>OY970067.1:0-5645311 GCA_963705305.1 uncultured Methylomirabilota bacterium | reverse complement strand
TGGACCTTGCCGGCGGTGTTGTGCGCCTGAGCCCGCAGCGGTCGAAGACGAAGGCCGGGCGGCTGCTCCCGCTGTCTCCAGCGCTCCGAGAGGTACTCGAACGTCGTCTCGCAGCCCGGCGGGAAGACTGCCCCCTGGTGTTCCATTACCGCGACGGGCTCCCGGTGGGCGACTGGCGGAAGACCTGGGCGAAGGCGTGCAAGGCGGCGAAGCTCCCCGGCAAGCTCATACACGACTGCCGGCGGACGGCGGCGCGGAACCTCGTCCGCAGTGGCGTCCCCGAACGGGTGGCAATGACCCTGCTCGGCCACCGGACGCGGAACATCTTCGACCGCTACAACATTGTCTCCGAGGGGGATCTACGGCAGGCGGCCGACCGGCTGGCAGTGTACCTCGGCAGTCAGCCGACGAAGGCGAACGCGGCGAGCCCGGCGACCGAGACCCGCTCGGGTCCCGCACAAAACCCGCACAATAGCGTAGGAGAAGGGAGAGGGGAGCCACGTAAGTGCTGAATTTGTTGGCGGGGCCGACGGGACTCGAACCCGCGACCTCCGGCGTGACAGGCCGGCGTTCTAGCCAACTGAACTACGACCCCGTAAAGGAGACATATTTAACCACGTCCCTTCCTCCTTTGCAACAGGATATCACCGCACGGCGACCTCGAAATTAGGCCACTGGTGAGAGCGAAGGCTAGGCCAGTGGGGCGATGCATTCCGGCGAGTCGTGCGCCGGATCGTTCACCAGCGGGCCCACCGGGTAGGCGACCATCTCTTCGGCGGGGTAGGGGCGAAGGAGCGGCTGGACTCGATCCGGGTCGTGAACGCCAGGGTCCAGCCACACCTCGGCGTCCGCCGACGACAGGATCACCGGCATGCGGAGGTGTAGCGGCTTCATGAGCGTGTTCGCTGCGGTGGTGAGGATGGCGCAGGAGTCGAGCGGCTGGCCGTCCTCCGGGACCCAGCGCTCCCAGAGGCCGGCAAATGCGAAGGGCCTATCGTCACGAAGGCGAATGTAGTACGGCTGCTTGCGATGGTCCTGCCGCTGCCACTCATAGAAGCCGTTCGCGAGGATGAGGCAGCGGCGCTGGCGGAAGGCGTGGCGAAACGCGGCCTTGCCCGCCACGGTCTCCGCCCGGGCGTTGGTCAGGCTGGACCCGCTTCGGGGTCCCTTCGCCCAACGCGGGATCAACCCCCAGCGGAGCAGGCGGCCGTACCGACCGGGAAAACCGGGCAGCATCGCAACGGTCAGCGCCTCCTGGGTCGGGGCAATGTTGTACCGTGGCGTCCAGTTCGGCAGGTTGGCCAGGTCGAACTGCTCCACAAGGGCCGTGGCCGAGGCACTGAGGGTGAAGCGGCCGCACATGGAATGATGCTCCCCCCGCGCAAGAGTGCACCGTCAAGAGGCAAGTCTATCATACCCGGGGCGGCTCGCCAGCCGCCTCTTGGCCTGCTCCCCATCCCGTTCCGTGAGGGCCATCCTCCCTGCAAGCGTTGACAGCAGGGGTGAGGGCCGGTTCGTGTGAGACAGGACTGTCCGGACGCTCAGGGATCCAGCGCTACCAGATTCGCTTCGAGGGCGCTCCCCTGGACGGACATCACGGCAAGGGTGACCGGAAGGTTGAAGCGCCGCGGCCCCGCGCTTCCGGGGTTGACGAAGAGCACGCCGCTGCGCTCTTCAATCGCCGGGCGGTGGGAGTGGCCGCTGACGACCACCTGAAAACCGGCCGCCTCCGGTATGAGGTCGAGGCTCGGAAGCGTGTGCACGATGTAGATTCCCACCTGGCCAACCTGGATGGCAGCCGTCCGGGGAAGGTCCTCTGCCCAGGCCCCCGTATCGATGTTTCCCCGCACGGCGGTGACCGGTGCGATGGCCCGGAGGTCGCGCAAAATTTCGGGGCTCCCGATATCCCCGGCGTGAATGATCGCATCGACCCCCTGGAGCGCCTGGACGGAGGCGGGCCGGAGCAGTCCGTGGGTATCGGCAATCAGGCCGACAAGCCGTCGAGGCGTACCTGTTGTTCCACACGCAGGAGCCCTCAAAATGGGGTCATCTCCTTTGTCCCGCGGTGAAACCCGAAGCTCTTCACCACGCCGTTCTTATCGAACAGGATCACCAGGCTGTCGTCCTTCTGCTGCACGCGGGAGTAGGAGAAGACCGTCAGGTGCGTCACGACCGGTTCCGCGATATCGATGCGGGACGAGTTCTGCTGGATGTAGCTATAAATGAACAGATCGCCGTCGTACTGCCGGCGGACGGTGGCGGGGGGGCCGAGGATCTGCAGGATCTCGCCCTTGGTGGTGGAGCCCACGGTAATCTTCCCCTGGAGAGCGGTGGGGAGCTCAGACCCCAGGTAGACCCGCTCGATCGTGCAGCCTGGAATCAGCACCGCCAGCAGGAGCGCGGGGATGACGCGCCTACCGCAGTTCATCCGTCCCTTTGTGGAAGCCATAGTACTTCACGCGTCCGTCTTGACCGAAGAAGATTACCAGGTGATCCGTCTTGACGGTGGCGTCAACGTAATTGAACAGGATAAGGAGGAGCAACCTGAAATTGCCCTGGGTGAACTCGTAGGAGAGAATGTCTGCAAACGGATAGCTGGTGAGGGGCTCTTGCGTCACCTCGTACTCGCGGAGGATCTGGTTGAGGAGTGTTGGGCTCGAATAATTCTGCGGCGGACCAAACCAGGCCAGGATCTCCTGTCGCGTGGTGATCCCTGGCTGGATATCTTTGATCCGGTCTTCCGGGATGCGGGAGCCGCCGTAATAGCGTCCGATGGCGCACCCGAGGAGGATGAGGGACAAGAACCCCACCCCGATCACCTTCAGGCAGGATCGACACGGCGCTTTCATGTTTCCGCCTCCCAAAGTGCGATGGTCGATCACCGGCCTGCTTACCTCCACCATACTCGTCCCGGCTTCCAGTGAGCGGCCATCTGCACCATGCCGGCCCAAGATGGGATGCTGACGCCGTTCGTCTTTCCTGCCTTGGTGCTAGCCCCGGGTAAGGGTTTGAATTAGATTCTGAAGTTGGGCCAGGCCGAACGGCTTGATCAAGACTCCGTCCGCAACGAACGCATCAATGCGCGGGAGGATCTCCGCATCTGCCCCGATGGTGAGTATCACCAGTATCCGCCGAGTGGCCGGATCCGCCTTCAGTCGGCGGCAGACATCGAGCCCGCCCAGCCCGGGTAATCCGACATCGCAAACGAGGAGGTCCGGCGGGCGGGCGGCTACGGTGGCAAGGGCGCTCGAACCGTCGGCCACGGTCTCGGCCTCCCAGCCCACGATCCGGAGGTACTCGGCCAGAAGTTCCCGCAGGAGCAGGTTGTCCTCGGCAACCAGGATACGGAACGACCGGGGGACGTTGCCGTGAGAACCTCCGCGGCCGCCCGGATCCTGACTGGCTGGAGGCCGCATGGGGAGCCCCCTCTCGCTGTCCGTCAATGGGCTCGTTCGTGCTTGAACAGGATCTCCAGGACCGCCTGGATGTCCGCGAGCTTGACGGGCTTTCGCAAAAGCAAGGCCGTGCTTACTCTTTTTAACAAAGTTAACGTACTTCCTGTGAAGTGGGCCTGTCAACCGGAAACTCTGGCAGTTGGGCTCGGTTGCTGGTAGTCTCCAGGTCAACTGGGCTACCGCTTTGCGGGCTGGCCCGGGTACTTAACAGCTGAGGGTCTCCATCTACAGGAGGACGCATGGCCATCGAACTCGGAATCACCTTGCGGAAGGCGTTGGCGGAGCTCCAGGCGGAACGGACGAAGATCTCCCGGCAGATTGCAGCCATCCAGCGAGTGCTGGCCGCTGAGGGGCCGAGGCGATCGCGGGTGGGCAGGCGGGCAGCGGCGCGAACCAAGCGGACCCGAAGAGCGATGAGCGCCAAGGCCCGGAAAGCCCTCAGCCTGCGGATGAAGGCGTATTGGGCAAACCGGCGGAAGGCAACGGCTGACAAGGCGGCGAAATAGAAAAGGTCCGCCGGTACGAGCAAGCCCTCACTCGGCCGTGCGGGCCGACCTGTTCTGAGGCCGGCAGTGAATGCGTACGGCCGAGTCCTCCTGGGTCGCATAGGGGGGTCGGCCCAGCGGCCGGATGCGAGAGCGTGCCGCGTGCCTGGCCGCTCCCGCCTGGAATGGAGGGATTGGGCGCCGGCTCGCGACACGGCCGCGCGGAGGCCCGCTCACGCGCGAAGGGCTTTCACGGGCATGCCGGTGTGCGCTAGACTTAAGGCCGAGACCGCATCGGCAGATATGGGAACAGGCCTGTGAGGGGAGTGCGGCCATGACACCGAAGCTCCGCGTGTGGCTCATCTTCCGGGACGAGGTAAAATTGGGGGCCGGGCGGGCCGCATTGCTGGGGGCCATCGACGAGCTCGGCTCGATCAAGGCAGCCGCGGATCGCTTCCAGATGTCGTACCGGTATGTGTGGGGGTACCTGCGAGAGCTGGAAGCGGCGGCTGGGTTTCCATTCATTGTCCGGCAGCGCGGGGGCGGGGAGACCGGCGGGGCCGCCCTCACACCACGGGGGAAGGAGTTTCTGGCCAAATACCGGGAGTTCCATCGGCGGATGGATGCGGCGGCCCAGCGAGAGTATGTGCGCATCTTCCGGAGCGGCTGACTCGACAGACAATCCGGCAGGAGAAACGGGCGGGCGCGCAGCAAGCGGGGCGAGGCCCGCTTTTCTTTTTTCCTTTATTATGCTTTCTAAAGCATATATAGTCCTACTTGCCTTCGCAGGTCGTTGATCGGTTGCCATTTCGATCTCCACCCAACGCCGCCCTGCGCCATGCGCCGAGCAATGTGCACACAATGAAAGGGGACGACGCACGATGCGACGGTATCAGCTGTTCATCAACGGGGAGTTCGCGGGGAACGCGGCCGGCACGATGGCCCCGGTCATCAACCCGGCCACCGAGGAGGTGATCTCCGAGGTTCCCGCCGCCACCGCGGCGGAGGTGGATGCTGCCGTCCTGGCCGCAGAGGCAGCGCAGCGTGCCTGGGCCAGGCGGCCTGCCATCGAGCGGGCCGGGTTCCTGCGCGAGCTGGCCCAGGGCACGCGCGCCCAGCAGGAGATGCTGGCGCGGACGATCTCGGAGGAGCAGGGCAAGCCCCTCGCCCAGGCGCTGGCCGAGGTTGCCAGCGCGGCCGAGTATCTGGAGTACCATGCGGAATTCGCGCGCCGCGTGGAGGGGGAGATCGTCGAAAGCGACCGGTCGAATGAAACCATCCTCGTGTTCAAGCAGCCGTGCGGCGTGGCCGCCGGCATCCTCCCCTGGAATTCTCCCTTCTTCATGATTGTCCGGAAACTGGCGCCGGCCCTGATCACCGGAAACGCCATCGTCATCAAGCCGAGCAGCGAGACCCCCAATGCCGCCTTCGAGTTTGCGAAGCTTGTTGCCGCCTCGTCGCTGCCGAACGGGGTGGTCAACGTGGTGTCGGGCTCCGGATCGACGGTCGGCACTGCCCTGGCGGGGCATCCCAAGGTGGGGATTGTGAGTTTCACCGGGAGCGTCGAGGGCGGCGTGGCGGTGATGCGGGCCGCGGCGGCGCAGGTCACGAAGGTGTCGCTGGAGCTGGGGGGAAAGGCGCCCGCCATCGTCATGCCGGACGCCGACCTGGACCTGGCTGCCCGGTGCATTCGGAATGCCCGCATCCGGAACGCCGGGCAGGTCTGCACGTGTCCGGAGCGCGTCTACGTGCACGAGGCCGTCGCCGGAATCTTCCTGGGCAAGATCGCGGAGGCCATGGAGCGCACGACCTACGGGGACCCACTCGCCGAACCGGGTGTGGACATGGGACCGCTGGTGAGCCGGCAGCAGCGCGATCACGTGGACGCCGCCGTCCAGCAGGCAGTGAAGGACGGGGCGACCCTCGTACTGGGCGGACGGCGGCCCGACCGACTCAAGGGATTCTATTATCCTGCGACCGTCCTGGCGCAGTGCCGGCACCAGACCGCAATCATGCGGCAGGAGATCTTCGGGCCGGTCCTCCCGATCGCCACCTTCAGCGATCTCGACGAGGCGATCGAGCTGGCCAACGATTGCGAGTACGGGCTGGCCTCCTCCATCTATACCCGAGATTTGGATGTGGCCATGCGGGCGTGCCGGGAGTTCAGATTCGGCGAGACCTATATCAATCGCGAGCATCGCGAGGCGAAGCAGGGGTTCCATGCGGGCTGCCGGAGGTCCGGAATCGGCGGGGCCGACGGGAAGCACGGCCTCGAGGAGTACCTGCAGACGCATGTGGTGTACCTGCAGTACGACCGGGGCAAGAAGTGACGCGCGCGCGCATCGGAAACGGATATCCTTCACATGCGCGTCGCGGGAGAGTAGCGACACGACGGAGGCGCATATGACGGCGAGCGTGCACGAGATGGTGGTCGGGGCCAGGGTCGCCCAGGCCGCCGTCGCAGGCTGGACCCAGGAGCAGGTGGACGCGCTGGTCGCGGCCGTGGGCTGGGCGGTCTACCGCCGCGAGCACGCCGAGACGTGTGCCCGTCTGGCCTGCGAAGAGACCGGGATGGGCGTGTATGAGGACAAGGTGCTCAAGCATCGGAAGAAGACGCTGGGGACCCTGCGGGATCTCCAGGGCGTGAGGAGCGTCGGACTCATCGAAGAAGACCGGGCGCGAGGCCTCCTGAAGTTCGCCAAACCGGTCGGGGTGGTGGGAGCGCTCACTCCGGTCACCAACCCCTCCTCGACGCTCTGCTGCAACGGTCTCTCCATCCTGAAGGGCCGGAGCGCCGTGATCTTCGCCCCCCACCCGGCCGCCAAGGAGACGGCCGCGCTCACCTGCGGCTACATGCGGGCCGGCCTCCGCCAGGTGGGAGCGCCCGAGGATCTCGTCCAGAGCATCCCCGAGCCCTCCGTCGCACACGCCCAGGCGCTGATGGCGGCCGTGGATCTCATCGTCGCCACGGGCGGCGCGGCCATGGTGAAGGCGGCGTACTCCAGCGGCACGCCCGCCTACGGCGTGGGGGCCGGCAATGCCGTGTGCATCGTCGATGAGACGGCGGACCTCGCCGACGCGGCCCGCAAGATCGCCCAGAGCAAGACCTTCGACAATGCCACCTCCTGCTCCAGCGAGAACTCCGCGGTCATTCATGCAGCCGTCTTCGATCGCATGATTGGCTGCCTCGAGGCCGAGGGGGGCCATCTGTGCAGCGCCGCCGAGCGCGAGAAGCTCCGGCGTTTCCTGTGGCCCGACGGCCTCCATCTCAACCGGCAGGCTCCCGGCCAGACAGCCCGGCTGATTGCGGATGCGGCGGGCATCGCCGTGCCGCCCGCCACGCGCTTCCTGATGGTGCACGGGGAGGCCGTCGGCCCCGCGGATCCCTTCTCGGGCGAGAAGCTCTCCCCGGTCCTGACGCTCTGGCGGTGTGCGGATTTCCCCGAGGCCATCGCGTACGTCCAGCGGCTCACCGGGTTCGTCGGGCGGGGCCACTCGTGTGGCATCCACACCACCCGCGAGGACCGCATTCGGGAGCTGGCTCTCCAAGCTCCCGTCAGCCGCATCATGGTCCGCCAGGCGCAGTGCTACGCCAATAGCGGGGACTACGGCAACGGGATGCCCTTCTCGCTCACGCTCGGCTGCGGGACCTGGGGGGGCAACATCGCCAGCGAGAACATCGCATGGAAGCACTTCATCAATACGACCTGGGTGTCCCTGCCCATTGCGCCCGTGCCCCCCAGCGAAGACGACCTCTTTGGCGCCCACTGGGCACGATTCGGAAAATGACGGGCTCCTGGGGCGCGCCCGGGCGACCCCACCACCGTCCGGCGGGGCAAGGGGTCCCGATGATCGGCCTCCCGCAGGGCAGGAGGTGCCGCACCCGCGCCACTCCCTCCCGCGCACAGGAAGACAGGAAGAGCGGGCCAAGAGGGCCGCGGACGGGTGTGGGTTCTGGCGCGGGCGCTTCCGGACGGCCGGCCCTCCTGGGGAGGCCGCGGGCGGTATTTGCTGACACTTGCCGCCGACGCCGGCACCTTGGTAGTCAGGGAAAGCGGTGGCCCTGTTGTCAGGTGGACCCTGAAGCGGGCCGACCGTGGCATGGCCGCGAGGAGGCCCGCCGGGAGAGACTTCGGCGGGCGACGTTGGCTCAGCTTGCCCGATCTCCGCCCGGCCCTGGTCGGCAGTACCCCCCTTTTCGGACCGGACCTCACCCCTCCCTGGTCTTGTATCCGTAGCCCCCCGTGTTACTGGACTAGGCGTTCACCAAAGGTGTTGAAAATGACGCGCTCATGCGATGATAAGACCGCGAAATAATTGACCAAAGCGGAGTTGTAATCTCCGCAAGAATTCTTCTCCACCCTCCGACGCTCACCCAGTCGACCAAGATCAACAAAACCCTCGATAAAGACTGCCATTTCTCCTTTGCCATCGGCCGACCAACTCGAGAGATCAACACCCTGGGTGAACGGCTAGGTTACTGGAACGGGGGACTGTTTAACGTTGGCCCTACGCACGCATTGACAGCTGGGCTAACGACCAGATCTTGAGCGAAAACCCGTGAGGAAAATGGGTAACACTCCGGCACCGAGGGTCCCCGAAGGACCCGAAAGGAGTGTGACCCATGGAGAGGATCGGCAAGGCGGGAGGAAAGAGGAAGAGGAACCCCGCCCCGCGGAAGGGAACACGGCGGGTGGGGCGGCCGCACGCGTACGCCTACCCGTTTGAGACCCGGCGCAAGGCGGTGCGGAGGTGTTGGCGCACGACCTGAACCATCGCCCCCGCCGCTGTCTCAAGGGGCGCATGGCCTGCCAGGTGTTCCAGGATGCGCGGCGAGCGCTGCAGGCGTATACTCGCCGCAAGCGGAGGGAGATCTTCGAGGAGATCGACGCCCTGACCCGGGCGCTCGTCCAGACCCAGGCGGTTCCCACCCCACGCCAAACCGAAACCGCCCGGCGGCTGGCGGTCGAGACCTGGTTACAGAGCAAGGGGGTGATCACTATCACCCAAAACAAGGAAGTGTTACCCGTTCTCCTCAAACAAATCGCTCATAATTAGGTTGGCCGCACAACCATTCACTCGTGACGTATTGCTGTTGCGGAGTTGCGTCCCTTTGAGCGCTGCTTCAACACCTTTGTGCAACGGCTAGACATTCGCCCCGCTTGGGGAGCCGGGCAGGGCTCGAACCTGCGAGCGTGCCGATGGGTTCCGGAGGCCTGCCTCGTGCCACCGCGAGGGGCGGCAGAGCCGGGAGGATCGAGCGGGCGGTTATTGTGGGATTCCTGGCGGGCTATCGATTCGTCCAACCGAAGGCCTCCGAAACGCTTCGGCTCTTCCCCCCGTAATACTGGGTAGCCAAGAAAGTGGGGCGACGTGTGACACCGGTCATTTGCCGCGCCCCCGTTGGGGCACTATAATAACCCCCAGACATCACGCCGGGCTGGGCATGGCCCCTCGGGGCCGCCGGGGAGAGGAGGAAAGATCCCATGAACATGAAAAAGACCGTTTATGCGATCCTGGCCGTGCTTATTTTGCTCTTGAGCACCGCGCTTCCTGCCTCTGCATGGGATCACGGTGGGTATCGCGGTGGGTGGCATTCACACGGCGGAGTGGGGGTCTATATCGGCCCGGGCGGCTGGTGGGGCCCGGGTCCGTACTGGTGGGGTCCTTGGGGATCCCCCTACTATCCATATTATGATTATGCCCAGCCGCCCGTGGTGGTACAGCCGAATCCGCCTGTCTATATCCAGCAGGCACCGCAATCCCCGCCTGAGAATTACTGGTACTATTGCCAGGAATCCAAGGCCTACTATCCGTACGTTAATACCTGTCCGAGCGGATGGTTGAAGGTGGTTCCGCAGACAGCACCACCTGCCCAAGCGGCGCCGCCAACTCGAACGGCGCCTCCTGCGCAATAACACAGCCCGGCCTCCGTTGATCGGATACGTACCTGCCCTGGAGCCGAACGGGCCTTGCGGATTCGCAAGGCCGGCTCCAGGGTGGGTGGTTCCTCCATCTGTGCGTCATCCTGCCTTCCTCATGATCACGTAACTCCCCGCCCCATTTCTTGATTCTCCTAGCAGGCTGCTGAAAAAGGCCCATCCGCTTCGTTGGCGCGCTCGGGCGCTCGCTGCGGCGTACCGGAAGTACGCCTTGACCTGCCAGTGGCGGGTGCTCGGCCCCGGGTACCCATCCCGAGGGATGGGTGACGCCGCCTTGCATCTGGGCCTTTTTGAGCAGCCTGGGGGAAAGCGGGTTTTTTAGTACCCTGCTAGGGACAGAATGCCCCACGAATGCAATGGGTCGGCGGAAAGAACAGATGCGCGCCCATAATAATCAGAAAGTTGCGCGGGTCAGCGCGGGAGGCACCTGGCCCCCAGAATGCAAATAAACCCGGGTGGGTTGGTCGTTCATCTATGGGAGGAGCGGCCATGATTCGTGTGATCACTATTGCCCGGGAGTATGGAAGCGGTGGAGCACGGATCGGAGCGCTGGTGGCAGAGCGGCTGGGGTGGAGACTGCTCGACAAGGCGCTGATCGGCGAGATCGCCCGGGCGGCGCAGGTGGATTCCAGCGTGGCCCAAGAGCATGACGAACGCGTCGACTCCTGGGGGTATCGGCTGATGAAGCACGGCTTCACGAAGGGGGCCTTTGAGGGAGTGGGTTTCGCCACGACGGCCGATTATTTTGACTGCGAAAGAATGGCGATTCTCGCGCGGCAGGTGATCACGGAAGCGGCGACGATCGGGAATTGCGTCATCGTGGGGAGAGGCGGACAATGCATCCTTCAGGAGCGCGATGATGCGCTCCACGTCTTCGTCTACGCCCCGTGGCGGGAGCGGATCACTCGGGCCCGCGCAGCGTTCGGGGACGACAGGGACATCGAGGCGGACATTCGCGAGGTCGATCAGCAGCGGGCCGCCTTCACCCGTCGGTACTTCCACCAGGATCGGCAGGACCCCCACCTCTACGATCTCATGATCAGCTCGACCCTGGGGGAGGAGACGGTGGCGTCTACCATCCTAAGCGCTGCGGGGCTGGCGGCAGCTAGCGCGAGGCCTGCCGGATCCGCCTGACCGGCAGCCGAGCCTGCCGTTCTCCAAGGGAGCGGAGCACTGCAACGGCCCGCGGATCTGAATGGTCCGCGGGCCGCGGCGCGTCGAGCAGCTGGCGATCGTCGGGAGCGGATACGAGTCCTGTCCGGACAGGCGGGAAAGCGCGACGACGAGCGGCAGAACGGAGTGTCGGCGATGGCCTATCCTGTGAGGTCTTCCCCGCCATCCGTGCCGATGACGTTCCCGGTGATCCAGTGGGTCCCCTCGGCGCAGAGCGTCGCAATGGCGGCGGCAACATCCTCGGGGGTGGTGAGGCGGCCGTGGGGATTCTTGGTCAGCGCGCCGCGAATGAGGTTCTCGTTGCCGGGGATTTTGCGGAGGGCGGGTGTATCGGTCACGCCGGCACGGATGGAGTTAGCGCTGATCCGAAGCGGCGCCAGCTCGAAGGCCAGCTGGCGGATATGGGACTCCAGGGCGGCCTTGGCGGCCGAAACCGCCCCATACGACGGCCACACGTGGGTTCCGCCCGAGCTGGTCATGGCGAAGATCCTGCCCCCAGCCCCCATCAGCTTCCGCCGCACCACATCCTGGACCCAATACACCAGGCTGTTGGCCATGACGTCCAGCGTCATCTCCATCTGGGACTGCGTCAAGGCCTCCTTGGGATCCTCGGTGATGTACGGCCGGAGCGCCCCGAAGGCCAGCGAGTGGAGCAAAACGGTCACCGCCCCGGGCTCGCCGCGCTCCGCGAGGAGCCGGTCGATCTGGCTCAGCACCTCCTGCCGCTTCTCGGCATCGGAGGCGTTCACGTTGAAGAAGACCGTCTGGCGCCCCATGCCTTTGATCTCAGCCGTGATACGCTCCACGTTCTCCAGCGTGGCCTTGCGGTCCAGATGGACCCCGAAGATGTTCAAGCCGCGCCTCGCCAGCTCCAGACTGGTGGCCTCCCCGAAGCCGCTGGAGGCGCCCAGGATTAATCCCCACCCGTGAAGCGTCGCCTGCTGCTGTTGGCTCAATTCAAGACTCCTTCTGAGTGCAGAAAACACCACGCGCACCTCGAACGGGCGGCATTCTACTTGGCTATGAGGGAGGAAATCAACCGCGAATAAGAACCGCCCCCGAAACGGAGCGTATCCCGCAACTGGTCCGCAGATCCCCCGAGGCCCGAGGGCGGACTTCCGGCCCGGCCGTGGCAAAGTTTTCCCTTCTCCCTGTGTCCCCTGTGGACCATCCGGCAGGAGGAGAAGACGCATCTCCGCTGCGTGGCGTGCTAGTCCCGCGAAAGGCGGGCTTGGCCTGACTCCGGAAAGGCCCCCGCGGCCGCGGGAGAACGAAGATGGCGGCTGCTGGGACCGCCCGGTTGACGGCTGTCGGCGCTCCTGGTAGCCTCGCTGCATTCGGAATCCATCCCGGGAGGACTCCCGAACCCCGGCACATTGCGGCGGGGGCGGTCGGGGTCTCGACGGCTGCGTGCGGGTGCCGGGAGCCCCAGGCCGTTTTTCCGGGCGAAGGCGGTCCCTGCTCATCCCTCATCAGCCAAGGAGCGACCATGCACACACCGATCATCGAGCTCATTCACCAGCACGGCTCTGCCAGAAAGTACCGGCCGGATGCGGTCTCGCAGGAGGCGATCGAGACCCTGGTCGTCGCCGCACAGCGCGCCTCCACGTCGTCGAATATGCAGGTGGTGAGCGTCGTGGCCGTGAGGGATGCCGCAACCCGGGCCCGCTTGTCGGAGATCTGCGGCAAGCAGGAGCACGTCGCCCAGGCGCCGGTCGTCCTGGTCTGGTGCGCCGACCTCCGACGCCTGGACCGAGCCTGTGAGCTGCGCGGGTACACCCAGGTCACGGCCTACGTCGAGAATTTTCTGATCTGCGTCCTGGATGTCGGCATCGCCGCCCAGAACGCCGCCCTGGCCGCCGAGTCCCTCGGCCTGGGGATCTGCTACCTGGGCAGCATCCGCAACAACACCCAGGCGGTCATCGATCTGCTGAAGCTCCCGCGCCTGGTCTTTCCGGTCGTCGGGATGACCGTCGGCAGGCCCGCCGCGCGTCCCATCGTCCGGCCGCGCCTGGCCCCCTCCGCCGTCCTGCACTGGGAGACATACGACCCCAACCACAAAGACAGCGAACTGCACGACTATGACCGGACGATGGTGGCGACGGGCATCTACGAAGGCCGCCAGGTGCCCGTTCCGAGGAAGCCGGACCGGATGGAGGACTACGGGTGGCTGGAGCACACGGCGCGGCGGCTGGCACAGGCGGCGCGGACGGACCTGCGGGGGGTGCTCAGGCAGCAAGGATTCGGTCTGGAGTGAGATACGGAAAGCGACCGAAGCCGGCGGGGGGCCGCGGTGATCCGGCCGCGGCACTCCGTCTGGAGGGGCGGGACGCGCTTTGCGATCGGCGGTTCGTCCCCTATAATACGGGCTGCGCCGGCCCCAGGCGCGCGATGTTCCCCCGGCCGGCCGGGGGCGTTCCCATGCAGCTGGCCTCCATGAGAGAAACCATGGCTGTGGCACAGACCAAGGCAGCCCTGAAAGAATGGGCCATCGTGTGCCGTGCCCTGGCCGACGGGCGGCAGATCCTGTTGCTCCGAAAGGGCGGCATCGAGGAGATCAAGAACGGCTTTGAGGTGGTGCACCGGGACTTCTGGCTGTTCCCGACCTATGTCCACCAACGCGCGGGAGATCTCGTATCCGCCGTTCAGGCGGAGTTCGAGGCCGTACAGTCGGCCCAGCCGCCGGCCGGCTCACTGGAGGTACAGCTGTACGCAACCGTGGAAGAGGTGGTGCGGGTGACCGACCTCGATCGCCTGCGCGCCCTGGACGGCCTGCACATCCTTTCCTGGGATTGCGTGACTTCTCGGTTCCACTACCGCAACAAGCCGGGGGTGCACGTACTGGCCCTCCGGGTTCGCCGCCGGCCGGAAGCCTTCTGCCTGAAAGCCAGCCCATGGTACGACGGGTGCGTCTCCTGGGTGGAGCTGGATGAGCCGCTCGACACGGCCGGGTGCGCGCCCGTCCTCGGCGAGGCGGAATTCGCGGCCCGCCTGGCCGACCTCCGGGCCCGGCTGTCATGATCCGGCGGGAGGCTCGCCGCGACCGTCAGATTCGCCGAGAGGTGCGCCCGATGCCTGCCCAGGAAAAGAGGAAGATCGCCCTTCTGCTGGTGGACCACGGGAGCCGATTCCAGGAGGCCAACGACATGCTGGCCTGCGTGGCGGGCATGGTGAAGGCACAGGGGGGGCTGGAGTGCGTCCAGTACGCCCACATGGAGCTGGTCGAGCCGACGATTGAACAAGGTTTCGCCGCCTGCGTCCGAGAGGGGGCGACGGCGGTGGTCGTCCATCCCTACTTCCTCTCGCCGGGTCGCCATTCAACCACGGACATTCCGCGGATGGTGGCCGAGGCGGCGCAGGGCTTTCCGGGGGTCGAGTACTGCGTGACCGCCCCCCTGGGGGTTCATGAGAAGATCGGCGAGGTGGTCCTGGAGCGGGCCGGGATCCCCCTGCCGGCGAAGAGGAGCATGTGATGGGACAGCCGAAAGGCTCTCGTCCTCGGAGCGGACGGGCGATGGCCTGGGAGTGGGCAAAGAGCCTCGCCATCGCCGTGCTCCTGGCGCTTGGCATCCGGACGGCGGTGGTGGAAGCCTTCGTGATCCCATCGGGATCGATGGAGCCGACGCTCGAGATCGGGGACCGTGTCCTGGGAAACAAGTTCTGGTTCTGGTTTGCCGAGCCCCACCGCAAAGACATCGTGATCTTCTCGGCCCCCCCCAACGCGCAGGTGCCAGGCGACCTGATCAAGCGCGTCATTGGCATGGAGGGAGATGTGGTGGAGGTCCGTGACGGCCGCGTGATCGTGAACGGAGTGCCGCTCGGCGAGCCGTACCTGAAGGACCGCCCGCAGTACTCTCTGCCTCCCACGCCCGTGCCGCCCGGGATGCTGTTCGTCCTGGGCGACAATCGGAACCTGAGCTCCGATTCCCACATCTGGGGGTTCGTCCCGCGAAGTGCGCTGGTAGCCAAGGCTTTCGCGCGCTACTGGCCGTTGGGGCGGATCGGCCTGCTGGAGTAAGGCCGGCGCCCTCGCGGCCTGGCCTGGCCCCGATGCGCCTTTCGCATGTCCCGAAACGGAATTTCGTTGTATGCTCCGGCGGCTAACCGGCCTACCCGTGCGAGCGTCGAGCCTGAACCCACCCTGCTCAGCAGGTTTCCGGCTCCTTCCGGCTTGAGTGTGGGTAGCCCGAACATTTTGGGGGAAGGCATGGCCGTCGAACACAGCTCCGTGGTAACGCCCCGGCGCGAAGGGAGGTATCGCACAATGGTGACCCAGGAAAGTTTCGGTGACGCGGTGATCGCGGAAGCGGCGCGACTGCGCGAGACGGGGCTTGACGCCAATCAGATTGCCGGCATCCTCTGCAAGCGGGACCCCCAGGGGAAGAACTACGGCATCGGCATCCTGCTGGGGGGCGACGGAAAGCCGCTGCCCACCTCGCCGACGCTGCTGGAATACGTCCAGCGCGAGCTCCAGGAGAGCGGGAGTGGCTCCTATTTGAACTCGGATGCGGCCAAGCAAGAGCTGACCGAAGCCGTGCTGCGCTGGCAGGGAGTGCCCGAATCCCTCTGGCCCCATTTCGAGCTGCTGCTGCCGTCCGACGCCGGGACGGGCGCCGTTCAGATGGCCGTCCAGGCGGCGGCCCTGTTGAAGGAAGGCCTTTCCGCTCTGGCCGTGGAGGAGCTGGGCTGGCCTGCCTACCGCGCAGTGGCGGTGTCCGCGCGGCTCCGGTTTCAGACGTTTGCCGCCGACGCCCTCGCCGCGGGTGAAGGGGTCCTGCCCGTCTACCAGGCGGGTCCCATGAATACGACGGGTCGGGTGCCGTCCGCCGAGCTGGTGAAGGCCCGAGCAAAGGCCGCCGCCGCATCCGGCGCGTTCGTCGTGCTGGATCGGGCCTATTCCGGCTTTGAGTACGCCCGGCGCGTGGCCAGCACGCCGTATCCGGCGCTGATGGCGGACAGTTTCCGGGCGCAAGTCCTGCCATTCGCCGAAGCGGGCGTGCCGTTCGCCTTGGCCATCAGCCCGACCAAGGCTTTCGTCGCCTTCGCGCTCCGCCCCTGCGGGCTGCTGCTCGTCTTCCAGGCCGACCCGTCCAGCCGGGCGGCGGTCGGGCAGAAGCTGACGACCCTCGTCCGAGCGCGGGGAAGCTCTTTCGAGCATCCCGTCACGCGGGCCTTCGTGAAGGCCCTGATCAAGGACCGCGGCCGGCTCGAGGCGGAGCATGCGGCGGCACTGCGCCGGTGTGCGGGGGCCGAGACCCAGTGGAGCGCGCTGGCCGGGGGCACGCCGATCGCAGAACTGTTCTCGGAGCGCTATGCGGGGTTGTTCCGAAACCCGAAAGCGAAACCCGACGCCGCCCGGGAGCTGTACGGCGCCCACCTCTACCCCGTTTTTACAGAGGGCCGCTGCCGGCTCAACGTCACCGGCCTCCCTTCCGATACGGAGCAGGCACGGCAGGCCGTGGCGGCCTTCGCGCGCTGCTGCTTGTAGGGGCGCCACTCTGCCGGGCAGCGCCGACGGGTCCATCGGATCTCCTCCGGAGTGGAGGCCTCCCGGCCGTTGATGGTTCGCCTTCGGATCCGCTCCGGATGCCCCCCTCGGGAGGGGACCGGGGGAAGAAAGGAGCAGCTTCCGTGGAATGGATCGGCGTGGTCTACAATCAGGTCAAGGAGCCGACGGACGAAGGCTGGGGGGCCGTGGTTTCCGAAGTGGTGCTTGACGAGACACTGGCAGATGGCCTGGACGGCATCGAGGAGTTCTCGCACGTCCTGATCCTCTACTGGATGCACCGGGCCGCCGAGGCCGAGCCGGTGCGGATGCGCCGGCGTCCCCGGGGGCGCCAGGATCTGCCGGAGGTCGGCATCTTCGCCCAGCGAGCCCGTCACCGGCCAAACCCCATCGGCGTGACGGCGGTGAAGCTGCTCCGGCGCGAGGGGAACCGTCTGTTCGTCCAGGGTCTGGATGCCATCAACGGCACCCCCGTGGTGGACGTTCAAGCCCTACGTCCCAGAGTACGACACGGTGCAATCCCCTCGGACGCCCGAGTGGGTCTCGCGGGTGATGGCGAGCTATTTCTGACGGAGGAGAAAGGGCGGGAGGCCGGGCAACGGGAGATGGGCGTGGCACAGACCGCGGCGATCCTGATCATCGGGGATGAAATCCTCAGCGGCAAGGTGGCCGACCAGAATTCCCCGTATCTGGTTCACGAGTTGCGGCGCCTGGGTGTGGATACCCGGCGGATCGTCACCGTCCCGGACGAGGCCGAGGCCATCGCCGCGGAGGTCCGGTCTCTGGCCGCCGCGTACGACCTGGTCTTTTCGACGGGCGGGATCGGCCCGACGCACGATGACGTCACGATCGGGGCCGTGGCGCAGGCCTTTGGACGATCCGTGGTGCGCCACCCCGTTCTGGAGGCGGTCCTGCGCCGGCACTATGGGGCCGGAATCACGCCGGCGCAGCTCAGGATGGCGGAAGTTCCGGAAGGGAGCGAGCTCGTGGGGGGCGAAGGGCTCAGCTTTCCGGTGGTCGTGTGTGGAAACGTGTATCTCTTTCCCGGCATCCCGGAGGCGCTGCGCCGGAAGTTCGAGTGGATCCGGGAGCGGTTCCGGGGAGTCCCCTACGTGCTGCGCCGCGTGTTCCTGCGGTGCGACGAAGGAGAGATTGCGGAGGATCTCCGGGTGGTCCTGCGGGACGTTCCGGGGCTGCGGCTCGGCTCGTACCCCGTCCTGCATGCGTCCGACCACACTGTCATGCTCACGCTTGAGTCCCGCCGGGCGGAAGAGGTCGAGCGCGGCCTGCAATCCCTCCTGTCGCGGCTGCCGGCCGCGGCCGTCGTCCGGGTCGAGTAACTGGCTGCCGGCCCGATCAGAGCCGCGGCCCTGCCGGGCTCCCTGCGGTGCTGCGGCCGAACGGCTCGGGGGGACGGCCGGCCGCGGCATCAGGCCGAGACGCTGAGATCCCCCACCTCGCCATTGTAAAAGCGGGTGATCCGCTGCGCGACCTCCGCCGGCTCGTCTGTGACCGTCAGGAAGTCCAGCTCGGTCGCCCCCAGGTACCCCCGCGCGATCGCCTGTTCGTGCAGCCAGTCCACCAGCCCCCGCCAGTAGTCCCAGCCCACCAGGATCACGGGGAAGGGCCGGATCTTGTGGGTCTGGATGAGCGTGACGGTCTCGAACAGCTCGTCCAGCGTGCCGAAGCCCCCCGGCAGCAGGACGAAGGCTGTGGCGTACTTCACCAACATCACCTTGCGAACGAAGAAGTAGTGGAAGTGCATCGACAGGCCGGCATATGGATTGGCCTTCTGCTCCATGGGCAGATCGATGTTCAGGCCGACCGTCCTGCCTCCCGCCTCGGCGGCCCCCTTGCAGGCCGCTTCCATGACCCCCGGGCCGCCGCCGGTCACCAGGGTGAAGCCGGCTCGGGCGATTTCGCGGCCGATGGCCTCGGCCGTGTCGTAGGCGAAATCCCCCGGTCGCGCCCGGGCACTGCCGAAGACGGTGACCGCCGGGGTGATCTGGGAGAGGGCGTCGAAGCCCTCGACGAATTCCCCGATGATCCGGAACATCCGCCACGAGTCTTCCTTTTCGAGCTGATTGATCTGGTAGGGCGAGGACATGGTCTTCTCCTCAATGGTCGTTTCGCCGGTCGGCGGGAGCAGCGCCCGCGGCGCTCCCTCCCCCGGATGTGAGGGGCCAGGCAGGCACCCTATCCGGTGCAAGAGTAGATGAGACGCAAGCCCGCCGCAAGCAGTTCCTCCACCGGGCCTGGGGACCCCCGGCTCGACGAACCCGCCTAGGCGTGGTATAGGTGGGGCACGCAAACGGGGTGGAGGTGGTGTCCGGCATTCTCCGAGGCGGAGGAGACGCATGGCCACGGACGAAGGACGCGAAGCAATCGACGAGCGGATCAAAGGATGGGAGCGGGACCTGGAGCAAGTGCGCCTGGCCCTGGCCAGTGCCCCCGAGGCGCTGCATCAGGCCCGATCCGCGGATTTTGCAGCGCTGTACCGCCGGAAGGAAGTCATCAAGTCCCGCTGG
Source organism: uncultured Methylomirabilota bacterium (assembly GCA_963705305.1). GTDB lineage: Bacteria > Methylomirabilota > Methylomirabilia > Methylomirabilales > 2-02-FULL-66-22 > 2-02-FULL-66-22. The sequence continues at coordinate 5,626,222 of OY970067.1, read as the reverse complement.
GAGCAGATCCGCGGCGTCTATGGCCCGGAGTCAGCGGACGTGCAGGCCTTCGAGGAGGCGCTGACCGCCATGGAGGCGGCCTGGCGGGATGCGAAGCTGCTGCTCTCGGAGGCCGCGGCTGCCTCTGCTTCCTCAGGAGGCAGCTAGTGGATGCCGCGGCGACAGGGCGCCTCCGCCGTGCCGCGCGGGCGCTCCTGGTGCTGCTGTGTTGCTGGCCGGTGCCGTCCGCCGTGGCGACGGAGATCATCTTCCTGCATAGCGGGGAGACCGTCCAGGCGGAGGGCACGCAGATCATCGGCGACCGCGTCCGCGTGACACTTCCGGCCGGCAACACGGTGGAGATCCCCGGATCCGATATCCTGTCCGTCCACCCGTATCCTTCCCAGCAACCTTCGACGGGCTCCTCCAATCCGGCCGAGACGTATCAGGGAATCACCCAGCAGATGACCGACAAGGTCCGGCGCGAACTGATGGAGCAGAGCCAGAAGACTCCGCCGAAATAGCGCCGATGGCCATCCCGCACGGTTGACCTTTCCCACAGCCTGTATTATAAGTTTCACCTTCCCCTGCGCGGAGGTTAGCTCTTCCGCATTCCCCTGCACCCTTACACCCAGGGCCTGCTGCGCTCCATTCCTCACAACGCGCGGCGGCAGGAGGCGCTGGAGGGGATTGCTGGCACCATCCCCAACCTCATCACCCCGCCCGCGGGGTGTCGCTTCCATCCGCGCTGCCCCAGAGCCACGGACGTTTGCCGGGAGATCAAGCCGACCCCGATCGCCATGGCGCCCGGCCATACGGTCAGCTGCCACCTCTACCCGGCAGGATAGCAGGAAGGCATAGCCGCTCCAACGACGGCGGCCCCGGCTGGACGGCAGGCGCTTGGCGGCGGAACGAGTGAGCCTTTTCAATTCCAGATCGAGGTGGGTCATGCCGAGGGTGCTAGTGGTCGGCTCCGCGAACATGGATTTCACCGTGGCGGTGGACCGGCTTCCCGCGGCCGGGGAGACCGTCACCGGCGGCCAGTTTTACGTGAGCCACGGCGGCAAGGGCGCCAACCAGGCGGTGGCGGCGCGGCGGCTGCGCGGGGACGTCCGCTTCATCGGGTGCGTCGGGCGGGACCCTCAGGGTGATCAGATCGCCGAGCAGCTTGCCGCCGAGGGGATCTCCGCCGACGGCCTGATCCAGTCCAAGGATGCCGCGACCGGTGTGGCGTTGATCGTGGTGGACGGCGCCGGCCGGAACCAGATCGCCGTCGCCTCGGGGGCCAATCTCCGGCTCCTCCCGGATCTGGTCCGGCAGCACGAGGTGGACCTGATGTGGGCCCGGGTGGTGCTGTGCCAGCTGGAGATCCCGCTGGCGACGGTCCGCTGGACCCTGGCCGCCGCTCGCGAGCACGGTGCCCTCACCATCCTCAACCCGGCGCCGGCCCAGGAGCTGCCCGACGATCTCCTGCCCCTGGTGGATTGCCTGACCCCCAATGCCGGCGAGGCGGAGGTGCTCTCCGGTCTCCCCGTCAGGGGACCGGAGAACGCGACGCAAGCCGCCCAGCGGCTGTTGGCGCGGGGCGTCAAGCGCGTCATCGTCACCCTCGGGGAGCAGGGCGTCCTCTCTTGCGATGGGGAGTCCGCATTCCACTTCCCGGCATTTCCGGTGGATGCGGTGGACACCACGGGGGCGGGGGATGCCTTCAATGGCGCCCTGGCGGTGGGGCTGGCGGCGGGAGGCACCTGGGAGGAGGCACTCCCTCTGGCCAACGCCGCAGCGGCCCTGACCTGCACCCGGCAAGGGGCCCAGACCTCGTTTCCAACCCGCTCGCAGGTAGAAGCTTTCCTGCGGGGCCTCAGACGCTGATCCCTGGGGCGCTTCCGCGGGGCCGCCAGCAGACTCTCAGCCCTTCTTGTGGACAATGCGGGGCTGCCGTGGTATATGGCAGCCGGTCCCGTTGGCCGTGTTTCAGTGCGCTGTTATCGGCCTCAGCCTGTCCCTAAGCGGGGCGGTGGCGACCTCTGGTGCGACGAAAGGCCTGCCCGCCGACCAGAACGCTTCACGAGGCGTCGAGCGCTCATCTCGATGCTCGGCCTCCACCCCTGCCTCCGTGCTGCGCGGTGCTCCCCTTCGCTTCAACCCGATGTTCTCGGAGGTGATGAATCATGCAACACAAGAAGAAATCGACGCACTCCGGAAGGGGGAACGGAATCAGCCGCCGCCGGTTCATCGGCGTGACCGCCGGCGCCACCGCAGCCCTCTCCTTCGGGACCTTCATCCGCAGCGGTCTGGGGGCGGCCAGGCTCAGCATCCTGACCTGGTCCAACACTCTGAACGCCATGGATGACACCCTGCGGGAGCAGGCCCAGCAGTACACCAAGGAAAAGGGAGTCGAAATCGCCTTCGAATTCGTGAACCAGAGCGATCTGCCGAGCAAGACCGCCGCCGCGGTGGAAAGCGGGGCCGGTCCCGACATCATCACCACCTGGAGTGACGGCGCCCACCTGTTCGACAAGTCCCTCATCAACGTGGGCGACGTTGCAGAACCTCTGGGCAAACAACTCAATGGCTGGACCAACATCGCCAAGGATATCGGCATCGTCAACAAGGTGTGGAAATCGGTGCCCTGGGGGATCATCCCGATCGCCGTCGTGTATCGCTCCGATTGGGCGAGAGAGGTGGGATTCGACAAGTTCCCCGACACGTACGACGAGATGCTGGTCCTCTGCCGAAAGATCAAGGACAAGGGTCATTACTCCGGGTTCGCCCTCGGTCGGGCCATCGGCGACGCGAACCAGTCCCACTATCCCATGTTTTGGGCGCACGGGGGAGCCGAGTGCAAGGCCGACGGGAAGACGGTGGCCATCAATTCCCCGGGGACGGCCAAGGCCGTTGACTATGTTCGCAACCTGTTCAAGGACGGCGAGACCCCGGACGTGTTCTCCTGGGACGACTCCAGCAACAACCGCGCCTTCCTGGCCGGGGAGCTGGCAGTCACCGGGAACGCCGCGAGCATCTACTGGGCCGAGACGAAAAACGCCCCGCAGCTGCGCGAGGTGACGAACCACGCCCTCTGGCCGAAGGGTCCGGCGGGACGCTTCGGCTACTCCACGGCCATGGGCTTGGGGATCTTCAAGTTCTCCAAGTTCCCCAAGGAGGCCAAAGCGTTCATCACCTGGCTGATCCAGCCCAAGCAATACTCCGCCTGGATCGGCGTGGGGGAGGGGCAGATCGCCGGCCTGGCTAACTTCTACGAAAACGACCCCGTCTGGAAGAAAGACCCCAAGCTGGAGGTCATCCGGGAGATCCCGAAGTACGTGCGGATGCCCGGCTACCCCGGGCCGCCGACCCGCCACGCGGCCGAGGCGATGGTCAAGTACGTCATCGTGAACATGTTCGCCCGGGCCTGCAAGGGGATGTCCACCGCCGAGACGATCAAGCAGGCCGAGGCGGAGATGAAGGAGATCTACGCGAAGTCGTAGCACGCGCCGCACCAACCGGGTCCCGGGGGAGCCTGGGAAGTTCATCGGACCGGGCAACTTCACCAGGCCCCTCCGGGATCCGCTCTTGAGGCGTGTGGCCGCGCAGAATGCGCGTCAGGCGAATCCCACGGTTTCTTCCACTCCATCCCCGCTGTGTCAAACATCCCCGAGGGTCGGACTCGAATCGTCCTACATACATGGTGCTGATCCCGGAGGCGACATGACCTCGGGGGCGACTTGTGAGAGGAGCGGTGGTCGCATAGAATGGCGTGAGCGCGAAGAGGCAGGCCGGGGGCGTGACCGACTGCCGGGCCGGGGCGCCGGACGCGACTGACGGACAGGAGGATGAGAACGGTGATGGCCGACACAGGGCAGGATGCGTATCGACTTCCGCAGACCGCGGCGCCGGAGCGGTACGAGATCCGGCTGGAAATCGACCTGGCGGCCGGCACCTTCAGCGGCGCCGAAACGGTCGAGGTCGTGCTGCGCGAGCCGGTGCGCGAGATCGTCCTGAACGCCGCAGAGCTGGCGATCCAGGAGGTGGCGATCGCGGGCGACGAGGGAAAGCGGCTCCCGGGTTCCGTAGTTATGGAGGAGGCGACGGAGCGGGCCCGGCTTGGGTTCCCGGAGGCCCTCCGGCCCGGGCCGTGGAAGCTGTCCCTCCGCTTCACGGGGAGCCTGAACGACAAGCTGCGCGGATTCTACCGCAGTACCTTCATGGTCCCGAGCGGCCCCACCTCGGGGGCCGGCGAGTCCGGTCCGTCCGCCGTGCCCGAAAGGAAAGTCCTGGCGGTGACGCAGTTCGAGGCCACGGAGGCCCGACGAGCGTTTCCCTGCTGGGACGAGCCGGCGTTCAAGGCGGTCTTTCAGATCACGCTGGTCGTAGATAATGGGTTGTCGGCCGTCTCCAACACCCGCGTCGCCGAAGAGCGGCCGCTTCCGGGCGGCAAGAAGGCGGTTGTCTTCTCCCCGACCATCCGCATGTCCACCTACCTGGTCGCCTTTGTGGTGGGAGAGCTGGAGGCGACGGATCCGACCATGGTCGGCAAGACGCCGATCCGGATCTGGTGCGTGCCTGGGAAACGGCACCTGGCCCGATTTGCCCAGAAGATTGCCGCTTTCTCGCTCCGGTTCTTCGAAGAGTACTACGGGCTCCCGTATCCCGGGGACAAGCTGGACTTCATCGCCATCCCCGATTTCGCCTTCGGGGCCATGGAGAATCTGGGAGCCATCACGTTCCGCGAGACAGCCCTCCTGGTGGACGAAACGGCCGCCACCCATGCGGAGATGGAGCGGGTGGCCGACGTGGTCGCCCACGAGATCGCCCACATGTGGTTCGGCGACCTCGTGACCATGGCGTGGTGGAACGGCCTCTGGCTGAACGAAGCCTTCGCCACCTTCATGGAGGTGCAGGCCGTGGACGCCTGGCGGCCGGCCTGGCAACGCTGGACCACCTTTGGCGTGTCCCGTGCCGCCGCCCTGGTGGTAGACGGGCTACAGTCCAGCCGTCCGGTGGAGTTTCCGGTGGTGGCTCCCAAGGACGCCGACGCCATGTTCGACGTGCTCACCTACGAGAAGGGCGGGGCGGTGCTGCGCATGTTCGAGACGTACCTCGGCCCCGCCGTCTTCCGCGACGGCGTCCGGAGGTATCTGCGCGCCCACCAGTACGGGAACGCCGAGACCTCGGATCTGTGGGCATCGCTGGGCGAGGCCTCGGGGCAGCCGATTCCCTCCGTGATGCACGGCTGGATCTTCCGCCCCGGGTATCCCCTGGTCAGCGTGGACGCCGAAGACGGAGGCCGGAGGCTGCGCTTCTCCCAGCAACGATTCAGCTACACGCAGGGGGCGGGGGATGGGACGGCCCGCTGGCCGGTTCCGGTGACGTTTCGCGTGGGGGTGCGGGGTGGAGCCCAGGATATGCGCCTCCTACTTTCAACGGATGAGGCCTCGGTGGAACTGCCGGACAGGCCCGACTGGGTCGTCGTCAACGCCGGCGGCCATGGATTCTACCGCGTGCGCTACGGGGCAAAGCTGCTGGAGCGGCTGCTGGCCGCCCCGCTCGAGATCCTGGCGCCCATCGAGCGGTTCAATCTCGTGAACGATGTCTGGGCGGCCTGCCTGGCGGGAGTCGCGCCCATCACGGCCTACCTGGATCTCACCGCCAGGTTCCGCGAGGAAACCGACCGGAACGTCTGGACCGTGCTGCTGGCATCCTTCGCCTCTCTGAACCGGGTGATCGACTCCGCGCTCCGGCCGGAACTCGAGGCTTTGGTGCGGGATCGGCTGGGCCCCGCGGTCGTGCGTCTCGGCTGGATGCCGGGGTCGGGCGAGGGAGAGCTGCAGCGGCAGCTCCGCGGGGACCTGCTGCGGGCGGCCGGCACCCTGGGAAACGACGGCACGATTCAGGCCGAGGCGCGGAAGCTGTATGAGGCGACTCTGGCCGACCCCTCCGCGGTTGATCCCAATCTCCTTCCGGCGCTGGTGGCCATCCTGGCCCACGTGGGCGGCCCCGCGGACTACGAGGCGTTCTTTGGGCGTTTCAAGGCCGCTAGGACCCCCCAGGAAGAGCAGCGGTATCTCCACTCCCTGGCGGGGTTCCGCGATCCGGGCCTGCTGCGCCGGACGCTCGCGCTCTGCCTGAGCGGCGAGGTGCGCAGCCAGGACGCGCCCTTCCTCGTGCGGGGACTCCTGATGAGCGTGGAGGCCCGACAGCAGGTCTGGCGATTCGTCACCGACCACTGGCAGGCGATGGAGCGGCAGTTCCCGCAGGGAGGATTCCGTCGGATGTGGGAAGGGGTCATCGGCCTGGCCACCCCCGCGCTGGAAGCGGAGGTGCGGCAGTTCTTCGCGTCCAACCCCATCTCTTTGGGCGGCAAGACGCTCGAGCAGTACCTGGAGCAGCTGCAGATCGCGGTGGCCCTGGGCCGGCGCGAGGCGGCCGCGCTTCGGGCCTACTTCTCGTGATCCAGAGGCCGCTCCATCGGCGCTTCAGCCCGCGCGACATCTCTTGCCTCCCTGACGGGAAGCCCCCCAGCAACGACCGGTTGTCGGCCTGGTCTTGAGCCTGCTAGAATCCTCCCAGTCCGGTCGGGTCGTTCGAACTCCTGTGATGACGCTCTGAAAGAGGATGGAGGGGACAGTGACGGTCAGGCATGCCGCACGCGTGATGCTCTGGGGGGCGATCCTGCTGGTTCTTGCCTCCGGGCCGGCCGGCGCCAGCGAGATCCGCCTGGCCATACCGGCAACCGATCTGAGCATGGCGCCGGTGTTCCTGGCTCGGTCTCTCAACCTCTTTGCGGGCCGGGGGCTGGACGTGAACCTGGTTGTCACCGAGGGGAGCGGGCTGGCCCTGAAGGCGCTCCTGTCCCGCCAGGTGGATTTTGCGTTCAGTCCTGGGGACGCCGTTCTCTTGGCCTTCCAGCGCGATCCCGAGATCGTCATGGTCTATTCCGGGTTCACACGGCCGATCATCAACTGGGCCATGAACCTGGAAACGGCAGAAGCGCGGGGGCTCGTCGCGGGGAGTCCGCTGGCCCAGAAGCTTAAGGCCCTTGGGAACCTGAGGCTCGGCGTCCCACACCTTGGCAACACCGCCCATCATCTGGCCGAGTTTGCCCTGCGCCAGGCCGGGCTGAAGGCTGAGGAAGGTATGAGAATCGTGCCCATCGGGTCCGCCAGCGTCTCGTGGCTCCGCGCCGTGGAGGGTCGAACGGTGGATGCGGCCCTCGGCGTGGTGCCGCTGGCGGAGACGGCCGCGCGGCAGGGCAACGCCATGGTCTTCCTCAACAACGCCGGGGGTGAGGATCCTTCCCTGAGGGGATTCCTCATGGGGACCCTGGTCGTGCGCCGGGACTACCTGCGCGCACACCCCGACACGGTCGCCAAGATGGTGCAAGTCATGGACCGCGCCACTCGCTGGGCCCTGACGAATCCTCCGCAGAAGGTGGCAGACGCTCTCCAGCCTTTCCTGGGAGGGATGGGCCCGCAGCAGTTGCTGCAAGGGGTGGAGGCCCTCCAGCCGGCGCTCAGCCACCAGGGGCGCGTCACCGAAGAGGCGGTCGAGGCGACCGAGGCAGTGTTGGAGAAGGTGGGACTCTTGAAGGGGAAGATTCCCTACCCGGCGGTAACGACCGAACAGCCCCCCGGCTAGCAGGCTGCTGAAAAAGGCCCATCTGCGGCGTTGGCCCGCTCGGACACTCGCTGCGGCGTACCGGAAGTACGCCTCACTCGGCCCTTTGCGGGCCGCCTTGCATGTGGACCTTTTTGAGCAGCCTCAGCGAAAATGAGTTTTTCAGCAGCCGGCTAGACGCGGCGGGAGACATGTTTCGGGAAGTGGCGGCGCCGCCGTTTCCGGGCGGCTCGGAAGACGGATGGAGCGGGGACGATCGCCGAACGTCCGATCACGCCTCCGTTCCGCCGGTGCATGGAATCACCGGCGGGTCCGGAGGGGCCTGGGGGTTGGCGGCGGAAGAGGGCCGCGCGAACTCCGGCAGAGCAAAGTCCTCCACTCTGGCCTTCACAACGGCCTGCTTTTCTGGGGTAAGGCCGATCTCCTCGTCGGTGAGGTAACAGGCCGGCTCGGGCGCCCAGGGATCGTGGTAGACAAGGTCGGCCCGCACCCGCATGGCCCCCCCGCAGGCGTCGAACCACTTGCAGATCCCGGGCGCACAGCGGCCCTTGATCATGGCCCGCCGGTTCTTGAGTCCGGCCATGAGGGGGTCGCTGGTATCGTTCCAGATCTGGCTGAACGGGCGCTGTCGCACATTGCCGAAGGAGTGGTGCATCCAGAACTGGTCGGCGTGGACATTCCCCTGGAAGTCGATGTCCGCGATCCCGACCCCGGAGCTGTACATCCCGCCCCCGTTCCACGTCAGGAGCTTCAGCACCTGCTCTGCGCGTTCGGGGTAACGCTCCCGGAGCTTCAGGTACAGGTAGATCCCATCCACGTGGTTGTCGACGGTCAGGATCTCCTTGTTGAGGCCCCGGCGGTGGAAATCCGCCGTGCGCTCGAGGATGATGTCCACGGCCCGCCGGGTCTCCTCCCGCGAGAGGTCGTCGGCCGAGATCTGCCCGCCGCGTCCCGAGTACACCAGGTGATAGAAACAGGCCCGGTCGATCTGCTCGCGCTCGATAAAATCGAAGATCCCGTGAAGGTTGGCGAAGTTGTGCCGGGTGAGAGTCAGGCGAAGGCCGACGCGCTGACCGGCCCGGACGCAGGCTTTGAAACCGCGCACGGCCCGGTCGAAGGCGCCACCCACTCCGCGGAAGCGGTCGTTGACCTCCCCGATTCCATCCAGGCTGATCCCGACGTAGGTGAACCCCGCTTCCTTGATCTGCCGGGCCGTCTCGTCGGCGATCAGCGTGCCGTTTGTGGACAGGGTGGGACGAACCCCGAGGGAGCGGGCGAAGGCAACCAGCTCGAAGAGATCGGGCCGGGCCAGGGGCTCGCCGCCGGAGAAGAGCAGGGCGGGAATCCGGAAGTTGGCCAGATCCCGGATGAGGGCCCGGCCCTCATCGGTCGTCAGCTCGCCGCTGTACTTCCTGGCCTCGGAATCGGTGTAGCAGTGGATGCAGCGCAGGTTGCATGTCCGTGTAACGTTCCAGACCGTCACCGGCCGCCGCTCCGCAGCGGTGCCGGAGGCGGGCGGAGCAGCGGCGGTCACCACCGGGCCCTGGCCACTGTGGCCGTAGCGCAGGCCGTCGCTCTCCGCCGCACCGCCGCAAAATAGCTTGCTGATGCTGATCATCACCCCTCCCCCGAGACGTGCGTGGCCCAGGCAGGCGCTCATCCATCCGCCCCGACGCGGGGCGGGCAAGCTGTCGATCGCCGGCGGGACCGTCCGCGCAGCTATATTACAAGGAGAACCCCGTTCCCGCCACACCTGCGGTTTCCCCATCCCTCGCGCGTCCTTGCAGACCGCCATATCGAACGGCTTGACAAGAGAGACGGAGGGTATAAAGTATCCGCGTACATACTTAATCAGTTCATGGCTGGGGGCAGGCATGTCACAAGCGAGCCAGCCCGCGGAACTGGCGCGGGTGTTCAAGGCGCTCTCGGTGAATACGCGAGTGCGGATGCTGGAGCTGCTGAAGGCCCGCGCCCTCTGCGTTAACGCGCTCGCGCGGGAGCTGCGGATCACTCCTGCGGCTGTCTCTCAGCACCTTCGGGTGCTGCGGGACTGCGATCTGGTGACGGCCGACAAGCGGGGCTATTTCGTCCACTACGTGGTCAACGAGGCGACCCTGGCGCGCTGGCGGGAATTGGCGGACCGCCTGCTGCGCCCATCCTGAGGAGGAGCGTCATGTCCCAGCGCAAGACGACGTGTCAGAAACCCGACCAGCTCAAGGGAATCGCGCAGAAATGCACACCGGAGCAAATCCAGAAATGGCATGGCACGGGGAAGGATCACCCGTGCGCACCCAGCGGAAAGAAAGAATGACCTCTATGGATGAGCCCTCCGCCATCGAAGCAGAGGGCCTGGCCAAGCGCTTCGGGGACGTCACGGCGGTGGACGGGATCTCCTTCGCCGTCCCCCCGGGGGAGGTCTTCGGCTTCCTGGGACCCAACGGGGCCGGGAAGACCACGACCATCAACATGCTGACGGGCCTGGCCCGGCCCTCGGCAGGCACGATCCGGTACTTCGGCCGGGATTACACGCGCCGCGTGAAGGCTGCCCAGCATCTCATGGGGGTGGTCCCGGACGAGAGCAACCTCTATCCGGAACTGGACGGCTTCGCGAATTTGTGCTTCTGCGGGGCCCTGTACGGCATGCGCCGCGCCAACCGCGAGACGCGGGCGCGGGAGCTGCTCGAGACCTTCGGCCTGGCCGAGGTCGGTCCGCGGCGCTTCGGACAGTACTCGAAGGGCATGAAGCGGAAGCTCGCCATTGCGGCCGGACTCATGCACCGGCCGCCCGTCCTCTTTCTGGACGAGCCGACCACGGGCATCGACGTGGCCAGCGCCCGCCAGATCCGGCAGCTCCTGGCAGGATTGAATCGGAACGGGACGACGATCTTCCTCACCACGCACTACATCGAAGAGGCGGAGCGCCTCTGCCAGCGGATTGCCTTCATCGTCTCCGGGCGGGTCGTCACTCTGGACAGGGTGGAGAGCCTGCTGCAGGAGGCCAAGGGCCGGCATGCCGTCGAGCTGCTCCTCGGCGTTGAGCATCCGGAGGTCTGCGGGGACATCCGTGACGCCTTTCCCGGCGTGAGCTGCCAGGCGGCGGGCATTCGCCTCCGGCTCACCTCTTCTGAACCGGTCAACCTCTTCCCGCTGCTGCGCTTCCTCGACGAGCGCGGCGTGGAAGTCTTCGAGGCACGGGTCGTGCGACAGTCCCTGGAGGAAGTCTTCATCAGGGTCACCGGGATTGCCGCCGAGGAGATGCGGAAGGAGCGGGAGAAGCAGGGGGCCGCGGCATGAGGATATGGATCGCCTTCTGGCAGATCCTCTGGAAAGATGCGCGCACCTACTATCTCAAACCGCCGAACGTGAGCTGGGGATTGCTGTTCCCCCTGGCGTGGACCGGGATGTTCTTCATCAAGTCGGGCACGGGCCTGGAGGGGATCCCGGCCCTTCTGCCCGGAGTGGTGGCGATCTCCATCCTTTTCGGCACGACCTCCCTGCTGGCCGTCACGGTCACATTCGAAAAGCGGGGCCGGTCCTTCGAGCGCCTGCTCTTGGCGCCGATCCCGCTGGAGCTGCTCATGCTGGCCAAGACGGCGGGGGCGATCCTCTTCGGCGTGGCCAATGCGTTCGTCCCCATCCTGATGGCCGCCTGCCTGGGGAGACTCCTGGGTGTCGCGTGGGTGGTCATGGTTCCCGGCATCGTCCTGATCGCCGTGGTCTCCGCTTTCCTGGGCCTGTTCGTGGCTGTGGCGGTCAAGGAAGTGTTCGAGGCGCAGACGCTCTCCAACTTCTTTCGCTTTCCGATGATCTTCCTGTGCGGCCTGTTCTTTCCCGTCGCCCAGCTTCCGACGTGGCTCCGACCACTGGCATATGCCCTGCCCCTCACCTATGGGACGGACATCCTGCACGGGGCGGTTCGCCGGGCCAATGCGCTCTCCCTCTCTCTCGACTTCCTCGTGGTGGCCGCCTTCTGCGCCGCGTTGTTCTTGATTACTCTGACGAATGTGAAGCGAAAATGGGTTCTGTGAGCCCTGATCCGGGAAAGACGTTGACCGCCATGACGCCAGGATCACGCCTTTCAATTTCGAAATTCGAACTTCGGAATTTGAATTTTTCCCATGACGCCCTGGCGGTTGAAGAATCTCGGATTGAGGTGAATTAATCCCCCGCGCCCCGGCGGGCACAGGGGCGCGTCCCTCGCGGATAGGTTGCCGCGGCGTCGCCTCGCAGGATGCTAGGCGCTTTCCAGGATTGGGACGGCGATCGCGCCGAGGTGCGAGCTGATCCGCTGGAGGTTGGTGAGGATGTCCAGGTGGATCTCGCTGGTCTCCATCGACTCCCGCAGCCCGTCGTGCAGCCGCTGGATGTGCGCCTGACGGAGCATCCGTCCGTTCCGCCCGATTTCCTGCTTCTGATCCAGGACGCGCCGAGCCAGGATCATATCGCTGCTTCCGAAGGCGGCGATCGCCAGCTCCGCGCTCTCGAGCACCTGCTTGTGCAGCGCCCCGATCTCCTGGATCCCGGGGTCGGAGAAGCGCACGCCCCTCCGCAGTCGCTTCTTGGCCAGCTCCATGAGGTTACGGTCCACGATGTCGCCGATGCTCTCCATGTTGTCGGCGAAGGCGAGGATGGTCATCTTGCGCCGCGCCTGGGTGTCGGTGAGCCGCTCTCCGGAGAGCCGGGTGAGGTAGTGCTTGATATCCCGGTAGAGGGCATCCACCTGATTGTCTTTCTCCTTGATGAATTCCACGAGATCGGGATCGTTCCGGGACAGGGCCGGTAGGCTCTGGGCGAGCATCTCCGAGACGATATCCCCCACACGGAGCGCCTCGCGCGTTGCCTGCCCGAGGGCCAGCGCCGGCGTGTCCAGCATCCGCTCCTCGAGGTATCTTGCGCCGAAAACGCCGTCCCTCGCCTGCGCCTCGGGCACCAGATGCGCGAGCAGGGTGGCGAAGAGCGGGGTGAAGGGGAGGAAGGCGACAGTGATCACGAGGTTGAAGAGCGTGTGGGCGTTGGCGATCTGCCGCGCCGTATCGGCCGCGGTCCATTGCACCGCACGGGCAAACGGGCCGAGGAACGGCAGGAACACCAGGGTCCCCGCCACCTTGAACAGGATGTGGGCGAGGGCCACCCGCCGCGCCACGGTCGTCGTTCCGATGGAGCCGGCCAGCGCCGTGGCGCAGGTGCCGATGTTGGCTCCGAGGACGATCGGGATGGCCGACTGGAGACTCAGGATCCCCTGTAGGGCCAGGGTGAGGACGAGGCCGATGGTGGCGGCGGAGCTGAGGACCAGCGCGGCGAGGGCCGCCCCCACGCACACGCCAAGGATCGGCTGCTGCCCAAGCGAAGCGAGGAGGATGCGGACCACCTCGCTGTCGCGGAGCGGCGCCATGGCCTTGGCCATGTACTCGATAGACAGGAAGATCAGGCTGAACCCCAGGATCGCCTGACCGGTGGACTTCAGGATCCTGCGCTTGCAGACGAAGATCAGGAGGAAGCCCACGCCCGTCAGGAGGAGGGCATACTCGAAGATCTGGAACGAGATCAGTTGGACGGTGAAGGTGGTGCCGATGTCCGCGCCCAGGATCACGCCGATGCTCTGGGCAAGACTGATCAGGCCGGAATTGGCGAATCCCACCAGCATGAGGGTCGTCGCACCGGAGGATTGCACGACGGCCGTGACGAAGGCGCCTGCCAGCACCCCCTTCACGCGGTTCCCGGTCATGGATCCGAGGATCTGGCGCATCCGCCCGCCGGCCACGGTCTGGAGGCCCTCGCGGACGAGCTGCATCCCGTAGAGCAGGAGGGCCGTCCCGCCGAAGAGCGTGAAGAGCATCTGGTTGGTCATGCGGGGATCATATCACATCGTGAATCCGATCAGAGGGGCACGGGGGAGAATCGCCGGACGGGGCCTATGGTGAAGAATTCTGGGACTTGCGGGACCGGGTGAATCCATGAGGGTTCATCCCCCGCGACTTGCCGCGGGGTAGTTCATTTCGGACGCGGGACTTCTCCGGCGTGGCCATCCATGCGGTCTGCGCGCATTCCTCGGCGGGCACCGAAGCGCGGACGTACAGGCCGGCCGCGCCTCACGCCTATTGCTCCTCACCCGCTCGCCCGACGGCCTCCAGCGTCGCCAGGGCGCCCTCCAGGGCCGGTCGCTGGTCCTGGCTCTCGGACACCAACCGGTCGATGGTGGCCAGCTCCTCCCACATGAACTCCCGCGCCTGGCGGGCCAGATCGTCGATGGAGGCTCCGATGGCTTGCGCCCACTGCATCGCCAATCGGTGGAGATTCTTCTCAACCTCCCAGGGGAGCCTGCGGACGAAGTGCCGGTTCACCAGGGGGCGGAAGACGGTCATGGGGATCAGGAACCAGAGGATCTCGAACGGAATGTCGAAGACCCGGCTCACCCGGACGTCCGGCCGCTCGGGGGACCGGACCGCGGCATCGAAGCGGGCCCCCGCGAATGGCGTATGGAGCGCCTCCGCGACCGCCTGTGCCAATCGGTCCTGGAAGGCCTGCACCACACGGGAAAGGCTGGCCTGGGCGGACGTCAGGTGCCGCGCGATCAGCTCCTCTCCGTGTTGGTGGGAATGCGGGCCAAGCTGTTCTTCGATGGCCTCATAGGTCCACTGGGCGAACTGTTCGGCCGTCTTACGCAGGTCGCCTCTCCACCCGGGCATGGCGGCCCGCAGCCCGGCCGTCAAACTCGCCACGAGCTCGCGGGTGTGGGCGACGTATCGCTCCAGCGCGTCTGCCATCAGCCGACCCTTGAGGTCCTGCGCCACGATCCGGATCTCATTCCCCACGGCCTCCAGCTGGGTCCGTTCCCGCCGGAGCGCTTCCTGCAGCCGCGTCCGCGCCTCCGCCGCCGCCGAGGCCGCTGCCAGCGCCACCTCCAGGTACTGCCGGCAGTCAGCCGTCAGCCGCTGGAGTTTGTACCGGAGGATGCTCCTGGAGGTCTCTTCGTGGTGCTCGGCAACTCGCCCAAGCAGGTACTCCCGGACCCCGGCACGCTGGGGCTCGAACCCGGGCCGTACGGAGAAAGGCAGTACGCGCACCGCACCGGGGATTGTCGAGCCGACCTGATCCCTGATGAAGCGGATGATGTCCGCGAGCTCGCCGGAGCTCACCAGATCCGCCTTGGTGAGAAGGATCGAGATCTCCGGCGTGTGCTTGGCCAGCTCGGCCAGCAAGGTCATATCATGCTCCGACAGGGGCTGGTCGGCGCTGATCGCAAGGAGCGCCGCCCCGATCCGCGGCAGCCAATCCATCGAGGCGCGGGTGTTGTGGGTGAAGACGCTGCCCAGGCCCGGCGTGTCCACGAAGCGGATCCCCTGGTAGGGCCGTAGGGAGGATAGCTCCACCTCGACCATGGCGACGGCCTTGGTGTTGGCGGGGTTCCGCTGTTCCGTGACGTACTCGCGGAGGTCGTCCACGGGGATCTCCCGCTCGGTGCCATCCAAATGTTTGACCACCGAGCGGTCGCTCGCACCATAGCGCAGGCGGGTGATCACGGCCGTGAGAGGCAGGGCGGCCACCGGCAACAAGTCCCCGCCTACGACGCTGTTCAGGAAGGAGCTCTTCCCGGCCTTGAAGCGTCCCACCACGGCGACGTCGACCACCTCCCCATCCTGCAGGAGCGCGGTGCAGGCGTCGAGCTGTGGCCGCAGGGCGTCGAGGCGAAACCGGCGGCAGATCGCCCCGACCTCCTCCAGCGCCGATGGCGGTGAGGGGTGGAGCGGGCCTCCCAGGGATGCAGGCGGTGCGGACCTGATCGCGTCCATAAAAAACTCCTCCAGGCCGTCGCCTGCAGGAGCTGCTCTTCCTCACAGGTCGAAACTCCGGCCGACAAAGGCCTCGGTAGGAGTCATCAGCCGGTGAGGCGGTTACGGGGGACTCCATCCCCACCCATCAAGAGTTTAGGCGCCGGTCTGGGGCATGTCAACCCTTCGCGGATTGTCCGGCCGCGATCGTGGGCGCACTTCGCGACCGGCCGCCCTGCCCCGCAAAGCCTCGCGGGCTCAGCCCGCGGCCCCTCCGAGCCAGGCCGCCAGCAAGACCAGCAGCAGGGCGGCGAGGACGTACCCGATATACGCGTTGACTCGGCCGTTGTGCATCCTCGCCAACTGGCGGGCGACCGCCATGGCCCCGCGCCGGACCGGATGAAGGAAGAGCCGGTCGACGATATAGGTCTCCTGGCGCCCCTTCTGGATGGCCATCCGGAAGTGGCTGGCTACGGTCTCTGGTCCCTCCCTGGCCATCGTGGGGCGGAATACGGCGTCGAAAATGACTCGCACCGGATTCGAGAAGCCCGTGGCGGTGTACGTCATTTCCGGCAGCAAGCGGTCGACGCCGCCGTCCCAGCACGCCCGTCGGACCAGCCGGCGGCGTCGCGCCGCCCAGACTCCCACCAGGCCATACACCAGCCCCAGCAGCAGTGCCAGGACCACCAGGGAGTACGAGGTGGACATGGCGAATACCACGGGATTTTCGGGTCCGCCCCGATGAAGCACCACCAGCCCGCGGCCCGGCAGGAGGTGCTGCCCCACCTGGGCGCCCAGGTCATGGAATTCCACCGCAAACCCTCGCGGGAGGCTCGCATGTCCCGGACTGCCGGCGAAGAACGGAGGCACCAGCGCGTCCGCTGCGCTGGCTTGCGCCAGAGGCGCCAGTGCCTCGCTGAGGACCGGGATGACGTAGGTCGGCAACACGCCCAATCCAAGGCAGAGCGCTGCCAGCAGCGCCATCGGCGCCAGAGCGGACACACGTGCTTCCGTGGCCCGCCGAGCCTGAGGAGAGCGGGACATGCCCAGGAACCCCATGGCAAACGCCTTCACAAAACAGGTCACTGCCAGTGCGGCGGTCAATGCCAGGCCCGCGCCGCACACGGCAAACACCAGCTTCGCGCCGACGGATGACAGCTCCACGCTGCGCAGCACCGTCTGCAACATCAGCCATTCGCTCACAAACCCGTTGAACGGCGGCATGGCCGCAATCGAGAGTGCCCCGACCAGGAAAAGCAGAGCCGTCCATGGCATACGACGAATGAGCCCTCCGAGCAAGTCCAGGTCGCGCGTTCCGGTCTGCGAATCGACAGTTACCGTCCCGAGGAAGAGGAGCGACTTGTAGATCGAATGGTTCACCATGTGGTAGAGCGCAGCGACAAGGGCGATGACGGCCAAGCTCGAATGCCCGGTGGCGGTAAATACAAAGCCTGCCCCCAGCCCGGCAGTCACGATGCCGATGTTCTCGATCGAGCTGTGCGCCAGCATCACTTTGAGATCGTTTTCTGTGGTGGCGTAGAGAATACCCAAAACGGCAGAGATCGTTCCGATGGTCAGCGCAATGAGCCCCATTCCTATTGCGCTGGTGGGCAAGAGGTCGAGGTTGACGCGCACAATTCCATAGATCCCCAGGTTCAAGACCACACCTGAGAGGAGCGCCGAGACATTTCCCGGCGCCACGGGATGAGCGCGTGGCAGCCAGGAGTTCGTGGGCACCAGGCCGGCCTTGACGCCGAATCCGAAGAACGTGAGCAGGAACACCCCCCATCGAGCACCAGGACCGAGTACAGCCGCGCCCGCCTTCATCGCGGCGAATTCCGACGAGCCCGCCGCGACCGCCAGCAGCAGGAGCCCCAGCGCTATGGCAACCGTTCCCGCCTCGCCGATGGCCAGCATGGCATAACCGGCTTGGGAGTGTCCTTCCTCCTCGTGCTCATAATTCACGAGGAGATACGTAAGGATCGACATCGCCTCCCAAGCGAACAGGAACAGGAGGACGTCGCCGGCGATGAAAATCAACACGATGGACGCATACAGGGCCAGATACATCCCGCCGAACATCCGAAGGCTGTATCGCCCCAGGTAGCGAGGCAGATAGCCCGCACAGAAGATCGAGACGGGCAGAAAGACCATCCCGGCTACCATGACGAAAACGGCTCCCAGCCGGTCCATCTGTAACATCAGCGGTCCCCACGCGGGGATCGTCCACAGGCGCATGCTGAGCACCTGCCCGGTTGCCAGCACCGCACCCCCGGCCCAGAGAACCGGCAGCGAGGCGATCGCGCCGATCCAGGCCAGGAGCCGCGGGACGCGCTGCGACGGGACCGCGGCCGTCAGCCCAATGCCGGCGGCACACAGCGCGAGGAACAGGCCGATCGAGGCGGCGGCAGGGGTGTTCATCGGCCTCCTCCGTCCGTACCCGCTGTCTGCGCCGGGGACAGAAGCGAGGCGGGGGGTCTCCGGCCGGCCAGGACCAGCAGACCATGCAGGATGGCCAGTGGGGGGGGCGGCGAGCCTGGCACCGCCACGTCGACGGACAGCACTTCCGCCACCCCCGCGCCCGAGACGAAGCTCGGTCCGAAGACGCCGCCCGAGAGGGCGCAGGCCCCCACGGCCATCACCCGCTTCGGCGTCGGCATCGCCTCATACGTCTTCTGCAGGGGGCGCCGCATGTGGTCGGTCACGGGACCCACCACCAGGAGCACATCCGCCAGCCGGGGGGTCGGGGTGATGAAGAAACCGAGGCGGTGCATGTTGTAGTAGGGATTGTTGAGCTGTCTGACCTCGCTCAGGCAGGCCCCGCAGTCGCCGGCGTCCACGACCAGAATGTACAGCGACCGCTCGAAGGCGGCGCCCAGAGGATCGGGCGAGACCTCGCCTCCCCGCGCACCCCACTCGTAGCCCGGAGTCCAGGCCAACGGCGCGCCCGGTCCGCGGGCGCACCGGAAGCAGTGAATGCAGCGACGGTAATCCACGGCGACGCCGCCAGCGTCCCTCGCGCTGATCGCCTTGGTCGGACAGCGATCGACGAGCGAGGAAATCTCGGCCGCCGGATATCCGCCGCCCAGCGGCAGTCCCGGGGACAGGCCCGGCGTCGTATCTGCGGCATCAGGATAGCGCGTGGTCTTCACCCCGCTGGAGATCCCCTTGCGAACCCATTGAGTCATGTCCCGTCCTCTCTCACAATCACCGGTCGTTTTCCGCCACCGACAGATCGAAGGTGGCCAGGATGATGGGGAAGTCCTGGAAGGCGAAGTTCTCGGCGGCCACGTGAAATCCGTGCCAGTTCGCGAACGAGGGCGGCATGATCCGGTAGCGAGCCACCTGGCCGTCCTCCCCGATACGTACCCAGTGAAGCGCTGCGCCCCGAGGCGCCTCCGTCCAGCCCATGGCGGCCCCTGGCCGCATCTGTACAGGGGCCAGCACCGGCCCTCCCGGCAAGGCCGCCGCCTGCTCCATCAGCCGCACCGACTGGGCGGCCTCGGCGAACAGCACCCGAAGTCGCGCGTAGCCATCTCCCTCGGACTCGCAGGGCACCTCGAAGGGGAGCGCATCGTAGCCGCAGTAGGGCTGGGCCCGTCGGAGATCGCGGGCCACGCCGGCGGCGCGCGCCACCGGACCCACGAGGCCGTGCAGGCGCACCTCCTTCTCCGGGGTGATGCCGACCTGCTCGATCCGGTCGAGAAAGCTGCTGGAGAACTGGAGCATCTGCTGAATCTCCACCAGGCGGCTCAGGACCACCCGGACGCCACCGACCGCCGTCCGGCAGGCGGCGTCTTCGAAGTCGCGCGTGAGCCCGCCGGGCGTCAGCAGACCGAACAGGTATCGATGGCCGGAGAGCGCCCCGCTGAGCCGCAGCAGATCCTCTTCGAGCATGGCCGCCTGGCTGGCGGCGACGGCGAGCGCCGTGGATTCGCAGATCGCCTGGATCGCCGCCACATGATGGCGGAAGCGCTCCAGCTCTGCCAGCATGACACGCAGGGCTTGGGCGCGCGCCGGCGCCGCCGCGCCGGCGATCGCCTCGACGGCCAGGCAGAACCCCAGGGCGTGGGCGAAGGCGGAGGTGGCGCAGAACCGCTCCGCCAGCAGCAGGGTCTCCTCCAGCGAACGCCCCTCGGCAAGCTTCTCGATGCCGCGATACTTGTAGAAGAGGCGAGGGATGGCGCGGATCACATCCTCCCCCACCGTTTCCAGCAGGAAGTGGACAGCCTCGGCCTGGCCGGCGAACACCGGCCCAATCGGCATCGCAAACGCGCCCGGGGCCCGCACAATCCGGCGCGGCCGCCTTTTGACGTTGGGGTGGCGCTCCGCCAGGGGTCGGTGCGCGGAAAAGGAGCGGCGCATGGGCTCCACGCCCTCCTGCCACCGGTCATCGTGCAGCACGAAGTCCCCCAGCCGGGGATGGCCTTCGAAGACCAGACCGAACAGGTCCTCCGCCTCGCGCTCATGCCAGTCCGCTGCGTGGACGGGTTCGCTGATGCTGGGAAGCCTGGCCTCGTCCAGCGGCCGGCGGACGAGCACGTGGACCCAGGCGGCCTCCCCCTCGCCGTAGAACGGGTAGCGCAGCTCCCACTGGGACGGCCCCTCCTCGACGATCAAGCCGGCGAAGCTGTACCCCAAGTCGCTGAAGAGCCATCCGCAGATGTCGGGGAGAGCCCGGGGCGCGGAGGTCACCTCCAAAAGGGGCGGGCAGCCCTCCAGCCGACTCTCGGCCAGCCCCGACCAGCGCCGGGCGATGTGCGTCTGTACCTCGGTCAGGTTCATCGGCGGCTCACCTCGTCAGGGCGGCCGCGGCCGCCTGCAAGAGTTGATGAATGGGCGCCGGGAGGTAGACGCCCAGCAGCGCCAGGGGCATCGCAGCCAGGATGAGCGCCAGGAAGCAGCTTCCGGGTAGGCGCGGCGGCGCCGTCGAACTGGCCGCGGGAGGACCGAACACCATGCGGTTCAGGTGCAAAAGCGTGGCGAAGAAGGCGATGGCAATGAAGAGGGCCAGGAGCCCCGTCACGACGTAGCGCCCGGCCGCCAGGCCGGCCCTGAAGATCGTGAGCTCGCTCAGGAAGACGGCGAACGGCGGCGCCCCGGCCACCACGAGCCCCCCAAACAGCATGGCCACAGCGGCCGGCGGCGACGTCCGGGCCAATCCGCGGACGGCGCCGATCCGCCGAGTCCGCACCGCCAGCAAGGCCGCCCCGGAGGCGAGGAAGCAGAAGGACTTGGCCAGGGAATGGGTGAGCATTTGGAACATGGCCCCGTAGTAGCCGCCGGCCGTGCCTAGCCCGGCGGCGGCGGCGATGATTCCCATGTGCTCCACGGTGGAAAAGGCGAACAGGCGCTTGTAATCGTCCACCTGGAGCAGGAGAAAGGCCGCGGCACCCACGGAGATGAGCCCCACGGCCAGGAGCCATGGCTGCGCCTGGCGTTCCGGCAGCAAAGGCACCAGGCGCAGGATCACGTAGAGGGAGACCGTGGTCTTGACCCCCGAGAGCAGGGCGCAGACGGGGGACGGGGCCTGGCTGTGGGCGTCGGGCAGCCAGGTATGAAGCGGCACGAACCCCACCTCGGTGCCGAAGCCGACGAGAATCAACAGGAAGGCGGCCTCGACCAGCGTGGGCGGCAACCGGGGGGCGGCGGCGCGCAGCGTCGCCCAGGAATACGGCCCGCCCCCACCCTGCTGAAAGGCCCAGAAGAGAATGAGGAAGCCCAGCAGCGCGATCGCGGCCCCCATGAACATCAATGCGATGTACTTCCAGCCCGCCTCCAGCGCCTCGTGCGTGTTCTCGAAGGCCACCAGCAGCACCGAGAAGAGCGCGGTCAGCTCGACGGCGATCCACGCCAGGTTCGGCTCGGCCACGACCGGCGCGGCGACGAGGGCGAACAGGAACAGGTTGAAATGGAGGTAGTACGAGCGTAACCGACCAGCCGTGTGATCGTGCCGGCCCATGTATCCCCACGAAAACAGTGCCGCGGTCGCCCCGACCACGGCAACCAGGACCAGCAGGAGGGCGCCGAAGCCATCCAGCGCGATCCAGTCCGGAACGGCGACGAGCGGCGTGCCGCCGGCGACGGTCAGCGCCGCGCGGACGGCCAGGACCAGGACCGCGACGGCGGATGCGAGTGTGGCGGATGCCACCACGCGCCAGCCGAACGGCAGCCAGGACACCGCCGCCGCCAAGAGCGGCAAGCCCAAGATGATGGGCAGACTCATGGTTTGGGTCCCTCTCTGAGGGCGGCGAGCGTGCCGACCTCCGTGGTGCCGATGTGCTGGTGAATGGTGCGGGTCAATACGCCCGCGATGAACGACAGGATCAGCACGTCGAAGGTGAAGGCCAGCTCGGCGATCAGGGGCAGCCCCGGGGCGATGGCGATCCCCGCAAAGAAGGCCGAGTTCTCCATCGCCAGCAAGCCCAGCAGCAGCGGGACGGCCTCACGCCGCACGGAGGCGGTGTATGCGCCCACCAGCAGGCCCGCGATGGCGATGGGCAGGTTGACGCGCACGTATGCCCCGTCCGCCACGGTGAGGAGGGGCAGCGCCAAGAAATACGCGGCGATGGCCAGCGCCAGGGCGATCAGCAGCGACGTGGGGATGTTCACCAGCTGGTCGATCTCGCGCCGGCTGTACACCTCTCCCCGCACCGTCCGTCGGAGCAGCCAGGGGATTGCCAGCGGCTTGCTGATGACGTCGATCATCCCTACGGCGAAGACATGCCACGACTGGAGTCCAAGGCTCAGGAGGAACGCGGACGCGGCGAGACAGAGCGATTGGGCGATGAAAATGCGCAGGCAGGCCTGCACCTGACGCGTGGCCACCATGCCGAAGGTGGCCAGTAGGAACAGCCCGCCGGCAAGGGCGTTGAGGTGGCTGAGCCATGCCGCAGATGCGGGATCGCTGAACATGGGGTCTCCTCGTCAGAAGGCAAAGATGCTGGCGGTCATCGCCAGCACCGACGTGATGAAGGCCGCGCCCAGGAACTCGGCGATGCGAAACAGCCGGAGCTTGGCCAGCGAGGATTCGATGACGATCAGCACCCCCGCCAGGAGGAGGAGCTTGAACAGCACCAGGGGAATCGCCAGCAGCACCTCGCCCCATGCCTGTCCGGCGGCCAGGCCCCAGGGGGTCACGAGCACATTGAGAAAGATGCAGAGCAGCACGAAGAACTTCATCTGGCCTCCCCACTTCATCAGCGCCGCGCCGCGCCCCGAGTACTCGAGCCCTTTCGATTCGTCGATCATGGCCAGCTCGAAATGGCCGGTCGGGTTGTCCACAGGGATGCGCCCGCCTTCGGCGAGGATCAGCATGAGAAACGCCAGCAGGAGCAGCACGTGTGACGGGGCGAAGAAATTGGCCAGGGGCGTGACCCACCGCTGCTGGACGATGTAGGGAATGGTGGAATTCGCGACGAACGAGACGGTGAAGAAGACGATCATGAACACCGGCTCGGCCAGGAAGCCGACCATGCGCGTGCGGCTGGCGCCGACGGGGCCGTACGAATTGGCCGTGTCCACGGCGGCCAACGCGGCAAAGAAGCCGCCCAAGGCCAGGACGAACCCGCCGCCCAGCATATCCCCCATGAAGGCGAAGAAGAGCGGATAGCTGGTCAGCACGGGGATCAGCAGCGTGACGAAGAGCGGCGTCACGAAGACCAGATACGGCGTGAAGCGAAAGATCCACGAGCTATGCTCGGAGACCACCTCGTCCTTGTGAAACAGCTTCCACAGGTCCCGGTACGGCTGGAAGATGCTGGGACCGCGCTTGGACTGGACGATCTCCTTCCCGCGACTGAGGACGCCGGCGACCAGCGGCGCAAAACCCCCGACGACGAGGAGTTGCAAGAGGTTGAAAAGGATCCGGTTTGTCATACGCTGTTCTCCCCTGGCCGCGGCGTGGGGTCACCCCGGCCTGGCGGACGGTCTGTGGCTGTATTGTACTAAAGGGCGTTGGCCGACCCCGTAGGCGGTATGGTGCCCGGTTTCGTCATTCGTGGTCGGTTGTCCCGGGGCGAGGCAGATGCCGTTTTTCCATGTATCGGAGGAGTCGGATGATCTGTCCGAGTGTCCGGCGCGTGGCTTCCGGAAGCGGCGATCCCGAGAAGGTATCCTCGGGAAAAGCCACGGTCATCCGATAACCATGGCGCTGGAGGCGGACAGGGACGATTTGGCCAGTCTGCCGAGAATCGTCGCGAGGCGGCAGCGTCTGCACCTCCACCTCGGGATCCTCGCCCACGACCCATGCCTTGACCTGGGTCTGGACCCACTCGATCGAGATCGCCATCAGGATGTCTGCCTCCGTTCAGGTGCCCGGAATCGTCCGGCCGCGCGGCGGCCGGCAGACACCCGTTCACGTCCGTCGCGCCGCCAGAGCTGTCGCACGAATCTATCCGACTTGGCCGCGCCGTGGATGATCTCAGCCGCTGCGCCTGTCGACCACCTTGATCAGGGCTGCGTGATCCTCCAGGGGTGTCGGGTCCACGGTATCCCCAGCGGAGACCGCCCGCTCATGCCTTTCCATACACCGCAGTCTTTCCCAGCTCCGCCTCGATCTCCAGGAGGCGGTTGTACTTGGCGATCCGCTCGCTCCGGCAGGCCGAGCCGGTCTTGATCTGGCCCCCGCCCATGGCCACGGCGAAATCCGCCAGGAAGGCATCCTCGGTCTCGCCGGACCGGTGGGAGACCACGTAGCCCCACCCGGCCTTCCGGCACATCTCGATCGCCCGAATCGTCTCGGTGACCGTCCCGATCTGGTTCAGCTTGATGAGCACGGCGTTCGTCGTGCGCTCCTGGATGCCCCGCGCGATGAACCGGGTGTTGGTGACGTAGATGTCATCGCCCACGATCTGGACGCGGCCACCCAGCGCGGCAGTGTGCTCGCGGAATCCGTGCCAGTCGGTTTCCGCCAGGCCATCCTCGATGGAGACGATGGGGTACTTGTCCAGCCACGAGCGATACAGCGCCGTCATCTCCGTGCTGGTCTTCTTTCCCTGGCCCGACTTGACCAGGTTGTAGGCGCCTCCCTCAAAGAAGGAGCTGGCCGCCGGATCCAGGGCGATGGCAACGTCCTTCCCAGGCGTGTAGCCTGCCGCCTGGATGGCCTCCAGGATGACCTCACAGGCCTCCTCGTTGCTCTTGAGGTTGGGGGCGAACCCCCCTTCGTCCCCGACGCTGGTAGCGTACCCCTTCCGATGCAGGATGGCCTTGAGCGCGTGGAAGGTCTCCGCGCCGTACCGCAGGGCCTCGGCGAAGGTCGGCGCGCCGACGGGCATCGCCATGAACTCCTGGAAGTCCACGCTGTTGTCCGCGTGCTTTCCCCCGTTGAGGATGTTCATCATCGGGGCCGGAAGCCGGACGGCGCCGGGCCCTCCCAGGTAGGCGTAGAGCGGCAGGCCGGCGCTCAGGGCGGCCGCGCGGGCCACGGCCATCGAGACCCCCAGGATGGCATTGGCCCCCAGTGCGCCCTTGTTGGGGGTCCCGTCCAACTCGATCATCCGGGCATCGATCTCCGCCTGGCGGGTGGGATCCATGCCACGCAGCGCCGGGGCAATCCTTTCGGTGACGTGCGAGACCGCCTTGAGGACGCCCTTCCCGCCGTAGCGCTTCTTGTCGCCGTCGCGGAGCTCCAGTGCCTCGTTCTCTCCGGTCGAGGCGCCGGAGGGCACCGAGGCCGAGGCGAGGATGCCGCTCTCCAGCCCCACCTGCACGCGAAGCGTGGGGTTCCCGCGCGAATCGAGAATCTCCAGTGCGCGGACAGATTTGATCTTGTCTCCCATCTGCGTCTCCTTTCTATACAGCCCCGAGTGAGCGAGCGGCGCCATCCGGCGGCCGCCAGTTTGCCGGCATCATTGGCAGAGGAATCATGGCTCGGGTGGAATCTGAAAGGCCGCGCCTCGGCTGGCTACGAAAAAGGATGTGCCTCCCCCCGGTGGGCGCGAGCACCTCATTGCAGTCGGACAGAAGCGCTTCGACAGCCCCGAGCCATTTCGCAATCATCGCCCGGTCCGTGATCAGCTCCGGCAAGACTGCCAGCGCACAGGGGTTCGCCGATCCTCCTTCGGATCATGCGCAGGACAACCCATGCGGCCGGGCAGACGGATTACGCTTCCAACGGGAAAGCAGGGAGGGAAGAGGTAAACACAGAAACGCGCTTTCCCCGATTGCGCTGCAACTATCCGACTCCTCCTGCCGTAACCCGGTCGAGTTCGGTAGGAGTCATCAGCGTCGGGGAACGCACTCAGGCAGACTCCATTGCCAAATGAAATTTAGCATCCTGTCCCCACCTCGTCAATACTCATTCCGAACAGTTCACTCACAGCGACCAGCTGTTGACCGCAATGGCAGCGCATCGGTCAGCTCCGGTCTTCGGGCGAGGCCCGCACGGCGCGATGGAAGGCCCATGCCTCTATGCGCTTGATCTGCTCGGCCATGGTGACGGACATCGGGACGGTCCGCGAAAGCGAGGTCGCCAAGTCCGAATCGGTGGGGGCGCGGCCCTCAGACTGGGCAGCGATCAGGGCGGCGGCCACGATCTGCTCGATCTCAGACCCACTGTAGCCTTTGGACCCGTAGACGACAAGGTCCAGATCCATCCCCCCCGGATTGATTCCGCGCCTTGCCAGGTGGGTCTGGAAGATCTCTTGCCGTTCTGCCTTACCTGGCAGGCTGACGTAGAAGATCTCATCAAAGCGGCCCTTGCGGAAGACCTCGGCTGGAAGAAGGTCAATGGCGTTGGCGGTCGCGCCGACGAAGACCGGGGCGCGCCGTTCCTGCATCCAGGTGAGGAAGTATCCCAGGATGCGAGAAGCGGCCCCCCCATCGGCCTTGTGGCCGGCCAGGCTGATCCCTGTTTCCATCTCGTCCATCCAGGACGCACGGTGCCAGGGATTCGGCGCGCTGCATGGCCTGGCGGACAGCCTCTTCCGGCGCGCCAAATTCTCCCCCATAGAGCCGCGTCATGTCCAACCTGAGAAGCGGCAGCTTCCAAAAGCTGGCCGCGGCCTTGATGGCGACACTCTTCCCATAGCCCGTGATGCCCATTAGGAGAACGCCCCGGGGGGGACTCAGCCCCACTCGCTGAGCCGCCTCAGTGAAGACGTGTTCTCCTGCTGCAACCACCCCTTGAAGTTCTGCAGCCCCCCCACCCGCTCGAGGGTGAGATCGGAGGGGACATATTCGAGGAGGCCGCTCCGATTGACGAACCGGGCCTTTTCCTCCACGAGTCCGGCGAGAAGCCAATCCTCCGCGCCGGGTGATTGTGGCTGGGCTCGATTCAGGATGCGGCGAACCTCGTACAGTCGGAGGCCCGCGGCAGCTCGAAGGAAGCCCTCGGCAAGATCCGGGGCCGGGGGCCCCTGATCTTGCTTCGCCGATCCCTTCCATTCCCGGAGCAAAGCCATCAGCTCGGTCCGCGTCGGGGGTGCATCCTCCACCACCACCACCGTGGGGACCAGATCGTCGGGGAGGACGATGCTCGGCGACCGGAAAACAAGGGCCTTTCCTTGGACACGGAAGGAGGCGGCCAGATCCTTTAGCCGGCGGATCAGCCAGGGGTCGTGCTTGTCCAGCAGGAGATGAAGGTCCTTGAAAAAGAAGACGGCGGACCGATCCAACCGGGTGGCAGCATTCAGCGCGTCTGCGACACCCGCGGTGCCCTGAATGATGGTTTGACTCGTCCGCAGGCCCTCGGTAACCGTCCACGACCAGGCCTCGATTCCCGCAGGCAAGGTGGCGAGGCTTGTCCGGATCGCCTCGTCAACTCGCTCCTCATCGTCTGAAACGACCAGCAAAACGGGTGTCTTCGCGGCCAGGAGATCGCGCAGACGGCCCTCTAGGGATTGTGCTGTCATTCCACTCTACCTCGTGTACTGCGGGCTGGAGGATTTCTGCCCGCCGCAAAGGAAGACGCCTGGGGAAATGAGGTCCGTCGCTCGGCCGACTCGGCACATCATCGGGGCTGGCGAAGCATGGGCCCATCCATGAGCAGGCTCGTCCCCTCCGCGACGGAGACCGTCCCCGTGTCGATCACGATGTCCGGCCGCCGTAGGTCACCCCAATCGATTCCGAAGAATGTCCGGTAGAACCAGGCGTTCTCCTCGTCACTCCGGCGCACGCGCTCCTCGGCTCGCGACCGCGAGACATTCACCTGCCGCTCGATCCGTCCGACCCGCAGTTCGAAAGGGGCGATGACGTGCACGCGCCCAGAGGCAACCCGGCCGCGAAGGAGTTCCTCCACCCCTCGCCCAAGAAACAGCGCGCCCCGCCATCCGGCGCAGGCCTCGACCAACGCCGACCGCAGGACCTCCAGTTGGACGCCCGGATGTTCCTCCAGCCGGGCGAAAAGATGGCCGCGTCGATCTTCAGCATTTGAAGGTGCGGAGCACGATCATCTCCGGACTCAATCCAGCCTCCCCCTCGGCTTCCCCAGCGCTGGCCCCCCCTCCCCTTAAGCCAACGCTCGGCCAGGCAATCAACGATAACTGTGCCGCCCTTCATAAGTCCAAAGAGCGCCCGTCTCACGGTGCCAAACGAGGGAAAGCGCGGCTGGGGCGGCCTCGCCAGAAGGGAGTGGTCCTCCTTCTCCCGAACTTGTCGGAAGATAGTTCTAGACCCGGGATCGTGATAGGGGGGCTATAAGACATAAGACAGAGGTTCTGGGGGGTGGTCGATCGCCGCTAGTCGCGTCGTGAACATCCGAGAACCCCTCCCGAAGCTGGCTACACTCCGGTAGGAGTCATCATCGCCGGATCAGCGCCTAGGCAGACTCCGTCGCCAAAATAAATCTAGCACTATGTCGCCAGCCCGTCAACACCCATTCCACGCACACCCATTCCACGCAACTTCCGAAGGAGAGTCCTGGGAAGCGTGAAGCGACCGTGCCGGTCGATCCTGCCGTCTCGGTCGTCGTCTCTCAGGTTGAAGCATAACTCGGCTTTCGGTCGGTTATCCTGACGACGCACCGACGCAAAGATCGGAATGGCGGCCCACTGGAGCGTCACACAGAATGCAATCGTGGCCGGTATCGAGATGTCGTAGAGGACTCCGATCGCTGCGCTCTCCAGAAACCAAGATAGCCCGTAATCCGCGGTGAACACGCCGAAGGGGGAGGCCCGCTGGCCGGCCGGCACCATTGGCGCGATAGAAGGTCGCGATCCAATTTACCCACTGCTGCACACGTTTCAACGCCGCCGGCATCGACTTCCCCGTCCCCATGCAACCCCATCCAATCATGTCACATCGAGTCATCGCTCTTCGTCAAAGGGGACGGGAGCCGACCGGGTTGCGCCGCACAGCAGGGCGCGCGCCACACCGAGAAAAGCGCTCACGGCGCCGAGCGCAACCACGACCGGACACGCCGATGGGGGAAGCCGAAGCCTCACGGCACTTGTGGCGATTGCGACCATGCCGCCGAGGACAATCAAAGCAATCCCGGTCCCGATCCAAGAACGCGCCTGCCTGCGGAGCACCCCCGGAGCCACGGCGACACCCTGGATGCGCTGGGCGAACCCGGTGACCTCGAAGAGGAGCCAGAGCGTCACACCGAGGCCAATCGCGCCGAGGAGATCCGGCGGGGATCCGGCCAGCCACAGGGCCAGAGTGTACTCTGTCAGTGCCAGCGACGCACCGAACGTCAGGAGCGGAATCGAGAGCATCACAACGCCGCCGATACAGAATAGACCCGCCAGCGCTCCCACGGCGCCGACCAGCCCGGAGGGCGCCCGCAGAAGCGGGACCCCTAGAAGGGCCATCACCAAGATGCCGCCCAGGTATCGAATCATCCTACCAGCGCCCTCGGCCGACGATGGCGTGCGAAGGGGCTGAGCGCCAGCTCCAGCGGCTGATCGGGGTGCCACTCGATGATCGTGAGGCCCTCTTGGCGTAGCGCGGCAAGCTGCTCCTCACTTTCCAGGGTCCACAGGCGACAGGCCAGATCGTCCAGAAGCGATCCGGAGAGCAGCTCGCGGGACAGGGCCACCGGCGAGACCCACACCACCACCACATCGAACCCGCGGGCGGCGAGATCCCGCACCGCCGTGACGAACCGGTCGTCCAGGAGCGGACTCAGCGCCAGGACGAGCGCCTGGGGCGGCAGGATCCGCGGCGGCACCAGGGTGAGATCCTTGGCCACGTAAGTGAAGATCACCTCCGCGGCCAGCAATGCCTCTAGGATCCGCTCGAGCTGGACCCGCCCCGATCCCGGGCGCACCCAGCGGAGCACCCCGCCGTACTCGATGAGGCCCACCCGGTCTTTCCGCGACAGGTAGGCCCCGGCCAGCGAGGCCGCCGCCCGCGCGCACAGGTCGAGGCTGCTCCTGGGCGAAAGGCCCGCATGCCCGAGCGTATCCAGCATCAGGACGACATCGGCGTTCCGCTCCTGGTGACACTGGGTGACGTAGAGCCGGCCGAGCCGAAGTGAGGCTCGCCAGTTCACGTGCTTCACCCGGTCGCCGGGGGCGAAGGGCCGGACCTCCCCTGGCTCCAGCCCCTCCCCTAAGACCGGCGACACGTAGTTTCCCACCGAGGTCTGCGTGCGGCGAGGCTGGGGCAGGGCGCGGAGGGGAAGGGAGTGCGGGTAAACTCGCACCGGGGTCGCGTCCGCGTGTTCTCCCTCGGCCGTTTCCAGCCCCGAGCATCCCCAGGCCCGCGCATACAGGGGTCCGACCTGGAACCGACCCCTCCGCAGACACCGGAGGCCGTAGCTCCACCGGACCTGCTGGCCGGGGCGCAGGCTGAACAGAGCCCGGTTGCTCCCCGCGGCGAGGGCGGTCCCGGGGGGAATCGACTCACACAGCTCCAGGAGGGGGGTCTGGGAACGGGCCGTGAGGGTCACCGTCACGCGAAGCGTATCGCCCTCGAAGAGCCGCTCCTGCGAGATTTCGTGCGTCACGCCGTACTCAGGGACCTCGGTCGCCATGGCTGCTCGGCAGAGGGATGCCACCAGGGGGAGGGCCACCAGGAACAGCTCTGACCGGCCGGAAAGAAGGCCAAGGATCAGGGTCACCCCGCAGAGCGTGAGTAGGGAAAGCGCCAGGGGGGGAATCCGCCTAATCATCGGCTCTCCGTGGCAGGAGCCGGTACCTCTGC
This sequence comes from uncultured Methylomirabilota bacterium, assembly GCA_963705305.1. Lineage (GTDB taxonomy): Bacteria > Methylomirabilota > Methylomirabilia > Methylomirabilales > 2-02-FULL-66-22 > 2-02-FULL-66-22. The sequence goes on along the minus strand of OY970067.1, from coordinate 5,595,767 downwards.
CAGTAGATCGGTGAGGACTTGCTCCGCCGAGATCTTGCGCACCCATAGCTCGGGCTTGAGGATGAGCCGGTGGGCCAGAGCTGGGACCGCCATCCCCTTCACATCATCCGGGATCACGAAGTTCCGCCGCGCCAGAACCGCCTCGGCCCGGGCCAGCTTGAGGAGCGCCAGTGCCCCCCGCGGCGAGGCGCCGAGCGCCACCCGGGCGTCGCCCCGTGTGGCCTGGACTAGGTCCACGATGTAGCGCTCGATGGCCTCACTCACGAAGACCTCCTCCAGCGCGGCCTGCATGGCCAGGATCTCCGCTCGGGAGATCACACGGGGGACGGACGCAGCATCCGTCCGCCGCTCGCGGCGCCGCACGAGGATCTCCCGCTCCTCCTCAGGGGTCGGATACCCCACGGCCAGTCGCAGGAGGAACCGGTCCACCTGCGCCTCGGGGAGGGGATAGGTCCCCTCCAGCTCGATCGGATTCTGGGTGGCGATCACCAGGAATGGCGGCTCCAGAGCGAAGAGTTCCCCCTCCACAGTCACCTGGGCCTCTTGCATCGCCTCCAGCATGGCGGCCTGCGTCTTGGGGGTGGCCCGGTTAATCTCATCCGCCAGGAGCAGATTCGTGAAGATAGGCCCTCGCCGGAACTCGAATTGCCCCTGACGCTGGTCGTAGAGGAAGCTGCCGGTGATGTCGCTCGGTAAGAGGTCCGGGGTGAACTGGATGCGCTTGAAGCCGAGATCCAACGTCTGGGCGAAGAGCTGCGCGATGAGGGTCTTGGCCAGGCCGGGGTAGTCCTCGATCAGGACGTGCCCGTTGCACAGGATTCCCGCCAGGATCCGCTGGAGTACCGCCTCCTTGCCGACGATCACCCGGGAGAGAGTTGCCAGGATCTCCCGGCAGCGATCGGCCACCATTTCCAGCTTCATGGACGCTCCTCGATCTGCGAGATAAGCTGGCGAAAGGCAGCCAGCGACGGCCCCCGCCGGAAGAATCCTCCCCGCGGCATCTCAGGCGCCTTTGACAGGGAGCCCCCGACCCGCCTCCGCGACAAACGGAGGATCCGAGGCCAGAGGTTTCGCTGGAAGTACCCGAAATCGGCTCTGCTGAACCGCAGCTCGTTCCGGAGCTTCAGGAAGAGAGGTGCGATGTGGCGCTCGGGCGGCAGCGGCCGGAGCGCCCGGTCGAAGGCCGAGGCGGGTTGCGACGTGATCGCCGCCCGGACGAACCGTCGGAGGTGGACCAAGACGCTCACGGCAAGCAGGGTGGCGCCAAGGCGGACGACCAGCGGTCGGTGCGTAGGCTCCGCCAAGAAATAGAGGGGCGTCAGGGCCAGGGCTAGCAGCCCAGCGAAGAGGAGGTACCCCAGAAAGAATCTCCACCAGCGCGGATCAGACGGCGGAAGCATGGGCCGTCTCCCCTTCCAGTGCAGTGCGGATTTCCACCAGCGAGTCCACTGCGACGTTGCGCTCCCTCGGCCCCAATGGGTGATCGCTGAAGCGCGCCAGGTGAAACAGGTCGATGAGACCCTTCACGATCTCCGGCGGGAGCGGGAGGCGGCCCAAGGCTTTCCGCATGAACTCTGTCGGGGTTTCCCAGGGATCGCGCGGCAGTCCCCGTCGGGTCAGGGCATGCTCGAAGTGCCGATAGCACCGGATGATCGCCCGGCGGGCATCCGACTCTTGTCGGAGGGTCTCCAGGCTGTCGTCGATCGCCTCCAGCAGCGGCTCGGAGGTCCGGGGCGTCAGGCCTTTCCACGTCCCGATCAGGCGATCGCCGAAGAGGATCCAGAGGGTCGCCGCCAGACACCCCGCTCCCACCACCAGTGCCAGAACCGTGACCACGCCGCTGAACCATGGCTCCGACGCATATGGCACGACGCTCCCTTGGTGGAGGGGAGCCCCGGGAGCGGAAAATCCGGCCGCAAGGGAGACGCGAGCGACCCCCTTCTCAAAGGGCGGCCACCCGCGCCAGAGGAGATACCCCACCAGCGCCAAGGGCGCGGCGCTCAGGACCAGCATGCCGACGGTGAACCAGGGCGAGATCTTCGGGTTCTCGTAGACCATCTCGATGGCATCCGGGTCTTTCTTTCCATGTCGGAGATGTCGGGGCATCAGCAGCCACAGGACGAAGAGGGCGGCCAAGCCAAAGAGCCCGAAGATCGCCGCCTCGAGTGGCGTTGGGATAGACACCACCAGGCGCACTGCGGGTCGGCCGCTCGCCTGCCCACCCGAACCCTGCGCGGCCACGAGGGCCAAGAGCAGCCCCCCCGCTGCGACGGCGACCCAGCCGAGCGCCGGACACTTACCGGCTCCTTTCCGCATGGTGATCGTCCCGATGTGGGGCATTCGCGTCGCACCTTGTGCCGATCGGCGCGTCGACCTACAACGTAGCTCCTCTGCGGCCTGTGGACCATTCCGCAGCCATGTGGCCGCATACGCGCCCTTCCGAGCTCAATTGGCGCCTCCGAATATGCGCACATACAGGTCCTCGCCATGGCTGGTCTCGAGCGGCTCGCCCTCGGTCAACTTGAAGGTTCGCGTTCCGTCGGCCTGCCGCTCCGCGCGCAGAAAGAGGGCGCTCTCCATGCTCTTGGCGAAAAACCGGTGGGCAAGGTCGTACAGGTGGGTCACGAAGAAGACCTTGATGCGCCGCTCCAGCAAGGCGCTCACGATCTGCCGGGCGATCTCCGAGCCTTCCCGCTCGTTTGTCGCCGCGAACGATTCGTTGAACAACAGCATGGCGTCGGGCCTCAGATGCTCTACGATCTCGCTCATCCGGCTGAGCTCTTCATCGAATTTTCCGCTCTGCATGGTCGTGTCCTCTTCCCGCTTGTAGTGCGTGAACAGGCCCGTGCAGATGTTCGCACAGAAGGCATCCGCCGGCGCAAACAGCCCGCACTGCATCATCAGCTGGGCGATTCCGATGCTCCGCAAAAATGTCGATTTTCCGCCCTGGTTCGCGCCCGTGATCATCACGAGCTCTCTGTCGTCGGCGGTCCCGTCATTCCCCACCACGCTCCGCCCCATGCTGAGCGCGAGACACACGTCGTACAATTCCGTGTACGAGTGGCTCCGCTTGCCGGAGGGCACGGGCACGGGAAAGCAGGTTGGCTGGCCCAATCGGACCAGGTGCTCGTGCAAGTTCACACAGCCGACGTAGAAGGCCAGCTCGGTGCGCAGCATGGCGAAGAAGCTGAGAATGTGATCCGCCGACTGGCCCACCGCGTTCGCGGCGAGGTTGATGCCCCGGTCCTGCAGCTCGGAGAGATACCTCGGGCCGCTGTCGTCGCGCTCGGGGATGTGATAGGTGTAGGCGAGCGGTTTTGGTCCGAAGAGTCGCCCCATCCAGGTCTGCTTCTTCTTTTCCGGCTGCTTCCGCAGCCGGTAATCGGTCCCTTTGTTCCCCTGCCCCAATTCCGCGCTGATGAGCGCCCCGTCCCGAAAGCTCAGCTCCCCCAGATGGCTCTCCACGCGGGCGAAGTACTCGTCCTCCAGCTCGGCGGCGAGCATCCTGAACAACCGCGTCAGGCCGGCGGAAGTACAGGTGTGGGCGTGCGCATCGGCGATACTTCTCAGCTGCTTCAGCGCGCGGACGAGCAGCGTCAGGACCTCGATCGACCGGTGCAGGAGCGCGGACGGGGAATTTCGGAAAAAGCTCCACCACACCTTCCGCTCGGCGTCAATCGCCTCCCCGGCGATCGCATACATCGTCCGGACCACGGAAGGATCGTTCAGGCAGTCCTTGAGGATATCCTGACGGTACAGGATGGTATCCACGTCCTCCACGCCCCGTAGCATGGCCCTTCGGACCACCTCCCAGATCAGCTTGTCCTGGCAGGCTATGGCATCGAACAGCGTCCCCAGCTCGAGATCCTGGGTCAAGGCCTGCTCGTTCCAAGGCAATGCCTCCTGGAGGTCGAAATCGCGATCCCGAAACATGAGAAACGCCTTCATGGCCGGATGCGCTCCTTGACGGACTCGTACGTGAGCCGGTACTTCTCGGCGATAGACAGTGCGTACGCCACGCCGTCCGCGGGCCGTCGCATGATTCGGTACGTCCGCACTGCCGGATTGTCGGGCGCGACCCCCGCGACCACGCTGACGGTCTTCTCGCTCAACGACGCCAATTCATCGATGAAGGTCACGCAGACGCACAGCAGGTCGAGCTGGAGGATTCGTTCCAGGATTCGAGTGCTCAAGAAGATCGCATCGCTCAACGTCGTCGCCGTGAAGCTCTCGTTCAGGATGACGATGCTGTTCGAGGTTGCCTGGGCCAGAATCTCGGAAATCCTGATCAGGTCATCTTCCATCTTGCCCCGGAGATTTCGGATGTCCTCTTCTTTTTCGAAATGGGTAAAGAGCCTGTCGAACAAAAAGAGCTGCGCCTCCCTGCCCGGCACCGGGCAGCCGATGCTGGCCAGGAAATGCAGCTGGCCGAAGGCGCGGGCGAAAGTGGTCTTCCCGCCCTGGTTCGGACCCGTGACGACGAGGATGCGCTCCTTGTCTTTCAGGTAGAAGTCGTTGCAGACAACGGAGGCCTTTTCCTTGACGAGCTTGTCGGCCAGCGCCAGATCGAACCCCTCGTGCTCATAGACGTCCTTGGAGGAGTCGGAGACTTCCGGGTAGCAAAACGGCAATCCCGCTCGGGTGAAGATGCCGCGATGCGCCAGGTAGGCCAGGTAGAACTCCACTTCACGGTCGAAGGTGGCGAGCGTTGCGTCCAGATACTCGGCGTTCTTCGCGCAGTACACGTCAAGATGTCGGAAGATGTCGGGATACAGCTTGGCGAGCAGATCCAGAATCGCCGCCTCCACATGATTCATCTGCGGCGAGCTGGAAAATTTCGCCCGGTAGTCCTTGGGTGCCCCCTGCTTGAATTTTTCGAAGGTCCGCTCAACGTCTACGCTGTAGTCGGATTCCGATTCGTATTTCCAGACCGTGACGGACGTCCCCTTGATGATCAGAGAGTAGCGGATGGAAGACAGGTCGGCCAGGAGCTGTTTCGTGTCCGCCAGGAGGGCGGTAAAACCCTCGGACCGGGCGTACGTTGCCAGGTAATCCCGGAAGCCCAGAAAACCTCGCGATTTCAGGTCGACCAGCGCAAGCTCCTGCATCAGGCGGTTCACCGCGTCACAATAGATCTCCACCGCCTCCAGGAACCAGCGTTCCTTCTGATACGTGTAATAAAGCTTTTCCGCCTGGGCGAGATGGTCGCGCATGACCCGCATGCTCCGGGCGAACGACTCGACGCTCTCGAGCAGGTGTGGATCTTCGAGATCCCGGAATACTTCATGCCGGTAGGCAATCGCGTCCTTCTGCCTCAAGGGAGTGTAGAAATACGGCTTCAGGTTGTATTCCTGCCTGCCGGCGGTGACGGCGTTTATGATCTGATCAAGATTCAAGTCAACGCAGAAGACCGGCGGCTGGATTGTGTCCTGCGTTGGCGTGTCCTCGGCCCGTTTGAAGAGTATGCTGTGGAAAGCCATGGGGAGCCTATCTCTCCTTCAAGGATGCCGCAGCGCCCGCTGTGCTCGCTCGCGCACGAGGGGGCTCCGGTCGTGAAGGAATTCCTCGATAGCCCGTGTGCTTGCTTCCGAGCCGATCCGCTCCAAGGTCTCGATCACGCTCACCTGGAGCGCATCATCCCCCGGACGGCGCGGACCGACTGCCGCGGTCCGTCTCGGTGGAGCGACAGAAAGGAGATGGGGAATACTCCGGTCGGCGGCCTCGACAGCTGCGTCCATGCACCGCAGGGCCGTCGGTGGGCCAGGATGGTTCAGCCCCTGTGCGATGACCGCCAGCGCCCGATCGGGTGTGTCGCCACCGGTGAGGGCCGCCAGTGCGAGGCCGGCCTCGAGCCGGACAGCCGCAGCCGGATCATCGAGGCGGGACCGGAGCGCCTCCAGGGCCTGCGAAGCTCCCAGCGTACCGAGAAGGCGTGCGGCCTCGGCGCGTCGCTCCGCGCTCATGGGCGATTCATCCTCGGAAGAGGGGTGCTGCTCGGTCAGTGTCGCCGTCAGGGCCGGAACCGCCGTGCTGCCGAATGCCAGCAGCGCGTCCGCGGCTGCCGCGCGGTCGCACGGATCTTCCAGGCGCCGAACGATGTGGGGGATGGCCCGCGGCTCCCGGAGCCTGGCCAGCGCGCCCATCGCCTCGCGGAGCCCGTCCTGTGCCAGACCGTACAGCAGCGGCTCGACGGCCCGCCGGTCTCCCATCCTGCCGAGCTGCTCTGCGGCCCGGTTCTGTACCGCCTCCTCCGCCAGGCGGAGGACCGGGTCGAGCCGTCGGGGATCGTGCAGGCTGAGGACCCGGATCAGGGCGCTGACGGCCGCCTCCCCTCCGATCGATCCGAGGCCCTCCGCGGCGAGACAGCGCGCCTCCGGGATAGAGGAGGGCGGCCCCAGGAGCATCCGCGCCAGGGCCGGGACCGCCCGTTCGCCCTGCAGGATCAACAGGGCGAGCGCCTCCCGGTTGCGCGAGAGATCGTCCAATCCCGCCGCCAGATTTTCCAGGCGCATCGCAGTCCTCAGCACGGGCGGGCGACAACCAGGGCGCCCGCGCCCATTGCCGCCGCCGCATAGGCGAATGCGAGGACCGGCGAGACCGCCGTCCAGAGGACGCCGACGATCACGCTGGCCGCCAGGTCCCCGACGCCGTTGACCGTCCCCAGCACCCCGTACGCGATCCCCCGCCATTCCGCGGCAGGGACGAAGTCGGCGGTCATGGCGCCCTCCAGGGCATCCTCGGCCGCGATGTAGATTCCGCCCAGGCAGAAGAGCCCGAGAAGGTAGACGGGGTGGCGCCAGGAGAAGGCGAAGGCGGCCACGAGGCCGGCGGCCGTCAGGGAGCCGACGACATACCCGAGCACCAGGATCCCGAGGCGACCCAGGCGGTCGCTCAAGGCGCCGATCGGGTAAGAGGCGGCGGCGTACAGGACATTCCGCACCACATAGAACAGGGCAGCCATCTGGGCCGCCGCCACCACGCCGTACGCCGGGGTGAGGAGTTCCGTGGCCGCCAGGATCATCAGGGTGTGCGCGAAGTCCCCGATGCCGAAGATCCCCACCCCCGCCAGCCAGCGCCGATAGGCCCGGGGCAGGCTACGGATCGTAGCCCAGAGCCGGACCCCGCGGTTCGGGGCGCGCCGCCGCTCGCGGACCGCCGTGCCGAAGGCCAGGGCCGATCCGACACCCGGGATGATGGTCAGGAGGAATACCAGACGAAAGGGTGACGAGGGATCGCCGGTGGCGTGCCCCTGGAGCAGGGCCAGAAGCCCCACGGCGCAGAGAGGTCCAATAACAGCGCCCAGCGTGTCGCCCGCCCGGTGAAAGCCGAAGGCCTTCCCACGCGCCTCCTCGGACGCGGACTCCGCCAGGATGGCGTCCCGCAGAGGGCTGCGGACGCCCCGACCGAGCCAGCCGAGGGTCCGGCCGGCGAGCACCAGCGGCCAGCTGTATGCAAACGCAAAGATGGCCTGCGAGACCCCCGTCAGGAAATAACCGCCTACGCAGATGACCTTCCGGTGGCCGATCCGATCCGTGTACCATCCGGCGCCGAGTTTCACGAAGCTGGACACGGCGTCGGCCACCCCTTCGATGACGCCCAGGGCCGCGGCCGGAGCGCCGATGGCGGCCAGAAACCCGGGGAGGATTGCCGTGGCCATCTCGTGTCCCCAATCGCTCAGCAGGCTGGTGATCCCCATCCCCGCGACATTGCGATTCAACCACCGGTCATCGGCCGGAACCGATGAGACGACAGCGGCCTTCCCGTTGAGATCGTTCATCGTCGCATCCCGTGGGGGACATCAGCGGAAGCGAGGGCTTCGTCGGCTGCCCACCGCCCCCTGTTTGGTTCGAGCGGAGCGGTCACGGCGTAACTCCTTCCGGCTGCGGGCGGGACTCGGTCGGTGTCCCCTCCCAATCCCGCACCATGTCCCGCAGGCCCGCCCAGGCGGCTAGGGCCCGGGCCGGGGCGTCGGCGGCCGATTCGTACCGCCGCCGCCGGCTTTCGCTCTCCGCCTGGTAGTAGTCCAACTCCGCCGTCAGCCGTGCCAGGCGATCCTGGGTCGCCTCCAACAGGAAACGGGCGGTGTCGCTGTGGGCGACGCGGGACAGCAGGGCGGCCAGATGGGGGAGACAGCAGCCGGCGGATGCGGCGAAGGCCGGCCGGAGCGATCCCGCGGTCAGGCCGCGCACTATCGCGGCCAGGACCAGCGTCAGCAAGGCGGACTCGTCGTCGCACAGGGGACAGGTACGCCTGCCGATGAGCGATTCAAGAATCGTGCGGGCGTCCCCGCCCATCGGACGCTCCGGGATGGACTGGAGGTGCTCCCGAATCCGGGCCGCCACCTCCTCGTGCAGTCGGCGCTGCAAGCGCGCCTGGGACACCGGGGCCATCATCTGGCTGAAGAACCAGGCATGCCGGTTGCACCAAGTCTGCCCGCACAGGAAGTCCGCCTGGGCGGCGGCGTCAGAAGCGAGGAGCTGCTGCCAGCGCGAGGTCAGGTCAAAGGCCCGCTCCCAGAGAAGGTTGCAAACCACGCAGCTTCGCCACGCGCCCATCGCCTGTCCCAGGACAGCCTCGAGGTCCGACACCTCGGGCATGTGCAGACGCGTCCGGGCGAGCCTATGCCAGAAGCCGTCGAAGGTTCCGAAGTCCATCTCCTCAGGCCTCCGCGCCGGCGGCACCCCGGTCTCGGCCCCGCGCTCCTGCTTCCGTTCCTTCCACTATCCGAAGGATCCGGCCAACGTCCGCCGCGAGCGCCGCCATCGTCGCATCCAGGCCCAAGCCCGCCCCGGCCGGAAGCGGACCGTAGCTGCGGAGACTCACTGCCCGACTGTCCTCGAGTGTGGCCCATAGGACCGCCAGGGTTCCCCGGATCGCGCCTCGAACAGACCGTTCGTCGGCGCCGATTCCCAGGTCGAGGCAGGCGACGGCCAGCCGCCCCCGGAGTTGGGCCGTGAGTTGCCGGAGGAGGCGGTGCTCCTCGACGGTCAGGTCGACTCGCCAGCGGATCGTGACCCCTGAAGTGGTCGAGGCCAGCAGGCGCTCGACCTCATCCAGTGCGTACTCCAACGTTCGGAGCGCGGCCGCCACCGCGCGGACTTGGGCGGCGTTGAGAGCGCCGGAAACGCTCTCAGAATTCAGGGTCGGGCTCGAAGACCCCGCCGGCAACCGGGATCCATCCGGATGGACGGACCCGGCCCGTTCCAGAGTCGTCGGAGATGAAGGAGTGTCCGTCTTCATGGCTATCCGGTAAGGGAGGCCCCGCGGCCTTCCCGTCCGGAAAGGGCGGCGATGGCCTGGATCTCCTCGAGAGCGGATCGTGCCTCGCGAGTCCCCGGCGAATGCTCCCGCACCCAGTGGAATTCCGCCAGGGCTTCGCCCAGACGGGCCATCCGCTCCAGGCAGAGGCCGTGGAACCAGTGGGCGCGCGCGTGGCCGGGGTCGAGATCAAGCGCCTCCTGGAACTCGCGCTCCGCGTCCTCGATACGCCCCTTCCCGTAGTAGGCGCCCCCCAGGTTGAAGTGAATGGAGGCCACGTCCGGCGCCAGGCGGGTCGCCTGCTCGAGCTGAACGATGGCCAGGTCATAGGCCTCGACGCTGTAGAAATGGACGCCGAGACTGTTCAAATCGCGGACCGTCGGCTGCTTGCGCTGCACAGTGCGACTCCCGGCTCAGGCGTCCACGGGCGTCGGATTCTCGGCCGGAGTCGGCGGTCGGTAGTCCGGCGGGGCGGAACCCCCGGCGGCCACGGCCCACCGGTCCTCCTCGCGCCCTGCGGTCTGGAGGGAGGCGATGGCAATTGCCGTCAAACCCCCGAAATAAAAAACCCCCACTGGCTTTGCCAGTAGGAGTTATCACCCCGCGCAGACGGGGACCCGCGAACTCCATCGCCATTTCTTTGGTGTATTTTCCTTCATGAATCCAACCGAGTCAAGCGCTTCTTCTCGCGCCGTTCGGCTCAGGGCGTCCTCGGCAAGTCGACAAAAGAAGAGGTGGAACTCCAGCCTCGTCCCACAGGCCTTCTTGTTGTATCCTTCGACCAAGGCTTCGGCTTGGTGCAAGAAGGTGAGGCCCCAGGCTGAACTCCGATGGCCGAGGGCTTATTTCGTGGACCTGCAGGGGACATGAACGTCGTCGTCATCACACGCGACAATGTGGGACGGGTGACCCGCTGGCGTGGCGAGCGGAATGGGACCCACACCTACCTGCACGCCTTGCTGGAGGGGGAGTGGTGCCAGGTGATCGTGACGCGAAGCGACCCCGGGTGTCTCCCCCCGCGCAGCCTCCGCATGAAAGCGAGCGAGTACGTCTGGCAGCCCTCCCGGCGGCGATAATCTGCCCGCCACAAGACGGGGGGCGTTGTTTGCTGCGCTGACTTTCCGGAAGCCGAAAGCCCTGCGGAGCCGCACGCGAGCTGTCCCGCCGGCATGCCAGCGGCGCCCCGGGAGCGTCGGGCGGAGGTGCGGCAGGCGCTCATCCCGTCGTTTGAAGCGCCCTCGACGGATGCGATTGACTGGTAACCCCGTGGACACGTCGCAATCCACCATGCACTCCTCATCTCCACGCCCGCTTCCAGCGCCCGCGCTCCTGCGCCAGAAGCCGTTCGCCTTCTATTGGTTCGGGCGCATGGCGACCACGATTGCCTTTCAGATGCAGGCGGTCGCCGTCGGCTGGCAGGGGTATGCCCTCACCGGAAGCCCATTTTACCTCGGGCTGATCGGGCTGGCGCAGTTCCTGCCGATGTTTCTCCTGACCCTCGTGGTGGGCCAGGTGGCCGACCGCTACGACCGCCGCCTGGTGGCGCGGGCGTGCGAACTCGTGGAGGCGACGGCGGCCGGCACGCTGGCCCTCGGGAGCACCAGCGGGCGGCTAAGCGGGGAGAGCCTCCTGGCGATTGTCTTCGTGGTGGGCGCGGCCCGGGCCTTCGAGGGGCCGAGCCTGCAGGCGCTGGTCCCCGGCCTGGTGCCCCCCGCGCTCATCCCGCGCGCTGTCGCCTGGGCGGCGTCGGCAGGCCAGACGGCCTCGATCCTCGGGCCGGCGCTCGGCGGTTTGCTGTATGCGGCCGGCTCCACCACCGTCTACTCGACGGCCGGCATCCTGTTTTTCGGTGCCAGCCTCCTCGTGGCTGGCATCCGCATGGAGCGGACACCGGCCACACACGAGCCTGTGAGCGTCCGGTCGCTGTTCGCCGGCATCGCCTTCATCCGCCGCCAGCCGGCGATCTTGGGGGCCATCTCTCTCGACCTGTTCGCCGTGTTGCTGGGCGGGGCCACAGCGCTGCTCCCGATCTACGCGCGGGACATTCTGGTCACCGGCCCCTGGGGCTTGGGATTGCTGCGCTCGGCGCCCGCCGTCGGGGCGCTGACCACGTCGGTGGTTCTGGCACGGTGTCCGCTCCGCCGTCGGGTTGGGCGAATCATGTTCGGCGCCGTGGCGACCTTCGGTCTCGCCACGGTCGTGTTTGCGGTCTCGACCTCGTTCGGCCTCTCCCTGGGCGCGCTGACGGTCCTCGGGGCTGCGGACGTCATCAGCGTGGTTATCCGCAACTCGCTTGTTCAGATCGAAACCCCCGACGCGATGCGGGGCCGGGTGAGCGCGGTGCACTCGATGTTCATCGGGACCTCGAACCAACTCGGGGAGTTCGAGTCCGGCGTGACGGCCGCCCTGTTCGGCACCGTGCCCGCCGTGCTCCTCGGGGGGGTGGGGACGATTCTCGTGAGCCTCGCCTGGCTGCGTCTCTTTCCCGAGCTGGCTCGGATCAGTTCCCTGGAGCCCCGATGAAGTCGCCGGCGCTCGAAATAGGGGACGTTTTTGACTACTGATTCTTGCGAAAGTAAAGTGGCGGACCGATTGGGGTCAGGCCGGGGCGCCCTCTCGACGCCTGGCGCCTGCACCCACTCTTCAAGCGGGTACCCGATGCCGGCTCGCCCTTACCCCGGGTCGGCCGCCACAGGACGGCGCCCTCCGGGCCGGGGCCGGGCTCGCCCGCGGGCGCGGCGCTCCAGGGCACCCCGGCCCGACCCCCTTGCCCTTTCATGTGGCCCATTACTTATACAATGATCAATAACAGGACGATTTCGCAGAAGGCAGGGGGCAACGCTCAGGGGGTTCCGCGATGGGGGAGGACGTTGCGCAGGGCCTGGCAGGCCTTGCGAAGCATGCGGTCCGTGGTGGGCCAATCGACGCACGGGTCGGTTACGGAACAGCCGTACTTGAGGGTCGACAGGTCGGCCGGGATCGGCTGATTGCCCCCTTCGATATTGCTCTCGACCATCAGACCTACGATGGATCGGTTGCCCTCCCGGATTTGGTGTACGCAGTCGGAGAGCACCAGCGGCTGCAATTCCGGATCTTTGGAGGAATTCTCATGCGAGCAGTCGACGACGACGTTCCGAGGGAGGCTCGCGCTTGCCAGCGCCCGCTCCACCAGGGAAATGCTCACCGTATCGTAATTTGACCGCCCCCCGCCCCCCCGCAGCACGAGGTGGCCGTAGGCATTCCCCCGGGTCCGGACGATCGTCGATCGCCCGTGGGCATTCAGGCCGAGGAAGCTATGGGGCCGGGCGGCCGCACGGATCGCGTTGATCGCCACTTGGATGTCGCCGTCCGTGCCGTTCTTGAACCCCACCGGGGTCGACAGCCCGCTTGCGATCTCGCGGTGGGTCTGCGATTCCGCGGTACGGGCCCCGATGGCCGTCCAGGCGATGAGATCGCCCAGGTATTGCGGGGTGATAGAGTCGAGGGCCTCCGTAGCTATCGGGAGGCCCAGCGCCGCCACCTGCAGCAGGAAGGCCCTGGCCTTCTCCATCCCTTCGTCGATGCGGAAGGAATCGTCGAGGTAGGGATCGTTGATGAACCCCTTCCAGCCGGTGGCGGTGCGGGGCTTGGCGAAGTAGACCCGCATGACTAGGACCAGCGTCTCCCGAACCTGTTCGGCAAGGTGCCGCAGCCGTTGGGCATAGTCGTAGCCGGCGGCGAGATCGTGGATCGAGCAGGGGCCGACGATGATGAAGAGCCGAAGGTCCGCTCGATCCAGGATGCGGCGAATGGTCTCGCGCCCCCCAAGGACCGCCGCCGCCGCGGCCTCCGTGATCGGGTGCCGTGCCTGGATCTCCTCGGGTGAGGGCATCAGATCGAAGGCGGCGACGTTGATGTTTTCCAAGCGGTCGATTGTCATGATGGGAACGCCCTGGATAGCAAGGGTGCCTCTGGCACGATCGAAGATTCCCGGCCCGCGACCTTTGGAGTGATCAATAGAAGCCTATCGGAGGTACCGCCGGCTGTCAATCACGATGACCGAAAGCGGACGGCCCGATGGTGCCACCCGTTTGTGCGCGGCCAAGAGCCGGCCCGGCCCCCTGCCGAGCGCCGGATCCGGCTCCCCGTGAATTCCGAGAGTCTGCCATCGGAGGACGTGGGGCCCTCCGGACCTAAGGGGGTGAGTGTGCTACACTCTGGGGTATCTCCCGCAGAGGGGCGGCCCGGTCGAGACTCACAGCCACGGGGGTCCCGGCCAGCGTCCACGACTGCCGGCGGCATACGGGCTGCCGGACGCGCCTTGCATGCCCGATCGCGAACGCTGCTGCCCTGCGGCTCGCGGATCGGGCACCTGGGCTGCACGGGAGGGAACGGCCCAGACGCCCCCGCATGGAGGAGTAGCCGAAGTCGATGGGACGAAAAGAGTCCGAAGGAGAAGGAGGTAGGCCGCATGCGAGGAGTCGGTGGAATCATTCTGATTGCTCTCCTGCTTTCACCCGCTGCCGCCTCCAGCGGCCCGGATATCCCGTCCCACAACTGCATTGCTCCGCTGAAGCAGCGGGATTTCGTGACCCAGGCCCAACTTGACCGCTATAAGGCCTCCGTAGATCTGTACCGGTCCTGCCTCGAATCATTTGTCAAGGAGCAGGAGAAGGCAATCGAGGCTCACCGGAAGGCCGCCCAGAGCGCGATAGACGATTGGAATCGCTTCGTGGGGGGGGAAGCGGACAAACCTCCAAAGGCACCGGAGAACAAGAAAGAAAGCGACCAAGAGTCTCCGACCAAACCCTAACCTGCACGGAAGGAAGCGCCGGCCTCGGCCGGGGGGATACTCCGGGCGCACCGCACGCCCAAGGCCGGGCGGCGCCGGTCCAGGCGTACCGGCGACGGACCTGCAGAGCGCGACGTCCGCGCCAGTGGTTCCATAAGGGAGACATTTCCCTGCCGTCCCCCATCTTCCCCTTGACACCGAAGACGATATGACGGAACTTCCACCACGCCTAGTCCGTCCAGGGGGAGCATTTTCCCGGCCTCATCCTACACCCGCCCTGCCTTTTTAGATGCCGAGTCAGGGGCTCGGCGGCAAACGCAGTGGACCCGGAAGGGGGATTGGAGGACAGGAGACCATGAGCACGTACAGGGGGTGGCTCGCGGGGGTTGCGGCTGTGGCTCTCGTTCTTGTCTCGTTCACGCTGGTTCATGCCCAGGCGAAGACGATCAAGATTGGCCAGATCATCCCCATGACCGGCGAGGCGGCGGAGTCCGGCAAGTACCACAGGCAGGGGGCCGAGCTCGCCGTCGAGCAGATCAATGCTGCGGGGGGTGTCAAGGGCAGGAAGCTCGTCCTGGTGGAAGAGGATGACCAGACAACCAACCCGGGCGCCGTGGCGGCCCTGCAAAAGCTCCTGGAGGACAAGGACATCGTGGCGATCCTGGGATCCATCCGCTCGACCCAGGTGCAGGCCATGCTGCCCACGATCAACGAGGCCAAGATCCCCGTGGCGATCGGCGGGACCAACTATGGCCTGACCCACAGCGGCAGCCAGTGGGTCTTCCGCTTCCGCCCGAATGACGGCATGAGCGCCAAGGTCATCGCCAAGTTCATGGTGGACGATCTGAAGCTGAAGAAGATCGCCATCATCCACGCCTCCGACGCCTTCGGCAACGGCGGGCGGGATATGCTGGCGCCGGCCGTGAAGGCGCTGGGGGGCGAGGTGGTGCTTGACCAGGGCTACAACAACCAGGAGAAGGACTTCACCGGCGTGGTCGAGGCGCTCAAGAAGTCCGGGGCCACGGGCCTCGCCACGTACATGACGTTCGGCACCGATCTGGGCGTGCTCGCCCGCCAGATCAAGCAGCTCGGCGTCAAAGTGACGTGGGTGGGCTCGCCCTCGATCACCGGCGTGGATAGCCGGAACCTGGCCGGGGATTCGCTCTACGGCACCTACGGCGTCACCGACTTCAGCGTGGATGCCAGCCCCACCTCCATGGCCTTCGCCAAGGCCTACAAGGCCAAGTACGGCCAGGAGCCGGATCTGTACGCTGCCTGGTGCTATGACGCGGTCCTGGTGTTCGCCGAGGCGATGAAGCAGTCGCCGGACCTGAAGCCCGAGAACCTCCGCAAGGCCATCCTGAGCATCCGGAAGTTCCCGGGGGCGGAAGGGGAGTACAACTTCGACCAGAATGGCGACGGCCTGGACCACTACAACATCGTGCAGAACGTCAACGGGGCCATCAAGTACTTCAAGACCCTGCACGTCCCCCGCTAAGGCAGACGGCAGCACGTGCGACGCAGCCCCGCCCATCTCTCTTGGGAGGGATGGGTGGGGACTGGCGTCGGATGAAGTCAGGTGACAGTCCCCGGACCCGGGGAGGATAGGATATGTTCGAAAGCCTGTCCATGAACGGACAGCTCATGTTCGCAGGCCTCGCGATCGGGGGCGTCTATGCGCTGGTCGCCCTGGGCTTCGTCATGATCTTCCGGGCGACCAACGTCGTGAACTTCGCCCAGGGCGAGTTCGCCATGCTGGGTGCCTACTTTCTGTTCGCCCTGTGGCATGGACTCAAGCTGAATTACTTCGCGGCCATCCTGCTGGCGCTCTTCATCATGGCGGCGGTGGGCCTGATCTTCGAGCTCACCGTGTACTACCCGCTGCGCAACCGGAGCTTCCTTCCCGTCATCATCGCCACTATCGGCGCCCAGATCATGATGCAGAACGGGGCGCTGGCCGTCTTCGGACCGACCCCCGAGAAGGTCCGCCCAGTGATCGAGACGGTGAACGGGATCGGCGGCATCACGCTGGGCGGCATCTTCTTCGATTACCAGTACGTGATCACCCTCATAGTCACGCTGTTGCTGGTCGGCCTCCAGTATCTCTTTTTCGAGTACACCATCCTGGGCAAGAAGATGCAGGCCACCTCGCAGGACAAGGATATGGCCAGGCTGCTCGGCATCCCGGCAACCGTGATGATCGCCCTCACCTTCATCTACAGCAGCCTCCTGGGCGGGATCGGCGGCATCCTGGTCGCCCCCATCTTCTTTGTGACGCACAAAATGGGGGGGATGCTTGGCCTCAAGGCGTTCGCGGCCACCATCTGCGGCGGATTCGGTGATGTGCGGGGGGCCATCCTGGGCGGCCTGGCACTGGGCGTGATCGAAAGCTTCGGCGCCGCCTATATCTCGGCCATCTACAAGGACGGCTATAGCTTCCTGGTGCTGATGCTGTTTCTCCTGCTGCGGCCGCAGGGCATCTTCGGCGAGAAGGTCGCGGAGAAGGCATGACCGGTACCGACAGCAAGAAGGCCCGCAGCCGTCCCTGGTTCCGGCCGGGCTATCTGGCCCTGGCGCTGGGTGCCGTCGTGGTCGTGATCCTACCGCTCCTTTTCACCAGCCGGTACACCACGAACCTGCTCGTCCTGGGCGCCGCCTGGGGCATCGCGACGCTCGGCCTGGTGGTGGTGCTGGGGTACGCCGGCCAGATCTCCTTGGCCCAGGCCGCCTTCTACGGGCTGGGGGCCTACGGGGTGGCCCTGGGCACCACCCGCTGGGGAATGAACTGGTGGGTCGCCCTGCTGGTGGGCCTGGCGGCCGCTCTCCTGGCGGGGGCGGTGCTCGGCAGCACGACGCTCAAGCTGGGCGGTCACTACCTGGCCATGGTGACGATCTGCTTCCAGATCATCTACACCCTAGTCAACACCAACTGGATCGAGGTCACGGGAGGCCCGGACGGGATCAGCAACATCAAGCGGCCGCTGTTCCTCGTCCCGCTGAACACTGTGCAGCGGTACGCCTGGTTCGCCCTGGCCGCCCTGCTGCTGGTCGCCGGACTGGTCTGGTGGCTCCGTGACACCGCCCTCGGCCGCGCCATGCGGGCCATTCGTGAGAACGAGCTGGCGGCGGAGGCGCTGGGCGTGGACACGCGCCGGGTGAAGGTTATCGCCTTCATCATGAGTGCGGTCATCGGGGCGCTGGGCGGCGCGATCTACGCTTCGGGGTACCTCTACGTCAGCCCGGACAGCTTCAACTTTGAACATGCGGTCGCCTTTCTCGCCATGGTGCTGGTGGGGGGGAGCGACTCCGCCCTGGGCGGCGTCCTGGGCGCCACCCTGCTCACCTTCCTGCCCGAGTGGCTGCGCGACCTTCAGCGGGTCTACCTGGTGGTCTACGGCTGCGCCATCATCCTGGTGATCGTCTTCATGCCCGAGGGCCTCTGGGGCTACGTGAAGCTATTTGGGCGCCGCTTCGCCCGGCCCCTGGTCCTGCCGCCGGCCCGGCGCCCGCTCCAGGTGGGCGGCCGCGTGAAGGCGGGCGAGGAGATCCTGCGGGTCGAGCACCTCGTCAAGCACTTCGGCGGAGTGAAGGCAGTGGATGGGGTAGACTTCACCGTCCGGCAGGGCGAAATCCATGCCCTCATCGGCCCCAACGGCTCCGGGAAGACTACCATCATCAACCTGCTCTCCGGCCTGTATGTGCCCACGGCCGGACGTATTCACTTTCTGGGCCAGGACGTCGTCGGCCTGCGTCCCAGCCGCATCGCCCATTACGGCATGGCCCGCTCCTTTCAGAATTTGCGCCTCTTCCGCGAGCTGACCGTCTGGGAGAATGTCCTGATCGGGGCGCAGCGGGAGAAAAGCCGGGAGCACGAGACCCGGGATCGCGCCATGGCGGCGATCGAGTTCGTGGGGCTGCCGGACAAGGTGAACGAGCTCTGCCGGAACCTGCCCTACGGCCACCAGAAGCTTGTCGAGCTGGCGCGGGCCCTGGCCGGAGAGCCCGATCTTCTCCTGCTCGACGAGCCGGGCGCCGGCCTGAACCAGACCGAGAAGCAGGAGCTGATCCAGCTCCTCACGCGGCTGAAGGACATGGGACTCACCATCGTCCTGGTGGAACACGACATGTCCCTGGTCTCCCAGGTCGCCACGCTAGCCACGGTCCTCAATTTCGGGGAGAAGATCGCCGAGGGGACCGCGGATGCGGTACTGCGGCACCGGGCAGTCGTAGAGGCCTATCTCGGCAACCGGGAGGTAGCCCTGGGTGTTTGAAATCCACGACGTCCACGTGGCCTACGGGGCGGTGACGGCCCTTCGCGGCATCTCCCTGGAGGTGCGGGAGCGAGAGATCGTCTGCCTGCTGGGGGCGAACGGGGCCGGCAAGTCCACGACGCTCCGCACGGTCTCCGGCCTCCTCCATCCGCTGCGGGGCGAGATTCTGCTCCAGGGCCGTCCCATTCACCGCCTGTCCGCCGAGGCCATTGCCAAGCGCGGCATCTCCCACGTGCCGGAGGGGCGGCGCATCTTTCCCGGTCTGACGGTGCGGGAGAATCTGATCCTGGGCGCGTCCAATCGGCCCATGCGCCGGCAGGAGTTGGAAGACGACATGGGTCAGATGTTCCATATCTTCCCGGATCTGGGCCGGCTGAAGCACGCCCTGGGCTGGACCCTCTCCGGCGGGCAGCAGCAGATGCTGGCCATCGCGCGCGGTCTCATGGCCCGGCCGCACGTGCTGCTGATGGACGAGCCCTCGCTCGGCCTGGCGCCCATCCTGGTCCAGGAGATGTTCCGCGTGATCAAGGAGATCAACGCCTCTCGAGGCACCACCGTCCTCTTGGTAGAGCAGAACGCCAGCATGGCCCTCTCCGTCTCACAGCGGGGCTACGTCATGGAGACGGGACGCATCGTCCTGGAGGGGCCGGCGGAGGATCTCCTCCGCAATCCGCAGGTGCGGGACGCCTACCTGGGGGGCGCGAAGGCGAAGTAGCCGCGGCGCCGATCGCCTCCATTCCAGGGGAGCTTGCCAGATCACTCCGGACGCTCCGCCGCCTAAACCGCAAAAATCGCAAGAGGTCGCCACGCCCCGCGCGCGCAGAGGAACACCCGGACAAGACCTTCCGGTCCCCTCCGCAATTTCCGGCGACGGCTCATTGGATCGAGGGGGTTTGCATCGCGGACTTCGTGTGCTCCGCGGTCGAGCCGTGCCGGTCAGGAAGGTGGCCGTCCCGTAATCCGCGCGGAAGCCGGGCGCGGGAGGAACGGCTTGACGCAGCATGCCAAAGATGGGATAGGAATTAAGGGCAGTGGTTGGCCGCGGTGGCAACCTCGCCCGGGAAGTCCGGGAGGGGTTTTAGCGATCTCCGGGGGAGGAGGACATGGGTCGAGGGTCCGCTCCGGCGGGAAACGAGCCAGCGGCAGAGGGTGGACGGCGGCCCGGCCGCCCGTCCAAGTTCGTCGGATACTTCCAACTGCTCGAGGCGTGCGGAAAATCCGGCTGTCCGGTCTGCACGGTCCTGGAGGACGGAGCGCTCCGAGCCCTGAACGAGCTGATAGGGGAGGAGGTCAACGACCCCGAGATGCGGGCCCGCCTGGTGGCGTCCGGCGGATTGTGCAACTGGCACACGTGGCTCCTGGCCCGAATCGAGCACCCTGCCCTGGGAACGGCGATCCTGTACCGGAGCGTGCTGGAGGCGGCGCGCACGTGGCTGGGGGAATGCGACCGGACCGTCCGGGGGCAAAGCCCCGGCCGGAAGCTCTCCTCCCGCCTGGCGGCCCGCCTCGGCCTCGCCAGGTCGGCCTCCCTGCCGCGCGCGAAGACCAGATGTCCCTTGTGCGTGTCCGCCGTCCGGGGCGAGCGCCGGGCGCTGCGGACGGTCCTGGACTTCCTCGATCACCCCGAGTTCCGCGACGCCTTCTCGCACTCCGAAGGCCTCTGCCTGCCTCACATGGATGCCGCGGTCTGGCTGGGGAAGAGCCATCCCAACTTTCCCCGCCTCAGCGCGTGGCATAATGCGAGATGGGGGGAGCTGGTGGGGGAGCTGGATGAGTTCATCCGGAAATTCGACTATCGGTTTGCCCGCGAAGCGTGGGGGCACGAGCGCTCCAGCTGGCAGCGGGCGATGGCGGTGGTGGCCGGCCGGACCGGCGTGTTCGGACCGGATCGCGGCGACGCCAGCCGCCGCCCGGATCTTCAGCCCCCACCGCCAAGGCACCAAGAATCGCCGCGTTGAAATGGGCGGAGCGCCCCAAGATTCGAGCTGCGTCAGGCCAGCTTCAGACTGACGGACAATCCATCGCGGATGGGGAGGATGATGGTGTAGAGATTCGGATCGGCAAACAGGAGCCGGGTCAGCTCCAGCACGCCCCTGGTGGTGGGGTGCTCTGCGCCGCTCACAACCCGGCCGCCCCAGAGCATATTGTCACTCAGGAAGTACCCGCCGGGCAGGACGCGGGGCACCGCCTTGTGGTACACGGCGGGATACAGCTGTTTGTCCACATCGTTCAGGATGATGTCGAAATCGCCGGGCAGTCGGTCGATGATCTCCAGGGCGTCGCCGACCAGGAACTCCGTCCGGCAGCGGACAGACGCCCGGCGAAAGAATTCGCGCGCCTGCTCGGCGTTGGGAGCGGAGACCTCGGTGAGGATCAGCTCGGCCTGCGCCGGCAGCGCCCGCGCGAACCAGTAGGCGGAATATCCGAAGCCGGAGCCTAATTCGAGGATGCGCAGGGCGCCGATGCTCTGCGCCAACAGGGACAGGAAGCGTCCCACCAGGGGACCCACGATCGGAAAATCCCGCTCGGCCGCCTCCCGCTCCATGGCCTCCAAGACTGCGTCCCGCGTCCCGTCCAGACCCTCCAGGTACTGCTCGATGTGGGGAAACACGATATCTCCGCCGCGCCCCCGCGGCGAGAGCCCATCCTGTGCTGACGAGCGCGCGTTCATTCATCCCTCCCGTGGCGCTCCGGGCTGCTCGGCCCGTGCGCCCCCGTCTTTTCCCGTGTCTGCCCCCTGCGGGCATGTTATATTGACAGCGGGCCCGCTGTCCGCGAGAGTGCAGGGGGGCGCCATGACGGCCAAGAACCTGCGACTCGTGAGCGTTCTGATTCTCTCGGCAGCCGTGGGGCTGGCCGGGGTCGGCGTCGTGGTGTACCTCACCTGGCCCCAGAATAGCCTGGGGGTGTACCTCCAGGAGCGATGGGACCACCAGCAGAGCGTTCGCGCACTGGAGCACCGGATCGCGGTGGAATCCGATCCGGCCACGCGCGCATTCTACCAGGCTTGGCTGGATGAGGAAAATGGGGAACTCGGGACCGCCATTCTGGGATTCCGGACCGCGCGCGACCGCACCCCCCCGGCAAGCCAGCTGTACCTGCGCAGCTCGCTCAGGCTGGGTCTGGCCTACGGCCTGGACGGGCAATCCGAGAAAGAGCTGGCTATCTACCAGGGATTGATGGGGCGGTATCCGGGCCCCAGCCGCTTGAGTCAGGCGCTGTTCCATCTGCGCCGGGGCGAGCGCGAGCAGGCCCGGATCCTCCTGGACCTGGCCCTGGAGTGGGATCTTCGGGACGGCAGCCTGGGCAGCTATCGTGTGGTGGCCCGGTCCTTGCGCCAGAGCCTGATGGACCAGACGGAGGAGCGGCACGCTCTGGGCCGGTGAGACGGGTCCTTCCGGACGGCGAACGATAGGGGGTGTGGAGATGGGGCGTGAGGATGTGGACGGCATGCTGCCGGGAGGAGACGGCGCGGTGGCGCTCCCCCGGGATTGGGCGAAGAGCTTCGAGCTGGAAGACGAGGTTCCCGACGACCCGGTTGTCACCGCGGTCGAAGTGTATAGCCTGGTCGAGGCCGAGATCATCTGCTCACTGCTGGAGTCCGAGGGAATCCCCTGCATCCTGCAGGCGGAGAACCAGTACGCCGTGGATGCCAACTACAACATCGGCCCGCTGGCCCGCCGTCGCATCCTGGTCCGCCAGAGCGACCTGGTGGAGGCGCGGGACCTCCTGCGGGCCGCGCCGGATGCCGAGCCCCCGCCGCAGCCGTGAGCCGGTCGGGGCGAAATTCCAAGGCTGGATGGTCCGGTCGGCATGGACCCGGGGGCGGAGCGGGTGCCCGCCATCGTCGGCCCCCGGACGCCCGCCGGGGAAGAGTCGCAGATCTCCTGGCAACGGATCCCGTGTAGCATGACGCTTCAGGCGCCCGCCTTTCATACCAACGCCGCGTTGTTCGGCCACGATCCGACCCCCGGCCTGCTGGCCTTCGAGCTGGAGGGGAACGATCGGATCCGGGTGTTCTCCCGGACCCCCGCGGGCGGCGGCATCACCTCCTCCGTTCGCCCCTTTCGGCCGTTCCTGCTCCTGGCCAGCACGGAGCTCCTGTCCGGCTGGTCGGGCGGCTGCGAGGTGGAGGAGCTGGCGGGTGAGGGGTGGTATCGCTTCCTGGTGCTGTTTCGGGGATGGGAAGATGCGCTGAAGGCCCGCGCCCACCTCCAGGGGGCCAGCGGCAGGGCCCAGTCGGCCCCCGATGCCCCCTACCTGTTCTTTTCCGACCCCATCCAGCAAGACTTGCTCCTCACCGGGCAGACGCATTTCCTCGAGCTGCCCTTCTCAGCCTTGCACCGGATGCAGCTCGACATCGAGACCTACTGCGCGGCCGGGTACGACTTCTCCAACGCGGCCCGCTCCGAGGACCGCATCATCGCCATCGCGCTGGCCGACAGCACGGGGTGGGAGCACGTCATCTCCGGGGCGGTCCTGGACGAGCCGGCCATGCTGCGGGAGATGGTCCGCCTGGTGCGGGAGCGGGATCCGGACGTCCTGGAGGGCCACAACCTGTTCCGCTTCGACTTGGACTACATCGCCGCGCGGGCCAGAAGGCACAAGGTGGCGTTGACCCTGGGCCGGGACGGATCGGCGCTCAGGGGGCACCCCTCGCGGATGCAGATCGCCGAGCGGTCCATCACCTACACGAAATACGAGATCCAGGGGCGGCACATCATCGACACCTGGATTCTGGCCCAGCACTACGACGTGACCGCGCGGGAGCTGGAGAGCTTCGGCCTGAAGGAAATCGCCCGGCATTTCGGGCTGGCCGCGCCCGACCGCACCTACCTTCCGCCGGAGAAGATCGCCTGGACGTTCGATCACGATCCGGAGCGGCTGTTCCGGTACGCCCTGGACGACGTGCGCGAAACCCGGGCCCTCAGTGCGATCCTGAGCCAGAGCTACTTCGTCCAGGCCCAGATCTTCCCCTTCTCCTACCAGAACGTGGCGCTGCGGGGAAACGCCACCAAGATCGACGCGCTGGCGATCCGGGAGTACCTGCGTCAGCGGCGGGCCATTCCCGCGCCGGAGCCGCCGCAGGAGGTGCTGGGCGGCCACACCGAGATCGCCTACCAGGGGGTGGCCCGGCGGATTCTCCACTGCGACGTCACGTCCCTGTACCCTTCGGTGATGCTGGCCTTCGGCTATTTTCCCCGGCGGGACAGCCTGGGCGTCTTCCGCTGCCTGCTGGCGGACCTGCGCCGGTTCCGGGTGGAGGCCAAGCAGCTCCTGCGGGCGGCGGAGACGGAGGAGGCCCGCGCCCACTATGACGCCCTCCAGATCACTTTCAAGATCCTCATCAACTCCTTCTACGGCTATCTCGGCTTCCCGCTGGGACACTTCAACGACTATGCGGCGGCCAACCTGGTCACGGCCAAGGGGCGGGAGCTGATCCAGGCCGTCATGGCCTGGCTGCAGGAGCGCGGGGCGCGCCTGGTCGAGGCGGATACGGACGGCCTCTACTTCGTGGCGCCGCCGGGCGTGGAGACAGCCGAGGACGAGGAGCGGCTGCTCCGCGAGCTGGGGACGATCCTGCCCGAAGGGATCAGCCTGGAGCTGGACGGCCGCTACCGGGCCATGTTCAGCTACAAGATGAAGAATTACGCGCTGCTGGATTACGACGGCCGGCTCTCCATCAAGGGGTCGGGCCTGCGGTCCCGGGGACTGGAGCTGTTCCAGCGGGAGTGGATGGAGGAGATGTTCCGCCTTCTCCTGACGGGCGAGCCGCACAAGATTCCGGATCTCACCCGGCGCTACGCCGAGGCCTTCGAACGGCACGCCTTCAACGTCCGCACCTTCATGAAGACGGAGACGCTCCAGGACTCCCTGGACACCTATCGGGACAAGCTCCGCGGCAGCCGGCGCAACCCGGCGGCGGCGTACGAGCTGGCCCTCCGGGCCAAGCGCCCGTACCAGCCGGGCGACCAGATCTCCTACTATGTCACGGGGACGTCCAAGCGGGTCAAGGTGCACGAGGCCGCCCGGCTGGCCAGCGAGTGGAGTCCCGAGGCGCCCGACGAGAACGTGGAGTACTACAAAGCCAAGCTGGTCGAGCTGGCAGAGAAGTTCCGCCCCTTCTTTCACTCGGCGGAAGGCGGGGACCCGCCGCGAGGCGAATGGGACAGCGAATCGCCGCCGCGTTGACGCTCCGCGGGCCTCGTGCTAGCGTACGCCCGTCCGCGGCCGGTGCGGCGGCCCGGACACCCGGAGACATTCACCCCAATGGGCGCGCCCCTTCTGGAGGTCGAGGGCCTCACCCAGCATTTCCACCTGGCCAGCGGATGGCTAGCGGGTTCGGGGGGGCTGGTCCGTGCCCCGGCCGTGCTGCGGTTCGGCGAGCGGCAGGAGGTGGCCTGTCACCTGTACGCCGGCGAGTCGGCCGCTCTCCCGCTGGTCGGAGGACATCGATCATGACCGCGCGATCGGAGGCACTCACGGGATGGCTCTCGGCTCACGAGACCGAGGCCGTCGCCTTTTTGGAAGAGCTGGTCAACCAGGACAGCGGAACTTACGACCGGGCCGGTGTGAACCAGGTGGCGGACCGGCTGGCGCAGGCCTATGCGGTGCTGGGATACGGCGTGGAGCGGGTCCGGCAGCCGGAGTACGGCGACCACCTGGTGGCGACCCGCGCCCCCGATGGCGCGGCCAGGGCCCTGCTCTGCCTCGGGCACATGGATACCGTCTATCCGGCCGGGACCGCGGCGTCGCGGCCCTTCCAGGTCGAGGGAACGCGGGCGACCGGCCCGGGAGTCGTGGACATGAAGGGCGGGCTGGCGGTGCTCCTCTTCGGGCTGCGCGCTCTGGCGGAGACCGAATCCCCGGTGCTCCGCGGCCTGCGTCTTACCGTCCTCCTCAATGCCGACGAGGAGGTAGGCTCTCCCTCGTCCCGGCAGCTCATCACCGACGCGGCGCGGCGGCACGAGGCGGCCGTGGTCCTGGAGCCGGCCCGCCCCAACGGGGAGTGCGTGATCGGCCGGAAGGGCGTGGGCCACTTCCGCCTGGAGGTTCAGGGAAAGCAGGCCCACGCCGGCTCGCAGCCGGAGCTGGGCGTGAACGCTATCTGGGAGCTGGCCCACAAGGTGTGCGCGGTCCAGGCCCTGGGCCGCCCCAGCCGCGGCACCACGGTGAACGTGGGGGTGATCCAGGGAGGCGAGCGGTCCAACGTCGTCCCCGACCGCGCCTCGGCCGATGTGGACGTGAGGGTGCGCAGCACCGAGGAGGCGGATCGCATCACCCGCGCCCTCCGGAGGATTGCCGCGCGGTCCTCGGTCCCGGGAGCCGTCGGCACCCTGAGCGGGGACATCGGCACCCCCCCGTGGCCGACCACCGAGGGGACGCGGCGGATGCTGGCGATCCTCCAGGCGGCCGCCGCTCCCTTGGGATTGACCGTTCAGGGGGTCACCACCGGGGGAGGCTCCGACGGCAACCGCACGGCGCAGCTGATTCCCACACTGGACGGCCTGGGGCCGATCGGCAGCCAGATGCACAGCCCGCAAGAGTGGCTAGAGCTGCCCAGCCTCCGGGAGCGCGCGGCGCTTCTGGCGCTCTTCATCGAAACGTGGTATGAGAGATTCCACCTCTGAGAGAGGGACCGGGTCCGGTATGGAGAGACTCGAGCAGTTTGCCCCCGAGACGCTGGACGAGGTGGCCGCGCTGCTGCTGGCGGCGGACGGCCGCACGCGTCCCCGCGTGCGGGGGACGGATCTCATCGCCGAGGTGCGGGAGGAGGGAGGGACGACCTCCCTCGTGATCGACCTAGCGCGGGTCCCCGACCTCAATCGCCTGGAGTACGACGATCGGAACGGCCTGTGCATCGGCGCGGCGGTGCCGTTCGAGGGAGTGTTCGCCTTTCCTCCGGTCCAGCGCCTGTATCCCATCCTGGCGGACGGTCCCGGCGCTCCGGGCTGGCTGGGCTCGGCCGAGCCGGCCACCCTGGGCGGGACCCTGGGGAACGCTCCGCCGGCCGCGGACGTGCTGCTTCCCCTGATCTGCCTGCGGGCATCCGCCGCCGTCTTCGGGCCGCACGGCTGGTCGGAACTGGGCGTGGAGGCGCTCTGCGCCGGACCCGGCGGCCCCTCCCTCCAGCACGGGGAATTCCTGGTGGATGTCCACCTGCCGGCGCCACTGGCCCGCTCCGGCGGCGCCTACCTTCGAGCCGCCGGCTCCGACGTGCCGGCCCCCTGTGGGGTGGGGGTTTTTCTGGTGATGGAGGAGGACTTGGCCACCTGCTGCGGGGCGCGGGTGGGCCTCTGGACCCCCGCCCGCGCGCTCTGGCGCGCGCTGGAGACGGAACGATTCCTGGGCGGGCAGCGCCTCACCGAGGCCGTGCTGCGGGAAGCCGGAGACCTAGTCGCGCAGCACGCCGTGCTCCCGTCGGCGGGTGGTCGCGGGGAGGGGGGCGCTGGCCGCGCGACCATCGGGATGCTGGCGGAGCGGACGCTTCGCCTGGCCCTCGACCGGGTCCGGGGGGTCGCCGCGTCCTGAGCGGAAGAGCACGGGCGGGGCGGACGGCTTGCGGGCGACCTTCCCCCCACGGGCAGGAGCGGCATGGAGATCGAAGGCAAGGTCGCGCTGGTGACGGGCGCGGCACGGCGGGTAGGGCGAGCCGTCGCGCTGGCCCTGGCCGAGCGGGGCGCCGAGCTGGCGATCCACTACCGGAGCTCCGAGCGCGAGGCCCACGAGGTCCTGGCCCAGGCCAAGCGGCTGGGAGGCAAGCCGGTGGCGGTGTGCGCCGACCTCTCCTCCGCCCGCGAGGTGGAGCGCGTGGTCGAGACGGCCATGCAGGCGTTCGGCCGCATCGAGATCCTGGTCAACAACGCGGCCATCTTCTACCGGACTCCCTTCGAGAGCCTGGCGGAAGAGGACTGGGACCGGTTTCTGGGCGTCAACTTGAAAGCGCCCTTCCTCTTGTGCCGCGCCGTCGGGGCGATCATGCGCCAGCAGGGAAGGGGAAAAATCGTCAATCTGACGGACATTGCGGGGATGAAGATCTGGGCCGATTACCTGCCGTACTCGGTCTCCAAGGCGGGCCTGATCGCGCTCACGCGGGGGCTGGCCAAGGCGCTGGCGCCGGCGGTCCAGGTGAATGCGGTGGCCCTGGGGACGATCCTGCTGCCGGAGGGGAGCGGATCCGCCGAGGAGGAGCAGGCCATCCGGCGCGTCCCGCTGCGCCGCATGGGGGACCCCGGGGATATCGCCCGGGCCGTCGTGTATCTCGTCGAGAACGACTTCATCACCGGTGAGATTCTGACCGTGGACGGGGGGCAGCGGCTGACCTGAGGGGCGATTCCGGAGGCGAAGTGGCCCCGGGGACGGCACCGCTCATCGTCCCGGCACGAGGGTGCACATGGCCGGCGAATGCATCGACAGGCAAGAGGCCGTAGCGCTGCTCTCCGATCTGGTCCGCATCCCCAGCGTGAACCCGCGGATGGGCGGCGGCCCGGGCGAGGGTGAACTGGCCCACGTCCTGGCAGGGCGGCTCCGCGCCATGGGCCTGGTCCCGACGGTCACCGAGGTGCAGCCGGGGCGACCCAACGTGGTGGCCCGGCTCCCCGGGGGAGGCGGAGGCGGCCACCTCCTGTTCGAGGCCCACCTGGACACGGTCGCCCCGTCGGATGGGCAGGTCGATCCCTTCACGCCGCGATCGGAGGGGGACCGCCTCTTCGGACGCGGGGCCTGCGACACCAAGGCTTCCATCGCGGCCATGCTGCTGGCCCTCCAGAGCGTGCTCTCCCGGAGGGACCTTCGATCCACCATCTCGGTGGCGTTCACCATGGGGGAGGAGGCCGGCTATGAAGGGGCCAGGCACCTGGTGGCATCGGGATTCCGGGCAGACGCCGCGGTCGTCGGCGAGCCCACGGGACTGGATGTGGTCGTGGCCCATAAGGGGATCGCGCGCTGGCGGATGACCACCCTGGGACGGGCGGCGCACAGCTCCAACCCCCCGGCGGGGATCAACGCCGTCGTCAAGATGGCCGGCGTGATTCGCGGCCTGGAGGAGCGGCTGGCCCCCCGCCTGCGGCAGCGCTCGCACCCGCTGCTGGGGTCGCCGACACTCAGCGTGGGACGGATCGAAGGAGGGCTCCAGGTCAATGTCGTGCCGGACCGCTGCCGCATCGAGGTGGACCGGCGGCTGCTGCCCGGCGAAAGCTGGGTCGACGTCCGGGCGGAGCTGGAAGCGATGCTGTCGACCCTGGCGGCCGAGGATCCCGACCTCCGGGTGGTGATCGACGAGCCGTTCGAGCTGGGGGAAAGCATGGAGGCGCCGCTGGAAGCCGCCGTCGTGCGGGCGGCCCGGCAGGCCGTCCGGCGGGTGGACGGAGACCATCCCGCCCGCGGTGTTCCCTTCGGGACCGATGCCGCGTGCCTGTCGGGGGCCGGAATCCCGTGTGTGGTCTTGGGCCCCGGCCATATCCAGCAGGCCCACACCAGCCAGGAGTACGTGGAGCTCACGCAGGTGATGAAGGCGGCGGCAATCTATCGGGAGATGATGCTGACATTCTGACCCCGGCGATTTCCCCACACGCCGGCGGCCAGAAGTGATATCATAACCCAAAGGCGGGGTGGCCGGAGCCGGTCTTCCGCAGAGTGGCGAAAGGGGGCACTATGTTCGGGCTGGGGATGCCGGAACTTCTGGTGATTCTGGTGATCGCCCTGCTAGTGTTCGGGGCGGGGAAGCTGCCGGAGATCGGGAGTTCGCTGGGCAAGGCGATCAAAGGATTCAAGGAGGCCGCGGACAAGCCGGATGCGCCGGAACGGCCGGAGTCCAGGGGCGAGGTAGTCGGGGGGAAGTTCTGTCCCCACTGCGGCAAGGGCGTGCCGGCGGATGCGGTGTTCTGCTCCTCCTGCGGCAAGAAGATGTCGGAGGCGGCCTGACCCGCGGGTGGCACATACACAAAGGCCCCCGGAACACATCCCGGGGGCCTTTGTGCGTTGACGATGCGCCTCAGACTGCCCGCGTCACGTTGGCCGCCTGAAGGCCCTTGGGACCCTTCACGACGTCAAACTCGACGGCCTGTCCCTCGTTCAGGGTCTTGAAGCCATCGGCTTGGATGGCGGAATAGTGCACGAACACATCCTCACCGTCCGGTCGCTCGATAAAGCCGAATCCCTTTGCATCGTTGAACCACTTCACCGTTCCTTTGCTGCGCACTGCGACTCCCTCCTTCGTGTAAAATGAGGTCCCGCCTCCCCATGAGGCGAGATCCCCGCAGAAACAAAAAACCGCAGGAGCGGTGTCTGCTGCCCCTGCGGTGCTTCCCTGCGGAATCAACCAACGGCAATGCGACGCCCGAACCGGAGGGAGAATAGCCCGCCGCCCTGGGAGTGTCAAGCGGTATTTTCCGATCGTTCTTCCGGGGGCGATGCGCCGATCCGGCCCTAATCTCCGGCTAAGAAGTTGAGGGGGATCGCGAATCACGCAGCGGCCCGCAGTGCGCGCGGCCCGCGGGGTTGGCATCGGCCTTGCTTGGTTTCACCCAGTGGGTGCAAACACCACAAGGAGGAGAGCGATGCCCGACACCTCGCCCCGGTTGCCGTTCGAGAATCGATGACGCGATCGACCCCACGCTGGTCACGGGCCGGGCCGGGGTCCCGCTCGTGATCGAGCTGTTCCGCCAGCTCGGGGTGGCCCAGGCCGTCGACACCCACGTTGCGGTCAAGCAGCGGCAGCGCGGATTACCCCCCTCGCAGCTCGTGGAGAGTCTCGTCGCGTTGTGGACGAGCGGCGGGGACCGCTGCCAGGACCTCACGACGCTCCGGGAGGATCAGGCCCTGGCCACGCTGCTCGGCTACCCCCTGCCGGCCGCGACCACGGTCCGGGACTTCCTCGAGGCCTTCCACGTGGAGGACGGGCCGCTCTGGGTGGCCGGGCCCGCGGCCACGGTCCCCCTGGAGTCCGCCCCCTTGGCGGGCCTCGGACAGGCGAACCGGACGCTGGTCGCGGGCGTCCAGCGCGGGGCCCGGGCGGCGACGGCCACCCTGGATGTGGACGCGACGCTCGTCGAGAGCCACAAGGACGCGGCGACCGTGGCCTACGACGGGACCCGGGGCTACCAGCCCGTCGTGGTCCTCTGGGCCGAGCACGATGTCATCGTGCACGACCAGTTCCGCGATGGCCAGGTGCCCGCCGGGTGCGGCAACGTGCGCGTCCTCGAACAGGCGGTGGCCAACTTGCCCCAGGGCGTGGACCGCATCTCCCTGCGGGCCGACAGCGCCCTCTACGAGACGGAGGTCCTCCGCTGGTGCGAGGAGAAGAAAATCGCCTACGCGATTAGCGCCGATATGTCCGCGCAGCTCCAGGCCGAGATCCGGCGCCTCCCCGCGGCCGCCTGGCAGCTCGAGCGGGAGGAGCCCGAGGCGATCCGGGCCTGGGCCGAAGTCCCCTACGTCCCCGAGGATGGCGATCACCGGAAGGCGCGGCCGTGCGTTCGCCGCTACCTCGCGGTGCGTATCCAGCGACGCCAGGGGAGCCTCTTCGCCGACGGGAGTAGCGTGCAGTACTTCGCCGTGGTCACCAATCGGCCGGAGGATGGGCTCACGATCCTCCGGTGGCACCGGGAGAAAGCAGGGACCATCGAGCACACCCATCACGTCCTCAAGACCGAGCTGGCGGCCGCCGCGCTGCCCAGTGGGAAGTTCGGGGCGAACGCCGCCTGGTTCCGGCTGAACGTGCTCACCTACAACCTGCTCACCGCGCTCAAGCGGTTGACCTTACCCGGAGATCTCCGGACCGCCCGGCCGAAGCGTCTCCGGTTCCTGCTGTTCAACACCGTCGGGAAGGTCGTCGCGCATGCCCGACGGACGCTCTTGCGGCTCTCGGGCGCCCTGCAGCACGCCTTGCTCGTCCGGGCGCGGCGCAAGATCGCCCGGCTGGCCACCGCTTAGCCGGAGATTAGGGTCCGGCGACTCTCCTTGACGGGCGAGGGCGGGGTCTGGTACCGTCGGGCCGGAACGGGACTGGTGCACGGAGGCCGGCGTGGCGGGACGCCAGGAACATCATGGACGAGCTGGACGGCGGTTTCGCCGCCGCGATTGCGCGCTGGAATAGCGGCGGCTACTTGGAGGCGGAGGAGGATTTCGGGTATGCATCAAATCATCATCCTCGGATCCGGGCCGGCGGGACTGACGGCCGCCCTGTACGCCGCGCGGGCGCACCTGGAGCCGCTGGTGGTGGAGGGCCACGAGGCCGGCGGACAGCTCACCCTGACGACCGTGGTGGAAAACTTTCCGGGCTTTCCGGACGGGCTGATGGGGCCGGACCTCATCAAGGCCATGCGGCGGCAGGCCGAGCGGTTCGGGGCCCGGTTCCGGACGGGAGGCGCCAGCGCGGTGATGCTGGACCGCCGTCCGTTCCGGGTGACCATCGACAATCAGGAGGAGCAGTGCCGGGCGCTCATCATCGCCACCGGCGCGTCCGCCAAGCTGCTGGGGCTGGAGTCGGAGCGGAAATTGATGGGGCACGGGGTATCCACCTGCGCCACCTGCGACGGGTTCTTCTTCCAGGACCAGCAAGTGATCATCGTGGGCGGCGGCGACTCCGCCATGGAGGAAGCGCTCTTCTTGACCAAGTTCGCCACGCAGGTGACGGTCGTGCACCGGCGGGACGAGCTGCGCGCCTCCAAGATCATGCAGGACAAGGCCCGCCGGAATCCGAAGCTCGACTTCCTCTGGAACTCCACCATCGACGAGATCCTGGATCCCGCCCAGCAGAAGGTGACGGCCGTCCGCCTCCGGAATGTCAAGACTGGCGAGAGGACCGAGCGGCCGGTGGACGGGGTCTTCATCGCCATCGGCCACACGCCCAACACCCAGATCTTCCGGGGGATCCTGGAGATGGATGCTGTCGGCTACATCAAGACGCACGACGGGACCAAGACCAGCGTCCCGGGGGTATTTGCGGCGGGCGACGTTCAGGACCATGTCTACCGGCAGGCCATCACGGCGGCGGGTTCGGGCTGCATGGCGGCCATCGATGGCGAGCGGTTTCTGGAGCACGAGGGTCACTGACGGTCGTTGGGAGTTCGGCGACTCGGTAGTCGGGGGACCGGGGACCCGCGTCGCGGCTGCCCGGACGGCCCGGCTTCCGCATTGTCAACCTGATCGGTTGTCGATATGGATGCTCACATCGGTTTGGCCCGGGGCCTGGTCCCCCTGACGGCCGCCCTCCACGTCGAGGTGCAGGACGGGCATCCCTCGGTGGCGATCCTGGGGGACGAGCGGATGGGCTCGGGGGTGGTGGTGGCGGGGGGGTCCTGCTGACGGTGAACTATATCGTCCTCGGGGCCCGGCGGGTGCAGGCGACCTTTCCCGACGGCCGGCAGCTGGAGGCGAAGGTCGCGGCCCAGGATTTCGAGACGGGGCTGGCGATCCTCCGGATCCCCTCGCCGGATTTGCGGACCGCCGTCATGGGAGATTCGCGCCGGCTGTCCCGGGGCCAGGAGACGTTCATCCTGGCCAGCGCCGGGCCGACGGAGCGCCGGGCCAGCGGCGGTGTCGTCACCGACCTCGGACCCTTCGACGCCTACTGGGAATACATGCTGGAGAGCGCCATCCAGACCTCCGCCGCCAATCCGGGCTTCGGCGGCGGACCCCTCTTCGACCTGCGGGGACGGCTGATGGGCATCACGTCGCTCAGCCTGGGCCAGATGGGCCGGATGAGCCTGGCGATCCCGATCCACCTATACGCGGAGCGCGGAGCCGACCTGCTGCGGTTCGGACGGATGCCTGGGCGACCCCCGCGGGCCTGGGTCGGGGTGTACCCCGAGCCGGCGGCAACGGGCGTGGTGGTGATCGGGGTGGTGCCGAATGCGCCGGCGGATCGGGCCGGGCTTCGCGAAGGGGATGTGATCCTGGCGGTGAACTCTTGCGAGGTCGCCACCAGGTCGGAGCTGTATCGGGAGCTGTGGAGGCAGCCGGCGGGAACCCTCGTGCGCCTCGGCCTCCTGCGCGGGAACGAGCGCCTCACCGTGGAGGTAGAGAGCGTCGATCGGGCCGAGTTCTACCGGTAGGCCGGCGTCGGCCGACGCATCCAAGCGCTTATGACGGACATCTCGAGCGAAACGCTGCGCGCTATCCTGGAGATCGCCTACACCGCGAACAGCGAAAGGGACCTAGACCGCCTGCTCGGCCTGATCCCGCGAGAGGCCTGTGTCCTGCTGGGGGCGGATCGAGGGACCCTGTTCCTACGGGACAGCACGAGCGGGGTGCTGCGACCAGCCGGCTCGAACTTCGCGACCCAGAGGGTCCAATCCGTCGGGGAGCTGGAGCTCGCCGATCTGGTGGCTGCGAGCGGACGGCCCGTTCTCCTGCCCGACGCCTCGACCGATCCCCGCTTCGTCCTTAAGGGGGACGACGTCACTGGCGACAAGACACGGAACGCACTGGCGGTTCCTATTCAGGACCAGCGGGGGAAAGTGCTGGGAATCCTGCAGCTCGTGAACAAGCGGCGCGGCACCTTCGTACCGGCGGACGAGGAGGCGCTGAGGCTTTTGGGATTGCAGGTGGCCGCCGCCCTGGCCAACGCCCAGGCGGCCGAAGGGCTGCGAAAGAATCTGGACCGGCTGGCCCGGCTCATGCGGGTGGGGGCGGCCATCAGCTCGGAGCTGGATCTGGACGCCCTCCTGCGCGTCATCTCCCAGACGACGTCGCACCTGCTTCAAGCGGAGCGCAGCACGGTGTTCGTGGTGGACCGCGCCAAGGGAGAGCTGTGGTCGCGGGTGGCGGAAGGACTGGAGAAGCAGGAGATCCGCATCCCGCTGACCCGCGGCATCGCGGGCGCCGTGGCCACCAATGGCAGGGCGGTGCGGATTCCGGACGCGTATGCGGACCCCCGCTTCAATCCCGATGTGGACCGGAGCACCGGCTACCGGACGCGGGACATCCTGTGCGTGCCGATGCGGAACCCCCAGGGGGAGATCCTGGGGGTCTTCCAGGTCCTGAACAAGCAGGAGAGGACCTTCACCGCCGAGGACGAGGAGCTGCTCTTCACGCTCTCCTCCCAGGCGGCCGTGGCCCTGGAAAACGCCCGGCTGTACGAGGAGCTGCAAAAGAGCTATGCCGACCTCAAGGTCTTCGACCGCATGAAATCCAACTTCCTAAACGCGGTCTCGCACGAGCTCCGCACTCCCCTGGCGCCCATCATCGGCTACACGGACATGCTGCTCTCGGGGCGCCTGGGGGAACTGCCTCCCCCCTGCCAGCGCGGAATCCAGGCCATCGCCGAAGGGGGGAAACGGCTCATGGGCCTGATCGAAAGCCTCCTGGCCTTCGTGCGCCTGGACCAAGGCGAGGTGGCCCTCCACCGGGAGACGGTGCCGGTCGCTCCCCTCTTCGAAAAAGTCATGGCGGGCTTCGAGGGCCGGATCGGCGAGCGGAAGCTCGTCGTCACTATAGAGGTTCCCGGCGATCTGCCGCCGGTGGTGGCGGATGTCCAGGAGCTCCGAATGGCCCTCGCCCAGCTGGTGGACAACGCCATCAAGTTCAACCGGGTCGGCGGCGCGGTCCAGTTGCGCGCCGGCCTGCTGCCGGACGACCAAGGTGGCCGGATGGTGGAGATCGCGGTGCGGGACACGGGTCCGGGCATCCCCCCGGACCTCCACGAAAGGATCTTCGAGCGCTTCTACCAGGTGGACAACTCGGCGACGCGGCAGTATGGGGGCGTGGGGATCGGCCTGGCGGTCGTCAAGCAGATCCTCGAGGCCCACGGCAGCCGCGTCATCGTCGAGAGCGAGCCGGGCAAGGGCTCCACCTTCCGCTTCAGCCTGCCCATCGTTCGCTGAACTGCGGGCGCCGGGAGGAAAGGGACCGCATGGACGAGGATCGTATCCGGGTGCCGGCCGAGGCCATGCGCGACTTCTGCCGACACGTCTTCGAGCGGGCGGGGCTTCCGGCGCCGGATGCCCTCCTGGTGGCCGACGCGCTGATCGACGCGGATCTGCGCGGCGTCTCCACCCACGGGTTGGTGCGATTTCCCATTTACGTTGCCCGCCTCCGGCGCGGCCTCATCAATCCCAAGCCTGAATTTCGCCTGCTGCGGAAGACGGGGGCCACGCTGGTGCTGGATGGGGACAACGGTTTCGGCCAGGTCGTCGGGGCGGAAGGGATGCGGCGGGCCCGAGCGGTCGCACGGGAAGCGGGGATCGGGCTGTGCGCCATCCGTCACAGCAATCATCTGGGGGCTCTGGCCTACATCGCCGCCATGGCGCTGCCCGACCAAATGCTCGGCATCGTTATGAGCATTACCAACCCGGTGATCGCCCCCTGGGGAGGCACGACCCCCAAGCTGGGCAACAACCCTCTGGCAGTGGCGGTCCCGGCGGGAGGGCGGCCGCCCATCATCCTGGACATGGCCTGCAGCCAGGTGGCGCGGGGGAACCTCATTCTGGCCTCCCGTCTGGGGAAGCCGATTCCCCTCACCTGGGCGCTGGACGACAGGGGCCGCCCGACCGACGACCCTAACGCGGGCCTGCGGGGGTCTCTCATGCCCGTCGGCGCGCACAAGGGATCCGGGCTGGCAGTGATCATCGGGATCCTGGGCGGTCTGCTGGCCGGCGTCCCGTTCGGCGCCGGTCTGGGCGACATCTTCGACATGACCCGGCCGCAGCGGTTGGGCCACCTGATTATGGCGCTGGATATTGCCTCCTGCTGCCCTCCGGCCGAGTTCTTCCAGGCGGTCGAAGGGATGATCCAGGACATCAAGGCCAGTCCCCGGGCGGAGGGGGTGGAGGAGATCTACCTGCCGGGCGAGTTGGAATGGCGCCGGCGGGAGGCCTTCCTTGCCGAGGGTTTTCCGGCCAGCCCGGAAGTGCTGGAGGATGTCCGAGCTATCGGCGCCGAATTCGGCGTGGCCTGGCCCCTCTGAGGCCGAAGACGTGTCTCCCACCCTGCGCATCCGACCGATGCATCTGGACGATCTCCCGCAGGTCGCCGCCCTGGAGGCCGAGTGCTTCGGGGTCGAGGCCTGGCCCCTGCAGACGTTCAGGGACGTCCTGGCCGCCTTCGCCCAGGCCTCTCCCACGAGGGGGAGCCTGTGGGTGGCGGAGGATCCCGCGGCGAGCGTCCTGCTGGGGTACGCGGGGGTGGAGGTGAGCGCCCTCCGCGGCGAAATGGACATCATCAACATCGCCGTGGATCCCCGCCGTCGCCGGCAGGGGACCGGGGGACGCCTGATCGAGTGGATCATCCGTCACTGCCGGCGGCAGGGAGTGCCGCTGTTGTGGCTGCGGGTGCGGGCGTCCAACCAGGCCGCCCGCCGCTTCTACCATCGCAGCGGCTTCCGGATCCGCGGACGGTTCGAAGGCTACTACCAGGATCCGGACGAGCCCGCCATCATCATGGCCATGGACATCGGGTAGGCATTGCCGGACATTCCCCATACGGGGAATCCCTCCGGGTGGACGGTGTCCGGCCAGGGCTGTTATCATGACGATCGACGCGAGAATATCGAGTGTCGATGCGACGGAAGGAGTCACCATGGTATCCCTCCACGACCTGAAGGCGCTGGCGCACCCCAACCAGACCAAGATTGTTCTTCTGGTGCTGGACGGCCTGGGCGGACTTCCCCGCCCCGGCGACGGCAAGACAGAGCTGGAGGCGGCCAGCACCCCCAATCTGGACGCGCTGGCGTCCCAGGGGAACCTGGGCTTTTTGGAGCCCGTGAGCCCGGGGATCACCCCCGGCAGCGGGCCGGGGCACCTCGGACTTTTCGGGTATGATCCACTGGAGTTCCGGATCGGCCGCGGCGTCCTAGAGGCGGTCGGCATCGATCTCGACCTGACCGAGCGCGACCTGGCGGCGCGCGGCAATTTCTGCAGCGTGGACCGCCAGGGGCTGATCACGGATCGTCGCGCCGGCCGGATCCCGACGGAAACCTGCGCACGCTTGAGCGGCCTGCTGGAGCAGATCCGCATCCCCGGCGTGGAGCTGATCGTCCGGCCGGTGCGCGAGCATCGTTTTGTGGTGCTGTTCCGAGGAGACGGCCTGGAGGAAGGCCTCACGGAGACCGATCCCCAGGAGACCGGCAAGCCCCCGCATTCCGTCCACGCGGAGGAGCCGAAAGCCCAACGGGCCGCCGAGGTCGCCAACCGGTTCGTCGGCGAGGCCAAGGCGGTGCTGGCCGCCGAGCACCCGGCCAACATGGTGCTGTTGCGCGGCTTCTCCAAGCATCCCAGCCTGCCCAAGCTCACCGACACCTACGGGGTGCGGGCCGCCGTCATCGCCGTCTACCCCATGTACCGGGGCTTGGCCAGGCTGGTGGGGATGCAAGTGGTGAAGACGGCCGATACGGTGGCCGACGAATTCGCGGCCCTGGAAGCGGCGTACAGCCAGTTCGATTTCTTCTTCATCCACGTGAAGAAAACGGACAGCTTCGGCGAAGACGGGAGCTTCGATCGAAAGGTGGCCGTGATCGAGGAGGCGGACCGGGCGCTCCCGCGCCTCCTGGCGCTGAAGCCCGATGTCCTGGTGGTGACGGGGGACCATTCGACGCCGGCAATGTTCAGGGCCCACAGCTGGCATCCGGTGCCAGTGCTGCTTTGGTCCAAGTGGTGCCGCCCCGACGGCGCACCTCGGTTCGCGGAGCGGGAGTGCCGCTTCGGGGGCCTTGGCCACCTGCGGGCCGCCGAGATGATGCCGATCGTCATGGCGCATGCCGAGCGATTGACCAAGTTCGGCGCCTGAGGACGGGGGGCATCCGGGAAGTTCCGGTGGGGGATCTCCGCCGGCGACAGGTCGGGGCATGGCGAAAAACGGAGGGCCCATCCGGCTGCTGGCGGCGGCGGGCGGCACATCGGGCTCCCGGTACACCGGGAGGCGGTGGACCGGCTCCAGCCGCTGGTGGTGCTGTGCGGCCACTGTCATGAGTCCCCGGGCGTGGCTGTCCCCGGACGGACGACGGTGGTGAACTGCACGCTGGGGCGAGGCGGCAGCGGCGCGTTGGTGGAGATCCAGGCGGGCCGCGCGGCGGCGCGGCTGGTGTGACCGGCACGGGAAGGGCGGCGTGTCCCCGGATCCGAAGGGCAGGGTGGCGGTCATCACCGGCGCATCCAGCGGCATCGGGCGCGCCACCGCCAGGATCTTTGCCCGGGCCGGCATCCGGGTCGTCCTGGGAGCCCGGCGCGCGGACCGCCTCCAAATCCTGGTGGAAGAGATCCGGCAGGCAGGGGGCCAGGCAAGCGCCAGGGGCACCGACGTGACCCGCGCCGAGGAGGTCCGCCGGCTGGTGGAAGAGGCGGAGACGAGCTTCGGCCGGGTGGACATCCTGGTGAACAACGCCGGTGTCGGCTACTTCGGGCCGGTGGAGTCCATGCCCGAGGCCGACGTGCGGCGCCTCCTCGAGGTGAACGTGCTGGGGACGGTCTTCGGCATCCAGGCTGTGGTCCCGCTGATGCGGCGCCAGCGGTCCGGCCACATCATCAACATCTCCTCCATCCTGGGCAAGCGGGCGACCCCGGTGGCGGGGATGTATGCCGCCACCAAGTTCGCCGTGTCGGCCCTCTCCGAAGCGCTGCGGGTAGAGCTCCAGGAGGCCGGAATACACGTGAGCAACATCTGTCCGGTGGGGACTGCCACCGAGTTCTTCGACACGGCCGGCGCCCGGTCTCCGATGACGTACAAGCCGACCGGTCCCATCTATACGCCCGAGCAGGTGGCGGCCAAGATCTTGCGGTGCGTCCGCAGGCCCCGCCCGGAGGTCCTGATCTACCCTCCGACGCGGTTTCTGGTGATCCTGAACGCCCTGGCGCCGGGACTGGTGGACCGGGGCTTACTCAGCTACTGGAAGCGGTAGCGTTCCACCCTTGAGTCCTGCGAGCCGGCGGTGCCGGCCCGGGGCGGATGTGCGGGGGAATGACCCATGGTGGCCGACAGCGAAGCTCGGAAGTGGGTATCGCCGCTCCTCCGGGACATTTGGCAGGCCAACCAAGCGGCCCGGGATGCTCTGCTGGTGGAAGTCCGAGGCCTGGGCGATGCCCAACTGGCGTTCCGGTCCGCGGCCGGCGCCTGGTCCATCGGAGAGGTCCTGGATCACCTGTGCCTGGCGGAGCGCAGCATCACCCGGACCATTTCGCGCCTCTTGCAGCAGGCGGCCGGGCTGGGACAGATCGGCGAGCCGGGGTCCATGGCCGCGCCCCTACACCAGATCGATCTGGACGCCTACAAGCTCCCGGCGCAGGCGCCTGACTCGGTCCAGCCATCCCCCGACCGTCCGCTGGAGCGTCTCCTCGTCGGCCTGGAGCAGAGCCGGGAGCGTCTGGAGGAGGTCACGGCACGTGCCGATGGACAGGTTGTGGGGAACGTAACGATCTTCCATTTTCAGCTCGGCGAGCTGGGCTTTTACCAGTGGCTGGCCCTGGAAGGCGCGCACGAGACCAAACATCTCGAACAGATTCGTCGGATCAAGGCCCACCCCGCGTTCCCACCGGCCTGAGGCGCCCGACATCACACGTCTCCCGCGCGGCGTTCCTCGCGGCGACCCGTCGGGGGGTTCTGATACGCATGGACAGAGCCAAGAAGGCGACCATTTCCGATGTCCTCTTCCCGGTGGCGCCGCGCCGATTTCCCTGCGAGCGCGCGATCAGCATCGCGCTTCGCACGCTGCATCTCGGCACCATGGGCATCTTGCTGGGCGGCCACGCCTTCGATGTGGCGCCGCAAAGACTGATCCTCTGGCTGGTGCTCACCATTGCGAGCGGCATGGGCCTCATGGGTCTCGAGCTGTATCGCTCCTGCCGGTGGGCCTACCAGGGGATGGGGGTCATGGTCTGGATCAAGCTGGCGCTCGTCGCGGCGGCGGGGATCTGGTGGGACCAGCGGGTGCCGCTCCTGATCCTGGTGGTCATCCTTGGCTCGGTGGGCTCCCACATGCCGGGGCGGTACCGCCACTTCTCGCTGCTTCACGGCCGCGTGCTGGAGGAGCAGGACGATGGAGATATCGAGCGCACGCCCGCGGCCGAAGAGTAAGATACCGGCGAACTGACCGGTTCCGGGAAAACCGTCTCGTCTCTGGCCGAAAAATCCAGCGAAAACTCCGGTATCGAACGAATTGTCCCTTTTTCAGGATGATGTGACCGGCATCGCAACAGCCTCGGTCGGCTCCTTGACCGCCACACTGCTCTGTCTAACATTAGACGGCTTTGCCGGACAAAGCCATACCAGGAATGCTGTCGACCGCCTCCGGCACGCCTGGGCCAGGAATCCATTTGTCCTTGCGGTCGAGCGGGAACAGAGGGAGGAAATGATGCTGACCCTGAAGAGCTGGAAGTGCATCGGTCTCTTGTCGGTCTTATTCGCGAGCCTCCTCATGAGCGCGCCGGCCATGGCGGCAAGCGGCGAGATCCGGATCGGCTTCACCCCGCCCGTCACCGGCGCGTCGGCGGCGGAGGGCGCCCTGCAAATCAAAGCCATCAAGTTGGCCCTCAAGCAGATCAACGAGGCCGGCGGAGTGAACGGCACGAAGATCGACCTGATCATCGTGGATAATC
Source organism: uncultured Methylomirabilota bacterium (assembly GCA_963705305.1). Classification (GTDB taxonomy): domain Bacteria; phylum Methylomirabilota; class Methylomirabilia; order Methylomirabilales; family 2-02-FULL-66-22; genus 2-02-FULL-66-22. The sequence goes on along the minus strand of OY970067.1, from coordinate 5,554,941 downwards.
AGTCCACCAATCCTGGCGCCCTGGCCGCCCTGCAGAAAGCGGTAGAGCAGGAGAAAGTGCTGGCGCTGATCGGCGTCGTGAAGAGCACCCAGGTTCTGGCGATGTCCGACGCCATCAAGAACTACGGCGTGCCGACGTTCATCGGTGGAACGAACGCCACCCTCACCAGACAGGGCAATCCCTGGCTGTTCCGTGTCCGGCCGGACGACTCCATCGCCGCCGCGGCCATGGTCAAGTACATAAAGGAAGAGACGAAGTTCACCAAGATCGGCATCCTCAACGACTCCGACGCCTTCGGATCCGGCGGGGCCGACCTGGTCGAACAGGGGGCCAAGGCGGTCGGGCTGACGGTGGTGAAGCGCGAGAAGTACACCACCAAGGACAAGGACTTCACCGCCCAGCTGCTGTCCCTGAAGAACGCCGGCGCCCAGATCATGGTGCTCTACGGGACCAACCCCGAGGACGTGGCCATCATCCAGCGGCAGTACCGGCAGCTGGGCTCGCCGTTCAAGTACATCGGTTCTGCCTCCAGCCAGATGAAGGACGCCCTGAACCTGTCCAAGGAAGCGGCCGAGGGCCTCATGGCCGTCGCCGACTTCGTGCCCGGGCAGAGCGAGGTGAACCGGCGGTATGCCGCGGATTACCAGAAGGAGTACCACGAGGACTACGATACGACCTCGGCCTGGACCTACGATGGGCTGAACATCCTGGTCAACGCCATCAAGAAAGCCGGGCAGGACCGCGCCAAAATCCGGGAGGCCATCCTGGCGACCCAGGGCTACAAAGGGGTCCTGGGGACCTTCTCGTTCTCTCCCAACGGAGACGGCTTGCACGAGGTGAGTGTCGTCCAGATCGAGCAGGGGAAGCCGAAGCTGGTGAAGATCGTCAACGTCGGGGCGAAGTAACCCGCTCGCGATTCCATCTCCGGATTGGGGCCGCCCGGCCCCGGCCATCGCCGGGGACCGGGCGGCCGATGGAGCATCCCGGCAATGGACCTCTCAACCAACCTCCAGATGCTGACCGCGGGACTGGCCATGGGATCCATCTACGCCCTGGTGGCCCTGGGCTTCGTCCTCATCTACAATGCGGTGTATGTCGTCAACTTCGCCCAGGGTGAGTTCGTCATGGTCCCCGCCTTCGTGGCGGTGTGGTTGATGGACGTCCTGAAGATCCCGTTTCCCCTGACCTACCTGATCACCGCCCTCTTCATGGCCGTCTTCGGCATCGTCTTCCAGCGCATCGCCTACTATCCCCTGCGGAATCGGAGCTTCCTGCCGGTGGTGATCAGCACCATCGGGGTGTCGATCTTCCTGAGGAACGCGGCGCAGGTCGTCTTCGGGGCCGAGCCGCTGCTCATGACCCGGCCGACCCCGCCAGACGTGCTGAAGCTGGCGGGCGTCTTCGTGGATCCGCAGTATATTGTCATCATCCTGGCGACCGTGGCCCTGCTGGTCTTTCAGTACCTCTTCTTTGAGAAGACCTCCTTGGGGAAGAAGATGCAGGCCACCGCGCAGGATAAGGAGACGGCGCGGCTGCTGGGCATCCGGGTGGCCAGGATGATCGTTATCACCTTTGTCTACAGCTCCGTCCTGGGCGCGGCGGCCGGAATCCTGATCGGGCCGATTTTCTATGTCACCAAAGAGATGGGGGGGATGCTGGGCCTGAAGGCCTTCTGCGCTGCCATCGTGGGGGGGTTCGGCAGCATCCCCGGCGCCATTCTGGGCGGGATCTTCCTGGGTATCGTCGAGGTGTTTGGGGCCTACTATCTTTCCAGCGCCTACCGTGACGCCTTTGCCTTCATCCTCCTGATTCTCGTTCTTCTTTTCCGCCCGCAGGGATTCTTCGGCGAGAAGATCGCCGAGAAGGCGTAGGGAGGTGCGGCCATGAATCCCCGAGCGGCCAAGCGTCTCATCCTTGCCGTCCTGGTGGTAGGAGTGGCGGCATTTCCCTGGATGATTAGCAGCAGCTACTGGCTCAATCTGGTCAACTTGGCGATCAGCTTCTCCGTGGCGTGCCTGGGCCTGAATATCGTCCTGGGGTACGCCGGCCAACTGTCCTTGGCCCAGGCAGCCTTCTGGGGGGTGGGGGCCTATACCTCGGCCATCCTGACCACCCGGTTCGGGGGGCCCGTGTGGGCGGGCATGGTCGCCGCCTTCGTCATCGCGAGCCTGGTGGGGGTGCTGTTGGGCATCCCGACCTTGAAACTTTCCGGCCACTATCTGGCCATGGCCACCATCGGCTTCGGGATTATCGTCCAGCTCGTCTTGATCAATGCCATCTGGCTCACCGGCGGATCGGACGGCATCGCCAAGATTCCCTCCCCGTCGATCGGAGCCGTCGAGCTGAAGGATCCCGGCACGTTCTTTTATCTGGCGGCCGTCTCGCTGATCCTCCTCACCTGGGCATCCATCCGGTTGAAGGACTCCCGCGTGGGTCGCGCCTTCATGGCCATCCAGGGCAATGAGATGGCGGCCGAGACCGCGGGGGTGGACTCCACCTATTTCAAGATCATGGCCTTTGCCCTTTCGGCGGGCTACGCAGGCATCGGGGGATGGCTGTTCGCCCACAGCGGCTCGCACTACATCAGCCCCGACACGTTCTCGTTCGACGAGTCGGTGGTCCTCCTGGCCATGGCCGTGCTGGGCGGCAACGGCTCCGCCGTCGGCTCCGTCGTGGGGGCGATCCTGCTGACGCTGCTGCCGGAGGTGCTCCGGTTCCTCAAGGATTACTACATGATGGTCTATGCGGCCGGCATCGTGGCCGTCATGATCTTCATGCCGAGCGGCATCGCGGGCCTGGTCTGGACCCTCCCGATCAGCCGGCGCCTGCGGGAATGGTGGGGGACCGGCAGGACGGCTGCGATCCGAATCGCGACGGAGGCGGGAGGCGGTGGCTCGACAACCGGGGCGCTTCCGCCGGTTGCAGGTGGAGCGGGGAACGGCGACGGGACCCTCCTGTCCGTACGGGGCCTGGCCAAGCACTTCGGCGGCCTGAAGGCGGTGGACGGCGTGGACATGGCGGTCCGCCGCGGGGAGATCCAGGCGCTCATCGGACCGAACGGCTCGGGCAAGACCACCATCCTGAACATGCTGAGCGGTCTGTATGTCCCCACGGCCGGCGAGATCACACTGGACGGAACGCCCGTCGCCGGGCGGAAACCCCATGTGATCACCGCCCATGGCGTGGCACGGACCTTCCAGAATATCCGGCTGTTCGGCGATCTGACGGTCCTGGAGAACGTGTTGATCGGCCAGCACAGCCGCTCGCACGCGGGCTTGCTGGCCAGCGTGTTCCGGCCTGCTTCGCAGCGGAACGAAGAGGCGGCCATGCGACAGCGGGCCGTGGAGACGTTGGCGTTCGTCGGTTTGGGAGGGAAGGAATCCGCCGAGGCCAGAAGCCTTCCCTACGGGCAGCAGCGGCTGCTGGAGCTGGCGCGAGCCCTCGTCTCGGACCCCAAACTCTTGCTGCTGGACGAGCCCGCCGCGGGCCTGAATGCCGCCGAGACCGAGGCCCTGGTGGATCTGCTCTTCCAGATCCGCGATCGGGGCATCACCATCCTGCTGGTGGAACACGACATGAGTCTGGTGATGAACGTCTCCGACCACCTCACCGTGATCAACTTCGGCAGGAAGATCGCCGAGGGCCCTGCCGAAGAGATCGAGAAGAACCAGGAGGTCATCGACGCCTACCTGGGCACGGAGGTGGGCAATGCTTAAGGTCGAAGGGATCGAAACCTGGTACGGAGCCATCCAGGCCCTGAAGGGGGTCTCGCTGGACGTCAAGCAGGGAGAGATCGTGGCCCTGCTGGGCGCCAATGGAGCCGGCAAGAGCACCACCATCAAGACCATCACCGGCCTGCTCTCGCCCGCCAAGGGCCGGATCGAGTTCCTGGGTCAGGAGATCACCGGCAAGGAGGCCGAGGATATTGCCGAGGCGGGGATCGCCTGCGTGCCCGAGGGGCGCCACATCTTCCCCGGCCTGTCTGTGATCGACAACCTGATGTTGGGGGCCACGCCCCGGAAGAATCCGCCCAAAGCCGATCTCGAGCGGGACCTGGAACGCATCTTCAGCCTGTTCCCGATCCTCAAGGAGTTCAAAGACCGCCTGGGCTGGCAGCTGTCCGGCGGGCAGCAGCAGATGCTGGCGATCGGCCGCGGCTTGATGTCGGCGGCGAAGCTCCTGCTTCTGGACGAGCCGTCGCTCGGCCTGGCGCCGGTCCTGGTGCAAGAGGTCTTCAAGGTCATCAAGGCGATCAACAAGGCGGGCACCACCATCCTGCTGGTGGAGCAGAACGCCCGTATGGCGCTCCTCATCGCCAACCGCGGGTTCGTCCTGGAAACGGGCCGGGTCATGCTCGGCGATACGGCCGGCAACCTGCTCAACAATGAGGAGATGAAGGCCCACTACTTGGGGGCGCACGCCCATGTGCGGGAGGCGCGCCAGCGCCGGCGTGAAGGGCGAGGCGCGCCTGCCTGAGAGACGCCTATCCTCGAGATCGACCCGGCGCGGTGGTCGATGAAGTCACAGGGCCCGGCAGGAATTTCCTGCCGGGCCTTCTTGTAGGACGCGGGCGCGTGTCCGCTCGCGAAAGGCGGCGCCAGGGTATCCGGATAGACTTCCGGCCGGTGGTCTGTGTGTGGAAGAGGGTGTTCAGATCACAAGGTGCTGCCGCATGGACACCTCCGGCGATCCGCTTTGACAACCCGGCAGAGTCTGGATATTCTCCACCCCATATTGCGGGCCTCCTGTGTGCCGCGCGTTGACCCCTCTCGGAGAGGAGCACGCAGGAGGCCTTCGCCTGTTCGGGGGGGGACGGCGGGGCCGGGATCGAGGCTAGCGGGATCGGTCCACGGCGATTCGGGGACAGAGGGGGGCGACGGGGCAGCGACTGCACCAGGGGGAAACCGGCTGGCAGATGTTCTGGCCGAAGGCCACGAGCAGATCGTTGTACGGGATCCAGTGGCGGCGCGGCAGCGCCTGGCGGAGGACGGCTTCGGTCTGCTCGGGCGTTCTGGTGGCGACAATGCCGAGCCGATTGCTGATGCGATGGACATGGGTATCCACGCAGATGCCGGGCTTGCCGAAGCCGACGGTGATGACCAGATTGGCGGTCTTTCGGCCGACACCCTTCAAGGCTAGGAGCGCCTCCATGGTATCGGGTACCTTCCCGCCGTGCCGCACGATCAGGGTGCGGGAGATCCCGCGGATGGTGCGGGCCTTGGTCCGGTAGAACCCGGCGGGGTAGATGGCCCGGGCAATGGCGGCCGCCGGCAGGGCGCACATGCTCCGGGGAGTCCGGGCCAGCCGGAACAGCCGGGCGGCCGCCGCGGCGATCACCTCGTCCTTGGTCCGCAGGCTGATGAGGCAGGACACCAGGATGCGGTACGGATCCCGGGAGTCTCTGGCCACCGTCTCGACGGCCGTCGGGTTCCAGCCGCGGCTGGCAGCGGTCAGGTCCCGGACGATTCGATTGATCTCGGTGACGGTTCGGGCCATGCCCTGTCCAGTCGGGGGCGAAGGTGAAGAGCAGCCGGCAATCAACGGGGGAAGTATAGCACGGTAGGAGCTGCGGCAAAGCGCGTTGCAGCCGGCCGGAAGGAGTGAACGGCCATGGACCTCACCTGGATCGTCGCGGGGTTGGAGGGCGTCGCCCGCTTTGGAAAAGGAGGGCGGGGCTTCAGCCGCCTGGTGTTCAGCGAGCCGGAGTGGGCCGCCTGTGAGTACGTCGGCGGCCTCATGCGTGAGGCCGGGCTCGCCGTTCGGACGGACGCCTTCGGAAACTTCATCGGGCGCCTGGAGGGCGCGACGCCCGGCGCCCCGGCCGTCGCCACCGGATCCCACCTCGACACCGTTCCAGAGGGGGGGAACTTCGACGGGGTGGTAGGCGTGGTCGCCGGGCTGGCGGCGGTCCGAGAACTGAGAGCCCGGGGCCGCCTCGGCCATCCCCTCGAGTTCATCGTCTTCCGGGGGGAGGAGTCCAGCCGCTTCGGGGTCGCCACCATGGGCAGCAAGGTCGTGGCGGGGGCCGCCGATCTGGCCGCCTGGCGTGGTGTGAAGGATCTGGGCGGGGCGACGCTGGCGCAGACGCTGGCCGGGCACGGCCTGGATCTGGAGAGGCTGCCCGAGGCCGCGCGACGTCCCCAAGAGTTCAAGGCCTTCGTGGAAACCCATATCGAGCAGGGCCCTGTGCTGGAAGAGGCGGGTGTGCCGATCGGTGTCGTGGAGGCGATCGCCGCCCCCATCCGCCTCAAGCTGACGGTGGAGGGGACGGCCGCCCACTCGGGGACGACTCCCATGGGCAAGCGGCACGACGCCTTGGTCAGCGCCTCCCGAATTGTGCTGGCTGTCGAGGAAGAGGCCCGGCAGCGCGCCGACCGGCGGATCGTCGGCACGGTGGGGGTGATGCGGGTCCACCCGGGGGCCATGAATGTCGTGCCGGGCCGGGTGGAGATGTGGGTGGACATCCGGGGCATCGATGAGGCCAACCTGGCCGAGACCGCGGAGGCCGTCCGTGCGGCCGCGCGACGGGTCGCCGAGGGGGAGGGTACGCGGGTGCAGGCCGAGGTCCTCTCCACCGAACGGCCCGTTTCCATGGACTCCGGCATCATCCAAACGATCGAGGGCGCCTGTCGCCGGCTGAAGATTCCCTACCGCCGCATGCCCAGCGGCGCCGGACACGATGCCATGAACATGGCAAAGCTGGCTCCTGCGGGGATGATCTTCATCCCCTGCCGGCGGGGGATCAGCCACAATCCCGACGAATCTGCCAGGCCGGAGGACATCCTGCGGGGGGCCGAGGTCCTCACCGAGACCCTCGCTGCACTGGCCGCTTGAGCGATTGATCCATTGACCCTTCGGGGAGGCTGAAGATGCGCATCCACTTCGTCGGCGCCGCGCGGACTGTGACCGGATCGCAGCACCTGCTCGAATTCCATGACAGCCGGGTCCTGCTGGACTGCGGCCTCTACCAGGGGCGGCGGCGCGAGGCCGGCGAGCGGAACCGCCACCTGCCCTTCGACCCCCGACAGGTGGATGCCATGATCCTTTCTCACGCACACATCGACCATGCCGGGAACATCCCGACTCTGGTCAAGCAGGGATTCCGCGGGACCATCCTCTGCACCCCGGCCACCCGAGATCTCTGCAGCGTCATGCTGCGGGATGCGGCTCACATCCAACAGGCGGACGCCGATTTCTTGAACCGGAAGTACGCGGACCAGTTGGACCAGCCGGTGGTCCCCCTGTATGACGAGACGGATGTCCTGGAGGCGCTCAAACTGTTCCAAGTGGTGGAGTACCACCGGCCAGCCCCGATCGTCCAGGGCGCCGCCTGCACCTTTCTGGATGCCGGCCACGTCCTGGGATCGGCCATCGTGCAGCTGGACGTCGATTGGGCGCCGGATCACCTCCGTCTGGTGTTCAGCGGCGATCTGGGGCGGCGGAACATGGCCATTCTGCGCGACCCGGAGATTCCAGAGTCGCCGGACGTCCTGCTGTTGGAGAGCACCTACGGCGACCGGCTCCATGCGCCCATGACCGGGATGGAGGAGCAGCTGGCGCAGGTCGTCAAGCGAACTGCCGCCCGCAAGGGCAAGATCCTGGTCCCCAGCTTCTCGCTGGAGCGCACGCAGGAGTTCGTGTACGCGCTGCACCGGCTCACCCTCCGCCAGGCCATCCCGGAGATTCCCATCTATGTGGACAGCCCACTGTCCGTCCGCATCACCGAGATATTCAAACTGCATCCGGAGTGCTTCGACGCGGACACACTGGCCTTGTGGACAGCCCACTGTCCGTCCGCATCACCGAGATATTCAAACTGCATCCGGAGTGCTTCGACGCGGACACACTGGCCTTCATGCGCAAGAACGGCGACCCCTTCGGATTCGAGGACCTGACCTACCTGGCCAGCGCGGAGGAGTCCAAGGCGCTGAACGAGCGCGAGGGGCCTCTCATGGTCATCGCCGCCTCGGGAATGTGCGAGGGCGGACGCATCGTTCACCACCTGCGCAACGGCATCGAGGATCAGCGCAACACCGTCCTCATCATCGGCTACCAGGCCCAGCATACCCTGGGGCGGCGGATCGCCGAGCGGCAGTCCGAGGTGCGCATCTTCGGCGTGACGCACCCCCTGGAGGCAGAGGTGGTGGTGATGGACGCCTTCAGCGCCCACGCGGATCGGGACGATCTCGTGGACTTCGTCGGCCGCTGCCGCGGCAGCCTGCGGAAGGTTCTGCTGGTCCACGGGGAAGAGGAGCAGATGCTGCCCCTGGCGGACCGGCTCACGTCCATGGGGATTCCCGATGTGCAGGTGCCGATGCTGGGCGAGTTCGTGCGGGTCTAGGCGGATTGACTTTTTCTGCCTGCCCTCCTAATCTGTGTTTCCCAGGCCTTCCTCCCCGGCGGCGCCGGATTCAGCGCCCGACCGGCAGGCTGCGGGGAACGGAACCGTCGGTGACGACCGGCCCGGGGAGGGACTCGAGACGGGCGACGAGGTTGCGACGACCCGGTCCATGGTGTGGATCGGGAGAAAGGATGCGGCATGACGGAGCGACTGCATTTTCTCACCTTCGGCCCGCACCCGGATGATGCCGAGATCGGGACGGGGGCGTTCCTGTTGAAGATGAAGAATCGAGGCTACCGGACCGGCATGGTTCTTCTGACCGAGGGGGACATGGGCAGCGGCACGCCCGAGATCCGACGCCAGGAGACCGAACGAGCCGCTCGCGACCTCAAGCTGGACGCCCTCGAGATCCTCGATATGGGCGATACGCGCCTGGAGGATTCCCAGGCCAACCGGAGGGCTGTGGCCTCGCTGGTGCGGAAGTACCGGCCCGACATCGTCCTGGCGCCCTACTACGGCCTGGAGCCTGGGCGGGGGCGCGGTCACGCGGATCACATCACCTGCGGCCACGTGGTCACCCATGGAACGAACTTCGCCCACCTGGAGAAGTACCCGGCCGAGGGAGCCGCGCACGCCGTCAAGAAGATCTTCTACTACTTTCTGCCCCCTTTCATGAAGCCCACCTTCATCGTGCCGGTGGACGACGAGTTTCCCCAGGCGATCCAGGCGCTGGCCAACCACAAGTCGCAGTTCGAACGACCGGATCGGCCGAGGCACTTCCCCACCAGGCTGGAGGCCTTCGCCAGCTACCTGGGGGCGCAGGTCGGCGCCAAATTCGGGCAGGGCTTCTATGTTCAGGATCCCCTGAAGGTCGAGGATCCCCTGGCGCTGTTCTCCTGAGACGGGACGCGTCGGAGCCGGCAGCGGGCCGGCCGGCATTGGGCGAGGGGTGCGGTGGATGAGCTGAAAGCATGGAGGCGGGTGGAATCGCGAATCCTTCACCAGCGGGAGCACGTGGTGGTGCGGGAGGATGTCCTGGAGCTGCCGGACGGCAGCCGGCGGACGTATCCAATCCTCCACCTCGGCGCCAGCGTGGGAATCCTGCCCTTTCTTCCCGGGGATCGGGTGCTCCTGGTCCGACAGTACCGGCACGTGACGAACGATTTCTCTTGGGAGATCCCGGGGGGCGCCGTGGCGGCCGGGGAGGCAGCCGAGGCGGCCGCGCAGCGCGAGCTGCGCGAGGAGGCCGGCTACCGAGCGGCCCGACTGCGGCGGCTGGGCGGTTTCTGGCCCAACAACGCCTTCCTGGACGAGATCATCCACGTCTTCGTGGCGGAGGATCTGTCACCGGACCCGCTGCCCCCCGATCAGGACGAGGCCCTGGAGCGGCGGGAGTTTCCTTTCCGGGAGGCTGTCGCGATGGCCCAGGACGACCGGATCGCGTGCGGTCTCACCAAGCTTGCCTTGCTCTGGGCCGCGTGGGAGCAGGCCGCGGCCGCAGCCGACCCGCCGGGAGGTAGCCGCCCGGTGGATGAGGTGGCGCGGTGAACCGGCTCCGGGAGCGGGCCGCCGACGCGAACGGCTCGGCGACTTACGTCATCGGCGATATTCACGGATGCCTCCGGCCGTTGCAGCGGCTGGTGGAAAAGGTCAGACCGAATCCGCGGGATCGGCTGATCTTCGTGGGGGACTACATCGACCGGGGCCCCCAATCCCGGGAGGTGGTGGATTACGTCCTGGCGCTCCCGTTCGTATGCGTCTTCCTGATGGGAAACCACGAGCGGATGCTGCTGGATTTCCTGGCGGGTGAAAACGAGGATCTGTTCCTCGCCAACGGCGGCCGGGCCACCCTGCGAAGCTACGGCGGCGACCCGGACGATATCCCGGAGTCGCACCTCACCTTCTTTCGGAGCTTGCGGACGATCTACGAGACGGCCGACTGCGTCTTCGTCCACGCCGGCATCCGGCCCATGGTCCCCCTGGCCCAGCAGGAGGTGAGCGACCTCATCTGGATCCGCCAGGAATTCTTCCAGTTCCGCGGCCGTTTCCCCAAGCCAGTGGTGTTCGGCCACACTCCGCTGCGCCAGGTGATGATGGGCGAGGACCGCATCGGGATCGACACCGGCTGCGTCTACGGCGGCAAGCTCACCTGCCTGAAGCTCCCCGGGCGCGAGATCGTTCAGGTCGCCGGCTGGCGCGGCTAGCCGCGGTCGGCTCCCTCTCCCTGCGGGTCTCTCCCAGCCTTTGCTTTTTCTGGATCGCTTCCGTCCGGACAGGATGGAGTGGCAGCCGGCCTGCGGGCCGGGGCGCACGCCCCTATCTGGCTGTCCGCATGCCATCGGTGAGAGCCCAGGTCCGGCTTTCGGTGAAGATGCGGACCAGCTCTGCGTCTAGGTGCCCGTCCTTCACCTCCGCTCCCAGGATGTCCAGCGCGTGCTCGGCGGGCACCGCCCGCTTGTAGGGACGGTCGGCGGCAGTCAGGGCGTCGTAGATGTCGCAGACCGTCATCATCTTGGCCTGGAAGGGGATGTCATCGCCCCGCAGGTTATTGGGGTAGCCGACCCCCGTCAGTTTCTCGTGGTGGGCATACACGATGGTGGGAATGCGGCGGAGATCCTTCGTCCACGGAATCTGGCGCAGGAACCGGAAGCTGTGGGTGACGTGAGACTCGATCTCCAGGCGCTCCTGGACATTCAAGCTGCCCTTGGCGATGGACAGGTTCTCCGCCTCCCGGGTGGTCAGGTAGGGGTGCCGCGAGCCGTCCCCGTCCACGAAACTCTTGGCGGCGATCTCCAGAATTCGTTCGAAGCCGACAGAGGGCAAGATGGTCGGTGTGTTGGCGGTGACGATGAGATTCAGCTCTTCGTCCAGCTCGGCCAGCCGGCGCGCCAGCTCTTCGTCCAGGGCTTCGATGTCCGCCCTCGCCGCCTGCCCCATCGTCAGCGCGAGAGACAGCTTGCGCTGCAGGAACTCGTTCTCCAGGGCCTTCTTGATGAACTTGAAGCGGCTGGTGATCAGGTCCAGGTTGGACTCGTACAGCTTGTTGGCCTTTACCAGCACCGGCTCACGGACGCCCACCTTGCCGAAGTCGTGCAGGAGCGAGGCGTAGCGGAGCTCTCGCATGTCCTCGGCCGAGAAGCTGATCCCGGCGTAGAGGCCGGAGTCCGTCCGATCCACGTTCTCCGCCAGGCCCACCGTCAGGATGGCCACGCGCTCCGAGTGGCCGGAGGTGGTGGGGTCTCGCGACTCGATGGCGTACACGGAGGCTTTGATGAACCCCTCGAAGAGATGCTGGATGTCCTCATAGAGGATGGCATTCTCAACGGCGACGGCCGCCTGGCTGGAGAGGGCCAGCAGCAGCTCCTCGTCCTCGGCGGTGAAGGCGCCCTCCCGCTTGTTCAGCACCTGGATGACGCCGATGACCTCATTCCGGGTATTGCGCATGGGGACGCAGAGGATGGTGCGGGTCCGATAGCCCGTCCGATGGTCCATCTCCTGGTTGAAGCGCGAGTCGGCGTAGGCGTCGGGAATGTTGACGATGTTGCCGGTCTGAGCGACATAGCCCGAGATCCCCATTCCGATCTCGATGCGGATCTCGCGGACCTCCAGCCCCTGGGCGATCTTGGACCAGAGCTCGTTGCGCTCGGGATCCACCAGGAACAGAGAGCTTCGATCCGCCTCCATGACCTTGGTGACTTCCTCCATGATCAGCTGGAGGAGCCGGTCCAGGTTGCGCTCGGAGGCCATAGCTTTGCCGACGTCCAGGAGCGCCGTCAGCTTCTCGATGCGGGTAGCCTGTTGATCTTGATTCATGGCGAGGCCTCTGCAGGCTTCGAATCTTCCGGATGGCCCGGTATTTCCGGGTAGCCTAGACGGAAAAGCCGGCATGGTCAAGCCCAACCGGAAGACCGTCCGACGACCCCGGCGCGTGCGGGGAGCCAGGGACGACCGAACCGTCAGCCCCCCGGGGGCGACGGCCCTTCGGTCGTCTCGGGCGGTCGGAGGTCGGGATAGTACCAGCGGTGCAGGCGCTCCGGAGAGACACCGAGCGCATGCAGCAGGCGCAGGCTCCACATCAGGAGGGCGGTTCGACCCACCCCCTCCCGCTCCCACTTCCTGGCGGACGTGGTCGCCTCCACCTGGAGGCAAGCGAGTTGTCCCGCCCGCTTCAGGCGGCGCGAGAACTCCACGTCCTCCATCAGCGGAATCTCGGGAAAGCCGCCCAGCGCCTCGAAGGCCTCGCGCCGGACGAAGATGGCCTGATCCCCGGTGAAGATGCCGCTCACACGGGAGCGAATGTTCATGAACGCCGCGATGACACGGAAGGCCGGCCGCGGACTGTCGAAGCGGACGTCAAAGCGCCCCCCCACCACCAATGGGTTCCGGCAGGCCTCCTGAACGGCCTCGGCGGCGCCGAGGGGAAGCCAGGTGTCGGCATGGAGAAAGAGCAGGATCCGCCCGCGGGCCTCGGCGGCGCCGGCATTCATCTGGTGCGCCCGGCCCTGCCGGCTCAGGATCAGGCGCACGCCGGAGAATCGGCGGACCGCCTCCCGCGTCCCGTCCTGGCTTCCCCCGTCGACCACGATCGCCTCGGCCTGCGGGCATGCCTCTTGGAGGGCCGAGAGCAGCCGGGGGATATTCTCCGCCTCGTTCAGGACGGGGACGATGACACTCAGCATCGGTATGCTCACGCTCCCACCTCGCCCTCAGGCGCCTCCTGGCTCCGCGCGGCGCCGCGCCCTCGATCCTACCGCGTCCAGGCCAGCCACCTGCGGAAGAGCCCCTTCACGAAGGGGGTCAGCCGGGTGCGGTTGTAGGCGTCCCCCAGCTTACGGATCGCCTCGGCCTGGGTCGGGTAGGTATGGATCGTCCGGGCCAGCGCGCCCAGGCCGATCCGGCTGGTCATGGCAAGGGTAAGCTCCGGGAGCATCTCGCCGGCGTGGCGCGCCACGATGGTGGCGCCCAGGATCGTGTCCGTGCCCTCCCGGACGTGCACCTTGGCGAATCCTTCCGCTTCCCCGTCCAACACGGCGCGGTCCACGTCCTCGAAGGTCTGGAGGAACGTCCGGACGCGGAGTCCGCGCCCTTTGGCCTCGTCCTCGGAGAGGCCGACGTGAGCGATCTCGGGGTCGGTGTAGGTGCACCACGGGATCTTCAGGGCGCTGGCCCGGGCCCGCCCGAGGAACAGGGCGTTCTGGATGACGATGCGGGCCTGGAAGTCCGAGTTGTGCGTGAACTTATAACGGGAGCAGACATCCCCGGCGGCGTAGATGCGGGGATTGGTCGTTCGCAGCCGATCAGTGACGGTCACCCCGGTCTTGTCGAAGGCGACGCCGACCGCCTCGAGGTTCAGCCCATCGACGTTGGGTTGTCGCCCCACGCCGACCAGGATCTCGTCCACGCTGAGGTCGTAATGCTGTCCGTGGGAGTCGACCGACAGGCGCTTGCCCCCGTGCTCCCTGCCGACCTTCAGGTCGGCGCCGCAGCACAGGATCGTGATGCCGTCGCGCAGCAGGGAGCGGCAAACGATCTCCGCCGCATCGCGGTCCTCATTGGGCAGAATGCCGTGCGTGGCCTCGATCAGGTACACCTGGCTCCCGAACCGGGCGAAGACCTGCGACAGCTCGCAGCCGATCGGGCCGGCCCCGATGACTGCGAGACGACGGGGCAGCTCGCACAGGGAAAACACGCTCTCGTTGGTCAGGTAACCGGCCTCCGCCAGGCCGGGGATCGGGGGTGCGAAGGCCCGGGCCCCCGTGGCGATGACGGCCTTCCGGAAGCGCAGCATCTTGTCCGCCACCTCGACCGTGTCCGGTCCGGCGAAACGTCCCGCCCCCAGGAACACGTCCACGCCCAGCTCCCGGTACCGCCGGGCCGAGTCGGTCCGACTGATTCGCGCCCGCAGCCGCCGCATCCGCTCTGTGACGGCCGGAAAGTCCACCCGGGCTCCCGGCGGGACCATCACCCCGAACTCCCCGGCGTCCCGGACATCGGCCCAGGCCCGCGCCGCGCGGATCAGCGCCTTGGAGGGGACGCAGCCGACGTTCAGGCAGTCGCCACCCATCAGCTCCCGCTCCACCAGAGCCACCTTGGCCCCGAGCCCCGCGGCCCCCACCGCGCTCACCAGGCCGGCTGTGCCGGCGCCGATCACCACCAGGTTGTACCGGCCGGCGGGCTCCGGGTTGACCCAGTCGGCGGGGTGGACGTTGTGCAGCAGCGCCTGGTTGTGCTCATCCCAGGGCTCAAGGACAAATCCTTCCGGGGTATGCTCGAGGGTCCGCAACACGACATCTCCCTCCCGCATCAGTCGGCGATTCGCTTTTTCAGCGCCGCTCGAGCGATTCGGGTGACATACAGCGTCACCGCCACGGTGGCGACGAGCCCGGTTCCGTACAGCGCCCACTCGGTCGGCGTCCGGGCCTGCCGGCCGGCTCCCAGCGTGGCCAGGCTGCCCGCGAGGGAGCCCAGGTACACGTACATGAGCGTTCCCGGGATCATGCCGATCCAGGACGCCAGGATATAGTCCCGCGGTCTCACCCGCGTCACCCCGAAGGCGTAGTTGAGCAAGTTGAATGGAAAGACCGGGGAGAGGCGGGTCAGCCCTACGATCTTCCACCCCTCGCGACCGACCGCGTCGTCAATGGCCCGGAAGGCGGCGCTCCGCTCGATCTGGCCGACCACCCAGCCCCTGGCGACATAGCGGCCGACGAAGAAGGCGGCGGTAGCCCCCAGGGTCGCCGACAGGGAGACCAGGATCGCCCCCTGGGCCACCCCGTACACCACGCCGGCGCCCAGGGTCAGAATGGAGCCGGGGAGGAAGCAGACGGTAGCCACGATGTAGAGGACGACAAAGATGGCCGCCCCCCAGCCCCCCAGCCCCTGGATCCAGTCCAAGGCGGTCTTGAGCAATACAGGAGCATTCACCTCCCGGCCCAGGACCAGCACGGCGACGATCGCCAGCGCCCAGAGGAGGAGCTTCGCTTTGTTCGAGGAGATTCTCGGCATCATAGGCCTCCGCGGGGCCGGACGAGCGGCAACCTCACGGCTCTCCCTCGAAACGCGTCCGGCGCCACCGAAAACCGGGCTCCAGGATCGTTCCGGGGGTGGTGATCGTCTCCAGCCCATGGAGAGCCGCCAACAGAATTGCGCGCTGCTGGGCGAGGCGGTGCGCCTCTCCCAGGGGATGCCCGAAAGGGTATCGCAGATACAGGGCCCGCGGCGGCCGGACCTTCTCGGTGATCTCCTTCAGGAGGCTGATCCCGATGGTGGGGATGCCCCCCGCCTCGATGGCGCGCTGGACCAGACCCACGGTCTGGTTGCAGAGGCCTCAGGCGGGGGTGAGAACCGCCGCCTCCGCCCCGTCCTGCCGGAGGCGGCGGGCCACTTCGGGTGCCGACACCTCCAGAAGCGTGCGGAGGTGCGGGCCGTCGATGTGCCCCATGAAGCCGTAGGCCAACGGAGCCAGCGTGCCGATCCGCCCTGCGGCCTGCAGCTCGCGCATCCGGTCCAGCGGGAGGACCACGTTGATGTCCCGGTCCGCCGCCGTATGGTCGTAGTACTTGTGCGTGATGACCAGCTGGTCCTTCGCCGCCTCGACCGGGATGATCCGGAAGCTCGGGTCCCCGTCCGGATCGTCCATGACGAACGGCGCCTGGCTCCGCAGGTGGACACCGGCCGTGGTGAGCAGGGCCACCGTTGACTGCCCCAGCGGCTTTCGTACGGGGGTCCAGGGAATCCCGGCGGCCTCCACGGCGCGATACCGTCTCGCCCATACGGAGGCGAGCCGGGGCGCATGCTTGAAGAGTTGAACCAGCAACCGGTTGGCCGGCTCCCGCAGCGCGCGCATCGTCTCCCCTCAGTACTTGCCCCGCGCCCGCTCCTTGGCGGGAAGGATCTCCATGCAGGTCGTCCACCATCCCGTGCGGATGGTCTCGACGAATTCCCCGGGCAGCCCTTCCAGCTCCATCTCCCGGGCCAGCCGCTCGTGGTCGAAGCGGACGGGGATGAACTCCACCGTGAGCTCATCTTCCGCCGTCAGCAGGGCATACCACACATTGGTCGTCCCGTCGTTCTCCGGACGGCCGATGACCCCCACGTTCACCAAATGCTTATTCCCGGCCAGGACGCGGTGCCACTTGATGCCGGTGTGGGTGCACAGGATGACATCAGCCCGGAAGTCTCGCAGGAACTTCGCCAGGAGGCCGTTGGGCGTCGCCGACTCCCAGAGGAACTCGTTCACCATGCGGGGGGAGCCGTGGCACATGAGGACCTCCAGCCGGCCCAGCCGGATGCGGCGCTGTCCCGGCAGCGTCCCTAGCCACGCCTTGTGCGCCGCCGAGGTCTTGCGGAAGGTATACTCGTAGCTGATCCGGGCGAAGCGATTGTCGCGCGGATCGGTATAGCCGCAGCCGCAATCATCCTTGCCGCCGGCCAGCGATGCGTCATAGTTCCCCTGGATGGTCAGGACGCCCGCGTCGCGCAGGAGGGGAAACACCCGGTCCGGATGGGGGCCGAATCCTCCCAGGTCTCCCAGGCAGAAGATCGCCTCCGCACCCCGGCGTCCGGCATCGGCGAGCGCCGCCTCGAGTGCCGGTGCGTTGTTGTACACCCCGCCGAGGACGGCGATCCGCCGATAGCGGGGGCTCTCGTGCGACTGGATTCCAGCGGAGGCTGCGTCCACTCGATCGATCTCCTCAGAAGTTCTTGCAGGTCATCCCCGTCTCGTAGCAGACGGCGCAGGAGGCGTGGTAAAGGCGGCAGGGACCGAACGACTCCCGCAGGCTGCCCTCCGAGAGCCGGGCGCCCTTCAGTCCGGCCAGGATGGGGCAGGCGTACACTCCCCCCTCCGCCACGACCCGCGTCTCCGTGCACTGGAGCAGGGAAAAGTCGAAGCCCCGCAGCATCTCTTCAGTGAGCAAGGGGGCGCCGGCTTTGGCCGTGCGGCCGATGGGGAAGACCGGGATGATCTTGACCCGGGGCTTTCGGATCCCCTGCGCCAGCAGAAAATCCCGGAAGCGATCGTACATCCCGTCTCTCTCGGCATCTGTACGGTCGAGGATCTCGGTGGCCGTGAGGATGGGAAGCAGCCCGCGGGCATCCAGCAGGCGCATCGCCCGGACGGCCTTGGCCAGGGCCCCCTTTCCCCGGATCCGGTCGTTTGTCTCGGGGTCGATGGCGTCCACGCTCACCCGGATCTCCAGGGAGTAGGGAGACTCTTCTGCCATCGCCGCCAGCGCGTCGGCCACCCGTGGGGTGATCCGGGTCCCGTTGGTCAGGACCGTGGTCGGCGCCGCCTCCAGCGACGCCTGCAGCAGCTCCAGGATGTCCCGGTGCAGGAAGGGCTCCCCGCCTGTGAAATAGATCTCCTTGACCCCCAGCTCCTCCGCCTCCTGAATGGAGCGCTTGACCGTCCCCGCGTCCAGGCTCTTGAGCCATGGGTCCCGGGGGCCGCTGGCGTTGAAACAGTGCGTGCACTGGAGATTGCACCACGTCCCCGTGACCTGGATCCACAGGCTGGCCAGATGGGAGAACGGGGCCAGGGGGACGCTCATCGCGGGCTCCCCTCGAGCGAGACGTCCGGGGCCAGCCGCCTGGGCAGGAGTCCAGCGACCGCCACGGGCAGCAGGTACAGGGCCGTGCACAACATCAGGCCGTAGAGGTTGATTCCCAGCAGGCCGGCGTACGTCCCCGCGCCGATAGTCAGGGAGGCCGGGACCGGCCAAAAAGCGTACAGGGTTCCCAGGAAGATGCCCGGCCAGAATGCCAGGTGGAAGGAGATGCGGGGCACCCCCTTCATGGCGTGGAACAGAAAAACGGGGGCCAGACCCATCACCATGGTGCCCGAGACGGTGGTGGCCTTCAGGATCGAGGCCCCTGCGAACAGGGGCAGATTTCCGAGGATCGCCATGCCGGCCATGATGACCCGGCCCAGCGGGAGGTTCCGCGGCTCTTTGGCAAAGGCCCGGGGCACATCCAGCGCCCCCCACTTGGAGAAGGAGGAGAACGTTGAGTCCAGGGTGGAGCCCGCCGAGGAGAGCATGATGAGATTCATGCTGAAGAGCGAGGCGAAACCGAATGCGGACGCGACCGCGCGTGGGGCGTCGTCGGAAAAGGGGAGACCGTTCAGGTAGACGTAGATCCCGGTCCAGCTGAAGAGAAAGATGAACCCGAAGCCGACCATGCCGGCCAGCACGAACGCCCGCTGCATCGCCTTTCGCTCGGTGAGGAAACCGCGGTCGGTGAGCACCGGATCGTGGAAGGGGTAGCTCAGGCATTGCAGCAGGGCAACCAGAAGCAAGTCCACTCCGCCCGCCAGGGTGAAGCGGCCCGCCGAGAGAATGGGCTTCAAACCGCTATGCGGAAGCACCATGCCCAGCACCAAGAACACGAAGAATCCGAACAGGAAGAACTGGATCACGTCGGTGAAGATGGAGCTGCGCAGTCCGCCCTTGAGGCAGTACAGGAGAGTGAAGCCGGTGAAGATGAAAGCGGCGGCGTAATAGGAAAGCGAACCCTGCTCGCCGAAATACGACCCGACGACGGCCGTGTTGCTCCACACCTCGTTGAACAGGCGGATGAAGATCACGACCAAAAACGCCATGGTGGCCGTCCGGCCGTACTTCAGGATCAAGAATTCCGCCAGGCTGCCGACGCCGTGCCGCTTCCGGATCGAGGCAATGGTGAAGCCTGCCACCGGGATGGAGAGATAATAGGCGGCATACGCCAGACCGCCCACCACGCCAAAGGCCGCGCCCAGATTGGCGGCGTTCGTCACCGACTTGGCGAAGATCCATGCCATCACGATGCTGCCGGTCAGCATCCAGGTTTTCGCCTCCCGGCCCTGGCGGTCGTATCCCCAGAAAAAGCCCTTGATGTCGGAGGAGCGGGGGGCGACGTACAGCATTCCCACCCCGTAGCAGCACAGGAGCAGCCACAACCAGCCCATGAATTCCTCCGCAGTGATGAGCGAACGGGACGGGGGCGGCGCCCCCGAAGTTCAACCTTACTGGATTAGGTGATAGGAAGAAAGAGGATGATTCGCCTCTCCGGAAATTTCGGGCGGGCGCCGGGATGGCGGGTGACTCCGGGAACGGACATCCCCCGGCGGGCTGCCCGGCCCCCCGCCCTGTTGACCAATGGGGTTCCGCCGAGTATATTCCTACACGATGTATGCGCAGCGACAACAAACACCCTGCCGAAGAGCTCTTAGCGCACCCCGCCGCATTCCTTCCCGCCTCATTCGTCTGGTGCTTTGCTTCATGATCGGATTCGCGCTCGCGCTTTCCCCCGCCGGCCATGCCGCCGCATCGCGAAACCGGCCGGGCACGCAGAAACCGAAAGGAATCTTCCACATCGTGACCGGTGGGCAGACGCTTTTTCGCATCAGCCAGGCGTATGAGGTTCCTGTGGCTGTCCTGATCCGTGCGAACCACCTAAAGCCTTCCGCACCGCTCGCAATCGGGCAGCGGCTGTTCATCCCCGGGGCGAAGGCCGCCAAGCGGGTCGAGGTCTTCCGGCCGCTGCAGCCACAGGAGCGGCAGACACTGGAGCAATCCCTGCGAGAGGAGCTGCCCGTCCCGCCGGCCTCTCCGGCGCCGCCTCGTCCCCACGTGCGGACGAATGCCGAGCTGACCTGGCCGCTGCTTGGGCCGATCACCTCCCCGTTCGGACCCCGCTGGGGGAAGTTTCATGCCGGCATAGACATCGGCGCCTCATCCTACCGCGAGGTGACGGCGGCTGCCGACGGCGAGGTCGTCTACGCCAGGGCCAGCGGGAACGGTCTGGGGAACGTGGTCGTCATCCGGCATGGTCACGGACTGCAGACCGTGTACGCCCATCTCTCGGTGATCATCGCGCACGAGGGGGACACGGTCCGTCAGGGGCAGGCCATCGGGGGAGTGGGGGAGACAGGGCACGCCACCGGCCCGCATCTGCACTTCGAAGTCCGCAGGGAGGGCAGCCCCGTCAATCCAGAGGACTATCTGCCAGCCACGCTCGACGAGCTGGTGGGCGATCTGGCGAGGCACTCCGCCAGTCCGGTGCCCGCGGGCAGTTTCCCCGCACACCCCGGCCCCGTGGGAGAACGGCCGAAAAATCCGTGATCTGCCGGGAAAAGGAGGCGGGCTTCCGGTCGGGTCCGGCCGCGTGAGACTCGACGGGAGTGCCCGGAAGCGGATGGCGCCGCCGAGAGATATCATCCACCTGGACATGGACGCATTCTACGCCTCGGTGGAGCAACTCGACCATCCGGCCTATCGCGGCAAGCCGGTGGTCGTGGGCGCCGATCCGCGGGGCGGCGCCGGGCGGGGCGTGGTGGCCGCCTGCTCGTACGAGGCGCGACGCTTCGGCGTCCGCTCAGCCTTGCCCATCTCCCAAGCCTATCGGCTGTGCCCCCAGGCCATCTACGTTCGGCCCCGGGGGGATCGGTACGCCGAGATGTCTGAACGGATCTTCGCGATCCTCCGGGAGTACACGGACCTGGTCGAACCACTCTCGATCGACGAGGCCTTCCTGGATGTCACGGCCAGCCAGCGCCTGCACGGATCGGCGGAGACGATCGGCCGGACCTTGAAGGCGCGCATCCGGTCGGAACTGGGCCTCGTTGCCTCTATCGGCCTCGCCCCTAACAAGTTCCTGGCCAAGGTCGCCTCGGACCTGGGAAAACCGGACGGGTTCGTCGTGGTCTCCCCCGGCCAGGAGCGCGAGTTCCTGGATCCCCTGCCGATCTCGCGCCTGTGGGGCGTCGGACCGATGACCGAAGCCCGCCTGCGGCGGCTGGGCATGCGAACCATCGGCCAAATCGCCCGGATGCGCGCCCAGGACCTGGAAGGGCTGCTGGGCAATGCCGGACGCGATCTGTGGGAGCTGGCCAACGGCCGGGACGATCGCACGGTCGAGCCGGATCAGGAGAGCAAATCGCTCGGGGCCGAGACCACCTTCGGGGAGGACACGGCGGATCGGGAGGAGATTCGCCGGACCATCCTCGGCCTCTCGGACAAGGTGGCGGGCCGCCTGCGCCGGGCAGGCATGCTGGCGGGGGGCGTGACCTTGAAATTCCGGGATGAGCACTTCCACACCCTCACCCGGGCCGATGTGCTGGACCGCCCAACGGATGTGGGGGACGACCTTTTCCGGGCCGCCTGGCGCCTCCTGGAGCGGCTGGGGTGGAGCGGGGTGCGGGTTCGCCTCCTGGGGATCACGACCACGCGCCTCCTGCCGACCGCCGGGGACGCCTCCCAGCAGCTGCCGCTGTTTCCCGCCCGGACCGACCCGAGGCGGATGCTTGCCCGCACGATGGATGAGATCCAGGATCGGTTCGGGCGAGGCGCCATCACGCGGGCCTCGCTCCTTGCCCGACCGGCGGCGCGCAGACCGGGCCGGGTCACCAATCCGCGCCGCGGGCGGAAGACCCCCCGCTGATTCCCGACCGGCGATCCCCCCGTCTCGTCTTTTCCCGGCCGCGTCCTGTTGCTATACTCTCTTCCGTGCCCGGGCGGCGAATTCCCGCCTCCCGGGGACGCGTGAAGGGGAATGCCATGGCGACCGACGTCCCACACGGACATCCGCTGGTGCGGCTGCTGGCCGGCCTCACCGAGCGGAATTTCGCCGTCCACCTGGGATGGCCGGATGGTGATGTGATCCGATACCTGGCGGGGGTTCTCATCGACTTTGTCCACGTGGACCGGCTGTACAAGATCCGCACCGCGCAGGGACGGCGGGTGGAGGCGATCGCGGAGATGCTGGCCGAGGGGGACCTCTTGCACGGGGCGCAGTCCGTGGACCGGGAGCGGGAGGTGCACAAGCATATCGGCGACTACACCCTGTTCATGACGGGAATCTTTCCGGAGTTCGTCCGCCGCCTCCGCGCCTCGCGGAGCGTCACCTCATCCGACGCCCTCCTCGACTTCGTCCAGGTAGGGAAGCGCTCCTACTGGATCGTGTCGGAGTACCGCTACGGGAGCTACGCCGAAAAGGCTCCGTTCTTCAAGAAGCTGTCCGAGAATTTCGAGTTGTGCGTGTACGGCCTGGGCTACGTACGCGCCGACCTGGACCGCCTGCGCGACCCCCGCTTCGTGGCGGCCAAGGGGCAGTTGCTGGGCTGACCCCCGCCGTCCGGTGATGCGGCGATCCTGCCCGCCCGGCTGGCAGGCCGGGCGGAAGCGGGCTCCGGCATGCGGCCGTCCAGCGGACCGAGTTCCCCATCCGAATTCTTGCCAGATTCCTCCATCAAGGGTAGCATACCCAACCGCTGTCCCGTGTTTCGCATTTTCGCAGGGCGTATTCGACTTCCCGAGAGAGGAGGTGGCCGTGGCATTCGAAAAGCTGGCAGTGATGGGTGCGGGGGCGATCGGCAGCACCATCGGGGCATACCTGGCCCGCGCCGGACGGGACGTCACCCTGATCGACATGTGGCCGGCACACGTGGAGGCAATGCGGCGCGGCGGCCTCACGGTGACGGCCGGAGATGAAGAGTTCACGGTCGCGGTGAAGGCAGTGCACCTGGCCGATGTCTGCGGCCTGCGCGTGCAGTTCGACGCGGTCTTCCTTTCGGTGAAGTCCTACGACAGCGTGTGGGCGGCCACCTTCATCCAGCCGTACCTCAAGCCGGCGGGGGTCCTCGTGTCCGCGCAGAACGGGATCAACGAGGACCAGGTGGCCCCGATCTTCGGCTTCACGCGGGTCCTCGGCTGCGTGGTCACCCTCGGCGCCGGCCTGTACGAGCCGGGACACGTCCTGCGGACCAGCGCGCCCTCGCGCCCCTCCCTGGCCGTGGGCGAGCTGAACGGCATGCTGACCTCCCGGGTGGAGGAGCTGGTAAAGATGCTGGCACCTGTGGGGCCGACGCGCGTCACCAGCAACCTGTGGGGCGAGCGCTGGGCCAAGCTGACCACCAACAGCATGGCCAACGCGATTGCCGGGATCACCGGCCTGGGCAGCGCCGAGCTGCGCAGAAACCAGGACGTCTTCGCAATCGTGACCAGAGTGGCCGCCGAGGCGGTGGCCGTGGCGCAGGCGCTGGGGGTGCAGGTGGAGGCAGTGGGCGGCATCCCCGCCGCCGCCTACCTGGATGCCGCGCGGGGGGTGGGCGTGGACGAGCTGCGGAGCCGCTGGGAGGAGGCCGGGCGGGCCCTCGGAACGGGACGGCCCTCCCTGCTGCAAGAACGTCATGAAGGGCCGCCGCATCGAGGTGGACTTCCTGAACGGCTATGTGGTCCGCAAGGGCCGGGAGGTGGGCCTGCCCACCCCCATGAACGAGGCGATTGTCGAGGTCGCCAAGCGCGTCGAGGCCGGCGAGCTGAAGCAGGGCCTGGGGAATCTCAACCTCTTGATGCAGTCATGACGGCTGTGCTGGAGCGCATCCTGCAGAGGGGGGGCCGGTCTTCAAACGTTGTTCTTGGGAAGAGGGGTTGCGTTACAGGGGGGACAGCCATGGACTTGGGGATCACCGGGCGGGTGGCGATCGTCACCGGAGGGAGCCGCGGCATCGGCCGGGCCGTGGCGGAACGGCTCTGTCGTGAGGGGGCGAGCGTCGTCCTGTGCGCGCGGAATCGGGAGTCGCTGGCCGAGGCGCAGCATGCCCTGGAGACCCTCGGCGGCGGCAAGGTCCTGGGGGTGGAGGCGGATCTCACCGCAGCAGGCGCAGCCGAGCGGGTGGTGGCGGCGGCGGCGGCCTGGGGACGGATCGACATCCTGGTGAACAATGCAGGGGCGGCCCGGGGCATCCCGTTCGACGATCTGACGGAGGAGTTGTGGCAGGAAAATCTCAAGCTCAAGCTCTTCGGCTACCTCCGCATGGCGCGGCTGGTCCTGCCGCATCTGCGCCGGAACGGGTGGGGTCGCATCGTGAATATCGCCGGACTGGCGGGTCTGCAGCCCGGCCCGTTGACCATGCCGCTGGGCCTGAACAATGCCGGCATCCTGAACGTCATGAAGGCGCTGGCCGATGCCGAGGCCGGAAACAACATTCTGGTGACGACCGTCTGTCCCGGACCGATCCGGACCGAGCGGCAGGCGCAGCTCCTCCAGGACGCGGCCCGGGCCAAGGGGGTCACCGTTGAAGCGGCGGAGCGGGAGACCGCGGGCGCGATCCCGCTGAAGCGGATGGGGCGCCCCGAGGAGGTCGCCGACGTGGTGGCCTTTCTGGCCTCCGAGCGCGCCAGCTACATCACCGGCAGCCTGGTGATCGTGGACGGGGGGTCTCGCCGGGCTGCAATTTGACCCCTCCCCCCGCCGTCGATTGTCGTGCCCGGCGCGGGCTCTACCCCTGAGGGACGGGCTGCTCCAGGACGGTAAACTGCGTCATGACCCAGCCGAATCTTCCATCCGCCAGCTGCACCTGGTACCAGCCGGGCACGCTCGCAATGATGCGCAGCCGCTCGCCCATCCGCGCCTGGCCGATCACCGGATACGTGCCTGCCGGTCCGGAGCGGATGTTGAGCAGCGGCGTCTGGACGACGGCTACGCCCGAGGTCGCCTGGGGTGGAGCGGGCTGCGGCGGCACGGCGGGCGGCGGCGCGACCACCATGAATCCTTCGGGAACCTGTCGATAATAGACTCCCTCGAAGACGTAGTAGCTTGCCCCGCCCACCATCACCGTGACGAAGCCGAGCGGCAAGGCGGGGACGACGGCGCCGATGGGCGCCGGGATCACCGCGTAGCCGCCGTGGCGCCGCACGTAGAAGCGACCCTTGTGAAAGAAGTACCTGTCATGGCCCACCCGAATGGTCGCATAGCCCGGCGGAAGCTCTCTGATGATGATTTCTCCAAGCTGGGCAAAGGACGGGCTCGTGCCGGACAGCAGCAGGGCCGCCGCCAGCGCCGCCGCCATGAGTGGTCTGCCGGACATCCTCACCGTGCGGACACGTAGCATGGGTGTCTCCTCATCCTGATACGCCTTCAAGCTGCTCCTGCAGGATTACTGGTGGCTGTCCCCATTCGCTGCGCCCCCGGGAGGGGCCCCGCGCTGGTGATGGAACCCGCCCTGGGGGACGGCCGCCAGCTGGCCGTTCACGGACTTGCAGACGGCTTTGATGGTGTGGCCGTGCCGGCTCGTGAATTCTACCGCTGCTCCTTCGTTCTTGTCCTTGCAGGCATCGATGGCGGCCTGGGAAGGTCCAGACCGGCGCCCGCCAGCCGGCTCGTTGTCGGAGGCAGCCCTCGCCGCCGGGACGAGCCCCAGGATCGAAAGAACGATGATTCCTGCGGTGAGGCGGTGCGTTCTCACGATTCACCTTCCTGCTTGCTGAGCCACGATGGAGAGGACATGCTCAACGGCCCCATAAACGCCTGGCCACTCCCGGGGGGCCCTCCGGACGTTCGGCAGCCTGCGCCGCCCCCAGGAATGGCCGGTTCACACTGCACAACCGGAAGAGAATGCTCTCAGGAGGCCCCCACGCCGGCACCGCGATCTCGATCTCCATGGCCCCACCGATGCCCATGCCCGCGATGGCTCCAGCGGTGCCCGTGATGCCCATGGTGGCGACTCCACCGGTGTCCGCGGCGATGGGCCCACCGATGCCCGTGCCCGCGATGGCTCCAGCGGTGCGACATGAATTTCTTTTGCATCCTGGTCCATTGCTGCCACTGCTCGGGAGTCAGCTTGGCGCGAAGAGCCAGTTGGGTCTGGAGGCGTTGATCGACCAGCTTGTCTATCTGCGACTTCAACTGGCCAGCCGCGGCTTGGATGGCGGCCGGATCGGACTTCGGGTCGGCCAAGAGATCGCGCACCTGCTTCCGGGCCGCTCGCAGGGCCTGGAAGTCCGCCTGGGCCGCAGTGCGCTGGTTTTGAAGCAGCGCCTGGATCTCGGTCGCCTGCTGATCGTTGAGCCCCAGCTTTTTCTGGATGCGGTGGAAGAACATCTGTCCGTCGGCGGCGCGATCCCGCGGGCCGGGATGCCATTCCTTGTGGGGGGGCTGACCGGGCCCGGGCGCCTGCTGGGCCAGGGCGGCGCCCGCGCCGCCCATCGTCAAGCCGATCAGGAGCGCTCCTCCCAGCACCCAACCCCGATGCCTGAATCCCTTGCCTGTTGTCATACCGTGCTCCTTTTGTGAGAGAAAAAGGCTACTCTCCTTGGTACCCAACCATTTTCCGGGCTCTTTCACATAGTACGGGCTCCCTCGCCCCCTCGTTTCACGGAAGGGGTCTCGTCGGTCCGATCCCGGGCGAGGACCCTGAGGCCCTCCTGCGGATCGGTGTGCGGCCAGGGGGGCAGGAAGGAACTGCAGGGGGCGGGGCGCAAATGGATAACTGCTTGACAATAAACGGGTCTTTGCCTCTGCAGGCTCCTTGACATTTCCCGAAGGTGCACTCGACGGGAACCACGGAGAACGAGATGGAAGGTGGCCGGCCTCCTGGGCGTTTCCTTTCTACGGGAGTAGGTGCTCATTTCCCCACCGGCGCCAACGGATCCGGGCACACGCCATATGCAGGCCGAATCAGGCATAGCCCGCTGAATTCAAATTCATGGGCCGTCACCCCCGGAACCGACCAGGAGGGGGCGGACATTGCATTGCGTGCGCCCTGCCCGGCTGAAGGCGCCCGGTGCCTCTTGGACATTGCGCGTAGGTCGGGTAGAATCCCTCCACGGAGAGCCGACGAGTCGCCGCAAAACACTCGCGCTGGGAGGCATCCCTCATGGCATTGAAGCTGCCGATCTACATGGATCATCACGCAACGACGCCGGTGGCCCCGGAGGTATTCGAGGCCATGCGGCCCTACTTCCTGGACACCTTCGGCAACGCCGCCTCGCGCACCCACGCCTTCGGCCGCGAGGCCGAAATGGCTGTCGAGGCCGCCCGGGGCCAGATGGCTCGTCTGATCGGCTGCAAGCCCATGGAGATCGTGTTCACCTCCGGGGCCACCGAGGCCGACAACCTGGCGCTGAAGGGGGTGGCCTACGCCTACCGCGACAAGGGCGCCCACCTCATCACCTCGCAGGTCGAGCACCACGCCGTCCTGGACCCCTGCAAGCGGCTGGAGAAGGAAGGTTTTCGGCTCACCTACCTGCCGGTGGACCGATACGGCCGGGTGGATCCGGCGGACGTGGCCGGGGCCATCACTCCGCAGACGATCCTGGTCTCCATCATGCTGGCGAACAACGAGGTGGGAACGGTCCAGCCTCTGGCGGAGATCGGGAAGATCTGCAAGGCGCACGGCGTGCTGTTTCACAGTGACGCGGTGCAGGCCGTCGGGAAGATTCCGGCGCGGGCGGACGCTCTCGGACTGGACCTGATGTCGATCACCGCCCACAAGCTGTACGGTCCGAAGGGCGTGGGCGCCCTGTATGTCCGGATGGGCAAGCCGCAGGTGAAGCTGGTCCCCCAGATGGACGGGGGCGGCCACGAGCGCGGCCGGCGGAGCGGGACCCTGAACGTGCCGGGCATCGTCGGCCTGGGCAAGGCCTGCGAGCTGGCGGAGCAGATCATGGCACCGGAAGCCGCGCGGCTCGCCGCGCTCCGCGATCGGCTGTGGGCCGGCCTGGCCGCCCGCCTGGATCACATCCAGATGAACGGGCATCCCAGCGAGCGCCTCCCGGGGAATCTCCACGTGAGCTTCGGGTCGGTGGACGGCGGGGCCCTGCTGATGGCCCTGAAGGAGGTGGCGGTCTCCGCCGGCTCGGCCTGCAGCTCCGGCTCATTCGAGCCCAGCCACGTCCTGCGGGCGATGGGGGTGCGCGGGGATATGGCCCTGGGGAGCCTCCGCTTCGGCCTGGGACGAGGGAACACTGAGGAAGAGGTGGACTACGTGTGCGCCCGCCTGGCGGAAGAGGTCTCCCGTCTCCGGCAGGCACCCCCCCGCTAGTGTCCCGTCCCCGAACGTTGTGCAATATGTTCTCCGCCCCCGAGGGCTATTATTTCCGTTGCCGCGAGCGCCAGTCCTGATTTCGGACGGCGGTCCTTCCACGGGACTCCGCGTCCTTCTGTTCGTGGCGCCGACCTGGCGCTTGCCGGCCTTGATTGATCCTTTCTCACCGAACCCGTTGCGGTGTCGCTTGAATCGACAACCGGGCCATCCAGCCGGCAGTTTTCTTGACAGCACAAGATCCGGCCACTATCTTTCCGCCCGGCCGCGGGAATGATTCCGGATGTTCCGAAGTGTCCTCTGCCGACGAAGGAGGCCTTGGTTATGGACGGAAGTCTGGATGTCCCGGACGAACGGCGGTCGGCCCCCCGAGCCATCTTCCATATCTTCCTGTTGCTTCCTCTTCTTCTTGTCGCCACTCCAAAGGCCGCGCACGCCGGCATGGCGCTGAACCAGCTCTGCGGCGCAGCGGGCATGGGGGCTGGCTGCATCAACGCCCTGCACCCACCCACGCCGACCATGGGTGGAGGCATGGCTTCGGGCGGGGGCATGTTCGGCGGGATGATGGGAACGATTGTGGGCTCGATGTTGATCGATGCCCTCACATCGGGCCCGGATGCACCGGCAGCAGGAGAGCAGGCCGCGCAGAGTGCCCAGGCGCAGGCAGAGGCCGCGCGCATCCAGGCGTTCCAGAAGGCGATCCAGGAACAGCAGAGGATCCAGCAGGAGCGCGAGGACAAGCTCTTGTCCCAGCTCAAGGATCGCCCGGCCAGCCAGATCATCGGCGGGACGCAGGACCTGACGGTCATGGAACCCATGCGGGCCGAGGCTGGCGCCCCCTTCGATGGGAACGCCCTGACCTCTCCCGATGACACCTGGATGAATGTGGACGACCCGTGGTACTCCCCGCCGGCCGCCGATGCGTCCCCGCCAGCGGCCGGGTCGCAGCCGATCCCCATCGGCAACCAGTCCCTGGGGCAGCCGCCCGCGCAGGAGCAGCCCATCCAGTGCATGGGCCAGCTCTGCGCCTTCCCGCCGGGGGCACCGGCCGTCACGATCAGGACGATTCCCCCGCCGGACCCGGGGACCGCAACGCCCCCTGCCATGACCGTTCCCAACGTCGGATCGGTGGCGTCCGAAACCCACGAGATGGGGGACCGGATGGTATGGGCTGTGGATCAGCGCTTCGGCGGCACGACGGGCTATCCCACGGCCGAGGCGGATCAGATCGAGATCGCCAGCTTCGGCTCGACGGTGTGGGCGCAGGCCGCGCTCCCCGGCATGCAGCGCGAGATCGCGAAGGAAGGGCGCGGCATCTACCGCCAGGTGGCGGAGACGGTCCTCAACCAGACCTTCCAGGTGATGTCGGATGCCTTCGCCGGGCGGTGGGAGGAGGCGCTGGAAGAAAGCGACAACATCGGGGAGAGCGTGAAGGACAGCCTCCTGTCGGAGTACAAGATGTCGCGCCTCATCTTGAGCGGGGATTGGCGGGGGGCCGGGGACGAGGCGGGGTCCGCCTTCCTGGACAAGGCCAAGGAAACGGCGGCGGACGTCCTGAAAGACAAGCTGCCGGATCTCCTGCGCGGCCCGGAGTGGGAGAAGGAAGGGGCGCGCGCCTCGGGTGAGGTGATCGACCACTGGCTCCGGAAGCCCTACCGGAGCGAGTGACCATGGCTCGGCGCGTCAGCACGGCTGCTCTTGTCTTGGTCCTGGTATGGTGCGCGCGCTCGGCGGCGGGGGCCCCTCCCGGCGGCGTGTGGGTGTGGGGACAGGCGACCGCCATCCCCCTCCTTACCCCGTCCGTCTCCCAAGAACTCGGCGTCACCCTGGCCCGCCAGTTCGAAGTCCTGCCCGACGGCCACATCGTCGCCCTGACAGCGGCCGGCGACCTGTTCGACCTCACCGCGCGGAAGCTGCTCCCGGCGACGAGCCCCCTCCGGGTCAGCTCGTTCACGTCGGACCATGGCCTGTTGATCACGGTGCGGGGTCAGCGGCTCGGCTGGTACGAGCGGGGACGGGTTGTGGACCGCATCCAGCTCCCCCAGACCGGCCTCTCCGTCGTGGCGGGATACAAGCAGCGCATCTACCTGTACGGCGCCGGGACCAACGGCTCGCTGATCTACCTGCTGGAAAACGGGAAAGCCGGCTTGCTGGCCCAGATTCCAAACGGAAAGATCTCGGCCCTGGCGACCATCGGCGAGCGGCTCTTCTTTGCCGTGGGGAACACGATCTATACCGCCGCCGCCGGCCAGCCGCCGGCGGTCCTCTTCATCGCCGCCGGCCATAAGGAGATCCGCTCGTTGGCCGCCGATCCCGTCTCGGGCATGCTGTGCTACGCTGCGGACGATGCCGTGTATGCCATGCGGGCCGGGGTGGCGGTCTCGATCCTGCGAGGGCTGGCCGGTGTCCTCCGGCATAGTGGGGATGCCCTCTACGTGCTGGATCCCGGACGTGGCATCCTGGTGAAGATCCGGGGGCTCGAGAAGCTCGTCCGGGGGGGTGGCGGGACGAAAGGCAGGGAGGCGCCCGCCCCAGCACCTTTCAAGGAATAGCCACGCTCTTGTGGCAGGAGGCATCATGAAAGCACGCCTCGCGGCCCTCGGCCTGCTCATGTTCGTGATCGTCGGCTGCGATGTCCAGTACCAGGTGCCCTTCATCAAGCTGGGCCTGCCTCCGACGCAAGTGGCGGAGAAGGTACCGTTGGATGTCGCCATCTCGGTGCCCGAGGAGGCCCAGACAGTCTCGGCAGAAGTGCAACCGGGCATGATAGGCGTCATCCCCATCGGCAGCCTATTGAAGGTGGCTGCGCAGGACATCCTTCTACCCGCCTTCGACAAGGCGACGGTGGTGCATGGGACCCAGTACCCTCCAGAGGCCAACGCCATCCTGTCGGTCCGCCCCAAGGACCTTGTCCCCACCATGCCGTACTGCGGGATCCTTGGCTGCCGGATAGATCTGCTCGGATCGTTTACGATCACCTTGCTGGATCCCAAGGGTTCGCCGGTGTGGGATACCACGGTCAATTCGTTTAAGACGGAAACCGATGGGTCCCCGATGGCCAGCGGGATAGATCTTCTGGGCAAGGCGGCTGCCGAGGTGGTGGCCGAGGCTTCGCAGAGGGCCGTGGAAGCGATTGCCGCCTCTCCTCAGGTGAGAAAGTATGCCATGACGGGCGCCCCGCCCTCGCCGGCGATCACCGCCATCCGTGCCCAGGCCCAGGTTGCCGCCGCCGAGACCGCCGAGGCGAAAGGCGACTACGCCGCCGCCCAGGCCGCCCTCCGCCAAGCCCTCGCGGCGGCCCCCACGGCCCCGGCCCCGGTCGCCGCCGCGGTGCGCCTCCTCCACCGGCTCTGCGACCCCGAGGGGGCCAAGGAGCTGGGGGCGCCGGTCGCGAAGGCCCACCCCGACGACCCCGCCCTCCAAGCGGCCCTGGCGGGGACCGGCCTCACCCCCGACCCGAAGCTCTGCCAGGCCCAGGCCCTCAACCGGGAGGGGGTGGCCCTGGCCCGGGCCCAGCGGCTCCCCGAGGCCCTCGCGAAGTTCCGGGCCGCCCGGGAAGAGGCCCCCGGCCTCGTCCCCAAGGCGAGCTACAACGCCGCCCTCCTCGTGGAGCAGGCGGGCCAGCCGGCGGCGGCCGTCCAGGCGTACCAGGAGGCGGCCCGCGGCTTCCTCGCCCCCGCCGACCGGCAGGAGGCCGTGAGCCGCCTGGTCGCCCTCGCCCAGCGGGCGAAGCTCCCCGTCTCCGACGCCGCCGACCACCACTACCGCCTCGGGATCGTCCGGGTGGAGCAGAAGCGCTACCCCGAGGCCGTCACCGAGTTCGAGGCGGCCCTCGCCGCGGCCCCCTGGCTCACGGACGCCTACTACAACCTCGGCCTCGTCTACGACTTCACCGGGGCGACCGCCAACGCCCTCCAGGCCCTCCGGACCTACGTCCGCCTCGCCCCCCAGGCCCCCAACGTCGGGGCCGTGAAGACCAAGATCGTGGAGTTGGAGGACAAGCTGGGGCTCACCGGGAGCCCCGGCAAATGAGGGCTGGAAATTCGGGGGTAGGTCGGGTATAGAAAAGGGGCGATCGAGACACACCCTTCCACTTCGAACGAGGAGGCGGCCCCGTGTTCAAGTACACCCACCATATCTTCATCTGCGTGAACCAGCGCCCGGCTGGACACCCCAAGGGGGACTGTTCCTCGAAGCAGTCCCGGGCGGTCTTCCAGAAGTTCCAGGAAGAGACCGAGAAGCGCCAGCTCTGGGATCGGGTCGCCGTGAGCGGCACGACCTGCCTGGGTCCCTGTGCCACTGGACCCTCCGTGGTGATCTATCCCGAGGGCATCTGGTACGGAAAGGTGGGCGTCCAGGACGTCGAGGAGATCATGGACCAGCATGTCGTCGGCGGCAAGCCGGTGGAGCGCCTCCTGCTCTCGAAGCTGGTCGAGGAAGCGGGCGACTGAGCCGTCCCCGATCCTGCCATCCCCCATGGCCCCGGCGATGGTCCGCCGCCGGGGCACGCCTCTTCATCAAGACCGCGGCTTCCGCGCCCTCCGGCTTGCGCGCGGTGCCCGGGAAGGCTAGAATGGGCGCCGTTCCGGCCCATCCAACTCTCTTGGGGGATCGTCCAACGGCAGGACAGCAGACTTTGGATCTGCTTATCCAGGTTCGAATCCTGGTCCCCCAGCCAACCCGCCCGGCAGAACTTCCAGACAGGCGGATTCGATACCACCGCAAATCCTGCATATTCCCCTCACCCCTGTACTGCTTTGGAGGCACACCATGACTCCCGGACATCGAGCCCACCGACCCGCCGTCATGGGCAGGCACGGCGTGATCGCCACCGCCCATCCCCTGGCCAGCGCCGCCGGCATGGAGATGCTGTGGCGGGGCGGGAACGCTGTGGATGCGGCGGCCGCCGCCGCGGCCGCCCTCAACGTGGTCGAGCCGTTCATGTCCGGAATCGGGGGCGACGGGCTGCTCCTTCTTCACCTGGGCCGCTCCGGCGAGCGGAAGGTGCTCAACTTCATGGGCCGCACCCCATCGGCGGCCCACTACGAGCAGTGCACCGCGGAGGAGCTGGCGAAAGGGCCGAAGTCGTGCCTGGTGCCGGGAAACTTCGCCGGGTGGTGGGAGATGCTGCGGGCGCACGGAACCCTGCCGCCGGGGACAGTCTTCGGTCCGGCCATCCGGTTGGCCGAGGAGGGCTTTCCCCTCACCCACCGGGGGGCGGCGTTCCTGGGCGAGCATCGCGCGCGGCTTGCGCCGGACGCGGCGAGGCTCTTCTGCCCGGCGGGGGAAGTGCCGCGCCCGGGAGCCCTGCTCGGGCATCCCGCGCTGGCCACCACCCTCCGGCGACTGGCGGCCGAGGGCCCCGACCTCCTCTACCGGGGAGAATTGGGAAGGCGGCTGTGCGAGGCGGACCAGGCGGCGGGAGGGTGGCTGTGCATGGAGGATCTGGGCGCGTTTCGGGCCGAATGGATTGCGCCGATCGTCTCGACGTTCCGGGGCGACGAGGTGGCCAGCGTGCCGCCGCCGGCCGCCGGGGTGCAAGTGCTCGAAACCCTCAACATCCTGGAGGGCTATGACTTCCCGGCGCTCGGCCATAACAGCGCCGACAGCCTGCACGCCGTCATCGAGGCGGTGAAGCTGGCCATGGCCGACCGCATCGCCTTCCAGACGCGGCCCGACTGTCCGGTGGCCGGCCTGCTGAGCAAGGACTACGCCCGGGCGCAGCGCGCCCGCATCGATCCCGGGCGTGCCGCGGTCTCCGGGGGCGAGCGGTACAGCGCCGACGTTCCGGCCGGGGCGGTGTCGCCCGGCGACCCGTACGGCTACCAGCGGGAGCACACCACGCACCTGAGCGTCGTGGACGGGGAGGGGAATGCGGCCTCCATCACCCAGACCCTCGGCAGCCCGCTGGGCTCGGGCTTCATCGCCGGGGACACCGGGATCCTGCTGAACAATCTGCTCATGTGGAACGACCTGGACCCGAAGAGCCCCAACGCCCTGCTGCCCCATCGCCCCGTGGAGACCCGGATGGCGCCGGTCCAGGTGTTCCGCAAGGGGGTGTTGCTGCTGGCCATCGGAACGCCGGGCAGCTACGGGATTCCCCAGACCACCACGCAGATGCTGCTGAACGTCCTGGAGCACGGGATGAATATCCAGGAGGCCATCGAGGCGCCGCGGGTGCGGGTGTACGCGGATCGCGCGGTGGATGTGGAGAGCCGGATCCCGGCCGAGGTCCGGGCCGCGCTGGCGGCGCGAGGCCATGTGATCCGCGAGCTGCCGGAGTGGTCCTGGGTGGTCGGCGGCGGGCAGGGGGTGTGGCGCGACCCCGAGAGCGGCGCCCTGGCGGGCGGGGCCGATCCGCGGCGGGACGGCTACGCCATGGGGTGGTGACGAGGGCTCCCACCGCAGGGTTATCCAACACGGGAAGGAGGAATCGAGTGGGAAAATACAAGGTCGTTCTGCTCGACCGGCCGGCGTGGTTTCTTCCCAGCATCGAGCAGGAAGAGCTCTCCAGGATCGACGGGGAGGCCCTGGTCGGCTGGGCCCGGCTTGGCGCATCGAAAGAACCGGATGCCGTTCTCGCAGGTCTCGGCCTCTCGGTCGAGCAGCTGAGTCGGGTGAGCATCGCCTACGTGCCCCGGGCGAAGCACACGGTGGACGTCATCGAGCGCATGGCGCATGACGCCGACGCCGTCATGGTCACGTCGGCCCCGGTGGCCGCCGAGGCCATGGACCGGATGCCGCGGCTGCGGGTCATCGGCCGGCCGGGCATCGGCTACGACATCGTCGACGTCGAGGCCGCCACCGCGCGCGGGATTGCCGTCTTCAGCGCGCCGGGCTTCTGCGCCCGCGAGGTTGCGGACCATACTCTGATGATGGCGCTGGCGCTGGCCCGCAAGGCGCCGATGTTGAACAGTATCCTTCGCCGGGGGATCTACGAGCGCGGGCTCTCATCCCCGATGCCGGCGACGTACGAGATGACCCTCGGCCTCGTGGCGCTCGGCGAGATCGGCCGTGAGGTGGCAATCCGCGCCCGGCCCTTCGGCTTCACACTGCTCGCCTGCGATCCGTTCGTCGACCAACAGACGGCCGATCCCTATGCGGTGAGGATGGTCGGCTTGGACGAACTGCTCGCGCAGTCCGACATCGTCTCCGTGCACGCCCCGCTGACGAAGGGAACGTTCCGTCTGATCGGCGAGCGCGAGCTGGGGCTGATGAAGCCCACGGCCTCCCTCATCAATACGGCGCGCGGGCCGGTCGTCGACCAGGCCGCCCTTGTCGCCGCCTTGCAGGCACGCCGGATTGCCGGCGCGGGGCTGGATGTGTTCGAGCGGGAGCCGCTAGAGCCCGACAGTCCGCTCCTGACCATGGACAACGTCCTCCTGACGCCCCATACGGCGGGCGTATCCGACTCCAGCCAGGTCGCCGTGCGGCGCCGCACGGCACGCAATATCGCCAATGCGCTCGTCGGCGAGTGGCCGCCGACCCGCGATCTGGTCAATCCAAAGGTCACAGAGAATCCGCGCCGGACGACCTCTCACACCTCGTAGCCGTGGTCGCATCCAGCCGGCTCGCTGCCCCGAGCAACAAGGGTGGAGGGGCGGCAAGGCAGAGAGGCAAAGATCAAGGCTCGCCTCCGCGCCCTGGCGCCTCGACGCCTCTGCGGCCTGCTCGACCCAGAGGGAGGGAGGCTGGGGGCGCGTCTAGCGAGCGGCCGGGGGCTGGAGGAGCCTCAGGAGGCCGAAGAGTCTCGCGTCCCGCGCCTGGAGGGTGGCATCGCCGCTTCCGGGCGGGTAGTCGTACAGGCCGCGGCCGGCCCGCAGGCCGGTCTCGCCCGACGCCACCTTCTCTGCCAGGAGGCGCTGGGGCGTCTGCGCCGCCGAGAGGTCTGGGTACAGGTACTCCGCGATGGCGTGAAAGGTAGTGAGGCCGCCCAGGTCCATGAGGCGTAAGGGGCCCACGGCGGCCCAGCGCAGGCCCAGGCCGACCGTGACAGCCTGATCCACGGCCTCCGGGGCGGCGATGCCCTGCTCCACCACGTGCAGAGCCTCCCGAATTAACGCCAGCTGCAACCGGTTCCAGAGGAACCCGGGCACGTCCTTCTCGACCCGGATGGGGACCCGGCCGAGGCGGCGGGCCAGATCGCAGGCGAGGCGCATGGCCGTCTCGGACGTGCGTTCGCCGCGGATTACCTCGATCGGCGGCATCAGGTGGGGCGGGTTCATCCAGTGAAATCCCACCACCGCCTGGGGGCGCGCGGTGGCGGATGCGATGGTGCTGATGGGCAGGCCGGACGTATCCGTGCTGAGGACGGCCCCGCGGGGGGCTAGCCGATCCAGGGCGGCGAACACTTCCCGCTTCACGGCCGGATCTTCGGGCACGCTCTCGCTCACGAACTGGCAGTCCCGCACCGCCTCCGCCAGGTCGGCGGTGGGATGGATGCGGGCCAGCGCCTCCCTGGCGAGCGCTTCGCCCAGCAGCCCGGCCTGAATCATGGCCTCCTGGTTCCGGCCGATCCGCCGGAGGGAGGCCTCGAGCGTCTCCGGGCGCCGGGCCGCCAGACGGACGCTATAACCGGCCTGGGCGAAGGTCTGGGCGATCCCGCTCCCCATCACCCCGGCCCCGATCACGGCGACAGTCCTGATCTCGTCGAGCGCGAACAACACTTCGCTTCCCATGTTATGCCTCGGCTCGAAGGCGCCGGGCTCCGGGTCTGTGGCCGGATCCCGGCGGCAAGGATTGGCAGGCTGCTGAAAAAGGCCCATCTGCCGAGACCCATCCTTCGGATGGGTGCCCCGTGCGCTCGGGCACTCGCTGCGGCGTACCGGAAGTACGCCTTGACCCGCCTGTGGCGGGTGCCCCGCCCCGGGTACCCATCCCGAAGGGTGGGTGACGCCGGCTTGCCGTTCGACAGGCTCACGGTCCCGAGCGAAGTCGAGGGACATCTGGACCTTTTTGAGCGGCCTGGCGCAAAGTGAGTTCTTCAGCATCCTGACAACGTAGGAGCACACTGCGGCGATTCGAGAAGGCAATCCCAATCATACACCCTCCGGGGACCGCGGCGGATGACGGATGATCACCCTGCGTATAGCGAGCTAAAATACACTCTGGGTGGGGGGGGCGTAAAGACCTATCCATCGGGACGGGGAGGTCGAGACGTGGCAAGACGCTGGTACGAGGATGAGGGCTTGTGGGAGGCCGTGGAGCCGTTTCTCTTCGCGTGCCACCGTCCGCCTGAGGTCACGGTGAACGAGGTAGAGCAGTTCCTCCGCCTGCTCGCCCCGTCGCCCGGCGCCTCCGTGCTCGATCTGTGCTGCGGGCAGGGCAGGCACGCGCTGGAGATGGCCCGCCGCGGCTTCCGGGTCACCGGAGTGGACCGGACGGCACGCTACCTGGAGGCCGCCCGAGCCCGTGCCGCCGCCCTAGGACTCCGGGTCGAATTCGTCCTGGAGGACATGCGTCGCTTCATGCGGCCGGCCGCGTTCGACCTGGCCCTGAACCTCTTCACCTCGTTCGGGTACTTCGAGGATTCCGAGGAGGACCTCCAGGTGCTCCGCAACCTGCGCGCCTGCCTGAAGCCGGGGGGACTGCTGCTGATGGAGATGCTGGGGAAGGAGCTGTTCCGCCGCGACTTCCGCCCGCGAGAGCAGCATCGGCTCCCGGACGGCTCGGCCACCCTGCTCGAAGAGCGAACGGTCTGTGCCGGGGGGAGCTGGGTTGAGAACCGGTGGACCCTGACCCGCGGCGGCCGGTCCACCGTCTACACGTTCGGGCTGCGCCTCTATTCGGGCGCAGAGCTCCGGGCGGCGCTGCGGGCAGCCGGCTTCGTGCGCGTCACGCTCTACGGAAGCCTGGACGGAGCGCCCTACGACCGGTTGGCGCGGCGGCTGGTCGCGGTCGCGGCGGCGTAGCAGGCTGCTGAACTACCCGTTTTCGCCCAGGCTGCTCAAAAAGGTCCGGATGCAAGGCGGCGCGCGATGGGCGGTGCGAGACGTACTCGGCTCGTACGTCGCAGCGCCACGCGAGCGCGCCAACGCCGCAGATGGGCCTTTTCAGCAGCCTGCTAAGGCTCCCCTGCGCGGGCGGTCTGGCTGCGCCCTTCACATCGGCTCGTCGGCGCTGGGGCCGTAGATGGACGGCACCGGCACGTTTAGCAGCCGCATGTATACGGAGAGCTGGCCCCGGTGATGGATGAAGTGATTCAAGAGCAGGGCGCGCACCACCCCGATGCGCGGCATCTCGACGATGAGCTGCCCCTGCCTGGTCAGCCGCCAGTTGCCCAGCAGCCGCTCGTTGCTCAGGCCCTTCACCACCTGGGTTGCGGTCGCCACGTTCTGGTCAAAGAAGGCCAAAAGCTCGGCCCCGGTCTGTATCGTGCGCGGCGCGTGGTCTCCGCTGAAGTCAAAGCCCTCCTTGTCCAGGCAGCTTCCGACCCACCCTGGAATCTCGGCGATGTGGGTGGTCAGGCGGCCCAGCGTCATCGACCGCTCGTGGGGCCTCCAGGCGAACTGGGTCTGGGGAAGGCGCTCCAGCATCCGGCGGGCGGTGGCGGCCTCGCGGGAAAGCTCGGCGAGCAGCGGTTCGTTCAGCTTCATGATTCCCCTCCTTTGGGCGCGCAGCCCCGAAGAAGCCGCTAGAAGCGGTCCTGTTGGGAGACTATAC
Source organism: uncultured Methylomirabilota bacterium (assembly GCA_963705305.1). GTDB lineage: Bacteria > Methylomirabilota > Methylomirabilia > Methylomirabilales > 2-02-FULL-66-22 > 2-02-FULL-66-22. The sequence continues at coordinate 5,516,137 of OY970067.1, read as the reverse complement.
TTCAGCAAGCGAGGGATGACATCTCCAAAGCATGACCGGGGCGGGACCGATATGCGGGGAGGGACTGAACGGGAGGCTGGGTGCCGCTTCCGGCAGGGGGCACGCGCGGGAGGATTCCTGGCCGTCCTCGGCCTCGTGGCGCTCTTCTGCGGCTGCGGCCATCGGCCGGGCCAGGGGCCGGAACGGGAGGCGCAATGGCCGCCGGGCCTGAAACGAGCGCCGATCGTCCTGCTGCCCGGCGTGAATCGCGAGGTCGGCCATGTCCTGCGCGGCGGCTCGTTCGCATCCTTCTCGGCGCTCGCGCTCCGGACGGACGGCGAGGCGCTGGCGCATCTCGGTGATCCGCGATTTCCCGCGGGTGGGGCGGACCCGCTGGGCATCCCCCCGCGTCTGAATGCCGCGCTGCGCGGGACCAACGTCCGCGGACTTCAGCCCCTCATCAACCGGCTCATCCGCGACCAGGGATACGTTCGCGGCAATCCGGACAATCCCCGGGACAAGGACTATCCGGAAAACCCCGAGGCAGAGCGTCACGACCGGGCCCGCCCGGCCTCGCTGTTCGTGCTGTACTACGACTGGCGGCGCGACCTGGCGGCGAGCGCCTGTGTGGTCGCGGAGGAGATCGCCCGCATCCGCGAGACGGCCGGGGCGCCCCGCGTGCTGGTGGTCGGTCACAGCCTGGGAGGGCTGGTGGCCCGATACTACCTGCGCTACGGCGGAGAGGATGTGCTGGACGGGCGGAGCTGTCCGCTGGCTCAGGGGGCGCCGGCCGCCTCCCTCAATCAGCCGGGTGCCCGATCGGTGGCGGGATTGGTTACCCTGGGGGCGCCCAATCGCGGATCCGCTCTAGCCCTCCAGGCGCTGACCGAGGATTTCCGGCTGTTCGGCATCTTCGAGCTGGGCCTGCGGCGAGCGGTCTTCTCCATGCCGATGGCGTGGGAGCTGCTGCCGTTCGCCGGACCGGACGGGCAGGTCTCCGTCCTGGTGACGGATGGCCGGGCCGCGCGCGTGCCGCTGTTCCAGCTTCGGACCTGGATCGATCGGGGCTGGCTCCCCGGGGAGGATGACGGACCCGACCAGGTCCGCTTTGCGTCGGCCATGCTGGAGCGGGCTGGGAAGCTCCAGCAGGCCCTTGCCGGCCCGGATGCGGCGGAGGAGGCCGTTCCGCGTCTCCTGGTGGGGAGCGACTGCTGGCCGACCCCGGTGGGCGCGGTCGTGACGGATGGGGGGCTGAAGTTCCCCGCCCGCAACCAGGCAGGCGATCCATTCTATGCGCGCGCCGTGGCTCCGGGCGACGGGATCGTGACGTCTGCCAGCGCCCTGGACCTGCCGGCCTCGCCGGGGCTGAGCACACTGACGGTCTGCTCTCGCCACAACGGGTACGTGGACCACCCTGAGGTGGAAGCCCGCGTGGCGCGGTTTCTCTCCGCGGAAGGGACGGCCGTCACGGCGGGGGATGACGCGGGAGGCGCCGCGCGCCGGCTTGTTCGATGACGCCTGCTGGATTATGATCTCGGGGCCGCCGTGGACCGGAGTGGACCGGGGCGCCGGCGACACATCCATCGTGAAGTCGCGTCCGGGACAGGGCGCACAGAGGAGGCGGGGGAAGCCATGACAACCGACAGGTTCGGCGCTCGCGGGATCCTGGAGACCGGGCGGGGTCCGGTCACGATCTTTCGATTGGGCGCACTGGAGAAGGCCGGCCTGGCCCCGGGGCTGGGCCGGCTGCCGTTCTCGATCAAAGTGCTGCTGGAGGCGGTGCTGCGGTCGGTGGACGGCGAGCTGGTGACCGAGGAGGACGTCCGGCATCTGGCCGGCTGGCGGGCCTCCGCCCCCGGCGACCGAGAGTTTCCCTTCATGCCTGCCCGGGTGCTCCTGCAGGACTTCACGGGCGTTCCCGCCGTGGTGGATCTGGCCGCCATGCGCTCGGCGGTGAAGCGCCTGGGCGGCGACCCGAAAAGGATCAATCCCCTCGTCCCCGTGGACCTGGTGGTGGACCACTCGGTTCAAGTGGACGTCTTCAAGGGGCCGGATGCCCTGAGGCGGAACGCCGAGATCGAGTTCGAGCGCAACCGCGAGCGGTACGAGTTTCTGCGCTGGGGGCAGAAGGCCTTCGCCAACTTCCGCGTGGTCCCGCCGGCCACGGGGATCTGCCACCAGGTGAACCTGGAGTTCCTGGCCAAGGGTGTCCTGCTGCGCCGGGCGGAGGGAGCCGCCGTGGCCTTCCCGGACAGCGTGGTGGGGACGGACTCCCATACCACCATGATCAACGGCCTGGGGGTCCTCGGCTGGGGGGTCGGGGGCATCGAGGCCGAAGCGGCCATGCTCGGCCAGCCGCTCTACATGGTGCCGCCCCAGGTCGTCGGCTTCAAGCTGGTGGGGCGCCTCAGGGAAGGCGTCACGGCCACGGACCTGGTGCTGACCGTGACCCAGATGCTCCGGAAGAAAGGCGTGGTGGAGAAGTTCGTGGAGTATTTTGGCGCCGGTCTCAGCCAGATGAGCCTTCCCGACCGGGCCACCATCGCCAACATGGCGCCGGAGTATGGGGCCACCGTCGGCTACTTCCCGGTGGACGAGGAGGCCCTCGGCTATCTCCGCCGGACGGGGCGCGCAGCCGAGGCGGAGCTGGTGGAGCGGTACTGCAAGGAGCAGGGACTCTTCCGCACCGATGCCACCCCCGATCCGATCTTCAGCGACACCCTGGAGCTGGACCTCGGGACGGTCGAGCCGAGCCTGGCGGGGCCCAAGCGTCCCCATGACCGGGTGCCCCTCGGCCAGATGAAGACGGCCTTCCGCCAGGCGCTCACCGCCCCCACCAAAGAGCGGGGCTTCGGCCTCTCGCCGGAAGACGTGTCCCGCAAGGTCGCGGTCGGCCTGGATGGTCGGGCAGCCGAGATCGGGCACGGGGCAGTGGTGATCGCGGCCATTACCAGCTGCACCAACACCTCCAACCCGTCGGTCATGCTGGGGGCCGGCCTCCTGGCCCGCAAGGCGGTGGCACGGGGCCTCACCGTCGCGCCCTACGTGAAGACCAGTCTAGCCCCGGGCTCCAAGGTGGTGACGGAGTATCTCCGAAAGACGGGGCTGATCGGCGATCTGCAGACGCTGGGATTCACGCTGGTGGGATATGGATGCACCACCTGCATCGGGAACAGCGGCCCCCTGCCCGGGCCGGTGGTCAAGGCGGTGGATGAAGGCAAGCTGGTCGTCTCGGCCGTGCTGTCGGGCAACCGGAATTTCGAAGGACGGATCAGCCCGCACGTCAAGGCCAATTACCTGGCCTCGCCGCCGCTGGTGGTGGCCTATGCGCTGGCCGGGCGCGCGGACGTGGACCTGACCACAGAGCCCGTCGGCACGGACCGCCAGGGCAAGCCCGTCTTCCTCTCCGAGATCTGGCCCAGCCAGAAGGAGGTGGCCGAGCTCGTGTCCACCATCAGCCCCGAGATGTTCGCGACCTCCTACGGCAACGTCTTCGACGGCAACCCGACCTGGAACGCCATCCGCAGCGTGGAGGGGGATCTCTACCAGTGGAAGGAGGACTCCACCTACATCCAGGAGGTGCCATTCTTCCAGCACCTGACCCTCGAGCCGCCGCCCCTGCAGGACATCCGCGGGGCTCGGGTCCTGGTCGTTCTCGGCGACTCGGTCACCACCGACCATATCTCGCCGGCCGGCGACATCGCCGAGAGCGGCCCGGCCGGGCGCTTTCTCATCTCCCGCGGGGTGACGAAGAAGGATTTCAACTCCTACGGGGCGCGGCGGGGTAACGACCGGGTCATGGCGCGCGGCACGTTCGCCAACATTCGCCTGAAAAACCTCATGGTCCCGGGCGTGGAGGGGGGCGTGACCATCCATGTCCCGTCCGGCGAGCGGATGGACATCTTCGATGCCGCCGAGCGCTACCGGGCCGAGGGCACGCCGCTGGTGGTGATCGCCGGGAAGGAGTACGGGAGCGGCTCCTCCCGCGACTGGGCCGCCAAGGGTCCGCTGCTCCTGGGAGTGCGGGCGGCCATTGCCGAGAGCTACGAGCGCATCCACCGCAGCAATCTGGTCGGCATGGGCGTCCTGCCGCTGCAGTTCAAGGCGGGTCAGAACGCCGAGTCCCTGGGGCTCGCGGGGACGGAGCGGCTCAGCATCACAGGCATCAGCGGAACGCTCACGCCACGGCAGGACGTGACGGTCCAGGTCGAGCGTGCGGACGGGTCGAAGGGATCCTTCACGGCCACGGCGCGGTTCGACACTCCGGTGGATATCGCCTACTACCGGAACGGGGGCATATTGCAGACGGTCCTGCGGAAGATGCTGGCAGGCTGCTGAAGAAGGCCCACCTGCTGGGACCCATCCTTCGGACGGGTACCCCGCCCGCTCGGGCACTCGCTGCGGCGTACCAGAAGTACGCCTTGACCCGCCTGCGGCGGGTGCCCCGCCCATCGCGCGCCGCGTTGCATCTGGACCTTTTTGACCAGCCCGGGGAAAGTGGGTATTTCAGCATCCCGCTGAAAGGGTGAACCGGCGGCGGCCCGGCCGGCTCCGGCCGGGCCGCCGTCCCGTTCGGGCGGTCGGATCCATACATCTCGCAGCGCGCCACAGTCCCCGGAGGTATGGCCATCGACACGCCTGCCGGGATTCCGAACTTGCGGGGCGAGGTCCGCGGGCGCGCTTAGCAGAATGCTGAAAAACTCATGTTGGGTCAGGCTGCTCAAAAAGGCTCAGATGCAAGGCGCCACGTGATCCGCGGGGCACCCACCGCAGGTGGGTCGGAGGCGTACTTAGACCGTACGCTGCAGCGCCGCGGGAACGGGGGGCACCCGTCCGAAAGATGGGTCTCCGCAGATGGGGCTTTTTCAGCAGCCTGTTAGACGCGGTGACACGGTGACGCCGCTCTCCAGACCCTTTCTCATTCCCCCCACCCTGCGCGACCTGGATCGGGACGCCCGTCTGCTGTTCGCGGCCCGCATGGCCCGGATGTTCGGCTACGGCTTCCTGGCCGGCGGCCTGAAGATCGTCTACGACCTGGGACTGCTTGCCGGCTTTCGGCGGGTCAAGCCGCCGGAGGAGGCAGGCCCCGCCTGAGGGGCCGGCGCCCGGCTTTCAAGGGCGTGGATTGGCCGGGGCGGGCAGAGAGGGGCGGGGCGCGCGCGACGGGGGCTGCGAGGCGGAGGAGAGGGGGCAAAGCTCCATCAGGCACGCGAGCAGCGGGGCCAGTCGATCGTTGGGGAACTCGCCCATGAGGCCGATCTGAATCCAGTTGCGGGCGAGGAGGTAGCTGCTGCGGTAACTCAGCAGGAATCCGGCGTCCTGCAGGGCGCGGCCGATCTCCTCCGACTGCAAATGGGGGGGCAGGGCGATCGTGACCACCCCGGGCGAGGCGTGGGTGTCCGGCCCAATGATGGAGAAGCCCAGCTCCCGGAGACGGGTGCGCAGCGAGAGTGCCGTCTGCCGCAATGCCTCGAACGGCGGGGCAGAGCGAACACGCTGCACGGCCGCCTGGAGGGCGGATACCAGGTTCGATGAGATGGTGAACGGGATCCCGTCGCAGGCGGCGTACAGACCGAGATCCAGGTACCTGGGCAGGGCCCGGGGGGACGGGGCGATGGCGTGGTTGTAGCAGACCAGCGCCAGGCCCGGATACGCTCCGAGACCCTTGCCGCTCACACCCGAGGCGAGGTAGATGTCCCGCAAATCCACCGGCACCGTTCCCATAGAGCTGACGCAGTCCAAGCAGAGGTGGACCCTGCGGCGCCTGCAGACCTCCCGCAGCAGGGCGATGTCGTTGAGAATCCCCGTGGAGGTCTCGCAGTGGACCGCCCACAGCCACCCCGCCCCCCCTTTTGCCAGCAGCGACTCGATCTGCCTGGGATCGAAGATCTCTCCCCACCCGGCCTCCACGAGGTCGCAGCGAAGCCCGAAGCGATTGGCGTGATCCGCCAGCCGGTAGCCGAACTCGCCGTTGGCCAGGATGATTCCCCGGCTGGCCTGGAGGGACAGCTGGGCCGCCACGGCGTCGTTGGCGACCGTGCCGGAGCCCATCAGGATCTCCACGCGGCGACAGCCCAGCAGGGCGCTGAGCTCCGCGCGGGTCTCCTGGAAGTCGCGGGCGAACTCCTCCGAGCGGTGCGAAACGGGCAGCGCGTTGAGCGCCTGGCGCACCGGACGGGCGATGCTGACGGGACCGGGCAGGAAATTGGCCGCCCGGTCGGGCGGCCGCCGGTCCAGGGAGGAGTCCCGGAAGGCCACGGCGCGCTGCATGAACGCCTCCAGCGTCAGCTGCATGGGCTGGAAGCGAGCCTCCCCCGATCCCACGAGGGGTCCGAAGGGCACGAAGCCGAGGTGCCGATACAGCTTCTGCTGGTGGACGGTTCCGGAGATGACGGCAAGGTCGTAGCCGAGCTGGCGGCCGTGCCGCGCCAAAAGATCCACCAGTCCGCGAAAGACGATCCCGTTCCGGTATGCTGGCTCCACGGCCAGGAGGCGGATCTCGCACACGGACCGGCCGGGAGGGAGATAGCTGTCCAGGTCGGCCAGCTTCCTGTCCAGCGAGAAGGGGCGGTTTCCCCGCAGGGCGATCATCCCGACGAGGCGGGGTCCGTCCAGGCAGATGAAGTAAGTGTTCTCATCGTGGAACGGGTCCACGAGCCGTCCGTCGGGATTGGGAGTGTGCTGGGGGATCTCTTGGACGAAGGTCTTGTAGTTCAGCCGGTGGATCTGCTCGAATTCGGAGGGCTTGGTTGCGATTCTGAAGACGACGGATCTGGGAGCGTCCATGGGATCAACTCTCCCGGAACTCGTCAAGCCGTTTTCGGGGCTTCACACCCGCGCGGCGGCTCCGACGCTCGCATGGATTCACTCGAGCACCCACCGCGCCCGGGGAGGCCTGGGAGGCGCTGATGCCGAATGGATGGTACCATCATGCCGGACCGCGTCAACTGAAATCGCCGGATGGGCGCGGATGCCGCTCGGCCGCGGCGGCGGAGGAGGCGCCGCCGGCAGTCCAGCCTCAGGGGGCCGGCGGGGATCACTGGATGGCCTTGATGGCTTCTTCGCGAATGAGGGCGAGGGCCTGGTTCTTCATGCGCAGGAAGGTCTCGGTGGTCTTTAGCTCGTAGTTGCGGGGGCGGGGAAGGGGGATCGCGATCTCGGCCTTGATCCGGCCGGGCCTGGCGGTCATGACGAAGACGCGATCGGACAGGAAGATCGCCTCCTCCACGTCGTGCGTCACGAAGAGGATGGTCTTGTGCAGCTCCTCCCACACCTGGGTGAGGAGCTCTTGCATGAGCGAGCGGGTCTGGGCGTCCAGCGCCCCGAACGGCTCGTCCAGCAGCAGGATGGCGGGGTTGTTGGCGAGGGCGCGGGCGATGGCCACCCGCTGCTTCATCCCCCCGGAGAGCCGCTTGGGGTACGCCTGCTCGAAGCCCTTGAGCCCCACCTTCTCGACGAACTCCAGGGCGATCCGCTCCTGCTCGGCCCGGGGCACGTCGGAGAGTTCCAGCCCGAACTGGATATTCTGCTGCACCGTGAGCCAGGGAAACAGCGTGTAGCTCTGGAACACCATCCCGCGATCCCGGCCGGGCCTCTCGATCGTCTGGCCGTCCAGGCGAATGGTGCCGTGGCTGGGCCTGACCAGGCCGGCCACGATCCGGAGGAGGGTGGACTTGCCGCACCCCGAGGGCCCCAGGATGGTGGCGAACTCCTTGTTGCGGATGGCCAGGCTGACCTCGTCGATGGCCCGGGTCTCGTGCCCGTCCGCGCGGTATGTCTTGGACACCTGCTGGATGTGCAGCTTGACCGGCTCGTCCACCGCCTACTCCACCCAGGGGAACAGCCTGCGATACGGCCACTTGAAAAAATAGTCCGTGATCAGCCCCATCACGCCGATGGTCAAAATCCCGAAGATGATGCTGCCCGTGCGGAGCATGCGCTGGGCGCTGATGATCATGTAGCCGATGCCCGAGGCCGAGGCCACCAGCTCGGCCACGATGATGTAGGTCCAGGCCCACCCGATGATGATCCGCAGGGTGTCCAGAATCCCCGGCAGGCTGGCCGGCAAAAGCACCTTGCGGATGACCTGAAACCGCCCGGCGCCCAGGGTGTAGGCGGTCTCCAGCATGTCCGACTGGACGTTCTTGGCCACCACCGCCACCATGAGGACCAGCTGGAAGAAGCTCCCCACGAAGATGATGGCGATCTTTTCGACGTCGCCGATGCCCAGCCAGAGGATGAAAAGGGGGATGAACGCGGAGGCGGGCATGTAGCGGATGAAGCCGATGATGGGCTCTGTCACGGCCTCTGCGGCCTTGAACGTCCCCATGAGCAACCCCAGGGGGACCCCCAGGATGGCGGCCGCCAGGAAGCCCACGAACACCCGGTAGGTGCTGTTCAGGATGTCGTAGGTGAACCCGAGGTCGAAGAACAGGTCGCGGCCGGACTCGAAGACCCGTCCGGGGGAGGGCAGAAACAGCGGATCCACAAGGCCGCCATAGGTGAGTATGGACCAGATCACCAGTAGGAGGGCGAAGCTGCCCAGGCTGAGCAGGAGATACAGGCCCGACGGCAGAGATTCCCGAGGGCTCAAGAAATCGGCGAGCCGGCGGGAGGGCTGCTCGGGCTGGCGCTCGGGGGCGGGGCTCATGGCTGTCCGAGATGCGAGGAATGAACACCAGGGGACGGACAACCTCGCCGTCCGTCCCCTGGCAGTGCGAGTTGATTAGAGGAACGAGCCGTCGATCAGGCTGGCGGCTTTGGGCTTGGTCTTGATCAGCTTCAGTTCGTACCAGAGGTCGGCCGCCCGCTGGGTCACCGTGTAGAGCAGGCCGGGCTTGGCGGGGGTCCCGAAGTACTCCTTGTTCTCCTTCTCCCCGTAGAAGCGGACCCCGGTCTTCTCCTTGGTGAACTCCTCGGGCTTCTCGTTGGCGAACTTGGCCATGATCGCGTCCGCCTCGGCGGGATGCTGGTTGGCGAACTCAACCGCCTCGTTCCAGCCGGCGACGATCTTCTTCACCTCGGCCTTGTGCTTGGCCAGGTAGGCGGGCTTGAAGGCCAGCGAGTCCACGATGATGCCGGGGGTCTGGTCGCTGGAGAGCAGCACGTGGCCGAAGGTCGTGGCCTTGGCGCGGGAGAGCCAGGGCTCCCAGGTCACGGCGGCATCGACCTTGCCGGCCACGAAGGCGGCCCCCGCGTCCCCGGCCTTCATGTCCACCATCTTCAGGTCGGAGAGCTTCATGCCGTTCTGGGACAGGACGTAATTGAGCCAGAAGTAGCTCGCCCCGGCCCCGAGCTGGGCCGCCACGGTCTTCCCCTTCAGGTCCTGGAGCGTCTTGATCTCATTCTTGGCCACCATGCCGTCTCCGCCGTGGGAGTCGTCCATGGCCAGGACCTGCTTGAGCGGGATGGGATTCTCGGCCGCCGCGGTCATCACGTGGGTGTCCACGGTGGTGGCCATTCCCTGAATCTTGTCGGCCGCAAAGGCCGCCCGCCGATCGGCCGGGCTCTCGATTACCACGATCTCGACATCAATGCCCTGCTTTGTGAAGAATCCCTTCTCTTTGGCCAGGTAGAGCGGCGCATAGCCCAGCCAGGTAGACATCCCCAGCTTGATAGGCTCGGCCGCGGATGCCGACCCGGCCAGGAAGACTCCTAACACCAGTAATCCCACGATCCAGTGCATCCTGACGCGCATGGCTCTCCCTCCTCGTGAAGGCCTCTGGTCGCGCACTCTCACCGCGGGCGCGAGGAATGCGCGCCCCGCCGTGGGCAGCATCGCGAGACCTGTGTCCAGCCGACCTCGAGATCCGCCTGACCCGGCTGCCCGATGCACCCATGGGCCTCTGGGCTGCGGGCTTCCACCCCGGCGCACTCCCGCCGGGGGTCGAAAAGACAAGCAAATAGAGGCGGGCGGATGGTATTCGGCATACGTGGAGGTGTCAAGGGCAAAGTCGCCGAGGACGCTGCCTGACCGGGCAGATCTCCTCACGACGGATCCGGCGAGACAGGGAGAGTGAGAGGGCGCCGCACGCGTCCTAGCCGGCATTTTCCCTTGACGCCGCCGGTCTCTTCGCGCTACAAAAAGGAGCCCCGCGTGGAGGGCGGCCACGCCCCGAGGTGGGTCGCGGCGATTTCCTCCTCCTACCCTGTTGGTTGGTCCGGACTCGCCAGGATCCCGCGGCAGGTCCCCGAACGCCCTGTAGCCCGTTTATCGTCCGGTCTCCTGACAGATCGAGATGGGAATCATGACGCCAGCCACGACAATCTTGACGGTACGCGGCTTGACAAAGAGCTTCGAAACGGCGGTGGCGGTGGAAGGGCTGTCGTTCGAGGTGGGGGACAATGAATTTGTCGCCCTGGTGGGCCCCAGCGGGTGCGGCAAGTCAACCGCTCTGCGCATGATCTCCGGACTCGTGCGCCCCACGGCGGGGAAAGTGTCGTTGCGCGGCACCCAGGTCACGGGCCCCATCAGTGATGTCGGCATGGTCTTCCAGACCCCGGTGCTTCTGCCCTGGCGACACACCCTCGACAATATCCTTTTCCCGGCCGAGATGTGCGGCAAGCGACCCAACGGGTTTCGCCAGCGGGCGCTCGATCTGATCAATCTGGCGGGCCTGGAGGGCTTCGAGCAGCGGTACCCCCACGAGCTCTCGGGCGGGATGCAGCAGCGGGTGGCGATCTGCCGGGCTTTGCTGCTCAACCCTTCGCTTCTCCTCATGGACGAGCCCTTCGGCGCGCTGGACATCCTGACTCGGGAGAAGATGGGGTTCGAGCTCCAGAAGATCTGGAGCGTCAGCAAGAACACCGTCCTGTTCGTCACCCACAGTATCACGGAGGCCGTGCTGCTGTCGGATACCGTCATCGTGATGACCGCCCGGCCCGGGCGGGTGAAAGCGACAATCCCGGTGGATCTCCCGCGGCCGAGGGATGCCCGGACTCTCAGGGATGCGCGATTCGTGGAGCTGACCGCGGCCGTGCGCGACAACATCGAGGCGCAGTGGGTGGAATAGGGGGGTCGGAGATGCGACGGGAACGTCTGGAGCGGATCCGCCGGGCCGGGGAAGCGGTCGTCGGCTTTGCGGTGATTCTCGGGGTCTGGCAATTCGGCGCTGGTTGGATTCACATGCCGGAGTACATCCTCCCTGTCCCCTCGGTGATCGTGCGGAGGTTCTGGCAAACGTTCTTCGTCCAGCTGCATCACCTGGGTGTGACCGCGGCGACCACCACCCTGGGGCTCGCCATGGCACTCGTGGTCGGCGTGCTGCTGGCGCTGGCCGTCATCTACATCCGCCTTGTCAAGTCGATCGTCCTGCCCGCCCTGGCGGCGTTCAACAGCATCCCGAAGATTGCCATTGCGCCGCTCTTCGTGATCTGGTTCGGCCTGGGGGCGGAGCCCAAGGTGCTGCTGGCGTTCCTCCTGGCGCTCTTTCCGGTCTTCGTAAACTCGATCACTGGGCTGGGAGAGATCGAGCCGGACATGCTGGATCTCGCCCGGCTGGCGGGGGGAAATGAATTCCGGATCTTCACCAAGGTCCGATTGCGAAACGCCGTCCCCTACATCACGGACGCCTTGAAGGTGGCCTTTCCGCTGGCCCTGGTGGGTTCCATCGTGGGGGAGTTCATCGGCGGGAATAGCGGCGTGGGCTACCTGATCCTGTCCGGCCAGTTCAACCTGGACACCCCCCTGGTCTTCGCCTGCCTCATGTCCATCACCCTGTTCACGACAGTTGTGATCGGCGTGGTGGCCCTGCTGGAGCGGCTGCTCTTAGCCTGGCGCCCGTCTCAGCGCAAGCGCTGAAGCAGGGCGACGGCCGTGCGGGAGCGCCCCCGTCGAGGGACGCCCCCGCCATCCGGCCGCGCTTAGCGGCTCACGAGTCCGCTGGCGTAAATGTCGTCGGGCGTCAGGGTGCCGCTCAACTTGAAGGCCTGCTGCACGAGGTCAACCGTCTGCTGCAGGCGATCCTTGGTGGCCACCCCGTAGCCGTGCTGCTGGACATAGGCCGTGTTCAGGGCCTTGATGGACTGCTTCCACTGGGCCAGGGTGGTGTCCAGATCCAGGGTCGGGTTGTAACGCACCATGATCTGGGCCGTCTCTTCGGGATGCTCGATGGAATACTTGACGGCCTTGGCGGTCGCCGCGGCGAAGGCCTTCACCTCCTCCGGGTCCTGGGCGATCCGGTCGGCCCGCGCCACCAAGAAGTAGCCGAACACGTCATAGCCCCAGTCGGCGAAGGAGGAGAAATACACCGTCTTGCCCTGTGGGGCGGCCACCTTCATCAGAGCCGGCACGTCGCCGTCGATGGAGGCGGTGAAAAGGTCTACCTTCCCCTGCAGCAGTAGCGGCAAATAGACGCCCGGGTCGGCCGCCAGCCACTTCACCGAGTCGGGATCGAGGCCCTTCTGGTGGAAGATGATCGGCAGGATAACCCTGGCGCTATCGGTCAGGGAAGCGGCGATGGTCTTACCGGCGAGGGACGCCGGCGTCGGATACGGGCTGAAGGAGGCCAGGCCGCTGGTGGTGATGTCCATGAAGACTTCAAATCCCTTGACCTTGGCCCCCTTGGCGACGGCCTGGACCACCGAGGTGGACTCCGCCATGCCGTAGTCGGCTTTCCCGCCCTCCAGGGCCGAGACCACGAAACCGCTGCCCGTGGCTGGGGCGATGTGAATGTCGAAGCCCGCTTCCCGGTAAAATCCCTTGTCCAGGCCTACGAAGAAGGGGGAGTGCCGCCCGTGAAAGACGTAGTTGGTGAGGAAGATCACCTTCTTCAGAGGTTTCTCGGCCGCGAGAGCGGGGGTCGGCACCGCCGGGGTGCCGCCGAGAACAACCGCGAGCGCCAGCACTGCCGTCCAGAGAATTCTCCGAGTCATGATCGTCATACCTCCATACACTGAATGTCTGCCATTCCGTGGCCACCGCGACGGTTGCCGGGGCGCGGCGGCCCTCGTCCGAAACGACCTTCCTAGAGGTACTGCCCGAGATCAAGCGTGGTCCACAGGCCTCTGGGGGGCTCCGCAACCTGCGGGAAGGATGGGTCCAGGGGCTTGGTGGCGTCGATACCCAGCCGCGTGCTGAGAAGGCGGTCCCCCGCGTCGCCGGATTGCCAGGGGGCGTACCCGGTGGGATCCACCCGCGAGATGTAGGAGTTGGGCACGGTGAAGAAGGACCGGTCCGCCTGGGTTCGGGTCATGATCGCCCAGAGGACCTTCTGGTCGTTATAGATGTCCACGTCCTCGTCCACCACCACTGCACACTTGAACCGGTAGGCGCCCAAGGCAGCCAGGGCGGCGTTGACCCCCAGCCCCTCGAAATCTTTCCGGATCTGGACATAGACTAGATTCCCCGAGCCGGCGACGGGAACGTTGATGGCCTGGACCTGCGGGATAAGCTGTTGGAGCTGCGACAGCACGACTCCTTCCATCCCCAGGGAGAACAGCACCAGGTGCTCCGGGCCGACGTTGAAGATGTCATGGAAGATGGCGTCGCGTCGGCGGGTGATGGCCGTGACCTCGAAGACGCGGGCCTTCTTGGGCGGCGCGTAGTACAGCCAGTAGTCGCCGAAGGGGCCGTCCTCTTCCCGGTCGGCGGTCCTGACCCGCCCCTCGATCACGATCTCGGCGTCGGCGGGCACCAGGACATCCACCGTCTCACAGGGGATCACATCCACGGGCTCCCCCAGCAGCCCCCCCATCGTCTCCAGCTCGTACTCGCCGATGGTCCCGCGCTGCTGGGATGCCATTCCCAGGGCGGGGTGGTGGCCGATGACGATCGCCGCGTCAACGTCCTGCCCCCTGGCCTCGGCCTCCGCCGTGATCTGGGAGGCGTGGCACAGCGGCGCGAGGTTGAGAGTGAGCCGCCGGGGGGAAAGGTACTGGTTGCGGTACAGGCCTGCGTTCAGGACGCCGGTGAACGGGTTCCGCATGATCGTCACGCCGGAGGAGAGGTAGGGACCGGCATCCTTCTCGCAGTGGGTCACGAGGGGCAGCCCCCGCAGATCCGCTGGCTCCCCGGTCAGGACCACCTCCTTGACCGGGCCGGTGTCCACCACCCGTGGCGGGATGCGGTGCTTCTGCGCCTCGGTGAATGTGGCGACGATCCGCTCGGGGGTGGTATCCAGCGCCAGCGCCAGGTGCCGCTTGGATGCGAAGAGATTGGTCACCATCCTCATCTGGTGGCCCGCGATCTTGTCGAAGATCAGGATGGGCAGCCTGGCGTCCGCCTCCAGCCGCCGCTGGACGGCCGAGGCTTCCCAGCGGGGGCTGACCTCCCTTTTTACGTGGAGGAGCAGCTCGGGAGATTTCTCTTCGACGGATTTGAGGAAGGAGCGGAGATCCTTTTTCATTGGAGCGCTCGCGTCGGCTCGGAAATGAACACAACCTGGACCGGACGGAACAGCCTGTGGAGATGCGGCTCAGTACGCCGCCCGTCGGGAACCATTCCCGGAGCGGCGGCACCCGGAGCGGAGGGTCGCAAGATACCGGCTTTTCGGATCGGTGTCAAGATGGGATCCCTGTCGGCGCGGGGGGTCCAAAGACCCGGAGGCGGCTCAACCGGAGCTGAGAATCATGGAAATACTCCAAAGCCAGATGGCGACGAGCGCCCAGAGGCCGATGCCGATCCAGCAGGCGGCTTCGCTGCCGTGGGTCCGGAAGGAAGAGAATCTGAGCCCCTTCATGGGGTGCCGGGCCGGAAGGAAGAGCGAGGCTAGGCGCAACAGAATCCAGAGAGGCCAGAGCGCCAGGCCGCGCTGGAAGCCGGAGAACCAGCGCTGGCGATTGGGGGCACCGGGCTCTCCGAACATATTGGGGGGAAGCCCCATGGGGCAGCCTCGCACTCGACCAGCAGGGGGCGCAAGATATGTCGTGTCTTCCGACAGCGGCGATGTGGGTCCCTGAGGACCGGAGAAGTCTGCGCGATCTCTCGTCCTTGGAGAGGGTCCTCCAAGGTATAGCAAGAGGAAGCCGAAGGCGCAAGGAGGGAACGCGACGGGCGACGATCCGACCTCCCGCGTGCGTGGCCGGAGGCGCGAAGAGAGAAATGCGGAAGAGACAGAGTTGATCTGCTATACTCTATCCCCAAGCTCTCAGATCGAGGCGGTTCGACCATGTCCGTGGGAACGCGTTGTCGTGGCCTGAGCCTGTGGCTCTCGCTGACCCTGGCAATCCTGGCGGGGGGGCTGGCCGTCGGCTTCATCCCCCTGGGTCCCGGTGGCGGGCCCGGGCCGGCAGTTCCCGCTCAATCCACCGGGCTGAGCGGCCAGCTCCTGGTGGCGGCAGAGGAGCTGCGGGACCCTCGATTTGTTCGCACGGTGGTTTACGTCGTCTACCACGGGGCGGGAGGGGCCATGGGCCTCATCGTGAACCGCCCGATGGCGGAAGCGCCCGTGGCCGATCTGCTCAAGAGCTTCGGCCTGGACGGCCAGGGAGCCAAGGGAAAGATCCTGGTGCGCTTCGGCGGCCCGGTTGAACCGGAGCGCGGCTTCGTGCTGCATACGACGGACTTCATGCTGTCGGACAGCCGGGTCGTCAAGGACGGAATCGCTCTCACGACGGAGCCTGAGATCCTGCGAGCCATCGGGCGGGGGAACGGGCCGCGCCAAAGCCTGTTTGCCCTTGGCTATGCCGGCTGGGCCCCAGGCCAGCTGGAGCGGGAGATGAAGGCGGGGGCCTGGGTGACCGCTCCGGCCGACGAGGCCCTGATCTTCGGCGCGGACGACAACACGAAATGGGAGCGGGCCATGGCCCGCCGCGTGATCAACCTGTAGCCCGCAGCCGCCTCCCCTTGCACCCCATCCCCGGCGTGTCCAGGGTCTCCGTGCGCGAACCGCAGTCGACGGCAGGCAGCCAGCCGGGCGTGCCTCACCTGGCCAACCCGGAAGCCCAGATCAGCACGGCGGTTCCGAAGAGAATCCGGTACACGGCAAACGGCGTGAATCCCCGGTGGCGCACCCAGGCCATAAACCAGGCCACGCTGGCGTAGCCTACGACAAAAGAGATCGCAAAGCCGATGGCCAGAACCACCCACCCGTGGGCGTCAATGGAGGTCGCTCCGATGGGGTTCTCGCGGCCGGGCCGCAGCGACTTGAGGAGATCGTAGCAGGTGGCCACCACCATGGTCGGCATCGAGAGGAAGAAGGAGAACTCCAGCGCCGCCGCGCGCGACATGCCGGCAAGCTGCCCGGCCGCAATGGTGGACATGGAGCGCGACGTCCCCGGGAAGACGGCCGAGAGGATCTGGCAGGCGCCGATCCACACCGCCTGGCCCAGGCCCATGGCCTCCATCCGCCAGGTGTGAATGCGCCCTCCGGTCGCCGCCGGCCCAGCCGCCTCGGACCGGGCATTCCTGGCATCTACCAGCCACATCACGATGCCCCCGATGACCAGCGAGCTGCCGATGATGAAGAGACTTTCCAGGTGCTTGCCGATGACCTTGGTCAACAGGAAGGCCGGCAGGGCGGTGACCACGAAGGCCACGATCGTCAGGCCGAGAGGATGCGTCCATGGCGTGCGGTCGCCCTGCTCACCCTGTGGGAACGTCGACAGAAACTTGCGGATCTCGGCGCGGAAGTACAGGGGAAGGCACAGGATGGCGCCAAGCTGGATGACGATTGTGTACATCTTCCAGTAGCCACTGGCCAGGTCGATATTGACAAGAGCTTCGGCAATGCGCAGATGAGCGGTGGAGCTGACCGGCAGGAACTCGGTCAGGCCTTCGATAGTTCCCAGCAGCACAGACAGCAGATACTCGTTCATGTGTCCTCCAGCGGGTCGGGAGAGTGGACGAGGATTGCTCTGTACCGGCAGGGTTATGCGTGAGCCGGAGGGCTGCTGGGAAACTCCTCCCCCGGGCGCGACGCTTCGTTCTCGAGGAGCATCAGGAAGCCCGTGCACGCGCCCTCGTTGCGGATTGTCGAGAGGCGCAGCCGGGCGAGCCCTGACGCGAATCGGCAGTTCAGCACCTGCGGATGCAGGCCGGGCTCGGCCGCCGGGGAGTGCAGCAGTGTCCGGAGTTCGCGGCGGCTGCGCTCCGAGCAGTATTTCAGCACGGATTCCCCGATGAGCTGCGCCTCCGTTCCTCCGAGGATGTCGCAGGCCCCCGGGGTTGCCATCAGGATATGCCCCATTCCATCCAGCTCCAGGACCCCGGCGCCCAGTGCCTGCAGCATTCCCGCGAAGCGCTCCCGCTCTTCCAGCATCTCCTGGACGACCTGATTGGGTCGATCCTGCTCATACCCGAATGCTCCCCAGGCAAGCGGGTCCGGCCTCCCGTCTCGGACCACCTGTTCGATGGCCCGCCGGATATTGTCGCATACGGTGGGCAGGAAGCCCTTGGCCACGTACACGTCTCCACTCAGTCCGGCGAACGTGCGAAAGTCGCGCGGGCTCAGCCCGGAGAGGATGATGATGGCGATCTCCTGCAGGCGCGGGTCGTGCCGCAACACCCGACAGACGCGACTGCCGTCCAGCTTCGG
Source organism: uncultured Methylomirabilota bacterium (assembly GCA_963705305.1). Taxonomy (GTDB): domain Bacteria; phylum Methylomirabilota; class Methylomirabilia; order Methylomirabilales; family 2-02-FULL-66-22; genus 2-02-FULL-66-22. The sequence goes on along the minus strand of OY970067.1, from coordinate 5,498,684 downwards.
CATAATGACATCGAGAATCACGCATGCCGGTCGGACCTTCCGGGTCAGCCGCACCGCCTCGAGGCCATCCTCCGCCAGGTACACCTTGTACTTCAGCGAGCGGAGGAAGTCCCCGACGGTCTCCCGTATCAGCCGATCGTTGTCGGCCAGCAGCACCTTGTGCTGATTCACCGGGCCGTTCGAGGCACTCTCCATCCCCGATTGCCTCCTCCGTGCCGAGCCGCGCCTCGGGCCGGTTTCGACCGGCGGCATGCGGCACCAGACTTCCGGCCGGACCCTCGGGGCCGTTCGCCGCGCACACCTCTCCACAGAAGTTGTGGCCCGGCGACCGGCGGGCGATCGGCGCCCCTCGCGAGAGTCGGCCTGTGCGTAGGGGTCACACGAGAATTTTCGAAACACACCGTAAAAGCCGGTTTGGGGCGTGTCAAGCAGAAAGCGCTTCCAGTGCGGTTGCCAGACGGATAATGCCCCTCGGATTGCGGATCCCATCCCCCGGCGCCCGGAGAGGCAGGCGGCCTCGGGTCGGAAGGGGAGTGGCGGCGCGAATGGACGACAATGCGGGGGGAGGGGTTCAGGCGAAGCGGGCGGCTTTGCGCTTCTGGGCGGAGAGGATCTTCTTGCGCAGGCGAAACGCCTTGGGGGTCACCTCCAGCAGCTCGTCCTCGCGCAGGAACTCCAGGGCTTGCTCCAGGCTCATCACGCGGGGCGGAACCAGCAGGACGGTGGCCTCGTCGGTGGAGGCGCGCATGTTGGTGAGCTTTTTCTCCTTGGTGATGTTGACGTCGATGTCGCTTTCGCGGGAGTTCTCTCCCACGATCATCCCTTCGTACACCTCGTCGCCGGCGGATGTGAACAGCACCCCGCGCGGCTGGAGGTGGCCGCTGGCATAGGCGGTCGCGCGGCCGTGGCGGTCGGCCACCAGGGCGCCGGTGGTCCGCTGGGGAATGTCCCCCTGCCAGGGGGCATAGCCGTCGAAGAGGTGGTTCATGATCCCGGCCCCACGGGTGTCGGTCAGGAACTCGGTGCGAAAGCCGATCAGGCCGCGCGAGGGCAGGCGGAACTCCAGGCGCACCCGGCCGCTACCGTGGTTGACCATGCGAGTCATGCGGCCGCGGCGGACGCCCACCTTCTGGGTCACGACGCCGATAAATTCCTCCGGGCAATCCACTACCAGGTGCTCCATGGGCTCGTGGCGCTGGCCCTCGATCTCCTTGGTCAGCACCTCCGGCTTGCCCACCGACAGCTCGAACCCTTCGCGGCGCATCATCTCGATCAGGATGGCGAGCTGGAGCTCGCCCCGCCCGGAGATTTTGAAGGTGTCCGGGGAGTCGGTCTCTTCCATGCGCAGGGAGACATTGGTGAGCATCTCCCGGGCCAGCCGCTGCCGGAGCTTGGACGAGGTAACGTGCTGCCCCTCGCGGCCCGACATGGGGGAGGTGTTGATGGAGAACATCATGGCGATGGTGGGCTCGTCCACCGTGATGGGGGGAAGTGACCGGGGGTTCTCCGTGTCGGAGAGGGTCTCCCCGATGCTGGCCTCCGCGAGCCCTGCCACGGCCACGATGTCGCCCGGACCGGCCTCCTCGATCTCCAGGCGGCGCAGCCCCTGGGTCCCGTAGAGGCCGGTGACGCGAGCGGGGACGAGACTTCCGTCCAGGCGGCACAGGGTGACGTCCTGGGCCTTGCGGAGCCGGCCGTTGAAGATCCGACCGATGACTAGGCGCCCCACGTAGTCGTCGTAGTCCAGGGATGTGACGAGCAACTGCAGGGGCGCGTCCGGGTCATAGGCCGGCGGCGGGATCGTCCGCAGGATCTCGTCGAAGAGTGGGATCAGCGGCCCGTCCTGGCCGTCGGGATCGAGGCGGCAGAGCCCCCGCCGGGCGTTGCAGTAGAAGACGGGGAAGTCCAGTTGTTCCTCGGTGGCCTCCAGGTCAATGAACAGATCGTAGACCTCGTTCAGGACCTCTTTCGGCCGGGCGTCGCTTCGGTCGATCTTGTTGATGATCACGATAGGGGGAAGCTTGGCCTCCAGAGCCTTGCGCAGGACGAAGCGTGTCTGGGGGAGGGGACCCTCACTGGCGTCCACCAGCAGCATGACCCCATCCACCATCTTCAGCGTCCGCTCGACCTCGCCGCCGAAGTCGGCGTGGCCCGGCGTGTCCACGATGTGGATCCGGACGCCGCGGTAGGACACCGAGGTGTTCTTGGCCATGATGGTGATGCCCTTTTCCCGCTCCAGGTCGATGGAATCCATGACCCGCTCGACCACGTACTCGTTGGCGCGGAAGATGCCGCTCTGCCACAGCATGGCGTCCACCAGGGTGGTCTTGCCGTGGTCCACGTGGGCGATGATGGCGAGATTGCGGACGTCCTGCCGGGCTTCCTTCACCATGCCTCCCGAATGCCGCCGGGCGCGCGAGCGGTGAAAAGCAAAGCGCCGCGAGGCGACTGGTCCTCGCGGCACCGACCGTTCCACGGCCCGTGAATCGGGGATACTCTACACGCGGAGCACCTCCGGGTCAAGGCCGCCGGCTCACCCTAATCTCCGGCTAAGAAGTTGAGGGGGATCGCGAATCACGCAGCGGCCCGCAGTGCGCGCGGCCCGCGGGGTTGGCATCGGCCTTGCTTGGTTTCACCCAGTGGGTGCAAACACCACAAGGAGGAGAGCGATGCCCGACACCTCGCCCCGGTTGCCGTTCGAGATCGATGACGCGATCGACCCCACGCTGGTCACGGGCCGGGCCGGGGTCCCGCTCGTGATCGAGCTGTTCCGCCAGCTCGGGGTGGCCCAGGCCGTCGACACCCACGTTGCGGTCAAGCAGCGGCAGCGCGGATTACCCCCCTCGCAGCTCGTGGAGAGTCTCGTCGCGTTGTGGACGAGCGGCGGGGACCGCTGCCAGGACCTCACGACGCTCCGGGAGGATCAGGCCCTGGCCACGCTGCTCGGCTACCCCCTGCCGGCCGCGACCACGGTCCGGGACTTCCTCGAGGCCTTCCACGTGGAGGACGGGCCGCTCTGGGTGGCCGGGCCCGCGGCCACGGTCCCCCTGGAGTCCGCCCCCTTGGCGGGCCTCGGACAGGCGAACCGGACGCTGGTCGCGGGCGTCCAGCGCGGGGCCCGGGCGGCGACGGCCACCCTGGATGTGGACGCGACGCTCGTCGAGAGCCACAAGGACGCGGCGACCGTGGCCTACGACGGGACCCGGGGCTACCAGCCCGTCGTGGTCCTCTGGGCCGAGCACGATGTCATCGTGCACGACCAGTTCCGCGATGGCCAGGTGCCCGCCGGGTGCGGCAACGTGCGCGTCCTCGAACAGGCGGTGGCCAACTTGCCCCAGGGCGTGGACCGCATCTCCCTGCGGGCCGACAGCGCCCTCTACGAGACGGAGGTCCTCCGCTGGTGCGAGGAGAAGAAAATCGCCTACGCGATTAGCGCCGATATGTCCGCGCAGCTCCAGGCCGAGGAATCCGGCGCCTCCCCGCGGCCGCCTGGCAGCTCGAGCGGGAGGAGCCCGAGGCGATCCGGGCCTGGGCCGAAGTCCCCTACGTCCCCGAGGATGGCGATCACCGGAAGGCGCGGCCGTGCGTTCGCCGCTACCTCGCGGTGCGTATCCAGCGACGCCAGGGGAGCCTCTTCGCCGACGGGAGTAGCGTGCAGTACTTCGCCGTGGTCACCAATCGGCCGGAGGATGGGCTCACGATCCTCCGGTGGCACCGGGAGAAAGCAGGGACCATCGAGCACACCCATCACGTCCTCAAGACCGAGCTGGCGGCCGCCGCGCTGCCCAGTGGGAAGTTCGGGGCGAACGCCGCCTGGTTCCGGCTGAACGTGCTCACCTACAACCTGCTCACCGCGCTCAAGCGGTTGACCTTACCCGGAGATCTCCGGACCGCCCGGCCGAAGCGTCTCCGGTTCCTGCTGTTCAACACCGTCGGGAAGGTCGTCGCGCATGCCCGACGGACGCTCTTGCGGCTCTCGGGCGCCCTGCAGCACGCCTTGCTCGTCCGGGCGCGGCGCAAGATCGCCCGGCTGGCCACCGCTTAGCCGGAGATTAGGGCTCACGCGATCGGCGCCCCTCGGCCCCCGCGGATCCCCGGTCAGGCGCTCTCGGTTTCTCCGGCATCGGGTGCGGCTAGCCCCATTCCGAACACAGCTCACCGCCAAGCACGCCAAGAATTGCACGATTGGAATGGGCGGAACGCCCCAAGACTGGGGCCGCGTCAGGACCCCTGAACGGCCCGGAGCATGAGATTGAAGCCGCCGGCCTCCACGGACTGTGGAGCCTTGGCGCCATGGCGGTTGAACTGTCTATTCGGTTCAAGGCTAGAACACCAGCGTCTCGCACAGCGTGGTCCCGAACAGCTCCTTGGGCCGGTTGAAGTATCCGATCTCCACCCGTGGGAACTCCCGCCGGATGCTGCGCAGGACCGCCCGCATGCCCAGGCACTTCCCGCGGGCCGGCGGCACGATCCGGAGGTACAGCTCCGGGTCGATGCTCAGGTTCCGCATCTGGACCATGTCCAGCCTGGTCTCGCGGATGAGCCGCAGGAATGTCTCCAGCTCCTCTTCGCGGTCGGTCACCCCGGGGAAAACCAGGTAGTTCACGGTCGTATAGAGCCCCAAAGCCTTGGCGCGGCGGATGGACTCCCGGACATCCTCCCAGCGGTAGGAGCGGGGCTGATAGTAGGCGGTGTAGGCCGCGCCCAGAGCGCTGTTCAGGCTGATCCGGATGCTGTCCAGCCCGGCCCGGGCAATCTGCTCCACCCGATCCGGCAGGCTGCCGTTGGTGTTGCAGTTGATGGTCCCGCGGTCGGTGGCCTGGCGGATCCGCCGGATGGCATCGGCCATCACGTCGGCCACGAGGAGGGGCTCTCCCTCGCAGCCCTGGCCGAAGCTGGCGATGGCCTCGGGCACGCTCTGGAGGAAGGGGAGAGCCACCTCGACCACGTGCTCCGCCGTGGGCATGTATCGAATGCGCTCGTGCGACGCGGCGCAGGCGGTGGAGGGCTGCCACGAGATGCAGCCGACGCAGGCGGCATTGCAGCTGTTGGCCACGGGTAGCGGCGCCTCCCAGCGCCCCAGGAAGAGATTCTTGGCTGCCAGGCAGTGGTACTCGGTGGCGCAGCGAACCAGCTGGTTCAGGATGGGGTTGGCGGCGGCCTGCGCCCGCCGCGCCTCGATCAGGGGCAGCAGCTCGCGGTCGTCGTAGTGGCGCGCCGCCGAGTGGTCCATGGGATCGGTCCGGATGGCGGCGGCTACGAACGATCCCCCGTCCCAGCCCACGGCGGTGTACGGCCAGAGGGGCAGGGGCGGCTGCGGTGCGGGATAGGCTGCCGCCGGTAGGTGGGTTCGCGTGTAGCCCGGAGGCAGGAACGCCGCCACCGTGGTGCAGGCGATGCTGCGACCTGCAATCCGGCTGCGGCCCACGGCGCGAAACGCCCGGCGGCGCCCGTCCCAGGCGACGGGCCGGCTGCCCGGCATGGTGAAGAGCTTCGTCCCCTCGGGGATCCGCAGGAGATCCTCCGGAGGGGACGTCCACGAACGTCGGCTCCCAGCCGGCCGGCCATCCCCAGGCCGGGGTGATCGAAGATTTGCCCCTTGGAATCGGCGACCACGAGTCGCGCTGAACCGGCCACTTGCACGCCTCCTGTCCCAGCGTATCTTACACCACCGGGAAATCGAGTATAGCCCTCGAACCGCGACCCGGCAACCGGCGCGTCGCTCTCGCGTGCGGGGATTCTCGTTGTCGCGTCCGGGGTCCGGTGCTATATTCATCCCGCTTCGAACGCCAGAGTGGCCACGGGCTCCGAGGAGGCGCATGGCTCAATCCCAGGACACCAGTTCGCTGCTCCACGTGACCGACGAAGAGCTGGAATACTACGGCGAGCTATACATCCGCTGCGCCATCCACGAGGCGGGCGTCGACTTCGAGAACTTTCTGACTCGGCCGGAGTACTACCTGCACCGGTACGCCAAGGCGCCCTGGCGGCCTCGGAGCAACCGGAAGAAGGGCGGTTGGAGCGGGCTCCGCCGGCTCTTCGGGCACCATGACTCGGCGTCCGCCTCGGCCGAGTGAGCTTGCAACGCCCGCGATCTGCCTACGACCCTCACCGGCATTCAATCGCTTACTTCGGCGGAACCCCCCACGAAGCGCCCCGGCCTGAATTGGTGCCGGCTCCGTTGCTCTGTGCTTTCCTGGCACTCGGTCTCGGTAATCTGTGAAGAAGGTCCTCGGCCACGCCGCGCAAATGGAGTGCGGGGGCGCTCTCGCGTTGATTACGCATAACAAGGAACGTAAAGAAGCAACGTCGCCTAACCTTCGAACAGCCTCGACACCCCGCGGCAGTCGGGCGATAATGCGGGGCGTACAGGCAACTCGCGAGGCGCGGTCCAGGTGGAACACCGACGGGCGTCGCATCCTCCCCAGGCAAGACAGGCAGGCGGAAACTCCCTCCGGCTGCGAGGGGAGGAGTACGCGACGCTGGAAGGGGCGGTGGCCCGCATCACGTACGTGAGCGAGGAGTCGCAGTACGTGGTGGCCCGCCTGGATGTCCCCGGGAAGCCCGATCCCGTCACCATCGTGGGCACCCTGGCGAGCCTGACCCCCGGAGAGACGCTCCGCCTGCACGGGCGCTGGTCCCACCACCCCAAGTACGGGGAGCAGTTCCAGGTCGAGCGGTGCGAATCGGTCGTCCCCGCCACCATCGCCGGCATCCAGAAGTACCTCGGGTCGGGCATGATCAAGGGAATCGGCCCCGTGTTCGCCCGGCGGCTGGTCGAAGCCTTCGGGACGGAGACCCTCACGGTCATCGAAAAGGAGCCGGACCGCCTCAAGACAGTGGAGGGGATCGGCCCCAAGCGCCGCCAACGGATCACCCAGGCCTGGGCCGAGCAGCGGGAGATCCGCGAGGTCATGCTGTTCCTCCAGGGTCATGGCGTCTCCCCGGCCTATGCGGTGAAGATCTTCAAGGCATACGGCCAGGCGGCGATCGCCACCGTCCGGGAGAATCCCTACCGGCTCGCTCGCGACATCTGGGGCATCGGCTTCAAGACCGCCGACAAGATCGCCCGGGAGGTGGGCATCCCCGCCGATTCGCCGCTCCGCGCCTCTGCCGGCATCCTGCACACGCTGAACGAGCTGACTGATGAAGGCCATGTCTATGTGCCGGAGGATGCGCTGCTGCGGGCGACCGCTCAGGGCCTGGAGATCCCGCCGGCCCTCCTGCCGGATGCCCTGGGCGCGCTGGCGGCGGACGACGCCGTGGTGGCGGACCCGCTGCCCGGCGGGGGCCGCGCCGTCTACCTGAAGGCGCTCCACGTGGCGGAGGAGCAGGTGGCGCGCCGCCTCCGCGACCTGCTCCGTGCTCCGCGCCGGGATGTCTCGATCGACATCGAGAAGGCCCTGGCCTGGGTCGAGGAAGCCGTGCGGCTGCGGCTGGCTCCGCAACAGCGGGAGGCCATCCGGATGGCCCTGGGGCAGAAGGCCCTGGTGATCACGGGCGGACCGGGCACCGGCAAGACCACCATCCTCACGTGCATCGTCCGGATCCTGGAGAAGAAGGGGGTGAGGATCTGCCTGGCCTCGCCCACGGGTCGGGCCGCCAAGCGGATGGCGGAGACCACCGGCCGCGAGGCCATGACGATCCACCGCCTGCTGGAGTGGAGCCCGTCCCAGGCGGGATTCCAGCGGAACGGGCAGCGGCCCCTGGAAAGCGACCTTATCATCGTGGACGAGGCATCGATGCTCGATATCGTCCTGATGCACGCCCTTCTGCGGGCGGTGCCCCTCATGGCCACGCTGCTCTTGGTCGGCGACGCGGACCAGCTCCCCTCGGTCGGGCCCGGCACCGTCCTGCGGGACATCCTGGACTCGGGACAGGTCCCCGCCGTGCGCCTGACGGAGATCTTCCGGCAGGCGGAGCAGAGCCGCATCGTGACCAACGCCCACCGGATCAATCGAGGCGAGTTTCCGGACCTTGCCCGTTCGTCCGGACAGGAGAGCGACTTCCATTTTTTGCCTGAGGACGACCCCGAGCGCTTGCAGCAGCTCATCGTGGACCTCGCCGCCCGGCGCCTGCCCGCCCGCTACGGCTTCGATCCCGCCGAGGACATCCAGGTGCTCACTCCCATGCACCGGGGGGTGGTGGGGGCCGCCCAGCTAAACGCGGCGCTGCAGGCGGCGCTGAATCCGGCCGGGGCGGGGCGGCGGGAGGTCCTGCGCGGGGCGCGCGTGTTCCGCGAGGGGGACCGGGTGATGCAGGTCCGGAACAACTACGACAAGGAGGTGTACAACGGGGATATCGGCCGGTTGGGCCGCATCGACCTGGAAGAGCTGCAGGTGATCGTGGACGTGAACGACCGCCGGGTCGCCTACGACTTCAGCGAGCTCGACGAGCTCGCGCTGGCGTACGCGGCGACGGTCCACAAGAGCCAGGGGAGCGAATACCCCTGTGTCATCCTTCCGGTGCACACCACGCACTACGTCATGCTGCAGCGGAACCTGCTCTATACGGCGGTCACGCGGGCCAAACGGCTGCTGGTGGTCGCCGGGACGAAGAAGGCGTTGGCCATCGCGGTAAAGAACGACACCCTGCTGCGGCGCGCCTCGCGCCTGGCTGACCGACTGGTCGAATTCGACCGGGGGAAATAGGCGGCGCTTGACAGTGGGAGAATTGCCGGAGTACGATCTTCCAACGAAAGGAGGTACCGCCATGCGCAAACTTGCGTGGGTGGCAGCGCTGGGATTGACCGTAATGCTTTCTCTGTCCGCGTGTGCAAGCTGGGGTCCGTATCTGGAGATGGAGCGAAAGGGCGGAGCGCAGTTCGTGGATTGGCAGCACATGGGGTACTCGCTCTTCCGCGCGACGCCGAAGCAGACCACGAAGACTGACATCATGGCTGCTCAAGAGCAACACTGGTGGGGCGACCCGGTCCTGGTGGAGCCGATCCAGTAAGCGGACTCCTCGTCCGGCAGAGCAGGTAGGGGGAAACCCGGCCAGTCGGGTTTCCCCCTTCGTGTCTCTGGGAGGGGGCGTGGGGAACGTCCGGGAGGGGGCGATGGAGACGCGACTTGAGCACGATGCGCTGGGGGAAAAGGCGGTTCCCGCCGATGCCTACTATGGAATCCAGACCCTCCGTGCGGTCGAGAATTTTCCCGTCAGCGGCCTGACGGCGCACCCTGCCTTCATCGTCGCCACCGCGCAGGTGAAGCTGGCAGCGGCGCGTGCCAACGTGGCGCTGGGGAGGCTGGACCCGGCCATAGGCGGCGCCATTGCCGCGGCCGCTCAGGAGGTGGTGGGAGGGCGCTGGCACGACCAGTTCGTCGTGGATGTGTACCAGGCGGGGGCGGGCACGTCGCACCACATGAACGCCAACGAGGTGCTGGCCAACCGCGCGCTGGAGCTTTTGGGGGAGCCGCGCGGGGCATACGGGCGCGTGCACCCCAACGACCACGTGAATCTGGGGCAGTCCACCAACGATGTTTTTCCCGCCGCCATGCGCCTGGCGGCCCTGAGTCTGGTCCGCCCCCTGCTCCACGCCCTGGGCAAGCTGGAGGAGGCGCTCCGCGGCTGTTCCGAGCGGTTCGACGAAGTGGTGAAGGCGGGCCGGACGCACCTCCAGGACGCCACGCCCATCCGGCTGGGGCAGGAGTTCGGCGGCTATGCCACGGCCGTCGGGGCGCATCAGGCACTCCTGCGCGAGGCCTGCCGGGCGTTACGCGCCCTGGGCCTGGGAGGGACGGCGGTGGGGACGGGCCTCAACAGCCGTCCGGAGTACCGGCGGCTGGTGGTGGAGGATCTGGCCGGGCTGACGGGCGAGGATCTCTCGCCGGCTGATCCGTTCGACGCGATGCAGAGCCTGCGGCCCTTCGCCGGCCTGTCTGGCGCCTTGCGCTCGCTGGCTCTGGATCTCATCCGGATCTGCAACGACCTGCGCCTGCTGGCCTCGGGGCCGCGCACCGGATTGGCGGAAATCGTCCTGCCGTCCGTCCAGCCTGGATCCTCCATCATGCCGGGAAAGATCAACCCGGTGATGGCGGAGATGCTGAACATGGTCTGCTTCCAGGTGATCGGCTACGACCTGACGGTCGCCATGGCCGTCCAGGCGGGGCAACTCGAGCTCAACGTGATGATGCCGGTCGTCGCCCACAGCCTATTCCAGTCGCTCACCCTTCTGGCTCGCGGAATCCTGGCCTTTACCGTCCGCTGCGTGGCCGGCATCCAGGCAGACGCGGAGCGCTGCCGGCGCTATGCCGAGGAGACGGTGGCCCTGGCCACGGCGCTCAGCCCGCGCATCGGCTACGAGCGCGCCGCCGCCCTGGCCAAGGAGAGCTGGCGGACGGGGCGGCCGGTTCGCGAGCTGGCGCTGGCCCAGCAGATCCTTGCGCCGGCGGAGCTGGAGGAGCTACTGGATCTCAGGCGGCTGACGGAGCCGCGGTAGAGGGGCGAGGGGGAGCAGGGGAGCGAGGGTGCAGGGGCGAGCCACGAAAAGACAGAAAGAGGGCAGCGGGGGTTGCCAGCGGGGTCTTGCCCCGCTAGACTCACCCGGCCGGGCGTCGTGAATCGTTCTGCCCGGCCGTCAGAAACCCTCCAGTGCGCCCATCGCAGCTTTTCCAGCAGAATCCGGTCGTGGCTGCACTGTGACTCCAAGGGGAGAGTCAAGGATGTGGAAGACCGTAATGTGGTCGCTCGGGGCACTGATTGCGCTCGGGATAGGGATGCAGGTGGTCCCCTACGGGCATGCGCACACCAACCCGCCTGTTCGCCAAGAGCCGGCCTGGGACAGCCCGGCCACCCGGCAGCTTGCCGTTCGGGCCTGCTACGACTGCCACAGCAATCAGACGACCTGGCCGTGGTACTCGCGGATCGCCCCTGTCTCCTGGCTCGTCCAGAATGACGTGGACGAGGGGCGGCGGCACGTGAACTTCTCGGAGTGGGACCGCCCCCAGCGGAAAGCCTCCGAGTCGGCGAGGCGGGTTCAGCGCGGCTCCATGCCGCCATGGTATTACGTCATGATGCATTCCAAAGCGAAACTGTCCGAGGCCGAGCGGCAGGCCCTGGTGCATGGTCTGGAGGCGACCGTGGCGCAGAACCCTCCGGGGACGGCGAAGCCCGTGGCCCGCATTGGCGGGAAGGAGAAGGCAGGATAGAAGAGGCGGAGGCGAGGAGGCGCAAAGGCGGAGGCGCGGAGGCCGTTACCTTGGTGCTGAGCGTGAGACGCGGGACCCCTGCCGGCCGGCCGGGGCGACGCCGCGCTCGGCCAGGAAGGCTTTCAGGCGCGCCACATCGTAGCCGTGGTGCCAGAGGAGCGTCTCGGCCGCCCGGCAGAGCAGCTCCAGGTACGCGGCCGTGTCATACGGCGTGTCGGCGCCGAGGAGGGGCGCCACCGTGACCCGCGCCTCGACGTTCCCGGCGTCGGCGTCGCTGATCACGTAGCGGACCCGCTCGCCGGGATGCACGGCTGCGCCCCGGTCGGCCATCTGCCGGCTGGCCAGCCCGACCTGGCTGTTGGTCCTGTACTCGCCCGCCTCCTTGGAGACGGTGCGCTTGATGGTGAGCTGGTCCAGGCGCACCTGCCCCTCGCGCAACCGCCAGGCGTACTCCGCGAGGACTTCCAGGACCCGGGGGATCCGTGCCGCGAATCCCGCCAGGTCGTCCGCCGCGCCCAGGATCTCCACCATGCGCTGCTGGGCCTCGGCCACCAGGGGCGGCGTGTCGGCGCGGCGCAGGTCGATCCCCCGCAGCTTCAGCTCCCCGTTCGCGAAGGCCCCCAGGTACCGGTTGGCCACGGAGACGTTGGGGTCCACGCGCGAGGGGAGAAAGCTCACCCACTTGTAGAAGCCCTCCAGGTTGATGTCGATCCCCACCGCCTCCTGGATGGCCCGGCAGAGGTCCCGCACCTCGGCCTCGGTCGCCCCAGGCTTCGCAATCCACATGGAGTCCACGATGGCGTGCAGCACGCGGAAGCCGCGGTCCCCGGCCAGGTTCACGGCGGCGAGGAGCTTTTCGCGGGCGTAGGCGGTCACCGTCTCGTGGGCTTCGATCCGCCCGAAGCGGGCATTCTTGTAGCCCAGGTAGCCGAAGCAGGTCACCAGGATCCACTTGAGGGCGGTCTGGCGGTGGTCGTACCGCTCACGCGCGGAGCCGGAGGCCGCGTTCCGCAGCCGCTTCAGCTCTTGCCGGCGGGCCAAGATCGGGCGCAGCGTCCTGGTGACCAGGCCGTCCCGGCGGCGGCAGGTGGAGTAGCCGATCTCGGGGGCGGCATTGTCCGGGCAGCAGGCGCAGTCCACCGTCTCGGGCGAGATGTTGTGGCGGGCCATCATGGCGGGGTACATGGAGGCGAAGTCCACCTCGGCCACGCCCTCGTGGATGCCGGTGACGGGCTGGTAAACCAGGCCGCCCTTGTCCGCCACCAAGAGATCCCAGGCGGTCTTCCACCGCTCCGGCTCGCCCTTCTTCCAGGGAACCAGGATCCCGTCGGTGAGGGCCCGGTCGAGCTGCATCATGCTGATGGCCGAGCCGGGCGAGGTCCGGGCCATCTTCTGCACGGGGACCTTGGACAGGCGGCTGAGCTCGAACAGGCCGGCCAGCGCCGTCTCTTTCAGGATGAAGGAGTTCCGGGAGTCCAGGTGCCAGCGGCCGAAGAACGGGTAGGAGGGCGCCTGGTAGACGACGCGCCCGTAGGAGAAGTAGGAGCGGCCCGCGCTCCGGATGCGGCGCCGGACCATGTCGCGGTCGAGGTCCAGCGGGATGCGGGCGCGCGCCGCCAGGGCGAGGAGCGCCGGCACCAGGAAGGCGTCGCCCCAGTCGGTGACGATGGCGTGGGGGTCGAAGCGGCGGATGAGGGTGTTCAGCTCGGCGAGGAGCGTCTCGGGGTCGCCCTCCTCGATGGTGGCTTGGTCGCCGGCACAGGCGACGGTGAGCGAGCGGAGCCTCCCGAGGGGGGCGCCGCGCCCCTGCTCGTCCCCCTGGCAGGTCAGGACCATCAGCGTGAGCGGCGGCTCCGGATAGTCCAGGTCCCACGTCGATCCCTCCACCCGAAACTGCAATTTCGAATTTCGAATTTCGAATTTGCCTCCCCCGCCCCCGCATTGGTCGTTGAGAATTGATCATTGGTCGTTCCCACGGTGGCAGTCACTTTTGCCAGCGGAAAGATCCCCCGGGCGTGACAGTAGGTGAGCGCCGGCGCCAGGTCGCAGTCGTAGAGGGTGATGCCCGGGGCGCGGGACCGCGAGCCGGCGGAGGAGGGCCGGCTGCCGCTCGGGATCGAGGAGGCGGAATTCCAGCACCTCGCGCAGGTCGCCGCTCCAGAATTCCGTCCGGTGGGTCATTCCGACTGGCGCCGCGAGGTGCAGGCGGGCGAGGTCTGCGGCGAGCTGCCGGAGCGCCTTGACGGGCCCCGCGGCGTAGAAGCTGGGCTGGAACGGGTCTGTCAGGCGGTGGCTCTTCCCCGCCTCGTCCACAATCCACACCACCATCCCGCCATTGGTCGGGTACGTGTCGAAGATCCAGCCCGTCAGCAAGGCATGTGGAGGATTCATGGGAATGGCTCACGGATCGTGTCGAATATACCAAACATGCGTATGGTATTCAAGGAGAATCTTTCCCGGGCAGGAGGAGGGCACGGGAGAGGTCAAGCCAGGTCAGCTGTCCCCAGACGCGTCGCGCGCGGCGGCGGTCAGAAGGGGCGGGACCATTCCTCGAGCCAGCGCTCCACGACGACCTTGGTCTGGGTGAAGAACTCCACCGCGTGCTTGCCCTGGGCGTGCAGCGTGCCGAAGAAGCTGCTCCGCCAGCCGCTGAAGGGGAAGAAGGCCATGGGGGCAGCTACCCCGATGTTGATGCCGATGTTGCCGGCCTGGGCCTCGTAGCGGAATCGGCGCGCCGCCGCGCCGCTGCCGGTGAAGACGCAGGCCATGTTGCCGTACTCGCCGCTGTTGACCAGGGCAATGGCCTCGTCCACGGTCTCCGCGCGCAGCAGGGCCATGACCGGCCCGAAAATCTCGGTGCGCGCGATGGTGCTGCCGGGGGCCACGCCCTTCAGGATGGTCGGGCGGAGGAAGTTCCCGTGCTCGTACCCCGCGACGGCCGCGTCCCGCCCATCCACCAAAAGCTTTGCCCCCTCGTCCAGGCCCTTCTGGACGAGCCCCCGGATGCGGGCCTTGCTCTCGGGGGTGATGACGGGACCCATCTGGACATCGGGATCCAGGCCGTACCCGACGACCCGCCTGGCGGCCGCCTCGCTCAAGGCGGGCATGAAGGCGCGATCCGCCCCGTCGACCGTAATGACCAGCGAGGCCGCCAGGCAGCGCTGGCCCGCGTTGCCGTAGACGCTGTCGGTCACGATGCGGGTGGTCAACTCCGGGTCTGCATCGGGAAGGATGATCAGCGGGTTCTTGGCGCCTCCCTGCGCCTGGACGCGCTTGCCGTTGGCGGCGGCGCGGCTGTAGATGTGACGCGCCACCGGCGTGGAGCCGACAAAGGTGATCCCCCGGATGACGGGGTGGTCCAGGATGGCATTCACCGTGTCCGCGCCGCCGTTGATCAGGTTGGCGACGCCGGGCGGGAAGCCGGCTTTCTCCAGCAGCCCGAACACCTTCTGCATGGTGATGGGGGTCCGCTCCGACGGCTTCAGGATCACGGCGTTGCCGCAGGCCAGGGCGTAGGGCAGGTACCAGAAGGGGATCATCCCCGGGAAGTTGAAGGGGGCGATGGTCGAGACGACGCCCACCGGCTGGCGGATCGTGTACTCGTCGATGCCCCGGGCGATGTCCTCGGAGAAATCGCCCTGCATGAGGGTGGGGATGCCGCAGGCCGTCTCGACATTCTCTATGGCCCGGCGCATCTCGGCCCGGGCCTCGGGCAGGATCTTCCCGTTCTCCATGGTGATGGTGCGGGCGAGGTCCTCGAAGTGCTCCTCCAGGAGTGCCTTGAGCGTGAACAGGCATTGGATGCGCTGGGGGGCGGGCGTCCGGCGCCAGCCTTCGAATGCCTTCTCGGCGGCGGCCGCCGCCTGATCCACCTCCGCGGGCGAGGACAACGGGACGGACGCCATAACATCGCCGGTGGCCGGATTCACGACATCCTGGCGGCCGAGGCCGGTGGAGCGCACCCATTTCCCGCCGATGTAATTCCGAAGCTCTTCCGCTGGCATGTTTCCCCTCCCTCTTGGCCGTCCTCGGTCGGACGCCCCCCCCGCCGACACTGCCGGGGCGGGGACTTCCCCCCTTTCCATGACACCCTCGTAACTTTCCGGCGTCAAGACGAAAAGGGGCTCGGGGAGTCGGAATATGTCGGCTGGAAAGAAGGACAGGGGGCGCGCGAGGCAATCACGTCCCCCTGTCACAGCGGGGGATTCTCAGGCGGCGGTCTTCCCGCGCGAGGCCGGGCGCCCTGCTTACGACCTGGGTGCGTAGAATCCGGCCAGGATCTGGTCCATCACCCGGGTCGTGCGTGCCGCGGACTCGCCCGTGCTGGGGCACTGGCCGGCGCCGTTGAGCTGATCCACCACCGTTTGGATCAGCGGCTGCTGCACGTGCGGCGGGTGGGGGATCGGAAACTCGGTCGTCCTGCCGCCGGCCTCGAGCACGACGGGCCCCTCGTCGAAGCTGGCGAAGACGACCCGGCCGCGCGTACCCGCGATCTCGGTGCGGTCCACGGGGTCGGGGCTGGCGAACCACCAGAGGCCGGCACCCAGCACGCCCGATTCGAACTCGAGGGCGGCGGTCACGCAGTCCTCGGCCGGGTACTGCTTGGCCTGATTGGCGGCCAGGCCCGAGGCGGTGCGAATGGGGCCCAGGACGTAATCCAGAAAGTCCAGCATGTGGCACGCCATGTCCACGAAGCGCCCCCCGCCGGCGACGGCGGGATCTACTCGCCAGTCGGTGCTGCCGGGCGGAGGCGGCACGTGGGGGCGGTAGAGCGCGATGGTGACGGCGCGCGGCCGGCCGATCTGGCCCGACTCGACGATCTCCTTGACCTTCAGAAAGCGGGGGAGCGCCCGCCGATAGTAGGCCACCAGCAGGGAGACATTCGCGGCGCGGCACGCGTCGAGCATCGTTTGGCATTCGCTCAGGTTCATGGCCATCGGCTTCTCGACATACACCGGCTTGCCAGCCTTGGCGGCCATCAAGGTGTAGTCTTTGTGGGCGTACGGCGGGGTCGCGACGTAGATCGCGTCCACCTCCGGGTCGGCGATGAGGGCCTCCGCCTTGTCGTACCATTTCGGGACGCCATGGCGGCGCGCAAAGTCCATCGCCAGCTCCCCGTTACGGCGCATGACCGCCATGAGTCGGGAATTCGCCGCCTTCTGGAAGCCCGGTCCGCTCTTCACCTCGGTCACGTCGCCGCACCCGATGAGTCCCCAGCCGATCGTCTTCATTCTTCCCCTCCGTTGGCCGATTCGTCTGTACGCGATTCATCTCTCTCGACCCCCGCATCGAAACCCGCCGGGTCGGTGAGCAGCGCGAGGAATGCCAGGTAGAGCGGCGTCTGCCGCCGCTCCCGGCGGGTGAGGAGGAGGAGCTTCCGCCGAAGGTCGAGGGAGGTCCGGATCTCCCGCAGCCACCCCAGCTCCAGCTCGCGCCGCACGGCCAGGCGCGAGAGACAGCTCACGCCGAGCCCCCCTTCCACCCCCTTCTTGATGGCCTCCGTGTGCCCCAGCTCCAGGGCGATCCGGTAGGGCCTGCCCAGCCGCGCCATCGCCGCCTCGAACACCTCTCGCGTTCCCGAGCCCCGCTCGCGCACGATCCAGGAGGCCGCCGCCAGCATCGCCGGCGTCGCCCTCCCCGACTTGGACCACGGGTGTTCCGGTCCGACGACGATCACCAGCTCGTCGTCCCGCCAGGGGACGCAGTCGAGCTCGTCCGCATGGCACGGCCCTTCGATCAGGCCGACGTCCAGCCGTCCCGCCAACAGTTCGTCCGTGATCTGCTGCGAGTTCCCGACCTGGAGCGCCACCTCCGCCCGAGGGTAGCGCCGCGCGAACTTGCCAAAGAGAGCCGGGAGCAGGTAATTGCCGATCGTGGTACTGGCCCCGGCGAGGAGGATCCCCGCCGGCTCATCGGCGCTCTCCTGGAAGGCCCTCTGCAGGGACTCCGCCTGCCGCAGCAGCTGGGTCACCTCCGGCAAGAGACGGCGCCCTCGCTCGTTCAGGAGCAGCCGCCGACCCGACCGGGTGAAGAGCTCGCCGCCGCTCAGATTCTCCAGCTCGGCGAGCGCCATACTGACCGCCGATTGGCTGATGAAGAGCGCCTTCCCCGCCTGCGTGGCGTTGCCAAGAAGTGCCACCCTCTCGAAGATGGCGAGCTGCCGGAGGCTGATGGACATATATCAATCCGATTGATTATATATATCACTATTTTGAATTTATGCTTATATAGCTAGCCTGCTATCTTTGCAAGGCTAATTTTCCCAGGATGCGGATCGCGCACGATTGTGAAGGGGGAAGGGAATGCAGACTGACAGGCTGAAGAAGGGACTGTTGATCGTTCTCCTGGCCGCCACGGCGCTGCCGTGGACCTCGGCGCCCCTGGCGCTGGCGGCGGGAATCGGCTTTGCGATAATTCTCGGCAACCCGTGGGGGATGGGTGTCTCCCGCTGGAGCAAGCGGCTGCTCCAGGCGTCGGTGACGGGGCTGGGCTTCGGCATCAGCCTCTCCACGATCTGGACGACCGGCCGCCACGCGGCGGTGTACACCGCCGTGGGCATCGCCGCCACGATGACGCTCGGCCTCCTGCTCGGCCGGCTGGCCGGGACATCGCTCCGCACCTCGACCCTCATCTCTTTCGGCACCGCCATCTGCGGCGGGAGCGCCATTGCCGCCATGGCGCCGGTCATCCGCTCGGACGACGACGAAACCGCGGTGGCGCTGGCGACCGTCTTCACGCTCAATTCCATCGCCCTGCTCCTCTTCCCCGTGATCGGGCATCTCCTGGCGCTGTCCCAGCACGGATTCGGCATCTGGTCGGCCCTGGCCATCCACGATACCAGCAGCGTGGTGGGCGCGGCGGCGGCCTACGGCAGCACGGCCCTGGTGATCGCCACCACGGTGAAGCTGACCCGCGCCGTCTGGATCGTTCCCTGCGCCCTCGGCGGCGGATGGCTGATGCGATCCGAAGGCAAGGCCAAGTTCCCCCTCTTCATCGCCGGCTTCGTGGCGGCGGCGGCGCTCCGCACCGTCCTTCCGTCGGGGGATGCCCTCTGGCATGTCCTGTCCGGGGTGGCCAAGCAGAGCCTGGTGGTGACCCTGTTCCTCATCGGGTTGGGCCTCACCCGGGACGTGCTGCGGAAGAACGGTCCTCGCCCGCTGGTGCAGGGGGCGCTCCTCTGGCTGGCGGTGTCGGTGGGAACCCTGTCCGCCATCGAGGCGGGGTGGATCTGGTAGGGGGACCGGAAGGGCCGGCCCGGGCCCCGGCCTGCTCTGCCGGCCAGTTGGCAGCCCAGGGCCTGCGACCGATGATGGGCAGGGCACCCATTCCCCTGGGATAATGCAGCGCGCACCGGACGGGCGGGATTTCAGTGGAGGAGCGCAGCCAGACCGGTCAGCGCAACGCCGGCGGCCAGCGCACCCACGAAGACGAGGACCGACCTCCCGAACCGGCGCCGCCAGAGCTGTCCTCGCTCCGTCAGAAGATCGGGCCGGAAGACGAGGTTGAGCGGAATGTATCCCAGCCCGGCGCTCCACAGGCGGACGCCGGGCTTCCTGTTTGCAACGGTCCTGACCAGGTAGGACACGGCCGCCAGCCACGCGATGGCTGCCGCGCAGTAGGCGCTGCCGTACAGGAGAAGAATTGCAAGACCCAGCGGATGCCACATAGCCCGTGCGCTGCTGTCGGTGTTGCCCCGGTCGGCCGATTGCCCCTCTTCGGTCAGGGGAAAGGGCGGGCCGGCGCCCGCCGCTACTCGCCGGCAGTCTTGAGGAGCCGGATCGAGGCTAAGAGCCGCCCGAAGTCCTCCTGGACGTAGTCGTAGGCCCCATCGTCGGCATCGGCGATGACCTGGATGCCGTTGCCTTCGAAGAGGAAGTGGGCGATCACGAGCCTGTGGAGGGTGCCGCGGTCGTAATTGCAGAAATAGATGATCCGGTCATCGGACTTGGAGATATCCTCGATCGTGAAGGGGGTCCGATCCCGCGCCATCTTCACATATTCGTCCAGCGTGCGAACCGTTCCCGGCACCTTTTCGTAAATGAAGGCCACCACCGGCTGGCTGGTCTCTCCCCTCCTGCCGGTCACCGCGTCGCGCTTCAGGACGAGCACTCCCTTGTTCGGATCGCGCCGTTCTTCATCCTTGTGCCAGCGCAGGGGATCCGGATTCGTGTACTCGAGGCGGGCATTGAACAGCGCCACCTGGTCGGCTGCCTGCGCGCACACCGGCAGGGCGACGGCCAGGGCAACGAACAGGACGCAAAGCACCCCTCTCACAGGGGACCCCCCTGCGCTCTCTCCTCTCGCGCTATCGCGAACGCGCCGTCGCGGCCGGGGGTCGGAACGAATGGCCGCACTATGCGCAGCGCACAGAGCCGGCTGTCGCGCGCTACTTGATGGCAATCCGAATCGCATAGCCGACAAACCAGGGTCGGGGCTGGCTTCCCAGGATCCGGTCCGCCGCCTCGCGCAGGACGTCCAGGCCCATCTCGGCGTCGCTGAGTCCCTGCCGCAGCAGCGAGCTGATCCCGCCGTGGCTCCGCGCATACCCAGCCAGCCGCTCGGCGTTGCCGCTCTCGACGTTATGCGCCCAGCTCTCCCGCGTGTAGCGGAAATGGCCGCAATCTCGCATGTGACTCAGGTGCTCCTCCTTGGGCCACCGCCGCTCCTGCGACAAGCCGCGCGCCTCCCGGACGGCGGTCAGCCGGGACCAGAAGGTCAAAAGGACCTGTTCGGCCTCCCAATCTATCGTGGGCGGCCGTTGGTAGTCGTAGGCGGCGAAGACCCCTCCAGAGTGCAGGATACGAGCGATTTCGGCAAGCGTAGATTTTGGCTCCATCCAGTGGAAGGACTGTGAGCATGTCACAATGTCGGCACAGCCGTCCGGGAGGCCCGTCTCGGCGGCGATGCCCGCCTGGAACCGGATACTGCCTGCCTCGGAGCATTCCGCCCTGCGGGCCTCCGCGACGCACCGCATGTCCTGGTTGGGCTCGATGCCGATCACGGCATCGGCCCGGCCCGCCCACAGAAGAGTGGACCGGCCGGTGCCGCACCCCAGATCCACGACCAGCCGCGGCCGGGGGGTTCGTGCCAGCTGTGCGAGGAGGTCCGCGATGACCATCGGCGGCCGCGGCCGGTACGCGTCGTACACTTCGGCCAGTCCGGTATAGCGGTCGAGGGTCTCCCGAGACTCGGTGTCCATTGCGTTCTCCGCCTCCCCTAGAAGCCAGACCGAGGTATCCCAGCCGGGTTGCCTCACCAGCGTGCCGGCTGGCCGACGAATCGGACCAGCTGGCGTGGAAACTCGGCGAGGGCGTCCGGGCGGGCCGACAGCAACTCCTTCCGGGTGCCATAGCCCCACAGTACGCCGATGGCTCCCGCCCCGTTCTCGCGGGCCCCGCGGATGTCCTGCTCGCGATCGCCCACCATGACCGCTTCACGCCCGGAAATGCCCTCCGAGGTCAGGAGATGCCGGATGAGGTCCCCCTTGTCGGTTCGCTCCCCGCTCAGCTCCGAGCCGTACACCCCCTGGAAGCGGGGCTGCAGGCCGAAGTGGGCGAGGATCCGCTCTGCGAAAAGCCGCGGCTTGGTGGTGGCCACCCACAGCACCACGCCGCGCGATTGCAGGATGGCAAGGATGTCGGGGATCTCCGGGTAGACCCGATTCTCGTACATCCCCCGCGCGGAAAAACGCTCCCGGTAGAGGCGAAGGGCCTCCCGCACGAGCGACGCGTCCGAGGTCTGGAGCAGCGCGCCGAACGCTTCCGCCAGCGGCATCCCGATGAACCGCACCAGTTCGGCCGGATCGGGGCTGTGCCGGCCCAGCGCGGTCAGGGCGTGGACCATGCAGCGAGTGATGCCGTCCTGCGAATCCGTCAGGGTTCCGTCGAGGTCGAAAAGGACATGCATGTGCTTCACGATGGGTGCGGAGGTTCGGTGCCGGCCGGGATCGGCGCATACGGGTAATCCATCTGACGCCGGATGCGGAAGGCGACGTCCGGGCCGGCCAGCTTTTCCACCACGTACAATCCAACGTCCAGGGCGGCGGTGACTCCGCCGGCGGTGATGACCGTCCCCTCGTCGACGATCCGGTCGCCGGTCACCTGCCGGCACATGGGAGCCAGGTCCTGGAGGGCGCTCGGGTGGGTGGTGGCGCGCTTCCCCACCAGGAAGCCGGCAGCTCCCAGCAGGAGGGCTCCCGTACAGACAGAGACCTTGAGCGGCACCGGGCCGGCGCTGCGCAGCCATTCCAGGAAGGCCGGTTCCCGCATCGCACCTCTGGTTCCCACGCCGCCCGGAACGACCACAAGATCGTAGCCCCCCAGAGAGCCTCCCACCGCACCGATCTGGAGGCGCAGGCCGCGATCGTCCTCGACCTCGGAGGCGAGACCGCACACCTCCCAGCCGAAATCGGGCATGAATCCCATCGATTTCAGCCGCGTGAGCGGGTCGTAGATTCCTACGAAGTCGAGAGCGGTCATCCGATCGAAGACGACGAAACCTGTCCGCATCTTTCCCTCGGTGCGCTGTTGCGCCGCGTGTTCCTGCCCGCGCCGCCCCTGGCTAGGAGCGTTCCAGGGCGTCGAGAAGGCTGCCGGGCCGCGCCAGCTCGGCCCACACCCCCAGCGGGCGCGTCTTGGCCAGGAACAGCGGCGCCTCGTCCCGGCTCTTGGCCCAGAGGGCGGCGGCGAACCGGATGCCCGCCGCCTGCGCGGCCTGCGCATCCACCACCGCGTCCCCCACGTACACTGCCTCCCCGGCCGTCGCGTCAAGGCGCGCGAGGGCCTGGGCCAACCCCGCGGGATCGGGCTTTGCGTGTGCGACCTCCTCGTCGGTCACGACGACATCGAAGCCCCCGAGGTCCGCCTCCGGCGCGGTGATCTCCCAGGCCCCTCGGCTCTTCCCGGTCACGATGCCGACCATGACGCTCTTCTGCCGGAGGCGATCGAGCATCTCGGGAACGCCTGGGTACACTCCCCCGAACAATCGGCGATGGAGAGCACGGTAGTGGCGCAGAAACTCCCGGTGCGCCTCCCCGATGTCCTGCCCGGCCACGCCCCGCCCCAGGAAGCGCAGCTCGGACGTGGGGCCAAGGGCGATCAGCTCTTCCAGGCTCAGCCGTCGCCGGGCATACGGCTCCAGGGTGCAGAGGTAGCACTCGATGTACAGATCCCAGGTATTCACCAGGGTCCCGTCCAGGTCGAAGAGCACGCAACGGATCCTGCGGCCCGCTTCCATCACGCTCCCGTTCGTGCCCACACGTTCATCCGCCGGAACGGCCCCACGTGCGTGCCGTCCGGCTGCCGCGTACCCCGGAGCACTCCCGCTACCACTTGATTGGGGAAGGGGCGGCGCATTTCTCCCGGGCCGCCTCCAGCATCTCCGGCGCGGCATCGATCCCCGGGACGAAGCCGCGCGGCACCTGCTCCGCCAGGCGGCGCGTGACGCTGCCGTCGCCGCAGCCCAGGTCCAGGATCCGCTCGTCCCCGGCCAGCGTGAGTTCGGTGACGACGTCGCTGCCCCAGGCCCGCTGGTGGGGCGAATGCTTCTCGTAATCCCGCCCGTCCCAGGCCTGGATCAGCCGGTCGGTCCCATCCTTCGGATTCGCCATTCCGTCCTCGCGCGTGGGCCGCAGATCCCGCCGCGGCGCCCCGGGGGCTCGCATTCCAGATCGCAATGCCCCGCCGACACTGATTACGAGCGCTGCCAGGCCGGAAAATCGGCGCGGAACTGCTCTAGGGTCAGCGGGGCGATCCGGGGATCGGCGGCGGCGTTATGGCGGTCGTCGGGCGTGGCGTACCCCCAGGTTGCGAAAAACAGTCCCACCTGGTCGAGGTCCGCCTCGGCCTCGACGGCCTGCAGAGTTTTCAATCGGTCCTCGACGAACCAGATGCTGGTATAGGCCACCCCCTGCTCCTGCCGCAGGACGCGCAGCAGGTCGGGTTTCGGGCGAGCGCGCTCCTTCCCCCACACCTGTGCGATCGGCAGAGACACCCCGTGGACCTCCAGCAGGCGGTGGGCGAAGCGGCTCTCTTTGGTGGTAATGACGAAGAGCCGCACGCCGTCCTGGAGAGTCCGGCGCAGGCGATCCGCGATGCCGGGATACAGGCCTTGATCGGCCAGCCAATCGTCCAGGCTGGCCCGGATCGCGCGGTCCCGCGCCGCGTCGAAGCGCGCTGCCCAGTCTGCGGGGCCGAGCCGGTACTTCTCCACGATTCGCTGCCGCCAAACCGTCTGAAAGCCCCGGGAGAGGTCGGCCTCCGGCACGCCGTCGAGGATTCCGCACAGGACGACGGGGAACTCCCAGCCGTACTCCAAGATGGGGCGCAGCCGGACGAACGCCTCCTCCGCCCCGGGGGGCGGAGCGGCGCCCCCCGCCCCGCGCACCTCCCTGCACACCTGCCACGAAGAGCGGAACCCTTCGTGGACGGTGTCGCAGATGACTCCGTCGAAGTCCAGTGCCAGGATTTGCGGGAGCCGATCGGGGCCTGTGTCCTTCCGGGTAGGATCTGGATGTGTCTGCATGTCTCTGGTCGCTCCTTGAGGGTCTCGTGTACCGCGCGCGCCGTCATCCCAGAGCCTGGGCCAGGTCCTCGATCAGGTCGTCCGTGTGCTCCAGGCCGACGGAGAGGCGCAAGAGGTTCTGCGGCGTCCGCGTGTCCGGCGGCTCAACGGAGACACGGTGCTCGATGAGGCTGTCGGGACCGCCCAGGCTCGTGGCCCGCGTGATGATCCGGACCTTGGCGGCGACCGCCAGGGCCTCCCCCTTGCCGCCCTCGACCTGGAAGGACAGCATCCCGCCGAAGTCCCTCATCTGTGCTGCCGCGACGACGTGATGGGGGTGGGTCGGGAGGCCGGGGAAGTGCACGGCCTCCACACGGGGGTGGCGGGCCAGGAATTCTGCCACCCGCCGGGCGTTCTCGCAATGGCCCCGCATGCGGTAGGGGAGGGTGCGGATCCCCCGCAGGACCAGCCAGCAGTCGAACGGCGACGCCACGGCTCCCCCTTGCGCCTGGAGGTTTCTCAGGCGTTGGAAAAACTCATCATCCCGCCTGGACACCACCGCGCCGCTCAGGACGTCGCAATGGCCGCCGAGGTACTTGGTGGTGGAGTGGAGGATGAGATCGGCCCCCAATTCGAACGGGCGCTGGAGGATCGGCGTGGCCCAGGTGTTGTCGACGACGCAGCACGCTCCGGCCGCGTGAGCCGCATCGGCAATCCCGGCGATGTCGCTGATTCGCAGAAGCGGGTTCGAGGGGGTTTCCACCCAGATCATTCGGGTGCCGGGCCAGGCGGCCCGCCGCACCTCGGCGAGATCGGTCATGTTTGCAAAGGTGACACGGAGCCCCCACGGTCCCAGGATGTCGCGCAGCAGGATCGTGGTGCCGTGGTAGGCGTCGGTGGGAGCGACGACATGATCACCCGGGGCCAGCGCCTGCAGGATGCTCATGGTGGCGGCCGCTCCGGAGGCGAAAGCCGCCGCCGCCTCGCCCCCCTCCAGAGCCGCCAGACACGCCTCCAGCGCCGTCCGGTTGGGGTTCCCGTGTCGGGAGTAGAAGTAGCCCTTCGCTACGGAGCCGTCCGCCGCCCGCTCGAAGGTGGTGGACAAATGGATCGGCGAGGAGACTGCGCCCGTGCCGGGGTCAATGGTGTGGCCCGCGTGCACCGCCAGGGTCTCGATTCTCATGCGTTGTTCCTCCTGTGTTCGCCCCTCCGCGCCCCCCAAGACTCCCTTCAATTGCTCCCGAAAGGGCGTAAGGATGCGCCAGCTTGCGGGCGATCCCGTGCAGGGCCGACGGCCTCCCGCGATGAGGGCCTGGCGGTCAGCCGCGGGGGACCACCAGCGCCGACGCCTCCCCCCAGCGCCCGCCGAAAACCGTCTCCCCCAGGGGCTTGCGCGTTCGCGGCGCCAGCTCCCGCTCGCGGAGCTGGGCGGGCAGCGCCTGCTCGTCGCCCTGGTACCCGAGGGCGATGGCCGCCACGGGCTCGTGGTCCTCGGGGATGCCGAACACGGTCCGGGCCTTGGCCGCATCGAAGCCGGCCATCTGGTGGACATGCAGGCCCAAGGCCACAGCCTGGATGACCAGGTTCTCGACGGCCATCCCCACGTCGTGCAGGGCGTGGCGGTTCGGCCGGCCGTTGTGGGTGAACTGGAGCTTGGCCACCGAGAGCATCAGGACGGGGGCCTGCGGCGCCCAGGGAAGGTTTCCCTCGGACAGGCAGCCGACCAGGCGCGCATGATCGGCCGGCTGGTCCTTGGTGCAGACGATGAAGCGCCAGGGCTGCTCGTTGAAGCAGGACGGAGCCCAGCGCGCCGCCTCGAGGAGGCCTTGCAGCTTTTCGGGCTCGACCGGCCGCGGGGAGAAGGCCCGCGGGCTCCAGCGCTGCCGAAGCAGGTCATGAATGGCGAACGTGGTCTCGGCCGGCTTGGCGATCATGGAACCGTCTCCTTTTCCTCGGCGGGCTGCCGTCCGGTCAGCCTGTGCGCTCGGCGACCGGCCCGGACCGCCCCCGCGGCGGTTTGGCCTTTCTGAACACGAACACACTTCCCGAGTCGCGGGCGGGGTCGAACGGGGTCCGACGGAAATCGGCGAAATGTCCGAGCAGGCTGAAGCCCGCCTCCTGGTGGAGGCGCAGGCACGCCTCGCTCCGGATCGGGTGGAGCCAGACCTCGCCCGCGAAAATCGTTCGCCCTCCCGCCGCCAGTCGGGTGGAGAAGCGGACTCGGTCGTCGGAGATATCCCGGTAGTCCCGGTAGAACGTGGCGGGCCCCGGGTCGAGGGTCCGCGGCGGGAACTGATACGCGCCGCGGCCGAGGATGTAGTCCCAATTCACAACCTGGAGAATCCACACTCCGGACGACCTCAGGACCCGGACCAGGCTCGCCAAGAAAGCCCGGAACTCCGCCCGCGTAAGATGGGACGCCACGTTGCCGATGCAGAAAGCGGCATCGAACATCCCGGCAAGACCTCCCGCCTCCCGCATGTCCAGGCAGCGGAAGCTGGCGGCCGGATAGCGTTCGCTGGAGGCGGCGATCATCCGCGGATCGAGATCGATTCCCACCGTCTGGTAGCCCTCCGCCGCCAGCCGGCCGCAGTAGTGCCCGGTCCCGCAGCCGACATCCAGGACGCGGCGACTTCCCGCCGGGAAGCCGCTCTTGAGGAAGGCATACACCTCTTCCCGGAAGGGGAAGACGGATTCGTAGTAGTCGGCGAAATCGGAGTAGAAGCTGGTGCTCATCGGTCCCCGGTTCCTGCGCAGAAGGCCGGACCTCCCCGGCAACGGCAACGTATCGGGGCTCCTCGGGCCCCTCGACCGGTTGCTCGGGCATCGGCAGCTCGCGCTGCCGATCGGCGCCGGCCTCAGGGGCTGCCCCGCGTGGATCGGCGAGGCGACCGGCTGACGCGCTTCCCCTTGTAGTGGAAGGTATCGACGACACGGCCGGCGGCGTCGGTGAGGATCGCGGTGTCCTCCTGCGGATCCCAGACGCCTGCCTGCTGGGGCCAGTGTACGACCAGCTGCCCCCGGGCGTCCAGCCCGTCGGGGCCGGGGGTGCTGGCCACGATCACCGTGTAGCCCGGGGGGAGGCTCACATCGGGGAAACGGTAGCGCCGGCCGTCCTCGCTGGCGAGCGTGTACCCGTCCAGGCGCACAGTTGCGTCCGCGAGATTCGCGATGCGAACGTGGGGCGCGTGGAGATCCGGGCGCTCGCGGTCGGGGAGGCGGACGCCGGTGATCTTGAGAATCCTTGGCCCACCCCCGGACCGACCACATGCCCACGCGGCGCCGCTTGGCCTCGGCCTGGAGCCGGAGGAAGAGCTGATCGTACGCGCGCCTCGGGCCGATGAAGAACGCGTGGGCCAAGCCGCGCTCGAGGAGAGCCGCGTTGACCATTCGATCGTCGGCAAACACGTAGGCCAGCAGGCGATCGTAGGCGTCCACCGCTTCGCGTTCGGTCTCGAGGCGGACCTCCCGATACAGGACCAGCGCCTCGTTGAACTGCTTGGCCTTGCGGTAGAAGGGCTCCTGGAATTCCGGGGCGTTGATCCCCAGGTACCGGACGTGCCGGCCGTCCTGGAGCAGCACCGTGTCCCCATCGTACACCCGGGCCACCTCCGCCCCCCGGTCCGCGGCGAGCGCGGGTGGAGGTCCGGCGAGGAGCAGCAGGCACACGCCGCACGCGATCCGGAGCGTCCGCCGCCCCCGCGGGAGGAGCGGATCCGGGCGCGCCGGGCAAGGGACGGGCTTCTTCGCGGGCGCGCCCATCTAGGCCTCCGTGATGGCGAAGGCGCGAACCGGAAAGGATCCCAGGCCCTTCACCCGGGGGGGCACCGCGAAGAACCGGAAGCCGCGATCCGGCAGCTCGGCCAGGTTGCAGAGGTGCTCGACGATGGGGATGCCTGCGGCCAGCAGGATGGTGTGGGCCGGGCGCCAGGCGTCGGTGGTATCGTCGATATTCAGCGAGTCGATGCCGACGAGTCCGGCGCCGGCCTCCGCCAGAAGTTGCGCGGCGCCCCGGGTGAGGTACGGGTGCCCGACGGCGTAGCGATCGGTCCGCCAGAACGCGTCCCAGCCCGTGTGCACTAGGACGGCCTTTCCCTGCAGGTCGCACCCATCGAGGGCGGGCCGGTCCACGGCGCGCCCCGCGGTCCAGGGAGCGCGGACCAGGAGGCCTACCAGATCGGCCACAGCGGAGAGGGCGAACCCGGACAGGTCGGGCCGGTCGGCGTACCGGTGGAAGGGGGCATCGATGTACGTCCCGGTGTTCGCCACCATGTCGATCTTGCCGATATGAAACTCCGTCCCCGGCCCGTAGTGACTGCGCGATTGCTCGCGGCTGAGATGGTCGCCGATCACCGGGCCGGGGAGGCCGGGGTAGGTGATCATCCCCGCCTCGATCGCATGGCTGAGGTCGAGGAACCTCCTGCCGCCGCCGCGGGGAGCGGTCATGGAGCCTCCGGGGGCGCCGCCGCCCGGATCGGCTCCCGCGCCAGTGCGGCCTCGACGATTGCGGCGGTGTCGGTGTACTCGCGGAAGTGTGTCACCTTCCCGTCCCGCACCGTCCAGACGTGGACCCAGTCGGCCTCGTACGCCCGGCCGGTGGCCCGGACGCGCATCCGCTCGCGACCGAAGACGACCACCCGGTCATCCACGGCCAGGAACTCCAGCGGCGTGAACCGCTCGACGGTGAGAGTCACGGCGATCGCCTCGAGAAACTCCGCAACTCCCCCGTGGCCGCGATGCTCGCCGCCCCAGGGCATATCCCTCAGCCGGGGACACCGCCACTCAACGTCTCCCGCCATGGCGTTCACGATGCGCGTCAGGTCTCCCCGTCCGAAGGCGGCGTAGACCTGTTCAACGATCCACTGGTTGGCCTCCTGCTGGGTCATCCCGGCCTCCCGTTTCATCCATAGGTAGAAATCCGCGCTTCCGATCGCCCGCATTCGGCGGTTTTCGCATTGTATCGAGCCAAGGCGAATCGCTCCAGGCGAGGTTTCGGCCCACCCGGAATTGCGGAACCGTATGGCTCAGCGCGCGCCCGCAGCGGCGAATGTCCAGTGCCTGCCGGCTGGCCATTCTTGGCCCCCTCTTTCCCGCGGCCCCATTTGTCGACCCTATCTTCCCCAGTGCGGGAAAGGGGAGCCGCACGTCGCCGGCGGGCAGCAGAGAGACGGAGGGGGAGCAGGCACGCTGCGGGCGCGAGCCCGCGGAGACATCGTCAGCGGTCCCTATTGCCTGGGAGTTCTTCGCCGTTCCTGCGGATTGTCCCGGAGGCACAGAGCCGACGGATCTGATCGCAGCCTGTGCGGTCGCCGACGACGATGAGAACGTCCCCGGTCGCGATGGTCGAGTCGCCCTGAGGAACCGTCATCTCTCCCTGCCTCTGGATCAGGGCGAGGGCCGAGGTCTGGGGCCATGGCACCTCATCCACCCGCTTGCCCGCAGCCGCGGAATCGAGCTCCACCGGGATCTCCTCTACGCTCGTAGCGGCCCGCGCCCAGAGGCGACCCTCGGTCGGGGAGAGTTCCGCAATCGCCCGCCGCGTGAGTGCGATGTCATGGGCCCGGACAATGTCATTGCGGCGTACGAGCCCGACGAGGCGATGGGGGTTCGTCCGTTCCACCACCGGGAGCCGGGAGAGGTCGCGGGGGGCCATCCGGCGCATGACGGTTCCCACGGTCTCATCGGGGTAGGCGGTCACGAGCTCGCGCGAAGCGATATCGCGGACGAGGAGCTCGGTTGTCGGGGGGCCGCCATTGAGCAGGGCGCGGCGGTAGTCCTCCACACACACCATCCCCAGAAGGCGCCCATCCACGTCAATGACCGGGAAACCGTGCTGGCTCGTTTCCAGGAATTCGCTCGCGAGGCACTTGATGGGCAGGTCCGCCGGGACCGTGTGCGGCTCCCGAACCATCACCTCTTCGACCCGCACGCTGTCCATCGCGTCCACGTCGCGCCCGCGGACCAGTCGAATGCCGCGAAGGGTGAGCTTGAGCGTGTAAATGGACTCGGGGTGAAGATACTCGGAAACAAGGTAGCTCGCCACGACGCCCGTCATCAGCTGGAGGATCAGGCCATAGTCGTCAGTCATTTCCAGGACGATCAGGATGGCGGTGAATGGGGCGTGGGCGGCCCCCGCGAAGACCGCGGCCATGCCCACCGTGGCGAAAGCTCCCGGCTGGGCCGTGACCCCCGGCAGGAGCAGCCCAATCATCTTCCCGAAGGCGCTGCCGAGAACGGCGCCGGTGAAGAGAGCCGGCGCGAACACCCCGCCCGAATTTCCGGAGCCCAGCGTGAGGGAGGTCGCGAGGGGTTTGAGGACGATCAGAGCGAGGAGGAGGCCGAGTGAAAAGTTCCCCAGGAGGGTGTTCTCGATCACGGGGAACCCCGACCCAAAGACATGGGGGATGCTTGCGGAGATCGGGAGGCCGAGACGGGTGTCGATGCCAGGCACGAATCCCAAGCCGAGGACATAGGGATAGGCGTAGGCCACCAGACCAAGGAGCAGGCCCCCCATGCCGGGTTTGAGCACCTCGGGAAACCGCCAATGGTCGAATTGTTCCTCGCACCAATACAGGAGGCGGATGAAGCCGATCGCGGCGAGGGCGGCGAGCAGCCCCAGGAGGGCGCACAATAGGGTCTCCCAGGCATTCAGGACCGTGTAGCGTGGGATGGAGAAGGCGGGCCGCTGGCCGAGAAAAGCGCGTGCCACGGTGGAGCCGCTTACTGCCGAGACCACCACGGTACCCATGTCCATCAGGCGCAGTTCGCCCAGGATGATCTCCATGGCGAAGAGGGTGCCGGCGATGGGGGCATTGAAGGTGGCGGCGATACCTGCGGCTGCGCCGCAGGCCACCAGGTTTTGGATGCGAGCTTCGGAGAGGTCGAACCACTGGCCGAGTGTCGAGCCGAGGGCGGCGCCTACCTGTACGATGGGACCCTCGCGACCGGCAGATCCCCCGCTGCCAATGCACAGGGCGGAGGCGGCGACCTTGGCAAGCACGACGCGAGGGCGAATCCGCCCGCCGCGCAGCGCCATCGCCTGCATGACTTCCGGAACGCCATGTCCCTTGGCCTCCTTGGCGTAGTAGGCGATTATCGGGCCAGCCAGGAGTCCGCCGACGGCGGGCGCCAGAATGAACAGCCCATGGCCGAGGAAACCGAAGGGAGCGGCGGCTTTCTCGAAAAAGCCGGTCTGGATGAGGCTGATGAGATAGATGAAGAAGACCGCACCCAGGCCGGTCCCCGCGCCGACGAGCATCGAGGTCCCGAGGAGTACTACGCGCTCGGTGGGTTGGAGCCGGTCGAGAAGGCGTGGCAGGTATGCGCGCAATGTGTCCATTGTCGTTGGGTAGTGCGCACCTGCGGCCGGACCGGGCGATCCCGCCGCCCAGCCCTACGACCCCGGTGCCCCCTATTTCGGCATATCATACCCGAGAATGCCCTCCAGGGGAACAGGCGGTTCGATTCGCCGGTCGTGACGACAATCGCCTTCTTCATTGCCACCACTCTGCCGTGTGGAGGAGCAGCCCGGGTGGTGCGCGGACACATCCCTCTCCGCCCGCTTGGACGGCTGCAGGCTTCGTCGAGGGGGAAGGAATATGGTGCAGCCGGGCGTCGGGCAGCTCCGTCGGCTCAGGCAGTTGCGGGGCGCAGTTTGCCGAACCAGCCTCTCAACAGGCTCAGGAATACCCCGGTGCCGATGCCCCACATGCCGTTAATGAGAAACGCCCTCGCCCAGAGGAAGAGGTGCCAGCCCCCTCCGATCGGGCCGCCCTTGAGCGGCACCACCACCAGCAGCGCCACCAGCGACGGAAAGATGGCGCCGAATACAAACGCCGTCACCCAGTAGCCGGCATGGCGAGGGAACTTCCCGTCGACCAGGGCGAACACAATGCCCCAGACCCCGCCCCAGAACGCCAGGGAGAGGACCGCCGGAACGCCGAAGGGGTGGCTGGCGGCCATGCCGTACGGCGCGAAGGGAGCGAGTCCCATCTCCCACAACAGCCCCAGCGTCAACTGGTGGAAAATCAGTGTGGCGAAGAACCCGGCGATCCACCCAAACAGGACCCGGGACGACGAACCTTCAGACGTGCTGTGATCAGCCATGGCTGGCCTCCTGGACAGATGTCACTCGGCGCGCAATTGACGGACACACGGTGGTGGGGGCTCGCGAGCGGAAGATGGATGATGAGGCATTGCGCAACGAATCGTCGTTGACCGGTCCCCATGGTCACCCCGTCCCTTCAAGCCGATCCCCCGCAGGCGGATCGGCGCGCGGTCATTGCAGAGCAGTCCCAGGAACGTCAGCTTTTGATGAAGAAGGGCAGTGCTGCAGCGACAAGACCCGCGATAGTCAGCACAGCTACGCTCGATACGACGTAGGGAATTGCGCAGAGTATTATCCCCGACACCAGGGCCATGATCCTTTGCTGCCTCTTCCCATAGATGAAATACCCAGCCCCAACGGAACCGAAGATCAATCCGAGAAACAGCGTTGAAGCATCCATTCGACAACCTGCTCGGCTCACACCTAGCCTGCGGGGTTCCGCAGTCCGACGGGGCTACGCGATCTGCGGCCGAGGGCAACCGGCGATCTTCGCCTCCAGACCGGCCTTCACCTCCGGCCACTCGGAGTGAATGATGCTGAAGTACACGGAGTGCCGAAACCGCCCACTCTGGACGACCATGTGGTTCCGGAAGACGCCCTCTTCCTTGGCCCCGATGCGAAGGAGCGCACGGCGAGAGGTCTCGTTGAGGGAGTCGGTCTTGAACTCGACCCGGATGCAGCCCAGCGCCTGGAAGGCGTGTGTGAGCATCAGGTATTTCGATTCGGTATTCACCACGGTGCGCTGCCACGGCCGGGCGACCCACGTCCAGCCGATCTCCAGGCGGCGGTGTTCGCGCGCGATATTCGCATAGCGGGTGCTGCCCGCGACCTTCCCGGAACGCCTGTCCAGCATGGCGAAGGGAAGGGCGCTGCCCTGCGCCTGCACATCCAGCGCCTCCTGGATGTACCGGCGCATGTCCTCCGGCGTGCGCACGGCGGAGGTCGTGAGTCGCCACAGCTCTTCATCCAGCCCAACCTCGCACAGCGCGGCGTGGTGATCCAGGGTGAGCGGGACGAGACGGACATGCGTGCCCTCGAGGCCGACGGGTCGGGTATCCATCATCCCCGGAATTCCTCCGCGAGACACTACCGGGCAGGCCGGAGCCGCAGCACATGGGACCCTCAGCCTTGACCGGCGAAGCGTTTACCGTACCGGACGAAGACCGTCTTCAATCATACTTCATTAAGGCGGAAGGAGAAGGGGGTTTTCGGGAGAGGGCGCCGGCAGGTCCGCCGGCTCCACCCAGCGCCTCTGCATCCGTTACTGCCGGCAGTCCCCCAGCCGGGCGAATTCCTCGGCGGTGAGAAGATAGGATGGATGATGCAGTCCAGTGGGCTCGTAAAACTCGTCGTGGGTGTATCGAAACCCCAGCTTGGTCAACAGTCGGCGGGAGCCCACGTTGGTGGGGTTGTGGCCGGCAAAGAGGGCGGCGGCGGAGAGCGTATCGAACGCGTACGCCATCACCGCCCGCGTCGCCTCCAGGGCATACCCGCGGTTCCAGTGACCCGAACGGATATGAACCCCCACTTCGAGGATGCCCCTGGAAGGATCGTACGGCCGCAGTCCACAGCAGCCGACATGCTCGCCGTCTTCCACGAGGAAGATCGGCCAGTACTGCATCCCGTGGGACTGGGCGGTGGCGATCTCGTGCTGGAGGCGCTCACGGACTTGCTCGTTCGAGAGGGTTCCGCTGGCGACGATCAAACGTGTCACCTCCGGGTCGCCCCAGAGCCCCAGCGCCAGATCGAGGTCGCTTTCGACCCACCAGCGGAATCCCAATCGCTCGGTCGTCAGGAAGTAGCCGGAAACGGTGGTCATAGGGGTCCCCGCCCAGAGCACAGAAAAAGAGACATCCCCTTGACGCGGCTCCGGTCGCTGGGCGCTGCGCTTATTGTAGCCCTGGCATTCTTGGCGCCTTGATGAAAAGCAGCGCCAGCCGCCTAGCGCTCGGGCTTCACCCAGATGCCGCGCTCGTGCATCAATTGGATCTGGCGCGCAATGACCTTCTCGCGATACTCCGCGTGCTTCATCGGTTCCCGATCGAGATACAGGTTCTTCGGATAGATGGGCTGCTCGTAAAGCAGCTGGTAAAGTTCCGTGCGCAGGTCCTTCAGGTAGTTGTCCCACTGCGCTCGGGCGCGGTGATCGCGCAACGCCTCGATGTCAATCACTCCGGCCACGTAGGTTGAGCCGGCTCCGTAGTCCTGCCGGCCAACAATCTGGCCCTTGTAATTGATGATGAAGGAGCGCCCGCCGAAGGTATCAATCGGCGTGGTCTCTTCAGGGAAGAGGTAGTAGGTCCCCATGTTCGGGGCCACGATGTACAGGTTGTTGTCTAGGGCGCGAGCCCGACTTTGAATCTCGAACATCTCGTTGCCTGTGGCCGGATGCGGATAGGACGCCCGATACACCACTTCTGCACCGTTCAGGGCCAGCGCTCGCGCATTTTCGGGGTACGAGCCTTCGTTCGCCATCATGATTCCCAGGCGGCCAATCTCTGTATCCACCACCGGCCAGAAGGCGTTAAGGGTGCGGCCGTACTTTTCCACCCACCAGTCGTAGACATCATGCGGGCAGACGGAGTGCTCAACCGGGAAGAGCGGCGACACCTTGTAATGCTTCAGAATGACCTCCCCTTTCGGGTTGAGGATGAACCCGACATTGAAGAAGCGGTCCTTGAGATCAGGATGCCGCGCCTTGGCTTGGGCCATGATAAACGCATCGTAGATGCTTGCGATCCGACCCAGCGCCTCGGTCTCTTCCCCAGGGATGTCGACGGCGCACTCGCGCGCAAATTGCACGTGGTCCAGGTCGAGGACCTCATCGTTGAAGGCCTGGAGTGCACCTTCGGGGAAAGCGATCAAGCGGACCGGCAAATCCAAGCTGGACAGCCAGGCCGCCGCCTTGACCAAATGGGCAAGGTGATCGAGGTTCCGCTTGATGTCGGCGCGCTTGCGGATGCCCCGCACGGTTGGGATCAGCCCGACGGCGGTATACGGTTTGATCATGGCAGCCCTCCTTTCTCGGAGTGTCTAGGGGACGTAGTAGACTTAATAGACTTATTGTAGCCCTTCCTTTACCAGCTGATCCAGACCAACGCCGTGTTCCTGAAGGGCGGCCAAACCGCGGTCGATACCGCGGAGGATTGCCATGCTGGTGACCCCGAAAGCCGCGGCCACCCGGGAGACGGGCAGGCCGAGGTGCCTGACCGCCACGGCCCCGGCCGCGGCGCGTGCGTTGGCCACCTCTCGGCGGCGGCTCCCACCGGTGAGTTCGCCCACGGCGACCTGAAAAACGGCTGCAACGCGTTGAGTGATGCGTGGCAGCGCCTGCCAAGCGGCAGTCGCCGAAGGGACCTGGATGGCTCGGCCAGCTTCCGTGAGGAGGTGCTCCACGAAGGGGCCGGTGCCGAGGACCCGCTCGTCGAAGCTCCAAAGCTCCCGACCACGACGCAGAGCTGCAAGGGCAGTCCAGCCGCCGGCGCTCCGGCGGAGGCCGCCCCCCTGCAGTTCGGGGCGGCGCCCCCGGGCGACACCCGATGCGACGAACTGGGCGTAGCGTTGCTGCGCGGTACGCGGGGTTGGGCCAAAGTATCTCAGGACCTCTTCAATCGCCTGCCAGGGGCGGGTGACCCGTCCAAGGAGGGCGCTGTGGCCGCTCCAAGGGTAGCGCTCAAGGGCAGGCAGGTCGGGTACACACATTGCCCGCAGAGGATTGAGGTGGAGGTAGCGGACCAGTTCGAGGAGGTACGGCTCCTCCTCCACGACGATTGATCGGTAGCGATTCTGGAACAGGTGGCCATGACGATGGTGGCGCCGGTTGAAGGCCGCCGCATAGCCGGTAAGCAAGCGGCGCATCAGGGCGGCCAGTGGGCGAGGACCCGTTCGCAGGAGGAGGTGGAAGTGGGTGGGGAGCAGGGCCCAGGCGAGCAAGTGCGCGCCTCCAGCCTCCACCTGTGCGGCCAACCGATGGACAAAGTCGCGCCGGTCCTCGTCGGTCCGGAAGAGCAGTGTTTTCTCGATTCCCCGGGCCATCACGTGGTGCA
This sequence comes from uncultured Methylomirabilota bacterium, assembly GCA_963705305.1. Taxonomy (GTDB): domain Bacteria; phylum Methylomirabilota; class Methylomirabilia; order Methylomirabilales; family 2-02-FULL-66-22; genus 2-02-FULL-66-22. The sequence continues at coordinate 5,462,880 of OY970067.1, read as the reverse complement.
GGGCCCCAGGGGCATCCAAGCGTGGGCCGCGCGGCATCAGTGGAGCGTAACTGATGGCGAAGGCCGGGTCAACGGAATAAGTCTATTAAGTCTACTACGTCCCCTAGCGGTGAGAGTGCCGCCTAGGGCTCAGCCGGGCGCAGGAGGAAATGGTCGACCCGGAGGAACTCGGAAAGGCCGCACGATTCGGCGAGACGGATCGAACCGTGATTGTTCCATCTGGCTTGATATCTCGGAACGAGGCCTCTCACCTCGAGATACGCGAGGGCGGACAAGACGACGCTTCGCGCAAGGCCTTGCCCTCGGAACTCCGGCTCTGTATGAACGCCGGCTATTTCCCAGATCTGCTTGTAGTTCTGGAAGACAAGGCACACCGCGACCCGGGATCCGCCCCGATCGATGCTGAACCACCGGGCCCCATTCTGGAAATGGCGGCTCAACTCGTCCGGCCCGTATCCGTTCCTCAAGAAAAGCTGCCACGCGCGTTCATCGTACGCATCGGACTGCCGTACCGCAGGATGCGGGATCCGACTCCCAGATGTGCGTTCTGTCGTGAAGGAGAGGTACGCCGTCGTCCTGGTTGCGTGCGGCTGTCGGGCGATTCGCTGTTTGAGGAAGCCGTCGCCCGTCTTTATCACAACCGTTGTCTTTGGAATGGTGTCGAAGAGGATGCCCATGAGCTCGGTGTTGCTCCCATCGATGAAAACTGCGAGGTTGGCATCCGGATAGGTCTTGCGATCCCACTCGGAAACGGAAACCGGGAGGAGCGACAGCAGGGCCCAGTCGTGCCCCTCCTGTAAGAGACGAATGCTCATGTCCTGCGAGTGGCTATTGAGCATCTTGAGAGTCACTACGTTTCGAAGGGGATCCTCCTCGAGGAGTGCGTAGGCGCGCGCCAGGTCCTGTTCCGTCGGCATGATCCCGTCCCCGCAGTCCTCTCCCGCACAGATGGGCGCACGCATCGCCACGGACCGTTCATCCGACGGGCACTATTCCGAAACAGCCGCCCGGCGGCCGCCTGGCCCCGCGCGGAAGAGCGTACGGCGGTGCCGCAGCCGGTTGGCGGCAGGACACTACCATCGGCGGGAACGGCTTTCAAACACGCGACGGCAGGCGGCCGACATTCATGGTTCGGCCGGCGGCTTGGCGTATGCGCGCTCCACCTTTGCCACCCGGAGCTCGTAGTGCGCATACCACGCCCGCCTCCCCATCTCCTGGGCGGCGAGGTGTTCGACATCGGCCTTCCAGTGGGCGATGGCCTCGACGGATGCCCAGTATGAGACCGTGATGCCGAAGCCATCGGCTCCTCTGACGCTTTCAACGCCGAGAAAGCCGGGCTGGCGGGCTGCGAGTTCAACCATTCGTCCGGCCATCTTGGCGTACCCGTTGTCACCTTCGGTGCGCTGCGAGGAAAAGATCACAGCGTAGTACGGTGGCTTGGGTGTCTTAGCGAATGCAGGGATGACGCTCAATGTTTCGGCCCGCCTTGTGAATTCGCCGGCGTGCGGGCCCATCGCGCGCGTCCGGGAATGCACCGAATCGCACAACGGGTATCGGCCGAAGCCGCCACATGCTCCGTCAGCCGGCCAGTTCGTTCCAAAAGGCGTCATCGTGGCAGATGATCAGGAGGAACTGCACGGGGTGTCTCCCTTGACCAACCGCCACTCGGTCTTCACGCGGCGCAACCGTGCCGGCGGACGGCAATGGCGCGGGCCGCCGGCGGTGGGAGGCCCGAGTGCGACTGCCTGGAGTGGAAGGCGCCCTCCGCGCCCCGGCCTGAAGGGGCAAGAATTTCAAGTCTGCGTCGGCCACGAGGAGCTTACCCCTCACCCAGCGGCTGGTACCGGGCGAGCATCTCGGTCGTTCGGCGCCACGCGTCCGCGGCGTCCTCGCTCCGATAGCCAGACACCGCCAGGTTGAAGCCGTGGCCTGCGTGGGGGTATTCGACGAGTTGGAACGGCACCTGGCGCTCTCGGGCCGCCGCTTCGAGCCGGCGCATCGATTCGATCAGGCAGCAGTTGTGGTATCGGTCGCGGACGCCGGCCAGCACGAGGACGGGAACCCGGAAGCGTTCTGCCAGCAGCCGCATGTCGCTCCACCAATTGGTCTGCGGGTAGTACGCGATGACGGCCGACACAAGCTCGGGCATGGCGGCGGCATGGGCCAGCGCGCCGCCCCCGCCCTGGGAGAGACCGATCACGGCGGCTTTGCCGGGCACGGCGTGGGGCGAGGCCTGGGCGCGGGCGATCACCGTCCGGAGATTCAGGGCGCCGTCCTGGTGCCGGCTGAGGATGTCGTTGCCGTTGATGAGGACGGTGAGGTAGCCGAGCTGGGCCACGTTGGCGCTGAAGTCTTGATACAGGTGTGGCCCCGAGTGGCCGGAGATCACCACGACGATCGGCCCCCGGCCGGCGGCGGGGAGGTACACCGTCTGGGCCGGCCCCTGGAACGCAGCCGGGGCGGCCACGTTCCTCGCGGTGCAGGCGCACAGTGCGGGAACAAGGAATAATGGCAGCAAGGCGAGCATCGGTTGCGTCATGCGTATCCGGCGTCTCGGCCAGTGCCCCAGGGATGCATCCGGACAACACTTGCGCACGGCCGAACCCCCCAGGCCGGGCGGAGTGGAGCGCCCGGTGAGCGCGCAGTGCAGAGCCGCCTACCCACCGGCCCGCTCTGGCGCCGCGCCGGGATGCTCGATGGGCCGGCGGCCGTCCCGTGCGTCGCGAAAAGCACCGGCGGCCCGCAGGAAGGCCACCACCAGCGTGTGGGGCGCTGCGGGCGTCGACGAGAGCTGCGGCAAGTACAGCGTGGCCACGAAAAACGGATGGCGGTCCAGCTCGACGGCCCGCACCTCGTCGGCGGCATCGACGCCGACAACCCGGAGGGGCGCGCTCAAAACCTGCTCCCGGTAATTCGGGTTCAGGCCGAAGTTGCACCGGAACTCCTCCCGGGACTCCGTCCGCCCGTAGGCCCGTCCGGTTATGGTGCCGGGCGCCAGTCGAACGGTCTGGGCCTGCCCGGCGATGGAGCACTCCAATCGGCTGATCAGCAACGTGGCCGCCTGGGGCGACGATTCCTCGTGGTCCGCTTCCTCCATGCCGAGAACATTGCGGGCATACTCTACCAGAGTATGTTGGAACCCGCCTCAGGTGGCGAAATAGGGCCACCCGTGCTCCCGGGCGAATCGGATTCCCGCGAGCGCGCCGTCCATGCTCCTGTACGGGCTGGCGGGCGAGCACCAGAGGCCGTCGAATGCCGCGAGGGTGGACGCCGGCCTGTCCGCCAGGCTGGGCGTCGGCACCCACGAGACATCAAGGGACAGGCCCAGAGAGGAGGCCGCGTGGTCAAGAGAGGCATTCGTCGCCGTGTGAGGGACAGATGATGGGTCGAAATCGCCAATGATCCCGATCCTCAGATTGGGCCCCATTCAGAACCTCTCTGCCTCGCTTCCGTTTGGATGCCCAGGCGGCCAACGATCGGGGGCCGAGCGGGCGGCGCCGTGATGGAACGGCCCCTACGCTCCGAGCGAGCGCGAACGCATTGTACCAGGTTTCGGCTACGATAGCCTGGGCAAAGCGAGGGCGTCGTCAGCTGGAAGCCGGAGTCGGGTGGCTCGGCAGTCGGCCCCATGTCGGAAATATCTCGCCGTCGGGCGACGCATCCGCCCCAAGTCCCAGGAGGATTCCTGCAACCCCTGCCTGACCGAATTCGGTGGCCGCGCGAAGCGGATACACGCCACGCGGGTCCGTCATGTTGACCGCGCTTGCAAGAGCGCGCTCTTCGTCAAGGGGGCCGTCATGCAAGCCATATCCACGTGCCTCCCCGCGTTGTGCCGCTGTCGTCGGCCGCGCGTCTTTGTCATCCGGCCCCCTCGAACAGGGCTGCGCGGAGCGCCGCCTCGGCATCTTTGGCCCTCGGGCCGCCACTGGTGTTCACGAATGCGGCCACCGAGACTCGGCCGAGTGGCGTCTCCGGCAACACCGCCACCCGCAGATCGAATCCGGGCCCGTTTCCCCCGTGGCCGTACTGCGCCCCATGCGGAGAACTGCGGTCCGACATGATGCCCATGCCGTAGGCCGGGGACGTCCCCGGCGGATGCACGCCGGGAGCGAGCACGACCGTGAGCATCTCCTGCAGGGTGGCCGGCTTCAGAACGCTCCCCGCGAACAGGGCGTCGAACACCTGTGCGGTCTCCTCCGCGTTGGACGCCGCGACGCCCGGGGCACACCAGCCCGGATGGTAGACGCTGCGGACATCGACCACCCGGCCGTCCCTGTCGACCTCGGACCCGTATCCCGGAACGCAGGTCGACCAATCCGAGATTCCTTCGAGAAGAAACGTGTGGTGCAGGTCCAAGGGGGCGAATACGATTTCCCTCAAGATGTCCGCAAAGGGCCTGCCCGTTGCGCGCTCCAGCACCTGAACGAGCAGCAGGTACCCGACGTTCGAGTAGGCCCACCCGCCGCCGGGCGGGAAGAGCCTGCCCTGCGCGAGGACCGCATCGAGGAACTACTGACGGCTCCACGGCACGCCCGGCTGCGAACGCAGCGCCTGGTGATATTCGGGAAGGGGGCCGTAGTCGCCCAATCCGCTGGTATGGCGCATCAAATGGACCAGGGTGATGTCGTGCGGGATGCGAACATCGGGAAGCCACTTTCGGACGGGATCGGCGATCTCCAGCGGCCCGGTCTCCCAGAGATGCAGGACGCAGATGGCGGTCAGGGTCTTGGTGATGCTGTAGATGGGGAACCGGGCGCCCCCCGCGAGGACGCCGTCCCCCGAATCCGAGCTTGTCCAGTGCGGGCGGCCGTTCAGCCGCACGGCCGCCGAGACACCTGGAGCTCCGGACCGCGCGCGCCATTGGGAAAGGCAGCTCTGGAGGGCGGACATCTCCCCGAGTCGCCGCATGGTGGCACCCTGCCTACGCGAGCGTCCAGAAGGGTCCCGTCAGGCCGTGGCGGCCGAATAGCGCCGTGGCCTCGGTCGCGCTCGCCGGCTCCCAGTCCACGTCGAGCCGCGTCGCGTACCATTCCGCTCCCAGCTCGTAGAGGGCCTGCGGGGTTACGATCGCGCCCTTCTGGTACCCTCCGGCCCGCAGCCAGGCATCCAGCTCGCCCTCCGACCGGAAGGCGGTGATGTTGGCTCAGGTGAACCCAATGTCGTCCCAGAAGCGCCGGGCCGGTACCAGGAAATGGACGAGCGCCTCGCCGGAGACCCGGCCGGCGGCCGCCGCGAAGCGGATGGCGTCCCCGGTAGCCGGCGAGTGCGTGTCGAGCGTGCCGTCACCCAGCAGGGCCAGGATCGACAGCCCATCCCACACGCAGTTCGCGAACCAGCGGCGAGTGCCGATTTCCACGCGGAAGTCCGTCCGGATGCCCGAGAACGGATGCGCCATCCACACCGTATCGGTCCCCGGGGTCAGGACCAGGCGATGCCCGGCCGCCAGGGCCCGCAATGCCGCCGAGACATCCCCCTCGGTCGCCCCGAGCGCGGTGGCGAGCGCCGCGGCCGTCGGGGCCCGGGACGTATCCCGCAGGGCCCCGATGACCGCAGCGCGCACGAGACGCTGAAACGCGTTCATGACACCCTTCGCCAACGCAGGCGGATGTAGATGGTGTTCACGCGATAGCCCGGATGCCCACGGCTGAGTGATCCGGCACAATTACTACACTGTTCAACGACTTCGTCGCCCACTACACAGCGTTCCGAGCGGTACGCATCTACGTCTCGGTCTTGTCCAGCATTTCCTGAAACTCTTTGTGTGCCTGGGCGATGGCGTCCGCCGGTTTGGTCCCCTCGATCGCCTTCTGGATGGCCAGCCCGATGATGTCCCGGTACTGCGTGACGTCCACGATCTCGGGCAGGCCGTTCCGCCCGATCTTCAGGCTTTCCTGGAAGGCCGTGTACCAGTCGGCCGGCATCCGCGGCCTGGCCTTGACCTCGGGATTGTTCCAGATGGAGCCGCGGCCGCCGCCGACGCCTGCCACCAGCTCGCGGACACAGTTCTGCTTCGTGGTGGCCCACTGGATGAAGAGCCAGGCCGCCTCCTTGTTCCTGCTCTGGGCGCTGATGGACAAGCCCGTGGTGAACATGCAGGTGTGGAGACCGCCCGGGCCCGCCGGCAGCAGGGTGTAGCCGACCTTTCCCGCCACCTTGGATTTCTCCTTGTCCTCGAACTGGGTCGCGAAGTTCACCCCGTCGTAGTATAGGGCGACCTGGCCCTGCATGAAGGCGGAGCTGCATTCGTACCAGTTGAAGTTCACGACGCCGGGCGGGGCGAAGCGGCGGAGCATCCCCGAATACCATTCGAGGCCCTTCACCCAGGCCGGCGAGTTGATGGCGGACTTCCGGTCGGGGGTGAGGTACTCGCCGCCGAAGGCAAACACCACGTACGCCCACGGGGAGGCGTTGGCATTCTTGAGCCCCCGTGAGACAAAACCGTACATGGTCGGCGGATTGTGGAGCTTCTGCGCCAGTGCCTCCAGCTCCTGCAGGGTCTTGGGGGGCTTGAGACCCTGCTGCTGGAAGATGTCTTTCCGGTAGAACAGGATGTCGGGGTCCACGTAAGTCGGAATCGCGCTCACGGTTTTGTCGGGCTGCGTGGCCGCCGCCTTGGCGGTGGGCGTGAAGTCATCCCAGTCATAATCGGGCGCAGTGAGCGTCTTGTCCGCGAGGTACTTGTTCAGGGGCTCGTACCAACCCACCTTCCAGAACCGGCGCTTCTCCACATGCAGGCTGGTGATGAATGCATCTATACCCCCGGAGCCGGAGAGAAACTCCACCGTGAGCTTCTGGCGGGCCTGGATTTCCGGCAGGACCTCATACTGCACCTTGATGCCGGTGAGCGACTCGAATTCCGGGATATGCGGGACGATCTCGTCCACCCACGGATGCTTGAGAAAGATCAGGTACACCTCTTTGCCCTTGAAGCGCTGCCAGTTGAAGGCTTGCGCGCGGGCCGGCGTCGAGGCGAACGGTCCGATGGCCGCCCCCGCCGCGGCCCCGAGCCGTAGGGCCTCCCGTCGGGTCAAGCAGTGCGATGCGACGTCGTTCCCCTTCTTTTGCCTCATCTGTTTCTCCTTGTCAGCGCCCATGCGGTGTGGAGCGAGCAATGGTCTTCAGGCTTCGAAGCCTCTCACGAAATATGACCTTCTCCCTGAGCCCAACGTCCAGGTTCAGGGACGCGCCGCTTGTCGGAACGTCCCGTGGGGCGAAGGGTTCGCCGTTGGTAGCTGGAACACCTGCACCGCGAACTCCTTGTGCGAAGGCAAGGCAACCTGGCGGGATGACAATAGCACAAACCCAGCCTGCTCCGCCTGGGCGTTTAGGGTGCCTGGCGATATGAGGCGCATGACCGGACCGAGCGCCTGAAGGCTGGTGAAAGGTGAAGGCGACACCGCCGCGACTGATTGGGAGGGCAACTGAAGCACGGTGGCCAGAATTCCGTTCGGTTTGCAAAGGGACTTGAGGGCCTGAAAGCTCGGCTCCGGCTCGATGTATTCGAACACCAGGGCGGCGTAGATGAGATCGACCGGCTCACAGGACAGACCGGATTGTTGAATGTCGCCGACGTAAAGCTCCAAGCCCGGAAGGCTCCTCGCGTACCGGCGTGACGCTTCCTCAATGTAGCCTGGGTTGATGTCGACTCCGACAACGCGGCGTGTTCTTCCCGGGGAGATACGATCAAAGCCGTTGCCGCCGGCGCACCCGATCACGGCGACGGATGGCGGAGAGTACTCGACGAGCAACTCGGCGAATTGGGCCGCAAGCATCTCTGCCTGCCCGACGGCGGGCAAAGACATGTGCCCTTCGTACTCGGCCAACGGAATATCGAGCCACGGGCTGCGCATGCGATGGGTCCCTCAGCCGGCCAATTCTCGCCAAATCGGCCGCACCTCGATCGTGGCCGCCTTTGCCATAGGATGCCGGGACGCCACCTCAATGGCCTCTTCGGGGCTTGCGCATTCTATCAGCTCGTACGCGCACATGTGTTCTCTGGACTCGGTGAATGGCCCAGGAGTGAGCACCAGCTTGCCTTCGCGCACTCGCACGGTCGTGGCATCGCCGGGCGGTCGCAGCGGGTTACCGTACACCCAGATTCCCCGCCCTCCCATGGTCGTGATCCAGTCGCGGATCTCCTTCACCAGAGTCTCCGTCGGAGTGAAGGCGTCATCGTGGCAGATGATCAGCAGGTACTGCACGGGATGTCCCCTTGATGCCATGATGCACAAGTTCACCCGTGGCTCCCCCGGAGGGGGAAAGCGGCGTCGGCAGAGATGCCGGATGAAACGCCTCGTTGGGCGCCTGCGTCCCAGATCCACAGATCACGGTCGGGTCGCGGTCAGGGTAAACCACACACCCTCCGCATGATTCGCCGCCTTACCCAGGGTAAGACAGTAGTTGCCGGGCTCGACGGCCATTGACCACTGTGTGCCATATCCGAGGCGGAGAAACGTCTTGCCCGTATTGTTGCCCGCGCACGTCCCATCGATGCTCACGGCGGCAAACTGTGTGGCCGGCCTGATGTCGGACGGCGCCAGTGAGAGGGTGCCCGGATCGGTGATGGGTATGTTTACGTTGTAGGCAATGACCCCAAATCCGTTGGTTGCCGGAAAGCACCAAGGTATCGACCTGGTCTTGATTGAGGCATCCGGGAACAAAACGAGTCCATGCTCGCTCGGGTAGGATGTGCGAAGGCGAGATCTGTCCGTGGCTGTTGAGTCCGAGTTGAACGAAGGGTGAGGCGGAGACGTTCTCATTTCTTATCTTTTTCCTGCTTTGCGTTCTCTGCATAATTGTGGAGAACCTGCCAGAGTGCTATGCCCTCATTGACATCCAAAACATGCCCACAGGAGCGGCAGGTGTACTCCCGCCACACTTCCCCCGTGAATGTGTTCTTGTCTGTTTGGTGTAGCTCGCCCCCACATTTTGGGCAGGTGTTGTCGGGCATGGTTTCAGTCATGAGAAAATCCCTCCAACTGATTCAACTGAAAATAGGTGATGGAGCTCAACGACGGGGCCCAACGAGAAGGTTCACCGGGCCGGCGCGACGGCACCGGACGGGGAATGAGCATCTGTGTGCGCCGACTCCGGTGCAACCGCTAGTTCGGCGACGGCGTCCGCCCATCGGAGCAAGTTGGGCCTACTTCTTCTTGCTGCCCTTGGCCGTGCCCTTCTTCGGCTTCCTGGTCTCTCTCTTCTGGACGCCCTTACCTTTTGCCATGACTCTCCCTCGCTTTCCCTTTCGATGTAGAAAAAAGGGGACGCTCGTAAGAAAGTAATTAAATCACTGGATCAACTCAAAGCGATTCTCCCGGACCATGGCCTCTCCTCTTGCAACCGCGTACCCAACCCCTGGAGCGCTGATCCCCAATCGTTTCGCCAAGGCCCTGAGCGATATCCCCGCCTCGCCGGCCGCCCAATAACAGAGAAGGCTCCTGGCCCTCACTTTTTCCTTCTGACGTCCCTTTGAAAACACCTCATTCTCTTCCATACCACAGATTTCCGCCACCCTCCCGGCAATCCGTTCCAAATCATACCCACGTCGCTTCAGCTCATATCGCCGCTCACATGCTTCTCCTGCCCGGGAAAGCACTGAATCCACAAAGTCCGTATCCCCCAGAATACGTTCGTCGCTCATGACGTGATCTCTTCCCTTGCCTCCGAGTTTCTTTGCCTCCGACCACCCCCCAAGACTCCGTATCAATCCACCGCCCGTCAAGTCCTCTCGCCGCCCTTGCTCAATTCCTTCCTCGAGATGCGCAAGGTAGGCCTTTCTCGCCCTTCGAACCGTTTCCCCAAAATACTTAAGCACGTACCCCGCGTCCTGCCACGGCCTGTCCGCCCTCCCCATCAATGCGCTGTGGCCGGTATAGGAATAGCCATTCAGTTCAGCAACGTCAGCGACTATGCGGGCCCTGAGGTGGTTCAAGTGAATATAGCGAACCAATTCTCTCAGATAGACATCTTCCTGACAGATGATCGACTTGTACCGATTCTGGAAGAGATGCCCATGGCGCTTGTACCGGCGGTTGAAACCGACCGCATAGCCGGTAAGCAGCCTGCTCATCAGGCGGGCAAGTGGGACCGCCCCCGAGCAAAGGAGAAGGTGGGCGTGGTTCGGTAATAAGGCCCACGCATAGCACGCAGTTTTCGTCTCCGGAAGAAGACTTGCGAGACGCTCCAGAAAGTCTTCGTAATCCTTCCCGCTCAGGAATATCTTCCGACGATCTATCCCCCGGATTATGATGTGGTGCAAAGCACCGGGCGCGTCAAGACGAGCCAATCTAGGCATACGTCTCTCTATACCACAACATACACCAAGTGTATATTTATTTTCTTACCAGCGTCCCTTAACCACGTTCGGTTTGCAAAGGGACTTGAGGGCCTGAAAGCTCGGCTCCGGCTCGATGTATTCGAACACCAGGGCGGCGTAGATGAGATCGACCGGCTCACAGGACAGACCGGATTGTTGAATGTCGCCGACGTAAAGCTCCAAGCCCGGAAGGCTCCTCGCGTACCGGCGTGACGCTTCCTCAATGTAGCCTGGGTTGATGTCGACTCCGACAACGCGGCGTGTTCTTCCCGGGGAGATACGATCAAAGCCGTTGCCGCCGGCGCACCCGATCACGGCGACGGATGGCGGAGAGTACTCGACGAGCAACTCGGCGAATTGGGCCGCAAGCATCTCTGCCTGCCCGACGGCGGGCAAAGACATGTGCCCTTCGTACTCGGCCAACGGAATATCGAGCCACGGGCTGCGCATGCGATGGCTAGCGTCAGCAATCAGCCGCCGGCAGAGCCGGGCTGCGAGATTCCGGTTACCGCCCTGTTCATACTTTAAGCGAACGTCCTGCGGCTGAGCGGCGGGCGGCGGAGCCTGTCCGCCCAAGAAGAGCCACTCCGCCGCCGGCCCGCTCCAGCCGCGAGTTAGACCTTGGGCGTCATATCTCAAACTCGCTCCGAAATATGACTGTTGTAAAGTGAATGCGGTGACGGGACAATCTTCCGGCGTTCTCGCCGATACTCGGCTGCAATCCGCCAGCGCAAAACCAAACGCTGAAAAAATCCTGCCGCTGCCAACTCCGCCGCGTGACGCGCTCGAATGGAATCTCGCAACTCACGCAAGCGCGCCTGAAACTCCGGGCTGCTCCGTAATCTCGACTCTCCATCTTCGACAATGCCAGGCTTCATAAAATCGGAAAGTACTCGCTGTGGCCTAACTATTGAGTATATGGGTCCGCGTAAGGACGAAACCCCTGAATCCCTGTCAGGATAACACGCGGGTTCATACGCGAACGCGATCGCACCCAAGGTGTGAATTCTTCAACCTGTCCCTCGGTTGGGGCCGTTTTACCATGGCATTCTATACGGATCGGCATAAGACATACACCAATCGGCGTCATCACAGCGTGTCAGCCGGACTGCGAACGCCCCTGCCTCCGCGATTCAGGACATGGGTGTAGATCATGGTGGTTCGCACATCCTGATGTCCGAGCAGTTCCTGCACGGTGCGAATGTCATACCCGGCTTCCAGCACATGAGTGGTCGCGCATAATGCGGGATAAACTCCTGAATGCCGGAACGTATGATAGGTGGTTCGTGATGAGCCAGCGAAGGGCGCAGGGGGAGGGGCGGGAGTCGTAGGGGTTGCTCGAAGTCCCGATGGGGAAGGGCGTGCGAAAGAGTGCGGGACCGCGGAGTGGAGGGGATCCCCTCGCGCAAGGGTGACCGCGGACTGTGCGACGTGCGCCGTCGTTTCAAATACTCTCATCCGACTGCCTTCCCCTGGACGGACCGGACGAGCGCCGAAGTCGCCCAACGCTACTCTCAACCCGGCGGCAGTGTCAGGGGTGGGCGCGACAGGGCGGGTGCGACGAAAAGCCTCCTAGCGTGTCTTACTGAAGGCCTCTAGCGAGGTTGCCGTCTGCGGGAACTCCTTCAAGATCTCTGCGTCCGAGGTGAGCAGGGGCACGTCGAGCTGTTGGGCCAGGGCAACGAATTCGCAGTCGTAGGCCGAGCAGCCCGATTCGGAGGCGAGCTTAAGCACCTGGTCGGAGTCCACGCTGTACTCGGCGCCACGGAAGAGTGTCTCGGCATCCCCCATTACCTCGATTGCCTCGGAAAGGCTTAGCCTCCCGCGACGCAGGTACGTCGCCAGGACGTTACGGAATTCACTCCGCCAGAGAAGGGGGGCAGCCCATGCCGGATCCTTGCGGAAGGCCAAACGCGCGCCTTGGGTCTTTTCCCCTCCCAAGAGAAGGTAGGCCACCATGTTGGTGTCAGCGACGATCATGGCCGCCCCGCGGTCTTGATCGTCTTCAAACGTCGCTCGGTCAGCGGGGGAAGGGCCAACTGCCTGCGTCGCGCATCAACCCTGGCGAGATACGCGTCAGGCTCGATCCGCGCACTCAGAACCGCCTGCTCGAGCCGGACGATCATCTCGCTGTTGAGGCTGCGTCGGTGCTCGGCGGCGCTCTGTTTCAGCCGTTCGTACAATTTGTCGGGGATATTCTTGAGTGTGATCGTCGGCATATCCGGACCTCGCTCTCTGGTATCATTATGGAACCATTATGGTTTCTAGGCTACGCTCTTGGAGGTTCCCTGTCAAGCGTTCCGATCGATACAGTGGTCATTGACAGGCCTCTTTGCCGGGGCGGGCTCTTCTGATTGGGGGCGGACAGAGTTGCGGCCGTGTCTGGGCATCCGGCCGTGGATGCCGCACGGGAGGGGCGCCGACGGGCAGGATTCTCCCTGCGGGGGATTCGGTCTGGAGCAGGGAGAGCTGTTCCGGCTCGGGCTCGTGCAGGGCGGTGGGGGGCTCGTCGTGGCTGGCCTCGGAGAAGCCGTGCTTCGCCTTCAGCTCTGCCACGAGCCGTGAGATGCGGTCCTTGTACCCCCGGTCCAGGAAGGCCGAGCGGGTGAAGCGGGCCCTGTACCGAGCGGCGAGATGGGGGAAGTGACGCGCCAGGAACGGGAAGAAGGCCTGCTGGGCGGCCGGCTTGAGGAACAGGACGCTGGCGGAGACGTGGCTGGCGTCGTGCGCCTTGGCGACGACGACGACGGCCTCCAGGCTGGCCCGGCTGTCGGTGATGTCCGGGAGGATCGGGGAGATGGTGACGCCGGCGGCGATTCCCGCCGCGCGCAGCCGCCGCAGGGCGTTGAGGCGCAGGTCCGGCGTGGGGGCGCGGAATTCCAGGATCCGCGCCAGGCGGCGGTCGAGGGCGGTGACGGTGAAGTGGACATGCAGGCTGCTCTGTTCGGCGATCCGCCGGAGGAGGTCCAGGTCGCGCACGACGAGATCGCTCTTGGTGGTGATGGAGAGGCGAAGGTCGCGGGCCCGCGCCATGACCTCCAGCAGGCTGCGCGTCACGCGGTAGCGCCGCTCTGCCGGCTGGTAGGGATCGGTGGCGGTCCCCAGGGCGATGCGCTGGCCGGCCAGGCGCCGGGGGGACAGCTCGCGCGCCAGGATCCGGGCCGCATCCCGCTTGACGTAAATCTTTTCCTCGAACTCCTGCCACTGCGTGAGGCCCATGAACTCGTGGGTGTAGCGGGCATAGCAGTACCGGCAGCCGTACTCGCATCCCCGATAGGGATTGATGGTCCAGGCGAAGGGCATGCGGTCGCTGGAGCAGCGATTGAGGACCGATCGGACCTCCAGGCCGAGATACGTGGCGGCGCGCTTGGAGAGCAGCGGGTCCGCCTCGCGCGCCAGACGCTCGATGCCTTTGGCCGGTGATTGCGGTTCGGAAAACAAGGTATCCATGGGGCGTTCAGCCTTCAGCTATCAGCCATCAACGACCGGAGGATGTTCACGGGCTGACTGCTGACCACTGACCGCTGACAGCTGCCCATCCGGCGTGGTCAGCACAAGCGGGGGCCGGACCGCCGCCTCCAGATCCCGGACCCGGGTCGCAAGCCGGCCGATGGTCTTCTGGTGCTCCACCAGGATGCCCATGAGGATGGCCTCCAGAGGGGTCAGGCGCGAGGCGTAGACCATGGCGGCCACGTGGTACTTGGCGGCGGCAAAGAGCCGGTCGAAGGCCTCCTGGTCCTCCCGGCGCAGGGCGCGGCGGAACTTGCTCCAGCTCTCGAACTCGGCCTCCAGGACCTGGCTGAACGGCGCGACGGTACGTCCCATGACTTTTCCTTCATCACTTCCAAGGACAACCGCAATGCCCCCGGGGCCGCCCTTCCTACTGCTGGCCTCCGACGTTGCCGGGACGGTCTTGCTCCGGCGGCGCTGCCCCGAGGGGATGGGGCACGCCGCGCCGTGGGGCAATGCTGGGAATCACGTCGGGACCTTAGTCTCCGCGGCGACCGGACCCGACCGTCCCCGCGGGGCCAGCGTGTCAGGGCGACCCCGGGGGCATTGCGGAAAGCTCGTCCCTCACCGCCCCGACCATGGGTACGCCGCCGGCAATTCCTGGTAATGGCGGCCGTGGATCCACAGCCGGCAGTCTTCCGGCGAAAGGACCAGCGAGCGGGCGTCCGGGTCCGGCGGCTTTTCCTGGACGGCCAGGATCAGGCCGTCCTCCTCGCGCAGACGAAGGACGCCGTCGGCGGCGCGGGCCAGAATCTCGCCGAGGGGCTGAAGCCGCGGCGTGGCCGGCTCGTCGGGATGGGTGGCCAGGATCGGCTGGCCGGCCTCGGCGAGCGACCGGATCCGTCGCGCGGTGTTCTGGAGCAGGCGGAGCGCCTCGCGCGTGGGAACGTTCTCGTCGTGAAACAGGTGGCTCCAGCCAGAGATCACCACCAGGCCCGGGCGGTAGTGCAGGATGGCCGCGGGCAGGCGCTCCACGATGAGGGTCTCGAGCTGGTGGCAGGTGAAGGCCCTGGAGAGGTGCAGGCGCCGCAGCAGTGGCTCGGGAGGCTGGCCGGCCTCCCGAGCGAGGCGCGAGAGGATATAGGGGTCGAAGGCGTTGGCCCCGTCCACGTACAGGACCATAAGGCCGCCAAGGGCGGCCCGGCCGGCCAGGGTAGTGCCCAAATCCAGGATGAACGGGGGACCGGCCAGCAGGGACAGACCCGCCCGCACCCCTTTGCGGTCTCTCGCCAGTTCCGGCGAGGTCCCTTCCGCCAGAGAGCTCACGGCGCCCAGGAGACCACGACCTCTCTCTTCGGTGACGGCACCCACCCAGGCCATGGAGCACAAATACCAAACATATGTTTGGTTGTAAAATGGAAACTTCGCCGGATGGGAGAGAAAAAGAACTGGAAATTTGCAAGTAGATGATTCGAAAGGGTGAAATCGGAGAACGAGCGCGCTACCGCTCGCCCCGGGACCAGGCCTCGTGGGCCGCGATGTCGATGGCGTCCCAGGGATAGCAGATCCAGTGGTCCTCCAGCTCTTCGCCGGCCCAGTAGTGGCGGATCTCCGGCGGGAGGCTTCCCCGCTTGGGCTTGCGCTTGTTGTGGAGAACCATGACCGCGACCTCCAGCGGCCGGCTGGCCAGCAGCTCTCGCAGGCAGTATTCGAGGGTTGCGCGGCTGTCGTCCACCTCGTCCACGAGGAGGACGCGCTTCCCCTCCAGTTTCTGCTGGACCTCGTCGATCCACTGCACTTTCTGGGGGATCCCGGTGGGCTTGTTGTCGGCGTCGTAGTAGGCCAGCCCGACGGTGAGAATAGGCTTCTTGATGTAGGTCCGCAGGATCCGGGCGGGGATGAAGCCGCCGGTGCCGATGGCCACGATCACATCCGGCGTGAAGGAAGACTGCTCCAGCTGCTCGGCCAGCCGGCGCATGGTTTCGTGGATGTCGGCGTAGGTGAAGTAGTACCTGTCATGGTCCAGCATGCCGGCTCCTCCGGTCAGCGGTCGGCGACCAGTCACCAATCCCCAATAGTTCGCGAGTTGGCCGGGATTATGGTGGTATCTCCCGGCCCCCCGGACCGTCCCTCGGACGCCTAGCGCCTCGTCGACAACCGGTCAGCCTTGCTCCGGCGCCGCTGCCCCAAGGGGGCACGTCGCGCCGCGGAGCGCCTATCTATAAGCCACCTGATTCCTATGAGGCCGCGGCGACCGGACCCGGCTAACCCGCGGGCGCAGCGTCTCGGGTCGGCCCGAGGGGCCGGGAGTTATGCGGTCGATGGATAATGATAGAATCTGCGCAATCGAACACTTAGCAATGTCGCGCAGTCCGGCAGCACCGATCCTACCATACCCACAACCGGGTGCGTGGTAAACATCCGCGACCGTCCGCCGGCAAGATCATCGGGAGTTCCAGGCAACCCGCACGTTACGGGAGACGGGGGACCGGAGACGGGAGACGAGGAAGAGAACGCAGAGGCGAAAAAACGCTGGGGCGAGGGGGAGACGGGAGACGGAGAAACGGGGAAACGCGCACCGCTGCGCTCGGCCGTTCCGGCGCTTGTCCGGATCAGCGGCCGCATGGTATGGTGTGCCGCGTGATTCCCCCCCGCCGCGTGGGGCGGCGGCTTATCCTGAACGGGCTCGTCGAAATTCCCGGGGAGGTCTGTTGTGATCGGTCAGCGTACGGATCCGGCGAGACCGTCCCGCGGCTCTCACGCCCTCACGGTCATCGGCCTGATGTCCGGCACCTCGGCCGACGGCGTGGATGCGGCGCTGGTCGAGGTGGAGCCCGTCGGGGACCGGCCCGCCATCCGCGTTCTCGCGTTCGAGACGACACCGTTTCCGGCGGGCCTGCGGGAGCGCATCCTGGCCGCGGCGACCGCGGGCGCCACGGAGGAGGTCTGCCACCTGAACGCCTATCTGGGCGAGCTGTTCGCCGAGGCCGCCATCGGCATCGCGCGTACGGCCGGTCTGCCGCTGGAGAGCGTGGACCTGATCGGATCGCACGGCCAGACGATCCACCATCTGCCGGCTCCGCGGCAGGAGGGGCGCCACGCCGTGCGGTCCACCCTCCAGATCGGCCAGCCAGCGGTGATCGCAGAGCGCACGGGCATCACGACCATCGCGGACTTTCGCCCGCGCGACCTCGCCGCCGGCGGCGAGGGGGCTCCGCTGACGCCGCTGGCGCACCACCTGCTGTTCGGGCGCCCGGATCGCGGGCGCGTGATCCTCAACCTGGGCGGCATCGCCAACGTCACGATCCTTCCCGCCGGGGCCGCCGCGGCCGAAGTGACCGGGTTCGACACCGGACCGGGAAACGTCCTGCTGGATGAGTTCGTGCGGGCGGCCCGCCTGTCGGAAGCGGGCTATGACGAGGATGGACGCCTGGCGGAGAGCGGCCGGGTGGACGCGCGGCTGCTAGAGGACCTCCTCCGGCACCCGTTCATCCGCCGGCCGCCTCCCAAGTCCACCGGCCGCGAGGCCTTCGGGCCGGCACTGGCGGCGGAGGTCCGGGCCCGTGTCGCGGCCGCCGGCCGGGAGCCGCGGGACGGCCTGGCGACGCTGGCGGCCTTCACGGTCGCCTCGGTGGCCGAGAACCTCATGGCGTTTGTTTTTCCCGCGACGGCGGTCGGCGAGGTGGTGGTCGTGGGCGGGGGGGCCAGGAATGGGTATCTCATGCGGGAGCTGGCCCGATCCCTGCCGGGCTGCGGGATCGTTCCGGGCGAAGAAGCGGGCTGCCCCGCCCGCGCCATCGAGGCAGTGGCGTTTGCGGTGCTGGCCTACTTGACAGCCGCCGGCCGGGCAGGCAATCTTCCGGCTGTGACCGGGGCGGCCGGCCGCCGCGTGCTGGGGTGCATCGTGCCCGGTCGCAGCTTCCGAGGCCTGGACATCGGATAGGAGAATGAATCCGGCGGCCTGCAATCAGACGGCCGAGGGCCGATTTGCCGGGGAAGGAGGGTCATCATGCGCACACCAGAATTTCGCATCCTGAGCGTCCTCAGCCTGGTCATTCTGGCCCTGGCGGCGTGCGCGCCGCTGGTGTCCGAGCGGGTTGACGAGGCCAGGAACGCGGTGGAAGCTGCGCGCGCCGCGGGCGCCCCAACGCGCGCCCCCGAAGAGTTCCAGCAGGCCGAGCAGAACCTCAAACAGAGTGAGGCGCTCCTCGCCGCCGGGAACGTTGTGAGCCTCGTGCGGGCGGGCCATCGGGCGACCCTGGCAGAGGCGGCGGCCATTTCGGCGGCGGTCACCGCCAGGCAGCGGGCGGATTTGGAGAAGACCCAGGGCGTGGCCGAGGCGGCCCGGCAGGAAGCCTCCCGTGCGGCATCCAGCGCGGCCGCAGCCGGCGAGGCGGCGCACGCGGCCCAGGTCCAGGCGTCGCAGGCCGAGAACCGGGCCGTCCGAACAGAGCAGGAAGTGTACCGGCTTCAGCAGCAGGCTGCGGCCGCTCAGGCCCCACCACCCCTGACCTCGTTCTCGCATTACGTGGTCAAGCGCAGGGACACGCTGCCGAAGATTGCCGCGCGACCGGACATCTATGGGAATGCCGACGAATGGACGAGGATCTATGAAGCCAATCGGGACTTCATCGGCAACGATCTCAAGTTGCAGGTAGGGCAGGTTCTGCTCATTCCCAAGCCGTGAGGTTAGGGGATTGGGAACTGACAATGTAAAACTGACAACGGAAAACCGAGGCACGAAACCGATAACAGGTAGATCAGAATCCTCCTTCGGCAGAAAAAACCGGCAGCCGACAACCGAGAACCGGTCGCTCCGACCACCGACCGGTTGCGCGGTGTTCGTTGCCGGTTGTGTTGAGCGCTACCCATAGACCGTGAGCCACTCCGGCAAGCTGGATATCCTGATTCGCGGGGCCGCCATCTTCGACGGCAGCGGGACTCCCCCGCTGGCCGGCGACATCGCCATCGACGGGGATCGCATTCTGGCCGTGGGCAAGGAGGCCGAAGGGGCGACCGCCCGCCGGATCATCCAGGCGCAGGGGCTGGCGGCCTGCCCTGGCTTTGTGGACATCCACGGCCACTCCGATTACCACCTGCTCCTGACCCCCACGGCCGAGAGCGCCGTCCTCCAAGGGGTGACCAGCGAGGTCGGGGGAAACTGCGGGTACGCGGCCGCCCCCATCTGGGGGCCCTGGTGGGAGGACCGGTCCAGGATCGTCCGCGAAGTGTACGGCCTGGACCACGGCTGGCACGAGGTGGGGGAGTACTTCCGGCGCCTCCTGGATTCCGGCATCTCGATCAACTTCGGCCTGCTGGTCGGCCACAACACCCTGCGCGGGTCGGCCATGGGCGGGGCGGATCGGACCGCCACCCCGGCAGAGCTGGAGGCCATGATCGGGGCGCTGGAGCGGGGGATGGACGAGGGGGCGCTGGGCCTGTCGACGGGTCTGATCTACTCGCCGGCCTGTTTCTCGCCGCCCGGCGAGCTGGCGACGCTGGCCGCTGTCGCAGCGCGAAAAGGGGGCCTCCTGACCACCCATATGCGGAGCGAGGAGGACGGCCTGCTGGAAGCGATCCGGGAGGTCATCGCCGCCGCCGAGACGGCGCACGCTCCGCTCGAGATTCTCGCATCTCAAGACCGCCGGCGAAGGAAACTGGGGGAAGCTGCAGCGGGCCTTCGATCTGATCGAAGGGGCCCGGCGCCGCGGCGTGGACGTGACGGCCGATCGCTATCCCTACACGGCATCGAACAC
The DNA here is from genome assembly GCA_963705305.1 of uncultured Methylomirabilota bacterium. Taxonomy (GTDB): domain Bacteria; phylum Methylomirabilota; class Methylomirabilia; order Methylomirabilales; family 2-02-FULL-66-22; genus 2-02-FULL-66-22. Next base: position 5,443,359 of record OY970067.1, on the reverse strand, counting down.
GGGACTGCAGGCGATGCTGCCGCGCTGGGTTCTGGAGGGAGACAAGGCCGAGCAGACCGCCCGCCTGGCGGACCCAGACGCGCGCGCCCGGATTCGGGAGGCGATCGGCGACCGGCCGCAGGGACGGGCGTGGAGCCAGGTGATGATCTCCGAGGTCACACTGCCGCAGCATCGCCGCTACCAGGGGCTCCGCGTGGACGCGGCGGCGCGCCTGGCCGGCCAGGAGACGCTGGAGTTCGTCCTGGATCTCCTGCATGCCGAGAAGACCGAGGTGGACGCCATCTACTTCGTCATGAGCGAAGACAACCTGCGGCTGATCCTGCAAAAGCCCTACGTGATGATCGGCTCCGATTCCGGCTGCCGGGCCCACTACGGGCCGCTCTCCACGGGACGCCCGCACCCCCGCACCTTCGGGAGCTTTGCCAGGATCCTGGGCCGGTACGCCCGCGACGAGCGACTGTTCGATCTTCCCACCGCCATCCGCAAGATGACCTCCGATCCCTGCCGCCGGCTGGGGATCGCCGATCGCGGCCGGCTGCGGCCGGGCTGCAAGGCCGACGTGGTTCTGTTCGATCCCGATCGCGTGAACGATACCGCCACGTACGAAGAGCCGATCCGGTACCCCGCCGGCATAGAGATGGTTCTGGTGAACGGCGTCGCGGCCGTGGAGGGCGGGCAGCACACCGGGGCCCGGCCCGGGCAGATCCTGCGGCGGGCGACCGCCTAAAACGGCCACAGCTGGTCTGGCCTGTGGTTTTTCGGAGAGGGTGCGCCTCGTGAGGATCGATGCCGCGTTTCTGCGCAGCAAGGTGGCCCGGCGGATCTTCCTCCTGTTTATAGGCTGCGCCCTTCTTCCCATCACGGCGCTGGCCGTCCTGTCCTACGGCAGCGTGACGCGACAGCTCCAGGACCAGGCCCGGGAACAGCTCCACCAGGCTGGCAAGGTAGTGGGCATGGCCATCCACGAGCGGCTGCTGTTCCTCGAGACGCAGATGGAGGGCCTCGGGGAGACCGTGGCGCCGGGCCGGCGAGGACGGACAGCCCGCGCAGGCCATGTCTTCGAGGAGCATATGCTCCAACAGTTCGTCGGCCTGGCCCTGATGGATGGGACGGGAGCGGCGGATCCCCTCCTGGGTCAAATCCGGCCTCCTGTGGACCTCACCCCCGAAGAGCGGCGCGAACTCCGCTCGGGCAGAACGGCCATATTCACCCGGGCCCGCCCGCCAGAGCCGACGCGTGTCTTCATGGCCAGGACCCTCGATCCTGCCGGCACCGGCGAAACCATCCTGCTGGGAGAGGTCAATTCCAACTACTTGTGGGGGGGAGAAGACAATCCGATACCTCCCCTGACCGAGCTGTGCGTCCTCCAATCCTCGGACCTTGTTCTGCTGTGCACGATTCCGATTCCTCCTGCCGAACTAACGCGGGGCATCCAGACGAGGAGCCGCTCGAAAGCGGTGCAGTTCGAGTGGAGGGATGGCGAAGAGCGTTACATGGCCAGCGCGTGGCAGATCTTCATGCCGGCCAGGTTCGCCGGGGCCTCGTGGACGGTGGTGCTCAGCGAGTCGAGGGCAAACGTTCTGGCGCCTCTGGCCTACTTCAGAGCCCTCTTTCTTCCCCTCGTGATCCTCTCCTTTCTGGTGGTGACCCTGCTGAGCATCAGGCAGATCCGGCGCAGCCTCGTCCCTCTGGAAAGATTGCAGGAGGGCACACGGCGGATCGCCACACGGGATTTCGACAGCCGGGTGAGCGTCGACAGCGGGGACGAGTTCGAAGAGCTGGCGACCTCCTTCAACACCATGGCCTCGCGCCTGGGGCGGCAGTTTCACGCCCAGGCCGCTCTGACAGGAATCACGCAGGCAGTACTATCCTCTTTCGATGTGAGGCAGATCGTGGAGACAATCCTGGCGCGGATGCAGGACGTCTGTCCCTGCGACCAGGTCGGCGTGCTGCTTCCCGCCCGGGCCGAGATCGGGGCGGCCACGCTCTATTCTGGGAGCGGCGGCGCCGCGGGCGCAATGGGGGAGGAGCCGGTCCTGCTGAAATCGGGGGATGTGGCGTTCCTGCGCACCCATCCTTGCACCGTGGTTCAGGGAGAGCCGGAGATGCCCAGCTATCTTCTAGCCTATGCGCGCCGGGGCATCCAGTCCTGCGCCATCCTGCCCGTGGCTGTGGAACAGCGAATCTCCGCGGTGATCATCCTCGGCTACCTCAATATCCGGACCCCCGATCAAGACGACCTGGCCCATGCCCGGCAGCTGGCCGATCAGGTGGCGGTTGGGCTGTCCAACGCCCGGCTGCTGGACGAGCTGGAGCGGCTCAATTGGGGCACCCTCACCGCCCTGGCCCGGACCATTGACGCCAAATCCCCCTGGACGGCGGGTCATTCCGAGCGGGTGACCAACCTGGCCCTGGAGATCGGCCTGGCCATGGGCCTGGGCATCAAGGAACTGGAGGTGCTGCGTCGCGGAGGGCTGCTCCACGACATCGGCAAGATCGGGATCTCTCCGGAAATTCTGGACAAGCCCGGGAAACTGACCGAGGATGAGGCCCGGATCATGCGCGACCACACCCGGATAGGAGTGCGGATCCTGGAGCCCATTGCCGCCTTTGCCGAGGCGCTGCCCATTGTGCTGCAGCACCACGAGGCCTTTGACGGGGCCGGGTATCCCGACGGGCTGAAGGGTGAGGCCATCGATCTGGGGGCCCGCATTTTCAGCGTGGCCGACGTGGTCGATGCGATGAGCTCCGACCGCCCGTATCGTCAGGGGATGGACCACCCGCAGGTGATCGAGTACGTCCTGGAGCGCAGCGGCCGGACGTTCGACCCCAAGGTCGTAGAGGCGTTCCTACAGGTCATGGCCGACCAGGAGCGGCGCGCGGCGGCCGGTGAGGCGGCCCAGCCGCCTCTGCCTCCTGTCTGATGCGGCCGATGTGCGGCTTCTGGGACAGAGCAGGGGTGAATATCGCGCACGCTCGACCGTTCGGCCGTTCAAGGGCCTCCGGATTGCCGGCATTCTGAACCGTCGCCAAGCGGAGCGTTCTTTCGAGGGAAACCATGCGACCGCGCATCGGCGTCACTTCCTGGCACCGGAACGATAAAGACGGCCTGGAGCGCTGGGAAGCGATCCGGGATACGTACACGGGAGCCGTCCGGGCGGCGAGCGGCCTTCCGGTCATCCTGCCCATCACGGATGACGATCCGGCGGTGCTGTCCGATATTCTGGGCGCGGTGGACGGATTGCTGTTCAGCGGCGGGGAGGACGTGGCGCCGGCGTACTACGGCGAGCCGAAGGATCCCCGCTGCCAAGAGCCCGACCCCGACCGGGACCTTTTCGAGATCCACCTGGCGCGCGTAGCCATGGCACAGCGGGTGCCGACCCTGGGGATCTGCCGCGGCCTCCAGCTCCTCAATGTGGCCGGAGGCGGGACGCTCTACCAGGACATCGCCTGCCGGCCGGGGACGCTCTCCCATCACGCCGCCCCGAGCGAAGCGCGGCGCACGCCGATCCACGGCGTGCACATCAAGCCGGGGACGCGGCTTCGCGCTATCATGGGCGTTCCAGAGTCCCGCGTCACCAGCACCCACCATCAACTGGTCAAGGAGCTTGCGCCGGGATTCCGCGCAGTCGCCTGGAGCATCGAGGACGGCATTGTGGAGGGGATCGAGGCAGCCGACCACCCCTTCCTGGTGGCGGTGCAGTGGCACCCCGAGCGGATATACCAAGACCACTCCGAGCACCTGGCGTTGTTCAGGGCGCTGGTCGCTGCGGCCGACGCCTTCCGCGCAACGCGGGGCTGAATCCCCGCTCCCCGGTCTCGATCTCTCTCGGACACCTCACCGTATTCCGAAGATTTGTCAGCTGCAGGGCGCCAAGAACGTCCGTGGCGGGAATGGGCGAAACGCCCAGGTACTGGACCCGCGTCAGGCCTCCTGATGGGCTGTTCCGGAGCATGGAGTCAGGCCGGTCGAACTCCGGGGATCGCGGAGGCTTGGCCGGGGCGACAAAGAGGGGATTGGATCCGGCTGGAGGTTCCCCCGGTGAAAACCGGGGCCGGTCAGGCGGCGGGCGGGACGTGATCACTACTTCCGCGTCAATATGGCCTGGAAGCGCGGATCGTCGCGCAGTGTGGCCAGGGCCGGATCCGCCTTGATGAACTCCAGATTGTTGTACCCGAGAATACGCGCCTTCGAGAGCCACTCGAAGGCCTGGTCCTTTTCGCCGAACGAGGCATAGACCCGGGCCAGGTTGTAGGCGGCTTCCGGGTCGTTGGGCTTGGCCTCGACTTGTTTGCGCGCTTCGGCGATGCGGGTCTCCCGGTCCTGGGTCAGGCCCTTGTTCTTCTTGGCGCTCTCCAGATTCTTCAGGACCGTCTCGTTCGAGGGGTCGATCTGCAGCGCCTCCTGGAACGCGGTGATGGCCTCGTCATAGCGGCCGAGCTGATTGTACAGGACCCCCAGGTTGTTGAACCCGTAGAGACTCTTGGGGTCGAGGGAGACCCCCTTCTTGTAGGCCTCGATGGCCTCCTCCGCCTTGCCCTGCTGATCGTACGCGTAGGCGAGGTTCAGGTAGGCGGCGGCGTAGGTCGGGTCCACCTCGACGGCATGGAGGAGCTCCACGATCGCCTCGTCGAGCCGCCCCTGCTTGAGCAGATCCGCCCCGAAGTTGTTGTGCTTGATCGCCTCATTCAGTGCGGCATGCCCGCGCGCCGGGACGACGAGGATCGTCAGGGCGCCGACCAGCAAAAAAACCAGCGCTCTTTTCACGGCCCGCCTCACTGGGGCACCGGCCCGTACTCGGCCCGTACTTCGACTTGGCGCTGCGCAAAGCCCGGGCCCGACCCGGTGGCGTCGATCTGGTAGGAGTAGAAGGCATACCCGGTGGGGTTATAACCCGTGCCGATGGCGATGGAATAGCCCGTCTCGACCCGGGTGGAGACGAACTGCAAGGGCTGAGGGCTAATGTAAGTACTGTTGCTCCGCGAGCCGCTCCAGAACCGGTATGTGGAGCCGAATTGATTGTCCACCGAGGAATACGCCGTGATCGATGTGGTGGGGCTGGGGCCGAGCTGGTTGATGCCTTCCTGGGCCCCTGCGTCGGCCGCAAACAGCGCCCCCTCGGAGTAGATGGAATTGTAGGCGATGCTCTGCCCCATGCCGCCCACCGTGAGCAATGTCAGGCCCAACAGCGACAGCAAAGCGATGACGAGAAGGGCGATGATGATGACCGACCCGGCCGCCTCCCGCTGGATTCCGATCTTGGGTTCCGTTGGCCGCATAGTGCCTCCTGTCAATTGATGTTCCGCAGCCTCACCGCGGAGGTCAGGGTGTACACTTGAGTGGCGAGGCCGGGTGTCGTCTGCGGGGCCGTCGTTGCCAGCGAGATGGCGACGCTGTGCACCGCTCCGCGCTGTGTCATAATTGCGAGGGACGGAAGGGCGCCGGGCGACTGGCCGTCCAGCTGGAAAGTGGCAACGAGGGGATTCGGGATCGTGTTCCCATTCGCGTCGTAGTACGTGAACTTCAGCCTGGTGATGTTCTCGGCCAGGAGATCCCCGTTGGTGGGGTTGGCGGTGGTGCAGTTGAAGGTGGCGGGGACGCCGGCGTTGCCCTGGACGATGAGCAGACTGGTCCCGCTCAGGCAAAACATGGTGATGGTGCTGGTGCCCGTCCCCATGGGATCTCCATAGAAGGCCAGGGCGTTGTTGGTCGCGATCTGAATCGGGTTGGTCAGCAGGGGACTTGGCGGCGTGGCGGAAAAATTCTCTGGAAAGTAGCCGGCCATGCGCAGCTGGCGCACCATCTCGTTCAGGGCCAGCCGGGTGGTCTGCTGGGCGTTCGCCCGCATCCGTCCGCTGAAATAGGTGGTCCGGTTGGTGTCGAACACCTCGTAGATCCCCAGCAGGATGACCAGAAAGATTGCCACGGAGATCAGCATCTCGACCAGCGTGAATCCGTTCTGGCGGGCCTGCGATATTTTTCTCATGGCTACATACTGCTGATGAAAGTGGTCAACTGGATCGTGTTCGTCTGGCCCGGGACGGTGATCTTAACCGTCATCTGCCACAGGGTCGTGCTCGCAACACCCCCGATGACTGCGCCCTGGACGCTGATCTGTCCCCTGGCCCCGAACGCGCCCGATTCGGTCGAGAGCCTGGTCCAGGCCGACTGCTGCGCCGCGGTGAACGTCCAGCCCGTTCCCGGACCTGCCAGGGCATATCGCCAGCGCAGGGCCACCGTCCGCTCGGGATCGTTGGCGGGCAGTGAAGCTGCATTGTTGGTATCAAAGCCGTTCAGGTTCGCCACGTTGGCGAACGGCAGGAGGTGCGTATCCTCGATGATCTGCCGGGCCGCGGCCGAGGTCATGGTGAGTCGCGACCCCTTGCTCACATCGGTGTACCCCGCTGAAAACATGCTGGCCAGCGCGAGCAAGCCGAAGGCCAAGATGCTGGCCCCGAGAAGTAGCTCGACCAGCGTAAATCCGCTGCCGCTTCGGGGACGAGGCCGACATGGATGGCGCAGCAGGTTAATCTTCTTCAGTTGACGACTTCCAGGAGATTTCAGCATCCCTCATCTCGTCCCGGTCTGCACGGGACAACTCAAGGGCCCCGCCGGTTTCTATCTCAAAAGCCAGTGGCAATACATACACCTGTACTCTGCATCTACTAGCAAGAGTTGGGCCGAAATCAAATCTTAGCAAATTCTATCTAATTGGCAAGTGCTTACCAGCTTCGGGTTCTCTTCTGAATAGCTCATCCATGTCATTACGACATGGTTAGAGAAAGTATGGCAGGTAATGCGACTACACTTGTTCTCAAGAAATATGCCCACCCACGGTCGCCAGGCTACCCTGTGGATTGGACACGGACCCTTAGATCACGACAGGTAATCGTCAAGAGAGAATATACCGAAGAATCCTCCTTTCGGCCAGCAGACTTGAATTCTATCGGGGACCAGTGCTAGACTGCTGCTATTCCCGCGCCAACCGGGTCCAAAGACAGGTAAATGGGGGGAGAGTCTAGCTACCGCCGGGCGACTTCCTTGGCTGTGCTCCAGGCTAGGGGATGTGTCATTCTTTGTAACCGCGAGGAAAAAAATGGCACATTGCTGCTCCTGGGGGTCGGCCGGCTGGCATGGGGCAAGCCTTTTGACTTGCCCAACATCCTACAGACACGCGGGATAACAACGCGTTCCATAGATGGCCGGCCCCTCGAAATATATGTAATAGCGAGTGGATTCCGGTAGTAGCAACCAGACTATGGCACGGGGCTCGCAAGCAATGGTCTCGGGCCCAGTTGCTGCCGAGAGAGAAAAGCATGCGAAGATTCTCTGGCCGCGGCTTCAATGTCGTCGAGCTCGTGATCGTGATTGCCGTCTTCGTGGTCATGGTGGCCGCGAGCATACCTGTCTTCACAGCCTTCAAGTCGAATCGGATCCTTGAGGGTGCGGAAAGCCAGGTCGGCAATGACCTTCGGAATGCCCAGTCGATGGCCGTGACCCGCGGTGGCCTCGTGCGCCTTCACTGGGGGAGCGACCCCGCCGTGAACCTGGTTGGCCAATACCGTCTGGAGCAGAGCACCAACGGGGGAACCACCTGGTCCGCGCTCGGCCAGTGGGTCGTGTTGTCCAACGCGTACTCGGGATCCAGCATCACGAATCTGAAATCGAATACCAGCATAACTGCCTACGAGGTGAGATTCAACGACCAGGGCGCCTTGGCAAATCCCGGCAACGTCAACTACCCTCTGAATCTCACCGTGGCTACAAGCACTGGCTCCAAGGTTATCAGCATATACTTGAATGGTTACATAAAACTGCCCTAGCACTCGCGACCAGTCAGGCTCTTGCTCCTCGCTCGGCCCTCCGTGAGCGGGTTTCCACATCGGACACTGCACTGTTCAAACCTTTCGAAGTCCAGGAGATTTCCCGGCTGCGAGGATCGCTGTGTAAGCTTCCTCTCTGACATAAAGACACCAGCCCAGTCGCTGCTCGATCGCTTAGCCGTGGAGGGGGCCGCCCCCTCCAGGGCCTGCATCTGCGGCCATGAGAACCGTGTCGAGAAGGCGCCGGTGGGAGACATCTCCCACGCTGACGGCGGCGGCCGGCACGCCGGCGGCGGCCAAAGGGGCCGGAAGCCTGCGGTGCAATCGGGCGATGCGCTGGAGTGACGCCTCGATTTGATCCCGGGAAAGGCGGCCGGTGCGGAGGGCGTCCTCGACCGCGCGCAGCGCGGCCTGCTGCCGATCCTGGCGGTGGCAGATCAGGCACAGATCGCCTCCCGCCTGGAAGAACCGCACGGCGGCCTCGCCGACGTCGAATCGGGCGGCGATGGCGTCCATCTCCATGTCGTCGCTCACCACCACTCCCTCGAACCCCAACTCTCCTCGCAGAATGTCGGTGAGGATCGTGCGCGACAGGCTGCTGGGCTGCCGGGGGTCCAGGGCAGGGCAGAGAAGGTGGGCCACCAGGATCGAGGGCGCACCCGCCCGGATGGCGCGGCGGAAGGGCAGGAACTCCACCGTCTCCCAGCGGGCCCGGGTCTGCGGGCTTTCCGGCAGCGTGAGGTGCGAGTCGGCGGCCGTCTCTCCGTGCCCCGGGAAGTGCTTGGCCGAGGAGAGGACGCCGGCGTCCGTCAGCCCCTGGATCACGGAGAGCCCCAACCGGGCCACGCGCTCCGGATTGTCACTGAACGCCCGATCACCGATGACGGAATTGGATGGGTTGGTATGGACGTCTAGGACCGGGGCCAGATTCCACGTGATCCCCGCGGCCCGCAACTCGCGCCCCACGGTCTCCGCCAGCCGCTGGACCAGGCCGACATCCTCCACTCTGCCCAGCGTGGCTGCCGCCGGCAGCGGCAGGAATGGGGCCGGCAGCCTCACGACGCGTCCCCCTTCCTGATCCACCCCCACCAAGAGCGGGGCCGACGCCGAGGCGTGCAGCGCACCGGTAAGCCGGCAGATCTGTTCCAGGTCGCGGAGGTTCCGGCGGAAGAGGATGACGCCGCCCAGCCCCGCCTCCAGCCAGCGGCGCACTTCGTCGGGCGGCGTGAGGCCCTCGAACCCGAACACAAAGATTCGAGGCACGGAGGAGGCGTTCACGGCCGGCCGCCTCCGCGCAGGAAGGCCCGGTGGTACTCCTCGAGCTGGCCGGGCGGGAGATCGGACCACGACTGCATCTCCCGGTACAATCCCTGCGGGTCCAGGGTGATGCGCCGGCCGAGAATCTGGGTTGCAATCTTCAGGTTCTCCACGCGGCGCTCGATGATGCCGTGGAGGAGGGGACTCAGCGTCTTCATCACGCCGTGGGCCACAGCGTTATCCAGCTGGACATAGAGCGTCGGGACAGCCTCCATGGCCGGGCCGCCGTCGGGTGCGACCTGGTGATACTCCAGGGTGAAAACCAGGCGACCCGTGAGGGCCACCAGGCGGGCCAGCGAGCGGAAGGTCCCCCGGCAGAAATAGACCCGGCGACTGTCCTGGTGGGCCACCAGCCAGAACTGTCCCCGCAGCGCCCCCTGATCGTCCACGGCGTATCGGCCCTGTCCGGCATCCGTGATGTGGTACCGCTCGACCGGCGGGTACAGGTGCCGGACCAGGATAGCCGAGAGGACGGGGCGATCCAACAGCCATTCGGTGATGGCGGGGGTGCCGGAGTAGTGGATCGGCTGCAGCGGGTGGACGATGGTCGGCGCCTCCACGACCTCGCGGATGGCCGGATCCCGGATGTCGAACCCATCCAGCGTGAAGGCCCCTGCAGTCGCGGGAACCAGCACCAGCAGGAGGGCCGCGAGCCCCAGGGGCGCCCGCCGGCAGGAGCGCCCGGTGGCCGCGCCGGAGGAGGCACATCGCCGCCCGCCCGCCGAATCATTTGACACGGCTCCGCCTCGCGCACTATAAGGGACGGGCGGCCGATCGGTTCTTTCTCCGGTGTCCCGTCGAGCGGGACCCACCCGCGACTGCGAGGCGGTGTGACTACCACGACCAAGCTGGCCTGGGTCGCCGTGCTCTACTTCGCCGAGGGATTTCCCTTCGGCATCGTCAACGACGCCCTGCCGGTCTACTTCCGGATGCACGGGGTCCGCCTGGCCGACATCGGGCTGCTGAGCCTGGCCGGGCTGGCCTGGACCCTGAAATTCCTCTGGGCGCCCGCCGTGGATCTCTTGGGCCAGCGGCGAAGCTGGGTGATCACCTGCCAGGCGCTGCTGGCCGTCGGCCTGCTGGCCCTCCTGTTCCTGGATCCCTCGCAGGTGACGTTCCTGCTCTGGGCCGTCCTGGTCCTCCTGGCGCTGGCGTCCGCCACGCAGGATATCGCCATTGACGCCTACACCATCGAGCTCTTGGAAGAGCGGGAGATGGGGCCGGCCAACGGGGTGCGCGTCACCGCCTACCGGGTGGCTCTCATTGCCGCCGGGGGAATGTTTGTGGCCCTGGCCGGCCTGGTGGGATGGTCGCCGGCCTTCGCTCTGGCGGGCGTTATCATGGTCGTGTTCTGCCTGCGCTCGACCCGCATGCCGGGGGTGTCCCGGCCCGGCCGAGCGATGAGCGGCCTGCCCGAGGAGGGCATATTCGAGCGGGCGGTTCGCCGGCCGCTGAAGCAATTCTTCGGGTCGCGAGGGTTCTCCGCGGTCATCCTCTTCGTGCTGCTGTTCAAGCTCGGCGACATGGCCATAGGGCCGATGATCCGGCCGTTCTGGGTGGACCGGCACTTCACCCCGCTCCAGATCGGGGCCGTTCCCGGGACGCTGGGTGTGGTGGCCACGATCGCCGGCGCCCTTCTCGGCGGGACCCTCACGGCCCGCTGGGGAATCTTCCGCGCCCTCTGGGTGCTGGGGATCGCCCAGGCAGGATCCAACCTCGCCTATGTCGCCGCCGCGGCGCTGCCGCCGTCGGTGCCGCTGATGTACGCCGCCTCCCTGGTGGAGTCGTTCTGCGGCGGCCTCGGCACGGCGCCCTTCCTGGCCTTCCTGATGAGCATTTGCGACAAGGCTCACGCCGCCACCCAGTATGCGCTCCTCAGCGCCATCTTCGGCCTGACGCGGGTCGTAGCGGGGGCGGTCTCGGGATGGGCCACCGAGGCGCTCGGCTACGCTCTGTACTTCACCCTCACGTTCATCCTGGCCTGGCCCGGCCTCCTCTTGATCCCCCGGGTCCAGGCCTGGACGCTGGCGCGAGATCCGGGCGACCGGCCCGGCCCTCCCAACGACTAGCCGGGACCATCCCGCACCCCGCGGCACGCCGCGGCGGACTAGCAGGACACCGAAGAGCTCAATTTGCGTCAGGCTGCTCAAAAGGGCCCAGATGCAAGGCGGCCTCACCCATCCCTCGGGATGGGTACCCGGGGCCGAGTGAAGCGCACTTCCAGTACGCCGCAGCGAGTGCCCGAGCGGGCCAACGCTGCAGATGGGTTTTTTCAGCAGCCTGCTAGGCCAGGTGCTCGCCGCGGCCAAAGAAGGCCCGAAAGCCCTCCCGATCCTCGGCCGCCGCCCCAATCCGCCGCACCCCTTCGCGGAGCTCCTCCGTCTCCGTGGCGATGGAGATGCGCAGGTAGTGCAGCTGTTCCGTCCCGATCCGTCCGAAGGACTTCCGATCCAGCGTTGCAACCTGATACTCGAAGAGCAGGAACAACTGGAACAGCGTCGAGGGGCTCGTCCGCGTCCGGATCTCGGGCGGCAGGCTCTCGAATGCCTCCATCACGCCCAGGCGCCGGCAGACGCCCGCGATGTTGGGGAAGACGTAGAACGCTCCCTTGGGATTCTGGCAGCGGATGCCCTCGATGGCGTTCAGTCCCGCCACCACCAGGTCGCGCCGCTTCTGGAAGGTGGCGACCATCCGGCCGATGGCCTCGCGGCTCTGCGGGGACTCCAGGCCCAGCCGGGCTCCCTCCTGGTTGTAGGCGGGAATGCAGGAGAAGTAGTTGATGTTCAGGTTGCGGAAGATCCCGGCCTCCTCCGCCGTCGGGAACAGGGCCCAGCCGATGCGGCCGCCCGTCCAGGAATAGCTCTTGGAGGCGCCGCTGACCAGGATGGTGCGCCGCTCCATGCCGGGGCAGGAGATGATGCTTTGGTGCTGGCTGCCGTCGAAGAGGATGTCCTCGTACACCTCGTCAGAATATACCCGCACGTCGTCCTGGCACTGCGCCTGGATGACCTCGGCGATCTCCCGGAGCTGGGCCTGGGAGGCCACCCCGCCGGTCGGGTTGGAGGGGAAGTTCAGGTAGACCAGCTTCGTCTTCCTGGAGAGGTGGGGCGCCAGCTCTTTTCCCGAGAGGGCGAAGTTCTGCTCTTCCTTGAGGTGCACCGGCACGGGCTGGGCCCCCACGTAGGCGATGAAGGACTCGTAGATGGGGAATCCCGGGCTGGGATAGACCACCTCGTCCCCGGGGTCGCAGTAGGTTTGCTGGCAGAGTCCGATGGGGGGCTTGGCGCCGGGGAAGACGACGATCCGGTCCGGCGTCGCCGGAATGGACCGGGTGTCGCTGAAATGCTTGGCGATCGCCTTGCGGAGGGGGAGGATCCCCTGGGGGTCGCAGTAGTGTGTGTTGTCCAGGTCGATCTGCCGCTTCACCTCGTCCTTCATGAACTGCGGGAGGGGAAAATCCGGCTCGCCCAGGTTGCACTTGATGACCTTCTTGCCCTGGTCTTCAAGGGCGCGGATGTAGGGGCCGACCTTGAAGGCATTCTCGGTATCGATGAGTCCGGTTCGCTTCGCTAGCAGTCCCACGGCCTGCTCCTTTCTTTGCGGGGGCGCTTCCGACTGAGGCGCAGAACGGCCCTCCCGCCACGCAAGAGTGACAACCGCAGAGCGTGTGCCGCCTTCCGGCGCCTGCCCGTCTCGCCTCCGACGAGGCCGGGCCGCAGCCCGCCCGGAGGACGGGGCGGCCCTTACGCTCCTGGCGATTTGGTCTTGAGCAGCGCCAGCCGCAGGGTGTTGATCAGCCGATCACCCGACACGGTCTTGGACGCGGTGATCGTGGCCCCCGCCTGGAACGCTTTCTCATTCAACTTGGTATCGTTGGTCGCCGTCAGGATGACGACCGGGATGGCCTTGAGGGCCGGGTCCTTCTTCAGCTCCTGGCAGACGGCGAACCCGTCCATCTCCGGCATCTCGATATCCAGGAGAATGAGGTCAGGCTTGTGCTGCCTGGCCATTTTCAATCCCTCTTTCCCGCTGCTGGCGGTCTGAACCTGGAAACCATGCTGCTCGAGCGTATTCCGGAGCATGGTATGGAAGAATACCTGGTCGTCGATCACCAGAACGGCATTACTCCGCCCTTCGGCTGCTGTGGGCATGGCGCGTCTCCTCAAAGTGAACAGTGAGCGTATGGGAGGCCTCGCCCCTCCCGCCTCAGTCCAGGTATTCGCCCAGGATCTGCGCCGCCGCCTCGGCGCCGCGTGCCGGCAGCTCGGGCCAGTGGGGCTCCCTCGAGAGGAGCGCCCCCAGGCCGTCCCGCCAGTTGCCCGCCAGCAGATCCCGGTTGTCGATGAAGGCGGCGACGCCGTACCGCTCCAGCCCCGCGACCAGCGGGGCGTACTCAGCAAACTCTCCGCGAGATGTGTACAGCACCGGGGTTCGGTTGGCCAGGCAGTCGGACACGATCCCGTAGCCCGGCTTGGTGATCACCGCGTCGGCCGCGGCCACCAGCTCGACATACGGCAGGCTGCCGTTTCGCACGACGCGGATGTTGTCCGGCGGCTGCGGCGGGGCCTGCGTGACGACGAACCGGTATTCGCGCAGTTCCCCCACGCGGCGGAAGTCAACCCCTCCCAGCTCGAATCCGCCGAAGGATAACAGGATCATCGGCCGCGAGCCATCCAGGCCCAGCGTGCGCCTGATCTCGTCCCGGGGCCGCTCGGCGCGGCGGGCGATCATGGGGATGTCGCGCACGGACTTGAAGGCGTCGCAGGGCCCGTGGAAGGGCAGGCGCAGGAGCAGATCGGCCTGCGCGTAGGCGTGCCGGATGGCGTCCACAATCGGGGCGTAATCCGGAAACCGCCGGACATAGTCGGCGTAGATCCAATCCCAGGTAAAGTTGCTGATGCCGACGCCGGGTACGCCCAGGCGGGCCGCCAGGGTGAACGCGGCGGGTGGAATATCGGCCAGGAGAAGATCCGGCCGGCTGCGGCGGAGGGCCGCTTCCTCCCTGGCCAGGATGGTCGCCTGCCCGTCGAGGAATTGCGCATAGGCCTCGAGAGTGGCGCCGGCATCCAGATGCAGGGAATCCTGCTGGATGACCCCGACATCCAGCGCCTGGGGGCGGTATTCGAAGGGGAGGCCAAGGTTCGAGCGGAACAGCCACTCCGGCGCGGGCGAGATCAGGCTGACGCGTAGTCCTGGCACCCGCCGGGCCAGCGCCGCCAGGACGGCGGCCATCCGGGTGGCGTGCCCGAATCCATGACCGGTGATATACGCGGCAACCTGCGGCATCTTCTCCTCGAAAATCGCCCACAAGTATAGTAGAGCCCCCCCGCAATGCAAGGAGTTTAGGGCGGTGGAGGCCGCTCCCGCAGCGGTCCACAATCGCTCCGGCCGGCCAAGTGCGTGCGGCCGGGAAACCACGTCCCCACGGCGAAGCCACGCCGACGTGACAGGCGCAGTTGGGCCGGAGGTTCCCGGTTGACGGGACGGCGCCCGATCGGCTAGTGTCCTGCCTCGGGTTTCGGCCGGTTGCCACCTTGGCCCTGTGCCGGATGCAGAGACCCGACACACCAGACGAGGATGCCTCTCATGAAAACGCAGCTAGGCTTGCACCAGTTCGCAAAATCCCACGCGCTCGGGAACGATTACATCGTCCTGGATGAGGCTCAGCTTTCCCGGCCCATCACCCCGGAGGCCGTCCGGAGGATCTGCGACCCGCACTTCGGGGTCGGCTCCGACGGCATCCTGCTGCTCACGCGGGGCAGCGGGGCGGATTTCGGCGTCCGGATTTTCAATCCCGACGGCGGGGAGGCCGAGAAGAGCGGCAACGGGCTTCGCATCCTGGCCAAGTTCCTCTACGATCACGGGTACGCCGCCGCCACGGAGTTCACGATCTCCACGCTGGGGGGAGTCACATCCGCTCGACTACAGGTGGACGGCGATCAGGTGCGGGCGATCACCATGGACATGGGGCGGGCGACTTTTGTCAGCTCCGAGATCCCGGTGGCCGGCCCCCGGCGCGAGGTCGTGGGGGAGCCGCTGGATGTGGAGGGAGAGTGGCTCACGGTGACTGCCGTCTCCGTCGGCAATCCGCACTGCGTCGTCTTCACCGATCGTCTGGACGAGAACACGGTGCGGCGCCTCGGCCCCCGGATCGAACACCACCCCAGCTTTCCCAACCGCATCAACGTGCAGTTCGCGCACGTGCTCTCCCGGGAGCGGGTGTCCATCCTGATCTGGGAGCGGGGGGCCGGCTACACCCTGGCATCGGGCACCAGCTCCTGCGCCGTCGCCTCGGCCTGTGTGAAGAACGGCTTCACGGACCGTCGCCTGATCATCGAGAGTCCGGGGGGGGAACTGGCCGTCAGCGTGACGAACAGCTGGGATCTGGTCCTGACCGGCCCGGCCTCGGAGATCTGCGTGGGGACGCTGAGCAGTGACCTGTTGGGGAGCCTGCCAGCCTGATCGAGCGGGGAGGCCCCGGCCTGCGCCTCGCACCGCCGCCAACCCGGCGGAGGTTTTTCCTTGACGGCGCCGGAGCGGCGTCCTAGCGTCAACAGGGAAGAATCGGCCGCGGCTACGGCAATGTTGCGGGGCGAGAGGAACAGATCGTGTTCGCCGCTGACCGGCACGTGAAGTCTCTTTCCTCCCTCCAGATCTACCTGTTGATCCTGCTGGGGGTGGCCTTGTGGGGCGGATCGCCCGTCGCCGGAAAACTGGCGCTCCGGCAGATCCCCCCAATGACGATCGGGGTCCTTCGCTACGGCGCGGCAGCGCTGACGCTGGTGGCCCTGTTCGGGCGCGAGATTTCGACGTGGCCGGAGCTGTCCCGGCGGGAGTGGCGGTATCTCCTGGGGGCGGGACTCATCGGGATCGCGCTCAACCAGGTCTTTTTCTACCTCGGCCTCGTGTCCGCGCCGGCGACTCATGCGGCGATCCTCTCGCCCACCACCAGCCCCGTCTGGACCATGTACCTGGCAGCGCGCCTGGCGGGGGAGCGGACCACACGCGCCCAAATCGCCGGCATCCTCCTGTGCATGCTGGGTGTGGCGCTGGTAGCCGGGGCGGACGTCACCAGCGCCGGCATGACGCAGGCCGCCCTGCAGGGAGACGCTCTGCTTATCCTCAGCGGTCTGGCCTGGGGAACCTACGCGTATTTCTCCAAGATCGCCATGGAGCGCTTGAGCGCGCTGACCGTCCTGACGTATGCGATGGCGATCGGAACCGCGGGCTTGCTGCCCCTGGCAGTCTGGGAGCAGCCCTGGGGATCCGTCGTCCAGGCCGGTGCGGAAACCTGGCTCTCCATTGCCTACCTGGTGGTCGCCTGCACGCTGCTGGCCACGTTCTTCTGGAATCTCGGGATCCAGAGCGTGGGAGCGGGGCGGACCGCCGTCTTCGGCGACCTCACTCCTGTGTTCGGGGTGATGCTGGCGTGGTGGATCCTGGGGGAGCGCCTGACGGGAATCCAGCTGTTCGGCGGCGTCCTCACGGTCAGCGGGGTCTGGGTGTGCCAGGGACTCGCCATCCCCGGGGTGTCCTGGCGGCGCATGCGCACACGGGCCAGGCATGCCCTCAGGCCGGTTCCGGGGCGCTGATCTGGCGGACCGGGGAGAATCGGCTGGCGGGAACGCCGGCCGGCCTCCGGGCATGCAACACGGAGGGGGAGGTGTGGCATGTCGGCGTTGCCGCATGGACGACCGCTGTTGGAGGTGGTCGCACAGGCGCTGACCCGGACCCCTGCCGTCGTGCGGGCCCACATCTACGGCCAGCCGCATGACCTCTTGAGCCGACGCCCCACGGAGAGCGGCTGGTCCCAGACGGAAATTCTGGCCCACCTCGCTGATTTCGAGGCCGTGGGCTTCCAGGCGCGGGTGGAGCTGATTCTCGCGGGGAACCCCGTCCCGGTAATGGATCCCGACAGGCGCGCCGCAGAGATGTCCTATGCCGCCCAGGATCCCTTCAAGTCGCTGGACCGGTTCATCGAGCTGCGCGCCAGAAGCCTGGAGCGCATCCGGGAGATTTTGCCGGATGAGCTGGGGCGGCAGGCGGTCCACGGGGAGCTGGGAACGATCACCTTGGGCAATCTCCTGGCGGAGTGGGTCGTCCACGATCTGTCCCATATCCGCCAGCTGACCCTGACCACGGCCCAGCTGTACCTGCCGGAAACCGGCCCCTGGCGTCCGAGTTACCGGCACATGGAAATCCCGCCTCCCGGCCGGACGTAGCCCTCTCCGCTGAGAGCTCCGCTCGGGCCTGGCGTCGGCAGCCCGGGTGTAAGGCATCAGCCCCCCTTTCGACCGCCAGGGCGGGCGGTGTTCCGGCTCGGCACGCCTTTCATTCCAGCGCGCTTCCCTGCTGCGGCAGGAGGCATCCGCCGCAGCCCGCCGCCCGGCCATCTCCTGCGGCCGGGGCGGAGGGGCATTTCAGCTTGACACCGCACCCCTTGCTGCGACATCTTGAAACAATACTGCGGCGTGGTCTCGGTCGGGACCCTCCTCCTGAAAGGGAACGGTCCAGTGCGGCCTTCGCTCACCCGGAAGCCACTTCCTGTTGCGTTCCCATGAGAAGACTTCCCGGGTTCGTTCCGCCGATCCTTTCGGGGGCCGCGGATCGAAGGGCGGCTGTGTCCGCCGTGTGTCGCGCGAGAGTCGGTCCGCCATCCGATCGGCCGCAAGGAGTCGAGGGGGTGCGACGATGCCCGTAACTCTTCTGGAGGCGAACCGGGCCCTGAAAGCCCATCGCGAGCGCCTGCTGCGCTGGGTGGTGCTTTCCGTCGCCACCGGGGTGGGCACGGGCCTCATGGTTGCCCTCTTCCAGTACCTGGTGCGGGACCTGGTGGAGCCCATCCTGTACGAGACGCGCCACTGGGGCTTGTATCTGGTGTTGCCCGCGATCGGACTTGTCCTGTCCTGCCTCTGCATCCGGTATCTGGTGCCGACCCGGGAAGGGGAGCTCACGGAGGACTTCATTGCGGCCTACCATGAGCCCAACCGGACCATGCCCATGCGCAATCTGCCTGGCAAGGCGTTCTCTTCGTTCATCACCAGCATCTTCGGGGGCAGCGTCGGCCTGGAGGGCCCCTCCATATTCATGGGAGCCACCCTCGGCGAGTGGCTGCAAATCCGTTTCAACCGCTACTTTCCCCTGGAAGACTCCAAGATGCTCATGGTGGCCGGGGCGGCGGCGGGCCTTTCCGCCATCTTCAAGGCGCCGCTGACCGGCATCATCTTTGCCGTCGAAGTCCCATACAGGGATAGCGTGCGCGGCAGGGTCCTGGTCCCGACGCTGCTGGCCTCCGCGTCGAGCTATGTGACCTCCGTGCTGCTGGGGGGGACCGAGCACATCTTCGAGCATCCCGGCCCGCACGGCTACGCCACCCAGGACATGATCATGGCCGCCATCCTGGGAGTCTGCTGCGGCTTCGGGGCCCGGGCGTTTTCCTGGTTGCACCATACCGCCAGGCGATGGATGGTCGACATGCCCGGCACCATGCGGCCCTTGATTGCGGGAGGTATCGTGGGCCTGCTGACGGTGTTGATCTTCATCCTATTCGGCGAGCCTTACCTCTTTGGGCCAGGGTACAGGCTCATGCATCATCTGCTGGTGCACCGGGATCCGCTGTGGCTGCTCATGATCCTTCTGGCGGCCAAGGCCGTTGCGACGGCCTTCACGTTTGCCGGCGGTGGGACGGGGGGCATCTTCTTCCCCCTGGCGGCCATGGGAATGATTCTGGGCACAGCCTTTTCGCACATCCTGCAGGGGCCGACGGGGTCGCTCTATCCGCTGATCGGGCTGGCGGCGTTTCTCGGGGCCGGGTACCGCGCCCCCGTCGCCGCCGTGGCCTTCATCGCGGAAAGCAGTGGCAATCCGTGGGCCCTGCTTCCCGGGATGGTCGCCGCCGTGGCCAGCTTCACCATCATGGGCGAAAGCGGCGTGTCCGACGAGCAGCGGAACCTGTAGAGGGGCGAGGGGCGTCCCGGCCTGGCGGGACTGCCGGGTTGCAGGGAGGTGCCGTTTCGGCCTGCGCGTTCCTGGCAGCCACCGGCCGCGAGCCACTTCACCTCGATCCGGCCTTCTGATGAGCACATTTTCCTCCGAGAGTTCAGTCTCCGCGCCTCCGTGATGTAGAAGGGCCAACGCTTACAGGTCGCAGGCGGCAGGCCGGGGAGCTTGCAGTAGTTCCCGTCTTCGGATGCGGCTTTGCGAGCCGTTTCGGCTTGACACGCCCGCCCCGGCTGCGGCATGCTTTTTGCCTTGTCTACGGCCTCCGGGCCGCCGCCGGTGGACCGGGCCCTGTCCACGGGATTGGCCGACCCTCCGGGCGACGGCGCGAGAAGGCGAGGAGGGGACCGGCGAGGGCGGAAGGGGCCATGGGCCGAGGTGAAATGGGGCTCGAGATATCCACCAAACCAGCAATGCAGGGACAAGGGAGAAACGCATGGACTACGGTCTGAACATCCGGAAGGAAGGCGCATTGGACTTCGTGTCGGTCGGTGCCATGATTCACCGCCTGGACCCGGGGATCATCCCCTTCCGCAAGGCCGCCGAGTGCCAGATTCACGTGAGCGGCGGCGAGTTCAACGTGGCCGCCAACCTGGCGGACTGCTTCCGTCTTCAGACCGGCATCGCGACGGCGATGGTTGACTATCCGATCGGGGATCTCGTCGCCGAGCGGGTAAGGGCGATGGGCGTCAGGGGCTTCTACAAGCGGTTCAAGCACGACGGAGTGTCCGGTCCGAACATCGCCACGGTCTACAGCGACCGCGGCCAGGGGGTGCGGGCACCGGTGGTATTCTACAACCGCTCCAACGAGGCGGCGGGGCGGCTGAAGGCGGGCGACTTCGATTGGAAGACGATCTTCGCGGGCGGCGTGCGCTGGTTCCACAGCGGCGGGATCTTCGCGGCCCTCTCGCCGACGACGCCGGAGGTGATCATCGAGGGGATGCAGGCGGCCAAGGCTGCCGGGGCCGTGGTCTCCTTCGACCTAAACTTCCGGGAGAAGCTATGGAGCTTCCAGGGGGGCAATGAGCACGCGGTGAAAGTGATCGGGCGCATCGTGAAGAATGTGGACGTGCTGGTCGGAAACGAGGAGGACCTCCAGAAAGGGCTGGGCATTCCCGGGCCGGAGGTTGCCGCCAAGTCCAAGCTCGACCCCAGCGCCTTCTTCGGGATGATCGATCGAGTGGTGGAGCTGCACCCCCAGGTCAAAATCGTCGCCACGACCCTCCGCGAGGTCCACTCCACGAACCGGCACAGCTGGAGCGCGGTGGCCTGGATCAACGGCAAGACCCACGTCGCCCCGACCTGCGAGCTGGATATATACGACCGCGTGGGCGGGGGGGATGGCTTCGCGGCCGGGCTCTTCTACGGCCTGCTCACGGGCGAGCCGCCGGACGAGGCGGTGAAGCTGGGATGGGCGCACGGCGCCCTGATCACCACCTTCCCAGGCGACACTACTATGGCAACGGTCGAGCAGGTGCGGGCCTTCGCCAAGGGGGGCTCGGCGCGCATTCAGCGATAGGGCGGGCGGCCGGTGGACGGGCAGCCGCCTGCGGACGAGCGGGGGCGGTCGATCCCCGGCAGCCGGAGGCTGGGATCTCCCGGCTTCGGAGGGCGGTCGATGGCAAGCCGCGGCGGTGCGCGCAGCCTGCTCTCGCCGATACGGCGGTGTCGAGTGGAGAAAGGTCATGTCTGAGTTCGCATTGGCGCCGCTCTTGGAATCCCTCAGGGCGCGGCGGCCGCTGGTGCACAACATCACCAACTACGTGGTGATGCACTTCACCGCCAACACGCTCTTGGCCATGGGGGCCTCCCCGGTCATGGCCCACGCGGCCGGGGAGGTCGAGGAGATGGTGTCCCTCGCCGGGGCCCTGGTCATCAACATCGGGACGCTTTCCGAGCACTGGGTGGAAGCGATGCTCAAGGCGGGACGGAAGGCCAATGCCGTCGGCGTGCCCATCGTGCTGGATCCGGTGGGGTCGGGGGCGACCTCCATGCGCACCGAGACCTTTCGAATGATGACCCGCGACCTGAGGCTGGCGGTCATTCGCGGCAATCCGTCCGAGGTCCTTTCCATCGCCTCGGATTCCGTCAAAACGAAGGGGGTGGATTCCGCCCATGGTGTGGACCAGGCCGTCGACACCGCCAAGGCAATGGCCCGGCGGATCGGCGCCGTGGTCGCCATCACCGGGGCGGTGGACGTGATCACCGACGGGAAGATCGTCGTCCGCTGCCGGAACGGCCATCCGCTGCTGGGCTCGATCACCGGGACCGGATGTGCCGCCACCGCCACCGTTGCGGCGTTTGCCGCGGTCACGTCCGATCCCCTGGAAGCGGCGGCGGCCGGCCTGGCCTTTTTCGGCCTGGCCGGCGAGCTCGCCGCCCGCCGGGCCGATGCCCCTGGCTCTTTCAGCGTTGCCTTGCTCGACGCCCTGTACCGCATGACGCCCCGGGAGTTTCAGGAGCATGCCCGCCTGGAGCGCAGCGCCGAATAGGCCGGCATTTTGGTCGGGCGGCCGGGGGCAATCCGCCAAAGGCGGAGAAGAGACGGGCGGGACACCATGCGGGAGAAGCGCCCCATCGATTACTCCCTGTATCTTGTCACGGACAGGAGCCTGTCCCTGGGGCGGAGCACCTTGGACGTGATCCGCGCCGCGGTGGCAGGCGGGGTGAGCGTGGTGCAGCTCCGGGAAAAGGAGGCCACCGCCAGGGCCTTCTACCGGGAGGGCCTCGAGATCCGGGGATTCCTGGCCGTGCGCGGCGTTCCGCTCATCATCAATGACCGCCTCGACATTGCCCTGGCGCTGGATGCGGACGGGGTGCATGTCGGTCAGGACGACGTCCCGGTCGCGGTGGCCAGGCGGATCCTGGGGGACGGGAAAATTCTCGGCGCCTCTGTCTTCACGCCGGAGGAGGCCAGGCAGGCGGAGGGCGAGGGGGCGAACTACCTGGGCCTCTCGCCCATCTTCACCACCCCGACCAAGCCGGAGCTGACGGAGCAGATCGGCTTGGAGGGGATCTCGCGCATCCGGGCCGCGGTGGCAATCCCCCTGGTGGGCATCGGGGGGCTGAACGAGAGCAACGCCTTCGAAGGGATCAGGGCCGGGCTCGACGGGGTGGCGGTGGTATCCGCCATCTGCTCCCGCCCGGATCCGCGGGCTGCCGCCGAGGCCATCAAGACGGAGATCCGGAGGGCCCGGCGGCCGGTGCACGGCGAAGACGGGCAGGGGGGAGGTGAAAGCCGGTGAGGCTGAAGGACATTGGAGAGTTCGGGTTCATCGACAGGGTCAAAGTCGGCTGTCTCACCAGAAGCCAGAACGTCATCAAAGGCATCGGCGATGACTGCTGCGTCTTCCGGATGTCCGGCGATCTGGTGGCCCTGCTGACCACGGACATGCTGGTGGAGGGCATCCACTTCCTGCGGGATGCCGCCTCGCCGTACACGCTGGGGAGGAAGTCGCTCTCGGTCAACATCTCCGACATCGCCGCCATGGGAGGCATCCCCCGCGAGGCGACGGTGTCCATCGCCATTCCGAAGAGCCTGGACGTCGAATACCTGGACGCTCTCTATGACGGGATGAAGGCCGTCGCCAGGGAGTTCGAGGTCAATCTCCTGGGGGGAGACACCACGGCCTCCCCGGAGCACCTGGTCATCAACGTGGCGCTGATCGGCGAGGCCCCGGAGGAGGAGGTGCTCTACAGGTCGGGCGCCCGCCCGGGGGACGTGATCTTCCTGACGGGAGCGGTGGGGGCATCGGCGGCGGGCCTCGACATCATTCTGACAAAGCGCTCGTATGCCGAACAGGAAGCGCTGCTGGCCGCCCACAACGACCCGCTGCCGCACGTGCGGGCAGGCCGGATCATCGCCACCCAGCGGCTTGCCACCGCCCTGATCGATGTCTCCGACGGCGTGGCCTCGGATCTGGGGCATATCTGCGAGGAGTCCCGCACGGGAGCCGTCATCGAGGAGGCGCTCATTCCCACGTCCCCGCTGGTCCGCGCCTACTGCGAGCAGTTCCGCCTGGATCCGCTGCGTCTCTGCCTGCATGTGGGGGAGGACTACGTGCTCTTGGGCACGGTCCCGGAGAAAGCGGCAGAGGCCCTGGCGCGGGCCCTCCAGTCGGGAGGCTGCGTGTTTCATCGGATCGGCGTCATGACAGGCGATGCCCGGATTCTGCTCAAGGGCCGTGACGGCGCCGTCCGGGAGCTGACGGCAAAAGGCTGGGATCATTTCCGCCCGCATTGATCGCGCCGCAACCACGGACCGGATCAGCATTCCCTCCCGGCGTCCCTCCGCCCGTTTCCGGGTTCCATGCGGTTCCGACGCCGCCCACCCGCCCCGCAGGGTCCGGCGGGCCGAGGTCTCCCCCGCCTCGCCGGTATCCGGCGGCGCCCTGCTCTGGTATGATTCTCCGGGCCGCGGGGCGATCCGATGGCCCCGGGCGATCCCTTGCGGCAATCCGCCGGCAAGGATGTGCGGACGGCACGCGAGCCCCGTCCTTCATTCCCCATCCAGGATCAGGAGCGTCTGAATGAGCACCGCACCCGATGTGCCAGCCCTGCAGTTTGCGCTGCGACAGCGGAACTATTTCGTCCGGCTGTGGGCCCTGATGAAGCCGTACTGGTTCTCCGAGGACCGCTGGTCGGCACGCGGGCTGCTCCTGCTGGTCGTCGGCCTGAACGTCGCCACCGTGTACGTGATGGTGCTCCTCGCGGACTGGAACCGATTGTTCTTCAACGCGCTGCAGGAGCGAAACTACCCTGATTTCTTGCACCTGCTCGTCCGGTTTGCCGTCCTGGCGGGTGTCTACATCGTTTGTGCCGTCTACGCCCTCTACTTCAACCAGATGCTGCAGATTCGCTGGCGGCGCTGGCTCACCGAGGTGTACTACCGGGACTGGCTCGCCGATCGCTCGTATTACGTCCTCCAGCTCGAGAAGTCCGAGGCCGAGAACCCGGAGCAGCGCATCCAGGACGATGTCGGCATCACCACCACCATGACGCTGAACCTCGGCATCGGGCTGCTCAACGCGGTGCTGACCCTGGTCTCTTTCCTGGTCATGCTGTGGACCCTGTCTGGAACGCTGACATTTCACGTGGCGGGGCTCGCGCTGTCCATCCCCGGCTACATGCTGTGGGTGGCGATCCTGTATGCCGCCTTCGGCTCCACCCTCACCCACTACATCGGCCGGGCCCTCATCGGCATCAATTTCGACCTGGAGCGGCACAACGCGGACTTCCGCTTTCGCATGATCCGCATCCGGGAGAACGCCGAGAGCGTGGCATTCTACGGGGGCGAGGCGGACGAGGAGGAACAGCTGAAGATGTCGTTCGGCGGCATCTGGCGCGCCTGGTTTCGCCTGATGAACACCCAGATGCGGTTGACCTTCTTCACTGCGGGCTACAGCCAGTCGGCGATCATCTTCCCGATCCTGGTGGCGGCTCCGCGTTACTTCTCGGGCGCCATCCAGCTGGGGGGGCTGACGCAGACCTCCTTCGCCTTCGGACAGGTGCAGTCGGCGCTCAGCTGGTTCGTCACGGTCTATCCGGACATCGCGCAGTGGTCGGCCAGCGTGAACCGGCTCATGGGCTTCGGCGAGGCGCTGATCGAGGCCAAGCGGCTGCCGGCCTCCCGGGCGGACATCCAGGTGAGCCGGACCCCGGCCCCCGACCTCAGCGTCGAGAGCATGACCCTGCGCCTGCCCGACGAGCGGGCGATCCTCGACCACGTCTCGCTGCGCATTCAGGCCGGGGATCGCGTGGTGGTCAGCGGGCCGTCCGGGGCCGGCAAGAGCACGCTGTTCCGCGCCCTCTCTGGCATCTGGCCGTACGGCAAAGGGACGGTGGCGATCCCGCAGGGAAAGCGCGTGCTGTTTCTTCCGCAGAAGCCCTACCTGCCCATCGCCACCCTGCGCGAGGTTCTGGCGTATCCGGACCAGCCGGCGGGACACACGGATGCGGCGCTCCGGCAGGCCCTGATCGATGCGCAGCTGCCCCACCTGACGGACCGCCTGGACGAGGAGGCCAACTGGTCGCTGGGGCTGTCGGGCGGGGAGCAGCAACGGATCGGCTTCGCGCGCGTGTTCCTCTACCGGCCGGACTGGCTTTTCATGGACGAGGCGACATCGGCGCTGGACGAGCAGACGGAGGAGGCACTGTACGCCCTGGTGCGACAGCGCCTGCCGGACCTCACCCTGATCTCGGTGGCCTACCGCCCCGGCGTCGCCAGATTCCACGACCGCCGCCTGACGATCCGGCCCGAGACGAGATCGATCGACGAGAGCCTGGTACAGGCCGCCGGCTGACCCGGCCATCCGCGCGTGCCCCCCATCGGACCGCGATCATCGGGCCAAAAGCGCCGGCGGAGCCGGGTCTTGCCCCTAGCAGGCTGCTGAAAAAGTCCCATCTGCGGCGTTGCCGCGCTCCCGCGGCGCTGCAACGTACGCACGAAGTACGCCTCGCGCCCCGGATCGCGCGGCGCCTTGCATCTGGGCCTTTTTGAGCAGCCTGAGCGAAAACGGGTTTTTCAGCAGCCTGCTATAGCTTCCGTCCCGCGGCTTGGGCGAAGGGCGCGACCTCCTGGATCAGCTGGCGGAACATCGCTGGCTTGAGCGACTGGACGCCGTCGCTCACCGCGATCTCGGGCCGCACGTGGACCTCAATCATCAGCCCGTCCGCCCCGCAGGCAATGCCGGCCTTGGCCATGGGGATCACGTATTCCCAGTGGCCCGTGCCGTGGCTGGGGTCCACGATGATAGGCAGGTGGCTGAGCTTCTTGATGACCGGGACGGCGTTCAGGTCCAGGGTGAAGCGGGTGGCCGTCTCGAAGGTCCGGATGCCCCGCTCGCAAAGCACGACGTTGTAGTTGCCCTCCGAGAGGACGTACTCGGCCGCCATCAGGAACTCCTGGATGGTGGTGGCCATCCCGCGCTTGAGCAGGACCGGCTTTCGCACCTCGCCGGCCCGTTTCAGCAGGGCGAAGTTCTGCACGTTCCGGGCGCCGATCTGGATCATATCGGCGGTCTCGGCCACCAGATCCACGTCCTCCGTCCTCAGCACCTCGGTCACGACGGGGAGCCCGGTCTCCTCGCGGGCGACCCGCAGCAGCCGGAGGCCCTCCTCTCCGAGCCCCTGGAACGCGTAGGGGGAGGTGCGGGGCTTGAAGGCGCCGCCCCGCAACAACGTGGCACCCGCCCCCTTGACGGCCCGGGCGACCTCGATGAGCTGCTCCTCGTTCTCCACGCTGCACGGCCCGGCGATGACCGCCAGTCGGTCGCCTCCGATTTCCGCGTCCCGGACCTTCACCACGCTGGACGTGGACTTGAATTCCCGGCCCGCCAGCTTGAAGGGTTGGAGGATGGGGACCACGCTCTCCACCCCGGGGAGGGCCTCCATGGAGCGCAGGCGGGCCTTGCCGCGCTCGTCCCCGACGGCGCCGATGACGGTTCGCTGCGTGCCGCGAATCACGTGGGGCTGGTAGCCCAGCTCCACGACCGTCTGGATGACCTGCTGGATCTCCTCTTCCTGCGCGCTGCCCTTCATGACGATGATCATCTCCCCCCGTCCTCCTTCTGTGGAATCGCCACGGCGCCCCGCGCCCGGAAAAAACAAAGGGCCACGGGGCTTTCATCTGCCCCGTGGCCCTTGGTGGTTGGATGTGAGGTGGTTTAGCTCATCCGACGCCTCGAGCCGAGAGGGCAGACGCCCGCAAAGCTAAACCAAAAGTAATAAGCACGAATAGAGGCACTGGACATCGCACACCGCTCCGGTTCGAGGCAAGGCATGGATACCACCTCCATCGCGGAGGTGTCAAGGAATTTCTCGCGCTTCTGGGGCGGCCTGCGGCGCGCCTCACTCATCGGGTGCAGCACAGGATGACCCGCCGTGCTCCCGCCTGGCCGGAGCTCGGGGCTGCCCCTTCGATTTTGACTTTCGGGGGTCAACGGGCATAGAATTCGAGCGCTCTTCCAGGGGAAGATATCAGGACCGGCAGAGACCCAACCCGGTTCGCTGCCGTGAGCCACGAGGTGCTGCATGGGGAACCCTTCTGACGGCAAGAACGTTCCGAGGAATCCTCGCGTGGCACTTTACACCGGGCTTCGTCGAGGCCTTCACGGCGCTTCTCAGGCGGGACGTATGCCCGCATTTTCGAGGCCGTTCCAAAAGCAGCCCAGCAGAAGGGGTGACCCATGGCCAAGCAGGACTCCGCCAGCGGCCCCACGTTTCAGGTCAAGGTCGGCCCCGTCGACGACCCGGTGACCCTGGAGGTCCACCCGGCGCCGGACGACCTACAGCCCTGGGATAACGATTCCCGCCTCCGCACCGTGAAGGGGAGGCATCCCCGGCTGGACGCGGCGCAGAAGGTGACCGGTCGGGCCATGTACACGTATGACGTGCGGCTCCCGGGCATGCTGTGGGCTGTCATGGTCCGGGCGCCGATTCCCGCCGGCAAGATCCTGCGGATC
Organism: uncultured Methylomirabilota bacterium; assembly: GCA_963705305.1. Classification (GTDB taxonomy): domain Bacteria; phylum Methylomirabilota; class Methylomirabilia; order Methylomirabilales; family 2-02-FULL-66-22; genus 2-02-FULL-66-22. Next base: position 5,415,757 of record OY970067.1, on the reverse strand, counting down.
GAGGCGTCCAAGGCCGAGCGACTCACGGGCGTGAAGGCGGTGTGGAAGACGGACGCGCGGATGGTCCGCTTCGCGGGCCAGGACATCGCGGCCGTCGCCGCCGTGTCGCAAGAGATTGCGGAGGATGCGGCCCGCCTGGTGGAGGTGCAATATGAGGAGACCCCCTTCGTCACCACGCTCGAGGAGGCCATGGCCCCCAATGCGCCCCTCGTGTACGCGGGGGCACCGGCCGCCGGCCCGTCGAATGTCCCCCGCCGGGGGAACGTGAGCGGGCCGTTCGTGCCCCCGCCGAGCGTGCCCACCCGTGGGGGGAGCCGGGGCGATATCGAGAAGGGGTTTGCCGAGGCCGCGACGGTCCACGAGGCCACGTACCGCCTCGCCGTCCACACCCACGCCACGCTCGAGACGCACGGGGTCGTCGCCCACTGGGAGGGAGACCGGCTGACGGTCTATGCCTCCACACAAGGTGTCTTTCAGGTCCGGGCCGGCCTGGCCGAGGCGTTCGGCCTCGCCCGGAAGAACGTTCGGGTGATCACCAAGCACATGGGCGGCGGGTTCGGAAGCAAATCGTCCCCCTCGGCCGTCGGGAGCGCGTTTGCCCTAATCGCTTGCCGGCTCGCCAAGACAGCGGGCGCGCCGGTGAAGCTCATGCTCGGCCGCCGCGAAGAGCAGCTCTGCACCGGCAACGCCCCCGGCGCGCACATCACGGTCCGGCTCGGCGCCAAGGCCGACGGCACCCTCACCGCCATTCACTTCCGCGCGTACGAGGAAGGCGGCATCGCCGGATCCTCCCGCATGGGCGGGCCTGCCGCCAACATCTATCAGCGCTGTGCCAACGTGAAGCTGGAGGAATACGACGTCTTCACGAACGCGGGCCCGGCCTGCGCGCTTCGGGCGCCCGGCCACCCGCAGGGGGCGTTCGCACTGGAGAGCGCCGTGGACGAGCTGGCGCACCGCCTCGGGATGGATCCACTGGAGTTCCGACGGAGGAACGACTCGCATCCGTTCCGGAAATTCTATTACGACGTCGGCGCCAAGGCCATCGGCTGGGACCGCCGCAACGTGACGCCGGGCGCCACCCCCGGCCCCCGGAAGCGCGGTATCGGGATGGCCAACGGCAACTGGTATGTCATGGTCCACGAGCCCGTGGCGGCCGAGGTGCACGTATACCGGGACGGTAGCGTCGAGCTGTTCCATGGCGCCCAGGACCTGGGGACTGGCCTTCGGACCGTGCTGGCGATCATCGCGGCCGAGGAGCTGGGCCTCCGGCCCGCCGACGTGACGGTCCATGTCGGCGACACGCGCTTCCCGCCGGGATGGAACTCCGGCGGGAGCACCACGACCAACTCCTCGGGGCCCGCCGTGCGCCTCGCGGCGCACGACGCCCGGATGCGGATCGCAGCTCTGGCCGCCCCCCTCCTGAACGCCGAGCCGGAGGATCTCGAGTTTGTGGACGGCAAGATCATCGTGGCCGCCCACCCGGAGCGGCAGGTGGCCTTCCGCGCGGCGGCGCAAAACATGCCGGGGGAGGTGATCAGCTGCCTGGCGGACCGCAAGCGGCAGTTCGAGAGCTTCCGCGATGACTTGGCCGCGACGCAGTTCGCAGAGGTGGAGGTGGACGTGGAAACCGGCGTGATCCGCGTCCTCAAGATGGTCGGCGCGATCAACTGCGGGATCCCCATCAACACCCTGGCGGCGGAGCACCAGCTCATCGGCGCCCAGATCCAGGGCGCCTCGTGGGCCCTGCTCGAGCAGCGCACCCTGGACCGGAACGTGGGGACCATGGTGAATCCCAACCTCGAGGCCTACAAGATCCTCGGGGCGGCAGACATGTTCAAGGCCGTGCCGTTCTTGATCGACGGGGCCAATGCGGGAAACAACACTTCGGCGACCGGCATCGCCGAGCCCGTGTTCGTGCCCACCCTGGCTGCCATCGCGAATGCCGTCTTCAACGCGACGGGGGTTCGCATCCGGCAGCTTCCGATGACCCCGGACCGGGTGCTGGCCGCTTTGGCGGAGGCCAAGAAGGGGGGCACGTCCTGAACGGATTCGAATCTGCGCGGGCCACGACCATCACGGGGTCGCAGGCGCTTCGGTCACGCATGTCGGGTGGGGTCTCGAGGGGCACGCCTTGCGGGTCTGTCGACATCTACGGGTCAAGGTCTGTTGTACGAGCGGACAATCCATGACTGGCTTCGGCTTGACAGCCCGAGCCCCGGTTGCGGTATCCTTCCGCCGTTTTGGCCCGGCCGGCCTGGGGGTCGGCCGCGAGGTGCGCATGCGGCTCCCCGGTTCCGGGACCGGCTCTCTTCACGATCATCATATGCTCGTCGATCAGAGCTTCCGTTAAGCCAGTGATCTTCTACGCCCTCACGATCTTCCTATCCGCCTTCCTGCTCTTCCAGGTTCAGCCATTGATGGGGAAGTACCTCCTGCCCTGGTTCGGCGGGGCGCCGGCGGTCTGGACGACCTGCATGCTGTTCTACCAGCTGCTGCTGCTGGGCGGATATGCATATTCGCACTGGACGGTCAGCCGCCTCGACCCGCGCGTGCAGCGCCGGGTTCAGGTGGGGCTCCTGTTCGCCTCGACGGCATTGGCCGTGCTGCTGCTCTTCGCATGGCAATCGCCGATCCTTCCGCCGACCTCCTGGAGGCCGGATGGGTCGGCGAGTCCGATCGCGCACATCCTCGGCCTGCTCGCCGTCGGGATCGGGCTGCCGTACTTTCTGCTGTCGACGACCAGTCCAGTGCTCCAGACATGGTTCCGTCGCCTGCGCCCGGGCGTGTCGCCGTATCGCCTGTATGCGCTGTCGAATCTGGGATCATTGCTGGCGCTCCTGAGCTATCCGTTCGTGGTCGAGCCGGCTCTGACGCTCAGGGAGCAGGCGATCGTCTGGGGGGCGGGATACGTCGGATTCACGATCCTGTGCGCCTGGTGTCTCCATCTGGCGCCGGCGGTCGATCCGGCCCCGCCGGGCGTAGGGGCGCGGCAGGAGGGGGTGACGCTGGCCGAACCGGCGGGAGCCGGCGTGTCGGGCTCCCGGCGTCTATACTGGCTGTGGGTCAGCCTGGCCGCCTGCGCGTCGATGCTGCTCCTGGCGGTCACCAACCAGATGTGCGAGGATGTCGCCGCGATTCCCTTTCTCTGGATCCTTCCATTGGCCCTCTATCTGATCTCCCTCGTCATCTGCTTCGACCACGAGAGGTGGTATGCTCGCGGGGTCTTCGGACCGTTGCTGGCGCTGGCCGTCGGCGCCGCCTCAATCGTCCTCTACGGGGGTGTCGGCATCGGCATCGTCACCCAGGTGGCGGCGTACTGCCTCGTGCTGTTTGCCGGCTGCATGGTGTGTCACGGGGAGTTGGTACGGCTGAAACCCGATCCGCGGCACCTCACCGCCTTCTACTTGATGGTCGCGACGGGGGGCGCGCTGGGCGGCGTCGCGGTCGGCCTGATCGCCCCGCGGCTGTTTCGCGGCTATTGGGAGGTGCATGTCAGTCTCTGGCTGACCTGCCTGCTGGCCGTCCTGGTGTGGGTGCGCGACCCTCGCTCCTGGCTGCGGGAGGGCGGTCTGTGGCCGGCGGCGCTCGCGCTTGCGGGGGCGGACGCCCTGGCGATCCACCTGCTGGGGGGCGGCCTTCCGAATGTGACCGGGGGGTGGCTGCGGGACGCCCGGCACCTGTGGCTGACGGGTCCCCTCGTTCTTGCCGTCCTGACGGCGCTGGTGCTCGTGATTCCCTGGCTGCGAGCCAGGTTCCCGGTTCGCGGCCGGGCGGCCCTGGCTGCCGCATACCTGGGAGTCAGCCTGGCCTTTCTCGGAGGCGTGCTGGTCTCCGATGTGAACACGACGCTGGAAGGGGCGGTCGAGGCGTCGCGGAACTTCTATGGCGTGCTGACCGTGGAGGATCGGGATCGCGGCGACCCGGAGCTGGAGCGCTACGCGCTGCGCCATGGGCGGATCGAGCACGGGTTCCAGTTCCGGGCCGAGGACAAGCGGCGGCTGCCGACCGCATATTACAGCGAGGACAGCGGCATCGGGCTGGCCCTTCAGCATGGTCCGCGCGCCGGCGCCGCCGGGCGCGGAAGGCAGCCCCTGCGGATCGGCATCGTCGGCCTCGGCGTCGGCATCACCGCCGCCTACGCGCGCCCGGGCGATTACGTTCGGTTCTACGAGATCAACCCGGATGTGGTTCGGCTGTCGCTCGGGCCGCGCAACTATTTCTCGTACCTCCGGGACTGTCCCGCCACCGTGGATGTCGTCTTGGGCGACGCCCGTTTGTCCCTGGAGCGCGAGCTGGCGCGCGGCGACCCCCAGAGATTCGACGTGCTGGCCATCGACGCGTTCAGCAGCGATGCGATTCCGGTGCACCTGCTGACGCGCGAGGCGATACAGCTCTACCTTAGACATCTACGCGCGCCGGAGAGCATCCTCGCCGTTCACATTTCCAACCGGTACCTCGATTTGAGCGGCGAGGTGTGGGCGCTGGCCGACGGGTTCGGGCTTGCCTGCGTTCTCGTTGACACAGACGAGGATGACGATGACACCAAGAGCAGCAGCACGTGGATGCTGCTGTCGCGGGATCCCCGCGCGCTGGAGGCATCCGACATTGTCGAGGCGGCGACGCCGAGGAACCCGGCCGCCCGCCGGATCAGGGTATGGACCGACGACTACAGCAATCTGTTTCAGGTGCTGAAGAAATGGCGGTAAGTCGGTCAGGCCTCGCCCGCGTGGCGGCGGGCGACGGGGCCGAGACCACCTCTTCGCATTCTCCGCTTGCTCCTCCAGCTCCACATGTGATAGAGAAGCCAATACACCTATGGGACGTTGTGGCCTAATTGTCCTATCGATGATAGCAACCTCGGCATCACTACGAGACTGTGACCGCAGGCTGGCCGGAAGGGGGGAGGTGAGACGCTTATGCCGCGTGCAGCTCGACTAGACGCACCCGGGACGCTGCACCACGTCATGGTCCGCGGGATCGAGGGGCGTGCCCTCTTCCGAGATGAGGTCGATCGTGCCGCGTTCCTCGACCGAGTCGCTGGGCTCGTCGTGCAGCATGACGTCACGGCATACGCATGGGCACTCCTGCCGAACCACGCCCATCTGCTCCTTCGCACAGGGTCGACACCCTTGGCCCGAGTGATGCGGCGCCTCCTAACGGCGTATGCCGGCGGGTTCAACCGCCGGCATCGCCGACACGGCCACCTCTTTCAGAATCGGTACAAATCGATCGTGGTGGAGGAGGAGGCGTATTTTCTTGAGTTGGTCCGGTATATTCACCTGAACCCACTCCGGGCGAGGGTCGTGGCCGACGCCGCGGCCCTGCACCGCTATCCGTGGTCTGGGCACAGCGCATTGCTGGGACACCAGGAGCGGACCTGGCAAGCAACGACCGCTGTCCTCCAACGGTTTGGATCCCGCCCGTCTGCCGCGCGATCGGGGTACCGGCGGTTTGTGGAGGATGGAATTGCGCAGGGCCGGCGTCCGGAGCTCCAGGGGGGCGGCCTGCGGCGTAGCGCCGGAGGCTGGGCGGCTGTAACCGCCTTGCGGCGGGGCCGGGAGGCATTCGCTGCAGACGAGCGGATCCTCGGAGGGAGCGACTTCGTTGCAGGGATCTTGCGGGCCGTAGAGGCCCGCGAACAAGCGGCCGCTCGGCACCCGGACCTGCCGGCCCTTGTCGCCCGGATCTGCGCGCGTCTCGGGCTTCACCCTGGCAGTGTCGAAGGGAGCGGCCGGCGCCGGGCGGTGGCGCGCGTGCGGGAAGGCATCGCGTATATCTGGCTGGAGGTGTACGGGCAGTCGGCGGGCCCCCTCGCGCGGCGGCTCGGGATCCAACTATCGTCGGTGCATAAGGCGGCCCGGCGTGGGCAGGCGGCGGGGGAGAGGTGGAGGGAACTGGAGAGAAGTTATTAGGACAATTAGGCCACAACGTCCCATAAACGTCCACAATCGTTACAAACCTCTGGGGGATCGGCCTCCGGCACCTCGTGCGGCACACGCGTTGCTTGGTCTGCAGGGGAATTCGTCTGCTCTCGATAGCCTGCGGGGGCCCCCGAAGGGGGGACGTCGCACGGGGGCCAGGCGGCGTCCGCGCGGATCGGCGGACGAGCAGCTTCCGGTTAAACGTTCACCGCCGGCGGGGCTCTAATCGGGTGTGGCGCTTCTGCGGCAGATGGGGCGAGGCGGGGGGGTACAACGGCCACCACCGACTCGTCGGCGTCCGCGGCGGTTGCCCATGGTGTAGCCGGGATCGTCGCGGGCGGGCGAAGTCTGGAGGGCACTCTGACCACGGGAGGTGAAGTGATGAAAGCGAGAATGGCAGTCCTCGTGCTGGCCTTGAGCGCGTGCGCGGGGGCCGCGATGGCGCAGGATCAGCCGACGCAGGCCCTCCCTCCGGGCGGTCACGAACCGCCGCCTCAGGCCTATGAGGATTGCCGGGGCAAGCAGGCTGGCGATACGGTTCAGCATACGACGCCCGAAGGCCAGGTTGCCGCCACCTGCGTGGAATCACCCCAGGGGTTGGCGGCGCGGCCAAACCAGCCATCGGGCGCCCCGCCAAACGCACGGCCGAGGCAGTCTGCCGCTCCACAAGGAGCGCCGCCACTCGACACTGCGAAACGGTACTCGATCGAGCAAGCTGTCTCCGATACGGCGCAACTCCACACGATTGCCTTCGACGGCCTCGCCTTTCTGACGGGCGATTTCGGGAGCGACACTTTCCTGCCGCCCGGGAAGGTCTCCGACTACTTCGGCTTTCAGTACATGCGGGACATCGACGCCGGGGGGGCTGGCCACAACACCTCCTTCCTGACGCGGATCGCCCAGAACATGCTGGCGGTCCTGAACGATCATCAGAAGGCGGAGCTCCTGAGCTTGGCCAAGGCCCAGGAGAAGGACATCCGGCAGTTCGCTGAGAAGCGCCTGCCACTCATCATGGCGTTCCGGCAAAACCTACAGGGCGAGATCCCCGCCGGCAGCAGCGGGTTGGACAAGAACGCGGTGATGCAGTACTCGGCCGAGCTGTACGCGCTGGACGGCCTGTTGGCGTTTCAACGAGCCCAGGTCACGGGCGGCGTCCTCCGCAGCCTGAATGACCAGCAGAAGGCGACCCTGGCCAGGCTGAAGTTCGGCGATTCCCGGACGTGGCCGGATATCCTGGAACAGCTCGACAAGCGGAGCATGTCCCACGAAGTGAATGTCGCCGTGATGACCTACGCCAGCGAGATGTTCTCCTGGTACGCTGGCTCCCTGGAGGCCGACGCCTACTTCTGCCCGGAGCGTCACGGCATGTACTTCGGCGGCTTCGGCATGAAGACCGCCCCGGCCATGGGGAAGCAGGACTACGCCATCAGCACATCCCTCACCGGCGACAGCGGCGAAGCCTTCCTAGCTGCGCTGACAGATACACAACGGGGGCACATCACGGGCCTGATAGAGCTGCAGCGTCGGGACCTCGACGAGATTGTCCGGATCCGCCGGGCGATCGCCACCGAATTGCGACGCTTCCTGCGAGGTGAGGTCGCCGACCGGCACAAGGCTATGGCCCTGTCGAAACGGTATGGGGAACTGGACGGCGAGATGTCATACCTGTACGCCACGGCATTTGCGAAGGTCGGCCAGACGCTGACCGCAGCGCAGAAGGAAAGGCTGACTCGGATGCGCGCGAGCAATCCTTCGGACCCCAAAGGGCCGTTCCTGTACTCGACGCCGATTCGCATGCCGAAGATCGAGAACACGGACTTCCTGTTCGGCGTGCGATGAAAGGCTCAAACGCATTCCGATAATGTCTCACCGCCAAGGCGCCGAGAATTGCACGGCTGGAATGGGCAAAATGCCAAGGGCCTGGAACCGCGACATGTCCCCCGAGGGGGCGTTTCGGTGCCTCGAATCAAAACCGTCGAGCGCCTTGGACTGTGGAGCATTGGCGTCATGGCGGTTGAAGAGTTCTTGCGGTTCAAGGCTAAAACTGCGTCCGCGTCGTGCGCCGTGCCACAAAGCAAGCCGGCCGAAAGGAACATGCGGATGAGACCAGCAATATTCCCGGCAATTCTCATCGTCGCCATCGTGCTCCTGGGTCCTGCCACGCTCAGCCATGCCCAGGTGCGGGAGTCGGACCTCCGCCCGGCCCTGCCATACCAGGTGGTCGGCACCGGACAGACGCGGTGCTACGACGACCGCGGCGTCATCGCCCCGCCGAGACCCGGGCAACCGTTCTACGGCCAGGACGCCCAGTACCGGACGATAGCGCCCTCCTACACGCGCGGGGCCGACGGCCTGACCGTTCACGACAACAATGCCGGGTTGACCTGGCAGCGCAGTCCGGACACCAACGGCGACGGCGTGCTCGACAGCCGCGACAAGCTAACCTTGGCCCAAGCGCGAGAGCTGCCGGCGCGGCTCAACGCCGTCAGGTTCGGGGGATTCGGCGACTGGCGGCTGCCGACGATCAAGGAGCTCTACTCGCTGATCAACTTCAGCGGTACCGACCCCAGCGGACCCGACATGGAGGGCGCGCGACCGACCCCGTTCATCGACACGCGGTATTTCGCCTTCGCATATGGGGACGACAGCGGGGGCGAGCGGCTCATCGACTCCCAGTATGCATCGAGCACGGTGTACGTCGGCAGGTCGTTGGCGGGCCCCGCGAAACTCTTCGGGGTCAACTTTGCCGACGGCCGGATCAAGGGCTACGATCTGGTCATGTCCGGAGGCGGCAGGGAGAAGACGTTCTTCGTGCTACTCGTGCGCGGCAACCCGCGATATGGCGCGAACGATTTCCGTGACAACGGGGACGGCACCATCGCTGACCGCGCCACGGGTCTGATGTGGTCGAAGGCCGACAGCGGCAGGGGCCTCAATTGGGAAGCCGCGCTGGCGTGGGTCCAGGCCAGGAATGCCGAGCGGTATCTCGGCTACAATGACTGGCGCTTGCCGAACGCGAAGGAACTCCAGAGCATCGTCGATTACACGCGATCCCCCGACGCCACCGGTACGGCGGCCATCGATCCGCTCTTCAGCAGCACCCCCATCACCAACGAAATCGGAGAGATCGATTACCCATACTACTGGACCAGCACGACGCACGCGTCACTCGTCTCGGGCGGGAATGCCGTCTACGTCGCCTTCGGCCGTGCCGCCGGCTGGCCAACAGGGAGGCAGAGACAGGGCGAGCGCCCGGGACCGGGCGGCCCGCGATGGGGCGGCCCGCCCCCCGGCGGTCCGCGGCCGGGCGGCCCCGGATTCGGCGGCACGCCTGGTCTTGAGCGGAGAGGTCCCGGCTCCTCGGGGTCTCGTTACACCGACGTTCACGGTGCCGGCGCCCAGCGCAGCGATCCGAAAATCGGCGATCCGCGGAATTTCCCCAACGGTCGGGGTCCCCAGGGTGATGTTATCCGCATTTACAACTTCGTGCGTCTTGTGCGAGGAGGCCTCGCACGATGAACGGGACGGGGGATGTCGGGCGCGAACCGAGTCCCCGATCGTCGAGTAGCAGGCTATACTAAGAGGGGCGGCGCTGGATGGGGGCGCTTGGGACGAATGCGCTGCCCCAACATCGTGCCGCGAATCCGGCGACCCAGGAGAGGACGGCCATGACCGACATTGCACGGCATCTTCGCGCCATCGTCGAAGCGGCAAAACCACGACTGGTTTCCATCTCAGAGCCGCGCGCGTCCGAGAAGCCGTACTCCGATAAATGGTCCCGCAAGGAGATTCTCGGCCACCTGGTCGACTCTGCCGCGAACAACCACCAGCGAATCGTGCGCATGCAGGAGGTGAAGGACATCGGCGCATTCACCTATTCCCAGCAACACTGGGTGCGGGCGCAGTGCTATCACGCCGAACCGTGGCCGGACCTGGTCGAGCTTTGGTATCGGTACAACGCGCACGTGGCGCACATCATCGAGCACGTGGATCCGGCTTCCCTCGGTCACACGTGCGATATGGGCTACTCCAGACCGGCGAGTCTGGAGTTCGTGATCACCGACTACGTGAGGCATCTGGAACATCACCTCGAGCAGATACTGGGTGAAGCCGATCCCCGGGAGCGGAACAAGTGGATCGCGCGGGATCCTTCGTAGCCCGCGGCGCGACCATGCATGCTTCGGCGGCGCGAGAGACCCCCACATGAGCCGAGCCGCATTCCCTGTCGGTGCCTCGCCGCCGCCCGCATGCCCCCCGAGGATATTCCATCTGCCTCCGATGATGAGGATCGAGCCTTCCGATCCGTCTCCCGCAGATTCTGATTCTTCCTCAGGGACGCACCCAGCGGTGCGCCTGGGCCGCGGCGACCCTCCTGTCCGCTGTCGCCTTTCCCGCGGCGCTGCTCGGACCTCCGTCCCTGAACCGGTCGGAGGGTGCGTGGATGGGCCTTCCAGCGGCCCGCGAAGGGCAGTTTTCGATTTGCATGACCGGTTGATCATGTTAGGCTACCCACGCAGCGCTTCTCCGACAGAGAGTGGACATGGCTGACGAGTTCGTTACGCTGAGCCTCACGCCCGAAGGCACCGTTCGGCTGATCGATCAGACCCGGCTGCCCGACGAAGAGGTCTACCTGGAGTGCCGGACCGTCGAAGAGGTGGCGCGGGCCATCAAGACGCTCCAGGTCCGCGGGGCCCCGGCCATCGGGATTGCCGCGGCCATGGGGCTGACGCTGGGGGCGCAGGCCATCCAGGCGCAGACCTTCGCGGAGTTCTACGCGGCACTGGAGCAGATGGGCAAGCAGCTCCTCGCCACGCGGCCCACGGCCGTGAATCTGTCCTGGGCCGTGCGGCGGATGCTGGAGCTGGCCCGGAAGTCCCGCGATCTTCCGCCGTCCGGGATCAGGGCGGCGCTGGCGGCAGAGGCGCGGATGATGCGGGACGAGGACATCCGCATCAACCGGGCCATCGGGCAGCACGGACAAGCGCTGGTCCCGAAGGCGGCCCGCATCCTGACCCACTGCAATGCCGGCGGACTGGCCACGGCCGGCTACGGGACGGCCTTGGGAATCATCCGGGCCGCGGCCGAGGCGGGCAAACAGATCATGGTGTGGGTGGACGAGACCCGGCCGGTGCTGCAAGGGGCTCGCCTGACCGCCTGGGAACTGAAGAAGGCCGGCATACCGGCCACGCTCATCACCGACAACATGGCGGGCTACTTCATGGGTCGGGGGCAGGTCGACCTGGTGGTGGTGGGAGCGGACCGCATCGCGCGGAACGGGGATGTGGCCAACAAGATTGGCACGTACAGCCTGGCGCTGCTCGCCCGTGCGCACGGCATCCCCTTTTACGTTGCGGCCCCGATTTCGACGCTGGACCTGGATCTGGGCGACGGATCCGGGATCCCCATCGAAGAGCGCCCGCCGGCCGAGGTGACCGAGATCGGCGGCAAGCGGCTGGCGCCCTTCGGTATGCGCGCGGCCAATCCTGCCTTCGACGTTGCCCCGGCGAGCTGCATTGACGCCATCATCACGGAGCGAGGCATTGCGCGATCCCCGTACGACGTCAGTCTTCCGCGTCTGGCGGGGGAGCGGTGAGGGCGGCATGAGCGCCCTCCGGCGGCTGCCCGGCGTGTCGGAGCCGAGAAGAGGAGCTTGCCTCCCGGGGGCCTCAGGCCCCATGCGATGTTGGTGGTCGAGTTTGCGGTCCGAGTGACCAGGCCCCATCCGCGTCGCCGGCGCCTGGCGTCCTGCACGGCGCGGGACGGGCGTGCGCCCCGCCGGCTGTCCGCACACTTCCCCCGCGCCCAAGAAGCGTTACCGTCTCGAAGATGCACGAAACGGCGGTCCAGATCGTGAGAAACAAGACGCAGCGATGGCTGGTGGCCTGTCTGGCGCTGATGCTTTGCGCCGCCGGCGCCAGCGCGGCGACTCCTGCGCCGGCCCCACCCGAGTCCGAGCTGAAGGCCGCGGTTCAGGCGGTGGAGGCAGGGAATCTCGGACCGGCGACGGAGGCGCTGCTCGCCTTGGAGGCCCGCAGACTGCCGGCGGGGGTGAGGAACAGGGTGGAGCTCTTGCTGGGACTTCTCCTGGGGCGGCAAGGGCGTGGCGAGGAGGCCGTTCCCCGGCTGGAGCAGGCGGCGGCCGGCTACCCCCTGCTGGCCGATTATGCCCTCTTTGCGCTGGCGGCAATCCACCGGGACGCTGGACGACATGCCGAGGCCGCGGGAGCCCTGCAGCGACTGCTGGATATCGAGCCCACGAGCGTGTTCGCCGAGCGGGCGAGCCGGAAGCTCCCGCGGGAGTATCTGGAGGCCGACGATTTGCCGCGGGCAGAGCAGGCGGCGGGGAAGTACCTGGAGACCTACACCCACAATGGGGGACGGGCGGCAGTGTGGGTGACACTGGGCGAGGTCCTGCTGTACTCGGGACGGGTGGAGCAGGCGGAGCAGGTCTTCCGGCGGGTCTGGGTGGAGCTGCCCGCCAGCCCGGAGAGCCGGCAGGCCAAGGCCTTCCTCGACGCGATTCCGACGGCGCCGCCGCTCACCCCCGACGAGCAGTTTCTCCGCGCCGCCACGCTCTACCAGCAGGGCCAATTCGGCCAGGCCCTGAAGGAGCTGGCGCCGTTTGCCGAAGCGGATAATCCGCACGAGGCTCAGGCCCGCTTCTTTCTCGGGATGAGCGCCTTCCGCCTCCGGCAATACAGCCCGGCAGCGCAGTGGCTGGAGCCGCTCGTCACCGCCGGGACAGGGGATCAGGTGGAAGCCCTCTACTGGCTGGCCCGGAGCTTCGGCCGGGCGGATGACGCCGAGAAGTTCAGCCAGTTCATGCTCCGCCTGGTGGATGAGTTCCCCCAGTCCCGGCGCGCCGATGACGCCCTCTATCTTCTCGGCCAGGCGGCGACCGATAACGGGGATATCGCGGCAGGGCGGACCTACCTCGCCCGCCTGCTCGCCGAGTATCCCAAAACGTCCTGGAAAGAGACGGCGCTCTGGCTCCAGGGCTGGCTGGCCTACGAGGCGCAGGACCTACCGGCGGCCCTGGCATCCTGGGACCGTCTGTTGACCGAGGAAGCCGGGTCCCGGCTGCGCGCCCAGGCCCTCTTCTGGAAGGGACGCGTCCTGGAAAAGCTGCAGCAGCCGGCAGGGGCGACCGAGGCCTACCGCGCCATCCTCCGGGATCAGTTCAGCCAATACTACTACCAGCTGCGCGCGCTGGAGCGGTTGATGGCGCTGGCGAAGGAGAACAAGATCGCCAAGAAGAAGGCCGAGCTGCCCGCGGCGGCGACCAAGGCCGCGCCTCCCAAGGGAAAGCCGGTGGACGAGCTGCACGCCCAGAAAGCCCGCGCCCTGCGCGGGCTGGGGCTGGACGACGAGGCGGCAGACGAGTACAGTGAGGAGGCGCGCACCTCGCCCGAGAATCGCGCCGCCCTGGCCGAGGCCTGCGGCGCCTTCCTCGATCTGGAGCGGTACGACAAGGCTGTGTGGCTGGGGACGCGGATCCTGCTGCCGCTCTACGTTCAGGAGGGCGGGCGGCCGCCCATCCGGGGGTTCTGGCAGTGCCTCTACCCCCTGGGGCACATCGCGCTGATTCGCCAGCAGGCCAAGCGCCTGGACCTGGATCCCTTCTTCGTCACAGCGCTGATTCGCGAGGAGAGCGCCTTTGCCCCCCAGGCCGTCTCGCAGGCGGGGGCGCGAGGGTTGATGCAGCTCATGCCGCAGACGGCCAGGCGGGTGGCCAAGGACAACAACTTGCCGATGGAGAACCCGCCGCCGCTGCACACCCCCGAGGTGAACATCCGGCTGGGGATGATCCACCTGGCGGAGCTGCTGCGCGACAACAACGGCAATCTGGCCCTGACGCTGGCCGCCTACAACGCGGGAACGCAGGCGGTGCGCCGCTGGCTGGATCGCTACGGCTTCAGCGACGAGGCCGAGTTCATTGAAAACATTCCGTACAGCGAGACGCGAAATTACGTGAAGCGGGTGCTGGGAACTTACGAACAATACACCAGACTGTACGGGTCCTCCGCGGCCGCGGGCCGGGCGCCCGGCGTCCAGCGGCGGGAGCAAAAGGCCGGCGCGCTCGAGACCGGCCGCAAGCCCGGGCGGGTTGAGGCCGAGCGCCGGGCTCCCGAGACCGCGAGCGGGGCGTTCCGCAAATCCCCCTGAGAGGTCGCCGGGACCGCGACGCTGCTGCGAGCTGTCCGCAAGGAGACGCAGGATGCCTGTCCGAAGCCTTCCAGTCGCCCTCACCATTGCCGGCTCGGATTCCGGAGGAGGGGCCGGGATCCAGGCCGACCTGAAGACGTTCTCGGCCTTTCGCGTGTTCGGCATGTCGGCCGTCACCGGCTTGACGGCCCAGAACACGCGGGGGGTCCACGGGGTCGAGCTGCCCCCCTGCGAGTTTATCGCGGCCCAGCTCACGGCCGTGTTGGATGACATCGGTGCCGACGCCGCCAAGACCGGCATGCTGGCCACCGGGGACATCATCCGCACGGTGGCAGGGGTGGCCCAGGAGCGCCGCCTGCCGAACCTCGTGGTGGACCCCGTGATGATTGCCGCCAGCGGCGACGCGCTGATGCAGCACGAGGCGGCGCCCGTCATGCGCCGGCATCTGTTCCCCCTGGCCACGGTGGTCACGCCCAACCTGGACGAGGCAACCTTCCTGTGCGAGCGGAAGATCGAGACCGAGGAGGAGATGCGAGAGGCAGCCCGGGTCATCCACGACATGGGGCCCGCGTACGTCCTGATCAAGGGGGGACATCTGCCGGGCGAGAAGGTGGTGGACCTGCTGTACGACGGGCGGGAGTTCGTCCGGCGGGAGGCGGCGCGCGTGCCGGGGGAATTCCACGGGACGGGGTGCACCCTGTCCTCGGCCATCGCGGCGTGCCTGGCCAGGGGGCTTCCCGTGCCGGAGGCGGTGGCCGCGGCGCAGGCCTACATCGAGCTGGCGATCCGCACGGCTCCCCGGATCGGCGGCGGCCGGCGGCCGCTTAACCACGCTCCCGAAGGCTTCACCCCGCCGGAGATCCGCCGGTGAAGACGACCCCCGCCTGCCTCACCTGCGTTCTGGGAGACGTCTATGCCGCGGCCCGGCAGGTGACGTCCGACCCCGTGAAGCAGCTCGGGGTCGCCAGGAGTGCCATGCGGTTCCTGGCGGAGAGCTTCGGCTGTGACCGGGTCCCCTCCTATTACATCACCGAGGTGCATCGCATCCTGAAGCGCAAGACGGGTGTCGTCGAGCCCTTCGAGGAGCAGCGGCGACAGCTGAACCGGGTCGGGCTGGAGATCGCCCGGCGCCTGGGGGAGGAGGCGGCGCGCCTGGAGGGGCTGGCCCGCTTTCGCTTTCTGGCGCGCTGGGCGCTGGCGGGGAACAGCCTGGACTCCCGGACGGTCGGCATCGGCTACGACTTCACGCCGGATAAGACCCTCCAGCACCTCCAGGGCTACCTGGAGCGAGGACTCGCCCTGGACCACCTGGACCGCCTGTACGAGCGGGTGAAGCTCGGCGTGCCCGTCCTCTACATTCATGACAACGTGGGGGAGATCGCCCTGGACGCGCTCTTCATCGCGGAGCTCCGCCAGTACGGCTGCTCAGTCACCTCGGCCCTGCGGGGCGGTCCGATCACCTCAGACGCCACGCTGGAGGACGGGCAAATGGTCGGGCTGGACAGGACGGCAGACCGGCTGATCCTGGCGGGGCCGGACACGCTGGGAATCTCGTGGGAGGAGGCCTCGCCGGACCTCAAGCGCGCGCTCAAGGCGGCGCGGCTGATCATCGCCAAGGGCCAGGCCAACTACTACGTGTTCTCCGAGCACCGGCGGGAGCTGTCGGCCGAGGTCTTCTGCCTTTTCACCATCAAGTGCCAGCCGGTGGCAGACGTCCTGGGCATCCAGCCCAGGCAGGCCGCGGGGATCTTTCTATGATTCCTCATGCACTGATTATGATGCGGGGGGAGGACGTATGCCTGTAATATCCATGTTCTACGGTATAATAGTTTCGTTGTACTTCATGGACAGCAAGCGGCACAACCGCCCACACATCCATGTCAAGTATCAAGACGATGAGGCCGTGGTCGGCATCCCCGATGGAGAATTACTGGAAGGGGCCATTCCTCCCGGAAAGATGAGGCTGGTTCTTGCATAGGTCGAGATCCACAGGGATGACCTGTTGGCGGACTGCAGCTTGCGGCAAGCGGCCAACAGCCTTTCAGGATCGATCCTTTGAGGTGAGCGATGAACCCCAGAGTGAAGGCGGTCATTCCGAAAGACGACTACAAGCTTGAAATTACGTTCTCCAATGGAGAAATCGGTGTCTTCGACTGCCCCCCCCTCTTGGATATCGGAGTCTTCAAAGAATTCCGCGACCTCAGCTACTTCAGGCAGGCTCGTGCAGTAGGCAGCACCGTCGTCTGGCCTCACGAGCAGGACATATGTCCCGATACCCTCTATGACGACACGAAGAAACTCATCTCGATGTAACGGCCTACAGGCCCCCAAGGAAGGCCTGGTATGCGCAGCTCCGCGGACGGGCCCTGAGGCATCTTATGCAGTCTGCATAAGCCGAATCTCACCGGAGCCCTCGAAGGCGCGGAAGGGCTCGGAGGGTTGAAGTTATGAGATCTTCTCATGAAACTGTGGAGCGTCTTATACAAACACGCACGGTCTGTGGTTGAGGGTTTATACAGACTGTATATCTGTCGTTCGGTGTGAAGAAGATGAACCATCGCATTGCCACAACAAGTGACTTGGATTTGCTGGCCGAATGGAACCATCAACTCCTTCGCGACGAAGGGCACCGCAACCCGATGAGGGTTCCCGAGTTGCGAGAGAGGATGAATGGTTGGATTCAAAGCGAATACTCGGCAGCTCTTTGTCGCGAGAGGCCGGCGGAGACAGGGCATAGGCAGGCGAGCGATGACGATTCTGTTTAATACTGTCTGGTCGAAAGAGAAAAGACTTGTGGTCGAGGTGCTGTGCAGGAATGAATCCGCGGTGGAGTTCTGGAGGGCCATGGGATATTCCGACTGCGCCCTGACTCTTGAGATAATACCGAATAAGTGACGCACCGAGCCAAGCCATGGAGCGTACGCGCGTTCCGCGCGCCGCTCATGGCTAACGTTGGCGATAGAATGAAAACGGAGAACATCATCGCGATCTTGGATCGGCTCAATCGTGACTACCCGATTGAATACGTCACAAAGAGGGATATGGTCCATTTCCCAGTCGAAGGAATTCTTGATGAATTCCGGGCTTCGGTTCTCTCAGATGAATGCATCGTCTCCACAGCGGAACCCTGGCTCGTCGAGCACTGCGTACTTTTACGATGCGGCCGAGAAGGTCGTAGTCAGAACCATCCTGCTCCGCGAACTTTGTCGTGGCGGCATCGTCGCCTCGCCCACGCTTGAGGCTTTTCGGGAGGCCGGCTTTCTCTTTGACCATGGCATCCGGTGTCGCTTGGCGGCTGACGCCATCGCAACTGAGAGACGACTCGCGCGTGACTACGCATCACCGCGGGCGAACGCCGCCACCCACTTGACGCGGCTCATCCGGGACGCTGCCGGAGTGTGGGTGATGGGTTACGCTGCTCGCCCTCCGGCCGCTAAGCGCGGGCGTTCGGCGACAGAGAATGGGGGTGCCGGGTGCCGTTGCCACCGTTCACAAGCGCTGGGGACTTGCCACCCGGTGTGCATCGGGCATCATTGCGGGAGGTGCTCGATCGTTTTGGCACGGGCTCCCGACAACGGATGGCTGTCGCGGAACGCCTCGAGCGAATCTATCGTTTGGCCCAAGCCGCCGGGCATTTGGCCCGGTTCGTGGTGTTCGGTTCGTTCGTTACGGAGAAACCGGAACCCCGCGATGTGGATGTGTTTCTCGTAATGGATGACGCGTTCGACAGCGGCACTCTGCCGAGCGAAGCGGCCCTGGTCTTCGATCATTCTGCATCGGACGCTCACTTCGGTGCCAGCGTGTTCTGGGTGCGCCGTCTGGCCGCTTTCGGCGGCGAGCAAACTGCGATAGAATACTGGCAAGTGAAGCGTGAAGGTGGCCGCCGCAGCATAGTGGAAATCGGCGAGGAGATGCCATGATAAGAAGCGACCAAGAACTGGAGGCGATGCTGGAGCGCATTCGGCACTTCCAGGCCCAACTGGCGCATCTTCGCAAGGTCGAAACGAATCCGGTGAATTACCGATTGTCGGCATCGGGGTTCCTGGCGGAGATCGACCGGATGCAGTTGGAAGTCCGCGAATACCTCAGCCTGCCCGCCGTCGAGGCGGCGTGACCTTCTGATGGCTGTGGGTTTCCGGTCGATCGCCGAACCGTGCGATGCACCGGAGCCGCGATCGGGTCACTTGCCGAAGGATGATTGCTTGTCTGCGGCCCGGTGATCGCTACCGTTGGACGTTGGTACGGATGGGAGAGCGCTATTGTCGAAGGGCCTCGGCCGGGGTGACGGCCTTGCTGGTGCCGGCAGGGAGTGAGGTGCAGTCGTGCTGAAGGGAAAACGGATCCTGCTCGGGGTCACAGGGGGCATCGCCGCGTACAAGGCGGTGGAGCTGGTGCGCCAGCTGACGAGGCGCGGGGCCGAAGTCCAGGTCGTGATGACCGAAGCGGCCACCAGGTTCGTGACCCCGCTGACGTTCGAGACGTTGTCGCACCAGCCGGTGCTCCTGGACATGTACTCGCTGGCCTATGGGTCGCGGATCGGGCACATCGAGAGCGGGCGGCGCGCCGAGCTGTTCGTGGTGGCCCCGGCCACGGCGCGGACGATCGCACGGCTGGCCTTGGGGCTAGCCGACGATTTTCTCAGCAACATCTATCTCGCCAGCCGCTGCCCGCTGCTGGTGGCGCCGGCCATGGACAGCGACATGTACACCCATCCCGCGGTGCAGGAGAATCTGCAGCGCCTGCGCGAGCGCGGGGTGCACGTGGTCGGACCGGGCAGCGGCGAGCTGGCGTCCGGCCTGGTCGGCCCCGGGCGTCTGGCCGACATTCCGGAGATCATGGCGGCCATCGAGCGGATTCTCCGTCGCTCGGGCGACCTCGCGTCGCAGACGGTGCTGGTGACGGCAGGCCCCACCCGCGAGCCTCTGGATCCTATCCGCTACTTCTCCAATCGCTCGTCGGGAAAGATGGGGTATGCTCTGGCCGAGGCCGCCGCGGCCCGCGGCGCCGCGGTCATCCTGGTCAGCGGCCCCACGGCGCTCTCCGCGCCCCCGGGGGTGGATGTGGCCCACGTCGAGACGGCCCAGCAGATGTTCGAGGCGGTCCTGGCCAGGCTGCCCGCCGCCACGGTCGTGATCAAGGCGGCGGCGGTGGCGGACTACCGGCCGGTGCACGCGGCCGGCCGCAAGATCAAGAAGAAGGAGGCACGTCTCGACATCGCGCTGGAACCGACCCCGGATATCCTGGCGGAGGTGGGGAAGCGCAAGGAGGGACGGATCCTGGTTGGTTTCGCGGCCGAGACGGAGGACCTGGTGCGCAACGCGCGCGAGAAGCTCGGCCGCAAGCACGTCGACCTCATGGTCGCCAACGATGTGAGCCAGCCGGGGGCCGGCTTCGATGCCGAGACGAATGTGGTGAAGATCCTGGATGCGAAGGGCGGGCTGGAAGAGCTGCCGCTGCTCTCGAAACGGGAGGTCGCCGGCCGGATCCTGGATCGGCTGGTCAAACTCCTGGCGGAGCGGGCCAAAAACTAGTCCAAATCCGAAGAGGATCGCCTCACGCAAGGACGCCACGAAGAGCAGGGGTGAGGGGGGGCCGGGGTGAGAGGGAGAAGCGGCGGAGGAGCGCGGGCAGGCAATGGGGCGTGATTCCGGAGTGAAGGCGCGGCGGGCGTACGGAGCGTAGATGGACAAAGACTCCAGACAAGGTCTCGGCGAGATCGTCGAGGACCTTCGCACCATTTTGCAGGTGGAATACGAGCGGGGCCTGGAATACGTGGACGCCCGCTGGCCGGAACAGGCCGAAGCGGAGGCGGCCCCGCCCCCCACGCTGCCCGAGGTGCAGGCGGAGCTGGGAGAATGCACCCGCTGCAAGCTGCATCACGGGCGGCACACGATCGTCTTCGGCGTCGGGAATCCGAAGGCGGAGCTGGTCTTCGTGGGGGAGGCGCCCGGCGCCGACGAGGATGCGCAGGGGGAGCCGTTCGTGGGGCGAGCGGGACAGCTCCTCACCAAGATCATCGAGGCCATGGGGATGAAGCGGGAGGAGGTCTACATCTGCAACATCATCAAGTGCCGCCCGCCCAACAACCGAACCCCCGAGGCCGACGAGATTTTGGCCTGCGAGCCGTTCCTCCTGAAGCAGCTTCAGGCCATCCGCCCCAAGTTCATCTGCGCCTTGGGCGGTCCCGCCGCCCAGACCCTGCTGCGCACCAAGGAGCCCATCTCCCGGCTGCGCGGGCGTTTTGTCGACTTCCACGGGGTCCCGCTGCTGCCCACCTTCCATCCCGCCTACCTCCTGCGGAACCCGCACGAAAAGAAGACGGTCTGGGAGGACATGAAGCTGCTCCTGCGGGAGATGCAGCGCGTCCGCCCCGGCTGAGGCGGGAGGCCAGCAGCGCGCCATGAAGACGGACTCCCCCGCCTACGTCGACGCGGTCTTCCCCGCTTCCATCGAGACGCCGCTCACCTACCGGGTGCCGGAGGAATGGCGGGGGCTCGCCGCGCCCGGCAAGCGGGCCCTCCTGCCCCTGGGCAAGCGGGCAACTACCGGGTACCTGGTGGCGGTGCGTGATCGCTCGCCGGTGGGGAAGACGAAGGACCTCTGCGAAGTCCTCGACGCCGAGCCCCTCTTGGACGCGCATCTGCTCGGCTTGACCCGCTGGGTCGCCGAGTACTACCTCTGCCCCTGGGGAGAGGTCATTCGAACGGCGCTGCCGCCGGGCATCGACGGTCTCACCCGGCAGGTGGCGCGGGCGACCGCCGCCGCGGAGTCATTGGCGGACGCCGGCGGCCTCCTGCGTCCGGCGGAGCGGGACCTGCTGTTTCTGCTGCAGGAGCGAGGGGCCGTGGCGCTGTCGGTCCTGGAGCGGCGCTGGCCCCGCGCGCGGTCGGTGGTCCAGGTCCTGGCCCGCCGCGGCCTGGTGGATCTTGTCAGCGAATTCCGACCACCCCGCGTCCGGCCCTCCGCCGTGCCCCTCTGCACCCTGGCTGCCGGTGTGGATGCCGAGCAGGCCGCACTCTCCCCGCGGGCCGCCAAGCAGCGGGCCATCCTGCGGGCGCTGGCGCAAGTCCCCGAGGGGCTGCCCCGGGCCGACGCCGCGGCGGGCAACCCCGCCGCGCTGGCTGCCCTGATCCACAAAGGGCTGGTCCAGGTCCGACAGCAGGAGATCACCCGGGATCCCTTTGCCCCAGGAGCGATCGCGGTACCGGCCGACACTCCACGGGTACTCGCCCCCGCCCAGGCGGAGGCGGTGGAGGTCGTCCGGGCGGCGCTGGCGCAGAAGGCGTTCCTGCCGCTCCTGCTCCACGGCGTGACCGGGTCGGGGAAGACCGAGGTGTATCTCCAGGCCATCCAGATCGCGATCCAAGCGGGCGGACAGGCACTGGTTCTGGTCCCCGAGATCTCCCTCACCCCGCTCACCGTGCAGCGCTTCCTGGCGCGCTTCGGAGAGCGGGTGGCGGTCCTGCACAGCGGCCTCAAGGGGGGAGAGCGATACGACGCCTGGCGTCGCATCCGCGCCGGGGCGGCCGACATCGTCGTGGGGGCGCGCTCGGCCGTGTTCGCGCCCCTCCCGCGCCTGGGCATTCTGGTGGTGGACGAGGAGCACGACCCTTCCTACAAACAGGAAGAGGCGCCGCGCTACCACGGCCGCGACGTGGCCGTCATGCGGGCCAAGATGCTGGGCGCGCCGGTCGTCCTGGGATCGGCAACCCCCTCCCTGGAAAGCTACGAGCGGGTCCGGGCCGGACGCTACCGGCTGGTCCGCCTGGCGGACCGGATCGAGGCGCGGCCGCTGCCCCGGGTGGAGATCGTGGACCTGCGCCGGGTGGAGAGCGGCCAGCGATTGCTGTCCCCGCCGCTCTGCACCGCGCTGGCCGAGCGGCTCAAGCATGGGGAGCAGTCGCTGCTGTTCCTGAACCGCCGGGGATTTTCCACGCTCTTGCTCTGCCAGGAGTGCGGGAGCACGGCGGACTGCCCCCATTGCAGCGTGTCGCTGACGTACCACGCCTCCCGCGGGCGGCTGCGCTGCCACACCTGCGATTTCGAGCGGCGGCCGCCCGAGCGCTGTCCGCACTGCCAGGGGAGCGTTCTGCGGTACCTGGGGGTCGGGACGCAGCAGGTCGAGGCCGCCGTGCGGGAGCGCTTTCCCGCGGCACGGGTCGTCCGCATGGACCGCGACAGCACGCGAACCTGGCGGGCGGCGGGGGACACGCTGGACCGCCTGGCCCGGGGGGAGATCGACATCCTGGTCGGGACCCAGATGACGGGGAAGGGGCACGACGTGCCGAACCTGACGCTGGTGGGGGTGGTCTCGGCGGACATGGCCCTGCACCTGCCCGACTTCCGGGCGGGGGAGCGGGCCTTCGCCCTCCTCACCCAGGTGGTGGGCCGCGCGGGGCGGGGCGATCGTCCGGGCCTGGCCGTGATTCAGACCTTCAACCCAGACCACTACATCCTGCGGACGGTGCAGGCTCAGGACTACGATGCCCTGTGGGAGGCCGAGGGCGCCCTCCGGCGCGAGCAGGGGCTGCCGCCATTCTCGCGGGCCGTCCTGGGGGTTCTCAGCAGCCCGCAGGAGCAGTTGGCCGAGGCCGCGGCTGAGGAGCTGGCGACCCAGCTGCGTGCGGCGGGGGTGAGGCCCGACAGTCTCAGCGGCCCCGCGCCCGCGCAGCGCTATCGCGTTCGCGGCCGGTACCGCTGGCATGTGCTGGTGCGGGGGAAGGACACGCGGCGGCTCCATGCCGCCGTGCAGGAGGCTGCCCGCCGCTTCCGGGCCTCCGCCGGCGCGCGCGGCGTGCGCCTGGATCTGGATGTGGACCCGGCGTCGATGTGCTGACGCGGGGGTTGCCTCCGGCAGAGAGGGAACCGGCACCGCAGCGGGTGGTGGCGGCTTTCGGACGGCTGCCTGGCGGGGAGGCCATGGGGCGAAATTCTCCACGAGACGGGAGAGGGATTCGATGATCATCGTGCTGAAGCATGGGGCCACCAAGAAGGATGCGGATGAGATCCTGCGGCAGATCGCGGCGCTGGGGCTGAAGCCGCTCTACATGCCGGGGACGGAACGGACCGTCCTGGGGGCCATCGGGGACGAACGGGTGCTGGGCCAGCTGCACATCGAGAACCATCCCCAGGTGGAAAAGGTGTCGCCGGTCCTCACCGCCTACAAGCTGGTGAGCCGGGAGATCCACCCCAAAGACACCATCGTGAGGATCGGGGATGTCCCTGTGGGCGGAAGACACTTCACGGTGATCGCCGGCCCCTGCGCCGTGGAGAGCCACCGGCAGATGCTCCTCAGCGGGCAGGCGGTGAAGCGGGCGGGGGCGAAGTGCCTGCGCGGCGGTGCCTACAAGCCCCGCACCAGTCCGTACAGCTTCCAGGGGCTGGGGCTGGAGGGGCTCGAGATCCTGCATGCGGTATCGGAGAAACTGGCGATGCCGGCGGTCACGGAGGTCGTCGAGGTCGGAGATGTGGAGGCGGTCGAGCGCTACGCCGCGGCCTTCCAGGTGGGGGCCCGGAACATGCAGAACTTCCGGCTGCTCAAGGCCCTGGGGCAGAGCCGGAAGCCCATCATCCTCAAGCGCGGCATGGCGGCATCCGTGGATGACTTGCTGCTGGCGGCGGAGTACATCCTGTCGGAGGGGAACCCGAATGTGATCCTGTGCGAGCGCGGCATCCGGACGTTCGAGACGGCGACACGCTACACGCTGGACCTGAATGCCATTCCCCACATCAAGATGCACAGCCACCTGCCCATCATCGTGGATCCGTCCCACGGGACCGGCATCCGGGAGTACGTGGCCCCCATGGCCCGGGCCGCGGTGGCCTGCGGAGCGGACGGCCTTTTGCTGGAGGTGCACCACGACCCCAAGGTGGCGCTGTCCGACGGGCGCCAGTCGCTCGATCCACGACAGTTCGCCCAGCTCATGAAGAGCCTGCGCCCGTTCGTGGAGACGGTAGGGCGAACGATGTGACGCCGGGGTCCCGGGAGAGCGGGCCGGAAGACCGGGGATGCCGAAAGATTGGCCGCCGTCGCCACCCAATCCTCCGCGGGGAGTCCTGCGCCTCCTGGCGCGCCGCCTGGTGGGCTGGAAGGGGGGCGAGGTTGGGGAGGCCGTCCGTCTGGCCTCGGGCAGACTGCCGGTGATCAGGTTCCGGGTGCGGGAGCCAAGGAGCTGAGGGGTCGGAGGGATGGGGAGAGCGGGAGAGGGGGAGACGGGGAGGGAGCACGGGCACGGAGGCCGATACAGAGGAGCCGAATCGTGAGGGAGCCGATCGTCACCGCCATCCCGGGATTCACGCTCCGCTTCGCTGCGGAGCCGGATGTCCCGCTGATCCTCGCATTCATCAAGGGGCTGGCCGAGTATGAGCACCTGGCCCACGAAGTGACCGCCACCGAAGAGGGGCTGCGCCAGGCGCTCTTCGGCCCGCGGCGCGTGGCAGAGGTGCTGATCGGCGAGTTGCACGGCGAGCCCGCCGGATTTGCCGTCTTCTTTCACAACTTCTCCACGTTCCTGGGGCGGCCGGGCCTCTATCTCGAGGATCTGTACGTGAAGCCAGAGGCGCGCGGGCGGGGCCTGGGGCGGACCTTCCTGACCTTTCTGTCCAGTCTGGCCCAGCAGCGCGGATGCGGCCGCCTGGAGTGGTCAGTGCTGGACTGGAACGAGCCGGCAATCGCCTTCTACAGGCGGCTGGGAGCGGTGCCGATGGACGAGTGGACGGTGTACCGCCTGCACGGGACGGCTCTCCGCCGGCAAGCGGCGACGTTCGGCGAGGCGGGTGAAACCCGATGAGCCGCGGGCAGGGCCGCCGCTCTGCTGCCCGGCAGAGCTGGGAGAGAGACTGATCCATGCCGCCATCGTACCACCTCGAGTACAACCCGGTCATCAGCGGGTTCGTGGAGGACGAAGGCTACATCAGCCTCCCCCTCCAGGAGGCTCGGAAGCGCTTCGGCGAGTACCCCAGCAGCTACGGCCTGGTCTCGAGCAGCAAGGCCCGGCAGCCTCGCAAGGCCCTCAACCTGTCACTCGGCCTGGCGATCACCAACCTGCTGAATCAGCAAAAGAGCCTCAAAGGACTGGTGGCCTCCTTCTATCAGCGGTGGTACCGGGACTTCCAGAAGGACTTCGAAGTAACGATCGAGGCCCTGCGCAGCCTCAACGACGACCAGGTCGTCCGCCGGGCGCTGCAGGAAAATCTCCCGATCCTCAAGACGGTCCTCGATATCGACCTGGACCGATACCTGACCGAGAATGGGCTGATCTCCCTCTCCACGCTCCGCTCCATCTCCGAGGATTGCCGTCTGGTGAAGATTCAAGAGATGTTGGACAAGAAGCAGAGGAATCCCGCCCACATCGCGCAGCAGGCGTCCATCGGGCAGGCGGCGGCAACGGTCATGGCCAAGAGGCTCCTGGCCGAGTGCCAGGCCCTGACCGGGGCGGACCTGCTGGGGGCGCCGGAGAGGCGGATGGCCATGTACGCGGACGAAATTGCCTCGCTCCTGTGGAGGATCTCCCGGCAGATCCCCCTGGCCGGCGCGGAGGACATGGTGTGCGTGCGGGGAACCGATGTGGAATTCGAATACGCCACGCGGGATGTCTCATTCCTGGATCTGGGCAAGACGATCGGGGACTGCACGGCCGACAAGTCATTCCAGCAGGTCGATCGCAACGTGGAGAACATCTACTGGACGGTGTTCCCCTGGATGCTGGATTACAACTACCAGATTCTCAAGGTATCCCACGATGGGCGGCTGGTGATGAAGGTGCACCTGCTGCCCCTCCTGATCTCCAGCCGGCGGGGAGAGGTGGTGTGCCTGGCGGTGGACGCCATCGAGACGACGCCCGCCTTTCGGGAAGACACGCGGGATCGAGACGATGCCCTGCTGGAGAACCGGATCCAGATCTTCTATCGCACCATCGAGGAGATCCGGCGCATCGCACTGCGCATGCGGATCGAGTACGTGTACGCGGAGCGGTTCTCGAACACGGCCTGGGTGCGAAAGGAGCTGGACGAGTTCCCTGAAATCTATCTGAACATCAGCGACATCCGGAAGGTCGACGAGCTCGAGGACGTCTTCGAGCTGGCGCGCCGGGTGTGCAAGGAGACGGACCAGCCCCTGCCCAAGAGCGTGTTCATGGAGCTGCAGATGAAGAACACCTTCCTGCGGTCCGGGCACCGGGGGGGCAGGGGAGTCAAATCCTACGCGGTCATCGAGGGGGATGCCGGCCTCGGCATTCCCATGAAGCGGATCGTCGGGGTCTGAGCCACAGCCCGGACCGGCCGGCCGCCGTCTCCGAACCGGAGGCAGCGGCGGGCCCGCGCTTGACGCGAGCGCCGGCATGCCGTATGAAGGGCACGGGGTTCGGCGGGAAAGCGATCTCGGTCGGACGATCCGCCGCACCAGAGGAGGGGAGATGAGCGAGGCAGGCAGCGGGTGGAGTCCCCGAGCGGGGACCGACGGGAAGGTGGCCATCGTGACCGGGGGGACCGGGGCCATCGGCAAGGCCATTGCCCTGGGACTGGCCGCGACTCCTGGATTCGAGGTCGTGGTCGCCTGCCGCAGCGAAGAGAAGGGGGGCCGCGCCGTTCGGGACATTGTCGAGGCAACGGGAAACCCTCGGGTACGCTTCGAAATCGTGGACGTATCGCGACGGAGCTCGGTTCTGGCGCTGGCCGGCCGATGGACGGGCCCCTTGCACGTCCTGGTCAACAACGCCGGCGCGACGCCTCGCCGGAGACAGCAGACCCCCGAAGGGATCGAACTCCAATTCGCGACCAACGTCCTCGGCTATTTCTGGATGATCCAGGCCTTCACCGACAATCTCCGGCGATCGGCGCCGGCCCGGGTAATCGTCGTCGCCAGCTACTGGGCAGGCGACCTAGATCTCACGGACCTGGAATTCTCGGAGCGACAGTACTCCAACGGCGAGGCCTATCGCCAGTCCAAGCAGGCCGACCGAATGCTGGCAGTGGCGTTCGCGGAGCGGCTGAAGTCCAGCGGCGTGTCGGTGAACACCTGTCACCCGGGTGACGTGAGCTCCACGCTGAGCAACAACCTTGGCTTCGCAGGGCACGACAGTCCGGCGGAGGCTGCCCGGACTCCCGTATGGCTGGCCACCGATCCGATCGGTCAACGGGAGACGGGAAAGTACTTCGAGCAGATGCACGAGGCTCAGGACCCGTTTGCGGCCGACCGGAAAGCGATCGAGGCGCTGTACGCGGCTTGTCTGCGCTACTCGCCCGGCCCCTGAGGACCGATCCGAGGGGCGTCGGTCAGCGGGGTGCGCCCTTGACGCGGCAGGTGCTGACTCCGAGCAGGGTGTACGCCGGACAGCTTCCGATCAAGCCGGTCGCCACCGGGATGAGGCCGATCAGCCCCCACAGCGTGCGGGGTCCCACGAAGACCAGGCTGAGCACGCCGACGCCCACCAAGACCCGCAGCACCCGCTCGGCCATATGCTCGTTGTTCGGGAAATCCTTTTCCAGCATGCGTCCTCCTCCGTTACGGGGTCTCTCCCCGCTCTATCGTCCACCCTATTTCGTTAGAGCCAGATCTTCCATGAAAGGGTTCGTCCGTTGCTCACTCACGGCCGGGAAACCTCAGGGTGGATCGGCCAGCAGGCTGCAGGGACGTCCGGGCATGGGCGCCGGCCGTGAATTCACCCGCCGGCCGGATCGCCGGGCCAGTTGAGTTGCGACGACAAGTGTAGTACGATCCAGCCGGCTTGGGCCTGTCAGCGAACCGATCAGTGGGAGGAGCAGATGCGGCAATTCCGCGTGGCCGTGGCCCAGATCGCGCCGGCCCTGGGCGACCTCGAGCGAAACCTGGCCCTGCACGAAAAGATGGCCCAGGAGGCCATCTCCCAATCGGCGAATCTGCTGGTCTTCCCCGAGCTCAGCCTGACCGGCTACTTCCTCAAGGACCAGGTGCCCTCCGTCGCTCTCAGGCCGGAATCTTCCCCGCTGCAGGCCCTCTGTGAGCTGAGCCGCCGGGTGGCCATCGTGGTGGGCTTCGTAGAGGAGGCCCCCGGCCATACGTTTCACAATGCCGCGGCCTACCTGGAGGGCGGGGCCGTCCGTCACATTCACCGCAAGGTCTACCTCCCCACCTACGGGATCTTCGACGAGCAGCGCTACCTGGCCGCCGGGGGGCGCGTTCAGGCCTTCGACACCGCGCTGGGCCGCATGGCCATCCTCATCTGCGAGGACCTGTGGCATCCCGCCATTCCCGGGATCGCGGTCTGGGACGGAGCCGAGGTGATCGTCTGTGTCTCGGCCAGCCCGGGACGGGGTCAGAGCGAGACGGCGCCGTTCCAGAACGCCGGCACCTGGGAGCGGGTCCTCCGCGCCTACGGAGACCTGTTCACCTGCTTCGTCATTTACGCCAATCGCGTCGGCTACGAGGACGGCGCGTGCTTCTGGGGCGGGTCGGAGGTGGTCACGCCCGGGGGGGAATCCCTGGCCAAAGCCCGCTACCTGGAGTCGGAGCTGCTGGTGGCCGAGCTACAGCCCGGTGCCCTGCGACGGGCGCGAATGGCCAATCCGCTGCTTCGGGACGAGCGGCTCGAGCTCACGCTGCGCGAGGTCGGGCGGATCGTCCGCGGCCGGAGCGAGGGAGCGGAGTAGCCCATGGGCACTCTCCAGTTCAACTGCGAGACGGTGCGCAAGATCCTCACCGGCTTCATCGAGAACGAGGTGCGCAAAGCCGGCTTCCAGCGGGTCGTCCTGGGGCTTTCGGGCGGGGTGGACTCCTCCCTGGCGGCCTTCCTGGCGGCGGAGGCGCTCGGCCCCCGGAACGTCTGGGGGGTGCTAATGCCGTACCGGACGTCCAACCCGGAGAGCGCAGAGCATGCGCGGCTGGTGGTGGAGGCCCTGGGCATCAACAGCCTGACCGTGGATATCACCCCCATGGTGGATGCCTACTTTGCCATGTGCCCGGACGCCGATCAGGTCCGGCGGGGCAACAAGATGGCCCGCGAGCGCATGACAATCCTCTTCGATCACTCGGCGCACCTGGATGCGCTGGTGCTGGGGACCAGCAACAAGACGGAGCTGTTGCTGGGCTATGGAACACTCTACGGCGACATGGCCTCGGCCGTGAATCCCCTCGGAGATCTGTACAAAACCCAGGTCTGGCGGCTGGCCCGCCACGTGGGAGTCCCCGCGGTCATCGTGGAGAAGCATCCCAGCGCCGATCTCTGGATCGGGCAAACAGACGAGGCGGAGCTGGGGTTCACCTACGAAGCGGTGGATCGAATCCTCTATTCGCTGGTCGACCGGCGGTACGAGCCGGACGAGCTTGTGCAGGAGGATGGGCTCGACGAGGAATTCGTCCGCGCGGTCGCCCGGAGGGTTCAGGGCTCCCAGTACAAGCGGCGCCTGCCGGTGATCGCCAAGGTCTCCTCGCGGACCATCGATCGGGATTTCCGGTACGCGCGGGACTGGGGGAAATGAGGAGGCAGGTGCCGACGGAGGGGAGAACGGAGGCGTCTCCATGAACATCGGGGTTCCGAAGGAGATCAAAGACAACGAGAACCGCGTGGCGGCCATTCCCGCCACGGTGCAGGCCCTGGTCGCCCGCGGCCACACGGTGCTGGTCCAGAAGGGGGCTGGGGTGGGCTCGGGCATCAACGATCAGGCCTACCAGGCGGCCGGGGGCAGGGTGGCGGGAACGGCGCGCCAGGTGTTCCGGGCTGCCGACCTGATCCTCAAGGTCAAGGAGCCGCTTCCCTCGGAATACGGGCTGCTCCGCTCCGACCAGATCCTGTTCACCTATCTCCATCTGGCCGCCGACCGAACCCTGACCGAAGCGCTGCTGCGGCGGAAGATCGTTGGCATCGCCTACGAGACCGTGGAGGCGGCCGACAGCCGGCTGCCCCTCCTGGAGCCGATGAGCGAGGTCGCGGGGCGCATGGCCGTGCACATCGCGGCCACCTACCTCGCCAAGCCCCTGGGAGGGCGGGGGGTCCTCCTGGGCGGCGTGCCGGGGGTCCCGCCGGCCACGGTGGTTGTCCTGGGCGGAGGGATCGTGGGCTACAACGCCGCCAGGGTGGCGGCCGGAATGGGGGCCTGGGTCTACCTGCTGGAGACCAACCCGCTGCGCATGCGCTATCTGGACGAGGTCCTGCCGGAGAACGTCACCACGCTGATGTCCAACCGGATGAGCCTGGAGGAGTGCTTGCGGCGGGCGGACGTCCTCATCGGCGCCGTGCTGATCCACGGGGCCAAGGCGCCCAGGCTGGTGACCCGGGACATGCTGAAGCTGATGCGGCCGGGCGCCGTCATCGTGGATGTCGCCGTGGACCAGGGGGGGTGCTGCGAGACGACACATCCGACCACCCACAGCGACCCGGTGTACACGGTGGACGGGGTAGTCCACTACTGCGTCGCCAACATGCCCGGCGCCTACGCGCGGAGCTCCACCTTCGCCCTGACCAATGTGACGCTTCCCTACATTCGGCAGATCGCGGACAAGGGCTGGCTGCAGGCGGCGCGCGACAATTCCGAGATCGCCAAGGGCCTGAACGTCGTGCGGGGGCAACTGACCAACCAGCCGGTGGCGCTGGCCCACCGCTTACCCTACGTCCCCTGGAGCAAGATGGCGGGATAGAAGGACGCCCGGCCCGCGCGGGGGCTATCTCCGCCCAACCGTCGACGGGCGGGACGGATTCGTTCCGATCCGTGTTCGATCCCCGGCCTCCATCCCCGGACATCAGAGGGACTCCGTGTTCGTCGTCACGCTGGCCGTCGGCAAGGAAGCCCGGCTGAAGGCCGGGCACCCCTGGATCTACCGGAGCGACATCGCCCGTGTCGAGGACGAGGGTCCGCCCGGAGCCGTGGCGCAGGTGCGAGATGCGCGCAGGCGGCTCCTGGGGCAGGCGATGATCAATCTGAGGTCGCAGATCGCCGGACGGCTGCTCAACCGGACCGAGGAGGCGATCGACGACGCCTTCATCGAGCAGCGCATCCGGCGGGCGGCGGAGCAGGCCGGTCGATCGCGGCAGGGGCCGGATGCCTGCCGGCTGATCTATGGCGAGGCCGACCATCTGCCCGGCCTGATCGCCGACCGGTATGGGGACATGGTGGTGGTGCAGATGTTGACCGCGGGCATGGAGCGGCTGCGCGAGCCGGTCCTCAACGCCCTCCGGGCGGTGAGCCAGCCCCGGGCCATCTACGAGCGAAACGATGCCCCGCCCAGAAGGCTGGAGGGCCTGGAACTGCGGAAAGGCTTCGCCTGGGGCGGGGGCGACACCGGCCTGTGGATGGAAGAGGCCGGCCTGCGATTTTTCGTGGAGGTGGCGGAGGGCCAGAAGACCGGCTTCTTCCTGGATCAGCGTGAGAATCGCCAGGCGGTGAGGCGGCTGGCGAGAGGGCGGCGCGTCCTGGACTGCTTCTGTTACTCCGGAGGCTTTGCCCTGGCTGCCGCGGCTGGCGGCGCTGTCTCGGTGGTGGGCATCGACCTGTCCGAGGCGGCCCTGGCCTGGGCGCGTCGGACGGCCGAGGAGAACGGCCTGGCATCCTGCTGTACGTTCCAGGCGGGCAACGCCTTCGACGAGCTGCGGGCCATGGACCGGGAGGGGCGCCGCTTCGACCTCGCCATCCTGGATCCGCCGGCCTTCACCAAGGGGCGGGAGGCCCTGGCGGGCGCCCTGCGCGGCTACAAGGAGATCAACCTGCGAGCCATGAAGCTCGTCGCGCCCGGCGGGGTGCTCGTGACCAGCTCCTGCTCCTACCATGTCGACGCGCCGACCTTCCTGGAGATGCTCCGGGACGCCGCCGCAGACGCGCGCCGGGAGTTCCGGCTTCTGGAAGTCCGAACGCAGGCAGCCGATCACCCCATCCTGCTGGCCGCCAGGGAGACGCAGTACCTGAAGTGCGTAATCCTGGAGGCGGTGACCTGAGGCCCGCACCGCTGCGCTCGGGCGCAGGGGAGCCGGGGAGCTGGGGTGACGGAGACACGGGGAAACGGAGAATCGGGGAAACGGGGTCTTGCCCCGGTTCACCGGCTCTCCGATTCACCGATTCCCTGTGAAGGGGGCGAGAGGGCCGGGGGCCCCAGATGCAGAACGCGACCCTGAAGTGGCGATGTGCTGTATGCGGGAAGGAGCTGCGGGGGATCGCGGCGCTGATTCGGGGAAAACCGTTCCCTGTCTGTACGGTGTGCCGGGGGATGGTCCACCACGGCTGCCTGGCGTCCGCCGAGCCTCCCACCTGCCGCCGCTGTGCGGGCAAGGCCGATCGGCCGCTTTAAACATGAATGGGCCTACCCGGCGGCTGCCGCGGCCTGCGGCGAAACGAGATTTTCAGAACCTGCTAGTGTCCCGAGTCGGAAGTCCGCGACAATCTTACCGGCCCCCGGGACTGTCCCTCTCCCGCCTGGGGCCTCGTCGAAGACCGGCCAGCCTTGCTCCGGCGCCGCCGTCCCGGACGGGACGCGTCGCGCCGTGGACGGTGCCTTGGTGTGCGCACGAGTATTTGGGAGGCCACGGCGGCGACCCATTGCGATGCTGACGCGCAATGGGTGCCCGCCGGCTGGCCGGGTACCCAGCCGCAGGCTGGGTGTGGCCCGGCGGGCTTGGGGCAATCCCGAGGGCCTCGATTTGTCAGCGAATTTCTTACTCACGACACTAATCGGCTTGCAGGGTCGAGCGAAGCTCCGCCGCCACCCCATGCGATAGCCACCGCTCGATGGACTCCAAGGCCTGGGGCACGATCTCGGTGAACTGCAATCCCATGCCGAGCTCGTCGGGCTTGGCCTCCTGCGAGTCCGCGTTCTGCCAGATGACCTTCCCGATGGCCGTGATCCAGGCCGTACCGCCCGGCATCTGGAAGCGGAGAAGCACCTGCTCTCCTACCGGGTACGGCTCGGGGGTGTGAATGAACATCCCCCGCGTGGATAACGTATAGCAGATGGCCTGCGGCATGTCTCGGAGAACCTGGTATTGCAAGGCCCCCTCTGTCGGTACGCGCGGAATAATGCGCCGGGCCCCCGACGGCTCGGCGGTCCAGCCCAGGACACCGAGTTGCAACAATCGATGGAGGAGCGTGAGGGTCATCCAGGAGTCCACCGGACTCTCGGCCAGGATTTGATCCAGGTGGCGGGACCCGTCCAGGAGGCTCAGCAGGACGACTGCCTCGGGAGGCACCTCCGATCGGACGGCGGCACGGATGACCGGGGGCACCTCCAAGGGGATTCCCGGCCCGGGCAAATCGGCCCGCAGTTGGGGGATCTCCTCCAGGCGGCGAATCCCCTCTTGGAGGATGTCTTCGCTCACACCCATGACCTCGCCACCACGCGCCGCCGCGTCCTCGGGCAATGCCAGGATCTCGAACGTCCCATCGCGCCAGCCGAGCAACTCGAAGAGGGCCGCGTTTCCCCGCCGCTGGCCCTGTCCCGCCCGCGTGATCATCCCGTCCACCAGGAGAATCTCACCCTCCATGCCCCCCCGTGTCAGCAGCAGCCGGCCGCTTCGCCGCTCGATTCCCAGCCAGCGCAGGAGAGAGACCGGCGGCATGGCTTGCAGCTGGCCGGTGGCTAGCGCGGCGGTCGTCGGCGGCGGGGCGGGCGCGGCGGGGGGTGGAGCAGCCGGGCGCGCCCGTCGAAGAACCGAGCGGGTGCGGGCCTTGAGCTCCTCGGGGTCGATTGGCTTGGACAGGTAGTCTTCGGCGCCCAAATCGAGGCCCCGCACCTTGTGGCTGGAGGTGCCCAGGGCGCTCACAAAAATCAGCGGGATCTGCGCTGTGGTTGCGTCCAGCTTCAAGCGCTCCGCGGTCTGGAAACCGTCCATCCCGGGCATCATCGTGTCCAGGAAGATGAGATCCGGCCGTTCGGCCTTGGCAACCGCGATCGCATCCTCTCCGGTGGCGGCTTCCAGGATCGTAGCCGGGAGAGCGGATAAAGTGTCCTTCATGATGCGGCGGATCAGCGTGTCATCGTCTACCACGAGGATACGCGGCTCCATGCCTTGGCCCTCCGATTCTGTTGTGTGCCTGGTCTTCTGCCGGCCCCGTGCGGACAACCGCGCAAGGGTTCCGACGCAGGCATTTCCAGCCGGCTGCCGGAATGACAGGCAATCCAGCCGGCACCCGCCCGGATCAAACCACAAAAGCAGTCGGGGAGTCAAGGTTTGAACGGGCCGGAGACGAGCGAGCCGGAAGCATTCGCCGCCCGGCCGGGGACCGGTTACTTGGCGCGCATGCGATCGGCAAAGTCGATGACGCACATCAATTCGAAGGTCTTGTGCGGACCCATGGCCACGCCGGCAACCCGAAAGTCGGGCTCGAAGAGCGTCTTTCGATGGGCCCGATCGGGAACCCCGTCGTCCACGATGAGCTGGACAATGATCGAGCGGGGGGTGATGGCGCCGTAGTTGATCACCTCCCCGCTAACTGTCCCCGGCCTCCCGTACCTGGCCAGCCGCTCCCACGGGTGGCTGCCGTCCGTGCCGATATGTCCGGTTATCCCGCTGGGCCCGGTGTCCATGACGTGATCCCTGGCCGCCCGCGTCAGCGGGCCGGACGCCGACAGGGCGGGCACCGGCTTGACGCTCTGCAGGAACGCGATGGCCTCATCGACGGCTCTGAACCCCTCGACGGTCCGGGTGATCTTCCGCCCATCGACCACCACGGCGATCGGCCCCTTGAAGTTTCGCTTGTGCTCTTCCACGTAGGTTGCGTATTCGGCGGGGTGGGTGCGCGCCAGATTCACCTCTTCCAGGACCGCCGTCTCGGCCGGATCCATGGCCTCCGGCGGTTTGTCCTTGGCCGACCCGGACGCCGCGGCCGTCAGCGCGGCCCCCAGGGCCATCAGGCAGATCCACGCTCCCGTGCGGCGAGAGGGGAGCCGCCTCCCCCCGCGTGGCGGCCGTTCCCGGCACTCCGACATCGAATCGTCGGCCATCCCGGATTCCTCCAGCCCCCCGGCGCACCCGCCTCCGCCGTCCCCTGCGGGCGGACGATAGCGTCCCGTTCGCGTCCCGTCAAGTCAGCTGATACTGGAGTGCGTGCAACTGACTATACAGGCCCCCGTTGGCCAGCAGGGCGGTGTGCGTTCCCTCCTCGCGGATGCGCCCCTTGTGGATCACCAGGATACGGTCGCAGAACTGGATGGTGGAGAGGCGGTGCGCCACGATGATGGCTGTCCGCTCTTGCAGCAGGACCCGCAGGGCGTCCTGAATGAGCAGTTCGGTCTCCGTGTCCACGGAGCTGGTGGCCTCGTCCAGAATCAGGATGGCGGGGTCGAAGGCCAGCGCCCTGGCGAAGGACAAAAGCTGCCGCTCCCCGTGTGAGAGCGTCGCCCCGCGCTCTTCCAGCACCTCCCGGTAGCGGCCCGGCAGCCGCTCGATGAAGCGGCTGGCGTGCACCCGCCGGGCGGCCTCCTCGATCCGGTCGGGACCGATCTCTGGGTTGGCCAGACCGATATTCTCCTCCACGGACCCGGAAAACAGGAAGATGTCCTGGAGCACCAGCCCGATGTGCCGCCGCAGGAGGGTCTTGTCCCAGTCGCGGATGTCCAGGCCGTCCACCAGGATCCGCCCGCGCTCCACGTCGTAGAAGCGGCACAGGGCGGAGATGATCGAAGTCTTGCCGTGCCCGGTGGGGCCGACCAGCGCAATCTTCTCCCCGGGCTCGACCCGGAAGGATATGCCGCGGAGGACCGGTTCGCCGGGCAGGTATGAGAGCCAGACATCCTGGAACTCGATGGCTCCCCGCACCCGAGGCGGGGTGCTCGGCCGAAGGGGACTCAGGATCTTCGGCGGCGTATCCAGCAGGCGGAAGATTCGCTCGCTGCTGGCCATGGCCGCCTGAAAGATGTTGTACTTCTCCGCCAGGTCGCGGATGGGCTGGAACATCCGCTGCACGTACTGGATGAAGGCGACGATCACCCCCGGCAGCAGTCGATGGTCCAGGATCAACCCCCCGCCGCGCCACAGGATGAGGCCAACGGTGGCGGCGCTGCACACCTCGACCAGGGGGAAGAACATGGCATTGTAGTGGACGCTCCTCAGCAGGGCATCCCGGTTTCGGCTGTTGATCTCCTTGAACTTCAAGTAGTTTCCCTGCTCCTGGCCGAAAGATTGGACGGTAGCCATGCCCGAGATGTTCTCGTTCAGATACCCGTTCAGGCGGGCGAGGATCCGGCGGCTGTCCCGATAGGTCTCCCGAGCCCGGCGGCGGTAGGCGTTGGTGGCCACCAGCATGAGGGGCAGCAAGGCCAGCCCAAGGGTTCCCAGGCGCCAGTCCAGAAAGAACATGGCACCGGCGATCCCCAGGATCATCAGGCTGTCTCCCAGCACGGCCACGACCCCGGAGCTGAGCAGCTCGTTCAGATTCTCCACGTCGTTGATGACGCGGGTCATGAGGCGGCCGACGGGGTTCCGGTCGAAAAAGGCGAGGTCATGGCCGACCAGATGACCGAACAGCTGGCGTCGCAGGTCGTCCATGATCCGCTGACCGACGTACTGGGTGAGATAGGAGTAGCCGAATTGCAGCAGGAACCCGAGGACCACGGCGCCCAGGTAGAGCGCGGCCACCCGGTCCAGGCCGGCGAGGTTCTTGGCGGCGATGTACCGGTCGATGGCCACCTTGACCAGATAGGGCCCCAAAAGCTGTGATCCGATGTAGCCGGCCAAGAGCCCCAGGGCCAGCAGGACCGGCAGCCAGTAGGGCGAGAGATACCCCAGCAGGCGGAGGGCCAGCTGGGCGTCGTAGGCCTTCCCCAGCACCTCGTCGTCGATGTGGACGTGGGGCCCATGCATGGCTAGCCGTTCTCCCGGTCGGTCAGGGCTTCGATCTCGCTGACCAGCAGCTGTCGCCGGTACAGGCGGTGGTAGTATCCCTCGCGCGCCAGCAGCTCGGCGTGCGTGCCCCGCTCCACGATCCGCCCGTCCTTCAGATAGACGATCTGGTCGGCGTGCTTCACCGTCGAGATGCGGTGGGAGATGATGATCGTGGTCCGCCCCTCCATCGCCGCCGAGAGCTCGCGCAGGATGCTCTCCTCGGTCTGGACGTCCAGGTTGGAGAAGGCGTCGTCCAGGATCAGGATGGCCGGGTTCCGGATGAGGGCCCGGGCCAGGGCCGTGCGCTGCTTCTGCCCGCCGGAAAGGCGCACACCCCGCTCCCCCAGCTCGGTGTCGAGCCGGTCCGGGAACTCCCGGATGCTGGGCAGCAGGGCGGCCACCCGGGCGGCCTCTTCCACGTCCTGGACTGTGGCCTCGGGACGTCCGAAGAGGATATTCTCACGGATGGTTTCGGAGAAGAGGAAGATGTCCTGCGAAACCAGTCCGGTCGAGGCGCGCAGGCGGGAGAGGGGGATCGTCCGAATGTCCCGGCCGTCGAGGAAGAGCGTGCCCTCGGGTGCCTCGTAGAGCCGGGCGATCAGGTTTACCAGGGTGCTCTTGCCCGCCCCCACCTCGCCCACGATGCTGCACCGGCTGCCGGCCGGGATGGTCA
This sequence comes from uncultured Methylomirabilota bacterium, assembly GCA_963705305.1. Taxonomy (GTDB): domain Bacteria; phylum Methylomirabilota; class Methylomirabilia; order Methylomirabilales; family 2-02-FULL-66-22; genus 2-02-FULL-66-22. Next base: position 5,378,219 of record OY970067.1, on the reverse strand, counting down.
GCCAGATGTCCTCCAGGATCGGCCGGCCGCCCTCGTTATAGCAGAAGGACAGGCCCTGGAGCTCGATCTCGCCCCGCAAGCGCCTCGGCATGCCGTCGTCCGGCACGCGGTGACCGGGGGCGATGGGCGTGTCCAGGATCTCCGCCAGGCGCCCCAACGCCGAGGTCCCGCGCTGGTAGAGGTTCACCACGTAGCCGACGGCCATCACCGGCCAGGTGAGCATGACGAGGTAGCTGTTGAACTGCACGAATTCCCCGATGGTCATGCGGCCCGCCAGGACTCGGCTGCCCCCCAGCCAGAGGACGATCGCCGCCGCCGCACCGGAGAAGACCGCCATGAGTGGCCATAGCAGGCCGCTGAGGCGCGCGATGGCCAGGTTCTTGCGCATGTACTCGGCGCTGAGTTCGGCGAAGCGTCGCCGCTGGTTCTCCTCCTGGGCATGGGCCTGCACGACGCGGATGCCCGCCAGCGTCTCCTGCACGAAGATGCTCACCTTTCCCAGCAGCTGCTGGACCTCCCGGTGTCCGCGATGGATGCGGTTGCCGAAGCCGAGAACGACGAGGGTGATCCCCGGCAGGGCCACGAGCGACCAGAGGGTGAGGGAGGGATCGATGGCGACCATCAAAGGGACGGCAGACAGGATCAGGACGGCCCCGTCCAGCCCCGCCACGGCGCCGATGCCCAGCATCTCCCGCACGGAAGCCAGATCGTTGGTGAGGCGGGACATGAGATCGCCAGTCTTTACGTGCTGGAAGTACCGCAGCGGAAGGCGCTGCAGGTGAGCGAGGAGGACGTTGCGCAGGTCCCATTCGATGTGGCGGGAGAAACCGAAAACCCGGGTGCGCCAGAAGTACCGGAAGACGCCCTGGGCGCAGGCCGCCAGGAGGATGAGCGCGGGATAGTCCAGGAGGGCCAGACGGCGGGCCGGGGCCGCCGAGAAGTTGTCCAGAGCGCGACGCACCAGCCATGGAATCAAGAGGCTCGTGGCGTCGGTGGCCAGCAGGGCCAGGATGCCCCAGAGGAACAGCCGCCGATAGCGGCGGAGGATGGGCCAGACGTACTGCCAGAGACGCGCGATAGCTGCTCCCTCCAACATACTCCTTGGGGGCCGTGGGGTTCGAGGCCGCGGACGGGGGCCGCCGGATGATTCTCGCCTCCGAGGAGGCGCTTGGCAAGTCCCTCGTGGTTCAGCCGGCGGGAGCCTGCGGGGGGATCTCCGAGTCGGCGGCGGCCCGGGGGGTGAGGTCTCCGATCGTGCGGAGGAGCTCCTCCAGCCGGAAGGGCTTGCCGAGGATGCGATTCACGACCTCGCGCGCGCGGGCCGCGTCCGCCTCGGCGGAGGCGTGCTCTCCCCATCCCGTGAGGAGGACGACCGGCAGCCGCGGGGAGGCAGCCTTGACGGCGCGCGCCACTTCCCACCCGTTCATCTCCGGCATGCCCAGGTCCGTCAGCACCAGGTCCACGGCCCCCTCGGCAAAACGCGCCAACCCGTCCGCGCCCCCGGCTGCCTCGACGACCTGGTGGCCCACTGCCCGGAGCAGACTGCCCAGCGTCTGGCGGACGCCGGGGTCGTCGTCGATCAGGAGGATGCGCCTGCGTGCGGGGAGGGTGGCGGCGGCGACCGGCGGTGCAACGGCCGCCTGCGGAGGGACGGCCTCGAACCGGAGGGTGAACGTTGTCCCCTGCCCCGGCGCCGACACGACTTGGATGCGGCCCCGGTGACGCTCCATGATGCCGTACACGACGGAGAGGCCGAGCCCGGTTCCGTGCATGCCCTTGGTGGTGAAGAATGGCTCGAAGATCCTCCGCCGCACCTCTTCCGTCATGCCGCATCCGGTATCGCTGACGGTCAGCTCAACCCACTGGCCCGTCCCTTGCTGGCCCCGCAGTGCCGCCACCGCGCGACCGGCCAGCGCCAGCGTCCCGCCCTGGGGCATGGCATCCACGGCGTTCAGGATCAGGTTGATCAGGACCTCACGGATCTCGGGCGCGTGTCCAAGGATGTGGGGCAGACCGTCCAGCATGGTGCGCGCCTCGATGACGCGTCCCAGCCGCTGGGGTTCGTCGCGCCATCGGGGGCGCGTGATCTCCAGGGCCTCCTCGACCGCCTGGCCCAGATCGACCGGGCTCAAGGATAACCGCGGCCGCTGCCGGGCGAACTCCTGCAGGCGGCGCACGACGTGCGCGCCGTCGGTGGCCGCCGTCTCGAGGGTCTTCAGCGCCTCTCGCGTCACCCGGTCCGGCGCGCGCAGCCGAAGCAGCTCCACCTGGCCGAGGACCGCCGCTAGCATGTTGTTCAGATCGTGGGCGATGCCGGCCGCCATCTGTCCCAGGGCGCGGAGCTTCTCCGACCGGATCAATTCGTCCTGGGCCTGCTGCAGGTCGCGGTAGGACTGGTTCAGCTCGGCGAAGAGGCGGGCGTTCTCGATCGCGATGGCCGCCTGGTCGGCGAACGACGTGAGATACGCCAGCTCGTCGGGTGTGTACAGGTGGGGGACGGTGGTGTTGAAGCTCAGAACCCCCAGGACTGCGCCCCGGCTCTTGACGGGGATGCCGAGAAAGGTGGTGAGCCCCAATTCGCGGTCCCGTTGGGCATAGACATTGCGGGGATCGCTGGGCGCGTCGGCGACGAAGAGCGGCTCGCCGGTCTGGGCCACGATGCCCGAGTGCCCGACGCCCAGCGGCAGCCGGTCGGAGTCGGCCATGGCCGTCCCCTGCAGAGCCCCCACCCGGAGAACGCCCGCGGCCCGATCCACCAGCAGGATCTTCACGTGCGAGCAGCCGGAGATCTGGGCCGCCTCCGCGACGATCCGCTCCAGGATCCGCTGCAGATCCAGCTCCGCCATCACCGAACGGGAGGCGCGGAGAAGCGCCGTCAGCTCTTCCTGCCTGCGCCTGGCCTCCACGAAGAGCCGGGCGTTCTCGATGGCGACGGCCGCCTGCGCCGCGAAAAGTGCCAGCGTCTCCCGGTCTTGGTTCGTGAACACCCGATTGGTCCCGCCGTCGTCAACTCCGATGACCCCCAGCAGGCGATCGCCGTAGAGCAGGGGCTCGGCCAGGACGGCCGTGATGGCGGTCTGCTCCAGGACAGACGGGAAGGCGTACGGCGAGGTCCGGTACCCGTTCACGATCAGCCCGGAGCGGAGATCCGCCACCCTTCCCGCCACCCCCTCGCCGATCCGGTGGGACTGCCCGCCGATGGCGTCGGGGACGCCATGCCAGGCTTTCGGCACCAGTCGCTGGGCAGCTTCCTCCCACAAGTAGACGATTCCTCCGCGGCCGTCCAGCAGCTCCACGGCTCGTCGGTGGATGAGGGCGAGGAGGGCATCGAGGTCCAACTCCTGGGTGATCTCGGCCGTGACCGCGCGCACCGCCTCGAGCTGCCGCGTGCGAACGACCAGCGTCTCCTCCGCGCGCCGGCGCTCGCGGAGCTCGTGTTGGACCGCCGTGTAGAGCCGGGCGTTCTCGATGGCGACGGCCGCCTGCGCGGCGAAGAGGGCCAGCGTCTCTTCATCTTCGGCCGCGAAGACCTGGCGCGATTCGTCGCTGTTGATGACGATGACGCCGAGCAGTCGGTCCTGGTAGAGCAACGGCTGGCCCAGCGCCATGGTCACGGTGGTGTGCTGGAGAATGACCGGGAGGGCGAACGGGGAGCTGCGGTAATCATCCACACGCAATCCCGTCCGGCGACGGGCCACTGTTCCGACGACCCCTTCATCGAGATGCACGCGCACCGACCGCATCCAGTCCCCGTAGCCATGCCAGGCCTGCGGGACCAGGACCTGAGCGGTCTCGTCCCACAGGTAAACGGCCCCGGAGACGGCGCCCACCAACCCCATGGCCCCCCGAATGATCACCCCCAGGAGCGCAGTCAGGTCCAGCTCGCGGGTGATCTCGGCCGTGACCTCCCGCACGGCCTCCAGCTGCTGCGTGCGGCGAATCAGGGCCACTTCCGCGCGCGTGCGCTCCACCAGCTCTCGCTGGACCTCCTCGTAGAGCCGTGCGTTCTCGAGGGCGATGGCGGCATGGGCGGCCAGGAGCTGCAGGCTTTGTCGATCCCGCTCGCCGAAGGTGCGCCCCGTGCCCGCGTTGTCGAGGCTCAGGACGCCCAGCAGGCGGTTGTGATAGATGAGCGGCTCGCTGAGGACGGCGGTGATGTCGGTATGTTCCAGGATCAGGGGGTGGGCCAGCGGTGAGGTGCGGTATTCATCCAGGATGAGGCCCTCGCGCGTCGCGGCCGCGACCCCGGCCGCCCCTTCGCCGAGGCCGAGGCGCCCCTCGGCGATCCAGTCGCCGAGACCGTGCCAGGAGCGCGGGACGAGCGTGCGGGCCGTCTCGTCCCAGAGCCAGAGCACGCCGCTTTTGACGCTGACCAGCTCCGCGGCCCGGCGCACGATGAGCTTCAAGAGGGTGGAGAGATCCAGCTCCCGGATCAACTCCCTGCCGACGGCCCGGACCGCCTCGATGTGCTCGCGGCGGCCCCGCTCCTCTTCGTACAGCCGGGCATTCTCCAGGGCCACGGCCGCCTGGTCGGCAAAGAAGGTCAGGATCTCGAGGTCATCCTCGGAGAAGTGCCGTCCGCCGGCGTCGTTCAGGACCAGGGCGCCGATCACCGCGCCCCGGGCGATCAGGGGCACGCCCACGGAGGCGCGGAACCCCTCTTCGCGGATCCGCTCGCGCGAGAATTCCGGAAGGGTGAGGCGTGGGTCGGTGAGCAGATTGGTCGCCCAGACGGCGTGGCCGTCCAAGACGGCCCATCCCGCGATCCCCTCGCCGGGGGCCAGCCGCCTGCCCAGCCACTTGTCCCGATCGCCCGGGCCGGCAGTGGCGACGCAGATCAGGGCCCCCTCGGGGGATTCCAGCTGAAACAGGGCTGCCCGCTGCCCTCGCAGCAGCTGCAAGACGGCGGTGACGATCCGATCGGTGACCTGGGAGACATCCAGGCTCTCGGCAATCTCTTTGCCGACCTGGGAGAGGGCCGCGGCCACCTCGCGCGCCTGCTGGTGGGCGCCGATCTGCGCCTCCAGCGCGGCGATCCGGTCGCGCAGAAAAGCCCGTTCTGCCAGCAGCTGGTCCTTGGTCGGTGATGGCACGGGGCAAAGCTCCGTCCGGCGCGCACCCTGTGCGCGCCGTGTTGTCGGGATCCTAGGTCGCGCAATGGGCTGGAGTGTACGCGGCTGGACGGAGGCTGTCAATGCGGGGCCGCACTCTTCCGCCCCATGCAAAAAATGGGGGCGGAGGCAGGCCAATGAAGAATTGGCACGCGGTCGGGCGCCCGGCTCGCTTTGGAACACGGGGTATCATGACCGGTCGTGAATCGATGGAGTCGAGACCTGCGCTGACGCGCGCCAGGCTGGGCGGGAGCGGACTCTTCGCCAAGGGGGAGTCAAGACTCAGGGCGGGGGATGGGTGGGCCATCGCACCTTCCGCTGCCCTGTGTGTGCAGTGTGATTCGTCGTCACCCGGATGCGCTGGAACCAGAGCCTGCCTCCTGCTATGCTACCGCGGCTGTCGGACGATCCAATTCGTCCGGGCGGGAGGCAGGGGGACATCCCAATCTGCTCCCACTGGGCCCGCATGATCAACCCGAGGAAGGAGGGGACAAACATGGTTGCGGGCGTCGTCGGTCTCGTTCTCGGTCTTGCTGTCGGCGCGGGGTGCCGATTCTTCGACATCCCGTCTCCGGCTCCACCGCGGTTCATTGGAGCGTGCCTCTTGCTCGCAATGACGCTGGGGTTCGTCCTTGCCGACCGCCTCCTGCCGCTGGGGCAGACGCTCTTGCGTCTGATGGCGCCATGAGGGCGGCAATTGGTCTCGTGCTTGCGTTCGCCCTGGGCTTTGGCTGCCGCGCCTTCGGGATCCCGTCGCCGGCCCCGCCCATGATTCTTGGGGCCCTGCTCGTGATGGCGATGACAGTGGGGTATATCGCGATCGATCGGTGGATAGGAAAGCCCGCTCGGGATGCCGCGGACCCCTGCGACTCCAAGGAGGGACGAAGATGATACGAAGGTCGATAGACTCACACAGATGAATGCGCCGGTGAATCCGACCCAGCCGAATGGGCCGACCACGCTCTCCGCGAACTGCGGCCCGGTCCTGACCCGAAAACTCATCTCCGTCGCCGACGCCGAGCATCCCTATCGGCTCTACTACAAGCACGGGCTCCTGGAGGCGTGCACGTTCGGGGCGACGTTGATGAGCGATGGAATTCTGACTGCAGTGAACACGGTGTCGACTCCCGAACAGGGAAAGACGCTGCAGAATCTGGCAGCGCAACCTCCAGCGCGGCCGGGATTGCCGAGAAGGAAGCAGGCAAGCCGGATTGTACGATGACGCCCGTGTTCGTCGGCTTCGAGCATCCGTTGACGTGGACTGCCATAAAGGAGTTCGGTGAAGCTCGGTGATCGTTGCACAGCGGGGGCCTTCCAGCCTTCATCGCCTGCCCGCGCGGCCATCTCCGCCTGCGATCACGCGGGCTGGGCCGCGCCTGCCCCGGAGGCTCGCGAACGGTCACCCGACGTTGTTTGGTACCAACGTCCCCTCCCGCAATCCTCTTTGAGGTCTATGTGCCGTTTGCTCCAATTCCCAGCGGCCTCCCTCCCAGAGATTTTCGCCTTGACTCGCCGATGTTAATGTCTTTGGATGTCCCCACACTGACAAGTGACACGGAAAGGGCAATGCGGCACGTACCGTGTGCGATTCTCCCTCCGCCAGCGGCGCGCGGGTGAGGGGATCCGTGTCCTGAGAGACCCTCGTGGGAGGGGAGGTGAGACGGGCGGGTCTGGTCGAGTGATGGAATCCATGGCTCGGAGGGAACGAGGGAGGGGAGAACCATGGCGGAAGAGACCAAGATCGTATCACCGGTGGCGGATCCGGGGCCCCTCGGCCTTGGGGCCTTTGCTCTGACGACGTTCATCCTGAGCGCGCACAACGCGATGGGGGGCTCTGTGGCGCCGCTCCTGGCTTTCTTCGGGTTCGCCATCTTCTACGGCGGCCTGGGGCAGTTCATGGCCGGGATGTGGGAGTTCAGGAACCGCAACGCCTTTGGCGCGACGGCGTTCACCACCTACGGGGCCTTCTGGATGGGGTTGGCCGCCTTTGTCACGCTGGTTCTGATGGGGAAGGTCAAGCCGGAGGAAGTGGCGATCTCGCTGGGATGGATCCTCCTTGCCTTCGCCATCTTCAACACGTACATGCTGATGTGGAGCACTCGAACCAACATGGCCGTCTTCCTGGTCTTCCTGACCTTGGAGATCACGGAGATCCTGCTCTTCATCGGCAATTTCCGGGGTGATGCAGCCGGGACGGGGCTGGTGGCGCTGGGTGGGTGGATCGGCATCCTCACCGCGCTGGTGGCCTGGTATACTTCAGCAGCCGCGCTGCTGAACGGCATGGCGCAGCGCACTCTGCTCCCAGTGGGCGGCCCGTTGTGGGGTGGAGAGCGGGCCGTGGGTGGGGGCGCCGGGGCCCGGGCGGCAGCCTAGTCTGAAGGTACCGGGGGCCTGGCCCCGCCCCCGGGACACCCGGCGGGCGGAATCTTCTGGCGGCGAGGCGCCCCTATAGTTGGGGCGCCTCGCCGTTCGTTTTTTCCGGGCAGCCAGTCTCCGGTGCGAACAGGTTCCATCGCAGGGGCCGAACGAGGGCGGCGCGACTGCGGGGCCGGAGGAGGGATCCTGACTGGTCGCGGATCAAGCCTTGGCCGTTGGATCGCCTCGGCTTTCTCGATGGTTGCTGCGCTGGCGTCTTCCTTCGAGAAGGCCGGTCTCGCGGAGACGGGCCGCATTTGTCCGGAGTGTGCCGAGCTCTTCATGCGCTGCCGCGAGGGCGTGCAGCCTGGCCGGTCACCATTCGGACGGTCCAGTCGGCGGTATTGCATCCTCGCCTGAATCGGTCGACTTGTTGGTGAACTAAGCTGCTGGCGCGGAAGTATGAAATACTCTTTCCGACCCTCGTCCGGTATTGTGCCGGGACAGGGGGCGGTCGAGCATCCGCGACCAGCCGAAAAAATGGGGGGGGACAAGCCATGGCGAAGGCAGGGTCGCTCAACGGAGAGGTATTCTATCCTTCGGTCGACGTGATCGCGCAGGCGTCGCTGAAAGACTGGGACGAGACGGCCAAGCGCGCATCTCTCGACCCGGAAGGTTTCTGGGCCCAGGAGGCAGCCGAGCTGGAGTGGTACCGAAAGTGGGACCGCGTCCTGGACGCCAGCCAGGCCCCCTTCTACAAGTGGTTCGTCGGGGGCCAGGTGAACATCGTCCACAATTGCCTGGACCGGCATATGCACACCTGGCGCAAGAACAAGCTGGCGCTCATCTGGGTCGGGGAGCCGGGAGACGTCCGCACCTACTCCTACTACGCGCTCAACCGGGAGGTCTGCCAGTTCGCCAGCGTTCTCCGCGCCATGGGGATCAACAAGGGCGACCGGGTCACCATCTACATGCCCCGCATCCCCGAGATCGTCATTGCCATGCTGGCGTGCGCCAAGATCGGGGCCATCCACTCGGTCGTGTACGGCGGCTTCAGCGTGGACTCCCTGCAGGGGCGGATCGAGGACTCCCAGTCGAAGGTGGTGTTGACCGCCGACGGCGGCCGGATGAACGGCAAGATCGTCGAGCTGAAGAAGATCGTGGACGAGGCGCTCAAGCGCTGCCCGACCGTGGAGTCCACGATCGTCGTGCAGCGCACGGAGCAGCCGGTGAACATGGAGCCGGGCCGCGACTACTGGTACCACGAGCTGCTCCGGCTCCCCATCGTGAACCGCAACTGCCCCACCGAGATCATGGACGCCGAGGATCCCCTCTACATCCTCTACACCTCCGGCACGACGGGGAGGCCCAAGGCCGTCCTCCACGTCCACGGCGGGTACATGGTGGGGATCTACAGCACCCTCAAATACGTCTTCGACGTCAAGGATGAAGACCGCTGGTGGTGCGCGGCGGACCCGGGCTGGGTGACGGGCCATTCCTACATCGTCTACGGCCCTCTGCTGATGGGGGCTACCTCCTTCATGTACGAAGGGGCCCCGACCTACCCCTATCCCCACCGCTGGTGGTCCATGATCGAGAAGTACGGGATCAACATCCTGTACACCGCCCCCACGGCCATCCGCGGCCTCATGCGCTTCGGTGAGTCCTGGCCCCGCCGTCACGACCTCTCCTCCCTCCGCCTCCTGGGATCGGTGGGCGAGCCCATCAACCCGGGAGCCTGGAAGTGGTACCACCGGGTCATCGGCGGGGAGCGCTGCCCTATCATGGACACCTGGTGGCAGACGGAGACGGGCATGTTCATGATCACGCCCACGCCGGTGGTGCCGCTGAAGCCCGGGAGCGGCACGCGCCCCTTCTTCGGACAGGAGGCTGAGATCGTGGACACCCACGGGAAGCCGGTCCCCGATGGAGAGGAGGGCTATCTGATCCTCAAGCGGCCGTGGCCCGCCATGCTGCGGACGATCTACAAAGACCCCGACCGGTACGTCAAGCAGTACTGGAGCCTGGGCCCCGACCGGTACACAACGGGCGACTCGGCCAAGCGGGACGCCGACGGCTATTTCTGGATCATCGGGCGGGTGGACGACGTGATCAAGGTCTCGGGGTACCGGCTGGGGACCGCGGAGATCGAGAGCGCCCTGGTCAGCCACCCTGCGGTGGCCGAGGCGGCGGCGATCGGCCTGCCCCATGAGGTCAGGGGCCAGGCTATTCATGCCTACTGCATCCTGCGCACGGGCTTCGCGCCCTCCGACGCCCTGTCGGAGGAGGTGCGGCAGCACGTGGGCCAGCATGTGGGACCCATCGCCCGGCCCGAGCAGGTCACCTTCGTGGACAGCTTGCCCAAAACGCGCTCGGGGAAGATCATGCGGCGCGTCCTGAAGGCGCGCGCCCAGGGGCTGCCGGAGGGGGACCTCTCGACGCTGGAGGAGTAGCCCGCAACACACCGGCGGGCGGGGTGGCCACCCCGCCCGCCGGGCACCATTCGGAGCGCGGCCGGCCCGCATGGGCAATCCCCGCCGCGTCGTGCTCACGGCCTGCGTGATGTCCGAGCCATGGAGCCGTCGGTCTGAATGTCTTGGGGGAGAATCGGTCGCTCGGTGAGGACCAGCGTCAGGTCCAGGGGCTGGCCGTCTCGCGCAAGCTCCAGATGAAGCGTGTCCCCAACTTGTAAGCCGCGCAGCACGTGTGTGAGCCGTTCGGGCGTATCCACCGGCTGCCCGTTGATTCGGGTGATGATGTCGCCGCCCAGGAGGAACTCCTGGGCGGCGATGGCCACATCCAGGTGCCCGCCCCGCAGCCCGGTCTGTTTCCGGCGGCTCCTTTGGCCCCTCCAATTTTCTGGCTTCTTGATCTCCGGTGGAGTTTCGGCGTCTGCCGTGAAACAGGGGTCAGGCCGCCCGCGTACTGTAAGGGAAGAGGGTGGGTCACAGCTGCCCCGGGCCGTTGGGCCGGCGGGGCGGGGACCGTGGCGGCCCGCCGGCCCCCTGGACCACCATGTGAAGAACGTCGCCTGCCGCGTCCGGCCGGTGGTTTTCCTGGGAGTGGCCGGGCTGGTCGGGTCGCCGCACGGGGTCCAGGGGGCACGTTTTCCCTCTGACATCTTGGCGGGAGCCCTGCTGAGCAGTGGAATCGCGGGGGCGGCCTGCCGATATGTCCCGGCTGTCCGGGAGGCCGGGACACCCCCCCCAGAGACGCCCGGCTGAAGGGGCCGACGGCCCCAGAGGAGGTGACGAAGATGCGACGGAGACGCTGGATTCCCCTCGGGCTGTTGGTCCTCCTGGCGGGCGGCCTGGCCGCCTGCGCCGGGGTCCCCGGCCCCGCCCAGCCGGGCGCGGAGCAGGCCCCCTACCCGCCGCCCGGGTTCACCCATCAGCGAACCACCACGGACATAGAAGTCTTCTGGAACTGTACACGGCCCACGCCCCAGGCGCTCGTGCTGCAGGGGCTGGCCTTCAACCTCATGCAGCCGGAGGTCCGCTCGCTCGCGTTCACCGTGATCGGCGTCAACGCCCGGGGCAGGACCGTCGCGGAAGCCCGCGACGTCCTGACCAACGTGGTGCTGAGCCCGATGCAGTCCGCCCCCTTCAAGATGGAGCTGCCGACGACGGGACAGGAGGTCCGCTTCGATCTGCTCTTCGAGTACCAGGCGCCCAACCAGGGCGGGGGTGAGAGCGGCAGCCTGCAGGACGGGACCCCGCGCGTCCTGCTGGCGGCCACCCCCCCGTTCCTCCTGGCCCAGGCGACGAATCCGTTCCTGGTCCGGGATGCCTGCGCAGGGACGATGCACCGGGCACAGTGACGAAGGCTCGTGACCGGGCCAGCCGGCAGTCCGACTGCCGCCGCCCGGGGTGAGCGGCGGACATGGAATACAGATCCGGGAGGCCAAAGCCTTCCGGTGCGCGGGGCCCTGGGTGCGGCTCCCTCCTCCGTGTGCCCAGGGCCTTGCTGTTTCTTCAGCGCTGGGGGTGCTGAGAGGAGCCTCATGAGCGGCCCGGGAGAGCCGAATCCCGGGCTGCTGCTTGGGTGGCCGGCGACGGCCGACATCCCGAGGAACGGTGGTGCGCCGCCGCCGCTGCCGGAGGCGGCCCAGCCGGGGGGAGCCCGTGCTGGTCCCGGCCGCCGCCCGCTGCAGGTTGGATGACATGATGTGGAACACGGGACGCCTCCAGATGCGTCGCCGGTTTATTGCCCTCGGCATTGCGGGGGTGGGCCTCGGGACGGCGCTGGGGATCTACCTCACCGCCACCCCCGTTCCCCCCAACCCCCTGGGGTATGACCCGGCGGACCGCAAGCAGTATCTCCGCGAGATGGAAGTCTACGGGGGCAAGGCCAACGAGCTCGCGGAGGGGTTGCGCGAGTGGGGGGCCAGCCTCTGGCACGGCCGGCGGCTCGCCTTCACCGTGTTCTGGCTGACGTTGGTGGTCCTGCTCTGCTTCTGGGTCGTCTCCACCCCCCTGCCGCCGCCAGGCGGCCCCTCTCCCCCGCATGAGCGGACGCCCGGGAATCCCTCGCGCTGACGGATCTGGATGCGGACGCTCGCCCATGCGTGAGGGGCTATATCCACGGCCCGCTCGTCGGAGCGAATGTTGGCAAGTTGTGCGATGCCACGAGCCCTCCCCGCGGCCCCACCGATTGCGCCATACTCTCCCCAGACACGCCACGGGGCCTAACGGAGCGCAGATCCGCGTATGCACCATTTTCCGGGTGAACCCGGACCGGCCGGCCTGTTCGTGCATACGGCCCTCGAAGGGATCGGGGGTCCGCTCCAAAAGATTTCGGCAGCGCCGGCAAGTATGTTAGGATTGAAACATGGAGAGCCAGTCGCAGCCGGCCGGCGCCCCCACATTGCCTCCCCGTTTCCTGGCCGACGCGATGCTGGGCCGCCTGGCCACCTGGCTGCGCATCCTGGGGTACGACACGGAGTACTTTCGAGGCGAGGACGACGCCCTTCTGCACCAGGCCTGGCGCGACGGGCGAATGCTCCTGACCCGCGACACGCGCCTCCTGCGGCGCGGCCACCTGCCGCCCCATCTGTTCATCGCGAGCGATCACGTCAGGGAGCAGGTACGTCAGGTGGTGGAGACGCTGGGCCTGGATCCCGGCGTGCCGCCAGCCCGCCGGTGCCTGCGCTGCAACACCGTCCTGGAGCCCAGCAGCAAGGCGGCCGTCGAAGGCCTCGTCCCCGAATTCATCTGGGAGCATCACGACGCCTTCTGGACGTGCGTGCGCTGCGGGCGCATCTACTGGCCTGGAACGCACCGCCTCCGTATGGATGAGGTCATCCAGTCGCTGTGGGCGAGGCCGGCCGGCGCCGGCGGCGGCCCCGCGGGGGGCCCGGGGAGCGCGGGGTGATGCGTGTGGTCTTCATGGGCAGCCCGGCCTTTGCCGTGCCGTCCCTGGAGGGAGTGCTGGCCGAGGGAAACGAGGTGGCCTTGGTGGTGACTCAGCCCGATCGGCCGGTGGGGCGAGGGCGGGATCTCAGGCCGCCGGCGGTGAAGCTGGCCGCCCAGCGGCACAAGCTGCGCCTGCTCCAGCCGGAGACGCTGAGCCATCCGGCCGTCCTGGCAGAGCTGGCGGAGTCCCGGCCGGCGGCCATCATCGTCGTGGCGTTCGGGCAATTCCTGCCGCGCCCCGTCCGCGAGCTTCCGCCGCTGGGCTGCGTCAACGTCCACGCCTCCCTGCTGCCCAGATACCGAGGGGCCGCGCCCATCAACTGGGCGCTGATCGCGGGCGAGGCCGAGACGGGGGTCACCATCATGCGAGTGGAGCAGGCCATGGACGCGGGGCCCGTCCTGCTCCAGCGCTCGTGTCCCATCCATCCCGCGGACGATGCCGGTTCGCTCCACGACCGGCTGGCAGCCCTGGGCGCGAAGGCGCTGGCGGAGGCGCTCGACAAGCTGGAGCACGGCGATGCGACCTGGGCGCCCCAGGACGAATCGAGGGTCACGTTTGCCCCCAAGCTTGGCGACGGGGACTGCCGGCTGGATTTGGCGCAGGACGCCCGCAGCCTGGCCAACCGGGTGCGCGGTCTGGCGCCGGTCCCCGGGGCGTACCTGACCCTCCCGGACGGCCGACGGTTGAAGGTCCTGCGGACCGAGGCCCGGGCCGCGACGGGCCCGCCCGGTTTCGTGCTGGCCGTGGAGGACTCCGGGCCGGTTCTGGGGACGGGGGCGGGGTCTCTGGTGCTGCTGGAGGTCCAGCCGGAGGGGAAGCGACGGATGTCGGGAGGGGAATTTGCGCGGGGCCAGCGGCTCGGGGTCGGGGCGCGCCTTGCCTAGGCCCGCAGCGGAGAGCCGACGCCCCGTGTCGCCTCCCCGCCGGGCTGGCGTGAATCCGCGGGCGCTGGCACTGGAGATCCTCCGCCGGGTCGAGACCACGGGCGCATATGCGAATCTGCTGCTGGACGCGCGGCTGCGCGGCAGCGGGCTCGGCGGCCCGGACCGGGCGCTGGCTACGGAGCTGGTCTACGGCGTCCTGCGCTGGCGGGGAAAGCTGGACTGGATCTTGACCCCCCGCCTTGACCGGCGGCTGGAGGCGCTGGACCCGGCGGTCCGGCACCTCCTCCGTCTGGGGGCGTACCAGCTGCGCTGTCTCGACCGTATCCCGGATTTCGCGGCGGTGGACGAGACGGTGGGCCTGGCCCGAGCCTGTGGGGCGGGGCGCAGTGCGGGCTACATCAATGCCGTCCTGCGGGCGGTCGCGCGCCGCACCGACGGCCCCGAGCCAGACCCGGCGGCCGATCCGGTCCGCTACTGGGGGACCCTGGGGTCCCACCCGGAATGGCTGGCGGCGCGCTGGATTGCCCGACTCGGTCCCGAGGAAGCGGGACAGCTCATGGCGGCCAACAACGCCGTGCCGCCCCTCACGCTGATGGTGAACCGCCTGCGGGCCGGGGTCGAGGAGGCGCGCCGGGCCCTGGAGGACGCGAGCATCGAGGTGGCCGCCGGCCGCTGGGCTCCCGGCGCTCTCACGCTGCGGGGGGCCGGCAGCCCGGCCGACCTGCCCGGCTTCGCGGACGGCGTGTTCCTCCCGATGGACGAGGCGGGCGCCCTCCCGGTGCTGGCGCTGGAGCTGGCGCCGGGGCAGCGGGTCCTGGACGCGTGCGCCGGGGGCGGCAGTAAGGGCGCGCTCATCGCGGCCGCGGTGGGACCGGCGGGGGAAGTCGTGGCCCTCGATCGCAGTCCACGCGCCGTCCGGCGCCTTGAAACCGCCGTGCGACGGCTGGGCTGCTCCCGCGTTCGGCCGCACCTGGGAGACGCCCGCGCGGCGGGGGCGAAGTGGCCCGGAGCGTTCCCGCGGGTGCTGCTGGACGCGCCGTGCACCGGCCTGGGGACGATCCGGCGCCGGCCGGAGATCAAGTGGCGCCGGCGCCCTGACGACCTGGAGCGAATGGCGGCGCTGCAGCAGGAGCTCCTCGCCGGGGTGGCTCCGGCTGTGGCGCCGGGGGGTCTGCTGGTGTACAGCACCTGCAGCCTGGAGCCCGAAGAAACGGATGCGGTTGTGGCCGCCTTCCTGGCCAGCCGGCCCGAGTTCACACCGGCGGATATCAGTCCGGAGGCGGGTGACGCCCTCTCTGTGCCCGGCGCGTTCGTTCAGGCCGGGTGGCTGCGGGCCTGGCCGCATCGCCATGGGACGGACAGCTTCTTCGTGGCGCGGTTTCGTCGAGCATGCTGACCTTGTATTCGGAAGATCGGCCCTCCCGGCTGCGCCGGTTTGCCTACCGGCTGCTGAAGGCCGCGGCCATCCTCACGAGCTTCACGGCCCTGGGCCTCGTTTCCTTCGCCGTGGCCATGTACCTGTCGATGGAGCCGGACAAAGTCGAGGTTCCCAATGTCGTGGGCCTGGATTCGGTGGCGGCCGGCGCCCTGCTTCGCGAAGCCGGCCTGACGCCCCATGTGGCAGCCGAGGAGTTCAGCTCTACCATCCCCAAAGGGCATATCACCCAGCAGCGCCCCCCGCGAGGCATGCGCGTCAAGGCCGACAGCGAGGTGCGTCTATTCGTCAGCCGAGGAACGGACCGGCTGGCCGTCCCCAACGTGGCAGGGATGGATCTGTCCCAGGCCAAGCAGGTCCTGGCCGAAGCGGGCCTCACGCTGGGGCCCATCACCGAGATCCACTCGGAGGTCCACGCGCGGGGGCTGGTCATCGCGCAGGATCCGCCCGAGGGGGCCATGGCCATCCGCGGGGAGACGGTCCATCTGCTGGAGAGTGTGGGGCCCTGGGAGGACATGGTCACGGTTCCCGACCTCCTGGGCCGGGAGACGGTGACGGCGCTGAACCTCTTGAAGGAGCTCCAGCTGGAGGTGCGGATGGGCTTCGAGCGGGCCCCCTCCCGTGAAGGGCGTGTGATCGCGCAGGACCCGCCGCCGGGCGGGCAGGTAAAGGTCGGCGGGCAGGTTCGAATCGTCGTCGGGGAATAGATTCGGCGACCGAAGGGGTGGCTCCGGGCCGAAGGAGGGACCATGGTCAAGATTGCTCCGTCAATCCTGTCGGCGGACTTCGGCAACCTGGCCGGGGAAATCGCCAAGGTGGAGGCGGTCGCGGACCTGCTGCACGTGGACGTGATGGACGGACACTTCGTGCCCAACCTGACCGTAGGCCCGGTCGTGGTGGAGGCCATCCGCCGCCGGACCCATCTCCCGCTGGACGTCCACCTGATGATTCAGAACCCGGAGCGATACATCAAAGCCTTCGCCCAGGCGGGCGCCACGTACCTCTCGGTCCACGTCGAGGTCTGTCCCCATCTGCACCGAACAATCCAGCAGATCCGGGAAGCCGGCGTCAAGCCCGGCGTGGTGCTGAACCCCTCCACCTCTCTGCACGCGGCGGAAAACGTCCTCGATCAGGTGGATCTGGTCCTCCTGATGTCCGTGAACCCCGGGTTCGGGGGGCAGAGCTTCATCCCCTTTGTTCTCAAGAAAGTGGAGGAGCTGGGCCGCTGGCTGCAGCGGATCAATCCGCGGCCGGAGCTGGAGGTGGACGGCGGGATCCGGATCGAGAACTGTCGGGAGGTGGTCCGGGCGGGGGCGACGATCCTGGTGGCCGGCTCGGCGATCTTTCACGCTCCGGACCCGCGGGGGGCGGTGGCGGAGATGCGGGAGCAGGCGGCATAAGACCCGGCAGGGGCGCAGGGGAGCGGCGGCGCGTGATGCGCAACAGGCGTTCCGGTGTCTCTACTGGGTCAACGAAGGACCGTCCCGCTGCACTGCCGAGATGGCCCCCATGGGGCAGAGCCATGATGACCCCGGGAGGTCCGGCGATGGAGGGGTTGATCATCGCTGACGTGCAGGAGAAGTTCTGCCGGAGCGGCACCGGCGAGGGCGGACCAGGCGGTGAGGCATGAGCGCCCGGCAGCTTCCCGTCCCGCCCCACTTTGATCCGCGCGCGGTCGGGAGGGTCTGGCGGGTTCCCTACCAAGCGCGGGCCGAGGAGGCGGCAGCCTGGGCCAAGCGCCACGATCTGCGGCCCGCGGCGGACGACGCGACGCGCGTATGCCTGGTGATCGTCGACTGCCAAAACACGTTCTGCCTCCCCGAGTTCGAGCTCTTCGTGGGCGGCCGGTCGGGAAACGGCGCGGTGGAGGACAACATCCGCCTGTGCGAGTTCGTGTATCGGAACATGGGCCTCATCACCGAGATCGTTCCGACCATGGACACCCATACCGCCCTTCAGATCTTTCATCCCCTCTTCTGGATCAACGACGCGGGCGAGCACCCCGCGCCGCATACGGTCATCTCGCCGGCAGATGTCGAGGAGGGGGCGTGGCGCCCCAATCCTGTGGCGGCGTCCAGCGTGGCGGGGGGGACATCCAGCGGCTCCAACGGTTCGCGCTGCACTACGTGCGGACGCTGGCCGGCCGCGGGAAGTACCCGCTGACGGTGTGGCCGTACCATTCCATGCTCGGCGGGATCGGCCATGCGTTGGTGTCGGCCGTGGAGGAGACGCTCTTCTTCCATTGCGTGGCGCGGGCCAGCCAGACGCGCTTTCAGATCAAAGGCGACAACCCCCTGACCGAGCACTACTCGGTCTTGCATCCCGAGGTCCGGGAGGGACCCGGGAGCGAGCCGATCGCTCCGCACGATCCGGAGTTCCTCCGGCGCCTGCTGAGCTTCGACGTGATGATCATCGCGGGGCAGGCCAAGAGTCACTGCGTGGCCTGGACCGTCGACGACCTGCTCACGGAGGTTATGGCGCGGGACCCGCGCCTGGTCGAGAAGATGTACCTCCTGGAGGACTGCACGTCGCCGGTGGTGGTGCCCGGGGTCGTGGATTTCACGGATGAGGCGGATGCGGCCTTCCGCCGATTCGCCGGCGCGGGGATGCACGTGGTGCGCTCCACCGACCCGATCGACACCTGGCCGGATATCGCTCTCTGACCGGCCGGTGTGGGGAGGGAGCATAGGGCATAGGGCAGAGAGCAAAGGGCAACCCCTGGCCCCAATCCGGGGCGAGCCGTCCCACGCAAAGGGGTCGGGGCGCACCGCGGGGCTAGCCGCGGCTCCCGGGTGAGGGGGCGGCGGGCGCTGCCGGGGACCCGGCGGGGACAAAGTCCCAGCCGCCGCCGAGGGCCTGGTAGAGGGTGATCAGGTCGGTGGCAATGGCGGCCTCGCTCTGGACCGCGGCGGCCTGGGCTGAGTAGAGCGCGTTCTGGGCCACCAGGACGTTGAGGAACTCCGTTAGGCCCTCCGAGTATTGCAGCATCGAGAGGTCCACCGCCTTGCGGTTGGCGGCGACCACGTCCCGCAGCGTCTGGAGATGCTGCTGCTCGTTGCCGAACGCGACCAGGGCGTTCTCGACACCCTGGAACGCCGCGAGCACGGTTTTTTGGTAGGTGAGGAGGGCCTGATCCCGCAGGGCTTCCTGCACGCGAATGTTCGACGTAAGTGCGCCGCCCTGGAAAACGGGCCACGTCACGGAGGGGCCGATCCCGAACGAGCGGCTGACGTTGCTCCACCAGTTGCCCAGCAGGTTGCTCTGCCAGTTCACCGACCCCGTCAGCGAAAACTGGGGAAAGAGCGCGGCCGTGGCCACGCCGATCTGCGCCGTGGCGGCGTGCAGTTGCGCCTCGGCCACCCGGATGTCGGGCCGGCGCCGCAGCAGGTCCGAAGGGAGCCCGGCGGGAATTGCCGCCGGCGGGTGCGGCAACGGGCCGGTCGGCGTCAGCTGCTCCAGCAGGGCCGCCGGGGGGCGGGCCAGCAGCACGCTCAGCGTGTAGATGGCCTGCCGGGCGGTCGTCTCGTATCCAGGGATCTGGGCGGCGGTGGTCGCGGCGCTGGCATCGGCGTTCGCCACGTCCAGGCCGCTGACGAAGCCCGCGGAGTATTTCTGCCGGGTGATCTCGGCCGTGTGCTGCTGGGCGCGGAGGTTCTCGGTGGCGACCACGATCTGCTGCTGGGCGCCGCGGAGCTGCACGTAATTGAGCGCGACTTCGGCCACCAGGCTGACCCGGACGTTGCGCAGATTTTCCGCGGCCACCTGGATGTTTGCGGAGGCCGACTCGACATTGCGGCGGACACCACCGAACACATCCAGATTCCAGACGGCATCCAGGTCGGACTGGTACAGATCCGAGGTTTGGTTACCCGGGTTGACGTTGGCCGTGTGCCCGCGCTGATACGCCGCCGACGCGGTGACGCCCGGCCAGAGCCCCCCGGCCACGACCCCCCGGGCGGCGCGGGCCTGGCGGAGGGCGGCCTCGGCGACATGAAGGTCGAGGTTTGCCGCGACCGCCTCCTCGACCAGGACCGTCAAAGTCGGGTCGTTGAACTGCTCCCACCAGCGGGTCAGCTCGGCGGTCTCTGCTTTGACGGCGGACGGTTGGGCGGCGGGTGCCGTCGTCACTCCGGTCCAGGCCGCGGGCGCGGTCAGCGCCGGAGGATGGTAATCCGGACCAACCATACAGCCGGTGGCTAGCCCCGCCAGCGCGGCACCGACAACCAGGACACGTCCGCAGCGCCCTCCGCCAGTTGTCATCACCGACCCCTCATTCGTACCGCAGCGCCTCGATCGGGTCGAGGCGGGATGCCTTCCAGGCAGGATAGAATCCGAACACGATCCCGACGGTGGCCGAGACGACCACGGCCGCGATGATCGCCCCCACAGACGCCGCCGTCGGCCAGTGCAGCAGGGTCGCCACCAGGTACGAGCTGCCCCGCCCGCACAGGATGCCGACCGACCCGCCGACCAGGCACAGCGCGACCGCCTCGGCCAGGAACTGACGCAGGATGTCGCCCGGCTCGGCCCCCACGGCCATGCGGAGGCCGATCTCCCGGGTCCGCTCGGTGACCGACACGAGCATGATGTTCATGATGCCGACCCCGCCCACCACCAGCGAGATCATGGCGACGCAGAGAAGCAGCTTGGTCATCAGCGTCGTGGTCGAGGTCAAGGTCCGCGTGATCTCGGTCATGTCCCGGATCTGGAAATCGTCCGACGCATCGCCGCGGAGCCGGTGCCGCTCGCGCAGGATCCGGGTGATCTGCCCGATCGCGGCGGGAATCTGGCTGCCGGAGCGGGCGGCCACCAGGATCTGGTCCACGTTGATGAAACGAATGGGCTGCGGCGTGTCGGTCTGCTGGGTGGTGGAGGGGGTCGAATAGAGGGCCACCGGCGCGCTCGTGGTCGGGTAGAGATCGCTGGGCAGGGCGGTCGTGGTGCTGGAGGTCGTTGCGCTGCTCTGGTTGACCGCCGTCAGGTTGGAGCCGGTCACACGGAACTTGATCGTCGTCCAGGGTGTCAGGAGGATGTCGTCCTGATCGATCCCCATCATGTTCGCGCCTTTCTGCTGCAGGACCCCGATGACCTTGACGTTGACGTTCTGGACCCGGATCTCCTTCCCGATGGGAGACGCGTCCCCGAACAGCTGCCGCACGACGGTCCGGCCCAACAGGCACACGGTGTTGGCGCTGCGGACGTCCCGGTCCGTGAACGCCTGGCCCTCGGCCAGGTCGGTCCAGTCGCGCACCACCAGGAACGCCGGCGTGGTCCCGTAGATGTACATCGGCACCCAGTTCTGGTTACCATAGATAAGCTGGGTGCGGGCCCGGACAACCGGGGCCACGCTGGCCACCGCCGGCGCTTCCCGGAGGATGGCGTCGGCGTCCTCGGGGGTCAGCGTCATGACGGAGCCGACCCCGAACGTCACCCCGCCGCTGGCCGCCGTCCCCGGCATGACCAGGAGGTTATTCGCCCCCATGCTGGCAATGGTGTGCTGGATGGCGAGCGAAGAGCCGTTGCCGATCTCCATCATGGCAATCACGGCGGCCACGCCGATGACGATGCCGAGCATGGTGAGCGCCGCGCGCAGGACGTTGCGACGGATCGCCCGCAGGGCCGTCTTCGCCGTGCGCAGGGCTCTCATGCCGCCGGGCCGGGCGCCGGAGGCGCCCCCCCCCATCCAGCCGGCCATCCTTGATGTGGATGGTCCGGTGCGCATGGCTGGCGACCCCTGGATCGTGGGTCACCAGGACGATGGTGATGCCCTCGGCCTGGTTGAGGTGCTGGAACATCTGGAGGATTTCCTCGCTGGTGCGCGAGTCCAGGTTGCCGGTCGGCTCATCGGCCAGCAGAAGCTGCGGGGAACTGATCAGAGATCGGGCGATCGCCACGCGCTGCTGCTGCCCCCCGGAGAGCTGGGAGGGGTGGTGGTGGCCCCGGTCCGCCAGGCCCACCTTGTCCAGGAGCGCGGCTGCTCGTCTCCGCATCTCCGCCTCGCTCAAGGCCTCCTTGGCATAGGTCAGCGGCATCAGCACGTTCTCCAGCGCACTCGTGCGCGGCAAGAGGTTGAAGGTCTGGAACACGAAGCCGATCCGCCGGTTGCGCAGCCGGGCCCGCTGCTTCGCACTCAGACGGGAGATCTCGCTGCCGTCGAACCAATATTCCCCGGCCGTGGGATGGTCGAGGCAGCCGAGGATGTTCATCAACGTACTCTTCCCCGAACCGCTGGCGCCCATCAGCGCCACCAGCTCACCCGGATTGATCTCGAGCGAAACGCCCTTCAGCACCGGGACGTCCACTTCCCCGAGGTAGTACGTCTTGTAGATGTCCCGCAACGTGATCAGCGCCATGGGGGTCAGCGGGGCCCGGGTGGGGGGCCGCCCGGACCCCCGGGACCGGCCGCACCGGGTGCGGTGCCGGTCTGTCCTCCCGGCCCACCGCCCGGGCCACCCTGAGGTCCCCGCCGCCCGAATCGGATCTGCGGAAGAAAGGGGCTGGCCCCGCTGCCCGTCGCGGCCGGGCTGCCCGCCAGCCCTGCGGTCATCTCCCCGACGACGACCTGCTGGCCCTCGGCGAGCTCGGGGCTGCTCACTTCGGTCTGCACCCCGTCCGTCAGGCCCGTGGTCACCTCAATCGGCCGGACGAAGGGGCCCTGCTCCACCCAGACGGTCCCGTGCCCGGCCGGGGGGCTCCCGCTTTCCCCGCGACCGGCCCCCGTTGGCCCCCCGCCCCGGTGCCGCAGCTCGGGGGCGATCTGACCCGGAGCGGGCGTCCAGTGCAGGGCGCCATTGGGCACCTGGAGCACATTCTGCCGGCGGCCGGCCTCGAAGCGTGCGTTGGCCGTCAGGTAGGGGAGCAGCGTCCCGTCGCTGTTGTCGGTGTTCACCTCCACGGTATAGGTCACGACGTTCTGGGTCATGGTGGCGTTGAGGCGGATCTTGCCCACCCGGCCGTGGAACACCCGATCCGGGAACGCATCGACCGTGAAGGCCACGGGCTGCCCGGAGTGGATGCGGCCCACGTCCGCCTCGTTGACCGAGGCCCAGACCTGGATGCGCTTGAGGTCCTTGGCGATGAGGAACAGGCTGGGTGTGCTCATGCTGGAGACCACCGTCTGCCCGACATTCACGCGTCGGTCGACAATCACTCCCTCGACGGGGGAGGTGATCGTGCAATAGTCAAGGGTCTTCTGGTCCTTGGCCAGGACCGCCTGGTCTTGCACCACGGTCGCCCGGGCCTGGTCGACGGCGGCCTCGGCCATCGGCACGTTCGCCAGCGCCACCTCGTAAGTGGCCTTATACTGATCGAAGGTAGTCGGGGCCAGCGCCTCCGACGGCCCGAGCTTCTGCGCACGTGCCCAGTCTGCCGCGGCCTCCGCCAGCTTTGCCTTCATCTGGGGGACGTTGGCGATGGCGCTCGCCAGGTTGGCCTGCGCCTGCTGCAGTTGGGCCTTGTCCGCCTCGACAGTGGCCGCATAGAGGGTGGGGTCAATTTTGGCCAGCATCGTCCCGACCCCGACGACCGATCCGTAGTCGATCGGTTTCCCGTTCTTGTCCGTGCCGAAGGACTGGATAAACCCGGAGACCTGGGCCCCGATGTCCACGACCTCCTCCGGCTCGACCGTCCCCGTGGCATTGATCGCGGCAACCAGGTCCCCGCGGGTGAGCGGGACCGTGCGGAAGGTCACCCGGGGCTCCCGTGCGTCCCGCTCCCACCACAAGGCGCCCCCGGCGAGCACGGCCAGGCCAAGCACTCCCAGGATCAGGACCTTAAGCACTCGTCGCATTATTCGCTCTCCGCCCCATTGTGTGCGGCCACGATTTTCAGACCAACCCCCTCATCCTCTCCGCCAGAACACAGACATCCCCGGAGAAGCTCCTCCGATGGAGCCACAGCCGAGTGCAATCCTCCGGGTTGTGGACAAATAATAGCCCCGAGGCCGGGTAACCACCGGGGGTCTTAAGGGAGACCCCGCGCAATCGAACTCCATCTTCCAGGTATCGAAACGCCGAAGAAGGGAATTATCAGCCGCCTAATTGCCGTACATAATAGGACCTACCGGCCGCGGGCAGCAATTGTTTCAATAATTTAACGACTACTGGAATAATCTCCTTTTACCAGGGCCGTGAGGGCAAGCCGGGCCCGACGGGGCCCTCGCAACGGGGATGCCACTTCCAGGCCAGCCCTATGAGGCGACAGGGATTCGGTGCACGATGAAACATTGTGGTGCGCCCGGCCGTAACATGCTATAGACATCAGTATGCCGCCAAATGAGAGGGCGAAATCGAAAGCACCCGTTGCAAGACTATCTATACCCGATTCAAGACGTCGGGGAAACAGGAATCTATTTCAGGTATGGTGGGGCCTGAGGGCGCCTTGCCGGCGGGCCAGGCCTCGGAGAGTGGGAGTCGAGTCCGGGAAACGTGCATGGAGGTGCTGAGATGCGGAAGATGCTTGTCTGCGGCGCATTGATTGTCGTGGCGTTGGTCTTTCTGCTTGCCAGTCCCGTTCCCAGCGAGGCGCGCGGGCGAGTCTTCTTTAACTTCGATGTCCCCCTCTGGGTGGGCCCCGGGTACTGGGGCCCCGGCCCGTACTGGGCCCCCCCGTATTACACCTATCCGTCGCCTCCCGTGGTTGTCCAGCAACCTCCTGTTTATGAGCAGCCGGCGCCGCCGCCGCAGGCGCCGGTGTATTGGTATTACTGCCAGAACCCGCAAGGGTACTACCCGTACGTCCAGCAATGTCCGGGCGGCTGGATGCAGGTCGTCCCGCCAACCGCCCCGCCGGCACGGTAGCGATAAAGGAGACTGCGTGATGCGGACGATGCGAAGACACTGGGTCGTGCTATTTGGGGGCATCGCGGTGGCCATCGGCGGCTGCGCCACGATGCCGACGGGTCCAAGCGTGATGGCGCTGCCCGCCCAAGGGAAGTCCTTCGAGCAGTTCCAGGCCGAGGATGCCTCCTGTCGCCAGTGGGCAGCCCAGCAAGTGGGGGCACCTGGCGGCCCGACTGCGGCGCAGAACACCGCGGTCGGTGCCGTCGTGGGCACCGCCGTGGGCGCGGGGCTCGGCGCGGGACTCGGCGCACTCGCCGGCCATGCGGGCACAGGGGCGGCGATCGGGGCCGCCACGGGCCTGCTGGGCGGCTCAGCCGTCGGCGCCAATGCCGATCAGATGAACGCCGCGGAGGCGCAGCGCCGCTACGACATGGCCTACGAGCAGTGCATGTATGCCAAGGGAAATCAGGTCCCCGGAGTGGTACGGACTCAGCCGCGCTACTATCCGACCCCGGCGCCGCTTCCCCCACCACCGCCGGGCTATTCGGCGCCGTCTCCAGGGATGACGCCACCCCCACCGCCTCCGGGTTATTCCGTGCCGCCTCCTGGGACGCCACCCCCACCGCCCACGGGCTACTCGGTGCCGCCGCCGGGAACCCCGCCGCCTCCATCGCAGTAGCGCGGCCTGGGAAGCCGCTGGGGATTCGTGCGGAAACTGCCCCCTGCTCCCGGCGCCCTTCAATGAACTCGGGGCGTCGGGGGCCGGGGAGCCCCTCGGATGGTGAGCCTGGCCGGCCGAGGACGGGTGGGATCTATCCGACAGCCCCTCGTACGCGTGTGGGCCTCGGGTGGGCGGCCGGCAGGGCTGCCGACGGAGGCGCGCAGACTGTCCAGGGAATACGCTTCGGGAACGCATCCACCGTTGTCTTGAAGCCAATCCGGCCAAGCGGGTAAGACGCCCCCAGCCCAGATCGCGGCGCGGTCAGCAGGAGAGAGTGGACTGCGGCAAGGGCATGTGCCGGCCAACAGGGATCAACGTCAAGACGTAGATCGCCCGAGGGCGGGGCATGGGAACGAGGCCTGGGGCCAGTAATGGACAGCAGGAGGTCGGCCGGGTGCTCGCATCGTCGTGGCGGCGATTCGGGGACCGGCTCGTGCTGGGGGGGATCGTTCTGCTGGCCGCCGCACTCCGGCTATGGCGGCTGGAGCAGAACGGATATGGTCTCGCCTATTATGCCGCTGGCGTCCGGAGCATGACGGGCAGCTGGCACAACTTCCTGTACAACTCCTTCGATCCGGCCGGGTTCGTGTCGGTGGACAAACCCCCAGGGGCGTTGTGGGTTCAGGTTGCCAGCGCCAAACTCTTCGGCTTCCACGGGCTCAGCGTACTCCTGCCTCAGGTCGTGGAGGGCGTGGCCGCGGTGTGGCTGGTCTACCACCTGGTCCGGCGCCGGTTTGGGGCCTCCGCCGCCCGGCTCGCGGCCCTCTGCCTTGCCATCACGCCGGTGAGCGTCGTAATCGACCGCTCCAACAACACCGATAGCTGCCTCGTTCTGGTCCTCCTGCTGGCGGCCTGGGCCCTGATGCGGGCGGTCGAGGACGGGAGCCGCGGCCTTCTGCTCTTGTCCATGGCCCTGGTCGGTATCGGATTCAACGTCAAGATGCTGGCTGCCTTCGTCGTCCTGCCGACGTTCGCCCTCGTGTACTTCCTGGGCGCGCCGGGAGGAGGGCGGCGCCGGTTCATGGACCTGTCCCTGGCCGCTGTTGTCGTGGCGGTGGCCTCCTTGTCGTGGGTGCTTCCCTACGACATGACCCCGCCGGACCGGCGACCGTTCGCCGGGAGCAGCAAGACGAACTCGATGCTCGAGCTGGCGGTGGACCATAACGGCATCGAGCGATTCGTCCCCCGCTGGAGAGCGCTCCGGGCCGCCGGAGTCGCTCCGGGAGGCGCGCCGGCAGCAACGGCCGGAACCCGACCAGGTGTCGGTGCCGGGTCTCCGGCGGGGCCAGGACCCCGCCGTGGGGGGCCGGGTTTCGGAGATCGCGTCCCCGCGGGGCCGCTCCGGCTCGCCGACCGCCATCTGGCCGGTCAGGTGGGATGGCTCTTTCCGCTGGCGATGATCGGGGCGGGGATTGCCGCCCTCCGGGTGGGCTGGCGCCGGCCGCTCGCCCAGGAACACGCGGACCTGCTCCTGTGGGTGGGCTGGCTTCTCACGTACGGCATCGTCTATAGCTGCGCCGGCGGGATCTTTCGCGCCTACTATCTGGCCACCATGGCGCCGCCGCTCGCGGCGCTCGCCGGCATCGGCGTGGCGAGCCTGTGGGCCTGGTACCTCCGGAGGGGCTGGCGCGCCCTCGTGCTTCCCGCCGCGCTGCTCCTGACGGCTGCGTGGGAGGCCTACATTGAATCCGACGCGCTGGGCTGGAAACTCGACGCATCGCGCAGTCGCCTGGCGGCCGTCTTGAGCGCCGCGAGAGGCCATTCGGGCGACTGGCGGACCTGGCTCTACCTTGCGCTCGTCGTCGGAACCCTGGTGGCTGTGGCGGGACTGCTCGCCCCACCTCTCCGCGGATCGCTGGGCCGGCCGGCACGCGACCTCGCTGCCGGCGCGCTGGGGATGGGACTGGCGGCACTCTTCATCACCCCCGCGGCGTGGGCGATGACCAGCGCGCTCGCCCCGGCCAGTGCCATGCGCCTGTCGGCCGACCTGTCCCCGCCGGCGGCGGGGGGCGACACTTTCGGCATGGCTCCTCGGAATGGATTCGGGGCGCTCGCGACCACCCGGAAACTGGTGGGCTTCCTGGAGGCCAACCGCCACGGCGAGCGCTACCTGCTGGCGGCCGTGAATGCCCAGCTGGCGGCGCCGATCATCACCCAGACCGGCCAGGCGGTCATGGCGATGGGCGGCTTCATGGGGACGGACCCGATTCTCACCCCGGAACGGCTGGCCCGGATGGTCGAGGACAGGCAAGTCCGGTTCGTGATGGTGCCCAACGTCTCCCGTTTCGGTCAACGGCCGGCCGCCGGGGCGCTGGCAAGACCCGTTGTGGAGTGGGTCCGTGCAAACGGCACGCTCGTGGATCCGTCGCTGTGGCGCTCGAGCCCTCCGGTGGTCGACGCCGGCGCCCCCAACCGGGCGGCCCTCCCCCCGGACCCGACTGCGCCCGGCAGGCCGTTCGGCCGCGGCTTCGGCGCCAGGGAGAACAACTCGCAGCTCTATGACCTCCGGCCGATGGGAGGCGTGGTTCCCGCCCCATCGGAATGACCGGCGGGACAGCGGCACCCCCTGCCGGGAGGACCGCAGAAGAGGTTCGAGCATGCGGATCTCAATCGTCATTCCGGTCTACAACAGCGCCGGGACCATCGGCCCGCTGGTGGCGCGGCTCGTCGCCGCTCTGCGGGGGGACGGGCTGCAGATCGTGCTCGTCAACGACGGCAGCGTCGACGAGAGCGACGCGGCATGCCGCGCCCTGAGCGCCGGCTACGCGGGGACGGTCACCTACGTGAGGCTCGCCAGGAACTTCGGGGAGCACAACGCCGTGATGGCGGGGCTCCACCAGGCGCGCGGCGACTACGTGGTGATCATGGATGACGACTTCCAGAACCCTCCGGAGGAAGTGCCTCGCATGATCGACCACGCCTGCGCGCACGGGTACGACATCGTCTACACCCGTTCCCCCCGCAAGCACCACCACTGGGCCCGGAACCTGGGCAGCCGGTTGAACGACCGCATGGCCACCGTTTTGCTGGGAAAGCCCTCGGATCTCTATCTGTCGAGCTTCAAGTGCCTCAGCCGCTTCATCGTGGGCGAGATCCTCAAGTACCGCGGGCCGTATCCCTACATCGACGGCATCGCCCTGCGCTGCACCCGGAACATCGGCACGATCCAGGTCCAGCACCAGCCACGGAGGGAGGGCCGGTCCAACTACACGTCGCGCAAGCTGCTGCGGCTGTGGCTCAACATGTTCGTGAACTTCTCGGTCATGCCGCTTAGGATAAGCACCCTGCTGGGCCTGGCCTGGAGCGTGCTCGGCCTGCTGCTGGCCGTGCAGGTGGTTATCGAGAGGCTCACGCGTCCGGACGTGCCCGTCGGATGGGCCTCCGTGCTGGTCGCCATCTTGCTGTTCTCGGGCGTCCAATTGGTGATGCTGGGGTTACTGGGGGAATATCTCGGCCGGCTGTACCTGACCGAAAACCAGACCCCGCAGTTTGTCGTCCGAGAGGTCGTGGAGACACCCCCGTATCCCTTCACGGATGCTCCTGTGACGGTCGCGGTCGCGGCCCCGGCCGATGAGTTGCAGGCGGGCCATGCCTGAGCTGAACGGCCTCGATTGCTTCCGCGGCAAGCAGGTCCTGATCACAGGTGGCTTGGGCTTCCTGGGCAGCAACCTTGCCATCAGGCTCGTGGAGTTAGGCGCCCGGGTGACGCTGCTCGACGCCATGCTCGACGACCACGGCGGCAACCTGTTCAACATCGCGCCTATCCAGGACCGGGTGACGATCAACTTCAGCGACGTGCGGGACGAGGGCAGCTTGAAGCACCTCGTCCGCGGCAAGGATTATATCTTTCACCTCGCGGGCCAGAACGACCACGTCCTCAGCCTGACCAACCCTTTCCCCGACATCGATATCAACATCAAAGGCTCGGCGATCCTGCTGGAGACGTGCCGGCGTGCCAACGCGGGGGCCCGGCTGGTATACAGCGGCACTCGCGGAGAATACGGGCCCGCAGCCATGCTGCCAGTGGGGGAGGATCAGCCGCTGCACCCGCGAGGGATCTACGAGCTCTCCAGCCTCACGGCCCAGCAGCTCTTCCAGATCTACCACGACAACCACGGCGTGCCGTCGGTGACGCTCCGCCTGACCAACATTTATGGGGAGCGCGCCCAGATGAAGCACAGCCGTTTCGGGGTGGCCAACTGGTTCATCCGGCTGGCCGTGGACGGCCAAACGATTCCGGTGTTTGGCGACGGCTCGCTCCTGCGCGACTTCATCTACGTGCAGGATGCGGTGGACGCCATGCTGCGTTGCGCGGCGACCGAGGCTGCCTACGGACAGGTCTTCAATGTGGGCAACAACCGCGCCTCCAACTTTCGGGAGCTGGCGGAGACAGTGGTCCGCGTGGCTGGCAGCGGCCGCTGGGAGTTCGCGCCGTTCTCGCCGGAGCGCGCGGCCCAAGAGCCCGGCGACTTCTGCTCCGACATCCGGAAGATCGGCCGGGTGGTGGGCTGGCGGCCGACGACCTCCCTGGAGGACGGCATCCGGCAGACCGTGGCCTATTACCGGCGACACAAGGCGCACTATTGGTGACCAGGGGTCCTCTTGCTCCGCGAAGGATCGCGCCCGATGGCGATGCAGGTACCTTTTCTGGACCTCACCCGGCAATATCGCCAGATTCGCGACGAGATCCACCTCGCGGTCGCGCGGACGCTGGCCAGCGGCTGGTACGTCCTGGGCGACGAGGTGGCCGGATTCGAGCGGGAGTTCGCCGCATCCTGCGGGGTCCGCGAGGGTGTGGGAGTGGCCTCGGGGACCGACGCGCTGCACCTGGCGCTGCGCGCCTGTGGGGTCCGGGCGGGGGACGCGGTCATCACCGCCCCCAACACGGCGGTTCCCACGGTCTGTGCTATCGTCGCCGCCAACGCCCGGCCCGTCTTCGTCGACATCGATCCCGACACGTTCACGCTGGACCCCGAGAAGCTCCGGGCCTACCTGAAAGCACAGCGACCGCCGTTTCGCACCAGGGCGGTCATCGCCGTCCACCTGTACGGCCTTCCAGCCGACATGCGCCCCATCCTCGAGGTGTCGCGGGAGTACGGCCTGAAGGTGATCGAGGATGCCGCCCAGGCCCACGGCGCCGAGTACGCCGGCCGGAAAGCCGGCTGCCTGGGTGACGCAGGATGCTTCAGCTTTTACCCCACCAAAAACCTCGGTGCTTACGGGGACGCCGGCATGGTGGTGACGGACGATGGCGAGGTGGCCGAGCGGGTGCGCATGCTCCGTAACTACGGGGAGGAGGCGAAGTATCAGAATTGCATCGAGGGGTTCAACAGCCGCCTGGATGAAATCCACGCGGCCATCTTGCGAGCCAAGCTGAAGCATCTGGAGGAGTGGGTTGCCACTCGCCGCCAACAGGCCCGGCTCTATGATGAGATTTTGGCCCAGGCGCCGGTGGCGCCGCCCGCGGAGAGACCGCCCGCCCGGCACAGCTACCACCTGTACGTGGTCCGGTCGGCCCGGCGTGACGCCCTCCAGAAGCACCTTCAGGACAGTGGGATCGGGACCAGCATCCATTACCCCATGCCCGTTCATTTCCAGAAGGCCTACCGCCACCTGGGCTACACGGCGGGAGACTTCCCGCAGGCGGAGCGGGCCTGCCAAGAGGTGCTGTCGCTGCCGCTCTACCCAGAGCTGACGGAAGAAGAGATGCGCTACGTCGCCTCGGCGGTCAGCTCGTTCCCGGCCGACTGCGAGGTGCGCCGGCGTAGTTCATGAACCCGTCAGCGGCAGGCGCCTTGCGAAGGGAACGTCGACAAAAGATCGCTAGTTCGAATCCAGCTCCCGCAACCAATCCAGCGCTGGGAAGCGCAGGCTGCAGCGAAACCGTCTGACGATGCTGGAGATTTCCTATGGCCCCATGACCAGCGTTCTTCGCCAAGGGGGGCCGGTGAGGCAGCTCGAAGGCAGGAGCGTGGTTTCGGGCCGCTCGGGACCGGGAGCTTCCTGGAGAGGCGAAGCCTTGACAGAGCGAGCGGGGGAGGCCGAAGCCGGCAGGAGGGAGAGGAGGGCTCGATGGCAGCGGGAAAGAGGAATAAGTCGACCGTCCCGGTAGGCGGGAGTGAACAAACGATCTCAATTAAGATCCTCGATGCCGGGATGAATGAGGAGCAAGCCTGGGCCCACGTCGCCGGGTGGATCGGACCAGAAGATCATCCGTACAGGTGGGTCGAAGACCGAACTTCCATCGTCTTTCAATTCGAGTTGGACTCCCTGCGAGTAGAAGCCGCGCAGGGGGGTCTTCCGTACGAAATTACGGTGGCTCCAGACTGGACGTCGCGCATCCGACTCCTGGAGCCCCGGGATGAGGACGATATCTGGGCGAAGCTGGCTGAGCTAAGGCGGGCTGCTCCGGAGGCCGTCGTGGAAGAGGCCACCTCGAGGGTTTTAAGGCGGCTCGTGGAAATCGAGCAGCGGGACCCGGCAGAAATTGGATTGGAGCTCGCCGAGACAGACCGGACCGAATAGACCATCAGGCCGTCGTATCCCGCCGGTCGGATCCCCCAGGATTCCGCGCCGGCGCGGAGACTGGCACTCCTCATCCTATTCTGGTAGCATTCCGCTCCAGGCAAAATGCGGCGCGGCCCGGAGTCCGCTCCTCGCGCGGCCGTGCGGGGGCGCATATTCGCTTCACCGGCGGAGAAGAGAGGCATGCCATGAGGAGTCTTTCAGCCGAGAGGAAGTGGTTCCTGTGGGTCCTCGCAGTCCTGGCCGTCGGGGTCGGCCCGGCCCCGGCCCTCGGCGCCGAAGTCGTGCCATTCATGCTGGACTGGACCCCCAACCATTCGCAGGCCTATCTGTTCGTGGCCCAGGCGCAGGGGTATTTCGCCAGGCAAGGACTTGCGGTCAACTTGGATGTGCCGAAACACCCGGAAGATCCCATCGACCTCGTCGCGGCAGGGAGATATCCGCTGGCCATCAGCTACTCCACCGATGTCGTCCTCGCTCGTGATCAGGGGCGGCCGGTGGTGGCCATCGCCTCAGTGGTCCAGCACCCCCTGGACTCTGTGATGACACTCCGGACATCGGGCATCGATACCCTGGAGAAGCTGGCCGGCAAGCGCGTGGGGTACAACGGCACGGCCAGCGCCCTGGCCTACCTCCGGACCATCTTCAAGCGCTACGGCGTGGACCCCGCCTCGGTGCAGCTGGTGAACGTTGGGTACGACCTCGTGGACTCCCTGGCGCAGGGCCGGGTTGACGCCCTCATCGGCGGTTACTGGGTCTACGAGAAATTGATCCTGGAGCGGGAGGGGCACCCCGTGCACGCCTGGCACCTGGAGGACATCGGCATCCCGGATCACCCGGAGCTTGTCATCATCAGCTCGGAGCAGGTCATCCGGGAGAACCCGGAATTGCTCCGGCGGTTCCTGGTTGCCGCAACGGAGGGGGCCGAGTGGACCCTGAAAAATCCGGCCGCGGCCATCGACATCCTGGTGGGAGGGCATCCCACCCTCGATCGCAGCCTCCAGCTCGAGAGCCTGCGGCTGGAGATGCCGCTCCTGACCGCCGGGGTTCACCGTTTCGGCTTCAACCGGCCCTCCGCGTGGGAAGGCCTCACCCGCTGGATGTTCGAAGCCGGCCTCACCAAGCGACTCGTCCCGGCGGCCGAGGTCTTCACCAACCGATTCCTGTCCGCGGCACCGTGAGGGGGATCGGCTGCATTGATAAGAGAGCGAACATCCTGCCGGGCGTCCCGGGCCGCTTGGTCGCCTCGCGGCGCGAGAGGTTGGCAACTCCGGGGATTCAAGGGACATGGCATCTGGATAACCGCGTTCCCCCGCCCACCGGCGCGGGACGCCCGTATCCGCCCGGTGCCTCGGCGCCCTCCGCGATCGTCCGCCGCTGGCGCGCTCAGGTTTGCGCGCTCTTTATGTTCCCAGGGGCAAATCCCGGGCGCCGCCGCGAAACGGCAGGGGGCCTGCGCGCGTACTGGTAAGAAAGAGGGGCCCCGCAGGAGGCGCACCCGACGCCCGGAGGGGTGCGGCTCCTCCGGTCCGAGCTCAGCAGCCGGATCAGACCCGGAAGGGGCCCGTGGCAGATTTCGCGCTGTGCCTAAATTGCCTTGATGCAGGGAGCATCGATCGAAGGGATGCGGGGATGTCGAGGCGGATGGGGAGACGGTCCTGGGGCTGGTGGGGGTTGGTATTTGCCGGCCTGGCGCTGGTCGCCGCCTATATCCTCTTCAATGTTCTCAACGTCGATGGCTCGGACCTGCGCAATCGCATCCTGGGAAACCCCATAGCCCAGCAGTGGGCTGCGAGCGAGGCGGATGCCGACGCCCGGCACAGCCTACAGATTCCGGGCTCCCCCTGGCATCCAGCAGACTCGGAAGCCCTCACGCCTGCTATCATCCCAGCCTTTCGTGTGATCTGCCTCGCGCCGGCCCCCCATGACATTCGGCCTTGCGCGGTCCTTCCGCGCAGCCATGTAGCCCGGACGTCACGGTCCACGCTTTCGCCCACGAACGATCCCCCTCAGTTGTACTGCTGACGAGTCCCGCCAGGTATGCCTCACTGGCGGGCTGCGTGGCCAGGCAAGTGAGACGGCCTTTCCAGGTCGCGCTGTGACGCGCTCCCACCCGCCCCGGAAGGTGTCTCTCGGCGGAGGGAAGGGGGAAAGGATTCAAGTCGATGTCTAACGTGCAAGCCCTGGAGCGTATGAGACGGGAAGCTCCGCAGGACGGGCGCGCGCGGTGCCCGTTCCTCCATGCGAGCCCGGTGCCGGGCTCGGACCGCATCCTCCACATATGCCGTGCCCCCCGCCTGCTGATGCTCCCCACGGTGGGTGAGTATCGAACCTACTGTACGACTGAACGCTTCCCAGCCTGCCCGTGGTTCGAGCAGCCTCCCGGAAGGCCGGCCGGAACCGCTAGGCCGCCGCAGGTGACAGATCAGGTTGTGCCACAGGCCCGGTGGCCCCTCGAAGCGGAGCTGGGTCTAGAGTAAGGGGGATCGCATGCATCAGAACCGCCGCTCGAATCCGCGGCGCAGGCAGCCGAGAGGCCGGCGCCCGCGGATCGCGCCGTCCACGGTTGTGGAGTACACGGATCATAAGCCGCCGGCGAATGGCTATCCCGCCTACATCATCTCGCCGCCCCGGCCCAGCCGGTGCTGTCTCACCAGCATGGAGGAACTCGACCGGCCACCGGCGGCGGTCCCCGGGACCTACACCTATGCGCGGTGCCGCACGTGTGGGTTCACCGTTCGCGTGTTTCCGTACGGCTGCTCCCCGCCGCCTCCCGGATTACTCCGGCAGCTCCGCCGCGAGCTGGCCCACATGTTCGAGCGGATTCCGCCGAGTTAGGGTTGAGGGAGCTGCGGGTCGTCGTGGCGGACTTCGCCGTGAGATGCCCCGGTTCTCGCGCTGCGTCGAGAGCCTGGCAGACGGCGGCCGCGTCAGCGCTGCCATAGGATGGCCGCAGCCTCCAGGGGAACCGCCACGCCGGCGCAGCTGGGGATCATGCGCGGGGTGTAGTCCGTCGCCGGGCGGGTCGCCGGCGCCGATGCGCGATACAGAAACCCGCCTGCAGCCCCGGGGAGTCGCCCGGCGCGCGACATCTCCTGCCGGAACGGATCGCCGTCACCTTCTCCCTCGGCATACAGCTCGACCCGCACGGCCTTCGGATCGAGGTCGCCGAGATGAACCTGCGCCGCAAATACGTGCTGCCCGCCGGCGGTCTCCACCGTCACGTCGCCGAAGCGGAGGGCGGCCCATTGCGCTTGCAGCGCCTGCTGCCATTGAACCACCTGCCTGGCGGCCTCTCCTTTCTCCGCGGCGCGCGCCCGGTAGGCCGCGGCAGCGGGAAGGTAGTGGCGTTCGGTGTACTCGCGCACCGTCCGGTTGGAGGAAAAGCGCGGGGTCAGCCGGGCCATGCTCTCCCGGATTCGCGCGACCCAGGCGGTGGGAATGCCGCGCTCGTCACGGGTGTAGAAGGCGGGAATCACCTCCCGTTCGAGCCGGCCGTACAGCTCATCGGCCTCGGCGGCATCCCAGGCCGGATCGTCGCCGTGCTCCCGGCCGTCGCCCAGCGCCCACCCCACCTCCGGCGCGTAGGCTTCCACCCACCAGCCGTCCAGCTCCGACAGGTTGAGGCCGCCGTTCACGAGCACCTTCATGCCGCTCGTGCCGCTGGCCTCCCAGGGCCGCCGGGGCGTGTTGATCCAGAGATCCACTCCCTGCACCAACTGCTCCGCCACGAGCATGTCGTAGTCGCTCAGGAAGAGGGCGTGCGGCCGCACCTCCGGCCGGCGGATGAACTGGATCCACTCCCGGATGAGGGCCTGCCCCGGCCGGTCCGCCGGGTGGGCCTTGCCCGCGATGAGGAGCTGCACCGGGCGCCGGGGATTGTTCAACAGGCGCACCAGCCGCTCCGGGTCGTGCAGCAGCAGGTTCGGCCGCTTGTAGGTGGCGAAACGGCGTGCGAAGCCTAGCGTGAGGGCGTCGGGATCGAGCAGACGCCCGGCCGCCTCGACCGCCTCGACCGGTGCGCCGGAGGCGGCCAGCTGCCTGGCCAGCCGGTCGCGGGCATACCCGATGAGCGCCCGGCGGGCCTCGGTGCGGAGCTGCCAGAGGCGGGCGTCGGAGAGGCGGCGAATATCCGCCTCCAGGCACTCCGTCGCTCCCAGCCAGCGATCCTGCCCGCAGGCCGCCGCCCACAGGTCATCCGCCGCCGCCGAGTCCCAGCTCGGCATGTGGACGCCGTTCGTCACGTGGCCGACCGGGATTTCGGCCTCCGGCCAGCGCGGGAACAGATCCGCGAAGATCCGCCGGCTCACCCGGCCGTGCAAGCGGCTCACGCCGTTGATCGCCCCGCTCCCGCGGATGGCCAGGTAGGCCATGTTGAAGTCCTCCGACGGGTCCTCCGGATTCCGGCGGCCCAGGGCCAGGAGGTCGCGAAGCGGGATGCCCAGCCGCGTCTCGGCGTACCGCCCGAGGTACTGGGCGATCAGGGCCGCCGGGAACCGGTCGAAGCCGGCGGCCACCGGGGTGTGCGTGGTGAAGAGGTTCCCCGCCCGGGTGGCGGCCAGGGCGACCCCGAACGGCTGCCCCGTCTCGTCCTTGAAGCTGCGGGCCCGCTCCAGGATTGCGAAGGCCGCGTGCCCCTCATTCAGGTGGCAGACTTCGGGCCGGATGCCGAGAGCCCCCAGCAGCCGCCAGCCACCGATCCCCAGGAGGAGCTCCTGCTTGAGCCGCAGCTCCAGCCCGCCGCCGTACAGCTCGCTGGTGATACCGCGATGCGCGGGGAAGTTGGCCGCGTCATTGGTGTCCAGCAGGTACAGTTTCACCCGCCCCACCTGGACCTGCCAGGCGCGAAGCCACACCGAATACCCCGGGAGGGCGATCTCCAGCCGCAGCCACTCCCCGGTCGGCTGGCGCACCGGGGTGATCGGCAATTGGCCGGGATCGTTGTACGGAAAGAGCGCCTGCTGCTCCCCCTCGCCGTCGATCATCTGGCGAAAATAGCCCTGCTGGTAGAGAAGTCCCACCCCGACCACGGGCACGCCCAGATCGCTGGCCGCCTTGAGCTGATCCCCGGCCACATTGCCCAGGCCGCCCGAATAAATGGGCAGCGCCTCGCTCAGCATGAACTCCATGCTGAAATAGGCGACAGAGGTCAGGGGCGCGTCCGGGTAGGTCTGCGAGAACCAGGCGGGCGCCTCCGCCGCCTGCCGTCTCTCCTGCACCAGGTCATCGAGGATCCGGCGGAATTCGGGAGCCGCCGCCACGCGCCGGAGCCGCTCGCGCGAGACCGTCTGGAGGACAACCCAGGGGTTGTGCGTGAGGTCCCACAGGGCGGGGTCGAGCTGCCGCCACACGTCGTCGGCGCGGTGGCTCCAGGACCAGCGCAGATCCAGGGCCAGCTCGCAGAGCGCATCGAATCCTTCGAACGTCCGAGGGCAAAAGAGTGAATGTGGGATGTGTGCCGCGGGCGCCGTCACTCATGCTTCCTCCTTCCGTTCTGATCCACACAGGAGCCCGGCCGCCTCGGCCGGCCCTCGCGGGGACATCTTCATTCGGCCGGCTCGGTCCGGTGCGTCCGCCGCCGGGATGCCCCCCGACTCGTGGCCCGGCGAACGGCCGGCCTGGCGGACGTCTGTCTCCGCGCAACCCGGGCGGCGCGCAGTGGCGGGTGCACCGTGAGGACCGGGCAGGGCGCATGCCGGACCACGTTCTCGGCTACGCTGCCGAGCAGGGCGTGGACCCAACCGGTGCGGCCGTGGGTCGCCATGACGATGAGGTCGCAATGGAGGCGTTCGGCCGCCCGCACGATCTGCTGGAACGGGGCCCCCAGGGCCAGGAGCGCGTGGGTCCGGATGGCGGGGGTTTGCAACTGGCGCTCCAGCCGGCGGAGCTGCGTCCGGGCGGCCGCCCGAGCCTCCCGCTGGAGCCGCGCCAGGACCACGCCCGACTCCGGAGGAATCATGTATGTTGCCGCCGTGGGCAAGACGTGGAACAGGACCACCTCGGCCCCGCTCGCGGCCGCGAGGGTGCGGAGGTGCGGCAGGGCCGCTTTTGCCCCGGGCGAGAAGTCCGTGGGCCAGAGGATCCGGCGGTACAGGGTGCCTTTGTCCTTCCCCTGGGCGCGCTTTCGCATGGTGTCACCTCCCAAGATGGTCTGTCGATTGCGGTCTCGGTCGCATCCGTGCCTCCGCCCCTCGTTCGTTCCGGATCCGAGCTACCGTGGCAGACCTCGCGGCCCGCCGCCTGGCGCTCGGAGAGGCGGGGGGCGCCGTCTGCCGCCTCAGCATGCCGTGACGTCCCGCAGGAGCTGAAGCCGGATGGCCTCGCGCCAGCGGAGCCAGAGGATGACGAGCCCGATAGTTCCGACCAGCGTTTGCCCGATCAGCACGTCGCCCCACGAGGCCACGAGGGGGGCCAGGACGCCGGGGAGGCCGTCCCACAGCCCGTGCAGGAGGGCGACGGTCAGGTAGGCGGCCGCCACCTTGCCGTTCAGCCGGAAGCGGCCGGCGGCACTTTCCCGGAAGAGGACGCTGGCCAGGATCGCCGTCCAGGTGCCGTGGCCGACAGGGGCGAAAAGCCCCCGCAGCAGGGTCACGAGGACGGTCACCGTCAGGCTCCCACCACTCTTGAGGAAGGCGGTGAAGGCGTAGCCGGTGCTCTCGAGGGCCGCGAACCCCATCCCCGCCGCCGCCCCCAGGATGAGCCCGTCCAGCTCGGCGTCGTGTCGCCGGTGCCGGGCGATGACCAGCACCCCCAGGATCTTGGCGAACTCCTCGATCAGCCCCACCCGGAAGGCCGTGACGGCGGTGAGCCGGGCGATGAAGAGCGGCTCCAGGAGCCCCGCCGCAAAGACCCCCAGGACGCCCCCGTAGAAGAAGCTCAAGGCCGTCGTGGGCATGCTGAGCCGGCTGAGGTGGCGATGGTCGTAGAAGAAGGCCACGTAGGTGACGGGCACCAGGAAATTGCCCAGCAGGACCACGGTGGGGAACAGATTGGGGTTCAAGGTCAGGGCCAGCACCACCACGCCGACGGCGTAGAAGAAAGAACCAATGAGCAGCACCCGCCACCACGAGCGGCGCTGGCGGGCTCCCCCGTGGATGGGGACGACCTCAGGTCCTGGTATCATCGTCGGCTCCTTATCTGCGCGACCTCGCGCTGGGGCGAGCCTTCGGTGCTGAATCCCGCACTCAGATCCCCACAAAAGCCGACGGCCTGGCTGGCCTGCGTCTCCCCGTGGCGGACAAAGTAGAGGGTCGAAGACATTCGCCCTCCAGATCCAATGACCGATGGCCAAGGTCCCAATGACCAATGGTGGTGGGCGCGCATGACGGGCGGTCGAACTCCGTCACCGACCCCTCCGACCTCGGCCAGTTGCCGATTGCCACTTGGTCATTCCTGTCGTCTTCGCGAAGACGACAGGTTGGCCTCGGACCGAAGGAACCGTTCAACCGCCATGACGCCACGGTTATCCCTTTCAGTTTCGAACTTCGAAATTCGAATTGTCCCCTGGCGCCTTGGCGGTGAGATATCCTCGGAATGGGGTCAGAAGGGCCACGTCCAGCCGGTGAGCTCCGGTCGATCCACGCCGAACTCGTAGGCGTGGTGCAGGCACGCGATCTGCTGGTCGAGCAGCGCCTCGCGGACGCCGGACCCCGTCTCGGCAAAGCGGGGGATCCGGTCGATGGCGTCGATGGCCAGGCTGAAGCGGTCGGTCTGATTGCGGATGGCCAGCTCCAGGGGCGTGTTGATGTTCCCCTTCTCCTTGTAGCCGCGCACGTGGATGTGGTGCTGGCCGGGCCGCCGGTAGGTCAGCCGGTGGATCAGCCACGGGTACGAGTGGAAGTTGAAGACCACCGGCTTGGTGGCGGTGAAGAGGGCCCCGAACTCGCGGTCCGTCAGCCCGTGCGGATGCTCGGTGTGCGGCACCAGCTTGAACAGGTCCACGACGTTCACGAACCGCACCGTGATGTCCGGCAGGTGCTGGCGGAGCAGGGCCGTGGCGGCCAGCGCCTCCATGGTCGGGACGTCGCCGCAGCTCGCCATGACCACGTCGGGCTCGGCCCCCTGGTCGTTGCTGGCCCAGCTCCAGATGCCGGCGCCCTTGGCGCAGTGCGCCCCGGCCGCCTCCCGGTCCAGGTACTGCAGGTGCACCTGCTTGTCCGCCACGATGACGTTGACGTAGTTCAGGCTGCGCAGGCAGTGGTCCGCCACGGACAGCAGGCAGTTGGCGTCGGGCGGCAGGTAGATGCGCACGACACTCGGACTCTTGTTGACGACCACATCCAGAAAGCCGGGATCCTGGTGCGTGAAGCCGTTGTGGTCCTGCCGCCAGACCAGCCCCGTGATCAGCAGGTTGAGCGACGCCACCTTGGCGCGCCAGGGCAGCTCGTTGCACTTCTCCAGCCACTTGGCGTGCTGGTTGACCATGGAGTCGATGACGTGGATGAACGGCTCGTAGCTGTTGATGAAGCCGTGCCGGCCGCTCAGGAGGTAGCCCTCCAGCCACCCCTCCACCGTGTGCTCGCTCAGCATCTCCATGACCCGGCCCTGCGGGGCCAGATTGCCTCCGTCGGCGTCCTCCGGGAAGACCTCCCCCAGCCAGACCTTCGGGGCGACCTCGTAGACGGCGTCCAGCTTGTTGGATTGGGTCTCGTCCGGCCCGAAGAGGCGGAAGCGGTCCATGTTCAATCGCATGACGTCCCGCAGGAAAAGGCCCAGGGTGGGGACGTTCCCGGCCAGGGTCCCGCCGGGGGTCTTGACCGCGACGGCGAACGTCCGGAAGTCCGGCAGGTCCAGGGGCCGGCGCAGCAGGCCGCCGTTGGCCACGGGGTTGGCGCTCATGCGCCGGGGCCCCGTGGGGGCCAGGGCCTTCAGCTCGGGGATCAGCCGCCCGTCCTGGTCGAAGCGCGCCTCCGGCTGGTAGCCGCGCAGC
Organism: uncultured Methylomirabilota bacterium; assembly: GCA_963705305.1. GTDB lineage: Bacteria > Methylomirabilota > Methylomirabilia > Methylomirabilales > 2-02-FULL-66-22 > 2-02-FULL-66-22. The sequence continues at coordinate 5,338,064 of OY970067.1, read as the reverse complement.
CACGATTCCAGCAAGTGCAGGTGGGCCGGGTTGGTGGCGACGTCCGGGAGCGGGATCTGGTGCGCCCGCCAGAACCCTTCCAGGTAGTGGCCGTCCACCTCGCGGGGGGCCGTCCAGCCCTTGGGGCTCCGCAGGACGATCATCGGCCAGCGCGGCCGGCCAGCCGTGCCGGTCGGCCGCGCCTCGTCCTGGACCTGGCGGATCGCCAGGACGCAGTGCTCCAGGGTGGCGGCCATGGCCTGGTGCATGCTCGGCGGGTCGCTCCCCTCCACGAAGTAGGGGGTGTACCCGTACCCCGTGAACAGCGCCTCCAGCTCCGCGTGGCTGATGCGGGCCAGGAGGGTGGGGTTGTTGATCTTGTAGCCGTTGAGATGCAGGACCGGCAGGACCGCCCCATCGGTGATCGGGTTGAGGAACTTGTTGCTGTGCCAGCTGGTGGCCAGGGGGCCGGTCTCGGCCTCGCCGTCGCCCACCATCACCAGGGCGATCAGATCCGGGTGGTCGAAGACCGTCCCGAAGGCGTGGGAGAGGCTGTACCCCAATTCGCCCCCCTCGTGGAGGCTGCCGGGCGTTTCCGGGGTGGCGTGGCTGCCGATGCCCCCGGGAAAGGAGAATTGCTTGAAGAAGCGCCGCAGCCCCGCCAGGTCCTCGCTCTTGTCGGGGTAGATCTCGGCGTAGGTCCCCTCGAGGTAGGCCTGGGCCAGGACCGCCGGGGCCCCGTGACCGGGGCCGGAGATATAGATTGCGTTCAGGTCGTACTTGGTGATGAGCCGGTTGAAGTGAATGTAGGTGAAGGCCTGGCCGGCATCCGAGCCCCAGTGGCCCAGCAGCCGCGGCTTCAGGTGCGCCAGCGTGAGCGGCTCGCGGAGGAGGGGGTTGTCCCGGAGGTACAGCATCCCCAGGCACAGGTAGAGGCTGGCCTGCCAGTACGCGTCGATCCGGCGGAGCTCCTCCGGGCTCAGCGGGGTCCCGGCGATCGTCGCGCGGGCCGGCCCGTAGGCACTGAGGCTCGTGTCTCCATGAGCTGCCGCTGGTTGCTTGGCGGGAGGTGTCATCACAGTGTCCTTTCCATGACCGTGTCATTCTGGCCGTAAGACCCGTTTCTCTCGCTTCGCTCCACCTCTGCCTTCCATACGTATCGGACGGTCTCTATGTTTCGAGCTGGCCCTCCGCGGCGTACGCGGCCAGGTCGGCGGGCGCCCGGCGAACATTGATCCCCGTCCACGTTCCGTGTCAGCGAAGGCGGACCGGCCCCCTCGTCGGGCCCCCTACCCCGGCGGGCCGCCCCCCAGGGGGACGGCGATAAATAGGCTCGCGTCCTTCCGCCGGATCAAGAGGAGCAGGGGCTGGCCTGCCGGGTGTTCCGCCACAACCTTCCGGAGGTCGGCCACCGTGGCCGCCGAGTGCCGGTCGGCCTGGATGATGACGTCCCCGGCCTGGATGCCGGCCTCGGCGGCCGGCCCGCCGTCCTTCACATCGGTCACCACGAGGCCCGCCCGGTCCGGCACGCCCAGTTGCTGGGCCAGGGCCGGGGTGAGGGGCTGCACGCTGATCCCCAGCGCTTCGTGTGCCGGCGCCGCCTGGGCCTCCTCCGGGGCCCCCGGGCGCTCCGCAATCGTGGCGGTCAGCGTCAGCGACCGGCCCTCCCGCAGGACCGTGATGCGGGCGGTCTGTCCGATCGGGGTGGCGGCGACCAGGCGTGGCAGGTCCGTGCTCTGCGCCACGGCATGGCCCGCGTACTCGACGATGACGTCCCCCGGCTGGAGCCCCGCCTGGGCGGCGGGGGAGTTCGGCTGGACCTCCGCCACCAGCGCCCCCGCGTCCTTCGGCAGGTGCAGGGCCGTGGCCAGCGCGGGGGTCACGGTCTGGATGCCCACCCCCAGCCAGCCGCGCGTTACGTGGCCGGTGGCCTGGAGCTGCGGGAGGATCGTCTTGGCCTCATTGATGGGGATGGCGAAGCCGATGCCCACCGAGCCCCCCGACTGGGAGACGATGGCCGTGTTGATCCCCACCACCTCCCCGGCCGCGTTGACCAGCGGCCCCCCGGAGTTCCCGGGGTTGATCGAGGCGTCCGTCTGGATGAAGTTGTCATAGGGGCCCTCGCCGATGACCCGGCCGGTGGCCGAGACGATGCCGGTGGTGACGGTCCCCTGCAGCCCGAAGGGGTTGCCGATGGCCATCACGGGATCGCCGATGTGCAGCTGGTCGGAGTCCCCGAGGCGGAGCACGGGGAGGCCGGTGGCTTCGATCTTCACGAGCGCGAGGTCGGTCTGCTCGTCGCGGCCCACCACGGTGGCCGGAAACTCCCGCCCGTCCGCGAGCTTCACCTGCACGTCCGTGGCGTTGGCCACGACGTGGTTGTTGGTGGCAATGTAGCCGTCCGCCCGGAGGAGGAAGCCCGAGCCGAGGCTGTGGACCTGCGACGTCTTCGGAAGATTCCCGAAGAACTGGTGGAAGAACTGCTGGAACGGGTCCTGCGGATTCTCGCCCTCCTCGGCGGCCATGGGATTCTTCACGATCTGGGTCGTGCTGATGTTGACCACCGCCCCGAGGTCCGCTTTGGCGACGCCGGGCCAGGGAGTGGTGTAGGCCGGCGCCGGCTGGGTCCCCTCGGTCCAGAGGGGCGGGTCGGCGGCCTGCGCGCGCGGGAGGGCAGCACAGAGCCCCACGACCCCCAGCCCCAGAATCAGCAAGACGTACAGCGATCTCTTCAAGCGATTGGACCGTCCCATGGGCTGACCTCCTTAGCGAGACAGGTATAGAATGGCGGGACAGGAGAAGTGCGCCAGCTCCGCGACCCGGCCACAACCCGGAACGGACTCGGCCAGGAAAGGCTGACGGGCCACAGGTTCCAAGGCCTCGACGAGCTGGAGAGTCGTCGGATTGTGGGCAATCTGGCTGAGCAGGTCCGATTTGGCCAGGATTTCCTCTGTCCGTCCTCCCCCTCCCTGGAGAACCGAGCGCTGCGGCTGAAAAGACAAAACCCTGGTCCCGCCTTGCCGGGGGAAGTCCAGGGCGTTCATCGCCTTGACCGAGATGGCACCGTGTGATCCCGGGCACCTGCTGAGCACATCTTCCTGGAGCGTCTTGGCGTGCGATAGAAGTATTGGCCGGTTACCCCCGATTGTCAAGCGAGCCCCTCCGGCAGGCTCATCGATGCCGGCCTGCAAAAGGACGCCTGATCATATGAGTTGAGCCTCGGCCTTGACAGCCGGCAAAAATCGGGGATATATACGACCATCGTTCACACCCGCCTGCCCGCCGGCACAACGCCGGGCCAGGGAGAAAGGGCCCCATCGGTTTTTCTTAGACGTATTTTCGTCCCCCGGAAGAAAGATCGGAGGAGGAGAGCATGAACAGGCCGGCATTTGTCTCCACGCTCCTCGCCCTCGCCGTCCTGGCGGCCTTTGCCGGCACGCCTGCCTCGGCGGCCGATGATATCCTGATCGGCAATATCCAGGATCTCTCGGGACCCAACAAAGCCTTCGGCCTGGCGACCACCAACGGCGTCCAGATGTACTTCGACCAGGTCAATGCCGCGGGCGGCATCAACGGCCGAAAGCTGAAGATCATCAGCTACGATACGAAGAGCGAGGTGAACGAGGCCATCAACGCCTACCGGCGTCTCTGCGACTTGGACCGGGTCACTGTGCTGATCGGCCCGCCCATCGCCAACATGGGCATCGCCCTGGCGCCCCTGACCGACGCCAAGAAGGTCCCCATCGTCGGTCTCTACATGGACGAACGGGCAACCACGAAGCCCGACGGGACGCCCTGGACCTACATGTTCCTCGCCCAGAACTCCTCCGGCGCCCAGGCGCGAACCATCGCCGCCTACGCCATCAAGGAGTTGAAGCTCAAGAAGTACGCCGTGCTCCTGAACCAGCAGAACGCCTATTCGGTCTCCCTGGCCGAGCCATTCATGAGCTATGTGACCGAGAACGGCGGAACGATCGTGGCCAAAGAGACCTTCATGACCGCCGACAAGGATTACCGGGCCCAGCTCACCAAGATCAAGCAGGCCAATCCCGAAGCGATCTACATGCCGACCTATCCACAGGAGATCCCCTTGGCCCTGCAGCAGTCCTACGATCTGGGGATCAAGGCGACCATCCTCGGCGATAACTCCTATATTCCCTTTGCCCTGGCGAGTAACACCGATCCCAAGGCGTCGGAGGGAGTGTACTTCCCGTACGGCATCGATCCGTCCAACGCCAAGCTGAAGGAGTACAGCGCGCAGTACGAGAAAAAGTTCGGATACCCGGCCATCACCCAGGCGTACTCGGGATGGGACCTCGGCGGGGCCCTGGTCGAGGCGTACAAGCGCGCCTCGGCCGGCGGCAGGGCGCCGACCAGCGAGATGCTCGCAGCCGAATTGAGCAAGACGAAGGACTTTCCCGGCTACCAGGGTCCGTTCACCATCTCGCCGAAGACGCACCGTCCCGTGGGCCTGCCCATGTACATCCTTCAGGTGAAGGGCGGCAGATCGGTGACGCTGACCAAGTATGTCCCGCCGGATGAAAAGTAATATGTGCCCTCACGGGGCCCAGCCGGGAGCCGGGAGATCGTTCCCTCGACTCCCGGTTTTGCTTTTGGAGGATGGAGCGCGATGGAAGCGGGTCAATTGTGGGGAGTCGCCATACAGCAGCTGGTCAACGGGGTGTCCCTGGGCGCGGTCTACGCCCTGATCGCCGTCGGGTTTGCCATGGTGTTCAACGTCCTGAAGTTCTCCAATTTCTCTCATGGCGGCGTTCTTGGTATCGGAGCGTACCTCGGCTACATGGCGGCGCTCTACCTGAGGCTCCCTTTGATCCCGGTCTTGCTCGTGGGAACACTGGCGGGGGGAATTGTCGCCGTCGGGGTGGAATTCGTCGCGTTCCGCTCCATCCGCAAAAAGCGGGGGCAACTAGTCTATTTCTTCGTCACCTCTGTCACTATGCTGATGCTCATGGAGCAGATCCTGGTGATCTTTTTCGGCGCCTCCTTCTTCACTTACCCGGAGCTGATCCGCACGACCTCCTTCTCGATCGCGGGGGTGAATTTTTCGGTGCTCTACCTCGTCATGATGGCCATCTCCATCCTGGCTTTCGGATCGCTGGCCTGGGCGCTGAGATATACGAAGGTCGGCATCGCCATCCGGGCCGCCGCGGACGACCTAACGACAACCAACCTGATGGGCGTGAACGTGAACTTCATCGTCATGACGACCTTTTTCATCTCCGGGATGCTCGGGGGCCTCTCGGGGGTGCTGCTGGGGATGGCCTACACGCTCTACCCGCAGATCGGACAGCTGGTGGTGAAAGGATTCATCGCGTCCGTCCTGGGCGGATTGGGCAGCATCATGGGCGCGGCCTGGGGAGCGTTGGCCCTGGCCCTGGTGGAAGTGACGCTGATTGCCGTCATGGGCGCCGGCCTGTCCCCCGCCGTGATCTTTGCCATCATGGTTGCCTTCCTGCTGATCCGGCCGCAAGGCTTCGCCGGGGTCTCTTTTGAGGAGAAGGCATGAGGTAGTCTGTGGATTATTTCGTCAGCGTTGCGGTATTCACGGCGATAACGACGCTTGGGGTCCTGGGCACCTTCGTCCTCACCGGGCTGACCGGCCTGTTCTCCCTCGGGCAGGCCGCCTTCATGGGGCTGGGCTCCTACGTGGCGGCGCTGGCCGTCGTCAAGTACGGGATCCCCTTCCCCGTGGCGGTGGCGGCGGCGGTCGTCCTGTCGGTAGGCGTGGCCTACGTCATCGGGTTCACCACGCTGAAGATCCGCCAGGACTTCTTCGCCCTGGTGACATTCGGCTTCGGCGAGGCGCTCCGCGCCGTGATGGACGAATCGGTGAAATACACCGGCGGGGCCATGGGACTCTCCGGTGTCCCGCAGCTGACGAGGCCCTGGATGGCCTTCGGCTCGCTGGTCGTCGCCGTATGGCTCATCGGCAACGTGCGCCGCTCCAAGTTCGGACGGGACTGCCTGGCCATCCGCACGGATGAGCTCGCCGCCCAGGTCGGCGGGATCAATGCCTTTGCCCACAAGCTGAAGGTGTTTGCGCTGGGAGCGGGACTGTCGGCATATGCCGGGGCCCTGATGGCCTTCTTCACCACCTATGTCGAGCCTGCCATGTTTGGGTGGACCCAGTCGGCGATCTGGATCATCATGGTATTCGTCGGCGGGCGCGACAGCCTCACCGGGGCCATCATTGGCGCAGCCACGCTCTCCGCGCTGCCCGAGGTCCTCCGATTCGCCTCGGAATGGCGGGTCCTGATCTACTGCCTGATCATCCTGCTGATCATCAACTTCCGGCCGGCCGGACTCTTCGGCCGCTGGGAGCTGTCCTTCGCCGGCCTCGGCGCATGGCTTCGACGGTCCCGCCGGAGATTTCCGGAGGGGGCGGGCCATGACTGAGCGCGGCGTCCTACTGCAATGCCAGGGGATCAGCAAGCGGTTCGGCGGCGTCGTCGCCGTGAACAGCTTCAGCGCCACGGTTCGCCAAAACCATCTGATCGGCATCATCGGACCCAATGGCGCCGGCAAGACCACCATCCTCAACCTGCTCTCGGGACTCTACCCCCACGATGCGGGCAGCGTGACGTTTCAGGGACGACCCATCGGGGGACTGCGATCCTTTGAGATCGGCCGACTGGGCATCGCCCGAACGTTCCAGAACATCCGCCTCTTCGAAGATATGAGCGTGCTGGACAACGTCCGCAGCGCCTATAGCTGGCGGGCCGAGTACGGGCTGCTGAAAGCGATGGTCGGTTGGAAGGGGGTCGGCAACTTCGAGCACCGGGTCATCGAGCAATCCCTCGCCTGGTTGGACAAGCTCGGTCTGGCTGCTCACCGGCATGAGGAGGCGGGCAGCTTGCCGTACGGGCTGCAACGCCGGGTGGAGCTGGCCCGCGCCCTGGCGGGAGAGCCGCGCCTGCTGCTCTTGGACGAGCCCGCCGCGGGATTGAATCCAGCCGAAGTGCGCGCGCTGATCGAGCTGCTCCGTCAGCTCTTCACCGACCTCCGCCTTTCCATTATTCTCATCGAGCATCGCATGGAGGTGGTGATGGAGCTTTGCCAGTGGATTTACGTGCAGAACTTCGGGTCCACCATTGCCGAGGGCACGCCGGAGCAGATCCAGCGGGATCCCGTGGTCATCAGCGCCTACCTCGGGGAGGAGTATTCATGCTCGAGGTGAAGGGCCTGGTGGTCCGATACGGGCGGATCGAGGCGCTGCACGGGATCGATCTGCAGGTCCCCGACCGCCGGATGGTCAGCGTGATCGGCTCCAACGGGGCCGGCAAGACGACACTCCTCAATGCCGTCTCGGGGCTGCTGCACCCGAAAAGCGGGGGCATCTTCCTGGACGGCCGGCCCTTGCCATCGGCTGCCCACCTGACCGTAGCGGCCGGCATCGTCCAGGTCCCGGAGGGTCGCAAGGTCTTCTCCTCCTTGACGGTGGACGAGAACCTGACCATGGGCGCGCACCGCGCCCACCGAACGGATACGCGCAAGACCCGGAGGCGGATCTACGAGATGTTCCCGCTCCTGCGCGAGCGCGCGCACCAGCGCGCGGGTACCTTGTCCGGCGGGGAGCAACAGATGCTGGCCATCGGGCGGGGATTGATGTCCTCGCCCAGGATCATGCTCCTGGACGAGCCCTCGCTCGGCCTCGCCCCCAAGATTGTCCGCCAGATTGCCGACCTGATCCGGGAGATCAATACGGAAGGCACGACCATCGTCCTGGTCGAGCAGAACGCGCACACGGCCCTGGCCCTGGCCCATTATGCCTATGTGCTGGAGAACGGACGAGTGGTGCTGCAGGGGACCGGCCCCGATCTGGCCAATAATCCCCAAGTGGAAGCCGCCTATCTGGGGGGGAAGGGCTGAGTTGGGCTTTTCGCCGCTCAGTTTTCTTGGAGTGATTGCTTCGGTCGGGTGTGTGTGTTACGCTTCGCCCGTTTTTTGGCCACATGGCGGCGCGTCGCCAGCGGCGCGAACCCCGGAGAGTTAAAACAGTGAGCCTCTCGGCGAGAGGCAACAGAGGAGACAAGGAGAACACCATGCCAAAAATCCTCATGATCCAAGGAAGTAATATGAACCTGCTGGGAGTCCGCCAGCCGGAGATTTACGGGACGACCTCCGCTGCCGAACTGGATAAAATGATGGTCGCATATGCCAAGACCAAGAAGTTCGATCTGGAAATCTTCTATACCAATTCCGAGGGGGACTGCATCGACCGCATCATCAAGGCCTACCATGACAAAGTGGATGTTGTGGTGATGAACCCTGGCGGGTTCACCTACGCCGCCCACTCGATCCGGGACACGATCAAAGGGGTCAAGCTTCCCTACGTGGAGATCCATCTTTCCAACCATTACGAGCGCGGCCTCCATTCCGTCATCGCCCCCGCTGCGCAGGGGGTCATCATGGGCCTCGGCATCCAGGTGTATTTCATGGGACTGGATGCCGCCCTGTATCTTGCGGCCCAGAAGAAGAAGTAGTCTGTTGTTCCGCCCGAGATTTATGAACGGTTGCGCTCAAAGGAGGTTCGTCCATGGTGAGTCGTGATGGCGAGAAGGCCGTCCTGCGATCGATCCTGTTTACCCTCATGATTGTTGGCTTCGCGGCCTGGGTCCTTCTCCTTCCCTCGCCGGCGGCGGCGCAGCCGAAGGGAGAGCCGATCAAGATCGGCTGGATCGGGGAACTGTCCGGCACCTGGTCGTTCTTCGGCGCGACCGGCCTCACCGCCGCTCAGATCGCCGAAGAGGAGATCAACGCTAAGGGTGGCGTTCTGGGGCGGCCCATTCAGGTCCTCCCCATGGACAACCGCACCGACCCCGCGCAGGCAGCCAGCGCCGCGAGAATGCTGGACACGCAGGATAAGGTTCTGGTCCTCAGCGGTCCCACCAGCTCGGACACCGCGCTCGCGGTCTACGGCTACGCCGAGCAGAACCACGTTCCCTTCGTGGTGCCGGTGGCCGCGTTCCCGCGCCTCACGCGCCCGGGGACCCAGTGGACGTTCCGCGTGGAGCCCGATGCGGTGGGCTGGGGTTATGCCATCGTGAAATTTGTCGAGAAGATGAAGCCGGGAGCCAGCATCGCCCTCATCTACAGCGACTTCGCCCTCCAGCGCGCCATCGTGGCCGGGATCAAGTATCAGGCCGAGCGCTCCGGCATCAAGATCGCTGCGGACATCGTCTTTCCTCAGAATGCCACGGATGCCACGGTGCAGGCGGCTCAGGTCAAGTCCAAGAATCCGGACTTCGTCTTTGTCAGCGGCGGCGGGGCTTTCGATGTGACGATCACCAACCAGATCCTGGACCTGGGATTCAAGCCGGAGCAGATCATTCACCCCTTTGGCGCTGTGAAGATGATCCTCGGGTGGGGTCCGCGAAGCATCGGGTCGTATTACGGCACCTTCTTTGATCACTCCCTGGGCGGGCTCAACGACTATGCCAAGGGGCTGATCACCAAGTTCACGCAGCGCAAGGGGTATGTTCCCGCCTACATCGAGAACTTCTGCTACGCGACCGTCTACCTCATCAAGGAGGCCGTGGAGAAGGCCGGCACGGTGGATCGGACCAAGTTCCGCGATGCCTTGCGCAACATCAACACCAAGGAGATCACCACCGGAAATCCTATGGTCTTCGACAAGAATGGCGCCCGCAAGGAATTCATGTACTTCATGCAAACGAAGGAGGTCGGGAAGGAGGACTACAAGTCCCAGGAGGCCTTCTACATCGAGTGGAACCCGGAGGTCATTCCCGTTTACCAGCTAGCGCCGTAGAAATCTCCGATGGCCTTCGAGGGAGTCGTCCTCAACGCCCTGGCGGTCATCACCACCGGCCTGATCGTGGGGGCCATTTTCAGCCTGGTGGCCGCCGGGGTGACCATCATGTACGGGACTATCTGGTTCCCGAATGCCGCCAACGGCCAATTCTTCCTCTTGGCCGGGCTGCTGATGTGGAGCCTGGTGGTCAACTGGGGATTGTCGCCGTTTATGGCGACGGCTGTCGTGATCGTGGGCTCCATCCCCTGCTCGCTGATTCTGGAGAAGCTCCTGGTCCGTCCCTTTTACAATGTCCCCAACCGGAACATCGTTTACTTCATTATGACCCTGGGGCTGGCCCAGATCTTCGCGGGGGCCTTCACCTGCACCTACGGCCGCTGGAGCGACCAGTACAGTCTATCGGCGGTCTGGCCCGGGGTCATCATGCTCGGCCCCTTTCCCTTCCCGCGCACGCGCCTGCTGGTGCTGCTCATCGCCCTGTTCGTGCTCGCAGGATTGTTTGCGTTCCTCCGCCTCCATCGGATCGGCCGGGCCCTGCGAGCCGTGTTCCAGAACCGCGAAGCCGCGACCCTGCGGGGGGTGGATGTCCATCGCATCTATCGCTTCTCCTTCGTTCTGGCGATGCTGGTCATCACCATGGGCGGGGTCCTGTTCACGATGGCCTACGCCTTTGACCTGACGATGGCCTGGAACATGGCCATTATCGCCTTCGCCATCATGATCGTGGGCGGGCCGGGGAGCGTGCTGGGCTCCGTGGTGATCGGGATGATATTCGGATTCACCCAGGCGGTCGTCAGCCTGTACGCCAGCCCGACCCTGGCCGCGTTCTCGTACCTGATTGTTATGCTGATCATCCTGCTGGTAAAACCGAGCGGGTTGTTCGCCCGGTAAGGACGCGCGGAATGGCCTATCGGCGGGGGGCGGTGACCGGCCTGGTTCTCCTGGCGCTGGCGCTGCCCTTCCTGCTCTCCGCAAACCGGTTCTACGCCTTCGTTCTTGGGGTGACCTACCTGTACATCCTGTGGTCCTCGGGGATGAATCTGCTCTCGGGATTCACGGGCCTGATGCCGTTGATGTATGCCGGCCTGGCCGGCGTCGGCGCCTACACCACCGTGAATCTGGTGATGAAATTCGGCGTGTCGTTCTGGCTGGCCATGCCGGTGGGTGCCCTGGCGGCGGCCGTGGTGGGGGTGGTCCTGGGCCTCCCATCGCTCCGGCTGCGCGGCTTCTACTTCACCCTCTCCAGCCTTGTCATCCAGACAGCCCTGACGATGCTCTTTGTGTATATCCCGCAGTTCACGGGGGGAGACACGGGGATTTCCCAGATCCCTCCGCCCGTCATCCCATTGCCCGGGCGCGGGGGCGTTCCCCTTGCGGGCGCCTGGTTCGAGGAGTCCCTTGCGATCGCGGCTCTGCTGACCGTGTACGTGGTCCGTCGGGTGACCCGGTCCACCTGGGGGAAATACCTGGTTGCCATCCGCGAGGATGATCTGCTCACCGAGGCCCTGGGGATCGGGGTCACGCGGTACCAGGTCCTGGCCTTCTTCATCAGCTCTTTGTTCGCAGGGGTGGGGGGCGCGTTCTATGCCCACTACGTCGGCTTCATTTCCCCCCGCAGCTTCGACGTGCTGACCAGCATGAACATCTGGCTGATCGGGGCGTTCGGCGGACAGGGCACGATTCTCGGTCCGATCGTTGGCACGCTCATCCTTGCCCCTATTCCCTATGTCATGCAGGAGTTCTACCTGTACAAGGACATCGTCTACGGTTCCCTGATCGTCTTCACCACCATTTTCTTGCCGCGCGGCGTCTACGGGTCCTTTCTGTTTCACCGCCAGGCCCGGGCCCAGGCTCGGGGAAAGACGGAGGCCGCCCGCCCGTGACCAAGCTCCTGGAGGCCCGCGGATTGAACAAGAGCTTTGGCGGCGTATCGGCGCTGAAGAACTTGAGCGTAGACCAAGCGCCGGGTGAAACGCTGGGAATGATCGGTCCCAACGGGAGCGGCAAGACGACATTCATTAATGCCGTAACGGGCCACCTTGCCCTGGACGGGGGGGAGGTCCGCCTGGACGGAAAATCGATCGCAGGAAGAAGACCCCACGCCATCGCCCAGGCGGGACTCATCCGGACCTACCAGGCGGTGCGGGTCTACGCGAAGCTCCCGGTCTCCGAGAACCTGCGCGTGGCCGGCCTCCCGCACTTCCGGCGTCTTGGGCTGTCCGATCCCCTGGACGGAGTCGAGGCGCTGCTCGCCAAACTCAGCCTTAAAGAAAGGATCGGGGCCATGGCCGGCTCGCTCACGCTGTTTGAGCAGCGGCGGCTGGAGCTGGCCATGCGGCTGATTTCCCGGCCCAAGCTGATCATGCTGGATGAGCCCGTGGGCGGGCTCAACCCCGGGGAAATCCGGGAGATGATACAGCTGCTGAAGGAGCTGCGCGCCGAGTGCGCCCTCTTCGTGATCGAGCATACGATGAAGGTCATCATGGAGCTGGCGGACCGCGTGGTCGTGCTGGTGAGCGGGGAGATGATTGCGAACGGAGCGCCCGCCGCCATCCTGCAGGACGCCAACGTCATCCGACAGTATCTGGGGTCCGTCCGTGTTACGAGTCGCTGACCTGACCGTTCGCTATGGGCCCTTCCTGGCCCTCGATGGAATCTCTCTTCATGTCGAGCGGGGAGAGATCGTGGGCATCATCGGCCTCAACGGCGCGGGGAAAAGCAGCCTGCTTCGCACGGTGGCGGGTCTCGTTCACCCCTCGAGAGGGACCATCGAGCTGAAGGGACAATCGCTGCTGGCGGTCGCGCCCTTCGAGCGGGTGCGGGCCGGCGTGGCTCTGGCGCCCGAGGGCCGTGGCCTCTTCCCGGGCATGTCCGTGGAAGAGAATCTCCTGATGGGGGCGTACACGATACAGAATCCGGCGCGGGTGCGCGAGAATATGGATCGCGTATTTGGCCTGTTTCCCATCCTCCGCGATCGGCGCCGGCAATTGGGGGGGACCCTGTCGGGCGGGCAGCAGCAGATGCTTGCCATCGGCATGGGATTGATGAGCAACCCCGAGCTGTGCATGTTCGACGAACCGTCCATGGGCCTGGCGCCCATCGTCATCGGCGAGATCACCCAGAGCCTTCGGAGCCTGCGGGAGGCCGGCCTGACGGTGCTGCTGGCAGAGCAGAATGCCAAGCTTGCCTCCGAAGTGGCCGACCGCATCTACATTCTTCAGGTGGGCCGGATCCGCTTTCATGACACACCGCAGAAGCTTCTCCAGAATCCGGAGGTTGTCGAAACGTACCTCAGCGTATACTAGCCCTGAACCGAGAAAACCCTTGAATCGCCATGACGCCAAGGATCGACACTCCAGAGAGTTCGGCTGGGGTGACCCCAGGCTCCGGAACGCCCCTTCCGGGGACATGACGCGGCTCCGGTCCCTGGGCGTTCCGCCCATTCCGACCAGTGCATTCTTGGCGCCTTGGCGGTGAGATATGTTCGAAATGGGGCGAACGCGCGTTCAGGCTGAGGCCCGGCAGGCACCGCCGGAGGGTCGGACCGCGGAAGCGGCTGGAGGTCGCGGCCACACGAGGCAGGGGGAGCTTCGATTGTCGCATCACGGTGTTCGGATGGCTGGGCAGCGATTCGGGAACCGCGAGAAAGGATTGCGTTATGGGCACCTATCATCGCTTTGAAGACTTTCCCCAGAAGACGATCGGCTACCTTGCCGGGCGGCCGAATTCTGAAGGAATCAAGGCCCGGATTTTTTTCACGGAACGGATGATGCTCACGGAGATCAAAGTCCAGGATGGCGGGACCGTCCCTCGCCATTATCACGAGGCCGAACAGATCATTCTCATGCAAAAGGGGGAGGCCAGGGTGACGACCGGCAAGGAGCCCCCTCGGCTGATCACGGCCGGGGACATCTGGGTCGTTCCTTCGAATGTCGTCCATGGGGTTGAATATCTCGGGGACGTGGAGGCTCTGGAAATCGTCAGCCCTCCCCGGATGGATAATCTCATCGGCTGTACCATGAAGTACACGTTCTTCGAAGAGTGAGAGGGCGCGCGGGTGGATCTGGGGAGGCGGCGGTTCCAGGCGGGTGAGAATCATTTTGAAGTCGGCTTTCCCGGAGGTCCCGGGCGGAAGCCGGCAAGACGGCTCGCGGAGTGTCCGCCGATGCTTGGCGAGCGGCGTTCCGGGTGGAGTGTCACGGAACCGAAGGAGGAGCGATGGTGCGATTTCAGGAAAAGGTCGTCCTGATCACGGGAGCCGGTGTGGGGATCGGGCGGGCGGCTGCCGTTCGCTTTGTCAAGGAGGGAGCGAAGGTGGCGGTGAACTCGCTCACCCCGGCCAACGGTATGGAGACGCTGCGCCTGCTCCAGGCGGCGGGCGGGCGGGGGGTCTACATCCAGGGAGACGTGTCGCGGGATGCCGATGCCCGACGGATGGTCGCCGAGGCCGTCACGGCCTTCGGCCGGATTGACGTGCTGGTGAACAACGCCGGGATCGTCCTCCCCGGAAGGGTGGACAACACCTCGGAAGAGGATTGGGACCGGACGATGGCGGTCAATCTGAAGGGGGCGTTCCTGGTCTCGAAATATGCGATCTCGGAGATGAAAAAGAGCGGGGGCGGCGTGATCGTCAACACCTCCTCGATCGCCGCCGTCAAGGGAGTCAAGGATCGGGCCGCCTACTCGGCCTCCAAGGGAGGCCTCTCGGCCCTGACCAAGGCGATGGCCGCCGATTACATCGCGGAGAAGATCCGGGTGAACTGCGTCTGTCCAGGAACCACCTACACTCCCTCGCTGGAGCGGCGGATCCAGGCCTTCACCGATCCCGAGAAGGCCAGGGCGGACTTCGTCGCGCGACAGCCCATGGGCCGGTTGGGCACGGATGAGGAGATCGCCTCCGCCATCCTGTTCGCGGCATCGGACGAGGCCGCCTTCATGAACGGTACGAGCATCAGCATCGACGGGGGGATGGGCATCTAGCCGCCGTCCTGGCAGCGCCATTGTTTGCTCGTTCCGGAATTGACCAGTCATGCTGATTGTGCGGTTTCCATGACAGTAATCATGACTGAATCGGTCTATGTAGATAGTTGTGGCCTCATTCATTTCTTCCCTTGTGGTTCTTTGTATCTGTCATATATTCGTATACCAAATACCGTACACCCTCCACGACATACGTACTATTTGGAGTGATTGGTTGGAACTTCCCGCCCTTGATGTTCATCGCATGGGGGAACTGGCTTATAACGCCGTCCGGGAGGCGATCCTCTCCGGAAAGCTGGAACCCGGCACGCGCCTCAATCAGGACGAGCTGGCACGCTGCCTGGGTGTGAGCCGGGCCCCTGTCCGGGACGCGCTGAACCGGCTCGAGGCGGAGGCGTTGATCCGGACGGTTTCACGGAAGGGGCTCGTGGTTGCCGATATGACCCCGACCGACCTCAGGCACATCTTCGAGCTGCGCGGTCTCCTCGACAGCCATAGTGCGCAGCTGGCGGCAGGGGCCATCACCGAGGACGGACTCGATCGCCTCCAGCAAATCGTGAAGGAAACGGAGGGGTATGCAGCGACCGGCGAGGCGGACCAGCTCGTCCGGGTGCATGCCGAGTTCCATTATGCGATCTACGCCGCGTGCGGCAACCCCGAGCTGGAGCGGGTAGCCCGCAACCTCTGGGACCGATCCTATCGCTTCCGGGTAATGGGGCTGAGAGATCCCGAGCTGTCGGCTCGTTCCCTGGCCGCCCATCGGGATGTGCTCCAGGCGTTGCGGGATCACGACGCGGAGCGGGCGGCGCGTAAGATGGGGGAGGAAATCCAGCTGATCATCGAGCACCTGCTGCCCTTGCTCGCGACGCGAGGGCGGCAGGGGGGCACCCCGGATACCGGGGAGGGTTTCGCCGCTAGGCGCGGTAGACCGCTCTCCGGACTCTCGGACGATCGGTGGCATGGTCATCGCAGCCGCGATGAGCCGGACGCTGATCGCTGATCGGTCCCGCACGGGAGGCCAAAGTGCAATTCCCTCCCACGGTGAGCCTGGGCCACACTCGAACCGGCCTGCGAAGGAGCTTACCGCGGAAGTCGTCCGGGAGACGAGCACGCGACCGCGATCGAGAGGCTTCGTCGACGGCAGATGGGACTTTTTCAGCAGCCTGCTAGAGCTCTGGCCCGAAGGAGTGTATAACCGCGGGCAGGATTTGTGAAGACTAGGTGTGGTTGCGGTATGAGGTACCGCAGAGGAGGGAGCCATGTCACTACGCACCCGGTATAGCTGCCTCGTCCTACTTGCCCTGTTGCTCTTTTCAGTCCAGGCAGCTAATGCGCAAATAATGCTCCGGTTTGGGCATACGAACGCGCCCCAGGATACAATTAACCTCGGTGCAGAGTATTTTGCCAAGCGGGTTGCGGAGAAGACCAACAACGCCATCCGGGTCCAGGTCTTTCCTGCAGGGCAGCTTGGCAACGACCAGCAGGTCCTGGATGGCGTGAGATTCGGGACGATTGACATCGGAATGACGGGCAACCCCTTCTTCACGACGCTTGTCCCGGAGCTGAACCTTTTCGACCTGCCCTATCTTTTCCGAGATTATCATCAAGCGTACAGCGTCCTCGACGGCCCAATCGGGGTCGAGCTCCGGAGCCTGCTGGAAAAGCACGGCATGACGCCCCTCGGGATCCTGGAGATCGGCTTCCGGAACATCACCAACAACAAGCGCCAGGTGAAGGAGCCGGGGGATGTCAAGGGGCTGAGGATCCGGACCACCCCGAACCTCGCCCACATCCAGGCGTTCCGGCTCCTGGGGGCGGATCCGGTGCCCATGCCCTTCCCCGAAGTCTATTTGGCTTTGAGCACGGGAACCGTCGACGGGGAGGAGAATCCGATCGAACTGATTTACAACAGCAAGTTCTACGAGGTCCAGAAGTACCTGTCCCTGACCGAGCACGCATATACCTGCACAAATGTCGTGATGAATCTCAAGGAGTACCAGGCGCTGAAGCCGGAGTACCAGAAGGCGCTGCTGGAAGCGATGCAGGAGGCGCGAGACTGGCAACGCCGGCTCAACCGGCAGGTCGAGGGCAAGAACTTAGCAGCGATGAAGGCGGCCGGCATGCAGGTGGAGGAGAACCCCGACCGCGACGCGTTCCGCAAGATTGTGGCGGACCCAACAGCCGACGAGTATGCGAAGAAGTTCGGCCGCAGCTTCTTGGACAGAGCTCGGAGCACACAGTAGGATCCGGGACCCAGCCCTCAAGTGGCTGTCCCCGGCCCAGCGGACGGGCCGCTGACCCCTGTTCGACACAGGTGGACGTGCCCGTCCGCATTTCACGTCCAGCGGACAAGCTCTCAGTGTCCGCTGACACGCCGGTAGCCACGTGAGGCAATCCAGAACATGGCTCGCACCGAGGCGGTAATGGTGGACACCGAAGCTCTCACAGCCGCCTCGACGGACATCATCCCTCCGCTGCCGAAGTGGGTGGATGCTGCCCTGGACACGGTGCTCATCTCCTTTTTACTCGGCGAGTTGGTGCTCATCTTGGCCGACGTCATAGACCGGTCTCTCTTCCACTCCTCCCTCCTTTGGACCGAAGAGATTGCCCAGCTCGCCTTGACGGTAGTGGCCTTCGTCGGTGGCGCCGTCGCATACCCCCGGGGGCAGCACATGGCGATGCAGGCGGTGGTCGGTCGGTTCTCACCCGTCTGGCGCCGGGCGGCGACGGCCCTCATGGATTGGCTCGTGCTATGGCTCTCGATCTTCCTGGGGGGGCTTGCGCTGCCCGTGCTCGTCAGCCGCTGGGAGGACCGGACGCTCATTCTCGGCATGCGCATGGCCTGGTACATCCTGCCGCTCCTCATCGGCGTAGCCCTGTTGGCCGGTTTCGCGGCCTGGCGCCTCTGGTGGCAGCCTGGGCGTACCGTGTTGGCCACGGGTGCCGGGCTTCTCTGTCTGCTGCTGGCCTTGGTGTGCGTGCAAGACCTCCGGGGCCCCTGGGGTCAGAATGCAGTCGTCCTCTGGCTTTCCATCGGATTCTTCGTCGTGTTGCTCTTGGCGGCAATCCCCATCGGTTTCGTCCTTGCGCTGATCTCGCTCCTCTACCTCTACACCTCCGGCATAGCGCCACTCTACTCGATCCCGATCACCATGCAAGGCGGCATCGCCAATTTCGTCTTGCTAGCGGTCCCCTTCTTCGTTCTGGCCGGCTTCCTGATGACGGATGGCGGGCTCAGCCGACCCCTTGCGGAATTCGTGCAAACGTTGGTGGGTCCCCTGCGGGGGGGTCTCCTCCAGGTCATCGTCATCACCATGTATATCTTCTCAGGCATTTCTGGCTCCAAGGTGGCCGATGTCGCCGCCGTCGGCACGGCGATGCGCGACATGCTGCGCGAGCAGGGCTACGAGCCCTCCGAGACGGCGGCAGTGCTGGCCGCCGCGGCGGTGATGGGCGAAACCGTGCCACCGAGTATCCCCATGCTGGTGCTGGGGTCTATCACAACCATCTCGGTGGGGGCCCTCTTCCTGGCTGGCCTGCTCCCCGCTATCGTGGTGGGCCTCTGCCTGATGCTCCTCATCTATGTGCGAGCTCGACTCGCGGGCCGGCGCCCGACACCGCGTGTCCCCTGGCGAGGGCAGTGGCGGGCTGGCGTCCACGCCCTGCCGGCCCTGCTGGTACCCATCCTCCTCGTGGGCGGAATCCTCACGGGTATTGCCACCCCCACCGAGGTCTCAGCCTTCGCCGTAGCATATGCCCTGGCCGTCTCGATCTTTCTGTACCACAGCCTCAGTCCAGCTGATCTCCGCCGCGTCCTGGCGGAGGCCGCCGCGATGTCCGGGATGATCTTGTTCATCGTTGCCGCGGCCACGGCATTCTCCTGGACCCTGACGATTGCCAATATGCCACAGCTCGTCAGCAAGTTGCTGGGCCTCGCCGGGGGGGCGCGATGGCTTTTCCTGTTGGGCAGCGTGCTCTGCCTGGTGTTCGTCGGGGCTCTGTTAGAGGGGCTGCCCGCCCTATTGATTTTCGGCCCGATGCTCCTCCCGGTAGCTACCCAATTGGGAATTAACCCGCTCCATTATGGCATTTTGCTGATCTTCGGTATGGGCATAGGGCTCTTTTCACCGCCCGTCGGCATCGGGCTGTACGTCACATGTGCGGTGTGCGGGGCCTCCATGGAGGAGACAGTGCCGCGCATCCTGCCCTACCTGGTCGTCTTGGCGCTTGGCTTGGCCCTGGTGGCCTTCGTGCCCTGGTTTAGCCTGGTGGTGCCCCATCTCATGCACTTGGGTGGCTAGCCGGTCGGGGGCATGTGATTTTGCCAGAGTCAAGGAGGCTGTGCCGATCTGCATGGGGGAATTACGATGCGCATCGTGGATCTGACATTTCCGATCAGGCCGCACTTTCGCTGGAAGGTGGCAACGGAGCTACGAACGTCCCACGCACGGGGGGATCTGTCCCAGTCCACCGTGTTGACCGTCCACTGTCATGCGTTTACGCACGTGGATGCCCCCCTGCACTTCCTGCCGGGGAATCGGCACATCGCTGAGATGCCTGTGGACCAGTGGGTCGGAGAGGCGGCCGTCGTGGACCTGACCCACGTCCACGAGAACGGGGAGGTGAGGGCGGCAGACATCGAACGGCAAGGTCGGCATATCCGAGCGGGAGACATCGTCTTACTGCGGACCGATTGGCCCCGACGCGTCAGCGTGGAGATGGAGAAGTTCTGGAGGGACGCCCCCTTCACGGGGCAAAGCGCCTGCGACTGGTTGATTCGGCGAAAAGTCAAAGCTGTCGGCTATGATTACCCGCCCGACTACTGCATCCGGACTATGATTTTTGAACCTCACAAGAAGCTCGCACGCGAGGACAACACGACGCACCATGCCTTCTTCCCGGTCGGAATCACGGTCATCGAATACCTGACCAACCTGGATCAGATTGGGGTCCCCCGCTGCGGATTTGCGGCCCTGCCGCTCCCCATCGAAGGGGCGGACGGCTCGCCCGTCCGCGCCGTGGCCTTCGTGGAGTGAAGCGGGACATGTCGTAGAGAGTTGCTAAGACACTCTGCGGTGGAGTGGGGTCGGGAGGCACCTGCATACGCGCGTCCGGGCGCTCCAGGTGAGCGTGGGCCTGGCGGCTGTGGGGTCCGACAGCACCCCGGTGGGTTGTGCCATGACGATAAAAGGGAGGGAGGTCTATCCCAATATCCGATTTCCACAGGGAGCCAGTATTCTCTTGGATCGTTGGGTTTTGGCGGATCGGAATATGGCTACCAATCCTCCATGCGGCAATGCGAGTGATGACCTAGTCCAGGACATCGAGCCGTTCCCAGATAAGCCTGCAGGAGACGGCATTCGGCTCTTGCCCATGTAGCGGGGGCGCATTCTAAGAACCAAACGCGGTGGCGCCCCCCAAGGAAGCACAGGTCCTTGGGGCGCTACCCTCCTCCCACAAAAGGAGAACCGCCGGGCTCCAGGCATCTACGCTATCCTTCTTCGACAAGAGAGAGACGCCCCGGAGGAACTCGGAGCCGAGAATGCGGAGTCTTCGATGAGGATCGATACGGGGAAGTGCGTCGGCTGTTCCCTTTGCATGGATTATTGTCCCGTGGGTGCGATCCAGCGCCACCGCGATGAGCGGTATCCGCAAAGGGGAATATCCAGGATTGACGAGGACGAGTGCGTGGAGTGCGGGGTCTGTCTTCGTTCCGGGGTATGCCAGGCGGAGGCGATCTACATGCCGCCGATCGCCTGGCCCCGGACCGTACGGCAGGTCTTCAGCGATCCAATGGTGGAGCACAAGAATACCGGGGTCCCGGGGCGGGGCACCGAGGAGATGAAGACGAACGAGGTCTCGGGGCGATTCAAGAGGGGCGCGTATGGGATGGCGGTAGAGGTTGGGCGTCCGGGCATCGGTGCCCGCCTGGAAGATCTGGAGACCATCGCCATGGCGCTTGCAAGGATCGGGATAACCTTCGAGCCAAGAAACCCGGTCAATTCACTGTTCGAAGATGTGACGACTGGCAGATTGAGACCGGAATTGAGGCGGGAAAAGGTGATTTCGGCCATCCTCGAGTTCGAGGTGAAACCGTCACAGCTCCGGACTGTGCTCGAATCCATAAAGGATGTCTCCTTGCAGGTCGATTGCCTCTTCTCGGTAGACTTGATCTCTTTCCCCGAGGAGGAAGAGGTGGCCCCAGCCCTGCAGATTGTGAAAGAGGCAGGGTTCCCTGTGTACCCCAACGGCAAGGTAAACCTGGGCCTGGGAAGGGCCCTGAACCGCTGACGGCTCTACTGGCCGATCACCCCAAGGGACATTACTGGTGATGGTTACATCCACGGAGTGCGGCGTCGTCTGTGCCCCCGCGCAGTCAGTCTCCGGGCCGGGGGTCGTGGATGCACGCTCGGACCGTACCAGCGACTCCCAAGCCAATTAATGCGGAGAGGATTCGCATGACGCACACGTTGCACCGGACCGGGGATCCGGAGAGCTTGCGAGCAGACTTCCCCATGCTCACCCACGTGGCCAGGGGATTCAACAACGAGAACGCCGGCCCCCGGTTGCAGCGGATCGCCCGCATTATGACCAAATATACCGATCTGCATTTTGGGGACTGCAAGGTCGGGAACAAGTACACGATGAATCCCGAGGAGATTATGCAACGGCTCAGCGTTGGATGCCAGGTGGTTTTCAACAATAAGGAGAGCCTGATCCGCTGCATGAAGGAGTTGAAGGAGGAGGATGTCGGGATTTCTGTCGTCGTTTCGGGTCTGTTCGATGAAGTCTTCGACTGCTGCCATCAGGCGGGGATCAAGCCCCCGTTGATCGAGTTCGCGCTGGGGGTGCACGGCAACCGCCAGAAGCTCTGGCCTCCGGAGATCCTGGATTTCGTCACCATGTGCGGCCATGGTCTGGTTTCCGGCAGCTTGGTGAAGAAGATCGTGATGGATATTAAAGAGAATAAAATCACCGTAGAAAAGGCGTCTGTCGAGCTGGCCAAGCCATGCCTCTGCGGGATTTTCAACCCCCACCGGGCCGCGCGGCTGCTGCGGAACATGCTGGCCCTCTACAGTCTTTAGCACCCTTGATCATATCCACCCCGTGGATGGCTATGCCGCCTGTCGGCGGCCATTTGTTGCGCTGGAGCCCTGCCATGGATCCCCAGCGGCCTCAGTGCGATGGATTCTGGAAACGCGGCTACGACTCTTGTGGCGCGCATGGTGCTGGCCCTGGCACATGTGGCGGCGGCCAACTCCCGGAAAAAGGGGGAGAGCCAGAATGCCGGCAGCCCCCGCAAGCCTTGACGCAAGCCCCTGCCCGCTCCCCATCGGCGAGCGGCGGGGCGAGAAAGCTCCGCGAAGGCTCCCGCGCGGACCACCCCCACGGCGACGAGCCGCCGGTCGGTTGGCCGGGTGCGTCCGTCCACGTCGGTCACGGTGAGCTCGCCCTCCGGTCGGAGCACATTGTCTTGATCTGACTCCTGGGATTTTCAACTCGTCCGGGGGAGCGGAGCGCGAAGGTCTCGTCTGCGAGCTCACGCAGGATTCGACCATGGTCCAAGATCCGCTCTCCAGCCAGGATCACCAAGACTTACCCCGACTTGTCGCCTGTGACGCATGAAAGCCGGGGGCGGCAATCCCGGGAACATCCTTGACTCCGCCCGACCCAGACGGTAGAGTAGGACCAATTAACTCGCTTTTCTTTCGCTCTCTGTGAGGCGCTGCACTCGTCGTCCGGCAGTGAGACTCGCGGACAAAGCCGGAGAAGGACACTCGAAGGCGAAGCCCCGCGGACGCCCGAGACTCTACAGTGTTGCCTCGCGTCGAGCGGCGGCATCATCGGGAATTCTTTCTCCCTTGAGGCCATGGACAGAGCGCAACTGAAGATCGACGGCGTGGCATTCGGGCGCGCCCTCCAGACCGCGTATAAGACCGCGGTCATGTATTCGGTGGAGCATCCCGCGGTTGATCGCGCCCTCCAGCAAGCGCACGAGAGTCTCCAGCCTCTCCTCCAGCAGATGCCCCAATTGATCTTCGGCTTCATGAATCGCCGCCTGCTCTTGAACGACCTCCTGACCGACGAGCCGACCTTGCGCCTGCTGGACACGGAGATCACGAGGCGGGGCATTGCCGCTGTCACGTTCCTGACAGGGATCGACTTGCCGGAGTTCAAGCAGACGGTGAATATCCTGGCCGTCAAGCCGAAGACCCTCGAACAGGAGGGCGGCATCAGGGCGTTTCTCGATGCGCATCCACTCGCCAGGGCACGGGTCCACCCAGTCAAGAGACCGGAAGAGGGGGACACCATCCTCGGCATGGACACCGAGTCCTATTTGATGGCGGGAGACGACCTGCCCGCCCAGGAATCCAAGCCCGGCAGGGCTCTGGACGTCCTTTTGCACTGCGCGCAGGTGGAAAAGGCCTTCAGCGCCCCGCCGAGCGGAAGCGATATCATCGAGCTGGCGGGGAAGGCCGCGGAGACCGCCTTTCTGGACCAGAAGACCGACCCCCGCGAGATCGCGAGCGCCCTGGCGCGGGTCGTGGAGGAGGTGACCCCTGACCGTTTCTTGTCATCCCTGTCCTCCAACAAGCAGGCCGAGCTGCGCGGCCGCCCCGCCGAGGACATCGCCGCCGACACCCTGGAGGACATGACGATCCACTGGGCCACCCGGCGCCTCGCCGCGGCCCACGAGCAGGCGTTGACGGCCACCGGCGAAGAAGAGGCCTTACGGGTTATGATGGTCGGCCTCAATATGACCCGAATGGTGGACCGCCTCCTGCAAAAGCTGTCCCGCACCCTCGAAGAGGCAAATCTGCCCCCCGAGCTGTTCGATCGGATCCAGCAGGCGGTCATGTGGCACAGCCTGTCACGGCGCGAGAAGCGCGATCGCCTCCTGCAGATCACCCAGTACGACAGCCAGCAGTTTCGCTACCTGTTCGACTTCGTGAAGGAATCCCTCCAGGCGAAGAAGGTCGACGAGGCCGTCGAGGTGACCCGCCATTACTTCGGCTTCCTCGCGGCGCCGTCCCCCCGCGTGCAGGCGGAGCTCCCCCGGGCTGTCGAGCTGGTCCGGGCCATGGCCGAGCCGGTGACGGCCTCGTTCGTCGCCGAGGTTGCCGAGCGGGTCGGCGCGGAGTTGCTGGACGACCGCCACCTCGCGGGGGGATGCCACGAATTACTGGTTGCCGTCCTCCTGGATCTGGTCCACATGGCCGCGAACCACGAGGGCTTCGAGATTGCCCACCGGGTCGGGACGGCGCTGGATCGATCGTGGGCGCGCGACCGTCGCCGGCACGCGGACTGCTGCGGCGAAACACTGCGGCAGCTTTTACCCCCCGCGAGCGCCGGGCCGTTGATCAACCTGTACATGGAAAAGCGCGGCGACGCCGGGTTGGCCAAGACAACGGTGGATCTGTTGACGTGGCTGGGCCCCGCCGGTGCCGAGGCGGTGTTCGAGCGCCTGGTCGAGGAGACGGTTGCCCCCAACCGCGTGCGGCTGCTGCGCCTGCTGGCAGAGTTCGGGCCGGCCGCGACGGAGGCAGCGCGAAAGCGGCTGTCCGACGAGCGCTGGTACGTCGTGCGCAACGCGTGCTACGTCCTCGGAGATCTGGTCGATCCCGAGACGCCCCAGGCGCTGCGGGAGGTGCTGCAGCACCCCGACGCGCGGGTGCAACAGGCGGCCTTGGCTGCCCTGCTGAAATGCCAGATCCCCGGCTCGACGACCGCCCTGACGGATTCGCTGACAACCCTGGATGCGAGCCTGGCGGAAAAAGCGCTCGACGAGCTCGTGTTCCGGAAGGACCCGGCCACGGTGGACGGCCTGGGGCGGTTCATCCAGCTTCACAAAGGGACGAAAGCTGGCGCCCTCGAGAAAGCCGTCCAGGCCCTGGCGGTGATCCCTTCGGAGTCGGCCGTTGGCGCGCTGGGGGCCGTGCTCTCCGATGCGGACCATGCCCTGCTGGTCCGTCGGGCTGCGGCGGATGCCTTGATGCGCAGCCCGCAGCCCGCGGCCCGGAGCCTGCTGCTGGAATATGTGGGCAGCGCTCCCTCCGATCCGCTGACCGCCGCGATCCGGCGCGCCCTGGAACGCGCCCCCGCGCGCTGATGTCCGCCTCCATCCGGCCCCTACGTCACTCCGCATTCGAAGAGGTGAAAAAGGCCCGCGGTGATCCGCGAGGGATGGGGCAACCGGCGGATCCCAGAATCTCGACGTTCCTCCAACAACCGGATTGCACTGGGACATCGCGCCGTCAGCGGGCTCGGGCCGCTCTTATCACAATCCCCTTCCCTCAACAATCTTCCTGTGTGAGACATCCTGGAGGGCCGACGAATCCAAGTCCGACCATTTGGTTCCTTCGTTCAGCCCTCAGATCCATCCTCGCGGTGCCTGTTGACAACGCCTCCCATCCGGCATAGCGTTCCAGCCAGCCCGTTCCACCGGCATGACATCAGCATTCAGTGCCCGGATCCTGGGGTGAGGCCGGCTGACGTGCGGCCCGGCCTCTCCCAGGGATTAGGTACGGCGATGCACGGCCGCCGATGGCCAGGTCGTGGTCGGAGCGGAATCCGGACAAGGCGGCCCTCGAGCCCCGGAGGGAAATCCCTCTCCCCAGGGCTGCGGCGGCGCATCGGACTTTCTTCGGTTCGGCTGTCCGGCAAGCGGCGCCACGGCCCACCTCTGTTCCCCCCGCTCTCCCCTTCCGAAAAAGACAATCGAACCCGCTCACCCCCTGGGCAGCCCGGGAGTGACGGACCCGGACCGGACGCCCGATCACGGCAGTCAACCCTCAGGAGGCACCGATGAGAGCATCCACATTGATAGGATTGGTCCTGACAGCGTGCGTCAGTTTCGCCTGTGCGCCTGGGGTATCCGCCCAGCAGGTCACGGGGGTGGACCACTGGGTCGAGGCGGCCGGCATGAAGCTCTACGTCTGGGAGAAATACGCCGGGAGCCCCGCCGGAAAGAAGGTCGTCGTCCTGGCCCATGGGTCGGCGACGGCGGGCAAGGAGAGTTTCGACTTGCAGGTTCCGGGGAAACCCTCGTACAGCCTCATGGATTGCCTGGCCCAGGCCGGCTTCGACGTCTTCGCCCTGGACACCCGGGGCTTCGGTCGCTCAACACATCCCGAGAGCCACATGACGACACAAGAGGCGAGCGAGGACCTCAACGCCGTCGTGGATTACGTCCTCAAGCTCCGAGGGGTGGCCAAGGTGGACCTACTGGGCTGGTCCTGGGGGACGCAATATGGCGGCATGTTCGTGATGGCCTTCCCCCAGAAGGTGGAGCGGTATGTGAGCTTCGCGCAGATGCACGTGAACAGCCCTGACATCGCCCGGCGCCGCCCCCGCATCGAGGTGTTCCGCAAGAATTCGTATATCAGCATCCCCGAGGCGGGGTGGAAGCCGCGCTTCTACTCGATGACTCCCGCCTCCGCCAACGACCCGGATGTGGTGGATGCGTATGCTCGGGCCGCCGCCGCGGTGGAGAAGCGGACGGCCACCGGGCCTCAACTGGATATGGTCACCATTATGCCCATGATCAATCCGCGGCTCATGCCCGTCCCGATCATGATCATCCACGGGGAGTATGACGACGTTGCCGACCTCGACGGCCTGTTTCCCTTCTTCAAGCAGCTGCCGAACCCGCACAAGAAATACGTTGTGGTCCCCCAGGCCGGGCACATGATGCACTTGCAGCTGGGTCACCTCATCTTCCAGCACGAGGTGATCTCTTTCTTCACCACGCCCTAGCGCTCCTGGCGGATAGCTGCCGCGCCGGCTGTTCCAGGGTGTCGGTGCGGGGGATGGAGGGTGTGCCGGCCGCCTTCCATCCCCGGCTTTCCCGTGGACTAGAAGGGTCCGGAGACGCTCAGCCGGACAGCCGGAGGCCGAACGCCCAGCAGAGGGCGGAGACGGTCGCGAAGGCGAGGGTGGTGGAGACGAGGATAGCGGCGGCGATGCGCTCCGCGTTGGCGCCCTGCTGCTCGGCGAACAGGAACACGGTGCCGGCCACGGGAAGCGCGGCGCTCAGCACCAGCGTGCGGACTTCCAGCGGCGTCAGGGCGAACAGGTACACCGTCACCACGGCCGCCAGGCACGGGTGCAGGAGCAGCTTGGCGCCGGCGATCAGGCTCACATCGGCCCGCCAGGCGCGAGTGCCCGGTCGATACAGGGACAACCCGATGGTGAACAGCGCCACCGGTCCCGCTGCCTGGCCCAGCAGTCGCGTGAACTGATCGACGGCGTCTGGCAGGTGCCACTGGAGGGCCGAGAACGCCCCGCCCACCATCACCGCCCAGACGAGCGGGTTCTTGGCGACGTGGATCAGCGCGCCCGAGAGCGCTGCCGCGGCACCGCCGTCCCCCCGGTCGTCCAGCGAGGCCAGCGCCAGTCCTGCCGAGACGACCACCAGCAGATCGGCCATGCCCGCCGCGATCAGCGGGGCCAGGGCGGCCCGACCCAGAATGGCCGGTATCAGCGGGATGCCCATGTAGCCCCAGTTCGACCACGACGCGGCGAGGGCTGCAAAGGCCGCCTCGCGCACGCGTTCGCCCGCCGCAAAATGGATCGTGGCCGCGAAGATCGCGAAAGCCGCCAGCCCGCTCACCATGTAGGCCAGGAACACCGGCAGGTTGACGATCTCGCGGAAGGCCCTGCCGGCGGTAAAGAGAAACAGCATGCAGGGCAGCGCGAAATACAGGACGAAGCCGTTGAGGGCGGGTACCGCGTTTTCCGGCAGCATGCGATGCCGGGCGGCCAGATAGCCGCACAGCACGAGCGCGAAGAAGGGCGTGGTGACGTTCAGGACGGCAAGCATGGGTGTGTGCAGGCTATCGAGCCGTGCGGCGGCCAGGTCCACATTCCACTGTCTTCCACCAATGAGCGGTTGCTCTGCCTGCTGCCCCCCGGCAGGGGTGCCCTGGCCGACGTTCTCGATTGCCTCCGGGATCCTCGGGCGCCGCCCCGAGGGCGATGAAGCAGACCACTGAGGATGGCCGGGGGAGGGCTCGTTACGCGCGTGGCGCGAGGGCAGGCGATCCGCCTCAATACGCCGTCAGCCCTCCGTCGACGGGGAGGGCCGCACCGGTGATGAAGCCCGCTTCGTCCGAGGCGAGGAACAGGGCCGCGTTGGCCACGTCCCGGGCGGTGGCCAGCCGGCCGAGGGGCACCTCGTCCAGCCGCTCCCGCTTCTTCTCCGGATCCTTGAACAGCTCCTGGACCATCGGCGTATCCACCGTTCCGGGATGAATCGAGTTACACCGGATATTGTCACGGGCATGCCGGACCGCCACGCTCTTCGTCAGCAGCGTGACGGCCCCCTTGGACGTCGTGTACGTTTCATTCGTGAATTTGTGCCCGACCAGGCCGCAGATCGACGAGATGTTCACGATGGAGCCGCCGCCCTTTGCCTTCATGAGGGGTAAGGTGTGCTTGATCCCGAGAAAGACCCCGCGGACATTGACCGCCATGATCGCCTCGAACTCCTCGAGCGGCATCTCCATGATGGGGATCCGCTTGGTGATTCCCGCGTTGTTGACGAGGACATCCAGCCGGCCCTCTGCGGCCCGGATCCCGTCCAGGGCCTCCCGCCAGCTCTCCTCCCGGGTCACGTCGAGCGGGACAGCGCGGGCACTGCCGCCGGAGCTGCGGATGCGTTCGGCGGTCTGTTCCGCTTCGACGGCGTTCAAGTCCCCGATGAGGACCGTGGCACCCTCCGCCGCGAACCGTTTCGCGATTTCCGCCCCGATTCCGGCGGCGGCTCCGGTGATCAACGCGATTTTATTGTGCAGGCGCATGGTGGCAGGGGTGAAATCAGAGGTCATCGGGTTTTGATCATGAGGGCGTCACGGCTCCGGTCCACCCTCCGCCGGCGACGCTTCGCCAACCGGCGCCGCTCAGCATGCCGCGTCTGCGAGGCGATTGTCAAGTCAGAATCTCGGCCTGCTTCTTGTATCCTTCTCGACCCCTACAGGCCGAAAGTATCCACGATGGCCCACGGCCTTCAGAACAAGAAGTTAGCCCGCCGCTCGCCTATCCGGTGTGGCGGGCCCGTCCGTCCTGCGGGCCGCCATGATGCATCGCGAAGGCAGACGGGGGGCCGGCCGGTCGTGTAGATTCGGCAGGTTATCGAAATTTTCCGTGGTCCGCACGAATCAGGCACGTCTTGCGCAGTATCACAGGCGAGAGGGCGGTGGGCCGGCACATCCAGGCTATGTTGATGAAATCGTGGATGTCCGGACATCCACACGCCGTCCCGGATCCATGGGAGGTTCCGGTGAACATTGGAATCTGTAGCGGAAGGAGATCTCGAGCAATGAAGCTCCGATGGCTGCTGCCGCCCCTTCTGGTGTTGATGGCGGCGACCCCGGCGCTGGCTATCGAGCTCCGGGTGACGCCCATCCCCCAGCTCTCCACCCAAGGGGTCTGGCGGTTCGAGGTCGTCAACAATTCTGTGGACACCTTGCGGATCGAGAAGTTGACGGCCGTCTTCTCCGCGGGTGGGCACCGGCTCTGGTCGCAGCAAGTGGGGATAATCCCCTCGCAGGTTCGCCCCGGCGAGACGGCCATGGTGGCCCTGGACGCTGCAATGGTTCCACGGGTGCGTCCTCTCCGGATCGACTGGGTGCTGACGTGGAACCCCTACGACGTGCCGGTACTGTCCAGGTACTGGACGAGGTCCCGCGTGGCCAGCACGGAGATCGCGCCGCCGTCCCTGGCTGCCAGGCCGGAAAGGCATGGCGGGTGAGGCACCGGGGTGCCGCGCCTAGATGGATTTGGCGCCTCGACCCGCATTTGAGGCGACCGCCTTACTTGAAGGCCGAGAGAAAGTCCCGCGCACCCGGCTGGAGCAGACTGGCCAGGGAGATGTAGAAGAAGAGCGCGCCCAGGTCCAGCCAGCGGCGGGCGCCGGCGGCATTGGTGATCAGCACACCCGCCGCGCGGCCCGCGGCGCGGGTGCGGCGCACGGCATCCTCGACTGCCGACTGGACCTCCGGGTGATCCATCTGGCCCGGGTGGCCCATGGACTGCGCCAGGTCGCCCGGCGCGATGAAGAAGGCGTCGATGCGCTCGACCGTCAGGATGGCGTCCAGGTTCTTGAGCGCCTCGACCTCTTCCAGCATCGCCACCACCATGGTCTCGTCATTGGCGTGCTGGGTGAAATTCTCCTTCACCCCCAGGGCGGCCCGGCCCCCCGAGTAGCCGCGGTGTCCCAGCGGCGCGAACTTGGCGGCCCGGACCGCCGCCTCGGCCTGCTGGCGGGTGTTGATGTGCGGGACCTGGACGCCCCCGGCCCCGCGGTCGAGCGCCCGCGTGATCGTGGAGGGGTCGTTGGACTGCACGCGGATGATGGGGGTGGCATCCACCAACTCGGCCGCGCGCACCATGTTCTCGACCTCTTCCCATCCCGCCGGACCGTGCTCACAGTCGAGGAAGATGCCGTCGAAGCCCATCCGGCCGAGCAGCTCCACCAGACCGGCGGAGGTGTAGCCGGGGGCGACGACGGTTATCGGTTTCCCGGCTGCCAGCTTTTTTTTGGCGAGGTTGTGTCGCACGCGAGGCTCCTTGTCGGCGAGACTCCGAGACCGACCAGATGCGGGCCCAAGGTCTTCGCCCGACCGTGAGAGTCAGCCGGCACCTTCGCCGGGTGTCCCGCCTGCCGGGTTATTCCCGCTGATTGCCGAGGAAGCGCAGCAGGAACAGGAACAGGTTGAGGAAGTCGAGGTAGAGGGCGAGGGCGCCCACGATGGCCATGGAGCCCACCCGTCCCTCGGGTGTCGTCAGGGCCATCTGCTTCATCCGCTGCGCGTCCCAGGCGGCCAGGCCGGTGAAGACGATCACGCCCACCGCCGAGATGACGAACTGGAGTGCGCTGTTATGCCAGAAGAGGCCCACCAGGGACGCCAAGATGACACCGATCAGCCCCATGAAGAGGAACTGACCGAACCCCGCCAGGCTGCGCTTGGTGGTTGTCCCGTAAAGGGCCATGGCCCCGAACATCCCCGCGGTCACCACGAAGGTGTTGGTCACCGACTGGCCCGTGTAGGCCAAGAGCACGAAGGACAGCGTGATCCCGTTGAGCCCGGCATACGTCACGAACAGTGCCGTGGCCGTGCTGGGGGCCAGCTTCTCGGCTCTGGCGGCCAGGAAGAACACCAGGCCCAGCTCTCCCAGGATCAGCGCCAAGGCGACGAAGGGATTGGCCAGCAGGTAGCCGGTCATCACCGGCGATCCCGCCACCGCGTACGCCACCAGGGCGGTGACAGCCAGACCGACGCACATCCAGGCGTACACCTTCTGCAGGAAGGCCGAGATGCGCTCGGCCGCGGCCGTCGGCGACATCGGCGCCGTTGAGCTTCCAAACGCTCCAAAATTCTCCATGGTGTGATCTCCTCCCGGATCTTGCCTGTCGAAACTTCCAGATCACCGAAACAGCATAGGGTACCACATCAACCTCCCGCGCGCATCTGTTCCCGCTCTCAATTCCTCCGGTCCCGGTCCGGACTGGCACGTCGGCGGCGCGAGATGATAGACTGAGCCTGGGTGCCGCTCGATGCAAACCCGCGGGTGGCAGCCGGCTGATTCCGTTACGATCTCACCCGGAGGAGGGTCCTCATGGCGATCCAGTCCCGCTATCTCTTCACCGCATCCATGGATGTCGAGCCGCACAAGGAGGCTCTGTTCAACGAGGTGTACGACACCGAGCACGTGCCCCTCCTGCTGGGTGTGCCGGGCATCCTCTCCGTGGCCCGCTTCAAGCGGGAAGAGCTGACCATGATCATCGGGGGGCAGCGGAAGACGGTCGTGATCGAGAACGAGCCCCGCTACACCGCCCTGTACGAGCTGCAAGACCCCGAGGTGCTGACCAGCGATGCCTGGGCCCAGGCGGTTGACCGGGGTCGCTGGCCGGACCAGGTGCGGCCCTACACCGGGAATCGCCGCCACGTGCTCTACCGGCGGATCCAGCCGTAGGCGGCGCCGGCAAAGACGCTTGGGCGGCGGGCGCCGGAGCCCGCCACGGGGGAGAGCATGAGCGATTCCGACCTCCTGGACCTGCTGCGCGAGCAATACGGGATCCCGGACGCCGTCGAGTTCGGAGTCGGTCCGAACCGCCTGCTGCGGATAACCGTGACCACGCCCCAGGCGGAGGCGGTCCTCCACCTCCACGGGGCCCATCTGACCCATTACCGGCCGCACGGCCAGCCGCCGGTGCTGTTCCTGAGCCGCCGGAGCCGGTTCGAGCCGGGGGCCCCCATTCGCGGCGGCATCCCGATCGTGTTCCCCTGGTTCGGGCCCAACGCCGCCGACCCCGCGGCCCCGATGCACGGCTTTGCCCGGGTGGCGGAGTGGCGGATGGAGTCGGCCCTGCAAGGGGCGGACGGGGCCGTAGCGCTGGCGCTCCGTCTGGACTCCTTTGCGGCCACGCATCCGGCCTGGCCGCATGCCTATGTCTTGCGGTTCCGCGTGGTGATCGGCGCGGTGCTGGAGCTCTGCCTGGAAGCGGAGAATGTTGCCGAAGAGCCGGTCCGCTTTGAGGAAGCCCTGCACACCTACCTGGCGGTGGGCGACGCCCGGCGGGTCTCGGTGACCGGCCTGGCGGGCGCGGGCTTCATCGACAAGACCGACGGGATGCGGAGAAAGTCGCAGCAGCCGGAGGCCCTGCGCCTGGCGGGAGAGACAGACCGCGTCTACACCGGGATGCGCGCCGCCTGCGTCGTCGACGACCCCGTCTGGGGGCGGCGGCTCCTGGTGGAGAAGACGGGGTCCGAGACAACGGTGGTCTGGAACCCGTGGATCGAGAAGGCCCGGGCGCTGCCCGACCTTGCAGATGATGAGTGGCGCGAAATGCTCTGCATCGAGAGCGGCAACGCCGCCGACAACGCGATCAGCCTCCCGCCGGGCGGGCGGCACGAGATGCGTGTGACCATCCGCAGCCTGCCGCGCTGACGGCGGTGTCGAGCCGCCCCCGTTTTCTTCCCGGTCCGGAGATCAGGCGGGTGGCTCTTCCTGGAGGAGGCGCCCGATCCGCTCCACCACCAGGCGGACGGCCCGCCTGACGGGGGCCGAGACCGGAGCGCCGAAGTCCAGGGCGGTCGGCTGGATACCCAGGAGGGCCACCTGACAGCCGAGCTCGGCCGCCAGGTACTTGGCCAGCATGTAGGGGGGGAGGGTGTGAGTGGAGGCGCTGAGGCCGCTGGTGTCCTCCCACGCCAACCACCGCACGGTTCCCGGGGGCTCCTGCATGTGGGCCGCGTCCACCAGCAGGACCAGATCCGGGCTGAACCGGCGCAACGGTCCGGTGCAGCTCTCGGGGGCCGTGCCGGCGTCCACGAGGAAGTGGGCGGCAGAATGGGGGATGGCCGAGAGCCCGCGCACGACCGCCACTCCCGCCCCGTCGTCGCCCCGCTGCTCGTTCCCGATCCCGACGATGGCGATGCGGGGCTGAACGGATGAGGCGGTAGCTCCTTCAGTCGGCCGGGGCGCCCGCAGGCTCTGCAGCGTGCGAACCAACGAGCTGTGCCAGGACGGAGTCGACGTCGACATCATTTCCATAGTAGACCGTGAACGGCTCCTTGGTGAGGGCCGCCAGCTCCCACTCCCGATCGGACATCCCCAGGCACTTGAAGCGGCAGCTCTGGACGCACTGGGCGCAGTAGGCGCACCGGTCCGCGTGGTAGCGCATCACGAACCGCTTGTTCTTCTTGTCGAGGACGAGCAGATCGAGCGCCTTGGCCGGGCAGTCCTTGGTGCAGACGCCGCAGCCGTTGCACGTCTCGGGGTTCCAGACCAGCTTGCCGCGGAAATGTTCCGGGGCCTCCAGGCGCTCGAAGGGGTACCGCTGGGTGACCGGCCGCCGGAAGAGGGAGGTGTAGATGTCCGAGAGCATCGTGCCCAGTTTCATGCCACCACTCCTTTCCAGGCGATCAGGACCAGCCACTGCAGCAGCACCACCAGCGCCCCGTACCGCCACCACAGACCGACCGTCTGATCGATGCGCAGCCGGGTGAGGACGCAATGCAGGCTGGCCAGCACGCCCAGTAGCAGCACTGTCTTGGCGAGAAATTCCACCGGGTTGTGCAGCCCGCCCATGTACAGGGCCGCCACCAGGGTCAGGCCGACCACCAGCTCGATCTGCTTGCCCAGATGAAAGAGCCCCAGCCCCCGGCCGCTGTACTCCGTCAGGGCGCCAGCCACGATTTCCGTCTTGGCCTTGGGGGCGTCGAAGGGGGGCATCTCCAGCTTGCCCATCAGCCCGATCAGGGCCACCACGAACCCGAACGGCTGGGTCAGGAGGATCCAGCGCCCCTGATTCGCGGCCAAGATCTCGCCGATCTGCCAGCTTCCCGCGACGACGGCGGGCCCCAAGAGCGCCAGCATGAAGGGCGCCTCGTAGGAGAACAGCTGCGTCAGCGCCCGGGTGGCCCCGGCCAGGGTGAAGCGGCTGGTGCTGTTCCAGCCCGCCATGCCGATGCACACGGTCAGCAGGCTCAGGAGGTAGAGGGTCACGATCAGATCGCCCGGGAAGCTGAGGGCCGGCCGCAGCCCCAAGAGCGGCACATACAGGGCAGCGGTGAGGGCGCCCGTCATGGCCACGATGGGGAGCACCGTGAACAGCAGCGGCTGCGCGGTCGCCGGCGTGATCTCCTCTTTGATCAAGAGCTTCAGGAGGTCCGCCAGCGTCTGGAACCAGCGCGGCCCGATGCGGTTTTCGAAGCGGGCGACCAGCTTCCGGTCGCCCCACTCGTACGCCAGGGCCAGCAGGATCAGGAACAGGCCGCCCGGGAAGAACAGGAGGTGTGTCAATGCTCGCATGACGCTCACCGGCGATAGAACGAGTTGGCGTACTGCCGCAGCTCCTCCCAGGTCCACACCTGGCGGTCGCCGCGGCGACGGGTGACCACGATTGCCCGATCGTTGCAGGAAAAGCACGGATCGATCCCCGCCAGGAGCGGCGGGACATCGGCCAGCTGGGAGCCCACGGCCTTGGTCAGCACCGAGATCCAGTTGCAGATGCTGGGGGTCCGCACCTTGACCCGGTCGGGCTTGTCGGTGCCGTTGCTCCGGATGTAGTAGAACAGCTCGCCGCGCGGCGCTTCGAAGCGGGCGATGGTCTCGCCCGGCGGAATGCGCCGGGGCATCTTGGCGGTGAGCTCTCCCTCCGGCAGGTTGTCGAGGATGGTGCGGATGACCCGGATGCTCTCGAGGGTCTCCTCCATTCGGACCTTGAAGCGGGCGGCCAGGTCCCCCGCCGTGTCCACCATGATCTTCACCGGAAACTGGGCGTAGCCCCCGTAGGGGGCGTCGGTCCGGACGTCCCGCGTGACCCCGGAGGCGCGCAGGGTGGGCCCAAGGGCCTCCAGGTGCTCCGCCTCCTCTTTGGTCATGGTCCCGATTCCCCGGGTGCGCTGGAGCAGCGCGCTGTCCGTGGTGACCACGGTCAGGTAGTGCCGGGTCCGCTGCTCCAGGGAGTCCATGCCGCGGCGGATGCCGTCCGCCTGGCCGGGACCGACGTCGAACTTCACCCCTCCCAGCACGTTGGCGGAGTAGTTGACCCGGTTGCCGGTCAGCTGCTCCAGCAGGTCCATCACGACCTCCCGGTCCCGCCAGCTGTACATGAAGAGGGTCTCGAAGCCCAGCTCGTGGGCCGCCACACCCAGCCACAGCAGATGGCTGTGGATCCGCTCCAGGCAGGCCACCAGCTCGCGGATGGCCTGCGCCCGCGGCGAGACCTGCACCTTGGCCAGCTGCTCGACGCCGAGGCAGTAGGCGTTGGCGTGGCTGTGGGAGCAGATCCCGCACACCCGCTCCAGGAGGTACAGGTTCTGGGTGTATGTCTGGGACTCGGTGGCGCGCTCGATCCCACGGTGGACGTATCCCAGCCGGACCTTGGCGTCGGTGACCAGCTCGCCGTCCACGGTGAACTCGAAGTGGCCCGGCTCCTTGAGGGCGGGGTGCTGGGGGCCGATGGGCACGATGAACTTCCCGCCCTGCCGTCCCGTCTCGGGGGGATCCACGGGGGCGACCCGCCTGGCCGCCTCGTAGGGATCCACGTCCTTCAGGAGGGGATAAACACCCTCGGGCCACCCGTCGGGCAGGAACAGGTGGGAGGTGTCGGGCAGTCCCGTCACGGTCACGCCGAACATCTCGGCCAGCTCCCGCTCGTACAACATGGCGTTGGGGTGGAGGCTGGAGAGGCTGGGCACCGAGCCGCCCTGCCGGGGCAGCTGGACGCGGAGGGTGGCGATGGCTGCGCCCTCGCAAAAGTGGTACAGGGCCTCCAGGTGGCCGTCCTGAGGGCCGAGGTCGAGGCCCGTCAGGGTGCTGAGGAATCCCCAGCGCGCCTGCCGGAGGGCGGTGGCGGCCTTGAGGACGTCCGTGCCGGCGATGGCGACGTCCAGCCGGTGCGGCTCCGGCCGCGTCGCGCCCGTCGCCAGATCGGCCAGCAATCGTTCCGCGGTCTGCAATGCCTCGTCTGTGCTCATATCCGTCCCTGTCGAGAAAATGGTCCGCCGGCTCTCCGGCTAGTCCGCCGCGGTCGGCGACGGCGCCAACACGGGCGCCGCGGCCGGGGCTGGAGCCTGGAGGCTCTGCAATAGCTTGACCACCCCGTCGATGATCGCCTCGGGGCGCGGGGGGCAGCCCGGGATGTAGGCATTGACGGGGATCACCTCGTCGATGTGCCCGACGACGTTGTAACAGCCCTGGAAGGCCCCGCCCGAGGTCGCACAGGATCCCACCGCCACCACGAACTTCGGATCCGGCATCTGCTCGTAGACCCGCTTCAGGCGGTCGCGCGACTGGCGCGTGACCGGCCCCGTGCAGATCAGGACATCGGCGTGCCGCGGGCTGCCCTGCAGCTTCACCCCGAAGCGCTCCAGGTCGTAGCGGGGGGTGAGGGTGGCCACGATCTCGATGTCGCAGCCGTTGCACGAGCCGCTGTTGTAATGGATCACCCACGGGGAATTGACGCGGGCCCAGGTCTTGATCTTTTCCAGGGCGCCCTGCCAGACGCCGCCCACGGATGTCGTCATCGGTGATCCCTCCCTCTCAGCCCAGGATCAGCGCCACCAGGGCCAGGCTGAGGCCGACCAGGTAGGCTCCCGAGACCAGGCTGAGGCCGCTGCTACCCACCAGGAGCATCCCCAGGTGGAGCACCGCGAAGAACAGCGCCACCACGAAGAACTGCCGGTAGCCCGGGGCGGCGGGATTGGTGGAGCCGGCCTCGCCGCTGGCATAGGGGCTGGATTTCAGCGCGCCGGGCTGGCTGGGAACGGCCAGGGCCCGACCCACACCGGCCAGGATGCCGACCAGCACCAGATAGATCACGAAGGCGATCGGCGGATAGAGCAGGATGTCCACGGCCTCTCCTTCCTTATCCGTGCAGAGCCGCCAGCAGCGCATTGCCGGCCGGCGCCGTCAGTCCGGCGAGCAGGCTGGGCCAGAACCCGAGCAGGACAATCACCAGGGACAGCGCGGCCAGGGACAGCACCATGGTCCGCGGCAAGGCCGCCCCGCGCTGCACGGCCGCCGAGGGCTCTTTGCGATAGACCGCGTTGACCAAGGGAGCGTAGTAGGCCAGGGAGAGCACGCTGTTCAGCGCGGCAAAGATGACGAGCCCGTCGATCACATGATTGTGCGTGGCGAATCCGGCCGTGAAGATCTGCCACTTGGACATAAAGCCCGCCAGCGGCGGGAGGCCGCCCAAGGCCAGGACGGCCAGGCTGAGCGCCAGGGCGGCCACCGGATACCGTCTGGCCGCCCCGTTGAGGTCGTCGATGGTGAGGGGGGCGTGGCTGCCGGCGGACAGGTGAAACGCGTACAGGAAGGCGCCCGCCGCCAGGAAGGCGGCCCCCTTCATGATGCCATGGTTGAACAGGTGGAAGAAGGCCCCCTGGGCTCCGGCGGCCTGCCCCACCTGGATGCTGATCCCCAGGCCGAGCAGCATGTAGCCCACGTGGCTCAGGCTGGAGAAGGCCAGCAGGCGCTTCACCTGCTCCTGGCGCAGGGCCAGCAGGTTGCCGTAGAGCATGTTCAGGGCGCCGAAGCCCATCAGGAAGGTGCCCCAGGAGTGGGTCACCCCCACCAGGGGGGCCAGGGCCCGCAGCAGCGCCACCAGGCCCGCCTCGATGACGACCCCGGAGAGCATGGCGCTGATGCCGCTGGGCGCCTGCGAATGGGCGTCCGGCAGCCAGGTGTGCATGGGGACCATGGCAATCTTCACGCCGAAGCCGATCAGGAACAGGGCCCCGGCGGCCAGCATGGCCGGCGAGGGATGGGCGGCGACGCGGATCCGATCCAGGGCCAGCGTGCCCGTCTGGGCCAGCACCAGGGCGATCCCGAACAGGACCAGGACCGACCCCAGGGCGCTCTGGACCAGGTACTTCATGCCCGCCTCCAGAGAGGCCGGCTGCTCGCGGTAGAAGGCGACCAGCAGGTAGGAGGAGACCGCCATGGCCTCGAACCACACCCACAGGTTGAAGAGGTCGGCGGCGCAGCCCAGACCGATCATCACGCCGATCATGGCCAGGAGCATGGCGTAGTACTTTTCCTCTCCGACCTCTCCGGCCATGTACACCACCGAGTGGAGCGCCACCGCCGTCCCCAGCGCCAGCACGGTCGCCGCCAGGATGAGGCTGATCCCGTCCAGCTGCAGGGCGATCGACTCGACGCCGAAGAGGCTCCGCCCGTGCGCCCCCACCTCCTGAACGGCCAGGCCGAAGGGAATCCATGTGGCCAGCAGGACCAAGAGGGTGAGCCATCGCACCAGAGCGGGAGAGCGGCCCTCCGGATCGCGGTTCGCGCCCACGCGGCCGATGATATACACCAGGGGGGACGCTGCCAGGGGCAGCCCCACCAGCCACACAAAGGCAGTTGCATTCATGTCAGGCGCCCCATGCGAGGAGGATGAGAATGACCACCAGCCCCCCCAGGATTCCCAGCACGTTCCAGCTCAGGAGGCCGGACTGGGTGACGCGCAGCGCATCGGCGGTGTCCCGCGTCGCGGCGACGACCCGCCGGTTTATCCACTCGAACCCGAAGCTGTGCGAAGCCGCCTCGCCGAGCCAATCCAGCGACCCGGTGAGCCAGGCCAGACCAGCCCGCCCCCACCAGGCCAGCAGGCCGAGGGCGATGACGCCCAGGGCGGTCCAGGTGGCCGGCGCCTCGAGGATCTCCGTCACCATGCCGGCCGTCGAGAGGGCGTGCAACCGGTGGAACGGCAGGGTGGACTCCAGGAGGTGCGAGAAGGGGCCCGCCAGGAGCCAGCTGGTGAGCGTCCCGGCGGCCAGCAGCCAGAGGGAGATGCGCATGGCGGGCGTGGCATCGTGGGCGTGGAGCTGACTCCGCGCCTCCCCGTAGAAGACCATCCAGACCATGCGGAAGGTGTAGCAGGCGGTCAGCCCCGCTCCCAGCACCATGCCCGCGACCGCCCACCCCGGACCGCCGGCGATTCCCGCCTCCAGCACCAGCTCCTTGCTCCAGAAGCCGTTCAGGATGGGGAGCCCGGCGAGGGCCAGGGCGCCGATGACGAACACGCTGCGCACGAAGGGCATGCGCCGGCCCAGGGCCCCCATCTGGCGCATGTCGCGGGTGCCCACGGCGTGGATCACGGCCCCGGCCCCCAGGAAGAGCAGCGCCTTGAAGATGGCGTGGCTGAAGAGGTGGAGCTGGCTGGCCAGAATTCCTCCGACGCCCACGGCGTACACCATGTATCCGAGCTGGCTCACCGTCGAGTAGGCCAGCGCGCGCTTGAGGTCCGGCGCGACCAGGGCCATGCACGCGGTGATCAGGGCCGAGATCACCCCCACGGCGACCACCGCCGTCTTCCAGCCGGGGACGGGGGCAAAGGCCGGGTAGAAGCGGGCCAGGAGATAGACCCCGGCGTTGACCATGGTGGCGGCATGGATGAGGGCGGACACGGGCGTCGGGGCCTCCATGGCGTCCGGCAGCCAGGTCTGGAAGGGGAACTGGGCCGACTTGGCCGCCGCCGCCGCCAGGAACCCGAACGCCATCCAGGCCAGCGTGGTCGGCGCCAGCGTGCCGGCGCCCCGGAGGAAGGCGTCGATCTCGTACGTGCCCAGGGTGGCGTACGTCAGCAGGGCCCCGCCCAGGAGGCCCACGCCGCCCAGCTGGGTCATGATCAGGGCCTCGATGCCGGCCCGCACCGCCTTGGGATCGTCGCTGTAGTAGGAGATGAGGGCGTACGAGCAGAGGGCGGTGATCTCCCAGAAGAAGAACAGGAACAGCAGGCTGTTGCTGAGCACCAGGCCCGCCATGGCCCCGATGAAGAGCAGGACCTGGCTGTAGTAGCGGCCGATCTGCGGGTCGCCCCGCATGTAATCCACCGAGAAGATGACGGCCAGGCTGCCGATGACGGTGGCGATCGCGGCCAGGAAGACGCCCAGGCCGTCGGCCACGAACGTCATGTCCCCGAACGGGCCGCCGATGGGGATCCGCAGGGCCACGCCGCTGCCGGCATGGGGAATCAGGGCCAGCGCGGCCAGGCCGGCGGCGACGCTGAACCCGACCGCCAGGGCATGCTGGGCATGCTCGCGCTCGTTCCGCGTCAGCCAGGCTGCCAGGGCTCCCAGCCAGGGCAGCCCGATGGTGAGGAGAATCAGCCACTGTGCCATCGCTATCCTCGAAGTGTGGAGAGAGCCGACACGTCCACCGTGCCGAAGCGTCGCCGAATCTGGACGGCCAGGGCCAGGCCGACCACCGCCACCATGGTGTCGGCGACGATGACCGTGGCTGCCAGGCTTTGCCCGGTACCCAGTCGCCCCCCGACCTGCCCCGCCAGGACCAGGGCCAGCACGGCGGCCTTGACCAGCACCTGGAGGACGATCACCACTTTGATCAGGTTCCGGGTGATCAGGAGCCCGTAGCAGCCCACGCCGAACAGGCCGATCACGCCGGCCAGGACCACATGAAAGGGTGAGAGTGTCATACCTGCACCTCGTCGCGGATGACTCGGGCCTCACCGGGCTCACCGCCGGGGAGCGCGCACACGGTGGGAGGCGCGATCTTGACGGTTCGCGGCTGCTGGATCTGGGAGGCGGCATGCCCGCGTGGGCCCCGTGCCTCCGCCAGGAGCCCCAGGATGCCGAGCACCCCCGCGAAGATCAGGACCATCTGGATCCAGACATCCAGCACGCGCTGCCCCCACAGGGTCTGCACCAGGGGCGGAGTGGGGGTGGCGGCGAGTTGTCCCGGCAAAGAAAAGGCCATCCACCCGACCAGCAAGGCCGACGCCAGGGCGACCGAGATGGCCAGCGGCCGGGGGATGAGGGTCCTGAGATCCGTCGCATCGTCCCCCACCACGCTGATGGCGTAGACCAGCAGAACGGTGACGAGGCCGGCACCCACGCTGAGCTCGATCACGGCGACCTGGTAGGCGCCCAGGAGATACAGCATGATGGCCGTCATGGCGCTCACACAGGCCAGGTACAGGGTCGAGGCCAGGATGCGCTTGGCGCGCATGGCGCGGTAGGCACACACCAGGACACCGACGACCAGCACGGCATATTCGATCATGGTCTCTCCCACCTCCAGCAGGCCGCCGAATACGGCCCACCTGTCCGCCGCAGGCGGCTTGGCGCGCCACGCCATGCCGTGGCAGACCACATCATCCTTCCGATGACGATGGCTGCCATCGCCCGCGGTCGATCGGACACCACTGAGGATTCTCACGGGAGCGCGATCGGTTTCGGAGTGCCTACACGATGCGGCCGTGGGTCGTGGTGTGGCGCGGTTTGTACCCTACCTAGAATGCAAAGGGAGGACCAAATTGTTGAAGGGCGATAACTGCGTGCGGAGACTGGGGTTTTTCGAACGGGAAAAGATCTTGAGTCTTCCTGGTCAGACCATCGGGGGAGACAGGTTGCCCCACTCGATGCACTCGCGTCCCGATGCTGCCTCCCCCTCCGCCGCCCCGCTGTCTGCAGGACGACGGAGGGGCAGGCCGAGGGGGCCGCAACGTTTAATAGGCTGCTCAAAAAGGTCCAGATGCAAGGCGGCTCGCAAAGGGCCGAGTGAGGCGTACTTCCGGTACGCCGCAGCGAGTGCCCGAGCGGGCGGGTACCCGGCCGAAGGCTGGGTGTCCGCAGATGGGCCTTTTTCAGCAGCCTGCTAGGACTCCTTGACGAGTTCCTTCCCCTCTTTCGACTCCACCTTCCCGGCGATGTAGGTTCGCCCGACTTCCACGCGGACCTTGTCGGCGATCTCCAGCTCCACCAGCGCGTCGCCCCCCTTGACGATGGTGCCGCACAGGCCGCCGCTGGTGATGACCCGATCGCCGACCTTGAGGGCCTTGATCATCTCCTGGTGCTTCCGCGTCTTCCTCTGCTGGGGGCGGATCAGCAGGAAATAGAAGACCGCGAACATGAGGACCAGGGGAATGAGCATGCTGAGGCCCCCGCCCGCCGGTCCGCCCGCGGCGCCGCTCTGCGCGTAGGCAAGATCAGTCATCATGGCTCTCCTGTGTGTGACGTGGGGTTGTGAAATCGGTTGAAAGACGCGCCAGCGTTTCGTCCCGCCACGCGGCGAACGCCCCGGCCTGGATGGCCTGCCGGGCGTGGCGCATAAGGCCCACATAGTAATGCAGATTGTGGATGGTGTTCAAGCGAAGACCGAGGATCTCGCCGGCCACGTACAAATGGCGCAGGTAGGCCCGGGAGAAATGGGCGCACGTGTAGCACGTGCAGCCGGCCTCCACCGGCCGCTCATCCCGCGCGTAGGCGGCCCCCTTGATGTTGATCCGGCCGCTGCCGGTGAAGAGGGTGCCGTTGCGCGCGTTGCGGGTGGGAAGGACGCAGTCGAACATGTCCACGCCGCGGCCGATGCATTCCAGCAGGTCCTGCGGGGTTCCCACGCCCATCAGGTAACGCGGGGCGCCGGCCGGAAGGAGGGGCGTCGTGCGTTCCACGGTCTCGTACATGGCGGCCGGACCTTCGCCGATGCCTAGGCCGCCCAGCGCGTAGCCGGCAAAGCCGATGTCGCAAAGCTCCGCGGCGGATTGGGCGCGCAGGTCCGGGTGGGTGCCCCCCTGCACGATGCCGAACAGCGCTGGCGTCTCTGCCGGGTGGGCCGTCCGGCAGCGGCGGGCCCAGCGCAGCGTGCGCTCCATGGAGGCGCGATGGTAGTCATATTCCGCCGCGTGGGGCGGGCACTCGTCC
Organism: uncultured Methylomirabilota bacterium; assembly: GCA_963705305.1. Lineage (GTDB taxonomy): Bacteria > Methylomirabilota > Methylomirabilia > Methylomirabilales > 2-02-FULL-66-22 > 2-02-FULL-66-22. The sequence goes on along the minus strand of OY970067.1, from coordinate 5,295,134 downwards.
AGCGCCATGAGGATGTCCGCGCCCAGAGCCCGCTGGATCTCCACCGCCCGCTCGGGCGTCAGCAGGTGGCGCGAGCCGTCAAGGTGCGACTGGAACGTCACCCCATCCTCCTCGAGACGGCGGAGCAGGGCGAGGCTCAGGATCTGGTATCCGCCGCTGTCGGTCAGGATGGCCCGGTCCCAGCCCATGAAGCAATGCAGCCCACCCAGGTCCCGGATGAGGTCATGCCCGGGGCGGAGGTAGAGGTGATAGGTGTTGCAGAGGAGGATCTCGCACGCCTCCGCGGCCAGGTCGCGCGGCTCCACGGTCTTCACGGTGGCCTGGGTGCCGACCGGCATGAAGACGGGGGTGTCCACGCTGCCGTGCGCGGTGTGGATCCGGCCGCACCGCGCGCCCGTCGGATCGGTGGTCAAGAGCTCGAAATGCATGGCAGCAGCCTAATTAAAGGATGAGCATGGCGTCGCCATAACTATAAAACCGGTAGCCCCGTGCAACGGCCTCGTCGTAGGCGCGGCGGATGGTCTCCAGGCCGGCAAAGGCGGTCACCAGCATGAGCAGCGTGGAGCGGGGCAGGTGGAAGTTGGTCACCAGCGCGTCCACCACCTGGAACCGGTGCCCCGGCCGGATGAAGAGGTCGGCTTCGCTCGATCCGGCCCGCACCACGTCGTGGGAATCGGCGGCGTATTCCAGGGCCCGCACGCAGGTCGTGCCCACGACGACGACGCGCCGCCCCTCCCGGTGTGCCGCGCGGACCGCCTGGGCCGTGTCAGCGGGGATGGTGTACGGCTCTGCTTCCATCCGGTGGTGGGCGATCTCCTCCACCCGGACGGGCTGGAAAGTGCCGGGGCCGACGTGTAACGTGAGCGGGCGGATGGAGACTCCCATGGCTCGGATGCGATCGAGGAGCGCGGGGGTAAAGTGCAGGCCCGCGGTGGGGGCCGCCACCGCCCCCGCCTCTTTCGCGTACACGGTCTGGTACCGGTCGCGGTCCCGCCGCCCCTGCCCGCCGTCCGGCTCGCGGTCCGCGGCGGCGCGCCGGATGTACGGGGGGAGCGGCACGGCCCCGTGGGTCTCCAGGACGGCCGGGAGGTCCGCCCCGGCCGGCAGCCGGAGGACGCGGCGCCCGTAGCGACCGCGGGCGGCCACCGTCAGGCTGAGGCGCCCGTCGGCGACAGTCACCGTCCGGCCCTCCCGCACCGGTCTGGCCGGCTTGGCCAGCGCCTCCCAGCACTCGTCGGCGGCCGCGTCCCGGACCGCGCCGGCCTCGGGCGGCGCGACGGGGGAGAGGGGGCGCAGGGAGACCGGCCGCACCAGCAAGAGCTCGACGGACCGGCCGTCCTCGAGCCGGCCGAACAGCCGGGCCGGAATCACCTTCGTCTCGTTGATGACGAGCACGTCCCCAGGCCGCAGGTATTCCGGGAGATCCGAGAAGCGGCGATGGTGCAGCGCCCCGCCGGCGCGCTCGAGCACCAAAAGCCGGGAGGCATCGCGCTCGGGCGCGGGCTCCTGGGCGATGAGCTCGGGGGGCAGATGGTAGTCGAAATCGCTCAGACGCATGTCGGGGGACTTTCCGCGAATCGGGCGGTCACGCAGTGGGGCGATCTGGCAGCCGGACCGTCCGGGAGCCCCGTTGCCCGCCCGGGCTGCGCTCAGCGCCGTTGTGAGGGATTCATCATCCGAAGCTGGGCCAGGGGAAAGTAGAACTTCAGGATGTTCTGGTACTGATAGGCGAGATCCGCCATCTCCTTGGCGCCCCACTGGCTCAACCCCACGCCGTGCCCCCAGCCTCTCCCGACGAACGTAAAGCCGTCGCCGTCGGGACGCACGGCGAAATCGGTGCTGCGGATGAGGTCGTTCCCCAGGGCCTCGCGGAACCGTTTCCCCTCCAGAATCAGGGTGCCCCGGCTGTGCTGGACGGCGATGCGAACGATGCGTCCCGTCCGGCTGCGCAGCAGATCCTGGATGCGCAGGATTCGACCCACCGGGTACCCGGCCTGCCGGAGGGCCGTCTCGATCTGCGACGCGGTCAGCCGCTCGATCCACAGCGCGTAGGGGCAGTTCAGGCTGAAGTCGTCCCGGACGCCGAAGACGGTGTCGAAGTTCAGCCCGAAGACGTCCTGCGCGTCCTCGGTGGCCCCGCCCGAGCAGGAGTGATAGAAGGCCGGAATGGGCTCCCCGTTGATCGTGAGGATCTGGCCCCGCGTGGCCTGCACGGCCCAGGTTGTCCGAGGATCCTCGTCGGCGGCCCCCCCGTAGACCTGGGAGGCGGTCGTGGCGCGGACGTTGAACAGGGCGGTCGGGTCCTGCTGGATCCGGTAGACGGCGTACGTCCGGGCCGTCACGGCCATGGCCTTGATCGCCTCGGCGGGCCACCCCGGGGGAATCTCGTCCTTCAGGACGCCCTGAAGGTACTCCTCCAGCTCCACCACGTCCACCGCCAGCAGGCTGCCGTTCACGGGGTGGATCTCGAGCCGGCCCCGGTACGGCTGCCCGTCCAGTCCCACCGTGGGCGTGCGGCCCGGCCAGACCAGCAGGATGGGCGCCCCCGTTCCCATCTCCCGCACCAGGACATTCCCCCGCTGGGGAGCCAGCCGGAGAGGCCGGCCGTCGGCCCGCTGGGCCAGAATGTGGCGGCCTGTGGTGTCGGTCACAGTGAGGCCGCCGCTGCTGGCCACCGAAAAGGCCGGCCGGTTCTCCGCCACCAGCACCCGCACGGTCTCGGCAGCGGCCGGGACCGATTCTCCCCACACCCCCACGCAGGCGAGGAGGGCCAGCAGGAGGCTCGGAGTGATGCGTCGTCCCGCCAGCGCCTGAGACCGCCTGGTCATCGCCGCCCGAAGAAGTAGAAGAGCATGGAGAGCACGATGCTGATGAGGATGCAGGTCGTCAGGGGGAAGTAGACGCTCCAGTTCTTGCGACGGATCAGGATGTCGCCGGGCAGCCGTCCCAGGAAGGGGATCTTTCCGGCCAAAAGGATCACCCCTCCCACGAGGATCAGGATCACCCCGAAGAGGATCAGCATCTTGCCGAACGAGTCCATTCCCGGGATCATGAAATTGACCGTTGCGTACGTAACGCGCTATCCGAAGTAGGAGTCGGGCCCATCCCGTGCCGGCCGACAACCGTCAACCTCGAACCTCTCTCCCCTCAGCGGGGCGTCCCCGGCCAGAGATCCCCCTGCGGGCCGCTGGGAGGGGCCAGCCGGAAATGGGCGTAGGCCAGCGGGGTGGCCACCCGCCCCCGCGGGGTCCGCGCCAGGAAGCCGAGCTGGATGAGGAAGGGCTCGTACACGTCCTCGATGGTGTCCCGCTCCTCGCTCACGGCGACCGCCAGGGTCTCGATTCCCACCGGGCCGCCCGAGAACTTCTCGATGATGGTCGTGAGGATGCGGCGGTCCATCTCGTCGAAGCCGCGCTCGTCCACTTCCAGCCGCTCCAGGGCATGGCGCGCCACCTGCGCGTCGATCCTCCCGTCGCCCAGAACCTGGGCAAAGTCGCGGACCCGCCGGAGCAGCCGGTTCGCCACCCGGGGCGTCCCCCGCGAGCGCCGGGCCAGCTCCCAGGCCCCCTCGGGCGTGACGGAGACGTTCAGGATGCCGGCCGAGCGGGTGATGATCTTCAGCAGATCCTCGTCCGTGTAGAAGTCGAGGCGCTGCACGACGCCGAAGCGGTCCCGCAGGGGCGACGTGAGAAGGCCGGCCCGCGTAGTGGCCCCGATGAGCGTGAAGTGGGGGAGGGTCAGCTTGTAGGTCTGGGCGCTGGGCCCCTGGCCGATGATGAGGTCCAGCTTGTAGTCCTCCATGGCCGGATACAGCGTCTCCTCGACCGTGGGGTTCAGCCGGTGGATCTCGTCCACGAACAGGACATCCCGCTCTTGCAGGTTGGACAGGATGGCCGCCAGGTCCTTGGGCCGCTCGATCACGGGACCCGAGGTGGGGCGGATGCTGACGCCCAGCTCGGAGGCGATGATGTACGCCAGGGTGGTCTTCCCCAGCCCCGGCGGGCCGTAGAACAGTACGTGGTCCAGCGCCTCGTTGCGGGCGCGGGCCCCCTGGATGAAGACGTGGAGATTCTCCTTGACCTTGTCCTGGCCGACGTAGTCCTCCCAGCGGATCGGGCGCAGGGTCTGCTCGACCTGTTGGTCCTCATCCAGGCGCTGCCGGGTCATGATGTGATCGGTCATGGGCTCTTGAGACAAAAGACAATTGAAAACCGACAACTGACCATTTAAAACCGGCCAATTTCCGGACCGCGGTTGACCGGTCGTCGGTTTTGCATTGTCGGTTTTACATTTTCCATTCTGCTGTCTCAGCGGCTTTCGCCGAGCCCGCGGAGGGCGGCCTTGATGAGGGCCTCGAACTCGGCGGCCGCCCCCAGCTCCTGGCGTGCCGCCTCGGCCGCCTTGGCGGCCTCCTTCCGGTTGCACCCCAGATTCACCAGGGCCGACACCACATCGTCCACCACGCGGTCCCCGACGGCCGCCGGGCCCGCCTGGGGGGCCGCCGGCGCCCGGCGAGTGGCGGCCGCCTTTTCCCGCAGCTCCACCACCAGCCGCTCTGCCAGCTTCTTCCCCACCCCGGGGACGGCCCGCAGCCGGGCGACATCGCCGTCGGACAGGGCCGGGACCAGTTCCTCCACCGAGATCCCCGAGAGGATGTTGGTGGCCAGCCGGGGACCGATGCCCGCCACGCCCTGAAGAAGCTCGAACAGGGCCTGCTCCTCCTGGCTGTGAAACCCGAAAAGCTGGATGGCGTCCTCGCGGACGTGGGTGTAGGTGTGCAGGCAGACCTCCGCCGGGACCTCGGGGAGCTGGTAGAACGTCGAGAGGGGAATGTGGAGCAGGTACCCCACCCCGTTGACATCCACCACCACGCGGTGAGGCTCCTTGCTGGCCAGGCGTCCCCGGATCCGGGCAATCATTCAGCCATTCCTCAGGCGCGCGCGCAAGCGGGCGGCATGATGATGGCAGATGGCCACGGCCAGGGCGTCGGCGGCATCGGCGGGATGGGGCGCCTCCGCCAGATTGAGCAGCAGGCGCACCATCTCCTGCACCTGCTCCTTCTGGGCATGGCCGTAGCTGGTGACGGCCTGCTTGACCTCCAGCGCCGAGTACTCGTGCACTTCCACGGCCTCCTGGGCCAGCGTCAAGAGGACAACGCCCCGCGCCTGTCCCAACCGCAGCGCGCTCTGGACGTTCTTGGCGAAAAAGACCGCCTCCACTGCGGCGCAGTCCGGTCGAGTCTGGGAGAGGAGGGCGCGAAGTTCCTGGTGGATGCGAAGGAGGCGCTGGCTGAATGAGAGTTTCGCCGGGGACGTGATGGCGCCGAAGGCGACCGCCTGAAGGCTGCTCCCGTGCGCCTCGACGATGCCGTAGCCTGTAGCCATCGATCCCGGGTCGATTCCGAGCACGCGCATGCGCCGGGCTAGGCGGTCATCGCCGCCATGATCTCCTCGGGAATGTCGAAGTTCGCGTAGACGTGCTGGACGTCGTCGTGGTCCTCCAGCTCCTCCATCAGCCGCAGCATCTGCTCGGCGGCCTTGCCATCCAGGGCCACCGTGCTCTTGGGAAGCATGGTGATCTCTCCGGAGTGGGGCTGGATGCCGCTCTTCACCAGCGCCTCGCGCACCTTCTCGAAGTCGCGCGGCGCCGTGGTGATGGCGAAGACGCTCTCTTCCCGCTGCATGTCCTCCGCCCCGGACTCCAGGGCGATCGAGAGCAGCTTGTCTTCGTCCACCTTGGCGGCCTCCACCTGGAGGTAGCCCTTCTTGTCGAAGAGGAAGGCCACGCAGCCCGCCTCGCCCAGATTCCCGCCGTGGCGGGAGAACATCTTCCGGACCTCGCCGACCGTGCGGTTCCGGTTATCGGTCAGGACTTCGGCCAGGACCGCCACGCCGCCGGGGCCGTAGCCCTCGTAGGTGATCTCCTCGTAGGAGACCCCCTCCAGCTCGCCGGTGCCTTTCTTGATGGCCCGGTCGATGTTGTCGGCCGGCATGTTCACGGCCTTGGCCGCCAGGATGGCGGTCCGCAGCCGGGGGTTGCCCCCCGGGTCCCCGCCCCCCACGCGGGCGGCGACCGTGATCTCGCGGATGAGCTTGGTGAAGACCCGACCCCGCTGGGCGTCCACCTTGGCCTTCTTGTGCTTAATGCCGGCCCACTTGCTGTGTCCAGACATGTTCCGACCCTCCAGGATAACTGGAAAACGTTACCATAGCCCTGCAAGCCTTGCCAAGGGAAAACTAGTTATGACGGCTGAATTGACGGGAAGTTAGGGGAGCGAGACGCGAGGTGATCGTTGGCAGGAGGGCGTCAACCGCTGGGAGGCGATTGGAATGCCCGGTTCGTCCGGTCGGCGGGGGTCCACTCCTCGGCGCTGGCGCCAGCCAGCACCGCCATCCGCGCCTCGTCCGCGCCGAGCTCCTGAGCCGTCCCGGAAAAGACCACGGCGCCGTCGTCCAGCACGTAGGCGTGGTCCGCGATATCCAGGCTCAGGCGCACGTTCTGCTCCACGAGCAGAACGGAGATCCCTTCCCGGCGCATCTGGGCAACGACGCGAAACACCTCGCGCATAATCAGCGGGGCCAGCCCCTGCGACGGCTCGTCGAGGATCAGGAGCTTGGGATTGACCAGCAGGGCGCGGGCGATGGCCAGCATTTCCTGCTCGCCGCCCGAGAGCTGACGCCCGCGACTCTGCCTGCGCTCGGCGAGCCGCGGGAAGAGCTGGAAGATCCGCTCGATCGTCCACGGGCCGCCGCGGTCCAGCGGCACCCTGAGGTTCTCCTCGACCGTCAAGTTGGGGAATACCCGCCGTCCCTCCGGAACATACCCGACGCCCTGCGCGGCGATCTGAAAGGTCGGCCATCGCGTGGTCTCGATCCCGAAGATCTTGATCCGCCCCTCCCGCGGGGGCGTCAGGCCCATCAGGCTGCGCAGGGTCGTGGTCTTTCCCGCCCCATTGCGGCCGAGGAGGGCCGTGATCGAGCCTTCGGCGACCTGCAGGCCCACTCCGTGGAGGATGTGGCTCTTGCCGTAGAACGTATGAAGCCCTTCGGCCTCGAGTGCGCTGCTCATGTGGCCTTGCCCAGATAGGCGGCCTGTACGGCCCCGTTTTCGGCGATTTCCTTCGGCGTGCCCTCGGCGAGGAGCGCGCCCTGATCGAGCACGCTGATGCGATCGGCAAGGTGGAAAACGACGCGCATGTCGTGCTCGATCAGGATGATCGTAAGCGCGCCTCCGCCGTGCAGCCGGCGGATGAGCTGGATGATCTGGTACGTCTCTTGATCGCCCATTCCGGCGGTCGGCTCATCCAGCAGCAGGAGGTGAGGTTCGAGCGACAGAGCCATGGCGATCTCGGTTGCCCGCTGATCCCCGTGGGCCAGCTCGCCCACGAGCTGGTCCGATTTGGCCTCGAGGCCCGCCTGCACCAGCGTCTTCTCGACGCGACGACGCAGATCCGACTGCTCCGCCCGGCTGATCCAGGGTCGCAGACGATAGCCCGCAGTGACCTCTGCCCCGATCCGCACGTTTTCGAATACGCTGAGCTCGGGGAAGATCTCAGTAATCTGAAACGTGCGCGCAATGCCCAGCGCCACTCGCATGTGGGCGGGCAGCCTGGTGATGTCGCGGCCGTCGTACACGATGGTGCCGGCGGTCGGCGAGACCAGGCCGCTGACGAGGTTGAAGAAAGTGGTCTTGCCGGCCCCGTTGGGCCCGATCACAGCGCGGAGCTCCCCTGCAGCCACGCGGAGCGACACATCATGGACCGCGGGGAGCCTGCCGAACATCTTGCTGAGGTTCTTGACCTCGATAAGGCTCACGCCTCGCCCCTTCGGCGCAGGACTCCGAGCACCCCCCGGGGGAAGAACAGGACGACCAGCACGAACAGCGCGCCGACGAAAGACATCCAGTTGGTGGTAAGGCTTGACAGGAAGTCTTGCAGGACCACAAAGATGGCGGCGCCCAGGAGCGGCCCCCAGAAGCTGCGCATGCCGCCCATCACCGCCATGATCACCAGGTTGCCCGAAAGATCGTAATGCAGCCCTTTCGGATCGGCGAAATTGTTGAGGAGCGCGTAGAGCGATCCGGCCAGACTGATGAAGAAGCATGACAGCGTGAAGGCGATCCAGATGTGCCGCTCGATGGGGATCCCCAGGAAGCGGGCGCGGCGCTCGTTCTCGCGGATCGCGATCATGGTGTGGCCGAACGGCGAGCGCAGGAGGAAGGCCATGAGGCCGATGGTGACGGTGAAGCACACCAAAACGAAATAGTAGAAGACGACGCCGTTGTTCAGGATGTCGACGGTGAACGGCCCGAAATGGAGGGGCTGGCGCGAGAAGCCGCGCAACCCGTCGTCCCCTCCGGTGAGGGTGCTCCACTGGAAGGCGATGTAATAGAACACCTCCCCGAACGCGATCGTCACCATGGCGAAGTAGATGCCGCGCCGGCGTACGATGAGCGCGCCGAGCACTGCGCCGGCAATGCCGCCCGTGAGCGTGCCGATCAAGAGCGCGAGCGGCGTGCTCGCCACCAGCAGCTTCAGGCAGAGACCGGCGCCGTACGCACCGAGCCCGAAGTAGGCCGCATGGCCGAACGAGAGCATGCCGGTGAATCCCAGCAGGAAATTGACCGACATGGCCGCGAGGCCGAGCACGAGCACCCGCGTGCCCAGCGCTGTATAGCCACCGACCCAGGGCATCCAGTAGGGTGCCAGCAGCAGCGCAGCCCACAGGCCACCCAGTGTGATCTGGTTCGTCGTCAGTCCCCGACCCTTCATGTCAGCATGCCTTCCTCGCCCAGCAATCCGCGCGGTCGGATGAGCAGCACCACGGCCATGAGCACGTACATCACGGCTTCGCTCCCCGAGGGGAAGTAGACGGCGGTGACGCCCGAGGCCACGCCGATCAGGAGTCCTCCGAGCAGCGTCCCGGGGAGGCTCCCCACGCCTCCCACGATGATGGCGATGAAGCTCGGCATGAGCAGGCCGGCGCCCATGGTTGGCTCGAGCCCGAGCTGGCCGCCGGCCAGCACCCCGCTCAGTCCGGCCAGAAAGATCCCCACCCCAAAATTCAGCGCGCGCAGCCGCCCCACGTTGATGCCGAGCGCGGCCACCGTCTCGAGGTCGAGTGTCCCCGCCCGGATGCGAACGCCGATGCGGGTGCGGCGCAGGAGAACGAAGACCAGCAGGACTGTCGCAGCCACGATGCCGATCATGAACAACCGGTAGCCGGTGAGGAAGAAGAACTCGGCGCTCATGGGTTGACCCAAGACCGCGGGGATCGTCACTGGAAGGCCCTGCGCCCCCCAGAGGAAGCGCGTCCCGTCCTCGAAGATGTAGGCAAGGCCAAACGTCAGCAGCAAGCTATAGAGGGGATCGCGCCCGTAGAGTCTGCGGATCATCAGGCGCTCGATGGCGAGTCCGATGACGGCGGTGAGCAGCGGCGAGGCCAGGAGCGATCCCCAGAAGCCCAGATAGGGAGTCAGGGTGTACGCAAGGTAGCCGCCCAGGACCAGGAAGCCGCCATGGGCGAAGTTGATCACGCCACTGAGGTTGAGGATGAGCGCCAAACCGAGCGACATCAGCACGTAGAAGGTCCCGATGATCAGCCCGTTGGTGACATTGAAGAGCAGGAGTTGCGTCATGGGGCAGAGCCTGTGTGTTCCGGGCGCACGGTCTGCGCCGTCCCACCGATCGCCGCCGAAGGGCTTCCCGACAACACCACGAGCACGCGACCGGGGGCCGCGTGCTCGTGGTGGTCAGTCACGCATGCGCGCTAGGCCGGCCACTGGAGCTTGCAGCCAGTCTCGGTCACTGGCAGTGCCGTCTTGTCGCCGGCCACCACGTCGTCCACGTGGAACAGATCCCCGGGGTCGTCCTTGCCCTTCGCCACCACCTCCCCGAGGAAGGCCGAGATGATGAGCTGGTGGTCGCCTGCGCGGTAGTACACCTTGTTGGGCTGAAGCTTCACCTCTGGCGGCAACTCGAAGCCGCCCAGCGCCCGGGCGAGCTTGAGGGAGTCGATACTCTTCTCCTGGTTGGCGATCAACCCGATGGTGGAGGCCGCCGCGTACCCAAACCAGTGGCGCGCGGTGGGCACCTTGCCGCCGTTCACCTTGCGGATCTCGGCCACGAACTCCTTGACGTGCGGAACCCCGGGCTGCTGCCAGTACCACTCGAGCATCCAGTTCCCGAATCGCGCCTCGGGCGGCTCCGCCTCCACATCCTCGAGCTCGGTATAGCCCCCGGAAATCGGAATCTGCTTGTTGATGCCGAACTGGACGATCTGCTTCATGCAATTGACCATGTCCTGGCCTTGGACCAGCACGAGGATGACGTTGGGCTTGGCGGCGCGCGCCTTGATCAGATAGGCGGAGAAGTCGGTGGTCCCGAGTGGGGCGAGCTCGTTCCCGGTGGCGGTGCCGCCGAAATTCTTGAGGTTGATCGCGAAGCCCTGCTGCAGCGTGTGGCCGAAGGCGTAGTCCGGCGTGATGAAGTGCCACCTCTTGCCGTATTTCTTGTACAGCCGGTTCGCGACCGCGTTGGCCACCGTCCGCGTGGAGTTGCACACGCGATACACGTTCCAGTGACAGTCCGTCCCGGTGATCGGGTCGGTATGGCCGCCCGGGATAATGTGCAGCATCTTCTTCTGGCTGGTGACCTGGGCGAGCGCCAGGGCGACCGCCGAGTTCACATCCCCGATGAGAAACATCACCTGATCGCGGTCGATCAGCTTGTGCGCCTTCTGGACGCCGGTGCCGGAGTCGTTCGCCGAATCCTCGACAAGCAGTTCGACCGGGCGGCCGAGAATTCCACCCTTGGCGTTGATCTGCGCGACGGCGAGCTTGGCGCCGGTCACCTCGTTCTGGGCGGGTGCCGCATAGGCCCCGGTGAGCGGATCGATCATGCCGATGCGGAGCGGGGTCTCGCCGCGCGCGCTGATGACGAACGGAGACGTGACTTGCAAGACGCCGGCCGCTGCGGCACCCTTGAGGAACGTGCGGCGATGGATTTTCCCTGAGAAGGTCTGCATTGGCATAAGCTCCTCCCTCTCCCCTTGGTTTCCCGTTGCGCCGATCCTCTTGAACAGCCGCTTCAAATCAGGGAGATGCTCTTGAGCCGAGCAGTGCACCTGCCGTCACCGGGTTCGCGCGGGGACCCCCTCTGCGGCGTGACGGTCAGACCTGGAGCATCGTCTCACATATCCCCTCCGAATCAGCGGTGTCAAGCGAAATGTGGTTGCCCAGTGAATTTTTCCTCCCCAACCCGGCAGAGGGGGCGGGAGAGGCTACCCCACGTGCTCTCCGGCCCCTTTTTTCTTTGACATGCCGGGAGGGTCGGCATAGAGTACGACCCGATCCGGGAAGGGCAGGATAGATCGGGATCCTCGCCGGGGCGGAGAGACTGAGAAAGTCCTAACGAGGGGCGATCCGAGTGATCGTCTTTTGTTAGGACTTTTTGTTTACGGAGAAAGAGCATGGCCGACAGCCGCACGCGTTTCTTCGAGGCCCTCAAGGCCCGGCCGGTGGTGGCCGGGCTGCGCCGCTCGGCGGATGTGGGGGCGGCCATCCAGGGCGGGGTGGGCGTCCTCTTCATCCTGGGAGAGGATATCTTTGCCCTCCAGGAGAGCGCGGCCAGGGCTCACGCCGAGGGCCGGCTGCTGCTGGCCCATGTGGATCTGATCAAAGGCGTCGGGCGGGACGAGGCCGGTGTCCGCTTCCTGGCCCAGGGCCTCCACGTGGATGGCATCCTGACGACGCGGGCGAACCTGATCGGGCCCGCCAGGCGGGAAGGGCTGATCGCCATCCAACGCCTCTTCGTGCTGGATTCGGAATCGCTGGAAACAGGTCTGCCCTCCGTGGCGCGGGCCGCCCCCGACGCGGTGGAAGTCCTGCCGGGGGTGATCCTGCCCTTGGTTGCCTCCCGTTTGAAGGCCGCGGGCTTGCCGCCGGTGATCGCCGGCGGGCTCATCCGGACCCCCCGCCAAGTGGAGGAGATACTCGCCGCCGGCGCGGTCGCGGTCTCGACGGGGGAGCGCAGCCTGTGGAGCCTGCGGCGGCCCGGGGCATAGGTCGGCGAATGCTGAACGGCTTGGAACAGATTCACGGGCGCCCATTCGACCTGGCGGTCATCGGCGGCGGCATGGCCGGAGCCGGCATCGCCAGGGACGCCGCCCTGCGCGGATACCGGACGCTGCTCCTGGAACGGACGGATTTTGCCTACGGGACGACCAGCCGCTCCTCCAAGCTGGTGCATGGAGGGCTTCGCTATCTGGAGCTGTACGATTTCGGCCTGGTGCGGGAATCGCTCAGAGAGCGCGAGCGCCTCCAGCGGCTGGCCACGCACTTGGTGCGCCCGCTGCCCTTCGTCATCCCGGTCTACCGGGGGGCCAAGCGGGGCATGATCATGATCCGGATGGGCATGAAGCTGTATGACCTGCTCACGCCCGGCAAGCGCACCGAGCACTACCGGACGATCTCCCGGAACGAGGCCCTGCAGCTCGAGCAGCACCTGGAGCCGCGGGACCTGCTCGGCGCCGGCTATTACTTCGACGATCTCCTGCTCTCGCCGGAGCGGCTGTGCCTGGAGAATGTCCTGTCCGCCCAGCGGTGGGGGGCGGTGGTGTTCAACGCCGCCGAGGTGACGGCGATCACGCCGGCATCCGCCGCGGGGGCGGGCCCGGCCTGGACGATCGAGGTGCGGGGCACGCTGACCGGCGCCTTGGCGCGGGTGACGGCCCGGGTCGTGGTCAATGCGACGGGTCCCTGGGCCGATCAGGTGCGGCGGCTGGCCGGCGTGGACGGGGGGCGGCGCTGTCTCCGGACCACCAAGGGGGTCCACCTGCTGCTGCCGCGCATCACGGATCACGCCGTGTACGTCGCGGCCCAGCAGGACGACCGGATGTTCTTCGTGATTCCCTGGCGCGACCTCTCGCTGGTGGGGACGACGGATACAGATTTCGACGGCGACCTGGACCGGCTGGCCGCCACCCGGGAGGAGGTGGCGTACCTGCTGCAGGAGGCGCAGCGGGCCCTGCCGGGGGCCGGCGTCCAGGAGCAGGATATCGCCTACACGTATGCCGGTGTCCGCCCCCTGACCTTCCAGGAGGGCAAGTCGGCCTCCGCCGTCTCCCGCCAGCACACGGTGGTTCCGGAGGGGGAGGGCGGCAGCTTCCTCACCATCACCGGAACCAAGCTGACCTGCTACCGCAGCCTGGCGGAGGAGGCGGTGGACCGGGTCGGCCGGCTCCTCGGGCATCCGGTTTCGTGCCGAACCCACCGCCTGGCCCTGGACGGCTCGGATGGGGAGGAGACCATCGAGGTCCGCCTGTGGGCGGACGTCTCGGACCTGGCCCGCCGCAGCGGGTTGGAGCCCACGCAGATCCAGGCCCTGATCGCCACCTACGGACGTCGGTACCCGAGCGTGCTGGCCCTGGCGGGGAAATCGCCGGAGCTGAAGGAGCGCCTCTGCCGGCACAACCCGGAGATCCGCGCCCAGCTCCTCTACGCCTTGGAGCACGAGCGGGCCGAGACACTGCGGGATTTCTTGCTGCGCCGCATCGGGATCGGGACAAGCCGCTGCCAGGGCCGGGATTGCTGCGAGGCGATCGCCCGCTGGATGGGGGAGATCCGGGGGTGGAGCCCGGAGCGCACCCAGCAGGAGATCGAGGCGTACCTGGCGGAGATTGCCCTGGGGCAGCAATTCCGGACCAGCTGAGGGGCGGGCGGAATCGTCACGCGGAAGTCATGCGGCGGTCATCCACCTGTGACATCCGGATGGGAATGACTTCGGGGCCGACCCATGGGGTTTTCGAGGGTGGCGTCCGGGGGCTTGTGCTATAGTCCCCGGCGTGCGGCGATATCCCGTGGGAGGGTGGATGCTTGCCGGCCTCGGCATCCTGTACGGAGTCTGGGGATGGGCCGGTGTCCGAGGGGGAGCCATGGCAGCTGAGACGACCAGGCAGATTCCGCCCGGGCTCCTGATCCAGGGTCACCGGGGGGCCGCGGGGTTGGCCCCCGAGAACACGCTGGCTGCCTTCCGGAAAGCCATCCAACTCGGCGCGGACGGCATGGAGATGGACCTCCAGGCTACGCGCGACGGGGCCGTCGTCGTCATCCATGACGACACGGTGGATCGCACGACCGATGGTCACGGGCGGGTGGGCGACCTCACCCTCGCCGAGATCGAGCGGCTGGATGCCGGAGCCAAATTCGCTCCGGCCTTCCGGGGGGAGCGCATCCCCACGCTCCTGGAGGTTATCCAGCTGGTCAAGGCCAGCGGGGACCCCCGCGTCCGGCTCGCCCTCGAGATCAAGTTCGCCAAGGGACACCAGGGGGAGCCGGCGGATCTGGAGGAGCGCATCCTCGCCATCCTGCGCCAGACTGAGTTCCTCGGGCGGGTATCCATCCAGTCCTTTTACCATCCCTCCCCTGCCAAGATGAAGCGCCTGGAGCCCCGCATCCCGACCGGGCTCCTGGTCGGCAGTCGGGAGGTTCCGTCGGATCCCGTGGCGCTGGTGCGAGCGCTCCGGGCCGACTACTATGCCCCGGACTACCGCCTGGTCACGGGCGAGCTGGTGGGGACGCTGCACGGGGCGGGAATACCGGTGGTGACCTGGACCGTGAACGACCCGCCGGAGATGCAGCGTCTTCTGGAAGCGGGGGTCGGCTCCCTGCTGGGCGACGCGATCATCTCAGATTTTCCCGACCGGGCGCTGCGCTGGCTGCGGTCGGGTGCGCGCTGAGCCGCCGAGCCAGCGCCGGAGAACGGACGGGAAAATACCTCACCGCCAAGGCACCAAGCCGGCTGTTTTTCTCGGACGGGTGAGGTTTGCACGAGAATCTAAAGGTGTCTTGGGCGGTAACTCCCGGCAGGGAGGAGGAGGCGGGCATGTGCAGACGGGTCCGGTTCAAGCGGCTCGTCGGTCTTGTCGTTGGGCTGCTGGTGTTCCTGGGTTGGGTCTCCGGTGCGTTGGCGGCGACCGAGGTCACCTTCTGGCACGCCATGACGGGGACCCTGGAAGAGCGGGTCAACGATCTGGTCAAGAAGTTCAACGACAGCCAAAAGGACTACGTGGTCGTTCCACTGCGCAAAGGTTCCTATCCGGAAACCCTGACGGCGGCCATCGCGGCGTATCGAGCCAAGACGCCGCCGGACATCGTTCAGGTGTTCGAGGTCGGCACCCAGACGATGCTCTCCTCCAACGCCATCTACCCTGTGTACCAGCTGATGCAGGAGCAGGGGATCGCCGTCAACTGGGATGACTTCCTGGGGCCCGTTCGATCCTACTATTCCAAGGACGGCCACCTCTACTCGATGCCGTTCAATTCCTCCACGCCGATCCTCTATTACAACAAGGGCCTATTCAAGAAGGCGGGCCTTGCCGACAAGCCCCCGACGACCTTCGACGAAATCGGGAAGGATGCCAAGCAACTGGTGTCATCCGGCGCGACCAAATGCGGCTTCAGCAACGCCTGGCCATCCTGGCTCATGATCGAGAATATGCACGCCTGGCACGACCAGCCCATCGCGAACAATGACAACGGATTCAAGGACCTGGCCACGAAGCTTCTGATCAACGACAAGGTGGGCGTCGAGACCATGACCACGCTGGCCCGATGGCAGAAGGAAGGCATCTACACCTACGGGGGCCGCGGGCCGAAGGCAGAAGCGATGTTCGCCGGTGGAGAGTGCGGCATCTTCAGCACCTCATCGGGATTCATTGGCGGGCTGGTCCAAGCGTCCACCGGAAAGTTCCAGTGGGGGACGGGCGACCTCCCGCGCTTCAAAGGATACCCGCAAGGGGATAGCATCATCGGGGGGGCGACCCTCTGGGTGATGAAGGCCAAGCCGGCCGAATACGCGGGGGTGGCCCAGTTCTTCCGGTTCCTGGCCGAGACGGAGAACCAGATGTGGTGGCACAAGAACACCGGCTACCTGCCCATCAGCAACGCTGCCGTCAAGGCCTTGGAGGCCAGCGGCTACTTCAAAGAAAAGCCGTATCAGTTCCAGGCCTTCCACCAGATCGCCAGCGGCAAAGTGACCCCCAACAGCCAGGGCATCCGCCTGGGTAATTTTGTGTCGATCCGCGACGCGGTCGAAGCCGAGATGGAGCTGATCCTGAACGGCCAGAAGACGGCCAAGCAGGGATTGACCGACGCGGTGAAGAAGGGGGATGAGATCCTGAAGGAGTTCGCGGCCCTGTACAAGTAAGCCGGCCGCCCAGTCGCCGACCGGGAGCGGGGGAGGGCGTCGCGACGCCCTCCCCCGTGACGCATGAAGCGAACGGTGTTCAAGAACCCCTGGCTGCCATACCTGCTGGTCCTCCCGCAGGTGGTGGTGACCATTCTCTTCTTCTTCTGGCCCGCCCTCGAGTCGCTGCGCCTGTCCTTTTTCCTCTCCTCCCCTTTCGGCGGGCGCTCGATCTACGTCGGCCTTCAGAACTTCCGGGACCTCTTCGTCTCCAGTGCCTACCTGCAAAGCATCATCGTCAGCTTCGTGTTTGCCGGGGCGGTCACGGTCCTCGGGCTGAGCCTGTCGCTGTTCCTGGCCGTGCTGGCCAATGCCAAGATCCGGGGCCTAGCGATCTACCGGACGCTGCTGCTATGGCCCTACGGGATCGCGCCGGCCGTTGCCGGGATCGTCTGGCTGTTCATCTTCCAGCCGAGCTACGGGATCCTGCCGTACCTCCTCTCCTTCCTGACGGCCTATCAGTTCAACTGGCTGCTCAAGGGCTGGGTGGCCATGGTCCTGATCGTCCTGGCCGCCATCTGGAAGCAGCTGGGATATAACCTGGCCTTTTTCCTGGCCGGCCTGCAGGGAGTCCCGACGGCGGTGGTGGAGGCGGCCAGCGTGGACGGCGCCGGGCGCATCCGCCAGTTTTTCTCCGTCATCTTCCCGCTGCTGTCGCCGACCACGTTCTTCTTACTGATGCTCAACATGACCTTTGCGTTTTTCGACACCTTTGGCCTGATCGATGCCGTGACGCAAGGGGGGCCGGGCACCGCCACGACCATCATGGTGTACAAGGTGTACCAGGACGGCTTCGTGGGGCTGAACCTGGGGTCCTCTTCGGCGCAATCCGTGGTGTTGATGACCGTCGTCATCCTGCTGACCATGCTGCAGTTCCGCTATACCGAGAAGCGGGTGTTCTATTGACTGGCGGCGGATCGTTCAGGATAGCCAAGGATTTCGAAGTTCCGGTGGAGGCGACCGCCCGGCCGTGCCGGCCGCGTGACTGGGGGATCGTGACGATCTACGCGCTTCTTGTCCTGGCCGTCATCGTCGTGGCGTTCCCCCTCTACTACACCCTGGTGATCAGCACCCAGAGCCTGGACCAGGTGACCAGCCTCCCTCCGCGGCTGTGGCCGTCCACCGCCCTGATTCCCAATTACACCGCGGCCTGGGTGCGCGCCGGGATGGGCCGCCTGCTCCTGAACAGCACCATCATGGCCCTGGCCGTGGCCGTGGGGAAGATCGTGATCTCGCTCCTTTCGGCCTTCGCCATCGTCTACTTCGACTTCCGGGGGAAACAGCTCGTCTTCTGGATGATCTTTGTCACGCTGATGCTGCCGATTCCGGTCCGGATCATCTCGACCTACGAGGTGATCAGCACCCTCGGCTGGATCAACACTTATGCCGGCCTCACCATTCCCCTTATGGCCTCGGCTACCGGGACGTTCCTGTTTCGGCAGTTCTACCAGACCGTTCCGGACTCGCTGGCCGAGGCCGCCCAGCTGGACGGCGCCGGCCCCATGCGCTTCCTCTGGTCCATCCTCATCCCGCTGTCCTGGGCGAACGTCGCGGCGCTTTTCGTGATCCTGTTCATCTACGGCTGGAACGAGTACCTGTGGCCGCTGATGATCACCAGCACCCAGGACATGCGGACGGTCGTCATCGGCATCGAGGGGCTCATTCCGCAGAGCGGCACCCAGCTGCCGGAGTGGAACGTCGTGATGGCGGCGGCGGTGATGGCGCTCGTGCCGCCGGTGGCGGTGATCCTGTTCATGCAGCGCTGGTTCGTGAGGGGCCTTGTGGAGACCGAGAAGTGAGCGATCCGGCCGCCCGGCGGCCGGATCGCTGAGGAGACTAATGGAGAGGTACATCCTGGCCCTGGACCAGGGCACTACCAGCTCGCGCGCCATCCTGTTCGACCGCGCCGGGCGGCCCGTGGCCGCCGCGCAGCGGGAGCTCCGCCAGATCTACCCCCGGCCCGGCTGGGTGGAGCATGATCCGCAGGAGATCTGGGACAGCCAGCTGGGCGTGGCCCGCGAGGCCATCGCCGCAGCCGCAATCGCGCCGACGCAAATTGCGGGACTGGGCATCACCAACCAGCGGGAGACCACGGTGGTCTGGGACCGAGCGACCGGGGCGCCGCTGCACCATGCCATCGTCTGGCAGTGCCGGCGCTCGGCGCCGCTGTGCGACGCCCTGAAGGCGGACGGCTGGGAGCCCCGGGTGCGCGAGCGCACGGGCCTGGTGATCGACGCCTACTTCTCCGGGACCAAGATCTGCTGGCTCCTGGAGAACGTCCCGGGGCTCCGCGCGCGGGCGGAGCGGGGAGAGGTCTGCTTCGGCACCGTGGATTCCTGGCTGACGTGGAAGCTGAGCGGGGGGGCGGCCTGGGTGACCGACTATAGCAATGCCTCCCGCACCATGCTCTTCAACATCCACCGCCTGGCGTGGGACCCGGATCTGTGCGCGGCCATGGGCGTGCCCCCGGCCATGCTGCCCGAAGTGCAGCCGTCCAGCGCGATCTATGCGCGGACGGCGGGGGATCTGCTGGGGGCGGAGGTGCCGATCGCCGGGATCGCCGGGGACCAGCAGGCCGCCCTCTTCGGGCAGGCCTGCTTCCATCCGGGGATGGCCAAGAACACCTACGGGACGGGCTGCTTCCTCCTGGTGCATACCGGGGATCGCCCCGCGGCCTCGCGGGCCGGGCTCATCACCACCATCGCCGCCTCCCCGATCCGGGGCCACCCAGAATATGCCCTGGAAGGAAGCATCTTTGTGGCAGGGGCCGTGATCCAGTGGCTCCGGGACGGTCTGGGGGTGATCGGGAGCGCCGCGGAGTCGGAGGCAGTGGCCGCGTCCGTTCCCGACAGCGGCGGCGTCTACTTCGTCCCTGCCTTCGTCGGCCTGGGGGCGCCGCACTGGGACATGTACGCGCGCGGCACCATCCTCGGCCTCACCCGGGGGACGACGCGCGGACACCTGGTGCGGGCCGGCCTGGAGGCCATCGCCTACCAGACCCGCGAAGTGCTGGCCGCCGCGGTGGCCGATGCGGGGATCGGCGTACAGGAGCTCCGAGTGGACGGCGGCGCCACGGCCAACAGCCTCCTCATGCAGCTGCAAGCGGACCTCCTGGGTCTGCCGGTGGTGCG
This sequence comes from uncultured Methylomirabilota bacterium, assembly GCA_963705305.1. Classification (GTDB taxonomy): domain Bacteria; phylum Methylomirabilota; class Methylomirabilia; order Methylomirabilales; family 2-02-FULL-66-22; genus 2-02-FULL-66-22. The sequence goes on along the minus strand of OY970067.1, from coordinate 5,275,760 downwards.
GCCGGTGGTGCGGGAGACCACCGCGCTGGGGACGGCCTACCTGGCCGGCCTGGCCGTGGGGTACTGGAAGGACCGGGAGGAGATCGCACGCAACTGGGCCGCCGAGCGCCGATTCGCGCCGGAGATGGAAAAAGACCGGCGGGAGGAGCTCTACGCTGGGTGGCGGCGGGCGGTGGCGCGCTCTGCCGGATGGGCGCTGCCGGACAAGTCCGGCTCGGCGGCTTGACCCCCTTCCGAAAATATCTCACCGCCAAGGCGCCAAGGGACAATTCGAATTTCGAAAATGAAAGGGAGACCTTGGCGTCATGGCGGTTCAAAAGGTTTCTCGGTTCACAGTTGACAGGCTCCGAGGATTGCACATAGACTGCCCACGGTCGGTGAGTCGGACCGGGGTTATCGACGATGTGATGGGCGAAGAGCCGGAGAGAGCCCCACGGGCGACGAACGGACGTTGATCCCTTCGGTCGGGGCGAACAAGCCGGCAGGGAATTCGCCGGCGAAAGGAGGGAGCCATGCGACGACGCTGGGCGGTGGCGCTGATCCTCGTGGCAGCGGTCCTGGGATGGGCCGGGCAGGCGGCGGCACAGGTCAAGATCAAGCTGTGGCACGCCATGGGCGGGGCGCGCTACGAGGCCATCACCAAGGACATCGCCGCCGGGTTCAACAAGCAGTATCCGGAATACGCCATCGAGCCGCTGTTCAGCGGGAGCTATGCCGAGACCGTGACCAAGGGCATCGCGGCGATCCGGGCGGGAGACCCGCCGCACATCCTGCAGGTGTACGAGGTCGGCACCCAGACCATGATCGACAGCGGAGCAATCATCCCCGTGACGGAAGTGGTCAAATCAGGGGAGATCAACTGGAAGGATTACTTCGCGCCGATCCTCAACTACTACACCGTGAACGGCAAGCTCAACTCCATGCCGTTCAACTCCTCGTCGGCGATTCTCTACTACAACAAGGATGCCTTCAAGAAGGCCGGCCTGGACCCCAACAGACCCCCCGTCACCTACAAGGACGTGGAGGAGATGGGGAAGAAGATCGTCGCCAGCGGGGCGGCCCGCGCGGCCATCACCTTCGGCTGGCCGGCCTGGATGTTCGAGCAGGCCTTCGCCTACCACAACCAGCTCTACGCCAACAACGAGAACGGGCGCAAGAGCCGGGCGACCCAAGTGCTGTTCAACGGTCCGTTCGGGCAGGAGGTTCTCAGCCGATGGACCGGCTGGGCCAAGAATGGCCTGCTGATGTACGGCGGCCGGGAGTACGCACCCAACAAGGCGTTCCTCTCGGGGGAGGTGGCCATGCTGCTGCAGTCCACCTCGCAGGTCAGCACCATCGAGCAGGCGGCTAGCTTCGAAGTGGGGACGGGGTTTCTGCCGCGCCTGGAGGGCAAACCGCAGGGGAAATCGGTCATCGGGGGGGCGTCGCTCTGGGTCCTGAAGGGCAAGGGGCGCACCTCGCAGGAGCTGGACGGGATCGCCAAGTTCTTCAAGTACATCGGCCAGCCCGAGCAGGCGGCCAAGTGGCACGAGGACACCGGATATTTCCCCGCCACTCACGCCGCGGAGGAGCTGCTGCGCCAGCAGGGCTGGTTCAAGAAGCACCCCAATTTTGAGACCGCCTTCAAGCAGATCCAGATGGGGCCCGATACTCCCGCCACCCGGGGCGTCTTGCTGGGCAACTTCGTCCAGATCCGCGACCTCACCGACACGGCCCTGGAAAAGGCCTTCAGCGGCAAGCTGAGCCCGCAGGCGGCCCTGGAGGAAGGCGCGCAGGAGATCAACAAGGTCCTCGGCGAGTACGATCGGCTGCAGAAGTAGCCAGAAAGGGCGACTCGTGGCGACGGAGGGGAGATTTCCGGACCGCAAGCTGCCGTACGTCCTAGTCCTCCCCTCCATCGCCATCGTCGCCATCTTCCTGATCCTGCCCTCGATCCAGGCGCTGTATCTCTCCTTCTTCGAGGTCTCGCCGTTCGGCAACAAGCTGCTCTTTGTCGGGCTGGGCAACTTCCGGGAGATCCTGACGTCGGACAGCTACCAGGCCAGTCTGCGCCTGAGCGTGCTGTTCGCGGTGGCCGTGGTCATCCTGTCCATGTCCGTCTCGCTGGGGATGGCCGTCCTGGCCAACAAGCCGCTGCGCGGGATCGGGCTGTACCGGACCTTCCTGCTGTGGCCCTATGCGCTCTCGCCGGCCGTGGCCGGGATCGTGTGGGCGCTCCTGTTCGAGCCCTCCAGCGGGCTGATGACCTACCTCATCCGGCTGACCACGGGGTTCTCCCCCAACTGGATGATGAGCCCGAACTACGCCCTGCTCGTGGTGATCCTGGCTGCCGCCTGGAAGATGTTGGGCTTCAACATCGTATTCTTCCTGGCCGGCTTGCAGAATATTCCGGATGAAGTCATAGAGGCGGCCCACGTGGACGGGGCCTCGGGCCGGCAGACCTTCTGGCGGGTGACCTTCCCCATTCTGTCGCCCATGACCTTCTTCCTCTTCGTCATGAACTCGCTCTACGCCTTCTTCGAGGTTTTTGGGCTCATCGACGTCATGACGCAGGGGGGGCCGGGCGGGGGCACGGAGGTGCTGATCTACAAGCTCTATCGAGACGGCTTCATCAGCATCCGCTGGGGCTACGCGTCGGCCCAGTCCATCGTCCTGTTCATCCTGGTCAGCGCGCTTACGCTGCTCCAATTCCGCTATGCCGGCCGCCGCGTGTTCTATGCGTGACCCGGGGAAGTTATCCCGATGAGATCCCGCCGCTCCTTCCGGTCTCTGGGGCAGCATGGCCTGCTGCTGCTGTGCGTTGCCGTCACCTGTTTTCCCGTGTTCTACGCGCTGCTGGTGAGCACCTTCGACTTCCAGCAGGTCTTCATCTATCCGCCCCGGCTGCTTCCAGGCACTGCGCTCTTCCAGAACGTTTACCTGGCCTGGACCAAGGTGCATATGGGACGGTTGCTGGCCAACAGCTTCATCATCTCGATGGGCGTGGCCGTGGGGAAGATCGTCCTGTCGGTGCTGGCCGCCTTCGCGTTCACCTATTTTCGGGATTTTCCGGGGAAGGGCCTCCTGTTCGTGGTCATCCTGATCACCCACATGCTGCCCCTGCCCGTGCGGATCATCTCGACCTTCCAGCTCATGGACACCCTCCACTGGGTGAACACCTACTACGCCCTCACCATCCCCTTCTTCGCCAGCGCCACCGGAACCCTGTTATTCCAGCAGTTCTTCCTGACCGTCCCGTCGTCCCTGTCGGACGCGGCGCGCATGGACGGTGCGGGTCCGATGCGGTTCCTCACCCAGATCCTCCTGCCGTTGTCCTACAACAATCTGATGGCGCTCTTCATGGTCGAGTTCGTGTACATGTGGAACGAGTACCTCTGGCCTCTCATCGTGACCACCTCGAACGAGATGCGGGTCGCGCAGATCGGCATCAAGATGCTGGTGGCAACGGATGCGCAGGCCGAGTGGAACGTCATCATGGCCGGCGTCCTCCTAGTCATGCTCCCGCCGCTCCTCATTCTCCTGGCCCTACAGAAGCATTTCATGCGGAGCGTGACCTTCGGCCAGGAGAAGTGACCGGGGAAGAGGAATCGGGAAATGGCGGGCGAGCGGAAGCGTGCGCGCAGTGCCGGCGGCGGAGACCGGCGCGTTGACTTCTTCGGTCACGGGGAGGAGATCCGTGCGGCTCTGATCCGGCGCCTGCCCCGCCGCCCCGTGCGGGCGTTGGACGTGGGCACCGGGATCGGCCGCAGCGCGATCTTCCTCGGCCGGTACCTGCCGCCCGGGAGCCGTGTCTGGTCGATAGATTCCGCCGAGGACTCGCTGAGACGGGGGGAGGAGGCGATCCGGCGGGCGGAGCCGGCGGTGCCGCTCCGGCTGCTTGCCGGGGCGGCGGAATCCCTGCCCTTTCGCGACGGCGCGTTCGATCTGGCGACCGGGGTCATGCTGTTCCACCACCTGGCGGACCTCCGGCCGGCCCTGTCGGAGATGGGCCGAGTGGTGCGGGCGGACGGCAGGCTGCTCCTTCTGGATTGGGGGCCGACGGCGCACCTCCTGCCCTTTGCCGTCGAGCACCGCCCCGAGGATTTCTTCACCCCGCGCGCGGTGGAGCGAATATTGCTGGAGGCGGGCCTGCACGCCGAGGTGGAGCACCACCCGAATTGGTATCTGATCGAAGCCGTGAAGGACTGAGCCGCAAAACTTTCGCCAGGCTAGCCCTAAATACTGGACTCAGAGCCAGTCAACCGTCACGAGGTGTTCGATCGCCCGAAACTCGGGGTCCTCGGTGACGATGGCGGCGTTCATTCGAATGGCGGTTGCCACAGCAAAGGCGTCGGCATAGGAAATAGGGAACCGCGCCTTGATCCTGGCCGCCTCGATGATATCGGGGAAGGAGTTGGCGACGGGTTGGACCGGCAGCGTCTGGAGCCGATGGAGAAACTCTTCAGCCTTTTCTATGGATCGATCCTTGGCGATAACGTAGTAGACCTCTCCGATGGTGATCTCGTTCATAAGGAGAGGCTCATCCGAAGCCGCGGCGGTCCGGAGGAGAAGCTTAACCCTTTCGAACCCGCGCTCCCTGTTGAGGAAGGCGAGCAGGGCGGAGGAATCGAGCAAACTTCTTTTCTTCGCGGGCATGGTCTTCTCGTCGCTCCTTCAGCAACGCTTTGGTGAGGGAGCCCCCCCCTGGAGCATGCCGCAGGCGGCCTCGATAGGATCGTCGGGGACTGGTTCGATGACCACCTTTCCGGTGTCGGCCAGGGTCACAAGAACCTTGCCGCCGGCCCGAAGCCCGATCCTTTCCCGAAGCTCAGCCGGGATGACGACCTGTCCCTTGGCCGATGTCTTAACGATAGCCATACGTGTTCACCTGCTTTCAAATAGGTTCAACGAACTGTAATTGTGTATAACGCATTAACTTGCGAGGTGCCCTCGGGAGGCGTGGGAGCCTCAACGCCAGGATTTCATTGGAGGGAGCCTTGGACAGATGAGCGCCGGTTCTCTTGCGAGGATCGGCGTTCTTGTTTGACGGTCGAGGGCTGTCATCGAATGACTGACGACCGGCCTCACTACCTCGGACACCGCCAGCGACTCCGGGAGCGCTTCATTAAGAGCGGCCTCTCGGGCTTCGCCGATTACGAGGTCGTGGAGCTGCTCCTTACCCTCGCTATCCCGCGGCTGGACGCGAAGGAGCAGGCCAAGGCGCCATCGCCCGGTTCGGCAGTCTCCGTGGGATCCTGGATGCGCCGCTGGAAGAGTTGCGGGAGGTGAAAGGGATCGGCAAGGTTTCGCCCGTAGCCAGCAGAATGCCCGCCCGTTAACCCTCCTCACGTTGAACGCGTGTCAGCATCCGTAGGGTACATGTTTCCAGCCTCCGGGCGCCAAGGCGGAGTGCCGCTCCATCATCTTCGACGTCGGTTGCTTCCTGTTTGATTTGCGCTATTGGTTTGTGTTTCAGGACGATCCATGAAATTTCATTTTTGATCTTGACGGAGTGGACCCGTGGTCCGACAATGAAACCACCCTATTATGTTTACTAAAGTGCGAACGCGAAGCGTCTCGGATGAGATCGTCGACCAGGTGATCTCGGCCATCTTCAGCGGCCAGCTGGTCGAGGGGAACAAGCTCCCCCCCGAGCGCGCGCTGGCGCAGGCCTTGGGGGTGGGGCGGCAGGCCTTGCGCGAGGCCATCCAGCAGCTCCAGGGGATGGGGCTTCTGGAGGTCCGCAAGTCCCAGGGGACCTACGTACGGAGGCTCACGACCGAATCGCTGCAACAGCCCCTCGGCCGCCTCCTGAAGGGAGATGTCGGGAACTTTCTGCACTTCCTGGACATCCGAAAGTGGATGGAGGGCATGACGGCTGCCGAGGCCGCCCAGCAGGCCACGTCGGAGGATCTGCGGCAGGTCGAGGCCACGCTTCCCGAGCTGCGGGCGGCGGCGGCCCGGAATGATCGGGAGGCGCTGGATAAGGCCGATGTGGCCTTTCACATGGCCGTCGTGGCCTCGACCCACAGCAGCCTCATGGTCCGTCTGGTGGACACCTTCGGCAACCTCATGTGGTCCTCCCATGGCCTGCGACTGGCGGTCCTGCAGACCCAAAACCTGGAGGCCATTTGCGACGAGCACGCGGCTGTCCTGGACGCCATCCGGGCGCGGGCACCCGAACGGGCGAAAATTGCCATGATGTATCATATTGAGATGATCCGGGACCGGGTGCAAGGCCTGTTCAAGGCAGACTGAAAGCGCGATCGGGGCGGGACAGACCTCCGGGGGTTTGAAAAGGGCGGCATCCGGTCCGACCGATGGGGGCCGCGGCAAAAGCATCCAGTCATTCAACGTGTGGCGCGCAGCATGCAGCATGGGGATGCGGCGGGACGGCACGGTCGCCGAAAGGTATCCCGGACTCTCTTCCTTCATCCGTGCCCGACGAGGTGACCCATGAAGCCATTGACCAAACCGCTGCTCCTGGATATCTACCGCAAGATGGTCTCCGTGCGGCTCTTCGAGGAGACCGCGGCGGACCTGTTCCTCAAGGGCCAGCTCCCCGGCTTCCTGCACTGCTACATCGGCGAAGAGGCCGTGGCGGCCGGGGTGATGGCGCACCTCAGCAATGAGGACATGATCACCAGCACCCACCGGGGGCACGGCCACGCGGTGGCCAAGGGGGCCCGATTCGACATGATGTTCGCCGAGCTGTTTGCCAAGAAGACCGGCTACTGCCATGGCAAGGGCGGCTCCATGCACATCGCCGACCTGCACATCGGCATCCTGGGCGCCAACGGCATCGTGGGAGCGGGGGTGCCGATCGCGACGGGGGCGGGCCTGGCCCTCAAGATGCAGGGCAGCGATCGGGTGACGGTCTCCTTCTTCGGTGACGGGGCCAGCAACACCGGGGCCTTCTACGAGGGGGTCAACCTGGCCGCGGTGTGGAACCTGCCGGTGGTCTTCGTGTGCGAGAACAATCAGTACGCCGAGTCCACCCCGCGGGCCACGCACCAGCGGGTGAAGCATGTCTCCGACCGGGCGGCCGCCTTCAACATCCCCGGCGAGACCATGGACGGCATGGATGTCTTCGACGTGTTCGAGAAGGCCGGCCGGGCCATCGATCGGGCGCGCAAGGGGGACGGCCCCATGCTGCTGGAGGCGAGGACGTACCGGTTCCTGGGCCACTTCGTGGGGGACCCACAGCCCTACCGAACCAAGGAAGAGGTGGAGGAGTGGAAGAAGCGGGATCCGATCCAGCTCTTCCGGCATCGCGTCATCGCGGAGAAGAAAGTGCCCGCCGGAGAACTGGACTCCCTTGACGCACAGATCAAGAAAGAGATCGAGGCGGCGGTGCAGTTCGCCCGGGAGAGTCCCGAGCCGGAGCTGGAGCTGGCGCTGCAGGACATCTTCACGGAATGAGCACAGCATTCAGGAGTCAGCGATCAGCACTCAGCCTCGGCCCGGGGATCCGGGAGCCGAACGCTGACCGCTGATGGCTGAAAGCGTACCGTGCGGTATTTTCCATAGGAGGCGTCATGAAGAAGATTACGTATCGTGAGGCCGTCATCGAGGCGCTGCGGGAGGAGATGCGGCGGGACGAGCGCGTCTACCTGCTGGGCGAGGACATCGCCGAGTTCGGCGGGAGCTACAAGACCACCCAGGGGCTGCTGCAGGAGTTCGGGAAAGAGCGGGTGCGAAATACCCCGATCTCGGAGGCGGCCATCGTGGGGGCGGCCCTGGGCTCGGCCCTCCTGGGGATGCGGCCGGTGGCGGAGCTCATGTACATCGACTTCGCCGGCATCGCCATGGACCAGATCGTCAACCAGACCGCCAAGGTGAAGTACATGTTCGGAGGCAAGGCCAAGGTCCCGGTGGTCATCCGGACACAGGGGGGCACCGGCCGCTCCTCGGCCGCGCAACATGCCCAGAGCCTGGAGGCGTGGTTCGTGCATGTGCCCGGCCTCAAGGTGGTCATGCCCTCGACGGCCTACGACGTGAAGGGACTGCTCAAGGCGGCCATCCGCGACGACAACCCCGTCTTCTTCATCGAGCACAAGCTGCTGTACGCGACCAGCTCCGAGATCCCGGAGGAGGAGTACACCATCCCCCTCGGGAAGGCGGATATCAAGCGGGAGGGGTCGGATGTGACGATCGTGGCCACCTCGCGCATGGTGCACCTGTCCCTGGCGGCGGCGGATCGGCTGGCGGCCGAGGGGATCCAGTGTGAGGTGGTGGATCCGCGGACGCTCTCCCCCCTGGATGAGGAGACCATCCTGACCTCGGTGGGGAAGACCAACAAGCTGGTGGTTGTCTGTGAGGCTGCGCCGCACTGCAGCTTTGCCTCGGAGGTCGCCGCCGTGGTGGCCGAGAAGGGCTTCGATCTGCTGGATGCGCCGATCCAGCGGGTGACCTCGCTGCATACCCCCATGCCCTTCGCGCCCAAGCTGGAGAAATTCGTCACCCCCAGCGAAGAGAAGATCATGGCAGCGGTCAAGAAGATCGCGGGGTAGCGCCGGGCGGCGCCCTTGACACCCGTCGGGCGCGAGAATGATAATGCGCCGTGCGGCAGTGCTCACCTGCCGCATTGCCTTCCGGAAAGACATCCGGCCGAACCCCAGCCTGCCGCCCTGCTTGCGAGCGAGGCGGGCTGCCAGACTGCGGCCGCCTCGAGGAGAATGACATGGCCACTCGGATCGATATGCCGCAGCTCGGCCTGACCATGGAGACGGGGACCATCCTCCAGTGGCTGAAGGCCGAAGGCGAAAAGGTCGAGAAGGGACAGCCGGTCGTCCTGATCCAGACCGACAAGGTGGAGTACGAGGTCGAATCCCCCGCGGCGGGAACGTTGCTCAAGGTCATGGCCAAGGAAGGCGCGGAGCTGCCGGTGGGGAGCCTGATGGGTGTCCTAGGCCAGCCCGGCGAGGACGTGAGCGGGCTGCTGGTGGGGGGAGCGGGGACGCCGCCGCCCCCTGCAGGAGCGGGGAAGGCCGAGGCTCCGCGGGCGGCCGCGGCCCCCGGAGGCTCCGCGCTGGCCGTCCAGGAGGCCGGAGGCCGCGTGAAGATCTCGCCGGTGGCCAGGAAGCTGGCGCAGGAGCACCACATCGACATCTCGACGCTCACGCCGACCGGGCCGGAGGGCCGGATCGTTCGGGAGGATGTGGAGCGGGCGATCGCCGCGCGCGCGCAGGCCCCGGCCGCAGCGGCCGCTCCGCAGGCGGCAGCCACGCCCGGACTGATTCCCCTGGCGGGGATCCGCAAGGTCATCTTCGACCGGATGGGGCAGTCCTGGCGCGAGGCCGCCCGCGTCACCCTGTTCGTGGACGTCGACGCAACCGAGTTCATGCGGCTGCGCCAGGCCAAGATCGGCGAGTGGGAGCGTCGCTACGGCCTCAAGCCGTCCGTCACCGATCTCATTCACCTGGCGGTGGCCCGGGCCCTGCGGGAAGAGCCCCGCATCAACTGCCGCCTGGACGGGCAGGCCGTGCGCATCCGCAAAGAGGTCAACCTCGGCTTTGCGGTGGACCTGGGCGAGGGGCTGGTGGCCGCGGTGATCAAGGATGCCGATACCAAGTCTCTGGGCGATCTGGCCCGGGCCGCCCGGGATTTGGCGGAGCGGGCAAGGACGGGCAGGCTGGCGCCGGACGACATGGCGGACGGGACGTTCACCGTGACCAACCTGGGGGGCTACGGGGTCGAATACTTCACCCCCATCATCAATCAGCCCCAGGCGGGGATCCTGGGTATCGGGAAGATCCAGGACAAGGCCGTGATCAAGGACGGCGGCATTCACGTCCGGTCCATGCTGCCGCTGTCCCTGGTTTTCGACCACCGTCTGATCGACGGGGCCCCGGCGGCCAGGTTTGTGGCTAAGGTCAAGGAGCTCTTGGAGCAGCCGGCGTGGATTCAATGACCAATGGCGCTCTGGGGCTAGTGAGAGGCAAGCGCGGATATTGGAGTCATCCGCGGAAGGCGAAGGACGGAAGGGGCTGCTCACGATCGGATCGACGGCGGAATCGCGGGAAAGGGCCGCGGGCCTCGGCCCGAGGGCTGGAAGCGGCTGGCAGGTGGTGGAGCTGGGCCTCGAACCCTATGCCGAGACGCTGCACCGGCAGGAAGAGCTGGTGCGACGCCGGCTGGCGGGATCGGCGCCCGACACCCTCATCCTGGTGGAGCACCCGCCGGTCGTGACGCTGGGCCGCGGCAAGAAGGGTGACAACCTGCGGCTGACACCGGACGAGCTGCGCCGGCGGGGCGTCCAGTTCTTCGAGGTCACCCGTGGCGGTGACGCCACCTATCACGCGCCCGGCCAGCTGGTGGGCTACCCGATCTTCGATCTCCGACAGCATGGCCGGGACGTGCTTCGGTTCTGCCGAGGGATCGAGGTGGCCCTTATCGCGGCCCTGGCGGATTTCGGCGTGCGGGCGCGGGCCGTGCCCGGCAAGGCGGGGGTCTGGGTCGGCGGGCGGAAGATCGCCTCGTTGGGGATCTCGCTGCGCCGCTGGGTCACGTTTCACGGGTTCGCGCTGAATGTCTCGACGGATCTCGCCGGCTTCCGGGTCATCCGGCCGTGCGGCGAGGAGCCGGAGGTCATGATTTCCATGGAGGCCCTGCTGGGAGGGCCGGCCTCCATGCCGGCCGTCCGTGGACGCGTCCGGGCGCGACTTGCGGAGGCGTTTGGCTTCACGGAAGGCGGTCCCCTTACCGGGGATCGCATATCAGGAGGTCCATCATGACGTTCCCACGGATCTGTCGGATCAAGCAGCAGCTGGAAGGGCCGATGCTCCAGGACATCCCGGGGGCGGTGCGCGAGAGCATCCGGGGGCTCCGGCTCCACGATCGGGTCAAGCCCAGCCAGACGGTGGCCATCACCGCCGGGAGCCGGGGGGTGGCGAACATCGACCGGATCACCAAGGCGGTGGTCGATGAGCTCAAGGCGCTGAAGCTGTCCCCCTTCATCGTCCCGACCATGGGAAGCCACGGGGAGGCCACGGCCGAGGGGCAGAAGAAGATCCTGGAGCACTACGGGATCACCGAGGCGGCCATGGGCTGTCCCATCAAGTCCAGCATGGAGGTCGTGGAGATCGGCAAGGTCAAGGGCACCACGGTCTTTTGCGACAAGAATGCTTGGGGGGCGGATCACATCGCGGTGGTGGCCCGCGTCAAGGCCCACACCGACTTCGACAGCGACATCGAGAGCGGGCTCTTCAAAATGATGGCCATCGGGCTGGGCAAGCAGCACGGCGCCGAGAACTACCATCGCGCGGGGCACCACTACAGCTACGCTGAAGTCTTCCCCACGGTAGGAAAGGCGGTTCTGCAATCGGGCCACGTCCTGTTCGGCCTGGCGACCGTCGAGAACGGGTACGAGCAGACCGCCAAGGTACAGGCGCTGCTCCCCAAGGACTTCGAGGCCGAAGAGAAAGCATTGCTCAAAGAGGCCAAGGCCTGGATGGCGCGGCTGCCCTTCGAAAAGCTGGATCTCCTCATCGTGGACGAGATCGGCAAGAACATCAGCGGGGCGGGCATGGATCCGAATGTGATCGGGCGCGCCTCGGTGCAAAAGCCGGCGGGGAAGCCCCACGTCCGCGTGCTCTTCGTCCGCGATCTTCGGCCGGAGAGTGAGGGGAATGCCATCGGCATCGGTTTCGCCGACATGACCACGCGCCGTTTGGTCCAGAAGATCAACTATCCGGCCATGTACATGAATTCCATCACGTCGGGCGTGTTCGAGGCGGCCCGCGTCCCCATGACCTTCGAGACGGACCGGGAGGCCATCCAGGTCGGGCTGGGCATGATCGGCCTCACCCCGCCGGAGCAGGCGCGCGTCGTCCGCATCAAGAATACGCTGCACCTGACGGAGATCGATGTCTCGGAAGCCCTGCTTTCCGAGGTGAAGGGGAATCGCCGGGTGAGCCAGGCCACCGATCCGGCGCCGCTGGCCTTCGACGGTACGGGGAACCTTCTGCCGTTCTGACCGGCGCCGGCCGGACCGGGCCCAAGGCGGCCCGAGCCCCGGAAGATGGGGGCCGCGCGGGCACCGGGTTCGGAGTTGCCGGCGGATCACACTGCCGACATGTCACCGCCGGAGGAGGGGGCGCCATGGATGGATTCTTCATCGACCCTGAGGGGCTTCCGGGCAAAGAGATCGCACCGGGCAGCCGCATCCGGGTGGCCTGCGGAGAGCGGATCATGCTCTCCTTCGTAAGGATCCAGCCCGGCGGCGTGATCCCCTCGCACAGCCACCCGCACGAGCAAGGGGGCATCTGCCTGGAGGGGAGCATGGAGTTCACGATCGGAGGGGAGACGCGGATCGTTCACCAGGGCCAGGGCTGGATGATTCCAGGAGGGGTCGCCCACGCAGTGCGGGCCCTGGAGGGGGGCGCCTCGGCCCTGGACATCTTCTATCCGCTCCGCGAGGACTACAAGTAGCGACACGCGGGTGTTGCGCCGGGAGGACGTGCCATTCGAAACCCACTCAAGACCAAGCTGCGGCGAGGCGAGGCGGTCTGGGGGACCTTCGTCTTCGAGTTCGGCTCCCCGGCGGCCCCGCGGGCCTTGAAGGAGGCCGGCTGGGATTACATCCTGATCGACACCGAGCATGCCAGCTTCGGCATGGAGACGGTGGCCGCGCTGCTCCACGTTTCCTCGTGCATCGGGCTCCCCGCCCTGGTCCGCGTGCCGGATACGCAGCGGTCCTTCCTCAGCCGTCCGCTGGATGCCGGGGCGCTGGGACTGATGATCCCTCGCGTGGAGAGCCGGGCGCAGGCCGAGGCCATCATCCGATACACCAAGTACCCGCCGGCGGGTGACCGGGGGGTGATCCTGGGAAACGCCCTGACCGATTACCGGCCGGTCGACGGCCGACGGTTCATGCGCCAGGCGAACGCCGAGACCCTCCTGATCATGCAGATCGAGACACAGGCGGGCCTCGACCACATGGACGAAATCCTGTCCGCTCCCGGCCTGGACGTGGCCCTGATCGGGCCCTACGACCTGTCCACCTCCCTGGGGATTCCGGGCGAGGTGAACCATCCCAGGATGGCGGGGGCCATCGACGCGTTCCTCAAGGGGTGCGCGCGGCACGGCGTCACACCGGGCCATTTCGTCACCACGGTGGCCGACGGACGCGCGTGGCTTGGCCGGGGCATGCGGTTCCTCATTTACAGCGCCGACTTCTTCATCGTGATGGAGCGCAGCCGACAGGTGCTGTCCGAGCTGCGTGCGGTCGGGCGGACCCGCAGCCGCCGGAAGCCGTAGGATCGGGGCGGTCGACGCGGACGCCCGCCTGTTTTTCGGACGCGTCGAGCCGGGGGTTCCGGCCGATTCCGTCTTACTTAACGCTGGACAACATCCTCTTGACGCCGCACTATGCCTCCTGCACGGAGAAGATGCTCCACGGGCGAGAGTCAAGACCGCAGAGAACGCGGCAGCCGTCCCGGAGGGGCGGCTCCCGCGCCATTGGATGAACCGGGGTGAAGAAAAGGGTGCGGTTGATCGAGCGTCAGTCGCGATAACTCGGACCTGTGATGGTCCGCCACATGTAAGGAGGAATGCGAGATGCGCTTGAAGGGGAAGAAGGTCGCCGTGCTGGCGGAGAACATGTATCAGGAGATGGAGCTTTGGGTGCCGTACTACCGGCTGAAGGAGGAGGGGGCGGATGTGAAGATCGTGGCCCCCGAGAAGAAGACCTATGAGAGCAAGAACCACTATCCGGTGAACGCTGATGTGGCCGCCACCGACGTCTCGGCCAAGGACTTCGACGGGGTGGTGATTCCCGGCGGGTATGCGCCGGACATGATGCGGCGGCACAAGGCCATCCTGGACCTGGTGAAGGGCTGCTTCGAGCAGGGCAAGCCCGTGGCCGCCATCTGCCATGCGGGCTGGGTCCCGGCCTCGGCGGGAATCCTGAAGGGCAAGACGGCCACCTGCTTCTTCTCCATCAAGGACGACGTGATCAACGCCGGCGCCAAGTACGTGGATCAGGAGGTCGTGGTTGACGGGAACCTGATCACCTCGCGCATGCCTGGCGACCTGCCGGCCTTCTGTCGCGAGCTGGTGAAGGCACTGGAGAAGTAGGCGAAGAAGGTGCTGCAGTGCTGCGGTTCGAGGTTCGACGTTGTGCGAACCGCAGCACTGTCAACCGCAGCACCTCGAACTGTGAACCTCAGCACTGCGCGGGAGCGCTCATGATCCTCCCCAAGATGTACCGCATCCGGCAAGTCCAGAACCCGCCTGTCGTCGAGGATGTGGCCTCGGCGGTGCGGGCCGAAATCTTGCGCCTCGACCTGGGCCGGCGGCTGAAGCCCGCAGGGCGGGTCGCCGTCACCGGGGGAAGCCGGGGGGTGGCCAACATTGCCCTCATCCTGCGTACGACGTGCGATTGCCTCAAGGAGCTGGGGGCCCGTCCCTTCATCGTCCCCGCCATGGGGAGCCATGGCGGGGCCACCGCCGAGGGCCAGCTCAAGGTTCTGGCCCGCTACGGCGTCACACCCGAGGCCATGGGAGTGCCCATCCATTCCTCGATGGAGACGGTGGAGATCGGCCGGATGCCCTGGGGCCTCCCCGTGCTGGTAGACCGCCACGCGTCCGAGGCCGACCACATCGTCCTGGTGAACCGCGTGAAGCCCCACACCAATTTCCGCGGCCACGTCGAGAGCGGCCTGATGAAGATGCTGGTGATCGGGCTGGGAAAGCATCAGGGGGCGCTCCTGGCCCACCGCGCCGCGGTGGACATCGGCCTGGATCGCATGGTGCCCGAGGTGGCCCGCTACTCCCTGCAGAAGCTCCCCGTTTTGTTCGGCCTCGGCACGGTGGAGAATGTGCGCCACCAGACCGCCAAGGTCGCCGCCGTGCTGCCGGAGGCGCTGGAGGAGACCGAGACCCAGTTGCTCCAGGAGGCCTGGAGCCTGCTGGGGCGAATCCCCTTCGATTTCCTGCACCTCCTGATCGTGGACGAGATCGGGAAAGAGATCAGCGGGACCGGCATGGACCCCAGCGTCATCGGCCGGATGTATTTCTTCCCCAACGAAGAGCCCAAGAGCCCCCGCTACATCCGCATCCTGGTGCGGGACCTGTCCGAGAAGGCGGCGGGCAACGCCGTGGGGATGGGGCTGGCCGACTTCTCCACCAGGCGCTTGGCCGACAAGATCAATTTCCAGTACACTTACACCAACGCCCTGACCGGGCTCTCCCCCATGCGGAGCAAGATGCCCATCATCTTCGAGACCGACCGGGAGGCCCTCGAGGGGGCGCTCAAGACCATCGGTCTCACGGAGCCGCCGGCCGCCAAGGTAGCACGGATTCGGAACACCCTGGATCTGGAGTACCTGCAGGCCTCGGAGGCCTTGCTCCCCGAGATGCAGGGGCGCGTCGATCTGCAGGTCCTGGACGGCCCGCACGAGTTTCGCTTCACGGAGCGGGGCGACCTGCTGGACTGATCGCGGCATCGAGCGCCCCCCCGATGGACCGTGACCTCTGCCTGATCGCGAACGGCCGCGGAAGGCGATTCATCGGGCAACCGGCGGGCGGAACGGGTGCGAACCAAGGAGAAGGCGCATGAGCAATCCGGCGAAGCGAAAGATCTTCATCGCCCTCCATCACCTCGGCGAGCGCGGGGTCCCGTTTTTCCGTCGCCTGGAGGAGGCCGGATTCGACATTGTCCGCAACCCCCACAAGCGCTATCCGACGGAAGACGAGATGATCGGGCTGGTGCCCGGGATTTTCGCGACGGTGGCGGGGGTCGAGCCGTACACCGAGCGGGTCCTCCAGGCCGCGACGGAGCTTCGCATCGTGGCCCGCTTCGGCGTGGGCTACGACAAGATCGACGTGCCGGCCGCGACGCGGCACGGCGTGGCGATCGCCATGGCCTTCGGGGCCAATCACGAGGCCGTAGCCGACACCGCCTTCACCCTGATGGCCGCGATCATGGGCAAGACCCTGCCGCACCACCAGCGGATCAAGGGCGGGGGCTGGGGGCAGCAGCCTCATCCGGGGCTGTGGCGCGCCACCGTAGGCATCATCGGCCTGGGCCGGACCGGCAAGGCCATGGCGCGGCGATGCCTGGGATTCGAGATGCGGATCCTGGCTCATGAAGTCCAGCCAGATGTTGAGTTTGTGCGCCGGCACGGCGTGGAGCTGGTTTCCCTGGAAATGCTGCTGCGGGAGGCCGACGTGGTCTCCCTGCATGCGCCCCACACGCCCGAGACCGACCGTCTGATGAGCGAGGAGCGCTTGGCCCTCATGAAGCCGACCGCCTACCTGGTCAATACGGCGCGCGGGGGCCTGGTGGACGAGGAGGCGCTCTATCGGGCCCTGACCGCGGGGCGGTTGGCCGGGGCCGCGCTGGACGTTTTCAGGCAGGAGCCTCCGGCCGGGTCGCCGCTCCTGCAGTTGGACAATGTCCTGCTGAGCCCGCACTGCGCCGGCACGAATCTCACCTCGGAGCGCAACGTCGCCTCCCGGTGTGTGGACTCCATCCTGGAGTTCACCCGTGGCCAGGGTCCGGACCCCCAATACCTCCTCAACCCGGAAGTGCTTCGCTCCGGTTGCAGGGCCGTTTCAGGTCAGGAGCGGTGATCTGCCGCCCCCCGTCTCCCACCGCCCGAAGGTGCCAGGCGGCGGCCCGCTTCTGACGCGGGCCTTTGTTCTGGTGTGCCTGGCCACCGGCTTCTTCTATCTCAGCTTCTATCTGATCCTGCCGGTCATGCCGCTCTACGTGGCCGACCTGGAAGGCACCTCGACCCAGATCGGCCTCATCATCGGCTACTTTGCCTTCATGTCCATGCTCCTCCGTCCGCTGGCGGGTGCGGCCGTGTTTGGCATCGGGTTCGGGATGGCGCAGCCGGCCCTCATGGCCTTGACCACGGACCGGCGGCGACTTCCGAATCGCCTCGTGCCCCCCAGCCCGCCGCTTGCCTGCATGATCCTAGCCGCATACAATCTCTCCGTCGACCGCGGGCATCTCGTCTCCGCGGGCGCACTCCCCCATCGGCGGCATGATCCGTAGGGCGGAACGTCCACGGCGCGATGAAAGCATGAACGTCTCGAGCCTGTGTGAGGAGCAGCGTACATGAGAACAAGAGCGGCGGTGGTGGTGCTGGCGGGGGCTGCCCTCCTGCTGGGCGCGTGGGCGTGGGCCCAGCACGAGGCGGCGGCGCAGCAGCCGATGGGACCGGCAGGCCAGGGCATGATGGGGCCGGGAAGCGGGATGGGCGGTCAGGGTTTCCCGGGCAGCCCGGGGGTCTCGCCCGGGGCAATGGGCCCGCAGGGCGGGCAGCCGATTGGACCGAGAGGCGCCCAGGGGCCCCGCGGCTACGGGATGGGGGGATGGCAAGGTGGCGCCGAGACGCCGCTCTTCGAGCGGCCGCTCATCAGTGAGATGCTCGCGATGAAAAGCCAGCTCGGTCTCACGGCCCAGCAGGTGCAGCGCCTGGAGACGCTCCGGGCGGAGTACGAAAAGGGGGCGATTCGGCGCACGGGCGAGCTTCGCATTGCCGAGATAGATCTCTCCCAGCTCCTGACGTTGAGCGCGCCCGACATGGCCGCAGTCGAAGCCCAGGTACGGAAGATTGCGGCGTTGGAGGGGGACCTGCGGCTGGCCCGCATCAAGACGCTGGAAGCGGGGAAGGCGGTGCTCAGCCAGGAGCAATGGCAGAGATTTGAATCCATGGCCCCACCGCATGGATCGTTCGGGCCGTATGGGGGCCCGAGCCCGCACGGTCAGTTCGGGCCGGGTGCCTCTGGGCCGTACGGTGGGATGATGGGCGGCTACGGTCCGGGTTACGGATACGGGCCGGGCGGCATGATGGGCGGTTACGGACCCTAGGAGGGGAACGCGCCGCAGCAGTTCTGCTCCAACATGGGGACGGTGGTCCCCCCGGCATCCGGTATAAAGCGCTGACCACGGTGGAGGCGCATATGGATCGTCCTGCCTCCACCGACGCCACCATCAAGCGGGCCATCACCCAGGGGGTGGACCCGGCCGGGGAGTCTCTGGACTGGACCATGCCCCGCTGGCAGATGTCGGCGCAGGACCTGAACGATCTGCTCGCGTACTTGAAGACGCTGAAATGAGCGGCACGCCGCATGCGGCGAGCCCGGTCTCCCCCGCGCGGAGGCAAGCCGGCCGTGGACATCAATACTCCGAGCACGTACTACAAGGCGCGCCGGATCAATCTCGACTCGGGGGTTCACGGAACATTTGCGGAGATCGGCGCCGGGCAGGAAGTGGCCCGCTGGTTTTTTCACGTCGGTGGGGCCGCGGCGACCGTGGCCAAGACCATCTCTGCCTATGACATGGCGGTCAGCGACGCCATCTACGGCCCCAGCGACAGGTATGTGAGCCGGCAGCGACTGGGGGTCATGCTGGATTACGAGTACGCGCTCCTCCTCGAGCGGCTCAGCGAGAAGCGCGGCGCGACGACCCGCTTCTTCGTCTTTGCGGATACCGTGGCGGCGCGCAGTTATGCCCGCCGCGAGGACGGCCACGGCTGGATGGGCATCCGGTTCCAGCCCCGCCCGCAGACCGAGCCCTCCGAGATCATCATCCACGCTCGCATACTGGACCTGGAAAATGTCCGCGAGCAGGAAGCGCTCGGGGTGCTGGGCGTCAATCTCTTGTATGGCATCCTCTACCATCACGAGGAGCCGGTCGAATTGATCCGGTCGCTCATGGACAATCTGACCCGCGAGCGAGTCGAGATCGATATGATCAAGTTCTCCGGCCCGCTGTTCGCCGAGATCGACAACCGCATCATGAGCCTGCAGCTCGTCGAGCAGGATTTTACCGACGCCGCCATGTTCACCGCCGGGGGGGAGGTCGTCCAGCCGGCCGAGGTGCTCCACAAGAAGCCGGTGCTGATCGAGCGGGGCAGCTTTCGGCCGATCACCCGCCTGACCCTGGACATTCTGGACCGATCGACAGCCCAATTCCTGGCGGAGCTGGGGGAAGGCGGCGAGGCCCCGGTGGTTCTCGCGGAGATGTCCCAGCGCAACCTGCTCTCGGATGGACCGATCGATCATGGCGATTTTCTGGCGCGGACGGATATCCTGGGATCGCTGGGCAAAAGCGTCATGATCTCGAACTTCACCGCCCACTATCAGACTGCCGAGTATTTCCGCCGCTATACCTCGCAGCCCATCGCATTCGCCATGGGCGTTCCGAATTTGCAGGAGCTGTTCGAGCCGGAATACTACTCCGACCTCGCCGGCGGGGTCCTGGAGGCATTCGGCCGCCTCTTCACATCGCGCGTCACGCTCTACGTCTATCCGTTCAGGAATCCGGAGGGGAGCACGCTGACGGTCTGGAACCTGAACGTGGCGCCTTCGTTGCGTCACCTGTATTCCCACCTTCTCGACAACCATCTGATCGAGCCGATCCAGAACGTTCCCGAGGAGCACTTGCACGTGCGGCCTCGCGATGTCTTGACTCAGATACAGGCCGGCGATCCGGCCTGGGAGCCTCTGGTGCCGGCCGAAGCGGTCCGGCTGATCAAAGAGCGCAAGCTCTTCACGACTGCCGCCGCCTCTGCCGGGAGGGGATAATCCTCGTCGGAGCCTTCGCTCGGTTCCGGTGTGATATGATTCAAGTCAAAAACCACCTTCTTTCAATTGATGGTTGCCCATTTCTCATTGGCAATGTACGCTTGCAAAGGAAGAGCTACACCTGTGGGAGTGCTTGCTGCGTGTGTAAATGTCGAGAAGGTCTCGATAAGATCTTTGCGAAACGAAGGGCAGTTTTTTTGGCGATAAATGGACAGTATCCCAATCGGGATTTGTCCATTCACATAAAGAAGTCGCCTGGCCTCCGTGGCGCGTCCCAAGGGTCCGCCTGGCCCGCAACAGACAAGATGCGGACCGCAGGGTACCCACGGGAGTCAATGCATTCCGGTCGAATGGCGTAGCAGGCTAGGTGCCTCGGCACCGGCGCGGAGGATATTCCATGAAAATCGCGAACGACGTCACAGACCTGATCGGCAATACCCCCCTGGTGCGGCTGCGACGGATCACCGCAGGGTGCGCGGCGGACGTGGTGGCCAAGCTGGAGTTCTTCAACCCCGCCCACAGCGTGAAGGACCGCATCGGGGTGGCCATGATCGACGCGGCGGAGCGGGCCGGGCTCATCAAGCCCGACACGATCGTCCTAGAGCCGACCAGCGGCAACACCGGAATCGCCTTGGCGTTTGTCTGTGCGGCCCGCGGGTACAAGTGCGCCCTGACCATGCCGGAGACGATGAGCAAGGAGCGGCGTGTGCTGCTGCGCGCATACGGGGCGGAACTCATCCTGACGCCCGGCAGCGACGGCATGGCCGGGGCCATCAAGAAGGCGGAGGAGATGGCCGCCTCAGATCCCCGCTATTTCATTCCGCAGCAGTTCAAGAACCCCGCCAACCCCGAGATCCACCGGCGCACGACCGCCGAGGAGATCTGGCGGGACACGGAGGGAAAGGCCGACATCCTGGTGGCGGGGATCGGCACGGGGGGGACGATCACCGGTGTGGGCGAGGTGCTCAAGGCCCGGAAGCCCTCCTTCGCATGCGTGGCGGTGGAGCCGGACGCCTCTCCCGTGCTGTCCGGCGGGCAGAAGGGCCCGCACCCCATCCAGGGGATCGGGGCGGGCTTCATTCCGGAGGTGCTCAACACGGATATCTACGACGAGGTCATCCGCGTGAAGAACGACGACGCCTTTGCCACCGCCCGACGCGCGGCCCGCGAGGAAGGGATCCTGGTGGGGATCTCCTCCGGGGCCGCGATCTGGGCCGCCCGCGAGGTGGCGCGGCGCCGGGACAACACCGGGAAGCTGATCGTCGTGATCGTCCCGTCGTTCGGGGAGCGGTATCTGAGCACGCCGCTCTTCGCGGATCTGGCCGATTGACCCGAGGGAGAGACACGCGATGCTTCGAACGATCCGGGAGGACATCCGATCCGTCTTCGCGCGGGATCCGGCGGCGCGGAGCACGCTGGAAGTCCTGCTCTGCTATCCCGGTCTGCATGCCGTCTGGGGGCACCGGCTGGCGCACTGGCTCTGGACGCACCGGCTGAAGCTCCTGGCCCGCTGGGTGTCTCACGCCGCGCGCGCGCTGACCGGGATCGAGATTCACCCAGGCGCGACGATCGGCCCCCGATTCTTCATCGACCACGGGATGGGGGTGGTGATCGGGGAGACGGCCGAGATCGGGGCGGACGTGACGCTCTACCACGGCGTGACGTTGGGTGGGACGAGCCTGGCCAAGGGCAAGCGGCACCCGACCCTGGAGGATCGCGTGGTGGTGGGGGCCGGGGCCAAGATCCTGGGAGCCTTCACGGTGGGAGCGGACAGCCGGATCGGGGCCAATGCGGTGGTGGTCAAATCGGTGCCGCCCAACTCGGTCGTGGTCGGCGTCCCCGGCCAGATCGTCAAGCGCAGCCGCCCCCACGGCGAGAAGGATGTTCCGGACCTGGAGCACTCCCAGCTCCCCGACGTGGTGGCGGCCAAGCTGGTGGCCCTGGCCGCACGGGTGGAGGCATTGGAAAAGCGGGTGGCAGGGGCGCGGCCGGTCGGGGTCTTCCCGCATTCGTCTGGAAACGAACAGGATTGATGTTCGGACGAGCGCGGCCGGCTCTTCCGGGTGGGGCCACCGCTCTCGGCGCTCTCGGAGGGGTTGTCTCGCGCGTCCCGCCCCCGGGGCCGCCGAAGCCGCCCACCGCCCAGCCTGACGACCCTTACTCCTTTTCGCCTAGGTTGGATACACGAACTCGATCGGCATCTCCACATTTCCGTGCAGGGTCTGGTGGACCGGGCAGGTGTGGGCGGTCCGCTCCAGCTTGGCCCGCTGAGCTTCCGTGAGTCGGCCCGGCATCTCCACCCGAACAAGCAGCTTGGCGATTCGGCGGGCCGGCGCGGCGGCCATGTGCTTCTCCACGGAGATCCGCATCCCGCGGAGGTCGATGCCGTCCCGTTCGGCCACGATCCCCATGACGGTGGAGATGCAGGTCCCGAGCGCGGTGGCCACCAGATCGGTAGGAGAGAACGATTCGCCTTTCCCATGATTGTCCACAGGGGCATCGGTCACGAGCTTCTCGCCGCTGGGGCCGTGCACCGCTTCGCAGCGCAGCCCGCCGTGATACAGGACGTCTATCTTGACCATGCTGGCTCCTTGACGTGGGTTCCGTGGGGCGTCCGCCTCGCACCATGCGGGGGCGGGCGTCAGCTTCGACGGGGTATTGTAGACCATGAAGCCCCGCCCGGGGGGGTTCCTGTTGCCGCCTGACGATGAAATGTCATGAGGGTCGAATGACTCGACGACGTTGGGCGCTCCTGGCGATGCCGCGGCGAGTGACCGTCCGGGCCGCCGGGGGCGGCGGGGAGAGCCACCCTGCCTGCGACGGAGGCCGACCTCCGCATCACGAGATCCGTGGGCGCCGGCTGCTGGAATTTCCTTGTCGGCAGGCGATTGCAATGATAGGTAAATAGCCCGGGTTGACGGGGGGAGAGTGCCGTCCTACCCCGAGAATTGAATGACTCGCGGTCGCCGCGGCCAGGCAGGAGAGGGAAACTGGAGATGCGAACCAAGAGACTCGGCTGGTCGGATCTGGACCTCAGCGTGATCGGCTTCGGCTCCTGGGCCGTGGGCGGCGGCGGGTGGAAGTTCAGCTGGGGACCACAGAACGACCAGGACTCCGTGAACGCCGTGGCCCGGGCAGTGGAACTCGGGGTCAACTGGATCGACACTGCCCCGGTTTACGGCCATGGCCATTCCGAGGAGGTGGTCGGCCTGGCCTTGAGAAAGTGCATGCGGAGACCTCTCATTGCAACCAAGTGCGGCCGCCACTGGAACGACAACGGGAACATCTACGGGCGCCTGAGGGCGGCCAGCGTGCGGGAGGAGGCCGACGCCAGCCTGCGGCGTCTGGGTGTCGACGTCATTGACCTGTACCAGATGCACTGGCCCGATCCTGACGAGGAGATCGAGGAGGGGTGGGATGCCATGGCCCGCCTCGTCAAGGAAGGGAAGGTCAGGTTCCTCGGTGTCTCCAACATCACGGTGGCCCAGATGGAGCGGTTGCGGCCCATCCATCCCATCGCCTCCCTCCAGCCGCCGTACAGCATGCTGCGCCGAGACATCGAATCGGAGGTCCTTCCGTACTGCGCCAAGCACCGGATCGGCGTGATCGCGTACAGCCCCATGCAAAAGGGACTGCTCACCGGCGCATTCTCGGCGGATCGGATGCGTGACCTGTCGCCGGACGATCACCGCCGGAACGACCCCATGTTCAAGGAGCCGCAGCTCAGCATCAATCTGGAGCTGGTCCGCGGCCTGGAGCGGCTGGCCCGAAAGCAGGATATGACATTGGCGCAGCTGGCCCTGGCCTGGGTGCTTCACCGGCCGGAGCTGACCGCAGCCATCGTGGGCACGCGCCGTCCGGACCAGATCCGGGAGACCGCCGCTGCCGCAGACAAGGCCCTCACGCCGGACAGCGTGCAGGCGGTGGAGGAACTGCTGGAGAAAAGGAGTCGGGCCCTGGCTGCCCGGTGATCAGAGACCGTCCGCGCCGGCCCCGGAGCCTCTCCATTCCTGGCGGATCTTCCGGCGTCCGACGCGCGCATCAGCTCCCTCCCCGTTTTCCCTTACCCTTTCCGGCCTCCCCGCGCAGGCCCAAACCGGCTCTCACCGCCCGGGCACATGTCGCTAAACGTCTCTGGGCGGGGGGTGGGAGCGGAAGAAGGGAAGCCGGCCGGAGAGCATCCGCGCTGGAGGGCCGCGGCAGCCCGGGCGGCCCTACCGCAGCGTGACCTCGAAGGACATCTCCCGTGCGGAAAGAAGCCAGGAGTGCCGCCTGACTCTCACCACCACCCGGTCGCCGGGCCGCTTGTCCCACATCACGAGCTTCACGTCCGCCAGGTCCTTCATCGTCTGCCCGTTCAGGGACAGGATCCGGTCGCCGGGCCGGAGTCCCGTGGCCCGAGCGGCGCTGTTCTCGGCGAAGGAGGCAATCCGGAGCCCGTCCTCGGCGGGCTCCAGCGTCACGCCGAGGGTCCCCGCCGGCGGCAGAGCCATCTCCTTGTGCAGCAGGACGATATCCGCCAGGTCGGTTGCGAAGGCCGCGCTCAGCCCGTCCACGACAACGGTGCGGCTGACGGGGAGCCGGCGGGAGAGACGATCCGGAAGGCCGAAACCGTACTGCACGTGCCCGCTGCCCGCCAGGATCACCATCGCCCGCCCCGGGTGCTCGTGAAGATAGCGGGCGGCGCAGGCCGCCATGCCCTCATCCCAGAGGAGCTGCGCATCAAAGAAGTGGTCGAAGGGCATGCCCGTGGCGCCGGGATGCTCCCGGAACACCGATTGCAAGTAGTCGCGGTAGGCGGCACTGGAGCGGTCCATGTCCTGAGGAACCTGGGCGCGCTCCTGCGCGGACAATCCGGAGAAGCCGGACCGACCTACTTTCCGGACGATCTCCGAGGGAACGTTCAGCGCCACCAGCGGAATATGCTGCTGCCTGGCATAGGCCAATATGGGTTCGTACAGGCGGAAATCATATCCCCACCGGGTGAAGTACTCCGTTTTGGCCAGCAGCTCGGTCTCGGTGATCCGGCCGGCAACGTAGTCGTCGAGATACCGCTGGAAGGGCTGCTGGAAGTATTCCATGCCGATGGCCAGGTCGGGACGCCGCTCGTGCACGCCGCGGATGATCGCCAATTGATTGAGGTGGGCCGCATAGTCGGTGTGGAGCTCGCCGACGAAGACGACGCGGCTTTCGGCCAGGCGTGGAATGATGGCCGCCAGGTCGGGCAGCGTGTGGAGATCCACCGCCATGGTCAAAGTCGCCGCGTCGGAGGCAGCCGAGGACGGCGGAGCGGGTGCCGGCCCCGGCGCCGCGCCGGATGGGATCATCGCCGATGGCGGGAGCGGGCCGGATTGGCAGGCCGCCAGCAGGGCGAGGGTGGCTATCGCGCCGGTGTGCTTGATCCACGGAGCCGCGTTCTGCATGAATGCCATTGCGGCCTATGGTACCCGACGAATGGCCGGGAAGCGACCTCAAACCTCTCTGGTCAGCGGACCCGCTGACCGCCCTCCGCCACCACCCGGCCGCTCTTCACCACGGTGGCCACCAGGTTCACGCCGAAGTGGTAGCAGAGGTGCTCGTGATTGGGGGCATCGAGCACGAGCAGGTCGGCCTGCTTGCCGACCTCCAAGCTGCCGGCGCAGTCCGCCTCGCCGACGGCCCAGGCGGCATTGATGGTGGCCGCCGTGATGGCCTCGGCCGGCGACATCCGCATCTGGGTGCAGGCCAGATTCAAAATGAGCGGCAAGGACTCGGTCATGCAGGAGCCGGGATTGCAATCGGTGGCCAGGGCGACGGGCACACCGGCATTGATCATGTCCCGGGCCCGCGCGTACCGCTGCATGTGGAGGAAGTAGGCCGTCCCGGGCAGCAGGACGGCGATCACCCCGGCAGCCGCCATCTGCCGAATCCCGTCGTCGTTGGCGCACAGCAAGTGGTCGGCGGTCCGGGCCTTCACCCGGGCGGCCAGGGCGGCCCCGTTCAGGTCGGTCAGCTCGTCGGCGTGGATGCGGGGCTCCAGGCCGGCGGCCTGGGCCGCCCGGAGGATGCGCTCGGTCTGCTCCGGACTGAAGACGCCGCTCTCACAGAACACATCGCAGAAGCGCGCCAGCTTGCGGGAGGCCACCCCGGGAATCATCGTGTTCACGATCAGGTCCACATAGGCCGCGGGATCCTGCCGGAATTCCGGAGGAACCTCGTGGGCCCCCATGAACGTGGGAACCACCGTCATGGGACCCTCTTCGTTCAGCGCCCGGATGACCTCCAGCATCTTCATCTCGGTTTCGAGATCGAGGCCGTAGCCGCTCTTGGCCTCGACGGTTGTTGTCCCCAGGGTCAGCATGCGATCCAGCGTCCGGCGGGCCTGGGCCAGCAGTTCCGACTCGGCGGCGCGCCGCGTGGCTGCCACGGTGGCGTTGATCCCGCCCCCGGCCGCGGCGATCTGCTGATAGCTCTTGCCCTGGATGCGCATGACGAACTCGTTCTCGCGGCTTCCGGCGAAGACCAGGTGCGTGTGCGGATCCACCAGGCCCGGCATGACCGTCTTGCCGTACGCGTCGATGAGCTTGGCGAAGGCCACGGGTTTCACGGCGGTCGGCAGCTCGGCGGCCGATCCCACCCACACGATCTTGCCGCGGCGGGCGGCCAGGGCTCCCTGGCGGATGATCTCCAGTTCGCGCATCTCTCCGCCGCGTCGGGGGCGGGTCGATGTCCCCCGCAGGGTCAGGAGCTCGGCTGCGCCCTCGACGATCAGATCGGCCTGGATCACGGGATCTCTCCTGATTCGACGGAATCCATGAATTCTCTACAGCCCCACATTGCTGCACCCTGCCTGAGGCGGAGAGGCTGCGCGATCTGCCTCCTATCCGATCTTGAACTCAACCCGGCTGTCTTTGACCTTGTCCTTCTTCTCAGGGGTCAAGCTCTTCGGCTCGACGATGAACAGCCGCTCCGCGTCGACCTTTCCAGACCGGAGGATTGCTTCCTTCACGGCATTCGCGCGCTGTGACGCGAGCTGGCGAAGCTGTTCATTCCCGGCCTCGATGTGCGTGAGGATGAGCTTCTCCATCTCCGGCACGGGCAGGCTCTTCAGCATGCCGATGAAGTTGCGGGGCTTGGGGAACTTCTCGGCGCGATAGGCCAGGGTGAGATATCGTTCGTACTCCCCTGGTGCCACGGTGACTTCATCCACAGGCACCGCGGCAGCGCTCTGTTTCAGCATCGCGTTCAGCTTCTGGGCCTTCACTTTCCGCTGCAGCAGGAACTGCTTCAGGCCTTCCCGGTCCGCTTCCGGGTCCACGTAGCCTGCAATTTCGAGCTTCAGCGAGGGCTTGGAAGACAAGGCCCCAACCAGCGCATCGATTTTCTTGAGGTCGGCGGCGGAGAGCGTGGCACGGCCGGGGTCGAACTCCATGTACTGGAGATCCGCACCGCCGCCGAACACCGACCCCAGCAGGGCGAAGGGGGAGGTCACGGCTTTGGTGATCAGGTTCCCAATGATCTGCCATACGACACCCCAGATGCTGAACTTGGGATCGTTGAGGCTCCCGGACACCGGGATGTCCAGATGGATTTCTCCGTTCCGGTCCTTGAGGAGCGCCACCCCGAGTTTGACGGGGAGACTGGTAGCCGTGGGGCTGTCAACCTTATCCCCGAACGTGAATTGGTCGATGAAGATCTTGTTCTCGGAGTCGAGTTTCCCTTTATCGATGAGATATTTCAGGTCAAAGGAGAGTTTGCCCTTTTCGATGGTGTAGCCGGCATACTTGCCGGAGTACGGCGAGGTGGGGCTCAGGTCCATCCCGGTGAAACGCGCCCGCAGGTCCACAAACAGATCCTCCTTGAGGGGATTCACCTTGCCGGTGATCTCCAGCGGGGCCGAGTTGTTCATCTTGCCTCGCAGGTCGACATCCGCCAGGCTGGTCTCCGCGGAGGAGAGTCCCGTCACCCGCCCGCCAATCTCGGTCATGGTCGCGGAGTAGTTCGGCTTGAGGGTGCGATCCAGGAACTGGATACGCCCCCCCTGGAGCGTGACCTCTTCGATCTGAATATCTCTCCCGGGGCTTGGCGTCGCCGAAAGGGGAGCAGCCGTCTTCGCAGCCTGGCTGGGGGGTGATACAGGCTGTGCCGGCTTGGGCTGAACCACCGGCTCCGACGGCGAGACGATTTCCTGCAGGTTCAACCGCCCATCGGGCTGGACGACCACCCGGGCAAAGAAGTCTGCCAGTGCGACCTTCTTGGCGCGGACGAAGAGAGGGTTGTAGCCCACGGAAAGGTCGTGCAGGGCCAGGGATTCCCATCTCAGGATGTCCTCGGCGCTGTCTTTCTCGATGGCGCTGAACTTGCCCAGGGTGGTGTCCCCCGTATATTTCGCCTCCAGTCCGGCGGGCTCCTTGATGCTCAGATGGAGACGGCCGCTGGTTGATATGCGACCGTCCGCGATGGTGACTTTCACCTTGTCGGCGATGTACGGCTGGAACGGGCGAATGTGGATCTCCTTGACGGCGAGCTGCAGGTCGGCCAGGACGGGAGCGACCCGCACCGCGCCTTCGACGGAGACGGTCCCTTTGCCCAGGCGAAGGCCGAGTGAGACCTTTCCCGCCGGGGCGTTCTCCGCCGTCGAGAGATTCTCTGCCTTCAGATTCAGGTCCTCAAGGTCCAGCTTCACCGGCTCGCGCGGGACCGCATCGGTGACCTGGATCCGGTACCGATTCACGGAGATGGCACCTGCCTTGACCGTCCAGGGGCGGGTTGGATTCGACGGCAAGCCCGGGGCCGGGGCTGCCGCTGGACTGGCCGCAGCAGACCGGGCTGCGCTCGTGGCGCGTGGGAGGAGGTACGCGAGGTTCAGCTCACCCTGTGGGGAGCGGGAGACGAGGACGGTTCCCCCCTCGGTGGAGAGATCGCCGACCGTGACGTCCTGTTGGGACAGGTCCACACCGGTATTCCGGATGGCCAGGTTCGGGATGCTTAGAAACTCCTGATTCGTGTCCCGTGTTTTGAGGCGCAGCGCCGTGATCGAGGTCGAGAGGCCGGTCAGCTTGACATCCAAGGAGTCTTTCGCCCGGAGGATGCGATAGGTCGATGCCAGGTCGAGCGTTCCGTCCTGCAGATCGAAGAGGATTCGGTCTTTGTAGAAGGGCGCGTACCGGTGAAGGACGAGACCGGATACCTGTACCCGACCTTCTGCGCGGATCGGATCCAGGCCCACTGTGGATGCGGTCGAGATCTTGGCAGTCTGGTCGAGGAGCAGGGCCAGACTCAGCGTCCCCGTGGCGTTCTTCTCCGTCGAGAGATTCTCGGCGGTGAGGCGAATTGCTTCTGCCGTCAGGGTGATGGGCTCGGAGAGGCTGCGGTCCTCGAGCGTCGCCGTGTACTGGTCCACGGCCAGCCGATTCACGTGGACGATCCAGGGCTGTGGCTCCGCGGCGGCGGCCGTGGCGGCACCAGGCGGAGGTGGCGGTGCCGGGGCCGTGAGCTTCTGCAGGTTCACCTCCCCGCTGGGGAGACGAATCGCGCGAACTATCCCCTTCTGGGTGGAGAGCCCTCCCACCGTCAGGCGCCGCCTGGACAGGTCAACCGCGATCTCCTTGATGACGAGGCTGGGAATCCGGAGGATGTCCTCGGTCTCATCGCGCCGCCTGAGCCGGAGCGCAGATACGGATACCGCCCCCCCTGACGCCGTGATCTCGGGCTTCCTTTCTCCCTGGGCGTACCGATACCGGCTGGAGAGATCGAGCCTCCCGCTCTCGACGTCAAAGAGAACGCTCTCGCTGTAGTAAGGGGCGTACTTCGTGAGTGGGACCTGCGTGGCCTGGACCGTGCCCTCTACCAGAAGCGGCGTGAGGGAAAAAGTTCCGGCCAGCGCCAGCCCTTCTTTGGCCTCCGTCTTTGCTGCGAGGCTATAGGATCCGCTGGTATTCGGGCGGTTGCTCAGCTGCGTGATCTTGAGATCGATGGGATCCAGGGTGGTCTTGAAGGGGAGGGGCGGCAGGCGGTCGGAGAACAGGACCTTTGCCCCGGCCACACTGATCTCGTCGACGTCCAGGACAAGACCCGCTCCCTCGGGCTTGGCTGCCTGCCCGGCGGCTGCTTTCGGAGGACCCGGCGTGGGGAGCAGGGTCTCCAGATTGATGGTGCCCGTCTTTCCCCGGCGCACCGTCAGTTCGGGCGACTGGAGGGACACCCTGGAGAGATGCACCGTTCGGGTGAAGAGCTCGGCAGAGGCGATCCCGACGTTGAAGGCCGGCAGGCGAACCACAGGATCACCCTTCCGGTCGTCCACCGCGACGCTGCGGAGGCCG
Organism: uncultured Methylomirabilota bacterium; assembly: GCA_963705305.1. Classification (GTDB taxonomy): domain Bacteria; phylum Methylomirabilota; class Methylomirabilia; order Methylomirabilales; family 2-02-FULL-66-22; genus 2-02-FULL-66-22. The sequence goes on along the minus strand of OY970067.1, from coordinate 5,245,935 downwards.
ATATCGCCCTTGACGGTCAGGGTTTGCGCGGCCTTCTGTCGGCGCACAAAGCCGATGGTGAGCTTCGCATCCAGTCGGCCCGAGGGGAGCGTGAAATGCAGCAGGTCTTGTGGAAGGTAGGCGAGGTAGTACGGAAGATCGAGGTCGGCAATGTTGAGATTTAGCGACGTCTCCAGCGATTCGGCGAACGGCTTGGTCTCTCCTCGGAGGGTGTAGCGCGTCCCATTCACCACCGCCGAGAGGCCCGGCTGGACGAAGGTATTGATCCTGGACGGAATATTCGAGAGAAAGGGGATGCCGATATTCAGCTCCCGGACCGTATGCGTCTTCCCCACGGTCTCGTCCAGGAAATCCACTCCCCCGTCCACAATGCGGATGTTGTTGACGGAGAAGCGCAGCGGCTTTGGCGGTGGGGGCTGCGGCGCCTCTCGGCTCTGGAGGAGATCCGAGAAGCTGTAGGTCTGATCCTGGCGGCGGACGATGCGAAGGAAGGGCTTGCTCAGGCGGAGCTCTTTGATGACGATGGCCCATCGGAATACCGAGGAGGCCTCGAGATTCAGGTACAGCTCTTCGAGAGAGACAAAGGTCTCCGGTCCCTGGGGCTCTTTGATCGTCAGGCCGCGCAGCGTGGTGGAGAGCGCAAACGGATTGAAGCGGACCTCCCGGATGGTCACATCGCGGTGGAGAGCGGCGGTCAGTTGTTTCGTCAGGACAGACTTCAGAATCGGGGGGACGGCGAAGAAACCCAGCAGCGTGAAGGCGGCCAGGAGGCTTACGCCCCAGATGAGGATCTCGCGCCGGCGAGCCATGAAGAACTGCCCCAGAGAGATCATGGTGGACCTCCAGCCGGAGGACGGCTCCAACGGGAAGACCCTCGGACGCAGGGCGGATGCTGAAACACGCAGCTTAAGCTGTCAGCCCAGGGATCTTGACGGCCTTCTCCTTGGCCGCGGCGATGGCCTCGGGGTAGCCCGCATCGGCGTGCCGCATGATGCCGGTGCCCGGATCGGTGGTCAGCACCCGCCGGAGGCGCAGCTCGGTCTCGGGGGTCCCGTCGGCCACGACCACCATGCCGGCGTGAACGGAATAGCCGATGCCGACTCCCCCGCCGTGGTGGACCGAGATCCAGGAGGCGCCGGCGGCGGTGTTGAGCAGGGCGTTCAGGATCGGCCAGTCGGCGATCGCGTCGCTCCCGTCCCGCATGGCCTCGGTCTCGCGATTGGGCGAGGCCACCGAGCCCGAATCCAAATGGTCGCGGCCGAAGACGACAGGGGCGGCCAACTCGCCCGAGCGCACCATCCGGTTGACCAGGAGGCCCAGGCGGTCCCGCTCGCCGTACCCCAGCCAGCAAATCCGGGCCGGGAGTCCCTGGAAATGGATCTTCTCCCGGGCCATAGTGATCCAGCGGACCAGGTGGGCGTTGTCTTTGAACTCCCGCAGGATGGCGCCGTCGATCTTCGCGATATCGGCCGGGTCGCCGGACAGGGCGGCCCAGCGGAAGGGGCCGTGGCCGGTGCAGAACAGGGGCCGGATGAAGGCCGGGACGAAGCCGGGGAAGTCGAAGGCGTTCTTCACGCCCCGGCCCAGGGCCTGCTGGCGGATGTTGTTGCCGTAGTCGAAGACGACCGCGCCGCGCCGCTGGAATTCCAGCATGGCCTGCACGTGGACGGCCATGGAGTCGAGGGCGCGGGCGATGTGCTCGTCGGGCTTGGTGGCGCGCAGCTCGCGGGCCCGCTCCACGGTCAGGCCGGCCGGCACGTATCCGTTCAGGGGGTCGTGGGCCGAGGTCTGGTCGGTGACCAGGTCGGGCAGCACGCCGCGCTTCAGGATCTCCGGGTGCAGCTCGGCGGCGTTGCCGACCAGGCCGATGGACTTGGGAGTGCCGGCCCGCTTGGCCCCGAGGGCCAGGTCGAGGGCCTCCTCCAGGCTCGTCGTCATGACCTCGCAGTAGCCCGTCTTGACCCGCTTCTCGATCCGCTCGGGATCCACCTCGATGGCCAGGATGACGCCGTCGTTCATGGTCGCGGCCAGCGGCTGGGCGCCCCCCATCCCGCCCAGGCCGGCGGTGAGGGTCAGCGTGCCCTTGAGACTGCCGTCGAAATGCTTTCGGGCCGCCGCCGCAAAGGTCTCGTAGGTGCCCTGCAGGATTCCCTGGGTGCCGATGTAGATCCAGCTGCCGGCCGTCATCTGGCCGTACATGGTCAGGCCCAGCGCCTCCAGCTCGCGGAACTTCTCCCAGGTGCCCCAGGCGGGCACCAGCATGGCGTTGCTGATCAGGACGCGAGGGGCGAAGGTGTGCGTCCGGAAGATCCCCACCGGCTTCCCGGACTGGACCAGCAGGGTCTCGTCGTTCTCCAGGGCCTTCAGGCTCTCGACGATGCGGTGGTAGCACTCCCAGTTCCGGGCCGCCTTGCCCGCCCCGCCGTAGACCACCAGATCCTGCGGGCGCTCGGCCACTTCGGGATCCAAATTGTTCATCAGCATGCGCAGGGCCCCCTCCTGGTGCCAGCCCTTGCAGGTCAAGGTGGCCCCTCGGGGGGCGCGGATGGGCTCCTTCGGTGCCTGGGTCGGAGGCATGGCGCATCCCTCCTGTCGCGGACCGTTCGACACTCTGGGAGTCTGCCGGAAGCCCGCGGGGTGAATGTGGGGATTATACCCCGGACCCCGGCGGCCTGCAATTTCGAGAGGCAAGGGTGGAGGGCGGGGCTGGCCCGGTCCCCGGTCCGGGCCGCATTGGTCATTGCAGATTGGTCAATGGGTCATTCGATCTGACGACGCCGAAGTAGCCGCCAGGCACTACCCAAGCTGGCGGGGCAGGGGCGCCGTCGAGTTCTCGGCGATCCCCCTGGCGATGCGCAGATGCCGGGGCTCTTCGATCAGGCCGAGAACGCTCTCGGAGGGGGCCAGGCGCACCCGCTCCACCGGCTCGATTCCGAAATGCCGGCAGACATTCACGGCCAGACTGAAGCACAGGCTGAACTTGCCGGGCAAGGCGAGCGTGTACCCGTCGCGGTCGAGGATGTGATACAGGTAGTTCCGGATGCTCGAGGATGACGTGACCTCGGTCTTGTAGCCGAAGTAGAGAGCGGCCTGGCATTCATCGAAACCGGGAAAGAGGCGCCGCGCCACACCGGTCATGTGCGTCCAGGCCTGATCCCGGTACGGGTCCGCCCCTGTGGTGGCATCGAAGTAGGTGGCGTTGCCCAGAACGGAATACTCGATCCCGTCCGTGCGGTGAAACAGATGGTTCAACGTGCGCGGCATGTGCGGGGTCATGTATACGAAGTTGACATCCGTGAGAGCGGGTCTGACCACCAGGATCGGACTGGCGAAGACCCGGATCATGGGGTCGAAGGCCCGGCTCTCCTTCCCCGCCGCCAGGACGATGTGGCGGGCGGTGATCCGCGCCCTCGTCCGCTGCTCTCCCTCCTCCACCGCCAGCGCGCCCGGCTCGACGCCGACAACCGAGGTCTGGAGCCGCACCTGACCTCCGTTGGCCAGGAAGCTCCGGGCGAGATCCGAGATGATCCAGGGGGCGTTCAGCCCCCGGTCCCGGGATTTGAGGACGAAGGCGACGTGCTCCAGGTTCGCCCCCAGCCGGGACGCATGCATCACGTATTTCGTCGGCTTCGTCCGGATGCCCAGTTGCCGGCTGACGCTGCGAGAGGCGTCCAGGCCCTCGTACCACGACATCCGCTGCCTGGCCCGGTTGAGGGCCACGAGCCAGGGCAGCTTCCAGGACCAGCTCACGCCGCGCAGGCCGGTGTAGGCGTAGAAGTTGGTCCGGTTGGAGAACCAGCCCTCCCGGATCGTCGTGGACAGGTGCTTTTCCACCCGCAGGTTCATCGCGGGGAAATCGCCGTAATAGTCCATCAGATCGTCCAGGTTGCCCACGAGGGCCCGCAGGAAGAACTGGTTCGGCAGGGCGGCGTAGAGGGCCCCCGTGTGGAACCAGCCCTGCTGCTCTGCCGAGGCCTCGCCGCACAATCGCGCGTTCTTCTCCACCAGGAGGACCGATGCACCACTGCGCTGCAGCAGCTCCGCGATGGCCAGCCCCGCGATGCCGCCCCCGACAACCGCAAAATCCACCCGCATGCTCGTCACCCTCTCCCCCCGGCCCGCTCAGCGCATGTGCTTGACCACCGTGTGGCCGACGAAGACGGCGTCTTCTTCCGTCATGCTGGACGTGAGCGGCGGGCAGACATGCCGCGGGCACCAGCACTCCGCGCCCGGCAGCGCGCCGCCCGTCCCGATCCCGGCGAAGACCGGCTGCAGGTGGCAGGGGATCTCGTAGACCCCGCCCCCCGCGATCACCCCGTCATTCGCGATCCCCTTTCGCACGGCGTCCGCCGTCGTGCCGTCGGGCACGTGCACGATCAGCTTGTAGTGGCTGGCCGCGTCCATGTGCGCGGTGGGGCAGTACCCGATGCCGGCCCGGTCTAGCTCCCGCGTGATGGCCCGGGCCGCCGCCGCCCGTCGCTCCAGGATGGCCGGCAGCCGTTCGAGCTGGATCAGCCCGAGCAGGGCATGCAGCTCGGTCATGCGGCTGCTGTTGCCGAAATCCGTGTGCAGTCCCCCGTAGTCCATCCCGCGCTTCCCCTGATTCCGGAAGGAGCGGGCCAGGTAATCCTCCCGGTCGTCGTTGGTAGTGATCATCCCGCCCTCGCAGGTGGTCATCACCTTCGTGGGGAAGAAGGAAAAAGCGGCTCCGTCCGCCAGGACGCCCGACCGGACGCCGCCGAGCTGGCTGCCGTGGGCGTGGGCGGCGTCTTCCAGGGCGAAGAGGCCCCGCGAGCGGCAGTAGCGAACGACGTCGGGAAACTCCGGCGAGATGACCCCCCCGATGTGCACCCACAGAACGCCGGCAATGGGGCCGCCCTCGCGGGCCGCGCGGCCTTCGACCGCCTCTTGGACCATGGCCAGCGTCGGCGCGAACGTGGCCCGGTCCATGTCCAGGTACCTCACCTGCCCGCCTGCCCGCAGGATTGCCGCCACGGTGGCGAAGTTGGTGTTCGTCGGCACCAGCACGCCCTTGCCCTCGACGTCTTTCAGCCGCAGGAGGAACTCCAGCGCCGCCGATCCGCTGTTGACGCTGATGGCGTGTTGTGCACCGACGTACCGGGCGAATGCCTGCTCGAAGCGGGCGGTGTACTCCCCCAGGATAAGCGTGCCGGAGCGAAGGATCCTCCCCGACTCCTGCATGTATCGCTCGATCTCTGCCTCGGTCAGGTCGAGATGAAACGGCTTGATCGTCCGCATGCCCGATCCCTTTCCCGTGGTAGCCGCCGATCGTCCTTCAACGGCTCGCTGGGTAGTAAATACCGGTTTTTACGCAGGCTGCTCAAAAAGGTCCAGATGTCCCTCGACTTCGCTCGGGACCGTGAGCCCGCCGAACGGCAAGGCGGCGCGCCGGGTACCCATCCGAAGGATGGGTGCAGGTGCGAGGCGTACTTCGCTCGTACACCGCAGCGCCGCGCGAGCACGCCAACGCGGCAGATGGGCCTTTTTCAGCAGCGTGCTACGCCGCTCCCCCCGACCCGCTCAAGCTGATCAGCAGCACCCCGACGATCACCAGCACGATCCCCACCCAGCGGATGAACGGAACCGACTCCTGCAGGATGGTGATGGCCAGGATGGCCGCGAAACCGTACTCGAGCGCGGTAAACGGGACTGCCACCGTCACCTCCGCCCAGGACAGGACGGCCAGCAGGAGGAAGTAGAAGACTCCGTTGAGGAGCGTCCCGCCGATCACGTTGGGGTTCACCACCACCTGGGAGAAGTAGGCGACCAGGGCCGCCGGTGTGTGGACTTCCAGGGAGCCGATCTGCTGCATTCCCCGGCGGATCAGGATCTGTCCCATGGCCGTGGCGGCGGACCCCACGATCATGGCGAGGGCAACACGAAGCATAGGGCGTTCCTCCACATAGTGCGCGTTCCGGCGTGGCATGTCACGCCTTCCCGCGGGACAGCTCCATCCGCCCGCCCGTGGTGAGCCGGTACTTCTGGCCTCGCCAGACGACCGTGCGCTGCGTGAACGCCAGGGCCCAGGTGGCCACGCCGAGGATATCCTGGAGGGGCAGGAGGAGAAGGCTCCGCAGTCCCTCCCGATCCTGAAATCGCCACAGGATCCCGGCCACCGTTGCCGCACGGACCCCCAACGCTCCGGCCAGGACGCCCATCCCGATGGAATCCAGGCCTCGCGCCAGGGCACACAGCAGCGCGAACGGCACCGACCGGATCAGGATGCTGCCAAAATACCCCATCGGCCTGGCCGCGCGCGAGTTCTGATCCCAGTACACCTGATGCCTCAACCAGGCGGAAGCGCTGGGATGATTCGCCGCCACCTCGACCATGTACGGGAGCAGGACGACCCGCTGACCCAGATCCAGCGTCCGGCGCCCGATCTCGTAATCCTCGGCGAGGTACGTGGCAAGCGCCTCGAATCCCCCGATTGCCTGCAACGTGGTGCGCCGGATGGCCACCGAGGGTCCCAGCGTAAAGCCCGCGGCGCCGATCAGGTAGGCGAAGACGGCGGCGGGGAGGAAGTCGGCGTTGAGGTGCAACAGGCTCATCCGCTCGTACCAGCGGCGCGCCTGTCCGATTCTAAAGAGCGTGTTGACGCACCCGACCCGGGGATCGGCGAAGGGGCGCACGATGGCCCGCAGGTAGTCGGGACGCAGGTGCACGTCGCTGTCGCTGATGACGAGGAGATCGTGGCGCGCGGCGGTCAGGCCGCCCAGCAGGTTATTGGCCTTGCCGTTGGGGCCGGCCGTGAGACTGTGGACCACCACCGCCACCCGCTCCTCCCCGAATTCTCGCTGGACCTGCCAGAGCAGCGGGAGGGCCGGATCATCCCCATCCTGGACGGAGAACACGATCTGGAATACCGGGTAGTCCTGGCGGCAGACACTGCGCAGGTTCTCGAGGAGCTGCCGATCGAGGCCGCGGATCGGGCGCAGGACCGTCACCGGCGGCGTCGGGGCGGGAGGGCCGGCAGGCGACTGCCGATCACGGAACAGCCAGAGGACCGCCACCAGGCAGGCACACCCGAACCCGCTGCCGATCAGGGCGGGGAGGAAGAAGGCGGCAGACAGCAGCTCTCGAATCACCCTGGATCCCCCGGGACGTCCAGCGGCGGCGCGTTACCCCTGCGAGGCGACCGTCCGGTCGTCTTTTCGGGCATCCGTTCCTGCCGCGAAAGCCCGCCGCTTGGCCCGCACGCGGAAGAACTCCTTGGCTTCCTGAAAGAGCCGGCGCATCTCGGCGGTGTCCTGCGCGGCCCGCGTGAGGAACCGCCAGACCACCCGGGGGCGGAAGTAGTAGCGGCTGTAAAATTCCTCGACCTTCTGGACCATGTAGCGCCGGTCCAGGCCGGGGTAGTTGATGTTCGGCAGCTGGTGCCCGCACTCGTCCGCCATGTCGTCGTCGGTCAGGTATCCATGCTGGCGGACATACGCGTCGAATTCGGTCCCCGGATACGGGTGGGAAATGGACACCTGGATCGTGTCGGGGTCCAGCCGCTTGGCGAACTCCATCGTCTTCTCGATGGTGGCGGGGGTCTCGCCGGGCAGGCCGATCTGGAAGTCTCCGTGGACGGCCAGGCCGACCTGCTTGCAGTGCTTCATGAAGGCGAGCGCCTGTTCGACGGTGGCCCCCTTCTTGATGTTCTTCAGGATCTGCGGATCGCCGGATTCGAAGCCCACCACCATGAGCCGGCACCCCGCGTCCTTCATCGCCTGCAAGGTCTCGCGGTCGGTGTGCACCCGCGAGTTGCAGGACCAGGTCACCCCCAGCGGCTTCAGCGCCTTGCAGACCTCCAGTGTGCGCTGCTTGGCCCAGGGGAAGGTATCGTCGTCGAAGAAGATCTCCCTGGCCTCGGGGAAGTGGGCCCGGCAGCGGCGGACCTCTTCGACCACGTTGGAGACGCTCCGCGTCCGCCAGGGATGTCCGCTGATGGTCTGGGGCCACAGGCAGAACGTGCAGAGGGCCGGGCAGCCGCGCGACGTGTAGAAGGAGACGTACGGGTGCAGCAGGTAGGGGATGTTGTAGCGCCGGATGTCCAGGTCGCGCTTGTAGATGTCCACCGCGAAGGGAAGGGAGTCCAGATCGTCGAGGGGCGGCCGGTCCTCGGTGTGGACGATATGGCTGTTCTTCCGATAGCTCACCCCCGGGATCGCTTCCAGCGGACGCTCCGCCGCGTACTCCGCCACGGCGAAGTCGAACTCCCGCCGGACGACGAAGTCTATGGCGCGCGATGCCTCGAGGCTTTCCGCCGCCTTGACCGTGACGTGCGGCCCCACGAAGGCCACCCGCACGGCGGGGTTTGCGTCCTTGATCGCCTCGGCCAGCCGGACATCGTTGCGAAAGCCGGCGGTGCTGGTGAACACGACCAGGAATTCGTACTCCTGCGCCATCCGGATGGTCTGGGCCGGGGTCATGCCCTGCGCCGGTCCGTCCACCAGGCGGCTCTCCGGGATGAGGCCGGCCGCATAGGCCAGCCAGACAGGGTACCAGAACGAGGTGATTTCCCGCGTGGCCTGATATCGGGCGCCCGCCCCCCCGTCGAACTTTTCGAACGAGGGCGGGTTGAGCAGCATTGTGCGCATTCCTTCCTCCCTACGCCTCCCCATCGAGAGGCCGTGCGCCTCCAGGAGGCCCCAATATATCCCACTTCGCGCCATCACGGAAACGAATAATCCGAGATCGGCGGATGCCAGCCATTCCGGGGGATGGATCCGGCGCCGGCTCGGAGGCCGTCGGCCGCGCCGGGAAGTGCCGCGATGGCAGGGGAGCCTGGACGACGGCCGGGCGCGTTGGGAAGTGACTCAGGCCTCGGGGCGTTGGATCCACCAGATCCCGAGGCAGACCAGCGCCGCACCCATCACCTGGGGCGGCGTCGGGCGTTCGCCGAAGAGAAGCCAGCCAAGGCCGGCGGCGGTCACCACCTCCCAGGTGGCGATGACGCTGGCCCGGCTGGCCGGCAGGTCGCGCAGCCCGGTGGTGTAGAGGGCGTAGCCGCCCAGACTGGGAATCAGGGCCAATCCGACGATCCAGAGCCAGGCGGCGACAGGATACCCGGCTGCGGCGAACAGACGGGGGCCGGTCCCCAGGGCGAGGAACAGGCTGCCGGCGGCGAAGGCGTACAGGACAACGGTCCACGGCGGGTACCGCGACGTGGCGCACTTGCCGAAGATGCTGTACGCAGCCATGCTGATCCCGGTCGCCAGGCCGAAGAGGATCCCCTTCAGGTTCAACCGGACAAAATCGGCGGCGTACACCTGGGCCACCAGGGCCGATCCCGCAAGGGTGACGGCGATGGCGAACCACTTCCCGGCCGTGAGGCGCTCCCCCAGGAACAGGGCCGCGAGGACGGCCACGAAAGCCGGATACGTATACAAGAGCGTGATGGCCACTGCCAGGGTCGTGAACTTTATGGCCGAGAAATACGCCCAGAAGTTCAGCGTGACGCCGCAGAAGCCGTAGAGGGCGAAGAAGGGGAGATCGCGCGGGCGTATGCGGAGGAGGGCGGGGCGCGCGGTCACCAGGACCCCGGCCAGCGCCGCCGACCCGATGAGCGCGCGCCAGGTGACGACAGTCATCGGGTCCCCCTCGTACCGGTAGATGGCCCGCCCCCAGGCCCCCAGGGACCCCAGCAGACTGGCGCCGACGAGAACGGTGATGACGGCCCGCGTCTCTTTCAGCATGGATTCCGATGCCCGAGGCGACCGGGTGCGGGCATCTCATCCACCCCCGGTACGCCCGCTTGACCTCGGTATCGGCGGCCAATTCGGCCGCCGATCCGCCTTTCGTCTCGCCCAGGAATCCGCTGGTGGGGGTCAGCCGAGCGCGCCGACCACACCCTCCACGGCGGCCAGCAGTGTCCCGCCCTCGATCAGCGTCAGGATCCGGTCCACGTCGGCCCGCAGGGACCGGTCTTCTTCCAGGTGGGAGACCTGCTGTCGGATCGTCTGGTGAGCCGCCCAGGCCCCCCGCCCTGGGCGCAGGGGCAGCAGGAAATCCAGGCCCTGAGCGGCGCAGAGAAATTCCAGGGCCAGGACGGCGGACAGGAGGTCCGCGATCTGCGCCAGCTTGACGGAGGCCAGCCAGCCCATGCTGACGAAATCCTCCTTGCTGCCGGAAGTCGGGATGGAGTTCACGGAGGCAGGCGAGGCCAGCAGCTTGGCCTCGGAGGCGAGGGCGGCGGCCGAAATCTGGGCCACCATGAAGCCGGAGTTGAGGCCGCTGGCTTGCACCAGGAAAGGCGGCAGCTCGCTCAACTGTGGGTTGACCAGCCGCTCGATCCGCCGCTCCAGGAAGCCGCAGAGCCCGGCCAACGCCAACCCGGCCGCGTCCAGGGCCAGGGCCACGGGATGGCCGTGGAAGTTCCCGCCAGGAAGGATCGCCTCGGTATCGGCAAAGACCAGCGGATTGTCGGTGGCCGCGTTCAGCTCCCGGGCCAGCGTGCTCCGGGCGAAGGCCAGAACGTCGCGGACGCCCCCGTGCACCTGAGGGATGCAGCGGAGCGTATAGCTGTCCTGGATCTTCCCGCAATCTCTGTGCGAGACGTTGATCTCGGAGTCCGGAAGGATGCGCCGGAGGTTCTCCGCCGTGCGCGCCTGGCCCGGGTGGGGGCGCACGGCCTGGAGGCGCGGATCGAAGGGCACGAACGAGCCCCGGAGCGCCTCCAGCGTCATGGCGCCCGCCACGTCCGCCAGCGTGAGCAGACGCTCGGCGCGCATCAGAGCCAGCGCCCCGATCGCCGTCAGGCCGCAGGTCCCGTTGATCAGGGCCAGACCCTCTTTGGCCTGCAGCGTCACGGGGGCCAGGCCAGCGCGCCCGAGGGCCTCGCCTCCCGAAAGCCGTTCCCCGTGGTACCTTGCCTCTCCCTCGCCGATGAGGACCAGGGCCAGGTGGGCCAGGGGAGCGAGGTCGCCGCTGGCCCCGACGGATCCCCGCTCGGGGATGATGGGGTGGACGGTGCGGTTCAGCAGCTCGCAGAGGAGCTCGATGATCTCCGGCCGGACGCCGGAATACCCCTTGGCGAGGACGTTGGCGCGCAGCAGCACGGTGGCCCGCGTCTCGGCTTCGCCGATGGGCTCGCCGATCCCCACGGCGTGGCTGCGGATGAGATTCCGCTGGAGGGCCTCGCGATCGGACGCGCCGACGAACACATCGCTGAGCGGGCCGAAGCCGGTGCTCACCCCGTAGACGGCCTGTTCCCGCTGGAGGGCGGAATCGATCAGGGCGCGGGCCGCCAGGATCTTCGGCCGGGCGGCCGGATCCAGCCGTACAGCCGTCCCGTGCCGGGCGACCTGCTCGACCTCCTCCAGCGTCAGGCGTTCTCCATCCAGCTGTATCGGCGACATTCTGCACTCCTTGGCAAGGGGCTCAGGAAGGCCTTAATCTCCGGATAACGTCGCAGGGCAGTAACGCACCCGTGTGGCGCCCGCAATCATGGCCGCGGGGCTGGCTGCCCGCATCGGACCTGGCTGCACCCGATGGGCGGTGCCCCGCAGAGGCGATGGACACGTTAGCCGGAGATTTGGGGAAGGATAGTCCTGAGGCAAACGCCCCGTCAACGGCAATTCAGGGAGGAATCTTGACAGGAGGCAGGGAGAGGCACTAGGCTTCGATCCAGCCGGCTCCGGGGCGCTATCCGGGCGGAAGCCCGGCGCGCCCGGCGGCCTTCGAGCCGCGTGTCTGCGCCTCCGAGACAGTCGCGTGTGTCCGGATACGGCAAGGGGGGTGCCGTGTTCAGCCTGGAATTCTATCGGCGCAGGCGCGGGGAGAGCGCCCGTGCCTTCCTGTCGCGCATCGTGCCTGCGCTGACGACGCTCTTCGTCATGTTCGGCCTGCCCCTCCTCGTCGTTTTGGCCCTCGGCAAGCGAGTGTCCGTGATTCCCTATGTCGTCGAGAATGGGATGCCGGCGTATCTGGCGCTGATCATCGGCGTGCCGGCGGGGCTCCTGATCGCAGACCACATTAGCGGCCAGGGGAGGCGTAGGGGACGCAGGCGATAGGAGGACCATCGTGCCGCCCGCCTGCCGGCATCACTACGGCCCGGAACGGAGACACCGGGCGGCCGGCGGAGAGGCGGCCCGACGGGATGGGGGCGGGTCGGCCCTCCAAGGAGCGCGCATGTCGGACATTGAGATCGTCAAGGGGTACGTACCGGGCGCCATCGGCCGCGTGGTCGAACTGCATGGGACCTACTACCACGCCCACTGGGGCTTCGGCCCGTTCTTCGAGTCGAAGGTGGCCGCCGGATTGGCGGTATTTTTGGGGCGATACGATGACCTCACCGACGGCTTCTGGACGACCTCGGTGGCGGGGCGGGTGGAAGGCTGCATTGCCATCGATGGGCTGCACGCCGAGGGGGAGGGTGCGCACCTGCGGTGGTTCATCGTATCCGAGGCGCTGGCCGGCAAAGGAATCGGCGACAGGCTCCTCTCGGCGGCAATCGAATTCTGTCGCAGCAAAGGCTACCGGCGGGTCTTCCTCTGGACCTTCGAGGGGCTCGACGCGGCGAGGCATCTGTACGAGAAGCACGGCTTCCAACTGGTCGAGCAGCATTGGGGAACCCAGTGGGGGACGCGGGTTAAGGAGCAGCAATTCGAGCTCCGGTTGCCGTAGGTCGTCGCAGCCGCGGGCGCCCGGGCCGAGCGTCCCGGCGCGCTCTCTGCGTGACCGTGACAGAGGCCCTGCACGGGTGGGAAGCCATTGAGGAAGGAGCGGTAATATGTCGGAGCCGATCGCGAAGCTCGAGAAGCCCCCTGCGGCGTGGCGCCAGGCCGTGCCGCCGGATCGCTATGAGGTCCTGTTCGAGGAGGCGACGGAGCCCCCCCGTTCCAGCCCGCTGAACCGGGAGAAGCGCGCCGGGACGTACATCTGCGCCGCCTGCCACCTTCCGCTGTTCGCCTCCCAGGCCAAATTCGAGAGCGGCACGGGGTGGCCTAGCTTCACCCAGCCGCTGCCCGGCCACATCGGCACCAGGCGGGACTTCAAGCTGATCCTCCCCCGCACCGAGTACCACTGCGCCCGCTGCGGCGGCCATCAGGGGCACGTGTTCAGCGACGGGCCGGCTCCCACCGGCCAGCGCTGGTGCAACAACGGCCTGGCGCTGGAGTTCGTGCCGGAAGGAGAGCGTCTGCCGGAGCTCGTCGACTGAGGGTGGATCCCGGTGCCAGCCGACCGGGAACCGGAGGTGGACCGTGGATGGACGTGTGAGAGAGGCGCCGGACGCCCTGCGTCGCCTGCTGGGCGCGGCGTGTCATCATTGCCCGCTGTGCGTCTATGGACGGAGGCGGCCGGAGTCGTGGATCGGCCGGATCCTGCATCACCGCTGGCACGCCGACCATTGCCCGTTCTGGAAGGCCGAGCAGGAGCTCTACCAGCCCGATCGGCGCAATCGGTGACGGGGGGGGTCATGACGGACCCCTCGCAAGAGATCGTTCCCAACGAGGAGCGGCGACGGCAGCCCGGCCGATCGGAGCAGTTCTGGGAGGTACTAGTCTTCCTGTTCCTGATCGTCCCATCCATGCTCCTCTCCCTCTTCATCGTGCGTCGCGCCAACTCGAGCTTCATCCTGCTGGCCTCGTCGGCCATCCTGCGCGACCTGGCGCTGGTGAGCCTGATCTTCTTCTTCGCCTGGCGAAACGGCGAGCCGCTGGCGCGGCTGGGCTGGACGCCGGGGGAGGGGTGGAGGGAGGCAGTGCTGGGGCTTGTCTTGTTCGCTCCCTTCTTCTTGGGGGCGGCCTCGCTGGGGGCGATCCTGCGGGCGGCCGGACTGTCCAGCCCGTCGAAGCCGGTCCAGTCCCTGCTCGGCATCCGGGGCGGCAAGGAGCTTCTGCTGGCCCTCCTGCTGGTGGTGGTCGTGGCCGTGGCGGAGGAGACCATCTTCCGGGGGTACCTCATCCTGCGGTTTCAGGCCGTGACGGGAAGCGCCGCCGCCGCGGTGATCCTCTCGACGGCGATCTTTGCTATCGGCCATGCGTACGAGGGATCGGCGGGGGTCGTGGCCGTGGGGGCGATGGGGCTGATCTTCGCCCTGGTCTACCTGTGGCGGGGCAGCCTGACGGCCCCCATGGTCATGCATTTCCTCCAGGATTTCATCGGCATCGTCCTTCTCCCGTGGATCGGGATGCGCTAGCAGGCTGCTCAGAGCCCGAGAATCGCCGGATCGCCGGAAGGACGTGTCAGCTGAGTGACCTGCCGCGGCCCGCCCCGGTGAGAGAGGCTCATGGATATCCTGCAAGTCGTGCTGGGGGCGTGTCTGCTCGGCCTGGGGCGCCGGCTCTTCTGGCTGCTGGTGGGCGCCCTGGGCGTCGTGGCCGGGATGCGATTTGCCACGACCGCCTTTGCGGGTCAGCCCCCATGGCTCCTCTGGGCGCTGGCACTGGCCGCCGGAGTTGTGGGGGCCATCCTGGCCTTGGTGTTGCAAACCCTCGCCATCGCCCTGGCCGGAATCGCAGCGGGCGCCTACACGGTTTCCTACCTGCTCCATTTGTGGGGTCGAGGCGGCGGGGCAGCCTGGGTGTGGGTGCTGCTCGGGGGCGTGGTGGGGGGACTACTGATGCTGGCGGCCTTCGAGTGGACCCTGATCCTGCTGTCGTCACTAATCGGGGCCGCGCTCGTGGCTCAGGGGGCGGGCCTGCACCGGCCGCTGGCAGGCGTGGCCCTGCTGGCCCTGTGCCTTGCCGGCATCTTCACGCAGCTGTGGCTGGTCGGACGGCGGGCCTCGCGGGCCAAGAGAGGGCGCTGAAACCCGCCCGGGACTCCCCGGTCAGCCCTGGCGATCTCGACTTGCCTTGGAGGGACTGTTGGTATAACGTGTGAGGCCGAGGAGCACCCACGCCATGGATCCGGCACTGCTCTCGCGAATCCAGTTTGGCCTGACCGCATCCTTCCACTACATCTATCCGCCGCTCAGCATTGGCCTCGGGGTGATCCTGGTCCTCATGGAGGCCAGGTACCTCAAGACCCGCGACCCGGTCCTCCAGCAGATGACCAAGTTCTGGACCCGGATCTTCGGCCTGACCTTCGCGCTGGGTGTGGCCACCGGCGTGGTGCTGGAGTTCCAGTTCGGGACCAACTGGGCCACCTACTCCCGGTTCGTCGGCGACGTCTTCGGCAGCGCACTGGCGGCGGAAGGCATCTTCGCCTTCTTCCTGGAGTCCGGATTCCTGGCCGTCCTCCTCTTTGGCTGGGACAAGGTCAGCCCCCGGATGCACATGTTCTCGACCGTCATGGTGGCCCTGGGGGCCCACTTCAGCGCCATCTGGATCATCGTGGCAAACTCCTGGATGCAGACGCCGGCGGGTTTTCACATCGTCCAGTCCGCCCTGCGCAGCCGCGCCGAGGTCGTGGATTTCTGGGCGGTGGTGTTCAGCCCCTCTTTCATGACCCGCCTGACCCACACGGTGCTGGGGGCCTGGCAGGCGGGGGCCTTCCTGGTCCTGAGCGTCAGCGCCTACTACCTCCTTCGCCGGCGACACGTGGAGTTTGCCAAGTCCTCGATGAAGATCGGACTCGTGGTGGCGGTGGTGGCCTCGCTGGGATCGCTGGTCACGGGGGACCTGAGCGCGCGGGTGGCGGGCGAATACCAGCCCAGCAAGCTGGCCGCCATGGAGGCGCACTTTCCGGCTTCGGCGCCGGCGGGCCTGTACCTGTTCGGCTGGGTGAACGAAGCCGATCAGCGGGTGGCCGGAATCAGCCTGCCCGGGATGCTGAGCTTCATGCTGCACGGGAGCACGTCCGCCCCGGTCACTGGATTGAACGCCTTCGCGCCCCAGGATCGTCCGCCGGTCAATCCGGTCTTCCAGGGCTTTCACCTCATGGTCGGGATCGGGATGGGCCTGATCGCCCTCAGCCTTCTGGGAGCCTTCCTCTGGTGGCGCGGCAGCCTGTTCGAATGCCGGTGGCTGCTCTGGATCTTCGTGTTCGCCGTGCTGGGGCCGCAGATGTCCAACCAGCTGGGCTGGTTCACTGCCGAGTTGGGACGGCAGCCCTGGATCGTCTACGGGCTGATGCGCACGGCGGCTGCGACGTCTCCCACGGTCTCGCCGCAGAAGATCGTCGTCTCGCTGGTGCTGTTTGTCCTGATCTATCTGGCGCTGTTCGTGCTGTTCATCTATCTGCTGGACCAGAAGATCCGGCACGGCCCGCTGGACGACGACCTGGAAGTGGCCTACCGCCCCAAGTGAGTGTGGTCATGGATCTGAACATCATCTGGTTCGGGCTGGTCGGCGTCCTCCTCACGGGGTACGCGTTCCTGGACGGCTTCGATCTGGGGGTGGGAGCGCTCCACCTGCTGACCGCAAAGGACGAGCACCGGCGGATGATGATCAACGCCATCGGGCCCGTGTGGGATGGCAACGAGGTCTGGCTGGTGACGGGCGGGGGGGCCCTCTTTGCCGCCTTCCCGGAGGTGTATGCCACGGTCTTTTCCGGCTTCTACCTGGCCTTCATGCTGCTGCTGTTCATGCTGATCTTCCGGGCCGTGGCCATCGAGTTCCGCAGCAAGCTGGAGCCTCGCTGGTGGCGGCGGACGTGGGACGTCAGCTTCTCCGCGGCCAGCATCGGCTGCAGCCTCCTCCTGGGGGTGGCCTTCGGCAACATCGTCTGGGGGGTGCCGCTGGACGCCCAGCGGGAGTTCGCGGGGACCTTCCTGGGCTTGCTGAATCCCTACGCGCTGCTGGTGGGCTTCACCACGCTGGCCCTGTTCATGATGCACGGGGCGATCTATACCGTGCTCAAGACGGAGGGGGAGCTGCACGAGATCGCCCGCGGCTGGGTCAAGAACTGCATGATCTTCTTCATCGTCTGCTACGGGCTGACGACCATGGCCACGCTCTTGTATGTGCCCCACATGAGCCAGCACATGCGGGACTATCCGATCTTCTTCGTGGTGCCCGTGCTCACCATGCTGGCGGTGGCCAACATTCCCCGGGAGATCTACTACGCGCGGGACTTCCTGGCGTTTCTCTCCTCGGGCGCCACCATGGTGGGGCTGATGGTGCTGGTGGCGATCGGGATCTTTCCCTACCTGGTGCTGTCCCGTCCGGATCCCGACCTGAGCCTGACGATCTACAACGCGGCCTCCTCCCCCAAGACGCTGACCATCATGCTGGTCATCGCGGTGATCGGGGTGCCGCTGGTGCTGGCCTATACGGCCAGCATCTATTACATCTTCCGGGGAAAGGTGAAGCTCGACGCGATGAGCTACTGAGCCTGCGCCGCCCCGCGCGTTGGGGGGGCGCCGGCCGCCTGATAATCCGGGGCGGGCAGACCCCGCATCGACCGGCGACCCCGACGGATGGGATCCCGCAGGCGTTATTCTCTTCCTCCAGGTCCGCGCAATTCACGGCAGCCGCACGTGGTCGGCGGGCGGCCTGGGGGGCTTCCCGCCTGCACACTACGTGGCCGGGGACATCCTGACGGCGGCGCGGTCGGGCCGTCGCTGGAGTTGCCGGCGGCGCTGCCCCATCTCGTGCAGGAGGCCTGAGTCGCTGTCCGGAGGAGGGCCCTATGGATCCGCATCTGCAGGCCGCAATCGAGGAGGCCGAACAGGGGCTGCGCGAAGGCGGGATCCCGATCGGCGCGGTTCTCGTCCACCGCGGGCAAATCCTCGGGCGGGGGCACAACCGGCGCGTCCAGCGGGGCAGCGCCATCCTGCACGGGGAGATGGACGCCCTGGAGAACGCCGGGAGGCAGCCGGCCTCTGTCTACCGGGACTGTACCCTCTATACCACGCTCTCCCCTTGCGCCATGTGCAGCGGGGCCATTGTGCTGTACGGCATCCCGCGGGTGGTGGTGGGGGAGAATCGAACCTTCCGGGGAGAAGAGGCCCTGCTGGCCTCCCGCGGGGTGGAGGTGACCACCTTGCAAGAGCCCGCCTGCATCTGCCTTATGACGGACTTCATCCGCGCCCATCCGGAGCTGTGGAACGAGGACATCGGCCGCTAGGCAGGCCGCCCGGGGACCGGGCGGCGCCGGTTGCCGGCTGCGGGCCGTCGTGGTATCTTCCTCGCCATTTCGCGGATGAGGTCGGACACAGCGATTCACCGCCAGGGGAGGGCCGTCGCCGATGAGGATCCTGCAGTGTGTGCCGAACTTCAGTGAGGGGCGGGACCCGAGCTTTCTGAAAGAGCTGGAGAAGGTCCTGCAGCAGTTTCCCGTCAAGATCCTGGACCTGTCCATGGACAAGGACCACAATCGGGCGGACTCCACTTTCCTGGGGACGCCCGAGGCGGTGGAGACCGCGGCCATGGCGGTGGTATCGCGGGCCGTCGAGTTGATCGATATGCGGACCCATACGGGCAGCCACCCGCGCATGGGTGCCGTGGATGTCATCCCCTTCATCCCCATCCGCGGGATGACCATGGCCGAGGCGGTTGAGATCGCGCGCCGCTTCGGCACGGCCTATGCCGAGCGGCACCGGGTCCCGGTATTCTTCTACGAGCAGGCCTGCACCCGGGAGTCCCGCCGCAACCTAGCCGACATCCGGAAGGGGGAGTACGAGGGGATGCCCAGGAAGCTCCAGGATCCCGACTGGTCGGTGGATGCGGGCCCGCAGACGCTCAATCCGAAGTCGGGCGTCACGGCGGTGGGCGCCCGGATGCCGCTCATCGCCTTCAATGTCAACCTGCATACCGGCGACCTGGAGGTGGCGAAAAAGATCGCCAATGCCGTCCGCCACATCGGCGGCGGGCTGCGGTTTGTGAAGGCCATGGGGCTTCGCCTGGAGGGCCAGGGGATCGTGCAGGTGTCCATGAACTTGGTCAACTACCAGAAGACCCCCATCCACCGGGCGGTGGAGCTGATCCGGGCCGAGGCGGCGCGCTACGGGGTGCTCGTCAAGGAATGCGAGCTGATCGGCATGGTGCCCATCGAGGCGGTGGAGGAGGTCGTGAGCTACTATCTCCAGCTGCCCGACTTCAGCGCCAAGAAGATCATCGAGTATCATCTGATCCCGGAGTAGATGCGGAACCCGGGTCGAGGCTGCAAACCGGCCCTGGCCGGCGCCGAGCGCCGTCCCAATTGGCCAAGGATAGAAACCGGGACGCGCGACGGCCTGTGCCGGGTGGAAGGAGCCAGGCGATGGGATTCGCCCAGATGTCTGTGGAGGAGTTTACAGAGGTGCTGGCGTCCGAGGCGCCCACGCCGGGCGGAGGGTCCGCTTCGGCCCTGGCCGGCGCCCTGGCCGGCGCCCTGGCGGCAATGGTGGCCCGCACCACGGCCAAGAGCAAGAAGTTCGCCGACCGGGCGGAGTCGATGGAGGCGCTCGCCACGGAGGCGGATGCGCTCCGACGCGAGCTGTTGGCCCTGGCGGACGAGGACGCCCGGGCCTTTGACCTGGTGATGGCCGCCTTCCGCATGTCGAAGGAGACGGCGGACCAGCAGGCCGAGCGCTCGCGAGCCGTCCAGGAAGCGTACAAGGCGGCGGTCGAACCCCCGCTCCGGCTCTGCGGCCGGGCGATGCGGCTGTTGGAGCTTGCGCTCCAGGTGGCGGAGCAGGGGACCCCCAGCGCCGCCTCGGACGCAGGGGTCAGTGCCGTCTTGGCCGGGGCGGCGCTGGAGGGGGGCGCCCTCAACGTTCGGATCAACCTGGGGGCAATCAAAGACGAGGCCTACCGGGCGGGGCGGATGGAGCGGCTGCGGGCGGCCGAGACGCAAGGCCGAGAGCTTCGCGACCGGGTCCTCGCGGCCGTGCAAAAACATCTCGCCTGACGGATTCCCCAATCGCTCCATCCGAGAGCTGGGTGCCCGGATCGCCAAGACCGATTTTCTTCAAATTCAGAGGTCCCAATTGCCCTCGGGGGCCTCTCCGGCTGCGGCGGCGCCCACCGAAGGGGCTGCAGCCTCTCCCCCCGAACTCCGCCATTGTTCGCCCGTGCCCGCTCCGAGCTCCCCGGGGAGGGCTTGTCTGGCTCTGGGTGACACGCTATAGTCAGCCGATCAAGGAGCGCGGCGCATGCGACACCTCGTCATCGGGACCGCGGGCCACATCGATCACGGCAAGACAACCCTGGTCAAGGCCCTTACCGGCATCGATACCGACCGGCTCAAGGAAGAGAAGGAGCGCGGGATCTCCATCGAGCTCGGGTTCGCCTTTCTGAACCTGGCGGACGGGACCCAGGCCGGGATCGTGGACGTGCCCGGCCATGAGCGCTTCGTCAAGACTATGCTGGCCGGCGTGGGCGGGATCGACCTGGTGGTCCTGGTCATCGCCGCCGACGAAGGGGTCATGCCGCAGACGCGGGAGCATCTCCACATCTGCGAGTTGCTGCAGGTCAAGCGCGGCCTAGTAGCCCTGACCAAGGCGGACCTCGTCGAGGCGGACTGGCTGGGAATGGTCCAGCAGGACGTGGCCCAGGCCTTGCGGGGATCGTTTTTGGAGGGCTGCCCCATCATCACCTGCTCCGCCGTCACCCGGGAAGGGTTGCCGCAGATCCTGGAGGCCCTTCAGGCGCAGGCGTCGGCCGTCGAGCCGCGACGCACCGAGGGGATTCTGCGCCTGCCGATCGATCGGGTCTTCAGCATCAAGGGCTTCGGGACGGTCGTCACGGGCACCCTGTGGACCGGGTCGCTGGCGGTGGGAGACGAGGTGGCGGTCCTGCCGAAGGACCTTCGGTCGCGGGTGCGCCGTCTGCAGGTTCACGGCCAGACTGTGGAGCGCGCGGTCGCGGGGCAGCGGACCGCGGCGAACCTGCCGGGGCTGGAGGTGGCGGAGATCGAGCGGGGGGACGTGCTGTGCGCCCCGGGTGTGCTGCGCCCGTCGCAGGGGTTCGACGCCACGCTGTCCCTCCTGGCGGATGCCCCGCGCCCGCTGGCGAACCGCGCGCGGGTTCGCTTTCACCTCGGAACCAGCGAGCGGCTGGCGCGCGTGGTGCTGCTGGACCGGGAAGAGCTGCGGCCGGGAGAGCAGGCGTACGTGCACCTGCGGCTGGAGTCCCCGTCGGCAGCGTTGTCCCGTGACCACTACGTCATCCGAAGCTACTCGCCCGCCGTCACCATCGGCGGGGGGAGCATCCTGGATCCGAATCCGCCCAAGGCCAGGCGGCCGCGGGCCAAGGTGATCGAGCACCTTCGCGTCCTGGAGCAGGGACGGCCGACCGAGCGGGTGGAGCGCCTGCTGCTCGGGACAGGATTCGCGCCCCTGTCTGGCGAAGAGTTGGGGACGCGGAGCGACCTGGATGCGGCTACCGTCACCGCCAGCCTGCGCGAGTTGGTGGAAGGCGGAGCGGCAGTCTCCGTGGGAAACAAGGGGGAAAGCGGATTCCTCCACGCCGATCGGGTCAAGCAGTTGGAGAAGGAAATCGAGGGCCGGCTGGGCGACTTTCACGCCAAGGAGCCGTTGAAAGACGGCCTGCCCAAAGAAGAGCTGCGGAGCAAACTCTCCAGCCGGCTCAATCCGGCCACCTTCGGGTGGATGCTCGCCCGCCTGGCAGCGGCGGGAAAAATCGCCGTGGAGCGGGACAAGGTCCGCCAGGCCGGTCACCGGCCGACCCTGTCGATAGCGGAGGAAGGTCTGAAGGAGAAGATCGAGGCCGCGTTCCGCGCTGCGGCGTTTCAGCCCCCCGCCCCGGATGCGGCCCTGGCGGGACTGGGGACGGATCGGAAGGCGGGCCAGGCCGTCTTCCGGCGCCTGGTGGATGATGGAGTCCTGGTCAGGCTGGCGGAGGATCTCTACCTGCACCGCGACAGCTACGCGCAGCTGCGGGAGCGGATCGCCCGGCATTTTCAGGGCCAGGCGACCATCAACGTCGCCGCCATGAAGGAGCTGTTCGGCGTCTCGCGCAAGTACGCCATCCCCTACCTGGAGCACCTAGACGCCGCCCGGGTCACCCGGCGCCAGGGGGACGAGCGGGTGCCGTATTGATCAAGGCGGGGAAGCGGGGCTGGCCCCAGCGGCACGTGGGACGCGGATGGCGGGGAGCGCCCGGCCCCATTTTCGGTTGACATCCTCCGGAAGCTAGGGGATTCTAGGCCATCATCGGTGTTAACTTCCAAGGAGAAGTGCCATGTTCGGGATGGGTTTGCCGGAGCTTCTCGTCATCCTTGTCATCATCCTGCTGATCTTCGGGACCAACCGCCTGGGGGATATCGGAAGCGGCCTCGGCAAAGCCATCCGCGGATTCAAGGACTCGGTGGCAGGCAAGGATGCGATCGACGTGACCCCCAAGAAGAACGACGAGAAGGATTCCAGGAACAAGAAGGCCTAAGACAGCGGATTTCGGATCAGTCGGGGCCCGCCTGGGCGGGCTGCAGGTCCGCCCAGGCGGGCAGGCCGGCCAGCGACTTGGCCTGTCGGATAGCGCGCAGGACGGCCTCGGCGACGACGTCGGCGGCGATCACGCCGGCGGCGTTTAACTCTACCTGTCCCTCACCCCCGGCCAGGGCGATGACCAGGTCTCCATCCAGCATGGTGTGGACGGGGCTGATAGTCCGCACCAGGCCGTGCTGTGCCATTTGGGCCAGCTTGGTCGCCTGGACCTTGTCGAACCGGGCATCGGTGGCAACAACGGCCAGGGTCGTATTTTCCGGCTTGTAGCCCCGGGGGGCGCTGCCCTGTCGCATGGCCTCAGCGGTATCCACCAGGCGTCGGCTGCCGGGCGCCTCCCGCGCTCCGGCCAGCAAGTTTCCGGTATGCGGATCCCGCACGTCACCGAACGCATTCACCACGACCAGAGCGGCGATGCGCACTCCCCCGGACAGCTCCCGCCAGGCCGTGCCGAGCCCCGACTTCATGGCCCGGCTGATGCCGAAGAGCTTTCCGACCGAGGCGCCGGCTCCGGCCCCCACCGAGCCTTCCGGGACCGGACCCGCGGAGGCGTGGCGGCAGGCCGCGTAGGCCATGCCCGCGTCCGGGCGGGCGCGGGGGTCGCCCAGGCGAAGGTCGAACAGGATGGCGGTGGGAACGATGGGCACGTGGGTCAGGCCCACATCAAAGCCGACCCCGCGCTCTTCCAGGTAGCGCATGACGCCGGCGGCTGCATCCAGGCCGAATGCGGAACCGCCGGCCAGCAGGACCGCGTGCACGTGCGGCACGAGGTGGAGCGGGGACAGCGCGTCCATCTCCCGCGTTCCGGAAGCGGATCCTCGGATATCCACTCCGCCCACCGTTCCCTCGGGGCACAGGATGACCGTGCATCCGGTGCAGCCTGTCTCATCGGTGGCATGTCCCACCTGAAATCCCGGCACGGCCGTCAGCATTCGATCCCCTCCTAACTCCCTTCCGGAAATATCTCACCGCCAAGGCGCCAGGGGAAAATTCGAATTTCGAAGTTCGAAATTGAAAGGAGCGGCCTTGGCGTCATGGCGGTTGACCAGTTCTTTCCGTTGAAGGGCAATCTCTTGGAAATCATACTGGACCGGTCGTTTGCACGCAATGAAACACGCTCTTATTTTTCTTGTGTTCTGGAGCGCGCTTTGGTAGCGTCACACGGGTTTGAGCGGGCAACAGAACCGAGGAGGATGTGTGCATGGCCGAGCGGCGGCGGGAAGACCGGGTCGAGGCTGAACTGGAGGTTCAGTATCGAACGGCGCAGGAGTTTCTGGCGGCCTATAGCAAGAACATCAGTGGCGGCGGAATCTTCATCCGAACGCAGCAGCCCCTAACTCTGAACCGGCCGGTGGTTGTGCGCTTCACTTTGCCGGGAGTCGATCATCGTTTTGAAGTTCAGGGAATCGTGGTGTGGACGAACAGCACTCCGTCTCGGACTTCGTTCCCGGCCGGCATGGGCATCAAGTTCTTGCACATGAAGAAGGAAGACTCGGAGCTGATTGCGGATTTTATCAACAAGGCCAAAGGTATCGCCCCGCCGCCAAGCCAAAAGTCCTGATAGCGTTGAGAGTCCCGGACCCCTATGTCGTACCGGCGGTTGGCTGGGAAATGGCGGTCGCATCGTCGACCAGCATGGTCACCCCCCGGAGGCGGATTGGGCCTGGTGGCCCTCCTGGTCTTCAAAACCAGCGTGGCGCCTAACCCGTGCTAGGTGGGTTCGATTCCCACACGCCTCCGCCAGCTTTTTCTACAACCCACGAATTCCGTGGGTTGTAGTTTTTATAGGTACTTGGGTTACTGTGGCAAAAAAGCCACAGGGGACTGGAAGGGGCTGGAGGTGGCACAACAGGTGGCGATTTAGTAGCACTGCCAATTCGATAGCAGTTGTTCTGGTAAGTGTACAATTGAGATTTTTTTGGCGATAGGATTCAAGAACAAACTTCTGCAACTCGGGGTCGGATGGCCAAGGGGATTCGACGGCTTTTGGCCAATAGAATTTCTGGAAATTCTCCGACCTGCTTAAAGTCTGATTTCGCTCATCATGCTCATCTTAAGGTGCCGGTAACCCGTGTTGCTGGTCCGAGAATGCTGCATATCGAAATTAAACCCGCCACCTGAGAGACCAATATTTTTCTCGACACCTTCAGCAGGGTTATCGCAGCCTGTTTCAATCTTCTCTGGACAGCCATATCTCACCTAGGCGATTCTCTTTCGTCACCTCAACATTTTCTGCCATCCGTGTTCCCGTGTTTCTGGGCTGAGGCCAATTCTGGTTGACACCGTATACAGCCTTCGATACGCTCCCTCCACCGATTCTTTCGCTTCTCCCCCTGCGATTCATTGGGTGTTATGCGAACCCAATGCCAGATATGGTTCTTCTGCGGAAGTCATATATGCGCAGTTGGGCAGAGCCGTCAGCACGGAGTCTGCATGCTTGCACGATAGCTGTTACTTGGCCGTTCGGGCGCACCGACAGGAGCAAGCCGTGGTTGAGTTCAAGTTCTGGTTCAGCGACAAGTACGGCTTGATCCGCCAGCGAAGCTCGCCGGGGAAGTTGTTTTACCCAGAGGTCTGGCGCGACCGACAGTGGACGTTTGGCAGTCCGTACGTGATGGACGCGATCACAGGCATGGGCGAAGACGTTCTGGAGTTGCGGTGAGTGGGCGGACACGATGGACCAGTCACAAGCAGAAGCGTACGCGAACGCGAACGGCATCGACCTCTACGCCAACAATCCGGGAGACCGTGAGTGACTGCTTGCTTGTGTCCGCGACACCGGGCCAGGTCCACATGCCCCTGAGCGCGAGCGGGGGGTGCTGTGTTCCTGGGCCTGTCCAACCCCGCGCTGCACCAACCCGCTCGACCGCAATGCTCGCTCACGGCTGGTGAACGCGAGCGTTAAGCCTTCACGCCACCGAACCCCTTTCCATCTAGTGCCGATCTTCGCCCTCTTGGGAAGCCATATAATACCCAGACTACGGCGCTTCATCTTCCTCAGGTAAAATGCTTTCTAACCCTTTCTTCGCACTTGCTACTTCGTCCTCTCTCGAATCCGTTTTACATATTTCATCGCGCATCCCAGTAGCATCGTTCTCACCGTCCTTCCAGCAGTTGTCTAGGTTTTCAATTTAAGCGAATGTGAACGAAATACTCGGGCGCAACGTGGTAAACTTGACAAATGCCTAGGAAGCAAATATAGATAAAAAACACATAAACCTTCTTTTTCCAATTAGCAAGGAGGATGTGTGGCTTTTCAATTAAGAACAATACTCATCAAAGCACTTGGGCAACTCGAACAAGAGCGGGCACACCTGGATCGTCAGATTGCTTCAGTTCAAGCAGTATTGGGACGATCTCGCAGTAGGAAGTCCTCAGCCGTCAAACCCAGATCCCGCAATACGCGAAAAATGAGTGCGGCAGCGAGAAAACGGATCAGTCAGCGCATGCGGAAATATTGGGCCGATCGCAAAAAGGCCGCTGCTAAGGTGGTCAAAAAGCGAAGGGTGAGTGCGAAGCCAAAGGAGGTTAGTACTGTAGAGCCGAAGAAGGAGTAGAGGATCGGTATCGAGGTGGAAGAGTTCTTGAATCGCTTAATGACCGATAATGAGCATTGTTCTGGTGGAATCGGGGGGTTATACATTTCGCTGCCTTGATGCACATGGGTTATCCATCTGACCCATCGTGCCGAGATACTATGAGAAGCTGGATGACTGGAGGACCCCATGTCGAAGATTGGCTGGGACCGGTCATTTCCTGGAGGGTAGGGAGCGTTTGTGCAGGGAGGTTGTGAATGCGCCTATTGCGGCTTTGATGGAACGATGTACTCAACGTGGCGACAACTCGCCTCGGACCGCCGCATCCCAAAAGCAATAGGCGGCGAGGAGAAGTCGGAGAATCTGGTCGTGGCGTGTTTCCGCTGCAACGCGTTTAAACGAAATTATGACCCGAGCGATGGGCGGTTGAAGTGCCCACCGTCCGAGGAAGTACGCCAAGAGTTGATCCGGAAAGCGAAGCGGGTCATCGAGAGTCGAGAGCGGCACCAGGGGAATCCCGAGGATATCCGTCTCATGATGGAGGAGATTAAAGCGCTGAGGACCAATAAGCCGACGTAGGACAGGACCGAATTGTTCGTGCAACCAGTGGACGCGAACTCGCTCGTCTCAATCCCCAGATTTGCCGACGTGAGGATCTAGGTAGAAGGTGAACTCCAGATCTGGCAAGCAGAAATACATCCAGCGAGGTCGAAACGTGAACAGGACAAAACGACTGGTGACCGCGGTGTTGGGGCCATTGATGTTGGTCGCCCTTACCGCGGGGAGCGCATCTGCAGCACAGTGGGTGAAACTTCCCGGAGCAGCCAGAGCGAGCTATGTGGACGCAGACAGTGCCGTGAAACACGGCGACACTCTGACGTATTGGATCCTGGAGGATGCCACGTCTAAATATTTCCTGTGGGACCCTCCCTTGCGGGCGAATCAAGCGCCTCCGTTTGCTAAATACGTGACGAAATATGAGGTGGACTTGCGCACGCCACGCCACTATCGGTGGGTCCTGAGAGTGTTCTATGATGGGAAGGGCCAGAAACTCGGAACGGAAGTTAATTCGAGCCACGAGTGGTGGCCCGTATCCGGTTTAGGCTCCGATGTTGACGTGGCGCTTTCCTTAGCCAAAGAAGGGAACCCGACGGAAACGATACCGGCCCCCACCTCGGATCGCTGATGGGGTTCTTATTGAAAGCAATAAGGGGCCCCTCTCCCGAAAGTGTCAGGGAAGCGGGAGCTCCGCACAGCAGTGGTAGATGGTCGCAATGTACGTCCACGTTGTCCGGAAGCCGAACGCCCGATGACTGATCGCCTTCGCCTTGTTGTCCATGCCCTCCTGGGCCCCGTTGGTGACCCGGAGCGTGGTCCACGCCAGGATGTTATCCCGATGGGTCCGGAGGGTCTGCGCCAGCTTCGTGAAGGGGGCCAGCCGGCTGTGGCTCGCCTGCCAGCACCACTGCCGGAGGTGGACCTCGGCCCAGGCGGTATACCGGTAGTCCCAGAACCGGCGGAGGTCCTCCTTGAGGAGGTACGCCCGCACGATGGGAGCATTCAGCCGCAGGAGCCCCGACAGGCCGGTCCGTTCGTCCCGGCGGAGGTTCTCCGGGTTCTTCAGCCAGAGGAACCGCGTCCGCTTGAAGGCCAGTTTCTCCGCCTCGGCCAGCTGCCGCCACATCTGCCGCCGGACGGTGTCTACGGCGTCGGTCGCGTACCGGGTGAGGTGGAACCGATCGAAGAGCACCGTCGCCCGGCCGTGCGGCGGCTCGTGCCCGCCGACGCCCCGGAGCCGCTCTGCGCCCACGTGGGGATCTCGCCTGCGGCCCTTCGGGGCGGGGGCCGTAGCCCGGCCGTCTCCCGTGCCCGGGCCGGGATCGCCTACCTCTGGGTGGAGCGGCTCGGGCACCCCGGGCGTTTCCTCGCGCCCCTCTTGGGGATCCACCCCGCCGTGGTCTACCAGGCGACCCGCCGAGGGGCGGCGTTCGCGCGCGAGTGGGGCCACCTCCTGGGCAGGGTGCTCAAGACGACGTAACTTGCAACGTCCCCTACTTCCCCGGTATACGGGATCACGAGACGGACAATGTTCTCGACCTGGACCGAGGCGGCTGACATCCTCAATTCGGCCAACATCGACATCACGCCCGTGCTCACCCATCACTTTGCCCTGGAGGAATTCGATAAGGCCTTTGAAACGGCCCGCAAGGCTGCTGCGAAGTTGACCAAATAGCGAACGGTAACCGCGAGATCGAACAGGTCGCTCACGAGGGACGCAACAAAAAACTGCCCCCCTATTATTGTACTTGGTCGCTCCTCTATCCTCATCGCAATACGTATCCACTGCTGCGCCTGCTGGCGTTGGGAGCCGCTTTGAATTACCATTGTCGGTGGACCCATCAGTGGAGACAGAGCAGAATGGTGGATTGACGAATGGTCAGAGCGTCGCGCGAATTCCAGGTGTTTGCGAAACCGGCTGGCTCGATTTGCAACCTGGCCTGTCACTACTGCTACTACCTGGAGAAGGAGCGTCTTTTTCCAGAGACCGAGTCGTATCGAATGCCCGACGACCTCCTGGAGGCGTATATCGTTCAGCACATCGCGGCCTCGCCCGGGTCGGTGATCAGCTTTTGCTGGCATGGCGGAGAACCGACCATCCTGGGGCTGGACTACTTTCGGAAAATTGTGGCCCTGCAGCGCAAGTATCAGCCTCCTCACCGACGCATCACCAACGCTATGCAGACCAATGGCACCCTCCTCGACGAGGCCTGGTGCCGCTTCTTGGCTGTCGAGGGGTTTGGGGTAGGCCTCAGCCTGGACGGACCGCAGGATCTGCACGATCTCTACCGGGTCACCAAGGGCCAGCACCCCACCCACAAGCGATCGATGCGGGGGTATAAGCTCTTGCGGCAGCATCGCATCCCGTGCGATATCCTGTGCGTGGTCCATGCACAGAACGTCCAGTCACCTACCTCGGTGTACCGGTTCTTCAAGGAGATCAAGGCGCAATACGTGCAGTTCCTGCCTCTGGTCGAACCGCAGCCAGGCGGAGAGGGGGGTGTCAGCCTCCGCAGCGTGCCCGCTCTCGCCTGGGGCAATTTTCTCTGCGCCATCTTCGACGAATGGGTGCGCCAGGACATCGGGCGGATCAAGGTGCAGATATTCGAGGAGGCGGCGCGAACTGCCCTTGGGCGAGAGCAGGCGCTGTGTATCTTTCGGGAGACCTGCGGGGATGTCCCCGTCATCGAACACAACGGCGACGTCTTCTCGTGCGATCACTTCGTCAACCCGGACCACCGCCTGGGGAACATCCGGGAGACTCCCCTGGCCGAACTGCTGGAATGTCCCGCGCAGAGAGCATTCGGGCAGGCGAAGGTGGACACGTTACCCCGCTATTGCCAGGCCTGCGACGTGCGGCAGATGTGTCACGGGGGGTGCCCGAAGGATCGCCTCCTTCGTATGCCCGACGATGAGAAGGGCCTGAACTACCTGTGTGCGGGCTATAAGCGCTTCTTCACCCACTGCCAGCCCTTCGTGGCACAGGTATCCGCCCTCGCGCACCGGCAGCCCCTTGAGCGCCAGCTGATGGTGGCGCATGCGAAGACTGCCCAGGCAAGCCCCCGAACGGGTCGGAATGACCCGTGTCCGTGTGGCAGTGGCCGCAAGTACAAGCAGTGCTGCTTGGGCAAATGATCCGCTGAACGTGGAAGCTCGGAACCCGGCACAGCCGCTTGCCGACCTCCCCCTCGTTCCGACAACCCACGATACCCCTGTGGATGGCGTACCGACCGTTATTCTTGAAGTTTCTCCTTCAAGAAGGAAATGGTGCGCTCCCACGCGAGTCGGGCCGCTTCCTGGTTGTACCGCTCAGGGTTTGAGTCGTTGAAAAACCCATGCTTGGCGCCCTCATACATATAGAGCCGGTAATCCACGGACGCCCTTTTTAAAGCGGCCTCGTATGCCGGAATCCCCCGATTAATCCGTTCATCCAGCCCAGCGTAATGCAGAAGTAACGACGCCTTGATCTGAGGCACCTCCTCAGGGGCAGGCGGCATCCCGTAGAAGGGGACCACGGCGCTCAACTCCGGGGAGTGAACGGCCAGCTGATTGGCCATTCCTCCACCCCAACAGAAGCCGACGACTCCCACCCGGGTAGTGCAGGCGGGGGAGCTCATCAGATACTTGACCGCCGCGAGGTAATTTTGTGCGGTCGCCTGCGGATCCAGCGTCTGAATCATCGCTGGAGCGGTAGCCGGATCTGCCGGCGTCCGCCCGAGCGGCGATAAGGCGTCCGGAGCCATCACCACAAACCCCTCCAGCGCCACCCGCCTGGTCACGTCTTCGATATGGGGCACCAGCCCCCTGTTTTCATGGACGATGATCACGCCAGGGAGTTTGCCCTCGCCTTTCGGTCTCGCCCAATAGGCCCGCACATCACCTGTTGCGCCAGGATATTGGACCTCGTCCGTCCTGAGCCGAGGATCATTCTGGGCGACTACTTCGGCGCTCGCATGGCTCTGTTCCAGCAACGGCAGCAGGGCGTTCGCCGCAGCCGTGCCACCAGCGAGCGCGGACAATTTCTTGAGGAACTCGCGACGAGCTAGCGATCCACGGATGTAGTCCGAGTATAAGCTGACGATTTTTTCATCCATCCTCGCTTCTCCTTTTGTCAGATTAGTCCGCTCTCACCAATCCCAACGAAGCCTCCCCGCCAGCCAGACGCTGAACACGCTCTCCTCGGGGTCGGCCATTTGGTCTCCAAGGCGTCCAAGGCGACTCATCGAGTAGCTTCCCGAGGGTGTGGGGGGCTGGGATCGACACGCAATCCGTGTTCCTCTCCTTGATGTGTTCCCCGGCCCATCGACGTTGCTAGAGTTCTTGTCTCTCGGGCAAGCGGACTTTCCGTCGACCCGTTAGAGGCGGGGTTTGCAGAGAATCTCCTTGATCCGGGTGTCAAAGAATCTGTAGGCATTGGCAGGTTGCACGACGACGGCGGTGTCCGCCCCCCGACCGGCGGCCCCGGTCCCGGCGATGGCAATCACCTCCTCGTCCGTTCGGACCAAGCCTGCGTCTGCCGCCATCGCCGCGATCTCGCAGACCACCTTCATCCCCTGCCCGAGCACCCGCAGGGTCTGAGCGACGGCCTCGACCGTCCCCCCGGTCTGGCCCGGAAGCGGCCCCGTCACCTGGCTCATCGCCCGTACGAGCCCGCCCAGCGCATGGGTCGCCGTGAGCAGGACGCCCTCTTTTTTCTCGACGAGCTGCCGGTTCGCCTCGGTGAACTCCTGGGTGTTCGGGTCCCGGGTCCCCGCGGCGTGGGTCACGACGACTACCGTCAGCCCCGTGAAGACCTCCATCGCTTTCACCGCCGTCTCCCCGACAGTGGAGGCGACCAGGATCTTCGTGATCCCGAGCTCCCGCGCCCGTCTGTTGGCAAGGCGGAGCACTGCCTCGGTGTTCTCGCTGCCGGGCTTGTCAAAATAGACGATCGTTTGTTCTCGCATTGTCTCTCACCCTCCGAAAGAGTACTGGTTCGGGAGTTTGTTCCCATCGTACTGCCAAATTACATAATCAGCCAAATAGATAAATCACGAAATTGTCTACAGGGGTTGGCGGTGAGATATTTTCGGAATCGGGCTAGCGCTTTCTATACATGCGTACGAACTGTTCCCCAGATAGCCGTAAGATCCCGGAAGGAGTTGTCCCTTGCCTTCGAGCGATTTTCTTTAGCGCACCCTTATTCGGTGGGTGGGAATCCGGTAAGGCCGGGACGCTTCCGATTCACGGGGGCGCAGCGTGGGGCCTGCGCCGGCAAGACGCGGCTCGGGCACGAGCTGGTGCGTCGAATAGGGAACGCTGTGCTCCTCGATAAGGACTTCGTGCTCGGGAGGTGGGTGGACAGGCTCCTGACGGCGCTGGGGGTCGGCGTGGACCGGGACAGCCCCGTCTATTGGCGGGATGTCCGGCCGCTCCAATACGAGGTACTCGAAGGCGTGGCCTTCGACCACCTTGAGATGGGGAAGGTCGTGGTGCTGGACGCCCCATTGGCATCGGAGCTGGACGATGCCGTCTGGACCGGCCGGATGCGAGACGCCTGCCAGTCCCGCAGGGCGGCGTTCTTTCCGGTGTGGGTGCACGTGTCACCCGAGACGGCCTACCGACGGCTGCAAGTCCGGGGGGAGGTGCGGGATCGATGGAAGCTCGAGCACTGGAACGAGTTCCTGGCCCGAGGCCCGTATAAAATCCCCTGGTATGTGAAGCTCGTGCTGGACAACGAAGATGGCGCGGCTCCGAATCGACAGGTGGATACGTTGCTCGACGCGGTCCGTCGGGAAGGTGCGCGATGAAAGATGAAGCGCTTCGACAGATCCTCGGCCGCCAGGGCGTGCTCTCGATCATGACGATCCGGAAGGTGGATGAGGGGCTCCGGATCGCCGAAAGCCTGTTGGCCGGCGGTCTTCGGGTCATGGAAATCACCCTGAGGACCGCGGAGGGGATGGCGGGAATTCGGGCGATCCGGGAGAGGTTCCAGGAGATGGCCGTAGGGGCCGGAACGCTCCGGCAGCCGGAGGATTTCGATCGGGCCGCGGCGGCGGGAGCCTAATTTGCCCTGAGCCCAGGGTTGACTCCGGCGCTCATCGAAGCGGCAGCCCGGAGTCCGCTGCCGTTTTTGCCGGGTGTCCAGATGGCATCCGAGGCCATGGTCGCCGTCTCCGCCGGGCTCCGCACATTGAAGTTCTACCCCGCGCGGGCGGCGGGCGGCACTGCCGTCCTGGCGGATTTCGTGAGCATCTTCAAGGGAGTGCTGTTCGTCCCGAGAGGCAAGGTGGCCGCGGCGGACGTCCCGGAGTATCTGCCGCTGGCGAATGTCATTGCTGTGGGGGCTTGCTTCGAGGGAAGCGGGTTGCTGGTCAGTTGCCCGGCCGCCAGGAGGTTCGGGAAGGAACAGGATATCTGGACGGCCCTGTTCTATATCCGCTCTACGACCAGCGCAATCCCCTGCCCCACGCCGATGCACATCGATGCGAGACCGATCGACTTACCCTGGCGGCGCAGGCTGTGAACGAGGGTCGTGATGATGCGCGCGCCCGAACACCCGAGCGGATGGCCGAGAGCAATGGCCCCACCCTGCGGGTTGACTCGGGGGTCCTGAGCATCGAGTCCCCAGGCAGCGAAGACAGCGAGGGCCTGGGCGGCAAAGGCCTCGTTGAGTTCGATGAGATCCACCCCGGTCAGGGTGATCCGCGCCCGCTCTAGGGCCTTCTGTGCAGCGGGGGCAGGACCGATGCCCATGACACGCGGCGGGACACCGGCCGTGCCGCTGCTCAGGATGCGCGCCAGGGGCGCGAGCCCGTGGGCGCGGGCGTAAGTGTCGGAGACGACGAGAAGGGCCGCCGCCCCGTCGTTGAGCGGGCTCGAATTGCCGGCGGTGACGCTGCCTCCCTTCCGGAAGGCGGGCTCGAGCTTCGCCAGTCTCTCGAGGGAGGTGTCCCGGCGCGGGCACTCGTCCGCCGTCGCTTTCCCTTCCCTGACATCGACGGGCACAAGCTCGTCGGCGAAGGCGCCGGCGTCCTGGGCCGCTACCGCCTTCCGGTGGCTCGCCAGGGCGAAGCGGTCCTGGGCCTCCCGGGCAATGTGGTACTCAGAGGCGAGATTCTCCGCTGTCTGGCCCAGCGTTTCCGTGTGGCCCAGGGCCTCCATCCGCGGGTTCACAAAGCGCCACCCGAGCGCGGTGTCATACAGGGTAGCGTTGCCGCGCGTGAAGGGCTTGTCCGGCTTGGGCATGGCCCAGGGAGCCCGCGACATCGACTCGATCCCGCCCGCGATGAATACGTGACCGTCCCCTGCCGTGATAGCGCGCGCGGCCTGGACGACCGCCTCCATGCCTGACCCGCACAGGCGATTCACGGTGGCACCCGGCACCGACTCTGGATAGCCGGCGAGGAGCAGACTCATCCGGGCCACATTGCGGTTGTCCTCCCCGGCCTGGTTGGCGCACCCCAGGTAGACGTCCTCGACCTCCGAGGCGGGGAGACCTCGCCGGTCAAGGACAGCCCGCAACACGACGGCAGCGAGGTCGTCGGGGCGCACGGCGGCGAACTGGCCGCCGGCCTTTCCAATCGGGGTCCGGACCGCATCGATGATCCAGGCTTCTACCAACTCGACCCCCACGCGTCCCGCGCTAGTCCACAGTTCGGCCGCCGTCGACGAAGAGGATGTGCCCGGTTACATACGCGGCAAGGCTGGATGCCAGAAAGAGTACAGCGCCGACCAGATCCGCGGGGCCGCCCAGGCGGCCCAAGGGGATCTTGGAGAGGACGGCGGACCGCACCGCCGGGTCGGCCAGATAATCGCGCGTGAGGCCGGTCTCCAGGTACCCGGGAGCGACGGCGTTCACCCGCACGCCAAATGGCGCCCACTCGTGCGCCAGGACGCGCGTGAGCTGTGCGATGCCACCTTTGCTGGCGGCGTACGGCGCGAGATTCGGGTGACCGCGCACGCTGGACACGCTGGCGGCACTCACCACTGCGCCGCGGCCACGCGCCACCATATGACGTCCCACCGCCTGGGTGATGAAGAAGAGGCCGCGCAGGTTCACCCCGAGGATGTAGTCCCAGTCCTCCGGCGTGATGTCCAGGGCTGGCTTGCGCCGGTTCACCCCGGCGACGTTGAACAGCACATCCACTTGCCCCTCGGTGGCGAGGACTTGCCGGACCACATCGCCTGTGGCCGCGACGTCGGCCACGTCGGCGACCTCGCCGCGGACCTGGCCCGGATGGGAACGGCTCAGCTCGTCGGCGGCGCGCGCCAGCGCCGCCGACGCGGCGTCGAGCAGCACCACCCGGCCGGCGCCGGCGCGCAGGAAACCCCCAGCGGCGGCCCGGCCGATGTCGCCGGCCCCCCCGGTAATGAGCACAACCTGCCCTGCAAAGTCGAAGGTCACGCCGCCCTCTCCAGGGGAATCGCCCCGCGGGCCAGGGAAGGGGTTGCAGCGGGCGGGGAGCAGGGTGTCCTCATCGCCCACGGCCCAGCAGCAGGCCCTCCCGGAATTGCGCCCCCGTCCGCGCACGCACGGTCTCGACCGACACGCCCGGCGCGCACTCCACCAGGGCGAGCCCTGTATCGTCGTGACGGAAGGTGGCCATCTCGGTCACCACCCAGCCTGCGGGCCTGAGCGAGGTGAGCGGCAGGGAGCACTCCCGCACGAGCTTCGGCGCCCCGTCCTTGGCGGTGTGGAGCATCACGATGATGACGGTCCTGGCCCCCGACATGAGGTCCATGGCGCCGCCCACGCCGAGGACGGGCTCGCCGGGCAACAGCCAGTTCGCCACCCGCCCCTGCTCGTCCACCTGGAGCGCCCCCAGGACGACCGCGTCCACGTGGCCGCCCCGGATCATGGCGAAGGACGCGGCGCTGTCAAAGAAAGCGGCGCCTGGCCGCGCCGTCACGGACCGCTTCCCCGCATCCACAAGGTTCGGATCCACCTGGTCCTTCTCCGGCGGGGGACCGACGCCCAGCAGGCCATTTTCCGTCTGGAAGCAGATGGAGTCCGCAGCGATGAACCGGGGAAGCAGGGTGGGGATCCCAATCCCCAGATTGACCACCCAGCCAGGCTGCAGAAGTGCGGCCGCCCGGCTCGCGATCAGCTCTTTCTCGTTCATATTTTCTCCTTGGCCAGGACAAGGTAATCCACATACAGGTGGGGGGTCGCAATGGCCTCGGGGTCCAGCCGGCCCACGTCCACGACCTCATCCACCTCCGCAATCACCACGTCTGCGGCGGTGGCCATCATCGGGTTGAAATTGCGGGCCGTCTTGTAGTACACCAAATTGCCGAGCCGGTCCGCCTTATGGGCGCGCACCAGCGCCACGTCCGCCCGCAGGGGTTCCTGGAGCAGGTAGATCTTGCCGTTGATCTCGCGGACCTCTTTTCCTTCCGCCAGGAGAGTCCCGACCCCCGTGGGAGTGTAGAAGCCGCCGAGTCCCGCCCCTCCGGCCCGGATCGCCTCGGAGAACGTTCCCTGGGGGATGAGCGTGACCTCGATCCTTCCTTGCGCTCGGGCCTCCGCCACGTCGGGGTTACTTGTGAAGAACGACCCGATCGCGCGGCGCACCTTCCCCAGCCGGAGCGTTTGGCCAAGCGCCTTCCCAGGCTCTCCCAGATTGTTACTGATAATGGTGAGATCCCTGCGTGCGCTCGCATTCAGAGCCCCGATCAAGGTCAGCGGCGCGCCGACCAGCCCGAATCCGCCGACCATGAGGGTCATGCCATCCTTCAGGAGGAGCCCTACCGCCTCTTCCGCTCCGACTCGCCTCACCACAAGATTCCCTCCGATTCCCGCTATCCGCTCCGGGTCCCGAGGATATCCGTGATTTCCCGGCTCGCCTTCTTGAAAGCCGGGACAAATCTCTCCACGAGCGCCTTCAGGCTCGTGCGGACAGGTGGCGCGAGGACCTCAATGGCTGCAATCGATTTCCCCTTCCCGAGGTAAGGGTCCCAGGTGGCATTAGGCCGAGACCTTCGTCGTTCCCGACTGGCGGGCGAGATCCCCGAGCGCGGACGCCTCCGGGGCTTGGCCCAGGCACTCCAGACCCCTCAGGCCATGCGCAAGGGACTGGATGAAATATCGGCTGGCTGTGCCTTGTGTTACTCGGGTACGCATTCCTGGGGTCACGTATCCCATCCTCCGACCCATTGTCAAGTGCTTTTTACCTGGATTCCAACCGGCCAGCAGGTGCGCGATGGAGAAGGAGCACCCACGGCAGGCATCGAAGACGAGGGGGATTGCGGCTGCATTGCCCGGCCGCACCACCGGTGCGGTGGAACTACCGCGGCATCCGCTGGGCCGGCTGCTGGCAGGCGACCACGCCGGCCACGGCGAGGAATCCGCCCGCGAGTTGGATCGGCTCGAGGCGTTCCCCGAGGAGAAGCCAGGAGAGGAGCACACCGAATAGCGGCACCAGGTTGGTGAAGATGGCGGTCCGGCCGGCACCGACTCGGGAGAGGGCGACGTTCCACCAGAGGTAGGCAACCAGCGTGCAGGCGACGATCAGGACCGGCAGGGCGATCCAGGCAGAGGGGTGGGCCAAGCGGACCGTGGCCCAGGGTCGTTCGATCAGTGCAGTCGGGATCAAGAAAAGGGTGCCGACCACCATCCCGAAGGCCAGGGTCGTGACAGGGTTGAGGCGCCGCATCGCCACGGCGGAAAGGTACGAGTAGACCCCCCAGGCCACCCCGCCGATGATGAAGAGGCCGTCGCCCAGGAGAACGCCGAGCCCCTTTCCCGTCAGCAAGCGCGCCGGATGGACCACCAGGACGACGCCCACCATGCACAGCGCCATCCCCACCATCTGGATCCGGGAAATACGCTCCTGCCCACGGCGAGCGGCCAGCAGGATCGTCCAGACCGGGCTGGTGGTGGAGGGGATGAGGGCGCCGTGGGTGGCGGGAGCGTAGGACAACGCCAGGAAGAAAAACGCGTGATTCAGGAACGTGCCGAAGATCCCGATCCAGAAGAGCAGCCACCGGTCCTCGCTCCGCAGGGACCAGGCGGAGGGCAGCTGGCTCCGGAAGAGCAAAAGCAGGAGGAGGGCGGTGATCCCGTAGCGCAGGACGCCCGCGGTGAGCGGCGGGACGTCCTGGATGAGGAGCTTGCCGGCGACCGCCGTGCCCCCCCAGAAAACGGTCGTGAGCAGGAGAAGCGCATACGTACGGGCCACAGGGGTCCCCCGGGGATGCTTCGTGGGATACGGAGCGCTGCCATGTATAGCACGCGGGTCCGGCAGGGCGCCAGTAATTTGGGGGACGGGGATGCGGCAACCTCATATAATCGTCACGGGCTCTCGCCCGGAGCCTCCACTCCGAGCGCCAGGGTGGGCCGGCTGAAAAAGGCTGCTGTCTGTGTCCAGGTAGCGGGAGTATACTGACCGCATGCCAATTCCCTTTCCAGCCTGTCTCTCGGCCCCCGCGGCGGGGCGCCAGGCCGGAACGCTCCTGGCGCTCTTCTACAGCCTCGTCTACGGAGGCGGGCTCCTGCTCGGCGGTGGGCTGGATCGTCTTGCGGAGCCGCTGCTTTCAGCGCTCCTCCTTGGCTCCATCATGCTCCTCGCGGTGGGCTTCTTTCTCCGGCGCGACGTCTCGTGGCGGACCTCACTCGGCCTCCAGCGGCAGCCGGTGTGGGCGGCGATCGGCTGGGGCCTCCTGGGTGTCGGGGGGGCGTATGCGGCGAACCTGTTCCTCAGTGCCGGGTACCTTGCCCTGCACGGCAATCTCGCGGGGGTGGTGGCGGGCCGGCTGGCCTGGCTTGGGACCCTCGCGGATCTCCCGATGGCTGCGATCCTGCCGCTGGCCGCTTTCGCCGCCGTCTGGGAGGAAGTGGTCTTTCGAGGCTTCCTGCTCGGCCGAGTGCGGGCGGCGCTGCCGGTTCCGGAGACCTCCGGTGCCGCCTGGCGCCGCGACGGGCTCGCCGTGGGGATCACGGCACTCTGCTTTGGGGCGGGCCACGGCTACCAGGGCGCCCTAGGCCTCCTCCAAACGACCACGGCCGGACTCGCCCTGGGGGCCCTGGTGGTCTGGTGCGGGAGCCTCTGGCCGGCCATCGTCGCCCACCTGACGATCGATGCGGCCGGCCTCCTTGCGCTGAAGGCATTGCAGCCGCTGCTGCATCCCCTGGGGACCCTGCTGGCCGCCCATTGAAGGAAGGGAGCGTGGCGCCGCGAGCCGGCTTGCGCTATTCTTTGCCGCGGGGCCATCCGAGAAGGCAAATCCCGCGCATCGAGTATCTGACCAAGAAAAGGGGGACTGCGGGGGAGGCTGACGGCGACGGCGCCACGCACCGGTCCACCCGATGTGTGGCTTGACAGTGAGGAATCGATGCACGTGTGTCCTTCAGACTGGAGACGGAGGTAAGAGACATGGCGAGAGAGGCGCAGTCTGCCCCATGGCGAACCGCTGAGTGGTTCTGCAGCCCGCACAACTTCGATCCGAGCATCCGGGTTCCGCCTCGGCCCGTCGAGCTGCACGATATCACCGTACGGGATGGGGAGGAGTGCGCCGACGTGGCGTTCACAGTCGAGGACAAGGTGTCCATCGCGGAGGCGCTGGCCAGGGTGGGCCTCAAGCGGATGGAATTGTTCCTGACCGTCCCGGGATGGCTGGAAGCCGTGCGCGCCATTCTGCGCCGCAGGCTCCCTCTGGACCTCTACGTGACCTGGCACCCCGGGCGGGTCGAGCGGGTGCTCGAGCTGGGGGTGCGGCACGTCATGGTCTGGTACCGGATCCTGGAAGAGCACCAGCGGCACCACCTGCGCCGCTCCCGCGCCGAGCTCGTGGAGGAGGCGGCGCAACAGATTGCCGCCGCGCGGAAGGCGGGCTGCAAGGTGAACCTGTTCATCGTGGAGGGCACTCGCGCCCCCCTCGACCAGCTTAAGGAGACGGTCCGGGTGGGCAAGGAGGCGGGGGCGTCGGCCGTCACCGTTGTGGACAGCTACGGCGTGGCGCGGCCCGGTGCGGTCGGGTTCCTCGTGCGCCAGGTCCGCGAGTGGAGCGGACTGGAAGTGGACGTCCACTGCCACAACGACTTCGGCCTCTCGACGGCCAATGTCCTGGCGGCCTACGAGGCGGGCGCCACCGGCCTCAACGTGGCGGTCAACGGGCTGGGGTACCGCGCCGGAAATGCCCCCCTGGACGAGGTGGCCATGGCGCTGGAAATCCTCTACGGGGTGGACACCGGCATCCGCCTCGACCTCTTGCCCTGGTTGAGCCGCCTCGTCGAGGAGATCAGCGGGATCCCTGTGGATTATTTCAAGCCCATCACGGGGAAGGGAGCCTTCAGCGTGGAGCAGTGGGGCACCGGGAGCGCCATGGAGGCCGCGGGCGCCCGCCCGGTCGTCTTCCCCTTCGAGCCCGAGGTGGTTGGCCGCTCACCCCGGGTGGTGGTGGGGAAGTGGAGCGACCTGGGCGCGGTGGCCAAGAAGCTGGCCGAGTACGGCCTGACCGCCTCCCCCGAGCAGATGGGCCAGATCCTCCTGGCCTGCCAGCGCGCGGGCATCGCGCATCACCGGCCGCTCACCGATGACGAATTCCTGGCCCTCGCGACGGCCGGGGGGGCCCGGGCCGGCGAGTGACGGGGGCCGGGAGGGCGAGTGGAAAGGAGGGCGAACATGTATTGGCAACAGTGGTCTCCCAGGCTGAAGCGAGAGCTGAACCTTGGCACGGATCCCGTCGCGGTAACCTTCGCAGGCGCCCCGGCGCCGGGGACCAGCGCCCCTCAGGGAAAGGTGTCCGTCTGCCAGGCCCTGAAGAAAGCCAGCGAGGGCGAAGACGTCACCATCACCGCGGAGACCTGCGGCTGTCCGGGGGGCCTGGTGAGCCTCGGCCTCGGGCAGATGCCTCCTCAGGGGCGGGAGAAGCTGGTGGACTTCCTCGTGCACAAGGAGAAGGTCTACTGCTCGCGGGTGGCCATTCACCGCGGGCAGCAAACGGTCCCGCCCCCGGCGGGTATGGCAAGCCACGTCGTCTTCGCGCCCCTCTCGCGGACGGAGGTCCTCCCGGACCTGGTGATCTTCGTGGGGAGGCCCGGATCGCTCCACCATCTCCTGGGCTTTGCAGGCTACTGGGACGGCCGCTCCATGAAGGCCGAGCTGTCGGGCCCGGCCTGCCGGACGGGGGTTGCCTACCCGGTTGTCACCGGGGAGATCGGGCTGTCTCTCCTCGATTTTGGCGCCCGGCGACTGGCGGGCTTTGCCGAGGACCAGCTCCTCGTGGGCGTCCCATTCCACCGCATGATCGGGATCCTCCATGCATTCGATCAGGGGGTGGGCGGCCGGCGGGAGGAAGAGCCCGAGAGTGTGGAACGGCAAATCGACGAGCTTGGCAGGGTCGCGCCCGTCTGAGGCGTCGGGACCTGCAGGCCGGCGCCGCCATCCAAGGCAACCCCCGGCATCCCGGGGGCTGCCTGATGTGCCAGCAGACCGCCATGGCGGCACGCGGGATTCATCACTTGTTGCTGAAGAGCCAGGGGATGGAATTCACCCAGACGGCGACCGTGGTATAGGGACCGGGATTAAACAATCGATGGGGGACTGTCGATGGAAATGTGATGCTATCGCCGGCGACCAGGGTATATATTTCCTCCCCCAATTCCACCGTCAATTTCCCCTGAATAACATATCCGCACTCCACCCCGACGTGAGTGACCTTCTCACGACCGCTCGGCCTGCTCGGCGTCCACTCGTTCAGGACGAACTCACAGTTCAAGTCATACTGCTTTGACAAGAGCTGCAGTCTTCCGTTCTCGGTCAGGAGTGTCTTGCGATCTTTCTTGTGCAAGACCGGCGACCGAATGCCGCCCTGCTCGTGCGATTCGAGCAGGGACGCGACACCCACCTCCAGACACCCTGCAATCAGGTTGAGCACGCCGAGGGAAGGGTTTGCCTTTCCGCGTTCCAGCTGGCTGATGAGACTCGGCGTGACCTTGGCGCAATCGGCGACCGCCTTCAGTGTCAATCGCCTGCTCTTGCGTATCTCGCGGATCCTCTTCCCAACACCCGGAATATGGCTGGTCATCGCATCCTCTGCGGGTACCCTTGATCTGGAACAGGGTCAGTCTGTTGCTTGTCCGGCAGATTGTCCTTCCGAATGGGCCCCCTGAACCGCAAAACTGTCCGGGAGGACGCCCGCCTGAGTGAGCCTCCCTCCAGAAAGTAATTTAAATTCAATTTCAATCCTGTCAAGGGGAATGAAGGCGCGGCCAAAGGGTGCGAAGCCTCGCAGGCGTGGCTCTGGCCAAAGAAATTCCCGCATATCCCGTTTAAACAAAGGCTTTAGGGGAATCGAGGCCGGCCACCATCCAGGAGGAGTGATTTTTCCCCTTGACACGGTTTTCGATCAATTTAAATTATATTTAAATTCTTTCGTGCAGTGCATCCGCCCACCGCCCCGCCAGGCGGGGGCGACTGACGAGTCGCTCGAGCCGCCGTCGAGAGCGTCCATGGCTGATCCGCTCCTGAAAGTCGAGAGTGTCTCCAAGTCCTTTCCCGGCGTGACCGCCCTGAGCAAGGTCGACTTCGATTTGTACCCGGGCGAGGTTCACGTCCTCATCGGAGAGAACGGGGCAGGCAAGTCCACTTTGATCAAGCTCCTCTCGGGCGTCTACCCGAAAGACGGGGGTCGCTTCATCCTCTCGGGCGAGCAAGTCACCATCGACTCGGTTCGCGCCGCCCAGCGGTTGGGTGTGGCCACGATTTACCAAGAGATGAACCTCCTGCCCGAGTTGACCGTGGCCCAGAACGTCTATCTGGGACGCGAGCCGCGGCGTAGGGGGGGGCTGTGTGTGAACAAAAAGGCTGCCCGTGCGCGAACGGTGGAAATCCTCGCCTCCCTGGGGCAGCGCATCGACCCGGACGCCCAAGTCAAATCCCTGTCGGTCCCCGAGCAGCAGATGGTGGAGGTCGCGAAGGCTCTATCCATGGCGGCGCGCATTGTTATCTTCGACGAGCCCACCGATACGTTGGCTGAGAAAGAGACCGATGCCCTCTTCAAGATGATCCGCCTCCTCAAGACCAAGGGCATCGGCATCATTTATATCTCGCACCGCCTCGAGGAGATCCAGCAGATCGGCGACCGGGTTACGGTGCTGCGGGATGGTCACCGGATCGGGACGGTTCCCGTGGCCAAGGCGCGCATCGACGAGCTGATCCGGATGATGGTGGGGCGGGAGATCACCGATCAGTTCCCGCGCCGTCGCCAGCCGCCGGGGGAGGTGGCCCTCGAACTGAGACATGTCTCCCTGCCGGGAGTTCTCGAGGACGTTCTGCCTCACCGTTCGTCGCGGTGAGATCGTAGGTCTGGCCGGGCTGGTCGGCTCGGGG
The DNA here is from genome assembly GCA_963705305.1 of uncultured Methylomirabilota bacterium. Classification (GTDB taxonomy): domain Bacteria; phylum Methylomirabilota; class Methylomirabilia; order Methylomirabilales; family 2-02-FULL-66-22; genus 2-02-FULL-66-22. The sequence continues at coordinate 5,203,246 of OY970067.1, read as the reverse complement.
CGGACCGCCTTGGCCCGGATCATCTTCGGCATCGATCGGCCAGAATCGGGCGAGATCCGCTTCTTCGGGAGCCCCGTGAGCATCGATTCACCGGTGGCCGGCGCAAAACTGGGTCTGGCCTTCGTGACCGAGGACCGCAAGTCCTTGGGTTTGTTCCAGATTCGGCCGGTCTCGGACAACATCATCCTGGCCGCCGCTAAGCGCCTCTTTCCCCGGGGATGGATCGACGCGGCAACGGAACGGGCGGTTGCACAGGACTTTGTCACCCGCTTACGAATTCAAACCCCGAGTCTGAGCCAGCTGGTTCAATACCTGTCCGGCGGCAACCAGCAGAAGGTGGTATTGGCCAAGTGGCTGGCGACGCAGGCGAAGCTGTTCATCCTGGACGAGCCGACTCGCGGTATCGACGTCGGCGCCAAGCTGGAGATCCACCGCCTCATGGACGACCTGGTGGCTCAGGGCACCCCGATTGTGATGATCTCTTCGGAAATGCCGGAGATCCTGGGGATGAGCGACCGCATTTACGTCATGTGCGATGGGAAGATCGCCGGCGAGTTCGCCCACCAGGAGGCAAATCAGGAGCGCATTATGAAGTGCGCGGTGGGAGGGTAAGCTGCCATGTCGCGCCAGGCGGGCAGGCTGCGGTTGGCATGCTCCGGGCCGATCGTCATCACCCTGGGCATGATCGGCTTCTTCTCACTGCTCTCGAAGAACTTCTTCTCCCTTTCCAACGCGGTGAATGTCGTCCGGCAGGGCAGCGTCCTCGCACTGGTGGCGTTTGGCCAGACGTTCGTCATTCTTCTGGCCGGTATCGACCTTTCCGTGGGCGCCGTCATGGGCCTGACCTCCTGTGTGACCGCCCTCCTGATGCTCAAGCTGCATCTGGCGCCGGTTCTAGCCGCGCTGGTCGGCCTGGGCGTGGCCATGCTCTGCGGGCTCTGCAATGGATCGGTCCACAGTCTCCTTGGGATCAACCCCTTCGTGCCCACGTTCGGCATGTGGGGCATGGCCTTGGGCGCGGCATTGATCATTACCGAAGAGCGGGTCTTGACCGGTTTCCCGCAGACACTACGGGTATTGCACGATGGAGTGATTTTGGGCCTGCCGGTCCCGCTTCTTCTGGTGGCGGCAGCCTTCCTTGTCCTTCACGGGTTTCTCAAAAGCACGCCATACGGCATCGCCATCTACGCCATCGGCGGCAACGAGGGAGCGGCGCGACTCTCGGGCATCCGGGTGACCCTCATAAAGACCTTGGTGTATACCTTCTGTGGTTTCATGGCCGGGCTGGCGGGCATCCTGTTCCTGGCCCGCTCGAACGCCGCCCAGGCTATCGACACCATCGGCTATGAATTCGATTCCATCGCGGCCGTGGTCGTGGGGGGAACCTCGTTGCTGGGTGGCAAAGGCGGGGTTGCGCAAACGCTCGTCGGCGTCACCCTCATCGCCACCATGCGGAACGGGCTCGACATGGCGGGGGTCAACCTCTATCTCCAGCTCGTCTTGATGGGCTTGATCCTCATCCTGGCCTACGTTGCCGAGAACCAGAGCCTCTACCAAGTCATCCGCAACCTCAAGCGGCGCCTCGTCGGGTCGCCGGCGAACGCTTCGAAGGCCTGAATGAAGCTCTCTGGGCGCGCCCTCTTCCGCTTGATGGCGGTGATCCTCATTCTCACGGTGGCTTGGGTCTTCGTCCCGCGCTTCGGGACAGAGCCCAACCTGATCAATCTGCTCCGCCAGGCTTTCCTCCTGGCCCTCATCGCCTCTGGCGTGTCCCTGAGCATGCTGGTGGCGGGCCTGGATCTCTCCATCGGCTCCCTGGCTGCGCTCTCCTCCTGCCTGGCGGCCAGCCTGATCGTCCGGGAGTACGTGTTCTGCGGGATCCTGGTCGGGCTGGCCGGCGGGGCCCTGGGCGGCCTGTTGAACGGGGTGATGATCGCCAAATTCAGGCTCCCCTTTTTCATCATGACCTTCAGCATGATGTACATCGCGCGTGGGCTGGCCATGACCTACACGCAGGGCACCTCCATCCATAGCTTCCCTCGGAGCTTCACCTGGCTGGGAAAGAGCTTCGTGGGCCCCATCCCCATGCCGGTGCTCCTCACCGCCGCGGTTATCGGCCTCCTGCACCTGATTCTGACCAAGACGACCTTCGGCCGGGTGACGTACGCCGTGGGGACCAACACCGAGGCCGCCCGCTTCTCGGGCCTATCGGTGGACCGGAACCTCATCCAGATCTACGCACTCTCGGGCTTGCTGGCCGGACTGGCCGGGCTGGTCTACATCGCGCGCCTGAACGCCGCCGACGCCGACCTGGGCGTGATGTGGCCGCTGGAAGGCATCGCCGTGGCCGTCATTGGCGGCATTGCCTTCTCGGGAGGGGAGGGCAGCGTCCTGGGTTTGATCCTGGGCGGGATCGTCATGGCCGTGGTCGGCAACTGCGTGAACCTCTTGGGACTTCCGGCCCGCTTTCAGGACTTCTTTGTCGGCTTCGTCATCATCCTGGTGGTAATCATCGACCATGTCATCAGGAGGCGAGGCAAGGTTGCTAGGTGAGTGTCGGTATTCCTACCCGTATTCCCAGAGGAGGGAACGAGACATGAAGCGCTTCGTATGGCTCACGAGCATGGCCCTGGCCGCTGTTCTAGCCCTTTCAGGAGGGGCCGTCGCCAAGGACCCCAAAGACATCCACGTCGCTCTGGTGGTGAAAGATCTCACCAATCGCTTTTTTGTCGAGATGAAGTGGGGCGGAGAGGCCGCGGCCAAGCAGTACGGCATTCAGCTCACCACCCTGGCTCCTGAGAAGTACGCTGTCGACAACCAAATCCGGATCATGGAGGATTTGATCCAGAAAAAGGTGGATGCCATCGTCATCGTGCCCATCGACGGTGCCGGTATCGTGTCGGGCATCGAGCGGGCGAACGAAGCCAACATTCCGGTCTTTAACGTTAACACCCTTGCGGCCGGCGGGAAGGTTATCGGGTATGCCGGGGTCGACCACTTGGTCCTGGGTCGGATCCTCGGGCAGTATGCAGTGGACACCCTGAAGGGGAAGGGGAACCTGGTCATCCTCGAGGGGACGACCGGCGCCTCCTCGGCAATCGAACGCCTGCAGGGGATTCAGGAAGTCCTCAAGAAAGCCCCCGGCATCAAGGTTCTGGCCTCGACCACGGCGAAGTACAACCGGGAGGAGGCCATGAAGGTCATGGAGGACCTCCTGACTCGGTTTCCGAAAATCGACATGGTCCTTTGCGCGAACGACGCCATGTCCCTGGGCGCCAAGGAGGCCATTAAGGACGCTCGGCGGAAGATTCTCGTGGCCGGCATCGACGGCATTCCCGAGGCGCTCCAGGCAATCCAGGACGGTGAGCTGGCCGGTACGGTGGACTCCAATGGTTTTGATCAGGGCTTCGTCGGCGTGGACCTGACGGCCAAATTCCTCCTCAAGGGCGAGAAGCCGCCCAAAGAGACGAAGGTCGGCTCAGGCATGGCGTCTGTTATCACCAAAGAAAACGCCGCCGCCTTTGAGAAGGCGAAGATCGAGAAGCTAAAGAAGTTCGGGATTAAGGCGGATTGAGGCCATCCAGGCAATGAGCGGTGGGGGACTGCCACTGAACAGTCTACCCAGAGCCATGGCCGCGCCTAGCCGTTACACAAAGGTGTTGATAACGGTCGGCGTTTCGCTAGTAACAGCATGAATTGGTTGACCGAATCGGAACGCCTTGTCGGGGAGGAAATCTTCCTCGATGCCAGCCCAATCCGAAAAGGACGGAATGCGCTGTAACCACGGGGGAATCGCGCCTATTGACAAACGAATCTTCAACACCTTTGTGTAGCGGGTAGTGGCCGCGCAAGACATGGGTGCGGATTCTGCGTTGCGGCACCCTCGGGTGCTGAACTGTAGACGTTCTCGAGGCTAAAGTCCAACGTAGGTGCGTCGGGTTTACTGCAGACGTCCAGTTCTTGTGCGCGCTGCCACGGGCCCGACAGGTTTCCGGGTGTTATCGTTCTGACCGGCCGTCGGCATCTGGCCCATCGGAGGCCGTACGGCAGGTTGATAAGGAGGCCTTTCATGGGTGACTGGACATTGCCGCCGAACGGCGGCCACATGGAATCAGCGGATCAGATCTACCTCCAGACCATGACCTGGAAGCAGATCGAAGCACGACTCAAGCAGAACGATATCATCATCGTGCCAGTCGGCTCCACCGAGGCGCATGGCCCCCACGCCTGTATCGGAGAGGACACCTTCCTGGTGACGCGCATGGCGGAGCTGGTGGCCCAGCAAACCGGTTGCACGGTGGCCCAGCCGATGTGGTATGGCTCCCATCCCTACCACCATATGGGTATGCCAGGAACCGTCATCGTGCCAGAGGAGACGTTCGTCGGCTACCTCAAGGCAATCATGGTTGGCCTCTGGAACATGGGCTTCCGCAAGCAGATCCTGCTCAACGGCCACGGGCAGGAGTACGTCATCCCCACAGCCATCCACCAGTTTGCAAAGACTTTTCAGGTGCCGGGGGTCTTCATCAATTTGAACTGGTACCATGCCGTTCAGGAGCACTTCAAGACGCAGAAGGACGGCGGCCCCTACGAGAACGTCGTTCATCCACGCGGACGAAGTGGAAACCTCCTGGTCGCTGGCCCTGTTCCCCGAATTCATTGACATGAAGGAGGCCGTCGATACGGAGCTGCGTGGCTACCTCCCTGAGGGACACCTTGACAAGGCCGGAAACCTCCTGCACCGACCCATCGCCTGGTACGGCCAAGTCGGCTGCACGCCCATGGAGGTTGCCGCCTATCAGCCTGGCGTGGTGGGCAAAGCCACCAAGGCGACCGCCGAAAAGGCGTATCCGGGAGTGCGGGCCCTCTTGGACTACATGGTCAGGCTGTTGGAAGATATTCGCACGGCATTCCCGCCCGGCAAGCTCCCGCCCATCGGAGAGATCACGATGCGGCCCAAAGAAGAGATCGAGGCCGTAATCAAGGGGCCCTTGGCCCCGGGGGGGCGGAGCATCTACAGCCTTCACTGGCCATTCTGAGGAAGTATGAGACCGGCCGGGGCGGGCCGATGCCCCGGCCCGGCCGGTCAATTTCAATCGGGCCGATTCCCACGTGATTAGAAACAGGGGAAGCGAGCACCGTCCGGACCTGGTGTCCGCCATATGAGGGTGGGATGAACATCATCGACAGCTTCCGGCTGGAGGGTCGGGTAGCGCTGGTGACGGGAGCGGGGAGGGGGATAGGCGAGGGAATCGCCCTTGGGCTGGGCGAGGCAGGCGCAGATGTGGCACTCATGGCACGGACCCGAGACGACCTGGAGCGAGTTGCAGGACGGATCCGAGCGGGGGATCGGAGGGCCCTGGCGGTCCCCTACGATATTGCAAACATGGCAGGCCTCTCCGATGCAGTCCGGCAGGTTGTGGACGCCTTCGGACACATTGACATTCTTGTCAATTGCGCAGGCATCCAGCGTCGCATGACGGTCCTCGAAGCGACAGTGGCGGGCTGGGAAGAGGTGATCAATACCAACCTGCGCAGCGCCTACTTCCTCTGCCAGGCCGTTGGAAAGCATATGGTCGAGCGACAGCACGGCAAAGTCATCAACATTGCCTCCATGACGGCCTACCGCGGTTTTCATCGCATATCTCCGTACGGGATCAGCAAGGCGGGCATCGTAAGCCTCACCAAAGCCCTTGCGCTGGAATGGGCCCCGCACAACATCCAGGTGAACGCGATTGCCCCTGGATGGATCACCACTCCCATGACCGCCCAGATGGGGCCGGAGCGCATTCGCTGGGTCCAAGAGCACGTCCCGCAGGGGAAGTTCGGAACGCCGCGGGACGTGGCCGGGCTCGCCGTATTCCTGGCTAGTAGTGCCTCGGATTACCTCACCGGCCAGACGATTCCGGTGGACGGCGGGTTCCTTGCGGGGAATCCCTGGCCGACGGCGTAGTCCTGTGGGTTGGTCATGGTAATCCCGAGGGACCCAGGGGTCGCTGGTCCCTGCTTCCAGGATCTGGCGGCGGAGCAAGTTCGCCGTTGTATCCCTCACAGGACAACCTCGCTTCCCCCGGCTTGACAGGGGCGACCGTTCAGCCTACCGTGCCCCGCCAGGATCTGTGAGTCGGCGTCGGCCCGGTAGGGGGGGTGCCAGGGTGGAGACGTTCCGGCTGCCGGTTTGGCGAAACGCGGTGATGCCGGCGTTCCTCTGGCTGGTTGCGCATTTTGCTCTCGGACTCCTCCGTACTCAAGGGAAGTGTCGGAAGGCGCTGCTCGCCGATGGTGCGGCGACTGCCGATACGACTCCGGTACAGCCCCAACGACTCCTCCTGCCTGCGCGCTGGGTGGCGAACTCGGCGTTCGTCGGTTTTCCCTCCTTGAACCATTCGGTTGCTTCCCGTCCACCTCCCGGGCCCCTGCTGCCCGTGCAAAGCCTTTGTCTGCCGCGGGTGCACATCTCCGGTCATGCCGGCGGACCCGACGCCCCGCCGCGGGGTCCGGCGTAGCCGGGCCCACGTGCGCCGGACATTCCGGTCTCAGATCGGTCCCCGCGCCGGCTCGCGCGGGATACGTCAAGGGGTCTCGCGGAGGGAGGAACGGGTGGCTGTGCATCTGTCAGATTCCTTCTGTGCCTCGGCCCTGGGCCGATAATCCACCTGTGAAAGCGAGGGCGGTTCGATGAAACCCTGTACCGATCATTCCCCCGAGCAGGCCATCGCGGCACACGGCCGGGACGCCATCGCGTGGCGCCGCGACCTGCACCAGCACCCGCAGCCTTCCTGGCTCGAATTCTACGCCACGGGGCTGGTGGCCGAGAAGCTGTCGGACTGGGGGTACCAAGTGCTCCAGGGCCGGGACGTGATCTCCCCCCAGGGGCAACTGCTCCCGCCGAGCCCCGACCAGTTGCAGGCCGAGTATGACCGGGCGCTCCGAGACGGGGCCAAGGAGAAGTTCCTCGCCCCAGCCCGAGCAGGCCTCACCGGCGTGGTCGGACTGCTCGAGGGGCCGTCCCCGGGTCCGACCGTGGCCTTCCGGTTCGACATCGACTCGAACGAGGTGCTCGAGTCCAGCGAGCCGTCCCATCGGCCGGCCCGCGAGGGGTTCGTCTCAAAGTATCCCGGCTATGCCCATATGTGCGGGCACGACGCCCATACGGCCATCGGTCTGCTGCTGGCTCGCCACTTCGCGGAGAACCGGGAGCGGATCCGGGGAAAGGTCAAGCTACTGTTTCAGCCGAGCGAGGAGACCTGCTGCGGCGCCCAGCCGATGGTGGATCGGGGCCACCTGGAGGACGTCGACTACCTGATCGGGGGGCACGTCGGCCTGAGCGTCAAAGCCGTCGGCCAGATCGCCTTGAATGTCCACAGCTTTCTGGCTATGTCCCGCTTCGAGGTCGCCTACACGGGGCGGGCGACCCATGCGGGTCTCCGGCCGGATGAAGGCAAGAACGCCCTGCTGGGGGCCTGCGCGGCGGTGACCAACCTGTACGCCATCGCCCGGCACGGCCTGGGGGCGTCGCGCGTCAATGTGGGCGTGTTCCAGGCGGGCACGACCTGGAACGTCATCCCCGACAGGGCCTCCTTCCGGATGGAGACCCGAGGGGTGACGAACGAGATCAATGCGTACATGGTCGCGCGGGCGCGCGAGGTGCTGGAGGGCGCGGCGCGGATGTATGACCTCGGGCTGGAGATCAAGCCGGCCGCCACCGGGCTGAGCGCGCGCAACTCGGCCGAGCTCGTGGAACTGGGGGGCCGGGTCGCCGCGACGCTGCCGTCGGTCACGGAGGTCGTGCCGGAGGCGGCCTTCAATGCGTCCGAGGACGTGACGGTGATGATGGAGCGGGTGCAGAGCCGGGGCGGGAAAGCCCTGTTCGCGCTGCTGGGGACCCCCATCTCCGGCGGCCACCACAGCGCGACCTTCGACCTGGACGAGCGAGTCATCCCGAACGGTGCGGAGTTCTTTGCGGCCCTCTACAACGCGATTCTCGCGTCGAAATAGCCATCGCCGTTGTGCCGGCTTGCCCGGGCGGAGGGGGAATGCGGCCGGTCATGTTCACGGGGCAATGGAGACGATCCCAAGACGGCGCCCGCGGCATGGGGCCTGGTGGGTTCCGGGGGCCGCCGCCGGGTGGCTTTGCATCCTTGCCGGTCATGTTTCGGGTGGATGGGTGAACCGGCCTTTAACGAAAGGAAACCCACGATGAGTTCTCAAGCGATGCCTCTCCTGCTGATCTTTCTTTTCGTGATTGGCGCGACCGTCGTCGGGCTGATCCCCGGTCTGCTGCACAAGCACATGAATCTCGAAGGCTGGGCGATCGCGGGACGGAGCTTCGGCCGAGGACTGAGCTGGTTCGTCCTGGCCGGCGAGATCTACACGGCCTTCGCCTTTCTCGGCGGAAGCGGGTGGGCGTATGCCCGGGGCGGCCCGACGTTCTACATCCTCGCCTATGGAGCCCTGGCGTACGTCGTCGGTTACTACGTCCTGCCGGCCATGTCCCCCATCGGGCGGAAGCACGAGTTGATGACCCAGCCGGACCTGGTAGCCCACCTCTATAAGAGCGAGGTGTTGGGCATCCTGGTGGCCGTGGTGGGAGTGGCCTTCCTGCTTCCCTACCTGCAGCTCCAGTTGACCGGGTTGGGCCTCATCATCGAGACCTGCTCCTCCGGCGCCATCACGCGGGTGCCGGCGATGCTGATCGCGTTCGCCATGGTGGCCGCGTTCGTCTACTTGAGCGGACTGCGCGGGGTCGCGACGACCGCCATTGTCAAGGACGTCGTCATGATCGTGGCCGTCGTCTTCTTCGGCCTCTACCTGCCGATCCATTACTTCGGCAGCCTGGGCGGCATGTTCAGAGCCCTGGATGCCGCCAAGCCCGGATACCTGGCCTTGCCCGGCGGCACCAAGACCCTGGATGTGAGCTGGCTGATGTCCACCGTGGCGTTGACCAGCCTGGGGTTCTACATGTGGCCCCACCTCCAGGCCAACAGCTTCAGCGCCAAGAGTCCGGAAGTCCTGCGGCACAATGCCGTGTTCCTGCCGCTGTACCAGATCTGCATGCTCTTTCCGATGCTGATCGGGTTCACGGCGCTGCTGGTGCTGGTGCCTGCGCTCAAGACCCCGGATATGGCCTTCATGGAAATCGTGCGGAAGACGTTTCCCGGGTGGGCCCTGGGGCTGGTGGGCGGCGCGGGGGCCCTGGCCTGCATGATCCCCGCCGCCGATCTCCTCCTGTCCACGTCGATGCTGTTCACCCGGAACATCTACGGGAAGACGCTCGGGCGGCAGGCCGCACCCGACAGTCTTCGGAAGCTCGCCCAAGTCGTCGTGCTCGTGCTGACCGCCGTGGCCCTCGCGCTCGCGATCTTCGCCCCCAACATGCTGGTCAACCTGCTGCTCACCGGCTACTCGGGGGTGACCCAGTTCTTCCCCTTGATCGTCCTCGGTCTGTTCTGGAAGAAGGCCACCCGCCCGGCCGCCTACATCGGGCTGGTTGTGGGCGAGGGGCTGGTCTTCTACCTCATGCTGAACAAGCTGGATCCGACCCCCGTCCTTGGCATGCACTTGAACGCGGGGTTCTTCGCGCTCGCCGTCAACTTTATCTTGTTCGTGCTCATCAGTCTGATGACGTACTCCCCGGAGAGGGCGACGGCCCGAGAGTAGCGCCGACGCGGGAACCGGCGTGGACGGCCATCGTCGGTCACGCCGATGGATGGATGAGGCGAAGGGACACTGTCTCAAGCCGGGGTGTCTGGATCCTCTGAAAGGAGCGTGAAGCCGTGAAAGCCCTCAAGGTTGTGCTGACCCTGATTCCCTTTGTGTGGGCGATCGGCATGGTCCCCTTTGTCAACCGGGTGCAGCCGATAGTCCTCGGGCTGCCCTTCCTGGCCTTCTGGATGGCTGCGGTGATTTACGTCGCCTTCCTGTGTATTGCGGGGTTGTATTACATCGATAAGCATTTGGAAAAAAAATGAGCGCGGGAGCCGGCGTCCGCTGAAGGTGGGGCGGCCGGCATCACGGTGATGAACGGGGGCGCACGGAGTGCGCCCCCGTGATTCTGCCCGGCTCCGGAACCGCCTCGCCGGTGTGCGCATGCGGTCCCTCCCCTCTCAGGACATCAGCCTGGGACAGCGCACCCAACGACCCGGCGTGAAACAGGGAGAACCATGGCAACGAAAGCACCGATACCCGCCGAGATCAACCCTGCGCCCCGGCTGCTCATGGGCCCCGGTCCCGTCAATGCAGACCCCCGCGTCTTGCGTGCCATGTCGGCGGGTCTCCTGGGACAGTTCGATCCCCAGTTCCGCGCGTACATGCGGGAGACCATGGGCTTGTATCGACAGGTCTTCGAGACCGCGAACGAGTGGACCCTGGTGCTGGACGGAACGGCGCGGTCGGCCGTCGAGGCGGGCCTGGTCAGTGCGATCGAGCCGGGGGAGCGGGTGCTCGTCGGCAACTTCGGCCGCTTTGGCCAGCTCCAGATCGAGATCGCCCGGCGAATCGGTGCGGATCTGCGGACCGTCGACGCCCCCTGGGGGACGGTCTTGGACCCGGCACAGATTGAGGCCGCGATTCTCGAGCACCGTCCTCGTTTGCTGGCCCTCTGCCACGGCGAAACCTCGACCGCGATGCTGCAGCCGCTCGAGGACATCGGCATGATCTGCCGAAGGCACGGGGTGCTGCTCCTGGTGGATGCCACGGCCTCGTTCGGGGGGACCCCCCTGCCGGTGGATGCCTGGGGGATCGATTGCGCCACGAGCGGGCTGCAGAAATGCTTCGCCGGTCCGCCCGGCGCGGCCCCCATCACGATCTCGGCTCGGCTGGCCGACCTCATATTCCGGCGGCATCACCTGGAGGAGGGGCTCCGCCCGGCGGGCTATCAGCCCCCCGCCACCGCGGTGATCCGGTCGAACTACTTCGACCTGCCCATGATCCTGGACTACTGGAGCGACAAGGGCACCAATCACCACACCGAGGCCACGTCCATGCTGTACGCCGCCCGGGAGTGCGCCCGGATCTTCCTGGCCGAAGGGCCGGAGCGCGTGTTCGCCCGGCATGCCCTGGCCGGCCGGGCCCTGACGGCCGGCCTCGAGGCCATGGGACTCACGATCTTCGGCGACCGGCGCCACAAGATGCCGAATGTCACCGGGGTGTGCGTCCCGGCGGGGGTGGCGGGCGATCGGGTGCGCGCGAGCATGCTCGCGGACTTCGGCGTCGAGATCGGAAGCGCCTTCGGTCCCCTGGCGGGAAGAATTTGGCGAATCGGGACGATGGGATACAACGCCCGGAAGGATGCCGTCGTCGTCACGCTGGCCGCGCTGGAGGCCGCGCTGGCGGCTGAGCGGTTCCCTCTGCCGCGCGGGGCGGCGGTGGATGCCGCCCTGGCAGTGTATCGGGAGGCCGGCGGCAGCGGCCCGTGATCCCTTCCGCGCCGAGCGGCACGCGGCGTCCCCGCGCCCTGGGGTGTCGCGCGCTGCCCGGACGATGATCGGATGGCGAGGCTCAGGGGATCAACCCGATGAATCGCCACCACGTCAGCGCCGTGATGATCCAGGCAATCCAGATGACGATCCCGATCGGCGCCGATGACTTGAGCAGATCGTTGGGGGTGAAGTACCCGGTCCCCAGCAAGATGATGTTGCCGTTGGTGTTGAACGGGAAGAAGAGGGCATACGCCATCATGATGGCCAGCGGCAGACAGAATTTGGCGACGTCGAAGCCCATCGACTGGGCGACGCTGACATAGATCGGCGCCATGACGCCCGTCATGGACGTGGTCGTCGACCAGAACACGTGGCTGAAGATCGTAAAGCCGATCAGCAGGATCAGGAGCGTGAATTCCGAGATCCGCTGCAGCCCCAGGGAAGCGAAGAGGCTCTTGAACACCACATCCACGGCCTTGGACTGGGAGAGCGCCGTGCTCAGGGTCGTCACGCCCCCCACGTATATGACCAGCTCCCACGGGAGGGAATTCTGGGTGTCCTTCCACTCCAGCACCCCGGCCCAAGGCATGAAGATCAGGGAGGACACCACGAAGGCGATCATGGTCGCGTTCAGGCCATGCCATCTGTCCGTGGCCCACAGCAGGACCGCGATCAAGAAATAGCCGATTGCTTTCTTCTCCGCACCTGACATCGGCCCCATCGCGTTCAGGTCGTCCTGCACCCGCGTCAACCCCCCGCGAATCTCCGCCATCTCGGGAGGAAACATCTTGAGCAGAAACCATCCCGTGAAAAAGAGAAGCAGGAGATTCGTCGGCGCCGCGGCAAGCGTCCAGTAGCTCCAGCTCGTGTACGCCGAGGCCCCCACCGCCCCGACGATCGCGCTGATGAACATCACGTTCGGGATGGTTCCGGTCAGGAAGGCCGACCCCGTGATGTTGTTTGCCAGAGCCATGGACAGCGCCAAGGATCGGCCGAAATTACTTTCCCCCGGGGTGACCTGGTACGATTCCGCGATTCCCTCGACGACCGGAACCATCGCCAGCGCCCGGGCGGTGTTGCTCGGCGTGAAGGGTGCAATCACGTAATTGGTCAGCGAGGCGGCCATGATGGCGCCGAACGGACGCCGGCCCAAGGCCCGGACGATGTGGAGCAGAAGGCGCTTGGCGACGCCCGTCTTGGTCATGGCAATACAGATGACGAACCCGGTCACGATCAGCCAGAGGTTGGCGGCGGAGAATCCGGACAGCGCGAAATCGGTGCTGCGGACCAAGGCGCCGCCCTTCATCTGCCCGGTGACATTGCCGACCCAGAAATAGAGCAGGCAGGTGATGAAGAAGATGCTGACGGCGAAACTCACGCCAAGGGTCACCCAGAGCACGATGGCGCCGCCGAAGATGGATAAGAGCTTGTGCTGTGTCGGGTTGATGCCGGACAGGGGAAGGAGCCAGATTGCCAGGCCGGTGATACAGGCGAGCACGAGCCCATAGCGCCTGCACCAGGAATCAGCCGCTTTCTTTGCCGGGTCTGCCGGTGTTCGCTTTGCTTCCATGGGTGCCTCCCACTCCGCCGCTGCCGGAGGGTCATCTGGTCGCGGGACGGCGCCGGTCTGCGCGAGGCCCCGAAACCTCCCCGACCGGGAAGATGCGGCGGTAATCGCCTCGTCCGGCCGCCAGGTGGGCCCGGACCACCCGCCAGAGCGTAGCGGCGTCTCTTTGGACGAGTGATCGAAGGATCGATTTGTGCTCCCGGATCGAGCGCTGGATGCGGGCGGGACTCAACCACGCGACGTAGCGAATCTGGTGCGTCTGCAGGTGGGATACTTCCAGTGACTGCCGGAGAAATTCATTCCGGCACACCCGGGCCAATCGCCGATGAAACGCCAAGTTGGTGAGGATCATCGCGGACATGTCTCCCCCTCGGCAGACTGCCTCGAACTCGCGGCCGATGGTCCGAAGCTCCCGAATGTCTTCGGGGCGGACCCGCTGGACGATGAGGGGAATGGCGGCCCGCTCGAGCGCCGACCGAAAGTAGTAGACATCCTCGACCTCCGCCGGGCTGAAGTCCCGGACGGAGACCCCGCAGTTGCGCTGGAATGCGATCAGGCCGGCGGCCTCGAGCCGGCGAAACACTTCGCGCAGGAGGGTTCTGCTCACCTTGAGCCGGACGCAGAGTGCAGATTCGGGAAGCCGTTCCCGCGGCCGCAGGCGACCCAGGATGATCTCCTCTTCCAGTGTCCTGTAGACGGTCTCGCTGGTCATTCCGGCCCCTGCCAGAGGAGGCGGTGTGTCCGAAGGGAAATAGCGCTTCCCGCAGATCCGCCCTACTCCTCCGCGGTGAGCTGGCGAATCCGTGCGGGTCCGCGCGCCACCCGCCGCACACGGCCTGCGTCGGCCTTCACAATCGCGAGTTCGGCCAGGGTGAGGACCTTGCAGCCGTCCTCCAGATGCCCCGCGATCGTCTTGTCGCCCTCGCACAGGGTCACGTGCAGATGCGGCTCGCCGTCGGCGATGATCCCCTGGATGGCCGCAATCTCGTAGGAGCCCTTCAGCTCGATATAATGTTGATGCCGGGTCATCAGGTCCGGCGGGTACCCTGCCACCGAGTGGTGGATGCGGCAGTCACTGAATGTTCCGATTCCGGAGACCACCACCCCCATCCTGATGTCTTCCGATTTGATGAGTTCCCGGAGTCCCTCGAGAAGCAGCTCCCCCGGGTCAAACCGCACCAGGATCATATCAGCGGTCAGCCGACTTCGCATGACTTCCATCCCAAGCCCCCCGCGTATGCAGGACAGAATTGCCTGCGTCCGGACACGGTATTGTCATTGATTATTGTACGACAAAATGGAGACTACCTCTCAGCCTCTGGCACAGTCAAGGGGAAAGATACGGTGGGGGCGAAGGGACATGCGCAGCTCCGGGAGCTGGTCCGATGTGTGGACAGGGACCGATCAAAAGATTGAACGTCGTTGTTTTCCGTGAGATACTCCGCGACAGTCGGCCCTTCCCCGGGCGGCCTCCCTATGTGGTTCATCTGTCCGTCGAGATCGGGCGGCACATCGACCCGGGTGGCCGCCGGGCGAGGCGCAGGGATCGCGGGACGGCGTTTCGGGCGTGCGGATCGCCGGGCGTATGGCGGCTGCCTTCTGGACCGGGGATCTGGGCGGCGGGGGACTGGTGGGGCCGGTCCCGTGGGCGGGCGGGTTCGCTTGGAGAAGAAGTCGGAGGCGAGAACGGCGGATCGGTGTTGGGATGGCCATTCTTGGCATGGAGGAAGCGATGAGATTCAGGGTGTGGGTGCTCGTCATGGCGGCCTGTGTGAGCGTCGCAATGGTCGTGCCGGCGGGGGCGGCCCCCAAGCTTACATTGAACATCGGATCTGTCTATGGTCCGGACGCCCCGGTCCACTTCGGGCTGGAGAAATTCAAAGAACTGGTCGAGCAGCGCAGCAAGGGGGACATGGAAGTCCACTTGCATATCGGCGGTGCAATGGGTGGCGAGCGAGAGGTGTTCGAGGCGATGAGCTCGGGCGGGCTGGAAATGGGCGCGATGGGCTCCGGCGATGTGGCCATCTTCTATCCCGAGTGGATGGTGTACGAGGTTCCCTACGCTCTGCGGGATGCGGATCACTTCTGGAAATTCTGGAACGGGCCCTTCGGGAAAGAAGTGAATGATATGCTCCTCAAGGAACGAGGGGTGATGACGGTCGGAATTGTGTACCGCGGTGCTAGGTGGCTCACGGCCAACCGACCGATCAAGACACCCGCCGATCTGAAGGGGATAAAGCTTCGTGTCCCAGAAATGAAGTCCTGGGTGGAAATCTGGAAGAGCCTGGGAGCGGCGCCCGTCGTCGTGAGCTTCCCCGAGGTGTATATGGCGCTGAAGACCGGTGTGGCGGAAGCAGAGGAGAACCCGCTGGAATCCATCTGGAGTTACAAGTACTACGAAGTGCAGAAATACCTGATTGGCACACGCCACGTGTACGCCGCCGCGAAGTACCAGATGTCCAAGAAGTGGTTCGACACCTTGAAGCCCGACCAGCAGCAGCTCATTCTCGCGGCCTGGAAGGATGCGACGGCGTACGCGAACACGCTGGCCCCGGCCTTCGAGAAGAAGCTGATGGGGGATTTGCAAACCAAGGGGATGACCTTGATCGAACCGGATATCGCCGCCTTCCGGAAGGCGGTGCAGCCGGCCGTCGCAAGGCTGGACAAGACCTTATGGAAGCCCGGTCTGTATGAGCGACTTCAGGCCATAAAGTAGGATATTGCTTCAAGCCGGGGAGGCTGGCCATTTTTCCACCAATGTCCAGCCTCCCCACGGTCGTGTTCCACTATCTTCGCCCGTGATTGGGAGAGGCGTCATGAGGAAGGAAGAGAATGGTTCGATCAGGAGCCTCTCGACCCATGACGCAACAGGTTCCATGGCAGGGCTCACAGAGGAGCCGCGAGCGGCCGGCGGCAGGGAGGGCTCTGATCGCTCTGTGCCGGGGGTGATCGACGCGGTGCTGGAGGCTATTCTTGCCGCTGCGCTGATCGCGGAGCTCGGCGTGGTCTTTCTCAGCACGCTGGGTCGCTCGCTCTTCGGCATTCCGTGGGTCTGGACCAACGAACCGGCGGAGATGTCCCTCACCACAATCGCCTTCTTGGGCGGGGCGTTCTCGTATCGGCGGGGCGAACACGCGTATATTCGGACGCTGCTGGATGCGCTGCCGATGCGGTGGCGCCGCGCGTGCTTTGCGCTGATCCAATTTCTGGTTCTCATCGTCGCGGTCACGATGGGAATGAGCGGCTACTCATTCGTCCTTGAGCGCTGGAACGACCTGACCCCCGTCCTGCAGGTGCACACCAGCTGGTATGTGTTGCCATTCATTCTATGCATGCTTGTACTTGCAATCACAGCCGTTGATCGCCTCCTCATCCAGCATCGGCCTACCGTCCTGGCGATAGGATGCGGACTTGCGGTTCTCATTCTCACCCTTGTGGCAACCCGGCAGACCTGGCGGCCATGGTTCGCCGGCGACGCGGCCCTCTACTTAGACCTGGCGATCTTTTTTATCACCGTCCTGATGGGGCTTCCTGTGGGCTTCTCGCTGTTGCTGAGCACGCTTTGCTATTTGCACGCGGCGGGCAGGATGCCTCCCATCATGCTGTCGCAGACGATGATGCGGGGGATTACCGGATTCGTCCTCCTGGCCATCCCGTTCTTCATTCTCGCTGGCACGATCATGAACGAGGGGGGGATCAGTCGCCGTCTCGTCCACATGGTGCATGCATTCGTCGGCCATGTCCGCGGCGGGCTGTTCCAGGTCATGGTCGTGAGCATGTACATTGTGTCCGGCCTCTCGGGGTCCAAGGCAGCCGACGTAGCCGCCGTGGGGTTCGTGATGCGGGACATGCTGCGCAAGGAAGGGTACAGCCTCGAAAAGGCCACGGCCGTGCTGGCGTCGGCGGCCGTCATGGGGGAGACGGTCCCTCCGAGCCTTCCCATGCTCGTGCTCGCGGCAGTGACCACGATCTCTCTTGGTACCCTGTTCATTGGCGGGCTGATCCCCGCAGCCGTGATCGGGGTCTGCCTGATGGTGCTGATCTATTTTCAGTTTCGAAGGTCCACCACGCCACGGCCGCCCCGGGCGACCTTGCGCTATCTCGCCAAGGCGACGCTGCAGGGATTGTTGCCCCTGCTCATGCCGGTGATCCTTTTCGGGGGCATCCTCGCCGGGGTGGGCACCGCGACGGAGGTCTCGTCGTTCGCCGTGGTGTACGGGCTCGTTCTTGCCTGTATCATTTACCACGAGTTGGGGCTCCGAACGTTCATTCGGGGGATGGTTGATTGCGCATCCATCACCGGCATGATCTTGTTCATCACGGGAGGCGCATCCAGCTTTGCGTGGTCGCTCACCGTGGCTGACCTGCCGGACCGACTCGTGGGGCTCCTGAGCGGGATCCGTCACGACCAATGGGCTTTCATCCTCGCGTCCATCGTCCTGCTCATCGTAACCGGACTCATCCTGGAAGGATTGCCGGCCTTACTTATTATGGCGCCCATCCTCTTGCCTATCGCAGGGAAGATCGGCATTAGCGAACTGCATTATGGGATTGTCTTATTGATCGCCATGGGGATTGGGGCTTTCATGCCCCCGGTAGGGATTGGGTTCTATATCGCGTGTGCGGTGTGCGAGACGACGATCGAGAAGTCCTCCCGGGAGATGATTCCCTACGTCATCGTGCTGTGCATCGGACTCCTCATTGTCGCCTTTGTGCCCTGGTTCACGCTCTTCCTGCCCGCCCAGTTCGGCCTGAGCGGGTAGGACGGGAGGCTTCGGGGAGGCCGACCGGTTTTGCGCAAGAGGCTCCCACAAACCGCCTGCCCCTGACGCTCGCGCGCCCTCTCAGTCTTCCCACCGCAAACGAGCCTTGGCCAGGCATTGTCCCGTCTCCATGTTATGGACGAAGGCGTCGAGCGGCCGGCGCGTCGCAATGATCTGGGCGTAGGCCTTGGCGACGTGGGCCTTGCATCCCCACACCTCACGGGGCAACGCCGTCCCCACTTCCTGCACCTGGAGTCGGTGGGTGGCGGGGACATCGTGTTTTCCGTCGTCATCCCGGCATCGCACGCACATGGAGAAGACTTTCGGCTGCCCCATCACCGTCCCTCCGGTCCTTCGAACGGCCCTGCCCCCAAGGCCGGGTGGTTGCCTGTCTCTCTCCCCGTCGACGCGAAAGCAGGAAACTCGGCGGGTGCACCGTCTCCGCCTCTCCGGACCGCCAGAGCGCGGGACCTGCCGAGCTCCGTGACGGTCTCCCCCCATGCCGAGCTGATCGGACGCTGACGGACGGCTAGGGGCCTGTCAATAGAGCGTGGACCGAAAGGACTCTACAACCGCCATGACGCCAAGGCTCGATATTGGAGAGATCCCGGTGGGCATGATTCACGGCACTGGAGCACCGGCTAGCGGACGTGATGCAGTTCCAGTCCTTGGGGGCTCCGCCCATTTCAGCCATGAAATTCTTAGCGGCTTGGCGGTGAGGTAGTCTCGAGTGGGGCAGTGTCCCTGCGGCAGGTCCGGAGGCAGGGCCGACAGGCGGGGGCCGCCGGCGTCAAGGCGATGGCGGGCAGACGCACCGTCGTTTAGCGCGGCGATGGCGCAGGTTCTGTCCCCTGCGGGGGGTCTGGGGCAGTCGGGATGACGCTTGTCTTACGGCGAGCGGCCGGGGAGAGGACAGCCGTCAGGCGCAGGGGGTCCCGCCGCCCCTCACGAAACGTCGTGCGGCGATGGATTGCCGGCAGGCGGTGCGTCGTCGGGATATCGCACGGCGAACATCTCCAGTGCGGCCTCCAGGGTGATCTGCTGTTCCTCGGTCAGCGCGACGAACTCGATCCCGCTCTGGTAGTGGCGGCGCCGTTCGCCTTCAACGGTCTGCTCGCTGACGCGGACCTCGCTCCACACCACCCGGCCGGTGAGGCGGATCCGCCCGAAGGCGGGCGGGAGATCCACATAGCAGACCACCCCCTCGCGCATCGGCTCCGGATGCTCGATGCGGGCCCCCAGAGGGCTCAGATCCAGGATCCGCACCAGCTGGAGCTCCAGCTCCGGGCCGCCGGGGTGTCGCGGGACGGTGACCCGCGCCACGCGTCGCCGGTCTGCCATCTCACTCATATCCTGCTCCTCCCCTCTTCCGGAACCGTCCGACCAGCGAGCGAACGGGATTGCCTCAGGCCGAGCAACCGCTCTGCGACCTCGGGGATGCCGACGCATGCTCCATCGTACGTTGGACCGTCTGCCCAAGCAGAGCTGTCCGCTGCTCCCGGCACCAACCGAGCACAGGGCAGCCGTTTCGTTTGCCGCTCCCGGCGGGGGCGGGAGGCACGTCTCGGGGGGTGGGGGAGCCGGGAGGAACGGATGCCCCGAGGACGCCGGTTGTGTACGCAAGAGAGGCAAGGGCCAGCTTGGCCCGTCGTGCGCGGTGGTTCCGGGGTGGGCGAGCTCTCCCGAAAGACCGCGGTGGCTCCGGGAGGCTCTGGCAGGAGCCTAGCTCCCGCGCTGTCACCTGTCAAGCCGCGAGACGGCGCAAGGGGAAGGGGCTTGACCCGATCCGTCGCGACTGGTAGCGTCCAGGTCCGACTGGCCAGGGAAAAATCGGAGGGGGAAGAGGAGGCGTCGGATGGAGTACAGGAAGGTGGGGCGCACCGGGCTGAAGGTATCGGCCTTTTGTCTCGGCACGATGATGTTCGGCCGGCAGGTGGACGAGCCGGCGTCCCTGCGGATCATCCGCCGGGCGCTCGACGGCGGGGTCACGTTCATCGACACCGCGGACATGTATGCCAACGGGGTGACGGAGGAGATCCTCGGCAAGGCCATCAGGGGAGTGCGGGACTCGCTCGTCCTTGCATCCAAGGCGGGACATCTGCGCCGCCTGGCGGCGAAATACGGCGAGCAGAAGGTCGCCGGGCCGCTCGACCTGGCACGGCCCCGGCCGTTCCACTCTTGGCCTGCGGGCGACCAGGTGGGGCCCAACGATATGGGGCTTTCCCGGAAGCACATCATGCAGGCCGTCGAGGGAAGCCTCACGCGGCTGGGGACGGACTACCTCGACATCTATTACGCCCACATGCCCGATTACGACACGCCGCTGGACGAGACGCTGCGCGCCATGGACGATCTCGTGCGCCAGGGCAAGGTGCGGTACCTGGGCTCCTCCAACTTCCGGGCCTTCCAGGTCTGCAAGGCCCTCTGGATCAGCGACAAGCACAACCTGGCGCGGTGGGATATCCTTCAGCCCCCCTTCAACCTCCTGGCGCGGGATATCGAGTACGAGCTCCTCCCGCTCTGTCTCGAAGAGGGGATCGGGGTGGCAGTGTTCAGTCCGCTGGCGGCCGGCTTCCTGGCGGGGAAGTACGAGCAGGGGAAACCCCCTCTCGATGGGCGGCGGTTCAGCCTGTCCTCCCAGGGATTCCGGTACAACGAGAAGTATTGGACGGAGCTGGACTTCGCCGCGGTGGAGCGGCTGAAGCGGATCGCCGGCGATCACGGCAAGAGCCTGGCCCAATTCGCCCTCGCCTGGGTTTTGAACAAGCAGGGGATCACGTCGATCGTCTGCGGGGCCACTTCGGTCGAGCAGCTGGAGGAGAACATGGGGGCGGTTGGGATGCGCCTGTCCCAAGAAGCGCTGGATGCCTGCGACGAAGTGTGGCACATGCTTCATCCGCCCAGGCTGTTCTACGGGCGATAGGGAGAGGCGGTCCGGGGAGGGATCGGCCGGTCACTTTCGGGGAAGGGCGGACGCGCTGGCGGATTTCCGCTGCTTCCGGCGGGGACGGCATGACGGATGGCGCCACGTTCACCAGGTGGTTGATGCAGTACCGAGGCGAGGAGACCGCCTTCGGCGAGTTCGCACGGGCCGTGGTGCAGGATCCGGAATGGCAGGATCCGTCCAGTCTCGGCGCCCTGGAGAGCCAGCTTCAGGGGGCGGGGTGCTCCCACGCCACGTTGGAGACCGCGCGCCGCGCCTGGCGCCGATACGCCGCCGATTGCGCCCCGCCGCGGCGGACCCCCGGCGGTGGCCGATGATCGGAACACGGGATGGGCGTGGGGGGCCGACGCGCGCCCGCTGCACCAGCGTCGGGAGCGCTGCGAGGACCATCGCGCGATGCGGCGGTACGCATTCACCGGCAGGGGATACGGCGGACGGTGCCGCAGAAGGCCGCATGGCGGCTGCGGCGGAGAACGGGTCGCGCTGCCGGTTGACCCTCACAGCTTCGGCAGGTCGGGCTTCCGGCTCAAGAGCGACTCGATGAGGCCCAGAATGCGTTCGGGCCGGGAGGGCTTGCTCATCATGAAGGTGGCGCCAACGCCGCCCCCGGGCAAACCCGCCTTGGGGTTCTCCAGGGCAGTGAGGAGGATGATCGGCGTTTCCTTCAGTGCGGGCTCGGTCCGCAGGCGGCGGCAGACCTCGTATCCGTCCATATTGTTGGGCAGGATGATGTCGACGATGATCAGGTCCGGCGCCTCCTTCTTTGCCGCGGCGATTCCAGAAGGGCCGTCGGTTGCGGTGACGGTTCGGTAGCCGTGCCGTTCAAGGGTGTCCTTCCCGAAGCTGAGCAGGAGGCGGTCATCGTCGATCCAGAGGATCTTGGCCCCCCGGGAAAGCGCCGCAGCATCGAACCCCGCCTTGATCAGGTATCCGCACCGCTCGCACCAAACATCGGAACGATCCACGTCTTGGGCGTCAATCGCCTGGGTCGATTGACAATGTGGACAGGTAACCGTCCGATCCATAGCCGCGCTCTCCAGTCGGTTTCTCTCGATTCTCTTCGGCCCTTCGGCGCTCCGTCCTGAGAATTCTCCTGCCCGGCACCGCCTGCGGAATGGCCGGGAAGCCGGCCTTCCACCTTCGAGTCTCCTCCGACCGACGGGCATTGTCTCCGGATGACCGGGGAAACGGTACGCTCGGCGGCATCGAGTGTCAAGTGGGAACAGGAGTCGAGATAATCGCGGCGGCAGTTCCGTCAGCGACCTCCAACGGGAATTCGTCTCCTTATAAACTATACACCTGTATGGTATATGGTATCACATCGAACAATTAGCGATACATGTCATCCATTCCTTGTTTGCTCGAATGAAACAACGAGGCATCATGAATTGTAATAATAAGTGAGCACTCACTCATTTATATTTTGTTCACTGGAAGAAAACAGAAAGCGACACCTTCCCGAAAAAGGAGGAAGTGAGATGCGAAAGATATTGGCGATCACTCTGGTTATTGGCTTGATGCTCGCGATGGTCCCCACTGCGGCACTGGCCGGCGATAGTCACGCCGTCAGCAACAGATGGGCAGGAGCCGTCATCGGAGCGGGTGTGCTCATAGCCGGCAGCATCCTCTTGAACGCGCTTCAAGCCCCGGTCGCGGCGTACCCGGCGCCTCCTACGATCTATAGTCCCCCGCCTCCGGTCGTCTACACTCCGCCTCCGGTGATCTACACGCAGCCCCCCGTGGTCCCTGCTCCTCCGATTACGATCTATCGCGCTCCTTCGCGGGTGGTTTATGTGCCGGGCCGTGTGGAGGGATACCGGAGTCCGGCGATCCCGGCGTATCGGGATCGGGATGGGCGGCGGAGCGACTACGCAGGGATGTGGGATTGTGGGCAGAGCATGGATCGCCGATAGCCCATGCATTTGCGACCGAGATTGAAGGGAGTCTCGGCGGAAGGGGGGCAGAGGCCGACCGGATCGACCGTGTGGCATCCTGGTCTCTGCCCCCATCCCGAGTCCCTCATCCCCGACACGAGAAGAACGTCCCGCCGGTGCCAGGCCCACGCGACAGTGCATTTGGATCCCGCCTGCCGAATGGATCCCGCTTGCGTCTTCCTCCCGCGTGCGCACTCGCGGGAGCGCCGTGACCGAACCGTATCGCTCTGGTCGCTAATAGTCTATACTTTTCGATGTTGGAAGAAATGGCGGCCGGAGCCATGTCCCATGCGGACCAGGCAACATTTCGAAGCATCGGGAGACGAGGCGGATACGGAGGGGGAGTCGAACGCGCATGGGCGCCGGATACACCGAATGGCCGCGGGTCCGGTAAATGCGGACCCTTGAAGTTGTCGCGGTTGCCGTTCTGATCTTGAACCTGCCCTTCGGCTTCTGGAGAGCGGGCCTGCGGAAGCTTAGCCTGCCGTGGTTCGTAGCGGTTCACGCCCCCGTGCCGCTGATCGTCGGATTGCGTATTGCGGCGGGACTAGGGTGGAAGCTCTCGGTCTTCCCGGTCTTGGCGGGCGCGTTCTTTTCCGGGCAGTATCTCGGTGGACTTCTACGTTGCTGGTGGTGCGGAAGTGGATAGCCGGGCTTTGGTGTCTGGTGTCATTTTTTGTCACCGAGTGTTAGTATTTGATTGCCAACGGGTAAGAGACACCGGCCATCATGGAATGGCCAAGCCTCTCCAGAGGCTCAGAATGACGCGCCATGCCGGACAGGATTGAACGGGTCCTCTGCTGAGCCACTTCCCCGGGATAGCATCGCTGTATCTATTTGAAAATACTAACATTGTATATATTTCTGGCGTGGTCGTCTCCGAGCCTGAAAGGCTCAGCTTCGCGTCTTCCCCTATCCACGATCAGCGCCGTGAGGAGCCTGAGAAGGCACAACAATCTCTTTCGGCACGCGGTTTGCTGTGCTTCTGGAAGAGGCGGCGAGCGGCCTGCAAACGCTGTTCTTGCACAGCCGAAATCGACCAACCCGGGGGCCAGGGGAATCTTGAAAACTCGCAAGAGGGTCCGCTGCCGCTGAGATACGTTGGCGAGATTCGTCGCAGGAGGTCGGCCATGTCCAGCGCATACCTTGATCCTTTCGGAGGATCGCACGGCACGGCGAGCGAGCAGGGCTCGCAGGCGCCCCGAGCGGATCTGGGCAAGACGTGCGGCTATCTGGCCAAAGAAAGCCAGTGGAGGCGAGGCGTGTCCATCCTCGATCGACCCAAGATTCTCTGTGTGAACAGCGATGCGCTGCTCCTGGCGACGATTGCCGAGGTCCTTCTGGATCACGACTTCCAGGTCCTCATGGCCAGCGACGGCCCGTCCGGGATCGAGATGGCCAAAGCCGAGATTCCCGACCTGATCCTTCTGGACATCGCGCTGTCCCGAATGGACGGTCTGGAGGTGTGCCGCCGCCTGCGGACCGAGGAGAATCTCCGCCAGGTTCCCATCATCATGATGATGCCGGTTGATGACCCTGACCTGGCGGTGAAGGGCATACAGGCGGGGGCCACGCGGGCCTTTCACAAGCCCTTCGGCTCTGCGAACCTCACCGACGTCATTCATGCCACCCTCGTTTCCACGGCCGTCGGCCGGGCGACCGGCCACTGGCTCCACGAAGACATCGCTGCGGAGGCATCCTCCAAGCCGGTGGCGCTATGAATGCTGGATGATCGCGGCGTTTCATCCCCTGGCCGGTGTTGATGACGGCGGGCACCGCGCAGTTGATTTCCAAGGGCGGTGCCCGCACTTTTTCCCGCCCTTCCGTCTCTCCCCCCCGGGGGGGCCACGGATGCCAGCCGGACAGCCAAGACGTGCGCGTCGGTTATCTCGCCGGCCGCGACGCGATATCGGGTTGGCCGAGGGGGGTTGCGCCCCCGCAAGGCCCTTGGTAAGATCTTCCACACAGAACCTTTGGAAGTCGGGCGCGCGGCATGTTCGCCGGTCCTTAGCCGCTTCCCCTGATCCGCAGGACATTCCCCGCGAGATGCCGGGATCCATCGGCCGGGCCTGCTCTTGGCCTTCGGCCGGCGGACCAGCCGCAGACAGGCGCGAGCTCATCTCGCTCCATCTTCTGGCCGATCACGGAGGGTGACATGAAGCGGATTGCCGTCCTGACGAGCGGCGGAGATGCCCCCGGAATGAACGGGGCCATCCGTGCCGTGGTGCGTACGGGTATCGGCCGCGGATGGGAGGTGCTGGGCGTCCGACATGGCTATGCAGGGCTGATTGCCGGGAATATGGAGGTCCTGGGGGCCCGCGGTGTGGGAGGGATTCTGCAGCAGGGGGGCACGATCCTCGGTAGCGCACGCAGCCTGGAGTTCGAGACGTCGGCGGGGCGCGAGAAGGCCCTGGCCCACCTGAGAGAGCGGGGTGTGGATGCGCTGGTCGTGATCGGCGGAAATGGCTCCCAGACTGGGGCGTACGCCCTGTCGCGGATGGACTTTCCCGTGGTGGGGGTGGCCTCGACCATCGACAACGACCTTGCCGGATCCGACGTCACCCTCGGCGTGGACACCGCCCTGAACATTGCGCTGGAGGCCATCGATCGACTGAAGACGACCGCCTCCTCCCACCAGCGGGCCTTCCTGGTCGAGGTCATGGGGCGGCATTGCGGATACCTGGCCATGATGGCGGCCATCGCCGGCGGAGCGGAGGCCGTCGTGCTTCCGGAGATCGACACCGACCCGGATCGCGTGGCTGCGGCGCTCCGCGCCGGGTACGAGCGCGGCAAGCCCCACGCCCTGGTGGTGGTGGCCGAGGGGGCGAAATACAACGCAGAGGCTATGGCCGCCTACTTCAAGGATCGCCGGGAAGAGCTGGGGTTCGATCTGCGGGTCACGATCCTCGGGCACGTCCAGCGCGGCGGAAATCCGGGCGCGTTCGATCGGATCCTGGCAACCCGGCTGGGGTGCGGCGCGACCGACGCGCTGGCCCGCGGAGAGCACGGCGTCCTGGTCGGTGTGATCAAAGGGGAGGTGGCGACCACGCCGCTGGCCGAGGTGGTCGGAAAGCAGAAGCCCCTCGATCTCCCACTGCTCGAGCTGGCGGACGTGCTGGCCAGGTAGAGGGTCCGGTGGTCGCTTCCCGGGAGGGGCACAGCATGGCGGGCCCGCGCCGGAGCGCCGTGGGCGGGTCGAGATGGGGAGGCCGGCGGCCTGCTTCGCCAGGGTTTTTCGATCGGGTCTACGCCCTGGTGGCCCGCGTCCCGCGAGGGCGGGTCGTGACGTACGGGCAGGTCGCCAAGATGCTCGGCGCGCCGCGATCGGCCCGCGTGGTGGGCTGGGCGATGCATGGGAATCCCCACGGGGGACGGGTGCCCTGCCACCGGGTGGTGCAGCAGGGCGGCTCCCTGAGCCCCAACTACTGCGTCGGGGATCCGGACCGCCAGCGCCGGCTACTTGCCCGCGAGGGTGTCCGTTTCCTACCGGATGGCCGCGTGGACATGGCGGCTCACCAGTGGGGGGCGGAGGCGCCGCCCGGGAAGGCTCCGCGACCCTAGACGGCAGCGGCCAGTCAGCCGAGACCGGCGGCGGGAAGGTGCGCCCTTCCTGTCCTTTCCGATTCCTCGCTCTATTGGGCTTGCCTGGACGGCGGAGCCCGTGTATTCAAGGGGGGCGCGGATGGGTGCGGGTCCCGCTGGGGACGCGGCGGTAGGATCGGCTAAGGCCCGGGCGGCCGCGCCCGGAAGCGGCATCTTTGCGAGCGGGGACTCTCGCGGGGAGATTCCTTTCGACATCCGGGATTGCGGCCGCACGCCGGGGGCCCCGGGTGCCGTCGAGCTGTGAACCGGTCGGGCGTGGACGGAGGATGAGGCAAGCAATGAAACCGAAGGTGCTGGTGACCGAGCCTATTCATCAGGCGGGGTGGGGCTTGTTGGCAAACGAGACCGAGGCCGTGGCGTGGGGCGGGAAGGACAAGGAGCCGCTGGAGAAGGCACTGGAGTCGGTGCAGGGAGTCATCGTCCGCGTGGCGCCGATGCCGGGCGCGATCATCCGGGGGGCACCCCAGCTCAAGATCATCGCCAAGCACGGGGTGGGGTACGATAATGTCGAGGTCGCCGCGGCGACGGCCTGCGGCGTGGTTGTGACGAACACCCCCACCGCCAACTCGATCTCGGTCGCCGAGCACGCCCTGACCATGATGCTGGCGGTGGCCCGGCGCATCGGCGAGTGCCAGCGGGACCTGACCCTGAAGGCGCTGCGCCCCCAGAAGAGCTACCAGGGGCTGGAGCTGTCCGGCAAGGTCATGGGCATCGTCGGCTTGGGGGCCGCGGGGCTGCGCCTGGCGCGCATGACGAGCAGCGCTCTGGAAATGCGCGTGATCGGATATGACCCCTACAAGGAGCCATGGCCGGAAGAGATTGAGCGAGTGACGGATCTCGACCCCCTCCTGGCTCAGGCCGACTTCCTCTCGATCCACGTGCCGCTGACAAAGGAGACGCGGAACCTGATCGGCACCGCAGCCCTGGGGCGCATGAAGCCGACCGCGATCCTGGTCAATACCGCACGGGGAGGGATCGTCGACGAGGCGGCGGTCGGTGAGGCTGTCCGGGCGGGGAAGCTGGGCGGGGCCGGCCTCGACGTGGTGGTGGATGAGCCGCTCAAGGCGGGCCACCCGCTGGCCGGGTTGCCGAACATCATCCTCACCCCCCACATGGCCGGCGTCACGGAAGAGGCCATGATGCGGATGGCCCAGAGCGCGGCGGAGGATGTGCTGCGCGTGCTGCGCGGGGAGCGGCCCAAGTACCCGGTGAATCCGGAAGTGCTCAAGTCGCCGAAGGGGTGACGGGGAGCGGGCAGGCGGGCACTCCCCGGGGGGCGGCGCCGCAAGAAACTATCGGGTCACCCCAATCCGTAGTCCTTCCAGCGGCCGTCCACCAGCCGCCGCGTCGCCTCGTCCATCACGATCTCGTCCGGCCAGGGACGGGTGAAACCTTCCTCCGGCCACTTGCGGGTGGCATCCACCCCCATCTTGGAGCCGAACTTCGGCAGCCGGCTGGCGTGATCCAGGGTCTCGACGGGCCCCAGGACGAACTCGATGTCCCGCTGCGGGTCGATGTGGTTCAGGGCCTTCCAGGTCACCTCGGAGTAGTCGCGCACATCCACGTCTCGATCCACCACGACGATCACCTTACTGACCATGGCCTGACCCAGGCCCCACAGAGCGTGCATGACCTTGCGGGCATGGCCGGGATACTGCTTGTCGATGCTGACGAGCACCAGGTTATGGAAGACCCCCTCGAAGGGCAGGTGGAGGTCCACAATCTCGGGCAGCTGCTTGCGCAGGACGGGAAGGAAGAGGAGCTCGATGGCGGCGGCCATGTGGCAATCCTCCATGGGCGGCCGCCCCACCACGGTGGTGTGGTAGATGGGATCGCGACGGTGGGTGAGGCAGGTCAGATGGAAAACCGGATACTCGTCGGCCAGCGAATAATACCCGGTATGATCGCCGAAGGGGCCTTCGGTGCGCAGCTCCTCCGTATCCACGTAGCCTTCCAGGACGATCTCGGCCTGGGCCGGCACCTCGACGTCCACGGTTTCGCATCTGATCATTTCGACGGATTTCTTCCGGATGAACCCGGCCACCAGCATCTCGTCAACCCCCTCGGGCAGGGGGAGGGTTGCGGCGAAGCAGACGGCAGGATCCGCACCAATGGCAACCCCCACCTCGATCCGCTGGCCCCGGCGTTTGGCCTTGCGGTAGTGGACCGCGGCCCCCTTCTGCACATGCCAGTGCATGCCGGTGGTTCGCTCGTCGAAGAGCTGCATCCGGTACGCGCCGCAGTTGCGAACGCCCGTCTCCGGATCCTTGGTGAAGACCAGCGGGAAGGTGATGTAGCGGCCGGCGTCCTGCGGCCAGCACTGCAGGATGGGGAGCCCTGCCAGCGACGGCGCGTCCCGCACGACGACCTCCTTGCAGGGGCCGTCCTTGACCACCTTGGGGAAGGCGCTGGTCAGCTCGTGCAGCCTGGGGAGCATGCGCAGCTTGTCCAGGAGTCCCTGCGGAGCCTTGAGATCCAGGACTTCCTGGAGTTCGGCCGCCAGAGTGTCCAGGGATGGGACATCCAGAGCCAGCCGCATCCGCGCCGGGCTGCCGAAAGCATTGATCAGCAGGGGCATGCGGGATCCTTGGACGCGCTCGAACAGCAGAGCGGGGCCGCCCTGCTTGCTCACGCGATCGGTGATCTCGGTGATCTCGAGGACCGGGTTGACCTCCGCCGTGATGCGGCGAAGCTCGCCGGCCCGCTCCAGGGCGGCAATGAATTCCCGCAGGTCGGAATAGGCCATGCTGATCTCCCGCTGTGCACCGCCAGGGCTGGGCGGGCCCTCGCCGGCGCCGCCGCCGATGGTGGCGGTACTGTACCACATCGGCCGGGGGCAGGAAAGATCGGTTCCGGCCGAAACAGTCCGAAATGGGCTTGACACCCCGGTTTGTGCTCGCTTAGCATCGGTCCTGCTTTCTTGTCTTCTCCCCCATTCGGATCGCGGAGTCCTCCCATGCGCGCCATCATCCTGGCCGCCGGCGTCGGTGGACGGCTCAAACCGGAGACGGGGGGGACCCCCAAGTGCCTCCTGCAGATCGGGGCACAGTCCCTCCTGCGCCGTCATATCGAGGCCTTGCGGGCCTTGGGGATACCGGAAGCCGTTCTGATCGTGGGCCACCCGAAGGAGAAGATCGCGGCCGAGACCGCCGGCGGTCCCGCCGATGTGGTGGTGCGGTTGATCGAGAATACCCCGCCCGGCCGCGGCAACATCCTTTCGCTGTGGACGGCCCGAGAGGAGCTGGACGACGATATCCTCCTCATGGACGGCGATGTGTTCTGTCCCCAGGAGCTGCTGGCGCGCCTGCTGGCCTCCGCCGATCCGAATGCCATTGCCGTGGACGAGGGATTCCGGGACGCGGGCGAGGCGCCGAAGGTGATCTGCGAGGATGAATGGGTGGTCGAGGTCAGCCGGGAGGCCCGCGACGATCCGCGGATTCGAGGCGAGGCCGTCGGCTTCCTGCGCCTTTCTGCCGATGCCGCCCTGGTTCTCCGGGGTATTCTCGAGGAGCTTGTCAGGACCGGCAAGGACGCGCTGGAATACGAATACGAAAGTGCCTTCCGCGAGCTGGCCGCGGAGGTTCCCATCGGGGTCGTCGAGGTGGGGGACCTGCCCTGGATCCGGATCGACCTGGAAGAAGACCTTGCCCTCGCACGGCAGGCGCTCCTCCCCCGGGTGGAAGAGCTCGACCGCAGCCAGATCCTCCCCGCGCCGTAATTGTATTGCCGTTCAGCGTCCCAGAGGCTGGTCGTCCGGGCCGCCCGGCGTATTCCGCAGCGGCATGCCGCCAGGAGATCCCGGTGCTGCCGGCCGGACCAGAAAGGCCTCCTCGTCGTCAGGCGAGCAGGGCGCCGCCGCACAGGAAGTGGCCGAACGTGCTCCGATCGATATGGAAGGCCAGTGCCTCGTCGCGGCCGACTTGCCTCCAGCAGCGTGGACAGCGGCGGCCGAGCCGCTCCCAGGTCTCGTAGCACCCGCGGCACACGCCGAACCCCCGCTCGAAGGGCGAGCGCCATTGTCGCTGCGACAATGGCTTCACCTTGTTGCAGGCCTCGCATCGAAACCAGCCGAGCTGAAAGCTGGCAGGCGGCCTTTCCTTTTCGGCGCGCGTGACGAACATCATCGTGCTCTCCTTTCAGATCCCACGTGTCCTCCTGGCCCCTTAAGGCTCTGCGACAGCCCGCGGGAGTACGGCGCTGCATTGGCGATGGCCGCCCTTACGATCGGACCACAAGCACGGAGCACGAGGCGTACTTGAGGACCATGAGCGTCACACTCCCCAACGGATGCTCCTTTCCGGCCGTGCGCCCCTTGGCGCCGACGACGGCGATATCAGGGCGGGACTCCCGGATGGCCGCCAGCAGGTGATCCACCGGGTGGCCGGAGCGCAGAGAAGGGACGATGCTGCAACCATTGGTGCCCAGCAGCGCCTGCGTGTCCGCCAGCACCCGCTCAGCCCCCGCCCGTGCCACCTTCTCGATCGTCCGCAGCGCTTCTGCCAGTTCCTCCGGGGTCTTCGGCGTGTGCCCGGGGCCAAAGATGGGCTGCTCCGCCACCGCGCAGAGATGAATGGTGGCCTGCGGGGAAAAAGACAGGCCCGCCAGGAACTTCGCCCCCGCCTCGCTGTGGACGGAGCCGTCCACGCCCAGCAGCACCCGCTGCACATCGATCACCGGGCCGCGGGCCACCAGGACGGAGCAGGGGGCAGAGCGAACAGCCTCGTGCGAGACGCTGCCCAGCAGCATCCCCTTTACCGGGCCCAACCCGCGCGAGCCCACCACCAAGAGGTCGGCTGCCAGCGTCTTGGCCGTATCGCAGAGGACGGTTGCGGGGCGGCCTGTCTTGACCTGGGTCGTGAGGCTGGAGACACGCCCGTGCAAATGATCCCTGGTCTTTCCCAGCGCCGCCGCCGCCGCCTCCGCCGCCTCGCGCCGCATCGTTGCAACGGCCCCGGCATAAGCCTTGCGGGCCGGCCCCGTCAGGGAAGTGAAGGGCGGCTCCGGGACATCGATCACCGAGACGGCAGTCACATCCACCGGCGGCGGGAGAGGCAGCGCGAGGATGACCTCCGTCGCCCAGCGCGCCCCCTCCGATCCGTCAACACCCAGCACGATACGCATGACCGTCTCCTTCCTTTGGCCTGATGTTTCTCCCGCGTCGATAGCTCGTCATTCCGCCCACCTCATCGGGCCGTGTGCGATCGCGCGCCGACCGCACCCCGGTCCTTCGCCTCGGTCCAGCCGCGACCCTCGCCCGTCTCTTCGACGGAAGCATCGGCCTCCGAGCAGGCGAGGGGCGCAGGTGCCGGCTCCGGACGCTCGGGAAAGATGATGGAGATCAGGATCGACGCGCCCAGAATCGAAACAACGGCCGCCAGGGACACCCCGGAGGTGATGTGATAGTAGTCCGCCACCAGCATCTTGACGCCGACGAACATCAACACGACCGAAAGGCCGTATTTGAAGAAGCGGAAGAGCCCCATGATCCCCGACAGCAGGAAGAACAGCCCCCGCAGGCCGAGGACGGCAAACACGTTGGAGGTGTACACAATGAACGGGTCCCGCGTGATGGCGAAGATGGCCGGGATGGAGTCCACCGCGAACATGATATCCGTGGTGCCGATCACGATGAACACCGGGGTCAGGGGGGTCGCCAGCCAGTGCCCGTTGAGCTTGACGAAGAAATTCTGCTGGTGATAGTCGGGCGTCACCGCAAAGAACCGGCGAAACAGACGGAGGACCGGATTCCTCGCCGGCTCCACGTGCTCGTCCCCCTGCCGCAAGAGCTTGAGGCCTGTGAAGATCAGGAAAGCCCCGAAGACGTACATGATCCAGTGGAAGTAGGCGAGGAGCGTCAGCCCGGCGGCGATGAAGCACCCCCGCAGGATCACCGCCAGCATGATCCCCCAGAAGAGTACGCGGTGCATGTACATCTGGGGAACGGCAAA
Source organism: uncultured Methylomirabilota bacterium (assembly GCA_963705305.1). Lineage (GTDB taxonomy): Bacteria > Methylomirabilota > Methylomirabilia > Methylomirabilales > 2-02-FULL-66-22 > 2-02-FULL-66-22. Next base: position 5,171,067 of record OY970067.1, on the reverse strand, counting down.
ATAGGTGAAGATCACCAGGAACACGAACAGATTGTCCATGCTCAGGGACCACTCGATCAGGTAGCCGGTGACGAACTCCAGTCCCTTATTGGGCCCCTCCACGACGTATACGGACCCGGCGAAGATGAGGGCCAAGGAGACCCAGGCCATGCTCCAGAGAAATGCCTGGCGGAGGGGCAGGACGCGCGGTCTTCGGCAGAACACCACGATGTCGAACGTCAGCATGGCCAGCACAACGACGCCGAACACCAGCCACAACCAGTGCGCGTCCACGTCTCACCTCCTCGGATCAGATTCCCATCACCATTGCCCCCGCGTCTGTGGATCCCAAGAAACGAAAGGCCGGCACAGGAATCCCAGTGTGATCCCTCTGCCGGCCTACGCTACTGCTGGTCGCCCGCCGGGGTTACCCTTCGTCTCGTCCGCCGTGTCGTCCGGACCGTGTCGCTGCTCGCGCGCCGCTACATGCGCTGCTCCAGATTCTCGCCCAGGATGAACACGATGAAGCGCTCCCCGGTCCGCGTGCTGAGGTCGCTATGCATGCTGATGACCTCGCAGCCGGTCAGCCCGCGAAGCATCCGGTAAAGCTCCGCTTGGTGGCTCTCGTACAGTTTAGATCGGACCTGTTTCACCAGATCCACGCTCCCGGTCTTGACCAGCGTGTGCTCGGAGGGGGTCAGGACGTCGATGGAGCGGACGATGACCATGTCCTGCACGATCCGCGTCCGAACGTCCGCCGGGCCCCGTCCCCAGTGCTCGCGGTCAAACCGGATGATCGCCTTGCTGACCTCGGCCTCGATCTGCCCCTTCGTTCGGGAAGACACGGCGCCTTTCACTCGACCGGTCACCTCTCCCACGCTGCCAAGAGCGGGCATCTCTGCCACCCCCTTTCCAGGTCTCGTGCTGAAACGCGGATCCCCGTGATGCTCCAGTTCGCTCCTGTTTCGCTCCCCGGGAAAAGTCGATGCTTGTCCTCTCCGCCCTTCCGTCCCCGTCCGGATTCGAGCCGTAGTGTACCTGGGTCGCCTCCACCTTGCCGAAACATGCGGGCCCGAGAAAAAACATAGGCCGGCACAGGGATTCCTTCATATCCCCGTGCCGGCCTACGCTACTGCTGGTCGCCCCGCGAGGGCTACCCTTCGTCTCGTCCGCCGGTCTTTGGTAGCCAGCTAGCTAGCCCACTCAACTTAAGAATCAGGCAGACCTGCCTTCCTGTCAAGCGGAAACGGCCAGGAAAGAAGATCGCCCGTGGGTCGTTCGCCTCTCACCGGAATAGCGCCTCCACATTCTCACGCGTGACGAACACAATCAACCGCTCCCCCGTCCGCGTGCTGAGGTCGCGGTGCATGCTGATGATCTCGCATCCGGTCAGGTTGCGGAGAGTTCGGATCAGCTCCTCCCGGTGACTCTCGTAGAGCTTCGACCGCACCTGCTTCACCAGCTCCACGCTCCCCACCTTGATCAGGGCGTGCTCGGAGGGGGTCAGGACGTCGATGGAGCGGACGATGATCATGTCCTGCACGATCCGCGTCCGGACGTCCGCCGGGCCCCGTCCCAGGTGCTGGCAGTCAAATCGGATAATGGCCTTGCTGATCTCAGCCTCGATCTGGCCCCTGGTATGGCTGCAGGCATTGCCCTGCAAGCGGCCGGAAATCTCTCCCACACTGTCAAGGACGGGCATCTTTCCCTCCTCTCCGCGTGGGGTAGCGGCGTGGGGCTGCGAGTCTCCCGTGGGCCTGCCGGAGGTCGTCATGGCATCGGGGGATAAAAAAAACCTCTTGCGTGCCACTCCACGCAAGAGGTCTCGATCTTGGGGCCTTCCGCCCCGCGTCTGGTGAGCCGGACCGCAGCTTCAATGACGGTCGTGCTGACGAACCCACCAGACCAGTGAGGAAAGATCTACTCCCCTCTCACCTACTAATATATATCGCTTATTCCCTTTTGCAAGCGCGGCAACTTATTGTGAGCACAGCTATTTCGGAAAACACTCAAATCCGACCGCAGAGGATGCATCGCGACATGTTTCGAAACCTAACGATGCGGAGACGCACGACTCGGTACCCGGCACCGGACATGGATCGCACCAAGAAGGGCCGAGTCCTGGCAGCTCCGCTGCGACGAAAGACCAGGCCCGCGCAGGTGCAAGAGCCGGCTTTTCGGCCGAATCGTCGCGACCCCCGGGTCGTGATCGGAACAAATGGATGCAGGCATTGAAATGACGGCGCGGGCATGGCATTATAGAGATGATGCGGACATTTGAGAGCACCTTGCCAAGCCTGCGGCCTCTCCTCTCCCAGCGTATCAGCCAGCTCGGACTCAAGCTTGAAGGGTCGCCAGTCGAGCGGTACGTGCAGAAGCTCTACCGCGAGATCGAGCGGAAGGGCCTCAAGCATTTTCGGCCGCCGTGCTACCTGACGGACGAGTGGGGCTGTCCGTCAGGGGAGCCGATCATCGGGATCCCGTTCTACTTGGCAGACGCCGATCTGGCCCGCCTGGAGAAGGAGATCGACGACCTCGAGGATGAGCGGGAGATCCGCATGTACCTGCGCCACGAGGCCGGCCACGCCTTCAATTACGCCTACAAGATCTACGAGACGCCGGAATGGCGCGAGCTGTTCGGCCCCTTCAACCGCCCCTACCGCGACCGCTATCGGCCCGTCCCCTTCGATCGGAACTTCGTCCGGCATATCGAGGGGTGGTATGCCCAGAAGCATCCGGACGACGACTTCGCCGAGACGTTCGCCGTCTGGCTCACACCCGGTTCGCGCTGGCGCGTGCGCTACCGGGGCTGGCCGGCGCTGCGCAAGCTGCGCTACGTGCACCGGATCGCCCGGGCGGTGGCCGACCAGGAGCCGCCGGTCCGGCTCGCCTCCACCGACATCACGGTGGCGGAGATGGACATGACCGTGGAGGAGTTCTTCCGGGCCAACCAGGGGGAGGTGACCCCGGTGGACGTGGCCCTGGAGAACGACCTGCCGGATTTCTTCATTCGAAAGGGCCGCCGGAAGCGCGGCATCCGCCCCGCCTGGGAGATGGTCCGGGATTACCGGATGGAGCTCATCGGCAAGGTGGAGTACTGGACCGGCGTCCGCCGGAGCGCGGTCCGGGCCCTTGTGGACAGCATCGAGCAGGCGGCGGAGCGGATGCAGCTGCACGTGGAGATCCGCAGAGAGTGCACCGTCCTCCTGGAATTGACCGCGTACACCACGACCCTGACCATGAATTACCTGACGCGGGGGAGCTTCGTCCCGCGGGCCCGGACGCCCATGCGCCGGCCTCCGAAACCTTCCCCCCGCCCCGCGGGAGAGGAGAGTCATGGCGACGCTGCGAATCGGGATCGCCCACACCCCTGAAGAGGCTCCCGCCGCCGAGGCGACCGGGCGGCGGCGGCGCCGGCGGACGGATGTCCAGCAGATTCGCGAGGTCCTGGAGCGCGCCGGCCACGAGGTGTTCTCGGTAGTCGTGGACGGAACCAAGGACTGTCTCGCCCGGATGCGGGACGTGCAGGCGGACATCCTGTTCAACCTGGTGGAATCCTTCGGGGACGACGACACCAAGGAACCGTACGTGGCCGCCTACTACGAGTTGCTGGGGCTGCGGTACACGGGGTCGGGACCGCGCGGCCTGTCCCTGGCCATGGACAAGGCCCTGACCAAGAAGGTCCTGCAGTTCCACGGCATCCTGACGCCGAAGTTCGTCACCGTCTTCCGGGGCCGGCTGGACTGGGCGCACGACATCGACTTTCCGGTGATCGTCAAGCCGGGGCGGGAGGACGGCTCAATCGGGATCGGCTTCAGCGCGCTGGTGGAGAGCATCAAGGATTCTCATGGAGCGGATCGATCAGCTGCACGCCGATTTCGACAATCCGGTGCTGATCGAGCAGTACATCGATGGGCGGGAAGTTTACATCGGGGTCCTGGGCAACGCCGACGCCAAAGCTTTTCCCCTGGTCGAGCTGGATCTGTCCCACCTCCCCGAAGGCACCCCCCGGATCGCCGGGACCGAGGTGAAGTGGTATGAGGGGACGCGCGCCTATCGGGGGAGCAAGTACCGGATCCCCGAGGATCTGCCCGCCGATATCGTGGAGGCGGCGCAGAACGCCGCCGTCACCAGCTTCCAGGCGCTCCAGTTGCGGGACTATGCCCGCTTCGACTTCCGCATCACCGAGGACCACAAGGTCTATCTGATCGAGGCCAATCCGAACCCGTACCTGCACACGACGGCCGATTTCATCCGCGGGGCCCGCGCCTCGGGCCGCACCCACCCCGAGACGATCTGCGAGATCGTCGGGGCCGCGCTCTCGCGGTACGGCCTGCAGGCCTAGCAGGCTGCTGAAAAAGGCCCGTCTGCCGGGTACCCATCTGATGGGTGCCCATCTGATGGGTGCCCATCTGATGGGTGCCCATCCTTCGGACGGGTACCCCCCGCGCTCCCGCGGCGCTGCGACGTTCAGGTAAGTACGCCTCCGACCCACCTCCGGTGGGTACCCCGCGGCGGGTACCCATCCCGAGGGATGGGTGACGGCGCCTTGCCATTCGACAGGCTCATGGTCCCGAGCCAGGTCGAGGGACATCTGGGCCTTTTTGATCAGTCTGGGCGAAAGCGGGCATTTGAGCATTGTGCTAATCGTGTGCCGATGGGGTTGCCGGGCCGCCGGGCATGGGGAAGGGAAGCGGCGAGGGGATCGCCTGAGGGACGAGACGGATCCGGGCCTCGCGGCGGGCCGCGCTCAGCCACTGCGAGAGGCTGCGCTGCATCGCCTCATCGGTGAGTTTCCGGCGGGTGCGCAGCCGCTCCTCGGGGGCGTGCGGGCCGGATCCGAGGGCCGCGTCCACATCCGCCTCGGACACGAAGGCGAAGGTCCGGAAGCGGAGCTCGATGTAGCGCTCGCGGCGCAGGTCCTCGGCGATCAGGCGGCGAGCCCAGGCGGCATCGATGCCGTTCCGGTCGAGCCAGGCGGTCAGCGCGGCCATTCCGCCCACCCGCGCGGCGGCGGCCTTCCAGGCTGCCGCCATCTCATCGGGCGATCCCTGGATGCCCAGGCGCACGGCCTCCCCCTCGACCAGCCGGGCATCCAGATACCGATTTGCCTCGGCGGCGTCGATGGGTGCGGAGGACGGACGGAGGTCGAACAGGCCGAGCGCCCTGGCCAGGGCGATGTCGCTGGCGGTGACGGCCGCACCGTCCAGCTCGGCCACCACCGCATCCATAAAGTCGGTGTCCGCAGCGCGCGCCGCCGGGAGACACAGGCCGACGAGCGTGAGCGCCAGCCCGAGGCCTCTCAGAACGGATAGCCGACGCTGAAGTAGAGTTGCCATTGATCCTCACCGGGGATGCGGTTCAAACCGTACCCCGCGTCGAATCGCACGGGCCCGACGGGCGTGGCCAGTCGCAGGCCCGCGCCGACCCCCGTCTTGAAGGCGGCCTGCCCCAGATCGCCGACACTCGGCGTGACCGCTCCCGAATCCACGAACAGGGCCCCGCCCAGAAAGCGCCAGATGGGGAATCGCCACTCGGCGTTGAGCAGCACCAGCGCGTCGCCACCCGTCGGGTTGCCAGAGGAATCGTGGGGGCCCACCCTGTTCAACCGGTAGCCGCGGATCGTGGTGCTGCCGCCGGCAAGGAACCGATCTTCGACGGCTAGGTCCGGAGTGTTTCCCAGCGGGGTCGCCAGCCCCAGCCGGCCCGACAGGGCCAGCACGGTGGGGGGAAGCGGGTCCAGGAACCAGTGGGTCTCCATGACGGACTTGAGGAAATTCACCTCGCTGCCCAGCGGGTTGCCGCCTCCTTCCAGCGACAGCAGGTTGAGACTCCCCCGGGTGGGGTTGATGGGACTGTCCCGCCGGTCCAGGACCAGCGAGGGGGTGAGGCTGGCCACCAGCTGACTGCCCGCCACCACATCGGCAGCGGCCAGGGAGGTGTCCACATCAAACCGCCGGACCTGGTCCAATCGGTAGCGCAGCGCGGTGCTCAGTCCTGAGATGCTCTCCGGGAAGAGATCGCGCCGAATCCCCAGCGTCTCCCCGGCCTGCTCGAGCCGATAGCCGATCTCCTTCTGCCGTTCCCGCGAGGCGGTGGCCTCGCCTTTCCAGTCCGTTCCCAGCAGCCGGGGCTCGACATAGGTGAGGCTGGTTTGCTCCAGCATCTGACTCACCTTTTCCTCGAGGCGGAGGCTCCGATCCGTTCCGAACAGGTTGTTGTGCCCCACCTGCGCCGAGCCCCGCGCGCCCTCCTCGGTGCTGTAGCCGAGGCCGAACTGCGCCCGCCATGGCTTGCCCTCCAGGACGGTGATGTCCACATCGGCGAATGGAGCCGGCGGAGGCTGGAGCGGTCCGACCCGGACCCGATCGAAGATCCCCAGGCTCGACAGGCGCCGCTCCGCCTCCAGCAGCTTGGCGGGGTCGAAGGGGTCGCCCGGGCCAAAGGGGAGCTCGCGGCGCACGATCGGTTCCTGGGTCAGGACCAGGCCGCTGATGAGGATGCGGCCGATCCGCGTCTGCGGCCCCTCCTGAACGCGCAGGAGAACATCGACACGTCCGTCCCGCCGGCTCGTCTCCAGGGCCACGCCGGCGGCCAGGTAGCCCTGCGTGGCGTAGCGGTGCTCCACCTCCCGGCGGCCCTGCTCGGCCTTGGCCGGATCCCACGGCGATCCGGGCGTGAGGGCAAGGGCGATCCGGAGGGCCTCGGCAGGGATCCGAGTCCCGCTCTGGATGCGGATGTTTCCCACGACGAGGCGCGGGCCCTCCGCGATGGGAATGACGACGCGGGCGCGGGTATCGCGGGATGTAAACTGCACCTCGGGCGGTCCCGCCGCGGCGCGGGAGAATCCCTGGGAGCGGTAGAACGCGACCAGAAGCTGCATGTCCTGCTCGAGGACATCCTGCCGGAAGTAGCCCGAGCCGATGAGTCCGGAGGGCTGCGTCCCTATGAGCGCTTGCAGGCGGCCGGCGGGAAAGGCCCGGTTGCCCCGGACGGCGACCGACTCGACCTTCACGCGCGGTCCTTCGGTGATCTGGAACCTGATCACGCCAGCCTCTCCCTCGCGGCGGAGGCTGCCCGTGACCTGGACAAAATGATAGCCCTCTTCCTGATAGGCCGCCTCCAAGGTGCGCGCGCTGGTACGAATCTCCCCCTCGTCGACGATGCCGAGGGAAGAAAAGGTCAGGCGCTTTCGAAGCGCCGAGGCGGCGAGATGGCGGTTTCCGCTGAACTCGACGCGGAACTTGGGGCCTGCGGCCACCTCCAGCTCCAGGCTGGTCCGGTTGGTCTGGCGGTCCCACTCGACCGGTTTCATCGTGACCCGGGATTCGAAGTAGTCCGCCTCCTGCAGCCGCTCCTCAACGGCTTGAAGCCCTTTCTTGGCCGCGGCCTCGGTGTAGCGGTCTCCGCGGGTCATGCCGAAGCTTTTCGCCAGCTCCGTGGTCGGGATTCCGTCGCCCCCCTGGATTCGCACCGATCCCACCCGCGCCTGCTCGCCCGCTCGGAGGATCATGGTGATATCCCGACCATTGGTGTCGGAATCCGCGGAGACCTCGAAGCGCACATCGGCCGCAAAGAACCCCTGAGTGCGGTACCATTCCAGAAGCCGCTGCCGGGCCTCGTCCAGGCGGGAGGGGACGGCGTCGCCGCCTAGCTCGAGCCCGGCGGCATCTGCCGCCTCGGCGTCGCTCAGCCCCGCCTCTCCCGTCCACACCAGGCTCTGGACGAAGGGACGGCGGAGAAGGTGGAAGTCAAGCCGGACCCCGTCTCCCTGGATCGCCTCGTCCACCCATACCTCCGCGAAAAGGCCCAGCGCCCAGAGGCGATCCAGACTTTCGCGGATGGCGGAGCGGGAGCGGGGCCGGCTGGCCAGCGATCCGATGGCCTCACGCACCAGTGACTCGGGGATGCGGTACGGGGCGACCAGCTGGATCCCCGTGACGATTGGGACGGGGGATTCCTGGCCCCCGGCCGCGCCGGCCGCACCGACGAGCCAGAGGCCCAGTAACGAACAGAGGATGGCGGGGGCTCGAACGTCTCATTATCGAAAACTGAGGCGGAGCAGGAGATCCGCCCCGTACCCCCCCTGAAAACTCTGCTCTCCGGTGATGAGGAGCGGACCCAGCACCTGGTACTCGACCCGCAGCTTCTGGGTCCCGGTCCCGCTCAGGGGCTGTTCGAAAATGAGCAGCGTTCCCTTGGCGACGGTCTTTCCCACACGCAAGGTGTGTCCGCCGGACGCGGTGCTCTCGACCTCGAAGACATCCAGGCCGGCGCTCGTGGTATTGAGGCCCAGGAACTCCTGGACCAGGAGCTGTGCGGCCTCGCCGGCGACGATGCCCGCCGCCGACCGGCCGAACTCTTCCCGCGTCACCCCGAATGTCACCAGGGTCAGCAAATCCTCCTGGGACAGCGGCGGGGAAGAAGAAAGGTGGACGGTCAGATTATCGGCCCGCCCGCTGAGACTCATGGTCACTTGGTAGTCTTGTATCTGGGTCGTGGCCTGGACGTTCAGGGTGGGGTCGACCCGGCGCGGATCGCTGAACTGGGCCGAGGCCGACGTCACCGTGAATTGGTGCTTGCGAAAGAGGATGCTTCCCTCGCGGACCTCCAGGCTGCCGAACAGGGCCGGCGAGGCCGTGGTCCCCTCGACGCTGAGGGTGCCTCCCACGCGCATGCGGGCCAGCTCGGTCTCCAGCATCAGGTTGTTGTCGAGCTGCAGGAGGATCTTGATCGGGAGGGCGAACGCCGCCCCGCCGGACTGCGCCTTCTCCTTTCCAAACAGCAGGGAGCGCAGGGAGAGCTGGCCTGCATAGCGTCCCCGGACGAGATGCGCCGTCCCGCTGAGCTGTGCACGCGGGCCGAGTCCGGCCAGCTCCAAATCAACGTCCCACGTCGTCTCGAGCTGGTCGGTCGGCGGCAGCGAGATGTTCCGCCCGGCGACGGAAAGCCGATAAAAGCGGACCTGCCAGCCCTGGAGTGTCGCCTCCCCGCTGGCCTGGAGGCGCCCTCGACCCAGCGCGCCGGTCGCCTCGACGAGGCGGATGCCGGTGGAGGAGAGGAGGAATCGCGCCTGGACCTCGCGGAGCGCATCCGGATAGCCCTGGATCTGGATGCGTCCCTGGCGGACGGTTGCCTCCCCGCTCAGCTGGGGAGCGGCGGTCATCCCGGTCGCATCCAGCGTCGCCTCCAGGGTCCCCCCGGCCTCATGGACCTGGGGCAAGAGGGCGGGCAGGATTCCCAGGGGGAACGCGCCGCGAAGCGCGAGGCTCAGCTTTCCGGCGGGGTCGGCGCTTCCGGACACGGCGAGGGTTCCCAGCCGACTGGTGAGACGCAGGCGGTCCACGTGGACTGCACCGCCTTCCCAGCGGAGGAGAACGGGGTCGGGGCTCTCCCAGCGCTCCTCGACGACCAGGAGTCGAACGGGGTACAGCTCCAGCGTGGCCCGCGTGGCTGAAGGGCGGTCGGTTGGGATCGTGGCCGCGGCCGTGAGCGACAGCTGACCGTCGAGGGGCACCGTCTGGCCCGGTACGCTCCGACGAATGATCGGCCCCAGAGCCAGGTCCTGGACTGTCAGATGGGCCGTCAGGACCGGCCGGGCGCCCAGCCTCCCCTCGAGCTGCCCCGCCAGGCGCGCGGCCGGCAGGCTGAGCATGGCGCGAAGCTCCCCTCGCTGCAGTGAAAGGGTCAGTTCGCCGTTGCCCGGGGGCAGGCCGAGGGCCGATGCCGCCGCCAGGTGGAACGTCCCGCCGGCGCTGACCGCGCCGTTCCGGTACGTGGCTTGGAGGCGGCCTCTCGCCTCGCCGCGGAGCGCCAGCCGCTCGGGCGCCTCGGGGATCGCGGCCAGGTCCAGCGGTCCCAGATCCGCCTCCGCCCGCCCCGCCCCGGCCCACTCCCAGGTGCCGTGTCCGTCCACCGGCACCCCGCGCAGCTTAGCCCGGAGGGCTGTGACCTCGAGCCGGCTGGAGTCAGCCTTGACAGCGGCTCGCAGGTCTTGGATGGGGATCCGGTCGGGTCCCAGCAGGCGGTCGGCGGCCAGGCTGCCCGATCCGTCCCACGCCGCGGGGGAGCCCGCCAGGTGGAGCGTGACCGCCAGCTGGCCGGTGCCCCGCCACGCGGGCGGGATCCAGCGGTCGAGATCCTCCAGGCGGACCGCGGGGGCGCGGAGGCCCAGGCGGCCCTGGACCGACCGTGGCCAGTCGTCCAGCGGGAGGAGTCCCGGGTGCGTCCAGGACAGCGCCCCTGTGGCGGTCACGGGGCTTTGGCCCAGCGTCAGCTCCGCGCCGGTGACCTCCAGGCGGCGATCGCGCAGTTGGAAGGGGATGGAGATGCGATCCACCCGCGTGCCGGCCGCGTTGAGGCTGGGGGCGAGCAGCCGGCCGGTGATCTGTGGCGCCGGCCAGCGGCCGTCGGCCCCGGCGGTGAGGAGGACCGTTCCGGCCACATCCGGGAGCCCCCAGATCGGCCCCAGGACTCCGAGGTCGCCCTGCGCCTGAAGACGGAGGGTGGCAGGCCCGCTCAGCCCAACCCCGCCGCTGGCCTGCCCGTGCAGCCCTGGCCAAACGGCCGTGAGTCGATGGATCTCGAGCAACTGGTCGCGCAGGGTGGCCTGGGCGGACAGGCTGCCGGCGCCGGCCCTGTCCAGCCCCCCGGGGAGCCGGAGCCCCGCGCCCTCCAGGCTGAGGCGGCCGCGGAGACTCGCAGGATCCCGCGGGTCGCCGGCAACCTCGGCCTGCAGGTCGAGCGTCCCCCCGAATCGCGGGGCCCTCGGAATCAGCGTCTTCAGGGCGGGCAGAGCGATTTGGCGGAAGGCCACGCGGAGGGATGTCTCCTGAAGCCGGTCCGGCCGCATCCGGAGCGATCCATCCAAACTCCCACCGAAAAGGTTGGCGGTGATCCGCTCGACCTGCAAGGTCCCCCCGGCCCAGAGGCCGCGGACGGAGACCCGTTGTGCCTTGACGGGTCCGGCCGTCAGGTCCGGGATGGTGATCTGGCCGCCGAGTTCCGGAGCCTCGAGCGCTCCACGCAGGGTGAGATCCGCCGTGGCCGTCCCGCCCAGCGGGAGGGGAAGCTGGAGGGCTCGCCCGAGGCGGGCGAGGTCCACCTCCCCGCGGGCGGCCAGCCTGATATCTGGAGCGGCAACGGGGCCCCGCACCTCGCCGGTGACCTGGACTCCTCGCGCCGCCACCGGTCCGACGCCAAGATCCGGCACGGCAACTCGTACGGCCGCCCGCGGGGAAGCCAAGGCGCCCTGTAGGTCGGCTTGCAGGGTGGCGATCCCGGCGAGCCCGACATGGAGGCCTGTCCGGCGCCCCAGGTCGGCGAGGTCCACCGTCGCCTGGAGGCGCAGGGAGAGGTCCGGCGCCGACAGCGGGTGGCGGACCTCGCCGCGCAGGGAAAGCTCGCGGCCCTGCCAGCGGGCCGACAGGCTTTGGATGGCGATCCGGTCCGGGAGGGTCCGACCGTCCAGCTGCAGCCGGTCCAGGCGCTCATCCACGCCCGGTGCGATGAACCGAATCGCGCCGGCCTGGGCGGACACGCCGGTCTCCCGAGGGCTCAGGCGCAGACGGGCCTCCAGGTCCTGGACGAGAAGATTGCGGCGGTTCTGTGAATCGCTGTAGGAGATGCGCCCGTGCTGGAGAACGATCTCCTCGATCCGGAGGCTGATCGGTCCGGCCTGGAAATGATTCGAAAGCACGAGAGGCGGCGGCGTGCTCTCGGATGGTCCCGCCGTGAGGGCCAGGTCGAGATCGGTCAGGCGGATCCTGGACAGGACTACCTGGAGCTCCCAGAGACTGCGGATCCCCGCGGTCACCTCGGCCCGGGCCAGGCGCAGCATCGGGGCCCCGGTCCGGCTCGGGCCAGAGGCCACGCTGACATCCATCAGGACGACCCGTCTGCGCCAGGGCTGGAGGACAACCCGCTGGATGCGGACTGGGCGCCCCAGGGCCTCGCCGAGTGCGGCCTGGATGCGCTCGCGCGTCAGGGCGGGGGCGTACGCGCGGACGGCCAGCCAGAAGGCGATCGCAATTCCGGCCAGGATGAGGATCCCGGCCAAGACGGCAAGCCGCCAGCGGCGGCCTGTGGGGGGGCGATGTCGGGCGTCCGCAGGGAGTGTGTTCATGGTGAAGATATGTATCCTAATTCAGGGAGTCTCCAGGTGCAATGCGAAGCTGGATCGGCGCCGGGTGATTCCGGGACGGCGTTGAAAGAAGTCAAGACGCCGCCACGGCGCACACGTGGTCCCGGGCTCAGCGCCGGCTGACCCGCACCGGAGGAGATGCAAGCTGGATGATGCGCTCTCCGGGGTGGAGCAGCGAGATCCCCAGACACAGCCAGCTGCGCAGGTTGCTGGTGGTCAGGAAGCGGGTCTTGACGTATGCGTGGCCGGTCTCCCCCAGCCGCCGCGCGAACTGCGGATCGCGGAGCAGCGAGCGGATGCGATGGGCCGTCCCCTCCACCGAGTGGACCAGGAGGCCGGTGAGGTTGTGGACCACCTGCAGGGGGATCCCGCCCACGGCCGAGGCGATGACCGGCCGCTTCTTCCAGAGGGCCTCGGTGACGGTGAGGCCGAAGCCCTCGCGCAACGACTTCTGGATCACCACCGCCGAGGCCCGCTGCAGCGCGTTGATCTCCCGGTCGCTGAACGGGGGGAGCTCCAGGATGTGGATCAGCGGGTCGCCATCGGCCGCCCGGCGTACCTTCTCCAGGACGGCCGCGCCCTCCGGGTCGTCCGTGGCCCCGCCCCCCGCCAGCACCAGCTGGCACTCCACGGTCCGCCGGGCCAGCCGGTAGGCCTGGATGACCCCGACCGGATCCTTGAGGCGGTCGAAACGGGAGATCTGGGTCACGATGGGCCGGTCGTCCCGGATGCCGAAACGCGCCAGGACCGCCTCGATCTCGGCCGGCGCCAGGTCCCGGTTCTTCTCGGCCAGCGGATCGATGGCCGGATGGATCATGTACTGGGTGATGGGCAGGACCTGGGAGAACTCCGGCGCGGAGAAGACCGAGGCGTCGTACCGGATCATGTACTGGTGCAGGAATTCCCAGACCGCCGGATGGGGGCGCGACACGTCGACATGGCAGCGCCAGACCCAGTGTCCCGCGCCTTCCCGGCGGGAGAGGATCAGGGCTGCCGGCTGGGGGTCGTGGATCACGACGAGATCGGCGCCGAGGTCCAGTCGCGCCGCGTTGTCGGCATTGACCCGGCGGAATGTCTCCCGCATGGCCTCCGTCAGCTCCGCCGGGGCGCCGTGGAGGGCATTGTGAATGGCCTTGGTCGCGGCGAAGAAGTCCTCGTTCCCTTGCAGGACCTCCCAGCGGGTGGGAATGCCCAGATCGTCCAGCAGGGGGATCAGGCGATTCAAGAGCTCCGCCACACCGCCGCCCACCGCGGTCGAGTTCACCATCACGACGCGGCGACCCCCGAGGAATCGCGCCAGGGCGCGGATCTCCTCGACGGCCGCGGATCCGATCACCGGGACATAATCATCCAGCCGAACGTGGGGTGAGCTCATGCCGCCTCCAGCGCCGCCAGCACCTGCTGCCGGATCTCCTCCGGCGAGGTGACCAGGAGATCGAGCTTGTCCAGGCGCCCGGCCAGGACGGGGGCCTCCAGGCTGTCGCCCAGCCAGGTGGACAGGTCGTTGGTGCAGCGTCCGATCCGGAGGCGCGCTTCCACCAGGTGGAAGAAAAGACTGCGGGCGCCGGCCGTCCGGATGCCCTCCCGAAGCTCCGAGAGCGTCTGGGCCTGGCGGCCGACCGGATAGATGATGCTGATGGATTGGGTGAAGTGAAATTCCCGGCCCGGCGGCGCGTGCGCAACCTCCGGCCCCTCGGCCAGACGGTCATCGATCACCTGGAGAATGCGCTCGCGCAACGCGCGGATGGAGGGGAATTCGGTCGGGTCCATGAAGGCCAGGCGCTCGGCGACGGGCCAATCCTGGAGAACCTCCGCCGTCCAGCGGGCGAAGTCGCTGGTGTAGCGCTGCGCGGCGAAGGGCCGATCGCGGAGGGCGCCGAAGGTGTGGTGAAAGATGCTAGAGCCGGTGACCTCGCGGATGCCGTCCCGCAGCTCCGGCAGGCTGGCGGCCTCCCGCCCGGTCAGCTCCACGATGTGGGCGGCGCTGTAAAACGTGAAGGGCTGGTTGGCCACAACTCGCACAGGTTCCCCTCCTTACTGCGAATGACCGAACCCCAATCAATCAATGACCAATGACCAATGACCAAGGCCGGATGCCGGCTCAGACGTGCGTCATCCGGTCGTGGTCCTCCTCCCGCTTGCGCAGCCGGCTCTCCAGGATCTCGCGCGCCAGGTCCTTTCCGCCCAGACCGAAGGCCAGGGCCAGGGCCAGCACGGTTCCGCCGAAGGCGATCCCGAATGCCAGCAGGACCATCTCGCGGGCGATCCCCAGCTGCGTCAGGGCCGCCGCCCCGGCGAAGACCAGGACCAGCCAGCGGGCACCCGCAGCGATGAGGGGCGCGCCGGTTATCTGGGCGTTGACGGCGCCGATCAGGACGGCCTGGGCCAGGAAATTGGCCAGCAGCCATCCCGTGACCATGACCAGGCTCGCGACGATGAGGTTCGGCAGGAAGCGGAGCACCATGCTGACCAGCCCGGTGGTGGCCGGCATCTCCAGCGCCTCGACACCCATCAGGAGCGCAATCAAAAAGATCAGCCAGTAGATGATGCGGCCGACCAGGACCGTGGGAGGCTGCCGCATCCCCGCCCGTTCCAGGGGGGCGGTGAGGCCGCCGCGGGCGCACCGGCGGTCGAAGTCGACCGCGGCGAGGATGCGGATCACGAGGCGGCGGACGAGGGAGGCCGCGATCCAGCCGATGAGGATCAAGGTCGCCAGGGCCAGGATGCGGGGCGCCACCCGGGCCAGTCGGTGCATCACCTCCTGGAACGAGGTGACCAGGATGTCCGTCCATGTGTCGTGCATCGCTCACCTCCATCGCGCTCGCAAGGAGTCCACTTCCTTCTCGAAGGTCCGACCGATCTCCTCCAGAGTCTGGGCGAGACGCCCGGGAGGCCCCGCCTGGACCTCCGCGAGGAAGCCCGCCACCCGGCCGAGGTAGAGCGGGGTGAGGGCGCGAAGCAAGTGGTCCCGGGACAGGCGGCGCTCGTGGTGCGCCAGGGCGAAGTCGCAGGCGACCCGCGCCCACAAGGGGGCCGGAAACCGGAAATCCTCGGGGGCGGGAAGGCTCAGGGGGTAGAGCTGTGACAGGGTCTCTTCGGCCAGGACCTGCTCCCAGACCGGGAGCAGATCTTTGAGGCCCATGCGGAATCCCCGGACCATTCGATCCAGATTCGCCTCCCCGATCTCTGTCGACACCGTCGCGGCTCCCCCCGACTGCGGCACCGCCCCGAAGCGCGGGCTGTCCCGCCAGACCTCCTGGTACCGCTCCATCAGGGCGAAGAACGGTCCTGCCGTCCGGGCCAGGATGGTGGCGAGGTCCGGCGGGGCCAGCCCCGGGTCCAGCCGCTTGCGACCCTGGAACGACTCCTGGATGGCGGCCCGGGACGCTATTGCCTCGACCGGCAGCCAGATCTCCGCCCCGCGCTCGGCGGCGTCCCGCTCCGCGCCGACGGCCTGGAGGAATTGCTCCAGAAAGCTGCGGCTGATCCCGGCACAGCCGCCCAGGATCTGCTGGATCCCCGCCCCGTACAGCGCGCGGGCCATGGGGGCCAGGAGGTTGGTGGTGAGCGTTCCCTCGGAGACCGCGTGGGCGTACGCGGGGGAGACGTACGCCGCCGATCCGGCCAGCGGGGGCTCGAGCAGCCCCGCAATCCCCGCGGGGGTCAGGCTCACCAGACCGGCATCGACCACCGCGACGGCCGTCGCCTGGAGACGGAGGGCGACCGTCAGGACGGCCAGGACGGCCCGGCCCCGACTGGGCTGACCCGGCAGGCGCAGCCAGCGGATCGCCGGCGCGTCCGAATGCGCGCTTGTCCAGGCCTGCATGACCTCCGGCGTCTCATCCCCGGATCCCCCATCCGCCACCAGGATCAATCCCTTCCGATCCGAGAAGGACTGTTCCAGGGCGCCGGCGGTCGCCGCCAGAAGCTGGGGCAAACTGCGGGCCTGGTTGACCGCATGCAGGCCCGCGAGGATCTCCACCGGTCCGGCGGCGTCGACCGCCGCGAGGTCCGAAGCCGCGAGCAGATCCTCGGCGCGCATGGTATCCGTCATGCAAACCCCTATCCGGTGAGGTTGGCCAGGAGCGCCAGGTAGTCGCCCAGATGCCTGGTGATCAGGAAATTCCGCCGGACGTACTCCCGCGCGGCCCCGCCCAGCCGGATCATGAGGTCCGGATTCTGCAGGAGCTGGCGAATCCGGAAGGCGGCCCCCTCGACCGAATTCACGATGTAGCCGGTGACCTCGAAAATCACCTGGGTCGGGAGGCCGCCGGCGGGGCTGCCGATGACCGGCTTCCCCTTCCACATTGCTTCGGCTGCCGCCAATCCGAAGTCCTCCTGCAGGGGTTTGTGCACCACGATGGCCGCCGCGCGCTGCAGCGCGTTGATCTCCAGCGCCGCATCGGGAGGCAGCAGCAGGGGGTGGATGTCGGGATCCCGGGCGGCGAACTGCTGCACGTCCGCCAGGACGGCGGTGCCCTCCGGATTGTCGGCCGCCCCCCATCCCGCCAGGATCAGGCGGCAGTCCACGTACTTCTTGGCCAGCCGGTAGGCCTGAATCACGCCCAGGGGGTCCTTGTTCCTGGCGTAGGGCGCCACCTGGAGGAGCAGCGGCTTGTCCTGCGGGATGCCGAAGCGGGCCAGGACCTGCTGGATGTCGCGGCGGCCGAGGTCGCGATTCTTCTCGCTGAGGGGATCCACCGAAGGGTGGATGAGGAGCATCGGGACGCCCAGGCGCTGGGCAAAGCGCGGCAGCGAGAAGACGGCGGCGTCGCACCGCTCCGCCTCCCGCCGGATCAGGTGCCAGGCGCGCCGGTACGCCCTGGACAGATCCGTGTGGCAGCGCCAGATCCAGCGGCCGTGGGAGGGACGATGGCGGGCCAGGGGCAGGGGGGCCAAGTCGTGCAGCATGACCAGATCGGCCTCGAGGGGAAGCTCGGCGGCGTTTCGGGCGGCGGGGGCCGTGTAAGCCTGCACGACGGACGGCGCAATCGGTTCGGGCTGCCCCTCCAGCGCCGACTCGAGGGTCCGCACGCTGGTATAGAAATCCGGGTCGCCGACCACGACCTCCCAGGCGGCATCGATCCCCAGCTCCCGCAGCATCGGCACCAGCCGGTTGAGGATCTCGGGCGTTCCGGCCCCGTAGCGGCTGGCGTTCACGTGCAGGAACCGTCGACCCTGCAGCCGTTCGGCCAGCCGGACCAGGAGGTCGATCGTCCCCCGCGGCGCGACCTCCCGGTAATCCTCCAGGCGGGCCGGCATCAGCGTCCCTCCCCGGCCGCCAGGGCCTCGTCACAGAGCTGAATCAGCCGGGTCCGCGTGCGCTCCAGGCTCCCCGCGTACGGATCCACGGTCCGAACCTTGGCCGCCAGCTCGGCCTCGCCCAGCTCGTCCAGCCAGGCGGCGAAATCGTTCTGGCCCCGTCCCAGGCGCATGCGCGCCTCCACCAGGTGGAAGTAGATGGCGCTGACATCCACCTCCAGCAGGGCGTCCCGGAACTCCTGCAGGCTGCGAACCCGGATCCCCGTGGGGATCTCGACCGTGCGGGACTGGATGAAGTCGAACGGCTCGCCCGCGATGACGCCCGGGGCGAACTGGAGGCCGCGCAGGTGATCGTCGATGACGGCCACCAGCTCCTCCCGCAGGGCCTGGAGGTTGGGAAACTCGGACGGATCCACCATGGCCAGTCGCTCTCCCAGCACCCGATCCCGCACCTGGATGGCGGCCCAGGTAGCAAAGTCGTTGGGATAGGCCCCGGCCACGAATTTGTGCCGCAGGAAGAGCCCGTGGGTGTGGTGGTAGATGGAATCCAGCGGCACCTCCTCGATCAGCTCGGCCAGCTGGCGCTCATTCTCCGCCCGGACGCCTACGAACTCGCGCAGCTCCAGGCAGGCCACGAAGTGAAAAGGGCCGGCGCCGGCCACCGCCGGGGCCGCCTTGGGCTTCGGCGCTGCAGCCGCCGCCCGCCGCAGACCCTCCAGCGGGATGCGAACCCAGGCGGGGCGGTTCTGCATCTCGTACTCCAGCTCGTAGACGGCCTTGTCCAGCTCGTAGGCGCGAAGGACGGCCTCCAGCGTCTCCCGGTCGCGGGGGAGGAAGGAGGCCCCCCGCTCCCAGGTCTCGGCCAGGTAGCCCGCCAGGAAGGCCCGGCGAACTCCCTCCTCCCAGTTCTCGGCCCAGGGAGCCAGGCGCCCGGCCAGGCCGGCGTCCTCCGGACTGGCCTCGCCGGCGCGGAAGAGCGCGGCCTGGGTTGCGTAGGCAAAGGAGCGCAGCATGCCGGCCACATCCTTCAGCGGGCACTGCTTGGCGCGCCGCTCGGCCAGCGGCCGGACGGGCTCGCCCTCGAAATCCAGGATGACGAACCCCTCCCCCGCCGTGAGGACCTGCCCCAGGTGATAGTCTCCGTGAATCCGGATCTTGGTGACACTCCCGGCCGTGAGCAGCCGAACATCCGCAAGGACATCCCGCAGGCGCGGCGCCTCCTCGACAATTCCTTGGGCCGTCGCCCGCAGCGACTCGGGAAGGGTGGGGAGCGCGGCCGAGAGAGCGGCCAGCACCCGGTCGGCGAATGCCTCCATGGCCCCCAGCCAGGCCGCCACATCCTCCTCCGCGACAAGCTCGGGGGCCAGCGGCGTGCCCGGGGGGGCGGAGGCCAGCGCCATGTGGAGCTGGCCGGTCAACGCCCCCAGGCGCACCATCTCCCGGGCATCCGCGGCTGCCAGGGTTCGGGCGAACACGGGGTCGCCCCCCTCGTCCGCGCCGTGGCCGTTGGATGCCGCCGCGTAGTACTCCGCCAGCCGGCGCTGCATGCCCGTCCAGGCATCCCCCTCGTTGGCGATGAATTCCTGGAGGACGGCCAGGATCGCCCGTTCGCGACCCGGCGCCTCGTAGGCCAGGGAGCCGGCCAGCCGCGGCGTTCCGCGGAAGGCCGTCAGCCGCGTCAGGAAGTCGGTGATCTCGAAGTCAGGATTGAGCCCCACCTCGAATCGCCGAAACAGTTTCAGGATGGCCCGCCCGTCGTAGGTCACGGAGGTGTTGCTCTGCTCGCCGCGGATTCGGGTGCACTCCTGCGGGCGACTGGGCAGGATCTCGGTGAAGGCCTCCGTAGGAGTGGCGTGGAAGGTCCCCAGTTGCCCGGCCAGGATGCCGCCCTGGCGGATCTGCTCGGTGAGCGCGATACAGAAGGCGGGGTCCTCCATGGCATCGGCGATGGGCGCGCCCGCTTCGCCGGGCTTGACCGGGACGAGATAGAACGTCCCGCATGCCGCTCGTGTAGGCGACCTCGAAAAGCGCCAGGATACCGGCCGTTCCCGGTACAGCCGCCCAGTCGAGCAGGGTGGCATCGGCAATTGTCCGGGCCTTGCTGCCGAACCAGCGCTGGGCGGGCAGGAAGGCGGGAAGCCCTTCGGCCGCCTTGGCCGCCAGCGCCTCGGGTCGCGGCGGGCCCGGCCGAGGGGTTCGCGTGCGTTTTCGAGTGCTCATGAGCGTCCCTTATCCTGCCGCCGGGTGGAGGGTCTCCTGCCGGGGGTACACGTGTACCGGGGCGCGAATGTCACGGCTCATCGCCCCTCTCAGACCTCGGGTTCGATTCCTCCCGGCCCGGCGCCGCTATCACCTCTTCGTAAAGCGCCCGGGTCCGCCGGGCGATGGCGGCCCAGCTGAAATGCTCCTCGGCCCGCCGGCGTCCCTGGCGTCCCAGGCGACCCCGCAGGTCCGCATCCGCCAGAAGGGCCGAGATGGCGGAGGCGAGGTCGCCTGCAAACCGGCCGGGATCGACGGGCTCGAAGGGCGGGGCGCTCATTTGCGTGACGGGCACCAGCAGGCCGGTCTCCCCGTGGAGTACGACCTCCTTGATTCCGCCGACGGCGCTGGCCACGACCGGCGTTCCGCAGGCCATGGCCTCCAGGTTGATGATCCCGAAGGGCTCGTAGATGGAGGGGCAGCAGAACACGGCCGCGTGGGAGTACAGCTCGATGGCCGTCGGCCGGTCCACCATCTCGCGGATCCACAGGACCCCCGTGCGCTCGGCCGCCAGGCGGTCCAGCGCCCCCTCCAGCTCCCGGGCGACGTCCGGCGTGTCCGGCGTCCCCGCGCACAGGACCACCTGCGTGTCGGCCGGGAGCCGGGGGATGGCGCGGACGAGATGGAGGATCCCTTTCTGGCGGGAGATGCGGCCGACGAACAGCACGTACGGGCGCGTCGGGTCGATCCCGAACCGCTCCAGGCGGCTGCGGCCGGCGACCGGCCGGTACTCCGCGGTGTCGATGCCGTTGTGGATGACGTGCACCCTGTCGGCCGGCACCCGGAAATGACGCAGAATATCCTCGCGCATCTCTTGCGAGACGGCGATCACCGCGTCGGCCGACTCCAGGGCCGTCCGCTCGATCCAGGCCGAGAGATCGGCGCCGCGACCCAGCTGCTCCCGCTTCCAGGGGCGCAGCGGCTCCAGGGAATGGGCCGTGACCACCAGGGGGATGCCGTACAGGATCTTGACCAGCACGCCGCCGAAGTGGGCGTACCAGGTGTGGCAGTGGACCACGTCGGCGTCCACCGCCTGCTCGGCGAACCCCGCGCAGGTCCGGAGGGCCCGCAGGGCCATCCCGAATTTCTCCGGGGCCTCCGAGCCCGCGGATTGCCCGGCCGCGCGAAAGCCCCGGATCCGGAGGTCGCCGATCGACAGATCCTGATCGCCGAAGGTCCGGACCTCCACGCGAATCAGCTTGGCCAGCTCCCGCGACAGGTAATCCACATGCACCCCGGCCCCGCCGTAGATGTCTGGAGGATACTCCCGGGTCAGCAGCAGCGCTTTCATACGGTGTCCTCGTGACGGCCGTCCCGCCGCCTTACCAGGCTGCTGAAAAAGTCCCATCTGCGGAGACCCGTCCTGCGGACGGGTGCCCCTCGCGCTCCCGCGGCGCTGCGACGTACGTGCACAGTACGCCTCGCGCCTCGGATCGCACGGCGCCTTGCACCTGGGCCTTTTTGAGCAGCCTGATGAAGAAGGACTCCCTCTTCATATCGAGGAAGTCTCGATCCCGTACCGCTCCGCCTGGGGCGCCGGCCGGTGCAGCCGGAGCCAGTAGAATCCGTACGGGCCCAGGCTCAGAAAATAGGGGGTCTCACCGATCGTGGGGAACCGGGCGCCTCCCAGCATCTCCACCGGCACCGCCCCGCGGAATTCGGCCAGGTTCAGCTCCGCCGGCTCCGCCGAGTTCGACAGATTGTGGACGGCCAGGATCGTCTCCCTCTCGTGCTCGCGCAGGTGGGCCAGGACCCGGGTGTTGGCCGGACCGAGGAAGCGCAGGCTTCCGCGGCCGAACACGCGGGAGCTCTTGCGAACGGCGATCAGCCGCCGCATCCAGTGCAGGAGCGAGGACGGGGTCCCGAGCTGGGCCTCCACGTTGATCGTCTGGTAGCCGTAGATCGGATCGCTGATGACCGGGCTGTAGAGCTGCGCGGCGTCGGCGTGGGAGAAGCCGGCATTGCGATCCGCCGACCATTGCATGGGCGTCCGGACGCCGCTCCGGTCCCCCAGGTGGATGTTGTCCCCCATGCCGATCTCGTCCCCGTAGTAGATGATGGGGGTGCCCGGCAGGGTGAACAGGAGGCTGGTCAGGAGCTGGGTCTTGGTGCGGTCGCTCTCCAGGAGCGGGGCCAGCCGCCGCCGGATGCCGATGTTCAGCTTCATCAGCGGATCCTGGGCGTAGGCGTAGTACATGAAATCCCGCTCCGGACCGGTGCACATCTCCAGCGTCAGCTCGTCGTGGTTTCGGAGGAACAGGCACCACTGGCAGGTGGCGGGGATGGGAGGCGTGTGCAGGAACATGTCGGTGATGGGCCGCCGGTCGGCGCTGCGCACGGCCATGAAGAGCCGCGGCATCACGGGGAAGTGAAAGGCCATGTGGAACTCGTCCCCCTCCCCGAAGTAGGGCCGCACGTCGCTGGGCCACTGATTGGCCTCGGCCAGCAGGACGCGGCCCGGGTACTGGGACTCCAGAGCGGCGCGCAGCCGCTTCAGGAACGCGTGGGTCTCCGGGAGGTTCTCGCAGTTGGTCCCCTCCCGCTCGAACAGGTACGGGACCGCGTCGCAGCGAAAGCCGTCCAGCCCCTTGTCCATCCAGAACCGCATGACGTCCAGCATCTCCTGCTGGACCGCCGGGTTATCGTAGTTGAGGTCCGGCTGGTGGCTGAAGAAGCGGTGCCAGTAGTAGGCCTTCGCCTCCGGATCCCAGGTCCAGTTGGATTTCTCGGTGTCCACGAAGATGATCCGGGCATCCCCGTACTTCTTGTCGTCGGGGCTCCAGACGTAGTAATCCCGCTTGGGCGAGTCGGGGCTCCGCCGGGCCTCCTGGAACCAGGCGTGCTGGTCCGAGGTGTGGTTGACCACCAGGTCGGCGATGACCCGCAGGCCCCGATGATGGGCCGCGTCGAGGAAGGCCTGGAAGTCCTC
Source organism: uncultured Methylomirabilota bacterium (assembly GCA_963705305.1). Taxonomy (GTDB): domain Bacteria; phylum Methylomirabilota; class Methylomirabilia; order Methylomirabilales; family 2-02-FULL-66-22; genus 2-02-FULL-66-22. Next base: position 5,148,496 of record OY970067.1, on the reverse strand, counting down.
CATCGTCCCGAAGAGGGGCGACACCCGGGTGAAGTCGGAGATGTCGTAGCCGTCGTCGCGGAGCGGGGAGGGGTAGAACGGGAGCAGCCAGAGGCAGTCCACCCCCAGGTCCTGGAGGTAGTCCAGGCGCTGGAGGAGGCCGCGGAAATCCCCCACGCCGTCGTCGTTCCCGTCCTGGAACGCCTTCACGTGCAGCTCGTAGAAGACCGCGTCCTTGTACCAGAGGTTGTCCATACGCGTCTCGCGTGCTCCCTGCTCTCCCGGACCGGTCCACATTGATAGTCTAATACATCAAAAGCACGGCGTCCCGTAATCCCCTAATCTCCGGCTAAGAAGTTGAGGGGGATCGCGAATCACGCAGCGGCCCGCAGTGCGCGCGGCCCGCGGGGTTGGCATCGGCCTTGCTTGGTTTCACCCAGTGGGTGCAAACACCACAAGGAGGAGAGCGATGCCCGACACCTCGCCCCGGTTGCCGTTCGAGATCGATGACGCGATCGACCCCACGCTGGTCACGGGCCGGGCCGGGGTCCCGCTCGTGATCGAGCTGTTCCGCCAGCTCGGGGTGGCCCAGGCCGTCGACACCCACGTTGCGGTCAAGCAGCGGCAGCGCGGATTACCCCCCTCGCAGCTCGTGGAGAGTCTCGTCGCGTTGTGGACGAGCGGCGGGGACCGCTGCCAGGACCTCACGACGCTCCGGGAGGATCAGGCCCTGGCCACGCTGCTCGGCTACCCCCTGCCGGCCGCGACCACGGTCCGGGACTTCCTCGAGGCCTTCCACGTGGAGGACGGGCCGCTCTGGGTGGCCGGGCCCGCGGCCACGGTCCCCCTGGAGTCCGCCCCCTTGGCGGGCCTCGGACAGGCGAACCGGACGCTGGTCGCGGGCGTCCAGCGCGGGGCCCGGGCGGCGACGGCCACCCTGGATGTGGACGCGACGCTCGTCGAGAGCCACAAGGACGCGGCGACCGTGGCCTACGACGGGACCCGGGGCTACCAGCCCGTCGTGGTCCTCTGGGCCGAGCACGATGTCATCGTGCACGACCAGTTCCGCGATGGCCAGGTGCCCGCCGGGTGCGGCAACGTGCGCGTCCTCGAACAGGCGGTGGCCAACTTGCCCCAGGGCGTGGACCGCATCTCCCTGCGGGCCGACAGCGCCCTCTACGAGACGGAGGTCCTCCGCTGGTGCGAGGAGAAGAAAATCGCCTACGCGATTAGCGCCGATATGTCCGCGCAGCTCCAGGCCGAGATCCGGCGCCTCCCCGCGGCCGCCTGGCAGCTCGAGCGGGAGGAGCCCGAGGCGATCCGGGCCTGGGCCGAAGTCCCCTACGTCCCCGAGGATGGCGATCACCGGAAGGCGCGGCCGTGCGTTCGCCGCTACCTCGCGGTGCGTATCCAGCGACGCCAGGGGAGCCTCTTCGCCGACGGGAGTAGCGTGCAGTACTTCGCCGTGGTCACCAATCGGCCGGAGGATGGGCTCACGATCCTCCGGTGGCACCGGGAGAAAGCAGGGACCATCGAGCACACCCATCACGTCCTCAAGACCGAGCTGGCGGCCGCCGCGCTGCCCAGTGGGAAGTTCGGGGCGAACGCCGCCTGGTTCCGGCTGAACGTGCTCACCTACAACCTGCTCACCGCGCTCAAGCGGTTGACCTTACCCGGAGATCTCCGGACCGCCCGGCCGAAGCGTCTCCGGTTCCTGCTGTTCAACACCGTCGGGAAGGTCGTCGCGCATGCCCGACGGACGCTCTTGCGGCTCTCGGGCGCCCTGCAGCACGCCTTGCTCGTCCGGGCGCGGCGCAAGATCGCCCGGCTGGCCACCGCTTAGCCGGAGATTAGGGTAATCCCGGTGCGGGAACGGGTGGATGCGGAAGATCGCCGCCGGCTCCTGGCGCGGATCCAGCCGCACCGACTGCTCGGCCCCCTTCCACAGGTACCGCCGTCCGGTCAACAGCTCCTCCACCTGGTAGCGCTGGTCGGGTTGGATGCCCAGCTCCGCCAGCGGCACGCGGATGGCGGCCTCGTGACTCTCGAAGGGATCCAGGTTGACCGCCACCAGGACGGCGTTGGTCCCGTGGAAGTTTCGCTTGCCGTAGAACAGGATGTTGTCGTCGTCGCTCTCGTAGAAGCGCAGGTTCCGATACTCGTGCAGGGCGGGGTTCTCCCGGCGGATGCGGTTGACCCGCGCGATGTAGTCGGCGAGGTTGCCCGGTGCCAGCCAGTCGCGCACCTTGATCTCGTACTTCTCCGCGTTCAGGTACTCCTCCGTCCCCGGGTTGGCGTCGTTCTCGCACAGCTCGTAGCCGCTGTAGATGCCGTAGACCGAGGACAGCGTGGCGGCCAGGACGAGCCGCATCTTGAAGGCCGGGCGTCCCCCCTGCTGGAGAATGGGCGGGAGGATGTCGGGGGTGTTGGTGAAGAGGTTCCCCCGGAAAAACTCGGCGGCGGCCGTCTGAGTGAGTTCGGTGAAATAGTCGATCAGCTCGGCCTTGAAGTTCCGCCAGGTGAAGTAGGTGTAGGACTGGGTGAACCCCACCTTGGCCAGCGCCTGCATCACCTTGGGGCGCGTGAATGCCTCCGCCAGGAAGATCACGTCCGGGTGGACCGCCTTGATTTCGCCGATGACCCAGGCCCAGAAGGAGATCGGCTTGGTGTGGGGATTGTCCACCCGGAAGATCCGCACGCCCTGCTCGATCCAGAACAGGAGGATGCTCTTCATCTCTTCCCAGAGCGCCTCCCGGTCCCGGCAGTAGAAATTGAGCGGATAGATGTCCTGGTACTTCTTGGGAGGATTCTCGGCGTACTTGATCGTCCCGTCGGGACGGGCGTAGAACCACTCGGGGTGCTCGCGCACGTAGGGATGATCGGGCGAGCACTGCAGGGCGTAGTCCAGCGCGACCTCCATCCCCGACTCGCGGGCCGCCCGGACGAAAGCCCGGAAATCATCCAGGGTGCCCAGGGACGGCTCCACGGCCTTGTGCCCGCCCTGCTCGTTGCCGATGGCCCAGGGCGAGCCGGGATCGTCCGGGCCCGCCGAGAGGCTGTTGTTCCGTCCCTTGCGGAAGCTCCTCCCGATGGGGTGGATGGGGGGAAGATAGATCACGTCGAAGCCCATGGCCGCGATGGCGGGGAGGCGCGCGATGCAGTCCTGGAACGTCCCGTGGCGGCCGGGGACCGTTCCCTGCGAGCGGGGGAACATCTCGTACCAAGCGGCGAACCGGGCCAAGGGCCGATCCGCCACCACCTCCAGCTCCCGGTCGTACGAAGTGGCGGCGCTGCGGTCGGGGTACAGCTCCATCAGCTCGGCCGTCTCCGCATCCAGCAGGATGCGGGCCCGGGCGGCCGACGTCTCGGACCGCTCGAACTCCGCCAGGCGCTCCTCCAGCCGCTTGCGGTCCGCCCCCTGGGCCCGGGGCAGCGTCCGGCGCAGAAGCTCCGCCCCCTCCAAGAGCTCGCTGGTCACCTCCATATCAGCCGCCAGCCGCTTCTTGAGGTCCTCGGCCCAGCTCCGGTAAGCGTCGGGATAGGCCTGGATGGTGTACGCGTATCGGGTGTTCTCCTCCAGGGGGAAGCGCGCGACCCAGCGATCGTTCCCCGCCGGCGTCATGCGCACCTCCCGCCAGTCGGGATCCTTGACCGCCCGGTACTTCAGCACGGCGGCCAGCGCCTCGTGGCCCTCCCGCAGGATATCGGCGCTCACCTCCAGGACGTTGCCCACCTCGCGCTTGACGGGAAACCGTCCGCCGTCCAGCTCCGGCCAGACGTTGCCGATCCAGACGGTCCGCATGTCGCCCCGCAGGGCACGATTCGCCGCCGCGCTTGCCATGCCTGCCTCACCCCCTTCCCGTGACCGCTGCGGTGATCTCGACCGACCAGGCGCCCCCGGGCCGGAGGACGAGCGGCCATGCCAGGATCAGGCCGTGCCCCTGGCAGGTCAGCTCGAACCCCCGCTCGCTCTGGCTCAGTGTCCGGATGGGGCAGAGCGCCACCTCGGCCGGCTGCGAGCAGGCGAGGCCCAATGCGCGGCCACCCGCCGTCCCCTCCCGCAGCGTCACGCGGGATCCACTGCCGTTGGCAGGCCTGGCCGGGTCCACCGACCGTCGTCCGATCCGGACCGTCCCATGCCGGTCCACCAGGGCGGGGAGGAACAGATTCAGCTCGGTTGCGAACCAGGCGTCCCCCCCGTCTCCCTCATCCATGGAGAGCCGGTAGGTCACCCGGAGCTGCCCCCGGGCCGTGAAGACATAGCTCTTGCGGAGGAGGACACGGTGCGATCCGGCGGCCGTCCCGACGGTGCCGCGCCGGCTCAGGGCCGCCCCCGCCGGCAGCAGCTCGCAGTCGTAAGGGAGATTGGCGAAGTCTCCCCGCTCTGCAAGCGCCCGGCAGGCCAGGGCCTCTGCCGAGGGAGGGGCATCCAGGAAGCGATCGCGGAAGGACACCCGGTCCCACGGGTCGTAGGCGAGGCCCTCCCGTGCATCCGGCGGCTGTCCGTCCGGCCCTGGGAGCAGCTGGGCGGGGTCCGGCCCCTGCAGCCGGGCGTGGTACCACTCCGGCCGCCGGGTCAGGACGTTCAGCAGGTTGACCTCGCGTCGCAGGTCGGTCCACTCGACCAGGGTGCCTCCGTGATGGGCCTGGAGCAGGGCGGAGACGGCCGCCGAGTGAATCCACACCTCGGGCCGGCCGTCCAGGTCCAGGTCCACCTGCTCCACCTGCAGCGCCTCCCGCCGGCGCAGGGCGCGCTCGACCCGGGCCAGGTGCATCCAGGTGACATGCCGGAGCAGCGGGAGATAGACGCCGCCGAACCAGCCGTGCCAGTAGGCGTCGTTGCACTGGGCGGCGTAGAGGTCCTGCCAGACGGCGTCCGCGCGGCGCCGCCGGGTGAGAAGGGCCCGCAGGGCCAGCATCTTCTTGTGGGCCCGATTGGCCTCGGCGTAGCGCACCAGGAAGTGCTTCCAATGGCTGCCCCGGAGGAAGGGGGAGAAGCGCTCCGCCTCCGGGCCCAGGCGCGCCTTGAGGGCGCCCAGCTCGGCCGCCCGGGCCGGGGGCAGGGCCCAGTCCTCCAGCTCGTTGTACGAGGAGGTCGGCAGGTAGCAGAGCCCGGCCGCCGGGGTCTCCGCCATGACCTCCGAGGGCAGGGAGATCCGCACCCGGTCAGCCAGGCGCTGGAGGCCGGCCAGGAAGTCCCGCAGCCACCCCCCCTCGTAGACCTTGGCGTGAGTGTCGGGCCAGGCGCCGAACTTCTCCCCGTCGTCGCCGAAGACGGCCACCCGCTGCCCCGCCGCGGCCCGGGCGGCCAGGTAGGCCTCCGTCTCCTGCGGCGGGGCCCATGGCACCAGGGCGCGCAGGCGCCGGTCCAGGGGAAAGACGGCCAGGCGGTGCCCTCCCGCCTCGGTGAGAAAGTGGGCGGTCAAATCCTCCGGCGACATCCCCGCGGCGATGAAGGCCTGATCGTCCATGAAGACGTACCGCACCCCCGCCGCCGCGAGGTCTGGGAGGATCTCGGATTCCCAGGCCCGCTCCGTCAGCCAGAGCCCCTGCGGCCGCCTGCCGAATCGCCGCTCGATCTTGTCCGACAGGGCCGCCACCTGGGCGACGCGGTCGGGGCCGGGGATGGAGGCCAGGATCGGCTCGGTAAGGCCGCCGGTCAAGAGCTCCACCTGCCCCCGCGCGACCATGGTCCCCAGCCGGTCCAGGTAGGCGTGGTCGAACGCCTCCATCCAGGCGAGCAACGGGCCGCTGATGTGCAGCGCATGCCGCAGCCAGGGGGCCGCATCCAGGACGGCCAGCAGCGGCCGGTAGGAGGCTCGGGCAACCTCCTCGATGATCCGGGGATCGTTGCCCACCGGCTGGTGGTCGTGGAAGACCAGGACGAAGCGGAGCATGTCCATCAGCGGGCTCCGGACGGCTCGAGCGCCTGCCCCGGCAGGCGATGGGCCAGGCAGGCCACGGGAAACTCGGCCAGCAGATCCCCCGCGGCCCACCTGCGGCCGGCCGGCGGGCCGTCCGCCGGGATGCTGGCGCCGGTGAACAGATTGAGATACGGACCCACCGGGAAGTCGTCCGGGATCCGAACCCAGGTGGCCCCCCACGCGTCGCGGCCGGGGGGGAGCGTGGCGCCGCCGCCGGTCAGCCGGGCGACCAGGCGCGGCACGACCATGACGGCCGCCGCATCCCCGTGCCGGCGGGCGAAGGCGCACAGCCGTTCCGGGTGCTCGCCTTCCACCGACAGCGGAACGTACGCCCCGGCGCGGAACAGCTCCGGCGCGGCCCGCCGGAAGGTCAAGGCCCGATGGATACAATACATCTTGATCCAGCCGTCCTGCCAGTGCCGGACGAGGTCGCGCGCCAGATCGGCGAGCTCGCCGCGGGCGATCCGCCGCTCCAGCTCGTCCAGGTATCGGACCCGCAGGTCGTAGTCCACCGGGCGCCGGTTGTCCGGGTCCACCAGGCTGAAATCCCACAGCTCGGTGCCCTGGTAGAAGTCGGGGATACCCGGGGCCGTGATCTTGAGCAGGGTCCGGGCCAGGCTGTAGATCATCCCCAGCAGCGCCACCGGGGGGTGAAAAACGGCCAGGTCGGCGAGAAACCGGTTGCCGGGGGTGGGGTCCAAGGCGCGGGCCACGAAGCTCCTGAGTGCCTCGTCGTAGGCCGTATTGGGATTGATCCAGCTGGTGTTGAGCTTGGCCTCCTTGGCGGCCTTGAGCATGTAATCCTGTATGCGGGCAGTGAAGCCGGCCGAGTCCTCGGGCCAGGGGGGGAGGAGCGGCCAGGCGCCGACGAGGGTCTGGTAGAGCAGGTACTCGTCGTTCTTGTCGGGTGCGGGGCGCCCGTCCACCTCCGTGGCGTGTCGCCGGTTCCAGCGATGCCAGCGGCCCACGGCCGCCCGCCACTCCCGGGGAAACTCGGAGAGGACGGCGATGCGGGCCCGGACGTCCTCGCTTCGCTTGGTGTCGTGGGTGGTGCTGGCGGAAAGGCCGTCCGGCCATTTGTCCTGGCGGGCCTGGCACTGCTTGTGGAACTCCTCCACCTCGATCCCGAACCGGTCAGGCTCGCCGCCCACCTCGTTCAGGCTGACCAGCCGGTGGTAGCGGTAGAAGGCGGTATCCTCCACCCCCTTGGCCATGACGGGGGCCGTCACCTGCTGGAATTTCTGCACGAAAACGCGCTGGTCCTCCCGATAGGCCTCGTCGGCGTTCTCGGGGTAGCGTAGCAGCAGGACATCCCGCACGAAGTCGAAGACGGAGACGTTGGTGGCGGGGTTCCGTCGCTTGGCGAAGGCCACGGCCACTTCCACGCAGGCCCGATCCTGGAGGGAGACCTCGGGGGCCCGGCCGGTGATGTAGGTTCGGTAGACCGGGAAGCAGGCGATCACCTCCCGCAGCGCCGTGGTGAGGCTGTTGAGGGTGAAGTCGCGGGAGTACCGGTTGCGCTCGGCCAGGCGGTCCAGCGTATGGCCCAGAACGTTCAGCTCGCTCGACATCGAGACCTGCATGATGAGCTGCTTGCACTCGTAGGCCAGATCGGCGAAGGGGGTTCGCCAGCCGGTGAAGACGGCGTAGGCGGCCGTCATGGCCTTCTCGCTCGTCCGGTCCACGAAGAGCCCTTCCACCAGGTTCAGGAGCTCGTAGCCGGTGGTTCCCTGGATGGCCCACTCCGCCGGCAGCCGCTCGCCCTTGGCCAGGATCTTCTCGGCCACGATGTACAGGGGGCGGCAGCCCGGACGGGCGGCCTCCTCCCGGCAGGCCTCCTCGAAGTCGGCCAGGGCCCGGGCCACCGTGGCGTCCCGCGCGGCATCCTCTCGTGGTCCCTGCTCGACGAGGCGGCGCCTGGCCGTTTGGGCGACGCGCTCCTGCTGGAGGGCGCGGAAATAGCTCCGGGGATCGTAGAGCCCGTCGGGATGGTCGATGCGCAGTCCGGTGACCCTTTCCTGCTCCACCAGCCGCAGGATCAGGCGGTGGGTCTCGCGGAAGACCGCCGGATCCTCTATGCGGATGGCCGCCAGCTCATTGATGTCGAAGAAGCGCCGGTAGTTGATCTCCTCCGCGGCGACACGCCAGTAGGCCAGCCGGTAGACCTGATCGCCCAGGAGCTGGTCCAAGAGGTCGAAGCTGCGGGGATCCCCCGGCATGCCGTTGAAGACCCGGACCGTCTCCTCCAGGGACGCCCGCACGGGCTCGCACTGCTCCACCAGACGGGCCAGGCGCCGCCGGATGACCTCTTTTTCCCGCAAGCGCTCGCGGACCCGGTCCGCCCCGGTCTCCGTGCGCGTGGGAAGGTTGGCGAGGGCCGTGAGGATGCTCTGGTACTCCTGCAGCTCGGGGCTCTGCTCCCCCCGGATCTCGGCCAGGGCCTCCAGCTGATGGGCCAGGATGCGGGTGGTCGAGCGGGGCTCGATGGGAAGCCGGTGATCGAAGTAGCGCAGCTGGAACCCCCCGTCCCGGTACTCCAGGATCAGCTCCTGGCTCTCCAGGACGCGCCCGTACTGATCTCCCAGGATCGGCAGCAGCACCTTGTTGGCGAGCTCCCGATTCACGGGGTCCCAGTCCACGTCGAAGAAGCCGGCATACGGCGAACTGGGGCCGTTCTCCAGTACATCGTACCACCAGCGGTTGCGGGCCTCGGCAATCCCCATGTGGTTGGGCACGACGTCCAGGATCTGGCCCATGCCCGCGGCCTGCAGGGCCCGGCAGAGGCGGCCGTATTCCTCGTCGCTGCCGATCTCCGGATTGAGGGTGTTGTGGTCCACGATGTCGTAGCCGTGCAGGCTCCCCGGACATGCGCCGAGATAGGGGGAGGCGTACAGGTCGCTCACACCCAGGCGCGCCAGGTAAGGCACGATCCGCCGGGCGTCCTCGAACGTGAAGAGGCGATTGAGCTGGACCCGGTAGGTGGCCGCCGGGACCCGCGGCTGGAGGGCCGGGTCCGTCACCCACGCCGCCGTCCCGCTAGCGTCCATGGGTCTCCGTCCTCGGATCGTTTGCCGTGGCGTCGGGCTCCGTGCCGGCGATCTCGTCCGCCGCCAGCGGCAGGCGGACGATCGCCTCGGTGCCCCGGTCGGGGATGGTCAGTATCTCAATCTCGCCCCGGTGCCCGCGGATGATCTCCTCCACGATGGGCAAGCCCAGGCCGGTGCCATGCCCGCGGCCCTTGGTGGAGAAGAAGGGCTCGAACACATGGTTCAGCTGTTCGGAGGTCAACCCCTTGCCGTGATCCACGACGTGGATGGCGAGATTGGGGCCTTCCACCTTGCCCCGCACGATCCCGGCGCGGCCGTCCGCGGGCAGGGTGGGGGCCTCCCCCGTGGTAACCTGCACGGTGCTGCCGGGCGTCGAGGCATCCAGGGCGTTCATCAGCAGGTTCACGAAGAGCTGCTGGAGATGATCGGGGTCTCCCATGACGCGCGGCAGGCTGAAGGGCAGATCCAGGGCGATGCGCACGTCGCGGCGCCGGCTGCGCTCCAGCAGGAAGTCCGCCACCCGCCCCAGGATGGGCACGATGGGCTCGGGACGCAGGGTGGGGCGCCGGGGACGCGAGTAATCCAGCAGCGCCCGCAGGATGCCCTTGATCCGCTCGCTCTGCTTCAGGATGACGTCCAGATGGCGCCGCTCGGGACGGTCGCCGGGCATTCCCTGCTCCAGCACCTCGGCCCGCCCCGAGATGACGTTGAGGGGCGTCCCGATCTCGTGCGCCACCTCGGCCGCCAGCATGCCCACGGCCGCCAGCTTCTGCGATTGCTGCACCTCCTGCTCCAGGCGCAACCGCTCCTCCGCCTCGTGGACTAGCTGGTCGTGGGCGGCCTGGAGCTTGCCGGCCATCCGGTTGAACTCCTCCGCCAGCTGCCCGATCTCGTCGTGCCGGCGGATCGTGATCCGCTTGGACAGGTTGCCCCCGCCCACCTCCTGCGCGCCGGAGATGAGCGCCCGGATGGGGCGGACGATGTTCCAGCGGGTGAGGGCCACGATGGAGAGCACGAAGAGGGCCAGGACCACCGAGCGGGACAGGATGCTCTCCCGCAGGGCATCCCGGTACTCGCGCTCCATGTGACCCAGGCTCTGCTCGACCTCGATGACGGCGGTGCGCCCCCCGGGCCAGCGGAAGGGCTGGACGTAGCGCAGGAGCTGGCTGGAGCCCGATCCCGTCGCCACCGAGATGGCCTCCCGCTGGCGCAGGGACTGCCGAACGGTCTCGTCCAGGACCAGGGGCGGCGTCCCCGGGGCGACGGTCTGCGTCACGATCTGCCCCTCGGGGTCGTAGATGGCCATGGCGATCAGGCCGGGGCGCGACAGGATGTCGTCCAGGAGCTCTTTCAGGTCGGCGGTGGTGCCGCCCCGCCGCACGTTGCGGCTGACGGCCAGGGCCAGGGTCTCGGCGAAGATGCGGACGTCTTCCTGGGACTGGGCCATCAGGCGCTCGCGCTCCTGCCCCAGCCGGATGTAGTCGTACACGCCACTGATGATCATCAGCACCAGCATGGTGAGGATGACCAGCCGCGTCGTCAGATTTCGCCGCAACCCGGCCCCCAGTCGCCGCACCCCCGCACCCCCGCCGCCCCTCAGGCGCCCGGCCCCGGGCCCAGCTCCAGCGCCTTGGCGATGGCCACCTTCAACTCCTCCATCCGGAAGGGCTTGAACAGGAACTCCACCGCTCCTTTCTCCACCGCCTCCATGTACGAGGGGACGTCTCCAAAGGCCGTCATCATGATGACCTTGGAGGCGGGCGAGACGCGCCGGAATCCGGGCAAGAGGTCCAGACCGCTGGGGCCCGGCATGTTCTTGTCCATGAGGATGATGTCGAAGCTGTGTCCCCTCAGGGCCAGGACCGCTTCGGTGCCGTCTTTGGCTTCGGTCACCTCGTAGCCCTCGTTTTTGAGCACATCCAGGAGCAGGGCGCGCATCTCCGGATCGTCATCCACCACCAGGACGCTGGGCGCCTTTGCCACGACCACCGCCTCCTTTCAATTCGCGTCGCGCGATCCGTCGTTGCCGTTGTCTCTCCCGCGGCGGACCGGCCTCCCTCGCGATCAGGGGAGCGGCCCGCCGGAGTGGATGATCAGGATGCCGGCGGGACCGAGGACGGCCTCGCCCGATGCCGGCACCGGCCGGGAGCGCTCCGTGGCGGGCTCGGTCGAGACGCGCGGCGAACCCATCGGGACCCCCGCCGGAATGCGAACACGCACCCCCGCCTCCCGATCGGCGTTTACGATGACGAGCACCGCCTCCCGGCCGTCCCGCGTCCGCTTGAGGAGTCCCAGCGCCCGGTCGCTGCCGAGGTTCACCCGGGCGATCGGCCCCTCCTCGTTGAGCGCCGGATGGGCCGCCTTGGTGCGGTGGATGGCTCTGATCGGACCGGTCAGATCCCAGGTCGGCTGCTCCCAGTCCCGGGAGGTGGTCTGCACCACGTGCAGTGGCTTCCGGAATCCATATTCGAACCCCATCGGCATCATGACGCCCGTGGAGAAGACCGCGGCGAAGGCGTAGCGCTGGAGGACCGCGGCCCGCTGCCCGCCCAGCTCGGCGGCCAGCCGGGGGGTATCGTGGGATTCGGGAAAGCTCACGGACGGCACGACGGGCGCGGTCAGCGCGTACTGTTCCAGGCACCAGGGCTCGCGGTAGTCCCAGTACTTGCTGCTGTTGAAGATGAAGTCGAAGCCGGCCGCGGCGGTGGACAGGGTCTCCTCGGGAGTGCAGCCCAGGGTCTCGGCGAAGAACAGGACGTCCGGGTGGCGCTCCTTGACCGCGCCGATCAGGTCGCGCCACAACCCCGTCGGCACCTGATAGGCGGCGTCGCAGCGGAACCCGCGGAACCCGAGGTCGGCGTAGTAAAGGGCCAGGTTCCGCCAGTAGGCCCAGAGGGCCTGCCGGTCCGGGCTCTCGGCATTGTCCACCTGGGCCAGGTCCCACCAGACCACCTCCCGCTTCCCGTCCTTGGCCCCGGGGTGGACCGGCCGGCCGTCCCCATCCCGCCGGAACCAGTCGGGGTGCTCCTGCACCAGGGGGGAGTCGAAGGCCGTGTGGTTGATCACCAGATCCATCATCACGCTGAGGCCCAGGCGCCGGCAGTCTGCCAGCATCCCGCGGAGCTGGTCCGCCGGGGGGGCGTCCCCGTCCAGCAGCCGCCGATCGACGGCGTAGTAGTCCTTCACGGAGTAGAGGCTGCCGGAGAAGCCGGCCTGGTGAAACGGGTTGACGAAGAGCCAGGTGAAGCCCATGCCGGCCGCCCGCTCCAGGTGGGGGGGCCAGCGCGGCAGCGGCCCGGCCAGGAGCGGGAACAGGTTGTAGATCCGCGGCCCCTGGCTCATGGCCTGGCCTGCAGGCGGAGGAGAGCCAGGCAGCGGCCTTCCAGGTCGTAGGGCTCGCCGCCCCGCATGGCGCGATGCCGCCGATGCCCGTCGGGCGTGCGGGTGTCCAGGATCACCTCCCAGCGGACGCCGGGGCGATGGGCCGGCAGCACGAAGGGGAGGGGCTCGTGGTAGGCGTTCAGGAGGATCAGGAACGTGTCGTCCGTGATGCGGTCGCCGCGAGCGTCCACCTCTTCGATGGCGTCCCCGGCCAGGCGCAGCCCGAGACAGCGAGTCCGGGAGTTGTTCCAGTCGTCGTCGATCATCTCCTTGCCGTCGGGGCGGAACCAGGCCAGGTCCTTCACCTCCGAACCGCGGATGCGGCGGCCGTAGAAGAACTGGCGCCGCCGGAGCACCGGGTGGGCGCGCCGCAGGGCGATCAGGGAGCGGGCGAAGGCCAGGAGATCGCGTCCCCGCTTGTCCAGCCGCCAGTCGAACCAGGAGATCTCGCTGTCCTGGCAGTAGGCGTTGTTGTTCCCCTGTTGCGTGCGCTGCAGCTCGTCTCCGCCCAGCAGCATGGGCACCCCCTGAGACAGGAGCAGCGTGGCCAGGAAGTTCCGCTTCTGCCGCTCGCGGAGGGCGGTGATGGCGGGATCGTCGGTCGGCCCTTCGATACCGCAGTTCCAGCTCAGGTTGTTGTTGCTGCCGTCCCGGTTCTCCTCCCCGTTCTTCTCATTGTGCTTGTCGTTGTAGGAGACCAGGTCGTGCAGGGTGAAGCCGTCGTGGGACGTGACGAAGTTGATGCTGGCGTAGGGCCGCCGCCCGCCCTTGCCGTACAGATCGCTGGAGCCCGTCAGGCGGTAGCCCAGGGCCCCGGCCTGGCTCTCGTCCCCCTTCCAGTAAGCCCGCACGGTGTCCCGGTACTCGCCGTTCCACTCGGCCCACAGGACGGGAAAGTTCCCCACCTGGTAGCCACCCTCGCCCAGGTCCCAGGGCTCGGCGATCAGCTTCACCTGGGACAGCACGGGATCCTGGTGGATGATGTCGAAGAAGGCCCCCAGCCGGTCCACCTCGTGGAGCTCCCGCGCCAGGGCCGAGGCCAGGTCGAACCGGAAGCCGTCCACGTGCATCTCCAGCACCCAGTAACGCAGGCTGTCCATGATGAGCTGGAGCGTGCGGGGATGGGTCATGTTCAGGGTGTTGCCGCAGCCGGTGTAATCCATGTAGTAGCGGCGGTCGTCCGGGACCAGGCGGTAATACACGGCGTTGTCGATTCCCCGGAAGCACAGGGTGGGTCCCAGCTGATTTCCCTCGCCGGTATGGTTGTACACCACGTCCAGGATGACCTCGATCCTGGCGTCGTGGAGGGTCTTCACCATCGTCTTGAACTCGCTCACCTGCTCTCCCAGCCGCCCCCGGCAGGCATAGCGGACGTCCGGGGCGAAGAAGCCGATGGAGTTGTAGCCCCAGTAGTTGGTCAGGCCGTAATCCGCCAGCCGCTTGTCGGTCACGAACTGGTGGCAGGGGAGGAGCTCCACCGCGGTGACCCCCAGCCCCCGCAGGTAGTCGATGGTGGGGGGGAGGACAGGCCGGCGTACGAGCCCCGCAGGGCCTCGGGGACGTCCGGGTGGCGGGCGGTGAATCCCTTGACGTGGACCTCGTAGATGACAGTCTGGTTCCACGGGATGCGGGGGGGCCGATCGTCCCCCCAGGTGAAGGCCGGGTCAATCACCACGCTCTTGGGCATGCTGGCGGCGCTGTCCCGGCCGTCCCGGCCGAGATCCGCGTCGGGGGTGCCGACGGCGTACCCGAAGAGGGCGTCGCTCCAGCGGATGGCGCTGTCGATGGCCTTGGCGTAGGGATCCAGAAGCAGCTTGGCCGGATTGAAGCGGTGGCCGCCAGCCGGATCGTACGGCCCCTGGACCCGGTAGCCGTACAGCTGGCCGGGACGGACTTCGGGCAGGTAGGTGTGCCACACCTGGTCTGTCTGCTCCGTGATCCGGAGGCGGGCCAGCTCCCGGTTGTCCTCCTTCGCGTCGAAGAGGCACAACTCCACGGCGGTGGCGTTCTCGGAAAAGAGGGCGAAATTCACCCCGGATCCGTCCCAGGTAGCCCCCAGGGGATAGGGGCTTCCCGGCCGCGTCCGCATCAGCGCCCCTCTGGCTGGAAGATCACCGTGGCGAGCGGGGGGAGGGTGACGCTGAGAGAGTAAGGCTGGCCGTGGACGGGCACCGCCTCCGCCATGGCGCCTCCGCCGTTCCCCACGTTGCTGCCGCTGTAGCATGCCGCGTCGGTGTTCAGGGCCTCCCGGTACCAGCCGCCGCGGGGCACCCCGATCCGGTAGCCCTGCCGGACCACGGGGGTGAAATTGCAGGCGAAGACGATGACATCCTCGGGATCGCGAGCCCGCCGGAGGAAGGCGACCGCGCTGGCCTCCCAGTCGTTGCAGTCCAGCCACTGGAAGCCGGCCGGCTGGTAGTCCACCTGGTGGAGGGCCGGCTGGCTGCGGTAGAGCCGGTTCAGGTCCTGCACCAACCGCTGCAGGCCGGCGTGGTAGGGCCCCATGCCGAGGAGGTGCCAGTCCAGGCCCACCTCGTGATACCACTCGTTCACCTGGCCGAACTCGCCCCCCATGAACAGCAGCTTCTTTCCGGGATGGCCGTACATGAACCCGTAGAACGCACGCAGGTTGGCGAACTTCTGCCAGTCGTCCCCGGGCATCTTGCGGTGCAGCGAGCCCTTACCCTGCACGACCTCGTCGTGAGACAGGGGCAAGATGAAGTTCTCGTGCCAGGCGTAGAGGAGGCCGAAGGTCAGGTTGTTGTGATGGTACTTGCGGTGGATGGGCTCCTTGGACATGTACGTGAGCAGATCGTGCATCCAGCCCATGTTCCACTTGTAGCCGAAACCCAGCCCGCCCACGTAGGTCGGGCGGGAAACCATGGGCCAGGCGGTGGACTCCTCGGCGATGGTCATCGCGTCGGGGTGGAATCGGTAGACGGCCTCGTTGAGGCGCTTGAGGAAGGCGATGGCCTCCAGGTTCTCGTTCCCCCCGAACTGGTTGGGGAGCCATTCGCCGCTGCGCCGGCCGTAGTCCAGGTAAAGCATGGAGGCCACGGCGTCGATCCTGAGCCCCTCCAGGTGGTAGCGGTCCAGCCAGAAGAGGGCGCTGTCGATCAGGAAGTTGGCCACCTCGTTCCGGCCGTAGTTGAAGATCCGGGTGCCCCACTCCGGGTGCTCCCGCCGCCGGGGGTCCTCGTGCTCGTACAGGTGCGTCCCGTCGAAGTAGGCCAGGCCGTACGCGTCGTTGGGGAAGTGGGCCGGCACCCAGTCCAGGATGACACCGATGCCCTGCTGGTGCAGCGCGTCCACGAAGGCCATGAAATCCTGGGGGCCGCCGTAGCGGCGGGTGGGCGCGAAGTACCCCAGGGTCTGGTACCCCCAGGAAGCATAGTAGGGATGCTCCGTGATGGGGAGGAGCTCCACATGGGTGTACCCCATGTCCCGCACGTACGGGCCGAGGCGCTCCGCCAGCTCACGATACGTGAGGAAGCGGTTTCCCTCCTCCGGAGCCCGCATCCAGGACCCCAGGTGGACCTCGTACACGGCCAGCGGGGCGTCCAGGGCGTGACGGCGGCCCCGCTCGGCCATCCAGTCCTGATCGCTCCAGACGTAGGCCAGGTCGGCCACCCGGGAGGCGGTGCGGGGGGGCAGCTCGAACTCGAAGGCGTAGGGATCCGCCTTCAGGGCCACCGGCCCGCCCGTCCGGGGCAGCACCTCGAACTTGTAGAGCGTCCCTGTGGTGAGCCCCGGCAGGAAAATCTCCCAGAGCCCGTTTCCGGGATGAAGCCGCATCGGATGCGCGCGGCCGTCCCAGCGGTTGAAGTCCCCCACGATGCTGACGCGCCGGGCATTCGGTGCCCAGACGGCGAACAGCACGCCCGGGACGCCATCTAGGACGACCGCGTGGGCCCCCAGCTTCTCATAGGCCCGGTAGTGGGTTCCTTCCCCCAGAAGGTGCAGATCGTAGTCGCTGAGCGTGGAGGGGAAGCGGTACGGGTCCTCCATCCGGCGGGTGTGCCCGGCGCCGTCCGCCGCCTCCAGGAGGTAGGGGAAGAGGGTCGAACGGTCCGGGAACTCGAGCTCGAAGAAGCCGGCCGGATGCCGTTGCTTCATCGGCAGGGCGGATGTCTCCGGTCCCTGTACCACCACCGAGACCTCTGCGGCGGCAGGCACGAACGCCCGGATGACGACCGATTGCCCTCCGCCGCGTCTGGGGACGATGTGGGGGCCCACGACCCCGAAGGGGTCGCGGTGAGTCCCCTGGACGATCGCCTCGATGACCTCAGGTTTGAGTCCGGTCACGTTTTCCAGCCTCCTGCTTGGTGGGTGCGGCCGCCTCTTCGGCGCAGGCGATGCAGCGGACCGCACCCGGCATGGCCCGCAAGCGGGGCAGCGGGATCGGCTCCCAGCACCCCTCGCAGATGCCGTAGGTGCCCTCCCGGATCTTTAACTCCGCCTGATCCAGCTCCTTCAGGCGGGACACCAGAACATCCCGATCACCGGCCTCCGTTCTCCTGCGGGGCGCCGCGAGATCTATCGGGCTCGACGAGGAGCGTCAGGCCGCGGCAGGCGCGAACCACCACGGGGGTTCCCGGTGAGATGACCTCCTGTTCCCGGAGGCTGCGGGCCCACCACAGCTCTCCGTTGAGGGTCACGTAGCCCTCGGGCGCCAGCCGCTCCCGGGCCAGGGCGCGCGTTCCCTCCAGGGTTTCCGGACCCGCGCGGGGCGGGACAAAGGCCTCCCGCAGCAGCGGAAACATCGCCACGTCTTTGGCCACCCAGAGGAGGAACGCTCCCGCCGCCCATCCGGCGGGCAGGTTCACCCAGCGATGGAGCAGGACGAACACGACCCCCGCCGCCAGGATGTCGGGCATCTGGACGAGCATGTACGTCCAGAATCCCGCTGGAAGCCGGCGACCACCCGCCACGGTCATCTTTTCCCGGCCGTCGCCGCGGCTTCGCGGAGATACACCATCGCCTGGTATCCGGCCACCGGGATCTCCGCCCAGTCTGCGCGTCCCGGCCGGAGCTCGGTCGGGCTATTGGTCCCCAAACCGCCGAATTGCTCCTCGGCGCTGTCGAGGAGTCGAGTCCACGAGCCCGGCGGGACCGCAACGTGCAGCGTCCGCCCCTCCGGACCGAAGTGGAAGACGATCAGGGCCGCCGACCGATTTGCCCCCTTACGCCATAGTAGCAGAGTCCGATCGTCCATGCACACGGCTTTCAGCCGGGACTTCCCTCCGACGCCCAGCGCGGGATGCGTCCGCCGAAGGGCCAGGAGGGTCTGGCAGTAGTGCCACATCCAGGAATGCGGCTCTTGCCACTGCAGGTCCCAGGTCAGCGTGGATCGCGCGAAGCTCACCGGGTCCTGCGGGTCCGGGACGTCATCCGTCCAGCCAAAAGTCTTGAACTCTTCCCGTCGTCCCCGGGTCACGGCGGCCTGCAGGGCCGGATCCCCGAAATCGGTGAAGAACAGGAAGGGGGCCCGCTCGGCGTATTCCTGCCCCATGAAGAGGAGAGGGACGTATGGCGACAGAAACATCGCCGCCGCCGCCAGCTTGGCCCGGTCGAAACAGACCAGGGAGTACAGCCGCTCTCCCTGGGCGCGGTTGCCGATCTGGTCGTGGTTCTGGGTGCAGACGACGAATCGCTCGCCCGGGATGTCGCGGGTGGGCGTCCCGTGGGCCCGCCCGCGGAAGACGGAGGGCTGTCCGTCGAATACGAACCCATGCGTGTAGGCCTTGGCCAGCTGGGGCAGAGAGCCGAAGTCGGCGTAGTAGCCGACGCGCTCCCCCGTAAGCAGCGTGTGGACACAGTGGTGAAAGTCGTCACTCCACTGGCCCGCCAGACCGTAGCCGCCCTTCCGCACCGGATCGATCACCCGGCGATCGTTCAGGTCGCTCTCGGCCACGACCGGGACGATCCGGCCCAGGCGGCGGGCCAGCCGCTGCACCGCCGCATTCAGCTCGCGCAGGATGTGAACCGGACTGGCGTCGAAGATGCCGTGGATGGCGTCCAGCCGGAGGCTGTCGACGTGGTATTCCCGGACCCAGAACAGGGCGTTGGCGATGACGAAGTCCCGGACGCCCCGGGATTCCTCCCCATCGTAATTGACGGCCTGGCCCCAGGGGATATGGTACCGATCGGTGAAGTAGGGGCCGAACTCGGCCAGGTAATTTCCCTCCGGGCCCAGGTGGTTGTACACCACATCCATCACCACCGCCAAGCCGCAGGCGTGGCAGGCATCGACCAGGCGGCGGAGTCCCTCGGGTCCACCGTACGTTCGCTGGGGAGCGAAGAGGCCCACGCCGTCGTAACCCCAGTTGCGGCTCCCGGGGAAGCTGGCCGCCGGCATGAGCTCGATCGCCGTGACGCCCATCGCCTTCAGACGCTCCAGGCGGGGGATCGCGGCCTCGAAAGTGCCCTCGGGGGTGAAGGTGCCCACGTGCAGCTCGTAGATCGCCATCTCGGGCAGGCAGATGCCCCGCCAGCCCGTGTCGGTCCAGGGGAAGGCGGCGGGATCCACGACCTCGGACGGGCCGTGCACCCCCTCCGGCAGGGCCCGCGAGGCCGGGTCGGGTCGTTCGCGCTCCCCATCCAGCAGGTAGACGTAGCGCGTGCCCGCCCCCAGGTCCGGCAGGATGGCCTGGAACCAGCCGTCCCGGAGGCGCCGCATGGGGACAGGCTCGCGCAGGCCCGGGCTCAGCAGGCGGACCGCCACGCTCCGACAGCGCGGCGCCCACACCCGAAACCGGACGCCGCCGCCGGGGAGGCAGGCGGCGCCGTAGCCGTCGGCCGACAGCCGCATCCTGTTTCCTTCCTCCTCACCCCCATTCCGAAATTATCTCACCGCCAAGCCGCCAAGGAACAATTCGAATTCCGAAATTCGAATTTCGAAATTGAAAGGGGTGCCCTTGGCGTCATGGCGGTTGAAGAGTTTTTCACAGCCGGCGCCCGGCCTCCTGTTTTTCCTGGCAGGAGACGCACAGGACGGCCGTGGGCATCGCGCGGAGCCGCCGGCTCGGGATGCGACACCCGCAGGCGCGGCAGAGGCCGTAGGTGCCCTCCCGGACGCATTCCTCCACCTCGGCCAGGGCGCGGCTCTTATCTGCCAGGCGCTCCCGCACGGCCTCGTTGTGCTGCTCCAGGGATGCCGTCAGCGCGGCGTCGTAGAAGTTGGGCCAGCGCTCTTCAGGCAGCTCCGGGGCGGCCACCCGGGTCTGCCGCTGACGGCGCAAGGCGGAGACCTGCCGCTGGACCTCACGAGCCTCCTGGGCCAACTGCTCGAGATGGGACCGAGTGGTGGCGTTCATGGCATCCTCCTGGGATGGGACGCAGTGCCTGCTGCCCGCGACCGGGCGGCAGGGCGGAATCAGCGTAAGCTCACGCGGCCTCACGGGGGAGGGGCGGCGGCACGGGCTCGACCGACGCCAGCGCCTGCCGCACAACACGCAATAGCTCCTCGATCCGGAACGGCTTGAACAGGAATTCGTACGCCCCCTCGCGAAGAGCATCCACAAAGGAGCCGGCATCGCCGAACGCGCTGATCAGGATGACAGGAGTGCGCGGGCAGAGCGCTCGCAGGCCCGGAAGCAAGTCCAGGCCGTTCACTCCCGGCATATTCTTGTCCATGATGACGGCCGCGAATGGCTGCTGGCGCAGGCGGCTGAGCGCCTCGGCGCCGTCGGCGGCCTGCTCGGCGCCATACCCCTCATCCGCCAGGATCTCCGCGAGCAGGTCCCGCATCTCCCCGTCGTCATCCACCACCAGGATGCGCGCCCGCGGAGGATCCTCACTCCCACGGTTGTATGCTGCACTGCACATCGATCATTCCCACGGCGCGCTCGAGCAGTCCCTCCCTCCTAACTGCCGGAAGCGACACTCCCTCCCCTTTCCAGTTTTTCAGCAATGTCGGTGCCGTCCGGCACCTTGCCCGGCCGGATTGCCGTCAAGCGGTTGAGTGACAATCAGTTAGATGGTCTTGGATTCGTACTGGCACTGCCAGGCGCGCAAGGTGACTTGATGAAAAGTTGGCAAAGATGGCCCGGTTGTCATCGGGAGAGCCAATGATAACTAGCGAGAAACATAAAGGTAAGTCATGGTGTCTTAAGCCGGGACACGCTGTCACGGCATGGGATGAGAGGGAGCCGAAGAGGTGTTTGCCTGGCCTTGGAGACCACCCAGGATCTGGCTGGCAGATCGAACATCGAGGACGAACGCACGAGAATGGGAGTCAGATGCTCCGATCCTCCGAGGGGGCGTCTCCCTCGGGGGCGTGCTTTTCCCATCGGTAGAGGGTGCGCTTGCTGACCTTGAGGATCTCAGCCGCCTTGGCCTTGTCCCCTCCGGTCTCCCGCAGCACCAGGGTCGTGTACTCATCCGCCAGCTGCTGCAGGCTGGGGCGGCCGGCCATGTGCGCCAGCAGGCTGCCGGGGGCCGGCGCCGGCGAGGCATCCAGGAGCAGGGCCTGCGGCGACACTCGATCCCCGACCGTCAGGGTGACCGCCCGCTCCACCACGTTCTCCAGCTCGCGGACGTTGCCGGGCCAGGGGTGGCGAAGCATAGCGGCCATGGCCTCGGGGGTGAACGCAATCCCCCGCTTCCCGGCACTCTCCAAGGCGCGGCGCAGGAAATGCTCGGCCAAGAGCGGGATGTCCTCGCGGCGCTCGCGCAGGGGGGGCAGGGTGACGGGAATGACGGCCAGCCGGTAGTAGAGATCTTCCCGGAACTGCCCCTCGCGGATTCGCGCGGCCAGATCCTTGTTGCTTGCCGCCACCAGGCGGAGGTCCACCGGCACCGTCTCGTCGCTTCCCACCGGGCGCACGGCGCGATCCTCGATGGCGCGCAGGAGCTTCGATTGCAGTTCGGGGGGCATGTCCCCGATCTCGTCCAGGAAGAGGGTGCCCCCGGCGGCTTCGCGGAAGAGGCCTCGCCGGGTTCCGACGGCGCCGGTGAAGGCCCCCTTCACATGGCCGAAGAGCTCGCTCTCGAGCAGGCCCGCCGGCATCGCCGCGCAGTTGACCGGGACGAAGGGCCGCTCGGCGCGGGGGCTGTTATAATGGATGGCCTTGGCGACCAGCTCCTTTCCCGTGCCGCTCTCTCCGGCGATCAGCACGTTGGCGTCGCCCGGGGCGGCCTGGCGGATCAGCGCGAAGACCCCCTGCATGATCGGGCTGACGGCCAGCAGGTTGTGGAGGCGGTATCGACCCGCCACCTCCTCGCGCAGCCGGCGATTCTCCTCGCGCAGGCGCCGGTGCTCCAGGGCCTTGCCCACCAGCAAGCCGATCTCGTCCAGGGAGAAGGGTTTGGTCACATAGTCGAAGGCCCCTTGACGGATGGCCTGGATGGCGGTCTCGATGGTGCCGAACGCGGTGATCAGGATGACGGGGGTGTCAGGCTGGAGCTCGCGGGCGGCCTTGAGCACCTCCATCCCATCCACCCCGGGCATGCGCAGGTCGCTCAGCACCGAGTCGAACCGCCGGGTGCGGAGGATGGCGATGGCCTCGGCGCCATGCCGGCTGCCGACGACTTCGTGTCCCTCATCCTCCAGGTGCTCCGAAACGAGGGCCAGCATCTCGGGGTCGTCCTCGACGATCAGTATCTGGGGGCGGTCACCTGCTGCCATTGACGACTCCGGAGTGTTGTTGCCGCCGGTCCGGGGGGCGGTCCGCCGGGTGGTCCAAGCCCCGGTCCCCCGGGATTGGGGCAGCCGCCTCGGCGCTGCCGGGCGGCGCTCCCGCCGCCAGGGGCCAGAACAGTGAGACGGTCGTTCCCCGGTCCTTCAGACTCTGGACCCGGATGGCGCCGTGGTGGGAGCGCACGATGTCCTCGACGATGGGCAGGCCGAGGCCGGTGCCTTCTTCCCGTCCCTTGGTCGAGAAGAACGGCTCGAAGATCCGCTGGAGCTGCTCGGACTCGATCCCGCACCCCGTGTCGGCGACGCGAAGGGTCACGCACGGACCGTTCGTCCCGCCGCGGACGATGTGGGCGGGGCCGTCGGCGTCGGCCGGGGGCGGCTCGGAGGTCTCCGCGTCGGCCGTCAGCCGCACCTGGCCGCCCGCTGCCGTGGCATCCAGGGCGTTGGTGACCAGGTTGAGCAGAACCTGCTGGAGCTGATCGGGATCCGCCAGGATCGGGGGCAGCCTGTCGGCCGTCCGGACCACAAGCTGGACCTGGCGGCGGCGGGCCAGCGGCTCCAGCAGGTCGGCGGTGCGGTCCAGCATGGGGCCGACCTCCACGGGGCGCAGCTCCAGGCGTCGCGGGCGGGTGTATTCGAGCAGCTGGCGGATGATGCCGCTGATCCGCTCGATTTGGCGGAGGATGATGGCGACGTGGCGCGAAGCCGGGTGCTCCTCCGGCAGGCGCTTCTGGATGCTCTCGGCCCGGCCCGAGATGATGTTCAGCGGGGTGCCGATCTCGTGGGCGACCTCGCTGGCCAACCGCCCCACGGCGGCCAGCTTCTGGGCCTGCAGGACCTGCCGCTCCAGATCCAGGCGCCCCTGCGCTTCCTCCAACAGCTTGTGGCGGGCCGCCTGCAGGTCCTCCGCCATGCGGTTGAACGCCGAGGCCAGCCGGCCGATCTCGTCGCGGCGCCGAAGCGGAATCCGCTGGCTGAGATCGCCCCGGCCGAAACTGAGGGAGAGCGCCACCAGTTGCCCGACCGGCCGCCGGATGCCGATGCGGACGGTCAGCCAGATGACCAAGGCGATGGTCAGGCTGAGCAGACTCAGACGCAGCACCTGGTCGTACACGACGGCTTCGATCTGTCGCTGAACATGGGTGGCCACGCGCACCACCTCGAGGAGGCCGATGATCGAGCCGCGGCGGGTATGGAGCGGCAGGATGGCGTACGCCGCCGGGCGCGGCTGTGCATCCACGTAGCGGACCAGCGGCCGGCCCGTCGCGAGCACCTGCTCCAGCTCGGCCCGCGGGACGGTCAGGGCGGGGGCGATGGGCGAGGCGGCGCTGCTGATGTCCTGGAGGCGGCGGTCCAGGATCAGGATGCGATCGACCGGATTGGGTTCCCCGACCATCTCGGTCAACAGCTGCTGGATGTCCTGGGGTTGGCGGTCCCGCAAGGCGTGCTCTGCGGTCAGCTTGAGGGCGCTGCCCAAGATCAGGACCTCCTGCTGGA
This sequence comes from uncultured Methylomirabilota bacterium, assembly GCA_963705305.1. Taxonomy (GTDB): domain Bacteria; phylum Methylomirabilota; class Methylomirabilia; order Methylomirabilales; family 2-02-FULL-66-22; genus 2-02-FULL-66-22. The sequence continues at coordinate 5,125,028 of OY970067.1, read as the reverse complement.
ATTCGGCGATCAGCCGCTGCCGCTCCTCCTGGGTGCGGAGATAGCCGAAGCCGATCATGACCACGGCCACGGCAAGCAGCAAGAGGAGCGTCAGCTTGGTGGCGATACGCATGCGGCGACTCAGACGGGAGGCGGAGCGGAGGGCTTGGACTCCGACGCCCCCGCCAGTTCTCCCGAACGGGCGGCGCGCAGGCGCTCCAGCTCTCGGGTCTGCGCGCGGAGGCGGCGACGGTCGCGAATCCAGCCGGGGAGCCCCAGCACCGACGCCATGGCCGCCCCCAGGGCCGCGGCCACCAGGATCACGACGACGAGCAACGTCTCGATCGACCAGAAGCCGAAGCGGAGCGTCACCGGGCCGGCGTTCTGGATAGCGAACACTGCGACGATGATGGCCAGGATCAGGGAGAAGATCAACGCCGCTTGACCCATGGGACCCTCCTCCGCAGCGATGGTCGGTTGGTGGTACGCTACCATATGGCCATCCGGGGCGCAAGCAGGCCGACGACCTCTTGGACGCCCATTCGCGGTTGGCGGAGCGGCGAGCGAGTAGCGCTTGCAGCTAGCCGAAGGGATGCACTATGCTTAGTAGGCTGCTGAAAAAGTCCCATCTGCGGACACCCAGCCTACGGCCGGGTACCCGCGCGCTCCCGCGGCGCTGCGACGTACGTGCAAAGTACGCCTCGCGCCTCGGATCGCACGGCGCCTTGCATCTGGGCCTTTTTGAGCAGCCTCAGGGGGACAAACCTTTCGGTTCGCTGTTGGGCTGCTGGTCCGGGTGGGAGGGCGCATGGCAGCGCGACCGGGATGGCTGCGGCGGGTCGTCGGGGAGATCATCCGGCGCCTGCGGACGCACGACCTGATGATGATGGCGGCCGCCATCTCTTTCTACTGGCTGCTCGCCTTCATCCCCCTGCTGCTCCTGGGAACGTCGGCCGTCGGCTATCTGCTGGGATCCTCCGACCGGGGGGTCGTGGAGATCCTGTCGGCCGCCCGGCGGTTCATCCCGCGCGGAACCGGGCCGGACGTGGAGCGGTTTCTCACCACCCTGATCCGCAGCCGGCACGTCACGGGGGTCCTGGGGATCGGCTTTCTCATTTGGGTGGCCATGGGGGTCTTCGACATCATCGCCACCTCCTTGACACAGCTGACGGACGGCCGCGATACGCGCTCGTTCTTCAGACGGAAGCTGGTGGCCCTGGTCCTGATGTGCACCGTCGGCTTTCTGCTGCTGGTCGCGCTGATGGGAGGATGGGTCCTGGTGGCCTGGTCCAACATCCAGGAGCTGCTGGGGACGCATGTCGCCCTTCCCGTGTTCCTGTCCCATCAGGATTTCCCACGCTACCTGGCCTCGATCCTGATGGGCATCCTCCTCACCATCATGTACCGGATCGCGCCGGTGCGGGAGATCCGCTGGCCCGCCGCCATGGCCGGCGGGACCGTCGCCGCGCTCCTCTGGCACCAGGCCAAGGTGGCCTTCAACTGGTACCTCACCCACTACGCCCGCTACAACCTCTTCTACGGAATCCTGGGCGGCTTCATCGGGGTGATCCTCTGGATCTTCTACACCGCCATCATTATGCTCCTGGGGGGCATGCTGGCGGATATCCTGGACCGGGGGGGCCGCCCCCGCCGGGCTGAGGGCGGGCACCTGCCGGCCTCCGGAAGCGGCGCACGGGGCCGCTCCGGCGGTCGGGGCCGGCCAGGAGCATGTCCCTCCTCGACCGGGGGGAACGCGGGTTGCCGGGGACGCATGGCTGTGGAAGTCATCTGCACGCACATCCAGGCGGATTTCGACGGGCTGGCCTCGATGGTGGCCGCGTCGAAACTCTATCCGAAGGCCCGCCTGCTCTTTCCCGGCGCGCAGGAGCGGAACGTGCGCGAGTTCCTGCGCGAGACCCGCTTCCCGCTTCGAGCCGAGCGCCTGCGAGGATTCCCCCTGGACGAGATCACCCGCCTCGTCCTGGTGGACGTGAAGCGCCTGACGCGGATCGGCGTGCTGCGCGAGGTGGCGGCGAGATCCGGGGTCGAGGTCCACATCTACGACCACCATCCGGCCCACCCCAAGGACATCGGCGGCAGCCTGGAGGTGCTCCGGGAGGTCGGGGCCACCACCACCATCCTGCTGGATCTGCTCCGCGAGCAGCAGGCCCCGCTGACCCCGCAGGAGGCCTCCCTGCTGGCGCTGGGCATCTACGAGGAGACCGGCCTCCTCACCTTCAGCAACACCACCGAAGCCGACCTGCACGCCGCCGCCTACTGTCTCTCCCGGGGGGCCAACCTGACGCTGGTCTCGGAGTTCGTCCGGCGCGAGCTGTCGGCCGAGCAGGTGGGGCTCCTGAACGAGCTCATCCGGTCCGCCGAGACGTACACGGTCAACGGCGTGCGCGTCGTCGTCAGCACGGCGTCCCTGGACCGCTACGTCGGCGACCTGGCCGTGCTGGCCCACAAGCTACGGGACATGGAGAACATCAACGTCCTGTTCACGCTAGTCCGCATGGACAACCGGGTGCACCTGGTGGCGCGCAGCCGGCTGGAGACGGTGGACGTGGGGCAGATCGTGGAGGTCTTTGGCGGGGGCGGGCACGCGACGGCGGCCGCGGCCACCATCAAGGACCTGACTCTCTACCAGGTGAAAGAGCGGCTGCTCCAGTCCCTGAAGACCATGGTCCGTCCCCTGCGACAGGCTCAGGACATCATGACGGCTCCGGTCAAGGCCATCCCGGAGCGGTTCACCATCCAGGGGGCGGCGGAGCTCATGAACCGGTTCAACCTGGCCTACCTGCCCGTTATCCGCCGGGGCGAGATGGTGGGCCTCCTCACCCGCGAGGTCGTGGACAAGGCCATGTTCCACGGCCTGGCCGGAGCGCCGGTCCACGACTACATGAGCAGCGAGTTTCCCCGGGTGGCGCCCCGCGACCCGCTGCCGCAGGTGCAGCGGCTGATGGTGGAGCGCAACGTGGGGTTCCTGCCGGTCGTGGAAGGACAGCGGCTGCGGGGGGCGGTGACGCGGGCCGACCTGCTGCGCCACGTCCACGAGGATCTGCTGAAGCGCCCGACCTTCCAGACGGCGGACGACCGCGAGCCCACCGAGGCGGTCTCGCGCAACGTGGCCAACCTGCTGGCCAACTCCCTGCCGCCCCGCATCCAGTCCCTGCTCCGGCTGGCGGGCGGGGTGGGGGACGCGGCCGGGGCGCGGGTGTACGCCGTGGGCGGATTCGTGCGGGACCTCCTGCTGCGGCACCAGAACCTGGACGTGGACGTGGTCGTGGAGGGAGATGGCATCGCCTTCGCCGAGGCGCTGGGGCGGCGCCTCCAGGCCAAGGTCACCAGCCACCGGAAGTTCGGCACGGCGGTGCTCAGCCTGCCGGACGGCTTCAAGATGGACGTGGCCACGGCCCGCACCGAGTACTACGAGTATCCCGCGGCGCTGCCCACGGTGGAACACGGATCCATCAAGATGGACCTGTACCGCCGGGATTTCACCGTGAACGCGTTGGCCGTCTGCCTGAACGCAGAGCGGTACGGCGAGCTCCTGGACTTCTTCGGCGGCCAGCAGGACCTGCGGGACCGGACGCTCAGGATCATCCACAACCTGAGCTTCGTCGAGGACCCCACCCGGATCCTCCGGGCGGCGCGCTTCGAGATCCGCTTCGGATTCACCCTGGGCCGGCATGCGGAACAGCTCTCGGCCAATGCGGTGCAGATGGGGCTGCTGGACAAGGTCGCCGGCCTTCGGCTGTTCAGCGAGCTCCAGCTGATCCTGCAAGAACCGCAGCCCGTGCCGATCCTGGAGCGGCTGGAGAAGCTGAGGGTCCTGGGGGCGATTCACCCCCTCCTCGCCCTGGAGGCGTCCGTCGGCCCCGGCCTCCGGCGGGTGGGGGAGGTCCTCACGTGGTACGGGATGCTGTATCAGCCGGAGCAGCCCAGCGTCTGGCTGGTCTATTTCCTGACGCTCTTGTGGCAGCGGCGGCCGGCGGAGGCGCGATCCGTCCTGCGGCGGCTGGCCCCTCCGCAGCGGTTCGCCAACCGCATGAGCCAGGACCTGGCCCGCCTCCGCTGGCTGGCGCGCAACTTCCATCGGGCGCGGGAGCTGCCGCCCAGCCGCGTGTACCGCTGGCTCTCCGACTCGTCGCTGGAGGCCATCCTGGCCCTCATGTCCCACGAAGAACGCCCGGATCTGAGGAAGCCTATGGGCGAATTCCTGGGCACGACGCAGCGGGTGCGGTCGCTCTTGACGGGGGACGACCTGCGCGCGCTGGGACTCAGGCCCGGCCCCATCTACCGGGACATCCTGAACTCCCTCCTGTACGCCAGGCTGGACGGCCATGTCCAGAGCCGGGACGACGAGCTGCGCTTCGTGCGCAGTCGGTTCGCGCAGGCCTTTCCCCCCGAGGCTCGAAACGACGGGCCCCGGTCATTGACGGACGGACCGGGAAAACGGAGCATTCGGCGGTGAGGTTGCGCTGGGGCTGCGTCCAAATGTTGTCAAACTCGGGCCGGCGTGGAATTGCCTAGACAAGAGCAGTCCTGTCGGTTTGACTGAAAAGGCAGAAAGGGTCAGCCGGCGCGGGGGTCGGTTTCCGCCACGGGCTCAAGCGGCGAAATCCTGGCGAGGATCCGTCGGAATCCGCTGCCCGCAGGGAGAGCCAAGATGGGAAAGCGTGTGTTCGGAGCGGTCATGCTTGGGCTAATTCTGACCACTGGAGCGGCCTGGGCCCTCAGCGATGCCGATCCCGGCTCTCTCTGGGTGCAGACGTTGTCGAAACAGAAGATCCAAGTAGCGAACGTCCTTTCGCGGGAACTGGGGATGGATCCCTATAAGTTGGTCCAGTGTCTGGATACGATCTTTGCGGATGCCGCCAACGCGAAATTGACGATCCGGGAGGCCACCAAGCAGTGTAAGGCCAGGCAATGACGCCGACCCCGGCCGGCCTCTCACGGTGAGGACAAAATCGGGGACCGTGCAAGTTGTGCCAGCCTTCGCAGACTGACCTCCGTCCGGCTGCGCCCTCCAGCAGCGTAATCCAACTTCTCGAGCAGGGTCCCGCGGGAGGCCAGCCGCGGGAGACGCCGTCCGCCCTTGAGGGTCAGGTCATCGCTTCGGCGTGCCGCGGAGGGCCCGTAGCGCAAGCCAGACTCCGCACGCCACGACGGCGACCACCCCGAGCGTGTCCAGGATCTCCCCCATGGCCAGCGCCGCGAATTCGACATCGGCGAGGAAGTAGAGAATCAGGCCGACGATGAGGATGCCGTAAACGATCCCGGAGAGCGTTCCGCGCCGCATCCAGGGGGGCTGGCCCTGGCCAGGCCACCCCGAGAAGGGCGGCTGGCCGGCCTGCGTTGTTCGTCCGCCGTTCGTCTTCTCGGAGCGCGGCGGGGGCGGAGGCGCGGAATGGGAAGGGGCCGATTGCTCGTAGCGGCGAATCAACGCATATGCCGCGTTGATCTCCTGCGTCTTCTGGGTGGCGCGCTCCACCAGGCGGGCATTCCCCTGAAACCGGTCGGGGTGCCAGACGGCGATGAGATCCCGGTAGGCCTCCCGCACGTCGGCGGGCGAGGCTCCAAAAGGGAGACCCAGGACCTCATATGCCCAGCGGATGTCCCGTGATCGCATTTCTCGGCGTCCTTCGTCGGCGGTGGCTCACGTCCACTGCATACCAAATCTATTTTACCAGGTCAACCGACAGGCAGGCCGCCAGAAATCGGGGACGCCATAAATTCCGTCAGTTCGCACTCGTTTCCTCCCGTCGCGGAAGCCTTTCTGCCGGGCTTGCGTATCAACCTGGGCCGCCAGCTCAACGGCGCCAGGGATTGCAGGTCCCCGCTGAAACCTCTATGGTTCTATACTAGATCTTGACATGGGTAAAGTCTGACATATATTTCCGGACATCAGTTGATCTGCTGTCTGTTGTCTGATGGAATCAGCTTCCAGATTCACCATAGGTGGTCCCGGTGGCTGAAACCGACCATTATTCCCCCATCCATCGAGCAAATCTCACCGAAGAGATTATCAAACGAATCCTCAGCATCATCACAGACCTGGGGATGAGGCCGGGCGACAAGCTTCCCACAGAACGGGAGCTCGTTACCAGGTTTTCCGTCGGTCGTTCGTCTATACGTGAAGCTATTAAGATACTAAATGCGATCGGCGTCGTACAGATCGTTCCCGGGGCCGGGATGTTCGTGGGGAACGGCAACCTCTCCCTTCTGGCGAAACCCCTCTCGCTCGGCTTCTTGATGGGAGGGCGCGGCACGGCCGAATTGATCGAGGCGCGGCACCTGCTGGAAGTGGAGTTGGCCGGGCTCGCGGCCCAGCGGGCCAGCGCCGAGGAAGTGGCCGCGATAGAAGAGGGGCTTTTCGAGATGCGCTTGCGCCAAGAAGATGTTGAACGGTACGCCGAGGCCGATATTCGGTTCCATCTGGCCGTCGCGCGCGGCGCCCATAATGAGGTTCTTCTTGATCTGCTGGAGACGCTTCAGCACATCATTCGTAATTGGATCTTCAAGAGCATCCGAGAGGTTGAGGGAATGCCCTCCTCGCTCCACGAGCACATCCCGATTGTCGAAGCGATCAGGGGGCACGATCCCATGAGGGCGCGCGCCGCCATGAAGGAGCACCTCGACCAAGCTGGGGGGCGATTACAGCGCACAGCGGCTTCGAGACAGCAGTGAACGGGTCGCCACTGGACGAAGATGGCGACGCAGGAGGACCCGGCAGCGACGCAGAGCGCCTTGTTTCGCATAACCAGAGCTCGCGGGTATCGGAGGATCCGAGTCCTCGTGGCTTGTCCTCAAACAGGAGGAGGTCGAACCATGCGAAGACGCACGGTCGCAAGGGGAATCCTGGCACTGCTGATCTTAGGATGTCTTGCGTTCGCTCCGCCTGTGGTCGGCCAGGCCAAGGCGCAGACGGTGCGCGCCGTCATGCATGCCGATCTCAAGTTCTTCGATCCGCTCTTCACGACTGCGGACATCACGCAGAATCACGGCTACATGATCTACGACACCCTGTTTGCGCTGGACGCGAAGGGCCAGCCGCAGCCGCAGATGGTGGACAACTATCGGGTGAGTCCGGACAAGCTGACCTACACTTTCACCCTGCGTCCCGGGCTCAAATGGCACGACGGCAAGCCGGTGCGGTCGGCCGACGCCGTCGCCTCCCTCAAGCGCTGGGGGGTGAAGGACGCAGCGGGTCAGAAGCTCTTCGCCCGCACCGCCTCGCTCGAGGCGACGAATGACCGGACGTTCGTCCTCAAGCTCAAGGAGCCCTATGGGCTCACCATCCGGGCGCTGGCCAAGGAGTACAGCTATGTGCCCTTCATCCTGCCCGAGCAGGAGGCGGTGCAGGATCCCTCGAAACCCTTCGAGGGGCCGAAGATCGGCTCGGGTCCCTTCATGTTCGTGGAGAACGAATGGGTGCCGGGTGCGAAGGCCGTCTATGTAAGATTCAAGGATTACGTGCCCCGCAAGGAGCCGGCCAGCTATTACGCGGGCGGCAAGAAGGTGAACGTCGAGCGCGTCGAGTGGATCGTCATCCCCGACCAGTCCACCGCCGTGGCCGCCCTGGAAAAGGGGGAGGTGGACTACCTCCAGCGCCCACAGGTTGACCAGTGGCTGCTGCTGCGCAAAGACCCCGCGGTGGGCATGTATCTGGAAGATGTCTACCAGATGCAGATCCACCCGAACCACTTGGTGCCGCCCTTCGACAACGTCAAGGCTCGCCAGGCCCTCATGCTGATGGTGAATCAACCGGACTACCTGCAGGCCATCGCCGGGGATTCGCAGAACTGGCGGACCTGCTACTCCTATCTGGGCTGCAAGAGTTGGCTCGAGACGGATATCGGCGCGGATCTGCTGAAAAAGCAGGACTTGGGCCGAGCGAAGCAGCTCCTTGCCGAGGCGGGCTACAAGGGGGAGAAGATCGTGGTCATGGCCCCCAGCGACTTTCTCGCCATCTACGCGGCCTCCCTCACCACCGCGGCTATGCTCAGAAAGCTGGGAGTGAACGTGGACTTGCAGATTATGGATTGGGGAACGCTCACCTCGCGCCGGCCGATCAAGGACCCACCCTCCAAGAACCCGGCCGGCTGGCACATCTTTCACACCACGTCTCCCTCCGCCGCGGTGAAGGATCCCTGGGGGCATGCCAATATCTCTACGGCCTGTGACAAAGCCTGGTTCGGCTGGGCCTGCTCGCCCCGCGCGAGCAAGGCGCTGGATGAGCTGGCCGATCTGACCCCGGGCACCGACGCGTTCAAGAAAGGGCTGGCCGAGTACCACAGCGCCCTGATGGAGGATATCCCGTACGTCCCGGTCGGCGAGTTCTTCCAGTACGCTGCCTACCGGAAGGACCGTCTCAGCCACATCATCGAGACGCCCTTTACTGTATTCTGGAACATGGTGAAGCAATAGGCGGGACTCGCCTCGCTGCGGGGGCTGACGGCTGGACTGCCGGTCCCCGCAGCCCCGGTCTCCGGTCGAAGGGGTTCTCCATGCTGGCGTACATCCTACGACGCATCCTGGCAACCTTGCCTGTCATGGGCGTCGTGGTGGTGTTTGTGTTCCTCCTGGTGCGCATCGCCCCCGGAGACCCGGCAGCCATCATCGCCGGCGATTACGCCACCCCGGAGACTATCCAGAAGATCCGCACCGGGCTCGGCCTGGACAAGCCGATCCATGTGCAGTTCGCCCTGTACGTGACGAGCCTCGTCAAGGGAGACCTGGGGGTCTCGCTGCACTCGCGGCTGCCCGTCCGCCAGCTCATCCTGCAGCGGGCCGAGCCCACGATAGCCCTGGCGGTGAGCACGATCACCTTCGCGATCCTGGTAGCCATCCCGCTGGGCATCCTCGCGGCCTGGAAGGCCGGCTCGCTGATCGACCGGGCGGTCATGGTTTTCGCGGTAGGGGGCTTTTCCGTTCCCATCTTCTGGCTGGGCTTCCTCCTCATCTTCGTCTTCTCGGTGAAGCTCGACCTGCTCCCGGTGGAGGGCTACGTGAGCTTCCGCCAAGGATTCATCCCATTCGCCAAGCACCTGGTCCTCCTGACGCTCGCCCTGGGGATGGCCTACGTGGCGCTCCTTGCGCGCATCACCCGCGCCAGTGTGCTCGAGGTGCTGCAATCAGAGTACATCCGCACCGCCTACGCCAAGGGGCTGCGGCCCACCAGCGTGCTTTTTTTGCACGCCCTGAAGAACGCCGCCGTTCCCGTCCTCACCACGATCGGCGTAGGGTTCGCCCTGCTTATTGGCGGCGTCGTCATCACGGAGAGCGTGTTTGCGCTTCCGGGACTTGGTCGCCTGGTGGTCGACGCGGTGCTGCAGCGGGACTACGCGATCATCCAGGGAGTGACGCTGATCTTCGCCTTCATGTACGCCCTGGTCAACCTGGCAGTGGACATCGCCTACACCCTGTTCGACCCCCGCATCCGCTATTAGGCCAGCCGGACCGGGGCGTCCCCGAAGGTATGCCCAAATGCGCGACGAGCCGGGCGGCATCCCCTACGATCAGTTGACGTCATGGCAGAAGGGGCGGCGCTTCATCCGGCGCAATCCGACCATGGTGGCGGGTGGTCTCCTGCTGCTCCTCATGGTCCTCCTCGCCGTCTTCGCGCCGTACCTCGGGACGGTGGATCCGCTCGATATGAATCCCGCCCAACGCTTGCGCATGCCGAGCGGTTCCCACTGGTTCGGCACCGACATGTACGGGCGGGATTCCTACAGCCGGGTCGTCTACGGCAGCCGGGTATCTCTCTTCGTGGGCCTGGTGGTGGGGCTGATCACCTCGGGCGTCGGCCTCGCCGTCGGCCTCATCAGCGGCTTTCTCCGGAAGCTGGATGACCTCATCATGCGGGCCATGGATGGGATCATGGCCCTGCCGGATCTTCTCTTGGCCATTTCGTTCGTGGCGCTTACCGCGGCCAGCGTGCGAAACGTCATCATCGCTCTGGTTATCCCCCAGATCCCTCGGATGGTGCGCCTGGTGCGCGGGATCGTGCTGATCCTGCGCGAACAGCCCTACGTCGAGGCCGCGCAGGCCCTGGGGAGTCGCGTGCCCCGCGTGCTGCTGCGGCATCTTTTGCCAAACACCGTTGCCCCCCTCATCGTGCAGGCCACCTACGTGATGGCGTCGGCCGTCCTGATCGAGGCAGGACTGAGCTTCCTGGGGGCCGGAACCCCTCCGGAGATTCCGAGCTGGGGCAACATCATGGCCGAGGCGCGCTCATACGTCCGGGTGGACTTCTGGCTGCTGCTCTTCCCGGGGTTGTTCCTCGCGACCACGGTCCTGTCCATCAATCTGGTGGGGGACGGCCTGCGAGACCTGCTGGACCCGCGCCTTGCCAGGCGCATGCGGTGAGAAGCCCGGAGGTGGCGCCCCGGGGACCCTCCAGCATAACCCCTCAGCCACTACCTAGCCGGCACCGCCTCCGCCTGACCAAGTCCTCCGGCCGAGTGATACAGCTTTTCGGGAGGCCTCCTGCTTGGATACGCAATTCCGGAGGGAGCGCGCGAACTGCCGCCTGGCCGGGTCAGCCGATCCAGTTTCATATCTTCGGTAGATACCGCCTCCTACGTCTATTAAGCCTACTCCCTTTGTATGTGTCCCCCCTGCATGAGGGCTATCGCCCTCCGGGCACCGCAAGCGTCATGTCCAGGACTCTCACGGGGGAACGTCCTGCTTTTATGACAACGGGAGGATCCTCCTTCACAGCAAGCCGTCCGATCGGGTATGAGACACCGCAATGATCGGCAGACCCGATGGACGTGTTCGTGCGGTGGGGGGATCGTGCAGACGCCTCGGTCGACCACATTCTCAATGCTCTCACTGGACGAGCCGGCGAGAGCATTGCTGTCCCGGGCGGGACACTTGATGATAGGTTCCGAGGACGGTGTGACCCAAAGGGGCATCGTGACGAGCGGTAGCGGCGCAGGGACGGGTTCTGAGGCCAGCGAATAGTAAAGGAGGATGTGCCATGCGGATGACGCGAAGACTATTGGCCGCTACCTTGCTGCTCGGGTTGGCGTATGCCTCGGTGGCCCAGGCGGCCGAGTTCAATTGGCAGCAGTTCAAGGGGATGCAGCTCCGGGTCCTGCTCAACAAGCATCCCTGGCAGGCGGCAATTGAGCCCCACCTGAAGGACTTCGAGGCCCTCACCGGCATCAAGCTTGTCATCGAGGTCTACCCCGAGGATCAGTTCCGCGCCAAGACGCTGGTCGAACTCACCTCGGGGGCCAGCAGCATCGACGTGTTCATGACCATGCCGGGGCAGGAGGGCCTGAAGTACATGCGGGCGGGCTGGTACCAGCCCGTGGACGCCTTCCTCAAAGACCCCACGCTCACCGCGCCGGATTACAACTGGGCCGACTTCCTGGCTGGACCTCGGGAGGCCATGACGGTCGAGGGCAAGCTCATCGGCCCGCCGATCCAGTCGGAGACCATGGGCCTCATGTACCGGAAGGACATCTTGCAGAAGTATAACGTGAAGGTCCCAACCACGCTGGCCGAGCTGGAGGCGGCCGCCAAGGCGTTGAACGGCAAGCCCATGACCGATGACGGCCAGCCCGGATTCGGCATTGTGGCCAGGGGGAAGCGGGCCGCGGCCACCTCCGTGTTCGCCGGCATGCTCCACGCCATGGGGGCTACTTGGCTCATACCCACCCGCGAGCCGGCCTTCAACAGCGAACAAGGAATTCAGGCCTTCGACATGTGGGGCCGCCTCCTCCGCCTCTACGGGCCGCCGGGCTCGGAGAACAACCACTGGTACGAAGCCTCGTCCATCTTCTCGCAGGGCAAGGCGGCCCTGTACCCCGAGGCGAACAGCTTGTGGTCGGTCGTCGAGGATCCGCAGAAATCCAAGGTCCTCGGCAGGGTGGGCTATGCCATGTTCCCGCGTGGCCCCCAGGGACATTACGGATCGATGGTGTACGTATGGGGCCTGGCCATTCCCAAGACCAGCAAGAACCAGCAAGCCGCCTGGCTCTTTCTACAGTGGGCCACCAGCAAGGCCCAGGTGCTGAGCGTCCAGATCGAGAAAGGGATCCTGGGCTGCCGTGAGTCTGTCTGGAACGACCCAAAGGGGAAGGCCAAGGTCCCTGCCGACCTGGCCGAGTCGCTGATGCAAGGCTCCAAGGTCGGATTGCCGCTCTGGAACCCGCCCGTGCTGGCCGCGGCCGAGGTGCGTGACGCCATCGGCGCGGCCATCGTGACCTCGATCCAAGGTGGCGATGTCCGGGCCGCGGTGAACAAGGCCGCCGCCGAGACCAAGCGCATCATGGCCGAAACCGAGAAGTAGTAGGGGAAGAGGCTGGCGGCTCGCATCACCCGCGGGACCTTGGGCGGGATGGCGCCGGACCACGGACGGCTATGAATACATCTGTCTGTTGACAGGCCGGTCGAGCGGGCCTCTCACACCCAATCTCGAACCATTCTGCGCTTTCGTCCTCCTGCCTTGAGATGAATCTCTCTCTATTCGCATCATACAGTGATGTAAATATCATTGCCTTTTGATGCGAATCCATCTATATTCACATCAGTTAGTGAGGTGAATATGTACATATGGGAGCGGCCAGGCTGGCCAAAATTCCGATGGGACGCTGGCAAGCTGGCAGGACCTTTGGAAACCGCTCACTTAAAACAGGGGCGATTCCTTGGGCGGATGGAGCGACTCGGATCCGCTTTCCGATGCCAGGCCGAGCTGGATGCGGTGACGGAAGAGGCCGTGAAGAACGCAGAGATAGAGGGGGAGATCCTGCGGCGCGAAAGCGTGCGCTCGTCGGTGGCGCGCCGCCTGGGGGTGCCGGATGCGGCGCTCGGTCCCGAGGACCGGCGGGTGGAAGGGCTGGTCGAGATGACCCTGGACGCGACGAAGAACTTCGGGGTGCCATTAACCCGCGAGCGCCTGTTCGGCTGGCACGCGGCCCTATTTCCAGCGGAATACACGGGATTGCGCCGGATTAAGGTGGGCGGGTGGCGAGACGATACGGAAGGCCCGATGCAGGTCCGCTCGGGCCCCGTCGGGCAAGAACGCGTGCACTATCAAGCCCCACCCGCCGACCGGGTCGAGGCGGAGATGGCGGCATTCCTGACCTGGTTCAACGAGCCGCCCCGGCTGGACGGCATCGTGTGCGCGGCGCTGGCGCATCTCTGGTTCGTTACCATTCACCCGCTCGAAGACGGCAACGGCCGGATCGCGCGCACGCTGGCCGATATGGCCCTGGCGCGCTCGGAGAATTCCCCGGTGCGGTTCTACAGCCTCTCCAGCCAGATCCGGCGGGAGCGGCCGGAGTACTATGCCTCTCTGGAGCAGACGCAGAGGGGCGATCTCGATGTCACGGCGCGGCTGCTCTGGTTCACGGAGTGCTTCTCGAGGGCCATCGATGCGGCAGAGCAGGCGGCGGCCGGGGTCCTCCGCCGGGCGGAGTTCTGGCAGCACCATCCCCTGACGCCCTTCAACGAGCGGCAGCGCAGCGTGCTCGACCGTTTCCTCGGGGAGTTCGAGGGCAAGCTGACCGCGCCCAAGTGGAAGGCCATGGTGAAGTGCTCCCTGCCGACGGCGCAGCGCGACCTCAAGGACCTGGTGGATCGCGGGATCCTCGTCCGCAATCCCGGGGGGAGCAAGAACACCAGCTACGGCATCGCCGCCTGGTGAGGAGGGGGTGCGTTCTGGCAGCCTGCGCTGACCTTGTTCCGCCAGGGAGAGCTTTCTGCCAAGCCCGGATTCCGCCTGGGTCCCCAGTTCAAAGACGACGAAAGTTGCATGAGTCCCCAATTATGGGGGCCGATGCCCCCGAGGGTTAAGAGGGTGGGGGTGCGGGGTGTCGTTACCGCCGAAAGTTGACGAAATTGGCAACGTCCCCAATTATGATTGGAACAGACAGCCCTCGACGAGGCCGGCAGGGAGAAATTCGCGAGTGCCAACTGGGAGCGGCTGACCTGCCGAGTTCCGATATCGGGGACCCTGCAAGTTTAGTCAGCTTGCGCCAACGCGCCCCTGCTGGAGAGGCTATTCTGCCAGATCTAGATTCCGGCCGGCCCCCCAACTCCAAGACGACGAAAATTGCAGCGTCTCCGATTATTCGCCAGGATGCATCACGAGCGCAGAGTTGAGAAGAGTGGGGGCAGCACGACCGTCAGTAGTCCCTCTGAAGTGGTAGGTGACAAGTGCCAACAGATCCGTGACAGCGAAAAGTGCCATAAGATCCGTTACACGCACACCTGGAAGCTGACAATGCTCGAGTCTCAGTCTCTGGCGTCCGCAAGCTATCCCCCTGCCAATCACGGTGTGCCACCTGATACCTGTACCCCAGGCCGGCCCTTGGGATTGGCGGTTTCTAAGGGGCTGTCACGGATCTGTTGGCACATCCTCGTGTAACGAATCACTTGGCACTTGTCAGGTAGGCGTTATTTCGGAGTTGAATCGTCTCTTATTTTTTGTATTGACACTGAAAATCTATGTGCCATATTTATGATCAATAGTCGATTGTCAACTGTCAACTAAAATGAGAGAGGTTGTATCGTGGATTTCCTGGAGGTACATAATCTTCCCAGCAGGCTCTTGGGATACATCCGGGGGCAGATAATCAGTGGCGAACTGCCTGGTGGCCGAAAGATCCACGAAAATGAGTTTGCGGCAAAGCTCGAGCTAAGCAGAGGGCCCCTTAGGGAAGCATTCCGGATTCTGGAGGAAGAGCGTCTTGTTATAAATCTTCCCAGAAAAGGGACCTTCGTCACCTCTCTTTCGCGAGAAGACTTAACCGAGGTGTACCAGGTTCGAAGGATGATAGAGCTCACCGCTCTGGATCTTCTCGAGGAGAAAGGAGTTACAGAACTTCCGAGTGCCGTAAAAGCCCTGCAAGAAGCGGAAACCTTGAGAATACCAAGCGATAGCGATCAAGAGGAGTTTCTCGTCTTCCGGGAGAAGATCACCGACTTCCATGCCCGCCTGGTCATGGAGGCGAGGAATGCGCGTCTGAGCCATTATTATCAGACGCTCTACTTCAGCCTGGCGAGATACCAATACCTGCACATCAAGCTCAATGTGCCGCAGGGATATGAGCGACCTACTGGAACCCATCACCAAATCCTCGCACTGGTCGGCGCTCGCCAATATACAGAGGCCAAATCAGTGTTGCTTGACCATCTGGAGAACGCATATCGGACGCAAGAGGCCGCGCTTCAGAGGCATCTGGAGTCCGTTTCGGCACATGATCCCGCTCGCTGACAATCAGTGAGGCACGCTCTTCGAGAGGAGGAGGCTGGACCGGGAAGGCGCGCCCCCGGCCATGTCGAAAAGACGGCCAGCGGCCCAAACGGCAGGGGCGTCGGGCACTCAGCCGGGTGGGGGTCCGGTCGGCGGCTGGACGCGTCGCCGGTGCCGGGCAAGGAGACTCCGACGCGCCGCGGTGTGTAATGGGGCCCGATGACGGTGCCCGGCGGCCCCGGCACGATGTGTCCGTGCCGGGACGAAGCTCGGTGTGAGGCCACCCAGAGTCTCGGGACGGGCGCCTCGCCAGGAAGGAGGAATGAAGCGTATGGAGGAGCTCGGTCGGATCTTTCTGGCCTTTGTCCCCGAGACGTGGATCGGGGTTGATGTTCGCAAGCAAATCGGGCCGATGCTCCATGAGCGCGGCTTTTGTCGCGCCCTCATCGTGACGGATAAGGCCGTACGCGAGCACGGGCTGCTCGAAGACGTTGAGAAGTCCCTCCAGGCATGCGCACTTCCGTTCGGAGTCTTTGGCGGATCCCTTCCCAACGGTCCCACAGAGGTCGTCGAAGAGTGTGCAGAGGTCGCACGCAAGGAAGCGGCGGATGTGTTGATCGCGGTGGGCGGCGGGAGCTCCATCGACATTGCCAAGGCGGCGAGTGCGCTGGTGACGAACGAGGGAGACATTTATGAGCTGATAGGAAGAGACCGAATCAAGACACCGGCGCTCTTCAAGGTTGCGATCCCGACCACGGCGGGAACGGGGAGCGAATGGTCAACGTCCGCGATCATCACGGACGCCCGTGACGCCCTCAAGAAGCCGATCTTCAGCCGGTTCATGTGCTGCGATCTTGTCCTGCTGGATCCAGTCCTGACCATGGAGCTGCCGCCGCGGCAGACCGCGGAGACCGGGATTGATGCCCTGACCCATGCTATTGAGGCCTATGGGGCATGGAAGTCCACCGTGATCTCGGATATGTATGCGGAGAAGGCGATTGAGTTGGTCGGCCGGAATCTCCGGACCGCCTATGCGAAGGGGAGAAAGCACATCGAGTCGCGATACAACATGCTGTTGGCTGCGGCATTGGCCATGGCCGCGCACACGAGCTCATCCGCGGGGCTGATTCACGCGATGAACTATCCGCTGACTGCGAAGGCTCATGTATCCCACGGGACCGCGCTGGCCCTGCTTCTTCCCCACGTGATCGAGTTCAATCTGGTTGCCTGCCCGGAACGGTACGGGCGCATCGCCCAACTCCTGGGCGAGCGGATCGAAGGATTGGCGCCGATGGAGGCTGCCAGGAGAGCGAGCGCGGCCGTGCGAGGTCTCTGCCGCGATCTGGGGATGCCGGAGCGACTGACGGAGATCGGATTCCAGGCGAGCGACATCGCGCCGGCCCTCGAGTTCCTCTTTGCGTTTCAGGGCTACGGTCTGGAGAACAACCCCCGCGATGCGACGCGGGACGACCTTCGCCGAATCTACGAGGCTGCGCTATGAGGCACGGGGTAACAACGATTGTCGAGCTTTGGGGCGGAGGACCAAACGATGAGGTTCATTGACCCGCATCTGCACGTGGACGCGTTGAACCACCACTCGCTGGAGCTCATGGCTCTTACCGGTGTTGAGGCCGTCATTTCGATGGTCGCGGTGCCGGAAGCCGAAAAAGACTACCGTTCCCATGTGATTTTCGAGCACTGCGACCGGGTGCGAACGTATCACGCCTGGCGGACCCAGTACTACTTTGGCATCACGACGTACGCATGCCTCGGGATTTCGATGGTGGGGGTGCCGCTGGACTACGAGGCTGGCCTTGCCAAGATGCACGAGTACCTGAAGGAGCATGACAAGGAGATTCTGGGCATTGGCGAGATCGGCATCGAACCCACCTCCATGACATGCCCGGACCTGAAGGTCCAGGAGAGAGTCTTTCGCGCCCAACTTGACATGGCCCGGGAGTTCTCGAAACCCGTTGTGCTGCATACGCCGCCGGTCGATAAGGCAGCGTGGATCGGACGGTACGTGCCGATACTCAAGGAGCACGGCGTGCGATTTGATCAGGTAATCTTCGATCATTGCCAGCCGTCCGTCGTGTCGATGATCACGGATCTGGGGGCGATGGCTGCCCTCACGCTGCAGCCGTGGAGAAAGGTGCGGCCGGTGGACGCTGCGGAGGCGGTGAAGGGGGGCGATCCGAGGCACATTCTGGTTGACAGCGATTGTTCTCTCCTCGAATCTGATCCGTTGGCCGTGCCAAAGGCAGTATTTGAAATGAGGAGAATGGGGCTGAGCGAGGATGTGATCCGAACGGTCGTTTGGGATAATCCGCGTCGGCTTTATCGTCTCGATGCCTAGCCCATCCGCAATGTCCCAGTTTCACTTCGGCGGCGCACCGGGCGCCTACTCCCCAGAACGGAAGGGTCTCGGCGCGCCCGGCGTTCGCTGAGTGACCGCCATGTCTCTGCAACACGGGAGCTGAGACGATCCCGATACCTTGAGGGTGCCAGGAGAAAGGAGATGACGATGCGAGCAGGGAGGAGCGGTGATCGACGGAGACTGGTTCTCACGCTGGCCGTTCTGACGTTGGTGGCGGTCCTCATGCCCGGTTTTGTCTTCGGACCGCAATCGACGGCCCAAGCGGCAACCAAGGAAGTGAAGATCGTTCGGATCGGGGATGTAGTTACGGAAAACAACCCCGAGTACCTCGGCTACCAATTCTTTGCCAAGCGGCTCTCCGAACTCACCAACGGCGAGTACCAGGTAAAGACGTTCATGAACGGTGTCCTCGGTGGGCACACGCAGCTGAACGAGCAGGTGCGAGCCGGATCGCTGGAAATGACCGAAACCGGAGCCTCGTTCCTGAGCAGCTTCGACAAGCGTCTGGCACTCTGGGGGCTGCCTTTTGAATTCACCAGCACCGAAAAGCTCTTTGCGGCACAGGATGGCACGCTCGGAAAGGCCTACGCCGACATCTGCGAGAAGTACGGATTTAAGGTCCTCGGCTACCTCTACTCCGGATCGCGAAGCATCTACAATCGCAAGGGCCCGATCCACACCCCCGACGACATCAAGCGGATGAACCTGCGGCTCCGGTCGATCCCGGACGCGGTCATGATTGACACGCTGAACGCCATGGGTGCCCAGGCCACGCCCCTGGAAGCAGCGGAGACCTATAACGCGATTCAGCAAGGGGTGGTGGATGGGGCCGAGAATTCCATAACCTACTACTTGACGACTAAGCACAACGAGGTGGCGCCCTTCTTCTCGAAGACAAATCATTTCTTCAGCGTCGACCCCTTCCTCGTCAGTGTGAAGTGGTTCAATGCGCAGCCGCCCGAGGCACAGAGGGCGATCCTGCAGGCGGGGAAGGAGACCATTCCATACGAGAGGAAGGCCTGGGTGGAAGGCGACGCTAAGAATTTTGCCCTCGCTGTTCGCGCCGGCGTGAAAATCAACGACACGGACGCCGCAGCGTTCCAGAAGGCGACGCGACCGGTGTGGGACAAGTACGGCCCGGCGTTGGGCGAGTTGTATACGATTCTGAAGAACAGCCAGTAGATCCAGGTTCCCTGGTGCAGGGGCAATGGCCCCTGCCCCAGGAGGAATCCTTTCGCGGAAGGAGGATTGCTTGAGCGCGCTAAGCTGGCATATGAGAGAATCGAATCGGCGGATCACCGCATGGATCGATCGTCAGGTCACCAAGCTTGAGAACGCTCTCGCCATCGCTTTCCTCACGGTCGTCACCTGCCTCGTAATGCTTCAAATCGTGTTTCGGTTCTTTCTGGACCGGCCGCTCTCTTGGTCTGGAGAGGCGTGCACGTATATCCTCGTGTGGCTCACCTTCGTTGGGATGGCCATTGCCCAGCGGGAGCGGGCCCACGTGACCATGGACGTTCTGCCGAGACTCAAGGGACTTGGGGAGCAGATGGTTGCCTGGCTCCGTTGGGCCGCGATGGCCGGCTTATTCCTCGCGTTGGGTCTTGGCGGCCTCGATTTGGCAATGATCCATTCTGTGGAACACTCACCGGCATTAGGCGTGCCCATTTGGGTCGTCCTGAGCGGGCTGCCTGTTGGGGGCTTACTTGGCATATGGCACCTCTCCTTGGCCACGCCGATGGCACGTCGCCAAGAGGAGGGCGACCAGCAATGGTGCTGATCCTGCTGTTGATCTTTGCAGCTCTGTTGCTGCTTGGGGCGCCGATCCTTGCAGCGATGGGCGTGAGCACTTGGGTGGCGCTGATCCTCAATGGTCAGGCGGGTAATCTCCTTGCGCTGACGTGCTTCCACGGGATAAGCGCGTTTACCTTCCTCGCAATTCCCCTCTTCGTGCTTGCCGGCGAGATCATGGACAAGGGCGGCATTACCAGCCGACTTGCCAACTTCGTCATCGTGCTCGTAGGATGGCTGTCTGGGGGTCTGGGCATATCCGTGGTGCTCGGCACGATGCTGTTCTCCGGCATCTCCGGCTCCGTCAATGCCGATGCCGCGGCCATCGGGTCAGTCATGATCCCGCTCATGGTGAAAGCAGGCTATCGAAAGGAGTGGGCGTCGAGCATCGTTGCCGCGTCTGCCGGGACCGGCGTGCTGATCCCGCCATCGATAACGATGATCGTCTTAGGGACCATTGCAGGCCTGTCGATTAAGCAACTATTCCTCGCCTCTCTCCTCCCGGCTCTTCTGATCGGCATCGGCAAAGCGATTGTCATATGGTACAAGGCGAGAACAGGTCGGGAGCGCAGCAACGAAGACATCAAGTTCTCGCTCAGGGAAGTGGCAAAGGCTTCCATTCAGGCCATCCCTGCGCTCCTGGCCCCCCTGATTATCATCGGGGGCATCCTCTCCGGAGTGTTTACAGCCACAGAAGCAGCGGCAGTCTCCGTGGTGTATGCAGGACTGCTCGGGGTAGTCGTGTATAAGGAAATTACCTGGGACGTAGCAAGAAGGATGCTGGTCTCCACGGCTCGCCTGACCGGCGTTGTCGTCGGGCTCATTGGGGCAGCTTCAGCTATTGCTTATTTTATGGCATACACGCAGGTGTCGCTTGCCATAGCGGATTTTGCAGGATCCATCATTGACCACCACTTAATGTTCATCACGCTGCTGATGCTCTTGTTCTGGCTAATGGGGGCGCTGTTGGATGGCATACCGGCCCTAGTAATACTGGTCCCGCTGTTCATGTCGATGGCGGGTCGGGTTGGTATGTCGCCGATCCATTTTGCGATCTTCGCGCTGGCTGTCACTGGCATCTCGCTCGTAACGCCGCCGCTTGGAAGCGCCTGTTTCGTCGTGACATCCATTGCCCGGGTCGAAATGCGGAGCCTGTTCAGTCCGATGTGGCCCTTCATCGCCATAATGTTCGGGACGATCTTGCTGCTTGCCTACGTGCCCTGGTTTTCCCTGGCCCTGCCGCGACTGCTGGGGGGGTATGTTGGTCCTTAATGGGAGAGGGCTGGTGGTACTCCTCAATATGCCATGAAATGTGAGTGTGGCGGCAGAGAAAAGGAAGTCCTTCGTGCGTGATGCTTGAAAGTCAAATGGGGGACGTTGCAAGTATAGTCAGCTTGTGCTAACGCGCCCCTGCTGGAGAGGCTATTCTGCCAGATCTAGATTCTGGCCGGCCCCCCAACTCCAAGACGACGAAAATTGCAGCGACTCCAATTACAGGATATGAGCGCTCAGAAGATTGTGGAGGAGGGCGTATCCGACGAATGCCACGGTATCAAGGATGGCATGAGCGATAATCAAGGGATTCACCCGCTTGTAACGAAGGAAGAATAGGGCGAAGACAATTCCCATGACGACATTCCCAATAAAGCCGCCGAAACCTTGATAGAGATGGTAGGAGCCGCGAAGCAGCGCGCTCGCTGCCACCGCCGCCCCTACCCCCCAGGGCATCTCGCGAAGACGGGGAATCAGGTATCCAACGACGACCACCTCTTCCAGAAAGGCATTCTGAACGGCAGACAGCACGAGAACAGGAACGGTCCACCAGACCCAAGGCAATGCCTCCGGGATCACCGTTGTGTTCAAGCCGATTGCGCGCATGGCAACGTAGAAGGCCAGCCCGGGGATCCCAATCAATGCCGCGAGCGCAGTGCCCGACCCGATGTCGAAGCTGCGACGGGGCGTTCGGAACCCCATGTGGTCGTGCCGACCACTGCGTTCCAGGAAATGAAGAGCGAGCAAGGCTGGAACGAAGCCAAACAGAATTCTTGCGAGTTGAAACGACAGATCGAGCAATGGGCGACCGGTTGCTCGCGATGGATTGAGTGTCGTCATCTGCGCCGAGAGCGCCAGGTGTGAGGTCAACTTTCCAATGAGGTCGATTACCGAGTAGACAGTACTGTATCCGAGAGATACCCCCAGTACGAGGAGTATCTCGGTACGGGTTGTCCGCCGTTGCTGGGAGGACACCGACTCTTCTTCAGTTGGCACATCGTGCATTTTTTTCTTCCGCTTTGCGCCTGTCCCTAAGACGAGCATTCCGTACGCCGGATTCACCCTCTATGTTGCACCGACTCCAGCCGGCCGAGCTGGTCGAGCACCTGGGCGAGAAGCTCGTAGGCCGGGGCGGTGCTGCCGCACTGGAAGGGCATCTTCCCCGCGCAGGTGGCCGCCTCCGCGAGAGGTAGATGTGGACGGGCTCTGACGATCGGCGAAGAATACGGGTGGCCGATGAGGATTGTCCACCCTAACCCAACGTCCCAGGATCCATTTGCCGCCGCCCCCACACGATCCGGCAACAGTGCAATGCGGAATTGGTCATCCAAGTGGTACAAGGGCCGGATGGCCCGGGGTGCGCATCGGTAGAGGTGGTGGAGCCGCCCATGGAGGTGGTAGTCGTTGGCGACCGGGTAGGAGCCTACTCCTTGCCTGGGGAAGAGTCAAGATTCACGGTTGGCTGGGGGTGGATCGACGCACGTGCTAGTTTGCTCTCTATGGTCAGTGGGAACCACGGCTTTCTAGATTCACTGGAACCTAGTAATCACTCCTGCTATGCTATAGTAATCTTTGAGCACTCCAATTAACTCGGGCGGCAAGCCACAATATGTTGCTAGCCGTTCCACTCACCCCCTTACTTATGGGAGGAGACACGCTCATGCTGACGAATCTCAACACCACCCTTCGGAAAGCCCTGGCCGAACTGGAGAGCGAGCGCGCCCGGCTGGACCGCCAGATTGCCGGAATCCGGCAGATCCTGGCTGGAGATCAACTTGGGCAAGCAAGGCGTGTTCCTGCAAAGAGGCGGGCCAAGGGACGCAGGCCGATGAGCGCGGCGGCCCGGAAGGCCGTGAGCCAGCGCATGAAGGTCTACTGGGCGAAGCGGCGGGCAGGGAGGGCGAAGCCGAAGGCGTAGAGGGCGTGTTCGAAATCGGGGACCCTTCAGACTCTCTCGGCCTGGGTTGATATGCCCCCGCCGGGGAGACCTTTTTCCCAGGCCCGGATTCCGGCAGGGTCCCCAGCTCCAAGACGACGAAACTTGCAGCGTAGTATTACCCGCATGAACCAGGTACCAGCGACTAGACTCCCACAGTCTGGGCCCCTTCTGGTGAAAATGGCAGGTTCCAAAAGGGGTTCTTCCTCGCTATTGGTAGGGGTGTGCAGAGAGCCATCCACTCACCCCGTACAGAGGAGGAAGAACCCCATGGCTACGATGCGAGACAATGCCACGCGTGTCAAGCGGTTCCGGGAGCTGAAGGCCACCTTACGCATCAACCGCCAGCGCCTCCTGGTCGGGATCGACGTTGCCCAAGTCGAACACGTGGTGCACCTCCGGCAGGCCCACACCCGGGTGGTCGTGCCCACCCTCACGATCCCGAACACCACCCGGGGCTTCGCCCAGCTCTGGGCGCGGATCCAGCAGGCCCAGCGGAGCACCGGGTGCCGCGAGGTGGTCTGTGGCCTCGAGCCCACGGGGACCTACCACCAGGCCCTCGCGGTGTTCCTGGAGACGCAGGGCGCCGACGTTGTCCTGTTCTCCAGCAGCGTGGCCTACTGGAACCGCCGGACCCAGGACGGGACCTGGGACAAGGGCGACCGGAAGGACGCCGCCAACTGCGCCGACCTCCTCGAACAGGGGAAGGTGCTGTTCTACAGCCGGCCCGATGGCCCCCGCGTCGAGTTGCGGCACTTGGTCAAGTGCCTCCGCCGGGCCCGGAGCGAGCTGGCGGCCTGCAAGGCGCGCTGGCGCACGACCCTCCGCCCGGCCCTCGGGCCGATGGGGGAGCCCCTGCCCAACCGCCTGCGGGCGGAGCTGCCGGCGGTGCTCCAGGCCTGGGAGCCGGCGGCCCCCGGGCGCCCAGCGGTGGCGAAGGGACGGCTGCCGGTCGGGCTCGCCACGGCCTGTGCGGACCTCGGGGCCCAGGTCGATGCTGTTCAGGCCCGCACCGCCGCGGTCGAGCAGGCCCTGACGCCCCTCGCCGAGCGGCTCCCGGCCTACGCGCTCCTCCGGACGATCCCGGGGGTCGGGCCGACCGTGGCCGCGATCCTCCTGGCCGAGATCGGGGACATCGCCTGGTTCACGAAGTTCTCCCAGCTCCGGAAGCTCGCGGGGCTGGACATCGTGCGGGTGCAATCCGGGCAGTTCGCGGGGCAGGCGCGAATCTCCAAGTGCGGGCGCAGCCTTCTGCGTTGGGCGCTGTACCACGCGGCGCTGGGACTGGCGCGGACCGCCGCGGGGCGGGCCCGGCTCGCCGCCTTGAAAGCGAAGCGCCAGGGGGACCGCTTCGCTGGCTTCAAGGCGATCGTCGAACTGGCGGCGAAAGTGCTCCGGGTCGTCTGGGGCGTGTGGCGGAGCGGGACCCCGTACGACCCACGCCGGACGGGCGGGCTCCAGCGGCAGGTCCGCTGAGCCGGCCGGCGGGACAGCGTCTGTCTTCCCCGGGGAGCTGGCAGCGCGATTCATGCAACGTGGCGGCCCGGTGGGACCGCCGGGGGACCCTGGCGCGCCGCTCCCGCTCTCAGCAGCCCGGACGAGGCCGGGTAGGCCGCTCGGGTGGCAGCGAGCAGGCCGGATGCGACCACTACGGTGGGGCGTGAGAGACCATCCGGGAGCGGTCCCGGGGGAACGACGGCAGGCAGCAGGTGTGAGATGCGTTCAGGACTCGGCATCGCGAGGAGGAATGTGCCTTGACAGCGCAGAAACGGCCGGGTCCCCTATTACGGGCTGCGCATGCGCTGGTCGCCGGAGCTATTTTCGGGTCAGCGCTAACTCACTGGATATCGGCCAAATGCTTGCGCAGCTTCGAACATGGCCACGATGTTCTCCGGCGGGACGTTGGCCTGGATGTTGTGCACCGAGCCGAAGACGAACCCGCCGCCGGGCGCCAGGTCGTGGATGCGGCGCTTGACGTCCTCCACCACCTGGGCAACCGTCCCCGTCCCCATGACGACCGGGTCGCAGCCGCCGCCCCAGAAGGTCAGGTCTTTGCCGAACTCCCGCTTGAGCCGCGCCGAGTCCATCTCGGCCGCGTTGACCTGCACGGGGTTCAGGATGTCCACGCCGACCTCGATCAGGTCGGGGATGAGCCGGTAGATGGAGCCGCAGGAGTGGAGATACACGCGGGCCTTGGTCCGCTGCTTGATGGCCGCGACGAGCTGCCGGAGCCGGGGCTTGTAGATCTTCCGGAAGGTGGCGGGGGCCATCATCGGCCCGTGCTGGGTTCCCAGGTCATCATTGATCTGCACTACGTCGAGGTAGTCACCCACTTGACTCAGGGCCATGGTCCAGAAAGCCATCTGCCACTCCATGATCCGCTGGGTGAAGGCCTCCATGAGCGGCTGGTTGCCGGCCAGGTTCATGAACGCCTGCTCCAGCCCGAACATGTACCATGCCTGTTCCCAGAGCCCCTGCGTGGGTGTGCACATCATGATGACCTTCTCGCCAGCCTGATAGGCTGCCGCAATCTTTTCGGGCAGCCCTTCGATCCGTGCCGGGTCAGTCGGGTTCGGCCAGCGGTACTTCTCCAGGTCAGCTTCCGTCTCTGCATCGGGTAGGGGGACCGCGGCGATGTCGTAATAATAGCCGTTTGGCGGCATGTGAAAGGTCGTCCCCCATTCATCCACGTAGGAATTTGTGGCGGGGTCAATTTTGAATACGTAGCCTGAGGGAGGCTTCGGGAGGAAGAAGGTGCTCACCCGCTCGAAGCGCTGCAGGAGCTGCGGGTCGGGATCGACCAGATATGTGTGGTAGTTCCGGATCGTGGGCTTTGGCCCCGTGAGGCCGAGATGATGCATCAGGGCCTCATGCGCGTACATATGCAATGTGGTCTGGCGCCCACCGAAATCGAGGGGAACGCGGTCGGGTTCAGTGTGGTTGAGGGCGGCCAACGCCCGCTCACGGCAGTTCATTGTTGCCTCCGTCCAACATCGGGGGCCGAGTCTAAAGGGAACGGTCTCGTGTTCAAGAAAGAGCGGTGCCTTTCATCATGGGAGGATTCGTGAATAGCGACTCTGGAAACGGCTGATCCGTGAGCCCCCAGTGTAGACACCAAGGCTGGCGGGGACTCGGGCGGACTCGTACAAAGTACTTCCATGGTCCGCTACGCCTTTAGTCCGGAGACCGTGATACTTCGAACGATGAACCGCCGAGAGAGAATGAAGATAATGAGGGTTGGGATGATCGTCAGCACAACGCTGGCTGTCAGGGGACCGTAATCTTGAAAAAGCTCATTGGTGAATTTGGCCAACCCCAAAGTAATAGGTTTCATCTCATCCGCGTTCGTAACGAGGTAGGGCCAGAAGTACTCGTTCCACGTCCACAAGAACTTGATGACGACCAGGGTCACCACCGTGGGGCGGATCATCGGCAGGATGACGTTGAATAGGATCCAGAATTCCCCGCATCCATCCACTCTGGCAGCGTCAATATAGTCCTGGGGGATATCCTCCACGGCTTGCTTGATCATGAACATCCCGAAGGCGGATATCATGAAGGGCAGCATGATTCCAAGGTACGTGTCGACAAGCCCTAGGCGGGCGACAACCAGGTAGAGGGGAATGCTGATCGACTCAATGGGGACCATGAGGAGACCGAGCAGCAGAAAGAAAAAGACATTCTTCCCTGGGAAGGTAAATTTGGCGAATCCGTAGCCTGCCGTGACGGCGAGCAGGAGGGCCGGGACCAAACTGCCCAGGGTGATGATGAGGGAGTTCCGGATAAATATCAAGAAGGACACGCCATGTAGCATGGGGGACGTTCCAGTGATAACCGCCCGGTAGTTTTCGAAGTTGAGCCAGTTGTCCGGAAACGTCCGCTGGAGCAGCCCTCGGCTGGCCACATCGTTGATCTCTGGCGCGCTCTTGAATGAAGTCACAACCATCATCAGAAATGGGAGAAGCATAAACAGCAGCATGAGCAACAAGAACATCCGACTCCCAAGCCACGGCAGTCTCCGCCCGAGCCTGACGCCTCCCATGGTCTCTCTCCCAATCGCCTGATGAAGGGCCAATGTTCTGTCGGGCAGCCTGTCAGGAGAAGCCCCTGACAACTGCAGGAATTACGGATCGACCCGACCTGAAATGGTGGTTCGATTTGGAATAGTCCGTCCCGAAGCAATCCTGACGTTCGCCTTCTTGCCACGTGGCCGTTGAACCGAGCCCTCCGTTGCGTTCATGGCGCTAAAGACTTTCCACTGCAGGAAGCTAATCGCGAAAAGGAAACAGAGGAGAAGCACGGTGATGGCGCATGCCGCCCCATAGTCATAATTGAAGACGTCCTTCAGGAGGAACACCATCACCGTCTTGGTAGCCCCGGAAGGGCCTCCGCGGGTTGTCACGAAAATTTGGTCAAACACCTTGAATGCAAAGATAAATTCAATCGTCGAGACCATGAAGATCTGAGGATTGAGAAGCGGGAGAGTGATGCGGAGGAACTGTTGAAGCTCGGACGCGCCGTCGATTTTTGCGGCCTCGTAGTACGATCCCGGGACGCTGTTCATGGCGGTGACGAAGATTACGACATCGAAGCCGAGCCGCGCCCAGAAGCCAATAACCGAGACGGTCGGCAGAGCCAGGGTCGGACTCTGGAGCCAGCTCGGCAGGTGGTGGACACCGAGAGAGCTGAGGACGTTATTCACCACCCCCAGGGTGGGGTCGAAAATCCATTGCCAGATGATGCCCGCGCTTACGAGCGACGTGATTACCGGGAGGAAAAAGATGGTCGAGGCAGCATCGCTATAGACCTTTTCGCGCAAATTAACGATGATTGCGGACAAGGCGAGGGAGAACACCAGGAGTGCAGGGACGACTATCAGCACATACACAAAGGTCGTGGCCACGCTGCCTTGAAAGCCAGCGTGATGCACCACCTTGCTGAATTTGTCCAGACCCACCCACTCGCTTGTCCCCAGCATGATGTTGACGTTCCGGAAGGAATTCCAGAAGGCGAGGACGAGAGGGTAAAAAAAGACAAGTCCAAAGTAAATGACGGATGGAAGGACGAAGAAAAATCCGTACTTAGAGTACCGATCGGTCCTGAACATTTCTGTCCTTCCGAGGCAGAAGGCTACTTCCACGAATCCGGCCGAGGCAGGATGGGGGATCGCCTCGGCCGGATTCGCTTGTAACCGCTAGAAGCTCGCAAGGGCCTCTTCAATCCGCTTGGCCGCCCGGTCCGCAGCGACCTTCGGCGCTGTTCCTTTCACGCAGGCGGTCAGTTCTTCGCCGACGACATACGCAATGGCATCGAGCTTCGGATGGATATACTCTGGTCCGATCTTCTTCTTGAGGGACTCCATCAGGGCTTGTCCGTACGGCAGGCTCCTGAGGTACTCATTGGTCGGCGGCTTGTAGCTGTCCGTCAGGACCGGTTCGTACAGGGCCGGTTTATGCAAGCCCACATCGGCCTCGACGCAGGCCAAGAGGCGGAACAATTCAAAAGCAATATCCTGATGCTTGCAGTTCTTGCTGACCATATTGGCCCAGGTGAGCAGGTTACTCGGTGCGTAGTCTTTCGTTGCAACGATGTAGGGGAAGACCTTGAAATGGATATTCGGCGCCTTCTCCAGAATATCCCCCGCGAGGTACCCTTCGCGGAACACCATGGAGGTCAGGCCCTGCTCGAATGCGCGCTCCGGCATGCCGAAGTCCAAGTTGACGACCTTATACTTGTACACCAGGTCGTAATAGAACTGGAATGCGGCGATGGAGTTCGGACTGTTAATGTACCCGTCGGCCTTCTTCATGTCCTCAGAGAGCATCCGCCCACCGAAGATGTGGACAATCGGGAGGAACTTGTCCGCGACGCCCAATCCCTGCCCCAGGTAGCGCGGGTGATACCCTGATCGGATGATCTTTCCCGAGGCATCACGCTTCGTCAGCTTCTGCGCAGCCTCGACGAATTCTTCCGAGGTCCGCGGGGCCTTGTTGGGGTCGAGGCCGGCCTCCTTGAAATGATCGGTGTTGATGTACAGCATCTGCATGAGCCCTTCCACCGCAAAGCCATACCGCTTGCCTTTGTATGTGCCCCACGAGGCAAGGAAAGGCGCCAGCTTGCTGTCGTATAGTTTCGCCAGATCTTGCGGGAGCAGGACGGCTACCGGATTCAGGCCGCCATCCATGCCCCATGCCGGAGCCATTCCGACGAAGATGTCCGGCCCCTTCCCGCTGGCGAAGGCGCTCAGGTACTTCTGCTCGTACCCTTCGAAGCTCGCGATTTCCGCCTTCACCGTCGCATTCGGAAACCCATTGGCTCGAAGGAACTTGGTGCCTACCTCCCCAAAAGCCGTGACGAATGGCGGGGACTGGCCGAAAACACTCCAATAGATGAATTCGATGGGCTCGCTGGATTTCACGGGCGCTGCCGCACGTGCCAGCGAGGGCCGGACAAGAGAGTCGAGGGCCACGGCGCCTGCGGTGGCCCCGGCGAGCCCTGCGAGAAATCCGCGCCGAGTGATGGACCTCCCACTTGGCTTAGCAGCCGACTTCCGCGGAAGTTTGCCCCTATCTCCCGACATGGTCGCCCTCCTTTTCACAATACCGGTTTCCACCATGAGGCTTAGAAAGACCCTCCAGCAACCACGCGCCACACGAGGTGCGCTTGCAGGGATCGTCCAAAGAGGACAGAGGATCGCGGTTGTTTGTCAATTGTTCTTGCCCACCCTCCCCGATTATCCCGGAAGCTCTGGCTACACGCGGAATGGTCGCCCCTACCGCTCTATTCTGCGCTCGCCGGGATCCGTCATCGGCGCGGGTGCGTTCTCCCCACGGATTCCGCGGCCTGTCGTTCCCCCCCAATTGCCTTGAAACCAGATTGCATGGCCGATGGAATCCAGATGGCCAGAAGGAAATCGCCGAACTTTTTCGCGGAGTGGGGGAAGCGCTCGAGGATGGCACAGCATCTCGGGAGGTGAACCGGCCCCCCCACCTCGACGGAGAGCGCCCAATGCGGGCGCAAGGCGCTTTCCGTGTGCACCTGGCTTGTATCAACTGCTGCCGTCCCACCGGCGAGCAGGGCTGTCGCGTACACGTACTCAGGGTCAGGTACCCCCAAGGTGAGGTGAGAAGGCCCAAAGGAGGTGGGAAAAGCGGCGCGTCGCCAGACTGGTAGCCGCACGCGCCGCACCTTGACGAGCCCCATGATGAGACCCCGATACCCAATCCCGACGATTGCGAGGGTAACCTAAAGAGGGCAGGTATGCTTGTCAAGGCGGAGGGGAATCGGTTGTTCTTAGGCCAGTACAACGCTGAGGCAGAGGATTGGTGGCGTCATCAGGCAGGCAGGTCGGTCTCGATCCGTTCCCACCTAGCTTACGTCCGAGACGGGGGGGTCCGCCGCTAGGCCCAGTTATTTTCCATATCTAAATCGTCGTCTAGGGGACGTTGCATTATCTGTCATATCTTGAAAAGAGTCGCTTCACCCAGCCTCCCCAAGTACAAATCGGCACCCCAAAGAGTATTTATCGCAATCCGCTCAACTGCTGCCTCCCGGCTGCCCTGTTCTTCCGGCCAGGCCCACGCACCAAGCTATATGATCTTTCACACCGCCAACTTCGTGGGGGCGAATGGGCCGGCCTCTTTGCCTAAACACCCTCGACGAGGACCATGTCGCCCTTGGCAGCCTGGAGGCGGAGGGGCTTGATCTTCTGGTACGCTTCGGATGTGTACCACTGCCGCGCCGCGGCCATGGTGGGGAATTCCAGCACCACGAGGCGGGTCGGCCGCCAGGTGCCCTCCAGGGTCTCGTGCGAGCCGCCCCGCACGAGGTACCGCCCGCCGTACTGGGCGAGGGTGGGGGGGACTGCCTTCCGGTACGCCTCGAATCCAGCCGCATCCTGCACGTCGATGTTCACAATAAAATATGCTGCCATCGCTCCCTCCTAATGGGCTGCTGAAAAAGGCCCATCTGCGGCGTTGGTGCGCTCGGGCACTCGCTGCGGCGTACGTGTAAGTACGCCTCCGACCCACCTCCGGTGGGTACCCCGCGGCGGGTATCCATCCCAAGGGATGGGTGACGCCGCCTTGCCGTTCGACAGGCTCACGGTCCCGAGCGATGTCGAGGGACATCTGGACTTTTTTGAGCAGCCTGGGTCAACATGAGTTCTTGAGCACCGCGCTAGATGACTCTGGCTGGCAAAAATCTGGGGCGTTGCAAGTTTTGTCAGCGCTCGCCAATGCACCTCGCCATGCCTCGCCTGGAATTCGGCAACGCCGGGCATCCGGAGCGCGCAGATTCATGCCGCGCAATCGAAGGGGGCAAGTTGACTCATCGGGCCTGGTATTGTTCGTCGCTGACCTTCTCCAGCCAATCGACGGTCTTGCCGTCGAGCTGCTCCTGAATGGCAATGTGCATCATGGCCGTGGTGGCCGTGGCGCCGTGCCAGTGCTTCTCGCCCGGCGGGAACCAGACCACGTCCCCCGGCCGGATCTCCTCGATCGGGCCGCCCCAGCGCTGGACCAAGCCGCAGCCCGCGGTCACGATCAGGTGCTGGCCTAGCGGGTGGGTGTGCCAGGCGGTCCGGGCGCCGGGCTCGAACGTGACGCTGGCGCCGGCCACGCGGGCCGGGGCCTTCACTTGAAATAAAGGGTCGATCCGGACGGTGCCGGTAAACCAGTCGGCCGGTCCCTTGCCGGACGGCTGCGAGCCACTGCGTGTGATGTCCATTTTCTGGACTCCTTTAGCAGGCCGCTGAAAAAGGCCCATCTGCAGCGTTGGCGCGCTCCCGCGACGTTGCGGCGTACCCGTAAGTACGCCTCCGACCCACCTCCGGTGGGTGCCCCGCGGATCCCGCGCCGCCTTGCCGTTCGACAGGCTCACGGTCCCGAGCGATGTCGAGGGACATCTGGACCTTTTTGAGCAGCCTGGGTGAAGACGGGTCTTTCAGCATCCTGTTAGTCCCGACTCGAATCTTTCGCTCTCGCCAAGATCACCCAACACGAGCGTTGGGTACCCGGATTGCCGAGGCGAACCTTCTGCGCTTTCGAAATCGGTCTCCCCGATTCTCCGACTCCCCCGTTTCCCCCTGCTCCCCTGCGCCCGAGCGCAGCGGTGCGCCCCCTCTCCCCAGCTTCCCCTTGCGCCCTTGGCGGCTTTGCGTGAGGCGCCTTTCTCCTCAGCGGCCGGTCATCTGCTCCAGGTGTTCGGGGTACCGAGCCCCCTGCACTGCGATCTTCGCGGCGGCGCTGTCGATCTCGCGGAGATCGTCGGAACGTCAGGGTGATTGCCGCTGCTCCGATGTTTTCGTCCAAGCGATGCAGCTTCGTGGTGCCGGGAATCGGAACAATCCACGGCTTCTGGGCCAAGAGCCACGCAAGCGCGATCTGCGCCGGCGTCGCCTTCTTCCGTTCTGCGATGCTGCCGAGCAGTGTGATCAGGGCCCGATTCGCCTTGAGAGCCTCCGGCGTGAATCGAGGCAGCGTGCTGCGAAAATCGGAACTGCCGAAGGTCGTTTTTTCGTCCATCTTCCCCGTGAGGAAGCCCTTGCCCAGGGGGCTGTACGGAACGAAGCCGATGCCGAGCTCCTCGAGGGTCGGCATGACTTCCTCTTCAGGCTTTCTCCACCACAGCGAGTATTCGCTCTGGAGGGCCGTGACGGGCTGGACGGCGTGCGCGCGACGGATCGTCTTCGCCCCGGCTTCCGACAGGCCGAAGCGCTTCACCTTCCCGGCCTGAATCAGGTCCTTCACCGCGCCAGCCACGTCTTCGATGGGCACGTCCGGGTCAACGCGGTGTTGATAGAACAGATCGATGGCATCGATCCTGAGTCGCTTGAGCGAGGCCTCGGCGACCTCCTTGATGTGCGCCGGCCGGCTGTCCAGGCCCACCCACCGCGGTCCCCCGTTGGGATCAAGCCTGAACCCGAACTTGGTGGCGATCACCACTTGCCCTCGGAATGGCGCGAGGGCTTCGCCGACGAGCTCTTCGTTGTTGAACGGGCCGTACACTTCCGCGGTATCGAAGAAGGTGACGCCGCGGCCGACGGCCGCCCGGAGCAGGGCGATCATCTCCTGCTTGTCTCCCGCCGGACCGTACGCGAAGGTCATTCCCATGCAGCCGAGCCCGAGAGCCGAGACCTCCAGGTTGCTCTTGCCAAGTCTGCGCTTCTGCATCGTGTTCTCCTTCGAGATGTTCTTGCACAGGTCCTTTAGCGGTATCTTACGTCGCTTGGCCGCCCACGGTTCAGGTCGTTGGGCTGGGCGCGTGTTGGGCCGGTTGCGGCTTCTTCCATATGTCCCGCCACTGGCCCGGTGACGTGCCTTCCCACTGGTGGAAGGCGCGGAAGAACGAATTCGCGTCTTCGTAGCCCAGCAGGTAGGCGGTTTCGTTCAGCTCCAGCGACGAGTGGACCAGGTAGTGCCGCGCCAGCTCGCGGCGGGCGTCCTCCAGCAATTGCTGAAACGTATGGCCCTGCTCCGTCAGCCGGCGCTGCAACGTGCGCGTGCTGAGGTGCAGCTCCTTGGCCACGTCCTGGATCCCCGGGCGCTGCCCGGCCAGGAGCCGCTTCAGAAGCCCTTTCACCTGCTCGCCGATCATCTCCTGCGCAAGCTGCTGGCTGAGCTCCGCTTCCAGCTGGGGCGCCACCATCGCCAGCACATCCGCGTTGTGGGTGACGAACGGCCGGTCGATGTCGGCGATGTGAAATACGAGCGCATTCTCCCGAGCCGCAAACTTCACCGGGCAGCCGAAGTGCGTCTCGTACATGGCGCGGTGCACAACCGTCCGCTGGAATTCAACCCGCTTGGGGTGCAGCGGAAGCCCGGTGCCGCGCCGGCCCACGCTCAGCACCCAGGCAAAGCAGAGGTCCACCAGCAGGGCGGGCTCTTCCTCGTGCGCCAGCAGCCACTCGAAACGGACCGCGCACTCGTCCCCGCGGTCCGCCAGCCGGATCGCCTCCGGACAGGTGAGTTGCTTGTAGCGGGCCAGGCGGTGCAGGGCGTCCCGGAATGAGCGGGCATACAGCGCCGCGATGGCGATCGGATCGTACAGCTCCACCCGGTCTTCGGTCCCCAGCTTGAGGCCGATGGCGGGATCGCGGCTGGCCGCGGCGATCCCCTCGTACAGGGCGAAGAACTCCTCCGTGGTGACGAGAATCTTCTCCTGCCGGAACAACCCGACCGGCAGCCCCGCCTCGTGCAGCACGGACTCCGCCGACAGGCCCAATTCCCCGAGCTTTCGCTGGAGCGTGCTGGAGACCCGGAAGCGATCCATCATGGCGCACCTGGCAGGCTGCTGAAAAAGGCCCATCTGCTGCGTTGGTCCGCTCGGGCACTCGCTGCGGCGTACCGGAAGTACGCCTCACTCGGCCCTTTGCGCACCGCCTTGCATCTGGACCTTTTTGAGCAGCCTGGGGAAAAGCGGGCTATTCAGCACCCTGTTAGGAGAATAACCCAACATTCTGGGGAGCGCCAGAGGCGGCTCCCGGCGCGGCTCACTTCAGCGAGGCCATGTCGATGACAAAGCGGTATTTCACGTCTCCCTTGAGCAGCCGCTCATACGCCTCGTTGATCTGCTGGATCCGGATCAGCTCGATGTCCGAGACGATGCCGTGCTCGGTGCAGAAGTCGAGCATCTCCTGCGTTTCCTGGATGCCCCCGATGCAGGAGCCGGCAAGCCGGCGGCGGTTGAAAAGCAGGTTAAACACCTCCACCGGCAGCGGCTCCTGCGGCGCGCCGACCATCGTCAGCGTCCCGTCCCGCTTCAGCAGATTCAGATACGCCCCCACGTTGTGCCTGGCGGACACCGCGTCCAGGATGAAGTCGAAGCTCCCGGCGTGCTTCCGCATCGCCGCGTCGTCCTTCGAGACCACCACCTCGTGCGCGCCGAGCCGCAGGGCATCCACGGTCTTGTTCGGCGACGTGGTGAACAGCACCACATGGGCGCCGAACGCGTGGGCGAACTTCACGCCCATGTGGCCCAGTCCGCCCAGCCCCACGATGCCGACCTTCTGCCCCTTGCGCACGTTCCAGTGCCGCAGCGGGGAGTACGTGGTGATGCCTGCGCACAGGAGCGGCGCCGTCGCGGCGAGATCCAGTTTCTCGGAGACCCGCAGCACGAAGGCCTCGTCCACGACGATGCTCTCCGAGTACCCACCGTGGGTGACCCCGCCAAGATGGGTGTCGGGAGAGTTGTAGGTGAGCGTGGGGAAGCTCTCGCAGTATTGCTCGAGGCCCGCCCGGCACTGGGGGCACGTGCCGCACGAGTCCACCATGCAGCCGACCGCCGCGAGGTCGCCCTCGCGGAGCTTCTTCACCGCGCTGCCGGCTCGCACCACGCGCCCGACGATCTCGTGGCCCGGCACGCAGGGATACACCGTCGGCATGGCGTTCTGCCACTCGTTGCGCACCTGGTGCAGATCCGAATGGCACACGCCGCAGTAGAGAATCTCGATTTGCACGTCGCGGGCCCCGGGCGCTCGCCGTGGAATCGAAAAGGGTGCGAGGCCCGCCGTTGCGCTGCCCGCCGCATAGGCTCTGGCCGAATATCTTCCTGTCCCGTGGGGGACGTTGCCTTCCTGCACCGCCGTCAGTTGCGTTCCTTCGCTCATGTTCGTGTTCCTCCTTGCTCGACTCACCTCGTTGACCCCAACTTTCATGCGCGACTTTACGCCGCTAGGCCCTGCCGGTCACTAGCCGATCGCGCCAATCTACTTGCAAAACGCGCCACAGGCGTTTGGGCGTGTCTGTTAGGGTGAATCCACAAGCGCCATTCCGCAAGACCCGGCGTCGAGGAGACCACACGCCCCGGGGGGCTCTCGCCGTTTCCGGTTACGCGCGGGTTGGATCCCGTGGTAAGAAATGCCATCTTCCGCAACCTAAAAACCCTCTAAGTTCCCGCTATTTCGACCGTCCGAGGCAGTCTGCGATTGACAAACCGGGAGGGATCGGGTACGGTTCCCTAATCCCCTCAGGACCCCGGATGTAAGAGAAAGGCTGCAATGTTTGATCTGACCTCCAAGATCCAGGAACTCGCCGTCACCATCCCGGTCTTCCTCCTCGCCCTCACCATTCATGAATACGCGCACGGCTGGGTGGCCAACCGCCTGGGGGACCCCACGGCCCGGCTGCAGGGGCGCCTGAGCCTGAATCCGCTGGCGCACCTCGATCCCATCGGGACGATCGCCATCGTCCTGATAGGGTTCGGCTGGGCCCGGCCGGTTCCGGTCGATGCCAGACACTTCCGGAACCCGCAGCGCGACATGATGGCCGTCGCCCTGGCCGGTCCGTTGAGCAACCTCCTAATGGCCGCTCTCGCCGCGTTCTGCTATCGCATGCTTCCCTGGGAGGTGCTGGGCTTCAGCTGGGCTTGGTTGATCATCCCGATCCGGGTCATGCTGCGGACCGGCGTCTGGGTCAACGTCCTGCTAGCCGTCTTCAATATCCTTCCCATTCCCCCCTTGGACGGCAGCCGGGTGGTGACCGGCCTCCTGCCGCTGCGGCAAGCGATCACCTTCAGCCGGCTCGAGCCGTACGGCTTCCTGATCATCTTCGTCCTGTTCTTCAGCGGCGTCATGGATCCGCTGTTCGGCGGAGCGGTGCGGTCGCTGACGCTGGCCCTGTTCCGGATGTGGGGGTAGGGGAGGGGGAAGAGCCGGGTCCTGCGCGCCGCGCGTCGGACCACCCGGCGGGGGGCCGGGGGAGGGAACGCGGGCGCGTCGACGAGCAAGCAGGAACATTCGAGCGGCGCGAAGAAACCGGGCCGGCGCGGCCCGACGGCAGTTCCGTAGATGGAGATCACATGACCAGGAAACGCGTATTGAGTGGGATGCGTCCCACTGGACGGCTGCACCTCGGGCACCTGTTCGGGGCTCTCGACAACTGGCGCGCGCTGCAAGAGCAGTACGACTGCTTCTTCTTCATCGCAGACTGGCACGCCCTGACGACGGATTACGGAGACCCCTCCCAGATCAAGACCTACACCATCGAGGTCGTCCTGGACTGGCTGGCCGCAGGGCTGGATCCCGCCAAAGCCACCTTCTTCGTCCAGTCCCGGCTGCCCGAGCACGCCGAGCTGCACCTGCTTTTCTCCATGTTCACCCCCCTGGCCTGGCTGGAGCGGGTGCCGACCTACAAGGAGCAGCGCGAGCAGATCACCGACAAGGACCTGGGGACGTACGGGTTCCTGGGGTACCCGCTGCTCCAGGCGGCGGATATCCTCATCTACAAGGCGCACTACGTGCCCGTGGGCGTGGATCAGGTGCCCCACGTCGAGCTGACCCGCGAGGTGGCCCGCCGGTTCAACTTCCTGTACCGGACGGTGTTCGTCGAGCCGGAGGCGTTGCTCACCGAATTCGCCAAGATCCCCGGCACCGACGGCCGCAAGATGAGCAAGAGCTACGACAACGCCATCTTCCTGGCCGACCCCCCGGATGTGGTCACTTCCAAGATCAAGCCGATGGTCACCGACCCGGCGCGCAAGCGCCGGACCGATCCCGGCAATCCCGAGGTGTGTCCCGTATACGACCTACACCGGGTGTTCACGCCTCAGGCCGAGCGGGAGGGCGTCATCGTCCCCGGCTGCACCACGGCCGGGATCGGCTGCCTGGACTGCAAGCAGATCCTGCTGAAGCACGCCCTGCCCATCCTGCAGCCGGTCGCCGAGCGGCGGGCAGAGCTGGCCGGCAACCCCGCCACGGTTCTGGACATCCTGGAGGAGGGGACCGAGCGGGCGCGCAAGGTTGCCGGCGAGACCCTGGCAGAGGCCAAGACGGCGATGGGACTCTGAGGGATTCACGGGGTGGCCGAGCACACACGGCCCGCAGGGGCCGCGAGCGAGGGAGAGGCAATGGAGAAGAACAGCGGGCCGTGGGAAGAGGCCTTGACCTTTGACGACGTCTCCCTGTATCCGCAGCGGTCGGATGTCCTGCCCAAGGATACCAACGTCTCCACCCGGCTGACACGCAACATCCGCATAAACATTCCCATCCTCAGCGCCGCCATGGACACGGTGACCGAGGCGCGTCTGGCCATCGCCCTGGCGCGCGAGGGGGGGATCGGGATCATCCACCGGGCCTGCGACCCCGAGCGGCAGGTGATCGAGATCGATAAGGTGAAGAAGTCGGAATACGGCATGGTGGTGGACCCCATCACGGTGGCCCCCGAGCAGCGCCTGTACGAGGCGCTGGCGGTCATGGAGAAGTACCGGATCTCGGGCGTGCCGGTGACCAAGAACGGGAAGCTGATGGGCATCCTCACCAACCGGGATCTGCGCTTCGAGACCAAGCTGGATCTGAAGATCGCCGACGTGATGACCAAGGAGAACCTGGTCACCGCCCCGGTCGGGACCAGCCTGGAAGAGGCCAAAGAGATCCTCCACCGCCACCGGATCGAGAAGCTTCCGGTGGTGGACGAAGAGTTCTGCCTGAAGGGGCTCATCACCATCAAGGACATCGAGAAGCGGATCAAGTACCCCAATGCCTGCAAGGACGTGCTGGGCCGCCTGCGGGTGGGGGTGGCCATCGGGGTGGGGCCGGATGCCCTGGAGCGGGTCCCGCTGCTCCTCAAGGCCGGCGCGGACGTCCTGGTGGTGGACACGGCGCACGGCCACTCGTCCGCCGTGATCGACATGGTGCGCACGGTGAAGCGGCGCTTCCCGGACGCGGAGCTCATCGCCGGGAACATCGTCACGGGCGAGGCTGCCGAGGACCTCATCCAGGCGGGTGCAGATGCGCTCAAGGTGGGGGTGGGGCCCGGCTCCATCTGCACGACCCGGGTGGTGGCCGGCGCCGGGGTGCCCCAGATCACGGCCATCCGCCAGTGCCGGGCGGCCGCAGACCGGCACGCCGTGCCCATCATCTCGGACGGGGGCATCAAGCACTCCGGCGACATCACCAAGGCCATCGCCGCCGGCGCCCACTCCGTGATGCTGGGCGGGCTCTTCGCCGGGACCGAGGAGAGCCCGGGCGAGACGATTCTCTACCAGGGGCGGACGTATAAGGTGTACCGCGGGATGGGCTCGCTGGGGGCCATGCAGTCCCGCTACGCGCGCGAGCGCTACATGCAGGACGCCGATGCGGAGCTGGAGAAGCTGGTCCCGGAGGGCATCGAGGGGCGGGTGCCCTTCAAGGGGGCCCTGGCGGCCCTGGTCTACCAGCTGGTGGGGGGGCTCCGGTCCGGGATGGGCTACTGCGGCTGCGCCACCATCGACGAGCTGCGCAGCCGGGCGCGCTTCGTCCGACTGACCAACGCCGGACTGCGCGAAAGCCACGTCCACGACGTGATCATCACCAAGGAGGCCCCCAACTACCGGATCGAGAGCTGACCGGCGTGAGGGGCGTCCGCATTATTGAATCTCGCAGAAGTAATGCTATCGACCGATTGGGGCTGGGCCGGCGTATCATGGAGCGCCGCGCCCGCGGCCCGGCCGGGTTCGGTCGCCGCGGCCTAGCAGGAACCATAAGGCCTTATGGGTGTACGTCCCGCGGCGCGACGCGGCCCGGAGGGCCGGTGGCGCCGGAGCAAGGCCGGGCAGTCTTCGACGAGGCGCCAGGCGTCGACAGGGTGCGCCGGCCCAGCCCGACCACCATTCGGACAGTGCATCCTCTAGGCAATGCTCAATAGAGTGGGTTGTCGGCCATGGATAAAATCCTCATCCTGGATTTCGGCTCGCAGTACACGCAGCTGATCGCCCGGCGAGTGCGCGAGCTCCACGTCTATTCCGAGATTCACCCCTTTGACATGCCGCTGCCAGACATCCGGGCCTTCCAGCCCACGGCGCTGATCCTGTCGGGGAGCCCGGCCAGCATCTACCAGCCGAACGCCCCCCGCCCCGACCCGGGGATCCTGGATCTGGGGCTGCCGATCCTGGGCATCTGCTACGGGCTCTGCGTCCTGACGGACTTCTGCGGGGGGGAGGTGTTGCGAGCGGCGCGCCGGGAGTACGGGCCGGCGGATCTGGTGGTGGACTCGGCGGAGAATCTGTTCGCCGATCTGCCGCGAGGGCTCCCCGTGTGGATGAGCCACGGCGACAAGGTGGCCGCTCTGCCCGGTGTGTTCCAGGTGCTGGCGCACACCGACAACTCGCCCTACGCGGCCTTCCGCCACCGGGAGAGGCCCTTCTTCGCCGTCCAGTTCCACCCCGAGGTCGTGCACACCCCGCAGGGCAAGACCATCCTGGCCAACTTCCTGTTTCGCGTCGCCGGCTGCCGCGCGGACTGGACCATGCGCTCGTTCGTGGCCAGCAGCGTGGAGCGCATCCGGCAGCAGGTGGGGACCGGCCGCGCCCTCTGCGCCCTGAGCGGGGGGGTGGACTCGTCGGTGGCCGCCCTGCTGGCCCACCGGGCCGTCGGGGACCGGCTGACCTGCGTCTTCGTGGACAACGGCCTGCTGCGCATGGACGAGGCGGCCCAGGTGGTGGACACCTTTGGGACCCACCTGGGGCTGAACCTCGTGGCCGTGGATGCCGGCGACCGTTTCCTGGCCCGCCTGGCCCGCGTGGAGGACCCCGAGCGCAAGCGGAAGATCATCGGGGCCGAGTTCATCGCCGTCTTCGAGGAGGAGGCCGGCCGCCTGGGCACAATCGGGCATCTGGTGCAGGGGACCCTGTATCCCGACGTGATCGAGAGCGTGTCGGTGAAAGGGCCCTCCGTCACCATCAAGACGCACCACAACGTGGGCGGTCTCCCCGAGAAGATGGGCTTCCGGCTGGTGGAGCCCCTGCGCGAGCTGTTCAAGGACGAGGTGCGGGAGGTGGGGCGGGAGCTGGGCCTGCCCGACACGATCCTGTGGCGCCAGCCCTTCCCCGGGCCCGGCCTGGCGGTGCGCTGCATCGGCGACATCACCCGCGAGCGGCTGGACCTCTTGCGGAAGGCCGACGTGATCGTGGAGGAGGAGATCCGCAAGGCCGGCCTGTACCGGGACATCTGGCAGGCCTTCGCCGTCCTGCTGCCCATCCGGACGGTCGGCGTCATGGGAGACGAGCGGACCTACGAGCACGTCGTCGCCCTGCGGGCCGTGCACAGCCAGGACGGGATGACGGCCGACTGGGTGCGCCTGCCCTACGACGTGCTGGCCGTCATCAGCAGCCGCATCGCCAACGAGGTGAAGGGGGTCAACCGCGTCGTCTACGACGTGAGCAGCAAGCCCCCCAGCACCATCGAGTGGGAGTGAGTGGCGGCGCCGTCGTGCTGCGGTTTGCGGTGCGGCGGTTCGCGACAGGTCAGAGCAGGGTAGGCAGTAAGCAGAAGGCAGTAGGCAGTACGCACAGGGCAGAGGGCACAGGGCCAAGGGCGAAGGGAAGAGGACGGACGGCGGAAGGACAGGGGGCTGACGGCTGACCGCTGAGGGCTGAGGGCTAGACAGTCATGTCGCGTGCGGAATTCGTTCACCTGCATCTGCACACCCAGTACTCCCTTCTGGACGGGGCGTGCCAGCTGGATCGGCTGATCGCCAAGGCCAAAGAGTACCGGATGCCGGCCCTGGCCATGACCGACCACGGGAACCTGTTCGGCGCCATCGATTTCTACACCGCGGCGATGAAAGAGGGGATCAAGCCCATCGTCGGCTGCGAGGTCTACATCGCTCCGGGCAGCCGCTTCGAGCGGACGCCGCAGGACGGCCAGTACGAGGGGGCCAACCACCTCACCCTCCTGTGCCGGGACGCGACCGGCTACAAGAACCTGATCAAGCTGGCCACCGCCGGCTTCCTGGAAGGGTTCTACTACAAGCCCCGCATCGACCGCGAGCTGTTCGCCCAGCACGGCGAGGGACTGGTGGTGCTCTCCGGCTGCCTGAACAGCGAGCTGGGGCACGCGCTGGTGGACAAGGACGAGGCCAGGGCCGCCCAGATCGCCGCCTTCTACATGGACGCGGTGGGGAAGGAGAACTACTACCTGGAGATCCAGGACCACGGCCTGGAGGACCAGCGCACCATGACCCGGGGCGTCCTGCCCCTGGCCAAGCGGCTGGGCATCCCGGTGGTGGCCACCAACGACGTCCACTACCTGAACGCCGGGGACCACAAGGCCCACGAGGTCCTGCTCTGCGTCCAGACCGGCAAGACCCTCAAGGATCCGGACCGCTGGCAGTTCAGCTCCCAGCAGTTCTACTTCAAGTCCCCGGCGGAAATGCAGGAGGTCTTCGGCGAGGTCCCGGAGGCCCTGCAGAACACCATCGCCATCGCCGAGCGCTGCAACCTGGAGTTGAAGTTCGGGCAGTTCCGGCTGCCCCGGTATGCGGTGCCCGAGGGGCACACGCTGGACTCCTACCTGCGGGAGTTGGCCGAGGCCGGGCTGCGCAAGCGGTACAGCAGCCCGGGGAAAGCGGTGTTGGAGCGGCTGGAGGGCGAGCTGGCGGTCATTGCCAAGATGGGCTTCGCCGGCTACTTCCTGGTGGTCTGGGACTTCATCAGCTACGCCCGCTCGCGGGGAATTCCCGTGGGCCCCGGGCGGGGGTCGGCCGCGGGCTCGCTGGTGGCCTACTGTCTGGGCATCACCAGCATCGACCCCCTGCGCTACGGCCTGCTGTTCGAGCGCTTCCTGAATCCCGAGCGCATCAGCATGCCGGACATGGACATCGATTTCTGCTACGAGCGCCGGGACGAGGTCATCGAGTACGTCACCCGGAAGTACGGGGCGGAGAACGTCTCCCAGATCATCACCTTCGGGACCCTGGGCGCCAAGGCGGTCATCCGGGACGTGGGCCGGGCCATGGGCATGACCTACGCCGATGTGGACAAGATCGCCAAGATGGTGCCCAACACCCTGAACATCACCCTGGACGACGCGCTGAAGGACTCGGCCCCCCTGCGCCAGGCGGTGGAGAAGCGGCCCGAGATCACGGAGCTGATAGAGACGGCCCGGGTCCTGGAGGGGCTGACGCGCCACGCCTCGACCCATGCAGCCGGGGTGGTGATCTCCAGCGAGCCCCTGATCGAGCACGTCCCGCTGTACAAGGGGGCCAAGGGCGAAATCACGACCCAGTACGCCATGGGGGCCATCGAGAAGATCGGCCTCCTCAAGATGGACTTCCTCGGGCTCCGCACCCTGACGGTCATCGCCAACACCCTCCGGCTGATCAAGGAGAGCCGCGGCGTCAGCCTGGAGATCGAGACCATCCCGCAGGACGATCCCGCCACCTATCAGCTTCTGGGGGAGGCCAAGACCTTCGGCGTGTTCCAGTTCGAATCCTCGGGGATGCGGGACCTGCTGCGCCAGCTCCGCCCCAGCCTGATCGAGGACATCATCGCCCTGGTGGCCCTCTACCGGCCGGGCCCCATGCAGCTCATCCCGGATTTCATCGAGCGCAAGCACGGCCGGACTAAGGTGGTCTACGACCACCCGCTGATGGAGAGCATCCTGAAAGAGACGTACGGCATCATGGTCTACCAGGAGCAGGTGATGCGGATCGCCTCGGAGCTGGCCGGCTTCAGCATGGGCGAGGCGGACATCCTGCGGCGGGCCATGGGCAAGAAAAACCCCGAGCTGATGGCCGAGCAGCGGAAGAAGTTCGTGGACGGGGCGATGGCCCGTGGGGTACCGGAGAAGAAGGCGGAGCGGATCTTCGGCTTCATGGAGCAGTTCGCGGGGTACGGCTTCAACAAGTCCCACTCGGCGGCCTACGCCTTCATCGCCTACCAGACCGCATACCTCAAGGCTAACTACCCGGTCGAGTTCATGGCCGCCCTCCTCACCTCGGAGATGGCCGACACGGACAAGATCGTGAAGTACATCGAAGAGTGCCGGGCCATGGGGATCGAGGTGCTGCCGCCGGACGTCAACGAGTCCAGCAGCGACTTTGCCGTGGTGGGGGACAAGATCCGCTTCGGTCTGGTGGCGGTCAAGAATGTGGGAGAGGCGGCCATCCAGTCCATCCTGGCGTCGCGGCGGGACCAGGGCCGCTACCGCGATCTCTTCGACTTCTGCCAGCGCGTGGATCTGCGCCTGGTCAACAAGCGGGTAGTGGAGAGCCTCATCAAGTGCGGCACCTTCGACTCGCTGGGGGCGCGGCGGTCCCAGCTCATGGCCGTGGTCGACAAGGCCATGGAGGCGGCCGCCTCGACGCAGCGGGACCGGGCCCGCGGGCAGGTCTCGCTGCTGGACATGCTGGGGGCGGGCGAGACAGCCGCGCCCCAGGGCGGGACCCTGCCGGAGCTGCCGGAGTGGGAGCGCATGCAGCTTTTGGCGGCGGAGAAGGAGACGCTGGGGTTCTACATCACGGGCCACCCCCTGGCCGAGCACCGGGCGCAGATCGCCCGGCTGGCCACGGCCTCGACGGAGGATCTGCCGTCCCTGGCGGACAAGTCCACGGTAAAGCTGGCGGGCATCGTCACCGCGGTCAAGGAGATCAGCACCAAGAGCGGGGAGCGGATGGCCTTCGTCACGCTGGAGGACCTGGTGGGGTCAGTGGAGGCGGTGGTCTTTCCGGACGTGTACCGGTCCAGCATGCTCAATCTGGCC
Organism: uncultured Methylomirabilota bacterium; assembly: GCA_963705305.1. Lineage (GTDB taxonomy): Bacteria > Methylomirabilota > Methylomirabilia > Methylomirabilales > 2-02-FULL-66-22 > 2-02-FULL-66-22. Next base: position 5,081,002 of record OY970067.1, on the reverse strand, counting down.
AAGGACTCCGCCGTCCTGGTGAAAGGACAGGTGGACGTGTCCGAAGAGACCGTGAAGCTGTTGCTGAGCGAGGTCCGGCCGCTGAGCCTGTCGGGCAACGGCAGCCCGCCGCTGGTGGAGGTCACCCTGGCGGGGACGGCGGCGAGCTCCGACGGCCTCCGACGCCTGCGGGAGCTCCTCCAGGCCCACCCCGGCGAGGCGGCGCTCCGGGTGCGCCTCCGGCTGCCCGAGGGCGGGCAGGTCACCATCGCGCCGGCTTCCACCCTCACGGTGGCGGCCGATGACAACCTGCGCCAGGCGCTGGAGGCGGAGTTCGGCGCGGGGTGCCTCACCCTGCGCTGATCCGGCGACGAGGACGAGCCCATGCCGACCTACACGCTGGAGTTCGAGCGGCCGATCCTGGAGCTGGAGCAGAAGATCCAGGAGTTGAAGCAGGTCGCCCAGGTCGAGCAGGTGGACTTCACCGGCGAGATCGCGCGTCTGGAGCGCAAGGTCTCGCGCCTTCAGCAGGAGATCTTCGCCCGCCTCAGCCCCTGGCAGCGCACCCAGATCGCCCGGCACCCTCAGCGGCCGTACACCATGGATTACATCCGGCTGCTCCTCACCGACTTCCTGGAGCTGCACGGGGACCGCGCCTTCCGGGACGACCGGGCCATCGTCGGCGGGCCGGCCCGCCTGGACGGCATGCCCCTGGTCGTGATCGGACAGCAGAAGGGAAGAGACACCAAAGAAAAATTGGCCCGGAACTTCGCCATGGCCAACCCCGAGGGCTACCGCAAGGCCCTGCGGCTCATGAAGCTGGCGGAAAAGTTCCACCGGCCGATCCTGACCCTGGTGGACACGCCCGGCGCCTACCCCGGCATCGGCGCGGAGGAGCGGGGGCAGGCCGAGGCCATCGCCCGGAACCTCCGCGAGATGACGTTGCTCCGCACGCCCGTGGTGGTCGCCATCACAGGAGAGGGGGGCTCGGGGGGCGCGCTGGGGATCGCCGTGGGGGATACCGTGCTGATGCTGGAGTACGCCATCTACTCGGTCATCTCGCCCGAGGGATGCGCCTCCATCCTCTGGCGGGACCCGGCCAAGGCCCCCGAAGCGGCCGCCGCCATGGGCATCACCGCCGACACCCTCAAGCGTCTTGGGCTGGTGGACGCCATCGTGCCCGAGCCGGTGGGCGGCGCCCACCGCAACCATCAAGAGATGGCGGCCACCCTCAAGGAGGTCCTCGTCGCGGCCTTCCAGCGCCTGCTGGCGGTTCCCACCGACACGCTCCTGGAAGAGCGCTACCGAAAATTCCGGCGCATGGGGGTGTTCGAGGAGGAGTAGGGAGCGCCCGGCAGGACCGGTCCTGCTCCTTCTCGAGAGAAACGCCCGAGCCCCTGACCAGCCGTCATCCAAAGACTCCGGCGCCCCCCGCCGCCTTGCGGCAGGGGGCGTTCCCCCCGGCGGCGCCTCCTCCCGGAAGGTCGAGGGCAGACAAGGCCCGCAGGCCTGGGGGACCCGAAAGGGTAATAAGAGCAACTGCGTCACCCTGGCAAGCGAGGGACGAGGTGGCAGACGTGACCTGGCAGCTCCTGGAACTGCTCGGCGAGAGCCTCGTCGTCGCACTGCTCGGATGGGTCGGGATCCGGCTGGCCCTGCGGTCGGTTGCCGGCCATCCGTTCGTGGGTGTGGCGGCCGCGCTGCAGTTCCTCCTGGTCTGGGCGGTGGCGATCGTGGCGCAGTATTCGCTCCGCTGGGAGACGTGGACGCTCGTCCGCGCCGCCTACGGGCTGCTGTTCGTGCTGGGCGTGGTGGCCTGGAAGGTCGGGCCCGCCAAGCGGGCCAGCACCCGGCGTCGCAGGCGAAAGAGTCCGGCGGGGGCGCCGGGCACGAAATCCCCGGCGCGCCGCCGGCGGGTGAGGTGACAGCAGTATGGACCTCCAACGCGCGCTGAGGCAGGCCCTGGAGTCCTGCAAGCAGCCCCTGCTGGCGCTGGGGCAGGACCTCATCCGCATCGCCAGCGAGAATCCGCCGGGCAACCGCTACCGCGAGTGCGCGGACCGGATCCGCTTGGAGCTGGGTCGCCTTGGGCTGGCGTATCAGATCATCGAGGCGCCCGGCTCTCCCGGGCGCCCCGGCTACAACCTGCTCGGCTTCGCCGGCGAAGGCCGGCGCACGCTCTATTTCCACGGCCACTATGACGTGGTGCCGGCCCACCGCCGCGACCAGTTCGAGCCGCGCCTGGAAGGGGGACGGCTGGTCGGCCGGGGGTCCGCCGACATGAAGCTGGGCCTGGCCGCCATGCTGTACGCAACCCACCTCCTGCAGCGGCTGGGGGTTCCCCTGCAGGGCCGGATCGGCCTGTGCATCGTGGCCGACGAGGAGACCGGAGGCCGGGCCGGGTCGGGCCACCTGGATCGGCTCGGGCTGCTGGGACGGGACGCCGTCGCCATGCTCACGCCGGAGCCCACCGGGGGCGTCATCTGGAACGCCAACCGGGGGGCCGTCAGCCTGCGCGTCACCGTGAAAGGCCGGGCGGCCCACGTCGGGCTGCAGCACCAGGGCGTCAACGCGTTCGAGCAGATGCTGCGCGTGGCGACGGATCTTTTGGCCGTTAAGGCCGAGGTGGAGACCCGCCGGACCGGCTACCGCATCGCGCCCGAGGCGGCCGGATCGATCCTCATGCTGGGCGGGCGGGTCGAGGGGGGGACCAATTTCAACGTGGTCCCCGAGAGCTGTTCCTTCACCGTGGAAAGGCGGTTCAATCCCGAGGAGGATCTCGCCACCGAAAAGGCGCGGCTTCTCGAGGTCTTGGAGGAGAGCCGGCGCCGCGGCATCGCGCTGGAGATCGAGATGCTCCAGGAGGGGGACTCCAGCGGCGTCCCGGAGGATCACCCGGCGGCCGCAGCTCTGGCCGAGACCATCCAGGCGGCGACCGGCGCGCGGCCGGCCTTCGCCATGTGCCCGGGCATCCTGGAGACCCGCTGGTACGCGCGCCGGGGAATCCCGGCATTCGCGTACGGACCGGGCCGCCTGGAGGTATCCCACGGCCCGGACGAGTGGGTCGAGATGGAGGAGGTCTATTCGCATACCATCGTTTATGCCCTCGCGGCGGCACGCCTGCTTTCCTGACGTTCCGGCCGGCGGGCGAGGCACGTCGAGAGCGCTTTTCATCCCCTCATTTCACACCGGGGCAGGTCCGGTGTCACACAGGATAATGGGCCAGGAGACGTTTGAAGTCATTGTATCGGCGCACCACGAGGAGATCTGCCGGTATCTCCGGCGGGCGATCGGCCGGGCGGGGGACGCCGACGATCTGTCACAGGAGACCTTCCTGCACGCCTTTCGGGCGTACGGGTCGCTCCCCAGCGGTGCCAACGTCCGGGCCTGGCTGTTCTCCATCGCCACCAACCTGGCCAAGAATTACTTCCGGTCGGAGACGCGGCGGCGCCGGGCCTACGACGCAGTGCGCGTTTCCACTCGCGAGTCGGGGGATGGCGGGGCAGAGGCGCGGCTGCTCTCCCGCGAGGCGGGCGCGCTGGCCGAGGGGGTCATCCGGCGCCTGCCGCTCAAGCAGCGGCTGGCCTTCGTGCAGCGGAAGGTCCACGGCCAGGAGTACGAGGCGATCGGACGGAGTCTGGGCTGTTCGGCCGAGAGCGCCCGGGCGCACGTGTTCCAGGCGCTGCGCAAGATCCGCCAGGCCCTGGACGGCCATGGATTGCTTCCCGAGGAGTCGCAATGATGGGCAAGAAGCCGGCGGGATGCGGGCGAATTGCAGAGGAGCTGCTGGCCGCGGCCATGGGCGAGGCGCCGCCGGGCGCGGTCGAGCGGGTGCAGAGGCACCTGGAGACCTGCGGCCCCTGCCGCCGGGAATACCAGGCCTACCGCGCGGTGGACGGGGCGGTTGCCGCGCTTCGGGAGGCGCGGCTGCCGGAAGAGACGCTGGCTCGGACCCGCGAGCAGCTCGATACGCGCCTGGCGGACCTCCGCCGCCGTCTGCTGGCCTATCGCATCTTCCCGTCACCCCTGGGGCCCATCCTGATCGCCCAGTCGGAGACGGGGATTGCGCTGGTGGAGTATCTCGAGCGGGGGGCGGGTGTGCGCTCCTCGCGCCTCGGCCGCGAGCCCGGCGTGGAGATGGTCGAAGGGGGCGGGGAGCTGGAGACCCTCCAGCGGGATCTGCTGGAGTACCTGCACGGCCGGCGTCGGCACCTGGACTGGTCGCTGGACCTGCGCCTGGTGCGGAGCGACTTTCACCGGCGGGTCCTGCAGGCCACGGCCGCCCTCCCGTACGGGGCCGTGATATCCTACGCCGGGATCGCCCAGGAAATCGGCCGAGCATCGGCCGTGCGGGCCGTGGCCCAGGCGCTTCGCTGGAACCCCCTGCCGATCGTGATCCCGTGCCACCGGGTGATCGGAAGCTCCGGCGCCCTGACCGGGTACGCCGGCCACAAGGTGGACCTGAAGCGCCGGCTGCTGGCCATGGAGGGCGTCCCCACCACCGGGCACGGCGGCGGGCTTGGCATCGTTTCCGAGGCGATGTACGTCCTCGTGCCGGGAGACCGGGAATATTGCCTGCCGACGTGCCCCTCGCTCGCCGGGCGCCGATCCGTCCCCCTCGCCCGCTTCGCGTCCCGCGGACACGCGGAGGCGGCGGGCCTCACCCCCTGCACCACCTGCCGGCCGGATCTTCATCCCATTTCACACTAGCCTGCCCGCGGTGTCATACCGGGTGACGTGAGCCTTCCACCGAAAGAGCTCCTCAACCGCCATGACGCCAAGGGCACCCCTTTCAATTTCGATTTCGAAATTCGGATTTTCCCTTGGTGCCTTGGCGGAGAGATGTTCTCGGATTGGGATTCGCTGTCGGCTGAACCCGCGCGGGGAGGAGAGCGGTCATGCATATCGGCTCGATCGTGTTCGGGATCATGCTTGTGTCGCTGTACGCGTTCCTGTGGATCGGCCTGCCGATGCTGGCGGTCCGGAGCCGTCGAAAGCGGCGGGAGGATGCGATTCGTCGGCAGATCGCGCTGACCGACGTAATCCAGGAACGATTCGGCGCCGTCGCCTCGCCGTGGGTAGAGAAGCCGCTCCGGGGCCCCTGGCGAGTCCGGATTGGCGTCCCCTTCAGCCGGCCGGACATCACTGCGGGCATCCTGGCCGCCGCGTGCGGGGTGTTTTCCGACGGGGAGACGTACCAGGTCATCCTGACGCCCAGGCCGGACCCAGACTCCGGGGGGACCAGGCTGCGCGCGGAGCGGGCGGCGGCGCACCGGCCGGGCCGGGCACTCGCGGCGTAGGCGGTTCGCGGCAGGGCGCCCGTCCGCTGATCCCCGGGCAGGGGCGCCCGAAATATCCGTTGATTCCCGAGACTCTCCAGTGGCATCCTGTCGAAGGGGAGAAAGCGGCGGGATAGGCGTCTATCTCTCCGTCGGAGAGGGAAGGGGTCGGGCGGGTGCGACCGGAAGCGGTAGTCGTGGGCTCGGGTCCGAACGGGCTGGCGGCGGCCATCACGCTGGCGCGCGCGGGGCGCTCGGTCCTGGTGTACGAGGCCGCCGAGCGAATCGGCGGCGGGATGCGCTCGGCGGAGCTCACCCTGCCCGGGTTCGTCCACGACGTCTGCTCCGCTGTGCACCCCCTAGGAGCGGCCTCGCCCTTCTTCCGCAGTCTTCCCCTCCGCGAGTACGGACTGGAGTGGATCCATCCCCCCGTGCCGCTGGCCCATCCGCTGGATGACGGCACGGCGGTGGTGCTGAAGCCGTCGGTGGAGGCCACGGCCCAGGGACTGGGGCGGGACGGCGCCGCCTACCATCGACTGATGGCGCCCCTGGCGGCCGCCTGGCAGCGGCTGTCGGATATGCTCTTCGGTCCCCTCCTGCGCCCGCCGCGCCATCCCTGGGCTCTGGCCCGGTTCGGCGTCCGGGGAATCCGATCCGCACGGGGCCTGGCCGAGGGACGCTTCCGAGATGAGCCGGCTCGAGCGCTCTTCGCGGGTCTGGCCGCGCATTCCATGCTCTCGCTGGAGCAGCCGCTCAGCGCCGCCTGCGGACTGGTGCTGGGCATCCTCGGCCACGTCGCGGGCTGGCCGGTGGCCCGCGGCGGATCGCAGCGGATCGCCGACGCCCTGGCAGGGTACCTCTCCGCGCTGGGGGGCAAGGTCGTCTTCGAAAAGCGGGTGGAGTCGCTGGACGAACTGGCCGGCGCGCAGGCCGCGCTCCTCGACGTGTCGCCCGGTCAGTTCCTCTCGCTAGCGGGTCATCGGCTGCCCCTGGAGTACCGGCGCCGGCTGTCGCGCTACCGGCACGGGCCCGGCGTGTTCAAGCTGGACTACGCGCTGGACGGGCCGATTCCCTGGGCGGCGGCCGAGTGCCTGCGAGCGGCCACGGTCCATCTGGGCGGGACGCTCCGCGACATCGCCGCCGCCGAGGGGGCGGTAAGCCGCGGAGAGCACCCGGAGCGACCCTTCGTCCTCCTGGCCCAGTCGAGCCTGTTCGATCCCGGGCGGGCGCCCCAGGGAAAGCAGACCGCCTGGGCGTACTGTCACGTGCCCAACGGATCGACCGTGGACATGACCTCTCGGATCGAGGCGCAGATCGAACGGTTTGCCCCCGGGTTCCACGGCCGGATCCTGGCCCGGCACGCCTTCTTCCCGTGCGACCTGGAGCGCTACAACGCCAACTACGTGGGCGGCGACATCGGAGGCGGTCTCCAGGATCTCTCCCAGCTCCTGGCGCGGCCCGTGCTGCGGGCGGTTCCCTACGCGACCCCGCTGGGAGGCGTGTACCTGTGCTCGGCCTCGACGCCCCCCGGCGGCGGGGTGCACGGCATGTGCGGGTACCGAGCGGCGCTGGCGGCCCTCGACAGCAGTCTGAGGGGGTAAGATTACCGCTTTCGAAATTGAAAGGGGTGCCCTTGGCGTCATGGCGATCAACAGTTCTTTCGGTTCAAGGCTGGGAGCCGCGGCCGTGAATACTCCGGGTTGACGAGCCGTCGGTCGGCAGGCGAGGACGATCGGCCGATGCCACTGGAAAAGCGTGAGGGCTTTGTAGTAGCATCGGGGTCGGACGGCAGAGCGGCAGTGTCCCGGGTCGACGTTCCGGACGGGTCGGGGGGCAGGGAGGTGGCGCACATGAGAAAAGCGAGGGATATTCTCAGGCAGCGCGCGGAGGATTGGAAGCGCCTCGAGCAAGAAACCCCAACGCTGTACCACGGCTTTAACGAGCTCATGAAGCGGTATTACGGCTGCGGGAGCCTGCAGCGGAAGCACAAGGAACTGGTGGCGGTGGGGGCCTCGGTCGCTACGCGCTGCGTGGAGTGCCTGGCCAACCATGCCTACAACGCCATCGCGGCCGGGGCCAAACGGGACGAGGTGATCGAGGCGGCGGCCATCGGCGTCGAATTTGGCGGCGGGCCGGCGTTCGTGATCGTCCGGGAGCACCTCCTGGAATTCCTGAACGAAATCGAGGCCATGCGGAAGGAGTAGCAAGTGCCGCGTGCCGGGAAGGAGGCCGTCCGCGCGGCGGCGAGCCGGACCGGGACGTACGCCCTGATTCTCCACGCGCCTGCCGCCGCACGGATCGAGATTGGCCGGCTGGGGGTGATGGAGGTCCGGCCGGGCTTTTACGTGTACGTGGGGAGTGCATTCGGACCGGGCGGAATCGAGGCGAGGATCGCGCACCACCGCCGGACGCTGCGGCGGCGGCATTGGCACATCGATTATCTCCGCACGGCGGCGGAGGTGCGGGAGGCCTGGATCTCGCGCGATCCGATCCGTCGCGAGCACGCCTGGGCGGAGGTGTTTCGCCGGGCTCCCGGCGCCGCGATTCCGGTTCCGCACTTCGGCGCCTCGGACTGCGCGTGCCGGGCGCATCTCGTCTTCTTTCCCCGGCGGCCGTCGTCCTCGATCTTCCGGCGGCGGCTTCACGCCGCCTGCCCCGGGCAGGCGCCGGTCCGGGTGGTGCGGTGGATTTCGCCCCCCACCGCCGGGACCAGCCATCCATCCACAGCATGAGGAGAACGGCATGAAGGCGATCGTGGATCTGTGCGTGGTTCCGCTGGGCGTGGGCGTCTCGGTGTCGTCCTACGTGGCGGCGTGCGAGCGGATTCTCGCCGAGGCCGGTCTGACGACCCAGCTGCACGCCTACGGGACCAACGTCGAGGGAGAGTGGGACGCCGTCTTTGCCGCCATCAAGCGCTGCCACGAGGCGGTCCACGCCATGGGCGCGCCCCGCATCTCGACGGTCATCAAGCTGGGCACACGCACGGACCGGGAGCAGACGATGACCGACAAGGTCCGCAGCGTCCAGGCCAAGCTGGGGGTGTGAGGCGTCGGCCGGCTCGTCCCGAGCGCCCGCTTAGTACTCCTGGCCGTAATCGCGGCGACGTATCCCGGTCCCCCAGGCCGCCCCGAGACGCCGCGCCACACCCATCCTCCGGATGGGTACCCGGCGAGCCCGGGTCCGGCCCGGGGGACCGGGAGGTTAAGCGGTCAATGGATACGTCGTAGAATTTAGGCCGCTAAGCACTTAGCGGACCGCGAACCGGTCGATGGCCGCCTCGTCCAGGACCAGGCCCAGCCCGGGGCGGTCGGGGATGGGCAAGCGGCCGTCGGCCGTGGGCCTGAGCCGCTCGCGAAGAATGCGCTCGAAGTTGTAGATGTCCTCCTCCAGGAAGAAGTACTCCACGGTGAGGGCATTGGCCGCAGCCCCGACCAGGTGGGCGTGGAGATCGGCGTGCCAGTGGGGGGCGACGGGCAGATCGAACGCCGCGGCGGCGTGGGCGACCTTCATCCACTCGCTGACGCCTCCCAGGACGCCGGCATCCGGCTGGAGGATCTGCGCGGCCCCGTCCAGGATGATGTCGCGGAAATCCCAGCGGCTGGCGTGGATCTCGCCGGTGGCCACGGGGATCGACGTGGCGGCTGCGACCTCGGCATGCCCCGGGATATTGTCGGGGGCCAGCGGCTCTTCGAACCACCAGATGTCGAACGGCTCGAACGCCTGCGCCGCCCGGATGGCCTCGGCGACGCTGCGGTAGGCGTTGTTGGCGTCCAGGGCCAGGCGTACGCCGGGACCGATCGCCTTCCGGGCGGCCTGGACGCGCGCCACGTCCTCCGCCAGGGGAGCCCCGCCGACCTTGATCTTCACACTCTGAAAGCCGGCGTGGAGGTATCGCTCCATCTCTGCGGCCAGGCCATTGGTGCCCTTGCCCGCCAGATAGTAGCCCCCCGAGGCATAGGCCGGGACCTCGGCCTGATAGCCTCCCAGCAGGCGGTAGAGCGGCAGGCCGGCCCGCTTGGCCGCCAGGTCCCACAAGGCGATATCCACGGCCGAGATGGCCCGGAGCAGGGCGCCCCGACGGCCGACCAGCAGCCCCTCCTGGAACATCGCCGCCCAGTGGTGCTCGATCAGTCCGGCGTCGGCGCCGACAAGCAGCGGGGCCAGGATATCCTGGATAGCGGCCCGGACCATGGTTCCCCCCACAGTGCCCGCATAGGTGTAGCCGAATCCCTCCGCTCCGTCCTCCGCCCGCAGGAACACCAGGACGAACTCCCGCCCGGTGACCTCTCTGGTGGCGATGCGCACCGGGTTTTGCAAGGGGATTCGAACCAGAACGGCCCGCAGGTCTGCGATCTTCATGGCTGCCTCCGATGGTGGTTTGACATCACGTCCCGTGGCGCCTCTTCGGGTCTCGCCGCTCCGGGCCGGGATCGCCGCGGATGCCTACGATCCGAACACAAGAGTGCCGCGGGAAAATCGACATCCTTCTCTGAAAGACGGGAGAACCCGTACGCGCCGTGCCGCCCCGCCGGTCACGGGCCGGCAGCCCGCCGGTCCGGGGTGGGGAAGACGAGCCGGGCGGTGTGCCGAGCGATCATGAGATCCTCGTTGGTCCGGACGACCCGCACCGCGCAGGGGCTGTCGGGCGGGCTGATGAGGTCGGCGTGGGCCGTGTTCCGCCCGGGATCCACCCGGATCCCCAGATATTCCAGGCCGCGACACACCTCGCTCCGCACGGCGGAGGCCCGCTCGCCGATGCCTCCGCTGAATACCAGCGCGTCCAGGCCACCCAGCACCCCGGTCAGGGCGCCGATGTGCTTGCGGACTTGGTAGCAGAACATCGCCACCGCCTGGGCGGCGTAGGGCTCGTGCGGCCGCGCGTCCAGCAGGGTTTTCATGTCCGGGCTGATGCCGGAGACGCCCAGCAGGCCGGATTCGTGCTCCACCAGCCGTTCCAGCCGCTCGGTGTCGTACCGCTTGGCGGTGAGCAGGTAGATCAGCACGCCGGGATCCAGGTCCCCGCTCCGCGTTCCCATCATGAAACCGCCCATCGGCGTGAACCCCATGGTGGTGTCCAGCGGGCGCCCGTCGCGGACCGCCGCCATGCTGGCGCCGTTTCCCAGGTGGGCGATGATGAGCCGCCCCGAGGCGGCGGCGACCCCCAGGTGATCCAGGATGTACTCGTAGGAGAGCCCGTGAAAGCCGTAGCGCCGCACCCCCTCGTCCCAGAGAGCGCGGGGGAGGGGGAGCCGCTGCGCCAACTCGGGCATGCGCCGGTGGAAGGCCGTGTCGAAGCAGACGACCTGCGGCAGGTCCGGGTGGCGGTCCGTCACCACCTTGATAACCTGGAGCTCGCCCGGCAGGTGCAGCGGGGCCAGGGGGATCAGCCGCCGCAGGGTCTGGAGAAGCGCCGGGGTGAGCCGCTCCGGCGCGGTGTGGTCCGGACCCCCGTGCACCAGCCGGTGGCCGACTGCCGCCGGGCGCGGGAGCCGGAGCTCCTCCAGGGCGGTCAGGGCCGTCCGCACGGCCCCCTGCCGGTCGGTGAACCTGTCCCGCGCATCCCGCAGGGATTTGCCGGATGGGTCGCGGACCCAGAGGCGTCCTTGCGCGAGTCCGATGCCCTCTGCGGCCCCCTCCGCTGCCAGGCGCTCGACCCCGTCCCCCAGCTCGAAGAGGGTGAACTTGAGAGAGGAAGAGCCGCGGTTCAGGCAGAGGATGATCCGGGGCGCCATCAGGTCCGGCCCTGTGGGGATCGCCCGGTGAGTGCCGCGGCCTCGAACGCACGTCCGATCAGTGCCTGGGCGTCCTGCTGGATGCGTCGCAGGTGGCTCTCATTTTTGAAGCTTTCAGCGTAGATCTTGTAAACGGCCTCGGTCCCCGAAGGCCGGGCGGCGAACCAGCCGTGCCGGGTGACCACCTTCAGGCCGCCGAGGGAGGCGCCGTTCCCCGGCGCAGCCGTGAGGACCGCCTCGATCCGGTCGCCGGCGAGCTCCGTGGCCGGCAGGTCCTGCGGGGTCAGGCGCTGGAGGATCGCCTTCTGGGCGGCCGTCGCGGGCGCGTCGATCCGCTCGTAGACCGGATCTCCCAGCTCGCGGGTGAGATCCCGGTACAGCTCGCCCGGGTCGCGGCCGGATCGCGCTGTGATCTCGGCGGCCAGCAGGGCGAGGATGATCCCGTCCTTGTCCGTGGTCCAAACGGTCCCGTCGCGCCGCAGGAACGAGGCGCCGGCGCTCTCCTCGCCGCCGAATCCCAAGGAGCTGTCCAGCAGGCCAGGAACGAACCACTTGAACCCCACCGGGACCTCCAGCAGCCGCCGCCCCAAGCGGGCCGCCACCCGGTCGATCATGCTGCTGCTGACGGCGGTTTTGCCGACGCCGGCATTCGGTCGCCACCCGTCCCGCCGCCCGAACAGGTAGTGGACCGCGACGGCGAGGTAGTGGTTGGGGTTCATGAGGCCGGCGCTCCGGGTGACGATCCCGTGGCGGTCGTGATCGGTGTCGCAGGCGCAGGCGACGTCGAAGCGATCCTTCAGGGCGATGAGCCCCGCCATGGCGTACGGGGACGAGCAGTCCATCCGAATCTTCCCGTCCCAGTCCAGCGTCATGAAGCGGAAGGTGGGATCCACCGCCTCGTTCACGATCGACAGGTTCAGCCCGTACCGCTCGGCGATGACCCCCCAGTAGGCGACCCCGGCGCCGCCCAGCGGGTCCACGCCGATATGGAGGCCGGCCCCGCGGATGGCATCCAGATCGAGGACGGCGGCGAGATCCCCGACGTAGGATCCGAGGTAGTCGTAGGCGTGGGTGGTGGGGGCGCTCTTGGCCCGCGCCAGGGGGAGCCGCCTGACACCGTCGAGGCCGGCGGCCAGGAGGGCGTTGGCGCGCTCCGCGATCTGGCCGGTCACGTCGGTCTCGGCCGGCCCGCCCTGCGGCGGGTTGTACTTGAAGCCCCCGTCTTCCGGGGGGTTGTGCGAGGGGGTGATCACGATGCCGTCGGCGAGGCCCGTCCGCCTGCCGCGGTTGTACGAGAGAATGGCGTGGGAGATGACCGGGGTCGGAGTGTACCCGAGCCCTCGGTCCAGCATCACCTCCACCCCGTTTCCCGCCAGCACCTCCAGGGCGGTGGCCAGCGCGGGCTCGGACAGCGCGTGGGTATCCATGCCCAAGAACAGCGGGCCGTCGATGCCGTGCTCCCGCCGGTAGTGGCAGATGGCCTGGCTGATGGCGAGGATGTGAGCCTCGTTGAAGGTGCGCTGAAACGCGGAGCCGCGGTGCCCGGAGGTGCCGAAGGCCACGCGCTGCTCCGGGGCCGCAGGATCAGGGCGGTCGGTGTAGTACGCGGTCACTAACCTTGGGACATTGACGAGCATCCCGGGGGGCGCCGGCTTCCCGGCCAGGCGACTCGCCTGCATTGGCATTATCCCTCCTTGCCTGTCGAGGGTCGGTTGCGGCCATGGACCCTCGGGAGTGTGCGGAACGACCGTCGGCCAGCGGAGGGATCGGGTCTGCCGCCGGCAAGGATCATCATCGGGTCCGCCTCCCGGGAAAGGCAGAGCGGCGGACGGGGCCATGATACGCGTCCAGGCGCGCGGGCGGCAAGGACGAAGTCGGGATGTCAGGAGGGCCGCCCGCCCCGATCGGCCGGCTTTTGCCTTGACACCACCCGGGAGGCCGGATAGCTTCGCGTGCGTGCCTGATGCCGCAGCCGGCCCTTCAGCAGCATGATCTCACCGGCTGTCCCCCGAGGTGACGCAGATCGCGTGACCTCTTTATTGTGGGGAAGACTCCATGGCGGAGATCGCGCCTTTCCGGGCCTTACGGTACAATCCCAGACTCGTCCCCGACCTCGCCGAGGTGGTGACCCCGCCCTACGACGTGATTTCCCCCCGCGCGCAGGAGCGGTACTACGCGCGCCATCCCCGCAACATGGTCCGGCTCATCCTGCCCAAGGAGGCCGAGCCGGACTCGCCGGGAGAGGACCGGTATGCCCGGGCCGCCCGGGCCTTCGCCGCCTGGCGGGGGGAGGGGGTCCTGCGGCGGGATCCCGAGCCCGCCGTGTACCTCTACGAACTGGAGTTCGCGGCAGGCGGGGGACGCCGGCTGCGCCGGCGCGGATTGCTGGCGCTGATGCGGCTCCACCCCTACGAGGACCGCGTCGTGTTTCCGCACGAGCAGACCTTCGCGCGGTACCGGGACGACCGGCTCTCGCTGATGCGCGCGTGTCCCGCCAACCTGGAGCCGATCTTCGGAATCTACCCGGGGCCGGCGGCGCCGGTGACCGCCCTGCTGGACCGGCACATGTCGGGCTGGCCGGAGGTGGATTTCCGGGATGAGGACGACGGTCGCCACCGCCTGTGGCTTCTCGGGGATCCCGCGGAGACGGCGGGCCTGGCCGGCCTCCTCCGCGATCGGCCGGTGGTCATCGCGGACGGCCACCATCGGTACGAGACCGCGCTCAACTTCCGAGCCGAGCGTCGGGCGCGGGCCGGAATACCGGGGGAAGCGGGGCCGGGCCGGCCGGACGACTTCGTGATGGCGAACCTCGTCCATGTCGAGGATCCCGGCCTGATCGTCCTGCCCACGCACCGGCTGGTCTGCCAGCCGCCCCGGGTTTCCGGCGCCGAGCTGGAAGCCGCGCTGGCAGCCCATTTCCACATCCGACACGTCGCGCTGGACCCGGCCGATGTGTCGGCGTCGCTGCGCTCGGCCCTCGCCGAGCTGGGGAGGCGGGGAGACGAGCGGGCCGCCTTTGCCGTCTATCCGGGAGGGGAGGCCGTCTGGGTTGTGGAGCTGGCGAGCGACGCCTGCATGCAGGAGCTCGCCGCTGCCGGGCACTCGGCTGCGTATGCGGGATTCGACGTGGCGATCCTGCACCGGCTGGTCATCGAAGGGATCCTGGGCGTGCGGGCGGCGGGTCAGGCCGACGAGGCCGTCCGGTACACGCGGGATGCGGAGGAGGCCCTGGCCGCCGTGCGCAGGGGCGAGGCCCACGTTGCGCTGTTTCTGAGGCCGCCGCGGGTGGCGCAGGTGGTCGGTCTGGCCTTATCCGGGGAGCGCCTGCCCCAGAAATCCACCTACTTCTTCCCCAAGGTCCCAAGCGGACTGGTCATCAACCCGCTGAATCCCGACAGCTCGATGCCCTGAGCGGTTCCCGGTCGAAAACCGCACGGAGTCTGATCGGCAGTATTCGCGAAGCAGGGCCACGCCTCGGTGTGCCGGACCGTGAGGCCGCGAGGCCGGTGAGGGCCGTCTGGAGGGTCATGTCCTCCGTTGCTCGCATCCTGGCCCCCTCCCGGCTGCGATCTTCCGCCACGGTTTCTGCACCCCACCCGGCTACACCCGCGAGGAGGCCAGCAGGTAGGTGATCGTGTTCTTGATGAAGAGGGCACGGCTGGACATGCCGGTGAGCTGGTTGGGATCGAAGGCGAAACCCAGCACCAGCCCCGATCCCACGCCCATCTCGGCGATCAAGGGGGCGGGAAAGGTTCCCCCGCCCGCGCTCCGCAGGATCTCGGTCGCCCCGGGCGCCACGCTCACCCAGTTCACGGTGCCGATGGGGACGAATTGAACGCCGGCCAGGATCGGGTGACCGGGCTGGATGGGCACCGTTTCGCGGAAGGGAACGGCGCCCCAGTCCTGGGAGCCGCGAATCGTGAACGGGAGAATCGAGCTGAGGGGCTGGTAGCCCCCCGCCCCCCACGACTGCGCGCCGCCGGTGACCAGGACCGCGCCGCCGGAGCTCACGTAAGCCGCCAGGCCGTCCTGCACCTCGCGGGGCAGCGCCGCATAGGAGATGTCGGCCAGAATCACCGCGACGAACCCCCGGAGCTTCCGCGTTCCCATCTCCCGCACGACCACATCGCCGGTGGACGCCTGAATGGCCGGGATGTCCAGGAAGCCGATGTTGCCCAGGGCCAGGATCGCTGGCGGCTCCTGTGCCGCCGGGGCGGGGGTGCAGATGCCGAGCAGGATCAGCAGGCTGGATGCAACGATCAGGCCTCGCTGCATGGCCGCCTCCTTGGGTGTAGATCCGTTCATTTCAAATATACATGCCCACTCCGGTGAAGTAAAGGCGACGGCCCTGGACCCTAATCTCCGGCTAAGAAGTTGAGGGGGATCGCGAATCACGCAGCGGCCCGCAGTGCGCGCGGCCCGCGGGGTTGGCATCGGCCTTGCTTGGTTTCACCCAGTGGGTGCAAACACCACAAGGAGGAGAGCGATGCCCGACACCTCGCCCCGGTTGCCGTTCGAGATCGATGACGCGATCGACCCCACGCTGGTCACGGGCCGGGCCGGGGTCCCGCTCGTGATCGAGCTGTTCCGCCAGCTCGGGGTGGCCCAGGCCGTCGACACCCACGTTGCGGTCAAGCAGCGGCAGCGCGGATTACCCCCCTCGCAGCTCGTGGAGAGTCTCGTCGCGTTGTGGACGAGCGGCGGGGACCGCTGCCAGGACCTCACGACGCTCCGGGAGGATCAGGCCCTGGCCACGCTGCTCGGCTACCCCCTGCCGGCCGCGACCACGGTCCGGGACTTCCTCGAGGCCTTCCACGTGGAGGACGGGCCGCTCTGGGTGGCCGGGCCCGCGGCCACGGTCCCCCTGGAGTCCGCCCCCTTGGCGGGCCTCGGACAGGCGAACCGGACGCTGGTCGCGGGCGTCCAGCGCGGGGCCCGGGCGGCGACGGCCACCCTGGATGTGGACGCGACGCTCGTCGAGAGCCACAAGGACGCGGCGACCGTGGCCTACGACGGGACCCGGGGCTACCAGCCCGTCGTGGTCCTCTGGGCCGAGCACGATGTCATCGTGCACGACCAGTTCCGCGATGGCCAGGTGCCCGCCGGGTGCGGCAACGTGCGCGTCCTCGAACAGGCGGTGGCCAACTTGCCCCAGGGCGTGGACCGCATCTCCCTGCGGGCCGACAGCGCCCTCTACGAGACGGAGGTCCTCCGCTGGTGCGAGGAGAAGAAAATCGCCTACGCGATTAGCGCCGATATGTCCGCGCAGCTCCAGGCCGAGATCCGGCGCCTCCCCGCGGCCGCCTGGCAGCTCGAGCGGGAGGAGCCCGAGGCGATCCGGGCCTGGGCCGAAGTCCCCTACGTCCCCGAGGATGGCGATCACCGGAAGGCGCGGCCGTGCGTTCGCCGCTACCTCGCGGTGCGTATCCAGCGACGCCAGGGGAGCCTCTTCGCCGACGGGAGTAGCGTGCAGTACTTCGCCGTGGTCACCAATCGGCCGGAGGATGGGCTCACGATCCTCCGGTGGCACCGGGAGAAAGCAGGGACCATCGAGCACACCCATCACGTCCTCAAGACCGAGCTGGCGGCCGCCGCGCTGCCCAGTGGGAAGTTCGGGGCGAACGCCGCCTGGTTCCGGCTGAACGTGCTCACCTACAACCTGCTCACCGCGCTCAAGCGGTTGACCTTACCCGGAGATCTCCGGACCGCCCGGCCGAAGCGTCTCCGGTTCCTGCTGTTCAACACCGTCGGGAAGGTCGTCGCGCATGCCCGACGGACGCTCTTGCGGCTCTCGGGCGCCCTGCAGCACGCCTTGCTCGTCCGGGCGCGGCGCAAGATCGCCCGGCTGGCCACCGCTTAGCCGGAGATTAGGGCCTGGAGGATACGACGGGACGTGTCCACAGCCAGAGCCGACCTCTCACCGGGAGGCCGTTGTGAAGTGTGACCGCCGCCCGCAGGGGTGAGGAGCACGCGGATTCCTGTCCGAACTTCCTCGCGAGTGCAGGGTTCCGGCATTGACAGTGCCCAGGGCCTATGATAGGTGGTTACGCTGTCCGCAGGAACCATGAGGTGAGGTGGACTGTGAGGCGGCTCGGGCTCGCGTGGGGCTTGTGGTGGGCGCCGGGCGCCGGGCTATTCTGCTCGTATCTCGCATTCGACGTCTTGAATCTGGATCGCTCGAATTTCACGACACATCTCGGCCACCACTCCGTTGTGGCCTCCTACGCCCAGACAGGACCCCATCGCCCCGTTCGCTACGACCTCTCCCCCTTTCCCGCCCATCTCGACCTGGAGGTTTCCAATGGACACCGTCTCCGGCGAACGCTCTGCGGGGACGTCCACGGAGGCCCCTGGCTTTGCAATAGCCCGCTCCTCCCGCGGAGACAGCTTGCCCTGAAACACTCCATCATGAGGTCACCATCCCCCGAATCGGTCGAACCCCATTCTCCCCTCAGTGCCGTTGCCCTTTGACCTTTGCTGGCGGTAGCCGCCCCTTCTTTCATCGATGGCGCAGATTCGTGGAGCCGTTGGGCTGATCGTGCCATGAGAATCGATCCGAAGAATTCCGGATCACCGGTTTCCCGTGAAAGGGGGATGCCATGAGCGCCAATGAGTCGACGCAGAACCGAGCCCTGCGGGGGGCAGCCACCGCGTTGGTCGCGGCGGTCATCTGGGTCCTCCCGATGCCCGCAGGCGTCACCGGCAAGGCGTGGCACCTTTTTGCGATCTTCTTCGGGACGATCATCGGCCTGATCCTGCAGCCCTTGCCCATGGGCGCCGTCGTGCTCATCGGGACCACCCTCACCGCCCTCACGGGCACCCTCTCCATCGCCGAGGCCTTGAATGGCTTCATGAACGGGACCGTCTGGCTGATCGTCGTCGCCTTCCTCTTTGCTCGGGCGTTCAGCCAGACCGGCCTGGGGCGCCGCATCGCGTTCGTCTTCATCCGCACCTTCGGCCACCGCACGCTGGGCCTGGCATACTCCCTGGCCGTGAGTGACCTAGTCCTGGCCCCCGGGATTCCTTCGGGAGCCGCCCGGACCGGCGGCGTGCTCTTCCCCATCGTGAAGAGCCTCGCGACAACCTACGGCTCCGAGCCGGGCCCGACGGCCGGGCGCATCGGGAACTTCTTGATGCTGAGCGCCTACCACGTGCACGGCGTCACCTGCGCCATGTTCCTGACCTCCATGGCGGCCAACCCCCTCATCGCCGAATTGACCAAGAAGACGATCAATGTGGAGATCACCTGGGGGGGCTGGGCGCTCGCCGCCCTCGGGCCCGGGGTGCTCTCCTTCTTCCTCATCCCGTTCCTGATCTTCCACCTGGTCAAGCCCGAGATTCGCCAGACCCCGGAGGCCGCCGCGCTGGCCCGGACGGAGCTGGCCAGGATGGGGCCGATGCGGCGCGAAGAGTGGGTGGTGCTGGGCGCCTTCGCCCTGGCCCTGCTGCTCTGGCTCACGGGCTCCTGGACCCACATCGACGCCACCGTCGTCGCCTTCCTCGGCCTCTGCCTCATGCTGGTCCTGGGGGCCATTGGGTGGGGGGACGTGCTCGCCGAGCGGGCCGGCTGGGATGCGTTGATCTGGTTTGGCGGCCTGGTAGGCATGGCCACCATGTTGGCCAAGCTGGGCCTCATCAAGTGGTTCTCGATGGCCGTGGGCAGCTACGTGAAGGGGTGGCCCTGGCTGCCGGCCCTGGCCATCCTGGCCCTGGTCTACATGTACTCCCACTACTTCTTCGCCAGCCTCACGGCCCATGTCAGCGCGTTCTTCGTGCCGTTCCTCACGGTGGCGGTGGCGGTCGGGGCGCCCCCGTATTTCGCGGCGCTCATCTTTGCCTTCTTCTCCAACCTGTGTGTGTGCCTGACCCACTACGGCGGCGGCCCCTCCCCCGTCTACTTCGGGGCCGGGTACGTCAGCCTGAAGCGGTGGTGGGGGGTGGGCGCCCTCGTGTCCCTGGTCTATCTCGTCATCTGGATGGGCCTCGGGTCATTCTACTGGAGGGCCATCGGGCTGTTCTAGCGCCAATCTGGAGCGGGATAGCCAAATGAGGCACTGTGTTCTCCGACGAGCTGAACCGCCGAGCAGGAGGAGCTACCCGCCGCTTGTCGCGGTTCCCTCGGAGACTGGAGGCGCTTTGAGCAAAGCAAATAAAGAAGCAGCGTCCCGTCGAACGAGCGTCTAAATGAAGTCGGCTCCCGCGGCTCACTCGGCCGCCCCTTGTTCTCCGGCTTCGCCCCGCGGGAGCTTCCGGGACCGATACAGGTCATAATCCGGCACCAGACGATCATACGCGCCATCCATCAAAGGGGAGGAGATCATGAAATCGGCGGAGGCGCGGTTGCAGGCCACGGGAATATTCCACACGACCGCCATGCGCAAGAGCGCCTTGACATCTGGATCGTGGGGCTGCGGCTCCAGCGGATCCCAGAAGAAGATAAGGAAGTCGATCTCGTTGCCGGCGATCTTGGCGCCGATCTGCTGGTCCCCGCCCAGGGGTCCACTCTGCAGTTTGCTCACGGTCAGGCCCAGCTCGTGCTCCAAGGTCTCGCCGGTGGTCCCGGTGGCGTAGAGCCTGTGGTGCGCCAAGAGCACGCTATTGAACTTGGCCCATTCAACCAGATCAGCCTTCTTGTTGTCGTGCGCCACGAGGGCGATCTTCTTGTCATGTTCCATGGCGACTTTCTTGTGAGGCATGCACACTCCTCCGATTCTCTGGGACGGAGACCGCTTTCACGGGGCGAGGAATATCGTCGAACGAGCCCCGCGACAATTACGAAAGCGGGATACCTTGTTGGGAAGCGTATCGAAGGGGCTGGTGGGTGTCAACTCAATACCAGTCCGGCGACAGGCGGGGGGGTCGCAGCTCAACCCCTCATTGGCTCGCCGATCAAGGAGGAGCCGGGCACTGCAAGAAATAGGTGATTTTTGTCGGCACACAAGTCCGCGTGATGAAAGCGGCTTGACAGCTGCGGGCAAGGCGGCTAATATATGCGTAATGCAGCATATGAGGAGAATCAGATTGTGCTGGAGCAGGTGACGGTGATACTCGGAGCGCTCGCCGATCCCGTGCGGCTGCGCCTGCTGCGTCTCTTGCTGCGCGGAGAGGCCTGTGTATGCGAGTTGGTGCATGCCGTGCAATTGCCCCAATACGCCGTGTCCCGGCATCTGCGACAGCTCCGAGCCGCCGGGCTCGTCGAGGCGCGCCGAGAAGGGCGGTGGATGCACTACCGGCTGGCTGCCATGATCGATCGCGAGCCCGTGTACCGGGAGCTGATCAAGGTCCTGGACGTCCACTTGGCCTCCGAGTCCACCGCGCGCGCCGACGAATCCCGGTTACGCCGCGCGGGGCGTCGCCCGCGCGCCTGCGCCGTCGGACGCCAGGCGGCTGATTTTTTTTGGTCTCAATACATGCTGATTTCAGCATATGTATCTGTCCCCTTCCCTGATGGAGGCCACCATGACGGACCACGTCGGCACGCGACTGTCCTTCCTGGATCGGTACCTGACGCTCTGGATCTTCCTGGCGATGTTCGCCGGAGTCGCCCAGGGGTACTTCTTTCCGTCGAGCACGGGCTGGATCTCGGCATCCCAGGTCGGCACGACATCGCTGCCGATCGCGGCCGGGCTGATTCTGATGATGTACCCTCCCCTGGCCAAGGTGAAGTACGAGGAGATCGGCCGGGTGTTCCGGGACGTGCGGGTGCTGGCTCTTTCCCTCGTGCTGAACTGGGCCATCGGCCCTGTCCTGATGTTCACCCTGGCGATCGTGTTCCTGAGAGACCGTCCCGAGTACATGGTCGGACTGATCCTGATGGGCCTGGCGCGCTGCATCGCCATGGTCATCGTCTGGAACGACCTGGCCCGGGGCGATGCGGAGTACTGCGCAGCCCTCGTGGCCTTTAACGCCATCTTCCAGGTACTGTTCTATTCGGGATTTGCCTACGTCTTCGTGACGGTCCTGCCGGCGTGGCTGGGCGTGAAGGGCGCTGTCGTGCAGGTCTCCATCCGCCAGATCGCCGAGAGCGTGTTCATCTACCTGGGGATCCCGTTCATCGCCGGGGTGAGCACACGGTTCTGCCTGATTGCGGCGAAGGGGAAGCCCTGGTATCAGACCCGGTTCATTCCCCGGCTCTCCCCCCTCACGCTGATCGCCCTCCTTTTCACCATCGTGGTGATGTTCAGTCTGAAGGGGGAGGTGATCGTCCGGCTTCCCTTGGATGTTCTGAGGATCGCCCTGCCGCTGTTGGTCTACTTCGTCACGATGTTCCTCATCTCGTTTGCGCTCGGCAAGCGCGCCGGGGCCGACTATGCCCAAGCCGCCTCCCTGTCCTTCACCGCGGCCAGCAACAACTTCGAGCTGGCGATCGCGGTGGCGGTCGGCGTCTTCGGGCTGAACTCCGGGGCCGCCTTCGCGTCGGTCATCGGGCCGCTGGTGGAGGTGCCGGTTCTGATCGGCCTCCTGAACGTGGCCTTCCGATTCCAGCGGCGCTATTTCGCCGTCCCCGCGACCGCCGTCCGGCCTGCCGCGGCGCGCGGGTGACCGATGGACCGGCCACGGGCGGGGCGGGGGGCCGGGAGGGCTGGCGACCGGGGGAGGAGATTTCGATGACTGAGCGCGTGTACAATGTTCTTTTCCTGTGTACGGGCAATTCCGCCCGGAGCATTTTGGCTGAAGTGATTCTGAACCAGCTGGGGCGGGGCCACTTCCGCGCCTATTCCGCCGGCAGCCATCCGACCGGCAGCGTAAACCCGATGGCGCTGGAGACGCTCCGCAGCATGGGCCTGCCCGTCGAAGGCTTGCGCAGCAAGAGCTGGGACGAATTCGCCGAGCCGGGGGCGCCGCCCCTCGATTTCGTGTTCACCGTCTGCGACAACGCGGCGGGAGAGGTCTGCCCGTTCTGGCCCGGACAGCCGATGACGGCTCACTGGGGCGTGGAAGACCCGGCGGCCTTCGAAGGTCCCGAAGACAAGAAGCGCAGGCTGTTTCACGGCGTCGCGGCCGTTCTGCGGCGTCGGATCGAGCTGTTTCTCAACCTGCCCCTGAAATCCTTGGATGCGATGTCGCTCCAACGCCGACTTGAGGACATCGGGAAGCGGTGAGGCGGCCGTCGGGGGTCGAGGCAGTCCGAGACGGAACGGGCCGATTCTCCGTCCTCAGCTCCCGGGAGCAGCTGGAATCCGTGATGAGGTTGGCTGTGGCCATCCTGCATGGTCTTGCCCGTCTCGGGAGGAGGAGCGGTACCAATGGAGCAGAAGACCGGCTGCCTGATCTGCGGTGAGGAGCTGATCTACGTCGAGCGAAGTGCGGCCTCCCGCTGCTACTACTGCGGCGCGGCCGAAGACACGACCGTGGCCTGTGCGAAGGGCCATTACGTCTGCGATCGCTGCCATAGCGGCTCGGCAAACGATCTCATCCAGCGATATTGCTCCGCGACCGCATCCACGGCCCCGATCGAAATGGCCCTCACGCTGATGCGGAGCGCGCCGGTCAAGATGCACGGGCCCGAACACCACTTCCTGGTCCCGGCCGTGCTCCTCGCGGCTGCCCTGAATCGGCTAGGCACTCCCCCGGCAGGAAAGATAAAGAAGATCGAGATCGCCCGGCGACGGGCCGAAGACGTCAAGGGCGGGTTCTGCGGTTTCTGCGGGACCTGCGGCGCCGCGGTGGGAACTGGGATCTTCCTCAGTGTGCTCACGGGGGCGAACCCGCTCTCCAAGGCCGAATGGCGCCTCAGCAACCTCGTGACCGCGGAAAGCCTCTTGACGATCGCCAACCACGGCGGTCCCCGTTGCTGCAAGCGGGACACGTTCCTGGCCCTGCATACGGCAGTGGCTTTCGTGCGGAGAGAGCTGCACCTCGAACTGGAGGACGAGCAGCCCATCGTCTGCGAGTTCAGCCCGCTCAACCGGGAATGTACGGGATCCGCGTGTCCGTTCTGCGCCGCGGGAGACTCATCCTGAGCAATGCGGGACGCTGCTGACTCATCGGACTTGCTGTCTCCAGGCACGGCCGAGAGCATTCGCGGTCCGCGACGCATGGGAGGGCCGCTGCATTCGCGGTGCTCGGGGCGAGCTTCTTCATCCGGGGGGCAGCGCCTCCGATGCGCGCGCGGCAGACCTGCCCTTGCGTGGCCTCCGTCACATTGCGATTTTCGATTTGACTTTCCCCCGCGGGTTCATTAGCGTACGACTCGTTCTTCCCGCCGGGGGGTCGCATGCGTCCCACAGCCAAGCTGGCCCGAGTGTCCACCCTCCTGCATCAGGCCTACGGCCCCCGGCGAGCCGCGCGCCGGCCGGACAACCCGCTGGACTCTCTCATCCAGACCCTGCTTTCCCAGAACACCACCGATGAGAACAGCGGGCGCGCGTATGCCACCCTGCGGGGCCGCTATTCCTCCTGGGAGCAGGTGCATCGCGCCCCGCTGCGGGATCTGATCCGCGCCATCCGCTGCGGGGGCCTGGCCAACATCAAGGCGGTGCGGATCAAGGCGCTGCTGGAAGAGATCTGGACGGCGCAAGGCCACTTCGACCTCAGCTTCCTGCGCGACCTGTCCGACGAGGAGGTCGAGGCGTTCCTGGGCCGCTTCAAGGGGATCGGCAGCAAGACCGTGGCCTGCGTCCTGCTCTTCGGCATGGGGCGCCCCGCCTTCCCCGTGGATACCCACGTCTTCCGCGTGCGCCGGCGGCTGGGCCTGCTGGACGGGTACGGAAATCCGGAAAAGGCCCACGACTTCCTGGAGCCGCGGGTTCCCCGGGAGAACCGCCACGCCTTGCATCTGAACCTGGTGGAGCACGGGCGACAGGTGTGTCGGGCGCGCCGCCCGCTGTGTCCCACCTGTGTGCTGGCCCACATCTGCGAGTATGCCCGCAAGGGATGAGGCCGACCCTTTCTGTTGACAGGCGGTCGGCAATCTGGTAGGAACAATCCACGCCGCGGGTATCGTCCAATGGTAGGGCACAGGCTTCCCAAGCCTGGGATGCGGGTTCGATCCCCGCTACCCGCTCCACAAGATTCTGCCAGGGGCTTCGGGGTCTTCCGGAGCCCCTTTGCATTTTCCTCGCGGCCGCGGACAGGGGCGGAGATGGTCTCGAGCGGACGGGCGAAGGAGGATGGACGGCGTGCAACAGCCTGAAGGCCTGTCCGAGCGGATCGCCGCGATCCTGCACCGGCGGACGGTGCAGCAGGCGGCCCCCGCCGGATTTCGGCGGGCCGCGGTCCTGGTGCCCCTGTACGTGGGGCCGCAGGGGCCCTGTCTGCTTTTGGTCAAGCGGACCGAATCGGTGCCCACCCACAAGGGACAGATCGCCTTTCCGGGAGGTGGGTTCAAGGAGGAGGACGGCGATCTCTTGACGACGTCCCTGCGCGAGACGGAGGAGGAGCTGGGGCTGCGGCGCCAGGACGTCCGGATCCTGGGCGTCCTGGATGATACGCTGACAGCCAGCAGCCGGCACGTGGTGCGCCCCTTCGTGGCCGGCGTGCCATATCCCTATGCCTTTCAACCGGATCCGTTCGAAGTGGAGGCGCTCGTCCACCTGCCCATGATCCCGCTGTTCTCCGGGGCCGCCTTCCGCGAAGAGATGTGGGAGCGGGATGGCCGCCGGTACCCGGTCTACTTCTACGAGCAGGACGGGCAGCAGGTGTGGGGCCTCACGGCCAGGATCCTCAAGCAATTCGTGGAGCTGGTGGGTCCGTCGCTGCGCCAGGCCGGGCTGATCCCCCCGCTCCCGCCTGGAACGCCGGATGGGAGATGATGCGCCGCGCCGGACGTTCTCGCCGCCGGAGGCTTTTCCCTTGACACCCCGCGGGTAGCGGATTAGCGTGCGGGCGATCGGTCTGCCGCGGGTCGGCCGGCCCGCCTGCAACTGGAAGGCGCGACAGCGGCATTCCGCGCAGCGTAGCCGAGGGTCCCCCGCGCTGTCTCTTCGCCCCATGACGTCACCAAGACTGCTTCATCCGCACGCTCTGTCCACGGGCCAGCGCCGGCCGGTGCCTTCCCGTCTGGCTTTCGTCACCTCCACGCCGCTGTCGGTGGGCGAGGGAAGCGGCACCTATGTGGCCATTCGCCAACTGGTCCGTTCGCTGGAGGCGCGCGGCGTCGGGGTCGAGATGCACGCGCCGATCCGCCTGTGGCCAGGCTACACCGCCCGGCGCCTGTGGTTCAATCTTCGGGTCGCTCCCCGCCTCCGGCAGGGCCGGTACGACTGGGTCGTCGGCTTCGATCTCGATGGCTTCGTCTACGGCCGCCGGCCCGCCGTCCCCTACGTGGCCAGCATCAAGGGGGTCGTGGCGGACGAGTTGCGCAACGAGCGCGGAATCGTCCGGGCGCTCCTCGGGCTGCAGGCCGGCTGCGAGCGGCTGGCGGTGCGCCGGGCGCAGGTCGTGGTGGCCACCAGCCGCTACTCGCGGGACCGGATCGTGGAGGCCTACGGCATTCCGGCCGGCAAGATCGTCATCGTCCCCGAGCCGATCGACCTCCTGCGCTGGCGGGAGCAGGGGAACGGGCCGGCGCCGGCAAATCCGCCGGCCATCCTGAGCGTGGCCCATATGTACCCGCGGAAGAATCTGGAGCGGTTGCTCCAGGCCTTCGCCGAGCTCTCGGCCGCCGGCGTGCCGTTTCAGGGATGGATCGTGGGCGACGGACCCCGGCGGCGGGCGTGGGAGCGGCTGCGGGACCGGTTGGGACTGGGGGGCGCGGTGCAATTCCTGGGGACCCTGCCGTGGCGCGAGCTGCGCGAGCGGTACGGGCGCGCCGCCCTGTTCTGCCTGCCGAGCCGCCAGGAAGGGTTCGGGATCGTGTTCGTGGAGGCGATGGCCTCGGGCCTGCCCGTGGTGGCCGCCCGGGCGGCCGCGGTGCCCGAGACGGTGGCGGAAGGAGAGACGGCCCTCCTGGTAGAGCCGGATGATCCGCGGGGACTGGCGGAGGCATTGGCCCGCCTGCTGACGGATAGCGGGCTGCGGAGGGAGTTCGGAGCGGCCGGCCGACGTCGGGCCGAACGGTTCGAGGCGGACCGGGTGGCTGGGGAATTCCTGGCCGCGGTTGAGGGAGCCCTCGAGGGGACGGAGGCCGGACTGCCGGGGCTGGCGGCTTTGTCTGCGGTCGGGTCCGGAGGCCCGGGAAGGGAAGAGGGATGATCCGGCTGACCAAGCGGGTGGAGTTCTGTGCGGCGCATCGCTATCTCAATCCCCACTGGACCGAGGAGGAGAATTGCCGGGTGTTCGGCAAGGCTGCGAACCTCCACGGCCACAATTACATCCTGGAGGTGACCATCGAGGGGGAGGTCTCACCGGAGACGGGCATGGTGATGGACCTCAAGGCATTGAAGGACCTGATCGCCCGGGTAGTGCTGGATCGATTCGACCACCGCAATCTGAATGTCGAGGTGCCGGAGCTCCGGGACTGCATTCCCACGCCCGAACAGCTGGCGGTGGCCATCTGGGAGCTGCTGGAGCCGCGGCTCACTGAGGCCCGGCTGCAGCGGGTGCGCCTGCACGAGGACGGGTCGGCATATGTGGACTACTTCGGCGAGCGGGAGACGCATGGCTAGGGGACCCGAGGGAGACCGGCGGCTCGGCGCGCCCATCGTGGAGACCACGCTGACGTTCCAGTTTTCCGCCGCGCACCGGATGCACAACACGCGCTTTACCGCGGAGGAGAATCGGCGGCTTTACGGCCGGTGCAACAACCCGCATGGGCACGGCCACACCTACCGGCTGGCGCTCACCCTGCGCGGCCCGATCCGCCCCGACGTCGGCTCGGCGGCGGGGGATGTCGATCTGGCGTCGGTGGTGCGGAGCCGGGTGCTGGACCGGTTCGATCAGGCCAACCTGGACGACCTGATCGGCCCGGCCGACGGCCCCACCAGCACCGCCGAGGTGCTGGCCGGTGTCCTCTGGCGGGTGCTGGCCGAGGCGCTGCCGCCGGGGCGGCTGCGGCGGCTGCGGCTGGAGGAGACCCCGAACAACTCTTTTGAACTGGAGTCCCCGGGGGTGGCGAGGCTCCGGGACCCGGCGCACGTGGAGTAGGAAGGAGAATCCGGCATGATCGAGCCCTTGATCCGCGACCTGCTGAAGGAGATCGGCGAGGATCCCTATCGCCAGGGCCTCCTGGAAACCCCGGCGCGCGTGGCCGGTGCCCTCCGCTTCCTCACGTCTGGGTACGAGCGAACCGTGACCGAGGTGCTGAACGGCGCCGTCTTCGACGAGCAGTACGATGAGATGGTGGTGGTCAGGGATATCGAGATCTATTCCCTGTGCGAGCATCACCTGTTACCGTTTTTCGGCAAGGCCCACATCGCCTACATGCCGGCGGGGAAGATCGTCGGCCTCAGCAAGCTGGCGCGGCTGGTCGAGATGTTCGCCCGGCGCCTGCAGGTGCAGGAGCGGCTTACCACGCAGATCGCCGAGGCCCTTCAGGAGGCGCTCCGCCCGGCCGGCGTCGGCGTGATCGTCGAGGCCTACCACCTCTGTATGATGATGCGCGGGGTGGAGAAGCAGAACAGCAAGGCCGTCACCTCCTGCATGCTGGGGGCGTTCCGCGAGTGCCGGGAAACCCGCGAGGAGTTCCTGCAGCTGATCCATGCGGGGCATCGCTGAGCCGCCGGCCCGCACCCCGGCCCCGGTGTCCCCTTGGCCTGAACCGCGACAGGGCGTACGTCTCCCCTCGAGCCCGCCCCTTCCGGTGCTTGACACCTCCGGCTTGTCCTGTTATCTAAAGCCGAGATTTCTAGCGCGGGCAAAATTCCAGGTTGAGATGAAGCGGGTGAGTGACCAGCGCCGGCCGGCCCCCCTCCTCGGCGAGCGATCCGCCGAGAGCGGGGCCTGCTTCCCCATCGGCATCGTGGCCGAGATGCTCGGGGTGACGGAGCAGACCCTCCGGCTCTACGAATCCCACGGGCTGGTGAAGCCCGCCCGCCGGGCCCGCGAGCGCTATTACTGCCTGGGGGACGTGCAGTGGCTGGAGTGCCTGCGCCGTCTCATCCATCGCGACAAGATCAGCATCGAGGGGGTGAAGCGGCTGCTGGGCTACGCCCCGTGCTGGGAGATCCTGGGGGCGGCCCGGGATGTTCCCTGCACCCAGTGCCCGGTGTTCCGCGAGCGCGCCGGCGGCCCGGCGGTGAACGGGGACGCTCGCCGGCTCCCCTCCCTGGAGTGAAGTGGGGGGCGGCCGGGAGGAACGGTCGTGCACGGAAGGAGTGACCATGACGGCTCAGACAGTCGGCCCCGGCATTCCTGTGGATCCGGCGGCCCAGAACGGCATCAAGCACTCCGTGGCCATCGCCTCGGGGAAGGGGGGCGTGGGGAAATCCACGGTGGCGGTGAACCTGGCGGTTGCGCTGGCCCAGGCCGGGGTCGCCACCGGTCTCCTGGACGCCGACATCTACGGCCCCACCATCCCAAAGCTGACCGGGGTCACCCGGATGCCGCAGAGCGTGGAACAGAAGATTCTCCCGCTGGAGGCCCACGGCCTCCGGATGATGTCGCTGGGATTCCTGCTGCCCGACGGCGCCCCGGTGGTCTGGCGCGGCCCCATGGTGGCGCAGGCTGTCCAGCAGCTCCTGAAGGATGTCGCGTGGGGGGCGCTGGATTACCTCATCATCGACCTGCCGCCGGGCACGGGAGACGCCCAGCTGACGCTGGCCCAGTCCACCCCCCTGGCCGGGGCCATCATCGTCATGACTCCGCAGGACTTGGCCATGAACATCGCCAGCAAGGCCCTGGCCATGTTCCGGCAGCTCAAGGTGCCGATCCTGGGAATCCTGGAGAACATGAGCGGCTTCGTCTGCCCGCACTGCGGGGCGAGGGCGCCGATCTTCAAGCAGGGCGGGGGCCGGCGGGCCAGCCAGACCCTGGGCGTGCCCTTCCTGGGGGAGATTCCCCTGGACCCGATGGTGTGCCAGACCAGCGACCGCGGCGAACCGGTCCTGACCAGCCATCCGGACTCGGCCGTTGCGGAGGCCTTCCGCCGGGCGGCGGCGGGGCTGCTGGAGCGGATCGCGGCGGAGGCGATTTCCGGCCCCGTGATCCACATGGGGTAGGCAGCGACATACGGCAAGGAGCGGCGTATGCGGCTAAAGACTGAGGAGGCGTTGGTGGTCGTTCGTCGTGAACTGCAAGCGATCATGAAGCGCGGGAGCCGGATCACCGAGCGTGATCTGCTCCGTCTTTCGGCCCAGACCGGGGTTGATTATTCGACGGTGCTGCGGATCCAGCGGGAGCTGTCCTGAGCGAGCACATCCAGGCCGCCCCCGGCGGCCGCCGTGCGTGGCATTCTTCGTCTGTGCATTCTTTCGGGGCGTCGTGAGGGGCGGAGGGGCGGGAGAGCAACGGTGCGGGTCGAGATGTTCGTGGTCGGGCCGTTACAGAGTAACAGCTATCTGGTGGTGGACGAGCAGACCCGCCGGGCGGCGGTGATCGATCCGGGCATGGAGAGCGAGCGGGTCCTTCAGGCGGTGCGCACGCAGGCGCTTCAGCTGGACTATCTGATCGCCACCCACGCCCACTTCGATCACGTGGCGGGGACCGAGTTGTTCAAGGCCGCCACGGGCGCCGCAATCGTGATGCATCCGGACGATCTCCCCCTGCTGGCGATGGTCCCGGAAACCGCCCGGATGTTCGGCCTCAAGGCGGCGGAGCCCCCCGGCCCGGATCGGCTGGTCCGCGAGGGGGATGTGATCGCGCTGGGCGGCCTCGCCCTGAGTGTGCTGGAGACCCCCGGCCATACGCCGGGCAGCATCTCGCTGCGGGCGGAGGAGAGCGTCTTCGTGGGAGACACGCTGTTCGCAGGCTCGGTGGGGCGCACGGATCTCGCCGGCGGATCGCCGGCGGCCCTGCTTCATTCCATCCGCACCAAGCTCCTGACGTTCCCGGATGCAACGGTGGTCTATTCCGGCCACGGGCCGCAGACGACCATCGGTGCCGAACGCCGGAACAACCCGTTTCTTCGGGAAGGCAGGTGAGCATGGGGGCGCACGAGCATCAGGTAGGCGCGCAGACGGTCGGGCCGGTCGCCTGCGTTGTCCTTACGGTGAGCGACACCCGCACCCAGGCCACCGACGCCTCGGGGCGCCTGGCCCGAGAGCTCTTGGAGGGGGCCGGGCACACCCTCTTGGATCACGAGCTGGTCCGGGACGAGCCGGCAGCGATCCAGGCGGTGGTGCGCCGATTTCTGCAGGGCCCCGCGCGCTGCCTGGTGGTGACGGGGGGCACCGGAGTCGGCCGCCGTGACTTGACGGTCGAGACGGTGGAGCCGCTGATCGAGAAGGCGCTCCCGGGATTCGGCGAGCTGTTCCGCTGGCTGAGCTTCCAGGAGATCGGCGCCGCCGCGTTTCTCAGCCGGGCGCTGTGCGGTGTGAGCCGGGGGAAAGTCATCTGCTGCCTGCCGGGATCGCAGGCGGCGGTTCGGCTGGGACTGTCCCAGGTATTGATCCCGGAGCTTCCGCATTTGATCTGGGTAGCGAACCGATGAATTTCAGTGGTACAATACCAGGGTAAGGACCGGCGTGGAAAGGCAGGGGAAGGAGGCACGGCATGCCGGAGCAAGAGCGAAAGCAGCGTCGAACCGAGGGGCCGCCGGCGGGAGAGGGTGAGCAAACGCGCTCCGCGGCGACGGAGAAGGGCAAGAAGCTGAAAGAGGATATGGACAAGCTGGTGGACGAGATCGACGACGTCCTGGAAGAGAATGCCGAAGAGTTCGTCAAGAGTTATGTGCAGCGGGGCGGCCAGTGACCCGAGTCCCTCGGAGGCGCTGTCGCCGCCCGGAGAGGCCTGATGCCGATCTACGAGTACGTCTGTGATGCCTGCGCGCACGCCTTCGAGAAGCGTGTCGCGTCCAGCCAGAGCCGGGTGCGCTGTCCCAAATGCGAGAGCGGAAAGGTGACCAGGCAGTTCTCAACCTTCGCCTTCAAAGGCGAGCGGGGATTTGTCGGGTCCACCAGCGGTGGGTGCGGGACCTGCACCAGCAGCGGGTGAGGGACGTGCAGCCACTGATCCCCCGCGTGACGGGGGACCGCAGACGCGATGGCGGGGTCGCCGACCGATGGCTGGGGTGTTCCCAGCCATCGGTGTCTGGCGGCCGGTGAACGGCCCGAAAATCGCCGCCCGCGCGGGCGGAAAAGGAGCTTGACACCCCCTTGAAGCCGTTTAATATACGATCGAAACCGAAAGAGCGTGCTCTTGTCGCGCGCGCTGTAGTGGCACGAGCGCGCGGCGAGGGGTGATCGGCGGCCGGCAGCGGCGGAGGACCAGTCGGCATGGGGGATTCCGAGACCAGGCTCAACTCGCTGCGAAAGACGATGCAGAAGCTTTCCGGGCAACCTTCGAAGTCAGATCCCGCCCTCGCGCGGGCGTTCGGTCAAGATGCCATGGATATCGAGAATCTTCAAGCTCAGGTCAAGGCGCTGGAAGAGGAGATGTTCCACCTGCGGCGACGGCTGGAACAGACCCCCAAGGAATTCGAGTTCCTGCGCAACAAGCTGAGCCAGTCGCGGGAACAGCTGGATCGAGCCCAGCAGCAGAACGATCGCCTGGTGGCCGCGCTGAACCAGGCCAAGGAGCAGATCGCCTCCTTGCGCGCCGAGGTGGACAAGCTGGCCGCGCCTCCGTCCAGTTACGGCATCTTCCTGCAGCATTACCCAGACAGCACGGCGGACGTTCTGGACCGGCGGCCGGAAGATGAAGGTGAACATTGCCCCCATGGTCAAGAGCGGCGAGCTGTACCGGGGCCAAGAGGTCGTCCTGAACGAGGCCCTGAACGTGGTGGACGTGGGAGGCCAGGACCTGCAGGGAGAGGTGGTGCGCCTGAAGGATCGGTTGGACGAGGGGCGGGCCATCGTCAGCCTCCGTGCGGACGAAGAGCGGGTGGTGGAGCTCTCGGCCCAGCTGCGCGACGTGCCGCTCCAGGTGGGAGACCATCTGCGGCTGGATGCGCGGGCCGGGGTCGTGCTGGAGAAGCTGCCCAAGGCCGAGGTGGAAGACCTGGTGCTGGAAGAAGTCCCCAACATCACCTACAACGACGTCGGGGGGCTGGCGGCGCAGATCGAGCAGATCCGCGACGCCATCGAGCTGCCGGTCCTCTACGCCGAGCACTTCGCCGCCCACAAGCTCGCCCCACCCAAGGGGGTCCTGCTGTACGGGCCGCCCGGCTGCGGGAAGACGCTCATCGCCAAGGCGGTGGCGAATGCGCTGGCCCAGCAGCTGAGCCGGCAGACCGGCACGCCCAGCCCGGCCTACTTCCTCAACGTCAAGGGTCCCGAGCTGCTCAATAAGTACGTGGGGGAGACGGAGCGCAAGATCCGCGAAGTGTTCGCCCGCGCCCGGGAGAAGGCCAGCGCCGGGGCCCCGGTGGTGGTCTTCTTCGACGAGATGGACTCCCTGTTCCGGACGCGCGGATCCGGCATCTCCTCGGACGTCGAGTCCACCATCGTGCCCCAGTTCCTGGCCGAGCTGGACGGGGTGGAGGGGCTGCGCCACGTGGTCGTCATCGGGGCCAGCAACCGGCAGGACCTCATCGATCCCGCCGTTCTCCGTCCCGGCCGCTTCGACGTCAAGATCCGGATCGAACGTCCCAACCGGGACGCCGCTCGGGAGATCTTCTCCAAGTACCTCACCCCGGACCTTCCGCTGGCCCCGGACACCCTGGCGGCGCAACGGGACGATCCGGCGGCCACGGTCGCCAGCCTGATCGAGTCGGCCCTGGGCGAGATGTTCGAGACCGACGACGCCCACCGCTTCCTCGAAGTGACCTACGCCTCCGGCGAGAAGGAGACGCTCTACTTCAAGGACTTCGTCAGCGGGGCGCTGATCGAAAGCGTCTGCACGCGGGCCAAGAAGGCCGCGGTGAAGCGGATGATCACCAGCGGGGTGAAGGGCATCACCGCGAGCGACCTCATCGAGGCCGTCAAAGCCGAGTTCCGGGAGAACGAGGACCTTCCGAATACGACCAACCCCGATGATTGGGCCAAGATTGCCGGACGACGGGGCGAGCGGATCGTGCACGTTCGTCCGGTGTTCGATCGCGAGCAGAAGAAGCCGCGCAAGGTCGAGACCATCACCACGGGTCACTACCTCTGACGGCGGCTTCCGCACCAGGCTCCGCCGGCCCGTCAGGGCTGTGACCCGCGGTCTTGCCTTCAGGAGGTGATCCAGGCGAGGGCGGGCCGCACGGCGACGGTCCCGAAAGGGTCCATCTATGGCGATCGACAAGATCATGGGGAGCGAGACCGAATTCGGGATCACGGCGCGGGAGGGCGCCGGCTTCGATCCCGTAGGCAGTTCCATCTTCCTCATCAACGCGCTGCCGATGACTCAGCCCCCCCGCGTCATGTGGGATTATGCGGGGGAGAATCCGCTGCTGGACGCCCGAGGGTTCGAGGCCAGCGGCGAGCGGGAGCGGCCCAGCCAGCAGGACAACCGGGCGATCAATAAGATCCTGACCAATGGCGGCCGGCTGTACGTGGACGGGGCGCACCCCGAATACTCCACCCCCGAGACCACCAACGCCCGGGACCTGGTGCTCTTCGAGAAGGCCGGGGAGCGCGTGGCGGACCAGTGCCGCGAGGCGGCCAACCGCAAGCTTCCACCCTCTCAGCAGCTAATGATCTACAAGAACAACAGCGACGGGAAGGGAAACAGCTACGGATATCACGAGAACTACCTGATGGCCCGCAGCGTCCCGTTCGACAAGCTGGTGGAGGGCCTCACGACCTTCCTGGTCTCTCGGATCGTCTTCTGCGGTTCGGGGAAGGTCGGCTTCGAGAACGGCACGGAGCCCTGCCGCTTCCAGCTCTCCCAGCGGGCCGATTTCTTCGAGACCCTGATCGGGCTGGACACGATGGCCAAGCGGCCCATCATCAACACCCGCGACGAGCCCCACGCCGACGAGGAGAAGTACCGGCGCCTGCACGTCATCGTCGGCGATTCGAACATGTCCGAGGTGACGACCTACCTCAAGGTGGGGACCACGGCCCTGGTCCTGGCCATGGTGGAGGACGGGGCCATCCGGAAGGACCTGGCCCTGGAGGATCCGGTCCGGGCCATCAAGGAGATCTCCCACGACACCAGCTGCCGGCGGAAGGTCCGGCTGAAGCGGGGGAAGGAATTCTCCGCCATCGAGCTGCAGCGGGAGTACCTGGAGCTGGCCCTGGACTACTACGCCGGCCTGGAGCCCTCCCCCCAGGTGAGCGACCTCCTCGAGCGCTGGCAGACCATCCTGGACAAGCTGGCCGAGGAGCCCCGGCAGTGCGCGCGGGAGCTGGACTGGGTCATCAAGCAGGAGCTGATCCAGTCCTACATGGCGCGCAAGGGGATCGGCTTCGACGACCAGCGGATCAGCATGCTGGACCTCCAGTACCACGACATCCGCCGGGACAAAGGCATCTACTACCGGATGGAGCGGGAAGGATACGTGGATCGGCTGCTGAGCGATGACGAGATCCTCTGGGCCGCCGGCCATCCGCCGACGGATACGCGGGCGTACTTCCGGGGCATGTGTCTTCAAAAATTCGGCGCCCAGGTCTACGGGGCGAGCTGGAGCTCCGTGCTGCTGGACACGGGCGACGCCACGGTCAAGCGGATTCCCATGGCGGAGCCCGGACGGGGCACGCGGAAGCTGGTGGGGGAGGTTCTGGAGCGATCGGAGAGTGTGGCCGAGCTGCTGGAGCGGCTGGCCGGCTAGGAGGGGTCCGTTCCGTGGAGCCTTCATTCTTCCAAAACGACGCCAGCTCCAGCTTCTTCGACCTGGTCCGCCAGCGCCAACCGCAGCTCGTGCCCCAGTTCGCTGCGGAGGGGCGAGAGGCGCACGAGACCGCCCCGCCCGTTCCCACCGGGACCACCGTGCTGGCCCTCACGTACCGCCAGGGGGTGGTGATCGCCGGGGACCGGCAGGCCACCGAAGGCTACCAGGTGGCCTCGCGGCGGATCGAGAAGGTGTATGCGACCGACGAGCACTCGGCCATCGCCATCGCGGGCGCCGCGGGACCGTGCCTCGAGATGGTCCGGCTCTTCCAGACCGAGCTGGCCCACTACGAGAAATTGGAAGGCCTGGGGCTGAGCCTGGAGGGCAAGGCCAACCGCCTGGCCCAGATGGTGCGGGCGAACCTCCCCCTGGCCATGCAAGGTCTGGTGGTCGTGCCGATCTTCGTCGGGTACGACCTGCGCCGTGACGAGGGGCGCATCTACAAGTACGACGTGGCTGGCGGCCGATACGACGAAGCCGAATACTACGCCATCGGCTCCGGCGGCAAGGACGCCCGCTCCAGCCTCAAGAAGCTCTACCGGCTGGGCCTGGAAGAGGCCGAAGCGATCGCGACGGGTCTGGAGGCGCTGTACGACGCCGCGGACGAGGACCGGGGGACCGGCGGGCCGGATTTCGTCCGGGGGATCTTTCCGACTGTCAAGCTGGTGACCCGGCAGGGGACCCAGGATGTTCCCGAGGATCGCGTGGCCTCCGTTTGCCAGACCCTGGTGAACGCCCGCCGATCGGCCTAACGGGCTGCTGAAAAAGGACCATCTGCCGGGTACCCATCTGATGGGTGCCCATCCTGCGGATGGGTCCCCGCGCATGTGGTTCTGTCTGCGCAGCCTGGGCCAAACGAGTTTTTCAGCGAGCCCCTGAGACACGTCGGGGCGCGGGAAGGACGACATCCGCTTCCCGGCGGCCGGGGCCACCACCACTGAGGGCCAAACGATGGCGCTGCCCTATTACGTCTCTCCCGAACAGATGATGCAGGACAAGGCGGAATACGCCCGCAAGGGCATCGCCAAGGGGAAGTCCATCATTGCCCTGGAGTTCGACCGGGGACTGCTCATGGTGGCGGAGAATCCCAGCGCCTCGCTCAACAAGATCTCGGAGATTTACGACCGCATCGCCTTCGCCGGCGCGGGAAGGTACAGCGAATTCGAGCGGCTGCGCAAGGAGGGGATCCGCTACGCCGACCTGAAGGGGTACGCGTATGGTCGCGAGGACGTCACGGCGAAATCACTGGCCAGCGCTTACTCCCAGGTCATCGGCAACATCTTCAGCATGGAGATCAAGCCGCTGGAGGTGGAGATCCTGGTCCTGGAGGTGGGGGAGGGAGCGGCCGGCAACGAGCTGTATCGGATCGCCTTCGACGGCAGCATCGCCGACGAGAAGGGCTACGCGAGCATCGGCGGCCAGGCGGAGGAGCTGAAGATCTTTCTGCGCGACAAGTACAGCGAGGGCCTCAGCCTGGAGGCCGCGCTCCAACTGGCCACCCGAGCCCTGGAGGCGGCGGCCAGCCAGCAGGTGAAGGCGGCCAGCCTGGAAGTGGCCCTCCTCGAGCGGGAGCGGCCGGGGCGGAAATTCCGACGGCTTCCTCTGGCGGAGCTGCGGACCTATGTGGAAAAGGAGGGCAGTGGGGATGCCTGATCCCCCGCACTCGTCATGCAGCGGCGAATTTTCGGGCTGGAGAACGAGTACGGCCTGATCTCTTCCTCGGCCGGCGGCCGGGTGAACCTCTCGGTGGAGAGCGCCCTCGGGTATCTCTTCGAGCGGGTCGTCTCGCGCCAGCGCGGCACCAACGATTTCCTGCGCAACGGGGCCCGGCTCTATCAGGACACCGGCTGCCATCCCGAATACGCCACGCCCGAGTGCGACAACCCCTTCGACCTCACGCTGCACGACAAGGCGGGAGAGCGGGTCATCGAGGAGCTCCTGCTCACGGCGGAGCGCAAGCTGCGCGAGAACGGCATCGATTGCGACATCTTCATCTTCAAGAACAACACCGACTCGGTGGGCAACACCTACGGCTGTCACGAGAACTACCTGGTGGAGCGCGGGGCCAACTTCCACAAGCTGGCCGAACAGCTGATTCCCTTCTTCGTGACGCGGCAGGTCTTCGCCGGCGCGGGCAAGGTGCTGAAGACCCGGCTGGGCAACCACTACTACATCTCGCAGCGCGCCCAGCATATCTATCAGGAGATCTCGGGGGCCACCACCAGCTCGCGCGGCATCATCAACACCCGCGACGAGCCCCACGCCGACGAGGAGAAGTACCGGCGCCTGCACGTCATCGTCGGCGATTCGAACATGTCCGAGGTGACGACCTACCTCAAGGTGGGGACCACGGCCCTGGTCCTGGCCATGGTGGAGGACGGGGCCATCCGGAAGGACCTGGCCCTGGAGGATCCGGTCCGGGCCATCAAGGAGATCTCCCACGACACCAGCTGCCGGCGGAAGGTCCGGCTGAAGCGGGGGAAGGAATTCTCCGCCATCGAGCTGCAGCGGGAGTACCTGGAGCTGGCCCTGGACTACTACGCCGGCCTGGAGCCCTCCCCCCAGGTGAGCGACCTCCTCGAGCGCTGGCAGACCATCCTGGACAAGCTGGCCGAGGAGCCCCGGCAGTGCGCGCGGGAGCTGGACTGGGTCATCAAGCAGGAGCTGATCCAGTCCTACATGGCGCGCAAGGGGATCGGCTTCGACGACCAGCGGATCAGCATGCTGGACCTCCAGTACCACGACATCCGCCGGGACCGGGGCCTGTACAACATGCTCTGCCGGCAGGAACAGGTCGACCGGCTGTTCAGCGACGCACTGATCGAAGAAGCCATGACCACCCCGCCGCAGACGACCCGGGCCAAGGTCCGCTCCGACTTCATCAATTTCGCCAACGAGCGGAACAAGTCGTACGACGTCGGGTGGTCCTACCTCAAGCTGAACGATCGGTACCAGCGGACCATCCTGTGCAAGGATCCGTTCAAGCCCAGCGACCCGCGTGTGGATGAGATGATCAACGCCGCCTGACGGACCGGCTCGGCCGTCCGACCCGCCGTTCGAACCGGAGCGCGGCGCCGTCCGGCTCAGGGCCCGACCATCGCGGACAAGCACGAGCAACCCCGACCCACGAAAGGAGAGCAACGGTATGCTGACCAAGACGATTCAAGACGCGATCAACGATCAGATCAACAAGGAGTTGTACTCGGCCTACCTGTATCTGGCCATGTCGGCCCATTGCGAGACGAACAGCCTGCCCGGCACGGCGCACTGGATGCGGGTCCAATACCAGGAGGAGACCTCGCACGCTATGAAGTTCTTCGACTACGTGAACGATCGGGGCGGCCAGGTGGTTCTGAAGGCCATCGACCAGCCCCCGGCGAAGTTCAAGTCGGCCCTGGAGATCTTTCAGCAGGTGGTGGAGCACGAGCGGCGCGTGACGGAGTCGATCCACAAGCTATACGCGCTGGCCGTCAAGGAGAACGACTACGCCAGCCAAGTCCTTCTGCAGTGGTTCGTCACGGAGCAGGTGGAGGAGGAGAAGAGCGCCGGCCTGATCGCGGAGCAGTTCAAGATGATCGGCGAGAGCAAGCCCTCCCTGATCATGCTCGACCGCCAGCTGGGGAAGCGCGGTCAGGGATAGCCGGACGAGCGCCGGGTGCTCGGAATGCCACGGGCCGGGGCGGCGAGGCGTCTGCCGCCCCGGCCGCGCTTTTCTCCGGGACCCGGGCCGCGCCCCCGGCAAACGGACGAGCGGCGAACAGCGGTCACGGCCCGTGATCGGGTTCGTCGGTCGCAAGCGGAGCCGCCGGCGGGGGGAAATGGTGCTGGAGCTGCCGGGCCACCTGGGCCAGGGCCTTGAAGAAGCCGTCGCAGTAGCGCTCTTCCTGGAAGTGGTGCCGGAGGTCCTGATCGACCTGGATCCAGAAGGCCTGCGGGGCCACCCGGCGGATCTCCTCCCCGCCCGCCACGGCGAACTGCCGATTGGCGGCGCAGGCGTAAATCAGGACCGCCCTGGCGCGCTCGTCCTCCGGGAGGTCCCAGGCCTGGAGCAGCCTGCTCGCCCGGGCGGCCGGATTCCCCTGCGGGCGTTCGTCGATGCGCAGGGCGATGCGCGCGGACGTATAGCGGTCGATCCCCGCCAGCGCGGCCGCGATCTGGTCGCGCTCCTGGGGGGTGAGGAAGGGGCGGCGGCGCAACAGATCCCAGAACCCCACAGTGTGCTCGCGCCTCCCGGCGAAGAGCAGGGCAGGAAAACAACTGGGCCCCGAGATTTCCCAGCCCGGCCCTGTAGCCTCGGCCGACCGCGACCCGCTCGAGTGTCTATACTCGCTCCGGACAGATCGCCGCGATGCTGTCGCGGACGATCTCCACGATCCGGTCCACCTGCGCCTCCGTGATCACCAGGGGCGGGGCCAGCAGGATGATGTCCCGCACGGACCGGGTGAAGAGCCCCCGGGCCTCCATCTCGGCCTTGATCCGTCCGATCACCTGCAGCCCCGGGTCGAAGGCGGCCTTGGTCGCGCGATCGGCCACTAGCTCGACGGCCACCATGAGGCCGAGGCCCCGCACCTCCCCCACCGCCCGCAGATCGGCCGTGGCCGCCCGCAGGCCGGCCAAGAGCCGCGCGCCCCGGGCCTCGGCCCGCGCGACCAAGCCCTCCTGCTCGATGATCTCCAGGTTGCGGAGTCCCACGGCACAGCAGGTGGCGTGGCCCGAATAGGTATAGGCGTGCATCCAGCGGTCGGCGTAGGGGGCGCCCAGCATGGCCTCGTAGATGGGGCGGGCGATCATGATGCCGCCCAGGGGGAGGTAACCGCTGGTGACCCCCTTGGCGAAGGCCAGGATGTCGGGCTGGACCCCCCAGCGTTCCAGGGCGAACCAGCGGCCGGTGCGCCCGAAGCCGGTGATGACCTCGTCGGCGATGAAGAGCACCTCGTGCTTGGTGCAGATCTCCCGGACGCGTGGGAAGTAGTCGTCCGGTGGGACGAGGATGCCACCGGCCCCCTGCACCGGCTCGGCGATGACGGCAGCCACCGTCTCGGGGCCCTCCTGCAAGAGCGTCTCTTCCAGCATGCGGGCCGCGGCCTGGCCCACCGTTTCGCCCGGCCCGGCCCCTTCGAAGCGGTACGCGTAGGGGGTGGCGGTGTGGATGAAGTGGGGCACGCGCGGCTCGAACATCTTGGCGTATCCAGGGACGGCGGTGGCGCTCATGGCCGCCAGCGTCACCCCGTGGTAGCCGTACTGGCGGGAGATGATCTTCACCTTGGCAGGCCGGCCCTGGGTCTTCCAGTAAAAGCGGGCCGTCTTGAACGCACTCTCGTTGGCCTCGGCCCCGCCGCTGGCGAAGTAGACCGCGGCTAGGTTGGGGTAGGCCAGCTCGATCAGCCGCCGGGCCAGCCGGATGGCCGGCACGTTGGAGGAGCCGACGTAATTGGTGGAGAAGGCGAGGGTGGCCATCTGCTCCGCCGCGGCCTCGGCCAGCTCCCGGCGGCCATGGCCCGCGTTCACATTCCAGAGGCAGGACAGGCCGTCCAAGAACTCCTTCCCGGCGGCGTCCGTCAGGGTGGCCCCGCGGCCGCGCACCCAGATGTGCGGCGCGGCGTGGTCGGCGGGATGGTACAACGGGTGGAGTAGGTGCGCGCGGTCCTCGCTCACGAGTGCAGGGACGTCCCACGTGGTCATCGCTGGTGTCCTCCTGGCGGAGCTGGGGTGAAGGTCAAGCAGCACGGCCTGCAGGGAAGCATTCTGCCGCCATACTAGCGCGGGCACGTCACGAATGTAAAGCGTCCTCGACGCCCGGGCTGGACGGGTTCGGCTTTCTGCGCTATAAGGGGCAGGCATGGTCCGGCGATGGAGCGAGCGGCCACACGCCGCTGGAGGGAGCGGACCGGGAGTGAATGCGACGGCGCGATTGCGTCCGCCGGAAAGGAGCCAGCCTTGGACATTCGGGTGGTGCAGGGGGATGCCGCCGCGTTCCGGGGTGACGCGCTGGTGGTCGGGCTGTTTGAAGGGGCCCGGGTGGGAGCCCCGCTTCGCCGCCCGGTGCGCACCGCCGCCGCCGGCGACCTGGAGGGCGCCACGGCGGCAGCGGATGCCGCCCTGGATGGCGCCATCCGCCGTCTCGTGCAGTCGGGAGAAGCCACGGGCAAATGGGGAGAGCAGACCCTGATCCACACGCTGGGGCGGCTTCCGGCCGGCCGGATCCTGGTGGCGGGCCTGGGACGCCCGGAGGAGTTCACCCTGGATCGCCTGCGGGTGGCCTCGGCGGAAACGGCCCGGTACCTCCGGCGGATCGGCGCGCGTCGCTTCGGGAGCGTGCTGCACCTCGCCCGGATGGGCGAATTCAACCGCGCACAGGCCGCCCAGGCGCTGGTGGAGGGCGCGCTGCTCGGCCTCTACCGGTTCACGCGCTACAAGGGAAGCGGCGAGGAGGAGCGGGCCATCCAGACGCTCGCCATTCTCGAGTCCGATCCGCACACACTGCGGGTGCTGGGCGAGGCGGTCCGTCGCGGGCGGATCGCGGCCGAGGCCACCAATGCGGCCCGCGATCTGGTGAACGAGCCCGCCAACGCCCTGACCCCGACCGAGCTGGGCCGCCGCGCGGCGGCGATGGCCCGCCGCGCAGGGGTCCGCTGTCGCGTGCTGGGCCCGCCGGAGCTGCGCCGCCTGCGGGCCGGCGCCCTGCTGGGGGTGGCGCGCGGCAGCCAGGAGCCGCCCCGGCTCATCCTCCTGGAGTACCGGGGCGGACGGCCGACCGGTCCCCACCTGGGGCTGGTGGGCAAGGGCATCACCTTTGATTCGGGCGGGATCTCTCTCAAGCCGGCGGAGAACATGGAGACCATGAAGGGGGATATGGCCGGGGCCGCGGCGGTCATCACATCGCTCTGCGCCATCGCTCGGCTGAAGCTTCCCGTGCGGGTCACGGGGGTCGTGCCGGCGACGGAGAACCTACCCAGCGGCACGGCCCTGAAGCCGGGCGATGTCCTCCGGGCCATGAACGGCACGACCATCGAAGTGATCAATACCGATGCGGAGGGACGACTGATCCTGGCGGACGCACTCCACTACGCCCGGACTCGCGGGGTGACCCACCTGGTGGATGTCGCCACCCTCACCGGCGCCTGCGTGGTGGCGCTGGGCACGATCACCAGCGGGGCCTTCGCCAGCGACCAGGGACTGCTGGACGCCCTCCTGCGCGCTGCGAAGACCACCGGGGAGAAGCTCTGGCCCATGCCGACCGATCCGGAGTACGATGAGCTGCTCAAGAGCGACATCGCCGCGGTCAAGAACACGGGGGGCCGGAAGGGCGGGGCCATCACTGCGGCGAAGTTCCTGCAGCGCTTCGTGGGAGAGACGCCGTGGGTGCACCTGGACATCGCCGGGACGTCCGAGACGGACAAGGAGAAGGGGTATCAACCCAAGGGGGCCACGGGCGTCATGGTGCGGACGTTTGTCGCACTGGCGCAGGAACTCCTCAGCCCCTAGCAGGATGCTGAAAATCCCGTTTTCGCCCAGGCTGCTCAAAAAGGTCCAGGTGCAAGGCGCATTTCCAGCAGCCTGCTAGGCGTTCCGGCAGACCGGCGGCGGGAGCCTCGCCCTGCCTCGAGCACGGCGCGCCAGAGTCCCGGCGACCGGATGAGCCGCGCGCCCCGGTCGCCCTACACGACAACGCAGGTGATGGTTCGGCCGACACCGTCCACCCCCTGGATTCTCGACATGACGAGCCTGCCGATGGCCGCCGGGTCCTTGGCCTCCGCCAGGACGATGATGTCGTACGGTCCTGTGACTAGGTGGGCGGACTTGACGCCGGCCAGGCGGGCAATCTTCCCGCAGGCGCTGCGGGCTTTTCGGGGAACCGCTTCGACCAAGATATAGGCGATGGCCATCGTTCGTCCCCCTTCCGAGCCGCCGCGGGGGCGGCCCGCATGCGGTGCCTGCCCGTACCTTACCCAAGGTGCGGGCGGCCTGCAAGGCAAAAACCAGACAGTACCGCCTCCGGGCCTGCGGTACGGCGGGTGATTAGGCGGGCCGGCGGCGGGCCTTCAGGATCTCCGAGATGGCGGACCCGGCCTTGAGGCCGGAGCCGGTGAGGGGGACGACCGTGGTCTCCCGGGCGGACAGGCACCCGGCAGCGACCTGCTGCAGGGCCGCGGCGGGCGCTGCCGCGGCCGTCGGCTCCACATACAGGCCGACTGCCGCCAGGGCAAGGAGCGCCGCAGCGATCTCCGACTCGCTGACGGTGACGAAATCGCCGTCCGTCTCGCGGCAGGCCGCCAGAATCTCCGCCCCGCGTTCCGGCTGGGCGATGCGAATCCCCTCCGCCAGCGTGGACCCCGGGGCGCCGGCCGGCCGCCCGTGCCACCGGGCTGCCAGCGGGGCACACGACTCCGCCTGGACGCCGATGAGCCGGGGGAGCCGCGGGATCTCTCCCGCCGCCTGCAGATCGCGGAAGCCCAGATAGGCCCCCAGATACAGCGTGCCGTTGCCGACGGGAAGAATCAGCGCGTCCGGGGCGCGACATCCCAGCTGCTCCCAGATCTCGAAGGCAAAGGTCTTGCAGCCGTGCAGGAAGAACGGATTGAAGACGTGGCTGGCGTAATAGCAGCGCTCGGCTTCCGCCCGCGTGGCGGCTGCCGTATCCTCACGGCTGCCCGAGACGGGGACAACGGTGGCCCCGTAGGCCGCGATCTGCGTCAGCTTGCCGGTTGAGGCGGCCGCCGGGACGAAGATTCGACATGCGATGCCAGCGCGGGCCGCATACGCCGCGACGGCTGCCCCGGCGTTCCCGGAGGAATCCTCCACCGCGTCCCGAACGCCCTGGGACCGCATGTGGCTGAGCATCACACAGGCGCCCCGGTCCTTGAACGATCCGGAGGGGAACAGGCACTCCGCCTTGAGGAGGCAGCCGGCGACGGCAGGCCAGGGCAGGAGGGGGGTCACTGGTTCGCCCAGTGTGACCGGCTCGCAATCAGCGGGCAGCGGCAGCGCCTCGCGGTATCGCCAGAGGGTGGCCGGACGGCTCCGAATGGCGTTCCGGGGGAACGCCGCCGGAGCCCGCAGCCCATACAACCCGCCGCAGGCACAGCGCCAGCTTCGCGTCGAGGGCGAGGCTGCCCGGCCGCAGGTGGCGCACACCAGCTCGATGGACATGGGGGTCAGAGGATCTGCGAGA
This sequence comes from uncultured Methylomirabilota bacterium, assembly GCA_963705305.1. Lineage (GTDB taxonomy): Bacteria > Methylomirabilota > Methylomirabilia > Methylomirabilales > 2-02-FULL-66-22 > 2-02-FULL-66-22. The sequence goes on along the minus strand of OY970067.1, from coordinate 5,037,106 downwards.
GCTCGCGCGCCTCGGCGTAGGTCGGATCGATTTCCAGGGCGCGCCGGCAGCAGCGCTGGGCTCCACTCAGGTCCCCCAGCTCTTTCAGGCAGACGGCTTTGTAGAACCAGGCCGCCTTGGAGTTCCCGTTGTAGCGCAGCGCCTCGTTGAAGCAGGTGGTGGCGTCGGTGAACTTCTTGAGATGGACCAGGCACAGCCCGCGTTGATTCCAGGCGGTCAGGAGGCGGCTGGGATCGCGGACCTCCTTGATGCCGCGATCGAACTGGGCCACCGCCTGCTCGTACTCGCCGGCGTGCAGCAGGGCGGTGCCCAGGTCGATGAAATGGTCGGTCTCGACACGGCCGGTTTGGGCAGAGCGGCTCGCGCCACCGGTCCGCCCCAGCGCCAGCAAGCTCTCGGCATCGAGATTGAACCACAGGTCGTTGATGGTGGCCCCTTTGGCGATCATGCGAAGGAGGTGAACCTTGACCCCCTTGGTGACCAGCAGCTCTTGGAATTGCGGCTGCTCCATGTCGTTGGCCATCCGCACCAGGAGATCGGCCAGCAGCCGCTGCATATGGGGAATGCGCATGCGCTCGCGCTCTGCGTATCCCAGCCCCGCGCGGGCCTCGCCGTCGGTCGCGGCGTAGCGGTCGGTCGGGGTGAAGAGCATGTGGTTAAGACCGCTGGGAGTCAGCGTCAGGAAGCGGTACAGGCCCGCGCGATCCCGCTCGGAGCCACGGAAGCGCCAGCGCCCCTCGAGGTAGCCGGGCACGTCCGCCGCCAGCAGATTGACCGCGAAGGCCGAGCTCAGGAACCGGAACCTATTGGGTCCCTCCAGGTACTGCCGGGCCAGGGAGAGGAAGAGGCCCAGGTCGGGACGCAAGCTGTAGCGATCCGTTTTCCAGCGCGGCTGGCCGCCCGATTCCACGGTCAGGACATTCTCCCGCAGCAGGTCCTGGATCGCCTCGCGGACATCAGCCAGAGGCTCCCGCGCCTCCTTGGCCAGGGCCTCCAGATTGCGCGGGACCATATCCAAGAGCGCGAGGAAAATCTTGTCGCGGAGGAACAGGTCCACCAAGCGTTTGCCCTGGAGGGCGGGGTCGAGCCGTTTCAGTTCCCGGGCCACCACCCGGGAGATCAGCTCTCCGTGGGAACCCAGCACCGCATAGCTGGTCGGCTTGCGTCCGCTGAGGATCGTCTGGACCCAGAACATGTGGCCTTCGTGGTAGGCCAGAAAGCGTGGGCCGGCATCGGTGCGGATCCGGGACTTGACGGCCGGCTCGACCACCTCGGGCGAACCGATCAGCCGCGCGCGCCGGAGCAAGGCCAGGATCTTCTCCGGCGCAAAAACATGGAATTCGCCTTTCCCTTTTTCCTCCATGTTGGCATACCAGTCGCGGGCGGACTGGCTCAGCCCGGAAAAAGCCAGCAGCAGGCCGACGAAGCGGCGATCCTTCCGCTTGCTCTTGGCGTAGTCGGCTAGGAATCGCTTCAACTCGTCCGGACCGATCTCGCGCGGCAAGGCGCGGACCTTGCACAGGATCGGGGCCTGGGTGGCTCGGTGCTTGGCTTTGGCCTCCAGGTCCATCCCGGTCGCCGCTACCTGCACGCGAAAATCGTCGTAGCCTAGCTCATCCAAAAGGTGTCTGACGAGTTGGCTCAGCAGCCGGCCTTTCTCCTTGGCCGATTCGGCGAGCACCTTAATCGTCATGGACTCTCCCGCCCGTCCTCACTTCGGTCTCGACCCTGAGATCGTCCGCGTTCGAGTCCGCGGAGAGAATTCCTCTCGGCTCGCTGCTTGCACCTGACAAGCGCCGGCACAATCCGGCACCTCCCAAACAGGTGTGTGGTTCCTGCCGTCGCGTGCGTGCGCGGCGCGTTTGGCTCCCCCTCGCCGGGACCCCACGCCACCCACATTCGAAAGAGACATTATGGAAGAATAACACCGCACGGCCGTGCCGTGCGGAAACAGCGTCACGGGGAAAATGACAGGACCGGTGGAAGGATCCGCACGCCCCATTCTTGTGTAACCGTAAGAGCGATATAGTCAATAACTTACGAAGGTTTACTAACATGAAAAGAGGCATTTCGTCAAGGCCGAATTCACCTGTCACAGCTAAAACTCACTGAAAAACTTGAAGTTATGACATTTCGAAAGCCGTTGACAGAAGGTCACACACATGTTATTTTGCAGCCAGCTAAGTTTATAACATGTTGAATCTAATACTTTATATTCGTTTTTAATACAAATAGTATCCATCTATGACATATTGTCAAACATGAAAAAGAATTAAGTAAAGAGCAACATTCATCATGTGGATGGAAATGAAAGACGCACTTGAGAAGATAGATTCGGAGATCCGAAAGGAAAAAGCCGAGGCCTTGGGGCGGGCGGGTGAGCGGCTGGAGCGCGCAATCAGAGATTTGGAGATGGCCGGACGGGAGCTGATGCAAATTTGGGCGTCAATCCCGTCGTGCCAACAGCAGGAGGCACACCTGGAAGCCGGGATGCAGGAGAAATGGGATCAGTATTTCCGGCTGGCACGGCACGTCCAGATTCTTCGCCACCACCTCATCATCCAGCGCGAGGCGGTGGGCCTCAGGCGTCACGAAGACGTGGACTGGCAGTACCCTCTCCCTCCGGCCCTGGATCTCACCCGGCCGAAGCGATCGGGCGGCCTTCCATGACAGTTCGAATGAGATTCTTTGCAGCAGCCAGGGATATCGTGGGACAGCGGGAGATCGCCTTGGAGGTCCCTGACGGGCTCACGGTGGAGGGGTTGCTGCGGCGGCTCCTCGCCGAATATCCCGGCCTGGCAAGGTTGTCGGCCCTCTCTCGTCTCTCCGTGAACCGGGAGTACGTTGCGGGCGGCCAGATTCTGGAGGACGGTGACGAAGTTGCCCTTATTCCCCCGGTAAGCGGCGGTCTGGACCGCTACGAGGTCACGGAGGAGCGGCTCTCGTTGGATGCGCTGGCGTCCGCGATGCGGCAAACCACCTCGGGGGCGATCGCCAGCTTCGTGGGTGTGGTGCGAGAGTTCTCGCGGGGGCGTCAGGTCCTGTACTTGGAGTACGACGCGTATCCGGAGATGGCGCTGGCCGCGATGCGCGCCATTGGTGAGGAGATCCGGGGGCGCTGGCCGATCGACCAGGTTGCCATCGTCCACCGGATCGGCCGGCTCCAGATCGGCGAAACCAGCGTGGCCATTGTGGTCTCGTCGCCGCACCGCCGTGAGGCCTTGCAGGCTTGCGCCCACGCCATCGAGCGCGTCAAAGAGATCGTGCCGATCTGGAAGAAAGAGGTCTGGACGGACGGCCAGGAGTGGATTGGCTCCACCGTGGACGAATACCAGCAGCGCCAGGCCGCGCCGACCCAGCCCGCTCCGGATGCCCCGCCCGAGGGCGGGCGCCCAGGGCGGCCCCTCCCGTGAGGCGAAGCCGCCTCCCGCGGACATCCGCCGGTCAGCGCGCCTGCTCCTGCAGCTTCTTCAGCGTGCCTTCCAGCTGTCGCATCTGCTCCCCGTAGCCCGCAAAGTCTCCCTGGCGGAGCAGGTCCTGGCCCCGGGAATACTGCTGCCACGCCTGAGCCGCCAATCCGCGCACGCCGAGCTCTCTGGGGGGCCGCTGCGCGCCCCGGGCCGGCGCCTCCATGGCGGCAACCTCCCGCTGCCTGCCGGGGGTTCCGAACAGTTGGTCCAGGGAGGCCTCCAGGGTCTCCTCCATGGCGATCTGGTTGCCGAAGGCAACAATGACCCGCTTCAACTCGGGCAGGGATCCTTTCTCGGCCGCCAGGTAGAGGGGCTGGACGTAGAGGAGGGACTTCTCGATGGGGATGGCGAGCAGGCTGCCCCGGATGACCTGAGAGCCCCGCTGGCTCCACAGGCTCAACTGCTGTGAAATGAACGCGTCCTGGTCGATACGCGCCTCGATCTGCCGGGGGCCGTAAATCAGCTTCTGCTTCGGAAAGACGTACGCGATCAGCGTGCCGTAGTGGGGCCCATCGCTGCGAGCAGCCATCCACGCGATCATGTTGTCCTTCTTGCTGGGGTTGAAGGGGGTGAGCAGGATGAACTCCTCTCCCTGCTCCCCCGGGAGCCGCATGATGGTGTAGTACGGCTCCATCTCCTGCTCCTGCCCGTCGGAGACCCGCTTGGGAATGGACCACAGGTCCTCCTTATTGTAGAAGACCTGGGGGTCCTGCATATGGTAGGTGGCGTACATGCGGGCCTGGATGGAGAACAGCCCCTGGGGATAACGAATGTGGGGCCTGAGATCGGCGGGCATGGCGGACAGAGGCTGAAACAGGCCGGGGAAGGCCCGCGCGTACGTCTGGACCACCGGGTCGTTCGGCTCGCTGAGGTAAAAAGCCAGGCTGCCGTTGTAGGCGTCCACGACGGCCTTCACCGAGTTGCGGATGTAATTGCCAATCCCGCGGACCGGCTCGGAATATGGGAAGCGGTCGGTGGTGGTGTACCCGTCGATAATCCAGAAGAGGCGGCCGCCTGCGCCGATGACCAGGTACGGATCGGGGTCGAACAGGATGAACGGAGCCGCCCGCTTGACCCGCTCTTCGATGTCCCGATAGTACATCACCCGGCTGTCGTCTACGATGTCGTTCGACAGGATGATCTTGGGATCCCCGAAGCGGAGGGAGAAGATCAGCTTGCGCCAGAACGACTGGATGGGAACGCCCCCGCTCCCAGTGTAGGAGGTGTAGACGTTCTTGTCGCCGGCGGGATAGTCCAGCTCCTGCGCATGTGTCTTGACGAAGACGTAGTCGTTAGCGGTCTCCCCGTAGTAGATCTCGGGGCGAGTGACCTTGATTGATTGCGAGGAGGCGGGGGGAATGTCCTGGATCCAGAACTCCGGCAGCCCTTCCGGTGTGACGCGATTCACCGGGCCCAGGACCACACCGTAGCCGTGGGTGTAGGTGAGCCGCTCGTTGATCCAAATTCGGCTGGGCAAGTGGGTGTAGGAGAGCTCGCGCGGCGAGAGCATGACCTGCCGAAGCTGTCCGTTCACCTCGTAGCGGTCGTTGTCCACGTCTACGAACTGGTAGTACGTCCGGATCTCCTGGAGCTGAGCGTAGGTGGCGAGCAGGGGACGGTGATCCCACAGCCGGATGTTCTGGATGGTGGCGCTGTTGTTGGCCAGGTCGGCGGCGGTCAGGGTCTCGGAGGCCGGGAACTCCTCCTCCCGGATGCGATCCAGCCCGTAGGCCATCCGCGTGTACTTGATGTTCTGCTCGATGTAGGGCCGCTCCGCCACCAGCTCGTTGGGCACCACGCGGACTCGCTGGAGCAGGGCCGGGTACACACCCAGGCCCAGGATGTTGACCCCCAGCAGGACCGCCAGCGTGACGTAGACCGGGCGCGCACCCGCGCGGCCGATCTGCCAGATGCAGACCGCCGCTGCCGCCAGGGTTAGGATGGTCAGGATGTGCAAGGCGGGCAGCTGGGCGTTGATATCCGTGTAGCTGGCCCCGAACACGATGCCCTGGGGAGACAGGAGCAGGTCGAAGGTGTTCAGGTAGTAGCCGGCAGCCTTGACGATCAGGAGCAGGGCCCCCAGCGCCAGCAGGTGGGCGCGGGCCCGGGTGGCCACCCGCAAGCCGCGTGGCGTGATCTGGATCCCGCGGTGCAGGACATAGGTTGCCAGGACCAGCAGGAAAGTGACCCCCAGCGCCGCCAGCGCCCAGCCGTAGAGCATCTCTAGGAAGGGGAGGCGAAACACGTAGAAGCCGATGTCGCGGCCGAAGAGGGGGTCTGGCGTGTTGAAGGGCTGGCCGTTCAGGAAGCGCAGGACGGTCTCCCACTGCGAGACACCCTGGAAGGCCGCCAGGAACCCGAGGACCAGCGCCCCCGGGAGGAGCAGCTTTTGGAACAGGGGCTCGATGACCAGGCGACTGGGGAGGCCGAGGGGATCGTCCAGCTCCACGAGGACGTCGCCCGGCGTGGGGCGGGCCGCCATGTGGACGTTCAGGTAGACCAGGACGGCGAAGGCCAGGCCGACGAGGACTCCCATGAGCACCTTCATCCACAGGATGGTGGTGAAGACCGAGGTCAGATGGACTTCCTGGAACCAGAGATAGTCGGTGTAGAGCGGCAGCGTTTGTCCCAGCAGATTGAGTGCGATGAAGGCGAGGATGATCGAGCCGATGATGGATCGTGAGGGCATTCGACGCTCCTTCGGTGTAGGGTTGTGCGTTTATAGCCGATGCAGGCGGGGCTTGTCAATGAAACCCGGGCGAGAAAAGCCTTGCCTCGCTCTCCGGGATGATGGTAGCGTCATTGCCACACCCGCAGAGCGCGCGGCGAGGGGGGCTCCCCCGAGTTTGCCGCAGGAGGTGCGATCATGGGCGAGGTCTTGGTCGGCACGGTGGTGGACTATTTTGCAAAGGTCGGGGTAGCCGGCATCCAGGTGACGCAGGGATCTCTGGCCGTCGGGGATTCCATTCGGATCAAGGGGCACACCACGGACCTGACGCAGCCGGTGGATTCGATGCAGCTCGAGCATCAGGCCGTGCAGCAGGCCGGCGTGGGGCAGGTCGTGGGGATCCGGGTGAAGGATCGGGTGCGGAAAGGCGACGAGGTCCTGAAGATCACCTCCTAGGGGAATGCGCCCGACGCTTCCTTGCTTTTCGGGCCCCGTCATTCCGGCCCCGAGCCTGTCGAGGGACCGGAATCCAGGCGAGTCAGGGCCGCCGTCGAGGCGCGCCGCAGCCGTCAAATGATCTTCCTCGCCGCTGTGAGCTGCAGCAAGATCTGCATGATTTGATCTCTGCTTCGATCCCCAGGCCTTCATTGGCCGCGGCCTGCTGTGGGTTGGCTCCGTTCCGCAACTATCTCAGCGTCAACACGCCAAGGGAAAATTCGAATTTCGAAGTTGAATGGGCTGGCCTTGGCGTCATGGCGGTTCAAGACGTTTCACGGTTCAGGATTGACAGTGACGGAATAAGGCGCTAGATTCACATTACGAAAGGAATTATCGTAATGCGAAAATCAGAGAACCCACCGCCGGGCCGCCGGGCCGCCACCCCCATGCGGGCGGGCAGACCCCGCCAGGCTCCGGAGGTCCGTTCCGGCAACGGGCGGGAGAGGGTGCAATCAATCGGCCGGGCGCTGACACTCTTGGAGGCCTTGAGGGACGGCCCCGGAGAGGTGGGCATCGCGGCGCTCAGCAAAGAGGTCGGCCTGCACGTGAGCACCACGCACCGCCTCCTGGCCACGCTGGTCGCCAGGGGCTACGCCCGGCAGAACGCCGAGACCGGCCGGTATGCCCTGGGTCCGCAGTCCGTGCGACTGGCCGAGGCATATCTGGCCCAGCTCGACCTGCGGGGCCTGGTGCATCCCTGGCTGGAGCGCCTCAGCCGGGAGACCGGGGAGACATCAAACCTGGTGGTCCTGGAGGGGCGGGAGGTCCTGTATCTGGACAAGGTCGAGAGCCCGCAGAGTCTCCGTTACTTCTCCCGCATCGGGCACCGGGCCCCCCTGCACTGCACGGCGGTGGGCAAGGTCCTGCTGGCGTATCGTCCCCGCGCGGAGGCAGAGGCCCTGCTTGGCCAAGGTCGGCTGGAGGCGCTCACCCCTCGCACGATCGTCGCCCCCAGCCTGTTCTGGCGCGAGCTGCAGCAGGCCCGGCTGCAAGGGTTCGCCCTGGATCAGGAAGAGTGCGAGGAGGGGGCCAGCTGCATCGCCGCGCCCCTCCACAATGCCGCCGGGCAGGTGGAAGGAGCGCTGAGCGTCTCGGGACCGGCGATCCGCCTGACCTCCCGGCGGCTGGCGGCGCTGGCTCCGTTGATGCGGCGGACCGCGGACGAGATCTCCGCGGAGCTCGGCTATCGCGCCACGGTCTAGCCAGACGCGGAACGTCCCGCGGTCGCGCCGTCCGCCGCCAGCGCATCAGCTGCAGATGCCGGGCGGCGCAGGCGGGCTGCCTGTCAGTACTACGATAATCGGCCCCCGGATGGTCCCGGGGCCCCCCCGATCAAGGAGGTCGTCATGGCCATGATGCCTGTCATGGAAGCCGCCGTGCACATTCTCGAGAGCGAGGGTGTGGACGTCTGCTTCGGGATCCCCGGGGCCGCCATCCTGCCCCTGTACAAGGCGCTGTCGAAGTCCAAGAAGATCCGGCACCTGACCATGCGCCACGAAGAGGGGGCCACCCACGCCGCCGACGGGTGGGCGCGCGTCACCGGCAAGGTCGGCGTGGCCATCGGGACTTCGGGCCCCGCCGGGACCAACATGGTGACCGGCCTCTACACCTGCATGGGGGACTCCATCCCCATCGTGTGCATCACCGGCCAGGCGCTCTCGGAACGGCTGCACACGGAGGCCTTCCAGGCGGTGGACATCGCCGAGATCGCCAAGCCGGTGACCAAGAAGACCTACTGCGTCAAGGAGAGCGCCCAGATCCCGCAGGTGTTCCGCGAGGCCTTCCGGATCGCCCGGGAGGGTCGGCCCGGCCCGGTGCTCATCGATCTGCCCCTGAACGTGCAGCGCGGGGAGGTGGAGTACGATCCCGACATCGACGCGCCCCTGGAGGTCTTCAAGCCGTCCCCCGACGCCCGCAAGATCCGGCGGGCTCTGGAGATGCTGCTGCAGGGCGAGCGGCCGATCCTGATGATGGGCGGCGGGGTCATGCTGGCCCGGGCCAGCCAGCAGTTCGTCGAGCTGGCGGAGTACCTGCAGATCCCCGTCATTCCGACCTACATGGCCGAAGGTGGCATCGCCTTCGATCACCCGCTGTACGGAGGGCGGGTCGGGCTACAGACCAACACCCGGGCCGGCAACAAGCTGTTCCTGGAGTCCGATGTGGTCCTCTCCATCGGCAACCGGTTCGCCGAGCGGCACACCGGGGATCTGGGCGTCTACCGCGGCGGGCGCAAATTCATCCACATCGACATCGAGCCGACCGTCATCGGCAAGGTCTTCCCGGCCGATCTCGGCATCGTGGCGGACGCCAAGCTGGCGGTGGAATCGCTCCTGCGAACGGCCAGGCAGATGACGGCGCCGCGCTCTCCCAGCGACTGGAGCCGGAAGGCCGCCGACTACAAGCGGCGTTTCCGCCGCAAGATGGACTTCGACCAGGTGCCGCTGAAGCCCCAGCGGGTCTTCAAGGAGCTGAACGAGTTCTTCGGCCCCGACACCATTTTCGCCACGGCCATCGGCCTGTACCAGATCTGGTCGGGCCAGTTTCAGGAGATCCGGAGGCCGCACACGTACTTCTGTTGCGGCCAGGCGGGTCCCCTGGGCTGGGAGGTGCCGGCCTGTCTGGGCATCAAGCTGGGCAAGCCGACCGCGCAGGTGGTGGGCGTGGTGGGGGACTATTCCTTCCAATTCCTCCTGGGGGACCTGGCCACCGCCGTCCAGAACAACGTGCCCTACGTGATGGTCATGTTGAACAACGGCTACCTGTCGCTGATCCGGCAGCCGTCCAAGTATCTCTACCACATGAACTACGGCGTGGATATCGGATACGGGGACGGCTACGGGCCCGATTTCGTCAAGATCATGGAGGGTTTCGGAGGCGCCGGCAAGCGGATCATCAAGCCCGAGGAGATCAAGCCGGCGCTGGCCTGGGCCGTCCAGGAGTCCAACAGCCGGAAGATCCCCGTCCTCGTCGAGATTCGCGTAGATCGCGAGACCGACGCCGCCATGGGAATCGCTCTGGACAAGATCGTCGAGCGGGATCCCGTGATCGACCTGCCGGAGGAGGTGCCGGTTCCCCAGCCGGCGGCGGTCCGCTAACAGGCTGCTGAAAAAGGGCTCATCTGCCGCGTTGACGCGCTCGGGCACTCGTTGCGGCGTACCGGAAGTACGCCTTGACCCGCCTGCGGCGGGTGCCCCGCCCCGGGTACCCATCCCGAGGGATGGGTGACGCCGCCTTGCCGTTCGACAGGCTCACGGTCCCGAGCGAAGTCGAGGGACATCTGGGCCTTTTTGAGCAGCCTGGGCGAACACGGGTATTTGAGCATCCTGCAAAGGGGCCTGAACACAGGCAATTGGCATTCGGGGCGCGCGTGGGTGGGCGCGGCCGGTTTCCGACCGCCCCCGCGTGCTCGGTCAAGGTCTGGGTTGAGCGTGCAGCCACAACCGGCCAGCTGGCAGGGAGGAATGATATGGTCGCCAAGAGCGGACGCCACTTTCTGCAGATTCCCGGGCCCAGCAACGTGCCCGATCGCGTCTTGCGGGCGTTGAGCTACCCGACCATCGACCACCGGGGTCCCGAATTTGCGGGGCTGGCGCGCGAGGTGCTGGCGGGACTCCAGCAGGTGGTGCGGACTGCGGGACCGGTGGTGATCTTCCCGTCCTCCGGCACGGGCGCGTGGGAGGCGTCCCTGGTGAACACCTTGTCCCCCGGAGACCGGATCCTGATGTTCGAGACCGGTCACTTCGCCACCCTCTGGCGAAACATGGCGGTACGGCTGGGGCTGGAGGTGGAGTTCGTCCCCGGCGACTGGCGCAGCGGCGTGGATCCTGGGGTGGTGGAGGCTAAATTGGCCGAGGATACCGCCCGTCAGATCAAGGCGGTGGCTGTGGTGCATAACGAGACCTCCACCGGCGTGACGAGCAATGTGTCCGGGGTGCGGAAGGCGCTGGATGCAGCGAACCATCCGGCCCTCCTTCTGGTGGATACGATCTCCTCCCTGGCCTCCATCGAGTACCGGCATGACGAGTGGGGGGTGGACGTGACCGTGAGCTGCTCCCAGAAAGGTCTGATGCTGCCCCCCGGTCTGGGCATCAACGCCATCAGCAAGAAGGCTCTGGCGGCGGCGAAGTCGGCCCGCCTGCCCCGATCCTACTGGGACTGGGAGGCCATGCTGGTGGACAATGCCGCAGGCTTCTTCCCGTACACCCCGGCGACGAATCTGCTCTACGGCCTCAAGGAGGCCATCCGGATGCTCCTCGACGAGGGGCTCGAAAATGTCTTCACCCGCCACGCCCGCCACGCCGAAGCCACACGCCGCGCCGTGCGGGGCTGGGGGCTGGAGGTTGTCTGCCGAAATTCCGCCGAATACAGCAATTCCCTCACCGGCGTGATGATGCCGGCCGGTCACGATGCGGATGTCCTGCGAAAGCTCGTGCTGGAGCGGTTCGACCTGTCCCTGGGCACCGGCCTGGGCAAGCTGAAGGGACGCGTGTTCCGGATCGGGCACCTCGGCGACCTGAACGACCTCACGCTGGCCGGAGCCCTCTGCGGTGTCGAGATGGGCCTGGCCCTGGCGAAGATCCCCTTCATCCCCGGGGGCGTGGCGGCCGCCCTCGCCTCGCTCGCCGCCGCCGGATAGGCGCCGCGGGTCCAAAGCGCGATGAGGCCTTCCCGCCGCTGCCGGTCCTCCCGAATCCGCGCTGCCAGCCACAGGCTTGATTTTTAAGTCCGCAGGGATATAATCCAATGGATCGGTCCGGAGTCGCAGCGAATCCCGCTCGGAGGATCCGGGGGATCCGCTGCCAATCGTGGCATCGTCCTCAGGAGGAAGGCGGATGGTGACGACGCGCGCTGAGCTGGAGAAGATGACCGCGCCGAAGCTGCGGGAGCTGGCGATCGAGAAGTATCCCAATGTCACCGGCGTGTCGGGCATGAAGAAGGAGGAGCTGGTCGAGGCCATCATCACCGAGGAGGTGCGCCTCGGGCTGCGCCCGAAGGAGGAGAAGGGGCAGGCGACGGCCAGCATGGGGACGGCCCAGCTAAAGGCGGCCATTCGAGCGCTGAAGAGCGATCGAGATGCGGCGGCGCAGGCCAAGGACCGGACGGGGGCAGGAGTGGCTCGACATCGGATCAAGCGGATGAAGCGACGACTGCGCAAGCTGCGCGAGGCCTCATAGAGCCGCCTCGGGGCCGAAGGCCCCCGGCAAGGGTGGGCGGCCGTTTCGGGCTTCTCTTCTCACGAAGGGGGTGCCAATGCCGACATACGACTTCCGTTGTGGCGGGTGCCGCAAGCGATTCTCGCTCACCCTCTCCATCGCCGAGCGAGAGCGGAAACGGATCAAGTGTCCCAAGTGCGGATCGAGCAAAGCGGAACCGGTCTTCTCCTCGTTCTTCGCCAAAACCTCGAGAAAGAGTTGAAAAGTGCCCCGCCGGCCCGGCGGGGGAGACGGAAGGATAGGGCGGAGGCAGGCGCCGTCCCGACTGGGGTGGAATCCCGGTCGGGACGACAGGATAGATACCGATGATCTTGATCACCGGGGGCACGGGATTCCTCGGGCACCATTTGGTGCGGCGCCTGCTGGGCGCGGGCAAGGGGGTGCGCTGCCTGGTCCGCTCCGGCTCGCCCGGCGTGGACTGGCTGCGGACCCAGCCGGCGGAGCTGGTGCCGGGCCATCTGCTGGATGCAAGTGCAGTCGCCCGCGCCTGCCAGGGGAGTCAGAAGATAATCCACCTGGCCGCCCCCATTCATGAGGGACGGGATGCCGTGGTGGAGCATGTCCAGCTGACGGGCATGAAGCACCTCATCGAGGGGGCCCGTGCCGCAGGCGTCGAGCGGATCCTCATGATCAGCCCGCTGGGGAGCGGGGCCTCCGCCGGCCTCCCCTTCCTGCGGAGTCGGGGGATGGCCGAGGATCGCCTCCGGGAGAGCGGCCTCCCCTTTGTCGTCCTGCAATCCTCCCTGATGTTCGGTGCCGGCGATCGCCTTATCAGCAACATGGCCCGACTGCTCCAGCGCCTGGGCATGGTGGTGATTCCGGGCACGGGGAAGGCCATGCTCCAGCCCATCTGGGTGGGCGACGTCGTCTCATGCTTCGTGCGGGCCCTCGAGGACGAAGAGGCCCTGGATCGGACCATCCCCGTCGGAGGCCCCCAGCACCTGACCTACGAGGAGATTGCGGAGCAGGTGGGCAAGATGCTGAACGTGGCGCCGGTGAAGATCCACCTCTCGCGCCGGATGGCCGGCTGGCTGGGGCGGGCGTTGGAAGGCTTGGGGCAGAGTCCCTTTCTGGGATACCGCCACCTGGAGCTGCTGGAGGTGGGAACCATCACGGCCCTGGATGCGGTCAAGCGGAGCTTCGGTTTTCAGCCCATGCCGCTGGTCGAGGGCGTCGCCTATCATATCCTTCCCCCCCGCGAGATGGGCGCGGGGCAGTCGGCGTCCGGGGCCGGGCGCGGCTCCCGGGGCTCCGGTCGCCGTTAGCCGGCCTCGCAGGCTCCTTCCGGATATGGCGCCCCCCTGCCGCGCCGCGCGGAATACCGTCTCCCGACCGGAACAAACTGGGCGCCCCCGCAGGCGTTCCGAGGCGGTGCCGGTCTGCGGGGACGGCGGAGAATCGGCAGGCTTCCAAAGGGAGGGACGGGGGACTTTCGCTTGACTTGATGCGGACTCCAAGACTATCGTGGCGCGAACGGCGGTGCCGCCGGGCGGGCGACGGGGGACATCCATCCCATGTCGAGGGGTGCTCCGGCATCCCGCCTTCCGGCCGGCAGGCAGAGGTTCCACACCACAGAGGAGTCGAAATGTTTGCCTCCCCGGGCGCAATTGCTTTCAGCTTCGGGCCGCTGGCCGTTCGCTGGTACGGCCTCCTCATCGCCACCGGAGTCCTCCTGGGAACCAGCCTGGCGCACCGCGAGGCCATCCGGCGCGGGCAGGATCCGGACAAGATTCTCAACGTCATCGTCGTGGTTGTCCTCAGTGCCCTGGTGGGCGCGCGGCTGTACTACGTGCTCTTCAACTGGGACTACTACGGCGTCCACCCCGCCAAGATCGTGGCGGTGTGGGAGGGGGGCCTCGCCATCCACGGGGGCCTGATCGCAGGGACCCTGGCCACCGTGCTGTATTGCCGCCGCGCCCGGATCCCGCTGCTGCTCACCCTGGACATCTTCGCCCCCAGCGTGATCTTGGGGCAGGCCATCGGACGCTGGGGGAACTTCTTCAATCAGGAGGCCTTCGGCGTTCCTACTGATCTTCCCTGGAAGCTCTACATCGATCCGGCCCACCGGCCCCCACAGCTGGCGCGCTTCGAGTACTTTCATCCGACCTTCCTCTACGAATCGCTCTGGGACTTCCTGGTTTTTCTGCTGCTGTGGTTCGGCCTGCGCAAGCGCCTGCAGGATAGGCCGGCGGCGCTGACGCTCTGCTATCTGGGACTGTACTCCATCGGACGGTTCTTTGTAGAGGGACTCCGGATCGACAGCTTGATGCTGGGCAGCTTCCGGGTCGCCCAGCTGGTGAGCGCCGTGCTGGTGGTGGGATCGGCGGGGGCGCTTTGGCTGATGCGGCGGAAGCGGGCGGGCGAGCGACAGGACGGTCCGAGCGCCCGGTGACAGGCTGCCGGATGTCCTGGCGGCCCTTCTGGACGGTCAGCGGGGGGAGGCATGAGGCTGATTGTCGGCATCTCGGGCTCGACCGGGACCATCTACGGCATCCGCCTGCTGGAGGTCCTTCGCGACCTCCCCGACCTGGAGACCCACCTGATCATCACGTCGCCGGCGAAGCGGACCCTGTCGGAAGAGACCGATTACGCCGTCAAGGACGTGGAGGCGCTGGCGACCCGGGCGTATGACAACCGGGACGTGGGGGCAGCCCTGGCCAGCGGATCGTTCAAGACTGCCGGCATGGTGATCCTGCCGTGCAGCATCCGGACGGCATCGGCCCTGGCTGGCTGCTGCGGGGACACCCTGCTGTGCCGGGCGGGGGATGTCACGCTGAAGGAGGGGCGCCCCCTGATCGTGGGGGTGCGCGAGACGCCGCTGCACCTGGGCCATCTCCGCCAGCTGGCGCTGCTGGCCGAGATGGGGGCGGTGATCTTTCCGCCCATGCCGGCCTTTTACACCCGTCCGAAGACGCTGGAGGATATCGTGGATCACACGGTGGGTCGGATCCTGGACCGGCTGGGCATCGCGCAGAGCCTGGCGCCGGAATGGCCCGGAACGGGCCGTCCGCAGACGCCCACGCTATGAAGAGCCCGGATTCCGCCGCCCGCGGGCGGCGGCCAGCGGCGGTCGCGCGCCCCGTGCCGGCGGCGTTCGAATTCGCCGCCGGCACGGGGCGCCATCGGGTGTGGGGGACGGTGCTGGTGGCCGGAGAGGCCCTCAGCGTGAACCTGGTGGGCGGGGACGTGCCACACGTGGGCGCGGTGGCCGTCAGCATCCCGCGCCCCAGCCTCGCAGATCCGCGCCGACGGAGCGCCACCACGTCGGTGTTGACCCTGCTGGGACACAAGGAGGACGAACTGGCCCGGCCCTTCGCCTCCGAGCTGGCGCGCAGCCTGAATCGCACCGCCGTGGTCGTGGCCGGCGTGCATCTTCGGCAGGCCCGCGCGGGCGACATCCTGCGGGTCTTCGCCAGCGCCGGAGAAGCGCTGGAGACGATCGTCGCCAAGGTGCGGCGGGGTGCGGGTCGGGCCGCGGGGCCGCCAGACGGCCGGCGCAAGACGGTTCGAGCGGGAGGAGCCCTGCGCCGGGCGTGAGTCGGGAAGGATTCGCGGGATGGAAAAGGAGAGAATCGATGCGTCGGACGAGCTTGCTCTGCCTGTCGGCCGTCATCGTGGTGGTGGCTCTAGGCCTGCTGCTGGCCCCGGCATCCTCGGCCTGGAGCCAGGAGCGCCAGCCGCCACCGGCCAGCCCGAACCCGTCCACGGCCCAGGTCCTGGCCACCGGCGCCGCCGGGATGGGGACGGTGGTCTATGCCCCGTTCAAGGCGATCGTCCTCTGCCCGGGGATGGCGGTGGCCTCGGGGGCGAGCCTGGCGTTCACGCATGGCGATCGGAGCACCGCCGGTTACCTGTTGCGCCTCGGCTGCACCGGGACGTATGTGGTCACGCCGGAGATGGTCCGGGGGCAGGCGCAGTTCAACGGGGCGGGAGAGCGATGAGCGGCGGCAGGCCGGCACCGCGCGTGACGATGCCGCGACGCGCCCGCGCGACGGTGGCAGTCCTGCTGGTTCTGACGGCGCTCTGGGCAAGCGGCTGTGCCACCATGCGTGGCATGGGAGAGGACCTGCAGTCGCTGGGGCGGGGAATCAAACAGGTCTTCACCCCGTGAGGCCCGGCACGCGACAGCCCGCCGGGGGGGAGGGGCCGGCTAGAGGGCGCTGATCGAGTAGCGCAGATCCTGGACCTTGCCCTCGCGGAACCGAATCGTCAGGATCTTCTCCGTGCCCGAGCGGAGCATGGTGGGCGGGACGTAGAAGCGATAGGCCCATTCTTCCCCGTCCCCCGTGAACACCTTGGTCTGGGGATTGCCGAGGAGCTGCACCACGTCGGACGCGGTGGTCACGCCCGACCGGATCTCGCTCATGCGTTGCTCGTCGAAGTCCTGGCCCTGGGTCCCGTAGAGGCGCTGGGGCTCGCCGCTCACCGCCGCCGCTCCCCCGGCCATGCTCATGACCACCAGGGCGGCGGGTCCGCAGCCCGGTGCGGCCCACAGGCAGGCGAGCAGGAGCCCCACCCCAACCAGCCGACCGGTCCCCTGCCGGTGGGATCGCTGCATCGCCTATCCCTTCCTGCCGCCCACGCGGCGGTGCTGGGCCACGTAATCCGCGACGAGCCGGTTCACGAGCTCCCTGACCGTCAGATCCTGCTCCAGCGCCAGGATGCGGAGCTCTCTCACCAGCGCTGCCGGGAGTCGGGCTTGCAGGAGGCGCTGCGGTTCGGACGTCTTGTCGGTCGCGGCTGATTTTCGCATGGCTCAACAGATCGTAGTATGAAAGTATGATTCGCTATATCTAATTTATTCATGGAAGAATGTCAATATGAAATTATGTTTCAAAGCTTCGCGGCTTCCCCAAGATGTGGGCGCCGTCGGCCTGGGCGCACCCCGGGCAGGGAAGCACGTTGACACCGCCAGGCACGAATGATAACCCTCTCTCGACACGCCGAGGGTTTCTCCCGCGTGTCCCGCAGTTCACCCATTTTCCGGAGAGCCCATATGCGCATCCGTGACGTCCGCACGATTCCCGTGGAGTGCCGCCTGCCCCGCCCGGTCTACGACGCCAATTACATCATGGCCACCAAGCCCGCCCTGCTGGTCGAGGTCGAGACCGACGACGGTCTGGTCGGCCTGGGAGAGGCGGCGCACTTCGGCGGCCCGCTCGCCTCGACGCGGGGGGTCATCGAGGGGGAGCTCAAGGAGCATCTGGTGGGAGAGGATCCCCGCGACGTGGAGCGCCTCTGGGAGCAGATGCACCAGCGGGCCTACAAGCACGCCCGCGGCGGGCTGCTTATCGCCGCCATGAGCGGCATCGACATCGCCCTGTGGGATCTCCGGGGCAAGCTGGCGGGGCAGCCGCTGTGGCGGCTGCTGGGCGGGTACCGGCGGCGGGTTCCAGCGTATGCCACGGGCGGCTTCTACGCGGAGGGGAAGGGGATTCCCGAGCTGTGCGAAGAGATGCGGGGGTACTGCGATCACGGTTTCCGCGCCGTCAAGATGAAGGTGGGTCGGAACAGCGACATCGAGGGGAGCCCGCTCCGCGCCATGGCGCACCGGGGGACCTGCGAGATCTCGCTGGCGGAGGATCTCGCTCGCGTCCGGGCGGTGCGGGAGAGCGTCGGACCGGACATCCGTCTCATGGTGGATGTGAACGGGGCCTGGGATGTTCCCACGGCCGTGAAACAGGGGCGCGCCATGGAGCCGCTGGACATCTACTGGTACGAGGAGCCTGTCTGCCCGGACGACATCGCCGGCAGCGCGGAGGTGGCCCGCAAAATCGCCATCCCGGTGGCCGGCTACGAGACCTGCACCTACGGCCGGACGGGCTTTCGAGACTACATCGCGGCCCGGGCCGTTCACGTCGTCCAGCCGGACGTCTGCTGGGCCGGCGGGCTGACGGAGTCCCTGAAGATCGCCCACCTGGCCCAGGCCTGGAACCTGCCGGTGGCCCCGCACATCCATGGCTCGGCCGTGGCCGTGGCGGCCGCCGTTCACCTCCTCGGCGCCCTTCCGAACGGCAGCATGGCCGAGATGGTCTTTCCGGCCCATCCGCTGATGGCCGATCTGGTCACGGCGCCGCTCTTGGTGGATCGGACCGGCCACGTCGAGCTTCCGGAGGGGCCGGGACTGGGGATCGAGCTGGATCCCAAGGTCGTTGCCACCTATCGGGTGGACCGGTAGGCGGCAGGAGAGAATCGCCCCGGCGGAAGCGGGAACGGCCTCCGTCCGAGCCCCCCGGAACGGCGTCCGGGGAGCCGCCGGAGGCGGGACGGATCGGCGGGGGGGCAGTCCGCCGGGCGCTAGAGGTCATCGGATGCCACAGCCTGAGAGCCAGTTTTACCGCCGGGCGTTCGCCCTCGCTGCGGCGGGCCTGCTGGGATTTGCCCTCTTTCAGATCTTCAAGCCGTTTCTGGATGCGATTCTCTGGGGGGCCTTGCTGGGCTTCCTGCTGTTCCCGGCCAACCGGCGCCTGCGGCAGCTGCTCCACGGACGGCAGGGTCCGGCGGCCCTGGTCCTGACGCTGGGGGTGATCGTGGTGGGGGTGATCCCGGCCGCGCTTTCCGTGGTGGCCTTCGCCCAGCAGGCCCGGGAGCTGCTGGCCGCCCTCCAGGGCATGGCCGGCCGCCACCAGATCTTCAGCCTCCAAGACCTCGTTCGGATCCCGCTGCTGGATCGCCTGGTCGCGAAGCTGGGAAACTACGTGCCGTTGACGACGGGGCAGGTGAAAGCCTGGATGGTGGACGGGGCCAGGGGACCCTTGCAGGCGCTCCTGTCGATGAGTGGGTCCGTCTTCGTCGGAACGCTGGGAATGCTGGTCAGCCTGGGCATGACCCTGTTCCTGCTGTTCTTCATCCTGCGAGACGGGGAGGAGATGCTGGGGCGGCTGATCCTCCTGATCCCGATGGATGCGGGGTACACGCAGCGCCTCTTCGACTATCTGGCGGCCGTGACGCGGGCCGTCGTGTTGGGTGCGCTCGTGGTGGCCATCGCCCAGGGCACGCTGGTGGGGATCGCCTTTGCCCTCGTGGGGTTGCCTTCGCCCGTGGTGTTCGGCTTCCTGGCGGTAGGCGTCTCGATGCTTCCCGTCGTGGGGACGGCGCTCATCTGGGTGCCCGGGGCCGCCGTGCTGGCCATGCAAGGACGCTGGGTCGCCGCCGTCTTCCTGGTGATTTGGGGCCTCGCCGTCATCGCCTCCGTCGACAACTTCCTGCGGCCGGCGTTCATTTCCGGTCGCGCCCGAATCTCGATGCTCCCACTCTTCTTCGGCCTGATGGGGGGCGTTGCCGCCTTCGGGTTCATCGGCATGTTCCTGGGTCCGGTCATTGTGGCGCTGGCGCTGGCACTGCTTCGATTCGCCGAGGAGATCCGCACGCCGCCGTCGGCGGATCCGCCGGGCGACGACGCGTAGGCCCCCCGTCCCGCCGCCGGCCCTGGCCCCGCACGAGGTCCACCTGAATCGGCTGATGCGCACCGTGCGCAAGCTGGGAGGAGAGGCCCTGGCCCGGGGGGCGTGGGCGCTCTCGCCGGAGGCGCGCCGGACGGCAGGACGTTCCCGGCGTGGCGGACGATCCCGCTGAACGCCCTCGAATTACCCGGACCGTCGCTCCGCGCCGGCCAGGTGGCGGAGGATCAGCACGGCGAAGAACACGCAGGTGCTGACCAGGACGATGGCGGGCCCGGAGGCCACGTTGAGGTAGTACGAGACGTACAGGCCGGTCACCGCCGCCAGCGCGGCCAGGACGACCCCCAAGACCATCATGGGGAGGAACCGCTCGGTCAGCAGGTAAGCCGTGGCGCTGGGGGTGACCAGGAGGGCCACGACCAGGATGATCCCCACGGCCTGGATGGAGATCACGATGGTCAGGGCGATGAGGGCTAGGAGGAGGTAGTTCAGGATCTGCACGGGGTAGCCCATGGCCTCGGCGACCACCGGATCGAAGGAGAGGAGGAGGAACTCCTTATAGAACAGGGCCACCGTCAGCAGCACGACGCCCGCCAGGATGCCCACCACCAGGAGGTCCGCCTCCGAGACCGCCAGGATGTTGCCGAAGAGAAAGCTGAACAGGTCCACGCTGTACCCGCGGATCGAGCTCAGGAGCAGGACGCCCAGGGCAAAGGCACCGGCGAAGAGGATCCCGATGGTGGTATCGTACGAGGTGCTGGCGCGCCGGGAAATGAATCCGATCCCCATGGCGGTGGCCAGGGCGAAGATCGTGGCCCCCAGGTAGATGTTGGCCTGCAGCAGGTAGGCGATGACGACCCCGGGAAAGGCGGCATGGGCCAGCGCGTCGCCGACGAAGGCCAGGCCCCGCAGGACCACGTACGTCCCCACCACCGCGCACAGGGCCCCCACCAAGACCCCACCGACCAGGGCCCGCTGCATGAAGGCGAACTGGAACGGGGAGGCTAGCCATTCCATCATGGCCGCACCCTATGGCCGCCGCCCCCATGCTCGTCGGCCACGACGACGCGCCGATCCCCCACCTTGACCAGCATGAGGTGGCTGCCGTAGGTCTGCTCCAGAATATCCTCGCGAAAGACCTCGACCGGGGAGCCGTACGCCACCAGCCGGCGGTTCAGGCAGAGCACCTGGTCGAATCGCTCGATCACGCAGTTGAGATCGTGGGTGGCCACGACGACCGTTTTCCCGCTGTCTCGGAGTTCCTCCAGCACATTGAAGATGGCGTGCTGGGTGGCCGCGTCCACGCCGCTCACCGGCTCGTCCAGGAGCAGAAGGTGCGGGTCCTGGGCCAGGACGCGGGCCAGGAAGGCCCGCTGCTGCTGTCCACCCGAGAGCTGGCCGATCTGGGTGCGGGCCTGCGGAAGCAGCTCGACGCGTGCCAGCGCCCGCTCCACGACCGCGCGGTCTTCCCGGTCGGGGCGCCGGAACCAGCCGATTCGCCGATACCGGCCCATCAGCACGACGTCC
The DNA here is from genome assembly GCA_963705305.1 of uncultured Methylomirabilota bacterium. Classification (GTDB taxonomy): domain Bacteria; phylum Methylomirabilota; class Methylomirabilia; order Methylomirabilales; family 2-02-FULL-66-22; genus 2-02-FULL-66-22. Next base: position 5,016,330 of record OY970067.1, on the reverse strand, counting down.
GCGACGGTCAATGGAAAGGCCCGGTTGATGGTATCGAGCTGCGGCACGTACCCCATCAAGGCCCGCTGTCCAAGCGCCTCCTCGTCATGGAGCCGCATCTCGCCTCCCAGGCGTGGGATCAGCCCCAGGATGGCCTTGAAGAGGGTGCTCTTTCCGGCGCCGTTGGGGCCGATGACCCCCGCCATCTGTCCCGGGCAGATCCCGAAGGAGACTCCTTCGATGGCGGCGCGGCCGCCGTAGCCCGCCACAAGGTTCCGCACCTCCAGGCAGTATTTCCAGCACGGGGTATCCGTCATGTCGACCTTCCGACCTCCGCTGCCTTCCCCCAACCTCGAACCTTCCCTTACTTTAGTGCGTTGACAATCATGGTGACGTCGTGCCGCATGAGGGCGATATAGGAATTGGCCTCGGGCCCTTGACTGAGACTCTCGATGTACAGGTTGGTGACCACCTTCACGCCGGCATCCCGTCCCAGGATCTGCATGGTCTTCGGGTTCAACTCCGCCTCGGCGAAGACGGCCGGGACGCGCTCCTCCCGGATGCGTCGGCCCAGATCCGCCAGCTCCCGGGCGGATGGCTCTTTCCCGGGGCTGGCGACCACGTATCCGCTGATGCTGAAACCGTAGCGCTTGGCGAAATAGGGGAAGGCGTCATGAAAGGCGACCAGCTTCCGCCGCGCCGGGGGAATCATGGCGACCTGCGTCCGGATCCAGACATCCAGAGAATCCAGCTTGGCCAGGTAGGTCTTGGCCCGGTCGGCATAGGCGTCCGCATTGGCCGGATCGGCCCGGCCGAGGGCGTCCCGGATACGCTCCACGTAGATCTTGGCGTTCATCACATCCAGCCAGAAATGCGGGTTCGGCTCTTCCCCCGCGTGTCCGTCCGCACTGGGCGGGCCAGGCATGTGCAGGACGGGCAGGCCCTTCGACAGGTCCACGACAGGCACGCCGGGGCTGACGTTACGGACGAACTGGCTCCACCATTCTTCCAGGTGCGCGCCGTTGTAAAAGACCAGCCGGGCCCGGGACACGGCTTTCATGTCCCCGGGGGTGGGCTCGTAGGTGTGCGGCTCCTCTCCCGGCGGCACCAGGGCCGTAACCTGGACATGGTCGCCGCCCACCTGGCGGATCAGGTCGGCCAGGACGGTGAAGCTGGTTACCACCCGGAGCTTGGCGGGGGCCGCGGGCGCGGCGAGGGCGCTCGGTGCGTGTCCCGCCGCCAGTACGAAGGCGAGCAGAGCGGCTGCAATGATGTTCATCTTTCTCGTCTCCTATCACGTTGCGGGAACAGCTGAGTTGACCCTGGGATGTGTGCGGTCAGGGCCGCACGTCCAGCCGCCCCGTCTGGGTCTCCCGGCGACAGCGCGGGCACCGGCCGAAGAATTCCAGGTGGTGTCCGTCGATTCGGAAGTGCGTCCGCCGCGCCAGGAGGCGGGCCAGCACTTCGGCCTGACAGTCCGAGAACTCGACCACTAGGCCGCACCGGCTGCAGATAAGGTGGTGGCCGTGGTCGTCGCTCAGCCTGGCATAGTGGCGGTGGCGATGCTCCATGTGGACGTCCTGCACCAGGTGGAGCCGCGCCAGCAGATCCATGGTGCGGTAGACACTGGCCAGGCTCACCCGGGGGTCGATCTGGCGGGCGCGCTGGTGGACCTCCGCAATCTTCAGGTGCTGCGCAGTCGCCCCCAGAACCTGGAGGACCGCGCGGCGCGCCCGGGTGAGCTTGAAGCCGTGCCCTTGGAGGGCCTGTCCGAACTGGGACGAGGGCATGGGATACATCCTTAAATGAGAAATTTTCTCAGTTAGAATAGTCCCGTAGCCCCCCGGTGTCAAGGCTCCGTGCGGGTCGACCGGCCCCGGGGCCTTCCTTCCCCATCCCCTATGCCGGAGGGGTCCGGGAAGTCGGACGGGTCGATGCCCCAGCGCCATCCCAGGATGGCGGCAGAGCGGCCGGCCGGTCTCCCGCGCCGAGGTTTCACGCGGAATTGCCGTCGGGAGCCATTGTGTCGAATGACGGGAACCGATAGGAGATCCGCGTCCATCAGTGCAATGTCTTACCCGGTTACTCGCGTTTCTTTCTCCCGCCGATTGGTGGCCGGGGAAATAGGCTGTAACAAAAATGTCACAGAACTTTCCGGTGAATTCCCGATCCGGATATGGTAGGGTGAAACGCAAATATCTCCCGGGCTTTCTGCCCTTTCGTGTCTCCAAGCGTCCGCTGGCAAGGTTCGCCAGGAGGTGGATGAGGGGCCTCGGCCTCAGGGCGGAGATCTTTCTCCGCTGTCCGGGAGACGTGCCTCAGGAGGGTCGGCGGTCGCGGCCGAGAGCCGGAAGCACGGGGTGAGTTGCCATGAGCACGCCGGAGAAGCCACGCGATCAGTCGTCTGAGCCTCAAATCGTGGCCGGGATCGACATCGGCTCGAACGCCATCCGCATGGTCGTGGCCGAGGTGCTTCCGGATGGCAGCCTGGAGGTCTTGGAGAAGCTCCAGAAGGGGATCCGTCTGGGCCAGGACACATTCCGGCGCGGCAGGCTCGCCGGCGAGAGCATGCGGGCCGCCCTGGCCATCCTGCGGGAATACCGCCGGATCCTGGGCACCTATCGGGTGAAGCAGCAACGCGCCGTGGCCACCAGCGCCGTGCGCGAGGCCAGCAACAGCGACACCTTCATCGACCGCGTGCTCATGGCAGCGGGCTTCGAGATCGAGGTCATCGACCGCGCAGAGGAAAGCCGTCTGACGGCAGCCGGCGTGCGGCAACACCTCGGGCCCGAGATCATGGCCAAACGGGGCCTGGTCTTGGTGGCGCACGTCGGCGGGGGGAGCACCCTCCTCACCGTCATGCACCAAGGCGAGATCGTCGATGCCCAAAGCCTGCCATTAGGCTCCATCCGACTGCGTGAGGGCCTGCTCACGGGCGCCGAGCCGCCGCCGCGGGCGGCCGCAATCCTGCGGCAGCAAATCACCAACGTGCTTGCCGCCATGCAGAGCGGCCTCCCCCTGGACCGGACCGAAGCGTTCGTCGCCATCGGGGGCGACGCTCGTTTCGTGGCCCGCCAAATCGGGAAACCGATCAGCCCGGAGGAGCTGTTCTCCGTGGGTCGCGGGCCTTTCGACAAGTTTGTCCGCCAGTGCCAAGGCCAAACCACGGAGGAGCTGGCCGCCAAGTTCGGGCTCCCCTTTCCGGATGCCGAGACGCTCTACCCGGCGCTGCTCGTGTACCAGGGGCTGCTGAACACGACGCAGGCGACCCAGTTCTACGTGTCGCAGGCGTCGATGCGGGATGGCCTCATGCTGGACTTGGTCAGCCGCGTGACCGGCCGGGAAGACGAGGCGCTGGCCAAGGGGATCATCCGATCGGCTCAGGCCGTGGCCCGCAAGTACCGGGTGGACCGGCGACACGCCCAGAGTGTCGCCGACCTGGCCGTGAGGCTGTTCGACGAGCTGCAACCGGAGCACGGGTTGGGCTCCCGACACCGCCTGCTGCTTCGCGTCGCCGCCCTGCTGCACGAGGTGGGGGGATTCGTCAGCAACCGGTCCCACCACAAGCACAGCTTTTATCTCATCGCCAACGCAGAGATCTTCGGCCTGACCGGCGAGGAGCACCTGCTGGCGGCGCACGTGGCCCGCTACCATCGGCGGGCCGGCCCCCAGCCCAGCCACCCCGAGTATATGGCGCTGCCCCGGGACAAGCGTATGCTCGTCAGCAAGCTGGCGGCCATCCTGCGGGTCGCCGATGCGCTGGACCGGGCGCACGCCCAGCAGGTCCGGGACTTCCGCTGCGAACGGCAAGGGGAGGAGTTCGTGCTTGTGGTCCCCGGGGTCAGCGACCTCACCCTCGAGCGCCAGGCGATGGCGCAGAAGGCGGACCTGTTCGAGGACGTCTTCGGCGTGAAGATCCGCCTCGAGGAGGCTCGGCCACCCGCCGCAGCGGTCGCGGGCTGAGGCGGACGAGCGAAACACGCTGCCATGAGTAAACCGGATCTGGACGCCCCCGATCTGTACATCAACCGGGAGCTGAGCTGGCTGGAGTTCAACGACCGGGTCCTGCAGGAGGGCCGCGGCGAAGACCTGCCCCTCCTCGAGCGACTGAAGTTTCTCGCCATCGTCGGCTCCAACCTGGATGAGTTCTTCATGATTCGGGTGGCCGGCCTGCGACAGCAGCGGGCCGCCGGCGTCCGCCGGCGCGACGCGAGCGGCCTCACCCCCGCCCAGCAGCTGGAGCGGATCGGCGGGCGGGCCCGGCGCATGGTGGCCGAGCAGTCGGAGGGGATTGCCGGCGTGCTCGGGCAGCTTCGCCAGCGCGGGCTGTCTGTGCTGGAGGAGCCGGAGTGGACCTCCGAACAGCGCCAGTTCCTGCGCGGGCTCTTCGAAAGCGAGATCCTGCCGGTGCTGACGCCGCTGGCGGTGGAGGACCTCCACCCCGCCCCCCTCCTGCCCGGGCTTCAGCTGCACGTCGCCGCGGTGATCGGGGGAGCGGGCCCGGAGGCCCCGTCCCAGATCGTTGCGGTGCCGCAGCCGAGCGGCAGCGCGCGGTTCCTGGCCGTGCCGGCCAGCGCGGGACAGAATCTGGTCCGGCTGGAAAGCGTCATCACGGCCAACCTCGACCTGCTTTTCCCGGGGGCGAAGGTCCTGGGGACCGGCGTCTTCCGGGTCACGCGCGATGCCGACGTGACCATCGATGACGACGAAGGGGGGGACCTGCTTCACGCCGTGGAGGAGGCCGTCCTGGCCCGCCGCCGCCGGGCCGCCGTCCGGGTAGAGGTGGGCGCGGACACCGACCCCCGCATCAAGCGGTGGCTGCCCGAATGGCTGGGGCTGGAGCCGGAGGCGATGTACGAGATCGCCGGGATGCTGGATGCCGGCGCCCTCATGGAGCTAGCCACCCGGCGTGGGTTCGACCAACTGCGGTACCCGGAATGGCCGCCGCAGGCGCCGCAGGACCTGACCGGCGCCGAGGACCTCTGGTCGGCCATGCGGGATCACGATGCGCTGCTGGTGCACCCCTACGAGAGCTTCGAGTCCGTCGTCCAGCTCCTCCGCGAGGCCGCCGAGGATCCCGGCGTCCTGGCGATCAAGCAGATCCTGTACCGGACCAGCGGAGATTCGCCGGTCGTCCGGGCGCTGGAGCGCGCGGCCAAGAACGGAAAGGAGGTGACGGTGCTGGTGGAGCTGAAGGCCCGCTTCGACGAGGCCCGAAACGTGGAGTGGGCCCGCCGGCTCGAGGACGCCGGCTGTCACGTGATCTACGGCATCGTCGGCCTCAAGACGCACGCCAAGGCCCTGCTGATTGTCCGGCGGGAGACGAACCGCATCCGGCGCTACGTCCACCTCTCGACGGGGAACTACAACGACCGGACCGCCCGCCTCTATTCCGACGTCGGCCTGCTGTCCAGCGACCGCGACCTGGCGGCGGATGTCGCGGCTTTCTTCAACCTGCTCACCGGGGCCTCGGATGCGGTCGGCTGGGCCGATCTGGCCATTGCGCCCACCGATCTGCGACACCGCCTCCTGGAGCTGATCGAACGCGAGATCCGATCCTCGACCCCGGATCAGCCTGGCCTCATCATGGCCAAGGTCAACTCCCTGCAGGACGGGGAGATGTGCCGGGCGCTGTACCGCGCCAGCCAGGCCGGGGTCACGGTCCGGCTGAATGTGCGAGGAATCTGCTGCCTGCGGGCGGGAATCAAGGGGGTCTCGGAGAACATCGAGGTCCGATCCATCGTGGACCGGTTCCTGGAGCACGCGCGCATCTTCCGTTTCCGGAACGGCGGCCACGAGGAGATCTATTTGGCCAGCGCGGATTGGATGAGCCGCAATCTGGATCGGCGCCTCGAGATCCTCTTCCCCGTCAAATCACCCGCCCTCATCCGGCGGCTTGGCGGGATCCTGGAGACGTATTTCGCGGACACCGTGAAGGCCTGCCGCCTGCTGCCGGATGGCACCTACGAGCGAGTGCGCGGGAAGGGCGCGCCCCTCCGCGCCCAGGAAAAACTCCATCTCGATGCGGTGGAGGCGGCGCGTGCGGCCAAGAGCTCCGGGATGCGCTTCCGGCCTCTCACCCGTCCGGAGGGCTAGCCGGATGCTGAAAGATCCGTTTTCGCCCGGGGTGATCGAGAAGGTGCGGATGCCCCTCGCCTTCGTTCGGGACCGCGCACGGTGGATTGCGGAATGACCAAGAGTACGAGATCCCTGACCCGAACCGAGGCCCGCGTCCTGGCCGACATCGCCGCCGGCGACGGCGAGGACCCGCGGCGAGCCCGGGCCATCCTCCACTGGGCATCCGATCCGGATATCCGGCGGACCGCCAAGGTGTCGGGGCTCCGGCCGGGCCAGGTGCGGCACTGGGTGGCCGCCTTTAGGCGACGGCGGCTCGACATCTTCCCCCCACCTCCCCCGGAGCGGCCCCGGGCGGGCTCGGCGCCGGACCCGGCCGTGACGCCCTACGCCCCCGACCGGGCCGGCGCCCCCGTGGGCGGCGATTCGGCGGGCGGCGGGCAGAAAGCGGGTGTGCGCCGCCCCCGGATCCGGCGGACGGGTCCGATGGCGGATGCCCTCCGCAAGATCCTGGCGTTCCACTTCGGCCGGGTGAAAAAGCTGGAAGGGGCAGCCTTCGAGGCGGACGAGGATGCGGTGCACGATATGCGCGTGGCTTTTCGCCGCCTGCGGGCGGCCCTCCGCATCGCCCGCCCCTTTTTCCGGCGCAAGCGCGTGCGCGGGTTGGCGGGGGAGCTGCAGGCAGCGACCCGCGCGCTGGGGGCCGTCCGCGATCTGGATGTCATCCTGGCCCACGCGGTCGCGGGCGCGCAGCAACCACCCGCTGGCGGCGCGGGGCTCTGGGAGTGGATTCGCGCCCTGCAGGAGGAGCGGGCGGACGCGCGCCGCGACCTGCAGGCGTACCTGGCGTCCAAGCGGTTCGCCAGGTTCCGCAAGGACTTCCAGGCCTTCCTGGCGGAGGCGCGATCGGCCGGCGGGGGCAAGGACGCGCCGCCGGCGGACTCGGGCCCCGGACCGGCGCGGGTCTGCGACGTGGTCCCGCCGGCCATCTGGAGCCAGTATGCGGCCGTTCGCGTCTATGAGCCTCTCGAAGGCCCATCGATCGAGACACTGCACGCGCTGCGCATCGAGATCAAGCGGTTCCGATATCTGCTGGAATTCTTCGAGAGCGCGCTGGGCGTGCGGGTGCGGCCGATGGTTGCGCTGGCGGTTGAGAGCCAGGACCGGCTCGGGCAGCTCCACGACCGCTGGGTGGCGGCCGGCCTGCTGCGGGAGTATGCGGCGGGCACGGTGCTGCCCGGCGGCAGCGACCTCACCCCGGTGGCCGCCTACCTGGCGGCGCTCCAGGCGGAGATGGACGGCCTGCGCCGGGCCTTCGCGGACACCTGGCAGGAGCTCGGCGGCAAGCCGTTCCGAGTCCGCCTGGCGAGGCTGCTCAGCCGGATCTGACCCTCGATCCCCCCGCCTCCAATCCGCCCGCCCCGATGCTGGGCGGCCCCTCCCGGCGTCGATCAGTATCCGAAGAGGGAAAAGGCGCCGCGGGCCGCCCCGCCAACCAAGAGGGCCAACACCACCGTGAAACCGCAGATCAAGAGGGCCCTCCGCCAGCCCAGCTCCCGCGCCAGGACGGCCAGGGTGGCCACGCAGGGAAAGTAGATCGTGTTGACCAGGGCGTAGACCACGATCTGGTCTGGTCGCATGAAGGTGAGGAGGTTCTTGGCCTGGGGTCCGTACTGGACCATGGCCAGGGTTACCAGCAGTTGCAGCGCCAGCTCCTTCCGGAGGACCGCCACGATCAGAGTCAGGCCGGCCACGGCGGGAATGCCCAGCCAGCCCTCCATGAGGGGCCGCAGCGGCGCCGCCAGGGCCCACAGCAGCCCCGTCTCGTAGAGGCCGCCCAGGACCAGGCTGCCGCCCAGGACGATGGGCGTGGCCACCACCACAAAGTCGTGGAACCGGAACCAGGTCTTTTTCAGGATGGCCAGAGCGCCCGGCCGCCGGAAGGGGAACATCTCCATCACCAGGCCGGTTCCCTCTCCCGGCAGGAAGCGGTGCAGGCCGACGCCGGTGGCAAACGCCAAGGCGGCGGTGACGGCGTAGATGCCGAGGGCGGCTTTCCAGCCCGCCGTGAGCGCCACGGCCCCCAGGATCACGGCGGTGCGGGCGCTGCACGGGGTGAGCACGACCAGGGTGTTGGCGATGACGCGCTCCCGCATGCTGCCCAGGACCCGCGTCCCCAGGATGGCGGGAACGTTGCACCCGGCGCCGGCCACCAGCGGGATCATGGCCCGGCCGTGCAGTCCCATCTTGTGCATAACCCGATCGGTCAGGAAGGTCGCGGCGTTCAGGTACCCGCTGTCCTCCAGCAGGCCGAGGAGGAGGTAGAACGTCAGGACGTACGGGATGCCCACGGCCAGTGCGGCGTTGATCCCGTCATCGACGCCCCACAGCAGCGTGCGCGCGGCGATCCCGCCGCCCAGCACGGCGTGCACCGGCCATTGGATGGCCGGCGATGCGTAGGCCGACCACAGGGCGCTGAATCCGTCGGAGAGCCAGTTTCCGACCACGAACAGGAAGGTGAACATGCCCGCCAGGACGAGACCCAGGAGCGGCAGGCCGGTGAGCGGAGCGGTGGTGAGGCGCCAGAGCCGGTCCGCCAGGAGTGGGCGCCTGACCTCCCGCCGCTCCACCTCGGCGGCGATCAGGCCGGCCAGGCCGTGCCGCTCCCTGGAGAGGAGATAGGCCGGATCTTCTCCCCGCAAGTCCCGGAGCGTGGCGACCAGTTCGTCGCGCAGCCGGGTCAGCTCCGCCGCCCCCTGGGCCGCCGCCAGCCAGGCCCCGAATTCGGGGTCCCCTTCCAAGAGCAGGATGGCCACCGCCCGCGGCGGAAGACCGCGTGGCCGGTCGCGGCGGTCGGCCAGCCCCCGCTCCAGTTTGGCGATGGCCGCCTCCACGTCTTCGCTGTAGCGAAGGTGCGGCTTGAGCGGGGCGGGGTGCGTAGCCAGGTGCACCGCCTGCGCCATCAGGCTGTCCAGCCCGGTCCCGCGGGTCGCCACCGTCGGAATCACGGGGCTGCCGAGGATCTCCGCCAGCCGCTCCGTGTCCACCCGGATGCCGTGGGCCTCGGCCTGGTCCACGACGTTCAGAGCCACCACCATGGGCATGCCCATGTCTAAAATCTGGAGTCCCAGGTAGAGGTTGCGGGCCAGGTTGGTGGCGTCCAGCACCAGAATGACGGTATCCGGGCAGCCGTCCAGCAGGGCCTGGCGGGCCACCCACTGATCCTCGGAAATTCCGCCCAGCGCATACGTGCCGGGCAGGTCGATCACGCCGATGACCTGGTCTCCCAGACGGGTCTCGGCCAGCTGGACCTCCACCGTCTTCCCGGGATAGTTGGCGGTGGCCACCCCCATCCCGGTGAGGTGATTGAAGATGCTCGATTTGCCAACGTTGGGATTCCCGGCCAGGGCCACGGAGAGCTGGACGCCCTCTCGCAACTGCTGCAGGGCCCCGTGACAGTTCATGGGCACGCTGCCCCTCCCTCATGCCGATGATGCGGGGCGCCCCTCACGACCCGCGATGTCTTCGGCGCAGCCGGCGCGGTCCGGGAGGGCCCCATATCTCGCGGACCAAAATCTTGGCCGCCACGTCGCGCCCCAGGGCGTAGCGGGCGTTTCCCACCTGCACCAGAAGCGGCCCTCCGAAGGGCGCGACTTCCTCCACCTGAATCTCGGCGCGGGGGAGGAGGCCCAGGCTGGCCAGATATCGTAGGAAGGGCGGTTCTTCCTTTACGATCTGCTGGATCCAGACGCGGCGTCCCGCCGGGATCTGGTCCAAGGTCCTGGTGTCCCGAGGGGCCACCTGGCCGTTGGCCGACGGAATCGGCGCCCCGTGGGGGCAGGTCTCCGGATCGTGGAGCAGGGTGGCCAGCCGGGCCTCTGCCTCCGGCGTCAGCGCGTGCTCGAACCGCATCGCCTCCTCGTGGACGCGATCCCAGGGCAGCCCCAGGACATCGGCGAACAGGCGCTCCGAGAGGCGGTGCCGACGAAGGACCCCCGCCGCCTGCCGCCGCCCTTCGGGTGTCAGGCGGATATGCGGCGGGCCGCCGTCGGCAAGCAGGCCGCGTGCCCGGAGCTCGCGCAAGGCCCGGTCGGCCACGTCCGGCGTCAACTGGGCGAAGGCGGCGACGTCTGCCGCGGCTGCAGCGACTCGCCCTTGTGCCTCGAGCCGATGGAGGGCCGCCAGGAGATCCTCCAGGATCTCGTCGGTGAGCCCGGAGGGTGCGCCATCATCCATTCCCGGCCTCCTCGCCCGTCAGGCTGAGAGCCTGGCGGCGCCGCTCCGCGGCGTCCGGATCCGTCCCAACCGTGCGCAGTCCCGGCAGACGCCGTACAACTCGAGTTTCTGGTTGGTGACGGTGAATCCCCTGGTGCGGGCCACCCGCCGGCGCAGGGACTGGAGGGTGGTGTCCTGGAACTCCTGGATCTTCCCGCAGCGGGTGCAGATCAGATGGTGGTGCGCCCAGTCGGCCGGGTTGGGATCGAAGCGGGTGTAGGCATCCCCGAACTGCCGCCCAGTGGCCAGCCCCGCCTCGCGCAGCAGCTTGAGAGTCCGGTAGACCGTCACCAGGCCGATACCGGGGTCTTGGTCGTGGATCTGGTGATAGAGCTCCTCGGCGCTGACGTGCCGCCGGGCGGCGAAGAACGCGCGCACGATGCGCTCACGCTGGCGGGTCGCCTTGAGGCCCGAGCGGGCCAAGAACGCGGCAAAATCCTGGAGGCGGGGCCCGGAATCGGCCATGGCACATCCTCATCATCTCGAACAGATTATGAAAATGAATTTCAATTTCTGGTCGGACTATACTGGTCGCTCCCGGCGCTGTCAAGCGGAGAGCAGGAAAGCGGCTGCCTGCCGGTCGGGTTGTTGGGACGATCGCACCATCGGGCGCGGGAGGCGCGGCCGCCCTGCCGGACGGCTGCCGGCCCGATCGCGCGAACCCGGCCGGCTAGCGCGACCGTGCCAATCCCCGCCCGGATCCGGCACGGGCGGGACGCCAAGATCGACCGGCGCTTCTCCATGCCGGGGAGAATTGCCAGGGACTCCAATCAGGTCTAATCCAATCCTGGATGTCTCTAAAAGCAGGCACGGGGACAGGGAATCTCCCAAGCAGGCCGTGCTTCCGACCCGGCCCACGAGGCTCATCGTTGGAAGCTTGTCTGTAGTTCATGCATCGCTCAGCGAGTCCTTGCGCGATTTCCCACAGGGGCTGCTGTCGAATGGGACAGTCTCGCCGGTCGGCATCACAATGTTCCCAATTGTCAGCCCGTTGGAAATCCTATCCTCAGCTGTAACCGATTGATAAATATGAAAGGGATCGAACGGGTCAGATATGTTCTCAGGGAAGCGACCGTGGCACCACCCTTGCTGAGAATGCGAGTGTTTGTGCAGGGGATTGGAATGGGGCTGGTCGGCCGGGCTTGTCACCGCCGGGGAAAGCGCGGCGGCGAGGGTGGAAAAGAACATGAGTGCAACGGCAACCGAAGGCGAGCGCGACATCATCCTGACAGCCATCGACAAAGTAAAAGCCTCGTTCGCTCGCCTCACAGCCGCCGCCAAACGCTGCACCTGCCCCAAGGCTCGACGCCTGTATAATCAACTGGCGCTAGATGAGCTCCGGCATCTCTTGACGCTGGTGAGCCTCATGGATGGCGTGGCTGACGACTGCTTGAATCAACTGGATCTCACGGTTCCGCTGGGCGACGTGCCCGAAACGATGCCGCAGAGCGAGGAGGAGATCCTGCGCGTAACCATGGCCGAGGAGAGGCGCTCGCAGCAGCTCTTCGCAGAGCTCGCCGAAGAAAGTGCGGGACGCGAAGAGATCCTTGCCTTGCTGGAGATGCTGCGCGCCGAAGAGGAGGATCACCTGGCGCGGCTCCAGTCCATGCTGTACGGCCTGGAGGCCGACCGACCGGTGGTGGCGAAGTGGTTCCGGTCTATCCGGCGCATGGCTCCGACGGCCTATTTGCAGTGAGGATGGGGCGGAACGAGCGAATCGGTGGCGGGGCCGGACTCGAGCGGGGCGGTCCCCCACGCCGCATCCCGGGCCAGAGAGCCAGTTCAACCTCATCGCGGGCCCGAGCCCGCTTGCTCTCGTCTCCGCACGAGCGACGTGGCAAGGAGGAGAATAGATGATGGTTCGAGAAGTCGTCGAGGTGTGGTCTCCCGAGCAGGAATTGCGCCTTCTGGAGGAGATGGCCGAGACCGAGGCCAAGGCGTTCGATTTCGATCTGGGACTTCCCGCTCCGGTTGCGGCTGCGGAGTGCGAACCGGCATGGGTAGCCTACTGGCGCCTTCCACCCGACGGCCTGTCCGGGAAGGGCCGCGTCCATTCGCGAGCGGCCCGTGGTCGATAGATTGCTCGGGAGTATTCGGGATGTGACCGCTTCCGACTGGACGCTGCTGCTCCTGGCGGGAGCGCTGAGTCTGCTCTGGGGTCTCCTGGTCAGCCTGTGACCCAATGATCGCCGGGGGAGACGCCAGACCGCCCTCCGGTGCACGCCTGCCGACCCCGGCGGGAATGACGCGAATGCCGAAAGCGTTCGGCGTCGGGGTCTCGCCGGGGCCTTCTGCGTTCCCCCATTGCCGCCAGCGGGTGATTTCGCTCTGCGGCGTCCTCTGCGCCGGCACGGCCGCGCGTCCCGGGCCGCCTCACAGAATCAGCGAGATGAGCCCTAGCCCGCCGCTCGGAGTAATGCGGGCCACCACGGATTCCAGCGCCGCGCGCTGCTCGTCGGTGAGGCTCGTGAATACCAGGCCGCTTTGGTAGCAGAGGATCCGCTCACCGGCCTCGTTGCGCTCGGAGCCCACCAACCGGCTCCAGACGATGCGGGCCGGCAGCGTGGCTGCCCCGATGGCCGAAGGCAATTGGAAGGAGCACGGGGCGCTCGGCCGGAGCACCTCGTAGTGTGCGATGCGCGCGCCGCTGACGCTGAGATCCAACAGACGGACATCCAGCGTGGCCCGCGCCCGGCCGCCGAGCTGCCCGGCGATCCGTACCCGAGGCATCTTTCGGCGCTCCACCAACTCCGCCATGCCCGTTCCTCCTTCTCGCATGGTCGCGCGATGGGGCAACGCTCCGCGGTGCCGTGGTCCGGAGGATTGCCCCTTCCGGGGCGGCTCTCTCAGGCCGAGGCGACTGGCAAGCGGACTCCCTGCTCTTGGCCCATGAGAGAGAAGACATCGGGGCGCGACACCTCCCCGACATATCAAGGCCGCGCGCGGCCGGGAACACGAGGCGGGTCGGCCTGGTCGGCCGAGATGAATCGGTGGAAGCATACCGCCGGTGCGCACCAAAACGCAAGCGGCTTCCGAGGCGCCCGGCGGTATTGGTTCGATGATCCGGAAGGCTCCGCCGGGAGACGTGACACGGTTCGGGTCCCTTGGCATTCTGCCCGATCCAACCCTGTTATTCTTGGCGGCTTGGCGATTAGATATCTTCAGAAAGAGGCTATCTCGCTTGCCTCCGATAGCGGACGCGGCCGACCAGATAGGTGAGGAAGCCTCCCAGCATCACGACGCCCCCAACGATCTTGCCGCCCAGGACGCCCAACGAGTCCGCAACGACCATCAAGACGCAGCCGAAGGCGAGGACCAGCGCACCGATCCGCATGGCCGGCTTTCCGTCGGCCACGTCGGGGATGGGTGTCCCGCCCTCTCCGGGAGGTGGCAGGTGCTGCCTGGGCTCCATGGTGCAGTCCTCCTCGGCGCACGCCAGCCAAAGCAAATGGCCCCGGCCGCGCCGCGCGGACCGGGGCGGCGCGGTCCCCTTGCCCTGGGGCGCGGCCGGCCGTCCCTGTATACCACATCCGCTGCCGCGGCTACAGCCTCTCCTGCCGGCGTCGCCCCCCGAGCGGCTGCGGGCCGCTGCGGGGGGGGCGGGCAGAACCGCCTGTCCGGCTTTTGACAGGCCGGACCAAGAATGTTATATATACCATACGGGGGTATTGTACAAAAGGAGCCAGGCCCATGGTCGATCCGGAGACAAAAGAGCGGGCGTTGGTTCGCCTTCGGCGAATCGAAGGCCAGGTGCAAGGGATCCAGCGCATGCTGGAGGAGAGCAAGTATTGCGTGGACATCATGCTGCAGATTTCGGCCATCCAGGGGGCGCTGGAGCAGGTCTCCAAGATCCTGATGGCCCGGCACATTGAGAGTTGCGTGATGGACAGCATGAAGGCGGGCACGGAGCGGGCACGGGCCAAGAAGATCGAGGAGCTGATCGACGTGTTCTCTCGCTACGGCGGCTTCGGCTCTCGCTGAGCGGGCCCGGCGGTTCAGCCCGGATCGGCGGCAAAGCGCTGCGGGCGCGGGACGGAGACGATGGCCGATTTCGATGTGGTGGTGGTCGGGGCGGGGCCGGGCGGGTCCACGGCGGCTCGGGTGCTGGCCGAGGCGGGGGCCCGTGTCTGCCTGCTGGACCGGGCCGCCTTTCCCCGGCCCAAGGCGTGCGGCGGAGCCCTGTCCCCCCGCGTGCTGCGGCTCCTGCCGCCCGGGATCGAGCCCTACTGTCGCGCGACGATCCGGCGTGGCGTCTTTACCTATCTGTCCCGACAGCCCTTCGAGGTCACATCGCGCGTTCCCATGGGCTACATGGTTCGTCGCGAGGAGTTTGATGCTTGGCTGCGCGGTCTGGCCGAGGAGGCCGGCGCCCAGGTGCGGGAGAGTCGAGCGGTCCGCGCCGTCGGGCGCGAAGGATCCGCGCTCCTCGTGCGCACGGGGGACGAGGTCTTGCGGACCCGGATGCTGATCGGGGCCGACGGCGCCAACAGCCTGGTGGCGGCCCAGCTACTTCCCCGCCGGCCGCCGCCGGCCTATATCGGCTTGGAATCGGAGGTGCCCTGGAACGGGGACGACACGTCCCGCGCCACTGTCCTGGTGGATGTGGGGCGGTATCCGCGGGGGTACGCATGGGCCTTTCCCAAAGGAGACCGCGTGAACGTGGGGGTGATGCTCGACTATCGGCGCGGGCGCGGTCTGCGCGAGGCGCTGGACGCCTTTCTCACCGGCTGCGCCGCGTACCCGGTGATCCCCGGCACCGATTGCCTGGCTGCCCCGGTTGCAGCCCCCCGGGGGGAGCCGGTTCTCTGCGCAGCCCGCGGCGTCCTGCTGGTCGGGGATGCCGCCCACCTGGCCGATCCGTTTTTGGGAGAAGGCATTTACTCCGCAATCCGCAGCGGGCGTTTCGCGGCCGAGGCGGTTCTCCACGCCCGCGACGCGGCCGACACGGCCGCTCGCTACGAGCGGGCGGTCGCCGAGGCGATCTGGCCGGATCTGCGCGCCGCCTCGAGGCTGGCTGCGCTCTTCCACCGCATGCCCCGCTGGTGGCATCGACTGCTGTCCAGGATGCCCGGCTCTCTTCTGGAGTACGTGAGCATCCTCTTGGGCGAGGAGTCGTACGCGGGCCTGCTGCGGGACGTTGTCCAGCGGATCGAGGCGAAGGCCGGCACCTGGGTGCGGCATCGGATGGGGTTCAGCCGGGGCGGCCCGGACGCGGAGAGCGACGGAAATGAGTGAGGCGGACGGATATGGTTCGTGATCCGGTTTGCGGCATGATGATCGAAGAGGCCGCCGCCGCGGCCACCAGCCGTCGCGACGGTCGGACGGTGTATTTCTGCGCGACGAGGTGCAAGGAGGAGTTCGAGGCGGATCCGGCGCGCTACCTGGAAGGTGACGGCGGCAATCCGACCGCTCTCCCGGCGACCGCGGAAAACGCGGGTTCGGCCTCCGAGCGGCCGCCCGCGCCACGGGGGGCCGCCCGCCTGGACATCGGCATTCGGGGAATGCATTGTGCCTCCTGCGTCTCGGCGGTCGAAGAGGCCCTGGCGGCCGTCCCCGGGGTGCGGACGGCCGTGGTCAACTTGGCGGCCGAGCGAGGGAGCGTCCAGTACGATCCGGGGGCGGCGCAACCGGCGGCGTTGGTGAAGGCCATCGCCGACGCGGGGTACGCGCCGCTGGTCGAGAAGGTGACGATCCCGATCGGCGGGATCTCCTGTGCGTCCTGCGTGGCCGCCATCGAGAAAGCGCTGCGGCAGACGCCGGGAGTGGTCTCGGCGTCGGTGAACTTCGCCACCAACGCCGCCACGGTGGAGTATTCGCCCGCGGCCGTCGCGCTGCCGGACCTGCGGCGGGCCATCCGGGATGCCGGGTACGACCCCCTGGAGGCCGGTGCGGGGGCCGCCGCCCCGGACGTTCGAGCGGGCGGCCCGCGAACGGGAGATCCGGACGCTCAGGCGAAAGCTGGTTGCCGGGATCGTCCTCACGGTGCCGATCGTCCTGGGGAGTATGTCGGAGTGGTTTCCCTGGGCGCCGCACGCTCTCCAGAACTTCTGGGTGCTCCTGGCCCTGACGATCCCGGTGCAGTTCTGGGCCGGGGCCCAGTTCTACCGGGGCTTCTGGGCGGCCCTCAAGCACCGGACCTCCGACATGAACACGCTGATTGCCGTGGGCACCTCGGCGGCCTTCCTGTACAGCGTGGCCATGACGGTGGCCCCGCAGGTCTTCCGCGGTCTGGGCATCGCGCCGGCGGTCTACTATGACACGGCGGCGGTGATCGTGACGCTGATCCTGCTGGGCCGCTTCCTGGAAGCCATCGCCAAAGGGCGAACCAGCGAGGCGATCAGGCGGCTGATGGGACTGCGCGCCAAGACGGCCCGGGTCGTGCGCGATGGGGAGGAGCAGGACATCCCCGTGGACGAAGTGCGGTCGGGCGACCTGGTGATCGTGCGGCCCGGCGAGAAGGTCCCTGTGGACGGGATCGTTCGCGAGGGGGCCTCCGCCGTGGACGAGTCCATGCTGACCGGCGAGAGCCTGCCCGTGGAGAAGCGGGCAGGGGACCAGGTCATCGGCGCCACCCTCAACAAGACCGGGACGTTCCGGTTCGAAGCCACCAAGGTGGGGAAGGATACGGTTCTGGCGCAGATCGTCCGTCTGGTGGAGGAGGCGCAGGGATCCAAGGCCCCCATCCAGCGGCTGGCCGATTACGTGGCCAGCATCTTCGTGCCGACGGTCATCGGCATCGCGCTCCTCACTTTCGCGGCCTGGTGGGTCTTCGGTCCCGCCCCGTCGTTCGTCTTTGGCCTGCTGAACTTCGTGGCTGTCCTGATCATCGCCTGCCCCTGCGCCCTGGGACTCGCAACGCCGACGGCCATAATGGTCGGGACGGGCCGGGGGGCCGAGCACGGCATCCTGATCCGGAGCGGCGAGAGCCTGGAGACGGCCCACCGAATCCGGACCATCGTCTTGGACAAGACGGGGACGCTCACCAAGGGCAAGCCGGAGGTGACAGACGTTCTCAGCCATCAGCCATCAGCCATCAGCCAAGCGCAAGACCTCTTGCGGCTGGCCGCCTCGCTGGAGCGGGCCTCCGAGCATCCCCTGGGGGAGGCCATCGTGGACCGGGCGAAGGCGGACGGCCTGGCCCTGAGCGCCGTCGAAGGATTCGAGGCGGTCCCCGGTCGGGGGGTCCGCGGCAGGGTGGACGCGAGGCCGGTCCTGCTGGGAAACCTCACGTTCATGCAGGAGTCGGGAGTCGAGCCGGGCGACCTCCGGGCGAGCGCGGACAAGCTCGCCGCCGAAGGCAAGACTCCCATGTTTGTGGCCGTGAGCAGCCAAGCCGCCGGCGTCATTGCGGTGGCCGACACCCTCAAGGAGCACTCGGTGGAGGCCGTGCAGGCCCTGCACCGGCTGGGGATCGAGGTGGTCATGCTCACGGGGGACAACCGGCGGACGGCCGAGGCCATCGCCAAGACGGCGGGGATCGGCCGCGTGCTGGCCGAGGTCTTGCCCGACCAGAAAGCACAGGAGGTGAAGAAGCTCCAGGCCGAGGGCAGGGTGGTGGCGATGGTCGGGGACGGCATCAATGACGCCCCCGCCCTGGCCCAGGCGGATGTGGGGATCGCCATCGGCACGGGGACGGACGTGGCCATGGAGGCTTCGGACATCACGCTGATCCGGGGGGATCTCACCGGCGTGGTGACGGCCATCCAGCTGAGCCAGCGCACCATGCGCACGATCAAGCAGAACCTGTTTTGGGCCTTCATCTACAACATGATCGGGATCCCGATTGCCGCCGGGGTGCTGTATCCGGTGCTGGGGCTGCTCTTGAATCCCATGCTGGCCTCCGCGGCCATGGCGGTCTCCTCGGTGTCGGTCGTCAGTAACTCTCTCCGCCTGCGGCGCTTCCGTCCGCGTGTGGGATGAGGCAGCCGGGGATGGCGGAGGCGCGGCGCGCCCAATGGCAGATCGGCCTGGCCCCGTTCCGGATTCCATCCGGGCGCCTGGTGACGGCAGCCCTGCGGGACGGCTCGACCACCCTGGGCCTGGACGACGCGCGGAGCCTCTCCTTCGACCGGGCCGGACGGCTGGTCCGGGCCTTCTGGGCGGGCCGATCGATCCGGCGCGGCCTGGACAACCGCTTCGTGGCTCGACGGAAGGCGGGCGCCTACCCGTGGAGCCACGCCCGGTGCGAGCTGGGTGCGGCCGAGGCCGAGGCCTTGGTCCGGGATGCCCTTCGCGAGGTGGCGGCCGTTCGGGCGGGCGTCGCGGCCGCTCCGCGGGCCGTCCCGGACGCCGGCGCCGACCTGCTCCGGCGCCGTCTGGATGATGTGCTGGCGTGGACGCCGGAGGCCCTGAAGGCGGACGCGATCCGCTTTCGCTCGGTCTATCTGCCCGTCCCCATCCTTCCGCCCGACCAGTACGGGGCGGTGGTGATCCAGGTCACGGAGGGATGCTCCTACAATCACTGCAGCTTCTGCCGGTTCTATCAGGATCGCCCGTTCCGCGTCAAGAACGTCCGAGGAGCTCCTGGCGCATCTCGTCGCAGTGCGGGAGTTCTTCGGCGAGGGGCTGCGCCATCGGCAGCGCGTCTTCCTGGCCGACGCCAACGCCCTGGTCCTGCCCCCCGCGCGTCTCGTGGAGGTGCTGGATCTCCTGCGGGCAGAGCTTTTCCGGGGTGTTGCCGAAGGGCGAGGGGGTGTCTACTCGTTCGTGGACGCCTTCAGCGGCGCACCCAAATCGTCGGCTCACTTCCGCACTCTGACGGAACGGGGCCTGCGGCGTGTCTATCTCGGGCTGGAGAGCGGGTGCGACGCGCTATTGCGCTTCCTGGGCAAGCCGGCCACCGCGGCGGACGCCGTGGCGCTGGTTCGGGCGCTCCGGGCGGCGGGTGTGGCCGTGGGAGTCATCGTCCTGCTGGGCATCGGGGGCCGGCAGTTTTCAGAGCGGCACCTTGCCGACACCCGGGAGGTTGTGAACGAGATGGGCCTGGGGGCGCAGGATATCCTCTACTTGTCGCCCCTGGTGGCGGAGGCCGGTTCGCCGTACCGCCAGCTGGAACAGGCGGCGGGTATCCGCCCGCTGGGCGAGGCGGAGGTGGCGAGCCAACTCGAGCGCTTGAGAGCCGGCGTGGCCGTCGGGCCGGGAGGGCGGCCCAAGGTGGCTGTTTACGATATCCGGGATTTCTTGTATTGAGCGTCCGACAGGCCCCCGCAGAGGGAGTGAGGGAGCAAAGCGCAGGGAGCAAGGTCAGCGAGATCGGCAGCGGGATATTTCGTCGGACGTATCAGAGCTTTAGCGTGCCGGCTGCCGCTCCCGCTCCTGGTGGCCTCCATTGCGGAGCTTGGAGGCGATGTAGCCGTAGGTCATCACGACCGACCCGAACCCGACCATGGCCGGGCCCCCCAGGGCGATGTACTTGGCGATCGGATTCCCTTCCCAGCCGGCGCCGACCATCAGAGCCACGATCATGATGTGGAAATGCTTGCCGATCGTAGAATGGTCGAGAGGATACTCGGCTATTTCTTTCCGAGAGAGCAGAGGCATGCTCCGCTCAGGCCGAAGCCGCCCCCGCTGGAAGAGCCGTGCAGTGCACCACCACGTTGCGCGGCAGGTGTTGCACGGCGCGGACCGGTAGGATGCGCTGGATGCGGTGGACGTGGACCTGACTGCGGCGGTCTTTGAACAGGTTGATGGCGATCTCCCCTCCGGGAGCGGCCAGGGACCGCAGCCTACGGAGGAAAGGCTTCGCCAGGACACCCCGGTGAAAGGTGTGACCGACGAAGAGATCCACGGCGATGAAGTCGAAGCGGCGCGTGCAGCCGGCCACGAACTCGAACGCGTCCCCGATCACCACCTCGAGGTTGGGCATCCCGACGTTGAAGTGCCGCCGCCCGAAGGCCACGATCTCGGCGTCCAGGTCCACCCCGACGATCTGGACGCCGGGGGCCCGCTGGTTGAGCAGTTGGGCCAGTGTGCCGCCGCCCAGTAGCCCACCGGCGGTTTCCCGCCTTCGACATCCACCGACAAAATCACCCCGTCGGCCAGCAAGGCCCGCTGCCCCTCGTACTCGTCGATGCGCAGGCGCTCCGCCGACAGGTTTGGCGGCGGCCGGTCGGAGGGGTCGGATGGCTGGCTGCCCAGAAATGCGGCCATGGAGGAATCCTCGTCGGGGGGTGCACCGCCGGAGATGGCGAACGCGGTGCGGAGGTTCCTGCCGACATTGTACCAGAACGGGACGAGATGGGAAGCAGAAGGCGGGACGGGCGGCCGGGACCGGGGTTCCTTTCCGCTTGACAGGCGGCGCGGAGCAGGGCTAGCGTGGCTCAGGCGCCGCGCCACCGAAAAACCCGACCGCCCAGCGCGCCCGGGAGGGAAGAGAATGGCACACAGCGTTTGCCGGGCCGAGTACTTCTACACGACGGTGAGGGACGAGCCCGGAGAGGCCTACAAGCTGCTGTCCCGTCTTGCCGACCTGGGCATCAACCTGCTGGCGTTTGCGGCGGTCCCCGTCGGGCCGATGCACACCCAGCTCGCCATTTTTCCGCAGGACGCGGCGCGGACCCAAGAGACATGCCGGAAAGCGGGACTCGTCCTGGACGGACCCCATCCGGCGCTCCTGGTTCAGGGAGACGACGAGCTGGGTGCCCTGGCGGGGATTCACATGAAGCTCTTCGAAGCCGAGGTCAATGTCTACGCCTCGGCGGGGGTCGCCGACGGGCGGGGGGGCTTCGGCTACATACTCTATATCCGGCCGGACCATTTTACGCGGGCGGTGGCCGCGCTGGGGCTCTAGTCCGGAGAATTCACGAAGGGGCCCGTGAACTCACCGGACCGAGCGCTCGGGCATCGACCGGGGCTGGGCTCCCCCGGGGTCCGGCGCGCGGTTTCAGCGGCTGGCCTTCTCGTGATTGCGGTGCTGTGAACCGGGCTGTGCGAGGGACCAAGCGGGCGCCTGTTCTCCCGCCTCGGCGGTGGAGTTGACCCGGATCGATTCTCCAGGTATCGTGAGGCCACTTCGGCGCGCGGGCATGCTCCGGGCGGGGGCGGAGCGCGGCCGAGACGGGGTAGAGGCGTACAGTCGAGACGGCGTGGGGCCCACCCCCGTCGCGGCACGCGGCCGAAAGAGACACCATGGCGTTCGGTGATTCCCATTCCGACCCGGAATATCTGCGGCACGTCTTCGAGGAGACGCAGATCCTGCGCAGGCCAATCACCGGCATCCTGGCCGGCTATCACGTGCTTCCCTACGTCCTGGTCGGCCCCGACGAAGAGCGCAGCCAGGGAGCGGTGGAAATTCGGGGGAAGATCCGCGTCTCGCCCCGCCTGGTCATCTCGCCCCGTCACTTGGGGCAGAAGTACGAAGAGCTCTTTGACGATCCCGACCTGATGGATCGGACCCTGGTCGGGCGGGTATTCAGCTTCCTGTACGCCATCCGGCAGAACGTCCGTTTGGAGAGCGAAGACCTCCGCATCGTGAAGGTGGACCAGGACCCACACGCCCACATCGATCGAGCCCTAGACGAGCTCATGCAGAGGGAGATTCTGGACACCGGGGTGATTCTGTCGCCGGATGTGAAGTTCTACCCGGTTTCCATCGAGCGATTCATCGCTGAGATCTTGGATCGCGAGTTTCCCCGCCAGTGATCGCTGTGCCGCAGGCGATGGGCGCGGCGTGACTGCTTTACTGCCTTGGGTGCGACGTTGGCTTGATCCCGGGCGGGGGTCCCGCCGTGCGGACGGCCCGTTGATCGCGTCGGGAGGGTGCCGGGCAGGTCCGGAAGGACGGGAAAACAAGGACGCCGCAGGCGATCGGCGTGAGCCGTGCAGCATCACCCGCCGGTTCGCCGACGCCAGTCCTGGCAGCCCCTGTGCGGGACTGCGTCCGGCGCCTGAGGTCTCGCTCCTCCGGGCGACCCGGGGGACGGTCTCGCACCCCATGGCGAGAAGGCTGCTCTGCCGATCCCTGCGGCTACTCTGAAGATAGGCCCCACCCTCCCTCCCGTCAAGGGGTCCCCGCGCAATTTCTTGGGATGGAAGCGGGCCGGCATTCGCTGTGGCAGGAGTGTCCCGTTGGCGCACGACCAGCACACGGGAGAGCGGCACCGGCGCGAGGCGGGCTGGGCCGGCCGGCTCGAGGCGACTTGGGCCGCCTGGAAGGCGCGACATCGCTGGCTGCGCTGGCTGGAGCGCTGGGGAATCTCGATCGGTTCGCTCCTCCTGGGGTTGGCAACCCTGTTCATCTTCCGCCGCGGGCTGCAGTATTTCCCCCTGTTCATCGGCTATCTCCTGCTGGCCTGGCTGGCGGGGGTTGTTTTCACGGAGGCCCGGCAGGCGCTGGCCTCGCGGGGTCGTCGGGTTGTGAGTTTCGTACTGGAGTACACGGTGCAGACCCTGCTCCACGGCCTGCTCCTGTTCCTCCTGCCGATCTACTATGCCAGCACCACCCTGACCTCGGCCAACGTCTCCTGTTTAGCTCTCCTGGGAGGGGCGGCGGTCCTGGCCACCATGGATCCCTGGTACCGCGCGGTGAGCCGCCGCTTCCGCGGCACCGAGCTGGCCCTTTTCGCCCTGGTCCTCTTCGCGTCGCTCAACGTGGCCTTCCCCCTGATCGGTGTGCCGCGGGGCTGGACGCTGGTCCTCAGCGCCTTCGCCAGTCCCGTGGCCCTGGCGCCCGTGTTCCGGCGGACCCTCGCCTCCTCTTGGTGGAGCGCCGTGGCGGTCGCCGGGGGAGCGGGCGCCGTGGCGGTCGCCGTGGTCTGGCTGCTCCAGGCCTGGATTCCGCCGGTGCCGCTCCAGCTTACTCGCGGGACGTTCGCCCAGGCGGTGGACCGGTTGGAGCCCGTGGACCCGGTTTCCCGGCTGCCGGTCGACGAGTTGCGCCGGTGGGGGAGCCTGACGGCCTTCAGCGCCGTAGCGGCGCCGGCCGGTCTGCGCCAACCTATTGTGCACGTGTGGCGGAAGGATGGGGTGGTGGTCGGGCGGGTCGTGCTGTCCGCCCTCCGAGGAGGGCGTCCGGGCGGGTTTCGGACCTACTCGCGCAAGACCGATCTGGGGGATGACCCGGCCGGTCAGTGGTCTGTGGATGTCCTCACGGCGGCCGGCCAGCTCATCGGCCGGATTCGCCTGACCGTGACACCGGACGCGGGGTGAAGCGCGCCCGTCAGCCGCCTGTGCCGGCCGTCTCCTGCCGGGCCGCGCGGATCCAGACCCGCACCTGGGAACGCGTGGGCGGCCTGGACACGGCCAGCTGCCGCCAGCGGCGGGTTAGCTCGTCGGGGTCCTGGTGGGCCAGGGCGGAGACCCGACTGATCCCGAGGCGCTGGAGCTCGTTGAAGTGAGCGGCGCCGAGACCCTTCAGATCTACCAGCCGGGCGGCCCGGCGAAGCCATTCGAGCGTCGCCTCCGGCACGCCGGATTGACGGGCCAGCTCGGCGAGCGCCTCCGCCGTCCGGGTGCGGCGGAGGAGGGTCTCAGGATAAGAGACGCCGGCCTGCTGCAGCCGCAGGGCGAGGTCGGTCGGCACGCCGGTCATCTCGGCCAAGACAGGCAGGTAGCTCTGCACCGTCCAGCGATCGATTCCCGCGTACACCGCCAGGTTGAAGACCATGGCCAGGACGATGGCCGCTCCCGCCAGAGATCGGCGGGCGCCGGGTCCGGTCCGGCTCGGCTCCTCCCATCCGCGTCCCCGCCGCATCAGGTTCAGTCCATTCATCAGGACATAGGATTCGATTGTGAAGGGGGGAAATCCCAGGAAGCCCAGGATGGGCATCTCGAACCACTTCCAGTCCCCGACGAAGGGCACGGTGTATATCCACTTGGTGACCGCCCAATAGTTCCAGAACTCCCACAAGCCGCCGCAGATCAGCCCGGCCAGGAGCAGGCGGAGGAACGGGCGGGGGTCTCCGTGCTCGAACTGGGAGAGCAGGGAGACCGGGCGCGATGGAGCGGCCCAGTAGCAGAGGGGATCCACCAGGAACGCCGCAAATCCCCACACCAGGGGGAACGTGTACCGCGGCCACGCGAGCGGCGCGGCCAGCATGCTCGCCCCCAGCGCGGCGCACAGCACCAGGCCGCGGGGACGAATGCGCCAGGGCCGCATGCGCAGCCCCTCGGCGACTTGCCAGACCCGCAGGAGGTCGTAGGTCTCGAACAAGCCCGGCAGGACGGTGGCGTACGCCAGGCAGCTGGGGAGGAATCCATCCGGGAATCCCGCCGGTACGTTGACATAGAACCAGTTCTGCAGGCGGAAGTTGATGGCCTCGAACAGGTTCCAGACGGGCACGGACCAGAAGGCCAGGACCAAAAACTCCCGCGGCCGGTCTCGCAGCAGGGACCAGCCGCGCCGCTTCCATACCCAGGCGTCCACCAGGAGAATGTAGGACCACCAGGCGATGAAATAGAATGCGACCCGGATCGCCAGGGCTCCCAGGACCAGCCCCGTCTCTCCGGCGACGAGAATGCCCACGCCCGTCCAGCCGTACCATGGATATTTCCGCGTCAACGCCATTCCCGCTCCTCCGGTGGGGCATGCGGACGGTCCCGCGGTGGGGCAGCTTCCCCATTGTACGATCCCGTCTCCCGGTGGGCAACACGGGCCGGAATTCTCGAGGCAGGTGGCGCTTGCCTTTGATCGATAGCTCCGCTATTCTTCCGGTGCCGCGGGCGAAGTTCGCATGCCCCTGGCCGCTATGATGCGTCCGGAGCGCCCTGTCTCCCCGAGCCCCGCCGGGCGACTGCCCGAAGGCTCGGCCTGCAGTCACGATTCGGAGAGTGAGCACATGATGCATCCAGCTCTGTCGCCGCTCCGTGCCAGAGTGCGGCTGAATGCGCCGTGGGTCCTGCTGTTGATCGTATTTCTGATCGCCCCGGCATTCGCCGGCGAGGCGCTGGCCCGCGGCGCCGGGGAGCTCACCCCGGAAGAAGAGGTCGTCATCGGGGTGTACCGTGCAGCGAGTCCCGGCGTCGTCCACATCACCAGCACCGTCCTGAGCCAGGATTTCTTCTTCCAGGTGGTTCCCGAACGGGGGACCGGATCGGGATTCATCGTCGACGATCGGGGCTATATCCTCACCAACAATCACGTCGTGGAGAACGCCGAGCGGTTGGAGGTCACGCTGGCGGACAAGAGCACGGTTCCGGCGCAGCTCGTCGGACGCGATCCCAACAGCGACCTGGCCGTCATCCGCATCCACGCCCCCAAGGAGAAGCTGACGCCGCTCAAGCTGGGGGACTCGCGCCAGGTGCAGATCGGGCAGATGGCGATCGCCATCGGCAATCCGTTCGGGCTGGACCGCACGATCACGCGCGGCGTCGTCAGCGCCCTGGGGCGCAGCCTGAAATCGGACACGGGTCGGCAGATCCGCAACGTGATCCAGACGGACGCCGCCATCAATCCGGGCAATTCCGGAGGGCCGCTCCTGAACTCGCGGGGTGAGGTCATTGGAATCAACGCGGCCATTTTCACGCCCAGCGGCGGCTCGGTGGGGATCGGCTTTGCCATCCCGGTGAACACGGCCAAGAAGCTGCTGCCCGAGCTGATCGCCCGCGGCCGGGCCAGCCACGCCTGGCTGGGGGTCAGCGGGATGGACATCACCCCCGAAGTGGCGCGGGCGCTGAACCTGCCGGTAAATCAGGGGGTGCTGGTGGCCCAGGTGGCGCCCGGCGGACCGGCGGCTCAGGCCGGCCTGCGCGGGGCGCAGCGACGCATCCGAGTGGGCAACTTCCTGGTCAACGTCGGCGGAGACATCATCCAGGCGGTGGACGGAGAGAAGATCGCCTCCGTGGACGATCTCACCGCCGTCCTGGACGACAAGAAGAAGCCCGGGGACGAGGTGCGGGTGGATGTGGTGCGGGACGGCAAGCCACTCAGCATCGTCGTCCGGCTGGGCGACCTGCCGGAGGGATGATGGAGACAGCGCGCCGGGCCGTTCTCACCGCGAGCGGCAGCGTCCTGCTGCTGGTGCTGGCCTGTCTGCTCCCGGCCGCGGCGGTGGAAGTGAACCCGCCCCTGCCGAAGGGACGGGTGACCATCGGCGGCCGGGTCCACCTGACGGTCGAGGTGTGCCGGACGATGGAGGAGAAGGCCCGCGGACTGAGCGGCCGGCCCGGTTTGCGGCCGGGCTGGGGGATGGCCTTCCCCTACGAGCAGCCGCAGCCGGTCACCATCTGGATGAAGGATATGCGATTCCCCCTGGACATTCTGTGGGTCCGGCAGGGTCGCATCGTCCACATCGAGAAACACGCCCCACCGCTATTGCCGGCCGGTCCGGTGCTGACCTACACGGCCACGGCGGACCTGGTGCTCGAGGTGCCGGACGGCTACACCGACCGGGAGCGGATTCGGGTCGGCGATCGGGTCCGCCCCGACCTCCCTTGACCCGTTTTCCGGAGAGGATTCCGGGGAACGCGGCAGATCGCGCCGGCCCTCTCCACGGCCAGCCCTCCCCTGATCCGCGTTCGATCCCCCGGGGACGCGTTCACCCCGAAGGAGTGAAAGGAATGGGAGTTCAGCCGGTCCCTCCGCGAGCGGGGGCGGACCTGCGGGTTGTTCGTCGGTCGTTCGGGCGGCCGGCGGGCCCGGCCGCCCTCCTGCTCGTGGGCGCGCTCCTGCTGCGGCTCGCCGGATCGGCTGGGGCGGCCAGCCTGTCCGACCGGATCTCCGAGACCACGCTCGCCAACGGCCTCACCGCCCTCCTGGTGGAGGAGCACAAGGCGCCGGTGGTGAGCGTCCAGGTCTACTACAAGGTGGGGTCCCGCAACGAGGAGACCGGTAAGACCGGCCTCACCCACATGCTCGAGCACATGTTCTTCAAGGGCACACCCGGCATCGGCCCCAGGGAATTCGACCGGCTCGTCCAGCGGAACGGGGGGCAGGACAACGCCTACACCACGGCCAACTACACCGCCTACTACATCGATTTTGCCGCCGACCGGGTGAACCTGGCCCTGGAGCTGGAGGCGGACCGGATGGCCCATCTCTCTCTGGACGAGAAGGAGTTCTTGCCGGAGCGCCAAGTGGTCCTGGAAGAGCGGCGCCTCCGGATCGACGATCAGCCCGCCGGCGTCCTGGGCGAGGTCATGCGGGCGACCGCATTCCTGGCGCACCCGTACCGCTGGCCGGTGATCGGCTGGGAGAGCGACATCCAGGCCTACACCATCCAGGACCTGCGGCGCTTCCACCAGCGGTATTATATGCCGAACAACGCCGTGCTGATCGTGGCCGGCGACATCCGGAGGGACGCCGTCCTGGCCGAGATCCAGGCGCTCTTCGGCTCGATCCCGCGGGGCCCCGACCCCCCCAAGGTGGTGACGGTAGAGCCCCTCCAGCAGGGCGAGCGGCGCGTCGCGGTCAGGAAGGAGGCCGAGCTGCCCCTGTTCTCCGCGGCCTACCACACCCCCACCATCACCCACCCGGACAGTTTTCCCCTGGAGGTCCTGGGGTATGTCCTGGCGGGGGGCGAGAGCGCCCGCCTGCCCCAGCGCCTGGTGTACGAGCAGCAATTGGCCTCCGCCGCGTCCGCGAGCTACTCCGGCCTGTCCGTGGATCCCTACCTCTTCAGTCTGAGCGCCGCCCCGTTGCCCGGGAAGTCGATGGAAGACCTGGAGCGGGCCCTGTTCGCCGAGATCGAGTGCGTGCAGCGCGAGCCGATCTCGGAGCGCGAGCTGGCCAAGGCGAAGAATCAGATCGAGGCGGAATTCATCTTCGCTCAGGACTCGGTGCACCGCCTGGCCGGCCTGCTGGGAACGTACGAGTCGGTGGCGAGCTGGCGGCTGCTGGACGGCTACCTGGAAGGGATCCGCGCGGTGACCGCGGCGGAAGTCCAACGGGTGGCCGCGCAGTACCTCGTCCCGGATAACCGGACGGTCGCCATCCTGGTGCCGACCACACGGGGGCCATCCGCCCCCCGGGGCTCGATGAAAGAGGACGTCCGATGAGGCCGCTGCGCGTGCTCCGCCGGCTGCTGCCGGCCGTGGTCCTGTGCCTGCTGGCCGTCCCCGCTCCGGCTGCCCCGCTCGGGACGCGCGAGGTCCTGCCCAACGGCCTGGTCGTCCTGGTCGCGGAGAAGCCGGCGGTGCCGATCGTCACGGTCACCGTGTTGATCCAGGCCGGGTCCATCTTGGACCCGGTCGAGAAGCCCGGCGTGGCCAACCTGACCGCCAAGCTTCTGATGCAGGGGACGGCCGCCCGTTCCGCTATAGAGATCAAGGACGCCATCGACTTCGTGGGGGGAGCCCTCTCGGTGGATGCAGGGCACGACCTCACCCAGATCTCGCTGTCGATCCTCAGCAAGGATCTGGACCGGGGGCTGGACCTCTTGGCCGACGTCCTGCAGCATCCCGCCTTCGGTCCTGGCGAGATCGCCCGCACGGCCGCGGAGGTCCTGGCCGGGATCCGGCGCAAGCGCGACAATCCGGGCACCGTGTCGGCCGAGACATTCGCCGCCCTAGTGTATGGGGCCAGTCCCTACGGAAGACCGGTGGAGGGAAGCCAGACCTCCGTTCCGACCATTACCCGGGACGATCTGGTGCGCTTCCACCAGGCCTACTATCGGCCCGACCACGCCATCCTGGCGGTTGTGGGGGATGTGCGCCTGCCGGATCTCCGCCGCCGGCTGGAGGCGCGCCTGGGGAGCTGGCAGAGGGGGAACGTCGAGATCCCCGTGCCGCCCGCGCCCGCGCCGCTGACGGCGTCGGTGGTGCGGACCATCCAGCGCGACGTCACCCAGGCCAACATCACCCTGGGCCACCTGGGGGTGCGGCGGGAGGATCCGGACTACTATCCCCTCCAGGTCATGAACTACATCCTGGGCGGCGGCTTTTCCTCGCGGCTGGTAGAGAAGATCCGCCAGGAGAAGGGCTGGGCCTACTCCGTGCGGAGCGTCCTCGACGCCGGGAAGTACGCCGGGGATTTCAGCGTCTCGTTGCAGACCAGGAACGCGGCCGCCCGCGAGGCGGTGGACGCGGTGCTCCAGGAGATGCGCCGCATGCGCGACCAGCCCGTGGGCGCGACCGAGCTGGCGGACGCCAAGGCGTACCTCACGGGCAGCTTCCCCCTGCGGCTGGATACCAACGGCAAGATCAGCCGCTGGCTGGCCTTCGTGGAGTTCTACGGACTGGGTCCGGACTATCTGGACCGCTATGCGGACTTCATCAACGCCGTGACCGCCGCGGACATCCAGCGGGTGGCGCAGCAGTACCTGCATCCCGACCGGATTGTCGTGTCGGCCGTGGCCGATTTGGCGAAGGCGCAGATCAAAGAGTAAGGGAGCCGACTGAATTCCGATGGCGACGCTGCCCGCTTGTCCGCTGTTTCGGGGTCTCGCTCGATCATGGCTGGTCATGTGCCTGGCGTGGCTGCTCCTGCCCGGCGCGGCGGCCGCGGCCGGCTCCGCCGACTTCCTAGAGGAGTTCGTGCTCCAGGCCCCCACCGAGCGGGTCGACGCACCCAACTTCAGCCTGCCGGACCTGGGCGGGAAGCGAATGAGCCTCAGGGACCTGCGGGGGAAGGTGGTCCTCCTCAACTTCTTCGCAACCTGGTGTGGACCCTGCCGGGAGGAGATGCCGGCCATGGAGCAGCTCTACGGAGCCTACCGCGACAAGGGTCTGATGGTGCTGGCCGTGGACATGCAGGAGGGGCGCGAGGTGGTGGCGGTCTTCATTCGGGAGCTGAAGCTGACCTTCCCCACCCTGCTGGATGGAGACGGGACCGCGGCCTACCACTACGGGCTGCGCGGGATCCCGGTGACCTTCCTGATCGGGCGGAACGGACGGATCCTGTGGTGGGCCTATGGCGCGCGGGATTGGGACAGTCCGCCGGCCCGGCGCTACTTCTCCCAGCTCCTGGCGAACGGTGCGCGGTAAGAGGACGAGACTGGCATGCCCGGGGCGCAGCTGAACATTCTGGTGGCGGTGGGGGCGGGCCTCCTGTCCTTCCTCTCTCCGTGCGTCCTGCCGCTGCTCCCCTCGTACATCTCGTTCGTCGCGGGCGTTTCGTTCGGAGAGCTCCAGGGCTCGGTGGCCAACCCGCGGACGCGGCGGGCCATCCTGTTGAACTCCGCCTGCTTCATCCTGGGGTTCTCCGCCGTCTTCGTCACGCTGGGGGCCGGGGCCACCGTTCTGGGACAGGTCCTGTTTCAGTACCAGGATGTCATCCGGAAAGTCGGCGGAATCTTCATCATCCTCATGGGACTGTACGTGGCCGGCTGGCTGCGCATCCCGGTCCTGGCCCGGGAGTGGCGGGTGGAGCTGGCGGGACGGCCGGCGGGCTACCTGGGGGCGGTGGCCACGGGGATCACCTTCGCCGCAGGCTGGACCCCCTGCATCGGCCCCATCCTGGGCGCCATCCTGACGCTGGCGTCGGTCGCCCAGACGGCCTCCACGGGAGTCCTGATGCTGGGGGCATATTCGCTGGGGCTGGCCATTCCCTTCTTCGCCAGCGCGCTGGCCATCCGCCACTTCCTGGCCTTCTTCGACCGGTTCAAGCACTTCTTCCCCGTCGTGACGCGGGGAAGCGGGGTGGTTCTGATCCTGCTGGGCATCCTGCTCTTGACCGACTACTTCACGCTGCTCAGTCGGCTGGCGTTCTCGCTGACGCCGGACTGGTTCTTCCAGATCGAGCGGCGACTTCTCCGCTGATGTCCGGGCCGCGCCGGCAGGGGGATTCTGCTGCAGGCGCTTCGCGGTTCCGGCGGCCGAGGTGATGGGATGGGAAAGAAGAAGCAGCAAGGGGAGAAGAGGACCCCGCAGCCCGAGGCGCCGGTCCGGCGGGCGCCTTCCCTGCTGGCGGGGCAATTGACGGTTCCATCGGTCGTGGCGCTGGTGGCGATCGCCCTGGTCATCGGGGTGTCGGGCGGCTACCTGGCCCACCGCTTCACCGGACCCTCCAGCCCCCCGCCGGCCGCGCCGCCCTCCGCGGCGCGGCCGGCGTCGGATCCCTCGGCCATGTGGCAGACGCGGCTGCTCCAGAACCCGCGCGACGTGGAGGCGCTCATGGCTATCGCGCATGCCCACTTGACCCAGAACCAGCCGGGCGAGGCGGAGGCCCTCTACAAGCGGGTGCTGGCCATCGAGCCCAAAAACGTGGAGGCCATCGACTACCTGGGGGAGATCATGCAGGGGCGGGGGCAGGCGGATGCGGCGCTGCGCCAATACGAGGCGGCCTTAACCATCCAGCTCGACTACATCGACGCTCTGTGGGACAAGGCCAGCCTGCTCCAGCGCGTGAAGAAGGATTATCCGGCCGCCATCAAGACCTGGGAGGCCTTCCAGCGGTCGGTGGGGGCGGGGAGCCAGGACTACCAGACGGCGGAGCGATTCATCGCCGAGGCCAGGCAGGCCATGGGCGCCGCCGCGCCGCCGCCGAAGGGCCCCGGCGGGAGGCCATAGGGCCGGCGGTCTCGGGGCCGATGGCGGCGGGTGCACCCCGCGCAACCCCGGGCGTCCCGCGTGCGCGTTGCTACTTCCCGAGCAGCCTGGTCCGTATGCCCTCCAGGGAGAACTTGCGGCTGCCGGCATAGTCCTTCAGGGCCGTCTCGCGATCTCGCACCTTCAGGCATTCCGCGTACAGCCTGTCCGCGATCTCCAGGGGGACGGTCACCACCCCGTTGGCGTCGCCGTGGAGAAGGTCGCCGGGCCGGATGCGGACCCCGCTCAGCTCCACGGGCACCCCGGCGTCGAGGAAGTTGAACGTGCCGTGGGCCACCACCAGTCCCGGCGCAAAGACGTGGAAGCCCAGCGGCTTCACCCCGTCCAGATCCCGCACGCCGCCGTCGGTCACGATCCCGACGGCGCCCAGGCGCCGCGTGAGGGTCGCGATCACGTCGCCCAGGAAGCAGGCGTGCGTGCGCCGCCTTCCCACGTCCTGGACCGCCAGGACGGCCGGCTGGGGCGAGGCGGCGACGGCCTCGAGCACCCTGACCAGGCCCCGGCGATCGCGCGCCTTGCCGGGCGTCATGCTGTCGGCGGTGATCGTCACCGCATACCCCACCATGACTCCGAACTCGGGAGTGAGGCAGGGGATATCCATTCCCAGGAAGCCCTCCGTATCGTCTCGCACGCCGAACGCCTCGATGGCGTTGGCCACCGTGGGCGAATCCATCCGGCGCAGCTCCGCCAGCGCCTCCGCCGTCAACAGCGTCGTCATCCCCGTCTCCTTTCGCCGATGTCCCTTAAGCCGCAAAAAGCCTTGAACCGCCATGACGCCAAGATTCCACACTCCGTGGAATTGGACGGCTTTGACTCCAGTTGAGTTTTGCGGTCGTCGTCCGGACGAATGCCCACACGAGGTCGTCCAGACGCCGGACGGCGAATCGGCTGCGGCGCGAAACGACCAGCCAGATGTCGGTGAGTGCCGCCTCGGCCCCGGCGGCATGGGGCGAGTGCTCCAGCTCTCTCTCGATCTGCCTCACTGTCGGCACCAGGGAGCCGAACCGGCAAGATAGGCGACCTCGTCGGACGCTTCGGGGCGCAGCAGGACGTGAGCCGCCCGCAGGAGCGGCTTCCCGAGGAAATACAGGACGACGAGAAACACCCCGTTCCAGAACAGCGGCACGAACGGGCTTTCCGTCTCTCCGAGCCGCTATAACAGCTCGACGGCCGCGAGCAGCAGAAGGACGGCCTGCAACCGGACCGCACGCGAGGAGAGCGGCCAAGAACTCCGCCCGCCGAATCTTGGCGGCCAGCCACGTCGGTACCGGATCACGACTCTCGATCATGCTCATGCGTCAGCCTCCATGTCGGGAACGTCATTGCCACCGCGCACCGAGCAAGGCCCGAGCATCCCAGCCGAACCGGTCGGGGGGGATGGGGCAAGCCGGGGGTGTGAATACACTGGGCTGTTGGAGATGTCAAGGGAGAGTTGGCGCCTCGATTCGTACTCCTCCTTCGACCCATACGCAGGGGGTCAAGCCGAAGGCGCCTCGCGGCGCAACCTTGACTTTTTGCTCGACAATGGTAGCGTGCGCACCGCACCGGCACGAGGGGGCAACACCGGCGCTCGAACGTCCCATAGTCGACGCCGCAGGCAGGAGAGCCTTTGACGGACAGGACTCTCCTGCTGGTGTTCCTGCCGGGGTTCTGTGATGACGGATTGCACCACTGTGGAGCGGTTGCGCCAGCGAAGGCGGCAGGCGGCCGGACCCGCCGCCCTTCATGGCCGCTGTCGAAGAGGAAATGACACATGCTGATCGCCTACCTCATTTTCCCCGCCTTGTTGCTTTTCGTGCTGGCCTACTATTACGCGTACGAATCGTGTCGCTACAAGACTGCCAGGAGGCTGGCGAAGGAGCTGGGCGGAAGCGCAGTGTTCAAGATCGGCAGGTCATACATGCGGCGCGATCATGGCGGGGTGGAGGAGAGGGCCTGGATCGATCCGGATGACCATATGGCGTGGCGCAGCATTCTGACGATCGTGTACCCCCCCACAGCCAAATTGTTTCTCCAGAGGGGGGCGGGGCCTGGCTTTCGCTTCCATGTTGAGCCGAAGTCCGGCATGCTGTTGCGGACCATCTCCCTGGGCGGTCTCAAACACGCCGATTTCAACGCGCCCCGGTTGGACGAAAGCCTACGGTTGCTGACCGACAACCATGCGGAGGCCGTCTCCTACTTTTCTGCGCCCGAAAAGCAGCAAGCCCTTCTGGCGCTCTTCCGTGCGGAGTTCAACCAGCTCAAGGGCGAGCATGGGACTCTCCTGGCGACGATGAAGAGCATCACCGCCGAAAATCTCAACCCGGAAACATTAGACCGCTTTTTCGGTTACCTGCGCAGCCTTTGAATGGTCTTCCCTCGAGTCCATCCTTGCGCGGGGAGGCATGGCAGATCCTGTCATGTCCTCTCCGGGTTGCGTCGAAACATTGCCCTCGGGCCGACACAAATGTGTAAATGCCATGACGCACCGGCATCCCAGCCCGGGGAGCCCGGCAGCCTTGATTCGTGCCACCGGACTGCCTCCCGAAGGATGTGACGCGGCTCCGTGCCCTTGGCATGCTGCGCCCAGGTGCCCTCATTCTACCGCCGCTCCACCTACTCCTCGGAGGTCTTTATGATCATTCTTGACTTCGCACTCGCAGGCGGTGTAATGGTTAAACCATTATAATAACTTTTGAAGAGACCTTTCATGGAAGGGGCGATGTTCAGACCATCCAAGCAGAGCCGGGTCTTCGAGGATGTCGTGCACCAGATCCAGGAGGCGATTCTCCAGGGCCGGCTGAAGACAGGCGCGAAACTGCCGGCTGAGCGCCAGCTCCGCGAGGTCTTCCAAATCAGCCGGGGGACCCTGCGGGAGGCCCTGCGCACCCTGGAGCAGAAAGGGCTGCTCGCCATCAAGACGGGGGTCAGGGGCGGGGCGATCGTTCGCTCCGTGGATACGAAGCTCGTCAGCGAAAGCCTTGACCTCTTGATGCGCTACCAGAAGATCAGCCTGCGGGAGCTGGCGGAATTCCGGGAGGCCGTGGAGGGGCTGGTGGCGGCGCAGGCGGCCCGCATGGCGACGCGCGAGGACCTGTCCATCCTGCATTCGTTCCTTCGGGTCATCGAAGGGCATCTGGCCAGCGCGGATTTCGACTGGGAAGCCATCATAACCGAGGACAACAGATTCCATCTGCACCTGGCGCGGATGACCCGAAACCGGATCTTCGAGTCGGTGGCGCAGACGATCTACGAGAACATCTACCCCTATTTCGAGCAATTTCTGTCGCGGGACCGGCGCCTGATGGAGCGAAACCACCAGGATCTCTGCCGGATCCTGGAAGCGATCGGGAAGCGGGATACGGAAGCGGCTCGCTCGCTGGCGCAGGCGCATGTCCGATATTTCAACGCGAAGATGGAGCGGGGAAAAGGGGAGCGGGTGGTGGTGGCAAGGAGGCGTCGATCGTGATGCGCGAACATCTTGAAGAAACAGTGCGGGCGCGCGGTCGGGAGTTCTTCGCCCTCATCGGGAGCGAGCGACCTTCCCTCTTCAACAAAGCGGCCTGGACCGGAAAGGTCCTTGACGCCTGTATGCAGAACGAATCGTTCAAGGTGCAGCTCTTCCGATTCATTGACGTTTTGCCGTACTTGGGTTCCGCGGACGCTCTCGGGCGCCACCTCGAGGAGTACTTCGGGGCGGAGGAAAGCCTGCCCGCAGCGCTGCGGTGGGGGCTCAAAGGTCTGGGATGGGGCGGGAGCCTTGCCAGGTCGGCCGCGACTGTCGCGATCCGAAAGAACCTCGAGATGTTGGCACGGGACTTCATCGTCGGGTCCCGGGTGCCGGAGACATTGGAGAGGCTCGAAAGTCTGCGAGCCCAGGGCTTCGCCTTCACCCTGGACGTCCTCGGCGAAGCAACCATCAGCGAGCGTGAGGCCGACGAGTACGTCGCGAACTACCTGCGGCTCCTCGATGGCCTGGAGGAGGCGCAGCGGACGTGGCCGGCCCTGGCCGGCGGCATGAGCGGCCTCGACTGGGGCCACGCACCGCGGGTCAACATCTCGGTCAAGCCGTCGGCCCTCTTCTCGCTGGCCGATCCCGTCATCCCCGAGGAATCTGTGGAGGGCATGCTGGCGAGGCTCCGGCCCCTCTACCGGAAAATCATCGGGTTGCGGGGTTTCCTCTGCCTGGACGTGGAGATGCGGCGGCTCAAGAACGTCACGATCAATCTGTACCGCCGCCTGCGCGCGGAGCCGGAATTCCGCAGCTATCCCCACCTGGGGATCGCGATGCAGGCCTATCTGCACGAGAGCGAGGGGGATCTGGGCGATCTTTTGGCATGGGCGCGAGGCGAGGGCCTCCCGATCTCGGTCCGCCTGGTGAAGGGAGCCTACTGGGATTATGAGACGGTGGTCGCCCGGCAGTATGGCTGGCCGGTCCCCGTCTATTCCGTCAAGACCGAAACGGACGCGGCGTTCGAGCGGATGGCCGAGAAGGTCCTCGCGAACCACGATATCTGCCATCTGGCATGCGCCTCGCACAACGTCCGCTCCGTCTCGGCGGTGGTAGAGCTTGCCCGCGCCCGGCGGGTGCCCGACGACCGCTACGAGTTTCAGGCGCTCTATGGCATGGCCGAGCCCTTCCGGAAGGCGCTGCTCAAGCTGACGGGTCGGGTTCGCCTGTACTGCCCACACGGGGAGCTGCTGCCCGGCATGGCCTACCTGATCCGCCGCCTTCTGGAGAACACGGCCAACGAGTCTTTCCTGCGCCAGACGTTCGTGGAGGGGGTGGAGCGAGAGCACCTGCTGGAATCTCCCCACGGCCGCCACGTCGATCTCGGCTCGACCGCTGCCAAGGAGACCTCCGGGCCGACAGGAGTCGAGGCGGGCTTTCGGCAGGAAGCGTTCCCGGACTGGACGGACCGGGAGGCCAGGCAGAGCTATCTCGCGGCCCTCGCCCGGGTCCGGACATGCCTGGGACAGAGTTATCCCCTCCGG
Organism: uncultured Methylomirabilota bacterium; assembly: GCA_963705305.1. GTDB lineage: Bacteria > Methylomirabilota > Methylomirabilia > Methylomirabilales > 2-02-FULL-66-22 > 2-02-FULL-66-22. The sequence goes on along the minus strand of OY970067.1, from coordinate 4,979,607 downwards.
ATCGGTGGGGAAGAGGTCAGAACTGCGGATCGACTCGATTCCCGGAACCCGGCAAACCCCGCCGAGATCATCGGCTCTGTGTGTCAAGCGGGTCCGTCCGAGGTGGAGGCCGCCATCGCCGCCGCCGCGAAGGCGTTCCCGGCCTGGCGAGACACGTCGCCGAAGGCGCGGGCGGCGTTTCTGGCTAAAGCGGCCGCGGCGGCACGGCGGCGGATCTTCGAGCTGGCAGCCTGGCAGACGCTGGAGGCGGGCAAACAGTGGACCGAGGCCTACCTGGACGTCGCCGAAGCGATCGACTTTCTCAACTACTATGCGCGGGAGATGGTGCGACTGGGCGAGCCGCGCCACCTCGGGAACGTGCCGGGCGAGTCCAACGAGTATTTCTACGAGCCCAAGGGGGTCGCCGCCGTCATCGCCCCCTGGAATTTCCCGCTGGCGATCAGCTGCGGCATGAGCGCCGCTGCGCTCGTCGCCGGGAACCCCGTCCTGTACAAGCCCTCAAGCCTGACCCCCATCGTCGGGCACACGCTGGCAGAGATCTTCCGGGAGGCCGGGCTGCCGGCGGGGGTCTTCAACTACGTCCCCGGGCGCGGCCGGGTCATTGGCGATCTGCTCGTCGAACATCCGCAGATCAACCTCATTGCCTTCACGGGTTCCATGGAGGCCGGCCTGCGGATCCTGGAGCGCGCCGCCCATTGCAGTCCGACCCAGTCGTCCGTGAAGAAGGTCATTGCCGAGATGGGGGGCAAGAATGCGATCGTCATCGACGACGACGCCGACCTCGATGAGGCGGTGCCGGCGATGGTCCGCTCGGCCTTCGGCTACCAGGGCCAGAAGTGCTCCGCCTGCTCGCGCGCCATCGTGGTGGACGCCGTCTACACGCGCTTCCTGGAGCGCCTCCTCAGCGTGGCCCGGTCTGTCCGGATCGGGCCGGCGGAAGACCCCGCCAACTTCATGGGGCCGGTCATCGACCGCTCCGCCCAGGAAAAAATCCTGGAGTATGCGACCCTCGCCCGCCAAGAGGGCCGCGTCGAGTTCTCCAGTCAGGTGCCGGACACCCACGGATATTACGTCCCGCTGACGATCGTGACGGGGGTGCCTCCCGACCATCGGCTGGCTCAGGAAGAGATCTTCGGACCGGTGCTGTCGGTGATGCGGGCGCGGGATTTCGAGGAGGCTCTCGCCTGGGCCAATGCCACCCGCTTCGCCCTGACCGGCGGTGTGTTCAGCCGCACCCCGAGCCATATCGAGCGGTGCCGCCGGGCATTCCGCATCGGCAACCTCTACATCAACCGGGGCATCACGGGGGCGATCGTCGGCCGGCAGCCCTTTGGCGGATTCAAGATGTCCGGGGTGGGCTCCAAGGCGGGCGGCCCGGACTACCTGCTGCAGTTCCTGGACAGTCGCGTCGTCACGGAGAACACGATGCGGCGAGGCTTCGTGCCTTTTGAAGAGCTGCGGGCTCCGGACGCGACGGTGCCGGGCTGAGGCGGCCCGCATCTTTCCGGCGGCTTTCGATGGCCGGGGGGAGGGGGAAGCTCATGACGACTTCGCTTGACAGGCGCAGGCAGCCTGCTTATCATTACCCGCCGTTATCTCCGGCACGACAGGAATAATTCCACGCGGGAACACGCCAACCGAACGTCCTCGCATAGCGGGGGTGCCTTGCAGAGGGTCTCTCACGCGTCGGCAACTGGTCAGGCAGCCTGCACATCGTCGTCAGGAGGGAGGAAAACACCATGAGACACGGTCTACCGTGGGGGCGGATCGGCATCGCGTTCGTTGTGCTGGTCCTGATCGCCCCGGTCGCCACCTTCGCGGGCGCGGCCAAGGGGACGATCAAGATCGCAACCCAGAGCCCGCTGTCCGGCGACCAGTCGGCACCGGGGGAGGGGATCAAGCTGGCGGCACAGTTGGCCGTCGAGCAGCTGAAGGGTCCCATTGAAAAGCTGGGCTTCAAGGTGGAGCTGGTCCCGTTCGATGACCAGGCAAAACCCGACGTGGGCGTGGCCAACGCCAGGAACATGATCACCGATAAAGAGATCCTGGCCGTGATCGGCCACTACAACTCGGGCGTCGCCATCCCGTCCTCGGAGGTGTACAAAGAGGTGGATCTGGCCGAGATCTCTCCGGCCAACACCAATCCCATGATCACCGACCGGAACCTGCCGAACGTCAACCGCGTCTGCGGCCGTGACGATGTCCAGGGGGCCGTCGGGGCCGAGTTTGCCAAAGGTTTGAAGATCAAGAGCGCCTACGTGATCCAGGACAAAACGACGTACGGGCAGAGCGTCGCCGAGTTCTTCCGAGACGACGCGAAGAAGCTCGGCATCCAGATCCTCGGCTTCGAAGGGACCGAGGAGAAGTCGAACTTCGATCCCATCCTGACGCCGGCCAAGGCCAAGAATCCGGACCTCATATACTTCGGCGGCATCTACTCCCAAGCCGCGCCCCTCTTCAAGCAGGCGCGCGAGAAGGGCATCAAGGCCGTCTTCCTCGGCCCGGATGGGCTGGACTCTCCGGACCTGGCGAAGATCGGCGGGGAGGCTGTCGTCGGGATGTACTACACAACGGCTGCAGGCCCCGTAGCCTTCTACCCCAAGGCCAAGGACTTCGTGAAGTCGTACAAGGCGCGGTTCGGGAAAGAGCCGCAGCCGTACGGCGCCGAGTCCTATGACGCAACGGCGATCGCGCTGAAGGCCATTGAAAACGTGATCAAGAGCAATGGCGGCAAGATGCCCACCCGCGAGGCGGTGGCGTCAGCTGTGCGCAAGGTCAAGTATTCGGGCATCACCGGGGACATCGCGTTCGACGGGAAGGGCGATCGTCTGAAGGCGGGATACTTCATCCTGCAAGTTGTCTCCGCGGATCCCGCCAAGTGGGACGACAACAAGCTGCTGGAGCGGAAGGAGATCGCGCCGCCGCCCCTGAAGAAGTAGGGCGGGGCATCGCCTGAGAAAGGGGAGGGGCCGGGAGGGCCCTTCCCCTTTCTTGTGTGCTCCCCTGCGCGCACACGGTCGGCCAATGGACTGGTCTCTCCTCATCGCCATATTCCCCCAGGTTCTGCTGGATGGAATCATCCTGGGCTTCATGTATGCCCTGATCGCCCTCGGCTACACCATGGTCTACGGCGTCCTGGAGTTTATCAACTTTGCCCACAGCGAGATTTTCGTTCTGGGGGCCTTTGTCGGCTGCGAAATCCTCCTCGCCCTCAAGCAATGGGGAATCCTGGGCAGCCTGTCCCCCTTCCTGGTGCTGGCGTTCCTTCTCGTGGCGGGGATGGCCGGCAGCGGCCTCTTGGCGGTCACAGTGGAGCGGGTGGCCTACCGGCCGCTGCGCGCCGCGCCGCGCCTCGTCCCCTTGATCTCCGCCATCGGGGTTTCCTTCTTCCTTCAGGATGCCATCCGACTGACCGAGAGCCTCTGGAACAACTCCTTCAACATGGTCTACCCGACCATGGACCAGCTCAACTACCGCTTCTCGATCACCCAGAACGTCGACGTGCCGGTGAAGTCGCTGGTGGTGATCGGGGCCGCCCTCTTGATGCTCTGGATTCTTCAACTCATCGTCAATCGGACCAAAGTGGGGAAGGCCATGCGGGCGGTGGCCGAGGACCAGACCACGGCCAGCCTGATGGGGGTCAATGTGAACCGGATCATCTCCCTGACCTTCCTGATCGGGGGGGCCATGGGCGGGGCGGCCGGGGTCCTCTTCGGCGTCCAGTACAACCTGATCAACCCCTACACCGGATTCATCCCGGGAATCAAGGCCTTCACGGCGGCGGTCCTGGGCGGGATCGGCAATATCCCGGGGGCCATGATGGGCGGCCTGGTGTTGGGCCTGCTCGAGGCATTCGCCGCCTCATACCTCTCGCTCCTGACCGGGGGTGCCTTCGGGGCGGAGTACAAAGACATCTTCGCCTTCTCGGTCCTGATCCTGATCCTGATCTTCCGCCCGAAGGGGCTGCTGGGCGAAATCGTGAGGGAGCGTGCGTAGGTGAGGACTCTGAGCGCCTTCCTCGACCGGCCGTGGCCGGCGACGTTCCTCGTCGTCCTCGTCATCGGCGCGTCATCCTTCGGCGTGGCCCATTATCCGCGTTCGATCACCGTCTTCCTCCTCTTCCAGGCCTCCATCCTCCTGCTCTACCTCGCCCGGGTGAGGCCCTGGCTGAAGATGGCGCTGGGCTGCCTGACCCTGGGCGTCTTGATGCCGATCTTGGGAACGATCAACGGCTATTACCTGGAGGTGGCGACGCAGGTCGGCATCTTCGTGGCCCTGGCGCTGGGCCTCAACATCGTGGTGGGGCTGGCCGGACTCCTGGATCTCGGGTACGTGGCCTTCTATGCGGTGGGGGCGTACACCTGGGCGATCTTCGGCTCGTCCCAAGCCGGAAAATTCATCCCCGAAACGGTGGCGCACTTCCCGCTGGCCGGGTGGTGGTTCTTCGTGTTCCTGCTGCTGGCTGTGACCGTGGCGGCGTGCATGGGGGTCCTGCTCGGGCTCCCGGTCCTGCGCCTGCGCGGCGACTACCTCGCCATCGTCACGCTCGGCTTCGGCGAGGTGATCCGCGTCCTGGCCAACAACCTGGACAAGCCCATCAATTTCACCAACGGGCCCCAGGGGATCACGCCCATCGTGCGGCCGCCCCTCTTCTTTCAGCCATGGCTCGAGCACGTGGGGATCGCGGCGTCTCCCATAACGCTGTATCCCCTCTACTTCTATTTCCTGGTGCTGCTCATCGTGGGCGTGGTCATCATGGTGAACCGGCGACTGGAAGATTCCCACATCGGCCGGGCCTGGGAGGCCATCCGCGAGGACGAAGTGGCAGCCCAAGCCATGGGCGTCCCGCTGGCGCGAATGAAGCTGCTGGCCTTTGCCTGCGGCGCCTCGTTCGCGGGCGCCATGGGGGCGGTCTTCAGCGCCAAGCAGGTGTTCATCAATCCGGAGTCCTTCACCTTCTTGGAGTCCATCGGCGTGCTGTCCATGGTCATCCTGGGCGGGATGGGATCCATCCCCGGCGCCATCCTGGGGGCCTCGGTGGTGACGGTGCTCAACCTGCAGGTCCTCAAGGGTCTCTCGCTCTGGCTCAACGAGCTGCGGAATGCCGGGACGGTCATCCTCGGATACAACTTGGCCAACCTCCCGACGCAACTGGAGCCGGCCAAATACGAGCGGATGGTGTTCGGCGCCATCCTCGTCCTCATGATGATCTTTCGACCACAAGGCATCCTGCCGGCGCGGCGTCGCACCCGCGAGCTTCGAGGGAAGTAAGTGGCCACGATCCTCCAGGTGCAGCAACTCACCAAGTGCTTCGGTGGCCTCACCGCCCTGAACAGCGTGGACTTCGATTTGGAGGAGGGGCAAATCGCCTCCATCATCGGTCCCAACGGCGCGGGGAAGACGACGCTCTTTAATGTCTTGACGGGTCTCTATACGCCGGACTCGGGCGACGTTCGCTTCCACGGCGAGTCCCTGGTGGGCCGGCGCCCGGACCAGATCGCCGCCAGCGGGATCTGTCGCACCTTCCAGAACATCCGACTCTTCAGCAACATGACCGTGCTGGAGAATGTGCTGGTCGGGATGCACGCCCGGATCACCCTTTCCATGCCGGAGGTCCTCGCGCGCTCCCGGCGCTTTCACCAGGAAGAGAGCCGCCTCTGGGGCCGGGCGGAGACGCTGCTCGGGGTGGTCGGCCTCACGGCCAAGGCGAACGAGCTGGCGCGCAACCTCCCCTATGGCGAGCGGCGGCGACTGGAGCTGGCCCGCGCGCTGGGCTCGGAGCCGAGCCTCCTGCTCTTGGACGAGCCCACGGCCGGCATGACCCAGGGGGAGGCGCACAGCCTCATGGACCTTCTGCGGCGGCTCATCGGCGATTACCACCTCACCATCCTGCTCATCGAGCATAACATGCGGGTCGTGATGGGGGTCTCCGACCGGGTGACGGTGCTGGATTATGGGGAAAAGATAGCCGAGGGACTGCCGGTCGAGGTCCAGAAGAACGCGCGCGTCATCGAGGCCTACCTCGGCCGAAAGCGATGGGGGGCGGCTGCCAAAAGCGCCAATGCTTGAGATCGAGAATCTCCAGGTCTATTATGGGGAGATCCGGGCCCTGAACGGGATATCGGTCCGGGTCGGGGATGGGGAGATTGTCGCCCTGCTGGGGAACAACGGGGCGGGGAAGACCACGACCCTGCGAACGATCTCAGGCCTCCTGCGCCCGCGGAGCGGTCGGGTGCTCCTGGAAGGCCGGTCCATTCAATCGCTCCCGCCGCACGAGATCGTGGCGCTGGGGGTCGCGCATGTGCCAGAGGGGCGACGGATCTTCAACCGGCTGACGGTCGCGGAGAACCTGGAGATGGGGGCCTACCTACGGTCCGACAGCGCCATCCGGGAGGATATTGCGAGGGTCTTCAACCTGTTCCCGCGCCTAGAGGAGCGTCGCGGGCAAATCGCGGGCACCCTGTCGGGCGGCGAGCAGCAGATGCTGGCCATCGGCCGCGCCCTCATGGGCCGTCCGAGGATTCTCCTGCTGGACGAGCCGTCGATGGGCCTGGCCCCCCTCCTGGTAGAGCAGATCTTCCAGACGATCGAAGACATCAATCGACAGGGGACGACCATCCTGTTGGTGGAGCAGAATGCCGCCATCGCGCTGTCCGTGGCGGGCCGCGGGTACGTCCTGGAGACCGGGTCGGTTGTGCTCTCCGGCACCGCGGCCGATCTGTCCGAGCATCCCGATGTAAAGCGTGCCTACCTCGGGGAAGGGGCCTGAGCAGGAGTCAGACGAGCCCCGCTCATTTCCGTTGTCGTGAGCCGTCGCCTCCCATCGGTCTGCTATCCACAGTCTGGTGCGCCCCGGCCGCCCAGCCCCCCACCGCTCGACCCGGAAGAGCGGAGGCACCGCATCCCATATCCTGCATCGGAGAATCCCCGCAGAGCGGACCATCTTCTGGCGTCCGCACGACTCTCTCGCGCCGCGCCGCAACAATTTGCTGGCGCCGCATCGGCTAAGGCTCTAGGCTCGAATGAGCCTCTCCCAGATCATGTGCGACAACCCCGATCTAGCAGGGTACGGAGGATGCCCATGGCCTTTACACTTCCCCTCGGCTCGACGGCCCCGGACTTTCAGGTCCCGGCGACCGACGGCAAGACCTACCGCCTGGCCGACTTCATCGACGCCAAGGCGGTGGTGGTGTTTTTCACCTGCAACCACTGCCCGTTCGTCCTGGGGTCGGATGAGGTGACCCGGGCGACGGTCGAGCGCTTCAAGCCGCGGGGCGTGGCGTTCATCGGGATCAACTCCAACAGCGAGCAGACGCATCCCGAGGACGACTTCGCCCACATGGTGGCGCGGATGGAGCAGCACCGGTTCCCCTGGGTCTACGCCCGCGACAAGACCCAGTCGGTGGCCCGGGCGTATGGGGCGCTCCGCACGCCCCACTTCTACGTGTTCGACCGCGCGCGCCGGCTCGTGTACACTGGGCGGGGGATCGACAACCCGCGGACTTCAGCCGCCATGACCGTCAACGATCTGGAGCGGGCCCTGGAGGACGTGCTGGCCGGCCGGCCCGTGCGCACGCCGCTCACGAATCCCATCGGCTGCAACGTCAAATGGGAAGGGCAGGATGCGCATTGGATGCCGGCGGAGGCGTGCGACCTGGTCTAACAGGCTGCTGAAAAAGGCCCATCTGCGGCGTACCGGAAGTACGCCTTGACCCACCTGTGGTGGGTGCCCCGTCCCGGGTACCCATCCCGAGGGATGGGGGAGGCCGCCTTGCCGTTCGACAGGCCCTTCGACAAGCTCAGGGCGGTGAGCACAGTCGAACCGCTCACGGTCCCGAGCGATGTCGAGGGACATCTGGACCTTTTTGAGCAGCCCGGGGGAAATCGAGTTTTCAGCATTCTGCCAGTGGACGCGGTGGTCGGACATGGGCGGACTCCCGGGGCCTCCCGAAAAGCAGAGCGAGTGTTGGGTGGCGCACGTCACGCGAAATCTGTGACGTGTGTCTCATTTTTGTTGACAGCTTCCGGCGTTCCTCCATAAAGTAATGCCCATCGCCGATTGTGCCCGACCTTGCCATCGAGGAGGGAAGTGCGATGGCTGCTGCCGCTGGATCCACGGTCCCCCACATCCTCGTCGTGGACGACGAGCCGAATGTCCGCGAGGCCATCGGCTTGGCCCTGGGGAATAGCTACGTGGTCCACCAGGCCGCCAGCGGGAGGGAGGCCTGCGCCCTCCTCCAGAAGCAACCCGTCGCCGCCATCATCCTGGACGCCATCCTGGGCGAGGAGCACGGCCTCGACCTCATCGCGCGCTTCCGCGATCTCTCGCAGGCTTCCATCCTGGTCCTCACCGGTCACGGTACCGAAGAGCTGGCCATCCGTGCCATCCGCGCCAAGGCCGACGACTACCTCAAGAAGCCGGTGAGCCTCCCTGACCTGCGATCTGCACTGGCCCGTCTGGTCCATCCCGGTGGCCTGGCGGAGGATCCGGTGGAGTCGGCCCGCCGCCTCATGATCGCGCATCTGGACCGGGCGCACACCACGGAAAGCCTGGCGCGTATGGTCGGCCTCTCGGGGCGCCAGTTCCACCGCCGGTTCACCGAGGCGGCCGGCACGACCCCCCGTCGCTACCTCACCGAGCTTCGGATGGAGCATGCGGCGCACCTCCTCTGTGCCACGGCGCTCGGCATCGAGCAGATCGCCCACCGCGTCGGGTATCAGGACAGTCCGACCTTCGTCAAGGTGTTCACGCGGGCCACCGGCCGCACGCCGACCGCCTATCGCGCCAACCCCCCTGCCAAAGCCCCCGTCCCGCGCCCCCGTCGGAGAGGCCCGCGCCGCGTCTGATCTCCGAGAATGCGATGGTTTTCCGCTTGTAGTCGCCGGCGGCCCTAGGCTGCGAGGTGAGAGGGGGCCCGGCCGTCTTCGCGCTGTCAACATAAATTCCTCCTCTCGATGCATGGGCACCGCGTCTCCTCACGTATGTCGTCCCGCCGCGGGAGACCGCTCCGTGCTGTGCTCCGGGGCCCCTTCGCAGTGAGCGAAAGGTACCGGACACCTTTTGCGCGCTAATTGCTTGGTTTCCTTGGAGACAGGTTTGGATTCTTCCATGAGGGGGCGCGGACTGAGCTGGGGATGGCGGGTCGGCGCGGGCGGGGGCAGGTGATCCCGACGGACGGCGGGATATCGGAGGGGCGATTCAGCCGCACACCTTTCGGATGCGCTCAAGGGCTTCCTGCAACCGGTCTTCACCGACCGTCAAGGCCGCCCGGAAATATCCCTCGCCGCATGGGCCGAAGCCGGCACCCGGCGTGACGACGATCCCCGCGTCGCTCAGCAGCCGCGCGGCGAATCGCTCGGAGGGCTCGCCGCCCGGAATGCCCGCCCACACGTAGAAGGTCGCCTTCGGCCGTTGCACCGGGAAGCCGAGACTGGTCAGCCCATCCACGAAGAGATCCCGTCGTCGCTGGAAGTGGCCGCGGATATCCTCCAGAAAACTCTGGTCCCCGCGCAGCGCGGCAATGCCTGCCCGTTGGACGACCGGGAAGATCCCCGTCTCGTAGTTGGACTTCACCGCCCCGAGGGCCGCGATGATCTCACGATTGCCGACGGCGACACCGATCCGCCAGCCGGTCATGAGATACGTCTTCGAGAGGGAGTGGAACTCGATCCCAACCCGCCTCGCATGCCGGGCCTGCAGGAAGCTGGGCGGCCGGACCCCGTCGAAGTACAGCTCGGAGTAGGCGGCGTCATGGCAGAGGGCGATCCTGGATGCCAGCGCAAATTCCGCCGCCCGCTCGAAGAACTGGAGCGGCGCCGTGGCCGCCGTGGGATTGCCGGGGAAGTTCAGGTGCATGAGCGTGACGCGGCGGAGATCCCGGCCTGCGATGGCGTCCAGATCCGGAAGCCATCCGGTGTCGGCAGACAGGGCATAGCGCCGGGGGATGCCGCCGGCCAGGATGGTTCCGCCCTGGTACGTCGGATAGCCTGGGTCGGGAATGAGCACCTCGTCCCCCGGGTTCACGTAGGCCAGATGGATGTGGCCGATCCCCTCCTTCGAGCCGATCAAGGGGAGGACCTCGGTCTCCGGGTCCAGGGACACGCCGAAGCGCCCGGAGTACCAGTCGGCGAACGCGTGCCGGAGCTCCGCGAGGCCCCGGTAGGAGGAGTAGTGGTGATTCAGCTCGTCCTCGAGGGCGGCGTGCGCGGCCTCCCGGATATGCGTGGGCGTCGGGAAGTCCGGGTCCCCGACCCCGAGGTCGATCACGTCGATGCCCCGAGCGACTGCCTGGTTCTTCAGGCGAACGACCTCATCCATGAGGTAGACGGGGAGGTTGCCCATTCGGTCCGCGGGTGTCGGCAGAGTGTTCACGCGTCACACCGTCCCGCAGAAGCGCGCGACCGTGACCGCCAATGTCAGGGCCGCGGTCTCGACCTCTGCAAGCGTCACGAACTCGTCGGTGAAGTGGGCCTGGCGGATGTCCCCCGGGCCAAAGTGGGCTCCGGGGATCCCGAACTGGTTGGTGAAAAGCCGGAGGTCCGAGCCGTAGGTGGCCCCGCGGACCGACGCGGCCCGTCCGGTCACCCCCGCCACGGCATCGCTCAGGGTGCGGACCAGCGGGTGGTCGGGCGCCGTCACCGTCGGCTCCCAGGTCCCGCCGATCCATTCGACCTTTGGTGCATTCCGGGACAGCCAGGAGTCCTGGCTGGCCGCTTCGGCCACGACCTGCTCCACCTGCCGGCGGACATCGGCGATGCGCTCTCCGATGGCCACCCCGATGCGGCCCTCGGCGATGAGGGTTTCGGGAACGATCGACGGCCAGGTGCCGGCGGTCACGAGGCCGATGCTGAGGGGCCAGGGCAGGCTGATTCCCTCGTAGAGGGGATGGCGCAGGGCCTCGTTTCGCCGCTGCTCCAGCGAGGCGAGCGCCTGGTGGATCGGGACGAACTTATGAAAGGCGCTCACCCCCTCGTCTCGGACCGCGCCGTGGGCGGCGCGACCGGCGACCGTGATTCGAAAGAGGGTCACCCCGGCATGCGCGGGGGCCACCTCGAGCCGGGTGGGCTCGCAGACGATGACGCCGTCGCCGCGGTGTCCCCGGACAAGCGCCGCAAAGGTCCCGAGCCCCCCGTCTTCCTCACCGATGACGCTCTGGACACAGACCGATCCCCGCAGCCGAAGCCCGGCCTTCCGGATCGCCCCCAGTGCCCCCAGAATGGCCGCCAGGCCCCCCTTCATGTCTGCGGCCCCTCGCCCGTACAGCTTGCCGTCCGCGACCTCTCCCCCGAATGGCGGATGCCTCCAGCGCCCCTCCTCGCCGGCCGTGACGGTATCGATGTGGCCGTTCAGCACCAGGGCCGGGCCGGTTGAGACGCCGGGGAAGCTCGCCGCCACATTGAGCCGGGGGGTCAGAATCCTGGCGCCCGGAAAGTGGGGATGATCCTTGAGAGCGTGCGCGTCGACGCGCCACGCATCCACCTCGCCGCCGAGGTCTCGCAGGATCCGGACCATCTCTTCCTGCGCGGCATCCTCCTCGCCCGTCACGCTGTTGATGCGGACCAGCTTTTGAAGCACCTGGACCAACGCGTCGCGGTCGAGGTGCCTGGTCAGCCGTTCCATGAGCTCCATTCTCTTTCGACCTTTCTCCATGCCCCGACAGGCGTGCCGTCTCCGGACCGGCGCCGCAGCCGTCACCCCGGAAGAGGCTACCGCGCCGCGCGGTCGGGGCGACCCGTCACCCGGATGGCGACGCCGGCACGCCCCCGTCGGGGCCGGCGCGATGTCCGATCGCCCGGCCGAGCGACCGACGGGGCGTGCCGAAAAGCCCCGCGGCCCTCGCTTATTTCGTCCCCTTCTGCTGGTACACCGCCACGCGCTTCCCGTTCTGATACTGCGTGACGCCCATATACGGGTGAACCTGCCCGTTCGCGTCGAAATGGGGGTCGCCGGAGTAGCCGATCATGGCCTGACGCAAATCCGCGTGAACCATGGCCTGCCGGATCTTCTCCTTGTCGGTCAGCGTGTTGGCCTGCTTGAACACGTCGGCCAGAAGCTCAATGGACTGATAGCCCAGAATGGAGAAATTGTTCCCCTCGCGCCCGAACTGCTTGGCGTAGCGCGCGAGCCATTCCTTGACCGCAGGCGTGTCCTTCACCAGCTCGAAGACGGGACCTTCCATGTACAGCCCCTCCAGCAATTCCTTTCCGCCCAGCTTGACCATGTTGTCCGTGTTGTAGGTGCTGGCTCCGAAGAGGACGCCCTTATACCCCAGCTCCTTCAACTGCTTCAGGAGGCCGATGTTCTGGGCATCCTCGTTGGTCACGATGTAGACGCCGTCCGGCTTGGCCGCGACGAGCTTGGTGATCTGGGTGTAGAAATCGGTATCGCCGTGCTTGAAGTACTCCGTATCGACCAGCTTGATGCCCACCTTCGCCAGGAGCTGGGTGTAGATGTTGACCGCGCCCCGGCCGTAATCGTCGGTCGCCGCCAGGATGCCCAGGGTCTTCACCTGGGGGAGCTTGTCGACGATGAACTCTACCACCGGCGCCGCGTACATGTCGATGGTGTTGCAGGTGCGGAACATGAAGGGATAGCCCGGCTCCGTGATCTTGGGGGCCACCGCGATCGGGGTCACCTGAAGGACCTTGGCGCGCCCGGAGACCTCCTTCTGCGCCAGCGTGACCGAGCTGCAGAAGTCTCCCGTGATGGCCACTACCTGATCGCGGGTGATCATCTTCTCGGCGTTGGCCACCCCGATGGTGGGATCGCATTTGCTGTCGTAGAGGAACAGCTCGATCGGCAGGTTCTTGCCCCCGACAGAGACGCCCCCCTTGGCATTGATCTCGTCCACGGCCATCTTGATGCCCTCGACCGTATAGCTTGCCGCCTCCGCGACCCCGCCGCTCGTCGGGTAGCTCGCGCCGATCTTCAGGGTCTCCCCCGCCTGCGCCCCCACCGTCCACAGCAGGATGGCCAGGCCCGCCACGACCGCCGAGATTCCCCACACACCGCCATTCGCCCTTGTCGCCATGTGTCTGCCTCCCATGTCTCACCTCCATGCCGGATTGGCCTTCCGACCCCTCGCCAACCGCTCCTCAGCCTCCGAGATACGCGCGCCGCACCCGATCGTTGTGAAGCAGCTCCTCCTTGGTGCCCGAGAAGACGATCCGCCCAGTCTCCATCACGTATGCCCGGTGCGCGGCCTCCAGCGCCGCACCCACGTTCTGTTCCACCAGGAGGACCGCGGTCCCTTCCCGGTTGATGCCCTCGATGATGCGAAACATCTCCTCCACGAGGATGGGGGAGAGCCCCAGCGACGGCTCGTCGAGGAGGAGGAGTCGCGGCCGGCTCATGAGGGCCCGACCGATGGCCAGCATCTGCTGCTCTCCCCCGGAGAGCGAGCCGGCGAGCTGGCCCTTCCGCTCCTGGAGGCGGGGGAAATGCCGATAGACGCGGTCGAGGTCCTCGGCGATGCCCGGCCGGTCGCGCCGGAGGAACGCCCCAAGCGAGAGATTATCCTGCACGGTCATGTCGGGAAAGAGCGCCCGCCCCTCCGGGCAGTGCGAGATGCCCATCCCGACAATCCGGCCGGGCTTCTCCCGGCCGATCGGCTTTCCCTGGAACAGGATGCGGCCCTGCCGCGGGCGCAGCAGCCCCGAGATCGTCAGGAGCGTGGTGGACTTGCCGGCCCCGTTGGCGCCCAGGATCGCGACGACCTCTCCCGGCCCCACCTGGAGCGAGACCCCCCGCAGGGCCTGCGCGCGCCCATAGTAGGCGTCGATGTCATTCAGCTCCAGCAGCACGCCGGTACCCTTTCCCGAGATACACCCTAGCCGTTACACAAAGGTGTTGATAACGGTCGGCGTTTCGCTAGTAACGGCATGAATTGGTTGACCGAATCGGAACGCCTTGTCGGGGAAGAAATCTTCCTCGATGTCAGCTCAATCCGAAAAGGACGGAATGCGCTGTAACCACAGAGGAATCGCGCCTATTGACAAGCGAATCTTCAACACCTTTGTGTAGCGGGTAGAGATACACCTCGATGACCCTGGGGTCGTGCTGGACATCTGTGGAGGTCCCCTCCATGAGGACGCTCCCCGAATTCAGGACGACGATGCGGCTGCAGAGGCTCATCACGACGTTCGTATCGTGCTCGACCAGGAGCAGGGTCGTGCCCGCCCGGTGGATCCGGCGGATGACCTCGACGATCGCCCGCTTCTCTTCCGTATGCATCCCCGAGGCGGGCTCGTCCAGGAGGAGCAGCCTGGGCCCGGCCGCCAGGGCCGTCGCGATGCCGAGCGCGCGCTGGAGGCCGAAAGGCAAATTCCCGGCCTGCTGATCCTCCCAGCCCGCCAGGCCCACAAAGTCGAGGATGCCCAGGGCCTTCTCCCGGGACGCGCGCTCCTCGCGGCGGTAGGCCCGGCTCTGGAGGAGCGCCCGTAGAAATCCGGCCCGGGCATGCAGGTGCCGGCCGATCAGGACGTTCTCCAGGACGCTCAGCTCCCCGAACACGTTGATCTTCTGGAACGTCCGCACGAGACCCAGGCCCCCGATCACGTGGGGCTCGAGCCCGGTGATGTCCTTTCCCGCATAGACAATCCGGCCGGAGGTCGGGCGGAGGAAGCCGGTGATCAGGTTGAAGAGCGTGGTCTTCCCCGCGCCGTTCGGGCCGATGAGGCCGACGATCTCCCCCTCGGTCACCCCGAGGCTCACCCGGTTGACCGCCGCCAGGCCGCCGAAGTCCCGCTGCAGGGCCTCGCACAGGAGGAGACTCACCGATCCTCCGCGGCCGCGCCATTGCCCCGGCGACCCCGGACGTCCCGGAGCCAGCCCGCGATCCCCTTGGGCAGGAAGACGACACACAGCATGAGGATCACCCCATACGCGATCCACTGGTAATCTTCGATGCCCCGGAGGACTTCGGGGAGGGCCGTGAAGATGGCCGCGCCCACCAGCGGCCCGAGCAGCGTCCCCTTTCCTCCGACGATGAGCATGGTGACGTGGCGGAAGGTCTCTCCGGCCGAAAAGCTCACCGGGCTGATGAAGCGGAAGTAGTGGGCGTACAGGCTTCCCGTGAGGCCGAGGAACATGGTCGCCAGGACGAACGCAATCATCTTGGTCCGGGCGATGGGGACGCCCACCGACTGCGCTAGGTCCTCGTTCTCCCGGACGGCCAGCATGGCCCTTCCCAGACGTGATCGCAGGAGCTGGCGATTGACGTACATGGCGACGAGGAGAGAGATCAGGCAGAGGTAGTAGAAGCCGGACTTGTCGTCGAAGGCGAGGTGCACTCCGCCGGGAAGGCGGAGAGGCGTTGGTGGCGGAATCTTGGTGATGCCCATGGGGCCGCCGGTGACCGAGATCCAGTTCTCGAACACCAGAGAGAGGATCTCTCCGAAGGCCAGCGTGGTCAGCGCGAAGTAGACCCCCCGGAGGCGGAGGGACGGATATCCGATGAGGAATCCGAAGACCGCCGTGACGAGGATGGACAGCGGCATGGCTTCCCAGAACGACAGCGGAAGCCGGGCCGTCAGCAGGGCGGAGGCATAGGCGCCGATCCCGATGAAGCCGGCGTGGGCGATGTTGAATTGGCCGGCGATGCCGGTGATGATGTTGAAGCCGTAGATGCTGATGGCGAACAGGAAGATGACGTTCATGATATGCTGGTAGTAGGAATCCGTCACCAGGACCGGAAAGGCGAGGGCGAGACCGAGAAGCACGAGCCCGAGGAGGGCGGCGAGCCGGTTCTCCACTATGTCTCGCTCCTTCCGAAGAGGCCCTGGGGCCGGATCAGGAGCACGGCGATCAGGATGATCAAGGAGAAGACGTTCTTGTAATCCGACGAGATGTAGGCGCCGCCCAGGCTTTCCGCGATCCCCACCAGGAAGCCCCCCACCACGGCGCCCTGGACGTTTCCCATCCCGCCCAGTACCACCACGACGAACGCCTTCAGGAGCGGCATGCTGCCCATAGTGGGAAACACGTAGAAGAGCGGCGCGAGCAGCGCACCCGCGGCGGCCGCCAGGCCGGAGCTGATGGCGAAGGTGACCATGTACACCCGGTCGAGATCGATCCCGACCAGGGCGGCCCCCTTGGGGTTCTGCGAGGTTGCGACGATCGCCTTCCCGAATCGCGTGTGGTTGAGGAAGGCGTACAGGGCGGCGATCAGGACCATGCTGGCCACCAGGACGATGAGCCGCTGCAGGGTCACCGAGATCGAGAGGAAATGGAGGACGACGTCCGTATACGGGGTCCGGACGCCCCGGGTCTCAGAGCCCCAGAGGAGCAGGGCGCCGTTCTCCAGGAAGAAGGACAGCCCCAGCGCGATCAGCAGGTCGTTCAGAACGGGCCCGCCGTAGACGGGCCGGAAGACGATCCGCTCCATGGCGATGCCGGCCAGCCCGACCACGAACATCGAGAGGGCCACCGCCAGGAAGAAGGGCTGGCCGAGGGCGGTGCTGAAGAAATAGATGCAGTAGCCCCCCAGCATGTAGATCGTTCCATGGGCGAAATTGGAGATGTTCATGATCCCGAAGATCATGGTCATCCCCACCGAGATGAGCGCGTAGGCCCCGCCCAGAACGAGGCCGTTCATCACCTGCTGTAGAAACACTGTCCCCCCGGGAAATGAAGGGTGTGGACCGCCGGCGGCCCGTTCTTCCGCCTGTCCACTGCCTCGGCCGATTCTCGCCTTGGTGATGAGCCGTGCGGAGACGAGGAAAGCCATAATCTCATAGCATTTCCCTCGCATTCGGGTCAATCCCGACATTCCCCCGGGTCCAAGGTTGTTCTGCCGCACAATCATCCAAGCCCTCCCGCGCCGCCATGGATGCACGGCATTCCTGTTACCGTAAGGCGTGGCAATCAAGCCCGGTTTCGCTTCCCGCCCCTTGGCCTGGATGCTCCTGAGATCATGCGCAGCAACATCCGGCCCGGCCCTCGGCCCGCTTGACACCGGGGACCGTGAGGCATAGGCTCTGCTTCCAAGCTTCCCGGCTGGTGGGAGGACTCGCCCGCACCAGTTGCTGCCGGATCCAATGGGTCGCTGGCCGCGCGTGTTCCTGCGAGTTGCCCCTGATCCGAAAGAGCTGTTGAACCGCCATGACGCCAAGGCTTTACAGTTTTCAGGGCGCCCCGCGGCTGTGATTCAAGACATGGGAACGCCCCACCAGGGGATGCGACGCGGTTCCAGACCTCTGGTATTTTGCCCATTCCCGCCGTCCAAATTTTTACATCTTGGCGGTGAGACATCTTCGGCATAGGATTACCTCCCCCTCGGAAAGCAGCGGTCAGGGGTGAACGCTTCGTGCGCTCGAGCCATGGAGGTCGTGATGCGTTTTCTTAGTCTGCTGGCGCTTTCTGTTGTCTGCCTGACTTCCTGTGCGACGTCCAATGACGGGGCGGAGGTGAAGAACATCCCCCGCGCCAACCTCAAAGCCTTCACCCAGCAGTTCAACGATGCCGTTGCCAAGGACCCGGAACTGGCGTCAGTCTTCGGACCCTTCCGGTCGACGGGGACGAAGCGTCCGTCCACGGAACCCTTCGGGAATCTCACAGTCAATTCCAAAGCTTGGGACGGCCTGAGCGCGGCTGGGCGGGATAGCCTCGTGAAAAAGGCCGCCGCCGCATTTTCCGCGCTCTTCCTGAACTCCCCGGTCCGCCGGGCCGATGTCGCCACCGTGTATTTGACCGAGGGGGGCTCGGATGTGGGCTGGTTCCATGTCCGCGCGGCGGAGGGCGATTACTTCTACCGCCTGGTCGGCCAGTAGGGGGAGGTGTCCAGCCGCCCCGCTGGCCGGCAGGGAACGGCGTATCGCCGTGACCCTGGCGTTGGGACTCCTGGGGGCGTGTGCGCATCCGACGCCCGGGCGGGCGCCCATCGTGGCGGTGGACGTGGGGCACTCCTACATCCATCCGGGGGCCGAGAGCGCCCGGGGGCGGCCGGAGTTCGAGTTCAACCGGGACCTGGCGCGGGCGGTGAAGGCCGCGCTGGAGGGCCGCGGCATTGAGGTGCGGCTCATCAACGAGCGGGGGGATGTGGCGGATCTCATATCCCGCCCTGCCGCCGCCGCGGGGACGGACTTCTTCCTCTCCATCCACCACGACTCCGTCCAGCCCCGGTACCTCGCCACCTGGGATGTCGCCGGGACGCCCCGCCCGTACTCCGACCGCTTTGCGGGCTTCTCGCTGTTCGTCTCGCGAGCCAATCCCGATGTGGCTCAAAGCCTGGCCTGCGCCTCGGCCATGGGAGAAGCGCTCCGGGCGGCGGGCCGCACCCCGTCCCGCTACCACGCAGAGCCGATCCCGGGAGAGGACCGGCCGTTCGCCGACGCCAAGAACGGCGTCCACTACTTCGACAACCTGGTCGTCCTGAAGCGGGCCACCGAGCCGGCCGTCCTCCTGGAAGCCGGGGTGATCATCAACCGGCAGGAAGAGCTGGCCGTGGAGCAGCCGGGCTGGCGGGAGAGGACGGCGGCGGCCATCGCCTCCGGTATCGCCCGCTGCCTGAAGCGACTGTAGGATAGGGTCGATCCCGCAGGCCGGGCGCGGCCGCTTGAACCTCCCCAGCCGCTCCTCGTTGGCAAAAGAGGCCGTCCCAATGCTGACTCGCGAGGTCTGGCGCGTGCGGCGGGCCGGGTCGCTCGACCGGCTGCAGCGCGAGAGCGATGAGATCGCCGTACCCGGGCCGGGCGAGGTGCGGGTGGCGGTCAAGGCCGTCGGCCTGAACTTCGCCGACGTCTTTGCCTGCCTGAGCCTCTATTCCGCCACCCCGAAGGGGTCCTTCATCCCCGGCCTGGAGATCGCGGGCACGGTGGAGGCGGTGGACCCCGCCGTCACGGTCCCGGGATCGGGCGGCGGGGCGCCGCCGCCGCTGCGTCCTGGCGACCGGGTCATGGGACTCATACGCTTCGGCGGATATGCGACGGCGGTCAACGTGGACGTGCGCTACCTCCGGCCGCTGCCGCCGGAGTGGAGCTACGCGGAGGGTGCGGCCTGTCTGGTGCAGGGTCTCACGGCCTGGTACGCTCTCATGGAGCTGGGGGCCCTGGAGGCCGGCGATGGTGTCCTCGTTCACTCGGCCGCGGGCGGCGTGGGCCTCAACGCGCTTGAGATCCTCCGGACGGCCGGGGCGCGCGTGATAGCCACGGTCGGGCGGCCTGCCAAGCGGGATTTCCTGGTGGGGCCGTGCGGGCTGCCGCCGGACGGGGTGATCGTACGCGATCGCCGCGATTTCGGGCTGCAGCTCGATCGAGCGTTGGCGGCCCTGGGATTGAGCGGGCTCGATCTGGTGCTCGACGCCGTGGGCGGCCCGTTCTTTCAGCCCGGGTACGAGCGGCTGCGGCCCGAGGGGCGGTACGTCCTGTACGGCGCGGCCGACTTGATGTCGAGACGAGCCCGGCCGGATTATGCCCGTCTGGTGTTCCGATATCTTCGCCGGCCTCGGCTGGACCCGCTGCGGATGATTGCCGACAACAAGAGCGTGATGGCCTTCAACCTGATCTGGCTGTGGGACCGTGCGGACCGATTGCTCGACGCCGTCGAGCGGTTCCTCCCCCTCCTGCGAAGGCCTCCATTCATCGGCCGGCGCTTCGCCTTCGGAGACGCACCGACGGCTCTCCGGTATCTTCAGAGCGGCGAGAGCATCGGCAAAGTTGTGATCGAGGTGTAGGCTGGATCGCAGGCTGCTGAAAAAGGCCCATCTACAGCTTGAGCAGCCGGGGTGAAAGCAGGTATTTCAGCATCATGTCAGGGGGTTCGTCGCTGTGGATCCCCAGGCTCCGGCTATGTGGAAGTCCGGCGGGCCGGCTCCTCTGGGGGCAGGACTTCCGAGCGACAACCGGGGCTTCATCCGCTATGATGCGGTTCGAGCGGGGGATATCGGAGGATTGCCTGGACGTGACGCGGAGGGGAATGATGAGTCAGATCGCGGTCGGTCTGCTGCACCCGGGAGAAATGGGGAGCATCATAGGGGTCGCTCTTCGGAGCGGCGGTGCGAAGGTGTCCTGGTGCTCAGAGGGGCGGAGCCGCGAGAGCCGCGCCCGTGCCGAAGCGGCCGGTCTGGTCGACGCCGGCACGCTTCCGGTGATTGTCCGGGAGAGCGAGGTGATCGTTTCGGTCTGTCCGCCGCAGGCGGCGCTCGGCCTCGCCGGCAAGGTCGCCGCCCTGGGGTTTGCGGGGATGTATCTGGACGCCAACGCCGTCTCGCCCGCGACGGCGCGCGCGATCGGAGCCCTACTGGAATCGGTGGGAGCCCGGTGTGTGGACGGGGGCATCGTGGGTCCGCCTCCGAAGGCAGCCGGCACGACCCGGCTCTATCTCTCGGGAACGGAGGCCCGCCGCGTCGCCGCCATCTTCGGGTCCGGGCCCATGGAGACGATCGTCCTGGACGGTCCAGTCGGAGCGGCGTCGACCCTGAAGGTGGCCTATGCAGCCTACACGAAGGGCGCGGCGGCCCTGCTCCTGACAGTCCGTGCGCTGGCCGTCAAGGAGGGGGTGGACGAACCCTTGCTCCAGGAATGGGCACGGTCGCTGCCCGATCTTCCGGCGCGGGTCGAAGCCGCCCTGCGCGGGAGCGTGCGGAAGGCCTGGCGATTCGTGGGCGAGATGGAGGAGAGCGCGGACACTTTCGCCGCGGCAGGACTGCCGGACGGGTTCTCGCGGGCGGCGGCGGAGGCGTACCGGCGCCTTGCCGGCTACAAGGATGCCGGGCAGCAACCCCCCCTCTCGGAGGTGGTCGCCAGCCTCCTGGCGCCGTGATCATGGGGGGGGAAATGGGGAACATGCGTCCACATCTCTTGTTTTGCCAGACCCCGTTCGGGAAGGATCTGCGCGCCATTCAGGAATATGCCGTCTCGCATGCCTACGACGGGGTGGAGTGGGCCTGGGACGGCTGGCGGCTGATGGTTCCGCGGAAGCGGCGCGAGCGACGGCTGGAAGAGCTGCGAACGGCCAGCCCGCTCTCCTCGGCGCATGCCCCCTACACCGACCTGGAGATCGGCCACCGGGACCCGGATCACGCGGCGGCGGCCTCCCGTGTCCTCGAAGCGTACGTTGACGCCGCCGCGGAGCTGGGCGTCCATCATTTGAACCTTCACGTCGGCTCCTTCGCACCGGAGCCGGAGGAGCTGTCCTGGGAGACCCTGCTCAAGAATGTCGGGCGCCTGTCGGAGCATGCCGCACGGCGGGGCACCCGCATCACCCTGGAGAATTTGCGGGGCGGGCCGACCAGCGATCCCGAGACATTCGGCCGGCTGCTCAAGGCCACGGGGGCGCCGGTGACCTTCGATCTCGGTCACGCCCAGGGAAGTGCCTGGGTGCGGGAGGGGCGGGGGACGGCCATCGAGTTCCTGCGGAGCATTCCCACGCCCATCTTGTCCAGCCACGTGTATCTCGTGGAGCGACACGACGTCCACTTTGCCCCCCAGGGCCTGGCGGACATCCGCGAAGCCCTTGACGGCCTGGTCGCCGCCGGCTGCGACTTCTGGGTGCTGGAGCTGCACACCCGGGAAACGCTGGAGCAGACCCGGCGGGTGGTGGACGAGTTCCTGGCAGGCTGCTGAAAAAGGCCCATCTGCGGAGACCCATCCTCCGGATGGGTACCCCCGCGCTCGGGCACTCGCTGCGGCGTAGTGGAAGTACGCCTTGACCCGCCTGTGGCGGGTGCCCCGCCCCGGGTACCCATCCCGCTGGATGGGTGAGGCCGCCTTGCCGTTCGACAGGCCCTTCGACAAGCTCAGGGCGGTGAGCACAGTCGAACCGCTCACGGTCCCGAGCGAAGTCGAGGGACATCTGGGCCTTTTTGAGCAGCCTCAGCGAAAAGAGCTTTTCAGCAACCTGCCAGAGCAACGGGGAGAGCCGGTCTCGCCCTGAGGGTGCCGGGAACCGTCGGGGGTCACTCCGCCCTTGACCGGAGCGGCGGCCGCTGGTATGGTCCCCCTCACGCCGGAGGCGAGGGGGGGCTGCGATTCTTGTCCTGGCCCGGACGCCTTTCGGGTGGTCCGCAGATCCGATTCGGCCCATCAATGTGAACTGCCGTCTGTCCGGCCCGCCCGCGCGCCGGCCGGGGGCAATCCAGGAGGAGGGCGGCAGCCGACCATGCGCTACACCGGTGGGGAAGTGCTCTGGGAATGCCTCGTCCGTGAGGGGGTGGATGTCATCTGGGCGTATCCTGGCGGGGCCGCCCTCCCCATGTTCGACGCGCTCGGCAAGTACCCGCAGATCCATCACGTCCTGGTGCGGCACGAGCAGGCCGCCGCCCACGCGGCCGACGGCTATGCACGGGCCACCGGCCGGGTGGGGGTCTGCGTGGCGACCTCGGGACCGGGGGCCACCAATCTGGTCACCGGCATTGCCACGGCCATGCTGGACTCCGTGCCGATGCTGGCCGTCACGGCGCAGGTTGCCGATCCGGTGATCGGGACAGACGCCTTCCAAGAGATCAACATCACGGGCATCACCTTGCCCATCACCAAGCACAACTACCTGGTGCGGCAGGGTCAAGACCTGGCGCGCGTCCTCCGGGAGGCCTTCTTCCTGGCGCGGACCGGCCGGCCCGGCCCGGTGCTGGTGGATATCCCCAAGGACGTCCTCACGGCCCCCTGCGCCCTCAAAGAGCCGGAGCGGATCGCGCGTCCGGGGTATCGCCCGGTGGTGCGCTCCGCCCCCTACCAGATCAAGCGCGCGGCGGAGCTGATCGCGGATGCTCAGCGCCCCGTCGTGATCGCCGGGCACGGCGTCCACGTGGGCAAGGCCTGGGAAGAGCTGCGCCGGTTTGCCGAGCGGACCACCACCCCCGTGGTGAGCACCCTGCTGGGGCTGAGCGCCCTCTCGGCGGACCACCCGCTCCACCTCGGGATGGCGGGCATGCACGGGGTGGCCTGGGCCAACCTGGCCGTGCAGGACGCCGACCTGCTCATCGCTCTGGGAATGCGGATGGACGACCGGTTCACCGGCAGCCTCCCGCACTTTGCCCCCAAGGCCAAGCTGCTGCACGTGGACATCGATCCCGCCGAGATCGGCAAGCGGGTGCCCGCCACCCTGCCCATGGTGGGCGACGTCAAGCTGGTGCTGGAGGCGCTGACGGCGGAGCTACCCGAGCTGGACCACCGCGACTGGCTGGCGCACATCGAGACCTTCCGGCAGGGCCACCCGTTGGAGGTCCACAGCCAGGGCGCCCTGCCCCCGCAGGAGGTTATCCGCGCGCTGCACCGGGCCACGGGGGGGGAGGCCGCCGTGGTGAGCGATGTCGGCCAGCACCAGATGTGGGTGGCCCAGTTCTACCAGTTCCGGCGCCTCAACAGCTTCTTCACCTCCGGCGGCCTGGGCACCATGGGGTACTCGCTGCCCGCCGCGCTGGGGGTGCAGGCCGCCCGCATCGGCGAGCCGGTCTGGGTCGTCGTCGGGGACGGAAGCTTCCAGATGAACCTCCAGGAGTTGGCCACGGTGACCCAGGAGCGGCTGCCGCTCAAGATCGTCATCATGAACAACGGGTACCTGGGCATGGTTCGGCAGTGGCAGGAGCTGTTCCACGGGGCCCGGTACATCGGCACCCCCATCAGCAGCCCCGACTACGTCCAGTTGGCCGCCAGCTACGGCATCCCGGCGCGGCGCGTCACCGCCACGAGCGAGCTGCCGGCCGCGTTCGCCGCCGCAGCGGAGCACAGCGGCCCCTTCCTCCTGGACTGCCTGGTGGAGGGGGCCGAGAACGTCTACCCCATGGTCCAGCCGGGGACCAGCAACGCCGATTTCATGGAGGATCCGAGGGGGAGGGCGCCGAAGCGATGAGGCACGTTTTGGTGGCATTGGTGCAGGACGAGCCGGGCATGCTGGCCCGCATGGGCAACCTGTTCGCCCGGCGCGGGTATAACGTGGAGAGCTTCACTGCCGGGGCGTCCGAGCTGCCGGGGCTGACCCGGATCACCATCGTGGTGGACGGGCCCAGCACGGCCCTGGATCAGGTGGCCAAGCAGTTCCGCAAGCTCATCGGCGCGGTCAAGGTGGCGGACGTGACGGCCGACCGCGACCAGCTGGCCTACGAGATGCTGCTGGTCAAGGTGGGGGTGACCGCCAAGACCCGGCCGGAGGTGGTCAGCCTCGCCGACCTGTTCAAGGCCCGCATCGTGGATGTCTCCACGACCACGCTGATCCTGGAGGCGACGGGGGAGCCGGACAAGCTGGACAAGCTGCTGGAGGTGCTGCGTCCGTTCGGGATCAAAGAGCAGGCGCGCACCGGGGCGGTGTTCATGGGCCGCGGCGCGAAGCTGCTCAACCAGCGCGCCTGGTCCCCCGCCGACCGCAAGTATCTGGCGGAGTGACGGCCGGCGCTGGCTGGCCGGCGGAGTGTGTCGGTGCGCATCGGTTCCTACCAGCTCGACAACAATCTGATCCTGGCTCCCATGGCCGGCGTGACGGACCGTCCGTTCCGGAAGCTCTGCCGATCGCTGGGGGCCGGGTTGGCGGTTTCGGAGATGGTGACCAGCAACTCCCTCCTTTCCGGGGCGGCCAAGACGCGGCGGCGCGCCGACCACGAGGGAGAGCCGTCGCCCGTCTCGGTGCAGATCGCCGGCGCGGACCCCCGCCTCATGGCGGAGGCGGCCCGCCACAACGCGGCGGAGGGGGCCCAGATCATCGACATCAACATGGGCTGCCCTGCCAAGAAGGTCTGCAGCGTGATGGCGGGCTCCGCCCTCTTGCGCGACGAGGCCCTGGTGGGGCGGATCCTGGAGGCGGTGGTCGGGGCGGTGGACGTGCCCGTCACCCTCAAGATCCGCACGGGCTGGGACCGGGGGCACAAGAACGCCCTGCGGGTGGCGCAGATCGCCGAGGCTGCGGGCATCCGGGCGCTGGCCATCCACGGGCGGACGCGGGCCTGCATGTTCGGCGGGGAGGCCGAGTACGACACCATCGCCGCGGTGAAGGCGTCGGTCGGGATCCCGGTCATCGCCAACGGGGACGTGGACGGACCCGAGAAGGCCAAAGCTGTGCTCGATCGCACGGGGGCGGATGGCATCATGGTCGGCCGCGCAGCGCTGGGCCGTCCCTGGATTTTTCGCGAGATCGGTCATTTCCTGACGACCGGGAGGCGGATAGCGCCGCCGTCGGTGGACGAGATCCGCGCCCTGCTGCTCAACCATCTCGAGGAGCTCTACCGCTTTTACGGCGAGTACGCCGGCGTGCGCATCGCCCGGAAGCACATCGGCTGGTACACGAGGGGGCTGGCGAACTCCGCGTCCTTCCGCCATGCGGCGAATCACCTCCGGACCGCGGCCGAGCAGCGGGCCGCGGTGAACGATTTCCTTTGCCGGGCCGCGGCGTAATCGGCGGGGGCGCACCCCGGCCTGCCGCAAGGTCGCGCCGGATACACCGGCCGGCGCCGATCGATCCGCCGATCGGTTCCGCTCGTTTCCTTCCGTGACGTCTCAGATCCGCAGCAAGACCTTCCCCTGATCGAGCTTCTGCCTGACATCTGAAAACGGCAGCTGAAGCGGGAAGATTCCGTGGCGGGATCCGTGCGCAGGAGAGGCCCGGACCGCCCGCTCCCTCTTGCCGGGGAACTTCTGGCGGAGGGGCGTGTCTAATGGGGCAAGGCGGCAGGAGGCCGTTGGAACCACGAGACAAGGAGGGATGCATGAAGATCGCGGCGCTGTGCGTGTGCCTGGTGGGGATCGCCACGGGCGCGTGGGCCGGAGTGGGGGGGACGGCGGTCGATGTGCAGATCCGGTCGGAGAGCGGGCAAATGTTGCCGCTGTATGCGGCGGCGGCGAGCTTCCCGAATCGCAAGGCGTACGCCGAGGCGGTGTACGGGGATCACTACAGCATCGTCGTCCGGAATGTGCTGAACCGGCGCATCGGGGTGGTGGTGGCGGTGGACGGGCGGAACATCATCTCCGGCCGGCAGTCCTGGCTGGCCGGCGACGAGCGGATGTACATCCTGGAACCGTACCAGGAGGGAGAGTTCAAAGGATGGCGGACCAGTCTGGATAGCATCAACCGCTTCTACTTCACCCATGCGGCTGACTCCTACGCGGCGGCCTTTGGCGACGAGTCGGCGATGGGGGTGATTGCGGTGGCCGTCTATCCCGAGGTGCAGCGGCCCCAGCCCCCCCCGGGCCTGTCCCCGGGTTCCTCGGGCTTTCCCTCGCGAACCGCGCCGTCCGCCAAGGCGGAGCGCCAAAGTGCCGGCACGGGCTTTGGCGGGCGGGAGTATGCTCCGGTGCGGGTGGTGGCCTTCGACCCGGAGAGCACGGCAGCGGAGAAGATCTTCATCAAATACGAGTGGCGCTCTGCGCTCTGCCGACAGGGGATCGTTCACTGTGGAGGGGCGGACCCCCAGCGGAACCGGCTGTGGGACGATGGAGAATTCGCGCCGCCCCCGCCGGGCAAGTCGTGAGCGGCGGTCCGGCCCGCCATAGACGACGGTGCCGGGACCGTGGACGGAAGGCGGTGTGGGAGGACGGACGTTCGTCGCACGCCGAAGGCTATGGAGCCGGCGGGGTGCCGTCGAACACCGCCCGGGCGGCGCGGACCGTGTTGCAGTGGGCCTCGACGGTGCCCCGCAGCTCCTTTCCATACCCCCCGCCCAGGGCGATGGCCACCGGGATGCCGGCATCCCGGCAGGCGGTCAGGACCAGCTCGTCGCGCCGGCGCAGACCTGCATGGGTGAGGCGGAGCCGGCCCATGCGGTCGCCCTCGTGGGGATCGACCCCGGCCAGGTAGAAGACCAGTCCGGGCCGGAACCCCTCCAGGATCTCCGGCAGCGCCGACTCCAGGCGGGTCAGGTACTCCGCGTCCCCCGTGCCGTCGGGCAGGGGGATGTCCAGGCTGCCCGGCACCTTCACCAACGGGTAGTTGTTGGCGCCGTGGATGGAGAAGGTGAAGACATCGGGCTCGACGGCGAAGACGGCGGCAGTGCCGTTACCCTGGTGCACGTCGCAATCGATGACGGCCATGCGCTGCATCCAGGCGTCATATTGCAGACAGCGGATGGCAATGGCGATGTCGTTGAGGACGCAATACCCCTCGCCCCGGTCGGGAAAGGCGTGGTGTGTGCCCTCGGCGAGGTTGACGGCCACGCGCTCCCGGATGGCGATGCGCCCGGCCGTGAGCGTGCCCTGCACCGAGGCCCGGGCGCGGCGCAGCAGGGATTCCGACCAGGGCAGCCCCATGCGGCGGGCGGCGGCGGGGGAAAGGCTCCCCGTAGCGAGCTGCTCCCAGTAGGCCGGGGTGTGGACCAGACGGACGTCGGGCGGCTCGATGAGGCCGGGTTCGAGGAGCTCGTCGGGAGCCAGGGTTCCCTCGGCGAGAAGTTGCTCCCGGATCAGCCGGTATTTCTAGCCGTTACACAAAGGTGTTGATAACGGTCGGCGTTTCGCTAGTAACGGCATGAATTGGTTGACCGAATCGGAACGCCTTGTCGGGGAAGAAATCTTCCTCGATGTCAGCTCAATCCGAAAAGGACGGAATGCGCTGTAACCACAGAGGAATCGCGCCTATTGACAAGCGAATCTTCAACACCTTTGTGTAGCGGGTAGCCGGTATTTCTGGATGGGGAAGCTGTGGTTGGGCGGCAGGTCGATCACATAGTGATCGGAAAAGAGGGCCAACACCCTTCAGGCTCCTCCGAAACGTGACCCCGGGCGGGTCGCGGCCGGGGGCATCATCACCGCCAGCCCGGCCGGATGCCGGATCCCTGAGAGACCTCGGCGCCCAGAAACAGGATCTGGGCCGAATAGTACACCCCCAGGATCTGCGCCGCCAGCGATCCGGCTGGCGCTATGATGCGATCCGGAGCACCTTGCCGCCCCGGATCTTCCGCTGCCGGATCTCCTGGAGCGCCTCGTTGGCCTGCTCCAGCTCGTACTCCTGCACGCGGGGCTTCAGGGGGATCTCGGCGGCCAGCCGGAGGAATTCGCTCACATCCTTCCGGGTCACGTTGGCCACACTGATCACTTCCTTCTCTAGCCAGAGGTGTCGGGAATAGTCGAGGTGGAGGAGCGATGCCTTGTCGGCGTCCTCCTTCCGGATGGCGTTGACGACCAGCCGGCCCCCGGGGGCCAGCCCGGCCAGCATATGCACGATCGGCAGCCAGACCGGGGTCGTGTCGATGGCGCAATCCATGGGCGCGGGCGCCCTCTCGTCGATCGCGCCGGCCCAGTCGGCCCCCAGCTCTCTGGCGAAGCGCCGCTCGCCCTCGCTTCGGCTGAACACGAAGATCGCGGCATCGGGATACGCGTGCCGGGCGGCCTGGATCACCAAATGGGCCGAGGCGCCGAAGCCGGCGAGGCCGAGCGTGCGCCCGTTTTCCATGCCGGCCAGCCGCAGGGCGCGGTACCCGACGGCGCCGGCGCACAGGAGCGGGGCCGCCTCGGCGTCGGAGAAGACGTCGGGAATCCTGTAGGCGAACTCCTCGGCCACGACGGTCTGCTGGCAATAGCCGCCGGGGGCGTCTCGGCCGGTGGCCGCGAACTCGGGGCAGAGGTTTTCCCGGCCCTCCCGGCAGAACGCGCACCGGCCGCAGGCGGAGTGGATCCAGGCGACTCCTACCCGGTCCCCCACCTCGAATCGGCCGGCATCGCCCCCTGCGCGCCGCACCCTCCCGACGATCTGGTGCCCGAGGATCGCAGGAAGGCGCGGGGGGGGTGTGCGGCCTTCGATCTCGTCGATGTCGGTATGGCAGATCCCGCAGGCGGAGACCCCGATCAAGAGCTCGCCGGCCCCGGGGACCGGCTCCGGCAGATCGTCGACCAGCCGCAACGGGGCGGGCTCGTCCGCCAAGCGGGAGAGTCGGCTCAAGATCATCGCCTTCATCGCGGAATGCCTCCCTCCCCGCTCGCCCGCGCAACCCGGGCGGCCGAATGTGGGGCCGACGCCCCGGCAAGGCCATCCGCGGTCGCGTCGAGGGCGGCGGCCGTCCGCCGCGCCGCTCGCCTATTCGACGAACTCGGGCGTCACGCGACGGGGAAGCAGACCCTGCTCGTAGGCCGCGGCCAGCAGCCGCTCCACCGCGGCGCGTCCCCGCGCGCCGTAATCCAGCGTAAGGTCGTTGACGTACATCCCGACGAACCGGTCGGCCAGCGGCCGGTCCAGGTCGCGGCCGTACTGCATCGCATAGGCCAGAGCCTCTTCGCGATGTGTGAGGGCATACTGGATGCTCTGGTAGAGCAGATTCGAGACCCGCCGCATCACGGCGGGACCCAGGTCCTTCCGGATGACGTTTCCGCCCAGGGGAAGCGGGAGCCCCGTTTGCCGGCCCCACCACTCACCCAGATCCACCACTTTGTGAAATCCGTGGTCGGCGTAAGTCACCTGGCCCTCGTGGATGATCAGACCGGCGTCCACCTCGCCCGTGCGCACCGCTTCCAGGATCCGGTCGAACGGGATGACCACCTGGTCCAGGCCGGTCTTCCAGAGGCGCAGGGCCAGGACCGCGGTCGTCAGGGTCCCGGGAACGGCGATCCGTTTGCCCCCCAGGTCGTCCGCCCGGTACGGCCGGCGGGCCACTACCATGGGTCCGTAGCCGTCCCCCATGCTGGCCCCGTGCGGAAGCAGGGCATAGCGGTCGGTGAGGTAGGCATAGGCGTGGAAGGAGACGGCGGTGACCTCGTACTCGCCGCGGGACGCACGCTCGTTGAGCGACTGGATATCCTCCAGGACGTGCTCGAACTCGAACGCCGGGTCCAACACCTTTCCTCGCGCCAGGGCGTAGAACATGAAGGCGTCGTCGGCGTCGGGACTGTGGGCAATCGTGATGTGTATAGGCATCTGCGGTCTTGGAGGCGTGTGCGGGTTGGCTACTCCTTCAGGGCGCCGGTCATGCCGGCCACATAATACTCGACGAAGAACGAGTACACCAGCGCCACAGGCACCGAGCCCAGCAGGGCCCCGGCCATGAGGGGCCCCCAGGAATACACGTCCCCGCGGATCAGCTCTGTGACCACTCCAATGGGAACGGTCTTCTGCAGGGTCGAGGATAGGAAGACCAGGGCGTACAGGTACTCGTTCCAGGACAGGGTAAAGCAGAAGATCCCACAGGAGAGAATCCCAGGCACAGAGATCGGGATCACGATGCGGATCAAGACGCCGAGCCGGGTGGCGCCGTCAATCATGGCGCACTCCTCCAGCTCTTTGGGGAGGGTCTTGAAGTATCCCATGAGGAGCCAGGTGCAGAAGGGGATGAGAAACGTCGGGTACACCAGGATGAGCGACCAGGGCGAGTCGTAGATGTGCAGCCGGAAGACGACATGGGCCAGGGGGATGAAGAGGATCGTCGGGGGCACGAGGTAGCTCAGGAAGATGGCCACCCCCAGGGCGCCCGACCCGCGGAACTGGAGCCGCTGGATGCCGTACGCGGCCAGCAGACTGGCCGCGAGGGAGATGGTGGTGGCGGCCACGGCGATAAACATGGTGTTGTACAGCCAGCGCAAATAGGGCGTGGCCCAGAGCAGTTGCCGGAGGTGGGCCAGGGTGGGATGCTGGATGAGGAGGGGATCCAGCCTCACGTTGTACAGCTCGGGATTGGGCTTGAAGGAGGTGATGAGCATCCAGTAGAAGGGGAACAACAGAAGGATCATCGCCACCCCGAGCGGGATGTTGAAGAGGGCGATTCGCTTCAGCAGCCTGGATCCCGACAGCATGGGCTACTCCCGCCGGAGGTAGAGGACGCAGATCGTGACGCTGATGACGAGCACGGGAAGAATGCACATGGAGATGGCTGCCCCCTGACCGAAGGCCCCACCCAGGATGGCCCGCTGGTACGCCATGGTCCCGTAGATCTGGGTGGCATTGGCTGGGCCGCCGCGGGTCATGATCCACACCAGCTGGAAGTCGCCGAAGGTCCAGATAGTGGAGAACGTGGTGATGATGGCCAGCAGAGGCCCCAGGAGCGGGAGCGTGAGGTGCCAGAACTGGCGCCATTCGGTGGCGCCATCCACGGCGGCCGCCTCGTACAGGCTGGGGTTGATGGTCTGCAGGCCCGCCAGGAAGCCGATGGCAAAGAAGGGGGTGCCGCGCCAGACGTTCGCGGCAATGACGCATGCCCGCGCCAGGTTCGGGTCTCCCAGGTAGTCGATCCGAATATGGATCAGACCCGCGTTGACGAGCAGCCAATTGAAGGGGCTGAAGGTGGGATCGAACATCCACCAGAAGACCAAGGCGCTGAAGGCTGTGGGAACGATCCAGGGCAGGAGGATGGTGGCGCGAACGAGGCCCTTGAAGCGGAACTCCCAGTTGAGGACCAGCGCGAGAATCAGGCCGAACACAAGCTTGAACCAGACGGCCACCACCGTATAAAGGATGGTATTGAAGGTGGCTAACCGGAAAACGGAGTCCTCGAATAGCTGGAGGTAGTTCGTGAACCCGACAAAATGGCCGGCCGTGCTTCCCAGGATCGTATCCGTCACGCTCAGCCACAGGCCCAGGATGAACGGGTACGCCAGGAATATCCCCAGGATCAGGACCGCCGGGATGACGAGCGCGATCCCCAGAAACTGTCGGTTCTCAAGGATATTCGCGAGCGGCCGGTGCGGGTGCGTTCGATTGGCTGCCGCTACGGTGGATTCTGCCACGCGATTCCCTCTCGTTCGGCGGAGCGCGGGTTGCCTCTGGGGGGCCAGGCGGCCCCCCAGAGGCAACTTGGAGGCTAGGGCAGATCAGCCGCCGTAAATGTTGACGAGTCGCCGCGCGGCCTCCTTGGCAGCGTAGTAGATGCTGATCCCGTTGTAGGTCGCCGAGATCTGGCCGGATAGGAAGGCCTTGCTGTTGGCCTCGACGATCTTGCCGCCGAACTGGAACAGCAGCCAGTAACAGACGCCGTTGCCGTCGCCCACGCCGTGACCGAAGGTGTACCCGACCGGATAGCCCTTAGCCTTCAGCTTAAGCGTGGTAGATCCTGGCCAGGCGCTGCTCGGCCGTCCGGGCCGCCTCCTTGGCCGTCTTGCGGCCGGTGACCACATCCTGGAACATGTCCACGACAATGTACTCGGCCAGCGCCGCGGCCGACTGCGGCCCCGGCTGTCCGGCATAGAAATGGGGGAACATCCGCGGGGGCTGCTCCCGGAAGATCGTGAGCTTGGGGTCGCTGGTCCAGATGGGGAGCTTCTCGTACGCTTTCAGGGTCTGAACCAGATACCCCTTCATGGCAGTGACCCACGGCCCGTACTGCTCCTGCTCCATCATGTAAAGGAGGTAGTGTCTGGCGGCATTGGGGAACCGGGTGTGCTTGAAGATGAACCCCAAAGTCACATTGTCGATCTGCGACGGGCGCCCCAGCGGGCCGACGGCCAAATTGGCATGGTCCATATCTTTGGCCACGTCGGGGAATTGGTCCAGGGCGACGTAGTAGATACTCACGGCATTCCGGGTCAGGGAGATCTGGCTGGCCAGGAACGCCTTGTTGTTGTCGGGGTCCTGCCAGCCAATGACCCCGGGGACCAGCTGCTCGTAGAACTCCCGGCCGAATTCCAATGCGTCCCAGGTCGGCTGGCGGTTGATAGCGATGGTCCTGTTGTCCTTCTCCACCGTCTTGCCCCCGAAAGAGAACAGGATCCAGTAGCACACGCCGTTTCCATCGCCCACAGCGTGGCCGAAGCTGTACCCGGCGGGATGCCCGATGGCCTTCAGCTTCTTGCAGCAGGCGAGAAGCTCGCCCATCTTTTCCGGCGGCTTCTCGTAGCCCGCTTCCTTGAGCCAGCTCACCCGGTAGTTCTGGACGCCGGCCGGCGTACCGATGGGGATGCCGACCCAGTGCTTGAGGGTGGGGCTCCACCCGTAGTCATGGAAGACCGGGTACCATCCTCCGTACTTCTTCCCCAGATATTCGCAGATGTCGGTGACGTCGATGAGCTTGTTGGGGTAGAGGTGGGGGTCGTCATACCACCCCAGCACGATGTCCGGCCCGGCCCCCACGGAGGCCGCCATGGCCGCCTTGGGCCGGACGTCCTCCCAGCCAATGTACTCGACCTCCATCTTGCACCCGGTCGCCTGCTCCCATTTCTTGGTGTTGGCGTTCCAGCTCTCCTCGTCGCTTTTCACAAAGCCCGACCAGCGGAGGAGTTTGAGGGAGGCGCCTTTCTCGGGGACGATGTGGGGGGGCTTGACCTCGGCAGCGCCCGCGATGGTCGGGACACCTGCGCCGGCCAAGCTCGCGCCGACGAGTCCCACCCCTGTGGCCTTCAGGAATTCCCGCCGATCCATCTCCCAGGATGACTGTTTCTTCATGTGCTACCTCCTGGTTCGATTGGCCGAGGGGAAGTTCCAGACCCGCCGTCGGCCTGCGGCCGGGTCCGTGGCGGCACCCGTTCAAGGCGCCCGGTAGGTGGAAGAGAGCGGATATATGACATTAGGCCCGGCGTCCGGGGCCTGTCAAGCGGGATTCTGGCCCGCCGGAGACCTCCCGGAGTATGCCGGCACGCTCATGGACTGGAGGCAGGGCGGACCGCCTTCTCGGGGGACGAAATAGACGGCTCATATCGACAGACAGCGGATGTGCGGATCGCCTTTCGTGCGGGCTGCTAGGCTTGACACTGCCTTCGCCCGCTGAGTATGATGAGCGCTGGTTGGAACCAGCAACATGCGCCTTCTCTGTCTCGATCTCAATCGGCGCAAGCCGTTAGAAGGGGTTCCTACATGCGCATCGACCACTTCAAGTGCGTGGCCTGTGCGAACTGTGTGCCCATCTGCCCCATGGGCGCCATTCACATCGATCCGGAGACCCGCCGGGCCACGGTGGTGGAGGACGCCTGTGTGGAGTGCTACACCTGCTACCGGGGGATGAGTAAGGAGCACCTATGGCCGCCCCTGGTCCGAGCGCTCCGGGCCCTCGCAAAAGCGGCCCGCTTCCGCTTCGAGCCGGAGCCCGATGTCTGCCCCACCGACGCCCTCACCCCCCAGGAGCTGACGTGGCCCCGAATCATCCGGCGGGCCTTCAGCGACCCGTTGGTCCCCCACGAGTCCACCGGGGTCCACGGCCGGGGGACCGAGGAGGTCAAGACCAACGACGTCACCGGCCGCGTCCAACAGGGGGAGGCGGGCCTCACCGTGGAATTCGGCCGCCCCGGAGTGGGAGTTCGCTTCCGCGACGTCCAGACCATGACTCGTGCCCTGGCCGCCCTCCCCATCACCTTCGAGCCCAAGAACCCCGTCTTCAGCCTGCTGGACGACCCGGTCGCCGGCACCATCCGGCCCGATATCTTGGACGAAAAAGTCCTCTCGGCCATCGTGGAGCTGAAGACCTCGCTGGGCCACCTTCCCGCCGTCCTCCGACGTGTGGAAGAAGTGGCGGCTACCCTGGAGACGGTTGTGGCGGTGGGGGTGGCCGCCCGCTGCGAGGCCGACGGGAGCGACGCTTTGGCTCCCCTTCTCACGCGGGAGGGCTACGCCGTCGTCCGCGGGAAGACCAACCTCGGCTTGGGGCGCCGGACCCGGCCCCCGGAGGCGACCCCATGACCAACACCTTGCACCGCGCCGGGCCCCCGGCGAGCTTCCAAGACGACTATATCGTCTTCGCCATGCCCGCCCGGGGGCTGAACGATGACGCCGACGCCCCCGCCAAGCTTCGGGCCTTCCTGGCGTGCGCCCTAGGACATCGCCCCGTGAACGTCGGGAACGGCGTGAAGGGGGGGCTGTACCACCCGAGTCCTTCCCTCACCCCCGGGATCCATTGGCATCGCCTGGACGAGCGCGACCCCCAGGCGGTCCTCGCGAGCATCGACAGCCCCTCCGTGGTCGCCGCCGTCTTCGACAACCTGGCCGCCGTGCGGGCCTGCCTGGCCGACCTGAAGGCCGCCGACCTCGGCCTCTCGATCAACGTGAGCGGTCTCACCGCCCCGGTGCAGGCGTGCGCCCAGCAGGTCGGGTGCCCCCGGCACAGCGTGGAGTACTCCCTGGGCTTCCGGGGGGACCTCGGCCAGCTGCCTCCGCCGACCGTCCTGGCGCTGTCCAGCATGTGCGGCCACGGCATGGTCAGCCATGCCCTGGCCCAGAAGATGTGCGACTGGGTGAAAGAGGGGCGCCGGTCCCCGGCCGCCGCCGCCGCCACCCTGGCCCGCTTCTGCTCCTGCGGGATCTTCAACCCGACCCGGGCGGTCCGGCTCCTGGAGGCGGCCCGCGACGGGGAGCGCTAATTCCCCTCCCGGGAGGCCGGGCCGGTCCAGAGGGTGCCGCACGGAGAGGGCGCCCTCCGCGGTCCAGGCGGACGGGAGGTCGCATACGGAAGCCGCCCGCGGATCGGCTTCGGCGTGTTCGGTCTCTTTCTCTGCACGAGGAGGAATACCCCATGCGCGATTCGCTCCAGAGCTACATGCAGGTCGGCATCGTTCACTTCATGGCGTTTCCCGAGTGCACGAAGGGCGAGGGGCCCGTCTACGACACGCTCACGAGGATCGTGGAGGACGAATTCTTTTCGGCGGTGGAGATCACCTGGATCAAGGACACGGCCGAGCGCCAGCGCGTCAAGAAGCTGCTGGCCGCCAGCCACATGACCGTTGGCTACGGGGCGCAGCCGTGTCTGCTGTCCCAGAAGCTGAACCTGAACAGCTTCGACGCGACCGAGCGGAAGCGGGCGGTGGACCAGGTGAAGGCGTGCGCCGACGAGGCGGCCGAGGTGGGGGCCTCGGCGCTGGCGGTCCTGAGCGGCGTGGATCCGGGCGAGCGGCGCGACGAGGCCATGAAGATCTTCATCGACACGGTCAAGGAGCTGTGCGCCTACAGCAAGGCGCGGGGGCTCCGCTTCATCGTGGAGAGCTTCGATTCGAAGTACGACAAGAAATGCCTGATCGGCCCCGCCAGGGACGCCCTGAAGCTGGCGCAGGCCGTGCGCAAGGAGTTCCCCGACTTCGGGATCATGATCGACCTGAGCCACCTGCCCATCCAGGACGAGAGTCCCAAGAAGGTCTTCGGCACCCTCAAGAAATCCAACATCGCCCACATCCACATCGGGAACGCCGTGAAGCAGCAGGGGCACTCCCTGTACGGCGACCTGCACCCCCGCTTCGGTACGCCCGGGGGCGAGAACGACGTGCCCCAGCTGGTCGAGTATTTGAAGGCCCTCTTCGAGATCGAGTACCTGGCCAGGGGGCGCCGGCCCGTGGTGGCCTTCGAGGTGAAGCCCTACGGCGACGAGACGTCTGGCGTGGTCATCGCCAACGCCAAGCGAACCCTGATGGACGCCTGGGCCAAGGTGTAAGCGTATCCGGCCTGCGAGGCCCGGGATGCCGGGCGGGCTGCCGGGCCTCGCGCCGCGTCCGCCCCGCCGCCGGGATGCTGGCCCACAAGGTGCTTGCCTGTCCCGTGACGTGTCTGATATGCTCCGTCTCCCTATCGCTCTCGCACGGATCGAGGACCCCACGGCGGGCCCGACACGAAGAGAGGAGGATGTGCTGATGCGACGCGCAGAATGGTGGTTTCTGTCCGCAGTCCTGGTGGGGGCGCTGGCGCTCTCGCCGGCCGCCTGGGCGGCGATGCAGCCGCAGAGCGGCGGCACGCTGATCTACGCTGCCGGGGCCGACCCCGACAGCCTGGACCCGGCCAACACGGACAGCAATACCGGGGAAGCCTTCGGCCACATGATGTACAACTACCTGGTGGCCTTCGACGCCAAGGTGAAGATCCATCCCGACCTGGCGACGGAATGGACCCAGTCGAAGGACGGGCTCACCTGGACCTTCAAGCTGCGGAAGGGCGTCAAATTCCACGACGGCACGCCGTTCAACGCGGAGGCGGTCAAGTACAACTTCGACCGCTTCCTGGGGCCGGAGAAGCCTCTCAAGTCCGGTCTCCACGATCCCATCATCAAGTCGGTGGACGTGGTGGACGAGTACACGGTGCGCTTCAACTTGAAGGTCCCCTACGCCTTTTTCCTGAACAACCTGGCCCACAGCGCGTCGGGGATTGTCAGCCCGACGGCCCACAAGAAATGGGGTAAAGACCTTACCTTGCATCCGGTGGGGACCGGCCCGTTCAAATTCGTGGAGTGGGTACGCGGCGATCACGTCACCTTGGTGCGGAACGACGACTACTACGCAGGGAAGCCGCTGTTGGAGAAAATCATCGTGAAGACGGTCCGCGAGGACTCCGCCCGGGTGCTGGGCCTGGAGGCCGGGGACTACGACCTGATCGTCCGCATCCCGCCGGAGGAGGTGCCGCGGCTGATGCGCGAGGGGAAGGTCCGGATCTACGCCGAGCAGAGCAACCGCGCCCTGCGGATCGCCTTCAACGTGACCAAGAAGCCCCTGGATGATGTCCGGGTGCGCCAGGCGTTGAACTACGCGGTGAACAAGCAGTCCATCGTGGACAACATCTACCAGGGGATGGCGGCGGTGGTCCCCACCCTGGTGGGCCCCCTGGTGACCGGGTACGCCCCCGTGAAGGGCTACCCCTATGACCCGGCCAAGGCCAAGGAGCTCTTGGCCGAGGCGGGCTATCCCAACGGGTTCGAGATCAGCCTGTGGACCCCCAAGGGTCGGTACCTGAAGGACTACGAGTTGGCCCAGGCCGTCCAGCAGCAACTGGCGGCGGTCGGCGTCAAGGCCAAGCTGGAGACATTCGAGTGGGGGAACTACATGGCGATCATGCGCAAGCCGAAGGA
This sequence comes from uncultured Methylomirabilota bacterium, assembly GCA_963705305.1. Taxonomy (GTDB): domain Bacteria; phylum Methylomirabilota; class Methylomirabilia; order Methylomirabilales; family 2-02-FULL-66-22; genus 2-02-FULL-66-22. The sequence goes on along the minus strand of OY970067.1, from coordinate 4,942,027 downwards.
TGAGGCCAAGCAGGAGCTGTACCTGATCGGCTGGGCGCCATCCACGGGGGAGGTCCGCTGGGGGATCTACCCCATCGCCTCCTGCGACCAGTGGCGCCCCCAGGGCTCGAACGACTCCTTCTACTGCAACAAACAGATGGACGAAGATATCGCCAGGGCGGTGGCCTCCACCACCATGCAGCAGCGGGACAAGTACCTGAGGGAGGCCCAGGAGATCCTGGTCAAGGACCCGGAGGGGATCTACCTGCTGGCGACCAAGGAGACCGTGGGGATGTCCCTGAAAGTCCACGACATCGTGAACTCCCCCTTGGAGCTGGTGTACGCCACCAAGGATACCTGGAAGGAGAAGTAGCTCCGCTCACGAGCATCATTCCGGGTTCGGATCGTGAGGGTGGGCTCCGGGTGTCGGGGGGCCCACCCTCCATCCCACCTCGTCCTCATCCGAACCTTGAGCCGTGATTCCGGACCCCCGCGCTCATGGCTGCCTATATCCTGCGACGCATCTTCATGTTGATCCCTGTCCTGTTCGGGGTGGCCCTCGTCTCGTTCTCCCTGCTGCATCTCGTGCCGGGGGATCCGGCCGAGATTCTGGGGGGACAGGAGGCCACGGCGCAGGATATCGCGCGGATCCGACACGAGTACGGCCTGGACAAGCCGCTGGTCGTGCAGTTCGGCCGGTTCGTGTGGAACACGGCGCACGGGGACCTGGGGATCTCCATCGAGACCCGCCACCCGGTGAAGGAGCTCCTGCTGCAGCGCCTGTCCTTCACCCTGCAGCTCTCCCTGGTCAGCATCCTGGTGGCCTCGCTCATCGGGTTGCTGGCCGGGATCATCTCCTCCATCCGCCAGTACTCCCTGTTCGACACCGCCAGCATGCTGGGCGCCCTCTTCGGCATCTCGATGCCGATCTTCTGGCTGGCGCTCCTGCTGATCCTGGTCTTCTCGGTGAGGCTGCACTGGTTCCCCGCAGGAGGGACCGGCGGCCTCGGCCATCTCATCCTGCCCGCCGTGGCCCTGGGGAGCGCCTCGGCGGCGGTGATCGCCCGCATGACCCGAGCCTCCATGCTCGAGGTGACCCGCCAGGACTATATTCGGACGGCGCGGGCGACGGGCTACCGGGAGGCGGTGGTCATCTTCCGCCACGCGCTGAAGAACGCCATGATCCCGATCCTGACCGTGTTTGGGCTGGAGTTCGGGCAGATGCTGGGGGGGGCGGTCCTCACCGAGACGGTCTTCTCCCTGCCGGGGATCGGGCGGCTTCTGGTCGAAGGGATCTTCGCCCGGGACTACCAGGTGGTCCAGGGGGCCATGATGGTGGTGGCCGCGACCTTTGTCCTGGTGAACCTCCTGACCGACTTGACCTACGCCTTCTTTGATCCACGGATCCGGTATGAGTGAACACGACGAGGGGGCGGGCGAGACGGCGGCGGGGAATGCCGCGGCTCGGACCGGAGCGGAGCAGGCCTCGAGAATGGCGCACCGTCGCGGGGAGCTGGCCGAGCTGTGGCGGCGCCTGCGGCGCAACCGGGCCGCCGTTGTGGGGGCCGCCGTCGTCGCCGTCTTTGTCCTCCTGGCGATCTTCGCTCCCCTGCTCGTTCCTTATGATCCGCTCCAGGGCCGGCTCCAGGATCGGCTCCAGACACCCAGCCTCGCCCACTGGTTCGGGACGGACGAGCTGGGCCGGGACCTGTTCAGCCGCATCATCTACGGGGCCCGCATCTCGCTCCAGATCCAGATCGTGGCGGTGTCTCTGTCGCTGCTGATCGGGGTCACGCTGGGGGCCGTGGGCGCGTACCTGGGCGGCCAGGTGGACAACCTCATCATGCGGGCCATGGACGTCCTCCTGGCCTTTCCCAGCATCTTCCTCGCTTTGGCGATTATCGCGGCCCTGGGAACCGGGCTCTTCAACCTCATGCTGGCGGCGGGCATCAGCACCATCCCGGCCTTCGCCCGCATCGTCCGCGGCTCCATCCTGCAGCTCAAGGAGCGGGAGTTCGTGGAAGCGGCCCTGGCGCTGGGGAGCAGGAGCGGGCGCATCCTGTTCCGGCACCTGCTGCCCAACAGCCTGGCGCCTCTGATCGTGCAGGCCACCCTCCGCATGGCCACGGTCCTCCTCACAGCCGCGGGCCTTAGCTTCCTCGGGCTCGGCGTGCAGCCTCCTACGCCGGAGTGGGGCGCCATGCTGTCCAACGCCCGCAGCTACCTGATCGTGGCCCCCCACGTGGCCACCATCCCCGGCCTGGCCATCATGGTCGTGGTGGTCGGCTTCAACCTCTTCGGCGACGGCCTGCGCGACACCCTGGACCCCCGCCTCCGGCAGTAACCCGACCGCCAGGTGCTGTGGTGCTCGGCTCGGCAGGGCCTGCCCGGGCGATGCTCCTTTCCTTTCCCGGAGACGCCAACGGCCCGAAGGGGGGATCCCTCCGGGCCGTCGATGTGTGAACACGAGGGGCGCGAGCCGCCTACAGCGACGCGGTGGCCAGCTCGTCCAAGAGGTGAACGGCGGACAGCATCCCGTGGTGGAGGTTGTCCAGGTTCAGCTTCTCGTTGGGGGCGTGGGCGTTCTCGTCGGGGAGGCCGATGCCCATGAGCAGGCAGGAAGCCTTGAGAACCCGGGCCAGCGTGGGGACGATCGGGATGGTGCCGCCCATCCTCGTGTAGACCGGCTTCTTGCCGAAGCCCTTCTGGATGGCCCGCGCCAGCGCCTGCACGGCGGGGTCGTCGGTGGGGGCCAGCCAGGGGGTCCCGCGGCCGGAGATCTCCCGCACTGTGACGCGCACGCTCTTGGGGCTCAGCCGCACGACATGCTGCGTGAAGAGCCGGGCGATCTTCTTGGGATCCTGGTCGGGAACCAGCCGCATGCTGACCTTGGCCATGGCGCGGGCCGGGAGCACCGTTTTGGACCCTTCGCCGGTGAAGCCGCTGAGCATGCCGTTGATCTCCATCGTGGGGCGGGTCCAGATGCGCTCCAACGTGGTGAAGCCCTTCTCGCCGAAGAGGGCCGGGGCGCCGAGCTCTTTCTGGAACTTCCGCTCGTTGAAGGGAAGCCGGGCCAGGGCCCGCCGCTCGGCGGGGGTCAGCCGTCGCACGCTGTCGTAGAATCCCGGGACGGTGATGCGACCGTTCTTGTCCTTGAGCTGGGACAGGATCTGGGCCAGGGCATACGCGGGGTTGATCACCGCGCCCCCGAATCCGCCGGAGTGCAGATCGCTCTTGGTTCCCTCGACATCGATCTGGAAATAGATCAATCCCCGCAGACCGTGGGTGATGCCGGGAACGCCCTTGGCGATCATGCTCGAATCGGAGACCACGATCACGTCGGTCTTGAGAAGGGCTTGGCGCGCCTGGATGAAGGGATCCAGGTTGGGGCTGCCGATCTCCTCTTCCCCCTCGATGAGGAGCTTCACGTTCACCGGCAGGCTCGCTCGCGTCTTGAGGTGTGCCTCCAACGCCTTGAGGTGCATGAACACCTGCCCCTTATCGTCCACGGCCCCCCGGGCGTACAGCTCTCCCTTGCGGATGGTGGGGTCGAAGGGGCCGGTGAGCCAGAGGTCGAGGGGTTCGGCGGGCTGCACGTCGTAATGGCCGTAGACGAGGGCGGTGGGCTTCCCGGGGGCGTGCAGCCAGTCCGCGTACACCACCGGGTGGCCGGCAGTCGGGAAGATCTGGACATGCTCGAGGCCGATGGCCCGCATGTGGTCGCACAACCATTCGGCCGCCCGCTGGACGTCCGGCTTGTGCTCGGGGGTGGTGCTGACGCTGGGGATGCGGAGGAAGACCTTCAGCTCTTCGAGAAAGGCCTCGCGCCGCTCCTGGATGTAACCGATCGCCGGGTGCATAGGGTCCTCCAGGCAAAGGGGGAGTAGAGGGACGGGGACTCGACGAGGCGAGACTCTAGCGCAATAGGTTCGTCAGGTCAAAGGAGAATAGCGGGAGTCTCGGGTGCCCAGCCGGAGACCGGACGCAGGCCGAACAGCGCCGGATACCCACCCAAACGGGTGGATGTGGTCCCGGGGCCGGGAGGAGTGGCCGTTGGGGCGGCGAATCATCACGCGAACTTCGGGGACGGAGGACCAGCAAGATGCTGAATTAGCGGGCGGAGATGATGCCGCCAGCCCGGACCATCTTCAAGCCATGGCGCTCCAGCTCGTCCAAGAAGATATTCAGGCCGATCGAGTCGGTGGCCATATGACCGGTGATGACCAGGTTGCCGGCCAGCTTTTGCTCGCGGGCCTCGCGCAGGTCTGCATCGGGGAAGTGCATCATGAGGACGGTCCCGATGCCCGCCTCGAAGTAGGCCTTGAGGACATCCACCCCGCCGTTGGTGTAGCCGGCCATGGCAACGGCCACCCGTCCGGCCAGATGCTCCGGGGCGCCGAGGCAGACCTTGGGCCGCGTGGCGGCCTGCTTCAGCTCGGGAAACTCCTGGAGGGTGGCCACAACGTCGGCCACTTTGGCGTTGTTCTGGGGGAGGGTGAAGGGGCCCATCTTTTCTGTCAACATCCGGCGCGTGATAATATCACAGGGCAGATGGACGTTCAGCAGGGGCATCTTCAGGAGCTGGGCGGCTTGCACCACCCGCCCGTAATTCCGGGTGTGGCTGCCGATTTCCACCGCCCGCATCCGCCGCTGGATGGCCGCCTCGGCCCAAGTCACCGGGACGCCGTACTCCTCCATCTGCTCGATCTGGCGCCGGATCTCCATCCAGCCGTTCAGGGAGGCCGTCCCCTCGGGGTGGTGGGTCAATACCGCGTCGCACTTGAGCTCCCGCGCGAGGAGCAGGTCGGCCACGTCGCAGTCGATGGTGGCAAAAAGCCTCTTGATGTTGTCGCTGGGGACGTGCACCCCGGAATCGCTCGGAACCTCCTTGAGCTGCGCCAGATCCAGGGCCACTTCCATGATGTCGTCGGTGGTCATGAGAGATCCTCCTCCCGCCTCTTAGCCCGGATTATTCGCGAAGACCCTGTCTTCGCTCATAGATGCGCGTCTCCTGTAGCACGCCGTTACGGAGAGGTCAAGCGGCATCTTGCAAAATGGGGCTGAAAGGACGGGAGCATAGAGGGACAAGGCCGGCAGAACATTGCACACCGATGCACAAAGACACAGCCCCCGCGCAACCGGAAAAGGAGACCGGATGAACTACGGTGGGAACTCGCAGGACAAGATGGGAGTCACAATCCGGCTCGGCCGCCAGGATCGGCAGGCGCACATCTGCTCCCCCTGGCCGGAGTGAAGCCGGAAGCTCGAATGACTGTAGCAAAGGCCTTCCAGGCCCCGCAACGGTATCAGCCGGGCGGCGGACGCTGGCCCGGCGGCAATCCTCACCGGTAGACCCAGCGGTGTGAGTGGCCGCGAGGGCCTAACAGGCTGCTGAAAAACTCGTTTTCGGTCAGGCGCGGCCTACTGCGGCGGGGGCGGCGGTGCGCCCGGGGCGCTTGGGGCTGGCACTCCCGGGGCGCCCGCGGGGGCCGTCCCCCCCGCGATCGCCTGCAGCTTCTGCAGCTGCTCGGGCGTGAGGAGGGCCTGCGCGGCGGCCAGCGTCTTGAGCCGCTCCATGCGGAGCCCCCCCTGCAGGGTGGCGAGCTGCCGGACCAGGGCGTCGATCGCGGGCAGATCCCAGTGCTCCTTGGCCAGCTCCGTCTGGAGATCGGTCTCCGCCGCCTGGATGGCCGCGCCCCGCGGAGCCGCCGCCTGCTCGAAGCTGGCCCGCAAGGCCTGGAGTTTCTCGAGCTGCTCGGGCGTCAGCCCCAGCTCCGGGGGATGGGCCAGGATGAGGGTGGTGAGCGAGCCCTCGTAGGTCGAGACGCTGGGCCGCGCGGCCGGTGCCCCCGGCGGGCTGGCCGCGGGGGACGGGACGACCTTCATCCAGCCAGCCGGGCAGGTTCGAACGTAGGGGTAATAGCCGGGGGGATTCGGGCAGTAGTACCAATACGAAACCTGCGGCGCGGGGGCCTCCTGCACGAGGAAGACGGGCGGAGCCTCCTGGACGAGCACCGGCGGGGCCTCGTAGGGATAGTCAAAGTAATTCGGCTCCCCCCACCAGGGCTCCCCCCACCAAATGCTGGGGCCGACGATCACCGGCTCCCGGACCGCCGGGGGGCTGTGGAGGCCCCGATGCCAGGCAGGCAGCGGGGGATCCCCCGAGGACGGGAGCGGCGGTATACCCTCTGAAGGGGCGGGCGATGATATGCTCCGAGAGGGCGCGGGCGGCGGGGCACCCCGTGGATGCCACATATCGCCCCGCTCTGCAAACCCGATCCCGGCCAGGCCGAGGCCGAGCGCCGTCGTCACCACGAATGCCGCGACACTCCCCCGTCGCATGGGCTGCCTCCCCTTCGACCTCCGCGCCGCCGCGGCAGGCCCACTGACACTTCTGATCGCCCGTTCCAGTGCCGGATGAGTCCCCGCTGCCCTCCGGCGAGGGCTTCCCCTAGGCATAGAGTATATACCGATCTGGGCCCCCGGGCGAACCTCTTGTTGCCGGTACAGACCGGAGGTCCGGGCGCGGCCCCGCCGGCGAGGCCACGGCACCGCATCGGGGTCTGACACATCCTGGATGGCCGCAGCGAGGGCAAGCTCCGGGCCGTCAACTGGACTCAGAGGGGACTGCGGTTCCGCTCACCCCCCCAGGGCCCCATCCGGCTGGCCAGGAGCATCCTCCTTTCGTCCGCGGCCACCACGATTCCAACCATCCCCGGATCTAGCCATGGTCTGCCAGAACACCGGTGGTCAGGACCAGGATGTGTCTCGGCCGCTCTCCCTCCGCCCTGTCGATGGACGCCACCCAGTCTGCGTCGTCTGCTCTCCCACCCACGCTCCGCCCCCACCTTGACGCCGGAATCGGCCGGCGATAGTCTCCGAGGCACTCCTCCCAATCAACGCGGAGGTCCCGGCCCGGCGCCTCGCCCCCGTCCGGCGCTGGGCCGGCCTCCGGCCGGAGCCCGACGGCCCCAGACAGGAGCGTGTCATGACGCCCTTCAGCACGCGACCGATGGCCCGGTACGGGCTTGCTGTCCTGGTAAGCGGGGCGGCGCTGCTCGTGCGCTTCGGGCTGACCGGCGTCCTCGGCGCCGGCCTCCCGTCATACATCACCTTCTACCCCGCGGTGATGCTCGCGGCTACGCTCTGGGGGTGGGGGGCGGGCCTGGTGGCCACAGCGGCGTCGGCGCTGCTGGCCGACTACTGGGTGCTGCCGCCCGTGGGGCAGTTCATGATTGCGGGCCGGGTGGATGCCGTAGGGCTCACGCTGTTCGTTCTCCTGGGCGGGGGCATGAGCCTCATTGCCGAGCAGTATCACCGTGCCCGGCAGCGGGCGGCGACCTACGCCCAGGACCTGGCGGTGCAGGTGGAACAGGCCCGCGGGGCGGCCGAGATCGCGCGCCAACGGCAACTGCTGGCGGTGACCTTGGCCAGCATCGGCGACGCGGTGATCGCGACCGATCCCCACGGCGACGTCACGTTCCTGAACGGCGAGGCCGAGCGGCTGACTAGCTGGCGCCAGGCCGAGGCGGCAGGGCAGCCGGTCCCCGAGGTCTTCCGAATCGTCAACGCGCGCACCCGTCGCCCAGCCGAGGACCTCGCCGCCCGCGTCCGGCGCGAGGGGACGACCGTCCGGTTGGCCAACGACGCCGCGCTCGTGACCCGCGACGGGCACGAGATCCTGATCGAAGACAGCGCGGCCCCGATTCGGGACGCGGCCGGCGCGATCGCAGGCGTCGTGATCGTGTTCCACGACGTCACCGAAAGGCGGCGCGCCCAGGCGGCGCTGCGGGAGAGCGAGGCGAAGTATCGAACCCTGTTTGAGCACATGGCTGAGGAGGTGCATTTCTGGGAGGTCGTCCGCGATGCGGCTGGGCGGATCATGACCTGGCGCCTGGTGGACGCCAACCCCCCCGCCCTCACGACCTGGGGCAAACCGCTCGACGCCATCCGGGGGAAGACCACGGATGAGATCTTCGGCCCCGGCGCGGCCGCGCACTACCGGCCGGTCGTGGAGAAGATCCTGGCCACCGGCGAGCCGGAGTCCTTCGAGGACTACTTTCCCCATTTGGACAAGTACTTCCGGTTTACCAGCGTTCCGCTCGGGGACTACTTCATCACGACCGGGGCAGACATCACTGGGATCAAGAAGGCCCAGGCCGCCCTGGAGCACGCCCACGCCGTGCTGGAGCGGACGGTGGGCGAGCGCACCGCCGAGCTCCGCGACACGGTGGCGAGCCTCCAAGACGAAGCGGTGCAGCGGCGACAGACCGAGGCCCACCTCCGGCAGGCCAACCAGCTCCTGCGCATGCTCAGCGCCTGCAATGAGGCGGTCGCCCGCATCGACGACGAGCCGCGCCTGATGCAGGAGATCTGCCGCATCGCCGTGGAGGTCGGCGGCTACCGGATGGCCTGGGTGGGCCTGGCCCACGATGACGCCGGCCAGAGCGTCGTCCCGGCCGCTGCCGCGGGAGTCGCCGACGGCTACCTCGAAGCCGCGCAGATCAGCTGGGCCGACACCGAGCGCGGCCAGGGGCCCACCGGCGCGGCCATCCGCCGGGGTGAGCCGCAGGTCGGGGGGAACTTCCTTACCGAGCCGCGCCTGGCGCCGTGGCGGGCGGAGGCCCTCGCGCGCGGCTACCGGTCATCCATCGCGCTGCCCTTGCGCCAGGGGGAGACGGTCCTCGGGGCGCTGACCATCTACGCCCCGGACCCCTACGCCTTCCAGGCGCCCGAGATCCAGGCCCTCAGCGAACTGGCGGAGACCCTGGTCCTCGCCATGACGGCGGTCCGGACGCGCGCAGCCTTGCGCGACAGCCACGACCAATTGCGGGCCCTGGCCGCGGAGCTGACGCTGGCCGAGCAGCGGGAACGCCGACGGGTGGCCGAGGTGCTGCACGGGGACCTCCAGCAGTTGCTTGTGGGGGCGAAGCTGCTCGTGGGCCCGCTAACGCAAGCGGCCGACCCTGCGGTGCGCCAGACCTGTCAGGAGGCCACGGAGCTGATCCTCCAGGCCATTCAGGCGTCGCGGTCGCTCACCGAGGAACTCAGTCCGCCCATCCTGCACCGAGGCAACCTACTCTCCGCCCTGGGATGGTTGGCCCGCTGGATGGGGGAGAAGCACAACCTGGCTGTCATTCTACGGGTGAACGGGGCAACCGTGGTGGAGACCGAGGAAACGGCCGCTCTGGTCTTCCAGGCCATTCGGGAACTGCTCCTCAACGCCGTGAAGCATGCAAAGGTGGAGACCGCCCAGGTCGAGCTTACCCGCCACGAGGACCAGGTGCAAGTCATCGTCTCCGACGCGGGGGTGGGCTTCGACCCGGCGCAGCTCCGGGTGGCGGGCGGCACCGCGGGTGGCTTTGGCCTCTTCAGCATTCACGAGCGGTTGGAACTGCTCGGGGGGCGGATGGAGATCGAGAGCGTCCCCGGCCAGGGCAGCCGCTTCACGTTATGGATCCCCGCCCGGCATGCGAGGGCCGAAGCCGGACCCGCGACCATTCCGGTGGGGGCGGAGGAGTTATCGGGAGCCGTCGAAAGGGCAGGGACAGCTCCGTCGGGGCGGGGCGAAAGGAGGATCCGGGTCCTCGTGGTGGACGACCACCTCGTGGTGCGACAGGGCTTCGTTCGGCTCCTCAAAGAAGAGCCGGACATCGAAGTAGTGGGTGAGGCTTCGGATGGCCGGACCGCCGTGGCCCTGACGCGCCAACTGGTACCGGACGTGGTGACCATCGACATCGACCTGCCGGGGATGAACGGCATCGAGGCGACGCAGTGCATCCATGCGGCGTGTCCCACCGTCCGCGTGATCGGCCTTTCCGTGCACGAGGAGAGCGCGCAGGTCATAGCTATGCGGGAGGCGGGAGCGGTGGCCTACCTGGCTAAGAGTGGATCCGTGGATGCGCTGTTAGCAGCCATTCGGGACCGCGGCGAACCTCAGAGGAAGAGCTAGGGGCGGCTGGCGCAAAGCGGATGAGCCTGCCTGGCTGCCGCAAGAGAGAAACAGGTTGACGGGTCTATGCAGGAATGGGTCAACGTCAATGGAAGCGTGCGTTCCCTGGTGGCTACCATGCCCGTCGGCGGGTATCGCCAAGAGTCGGTGACCGCACCCCCGGGGGAGCTATTTTTCCGCACGGCCGAGAGACCTTCTCCTCGGCCTCGACCGATCCGCCGGTCTCACCCTCCCCTGTGAGCCAAGCGCATTGGGCGAAGTGAAAGGTCGTGCAGGACTCCCGGTACTCCTCGATGCTCGGGATCCATGGACTTTCCTGTGCGTTCTGCACACCCACTTGGCCTTGTGGATCTCGCCGGCTCCAGTCTCCGGCAATGCGCGGGCCGGCGGCTTCCGATCAAGCTGGGCCCACGCGCGCTCTCGACTCGAGATCATCGGCCCGAAGCCCGCCCGGGACTCATTCCTCGGCCTGACAGGAGAGCGCCAGTCTCCGGACCGTCGACCACAAACTCGGCTTGGCAGATGGCGCAGACCAGGGGCTCCACGGGGTGCACGATGATGTACAACTCGAGTCCACACCGGACGCACCGGGCCAGACGCCGCGGGGGTACCCATCCGGCCAGCAGGTGCCCGGTCTCCAGCGGGCGAAGAGGCTGGCCGCAGCAGAGGACCGGCGGTGTCCAGTCTGGGCGACCGATCCCCGCCCGTGTTGAGGTCGCCAGCACCTCGGCGTGACACCACTCGCACCGAAAACCGCGGATGCTCCCCATGGCATGCCTCTTTTTTCTTCAGCGTCGCTTGCCCACCCTCAGAGGTCCCGGCTTCTGCCGGTGGCAGAGGCCACGAAGTCCTGCCCTCCAAGAAAGCTCCCCAAGGCTGATTGCCTGCGCCCATTGGTCCGTCATCAGAATCGGTGGACCTTGAAACGCCTCGGCGCGGCGGTCGTCTGGGTGGCGAGTGCCGGCCGGGGTTCTGTCCCGCTGCGCACTGCCCTCCGCGTTTCCGCCCTCTACGTCGGGTCACATCCAGCCGAATGGCAGCGACGCTGGGGACGACCGGGGGAGGTGATTCGCCTTGGATACAGGTCCTGGGGGCTGTTCCGATCCCTGTAATCGAGGTTCGTGGCCATGGACTGGGCCCTCTCCGATACGACGGGTGCCTGCCCCCTCGGGGAGCGCTCGCGCGCTTTGGGGAGCCGTGCATGTTCAGGGCAGATCGTGTGTCTCCCGTGGCTCCTAGGAGGCACGAAAGCCGCACCACTGGGGTCATGGAGCCCCAGCTCCGTCCCGGGTCTCACACTCCCGAGGCCGCCGGGACCACGGCGTCGGCGAGGTCCCGCGTCAGCCGGCCAATCGCCCGCTGCATCTCCGCCACCCCGCAGGGTTTCGCGAGGATCGCGTCTACCCAGGTGCGCTCGGGTTTGTCGGGGGGAATTGTGGCCGCGCCCCCGGTCATGAGGATCACCGGTAGGCCCGGGTGCATGGCTTTCGCGAGACGGGCCACCTCCCACCCGGTGAGTCCCGGCATGTTGAGATCCGTGAGGACTAGGTCCACCGGAATCTGCCGAAGCATCGCGAGACCCACCGAACCACTCTCTGCCTCCTCCACGGTGTGTCCGAGCTTCCGGAGCAGGCAACCGAAGGTACATCGGCATCCGGGGTCATCATCGATGACTAAGAGACGTTGGGGATCCCCTCCGCAATCCCTCATGGCATCCTCCGTTTGGTTCCGCGCGGCACACCCTTCCTGGGGGGCGATTTCACCGACCCCCCCGGCGCCGAGACGGGGACGCGGGCTCCGCGAGGCCGCACCCGTCCCCTGCGAGCTCTTGACTGCATCCCCCATTCCGACGTCACCCCTCCACCCAAGACAGAAGGCCGGCATCCGAAAGGCCTTGATTCGATGAGGGTCGATACCCCGCGGCTCGCCGCGGAACGGGGGCCCGGGGCTTGCCCCCTGGTCCATTCCCGTTGATTCTATCCTGCATATTCTCCGTGGTAGAAACGAGATCGCCCCTTTGGCCCCTCCGGAACGCCCCTTTGCGTATGGCGTCCCTCGGTCCGAGATGTCCTCGCCTGGAGCAATTCCCCAATGGTCTCGCACGTGCGAGGGGCTCCTCTGGCGATGCGAGCCCCCCGGAAAGCCCCTCGAGAGTCTTCCAGGATGCGCTCACCCCCTTGCCGCTGCGCCGTCCCCCCTCTCCTCGTCCGGCATCCTCCCCCATTAAGGTGCCGAGACCAGCCAGCGGCCCCGACGGTTGTCCCCGGTTCTGGGCTACCCCGGCTCAGGAGCCTTCGGTCGCCCTGGCCAGAGAGCGGTGCCCTCGCCGAGTCGCCGGATGACAGAGACCAGGTTGGTGTCCCATTTGGCCTGCTAGAGGCAACCGTTCGCGCCTGGCCCCTGTGCAACAACGTCGGTTCGCTCGCATCGGGCTGGCGGTGATTCTCATCGAACTGCGCAAAGGCCGACGCCAGGAGCGCCCCTTGTGTGCGACACGGCAGCAGACGATGAGTCTTAGAAATCCGGATCGTTGCGGGTGAAGGCAGTCTCAAGAGTCTTCCTCAGCTCGGCCGCCAGGGCCTCATCCGGAAGCTCCCGCACGATCACCCGCACCGCAAACCCACACTCCTTGCAGCGCCTGTACTGGAAAAGCCAACGACAGTCCTGCTCGGGGGTCCCGATTTCCTCCATCTTGGTGAAGCAGCACGGGCCCGAGCGCAGGGGGGAGATGATGCGAGCCGGGTACTGGTTCGTAGGAGGCTTCTGGTCGGTGTACTCAACAATGGTCGCCATCTTCTGCTCCCTCTCTCGTAGGAGGGTGTGCCAGCCTGCGCTTACCCTAGCGCCGAGTTGTTCGTTCACGCTCCCGGTCAAATGGTGCTGTCAGCGTCCGGAAGGCTCCCCCCGCCCCAGAACCTTCCAAGATTTGCGCACCCATCTTCGCCCCCGCCCTCACATCTACGCTCATCCGACATCATCCTCCGCCAAAGCCCCAAGGCGAGACAGGGGCATCGAAGGTTGTTGTCGATTAGAGCTATGCCGGTCCAGGATCGTTCCGCCGCCCTTGCCGGGGGCGGCTACCCTCTCCGAGCTTCCAGATGGCCGGCAGGAGCTCGGTATCCAATCTGGTCTTCGAGACGAAGTCGTTCGCGCCCGCTTCTAGAGCCGCCTGCCGGTAACATTCTGAATCAAGGAAGGTTAGAGCAACGATTCCCGCATCGGGCAGCATGCTTCGCAACTGGGGAATGGCTTCCAAGCCATGGAGATCCGGCATGGCGAGATCAATGAGGATGACCTGCGGCCGGAGGCTTTGGACTTTTGTCAGGGCTTCCTTCCCCCCCAGGGCGGTGCCGGCGATAACGAGCTCACCCTGGGCAGACCTCTCCAGAAAGCTGGCCAGGGTGCGGAGGAAGCCAGGGTTATCGTCCACCAGGAGGACTGAGATTTGGGCCAATTACCCTCCGCGACCCTGATTGCCTTGTGTTGGATAAGGACTTTGGGTGTCTGTGACACGCAATGTGCTCCTTTCCATCCGGCTTGTCCATCCGTAGATCAACGTATTTCTCGCGCAAACTTTTCGCATTTTTGGCAGGCATGGCCCAGGCATTCCTACTTCGCCCACGGGAACGCCGCTCTCTAGGATCACGTGCGCTGGAAGCGAAAATTTTCGGGGCAGAACTAACTGCGGATAAGGGGGAGGCAGGTGACATCAGGCAAGCGAACGACCAGATGGAAGACAGTCCCTTTCGGGATGTTCGGTTCGTTCTCTGGCCCGGTCCTACGGGGGCAAGATCCCCCGCCGCAAGGCGTAGCGAACCAAGTCAGTTTGGCCTTGAAGACCGAGCTTTCGCATGATGTTGGCCCGGTGGGTGTCCGCTGTCCGGGGACTGATGCCGAGTCTGGCGGCCATTTCGGTGCTGCTAAAGCCCTCCGCGGCTAACTGCAGAATCTCCCGCTCCCGGGTCGTGAGCGTCTCGTAGAGGTCCAGGGGGGCGGCCTGGGCCTTCTCGGCATAGGCCTCGATCGCACGCGCCGACAGTGGCTGACCCAGATATCGCCGTCCCGCGGCCGCCTCTCGCACTGCCTGCGCCACTTCAGTCGTGCTGGCGTCCTTTAGGACATATCCCATGGCCCCGTTCCGGAGCGCCTCCAGGACGTACGACTCATCGGCATGCATGGAAAGGATGACGACCCGGGTCTGCGGGCAGCGCTTGCCGACCTGTCGGGTAATCTCCAGGCCGTTCAGGCCGGGCATCATCAGGTCGAGAACCAATACGTTTGGCCGCAGCCGTTCCACGACCTCAGGGACCTGCAGTCCGTCGGCCACTTCACCCACGACGGCGAACTCCGACGTTGCCTCGAGCACGGCCCGCAAGCCCTGGCGGACAATGGCATGGTCATCCGCCAGCACGATGGTCGTCTTGCTCATGTCATCTTCTCTCTCCCCCTGCCCAGTAGGGCCAGGGTTATCCCGTTCGATGAGATAGCCTCGACGTTCTCCGAGAAGGCCCTAAAGGATGAGATCTAGGGTTGCGACAGATGCCGCATGGACCAGAGATCTCTCTTTATTCTACCAGCCCCCGAAAGCCCGTGCTGGCCTGCCCCCACTGATTGGTCCACTCCGAGGTTAGTGCACGGCAACGAGTGACTCTATCTCCGATCGGTGAGACATTGCAAGTGGGGGCCAGAATCGCGCCTCGGGCGCCGGGGGCCGATAGTCCAGGGCGCTGTGGGGACACACGGTATTGTAGTGCTGCCGCCACCGCTCGACCAGGATCTCGGCCCCCTGCAGGGTAAAGAAGGGCTCCCGGCCTAAGAACTCGTCTCGCAGCTTCCCGGCGCAGGACTCCGTGTCGCCGGTCTCCCAGGGGCTCCCGGGTTGGAGGACCAGGGTCTGGATGCCCAGCCAGGGGCGCCAGCCGCGCACGACCTTCGCGCAGAGCTCGGGGCCGGCGTCGGAGCGGAGGTGCTGCGGGACACTGCGCTGGATGAACGGCGTGGTCAGGGTCGCCAGCACATCATCGGCCGCGAGCCGGCGAGCCGCCCCGATCGCCAGGCGCTTCCGGGTGCACTCATCCAGGACCGCGAGGAGCCGGACCGCTATCCCGTCGAGCGTGTGATCGGTCAGGCTGGCATACGCCCAGACATGAATGGGGCCTCGGGCCGACGCCGCGAGCAGGGACCCTCATTGAGCGAAAGCCGGCCGCGCTTGGGCTAGCGTTTCGTCGCCTTCCGCCCCTCCACCCGCCAGATCCGGGCGGCTCGCTCCGCAGGCCGAGGCCCCCCGTGCAGCCGGAGCCAGGCCGTAATCCGCCGAGAGCCGGTCCCGCCCGGTCCTGGGTTGCTACGCCGACAATCGCTGCTTTCAGCGGCGCCTCACCGGGCCGAGGCATGGCCTGGTGCCGCTGGGGCGGCCGGCGCGGGCTGCCTTCTCCGCGACCGCTTGGTGTGATAGAGTCCCTCCGTCGGGGTCCGGGAGTTGACGGCGAAGGGGTGTGACGGGGCACCCGCGTCCCCCACGGGATCGGCGGGCGATCCGGCAAGACAGTGAGAGATTCGTGCACCATTCGGGAGGAGAAAGAAGGATGGCGATTGTGCCCGCTGAGACCCATCCGGTCCCAAGACCGCGCTGTTCCACCGTCGGCATCATGTTGGGGGTGGTCATCAGCCTGGTCGCCTGTGCCAGCGCGCCGCACGCAGATAGCGAGGAACGCCCGGAGGTAAGCGCCTGTCCCGCTGCCGTCCGCACGATCTACGCGCGGATCGCCCCCGCCGTGGTAGCGATCAGCGGGCTGGCCTTCAACCCCTACGACATCAGCGGGCAGGTGAGCCGCACGGTCGGGACGGGGGTGATCATCGACGCGTCCGGGCTCGTGCTGACGAATGCCCATGTCGTGCTCGGGCAGCAGGCGCTCACGGTCGCCCGCGTCGGCGAGACCGCCGTGCCCGGCGAGGTAGTCGGCACGGATCCGCTCTTGGATCTCGCGGTCGTGCGCATCCCCCGGCCCGCCCGAGGCTCGCTGCCGGCGCTGGCCCTGGGGCGGTCGGGGGCTCTCCAAGTGGGGGACGTCGTCCTCGCCATCGGCACCCCGCTGGGCCTCGACCAGACGCTGACTACGGGCGTGGTGTCGGCCTTGGACCGCCGGGAGGCCGCGACGCCCTTCAGCTGGACGACGCCGGTGATCCAGACGGATGCCCCGATCAATCCGGGCCATTCGGGCGGGCCGTTGCTGACGCGCTGCGGGGAGTTCGTGGGGGTGACCACGGCGATCCTGGCCAATGCCCAGAACATCGGCTTTGCCATTCCCATCGATCTCGTGAAGGGCGTCCTCCCAGACTTGCTCGCGCACGGGCACGTCATCCGCCCCTGGCTCGGGATCGATGGCCATCTCGTCACCCCCGCCCTCAAGGAGATGCTAGGCCGCGCTGTGCCGGACGGCCTCCTCGTCGAGGTCGTGGAGCCGGAGAGCCCGGCCGCGCACGCCGGAGTGCGGGGGGGACGGGTCGATGTGGTTCTCGGCGGCGACTCCTGGCTCCTCGGTGGCGATGTGCTCACGCAGGTGAATGACCAGCCCGTGACCACCGCGGAGGAGCTCACGCGCGCCCTGCAGCCGCTGCGGGTCGGCGATACGGTCCGCCTGACCCTCGTCCGGGAGGGTGAGACGCTGGAGGTGGAGTTCGAGCTCCCAGAGCGCCCGGTGCTCCCCCAGGACCTGTTCTTCCTGGGCTCGGGCGCAGCGCGTCACATCGTCCGCGGGGCGGGCGGCTCCGATCGCCACTGACAACCCGGCCCTCAGCCGCGGACCGGCCGGGAGGGGTGGAACCCCCCAAGTGGTCCTCTAACCTCCCGCCGTCTCAGCCTCGATCAGCAAATGCTTCTTCGCAAGGGAGCACATCGGACCGCGGCCATGAGCTAGAAGTGGAACGCAAGGCCGCTCACTACATGGTTGATATCCAGCGTGGTCTTGGTGTTCACCCCGGCGAGGGTGAAGGTGTGCTCAACGTCGGTGAACTTGTACTCCACAAAGAGCCCGATGTTCTTCGTGAGGAGGAACTTCACTCCCCCGAGCACTTGGACCACGCCGGCCGTGTCGGTGTCCTTGTACCCCAATACCGATGCCGTCGCGACATCGGCGCCGCCGCCCACGCCGAAGTAGGGTTGCCAGCGGCCATTCGGGAACAACCCGCTTACGAACAGGGGGTAGCGGGCGAGGATATTCCCGGCCACGATGGTGGAATCGATATCCACCTTCTGGGTTAAGCGCGCTGCAGTGGCAAAGGGAACCCCACTGATCGTGCCGGTCATCCCGAAAGCCTGGGGGCTCAGGTTGGGGTCATAGTGCGTCACGTCCACCTCCGCCCCCAAATCGAAGCCGGTCGCTTGGCGGAAGAGCGTCGTCCAGGCCGTTACCTTTCCCCCGTATGAAGCCGAGGTATCGAATTTCATGTCCTGCATGGTCGCCCTCACCCCGGGGGCCGAGAGGGTGACATCGTTGTGGATCGGGAAGGCGCCCCCCCCGAAGCCCGACACGGAGAAATCCCAGCCGGGAACTACCTGCGCGGACGCATGCGGAGGGAGGACAGTGAGAACGCCCAGGACTACCAGGGGAACGAGAAAGATCCGCAGACTTCGCATGTCCCATCCTCCTTCGTCAGAAACAGCAAGACTCCGGGCGCACGGCGGGCAGACAAACCCAGGACCTCGCGCACTGGCAAGCTCCCGCCTCCCGGATCTCATTTCCGTTGCTCCCGCTCGCTCGGATCTGCGGCAGGCGGACTGCCGGCAGGCAAGCTCACGGGCCGTCGTCACCGCGCCCGATGCATCGTCTCAGCGCACACATCCCGCACCACGAGCGGCTGCACCACCTGGGCCAGGAGGAGCGGCCCGGCGGCCGCGAGCCGCACCGGGAGCGCCCCGGCCGGCAGGGAGCTGCGCTCGCCGCCGCCCCCGGTATCCCCGGGCTCCTGGTAGCGGTACTGGTAGAACAGGTCGAAGCGGGTCTCGGTCCCCGCGGTCTGCAGCGTCAGCTGGAAGGGCGTGGCGTCCATGGTGCCAACACTGAGGTCCCGCGCCATCCCCGTGGCCTCGGAGACGGTGCGCCCGCTCGCATCCACTCCCACCAGGTCGAACTTCAGGAATTGAATGTCCTCTCCCGACCACGGGTTGAACGCGAGCCCCGCCACCTCCAGGGTGTCCGGGGCCGGCCGGGCGCAGTTCCAGAACAGCTCCACCGCGGGGGAGGCCACCCGATGGGCGAACCCCGGCGGCGGGTACGGGAACTGCTCCGCGTTCGGCGGCAGGGGTCCGACGGCTCCGGCGCAGGCCGCCAGGCCGCCCACCAGGAAGAGCAGCAATCCCAGGCGAATCGTGC
The DNA here is from genome assembly GCA_963705305.1 of uncultured Methylomirabilota bacterium. Taxonomy (GTDB): domain Bacteria; phylum Methylomirabilota; class Methylomirabilia; order Methylomirabilales; family 2-02-FULL-66-22; genus 2-02-FULL-66-22. The sequence continues at coordinate 4,923,724 of OY970067.1, read as the reverse complement.
CCATGCGCTTCATCTTCCGCACCTCCTCGGGGGCGACCGCGCCCTCAGCCGGCCGCTCTCCCTGCGGGTGTCTCGCTTCCCCAGGCGGCCGGGACATAGCAGCACGCCCCCCGAACGATCCCGCTGCCCAGGGCAGCCGCGGCCCGCACTCCTGCATTACAATACGCGAACGGCCTGATCCCCGTTTCAGCGTGACGGCAGGAACTCCGCCAGAGATCAAGGGAGCATAAAATCGTAGCCCCCAAAGAAGTCACCCGAAACAAGCCGGGGAAGGCGGGCGTACGTGAAGGTGCACGGGCGCCGTATACGCGGGGCGCCTCGACGACCACGGGGCAATGGCGGCAAGGCAGGAGCGCGGCCCAGTCCCTGTGGCAGGTGGCGGATATCCTCTGTTCCCTCCCCGCCGATCACCCGGAGGGCCCTTGGATGTTTCGCGTGGACACCCCCTCTCTAACCGGCGGATGAGCCTCGGCGATTTCCGCCGGGGATCGGCTCACGCTCCGTGCCCGATCGGTCTGAAAGGGGTGCCCGGTGCGTCTGCGCCCCATCGCGAATTCAACCCCCATGTCCCTGCTCAGCCCGGGAGCCCCCCTGCGCTGGCGGTAGAACCCTACTTGAACTACCATGCGGGTGGCCCGATCGGTGCGGGCAGGCCAGGGTCTCCGAAGGCCTGGAGGACATCGATGGATCGATCACGTGTGGCGGCTGGAGGGTGGGCGCTCGCGGCTGCGATCATAGTTGTCGTGTCGGGCGCGATGGGGGTGGCGCAGGCGGCGGAGCCGGCGGCGCCCTCGGAACACGCGGTGCTGTCGGACCTGCGGCTCATTGAGGCGAGCACGCCGGTCCGCCAGGTGCCGGGCTGGAAGCCGCCGAGAAAGATCGTCGTCAGCGCCGCCCTGGGGCTCGGGGCCAGCATCGCGGAGCTGCGGGCCGCTGCGCCGGGCGTCCAGATCGTGCTGGCGGAGGATCGCGCGGAGACGCTCGCCGCGGTGGCGGACGCCGACGCCTACATCGGCGCGTGCGATCCGGCCGTCCTGGCCGCCGCGCCGCACCTGTTCTGGCTCCAGACCGGCGGCGCCGGCGTCGAGGGGTGCGTCGCGCGCCCGGAGCTGCGCCAGCGGAAGATCCTCCTGACCAACGCGCAGCATGTCCAGGCCCCGATCATCGCCGAGCACGTGCTGGCCCTGATGTTCGGGCTCAGCCGGGGCCTCCCCGTGTGGCTGCCCGCGCAGGCGGCGGGGCACTGGGCGCGGGCCGCCGCGCCGGCCGCCGGCCTGGAAGTGCTCGCCGGCAAGACGCTGCTCGTGGTCGGGTTGGGCGGGATCGGCACCGAGGTGGCGCAACGGGCGCACGCGCTGGGGATGCGGGTGCTCGCGACGCGGCACAGCGGGCACGAGGGGCCCGAGTTCGTGAGCTACGTCGGGCTGCCCGGCGAGCTGCTGCCGCTCGCGCGGGCCGCGGACGTCATCGTGAATGCGACGCCGTTGACCGCCGAAACCACCGGGCTGTTCAACGCGACGTTCTTCGCCGTCCTGAAGCCGACCGCGCTCTTCATCAATGTCGCCCGGGGCAAGAGCGTCGTCACGGCCGACCTGATCGAGGCGCTCACGAGCAGGAAACTGGCGGGCGCCGGCCTCGACGTCACCGACCCGGAGCCGCTCCCGGACGGCCATCCGCTCTTCCGCGCCCCCCACGTCCTCATCACCCCCCACGTCGCGGGCCGCGCCGACGTCCCGCGGGAGCGCCTGGACGCGGTGGTGAAGGAGAACGTCCGCCGGTACGTGGCGGGCGACAAGATGCTGTCGGTGGTGGACCCGGAGCGGGGGTACTAGCCGGGGGATTAGCTACCGGCAGCGGGAGGGCTAGGAGAGCGTGAGGGCATCCCCAGTGCGCGCTTGCGTGAGGCAGAGGGAAGTGGGATGATCACCGAAAAGCCATCCTGCGTTGACCACCATCCTGCATGATGTGCGCTCTCTTGAGCGCGATGCCTCGCAGGGGGTCGTGATCATCTCCTACCCTATTAAAGGGAGGCAATCATGCGTAGGCTCCGGTGGTTCCCTGCTTCCCTGGTGGCGGTCGGGGTTCTCCTGGCCATCCCACCCTTGGCGCTGGCCCAAGTGCTCCCCGGGTGGGATTTCTCCGTGTCGGGCTTCGGGGGAGGCGCCTTCCCGCTGAACTCCAATGTCACGCTCTCCACCCCCGGCGGGCGGTGGCCCGTTCATCCGGGTCCCCTGTGATTCCGCATGCCCTTTTTCCCTCGTCACTGGTACACGACGGCAGCATCTCTCACACAACGGGAGGCAACGATGATGGCCGAGATCGTGCAGAAGAAGGTGGTGATGGCGCTGGCCTTGGTGGCCCTGTTGGCAGGGGGGGGATGTGCGACCTCTGCCCCCGAACAGCGATCGGGGCAACCGGTCACGGGACCACCGCCACAAGGGACGGCAGCAGGGCAGGAGGTGGGGCGGTATTACCTCGATGATGTCCAGGTCCCGAGTGACTTGGCCTATGACGCGGATGAATCCATCGTCTATGAAACCCCCACCTTTAAAGCGGGCACTCTCCGGTTTTCCAAATGGCGGCTCGATGTGCCGTGGCTGATCGAGTTCTTTATGGTTAACATGGAAAAGGATCAGTGGACGTTTGTGAACGCCTTCAAGGGCAAGGAGACCCTCCTCAGCTTCTCCAAGCCGGAGAAAACGTGCCTCATCCGAATTACGGAAACCTGGACGGGGATGACCAAGGTGGAGATTGCCGTCGGTCCCTTGAGCGCGAAGAAGAGGTAAGCGCGGAGGAGCGCCTCCCCCGTTGCAACCGCCTTGATCGTCGCGAACTGCTGGTCCGCCTGCAGGGGGGGGGCGAGCGCAGGCACCTTGGCGTCGATGGCGGGCAGCTCGCACTGGCCTGCTCGAGGGGGAAGTTTAGGGCGCCCTGCACCGCTCGGCCCTTCTCGATGCCGGTGCGCTTCCCGGGTCAGCCCTCCTTCCTCCACTTCTTCCGCGTGTGCTCCCGCTCGCGCGCCCCTTGCCCAGGTCGTGCGGGCGATGCCGCCCGCCCCGTCCGTTCATCGGGCCGCCGCCCCCCGCTCCCGTCCAGCCCCGAGGCGCCGCGGCTCTCCTGCCCCGGCCCGATCCCCAAAAAACCACGAGGCCCTGGGCACAGGGAGGAGGTCGCCACATCCAGGGCCTCGCGCACCGGAAGGCTACGTCCTCCCGGATCTCATCTGTTCTTCTGGCTCGCTCCGGTCTACGGCAGGCGGGGTGCCGGCGGGCACGGGCCGTCGTCACTGCGCCCGGTGCAGGCGCTCAGCGCCCACATCCCGCACCATGAGCGGCTGCACTACCTCGGCCAGGAGGAGCGGGGCGGCGGCTGCGAGCCGCACCGAGGGTGCTCTGGCGGGGAAGGAGCCCAGCCGTTCCCCGCCGGCACCCTCACCCGGCGGGTCCCTGGGCGACTCTCCTGGCCCCGCGCACGACCCCGCAGCCGTGGGCAGCCGCAGCCCCCACTCCTGCCTCACAATACGCGACCGGCCTGACTCCCGTTTCAGCGCGGCGACCAGATCTTCGGTGGAGGTCAAGAAAGCATACGCTGATGGCCACCCAAGGGTCACCTGCGAGCGGCCGAGGGGCGCGAAAGCCCTGGGCGAGGGCGGGGCGATGTGAAAACGACCTGGCGGTCGTCCAGGAGTAAGTGGTGCACGCGAGCATCAAGACGACCACGATCTACGCCAGGGTCACCAAGGAGGACAAGCTGCAGGCCGCCAATGCGCTGGCGAAGGCCTTCCAGACCCCGCAACAGGATCGCAGCACTGGTGCGAGCTGGCCCCTCCAGCGCCCCGGAAGTCTCGGAGACCCGTCCAGAACTGTTGCGAGTTCCTGAGCCACTTTCTCTTGCAGCCACCGAGTGCCTTGCACGGCTCGGCCCATACGATTGACGGGCTATGATTTGGCCGACACTTCCACGCGAAGTTGCCACCCGACGGAGGCCCGGTGGTCGCGGTCCCTCCCGGAAGGGGGGGACTACGTCGTCATGGGCGGCTGAAATACGGGACGGAAATACGGGACGTAGCATTATTTGTATAATCTCCTGCGTTTCTGGCCAGCGGGAGCAATAGGGGAAGCCCGCGGGTTAGGGCAAGGGAGGGGGGTGGGAAATCCGCAGGATGCAGGCATGATGGGCTAGACCCGGCCGTGCGCGCCATCCGAGTCCCTCCCCTCCTCGGGAGAAGTGGTCCGGGGAAGGCAAGATATGACAGATAATGCAACGTCCCCTTTAATGACGATGCAGATTGATAATAATAGGCTCAAAATCCAAAATAGGACACCACCCGCACGGGGTCCAGGGGGCGCATTTTCCCTCTGACATCTTGGCGGGAGCCCTGCTGAGCAGTGGAATCGCGGGGGCGGCCTGCCGATATGTCCCGGCTGTCCGGGATGCCTGCGCAGGGACGATGCACCGGGTGCGCTGAGGACGGGAGACATGCTCCGGTGACTTGGGGTTCCCTGAGAACCCCCGTCGTCCTGGCGCTCTCCCCCGGTGCGCCGTGGGTAGCTGCATGGAGCCCCCTGCAGCAGCCTCCTGTCCTGCTGGCGGAAGGAAGGGCCGGATATTGGGGAAACCAGCAGCGCCGAGGGCCACTCGATCCGCAGAAGCATCACATCAGGAGGCCCCGTGGGCGTCGGCGTTCTCTGACACATTCCGTGGCCTGGTATTCTCAAGGGTCCGAGCGCCGACGGCGAGGGGGGTGATTTCATGCGGGCAGGGCGGGTGACCATGCGGCGGGGGGTGTATCTGCTCCCCAGCATCCTCACGCTGGGGAACCTGTCCTGCGGCTTCTATGCGCTGGTGGCGGTGTACGACGACGAGTACATGGCAGCCGCAGTGGCCATCCTCCTGGCGCTGGTCTTCGACTATCTGGACGGGGGCGTGGCCCGGATGACCGGCGCGACCAGCGAAGTCGGCATCGAGCTGGATTCGCTGGCCGATCTGGTGTCTTTTGGGGTCGCCCCCGGCCTCTTGGCCTATGTCTATGCGCTGCAGCGCTTCGGCTGGGTCGGCGGCTTGGCGGCCTTCGCCTTCACCGCTTGCGGCGCAATCCGCTTGGCCCGCTTCAACGTCCAGCCGCGCAGCGTGGACAGGCGCTTCTTCGTGGGGCTGCCCATTGCGGCCGCGAGCGCGCTGGTGGCTGCGTTCGTGCTGTTCATGCAGGGATCCCCGGCGGCGGTCGTCCTCGGCCGCAGGGTGGTCCCGGCCCAGTGGACGGCCGTCGGTCTCTTGCTGGGGATGTTCGGATTGGGGTTCCTCATGGTGAGCAAGCTCCGCTACCGCAGCTTGAAGGGACTGGAGCTGCGGAGACGGCAGCCCTTCACCCTCCTGACGACGCTGCTCCTGGTGTTCCTGGTCATGGCCTCGCAGCCCAGCCTGTTCCTGCTCCTCTTCTTCACGCTGTATGCGCTGTCCGGCATCGTGCGCACGCTGCCGGCCTGGCAGCGGCGTCATCCGGTGGAGACGGCCGAACATCCGGCACCGGACAGACGTACTCCGTGAGGAGAATCCCCCCAGGAGGCCGGCCGCCGTCCGTTTCGTCCTCCCTGGTTCCCATTAGGCGTAGCCGCGGGGAAACGGCAAGGAGCCTGCCGAAGCAAAGATCCCTCTTTTGTCAAGCAGTTATCCCCCTTCCTCCTGTCAAGCCATGACTGCACTGCGGGCCCCGGTAGGGTCCCAGGGGCCTCGTGGGGGACCTGGACGGACGAGGCTCGCCCTGTGAAACAACGGGGCGACGGCGCCTGTACTGTCTAGGTGACCCTCCTCACCCAAAGGGCAGTGCTACCTCGAAAGGCGAGTGTGTTCTCTCACAAAAGGAGCACGGTATGACAACAGGCAAGGGATTCAGGCATCGGGGTTGGGTGCTGGGAGGAGCGCTCCTGGTCGGCTTGACGATGGGCGGCGCGGGCGCCGCCCTGGCCCAGCAGGCGCCCGGGCCCGGTCAACTGCGTATTCCGGCGCATGCCGGCCGCCGATTCCGGTCGATGCCGGCCACCCATTCCGGCGCATGCCGGCCACCTCGGGAGCACGTAGAAGCGACGCTGGATAGCGCGGGCCTAGGGTATCCTCCTGGAAACCCGAAACCAGGAGGGACCCGGTGGCCGCTGAGCGACTATCCATGCGCACGATTCGAGAGATCCTCCGCCTGAAGTGGACCTGCCAGCGCAGTAATCGCGAGATCGCCCAGAGTTGCAAGATCGCCCGTAGCTCGGTGGCCGAGTGCCTCGTCCGCGCCGCGGCCGCCGGCCTGACGTGGCCACTCCCGCCCGAGCTCGATGACGGGACCCTCGAGGCACGGCTCTACCGCCGGCCGGGCCGCCCGCCAGGCCAGCACCCGCTGCCCGACTGGGCCACCATCCACCAGGAGCTCACGCACCCCGGGGTCACCCTCCAGCTCCTCTGGCGGGAGTACAAGGCCGGGGATCCCGCCGGGCTCCAGTACAGCCAGTTCTGCGTCCACTACCGCCAGTGGGCCCAGGCCCTCGACCTCTGCCTTCGCCAGGAGCACCGGGCTGGCGAGAAGCTGTTCCTCGATTACGCCGGCCAGTCGCTCTGGGTGACGGATCCCACGACGGGGGCCCGCGCCCCGGTGGCGCTGTTCGTCGCCGTCCTCGGCGCGAGCAACTACACCTATGCCGAGGCCACCCGCGCGGCCGATCTCCCGGCCTGGATCGGGAGCCACGTCCGCGCGTTCGAATACCTGGGGGGCGTGCCGGCCGCCCTGATCCCGGATAACCACAAGAGCGCCGTCCTCCATCCGGACCGCTACGAGCCCGATCTGCACCCCACGTACCTCGACCTCGCGGCCCACTACGGCACGACCATCCTCCCCACGCGCGTCCGCCGGCCACGCGATAAAGCCAAAGTGGAGACGGCCGTGCTCATCGTCGAGCGCTGGATCGTCGCCGCCCTCCGGCACCGCACGTTCTTCCACCTGGCCGCGCTGAACACGGCGGTCTGGGAGTTGCTGGATCAGCTCAACAACCGCCCCTTCCGCAAACTGCCCGGCTCGCGCCGGACGCTCTTCGAGACCGTGGACAAGCCGGCGCTCCGGCCACTGCCCGCCACGCCCTACGTCTTCGCCGAGTGGAAGCGCGCCCGGGCGAACATCGATTACCACGTGGAGCTGGCGGGGCACTCCTACAGCGTGCCCTACCAGCTCGTCCACCACGAGGTCGAGCTCCGCTATACGGCCACCGTGGTGGAGATCTTCCACCGAGGGCAGCGCGTGGCCTCCCATGTCCGGAGCTCGCAGCGGGGCGGCTTCACCACCGAGCCGGCCCACCGCCCCAAGGCCCACCAGCGGCACCTGGCCTGGACGCCGTCCCGCCTGGCGCACTGGGGGGCGACGATCGGGCCGGCCACCGCCGCGCTGATCGCGGCGATCCTGGCGAGCCGCCCCCACCCCGAGCAGGGGTACCGGTCGTGCCTCGGCCTGCTCCGGTTGAGCCAGCAGTACCCGGCCGCCCGGCTCGAGGCCGCCTGCGCGCGGGCGCTGGCGATCCGCGCCCTGTCGTACAAGAGCGTGCAGTCGATCCTGCGCACCGGCCTGGATCAGCACCCCCTCGTGCCGGTGTCCACCCCGCCGCGCCCCGCGCATGCCCATGTGCGGGGGTCGGCCTACTACACCCGAAAGGAGACGTCCGATGTTGCGTAGCCCGACCGTCGAGAAACTCCAGGCCCTGCACCTGCACGGCCTCCTCGCCGCCTGGGAGGCGCAGGAGCGATCCCCGGAGGCCGCCGACCTCACCTTCGCCGAGCGGCTCGGGCTCCTGGTGGATGCCGAGTGGACCGCCCGGGAGAACCGCCGGCAGCTCCAGCGGCTGAAGACCGCCAAGCTCAAGCTCCCCCAGGCCTGTGTCGAGGACCTCGACTTCCGGACCCCGCGCGGGCTCGACAAGGCCCTCGTCCGGAGCCTGGCCACGGGCCAGTGGCTCACCCAGCACCAGAACCTGATCTGCGTGGGGCCGACCGGCACGGGGAAGACGTTCCTGGCCTGCGCCTTGGCCCACCAGGCCTGCCGGCAGGGGCACACGGTCCGCTACTTCCGCGCCCCGCGGCTCTTCCAGGAGCTCGCCCTGGCCCGGGGGGAGGGGAGCTACCCGGTGGTGCTCGGCCAGCTCGCCCGGACCGAGCTGCTCGTGGTGGACGATTGGGGCATCGCCCCCCTGAGTGATGCGGAGCGGCGGGACTTCCTCGAGGTGGTGGACGACCGGCATGGGACCCGCTCCACGCTCTTGGCCGGGCAGCTCCCGGTGAGCCACTGGCACGAGTGCATCGGGGATCCGACGATCGCCGATGCCATCTGCGACCGGCTGGTGCACAACGCCCATCAGCTCACGCTGACCGGCGGATCGCTGCGGAAGACCCGGGCGGGCTTGACAGCCCCGCCCGTGTGTGAGAAATAACCGAACGCCCAGCGTCGCTTCGCTCCGGCCGGCATGCGCCGGAACGCGTGGCCGACATCCCGCCGGACTGGGCGGCCGAGATCGCCGGAATACGCAGTCAGCCCCCCCCACAAGGAATGGCATCCCGGTGAGCATGTCCTCTCCATCGTGGGTCAGCAAGGAGGGAGTCACGCAATCATCGGCTACATCTGGGACGTCCCCTTGCCATCCTCGTGGGGTCAGCGCCACCTGATTTTGCCGTGCGGGGTGTGCGGAGGAGAGTCACGCAGGAAGCCCTCCGAATCCTTCATATTGGCGGTGTCGGCCGAACGATGAGAATCCGGAGTACCTCTCGATGATGTGGGAGACCTACCGCACGGGCAGCCCGAAGGATCGCCTCTTTGACTTCAAGTGCCTGCGAGGACGCACCGTTCATCGCCTCAACAGGCCGGCCGTTTTCTTCCGCGATGATCTCACGGGGCTCTTCGAGTTGTACACCGAGAGGACAGGCACGCTGGGTTTTCCAACCAGGAATCAGAGCTCAAGCGACGCATAAACAGGGCATATCCCGGGTTCACACGAAACCAACCCGGCGGGCGCGACATCGGAAGCTTCCGCCGCCGCACCTCCCGAAGCATCTCGCGCAGGCGGACTTCCACCAGAACACCACTCATGCGCCAGATTTCACCCAACTTGTGCTCCAGCGGCTCGTGAGTCATGCACGCTATGGGTCGGCCTCTATCCACATTTGAGTAACGATCTGTCTCGCATCCGCTTCGCCGTGGGGCTGTGAAGCCACGGGCACGCATCGAGGTCTGCATGTATCGGATGTGGAAGACCATCTTGCTGTTGGTGTGTGGGCTGATCCTCGGCGCGCCCGGCTCGATCCTGGCGGCCGGCCCCGCCGAGCTTGTGCGGCTACTGGAACGAGCCGAGCGATCCTACGCCGGGGTCTACGACTACACGTCCATTATGATCAGCCGGGACCGCGTGCAGGGTATCCTTCTTCCCGAACAGAGAATCCTCTTGAAATTCCAGCGTCCGTTCAAAGTGTACATGAAATGGCTCGAAGGCCCCGGAAAGGGTCGGGAAGGTCTCTACGTCAATGGCGCCTACGACGGGAGATTTCTCGTGTACGAGCCGCGGGGGGTGCTGCGGCGCCTCTTCACCGCCGCCCTGGATCCGGGGGACCGCCGGGTCATGGAGAAGAGCAGGCACCCGGTGACCGATGTCGGCATTGGACGGTTGCTGGAGATCGTAGGGGACAACGCCCGGCGGGCGGCCCGGAGCGGCGTCCTGCAGGTGGTGGATCGCGGTCCGGGGGAGGTGGCCGGACGCCCGGTCCGCACGATTGAAAGCATCCTGCCCCGAGACGCGGGGGCAGGCTATTACGCCTACCGAGTCCTCCTTTCATTCGACGAGGAGAGCGGCCTTCCCATTCGGGTGGTGGTGTACGATTGGGACGATCGACTCGTCGAGGACTACACCTACTCCCATTTGCGCCTCAATCCGGGCCTCCCGGGTCGAGACTTCGATCCGGACAACTCCGACTATGGCTTCTCAGGCTGGCGGATCCCGGTCCCAGGCTGAGCCGGCCGCACTCCCGGCGTCAGTCGGGATGGCTGCGCTGCTGTCTGCTCGGCTGCCGTCTCCCCGGTCCTGGACCAAAACGAGGCGGCGGGCGGGAGGCGCGGGGCCTACCTCGGCGGAGGGACGGGCGGCCAGTTGAACAAAATGCATGCCCGCTCAGGTGAACTCCGAGGAAAGAGGTCTGCCAGCGAGGAGGCACTATCTCCTGCGCCTCGTGCCGTTGCTGACCCCCTCGCCCTTGTTCCACGTTCCGCCAGACCTCCTTCCTTAATCTCCGGCTAACGTCGCAGGCCGGTAGCGCACATGAGTCGCGCCCGCATTCATGGCTGCGGGGCCGGCTGCCCGCCTCGGACCTGGTCGCACCCGACGGGTGGCGCCCCGTAGAGGCGATGCACAGGTTAGCCGGAGATTTGGGTCCTTGCTCCTTGCTTGCTTTGCCCTCAGCCATTTGATATAACCCACCCACAATCGACAATCCCCCTCGGAAAGCGGAAGGGCCTGAAGATCGGACGCGTCCACATGCGCCCTGTTCTCCGGACCCCGATCATCGGTCCCCGTTCTCGTGGAGGGAGCCAACGCGCATCGAAACGCCGGTTCTCGAATGAGGATCGGCGTCTTTTGTTCGGGCGAATAGTCGGGGGACCCGAGCCAGCTTCGAACAAGTGCGATAAGTGCGCTACGTCCAGACTTACAGGTTAGGAGGGTCTTGTGATGCCACAAAGAGGATGGAGTTTCTGGTCGGTGCTCTTGATCGCGGTACTTGCCCTGGCACCCGGTGCCTGGACGGCGACGCAGCCGCAGAGCGGCGGCACGCTGATCTACGCTGCCGGAGCGGACCCCGACAACCTGGATCCGGCCAACACCGACAGCAACACCGGTGAGGCCGTCGGCCACATGCTCTACAACTACCTAGTGAAATTCGACCCTCAAATGCACATCGTGCCCGACCTGGCCACGCAGTGGCGCCAGTCCGCGGACGGGCTCACCTGGACTTTCACCCTGCGCAAGGGCGTGACCTTCCACGACGGCACGCCCCTGGACGCGGAGGCAGTGAAGTACACCTTCGATCGATTCCTCGGACCAGACAGGCCTCTGAAGTCGGGCCTGCATGCTCCCATCATCAAGTCGGTGGAGGTGGTGGGCGAGTACACGGTGCGCTTTCACCTCAAGGTCCCCTTCGCCTTCTTCCTGAACAACCTGGCCCACAGCGCCTCGGGTATCGTCAGCCCCACGGCCCACAAGAAGTGGGGGAAGGACCTGACCCTGCATCCGGTGGGGACCGGCCCCTTCAAGTTCGTGGAGTGGGTGCGCGGCGATCACGTCACCCTGGTGCGAAACGACGACTACTACGCAGGAAAGCCGTACCTGGATAAAATCATCGTGAAGACGGTCCGCGAGGACTCCGCCCGGGTGCTGGGCCTGGAGGCGGGGGACTACGACTTGATCGTCCGCATCCCGCCGGAAGAGGTACCACAGCTCATGCGTGAGGGGAAGGTCCGGGTCTATGCGGAACAGAGCAACCGCGTCCTTTACATCGGATTCAACGTCACCAAGAAGCCATTCGACAACGTCCGCGTGCGGCAGGCCTTGAACTACGCGGTGGATAAGAACTCCATCGTGAAGAACATCTACCAGGATCGAGCCGCGGTGGTCCCGACCGTGGTTGGCCCCCTCAACGTCGGGTATGCGCCGGTGAAGGGGTACGGCTATGATCCAACCAAGGCCAAGCGGCTCTTGGCCGAGGCCGGCTACCCCAACGGCTTCAAGACCACGCTCTGGACCCCCAAGGGGCGCTACTTGAAGGACTATGAGCTCGCCCAGGCGATCCAGCAGCAGCTCCGGGACGTCGGGATCGACGCCAAGCTGGAGACCTTCGACTGGGGGACTTACCTCTCCACACTTCGGAAGCCGAAGGAGGAGGCGAAGCAAGAGATGTGGCTCTTGGGGTTCGCCGCCTCCACCGGCGAGGCCCGCTGGGTGATCTTCGGCCTCAGCAACTGCACGCAGTGGGGCCCTACCGGCAACAATGCGGGGTACTACTGCAACAAGGCGCTCGACGAGACGGTTGACAAGGCTGTGGCCTCGCGGAACGTGAAGGAGCGAGACGCCTACATGCAAAAGGCCCAGGAGATCCTGGCCCAAGATCCCATGGCCATCTACCTCCTGGCGACCAAAGAGACCGTGGGCATGTCGCTGAAGGTTCACAACGTCGTCAACTCGCCGCTGGAATTGGTGTACTGCACCAAGGATACTTGGAAAGAAGAGTAGGGCCAGCTACTCGGCAGCGCGGAGGTTGGCTGCACATTCACTAGCGCGGCTTCGTTCGCGGGGTAGGCCCTCGTGCTCGCATCGTGAAGGGGGACCCTGCCGTTTCTGAAATACGGGACGTAGCATTATTTGTATAATCTTCTGCGTTTCTGGCCAGCGGGAGCAATAGGGGAAGCCCGCGGGTTAGGGCAAGGGAGGGGGGGTGGGTAGTCCGCAGGATGCAGGCATGGTGGGCTAGACCCGGCTGTGCGCGCCATCCGAGTCCTTCCCCTCCTCGGGAGAAGTGGTCCGGGGAAGGCAAGATATGACAGATAATGCAACGTCCCCTTTAACGGCGGATGCCTTGGAACCACAGTGGTGAGCCAACGGAGACCCGAAACGCCCCCTTCGTACTCGGCGCAGCCTCGAGCGGAGGCAAGCCCCGGTCAGAATGGAGCCCACGCGTCTCAGGAGGACGGGGATCCGGCTGGGCCCTCCGGCGGTCCGCCCAATGGCAGGAGGACCGCGAAGGTGCTCCCCCGGCCCGCGCCGTCGGATTCCGCCCAGATCCGGCCGCCGTGCAGCTCGACGAGCTGCTTCGTCAGGGTGAGGCCCAGGCCGGTGCCCTCGCGGTGCTGCTCGCGGGTGGTCTCGAGCTGGGTGAACTCTGTGAACAGGCGCGGCAGATCCTCCGGCCGGATGCCGGCCCCGGTGTCCGTCACGCGGATCTCCAGGAGCGCCGGATCCGTGGGCGCACGCTGCGCCGTGAGCGTGATCCTGCCGTGCTCCGGGGTGAACTTCACGGCGTTGCTGAGGAGGTTGAAGCAGATCTGCTTGAAGCGCACGGGATCCGCCGAGAGCAAGGGGAGGTCCGGGGCGATCTCCATCAGGAGACTCTGGGCCTTCTTGTTCGCCTGCCCCCGGGCAATCGCCAGGATGTCCTCCACGGTGGCGGCCACCGGCAGGGGCTCCCGGTGGAGCTCGATTTTCCCCGCCTCCACCCTGGCGAGGTCCAGGATGTCACTGATGAGCTGGAGGAGGTGCTGGCCGGCTTTGCGGATGTGGCCGAGGTGGCGCGCCTGCTTCTCGGAGAGCGGGTCCGGCGCCTGCTCGAGCAACAGGTCGGCGAAGCCGAGGATGGCGTTCAGCGGCGACCGGAGCTCGTGGGACATGCTCGCGATGAAGGCCGACTTGGCCCGGCTGAGATCCTCGAACCGCTGGCGTTGCCGGGATTCCCCCTCGAGCCGCCGCTCCTCCGTGATGTCCCGGGCGATGTGCACGGCGCCCAGGGCCCGGCCCTCGGCATCGCGCAGGGGCGAGGTGGTCACGTGGAAAATCCCGCCGAGATGCGGGTCCTCGACGTCCCTGGTCGAATGCTGTCCCGTGGCAAGGGTGTCGGCATGGGGGCACTGCGGCCACGGGCAATCGGTCCCATGGAGGGCGGTGTAACAGTGCTGCCCCACCAGGGCCGCGGGGGCCGTCTGGAGCCGATCCGCCAGGGCCCGGTTGACCCGGAGCAGGCGGCGGTCGGCGTCGATGACTGCCACCAGCTCGCTGAGGGAATTGAAGGTGTTCTCCCAGTCCGCCTGCGCGCGGGACGCCTGGGCGAACAGCCGCGAGTTGGCGATGGCCATGGCGGCGAGGTCGGCCAGGCTCTGGTAGAACCGGAGGTCCGCGTCGCTGACGGTCCGACCCGGGCCCCTGAAGCCCAGACTGATGGCGCCGATGGCCTCGTCCCGGACGAGCAAGGGGAGGATCGCCAACGTTCGGAGGCCGACGGCCTCCAGGCGGTCCCGGACGGCCTCCAGGAGAGGTGCCGAGCGGACATCGGGGATCAGGAGGGGCTGGCGGGTCCGCCCCACCACTTGGACCTCCGGGTACGTGTCCGGGGCCAGGTCGAGGTCGCGGAGCCAGGGATCGGCCCGGGAGGCGTCGTACGCGAGGCGCAAGTGGGGCTGCCCCCCGCCCCCCGCCTCCACGAGGCTGACCATCGCGCGCTGGGCGCCCGCCTGGATCAGCCGCTGGAGGAGCGCCTCCAGTTGCGCGTCGAGGTCCAGGGTGGAGGTGGTCGCGCGGCTCACGTCGTAGAGTGCCGTCATCTCCCGGAGGCGCTGGGAGGTCGCCGTGTAGAGCCGGGCGTTCTCGATGGCGATGGCCGCCGGACTGGCGAAGAGGGCCAGGAGCTCGCGATCCTGCTCCGTGAAGACGCGCCGGGGATCCTCGTGGACCAGGGTGATGACCCCCAAGAGGCGCCCCTGGTAGAGGAGGGGCTCGCCGAGGACCGCGGAGACCTGACTGTGCTCCAGGATGAAGGGATGGGCGTGCGGGGAGTGCCGGTAGTCGTTGACGATCAGGCCCTCCCGGCGCTCTGCGACGACCCCGGCCAGCCCATCGCCGCGCTTCAGGCGCGCCGCACCGAGCCAGTCCCCGTGCCCGTGCCAAATCGCTGGGGCGAGACACTCGGCCGCTTCCTCCCAGAGGTAGATGGTCCCCCCCTCCGCGCCGACCAACGCCACCGCCCGTTGGTGGATCAGGTCCAGGATGGTGGTGAGATCCAGCTCCCGGGTGATCTCCTCGGTGACCGTGCGGATGGCGTCGAGCTGGTGCGCTCGAACCCGCAGGGCGTCCTCCGCCTGCTTCCGGCCCGAGAGGTCCACCATCGCCCCGATCACCCGGACCGGGTTCCCGGTGTCCCCCCGCACGACCCAGGCGCGGTCAAGGACGCGGGCGTACGACTCGTCGGCCCGGCGGAACCGGTACTCCCGGGTCCAGGATTGGCCGGTCCCCGCGAGGGCCGCCTGCAGGCTGGCGGTGACGCTCTCCCTGTCCGCCGGGTGGATCCTCTCCTGCCACCATTCGTTCCCCGCCGTCTCCGCCGAGGATCCGAACAGCCTCTGGTGGGCCTCACTCCGCCAGGTCTCGCCCGTCGACGGATCCCGATCGTACAACGCCTCCTCGGTCACATGGGCGACCAGTCGGGAGCCCCTGCCAGCCTCACCCGGGTTCGCTACCGATCGATCCATCGCCATTCCTCCCCCATCAGGGTGCGGCGCCTCGGGGGGGTGCGCCAGGTGCCGACGCTCGCCGAAGGTGCCAGCGACGCCGCACGGCGTCCCCGGCGCCACATGGCCGTCGGGCGAGGCACCGCGGGTTGCCCCTCGCTTCGTGCCAGGCCACCGTATAAAACACCGGCTGGCCTGTCAATGAGAAAGGCGGCCCCGTGCCCGAGGAGGGTCGAGGGGAGGCCGCGCACGGAGAGAGACCGCGGCGGGCCGCCCAGGGGCATCCGGGTTCCGTCAGCGGGTGGGGGCATACTCCCAGGGATCGGCCTCGGTGGGAGACCAGCCGGGGACTTGGGCTGGGCGGACGAGCCGACGGGGCGAGGGTGCTCTGCCCTGTTCGTCGGTTGAAGTCGGGAGGTGACGAAACCACAGAGACTCCCCGGAGGCACGCCCTGCAGCTGCCGAGCGCGAGGGCGGACCCGGTACTCATCCGAATCTCAATATTTAGGGCCGGCCGATTTTAATGTGGCGGGCTCGGTGGCGGTGCGCTCCGGGTTCCTGGGCCTGGTGGGCGATCTGCCATGTGTGGGCCCACCCCCCGCGCATCACGCGAGGGCCTCGAACCGTATCCACGCAAGCGCCTCTCACATCCGGAGTGCGAGTCGCGGTTGGCGAACCAGCTAGGACTCGCACTAGGTTGTGCCGACCTGCGGCACGGATCCACCCTGCACCGATCCCGCTGTCGGTAGACAAGGTGTTGCCATTTGATCCCCACGATCCTGTCTCTCGAAATCCCTCCGAAACTCGCAACCTTCTGTGCCCGCGTATCGGCACTTAGGAGCATCCCGCGGCTCGGGCTCGCACCAGATTGGGAGAAATGGTGCGAGTTGGCTCCTCCGGCGCCCCGGAAGTCCAGCAATTCCGTCAGGAAGTGTTGCGAGTTCCTGAGCCTCTCTTTCTCGCGGCCTCGAGGTCCTCGCACGGCCTGACCCCTGCGGTAGCGCCCGTAACCGTGGATCGGCCGCGTAGGCATGACCCGAATTGCCCGCCCGAGGGACCCATGGGGGTCCGATTCCCTCCCCCGGCATCCTATCCGCCTGGACACTCGTCCCGGCAGAGCGCAGGTACCACAGGTCTTCCCCCTTCGTCAACAAAGTCGGTTTCCACGGTGCGGGCCCAGCGCGCGATCACCCGAGATCGGACCAGCAGCCGAGAGGTTGCACGAGCAGAATCGGCCCGCGGCGGCTATTTGCATTCCGCGAGCAGTGCCGGCTCCAGCGCGGGGAGAGTCCCCTGCAGAACCTGCTTGCCATTCTTGGTGGTGATGATGAACGTGTCCCGGTCAAAATCCCCCTTCCCGTCGTAATGGACGTCCAGCAGAATGCCCGGGTGCTTTTTGACGCACAGGGTCCGGTTATGGAGGAAATCCCGGAACTTCTGCTGGTCAAACGATTTCGTCTCCTCGACGACGGCGTTCGCGATCTGCAGCCCAATATACCCTTTCATGAAGTTGTGGTCCGGCTGCTCCTGGTACTTCTTCTCGTATCGCGCCGCTACCGGCATGATCGCCGGGGAGGTATTGGTCAGGCCAACATGCGCGAGCGCCCCGTCCGCGGCATCGCCTGCCAGCCGCAAGACGTTGGCGGTCAAAAGGGTGCTGGATCCGACAAACCGCATCATCTTGTTCAGGCCGATTTCCCGCGCTTGGCGAAATACCCGGCCGGTTTCCTCCTCGTGCACATACAAAAAGAATGTGTCGGCTCCCGATGCCTTGATCCGTGCCAGCTCCCCCGTGAAGTCGCTTTGTCCAACTTCGCTCGTGACATCCGCAACAATCTGCACACCCTGGGGCTTGAGGAGCTCTACGAGTGCGTCTCGCAACCCCTTCCCCATGGCGTCACTGCTGTAAAGGATCGCCAGCTTCTTGGTCTTCAAGACATCCGTGAGCCACTTGGCGGTCTCCTTCATTTCGAGCGCGCTGTTGAGCTCCATCCGGAAGATATTCAGATTCCCCTGCTCGGTTATTTCGGGTGCGCCGGAAGCCGTGATTTGCGGAATGCCTGCCCGTTCCAACACCTTCATATTGACAATGGTGGAGCCGCTGTACACAGTCCCCATGACGACAAACGGCTTCTGTTCCACCGCTTTCATCATCGCGGCGACCGAGACCGCCGGCTCTGTCCTGGTGTCGAGGCTGAATTGCTCGACCTGCCGCCCGAGCATTCCGCCCTTCGCGTTGATATCGTCCATCGCCATGAGCACGCCCCGCTGAAAGCGGATGCCGGCCGTTGCGCCGGAGCCTGTCAGCTCGCTCACGATGCCGATCTTGACGGGCTCGGCCGCGCTGCTCACGCTCGCGAGCGCGAGCGAGATCAATGCCGCAACAATACCGACGCCAACAATCCTTCGGGTCATTTCCTTCTCCTTTCGCGCCTTGCGCCCTGGCCACTTGTCCGTACATCCGATGACGCTTGCCCGGTTGCGAGGCTTGGGCCCTCCAACCTCGCCGCCTCCTCCGGCCTGCCCCCACGGATTGGTCCATCCTGAGGGCAGTTCCGAGCGGCGACACTCTACCTCTGATAGCGGGGGCAATGCAAGCAGGGGCGAGGGCCCCTAATCTCCGGCTAAGCGGTGGCCAGCCGGGCGATCTTGCGCCGCGCCCGGACGAGCAAGGCGTGCTGCAGGGCGCCCGAGAGCCGCAAGAGCGTCCGTCGGGCATGCGCGACGACCTTCCCGACGGTGTTGAACAGCAGGAACCGGAGACGCTTCGGCCGGGCGGTCCGGAGATCTCCGGGTAAGGTCAACCGCTTGAGCGCGGTGAGCAGGTTGTAGGTGAGCACGTTCAGCCGGAACCAGGCGGCGTTCGCCCCGAACTTCCCACTGGGCAGCGCGGCGGCCGCCAGCTCGGTCTTGAGGACGTGATGGGTGTGCTCGATGGTCCCTGCTTTCTCCCGGTGCCACCGGAGGATCGTGAGCCCATCCTCCGGCCGATTGGTGACCACGGCGAAGTACTGCACGCTACTCCCGTCGGCGAAGAGGCTCCCCTGGCGTCGCTGGATACGCACCGCGAGGTAGCGGCGAACGCACGGCCGCGCCTTCCGGTGATCGCCATCCTCGGGGACGTAGGGGACTTCGGCCCAGGCCCGGATCGCCTCGGGCTCCTCCCGCTCGAGCTGCCAGGCGGCCGCGGGGAGGCGCCGGATCTCGGCCTGGAGCTGCGCGGACATATCGGCGCTAATCGCGTAGGCGATTTTCTTCTCCTCGCACCAGCGGAGGACCTCCGTCTCGTAGAGGGCGCTGTCGGCCCGCAGGGAGATGCGGTCCACGCCCTGGGGCAAGTTGGCCACCGCCTGTTCGAGGACGCGCACGTTGCCGCACCCGGCGGGCACCTGGCCATCGCGGAACTGGTCGTGCACGATGACATCGTGCTCGGCCCAGAGGACCACGACGGGCTGGTAGCCCCGGGTCCCGTCGTAGGCCACGGTCGCCGCGTCCTTGTGGCTCTCGACGAGCGTCGCGTCCACATCCAGGGTGGCCGTCGCCGCCCGGGCCCCGCGCTGGACGCCCGCGACCAGCGTCCGGTTCGCCTGTCCGAGGCCCGCCAAGGGGGCGGACTCCAGGGGGACCGTGGCCGCGGGCCCGGCCACCCAGAGCGGCCCGTCCTCCACGTGGAAGGCCTCGAGGAAGTCCCGGACCGTGGTCGCGGCCGGCAGGGGGTAGCCGAGCAGCGTGGCCAGGGCCTGATCCTCCCGGAGCGTCGTGAGGTCCTGGCAGCGGTCCCCGCCGCTCGTCCACAACGCGACGAGACTCTCCACGAGCTGCGAGGGGGGTAATCCGCGCTGCCGCTGCTTGACCGCAACGTGGGTGTCGACGGCCTGGGCCACCCCGAGCTGGCGGAACAGCTCGATCACGAGCGGGACCCCGGCCCGGCCCGTGACCAGCGTGGGGTCGATCGCGTCATCGATCTCGAACGGCAACCGGGGCGAGGTGTCGGGCATCGCTCTCCTCCTTGTGGTGTTTGCACCCACTGGGTGAAACCAAGCAAGGCCGATGCCAACCCCGCGGGCCGCGCGCACTGCGGGCCGCTGCGTGATTCGCGATCCCCCTCAACTTCTTAGCCGGAGATTAGGGAGGGATGGGCTTCGGGAGCCGAGAGACGGTACTCTATGGCACCGCGGGGCAGGATCTGGGTGCCGTGCGGCTGCCACCCCTCGCTCAGGACCTGGGGTGGATTACCTTGTGGGGCTAGGGGAAGACCCCAGGACAAGGACCCCCCTCCTTCGCGACGAACCATCTCACAAACTCGCAACAGTTCGTTACGGATTTCAAAGAGTTAGGGGTCGTCGCCGGAGGCAGCTCGCACCACTTTCGCTCTTCTGTTGCGAGTTCGGGCACCCTAGGAGCGATGTTTGACCGGAGTCGTCAAGCCAGGCGAGGCGAAAGCAGGGGTGGACCCGCAGAACTCCGCCGGATGGGATGCAGGAATGCGCTGTGCCTCCGCTTTGTGGAAGCGAAGAGGCCGCCACACAAGTCTTTGGCGCCGCAAGCCACGCACTCCTCGACGTAAATGCTCTTGTATTCCGAGATGCTCTTTCTCGCGAACCACCAGAGCGATCTGGGCAGGGTGCAGAGCTGCAGGTTGTAGAGGGACACACTCATCCGGCGGACAAAGAGGGACCGTACGCACGCTTCGAGGGTGGGCGCATATTCGACGGGGTCCACCCACAGCGTGTCCCAGTTCTTGACGGCATACCCCATGTTTTCCAAGCCCATGAAGGCGATGTGATTCACAAAGGGAAAGTTCCGGTAGATGAATTCCGCCAGCTGGGGCAGCCGCCGGATCGTTGGGCGCTGCAAGACCACCCGAATTTCCAAGCTCAGGGCGTACTTGGCGGCATTGTAGAGGCCATGGACGGCCTGATCGAACGCCCCGGGAGCACCCACGATGGCATCATGCAGGGGGGCGACATCGGCGTAGAGGGGGATGGCGGAGGTAAAGTGGGGATGTGCGATCTCCGAGAGATGCCGGACGTAGTCCTCGTAGGCGTACAGGCGTCCATTGGTGAGGAGGTGGACTGCGGTATGCGGGAGGCGGTCTCGGAGACGCGCCAGAAGCGTGAACAGCCCCTCCTTGAGGAGGGTCGGCTCCCCCCCGGTGATGGCAAGGGACTCGGGCTGGCCCGAGATGAGGTCGATGACCCGCAACTGCTCGTCGAGGGGATCGTCGGGCTCTTTCGTGGGGGGCTGGGAGCACATGATGCACCGGTTATTGCAGGCCGAGGTCACCAAGAGCGCATTATGGGCCGAGCTGGGGCGGTAGAGCACTCTGAGCCGTCCCGTGGAGGCCCCGATCTTGACAATGGCGTCCTCCTCAAGGAAGGACAGATCCCGGAAGCCGGAGATGACCGGCACATCTCTCGGGGGGACCCAGGGGGGCGCGTTCGCGGCGACCAGCACGCCGAGGTACCCCTGAATCTCCTCTGGAGAGCCGGGCGCGGTCCCGTCCTCCAGGACGCGATAGTACAGGGAACGCTCGGCCGGATCGTGGGACCTCCGGGTGACTCGCGCGATCGGACTGGCGGTCAAGCCGCGAGGGGTGCCGATTGCCGAGAGCTTCATGGGAGGCACACCTCCGGGATCTTGAGGCGCGACTGGTCTTCCCGGGAGATCCAGCTCCACAGGATCCGCTCCAAGTCCTGATCCTTCTCGGCGGCGAACACCAGCTCGAACAGGTGCCGGATGATGGCCCTATTCTTCTTGCAAAACCCGCTCGCCGGTCGGTTCCCGAAGAGGTCCCGCTGGGTGGCGTAATGGCGGACGGGGTCCGCCCCGCAATAGACGCGGTAGGCGCACTCGGAGCAGCCAGCCAGCGATTCGTTGCAGGCGGCCGGCACCATCGCCTCCATGGTCTCGCCCAAGAAGATCGCGGCAAAGTCGCCTTCCAGGACATTCCCCAAGCGGAAGGTGCAGTCTCCCGCCTCGGCGAGCATGCGCGCCTCGTCCGAGGGGTAGACGTTGCCGTCGAAGTTATACAAAACAGCCCCGATGCCGGCGGCGGCTGGCGACTGGAGGTCCACGAAGCCCACGGACCAGGGGGTGAGTATCTTCCGGAGGACGAGTCCCGCGTAACTCTCGGCAAAGGTGCGCCCCCGCCGGTTGATGTCCAGGATGTAGTCCAGGACATTCGTGTAGAAGCGGAAGAACTCCTCCGGGGTGTAGCCAATTTGGGCTGCCGCTCGAACCGCGTACCCGTACGGGTTGAGCTCTCGGACGAATAGGGACCCCAGGTCTAGCCGGAGATACTCATCGACAATCTCCCGCGGGAACTTCAAGCTTGCGCGGGTGGTGGTCATGAGGGCCGAGACGGCCTCACGCCCGAGTGCCTCCTGAGCGCGGCGGATGTTGCGCTCCACCGTCGCGTAACCGGACGCGGGTGACCGGGGAGGTCGGTTCAACTCGTGGAGGAAGGCCGGCCCATCGACCGAGGTGGAAATCAGGACGCCGTGCTGGCGGAAGAAGTTGAGATGCTCGTCTTCCAGCAACGTGAGGTTGGTGCAGACCACCATGGTGATCTGCTTCCTCCCTGAGACGTTGCGCTCCTTGGCATATTCTACGGCCTCCTTGACCAGATCGAACCGGAGGAGCGGTTCGCCCCCCTGGAACTCCATCGTGAGATGGGGGCTCGGGGAGGTCAGCATCAGATCGACCGATCGATGCAGGATCGCCTCCGTCATGTCGGAGGCCGGGGAGGTGTCCCGGTCCCGCCGCGAGACCTGGCAGTAGGAACAGGCGTTATTGCAGCGAATGGTCGGGACGAGCATGTGGAGCTTGGTGAATCCCTCGATGAAGCCTTTCTTCGCGCGGTACTTCGCGGCGAGCATATCGAGGCAGGCCGACGAGACACCGTCCGCCAGGAAGTGCTTGGCCTTCAGATCCAGGTACAGGGTGTCGGTGGCCGGCAAGGCATGCCCCACGAAGGCCAAGAACCCCTCGGACGGGCAGCGCAGGAACTCCCCCGCCTCGTTGACCAGCAGGTATTCCCCTGGCGACCAGCGCTCGAAGGTGAAGGGAAGCAGGCGGTACGATGAAGAGCTTGACGCTCCCTCCGAGGGCGAGCAGAACGGATGGGCCGCGTGCATGTCCATGAGCGGATCGGGACTCGGTGCTGCCCCCGTGGGGCTACGTGGGGTGCTCGAAGTGGATCTGACAGGCGCGATCCAGCAGATAGTTCCACGCTTCGAGCACGATCTGGCGCCCGTTGGATTCGTACTGTTCTCGAACGTCGATGGTGAGATCAACGAGGTCGGGGATATTGCCGGGCGTGACGGAGATGGAGCAGAAGTCGCGATACGCCTGTCGCATGTCGGCCAGCGCCCCCCGAGGATAGATCGTGGTGTCGATGGTTCGGGCAAATCTCATTGGTCGGTTGCCTGTTGTGGTCGCATTCCGATCCCGAGGGGATCTTCCCGGTAGCTCTGCCCCTCCCGTGGCACCGACCCTTCATTCGCCTGGACCTGGCGGGCCGCGTCCGGACTTCGCACATCAAAGAATGCCTTGCGAATCAGCGCGTCGCGGGTGGCAGAGGTTTCCTGGAGAACCTGCTGCCGCACGGCGTGGTCGAGCAAACTGTTGCAGAACTCACGGCAGGCGACGGTGAGTTCTTCCGCGGTGCCAGTGGTCTTATGGCGGAGTTCCACGAGGAGCCGCCCGTCGGGCGCCTTGGAGAGGTAAAGGTAGAAGCGCTCTGAGAACCAGTACGCCGTCTTGAAGACTACGGTCTGACTAAACAATGAGGGGTCTACGCTGACCCACGCGTAGACCCCTAATTCATCTGTTCCAGACTGGAGAGCGGTGTCAGCCCTCCTTCCTTCGGGACCGTCCACCTGTCTTCCTAATAGCTGCTCGAATAGTGCGAAGAGTGAGACGCATGTGACTCGTGAGACGCGTGGGAGTAGTGGTCAGTGGCCTGAGCCACCTGTCCCTGGGCCGATTGCGCGGATGGCTGGCTGAGCACAAGGGCCCCCCGGTCCACGCTTGGGGGGCCAACACTAGGAACGTTGGCGGCGGCGGTCGCAGGGAAAGCAGCCAGCGCGGTGGCTCCCGCGCCGACTGCGAGAGCGACGCCGAGGATGGTCTTTCGGATCTTCTCGGATCTGGTGAGACCAGAACCGAGCCCCTTGTTCACCTTTGGAATGATTGCCATGGCTCCCCTCCTGGCGCATTCGAAAGGTAGGGATACATCAGCGTGCCATTAATTCTGCGCTGGCCTCTTTATTTGTCAAGAAGTATTTTGAGGCATTCAGCGAGTATTCAACAAGTGCTGTCTCAGCATACTGGAGTTGATTCGTCGCATGCGACGACCGCGAGAGCAACCCAGGTAGAATGTACCAGCAGAAAAGTATGAGCAACCCCTCGGAAGAACTGGGCGGATGAGGAGTCAGGATCAAAGCCGCACGACCAATCGGGATTTTAGCGATCTGGGACGAGGGGCTCCTACGCGAAGAGAGCGGGAGGTGCCGCTGCCCCCCCTACGTTCAGGATGCCTTGGCCTTCGCCGCCCGCCGCTTCGCCCAGAACGCCTTCATCCGCCGGCTCAGCGCCTTCCGGGCCTTAGCGCTCATCGGCTTCCGTCCCTTGGCCCGCTGCTTCACGGGGGCACGCCGAACTTGCCTGCGCTTATCTCCCGCGAGAATCTGCCGGACCGCCACAATCTGCCGGTCCAGCCGTGCCTGCTCTGCCTGTAGCTCGGCCAAGGCCTTCCGTAGGGTGGTGGTGAGCTCAGTTGGCATTGGTTCCTCTCCTCCCTCCAGCAAAGAGGGCGTGGGGGGGCGGGTCACAGCACACCGTGTGTCACCGCCAATTAGATTGGATGGTCCCAAAGACGGCGTAGCATAGCAGAAAGCCTAGGCTGGTTCCAGTGATTCTGAATGGTTATGATTCATAGAAAGGACAGAGGCCAGAGCAAGATGCCAGGATCCATTCCTACCCCGTCTTGATTCTTGACTGACCCCCCGGCGAGGAGTACGCTCCCCCTCAGCCACCCGATTCCATCATCTCCCAAAGGGCGGCTTCACCATCCCAGCCGACGCGTCTCCCGGGCTCTCTCTGGCCCGCACACTTCTTGCCTCGGCCAACGCGGCAGCGATCGCCGCCACAGCGGAGGAGCCGGAGTGGACGGAACCGCGGTTGATCTGGACCAACGCGTCCGGCTGGCGGCCTTCGGCTTCCTCACGGAACAGACCCGGCTGCACGGGGAGGTGCTTCCCCGTACCACCCTGGCCAGCGGGTTCACCTTCGACGGCACCCGCATCCCCCCGATCGGTCCCCAGGGCATCTTCAAGCCGGGTCTCCTCCCTGTGATGCCGCTCAGCATCGCCACTGCACCAATCGTGGAGGGGAAGCCCCGCCCCTACGAGGACGGGGTTGGGCCAGGAGGCCTCCTCCTCTACCGCTATCGAGGCACCGACCCCTCCCACCGTGACAACGCTGGTCTCCGGCTGGCCATGCACTGCCGCGTGCCCCTGGTCTACCTCTTCGGAGTAGTCCCCGGCCAGCATCTCCCTGTCTGGCCTGTCTATATCGTGGGCGACGATCCCGCCCACCTCTTCTTCAGCGTGGCTGTGGATGATGCCAAGCACGCCACCCTCGACCAGGAGGTGGCGGGGGCCACCGTCGAGGCCCGCCGACAATACATCACTACCCTTATCCAGCGCCGGCTCCACCAGGAGAGCTTCCGGCAGCGGGTCCTCCAGGCCTACCAGACCCAGTGTGCCATGTGTCGCCTTCGCCACGCCGAACTCCTGGAGGCCGCCCATATCCTCCCCGATGGCCACCCCAAGGGGGAGCCGGTTGTTCCGAATGGCCTTGCTCTGTGCAAGCTCCACCATGCCGCCTTCGACCGGCACATCCTCGGGGTGCGGCCCGATCTTGCGGTAGAGGTCAGGTTGGACATCTTGAAGGAAGTGGATGGGCCGATGCTTAAGTACGGGCTGCAGGAGCTGCAAGGGAGCCGGATTGTCGTGCCGCATGCGGAGCGGTTGCGGCCGAGGCGAGAGTTCCTGGAGGAGCGGTTCGTACTGTTCCAGAGGGCGGCCTGAGACAAAGGGAGACCAGCGATGACATTTCCCGCAGACCCCTTGGTACTTGGTGTTGACCTCGATGGTGTGGTCGCTGATTTCTACGGCAAGATGCGCGAAATGGCGGCAGAGCGGCTCGAACGTCCAGTGGGAGAGTTGCCTACCGAAGTATCTTGGGGGCTGCCAGGGTGGGGCATCAAGGGGAGGGATCAGTACCGGAGTCTCCACGGGTGGGCGGTTACTCAGCGCGCGCTCTTCAAAAATGAGGCAATGTTTCCAGGCGCTCGAAGGGTGCTGAGAAGGCTCTCGGACGAGGACGTGCGTATCAGAATCATCACTCACCGGCTTTTCATCTCGCACTTTCACGCCACCGCGATACAACAGACCATAGAGTGGCTGGACGAGAACGCCATCCCGTATTGGGACTTGTGCTTTATGCGCGAAAAGGACCAGGTTGGCGCGGATGTGTATGTCGATGATTCCCCAGATACACTCAAGCTGCTGCGCGGCCGTGGCCTCTACACGATCTGCTTCGCCAATTCCACTAATGGGGGCTTCGATGAACCTCGGGCGAAGACGTGGGACGATGTCTACCGCTTCGTTAAGGAGTATATGGCGAAGAGACAAGTGCCGGCGAGCGCGCAGGAGCCCGACCGCAAATGAAAAGAGTAAGACGGTATGGGGCGCTTCCCCTTTTCGTGCTCGTCCCCGAAGGGATTCTCCAGCCTCCGGGGCCATCGTCGCAGCCCTGTCCGTCTATCTCCCGAATCTCGTGGAGGGGCTGCCTCCCCCGCCGGGCACCGCGGGGGGCACGGCCCAGAAGATCAGTGCCAAGGCCAGTGACGCGTTCCTGGCCACCCATGCCTTGAGCATCCGAGAGATGGAGGGTTTGACGGGGCTAATTTGCTGCCGCAGTTCGATGGCAAGGCACTGAAGGAGGCGGTGGCATCGGAGTTGTGGCCGAGGAATTGAATCGGGACTATCGGATTCGGGGGTCCTTCGTCAGGAGCCAGACGATGGCCGTGCGTCTTTTCTCCAAATCGGTCTGGTTGAAGATGCGGTGGATTGCACTCCTGTGCTGCCTGTTCTTCACGATTAGTGCGTTTGCCCAGTTCTTCCTTGGCAAGCGTCAGCTCAACGAGAAAATCGACGCCGAATTGAAGAATTGGGGAGCTGAGATGTCGCACGAACTCGGCCCCCAGATCAAATGGGATGTCCGGCGGTATGACCAAATTGCTCCCAAGGTGCCCCGCTACATCGTGCTGACAGACGCCGACTTTATTGACATATATGGTTTTGTTCCAGGCTTGGTCAGACAGGTTCGGCTAGTGAGATCCATCACCAGCGATCAACCGGAGACCGTCAGGACAGCCGCCGGCATGTGGCGGATTTATGTCAAGAGATTAACGGATGGCTATGTGATCCTGGGAGTGGACAATCCCGTAGATACGGCATCGGCCGACCGAGAGCTGCGGGCGAACGTCCCCAAATTCGGCCCATCCCTAGAAACCGCTTGCAGGGTGGAACCCCGGGACACGACGGAGAACATCAGCTACGCCGTCATCGACCTGTTCTACAACCTGAAGGCCGGAATTGGCGTGCTGCCGGTCCGAACCGACCAGAGTATTTTCGACTACCCCAAACCGACGACCCGACTGATGCAGGCCGGCGATGGTCGGCGCTATAAGGTGCTGTACGATCCCATATTCAATGCTTCTGGCAAACAAATGGGGTTGGTCATCATTCCCAAAGACATCCAATTGGAAGAGGGAATCATCAGGAATCAACTCTTGCTGATTCTTATCGTGACGGGGCTCACTTGGTCCTTCTTCCTGTTCCAAGTCGTGTACGGCTGGAAGAAAACAGAAGAAGAAAAGAACGCCTTCAAGCAGAGAATCCAGGGGTACTTTTCCCCGCAGGTGATGGAGGCCATCCTGAAGGACCCCCAGCGGATAGGACTGGGCGGCGAGAGACGGGAGGTCTCCATTCTCTTCGCGGATATCCGATCGTTTACGAGCCTCAGCGAGCGGCTGCCACCGAAGCGGTTGACCGAACTGCTGCAGAAGTACTTCACGGAGATGACGACAGAAATCCTCGCGACCGACGGGGTGGTTGATAAATTCATCGGGGATGCGATCATGGCCTTCTGGGGGGCTCCAATGGATCAATTGGATAAGGCAGATCGGGCAGTCACAACAGCGGTGAAGATGATGAAGCGCCTCTCCGACCTCAACGACAAAGGGGCAACGGAGGGTTTCCCGCGACTTGAGGTCGGGATCGGGGTGAACACCGGCGTGGCGATCGTGGGAAATGTGGGGTCGCGGACACGATTTGACTATACGCTGCTGGGCGATGAGGTGAACGTCGCCTCCCGGCTTGAAGGGCTCACCAAGCGATTGGGAGGCGGCATCATCATTTCTGAATCTACAAAGAAGAATCTGACCGTGCCAGTGAAGCTGGAATCGCTCGGAGAGGCGAAGATACGAGGAAGAGAAGAACCTGTGAAGATTTACCGGGTGAATTTACTGTCGGAGAGCTGACCCCACCACCGCTGCCATCTTCCCGTGCCAAGGGCTGCTCATGTGAGTCGAGGTAACCGAGAGAGCTGAGATGCTGCGCGACGGTAACACAGAGAGGATGGTCAACGTGTCTCACGCGGAGCGGCTCCTGCTCGGATCCCGCCCACGCTACCATTGCCGCTGCCTGCGGGAGGACGTGACGAACCCGGAGCTGACCGATCTGAAGCGCCTCGCGCTGGTACGGGGACGAGCCAGGCGGATGCACAGCACGAGTGGGAACCACACGCCGTGAGGACCACGGGAGCGGATCGCTGTGTCCCCAAATCGCAGGCAGGTGTCGCGAACGGACGGCGGAATCTCCTGGATGAAAGTCACAACAATGGATGAAATGGAGGTGAGATAGTTCTCTGCAGTCTTGCACCGCAGTGGGCGCAGGGAATCGAGTGGGTCACACGTGGTTTCGGCAATCAGAAAGGGGGAACGGCTATGATACGAAGGATAGCTTTGCCTGTCTTGCTTGGGCTCATGGCGGCAGCTTGCAGCGGCAGTGTCATCATGTCCCCCCTCGACCCCGCCGAGATAGCCAAGAATTATCAAGACAAGAGGGATACCGTCGGGATAATCGTTTACCGCGCAATCCCCCTGGTTGAGGTCGATCAATTGATCCAAATCAATGTGCCGGCGGATCCGACCAAGCCGGGGTCGCCGACCGTGCCTTCCGGCGAATGCAATCCGGTCGAGACTCGGAAGGTTGTCTCGGTCCCGGACGATCAACATCCATATCGTCTGCACTACGAGCACGGCCTCTTGGAGGCCTACACGTTCGGGGCAACGTTATCGAGCGATGGCATTCTGACTGCAATTAACACGGTCTCGACACCCGAGCAGGGGAAGACACTGCAGAATCTCGCAAGCGCGGCTGCGAGTGCTGCCGGGCCTCTAAAAGCAGCAGGGGTGGAAAAGGCGAAACCGGACTGTACGGTGACGCCGGTGTTCGTCGGCTATGAGCATCTGCCGACAGGGGCCGCCATAAAGGAGTTCCCGAGGGCTCCGTGACCGTTCGGCTCCGCGAGTCGATGGTGTCACCGAGGTCGCTGAGCCATGACCCCGATGCGGCTGCGGTGGTGTTGAAAGGCCTGCAACAGTGAGGCAAGAGCGGCGCGCTCGGCCGAGATCAGGGAGCCCGTTTAGCCGTGTGTGACTAGCTCGCAGCCAATACGGTGAGCGTCCGTGAGCTGGAGACCCTGATCGGCATCGACCTCCTGTACAGGCTCGATGCGGAAGCGTCGGAGGGAGTGGTGGCCTCGGAGTTGTGGCCGAGGAATTGAGACGAGGCATGGCGCCCCATTGGGGGGGTGGGGAGGCGGGGGTATCGATGAGTAAGGGGCGTAGACGGATCTACGGCGAGTACCGTCAGTACGCCGAATTCCGGGCCGGAGCGAGGCGATTCCTTGCGCGGAAGGAGGCCAGCCCCCGCGAAGAGTACTTCAACCGTCTGGCCGCCTTGTTCTTCATCGCGTTCGCGTTTGAGGCTTTCCTCAATCACATCGGCGAGGAGGTATGCTCGGATTGGAGAGACCGGGTCGAGAGGTCTCCCACCCGCAGGAAGGCTCTGTTTCTATGCGAGCGGCTAGGCATTGCTGTGCAACCGGAGAGTAGACCGTTCGTGACCTTGTTCAGGTGCGTTTCTCGTCGGAATGCTTTGGCCCACGCCAAGTATGACGCCTTCGACTTTGAGACAAACAGTAGTGAGCAGGATGTTATGTTCCCCCCGAGGGAAAGACACCGGTACGCTGACCGGGACTTTGTGGAGATGGCGTACGAAGACTTGTCCGCTTTCATCCCCCTCGTCTCGAATGCGGCGGGCCGAGAGGATGAGGGTCTTGAGATCCTAGGGATGTCGTTCGGAGACCCTGTGGAATGACGCTGAAGAGATTACTCGTCGTTGGCCCCCCTGGCGAGCCGCTGCAGGTGGCCGTTGCCTCCAAGAGATCGTAGGGCGCTGGGCGGCCCAGCTCGTCATGGACCGAGTGCCACTGCCTGTTCCGGAGAACTGAAGGGCCTCGCCGTCCTCGCAGAGAAGGCTGAGGCGGTGAAGGGATGGGGCCGGAAGCAGGAGGAATATCGAAAAGGGGATTGAGCGACCTGAGGGAGCGAAGAGATGGTGCAAATGCAATTACCAGCCTGGGATGACGATCCCCTATCGTCGTTTTTTAGAGATGCCGAATTCAATAATCGGGCCTCTTCAATCAACTTCTCATCGATGTACGCTCTCCTTAAACGGGTCCACGCGGTCTTTCAGTTTGTTCAGGCCGCGATGGAGAAGGACAACCGCGAGGAACTAGTTGTTCCCCGCTTCCTTATGATACGAGCTTGGTCCTCGTTTCTCGCAGCAGTTCGGCTCTCGATGAGTGGCCAGCTCTCTGAAGCCTCCGTGGTACTTCGGGTTGCAATCGAGCAGGGATGGTATGCGTTGCATATTGCGAAGGACCCACGACCTCCTGAGCGGAGCAAAGTGTGGTTGCGGCGAAATGAGGACGAGGCAGCGAAAAAAAGCTGTAAGAAGGAGTTCACGGTTGCGAATGTCCGGGCCACCCATAGGTCGCTCGATTCCGCTGGCGCGAAGGTGATGGGCCAGCTATACGAGAGAACCATTGACTTTGGTGCCCACCCAAACCAGATGGGGCTCTTCATCTCCATGCGGAGGGCCGAGCAGCCGCTTACCTATAAGGTCGGGATTCTGCATCCTGAAGCGTTTGCCATCGTCGCAACCGTAAAGATGGCTGTTGAAGTGGCCATCGGCACGCTAAAGGTGTTCCAGCTCATTTTCCCCCAGCGGTTTCAAATCATGAGCATCGATCTGAAAATCGAGGAGATAATTCGGGAATTGCAAAGCGTCTTCGAACCATATGCGCCAAAGCCATAGCTACGGGGGACGAGGAAGATGGATTACCCGCCACCCATCCAATATCGTCGATGCTATGGTAACGCCGCCCAGTTTTCCCGACCCCTTTCACGGGCCGGCCTCTTTCAACGAAGATGCGGGCTGTTCGTACGAGGTGAGGTGGAAGAGGAGACAGCGAGTGGTGAAAGGTATCGAAGGTGGAGTAGACTCTCTGTAGTGAATGGTCCCTCGCGGGTTGGCGTAATCACGCTATGTGTGGTCGCTTCACCCTCAGCGCATCTGCCACGACCCTCGTCCGGCAGTTTAATTTGGCCAGCTTTCTCGTCTGGACGCCCCGCTACAACATTGCTCCCACACAAGAAGTCCTCGCCGTTGTGAACATGCCTGACGCTCCCGACCGGCAGGCTCGTCTCCTCCTCTGGGGTCTCATCCCGCCATGGGCGGAGGAACCCGGCGTCGGCACCCGCCTGATCAACGCCCGGGCGGAGACAGTGGCGACGAAGCCGGCCTTCCGCCGCACCTTCAGGGGGAGGCGGTGCCTCATCCTCGCGGACGGCTTCTACGAATGGCAGCGGCAGGAGCGCCGCAAGCAGCCCTTCTACATCCACCGGCGCGATAGCCGGCCCTTCGCCTTTGTGGGCCTGCGGGAACGCTGGAATCCCCAGGATGGCCAGCCCATCGACTCCTGCACCATCATTACTACCGTGGCGAACGCGCTCATGGAGCCCCTGCATCTCCGCATGCCGGTGATCCTGTCGTCGGCGGACTACGATGTGTGGCTCGATCCTTCTGTGCAAGGGGCCGAACGCTTACAGCCCCTCCTCCGCCTATGTCCTGCCGAACAGATGGAGGCGTACCCGGTGAGCCGGCGGGTCAACAACCCCGCGATTGGCACCCCCGGGTGCATTGAAAGGTTGATGGCAAACTGAGTGGGAGGACCTGGGAAGACCCCCCCTCGACTCCTTGACGGCGGTCAGCCGCTGGATTGAGGGGGCAGCCGGCATCCGAGACTCGCAACAGAAGGGCCGAAGTGGTGCGAGTCGGCCGCGGCGACGGCCGTTATCTCCTGGAAACCTGCCACAAAGTGTTGCGAGTTTCTGAGGTGATTCCTGAAGAGATCCCCATCGAGCACATCATGGGCCAGCTCCAGACTGCCTGTTTTTTCCTGCGGAATCCGGGCAGCACCCCGGCATTGAGTATCGATTGCCTCCAAGGCGCGGCCCCCCAGGCACCTGTGAGAGATCGTGAAACATTCCCGGCTCGATGCAGCCCCACGAGAGGAAACGGGGCATCCTGAGCCGATCACGGACGTGACCAGGAGACTTGACAGAAGCACTGCGGCAGGCGTAAAAAGTTTACATTGCAGGCCCGCGTTCCCTCTGCCGACCCTCCAGAGGGGCGCTCGCCGATTCCCCTGGCACACGACGGGCCCAGTTGGCCCTGGCTCTTGATTTTGCTCCCTCCAAGACCATCCTGAGCCTGCGGGCTCATCCATCCTATTTCTGTCCACTAGCAGCGGTCCGCGGGCGGATCGTGGCGGGAGGACAGGCCGTGCATCCGCGCATCGACGCCACCCGGTTCGGCAGCATTACGATCGCGGGAGCGGAGTACGAGCACGACATTGTCATCCACCTGGACGGGGCGGTGACGAAACGGAAGAAGAAGTTGTCGAAGGCGGTGTACGGCACGTCGCACACGATGTCCCTGGACGAGGCCCGAGCCGTCTTCGAGCGGGGGGCAAGACGGCTGATCGTGGGGACCGGCCACCGCGGCGCCCTCACGCTCTCTGAGGAGGCGGCCGAGTACTTCCGGCAGAAGGACTGCGCCGTGGAGCTTTACCCGACCCCGCGCGCCAGCGCCGCCTGGAATGCGGCGACGGGAGCCGCCATCGGCCTGTTCCACGTCACCTGTTGAACGCGGGGCCGGGCAGGGTCCTCGGTTCTCTCCGCCCTACACGCTGGATGGGAGGTGTCGCCATGGCTAGGAAACCCGCAGGAAAAGCTGCCAAAGGGAAGACCTCATCAGTTCAAGCGCAGCCGACCGCGGCCGCGAGCGGCGAGGGGAAGAAGCTCAAGAAAGCCGCGCGCCGGGGCCGGCCGGCCCCAGGGGGGCGAAAGGTGCGCCCGGCCCACCGGGACCCGCGGGAGCGCAGGGGCCACCGGGACGCCGAGGCGAGAGGGGCGAGGCGGGCCCTCCGGGGCCGCCGGAAGCCAAGGGTGAATCAGGTCTACAGGGACCGCCGGAGCCGCCAGCCGTTTCTTGAGGGAGCGATAACTGCGGGCGCATGGATGGCACCCGCCGGTTCTGCCACCGCTCGCTGGGGGCAGGCCAGAGTGGCTTACCGAGCCGGAGCTGACCCGCTTCCTGGCCACGGTGGCGGACCTGCGATCGTGGCTGGACTTGATCCGGGCGGCCTTCCGCCGCTGCCTCACGGCTGCCGGCATTCCGCGCCTCGTCCGGCTCCACGACCTCCGGCACGCCTACGCCAGCCTGGCCCTCCAGCGGGGCGTGCCGCTCCTCGTGGTCTCCCGACAGCTCGGACACAGCAGCGTTGCGATCACGGTCGACATCTACAGCCATCTGACCCCCGCGGCGACCCGGGCGGCCGCGGATGCGCTCCAAGCGATCCTGATAGAGCCTCGACGCAACCCAGGCGCAACTCCGGCTGACAACCGCGCCTAACCTCTCGTCCTTTCAGACCCTAGTGTCAAGCGGCGTCACGACCCCGGCGGCTGACCGGCGCGGCTTGACACGACCTTCGACTCGGGCATAGCATCCGTGGTGGCGCGGCGGAGGGGCGGGACGCCCGCGCCGGGTTCTGCCCTGCCAGGGTTGTGAGGAACAGCGTATGCCGGGATTCGAGACCAAGCGTCTGCCCGTGGCGTCCGACGCGACGGCTCCGGATGGGTCCGCCGTTCGCCTCCTGCTGGCGCTGCCGGGTGGAAGCATGGCGCACTTCGAGCTTGCTCCGGGAGAGACCTCGACTGCGGTGGCTCACCGGACCGTCGAGGAGATCTGGTTCTTCCTGCGCGGCCGAGGCGAGCTGTGGCGAAAGCTCGAGGCGCAAGAGGCCCTGACCGCCGTCGAGCCCGGAGTCTGCATCACCATTCCGGTCGGCACCCATTTTCAGTTCCGCGCTTTCGGCCCCGAGCCGCTGTCGGCCGTGGGGATCACCGTGCCGCCGTGGCCCGGCGATGGCGAGGCCCGTCGGGTCGCAGGGCCCTGGACCCCCACCGTTCCCCGGACCTCCGGCGGGAAGTTTCCGGCGGAGCCATGAAGCGACGATCGTGCGAGAGGGCAGGGGGGCCCTCCCCGCAGAGGCGGCCCGGCCCGGCGGCCTGCCGGACGGACACCCAGACCGGGGCCACGGCACTTACACGAACTCCAACGAGGGAGACGCCCATGGAAACCAGATTCCTTCCGGATCCGACACGCTACGCCACGATGACCGCCGCCGAGTTGCGGGAGAACTTCCTGGTCACATCCCTGTTCCCGCCGGGCCAGCTGACGCTCTTGTATGCCGATGTGGAGCGGGTGATCGTGGGATCGGCCACTCCCCTGGAGCGCCCGCTCGGCCTGTCCGCCTCCGACGAGCTGCGGGCGGAGTTCTTCTGCCAGCGGCGCGAGCTGGGCATCCTGAACGTCGGGGGAGCGGGTGCGGTCCAGGTGGACGGCCAGCGCTTCGTCCTGGGGAACCGGGACGCGCTCTACGTCGGCCGCGGCAGCCGCGACGTGACCTTCGCCAGCGAGGACGCCCGCCAGCCGGCGCAGTTCTATCTGGTGAGCTACCCCGCCCACGCGAGCTACCCGACCGCCGGCGCCCGCCGGGCGGAGGCGGCGGCGGTCCGCCTGGGGACGCAGGCCGAATGCAACCAGCGCACGATCCGCAAGTACATCCATCCCGACGGCATCAAGAGCTGCCAGCTGGTGATGGGCTTCACCGAGCTGGACGAGGGGAGCGCCTGGAACACTATGCCGCCCCACACCCACACGCGCCGCTCGGAGGTGTATCTCTACTTCGACCTGGCGCCGGGCGCCCACGTGTTCCACTTCATGGGCCGCCCCCAGGAGACGCGCCACCTCGTGGTGGCGGACCGGCAGGCGGTGATCTCGCCCGCCTGGTCCATCCACTGCGCCGCGGGCACGGGGCGATACACCTTCTGCTGGGCCATGGGGGGCGAGAACCAGACCTTTGACGACATGGACGGCGTGCGGCTCGAGACAATGCGCTGATCCGGCCCGGCACGCCGGGTCCGGACGGGGCCGCAGCCGGTACGAATCGAAGGAGGCTGCAAGGTCTGGAGGACGCATCCATGTACGTTGTGTGCGTTACCGTGCACGTTCTTCCCGAACAGATGGAGTCCTTCATCGAGGCCGTGCTGGAAAACGCCCGGCAGAGCCGGACGGAGCCCGGCAACGTCCGATTCGACGTCCTGCAGTGCGAGGCCGATCCCGCACGGTTCTTCCTCTATGAGGTCTACCGGACGAAGGAGGACTTTGGCCGCCACCAGCAGACCCCGCACTATCTCCGCTGGCGGGAGACGGTGGCACCCTGGATGGCCCAGCCACGGCAGGGAGTCCGTCACCTGAGCCTCTTCCCGGGGGATGAGGGGTGGGGCTGATCCCGATCCGAAAAAAACCGCCTCACGCCAAGCCGCCGAGCACGCAAAGGGGAGCGGGGGAGACGCGCGGAAGCGGAGAACCGGGGAACCGGAGCAGGGGAAATTTGGATTTCGAAATTCGAATGGTATCCTGCAGCCGTCTTCGGAGAAGAGGAGCGAGGCGCGAGCCATGCGGCTCCCAGCGCGTGTCGAGATCTGCGAGGTAGGTCCGCGGGACGGGCTTCAGAACGAGGCGCGACCGGTCCCGACCGCCGGAAAGATCCGGTTGATCGGGGCCCTGGCGGAGGCGGGAATCCGCCGGATGGAGGCCACCTCTTTCGTCTCCCCCACGTGGGTTCCCAACCTGGCGGATGCCGGCGAGGTGTTGGCGGGAGTCCCGCGCCGGTCCGGGGTGAGCTATGCGGCGCTGGTTCCGAACCTGAAGGGTCTGGAGCGGGCGCTGGCCGCCGGGGTGGACGAGGTTGTTCTCTTCCTCTCGGCCAGCGAGACGCACTCCCGCAAGAATATCAACAAGAGCATCGCCCAGGCGCTGGAGGCCTCCGCCGAGGTGGCCGCGGCCGCCACAGCGGCCGGCCTCAGGCTGAAGGGCGCGATCTCGATGTGCTTCGGCTGCCCCTTTGAGGGGGATGTGGATCCGGCGGCGGTCCTGCGGATCGCCGAGGCCCTGCGCGGAATGGGCGCGGACGAGATCAGTCTCTCGGATACCAGCGGGATGGGCAACCCGCGGCAGGTGGGGGATCTGATCTCCCGCGTGGCGGACCGCGTCCCGCTGCCCCATCTGGGTTTGCATCTCCACGACACGCGCGGGACCGGGCTCGCCAACGTCCTGGCCGGCCTCCAGGCGGGCGTGACCGTCTTCGACGCATCGGTGGGGGGCCTGGGGGGCTGCCCCTATTCCCCTGGCGCCACCGGGAACGTGGCCACCGAGGACCTCGTCCACATGCTGCACGAGATGGGGGTGGAGACGGGCGTGGACCTGGAGAGGCTCATCGGTTGCGCCCGGCTGGCCGGGGAGCTGGTCGGCCGGCCGGTAGGGGGCCGCGTGGCCGCCGCCGGCCCGGTGAGCCACCTGGGGCCCGGCCGAATGCCTTGACAGCCCCGGACTCCACTGGTACTGTGCGGACCGCTCGGGCGGCCGGAGGGGCGGCCCGGCGACCCGCCGAATCCGTTCCTGACTTTCCAACTCACGACATCAGTAGAGGGTGCGACCATGAGCCAGAAGAGCTACAAGATCGCATTGATTCCCGGAGACGGGACCGGCCCTGAGGTGATCCGGGAGGCGGTGAAGGTCCTGAAGACAGTGCAGGCCAAACACGGCTTCTCGCTGGCCTTCACGGAATACGATCTGGGGGCCGCGCGGTACCTGCGGACGGGCGACATCCTGCCGCCCTCCGTCCTGCAAGAGCTGCGGGGCTTCGATGCGATCCTGCTGGGCGCCATCGGCCAGCCGGGGATCACGCCGGGCCTCCTGGAGAAGGGGATCCTCCTCCAGATGCGCTTCGATCTGGACCTGTACATCAACCTGCGGCCGGTGAAGCTCTTCCCGGGCGTGGAGTGCCCGTTGAAGGACAAGGGGCCGGAGCACATCGACTATGTGGTGGTGCGCGAGAACACGGGGGACGTGTACACCGGGGCCGGCGGGGTGATGATGAAGGGCACGCCGCACGAGGTGGCCATGCAGACGGCCATGTACACCCGCCACCAGGTGGACCGCTGCCTGCGCTACGCCTTCGAGGTCACACGGCGGCGGAACAAGAAGAAGACGCTGGCGCTGTGCGGCAAGACCAACGTGCTCACCTACATGTACGAGATGTGGGAGCGGGCGTTCCACGAGATGGGGGAGCGGGATTACCCGGACATCAAGCGGGAATACTACCACGTGGACGCCATCTGCATGTGGATGATCAAGAACCCGGAGGCCTTCGACGTGATCGTCACCGGGAACATGTTCGGGGACATCATCACCGACCTTGCCGCCATCACCCAGGGCGGGCTGGGCATCGCCGCCGGGGGCAACATCAATCCCGGCGGGGTGAGCATGTTCGAGCCGATGGGCGGCTCCGCCCCGAAGTATGCGGGCAAAAACGTTATCAACCCGCTGGCGGCCATCTGCGCGGGCGGCATGATGCTGGACACCCTGGGTGAGGAGGCCGCCGCCAAGAGTGTGGAGGAGGCCGTCGCATGGGTGACGGCGAACAAGGTGCGGAACCTGGCCGCCGGCCAGATGGGCCACACCACGTCGGAGGTGGGGGATCTCGTGGCGGGGCGGGTGGCGGGCTAGCGCTTCTCCTCGAGCTTTCGCAGGAACCGGTCCCGCGTGACGACGACCCGCCGGTGGCGCCCCTCGCCGATCTTCTCCCGCGTGTCGGAGGCCGTCACGGCGAAGGTCAGCGAGCGGCCCTCGACAGCGACAAGCTCGGCCTCGGCCCGCACCTCGGCGCCGACGGAGGTGGCGGCGAGGTGGGCCAGGTCGATCCAGGTGCCCACGCTGGTCTCGTCCGGCGCCAGGCGGCCGGCCAGGGCGTTCACGGCGGCCCTCTCCATCAGGGCCACCAGTGCGGGGGTGCCGAAGACAGGCACGTCGCCGCTTCCCAGGGTTTCAGCCGTGTGCTGGGGCGCGACCCGCAGGCGGGCCGTCCCGCGCAATCCCACTGCGATTCCGCTCATCGCCACCTCCGATTGGCAGACCGTGGGCGCCGGCCTCTTGTAGCACGGGCCCGCGACAGGGGTCAAGCGTCTCGGGCGCGCCGGGCATTGGAGGTCGCCGGCCGGGATGGTATACTCGGCGCAGCCGCCGGGGACTTCCGGGGCCGTCGTTCCAGGGGGCAGCTCGCATGCGCGTCGAGAGCGCCGATCTTCTTCAGGTGGCGGGACGGGCCGACCAGTTTCCCCGCGGCTCCTGGCCCGAGTTCGCCTTTGCCGGCCGGTCCAACGTGGGCAAGTCGTCGCTGATCAACCGGCTGCTCGGCCGGCAGAAGTTGGCCCGGACCAGCGCCACCCCCGGCCGGACCCAAACCATCAACTTCTACAAGGTCAACGACCGATTCCTGTTCGTGGACCTGCCGGGCTACGGGTACGCCAAGGTCCCGCGACGTGTGCAGGAAGCCTGGTGGGCGCTGGTGGAGGGGTACCTGGCCGGACGAGAGCCACTTCGCGGGGTCATCCACATCCTGGATGCGCGCCATGAGCCGACGGAGAAGGACCGGGAGCTGCAGGAGTTCCTGGCCGCCGCGGCCTTGCCGTCGGTGCTGGCGCTCACCAAGGCGGACAAGGTGCCGCAAGGCCGGCGGCAAGCGGCGCGCGCCGCGGTGGCGCGGGCGTTGAGCCTTTCGGATCCCGAGGCGCCGCTCTTTTTCTCGGCCGAGACGGGCGAGGGGGCGTCGGAGCTGTGGCGGGCCATCCAGGAAGGCCTGGCGCGGCCGGCCCGTTCCGTCCCCGGATCTCCGCGGGGGCGCCACCGGCAGGAAATGGCTTGATTCCCTTCCCGCCTTCCGGATAGAATTCATCACCCCATTTCCTCCGGCACAGAGCGTCCCCCACCGGCCCAGCGAGATCGCTCCGCTGCCGGGATCCAGCAGTGCCATCCGAACCGAACGGGAGCCGCCCGGGCCCCGGAGCCCCGGCACGCCCCCGCCCTATACACGCGTATCGGCCAAGAAGGTTCAAGAGTCTCCCGATCCCCCAGACGCCCGCGCAACCGGGCAGGGCCGACCCGTAACCGTCTGGCCTGGCCCTGTGAGACGGAGGAGGACGCAATGAGGAGGCTCCCGCGCATCGGCATCGCGCTCGCAGGCTGGCTGTTCGCCTGGCCCGTACTGCTCGGCGGCTGCGGTGGCGTGGTGGCGTCGAGACACCTGACGACCGCCTCGTCCGTCAACGATCCCTCCCCGGCCACCGCCTACTACTTCCTGCCCATGGTGAAGGTCCGGTTGATCGCCGAGCGGAAGAGTGCGGCCGGCGAGCGGAAGATCTCCAGGGAGCGGGAGTCCAAAGCCGCAACGACCGAAACCACCGAGGGGGAGAAGACTACCAGGAAGTCGACCACAACCACCTCGGAGACGTCAAAGACAACCACGGCGGGAATTGCCACGGGGAGGGCGTGCACGCTGACCCTGCAGGAGACGCTGACGGAACCCGACCCCCGCTACCTGTTCACGCTCTCCCATCTGGGTGATATCTTCGCCGACGATCAGGTGACGATCACCCTGGCCGCCAACGGGCTCCTCGCCAAGGTGGAGACAACTTCGGAAGGAAAGGCCGGTCAGGTAGTGGTGAAGGTCGCCGAGCTGGCCAAGGAAGTCATGAAGGCGTCGACCGGATTACCCACAGGCGTGAAGGCCCTGGACCGCAAGCAGGGACCCTTCCGATACGAAGCGATCCTCGACCCGACGGACGCCGGGGCGGTCGAAGCCCTCAATCGGGATCTGGACACGCGGGGATGCAATCTTGTCGTCGACGTCCGGCCGCCCGCTTTCCCCCCGGCGGGCGACGCGCTCACCCCGACGCCCGCCTCAGGCGAGGCGCGGGACGGCATTTATTATCGCCCCGCTTTGCCCTACGTCATCAGCTTTCGGACCAGGGAGGAGTCGGACGCCACGGAAAGCGTTCGGACCGCCCAGACGATCTATCTCCCGAACGCCGCCCCCGTCCTTGCATTCGACATCGCCCGGCCCGCATTCGTGAAGTTCACGCAGATGGTCGAGTTCGAGAACGGGATGTTGAAGAGCTCGAAGATCACCCGGCCGAGCGAGGCGGTCGGATTCGTGAGCATCCCGGTGGAGCTGGCGAAGTCGATCGTGGCGATTCCGAGCGAGCTGTTCAAGTTCCGGGTCGAGACGACGAAAAGCGAGGCGGGAGTGCTCGAGGCCCAACAGAAGTTGCTCGAGGCGGAGCGGCAGCCCCTGGAGACGCAGGAGGGACTGTGGCAGGCGCTGGAGGAGGCTCGCGAGCGGGAGGCGGCACCGGCGCAACCGTAGGAGCCGCCCGGCTCCCGGCCCGGGCGGACCGGCGCCGCCTCAGAAGAGGGGCTCTGGCGGGAAGGCGAACTGGCTGATCATGTGATGCCGAAGACTCGCAGGCCCCTTCGGAAATTATCCGGGTTAGCGCCCTGCTTGGAGATGAGGAGCATGGAGATCCGACCGTTCGACCCGGGCGATGAAGAGGCGGTGGTCCGCCTGTGGAAGGACTGCGGGCTGGTCGTTCCCTGGAACGATCCCCGTCGCGACATCGCGCGGAAGCTCAGGGTGCAGGCGGACCTGTTCCTGGTCGCCTGCCTGGACGGCGAAATCATCGGGAGCGTCATGGCAGGGTACGACGGGCACCGCGGCTGGATCAACTACCTGGCGGTGCTTCCGGGGCGCCGGCGGGCCGGGATCGGCAAGCGTCTGATGGAGGAGGCCGAGGCCCGCCTGCGGGCGGCCGGCTGTCCGAAGATCAACCTCCAGGTGCGCAGCACGAACAGTGAAGTCATCGAGTTCTACCAGCGGATAGGGTTTAAAGTGGACGATGTTGTGAGTCTCGGCAAGCGCCTTGAAGCCGACACGTAAGGGGGCTCAGCCGGTCCACCTGACGGTGTTCTCGCACCTCCCAAACGACTGGGGTCCCGGGGTGACCTGCCCCCTGCGGCTCCTGAGCTGCCTCTCGAGAGATTCTGCATCGGTGCGCCGGAGGTACCGGCGGATGCACCAGGACCCTCCGGCCTGTATTCCAACCTGGGTTCCTGGCGGGATATGCGTGGAGCGCCACTAGGCCAGGGA
Source organism: uncultured Methylomirabilota bacterium (assembly GCA_963705305.1). Classification (GTDB taxonomy): domain Bacteria; phylum Methylomirabilota; class Methylomirabilia; order Methylomirabilales; family 2-02-FULL-66-22; genus 2-02-FULL-66-22. The sequence goes on along the minus strand of OY970067.1, from coordinate 4,882,575 downwards.
AATGCTCGCGTGGTCAATCTGCTCCCGCCGCGGCCACCTGTGGAAGTCGCCGGATCTTGCTGATACTCCGCGCGGCCGGCGAGTGGGCGGCATGGTACAGGTCCCAGGCGAGTTGAAGATTCAGCCAGAACTGTGCCTCCATCCCGAACAGCCGCTCCAACCGAAGCGCCGTGTCCGGTGTCACGCCGCGCTTTCCATGGACGATTCTCGTTCACCCGCGGGAACGAGACCCCGATCCGTTCGGCCAGCTCCACCTGCGACAGCCCCAGGGGCTTCAGGAACTCCTCAAGCAGCATGGTGCCCGGATGCGTCGGCGGGCCATCCGTAGGAATGCGAACCATCTTCCGATCCTCCTCAGTGATAATCGACGATCTCCACATCGGCGGGACCATCGGACGTCCAGACAAAACAGACGCGGTACTGGTCATTGACACATATGCTGGGCTGCCCCTTCCGGTCTCCCTTGAGGACCTCCAGCCTGTTCCCAGGGGGAAGGCGGAGGCTGGTCAGGGAAACCGCTGCGTTCAGCATGTCGAGCTTCCGCCGGGCGGTCGCCCACACCGACTTGGGGCATGTGCGCCTGGCCCGGCGCGAGTCCAGGCGATTGAAGATGTTCTCCGTCCCCCGATCGGCGAAGGAGTGAATCACGGCTGTCCGGCGATGGTCGGCTATCCTATCATGGGAGAAATATAACGCATATCGTTATACATGTCAATCCCGATTCTACGTGACTGGGGATGCCGACCCATGAGGGCACCCCCTTCCGTTTGTCGCTCGGGACGGCCGGAATGCCAGCCCGCCTCACCGTCACGTAATCCTGCAGGGGACCCGGAGCCGATCGGCGATCTCCTGGACGGTCAGACCCTCCTGCGCCGCCCGGTAGGGTCAGTCAGGATTGCTTAATTCCTTGTCACATCGCCCCTTCTTCTCCCCTTCGGGTTTCCGATTCGCGGGGCGTGCGTCTCCGTGCATCGGTGTGTTGCGTTCTGCCGGCCTTCCTCCGCTAACTCTTCGTCCTCTCGCTCCTCCCATTCGATATTCGGATTGACGGTGTGCGCCATGCCTGCTAGAGTGATCCCATCAACGGCCGGGGGTTCCCCGGCCGTTGGCTTCTGACGGCAATCCAGAGAGGATGGACGGGTCATGAGACAGGGACGAGTGCTGGCATGGGCGGTTGTGATCATGCTGGCTGGCGGGCTCCTTCCGGGCTGCACCGAAGTCATCGCGCAGCAGGGAGGAAACAGGTCGGTCGCCGTGAGTACGGATGCCACCGCAGCCGCGACCGATTCGGGGCCGGGGGATGAGCGGGCGTTCTACGCCTATTCCCGGAGCGTCCTGGCCGAGATCGATGGGGACCTGGATAGCGCCGTCCGGTGGCAGCGGGACGCCTTGCGATACGATCCGACCTCCACGTACCTGCACACCAACCTGGCGTCGCTGCTGCTCAAGAGGGGGGACTTCCGGGGGGCCATCCAGGAGGGCGAGGAAATCCTGGCCCTGTCCCCCGACAGCGTGCAGGCCCACCTGGTCATGGCGGCCGCCTATCAGGGGCTACGGAACGCACGCGGGGCGGAGGAGCACTACAAGGCGGTGATCCGGTTGGCCCCCCAGCGGGCCGAGGCATACCTCTTCCTCGGCAATCTATACGCCGAGACGCGCAACTTCCCGGAGGCCATCCAGGCCTTCGAGGGACTGGCCAAGGTCCAGCCCGGCAATCATTTGGCCCAGTATAGCCTGGGACGCATCTACCTGGAGATGAAAGAGCCCGAGAAGGCGCGGGCGTTCTTCCAGGCAGCCCTGGATCGGAACCAGGATTTCGATCCGGCCTGGATCGGCCTGGCGACCGCGTACGAGAGCCAGAACCGCTACGAGGACGCCGCCCAGGTCTACCAGCGCGCCCTGCAAACCGATCCCGAGAACCGGGAGTTCCTGGAGCGGCTGGGCCGAGTGCAGCTGCTGCGCGGGGACCTGGACGGAGCCCTGAAGGCGTACCAGGAGATGCAGCAACTGGACCCCGGCAACCTGCTGCTCTCGACCCGCATCGGGCAGATCTATTCGGAGAAGGAAGACTACCAGCGGGCGCTGACTATCTTCCACGACGTCCTCCAGAAGGACCCAAGCAACGACGAGGCTCGCTTTGCGCTGGGGCTGACCCTGGAGGACATGAAGCGGTACGACGAAGCGCTGGAGGTCCTGGGAAAGCTGATGCCGCAGGATTCCCGCTACGTCGACGGCCTCCTGCACCGGGGGTACATCTACGGGCAGCTGGGACAGCTCGACCAGGCCACGGCCGTCTTCACGGAGGCGGCCAAGCTGCGGCCGCAGGAGGGGAACGTCCCCTACCTGCTGGGTCTGACCTACGTGCAGAAGAAAGACTACCCGAAGGCGGTCGAGCAGCTGGAGCAGGCGGTGCGCCTGGATCCGAACAACGCCCAGTATCAGTTCCAGCTGGGCGCGGCCTTCGAGCGTAACCACCAGCCGGACCAGGCCGAGGTGGCCTTCCGCAAGACGGTGGCCCTGGACCCGAAATTCGCCGATGCCTACAACTATCTCGGCTACATGTTCGCCGACGAGGGCATCAAGCTGGAGGAATCGGTCACGCTCGTCAAGAAGGCCCTGGAGCTGGAGCCGGAGAACGGAGCGTACACCGACAGCCTGGGCTGGGCCTACTACAAGCTGGGCCGCCTGGACGAGGCCCTGACCGAGCTGCTGCGGGCCGTCAAATTCTCCCGCCGGGATGATCCGACGATCCGCGAGCATCTGGGGGACGTCTACTTCCGAAAGGGCATGGTTGCGGACGCCCTCCGGGAGTGGGAGCGCGCGCTGGAACTGGACGGGACGAACACAGCCCTCCGGAAGAAAATCGACGACGCCCGCAAACACACCTCCCACGACGCCCAATGAACCGGCCGATCCGCCTGCTTTTGGGGGCGGCCGTGGCGCTTGCGGCCGCGGCTTGCGCCACGCTGCCGCCCACGCCGCCGCCGGGGCCGGCGGATGTGGGGGCGGTCCGGGACGCGCTGCTCAGGGACGAGGCGGCGCTGCGCACCTTGCGCGGCCTGGCGGATGTACGGTATGACGGACCCGGGGGGGGCGGGTCGGCCAGTCAGGTGGTCGTAGTGGCCCTGCCGGATCGGGCGCGGTTGGAGACGCTGAGCCCGGTGGGCACCGCGGCCCTGATCCTGGTTCTCGACGGGGACCAGCTGCGGGTGCACAACCTGCTGCGCCACGAGTTCGGTGCGGGGCGGGCGACCCGCCAGACTCTAGCCCGGCTGGTCCGGCTTCCGCTGCCGCCGGGGCCGCTGCTGCGCCTGCTGGCGGGGTTGCCGCCCCTGCCGCTTCCCTCGGACGATCCCCGGCTGGTGCTGACCCCCGATGGGGCCAGTGTTCGTGTGGAGTCGGTGGACGGCCCCTTCTGGCAGCGGCTATGGACGGCTCCCGGGGGGATCCGGGTGGAGCGGGGAGAAATGGGGGACGCGTCGGGGCCGCTGCTCTCCTTTCAGTTCGAGGACCGGCGCCAGCTGGACGGGGCGAGTGTTCCGTTCGAGATTCGCGCGGAGGTGCTCGCGAGCGGGGGACGATTCCGACTTCACTACGAGCAGCTCCGGATCAACACGCCGATCGAGCCGGACCTGTTCGAGCTGGCCAGACCGGCGGGAACCGACACCCGCTTCGTGGATCTGGATCGGGCGCTGCCGGAAGGGCCTGCGCCCGGCCGCGTGCCGTAGGAGGCCTGTGCGGTGGATCGCCTGGTGATGCCGTCGCCGGCCAAGATCAATCTCTTTCTGGAGATCGTGGGGCGGCGTCCGGACGGGTACCACGATATCGAATCGGTGATGCAGCTCGTGGACCTCTGCGATACGGTGACCCTGGCACCCCTTCGGCGAGGGGTCCGGCTGATTGCCGCGGGGGTGGGTGTTCCGGAGGGGCGTGGCAATCTCGCCTACAAAGCCGCAGTGCTCCTGCTGGAAGCGGCCGGCAACGGGGAGGGGCTGGAGATCCGCCTGGAGAAACGCATCCCTGTGGCTGGAGGGCTGGGAGGCGGATCGAGCAATGCGGCCGCGGTGCTGGCGGGAGCGAACCGTTTGCTCGAGCTCGGTTTGCCGCTGGACCAACTGCGCGAGCTGGCGGGCCGACTGGGGAGCGACGTGCCGTTCTTTCTGGGACCGAGCCTGGCCTTGGCCACCGGACGCGGGGAGGTCTTGACCCCGCTCACGCCTTGGCCGCCGCACTGGCTGGTGATTGCGAATCCCGGGGTGCCGATTTCGACCGCTTGGGCGTACCAGGAGGCCAGTTCGAAATTGACAGACTGGCAGGGACGGGTTACTATCCTCGCTTTGATCGCCGAAGGTCGCCTCTCCTGGCCGCCGGCGTGGGCGTTCAACCGTCTTGAGGCGGTCGTCCTGCCGCACCGGGGTGAGGTGCGCGCGCTGAAGACTCTCCTGGAGAAGGCAGGCGGCTCGCCGGTCTGCATGTCCGGCAGCGGGGCCTCTCTGTTCGCGGTGACGGCGGATCGGCCGGCGGCCGAGGCCCTGGCCGGCCGTGTGCGGGAGGCCGGATATTTCGGGGTGGCGGCGCCCACGCTCCCGGAGAACCCGATCCTGGCCGCGGCGGCGTAGCGGCGGATTCATGGCCGCGGGCGCCGGCGATCACGAGGAGAATGGAAAGGAGTCCGGCATGCCCGGAGATCTGGTGCTGACGGCCGGCAGAGCGCACCCGGAGCTCTCGGCGGAGATCGCCGCCTATCTGGGGACGCGTCTGGCGGAGACCGAGGTCTCGCAGTTCTCGGACGGCGAGGTGTTCGTGCAGGTGAACGAAAACGTCCGCGGCGCGGACGTCTTCGTCGTCCAACCTACCTGCGAGCCGGTCAACCAGAACCTCATGGAGCTGCTGATCATCATCGATGCGCTGAAGCGGGCCTCTGCCTGCCGCATCACGGCCGTGATGCCCTATTACGGGTATGCCCGGCAGGACCGCAAAGTCCAGCCGCGCGTGCCCATCACGGCCAAGCTGGTGGCAGACCTGATTACGGCCGCCGGCGCCCACCGGGTCCTCACCGTGGACCTGCACGCAGGCCAGATTCAGGGTTTCTTCAACATCCCGGTGGATCACCTGTTCGCGGCCCCGGTCCTGCTCAAGTACTTTCAGGGGCGACTGGAGGAGGGGGCCTGGCAGGACCTGGTGGTGGTGGCGCCGGATGCCGGCGGCGTGGAGCGCGCCCGGGCCTTTGCCAAGCGGCTGGGGACGTCCCTCGCCATCATGGACAAGCGGCGGACGGGGGCCAACGAGGCCCAGATCATGCACGTCATCGGGGATGTCCGGGACCGGGATGCCATTCTGCTGGACGATATCATCGACACGGCGGGAACCATCACCCAAGCGGTGCAGGCGCTGCAGAAGGACGGGGCCCGGCGAATCCTGGCGAGCTGCACACACCCCGTGCTCTCGGGGAAGGCCATCCAGCGGCTCGAGGGCTCGGCCATCGAGGAGGTGGTCGTGACCAACACGATCCCCCTTCGCGACGAGCAGCGCAGCCGCAAGGTCACCGTGTTGTCGGTGGCGCCCCTCCTCGGCGAAGCGATTCGGCGCATCCACACCGAGAGCTCGGTCAGCTCGCTCTTCGTGTGAGGCGTCGCAGGGAGCGCCGGCCGGCGTGTGGCGCCCGGAGAACCTCTTTCACCTGGTTTCACTGGTGGGTAGGCGGAGGCGAGTATGGCAACAGTCGAGTTGAAAGGCGAAATCCGAACCGTCGCGGGAAAGGCGGCGGCCAAGCGCCTGCGGCGCGCTGAGCGCATTCCCGGCATCGTTTACGGGGGTCCCGGCGGCCCAATGCCCGTGACGGTGAGTCCGCGCGATCTGCTCTCGGCCGTCAGCTCCGGGGAGAACACCCTGATCAACCTCTCCCTGGCGGGCGGGGACGCCCCCCGGAGCTCCATGGTGATCCTGAAGGACCTCCAGCTGGATCCCGTCAAGGGGCGGCCGCTGCACGCGGATTTCCTCGAGATCTCCATGGAGCGCAAGATCCGGGTGGAAGTCCCGCTGGTCCTTCAGGGGGAGTCGACGGGCGTGAAGAACAAGGGCGGCATCCTGGAGCATGCGCTGCGCCAGCTGTTCGTGGAATGCCTGCCGCTCAACATCCCGGAGAAGATCCTGGTGGACGTTCTCGGGTCTGGATGTGGGCGACGCCGTCCACGTCCGGGACCTGCGCCTGGGCGAGGGGGTGCGGGTCCTGGAGGACGCGGACCGCGTGGTGGCGTCCGTCGTCGCCATGGCCGCGGAAGAGGAGGCCCCGGCGGCGGTCGAGGAGGCCCCGACAGAGCCCGAGGTGGTCGGCCGGAAGGAGAAGGCGGAAGGCGAGGGCGAGGCCGAGGCCAAGACAGAAGCCAAGCCCAAGGCCGAGGCCAAGGCAGAAGCCAAGCCCAAGGCCGAGGCCAAACCCAAGACGGAGGCCAAGCCGAAGTAGGTGGAGGCCATTCGCTCGGCCCGCTGGCTGGTGGTCGGCCTGGGGAACCCCGGACCGCGCTATGCCGGGACACGGCACAACGTAGGCTTCGCAGTGGTGGAACGGCTGGCGGCGGAGGCCGGGGCGACGTTCCGATCGCCCGCACCGGATGCGGAGATCGCTCTGGCCGCCCTGGCCGCCGTCCCGGTTGCGCTGCTCAAGCCGCAGGCCTTCATGAATCTCAGCGGGGGCCCCGTGGCCGCGTGCCTCCTGGCGGCGGACTTGCCCCCCGAGCGACTGCTCGTCATCCATGATGATCTCGACCTGCCCCTGGGTCGCATCCGAATTTCAGCCCGGGCGGGCGCGGGCGGGCATCGCGGCGTGGCCTCGATCCAGTCGGCGCTGGGGACGCAGGATTTTCCGCGGATCCGGCTGGGGATTGGACGTCCTCCCACCTTCCAAGAGGCGGCGGAGCACGTGCTGGCGGGGTTTCTCGACGCAGAGGGGGCCCTGGCGGCTCGGGTCATCGCTGCGGCCGCGGAAGCGGCGCGACAGGTGATCCGGGACGGTGCGAATGCTGCGATGAATCGGTTCAACGGGTGGACGGCGCCCGAGGCTGGCGTATCGGCCTGACACAGGCGGCGCGAGAGCGCCGGGAGAGGAGGTGAGGGGAGTGCGATCGTACGAGGTGATCTTCATCCTGGATCCCGCCCTGGGGGACGACGGCGTCGAGGCCGCCGTCACGGCCGCCAAGGCCGTGGTGGCCCGGGAAGGCGGCGAGGTTGCCGAGATCCAGAAGTGGGGCAAGAAGCGGCTGGCCTATGAGATCAAGAGGCGGCGGGACGGCCATTATGTGTACTTCCGGGTGCAGGCGGCCCCGAAGGCCGTGGCCGAGCTGGAACGGCACTTGAAAATTGCAGAGTCGGTGCTGAAATACATGACGGTGGTGATGGAGGAGCCGCGACGCCCCAAGGGCAAGCCCAAGGCAGCGCCGGCCCCCGAGCCGGTCACGCAGGAGGCCTGAGCATGGCCAGCTTCAACAAGGTCATCCTGATGGGAAATTTGACCCGCGACCCGGAGCTTCGGTACACGCCCAGCGGGGCCCCGGTGTGCAACTTCGACCTGGCGGTCAATCGGTCGTACACGACCCAGGGCGGGGAGCGCCGCGACGAGACCTGCTTCATCACCATCGTGGTCTGGGGGAAGCAGGCGGAGACGTGCGGCGAGTATCTGGCCAAGGGGCGAAGCGTCCTGGTGGATGGTCACCTGCAGCAGCGGTCCTGGGAGACGCCGGAGGGCCAGAAGCGCTCCAAGCACGAGGTCGTGGCGGAGCGGGTGCAGTTCCTGGGTCCCCGCAAGGGCGCTGGCTCCGGAGGGCCCCCGGCCGAAGAGGACGCGGAGCCTTCGCACGCCCCCGAGCAGGACGAGGTTCCCTTTTAGTTCTGGTCTGAAAGAGCTGCTGAACCGCCATGAGGCCAAGGCCACGCCGTTCAATTTCGAAATTCGAGCTTCGGAATTCGAATTGTCCCTTGGCGCCTTGGCGGTGAGAGTTCTTCGGATTGAGGTGAGTCTGTGAACGGCTCGGCCCGCCGCGGCAACGGCGGACGGGGGCCCGGCATGGTGCCCCGCACCCCGGGGTGCAGGAGGAGACAAGCGCGTGCTGAAGAAGCGGCGAACGTACCGGCGGCAGAAGGTCTGCAAGTTTTGCGTGGACAAAGTGGTGCAGGTGGATTTCAAAGACATCAAGCGGCTGCGCAGCTTCGTGAGTGACCGCGGCAAGATCATCCCGCGGCGGATCTCGGGGAATTGCGCCCGGCACCAGCGTCAGCTGACCGTGGCGATCAAGCGGGCGCGCAGCATCGCGCTCCTGGCGTACGCGGCCGATCTGGCCTGATCGCTGCGGGCGGCGGAGCGCCGAGGACGCAGGTGGAGAGTCCGGGAACTCGTTGGGTGGCATGGGGCGCGGAAGTCGTCCTGGTGGCCCTGCTGGGGGTGGGGCTGTTTGTGTCCGGGACCTTCTTTCCTGTCCTGGGGGCGGCCCTGACGCTCTTGGTACCTGTGCCCTTCGTGGTGCTCCGGCTGCGGCACGGGTTGTCGGCCCTGATCCTGGCCCTGGCCCTGGCCGCCGTGGGTCTGGCCGTTCCGCTGTCCGTTCCCCAGGCGCTGGCGTTCCTGCTGGAGTTCGGCGTGTCGGCGGTGCTCTTGGCCGAAGGTCTCCGGCGCGCCCGGCGCCCGGAGCTCCTGGTGACCGGCGTGGCGATCGTGCTCACCCTGGGCGGCCTGGGGGTGCTGCTGCTCAGCTCGGGACAGTGGGCGCACCCGCTGGTCGCGATCCGGCAGCAGGTGAGCGACCTGCTGGCGGAGATGGAGGCTCTCGGCGGGCGCCTGGGCGGGGCGACGGAGGGGGTGGTCCCGGCGGGAAGCTATACCGCGGCCCTCCGAGGATTCTTGTTGATGGCCTTTCCCGGCCTCTTCTTCACCGGCAGCCTGCTGACCGCCGCGGGGTATGTGCTGCTGCTGCAGGCCCTTCTCCGCCGCTGGCCGGAACAGCTGGGGGGCTTGGCCCCCGCCACGTTCCGGTGGGAGCTTCCGGAGCTGCTGGTGTGGGTCTTTATCGGGGCGGGGATCTTGTTCCTGACCGAGCTTCCCGGCTGGGCGGCTGTCGGACTGAACGGACTCATCATCCTAGCGGGGCTGTACTTCTTGCAGGGTATGAGCATCGTCGCCTTTTTCTTTGATCGATTCCGTCTGCCCCGGTTTCTGGCCACGCTGTCTGTGATCCTGCTGGTCCTACAGCCGTTCTTCACGCTGCTGGTGGCGGCGCTGGGGCTGTTCGATGTGTGGTTTGCCTTTCGGCGGTTGAACCTGCCGAAGACATGTCCGGACGAACCTAGGGCGAGGAATCCAGCGCCGCGGGGTCTCGCAGGCGGAGGCGGCGGGCCTCCCCGGGGGACACCCGAGGCTGGGAACCCGCGAGCCGAAAACGGAGTGGCTGATGAAAGTCATCCTGATGCAGAAGGTGGAGCGATTGGGCGAGCCGGGCCAGCAGGTCGAGGTGGCGGATGGGTTCGCGCGAAATTACCTGCTGCCCAAGCAGCTGGCCGTGCTGGCGACCTCCGGCCGCCTGCGGTCGCTGACGCAGCTGACGGCACAGGCCAAGAACCGGGAGGATCGCGCCAAGACGGAAGCGGCGGCGCTGGCGGAACGCTTGGCGGCGGTGCAGATCACCTTGAAGCGGCGAGCCGGCGAGGAGGCGGCGGCTGCTCCGGCCCCAACCCCGGCGACGGCCCCGCCACCCGAGACCCCCGAGGCGCCGGCCGCGGCCGCCCCCGCGGAGACCGCAGCGGCCCCGCGGCTCTTCGGCTCGGTCACGGCGCAGGACCTGAGCGAAGCGCTGGCGGGGCAGGGCGTCAGCGTGGACAAGAAGAAGATCCTGCTCCCCGAGCCCATCAAGACCCTGGGCGCCCACCGGGTCCCGGTGCGCCTCCACCCTGACGTGACGGCAGAGCTGGCCGTCACGGTGGAACGCGAAAGCTGAGCGTTGGACCGAATGCGCATCCCCATGCCTGATGCGGCGGTAGCGTCCGACAGAGTGCCCCCGCAGAACCTGGAGGCGGAGATCTCCGTCCTGGGTGCGGTGCTGCAGGATAACGCGGCGCTGCTGAAGGCCATGGAGATCCTCCGGCCGGCCGACTTCTACAAGGAAGCCCACCGCAAGATCTTCAGCGCCTGCCTGGATCTCTTCGAGCGCAGTGAGCCGGTCGATCTGGTGACCATCGCCAACGAGCTCATGCGCCAGAAGCGGTTCGAGGAGGTGGGGGGAGCCGCCTACCTGGCCTCCCTGGTGGATGCCGTTCCCACCGCCGCCAACGTCGGCTACCACGCACGGATCGTCAAAGACAAAGCGCTCCTGTACGCCCTGATCCAGAAAGCGACCGGGGTCGTCGGCCGAGCCTACGCCGACACCGACGAGGTGGACGACCTCCTGGACTGGGCCGAGCAGCAGATCTTCGAAATCTCCCAGGACAAGGTCAGCCGCTCGTTCGTCCCGGTGAAGGGCATTCTCAAGGGCACCTTCCAGCTGATCGAGAAGCTATACGATCGCAAGAGTCACGTCACCGGCGTGCCCACCGGGTTTGCCAAGTTCGACGAGATGACGGCCGGACTGCAGGCAGCGGAATTGGTCGTGGTGGCGGGCCGCCCCTCCATGGGCAAGACGAGCTTCTGCCTCAATATCGCCGAGCACGCGGCCATGCAGGAGCAGATTCCCGTGGCCATCTTCAGCCTGGAGATGTCCAAGGAGCAGCTGGTGCAGCGCATGCTCTGCTCGGTGGCCAAGGTGGACTCCCACAAGCTCCGCACCGGGTACCTGTCGGACGCCGACTGGCCCAGACTGACGACGGGCGCGGGCCGCCTGTCCGAGGCCCCCATCTTCATCGACGACACCGCCGGGATCTCGCTCCTGGAGATGCGAGCCAAGGCGCGCCGGCTGAAGGGGGAGCAGGGCCTGGGGCTGGTGATCATCGATTACCTGCAGCTCATCACGGGGCGGGGGCGGGTGGAGAGCCGGCAGCAGGAGATCTCGGAGATCTCCCGCTCCCTCAAGGCCATGGCCAAGGAGCTGAACGTCCCGGTGGTGGCCCTGTCCCAGCTCTCGCGCGCGGTGGAGTCGCGCCAGCCCCCCCGGCCCCAGCTCTCGGATCTTCGGGAGTCGGGGGCCATCGAGCAGGACGCCGACGTCGTCACCTTCCTGTACCGGCCGGCGCTCTACCGGGCGCGCAAAGAGGAGGATCCGGAAGAGCCGGAGGACAACACCACCGAGGTGATCATCGGCAAGCAGCGGAACGGGCCGACGGGGACAGTGTACCTGACCTTCCTGCGGGAATACACGCGGTTCGAGGACCAGGAGCGGCAGCGGGAGTATTAGCAGGATGCCGACATATCCGTTTTCGCCCAGGCTGCTCAAAAAGGTCCAGATGCAAGGCGGCGCGCGATGCGAGGTGCGAGACGTACTTCGCTCGTACGTCGCAGCGCCACGCGAGCGCGCGGGTACCCGGCCGTAGGCTGGGTGTCCGCAGATGGGCCTCTTTCAGCAGCCTGTTAGCGCTGGCGTCCAGGAGACACGTGGCAACCTTGACTCGGCGGCGGTACAGAGCGCGGCGACTGGTCCTCCCGGGGACGCTCCTGATTCTTCTCGGGCTCCCCCTCTGGCCGCCGGTCCAGGCACGCGGGCAGGCCCAGGAACCGGCGCCGGCCGCGATCAACCTGTGGCCTGTCTATGATGATCGCGAGGATCCGGTGGACCGGATGCACACCTCGGGGAGCCTCGGTCCGCTCATCGAGGCCGACCGCTCCCCCGACGGGAACGTCGAGGACGTGGCCATCCGGCCGCTCTTCCACCGACGCGAGGACAAGCGCGCAGAGCGACTGGAGTGGCAGGTCCTCTATCCGCTCATGACGTACAGTCGGACGGAACGGGACTGGCAGTTCCAGTTCCTGGAGCTGATCAACGCCCGCTCGGAGGGATCCCTGCCGTCGGATCGGGAGCACCGCGCGGACTTTTTCCCGTTCTACCTGAGCGGGACCACCGGCAGTGGGGAGCGCTACCGGGCGATTCTCCCCTTCGGGGGGCGGGCGCTGGACCGTCTCGGCCAGGACGAGGCGGAGTTCGTCATGTTCCCGCTGTACGCCCGCTTTGTCAAAGGAGGAGCGGAGACCCGCTACTTCCCCTGGCCGCTCATCTCCCTTACCCGCGGCCCGGGCCGCTCGGGCTTCCGGATCGTTCCGCTCTACGGACAGGACGTCCGGGAGGGGGTCTTCGAGAAGCGGTTCGTCCTGTGGCCCCTCTATCTTCACCAGCGGACCGGGCTGGACGGGGAGGATCCGGAGGAGACCCTTTCGGTGCTGCCCTTCTACGTGTCGCAGCGCTCCAAGGCGCGGGAGAGCGCCACCGTCCTCTGGCCGCTGTTCACCCACACGATCGACCGGGAGCAGCAGTACGCGCAGTGGGACCTGCCCTGGCCGCTGATCCGGTTCGCCCGGGGGGAGGGACGCAGCGTCGACCGCGTCCTGCCGTTCTACTCCCTGGAGCACCGGACCCTGCGCCACGAATTCTTCCTGCGGGAGATGCAGACCACCGACCTCATGGTGCTGTTTCCCCTGTACATGCGCAGCCGGGAGGAGATCCCGGGCAGCCGGACGGTGCGGGACCGGATCCTCTGGTACCTGTACTCCGACACCCGGCAGACGGGACGGGACGGCTCCATGCGGCGCGTGGATGCCTGGCCTGTGTTTCACTACGAGCGGGACCGAGAGGGGGCGGTGACCTTCAACACGCTGGCCCTGCTGGAGGCCTTCCTGCCGGAAAACGAATGGGTCCAGCAGAACTATTCCCCGCTCTGGTCCCTGTATTCCTTCCGGCGCAATCCCGAAGGAGACGCCACCCGCTCCTTCCTCTGGGACCTGGTGCGCCATGAGGAGAGCGCCCAGGGGCGGTCCATCGAGGTGCTGGGACCCCTCCTGGCCTATCGGGAGCGGGGGGAGGAGGCCCGGTTTTCACTCCTGGGAGGGCTCTTCTCCTACGAGGTCCGACAGGGTGTCCGGTCTATCCGCCTGGGGGGGGAGGTCGTGCTGAAATGGACTGCGGTTTCCCAGCCGCTGGCCGCCCTTGACCCGCAAGGAGGGACCCGGTGAAGACCATCACAACGCGCGTCCAGGGCTTCCTCCAGGGACTGGGGGAAGGGGTGATTCTGCTCCTGCAGTCCCTGTATTGGATCAAGGCCGCCCCCAGGAATGTGGACAAGATTGTCAGCCACATGCTGGAAGTCGGCAATGCCACGCTGCCCATCGCCTCCTTGACGGGGCTGTTCATCGGCGGGGTCCTGGCCCTGCAGACGGGCTCCCGGCTGCACCAGTTCGGCCTGGAGGGGACGATCGGGGGCATCGTCGGGCTCAGCCTGGTCAAGGAGCTGGGGCCGGTCATGACCGCGATCCTGGTGACCGGCCGGGTGGGCTCCGCCATAGCGGCCGAGATCGGCGCCATGAGCGTCTACGAGGAGATCGACGCCCTCAAGACCCTGGACATCAACCCGGTGCGCTACCTGGTCATGCCGCGGGTGCTGGCCAGTCTCCTGGCCGTCCCCGCGCTCTGTATGTACGTGGACCTGATCGGCCTCATCGGAGGGGCCATCGTGTCGTCGGTCAACCCCAGCATCGGGGTGAGCGTGCGGGCGTTCCGCATCAACTTCCAGGATGTGGTACAATTCAGCGACGTCATGAACAGCGTCATCAAATCGGTGGTCTTCGCCGTGGCGGTGGTCACCACCTGCTGCTACGTCGGTCTCAAGACCGCCGGGGGCCCCGAAGAGATCGGTCGGGCGGTGACCCGGGCCGTGGTCATGTCCTTCGTGCTCATCTTCTTTCTCGACTACGTCATCACCCGGATCTTGATGTGATGCCATGACGCTCCCATCTTCGCCACATCCGCCGTCCCGCGATCCGCTGCCCGCCGGCCCGCCGGCTCGGGAGGCGATGGCCCCCGGCGTCAGCGTCGAGGTCCGCCGCCTGAACAAGTCCTTCGGAGGCCACCACGTCTTGCGTGACCTGGAGCTCAGCGTCGCGGCGGGGGAGACGTTCGTCATCTTCGGCCCCTCCGGCTGCGGGAAATCGGTCCTGCTCAAGCACATCACCGGGTTGCTGGCGCCCGACTCCGGCCGCATCCTCATCGACGGGACGGACCTGCAGATGGGCGACGGGAGCCGCCGGTTGCGCCTGGCCATGATCTTCCAGTCCTCGGCCCTCTTCAACTCCCTCACGGTGGGGGAGAACGTGGGGCTCTGGCTGAAGGAGCATCGCATCTGCGGCCGGGCCGAGATCGTCCGAATCGTGAACGAGAAGCTGGAGCTGGTCGGTTTGGCCGGCTGGGATGGCGCCATGCCTTCGGAGCTGTCGGGGGGGATGAAGAAGCGCGTGGCCATTGCCCGCGCGCTGGCCATGGACCCGCAGCTGATCCTCTACGACGAGCCGACGGCGGGCCTGGATCCGGTGCTGACGGAGCAGATCGGCCACGTGATTGCCGGCCTGAAGCGGCTTCGGATCACCGCCCTGGTGGTCACCCACGACCTGAACCTCGGGTTCCACGTGGCCGACCGCCTGGGGATGATCCACGAAGGGAGGCTTATCGAGACCGGAACCCCGACGAGCATCCGGGCCACCCAGAACCCGGTGGTCCGGGCGTTCATCACCACCCAGATGAAAGTCTCGGAAGGAGGCGTGCAGCCATGACACGGGAGGTCAAGGTCGGATTGTTCCTGGTGGTGGCCTTCCTGATCCTCATCGTGATGTTCGAGCTGGTCGGGAAGCAGGCGCTGTTCGCCCGAACGGTGGAATACAAGACATCCTTCAAGTCCATTCCCGGTCTCAAGGTGGGTGATCCCGTGAAGCTGGCGGGTGTGGATGTGGGTACCGTCCGCGACATCCGGGTGGTGGGCGCACGGGTCGAGGTGGATTTCGGCGTGAAGGAGGGTACGCCGGTGAAGACCGACTCCGTGGCCACCATCAAGCTGACCAGCCTGCTGGGGACCAATTTCCTGGATCTCACCTTCGGTTCCCCGGCGGCCCCGCTGGCCGCGTCCGGCAGCACCCTGGTGAGCAGCGAGCCGCCGGACCTCAACGTCCTGCTGGCCCGCCTCAACGATGCGGCGGGCGATGTCCAGACCCTGGTCAAGCAGGTCAATGAGGGCCTGGGCAAGAGCATCGAGCCCATCGCCAGCACCTTCCAGACCATGGACAGGATCGCCAAGCGGATCGACAAGGGCGAAGGAACCCTCGGGAAGCTGGTCACCGATGACAGCCTCTACCGCCAGATTAAGGGCATTGCCGGAAACCTCAACAAGGTCAGCGACCAGCTGGCGAGGGGGCAGGGCACCCTGGGCAAGCTGGTGAACGACGACTCGCTGTACAAGGACCTGCGGGGCCTGACGGCGGATCTCCGGACGGCCTCCGGAACGTTCAACCGCGTGGCCAAGGAGATCGACAACGGCCAGGGCACCCTGGGCAAGCTGGTGAAGGACGACTCGCTCTACCGGGACGCACGCGGGATGCTGACCGAGGCGCGCGACGCGCTCTCCGGCCTCCGCACGGTGTCCAAGAAGATCAACGAGGGGCAGGGCACCATCGGGAAGCTCCTCACCGACGACAGCGTGTACAACGACATGAAGGGGGCCGTGGCGAACCTCAACGACATCATGAAGAAGGTGAACCGCGGCGAGGGCACCCTGGGCAAGCTGGTGAACGACGACTCGCTGTATTTCACGGCCAAGGACAGCCTCAAGAAAGTGGGGAAAGGCGCCGACGCGCTGCGGGAGCAGGGGCCGCTGACCGTCATCGGCATCGGGATCCAGGCGCTGGGCGCCTTCTAGCAGGCTGCTGAAATACCCGTTTTCGCCCAGGCTGCTCAAAAAGGTCCAGGTGCAAGGCGGCCTCACCCATCCAGCGGGATGGGTACCCGGGGCCGAGCACCCGCCACAGGCGGGTCAAGGCGTACTTCCAATACGCCGCAGCGAGCGCCCGAATGGGCGGGTACCCGGCCGATGGCCCTTTTTCAACAGCTTGCTAGGCAGATCGGGGCCGGGGGCTGCCGGCGTGAGCGGCAAACGTAACTACTACGAGTGCCAACAGTGCGGATACCAAGCCCCGCGGTGGCTGGGCCGCTGTCCGGACTGCGGGGCCTGGGCGAGCCTCGCTGAGGTCGCCCCGTCTCCTGGGGCGGCGGCGCCCCGGAGCCGCCGGGCCGGCCCGCCCGCCGGGGGGACCCCCGTGCCCTCGACGGCGCTGCCGGGAATCGAGCAGCGCCGCCTGCGCACCGGCATCACCGAACTGGATCGCGTCCTGGGGGGCGGCCTCGTCCCCGGCGCCATGGTGCTGATCGGGGGCGACCCCGGGATCGGAAAGTCCACCCTCCTCTTGCAGGCCGCCGGGGCGTTGGCCGGCCAAGGCCTGACCATCCTCTACGTGTCCGGCGAAGAATCGCTGGGCCAGGTCAGCGAGCGCGCCCGGCGCCTCCGTGCGGACGCCCCGACCCTCTACCTGGCGGCGGAGACGTCCCTCGAGGCCATGCTGCAGCACGTGTCGAATCTGCGCCCGGCGGCGCTGATCGTGGACTCGGTGCAGACCGCCTGGAGCGAGACTCTCGAATCGGCGGCGGGGAGTTTGAGCCAGGTTCGCGAAGTGGCGGGCCGCCTGCTGGAGGTGGCCAAGCGGCAGGAGGTGGCCGTCTGGCTCATCGGCCACGTGACCAAGGATGGCAGCCTGGCGGGTCCCAAGGCGCTGGAGCACATCGTAGATACGGTCATCAACTTCGAGGGGGACCGCCAACGCCCCCACCGGATCCTGCGCGCCTCCAAGAATCGCTTCGGTCCCACGGACGAGATCGGGGTGTTCGAGATGGGCCCTGGGGGGCTGGTGCCGGTGGAGAATCCCTCGGCCCTCTTTCTGGCAGAGCGGCCGGCGCAGGCCACCGGATGCATCGTGGTGGCCACGCTGGAGGGCATGCGCCCCATCCTGCTCGAGCTGCAGGCCCTGGTGACCCCCAGCGGTGCGGCCATGCCGCGCCGCGTGGTCAATGGCCTGGATTTCCAGCGGGTGGCCATGCTGCTGGCCGTTCTGGAGAAGCGCCTGGGGATCGGCCTGGGGGGGTCGGATGTCTTTCTCAACGTAGTCGGGGGCATGGAGGTCCGAGAGCCGGCAGCCGACCTCGGCATCGTGGCGGCCGTGCTCTCCAGCGTGCGCAACATCCCCGTGGAGGCGACCTGGGCGTTCTTCGGAGAGGTGGGGCTGGGGGGCGAGGTGCGGAGCGTCACCCAGGCCGACAAGCGTCTGCAGGAGCTCCACCGGCTGGGATTCACGCGGGCAGTCCTTCCCCGGGCGAGCCAGGAAGGGTTGCCCGGCGCGGCCCCCATCGAGGTGGTGGGCCTGTCGCAGGTGGGGGAACTGGCGGAAATGTGCTCGGCTGCGGGGAAAATCCGGTTTGACTGAGTTCGTGGAGTATGATTTAATTCGAAGATGTGCGCACGTCGCAAAGGAGTAGGACCATGTTCCAGATTGGGCAGAAGGTCGTCTACCCGACGCACGGCGTGGGACGCATCGAAGCCATCGAACAAAAAGAGGTCTCCGGCAGCCGCCAGTCCTATTATATCCTCCGGATTCTCGGCAACGACATGACCATCATGGTCCCCACCGGCAACGCCGAGCGGGTGGGGCTGCGCCAGCTCATCGGGCGGCAGGAAGTCCGCAAAGTCATGGAGATTCTGCGGAAGAAGGATGTGGACATCTGCCCGAATTGGAACCGGCGCTTCAAGGACAACCTGGAGCGGATCAAGACCGGCTCCCTGTACGAGGTCGCCACGGTCCTGCGCAAGCTGGTGCTCCTCCAGAAGGAACGGAACCTCTCCTTCGGCGAGAAGAAGATGCTGGAAACGGTGCGGCAGCTCCTGGTGAGCGAGATCTCTCACGCCGTGGGAATCGAGGAGGGGGACGCCCGCAGCATGGTGGATCGCACCATCGCCAAAGCCTGAAGCCTCCCGGATCGGGAAGGGGTGCCTCGCGTGTCCAGACGGGTGTGGCAGGGGTTCATCATCGTCCTGGGCGGCCTGGTGGGCCTGCTGGGGACGAATCTGCAGGGCGGCGAACGGTGGGTGCTGGGGGGCGTCCTGACCGGCGGGCTGTTTGGTCTGCTGGTGGTGGTCCTGGATCAGCGGCTGCGGCGCGTTCCGGGCAAGACGATCCTGCAGACTGTGGCGGGGCTCGTGGTCGGGCTGGCGCTGGGATGGACCGCCGCAAGGGTCGCGGTCGATCTCCTGGTGGGCCTGCCGGCGAGCGTCGGCCTGGTGGTGCGGACCCTGTGCCTGCTGAGCGGGGCTTTCCTGGGGGCGGCGGTGGCGCTGGACAAGGGACAGGAATGGAATGTGGCCGCGCTGGTCCGCATGCTCAAAGAGCAGCCGCGCGCCGAGAGCCACAAGCTGCTGGATACCTCCGTGATCATCGACGGCAGGATTGCGGACATCACCGAGACGGGATTCCTGGAGGGGACGCTGGTCATCCCCCAGTTCATCCTGCGGGAGCTGCAGCACATCGCCGACTCCTCCGATCAGCTGAAGCGCAACCGGGGGCGGCGCGGTCTGGACATCCTGCAGAAGATCCAGAAGAAGGTGGATATCCGGGTCGAGATCAGCGACATGGAATTCCCCGAGATCCGCGAGGTGGACAACAAACTGGTGGCCATGGCCAAGGCCCTGAACGCCAAGATCGTGACCAACGACTTCAATCTGAACAAGGTGGCGGAGCTGCACGGCGTGGGGGTCTTGAACATCAACGAGTTGACCAACGCCCTTCGCCCGGTGGTGCTGCCCGGCGAGGACATGCGGGTGTACGTCCTCAAAGAGGGGAAGGAGTACAACCAGGGGATCGCCTACCTGGACGACGGCACCATGGTGGTGGTCGACAACGGGCGGCGCCACATCGGGCAGACCATCGATGTGTGCGTGACCTCGGTCCTCCAGACGACTGCCGGGCGGATGATCTTCTCGCGCCTGAAAGAAGAGGCCGAGGCAGCCTGACCCCAGACCTTCCCAATTCCACCATCCCCATTCCCCGAATTCCCCCAGGAAGGTCGCGGGGCCGTATGGATCGGGAGTGGGCCGTGAGGAGTTGGGATTTTCTTTTCGAGGCCGCATGCACGTAACGGCGATCGTGCCCGCCGCCGGAGGGGGAACCCGCCTCCCCGGGCCGGTGCCGAAGCAGTACCTGTCCCTGGCAGGCGTGCCGCTCCTGGCTCACACGCTGCGGGCCGTCTGGGCCTCCCGGGCGGTGCACAGTCTGGTCCTGGTGGTCCCGCCGGGCCACGAGGACCGCTGCCGTGCCGAGATCCAGGCGCCCTTCGGCCTGCACGTGGATGCGGTGGTGCCTGGCGGGGCGGACCGGCAGGCGTCGGTGTACGCGGGGCTGCAGCGGGTCCCGCCGGCCGCGGACATCGTGCTGGTCCATGACGGGGCCCGGCCGCTGGTCTCGCCCGAGATCGTCCGGGCCGCCGTGGCCGCGGCCGGCGAGGTGGGAGCCGCCGTGGCGGCGATCCCGGTCACGGATACGATCAAGGTGGCCGGGCCGGATGGCATGATCGTGGAGACGCCGGCCCGCGGTCGGCTGTGGGCGGCGCAGACGCCGCAGGCGTTCCGGATCTCTCTCCTGCTGGAGGCCCATGCGCGGGCCCTCACGGACGGATTCCGGGGGACGGACGACAGCGTGCTGGTCGAGCGGCTGGGCCATCCCGTCCGGCTGGTGCCGGGCTCCCGGGATAATCTCAAGGTGACGACCCCGGAGGATCTCGCCATGGCCGAGGAGATCCTGCGGGGCCGGGCGGCCCGATCGGCGAGGGCAGGGTGAGCCCGGCGCCGCGCCTCCCCCTCCGCGTGGGGGTCGGCTACGACATGCACCGGCTGGTGCCGGGGCGGCCGCTGATCCTGGGCGGAGTGGCGATCCCCTTCGACCGCGGTCTGGAGGGGGACTCGGATGCGGATGCCGTGACCCACGCCGTCCTGGATGCGCTCCTGGGGGCTGCGGGGGCGGGGGACATCGGGACGCACTTCGGGGTGGGACGGCCGGAGATGATGGGGATCTCCAGTCTGCGGCTGCTGGGGCGGGTGGTGCGGCTCCTCGCCGCCCGGGGATACCAACCCGGCAACGTGGACGCTACGGTAGTGGCGGAGGCCCCCCGCCTGGGCCCCCATTTCCCGGCGATGCGGCAGGCGCTGGCCGCGGTGCTCCAGATCCCGCCGGACCGGATAAACCTCAAGGGGACCACGGCCAAGGGCATGGGAGCGCTGGGGGCCGGAGAGGGCATCGTCGCCATTGCGGTCGCGTCGGTGCTGCCCCTGCGACGGCGTCGCGCGGCCTCGACGAGCCGCCGGGCGCCCGCGACAGGCCGCAGCCGCTGAGACGGCCTGCCCTCCCGCCCGCGACACCCAGGCGAACGCTGGAAACTCCCCCACCATGAATCTCCACGAGGAGTAGGCATGGCGCTCAAATTCTACAATACGCTGACCCGGACGGTGCAGCCGTTCGAGCCGCTCCGGCCGGGGCAGGTGCGGATGTACGCCTGCGGGGTCACCGTGTATGACCTCTGTCACATCGGCCATGCCCGGTCCACCCTGGTATTCGACGTCGTCCGCCGCTACCTGGAGTTCTCGGGATATCGCGTCACGCTGGTCCGGAACTTCACCGACGTGGACGACAAGATCATCGCGCGCGCCCGCGAGACCGGCCGGGCGTGGGACGAGGTGGCCCGCGAGTACATCGCGGCATTCTACCGGGACATGGACGCCCTGGGGCTCCGGCGGGCGGATGTGGAGCCCAAGGCGACCGACCACATCGCCGAGATGATCCAGATCATCCAGCGGCTGCTAGGCCAGGGACTCGCCTACGTGATGGACGGCGACGTGTACTATGCGGTGCGCCGGTTTCCCGGATACGGAAAGCTGTCCCACCGCAGCCTGGACGATCTCCGGGCGGGGGCTCGTGTCGAGGTGGACGAGCGCAAGCAGGACCCCACGGACTTCGCGTTGTGGAAGGCCTCGCGCCCGGGAGAGCCGGCGTGGGACAGCCCGTGGGGCGCGGGGCGGCCCGGGTGGCACATCGAGTGCTCGGCCATGGCGGCCAAATACCTGGGCGAGACGTTCGACATCCACGCCGGGGGCGAGGACCTGATCTTCCCCCACCACGAAAACGAGATCGCCCAGTCGGAGGGGGCCAGCGGGAAACCGTTCGCCCGCTACTGGCTCCACAACGGCTTCGTGACGGTGAACGGGGAGAAGATGGCGAAGTCGCTCGGGAATTTCGTGACGATCCGGGACGCCCTGCAGCGCTTCAGCCCCGAGGCCCTCAAGCTGCTGCTCGTCTCCACGAACTATCGGGGCCCCCTGGATTACACCGAGGCGGCCGTGGCGGAAAAAGGGAAGGCCGTCTCGGGCCTCCTGGAGTTCCTGCGGGCGGTGGACACGCTGGAGGCCGAGATGGGCCGCGCCCGGGACCATGCGCAGGGCGAGGCCACAGGGGGATCGGGCGAGGCGGTGCACCCCGCCGAGGAGGACTTCCGGGCCGCCATGGATGACGATTTCAACACCGCCCGTGCGTCCGGGGTCCTCTTCGACCTGGTCCGCGAAGGCAACCGGCTCCTGCAGGAGGTGCGGGCGGGCGGAGCCCCCGATCCCGGGATGGTGCGTCGCCTCCAAGAGACGGCGACCATCCTGCGGCGGCTGGCGGCGGTGCTGGCCCTGAACCTTTCGGGCGGCCGCTCCACGCTGACCGCCCTCAGCGGCGTCCGGCTGGAGCGTCCGGCGCACGACGCCTTGGAGGAGCTGGCGGCTCTGCTGGTCGGGGGGCCGGCAGCGGCGGACCTGGACCGGCGGCTGACCTCCGTCGTCCAGGAGCTGCTGGCGCACCGGGAGGCGGCCCGCAACCGGCGCGACTGGGCCGCAGCCGACGAGATCCGGCAGGCGCTTCTGGCGCACGCCATCCGGATCGATGACACCCGGACGGCGACCCGCGCGGTCTCGGCGTTCCCAACGGAGCGAAAGCTGCCCGAGCTGAACGTCACGCTGGTCAAGCCGTGAAGCCGCCGAGCCGGCGTGGTCTGCCGGAGGATGGCCCGGAGCTCTTGGCGGGGCCGCGCGCCGTCCTGGAAACGCTGCGGGCCGGCCGGCGCGCGGTGCGCCGCCTCTTGTTGGCCCGCCAGGGGCCCGCCGGTACGCCGGACGAAGTCCGGGAGCTGGCGCGCCGGGGGGGAGTCCCGGTGGAGGAACGATCCCGCGCCGACCTGGATGGCCTGGCCCGGGGCGTGATGCACCAGGGGCTCCTGGCGGAGGTCGGCCCGTTTCCCTACGTGGAGCCGGATGACGTGCTGGCCCGGGCACGACGCGGTCCGGAGCCCGGCTTCCTGGTGGTCCTGGACGGGGTGCAGGATCCACAGAATCTGGGAGCCATCATCCGGACGGCAGAGGCCGCCGGCGCCCACGGACTCATCCTGCCCCGTGACCGGGCGGCGGGGGTGACCCCGGCCGTCGTGCGGGCCTCGGCAGGGGCCTCGGAGCACCTCCGCGTGGCCCGCGTCACGAATCTGGCTGCCTTCCTGGAAGGGCTGAAGTCGCGTGAGCTCTGGGTCGTGGGCGCGGACGCGGCGGGACGGCAGAGTGTTTTCGAGACGGACCTCACGGTGCCGCTGGCCATGGTGGTGGGGGCAGAGGGGCGCGGACTGCGCACGCTGACCCGGGCGCGCTGCGACTTCCTGGTGCGGATTCCGCTGGGAGGGCGCGTGGCTTCGTTGAACGCCTCGGCGGCGGCGGCGGTGTGTCTCTTCGAGGTGGTGCGACAGCGAACCGGGCAGAAAACAGGTTCCGGTTGACAGGAGCGAGACAAACTGGGTAAAATGCCCATCCTTGTCCGGAGAATTCGCGATATGCCGGGATATCCATGGGTATCCGTGTGCGATTGTGTTTGCCATTCCGGGCAGGATTTTATAAACTAGGATTTTGTCTGCTGGCGTAGCTCAGCAGGTAGAGCAGCTGATTTGTAATCAGCCGGTCGGGGGTTCGATTCCCTCCGCCAGCTCCACCCTGGCTGCGTGCACAGAGGAATGGTCACGCTGGCTCACCCGGGGAGATACCCAAGCGGCCAAAGGGGGCAGACTGTAAATCTGTTGGCTCATGCCTTCGGAGGTTCGAATCCTCCTCTCCCCACCACGCGTCCGACGACTCCCTGAAGGCAGGATGCGGGCGGCGCCGCCCGCTCAGCGGGCCGGGGTGCCACGGGCGTCCGGGATGGGGGGGAGCCGTTTGCGAGGGGCAGGCGGGAATAGCTCAGCTGGCTAGAGCGCGAGCCTTCCAAGCTCGGGGTCGCGGGTTCGAATCCCGTTTCCCGCTCCATTCGATATCCCGCGCCTGCCGACACAACTCCCCGAGAGCGGTCTCAGCAGCGGCCGGGTGTGGGACGGCAAGATCCGCGTCGGGCTGACGGGCCTCACCCCGGGCGACCCCCGGCTGAGGTCGAGGCGCCTCTCGGGGACGGTCCGGCGCGCGGGATTTGAGACGAGCGACCAACTGCCCACGTAGCTCAGTTGGCAGAGCGCGTCCTTGGTAAGGACGAGGTCACCAGTTCAATTCTGGTCGTGGGCTCCACCGACTTCTCGGCAGCCACACCGCCCCAGGGGGACACGTACATGGCCAAAGCGAAGTTCGAGCGGACCAAGGAGCACATGAACGTCGGGACCATCGGCCACATCGACCACGGGAAGACCACGCTCACCGCGGCGATCACCAAGGCCCTGGCCTACAAGAACCCGAAGATCACCTTCGTCCCCTTCGACCAGATCGACAAGGCGCCCGAGGAGCGGGAGCGGGGCATCACCATCGCCATCGCCCACGTGGAGTACGAGACCGACAAGCGCCACTACGCCCACGTGGACTGCCCGGGCCACGCCGACTACATCAAGAACATGATCACCGGGGCGGCCCAGATGGACGGGGCCATCCTGGTGGTGGCGGCCTCCGAGGGCCCCATGCCCCAGACCCGGGAGCACATCCTCCTGGCCCGCCAGGTCGGCGTCCCGGCCATGGTGGTCTTCCTGAACAAGGTGGACCAGGTGGACGACCCCGAGCTCATGGAGCTCGTGGAGCTGGAGGTCCGGGAGCTCCTCACCCAGTACGGCTTCCCCGGGGACGAGATCCCCATCGTGAAGGGCTCCGCGCTCAAGGCTCTCCAGTCCACCAGCGCGGACCCGAAGGCCCCCGAGTACGCCTGCATCTACGAGCTCATGGCCGCCGTCGACAGCTACTTCCCCACCCCCAAGCGGGAGATCGACAAGCCCTTCCTCATGCCCGTGGAGGACGTCTTCACCATCTCCGGCCGCGGGACGGTGGTCACCGGCCGCGTGGAGCGCGGGGTGGTCAAGGTGAGCGAGGAGGTGGAGATCGTCGGCCTCCGGGAGACCCAGAAGACGGTCTGCACCGGCGTGGAGATGTTCCGGAAGCTCCTGGACCAGGGGCAGGCCGGCGACAACATCGGGGTGCTCCTCCGGGGGATCAAGCGGGAGGAGGTGGAGCGGGGCCAGGTCGTGGCCAAGCCGGGGTCCATCACCCCCCACACGAAGTTCAAGGCCGAGGCCTACGTCCTCACCAAGGAGGAGGGCGGCCGCCACACCCCCTTCTTCGACGGCTACCGCCCGCAGTTCTACTTCCGGACCACCGACGTCACCGGGGTGGTCAAGCTCCCCGAGGGGACCGAGATGGTCATGCCCGGGGACAACATCACCATGACGATCGAGCTCATCCAGCCCATCGCCATGGAGAAGGAGCTCCGCTTCGCCATCCGCGAGGGCGGCCGCACCGTGGGCGCCGGGGTGGTGAGCGAGGTGCTGGGATAACCCCCGTCCCCTCCCGCGGGGCGCCGATCAGGCCGGGGAGACCCGAGCGTGGCGGCCTCCGGGTGGGGTGACCGGAAGCGAGGCAAGCATGCGCGAGCAGATCAGCTTGGCCTGCGGAGAATGCAAGCGGCGCAATTACTCCACGACCAAGAACAAGCGGAACACCACCGAGCGGTTGGAGCTCTCGAAATATTGCCCCTGGTGCCGCAAGCACACCCCGCATCGGGAGACCAAGTAGCGAATGACCGCTGTCCAAGGGGGGACGCGCGGGCGGCCTGCCCTGCCGCCCCGTCGGGCGCGGACTCCGCTTGGTCATCGGGCTTTGGAATGCGGTGATTGGCCGAGATAGGCCTGTAGCTCTAACGGTAGAGCAGCGGACTCCAAATCCGCGGGTTGGGGGTTCGAATCCCTCCAGGCCTGCCATGTGGCCGCGGCGGCGTTCGGGCGGGGGCGCACAGGGAAAGGGTGGAGTCGGATGACGGGCGTGGTGAATCGGCTGCAGGAACGGTGGGCCAAGACGGTGCAGTTCCTGAGGGAGACCCGGGTGGAGATGCGAAAGGTCACCTGGCCGGGGCGCAAGGAGATTCTGGGCTCCACCGTCGTGGTCATCGCCGCCAGCTTTGTGGTGGCCTTCTTCCTGGGCTTTGTGGACCTGATTCTCCAGAAAGTGCTTGGAATTATTGTGAAGTAACCCGGCGGGGATGGTGTGCCGGACGCGCGAGGCGGATTGAACATGGATGAGGATCAGCTGCACGAGCCCGGGGCGCCCGGGGAGACACTCGACGAGCCGACGAACCCAAGCGAGGCGGGCCCCCCGGAGGCGGCCAAGAGCCCGGCGTCGCCCCTGCCGCCGCATCACCGGTGGTACGTGATCCACACGTACTCCGGCTTCGAGAACAAGGTGAAGCAGAGCATCGAGCAGCGGGTGGCGGCCGCGGGCCTGGGCGCCGCTGTCTCGCAGGTGATGATTCCCACCGAGACGGTGGTGGAGTTGAAGAAGGGGAAGCGCCGGGAGGCGTCGCAGAAATTCTTCCCGGGGTACGTGCTCATCCGGATGGAGATGTCGGACGAGCTCTGGTTCCTGATCAAGAACACGCCCAAGGTGACGGGGTTCGTCGGGCCGGGGGTCCGGCCCACGCCGATCCCGGAGGAGCAGGTACAGGCCATTCTCCAGCAGGTCGAGACCGGCGCGGAGCGGCCGAAGCACCGGGTGATGTTCTCCCGGGGGGAGAGCATCCGGGTCATCGACGGACCGTTCTCCAACTTCACCGGTGTGGTGGAGGAAGTCAAGCCGGACAAGGGGCGCCTGAAGGTCATGGTGAGCATCTTCGGGCGGCCGACCCCTGTGGATCTGGAGTTCCTGCAGGTCGAGCGCGTCTAGCCTGGCATGCCCGGGCATCCTGCGGGCGGACGTGAGGAGGTCGCATGACCAAGCGCATCACCAAGAAAGTCACGGCACAGGTGAAGCTGCAGGTCCCGGCGGGGAAGGCGAACCCGTCGCCGCCCGTGGGGCCGGCCCTGGGCCAGCACGGCGTGAACATCATGGAGTTCTGCAAGACCTTCAACGCCCAGACGCAGGCCCAGGAGGGGTTGATCATCCCCGTGGTGATCACCATCTATGCGGACCGGACCTTCACCTTCATCACCAAGACCCCCCCGGCGGCGGTGCTCTTGAAGCAGGCGGCAGGCATTGCCCAGGGGTCGAAAGAGCCGAACCGCGTCAAGGCGGGGAAGGTCACCCGGAAGCAGGTGGAGGAGATCGCCAAGACCAAGCTGCAGGATCTGAACGCCTTCAACCTGGAGGCGGCGATCAAGATCATCGAGGGAACGGCGCGCAGCGCCGGCATCGAGGTTGCGGGCTAACGGCCAATTGAAAATTGGCAACGGACAATGCAAAACCGACCAAGGGGTCGGCTGGCAATTGTCCGGTTTTCCGGTGTCGGTTTTCCATTTTCGATTGCGCCGAGGCGGCCGACCTCAGCCGCCGGCGCATGGATGATCAGGAGGGAGCCAGATATGGCGAAGACGGGCAAGCGGTACGACGCGGCCAGGGACGCGATTGCGAAAGCCGTCGGCAGCAGCGAGGGCGTGGAGCTGGCCAAGGCCGTCGACCTGGCGAAGGCCAATGCTACGGCCAAGTTCGACGAGACCATGGACATGGCGGTCGGTCTGGGGGTGGACCCCAAGCATGCCGACCAGATGGTGCGGGGGACGGTGGTGTTGCCCCACGGAACCGGGAAGAAGGTCCGGGTCCTGGTCTTCGCCAAGGGGGAGAAGGAGAAGGAGGCGGCCGAGGCGGGAGCGGATTACGTGGGAGCGGAGGACCTGGTCGAGAAAATTCAGGGCGGCTGGCTGGACTTCGAGCGGGCCATCGCCACCCCCGATGTGATGGGCCTGGTGGGGCGCTTGGGCAAGGTGCTGGGTCCGCGCGGGCTGATGCCTAACCCCAAGACCGGGACCGTCACCTTCGACGTGGGGAAGGCGGTGCGGGAGTTCAAAGGGGGCAAGATCGAGTTCCGCGTGGAGAAGGCGGGAATCATCCACGTGCCCTTCGGCAAAGCCTCCTTTACCCCGCAGCAGCTACTGGAGAACGCCCTGGCCGTCCTGGAGGCGCTGTTGCGCGCCAAGCCGGCGGCGAGCAAGGGCCGATATATCACGGGCGTGTCCATCTCGTCGACCATGGGCCCCGGCATCCCGGTGGATGCCAATACGGTTCAGGCGCTGGTCAAGGTGTAGGAGGAAACGGGCGTGGGGCGAGAAGAGAAGGCTGCAAGCGTTGCCGAATTGCGCGAGAAGCTCATCGGCGCTCAGGGCGCCGTGCTCACCGATTACCGGGGCCTGAGCGTGGCGGAGATGACGGAGCTGCGCACCCTCCTCCGCAAGAGTGCGGTGGAGTATCGGGTGGTCAAGAACACCCTGGCCAAGATCGCCATCCAGGGAACCGATTTGGCCGGGCTGGCGCAGTTTCTGGAGGGCCCGACCGCCATCGCGGTGAGCCGGACGGATCCGGTGGCCCCCGCCAAGGTGCTGGCGGGCTGGGCCAAGAGTCGGGGGACCTTTCCCATCAAGGGCGGCGCCGTGGAGGGGCAGGTGGTGGGGCCGGAGGCGGTGCGGGCCATGGGAGACCTGCCCCCGCGGGAGGTGCTCCTGGCCCGGATGGCGGGAGTGTTTCAGGCGCCGCTACAGGGTCTGGTGCAGGTTCTGGGTGCCCACATCCGGCAGCTGGCACAGGTCCTGGAGCAGGTGCGGCAGCAAAAGGAAAAGGCAGGTGCCGCCTAGCGGGCGGCCCGTCGAGTCCCCGGTGCGCCCGGGCCGGCGATGGACGATCTCGGAACGAGCAGGACAGAGGAGGTTCCAATGGCAAAGGTGACGGTGGATGATGTGCTGGATTCCATTGATTCCTGGACGGTCTTGGACCTGAACAAGCTCGTCAAGGGGATCGAGGAGAAGTACGGGGTGTCGGCGGCGGCCCCGGTGGCGGTGGCGGCGGCCCCCGCGGCGGGCCCGGGCGGCGGCGGGGCGGCGGCGGAGGAGAAGACCGAGTTCACCGTCGTCCTGGCCGGCGTCGGCGAGAAGAAGATCCAGGTGATCAAGGAGGTCCGGGCCATCACGGCGCTGGGTCTCAAGGAAGCCAAGGATCTCGTGGACGGCGCTCCCAAGCCGGTGAAGGAGGGGGTCTCCAAGGCCGAGGCGGATGAGATCAAGAAGAAGCTGGAGGAGGTCGGGGCAACCGTCGAACTGAAGTAGCGAGGGGAGCAACGCATGGCAGTCGCAAAAAGGGCCGGCAGCGAGGATCGGATCAGCTTTGCCCAGATCCACGAGATCATCGGCATTCCGAATCTGATCGAGATCCAGCAGCGGTCGTACGACCAGTTTCTCCAGACGCGGGTGCCCCCGCAGGAACGCGAGGATTCCGGGCTCCAGGGGGTGTTCACGAGCATCTTTCCCATCTCCGACTACAACGATTCCGCCTCGCTGGAGTTCGTCCGGTACGAATTCGGCGATCCGAAGTACACGGCGGAGGAGTGCCTGGAGAAGGGGATGACCTATTCGGTCCCCCTGAAGGTCACTCTGCGGCTGGTGGTGTGGGACAAACAGGTCGGCAGCGAGGCTCGCAGCATCCGGGACATCAAAGAGCAGGAAGTCTACCTGGGCGAGATGCCCCTCATGACCGAGCACGGGACCTTCATCATCAACGGCACCGAGCGGGTGGTGGTCAGCCAGCTGCACCGGTCGCCGGGGGTCTTCTTCGACCACGACAGCGGGACCACCCACAGCAGCGGCAAGACCCTCTACTCGGCCCGGCTCATCCCCGCGCGGGGGTCCTGGCTGGAGTTCGAGTTCGACGCCAGCGACGTCCTGCACGTCCGGGTGGACCGGCGGCGGAAGTTCCTGGCCACCATCCTGCTGCGGGCGATCGGCTACCACAGCAACGATGACATCCTGGCCCTGTTCTACCAGCGGGATACCCTCACCCTGACCAAGCGGGACATCCTCCTGGACCTGTCCGCTCCGGGCGCCCTGGGGTACCGGGCGGGGCGGGAGGTCCAAGACGGGAAAGAGACGGTCCTGGCGGCCGGCAAGCGGCTGACACGGAACGGGGTGAAGCGCTGCCTGGCCATGAAGATCAAGCAGGCGGCGGTGAGCCGCGAAGACGTCATCGGTCGCATCCTGGCCCGGGACGTGGTGGATCCGCGGACGGGCGAGGTGCTGGCCGAATGCGCCCATGAGGTGACCGGCGAGCTCCTGGAGCAGCTGCAGGAGCACGGGGTCGAGACGTTCCAGGTCCTGTCCGGCCCCGACAACCGCGAGCTGTTCGAGATCCGCGACACCCTGTTGAAGGATTCCACGCGAGGGACGGAGGAGGCCCTGGTGGAGATCTACCGCCGCATGCGGCCGGGGGATCCGCCCACGCTGGAGAGCACGAAGGCCCTCCTGGAGAACATCTTCTTCAGCCCGCGTCGCTACGACCTGTCCAAGGTGGGCCGCCTGAAGATGAACAAGAAGCTGGGCATGGAGGTGCCGCTGGAGGAGCGCGTCCTGCGCCGCGAGGATATCATCGAGGTGATCCGCTTCCTCTTGAAGGTCAAGCGGGGCGAGGGCCAGGTGGACGACATCGACCATCTCGGCAACCGGCGGGTGCGGGCGGCGGGGGAGCTCCTGGAGGATCAGTTCCGCGTCGGCCTCGCCCGGATGGAGCGGGCGGTGCGCGAGCGGATGAGCACGCAAGAGTTGGAAACGCTCATGCCCCACGACCTGGTCAACGCCAAGCCCGTGACGGCGGCGCTCAAGGAGTTCTTCGGGTCCTCCCAGCTCTCCCAGTTCATGGACCAGACCAACCCCCTGGCCGAGCTGACCCACAAGCGGCGGCTGTCGGCGCTGGGACCCGGCGGCCTCTCCCGCGAGCGGGCGGGGTTCGAGGTGCGGGACGTGCACCCCACCCACTACGGGCGCATGTGTCCGATCGAGACGCCGGAAGGCCCCAACGTCGGGCTCATCGCCTCGCTCTCGACCTACGCCCGGGTGAACGACTTCGGATTCATCGAGACCCCGTACCGCAAGGTGCGGGACGGGCGGGTGTCCGACGAGATCGAATACCTGACGGCGGACGAGGAGGAGCGGTACACCATCGCCCAGGCCAACGCCAAGCTGGACGGCCGGAACCGCTTCGCCACCGATCGCGTGGCCGCCCGCGTGGCCGGCAACTCCCTGATGGTCCCGCCCGAGAACATCGAGTACATGGACGTCTCCCCCAAGCAGTTGGTGGGAATCTCCACGTCCCTCGTCCCCTTCCTGGAACACGACGACGCCAACCGGGCCCTCATGGGAGCCAACATGCAGCGGCAGGCCGTTCCCCTGCTGCGGCCCACGGCCCCCCTGGTGGGGACGGGCATGGAGTTCGTGGCGGCCAAGGACTCGGGGGCGGTGGTGGTGGCGAAGCGCGGGGGGGTGGTGGAGGCGGTGTCGGCCAACCGCATCATCATCCGCGCCGATCCGAAGGAGACCCGCTCCGACGGCCAGGACAACGGCTCCAACGTGGACGTCTACACCCTGCGGAAGTTCAAGCGGAGCAACCAGAACACCTGCATCAACCAGAAGCCGATCGTTTCCAAGGGCGAGACGGTGGTGCGGGGGCAGGTCATCGCCGACGGCCCCGCCACCCAGCAGGGAGAGCTGGCGCTGGGACAGAACGTCCTGGTGGCCTTCATGCCCTGGGGCGGCTACAACTTCGAGGACGCGATCCTGATCAGCGAGCGGCTGGTCAAGGACGATCGGTACACCTCCATCCACATCGAGGAGTTCGAGATCGAGGCCCGGGACACCAAGCTGGGCAAGGAGGAGATCACCCGGGACATTCCCAACGTGGGCGAGGAGGCGCTGAAGGATCTGGACGAGAGCGGCATCATCCGCATCGGGGCCGAGGTCAAGCCGGGCGACATCCTGGTGGGCAAGGTCACCCCCAAGGGGGAGACGGTTCTGACCCCGGAAGAGCGGCTGCTGCGGGCCATCTTCGGCGAAAAGGCGGAGGACGTGCGGGACGCCTCCCTCACCGTGCCGCCGGGCATCGCCGGCACGGTCGTGGACGTGAAGGTCCTGTCCCGCAAGGGGGTGGAGAAGGACGAGCGGGCCAAATCCATCGAGGAAGAGGAGACGGCCCGCCTGCGCAAGGACTTCGAGGACGAGATCCAGATCATCGCCGGCGAGCGGGACACGGCCATCCGGGCCCTGCTCCAGGACCGGATCGTGGGCAAGGATGTGAAGGCCCGCGGCGGCCGCCGGGTCCTCATCCAGAAGCGCCATAAGTTGACGGACGATGTCCTGGCGGACCTGTCCGCGGAGGACATGCTGGAGGTGGCGCGCGCCCTGGAGGACGAAACCAGCAGCGCGGTGGAGCAGGTGTACGAGACGGCGGAGAGCCAGGTGCACGTCCTGGAGACCCTGCTGGAGGAGCGCATCGGCCGGCTCAAGCGCGGGGACGAGCTGGCCCCCGGGGTCCTCAAGCTGGTGAAGGTCTTCGTGGCCATGAAACGGAAGCTGTCGGTGGGGGACAAGATCGCCGGCCGACACGGGAACAAGGGGGTCATCGCCAAGATCCTGCCGGAGGAGGACATGCCTTACCTGCCGGACGGGACCCCGGTGGAGGTCGTGCTGAACCCCCTGGGGGTGCCCTCCCGCATGAACGTGGGGCAGATCATGGAGACCCACCTGGGGTGGGCGGCTCAGATGCTGGGGCTGCGTGCGGCCTCCCCGGTCTTCGATGGGGCCGGCGAGCGGGACATCAAGCAGATGCTCAAGCGGGCCAAGCTGCCGACCTCGGGCAAGACGGTGCTGTGCGACGGCCGGACCGGCAAGCCCTTCCACCAAGAGGTGACGGTCGGGCAGATCTACCTGATGAAGCTGGCCCACCTAGTGGATGACAAGATCCATGCCCGGTCCATCGGTCCGTACTCTCTGGTGACCCAGCAACCGCTGGGCGGCAAGGCCCAGTTCGGAGGTCAGCGGTTCGGAGAGATGGAGGTCTGGGCCCTGGAAGCGTACGGGGCCGCCCACACCCTGCAGGAAATCCTCACGGTCAAGTCCGACGACGTCGTCGGCCGGACCAAGATGTACGAGTCCATCGTGAAGGGTGAGAACGCCCTGGAGCCCGGCCTGCCGGAATCCTTCAATGTTCTGGTGAAGGAATTGCAGAGCCTGGCCCTGGATGTCGAGCTGGTGAGAGAATAGGCGAGAAGCTGTCAGCCGTTGGCGATCAGCCGCTGACCGCTGAAAGCTGATTGCTGATTGCTTCGAAGGAAGGAGCTGCACCTTGGAGAAGTTTTTCGGGTTCTTCGATGAGAAGCCCGTCGACCCCACCGGATTTCGGGCCATCCGCATCGGCCTGGCCTCGCCGGAAAAGATCCGGAGCTGGTCCCACGGCGAGGTGAAGAAGCCCGAAACCATCAACTACCGGACCTTCAAGCCCGAGCGGGACGGCCTGTTCTGCGCCAAGATCTTCGGGCCCACCCGCGACTGGGAGTGCAACTGCGGCAAGTACAAGGGGATCAAGCACAACGGGGTCATCTGCGACAAGTGCGGTGTCGAGGTGATCCGCTCCAAGGCCCGCCGCCAGCGCCTGGGGCACATCGAGCTGGCCTCGCCGGTGGTGCACATCTGGTTCTTCAAGTCCATCCCGAGCCGGATCGGCTACCTCCTGGATATGTCCCTGCGGGACCTGGAGAAGATCCTCTACTTCGAGGAGTACGTGGTCCTGGATCCCGGCAAGACCCCGCTGCAGCTCAAGCAGCTCCTCACCGAAGAGCAGTACCGCAAGGCGGTGGAGGAGTACGGCGACGGCTTCCGGGTGGGCATGGGAGCCGAGGCCATCCGCGACCTCCTGAAGAAGCTCACCGTCCCCGAGCTGGCCAACCAGCTGCGGGGTCGCATGGTGAAGGAGACCTCGCAGCAGAATCGCAAGAAGATCACCAAGCGCCTGCGCATCGTCGAGGCCTTCCTGAACTCCGGCAACAAGCCCGAGTGGATGATCCTGGAGGTGGTCCCGGTCCTCCCGCCGGAGCTCCGTCCCCTGGTGCCGCTGGACGGGGGACGCTTCGCCACCTCGGACCTGAACGACCTGTACCGCCGGGTGATCAACCGGAACAACCGCCTCAAGCGGCTCATGGAGCTGCGCGCCCCCGACATCATCATCCGCAACGAGAAGCGGATGCTGCAGGAGGCGGTGGATGCGCTGTTCGACAACGGCCGTCGCGGGCGAGCGCTCAAGGGGCAGAACAACCGGCCGCTCAAGTCGCTGTCGGACATGCTGAAGGGGAAGCAGGGCCGCTTCCGCCAGAACCTGCTGGGCAAGCGGGTGGACTACTCCGGCCGCTCGGTCATCGTGGTGGGGCCCGAGCTCAAGTTCCACCAATGCGGCCTCCCCAAGAAGATGGCCCTGGAGCTGTTCAAGCCGTTCATCTTTCGCAAGCTCCTGCGGGACAACGAGCACGTGGCCACCATCAAGAGCGCCAAGAAGATGGTGGAGCGGGGCCGGCCGGAGGTCTGGGACGCCCTGGAGCACGTGATCAAAGAGCACCCCGTCATGCTGAACCGCGCCCCCACCCTGCACCGGCTGGGGATTCAGGCCTTCGAGCCGATGCTGGTGGAGGGGGAGGCCATCAAGATCCACCCGCTGGTGTGCGCCGCCTTCAACGCCGATTTCGACGGCGACCAGATGGCGGTCCACGTCCCGCTCTCGCCGGAGGCGCAGCTGGAGGCCCGGCTGCTGATGTGGGCCCCCTACAACATCCTCTCACCGGCCAACGGGACCCCCATCGCCGCCCCCAGCCAGGACATCGTCATCGGCTGCTACTACCTGACCCGGGAGAAGACCGGGCAGAAGGGCGAGGGCATGATCTTCGCCAACATGGACGAGGTCCGGGCGGCCTACGACGCCGACGAAGTGGACCTCTTGGCGAAGGTGAAGTTGCGCTGGGAGGGGGAGTTCCTGGAGACCACCGTGGGCCGGGTGCTCTTCAACGAGATCCTGCCCGCGTCGCTGCGCTTCATCAACCAGGAGATGAACAAGCGCGAGCTGACGCGCCTGGTCTCCCAGTGCTACTACCTGCTGGGCAACAGCGAGGCGGTCAAGCTCCTGGACGCCCTGAAGGACCTCGGCTTCCGCTACGCCACCCTGGCCGGGATCTCCATCGGCGTGGACGACCTCTTGATTCCCGCCAGCAAGGAGGGGATCATCGGCGCGGCCAACAAGGAGGTGGTCAAGGTCGAGAAGGAGTACCAGGACGGCTTGATCACCAAGGGAGAGCGGTACAACAAGATCATCGACATCTGGACCCACGTGACCGAAGAGGTGTCGGATGCGATGTTCAAGGAGATCGAGGCCCACGAGTCGGGGGAGTTCAACCCCGTCTTCATGATGGCCGACTCCGGGGCCCGCGGCAGCCGACAGCAGATCCGCCAGCTGGCGGGTATGCGTGGCCTGATGGCCAAGCCGTCCGGGGAGATCATCGAGACCCCCATCACCGCCAACTTCCGGGAGGGGCTCACGGTCCTGCAGTACTTCATCTCCACCCACGGGGCGAGGAAGGGCCTGGCGGACACCGCCCTCAAGACCGCCGACTCCGGCTACCTCACGCGGCGGCTGGTGGACGTGGCGCAGGACATGATCGTGACCGAGATGGACTGCGGCACCCTGAACGGGATCTGGGTCACGCCGCTCATCGAGGGGGGCGAGATCATCCAGCCGCTCCGCGACCGCATCCTGGGGCGGGTCCCTCTGGAGGACGTGGTGGACCCCTTCACCGGTGAGGTACTGGCCCGGGCCAACGAGGAGATCGTGGAGCTTTTGGCCAGCAAGATCGAAAATGCGGGTATCGACCGCATTCGCATCCGATCGGTCCTCACCTGTGAGGCCCGGCGCGGCTGCTGCATCAAGTGCTACGGCCGGAACCTGGCCACCGGCCGGCTGGTGGAGCTGGGGGAGGCGGTCGGCGTCCTGGCGGCCCAGTCCATCGGCGAGCCCGGCACCCAGCTCACCATGCGGACGTTCCACATCGGCGGCACCGCGACGCGGGGCACCGAGCAGACCCAGCTGGAGAGCAAGTTCGCGGGGACCGTGCGGTTCCAGGGCCTGCGGACCGTAAAGACCGCCGCGGGCGACCTGGTGGTGATGAACCGAAACGGCACCATCGCCATCATGGACGACAAGGGACGGACGAAGGATCTCTACCAGCCGGTCTACGGGGCCCGCCTGAAGGTCGAGGACGGCCTGCAGGTCGCCTCGGGGCAGGTGCTGGTGGAGTGGGATCCGTTCACCACCTCCATCCTGACGGAGTTCGCGGGCACGGTCCACTTCCGGGACATCCTGGAGGGGGTGACCATGAAGGAGGAGGTGGACGAGGTCACCGGCCTGTCCCAGAAGGTGGTCGTGGAGCACGGGACCAAGGAGGAGCTCCAGCCGCGCGTCTCGGTGAAGGACGCCAGCGGGGCCACGGTGTTCAAGACGCAGATCCCGGTGGGCGCCCACCTGATGGTGGCCGACGGTCAGATCGTGGCGGCCGGGGATGCCATCGCCAAGATCCCGCGCGAGACCACCAAGACCAAGGACATCACGGGCGGCCTGCCGCGCGTGGCCGAGCTGTTTGAGGCCCGCAAGCCCCGCGATCCGGCCATCATCTCGGAGATCGACGGCCGGGTGGAGTTCGCCGGGATGTCCAAGGGGATGCGCAAGATCATCATCCGGGCCGAGACCAAGGACTTCAAGGAGTACCTCATTCCGCGCGGCAAGCACGTCACCGTGCTGGAGGGGGACGAGGTCAAGGCCGGCGATCCCCTCATGGACGGCCCCATCAACCCCCACGATATCCTCCATGTCAAGGGGGTGGAGGCCCTCCAGAACTACCTGGTCAACGAGGTCCAGGAAGTGTACCGGCTCCAGGGGGTCAACATCAACGACAAGCACATCGAGGTCATCGTCCGGCAGATGCTGCGCCGGGTGCGGATCGAGAGCGTGGGGAACACCAACTTCCTGGTCGGGGAGCACGTGGAGAAGGCCCTGTTCGAGGAGGAGAACCGGCGCGTCCGGACGAAGAGTGGCAGCCCCGCCACGGCGGAGGCGATGCTGTTGGGGATCACCAAGGCGTCCCTCAGCACGGACAGCTTCGTGTCGGCCGCCTCGTTCCAGGAGACCACCAAAGTGCTGACCGAGGCCTCCATCAACGGAGCCCGGGACGAGCTGCGGGGACTGAAGGAGAACGTGATCATGGGCCGGCTGGTGCCGGCGGGGACGGGCATGCGCTGGTACCGCGAGACCCGCATCGCGACCCCCGAGGTCCCGCTGCCGCAGGCCGAGGAGGCGGAGAGCACGGCGGACCAGGAGGCGGCCGCCGAGATCCTGCAGGCGATGGACGTGAACCTGCCCTAAGAGCCAGAATGTCCTTGACAAGCGGGAGCCCCCCGCGTAGACTTCCGCGGTTCACAGCATAACACGGAAGGGACTCATGCCGACGATCGCCCAGCTGGTCCGCCGAGGGCGGAAGCAGCTCTCCAAGAAGGAAAAGGCCCCTGCCCTGCAGGCGTGCCCGCAGAAGCGCGGGGTGTGCGTCCGGGTGTACACCACCACCCCGAAGAAACCCAACTCGGCGCTCCGCAAAGTCGCCCGCGTGCGTCTGACCAACCAGATCGAGGTGACCACCTACATCCCGGGGGTCGGCCACAATCTGCAGGAGCACTCCATCGTGCTCATCCGCGGCGGACGCGTGAAGGACCTGCCGGGTGTGCGCTACCACATCATCCGGGGCGCCCTGGACACGGCCGGTGTGACCGACCGGCGTCAGAGCCGATCCCTATACGGGGCCAAGCGACCAAAGAGCAGCTAATCCCAACGGCACTGGGGTGCGGAGGAACGAAGCCTCGGCCCTCCAGTGCCGATTTTCTTCTCTGCCGGGGCGGATGCCCCGCGGGGCCGAGTGGCGAGGAGTGAGGAATGCCGCGGCGGAAAGTTGCTGAGAAGCGGGATGCCCAGCCGGATCCCGTGTTCGCCAGCAAGCTGGTGACCAAGTTCATCAACTCCATGATGAGGAAGGGGAAGCGGAACACCGCCGAGCGCATCTTCTACGGCTGCATGCAGGTCATCGAGGACCGCACCAAGATGGACGCGCAGAAGCTCTTCAAGCAGGCGGTGGACAACGTCAAGCCGGTGCTGGAGGTGAAGTCCCGGCGGGTCGGCGGGGCCACCTACCAGGTGCCGGTGGAGGTTCGCGCGGAGCGCCGCACGTCCCTAGCCCTGCGGTGGATCATCGGCTTCGCGAGCAAGCGCACCGAGAAGACGATGCAGGAGCGGTTGGCGGCGGAACTGATCGAGGCGGCCAACAACCGCGGCTCTTCGGTGAAGAAGCGGGAAGACACCCACAAGATGGCGGAGGCCAACAAGGCCTTTGCCCACTACCGGTGGTAGCGGACCCCGGCCCGGGACTGCAGGACGGCAATGGCTGAGACGTTTTTATTGGAGCGAACCCGCAATATCGGCATCATGGCCCACATTGATGCCGGCAAGACGACGACCACCGAGCGGATCTTGTACTACACGGGCAAGACGCACAAGATCGGCGAGGTGGACGAGGGTTCGACCGAAATGGATTGGATGGAGCAGGAGAAGGAGCGGGGGATTACCATCACCTCCGCCGCCACCACCTGCTTCTGGGCCGACCACCAGATCAACATCATCGACACGCCCGGCCACGTCGACTTCACCGTGGAGGTGGAGCGGTCGCTGCGGGTCCTGGACGGCGCGATTGCCATCTTCGACGCCGTGGCCGGTGTGGAGCCCCAGTCCGAGACCGTGTGGCGACAGGCGGACAAGTACCGGGTGCCCCGGCTGGCCCTCGTCAACAAGATGGATCGGACGGGGGCGGATTTCGACCGGGCGGTGTCCATGATCACCGAGCGCCTGGGGGCGAATCCCATCTGCGTCCAGCTGCCCTATGGAAAAGAAGACAAATTCCAGGGGATCATCGACGTCATCCGGATGAAGGCCGTGGTCTGGGAGGAAGAGACCCTGGGGGCCGCCTTCCACGACGAGGAGATCCCTCCCGCCCTGCGCGACGCCGCCCGGAAGGCGCGCGAGCAACTGCTGGAGGCGGTGGCCGATCAGGACGAGCAGCTCATGCACAAGTACCTGGAGGGGGAGACCCTCACCCCCGAGGAGATCCAGGGGGCCCTGCGCCGGGCGACCCTGGCGCTCAAGGTGGTGCCGGTCCTGTGCGGCTCCTCGTTCAGGAACAAGGGGGTTCAACCCCTCCTGGATGCAGTGGTGGCCTACCTGCCGTCCCCCCAGGATCTGCCGCCGGTGGAGGGCAAGAATCCCAAGACCGGGGCGATGGAGCGCCGCCAGGCCAGCCAGACCGAGGCCTTCTCGGCGCTGGTGTTCAAGATCATGGCCGACCCGTACGTCGGACAGCTGGCCTTTTTCCGGGCCTACTCGGGCGTTCTGGATGGCGGCTCCTACGTCTACAACTCCACCCGGGGGACCAAAGAGCGGGTGGGACGGCTCCTGCGCATGCACGCCAACAAGCGGCAGGAGATCAAGCAGGTGGGGGCCGGGGACATCGCGGCGGCGGTCGGGCTGCGCAACGCCAAGACGGGCGATACGCTGTGCCTGGAGAGCCGCCCCATCGTCCTGGAGGCCATCGAGTTCCCGGAGCCGGTGATCTCCGTGGCCATTGAGCCCAAGACCAAAGAGGGACAGGAGCGGCTGTCCTTGGCCCTGGCCGCCCTGGCCAACGAGGA
This sequence comes from uncultured Methylomirabilota bacterium, assembly GCA_963705305.1. Classification (GTDB taxonomy): domain Bacteria; phylum Methylomirabilota; class Methylomirabilia; order Methylomirabilales; family 2-02-FULL-66-22; genus 2-02-FULL-66-22. The sequence goes on along the minus strand of OY970067.1, from coordinate 4,843,387 downwards.
CCCGACCTTCCACACCGCCTCGGACGAGGAGACCGGCCAGACCATCATCTCCGGCATGGGGGAGCTGCATCTGGAGATCATCGTGGATCGCCTCCTGCGGGAGTTCCGGGTCGAGGCCAACGTGGGGAAGCCCCAGGTGGCGTATCGCGAGACGGTGACCGCCTCCGTGCCGGCCGAGGGGCGCTTCATCCGCCAGACCGGGGGACGGGGGCAGTACGGCCACGTGAAGATCCGGATCGAGCCGCTGCCGGCTGGCGGCTTCGAATTCGTCAACAAGATCGTGGGCGGGACGATCCCCAAAGAGTACATCCCGGCGGTGGAGAAGGGCGTGCGCGAGGCCCTGGAGGGAGGGGTCCTGGCCGGCTACCCGATGGTGGACGCGCGGGTGATCCTGGAGGACGGCTCCTACCACGAGGTGGACTCGTCGGAGATGGCCTTCAAGATCGCGGGATCCATGGCCTTCAAGGATGGGGCGCGGCGAGCCAAGGCGATTCTGCTGGAGCCCGTCATGCGCTTCGACGTTATCGCCCCGGAGGAGTTCGTTGGACAGGTGATCGGCGACCTGAACTCGCGGCGGGGCCGGGTGCTGGAAATCGAGGCGCGGCCGGCCGTGCAGGTCGTCCGGACCGAGGTGCCGCTGGCCGAGCTGTTCGGGTACGCCACCGACCTCCGGTCGGCGACCCAGGGGCGCGGCAGCCATACGCCGTTCCAGTTTGCCCGATATCAGCCCGTCCCGACCCAGATCGCCGAGGAGATCATCGCCAAGGTCGGCATGCGCGCGGAGGCCTAGCGGCCCGCGGCACGCGGCCAGCAGGGCGGAGAGCGGACGACGGCAGCCAGGGCGCCTCAGGAGGGAGGCCCCGCAGGGGGACACGTACATGGCCAAAGCGAAGTTCGAGCGGACCAAGGAGCACATGAACGTCGGGACCATCGGCCACATCGACCACGGGAAGACCACGCTCACCGCGGCGATCACCAAGGCCCTGGCCTACAAGAACCCGAAGATCACCTTCGTCCCCTTCGACCAGATCGACAAGGCGCCCGAGGAGCGGGAGCGGGGCATCACCATCGCCATCGCCCACGTGGAGTACGAGACCGACAAGCGCCACTACGCCCACGTGGACTGCCCGGGCCACGCCGACTACATCAAGAACATGATCACCGGGGCGGCCCAGATGGACGGGGCCATCCTGGTGGTGGCGGCCTCCGAGGGCCCCATGCCCCAGACCCGGGAGCACATCCTCCTGGCCCGCCAGGTCGGCGTCCCGGCCATGGTGGTCTTCCTGAACAAGGTGGACCAGGTGGACGACCCCGAGCTCATGGAGCTCGTGGAGCTGGAGGTCCGGGAGCTCCTCACCCAGTACGGCTTCCCCGGGGACGAGATCCCCATCGTGAAGGGCTCCGCGCTCAAGGCTCTCCAGTCCACCAGCGCGGACCCGAAGGCCCCCGAGTACGCCTGCATCTACGAGCTCATGGCCGCCGTCGACAGCTACTTCCCCACCCCCAAGCGGGAGATCGACAAGCCCTTCCTCATGCCCGTGGAGGACGTCTTCACCATCTCCGGCCGCGGGACGGTGGTCACCGGCCGCGTGGAGCGCGGGGTGGTCAAGGTGAGCGAGGAGGTGGAGATCGTCGGCCTCCGGGAGACCCAGAAGACGGTCTGCACCGGCGTGGAGATGTTCCGGAAGCTCCTGGACCAGGGGCAGGCCGGCGACAACATCGGGGTGCTCCTCCGGGGGATCAAGCGGGAGGAGGTGGAGCGGGGCCAGGTCGTGGCCAAGCCGGGGTCCATCACCCCCCACACGAAGTTCAAGGCCGAGGCCTACGTCCTCACCAAGGAGGAGGGCGGCCGCCACACCCCCTTCTTCGACGGCTACCGCCCGCAGTTCTACTTCCGGACCACCAACGTCACCGGGGTGGTCAAGCTCCCCGAGGGGACCGAGATGGTCATGCCCGGGGACAACATCACCATGACGATCGAGCTCATCCAGCCCATCGCCATGGAGAAGGAGCTCCGCTTCGCCATCCGCGAGGGCGGCCGCACCGTGGGCGCCGGGGTGGTGAGCGAGGTGCTGGGATAGGTGGTCGGGAACATGGCTGCCCCCGCGGGGGTCCACACACAGACTGGGTGCCGGGTACCGTAATGGATAACCAGAAGATTCGCATCAAGCTCAAAGGGTACGATCACCGCCTGCTGGATCAGGCGGTCAAGGACATCGTGGGGACGGTGCAACGCTCCGGGGCGTTGATCTCGGGGCCCATTCCCCTGCCCACGAAGATCAGCCGGTACACGGTGCTCCGCTCGCCGCACGTCGACAAGAAGTCCCGGGAGCAGTTCGAGATCCGGACCCACGTGCGGATGATGGACATCGTGCAGCCCACGCCGCAGACGGTGGACCAGCTGATGCGGCTGGACCTGCCGGCCGGGGTGGACGTGGAGATCAAACTCTAGGCCGGGCTCTCGGGGGCCGCCGTCCAGGGGGGCGGGGCCGGCAGCCGAGGCCGGACGCGGGGCGCGTGGAGCGATGGCAATCGGGCTGGTGGGTCGCAAGGTGGGAATGACGCAGGTCTTCGACGAGCGCGGCAAGTCCGTGCCGGTCACCGTCATCGAGGCCGGTCCATGTCCGGTCGTGCAGCGAAAGACCGTGGAGAGGGACGGCTACGAGGCCATCCAGGTCGGCTTCCAGACGGAGCCGAAGCGGAGCCGGGTGACCCGGCCGCTGCAGGGGCATTTCGACAAGGCCAAGATCCCCTACCAGCGCCACCTGCAGGAGATCCGCCTTCGCGGGGGTGAAGGCGAGTTCCAGGTCGGCCAGGTATTGACCGTGAGCCTGTTCACGGCCGGCGAGCGGGTGCGGGTGACGGGCGTTACCAAGGGACGCGGCTTCCAGGGCGGGGTGAAGCGGTGGAACTACCGCGGCGGCCCCATGACCCACGGGGCCATGTTCCATCGGGCGCCGGGCTCCATTGGCGCCTCGTCGTACCCCTCCCGCGTCTTCCGCGGGCACCACCTGCCGGGGCACATGGGGGCCGACCGCTGCACCGTACGCGGCCTCCGGGTGGTCTCGGTCGACCCGGAGAAGAACCTCCTGCTGGTGCAGGGGGCCGTGCCCGGGCCCAGCGGCGGACTGCTGACCATCCAGAAAGGGAAGTGAGACCGGGGCAGATCCATGGCGACAACGGTGGACGTGGTCAACGCGAAAAACGAGAAGGTGGATCAGATCGACTTGCCCGAGGGGATTTTCGCCGCCCCGGTGAAGCCGCACCTGCTGCACGAGGTGGTGCGCATGCAGTTGGCCAATCGGCGCCAGGGGACGGCGGACACCAAGGGGCGGAGCGACGTGTCCGGCGGCGGCAAGAAGCCCTGGAAGCAAAAGGGCACCGGCCGGGCCCGCTCGGGCAGCAGCCGATCTGGGCTGTGGCGCCACGGTGGGACGATCTTCGGGCCGCATCCGCGAAGCTACAGCTTTCAGGTCTCCAAGACGATCCGGCGACAGGCGCTGTGCGGCGCCCTGACGGCCAAGGCCCAGGCCGGCGCGGTGCGGCTGCTGGAATCGCTCAGCCTGGAAAAGCCCAGCACCAAGACCTTCCTCGGGCTGCTGCGGGGGGTCGGGGCTCGCGGCAAGGCCCTGGTGGTGCTGCCGGCCCGGGACGAGGTGGTGGAGAAGTCGGTGCGCAATCTGCCGGAGGTCCGGGTCCTGACCGTTCGGGGCCTCAACGTGTACGACGTCCTCCGGGCCGACATTCTGGTGCTGACCCCGGAGGGGGTGCACACGCTGCGTGAGGTGCTGGCGCCATGAAGGGACCGTATGAGGTCGTGCTGCGGCCGCTTCTGACCGAAAAGGGGACGCGCCTGAAGGACGAGGGGAATCAGTACGTCTTCAAGGTGGCCCGGACGGCCACCAAGGTCGAGATTAAGCGGGCGATCGAACAGCTGTTCAAGGTGACCGTCCTAGACGTCCGAACGCTCCGGGTGCGGGGGAAGGTCAAGCGCCTGGGGCGCTTCCAGGGCCGGCGGGCCGACTGGAAGAAGGCGGTTGCCACCCTCAAGACCGGGGAGTCCATCGAGTTGTACGAGGGCGTGTAACGGGCCGCGTGCCGCACGCGAGGACATGGCCATGCCTGTGCGAAAATACCGACCGACCTCCCCCGGGCGCCGTTTTCAGAGCGTCTCGGATTTCGGCGAGGTCACCAAGCGGACTCCGGAGAAATCCCTGCTGATCCCGCAGCGCGGGCGCGGGGGGCGGAACGCCCTGGGGCGCGTGACCTGCCGCCACCAGGGAGGCGCCCACAAGCGCATGTACCGCCTCATCGACTTCCGGCGGGACAAGCAGGGGATCCCGGCCCGCGTCGCCGCCATCGAGTACGATCCCAACCGGTCCGCGCGGATCGCCCTGCTGCACTATGCCGACGGGGAGAAGCGCTACATCCTGGCCCCGCTGGGGCTCACCGTCGGGGATCGGGTGATGTCAGGCCCCGAGGCGGAGGTGCGGCTGGGCAACGCGCTGCCGTTGCGCAACATCCCCGTGGGGGTGAACGTGCACAATGTCGAGCTGCAGCCGGGCCAGGGGGCTCGCCTAGTGCGGACGGCGGGAGCGACGGCCCAGTTCGTGGCCAAAGAGGGGGACTACGGCTTGCTGCGGCTGCCCTCGGGCGAGATGCGGCGGGTGCGGCTGGCCTGCATGGCCACCGTGGGTCAGGTGGGGAACCTGGAGCACGAGAATGTCTCCCTGGGGAAGGCGGGGCGCTCGCGCTGGCTGGGAATCCGCCCGTCGGTGCGGGGCGTGGCGATGAACCCTCATGACCATCCCCTGGGCGGCGGCGAGGGCAAGAGCTCGGGCGGGCGGCATCCCTGCAGCCCGTGGGGGAAGCGGGAGGGGAAGACCCGACAGCAGGGGAAGGCATCCGACCGGTACATCGTCAAGCGACGCAAGTAGATCTTCCAGGCGCCGGCCCCCGGGCTGTGCCTGCCGTGCGGAGGCAGCGTGTCGCGATCGTTGAGAAAAGGGCCCTACGTCGAGGCCAGACTGTTGCAGCGGATCGAGGCCATGAATCGGGCGCGGGAGAAGAAGGTCTTGAAGACCTGGTCCCGCCGCTCCACCATCGTGCCGGAATTCATCGGGCACACGCTGGCGATCCACAACGGGAAGAAGTTCATCCCGGTGTACATCACGGAGAACATGGTCGGCCACAAGCTGGGCGAGTTCTCCCCCACCCGCACGTTTCGTGGGCACAGCGCCCACAGCGCCAAGGCGACGACCCCCAAGTAGGGCGAGTGACGCCGGGGCGTTGACGGGACGATCATCCCCGCGGGACGGCGGGGTCGCGATCGGGGTCCAGACATGGCAGAAGCCAGAGCAGTTGCGCGGTTCGTACAGGTGCCGGCCCAGAAGGCTCGGCTGGTGGCGGATCTGATCCGGGGCAAGGACGTGAACAGCGCCCTAGTGCAGGTGCAGCTGACCCGGCGGCAGGCGGCGCGCATCGTGGAAAAGGTGCTGCGCTCCGCCATGGCCAACGCCACGCAGAATCACGGGGTGCGGGACGTTCGACCGGCTGGTGGTCGCGCAGGCGTTCGTGGACGAGGGGCCGACGGTCAAGCGCATTCAGCCGCGGGCCATGGGGCGCGCGTACCGTGTCCGGAAGCGCAGCAGCCACATCACTATCGTCTTGCGGGAGCGGGACACGCGGTAGCGTGCCGTCGGCGGCCGCCGCACGAGGTATGCGGGGCGAGGAGGTCGGGCGTGGGACAGAAGACACACCCCCTGGGTTTCCGATTGGGCATCGTCAAGACGTGGCGCTCCCGCTGGTACGCGGGCCGGAACTTCGCTCAGGTGCTCCATGAGGACCTGCGGCTGCGCCGCTACATCAAAGAGCGTCTGTTCCACTCGGGGGTGTCGCGCATCGAGATCGAGCGGAAGGCGGATCAGATGCGGATCATCATCCACACCGCCCGCCCCGGGATCATCATCGGGAAGAAGGGGTCGGAGGTCGAGAAGCTGCGGGGGGAGCTGGGGCGGATGACCCAGAAGGAAGTCCGGCTGGACATCGAGGAGGTGCGCAAGCCGGAGACGGACGCGCAGCTGGTGGCGGAGCAGATCGCCCAGCAGCTGGAGCGGCGGGTGGCCTTCCGCCGGGCCATGAAGAAGGCGGTCCAGTCGGCCCTGCGCCTGGGGGCGCAGGGGGTGAAGGTGGCGTGCGCCGGACGGCTGGCGGGGGCCGAGATCGCCCGCTCGGAATGGTACCGCGAGGGCCGCGTCCCCCTGCATACCCTGCGGGCGGACATCGACTTCGGCCTCGCCACCGCCAAGACGACCTACGGCGCCATCGGGGTGAAGGCCTGGGTATTCCACGGCGAAGTGCTCCCAGAGACCCTGGGGGTGGAGAGCAAGCCGCCGGAGCGGCTGCGCGACACGCGGACCCCCCAGGATCGCACCCGGCGACGGCGCGGGCCGGGCGCCCCGCCGCCCCGGTTCTAGGCCGCGGGGAGAGGATCTCGCCATGATGGTTCCAAAGCGGGTGAAGTTTCGCAAGCAACAGCGCGGGCGGCGGGCGGGAATCGCCACGCGGGGAAGCGCGCTGGCGTTCGGCGAATACGGCCTGAAGGCGATGGAGGCCGCCTGGATCAGCAACCGGCAGATCGAGGCGGCGCGGCGGGCCATGACCCGCTACGTCAAGCGTGGCGGGAAGGTGTGGATCCGCATCTTTCCGGATAAGCCGATCACGTCCAAGCCGGCGGAGACCCGCATGGGCAAGGGCAAGGGGGCTCCCGAAGGCTGGGTGGCGGTAGTCAAGCCCGGCCGGATTCTCTACGAGATGGAGGGCATCTCGGAGCCGGATGCCAAAGAGGCGATGCGCCTGGCCGCCATGAAGCTGCCGATCGCGACGCGCTTTGTCTCGCGGAAGAGCACGGGGGTCGCCCAATGAAGTACAGGGAGCTGGTCGATCTGACGGGAGAGGAGCTGCACCAGAAGGTCGCCGCCCTCCAGGAGGAGCTGTTCAAGCTGCGCCTGCGGCAAGCCTCCTCCCAGGTCGAGAACCCTATGCGGATCCGGGAGCTCCGCCGCGACATCGCCCGGGCGCGGACCGCCCAGCGCGCCGCGGCGAGCCGGGCGACCCAAAGGGAGGCCTAGCATGGCGGAGGAGCGCAGCCAGCGCCAGACCGCAGTCGGAATCGTGGTCAGCGACAAGATGCAGAAGACCGTCGTCGTGGAGATCGCCCGTCTGGTCTCCCATCAGAGCTTTTCCCGGATGGTCAGGCGGAAGACCCGGGTGAAGGCCCACGACGAGGCCAATACATGCCGGGTGGGGGACAGGGTGCGGGTGATGGAGACCCGGCCGCTGTCCAAGGACAAGCGGTGGCGCGTGGTCGAGGTGCTGGACAAGGCGGTCTAGTCGGCCGCGCGGGTTGCCGGGGATGGAGAACGGGGAAGAGCCATGATCGGCCTCCGAACGATCCTGGATGTCGCAGACAACTCCGGGGCGAAGCGCATCTCCCTGATCAAGGTTCTGGGGGGGTCGGCGAAGCGGTATGCCCGGCTGGGGGACGTCATCATCGCCAACGTCAAAGAGGCGGTCCCCGAGGGCTCGGTCAAGAAGGGCAGCGTCGTCCGGGCGGTGGTGGTCCGGACGGTGAAGGAGAAGCGGAGGCCGGACGGCAGCTACATCAAGTTCGACCGAAACGCCGCGGTGCTCATCGACGAACACAACGATCCGGTCGGGACCCGCATCTTCGGACCGGTGGCCCGCGAGCTGCGCGAGGCTCGATTCATGAAGATCATCTCGCTGGCCCCGGAAGTGATCTAGGGATTCCGGAGCTGCGCACGGGGTGGCGCCATGGGTGTCGGACATCGGCTGGTAGTCCACAAGAACGACCTGGTCGAAGTGATCGCCGGGAAGGACAAGGGCAAGCGGGGCAAGGTGCTGAAGGTCCTGCCCAAGCTGGACAAAGTCCTGGTGGAGAAGATCAACTTCGTGAAGCGCCATGCCAAGCCCGGGCGGCTTGGGCAGCAGGGCGGGATCCTGGAGCGCGAGAACCCGCTCCACGTATCCAATGTGCAGTTGGTGTGCGGCAAGTGCGATCGTCCGGTCCGGATGGGGCGGAGCCAGCTGGCGGACGGGCGCACGATCCGCGTGTGCCGCGAGTGCGGCGAGACGATGGAATGAGCCATGGCGGATAAGGCGGAGCGCAAGACCCGCGCCGCGGGCGGCAAGGCGGAGCGGGGGGAGAAGGCGGCCAAGGGAAAGGGCGAGGCGGCGGCCGCCCCCAGCCTCCCGCGTGTCCCGGCGCGACTCCGGGAGCGGTTCCGGACGGAGATCGCCCCGGCCCTGATGAAGCAGTTCAATTATACCAATCCCATGCAGGTCCCCCAGATCACCAAGATCGTCGTCAACATGGGGCTGGGGGAGGCGGTCGGCAACGTCAAGGTGATCGATGCCGCGGTCGGCGAGTTGGCGCTGATCACCGGGCAGAAGCCCGTCGTCACGCGCGCCAAGAAATCGGAGGCGGCATTCAAGCTGCGGGCCGGCATGCCCATCGGGTGCAAGGTGACTCTGCGAGGGGAGCGGATGTACGAGTTCCTGGACCGTCTGCTCTCCGTGGCCCTGCCCCGCATCCGGGACTTCCGGGGCGTCCCGAGCAAGTCCTTCGACGGCCGCGGCAACTACGCCCTGGGGATCCGGGAGCAGCTCATCTTCCCGGAGATCCGCTACGACAAGGTGGACATGACCCGAGGCATGGATGTGTGCGTGGAGACCTCGGCCAGGACGGATGAGGAGGCGCGGGCCCTGCTGGGCCTCTTCGGCTTCCCATTCCGCAAGTGAGCGGGAGAGACCATGGCCAAGACGTGCCTGATCCAGAAGCAGCAGCGGGCCCCGCGCTTCGGAGTCCGCAGGTATCACCGGTGCCGGATCTGCGGGCGGCCCCGCGGCTACATGCGGAAGTTCCAGATGTGCCGCGTCTGCTTCCGCGCGCTGGCGCTGCGCGGCGAGATTCCGGGAGTCATCAAGGCGTCGTGGTAGTCCCGGCCGGGGCCCGGGAAGCGGCGGGCCTTTTTTGCGAGCGCTGGAGTGGCGAATGTCAATGACCGATCCGATCGCGGACATGTTGACGCGGGTCCGGAATGCCAACCAAGGTCTGCTGGAGCGCGTGGATATTCCGGCCTCCCGCCTGAAGGTGGAGCTGGCCAAGGTCCTCAAGGCGGAGGGGTTCATCCGGGCCTACCGGCTCTTGGATGACAAGAAGCAGGGCATCCTCCGGATCTACCTCAAGTTCGGCCCGGGCAACGAGCGGGTCATTCAGGGCATCCGGCGAGCCAGCCGCCCGGGGTTGCGCGTGTACCGCAAGGCCTCCCAGATCTCCACGGTGTACGGCGGCATGGGGGTGTCGATCATGACCACCTCGCAGGGGGTCATGACCGGCAAGGCGGCGCGCGAGCGGTCGCTGGGCGGCGAGGTATTGTGTTACGTCTGGTAGCTGGTGGCGGAACCCCGACAGAGCGGGCGTCCGTCCGGGGCGGACGCGTCGGGGGTTCTGACGCTCGGGAGCGCAAAGGGTATGTCACGCATCGGTAAGCTTCCCATCCCCATTCCGAGTTCCGTGAAGGTGGAGGTGAACGACCGCACCGTCGCGGTGCACGGGCCGAAGGGCAGTCTGCGCCTGGAGGTGCATCCCAAGATGCAGGTGCAGGTCAAGGATGGTCGGATTCTGTGCGCGCGGCCGTCGGATGAGAAGTTCCACAAGGCGCTGCACGGCCTGACCCGCAGCCTGATCTTCAACATGGTGCACGGCGTGGTGCACGGCTTCGAGCGGCGCCTGGAGCTGGTGGGGGTCGGCTACCGGGCCTCCCTGCTGGGGGAGAACCTGAACCTGTCCCTGGGGTTCTCCCACCCGATCCTCTTTCCCATTCCCAAGGGGATCCGGGTGGAGGTCAAAGACCAGACGCAGATCACGATCAGCGGGATCGACAAGCAGCAGGTGGGTGCGGTGGCGGCCAAGATCCGGAGCTTCCGGCCGCCGGAGCCGTACAAAGGCAAAGGCGTCAAGTACGTGGACGAGCGGATCCGGCGCAAGGCCGGCAAGACGGGGGCGAAGTAAGCCTCCCGCGGCGGCGGGTGCGTCGGGATCCGATCGGAAGAGGACGCGCAGGTGACACGGGTTCAAGAGAAACGCGAGGCGCGGGCGCGCAGGCATCGGCGGGTGCGTCGGGTGGTGCGGGGGACGGCGGAGCGACCCCGGCTCTGCGTCTTCAGAAGCCTCCGACACATCTACGCCCAGCTCATCGATGACGACGGGGGGCGGACGCTCCTGGCCGTCTCCACGCGCAGCAAGGAGCTGGCCGCATCGGGCGAGCGGATGAAGAAGACGGAGGCCGCCAAAGCCGTGGGGGCCCTGGTGGCGGAACGGGCTCTGGCGGCGCAGATTCAGACCGTGGTGTTCGATCGGGGCGGATATCCGTTTCACGGACGCATCAGCGCCCTGGCGGCCGCGGCCCGAGATAGGGGGTTGAAATTCTGATGGGTGCCCCACGGACGGTCCAGCGTATCAATCCCGACGGGCTGCGCCTGGTGGAGCGGGTGGTCCACATCAACCGGGTCGCCAAGGTCGTCAAGGGCGGGCGGCGGTTCAGCTTCAGCGCCCTGGTTGTGGTGGGGGACCAGGACGGGCACGTCGGCATGGGCCTGGGGAAGGCCAACGAGGTGCCCGAGGCCATCCGGAAGGGGATCGAGGAGGCCAAGAAGCACCTGGTGCGGGTGGTGCTCCGCAACAGCACGATCCCCCACGAGGTGCTGGGGGTGTTCGGCGCCGGACGCGTGCTGCTGAAGCCCGCCTCGACGGGTACCGGACTGGTGGCGGGCGGCGCGGCGCGCGCGGTCCTGGAGGTGGTCGGGGTGCGGGACATCCTCGCCAAATCCCTCGGATCGGACAATCCCCATAACGTCGTCAAGGCGACGATGGAGGGGCTCCGACACCTGCGATCCGTCGGCGATGTCGCGCGGGTCCGCGGCACGGAGGCAGCCGCGACCGGGGTGCCGGCCGTCGATGCCACCGAGGGAGGCCGGGCATGAGCGGTATGCTGCGGATCACGCTCCGCCGCAGCCCCATCGGCTCGACCCCCCGCCAGCGGCAGGTGCTGCGGGGGCTGGGGTTGCGCCGGATCAACGCCAGTGTGCTCCGATCGGATGAGCCCGCCATCCGCGGGATGGTGTCCAAGGTCATCCACCTCGTCGAGGTGGAGGCCGCGGCAGGAGATGGACGGGGATGAAACTGCATGAATTGAAGCCGCCGGCGGGGTCCCGCCGGCGCCGCAAGCTGGTGGGTCGCGGACCCGGCTCCGGCCATGGACAGACTTCGACCCGTGGCGAGAAGGGACAGAAGGCCCGGGCGGGCGGCAGCAGCCACCCGTGGTTCGAGGGGGGCCAGCTCCCCCTGCACCGCCGGGTCCCCAAGCGCGGGTTTGTCAATATCTTTCGCCAGGAGTGCGCGATCCTGAACGTGCAGGCGCTCGAGCGCTTCGCCGCCGGAGCGGTGGTGACCCCGGATACGCTGCGCGAGGCGGGCCTGGTCCCTGCCGCGGTCGAGCTGGTGAAGATCCTGGGGAAGGGGCGCCTGGAGAAGCCGCTCACGGTCTCCGCCCATCGATTCTCGAAGGGGGCGGCGGAGAAGATCCGCGCGGCGGGGGGTCGCGTCGAGGTCATCGCGTCGTGATTGAAGCGATTCGGAACATCTTCCGGGTTCCCGAGCTGAAGCGCCGCATCCTGTTCACGTGCGGGCTCCTCATCGTGTACCGCATCGGGGCCCACATCCCCACCCCCGGGATCGACACCCATGCGCTGGCCCAGTTCTTCCAGGGACAGGCGGGGAATCTCCTCGGCTTCTTCGATCTGTTCTCGGGCGGGGCGCTGCGGCGGCTGTCGGTCTTCGCGCTGGGCATCATGCCCTACATCTCGGCCTCCATCATCCTGCAGCTCCTCGCGGTGGTCGTCCCTGCGCTGGAGCGGCTGCAGAAAGAGGGGGAGCAGGGCCACAAGAAGATCACCCAGTACACCCGCTACGGTACGGTCGGGCTGGCGGCCATCCAGGCCCTGGGCATCGCAGTCGGGCTGGAGAGCATGCAGATCCGGGGGGCCATGGTGGTCCCGAGCCCCGGCTGGTCCTTCCGCATCATGACCACCATCACCCTCACGGCCGGCACCATCTTCCTGATGTGGCTGGGCGAGCAGATCAGTGAGCGGGGGATCGGCAACGGGATCTCCCTCCTGATCTTTGCCGGCATCATCGTCCGGATGCCCGAGGCCATCGTGGCCTCGTTCACCCTGATCACGCAGGGGGAGATGAACCCGCTGGTGTTCCTGCTGCTGCTGGCGGTTATGGTGGTGGTGGTGGCCGGGGTCATCGTCATGACCCTGGGGCAGCGCAAGGTCCCGGTCCAGTACGCGAAGCGGGTGGTCGGGCGGCGGGTGTACGGGGGCCAGAGCACGCACATCCCGGTGCGGGTGAACACCGCCGGCGTCATCCCGGTGATCTTCGCCGCCTCCATCATCGCCTTCCCGGCGACCATCGCCCAGTTCATCCGCCACCCGTGGGCGCAGTGGGTGGCGTCCTGGCTTCAGTTCGGGAGCCTGCCCTATACGACGATCTACGGCGTCTCCATCATCTTCTTCACCTACTTCTACACCGCCATCATCTTCAACCCGGCCGACGTAGCGGACAACATGAAAAAGTACGGAGGCTACATTCCGGGCATCCGCCCCGGCAGCAAGACCGCCGAGTTCATCGAGCGCGTGCTGGACCGGGTCACCCTGGTGGGGGCGCTGTACCTGGCCGCCATCTCGATCCTGCCCGAGGTCCTCATCACCCACCTGAATGTCCCGTTCTACTTCGGCGGGACCTCCTTGCTGATCGTGGTGGGGGTGGCGCTGGATACGGTGCAGCAGGTGGAGTCGCATCTCCTGATGCGGCACTACGAGGGATTCCTGAAGAAGGCCAAGGCGCGCGGGCGTCTGGCCTAGCCATGCGCCTCAACCGGGAAGCGGGCGTGGAAGAACAGAGCCGATCGACGATGCGGTTGCTCATTCTGGGCCCTCCGGGAGCGGGGAAGGGAACACAGGCCAAGAAGCTGGCCGAGCATCTCGGCATCCCGCAGATCTCCACGGGGGACATGCTGCGGGCCGCGGTCGCGGCGGGGACGGTGCTGGGGCGCGAGGCCAAGCAGTTCATGGACCGCGGGGAGCTGGTTCCCGACGACGTGATCGTCGGATTGGTGCGCGAGCGGGTGCGGCAGCCGGACTGTGCCGGCGGATACATCCTGGACGGCTATCCCCGGACCGTGCCGCAGGCCGAGGCGCTGCAGGCACTGTTGCAGGCGCTGCGCACTCCGCTGGACCGGGTGGTGGTCCTGGAGGCGCCGGCCGAAGAGGTGGTACAGCGCATCGCGGGGCGGCGGACCTGCCGGCAGTGCGCGGCCATGTACCATGTGCGCTTCCGCCCCACCCGCGTCGAAGGCAGCTGCGATGCCTGCGAGGGGCCGACCTACCAGCGGGACGACGATCGCGAGGAGACGGTCCGGCGGCGGCTCCAGGTCTACGCGGCGGAGACGTCGCCCCTGATCGCATTCTACGAGGGGAGGGGCGTGGTCCGACGCGTGGCGGGGACCGGGGAGATCGGCGATATCTTCCAGCGGATCCTTCACGCCCTGAATCATGCATGATCGGATTGTTCTGAAGGCGCCCTGGGAGCTGGAGATCCTGCGCCGGAGTAACCGGCTGGTGGCCCGCGCGCTGGTCGAGTTGGCGCGCCGGGTTCGGCCCGGGGTCACCACCCTGGAGCTGGATCGGTTCGCCGAGAGCTACCTGCGGGCCCAGGGGGCCAGGCCGGCGTTCAAAGGATACCGCGATTACCCGTTCACGCTGTGCGCGTCGGTCAACGAAGCCGTCGTGCACGGACTCCCGTCCGGGCGGCTGCTGCGCGAGGGGGATATCCTCAGCCTGGACATGGGAGCGATCGTGGACGGGTACTACGGGGACGCGGCGGTCACGCTGCCGGTGGGGGAGATTCCGGCCGAGGCGGCGCGGCTGCTCCGGGTGACGCGGGAGTGCCTGGACCGGGCCGTGGCCGCCGCCCGGAACGGGGCGCGCCTGGCGGATGTCTCCCAGGCGGTCCAGGCCCACGCGGAGGGCAACGGCTTCTCGGTGGTGCGCATTTTCGTGGGCCACGGGATCGGCAAGGCGCTCCACGAGGCGCCGCAGATCCCGAACTTCGTGGAGCCAGGACAGGGCCGCGGTCCGGTGCTGAAGCCGGGGATGGTCCTGGCCATCGAGCCCATGGTGAATGCGGGGGGGGCGGATGTGCGTGTGCTGGAGGACCGGTGGACGGCGGTGACCGCGGACGGCTCGCTGTCGGCGCACTTTGAGCATACGGTGGCCATCACCGAGAACGGAACGGAAGTGCTGACCAGGCTGAACGAGGACGGGACCTGAGGCTCCGGTCCCCCGGGGGAGAAGGAAGCCGATATTTATGGCCAAGGAAGAGGCCATCGAAGTCGAAGGGACGGTCGTGGAACCGCTCCCCAACGCCATGTTCCGGGTCGAACTGGAGACGGGACACCGGGTGCTGGCCCACATCTCGGGCAAGATGCGGATGCATTTCATCCGCATCTTGCCGGGCGACAAGGTGATCGTGGAGCTGTCCCCCTACGATCTGACCCGGGGACGGATCATCTACCGATATAAATGAGGCCGCCCGCGCCGGGCGGGGCGAACGGGAGAGCCGATGAAAGTACGGGCGTCGGTCAAGCCGATGTGCGAGAAGTGCAAGGTGGTCAAGCGCAAGGGGGTGCTCCGCATCCTGTGCGAGAATCCGAAGCACAAGCAGCGCCAGGGATAGGAGTCGGGCGAATGACCAGATCCCAATCCGCCGCAGGCGGAATGGCCACACAGGGCACGCACCGGGAAGCCACACCGTGACAGCGCGTGGGACTCGATACCGCCATTGGGATTTGCGAAATTGGCCCTTGGTCATTCGGTCCGGAGCATTCACAAGCCCTCTCGTGAAGTATCCGGGCTAAGGAGGTTTCGGTGGCCAGAATTGCGGGCGTTGATCTGCCCCGGGAGAAGCGGCTGGAGGTCGCGCTGACGTACATCTTCGGGATCGGGCGCTCCGCGTCACAGAAGATTCTGCGGGAGGCCGAGGTGAGCCCGGACGTCCGGGTGAAAGACCTCACCGAGGACCAGGTGAACAAGCTGCGCCGCGTCATCGAGGGCGGGCATCGGGTCGAGGGGGATCTCAAGCGGCAGATCGCCATGGATGTCAAGCGCCTGATGGACATCGGCTGTTACCGCGGCCTCCGGCACCGCCGAGGATTGCCCGTCCGGGGGCAGCGGACCAGCACCAACGCCCGGACCCGCAAGGGCCCCCGCCGCACCGTGGGTGTGAAGCGGGCCAAGGCCGCCGCCCCCACAGGCAAGGCCTAGGACCGAGCGAGAACAATAGCCAATGGATCCTCAGAAGGCATTGGGATCCGGTCGGCGATCACGGGTCAGTGAACGGAGGAGCAGATGGCGACACCAGCGAAGCGCCCGGGTCCCGTTCGCCCCAGCAAGAAGGAGGGGCGGGGGGTCACGCATGGGCTTGCCTGCATCCAGGCGACCTTCAACAACACCATCGTGACCATCACGGACGGGACGGGCAACGTGGTCACCTGGGCCAGTGCCGGCAGCGTGGGGTTTAAGGGCTCGCGCAAGAGTACTCCCTTTGCCGCGCAGATGGCGGCGGAGAGCGCCGCCCAGAAGGCGATCGGGCAGGGGATGAAAGAGGTCAAGGTGTACGTCAAGGGCCCCGGCGCCGGGCGCGAGGCGGCCATCCGCTCGCTCCAAGCGGCCGGACTCGAGATCACGGCGATCAAGGACGTGACCCCCATCCCGCATAACGGCTGCCGACCCCGCAAGCGGCGACGCGTCTAACACGGTGCTGCAGTCCTGCCGTGGGGCGTGCCGCGGTCGCACGACCGCAACGCGGCCACACCGCAGGACGGGAACACAAGGAGTGTGTCCGTGGCACGGTATACCGATTCGGTTTGCAAGCTCTGCCGGCGCGAAGGAACTAAGCTCTTTCTCAAGGGCGACCGGTGCTATACGCAGAAGTGCGCCGTCGAGAAGCGGAACTACCCCCCCGGCGAGCACGGGCAGCGGCGGTCCAAACATTCCGATTACGGGCTCCAGCTTCGCGAGAAGCAGAAGATGAAGCGGATCTACGGCGTTCTGGAGGCCCAATTCCGAACGTATTTCGAGATGGCCGAACGGCAAAAGGGGGTCACCGGGGAGAACCTGGTGCGCCTGCTGGAGCAGCGGCTCGACAACGTGGTGCACCGGCTCGGCTTCGCGGCCTCGCGGGCGCAGGCGCGAGTCCTGGTCACCCACGGCCACTTCCGGGTGAACGGGCGCCGGGTCACGATTCCTTCCTATTTGGTTCGCGCCGGCGATGTCATCGAGGTGCAGCAGGCGAGCCGGGAGTTGGCCGAGATCGCCACGGCCCTCGAGGGCGCCAAGAAGCGTCGGGTGCCCTCCTGGCTGGAGCTGGAGGCCGCCAACTTCAAAGGCACGGTCCGCAGCCTGCCGAGCAAGGAGGAGATGGCCATCCCGGTCCAGGAGCAACTGGTGGTCGCCCTGTATTCGAAGTGAGGGGGCGACAGAGAGGCTGAGCATGCAGAAGTTCAAGGGATTCCAGAAGCCCAAGCGACTGGAGTGCGAGCTGGAGACCCTGACCAGTACGTACGGGAAATTTGTCGCGGAGCCGCTGGAGCGCGGCTTTGGGTTGACCCTGGGGAACGCGCTGCGGCGGGTGCTGCTGTCGTCCATCGAGGGGGCGGCCATCACCTCCGTCCGGATCGCCGGGGTGCTGCACGAGTTTTCCTCCGTCCCGGGTGTCGAAGAGGACGTCACCGACATCATCCTGAACCTGAAGCAGCTTCGGCTGAAGCTCTCGGCAGATCACCCCAAGACCCTCGCGCTGAAGGCCGCCGGGGAGGGGGAGGTGCGCGCCGCGCAGTTCACCCCCGACTCGGACGTGGAGATCCTCACGCCGGATCTCCCCCTGTGCCGGCTGGACAAGGACGGCAAGCTGGACATGGAGGTGGAGATCCGCCACGGCCGCGGGTACGTCCCCGCGGAGCGGAACAAGCGGGAGGGGATGCCAGTGGACGTCATCCCCATCGACAGCATGTTCTCCCCCATCAAGCGGGTCAACTTCCTGGTGGAGGACACGCGCGTCGGCCAGGCCACCGACTACAACAAGCTGGTCCTGGAGGTCTGGACGGACGGCTCCGTGCTGCCGCAGGACGCCGTCGCCTACGCCGCCAAGATCCTGAAGGACCATCTCAGCATCTTCATCAACTTCGAGGAAGAGCCGGAAGAGGAAGAGCTGGTGGTGGACGAAGCCAAGGAACGGATGCTGGAGAACCTCGCCCGCCCGGTGGAGGAGCTGGAGCTGTCGGTTCGATCGGCCAACTGCCTGAAGAACTCAAGCATCCGCTACATCTACGAGCTGGTGGAGAAGACCGAGGCCGAGATGCTCAAGACCAAGAATTTCGGCCGGAAATCGCTCAACGAAATCAAGGAGATCCTGGCGGGCATGGGATTGAGCCTGGGCATGAAGCTGGAGGGTGTGCCCATCGGCGAGGCCGCCAAGCGGAAGGCGGCTAAGGCCTAGCGCCCCTGCTCGGCACGCACCCCCGGGGAGACTAACGGCAATGCGGCACAGGCGTGCAGGACGGAAGCTCGGTCGGACCACCGCGCACCGGGAGATGATGATGCGAAACCTGGTGACGTCCCTGGTCCTATACGAAAAGATCATTACAACGGCAGCCAAGGCCAAGGAGCTGCGCAGCGTGGCCGAGAAGATGGTCACCCTGGCCAAGCGCGAGGACCTCCACGCCCGGCGACAGGCGGCGGAGGTGCTTAACGATGACAAGGCCTTGAAGAAGCTGTTCGACACATTCGGCGGCCGCTTCCGCGAGCGGAACGGCGGCTATACCCGCATCACCAAGCTGGACTACCGGATGGGGGACGGGGCCCCGCTGGCGGCCATCGAGTTCCTGGGATCTGAAGCCGCGCCGGAGGCCAAGGGGAAAGCCAAGGGCAAGAAGGAGCAGCCCGCCGAGGGCGAGCCGGCCAAGAGCGGCCGGCGCCGCCGGCGCCGCCGCACCAAGCGGCCCAGCGCAACGGAGTCCGCGCCCGCGGTCGGTGCCGAGGGGTAATCCCTCCTTCCGCATGGGACGATAGGCGTGCGCCCTCTCGCGGAGGATCGCGGGAGGGCGTTTCTCTTTTCGGGGGGCGGCGGTCCGGAGGAAGCCCGCATGGAGATCCCGCTCAAGTACGGCCATGCCACGGAGCTCCTGAAGCTTCCGGAGTGGGATCCGCGCGTCTGCGTCCTGCGCGCGCGCCGCAGCGCCGAGCCTCCCGACGAAGACCGGAGCATCCGCGCGGCCCTGGCGGCGCCCGTCGGGACCTCCCGCCTGGCGGACCTCGCCGCGGCGGGACGGCGCGTGGTCATCGTGACGGCCGACATCACCCGTCCCTGCCCCTCGGCGCGTCTGCTTCCCCCTGTGCTGGACGAGCTGCGGCAGGCGGGGGTTGCCGACGGCGACGTGACTGTGGTGTTCGGCCTCGGCATCCACCGCCCGCACACGGCGGCCGAGCGGCGGGGCCTGGTGGGGGAGGCGGTGCACCGCCGGGTGCGCTGCATGGATTCGAACCCGGCGGACTGCGCGCGAATCGGCGTCACGGCGGGCGGAACGCCGGTGGAGGTCTTCCGGCCCGTCCTGGAGGCAGACTTGCGGATCTGCCTGGGGGTGATCGAATACCACTACTTCGCCGGGTACAGCGGCGGGGTCAAGGCGCTCGTCCCGGGGGTCTGTACGGCCGCCACCATCCAGCAGAACCACCGCCGCATGACCGAGGCAGGAGCGGCGGCCGGGCGGCTGGAGGGAAACCCCGTCCGGGAGGATCTGGAAGAGGCCGGGGCGCTGGTGCGGGCCGACTTCATCATGAACGTGGTTCTGGACGATGACAAGCGGATCCTGAAGGCGGTGGCCGGGCATCCCCGCCTGGCCCACCGGGCCGGCTGCGCCGCCGTCGACGCCTACGGCCGGGCCGTGGTGGACCATCCCGTGGACCTGGTGGTGGTGAGCGCCGGGGGGTACCCGAAGGACATCAATCTCTACCAGGCGCAAAAGGCTCTGGACAACGCGCGGCACATCGTCCGGCGCGGAGGCATTCTCCTCCTGGTGGCGGAATGTCGCGAGGGGCTGGGGGAGCGCACCTTCGAAGCCTGGATGCAGGACCCGGGCGGGCCGGAGGCGATCCTGGCGCGCATCCGCCGGGAGTTCGTCCTCGGCGGCCACAAGGCGGCGGCCGTGGCGATGGCCATGACCCAGGCGGACGTCTACCTGGTCTCGGCGCTGCCCTCCGATTTCGCGCGACGGCTCGGCTTCCATCCGTTCCCCAGCCTGGACCGGGCCGTGGAGGCGGCCCGGGCCGCCCTGGGGCGATCGGCGTCCGTTGCGGTCCTGCCGGAGGGCGGCTCGATCCTGCCGGCGTTGCGGGAGACAGGGAGAGGGGAAAGGCAGGGGGCGCCGGGTGTCTGAGGACGTTCTGGGGAATCGGGGGAAAGAGGCGCGTGCCGAGTTTTCCCTTGCGCGCGCCGGCGCCTCTGTGCTACCTAACAAGAGATCGACACCGCCAGCGGGGACGGGCCGTGACAGGGTAGGGGGGCACGTCCCCATCCGTTTCTTCTCGCCAACTCTTCGAGACATGTACGAGGGGAGAGATGAAGCAACCCGAAGTGGCGAAAATCCGCAATGTTGCCTTCGTGGCCCACGGCAGCGCCGGCAAGACGACCCTGGCCGAGGCCATGCTCTTCTGCGCCGGTGCGATCCCGCGCCTGGGCCGCGTGGAAGACGGCGCCACCACCATGGACTTCGACGACGACGAGATCCGGCGGCAGATCAGTATCAGCGCCTCGCTGGCGTGGTGTGAGTGGAAGGGCTATAAATTCAATCTGGTGGACACCCCCGGCTTTGCGGTTTTCCTGGGAGACGCCCGCAGCGCCTTGCGGGTGGTCGACGGGGCCGTAGTGGTCGTGGGGGCCACCGACGGGGTCAAGGTCCAGACCGAGAAGGTCTGGAGCTATGCCGCGGCGGGGGAACTTCCCCGCGCCATCTACCTGTCCAAGATGGACCGGGAGCGAGCCGACTTCGCCCGGGCGCTGGAAGACGTCCGGAAGAACCTGGCCGCCAATGCCGTCCCGGTGCAGATCCCCATCGGCCAGGAGGCCGCCTTTGTCGGCGTCGTGGATCTGGTCCGGATGCGGGCGGTGCAGTTCGCCGCCGACGGCTCGGGCAAGGCCAGCGAGGAGGAAATCCCCCAGGCGGCCAAGGCGATGGCGGAAACCCACCGGGCGGCCCTGGTCGAGGCGATCGCCGAGGCGGATGACCGCCTGCTGGAGAAATACCTGGAAACCGGCGAGCTATCCGAGGAGGAGGTGCGGGATGGGCTGGTCCGCGCGACGCGGGAGCAGAAGCTCTTCCCCGTCCTCTGCGGTGCGCCCGCCCGCAACATCGCCGTCGCCCCCCTGCTGGATTTCCTGGCGGAGGCTTTCCCATCCCCGCTGGAGCGGCCCGCCGTGGAAGGGGTGGATCCCAAGGGCAACGGGACGATCCGGCGCGAGCCAAAAACCGATGAGCCCCTGGCGGCCCTGGTCTTCAAGACGGTCGCAGACCCGTATGCCGGGAAGGTGACCATGTTCCGCGTCTACTCGGGCACGCTCAGCTCGGACTCGTCGGTCCTGAACTCCACCAAAGCCGTCAAGGAGCGGATCGGGCAGCTTCTGCTCTTGCGCGGCAAACAGCAGACGCCCGTGGCGGCCCTGGCCGCGGGGGACATGGGGGCGGTGGTGAAGCTCAAGGAGACGGGAACGGGCGATACCCTGTGCGACGAAAAGTCGCCCATCCGACTCCCGGAGATTCCCATCCCGGCCCCCGTCATCTCCTTTGCGGTGGAGCCCAAGGCCAAGGGGGACGAGGACAAGATGAGTGCGGCCTTCGCCCGCCTGCGCGAGGAGGATCCCTGCATCCAGTTCCGCTACGATCCGCAGACCAAGGAGACGGTGGTCTCGGGCATGGGGCGGGCCCACGTGGAGATCCTCACCGAACGGATGAAGCGGAAGTTCGGCGTGGACGTGACCCTGAAGACGCCCCGGGTTCCCTACAAGGAGACCATCAAGGGCAAGGCGCGCGAGGTCCAGGGGCGCCACAAGAAGCAGACCGGGGGGCGGGGCCAGTTCGGCGACTGCTGGATTCACATGGAGCCGCTGCCGCGGGGGGGCGGCTTCGAGTTCGCCAACCAGGTCGTGGGAGGCGCCATTCCCCGGAACTTCATCCCGGCGGTGGAGAAGGGGGTCGTGGAGGCCATGGAGCGCGGGCCGGTGGCGGGCTACCAGGTCGTGGACATGAGGGTGATCCTGTACGACGGCTCCACCCACCCCGTGGACTCGTCCGAGCTGGCCTTCAAACTGGCCGGACGGCTGGCCTTCCGCAAGGCCGTGATGCAGGCCAAGCCCACCCTGCTCGAGCCCATCATGACCGTCGACGTGGTGGCGCCGGCGGACTGCATGGGGGACATCGTGGGAGACCTGAACAGCAAGCGGGGCCGCGTCCTGGGCATCGAGGCCAAGGGCCGCAACCAGGTGGTGCGGGCCAACGTCCCCCTGGCGGAGATGCTGGAGTACGATTCCCGGCTGCGGTCCATCACCGGCGATCGGGGGGACTACAGCATGGAGTTCAGCCACTACGAGGAGGTTCCAGGTCAGACTCAGGAGAAGCTGATCGCGGAAGCCAAGCGGCCGGAGGAAGAGGAAGAGGAGTAGGGGCGGCCATTTTTCCCTTGCGCGGACAGCCGGTGGCGTGCTAGATTTCGCAAGGAGTGGGCGCTCGCCCGCTCTTTGTTTTTCGAGGGATACAGAGGCCGGCATGCAAGCACCCGGAAAGACGGGCAGCACCCGGCAGGGCGGGGATCTCCTGGGGCGGATTCGGGCCCTGGCGGAAGCCATCCTGATCGACCAGGGGATGGAGCTGGTGGATGTCGAATTCCGGCGCGAGGCGCAGGGATGGGTGCTCCGTCTCTACCTGGATAAGCCCGGCGGGGTGACCCTGGGTGATTGCCAGCGGGTGAGCGAAGAATTGGGGGATCATCTGGACGTTGAAGACCTCATCGACCACCCCTACCACCTGGAGGTCTCCTCTCCGGGGCTGGATCGGCCGCTGACCAGGGGCGCGGACTTCGTGCGCTTCGCCGGCCGCGAGGTCAAGGTGACGACCCGCGAAGCGGTGGAAGGGCAGCGGAACTTTCGCGGACGCCTGGTCGGCCTGGAAGGCGAGCGCGTCCTTGTGGCGTTGCCCGACGGCCGCCGCGCGGCCATCCCACGCGAGCTCATCCTGAAAGCGCGGCTCCAACCGGAATTCTAAGGTCGTCGACCTCGTTCGCCGGCCGCCGCGGCTGCGGCTTGCGGGGGAGCAGGGCTCGGAGGCTGCGGCAGGCTGCGAGCTCCCGGGACTGGACGGAGGGCATGGCATGGACCTGATGCAGGTCATCGATCAAATCGGGCGGGAGAAGGGGATTGATAAGGGGGTCCTCATCGAGGCGGTGGGTGCCGCGATCCTGTCGGCCTCCCGCAAAAGCCTGCCTGTGGCGCAGGCCGCCCTGGACTTGCGGGTGGACTTCGACTCCAAGTCGGGGCAGTTCATGCTCTACGCTGTCCACAAGGTTGTCGAGAGCCCGACCAACTCCAAGATCGAGGTCAGTCTCGAGGAGGCCCGGGCCATCAACCCGGAGGCCCACATCGGGGACGAGGTGAAGACCCCGGTGCCGGTCAACGCGCAGAGCTTCGGGCGGATCGCGGCCCAGACGGCCAAGCAGGTCATCATCCAGCGGGTGCGCGAGGCGGAGCGGGACTCGGTCTTCCAGACTTTCAAGGAAAAGGAAGGGGAGCTGGTCCACGGCGTGGTGCAGCGCGTCATCAAGGGCAATGCCATCCTCAACATCGGCAAGGCCGAGGCCATCCTTCCCGTGCGCGAGCAGCTGCCTCGGGAAGAGTTCCGGGTGGGGGACCGGGTGCGCGCCTACATCCTGGATGTGAAGAAGACCTCCAAGGGGTCACAGATCGTCGTCTCCCGGACCCATCCCGGCTTCCTCAAGCGCCTCTTCGATCTGGAGGTGCCGGAGATCTACGAGGGGATCGTCGAGGTCCGGGCGGCGGCGCGGGAGGCGGGCGAGCGGGCGAAGATCGCCGTCGTCTCCAAGGATGCCAACGTGGATCCCGTGGGGGCCTGCGTCGGCTATCGGGGCGCGCGCGTGCAGTCGATTGTGCGGGAGCTGCAGGGGGAGAAGATCGATATCATTCCCTGGCGGGAGGATCCCGGCACCTTCGTGAAGGCGGCGCTGGCACCCGCCGAAGTGCAGCACGTCACGGTCGATAGCGAGACGCATACCCTGCAGGTGGTGGTGGCGGACGATCAACTGTCCCTGGCCATCGGCAAGCGGGGTCAGAATGCCCGACTGGCGGCCAAGCTGGTCGGCTGGAAGGTGGACATCAAGAGCACCGCCGAGCTCCAGCGCGAGGCGGAAGCCGCCCTGTCCGGGCTGATGGGCGGGGAGGAGCGTCCGGCGGAAGCTCCCCCGAGCGAGGCGGATCCGTTGGAGCAGTTTACGGCGCTGCCCGGCATCGGGGAGAAGCTGGCCGGACGCCTGGTGGCGGCCGGGTACGGCAGCCTGGCGGCCCTGGCGGCGGCGACGCCGGACGAGCTGCAGGTGGTGGAGGGGATCGGCGCCAAGAGTGCCGAGCGGATCCTGCAAGCGGCCCAGGAGGCGCTGGCGGGCGCGGGGGACGCTCCCGCCCGGCCGCTGCCCGCTCCTGCGGAGACCGAGCCGCCGGCCGAGATGGCCGATACCGCGGCCGAATGAGCTGCCCCGAGCGGGCGGACAGCGCCCGGAGCCGCGCCGGACGGTCGGCGCCCCTGCGAACCTGTGTGGCCTGCCGGCGGATCGCGGAGCAGCGGCAGTTGATCCGTTTCGTGGCGGAGGCGGACGGACGGTTGGTTGTGGCGGTTCGGTCGGCGCGCGGTCGGGGAGCGTATCTCTGTCCGTCGCTCCGGTGCCTGGCCCTAGCGCTGCAGGGCCGGGGCTTTCCGCGGGCGCTGCGGCGAACGCTGCTCGGCGTGGATCGGGACGAGCTGCGGAAGGCCGTGGCCGGAGAGGCTCGCCGGCGGGGGATCGTTCTGGATGGCTGCGTCTGACCGCAAGGCGGGGGTGGAGGAGTAGAGCGTGGGAATGGTTCGGGTGTACGATTTGGCAACGACCTTTCGCCTCACCACCAAGGAAGTCCTAGAGCGCCTCCAGGCGGCCGGGGTGGAGGCGGCGACGTTCAGCACCTCGGTGGACGAGGAGTTCGCCCGCGGGATCCTGTCTCAACCGGTGGCGCGCATCCCCGCGCGGACGATCCGGCCGGGGAGCGGGATGCCGGTGAAGCCCCCGACCCGCCGCAGCACCCGCAGCCGAACAGCCGCCGCTGCACCCGCCGCCAAGACCTCCGAGGCGGCTCCCAAACGGAAAACCAAGGCCAAGCCCGTCGAGGAGGAAGAGGTCAAGAAGGAGCCGAAGCCTCGCGCACCCCGGAAGCGGGGAGAGGACGCATCGCCGGTGAAGCCGCTCGTCATCACCATCGATGCCGCAACGGTGGCGCATGCCGCCCCTGTGGAGCCTGAGGCCGTCGCACCAGTCGAAGAGATCGTCGTCCAGGCTCCACCTGCGGAGGTGGCGGCACCCCCGGTCCCGCCGCCGGCGCCGGGAGCGGAGGAACGCGCCCCCGAAGAGCTGCCGAAGCCTTCCGAGGCGATCGCTCCGCCGGCGCCGCCCAAGACAGAGCCGGCGGCGGGGCGGGCGGTCCCGGCCGCGCCGCCGGCGGGCGAGGCCCCGCCCAAGCCGAAGGCCCCAGCCCTCGAAGTCCCGCCTCCCGTCCGTCGACCCGTGCCGAGGCCCGGACCGCGACCGGCCCCGCCCGCAGAGGAGAGGCCGCGGCCGCATGTGAGCCCGCCCCGCCCGGCGGTGGAGCCCCCCCGTCCGGTGGTGGCCGAGGCTCCGGCGTCGGACCTCGCCGCGCTGGAATCCCCGGCCCCCCCGGCCTTTGCCCCGGCAGCCGAGCCGGAGCCGCTTCCGCCCCCGCGGCCGCCGCGGCCATCCGCCCGCGGAGCCGCGCCGGCGGCGGTCTCCCGGCCGGAGGCGCCGCCGCCGGCTCCGCCGGTCCCCAAAGTGCTGAAGATGGGCGAGGGGATGAGCCCCAAGGAATTGGCCGAAAAGATGTCGGCCACCACCAGCGATGTGATCAAGCGGTTGATCAAGCTGGGAATCCTGGCGACGATCAACACATCGCTCGACGCGGAGACCATCACCAAAGTGGCCCAGCAGTTCGGCTACAGCGTGGAGCTGGCGGCGCCGGGCGAGGTGGTGGAGGAGACGGGGGAGGTCGACGAGCCGGCCCTGCTGCGCCCGCGGGCTCCGGTCGTCACGGTCATGGGGCACGTGGATCACGGGAAGACCTCGCTCCTCGACGCCATCCGCCACACCGACGTCATCGCGACCGAGGCCGGGGGCATCACCCAGCACATCGGTGCCTACGAGGTGGAGGTCCCGGGGCACGCGGTGGATCGGGTGGTCTTCCTGGACACCCCCGGCCACGAGGCCTTTACGGCCATGCGGGCCCGCGGGGCCCAGGCCACGGACATCGTGGTCCTGGTGGTGGCGGCGGATGACGGCGTCATGCCGCAGACCATCGAGGCCATCAACCATGCCAAAGACGCCAAGGTGCCGATCCTGGTGGCGATCAACAAGATCGACAAGCCCAACGCCGACCCGAATCGCATCAAGCAGCAGCTGACAGAGTACGGGCTGGTGCCGGAGGAATGGGGCGGCGACACGATCTTCGTCCCGGTCTCCGCCAAGCGCCGCGAGGGGATCCAGAACCTGCTGGACAACCTGCTGGTCCTGGCGGAAGTCCAAGAGTTCAAGGCGAACCCGGACAAGCCGGCCCGCGGCGTGGTCGTGGAGGCCGAGCTGGACAAGGGGCGGGGGCCGGTTGCCACCGTCCTGGTGCAGACGGGGACCGTGCGCGTGGGAGACGCCGTGGTGGCCGGCCTCCACCACGGGCGGATCCGGGCCATGGTCAACGACAAGGGCCGCAAGCTGTCCTGGGCCGGCCCGGCGACCCCCGTGGAGATCCTGGGCCTGTCCGGCGTCCCGCTGGCCGGGGATACGTTCGCGGTGGTGGGAGACGAGCGGAAAGCCCGCCAGATCGCCGTGGCCCGACAGGAGCGGCACCGCCAGGAGAGCATGACGGCCCAGCCGCGAGTCACTCTGGACGTGCTGCACCAGCAGATCGAGCGGGGCGAGGTCAAGGAGCTGCGCATGATTCTCAAGGGGGACGTGCAGGGGTCGGTGGCCCCTCTGCAGGACTCTCTGGAGCGGCTGGGGACCGACAAGGTCAAGGTCAACGTCATTCACAGCTCCGTCGGGGCCGTCACCGAGAGCGATGTCATGCTGGCCTCGGCCAGCAACGCCATCATCGTCGGCTTCAACGTTCGGCCGGAGCCCAAGGCCCAGCGGCTGGCCGAGCAGGAGCGGGTCGACCTGCGTCTCTACTCGGTGATCTACGAAGCCATCAACGAGGTGCGGGCGGCCATGGAGGGCCTGCTCGAGCCGCAGTACGTGGAGCGGCCGCTGGGACGGGTGGAGATCCGCCAGGTCTTCAACATCTCCAAGGTCGGGACGATCGCCGGCTCCTACGTGGCGGACGGCAAGGTCTCGCGGGACGCCTCGGTCCGCCTGGTGCGCGACGGCCGCGTCGTCCACACGGGGAAGATCCTCTCGCTGCGTCGCTTCAAAGACGATGTCCGGGAGGTACAGAGCGGTCAGGAATGCGGCATCGGCCTGGCCAATTACAACGACATTCACGTCGGGGACGTCATCGAGGTGTTCGAGCTGGAGGAGATCGCCCCCACGCTCTAACCGGCTGCTGAAAAAGTCCCATCTGCGGCGTTGCCGCGCTCCCGCGGCGCTGCGACGTACACGCTAAGTACGCCTCGCACCTCGGATCGCGCGGCGCCTTGCACCTGGGCCTTTTTGAGCAGCCTCAGTGAAAGCGAGTTTTTCAGCATCCACCTAGGAATGACCAACGTCCAACTCCCAATGACCAGGGGGGATCGGATGGATGCCGCGCCGGGGGAGCCGGACGGGGGAGCGCGTCGCCGGCGGTCAGTGGGCTCGCGGCGATGACGGTCGGCAGTTGTAAAATCGACCTGCGGATTCCCGAGAGCCGTTCGCTGAAGGCCAAGCGGCGGGTGCTGAAGAGCCTTAAGGATCGGATCCAGGCCCGGTTTAATGTGGGGATCGCCGAGGTGGATCACCTGGACGAGTGGGACCGCGCCACGCTGGGGATCGCATGCGTGAGCAATGACTCCCGCCTGGTCGACGCCATGCTCTCCACGGTGGTCAACTGGATCGAGGACAGCGGCGAGGTGCTGGTGGTGGACTACGAGATCGATCTGATCGCGCATTGACTCTCCTGGACGCCGGAGCCTGGCGCCCGGACGCCGATGGCATCCGCGGCGCCTTCCCGCCCAGTTCCGAGTTTCCGCGTTGAGCCTCGCAGGTTCTGTTGCCATGCCGCTGTCATATCGTCGCGCCGACCGCGTGGGCGACCTGATTCGCCGGGAGTTGAGCCGCCTGCTGCTGCGGGAGGTCAAGGATCCCCGTCTGCAGGCGGTGACTATCACCGCCGTGCGGGTGAGTGGCGACCTGCGGCATGCCCGCATCCTGTTCACGGGTCGGCCGGGACAATCCGGCTGTGCCGAAGAGCTGGACGGGCTGCGCTCCGCCGCGGGATTCCTGCGGGGGCAACTGGGGCGGTGCCTGCGGCTTCGCTACGCGCCCGAGCTCAGCTTCGAGGTGGACGCATCGGTGGACGAAAGCCTGCACCTGGCCGCCCTGCTCAAGCAGGTGGCCCGCGAGGGGAAGCCGGGTGAGTGATCTGGAGCAGGTCGTGGCGGCGCTTCAGCAGGCGCCCTCGGTGGCCGTCCTGGCCCATGTGGCCCCGGAGGGGGATGCGATCGGGTCCACCCTGGCGGCCGGCCTGGCGCTGCGGCAGGCGGGGAAGCGGACCGCGATGTACAACGCCGACCCGCTCCCTCCCGGCCTGGACGCCTTGCCGGGGGCCGAACAGCTGGTGGTGGGAGGACCCATCCCCGCCGGCTACGCCTGCTGCCTGGTGCTCGACACCAGCAATCGGGAGCGCACGGGAGGCCTTCTGGAGGGGCTGCCGGCCGACGTCCTGATCCTGAACGTGGACCACCATGCCGGCAACACGCGTTTCGGAAGGATGAACTGGGTCGAGCCGGACGCGTCCTCCGCGGGGGAGATGGTCTTCCAGCTGCTCCGCCTCGGGGGATTTGCGGTCGGTCCGGCGGTGGCGGCCAACCTGTACGCGGCGATCCTGACCGACACCGGCGGCTTCCAGTACGCCAATACGACCGCCCAGGCCCTCCGTACGGCGGCGGAGCTGATCGCGTGCGGGGCCGACCCGGAGGCGATCGCTCGAGGGTTGTATTGGAACCACGATCCGCGCGAGTGGCGGCTGCTGAGCGACGTGCTGGCCGGCCTCCAGCTGAGTCCGGATGGGCGCCTGGCCTGGATTGAGATCACCCGGGCGACGCTGGCGCGCGCGGGGATCGGCATGGAGGCCGCCGAGGACTTCATCCAGTACCCGCGGTCCGTGGCCGGCGTCCGGATAGCCCTGGCGTTCAAGGAGGTCGCTGCCGATCAGGTGCGGGTCAGCCTGCGCTCCTCCGGAGACTTGGACGTGGCGTGCCTGGCCGGCCGGTTCGGCGGGGGCGGGCACCGGAACGCGGCGGGCTGCACGCTGGCGGGGGGGCTGCCCGAGGTTCGCGCCGCGGTGCTGGCCGCCGCCGCCGCGTATCTCGCCGGGGGGAATGGAATGGCGACGCCTGCGGGAGGCTGCCGGGCCGATCAGCCGCAGCCCGCAGATCCGGGAGGCGCATGATGGCGGCGCCGGCACGGGCAGCGCATCCCGGCTCCAGGGCCGGGCTCGGACGCGTGACGCCGGAGGTTCACGGGGTCCTGAACATCAACAAGCCGGCGGGGATGACCTCCCATGACGTGGTGGACGCCGCGCGCAAGCTCCTGGGCATGCAGCGGGTCGGCCATACGGGAACGCTGGATCCGCAGGCAACCGGAGTGTTGCCTCTGTGCGTGGGCCGGGCGACGCGGATCGCGCAGTACCTGACCCAGGCCGACAAGGAGTACATTCTCACCCTCCGCCTGGGGGTCACCACCGACACCCTGGATGCGGCCGGCAAGGAGACCGGCCGGGTGGAGGAGGTCCGGGTCGCGCGGGAGGATTTCGAGGCGGTGCTGTCCCGCTTCACCGGCGAGATCCAGCAGGTGCCGCCGATCTACTCGGCCAAGAAATATCAGGGGGAGCGGCTGTATCGCCTGGCCCGCCGGGGGGCGGTGGTCGAGCGCCGGCCCGTCACCGTGCGGGTGCACGCGCTGGAGCTGCTGGAGTTCGCGCCGCCCTTCGTCCGCCTGCGGGTGGCCTGCTCGAAGGGCACCTACGCCAGGAGCCTGTGCGACGACATCGGCCGTGTTCTGGGCTGCGGCGGGCACCTCCACGCGCTCATCCGGACCCGCTCGGGCCGGTTCACGCTGGATGGGGTGGTGACGCTGGAGGCGCTTGAGTCGTGCGTGCGCGAGGGCCGGCTGGGCGAGGTGCTGATGCCGATCGCCGAGGCCCTGAGCCATCTTCCCCCGGCATATGTGGCCCCGGAGGCGGGGCCGCTGATCCTGCACGGCATGCCGGTCACCGCGGTCATGATGGTGCAGTTCCCCCCGGCCGTGGAAGTCGGGACCCTGGTACGCGTGCTGGGATTCCGCAAGCAGCTCCTGTGCCTGGCGGAGGTCAGGGTCAGCTCGGGGGAGTTCGCGGCCTGCGACCCCAGCCGGCTGGTGCTGCGCCCGGTTCGGGTGTTCTCGAGCCCGGGCTGAGGAGCCCGGCCCATGCAGGTGATTCGCGCGGCTGCACTCGAGGATTTCAATTGGACGGCGCCCACGCCCATCCTGGGCATGGGAACCCTGGACGGGGTGCACCTGGGTCACCAGGAGATCCTGCGTCGCGTCCGGGCGCGGGCCGAGGCCGTCGGCGGGACTCCCGCGGTGCTGACCTTCGCCCGGCACCCGCTGGAGGTCGTTCGGCCCGAGGCGGCCCCGCCCCTGATCACGCCGCTTCCGGTGAAGCTGGCCCTGCTCAAGGGCCAGGGCATGGCCGCCGCCGTGGTGATCGAGTTTTCACCGGCCTTGGCCGTCCTGGAGGCCGACGCCTTCGTGCAGGAGGTGCTGGTCCGCCGGCTCCGGATCGCCGGGCTGTGCGTGGGGTATGATTTCGGCTTCGGGCGCGGGCGGCGCGGGAACACCGAGCTGCTCCGCGAGCTGGCCCCGCGCCACGGGTTCTGGCTGGAGGTCGTGCCCCCCGTCAGCGTGCGGGGCCAGGTGGTGGGCAGCCGGGGAATCCGGGCGCTCCTGGCGGAGGGAAGGGTGGAGGAGGCCGGCGCCCTGCTGGGCCGGCCGTTCTGCGTGGTGGGGGAGGTCCGGGCCGGGGCCGGGCGCGGGCGCGGGCTCGGGTTCCCGACGGCCAACCTGGCGGTGCCGGACCGCTTCTTGCTGCAGGACGGGGTCTATGCCGGCCGGGTGCTGGTGCGGGACGGCTTCCAGGACGCGATGATCAATCTGGGCCGCGCCCCCACCTTCGGCCCGGGTGAGCGGCGCCTGGAGATTCACCTGCCGGCCTGGAGCGAAACGCTCTACGGGGAGCGCATCGCCGTGTTCTTCCTGCGGCGATTGCGGAACGAGCGGCGCTTCGCCGACGCGGGGGCGCTGGCCGAGCAGCTTGAGCGCGATCGGGGGGACGCGGAAGCCGCCTGGAGGGCGGCGCAGGGCCTTCCGTGGCCAGATTGGACTTTACACTTGTAGGACCGCTGTGGTAGTTTGCCCGCGGGTACCATGGGCTTTTGGGCTCGAAAGGGGGAATGCGATCATGCCCAAGGATGTGGTAAAGAAGGATGAGGTCATCGGTGAGTATCGCCTGCACGAGAAGGACACCGGTTCGCCGGAGGTGCAGATCGCTCTCCTGAGCGGGCGCATCAGCTATCTCACCGAGCATCTCAACGTGCACAAGAAAGACCACCACTCCCGGCGAGGGCTCCTCATGATGGTGGGCCGTCGCCGGAAGCTGCTGGATTACCTTAAAATGAAGGACGTGGCGCGCTACAAGCGCGTCATCGAAAGGCTGGGCATTCGCAAATGACGTATCGTAGCGAGACCACGCTGGAGGGGCGGACCCTCAGCATCGAGGTTGGACGGGTCGCCCGCGCGGCGGACGGCGCCGCCTGGGTCCGGTACGGGGACACCATCGTCCTGGTGACGGCGGTGGCATCCAAGGAGCCGCGGGAGGGGATCGACTTCTTCCCCCTCACCGTGGACTATCAGGAGCGGGCGTACGCCGCCGGAAAGATCCCCGGCGGCTTTTTCAAGCGCGAGGGGCGCCCCCACGAGAAGGAGACCCTCACTTCCCGGTTGATCGACCGGCCGGTCCGGCCGCTCTTCCCCACCGGCTACCACCAGGACGTCCAGATCATCGCCACGGTGCTGTCCGCCGATCAGGAGAACGACCCGGACGTCCTGTCGGTGGTGGGGGCGTCGGCAGCCCTCGCGGTCTCTCCGATCCCCTTCCAGGGGCCCATCGGCTGCGTCCGCGTCGGCCGCATCGGCGGGCGGTTCGTCGTCAATCCCACCTACGCCCAACTGACCGAGAGCGACATGGACGTGGTGCTGGCCGGCACTGAAGCCGCGGTCGTGATGGTCGAAGGGGGGGCCAACGAGGTCTCCGAGGAGGTGCTGCTGGAGGGGCTCCTGTACGGCCACCGGGCCATGCAGGCCGTCATCCAGCTCCAGCACGACCTGGCCCGGCAGATGGGGGTGGTGAAGCCGCCCTTCACGGCGCCCCCGGTGGACGAAGCGCTCAGGCGGCGGGTGGAGGAGCTGTGCCGTGCCCGCATCCGGGAGCTGGCCTTCGTGCCCCAGAAGGAGGAGCAGAAGGCCCGCCGCAAGCAGCTGGTGGACGAGGCGTTGGCCCTGGTGGCGAGCGAAGGGGACCCGGTCAAGCTCCAGGTGAAGGAGATCTTCGAAGAGCTGGAAAAGCAGGAGATGCGACGCCTGATCCTGGAAGAGGGGCGCCGGGCCGACGGGCGCGCCGTCACCCAGGTGCGGCCGATCACCTGCGAGATCGGGGTGCTGCCGCGCACGCACGGCTCCGCCGTGTTCACCCGGGGACAGACCCAGGCGCTGGCCACCACCACGCTGGGGACCTCGGAGGACGAGCAGCGCATGGATGACCTGGAGGGGGAAACCTTCAAGCGGTTCATGCTGCATTACAACTTCCCCCCCTTCTCGGTGGGCGAGGTGAAATTCATGCGGGGCGCCAGCCGGCGCGATATCGGGCACGGCGCGCTGGCCGAGCGGGCGATCCTGCCGGTGCTGCCGGGCAAGGAGGAGTTCCCCTACACGGTCCGGATCGTCTCCGATATCCTGGAGTCCAACGGCTCGTCCTCCATGGCGACGGTCTGCGGCGCCAGCCTCTCCCTCATGGACGCCGGCGTCCCGGTGAAGGCGGCCGTCGCCGGCGTGGCCATGGGCCTGGTGAAAGAGGGGGACAAGACGGTCGTCCTGACCGACATCCAGGGGCTGGAGGATCATCTGGGCGACATGGACTTCAAGGTGGCGGGCACCCGCACAGGGGTCACCTCCATCCAGATGGACATCAAGATCCAGGGCATCACCGAAGCGGTCCTGCGGCAGGCCCTGGTCCAGGCGCGGCAGGCGCGGCTGGAGGTGCTGGGCATCATGGAGCAGGCCATCGCCAAGCCGCGCCAGAGCCTGAGCCCCTACGCCCCCCGGATCATCTCGTTCAAGATCCCGGTGGACAAGATCCGGGAGGTCATCGGCCCCGGCGGCAAGGTCATCCGCGGCATCGTGGAGCAGACCGGGGTCAAGATCGACATCGAGGACGACGGGACCGTGGCCATCGCCTCCGTGGACGAGGCCGCCGCCCAGAAAGCCATGGACATCATCGGGAAGATCGTCGAGGTCCCGGAGGTGGGCAAGGTTTACCTGGGCAAGGTCGTGAAGATCACCGAGTTCGGCGCCTTCGTGGAGATTCTCCCAGGGACGGACGGGCTGCTCCACATCTCCCAGATCGCCGAGGAGCGGGTCCGGCGCGTGGAGGACGTCCTCAAGGAGGGCGAGGAGGTCATGGTGAAGGTGATCGAGGTGGACAAGTCGGGCAAGATCCGCCTCAGCCGCCGTGAGCTCCTGCGCGAGGCGGCCGGCAAAGCCGGCCAGTCCGGCGACACCCCCGCAGGGTCCGCGCCGGGAGGCGGGGAGGCCCGAAACCGGGAGGGGAAAAAGCCATCGGCACGGTGACCGGGGCCTTCAACAAGGCGGTGCTCCCGAATGGGATCGTGGTCCTGACGGAGCATATGCCCCAGGTTCGCTCCATCTCCATCGGCTTCTGGGTGAGAATCGGATCGCGTTTCGAGCCGGCCGACCGGGCCGGCATCTCTCACTTCATTGAGCACCTCGTCTTCAAGGGAACGGAGCGGCGCAGCGCCGAGGAGATCGCACGGGCCGTCGACGGTGTGGGCGGGGCGCTGGATGCGTTCACCACGCGGGAGAACACCTGCTTCTTCGCCAAGGTCCTGGGCGAGCACTTGCCCCTGGCGGTGGAGCTCCTGAGCGATCTCATCCTGCGGCCGCGGCTGGACCCCGAGGACCTGGAGCGGGAGCGGCGGGTCGTCCTCGAAGAGATCAAGATGGTCGAGGACGATCCCGACGATCTGATCCACGACCTGTTCGCGCAGCAGTTCTGGCTCGACCATCCCCTCGGGCGGCCCGTCCTGGGCTTCCGCCAGACCCTCCAGGCCATCACCCGGGAGGACATCCTGGCCCACCTCCGCGATTTCTACCAGCCCGACCGGCTCATCGTCGCCGCCGCGGGAGACGTGGAGCACGGGCGGGTGGTGGAACTGATCCAGGCCGCGCTGGGGGGATGGGGCGGCCGTTCGGTTCCCCCCAACGGGTCCTCGCCGGTCTGCCACCTGGGCGTGCACCACGAAGAGCGGGACTCGGCGCAGCTTCATCTCGTCCTGGGCGTCGAAGGGCTGCCCTACAGCCACACCCAGCGGTACGCCTTCTATCTCCAGAACGCGATCCTGGGAAGCTCCATGAGCTCCCGCCTCTTCCAGGAGGTCCGGGAGAAGCGCGGGCTGGCCTACTCCATCTACTCCTACCAGGCGTCCTATCAGGATTCGGGCCTGTTCGCGGTCTACGCCGGCACCAGTCCGGAATCCGCCCCGCAGGTGGTCGACCTCATCCAGGCCGAGTGCGCCCGCCTGCAGCGAGGGCCGGTGGACCTGGAGGAGTTCCAGCGCGCCAAGGAGCAGCTCAAGGGGAATCTCTTGCTGGGGCTGGAGAGCACCAGCAGCCGGATGACGAGGCTGGCCAAGGCGGAGATCTATTTCCAGCGCTACTTCGACCTGGACGAGATCATCCGGAGCATCGACCAGGTGTTGCCCGAATCGTTTGCCGAGCTCAACCGCGCCCTCTTCACGCCGGACCGCTACGCCTTGGCCACGATCGGCCACCGGTCGTAAAATCGGTCAACCGGTTCCCGGTTCCAGGTTCGAAGTTTGCGGTTCGAGGTTTGAAAACCATCAACATAGAACCGCCGCACTTTGAACTGCAGCCCCTTGAACTGTCATTGATCGCTGCACCTTTTCCTTGGCTTGTCCTGGCTCCCGCCCACTCTGTGTAACCACCCGTGCCCGCCGTTGTCTCCGTCGCCCGTCTGTGGTAGCCTAGCGGTGGTTTTCGGGTTCCCGGTTCGCGGTTCAAGGTTCGAGGTTTGAAAACCATCAACATAGAACCGCCGCACGTCGAACCGTTTCCCACTGCAGCACTGTGAACAGCAGCATCTACCACCCTCCCTGGAGGAGACACCATGATCCCGCGATACACCCGTCCCAAGATGGCGGCCATCTGGGAGCCGGCCAACCGGTTTGCGCTGTGGCTGCGGATCGAGCTCCTGGCCTGCGAAGCCTGGGCCGGCCTGGGCGAGGTGCCGCGCGACGCCCTGGCGGAGATCCAGGCCAAGGCTGGGTTCGACATCGACCGGATCGACGAGATCGAGCGCGAGGTGAAGCACGACGTGATCGCCTTCCTCACGGCCGTGGGCGAGCGGGTGGGGCCGGCGGCGCGCTACCTCCATCTGGGCCTGACCTCCTCCGACATCCTGGACACCTGTCTGGCCTGTCAGATGGGTCAGGCGGCGGACCTGCTGCTGGAAGAGGTCGCGGTCCTAGAGCGGCTGCTGGGGGATCTGGCGGTGAAGCACAAGCGGACGGTCATGATCGGCCGCACCCACGGCATCCACGCCGAGCCGACCACCTTCGGTCTGAAGCTGGCCATGTGGCTGATGGAGATCCGGCGGGCGCGCGAGCGGCTGGAGCGCGCCAAGGCAGTCGTCAGCTACGGGAAGCTGTCGGGGGCCGTCGGCACCTTCGCCAACGTTCCGCCGCAGGTGGAGGAGTACGTCTGCGCGCACCTGGGCCTGCAGCCAGAGCCGATCTCTACCCAGATCATCCAGCGCGATCGGCATGCCGAGTTCCTGGCGGCCCTGGGCATCGTCGGGTCGTCGCTGGACAAGTTCGCCACCGAGATCCGTCACCTGCAGCGTACCGAGGTCCGGGAGGTGGAAGAGCCGTTCTCCGAGGGGCAGAAGGGGTCGTCCGCCATGCCCCACAAGCGGAACCCGGTGGCCTGCGAGCAGATCTCGGGGCTGGCGCGCGTGTTGCGGTCCAATGTCCAGGCCGGGCTGGAGGACGTGGCGCTCTGGCACGAGCGGGACATCAGCCATTCCTCGGTGGAGCGGGTGATCCTGCCCGACAGCACCATCCTGCTGGATTACCTCCTGGCCCGCTTCCGGGAGATCCTGGAGGGGATGCGGGTCTCCCCCGAGAACATGCGGCGGAATCTGGAGGCCACCCACGGCGTCATCTTCTCCCAGCAGGTGCTGCTGGCCCTGGCCCGGGCGGGGGTCTCGCGGGAGGCGGCCTATCACATGGTGCAGCGAAACGCCATGCGGGCCTGGGAGCAGGGGGAATCCTACCAGGATCTGCTCAAGGCCGATCCCGAGGTGCGCGCGGTGCTGGGGCCGGGCCAAATTGAAAGCTGCTTCAATCTAGGGTATCATCTCCGGCACGTGGACGATATCTTCCGGCGGGTCGGCCTGGCATGAGCGCCGGACGGGACGGGGCGGCAGATGGGGACCTTCCGGCGGCGGAAGCTCTACGAGGGGAAGTGGAAGATCCTCTATGAGACGCAGGATCCCACCCGCCTCGTTCAGGAGTTCAAGGACACGCCCGCCTTCGGCCGCGGGCGCAGCGGGGCGCCCCTCCCCCACCGCGGGGCCATGAAGAATCAGATCTCGGCGTCGCTCTTCAGGCTCTTGCACGCCGGCGGGATCCCCACTCACTTCCTGGAAGTGCTGGGCGAGCGGGAGATGCTGGTGCGCCGCCTGGAGATGATCCGGCTGGAAGTCGTTCTGCGCAACATCGTGGCCGGCAGCCTGGCCAAGCGGCTGGGGATGGCGGTGGGGACGACCCTGCCGGCGCCGGTCCTCGAGTATTACTACAAGAGCGACGCCCTGGGGGACCCGCTGCTCAACGATTCGCACGTCCTGGCGCTGGGCCTGGCGTCGCCCGAGGAATTGCGGTCCATCCGGGAGATGACGGAACGCGTCAACGGCCAGCTCCTGTCGTTCTTTGCCGAGCGGGAGATCCTGGTGGCTGACTTCAAGTTGGAGTTCGGCCGCCACCATGGAAGCCTGATGCTGGGGGATGACCTCACGCCGGACGGGTGCCGGTTCTGGGATCGGACCACCCGGCAGAGCCTGGGCAAGGACCGGACGCGCCGGAGCCCCGCCCGCGAGGCGGCGGCGTATGAGGAGATCTTCCGGCGGGTCTGTGCCTGAGCCTCCCCGGGCGCTCGGCCGCTCCACGAGGTCTGTGGTAGAGGGAATGTGATTGATCGACGGGGCCAGGGCCGGGGCGCCCTTTCCCCCTCACTGCGAGGCTACCGATGTTCGAAGCTCACATTCATGTGACGCTCAAGAAGAGTGTCCTGGACCCGCAGGGAGAGACGGTGCGGAGCGGCCTCCGCAACCTCGGGTTCCAGAACGTCCAGGATTGCCGGATCGGCAAG
Organism: uncultured Methylomirabilota bacterium; assembly: GCA_963705305.1. Lineage (GTDB taxonomy): Bacteria > Methylomirabilota > Methylomirabilia > Methylomirabilales > 2-02-FULL-66-22 > 2-02-FULL-66-22. The sequence continues at coordinate 4,805,902 of OY970067.1, read as the reverse complement.
TTCATGGTGTTGAGGCTGGAAGAGGCGGATCCCGCCAAGGCCAGCGCCCAGGTGGAGGAGATGTGCCGGAAGCTTCTGGCCAACCCGGTGATCGAGGAGTACGTGTTCCGGATCAGCGAGGTGGCCGGATGAAGTGCGGCATCCTGGTCTTCCCCGGAACCTGGAGCCATCAGGACTTCGCCCATGTCCTACAGGACGTATGCCGGGCCGAGTGGGGGTACGTCTGGCACAAGGAGACCTCCGTGGCGGGCTACGACTGGCTGATTCTGCCGGGCGGGTTCGCCCACGGCGACTATCTGCGCTGCGGCGCCATCGCCCGCTTCTCGCCCATCATGGAGGCGGTCATTCGCTTCGCCCAGGAGGGCGGGCCGGTGCTGGGAAGCTGCAACGGCTTCCAGATCCTGTGCGAGGCCGGGCTGCTGCCGGGGGCGCTTCTCAGGAACCGCTCGCTCCAGTACCGGTGCGGGTGGGTCCACCTCCGCACGGAGCGGTCGGACACCCCCTTCACTGCGACGGTCTCGCCGGGCCGGGTTCTGCGCCTCCCCATCTCCCACGGCGAGGGGCGCTACTACGCCCCGCCCGACACGCTGCGCCGGCTGGCGGACAACGGCCAGGTCGTCTTCCGGTACAGCACGCCGGACGGCCGCGTTGCGGACGAGGCCAATCCGAACGGCTCGCTGGAGAACATCGCCGGAGTCTGCAACGAGGGCAAGAACGTAGTGGGCCTCATGCCCCATCCGGAGCGCGCGTCCGAATCCCTCCTGAGCTCCGAAGACGGATTGTCCCTCTTTCGCTCCGCCCTGGAGACCGCGGGCCGGCTGCCGGCCTGAACCGGACGGCCCGGCACCGATGCCGCGGATCCGCCGGCGACCCGCGCGCGGACCGAGGAGACTGCATGCGCGAACCCGAGGCGATCACCAGTGAACTCGTGGGCCAGCACGGCCTCACGCCGGAGGAGTTCCAGCGCATCCGCCAGATTCTGGGGCGGGATCCGAACTTCACCGAGTTGGGGATCTTCTCCGTGATGTGGTCGGAGCACTGCAGCTACAAGAGCTCCAAAGTCCACCTGAAGACCCTGCCCACACAGGGGGACTGCATCCTGCAGGGGCCCGGCGAGAACGCCGGCGTGGTGGACATCGGCGACGGACTGGCGATCGTGTTCAAGATGGAGAGCCACAATCACCCCTCCTTCATCGAGCCTTACCAGGGGGCCGCCACCGGCGTGGGGGGTATCATCCGCGACATCTTCACCATGGGGGCCCGGCCCATCGCCCTGCTGGACCCCCTGCGCTTCGGCCCCCTGACAGACGGCAGGGCGCGCCACCTGGTGGGAGGGGTGGTGGCTGGCATCGCCGGCTACGGGAACGCCGTCGGCGTTCCCACGGTGGGCGGCGAGCTGTGCGTCTCCGAGACCTATGCCGGGAACCCCCTGGTCAATGTCTTCTGCCTGGGACTGGCGCCAGCGAAGGGCATCTTCCTGGCGCGGGCCAGCGGGGAGGGGAACCCGGTCATCTACGTCGGCGCCAAGACGGGCCGGGACGGAATACACGGCGCCACCATGGCCTCAGAGACCTTCGACGAGGGCTCCGAAGAGCGCCGGCCGACCGTCCAGGTGGGCGACCCGTTCCGCGAGAAGCTCTTGATCGAGGCCTGCCTCGAGCTGATGCAGACCGGGACGGTGGTGGGCATCCAGGATATGGGCGCGGCCGGGCTAACCTGCTCCTCCTGCGAGATGGCCAGCCGCGGGGGGGTGGGGATCGAGATCGATCTGGCCCGAGTGCCCCGGCGCGAGACGGGCATGATCCCGTACGAGATCATGCTGTCGGAGTCGCAGGAGCGGATGCTGCTGGTGGTCCGGCGCGGGACCGAGGCCCAGGTGATGTCGATCTTCCAGAAGTGGGATCTGGATGCCGTCATCATCGGGCGGGTGACGGGCGACGGCCTGCTGCGGGTGAAGGACGACGGCCGGGTGGTGGCGGAGATTCCGGCCATGCCCCTGGCCGAGGAGGGGCCGGTGTACCACCGGCCCATGCAGCGCCCCGCCTATCTGGCCGAGACCCAGCGCGCGGACCTCTCGCGGCTCCCCGTTCCGGACAAGCCGGAGGAGGTCTTGCTCGATCTGTTGGCCTCGCCCAACATCGCCTGCAAGCGACCGGTCTGGCAGCAGTACGACCACATGCTGTTTTGCAACACCGTGGTGGAGCCGGGGTCGGACGCCGCGGTCCTGCGCGTGCAGGGGACGTCCAAGGGGCTGGCCCTGGCGGCAGACGGGAACGGCCGCCACACCTATCTGGACCCGTACGAAGGGGGGAAGCTGGCGGTGGCGGAGGCGGCCCGCAACGTCGTGTGCGCGGGGGCCCGCCCGCTGGCCGTCACCAACTGCCTGAACTTCGGCAACCCCGAGCGTCCGGAGATCATGTGGCAGTTCGCCGAGGCGGTGCGCGGGTTGGCGGACGCCTGCCGGACGCTGGAGACCCCCGTCACCGGCGGCAACGTCAGCTTCTACAACGAGACGCTGGGCACGGCCATCTTTCCCACCCCCATCATCGGCATGGTGGGGCTGTTGGACGACATCCGGCACGCGACCACGCAGTGGTTCAAGGCCGACGGGGACCTGGTGTACCTGCTGGGCGAGACGCGCGAGGAGCTGGGTGGAAGCGAGTACCTCAAGGTCGTTCACGGCCTGGAGACGGGCCTGCCGCCACGCCTGGACCTGCCGCGCGAGCGGGCGCTTCAGTCGGCGTGTCTGGCGGCCATCCGGGCCGGCCTCCTGCGCTCGGCCCACGACTGCGCGGAGGGGGGTCTGGCCGTGGCCCTGGCGGAATGCTGCATGACGGGTCCCCACGGGATGCGGGGGGCCGATCTGGCCCTGCCGGGCGACCTGCGGCCGGATGCCAGCCTGTTCGGGGAGTCCGCCTCCCGGATCGTGGTCAGCGTGCCGCCGGCGGAGGGGCCGCGCCTGGAGGCGATTGCCGCACAGCACGGGGTGCCCTGCGTCCGGCTGGGGCCGGTCGGCGGGGAGCGGCTGGCGATGCGGGGGCAGGGGTTCGCCGTGGTGCTGCCCGTCGCGGCCATGCATCAGCGGTGGTCCACGGGTCTGGCCCGCCTGCTGGGCTGAGGCCCGAGCATTGCAGAGAAAAGGGGCGTCTGGATGAAAACGATCACTGTCGGCGTACTGGGTCTGGGAACGATCGGGTCGGGAGTGGTGAAACTCTTGCAGGAGCACTCGGCCCTGCTGGATCGGCGCGCGGGGGCACGGCTCCGCATCAAATGGATCGCCGAGATCGGGACCCCGCGGGTGCCCGTGGATCCCAGGCTGCTCACGAGTGACGCGATGCAGGTGATCAACGATCCCCAGGTGGACATCGTGGTCGAGCTGATCGGAGGGACGACCGTGGCCCGCACCCTCTGCCTGGAGGCGGTGACGAAGGGAAAGCACCTGGTCACCGCCAACAAGGCCCTGCTGGCCGAGCACGGGCTGGAGATCTACCAGGCGGCGGCAGCCAGGCGCGTGGACCTCGGATTCGAGGCCAGCGTCTGCGGGGCCATTCCCATCATCCGCGCCGTCCGCGAGGGGTTGGTGGCGAACCAGATCGAGTCCATCATGGGGATCGTCAACGGCACCACCAACTACATCCTCACCAAGATGACCGACAGCGGCCAGGGGTTCGCCGAGGTGCTGCAGGAGGCGCAGGCCAAGGGCTACGCCGAGGCCGACCCGACGCTGGACGTGGGCGGGCTGGATGCGGCGCACAAGCTGCAGATCCTCGCCTCGCTGGCGTACAACGGCTACGTGCGGTTCTCGGATATCTACATCGAGGGGATTCAGAAAGTGGACGTGGTGGACATCGGCTTCGCCCGGGAGCTGGGGTATCGCATCAAGCTTTTGGCCATCGCCAAGGAGGACCAGGGCGAGCTGGAGGTCCGGGTGCATCCCACCATGATCCCCGATACTCACCTGCTGGCATCGGTCGGCGGCGTCTACAACGCGGTCCACATCCGCGGCGACTCGGCTGGCTCGCTGATGTTCTCCGGGCGAGGCGCCGGGCAGATGCCCACGGCCTCCTCGGTGGTGGCCGACATCGTGGAGATCGCCCACAACATCATCTTCCACCGTCCCTCGCGGGCGTCGCTGCTGCCGACCGCGGCCATGGGCGAGGGGATCTCGATCCGGCCCATGGAGCGGATCCGGAGCCGCCACTACCTGCGGGTCATGGCCGTGGACAAGCCGGGAGTGCTCTCGGCCGTGTCGGGCATCCTGGGTGAGCACAACATCAGCATCGCCTCCATGCTCCAGAAGGGGCGGGCCGAACAGGCGGCCGTCCCCGTCGTCATGCTCACGCACGAGGCGACGGAGGGGGACATGCAGAAGGCGCTCAAGCGCATCAGTCATCTGGATGTGGTGGCGCAGGACACCGTGTGCTACCGGGTCGAAGGGGTCGAAGAGTAGGACCACTGACTACCGACCATTGACTTCTGACCGAAGGGCGAGGGCCGACATGTCCTGGCAGGGCCTCATCCATCGCTATCGCGAGTTTCTCCCCGTGGTGGCGTCCACGCCCGTCATCACCCTCAACGAGGGGAACACGCCTCTCATCCGCGCCGACCGCCTGCGCCGGCACCTGGGGGTGGGGTGCGAGGTGTACTTGAAGTACGAAGGCCTGAACCCGACTGGCTCCTTCAAGGATCGAGGCATGACCCTGGCGATCAGCAAGGCGGCGGAGCGGGGCGCCCGGGCGGTCATCTGCGCCTCCACCGGGAACACCTCTGCCTCCGCCGCGGCGTACGCCGCGCGGGCCGGCATGCGGGCCTTCGTCTTGATCCCGGAGGGCAAGATCGCCCTGGGGAAGCTGGCCCAGGCCATGATCCACGGCGCCCAGGTCCTACAGATTCGGGGAAACTTCGACGATGCGCTGAAGCTGGTGCGGGAGATCTCCGGCAGCCATCCCATCGTGCTGGTGAACTCCGTCAATCCCGACCGGCTGGAGGGCCAGAAGACGGGGGCCTTCGAAATCTGCGAGCAGCTGGAGGACGTGCCCAGCCACCAGTTCATGCCGGTGGGCAACGCCGGGAACATCACGGCCTACTGGCGGGGATACCGGGAGTACCGTCAGGCCGGCAGGATCGCACGGCTGCCGCGGATGATCGGATGGCAGGCGGAGGGGGCCGCCCCCATCGTCCGGGGGTGGATCGTGGAGCGGCCCGAGACCGTCGCCTCCGCCATCCGGATCGGCAACCCGGCCAGCTGGCAGGGGGCGCTGGACGCGGTCCGGGAGTCCCAGGGGGCCATTGACATGGTCTCCGACGAAGAGATCCTGGAGGCCTACGAGCTGCTGGCGCGCCTGGAGGGGGTCTTCTGCGAGCCGGCCTCGGCGGCCGGCGTGGCGGGTTTCGTCAGGTGGGCGAAGGAGCAGGGGTTCGCGGGCGGCGACCGGGTCGTCTGCATCCTCACCGGCCACGGCCTCAAAGATCCGGACACGGCCGTGAAGCGATCGCCCGTGCCCCAGAGCGTGGAGGCGGATGTGGCGCAGGTGCTCGAGCGCATGGGGCTCGCAACGTGACCTGCGCTCGCGCGCGGAGCGAGCCTGGCCAGCCCCCCGTACGGTCACCGGCGGCGCGCCCCAGCAAATCCGCCCGGCTTTTGCGTTGACAATTCCCGCCCTCTCTTGGTATCTTGACGGCGTTTCGCGGGAATAGCTCAGTTGGTAGAGCACAACCTTGCCAAGGTTGGGGTCGCGGGTTCGAATCCCGTTTCCCGCTCCACGAAGTGACATCCGGGATTGTAGGCGAACGGCCTGCAATCCCGGTTTCTTTTCGGCCTCCCCGGCTGCCCACCTCCCCGTGCCTTCCGCCTACTGCCTACTGGGTTTGCCGTCTTCCTCCTGCCGGCCCCACGATAGGTCTGTCTCACGCCAAGCACGCAAAGGGTGCAAAGTAGGGCAGGGATAAGTTCGGAACGGGAATCTGAAACAACAGTGACATTCTTCTCGGCGAGCTTGGCGATCTTGGCCTGAGGTCCGGAACCCTCCTCTGCCCTTTGCCCTGTGCCCTTTGCCTAAGGAACAAGGAGAATAAGGAAGCAACGTCCCCTCAGTGACACCTTGACAGGGGACGGGAGGAAATAGGATTCTTGCACCAATCGGAGGGGAAAGGGGAAACCCGGCTATGCGGGTCCGGCGCCCGGCCCGGCGGCCCGGGGTCGCCCGGGCCAGCGGGGGGCGATCCGAAGTCTGGAAGAGGCCCGGGGTTCAAGATACTCCCGGGAGGAGGTGCGGGCAATGTTCACGAAGATCCTGGTACCCCTGGATGGCTCCAGCTTGGCCGAGGCGGTCCTGCCGTCGGCGAAGGCATTGGCGAAGGCCGTGGGGGCCGAGGTGCTGCTGTTGCGCGTCGCGCTCGCCCACGTCTTCCCCGGCGCCAACCCGACGGACGAGGAGGTCCGGGTGGTCGAGGAAGCGGAGGCGTACATCGAGACACTGGCCCACATGCTTGCCGCTGAGGGGCTCCAGGTCTCGCATGCCGTGCGGTATGGCAAGGCGGCGCCGGAGATCATCGAGCACATCGCCTTCAACCAGGTCGATCTCGTGGCGATGTCCACGCACGGCCGTAGCGGGCTGAGCCGTCTGGTCATGGGCAGTGTGGCCGAGGAGGTCGTCCGCCACGCCCAGGCGCCGGTTCTGCTGGTGCGGGCACACGGCGAGCACCCGAACCCCCGGTAACGTCTGGCATCTCCTCGGAGACTTCGGCACCATCATCCGGGTCAGGGAAGGGCTCGGTCTACCTGTCATAGGGGACGCCGTAACATTAATTGCCCTTGTTTGATCCCGGGCCACGGTTTCCGTGTGTTCTATGCTCCCTTTGTTATTGGAATGTATGATCGCTGGGCAGGGAAAAGACGACGCGGGAGGGCGCCACGCAGGGCAGGGGGACCTTCGAGCGTCGAACCACGAAGGGGGAAAGCGCGAGGTTCGGAGCAGGGACTGCGCATCGCGCACCGAGGCATCGAAGCGGTTCCCCCCGGCAAGTCAAGGGACAGCGGCCATGCATCTCACTTCGGCAAACCTGATCTATTTCTCTCCGACCCGGACCACGCGGGCCATTCTCGAGGGGATTGCACGGGGAATGGCCGGGGTCGGGATTGACCATCTGGATCTCACACCCCCGGCGGCCTGTGCGGACGGGTGGGTTGCGCCGCCCCACGCCCTGGCCCTGATCGGCGCCCCGGTGTACAGCGGCCGGATTCCCCCGACGGCCGCCGAGCGCCTGCGGCGCCTCAGGGGACAGGCGACGCCGGCGGCGCTCGTGGTCGTGTACGGCAACCGGGCGTACGAGGATGCCCTGCTGGAATTACGCGACCTCGCCGTTGAGAGGGGATTCCGCCCGATCGCGGCTGGCGCCTTCATCGGGGAGCACTCGTTTTCCTGCGCCGCCACGCCAATCGCGGCCGGGCGCCCCGATCCGAAGGACCTGGAGCTGGCGGGGGACTTCGGCGAGTGGATCCAGTACAAGCTCCGGAGCATGCCGGCCGGGAACGGGGCGGGATTGCTCCCGGTGCCCGGGCAGATTCCGTACAAGGAGCGGCGGATCCTCGCCGACGTCTCCCTCGAGCGGGAGGCGGCGCGCTGTATGATGTGCGGGGCGTGCGTCGCCGTCTGCCCGGTGGGCGCCATCGCGATCGGGGAAACGGTCGTCGCCGATTCGAGCCGGTGCATCGCCTGCTGCGCCTGCGTCAAGGCGTGTCCGGAGCGGGCGCGGGTCGTCACGGATGTGCGCATCCGCCAGATCGCGGACCGATTGACCCAGAATTGCCGGACGCGCCGAGAGCCCGAAATCTATCTGTAGCGGCTTTCCGCCGCGCCGGCGGGGTGCAAGGCAGTGCGGCAAGTCGGTCTCAAGGACCAACCCGATCCCAAACGCATCTCACCGCCAAGGTGTCAATGATGACCAACCGCGAGCGCATCCTGGCCGTGCTGGACCGCCGGAGCCCCGACCGGATTCCCTGGATCGCCCGGCTCTCCCTCTGGTACGAGGCCCGTCTGGCCGAGGGCAACATACCCGCCCGGTTCCAGGGGAAGAGCCTGCTCGAGATCTCCCGCATCCTGCGCACGGGGAATCCCGCGCGGGAGGGCCGGGTGTTCACGACGCGGTACGAAGGGCTGGAGGTGCGGCCCGAGCGCGCTCCCGGCGTCCTCCGCCAGCGATTCGTCACCCCGTACGGCGAGGTCGTGTTCGGCCGGATCCTGTCCAAGGAGCTGGAGGGGCGCACGGACCAGGGCCTGCCCCTGGAGCATCCCATCCAGCGGGTGGAGGACTACCGGGTGCTGGAGTACGTCGCCGAGCACACGTACTACGATCAGTGCTACAAGGACTACCTGGCCTATGACGCGGCGGTGGGGGACGAGGGCCTTCCCATGGTCTCCTGCGGCGACTGCCCGTTCCATTACTTCCTGCTGCACCTGGCCGGTTACAACCAGGCCTACTTCGAGATGGTGGACCACCCCCAGGAGTTCGAGCACCTGCTGGCCGTGATGACCCAGGTGGAGCGGGAGCGCCTCTGGCCGGTGGTGGCCGATTCCCCGGCGCGGCTCATCCTGCACGGGGTTCACTTCGACTCGCAGATGACCCCGCCCAAGCAGTTCCGCCGCTACATCACCCCGTACTACAAGGAGTTCAGCGCCCTCCTGCACGCCCGGGGCAAGTCCCTGGCTTGGCATGCCGACGACGACTCCAAGGCGATCCTGGGGGAGGTGAAGGAGGCCGGCTTCGACATGTCGGAGTGCTTCTGCACGGCCCCTATGGTCGAGGTGACCCTGCGGGAGGCGCGGGCCGTCTGGGGGACCGACGTGATCATCTTCGGCGGCGTGCCCTCCATCGTGTTGGAACCGATGTTCCCGGAGGAGGAATTCGAGGCGTACATGCGGGGCGTCTTCCGGACCATCGCGCCCGGCGACGCCTTCATCCTGGGGGTCGCCGACAACGTGATGCCGACCTCGCTGATCGAGCGCGTCGAGCGCATCTCGGAGCTGGTCGAGGCCCATGGGGCCTACCCGTTGAAGGCCTCCTGAGGGGAGGGGGCATCCTGGGCGGCCGGTCGGCGTACCATTGCCTCGCGGTTTCCGGACGGGGCCTTCAGGCGGCTCCTTGATTCCGGTCGACAGGAGCACGAAGAGCTGTTCGTTGGAACGCCCCCTCCGGCCCGCCCCTCTGACGCCTGGCGCCTCGTCGAGAACCGGCGCGCATTGCTCCGCGCCGCTGCCCCCCGAGCGGGGCACGTCGCGACGCGGAGCGCCTCTTGGTACGCCCCTCGGTTCATCCGAGGCCGCGTCGACCGGATCCGGCTCGCCCGCGGGCGCAGCGTCCCGGGGCGGGCCGGAGGGGGCGCATTCCTGCAAGTGTGATCTGGCGCGCGATAGCTTCCCATCGGATCGGCGGTGGCTCGTCCGGTTCGGGTTGACGGCTCCTCTGTGTTGACCTATTATGGCGCCCATGGCGCGGTACCCAAGAGGCTAAGGGAGAGGTCTGCAAAACCTCGATTCGGCGGTTCGAGTCCGCCCCGCGCCTCCAGCCTCAAGCCTGCAGGATCCGGCCCCAGCGGCGCACCCCCGGCTTCAGCCCACAGACAGTCATCGGGCTGTCGCGTCCGGCCGTAAATAGGGGACGTCCCCCATCTCTTCTCGTCCCCCGTCTCTTCTGGAACATCCGATTGATGCGCGCAGCACCCTTTGTCGGGAAATGACGAGGCAAAGGGAGACATCTCCTGGCGAGAGCCATACGGCCAAGATCGATGGATCATCGGCGACTTCGCCTGCCGGCGCCGCTGCGTCCTTGGCCTCAGAAGCGCGGTGAAGGCGGGCAAGGAGTATCCCAAGGCGACAATCCGGTTGCCATCGGGGTTCCAGTATTGACAAATCCATGCAAGATCGTCTTCAATCACTGCGCGCGCGCTTCAACATTCGCAAAGCAGCAGACACCCATCAGAGGAGGAATCATGGGAACGCAGACACCGACCCCGAAGCTGCTTCGAGAGTCGTCCGACGAGGCGCGCCACCACTTCCGGTTTCACGCCCAGCTCGCCCACCTGGCCCCGGTCTTCGGCGGCGACTGGTTCGGCCTGAAGGCCGAATCCTTCGCCCGGTTCTTCGGGACCCCCACCTTCCTGATCGCTCAGACTGTCATCGTCGGGATCTGGATCGCTCTGAACGCGGCCGGCGTCACCCAGTTCGACGTCTACCCGTTCATCCTGCTGAATCTCGCGTTCAGCCTGCAAGCGGCCTACGCCGCCCCGCTCATCCTGCTCGCCCAGACTCGCCAGGCGGACCGCGACAAGGCCCACGCCGATGCCGACGCCATGCATCGGGAGGCGCTCGCCGCGGCGAGCGAAGAGCGGCAAGCGTTGGCCATGAAGCAGGCCGCGCAGGTCATGGACCTGCTTCAACAGAACACCGAGCTGACGAAGCTTACCCAGGACCTGAGCCGGCGGATCGAGGCGTTAACGGCCGAGATCCACGGGCGGATCGTACGGCAGACCACGTGAGGGGCCGCGACGACACGATGGCGAATCGAGACTGGCTCTCCGCAGATGGAAAGAGCAACGAGGCGGACAACCATGCATGCGAGGGGTGAACATGGACGTGAAGAGGTTGAAAGACTCCCCGCCCTGGGACTGGCCGGAAGGCGCCGGCCGGATGATCCTCGACCTCCTTCGGGATGACCGGGCCCCGGAGTCCGACCGGCTCCTCGCGGCGGAGCTGGCGGGCGATCTCACCGTGATCAACAGCGAACTGGTCGAAGCCTTGCTGTCGATCGTGCGTAACAGCGAGCAATCCGAGACGCTACGCGGCAAGGCGGTTATCTCCCTGGGCCCCGTTCTCGAGCACGCCGACACGCAGGGGTTCGAGGACCCCGAGGAGGTGCCGATCACCGAACGAACGCTCCACGCGATCCAGCAGTCGCTGCGCGCGCTGTACACGGATGCCGGCGTTCCGGAGGACGTGCGGCGGCGGATCCTGGAAGCCTCGGTGCGCGCCCCGCAGGGCTGGCACCAGGGTGCGGTCCGCGCCGCCTACGAAAGTAGGGACGAGGCCTGGAGGCTCACGGCCGTCTTTTGCATGCGGTACGTTCGTGGATTCGATGCGCAGATCATGGAAGCGCTCGACAACCAGAGCGCGGCTATCCGCTATGAGGCGGTCTGCGCGGCTGGCAACTGGGGAGTGGACGCCGCCTGGCCGCACATCGCCGCCCTCGTCACCTCGAAGAGGACCGATAAGCCCCTGCTGCTGGCAGCGATTGACGCCGTGGCCGGCATCCGCCCCCGGGAGGCGCTGGAGATCCTCGCCGACCTGACCGACTCCGAAGACGAGGAGCTCGTGGAGGCGGTCTACGATGCCATGGCCATGGCCGAGGGGCTTTCGGATGCGGCGGACGAGGAGGACGACGAGATTCTCCGTTGAGAATCGGCCTTGAACCGAATAAAACCCTTGAACCGCCATGACGCCAAGGTCTCATGATCCACGGGGTTCGGCCGGTTTGACTCCGTGCTCAGGAACGATCCCTCCGGGGGGCTTGACGCGGCTCCGGTCGCAGGGTCTTCCGCCCATTCCAGCCATGGCATGCTTGGCGCCTTGGTGATGGAATATTTTCGGAATGGGGTCAGCCGCGGTCGGGGGGAGTCGGGTCACCGGGAGGACAACAAGGCCGAACCGCAAACCCTGATCGCCCCTCGCCTTAAGGCGTGCGAGCGATCGGCGGCGAGAAGGAGGGAAGAGAATGCGCCTGAATCGCGGGCAGTTGTGCATCGTGCTGATGATCGACGGGTTCGGCCTGGACTATTACCGCGCGGCGGAGATGCCGGCGCTGAAGCGGATGGCGCAACAGGGCTTCTTCCGCGAAGGGCTGGCCATCTTCCCGACCCTGACCAACGCGAACAATCTCTCGATAGTCTGCGGCGCCTTTCCCGAGACGCACGGGGTCACGACGAACTGCTACCTGGACCCGGCCACCAACCGGCCGGCATTCCTCGAAGACCCGAGCTTCCTGAAGAGCCCGACGCTGTTCGACGTGGCGGCGCGCCAGGGGATCCGCTCGGCCCTGGTGACGTCGAAATCGAAGACGGTCCGCATCCTGGGCCCGTCGGTCGCGGTGGGGGTGTCCGTGCAGGACCCAGAGGCCTCGACCGTCGCGCGGTTCGGGGCGCCGCCCGACATCTACTCGATCGAGGCCAACGAGTGGATCATGCGGGCCGGCCTGCGGCTGCTCGCCGAGGAGCCGGCCATCGGCGTGCTCTACATCCACACGACGGACTACCCCATGCACATGTGGGGGCCGCAAGCCCCCCAGTCGCTCGACCACCTGGCGCGGCTGGACCGGCTGATCGGGGAGGTCGTCGACCGGCATCCGGACGCCGCCGTCCTGGTCACCGCCGATCACGGGATGAACCCCAAGGCGGTCTGCCTCGACCTCGAAACGATTCTCGAAGGCGCCGGATTCCCGGTCAAGGCCGTGATCTCGCCGGTCGCCGACCGGCTGGTCAAGCACCATGGCGGGCATGGCGGGGTCGCGTACGTCTACCTGTCGGACCGGGCCGCCCGCGACGAGGTCATCGGGTTCCTCGCGGCCATGCCGGAGGTGGACCAGGCGCTCCCGTCCGAGGCCGCGGCGGCCGCCTACCACCTGGACGCAGACCGGATCGGGGATATCGTCGTGGGCGCCGACCGCGACACGGTCTTCGGTTCCGTCCTGCGCGACCGTGTCCCCCTCGGTCCCGGCTACCGCAACCACGGCTCGCGGTTCGAAGCCGACATCCCGCTGATCGCCTGGAACGCGCCGCTGCGTCCCGGCGACGACATCCGCTACAACTTCGACCTGACCCGGGTGGTGTTCTTCGACACCTCCGCATGAGGCAGGCAGGAGGGCCGAGGACTGCCCCGGCCCCCCACTGCCACCCCCCATCCGGTGGGAGCATGGCCGGGCGCGCCATGAGCCTTGACTTGCCGCAGGACTGGTGCTAGGAATCCTCCGGCAGCCGATCGCGGGAGTGGCGAAACCGGCAGACGCGCGAGACTTAAAATCTTGTGGGCCTCGGCCCGTGCGGGTTCAAGTCCCGCCTCCCGCACCAATTAAACCGATGGGTTAGCGTCCAGGGCCGATTTCAACAAGGCCTCGGCTGCCTCCGCTGTGCCCGGAATTGTGCCCGTGGCGCCTTCGGCCACGGGTTGCCCGCCGAGTTTCTCCGCCGCTTGCCGGAGGTCCAACTCGCTAACGATGTCGTACCGATCAAACACGCTCCGCGTCTTGTGTCCGGTGATGCTCATAGCCACCCGCTCGGGAATGCTGGCGCGGACCATGTTCCGGACGGCCGTCCGGCGGAGGTCGTGAAACAGCCGCGTCGGGATCTTCCGTTCTTCGCCGTTTTCCGTCTCCACCCGGCACAGGCCGGCCGCAATGCAGGCGGTCTCCCAGGCCCCGCGGAAGTCCCGGACAGGCTCGCCGTCCCGGTGGAATACCCACGGGATCGGCTTTCCCTTGCGCTCGGCCAGGGCCCGGGTTTCCTCCCACAGCCGGCGGAGGGTATCTCGGAGGCTGGCGGTCAAGACGACTGTGCGCCCCTCGCGGTTCTTGGTGGTGCCCGGATCCAGCCGGACCGTCCCGGCCGTGAAGTCCACGTGCTCCCACCGCAAGCCGAGGATTTCCGATTTCCGCCAGCCGTAGGTGTAGCCGAATGCGAGAACGTGATTCAGCGGGGCAGGGAGGGCATCATGGAGGGCCAGGAATTCGACTTCTCCGAAAAAGCCGGTCCTGACGTTGTGCTCCGCCAGCATGGGGATGTAGGGGCGGCGGAGGATCTTTTCCTCTTTGACGGCCAGATTCAACGCTCGCTTGAGGGCGGCCAGCTCGCGGTTAATGGTGGCGTTCGCCGCACCTTCCTTCTGGCGTTCGGCCGTGTAGGTTCGCACGTCGGCAGAGGTCAGGTCGTGCGCCCGCCGGGCCCCGAGTGCCGCGTCCAGCCGGGCCACGGCGCGCGTCACCCCCTCAAGGCTCCGGCGCTCGTTCGTGCGGTATTCGTTCAAGAGATCTTGGAGGATTTCCTCCACCTTGACCCGGCTGGCGCGAGGGCTCACGGGCCGCCCGGAGGTAACGTCTCCCTCCCGGCGCTTGAGGTCCTCTGGCCACCAGCGCATGTGTCCCCCTGGGGGCACCATTTATATATACGCTCCGCCCCACTCACCCTCCCATCAGAGGCGCGCCGGAAGCTCAACGCCGCGCGGCTTACTCCTTGCCGCTGCGCACGACCTTCGTTTCCCATTTCAGAATCTTGAGGTCCAGAACGAAGATCGCGTACAGGACCGGCACCATCAACAACGTGATGAACGTCGCGACGGTCAATCCGCCAATCTGCGTATAGCAGAGCGGTTGCCAGAGTGGTCCCCCGTGGAGCGCAAGCGGATGATGCCGGCATCGATCACCGCTTCCTCGAATGGCTCCCCCTCCTCGTGCTTTTCCTCGATGAAATCGAACAGCACGATCACGTGGCTGACGATCACGCCCACCAGGCTGGCCACGCCCAGGAAGGCCATGAAGCCGAACGGCGTGCCCATGATCCACAGCGCCGCGAGCGCCCCGACCACGCCGTAGGGCACGGCGGCAAAGACGAGGAGCGGCTTCACCGCACTGTTGAACTGGAAGAGCAGGGCCAGGAAGATCACAAACACCGAGATCGCCAGGACGACCGTAAGATCCCTGAATCCGCTCTTCTGTTTGTCATCCTCGCCGCCGATCTGCATCGTGTATCCCGGTGGCAAGGATTTCGCGAACTGCGCGAGCTGCGGCCGGGCCGCCGCCAGGACTTCGGAGGCCAGCTTGCCTGCGATCGGAAAGCAGCGTACCGAAATCGTGCGGAAGTGCTCCAACCGAACGATGCGCTCGGTGTCCAGACTGTGCTCGATCGTGGAAATCGACCGCAGCGGCACTTTCTGGGACCCGTGCGACGCATACACATAGAGGTTCTGAACGTCGGCGAGCTGCGCGCGTTCTCCGATGCGCAACCGGGTGACCACCGGGATCTGCTTGTCGCCTTCGCGCAGCGTGGTCACCGGGTAGCCGTTCATGGCGGCCGTTGAGGGGGGCTCAAATTCCTCTTGACATCGGCCGCGGGGTTGAGATACGTACTTCTAAACGATATGCGTGTTTCTCTGAAGGGAGCACGCGTCGCGGAGAGCAGGGCCCGCATGGGAAGCAATTCAGGCCAGCGCGACGGGCTCGGCAGGGCCGTGCAAGTCATCTCCTGCATGGTTGACGGCTCCAGTGGCGGCCGGGTGAAAGAATGGGGAGTTCGGCACCTTGCGCGGGAACTAGGCTGGCCGCCCGCGACCCTGCATCGGACCCTGAGGGGGCTCACCAAGCACGGCTTCGTGCATCGGAGCACCGTTTCGGGGCACTACCAGATCGGGGCGGAGTTTTACCGGTTGGCCTTGAAGGTTCAGGCCGACTTCGCGCTGCGAAACGTGGCCGTGCCGATCATGCGCGAACTGGTCGCCAAGTGCAACGAGGCTGCGTTCCTCGGGTACTACGATTCCTCTCGCCTCCAGATGATGTTTCTCACCTTTATCGATTCCAGCCACCCGATTCGGTATATCGTCCCGATGAACGAATGGATCCCCGTCCATGCCGGTGCGAGCGGATTGGCCGTGATGGCGTTTCTGCCCCCGGAGGAGCGCGGCGCAATCGTAAAGCGGCACGGCCTGCTGCGGATTACGGACACCACGATCACCGATGCTGTCGCGCTCGAAGAAGAGCTGGCGCGGGTGCGCGCGCGCGGGTACGCGTTCTCGCGTGGGCAACGAACCAAGGGCTCCGTGGCCGTCGGGGCGCCGATCTGGGGTCCGAACGGCAACATTATCGGCGAGCTGAATCTGTCGGTCCCTGAGAATCGCTTCGACGACACGATGGTCCCGGCGTTCGCGAAACTGGTGATCAGGTATGCTCAGGAAATCATGGCGAAGCTCGGCGCGAAACCACCTCGCGACTATCAGACCAGGCATTTTCGCACGTTAAGTAGCGCGTGAGCGCGCCCCCGGCGGTGTTGTCCGGAATCCTAGCGGCAGGCGGGAGATCGCATGGATTGGATTGTTGGCGTCCATGTTACGGGGCGAGTCCCGGTATACCAGAATCGAGCCGCCGCAGCTTTTCACGGGCCTGCCTGGGCGCCTGTCCACCATTCCGCCTCCCGACCTGATCTCCACCCGAACAGCCAGAACCGGAGCCCCGCCGCTCTCGCACCCTTGCGTCCAAGGGCGATTCTTTCCAAGCCCCGTCGGCATGGGTCACCTGTGTGGCGGTCTGAGTGCTGGGATTGCCGGAACCATGCGCGAGGCACAAGTACGTGGAGCCCAAATCTCCGGCTAACTTGTGCATCGCCTCTACGGGGCGCCACCCGTCGGGTGCGACCAGGTCCGAGGCGGGCAGCCGGCCCCGCAACCATGAATGCGGGCGCGACTCATGTGCGCTACCGGCCTGCGACGTTAGCCGGAGATTAAGGGTGGAGGCACTGAGCTTGACGCGGAACCCGGGAGGAGACCAGCCTGACTCGCGAAAGGGTGATCACATGACAGCCAAACTCCGACTTGAAGGCAAAGTGGCGATTGTCACTGGGGCGGGATCCCGGGGCGCAGGGATCGGAAACGGCCGCGCCGCGGCGATTCTGTTTGCGCGGGAAGGCGCGAAAGTTCTTCTGGTGGACCAGAACCCGGGCGCAGCCGAGGAGACGCTGGCGGCCATCAAAGAGGAGGGTGGAGAGGCGGAAGTCTTTCCGGGAGACGTGACGGATGCCGACCGCTGCCGCGCCATGGTGGACCGCGCGACGCGCCGCTGGGGTCGGCTGGACGTCCTCGACAACAACGTCGGCATCGAAGGACCCGGTACGGTCGTGACCACGGGGGAGGAGGACTGGGACCGGGTGATGACCGTGAATGTCAAGAGCATATTGCTGACCGGCAAGTATGCCGTGCCGGCCATGGCGGCGGGCGGGGGAGGTGCCATTATAAACATCTCATCGATCAGCGCACTGCGTCCGCGCGGCTTGACCCCGTACTCCGCCTCGAAGGGGGCGGTCATTGCGCTCACGCGCGCTATGGCCATCGACCACGCGAAAGACGGCGTTCGGGTGAACTGTATCGCGCCAGGGCCCATGTACACCCCAATGGTGTCCAGCGCCGGCATGAGCGCAGAAGCCCGCGACCTCCGCCGGCGCGCGTCTCCCTTAGGTATCGAGGGCACCGGCTGGGATGTCGGATACGCCGCCCTGTTCCTCGCCTCTGACGAGGCGCGGTACATCACCGGGGTAGTCCTTCCCGTGGACGGGGGCGTCACGATCAGCAGCCCCGCACGAGGGTACGAGAGCTCTGCGCGCTAGTCCGGACACTGATGAGGACTCGAAGGATCAGCAGAACCACGAAGGGGGATCGACATGGCGGATACTATCAAGGCGGCGGTGCTGCGGCGTCGGCGCCCAGCTCCTTGGCCAGGGCCAGCTTCGTGGCATCTCGGCTGAGCCCGGTGATGATCACCTGGCGGGCGCCGGCGGCCTTGGCGCCGATCACGCAACAGAGGCCTACGGATAGATCGTCCACATGCTCGACCCTCCGACCGCCGGCCGCGCGCTCCCGCCGGCGCCCGCCCGCTTCAGGGCCGCTGCGCCTCGCTCTGTCCGACGTAGACGGCGTAGACCGCCGAGCCGCCGGTGGCGAAAATCCGATTCCGTTTGCGGCCGCCGAAGGCCAGGTTGGTGATGACCTCCGGGAAGTGGATCTTCCCGATCAGCTCGCCATCTGGCGCATAGCAGTGCACGCCGTCGCCGGCGCTCGTCCAGATGTTGCCCTCGGTATCCACCCGGAAGCCGTCCGCCACGCCGGGGATGATCTCGGCGAAGACGCAGTGGTTGGCCAGGCGGGAGCCCTCCACCACATCGAAGGCGACGATGTGGTGAGGGCCGCCCGGGCAGTGGCTGACCCCGGTGTCCGCGACGTACAGGCTGCGCTCGTCCGGGGAGAAGACCAGCCCGTTGGGCTTGTCCAAGTTGCCCCGGCTGCAGACCATCCGGCTGGAGGAGCAGGAGATCCGGCCGGGCCTCATAGCCGTGCCGGCGCCGGGCCCTACGTCATTACGGGGGATGCTGTCTCCTGCTACGAGAACCTGGAGGGTGACCCCGCCAAGAAGCTGAAGTACTTGCCGATTGGACTCTTCACCGATCTGCTGGCGGCCTGGAACAACATGGCCCGGATCGAGGCGAAGGCGCAGGGCCGCCGGGGCCGGATCCTGCCCGCCCGCGACAAGCGGGTCTTCCAGCATCGTTCCTATCCGCCGCCCGCCTAGGGGAGCGGGGGGCTGGGGGCAGCCGGCCGGCCCCGAGAGCGGCGAGGGCCGAGGAAAGCGCGATGACTACCGAGCTGATCGTCCGAGCGATCCTGAGCGGAATCTTGATGGGCGCCATCTACGGAGTCCTGGGGATGGGGTTTACCCTCGTCTATGGGATCGTAGATCTACCGCTCTTTACCCATGGAGTGTTCGCGCTGTGGGGGATGTACCTACTATTCGTCATTGCCAAATACACTGGCGTCGGACCGTATCCGGGATTTGTGTTTCTCTTCACTCTGGCGTACGTGTTTGGCGTCCTGCTATACAAGGCGCTGCTCCGATACATCCTCAACATCGAGCACGAGATGCAACTTGTGTTTGCCCTCGGCCTGTTGATCGCTTTGTCCAACTTGGCCTTGATTATCTTCGGCCCCACATCGATATTGCTGAGCTCGAACTGGCTGGAGCGAGTTGTATTCTTGGGAGAGGTATCTCTGAAGACATCGATGATCGTGGGTGCCGGAGTATCGGTCGCATTTGTGATAGGCATGGAAACGTTCTTTCGAAGAACGGAAACCGGGAAGACCATTCGGGCCTGTGCAGACAATAGAAGGGGAGCATTGATCATCGGGTTGAATGTGAATCGAATGTACACGATTGCTATTGGAATTAGCCTGGTGTGTTCCGCGGTCGCCGGCCTGGCCTTTGCCCCCCTCGTTCCCATCTATCCCGATCTGGGGTTTGAATACGCTATCTTGGCGTGCCTGGTGGCGGTTCTCGGAGGCGCAGGGGATATGAAAGGCTCGCTGGTGGCAGGCTTTATCATGGGTCTGCTTATGAGCTTTCAGCAGATGTTTTACGACCTGACCATGTCCCGGCTCGTCCTCTACGCG
This sequence comes from uncultured Methylomirabilota bacterium, assembly GCA_963705305.1. GTDB lineage: Bacteria > Methylomirabilota > Methylomirabilia > Methylomirabilales > 2-02-FULL-66-22 > 2-02-FULL-66-22. The sequence continues at coordinate 4,786,661 of OY970067.1, read as the reverse complement.
ATCATGCTGGGCCTGCTGATGTTCCGTCCGACTGGGGTCCTAGGCCGGGGCAAGTCCTTCGCCAAGTAGGGGCCGCCCCACCCAGGGACAGAAAGCAGAACATGACAACAGCCAAGAACGGTGCCAGCGCTTCCGCCCTCGTCGCGCCCCTTGCGGTGCTGCTCCTGCTCGTGATGGTGCCCTTTCTGGTGGGCAACTACGTGACCCAGGTGGTGCTGTTCGGCCTGATCACGGCCTATCTCTGCGGAGCCTGGAACATCTCGGGCGGCTACGGGGGCTTGATCTCCTTCGGTCACGCTGCCTTCATCGGGATCGGGGCCTATGCCACCGCGATTCCCCTGGTTTACTACGGGCTGCCCGGCTGGGCGGGCATGCTCCTGGGCGGCGCCATCTCGGCGGTCTTCGGCTATCTGCTGAGCTGGACGATCTGCCGCTTCCGAATCCAAGGATTCTACTTCGCGGTCAGCACGATCCTCTTCGCCGAGATCCTTAGCGCCATCGCCACGCGATCCCGCTACCTGGGCCGGGGGATGGGCGTCCCACTCCCCTCGGTCGAGGACCCCTTCAAGCTCCAGTTCATGGGCGTGGTGCCCTACTACTACATGGCGCTGGTACTGGTGGTGGCCATGATCCTGATCACCCGGCAGATCGAGCGCTCCTGGCTGGGCTGGTACCTGCGGGCGACCCGCCAGAGCGAGGATGCCTCCTCGGCCCTCGGCATCAACGTCACCATGGTCAAGGTCCTGGCCATGACCTCGAGCGCCTTCTTGACAGGCATCGGCGGTGGGGTGTATGTGCTGGCCCTGCGGTATGCCAGCCCATACAACGTCTTCGGCATAATGTTCAGCACGACGCTCATGCTGGGCACGCTCTTGGGCGGTAGGGGCACCGTCTACGGGCCGGTGATCGGGATCGCCATGTTGACGGCGGTCAAGGAGGCCTTGACCTTCAGCGCGGAGGCGCTGGGTGGCATGAGCAGCTTCGCCCTCGTGCTGGTGGGCTGGGGCACCATCCTCTGCCTCGTCGCGAAGTTCCTCCCGAATGGCATCGGGCCGTGGCTGGCGGGCCGGTGGACGAAGAAGTGGCAGGCCCCGGACCGGCTGGCACAGCCTACCCTGGGCGAGTGAGAAGGACCATGGCGCTCCTCGAGCTACGCAATGTCCGGAAGACGTTTGGCGGCTTGGTCGCGGTCGACGGGATGAGTATCCTGATCGAGGAAGGGAAGATTTACGGGCTTATCGGACCCAATGGCGCGGGCAAAACCACCCTCTTCAACATCGCCTCCGGCTTCTACCGGCCGGATGAGGGCGAGGTCCTCTTCGCCGGCGAGCCGGTGACCAGGCTGGGCAGCCACGAGCGCTGCGCCAAGGGGCTGGCCCGGACCTTCCAGATTCCCAAAATGTTCCCGGAGATGTCGGTGGTGGACAACGTCCTGGTCGGCGCACTGAGCCGGACGCAGTCCGTGAGCACGGCGCGGAGCGAGGCCGAGGAGATCGTCGAGTTCCTGGGGATGAGCGGGAAGCGGGATGCGCTGGCCGGCTCCCTCCGCGTCCACGAACTGAAGCACCTGGAGGTGGCCAAGGCCCTGGCGACGAAGCCCAAGCTCCTCCTGCTGGACGAACCGATGGGTGGGATGAACGCCGTGGAGCAGGGCCACCTGATCCAGCTCCTGAAGAAGGTGCACACGGCGGGCACGACCCTGCTGGTCGTCGAGCACGTCATGCGCGCGGTGGTGAACCTCTGCGAGCACGTCGTGGTGATGAACTCCGGGCAGAAGATCGTGGAGGGGGAGACGCGGGACGTCCTGGCGAATCCCGAGGTCATCCGGATCTATCTCGGCGAGGAGGATAAAGGATAAATGCTGAAGGTGGAGGGCCTGAGCTTCGCCTACGGCAACGTGCCGATCCTGCACAACCTCCGGTTTGCGGTGCCGGCGGGGGAGATCACCAGCATCATCGGCTCGAACGGGGCGGGGAAGTCTACCACGCTGTTGACGATCTCCGGATACAACCGGGCGAGAGCAGGGAGCGTGGAGTTCTGTGGCGAGCGTATCGAGCACCTCGCGCCCCACGAGATCGCGGCGCGGGGACTGGTTCACGTGCCGGAGGGGCGGGAGCTGTTTCCAAACCTCACGGTCTTCGAGAATCTGGAGATGGGCGCCGCCATCAGTGCTGCGACCCGCGGGAAGAAGGCCGCCTCCCTGGAGTTCGTCTTCGGCCTGTTCCCGGTCCTGAAGACCCGCCGGGCCCAGCGGGCCGGCTCCCTGAGCGGCGGCGAGCAGCAGATGCTGGCGGTGGGGCGGGGCTTCATGTCCTGCCCGAAGCTCTTGCTGCTGGACGAGCCCTCCCTGGGGTTGAGCCCCCTCGTGGCGCGGGACGTCTTCCGAATGGTGAAGGAGATCAACGCCCAGGGCGTCACCGTGCTCCTGGTCGAGCAGAACGCGCTGCGCGCCCTGGCCATCTCCCAGCACGGCTACATCCTGGAGAACGGCCACGTCGGGTTCGAGGGCGCGGGCAAGGATTCTCCTGAACGACGAGCGCGTCCGAAAGGCCTACCTGGGCGTCTGAGGCGAGGGCGGCGGTGGGGCCGTGGAGAAGGGACGCGTGAGCAGGGAGCGAAGGAGGTGAGAGCCAGCGGGCAGCCGCGGGAGGGGAGTAGCCAACGTCACGTACCGAGCCGAAAGGAGGAGCCAGCATGAAGGCAGAAAAGGTGAGTCGGCGACGGTTCATTCAGGGCGCGGCGGCGGCCGCGGCGCTGCCCGCCCTGTCCGCCTTGGGCCCCTTCCGGGCGTCGCGCGTCCACGCGGCGACTGGACCCGCGCCGCTTCGGATCGGCTTCGTCGGCGGCATCACGGGGCCGATCGCGGGCTGGGCGTATCCCGCCGTCATCGTGTTCAAGTACATCGTGGACGAGGTGAACCGGACAGGCGGGATCAAGTCGATGGGCGGGGCGAAGCTCGAGTTCTTCTACTCGGATTGCGAGTCCGACCCCAAGAAGATGGTGACGGAAACCGAGAAGATGCTCTCGCTCCGGAAGCCGCACGTCCTGTTGGTGTCCGGCTCCAGCGCCCTGGCGAAGAGCGCCTTCCCCGCCATCGAGCGCTACAAGGTGCCGATGGTCTCCACCGAGTACAGCGACGAGCTGTACACGCTCAACAACAAGTTCTTCTTCGGCGTCATGCCCAAGGTGACGATCAACGCCAAGGCGGTGGCGGATCTCTTCATCGCGACCGGCAAGAAGAAGGCTCATCCCATGACCCGGGCGGCCGTGCTCTGCCAGGATGGAAGCTTCGGCGAGATGGCCAGCGACGCCTGGGACAAGCACCTGAAGGCGCAGGGGATCGAGGTCGTCGTCAACGAGATCTATCCCACGGGCAAGGTGTCCGACTTCTCGGACACGGTCTCGAAGATCAAGGCGGCGGGCGCCGACGCCCTGTTCTGCTCCACGACCCCGTACGAATCGCCCATGATCGTCCGGGCCATGAAGGCGACGAACTTCAACCCGCTGGGGTACGCCTTCTCCTGCACCTGCATCGACACGGCGGACTTCCTGAACCTAGGCAAGGACGCCGACTTCGCCTTCGGCGTGCCCGTCTTCTCGACCGAGGCGATCGGCGACCGGATCAAGGGTGCGGTGCCCTTCTTGAAAGCGTTCTACTCAAAGGTCACGAGCGAGGCCGAGCGGAAGATGTGCGGCGAGAAGATCGTTCTGGAGCGCGCCTTCGCCATTGGCGTCGCCATCCATGCCTTCGAAAAGGCGAAGTCGTACGACAGCGTCGCCATCCGGGATGCCATGGCCAAGCTGGATCTGAAGACGGGCGATCGCTTCATCCACTGGCCGGAAGGCGTCAAGTTCGACGAGACGGGGTACAATGAACGGACCCGGACGATCGGCGGGCAGTACCAGAACATGAAGCTGAAGGTGATGTTCCCCGAATCGCTGGTGGCGACCGACGCGCCGCCCATCTGGCCGATGCCCAAGTGGACGGAGCGGGCGTCATCTAACACGGGCGCGCCGACCATCGCGGCTGCGTGCCAGTGCAACGGCAATATCTGAACGGCCCCCGGTGGGGTGCCGCCTCGCCTCGGGTGAGACGGAGCGGCACCCACAGTGGTGTTTGGACCGGCGGGGTTGCAGGTCTCGACCGGACAGAAATCCGCGTGGGCGCACACGGGCTGTCTGGAGGGGAACGTGAAAATCACAAGAATCTACACGGGGGCGGACAAGCGGTCCCACTTCGAGGACCTTGACATTCCGCTCTTACCGGCATCGTACGGGGTTCAGTCCGAGCGCATTCCTGTCGGCGGCGTCATCTTTCGAGAGACTCCGGTCGGTGGCGCCTTAGACTTCCACCCAGCGCCTCGACGACAGTTCGTGGTGACGCTCAGCGGCCTGGGGGAAATTGAGTGCGGGGATGGCACCCGGCGGCGCTTTGGCCCGGGCGCGGTTATGCTGGCGGAAGATACAACCGGCCAGGGGCATATCACTCGAGAGATCGCCGGCTCGCGAACGGGATTGTTTATTCCTGTCCCGGAGGATTTCGACATCAGCAAGTGGCGAGCGAAACCCTGAACTCCCCGGCCGAACCGCCGGGACCTATTCTTTCGCGACCTACTTGGAACATGTCCGCCAGATCGCCTGCCCATCCGGTGCCGAAATCCTCCGCGGACCCCCTTTCGACAAGACGGGGTGGGGGATATGCAGACGCCAGCTGCGGCATGCGCTCAGCGGCTCAGAGGAGGACGGCGCCCATGTGGCGGATTTTCCCCCTCGACGTTGGGGACTGCGAAATGGATCGCAGTGAGTCGCTGCTCCGGCGCGGTATGGGGCAGCGGGTGCAGACCAAATTCATCGCCTGGTATGTCACCGACGGCACCCGGAAGGTGCTGGTGGATAGTGGTCTGCCCGACGAAGCCTTCGCGCGGCAGTGGCATCCGTACAATAATCCGCGGGTCGCGACCGGCCAACGCATGGAGAATGCCCTCGCGGCGCAAGGCACCCGCCCCGAAGACATTGATCTGGTGATCTGGACCCATCTGCACTGGGACCACTCAGGAAAGCCCGAACTGTTCACCAAAGCGGAATTCCTGGTGAGCCGGGAGGAGGTGCGGTACGCGATCGCCCCCTGTCCGATTCACTATGTGGCGTATGAGGCGGTCCAGATCGGGCTCGAGCCTATGTTCTTGAAGGTGATGGCCCGCACCCGGCTGGTCGATATGGTCGAGCAGGAGATTTTTCCCGGCCTTCGCCTGATCCCCACCCCTGGCCATTCCGTCGGATCGATTTCGCTGGTCGTGAGCACGACGGCCGGTCCGTACGTGATCACCGGCGATGCCGTCTCCTGCTACGAGAACTTTGCGGGCGATCCCGCGCGAAAGCTTCCCTACGTCCCGACCGGAATCTTCGTGGATTTGGTTGCCATGTGGGACAGCATGGCCCGGATCGACGCGGCGGCCGGCTTCCAGAAAGACCATATCCTCCCTGGACACGAAGCCCAGGTATTCAAGCACGTCTGTTACCCGCCTGCGCCGCCGACCGGAGGATCACAGTGAACGAACGTGCGAAAAAGGCAGAGGCCCTCATTGCCAAGATGAAGAGAGACCGGGGCTACATCTACCCCGAGTGGGAATTCGCAGCACGCGCCGACCCCGATTTTGTCGAGGCCTATAATAATCTCTATCGGGCAGCCTTGAATGATGGGCAGGCGCTCGATGCCAAAACCCGTGAATTGGTGGCGCTCGGCATTCTCGCCTATCGCCGGGATGCGAACGCGGTCAAGGCCCATATTCTCCGAGCCATGCGGCTTGGAGCCACGCAGCAAGAGATTCTCGAAGCCATCGAGACGGCGATGATTCCAGGGGGCGCCCCCACGTTCTTTGTCGGGCTGAGTGCGCTCATGCAGGTTCTGGAAGAAAGCAGGAGTAGTCCGAGTCGCACTTAAGCACCCCAGTGCTCCGCAGGTTGCTTACCGGTGCTACTCCGGGCGCAGCCGGGTCCTCTCGGCGTTTGGCGGTCGGGGGCGTGGCCGGGCGTGTGTGGGGCTCGCGATGCGCCCATCGGATGCCCGTAATTCTGGCTGTGGTTCCCGAATACTCGAAAGAACCCTCCCGGTTGATCCTTACCACGGCCTGCATCTGAGATTGTTGTCAGAGGACCGTAACCTCGTTCTGATGAAAAACGAACCGCCACTGAAACCGCCATCGACCTTTTCAAGCGCGGTAATCTCTTGTTTCTAAAGGAAAGGGAAGATAGAGCGAGCGGCTGTTAACCGCTAGAGAGGGCCAGTCGGACGGCTCTTGCACGCCTTGGCAATTCGAAGAACGCCGGCTATCTCAACTGTACAAAAGCCTTCGGGTCCCCCTCGGGATTCGAACCCGCAGTGTCCATCTGGTGACATCGGAAGCGGGCGGACCGAACTCGCAACAGAAGAGCGAAAGTGGTGCGAGTTTAAGTCGTGGGATGCCCGCAAGTTCCGATAAGTGGGCACAAAAGGTTGCGAGTTTAGGAGGACTTCGAGGTGAGGAGTGAGTTCCTATGTCGGAAGATTGATGAAGCGCCTCGCCCCATGACATGGGGCAGAACCCGGGCGCACCTCAATGTGCCTGTTTCGGCATGCGCGGCCTCTCCTGACCCCCCGCAGTCACGTTGCTTTAGAACCTACGCCCCTTTAAAGAGCACAGTCATGCTCCCTTGCGTCAAACACCCCCGCTGTGGGCAATTACTTCAGGAGCAGCCGAGGGACGCACAGGATCAGGCTGGGCCAGTACGTGGTGATGGCCAAGCCGACAAGGGTCGCCAGGATGAACGGCCAGGCCGCCGCGCTGATCTTCTCCAGGGTGACCTTGGCGATGCCGCCGGCCACGAAGAGGTTGACGCCGACAGGGGGCGTGACCAGGCCGATGCAGAGGTTCACCGTCATGATGACCCCGAAGTGCAGCGGATCGATTCCCAGTCCCTTGATCAGGGGGAGGAAGACGGGGGTGAGGATGATGATCGCGGCCAGCGTCTCCATGATGCAGCCGACGAACAGGAGAACCAGGTTGATGAGGAGCAGAATCACCCAGGTCTCGCGCGAGATGCCTGTGATGAGGTCCGCCACCAGTTGCGGCACCCGATCGGCCGCCAGAATCCAGGAGAAGAGCGAGGCGTTGGCAACGATGAGCATGACGCCTCCGGCCATGATGGCCGTATCCCGCAGGATGGCCCAGAGCTTGGCAAGGGTGAGTTCCCGGTAGATGAAGAAGCCGACCAGCACTGCGTAGAGCACCCCCGCGGCCGCCGCTTCGGTCGGCGTGAACACCCCGCCCAGGATCCCGCCCAGGATGATGAGCGGCATCAGGAGGCCCGGGAGGGCCCTGGCGGACGTGCCGAAGAAATCCCCGGAGGCGACCGCGGCCTCTCGCACCGGGAAGTTGCGGGCCCGGGCGTGCCGCCAGATCACCAGGGCCATGAGCAGGCTGCACAGGATGCCCGGGATGAAGCCGGCCAGGAAGAGCCCCGCGATGGAGACGTCCGCCATAGCCCCGTAGATGACGAAAGCGATGCTGGGCGGGATGATGGGTCCGACGACGGCCCCTACCGCGGTGATGGCCGCTGCGTATTCCGGCTCGTAGCCCTGCGTTATCATGGAGGGGATCATGATGGCCCCGATGGCGGAGGTGTCGGCGGCGCCGGCCCCCGTGATGCCCGCGAAGAACATCGTCGCCACGATGGTGACGTAGGCCAGGCTCCCCCGCACACGGCCCACCAGGAGATTGGAGAAGCCTACGATCCGTCCCGTGATCCCGCTGGCGTTCATGATGTTGCCGGCCAGGATGAAGAGCGGCACCGCCAGGATCAGGAAGGAGTTCAAGCCGACGAAGAGCCGCTGCGGGACCAGAACCAGCGGCAGGCCCGCCAGATACACGTAGACCATCCCCGAGACGCCGAGCACGAAGATAATCGGGACCCCGATGGCGAGGAGCGCGGTGAAGAGGGCTGCGATCAGCACGGGCCCGCCCTCCACCCGGCCACCGCCTCGTGGAGGAAGTTCACCAGACTGAAATAGCCCATCAGGGCAAACCCGACGGGGATGGGGAGATAGACGTAGAGCATGGGGATCTCCAGGGCGGGGCTGATGGTGCCGGTTCGCACGCTGGTCGCGATCAGGACGCAGGCGTACACGACCCCGACGGTGCTGAATCCCAGGATCACCAGGTGGGTGCCGAGCCTCATGAGCCACTGGACCCGGCGAGGGCAGCATTCGCTGATGAAGCGGACGTCCATCAGCTCGTGCCGGCTGAGGGCGACGCTCCCGCCGAAGAACACGGCGTAGATGAAGAGGTAGGTGGCCACCTCGTTGGACCAGATGATGGGGGCGCCGAAGCCGTAGCGCGCGATGACCTCGGCAATGACCACCACCGTGAAGACCCCGAGGGCCGCCGCCGCCAGGACGGTGGCCGCCGCCTCGAGGACGGTCGCCAGCCGGAGCAGCGGTTTCATCGGGTCGCCTACTCCAGCTTCAGGATCTTGTCCACCGTCTCGCGGTACTCCTTGGGGTACTCCTTCAGCATCTGGTCGTAGATGGGCTTGGTGGCGTTGACGAACGGGGTCATGTCCTTGATGTAGTTGATCTGGGTGCCCTTGGCCTCCATCTTCTTGAGGGCCTCCGTATCCTGCCTCAACCCCTCGTCATCCATGCTTTTGACCCAGGCTGTGGCCGACTCCGTCACCGCCTGCTGCTGCTCCGGCGAGAGCCGCTGCCAGGTCTTCAGGCTCATCAGGAAGATGCCGCCATTACTCACCACCGGCAGATAGGTCAGGTACTTCTGCACCTCGTAGAACTTCATGGCCTCCAGCGCCGCCGGCCCATTCTCGTTGCCGTCCACCACGCCGGTCTGCAGGGCGGTGTACAGCTCGCCAAAGGGCAGGGGCACCGGGCTGGCCCCCATCGCCTTGTAGGTATCCTTGTGGAGGGGCACCTCCATGGTGCGGATCTTCAGCCCCTTGAAGTCACCGACCTTCGTAATGGGCCGCACGTTATTCATCGGGACCCGGAACATCGCCCCGCCGATCCCGAGCACCTTGATGTCCACCTTCTCGCCTTCGCGGACCGCCTCCTGCATGATCCACGCGCCGATTGGCCCGTGCATCACCTTCATCCAGTGATCCGGGCCCTTGAACAGGAAGGGAAGGTTCAGGATGTTGATCGGCTTGATGAACGTCCCGGCGACGCCCAGCGACGTGGCCTGGAAGTCGATGGTCCCGAGCTGGAGCCCCTCGGTCATGTCCCGCTCGCCGCCGAGCTGCCCCATGGGGAACACGTTCACCTTCAGCGCGCCCTTCGTCCGGGCCTCGAGGTCTTTGGCGAAGACAATGCCGGCGATGTGGTAGGGATAGGTCACCGCGTTGGCGTGGCCGTACCGGAGCACCTTGACCTCGCCTGCGTGCGCCGGATGGCTGGGTCCCATCAATCCCGCCAGGGCCGCAACACCAGCCATCGCTATGAGGAGACATCTGCGCGTCCGTCCCACGGCTGTTACCTCCTGTCGGGTTATCCTCCCTGCCATCGGCGACCATCCGAACGTGCGCCCCGTCCTGGTCAGGTCCCATTAGGGAGGGGGATTGGGTTGAGACCGGTCGCCGGGCCGTCGGCGTGTGATTAGCCTTTGCGCGGAGGGATCATATCAACGACCCCCGGAACGGTCAAGCGGCCCCCGCCCGTTGTCCACAAGCTCGGCCCTCCAGTGCTGAGAAGTCCAGGCCCGGAACCACGTGGGCGAATGCGATCCCCAGCACGAGGGACTGGGCTTCGAAGGCCCTGACCGGCTCGACCACCTGCGGCGGGATGGCCTCGGACAGGACCGACCCGTCCATCTGCCCCTCACATCGGCAGCAGCATCATGAGGTAGACCCGGGGCCCCATGCCTGCGGCCACCCAGGCCCGACGGCGGGAGGGGCGCAGCAGGTTTCCGTGGCGGTCTCCGGGCGGATGGGCTCGTCGGGAGGGCGGGCGGCGACGATCATCCGAAGCTGCCGGTTCTCTCGATCGAGCTCCTTGAGCCGCTTCGCCTGGGCGGTGGACATCCCGCCTAACTCCTGGTGCCAGCGGGAGTCCGTAACGTCACTGACCCCCGGGGCCTTGACGACCTCGGCGACCTTCTTGCCCTGCCCGAGCAGGACGTCGGCGTGGCGGAGCTTCCCAATGATCTCTTCCGGCTGAAAGCGCTTCTTCGACAGGCCCTGCCTCCTCCGGAAATTGGGACTGTTGCTCCTTTCCCAATAGACCAATTTCCGGGGGCAAGACCATGGCTGACCTGCCCCCACCGATTGGTCCACCCTGAGGTTTTGAGCAGCGATTAACTCTAGCTCTGATCGGGGCGGCAATGCCTGACTGGAGTCGAGACGGCGGGCCAGTGGTACCAGCCGCGGATGGCTTCTCCCTACGAGCGAACAGAATCGCTGAACTGGATACCCCCCCCATGACAAAACAGAACCCCTCGGTAAGAGGCTGTCCTACCGAGGGGTTCCTCCATTTCATGTTGGCTGGTCTGGAGTGACTGTGGACGATTGTCAGGTACTCACGGGGGTACCCCCCGGGCCGTACCATCGAGCCTCACAAGTCTCCGCCAACGCATCGGATGACTTCACGACAAAGGTCCCAGAGAGCGGGTAGGGCCTCGCCTTCTTCGCGGCCGTCTGTTCTGCCCGCCTCCTTCCATCAACGCGCGTCACTACGGCACCGTCTGCACGCGAGAAGCATTTGGCCTCTATCCGCTATCCTCCGTAGATCCGCTTGAGCTGCTCGGCCCCCGCCTCGATCGCCGCCTTGGCATCGCCCGACAGGACCGCCTTGGCATAGGTGTCCACGATGACGTACCTGGAGTAGACGAGCGCCGCCTTGTCGTTCGGGGGGCCCGCATAGCCCAGGTCCCGGCCGTACTTCGGCTGCTCCCGGAAGACCGTCATCTTGGGGTCCTTCTCCCACATGGGGTCCTTCGCGTACTTGACGGTCGCCTGCAACTGGTAGCCTTCCTGGAGGTGGAACCACTCCCCGAACTGCTTGTCCGCGAACCACCAGTTCAAGAACTCCTTCGCCGCCGGGACGTTCTTGGAGGTCTTCAGGATGCCGAAGGTCCGGGTGCCCAGCCAGTAGAAGCGGCCGGCCGGCCCCTTGGGGATCAGCATGTGATTCATGTCCTGGGCAATGGCGGGCTGCTCCTTCTTGGCCACAAAGTAGATGCTGGAGCCGTTCAGGGTGCTCGCGATCTGCCCCGCCAAAAACGCCCGGTTGTTGCTGCTGTCGTCCCAGGAGGTGCCGGTCTCGTCGTAGCCGTCCTTCCACGCCTGGATGAGTTGCCGCATCCCCTCCATGAACTCCGGCTGGTTGAACCGGACCGTCTTGCCGTCCTTGGCCACTTCCATGGCCCCGTGGGCCCACATGTAGGCGTAGCAGAAATTCGGCGGGTCACTGGTGCTGTGCCCAAACGCCTGGCCGAACGGGTGGCCGGCCGCCTTGCACTTCTTGGCCACCGCGTGGTACTGGTCCCACGTCATGTCGAGCTTCCGCCCGTCCTCCGCATGCTCGACCCCGGCCTCCTTGAACCAGCTGATGCGGTAGTTGATGGAATCATTGGACTGGCCATCGGGGATCCCCAGGTACCGGCCGTTCACCCGGGCCGAGTTCAGGACGTAGGGTTCGTAGCCCCCGTTCCGCTTCCCGATCGCCTCCGCCATGTCGGTGAGATCCACCAGGCTGTCCCGGTAGAGCCAGTTCCAGGACGGCCACAACTCCACGATGTCCACGCCCCCAGCCTGGACGGCCGCCGCGATCTTGGGCTGGAGGTCCGGCCAGTTCAGGAAGTCGGTGCTCACGCTGACCCCGTTGGCCTTCCCCCATGCTTGTGCCTGGGTCCGGTACAGACTCTGCGCGGCTCCGATGAAGTACGTCCCCTGGAGGATGGAGAGGCTGGTCCCCTTGATGACCGCCGGCGCTGCCGAGACTCCCCTCGTGGGGAGGCCGGCCAGCGCCGTCAGCCCGAGCCCGGCGGCGGCTCCTGCCTTGAGGACTGTGCGCCGGCTGACCTGCCGATCCAACCCGTTCCCAGTTCGTCGAGGCCCTGTGTTCATGCGAACCCCTTTTCTTGTGAAATGATCCCCGCTCAGAAGAATCGACTCGTGGTGGTTGCGCAACGATCAGGCGGGCGGCGGCGGGGACAACACCGGCGGGACCCAACCCTTCCGCACGGAACCGGTTACAGAGTATCCGACTCACCGGATGCGGATGTCAAGGAGAAAGGCCGGCCCTTGCTCTCCAGCTTAGCGGGGGCAGCTGAGCGATCGTGCCCTCCGCTCGGAAGCGCCAGGCATGCTGCAGGGCGCCCGCGAGCGCAAGTCGAAAACTCAACCTTGAACTGGACCAGTTTTTGGGGGTTGGGTCATAGCGCACGTACCAGATCGTGGTCCCGGCAAGTGGAGTTACCCGAGGCCATTGCCCTCGATGGCAAAACGTTTGGCGATGAGCGCGCTGACCTCGACGATTTCGCTGAATTCGCCAGCCGGGGAGAGGCGCGCCAACCCTGCCCGCAGCGCTCGCTCGAAGGCGGGGCGCCGCTCGCCGAGGGTATCGGGGGACGTGGTGGAAGACGAATAGGCGCGGCCGACGATCGCGTCCGCGTCCAGCCGGCGCGTGACGATCACGCCGTGACGTTCGAGCGAGGAGAACGCGGAGCGCAGCAGCACCACCTCCTGCGGCTCTTCCAATTGCTTCCGCTCCCGGCGCTCGGCGGCGACCGCGGGCACGAAGTCTTCGCGGAGCCGCTCGACGAGGGCCCGCCAATCCGCGCCGTGGGTCGCAATGGGCTTGTCACCGAACAGGGCAATGCCCCCGCCAGGCTCGATCAGGTGATCGAGGACCGCGAGCGTGGCGTCGCGATCCATCCAGTGGAACGAACGACCCAGGGTCGCGAGCCGGAAGCGGCCGAGCGTCAGAGTGAGGTCGTAGGAACTGCCCTCGATCGTCTTCACGGAGACCCCCGCCGCTGCGGCGCGCTCGCGGGCGGCCGCGAGCATCCTCGGCTCGGGATCGAGTGCGGTGACGGTCGCCCCGAGGCGCGCGAACGCGATGGCAAGCTGACCCGGCCCACAGCCCAGATCGAGCACGGGACTCGCGGATTCAAGCCCGAGCCGGTCGGCGACGAGGGCGATGAGCCGGTTCGGGTACGGAACGCGATACCGCAGGTAGTACGGGACCGTGGATTGGAAGCGGTGGGGGTCGAAGGGAACCGTCATGGTGCCATGAGATCAGTTGTGTCCGGCCGAAAAACAACTCGACACGTGGCGGATCGTTGGAACTCCGGCCACACTTCCGACTGTCAGGGCGAGCATCCTTGTATTCAGCCCTGCCGACTGGAGGGAAGTCTACGCGCCGATGCGGAACTCGTCAACCTCCCTGAGACACTGATGGCTCCGGAAGGGGCGGCGGATGAGGGACCCAGCCGAGGCCATTACGGAGCGGCCCCTTGCCCTCCGGGACGTGGCGCGTACTTGCCATGATAGCGGCCACCACGGGTCCCCCCGATTCCGCCTACCTGGGCCGGGTCTGCCTTGCCCACGGGCGTATCGTCTGATGGCACGCCGGGATGCAGCAAGCTCGATAGAGGCATGGTGCATCATTGGCACAGAAAGAGGACTTTTGATCAATTGGCGGTCCGGGGGGGCGGCCCCACACAGGAGAGCCGCGGCGCCTCGGGGCTGGACGGGAGCGGGGGGCGGCGGCCCGATGAACGGATGGATGGCTTCGAGGTCTGCCGGCGGCTGCGCGCCGACCCGGCCTCCGAGCATACCCCGATCATCCTTCTGACGGCGATGAATGACCTGGACCTGGAGAGGAAGGCCGCCGCCGCGGGGGCCACCCTGTGCCTCCGGAAGCCCTTCGACCCGGAGCAGGTTGTCCGGGCGGTCGAGCAGGTCTTGGGGCGGGAGGCAAGGCCCCCCGCCTCCGGGGAGAGGCACTGACCCCATGCTCGCTCCATACCTCGCGGCGCTCCGCGCCACCCTCCTGGGCACCTTCCCGCTCGCCCTGCTGGCCTGGATCGGCCTGGAGCTCCTCTGGGGCTGTATCCGGCGGCAGCGGCCTGACTGGGAGGGGGTCACCCTGCGGTGCCTCCTCCTCTGGGCCCTGGCGATCTTCCTGAGCATCCCCGGGGCCGAGCGGGTCTGGCATCCGCTCCGGGAGGTCGACAAGGCCCTCTTCGGGCTGGGCGGCCTGGCGGGGCTGGGGAGCATGGCATACTGGCTCGTGAAGCGGCCGGGCCCCTAGCCCCGACCGAGGCGAGGACCGACCATGGCGCGAACGACGTGCGTGCTCCTCGTGGACCCCGACGCGGACTTCCGGGCCCTCGGGCGGGCAATGCTCGAGCGGGCGGGGTATAGGATCCTCGAGGCCGCCAGCGGGACGGAGACGCTCGACCTGGCGGCCACCCTCCGGCCGGCTGTCATCCTGCTGGACGTCCGCCTCCCCGATCTCGACGGCTACGAGGTGTTCCGGCAGCTCAAGGCGAACCCGCTCACCGCACCGATGCCGGTGGTCTTCCTGGTGGGGGCGGAGAATACTGCGCTGAGCCGCTTTGCCTACCAGTCGGGTGCCGCGGCCTGCCTCCTGAAGCCGGTCCGCCTCGAAACCCTCCTGACCGTCCTCGACTCGGTCCGCGGGAGCGCGGCGCGCGAGCGGGAGCACACGCCGAAGAAGTGGAGGAAGGGGGGCTGACCCGGGAAGCGCACCGGCGTCAAGAGGGGCCGGGCGGCGCAGGGCGCCCTGCCGCCCTCGTCCAAGTGGCGCGACCTCCACACCGGGGTCAGCCAGCCCCGCGTTTCCCGTTGACACGCCCGGCCCGCGGGGCGTAGGCTCCCGCCTGCGTTCCGCGGCCCCGCGCCGCCGGCCGCGCGAAGGCAGCAGCGTGAACCGGTCCAGACCCACCTGCGAATGGCGGTGCCCGCGCGAGTCGTGGCAGATCGATCCATGCGATTCCCAACCGGGCTGCGTGCCCTCAACCATCGGGACTACCGCCTCTTCTTCGCCGGCCAGCTCATCTCGCTCATCGGCACCTGGATGCAGAGCGTGGCGCAGGCGTGGCTGGTCCTCGAGCTGACCAACTCGCCCTTCAAGCTGGGGCTCATCAGCGCGCTCCAGACGGCACCCATGCTCTGCTTCGCCTTCGTGGCCGGGGCCATCGCCGACCGGTTGCCCAAGCGCCGCGTCATCATCGGCACGCAGACCGCCCTCATGGGCCAGGCGTTTGTCCTGGCCGCCCTCGTGTGGGCGGGCGTCGTCCAGTACTGGCACGTCGCCATCCTGGCGACCTGCTATGGCCTGGCAAATACCCTCGACATGCCCACGCGGCAGGCGTTCGTCGTGGAGATGGCGAGCAAGGAGGACCTCCCGAACGCCATCGCCATGAATTCGGCCATGTTTAACGGCGCCCGGATGGTGGGCCCCGCCATCGCCGGCTTCGTGGTGGACCGGTATGGCACCGCCCCGGCCTTCGGCCTCAACGGCGTGAGTTTCGTGGCCGTGATCCTCGCCCTGGCGGCCATGGAGGCCGACGGCTTGCCGGGCCCCCGACAGGGCACCACCGTCCGGGAGGAGATCACCGCCGGCCTCCGCTATGTGGTCCACACCCCGCTCGTGGCCCTGACATTGAGCCTTCTGCTGACCGTCGCGCTCTTCGTCATGAACCACAACGTCCTGGTGCCCCTGCTGGCCCGGGACGTGCTCCACCAGGGAGCCCACGGCTTCGGCCTCCTCATGGCCGCCGTGGGCACGGGCGCCATCGTCGGGGCGCTGGCCCTGGCGACCCTGCTGACGGGCCGCCCGCCCTTCGCCCTGCTCCTGGGGACCGCCGGCGCCGCGGCGGGCTTCACACTGCTGCTCGCGGGAATCCGCCACTTCTCGGTCGCCCTGCTTGCCCTGACCTGCGTCGGGTTTGCCCAGATGGTGTTCACGGCAGCCTGCAACACCACGCTGCAGCTGGTGGTCCCGGACCGGATGCGGGGCCGGATCATGAGCGTCTACGCCTTCGTGTTTGTCGGCAGCACGCCCTTCGGGGCGCTCTTCGTGGGCACGACCGCGGACTGGGTCGGGGTCTCGGCGGCGTACGGCCTGGCGGGCGGGCTGGCCCTGGCCTCGGTCCTGGGCCTCGGCCTGCTGGGACGGCGGGGGTGGGCCGCGTCACCTGATCCCGTCGCCGAGCCGCCGTCGGTGGCCTGAGCGCTTGAGGGGAGTGCGATATCCGGAGGGAAGCGGGGGAGGCGCTGGTCGATCGCCACCCAGGGTGGGTCCTGACGTGGATCGTGGCGGCGCGAGTCGGCCTCCAGATCGGGGATTCGTACGAACCGCGGAGGGTGATCGCTTCGGGGCTGGAGTGTCGGGGACCAACGCAGCCGTGCGACGTCCCGCAGGGGAAAGGGGGGACCCGCGCCTGCCAGCACTTCTCGGCGCCCCTCAGCCGCCAGGGCGAGCCAGCCTGAGGCCCCGGAGTCGTAACGGAACAGCCGGAGGGGTGCGAGTTGGCCCCGCCGGGCCCGCCCCGGCCAGGCCTCGCCGTCGGAAATCCGGAGGGGACGACCAGCCTGGTCCAGCCCCGGCCCGGGATTTCCGGGGCCCCTCGCGTCCATCGGGGAGAAGGGGCCGGGCGGCCCTCCTCAGCCTCCCGGCCTGTGGCGCTCGGTCTGAGCACAAGGCACGTCACGCCCGGGGCGCAGGCGCGCTGCCGAGCAGGGGGGGCAGGGGCCGGGGTCCGCCGTCCCAGCAACCGCGCATCTTGAGCGATAGCCATGAGTGCGGTACGATCCAAGGAGGCAAAGCGCCGGACGCTGGCGGCGAGACGGAGTCATTTCCCAAGGGGGAGGCGCTCACGACGAGGGCGCGCATCGGCTCCCCGCCGAAGGGTGCGATCCTTCACAGGGACGCCGGGGAGAGATGGCGGTGCCGAGAGACGCCCCAGCCGGACGCCGCCCCGCCGGGCAGCCGTAGCCGCGTCCGAAAGGCGCAAGGAGGGCGAGCCATGACGATCGTGGCGATTTCCCGGGAAATGGGGAGCGGGGGCTACGAGATCGGGGCCGCCGTGGCGAAGGCCCTGCACTTCGAGTACGTGGATCGGCAGATCCTCCTGGAGGCCGCGCACGCCCATGGGGTGCCGGAGGCGACGCTCGTCGATGTGGTGGCGCGCCGCCCGTCCCTGTGGGAACGCTTCGATGCCGAGCGGCGCCGCTATCTCACCTTCCTGGAGGCGGCCTACTACACCTTCGCCGAGCGGGGGAACCTGGTCACGGCCAGCCGCAGCGGTCCCTTCTTTGTCCGGGGCATCCAGCACGCCCTCAAGGTGCGGATCATGGCCCCCGTCGAGGTACGCGTGCGCCGGGTCATGGGGCAGGAGGGCTTGGACCATAAGGCCGCCCTGGCCAAGGTCCGCGCCTACGACCGGGAGATGGCCGGGCGCATCGACTACCTGTTCGGGGTGGACTGGACCCGGCCCGAGAACTACGACCTGGTGCTCAACACCCAAGACGATGCCTGGGCCTTCTACGCCGACTTCCTGGTGGCGGCGGCCCGCCACCCCCGGTATCAGCCCACGCCTGACTCGCTGCAGCGGATTCGTGACCTCAGCCTGGCAGCCCAGGTGCGTGCCGCCCTCGCCACGGATCCGGAGACCCAAAACCTCAACATCGAGGTCACCGCGAAGACGGGCCACGTGGTGCTGCAAGCCGTGGTGTTTAGCCAAGCCGAGCTCGAGCCCGCCGCCGCCATGGCCCAGCGCGTCCCGGGGGTCACGGCCGTCTCCTGCGAGGCTGTGGAGATCCCGCGGGTCTACCCGGGCCCGCTCATGTGACCCAGACCAGGGGAGCTGTTCGGCGGGGGGACGGGGCGGAGGTCAGCAAGATCCCATCCGTTCTCGCCTTCCCGGAATCCTTTCGGCCGAGCCCAGGACTTCGCAACAGGATAGGCGGTTCGTCCACCATCCAGGAACAGCACAGCGCGAGCAGCGGCCTGATCTACCGGTTCCGTGGATAGAGCGAGTCAATGAAACATCTTGTGGCCCTGGGTGAGGGAGGGGAAGTGAGGAAGTATCGCGGCCGGAGTCTCCATCGCCCTGAACCCGGATGCGCTGGAGAGAGACCCAGGCCCGATTCAGCTTGGCAAATCCTAGCGGGGGGGCCATGGCTGTGGTGAAGCCGTCCGGGCCCCATCGCTTTCATGCGGCGTTCCGGCTGACGAATGCCGCGACCTTCCTGTTCAACTCATCGAGCGCGCTCTTCCTGCTTTTCCCCGTCTACCTCCTGCAACTCGGCGGCTCGCCCGCGCAGATCGGCCTCGTGATGGGTCTGCTCCGGGCGGGCTCCCTGGTGGCCCGCCCGGTGGGGGGCCGACTCCTGGACCGCGTCGGTCGGCGCTGGGTGACCGGGGCGGGCGCGCTCCTGGCACTGTTGGGTACCCTGTCCCTCTTCGCGTTCCCGCGCTTCGGCGTGATATTCTTCCTCTGGCGTGTCCTGCAGGGGATGGGGACTTCCTGCATCGACTCCGGCCTGGGCGCGGTGGTGGCCGACCTGAGCCCGCCAGAGGCTCGTGCCCGGGTGTACGCGATCTACACCGTCTGGATCAACCTGGGCCCAACCTTCATCCCCGGGCTCGGGGAGGCCCTCGTCCGCCGGGCTGGCTTCTTCCCCCTCTTCGGCGTCGCCGCCCTCGCCCTGGCCGCCTGCTTCCTGCTGGTCCTGCAGCTCCCGGAGACGGCGCGGCCCCGCGCCGAGCGGCCAATATCGCTGCAGGGGGTCCCGACCGGGTCGGGCCCGTTCCTGCTGGGGACCCTGCTGGTCGGGTGGGAGTTCGGCACGCTCTCCACCTTCGTCCCCGTGGCCCGGATCGCCGCCGCCCCGGGGCGGGTCGGCCTGTTCTTCTTCGCGTACTACCTCGGACTGATCGTTGTGCGCCTAGCGGGCGGGCTCGGGGTGAGCCGCCTGGTGCAACCGGGGATGCTTCTCCCCGCGTATGGGGTCCTGGCCGCCGGCCTGGCGGCGCTCCCCTTCGGGCACGGCGCACTCCGCCTGGCCCTCGTCGCTCTCGCCTGCGGGGCTGCGCACGGAGCGGCCATTCCGGTCCTGTATGCCTCCCTCCTGATCGGCCTCCCCCGCCATCGCCGCGGGTGGGCCGTGGCACTCTACTCCGCGGCCTCCGACCTAGGCGTGGTCCTGGCCACCGTGGGTCTCGGGGCTGTCGGGGAGTGGATCGGCTATCGCGGCATCTTTGGGGTCGCGGCGGCCGTCATGGCCCTGGGGGCGGGAGCGGCCCACCTGTGGGGACGGCGGTTGGGCGATTCAGGATGACACGTCGAGGCCCCGCAGGTACGGGTAGTCCGGGGTGATCCGGCAGGTGAGAGCCGCAGCCAATTGCTCCTGCTTCGGCCGGACCCCTTGGCTAACCAGGCCAGGGCTGTGGTGTTGGTGTCGCTCCTGACCACACCCAGACTCATTAGCGCAGCGGTCTGCAGCCACTACCCAACGCTGTCGGGGGTGGGCCGACGCTTACGCAACTGGCACTCCGGCCGAAGGAGTGGCACCCGCATTGATTCCTCGGGCGGGTACTTCGAGCCATGCTTATATAGACTGGACAGAGGTTACGGACGCTCTTGTATGGACCAGGCAGTGCACGGAGCTCGGAGGCTCCGAGAGAAAGGCTTAGGATCTCGCAACACTTCGTGACGGATCTCCGGGACTTCCGGGGCGTCGGAGGGGCCAACTCGCACCAGTTCTCTTCTGTTGCGAGTTGTGGAGGAGCTGGGTGAGGGCATTGGCCGCCCGCAGCTTGTCCTCCTTGGTGACCCTGGCGTCGATCGTGGTCGCCTTGATGCTCGCGTGCACCACTTACTCCTGGACGACCGCCAGGTCGTTCCCGCTGGCCCGGTCCAGGTGGGTGGCGTAGGTGTGCCGACAACTGTGAGTGGCGTACCGGGGATCCAGCCCCACGGCCGCCATGAGGCCTTTCACCACCCGCCAGACCCCCTTCCGGGTGAGGGGCCCCCGCTGGCCGAGGAAGACCGGGGCCTCCTCGGACACATTCTCCCCAAGGTCCCGCTTCCAGGTCAGGAAGGCTTTCAGGTGCGTCTTGAGGTCCGGGGGGATGAAGACCTCCCGCTGCTTGTTCCCTTTGCCCTGGCGGACCGCCAGTGAGGCCTGGCCGTAGCCCAGGAGGCAGTCCCGGACTTGGGGGCCGGCCACCTCGGAGGCCCGGAGGCCGGAAGAGAGAAGGGGGTCGAGCAGGCCCCAGGACCGGATCGGCCCTGTAGTGCCCTGCTGGCGGGCCTGGGTTGCCCGAGATTCGGCGAACCGGCGGAGGCGGGTCAGGTTCCTCCGCGGTCAGAGAACGGATCTCGTGCTGGACGGTAGGCATGAGCGCATCTCCTTGCATCGCAGCTGACCCGACCGCCGCCGGCCGCGCGCCAGGGTGAAGCTCATTCCCCGGGACCCCCGGAGCGGCTACATGCGCCACCCCGAGGCGATCGGGCGTCAGGCCAGAGTGTTCGCTGGGCGGCCTCGGGCAGAGCGGGCGGTCCGGAGGCGGTCTGCCGCCGCGCGCCGTTGCTCCACGGTCCCCGCCCGACCGGGCCCTGGCCGGCGCACTCGGATCGCGGGGAGGGGAACCACCCAGAAGGCCGAGGTCGCCTTCCCGTCGCGCTCCGTGACCTGCTTCGGGGCCCCGTACAGCCGCTCGAGCTTCCGGCTCCACTCCGGCCAGGTGGAGCAGATGTGCGCTTGCCGATCCTGGCGATCGAGCCGGATCGTGACTTCCATCTCGTCCTGCGAGTTCCCGCCGTAGTTCACCCGGTCTCCCTTTCCGGTTGCGCGGGGGCCGTCACGACTTGGCGGCCCCGTCGGTGCGGTTCCGGGCGATAAACGACTCAAGGTCCTGCAGATCCACGCGAAGCAATCGACCGACCCGGATACTCGGGAGGTCCCCCCGCCAAATGAGCTCACGCACGGTCCAGGCGGAGACCCCGAGAAACACCCCAGCCTGCTTCACATCATACAGGCGGCGGGCGAGCCGGGCCTCCAGGTTGCTGTGCCTAGGATTGTGCCAAAGTGGCTTCTGAAACACCGGAAAACTCCCAACAAGAACCAACGAGCGATAAACGCGAAACCCCGTGATTCCCTTGCCAACTCCCCGGTTTTCCTGTATGGTCCGCTCACGCGGGGTTTCGACTTAAAATCTTGTGGGCCTCGGCCCGTGCGGGTTCAAGTCCCGCCTCCCGCACCAAGGCGGTCCAAATCTTGGATGACCGGAGCGGCTCCCGACGCCGGCCTGCAAGGGACCTTTTCCCTTGACAGATTTGGGCTTTCGGGTATAAATATCCTTTGTTTTGCGTCTTTATGGCCTGCCCGGAGACAGGGCGTGGGCGCGTAGCTCAGGGGGAGAGCGCTTGCTTGACACGCAAGAGGTCGGTGGTTCGAAACCACCCGTGCCCACCACCATCTCTTGTTCCGTGACGGCATAGTGAGTGATCTCAGCATCACGATGCGGGCGGTATCGTGATGCTTTTTTGTTGTGCGGAGTCCCATGGCTGACGCCGAATTGATGCTGGCCGACGGCCGCCGGGTTTCCGTCCCGGCGGAGCAGCCGATCCTGGCGAGTCTCCCCTCGTTCGGGGCCGCCGCCGTGCGGGGTGCCGTGGCCGCCGCGTGGGACGGCCATATCCTGGACTTCATGACACCCGCGCCGGCGGGGGCCAGGCTGGTCCTGGTGCCGGCCGACTCGCCGGTGGGGCTCCGGATCCTCCGGCACAGCGCAGCCCATCTGATGGCCGCGGCCGTGCAGGCCCTCTTCCCGGAGGCGAAGTTCGCCATCGGCCCCGCCATCGACGACGGCTTCTACTATGACATGGAGCTTCCGCGCGCCCTGGTTCCGGAAGACCTCCCCGCCATCGAGGCCAAGATGCGCGAGCTGGCCGACCGGGGCCTCCGCTACGAGCGCCGCGAGCTGCCCATGGATCGGGCCCTGGCCTGGGCACGGGAGCACGGGCAGGCCTACAAGGTCGAGATCCTGGAGACGATCCGGCGGACCGGCACCTCGCGCCCCGAGGGGGCGGAGGCCGCGTCGGACGACGAGCTGGCCGGCGAGGCCGAGGCGGGAGCGGGCGCCGTCAGCTTCTACCAGACGGGGGAGTTCACGGACCTCTGCCGCGGCCCGCACGTTCCGGACACCTCGTGGCTCACCGCCTTCCGGCTGACGCACATCGCCGGGGCCTACTGGCGGGGGGATGAGCGCCGTCCCATGCTCCAGCGGATCTACGGCACCGCCTTTGCCAGCCAGGCCGCCCTGGATGTGCACCTGGCACGGCAGGAAGAGGCCCGGCGGCGGGATCACCGGCGGCTCGGGCAGGAGCTGGAGCTGTTCAGCATTGCCGACGAGGTCGGCGGCGGCCTGATCCTGTGGCATCCCAAGGGGGGAATCGTTCGCACGCTCATCGAGGATTTCTGGCGGCGCGAGCACCTGCGGAACGGGTACGACATCGTCTACACCCCCCACGTGGGCCGGGGCAAGCTGTGGGAGGTGAGCGGCCACCTGGACTTCTACAAGGAGCTCATGTACCCTCGGATGGAGGGGGAGGGGAACGAGTACTACGTCAAGCCGATGAACTGCCCCTTCCACATCATGATCTACCAGTCCAAGGTGCGGAGCTACCGCGACCTGCCCCTGCGGTTTGCCGAGCTGGGGACGGTGTACCGGTTCGAGCGGGCCGGCGTCCTGCACGGTCTGCTGCGGGTGCGGGGATTCACCCAGGATGACGCCCACATCTTCTGCACGCCCGAGCAGATGGACGAGGAGATCACCCGAGCGGTCAAGTTCAGCCTGTTCTTCCTGCGGACCTTCGGGTTCACGGACTACGAGGTGTACGTGGCCACCCGTCCCGAGAAGTTCGTGGGGGAGCCAGGCGACTGGGACGCTGCGACGGAGGCGTTGAAGCGGGCGGTGGAGCGCGCCGGCCAGTCGTATGAGGTGGACCCGGGCGGCGGCGCCTTCTACGGCCCCAAGATCGACATCAAGGTCAAGGACGCGCTGGGCCGTCCCTGGCAGTGCACCACGGTCCAGTTCGATTTCAATCTTCCAGAGCGGTTCGGGATCACCTTCGTGGCCGAGGACAACCGGCAGCACCGGCCCTACATGGTGCACCGCGCCCTGCTGGGGTCCATGGAGCGCTTCCTGGGGGTCCTGATCGAGCACTATGGAGGGGCGTTCCCGGTGTGGCTGGCCCCGGTGCAGGCCCGGGTGCTGCCGGTGGCGGATCGCCATCACGAGTACGCGGCCGGCGTCGTTTCCCGGCTCGTGGGGGACGGGCTGCGGGCCGAGGTGGACAGCCGCAACGAGAAGATCGGGTACAAGATCCGGGAAGCGGAGCTGCAGAAGATTCCGTACATCCTGGTGGTGGGGGACAAGGAGACGGCGGCGGGGACGGTGTCGGTCCGCGCGCGGGGCGGCCAGGATCGCGGCGCCACGCCCCTGGCGGAGTTCGTCCGGCTGCTGGCCTCCGAGAACGCGCCGCAGGCCGCCTGACCAGGCGGCCCCTGATCGCGGCGGGAGGGTGGCGTCATCAGCAAAGGCCTGCGCGTCAACGAGCGGATCCGCATCAGGGAAGTCCGGGTGATCAGCCCCGACGGAAGCCAGCTCGGCATCCTGCCCACCGAGCAGGCGCTGCAGATGGCGTACAGCCAGAACCTCGACCTGGTCGAGGTGGCGCCCGAGGCCCGGCCGCCGGTCTGCCGGATCATGGATTACGGCAAGTACCGGTACGAGCAGAGCAAGAAGGCCCGGGAGGCCAAGAAGAAGCAGACCGTCATCGAGTTGAAGGAGATCAAGCTCCGGCCGAAGACCGAGGAGCACGATTTCCAGTTCAAGGCCCGCCACGCCGAACGGTTTCTGAAGGAAGGGAACAAGGCCAAGATCACGATGATGTTTCGCGGGCGCGAGATGGTGCGCATGGATCGGGGCAAGGCACTCCTCGATCGGTTCGTCGAGGCACTGAAGGACGTGGCGGTGGTGGAGCAGGCCCCCAAGGTCGAGGGCCGGAACATGAGCCTGATCCTGGCTCCCAAGCACTGAGACCCGGCGCCCGCGGTGGGCCGGAACCGGGCGCGATCCGGGCCCGTCGGCTTCCGCGGCGCGTTGCCCAGTTGACATCGGTTGTTGGCGAGGAGAGGAGTGGTTCCATGCCGAAGATGAAGACCAACCGCGGAGCGGCGAAGCGGTTCAAGACCACGGGAACCGGGAAGCTGCGCCGCTGGCACGCGTCCAAGAGTCATCTGTTGACCGGCAAGTCCACCAAGCGCATGCGCAAGCTGCGCCAGGGGACTCTGGTCGATCCCACGAGACGTCAAGCGCATGCGGGTGTTGTTTCCGTACGGGTAACACTCGGGATCGGAGCAGCGCAAGCCGCAAGGAGTTTCAGCCATGCCACGTGCAAAGGGTGGGTTCAAGACACGCCAGCGCCGCAATCGCGTCCTGAAGCAGGCGGAGGGCTATTGGGGCAAGCGGAAGAACGCCTTCCGCAGCGCCCAGGAGGCGGTGGATCGGGGCCTGGCGTACAGCTACCGGGATCGGCGCAATCGCAAGCGGGACTTCCGGAACCTCTGGGTGGTCCGCATCAACGCCGCGGCGCGCCTGTGCGGTCTCTCCTACAGCCGCCTGATGGGCGGACTGCGCAAGGCGGGGGTGACGGTCGACCGCAAGATGCTGGCGGACCTGGCGGTCCGCGATGCGGCCGCCTTCAATACGCTGGCGGAGATGGCCAAGAAGCAGGCCGCCGCGTAGCCTCCGGATCGCACCTCTCCCAGGCGCCCCGAAGGCCTTCGGGGCGCTTTTTTCGTGAGCGACCCATGAGCGAAATCTCGCAGACTCTCGCATCGCTGGAAGCGGCCGCCCAGGCGGACCTACGGGCGGCGGCGGACGCAACCGCCCTGGAAGAGGTCCGCCTGCGCTACCTGGGACGGAAGGGATCCCTGGCCGCGATCCTGCGGGGTCTCGGCGCGCTGGATGCGGCCGAGCGTCCCGCTGTCGGCAAGCTGGCCAATGACGTCAAGCAGCGGCTGGAGGCCGCCCTCGAGGAGCGCCGGACGGCCCTGGAGGCGGCCAGCCGCGCGGCGGCCTTGGCGGCCGAGCGGCTGGACGTCACGCTGCCGGGCCGGCCGGTCCCGGTGGGCCGGCTGCATCCCAGCACGCAGGTGCTGCGGCGGATCTGCCAGATCTTCGCCGACATGGGCTTTCAGATCTACCGCAGCCGGGATGTGGAGAGCGACGAGATGAACTTCGAGCTCCTCAACATCCCCGCCCACCATCCCGCGCGCGACATGTGGGACACCTTCTACACGACGCAGGACGGAGTCCTGCTGCGGACGCACACCTCGCCCGGCCAGATCCGGGCCATGCGGGAGTACTGCCCGGAGCCCATCCGGGTGATCCTGCCCGGCATGTGCTACCGCTACGAGCAGATCACGGCGCGCTCCGAGATCCAGTTCCACCAGGTCGAGGGGCTGGCCGTCGGCCGCCACATCACCATGACCGACCTGAAGGGGACGCTGATCAGCTTCGCCCACCGCATGTTCGGTCCGGAGCGCCGGGTCCGCTTCCGCGCCAGCCACTTCCCCTTCACCGAGCCCAGCGCCGAGATGGATGTGGAGTGCATGATCTGCAACGGGACGGGCTGCGGCCTCTGCAAGCAGAGCGGGTGGCTGGAGATCCTGGGCTGCGGCATGGTGCATCCCGTGGTCCTCAAGAACGGCGGCTACGATCCCGAAGCGTATTCGGGCTTCGCCTTCGGCATGGGACCGGAGCGGATCACCATGCTCCGCCACGGGATCGAGGACATTCGCTACTTCTGGATGAACGACCTCCGGTTCCTGGAGCAGTTCTGACCGCCGTCTCGCGCGGCGGCCGGACGCGGCGGGCCTTCACCCGCCCGGAGGAGAGGACAGACACCCATGCGCGTGCCGATGAGCTGGCTGCAGGAGTTCGTCGAGATCCCTCTGCCGGTTCCGGAGCTGGCCGAGCGCCTGACGCTGGCCGGGCTGGAGGTGGCGTCCATCCAGCAGGTCGGCGTGCCGGGCAGCCCGCTGCCCTGGGACCCCGCCCGGATGATGGTGGCGGAGATCCTGGAGGTCCGCCCCCATCCCGACGCGGACCGGCTGGTCCTGGCCGCGGTGGCATACGGGGAGGGGCGGCGCAAGACCGTGGTGACGGGCGCGCCCAACCTCCGCGTGGGAGACGCCGGCCAGAAAGTGGCCTTTGCCCTGGAGGGGGCGCGGTACTGGGATGCCTACGCCGCGGCGCCCCAGATCACCACGCTCAAGGGGCGGAAGGTCCGGGGCGTCCATTCGGACGGCATGATCCTGTCGGAGAAGGAGCTGGGCCTCTCCGACGACCACACGGGGGTGCTGCTCCTGGATGCGGATGCGCCCGTGGGCGCGCCCCTGTCGGACTACCTCGGAGACGTCGTGCTGGACCTCGAGATTACGCCCAACATGGCCCGCTGCCTCTCCGTGCTGGGGGTGGCGCGGGAGGTCGCAGCCCTGACCGGGGGCCGGGTCCGGCCGCCCCGCACGGACATGCTGGCCGAAGGCGAGCCGGCCGAGGGCCAGGTGCGGCTCAGCATCGCCGATCCGGCCCTGTGCCCCCGGTACACGGCCACCCTGATCGGCGGCGTGACGATCCGCCTCTCCCCGGAGTGGATGCGCCGCCGCCTCCGCCTGGCCGGCATCCGGCCCATCAACAACTTCGTGGATGTGACCAACTACATCATGCTGGAGTGGGGACAGCCGCTCCACGCCTTCGACTACGACGCCCTGGTCCGCCGGGCCAAGGGGATTCCTCACATCACCGTTCGGACGGCCCGCCCAGGCGAGAGCCTCACCACGCTGGACGGCGTGACTCGCCCCCTGGGGCCCGAGCGGCTGCTGATCACGGATGCGGCGGGTCCCATCGCCGTGGCCGGGGTGATGGGGGGAGCCGAAACGGAGGTCACCGACCGCACGACCCGCGTGCTCCTCGAATCGGCGAATTTCCATTTCGTCTCCATCCGCAAGACCACGCAGGCGCTCAAGCTGCCCAGCGAGGCCAGCGCCCGCTTCGGACGGGGGGTTCCGGCGGCATTGGCGGTCGCCGCCGTGATGCGGGCCACCGAGCTGATGCGCCGCCTGGGCGGGGGAACCATCGCCGCGGGTGTGGTCGATTGCTACCCGGCCCCCCAGGCGCCCGTCGTGGTGGACCTCAAGCTCGGCGACGTGCGGCGGGTGCTGGGCATGGACGTGCCGAGGGCGGAGATCACCCGCATCCTCACCGCCCTGGAGTTCACCTGCGACCCGCAGGGGTCGGACGGATTCCGGATCACGGCGCCGCCGCATCGCCTGGACATCGGGACCGGCGTCGTGGGAGTGGCCGACCTCCTGGAAGAGATCGCCCGCGTCTCCGGGTACGATCGGATCCCGATCACCGAGCTGGCCGACCGGCTGCCGCCGCAGCGGAGCAACATCCAAGTGGAGCAGGAGGAACTGGTTCGGGACCTCCTGACGGTGGCCGGCCTCCAGGAGGTGATCTCGTATCGCCTGACGACCCCGCAGCGCGAGGCCTCGCTCGTTCCGGGCGGGGAGCCGCCCGCCGAGCGGGCCTACGTTCGGATCGCCAATCCCATCAGCGCCGACCGGACGGCGATGCGACAGACCCTGCTGCCGGGAATGCTGGAGGTGATCGCCCACAACGCCCGGCTGCGCGATCGCCTGTGCTTCTTCGAGATCGGTCCGGTCTTTCTGCCCGTGCCCGATTTGGACCTTCCCGCCGAGCCGAGGCGTCTGGCCATCGGGATGGCCGGCCGAACGGCCGCGGCCTCGGCCCACGACGCGGACCCTCCCCAGATCGATTTCTTCGCCCTCAAGGGAGTCCTGGAGGCGCTCTTCCAGGGCCTTCGCCTCCCCGGGATCTCCTTCGAGCCGGCCGTCCATCCCGCCCTGTCCCCGGGCCGGACCGCCGGCCTGCGGATGGACGGAGAGGCGGTGGGCATCCTGGGAGAGCTGGATCCCAGGGTTCGCGCCAGCTTTGACGTGCCGCCCGGGCCCGTCTGTCTGGGGGAGCTCGATCTGGACGCCCTGCTGGCGAGGGTCTCGGGGGTCCGCCGGGTCTCGGCCGTCCCGCGCTTCCCGCCGGTGCTGCAGGATATCGCCGTGGTGGTCGATGCGACCGTCCCGGCCGCGGATCTCACCGACGCCATCCAGGCTGCCGGGGGGCCCTGGCTGGCGTCGGTCCGGCTGTTCAACGTCTATCAGGGTCCGCAGGTGGCGGACGGCAAGAAGAGCGTGGCGTTCTCCCTGGCGTTCCAGGCTCCCGACCGTACGCTGACCGATGCGGAGATCGACGCGGAAAGGCAGCGCATCCTGGAGACCATTTCGCGCGGCCTGGGGGCGCATCTGAGAGGCTGAGCCTCCTCTCCCGACGGCGTGCGCCACGGCCTCCGGCCGCCGCTCCCCGCGCAGGAAGGGAGAAATCGTCCTTTACAAAGCTTTGAGGCTTTGCTAGGTTCTGAGCGGATCGGGGGGAGTCAAGAGCGATGGACGTGCTGCTGGAGAAGTTGCAGGCACTGGAGGCCAAGGTTCGCGAGACCCTGGCGGAGCTGGCGCAGGTCCGCGGCGAGCGCGATGCCCTGCAGGCCAAGCTCCAGGCGCTTCAGACCGATCTTCGCTCGCACGAGCAGCAGAACGCCGCGCTGCGGAGCGAGCGGGAGCGTGCGGCCGGTGACGCGGCCCGCCTGCGGACCGAGCGGGAGGAGATCCGGGGTCGGGTGGAGGGGCTCTTGGCGGAGATCGCCCGCCTGGAGTCCGCCGTCCAGGGTGCCGGCGCTCAGGGGTCCGGCACATGAAGCCAGGCGAGCGAGGGGCCGAGGTCGAGATCTTCGGAGAGCGATATACGCTGCGCTCGACCGATGATCCGGCGTACCTGCAGCGCGTGGCGGAATACGTCGATGACAAATTCCGCGCGGTCGCCAAAGAGGGTCCGTCGCTCGTTCCCGCCAAGGTGGCCGTATTGGCATCCTTGAACATTGCGGACGAGTTGTTCAAACACACGCAGGAGGCTCAGCGGGTCGAGCAGGAAGTGCTCGCCCGGATCGACGGGATCTTCCAATTGCTGCACCGCGCAAACGTCGCCCGCTAAGGGCGCGACGGCTGCACGTCGGGACGGTGGACGGGGTGCAGAAAGGGCTTGCAGCGAGGATCGGCCTGTGCTAGCGTGGCTTCCAGCTATACGAGATGACGAGAACCCCTACCGTGCGCGTGATGCCGTAACGCTTTTTGAGCCAACACCCTCAGAAGGGGGATCCTCCTCAGGACGCCGTGAGCAGGCCCGTCCGTTCAGGCGGAAGGGAAGCCTAAGGCGCTTGCGGGATTCCCACCTGGTTTTCCAGGTTCAAACAAGGAACGGCACACGGCACAAGGGTAGGGGTTCCATCTTTTTCAGCACAGGATACGTTCCCGCCCGGCAGGCCGGCCTAGCGCCGGCCTGATCCTCGTTCCAGCCCTTCTCTGTCCTGAAGTTCATCCGTCCCTGCGCATGATTCCTCGAGAGGCCCGGCCTGTGTGGCTGGGTCACGCTGGCGGTGCTGCCGGCGTCCCGGACCGCCGGATGGGCGCGCGGCCAGCGGGCCATCGGACCACGCGGATCGCCTGCGCGCTCGACCGGCGGTGCCCGGGAAGATGGAGGGGGGACGACGGGCCGGCCCGAAATGTCGGACCTGCCCTGTAAAAGGACACGGAGGAGGGAGGATATTCCGTGGACATCTGGAAAATGATCGTACTGGCGCTGGTGCTGGTACTGGCCGGGGCGGCAATCGGCCTGCTCCTGGAGCGCTGGCGACAGAACCGGCTGAAGCAGGATATGGCGAACCAGGCCAAGCTGATCATCCGCGAGGCCGAGCGCGAAGTGGAGGCGCGCCGCCGGGAGGCCGACCTGGAGATCAAGGACAAGACGCTCCAGGCGCGGACCGAATTCGAGCAGGAGTCCCACGCGCGGCGGGAGGAAATCCAAAGTGTGGAGCGGCGGCTGAACCAGCGGGAGGAGATCCTCGACCGCAAGCTGGAGGTGCTGGATCGTCGCGAGCGGGAGCAGACCGGCCACGAACAGGAGCTGCGGAACCGGGAGCAGAGCGTGACCCAGCAGGAGTCGCACTGGCATCACCTAGTGGAGGAGGCGACACGACGGATCGAGCAGATCGCCGGTCTGACCTCGGAAGAGGCCAAGAGCCAGCTCTTCCTGGCGTTGGAGGAAGAGGCCAAACTCCGGGCGGCGAGCCGGGTCAAGCGGATCGAGGACGCGGCCAACGAGATGGGGGAGGAGCGGGCCAAACAGATCATCGGCCGGGCCATCTGCCGGATCGCCTCGGAGTATGTCGCCGAGGCCGCCGTCTCGGTGGTGGACCTGCCCAGCGACGACATGAAGGGCCGCATCATCGGCCGCGAGGGCCGCAACATCCGGGCCCTGGAGAAGGCCACCGGCATCGATATCATCGTAGACGACACGCCGGAGACGATCATCCTCTCGGGGTTCGACTCGGTCCGGCGCGAGGTCGCCCGGGTGGCCATCCAGCGCCTGATCCAGGACGGTCGCATCCATCCCGCCCGCATCGAGGAGACGGTCGAGAAGGTCGTCAAAGAGGTCGAGAAAGACATCCGCGAGGCGGGGGAGCAGGCCTGCTTCGAGCTGGGCATCACCGGGCTGCATCCCGAGCTGGTCCGCATGGTCGGCCGGCTCAAGTACCGGTACAGCTATTCCCAGAACCAGCTGGCCCATACCAAGGAGGTGGCGACGCTGGCCGGACTCCTGGCCGCCGAGCTGAAACTGGACGTCAAGGCCGTGAAGCGGGCCGCGCTCCTGCACGACATCGGCAAGGCCGCGGACCAGGGGAGCGAAACCTCCCACGCGCTGCTGTCCGCCGAACTGGCCAAGAAGTACAACGAGGACGCGCGCGTCATCAACATCATCGCCGCGCACCACGAAGAGGTTGCGCCCCAGTATCCGGAAGCCGTGCTGCTGCAGGCCGCCGATACCCTGTCCGCGGCCCGGCCGGGCGCCCGGCGCGAGATCATGGAGACGTATGTCAAGCGCCTGGCCAAGCTGGAAGAGATCGCGACCTCGTTCAAGGGCGTTGAGAAATGCTTTGCGGTCCAGGCCGGACGGGAAATCCGGGTGGTGGTCGAGAGCGAGCAGATCAACGACCAGGCCGCGTACGTCATGGCCCGCGACATCGCCAAGCGCATCGAGAACGAGATGGAGTATCCCGGACAGATCAAGGTGACGGTCATCCGGGAGACGCGAGCAGTGGAATACGCCCGCTAGCGGCGAATTTCGAAATTCGAATTTCGAAATTCGAAACTGGATGAGGATTCTGTTCGTCGGCGATATCGTCGGCCAGGCCGGCCGCAGCATGGTCTCGCGCCACCTGAAAGCGATGGTGGCGGCCCACGAGCCGGAGTTTGTGCTCGCCAATGCGGAGAACGCGGCCGGCGGCTTTGGGATTACGCCGTCCATCGGCGAGGAGCTCTTCGGTCTCGGCATCGATCTGCTGACCTCCGGCAACCACGTCTGGGACCGGAAGGAGGCTGCAGGGTACCTGGCGCGAGAAACGCGCGTCCTGCGGCCGGCCAATTATCCGGAGGAGGTTCCCGGCAGCGGCGCCCACATCCTGCGAAAGGGGAACCGCCTGATGGGGGTGTTGAATCTCCAGGGGCGGGCCTTTCTCCCCGCCATCGATTGCCCCTTCAAGGCGGCCGACCGGGAGCTGGCCGAGCTCCAGCGGGTCACCGATATCATCCTGGTGGATTTCCACGCCGAGGCCACGGCGGAGAAGCAGGCCTTTGCCTGGTACGTGGACGGCCGGGTGTCGGCGGTGCTCGGCACCCACACCCACGTGCAGACGGCCGACGAGCGGATCCTGCCCCGGCGAACCGCCTACATCACCGACGTCGGCATGACGGGCCCCCGGGATTCGGTCATCGGGATCCGGCGGGAAGACGCCATCCGGCGGTTTCTCACCCAGATTCCCAACCGGTTCACGCCGGCGGAGGGGCCGGCGCAGCTCTGCGGGGTGGTCCTGGATATCGGCGAGGACGGGCGGGCCCAGCGCATCGCCCGGCTCCAGATCCAGGATGACTAGCCCGTCCGGCCCATGCCTGCGGGCACCGGGGCTCTCCTCGGCTGCCTCGGTCGGGTAGCATGGAGCCAGACATGAGCGCGCGACTCATCGACGGAAAGGCGGCCGCCTCCAAGGTGCGGGAGGAGGTGGCCCAGCGCGTGCGGGCGCTGCGCGAAAGGACGGGCAGGGTCCCCGGCCTGGCGGTGGTCCTGGTCGGCGACGACCCGGCCTCCGCCACGTATGTCCGCGCCAAGACCAGGGCCTGCCAGGAGGTCGGCATCGTCTTGCGGCAGATCAGTCCGCCCGGGGATGTGGGCCAAGAGGATCTGGCGGCGGTCGTTGGTGGATTGAACGTCGACCCCGAGATCCAGGGGATCCTGGTCCAACTCCCCCTCCCCGGGCATCTGGACGAGCGGGCCGTCCTGGAGGCGGTGGATCCCCGGAAGGATGTGGACGGCTTCACCTTCACCAACATCGGGCGTTTGGTGGAGAATCAGGCTCGCTTCGTCTCGTGCACTCCGGCAGGCATCCTCGAGCTGCTGGATCGAGAGGGAATCGAGATCCGCGGATCGCACGCGGTGGTGGTGGGACGCAGCGAGATCGTGGGCAAGCCGGTGGCGTTTCTCCTGCTGCACCGCCACGCCACTGTGACCATCTGCCACTCGCGCACCGCGGATCTCGGTGCCGAGACCCGGCGCGCGGACATCCTGGTGGCGGCCGCGGGGCGGCCGCGCCTGATCACCGGCGATATGGTGAAGCTTGGCGCCGTGGTCATCGACGTCGGGATCAACCGGGTGGAGGGAAAGCTGATCGGGGACGTGGACTTCGCGTCCGCCTCTCAGGTGGCGTCCGCCATCACGCCGGTCCCCGGAGGCGTCGGCCCCATGACGGTGGCGATGCTTCTCCGCAACACACTCCTGGCATTCGAGCAATCGATCCGGGGGGGGTAATCGCGTCTGGGCTACCGATCGCCGGCCTGCGGGGGAACGGGTGCGGCCGGGACTGCCGGCTTCGACGAGACGAGGGGGACGCTGCGGTCTGGGAGCACCGTTCCGGCAGCCTGCACCGGGCGGGGGAGCGGACCAGACGAGGCATCCCGCGTCTCCTCCACGGGGCGGGCGGCCGGGGGCAGGGAAGCGGCGGGGGGCGGGCCGGGTGAGAGGGCAGGGGAGGTGTCTGGCGGGACCGCGACCGGGCCGGTCGGCGTGCCGACGTCCGGATGGCGCTCTGCCTGGACCGCGGCTGGCTCGGTGCCGCGGATGAAATACTCCCGGATAGCCCCTTTTTCTCCCGGAGGGACGGGGCGGCCCGTCATCAGATCCACCGAGACAGCCACCACGTTGTCCGGGATCTTGAAGTCTTCCGGGGGGGAGTCATCCAGGACCTCCTGCATGAAGTGAATCCAGATCGGGAGGGCCATCCGGCTGCCCGTCTCGGCCGGACCCAGGGACCGCTTCACGTCGTACCCTACCCAGACGCCGGCGACCAGACTGGGAGTGAAGCCGACGAACCAGACGTTGGTCGCCTCCGAAGTGGTGCCGGTCTTGCCGGCCAGGGGACGATTCAGCACGCGGGCGCGGACGGCCGTCCCGCGCTGGACGACTCCCTTCATGGCGTTCACCGTCACGTAGGCGGTCTCGGGCCGCATGACTTCCTGCGGCTGGACGACGTGCTCCTCGAGGGTCCGGCCCTGGCTGTCGGTGACCTTCCGGATGGCGAACGGCTCGGCGCGCAGCCCCCCGTCCGCCAGCACCCCGTAGGCCGAGACCAGCTCCAGCGGGGTGACCTCGGAGACACCCAGGGCCAGGGCAATCTCCTGACGCAGATCGCTCTGGATGCCCATCTGGTGTGCCATGCGGATGACCG
Organism: uncultured Methylomirabilota bacterium; assembly: GCA_963705305.1. GTDB lineage: Bacteria > Methylomirabilota > Methylomirabilia > Methylomirabilales > 2-02-FULL-66-22 > 2-02-FULL-66-22. The sequence goes on along the minus strand of OY970067.1, from coordinate 4,752,603 downwards.
CCTCCGCCCCCACTCGCTCCATCAGCTTGACCGCGACGACGTTGATGGAGTTCTCCAGGGCGCGCTGGAGGGTCATGGGCCCGCGGAATTTGCGGTCATAGTTTTCCGGGGCCCACTCGACCACCTTATCCCCCACCCGGAAGTGGAAGCTGACGGGCGAGTCCTCGATGATCGTGGAGGGGGTCAGCCCCTGGTCAAAAGCCGTGGCATACACGATGGGCTTGAAGGCCGAACCCGGCTGCCGCTTGGCCTGGGTGGCCCGGTTGAACTTGCTGCGCTCGAAGCTGTATCCGCCGATCATGGCCTTGACGGAGCCGTCCCGCGGGTCCAGGGCCACGAACGCCCCCTCGATCTCCGGTTCCTGCTCCAGCGACAGCTCGACCAGCTTTCGCCGTTCGTCCACGCTCTGGACCCGCACCAGCACTGGATCGCCCTTCTGGAAGGCGGAGGCGAAGCTCGTGAGCTTGGTCCACGGCGCACTCTCCAGGGAGATCTGGCCCAGGAACCGGCCCAGCTGAACCTCCAGGACGCTGGGGGTGACGCGCGCGATCGTGCCGGACAGGATCTGGCCCGTCTGCGGCGTAAAGGGGCCCGGGCGCGGCCGCGCCGACGCCGCCAGGCGCTCTGCGCGGGGCCGCAGGCCGCGCGACTTATCGATGTCCCGCAGGCCGCCGACCAGGGCGGCCTCCGCGGCGTGCTGCATTCTGAGGTCGAGGGTGGTGTAGACCTTCAGCCCGCTGTTGTACAGGGCGTACGCGCCGTACTCGTCCTCCAGCAGCTGACGGACGTGCTCGACGAAGTAGGGGGCGACGGTGTCGGACCGGGCGTACAGGCTGCTGTCGAAAGGAACCTGGTTCGCCGCATCGGCTTCGGCCTGGGTAATGAACTTCTGCTCCACCATCCGGCTCAGCACGTGCGCGCGGCGGCGCCGGGCCAGCTCGGGATTGACGATGGGGGAGAACCGGCCCGGGGCGCTGGGCAGGCCGGCCAGCATGGCCGCCTCGGCCAGCGTGAGCTGGCCAACCGATTTCCGGAAGTAGGTCTGCGCCGCCGCCTCGACCCCATAGGCCCCGTGGCCGAAATAGACCTGGTTGAAGTACATCTCCAGGATCTTGTCCTTGGAGTAGTGCTTTTCGATCTCGACGGCGAGGAGCGCCTCCTTGATCTTCCGCGACAGGCTCTTTTCGGGGGTCAGGAACAGCACCCGGGCGAGCTGCTGGGTGATGGTGCTGCCGCCCTGCGCCTTGCGCCGGGCCAGGACGTTCATGGCGAAGGCGCGCAGGATGGCTTTGGGGGAGAGGCCGTGGTGCTGGTAGAAGTGGGCGTCCTCGACCGCCAGGACGGCCTGCTTCAACCGGACGGGGATCTGGGCCAGCGGAACCAGGATGCGCCGCTGCTCGTAGAACGAGGCGAACGGCTCCCCGTCGTTCGCGTACAGGGTGGTGACGATGCTGGGCTGATATTCCTCCAGCCCGTGCAGACTGGGAAGGTCGCGGATAAATCCGGCGAACACGCCGGCGCCGGCCCCCAGTCCGATGACCAGGAGGATGCCGAGCGTCCAGAGACCGGAGATCACCAGCCGCCGTCGAAAGGCCTGGCGGCTGGAGTAGGATGCGCGCGTCCGCCCTCGCCCTGCCATAATGAAGGACTATAACATACAGAGCGGGCCTCGCAAAGCTGACGCGCCTGCCTGCGGGGCGCTCTTTTTGATTGCGAAGCGGCCGTACCTGTGATACAAACCGCCGCTGCCGCAGAGACCGCAGACGAGGTCGTGTGCATGAACGCAACCGCGGTTGAAACCGAAGCCCGGCGTCAGTTGGGAATTCTCAAGGCCAGGTGCGTGGACCTCCTGGTGGAGGAGGAGCTTTTCGAGAAGCTCTGCCGGTCGCTTCGGACCCAGATGCCCCTCCGGGTGAAGCTGGGGCTGGATCCCACGGCGCCCGACCTGCATATCGGGCACACCGTAGTAGTCCACAAGCTGCGCGAGTTCCAGGCTCTCGGACACGACATCATCTTCTTGATCGGAGACTTCACGGGCATGATCGGCGACCCCAGCGGCCGCTCGGAGACCCGGAAGCCGCTGACCCCCGAGCAGATCCAGCAGAACGCCGAAACCTACAAGCGGCAGATCTTCAAGATCCTGGATCCCGTCCGGACGACCGTCGACTACAACAGCCGCTGGGGGAGGGCGCTGGGGTCGGAGGGCATGATCACCCTGGCGGCGCGGTGGACGGTGGCCCGCATGCTGGAGCGGGACGACTTTCACAACCGGTTCACCGAGGGACGTCCCATCGGGATCCACGAGTTTCTCTACCCCCTGCTCCAGGGTTACGACTCGGTAGCGCTGCGCGCGGATGTCGAGCTGGGAGGGACCGACCAGAAATTCAATCTGCTCGTCGGGCGGGAGTTGCAGCGGGAATACGGGCAGGAGCCGCAGGTCATCATGACGCTGCCGATCCTGGAAGGGCTCGACGGCGTGCAGAAGATGAGCAAGAGCCTGGGGAACTACATCGGGATCGACGAGCCGCCGCAGGCCATCTTCGGAAAGGCGATGTCGATTCCCGACGGCCTGATCCTGCGGTACATGGAGCTGGCGACGGCCATCCCGCCGGAGGAGATCGAGGCCGTGCGCTCGGGCCTGGCGGAGGGGACGGCCCATCCGCGGGATGCGAAGGTGACGTTGGCCACGGCTCTCGTCACCCAGTATCACTCCGCCCCTGCGGCCGCAGAGGCGGCTCGGTGGTTTGCCGAGACGTTCGGCGCCCGGAAGTTTCCCGCGAATGCCCCCGTGTTCACGCCCCCGGCGGAGGCCCTGGAGCCGGGCCGGAGAATATGGATCGTCCGGTTGATCACTCTGGCGGGGGCGGCCGCGAGCAGCTCGGAAGCCAGGCGGCTGATCCGGCAGGGTGGTGTGGAGGTGGACGGGGAGATCCTGAGAGACGAGGATGCCCGCATACTTCTGGATCAGGAGCACCGCCTGCAAGTGGGGAAGCGCCGATTCGTCCGGGTAACCCCCTGAAAAGACGGTGCAATTCACGGCGGTCGATTTATCTAGATTGGAAAGAAAAAAAGGCTTGACAATTCTATGAAGTACTGGTAAAAAACAGGGTCTTGCCGGATATCGGGTTTCTTCCGAGAGACCTTGACAGCTTCGCGGCAGTTGTTCTACATTATGTGGCGGGGGCATCTCAGCCCGCCATTTCTGTTCTCTGACAATCGAATATCATTGCTACTGGCTTGTGGGTGGACACACGCACAATTCCACACCCGTCCGCAAGGACGGGGTGGTCCGAGATCTCTCGCATGAGAGAGCGAGTTTTTTCGGAGAGTTTGATCCTGGCTCAGAACGAACGCTGGCGGCGTGCCTAACACATGCAAGTCGAGCGAGAAAGTCCCCGCAAGGGGATGAGTAAAGCGGCGAACGGGTGAGTAACACGTGGGCAATCTGCCCCTCAGTCAGGAATAACCCCGCGAAAGCGGGGCTAATACCAGATGACGTCCCCTGGGGGCATCCTCGGGGGTCCAAAGAGGGCGAGCGCAAGCAGCTCTCGCTGGGGGATGGGCCTGCGGCTGATTAGCTAGTTGGTGGGGTAACGGCCTACCAAGGCGACGATCAGTAGCCGACCTGAGAGGGTGACCGGCCACACTGGGACTGAGACACGGCCCAGACTCCTACGGGAGGCAGCAGTGGGGAATATTGCGCAATGGGCGAAAGCCTGACGCAGCGACGCCGCGTGGGTGATGAAGGCCTTCGGGTCGTAAAACCCTGTCGGGTGGAACGAATCCCCGCTCCTCGAATACAGAAGCGGGTTGACGGTACCACCGAAGGAAGCCCCGGCTAACTACGTGCCAGCAGCCGCGGTAATACGTAGGGGGCGAGCGTTGTTCGGATTTACTGGGCGTAAAGAGCGCGTAGGCGGTTCGATTAGTCGGAGGTGAAAGCCCTCGGCTCAACCGAGGATCCGCGTCCGATACTGTCGAACTTGAGTGCAGGAGAGGAGAGCGGAATTCCCAGTGTAGCGGTGAAATGCGTAGATATTGGGAGGAACACCGGTGGCGAAGGCGGCTCTCTGGACTGTTACTGACGCTGAGGCGCGAAAGCTAGGGGAGCAAACGGGATTAGATACCCCGGTAGTCCTAGCCGTAAACGATGGGCACTAGGTGTGGGAGGTATCGACCCCTTCCGTGCCGCAGCTAACGCATTAAGTGCCCCGCCTGGGGAGTACGGCCGCAAGGTTGAAACTCAAAGGAATTGACGGGGGCCCGCACAAGCGGTGGAGCATGTGGTTTAATTCGACGCAACGCGAAGAACCTTACCAGGGCTTGACATCCCGCGAATCTCTCCGAAAGGAGAGAGTGCCCGCAAGGGAGCGCGGAGACAGGTGGTGCATGGCTGTCGTCAGCTCGTGTCGTGAGATGTTGGGTTAAGTCCCGCAACGAGCGCAACCCTCACCCCTTGTTGCCATCAGGTCATGCTGGGCACTCTAGGGGAACTGCCCCGGTCAACGGGGAGGAAGGCGGGGATGACGTCAAGTCATCATGCCCCTTACGTCCTGGGCTACACACGTGCTACAATGGCCGGTACAATGGGATGCAAGACCGCGAGGTGGAGCTAAACCCAAAAAGCCGGTCTAAGTTCAGATTGGAGTCTGCAACTCGACTCCATGAAGGAGGAATCGCTAGTAATCGCGCATCAGCACGGCGCGGTGAATACGTTCCCGGGCCTTGTACACACCGCCCGTCACACCACGAAAGCCAGTTGTACTCGAAGTCGCTGAGCTAACCCGCAAGGGAGGCAGGCGCCGAAGGTATGACTGGTGATTGGGGTGAAGTCGTAACAAGGTAGCCGTATCGGAAGGTGCGGCTGGATCACCTCCTTTCTAAGGAGCCGACCCGCCCTGCTTTCGAGCAGGGTTGCGAGGCTCGCTGGTCGATTTACCCCAAGCCGGTAGCAATGATATTTTCATCGACGCGCACATCAGCGGGGAGAGGAGCTGCCTCTTCCCGTGATCTGTCGAATGGGCGTGCGGATCGCGGGTCAAGGCCGGCGGCAGTGCCGGCGGCGTCTTGCCAGGGGCACGATGCCTGATCCGGGGATGAACGACCCACGAGGGCCTTTAGCTCAGCTGGCTAGAGCGCACGCTTGATAAGCGTGAGGTCCCTGGTTCGATCCCAGGAAGGCCCACCACCCATTGCGGAATGTTGAATGTCGAATGCGGATTTGGACGTCCGCTATCCGTGTTCCGACACTGGGTTGTGGGGATGTAGCTCAGACGGGAGAGCACCTGCTTTGCAAGCAGGGGGTCAGCGGTTCGATTCCGCTCATCTCCACCAGCGCTGATGTGGCGTGTGATCGATGGTGAAGAGAGCTCCCAGGAATGGGGGCTGTGCTCTTTGACAACTGAATAGCGATTGGGTATCCACTCTGTTTCACCGATCCGTATGGGGTCAAGCTACTAAGGGTATACGGTGGATGCCTTGGCACCAGCAGGCGATGAAGGGCGTGGTAAGCTGCGATAAGCCCCGGGTAGTCGCACACAGACGCCAATCCGGGGATTCCCGAATGGGGCAACCCCTCCCGGCTAATCCCGGGAGATCCTGTCCTGAATCCATAGGGGCAGGAGGCCAACGCGGGGAACTGAAACATCTCAGTACCCGTAGGAAGAGAAAGCAACCGCGATTCCCCCAGTAGCGGCGAGCGAACAGGGAACAGCCTAAACCGATGTCACGTGATAGCCCGCAGGCGTTGTGATGTCGGGGTCATGGGGCTCGTCCGGCCTCGGCTGCGGCCGGGACGGGGAGTCAGAAATCCCAAGCCTAACCGAAGCACCTGGAAGGGTGTGCCACAGAAGGTGATAGCCCTGTAGGGTAAAGGCGAGGGACTCCTTGGGACGGGTTTCCAAGTACCACGGGACACGTGGAATCCTGTGGGAATTTGGGGGGACCACCCTCCAAGGCTAAATACTCGCTGGTGACCGATAGTGAACCAGTACCGTGAGGGAAAGGTGAAAAGTACCCCGAGAGGGGAGTGAAATAGGACCTGAAACCGTATACCTACAAGCAGTCGAAGCCCTATGTTTCCGCAAGGGAACAGGGTGACGGCGTGCCTTTTGCTTAATGAGCCGGCGAGTTACCGTGCGTAGCAAGGTTAAGCCGTGAGGCGAAGCCGCAGCGAAAGCGAGTCTGAATAGGGCGATTGAGTTGCGTGCGGTAGACCCGAAGCCAGGTGAGCTATCCTTGGCCAGGGTGAAGTGGCGGTAACACGCCATGGAGGCCCGAACTCATCACGGTTGAAAACGTGTGGGATGAGCTGAGGATAGGAGTGAAAGGCCAATCAAACCTGGAGATAGCTGGTTCTCCCTGAAATAGCTCTAGGGCTAGCCTCGGAGGGTCAGCAACGGCGGTAGAGCACTGGATGAGCTAGGGCTCTTACCAGGGTACCGACCTCAACCAAACTCCGAATGCCGTTGACTGTACTCCGGGAGTCAGACTACGGGGGCTAAGCTCCGTGGTCGAGAGGGAAACAGCCCAGATCGCCAGCTAAGGTCCCAGAATGTAGGCTAAGTGGGAAAGGCTGTCACATCGCTTAAACAACCAGGAGGTTGGCTTAGAGGCAGCCATCCTTTAAAGAGTGCGTAACAGCTCACTGGTCAAGTGACGTGGCGCCGACAATGTAACGGGGCTCAAGCCTACTACCGAAGCTGCGAATCGCTCCCGTTTCGACGGGGGCGGTGGTAAGGGAGCATTCTGCCGCCTGCGAAGCCGGACCGGAAGGACCGGTGGAGGTTGCAGAAGAGATTATGCCGGCCCGAGTAGCGATAATCTCGGTGAAAAACCGGGACGCCGTAAGTCTAAGGTTTCCTGGGGAAGGTTAATCCGCCCAGGGTTAGTCGGTCCCTAAGCCGAGGCCGAAAGGCGTAGGCGATGGACGACAGGTTAATATTCCTGTACCACCGGACGGCGATCAAGACGCGATGGGGGGACGCAGGAGGGTAGGCCAGCGCGCGATCGGACGTGCGCGTCTAAGCCGGTAGGGGGCCCTGATAGGCAAATCCGTCAGGGCGCTACCCCGAGAGGTGATGGGGATCCTTTCCTACGGGATAGGAAAACTGGCTGAGCCCATGCTGCCAAGAAAAACCTCTAGCGAGCCGTCAGGTGACCGTACCGCAAACCGACACAGGTAGACGGGGAGAGCATCCCAAGGCGCTCGAGAGAACACGCGTTAAGGAACTCGGCAAAATGTCCCCGTAACTTCGGGAGAAGGGGAACCGACTGCCGTTAGTGGCCTCGCGCTACGAAGCGGTGGACGGTCGCAGAGAATCAGGCCAACCGACTGTTTACTAAAAACACAGGTGGGTGCGAAGCCGTAAGGCGCTGTATACCCACTGACGCCTGCCCGGTGCCGGACGGTTAACAGGAGGGGTCAGCCGCAAGGCGAAGCCCTGAATCGAAGCCCCGGTAAACGGCGGCCGTAACTATAACGGTCCTAAGGTAGCGAAATTCCTTGTCGGGTAAGTTCCGACCTGCACGAATGGCGTAACGAGTTGGCCGCTGTCTCAACGCGTGGCTCGGTGAAACTGTAGTTCCGGTGAAGATGCCGGATACCCGCCGTAAGACGGAAAGACCCCGTGAACCTTTACTGTAGCTTGGCATGGGATTTTGGTGTAGCTTGTGCAGGATAGGTGGGAGGCGTTGAAACCTGCCCGTCAGGGTGGGTGGAGCCAACCTTGAGATACCACCCTAGTTACGCTGGAATTCTAACCTACGCCTGTGATCCAGGTGGGGGACAGTGCCAGGTGGGCAGTTTGACTGGGGCGGTCGCCTCCTAAAGTGTAACGGAGGCGCCCAAAGGTTCCCTCAGCACGGTCGGTAATCGTGCGTCGAGTGCAAAGGCATAAGGGAGCTTAACTGCGAGACACACACGTCAAGCAGGTGCGAAAGCAGGGCTTAGTGATCCGGTGGTCCCGCGTGGAAGGGCCATCGCTCAACGGATAAAAGGTACTCCGGGGATAACAGGCTTATCGCGTCCAAGAGTCCACATCGACGACGCGGTTTGGCACCTCGATGTCGGCTCATCGCATCCTGGGGCTGAAGCAGGTCCCAAGGGTTGGGCTGTTCGCCCATTAAAGCGGTACGTGAGCTGGGTTTAGAACGTCGTGAGACAGTTCGGTCCCTATCTACGGTGGGCGCAGGAGATTTGCGGGGAGCTGTCCTTAGTACGAGAGGACCGGGATGGACGAACCGCTAGTGTCCCAGTTGTTCCGCCAGGAGCATTGCTGGGTAGCTATGTTCGGTCGAGATAAACGCTGAAGGCATCTAAGCGTGAACCTCCCCCCAAGATGAGATCTCCCGGGCGCAAGCCCCTCAAGGCCCCTTGAAGACAACGAGGTTGATAGGCCGGGGGTGTAAGTCCCGCGAGGGATTCAGCTTACCGGTACTAATCGGCCGTGAGGCTTGACCCCATTTTCCTTATGGATCGTCTATCCGGGAAGCAGGGTGGATACCCCAATCGCTATTCTCTTTTCACTATGCAGCGCGCTCTGGTAGTGGTCGCCATTGTCGCACTGATATTGATGGCGGGCCTGGCGTGGCATGCCACCGCCCAGCTTGGGGGGAGGGAGACCTCGGCGCCGGCGACGGCACCCTCAAGCGTTCCGACGGCAGGGAAGATCGACCTGAACCGCGCCACGGTAGAGGAGCTCAGTCGTCTGCCGGGGATCTCGCCGCAAGCGGCGGAGTGGCTGGTGCGGAACCGTCCGTACCGAAATCTGGATGACGTGGTAGTGCGCCGGATTCTCGGCAAAAAGCAGTTTGCTCGAATCCGGGAGCTGGTGACGGTCGGCCACGACGGCCGCTAGAGCGCAGCCGCATAGGAAAACGTATCGATTTCCGGTGGCCATGGCGGAGGGGACACACCCGTTCCCATCCCGAACACGGCAGTTAAGCCCTCCAGCGCCGATGATACTGCTCGGGCAACCGGGTGGGAAAGTAGGTCGCCGCCGGGATAATTAGGCAAAAGGCCCCACGCCGAATGGCGTGGGGCCTTTTGCTTTGATTGGTTGGCCAGCTGATCGTCCCCATTTCTGTTCTTTATGGCGAATTTATCAGGAGTTGTTTGACAGGATGCAAGGAGTGTGTTACAGATAGCATCTGAACCTCTCGGAAATATTAAATGATTTGCCACACGGGCGGAGAACGTTGGCGCTTCTGTCATGGCTGGACGCCGATCCTCGTTTCAGCCGCAGTCCTGGCATGTGCTGCCGCTCAACTGGGCTGGGCGGCCCCAGGGGCGCGCCCCGGATTGGACAGAAGCGCGGCAAGTGCCGCGGCCCGGCAGACTGTGAGGGCCGGGAGGGCGGACGGGGTTACGCTTACGAAGCTGCGCGTCGGAAGATATCCGACCTATACCCGGATCGTGCTCGAGATGTCGAGGCCGTGGGAATGGTCGGTGCAGCGCCGGACGGCTGACAGTGTGCAGATTCTTGTTCCGGGGGGTCTGCTGGCCTCGACGATCCATTCAATCGGGCTGAAAGACGGGATCGTGAGGTCGATCCGAACGACCCAACGTCCCGGTGGCGCAGAGATCACGCTGCTCTGCGATTCCCGCAGCACATCCGTGAAGAGCTTCAGCCTGGCGGGCCCGGACCGGATCGTCGTGGATGTCCACGCCGGTCCTCCTGAGACGGCTCACGCAAGGCCGCCCGCCCCCGTGACGGCCCCTGCGCCGCCCGAGGCGCCTCCTCGGGCAACCGCACCGGCTGCGGGTGCTCCCCGGGTCTCTGCGGCGCCCCAAGAACGGACGCCTCGAGCGTCCGGAACTGCGGCGGCCGCGAACCAGGCGTCTCCCGCCACGCCGGAAGAGGGGCCCGCCGAGGAAGCCGCTCCGCTGACCATCGTCCTGGATCCCGGACACGGGGGTCACGACACCGGGGCCATCGGACCCACGGGCCTCATGGAGAAGGAGGTGGTCCTGGACCTGGCGCTCCGCCTCCGCAAGCTGCTCCAAGACCGCCTGGGGGTCCGCGTTCTCATGACGCGCACGACGGATGTCTTCGTGCCCCTGGAGGAGCGAACCGCCTTTGCGAATCGCGCCAAGGCCGATTTCTTCATCAGTCTCCACATGAATGCGGGCGGGCAGCGCGGGACGGACGGGTTCGAGACATACTATTTTACCCGCGAGCCATCGGACAACGACGCGCGCGCCTCCGCGCAGCGTGAGAACCTGGTCATCCAGACCGACGGGGCGACCGGAGCAGATCAGGAATCCCTCTTGAAGACTACCCTCGCAGACATGGCGGTCAGCCGGGACATGAAGGAGTCGGAGCGGCTAGCGGAGCTCTTGCTGGGCTCCCTGGACAAGCTCCTCAAAGGGGAGAACCGCGGCGTAAAGTCCGGACCGTTCCGCGTCCTGGCCACGGCGGCGATGCCGGCCGTCCTGGTGGAGAGCGCATTCATCAGCAACCCCAAGGAGGAGCGAAAGCTTCAAAGGCAGTCGTACCGGCAGCAGATCGCCGAGGCGCTCTTTGATGCGATCGCCAAATACAAGGTTCGGTACGAGCGGCGGGTTGGACGGGGCCGCGCTCCCGCCGCCGTGGGGTCCTGAGGTGGTGGCCGGGTCGAAGCGGCGCCCGCCTGCCTTCTGGCCCTGGCTCCTCCTGCTGCTGGGCGGCGCAGGGGTTGCGGCCGGGATCGGCTGGGAGGTGTGGCCTCATCTTCCCGCGCTCCCCGGCCTTCAGGTGCAGGCTCCGGAGTCGGCGCCGCCGCCGGCGGTTAAGGCACAGCGGCGCGTGCGGTTGTTCTTCCCGGAGACGGGCCGCGCCGCCCTCCGGGAGCAGGAGCGGGACATCCCGCGCGGAACCGGGCTGGCGGAGGACGCGCGGGCGCTCCTACAGGCGCTGGCCACGGGTGGTGAGCCGGGGGTTCATCCGCCCCTTCCCCCGGGTGTCAAGCTTCAGCAGGTGTATGTGGACGCATTTGGCATCCTCTACCTGGACTTCAATCGACCGTTTCAAGATTTCGTGACGAACGAGACCGGCCCGCAGGTGGATTTGGCGATCCTGGCGATCGTTGGAACATTCACGAGCAGCTTCAGCGAGATCAAGCGGGTTCAGTTCATGTCGGACGGGCAGGAATTGGCCATGACGGTCGGCTCCTTGGACCTGCGCCGGCCCCTCAGCCCGGACTTCCCGGGCGAGGCAAGTGCAGGGGGGGCGCCTCAGCCGAGTCAGTGAGTGGGGTGACGTATGCGACCGGACGGTCGACGATCGGAGGAGATGCGCCCTGTGACGATCAGCCGGGATTTCCTCCGGTATGCGGACGGGTCCGTCTTGGTGACGGTCGGGGAGACGAAGGTCATCTGCTCTGCCAGCATCGAAGACAAAGTGCCGCCCTTCCTTCGGGAAACAGGTCAGGGATGGGTGACGGCGGAATACGGCATGCTGCCGCGCTCCACCAAGACCAGATCGCCGCGTGAGACATCAGGGGGGCGTCCGAGCGGCCGGACGTTTGAGATCCAGCGACTGGTTGGGCGCTGCCTGCGGGGAGTCACCGATCTGCCCGTGCTGGGACCGCGGACCATCTGGATCGACTGCGACGTCATTCAGGCCGATGGGGGAACGCGCACCGCGGCCATCACCGGCGCCTACGTGGCACTGGCGGATGCGCTTCACCGACTGCGGGAGAACGGCCTGATCGCCAGCCTGCCCCTGAAGGACTTCGTCGCCGCAACCAGCGTGGGTCTGGTCGCCGGGCAGGCCGTGCTCGATCTGTGCTATGCCGAGGACGTCATGGCGGATGTGGATATGAACGTGGTGATGACGGGCGGAGGGAGCTTCATCGAGATTCAGGGGACGGCCGAGGAGCGACCGTTCGACCGGGGACAGCTGGACAGTATGCTGCAATTGGCCGCGACCGGGATCCGCGATCTCATTGCGATTCAACGAAAGCTGCTCGCTGAGCGGGTTCGCGGCGCCAATTAGTGGCTTGACAAACGTGGCAGCCCTCCATAGAATCACGCTGGTCATCGCCACCGGGAATCGCGGGAAATTCAACGAGATCGTCGCGTTGCTCTGCGGGTTGGACGTTCTCTTCCTGCCGCTCGACCGGGTTGGGCCCATCGCGGTGCCGCCGGAGGGCGGCGAGTCGTTTCAGGAGAACGCGCGGACCAAGGCTCGGGCGGTTGCCAGTGCGAGCGGAGAATGGGCACTGGCGGACGATTCCGGACTGGAAGTGGACGCCCTGGACGGGCTCCCCGGTGTGCGTTCGGCCCGCTTTGCCGGCCCTCGGGCCAGTGACGACGACCGGAACCATCTGCTCTTGGACAAATTGCGGGGCATTCCCCTGGAGAAACGAACGGCCCGCTTCCGGTGCGCCCTTGCCCTGGCCAACCCCGGGGGGGTGGTGCATGCGACGGAGGGCGTTTGCGAAGGCCGGATCGCTCTGTCGCCTCGAGGGGAAGGCGGATTCGGTTACGATCCACTTTTTGAGATCCCGAGGCTGAGACAAACGCTGGCCGAGATGGCGCCCGTGGTGAAGAACCAGGTTAGCCACCGGGGTCAGGCCGTGACCAAGATGCGGGGGGTCTTGCAGCGACTGATCGTTACGGGTGGCCGCTGATCTGGTCGGGGCGAGAAATCACCGGAAACACTTCGGGGCGTGGCGCAGCCCGGTAGCGCACCTGCTTTGGGAGCAGGGAGTCGGAGGTTCAAATCCTCTCGCCCCGACCATAGGGCAGAGGGTGTTGCAGGATCGCCCCAACCGGACGAGAGAATCGAATGGCCAATGACACAAAGAGCGATGACCAATCAGGAGCTGAAGAGTCCCCACCGGTCATTCTGTCATTGGGAATCGGTCATTATGAATTTGCGCCTGTAGCTCAGCCCGGATAGAGCAACGGCCTCCGGAGCCGTGTGTCGGGTGTTCAAATCACCCCAGGCGCGCCAGCGACAGTCTCGGATTGCGGAGTGCGGAATGCAGAGGGGCGCGCAGGGCGCCTTATGCCGAAATCCGCATTCCATGACCCGCAGCGGGGCATGGTGAGCGTAGCTCAATTGGTCAGAGCACTGGACTGTGGCTCCAGGGGTTGAGGGTTCGAGTCCCTCCGTTCACCCCAGCGGCCCCGGGCCGGGGAGGAGGCAAGGCGCCCGTAGCTCAGTTGGATAGAGCGGCTGGCTTCGAACCAGCAGGTCGGGAGTTCAATTCTCTCCGGGCGCGCCAGCGACGGGGTGAATGACCAATGACCAGTTTCCAATGATCACGTGGGCAAGGCAACTCTCCGGCCAGTGTGCATTGGGATGTGGTCATCGAAAAACTGGTCGGTGCAGATGGGGCGCCTGTAGCTCAGAGGATAGAGCAACTGCCTTCTAAGCAGTGGGTCGGGCGTTCGAGTCGCCCCAGGCGCGCCAGATCTATTGCGGAATGCAGCGCGCGGAGTGCGGAACCGGGAGAGCGTGAAGATTCATTCCCCAATCGGAAATCCGCATTCCCAGATTGAGTGCACGGATGGGCCGCTAGCTCAGATGGTAGAGCAGCTGACTCTTAATCAGCGGGTCGTAGGTTCGAGTCCTACGCGGCCCACCACACCAGGGATGCCGAACCGTCGGAGGAGATGACTGAACGCACGTCGGGCGTCCGATGCACCCTGCGGCCGGGCGAGGTCGCGGGGGTCCTGTGCCTGCCGCGAGAGTGGCGGAATGGCAGACGCGTCCCGTTTAGGGCGGGATGGGGCGACCCGTGGGGGTTCAACTCCCCCCTCTCGCACCACGCCCGGCAACCAGCGTCCCCCAGACTACGCGAGAACTCATGAAAGTCACCGTTGAAGAGTTAAGCCCTTCGAAGCGCGCACTCCACGTGGAGCTTCCCTCCGATCGCGTTGCTGCTCAGATCGAAGCTACCTTTCGCGAATGGGGACGAAAGCTTCAGCTTCCCGGCTTCCGCCGGGGAAAGGTCCCGCACGAGATCATCCGGCGGCGCTTCCAATCGGAAGTCCAGGACGAGGTCCTGCGGGAGCTCATCCCGGACTCCTTTCGCGAAGCGGTGGCGCAGACGGCGCTCCAGCCGGTCGGCCAGCCGACCCTCGAGGACGTTCATTTTCACGAGGGAGAGCCTCTCACCTACAAGGCGGTGGTCGAGGTCAAGCCGGCGGTGACCGTCACGGACTACCGCGGCCTGGCAGTGGAGCGGGACAAAGTCGAGGTGGCAGACCAGGAGGTGGACCGCGCGCTGGAGTTTCTGCGTGAAGAGGCGGCCGAATTCATCCCCATGGAGGGCTGGCCCGCCATGCGGGACGACCTCGTCATCCTCGACCACGAAGGGACCGTCAACGGCAGGCCGTTCAAGGGAAGCAGCGGGACGAACGTGATCCTGGTGCTGGGCCGGGGCGAATACCTGCCCGGCCTGGAAGAGCAGATCGCGGGCATGCAGAAGGGGGATCGGAAGCAGTTCTCCCTCGCGATCCCGGCCGAATACCCCCGCAAAGAGCTGGCCGGGCGCACGGTGGAATTCCGGGTGACTGTCAAAGAGGTCAAAAAGCGCCGCCTGCCGGAGGTGGACGCGGAATTTGCCAAGTCGGCCGGCGACGTGGAAACGGTGGATGCCTTGCGGAGCAAGCTCCGGCAGCAGCTGCTGGATCGGAAGACACGGGCGCAGGAGGCCGAGCTGAAGCGCGCGCTCCTCGACAAGTTGAGCGCCGGGCACGAGGTAGAACTGCCGGAGGCCATGGTCGAGCGTGAGGCGGCGGCTATCCTGGAAGAGATGCTGATGACGATCCGCGCCGCTGGCGGGCGCGTGGAGGGATTGCCGGAGAGCCCGGAGGCCGTGCGAGCCCAGGCCCAAGACGCGGCCCGGCGGCGGGTCAAGGAGTCCCTGCTGCTGGAGGCCGTGGCCCGGCAGGAGGGCCTGACCGTGACGGACGAAGAGCTGGACGCCGAAGTCGCTCGAGTGGCGTCGGCCTACCGCCAGGATGTGGCGGCGATGCGACGGAGCATCTTGGAAGACCCGAATCGCCGGGAGGCCATGACCGTCCGGCTGCTGGAGCGAAAAGCCCTGGACCTGCTGTATCAGCAGGCGACAGTGACGGAGAGTTACCGGCTGATCACGCCCGCATGACCGGAGGCCGGGGGCTGCACGGGCCCCGGCCCGAGGGGGCGGGATGGGGTGGAGACAGAGCATGTACCTCGTTCCCATGGTGGTGGAGCAGACAAGCCGAGGCGAGCGGGCTTACGACATCTATTCCCGCTTGCTGAAGGATCGCATCATCTTCATCGGGTCCCCCATCGACGACGAGGTGGCCAACCTGGTCATCGCTCAACTGCTGTTCTTGGAGGCGGAGGACCCGGATAAGGACATTCACGTGTACGTCAATTCGCCCGGCGGCTCGGTGACCTCCAGCCTGGCGATCTACGACACCATGCAATTCGTCAAGCCGGCCATCGAGACGATCTGCATGGGACAGGCGGCCAGCGGCGCGGCGCTCCTCCTGGCTGCGGGGACCAAGGGGAAGCGCATGGCCCTCCCGCACTCCCGGATTATGATCCATCAGCCGTCCGGCGGGACGCAGGGGCAGGCAGTGGATATCCAGATTCAGGCCAAGGAGATCCTGCGCATGCGGGAGGAGCTGAATCGGATCCTGGCCCATCACACCGGCCAGTCCCTCGATCGGATAGAGAAGGACAGCGACCGCGACTTCTTCATGTCTCCGGAGGAGGCGAAGGAGTACGGGCTGGTGGACGAGGTGATCTTCTATCGAGATGTCGCCAAGCGGGTGGCGGGGAGCCCCGTGATCCCGGTCGCCGCCACGTCCTAGGACGGCATGTCGGGCGGGGGACCCAGGTTCGATTCCGGTTCGTTCTTCCGGAGAGCGGGAGGCGCGGATGGCCAAGGCGGTGAAGGGTGGAGGGAAGCTCCAGTGTTCGTTCTGCGGCAAGAGCCAGGACGATGTCCGCAAGCTGATCGCGGGCCCCACGGTCTACATCTGCGACGAGTGCATCGAGCTCTGCAACGACATCATCGCCGAGGAGTGGGAGCAGGAGAAATCCAAGGGAGTGGGCCAGCTTCCCAAGCCGGCGGAGATCAAAGCCGTGCTCGACCAATATGTGATCGGCCAGGACCGCGCGAAGAAGACGCTGGCGGTGGCGGTCCACAATCATTACAAGCGGATCAACGCGCGGCAAGTCTTCGATGACGTCGAGCTCAGCAAGTCGAACATCCTCCTGATCGGTCCCACCGGCTCCGGGAAAACCCTCCTGGCCCAGACTTTGGCCAAGATCCTCGACGTTCCTTTCACCATTGCCGACGCCACCACCCTGACCGAGGCCGGCTATGTCGGCGAGGATGTGGAAAACATCATCTTACGGCTGCTCCAGGTTGCCGATTACGATGTGGAGCGGGCGGAGCGGGGAATCATCTATATCGACGAGATCGACAAGATCGCGCGCAAGTCCGAGAACCCATCCATCACGCGCGATGTCTCCGGAGAGGGGGTGCAGCAGGCCCTGCTCAAGATCCTGGAAGGGACGGTGGCCAACGTGCCGCCGCAGGGAGGGCGCAAGCATCCTCAACAGGAATACCTACAGGTCGATACCACCAACATCCTGTTCGTCTGCGGTGGAGCGTTTGTGGGCCTCGATAAGATCATCGAGGGGCGAGTCGGCGAGATACGGGTGGGGTTTGGAGCCAACATCCAGGGGCGAAAGGAGCGCAGGCAGAGCGAGGTGCTGAGCGTGCTTCAGCCCGAGGACCTGCTGCGCTACGGCCTGATCCCGGAGCTGGTGGGCCGCCTGCCCGTGGTGGCCACCCTGCACGAGCTGGACGAAAAGCTCCTGGTCCGGGTCCTCAAGGAGCCCCGGAACGCGCTGCTGCGTCAGTACCAGAAATTCTTCGATTTTGAGCACGTCAAGTTGACCTTCACGGACGATGCGATCGTGGCTGTGGCCGAGGAAGCGGCGAAGCGCGAGACCGGCGCGCGGGGGCTGCGAGCCATCCTGGAAGACATCATGCTCGATATCATGTACGACCTGCCCTCGCAATCCGGAATCAGCGAGTGCATCATCAACCGGGACGTGGTGATCGAGCGGAAGCATCCCATCATCCTCTACAAGAAGAAGGCGGAATCGGCCTGACGGCCGGCATCCGTCCGCCGGCCACCCAGCCCTCAGTGTTTTCGCGGGGGCCCGTCTTCGATGCGCAGGGCCAGCCCGTATCCTCCGGTCCCTCCGGCGACTTCCGGTAACGAGCGCGATTCCGACTTTCGGCGCGCCGGGGAGGGAATGCGGGGAGGAGGAGGGGGGCGAATGCTCGGGAGGGGGCGATGCGAATGAGCGGTGCGGCGAACGTGGGGAGGGGCGCACGTCGTCCAGGGCGCTGGATGATCGGCGGCTGGATGCTCCTCCTGGCGGGCGCCCTGAGCCTGTTCCAGGGCTGCAGCATCTACCGGGCCATGTACGGCGGTCCCCCCCCCCGGCGAGAGGCGCAGGGGAACGATAAGGACCTGTACCAGTCCGCCGAGACCAGCCTGCAGCGCCGCCGCTACGAGGACGCCCGCAAAGACCTCCAGCGGCTCATGAATCAATATCCGGACAGCGATCTCGTGGCAGTCGCCCGGCTCGCCTCCGCCAAGGCGCTGTACCTGGAGAAGAAATACGACGAGGCACGCGCCGAGTACCAGCGCTTCCTCGAGCTGCATCCCCAGCACGAGCGGGCGGACGAAGCCCACTACTACTTGGCCATGACGTACTTTCAGCAGGCCGAGGGTGTGGATCGCGACCAAACCTATACCCGCAAGGCGCTGGATGAATGCGAGCTGCTGCTGAAACAGATGCCGGATTCGCAGTATGCTCCCGACTGCCGGGTGAGGAGCGCCGGCGCTCGCCTCAAGCTGGCGGAGAAAGAGGTATACATCGGCAGATTCTATTTCGATCGGGGGAACTACGCGGCGGCCGTCGGCCGGCTCCGCAGCGTGTTGGATCAGTATCCGAACGCCGGGTTCGACGACGAGGCCCTCTACTTCCTGGGCGAGTCGCTGTGGCGCCTCGAGCAGAAAGACGAGGCCCGAGTCGCCTTCCAGCGTTTGGTGGATGATTATTCCCAGTCGGAGTGGGCGGCTCCGGCCGCCGCACGGCTGGGGATCGCGCTGGTCCGCACGGGACCGCCCAAGCCGGCGGGTCCCAGCATGTTCGCCCGGATGTGGCAAGGGTTGCAGCTGACCTGGAAAGAGGTTGTCGACACGGTCCACGACTACACGTTCTTCCAGCAGTGACGGCCGAGGGCCAGCCGCCCCGCGCCCGTCGTTGTCTGGACGGGGAGGCGGGGCGCGCAGCCCGCTGACGATCGCTTCCCAAAGGGCTGTACCGATGGCCAACGAGATCCGTCAGATTCTCCAGCAAGGGACGGCGGCGTTCCAGGCGGGCCAGTATCCCGAGGCCGAGCAGCTCCTCCTCCGGGTGGTGACCCAGGCCCCCACCTATGCCAGCGTGTACAACATGCTGGGGGTGATCGCCATCCACCAGGGGGCGCGGGAGAAAGGCGTGGCCTTTTTCCGGCGCGCCCTCAGCCTGAACCCCAACTACCGCGAGGCTCAGGTGAACTTGGCCATTGCCCTCTCGGAGGTCGGGGCGTACGACCAAGCGGCGGAGGAGGTCGGAAAGATCCAGGCCGAAGAGCCGGAAGCCCCCACCCGATTCAGTCTGGGGGTTCTGGGACGGCTGGCCAACGCGCATGCAGACCTGGCCCGGAAGTATCACGAGCTGGGCTGGTATGCGCAGGCGATCGTGGAGTATGACCGGGCCCTGGAGTTGTGTCCGAATTTTCCGGATCTCCATCACCGCCGCGGCCTGAGTTGTCGGGAGCTCGGGGATCTGGAGGCCGCACGGGCCTCCCTGCTGCAGGCGCTAGAACTGAACCCGAGCTACGTGGAAGCGCACGTCAACCTCGGCGTCCTGTACCAGCGGATGGGGCGGTTGGCAGACGCCGTGCGAGCCTGGGAGCAGGCCCTGCGACTCGACCCCACCCACCGGCTGGCCCGGATTTTTCTGCGGCAGGCCACGGACCGCGGAGTCGATGCGGAGTGACTCTACCGATTCGATCTTCGGCGCCACGTGCTGGCCGGATCCGGACACTGCTGCAGGCCCATGGCCTGCGGCCCCGCAAGCGGCGTGGGCAGCACTTCCTGGCGGATCCGGAGATCCGGGACCGGATCGTGAAGGCCGCCGGTGTGATCCCGGGCACTGCCGTCATTGAGATCGGGCCGGGCACCGGCGAGCTGACCGAGGCCCTGCTGGCGGCAGGGGCCAGCGTCCTCGCATTGGAGCTTGATCCAGACCTGGCCGCGATTCTCTCGGAGCGGCTGGGCGGCTTCCCGGAGCTGACGGTTCGAATTGCCGATGTCCTGACCTTCGATTTCAATGCCGAGTTGGGGGACCATCCGGCGCGCGGGGCGCTCCGGGTCGTGGCCAACATCCCGTATTACATCACCACTCCGCTGGTTCTGCGCCTGCTGGAGTTTCCCGCCCTGTTCCGGCAACTGTTTCTGACGGTGCAGAAAGAGGTGGCGGACCGGCTGGAAGCTGTGCCGGGCAGCAAGGCCTATGGGGCATTGACCCTGGCGTGCCAGTATCGGGCGGCGACCCACAGGATCTTTTTGATTCCCCGGAGCGCGTTCTATCCGGCTCCGGAGGTCGACTCGGCTCTGGTCCGCTTCGATCTCCTGGAATCCCCGCCCGTGCACGCGGCGAACCCGTCGAACCTGTTTGCTGTCATCCGGGCAGCCTTCGGGCAACGCCGCAAGACGCTCCGGAATGCCCTTCGGCATGGGGGGTGGGAGCCTGCCGTGGTCGAAGCAGCGTTGGAGCGCGTGGGGATTGCCGCGACGCGGCGGGGAGAGACGTTGCGGCTGGAGGAGTTCGCTCGCCTGAGCGATGCGCTTCCGTCTGGTGGCGGAAGCCGCGGTTGAGGAGCGCCCGCACCAGGCCGGGCGCACCTGAGGGGACGGGACCCTGATGATTGAGCCACGATTCCATACAGCGACGGAGCGGGAGATTCGGGAAGGGCAGATCACCGACGTGTACTTCCTGCGGACTCTCGAAATTCTGCGGGCGCGCGGGGTCACCAAGCATGCCGTGGCGGAAGTGGTCCTGAAGAGCTTTCCGTCCGGGTGGGGCTGGGGCGTCCTGGCGGGGATCGAAGAGGCGGCGGCCTTACTGCGCGGGCTCCCCGTCACCGTGCACGCCTTTCCGGAGGGGACGATCTTCGGGACCATGCAGCCGGTCCTCACGATCGAAGGCCGGTATGTGGACTATGCGCAATTTGAGACGGCCCTGCTGGGAGTCCTCTGCCAGGCGTCGGGGGTGGCCACCAAGGCCGCCCGCTGCACCAAGGCGGCGGCGGGGCGCCCGGTGATCAGCTTCGGGGCCCGGCGCATGCACCCGGTCCTCGCGCCCATGATCGAGCGGAACGCATTCCTGGGGGGCTGCGTCGGGGTGGCCGTGGTGAAGAGTGCGGAGCTTTTGCAGGTGGAGCCGAGCGGGACCATGCCACACTCCCTGGTCCTTATGCTAGGGGACACGGTGGTGGCGGCGCAAGCCTTCCACGAGATCGTGGACCGCGCCGTGCGACGGGTCGTGCTGATCGACACCTTTGGGGACGAAAAGGTCGAAGCTGTCCGTGTGGCCGAGGCCCTGGGATCGGACCTGTATGCCGTTCGTCTGGATACGCCCGCGTCGCGGCGGGGGGACTTGGCGGAGATTCTGCGGGAGGTGCGGTGGGAGCTGGATCTCCGGGGGTTCCGGCATGTCCAGCTGTTCGTGAGTGGAGGCCTGGACGAGGACGAGATCCTGCGCCTCAACAGCGTGGCCGATGCGTACGGCATCGGCACGTCCATCAGCAACGCCCCGGTGCTGAACTTCGCCATGGACATCGTGGAAGTGGACGGCCATCCGGTGGCCAAGCGGGGGAAGATGTCGGGTCGCAAGGCGGTCTTTCGTTGCCCGCGCTGCGCCCGGAACCAGGTACTGCCCGCCGGCGGCGCCACCCCGAGATGCTGCGATCACGAGATGGTTCCCCTGCTGCAGCCCCTGTTGACGGCGGGACGTCTGGCGCGGACACTCCCGGACGTGCACACCATCCGGCGGCAGGTGCTGGCGGACCTGGACCAGGTGGGCCTGTAGCGGGCTGCTGAAAAAGGCCCATCTGCCGGGTACCCATCTGATGGGTGCCCATCCTGCGGACGGGTACCCCGCGCGCTCCCGCGACGCTGCGAGGTACCCGTTAGTACGCCTCGCGCCTGCACCCATCCTGCGGACGGGTACCCGGCGCGCCGCCTTGCCGTTCGACAGGCCCTTCGACAAGCTCAGGGCGGTGAGCACAGTCGAACCGCTCACGGTCCCGAGCGAAGTCGAGGGACATCTGGACCTTTTTGAGCAGCCTGGAAGGTGACGGGTTTTTAGCCGCCTGTGAGGCCGATAGCCTCACTGGCGGGAAGAGACAACGAGCAAATGGCGCTTGACGCGGACGGATCCGTTTTGCAGCCTATGGCGGTGGAGGCGCTGCGTCCCGGGGGCGAGCCCGGTCCTGTTCATTCCCCTGTTTGAGCCGACGCCAGCGGCATCCCGGAGCGGTTTCGCCCTCCGCCGGGTTTTCGAACGCGTTCCCGGCGCCGCTGGAGAAGGAGGCACGCATGGCCGCGGAAGCCAGAACTCCTCGCCGCAGCAGCCGAGGGCGCCCGGGGCGGCCGCTGCATGGGTCCGTGACCATCGTGGCCTTCACGGAATCCGGGCGCATGCATCGACTCCGGGTGTCCAAGCGCGTACTGCTCGTCGCCGTCCTGCTTATTCTGGTGTTGCTGTTCGGCTCCGCGGCCGCCATCCTGCGGCTGTTCCGGGGGCAGATGGACTTGGCCCGCATCGCGTATCTCGAGCGCGAGAACCGCTCGCTCGCCGCACTCCTCGAAGGCCAGGCGGAGCAGCTCGGGCGGCTGAAGGTGGAGATGGCCCGCCTCAAGGAATTCGAGCAGAATCTTCGGGTGGTGTCCGGCCTGGACGCCCAGGCCAATCCCCTGGTGGGCACCGGGCAGGCGCGTGGGGCCAAGCCCGAGCTGCCCAAGAAACGCTAGGCGCCGTTCGTCATCCTGCGGGGGGACTGCCGGGTGTCCCCCCAAAGCGAGCCGGGACGAGAGCATGGCCCCAACAGGCGAACGGTCGGCATCCACCCTGCGCGCGAAGCTGGAGGCGGAGGCGTACGTCAAGCTTCGGGACCTGGTGGTGGCGGCGGGCGGGATCGACCTCAACCTCTACAAGGATCAATGCATCCTGCGCCGCATTGCGGTTCGCCAGCGGGCCTGCGGCGCTCCCCAGCTGCGGGCCTACCTCAGGTTGGTCAGCCGGGATCCGGTCGAGCGGGGCCGGCTGGTCAAGGCCCTCACCATTCACGTGTCCCAATTCTTTCGGAACCCGACGGCCTTTGAGGCTATACGCCGCAGGGTGCTCCCCGTTCTTCAGGCCGAGAAGATCCGGTCGGAGGAAATACTCCTGCGCGTCTGGAGCGCCGGGTGTGCCTGTGGGGAGGAGGCGTACTCCCTGGCCATCCTTTTCCTGGAGGTGCTGCCGGATACCGTCCGCAAGCCGGCCTGCGCCATCTACGGCACCGACATCGAGCCCGACTGCCTGCGGCAGGCCCGGGAGGGCCGGTATCCGGCTGGGAGCCTCGTCCACGTTCCCGAGCGCTGGAGGCGGCGCTACTTCACGGCCGTCGGCGGCATGTACCAGGTGCGGCCCATGCTGCGTCGCCTGGTGTACTTTCGGACTCACAACATTCTGGATCCGCCCCCATTCGGCCGCCTGGACCTGATCGTTTTCCGGAACGTCCTGATCTACATGACGGAAGGGCTGCAGGAACGCGTGCTGGGCGGACTCCATGCGGCGCTCAAACCCGGCGGATTTCTGGTCCTGGGAAAGGTCGAAGGGCTCAGTGGAGCCACCCACCGGCTGTTCGAGGCGGTGGACGTGGGCGAGCGAGTGTACCGGAAACGGGTCTAGTGCGACGGCCGGAATCGGGATGCATGCGGATCGAATTCAGAAACCCCGTGTGAAAATGGGGGTTTCCGCTTGACGAAGGTGATCGGGCTACGGTAAGGTACGGTGCACGCTCAGGCGCGGGCCCGCTGGTTTTCTAGGCCAGGTGCGAGTGTATCGAGTGGATCCCGGGGAGGAGATCGATGCAATCATCAGCGACCATCGGCAAGAAGCTGTACGCCGGATTTCTCCTGGTGATCCTGGCGACCGTGGTGCTGTCCGGGCTGCTCTCCATCGGCCTGCAGCGGTTCATCCCCCCGGAGTACATCCTGATCATCACGGGGATGATGGCGATTCTCGCAGGCATGGTTCTGGCGTTCGTGATGTCCAAGAGCCTGACCACAGAGATCCGCTCCCTGGTCAGCACCGCCAGGACAGTGGCGGAGGGGGATCTGAGCCGCGATGTCCCCGTCAACACGACCGACGAGGTGGGGGAACTGGCCACGACCTTCAACCAGATGGTCGGCAGCCTCCGGGAGATCGCACGGGAAGTAAAGACGACCTCGGAGGCCGTGACGAGCTCCGCCCTGGCCCTGTCCGCATCGGCAGAGGAAATGAACGCCTCGACCGAGGAGATTGCGGCCACCGTCGAGCAGATCGCCAAAGGGGCGGAGCACCAGGCCAGCCTGATCGAGCAGACCTCCAACGTCATGCGCGAGATGGCCCGCGGGATCACCGAGATCGCCACGCGGGCCAAGGCCGCGTCCGAGGCCGCGTCCGAAGCAGGGTACACGGCGCAGACGGGCGGCAAGTCCGCCCGTGAAGCCATGGAGAAGATGCGCCAGGTCTTCACGATCATCGAAGGGGCGGCGGGCGGGGTGAAAGGCTTCAGCGAGAAGACCCAACAGATCGGAACCATTGTGGACGTCATCACCAAGATCGCCCAGCAGACCAATCTTCTGGCGCTGAACGCCACCATCGAGGCGGCGCGGGCCGGGGAGGCGGGTCGCGGCTTCGCGGTGGTGGCGGAAGAAGTGCGCAAGCTCGCCACCGAGGCGGCCAGCTCTGCGGAGAAGATCGCCGAGATCATTCGCCAGGTCCAGGCGGAAACGGTCCGGGTGGGCTCGTCCATGGAGGTGGCCACGGGGGAGATCACCTCCGGCCGCGAGGGACTGACGTACACCAGCGACGCCCTCGAGGAGATCGTCCGCGTGGTGGTGGACCAGGTCAAGAAGGTGCAGGAGATCTCCGCCCTCACCGACCGACAGACCCAGAGTGCGCAGGAGCTGGTGAAGACGATCGACGAGATCGCCAAGGTGGCGGAGGACAATGCGGCCTCCACCCAGGAAGCTTCGGCGGCCACGACCGAACAGACGGCCTCCATGGAGCAGATGGCCCAGTCGGCGCAGCAGCTGAGCGGCCTGGCGGACAAGCTCAAGACCCTGGTGGCGCGCTTCAATGTCGGGGCCTGAGGATCGAGAAGGCGTTCTGGCGCCGCTCGGACCGGAGGCGCTGGCGGAGACGCCGCCGGAGGAGCTCCGCCGGATCATCCTGTTCCGCGCCTGCGACGAGTGGTTCGGCCTCCCCATCCAATGGGTGCGGGAGGTCCAGCGTCTGGAACGGGTGACCCGGGTACCCAATGCCCCCCCGGAGATTCTGGGCATGCTGAATCTGCGGGGGCGGATTCTCGCCCTGTTCGACCTGGCGGGCTGCTTGAGCCTTGACCCGGGGATGCGCCCCGTCACCCACGCCGTGGTGCTGGACCTAGGCGATCCGGACCTGTCGGTCGGCTTGGCGGTTCAGGAGATCGGCCAGGTTTGGGAAATCGCCCCCTCCACCATCGAACCGCCCCCCCTGCGGGAGAATAGCCCGGGAGCGCTCGAAGGGGTATTCGAATTGGAGGGTCGGGTGATCGGCCTGCTGGACCTGTCCCGGGTGTTTGCTCGCTTCCAGGAAGAGTGGGGACTCTCAATCGAGAACTGGGGCGTCGTGTAATTCCGGGACCCGAGGGGCGCTCACGAGTGCCCGGGTCGGGAGGTACGGGTGAGCATCAAGATCCTGGTCGTGGACGATGCGATCTTTATGCGGAGCATAATCCGCGACATCTTTGCCCGCCAGCCGTTCGTCATTGCCGGAGAGGCCGAGAACGGAGTGGAAGCCGTCCGTCTGTTCAAAGAGCTTCGCCCGGACCTGACAACCATGGACATCGTGATGCCCCAGATGGATGGGATCACCGCGCTGAAGGAGATCATGGGCGTTGATCCAACCGCCAAGGTTATCATGTGCAGCGCGCTAGGCCAGGAGACCCTGATTGCCGAGGCCATCGAGGCGGGCGCCCGGGATTTCATCGTCAAGCCCTTTCAGCCGGCTCGGGTCCTCCGCGTCGTCCAGAGCGTGCTCGGCCTCGACGACCATTTCCAGCCCCTGTCGCCCTACCGGCGCGAGGGGGAGGAGCGGTGACCGGCGATGGGCAGTCGCCGGGCGCTGGGCCTCGATCCCGGACGACTGCACCGATCGGACTCTGCATTGGAGCCTCCACGGGAGGCCCGAGGGCTCTCCTCAAGTTGGTGACGGAGCTCGAGATTCCCGCCACGTCGTACGCATTTCTCGTCCAGCACATCCATCCTAAGTTCACGGGGGTCCTGCTCCGTCGCCTGGCCGAGGTGGCGGTGTTCCCGGTCGGGGAGGCGAAGGACGGCGAGACGGTCGCACCGGGCGGGCTCTACCTCGCTCCGGCCGGCCGGCATCTGGTGGTGGAGCGGGCCTCGCGCAGGGCGTATCGGACGCTCCTGACGGACGCGCCGCCTCGGCACGGCGTGCGGCCGTCGGTGGACGAACTGTTCCTGTCCATGGCAGAGGCCTTTGGCGCTCGGACCGTCGGCGTGGTGCTGACCGGGATGGGGCGCGATGGGCTCGAGGGCGCGCGGGCCATCAAGGCCCGCAGGGGGCTGATCCTGGCCGAGTCCGAGGCGACGTGCGTGGTGTACGGAATGCCGCGGGCGCTGGCGGAGTCGGGCCTCGCCGATCGCATGGTGCCCCTGGGCGAGATGGCCGCCGAGATCCGGGCGGCGTGTCGAGCGGCCATGGCCTCCCGGGAGGGGGCGCTGGCCTTCATCGCGGAGTAGTCTGTCATGGATATGTCGAAGTACATCAAGATGTACGTCAGCGAGTCGCAGGAGCGGATGCAGCGCATGGATGGCCTCTTGCTCCAGCTGGAGCAGAACGGGGCGGATCGCGCAGCCATCGACAACCTGTTCCGCGAGGCTCACTCCATCAAGGGCATGTCGGCATCCATGGGGTACGAGGAGCTGGCCAAGGTCTCCCACCGGATGGAGGATTACCTGGATCAGTTTCGCGGAGGCAAAGGGGCCTTGGAGCGCCGGGGCATCGATCTCCTGTTCGAGGGGGTGGATCTCCTGCGACGGACGGTGGAGGAGATCGCCGCGGGGCAGCCGCCCTCGCTGAAGTCCGACGAGTACGTGGCCAAGATGGCCTCGCACCTGCTGGCAACCGCGCCAGCGCTCCCGGACGTGACGGCGGATGTTCCCGTGGCGGCCGTCAAATCCGTCCCTGCTCCACCGGGCGCGACGCAGTTTGCCGTCGAGATCCAGATCACGGGCGATGCTCCCCTGCCCTCCGCACGCGCCTACATCACCCTCAAACGGGTCCGGGAACTGGGCGAGGTCCTTCGGTCGGCCCCGACGATAGAGCAGGTACAGGCCGGGCAGTTCTCCGGTGGCCTCTCGATGCTCATCGGCACCACCCGAACGGCGGAGGAACTCAAGGCCTTCCTGGGCAGTCTCCCCGACGTGGTCTCGGTGGTTGTCCGTCCCGCGGAGCTAGGGCCGCAGCCAGCCCCTCCGGAGACGCGGTCCGGGCAGGCGGCGGCTCCTCCGGCGCCGGGATCCGTCGCCCCTCGCGCGGCCGTTGCGGCGGAGGCGGCTCCGGCTGTGCCGGCGGCCGCGCCCCCGCCCGCCCGGCGGGTCCATTCGGCGACGATGATGCGGGTGGATACCCGCCTGCTGGATAACCTGATGGATCAGGTCGGAGAGCTCGTGACCGCCAAGGGCAGCTTGGTGGAGCGCGGCCAGACTATCGAGTCGCAGGTGCTACGCGAGAGCATTGGGAGAGTGGATACGCTGGTTCGCGGGCTGCAGCAGCAGGCGATGAAGCTCCGCATGATGCCGCTGGAGCTCATCGCCGACCGCTTTCCCCGCGCCGTTCGCGACCTGGCGAGGCGCCGCGGCAAAGAAGTGAACTTCGACGTGATCGGCAAGGAGATCGAGCTGGATCGGGCCATCCTGGAGGAGCTGCCGGACCCTATCCTGCACATTCTCCGCAATTGCATCGACCATGGGATCGAGGCGGCGGAGGAGCGGGTGCGAAAAGGGAAGCCTCCCACGGGCTCGGTTCGCCTGGAGGCGGCCAGAGAACGGGAGGGGGTCGTCATCCGGGTCAGCGATGACGGCCGGGGGATGGATCCGGCAATCCTGCGACGCGTGGCCCTGGAGCGGGGAGTCATCACGCGGGAGCAGCACGATGCCATGTCGGACGCCGACACGCTCCAACTCATCACCCTGCCGGGGTTCAGTACGGCCAAGGAGGTCACGGATGTCTCCGGGCGTGGGGTGGGAATGGACGTGGTGCGGACCGCGGTCGAGTCGCTTCACGGCAGCTTGGTGATCGAGTCGGTCGTCGATCAGGGCAGCACCATCACCCTCCGGCTCCCGCTGACACTCGCCGTGGTGGCTGTGCTGCTGATCGAAATTGCCGGGGAGCGGTATGCCATCCCGGTGTCCTCGGTGGAGCAGACCCTGTCCGTTGCCGGCAGCGAAATCCAGCGGGCGCAGGGGCAGGAGATGATTGCCCGGGACGGCGCCCTGCTGCCGCTGCTCGAGCTGCGCAAGATCCTCGGCTGTCCGGAGGCGGCCCCCGCGGATTCCCGCCTGGTCGTGCTGTGCGAGATGCGGGGGCGGCTCGTGGGGCTGGTCGTCGATCGCTTGGTCGGATATCGTGAGGTTGTGGTCAAACCGCTGGATAAGGCCCTGAAGACCGTGCGGGGATACGCGGGCGTGACCATACTGGGAGACGGCAGCACGGTGCTGATTCTGGACCCCAACACGCTCTGAGGCGGGTCCACGCGTCGAGTCTGATGCGCTTCTGCGGGAGGGGCGGGACGGGCTGAGGGTGGGGGCCGGTCGTGGAACAAGCAAGCCGGATCGACCCGGCGGTAGTGCAGAAGCTCTGGGCCCTGAGCGAGCGGAGCCTGTCCCAGGCGGGGGAGTCCCTGAAGGCCCTCCTCGCCCGTCCGGTGCGCCTGGAGCTGTCCGACGTCCTTCGCCTGCCCGTTCCGGCCCTCCCCGCGCTGCTGCAAGAGAGCGGCAACCGAGGGGTCGTCGCGCTGCAGTTTCAAATCACCGGCGAGGGAGCCGGCCACATCATCATCCTCTTTCCGATGCTGACCATCTTCCGGATGCTGCGGACCCTCCTGGGGGGGTCGAACGAGCAGCGGTCCCTGTCGATGCTGGAGCGGTCGGCGGTGGAGGAAGTCGGGAATGTGCTGGCGTCTGGGTTTCTTACCGAGTTGAGCGAGTTGGTGGGTCGGCGCCTGATGCCGTCGCCGCCGCAGATGCATGTGGAGAACATCCCGCAGTTGATCCAGCAGATGACGACGGCGCTGGGCCTGCAGGCCTCGGAGGTCCTGGTGATCCAGGCACGCATTCAGGATCCCGAGAGCCACATCACGGGGAGGTTCTTCGTTCTTCCGGAGGTCGCATCCCTGGAGCCGATCGTACAGTTGACTGAAGAGGAAAGGAGGCCGGGGCCATGACGTCACCCGCGGTGGCTGCCATTGCGCCGGATCTCGAGTCCCGGTATGAGCGCCTGCGAGGCGTACTGCATGAGATGGGGCGGGTCCTGGTGGCATTTTCCGGCGGGGTGGACAGCACGTTTCTCTTGGCGGTCGCGGTGCAGGTGCTGGGAGACAATGTGCTCGCGGTCACCGGCGTTTCGCCCAGCCTCTCCGCCGAGGAGCGCGAGGCGGCGGAGAAACTGGCGCGCCGCCTGGGGGCTCGCCACCGTTGGGTCGAGACAAAGGAGATGAATCAGCCGGGCTACGTGGCGAACCTCGCCGACCGGTGCTTCTACTGCAAGCGCGAGCTTTTCAGCCGGCTGGAAGTCGTGGCGCGGGGCGAGGGGTACGCCTGCGTGGCGGACGGGGCCAACCGGGACGATCTCGGGGATCTGCGCCCGGGCCGGGAGGCCGCCAGGCAGCACGGGGTCCGAAGCCCCCTCGTGGAGGCGGGACTGACAAAGGCGGCCGTTCGCGAGCTGTCCCGGAGGCTGGAGCTGCCGACCTCGGAGAAGCCCGCCATGGCGTGCCTTGCCTCGCGGATCCCGCACGGGGTTCCGGTGACGATCGAGCGCCTGGGGCAGGTCGAACGGGCAGAGGCTGCGCTTCACCGGCTGGGCTTCCTCGACGTCCGGGTGCGGCACCACGAGGCCATCGCCAGGATCGAGGCTCCGCCGGAGGCGTGGGGGCAGTTTCTGAAGCCTGAGGTCGTCCGTGACGTCGTCCAGGCGGTGAAGGCGGCGGGGTACCAGTACGTCGTCCTCGATCTGGAAGGGTACCGACCCGGCGGCCGGCCCACCGCAGAGTGACCGCGGTACCGATCTAGGTAGGCGCAATGCCCGTTATGGCCTCAGGGAACAGCAAAGATTCGGAGCGGCGGTTCCACCCGCGTTACCTCGTTGTCTTTTCCGTGACCGTCGTGTCGGAAGCTTCTCCGCAGACGATGACCGGCAAGCTCCTGGATGTGAGCGAGGGGGGAGTCCGCCTGTTCCTCCCCCGCCCGCTGCCCGTGGGCACCCGCCTCGATGTGGACCTGAAGACGCCGGTGATGTCGTTCACGCTCTCGGGCCGGGTCGTCTGGGCCGATGCCGAAGGCGGTCCTCACCTGCACGGTGTTGTTTTCGAGATGGAGCAGGGGCCCCCCTTCGCGCAACGCCTCTTCGATATCGCCCGCCAGTCGTGGTAGCCGCCTCCCGGTTCAGGATGGGGCCCGCCCGGCCTCTCGGCGGCTCGGGGGGGCCGGAAGTGATCCGGCCTCGGCCGGATGATTCACGGGCGAGGCTTCGTCGTTCGAGGGCGAGGCCGCTCTGGTTCGTCGGGAGGTTTCGGTGCGGCTGCAGTGTTCCCGGGGCAAGGCCTCAGGCCGCCCGCGGGTGGCTGGACGTCGGCCAGCCCATGGAGACGGGGTAGAGCTCGAGCTTCGTTCCCTCGGTCCGGCGGTTGTACTCCTCAGCAACGGCCCGGGCTTGGGGAAGATAGGTCGCATCCCAGAGTTCCAAGCGAAACCCCAGATTGTCGGTAAACTCGCCGATGCTCTTCCACCAGATCCGAATGCCCAAGATCTTCTGAGGAGTGGCCAGACGCCTGGGCAGATCGGAAGGGACAAATCGGTTTCGAAGGAAATCCCAGGCAATCTTCGAGGTGAAGTCTCCTCCGAAATGCCTCTTGACCGATTCCTCGACGAGATCGACATCGACTCCGACGGCTCTCCGCAGCTCGGCCATCACGCGCCTCTCCTCCACGATGGTTCACCGCAGCTCAGACGGGCCGGCCGCCATCCCCAGCGGGCAACCGCATGGAATCTATGTA
Organism: uncultured Methylomirabilota bacterium; assembly: GCA_963705305.1. GTDB lineage: Bacteria > Methylomirabilota > Methylomirabilia > Methylomirabilales > 2-02-FULL-66-22 > 2-02-FULL-66-22. Next base: position 4,721,943 of record OY970067.1, on the reverse strand, counting down.
CCCGAAAGTTGCTCGAACTGCAAGCAAACGCTGCGAAAGGTGCGATCGACCGGCCCGGCTGACCAGATGTCGCCGTCTGCCCCTGTCCCGTGCGCTGGTGGGGTCCGATGGGCGACCGCACCGGTGCGGACCGCCTGACATCCTGCGGGCGCGGGTTGATTCCAGCCGCCGCAATGCCTATACTCGGCTCCGTGCTCGCAGAAGATGCCGGACGGCGAGGCGCCGGCGGACTCTTCGCCGTCCCTGGAGTGGCGGCCCTCAACCCTGCCTCGGACAGCCACAGGAGGAATGGACCCATGAAGGCCCTCGTGCACACGGCCCCCATGCAATTCGTATTCAAGGACGTTCCGGATCCCCGGATCGCTGATGAGGAGGTGCTGGTCCGGGTGAAAGCCGTCGGCATCTGCGGGTCGGATGTGCACGGCTATACCGGAAAGACAGGGCGCCGCATCCCGCCCATCATCATGGGCCATGAGGCTGCCGGCGTGGTGGAGGCCATCGGCCGCCGCGTGACCGAGGTGGCGGTCGGGGATCGCATCACCTTCGATTCCACCATCTACTGCAACGAGTGTCCGGCCTGCCGCCAGGGGCGCGTCAACCTTTGCCAGAATCGCAAGGTGCTGGGCGTCTCCACGCCCACGTTCCGGGCGGAAGGGGCCATGGCCGAGTACGTGGTGGTTCCGCGCTGGATCATCTACCGGCTCCCCGATGCCGTGTCATTCGAGGAGGCGGCCCTGATCGAGCCCGCGGGCGTGGGGATGCATGCCGCCCGGATCACGCCCATCGAGATCAACGACGTGGTCGCCGTGGTGGGGGCCGGCCAAATCGGACTGTTTGCCATGCAGGGGGTCCGCATCAAGGGGGCCGGGACGCTGGTGGCGCTGGACGTGCGGGAAGAGCGGCTGGCGTTTGCGCGGAGCCTGGGCGCCGACATTGTCATCAACACCGCCAAGACGGATGCAGCCGCCGAGCTCACGCGCCAGCTCGGCCGGCCCGACGTGGACGCGGTGCTGGAGGCTGTCGGCATCCAGGCCACGGTCGATCTGGCCCTGGGCTTGGTGAAGATGGGCGGTCATGTCACTCTCATCGGGAATGTGACGCCGAAGATCGAGATGCACCTGCAGAATGTCGTGGCCCGCGAGCTGACGATCCGCGGCTCCTGCGCCATCGCCGGCGAGTACGCCGCGTGTCTGAATCTCATGGCGCAGGGACGCCTGCAGGCACGCCCCTTGATCAGCCGGGTTGCCCCGCTGGCGGAGGGGCAGAAGTGGTTCGACGCCCTGCACCACGGCGAATCGGGGCTCATGAAGGTGGTCCTCCAGCCGTGAGCGCGGGGACAAGCGCGGCAGCGGGAGCGGCGCCCGCAATGGTCGCCGCCGGGTGCGTCGTCCGACGCGGAGATCACCTATCCAAAGGAGGAACGGATGGCGGGATACTGTGACCTGAGTGGGAAGGTGGCCCTGGTGACGGGAGCCAGCCGCGGCCTGGGGCAGTACTTCTCGCGGGCCCTGGCGCGCGCCGGGGCGGACCTGGCAATCACGAGCCGGACGGTGGAGTCGCTTCAACAGACCCGGGCGGATATTGAGGCCCTGGGGCGAAAGGCCCTGCCGTGCGCCCTGGACAACCGGAAGCTGGAGACCATCCAGCCCGTGGTGGATCGGGTGCTGAAGGAATGGGGGCGCATCGATATCCTCGTCAACAACGCCGGCTGCAACATCCGGAAGGCCAGCGTGGAGCTCACCCCGGAGGATTGGAGCACGGTCGTGGACACCATCCTCAGGGGCGCGTTCTTCGTCTCTCAGGCTGTGGTCCGCTCGGCCATGCTGCGCCAGAAGCGGGGGCGCATCGTCAACATCGGATCGGGCACGTCGCTGTTCGGATTTCCGGGGATCGTCCCATACTGCGCCGCCAGGGGGGGCATGACCCAGATGACCAAGGCGCTGGCGGCTGAATGGGCGCCGCACGGGATCACGGTCAACGTCCTGGCGCCCGGCTGGTTCAAGACCGCCCAGAACGCCATCCTCTATGAAGACCCGCAGTGGGTGGCGAACGTGGTCGAGAAGATTCCCGCCGGCCGGACCGGCCTGCCCAACGACATGGACGGGGCCATGGTGTTCCTGGCCTCCGACGAGGCGGCGTACGTGACCGGCCAGCTGCTCTTCGTGGACGGCGGCTTCACGATCGGCGCCATGCGGGCCACGCCGAAGACGCAGTAGGATAGCCCGCCGGAGGCGCGGTGGCGCGCCCGGATGGTCGGCGAGCGGGCCGGATATTGGCGGGGAGATCCGGCCGAATGCCTTCGTTGACGCTCGGGGCTTGCCGCCGCATGCTGCCGCAGAGACCGGCGCGTGGCGGGCGAAGGGTGTAAGTGCATCATCTCGGACTGGACCCCTTGATAGCGGAGGAGCAATGAACTACCGAACACTGGGACGCACGGGGCTGCGCGTGTCGGAGGTGGGTTTCGGGGCCTGGGCCATCGGCGGCCCCTCCAAGCTGGGGCCTGTCGAGATCGGCTGGGGCGAGGTGGACGATGCCGCCTCGATCCGGGCCATCCAGGCCGCCCGGGATGCCGGCGTGACCTTCTTCGACACGTCGGATGCCTATGGGGCGGGCCGCAGCGAGGTGTTGATCGGCAAGGCGCTCCGGTCCAACCGGGACCAGGTGGTGATCGCCACCAAGGTCGGCAACCGGACCTCTCCCGAGGGCAAGTGGGTGAAGGATTTCTCGAAGCCGTGGATCCTCGAGGCCATCGAGGGCAGCCTCCGGCGGCTGGGGATGGACTATGTGGACCTCTACCAGCTGCATTCCCCGACCGATCTCGCGGGCTACGGAGATGATGCATTCGAGGCGCTCGAAATGCTGAAGGCGCAGGGCAAGATCCGGTTCTCTGGCGTGTCGGTGGGGCCGGCGGCGCATGGTCCCTGGGTGATCCAGCATACGCCCGCGGACACCATTCAGGTCGTCTACAACATGCTGGAGCGGGAGCCGGAGAAGGAGCTGCTTCCCCTGGCGCAGCAAAGAGGGATCGGGATCATCGCGCGCGTGCCGCTGGCGTCGGGGTTCCTCACCGGAAAATTCAAGGCCGATGTGGCGTTCCCGGCGAATGACCACCGGGCCGGGACGTACACCGCGGAGAAGGTCCGCCGCATGGTGGCACAGGTCGCGCAGCTCAGTTTTCTCACTGTGGGAAAACGCAGGACACTGGCCCAGGCGGCGCTCCAGTATTGCCTGGCGCATCCGGCCGTGTCCACGGTTATTCCGGGCGCCAAGACCCCCGAGCAGGCGCGGGATAACAGCGCGGCCAGCGATGGTGTGCTGTTGACTGCCGAAGAAGTGGCCAGAGCCCGCGCAGTCCTGGCCGAGGGCTAGCATATCGAGGGGGCCTTCCGCGGAAGGGGGCCCCTCCTGCCCCGCACCCCGCAGGAGGGGGGAGACGGGAGGTTCTGCAGAATGTCCGAGACGGCCGCCGCGCCGGCAGGCGCGGACCCCCCCGCCGAGTGCCCGGAGGGGGTCCCGCCGACAGGTGGAGAGAGCGCAGCGGTCCTACTTGGCGCCGGCCAGATTGGCCGCCGCAAAGTCCCAGCTCACCAGATGATCCAAGAAAGCCTGGACGAAGTCGGGCCGCCGGTTCTGGTAGTCGAGATAGTACGCGTGCTCCCAGACATCCACGGTGACGAGCGGGATTTGCGCGCTGGTCAGGGGGGTCTCGGCGTTCGGCGTGCTGATGATCTTCAAGGCGCCTCGCTCCAGAACCAGCCATGTCCAGCCGCTGCCGAAGCGAGCCACCGCCGCTCCCTTGAACTGCTCGGCGAACTTCTGGTAACTCCCGAAGCTCTGGTCGATTCTGGCGGCCACTGACCCCGCCGGCTTTCCGCCGCCACCGGGCTTCATGCTGTTCCAGAAAAACGTGTGGTTCCACACCTGGGCTGCATTGTTGAAGATTCCGACCCGCTGGGCATTGCCCGCCGTCGCCCTGATGATCTCATCAAGGGATTTGGTCTCCAAATCGGTTCCGGCGATCAGCTTGTTGAGATTGTCCACGTAGGCCTTGTGGTGCTTCCCGTGGTGAAAGCCGATGGTCTTGGCGGAGTAGTGCGGCTCCAGGTCGTTCTCGGCGTAGGGGAGCGTCGGAAGATCAAAGGCCATGGTCTCCCTCCTTTCGGAAGAAAAGCAGACACAGCGCCAATCCGCGGAGGGTCCCAGAAGACCTCGCAGGCGCCGAGCAGGGCGTAGCATAGCGCTCTGGGCGTCCCTCTGGCAAGCGAAATGGCCCGGGAACTGCGGCCGCCGCAGAGTCGCGGCTGGCGGTAAGCGCCAGTCCGCCAAGCCGGCGCGCGGTGCCGGGGGACTCCGGCGTGGTCCGGAAAGGCTGGCGAAGGAGGTCCTGTAGTATTTTTTCCTATTGACTTTAATAAATGGCTTTGGTAGTAGGAAAACTACAGACAGACCTTTCCCCCGATCCAGCCAGGGCGGTGGCGATGCGCGAGCAGCGGACGGCTGACGGCTCCTCCCGGCGCGGAAGCATCCTGCGGATGCTCGGCGCCAAGAGCGATGAGCTTCGAGCGGCCGAGCGGCGCGTGGGGGAGTACGTCCTGGCGGCCCCGGACAAGGTCATCTACCAGTCCATCAGCGAATTGGCCGAGAACGCCGGCACCAGCGAGCCCACCGTCATCCGCTTCTGCCGCGCGCTGGGCCTGAAGGGCTATCATGACCTCAAGATCCGTCTGGCCCAGGACCTTGTCCCCGAGGTGAAGAACATCCATGAGGATGTGCAGCCCGGGGACGACCCGGCCACCCTCATCCGCAAGATCCTGACTGCCAACGCCCTGGCGATCCAGGACAGTGCGGAAACGCTGGAGCCGGCCCACGTGGAACGGGCCATCCGGCTTCTCGCCCGGGCCTCTCGCATCGAGTTCATCGGCTTCGGCGGCTCCGCGCCTGTGGCCATGGACGCCTACCATAAGTTCTTCCGCATCGGCATCCCCTGCGGTTGGCAGGACGATCCACACATGCAGGTTATGTCGGCGGCGCTGATGACGCCGCGCTGCGTCGTGGTGGCCGTCTCTCATTCCGGCTCCACCAAGGACATCGTGGAGACGCTGGAGATCGCCAGGCAGGCGGGAGCGGCCAGCATCGCCATCGTGAGCCACCGCAAGTCCCCGGTCGCGGCCCTGGCGGATGTCGCGCTGTGTGTGCACACACGCGAGACGGGCTTCAAGCCAGAACCAATGTCCTCCCGCATCGCCCACCTGTCGGTCATCGATGTGCTGGCAGTGGGGGTGGCCCTGCGGAGGAGCGAGAAATTCGTGGCGAGCGTGCAGAAGACCCGCCAGGCCCTGATCAGCAAGCGGTACTGAGCGCTTCGCGTCGCGTGCTCGGCGACGGGCGTGGCTGCGCACGTCGGCGAGAACCGGCCCCTGGCCCGTGATCCGGAGAGGAGCGGTGCGGCCGGACAGTTTCGGGACCAAGGACTCGACCCTCCAGGGAGGTTCTCCATGTTCGAGAGTCGGTTCGAGTACTACCTCGTCACCGCCAATCGAGCGGTGATCTTTGTCATGATGGCCACGATGTCCACGCTGGTCTTCGTCAACGTCGTCACCCGGTATGTCTTCAACTTCTCGATCATCTGGGCCGAGGAGGTCTCGCAGTACTTAATGATCTGGATCGCCTACGTGGGGGCCGGCCTCGCCCTGCGCGAGGGGCGTCACGTGGCCCTGGAGATCCTGCACGATCGCCTCCCCGCTCCGCTGAGCCGCCGGGTAAGAATGGTGGTCGGTGGGCTGGTGCTGGCGTTTCTCGGGACGGTGACGGTTCTCGGATTTCAATTTGCCCTCTTCGTCTGGAATCAGGAGACCCCCGTCCTGAACATCTCCCTCGGCATCCCGTCTCTGGCCATCCCCATCGGCAGCCTGCTCTTCGCCGCGCACCTCATCCTCATGTTCCGCGACTATGCGAACCGAAAGTTCGCGCCCGGGGTTGTGCTGGAAGATCTTTCGGGGGAGGAGGCGTAAGGCATGGGGATCACGCTGGTCGTCACGTTCATTCTTGGGATGGCGATCGGGTTTCCCGTGTCCATCAGCATGGGCGGCTCCGGATTCCTGGCCCTTCTGCTGGGTGGCAAGCTGTCGCTTCTCTCCGTGCCCCAGCGGTTCTTCAACGGGATCGACTCCTTTCCCCTGATGGCGGTTCCGTTCTTCATCCTGGCGGCCGACCTGATGAGCGCGAGCGGGATCACCATGGCCCTGCTCCGCTTCACCACCAATATGGTGGGGCACATCCGCGGCGGGCTGGGCCATGTCAACGTGCTCACCATGATGCTGTTCGCCGGGATCAGCGGTTCGGCGCTGGCCGATGCCGCCGGTCCCGGCGCCCTGATCATGCGCATGATGAAGAAGGCGGGGTATGACGAATACTACTCCGCGGCCTTGACCGCCTCCACGGCCATCATGGGTCCCATCATCCCGCCCAGCATCATCATGGTGATTTACGCCATTACCGACAGCAAGGTGACCATCGCGGGCCTGTTCCTGGCCGGCGTGCTTCCCGGCGCCATTATGGGTCTCGCCCTGATGGCCCTCAACCACGTCACCGCCATCCGCCGCAACTACCTGTTCCGGTCGCCGCTGGCCACCTGGAAGGAGCGGCTCCGCAGCGTATGGCGGGCGGTCCCCGCGCTGCTCATGCCGGCGATCATCATCGGCGGGATCCTGAGCGGCGTCTTCACCGCCACCGAGGCCTCGGCGGTGGCGGTTTTCTACGCCCTGTTCGTCGGCTTCTTCGTCACCAAGAAGCTGACCCTACGCACCCTCCCCCGGGTTGTGGTGCAGAGTGCCTTGGTCACGTCGGCCGCGCTCCTGATCGTCTCCATGGCATCCCTCTTCGCCAATATCCTCACCCTGGTCCAGGTCCCGCAGATCGTCGCCGCCTACATCATGGGCATCAGCCGGAATCCCACGGTTGTGATGACGATCGTGGCGATCTTCGTCCTGATCTGCGGCATGTTCATCGACACCCTGCCCGCGGTCATCATCCTGGTGCCGGTGCTGGCCCCGCTGGCCGATCAGGTCGGCATCAACCCCCTGCACTTCGCTATGGCGTTCGTCCTGAACATCACCATCGGCATGGTCACGCCCCCGGTAGGGGCCGTCCTCTTCATCCTCACGGCCGTGGGCCAGCTGAGCTTCGAAAAACTCGCCCGAGCCATCCTTCCCATGGTGTTCGTGCTCTTGGCGGTGCTGGCGCTGGTGTTGTACGTCCCGGCGATCAGCCTGACCGTGCCCGGCTGGTTCGGGTTCGCTCGTTAACCCTGAATCGAGAAGGAGGAAGTGTCATGCAATGGAGAAGCAGGGCCCTCATCATCCTGGCCATCGCGCTGCTTGCCTTCCCGGCGAGCGCCCTGGCCCAACCGAAGATCCTCAAGTACGCACACTTCCAGCCGGCCCGACCTGACCAGCCGAAGCACGCTGCCGCGCTTGCCTTCAAGGAGTATGTCGAGAAAGCGACCAACGGCTCTATCCAGGTCGAGATCTTCCCGGCCGGCCAGTTCGGGGGGGACGCCGATACCATGACGGGGCTCCGGCTCGGCACGCTGGAGATGGCCGTGGCCCACGACGGCGCCATCGCCCTGGCGTACAAGCCCATCGGCATTCTCGGCATCCCCTTCCTCTACGACAATCACGAGCACGCCTGGCGCGTGTACGACAGCCCCTGGATGAACAGACTCTCCGAGGACATGATCAAGAAGACCGGGATCCGCCTGCTCGGCTTTGCCGACAACGGCGTGCGCCACTTCACCAACAGCAAGCGGCCCATCCAGACGCCGGACGACATGAAGGGGCTCAAGATCCGCGTCATGCCCAGCCCCGTGTTCCAGATCCTGGTCAGTGCCCTGGGTGCCAGCCCCTCGGCGATCCCCTGGGCCGAACTGCCCACGGCACTCCAGCAGAAGGTCGTGGACGGGGAGGAGAACGGGGTGACCAACATTCTGGCCGCCAGCCTGTACCAGTACCAGAAATACATCACGCTGGACGCCCACGTATGGAGCGTCCACGGCTACTTGATCAACGAGAAGTTTTATCAGAGCCTGACGCCGGTCGAGCGGAAGGCGGTGGAGGAGGGCACGCGGATAGCGATCGCCATCCACCGCAAGATGACGAGCGATCAGGACATGCACGCCAAGGAAATCCTCACGAAGCTCGGCATGGAAGTCACGGAGCTGACGCCCGCCGAGCTGGCGCGGTTCCGCACGCTGGCCCAGCCGCCGGTCAAGGCGTGGGCCGAAAAGGAGATCGGCAAGGAGTACGTGGACGACCTCTTCAAGACCATCGAAGCTACGCGCCGGTAAGGACCGGCTGACCATTCGCGTTCGGGAGCGGCGGGGAGCCTCTCCCCGGGCGGGGGCCGCACAGGACCCCCGCCCGGGGAAGGCGCCTGTTGCCTCGGAGGACGGGAGAATCGACCCATGAACGCCCACGGTATCATCGTTGCATTGCACACCCCGCTCACCCCCTCCGGAGAGATCCACGAGGAGGCGCTGCGCGACCACGTGGAGTGGATGGTCCAATCCGGCATCCACGGCATCTTCCCCTGCGGGACTATGGGTGAAGGCATCGCCCTCTCCGATGCCCAGCGGAGGCGGGCCGTCGAGATTTGCGTGGACCAGGTGAAGGGCCGGGCCTTCGTGATGCCGCAAGTGACCACCAACAACACCGGCGGCTGCATCGAGCTGGCCCGGCATGCCGAGAAGGCCGGGGCCGATGCCATTTCGGTCATCACGCCCTACTTCTACCCGTCCGACGGCGCCGCCCTGGAGGCCTTCTTCGGCGCGGTGGCCGCCTGCGTGCCCGGCCTGCCGGTGTTCCTGTACAACAACCCGGGCCGCTCGGCCTCGGGAATCTCCTCCTCCCTGGTGGGAAAGCTGGTCAAGCAGGGGAAGAACATCGCCGGGATCAAGGACTCCAGCAAAGACCTGATCCTCTTCCAGGAGTACGTCGAGGTGGGCGGGGATGGCTTCGCCTGCATCATCGGCACGGACGGGCTGGTCTACCCGGCCATGATGGTGGGCGGGGCGGGGGTGGTGTCGGCGGTGGCGAACCCGTTCCCGGAGTTGATGGTGGCCCTCTACGATGCGGTAATGGCGAAGCAGTACGAACGCGCGCGTAGATTGCAGCTTCTGGTCAACCGGCTCCGCGTGGTGCTGAAGATCGGGCCATACCTGGCCGGCTACAAGGAGGTCATGCGGCTGCGCGGGCGCCAATTCCCGCTGGACATGAAGGCCCCGTTGCGCGGCCTGAACGACAGGGAGACCGCAGAGATTCACGCGGCCTTCGAGTCGCTGCCCAAGGCGGTCTTCGATCCCTCCCTCGTCAGGTAGGGATCCGCCGGGCGAGAGGTCGGAAGATGTCCGAGCGCGGGGTTGTGCTGGCGGTGGACATCGGGACGTCGGCCACGAAGGCGGCGCTGTTCGACGGCCAGGGTCGGGTTCTATCCCTTGCCCGGCGCGCCTACCCCATGCTCACCCCTCGGCCGGATTGGGCGGAGCAGGATCCGGAGTTGGTCTATTCCGCCGTGCTCGATGCCATCGGGACGGCCTATCGGGATCGGCCGTCGGGTCTCCCCGTAGACGCGGTGTCCTTCAGCGCCCAATGGTACAGCACCATGCCCGTGGGCGCCGACGACCGGGCCCTGTCCCCCTTCCTCATCTGGTCGGATCGCCGCAGCGCAGCGGTGGCCGACGGCCTGCGGCGGTCCGTGCGTGGGCGCCGGATCTTTCGCGCCACCGGATGTCCGCTCGACGCCATCTACCCGCTGTCGAAGATCATCTGGCTCCGGCAGGCAGATCTGCCCGCGCGGCCGGCTCGATTCATCTCCGTCAAAGAGTACGTCTTCCGCCGTCTCTTCGGCGAGTACGTCGTCGACTGGTCAATGGCCTCTTCCAGCGGCCTCTTCGACATCCGCCGACGCGACTGGGCACCGGAGGCGTTGGAGGCCGCCGGGATCGACCGGTCATCCCTCTCGGTCCCGGTCTCCCCGTACCAGACATTCACCCGCTGGCTGCCAGGGGTGCTGGCCCGCACCGGTCTCCCCCAGGGCATCCCCTGCGTGATCGGCGCCGGGGACGGCGTGCTGGCCAGCATCGGGGCGGGGGCGGTCGGCCCGGGGGTCGCCGCCGTGAACGTGGGAACGAGCGCGGCCTGTCGCTGCCTGATCCAGGCACCCACGCTGGACCGGCAGGAGCGGCTATGGACGTACGCTCTGGACGAGCGCTGGTGGGTGATCGGCGGCATCGTGAGCAGCGGGGCCATTGTGTACGACTGGTTCTTGCGGGTCCTGGAGCCGCAAACGGCCAACCCGGAGCTGCTGCGTGCCGAGGTGACCGATCTGGCGGCGGCGGTCCCCGCGGGGGCGGAGGGGCTGATCTTCCTGCCCTACCTGTCCGGGGAGCAGTGCCCCGTCTGGGACCCGGAGACGACGGGAGGCTTCTGGGGGCTCACGCTCCGCCATGGGCGCGAACAGCTCGCCCGGGCGGTCCTCGAGGGGATCGCGGCCTCCGTGGCGCGGACCGTCGAGACGCTCCGGGAGCAGCTTGGGGCGATCGAGGAGATCCGCGTCACCGGGGGTCTCGCCGGCTCCCCCGCGTGGCTGCGGATTGCGGCGGACATGTTCGGGGCTCGCATCCGGGTCCCCCAATGCGCCGAGGGTTCGGCCTTAGGCGCGGCGGTGCTGGCGTGGGTGGCGCTGGGGATGGCGCCGGACCTCGGTGTGGCCAAGGGCTTGTCCGAATCCGGCGCGTCGGTCGAGCCGGATGACCAGACCCGCCATTTCTACCGGCAGCAGCGGGAGAGGGCGGACCGGATCCTGCAGGCCCTGAAGGCCCTGCGCCACTGAGTATGGCGAGGCGGCCGGCCGTCTGGGTACCGGCTTGTGCCCGCTGGGAGAGGGACAGTGTACAGCTGCAACGTGCTGGTGACGACCCGGTCCTTCGGACGAGAGGTGCCCGAGCCGATGGAGCGCCTCCGCGAGGCTGGCTGCGTCATCCTCGAGTGGCGTGAAGGGAGCGGCATTGCCGAGGCAGACCTTCGCGCGAAGGTTGCCCGTGCGGATGCCTGGATCGTGGCATTTCACCCCATCGGGGCCGCCCTCATGGACGCCGCGCCGCGGCTCCGCATCATCGCCAAGCATGGCGTCGGGGTGGATAACATTGACATCGCGGCGGCCACGGCGCGCGGGATCGTCGTCGCCACCGCCCCCAGCGCCAACGATCAGGCCGTGGCCGATCTCGCCGTAGGCCTCCTGCTGGCCCTGTTGCGGCGCATCCCGGAGGCCTCGGCCAGCGTCAAAGCCGGTCGCTGGGAGCGGTTCCTCGGGGCCGGGCTCACCGGCAAAACCATGGGCATTCTGGGGTTGGGCCGCATCGGCCAGAACGTGGCCCGGCGAGCCAAGGGGTTTGGGATGGAGCTTCTGGGCGTCGACCCGGCGTGGCCCGAGGAGGCGGCCAGGGAGATCGGCATCCGCCAGGTGGACTTCCCGGGCCTGCTGGCTGGATCGGACATTCTCAGCCTGCACGCCCCGCTGACCCCCGAGACCGAGGGGGTGATCGGCGCGGATGAGATCGCCCGGATGCGACCGGGCGTCTGGATCGTCAATACCTCACGCGGCAAGCTGGTCAATGAGACGGCGATGTATGAGGGGCTGGTCTCGGGGAAGGTCGCCGGGTACGCCACCAACGTCTTCGAGCAGGAGCCTCCGACGGACAGTCCGCTGCTTTCTCTACCCAACGTCATCGGCACGCCGCACATGGGAACGCACACCCGGGAATCCATCCGCTGCATGGGGGACCGCGCCGTAGAGGCTGTGCTTGCCGTGCTGCGGGGCCAACGACCGGAATTCGTGGTCAATCCGAACGTGTACCATACGCCGGCGGATTAGGCCAGGAGATCCGCTCGGCGTCCGCAACTGGTGATCCTCCCCCGCGGCCGTCCCATTGCATCGCGCCTTCTTGTGGCGTATCGTAAACAGGACGCCGCCTACCGCCGTGCTGTGAGCACGGCCATTCCTTCGGCGAATGAGGAGGGGGGCAGGATCAGCGACCGGATGGGCTGACGTCCTTCTGCCAGCTGCTTGAAACTTTAGCGGAGCGAGGAGAGCCATGAGAGCTATTCGGGTGCACCAATTTGGTGGTCCGGAGGTGTTGAAGGTGGAGGAGGTCCCGGATCCCACGCCCGGACCGGGACAGGTCGTGGTGCGGGTCAAGGCCGCGGGTGTGAACCCGGTGGATGCCTACATCCGGTCGGGGGCCTACGCCCTCAAGCCGCAGCTTCCCTACACGCCGGGGACTGATGCGGCCGGGACAGTGGAGGCCGTGGGCAGCGGTGTGAGCGGGCTGGCGAAAGGGGCCCGCGTATACACGCTCTGGACGGTGACCGGCGTCTACGCCGAGCTTACCCTGTGCGAGGCCAAGGATGTGAAGCCGCTGCCTCCCAACATCGACTTCACCCCAGGGGCCGGGATATCGGTCCCCTACGGCACGGCCTACCGTGCGCTGTTCCAGCGGGCGCATGCCCTCGCCGGAGAGACGGTGCTGGTCCACGGGGCCAGCGGCGGCGTCGGCATCGCCGGCGTACAGCTCGCCCGCGCCCGCGGGATGACCGTGATCGGGACGGCGGGAACCGAGAAGGGCCGCAGCCTGGTCAAGGAGCAGGGGGCCCATCACGTGCTGGACCACACGGCGGCGGACTACCTAGAGAAGATCAAGGCGCTCACCGACGGCCGCGGGGTGGACGTGGTACTGGAGATGCTCTCCAATGTGAACCTGGGGAAGGACCTCACCGTCCTGGCCCGGGGCGGCCGGGTGGTGGTCATCGGCTGCCGGGGGACGATCGAGATCAACCCCCGGGATGCCATGGCGCGGGACGCCAGCATTCTCGGCATGGTTCTGTTCAACGCCTCCCCCCAGGAGATGCAGCGGATCCATGCCGGGATCGGAGCGGGTCTCGCCAACGGAACCCTGCGGCCGGTCGTCGGCAGAGAGTTTCCTTTGGTGGAGGCGCCCAAAGCGCACGAAGCCGTCCTGGCGTCCGGCGCCTACGGCAAGATTGTCCTCGTCCCATGACGGAGGCTGCAATGCGGGTGAACCGCGAACGGCTCTGCGACGACCTGCGGACGCTGGGCACGATCGGGAGGACCCCCGACGGCGGGGTGTCGCGGCCGTCCTGGAGCGACGCCGATATGGAGGCGCGGCGCTGGCTGCTGGCGCGGATTGGCCAGGCCGGGATGGAGGCCCGCCAGGATGCGGCGGGCAACATCTTCGCGCGCTGGCAGCCGGGGGCGCCGGTCGAGATGGTAGGGTCGCACATCGATACGGTTCCTAACGGTGGCCGATTCGACGGGGCGCTGGGCGTCCTGGCGGGTCTGGAATGCCTACGGCGGATCAAAGAGGAGGCGGTTCGACTCCGACATCCGTTGGAGTTGGTGGCCTTCACCGACGAGGAGGGGGCGTTCGGCGGCTTCTTTGGCAGCTACGCCATGACCGGGGTGCTGCGGGCTGAGGATATCCCCCGGATCAGGGATTCGAACGGCCACCGGATCGTCGATGCCATGGCCCGGCATGGGCTGGACGCGCTGCAGGCCCCGGCCGCCCGGCGGGACCCCAAAGAGATCAAGGCCTACCTCGAGCTCCATATCGAGCAGGGCCCGATCCTGGAAGCGCTCGGCATTCCTATCGGGGTCGTGGAGGCCGTGGTCGGCATCTGCCGGTTTGGGATGACCTTTCGCGGTCGGGCGGATCATGCGGGGACCACCCCTATGACCGGCCGGAAGGATGCATTCATGGGGGCCGCCGACCTTGCCCTGAAGGGGCGGCAACTGGTCATGGCCGAGGGCACGTCGGCAAGCCGTCTGACGGTGGGCGTGGTACAGCTGAAGCCGGCCGTGCCCAACATTGTCCCCGCCGAGGCCCATCTGACCTACGAGCTTCGCGAGGTCTCGCGGGAGCGGCTCCTGCATCTTGCCGAACGGTCGCGCGCCCTCGCGACCGATGTGGCATCATCCTGGGGCCTGGAGCTCTCTATCGAAACCATCCTCGATGTCGCGCCGGTGCCGCTGGCCCCCGAGCTGCAGGAAGCGATCGAGTCTGCGGCAGGCGAGCTGGGTCTTCGGTCCTTTCGGATTCCCGCCATGGCCGGGCACGACGCCCAGGTGGTCGGCCGCGTTGCCAAGGCGGGGATGGTCTTCGTTCCAAGCCGGGACGGTCGCAGCCATTCCCCGATGGAGTATACGGCCGATGAGGAGATCGAGCGGGGCGCCAATGTGCTGCTCCTGTCGCTGCTGAGGCTGGCCGCGGAATGAGAGGAGGGGGTGGGCCGTGACGCCGCTGCGTGCACGGACGGGCCGGCCCTCCGAGCTTCGTCGCTGCGGCTGGGCCAAGACACCCCTGTCAATCGCCTACCACGATGGGGAGTGGGGAGTGCCGGTCCACGACGATGGGCGGCTTTTCGAGTTCCTGATCCTTGAAGGGGCGCAGGCGGGATTGAGCTGGGAGACAATTCTCAAGAAGCGAGAGCACTTCCGCTCGGCCTTCGATCACTTCAATCCGCAGATCATCGCTGCGTACGACCAGCGGAAGACAGCCGTGCTGCTGAGGGATGCGGGGATCATCCGCAACCGGCTGAAGATCGCGGCGGCGATCCGGAATGCGAGAGCGTTCCTAGAGGTCCAGGCGGAGTGGGGAAGCTTCGATGCCTACCTGTGGCGATTCGTCGGCGGCCGTCCGAAGCGAAATCGCCGAAGGACACTTCGGGACATTCCGGCCCGCACCCGGGAATCCGACGCCTTGAGCGCGGACCTGTCCCGGCGCGGCTTCACATTTGTCGGCTCGACCATCTGTTATGCGTTCATGCAGGCAGTCGGATTGGTGAACGATCACCTGGTAGGCTGCTTTCGGTACGCGGAGATCGGGTGAGGGGCGGCCGGCTCGGGCTGTGGGGCGCCGGGGACGAACCTGTCTGGTCGCCCAGCGCCTCCGTGCGGGATGAAGAGAGGCAGGCGCCTCGTCGGCACCGCTTTCCGCCAGAGAGGGCATGCGCATGATCACACGTCAGGCACTCAAGTTGAATTGGGAGGGGACCAACCGGATCCTCCAGGCTGCGGTCCGAAAGTCGCAGGAGATGAAGATCCCCATGAGCATCGCCGTAGTGGACGAGGGCGGCCATCTCCTCGGGTTCGCCCGGACAGACGATGGGAAGCTGCACAACATTCGCGTCGCCCACGTCAAGGCCCGGGCCGCCGCCTCGAACCGCCTGCCGACCGGAAAGATCAGCTCGTCCGGGAAGCCGCTGGACGACCACATGGCCATCGCGCTCCCGCTGGCGGCCGGAACGGACGCGTACATCACCTTTGCGGGCGGCGTGCCGATAGTGGTGGACGGGCATTGTGTGGGTGGGGTCGGGGTGAGCGGCGGATCGGGCGAAGAGGACGCCCAGGTGGCGCGGGCCGGCGTGGCCGCGCTGGAGTCCGGCAAGGGGTAAAGATCGCCCGGAGGACTCGCGGGAGGGGTGACCGGAACGTGGCAGACGCTGTACGCGGCGCTGGCATGTATGGCTGTTTCTTTGGTGGCCTGCTCACTGGGATACCCCGCGCTGCCTGGCATCCCTTCCTGCAATCGCAAACCTTCTGGCCCGCGCTCGAGCCGGGAATGTGTCGGTGCCGTCACGGCCCCGACCGCTTCCATGTCAGTGCATGATGGAGCCGCCGGACACGTTGATGGCCTGCCCGGTGATGTACTCGGCCTCATCCGACGCCAGAAAGACGGCGGCCGCCGCCACGTCTTCGGGGCTCGTCAGGCGACCCATCGGGTTCCCGGCGGCCCGTCGGCGGATCTCCGCAGCGCGGCGTGCGTCATCGTAGCTCCCATCCTCCCGTCGCCCCAGATAATCCAATCGTTCGCTGTCCACGCCTCCCGGGCAAAGGGCGTTCACCGTGATGCCCGCCGGCGCCAGCTCCATGGCCAGGGACTGCGTGAGGCCGATCAGGCCGAACTTGGAGGTGCAGTAGGCCGCGAGGCTGGGCCGGCCCACACGGCCGGCGTCCGAGGCGATGTTGATGATGCGCCCGCGGGTCTTGCGGGCCAGCATCAGGCGGGCTGCGGCTTTGGCGCAGCGGAACGCTCCCGTGAGGTTGGCGTCCAGCACCGCGTTCCACGCCTCTTCCGGCAATTCGACGACCGGCACGCGGTCGGCCCCCGGCGGCGCGGCGGCATTGTTGACCAAGACGTCGATACGCTCGAAGGCTTCCCGTCCCTGGGCGATGACGCGGTCGATCTGGACGGCGGAGCGGATGTCGAGGAGGGCCACCACCACCTGCCGGCCGGCCGCGCGCGCCTCGGACGTCACGGCCTCCAGGCCGCCCCAGCCGGGCCGCGGCTTCGCCGGGACCACCGCGGTGCCGTGCATCGCGATATCCGTCAGGATGAGATCGGCGCCCTCCGCTGCGAATCGCCGGGCGATCGCGCGGCCGATTCCCCGCTCCCCAGCGCATCCGGTGACCAGGGCCACCTTGCCGCTCAATCGTCCCATGCCTGTCTCCTTGCCTTCCGCCCCAAGAAGCGTCTCGTCGCCTCGCCCGTCGGCGGCCATTTCATCAGGTCGAACCGCAGGTCAGGTGCAGGGCTCCGTCCGGGCGCCCGAGGGGGAGGAGTGCCGGGAGGCGTGAACGGCCGTTCCGGCGGCGACGCGAGGGCGCGCACGATCCGGACCCGCCCGCCCTGGAGTGTCC
Source organism: uncultured Methylomirabilota bacterium (assembly GCA_963705305.1). Lineage (GTDB taxonomy): Bacteria > Methylomirabilota > Methylomirabilia > Methylomirabilales > 2-02-FULL-66-22 > 2-02-FULL-66-22. The sequence continues at coordinate 4,705,173 of OY970067.1, read as the reverse complement.
GGGGTACCGACGGTTGTCACCTGGTCCGTCGACTTACTTGGCAGCCGCCCTGGCCTTGCGAATTTGCTCCGCGTGGGTGTGGCCGTGATGGGCGTAGACTTCCAGCCACTTCTCCGGCGAGTATGCTCCGCTCTCGCTGTGGGTGCCTGACTGTGTCCAATCGGCGTCGGTCATCCGCTCCAGGATTTCGCCCGTGGACTGTCGGGAGGCGCGGAAGGCCTCCAGAGACGCCTCGATCGGCCGATCGTAGTAGAGGCGACGCGCGTAGATGTTCTGATCAAACGCGCGAATCGTCGCGGCGTCCTCGGTCAGCAGCCGCCGCAGGCGGATGGCGGCGATCATCTCGCTGTCCGCAAGATGGTGGACGATTTCGCGCGCGGACCATTTGCCCGCTGCCGGGCGCGCATCCAGCTCTTTGTCCGTGCACCCTTGCAGGGCCGCCGTGACGACCCGGCACCCATCCTTGTATTTGGCGATCAATTCTTGGCGGGTCTTGGCATCCATGGACATCCCTCCACAGTGAAGTGATTGCCCGGCCGCCCTAGGGGCGAGTGGGAGTCCGGTCCCGGCGCCTTGGACTGGGATCGTGCGCTATCTGCCGGCCTCCTTCAGCGGGGACCACCGGTCCCCGGTGCCTCAGATTCACCCGATTCCATCCCCGCCGTCGCCACAGGCAGCAGCGGAGTTGGGCTGGGATTCGGGGCCATTCGGGCGGACAGGCCAGGATCGGTCCGCGGAGGCCCGCAATCGATCGCCGGTTTCCTCGAGGGCCGCCAAAACCCCGGGAACATCCGAGAAGTTCGGGAACAGGAGGTCCGGGCCGCAGACGGAGAGATCCTCGACCGAGTGCTGGCCGGTTGCCACCGCGACGGCCGTCGCGCCGCAGGCGCGGGCACAATCCACATCCAGGGGTGTGTCGCCGATGATGACGACGCGGTCGAAAGAGATCGGCCGTCCGGTGAGGGCGGCTGCCCGCGCACGGGCGATGTCCGGCAGCCGCCGGCGGTCCATGTTGTCGGACCCATACGCGCCGACTCGAAAATGGGGCCAGAGACCGGTCGGCCGGAGCTTGGCCTTGGCCCCGGCCTCGACGTTGCCGGTCAAGAGACCGATCATGATGTCCGGCCGAGCGTCCAGGGCTGCGACCAGCTCGGGGATGCCCGGCAGCAGATCGACGGGATGGCCGTCGGCAATCACGGCTTCGAGGCGGCGAACGTAGCGGGCAAAGCACGACTCCAGGCGGGCCTGGATGACCTCCTGGGGGATTCCAGCCGCTCGCAGGATGTCACAGACGATCTGCGGATCGGTCCGGCCGCGCCAATCGTAGTCGGCGTGCCGCCCCGCGGTGCCAAAAGTGGCTTCCATGGCCTGGACGAGCGAGATGTGTCCGGCGCCATGGGCAAACATGAGCGTTCCGTCGATGTCGAAGAGGAAGAGACGCATGTGAAGTATGACTCGCTCCGGCGGGAAGCGCCTGCAGCCCAGCCTTGCCGCGAGGATGCCGGCATTTCCACGACTCGCTCCTCATGCAATGTACGGTATGAAGTCATGGAGAACAAGGCAATTCAGCCGGGACGCGAAAAGTGTGCCGGTGTTGTGGTACGATACCGGTGCCGGGCCGGCGGATGCGGCCCCCCGACACAGGGATGCGCCGCCGGAGTCCGGCGGTCGTGCGTGTGAGCGGCACTCAGCCGAAGGCCAAAAACAGACCGACACCGGCAGGCGGGATGCCGCGACGGTCCGAACGAGGAGGGCGAATCGAGCATGGCGGAGCATCTGGAAGTCGGAGCAACGTATGACAAAGGCATGGTGGTGACCGAGGCGCAGGCGGCGAAGCACTTGGCGGCTCAGGGACTAGGGGTATTGTCTACGCCGGAGTTGGTGCGCTTCGTCGAGATCTGCGCGCTGGAGGGTGTGCGCCCGTTTCTCAGAGAGGATCAGGATACCGTCGGCACCCGGGTGGATATCCGGCACCTGGCGGCGACACCGGTCGGCATGACGGTCACTGCCCGGTGCGCGCTTATAGAGATTGACCGTCGCCTCCTCCGCTTCACCTTCGAGGTGCACGACCAATTGGACAAGGTGGCGGAGGGGGCGCACGATCGGTTCATCGTGGATCGGGACAGGCAGGAGCAGCGCCTCCGCGAGAAACTGGCGCGGTGGAAGGAGGGCTGTTCGGAGACAGCATGACGGCAGCACGTCCGGAGACCGCGGGCGGCCGAACCCCGGACGGGACGTCCGGCCGCCCGCGGTTCCTCAAACCGCGGCCGACTTCGGGACCGTGGGCCATGGGCGCTCGGAGGGACCAGGGTCCACGGATGAACGCGATCAGGGCTTTGGCCACTCGCGGGTCGGCGCCGCGGGTGCCGCGGTCGCCGGCGCCGCTGCGCCCAGGATCTTGGCCGCTCGCTTGACGTTGCGGGACTTCACCCAGAGGAGGGCGGCATACCGACCGCCCCCGGCGGCGATGGCGTCGGTGGCGGTGATGTTGATCTTGGCCTCGGCGAGCTTGGCCAGCAGATCCGCCAGGGCTCCAACGCGGTCGTCGCCCCGGATCAGGAAGCCCTTCTTGGGGCCGACCATCTTCCGCTTCCCCTTCTTGGCGGCGGCTTTGAAGGCGGCCACATCGGTTGGAATGAAGTCCAGCTGGGTCCGGCGGCCTTTCGGGAAGCCCGAAAATGCCAGTAGATTGACCCCCGCGTCCTTGAGCTGTGTCAGGAGCTTGCTGCCCTCCCCCGGCTTGTCCGGAGCCTCTGTGTAGAAGTAGTCCACCACCTGGATTGTCTCACCCATGGCAGCCCCTCCTTCCGAGCGGCATCCTTCCCCGGCGACCTCAGGTTTCCAGCGCGGGAGGTCGCGGTCCACGCCGGATCCGGTACATCCGGATCCCCCTGGGCTTGAGAAACCTCTCGCCGTCAGGTTCAAACGGCCGGTAACTATTCGATTCTACATGGATATCCATGGTTTCCCCGGAGGGAGAGCTGATCTGTCTGAACATGTTTGGTCATCGCGGAAGGCCGCGCCGGAACATGCGCAGACCGCCGCGGATGGGTCGGGGGGAGCACGCTCTGCGGAGCTCTATATCTCTCCCGTCGCTCTTTGTCAACGGCTGCCCAGTCGGAGGGGATCGGCCGGGCGATCTCCGCAGTGAATCGTAGAGAGACTGCCGGGTTTGTAGGGGGCGCGCGAGGAATCTGCCCGCAGGGGCGGGCCGGCCATGGGCAGCTTCGGCCCAAGGTCGGTGTTCCTCATGCCGCGGGGCGCGCAGGCGAGCGGGAAGCGTCGCAACGCCCTGCCAGGCGCAGTGCTAGGCGAGGGTCAGCGTGTAGCCCACGTTGCAAAAAGCCACCGCGTCGCCCAGTTCCCGCGCCAACGCCGCCCCGGCAGGAAGCCCCGTGCAGTGCGAGAGACTCAACCGGGCAACGCCCGCCGCCTTCAGAGCGTCGATCGTTTGGCGCAGCTGCTCGGGCGGCGCAAAACCGAGATGGGTGCCTCCGATCACGGTATGAATCCGCCGACCCGGCAGCTTGGCTTGGAAGAGGTGGAGGGTGTTGATGAGGCCGGCATGACAGCAACCCAGGATCAGAGCCAGACCTTCCGTCGTCTCGAGCGCCAAGGACTGGTCGTCGGCGATGGGATCGCGGACCAGCTGGCCTTCCCGCTTGACGTACAGCTCCGCGTCACCGGTCTCGAACGGGGAGCTACGCGGAACCTCGCCGCTGAGGTAGATGCCGGGGGCGATCTCCCGGAAATCGGCGGAGAGATCGAACTGTGCCCCGAACCCCTCCAGCACCTCGCGCTTGTAGGGCATGCCGGCGTGCACGACCCGGCCGTTGGCACGCTTTCCGTAGCGGTCGGCGAAGATGCCTGGGTGGGCGTACACCCGGATCGGTTTACCGATGGTCTGGAGGACGCCCAGCAGACCACCGGTATGGTCCTGGTGGCCGTGGCTCAGGACAATCGCATCCGTACTCCGGAGGTCGATGCCCAGTCGGGGGGCGTTGTGGAGGGTGGCGATTCCCGCCGGGCCGGTGTCGAAGAGGATCCGCGTCTCCGGTCGCTCCAAGAAGAGCGAGAAGCCGTGCTGGCCGTACAGGGCATCTCCCTTCCCCAGGACCGTGTTCTCGGTGATGATGGTAAGTGTAGTCGGCATTGGCCTCTCCTAGAGGGTACACTTCTCTGACGAACAGGATGAGTTGGAAGCACAGCCGCCCATGTGTGTGGCGGCCTGCCGGGCGCGGTAGAAAGCCGCCAGGATATTCCCCGGCTGGCAGGGGTTGCAGCCGAGACAGGAGTGGGGGGCGTCTCGCAGCAGGGCGCCCTCGACGGACCGGAGCAACCCCGGTCGGTCGACAGATACCGGGAGATCCTCCAGCGTCAGCCAGAGCTCCGTGACAGCCCCCTGCAGGCACTCGCAGGTCCGGCACTGCTCTTGGGCCAGGAGGGGCCGGAGCGCCTGCCAGGCGGCGGTCAGGCTCAGGAGCGACGGGTCGGCCGGCTGCGGACCGTCCATCACCCGCATCCCTCCCGGACCCCCGCCTTGCGAAGGATATCCTCCATCAGGCACCAGCCTGTGAGAGCCGACTGGAAGAGGTTGAGACCCACGAAGGCCGTGAAGAGCAGCCAGTACGGGCTGACGAGCCAGCTGAGAGCCAGGCTCACCAGAATGAACGTTCCTGCAATCAAACGGATCCAGCGCTCGAGCGTCATCTCAGGTCCCTCCCGAATCCGCTTCCGGCATCGCGATTCCGCTCACGGCGATTTCCACAGGGACCCCGTGGCGGACCGACTCGGTTACCAGGCAGAAGTCCTCAAAGAGCCCCAGGCAGCGCTGGGCCTTGGCGGCGGTCTCCTCGGTCCAGCTCGGGTGCAACCGGACCTGGATCGTTCCGATCCGCAAGCGACCCGCCTGGTTCCGGGTGAAGGTTGTGAAAACCTCGACCTCCAGCCCCTCCACGCCGAGGCGCGCCTTCCGCAGGCAGAACAGGAGACTGGCAGCCAGGCAGTTGCCGATGGCGGCGGCCAGCAGGCGCGAAGGGCTGGGGCCCGTGTCTTCCCCAATCGGGGGCGATTCGTCGGTGAGCAGGTCCGGAATCCCTTCCCGATCGAACCGCACCCGAAACCGATACCCCTCTTCCAGCGACAGGACGGTCCGCTGATCCGTCTCGGGCGACGGGCTCATGGCTTGGTCTCGTCCCGGGGCGCCTCTTTCGTCTCGGTGCTCGACGAGCACCCCTTAACCCCTCAGGTGGGGAGGCCGGCCTTCCGCATCAGGTACTGGAGACCCAGCCAGATTCCCACGATCAGCGCGAGTGTTCCCAGAGTATCCATGTGGTCCCCCTCTTCGTGCAATGCAAAATCGACAAGGTCGAACCAAGAAATCAAGACGACGATCCCAGCGAAACTCGATGGTCAATCTTCACTGCGCCATTGCCGGGTCTTCATTGTCCGTTGGCCTTGAGCCCCGCCGCGCTCGGCGCGGCTTGGTGCCGCCGCTCCATGTAGTAGAGGACCGGGACGGCCATGCGACTCAGCAGTGTGGACGCCACCTCGCCGGCCATGAGGGAGATGGCCATTCCCTGAAAGATGGGGTCGAACAGGATGGGGGAAACCCCCACCACCACGGCCGCCGCCGTGAGCAGCATGGGTCGGAACCGCACGGCGCCGGCATCCACCACGGCCTCTTCCAGCGGCATACCCTGGGCCAGACGCAGCTCGATGAAGTCCACCAGGATGATCGAGTTCCTCACGATAATGCCGGCGCCGGCGATGAAGCCGATCATCGAGGTGGCGGTGAAGAAGGCCCCCAGCAGGGCGTGGGCCGGCAGGATGCCCACCAGCGTCAGGGGGATGGGGGCCATGATGGCGATGGGTGTCACGAAGTTGCGGAACCAGCCGACCACCAGGATGTAGATGAGCACCAGGGCTGCCGCGAACGCCAGACCCAGATCGCGGAACACCTCGGCGGTGATCTGCCATTCCCCATCCCACTTCATGGCGAACTGCTGGGTGGTGGACGGCAGGGCGGCCAGGTTCTCCCGGAGATGGCCGCCGCCCGGGACCTGCATCCCTGCGATGGGGCGGTACATCTTGAGAATGGCGTACACCGGGCTTTCCTCGCCTCCCGCCACATCCCCCGTGACATACACGACCGGCATCAGGTTCTTCCGGTATATATCATACCCCTGCATGTCCTGTTCCGGGCGGAGAATCTCGCCCAAGGAGACCAGGCGGCCGTTGGCGCCCGTGACCTTCAGGTCGGTGAGCGGCGTGACGCCCGACCGGTTGGCGCGCGGGAGCCGAACCAGCAGGCTGACGTCCTCCTTCTCGCGAGGGAGGTGGAGCAGTCCGACCTCCATACCTCCTACCGCCAGCTGGAGCGTCCGGACCACCGCCTCGGGCGTGACCCCGCTCAGCGCGGCTTTCTCGCGGTCGACCAGGAAGCGGACCTGGGGATGCGGATCCGCGACGTACCAGTCGACGTCCACCACGCCGGGCGTTTTGGCGAAGAGCGCCTTGATCTTTTGGGCGATGGCCACCTGGTCCGCGTACTCCGGCCCGTACACCTCCGCCACCAGCGTCTGGAGGACGGGGGGACCGGGGGGAACCTCGGCGACCTGGATGCGCGCGCCGTAGGGGGCCGCGATGGCATCCAGCTTCGGCCGGACCCGCTTGGCGATGTCGTGGCTCTGGGCGGACCGCCGGCCCTTCGGCAGCAGGTTGACCTGCAGGCCGGCCTGGTAGGGGTTCTGGCGAAGGAAGTAGTGCCGGACGAGTCCGTTGAAGTTGTAGGGAGCCGCCGTCCCCACGTACATCTCGTAGTCCGTGACCTCCGGGACCGTGGCCAGGTACTGTCCGATCTCGCGGGTCACGTGCGCCGTCTGCTCGAGCGAGGTGCCCTCCGGCATGTTCACGATGACCTCGAACTCGCTCTTGTTGTCGAAGGGAAGCATCTTCACGTACACGAGCTTGAAGTAGAGCATGGAGACGGCCGCCAGGAGCAGCACCAGCACACCGGTCAGGAACACCCAGCGCTTCCAGGTGGAGCGGATGAGGGGAGTCATGATCCGCCGGTACAACCGCGTGGTCCAGTCCTCGTAGTGCTCCCCGTGCGGAGCAGTCTTTTCCCCCCGCAGCACGCGGTAGGCCGCCCAGGGGGAGATGATGAAGGCGATGAAGAGGGAGAAGAGCATCGCCACCGAGGCCCCCACCGGGATGGGGCGCATGTAGGGGCCCATGAGGCCGCCCACGAAGGCCATGGGCAGGATCGCCGCGATCACCGCCCAGGTGGCCAGCACGGTGGGGTTCCCGACCTCGGCCACGGCCTCTACGGCGACCGCCAGCAGGGACCGACCGCGGTTCTCGGGCAGATGGAAGTGGCGGGTGATGTTCTCCACCACCACGATGGCGTCGTCCACCAGGATGGCGATGGAGAAGACGAGGGCAAAGAGGGTCACGCGGTTCAAGGTATAGCCGTAGATGTAGTACAGGAACAGCGTGAGCGCCAGCGTGACCGGCACCGCCAGGAGCACCACCACGGCCGACCGCCACCCCAGGAAGACGGCGATGAGCAGGGTGACCGATACCGTGGCCAGCAGCAGGTGCTGGAACAGCTCGTTGGCCTTCTCGTTGGCGGTCTCGCCGTAGTCCCGGGTGACGGTCACGTGGACGTTGTCGGGGATGAGGACGCCCTTCAGCGCCTCCACCTTGTGCAGGACATTCTCGGCGATGACGACGGCGTTGGTACCCCGGCGCTTGGCGATGGAAAGGGTGACGGCCGGGTAGTCCTGTCCGGCGGGCATGTCGCGGCCGATCCCCTTGGCGGCCGCGGCCTGGCCGACACCGAAGAAGACATAGTGCTGTGCTTCCGCCGGGCCGTCCAGGATGCGGGCGACATCCTGGAGATAGACCGGACGTCCTCCGTCGGCTCCGACGACCAGGCGGCCGATCTCCTCCGGGCGATCGAGGAAGCGGGACGCGTCCACCAGGACCTGCCGGTTCTGCATGTCGTAGCTGCCGACCTGGACCGCCTGGTTGGCGGCCACGAGGGCTCCGGCCACGGCCTCAGGAGAGAGGTGCCGGGCCGCCAAGCTGGTGGGATCCAGGAGGACGCGGAGCTGGCGCGGCTCGCCCCCGATCAGGTGGGTCTCGGAGACGTCCGGGATGTCCTTGATCTGGCCTTCGAGCTGGGCCGCGACGCGTCGCAGGGTGTACCCGTCGACCTGGTCGCTCCACAAGGTGAGCGCGAGGATCGGCACATCGTCGATCGAACGCGGCTTGATGAGCGGCTTGGAGGCCCCCGGAGGGATCAGGTCGAAATTGGAGTAGAGCTTATTGTAGACCTTGACGATGCTCCGCTCCTGATCCTCCCCGACCTCGAAGCGCACGACGACGAAGCTCAGCCCGGGGCTGCTGGTCGAGTAGACGTATTTCACCCCCGGGATGTTCATGAGGAGCTTTTCCATGGGGATGCTGATCCGCTCTTCGACCTCCTTGGCGCTGGCGCCCGGAAACTGGACGAAGACATCCATCATGGGGACGACGATCTGCGGATCCTCTTCCCGGGGAGTGGCGATGATGGCGAAGAGGCCCAGCAGGATCGACGCCACGACGATCAGCGGTGTCAGGGGCGAGTTGATGAAGGCGCGGGCCAAGCGCCCCGCCAGACCCAACGGGATCTCATGGCGGGCCGGCGGGGGGGCGGTGGTTTCTGGGTGCGACATGCCGGTCGGTTCCCCTCGGTTTCGGGTGTACGCTCAACGACCGCCCCGGCCATCGCCGTCGTGCGACGGGTCGGGGCGTCGGCGCGTTTCTAGGGTTTGGCAGGCTCGATCCGGGCCCCGTCGGTCACCCGGGCCGTGCCGGAGACGACAATCCGCTCGCCGCCGACGAGACCGGAGAGCACCTCGACGCCCTCCGGACGCGTCTGGCCGGTCCAGATCAGGCGGAAGCGCGCGGTCCCGTCCGATCCCACCACGTAGACCCCTTGCAGCTGGCCCCGCTCGACGAGTGCGCTGGCGGGCACCTGGACGGCCTGCCTTCGGCCCACTGGGATCCAGGCGCGGCCGAAGAGGCCCGAGCGGAGCCGAGGCTGGGGAGGGAGGTCGAGGCGGACCAGCGTGGTCCGCGTGGACGGGTCGGCGGCGGGGAGGATCTCGCTCACCGGCGCCGCCAGGGACAGGCCCACCGACTCCACGGTCGCCTGCAGGCTCTGCCGGGGACGGAGGGTGGCCGCTTGCGCGTCCGGGACCGCAATCTCCAGCCAATAGTGCCGGTTGTCTTCGATGGTCAAAAGAGGGGCGCCGGGGGTCGCCATGCCGCCCACGTCCGCGTGCTTGACCGTCACCACGCCGGCCAGGGGGGAGGCAATCGTGGCGTAGCTCAGCAGGACGCGTGCGCCGGCGACCTCGGCGCGGGCCGACTCGATCCGGGCCAGGACCTGTCGTCGCTTGGCCTCCACCGCCTGCCGTTCGGCCGCGGCGCGCTCCGCCTCGGCCACGGCGGCCTTGTGCCGCGCAGCCACCTGATCGTACTCCTGGGGCGCCACGGATTTGCGGTCCAGCAGGCGTTGGTAGCGCGAAAGGGTCGTCGTGGCGAGATCACGCTCCGCGTCCGCCGCCGCCTGGGCTGCGACCGCCGCCGCAATGGCCTGATCGACCTCCGCCACGCCGCTTTCCGCCTCGGCCAGCCCCGCCTCGGCGCGGTGGACCTGAGCCAGGATATCCTGGTCGTCAAGCTCCGCCAGCGTCTGCCCCGACTGGACCAGGCTGCCTTCACGCACGGTGAGACGCAGGATTCGGCCCAGGATCTTGCTGGAGACCGTGGTGACCGTCCGCGACTTCACCGTGCCCACGACCTCGGCCGTTTCCGCAACCTCGCCGAGAGTTGCCGTGCCCAGCGTGACATCCCGAACCACGGGGGGAGCCGCGGTCTTTTCCGGCCGTGCCGGTTCCTTCCCGCACGCCGCCAGCGGCAGGAGCAGAAGGGCGTACAGGAGCGTACGTCGCAGACTCAGCATGGCTCAAAACCTCGCAGGGTCGAGCATTCCGAGGCTGAGTTGCAGCCTCGCTTGATTGACGGTGGCGTCGTAGAGGGTCCGCGTCACGTTGGTGCGGGCGGCGGTCAGGGCGGTCTCGCTGTCCAGCAGCTCCACGATGGTGGTGAGGCCGGCCTCGTACCGGTCCTTGACGATGCGCAGACTCTCCTCCGCCTGCCGCGCGGCCTCCTGCGCCACCCCGATGCGTTGACGGGCCGTCTGGAGGGTTAGGAACGCTTCGCGGACCTCCAGACCGATGGCGTTGGCGAGCTGTTCGCGCAAGGCGACCGCCCGCCGGTAGTTCGCCTCGGCTTCAACTAGCCGGGCGTGATCGGCGCCGCCGTTAAACAGATTCAGGTTCAGGAGCACGCCGACACTCCAGCTGTCCTGCCCGTCGGAGGCCAAGTAGTGGTTGTTGATCTCGTAGTTCCCCACCAGATTCAGGGTCGGCAGCAACGCGCCTTTGGCCCGCCACACCTCCTTTTCCGTCCGCTGCTCCTCGAAAGTGGCCTGCAGGTAGTCCGGCCGGCGGTTCAACGCCACGGCGTCCAGCCTGTCCAGGGTAGAATATTGGACGGGAGGAAGCTCGAGGTGCCCGGTGACCCGGTGGGGCGCCTCCAGCCTGACCCCCATGGCCTCGTTCAAGGCGGCGTATGCGAGGCGCACCTGGTTCTCGGCGGCGATGGCCTCCTCCCGCAGCCGGGCTACACGCACGCGGGCCGCCAGGGCGTCCGATGCCACGACCAGGCCCGTTTCATACCGCGCCTCGGCGGCCGCCAAGGTCGCTTCGGCCGTCCGCAAGGAGGATTCGACCGTCGCCTGAGCGTCCTGGCTGAGCAGCACGGCGTAATAGGCTCGGACCACTCCGAAGATGACCGTCTGTTCCACCCGGGCCCGCCCCTGCTCCGCGGCCTGGGATCCCAGTTGCGCCTGCTGGTATCCCAGAAGGGTCCGACCTCCCATGAACAGCGGAAGGCTCCCGCCGATGTTCGTCCGCCAGTTGCTGATGGCGTCGGGATGGTTGAGCGTGTCCACTGCGAAATCGGCCTGCGTGAAGCGCCCCTGGTTCAGCAGGCTGCCGAAGGCGTAGACGGGATTGTCGCTCTGTGTGAAGCCCTCGGAAAAATCCACCCGTGGGAAAAAGCCGGCCCGCGCCTGGTCCACCCCGGCCGCCGCCGCCTCCGCTTGGTGCGTGGCGGCGCGAAGAGCCGGATTTTTCTCCAGGGCAGTCTTGACGGCCTCGACGAGGGTAAGCTCCTCGATGGGCGGGGTCGCGCCCCAGGCCGCACCCCCGCCTCCCCATGTGGCCGCAAGCAGCAGGGGAAGGATCAGCCAGCTCTGCCGTGCAAGTCGCCACCGTTTCATCGCACCCTCCGCGTCCTGAGACGAGGTCCGCTGTACTCTCTCGTACGATCCAGGAAGGCCAAAAACGATTCAGAAAATTGGGTCAGAGTGTTGACTTCGGACGAGGTCGACGTAGGGACTCCATATTAGGAGGCCGGACCAGGGAGGCGCAAGGGGTGGGGTGGAAAAGCCGGCGGGCTCGCGGAAGAAAGAAGATGCTTTCAACCCTTATTCGATGGGTGCACGTGGGCTCGGAGGAAGGCTCGCAGGTCTGCCGCCACTTCGGGGGGGATCTGGCGGGATGGTAGCCGCCGGCACAGGTCCGCGGTCGTGCGAAGGGTCTGGACAAAGTTGACGCATGGGTCGCATCCATCCAGGTGGCGCCGGATCTCTTGACAGAGATCCTGGGACAACTCTCCGTCCAAGTATTCGGAGAGACGCTCGAACAGCTCCCGGCAGGTCATGGTCCCTTCCGGGCCCCGGCTGGATTTGGGGTGCACGGGCTTGTCCAATATTCTCTTCGATCCAGAATGCGCCGGATGGATTCACCGCCGCAATCAAATATCCGCAAAGCCGAGCAGCCGGCGTCTCCGGTTAGGAGGATGTTGAAGAGCCCGTTTTCGCCCAGGCTGCTCAAAAAGGTCCAGATGTCCCTCGACTTCGCTCGGGACCGTGAGCGGTTCGACTGTGCTCACCGCCCTGAGCTTGTCGAAGGGCCTGTCGAACGGCAAGGCGGCGTCACCCATCCTGCGGGATGGGTACCCGGGGCGGGGCACCCGCCACAGGCGGGTCAAGGCGTACTTCCTGTGCGCCGCAACGAGTACCCGAGCGGGCGGGGTACCCATCCGAAGGATGGGCACCCATCAGATGGGTACTCGGCAGGTGGGCCTTTTTCAGCAGCCCGTTAGGTCTCTTTCCGATCGCGGAAATACCCCTCCAGCTCCCGGCGGACGAAGACGCGGGCGCGGTGCAAGCGGGATTTCACCGCCGGGACCGAAAGGTTCAGCATTTCCGCCGTCTCCTGCGCCGAGAAGCCCTCCACGTCCCGCAGGACCAGCACGATCTTGTACTCGTGGGGCAAACGATCGATGGCCGCCTCCACCCGGTCGGACAGCTCTCCCCGCAAGAGGGCCTGCTCGGCATCCTCGGACCAGTCCGGGATCTCCGGCTTTCGCCCATCCTGGCCGGGGCACGGCATCAGGTCGTCCAGGGACAGCTCCTGATCCGGCTCGGGCTCGAACACGCCCCGTCGCCGCTTCTTCATGCAGGCATTCGCGGCGATCCGGTACAGCCAGGTGGTGAATTTGCTCTCTTCCCGGAAGTCGCGGACAGACCGAACCATTCCCAAGAACGTCTCCTGCAAAATGTCTTTCGCGTCCTCAACATTGCGGCACATGCGCATGGCGAAGGCGTACACGCGCCCCTGGTGCGTCCGAGCCAGTTCTTCCAGGGCGTCGGTGTCCCCCCGCTTCGACGCCTCGATCAGGCTTCGCTCGTCTCCCACGGGTCGCCCTCGTCAGCCGATCCGCGGCCGGCGCATTCAGCGATTCTCACCGTCGGCAGCGGCACGGTTCTGCCCGATATTCGCCACCGTCGCGGACGCGGCCAGCACCAAGTCTTTCGGTGCCAGCAAGATCTGCATGCCGCGCATGCCTGCGCTGATGCTCACCAGGGGTTCGGCCAATGCCCGCTGATCCAGGAAGACCGGGTACGTCCGCTTGCCTCCCAGGGGGGAGACGCCCCCCCGGATGTAGCCGGTGAGGCGATGAATGTCCGCCCGGTCCACCAATGCCACCTGTTTGTTGCCGGACGCTGCGGCCAGGGCTTTCAGGGACAGCGTTCGGCTGCCGGGCAGGCAGGCCAGGAGCACGCCCGTGCGGTCCCCCTGAACAACCAGGGTTTTGCAGACTCGAGCCAGGGGGAGCTGGAGCTTCTGGGCAACCTCTTCCGCCCCGAGCTCCTCTTCCTGGAATTCCCGGACCTCGTATCGAAGGCCGGCACGATCCAGGATCTGCATGGCGCGCGTCTTCATGCTGGTTGCAGGCTAGCACCCGCGGTGCGGGAGCGTCAAGCCTATCGGGACGTGCCGGGACGGGGGACTGGCGACGGAGCCCGGGCGGGCGGCGCGCGAGCCCTGCCGCCACGTTCCTCCTGGGCACATCAAGGGAAAACTCCTTGACAGGGGCCCGGCCACATGCGGAATATTACGTTAGGCACCTCCGCGAGGCGGCCCCGCCGGGTGGTGTGAGAGGCGGGTCGCGGCGCGGGGGTGGCGGGCCGGCCCGATCCGTTGTCATCATTGGCTGATCGTCGATGAACGCACCGGAAAGCGGATGCATCCGACCCCGGCGCTGCCCCAGACGGCGGCAAGGGGAAGAGGAGGAGCCATGACGACCTCAGAAACGCGCGGATTCCGACGGCAGATGATGGGGAGGCTGCGGGAGTACGAGGGGCACCTTCTCCGCCTGGAGGGGGAGCTCCTGCTTCTCCGCGGGAGGGTCGATCGCGCCAGCGGGGAAGTCCAGGCCGGACTGAAGCGCGTGCTGGAAGAGATGGAGCACGAGGTGGAGGCGGTTCAGGCGGCGGCCCGGGTCGCCCTGGAGGGGCTCGGCCGCGCAGCGGAATACGGCGGGAACATCCTGGGCCGGCTGAAGGAGCGCCTGCAGGGGCCGGACGGCCTGGCGCCGTCGGCGATGGCGAGGGGGCGGGCCGTCGCCAAGCGCGCAACCATCGAGGCCAAAGCATTGCGGCACGGTGTGAAGGTGGGGATCCGCGTGGCCCGGCGCGCCTCGCGACGCGCCAAGGCCGCGAAGCCCTAGCCGAGGAGAGCCGAGAGTCGGCTGGTTGGTACCGCATCGGCTCCTGGGGACACGTCTGGCCGGAGGGACGAGTACGTGCCGCAGCCACCGGTTCTTGCCATCGTGGGCCGGCCCAATGTCGGGAAATCCACCCTCTTCAATCGCCTGCTCCGGGGGCGGCGCGCGATCGTGGACGACCAGCCTGGCGTAACCAGGGATCGCCTCTACGGTGCATTCGACTGGCGGGGGCAGCAATTCACCGTGGTGGACACGGGCGGCTTCGAGCCCGCCGGCTCGGGGATCGCGGTCCAGATCCGCGCCCAGGCCGAGCAGGCGGTGGCCGAGGCGGACGCCATCATCCTGCTGGTGGACGCGAAAGACGGCCTGACCCCCACGGACATCGAGGTCGCCCGTCTGCTGCGACGGGGGACCCCGCGGCCCATCTTCCTGGTGGTGAACAAGGTGGATGCTTTGGGCCAGGAGCCGCTGGCGGCGGAGTTCGCCCGCCTCGGATTCGACGCCACCTACCCGATCTCCGCAGAGCAGGGCCGGGGCATCGGGGAGCTCCTGGATGTCGTGGCGGCCCTCTTCCCGGCGGCCGCGGCCGCGGCGGACGAGGGCCGGCCCGTGACGGTCGCCGTGGTCGGCCGGCCCAACGTCGGGAAGTCCTCCCTGGTGAATCGCATCCTGGGGACCGACCGGGTCGTGGTGAGTCCTGAGCCGGGAACGACGCGCGACGCGGTGGACACCCGGTTCAGCCTCGGCGGCCGGGAGTATGTGCTGGTGGACACGGCCGGCATCCGCGCCAAGGGACGTTCTGGGACGCTCGGTGGAGCGCTACAGCGTCTCGCGCGCCCTGGCGGCCGTGCGGCGGGCGGACGTGTCGGTGATCCTCCTGGATGGGATCGAGGGCGTGACGGCGCAGGATACGAAGATTGCCGGCGAAACGCACGAGGCCGGGTGCGCCTGCATCCTGGCCGTGAACAAATGGGACCGTCGGACCCGCGAGCCGGACGCCATGGAGAAGTTCCGCCTTGATATGCAAGAGCGATTCAAATATCTTGACTACGCGCCGGTGGCATTCATTTCGGCATTGACGGGCCTTCGCGTGACGTTCTCTGTTTCGCATGATCGATGCGGCGGCGGCGGAACGGGAGCGGAGGATACCGACGCCCGAGCTGAACGCCACCATCCAGGCGGCGGTCTCGCGGCGGCCGCCTCCGGCGGAGCGGGGGCGCCCGGTTCGTGTGCGCTACGCCACGCAGGTGGGGGTCCGGCCGCCCACCTTCCTGTGCTTTACTACCGCATCGGCGAGGCTGCACTTCTCCTACATGCGGTATTTGGAAAACTGTCTCCGTGAGGCCTATGGATTCCGCGGAACCCCGATCCGGCTATCGGTCCGCGGCCGGGGCTGAGCCCCCAGACGACTATTGTGACTGCCGCGAAGCGATCTCGCCATAAGCGGAAGAGCTCCCCTTCTTCCCCCCCGCCACCCGGCGCCCACGGGATGCCGGCCGGTGGAGTGTCCGCAGCTCCCGCGCCGGACGCCGGCGCGCTGCCCGTCTCCCCGGGCCCCGGATCGCTCACGCCTTCGGAGTGGGACGTTGCGGTCGTGGGTGCCGGAATGGGCGGCATCATGGCTGCCTGTCTCCTGGCCCGCGCGGGCCGGTCCGTGGTCGTCTTCGACCGATCTCCCGAGGCGGGCGGCGCCAGCCGGGTCCTGTCGCTGGATGGATGCCGGTTTGAGCCCGGGACCAGCTTTCTGACGGGCCTGGGGCCGAGCGGCCCGGCGACCCTCCTCTGCCAGCGGCTGGGGCTCGCGCTCCCCACGGTGGAAACGGAGCCCGCCCTCCAGGTCGCCCTGCGGCGTCACCGGATCAGCTTTTGGCAGGATTCGGACCGATGGTGGCGGGAGATCCGGCGGGAGTTCCCGGAAGATGAGGCCGGTTGGCGAGCCTTGCTGGCCAGGCTGGACGAGCAGCTGGCGAGCCGCGAGCGGATCCTCGGCGTTGCTCCATCGCTGCCCCCCGAGCAGTGGCCGACGCGCCTGCGGTGGTGGCTGCGGTCGCGGCTGGGAAAAATGGTGGGGGCGCAGGCCTCGGCGTGGAGAATGGTGGGGCGGGCCATGGCGACCCCCTTCCGCGCGACCCTCGACGAGATCGCACTGGGTCCGGCAAGCCGGCAGGTGCTGGAAGCGGTCCTCTGGTATCTCCTGCTTCGAACGACCGAGGAGTGTTCGACCCTGGAAGCCGCCGTCGCGCTGGAGGATGTGCGTCGCCGCGGGGCCACCATTCGCGGAGGCGTGGAGACGCTGATGGACTCGCTGCTGCGGCAGTTCGAGCGGGACGGGGGCCAGCTTCGGCTGGGAGCCGAAATCGCCGGATGCCTGGTGAGGCGGGGACGGGTCCTCGGGGTGGTGACCGCTCAGCAGGAGACCGTTCAGGCCCGCTGGGTCGTCTCGGATGTGCCCCCCGCCGTGCTGGCGGAGTGGCTGCTCCCGCCAACGGCCCGATGGCTCCGACGTCCTCGAGGGGGTGACAGCGCCCGGCAGGTCACCCACGTGGCAGAAGGAGTGGCCGCCGTCTTCCCGGCGTCCCTTTGCCCCTCCGAGCTCCGCGCCCATTGCGTGGTGGTCCCCGATCCGGACCGGCCGGCGCGGGAGGAAAACCTGGTCTTCGTCCATGTCGCTCAGGCCCCAGAGGAGGGGTTCCCGGCCGACTCCATCTGTCTCAGCGCGGGGCGCTATGTGCCGGCGTCTTCCGGGGGACCGGCGGCTCGGGGGGGCGGAGCGCTGCTGGCGGCCGTCGACCAGATCATCCCCGGGATCGAACAATCGGCCGGCTTCCCGCGCACGCTCGACCCCGGGCGCCTGGCCGAGCTGTGGGGGCGCCCCACGGCGGCGGTGCGATATGCCGGGACTGTGCCGGAATGGCTGGGGAGGCGAGCGGGGGCACCGCCGGCCTGTGCACCACGCGGCCTGTTGACCGTGGGGGAGTGGTGGGGGCCAGGCCGGCTGCTGTCCGCCATCGCGGAAGGGGCGATGCAGGTGGCCGACCGGATCCTGGGCGGATCGTGATTTGCGGCGCGAGGGCCGCTGTGCGTCCGCGGAGGGGGGAGGCGGGGATTCTTCCTTGACACCCCTCCACCCCTGTGTTACCAGAATCGCGCAGGCCGACTCCGGCGGGTCTGCGACGGACGACTCGCGGCCGCCGAGAACGGCCGCCGATCGCATCCCCATCCCGGACAGGCCAGTACTGGTCTCCCGCCAGCCTTGGGCGGGTTCCCGCCGGACATGGGGGGATTCACGGGTCCCGAGGACGTTGGGCGATTCGCGAACCGCTCCGGAACCGACAGGGGGGTAGGCATGGCAACGAAAGTGAAGCTCGTTCCGCCCAAAGACGGCAAGCCCATTACCATGCGCGGCAAGAGGCTGGTGGTTCCCGAGGCGCCCATCATTCCCTTCATCGAAGGGGATGGGACGGGCGTGGACATCTGGCCGGCGAGCCAGCGCGTGCTGGACGCCGCCGTGGCCAAGGCATACGGCGGGAAGCGGCGCCTCGCGTGGTTCGAGGTCTACGCGGGGGAGAAGGCCAACCGGGTGTACGGCGAGGCCGTTTGGCTTCCCGATGATACCCTGAAGGTGATTCAGAAGTACCGCGTGGCGATCAAGGGGCCGCTCACCACGCCGGTGGGGGAGGGGTTCCGCTCGCTGAACGTGGCCTTGCGCCAGATGCTCGATCTGTATGTCTGCCTGCGCCCCGTCCGGTGGTTCAAGGGGGTGCCGTCGCCGGTGAAGCATCCGGAGCTGGTGGACATGGTGGTCTTCCGCGAGAACACCGAGGATATCTATGCGGGCATCGAGTGGGAGGCTGGCACGCGCGAGGCGAAGAAGATCATCCGGTTCCTGCAGCAGGACATGCAGGTGAAGAAGATCCGCTTCCCGAAGACGTCGAGCATCGGCATCAAGCCGGTGTCGATCGAGGGGACCGCGCGACTGGTGCGCGCCGCCATCCGCTACGCCCTGGAGCACAAGCGACGGAACGTGACCCTCGTCCACAAAGGGAATATCATGAAATACACGGAAGGAGGCTTCCGACGCTGGGGGTATGACGTGGTCCGGGAGGAGTTCGCCAAGGTGGCGGTGAGCTGGGACGATTGCGGGGGCAACCCCGGGGGGAAGCTGCTGGTGAAAAACGTCATTGCGGACGCGTTCCTGCAGCAGATTCTCACCCGGCCGGCGGAATACGATGTCATTGCCACCTTGAACCTCAACGGCGATTATGTCTCGGATGCCCTGGCGGCCCAGGTGGGCGGGATCGGCATCGCTCCGGGGGGCAACATCAACTATGAGAGCGGCCATGCCATTTTCGAGGCCACGCACGGCACGGCCCCCAAGTATGCCGGTCAGGACAAGGTCAATCCGGGCTCGGTCATCCTGTCGGGAGCGATGATGCTGGAGCATCTCGGCTGGACTGAGGCCGCCACCATCGTCTACGGGGCGATGTCCGCTGCCATCGGGGACAAGATCGTCACCTACGACCTGGCCCGGCTGATGGAGGGAGCCCACGAGGTGAAATGCTCGGAGTTCGCCAGCGCCATGATTGCCCGGATGTAGGCGAGCGCGAGCGGGAAGGAGGCGGGACATGGGACGGAAGAAGATCGCCCTGATCGGGGCGGGCCAGATCGGGGGAAACCTGGCTTTTCTGGCCGCCCAGAAGGAGCTGGGGGACGTGGTCCTGTTCGATATCCCCGCGGCCGAAGGAATGGCCAAAGGGAAGACCCTGGACATCTCCCAGCTCTTGGCGGTGACCGGCTGCGACGCCCGGCTGAGCGGGACCAGCGCCTACGACGACCTGGCCGGGTCGGACCTCTGCATCATCACGGCGGGCGTGCCCCGCAAGCCCGGCATGAGCCGCGAGGATTTGCTGGAGACCAACATCAAGATCATCACGGACGTGGCCACGAATCTGAAGCGGGCCTGCCCGAAGGCGTTCTGCATTGTGATTTCGAACCCCCTGGACGCCATGGTGTACAGCTTCAAGAAGATCACCGGCTTCCCCAAGCAGCAGGTGGTGGGCATGGCGGGCGTGCTGGACTCCTCACGCTTCCGCAGCTTCGTGGCGGCGGAGTTGAACGTGTCCGTGGAGGACGTCCAAGCCTTCGTGCTGGGGGGGCATGGGGACGACATGGTCCCGCTGGTCCGCTGTTGTTCGGTCGGCGGGATCCCCGTGGCGGAGCTCCTCCCCAAGGAGAAGATCGACGCCATCGTGGAGCGGACGCGAAAAGCCGGGGGAGAGTTGGTGGCCCTCTACAAGACCGGGAGCGCCTACTATGCCCCGGCGGCTGCGGCCGTCGCCATGGCGGAGTCCTTCCTCCGCGACAAGAAGCGGGTGCTGCCGTGTGCGGCCTATCTGGAAGGCGAGTACGGGATCCACGGATACTACTTCGGCGTGCCGGTGGTCATCGGTGCCGGCGGGGTGGAGCGGGTGCTGGAGGTGGCGCTGTCTCCGGAAGAGCGCGCCCTGGTCCAGAAGAGCCTGGAGAGCGTGAAGCGAACGGCGGCCGAGACCAAGCTGTAGCCGGCGGTGCTGCACGCGGCGTCGGGAGGCGCAGATGCCGGCGGCGGCCGTGGGGGGAATTCTCACGGGCTGAAGACTCGCCGACGGGAAGGTGAAGGGGAATGCGACTGAGGTACGGATCCGTCGGCCTCGTGGCGCTGCTGGCCATCCTCCTGGCCGGTTGCGGTCAGGCGATCAAGGAGGAGAACCGCCAGCTCCAGGCCCTGGTGGCAAGTCTTCAGCAGGAGAATGTCAGTCTGAGAGGACAGGTGACCGGTCTCAAGGCCGATGTGGATGCGCTGAAGCAGCAGGTAGGGCAGTTGCTTCAGGAAAAACAAACCCTGGAAGACACCCTGCGGGAGGCGGAGGCCAAGGCCGCCGTCAAGCCCTGCAGCGCGCCTCCTCTCCGGTCCAGGCGGCCTTCCTAGTCAGGAGCAGGCGGACCAGCGGATCCCGTTCCCGGGCGAAGCGCGGCGCCGGCCGGCTGTGGCCGGCGGGCTGCACGGTGGGCGGGACCATTGCGGAGCGACTATGAAGATCCATGAGTATCAGGCCAAGGCCATCCTGGCGGAGTTCGGGGTTCCGGTGCCGCGGGGACGGGTGGCCGGGACGGCGA
Organism: uncultured Methylomirabilota bacterium; assembly: GCA_963705305.1. Classification (GTDB taxonomy): domain Bacteria; phylum Methylomirabilota; class Methylomirabilia; order Methylomirabilales; family 2-02-FULL-66-22; genus 2-02-FULL-66-22. The sequence goes on along the minus strand of OY970067.1, from coordinate 4,684,821 downwards.
CCGACGCCGGCGCCATCGCTCGGGAGCTGGGCGGGACGGTTGCGGTGAAGGCGCAGATCCACGCCGGCGGACGGGGCAAGGGGGGCGGCATCAAGGTCGCCAAGAGTCCGGAGGAAGCCGAGCAGGCGGCCTCGCAGATCCTGGGCATGATGCTCCGCACCCACCAGACCGGGCCGGAAGGGCAGCGGGTCACACGCGTGCTGGTGGAAGAGGGGATGGCCATCAGCCGGGAGCTCTATCTGGGAATCGTGATCGACCGCAGGGCCGGCCTGCCCGTCATCATGGCCTCGAGCGCCGGCGGGATGGACATCGAAGAGGTGGCGCGGACCCGTCCGGAGGCCATCGTGAAGGTGCACGTGGATCCCGCGACGGGCGTCACCGGCTTTCACCCGCGGAAGTTGGGGTTCGGCTTGGGGCTCAAAGGGGAACTGCTGAAGGGATTCGGCGATTTTGTCCGCCGGCTCTACCGGGCCTTCGAGGCCAAGGATGCCTCGCTGGCCGAGATCAACCCCTTGGTGGTGACGGAGGACGGCCGCCTTTTGGCCCTGGATGCCAAGATGAACTTTGACGACAATGCGCTTGCCCGCCATCCCGAGGTGCAGGCCTTGCGCGATCCCGCCGAGGAGTCCCCGCTGGAGGTGGATGCCTCGCGCTTCAACCTGAACTACATCAAGCTGGATGGCAACGTGGGATGCATGGTGAATGGCGCCGGTCTGGCCATGGCCACCATGGACATCATCAAGCTGGCGGGGGGCCAGCCGGCGAATTTCCTCGACGTGGGCGGCGGCGCCAGCGCCGAGCAGATCGAGAACGCCTTTCGCATCCTGATCTCCGATCCGAATGTCCGGGCGGTCCTGATCAATATCTTTGGCGGCATCCTCCGCTGCGACCGGCTGGCGGAAGGAGTCATCCGGGCAGTCAAGTCGCTCGGCGTCGGCCTGCCGATCGTGATCAGGATGGAGGGAACCAACGTGGAGCTTGGCCAGCGCATGCTGGCCGAATCCGGATTGAACTTCATTCCGGCGCGCGACATGAAGGATGGGGCCAGGAAGGCCGTCCGGGCCGCGCGCGCGGCCTGAGACGCGGACCCGCGCCGGGAAGGAGTCCCCATGAGCATCCTGGTAGACAGGCACAGCCGGGTGGTGGTTCAGGGTCTCACCGGGCGCGAGGGCACGTTTCATGCCCTGGCGTGCCGGGAATACGGGACGCGGTTTGTGGCCGGAGTGACCCCGGGAAAGGGGGGCATCCTGCACGAAGGCATCCCGGTCTTCGATTCCGTGACGCAGGCCGTGACCCAGGAAGGGGCCAATACCTCTCTGATCTTCGTGCCGCCCGCGCAGGCCGCCGACGCCATTCTGGAGGCGGCGGATGCGGGCATTCAGGTCGTCGTCTGCATCACCGAGGGCGTTCCCACCCTCGACATGGTTCGGGTGCGGCGGGCCCTGCAGGGCCGCCAGACACGGCTCATCGGCCCCAACTGCCCCGGGATCATCTCGCCCGGAAAAGCCAAGGTCGGCATCATGCCGGGTCACATCCATCTCCCAGGGAGGGTCGGGGTCATCTCGCGGAGCGGCACGCTGACCTATGAGGCAGTGGGACAGCTGACCATCCGAGCGATCGGACAGTCGACCTGCATTGGCATCGGGGGGGATCCCATCATCGGCACGAGCTTCGTGGATGCCCTGGAGCTTTTCGAGGCTGATGCGGAAACGGACGCGATCCTGATGATCGGTGAGATCGGCGGCACCGCAGAGGAAGAGGCCGCGGCCTTTGTTCGAGGGCACGTCAGCAAGCCCGTCGTCGGCTTCATCTGCGGGCAGACCGCGCCTCCCGGTCGGCGGATGGGGCATGCTGGGGCGATCATCTCGGGAGGCACCGGAACCGCCGCGGAGAAGATGGCGGCCCTGCGGAAGGCTGGCATCACCGTCGTGAAAAGTCCGGCGGATATGGGTCAGGCAGTGGCCCGGATCCTCCCGAAGCGATCCGTCGGGCGTCCGACTGCCCCGCGGAAGACAGCGTCCGTCCGGGGCCGATCCATCTCCAAGAGAAAGCGTCGTTGACGTCTTCGCCCGGGAGGCTCGGTTCTCCCGCAGGCTGGGATCTGGGCGGGGCAGGTGCGGCCAGCCAGCGCAGAGCGTGCGATCGGGGAGGGTGAGAAGAGAGCCATGGAGCGGACGTTGGTGATGGTGAAGCCGGATGCCGTGCGCCGAGGATACACCGGCGAGATCATCCGCCGGTTTGAGGCCGCCGGACTCACGCTTCGCGCACTCCGGATGACCCAGCTGAGCCGGCGAGAGGCGGAGGGCTTCTATCAGGTCCACCGGGAGCGCCCTTTCTTCCCCAGCCTGACCCAATTCATGTCGTCGGGGCCGGTGGTGGCAATGATCCTGGAGGGATCGGGCGCCATCGCCAGGGCCCGTCAGCTCATGGGGGCAACCGACCCGGCCAAGGCTGAGGAGGAGACGATCCGGAGAGACCTGGCGACGAATATGGAACAGAACGCGGTTCATGGATCCGATTCTCCGGAATCGGCGGCGTACGAGATTCCGTATTTCTTTTCGGCCCTGGACCATTGCAGTTATGACCGGGTGAGCCGGGGATAAGCGGCGGTACCTACCAGCGGCTCCGCCCCGGCCGCATCCGGCGCAAGTCCTTGTATCGTTTGATTTTTTCGGGCGGTTCCCCAGCCTGGGCGCGGGGCTTTTCCCTTGACACTCTTGGGGGGCACCAGTATACTACGCCCGCTTTTTAGCGGACTTTGGCGACATGTTGATTGAAGTATCGCAGATTCCTCCGGAAGGCCTGGACGTTGCCTTGCCGGACGAGACGCTGGACCTGGGCGAATCGACGGGGGTGTGGGAAGGTCCCGCGGTCGTCAGGGCCGATCTTCATATCGGACGCTCCGGGCGCGGGGTATTGCTCAGGGGCTCGTTTTCCGGTGGACTGGACCTCGTGTGCAGCCGATGCCTCGAGCTGTTTCACTATCAGGCCCAGGACCGCTTCGATCTTTTTTGCGAGTTGGCCCCCCAAGGGCAGCCAGAGGAGGAGCACGAGGTTCCCGGGGATGAGTTGGATGTGACCTACCTGGAGGAGGGGAGGATCAACACCGACCGCCTCCTGCGTGAGAATCTCTTGCTCAGCCTGCCTCTGCAACCCCTCTGCCGGGAGGAGTGTCGTGGGCTGTGCCCGCAGTGCGGCGCGAACCTGAACCACGGGGTGTGCGGCTGCCGGGAGACGGCTACGGATCCGCGGCTGCAGATCTTGAAAAAGCTGTTATAAGCTCCCGGTCACCGGCCGGCTTCCGCCGAAACTATCCGTTCCCTGAACGACGCACGAAGGTGAGAAAGGAAAAGCGATGCCGCTCCCAAAGCGACGGCACAGTAATGCTCGAACCAGCAAGCGGCGGGCCCATGACGGCTTGCAGGCCAAGGGTCTCTCCCGCTGCCCTCGCTGCCAGGCCCTGACCCTCCCCCATCGCGCCTGTCGGAGTTGTGGCTACTACCGAGGCCGACAGGTGGTTCAGCGAACGGAAGAATAGGAACTCCCCGGGGGATTCCAGTCGTATGTTACTTAGCGACAGAGTGCGAATCACCCTGGACGCCATGGGCGGCGATCGCGGGCCGGAGGTCAACGTCGAAGGGGCCGTGATGGCCGCCCGGGAGTACGGGGATCCCATCTTTCTGGTCGGGGAGGAACAGGCCCTTCGGCAGGAGATGGCCCGCCACGACGTGCGCGGGCTTCCCTTGACCGTTCTGCACGCCCCCGAAGCCGTGGAGATGGGGGAGAATCCCACCGTCGCGCTCCGGCGGAAGCGGCGGTCGTCCATCCGGATCGGGTTGGACCTGCTCAAGCGCGGTGAGGCCGACGCATTCGTCAGCGCCGGGAACACCGGCGCCGTGATGGCGACCGCGCTCCTGGTCTTGGGCCCGCTGCCGGGAGTGGAGCGGCCGGCCATTGCGGTTGTGGTCCCCACCCTGACGGGCAAAGCCGTCCTCCTGGATGCGGGGGCCAATGTCGATTGCAAGCCCCGGCACCTGGTGCAGTTTGCCATCATGGGGAATGTGTACGCCCGAGATATTCTGGGGCTCCCTCGCCCGCGGGTGGGACTCCTCAGCATCGGCGAAGAGGAGAGCAAGGGCAACGACCTGACCCGGGAGGCCTTCAAGGAACTGGAAGAGGAGGCGTCCCTGAATTTCATCGGCAACGTGGAGGGGCGGGACGTCTTCAACGGCAGCTCCGATGTGATCGTGTGCGACGGCTTCATCGGAAACGTCGCCCTGAAGATCTCGGAAGGGCTGGTGGAGACCATGTTCCATCTGCTCCGCGAGGAGTGCCGCCGGGATCTGCGCGGCCGGGCAGGATCGTTGTTGCTGCGTCCCGGCTTCCGTCGGTTCAAGCGGCGCATCGATTCGTCAGAGACGGGGGGTGCGCCCTTGCTGGGTGTCAGCGGGGTCTGCATCATCAGCCACGGGGGCTCCACAGCCAAGGCCATCAAGAATGCCATCCGGGTGGCCGGTGAGTGTGTGAGCAACAAGGTGATGGCCCACATTCGCGAGGGAGTCGCGGTTGGCTAAGCCCCTCCGCTCGGGATGGGGGTCGCCGCGGGAGGCCGGGACGCTCTGATGGCGATTGCACGGATACTGGGGACCGGTTCGTACGCCCCGGCGCGGGTGCTCACGAACGCCGACCTGGAAAAACTGGTGGAGACCAGTGACGAGTGGATCCGCACGCGCACGGGGATCTCCGAGCGCCGGATTGCAGCCGAAGAGGAGGCGACATCCGACCTGGCCTACCAAGCGGCCGTCCGGGCCCTGGCGGCGGCCAGGGTCGACCCCGTAGACGTGGACATGATCGTGGTGGCCACTATCACGCCGGATATGTTCTTTCCGTCCACGGCCTGCGTCCTCCAGGAACGGCTGGGGGCGCGCCGGGCCGGGGCCATGGATCTCTCGGCGGCCTGCTCCGGATTCATCTACGGCCTGGCAGTGGCCGACGGCCTGCTGCGGTCTGGAACCATGCGCACGGTGCTGCTGGTGGGCGCCGAGAGCTTGAGCAAGGTCGTCAACTGGCAGGATCGCAACACCTGCGTGCTGTTCGGCGACGGGGCCGGGGCCGTCGTGCTCCGCGCCGACGAAGGGGACCGCGGCCTCCTGTCCGCGCACCTGTTCTCCGACGGATCGAAGGGGCCGGCCCTCATCCTGCCGGGCGGAGGATCGCGCCACCCGCTCTCCCAGGAAGCCCTGGATCAAGACCTGGGCAAGATCCGGATGAGCAACGGCAACGAGGTCTTCAAGCTGGCGGTTCGCGCCATGGAGGATGCGGCCATGGTGGCGCTGAAGCACAACGGGCTTGAGATCGGCGATGTCAATCTCCTCATCACCCATCAGGCCAACCTCCGCATCATCAATGCGCTGGGGCAGCGGTTGGGCGTGCCCGAAAAGAAGGTCTGCGTGAATATCCAGAAGTACGGGAACACCTCGGCCGCGTCCATTCCACTGGCGCTGGACGAAGCCGTGCAGGCCGGGCGGGTGCGGGATGGAGATCTGCTGCTCCTGTGTGCGTTCGGGGGCGGCCTGACCTGGGCCTCCGCTTTGATCCGCTGGTGAGTCCCGTCGGCAACGGGAAATGGAAAACGGATAACCGACAATGAACAACCGCCCAACCGTGGCTTCCGCTGGCCGGCGGTGGGCCGTCGATTCGCGGTTCTAGGTTACGCCATGGCCAAGATCGCGTTCGTCTTCCCGGGTCAGGGATCCCAGTCGGTGGGCATGGGGCGCGAGTTGGGGGAGTCCTCCCCGCGGTGGGAGGAGGCCAGCAGCGCGCTCGGCTTCGATCTGCGCCGCCTCTGTTTTGAAGGGCCCGAGGCGGATCTCACCCTCACCGCCAATACACAGCCGGCCATCCTGGCGGCGAGCGTCGTGGCGCTGGACGCCCTGACGGCGGCGGGGGTTGCCTGCGCCTATGTGGCCGGCCATTCCCTGGGGGAATACTCGGCCCTGGTGGCCGCGGGGGCCGTTTCGTTCGTGGATGCCGTGCGGGTGGTCCGCCTGCGCGGGCAGTTTATGCAGGAGGCGGTGCCGGCCGGTGCCGGCGCCATGGCGGCCATCCTGGGGCTGGATCGGGAGGCGGTCGGAGAGGCGTGCGCGGCGGCCCGGGCGGTCGGCCCGGTGCAGGTGGCCAACCTGAACGGGCCCGGGCAGACGGTCATCGCCGGCGCCGCGGCAGCCGTCTCACGCGCGGTGGAGATCGCCAAGGGCAGGGGGGCGAGGCGGGCGGTGCTCTTGCCCGTCAGTGCGCCATTCCACTCGGCGCTGCTGGAACCGGCGGCGCGGCGCTTGGAAGCCGTGCTGCAGTCCGTGCGGATCTCGGATTTGCGCGTCCCGTGGGTGACCAACGTGGACGCCGAGCCGCTCATGGAGGCCGGCCGGGTGGTGGAGATCCTTGTCCGGCAGGTCACGGCTCCCGTGCGCTGGGAGGACGTGGTCCTGCGCCTGGTCAAGGAGGAAGTGACGACCTGCATCGAGGTGGGGCCGGGCCGGGTGCTCTCCGGTCTGATCCGACGAATTGCACCGGACGTGCAACTCCTCAACGTCGAGGGCCGGGCGTCCCTCGAGGCGACGCTGGCGGCCCTCCAGTAGTGCGCCAGACACAGCCGGGGGGAGACCAGGGATGAGTCTTGCGGGAAAGGTGGCCATCATCACGGGCGGCGCTCGCGGCATCGGGAGGTCCATTGCCCGCCGGTTAGCCGCCGACGGCGCCAGCGTGGTCATCGCCGATGTCAGCCGGGAGACGGCGGAGGCGACGACGAAGGAGCTGGAAGCGGCGGGGCGAGCCGCCATGGCACATGGGGTGAACGTCACCGATGCCGCCCAGGTTGCCGCCATGGTCGAGGCGGCGGTGGGGCGGTTCGGCCGGATTGATATTCTGGTCAACAACGCGGGCATCACCCGCGACGGGCTGATTCTCCGCATGAAGGACGAGGAGTGGGATCAGGTGCTGGCCGTCAACCTGGACGGGGCCTTCTACTGCTCGCGGGCCGCGCTGCGTCCCATGCTGAAGCACAAGCAGGGCGGACGGATCATCAACATCAGCTCGGTCGTGGGGTGCATGGGAAACGTCGGCCAGGCAAACTACGTGGCCTCCAAGGCGGGGATCATCGGGCTGACCAAGGCGTTGGCCCGTGAGGTGGCCGCCCGGGGCATTACCGTGAACGCCGTGGCCCCCGGGTTCATCGAAACCGAGATGACGGCCGCCCTTCCGGACACCGTCCGGCAATCAATGCGGGCGCAGATTCCGCTGGATCGGTTCGGGACCCCCGAGGACGTGGCGAGCGCGGTGGGCTTCCTGGCGTCGGATGGGGCGGGGTATATCACGGGGCAGGTGATTCACGTGAATGGAGGCATGTGGTCCTCGTAACGGGTCATCCCAATAGAGGGAAGGAGGCAGTCGTGAGCGCGGATGTCGAAGAGAAGGTCAAGAAGATCATCGTGGACCAGCTGGGTGTCGACGAGGCCGAGGTGACTCCGGACGCCAAGTTCATCGACGATCTGGGGGCCGACTCCCTGGATACGGTGGAGCTGGTGATGGCGCTGGAGGAGGAGTTCGGGATCGAGATCCCGGATGAGGACGCCGAGAAGATTGTGACCGTCAAGGACGCCTCCACGTACATTCAAGAGCACAAGAAGAGTTAACGACAAGCAGGCACCGGCGGTCGGTGCGGACGTTGTCCGAAGGGGGCGGCCCGGGACCGCCCGGACCGCGTGAAGACGGGAGCGGTATCATGCAACGGGTCGTCGTCACCGGAGTGGGCGTGGTTGCCCCCAATGGGATCGGGATCCCTCAGTTCTGGGAGAACATCACCCACGGGGTTTCCGGAATAGGGCCCATCACCCGGTTTGATGCGAGTAGGCACGATACCCAGATTGCGGGGGAGGTCCGAGGATTCGATCCGCTGCAGTGGATCGAAAAGAAGGACGTCCGCAAGATGGATATGTTCATCTGGTTTGCCATCGCCGCGGCGCAGATGGCCTACGATGACGCCAAGCTGGCGGTGACGGACGAGAACCGCGAGCGAATCGGTGTCCTGGTGGGGACCGGGATGGGGGGTATTCCGGCCCTGGAGGATTCTCACCGAACCCTGCTGGAGCGTGGACCGGGGCGGATCAGCGCGTTTTTCATTCCCTCCATTATTACCAACCTAGCCGCAGGGCAGATCTCCATGCGGTTCGGCATCAAGGGGCCAAATTCCTGCGTGTCCACCGCGTGCGCAACGGGGAACCACGCCATCGGGGATTCTCTCCGCGCTATCCAGCGCGGCGATGTCGAGGTCATGCTCACCGGCGGCACCGAAGCGGTCATCACCCCCCTCACCATCGGGGGATTCTCGGCCATGCGGGCCCTGTCCACGCGCAATGCGGAGCCGACCCGGGCCAGCCGCCCGTTCGACAAGGATCGCGACGGCTTCGTGATGAGTGAAGGGGCGGGCATCATGGTCCTGGAGTCGCTGGAGCATGCCCGCCGGCGAGGGGCGAAGATTTACGCGGAGCTCATCGGCTACGGCATGTCCGCCGACGCGTATCACGTGGCCCTGCCTGCCCCCGCCGGCGAGGGGGCGGTGCGCGCGATGCGGCTGGCCCTCCAGGACGCCCGGGTGTCTCCCACGGACGTGGAGTACATCAATGCCCATGGGACGTCCACCCCGGCCGGGGATGCCAGCGAAAGCCAGGCGATCAAGACCCTGTTCGGCGATCACGCCCGCTCGCTGGCGATCAGCTCCACCAAATCCATGACCGGCCACCTGCTGGGTGCGGCCGGGGGAGTCGAGTCGATCATCACCGTGCTGGCGATCCAGCACGGGATCCTTCCCCCCACCATCAACTACGAAACGCCCGACCCCGAATGCGACCTGGATTATGTTCCGAACACGGCGCGGCCGGCTGCCCTGCGGACGGCGCTGACCAATTCCTTCGGGTTCGGGGGGACCAACGCCAGCCTCGTTTTCAGACGCCTGGAAGGGTGAATTCAGCGGGCTGCAGGGAACAGGGTGCAACGGCGTCCTGTCCCGTGCGGCCCGCTGACGCCTCTACCCTCCCTTTCCCTCTTCTGCCTCCCCCCAGGACTCTCGGCTGCCCGCCGTGCAACCTGAAGCATGGGTAACACTCCAACCCCAGCCGCGGCGAGCCGCGCGCCCTGCGGAGTGGCGCGGCGAGGGTAGCGGGAGCGGGCCACTGCTCACCGGACGCAGGACCCCCGTGGCGTCGCGACGGCCGGGGGGCAACCCGGCGATCAGCCGGTGCGATCCGGTGGAAGGAGGGAGATCGTGAAGGAGGCGTGGGGCCGACCGCGCGCCAACTCCGCCAGAAAGCCCTCCAGGAAGCTCCGCTGGAGGCGATCCGGGGGAAGCTGGGGAAACGCGCGGAAGGGCAGCTCGAGTCCCACGGCAGTGCAGTGGAGATTGAGAATCGTCTGCGCAGTCTGATACGACAGCCGGTAGAACGCGGTCAGGTTCAGCTCTGCTCGGGATCCCAGTCCGATGACCAGGACGCGCTCCGCCCGCATCTTCTTGTCCGGATACAAGAGCGCGCAGGAGTCGCGCTCTCCCAGGTATTTCCCCCGGGCCCGGAGCCGGGACAGGGCGCCGCACAGGATCCAGTCCGCGTAGCCCAGGCGTCCGCGCGGGGCCGGCTCGTCTTGGAGGGAGAAGAAGACCAGGGCGTCGGCGGGAATGTCTTCGAGCGGTTCGCTGACCTCGCGAGTTTCCATCTCAGACGGACGTCTGTTGGGAGGGATGCAGCCGGAGTCGGATCTGGTCCAGGATCCCGTTGACGAAGGCGCCCGACTCTTCGCTGCCGTACAGCTTGGCCAGCTCAATCGCCTCGTTGATGGCCACCCGCTCGGGAATGTCGTCGCGGTAGAGGAGTTCGTAGGCGGCCATGCGCAAAATGTTCCGTTCCACCGGGGCGATGCGGGACACGCTCCAGTGGGCGGCGTTGCGCTGGATGAGCTCGTCGATCTCGGCGGCAGACTGCGAGGCGCCGCGTACCAGGCTCTCGCTGAAGGCCTGGACGTCATCAGAAACGGGATGGTCGCGCCAAAAGTCCCGCAGGACCATTTCGACGTCACCGCGCCGAAACTCCATCTCGTACAGGACCATCAAGGCCAGCTCGCGCGCCTTGCGCCGCTTTCCCATGTGGACTCCCATGCCTCACCCGCAGGTCGCCGGGCGCGGTCGTCTTACGGCCGCTCCCCTGCGAGGTGCCGTGCCAGATTGGCCATCTCGATGGCAGAACAGGCGGCGTCGAATCCCTTGTTGCCCGACTTGGTCCCCGCCCGCTCCACGGCCTGCTCGATGGAGTCCGTGGTCAACACGCCGAACGCCATGGGGACGCCGGTCCCCATGGCGGCGGCCGCCACGCCTTTGGCCACCTCGCTGGCGATGTACTCGAAATGCGGGGTGGCCCCCCGGATCACCGCGCCCAGGCAGATGATGGCATCATGCTGCCCCGAGTCGGCCAGGCGCTTGGCCATTTGCGGGATCTCGAACGATCCCGGCACCTTGACCACGAGGATCCGGTCCTCGTCCGCGCCGTGTCGGCGCAGCGCGTCGAGGGCCCCATCCAGCAGGCGGGCGGTAATGAAATCGTTGAACCGGCTGACCACGATGCCGAAGCGGAATCCCTGGGCTTCCAGCCGTCCTTCCCAGATGCGCACCATGTCACCTCTCCTTCCGCCAGACGGGGCCGAAGGCCTTCAGCGCTTGGGCCTGCCGGAGACCGGGGCCGCCCCTGAGGTCCCGTCACCGCCCTGCCGGGCCCGGCGGCGGGGGGCCGCCAGCGGCAGGATGAGGTGTCCCAGCTTTTCGCGTTTGGTCTGCAAATAGCTGAGATTGGCTGCGGTCGGACGGGTGAGCAGTGGGACACGCTCTGCCACCTGCAGGCCGTAGCCCTCCAAACCGACGATCTTCCGCGGGTTGTTCGTCATGAGGCGCAGCTTCGAGACACCGAGATCGACCAGAATCTGGGCGCCGACCCCGTAATCCCGGAGATCCGGTTTGAAGCCGAGCCGCTCGTTGGCTTCGACCGTGTCGAAGCCTTGATCCTGCAGCTCGTAGGCCCGGAGCTTGTTGGCCAGGCCGATCCCGCGCCCCTCCTGGCGGATGTAGAGCAGCACGCCCCGCCCCTCGCGGGCGATCAGCTCCAGCGCCCGGTCCAGCTGGGCTCCACAATCGCAGCGGAGCGAGCCGAGCGCGTCTCCGGTCAGGCATTCGGAGTGGACCCGGACCAGAACAGGCTCCGGAGTGCGGATGTCTCCCTGCACCAGGGCCAGGTGATGTTTCTGGTCCACCTGGCTGTGGTAGAGGACTGCCTGGAACCGGCCGTGGCGTGTCGGAAGCGTGGTGCTGGCCACCCGGCTGACAAACTTTTCGCGCCGCATCCGGTAGTCGATAAGGTCCTTGATGGTGATCATCTTCAGCCGGTAGTGGCGGGCGAAGCGAGACAGCTCGGGGACGCGGGCCATGCTGCCGTCGGGATTCATGATCTCGCAGATGACGCCGGCCGGGTAGAGGCCGGCCAGGCGGGCCAGATCCACAGCGGCCTCGGTCTGGCCGGCACGCGTGAGGACCCCCCCCTCCCTGGCGCGCAGGGGGAACATGTGGCCCGGTCGGCAGAGATCTTCCGGCCGGGTATTCGGATCCAAGATCGTCTTGACGGTGGCGGCCCGGTCGTGGGCGGAGATGCCCGTGCTGATCTTGTGCTTGGCCTCGACCGAGACGGCGAAGGCCGTCTCGAAGGGGGACGTGTTCTCCAGCACCATGGCGGGGATCTGGAGTTGGTCGAGCCGCTCCCCGATGATCGGCATGCAGACGAGCCCGCGGCCGTGGGCCGCCATGAAATTGATCGCCGCCGGCGTGACCTTCTCCGCCGCCAGGGTGAGATCCCCCTCGTTCTCCCGGTCCTCATCGTCGACGACGATGATCATCCTCCCGAGGCGGATGTCCCTGATGGCCTCCTCGATCCGGGCGAAGCGCACCGGCCCTGCCGTCCGGGGAGCCGCCTTGTCACGGGCGCCGCGGCCGGCACCAGCGGGCCCACGCCGGGTGACGGCCCGAGCGGGGTCATGGGCTGTCGGCACGTTCAGCGGGCGGGTGCGGCGTCCTCGGGCGCTCATGCGAATCCGTTTTCCTTCAGCATCGCCACGGTCAGTCCTCCCTCTGGCGGAATGCTCCCGCGCTCGGCCAGGATCCTGACGATATACTTTCCAATGAGATCGGCCTCCAGATTGACCGGATCGCCGACGCGCTTCTCCCCTAGGGTGGTGTGGGTGGCCGTAAACGGAATGCAGGCCACGCCGAGCGTCTCCGTCGCCAGTTCCGCCACCGTCAGACTGATCCCGTCGATGGCGACGGACCCCTTCAGGACCAGCAGGGGGGCGAGCTCGCGGGGAAAGCGGATGCGGATGAACTCGCCTTCTCCCTGGGGCGTCCGGCCCGCAATGCGGCCAACGGCGTCCACATGGCCGGTGACGAGGTGGCCTCCCAGCCGGTCTCCCAGCTGCAGCGGACGCTCCAGGTTCACCCGCGACCCCGCATGCAGATCGCCCAGCGTCGTTCGCTGGAGCGTCTCGGCAGACAGGTCGCAGGCGAACGTCGTGTCGGCGAGTGCGGTGACGGTGAGGCAGGCGCCGTCCACGGCGATGCTGTCCCCGGCGTGCGCGCCTGGGACGATGGCGGCCGCCGCGATCTGGACCCGTCCGCCACCGGTCAAGCGGGTGACGGTCTTCACGGTGCCGATGGCCTCGATGATCCCGGTGAACATGGGCGGCGCCAGGGGCCTAGGCCGACACGTCCAGCCTATGGATGTAGCCCTCAATCATGATGTCGTCGTCGAAGCGCTCGATCCGCACATCGCGAAGGCGCGCCGCCTGACTGAGGGTCTCGATGCCTTCGCCCCCGACCGCGGTGGGCGTGGACTTTCCGCCGATCAACATGGGAGCCAGGAAGACGAGCACCTTGTCCACGATGCCTTCGCGCAGGGCCGATGCGTTGATCTCGGCCCCCCCTTCGATCATCACCGACAGGAAGCCGAGTTTTCCGAGGGCGTCCATCAGAGGCCCCAGGGAAACCCGGCGGGGGCTGCCCTCCACGACGATCACCTGGACGCCTTCCCGTTCCAGCGCCTCGAGCCGCGCCCGCGGGGCCGTCGCGGCGACCGCCACGTAGGTCGGGGCGGTCGAAGCGCGATTGATCACCTTGGCGCGCAAAGGCAGGCGGGCCAGATTGTCCACGATGACCCGAGCCGGGTCCCGCTGGTCCATGCTGCCCAGCCGCGTGGTGAGCGAGGGGTCGTCGCGGAGCACGGTCCCGATCCCCACGATCACCGCATCCACCTCGTTCCGCAGCTGGTGGACGCGCTGCCGCGCGGCCTCCCCGGTGATCCACCGGGATTCGCCCGTCCGTGTGGCGATCTTGCCGTCCAGGCTGGCGGCGGCCTTCAGGATGACAAAGGGCCGACCCGTGCGGACGAACGTGAAAAACGCCTCGTTGAGCCGGGCGGCCTCCTCGGCCAGTAGGCCGACCTCCACTGCGATTCCGGCTTCGCGCAGGGCGGCGAATCCCTTGCCGCTGACGGCCGGATTGGGATCCTCGCACGGAGCCACCACACGGCGGATGCCGGCAGCGATGATCCGCTCCACACAGGGCGGGGTGCGGCCGAAGTGGCAGCACGGCTCGAGGCTGACGTACAGGGTCGCCCCGGCGGCCTCCGTCTGCGCATCCTGCAGTGCCACCCACTCGGCATGGTCGGAGCCGGCGAAGGCATGGAAGCCCTCGCCGACCACTTTGCCATCTTTCACCACGACCGCTCCCACCATCGGGTTGGGGCTGGTGCGGCCGCGGGCAGAGGCCGCCACCTCCAGCGCCCGCCGCATGTAGGCACGGTCGCTTTCCATTGTGTCCATCATATCGCGCAACCTAGCGTCAAACAACGACTTCCGCGGGAAGGCTAACATTGTGCTGGATAGGTGTCAAGGTGAAAGCCGGCAGGATTCCAGCCGCCAAGCGGCGGGTTGCACCTTTCTGAAAGGGGCTGGGCGCCCGGATGTGTCCCCGTTCGCCCCTCTCCACCTGTGGGAGGCTCAAGCGAGCAGGGCGCTGGCGAAGGCGCGGGCTTCGAAAGGCTGCAGGTCTTCGGGGGCCTCGCCCACCCCGACATACCGGACGGGGAGCCGGAGCTCCTGCGCGATGGCCACCACGGACCCCCCCTTGGCTGTCCCGTCGAGCTTGGTAACGATCAGGCCGGTCAGCGTGACCGCCTGATGGAACTCCCGTGCCTGCGCCAGCGCGTTCAGGCCGGTGGTGGCGTCCAGGACGAGGAGCGTCTCGTGGGGCGCCCCGGGAATCTCCCGGGCGATCACACGGCGAATCTTCTTCAGCTCCTCCATGAGATTGCGCTTGGTGTGGAGCCGGCCCGCCGTGTCGATGAGAAGGCACGCCACGCCGCGGGTGGCAGCCGCCTTGCACGCATCGAAGACGACGGCCGCCGGATCGGCCCCGGGCTGGTGGGCGATCACCTCGGCGCCGATGCGCTTTCCCCAGATCTGGAGCTGCTCGATGGCAGCCGCCCGGAAGGTGTCCGCGGCGGCCAAGAGCACGCTGTCGCCCGCATCCCGGTGCCGCTTGGCGAGCTTGGCAATGGTCGTGGTCTTCCCCGACCCGTTGGTGCCGACGAAAAGCGCCACACGGGGTCCCGCCGACGGATAGGACGGGGCGGCGGCCTCCACGGCCAACAGGTCGGCGATCCGGCCGGCCAGCAACGCCTGCATGGCCTCCGGGGTGGTGGCGCCCTGGCGCCGGAAATCCGTCCGGGCGGACTGCATGATGGCCGTCGTGACGGCGGGGCCCAGGTCGGAAGCCAGAAGCGCCTCCTCCAGGGCCTCCAGACGGGCCTCGTCCAGCGGAGCGCCCGTGAAGACGGCCTGGAGATGGCTATGCAGGTTCTCGCGGGTTTTTCGCAGTCCGTCGCGCAGCCGGGCGAAAAACCCGCCCGACGAAGTCTCCGCGGACATCAAAGCGCGTCCAGCAGGGCCGCAGCCGACTTGCGCGCCTCGAAGAGGCCGCGGCCCGGGATCGCCCCCGGGCCCGTGAGGAGGCAGAGACAGCAGGTGTCCTTCAGGAGGAGCATTGCCAGGGTGGCCCCAGCGGTTTCCACGACGACCTCGGAAAGCGGAGCCTGCCCCATCCGGTCGGCGGCGGCCAGCGCCGCGGCGAACAGGGCGCGCCAGCCCGCGCCGGAGTCCTCCGGCATGGGAGCGCCCTCGCGGGTGGCCTGGGACAGGACGGATCCGTTGGCATCCACAATGGCCGCGGTGCGAGACTCCGGCACGCGAGCCAGCAGATCGGCCAGAAGAGCGGAGAGATCGGCTGTGGGCATCTGAACTTCCCGAGGGTTGCGCGGCGTCCGGCATGGCGCCGCCCGTCATCCGGTTTAGGCGGCTGCAGCAGTCTGCAGACGGACCGAGATCACCTTGGACGCCCCCTCTTCTTCCATGGTGACCCCATAGATGATGTCGGCCGCTTCCATGGTCCGCCGGTTGTGGGTGATGACGATGAACTGCGTCTTGGCCGCCATCTCCTTGATCACTGCGACCAGGCGATCCACGTTGGCTTCATCCAGTGGGGCATCCACCTCGTCCAGCACACAGAACGGACTGGGGCGCACCGCGAACAGAGCCAGGAGGAGGGACAGGGCCGCCAGGGCGCGCTCTCCCCCGGACAGCAGAGAGAGGACCGTGGCCCGCTTGCCCGGGACGCGCACCAGCATCTCCACCCCGGGCTCCTCCTCTTCCTCCCCCTCGGCCGGCTCGACCAGGCGGAGCTGTGCGCTCCCCCCGCCGAAGAGGCGCTGCCAGAACAGATCGAACTGCTCGTTGACCGCCGCGAGGGTCTCGGCGAAGAGCGTCTGGATCGTCTTGTTGATCTCGGCGATGGCCTGGCGCAGAGAGGCTACCGATTTCGTGAGATCCTCCGCCTGCGAGGTGAGGAAGGTGTGGCGCTGGCACAGGGCCTCGTATTCCTCCAGGGCGCCCAGGTTGGCAGGGCCCAGCTCCGCCAGCTTGATCCGGAGCTCCTCCAGCTCACCCCGGGCCTCTTCGTCCGTCCGGGTCACGGCGCCGAATCGCTCGCGGAGCTCCGCCAGGCCCACGGTGTGGTCCTCCAGCAGATCCTGCTCCAGGTGTGTCATGGCGGTTTTCAGTTCGCCCCGGCGGGCCTCTCGCCCGGCAATCTCGTCGTGAACCTGGCTCTCCGATTGCCGGCTGGTTCGCAGGGTGTCCTCGAATTGGCGGATGGCCTCCTGGAGGGCCGCTCTGGATTCCTGAGCCCGGATCAACCCGGCACCGCGCGCCTCCTCCTCGCGCCGCCGCGAGACAAGACTCTCCCGAATCCGGGCGTCGGCGGCCTCGAGGCTGCCGCGCCGGGCCACCAATTCGGCCGCTTCCTGGGTCAAGTGGGCGGTCTGGTCTTCAGCCGCCTGGAGCTCCTGCCGCATGCGCGCAAGATTCCGCACGGTCTCGTCCCGGCGTGCGATCCGGGAGGCCAGCGTGACACGCTGCTCTCCCAGCTGGGCGGCCAGGGACTCCCGGCGATCCCGTAGGCCCGCGACCTCGGCCTCCTGGATGGCGATCGCCTGGCCGAGTTCCACGGCGCATGCCTCGCCGGTCGAGACCGCCTCGCGGAGCTCTGCCACATCCGTCTGGATTCTCGCCAGGTCGGCCTCCATGCTCTGCAGCTCGATGCCGAAGAGCTCGAGTTGCTGGCTCAGGCGGACCTCCTCCGCCCGCTTGGCGGCCAGATCCTTCTCGATGGCCAGCAGGTCCAGCTCCGCCTGGCGCTCGGCCAGTGCCGCCGCCTCGACCGCGCGCTCTGCAGCCAGGACGTCCTGGTTGACGATGGCCAGGGCCTCCCGCAGGCCGGCCAGGCCGACTTCGCTGATCGCCAGCGCTTCCTCCAGCTCGCGGAGCTCGCGGCGCTGCCCCAGCAGTCCCTGGGGAGCGGGCGTGCCGCCGACCAGGGTCCCCCGGTGGCTGAGGACTTCGCCGGCGAGCGTCGCCACGGTGAAGGGGCCGGGCAGCTCGCGGGCGATGTTGAGCGCCGCGTCCAAATCGCTCACAATCACGGCATCCGCCAGGAGATTGAGGATCCACGCGTCCGCGCCTTCATGGATGCGGACCAGGTCCAGGGCCGCCCCTTCCACGTGCGCCAAGAGTTCTTTCGGCAGATCGGCGATCTGGGCGGCGATCTCCCCGCGAAGCCGTCGGCCCCAGGCGCCCTCGTGGGTGGGCACGGGACCGAGGAGGGTTGCCCGCCCCTCTCCCGAGCGGAACAGATGGGCCAGCGCCTCCTGGGCCTCTCCCCAGGTCCGCGCCCGGACTCCCTGGAGGTGAGCGCCCAGGATTGCCTCCAATGCCTTCTCGAACCGGGGAGCGGCCTCCACGACTTCGGCCACGGGGCCGAGGATGCCGAACAGCCGGCGATCCCGGCCAGCCTGCAGCAGCAGCTTGTTGCCTTCGGAAAAGTCGGCGAATTGCAGCTGGAGCTCGTGGAGCGAGCCGAGCCGGCCGCGCTGGCGCTCGACATCCACGGTCAGGCCCGCCATCTCCGCCTCCAGCCGACGGCGGGCTTGCCGGGCGCCCTCCGCCTCGCGCTCGGCCACCTCGCGCTGGGAGTGGGTCAGGTTGCGCCGCTGCATGGCCTCCAACCGGCGGGCCTCGTCCGCGGTGGTCGACGCCTCGGCGCCCTCCCGCTGGCTGACCGCCTCGGCCTGCTGGTGGCGGATCCGGTCGGCCTGCGCGGCCATCTGCCGGCTGCGCTCTTGGAGGGTCGCCAGCTCGCTCCGTTTCAATGTCAGCTGGCCGGCATGATGGGCCGCCTCCTGGCGGCGGCGCTCCAAATCGGCGGCCGCGGCGGCCAGGCGTGATTCCGCCTCCCGCAAGGATCCTCCCACCTCCTCGACCGTGCCCGCCAGGGCCGCCACCTCCCGCTCCTCGGCGGCGACCTGGATGTCCCCGGCGTCCAGGGCCCCCAGCAGGTGCCGGATGGTCTCGCCGAGTGTCGCCAGGGCTGACTCGTTTTCGGCCTGCCGGAGACCTGCCGCCTCGATTTGGGCCGCGATGTTGCGAAGCTCCGCCTCCTCTCGATCGATCTGGTTCCGGACGGCGTACAGCTCTTCCTGCGCCGAGGCGACGGCCTGCTCCTCGGTCAGGGCGCGGAGCCGGTGCTCCTCCAGAGACGCCTCGGTCGCTGCGATGCCGGCCCGCAGGCCGGCCAATTCTTGCTGGAGCGGGCCCAGGCAGGCCAGCACCGCCTGCAGCTCGTCCCACAAGGCGGAGTGTTCCCGGAACTTGAGAAAGAGTTTGAGCTCGGTGGCCCGCTGGTCCAGCTGCCGGTACCGCTCGGCCTTGTTGGCCTGACGCTTCAGGGAGTTCCGCTGCCGCTCGACCTCGGCGATCACGTCGCGAATTCGCAAGAGGTTCTGTTCCGTTGCCTCCAGCTTGCTGACCGCGGCGCGCTTCTTGGTCTTGTACTTCATGATGCCGGCGGCTTCCTCGATGAGGATGCGGCGGTCGGCGGGCCGGGCATTCACCACGCTGCCGATGCTCCCCTGTTCGATGAGGGCATACGGCTCGCCGGTCAGCCCGGTGTCGATGAACATGTCGATGATGTCCCGCAACCGGCAAGGGACCTTGTTCAGCAGGTATTCGCTCTCGCCAGACCGGTAGAGGCGGCGGGTGACGTTCACCTCTTCGTACTCGGTTGCCAGCGTGCCGTGGTTCCGGGTGAAGGTGAGGGATACCTCCGCCAGGCCCAGGGGCTTGCGCCGGTTGTTGCCGGCAAAGATGAGGTCGTCCATCCGGTCGCCGCGCAGGAGCTTGGCGCTCTGTTCACCCAGTGCCCAGCGGATCGAGTCGGAGACGTTGCTCTTCCCACAGCCGTTCGGACCGACGATCATGGTGGTCCCCGGCTCGAACGAGAGCTCGACCTTGTCTGCAAAAGATTTGAAACCAAATAGGGAGATTTTCGTCAGATGCATATGTCTCTATCCGCCCTCAAAGCAAAGGGAGCGCCGGATTAGCAGGTCACAGTTTACATTCGTGGAACGCTATCACGAGGGAGAATGGCGTGTCAAGACCGAAAATACTAGCTTTAGGGCCGCCGGGAGGTGTCTAGCACGATATCTGGTAGGCTCGTAACGGGCCATTCCCCAACCCGCTCAAGGGCCAGGCGGGCGGCTGCCTGTTCGGCAGTCTGCCGGCTCTCAGCTTCACCCTCCACCCGAAACCCGTCCGGCCCGGGGACGATTACCCCCACGCAAAACCGAGGGTGGTGGGCTGGTCCGGTCTTGGCCAGCAGTCGGTACGTGGGGAGGCCGCCGTACCTGGTCTGGCAGAGGATCTGGAGGGCGGATTTGGCGTCCAAGGATGGCGGGGTGGCCTCGCCCGCCTCCGCCAGCACCCGCTCGGCCAGCGCCTGGATGGCCTCGGCCCCTCCGTCTTCCACCACGGCACCCAGTACCGCTTCCAGCGCCTCCGCCCAGACCCGGTTGCTGGGAGGGCTCCCGGTTATGTTCTCACCCAGCGGCAGCTTGAGCCGCTTGGCCAGATCGGCCAGGCCGGCACTGCTGGACCATCCGGCCCGCAGGCGGGTGAGCATTCCCACCTCGGTGAGCGGCCGCGTCCGCAACATGGTTCGGGTGATCGAGAAGTTCCAGGCGGCGTCCCCCAGGAACTGGAGCCGATGACGCGCTCTGGCTGCGGAGGGGGCGAGAGGGGCGCCCGGCCGGGGAAGGGCCGTGGCGAGCAGCGCGGGATCCCGAAAGCGGTATCCTATGGCCTCCTGGACGGCCTGCAGCGTGTCGGGGGGCGCCAGTGGCGGCTGTCCTTCCATGGCAACAGAGCGTAACACGGTGGCTCCGTCGGGTCAATCGGCCCAAAGAGGTCCAAAGAGGTCGGGTGGAGTTGACAACGCTCGGGCATTTCGCTAGCGTGCCTGCGTTTGCCATGGCTTGATTCCGAGGAACAGGGCTTCGTCCGAAGCCGACACGTGGGAGAGTAGGGATGATTGTCATTGCCAGCGCTAATGGACGGGTGGGCATCGCCGACGCGATGCGGGTTCTGAGGGCCGGCGGCTCGGCCGTGGACGCCGTGGAGGCCGGCATCCGGCCGGTGGAAAGCAACCCCGAGGATCACACGGTCGGCTATTCGGGCCTTCCCAACCTGCTGGGCGAGGTGGAGCTGGACGCCAGCCTGATGGATGGGCGGAGCCTGCGGGCGGGCGCGGTGGGTGCCGTCAGGCGTGTCGAGCACGCCATCACCCTGGCGCGCCGGGTCATGGAGGAGCTTCCCCACGTGATGCTGGCCGGCGGTGGCGCCGAGCGCTTCGCCCGGGAGATGGGGTTTCCGGAGAAAGACCTCTTGACGCCCGAGGCGGAACGCATGTGGCGGGAGCTCTTCGACCGGACGCTGCCCTCGGTGTACGGAGAGCGGACGGCTTATCTCGCGCAGATGCGCCGGCTGGCGAAGCTGGCAGCCGACCCCGAGCGGCCGAATGAGACGGTGAATGTCATTGCGCAGGACGCGCAGGGGAACCTGGCGGTGGGGGTCAGCACCAGCGGCTGGGCCTGGAAGTATCCCGGACGCCTGGGCGATTCGCCGGTGATCGGCGCGGGCAACTATGCCGATAACCGGTTCGGGGCGGCCGCATGCACGGGGCGGGGGGAAATGGTCATCCGCTGCTGCACGGGCCACAGCGTGGTCATGTCCCTGCGCATGGGACGGTCGCTGGTCGAGGCCGGGACGCAGGCCCTGCGGGACCTCGAGCAACTGGAGGACCCCTACTTCGGCCGGGTGAGCATCCTCGCCATGGACCCTCGGGGGAACCACGCGGCGTTCTCCAATGCCGCGGACACCACCTACCTGTACATGGCGGATGGCATGGCGGACTTCGCCGAGGTCCCCAGGGTCCATGTCCCCCCGGAGAAGGGAGGACTGCGTGCATGAGGAAAGAGGCAAGACGCCGCCCTCGGGAAATCGATCGAGGGAATCTCGCGGCGGAACTCAGCCGCCGGGGCGGTCGAGGAGGCTCTGGAGCCGCGGGCCCGTCTGCTGGTCCTCCTTGAGCTCCAGAAGGGGAATCAGCTCCTGCCAGATGAGTTCTCGTTTGAGCGATCGGGACTGACGGAGGACGATGCCTTCGATGTCGATCCAATCTTGTGCACGACCCGCGAAGGCTTTGAACACGACAAGGTCCTCGGCACTACAGGTTATCAGCGCAACGCCGTCCGCCACGGCGAAAGGCGAGGCGCGAGCCACGGCTCGTTCCTCGAACGGCATGGCCCCCAGGGCAATGTCGAGCGGGATCCCGCCCTGGCTCAGCAAGAGCAGGACACGATGCCGCAGGGCAAACTCGCGGGCGTCCGGAATGCGGGACGCAAACGTCGACAGAAAGTCCTCCGCGAACTCGGCCTCCCGCCCGAAGCCGCTGAGGACTGTGAGATCCACGTCCTGCGTGAGGCGGGGCTCTCCCCAGCGCTGGAGAGCCAGGCCGCCAATGAAGCAGAAGCGAAACCCCCGGCTTTGGCAGAAGGTCTGAACCTCCAGGGCGGCGGCAAAGATGGGATTCATGAGGGGGCGCGCCGGTGGAAGAGGGCCTGCTGGTCGACGAGGCCGGACCAGCGGCGGCGCCCTGGGCTGGAGGGCGACAGGGTGGCGAGCGAGAGGAGGGCCTCGCTGGCGGCCAGGGCACGCTCATCGCTGAGATGCGCGAGCTCCCTGCGCCGCTGGGCGGCCAGGGCGGGCCCCGCCTCTTTCCACTGTCGCATCCATTCGCGCTGGGCCGCACCGTCAAGCGTCATGACGGGTATCCACCCCCAAATGCCAGGCTGGCGGGCAAAGATCTGAGCCGATCATATACGAGCCTTCCCCGTTCAGCAATCCTTCAGTTGGCCCCGGCCGGACGCACACCGTGCCAAGAATTGGAGAAGCCGGACTTGCATATCGCGGCTCCATGGGGATGCTGCAGCCAAAGCGCGGCCGCGGGTGGCCACAAAGCGCTTGACAGGTCATGGCGAAATTCTTACACTCCTTCCGAACATTTCACCTCTCTTCCAACCCCGAGGGACGCATGGCACACGAGGATATTCTGACGCTCACCGATGCGAATTTCGAAGCCCAGGTGAAGGTCCAACCTCTGGTCCTGGTCGATTTCTGGGCGGAATGGTGCGGTCCGTGCCGCATGGTCGCGCCCGTCCTGGAAGAGCTGGCCGGCGAGTACAAGGGCCGCCTGGCCGTCGGCAAGCTGAACGTGGACGAGAACCGCCAGACCGCGGCGCGGTTTGGCATCCGGAGCATTCCGACGCTGCTCTTCCTGTGGGACGGGGTCCGCGTCGACCAGATCGTCGGGGCCCACCCGAAGAGCACCATCAAGGGGAAGATCGATCAACACCTGTCGTAGGTCTTCCCGGATCGGCCGTTGAGCGCCATGATTCGCACCCTGCATGCTTGCCCGGGATTGATCCTCTCGCATCGCTGGTGACCGCCGGCGCGTAGTCTCCTGCTCTGTCAACGTCCGCTTGACCCTGTATGTCTCCCCGTGCTAGCGTCCCCGCCACACCCCGCGGGGCTGCCGGGGACCTACCCGTTGCGAGGTGGCGCCGTGTACATTCCAGACCTGGACCGTTTCCGAGAGCTGGCGCAGGAGGGCAACCTCATCCCCGTGACCCGCCAAATCCTGGCGGACATGGAAACGCCGGTGTCCGCATTCCGCAAGATCGACAGCGGCAACTACGCTTTCCTCTTGGAGAGTGTGGAAGGGGGCGAGCAGTGGGGCCGCTACAGCTTTCTGGGGAGCAACCCCAGTGTGGTCCTCCGCGCCAAAGGGGAGCGGATCGAGCTGCTGCGGGACGGGGGATGCGAGATTCTCTCCGATGTCCATGACCCGTTCGCGGCCCTGGCCCGCCTGCTGGAGGGATATCGGGCGGTCGCGGTCCCGGGCCTTCCGCGCTTTACCGGCGGGCTGGTGGGCTTCCTGGGATACGACACCGTCCGTCATCTGGAGCGGCTGCCCAGCTCGGCCCGCGACGACCTGGAGCTGCCCGACGCGCTGTTTCTGCTGACGGACACCCTGCTGATCTTCGACAATGTCACCCACCGGATCACCGTCGTCTCCAACGCCTTCATCCAGGACCGCAGCCCGGAAGGGGTCGAGCGAACCTACCGGGAGTCGCAGCGGAAGATCGATGCCATCATCGCCGCCCTGCGACGGCCAGTCGGGGCCCCCCTGGGGCAGGGCTGGAAGCGGGTGGCGGGGGAACCCGACTCCACGTTCACGCGGGAGGGCTTCTGCCGGGCGGTGAAGCGGACCAAGGCCTACGTGGAGGCCGGAGACATTATCCAAGCGGTCCTGTCCCAACGCCTCACGGTTCGTACGGGAGCGGATCCCTTCGACGTCTACCGGGCCCTGCGGGTGGTGAACCCGTCGCCCTACATGTTCTACCTCCGCCTGGGAGATCTCAGGATCGCCGGCAGCTCGCCGGAGATGCTGGTCAGGCTGGAGGGCAAGCGGATCGACCTCCGTCCCATCGCCGGGACGCGGCCGCGCGGCGCAACGGAGGCGGAGGATCGCCGGCTCGCCGAGGATCTTTTGGCGGACCCCAAGGAGCGGGCGGAGCACATCATGCTGGTGGATCTGGGGCGGAACGATGTGGGGAAGATCGCAAAGGCGGGCAGCGTCGAGGTGGTGGACCTCATGACCATCGAGCGGTACTCGCACGTGATGCATATCGTCTCGCACGTACGCGGCCACCTCGAGACGGGACACGATGCGCTGGATGTCCTGCGGGCCTGTTTCCCCGCGGGGACGGTCACCGGGGCGCCCAAAGTTCGGGCCATGGAAATCCTCGAGGAGTTGGAGCCGTCCCGCCGGGGCCCCTATGCCGGCGCCGTGGGGTACGTGAGCTTCTCCGGAAACCTGGATACCTGCATCACCATCCGGACGGTGCTCTTCCACCGGGGGGTGGCCACCATCCAGGTGGGGGCCGGGATCGTGGCGGACTCGGAGCCGGAGCGGGAATACCAAGAAACCATGAACAAGGCGGGCGCGATGCTGCGGGCCATCGAGCTGGCGGAGGCCGGCCTGGACTGAGGGAGAGAGCAGCGGTCAGCAATCAGCCGTCAGCGGTCAGCGATTGGCGAACGGAGCGGAGGGCGGGAGGCAAAGGGCGAAAGATTCAACGACCGTGCGCGGGGCGGCCAGGGACTCCCGAAGCGGCGGACGGGTTACAGCCATGATCCTGATGATCGACAACTACGATTCGTTCACGTACAACCTGGTTCAGTATCTGCGGGAGCTGGGGGCGGTCGTCGAGGTTCATCGGAACGACCGGCTCACCGTGGAGGACGTCCGGGCCCTGCGACCCGAGCGGATTGTCCTGTCCCCCGGCCCCTGCACCCCCAACGAGGCCGGGGTCTGCTGCGACCTGATCCAAGCCTTCGGTGCCAACATCCCGCTTTTGGGTGTCTGCCTGGGACACCAGTGTATCGGGGCCGCCTACGGCGGCCGGATCGTCCGCGCCGCCCGCCTGATGCACGGGAAAACCTCCCCCATCCGGCACGATGGGCAGAGCCTCTTCGCCGGCCTGCCGAATCCCTTCGAGGCGACGCGCTATCACTCGCTGCTGATCGAGCGGGAGAGCCTGCCCGAGTGCCTGGAGATCTCGGCGGAGACAGCCGAGGGGGAGATCATGGGCGTGCGGCACAGGCGGTACCCGGTCGAGGGGGTGCAGTTCCATCCCGAATCGATCCTCACGCAGGTGGGGAAGACGCTGCTGCGAAACTTCCTGAGCCGACCCATGCCGGAAGGGGAGGGGACCCCATGATCGTCGAGGCAATTCACAAGGTGGTGGACCGCCAGGACCTGACCCGGGATGAGGCTTTCAGCGTGATGGATGCCATCATGTCCGGGCAGGCCACCGACGCGCAGATCGCCGCGTTCCTGACCGCGCTCCGAATGAAGGGCGAGACGGTGGAGGAGCTGATCGGCTTCGCGCGGGTGATGCGGGAGAAGGTTTCCGCCGTGAGGACCCGCGGCCGCGTCCAGACATCCCTCTCCGATACGGGCCGGGAAATGCTGGTGGACACCTGCGGCACCGGGGGTGACGCCACGGGGACCTTCAACGTCTCCACAGCCACGGCGTTCGTCGTGGCCGGGGCCGGCATCCCCGTGGCCAAGCACGGCAACCGCTCGGTCAGCAGCCTGTGCGGCAGCGCGGACGTAGTGGAGGCGCTGGGGGTGCGCTTGGACCTGCCGCCCGAGCAGGTGGGCCGGTGCATCGACGAGGTCGGGATCGGATTCTGTTTTGCCCCCCTCCTGCACAAAGCCATGAAGTTCGTCATGCTGGCCCGACGGGAAATCCGCATCCGCACGGTGTTCAACATCCTGGGGCCCCTGACCAATCCCGCCAAGGCGTCGGCGCAGGTGATCGGCGTGTACGACGGCCGGCTCACCGAGTCCATGGCCCTCGTCCTCAAGGAGCTGGGGACGGTGCGCGCCTTCGTGGTCCACGGCGAGGATGGACTGGACGAGCTCTCGACGACCGGACCGAGCCGCGTGGCGGAGGTCCGGGAAAGCCGCATCCATGCGTACACCGTCCGCCCCGAGGACTTCGGCCTGCCGCGGGCGAGCCTGGCCGATCTGCGAGGCGGGAGTGCCGCCGACAATGCGGAGATCATTCGAAAAATCCTGGACGGGGAGCGGGGCGCCAAGCGGGACATCGTGCTCCTGAACGCCGGGGCGGCCATCGCGGCCGGCGGCCGGGCCAAGGACATCGCCGAGGGAATCGTGCTGGCAGGACAGTCCATCGACGGGGGGGCGGCGCGAGAGAAGCTGGCGCGGCTGGTCGAGTTCTGCCAGGGATAAGCGCGAGCGCCCAGAGGGACGATGAGCATCCTGGAGGAGATCCTGTGGCGGACCCGGGCGGATATGGCAGACCGGCGCGCCCGCCTCCCCCTGGCCGAGCTCCGCGCGCGCTGTCGCGATCGGCGACCGCCCCGCGATTTCCTGGGAGGGGTGCGGCGACCGGCAGGCAGGGAGGGGCGGCGCGCGGGGCCGATGCGGATCATCGCCGAGATCAAAAAGGCCTCGCCCTCCAAGGGGGTGATCCGGGCCGACTTCTCGCCCCCGGCCCTGGCGCAGCGCTACGCGGAGGCCGGCGCCCACGCGATCTCGGTCCTGACCGACGCGCCGTTCTTCCAGGGGAGCCTGGCGCATCTGACCGCGGTCCGCAGCGCCGTGCCGCTGCCGATCCTCCGCAAGGATTTTCACTTGGACGCCTACCAGGTTTGGGAGGCCCGGGAGGCGGGCGCGGATGCCGTCCTCTTGATCGTGGCCGCGCTGTCGCCCGGGCTGCTTTCGGATCTCCTCGGCCTGGCCGGCGAGCTGGGTCTGGCGGCCCTGGTGGAGGTGCACACCGGGGAAGAGGTGGAGACGGCGCTGCACAGCAGGGCAGGACTGATTGGCATCAACAATCGGGACCTCACGACCTTCACGGTCTCGCTGGAGACCACATTCGGGCTGCTGCCGTCGCTCCCCCCGGACGTGATCTGCGTCAGCGAGAGCGGGATCGCGGAGCCGGGCGACGCGGCGCGGTTGGCCGCCGCCGGCGTGGACGCCGTGCTGGTGGGGGAGGGGCTGCTCCGCCACTGGGACGTGGGCCAGGCCCTCCGGCTGTTGATGGGAACGGCATGACGCGGGTCAAGATCTGCGGGATCACCTCGGAGCAGGATGCGGCGGCCGCCGTCGCGGCCGGCGCCGACGCGCTGGGATTCGTGTTCGTCCCCGGCACGCCGCGGCAGGTTCCGGCCGCCCTGGCGGCCGAGATCACGCGTCGTCTTCCCCCTTTCGTAGCCGCGGTGGGTGTATTCGCGAACCAGCCGCTGGAGGAGGTGCTGGCGATCTCCGGACAGTGTCGCCTCCAGGCGGTGCAGCTTCACGGGGATGAGCCCGAGGCCTTTAGCCGGGCGCTGCCCCTGAAGGTCATCAGGGCCCTCCGGGTGCGCGGC
The DNA here is from genome assembly GCA_963705305.1 of uncultured Methylomirabilota bacterium. Classification (GTDB taxonomy): domain Bacteria; phylum Methylomirabilota; class Methylomirabilia; order Methylomirabilales; family 2-02-FULL-66-22; genus 2-02-FULL-66-22. The sequence continues at coordinate 4,657,713 of OY970067.1, read as the reverse complement.
GAGGAGAGCCTGGCGCCGCTGCGATCCTACCCGGCCGACGCCTTCCTGCTGGATGCGTTCGTGGAAGGACGCTGGGGGGGGACGGGAGTGACGATCTCATGGGAGCTGGCCCGGCAAGCCAAGGGGCCGACCCCCATCATTCTTGCCGGCGGGCTGACTCCCGAAACCGTGGGCGAGGCGGTGCGCCTGGTCTGTCCCTACGGGGTGGATGTCAGCAGCGGGGTGGAGCACAGCCCGGGGCGCAAGGATCACCAGAAAGTGAGGGAGTTCATTGCCAATGTCCGGTCCGCAGACGCACACCGGTGAGCAGTGTCTGTGCCAGGTGCCGGATGGCCTGGGGCACTTCGGGCCCTTCGGAGGCCGGTACGTTCCCGAGACGCTCATGGCGGCCCTGGAGGAGCTGGCTGAGCAGTATGACGCGGCTAGGCAGGATCCGGCGTTCCGGGAAGAGGTGGCCGAGACGCTGCGCCAGTATGTCGGGCGTCCCACCCCGCTGTACCATGCGCGCCGGCTCAGCCAGCGGCTGGGGGGCCCGCGCATCTACCTCAAGCGGGAAGACCTCTGCCATACGGGGGCGCATAAGATCAACAACACCGTCGGGCAGATCTTGTTGGCTCGCCGCATGGGCAAGCGGCGGGTCATCGCCGAGACCGGGGCGGGGCAGCATGGGGTCGCCACCGCTACGGTGGCCGCCCTCTGCGGGCTCGCGTGCGAGGTCTACATGGGCACCGAGGACATGCGGCGCCAGGCCCTCAACGTGGTGCGCATGCGCCTACTGGGCGCCAAGGTGAGCCCGGTGGACTCGGGCAGCCGGACCCTCAAGGATGCCATCAACGAGGCCATGCGGGACTGGGTCACCCACGTGGACACCACCCATTACGTCCTGGGTTCGGTGTTGGGAGCGGACCCGTACCCCCGCATGGTTCGGGACTTCCAGGCCGTCATCGGCCAGGAGGCCCGCCGCCAGATCCTCGAGGCGGAAGGCCGGATGCCGGACTGCCTGGTCGCCTGCGTGGGCGGCGGCAGCAACTCCTTGGGCCTGTTCCATGCGTTCTTGGACGACGCGGACGTTCGGATGATCGGCGTGGAGGCCGGGGGGCTGGGAATCGCCTCCGGACGGCACGCGGCGCGATTCGCCGAGCGGACCGTGGGCGTCCTGCACGGCACCCGCAGCTACGTGCTCCAGGACGCGGACGGGCAGATTCGCGTAACCCATTCCATCTCCGCCGGTCTGGACTATTCGGGGGTCGGTCCGGAGCACGCCTTCTACCACGACCGAGGGCGTATCGAGTATGCCGCCGTTACGGATGCCGAGGCGCTGGACGGATTCCGGCTGCTGTGCGAGACGGAGGGGATCATCCCGGCACTGGAGTCGGCCCATGCCGTCGCCTACCTCCGGCAGATGGCGTCGGCGCTGGGGGAGGACCGCCTGGTGATTTTGAACCTCTCCGGCCGGGGCGACAAGGATGTGGAGGTGGCGGCGGAGGCCCTGGGTCTGGGCCCGGGAGGTGGCGCGTGAGTCAGAACCGGATCGACCGTGCCTTCGCCGCCCTGCGGGCCCAAGGGCGAAAGGGACTGATTCCGTTTCTGGCCGCGGGCGACCCCTCGCTGGAGGTCACGGCCGCCCTGGTGCAGGAATTCGCGGCGCGAGGGGCGGACGTGGTGGAAATCGGTGTCCCCTTCTCCGATCCGCTGGCGGACGGCGTGGTGAACCAGCGGGCGTATCAGCGAGCCCTCTCGGCCGGGACGACGCTGCCTCGCATCCTCGAATGCGTGGCAGCCATCCGCCGGCGTTCCGAGGTGCCCCTGGTCCTCATGAGCTACCTGAACCCCATCCATCGATTCGGTCTGGACCGCTTTCCGCAGGCAGCGCGCGACGCGGGGTTGGACGGCTTGATCCTGTCCGACTGCCCTCCCGAAGAGATGGGAGATTTCCTCCCTGCCCTGGACCGGGCCGGGATCGATCCGGTCCTGCTGGTGGCCCCGACCAGTCCCGAGCGGCGAATCTCCTTGATCAAAACCTGGAGCCGCGGGTATATATACTATGTTTCCCTCCGCGGAGTGACCGGGGTCCGGGACAGCCTGCCGGAAGACTTGGCGGCGGGAATCGCCCGGGTCCGGGCGGCATCGGCGCTGCCGGTGGCCGTCGGCTTCGGGATCTCCCGGCCGGACCAGGCCGCGGCAGTGGCCGCATTGGCTGACGCGGTGATCGTCGGTTCCGCCGTTGTGGCCCGGATCGAGGCGTCGGGGGCTTCTCCCCACCTTGCGGCCGAGGTGGGGCGATTCGTTTCCGAGCTGCGGTCAGCCCTCCAGTAGCCGTGCGGTGATGGCTCACCCCGGGGACCGGGGTGAGCCATCTGAAACGTCTCGAGGCAGCTTCGCATCGATCATGTGCGACTGACGCACGCTTCCCTGGATCGCATCGGGGACTGCCGCTCCTGACGCAGACAGTCTTCGAGTTGCAGGCCTCCCCGATTTCGATGCGCCGGCCGGTTGCGACCGTACCCCCGGCTGGCCAGCATGCGGTCAACACTGCAGGCTGGCCGGGGCGGACGCCGCTGTCGCCGACATTCCCCACGGTGCGCTTCCTGGTGTTCTCGTTCCATCGGGACACCGATCCTGTCCTCGCGTGAATCCATTCCGGGCGCATGAGCAGAGCGAGATCTGTGCAGAAGCGGGTGCCGTACACGAGCCGGTGCCGCGGTGTCACCGTGGTCGAGCTGATCACCCTGCTCGTGACGGTCATGATTTTGGCGGCCATTGCGATCCCGGGCATGAGCCCGGTGGTCCTGCGCTCCCGCGTCCGCGGCGCCGCCTGGCAGCTGGCGGGGGACCTGCGGCTGGCACGCCAACAGGCAGTCGGCACCCGGAAGCGATTCCGGGTGTGCGTGACGCGGTGTGCAATCCCCGTTCCGGCCGGGACCTACAGTGTCGAGCGGGACGAGGGGACGATCTCGTCCCCTCGCTGGGTGAGCCTGACCGGGGCGGCGACCCAGCTTCCGGAGAATGTCACCCTGACGGCCAACAACACTCCGGTTTTCCAGGCCGACGGTACGGGAAGCCCGATGTGTACGTTTACTCTCAGGAACCTACTCGGCCAATACAAGGTTGTGGTGGCCTCCACCGGTCGAGTTCGGATTTGCGAGGGCTCGTGCTGATGGCACCTCCCGCGTCTCGGCCTCTGGCCGCCGGCCTTACGCTGGTCGAGCTGCTCTTCGCGGTCACGATCCTGGCATTTGCGCTCTTGGGGGTGGCCGGGATGTTCCCCTCCGCCCTCCGATCCATTGTCAGCGGTGGACACACGACGAAGGCAACCGCTTTAGCCCAGGCGATGCTCGATGTGATCCGGACCGAGCCGTTTGACACGCTGATCTCTCGGTACGACAGCTTCACGACGACCGCGATTGCCCCGGGCAATGGCTGTCCCGTGACGGTGGATCCGTCCCATCCGGATTACGCCAAGATGAAATGGGCGTGCGATCTATCGGGGACTGCGGCCCAGAGCCCCGGGCAAGGCCTGCCGAACGGAAGCGGCAGCATCGCCGTCGTATGCGTCAATGCCGACGGCACGACGAATACGGCGACGCCCTGCCCGACAGATCTCCGGCGGTTGACGGTGACGGTCAGGTGGGACCGATCGAGCTCGCGCTCAGTGAGCCTGGTGACGCATGTGGCCCGGACGGACTGACGGGTGGATCTGCCGGCAAACGGCGCGGGGCTTCTCCCTGCTGGAGACGCTCATCAGCGCCGCCCTCTTCTCCCTCGTGATCACCGGGGTCTATGGGCTCTATACGACCATGCACAGCACCATGATTCGGGGAGAGCTGAAGGCCGATCTGCAGCAGAATGCGCGCATCGGCCTGGGGCGGATGGTGCGGGAAATCCGCATGGCCGGCTACGATCCGGAGGATGCCCTGTCGCACGTGGCCATCCATCCACGGGGCGCCCTGCGGTCCGCGATGGTCGATTGCCTATCCTTCATCGCCTACGACAGCGACCGCCACGCGAATCCGGCCGTCGAGAAGAGCGTCCAGATCACGTACGATCTCAGCCAGACGACGCTCCGCAGGAAGCAGGAGAATTGGAACCCGACCGACAAGGCCTTTGCCGCCGGTGCCGGGGCCCAGCCTCTGGCCGAGTCCGTGGATCTGTTGACCTTCACCTACTACGACGTCTCGAACAACATCCTCACGCCGGTCACCCTGTCGACCAATGCGTGTCCGCCGGCCCGGGAGCACTTGCCGCGGGCCATCGCCCAATTGACATCCTGGGAGTTGCGCCAGGTTCGTCGGATCGCGATCACCCTCAGGACCCGGGATGCCCGGCCCGGCCTGGCCCCGGAATTCTACACCCTCACTGCCGATGTGTGTCTCCGGAACCAGTAGCCCCCCTCGGGGGGCCGCGCTTGTCATCGTCATGCTGGTCATGGCGGCCCTGCTCTTGGCTGGCACGACGTTTCTCACCATCTCCTCGACGGAGGGCCAGATCGCTCTCAACGAGCGGGCTGGCACGCAGGCGTTTTACCTGGCGAATGCCGGAATCCATCGGGCCATCGCCGTGCTGAACAGCAATCCAACATACAGCGGCACACTCACGGCTGCCTTGGGGGGCGGCAGCTACCAAGTGACGGCTGACGCCTCCGCTGGCTGCGGCTCGACGAGTGCGCGCAATGTCGTCTCCACGGGCACGTTGCTGGTCCGGGGAGGCCAGACCCAGGCCCAGGTTCGGGTGCGGCTGGATCAGCTCTCCTATCCGTTCCGGTGGGCGGCCTTCGCCACCATTCCAAACCAAATCGTTTCAGGTCACAGGAAGGTCTTCGACCGCGACCGGACCGACAGCGAGCTCTGGCTCGATGCCGGCAGCGGGACGGACAGCTTCGACTCCAGCGTGGAAGCGTACCCCGGCGCGTCAAAGAGCGGCGAGAACGGCGGACTCGGCGGGAACGGCGATGTGAAGCTTGGCTGGAATGCCAGCGTCAAGGGTAACGTCCAGGCCGGCGACGATATCCTCAAGGGGGTGGGCGCTCGCATCACAGGGAGCCAAGCCTCCGACGTCGCCGAAGGTCCGGATGACATCGGCGAGCAGTTTCCGGATGTGATTCCGAGCCCGCCCGCGCACACGGGAGATCTTAGCGTGCCCGAGGACAAGTCATATACCCTGAGCGCGGGCACCTACTCCTTCGATACCCTGTCGGTGGGGGAAGACGGCGTTCTGAAGATCGACAGCGGGCCGGTGACAGTCTATGTGAACACGTTGAATTTCGAAAAGGAGTCGACCTTGGCGGTCGGCGAGGGTCCCGTGACGATCTACGTGAAGGGGAATACAACCATCGGGGATCGCGTGACGGTGGGAGGACACCCCGGAACACAATTGCGGATCGTGACGATGAGCGCCGGAGATTGGACGAGTTCGAGCGCAAGATTCGTTGCTGGGAACAACCTTCTCCTCTTTGGCAGTCTGTACGGCAAGAACACGGACATCTGGCTGGGGGAGAAGGCCCAGATCTACGGATCGGTGGTGGGGCGCACTCTCTACGCGGAGGATGGCTCCCAGTTCCACTTCGACGAGGCCATGTTCCGGCAGCACGTGTGCACCTTCGCCAGATACAACATCGTGCGAGGAAGCTGGCACGAAGTCGTTCCCTAAGATGAGCTGCCTTTGGGTGATCGGGTCGAGGAGGCCAGAATTGATCCGCTCGGATTCCGGCACCGTGCCTCGTTTGATGTCTGGCGATACGTCAGCCATCACTCGTCAAATTCTGACACACTGACAGCCTCTCTCGGAGTGACGGATAGCCTGGTGTGGTCTCTCGCAGGCGGCCATGAAGGACCGTTGGGAACATATCTCTCCTGCCGATCAATTTTCCGCTAATCAATCCAGCCCTCCTGTTTCCACCGTATGATTTCGAGTAGATAAGGATCTCTTTGGACATCTCGCTAATTGAAACCAAGAAAGAGGCGGGGGCCCGAGGCGCCCTGGACGCAGCATCGACCAATCAGCTTCTCTATCTTTCCATGGGGCCCGTATGAGCGGCAAAGAGCGAAAAGGCGGCCGAAGGAGAAAGGGGACACGGCCTCTGCAGGCGCCTGAAGTGCCGGAAGTCGCCCCCTCGCGGGATGGCGGGATCTGCAAGCTGTTCTATTCAACAGCCGCTCTCTGAGCGTTTTCAACTGAGAAAGAGGCGTCCTTCGTATGTTGGCATGGGTATTGCTCTTATCGACATCGGGTGCGTCTTCCTTGCCCGCTTTGTGTGCCAACTCAATCCCGATACCGGACCGAGGCGCGCCGATCACATGTAGGCGGCCCGGTAACGCAATCGACCAGCGGTTCGAACGGAACTCGAGATGTGACTACTCAACAGCAGAACCGATTGACGAAGCGCCGATTCCTGGCGAAGAGCCGAGATCAATCATTGATCAGCCACAACCATATGTAGCATAAGGGTCGAGTACCATCGCAAATCCTTGTGGTGGTCGGTGACACCTAATGGAAAATTCATTTTGTTCTTGACAAATCAATATGTTGTGGCTAAAAGCCAGTGTATAAAAATAAGCCAACAAGCCTAACTTCTTCTCAGCAAAGGATTCCAAGATGTTTACCATGAGTCGGAAGAGGGAGGCGGTTGGGCTGGACATAGGTGCCAGCTCCGTCAAGGCCGTTCAGCTGAAACGGACCCGAGGTGGATGCGAGCTGGTGCGCCTGGGCGTCTCTTCCCTCCATCCGGAGACCATCGTGGATGGGGTCATCATGGACTCCGGTACGGTGATCTCGGCCATCCAGCAGATTTTCACCGAGAATCAGATCAAGACGAAAGATGTGGTCGTCGCCGTCTCGGGTCACTCGGTGATCGTGAAGAAGATCAAAGTGGCCAAAATGAAGCCCCAGGAACTGGAGGATGCCATTCCCTGGGAGGCCGAGCAGTACGTTCCATACGCCATTGAGGATGTCAATTTGGACTTCCAGGTGTTGGAGAGCACGGACCCGAATGCCAACGATCTGGACGTGCTCTTGGTGGCCGTGAAGAAGGACATCATCAACGACTACTTGTCCATCATTTCGACCGCGGGCCTCAACGCCGTGGTGGTGGACGTGGATGCCTTTGCCCTGGAAAACGCCTTCGAGCTCGCGTACGAGGTGGAGCGCGAGCAGGTTGTCGGCCTGGTGAACCTGGGCGCGGCCGTGATGAACATCAACATTCTCCAGGGGGGGCTGTCGGAGTTCACCCGGGATTCCCCGCTGGGAGGGAACCGCTATACCGAGTCCATTCAGAAAATGCTCGGCCTGAGCTACGAGCAGGCCGAAACGCTGAAGCTGGGGGGGGAGGTAGAGGGCCGCACGTTTGCCGACGCGCAGCCGGCGATCGATATGGTGAATGCCGAGGTTGCGGGGGAGATCCGGCGCTCCTTTGATTTCTTCCGCTCCTCATCGCACAGCGATACGATTCACCGGGTCATCCTGAGCGGCGGCTCCGCCAGGCTCCCCGGCCTTGTGGAATACCTGTCAGAGAACCTCGAGATGCCATTTGAGGTATCGAATCCCCTCCGGAAGATCAAAGCCGATCCCAAGAAATTCGATCCGGAATATCTGGAGATCATCGCTCCGCAGCTGGCCGTGAGCGTAGGATTGGCCCTGCGGCAGGCGGGGGACAAGTGACATGATCAAGATCAATCTTCTCCCGCGTGAGGAACGGAGGCGGAGGACCCCGGTCAAGGGCACGTCGGTGCTGATCGGGGTCGGCGCCGTGGTCGTCATCCTGGCGATGGGCTATGGGTGGTATTGGTTGAGCGGGACCCTGGGGGATCTTCATGCCAAGATCCAGCAGACACAGACGCAATTGAAGCGCTTCGACGAGCTGGCCAAGCAGGTGGAGCACTTCCGGGAGGACAAGAAGCTCCTGGAGGAGAAGATCAACATCATCGATAAGCTGGTGGCGGCCCAGGAGGGCCCGGTGCGGCTGCTGGACGGGGTGAGCAAGGCACTTCCCAACGAAGTCTGGCTGACCAGTTTGAGTCGAACCGGGAAGCGGATGGACCTCTCCGGCATCGCGTTCTCCAACTTCGGCGTCGCCAATTTCATGACCAATCTGAGCAGGGAGGACACCGTCCTTTCGAACGTCGATCTGGTGATCTCCGAAAAGACTGCGGTCCAGCAGGTGCCGGTTGAGCGGTTCAGCATCACGATGGAAGTCAAGGAGAAGAAGGGCTAGCCTGGGAGGCATGCATGGCCCTGGACGTGCGCAGCTATTTCGCCAACGTTCCCAAAAAGCAGCTGTACATGCTGGCCTGCGTGACAGTCATCGGCATCATTGCAGCCTATGCCTACTTCCTCATCTTTCCCTTGTGGGACGAGATGGGAAAGCTCGAGTTTCAGCTGCAGAAACTGCAAGCCGACCTCAGCCAGAAGCAGGCGGTCGCGGCCAATCGGACCAAGCTGGAGGCCGAGCTCAAAAGCCTTCAGGAGAATCTGGATGTCGCCCTGGTCAAGCTGCCTGAGGAAAAGGACATCCCATCCCTGCTGACGAAGGTGAACACCCTGGGGCAGGAGAGCGGCCTGGAGTTTCTCCTCTTCCGACCGGGCACGCCGGCGCGCAAAGGCTTCTATGCGGAGGTCCCCATTGACATCCGGGTGCAAGGGGGGTTTCACGCCCTGGGGGCCTTCCTGGATCGTGTCAGCAAGCTGGAGCGAATCGTCAACGTCACCGATATCAAGGTGGCTCCCCTGCCGGCCGGCCAACTGGTAAATGGGAAGACGATTGTCGCCGACCTCAAGGCGACCACATATACATTCCTCGAAAAGGGAGGGTCCGCCGGTGCCCCCGAGAAGAAGTAGCCTGGGTCTCCTCGGCGTCCTCGCCATGCTGGCGGTCTTGGAGCTGAGCGGATGCTCAGGGGGGGGATCTCCCACCGGTGTGGCCCCTGCTCGTCCTCGTCATCCCGAGGCCGCGAAGTCCGCCGCGCCCTCGGCCGCGTCGGCCGCGCCGGTCAAGGAGTTCGTCTACGACGCCGGCAATCGCCGCGATCCATTCCAGCCGTTGATCAAGCCGAAGGAGGCCGGTCCGAAGGCGCGGCCCAAGACGGGGCTGGCGGCCCTGGATGTGGACGAACTGAAGCTGGCCGGTATTATTTGGGGACGCCAGGGGTTTTACGCGCTGGTCGAAGCATCAAATGGCGCGGGCTATGTTTTGCGGGTCAACGACGTGATCGGCGAGGATGCTCGGGTCACCAAGATCACGCCGGATGCTGTCACTTTCGAAGTGAAACCTGAGACGTTTTTGCCTAAAGCACAGGCCCGCCTGGTCGAACTCCGGCTCAGGAAGGAGGAATAGCGCATGGACGCGCGGTTGTCCGCTGGTCTTTTCTGGCGTGGCCCCGTGCTGGTTGCAGCGGCACTCTTGCTGGGAGCCTGCGCCACCGAAATGGCGGCAGTCCAACCGCCGCCCCCCCCGGTGGCAGCCGCCCCCGCCCCGGCGCCCGCCCCTGAGCCTCCGCAGGTCAGCCCGGCGCCCCCTGCCCCCGAAGCCCCGTCACCTCCCGCGGCGGCGGTCGCCGCACCGGCCCTGCCTGCGCCTGCGCCGGAACCGCAGCCTGTCCGCGGCCCGATCGAGGTCACGGGGGTTGAGGTCCAAGAGACCGCGCCGGGGGCCCTCGCCGTCCTGGTGAGTGCTGACGGGCCGATTGCGACGTACGAATCCTTCACCCTGCCTGATCCTCCGCGGCTCGTCCTGGACATCCCGAATGCCGTTAATGCCATTCCCCAGCCGGTTTCCGCGCGACCCCCGCTGGTCAAGGCGGTGCGCGCTTCGCAGTACCGGGAACAACCCCTCAAGGTCGTCCGGATCGTGCTGGACCTCGAAAAGCCCCTGACGTACGAGGTCAAGTCGGCCGAGAATCAGCTCCGGGTGGAGCTTGGGGGAGCGGCGCCAAGTGCCCCCGCCCCGGCGGGAGCGGCTGCCATCCCGGCGGCCGCGGGACCTGCGGCAGCCGTCTCCGCGAAGGTCACTCGCATCGACATGCAGAGCATTCGCGGACGACAGCGCATCGTCATCGGGACGAGCGGTCAGGTGACCTATCGGGTCTCCGAGACCCTGAGCCCGCCGAGCCTGTTGGTGGAGGTGATCGGCGCCGCCCTGGAGCCGGCGGCGGCCCGGACGCTGGATCTGCGCCAGGTCGCCTCGCCCGTGAATCGGCTGGAGGCCTCGCAGGTTCAGACAGCGCCGGAGCCGATCGTGCGGGTACTGGCGGACCTGCGCGAGGGGCCGGTCAAGTACGAAGTACAGCAAACCGCATCGGCCATTACGGTGAACTTGCTGACCCAGGCGCCGGCCCCCGCCGAAGCCAAGGCTCCCGTTGCCGCGCCGACGGCAAGTGCCGAGGTCAATGCGCCTGCACCTCCAGCGGCAACCCCTCCGGCTGCCGCTCCTCCGGTTCCCGCCGAAGCCAATGTGCCCGTTGCGCCGTCGACCGCTCCGGTATCGCCGGCGATCAGCGCGGCCGCCCAGCAGGCTCCGGCCCTGGCGCCCCCGGCGCAAGCCGCCGCACCGGCGGCAACCCAATCCGGGCGGGGTGAGATCCGGCGCATCTCCATGGATTTCAAGGATGCGGACATCAACAACCTCCTGCGCATCATTGCGGAAGTAAGCGAGAAGAACGTCGTGGCTGGAGATGATGTCAAGGGCAAAGTGACAGTGCGCCTGGTCAATGTGGACTGGCGGCAGGCTCTGGATGTCATCCTGAAGATCAACGGTTTGGGGTATGAGGAAGACGGGAACATCATCCGGGTGGCCTCCCAGGCCAAGTTGGCTGCTGAGCAGCAGGCCAGGGAAGACGCCCGCAAGCGGGAGGAGGACGCCCGCCTTGCCGCCGTCAAGGCGCAGGAGGCGCAAAGCAAGGCCCAAGTCCAACTGGAGCCTCTTCAGACCGCGGTGATCGCGGTAAATTATGCCAAGGCCGCGGATGTAGTCAAGAACCTGAGCCTTCTCAAGACCCCCGGGCGGGCCGACACGAGCATCGTGGTGGACGACCGGACGAACAAGCTGATCATTCAGGAAACGGCCGGGACGATCGGGAAAATGAAGAACCTTCTCCACGAGCTGGACCAGCCGACACCGCAGGTCCTCATCGAGGCGCGGCTGGTGGAGGCGACCTGGAACTTCAGCCAGAGCCTGGGCATCGAATGGGGAGCTTCGGGAACCACGACGCTGTCCGCCCTCCAGGCGCAGCCCATCAGCATCTTTACGTCCTCGGTCGGCACGACGATGACAGCCCCGGCCACCATCGCGGACATCCCCTTGGCCATCTCGATGCCTGCCTCGTCGCCCACGGCCGGCTTGGGGATCATCGCCGGGAATTTGTTCAATAACAATCTGGCGCTGATGGCCCGGATCTCGGCCGGGGAGAGCGAGGGCAAGGTCCGCACGCTGTCGGCCCCTAAGGTGACCACGCTGGACAACCAGGAGGCCGAGGTCAAACAGGGGCAGCAGGTGCCGTATACCACGATCGACAGCTCCGGCCGGACGGTGGTAGCATTCCAGGACGCCTTTATCCGGCTGAAGGTCACGCCGCACATCACCAACGACCGCCGGATCTCCATGAAGGTGGAGGCGGAGCGCTCCTTCCCGGGCACCGAAGTCACCTACTCGGGCGGCTTCGTCTTTCCGATCAACACCCGGAAGGCCACAACCAACGTCCTGGTGTCCAACGGCGCCACGGTTGTCATCGGCGGCCTCCTGCAAACCGACGACAGCTGGACGGAGTCCCGGGTCCCATGGCTGAGCAATGTGCCCATACTGGGGTCCCTCTTCAAGAGCACGACGCTCGGCCCCAACGACAAGATCGAGCTGCTGATCTTCCTCACGCCGACGATTCTGGAAGAGACAAAGCTGAGCTGACCACCGGGGAAAACCAGGGCTTCACTGAGGGAAAAACGCACCCGCCAGGGTGCGTTTTCCCTTTCTGGGAGGCAGGCTGCCGCGGTATGATCTGGCATTCTTGCGCATGCTGGCGTGACGCAGGGGTCCTTGGAGAGGACGAAACGCGGCCTATAGAGGGCTCGCGAGCGAGGGAATGCAGATGCTCCGGTATCTGACGGCAGGGGAGTCCCACGGCCCGGCCCTGGTGGCGATTCTGGAAGGGATGCCCTCGAACGTCCCGGTGGAGGCGGCCGATATCAACCTGGATTTGACGCGACGCATGGGCGGGTACGGCCGGGGCGGCCGGATGAAGATCGAGAAGGACGTGGCGCAGATCCTGGGCGGCATCCGCCACGGTAAGACGCTGGGGAGTCCCATCAGCCTGCTGATCCAGAACCGGGACTGGGAGAATTGGAAGATCACCATGGCGGCGGAGGCCGAGGCCGCCCAGGCAGCGGCCGAGCGGCCGCCCATGACCCGTCCTCGGCCCGGCCATGCGGACCTGGCTGGCGGCCTCAAGTACGACCATCGGGACCTCCGCAATGTCCTGGAGCGCGCCTCGGCGCGGGAGACGGCCGCCCGAGTGGCAGTGGGGGCGGTCTGCAAGTGCCTCCTCCGGGAATTCGGGATGCACGTCATCAGCCATGTGGTGGCCATGGGAGGCATCCGGGCGGGGACGGAGGGCCTCACGGCGGCCGACATCCGCTCGCAGGCCGAAGAGTCTCCCCTTCGTTGCGCCGATCCCGTCGCCACGCGGGAGATCATGGCCAAAATCGACGAGGCCCGGGCCCGCGGGACCTCACTGGGGGGCGTGTTCGAGGTCCTGGTGACGGATCCACCGGTGGGCCTGGGAAGCTATGTGCATTGGGATCGTCGCCTGGACGGCCGTCTGGCCCAGGCCTTGATGAGCATCCAGGCGATCAAGGGTGTGGAGATCGGGCTGGGGTTTGAAACGGCGGGCCGATTCGGCTCGGAAGTCCAGGATGAGATATTTTACGCCGCGCCCGGGGCGGGCGGTGGGCGCGAAGGCTTTCACCGCCAGACGAACTTTGGTGGGGGCCTGGAAGGTGGAATGACCACCGGGCAGCCGATCGTCGTCCGAGCCGCCATGAAGCCTATTTCCACCCAACTCAAGCCGCTGGCGTCGGTGGATGTGATCACCAAGGAGGCCAGCAAGGCGGGCGTAGAGCGGACGGACATCACCGCGGTCCCCGCCGCCGGGGTGGTGGGGGAGGCGGTGGTGGCCTTCGAGATGGCCCGGGCGTTGATCGAGAAGTTCGCGGGAGACAGCCTGGGGGAAATGCGGCGAAACTACGATGCGTTCCTCGCGCATCTCAAGACCTTTTGAGTCATCGATCGTGCCGGCCTTATCGACAGAATCCATCCGGATTTCTCAGTTCTGAAAGTTCCGTTGATATCTCCCATTTGAAAGTTTTGAAAGTGATGATTGACGCGGAGTGATGATTTCGATAGATTGCGGGCTACCCATTCCGTCAGTGTGATTGGTCTGCCGAGATTTCCTGAGGGTTTCTGGGGCCACTGTGGCTTGACGACCGAGCGAGGGGTTCTATGATGCGGCGTTGGCAATCTGGGCGTACCGGCTGGCAGAGACGAGCGCGCGCGTTCCTGGTGGGGTTTCTGGCACTCCTCATGGGCATTCCGGCCCCCGTCATGGCCCAGATCCCGTCGGGGGGGACGGCTCTTACACCAACTACCGAGCCGACTACGGAACCGACGACGGGCCCCCAGCAGGTAGCGCCGCGGACAATCCGGGAGCCCTGGGCCTTCCCCAACATCACAATCGTTGAGCCTCGCAACGGCGCGATCGTGACACGGCAGGATATGACGGTCACGATCAACTTCCAAGATCCCCGGGGCGAACTGGATCTCCACACCCTCCAGGTGCTCATCAATGGGACGGATCGGACGCAGGAATTCCAGGTCTCTGCAAATTCGGCCACGTGGAATCCCCAGTCTCCTCGGACGGGAGGGGTGACCCTTGGGGCCGGAGCGCAATCTCAATCTGTCCTCGTGCAAGGGCAAAATATCATCGTCGCGACCATCAAGAACGCAAACGGTAATCTGGCCACGACCTCTTCCGCCTTCATCTTCGACACGTCGACCCTCCTAGCCCCTCAGGCGGCTCCGCGATCCCCGCTGGAACGGGCCTTCCTTCAGCCGCCGCCGCCCCCCCCTTCCGGGAGCGTCCGGCGTGCGGCTCCGGGGAATCCTCCTGTTTCCCGCGATCTCACACAGTTCGGGTACGAAAGCTTCCGGGCCATGTTGCCGACGCTGCTTCCGGCGTCGAATCTCCCGGTGAATTCGGACTACCGCCTGGGGCCGGGAGACAGCCTGATTCTGTATGTCTGGAACATCCCTGGCACCGCGCTCTTCGATTCGACCACCCTGATGGTGGATCGCACCGGTTCCGTGTTCGTCCCGCGAGTGGGTTCGGTGCCCGTCAACGGGCTCACCCTGGCGCAGGCTCAGGAGGTGCTGCGGACCAAGATGGCCCGGTATTTTTCGGGCTTTGAGATTCGACTGGCGCTGGGGGAGTTGCGGACCATTGCGGTGTATGTCATTGGCGAGGTGGCCAGGCCAGGCACGTACAACGTGAGTCCGTTCTCCACGGTGCTGGATGCCCTCTTTGCCGCGGGGGGTCCGGCCAAGATGGGAACCCTCCGGGCGATCCGGGTGACGCGGAATGGCCAGGTTGTAGGAGAGGTGGACCTGTACGACTTTCTCCTGCGGGGGATCCGTACCGTCGGTCCCACGCTCCAGACTGGGGACACAATTTTCGTTCCCCCCATTGGAGCCGTGGCGGGAATTGCCGGCGAGGTCAAGCGGCCCGGGATCTATGAGCTGCGGCCGGGGACCACCGTCGGCGCATTGTTGGCCATGGCCGGCGGCCCCCTCCCAACCGCGCAGCTCGATCGCATTCAGGTGGAGCGAGTGCAAGGCTCGTCCGGCAAGACAATTCTGGATGTGCCCTTCGCCACTGCCGTCGGGGCGGGTTCGGCGGAATTGCTTCAGGACGGCGACCTGGTCACGGTGTTCCAGGCCCAGGATCTGCTGCGCAATGTGGTCACGTTGGAAGGGTTCGTGCGGACGCCGGGCCAGTACGAGTGGAAACCCGGCATGCGACTGAGCGATCTCCTCAAGCCGGAGACGGTCCTTCCCGAGGCGTACAAGAACCGGGTGGAGGTGGTGCGGATTCGTCCGGATTTCTCACGGGAGGTGCTTGCCGTCAATCTGCACGAGCTGTGGGGCGTAGGAGGGAAGCCCGATCCTACCCACGATATTCTCCTCGAGCCGCAGGACAAGATCAGCGTGAAGTCAGAGGTCCTGGGTCCCGAGACGGTCACACTGAGCGGCGAGGTGAGGCGCCCGGGAGTGTATTCGATCACCAAGGGAGAGCTTTTGAGCAGCGTGATCGAGCGCGCGGGCGGCTTCCTGCCTGATGCGTTCCTGAAGGGTGCCGTGTTCACCCGCGAGGCCCTCCGGCAAAGAGAGCGGGAGCAGGTGGACCGATTCGCCCGAACCCAGGCGCAGGCGGTGCTCGCGGAATCGGCCGCGGTGGCGGCGGGCGCGGTGGAGGCCGGGACCCCCGAGGCAGCCGGTGCGCAGGCTGCGGTCACCGCGCAGCGGCAGGAGCTGGTCAGGTCGATCACAAGTGCCATCACGGTTGGTCGGATCACGATTCACCTGGAGCAACCCGAGCAGCTCAAGGGAACACCTAATGACATCTCTCTTGAGAATGGGGATGTGCTCCTTGTCCCCCCCCAGCCGTCGTCCGTCCTGGTCATCGGAGCGGTGCGCAACAGCACCTCGATCTTCTACAAGCCTGGCGAGAACATCGAGTACTACATCGGCAAGGTAGGCGGATTCACGCGCCAGGCGGACGCCGAGCAGTCGTACATCCTCCAGCCGGATGGAACCGCCATCGCCAGCTTCGTCAAGATGCGAAAGGTCGAGGCCGGGGACGCCATCATCGTCCCGCTCTCCACGGAGGCGAAGATCAGCCCGTTCACCTTGTGGAAAGACATGGCAACCATCGTCGGGAACATCGCCATTCCATTCGGTGTAATTGCGGGACTGCTGAGGTAAGCGTCTTGTCACCGACCCCTTCCGCCCCTGTGAGTGAAATCATGGCGGGGGCGCGAGAGGAGCCGGATCTGTCCCACTCAGGCAGTGCCGCAGGAAGGCCGCCGGGATTCCTGCGGCAGCCTGTGCGTGCAGCTGTTCAGATCCTCTTCCGACCTGAGGTATCGATTGGGACCAGCGCCTAGAATCAGGATGCCCGTGCCCCGGCTCGTGCGTGGTGCCGCCGCCGTCGTATCGGCGTGCCTGCTGCTGGCCGCCGCCGCGGCAGAGGCCGCCAACGTGAGCATCCGCGATGTCCCGCTCACCCCGTGGACGGGCTTCGCGGAGAACTGGGACTGGACATACGATGCCTTGCACAAGCTGGTTCTATCCGGGATCACCGGCCCGGTCGTCCTGAATATCAAGCCGATGTCCAGGCGGGAGATGGCCCTGATCATTGCGGATGTCGTCCAGCGGATCCAGAACAATCAGGTATCGGAGTTCGACCACCGGTACGACCTCCAGGAAATCCTGCTGGACCTGATGAACGAATTCTCGCCGGAGCTCAAAGCGCTAGGCCTGACTGGCTACGGGATCAACGGGAAGGCGCCGCGATTGTTCGAGATCAACCCCCTGAACCACCTTCAGATCCGCGGTGCCTATGCCAGCAATGCAGCGACCAATTTGGCGAATAGCAACGGGGAGCGGCTGGATAAGGGGCTGAATGGGCGGGTCACCGGTGACGCCTGGCTGGAGGCGGGCGGCGTGTTCGCGGCGTACGCCCAGCCGGAGTACCAGATCGGGCGGGACACCGACCGCGGCCAGCTGATCGAAGGGTACGCCAAGGCCCGCGGCGGTCCGGTCGAGCTTGTCGTGGGGCGCGAGTCCATGTGGTGGGGCCCCGCGTACCACGGCTCGATGCTCCTCTCGAACAATGCCCTGGGCCTGGACATGGTGCGCCTCCAGACTGCCAACCAGCTCACGCTGCCCTGGGTATTCCGCGAGCTGGGACCCCTCAAGGCCCAGTTGTTTCTCGGCCAGCTGGAGAGCGAGCGGGAATTCTACCCCCGCAGCAAGATCACGGGCGGGCGGGTGGATCTGGTCCCCCTCCAGTGGCTGGAGGTCGGGTTGGCGCGGACGATCATCTTCGATGGAACTGGGTATCCCGGGCCGGCGTGGTACGATTATCCCAGGATGTGGTTTGAAGGCAATCACACGGGCATAGAGCCCAAATTTCAATCGGACAACCGGTTCGAGCTGGACGCCGCCATCCGGTTGGCCGATATCGGGAAATACCTACCCCTCACCCGGGACGCCGAGATCTACATCGATGGCGGATGGGACGACACCTGCTGCGGCTCGCCCATTATCCCCATCAAGCCTGTCGCGACAGTCGGACTCTACCTGCCGAACCTGTTCCTGTCCCCGGACACGACCTTCCGGTTCGAGGCCAGCAGCACCTCGGATATCAACTTCACACACAGTGTCTGGCGCGACGGGTACGAGCGGTACGGTCAGGTGATCTCCACCTTTGAAGGCACGGCGGGTCAAGATTTGTTCTTCCGCCTGACGCACAAGCTCGACAAGGACCTCGAGGCAGGCCTGGAGGTCGATCTGGCGAGGATCGGCGCGACGAACGCGGGTCCCTACAATAAACCCATTCGAGAGTTTTCACGCTACGTCGCCGGCGACCTGTCCTACAAATACTCGGACAACCTCAGCTTCCGATTCGGAACGCGATTCGAATATGACGAGAACCGGGATTTTGTCGTGGGAAACAGCGGCCCCAACTTTGTGCAAACCGTCGAGGCCACCTACACCTTCGACCGCTCCTACGGGGCCGGAGAGCGGGCCACCCTCCCGCCGGGGTCGCTGCCTCCGTTGGCCCCGCCGCCGAAATCCTCGGATCCGGACGAGATTCTTTCGTGGAGATACGCCGGCAAGGTCATCGGAGACGGATGGGATATCGCAACGTCCCCCCTCCGGTGGGACGGCAAGGACTGGCTCATCGCCGGCGGCGTGGCCGCCGCCACGGGCGGGGCCATGCTGCTGGATCATGACATCCGGGACTTCGCGCAAGACAACCGGAGCCGCACAGGGGACCGAGTGGCGAACGCCTGGACGAACTTCGCACTCATCGCGCCGGCGGTGGGACTGGTCGGCTCGTACGTGGCGGGCGAGGCCTTCCACGACCAGGAGGCGAAGCAGCAGGCTGCAGATGGCCTAGAGGCCAGTATCCTCACCAACGCGATGCTCGTATATCCGATGAAGTTCCTGATCGGGCGCAGCCAGCCGGCAGACGAGCGGGGCTCCCAGGATTACCGTCCCTTCAACATCAGCGGCTCCATGCCCTCCTTCCACACCGCCGAGGCATTCACGGCGGCCGCGGTCATCGCCGAGCACGCGGACAATCCGTGGGTCAGCACGCTGGTCTACGGCCTGGCTGGGGGAGTGGGAGCGGCCCGGATCTATGAAGACAAGCACTGGGCGTCGGACGCCCTGCTGGCGGCGGCCATCGGGACGGCGGTGGGGAAGGCGGTTGTGTATTTGAACAAAGAGCGCCGCAACTCGCCGGTGTCTATCGTTCCCCTGGCGGATGGCAAGGCATGGGGGGCGGCCCTGCAGGTCAAGTACTGAGATTACCCGGGCGGGGGCGCGAGGCGGGTGCCAGCCGCGGGGCTCGTGAATGATGGGGTCGCCCTCGCTCGGAAATTTCGGCTGGCCCCAGGAACATCCTGCCTGTCGGGGAATCAGCCCGGTTTCGCGACGGCTCTCCTCCTGCTTTGGACGGCGCTCCAGCGGGACGAAGGCGGTGTGCGGCTGATGTCGATCGCACGGCTTGCAAACTCCCTCGTGATGCGCGCCGGAAAGGGGTCCCCCGCCAGGCTCCTGTCGATGGTGCGGCGGATGCCCCTGCCGGTCATGAACGCGCTGCGGCGAGGGTCGCTGCGCAGGACGATCCGCCTGGTGGGAGCCCGGTCGCCGTTCTATCGAGAGAAGTTCAAGGCCGCCGGGATCCTGCCTCGAGCCGTGAGGGGTCTGGCCGACCTCGCCGGCGTCGAAACCACACCGGAAGAGATCCGCGGAGCCCCCCCCGAGACGCTGCTGTGCGGCAGGCCGGAGATGGCCCTCGAGAGCTCCGGAACGACCGGCCGAGTGACCCGGGTGTACTTCTCCCACGCCGAGATCGAGTACGTGGCGCGCCAGGGGCTGATCTTCCTGGGAATGATCGGGGTCGGTCCGCAGGACCGGATCGTGGGCGCCTTCGATTATGCCTGGGGGCTCGGGGGGCTCTACACCCAGCGAGTCATGGCGCAGAGCGGGCTGTTCGGCATGTGCCCGGGACTCGTGGATCCCGGCGAGGCGGTCGATCGTCTGGGCGCGTACGGTTTCACCGTCGTCATTGCCGATCCATTTTGGATCTCGCGGTTCACCGAGATCGCCATGGAGCGAGGTGTCCGGGCTCCCCTCAAAGCCTTCGCGTCGGGGGCGGAGCGAGTGACCGAGCGCTTCCGCCGGATGATAGAGGAATACTGGCGGGCCCCCCTGTACATGACCTACGGCAGCACCGAGCTGGGAGCCAGCCTGGGCGCGGAGTGTCCGGCCAAGGACGGGTACCACCTCAACGAGTACGATTACGCGATCGAGGTGCTGAACCCGGATGCGGAGGGATTCGGAGAGATCGTTTTTACCACGCTCACCCGTCGTGTGATGCCCCTCATCAGGTACCGGACTCGTGATGTTGCCCGTTTTCTCCCGGGGCGATGCTCGTGCGGGCTGCCGTTTCGCCGGCTGTCGGCCATACGCGGTCGAAGCGACGAGGTCATCGCGTGCGTGTGGGGAGATGTCCACCCCGATTTTTTCGAGGATCTCCTCCGAGGGGCTGAAGGCGTGGGAGACGAGTGGCAAGTCGCCCTCCGGCAGGAGGGTCTCAGGCCCGCATTCGAATTCCGGCTGGAGGGGGAAGGGGGAGGCGCCGCGGCCGAGGCGGTCGGCGCCCGCATCCGTCAGCAGCTATCCGAGCGGTACCCGGCGCTGTGGGCCAAGACCCAACAACGGATGTGCGAAATCCAGGTCCGCATGTATGCGCCGGGGACGCTGCGGACGGGGCGAAAACTGCGGCGCCTGGTGGACGAGCGTGATTTCCCCGGGGGGGGATGAGTGAGCGCTCGGCCTAGCCGGCTGGGTTTTGGCTGGACTTGTCCTCCCTTCTTGCGTATATTTCAAGTTTTGAATGCCGCTGTTCCGATTACTCGGATCGCCTGCGGACTGTGACGCCACGGTCATGCAGGGGAATATGCATGTGTCGCTTGTGGACGGGCATCCTTGCCCCGGTATGTGCGCTGATCCTGGGTGTGGCCTCCCCGGTCCTGGCGGCCGGCCCCGCCGAGCTCATGCAGCTCTTGGAACGGGCCGAGCAACGCTACGCCGGCGTCTATGACTACACCGCCATTATGATCAGCCACGAGCGCGTCCAGGGCGTCCTTCTTCCTGAGGAGAGAATTCTGCTGAAGTTCCAGCGCCCCTTCAAGGTCTACATGCACTGGCTCGATGGCCCCGGCAAGGGTCGGGAAGGTCTCTACGTGCGGGGGGCCTATGACGGGAGATTCCTGGTGTACGAGCCGCGGGGGGTCCTGCGCCGTTTCTTCACGGCGGCCCTAGAGCCGGGGGACCGGCGGGTCATGGAGAAGAGTCGGCATCCGGTGACCGATGTCGGCATCGGACGGCTCTTGGAGATCGTCGGAGAGAACGCCCGGCGGGCAGCTCGGAACGATGTCCTGCAGGTGCTGGACCGCGGGTTAGGGGAGGTAGGCGGGCGCCCCGTCCATACGATCGAAAGCATCCTGCCAAAGGACGCGGGGGCCGGATACTACGGCTATCGAGTCATTCTTTCGTTCGACGAGGAAACCGGTCTTCCCATTCGGGTTGTGGTGTACGATTGGGAGGACCGACTCGTCGAAGATTATACCTACTCCAGACTGCACCTCAATCCGGGCCTTCCGGGTCGGGATTTCGATCCGGACAATTCCAGCTATGGCTTCTCCGGTTGGAGGATCCCTGTCCCGGGATGAATCGACGGGCGTTCCGGCGTCCGTCGGGTTGGCTGCGCTTCTGCCCGTGCGGCTGCCGTCTCCCCATTTCTGGGGCGGAGCGAGGCGACGGTCGGGAAATGCGGGGGATGTTCGGCCCTGCCACCCGCAGATCGGCCTGGACCTCGTCCAGGTGTCGGAGGTGCGGCGGGTCTTCGAGGGGAAGCCGGCACGGCTCGAAGCGGTGTTCACCAAAACGGCGTGATCCCGAATCGGCGAATTGTCTGGGGGCGGATGTCCGTGTGGGCGGCTGCCGCCTCCCCAGCGAGCCCGAATGCATTATCACTTCGGCGATCGCATCCTCGAGATCGACGCCCATGGGGCGGGGACGATCCTGGTGGAGAAAAGCTTCCCGCGGACGGAGGATTATTTTCAAGGAACGTTCCGATCGGAGTGCAAGGTACCGGCCTCGCTGGTCCTGGAAACGATGGTGTCGGCCGGGTCGTTTCTCCTGGCCATCAGGAGCGGGTACCGAATGAACGCGCTCCTGCTGAAGGTTGCGCGGGCGACCTTCCCGGGCGAGGTGCTCGCCGGCGACCGCTTCACCGTCAGGTCGCGCCTGGAGGAGACTCAGGGCGACTGGGGCGGAGCAGAAAGCCCGGGCAGCGCCGGCGCGCTGGCCCAGATGAGAGCCTCGGGCTTCGTTTCGGCCAGGTGCGTGGCGGAAGCGGACGTCCTCTACCTTTGCGTCCCGATGGCAGCGACCCTGGGCCCCAAGACTGAGGAGATCCTTACGCGCTGGCTGGAACTGGTAGGGCGGGCTGAGAATCGCCCTTGATCGGGAGGCTTCGTCGGGGTGGGCGGTTACGGCAAAATGTCCAGGCGGGTAGTGGTGACCGGCATGGGGGTCGTATCGCCTCTGGGGATCGGCACCTCCAGACACTGGGAGGGCCTCCTCGAGGGGCGGGCGGCCGTCACGCGCCTCCAGCGATTATCTTCGCTGGGATTCCCCGTTGATGTTGCCGCAGAGGCTCCGGCGGATGAGCTGGCCGCCTGCCTCTCCCGTCTCCCGCGCAAACAAATCAAGCTGTACAACCGAGCCACCGTCTTTGCGATGATCGCGGCGCTCCTGGCGGCGGAGGATGCCGGACTCGCGGCCCCCGTGGAGGACCCGACGCGGGCCGGGGTGATTCTCGCCACGCTCTTCATCCCGTATCCCGTCCAGACGATCCTGCGACTGCTGCCCGGTCTGGAGTCGGCGGAGAATCCGGAGCGGGTGAACTTGGGGCGGGCGCTCGGCAGCGCCATGAAATCGGTCAACCCTCTGGACATGTCGCTGAAGATCGTGCCCAACCTCACGGCCGGCCATATTGCCATCCACTTTGGTCTCCGGGGGCTGTGCCGGACGGTGGCAGACGGCTGGACTGGAGGCATGAATGCCATCGGCCAGGCCATGACCGCGATCCGCGAAGGCCATGCGGACCTGGTCGTCTGCGGAGGGACGGAGGCTCCGCTGGACGACCTCGTGTTTGCCGATCTGTGCGCCACCGGGCTTCTGGCCGATCCGGACCAGATCCCGCAGCGCACCTGTCGTCCATTCGGCCGGGAGCGGCGCGGCCTGGTGGTCGGTGAGGGTGCGGCCATCCTGATTCTCGAGGCGTATGAGCACGCCTGCCGGCGCGGGGCACGCCAGCGGGGAGAGGTGACCGGCTTTGGTGCGGCTGTCGGAGACGGGACGCGGGAGCGAGTGCTCCAGAGCAGCCGGTCCGCCATGCGGCGGGCGCTGGACGACGGCGGCGTGAACGGGGTGGATTTGATCTCCGCCAACGGGGATTCCACCCGGGTGAACGACTGGGCGGAGAGCGGCGCCATCTGCGACATCGCAGGCTTGCAGCCCGGGAGCCCCGCCGTGTTCGCCACCAAGGGTGCCCACGGGAGTCTGGTGTCCGCGGCGGCCCCCCTCGATGTCGTCACCGCCCTCGTGGCCCTGGAGCACGGAATTCTTCCGCCGAGCCCATCCTGCGACGATCGCGACCCCGAATGCGGCCTGCGGCTCTCCGGCCGGTCGGCCGAACCCCGTCCGGGGCTCCGCACCGCGTTGGTGAACGCCCTGGGCGCTTTTGGAGAGGCGGCATCGGTCGTGGTCACCCGATCCGCGTAGGCCGAATGGGATGTCATCCGGCCAGGGGCCGTGTGGAGGGATAGTGCGCGTCGATTTGAGCGGAAAAGTGGCTCTGGTGACCGGGGCGTCGCGTGGAATCGGTGCCGCGATCGCCAGGGGCTTGGCCGGGGCCGGGGCCTCGGTCGTGGTGAACTACCATCAGGAAAACGCCGCCGCCGCATCGGTCGTGGCCGAGATCGAAGGAAAAGGGGGGGCAGCCTGGGTCTGGCAAACGGACATCCGAGACGAGCAAGAGGTCTCGGCCATGATCGCGGAGGTAGTCCGACGGCACACTCGCCTGGATGTTCTGGTCAATAACGCCGGCATCGTCCGGGACGCTCTGGTCCCCGAAATGTCCGCGGAGGATTGGCGGTCGGTTCTGGATACCAACCTGTCCGGAGTTTTCCATTGCTCGCGGCTGGCCGCCCCGCATATGATGCGAAAGAAATGGGGCCGGATCATCAACGTAAGCTCCGTGAGCGCCTGGCGCGGCAACAAGGGGCAGGGGAATTATGCCGCAGCCAAGGCCGCCGTCAACGGGCTCACCAGGGTGATGGCGACGGAGTTGGGCCCCAAAGGGGTCACCGTGAATGCCGTTGCCCCCGGACTCATCGAGACGGACATGAGCCGCAGGGTGGCGCCGTACGCCGAGGAGATGATTCGCGATCGCGTCCCCGTCCGCCGGATCGGCCGTCCGGAAGATGTCGCGCCTCTGGTGGTGTTCCTGGCATCGGAGTATGCCGCGTACATCACCGGCCAGGTATTTTCGGTCGACGGGGGGCTGGTGTAGCAGGCGGTGGGAGCCTCTTCGGTCGTCCGTCTGCCCGGATGTGCACGAGTATCGTAGTCAGGGAGGCACCGATGATCCAGAAAGAAGAAGAGCAAAGTCGGGTATGGCGCCGGGCCGAGGTCGAGGAAGAGCTGCGCGCCATCCTGGTAGAGTCCCTGGGAATTCAGCCGGACGAGGTGACCCCTTCCGCCTCCTTGGTGCGGGATCTGGGGGCCGAGTCGATCGACTTTCTGGACATGAGCTTCCAGATCCAGCAGGTCTTCGGGGTGAATATCCAGGCGGCCGAAATTCGGGATCGCATCATCGCCTGGGGGTCCCTGGTTCTTCCGGCCCTGAGCGGCCTGTTGACGGAGCGGTACGGTGTCCGGACATCCCCCGAGGAGCTGCGCCCGCTGGAGGGGGGCGGCCTCGAAAAGGTCCTGGATCACTTCCGGACGACGCAGGGGATCCCGGTCGATGGAACAGCCGTTGACGAGATCGGCCAGGAGCTTCTGCGCCGGCTGCTGAAGGAGTTCGCCGGGATCGGCTTCGATGTATCGGATGGGGACCGGGAGGACCTCCTGACCATCATGCGGTCAAATTTGGGGACGCGGCGCATCACCGAGCGGACGCTGGATCTCTTGACCTTCGGAACCTTGGTCTCCTTCATCTGCGGGAAACTGGGCCCGCGCCTGCACCCGAACTGACGGGGACTCCCGGCGGAGCGGCCGTGCGCTTCCTCTTGGTGGACCGAATCCTGCGGATCGTGCCCGGCGCGGAAGCGGTTGTCCTCAAGAACGTCAGCAATAGCGAGGACTTCTTCGCCGACCATTTCCCGGGCCGACCGATCATGCCCGGCTGCCTCATCTTGGAGGCCTGCGACCAGACGGCTCGGCTGCTGCTTGCCAGCAGTGCCGGGTTTCGCAGCCTCCCCAAGCTGGAGCAGGTCATCAATGCCAAGTTCCGGCATTTCGTCCAGCCGGGGGACTCCCTCCAGGTCCACGTCGCGATGCGGCCCGCCGCAGAAGGGGAGGCCGAGGTGCGCGCCACGGCGGCCGTCGGCGATCGTACCGTGGTCCAGGCCACATTGATCTACCGTCTGGTGAAATCCTCCGGGGATCCCGCGGCAGCCCGGGCGCTCGATCGGATGCGGGCCTTCTGGGAGGTTCTCACCAACGATCCGCTGGGCCCATCCGGACAGGAAGACGCGCAGGTCGGCGGCCCCCCCCATGGAGATTCCCACCATGCTTGAGGGACAGGTCGCCGTGGTGACGGGGGGCGGGCGGGGCATCGGGCGGGCCGTGGCCCTCCGCCTGGCGGCGGCCGGCGCGGACGTGGTGGTGAATTATTTCGTCAACCGCGATGAGGCAGAAAAGACGGCTGAGGAGATCCGGCGGCAGGGGGCTCGGGCCCACCTGGTGCAGGCCGACATGAAGAGTCCGGCCCAGATCCAACAGCTGTTCGGCGCGGTCGAGGCGCAGTGGGGCGGCCTGGACATCCTGGTGAGCAATGCGGCCTCGGCGGTCTTCCGGCCGGTGCCGGATCTGACTGCCAAGCATTGGGACTGGATGATGAACACGCATCCGCGCGCCTTGCTGCTCTGCGCGCAGGCGGCGGTACCCCTGATGCAGGGACGGCGGGGGAGGATCGTGGCGATCAGCAGCATCGGCTCGCAGCGCGCGATTCCGCAGTATGCGGGCATGGGCGCGTGCAAGGGCGCGCTCGAGACGTTGACCCGATACTTGGCGGTCGAGCTGGCCCCGCAGGGCATCTCCGTCAACGCGGTCTCGGGCGGTGCGGTGGCCACGGACTCCTGGCAGCAGCTGCCCGAAGTGGATTCCCAGCTGGAGGAGATCCGGCGCCGAACCCCGGCCGGCCGGATCACGATGCCTGCCGACATCGCAGAGGCGGTCCTCTTCCTGGTCAGCCCGCAGGCCGAGATGATTCGCGGGCAGATCCTGGTCGTGGATGGGGGGTACACCCTGACGGCCTGAAGGGTGTGGGCGGTTGCACGGCGGGGTGAGCGGCGAATGGCTGTACGTATCGCGGTGACTGGCATCGGAATCGTCACCCCCATCGGAATCGGCGTCGAGCCGTATTGGAAGGCCTGCCGGGCGGGCGAAACCGGGATCGGGCCCGTACGTCACTTCGACGCTTCGGGGCTTCCGGCCAGAATTGCCTCGTACGTTCACGAGGCCGAAATGCTTGCCGGCTGGAGGGATGTCCTCGGGCTGCCGCCGGACGTCCCGCGATCCCTGCTGTTTGCCCTGATCGCCGGCGAGATGGCCTCGCAGAATTCGGGGTGGGATTCGAGCCTGGCGGGGGATCGGGTCGGCGTGATTTTCGGGACCTACGGGGACAAGCTGGACATGGGCCGGATCGGAGACATCGCCCTGCAGTCCAGGCCGGCCGGGGTCTCGGAGATCGCCCCGGCGGCGTTCTTCGACACGTACTGCCGAACGCTCCGGGGACGGCAGCTGCACCGGCTGCTCTCCCAACACACGACGGCGGCGCTGGCGCAACGTTTCGGGGCGACGGGGCTCACCTGCACCATCCAGACCGCCTGCACGTCTTCGGCCCAGGCGATCGGAGAGGCTTACCGCGCGATTCGACGCGGTGCCATCGACCGGGCCATCACCGGAGGGGCGGAGTGCCTGGTGACCCCGGACCATATGATGATGTTCTCCTTGCTGGGCGTCCTTTCCACGCGAAACGATGAGCCGGAACGGGCCAGTCGTCCGTTCGACGCGAACCGAGACGGTTTCGTGCTGGGCGAGGGGGGCGGGGTGCTCGTCCTGGAGCGCATGGATCTGGCCCAAGGGCGAGGGGCGCCGATCTTATGCGAGCTGGCGGGCTACGGGACGTCCTGCGATGCCTATCGCCTCACGGACGAGGACCCCGAGGGGAGGGGAGCTGTCTTGGCCATGCAGCGCACGCTCGAAAGCGCCGGCCTCGACATGGAGGACGTTGGGTACATCAATGCACACGGGACGTTCGACCCAGATGAACGACCGCGTGGAAACCCTCGCCATCAAGACCTTCTTCGGCGACCGGGCCGCCCAGATCCCGGTCAGCTCTACGAAATCCATGCTGGGCCACACCGTGTCCGCCGCCGGCGCCATCGAGGCCATCACCTGCATCCTGGCGCTTCGCGATCAGGTCCTGCCTCCGACGATCAACTACGAGACCCCCGACCCCCTGTGCGACCTGGACTATGTGCCCGGCCGCGCACGGCCCGCCGCAGTGACCGTCGCGCTCTCGAACTCCTTCGGCTTCGGGGGCCACAACGACTGCCTGGTCCTGCGACGCGCGGACGTTCAGCAGGCTGCTGAAAAAGGCCCATCTGCGGCGTTGCCGCGCTCCCGCGGCGCTGCAACGTACGTGGTAAGTACGCCTCGCGCCTCGGATCGCGCGGCGCCTTGCATTTGGGCTTTTTTGAGCAGCCTGAGCGAAGACGAGTGTTTCAGCACCCTGCCAGACGGGAAAGCTTCACATCTGGCCACACGCAAAGACCGCCAAGCACGCTGCACGGAGGAACCGGGGAGCCGGGGTATCGGTGAACCGGGGAATAGGTGGGCGTGCCCTCTCTCCGTGGCTCCGTTTCCCCGATACTCCGTCTTTCCCCCCTTGGCGCCCTTTGCGCCTTTGCCTGAGAATTCCGGACCGGTTCTCACCAGGCCGCCAGGACTGCAGCGTCAGGATTCCTCGTCCCGGCCGATCTCCGCATCCAGGATCTCTTGGGCCCTGAACTCGTCCGAGGCCCGGACAAACACCCGCCAGAAACCCGCCGGACCGACGCCGAAAGGCTGATCTCCGGCTGTCCCGCGAACGAGGCAGCCGAGTCCGTGCGCCCCCAGAAGCGATACGACGATATCGACGGAGGCGCGATCCCAGCTTTCGAACACAACGGTCGCGGGAGGCTCGGGCACGCGTACGGGGCCGGGCTGGAGGGCCAGTCCGCACACGGGACAGGCAGGGGTGTCTCGCGGGTAGGTGCGGCAGCAGCCGGGACAGCGGGCGGTGTGCTCTGGCATGGGCGGATCAGCGCGGCCAAATATCCGCGTCGGCGATCTCCAGCAGGTTTCCGTCTGGATCGCGGAAGTAGAAGGAGCGGCCCCGCGGCCACTCGGTCTCTTGCAGCAGGGCGATGCCGCGGTCTGCAATCCGTGTTTTCCAGCTCTCGTACTCGAGGGGCGACGCGGTAAAGCAGACGTGAATCTCGCCGTCGGCCCCGTGCGGTGGCAGGCTGGTGGTGCGCCGGGTCCGCTCCGCGCGGAACAGCAGCAGCACCCCGGATCCCACGCGGAAGAAGACGTGTCGTCCTGGCTCCTTCCCGATCTGCGTCAACCCCATCACTTCCAGGTAGAAGCGCTCGGCGCGATCAATGTCGGAGACGTACAGCACGGTCTCCAAAATTCCGGTGATTTTGGGCGATGCCTCAGTTGCACACACGTCTGCCTCCATCCGACTGGTGCCCTGCCGCGGCCTCCACTCGTGAGCGCGCTCCCGGCCTCGCCGTCGCTTTTGGCGTCAGCGGTCCACCGCCGCGAGCATGCGCACCCGGTCCCGGTGCTTCCGATAATAGAGCTCCAGCCCCCGGCTCGAAAGGACAAGGATCGAAGATCGAGCCAGAATCCCGTAGACGGCCGATCGGGGGATCTTGACGCGGATCTGCGGTTCTAAGAGGTCTCCCGCCACGGCGATGCGTTCGAGCGTGCGAAGCCCGATGAGCAGCGGCCAGGCGCACGCGAGGCGCATACGCACTTCGCGGGGCGGAATGGCTATCAGGTAGGCCCACCCCTCCGCATACAGCTCCAGCGTTTCCACCAGGAGATCCCACAGCAGAGGCCGGAGGGAATCGATGGCGCCAGGACGCAGGAGATCCGGCGGCGCCAAACCGAGCGTCGCCAGAGCTTCGCGGGGGAGGTAGCACCGTCCGATCCGAAGGTCCTGGGCGAGGTCCCGGAGCACGTTGGTCATCTGCAGCCCCTGACCGAAGCGAACGCCCCGGCGGGTCATGAGCTGGATGTCCCACGCGCGGAGCGCCGGACGGTGGTCCACGGCGATCTGCGTCCAGAACTCGCCGACGCATCCGGCTGCAAAGTAGGTGTGCCGATCAAGCTCCTGAGAGGATTCCAGCGCAACCACGCGGCCCTCGTCCTCCCCGGGGAAGATACGCAATTCCCGTTGCATCCCGTGAATCAGCGTCTGCAGGAGGGCCCGGATGTGGGCCCGGTCGTGGAGGGGCAGCGCCTCAAGGACCACGAGGCTCCGGGGGAGGCACCGCAATAGCTCGCGCTCGGCCGTAACCGGCTGGCGGTCGGCGATCGCATCCCCGATCACGCCGGCGCGGGACGGGGCGGAGCCGTCGATTTCCCGCAGCAGGCGATCGAGATGCGCCAGGCGGTCCGCCCGGGAGACCAATCGGGTGTCCGCAATGGTGTCGGCCGTCCTCGCCAGGAGATAGGCCAGCCCGACCGGCAGCCGAAGCGAAGAGGGCAGGACGGACAGTGTCAGAAAAAAAGAGCGACTGACCTGCTTGAGC
Organism: uncultured Methylomirabilota bacterium; assembly: GCA_963705305.1. Lineage (GTDB taxonomy): Bacteria > Methylomirabilota > Methylomirabilia > Methylomirabilales > 2-02-FULL-66-22 > 2-02-FULL-66-22. The sequence goes on along the minus strand of OY970067.1, from coordinate 4,628,217 downwards.
ACGGACCGCAGTTCGCCAGGCAGCTCCGGCACGCGCACGCTCCTCGGCCCGCATCTAGGGCCGCGCTACCAGACCATACCACACCCTGCCGGGAAACTGCAGGTAGAATGCTCCGGGGGGTCGGGAATCTCCTGTGAACCGATAGAGCGCTTCGACCGCCCTGACGCCAAGGGCACCCCTTTCTATTTCGAAATTCGAATTTTCCCTTGGTGTCTTGGCGGTGAGATATCTTCGGAATGGGGTCGTCCGGGCCGGGCCCGATTGCGGAGAGGGGTCTCCGCCATTACAATAGCCCCCGGAGCGGGTGCGCCGCCCGTCCAGGCCAATGGGCCGCGGCATCCGATACGGGCTGCAGGAGACGCGTCTGCCGGCTTCCACCTCGCGGAACAGGAGCGCCGCATGGCTGCCAAGACTCGAAGTGCTGCCGGGGTTCGATGGGATCTCGGCGACCTGTTCGCCTCGCCCGAAGATCCACACATCACGGCCGCTCTAGCAGACTGCCAGCAGCGGGCCGAATCGTTCGCCCGCCGATATCGCGACAGCATTCGAGTCACCGGCGGCCCGTCGCCGGAGTGCCTCTTGTCCGCACTCCAAGAGCTTGAGGGACTGCAGGCGGACCTCGAGCGGGTTGGAGCGTATGCCGGGCTGCTCTACGCCTCGGATACCGCTCGGCCGGCCTATCGCGACCTCCGCGAGCGGGTCGAGCTGCGTGCCACCGACATCGGGAACCGCGTCCTTTTTTTCGACCTGGAGTGGCTGGAGCTTCCGGACGAGACGGCCGATCGTCTGGCCGGCCATCCCCTCCTGGCCAACTATGCCCACCATCTCCGGCAGGCGCGCAGGATGCGGCCGCACATCCTTTCCGAGGCGGAGGAGCAGCTCCTTAACGAGCGGGACAACACCGGCCGTCGGGCCTTCGGACGGCTCTTCACGGAGCTCATCGCCGACTTGAGGTTTCCCCTCAGCCGAAACGGCCAGGAGGAGCGCCTGACGCTGAGCGAGGTGCTGGCACTGGTCCACGATCCGGACCGGGGCATTCGCCGGCGGGCCCACGAGGCGTTGTTCCAGGAGCTGTCGAGGCAGGATCTCGTCCTGACGTTCGTCTACGACACGCTGGTCCAAGATCAGCTGACCACGGATCGGTTGCGCCGATTCCCCCATCCCATGGCCGAGCGCCACCTCAGCAACGAGATCGACGACCAAGCGGTGGAGCAGATGATGGCCGCGACCGAGGCGAATTACGAGACGGCTCAACGCTACTTTCGCCTGAAGGCCCGGCTGCTCGGCCTGCCGCGGCTGGCGCTCTACGATCAGTACGCCCCGCTGACCGCAGAGCTGCCGTCGTTGCCGTTCGACCAGGCGCGAGAGGTGATCTTGCAGGCGTTCGGGGCCTTCTCGGAGGTGTTTCAGGAGATCGCGCGGCGGTTTTTCGACCAGAAGTGGATCGACGCGGAGATCCGGCCGGGGAAGCAGGACGGGGCGTTCTGCGCTTCGCCCAGCCCAGCCCTCCACCCGTATATCCTGTGCAATTATACCGACAATCCCCGGGATGTGATGACGCTGGCCCACGAGCTGGGACACGGGCTGCACGGCTGGCTGTCCCGACCGCAGACCTACTTCAATTACGATGCTCCCCTGACGCTGGCCGAGACGGCCTCGGTGTTCGGCGAGTTCCTGCTCTTCGACCATCTGGTGGAGGCGCAGGAGAATCCCCGCGTGCAGCTGGCGCTCGTGTGCGCGAAGATCGAGGATAGCTGCGCCACGGTGTTTCGTCAGAATGTGCTCACCCGATTCGAGCAGGCCGTCTTCGCCCGGCGGCGGGTGGGACGGCTCACGACGGATGCGGTCGCCGCCGTATGGCTCGAGACCAACCGTCCCTACTACGGGGATGCCGTGGAGATCCCCGATGGATACCGCTGGGGGTGGTCCTATATCCCCCACTTCATCCACACCCGCTTCTACTGTTACAGCTACGTCTTCGGCGAGCTGCTGGTGCTGTCGCTGTACCGGCAGTACAAGGAGGAGGGCAGGGCGTTCGTACCCAGGTATCTCCGCCTGCTGGAGGCGGGAGGGTCCGCTGCGCCCGAGGACCTTCTGCGGGCCCTGGGGGTGGACATTCACGATCGCGCGTTTTGGCAACGCGGCCTGGATGAGATCCGGAGTCTAGTTGAGCGGGCCGAGCTGCTGGCCGGCGCGGCGGGAGATGCCTCACCTCAAGGTCCGGCGAGCGATGCGTCCGTTCCGTCCTGAGAGCGTCCCCGCAGAGTTGTCCGAGGCGGGGGGCGTCCGGCGACGGGGAGCAGTCCGTTTCGCTGTTTGCTCGCTCACTCCGGGCCTGAGTACCTCGCGACGGGTGGAGCTGTCAAGCGCACGCTCCATCGCCCTGGTCAAAAATTCCCGATCCCCCTCTTCCCCCGGAGCCGAAAGGCGCCCAGGGCCGGGATGTTTCGGGACATATTTGCGCCTTGAAGTATTCGTGTCCCAGCATATAATGAGTCACCGTGCCCCTTGAACCCTGCGCCAAGAGCCGGGTGAAGACCTCGGCCCACGGGGTGTGGTCGTCTTCCGGGCTCCTGCTCCGCTGGTCCGCCGGCCTCGGCTTCTCACCGTTGCGAGAGGCTTGCCGGCGCCAGAATGCCGCACTCCCCCGGTGGCGATCCGGCCGGCGTGCCGTGGGGCTGCCTGGAAAGCACCATGACGTGACCGATGGAGTCCGGACGGTCTCCGATTCCCCGGAAAGGTGATGACTGCGCGACATCCCACCAGAGAGCTTCGAGAGCGACTGGCGACACTGGAGCGGCAGAATGCAGACCTTGCCGCCGCCCTCCAGGAGCTCCGCGCACACCATGAGGATCTGATTTCGAGCCTGCAGGACGGCGTGATCCTCCTGGATCCCGAGGGGCGGATTGTGTCCATCAACCCCGCCGCCGAAGAGTTGACGGGCTTCTCGCGATCGCAGGTGGTCAAACGAACCATCGGGGAGATCTTCCCGCCGCCCGCCCCACTGGCGAGCCTGCTCGCCAAGACGGTCGCTGTGGGGAGAAGCCACGGCGATTTCGACGCGCCCCTGATTCGGGCGGACGGGGGCCGGCTGACTGTGAGCGCGGTTGCGTCGCTGATCAGCGATCCGCATGGGGAGACGCGGGGGGTGGTGCTGGTGCTCCGGGACCTTTCCCGCATCCGCGAGCTGGCGGGCCAAGAGGGGCGTTCCAATCGCCTGGCGGCCCTGGGGGTGCTGGCGGCGGGGGTGGCCCACGAGGTACGGAATCCCCTGGTGGGCATCCGCGCGGCGGCGCAGCTTCTGGAGGGGGAGCCGAGCTTTCCTCCCAATCTTCGGGAGTTCACGGGGGTCATCATTCGCCAGGTCGATCGGCTAAATCGCCTTGTCGAGGATCTTCTCACCGTTGCTGGGCCGCGCCTGCTTCGGTTGCAGCCGTGCAATATCCACCAGGTGCTGGAGGAAGCGCTGCGCCTTCAGGACGCCGACATGAGTGCCGCTGGTGTGCGCGTCGTGCGGCAATACGACCCCGAGGTCCCGGCGGTAAAGGGAGACCAGGACCGCCTGCTGCAGGTCTTCCTCAACCTCATTCGGAACGGCGCGGAAGCCATGCCGGGAGGAGGGGAGTTGGTGGTTCGATCCCGGTTCGAGCGCGTGGCGCCGCAGTGCGGCGGGCGCGCGGCAGCCGTGCTGGAGGTCGCCGATCACGGGCCCGGCATTCCTCCCGAGGTGGAGGGGCAGCTGTTCAATCCGTTCTTCACCACGAAGGATGGAGGCACCGGATTGGGCCTGCCGATCTCCCTCCGCATCGTCGAAGAGCACGGCGGGACGGTGGAGGTGCAGAGCCTGCAGGGAGAGGGTACGACGTTTCGTGTCCTCCTGCCCATCGCTGGTGAGGAGGAGGGGATCCGGCCATGACGGGCAAGCGGATTCTGGTGGTGGACGACGAGGAGGGCGTTCGCTGGGCCCTCAGCAAAGCACTGGAGCGGGCAGGCCACCGGGTGGACCTGGCTGCGGACGGACCGGGCGGCCTCCGTGCGGCGGAGCATCCCGAGGTGGACCTCGTCCTGTTGGACGTACGCCTTCCCGGCCGGGATGGGCTGGGCGTGCTTCGCGAGATCCGCAAGCGCCGGGCGGAGCTTCCGGTCATCATGATGACAGCCTACGGGACGCTCCAGGTGGCAGTCGAAGCGATGAAGCAGGGGGCCTACGACTACATCGGGAAGCCCTTCGACATGGATGAGGTTCTGCTGGTAGTCGAGAAGGCCCTGGAGGCCCAGGCCTTGGCGCGGGAGGTCACGCGCCTCCGGCAGGGTGTGGAAGAGCCGTTTGATCTGGGAGGCATCGTGGGGGGCAGCCCCGCCATGCAGCAGATCTTCAAGGCGGTCGGAAAAGTGGCCGGGACCGACCTCACGGTGCTGCTCCGCGGGGAGAGCGGCACGGGCAAAGAACTGATCGCCCGCGCGATCCACGAGAATAGCCGCCGGAAGGGCCGGCCCTTCGTCCCGGTCAACTGCGCCGCCATCCCCCGCGAGCTTCTGGAGAGCGAGCTGTTCGGCCACGAGAAGGGGGCCTTCACCGGGGCGGTCATGGCGAGACGAGGTCGATTCGAGCAGGCGGAGGGGGGGACCGTATTCCTGGACGAGATCGGGGACATGGACCTGAGCCTCCAGACCAAGCTGCTGCGAGTGCTGCAGGAGCGGCGCATCGAGCGACTGGGGAGCGAGGGGTCCACCCCTGTGGACGTGCGGATCGTTGCGGCCACGAACCAGGACCTGGAAGCCGCCGTCGCGCGCCGGACCTTTCGGGAGGATCTTTTCTACCGGCTGAATGTGGTCACCATTCACCTTCCCCCCCTGCGCGACCGGCGGGAGGATATCCCGGCCCTGTCCAATCATTTTCTGGCGGTATTTGCCCGCGAGCAAGGCGCCGAGCCTAAGGTCTTTTCCGACGAGGCCGCGCAGCTGCTCCTGGCCTACGCCTGGCCTGGAAACGTCCGGGAGCTGGAAAATGTGGCGAAGCGGGCGGCGGCCCTGGCCCCGACGCAGCTGATCCTGCCGGAGCATCTGCCGGACGCAGCCCGTCCCGGACCTGCGCCTTCCGAGGCGACCCCGAGCGCCGCCAGCTTTCCCGTGGACTGGCTGCGGGCCGAGCTGTCGCGGCTCCAGGACATCCGGGATGGGCGCCTTCACCAGCACATCGCGGATTGCGTCGAGCGCCCGCTGATCGAGCTGATCTTGCGCCGCACGGGAGGGAACCAGGTCAAGGCCGCCGAGCTCCTGGGGATCAATCGGAACACGCTGCGCAAGCGAATCAGAGAGCTCCGGATTGCGCTCCCGACTCGATCGGGCGGGAAGGAGGATGCCGTCGGGGAGTGATCCGGGAGCCCGCGTTCGGGCGCCGCGGGGCTCCCGGTGGCCCCGATGGATGATGCAAATTATTGGTGCAGCACGCTCGATATCCGGCGGCCATCCTGAGCGGTCTCCGGGAAGGACTGCCGGGGCAGGAGGTACCTGTGAGACGTTCGACGACTGGGACACGAGGTGATCGCCTGCCAAAGAGAACGGCGGCCCACCGGCCGAGCCGCCCCCGGGAGTCTGTCCCGCCTTCCTTCCCGCCTCAGTATTCGATTGTGACCCCTGTGAGCCCCCACACCTGGAAGCCATTGCCGCCGGTAACGTTCACAGCGTTCAGGGCGTTATTGGAGGGTGGACCGTCCAACAGCTTGGCGGTGGGGCCCAACCACAATCCATGCAGTCCGGTGGTGAAGGTCCACTTGCCGTAGCGCGCAGGCATGAATTTCAATGGAATATCGACCGCCAGCGCCAGATCGGCATAACCGAAGGTCTTGTCCTCCAGGCCCGTGGTCGTGGCGACCTCGTAGTAGTCGTGGAGATTGAGGCCGAGGACGAAGGGCAGGTGGAAACGGGCGGACCAATCCTTGTTGAAATCTACGGAGTAGCCAGGATCGGTCCCGAACTCCATGTAGGTACCCCTGTGGCCGCCAAAGGGGGCGGCGCCGTCCGCTCCGCCCGACGTCTCTCCGGCCACCAGCACGTAGGGCGAGAGTGAAAAGTCCTGCTTGCCCGGCAGCGTGAACGGCCACAGACCGCCGTCGTCGAAGCTCACCTTGCCGTAGACTTCCTGGACCTGGGCGGATGACCCGATGCCGGGATAGGTATAAAGATTCCAGCCGGATTCGAGAGTGGCGCGCTTCAGCAAGACCAGCCCGCCGGAGAGGTAGACATCCTGCTCGTAGTAGTTCGTATTCATCGGTGCCGCCGTGGACTGGAAGTGTGAAAATCCGGCGACCTTGAAGTAGCCACCGCTTATCACGTCTTTGTCGTTGCCTTGATAGACGTTGGCCTTGAGTTCCACGTACGGCTCGAACTGAAACCCGGCGTTGTTCTGGGCGATGCCGCGAAAGTAGTAGGAGGTCGGAAAGTTGAGATTGACGGTCAGCGACAGCGCGCCGGTGTTCGGCCCGCTCGGCTCTTCGGCCCATGCCGGTACGGTCAGCAGAACTGCCAATGCCAGACCCAGCAGAACACCCGGTGCCAATCGTCTTTTCACCATGTCTTCTCCCTTTGTCTGCATCAATGCTACGCCTAGGAAGGCGCCTGCTGATCGCAGGGGCCTGTATCCGGAGGATAGACGGCATCGTCCGCCTGGATCCACTTCCGGGTTCACTGTGTGGCCCCGCCGATCCGCCGCCCGGAGAGATCGGCGAGTTGTTCGGCTATCCAGAGGGCGCCGCCGCCTTCCTGCCCCCCTTCATTTTGGAGTCCGTGAGAGGGCCGGCTGGCGCCAGTACCCCGCCCGTGCGCCAGGTTTCAAATGGCGGCGTCCCCTGTTTCACCGGTGCGGATCCGCACGACGTTGAGTACATCGGTCACCAGAATCTTCCCGTCGCCGAGCCGACCGGTTCGGGCCGCCTCGCCCGCCGATTGCATGATCCGCTCCAGCATCGCGTCGGGGATCAGGACCTCCAGGCGAACCTTGAGGTTGAAGGTGGGGCCACCTTCGTCGCCGCAAGAAGAACCTGTCGTTCCCCCCTGGCGGCTGAAACCCTTGACATCCGTCACGGTCACGCCCCGAATACCGACCGCCGTGAGAGCGCCCCGTACCTCTTCCAGCTTATGGGGGCGAATAATGATGTCCACCTTCTTCATGGCCGCCTCCGTGCTGCCTGCGACTCACCGCTCGTGGGCAGCCCTCACGCGCTGCCTCCGCGATAATTTCCTCCCGAATGCTTCTTGTCCGGGGGGCAAGCAGCGTGCCCAGGTGTACCGGTCTACCCTGTGATCCTCTCAACCTGTTGATTCGATAGCTGATTCCGGTTGCCATCGGTTCGAGGAGTTTGTCCAGGGCATTCTGCGTAATCCGCACAAATCTGTTTAGAGAAGACAAAAACGCCGCTTTCGACCTTGAAACGCGAGACAGTGGACAGAGGCGCCGGCGAAGCGCAACGGTTGAATCGGCGCGGCAGCCAGCGCCGAGGCTGGCCGGGGACGAGCCTCCATAGTCCCGGGGGGCGCCCCCACCCAATCCAAGGATGGCAGAATGCGGATCTGGCCTTTGGCGAAGCGCGTTTTCCGGCCTCGCTACAAAAACGTATGGAACAACATTCTTGTTGTATCCGCACCTTGTTGCGGTGTCGATGCCCCCTTCACTTTGGGAGCAATGGAACCGCACTCCGCCCTTTAGTTATACGACGTTCCATCCGGTTCGGCGGGCAAGCTCTGCCTGTGGCACCCGCCTTGCCTCCTGTAAGTCAGTGACGGAGAGAGTAGGCAACGATGCGGGTGTTGAGAGTGCGCGTGCTGCTCTGACATGGAGGGAGGCAAGAATGAACGAGAGCCCCAATACCCCGTCCCCAGTAACACGGACACTCGGCCTCACCGGTGTCACCGTCAATGCCATGGCGCTGATCGCACCGGGGGCGTTCCTCTGGATTACCTACCAACTGCAGGCTGCAGCCACCGCTCCGGATGGGAGCTCGGTCGCCAGCGACATCTGGCCGGGGATCGTTTTTGCCCTGGTGCTCGCCTTTCTCACGGCCATCTCCTACGCAGAACTTGCCCGCCTCTATCCCGAAGCTGGGTTCGGCAGCTGCTATTACTTTGCCGAGCGGGCATTCCTTGACAAGGAAGAGCGGGGGCATCACAAGTGGGCGCGTCTGGCTAAGATCGTCACCGGCTGGGCAGCCCATCTCTTCTACTGGGTGTACCCTGGGGTCATGGTGGCCATGATGGCCACGCTGATCGGGTACATGTATACGCAGTTTACGGGAAGTACCCTCTCGAACACGGCGCTCACCATCATTGCGGTGGTGTTCGCCGTCGTGACTGGGTATATCGCCTACCGTGGCATCTCCGGGTCTACAGTGACCGCCTTTCTGATCAACGTCATCCAGCTCATCACGCTCATCGGCTTCAGCGCCGCCGCGATCGCCTACCGGATGATGAACCCTCAGGGTGCCACCCAATGGGCCTTCAGCGGCGGCTGGGATGTGATCCGCCCCCACTCCCTCCAGGGAGTGCTCATCCAGTCAACGCTGGCCATCCTCATTCTGGTCGGATTTGAGAGCTGCACTGCCTTCGCGGCCGAAGCGAAGAACCCGAAGCGGGACATTCCCCGCGCGGTGATCATCTCGCTGGTGATTCAAGGGCTGTTCGCCTACCTTTTTGAGTACTTCGCGGCCAGCTATATGGTGAACGAAAAGCTGGTCGCCACGGTCACCAATAACGGGACCACATCAACGGTGGCGGGTATGGCCGCTGCTGGTGCATCAAGCGCCCCCATGGGCGATCTGTCCATCCTCATCGGCAACAGCGTACTCGGAGGCATCGGCTTTGGCCTGATGATCTCCATCGCCGTGACCGTTGCCCTGGCGATCCTCGGGACCACCCTGAGTTGCATGAACACCGCGGTCCGCGTCACCTACGCCATGGCGCAGGATGAGGAAATGCCGGAGATCCTGAACCTCCTCCACGGCCAGTTCGCCACCCCACACAGGGCGGTCTGGGTGCTTGTGGCCGTGTCGTGCGCGATTGCGGCCGTGGGCGTGCAATCGGTGGTGGGACTCACCGGCATCACGCTGGCATCGAACCTCGGAACATTCGTGCTCTACGGGCTCACCTGCTTGTGGACGGTCGTTGCGTTTTCGCACCGGCGGGAATTCAGGTCCCTGAAGCATGGGGTCGTTCCGATCCTCGGCCTCCTCGCGAACCTGGCCATGCTCGTCGCAATCGTGTATCTGTATATCATCGGCAACAGCGACTCGAAGAGCGAGGCGTATATCTGCTTCGCGATCTCAGGAGCATGGGCCCTGGTGAGCGCAGTCTACGTGATCGTGAAGAGCAGGCGCTCGGGCCGCGGGATCATTGCCGCTCCCCAGACAGCCGAAGGTGAAGTGTCGCGCTCATGAGTCCGGGTTATCGACCTCCGGCCATGCAGGATCCTCATGTGCACACGCTGATGGACCTCAAAACCAGCAGCATTGAGATTGAGTTCTTCCAGCTGACAGATGTCGGCTCCGTGCGTGACGGGAATGAGGATGCCCTGGGGTTCTGGCCGCACGGGGAGGGGTTCCTCTTTGCCGTGGCCGACGGCCTTGGCGGGCACAGCAGCGGAGAGGTCGCCAGCGCGCTCGCACTCGAGGCACTGGCCCGGGAGATGGCCGCCGCCGTGGACGCAGGGCCTCCGGTGCGGAACCTCAAGCGTGCAGTGCAGCAGGCGAACCTGGAGATCTACCAGAAGAGCATCACGGTCCCCGAGCTGTACCGCATGGGGACGACGCTCACCGCCAGCCTGGTGCTAGGCCGCACACTGGTCGCAGCGCATATTGGAGATTGCCGGCTCTACCTGTTCCGCGATGGCGCGCTCTCCCAGCTCACAAAAGACCACACCTCGGTGCAGGAGCAGATGGAATACGGCATCCTTTCGCCAGAGGAAGCACGGATGCATCCCGATCGGCACAAGCTCACCAACTACCTGGGTCACGACCTGATTACCTCCATCGACACCCTCAAGATGGACATCCGGCCGGGAGACGTGCTGCTCCAATGCAGCGATGGCATTCATGACGTGCTATCAGAGGCCGAGCTGATCACGCTGCTCCGCGAGAATCGCCCGGAAGCCGCCTGCAAGGCCGCTGTCCAGCGCTCTCAGGACGCCGGAGGTCCGGACAATATGAGCCTGCAGGTGGCTGCGGTCATCTCCTGTTCTGCCTCCCCCCCGCCGGCGTCTTGGTGGAGATTCTGGCATTGAGCCTGTCGCCGGCCTGTCCATCGATTGACAAGCTTCCTGCTTTCGATTAGGTTTGCGGGCGGGGCGCCGACCCGAGGGTGGTCCGTGATCTCCGCACCCGCGACGCGTTGTGGACGACCTGGGGGGCAGCCCAGCCGGTCCACGCCACCCGGGGGCGGCAGTCGTGGCGTCGTCGCCAGACGGCGGGGGTGGCTGCTCGGCCAACCTCCATGCCAGCACCCATGGTTGCCTGGGCGTTGGATACCGGAGAACTTCTCGGCAACTGAGGGCTGGGATGGCTGAGCCTGCTCCCGGACAGATGCTCGACCAGTTTCAGCTTCTCGACATCATTGCCCGCAGCGGCATGGCCACGGTATTTCGTGCCCGCGATACCAAGCAGGACCGCACCGCTGTGTTGAAGGTGCCGTACCTTCAGTACGCGGGGGACATGGTCTTCCATCAACGGTTCATCCGTGAGGAGAACATCGGGCTCTCGCTCGATCACCCGGGGATCATCAAGACCTATCGTGTGCAGGAGCGGAGCCGCCTCTATCTCGTGATGGAGTATGTGGAGGGGGAGCCGCTGAGCACCCGGCTGCAGCGCGAACGCCGACTCCCCGTTGCGCGGGCGCTGGATTTCGCGATTCAGATTGCAGACATCCTCGTCTATTTGCACGATCGCAATGTGGTGCATCGTGATCTCAAGCCCGACAACCTCATGATCCTGCCGCCGGGGAGAATAAAGCTTATGGACTTCGGCATTGCCTTCGACGCATCCCAGCGCAGGATGACCTGGTCGGGGTTGTCGCAGCCGGTCGGCACGCCCAACTATATGGCACCCGAGCAGATCAAGGGACAGCGCGGGAGCGCGCGCACAGACACCTACAGCCTGGGGGTCATCCTGTACGAGATGCTGACCGGCAAGGTTCCCTTTACGGGCCGAAACGTGTACGCTGTGCTGCAAGCGAAGATTCTGAAGAATCCGATTCCGCCGAGCCACCTGCGGCGCGACATCTCCCCCCAGCTTGAGGAGATCATCCTGCATGCGCTCGAGCGCAATCCCCGTGATCGATTCCCGAGCGCTCTGGAGTTCCGGAAGGCCCTGGCCAACCCAGAAGCGGTGGTGGTGACATATCGCGCTACGCACCAGCATCCCACGTCAAGACTGGCAGCCTGGCTGTGGAAGCTGCGCGGGCTGGCCTTCGGTCTTTCACCGCCAAAAGAAACAGAGGAGGCCAAAAGACCCAAAACCTGACGTGCCCGCAGGCAGCGCGCTTTGCCCTGGGGCCGAGGGGCCGACGGTGAGCAGCGGACCGGCAAGAATGCGTCCGGATGTCGGGGAGGCAGGGGGCGGCTGGCAGGAACGCAGAAGGATGGCGGCGATCAGGCCTCCACGGACAGCTCTTCGTTTGCCGTCCTGAAGGCCCGGACAATGTTGTGCCTTCGCATCCGATAGCCGAGCTGGCGGGGTGTGATGCCGAGCAAGGCGGCGGCCCGAGCCTGCACGCCGTTCGCGCGGCCCAGGGCCTGGATGATCTGCTGGCGCTCTAGGTCCCGGAGATTGGAGAAGCCGGCCGCCGCCGCTCCGCCGGCGGGTGCGCGCCCGCGCGCCGGGGCCGGGTGTCGCGGCGCATCCTCCGGCCCGTCGGACGCCGCCTCGACGGGGAGGGGTAGATCCTCGGGAAGCACCAATCGCCGGCGCGTCATAATGACCATCCGCTCGATGCAGTTCTCCAGCTCGCGGACGTTTCCCGGCCAGTCGTAGTTCAGCATGGTCTGCAGGACCCGGCCGGTGATCCGCACCTTCCGGTTGTTCTCTCGGTTGTACTTGGCCAGGAAATGCTCGATTAAGAGCGGGATGTCCTCCCTCCGTTCGCGCAGTGAAGGAAGCAGGATGGGGACCACGTTCAGCCGGTAGTAGAGATCCTCGCGGAATTCGCTGCGGGCAATAGCGGACTCCAGGTCCTTGTGGGTTGCCGCGATGATCCTCACGTCCACCGTGATGGTTCGGGTGCCGCCGACACGCTCGAAACAGCGCTCCTGCAAGACCCGCAGGAGCTTCACCTGAACGGGCATGGGCATGTCCCCGATCTCGTCCAGGAACAAACTCCCCCCATCGGCGAGCTCGAAGCGTCCCTTTTTGGCCGCGATGGCCCCGGTGAATGCCCCTTTCTCGTGGCCGAACAGTTCGCTCTCCAGCAGGCTCTGGGGCAGGGCGGCGCAGTTGAGTCTCACGAAAACACCGGCAGCGCGGGGCGAGTTGAAGTGGATGGCGCGGGCGATCAACTCCTTCCCGGTGCCGCTTTCCCCCCGGATGAGAACGGTGGCCCGCGTCTGGGACACCTGCTCCACCGCCTGGTAGATTTCCCGCATCCGCTTGCTCTGCCCGACGATATTCCCCAATCGGTAGCGGCTTGTCAGGGCCTGCTGCAGGCTGCGGGTCTGCTCTAGCAGACCCTCCCGCTCCTGCGCCACGTGCCGGTGGAGGTTGACGGTCTGCCCGATCAACGAGGCGACGATAGTAAGGACCCGCACGTCTTCCTCGAAGGACACGCCTTCGGCAAAGAGCCGGTCCACGCTGAGGACGCCGATCGTCTCGCCGGCCGCCTTGATCGGGACAGCGATAAAGGCGATGTGCTGGGCGGACAGATCACCCCGCGAAAGGGTACGGTCGAGGAACAGGGGTTCCTTGCCGATGTCGGGGATCACCATGGGGACGCCATGCTGTATGACCTTTCCGAGGATCCCCTCACCTTTCTGATACTTGCCACGGGCCATCTCCTCGGGGGTCATGCCCAGGGCCAGGCGAATGGCAAGCTCGCCCGTCAGGGCGTCGTACAGCAAGATAGTGCCCTTACGCATCCCCATGAACGAGCTGAGGATCCGCAGGATGCCGGTCAGGTTCTGCTCCAGGATCAGCGACGACCCGAGAATCTTACTGATCTCGTAGAGGGTCGTCAGCTCCAGGAGGCGGCGATCGATCGGCTGGTTCTCGCTTTGCCGGGTTGGCGCTCGGATAGCGACCTCCAGAAAATCAGATGTTTGGGATGTAAAACTTGTGCTCGCCAACTGTCGAAGATGGAAAAAGCAGCTTCCGTGCCAGCCATATGGATCAGATGGATCAAAATGCTTGGCCTTGCCAGATCAGTGAAAACAAAACGTTGCGGGTCTTTCGTCTGGCTGGGAGAGGCGGGACGACGAAGGACCTGCCCATCGGCTGGGCGGCCGGGAGGTCTGACTGCCCAGTTTTTCGTCTGCAGCGGTTCGGGTCCGGAATTGCAGTTGACACTCTCAGTTGACTAAGGATAGAGTTCCGAGTGGTCCTGGGAGGGGAGAGCAGGACTGTCACGGAAGTGTCATTCGCCGTTCACGACCCCATGAAAATCTCGGTTCACTCTCTGAGGCCGGATCGGACCGCCCCTGTCGGATCGACGGGTGTCGGCGGCAGACAATTCTTCCCTGAGCGGGACGGAGAAGGGAGGTCGGCGATGAGGGGCGTGAAGTTTTGGGCGGTGGGCGGGGTGCTGGCCCTGGCGTTTCTCGGATGGGGGTGGATTGGACCGGCGGGGGCGGCGGAAAAGATCGTCCTCAACGTGGTGACCGCCGGGGACACCAACATGCACGAGCTCCAGAAGAACGTCTTCGGGCCGGAGTTCACGAAGCTGCACCCCAACGTGGAGATCAATGCCGTGGGGAGCGGCCCGGGGGATCCGGGGAGCCGGGTGATCTTCCAAAAGCTCAAGAGCGAGAAGGACGCCGGGGTGGCCAAGTGGGATATGGATGTGGCCATCGTCCATCAGAGCATTATGCCGGACATGATCCAGAGCGGTCTCCTGGCCAAGTACGCCCCGGAGATCGGCACCTACAAGTACATGACGGCGGCGGACGGGCGGAACGCCCTGGGCTTCGACGTGGAAGGGTACGTGATGCCCATGTTTCACAGCCAGGTGGTTCTGGCGTATAACCCTGACATGGTGAAGAACCCGCCCAACAGCTATGAGGAGCTGGTCGCCTGGATCAAGGCCAATCCCCGGAAGTTCGGCTACAACGGGGTCAAGGGCGGCATGAGCGGGGTGGCGTTCACCACCGGCTGGGCCTACTGGAAGACGGGGCAGTACCAGACATACGCCAAGGGTCCCTATGACAAGGGCGCGGAGTCCGGCTGGCCGGCGGTCATCAAAGAGCTGAAAGCCCTGCCCGTGATCATGACAACCAGCAACAACGATACCCTGGATAAGATCAATCGGGGCGAGATCGCCATGGGCCCGGTTTGGGTGGACATGCTGGTCAACATGAAAAACGAAGGCCGCATGGATCCCAAGATCAAGATGAAGCTGATCGCGCCGGGCATCCCGGGACAGCCCATGTACCTGGTGGTCCCGGCGGCGGCCGCCAACGCCGAGATGGCGAAGAAGTACGTGGAGTTCGTCACTTCGCCCGTGCAGCAGGCCAGGGTAATCGTGGAGCGGAACGGGTGGCTCCCGGGCATCGACGCCAAGTACGTGCTGCCGGAGGTTTCGGCCAAGGCCAGAGAGATGCTCTTCCGCGATGTGCCGCCGGAACGTCCTGTCCAAGTACGGGCTGGTCTTTCCCGAGGGACAGTACTTCAAGGATCTGCTGACCGCCTACGAGGAAAACTGATCCCGCCATCAGCCTGGAGAGGGGGCGAGGCCGAGCCGGCCTCGCCCTCCGGGACCTATGCGACTGACCACCCGCATCGCTTGTCTCATTATCGCCCTCCCCCCGCTGGCCATCGTCATCTGGCTCTTCTTCATCCCGTTCCTCTCCTCGGCGCACCTGAGCCTCCTGCATGACGGCCGGTGGAGTCTCCACAACTACTCCCTCGTCTGGAGACTGTACCGAACCGATATCCTGTACACGCTCTGGATTGCGTTCTTCAGCCTCGCGGTGGTCCTGGGGATAGCCGTGTTTCTCTGCGGCTACCTCCGCGTGCACATCAATAGGCCGGTGGAGTTTCTGTTCAAGGTCCCCCTCTTCATCCCCTTCGTGGTGGTCGGCCACGCCATGCGGGTCCTGCTGGCCCCGAAGGGCACCCTGAACTCCTTCCTGAGCCAGGTGGGGCTCATCAACTTCAGCGATCCGCCCTCCATCGCCTTTGGCTGGATGGGCATCGCCGTCTCTCTCATCTGGAAGAACCTGGCCCTGGCAATTCTCCTGGTGCTGGGCGCCTACCGCTCCGTGGACGAGACGTTCCTGGAGGCGGCCCGCAACTTCGGGGCCTCGACGTTCCGGCAGATTCGGGACATTCTGTTGCCCATGTCGCGGGCCTCGCTGGCGGTGGCGGGGGCCTTCATGTTCACCTCCATGCTGGCCGCCTTCTCCGTCCCGTTGATGATCGGAAGCGGGGAGCCTCCACAGATGGTCATGATCGATGTGTACTACCGGATCAATTACCAGGGGGATTACGGGACAGCCAATGCGCTGGGGGTGGTGTCATACCTCCTGGCGATGGGTGTGGCGGGGTACTATCTCAGGACCATCACACAGAAGGAGCCCTGAGGCGGATGGGGAACACGGGAGCCAGCCGGAGTTTGACCCGACAGACGCTCCGCATGGCCGGGGTGGCAGCGGCCGGGGTGGTCATCTGTCTCCCCCTCTCCAGCCTGCTCATCTGGTCCTTCGCGGAAAAATGGTATTGGCCGCACCTGTTTCCCCAGCAGGTCGGCCTGTTCTATTGGGGCAAGGTGTTCGAGGGGGACATGCTGCGGGCGCTGCGGGACGGCTTTTTCATTGCGGGAGTGGTCACGGTGCTCACGCTCATCATCACCATCCCCCTGGCATACGTCCTGGCCCGCCTGCCCATTCCGTTCAAGCCCCTCATCCTCATGATCTTCCTCCTCCCCCAGGCGTTTCCCCAGCTTCCCGTCTTCGTCAATTCCACGACGCTGCTGTACCGGGTGAACCTGGGCGGGAAGCTGGGCGGGGTGGTGCTGATCCACATGGTGGGGGCCCTGGTATTCGCCGTCTGGACGATGACGGCGGTCTTCAAGTCCGTACCCGAGACGCTGGAGGAGGCCGCCATCAATCTGGGCGCCTCGCGATTCAAGAGTTTCTACTCCGTGTCGCTTCCGTTGGCCACGCCGGGGATCATCGCCAGCACGCTGCTGGTATTCCTCTATTCGCTGGACGAGTTCACGGGGACCCTGCTGGTGGGCAGCCCATTCGTGCTCACCCTGCCGGTCTACATGTACCGGACCTCGATGGGATATGAGCTGCAGGTGGCCTCCATCAGCGCCTTGATCCTGATGGTGCCGGGCATCCTGCTGCTGCTCCTTCTGGAGCGCTACATGAAGTCGGAGTACCTCAGCATGTTCGGGCGCATCTGAAACGCTGCTGAAAAAGGCCCATCTGCGGCGTTGGCGCGCTCGCGCGGCGCTGCGACGTACGCGCAAAGTACGGCTCGCGCCTGCACCCATCCTGCGGATGGGTACCCGGCGCGGCGCCTTGCACCTGGGCCTTTTTGAGCAGCCTTGCGCGAAGACAGTTATTCCAGATCCCGCTATGATCTAGGTCCGGGAGCGCGGCTGCAAAGGGGTGCCATGGTCGAGGTTCGCGTTGAGGACATACGGAAGGCGTACGGGAAGGTCGGCGCACTGAAGGGCGCCACCTTGACTTTCAAGAGCGGCGCCCTGACGGCCATCCTGGGCCCTAGCGGCTGCGGGAAAACCACGCTCCTGCGGAGCATCGCGGGATTCCTCCAGCTGGATGCGGGCCGCATCTTCTTCGACGCCGAGGAGGTCTCGGGATTGCCGCCGCAGCGGCGCGGCACGGCCATGGTGTTCCAGAACTATGCCTTGTGGCCCCACATGACCATTTTCGAGAACGTGGCCTACGGACTGCGGCTCCAGAAAGTTCCTCGGGCCGACATCCAAAGACGGGTGCGCCGCGTCCTGGAGCTGGTGGAGATCGGCAGCCTGGAGGACGTCGAGAGCCGCAAGCCCGGCGCGCTCAGCGGGGGGCAGCAACAGCGCGTGGCGCTGGCCCGGGCGCTGGTGGTGGAGCCCAAAGTCCTCCTGATGGACGAGCCCCTCTCCAACCTGGATGCCAAAGTGCGCCAGCGGCTGCGCGTGGAGCTTCGGCGCGTCCAGCGGCAGGTCGGGATCACCGCCATCTACGTCACGCACGACCAGGAGGAGGCGCTGGCTCTGGCCGACACCGTGGTCCTGATGGATCAGGGCCGGATCGTCCAGACGGGCACCCCGCAGGATATCTACCTCCGACCCAGTACAGCCTTCGCCGCGGAGTTTCTCGGGGTCAGCAACCAGCTGGAAGGGGAGGCGAGCGAGGGCCGGGTGGTGGTGGGGGGGCAGGCCGTTCCGTACGGAGGGCCGGCGCGCGGGAGGGCCACGCTCATCTTTCGCGCCTCCGACGTCCGTTTGGAGGAGGAGTCCGGCCCGGGCCCCACCGGGGTGGCGGTGCTGTCGGGGATGTTGGAGGAAAGTCTGTTCCTGGGCGCCCACTACCGCCACTACGTTCGGATCGGGAGCTTCATGGTCATGGCCGACAGCCCGGATCTCCGGCCTCCCGGTCCGGTGCGCCTCCTCATCCCCTCCGACAAAATCCAGGTGTACACCTGAGGTGAGGATGGAGCCCGCTGGCGGGGGAGCCGCCTGGACTCCGACCGGGACGCTCGAGGAGAGGGAGAGCATGCCCAGAACGATCATCCTGGATACAGACCCCGGCATTGGAACGCCCGGATCGGATGTCGACGACGGGCTGGCCATCGCCCTGGGGCTTCTCCACCCCAATTGCGAGCTGTTGGGACTGACCATCGTGGCGGGAAACGTCGAGCAGGCAGAGGGCGTGACGAATACCCTCCGCTTGCTGGAGATTGCGGGGCGCGGCCAGGTTCCGGTCGTGCCGGGAGCGGAACGTCCGCTGCTGCGGGACCCGACGAGGATCCGGGCACTCATGGCGGCCCGCGGCCGCCAAGCGGTGGAGCGCTATTGGGACGTGCCCCCCCTCGATCCTCCTCGGTTGCGGCCCGCCGCCGCTCGGGCCGCCGAGTTCATCGCCGACGCCGTCCGCGCGCGCCCCGGGGGGGTGACGATCGTGGCTATCGGGCCCTGCACGAACGTGGCAACGGCGCTCTTGCTGGATCCGGCGGTGGCGGCCGCGGTGGCCGGGATCGTGGTCATGGGCGGGGCGATTCGCGTGTCGGGACTGGTGACCCCCGCGGTCGAATTCAATGTCGGCTACGATCCCGAGGCCGCGGCAGTGGTGTTGGCCTCCGGCGCCCCAGTTGTGCTGGTTCCCCTGGATGTTACCTCACGGACATTCATGCGGCCCGACGACCTGGACCGCATCGCCGCAGGCGGGACCTCGCTTCACGAGTTCTTGGCGGCGACCAGCCGCCCCTGGCTGCGCTTTGCCAGAGAGGTGCGGGGGCTGCCGGGATTTTGGCTGCACGACCCTCTGGCCCTGGCGTTCGCACTGGATCCACTGATTCTGAAGCTCACCCCGATGCACGTGGCGGTGCAGCTGGGGGAGGGATTGACCGCCGGCCAGCTTCTCGGATATGCTGAGTCGACCCGGTTCCTCTTTCCAGCGCCGGGGCCGGTCAACGCCCAGGTCGCCCTCGACCTCGACGAGCCACGCTTCATGGAGATGTTCCTCGCCACCCTCAGATCCCGACGCACGAAAGGAGGAGACTCATGAGATCCCGTACGGTCCTGACCGTTCTGCTGGCCATCGCGGTCCTCTGCGGGGGCCTGCTGGCCGCGCCTCCGGGCTTACCCATGGGTCCGACGCCGGCCCTGTCCGCCGAGCTCAATTACCTATCGGTTGCCCGGGGAGAGCCGCGCCGGCAGGCGATCCTCGGGGGAATTGCGGATTTTGAGAAGGCGCATCCCGGGGTGAAGGTGATGCTTTCGGAGATCCCCTTCGATCAGTATTTCCAGAAGGTGGCGATCGCCCTGGCCTCGGGCAGCGGGATCGATGTGTTCGACGTCGACAGCCCGCTTGTCGCGTCCTACGGGTACCAGGGGGCGCTGCTGCCTCTGGATAAATACTACAGCCAGCAAAACTGGAACGATTTCACCGAGGTGGAGCGGAGGATCGCCGTCTACAAGGGGAAAAAGCTGTCCGCTCCCATGAGTTCCACCAGCGTGGACCTCTTCTACAACATTGATCTGTTTAAGCAAGCGGGCCTCCCGCTCCCCGGGACCGAGCCGTCGGATCGGATGACCTGGGACCGGGTTGTGGACCTGTCCAAGAAGATCATGGAGAAACTTCCGGGCGTCTGGGGCTTCGCCGTCTCCCAGTATGACCGCCCGTACGAGATGCTGCCGCTGATCGAGTCCATGGGCGCGGGGGACCTGAGCCCGGACGGGGCGACCGTGAATGGATACCTCAACAGCCCTGAGGCCATCGCGGCGGCCCGCTGGTACGGAGATACCTTCAATACCTTCAAGATCTCCCCCCGCGAGCAGATCCCGAACCTGTTCTACACCGGCAAGCTTGCCATGTACCTCGCCCCATCCTATGAAGCCAACACCCTCAAGAGCCAGTACCCCGACGTCAAGTGGGCGGTTGCCCCGCACCCATTCTTCAAGAAGCCTGTGACGCCGACCGGGGCATGGCACGTCGGGGTGTTCTCGGGCAGCAAAGAGCCCGATCTGGCCGCCGAGCTTCTCAAGGCTTACACCGATCCAGAGGCGGCCAAGCGGAACTACACGATCATGAATTACATGCCGGTGCGACTTTCGACCTTCAAGGCCTTCCCCGAGACGTTTGAGGCCAACCCCAACAAGCTCTTCTATTGGGAGATCATCCATACGGCCGTCACCCGTCCCCGCACTCCCGCTTATCGCGAGTACGAGGATTTGCTGCGGCAAGCCTTCGCCAACATCCGCCAGGGAGCCGACCCGGCCAAGGAGATGAACGCCGCAGTGCAAAAAATCGACGCCCAGCTGCGCCGCTTCCGGTGAGCTGTCCCCATCGTGAACAGACGGCGGACGCTTCGATCGCTCGTTCCGTATCTCTTCATCGCCCCGGCCATGGTGGGGCTAGGGCTGTTCAAGCTCTACCCCATCGTGGAGGGGCTCCGTGTGTCCTTTTACGAGGTTCGGCTGATTGCCCGCCAATCCACCTTCATCGGTTTGGCCAACTACCTGGAACTCGCGCAGGATTCGGTTATCCTGCAGGCGACCTTCAATACCATCGTCTTCAACTTGGTGGTGACCAGTGCACAGGTGGTGCTGGCATTAGGGTTGGCGGTTTTGGTCAACCGGAAGGGTCGGGGGATCGCGCTGCTTCGGTCGACCTATTTTATCCCCGTCGTCGTCTCTTTGGTGGTGGCCTCCATTATTTGGAACCTGATGTACCTCCCCGACAACGGCCTCCTCAACGGGCTCCTGGGACTCCTCGGGCTGCCCCATCAGCCATTTCTGACCAGCCGCACGCAGGCCATGCCCGCCGTGATGGGTATGGTAATCTGGAAGGGGGTCGGCTACTGGATGGTGATTCTCCTGGCCGGCTTGAAGGATATTCCAGAGGGGATCCAAGAGGCGGCCATCGTGGATGGGGCAACGCCTGTCCGCCGCTTTTTTTTCATCACGCTGCCGCTCGTGTCTCCGACCTTGCTCTTCGTGGTGGTGGCGGACACGGTGATCAATTTCCTGCTGTTCGTTCCCGTGTACGTCATGACCCAGGGAGGGCCGTCGGATTCGACCACGCTGCTGATGTTCGAGGTCTATCGAAACGCCTTCGTCTACACGCGGTTCGGGTATGCGGCGGCCATTTCCACGCTGTTACTCCTGGTCACCGTCCTGGCGGTGACAATCCAGATGCGCTTTCTGCGCGTCGAATTCGAGTATTGAGTCGTGAGGGCCCTTCGGAAGCCATCCGAGCTCAACCCCCTGCGCGGTGCCCGCCGGGCAGGAATGTACCTGCTCCTGGCGGGAATCGCCATCGTGTCGGTTTTCCCCCTACTCTGGGCTTTCACATCCTCCCTGCGGTCGGACGACGAGATCTTTCGCTATACGCTGCAGATCTCCTGGAAGACCTTCCTCCCCATCGGTCCCACATTGGAAAATTACCGCGCCATCCTGTTCCAGGACCGGTTTGCCCGCTTCTTCGCCAACAGTGTGCTCGTTGCGGGCTCCACGGTTGTCCTGGGACTGTTCGTCAACTCTCTGGCGGCCTTCGGATTTGCCCGGTTCACCTTCCCCGGTCGGCGACTGCTTTTCGGGCTGGTCTTGGTGACGTTCATGGTCCCCTTCGAGGTCATCGTGCTGCCGCTGTATCTGGTCATCCGGTCCATGGGTTGGGTGGACACCTACCGCGCGCTGATTATTCCGGCCGTCCCGGACGCCTTTTCCATCTTTCTCATTCGGCAGTTCATGGCCAAGCTTCCCAAGGACGTGTTCGAGGCTGCCAGGGTGGACGGGGCGTCCTGGTGGGATCTGTACTGGCGCGTGGCCATGCCCAACGTCAAGCCCGCCCTCATCACTGCCAGCCTGCTCCTCTTCCTCCGCCAGTGGGATGCGTTCTTCTGGCCCCTGGTGGCGACCTCCTCGCTGAACCTCACCGTGATCCAGGTGGCCCTCACGAAGTACATGACCGAGTTCATCACCTACTGGGGCCGGCTGCTGGCGGGCTCCATGCTGGCCACGATTCCCATGGTGGTTCTCTTCTTCCTCCTGCAGCGTTACTACGTTCAAAGCGTTGCCTCAACCGGGATCAAGGGGTAGGGGGTTGGCGGCGGCCTCCCCGGCTGGGCAGGCGTCGAAAGGGATTGACAACGCGCAGCACCCCCCACTAGGGTAGGGCTGCACCGCGCGTGCGTGCGGGAGACCTCATGCAGACGGCGGAAACCAGGATCCGAATTCCGAAGCTGCGAGCGGCTATTGGCATCCTGGCTGCGCTGGTTCTCCTGTGTCTGGGGGCCTTCCTGCGCCGCTATCGTGGGGCGGACCAGACAGCCATGTTCTTGGCCATGCTCGTCAGCGCGGGGTTGTGTCTAGTCTTCGGGCTGGCCTGGTTCCGGGGGCGCTTCGAGGGAGCCGCCATGACAGGGCGGAAGCTCCGGCTCCTAGGGCTTCGCTATGGGGCGGTCACCGGCCTCTGCACCCCAGCGCTGGGAATCGGCCTGCTGGCGGTCCGCTGGGCGCTTGACCTGCAGGCGACCCCTACGGGTGACCGCTTCGTTCCAGCCTTCTTCATGGCCATGTCGGTGTTGGGAAAAGAAATGGCGGCGGGTACGCCCGCCTTCGTGGCGATCAGCGGCGTGCTGGGGTCCCTGCTCGGGCTGGCCGTTGCCGAGATCATCATAGCGTTGGCCCGTCTCGAGCCGCAGGACTTGACTCATGGCCCCCCGCCCGGGGATTGAGGCCGCGGGCTCTGGGAAGATCGGACGAGCGGTCCGCGCCCGCAGGCTCGTCCGCTTCGGGCTGCCGGCAGGGTCGGTGATCGAGTCAATGGGCAGGGGCGGCCGGGACGTCGGTTGACGTGACGGGACGCCGCCGATATGGTGGAGGCGGTGACGGCCGGTTGTGCCTGAGCACACCGGCAGGGGAAGCGTGCGGTCTGGCCGTTGAGGCGGGTTCCTCAACGGTCCGGCAGGACGAGAGGATTTCATGGCAGTGTTCCCTCGGATTCAACGCCAGGCCGCCTGCGGATGTGGGAGTGGGCGGCCGTTGGCCGAGTGCTGTCTCCCGTGGGAAGAGAGCTTTCACCGCCTGGGGAGCCGGCTGGTCGCCTTTGCGCAGGCCGCCGCCATGCGGAGTCTCGAATCGCAGGCCGGCGAGATCTTCTGGAATACCAGCGGTCCTCTTCGTGTCGGGAAGGGATACGTTGGGCCCGATCCGCACCTCGGCTTTCTTGAATGGACGCTTCATGAGTATGCTCGCCCCCAGCGAAAGGGAACGTTTCTCGGGCGGTTTGCCGACGGCATCGCCGCGCTGGACGCCCGAGAGGAGACCCTTCTGCTGGCCTCGCTGCTCACCCCCATCAGGACATTCGAGGTGGGTGAGACCCTGGGTCCGCGCGGATGTGTGGTGAGAGACGTGCTGTCGGGCGGAGAGTTCCAGGTGGGTCCCTGCGGCCTGGCGCACCCTCCCATTCGCTCCGACCTCCTGATATGCCGCCTCCTCCCGCTCGGGCGCCTGATGAGACCAGGGATGAGTCTCCTGACGCTGCCCGCGGCCGGCCGCGAGGAGCTGTTGGCATACCTGCGGACCACGTATCGGCTGGCTCGACCCGCTCGCCACGTTTCGCTGGAGGACTTTCTGGACGCCTCCGCCCATCTCTACCATCACTTCTTTCTGCTGCGCGGACGGGATCTCGGCGGTCAGGCCGGCGAGACGGTTCGCCGGGTGGCGTTTGCGCCAGCCATGCTCTCCTATGCTGCGGAGGAGATGGGACGCGTGCATGCCTGCCTCAGTCGGGAAGACGGTCTGGAGCGGCAGGAATCAAAAAAGGAGGAAACGCGATACGCGTGGGTCGATCCAACCCTGGGCCTGTCACGCGCGACGATCATCCTCACGCCCGGGATGCTGGCTCTCCACGCCGACACGAGAGAAGACGTGGCGGCAGCCGGGCAGCACTTCGAAACGTCCCTGCGCGGCCTGATCCGGCGCATCGATCCGGCAGAGGAAGGCGACGGCGTCGGACTTACCTCTGCGGATTCCGTGGCGGATCGGATGGATTCGGGAGGCGCCCGGTTCCTCGCAGACATTGTGGCACGATGGCCGAGCATTCCCCATGCGGCCCTGGGGGGCCGGGCGCCGCGGCAGGTCGTGGCGTTTCGTGGGGGTCGCGAGCAGGTCACGGGAGCGCTCCAGGGGCTGGAGCGAGACCTTGCCCGACTGAGGCGACTCGGCCGACCGTCGGCCGATCCCTCGAAGCTCTGGGAGGTGCTGGGGTTGTCCCCCGACCCTGCCCCTGCACAGAATCAGCAGTCGTCCGGGTCCGCGCGGCGTCCCCCGCCGGCCCGCGTCCCAGCCGCCCGCGCCAGCCGGTCGGGCCCGCGGAGATCGGTGCGGACGGAGCAACGCAATCTTCCGAGACGGGAAGGAGAGGGTGCCCATGGAGATGTCTCGAGGCGGCGCGGAAGCCGCAACTCCTGACTTCGAGGCGCGGATTGCGGCGGCGGTAGAGAGCATCCGGCCGGCGCTTCAGGCCCATGGGGGCGATATCGAGCTCCTCGCCGTCGTGGGGCGGGACGCCCGCGTCCGGCTGGTCGGCGCCTGCGTGGGCTGACCCGGGGCCAGCATCACTCTCCGTGAGGGAGTGCAGCGGTTCTTGCGGCAGGAAGTCCCCGGCTTTGGCAGCGTGCTGAGCGAGACACCCGCAGACCATCAGAACTGGTAAGGGGTCGACAAGGGTTCGGCTGCTGCGCGGGCCAGCCCTGCCGTGGGCTCGTCCGGCGGCGGTCCCTGCGCGTTTCCGGCCTCCGTGAGCGGTTTCTTTTCGTGGCAAACAAGAAGGCGGTGGCAATCGCCACGCCCCGTATGATTAATCATGAATGTGATAATGCCGGTGTTCGCCGCCATGAACGTGCTTGTGAAACCTCGGATCGATCAAATTCACACGTAAGAGCAGATTTCGGTCGGCAAGAATCTCCGAGGGTGTCCCATCGGCCACCACACGATGATCCTCGCCGAAGACCAGGACGCGATCCGCAATCTCTTCAACCGTATCAAGATCATGGGTTGCCGTGATGAGCGTTTTCCCGCAGCGGCCGAACTGGGCCAGCATGTCGATCAGCCACCGATGTGTGCGCGGGTCGAGTGTTGTCGTAGGTTCATCGAGCAGCAGCACGGCCGGATTCGTGGCTACAACCGACGCCAGCGCGACCTTCTTTTTCTCGCCGCCGCTGAGCGCGAACGGCGGCCGGTCCTTCACGCCCGCCAGGCCGAAAAGCTCCAGAACCTCCACAACGCGCTGGCGGACCTCTGCTCCGTCAAGTCCCATGTGCAAGGGGCCGAACGCGATCTCCTCCCATACGGAAGACGAAAAAAGCTGCGCATCAGCGTTCTGAAAAACGAACCCCACCCGCCTGCGGAATGCCTGATTGAACCCGTCGTCGTTCAGACTCTTCTCATGCAGTTCCCGGTCGAAGGCGTGGATCGTCCCTTTTTGAGGAAACAGCAAGCCGTCCAGAACCTTCAGCAATGTGGATTTGCCCGACCCGTTGGCGCCCAGGAGGACAATTCGCTCCTGCTCGAGGATGGCCAAATTGACGTCCTGAACGCCGATTTCTCCATCCACGTACCGGTAGCTCACCTGTTCCAGTCGAAAGACCGATGGCACGGCGCTTTCAGCCGAGGACACGGTCGCCTCCCACGAACGCCAGCGCGATGATGAGCACCAGAGCCATCCAGACCCAATCGCTGCGTTTCATCTCGAACCGGCACAGCGACCGGGGCGACCCCGCATAGCCGCGTGCCAGCATGGCACTGTGCACCTCTTCACTCAGCGCTGCCGTCTTGCTCCAAAGACTTCCCATGGCGGAAGCGACAAACCGGCGCCCTTCACGGGAGCTCGCTCGGCCGACGAGACGGCTCCGCCGGGCCATGAACATCTCACTGCTCGTATGCAACAAGAGAAAGATATATCGGTACGTCATCTCCAGCACGGCCAGAAAGACCTGGGGGATCCGCAGGACGCTCAAGGCTTTGAGCAGCGTGCTCCACCGGGTGGTGAGCGTGAGCATCACGGCCAGCGAAACGGACGCGCCGACCCTCAGGATCAGCAGCACCGCGGCCGCAGCCCCTTCCCTAGTTATGGCCACCTCGCGGGGGAGGATCCAGGCGGCCAACCTCACCGGATGGCTCAGATGAAACAGCACCAGGAGCGGCGTGCCGGGCCGCACCACATTGAAGAGGACGGGGAACACCAGGATCCCCGTGAAGAGCGGCACCACAATCCAGACTCTTCTTATGAAGGCTCCGACGGGGATCCGCGAGCTCCTCGCCAGCCACACCAGCCAGACATTGAACAGGACCAGCGAGAAGGCGTGCTGGAGCAGCCCCGCCGTCCCGATCAAGAAGAGGATCGAGGCCAGCTTGGCGCGCGGATCCAGCTCCTGCATCAGGCCCGACCGGCTTGCGACCGACTCGGAGAAGAACTCGCGCTCGAGGGTTTCGGCGATCGCCTGCAAGGTCTTTTCGATGAAGCTCCGCCTCGAAGAACGCCTGGGTGACGCGGGGGGCACCGGCGGCCGTGTGCTCTCCTGGAGCCAGGCCGGGGCGGACCACCTCCGGGCCGTCAACGGAGAACCTGCGGTGTCTCATTCTGCCGCCGGCGCTCCGCCATTTGGAGCCGCCAGAAGGCAAACGTGAGCAGGCAGATCGTCCCGACGCCGAGGACGGCGCAGAGGACGTAGATGAGGGCTGCGGCCCAGAAGCTTTCGAAGCCGGGGAGCGAATAATCGGCGAACGGCGCATGGGACCAGGTGTCCGCCAGCCGCTGCATCCCGGCGGGAACGAATCCGAGCATCTTCTGCAGTTCGTCGGCCCCCCATTCGCCCCACGCCGTGCCGCTGGCCAGCAGGCCGAGCGGCGACAGGACGATCAGGACGCCCAGCGCCCACCAGAACCTGCGGGAGATCGCGGGCGGTGCGGGCGAAGGAGCGGTCGCCAGTGCCCGGATGTTCAACAGGGCTGCGTCGGAGGCTTGCAGGTAGCGGACCGCGAGCGCGGTGACGACCCCTTCGATGGGGCCGGCCAGAAGGAGGTGCGCAAACAGCATGGCTGGCACCGCCACCGCGAGCGGATAGGGGCAGTAGAGGGGCACCCGGGCGGCGGTATGGAAGAGCAGGGGCTGCAGTCCCAGCTCGACGCCCGCGCACAGGGCCGCCGCGTTGAGGCCCAGGTAGCCTCCGAGGGCGGCGCCGATCCAGCGCCGCTTCGCCTCAAGCGGGCTGTCTCCGCTCATCAGGCGGTAGACGCCATACGCCACGAAGGGGAGCACGAGCGCCATGTTGAAACAGTTGGCGGCAAACGTCCAGATGCCGCCATCGCCGAAGAGCAGCGCCTGGATGGCGAGGGCGACAGTCACGCAAATCAGGGCCGCCCACGGTCCCAGCACCACGGCGACCAATCCTCCGCCCACCGCGTGGGCCGTGGTGCCGCCCGGGATGGGCACATTGTACATCATGATGGTGAAAGAAAAAGCCGCCCCGATGGACATCAAGGGGACGTACCGGGATTTGAGCCAGTGTCGCACCTTCCTGGCTGCGGCCACCCACGTCGGGATCATGACCACACCAAAGCTCACGCACGTTGAGGGGCTCAAATACCCGTCGGGAATATGCATCGCAGATCCTCCTGAGACTCTGAAAGACCTTGTCGAGTGTGCCACAGACTCTTGGGCAGACGGCTCTGGCTTTTCGAGACGCCGCGGCGTAGGGTGCTCAGAAATCGAGCTTCACGCCGGTCGTCAGGCCCCACTCGAACTCGCGGGCCTGCGTGACCGGAAACTGGGCGCCGATCGCCAGGCTGAGCCGCTGCCACCAGGGCTTTTCCTCGGCTGACGGGGATTTCTCTCCGTTCGCGGAGCCTGGGGAACCCCCGAGGCCAGCAAGCCATGCGGCGGGACTGACCCGCACGCCCGGGCTGATGTAGAGCTGGCCCCGATGGCGGATGGCCGGGTCCCCCATGAAAGCGTACGCGCCGTTGAGCTCCACGAACGGGAAAAGCTGGCCGTCGCAGAGGCGCGGGCCCACCGCGAGGTTGTAGAGGAGCTCGCGCTTGATTTGACCCCCGTCCGGCGCCGCCCGGAAATCGTCCTGGTAGCTTACGTCGGCCAGGAGCTGGACGGGACCAACAAGCTTCCCGGCCCCAAGGAAGGGGGTCAGCGTCCACTGGCCTCCGGTCCCATCCTTGATTGAGCCCGTGGGGACACCCAGGTCGAACCCCCCCGCCACGGCGAGCTGACGCGCGGGATCGTTGAGGAACGTGGCCAGGACTTCCGTCGAGAGGTCTCCCAGGTTCCGCGTCTCGGCCGCCGTGCCGTCGGGGGCCCGGAGGTCCCGGAACTGATAGGGGATGGTGGCCGAAAGTCCGAGCCAGTCGGTCGGGGCGATGCTGAGGATCGCCGAGGGCTGGTGGACATGGGTGACGGCGCTCCCGGCGTCCTGCAAGTCCCGGTCCCGCTCGTAGCGATACCGGAGCTCTACGCTGGATCCAGGGAGCGGGGTCCGGGTGATGAGCGCATCCGTAAGGTCGAACTCGGCCTCCGGAGCTGCCTGATCCTGCGGAGGTGCGGCCCGCTCCTGCGCACGTGGCGCGGCAGGGGTGCAGAGGGCCAGGAGGAGGGCCAAGGCCGGCACGCCAAGTCCCCATCCGATGCGTCCGGCTTCTCCGCGGGGAGCCCCTGTGCGTGTGCCGCGGGGAACATCGGGAGCGGATTGCGATTGGCCTCCTCGGACGTCGTCTCTTTGCATGGGCATGATGGCTTTCCTCGTCGTGGGTAGTTCGCACGTGCCTCGCTGAAGTACAGGCCGGGGTCGTCGTCGGCCTGACCTCCGAGCCGCGCGTGTCGCCTGGAGGCCCTTGCCACGGCGGAACTGGCGAGAGACAGGACAACGCCTTCCGAGCCTTGGTCAAAAATCCAGGTAGCATGATTATTATTTTCATGCTACCAGTCAAGTTATATTCTGAGAAACGGCGAATCCCCCGGTAAATGTCAGGAGGCCCGATCATTCCGGCGCGGACCGGGTTCCGGGACCCGCACTGCGGGCACTGCCCACACGAAGGAGTGTCATCCTGAACCGAGGGCAAGGATGAGCAGCGCTCCAGGCGTCTGGGGGAGGAGCGATTGGTGTTGATCTTGAGTGCTACACTCTTACGAATCGTGCCACTACAGTCCAAAAAAAAGAGGCCGCAGCTTACGCCAGGACACGCCCTTCCGCCGTGGCCGAAAAGGTTCCATGCTTGACGCCCCGGGTGCCGATGAGACGGTCCGCGATGGTCTTCAGCTCGCGGGCTTTGCCGCGCAAGACCAGCACCTCGAGACAGTGGTGCGGATCCAGGTGGACGTGGAGCGTGGACACAATGGTTCGGTAGTGGGCGTGCTGGATGTCGGTCAACTTCTCGTCGAGCTCCCGGACATCGTGATCATAGACAAGGGTGAGCGTTCCGACCGCCTCGGTGGCCTCCAGCTCCCATTGCTCCCGGACGAGGCCTTCACGGATCAGGTCGCGAATGGCCTCGGATCGGTTCGTGTATCCTTTCCGCTGGATCATCCGATCGAAGTGCTCCAGCAGACGTGCCTCCAATGACACTCCAAACCTGGTGACGCCGGGCATCCCATTTTCCTCCGGGTTGCGTGTACGGGTTGCGTGTAAAGGTCGCACGATCACCTCTAGAATGCAAGAGCCCTTTCCGTATTGTTTGACCGGCATCTCCTGAAGGTAGATATGGTCGGCAGCATGTTCGCGGGGGACTTCCGCTTGGCAGCCGACGCAGGCTGCCGGCAGTCGTGGCTCCGCAGGAATTGTTCGGAAAAGCGCGCCTTTTCGCGCGGTCGACGAAGAGGGCATTTTTTTCTTTTCGGAGGGCAAGCTTCGGG
This sequence comes from uncultured Methylomirabilota bacterium, assembly GCA_963705305.1. Taxonomy (GTDB): domain Bacteria; phylum Methylomirabilota; class Methylomirabilia; order Methylomirabilales; family 2-02-FULL-66-22; genus 2-02-FULL-66-22. The sequence continues at coordinate 4,598,429 of OY970067.1, read as the reverse complement.
GGTATAGTTTTACAAGAGTCGCAAGAGTCCCAATTACACCGTCACGCAAGGAGGCGAGTTCATGGCGCTTTTCATCAATGACGAATGCAGCAGCTGCGGGGCCTGCGAGTCGGAATGCCCGAACGGCGCGATCAGCGAGGGCGAGGATCACTATATGATCAATCCCGACCTCTGCACTGAATGCGTAGGGCACTTTGCGGAGCCGCAGTGTGTGTCTACGTGTCCGACGGGGAGCATCGAGCCGAATCCCGACAGGAAGGAGAGCAAGGACCAGCTGCTGACGAAGTTCAAGAAACTTCATCCCGACAAAGAGCCGGTCGGCGCCTAGCGCGGCGGATCGGCTTTCGGCCTGACGGGGCCGGGATGGGTCGCCATCCGCGGCCCCGTTCCTTTTTCACCGGGCGTGTGGCTCGCCGCTCCTTGCCTCAGAGCTGCCGGCAGCGTGCGAGGAGCCGCTCGGACACGCGGCCCGGAGGCCCTACCGGGGCAGTCTCCCCGGAAGATAGTGGGGAGGGAAGAATGCGGCCAGCCCGACGAAGTCCCACAGGTTGACTTTCCAGGCGCCCTCCTCGAAGCGCATCAGAAATGGGCGAGCCGTGGCGGCCTTACGGTGGGCCCGACGGTCTTCCAAGCGGATCCCCACCCGGACCAGCGCCACATCCCCGGACATTGAGATCACTTGGAACGCCTGCACAGGCATGTCGGCTACAGGCGCTGCGTTCCCGGCGTCCATCCGACGCGCGAACTCGTCCTGGCTGAGAGCTTCCCGGCTTTCGCGGGTTCCCATGCCCCAGAGGCGCCAGTACGCCCCGTAGGTCCAGGCATTCAGCGCGGCGGCGAAGACGGTCCGGAGATCAGGGGGCTGGGAAGCGCGCACGGGGCTGGCACCCGGTGCGCCGAGGAGGAGGGCGAGCATCGCCGCACGAGCGAGGAATCCCAGCCACCACCACAGGCGCAGTCGCCCGGGCACGATCACGGGACCGGTCGTATAATGGTGAATTGATCGGCGGGTCAAATCGCTAGCCTCCCCTGACCCATGTCCCCGGAGTTTGGGCGAGAGGGACCATCTGCAAGATGCGGGATTCGCTATTCTCAAACTCCGGGTTTGTCGCGGGGCTGGACCGAGCTGTGACGGTTCTGTCCCCGCACTCGCGAATTTGGATTTTCCGGCCCGCATGAGAGGTGAGACTGTTCCTGTTCTCTTTTGTTCTCCGATCACTTTCTATCCTAAGAATACAGCTAAGTAGAGAGGATTTTTCATCGGAACAGACCTGAGAAAGCAGGAACGTACAAGGTGTCCGGTTTGCAATGAAGCCCCGCTTTCTTTGTTAACTCTCTCCAGGATTGAGTATATTCGGTTAAGGGGGGGTGTGGATACCGATTACCGAAGCCGCTTGTGAATTTTTCAAAAAAATTTTGTTGACAAGTGAAGAACGGTCGATGTATAAAGCTCAACGAATGGTGACGAATAATGCTCGAAAGGTTGTTCTCATCAAAGACCAGGGTCGATATCTTGCGACTCCTTTTCACGCACCCAGAGCATCGCTTCTACGTGAGGCAGATCGCTCGGGATCTCCGCCGCGACATCTCAGGTATCAAACGGGAACTGGACAATCTGGAGAAGGCTACACTGCTCGCCAGCGAGAAGGTCGGGAATCTCCGCTATTACACTGTCAACAAGACTGCTGCGATCTATTCCGAGGTCAAGTCCATCATTGCCAAAACGGTTGGGGCGCAGGGCGCGATCGCCGAGGCCCTGAAGTCGCTGGCGGGCATACAGCAGGCGTGGCTCTACACGACCAACGCCCATCCCGCCGGGGAGGGTCCAGGCCCTATCTTGCTCTTGGTTGTGGGTGGTGTGGACCTGACGGAATTGAACGAGGCGGTGACCCGCTTGGAAGCCAAGCTGGGACGCGAGATCAATTACACCGTCTTCGACGAGGGGGATTTTCATCGACGACGGGCAGAGGCGGATCCATTCTTGACCGAGATCCTGGGCGACAGGAACGTCCTGCTCATCGGACGAGACGATGGCGTATGAGAACCTGCGCGAGAAAGGGCTGGTGGAGGACGTTCAAACCCGATTTTGCGGTGGTCAATGCGCTCGTCGCCCGCGCATCGAAGGACTTGGCCACAGCGCGGGCCAATGCCAGTATTGACCGCGAGTGGGCGTATGCCATTGCCTATCAGGGTATGTTACGGGCGGCGCGCGCGGTGATCATGGTTGAGGGGTTGCGTCCCAGGGGGCGGGATCAACAGCGGACGGTTGTGGAGTTGACCGCCGCCATCCTGGGGCCGGACAGGCGAACACTCATCAATGCATTTGATCGAATGCGGCGCCGGTGGCAGACAATTCTCGAGGAGCCCGGTCAACCTATCTCCCGCTATGAGGTGGAGGGCGCGATCAAGGATGCGCAGCGGTTCATCGAATGCACGTTGGAGGCTACCCGGGCGAAGAACCCTCAGATGACGCTGCTCGCCTGATATCTCTGGGAGACTGATCACAAGGAGGTGACCCGCCCGATGACGAAGAAAAAGGGGTCGAAGAAGACAGCCACGAAAAAGAAGAAGTAGGCTAATCACCGGGTGGTATGGTGGAACGTAGACAGCCACAAGAAGGGAGGTGATTCTAGTGGCGACGAAGAAGAAGCCCGCTAAGAAGGCTGCTCCGAAGAAAAAGAAGTAAGTACGGACAGTTGAACGCTGGGGGCGGCACCCCCCAGCGGCACTCATATTATTCATATGAATCGGAGTCGTCAAGGAAAGAATGTATAATTTGTTTTACTCGTTTTCAATGAGGATTGGAGAGAAAATATAAAGTATTTTGACATGTTTTTGTAGTCCAGTTTGGTTCGCAGGTTGCATGCTTCGTCATTGCGACTGTGTCCAGCGCTGTGGTATTCTCCCCCTCGAAAGATTCTTCGGGATTCACCTTCATCGATACCGCCCATGGGAGCCTCCCCATGGGTCCCTCCTTTTCACCGAGCGTGGCCCCCGAAGGACGGGCGGCGGGTGTCACCGGGGCTGAGATGCTTCCCGTCGTGGGAACCAGAGTATTGTGGAGATCCCCTCCCCGGCCGATCTTCGTCTTTAGGGGAACGGAAGAAAGATGGCTGAGCCCACGGAAAATTTCATAAACGGGAAGTGGGTGGCATCGGCGAGCGGTGCGACCTACGACGATTTGAGCCCGGCCAACAAGACCGACATCCTGGGCAGCTTCCCGCGTTCGGACCATCGGGACGTGGACAGGGCCGCGGAGGCGGCCAGGGCGAATTTCCCGGCGTGGCGACTGACCCCGCCCTTTCGTCGGGCGGATATCCTGTTTCGCGCTGCGGCGCTCCTGGGGGGGCGGTGCGAGGAGACCGCGCGGCTGATCACACGAGAGACGGGGAAGATTCTCGCGGAAGCGATGGAGGAGGTCCAGGAGGCAGTCGGTGTCCTCAACTCCCTGGGCGTCCTAGGACAGCACCTCGCGGGCGAAGCGACCACCTTGGACTCGACGGGCGGTCTGCGGCTCAATCTTCAGGTGGCCCGGGGAGTGGTCGCCGTCATCACCCCTTGGGTTCGGCCCATGGCAATCCCGATCGCCACCATCGCCTCGGCCCTGGTCGTCGGGAATACCGTGGTATTCAAGCCGGCCAAGGATAGTCCGATGGTGGCCGCGCGCGCGGTGGAGCTCTTTCTCGAGGCCGGTCTGCCTGCGGCGGTTCTCCAGCTCGTCCATGGAGTTGGGGAAGAGGCAGGGGCGCCCCTCGTGCGCCATCCCGAGGTCTCTCTCGTCTCTTTCGTCGGATCTGCGGAGGTCGGGCGCGAGGTGGCCATCGCGTGTGCGGCGGAACAAAAGCGGCTGCTGTTGGCGGTGGGAGGCAAGAACGCCTTTCTGGTTCTGGAGGACGCGGATGTGGAGGCGGCCGTGATGGGGGCCATCCGCAGCGCCTTCAGAACCTCCGGCCAGTGCGCCGCCTCGTCCTCTCGCCTACTGGTGCATCGCAAGGTGGCAAAGGAGTTTGTAGAGAGACTGGCCAAGGAAGCCCAAGCGCTGCGTTGCGGTGACGGTGCGCTCGCGGACACGAGCGTCGGCCCGCTGATCAACGAGGCGCAGGTGAAGCGGGTGCACGCATCCACGCGGCTGGCGCTGAAGGAAGGCGCCAGGGTAGTGTGCGGGGGGGAGGTCCTGCGGGAAGGGGAGTATCGCAAAGGCTTCTACTATCCCGCCACACTCTTCTTGGATGTACAGGCGAAGATGCGCCTTGCGCAGGAAGACGTCCCTGGACCGCTGGCCGCTGTCGCGGCGGTGGGCTCCCCGGAGGAGGCCGTCGATCTCGCCAACCGAACGCGGACCGATTCTTGTGTGGCCATCTATACCCGCGATCTGCAGAAGGGCCTTCGCGTTGCAGACCGGCTGGCGGCCGGTGTGGTCTGCCTGAATCGCCCCACGACATCCGAGGAGGAGCGAGGACCGGCTTCGGCGACCGGGCAGGGCCGCGGGGCGTGGGGTGACGTCACGCCCCGGGATCCCGGGGCGTTTGCACAGCGGAAGACGCTCCTCCTTGATTCCCGGGAGCGGGAGTCACCGGAATCAACCGGCGAATGAGCCGCCGCATCCCGGCAGGCGCCGCAGGGGAAGCCCGGAACGTCGGGCCTCAACGCATGGTGCCGCCGCTCTCCTCTTTCCAATTTACATCTCCTGTGTCAGTGTGTTATAGCATAATGGACATGTGGTGGTTGCGGCGCCGGGTTTGGTCGGTCCTGGGTCTCCTGATGGTCGCTGCGCTCGGCCCTGGGGCCCCCGGAACAGCCTCAGGGGCAGCCCAGAACCCCCCCAGGAGTGTCCCTCCGGAAGTTACGCTCCAACAGATCCATATGATCGAGACCCGCGAAGGGAAGAAATTGTGGGAGGTGCGAGCGGATCGCGCCGAAGTGCACGAGCAGCAGGGGTACTCGGTGCTGTCCCGGGTCACGCATCCCATCCAGATCATCCTCTATTCGCAGCAGGGCGAACTGACGTGCACGGCTGATCATGTCACGGTGGATCTCCAGACGAAGGACGTTACGCTCGAGGGGCGGGTGCACGCCCGGTCGGACCAGGGCACGGAGCTGCAGACGGAGAAGCTCCGCTGGATCGCCGCCTCGCGGGTTCTCCTCACGGATCAGCCCGTGACCCTGACCCGGGGAAGCTTGTCCAGCCGGGGGCGCGGCATGGAGGCGGAGACGACTCTCGAGCGCGCCCGAATTCTCAAGAACATCACTTCGCGGGTGGCTGGATCGGCGGCACCGATATCGCAGCAGAGAAGGAGTACGCATCCATGAGGCAGGTCCGGTGGTGGCTGGTGGTGCTGGGACTGGTCGCCGTGCTTCCCCACCCCTGTCGGGCGGCCGAACCAACGCCGGCGCTTTCACCGATCACGATTTCATCCGACAACCTCGAGGTGGATCAGAAAGAGCACGTGGCGATCTACCGGGGGAACGTCGTCGCCGACGACAAGGGGCGCGGTCTCACCATCCTGGCAGAGCAGATCGAGTTCTTCTTTGATGACCAGATGCAGGAGGTGGAGCGGGCGCTGGCCTCGGGCAACGTCCGCATCTCCTACGGCGATCGGCGTGGTGTGGCGGACCAAGCCGAGTATTTCCCCAAGGAATCCCGAACCGTTCTGATCGGACATCCGAGGGTGTGGCAGGACAGCGATGTGGTGACGGGCTGCAAGATCACCCTGTTGCTGCGGGAGGACCGGAGCCACGTGGAGGGGTGCGAGGGAGAGCGCGTCAATGCGGTCCTCTATCCGAAACAGAATGGCGACGCTCCCCCCGGCAAGCAGGCGCGGTGAGGGTGTCCGGATGGCCGTGACCGAGAACGGGCAGGGACGAAGCCTGCGGGCCGAGAAGCTGGTCAAAGCGTACAAGAAGCGGGTGGTCGTCTCGGATCTCAGCCTGGCGCTGGATGCTGGCGAGATCGTGGGCCTGCTGGGGCCGAACGGCGCAGGCAAGACCACCGCATTCTACATGGTCCTGGGCCTGACCCGTCCCGACTCCGGCCGGGTACTGCTGAACGGGGAGGAGATTACCAATCTGCCCGTGCACCAGCGGGCTCGCCGCGGCATCGGATTCCTCCCACAAGAGCCCTCCATCTTTCGCAAACTGAGCGTGGAGGAGAACATCCTGGCTATTCTTGAGGCGAGAGGCATCTCGGCCGAGGAACGGGCGGACCGGGCGCACGCCCTGCTGCGAGACCTCAACATCGCCCACCTGGCGGCCAGCCGCGCCTACACGCTCTCGGGGGGGGAGCGGAGGCGCGTGGAGATCACACGGGCTCTGGCCACCGACCCCTCGTTCATCCTCCTGGACGAGCCCTTCGCCGGGATCGACCCGATCGCAGTGTATGATATCCAGGGGATCATCGAGCAGCTCAAGGATCGAGGCATCGGGGTGCTCATCACCGACCACAATGTCCGGGAGACCTTGCAGATCGTGGACCGGGCCTATATCATCCATGAGGGGCAGGTCCTGCTCTCCGGGACGGCGGCCGAGCTAGCGGCCGACGAGCGCGCCCGCGAGATCTACCTCGGACAGCGGTTCTCCCTGTAGGCTGAGGACGGCGCGAGTTCATGGCCTTTGACGCGAAGCTCCGGCTGCTCCAGACGCAGCGGATGATCATGACGCCGATGCTGCAGCAGGCGATCAGCCTGCTGCAGTTGTCGCGACTCGAGCTCTTGCAGGAGCTCCGCCAGCAGCTGGAGCTGAATCCGGTCCTGGAGGAAACTCTGGAGGAGGTGGAGGAGCCGCAGCTGAGCCTCGACCAGGAGACGTCGGAGCGAGAGCGATCCGACGCGGAACAGGCCGAAGACGCCGGGCGGGATCGCATCGACGACTTCGACTGGGACAGCTACCTCCAGGACGCCTCGGATTACCGCCCCCAGATCCCGCGCGAAGAGATCGAGCACCTCGACGCAGAGATGCACCTGACCAAGCCGCGGTCGCTCATCGATCACCTGCTCTTTCAGCTGCACCTGAGCACCTCCGACCCCGACCTCCTTCGGCTGGGGACCGTCATCATCGGAAATCTGGACGAGTCGGGATACCTCAAGGAGTCGCTGGAGACCCTCGCCACCGGGGCAGGCGCCCTCCTGCCAGCGCTGGAAGCGGCGCTCCGCCTGGTGCAATCCTTCGAGCCGACCGGCGTCGGAGCGCGCGACCTGCGGGAATGCCTGCTGCTGCAGTTGGAAGGGCGGTCCGATCCTCAGCCGCTGGCCAAAGAGCTGATCTCCGCCCATCTGCCGGAGCTGGAGGGGCGGCATTGGGACAAGCTGGCGACTAAACTCGGCGTTCCGGTGAAGGAGGTCCAGGAGGCCGTCGAGTACATCGCCAGCCTCGAACCGAAGCCTGGACGGACCTTCGGGACGGAGGATCCCCGTTACATCACCCCCGATGTCTATATCGTCAAGGTTGACGATGAGTTCATGGTGCTGCTGAACGATGAAGGACTGCCCCGCCTGCGCATCAGCCCTTACTATCGCTCCATCCTCGCCGACAAGACCGGAAATGCGCAGGAGGTGCGGGAGTATGTCGAGGGGCGTATGCGGTCGGCTCTCTGGCTGATCCGGAGCATCGAGCAGCGGCAGCGAACGATGTACAAGGTCGCCACCAGCCTGGTGAAATTCCAGCGGGAGTTTCTGGAGAAGGGTATTACCGCCCTGCGGCCGCTGACCCTGAAAGAGGTGGCGGAGGACATCGGCATGCACGAGTCCACCGTCAGCCGCGTCACCACCAACAAGTACATCCACACCCCGCAAGGCCTGTTCGAGTTGAAATATTTCTTCCATCGCGGCGTCCCCAGCACCGGGGGAGACGCCGTTTCGTCGCTGAAGGTCAAGGATTTGATCCACAAGCTCCTGACGGTCGAGGACAGCGGACGCCCGCTCTCCGACCAGAAGATCGTCGAGATCTTGCGACGACAGCACGGAGTGGAGATCGCCCGGCGGACCGTGGCCAAGTATCGAAGCCAGCTGAAGATCCCCTCTTCGAGCCGGCGGAAACGGTATTAGCAGGCTGCTGAAAAAGGCCCATCTGCCGCGTTGGCACGCTCTCGCGACGCTGCGACGTACCCGTAAGTACGGCTCGCGTCTGCACCCATCCTCACGGATGGGTACCCGGCGCGCCGCCTTGCATCTGGACCTTTTTGGGCAGCCTGGGGAAAGCGGGTTTTTCAGTACCCTGTTCGTTGGTTCGCACCGGCAGGCCGAGGGTCCTCTGTCCGCCGGCTAGCTGTCGGGAGTTCGAGAGGCAGCGGCACCCCGCAGACCCACAATCAGCGGAAGGAGCGCAGCCATGCAGCTATCCCTGAGTGGGCGCAATCTGGAGATCACGGACGCCCTCCGCACGTATGCAGAAGAAAAGCTGGGCCGGCTGACCAAGTACCTGGGGAACATCGTCGCAGCCCACGTGGTTCTCTCCGTCGCGAAGCACCGGCAGATCGCCGAGGTCACCCTGCGCGTCCGGGATCTCACCATCCGGGCGGAGGAGAGTACCCAGGACCTCTACTCGTCGATCGACCTCGTCGTGGAAAAGCTGGAGCGGCAGATCCTGCGCTACAAGGAGCGGATCGTTGCCCACGAGGGGCGGGGAGGCATCCGGCAGGCGGACCTGCCCGGCACGAACGAGGCGGCCGAGGATGAGCCGGCAGTAGTCAAAACGAAGCGATTTGCGGTCAAGCCCGCCGAGGTGGAGGAGGCCATCCTCCAGATGAACCTCCTGGGCCACAGCTTCTACGTCTTCCGGAACGCGCGCACGGACGAGGTGAATGTGCTCTATCGCCGCCGCGACGGAAACTACGGCCTGATTGAACCCGGGGCGTGAGGATGGTGGACGAGACCTCTCAGCCGGCGACGACGCTCCACGGCGACCTGGTGGATGTCTACGGCATCGGGGTTTTGCTGTTGGGCGAGAGCGGGACGGGCAAGAGCGAGTGCGCGCTGGATCTCGTCACCCGGGGGCACCGGCTGGTCGCCGACGATGTGGTCGAGGTGGCGCGCGACGGTCAGTCCCTCCTGATCGGGTGGGGCCCCGCCCGCATCCGCCACCACATGGAGATCCGGGGACTGGGGATCATCAACATCCGCGACCTGTTCGGGGTGGCGGCGATCCGCTTCCGCAAGCGGATCGAGCTCGTCGTGCTCCTCGAGCCCTGGCGTCCCGAAGCGGAGTACGACCGACTGGGTTTGGAGCAGCAGGTCTACGCCATCCTCGGGGTCGAGATCCCGATGCTGAGAATTCCGGTGTCGGCGGGTCGGAACATTGCCATCCTGGTGGAAGTGGCGGCCCGCAACCATCTCCTCAAGCTCATGGGAGTCCATGCGGCGCGCAATCTGACCGCCCAACTGACCCAGCCGGACGGCGGATTTCCGGGCAGCGACCTTGCCGGCTTCAGCCGCGAGGATACGGAGTAGGAGCGTGGCCATCCCCATGCGGCACGCGGGGAGCGTGTGCGGTGTGGAGGCGGTGCGGCGATGACGGGGATTGATTTCATCGTCATCACAGGAATGTCCGGGGCGGGCAAGACCGCCGCCAGCCGGGCGCTTGAGGATCTCGGATTTTTCTGCATCGACAATCTGCCGCCTGCCCTGATTCCAAAGGTTGGGGAATTGTGCGCCCAATCCGAGAAGCGGATCGAGCGCGTTGCGCTGGTCGTCGACGCCCGGGAAGGGCGCTTTCTCGATGCCCTGAACGATATCCTGGCGGGGCTCCGCAGGGACGGCCACCGGGTCCGCATGGTCTTTCTGGATGCCGGGGACGAGGTCCTCGTGCGTCGCTTCAGTGAGAGCCGGCGACCGCACCCGCTGGCCCCCGGCGGATCGGCGTTGGACGGGATCCGGGCGGAACGGGCGCTCCTGTCCAGACTTAAGGCCGAGGCGAATCTGGTTATCGATACATCCGGCTTTACCGTACATGAGTTCCGCAAGCTCCTGGCCACCTCGTTTCTGGACCTGCCGGCGCCGACCGAGACGGTCTTCACCCTGGTGTCCTTTGGCTATCGGCACGGCCTGCCGGTGGATGCGGATCTCGTGTTCGACGCCCGCTGCCTGCCCAACCCGCACTTCGTGGACAGCCTGCGGCCGCTGACGGGCACCGCTGTCCCGGTGAAGGAGTACGTGCTGGGTTTTCCCCAGGCACGGGCATTCCTGGAGAGAATTCAAGATTTCCTGACCTTTGCACTGCCTCTCTACGTGCAGGAGGGAAAAGCCTACTTGACCATCGCGATCGGCTGCACCGGCGGCCGGCATCGCTCGGTGGTGCTGGTCGAGGAGTTGACCTGCCGACTGCGCGCGACGGGTCACGTGGTGTCGGTGCGCCACCGCGACATAGAGCGGGACTAGGGCCATGATCGGCATCGTGATTGTCACCCACGCCGACCTGGGGACGGAGCTTTTGCGCACTGCGCAGGAGATTGTGGGGAAGCTCCCCCGAGTGGAGGCGGTCTCCATCCAAGCTTCCGAGCAGATCGAGAAGGTTCGGAAGAAGATTGAAACCGTCCTCCAACAAGTGGACGATGGCAGCGGGGTGCTCATCCTCACTGACCTGTTCGGAGGAACGCCGTCCAATCTTGTTCTGTCCTACCTCGAAGCCGGTCGCATAGAAGTGGTGACGGGTGTGAACCTCCCGATGCTCATGAAGCTCCCCTCGCTTCGGGACGAGCGGGATATCCGGACGCTGGCCGACAAGCTTGCCAAGTATGGCCAGCGCAATATTCTGGTGGCCAGCGAATTTCTTGCCAAGCAGGGCAAGCCGACGGCCCCCGGGCGCTAACCCGGAGCATTCCCGACCATGTTTGCGATCGGCCGCAGGCATGGGCGATCTCCCCACGCCTGACGCTCGACCTGGCCGCGGTGCCGGCCGCGGGGGTCCCAGTCCGGCCGAGCCGCGCCCCCGGGACGTTCTCGCCGAAGGGGCTGTCGCCCGAGCTGGCCGGGAAAGGGACCCGGGGAGCCGGCTCGCCGCACCCGTGCGAACCTCAAGCTGTCGGAAGCGGAGGCGGGATGCCATGAGAGGGCCAGCGGTGACCCGAGAGGTCCTCATCCGGAACCGGCTGGGGCTGCACGCCCGGGCGGCGGCTCAGTTCGTAAAGAGAGCGAGCGGGTATCGCGCCGAGATCACGGTGGAGCTGGGATCGCAACGGGTGAACGGGAAGAGCATCATGGGTCTGCTAATGCTGGCGGCCGCCCAGGGCACAGTATTGAAATTGCGCGCAGTGGGTGCGGATGCCGCCGAGGCTATCCAGGTCATTGCCGATTCTCGTCGCCTCCCGCTTTGGAGAGCCTGAATAAATGGCGGGCCGGTCGAGGTTGACGCCGGAAAATCCGTTAGCGCATTCCGACACGTCTGGCACGCGAGCGCCGACAACGGCCGCCGCGGGCGAGGATCGCGGGCCGACCGGAAGCCTCCCGCCCCCCGGGCCGTGCCATGCGTGATGTCGACAGTCCCTGGCGGCTCCTTCGCCACGGCCCCGCAGGGGGCGCGTGGAACATGGCCGTGGACGAGGCGATTGTCCGCGAGGTGGCGGAGGGGCAGGCGCCCCCGACGTTTCGCCTCTATCGGTGGGCCGCTCCCACGGTTTCTCTCGGCTATCTCCAGCGAACGCAGGCGGGGGTGGATGTCGGGGCCTGCCGGCGGCTGAACGTGCCTGTGGTGCGGCGCATCACGGGGGGGCGGGCCGTGTTGCATGCCCATGAGCTGACGTACAGCGTGGCTCTCCCCCTGGCGGGATCCTGGAAGGGCCTTTCCATCCCCGAGACCTTCACGCGCATCTGCCGCGCACTCCTGGCGGGACTCCGTCACCTCGGGGTCGACGCAACCTTGGGAGATGCGGAGCCGGTGAGGGGGGAAGGGTCCCATAGCGCGGCCTGCTTCCTGCAGCCGCGTATGCCCGCGATTCTGGCGAACCGGCGTAAGCTGGTCGGATCGGCTCAGCGTCGCTGGGAAGGATCGGTTCTGCAGCACGGCTCCTTACTGCTGGATGTCGACCGCGAGCTCCTGGAGACGGTGTTTCCCGGCTGGCCGCGGTCGGAGCCGCCCCCCGTCACCAGCCTTGCCAGCCTCTTGGGCGAGCCCCCTCCGCTGACTAAGATCGAGCAGGCCCTGACGGCCGGGTGGGGGGAGACGATCGGCAGCGATCCTATGCCGGGTGTCCTGACGCCGGCAGAGCTGGCGGAAGCCGATCGGCTGGCCCGCTGCCGATACGAAGATCCGGCCTGGACGTTTGCTCGGTAGGCAGGGCTCCCGACCGGTCGGAAGGCTCCGGGCGGCGGAAGAGCAGGTGCGAGGCAGCGTGCAGGCGAATATGAGGGCTGGCAACGCCCTTGACACCCTCGGGAGCGTCTGATAGCTTAAGCTGTCATTTTTCCTCGCTAAACGAGGTCTCCTACAAATGGCGTTCGACAAGCGAAAAGCCCTGCAAAACGCCCTCACGTACACCCAGCAGGGAAAGTGGGATAAGGCGATCACCGAGTATCAGGCCATCCTTAAGGCCGATCCGCGGGACCTGACTGTCTGCAACAACCTGGGCGACCTGTACGCCCGGGCGGGGAAGACCGCCGAGGCGATCGACCAATACCTGAAGCTGGGTGAGCTCTATCGGGCCGATGGCCTCTCGGTGAAGGCCATTGCAGTCTACAAGAAGATCGCCAAGCTTGACCCTAATCGCACCGCGGCCTACACGGCCTGTGCCGACCTCTATCTCGAGCAAGGCCTGGTGGGTGAAGCCAAGGTTCAACTGGCCACCGTGGCCGAGCATTATGCCAAGGCTGGCGACACGGCGAAAGTGGTCGAGACCTACCAGCATCTGGCGCAGTTGGATCCCGGCAACTACGTGCTGGTCAAGAAGCTGGGCGACCTCATGCTGAAAGAGGGCATGCGGGATGCGGCCGCTGCCGAGTACGAGCGGGCGGCCCAGGCAGCCCAGACGGCCGGTCAAGAGGCCGAGAGCCGGCGGCTTCTCCAGAAGGCCCGGGAACTTCAGCCTCCATCGCCCGAGTCGAATTTGGGGCTGGGCGAGATGCTGCTGCGCGAAGGGAAGGCCGCCGAGGCGATCGAGGCGCTGCAACAGGTCACCGGGGCAGACACCGATAACGCCAGCGCCTGGCGCATGCTGGGTGAGGCCTACGGGCTGCAGGGGGCATCGGACAAAGCAGCGTCGGCTTTGCAGCGGGCCGTCTCGTTGGGCGTGCCCGAATCCGAAATCGCCGGCCCGCTGGCCGTGAGTCTTTTCCGCATCGGTCGGGGCGACGAGGCGCTGGCCCTGTCGCGTCGAACGACCGCCGAGCAGCTCGCTCAGAACGACCCCGATGCCGCCGTGGCCTTTCTGCGGGATCTGGCCGCGGCGGCACCCCAGCAGGCGAGCCTCCACGCGGACCTGGCGACAGTGCTGTTGAGTCTGGGGCGCGAGGAGGAGGCGCACGCCGCCCTTTGGGACCAGGCCAAGGCCCAGGAGGAGGCGGGGGAGGCCGAAGAGGCGCTTCAGGTCTACCGCCAGATTGCAGAGCGCTTTCCAGAGGATGCCGAGGTTCGCGCACGGCTGGAATCGCTGCAGGGGCCGAAGGAAGAGGCCGAGATCATTCCGCTGGAACCCCTGGCGGAGGAGGCCGAGCAAGCCCCGGTATTCCAACTGGACGAAGAGCCCGTGCAACTGAAGACCAAGCCGGCGCCGCCCCCAGGAGAAGAGCCGTTCTTCCAGCTGGATGCGGAGGAAGACGATGGAATAGGCGAGCCGCAGGCGATTCTCCTGTCTCCGGAGGGGGAAGAGCCGGCGTCGCTCTTGGAATCCCCGAAGGATGCCGCACAAGATCTGGGCTGGCTGACGGATGAAGAGGCGCCCACGGTGGAGGCGGAGGGCGGCCTGGATCTGCTGACATTTCCGGAAGGCGACCGCCGCGGCGAGCGGTCCGGTTTGACCGACCCGCACCAGTTGGCCGGTATGCAGTTCCCGATGGACGAACCGGCAGGTGGAGCCTTGCCGCTGCCGGCGGAGTTCGCCGGCCCTCCAGTCGAGGCGGAGGCGGAAAATCCCCTCCTGGGCTCCCCCGAGCTGGCGGACGAGGAAGAGCCGCCCGGTCACATCGCCGAAAAGCTGGCCGAAGCCGAGGTGTACCTGAAGTACGGGCTCGAGGAAAAGGCTCGAGAGCGGCTGCTGGAAGTGAAGCGGTCGGCTCCTGAAAACCTGGGGGCTCGGCGCCGGTTGAAAGCCATCTACCGCGACCGCCACCAGGATGCCGAGGCTTGTGCCGAGATTCTGGCCATCGCCCGCATCTTGGGTCGGCGGAATCGCCGAGAGGCGGCCCTTCGCGAGGTGCGAGAAGGATTGGAGCTGGCTCCGAATTACCGGGAGCTGCGGGAACTCCTCGTCGACTTGGAGAGCGGGGCAGGCTCGGCATCGACGGCGACACTGCCGACATCGCGGAGCGCGACGATCGAACTGCGGGCGCTCAAGGAGGCTGCGGCTCCGCCCTCGGCGAAGACTCCGGAGGACAGCGGGACACTCGAAGGGGTGCCTCTGGAGTGGGCGCTCGAGCCGGCCCAGGGGGCGGATGCTGGGTCGCCTGGGGCGGCCCCTTCCGCGCCGGAGCCTTCGCTCCTGGAGGGTGGTCCGCAGGGCGAGGCCGTTGTGGCTCCTGATGAGGAGGGGCTTCCCATCGAGCTGCGGTCGCTCCTGGAAGAGCCGGAGGAGAGCCCGATTCTCATGGTGGAAGGCGAGGGAGTGGGCCTCGAGCAGGCGATGGCCGATGATCTGTCGGAGGCCGAATTTTACCTGTCGCAAGGAATGGCAGACGAGGCACGCGAAGTCTATCGGCGCATGCAAGCGAGGGACTCGCGGCATTCCGCCGTCGTCAAGCTGGCCGGTAAGCTGGCTCCGGGGACATCTGCGCCGCCCGCTGAGGGGCCGCGGACCCCCCCGGCCGCCGAGAGCGCGCCGCCCCCCTCGCCTGACGCCAAGACATTCGCCGGGCGCCCGGGCGTGACCGGCCCGTTGGCCGGGCGGGGAGCGCCTGCGGGTCCGCAGCCCCGCTCCGTGGACTCCGACGCGTCCATGGAAAAAGTGGTCCCCAAGTTTACGGTGGCCGACTCGCGAGGGGAGGGAGGCGGGTTTGTCAACCTCGGGGCGCAGCTGGAGGAGGAGCTGGCGGCGGAGGAGCATGAGGCGGCTCCGCGCACCGGGGGCCCCCTGGTGGACGGACTCCTCCGGGAATTTCAGAAGGGAGTCCGCGAGCAGCTGGACGAAAAGGACTTCGAGACCCATTACAACCTGGGCATTGCCTACAAGGAAATGGAGCTGTTTGACGAAGCGATTCAGGAGTTCCGTCTGGCGGCGCGAGATGCCAAGCGGGCCCTGGAATGCGCGGATCTCCTCGGGATATGCTTCCTCGCCAAGGGGCAGGCCGGCCAGGCGGTCCAGGAGCTGATCGCCGGCTTGAAGATCGAGGGACAGCCGCGGGGGGCGTACCACAGCCTGCGGTATGATCTTGGTCTCGCCTATGAATCCCAAGGAGACATGGAACGCGCGTTGGCGCAATTTGAGACCGTACAGCGGGAGGATCCCCGATTCAAAGATGTCCAGGTGCGGGTGCAGGCCCTGCAAGCGCGGGTGCCCCGCAGGCGGCCGACCCCGCCGGCCTCCGTGCCCCCGCCTCCAGCCGCCACCCCCCGGCCCCCGAAAACAGAGGGGCCGCGACCGGCCGAGAGAAAGAAGAAGATCTCCTTCATCTGACGCCATCTCGATAGGACCGCCATGAGCTACGAACAATTCTACCAGCTTCGGGAGCAGCCGTTTTCGAACACCCCAGACGCGCGCTTCTTCTTCGAGGTGGATCAGCACGCGGAGGTGCTGGCCCGACTCATGCATGCCGTCAACACCATGAAGGGGTTGGCGGTCGTGATCGGGGATGTGGGGACCGGGAAGACCACCCTGGCCCGACGCATGCTGGATCACCTCGAGGACGAGCAGTACGAGTCTGCGCTGCTCGTCATCATCCATTCGTCGATTTCGGCGGAATGGCTTCTGCGCCGGATCGCTTCCCAGATCGGTGTGGAACACGCGGTGGAAGAGAAAGTCGCCATCCTCACCCAGATCTACCAGCGGCTCATGGAGCTGCATCAGGCCGGGAAGAAGGCGGTGGTTCTCATCGATGAGGCCAACATGCTGCAGCAGCAAGGGCTGATGGAAGAGCTGCGAGGGTTCCTGAACTTGGAGGTTCCCGGCAGTAAGCTCATCACCTTCATCCTGTTCGGTCTCCCCAACCTGGAAACGAATCTGGCGCTGGATCCCCCTCTGGTGCAGCGCGTCGCCGTGAAGTGCCGCCTGACCTCACTCACTCCGGACTCCACCAAAGCCTACATCCGTCATCGGCTCAAAGTCGCCGGGGCCACCCATGAGATCTTTTCGGAGCCGGTTTTGAATCAGATCGCCGTGGATTCTCGGGGCATTCCCCGGCTGATTAACACCATTTGCGACAATGTGCTGCTCGAGGGGTATCTGCGGAAGAGGGAAAAACCGGATGTCGAGCTCTTGAAGGACGTGGTCCGGGATCTCGGCGTGGTGGGATAAGCGAGCCGCGAGGGTGGCGTGAACCTTCCCAATGCCTTGAGTCTCGTCCGGATCTTCCTGGTTCCCGTTCTGGTCGTGTTCCTCATTGCCGTGCCGCGGCCGTACAACCTGACGGCTGCAGTGGTGTTTCTCGCGGCCGTCCTCACCGATTGGCTCGACGGTCGGATCGCGCGAAGCACGCGCCAGGTCACGACGCTCGGGAAGCTGTTGGATCCCATTGCGGACAAGCTGCTGATCTCCGCGAGCCTGATCTCCCTGGTCCAGGTGGGTCGGGCCCCGGCCTGGCTGGTGGTCTTGATCGTGGGGCGGGACCTGGCGATCACGGGACTGCGGGGCATTGCCGCGTCGCAGAACGTCATCATCCAGGCCAGCGACTTTGGCAAGGCCACGATGATCGCAGAGGTGATTGCCGTGGCCTTGCTGATCCTGTCCTGGTCACCGGTGTTCGTCCCCTTGGGACAGGCGGCCCTGGGGGTTGCTGCACTGCTGTCCGTGATATCCGGCGTGCTCTACTTCCAAAAGTTCTGGCGCTGCATCGATCTGGGCAGATGAAGGGAGGGGCGGGGATCGGGCAGGACGGCTGCCGCGCGTCGGCACGCTCTCCCGGAACGGAGTCAGTGTGTTTGGGGATCTGCTGTTGATGGCCGGTGCGTACATCCTGGGGTCCCTGCCATTCGGGGTGCTGGTCTCGCGTGCCGTCGGCGGGGTGGACGTTCGTCGCGTGGGCAGCGGGAATATCGGCGCCACCAACGTCCTGCGGGCGGTGGGAAGGGTGGCGGCGGTCTTGACGCTGCTGGGGGATGTCGGGAAGGGTGCCCTGGCGGTCGGGGGAGGACGGTGGTTGGGGGCGCCCGCGATCGTCCTGGCGGCGATCGGCGTGGCGGCGGTCCTGGGACACCTGTTTCCCGTCTTCTCCGGATTCCGGGGCGGCAAAGGGGTGGCGACCGGACTGGGAGTCGTCCTGGCCGCGATGCCCCCGGTGGGGGGGCTCTTCGTCGCCGTCTGGCTCGCGGTGGCGGCTGCGAGCCGCTACTCGTCTCTGGCCGCCCTGGCCGCCTCGGCCGCTCTGCCGCCCCTGGCCTGGCTGTTGGACGGGCGTCCGGCGATGATCGGATTGGCGGTGATCCTCCTGCTTTTGATTGTGGTGCGGCATCGCGAGAACATCCAGCGGCTGTGGCGCGGGACCGAGGGGAGGATTGGCGAAAGAATCCCTGCGGGGCCTCCGCCGTCCGCTGGGAGGCCCTGACGCCTGGAGGGCGACCGCAGGCGAGTGGAAGGTCGACGACACGGTCAACCGCTGATTGGGGTGTGACATGGCACTCATCGTCCAAAAGTATGGTGGGACATCCGTCGGGGATGTGGAGCGCATCAAGAATGTGGCGCGGCGCGTCACGCAGGCTCAAGCGGCCGGCAACCAGGTCGTAGTCGTTGTTTCGGCCATGGCCGGGGAGACGGACCGGCTCATCGGGCTGGCCCAGCAGGTGGCGGGGCGACCCAACGAGCGCGAGCTGGACGTGATCCTGGCCACCGGGGAACAGGTGAGCATCGGGCTCCTGTCGTTGGCGATTCAGGCCCTCGGTCGCCGTTCCCGCAGCTTCACCGGGGGGCAGGTTCGGATCCAGACGGACGACGTGCACACGAAGGCCAGAATCGTGAGCATTGCCGCGGACCGGGTGCGGCAGGCGCTCGCCGACGGCGAGATCGCGATTGTGGCCGGGTTTCAGGGGGTCAGCGCCGAGGACGAGATCACGACGCTGGGTCGGGGCGGGTCCGACCTCACCGCGGTGGCGATGGCGGCGGCCCTTTCGGCCGATGTGTGCGAGATCTTCACGGACGTGGATGGGGTCTACACCACGGACCCGAATATCGTTCCCGAGGCCCGAAAGTTGGAGCGGATCTCGTACGACGAGATGCTGGAGATGGCCAGCCTGGGGGCCAAAGTGCTGCAGACGCGGTCGGTGGAATACGCCAAGAACTACGGCGTCCCCGTGCACGTCCGCTCGAGCTTCAATGACAATCCGGGGACACTCGTGGTGAAGGAGGATACGGATATGGAGAAGGTGGTGGTCTCGGGAATCGCGTACAGCAAACAGGAGGCCAAGATCACCGTGACCCGGGTGGCCGATCGCCCCGGGATTGCGGCTGCGCTGTTCGGGCGCGTTGCCGAGGCGAATATTGTGGTCGATATGATTGTCCAGAACGTCAGCCAGGACGGCACCACCGACATCTCCTTCACGGTGCCCAAAGCGGACTACGCACGGGCCATGGAGATCGTGTCGGCCGTGGCCAAAGAGATGGGCGCGGACAAGGTGCTGGGAGACGACAAGATCGCAAAGGTGTCCATCGTGGGGGTGGGCATGCGGACCCACTCCGGCGTGGCGGCGCGGATGTTCGAGAGCCTGGGCAAAGAGAAGATCAACCTGATGATGATCAGCACCTCGGAGATCAAGGTCTCCTGCGTCATCGAGCTGAAGTACTGCGAGCTGGCGGTCCGGATTCTGCACGAGGCCTTCGGCCTGGGAGGCCAAGCGGTGACCGAGGAGCCGGCGTGAGGGCAGATTCGAGTGGCGGGGATGCTGCTCGGACGGCGGGTCTTGACAGTTCGGGGGCGGCGGTGATCCTGCTGGCCGCCCTGCTGGCGGCCGGGACAGCGGCATCCTGGAGCAGCGGGGATCCTGCTGTGTTTCTCACGGACGCGGCGCGCACGCCCCCCCCGCCCCTGCGGGCCGGGCCGCTCGACGCGGAGGGGCCACCGTGGCCGGCGGCAGATCGCCTCGGTCGGGCGGAGGCTCCTCTGCGGGCGGCGAAGCTCACGCCTCCGGAACATCGCCGATCGCAATTGGATCTCAACCGGGCGGATGCCACGGCGCTCCAAGGCCTGCCCGGGGTGGGGCCGGGTCTCGCGCGGCGGGTGGTGGCGTATCGGGAGGTGCACGGGCCTTTCCGACGCATCGAGGAGCTGCTCCAAGTTCCCGGCATCGGACCGAAGCGATGGGAGCGGATCCGGCCGCTGCTCCGGTTGGGGGAGGCTCCATGAGCTACCAGGTCAAGCTCGAGATGTTCGAGGGACCCCTAGATCTCCTGCTCCACCTGATCCGGGAGCGCCAGCTCGACATTCTGGACATTCCCATCGCGGAAATCACCGAGGAGTACCTCCGCTACCTGACCCTCATGCAGGACCTCGACCTGGACGTGGCCGGGGAATTCCTGGTCATGGCGGCCACCTTGATCCACATCAAATCCAAGATGCTCTTGCCCCCCGACCAGACGGGCGAGGAAGAGGCAGGCGAGGAGCCGGACCCGCGCGCCGAACTGGTGAGCCGCCTCCTGGAGTACAAACGCTACAAGGAGGCCGCGCAGACCCTCGGCGTGCTGGAGGCCGAGCAGCAGCTGCTGCATCGGCGGAGCGGCCCGGCCATCGACCTGGAAGTGGAAGGGCCGCTGGAGATCTCGCTGTTCGAACTGATCAAGGCGTTCCAGGATGTCCTCAAGCGGGCGGAAATTCCCGGTCCGCTGGAGATCTCGCCGGAGGAGCTCAACGTGGGGCAGCGGGTGGTTCTCCTGCTGGACCGGTTGGCCGAGGAGAGCCCTCTGGAGTTCCACCGCCTGTTCGGCAGCGCGACCCGGCGGGCGGAGATCATCGTGACGTTTCTGGCCCTCTTGGAGCTCTTGGCTCGGCGTCTGGCCACCGCCCGGCAGGCCGAACCGACCGGACCCATCATGATCTACCGCACCATGGAGCGCGTCGAGGCGAATCTCGCCGGGGGCTCTGCTCCGGTCGCGGGGGCGGAAGAGTAGCCGGTACGCGGACCGGGCTGGGCGCGCAGGCGGGCGTGGTGGCCCACGGCCTTGCCGCAGCGCAAGGAGAGACGGGTGAACGTGGAGCGCGAGCAACTGGCTGCCCTGGAGGCCGTTCTCTTTGTCACGGATGACCCCCTGCCGCTGGCCAAACTCCAGGAGGTCCTGGGGGATGATGACAGCGCGGCCACGGAGGCCTCGGTCCGCGCCCTGGCCTTGGCCATGGAGGCGGAGGGCCGGGGGCTTATGGTCCAGGAAGTGGCGGGGGGCTTTTGTCTGGCCACGCGACCCGAGGTCCATCTCTGGGTCCAAAAGCTGCAGCAAGTCAGACCGGCACGGCTGAGCCGGCCTGCGGTCGAGACCCTGGCCATCATCGCCTATCGCCAACCCATCACCAAGGCGGAGATCGAGACGATCCGCGGTGTGGCCGTGGACGGGGTGCTCCACACGCTCCTGGAGCGGGAGCTGATCCGCATATTGGGACGGAAGGCCGAGGCGGGGCGCCCCATCGTGTACGGCACGAGTGCGGCCTTCCTTGAGCACTTTGGCCTCCGGGATTTGGGGGATCTACCCACACTGCGGGAGATCAACGAGCTGGTCGGATCGGCCGAGGGCGCACCGGGGGCCGCCCAAGAGCCCGCGACTCCCGGAACCCCCGAGGGTATCGCACCGGCACCGGCCGGCGTCGCGCACGAGGGTGAGGATGGCGGAGACGCGCCGTAGGTCTCGCCCCTCGTCGCCCGCCCGGCGTCGGACGGCGGGCGGTGAAAGGAGACCGCTGGTGGGACAGAGCGCCGGCAGGTCCGCGCTCCGCGCCGCCCGCCGCCCCGCCATGGCGGCGGGTCCCCCGGCGGCGGGCGGCGGGGGCTCCCGCCGGCCGCCAGAACAGGGAGAGCGCCTGCAGAAGTTTCTGGCGCGAGCGGGGATTGCTTCCCGCCGCCAGTGCGAGGCGCTGATGGCGGCGGGTCGCGTCCACGTGAATGGTCGGGCGGCGCGGACGCCCGGCATCCGCATCGTCCCGGGAGTGGATCGCGTCCAGGTGGACGGGGAGACGGTCCGGCCCGAAGCGCCTATGACCATCCTCCTGCACAAGCCCGTCGGATACATCACCTCCCGCTCCGATCCTCAAGGCCGCCCGGTGGTGCTGTCGCTGCTGCCGCCGGCGGGCCTGCCGCGGCTCTTTCCGGTCGGTCGCCTGGATTGGGACACGGAAGGTCTGCTCCTCCTCACCAACGACGGCGAGTTGGCCAACCTCTTGACCCATCCCCGCCATGGGGTTCCGAAGGTCTACCACGCCAAGCTGAAGGGGCATCCGGACGCGGAAAGCCTTGCACGGCTGCTGCACGGAGTCGTGTGCGACGAGGAGCGCCTGGCGGCCACCCGGGTGGAGGTTCTGAGCCCGACCCGGCAGAACAGCTGGGTCGCCATTACCATCGAGCAGGGGCGCTATCGCCACGTCCGGCGAATGTGCGACGCCATCGGCCACCCGGTCTTGAAGCTGGTCCGGGTCGCCGTGGGGCCGCTGGCCCTGGGGTCCCTGCCTCGCGGCCACTGGCGCCCGCTAGCACCCGCAGAACAGGCGGCGCTCCAGCGGCTGCGAGAGAATCTCCGCAGAGAAAGGCCTTGATCCCCCCGGGCCACCCCGGTATCATCACGGCGAACGCCACGGGCGAGGACACGGATGCAGATTCCAGAGTTCCGCGCACAGATTGATGTCATTGACTCCGAGTTGCTGCAGCTGCTGAACCGTCGGGCGGCCCTGGTCCTGGAGGTGGGCCGGCTGAAGACGGAACAGAACCTCGACTACCATGTCCCCCAGCGCGAGGAGGAGATCTACACGCGGCTGGAGGCAGAGCATGCCGGGCCGTTCCCTGCCGGGGCCGTCCGGCGGGTCTTCCGGGAGGTCATCTCCGCCTGCCTCTCGCTGGAGCATCCGCTGCGGGTGGCCTACCTCGGCCCCCGCGCCACCTTTGCGCACCTGGCCGCCATGGAACGATTCGGTTTGTCGGCTGAGTTCCTCTCCATGCGCAGCATCGCCGAGGTGTTTGCGGAGGTGGAGAAAGGCAATGCCGACTTCGGGGTCGTCCCGGTTGAAAACTCCACCGAAGGGGTGGTCAGCCATACCCTGGACATGTTCGTCGACTCCGGGCTCCTGATCTGCGGCGAGGTCATCGTGGAGGCGGCGCTGCATCTGCTGAGCAGGGTCGCCCGGCTCTCGGAAGTCCGCAAGATCTACTCCCACCCCCACGCGTTGGCGGAATCCCGGAAGTGGCTGGAGGCGAACGCGGCGCACATCCCCCAGGTGGAGACCGGCAGCACGGGGGCCGCGGCCGAGACCGCGGCGACCGAGCCGGGGGCTGCCGCCATCGCGTCCGAGGTGGCGGCCGGCCTCTACGGATTGAATCTGCTGCAGCGCCGTATCGAGGACCATCCCAACAACCTGACCCGCTTCCTGGTCGTGGGGAAGAAGGCCGCGCCCCCCTCGGCGGGCGACAAGACCTCCGTCCTGTTTTCCATCAAGGATCGGGTGGGCGCGCTGCATCGGATGCTGCAGCCGTTCGCGGAGCGCAGGATCAACCTCACCAAGATCGAGTCTCGGCCATCCAAGAAGAAGGTGTGGGAGTATGTGTTCTATGTGGATTTCGAAGGCCACGCCAACGAGCCGCGGGTGCAGGAGGCCCTGGACTGCCTGCGGGAGGACTGCGTCTTCCTCAAGATCCTTGGCTCGTATCCGAGGGGGCGCCGCTCCTCCGAGACCTGAGAGGCTTCCCCGGCAGCGCCGCACGGAGGGCACACCTTGACCCGTCGCCTTGAAGAGCTCGCTTCGCCGTTTCTCCACAACCTCATCCCCTACGCTCCCGGCAAGCCGATCGAAGAGGTGGAACGCGAGTTCGGGATTTCCGATCCGGTGAAGCTCGCCTCCAACGAGAATCCACTGGGTCCCTCCCCGGCCGCGCTCAAGGCAATGCGGGAGGCACTTCCCGCCATCCACCGCTATCCGGACGGCAGCGGCCACGCCCTGCGGCATGCGCTGGCGGCCCACTGGAAGGTATCCGCGGATCAGATCATCCTGGGCAACGGCTCCAACGAGCTGCTGGAGCTGGTCGGCCGCTGCTTCCTGTGCCCCGGTGACGAGGCCGTGTACGCGGCGCAGGCGTTCATCGTGTACGACATGGTGGCGCAGGTGACGGGGGCCACCAAGATCGTCGTCCCACTGAAGGATTTCACCCACGACCTGGAGTCCATGCGGGCGGCTGTCACCCCGCGGACGAAGCTCGTGTTCGTGGCGAATCCGAACAATCCGACGGGCACCTGCGTCCGGCCGGAGGCCCTGGAGTCGTTTCTGGCTGCCGTGCCGCCGGACGTTGTGGTCGTGCTGGACGAGGCGTACTACGAGTACATGCCCCCGGCGTGCCAGCCGGATGCCCTGCGATTCGTGCGGGAAGGGCGCCTGGTCTTGGTTCTGCGGACATTTTCAAAAGTCTACGGCCTGGCAGGGCTGTGCATCGGCTACGGCATCGGGCCGGCCCCCCTGGTGGCCCTGCTCAACCGGATCCGGGAGCCGTTCAATACCAACAGCCTGGCCCAAGTGGCGGCGGTGGCGGCCCTGGGGGATACGCCGCACGTGACCAGCAGCCGGCAGCTGACGGAAGTGGGACGGGCGGCTCTGGCACAGCAGTGCCGGGACCTCGGCCTGGCGGTGGTGCCGAGCGTGGCCAACTTTCTGCTGGTGGATGTCGGGCGGCCCGCCCCGGCGGTGGCTGAGGCCCTCCTCCGGCGTGGCGTGATCGTGCGCACCGCGGGCCCCGGCTTTCCCACCCATCTCCGGATCACCATCGGGACTCCCCCGGAGATCGAACGGTGCCTGGCCGCCCTGCGGGCCGTCCTGCGCGGGGAGCGCCTGCCGCCCGGAAGGCAAGGGGAGCGATCGTGATCATCGCCCTGGGGAGGGAACGGTGAGTGCGTCCGCGGCTCGCCCCGGCTCCTCGCCGGCGCCGTTCCGCCGGATGGCCGTCGTGGGGGTCGGCCTGATCGGCGGCAGCCTGGCCCTGGCGGCCAGGCAAGCCGGCAGGGTGGAGCGGGTGGTGGGGGTCGCCCGCTCGCGGGCGACACGCGAGGCGGCGCGGGACCTGGGGCTCGTCGATGAGGCCACCGACGATTCTCGCGTTCGCGGTGGCGGGGTCCGACCTTATCGTCCTGGCCACTCCGGTCGGGACCATCCTGAGCCTGCTGCCCGCCGTGGCCCGGATGGCGGATCCGACGGCCCTCGTCACCGACGTCGGCAGCGTGAAGGGCCCGATCCTCGAGGCGGGCGACGCGGCCTTTCCCGACGGGCGATTTGTGGCCGGCCACCCGATCGCCGGGGCGGAGCGCTCTGGGCCGGCGGCGGCCAGGGCGGATCTGTTCCGGCGCGCGAACTGGATCCTGACCGCCAGTCCGCGAACCCGGCCCGAGGCACTCGAGCGCGTGGCCGCCCTGTGCCGGGCAACGGGAGCCAGCGTGGTTCCCATGGAGTCCGCCTGGCACGACGAGGTGTTCGCCGCGGTAAGCCACCTGCCCCATCTGGTCGCGTACGGCCTGATGGACGCCCTGGCGGAGTTGGAGGCCGGAGGGGAGCGGATCAAATTCTCGGCCGGCGGCCTGCGGGACTTCACGCGGGTGGCCGGAAGCGATCCCGATATGTGGCGGGACATCTTTCTGCTCAATCAGGGTCCGCTGCTGCGTGCCTTGGCTGCCTACCGACAGGCGCTGGATCGGCTGGAGGGTGCCATCCGGTCCGGGGACGGGGAAGGGCTCACGCGGCGGCTAGCTCGATCGCGCAGCACGAGGGAGGAGATCACCCCATCGCACACGAAGTCGTAACGCATCGAGCGCGGGAGACGGCGCTCCTCGTCGGGGTGGTCCGCCACCGGCAGCCTCGCTGGGAGGCAGAGGATTCCCTGGCCGAGTTGGAGCAGCTGGCGCGGTCGGCGGGCGCCCGGGTGGCGGAGGCGATCCTGCAGGACCGCGGCCGGCTGGATCCCCGGTACCTGATCGGGAAGGGAAAAGCCCTGGAGATCCGGGAGAGATGCGCCGGGGTGGACGTCATTATCCTGGATGAAGAGCTGTCCGGCTCGCAGCAGCGCAATCTGGAGCAGCTGCTCAGCCGGCGGGTGGTGGACCGGACCGGACTCATCCTGGACATCTTCGCCCAGCGGGCCCAGACGCGCGAGGGAAAGCTCCAGGTCGAGTTGGCCCAGTTGGATTACCTCCTGCCGCGGCTGGCCGGCGCCTGGAGCCACCTGGAGCGGCTGGGGGGCGGCATCGGGACGCGCGGGCCCGGCGAGACGCAGCTGGAGTCGGACCGCCGACGGATCCGAACGCGCCTGGCCAAGATCCGCCGCGACCTGGAGCAGGTGCGCCGGCATCGGGCCGTGCTCCGCCGGCCGCGCCAGAAGGCTCCTTTCCCCGTCCTGGCGTTGGTGGGCTACACGAATGCCGGCAAGTCGTCGCTGATGAACGCCCTGACCCACGCCGGCGTTCCGGTCCGGAATCAGCTGTTCGCCACGCTGGACCCCACCCTGCGCCGGCTGGTCCTGCCGGGAGGCCGCGCGGCCCTGCTGTCGGACACGGTGGGGTTCATTCGAAAGATCCCCCACCAGCTGGTGGAGGCGTTCAAGGCCACCCTGGAAGAGATCCAGGAGGCGTGCGTGCTCCTGCACGTCGTGGACATCAGCCATCCGAATGCCGGCCTGCAGCAGACGGCGGTGGAGAGCGTGCTGGGCGAGCTGGGCCTTTCCGACCGTCCCACCATCCTCGTCTGCAACAAGGTCGACCGGCTGGCGCACGCGCCGTTCTCCTGGCGGCGGGGGAGCGGGCGTGTGGCCGTGTCGGCCCGGACGGGAGTCGGGCTGGATGACCTGCGGGAAGAAATCGCGACCTGCCTGGACGGAACGATCCGGCCCGGGGGAGGGCCCGCGGCCGAGTCGATCGAACGCGCCGAGGCGAGACTGTGACGCTGGCCAACCGACTCACCATTCTCCGCATCCTGATGACGCCGGTGATCACCACCCTGCTGCTCTACCGGCAGACGGCGGCAGGGCTGGCACTGTTCCTGCTGGCCGGCCTCACGGATGGCCTCGACGGGTTCGTGGCACGCTCCTGGCGACAGAAGACCGAGCTGGGGATGGTCCTGGATCCCCTGGCCGACAAGCTCTTGCTGACCTCCACGATCATCGTTCTCACCATCCTCAAGGTGCTCCCGCGCTGGTTTACCATTATCGTGGTGAGCCGGGACGTCCTGATCATCGGCGGGGCGGTCATCCTGCACATGTTCGTCGGCAAGCTGAGCTATCCGCCCTCGTGGGTCGGCAAGATCACCACAGGCCTCCAGCTGGCCACGGTTCTGCTGGCCATGCTGAAGGACCTGCTGCCGTTCATCACACCTGCGATCTGCCCATTCGCCATCGTCACCTTGGTCTTCACAGTTGCCTCTGGGCTGCAGTATGTCTATCGGGGAACCCGCCTCCTGAACGATTATTTATGACGCAAGGACGCACGGGACTCCGGCTGGGTCTCCCGGCCGCGGGGCGGACGCTCCGTCCCTGCGGGGGACGTCGCGGCAGACCTCGGGGTCCTGATTCCCGAGAGAGGGAAGCCGCTTTGGGAGAGATGCAGGACGGCAGGATGAACAAGCCATTGGGCATTCATGCGGTCGAAGCGGGCAGCCCGGCCGCGCAGGCGGGTGTGAGCCCCGGGGCGGCCTTGCTGAGCATCAACGGGCGTCCGGTCACCGACGCTCTGGCGCTGCGATTCGCCGAGACGGCCGGGCGCCTGGATCTGGTGTGGCAGGACGGGGATGGGATGGTGCATCGGGCGCGCGTCCGGAAGGCGGAAGACCGGCCCTTGGGCCTGGAGGTGGACCCCCTCAAGATGCGGGCCTGCAACAACAAGTGCGCCTTCTGCTTTGCGCACCAGAACGGGCGCGGGATGCGCCGCGCCCTGTACTTCAAGGACGACGACTTCCGGTTCTCGTTTCTGAACGGCAACTTCGCCACGCTTACCAACCTCTCCGCAGCGGAGATGGAGCGGATCGTGCGAGAACGGCTGAGCCCCCTGTATGTCTCCGTGCACGCCACCGACTGGAAGCTGCGGAACGAGATCCTGGGAAACCCGCGCGCGCCAGACATCCTGGAGCAGATTGGATTCTTCGCGGCCGGCCGGATCGCCATGCATACCCAGGTGGTGCTGTGTCCGGGGATCAACGACGGACCGCACCTCCAGCGGACCCTGGAGGATCTGGCGCGATTTCACCCCCATGTCCGGACGGTGGCCCTGGTTCCGGTTGGGCTCACCCAGTACCGCGAAAAGCTCCCCGCTCTGCGCGCGCCGGATCCGGCATACGCCCGGAGCCTCCTGGAGTGGGTGGCGCCGCGGCGCCGGCGGTTTCTGAGAGACCTGAGAACCCGCTTGGCGTTCCCCTCGGACGAATTCTACCTTCTGGGCGGCCTTGCTTTTCCCGGAGGCCGGACGTACGAGGGGTATCCGCAGCTTGGAAACGGCGTCGGAGGTTGCCGGAAGTTCCTGGACGAATTCCGCCGGCTGGAGCCAAAGCTTCCCGGCGCCGCCCTGCCGCCCCGGCGCCTGACCGTTGTCACCGGAACGCTGGCCGCTCCCGTCCTCCGCGGGGCGATTGAGCGTCTGAATCGCATCCAGGGGCTGCACCTCGATCTGGTCCCCGTGGTGAACGAGTTCTTCGGCGGTTCGGTGACCTGCGCCGGCCTGCTGACGGGGGCGGACATCCTGAAGGCCCTGGAGGGACGGCGCGCCACACTGGGCCGTGCCCTCCTCATTCCGGCGGTGGCGTTCAAAGACGACGAGGACGTTTTCCTGGATGACATCCGGATAAATGACTTGGCGGCTCGTTTGGCGCGCCCTGCCCTGCGGGTGAGGGCGTCCGCCCGAGGCCTGGTACAGGCGGTCCTCAGCGGCGCCATGGCGCCCCTGGCCGCCTGAACCCCGGTCGATGGGGAAGACGGGACGTCCCCTTGTGATGCGGCGGGCTTTACGGCATCTCGCCAGGGCGGATCCGATTCTGGGGACGATCATCCAGCGCGTGGGGCCGTACCGGATCCGTTATGCCGATCCGGATTTCGAGACCCTGGTCCGCTGCATCGTCCTCCAGCAGCTTTCCGGCAGGGCGGCCAGGGCCATCTTCGGCCGGCTCAAGGACGCGGTCGCGCGAGACTCGCGCATGACGCCGGAGGAGATCCTGGGTCGGACGAGGGGGGAACTTCGCCGCCTGGGCCTGTCGCAGCAGAAGGCCGGCTACCTGCACGACCTGGCGGAGAAGGTGCGGGGCGGGGTGGTCGATTTTTCCCGCCTGGCGAGGCTGCCGGATGCGGCCGTGATCGAAGAGCTGCGGGCGGTGAAAGGCGTGGGCGTCTGGACCGCCCAGATGTTCCTGATGTTTGCGCTCCGGCGGCCCGATGTGCTGGCGGCGGGAGATCTCGGAATCCGTGCCGCCGTCCGGAAGGCCTATGGTCTGCGCACGCTCCCGACCCCCGCCAGGGTAGGGCGGCTGGGACGGAGCTGGCGCCCTCACAGCAGCGCGGCCTGCTGGTACCTGTGGCGCAGCGCCGAAGACGTCGTCGGCTTCTGACGGCGGACGGCCGTCGAGAAAGGCCGGGTGCGAATGGGATGCGTCGGCCCGGTCCTCTAGGCGGCGGTTCGGTGCGTGCCCCCGGGACCGACATTCTGCTTTGGTTCGGCGGGGCAGAATGATACGCTGCAGCATCGAGGTGCGTGTGTGCTGCGTGGTAGTCCACTACAACGAGATCAGCCTCAAGGGGAAGAACCAGCCCCTGTTCCTGCGCCGGCTGGAGGCCAATCTGCTCCGCGCCACCAGCGGGGCGGGCGTGCGGGCAGTGGAGCAGCGCTCCGGACGCATGATGCTGTCCCTCGACCGCACGGCCGATTGGGAGACGATCCGCGAGCGGCTGCAATGGGTCTTTGGGATCGCCAACTTCTCCCTGAGCCAGCGTGTGGGTCTGGACATGGAGGCATTGAAGGCCGCCGTGGGGAAGGCGGTCGAGGGCCGGGCGTTCACCACCTTCAAGGTGGCCACCCGACGGGCCTTCAAGCAGTTTCCTTTGACATCGGAGGGTGTCAACGGAGAGTTGGGCGCCTTCGTCGCGGCCCGGACCCGGGCCACGGTGGACCTGGAGCAGCCCGATCTCACCGTCCACGTCGAAGTCCTGCCGCGCCAGATCTATTTTTCCCTCGGTCGAGAGCCGGGGCCCGGGGGCCTTCCGGTAGGCGTGAGCGGGAAGGTGGCGTGCCTGCTGTCCGGCGGGATCGACTCCCCGGTGGCGGCCCAGCGCCTGCTGAAGCGGGGCTGCCAGGCCGCCTTCGTTCATTTTCACAGCTTTCCGTTCCTGGACGCCACCTCCCGGGACAAGGCCGTGGAGTTGGCCGCACGGCTGACGCGGTTCCAGTATGAGTCCCGGCTGTACCTCGTTCCGTTCGGAGAGATTCAGCGGGAGGTGGTGGCCGGCGCGCCGGCACGGCTGCGCGTGATCCTGTACCGCCGGTTGATGGGCCGCATCGCCGAGGCCATCGCCCGGCGCGAGGGCGCCAAGGCGCTGGTGACGGGGGAGAGCCTGGGACAGGTGGCCTCCCAGACCCTCGACAACCTGACCGTCATCGAGGAGGCGGTGGGCCTGCCGATCCTGCGGCCCCTGATCGGCAGCGACAAGGAAGAGATCGTCCGGCAGGCGCGCGCCCTCGGCACCTACGACATCTCCATCATTCCTGATCAGGACTGCTGCCGCCTCTTCGTTCCGCAGCACCCTGCCACCTTTTCAACCCTGGAGGAGGTGCGGAAGGCCGAAGGGTGCCTGGCGGTCGACCGGCTGGTGCAGACGGGCCTGGACCGGATGGAGATCCGGACCTTCGAATTTCCAGAGCCCCCCGCTCGGCGGTGCGAGGCGCCTGCGCCCGGTATGGCGATCGAGCAGACCTGAGCAGCAGCCGGCACGCCGTGGGCGGTGCGGCCGGGATACGGGCGTGCGGCTCCGAGGGTGTCCAGCCAAGAGGATTGTCCGTGGAGAGACTGAAGCAGATTCTAGCTGCGAAGGTGGTGGCGGCCATCGGCCGGGCGAGCGCGTCCAATGCCTGGCCGGAGTGTCCGGTGCCGGACGTCCAGTGGGAGTATCCAGCGGACGCCCAGTTCGGCGACCTGTCCACTACGGTGAGCTTCGGCCTGGCCAAGCAGGTGCGCCGCAAGCCTCGGGAGATCGCCGACGGAATCTGCCGGGCCTTTGCGATCGACCCCGCGGTGGTAGAGAGGCTGGAGGTGGCGGGAGCGGGCTACCTCAACGTGTTCGTGGCGCGCGAGTGGTGGCAGCAGGCCCTGCGGGACATGCTGGCCGCCGGTCCGGCTTACGGACGCGCAGGGGTCGGGCGGGGGCTGCGGGTGCAGGTCGAGTTCGTGAGCGCGAACCCCACGGGCCCCCTCCACGTGGGACACGGCCGGGGGGCCGTGCTGGGAGACGCGGTGGGCCGTCTCCTCCAGGCGGTCGGATACGAGGTCCAGCGGGAATACTACATCAACGACGCGGGAAGCCAGGTCCGCC
The DNA here is from genome assembly GCA_963705305.1 of uncultured Methylomirabilota bacterium. Taxonomy (GTDB): domain Bacteria; phylum Methylomirabilota; class Methylomirabilia; order Methylomirabilales; family 2-02-FULL-66-22; genus 2-02-FULL-66-22. Next base: position 4,567,430 of record OY970067.1, on the reverse strand, counting down.
TCTTGGGAGAGTCGGTGTTCGCCCGCCGGATGGAGGCGATCGGCAGGCCGTACAGCTTTCCGGAGAACGGCTACCACGGCGACTATGTGCGGGAGGTGGCGGAGCGTGTGGCATCGGAGCAGCCGGGATTGGCAGAGCTTTCACCAGACCAGGCGATCCCCCTCTGTGCCGAGCGCGGATCCAAGATCCTCCTGGCAGAGATCAAGGCGGACCTGGAGGCGTTCGGGGTCGCATTCGATCGGTGGTTTTCAGAGCGGAGCCTCTATGAGTCCGGCGAGGTCGGGGCCGTCCTGGCCACGCTGCGGGCGGGGGGGTATCTGTACGAGGAGGGACAGGCGGTCGGCTTCCGGGCCAGCGGCTTCGGTGACGAGAAGGACCGCATCCTGATCCGGAGCACGGGGGAGCCCACCTACTTCACGTCGGATATCGCCTACCACGCCAATAAGATCCAGCGGGGTTACCAGCGGCTCATCAACATCTGGGGAGCCGATCATGGCGGCTACATTCCACGGGTCAAGGCGGCGATTCAGGCGCTGGGCGGCGACCCGGAGATCCTGCATGTGATCCTGCTGCAGATGGTGCGGGTCCTGCGTGACGGCGTGCCGGTACCCATGTCGAAGCGGACGGGCCAGTTCGTGGAGCTGAAAGAGGTCGTCGGCGAGGTCGGCAAGGACGCGGCCCGCTTTCTGTTCCTGACGCGCCGGTCGGAGGCCCAGCTGGATTTCGATATCGAGGTGGCAAAACGGCAGAGCATGGACAATCCGGTCTTCTATGTCCAGTACGCCCACGCCAGGGCCTGCAGCATCCTGCGCAAGGCGGCGGAGGCGGGCCTGTCCGGCCCCTACGGGGATGCCGACCTCTCCCGCTTGACCCTCCCCGAGGAGCTTGCGATCACCAAGCGGCTGGCGATCTATCCGGAGCTGGTCCTCCAGGCGGCGCTGGCCTACGAGCCGCACCGGGTCACCACGTATCTGCAGGAGCTGGCCGCGGGATTCCACGGCTACTTCACCCGCTACAAGGACAGCGAAGAGCGGGTCATCTCGGGAGACCGACCGCAGAGCCGGGCGCGGCTGGCCATGGTCGCAGCGGTGCGGCAGGTGGTGGGGAACGCGCTCGAGCTCCTGGGAGTGGGGGCCCCCGAGCGGATGTGAACGCGAAGGTTCCGGCTGGAGAGACGGGACGGAGCGGTCAGGACCTCCTCCGATCCGCCGGCGGACAGCGAGAGCCTGCGCATTGCCCTCCTCCCCGAGGCGGACTCTCGCGCAGCGCCGAAAGGCTGATCTCCCGGGCCAAGAACCCGTTGACACCCCTAGGTTCGTTTGGTAGCCTTCGACATGCGGCGGCGTGGGCGGACCAAAGCGGCGGGGGGAGGAGTTGGTATCTTCAGGGGGAATATGGTCAGCCGCTTGCCGACCTGCCCGCCAGTCGCCGCCGAAGGCTGATGAGCCCCCGAACGGGGGCTTCATTGTTGTGGGGGACCGGGGCGCACCGGGTCCGTTGCGACCGCCGCATGTGACCCGTCACGCCGGGGAATACGGCCCGTAAAAGCCAGCGGAGGGACCGATTCGAATGAGCGCATACGACGTCGTCGTCGTCGGAGCCGGTCCAGGCGGATACGTGGCCGCCCTGCGTGCGGCGCAGCGCGGGGCAGCCGTGTGTCTGGTGGAGCGGGATGTTGTGGGGGGCACCTGCCTCAACCGCGGCTGCATACCCAGCAAGGCGTTGATCCACTCGGCGGAACTGTGGAGGCACGCCCGGGAGGGGGCGGACTTCGGCGTCCGGGCGGACGCCTGGGCCTTCGACATGGCGCGGGCCCAGAAGCGAAAGGACGAAATCGTCGCCACACAGGTGAAGGGCGTGACCATGCTCCTGGGGGCGGCCAAGGTCACCTTGAAACAGGGAACGGGCCGTCTGCTGGATGCGCGGCGGGTCGAAATTCGGGGTGCTGGCGGCAGCGAGACCGTTTCGGCCAAGGCGATCATCATCGCATCGGGCTCCGAGCCGCAAAGCCTGCCGGGGGTCGCATGCGACGGCCAGCGGTTCCTGAGCAGCACCGATGCCCTCCGGATGACCGTCGTCCCCACGTCCTTCCTCATCGTGGGCGGCGGGGTGATCGGGATGGAGTTTGCCTCCATGCTCTCCGCTCTCGGCGCACAGGTCACGGTGGTGGAGATGCTGCCGCAGGTGCTGGCCATGGAAGATCCGATGCTGGTCCGGGTCGTCCAGGGGGCCCTGCAGAAGCGGGGGGTGACGTTTCACGCGGATGCCAAGGTCACCGCCCTGGAGCCGACCGCCGGGGGGGTGCGGGCGGATCTCAGCAGCGGGGTCAGCGTGGAGGCGGAGCGGGCTTTGGTCTCCGTGGGGCGCCGCCTGAACAGCGACGGCATTGGCCTGGACGCGGCCGGCGTGCGGGTGGAGCGGGGCGCCATTCCGGTGAACGAGCGGATGGAGACTTCTGTGCCAGGCATCTACGCCATCGGCGATGTGACCGGCATCTCGCTGTTGGCCCATGTGGCGTCCATGCAGGGGTTGGTGGCCGCCTTCAATGCGACCGGGGCGGACGCCCGCATGGACTATTCGGCGATTCCCAACTGCATCTACACCGATCCCGAGATTGCCAGCGTGGGCCTCTCGGAGCCCGCGGCCAAGCAGCAGGGGCGGGCCGTGAAGATCGGGCGATTCAATTTCGCCGCCCTGGGAAAGGCTATGTGTGTGGGGGAGACGGCGGGGATGGTCAAGGTGATCGCGGATGCAGAGACCGATGCCGTGCTGGGGGTCGGGATTGTGGGAGGGCGCGCGACCGATCTGATTGCGGAGGGGGTGCTGGCGGTTCGACACGGGCTGACGGTCCGGCAGGTGTCGGAGGCCATGCACGCCCATCCGACCCTGCCCGAGGCCGTCGCGGAAGCGATGCACGACGTCCACGGGGAAGCCGTTCACAAGGCCCGCCTCCGCGCATCCTAGAGGAAGGACGGGAGGGCAGCAGTGCACCTGCTCCAGATCGACGGAATCCAGACTCCACCTGCCGCGCCCCGGCGTCTGCCGCCGTGGCTCCGCGCCAAATCGGGCCACTGGGAGCGCGTGCACGGCATGCGCGTTCTCCTCGGCCAGGGCCGGCTGCACACCGTGTGCGAATCGGCCCGCTGCCCCAATCAGGGTGAGTGCTGGACGCGCGGGACCGCCACCTTCATGCTGCTGGGGGAGATCTGCACACGCAGCTGCGGCTTCTGCGCCGTCACCACCGGCCGCCCGGCTCCGCCCGATCCGGACGAGCCGCGCCACGTGGCGGAGGTGAGCCGCCGCCTGGGCCTGCGATTCGTCGTCATCACCTCGGTGGCGCGGGACGACCTGCCGGACGGCGGGGCGGCCCATTTTGCGGCGACGGTCCGGGCCATTCGCGAGTACAATCCCGCCGCCCAGGTGGAGGTTCTGGTGCCGGATTTCAAGGGCAGCCGCGAACACATCGGCACCGTGGTGCAAAGCGAACCGACCGTGTTCAATCACAACTTGGAGACGGTGGAGCGCCTCTCGAAGCGTGTCCGTGTCCAAGCGCGGTACCGGCGATCGCTGGACGTCCTGCGCCTCGCCAAAGAGATGGGCCAGCCGATCACCAAGACCGGGTTCATGCTGGGACTGGGCGAGACCGAGGAGGAGGTTCTGGCTGCGATGCGGGACACGCGGGGCGTCGACTGCGACATCTTGACCATCGGCCAGTATTTGCAGCCCACCGCGCACCACCTGGCAGTGGTGGAATTCGTTCATCCGGATCGGTTCCGGGCGCTGGAGGAGGCCGGCAACGCGATGGGGTTCCGAGCGGTGTACTCCGGGCCTCTGGTGCGGAGTTCGTATCACGCCGAGCTGACGGCCCACCGCGCCGCACGGACGGTCGAGGGGGCCGGAGAGCTGGCCGTCGGGTCGTGAAATAGAGGAGTTCGCCGCCCATCCAGTCGTCGAGGTGATTGGCGGCTGTTCAGTGGGGTGGGAGGAGCATGGAAGAGTTCAAGCGGATCAAGCGGCTTCCGCCGTACGTCTTTGCCATCGTCAATGACCTCAAGGTCAAGGCGCGCGGCCGGGGCGAGGACATCATCGACTTCGGCATGGGGAATCCCGACCTGGCCACTCCCCCCCACATCGTGGACAAGCTCTGCGAGGCGGCGAGGAACCCCCGCAATCATCGCTACTCGGCTTCGCGCGGGATCACCAAGCTCCGGCATGCCATTGGCGACTGGTATCGGCGCCGATACGGGGTGGAATTGGATCCGGAGACGGAGGCCATCGCCACTATCGGAGCCAAAGAAGGATTGGCCCACCTGGCCCTCGCCGTCGTCGAGCCCGGTGATGTAGCCCTCGTGCCCAACCCCACCTATCCGATCCACGCCTATTCCGTCATCATCGCGGGTGGCGACGTTCGCCACGTCCGGCTGGGGCCCGGCGAGGACTTCTCCGCCAACCTCCTGGCGGCTTTCCACGAGTCCTGGCCGCAGCCCAAGCTCTTGATCCTGAGCTTCCCCCACAACCCCACCACCACGGTGGTGGATCTGGAGTTCTTCAAGGAGATCGTGGCCTTTGCGCAGGAGCACGACCTCATCGTGGTCCACGATTTTGCGTACGCCGACCTGGCCTTCGATGGCTACCGGGCGCCCAGCTTCCTGCAGGCACCGGGGGCCAAAGAGGTAGGGGTGGAGTTTTTCACCCTCTCCAAGAGCTATAACATGCCCGGCTGGCGAGTCGGCTTCGCCGTGGGAAATCCGCGGATCATCGCCGCCTTGACCCGCATCAAGAGCTATCTGGACTACGGCATGTTTCAGCCGATCCAAGTCGCCTCCATCATTGCCCTGAACGGCCCGCAAGAGTGCGTGGCGGAGATCGTCCGGACGTATGCCTCCCGGCGCGACGTGCTCTGCGACGGCCTCAGCCGGGTGGGGTGGAAGATCGAGAAGCCTCGCGGCACGATGTTCGTCTGGGCCAGGATACCGGATCAGTTCCGCATGATGGGCTCGCTGGAGTTCAGCAAGTGCCTCCTGGAGCAGGCCAAGGTGGCGGTCTCGCCCGGCATCGGCTTCGGGCAGCACGGGGACGAGTACGTCCGCTTCGCCCTGGTGGAGAACGAGCACCGCACGCGACAAGCCATCCAGGGGATCAAGCGGGTGCTGGAAGGGCATCGGAAAACTCAAAACTGACAATTGAAAACTGAGAACCGACAATGGAAAATGGTAAACCGACGACGAGGGGCGGGGGCCGGGGCGCATGTTGAACGGTGTGCAAGTGTCCGTTGTCGGTTTTGAATTTCACAGGTCGGTTGTCGGTTGTGAATTCCATCCCGAGAGATGGTGAGGATGGGGGCGGAAGATGGCGGATAGGTTCCACGACGCGTGCGGGATCTTCGGGATTCTGGGCTCTCCGGAGGCGGCGAACCTGACCTACCTCGGGCTGTATGCCCTTCAGCACCGCGGTCAGGAGAGCGCGGGCATCGTGGCCTCCGACGGGCGGAGCGTCCACCTGGAAAAGGCTATGGGACTGGTGGCGGATGTCTTCTCGGAGGCGCGACTCCGACGTTTGCAGGGGGATCTCGCCATCGGCCATGTGCGATACTCGACGACCGGAAGCTCCCACCTCAAGAACGCCCAGCCGATCGTGGCCAGCTACCGGCACGGGACGGTGGCCCTGGCACACAACGGGAACCTGGTCAACGCCCAGTCGCTGAAGACGGAGTTGGAGGGCCAAGGATCCATCTTCAGCTCCAGCACCGACAGCGAAGTAGTCGTCCATCTGATCGCGCGCTCGCGGAGCGATGACCTGGTTGAGGCCGCGGCCGAGGCCCTGGGCCGGGTCAGCGGCGCCTACTCCCTGGTCATCATGAACGAAACCGAACTCCTGGGGATTCGTGATCCGCGCGGGTTCCGCCCCCTGTCGCTGGGCCGGTTGGGGGATGCGTGGGTCTTGGCCTCGGAGAGCTGCGCCTTCGATCTCATCGACGCCACATTTGTCCGCGACCTGGAGCCCGGCGAGTTTCTCCACATCACCCCCCGGGGAATGAAATCCTACTTTCCCATGCCTCCCAGCCCGCCGGCTCAGTGCATCTTCGAATACATCTATTTCGCCCGGCCGGACAGCCTGCTGTTCGGGCAGAATGTTGCCACGGTTCGCAGGGCGTTGGGACGTCGACTGGCTCAGGAAGCACCGGCCGAGGCCGATCTGGTGATCCCCGTACCGGACTCGGGGGTGCCTGCCGCCCTGGGATTCGCCGAGGAATCGAGTCTCCCGTTCGACCATGGGTTGATTCGCAATCACTATGTCGGGCGGACCTTCATCGAGCCCAAGCAGAACATCCGGCACTTCGGGGTCAAGATCAAATTGAACCCGGTGCGCGAAATCCTGGAGGGAAAGCGGGTGGTGGTTGTGGACGACTCGATCGTCCGCGGCACCACCAGCCGAAAGATCGTGACCATGGTGCGCAGCGCCGGGGCGCGCGAGGTTCACATGCGCATCAGCTCGCCGCCAACCCTCTCGCCGTGCTACTACGGCATCGACACCCCGACCCGACGAGAGCTCATTGCCTCCAGCCACGCCGTGGATGAGATCTGTCGCTACATCCGGGCGGATAGCCTCGGCTATCTGACGCTGCAGGGTTTGCTCAAATCCGTCGGCAAGGAGACGGGCTTTTGCCATGCCTGTTTCAGCTTGTTGTACCCGGTTCCCTTCCCGACAGAGGATCAGACGCAGCTCACACTGTTCGAGCAGTAGGCATGGCGTTTCCGCTGGCTCTCGCCATCATCGGCACCAGGCTACCGCGGTATCGGCAGGAAGGCACTCATGGCCAATGAACGGAACAGCCCGCATGCACGCGCGCAGCGTTTGGCCCGACTGATCGTGGGGGAGATCGCGCTCTACAATAAAGAGAAGATTGCGGAAGGGGTGAAAAACGACACCCTCTTCGAGCTCCTGGAGAAAGAGCTGCAGGAGGGACGCCGCTACTACGAGAAGAACGTGGATGCCGCGGTGGCGGCCGAGGTCGATTATTTCGATCTGGCGGTTGTGGATATCCTGGTGAAGGGGCAAGGGGAGGTGCCGTCCAGGATCTGGTAGCGGGCGGCCCGGCAGGAGCGCGACGACGGCCCGATTGACCACGCGGCCCGGGAATTCCCGGGCCGCGTGGCAGGTTAAGGGTCGGGTGCCGTGGTATCTGGGTCGTCAGTAGACGGGCGTGCACCAGTGGCGGTACTTGGGGTGGCGCCCCTTGACGACCTCGAAGTAGAGCTGCTGGATGCGGGCCGTGATGGGGCCGATGCGACCGCTGCCGACCGGCCGGCGGTCTACCTCGACGACCGGCGAGATCTGGGCGCCGGTCCCGCACAAAAAGAGTTCTTCCGCCACGTATAGCTCTGTGCGTCCCACCAGACGCTCGCTGACGGTCAGCCCGAGCTCCTCCCGGCAGAGCGTCAGCAAAACGTCGCGGGTGATACCCTCCAGAATGTCTTGGGACAAATCCGGCGTCACCAAGCTCCCGTTTCGCACCAGAAAAAGATTTTCCGCAGAGCCTTCGGACACGAATCCGTCCTGGGTGAGAAAGACGGCCTCGTCCAAGCCCTGGTCCAGGGCCTCGGTCTTGGCCAGGGCCGAATTCACATAGCCGCCGGTCACTTTGCAGCGGGCGGGGATGGTGTTGTCGCTGATGCGCCGCCACGAGGAGCAGCCGACCTTGATGCCCCGGGAGGTATCGATGTACTCCCCGAGGGGGAGAGTGTATATGGCAAATCCGGTTTCGTAGCCGATCAGCTTGGGCCCGATGCCCTCGGAGCTGATGTAGGCGATGGGGCGGATGTAGGTGTCCTCTTTAGGCTGATTGCGGCGCAAGAGATCCACCGTGATGGCGCAGAGCTCCTTGACGTTGTGCGGGACCTTCAGCCGCAAGACCCGGCAGTTGTTGAGCATGCGCTCATAGTGCTCGGGAAGCTTGAAGACGAACAGCTGCGACTCCCCGGCGTTCCAATACGCGCGGATGCCCTCGAACACGCCCGTGCCGTACTGCAGGGCATTCGTCCGGATGCTCACCTTGGCATCGGCGAGGGGCACGAACTGGTTGTGAAAATAGACAGTCTGCATGGGCATCTCCCTTGTAATCGGCCCGAATGTCCCTTCGTCCTCACCCTATCCAGGGCGGGGGTAAAAGTCAACGACAAAGTCTGCGCCCGGCGCGCGCGATGAGACTCGACTGCCTCCAGTTCGAGGGCGGTCAGCTGGCCATCGCCGCAGCCTCCACGCTGGAAATCCGCCTCATCATCCTGGCTCTCACCATCGAGCGATTGGCAGGCCTGGGCGCTCTTGTGAGCTGAATGCGGCCCGCGCCCGGATTAGCCGCAAGTACGCCGGGCCGCCGGATGAGGCCTTCCAGGAGGCATCTGTCCGAAAAAAAGGGAGGGGCAGACTGGCGGATCGAGGAGACTGAATGGTCCGACAAATGCATTGAGGCCGCGCAGCCTGTGCCTGTGAGTAGTTACGAGGTTTCATGCAGGCTTATCGGCAGGGAAATGGCTTGACAATGCGGAGGCTGCTCGGTATTGTGACGCCACGCGCGGTCTTGAAGCACGAACGAGCGCACGGGAGGGGGGGCGTGGCGCCTCTATCGCTGGCGAAGCGGCGGGTCCAGAACCGGTCGCCGAAATCGACGAAGGGCGGAGAGCAGGTTCTGCTGTTTCGGGTGGGTGAGGAGACCTACGGCATCGGGCTGCGAGGCCTGTGGGAGGTTTTGATGCCGGAGGGGGTGACCATGCTCCCCACCCCATCGTACCAGTTCTGCACCTCGCTGGCATATCGTGGGGACAGGCTGCCGTTGATTCGGGTGAGCGAGCTTTTCGGGACTCCCTCCGACCAAGTGCCGGCCACAGCGCGGGTTCTGTTGATTCGGGGCCAGGGGAGGGCCATGGGCCTTCTGGTGGAAGAGGTGCTGGGTGTCGATGAGGTGGACCCGCCGCGGATCGCGCCAGTGCCGGCGCTGGCGACCCAGTTGAGTCTCACACTGTTCCGAGGAGTCTTCAGCCACCGGGGCGGCGCCGTCCTCCTGCTTTCCGAGGACGGATTCGGGGGCATGGACGAGGTCGCGCGGTTTCCCGAGCAGTCGGATGCCTCCGGCGAGGCGATCGATCGGCAACCATGACGCAGGCGGCTTCCAACCGCAGGCCTCAGAGCGCGAAGCAGGCGTCCGTCCTGATCTTCCAGGTGGCGGGGAGACTTTTTGCCCTGGACCTGGAGCACATGGTCCAGATCGTTGATTATTGCCGGCCGACCCGGACCCCCCGACGACCTCCGTACGTGGACGGGGTGATGGAGCACCGGGGTCTCTTCCTTCCGGTGGTCAGCCTGCGGAAGCGGTTTGGGCTGGCGGACGTGGGGCCGGCACACCCCGCCGTCTTGGTCGTCAAGGGGGTCGGACACGAGCCGGGTGTGTGCCTGGTGGTGGACGGCGTTCACCAAGTCATGACCCTCCCGGCCGAGTCCGTGCTGTCCCCTCCACCGAAGGTATTCGGTCTGCGGGCGGAGTTCATCCGTGGGGTGGCCAATTCCGGTGGCCGCGCCATCGTATGGGTGGATCTGGCAAGGCTGCTGGCGTCGACGGAGCCGATCAGGCTGCTGGTGTAGGCGAGGGCCGGGCGGACCCGCGGTACGACCGGGCGGGCTCTGGAGAAGGCGGGCGGAGCGGCGGTCCGGTTCGAGAGGCGGGAGCACGCGGGACATTCTGGCCGAAGGCCGGGCCGCCAGCACGAGGAGGCGGGTCGGACGGGCCCGGGAGGATCCGATGAGCGCTCGAATCCTGGTCGCGGATGACAGCGTGACGATCCAAAAGGTGGTCGAGCTCACCTTCAACAAGGAGAATTTCGTCCTCGTTCAGGCGCGGAGCGGCGAGGAAGCAATCCGCCGGGCCAGAGAAGAGCGGCCGGACCTCATCCTGCTGGATCTGGTCATGCCCGACAAGAATGGCTACGAGGTGTGTCGGGCCATTCGCGAGGAGCTCGGTCAGCGAGCGGTTCCCATCGTCCTCCTGGTGGGAACCTTCGAGTCCTTCGACCGAGAGCGCGCGGTCCACTCGGGTGCGACGGATTACGTAACCAAGCCGTTCGAGTCGCAGGTGCTGATCAGCAAGGTTAAGCAGTTGCTGTTCGCCAGGACGGTGGAGGGCACGCCGGCGGCAGATGCCGCGGCGTCCCGGGGAGCTGCCGCGGCCGCAGCCTCTTCGTTCACCCTCTCCCCCCCCACGGAAGAGATCTCGCAGGATCAGCTCTGGCAGCTGCTGGACTCTCCGCCGGCCTCGACGCTCCCCGGCGTCGCCGCCGCGCCGCCTGCGGCTCCGGCCGTCAAGTCCCCGGCGCCGGAGGTGAGCACGCTCGATCTCGGCCTGCCATCTGCCGAGCCCCGGCTGGAATCACCGGCGGCCGAGACAAACCGAAGCGCGCCTGCCGTCCGAGTTGAGACATCCCCCGCGGAGGAGCTCGTGCTCGAGTTGGAGCCGTCCCCCGCGGAGGCTGCGGTCGCGCCGGGCGGACCGGAAAGGCGGACCGACGACCTGGTGTCGACCGAATCGGTTGCGGCACAGCCGGAGTCTCTGGAGCTCGACCTGGTGCCCTCAGAGACCCCGTCACCGGCGGAGCCGAGCAACCTCGGGGTGCCAGAGAGCCTCTCCTTGGATGATCTGCTGGCCGCGGGCGTAGAGAGCGCACCGGTCGTCTCCCCGGAGGAGCCGATGTCCCCGGCCGGGGGGGAGGCGGGGGCGGTCTTCGAGCTTGCCCTGGATGAGGAGACGCCGCCGTTGTCGATGGTCCCGGTCGGACAGCCCGAGTCCCCGGCCTTTTCCATCGAAGATCTGACGTCCGCTCCGGAGGCGGTCGCCGCTCCGACCGGGGAGGCCGCATCGATTTTGGGCGAGCTGGAGCTGGAGTCTCCCCTGGAGGCCGCCAGCCGGGAAGCGGCGCCCGAGAAGCCGTCCGCCGCGGCCGAGCCGGAAGTGGAGCAGGATGCGATTGCTGTGGAGGGGCTGGAAGCGATTCCGGTCGAGTTGAGGCTTTCCGATGCCGTCGAGGCCGCTCCATCCCTCGATCTGGCGGCCCCGGCTCCGCCTGCGGAGGGGGTGACGCTGCCGGAGCCGGCACCGGCCCGGGCCGAGCTGCCCGAGGCCCCGGCGATGGAGGCATCTGCAGCGCCGGAGCCGGCGCCGTTTGCACCGGCGAAGGCGGGCGGGGAGATGGACGCGCTCAGGGAAGCCGTCACAGAGCGGGTGGCGCGCGACCTGAAGCAGGAGCTGACCGACAGGGTGCTGGAGCGTATCGAGCGGGTCGTCTGGGAGGTGGTCCCCGACCTCGCCGAGGTATTGATCGCCAGGGAGATCGAGCGCATCCGGCAGATCGCGGACGATCAGAAGGCATCCTGAGGCGATTACGTTCCGACCGGGGATGAATCGAACGGGGCGCCGGCGGCCCTTGACCGGGCCGCATCTCGTTCGGCGCGTCCCCGTTCATTTTGGGAGCACAGCATGACCGAGCATGGCGAGCCAGTCCGTGTTCAGGGCTCCCCGAGCCCCGAGACGGAGCTTTCCGGGAAACAGGGGTATGACCCACGCGGGGTGGAGGAGCGGTGGTACCGGGATTGGGAGGCGCACCGGCTGTTTCACGCGGATGAGGCCGCCGGGTCTCCCCCGTATTGCATTGTCATTCCGCCCCCCAACGTGACCGGCTCGCTCCACATGGGACACGCGCTCAATAACACCTTGCAGGACATCCTCATCCGCTGGCACCGGATGCGGGGGGACAACACCCTCTGGATGCCGGGCACGGACCATGCCGGCATCGCCACGCAGAATGTGGTCGAGCGGCAGCTCCGGCAGGAGGGATTGACCCGCGAGCAGCTCGGGCGTGAAGCCTTCGTGGAGCGGGTGTGGAGGTGGAAGCAGGAATCCGGGGGGACCATCATCCGGCAGCTCCGAACGCTGGGGGCCTCCTGCGATTGGGATCGCCAGCGATTCACGCTGGACCCCGGACTCTCTGAGGCGGTCAAGGAGGTCTTCTGCCAGCTGTACGACGCCGGCCTGATGTACCGGGGGGATTACATCATCAACTGGTGTCCTCGCTGCCAGACAGCCCTGTCGGATCTGGAGGTGGAGTACTCCGATCGGATGGGCAAGCTCTGGCACATCCGGTACCCGCTGGTCTCGGGTGCCGGTGAGGTGGTGGTGGCCACGACGCGTCCGGAAACCATGCTGGGAGATACGGCCGTGGCCGTACATCCCGACGACGCGCGCTTCACCGGATTGGTGGGGCGGAAGGTCTTGCTGCCGGTCATGAATCGCGAGATTCCTGTCATTGCCGACGCCTATGTGGATCGGGAATTCGGCACCGGGCTGGTCAAGGTGACCCCGGCGCACGACCCCAAGGACTTCGAGTGCGGCCTGCGCCATGATCTGCCGCAGATCAAGGTCATCGCCGAAGACGGCCGGATGAACGCCAACGCCGGACCGTACCAGGGGATGGATCGGTTCGCCTGCCGAACCCAGCTGGTCAAGGATCTCCAGCGCGACGGCTTCCTGGTGCGCGTCGAGGACCATCAGCACGCCGTGGGCCACTGCTATCGCTGCCAGACGGTGGTCGAGCCGTCCCTGTCTCGCCAGTGGTTCGTACGCATGCAGCCGCTGGCCGAGCCGGCCATCCAGGCGGTGGAGTCGGGGCGGATCCGGATCGTCCCCAGTCTGTGGGAAAAGACCTACTTCGAATGGATGCGCAACATCCGCGACTGGTGCGTGTCGCGCCAGATCTGGTGGGGCCATCGCATCCCCGCCTGGTACTGCGACCCCTGCGGGGAAACCATCGTTTCCCGCACGACGCCGACAGCCTGCCCGCGCTGCGGGAGCGCGAGTCTGCGGCAGGAAACCGACGTCCTGGACACCTGGTTCAGCTCGGCGCTTTGGCCGTTCTCGACCCTGGGCTGGCCCGAGCGGACACGGGAGCTGGCGGTCTACTATCCGACCTCCTGCCTGGTCACGGGGTTCGACATCCTGTTCTTCTGGGTGGCCCGCATGATCATGATGGGCCTCCGATTCATGGGGGATGTTCCCTTCAGGGACGTGGTCATTCACGGCCTGATCCGGGACGAGCAGGGCGAGAAGATGTCCAAGACGCGGGGGAATGTCCTGGATCCCCTGCACGTGATCAACGGGGCCAGCCTGGGCGAACTGCTGGAGGGGGCCTCGCCCGAGGTACAGGAGAGCATGCGGCGGCAGTTCCCCGAGGGGTTCCCGGCGTTCGGGGCGGATGCGCTGCGCTTCACCTTGGCGGCTTTGGCGGGCCAAGGCAGCGACGTGAAGCTGTCGGTGAAGCGAATCGAGGGCTACCGCCATTTTTGCAACAAGATCTGGAACGCCTACCGGTTTGTGGCGGGGCATCTGAAAGAAGGCGAAGAGGTGGCTGGCCAGCCGGCAGGGCTGCCCCTGACCATGGCCGATCGCTGGATCCTGAGCCGGCTGAACGAGGTGGTCGCCGGAGTCACGGAATCCCTGGAAGCCTACCGCTTCAACGATGCCGCCAACCTCTTGTATCAGTTCCTGTGGCACGAGTACTGCGACTGGTATCTCGAGATCGTCAAGAACCGGCTGGCGTCCGCCGAGGATGGGGAGGACCAGCGCATTGGGCGGACCCTCCTGGTGGATGTGCTGGAGCAATCCTTGCGGCTGCTGCACCCCATCATGCCTTTCCTCACGGAGGAGATCTGGCAGCGCCTTCCTCACCAGGGAGCCAGCATCATGACGGCACTCTGGCCCCAGGTGGATCCTGCGCGTGCCTTCCCCGACGCGGTGGAGAGCATGACCTACTTCATGGAGATCACCCGGGAGGTGCGCAATATCCGCTCCAGCCACAATATCTCCCCCGCCCAGCGGGTGCCGCTGATCCTCCGCACGACGGGGGAGACCCAGGACGCGGTCCTGCGGGGCTGCCGGGACTACCTGATCACCCTGGGACGGCTTTCCTCGCTGGAGTTCGGGGCAGCGGCCCTCAAGCCGGCGCTGTCCGCCACCGCCGTGGTCAAAGGGATCGAGGTGTACGTTCCCCTGGAGGGAGTGATCGATCTGGAGGAGGAGCGGCGACGACTGGGCCGGGAGCTCCAGAAGGCTGAGCAGGGTCTGGAGCGGATCAACAAGAAGCTCGGCAACGACGAGTTCCTGAGCAAGGCCCCCGCCGCAGTGGTCAGCCGCGAGCGGGCCAGCCGGGAGGAGCTGCTCCAGCTGCGGGCCAAGCTGCGGGAGAGCTTGAGCCACGTCGAGGCCCATCGCCCCTAGCAGGGCGCCGAAAGACTCGTTTTCGCTGAGGCTGCTCAAAAAGGCCCAGATGCAAGGCGCCGCGCCGGGTACCCGCCCGTAGGGTGGGTGTAGGCGCGAGGCGTACTCAGCGCGTACGTCGCAGCGCCACGGGAGCGCGGGGGGCACCTGTCCGCAGGACGGGTCCCCGCAGATGGGACTTTTTCAGCAGCCTGCTAGGGGGATTCGTCGGGGGTCTGAGATCCCCGCAAGGCCGGCCATGGAACGGCTCGCGCCGGACATCGCACCCGAGCGGATCCGCTCGCAACTGTCCTCACAGGTGATCGGGCGGCGCCTGGAGATCCTGGGGACGGTTGACTCGACCAATACCACGGCCATGGCGGCTGGCCGTCGAGGCGAGGAGGAAGGGCTCTGTGTCCTGGCGGACCGGCAGGCGGCCGGCCGGGGCCGGCGCGGACGGGTCTGGGCGTCTCCGCCGGGACTGGGCCTCTACACCTCGATCCTGTTGCGGCCGGCCATGCGCCCTCCCGGAGGCTCCCTTCTGACGCTGGCCGCGGGCGTTGCGGTCGTGGAGGCCATCGAGAAGGAAGCCGGCCTACTTCCCCGCCTCAAATGGCCCAACGATGTCCTCTTGGGGGGGAGGAAGGTGGCCGGTATCTTGACGGAGATGGCGACCGAAGGGGCCCGCGTCGCCTGCACCGTGGTGGGGGTGGGGATCAACGTGAATCAGCGGCAGGAGGATTTTCCCGCCGGGCTGGCGGAAACGGCGACCTCGCTCCGATTGGCATGCGGACGCGCCTTTGCCCGGGGCGACCTCGCGGCCGCCCTGTACAATCGTCTGGACGTTCTGGTACGGCGTCTTTTGCGACGGCGGCGGGGTGGCGATCGTGGAGGCGGCCCGCGCCCGGATGGAGACCATCGGGAA
Organism: uncultured Methylomirabilota bacterium; assembly: GCA_963705305.1. Classification (GTDB taxonomy): domain Bacteria; phylum Methylomirabilota; class Methylomirabilia; order Methylomirabilales; family 2-02-FULL-66-22; genus 2-02-FULL-66-22. Next base: position 4,552,212 of record OY970067.1, on the reverse strand, counting down.
GCGGGTGGAAGTCGGCGATGGAGGGGTGGGCTGGAACGGTCTGGCAAGCGACTTGGATGCGGAGGGGGCCCTGCTGGTTCAGGATGACGCGGGGCGAATCCATCGGGTGCTCGCCGGCGACGTCTCCATCCGCGACGCCGTCTGACCAGCTGCTGCCCCAGGATCGGAAAACCGGAGAACCAGAGAACCAGAGAGACGGGGCAAAGGCGGACGAGCGGACGGAAGTTCAAGAACATGTCTCACGCAAAGCACGCAAAGGTCGCAAAGTAGAATAGGGGCGGGTTCGGATCGGGAATCTGAAACAACAGTGAGGCTCTTCTTGGCGCGCTTGGCGATCTTTGCGTGAGATCAGGCTCGGAGTTCTCACGCCAAGGCGCAAAGGTCGCAAAGGAAGACCGAACGGGAAGGTGGAATACAGGGCCACTGACCCCTGACTACTGACCCTTGACCCCTGAAAGGCTGCAGGAGGCCTTCATGCTGCTGGCGCTGGATGTGGGCAACACCAACACGGTGATCGGCGTCTTCGAGGAGATGGTCCTCAAGGCCCACTGGCGGCTCCCCACCCGCCGTGCGGGCACCAGCGACGAGTACGGGATCCTGATCAAGGCTCTCTTCGATTTCGCAGGGCTGGACTTCCGCGGCGTGACGGCCGTCATCCTCTCCACCGTCGTCCCCCCCATCGAGGCGCCCCTGGAAGACATGAGCCGGCAGTACTTCGGCGTGGAGCCGGTGGTGGTGGGGCCCGGCATCAAGACGGGCATGCCGATTCTGTACGAGGCGCCGCGCGAGGTGGGGGCGGATCGCATCGTCAATGCGGTGGCGGCGTTCGAGACCTATGGAGGACCCTGCATCGTTGTGGACTTCGGCACCGCCACGACATTCGACGCCATCTCCGCCCGCGGCGAATACCTGGGAGGCGCCATCTGCCCGGGGATCGGGATCTCCTCGGAGGCCCTGTTCCAGCGGGCGGCCAAGCTCCCCCGCGTGGAGATCGCCCGCCCCAAGACGGCCATCGGCAAAAACACGGTGGCCAGCATGCAGGCCGGTCTCTTTTACGGCTACCTCAGCCTGGTGGAGGGGCTGGTGGCGCGCATCCGGGTCGAGCTGGGCGGCCAACCCACGGTGGTGGCCACGGGCGGCTTGGCCCCGCTCCTCCTGGGCGAGACCACGCTGGTCGACCACGTGGACCCGCTCCTGACCCTCAACGGTCTCCGCATCCTCTTCGAGCGGAATCAGTAGGGACATCCATATAGGCCTGGGGGTGCCCGGGGGTTCGGCCGCGCGGCCGTGCCGTCGGACAGACATACTGCGCTGGCGTCAGCAGATCCTGGGGAGCTGCTCGCCGCTCAGCATATCCACCACGCGGCTGGCGCCGACCCGGCTCCGCAGCGTGACCAGGCCGGAGGTGTGGGGTTCGACCGTGCCGATGGCGCACGCGTCCGCCCCCAGCGGACGGGAGCGCAGGAGCGCGAGGGCCCACTCTGCTTCGGCCGCCGGGACGAAACAGACGAAGCGACCCTCGTTGGCGACGTAGAGGGGGTCAAAGCCGAGCAGTTCACAGGCCCCCTGGACATCCTCGCGCACGGGGATCCTGGCCTCCTCGATGGCGATCTGGACGCGGGCCGCCTCGGCGATCTCGATCAGGGCGCTGGCCAGCCCGCCGCGGGTCAGGTCGCGCAGACAGTGGATCTGGACCCCGGCATCCAGCAGGGTCAGGACGGGGTCGGCCAGGGGGGCACAGTCGCTCTCGATCGTGGTCTCGAAAGCCAATCCCTCCCGCACCGCCATGATCGCGATCCCGTGGCGTCCGATGTCTCCGTTGAGGAGGAGGACATCGCCACGGCGGACCTGCGCGGGTCCGATCTCCCGGGGATGCTCGATCAGGCCGACGCCGGCCGTGGTGATGAAGATGCCATCACCCTTTCCGCGATCCACGACCTTGGTATCCCCGGTGACGATCTGTACCCCGGCCGTCCGGGCGGCCTCCCGCATGGACTGGACGATCTCCCGAAGGGTGTGCATGGGCAGGCCCTCCTCGAGGATGAGCGCCGCGCTCAGGTAGAGGGGGCGCGCCCCGCACATGGCCAGATCGTTCACGGTGCCGTTGACCGCCAGCGTCCCGATGTCCCCGCCGGGAAACTGCAGCGGTCGGACGACGTAGGCATCCGTGGTGAAGGCCAATCGGCGGCCGGCGACCTCGAGGGTGGCCCCGTCGTGGCGCGCCTCCAGCAGCGGATTCCGGAAAGCGGGCAGAAACACCTGCTCGATGAGCTGGTGCATCAGCCGCCCTCCGCCGCCGTGGGCGAGCAGGACCTGTGGGTAGTCGCCGATGGGGCTCGGGCAGGACGGGACGAACTCCGGAAGCGTGGTCACGAACTACGGCTCCTTGTGGATGCGACGGTAGTGGTAGTAGGCCGCGCAGGCCCCTTCCGACGAGACCATGGGCGCGCCCAGCGGGCGCTCGGGGGTGCAGCGCACTCCGAAGGCCGGGCACTCGTGGGGCTTGAGGACGCCCTGGAGGACCAGCCCGCTCTGGCACTCGGAGGACGCATCGGGTTGCGCGACGGCCGGACCGAACCGCTGCTCCGCGTCGAAGGAGGCATACGCCTCGCTGAGACCCAGGCCGCTCTGCGGGATTTCGCCGACGCCTCGCCATCTCCGGGGGACGACCCGAAATACGTCGCGGATGAGCTGCTGCGCAGTCCGATTCCCTTCGCGGCGAACCGATCGCGCATACTGGTTCTCCACCTCCGCCCGGCCTTCCTCCAGCTGCTTCACGCACAGGTAGATGCCCTGGAGGATGTCCAGCGGCTCGAAGCCTGTCGCCACGATGGGGACATGGTATCTTCGGGCGATCGGCTCGTATTCGGTCACGCCCATGACGGCGCACACGTGGCCGGCGGCCAGAAAACCCTGGACGCGGTTTCTGGGCGATCCCAGGATGGCCTCCATGGCGGGAGGGACGAGGACGTGGGAGACGAGTAAAGAGAAATTCCCGAGCCCCTCCCGCTTGGCCTGCGCCACCGCCAGGGCATTGGCCGGGGCGGTGGTCTCGAAGCCGACCGCGAAGAACACCACCTGCCTGGCGGGGTTGGCCCGCGCGATGGGCAGGGCATCCAGCGGAGAATAGACGATCCGGACATCCCCCCCGTTGGCCTTGACGGAGAACAGGTCGTGGGACGTGCCCGGGACCCGCAGCATATCCCCAAAGGAGCAGAAGATGACCTCGGGCCGGGCCGCGATCTCGGTCGCCTTGTCGATCAGCTCCACCGGAGTGACGCAGACCGGGCAGCCGGGGCCGTGCACTAGGGTGATGCCGTCCGGCAGGAGCTGATCCAGGCCGTACTTGACGATGGTGTGCGTCTGGCCGCCACAGATCTCCATGATGGTCCAGGGACGGGTGGTGACCCGGGCGATGGCCCTGGCGTACCCCTGGGCGGCGCGGCCGTCGCGGTACTCGTCGATGAATTTCACGCCGGCGCTTCCTCCGCCCCGCTGGCGATATCCATCTCCGCGAGGTAGCTGAAGACCTCCTGCGCCTCCGCCTCGTCGAGGATGCTGATGGCGAGGCCCGCATGGACGATGACGTAATCCCCCGGCTTGGCCTCGGGGACGCAGGCCAGATTGACGTCCTTGAGAACCCCGCCGAAGCTCACCTTCCCCATGCGTTGCATGGGGTCCTCGCCCGTGATGCTGAGAACCTTTCCGGGAACCGCCAGACACATCGCGTCTACTCCTTGCTGCGGGCCGCCGCCAGGATCTGCCCCAGGGCGATCCCGCCGTCGTTGGGCGGGACGCGCTGGTGCCAGAGCGGGGAGAGCCCCGCGGCCAGCAGGCGGCCAACCGTGCGCTCCGTGAGATACCGATTCTGAAAGCAACCGCCCGTCAGGACGACCCGGGGTTCCCCGACCCATTTCGCCACGGTCAACACCGCGTCCGCCAGGCCGTTGTGGAACTTCGCGGCGATCGTGGCCGGGGGCCGACCGCCCCGCAGGTCCTGCAGGATTTGTCGGATGGCCGGCTCCCAGTCCAGGAGGGCCGGCACCTCTCCGGTCGTGAGCGGGAAAAGGTAGGCCTCATCGGTCGCGGTACCCTCGAGGGACCATTCCAGCTCCATGGCGGCCTGCCCTTCGAACTGGGCGTCCAGCCGCAGGGCCAGGAGCGCGGCCACGACGTCGAACAGGCGGCCGGCGCTGGTGGTGGCGGGGGCGTTAAGGCGACGCGCCAGCATCTGCGCGAGAACGGGCCGCTCCGGGGCCGGGAAGGTGCGGACGGGGGGCAAATCCTCCTGCCGGAACAGATCCTCTCCGAAGAGCTCGTACAGCAGTCCCAGGGCGGCGCGCCGGGGCTCGCGGATGGCCCGTTCACCGCCCGGGAGGCGAAAGGACCGAAACGAAGCCACCCGCTCGAACCCCGTCTCGGTGATTCGCAGGAACTCACCCCCCCAGAGCGTATGATCGAGTCCGTATCCCGTCCCATCCCAGGAGACCCCCAGGACGGGCGCCGCCAATCCGTTCTCGGCCATGCAGGCCAGGACGTGGGCGTAGTGGTGCTGCACCCGGACGACGGGCAGACCGGATCGCTGGGCAAACTGCGTCGAGAGGTAGTCGGGATGGACGTCGCACGCAACCGACACGGGATGGAGATCATACAGCGACTCGAAGTCGGCGATGACCCGCCGGAAGGCGCCCAGGGCCTCCGTCGTCTCCAGGTCGCCGATGTGCTGTGAGAGAAAGACGTCCTGCCCCAGCGAGGCGGCCACGGCACTCTTGAGGTGCCCGCCCACGGCCAGGAGGCATGGGACCGGCCGCTCCAGGTGGACCGGCAGGGGGGCGTATCCCCGGGCGCGGCGCAGGACCAGCTCTCGTCCCAGGATCACGCGGGCGATGGAATCGTCCACATGGCGGGCGATGGGCCGGTTGTGCACCAGGAAGGCGTCGGCGATGGACCCCAGGCGCCGAACCGCCTCCTGCTCGTCGATGCAAATCGGCTCGTCGGTGAGGTTCCCGCTGGTGGCCACCAGGGGGACGCCCGCCTCTCGCAACAGCAGGTGATGCAGTGGGGTATAGGGCAGCATGACGCCCAGACAGGGATTGCGCGGCGCGACGGAGGGGGCAATGGGGCCGGCCGTCGCGGGTCCTCCTTCCCGAGCCAGACGGCGGAGCAGGACGATGGGGGCCTCGGGCGAGCGCAGGAGGCGTTCTTCCAGGGGCGAGACCTCGCAGTCCCGTCGAATCTGCTCGAGCGACGGATACATCATGGCCAGCGGCTTCTCTTCGCGGTGCTTCCTGGCGCGCAGCAGGCGGACGGCCTCCTCGTTGGCCGCGTTCACCAGGAGATGGAAGCCGCCGAGCCCCTTGACCGCCAGGATGCCGCCCCGGCGGATGATCACGACGGCGGCCAGAAGGGCGTCATGGTGGAGAGCCAGGACGCTGCCCTGCCCGTCCCAGAGCTCCAGGTGCGGTCCACAGACCGGACAGGCGGTCGGCTGGGCATGGAATCGGCGATCGGCCGGGTCGTCATATTCGCGTTGGCAGGCTTCGCACAGGGGGAAAGAGGCCATGGTGGTGTTGGGGCGATCGTAGGGCAGGCCCCGGATGATCGAAAAGCGCGGGCCGCAGTTGGTACAGTTGGTGAACGGATAGCGGTACCGCCGGTCTGCCGGGTCGAACAGCTCGCGCAGGCAATCCCCGCAGGTGGCGATGTCCGGCAGGACCAGGGTTACCCGCGCCCCCTGCCCGTCGCTGGAACGGATCACGAAGTCGGTGAACCCTTTCGGCGGGAGGAGCGAGTATTCCAGGCTCTGGATGATCGCCCGCGGCGGGCGCTCCCTCTCCAGGCGCAGCAGGAAGTCGTGCAGCCGCTCGGTCTCGCCCTCAACCTCCAGAAAGACCCCCTGGGGCGAGTTCAGCACCCAGCCCGGAAGGTCCATCTCCCGGGCGAGGCGGTAGGCGAAGGGGCGGAATCCCACTCCCTGCACGGCCCCCCGGATGACGATCCGCATGCGCTGGAGATGCTGAATTTTCGCTATGTTCCGTAGATTGGACATCATCTATCTATTTTAGGCTGGAAAGCCATCGGTGGCAAGTCCAATGGCTCCACAAATGACCAATAACCAAAATGAGCAAAAGGGCAATGGCCGATGGCTGATCGCTGACAGCTCACGGTCGGCGGCAGTGGGCGCCCGCCGGGGGGGCGGTTCATTCGGGATCGGGGGAGTAGAAAGCCCGTCGGCTTCGGAAATCCTCGTCGTCGGGAGGGTCGTCGGCGGGTGCGCAACGGCGGAGGTCTTCGTAAATTTCCCGCGCCAGAGGCATCACGGCTGCCTGGACGGCGGGGCTGAGGTCCTCGGCGATGCTGGTGGTGTCCCCGGCTTCCACGGCGATAATCTCCACCTCGCCGGGCATGGGGATCCCCATCCGCTCCGCCAGCTGAAAGGCCGTACCGACGCTGACTTCGTGGGCGCTGATCAGCCGGGCGCTGCCGGAGACCTGGTCCAATGTCAGGTGACGGACGCATCCGGGCGAAGGGTCCGGGACTTCCAGGCAGTCGACGATGATGGCGCGCCCGTACCCGCGCAGCAGATCGATCAGCTCGAAGCCCGCCCGCGTGCTGGCGAGGACGTCCACTCCCGGGATGGGGCCTTCGCTCAGGAGTCGCCTGAGCTCGCGCACCACCGCCAGACCCACCCGGTCATCGCGGAGGACCGGGTTGCCCAGCCCCAGGACCACTGTGCGTTGTCCGGTCGGCATTGGTCACCTGGAAACACCCGACTCCCGGTCCCCGGGAGCCGCGCCGCCAACTCCGCAAGATCTCTTCGCCCCGCCGCACGTAAGCGGGGAGGGCGTTCGCGACCGAGGGGCTGATCCCTTCCCGGACACAGTAGGGATCCTCGACTTCCATGGCGAGGACGCAGAGCTCCGCGGGCATCGGAATGGCCAGACACTCGGCCAGCCGCAGCATCTCGGGGAGGCCGGCGTAGTGGGGCGAGGGGCCGACGATCTGATGGAAGTCCTGACGGGAGAACTCCAGGAGGGTCCCCGCGGGGTGACGGCCGGTCAAAACGGCGTCCAGCAGGAGGGCACAATCCCATCCCGCGAGAAGATCCAGGAGCTCCAGGCCGCCGCTGCCGGCCTCGACGACCTCCAGGTCCGGGAACTGCCGGCGGAGGCACCGGGCCGCCAAGAGTCCGACGGCGTCGTCTCCGAGAATGTCGTTTCCCAACCCCACCACGAGGGTGGAGGGGACCGGCCCCGTCACCGCGTGAGTTCCTGGACGACGCGCCCCCCGGCGTCGTGGATGCGCACCCGGAGAGGCATCTGTCCGGGCAGGGAGTGGGTGGCGCAGCCGTGGCACGGATCGTAGGCCCGGAAGGCCATCTCCACCATGTTCAGCAGGCCGTCGGAGGCCTGTCCGCCGTGGATGAGCCCCTTGGCGCTCTTCTCCACGCCCATGGCCATGCGCGCCGAATTTCCCTGGGTGGCGACGATGAGGTTGGCCTTGCGGATGAGCCCACGCTCATCGGTCTCATAGTGATGGAACAGCGTGCCCCGCGGGGCCTCCACCACACCGATCCCCACCGTGGGCGTTGCCGTGGGGATCGTCCGGAGGTCCGTGCCGGTGATTCCCGGATCGTCCACCAGCTCGCGGATCCGCTCCGCGGCCTGCAGCATCTCGACCACGCGGGCCCAGTGATTGGCCAGGGTGTAATGCACGGGCTTGCCGCCCAGGGTGCGGACGTACTCCTCGTAGGCCTGCTGGGCCTCCGGCGTTGCCATGCCGTCGGCGGCGTTCAGCCGGGCCAGCGGGGCCACAGAGTAGACGCTGGTCTCGGGGCCGTCGATAAATCCCTTCCAGCCGAGGGGCTTGAGGTAGCAGAACTTGACGTAGCTCCACGGCTCCACATGTTCGCCCACATAGTCCAGGTACTGCTGGGCGGAGAACTTCGCGAACTCCTTCCCCGCCGGGTCGACCACACGGAGCTTGCCGTCGTAGAAGCTCACCCGGTCTTGCCCGTCCACCAGGCCCATGTAATACGTCCGGTGGGTGTAGGTGTCCGAGGTGATGAGCTTAACGTACTGGTCGTTCTTCAGGACGAGGTCCTTGAACACCTGCAGCGTGAATCGGGCAAACTCCACACCGTCCTCGGCCAGCTGCTTGAAGCCGGGCAGGTCCTCGGCGGCGAGCCCCTTGGAGACGCCGCCCGGCAGTCCCAGGACGGGATGGATGACCTTGCCGCCGAAGTAGCTGATGAGCTCGCGGAGCCGGCGCCGCATGGAGATCACCTTCTTGCCGACATCCACGCCCACCTTCTGGATCACCCCCACGACATTTCGCAGCTCCTTGGGCGCCTGGGGGCCGACGATGAAGTCCGGCCCGCCCAGGATATACACGTGGAGGGCGTGGTCCTCCAGCATGAAGGTGTTGTAGACCAGCTCCCGGATTTTGGTGGCCGTGGGGGGCGGCTGCACCTTGTACAGGTCGTCCAGGGCCCGGGTGCCGGCCATGTGGTGTGCGGTGGGACAGACACCGCAGATGCGGCTGGTGATCTGGGGCATGTCCTCGGCGGGACGACCAATGCTGAAGGTCTCGAAGCCCCTGAGCTCGGGAACCTGGAAGTAGGCCCGCTCCACCTCGCCCTTCTCGTCCAGGAAGATATCGATCTTGCCGTGGCCTTCCAGCCGCGTGATGGGATCGATCGAGATGGTGCGCCGCTTGAGGTACTCCTCGTTGACCTTCGTGTAGGCTGTATTCCACACCGCCTGGATGGGCTCTTGCATGTCTCCGTGGCCTCCTGTGCTCCCCTCACGCGTGGGGCGGCACCCGTCTGCGAAGCAGGGATCCTGCCAAGCTGTACCGGTAAAACGTTCCCAGCGGGTCGGGAAGTGTGGCGACGACCCGCTCGATGTCCTTTTCCTCGTTGGCGGCGAGGTTCGAGCAGAGCGAGGAGAGGATCTTTGCCCCCTGGTCCCTCACCCGCGAGGTGGGGCCAAAACATCCGCTGCAGGGCATGTTCCCCTTGGTGCAGAGGGCCTCGCACCCCCCGCGGGTGGCCGGGCCCATACAGACCACCCCCTGCGTCAGGAAGCATTGCTGCGGATCCAGAAGGGTCAGGTGCGGGCGTTTGAACTCCGTGAACTTGACGTCGGTAGGCTTGCTGTCCTTGCGGGGGCATTCGTCGCACAGCGCGATGTCGGGGGCGAGGACGCTCCCCTTGGGGGGAAGCTCGCCGGACAGCAGGGTTGCCACCGCCTGCTGCAGCAGCTTCGGCGTGGGAGGGCAGCCGGGCAGGTAATAGTCTACGGGAACCACCTGGTCCAGCGTGCGGACGACGTTCCACAGCGTGGGAAGCGTGGCCGTCCGTCCGTTCTCCTGGAATCGCGGCTGGGGATATACCTTGTCCGGGTTCTGGACGGACGGCGATCCCTCGTACGCGTACCGCAGGATCTCTTCCCGCTCGAACTGGTTGGCCAGGCCCGGCAGGCCGCCCAGGTGGGCGCAGGCCCCGTAGGCGATCACCAGCTGGCTCTTCCGGCGAAGCAGCCGGACCATCTCTTCCTGCTCGGAGGTGCGGATGGCTCCGTTGATCATGCTGACCAGAATGGAGCCGTCCGGCCTGGCCTCCACGTCGGTGCGCTTGAAGTCCATGGCCACCGGCCAGAAGATGATGTCCACGGCCTGGATGACGTCCAGGATGCCCTCGGCGAGGTCGACCACGGACTCCTCGCAGCCGCCGCAGGAGGCGCACCAGTAGAACGCGAGCTTGGGCTTATCTGGCATGGACCTCGACCTCCTTGGCTCCTTCGATGGCGTGCTCCAGCGAGTCCATCTCGGCATCCCATTCCAGGAAGCGCCGGGGCAGGCCCAGCGGGCCGAGGGCCCGCACTTTCTCCACCATGTCGTTGACGACCAGCTTGACCTTCTCGCCTTCCGACGCGGAGATCCACTCGAGCCGGAAGCGCTCCTCCTCGATCCCCATCTCCTCCAGGACCCGCTTCAGCATGTGCATCCGGCGGACGGTCTTGTAGTTCCCCTCGGCATAATGGCAATCGCCGATGTGGCAGCCGCCGATGAGCACGCCGTCGGCCCCCTTGGCAAAGGCGTCCAGAATGAACTGCGGATCCACGCGGCCGGAGCACATCAGCCGGATGATCCGGATGTTGGGCGCGTGCTTCATGCGGGAGACCCCTGCCAGGTCCGCCGCGGTGTAGGTGCACCAGTTGCAGAAGAAGGCGACGATGCGGGGCTCCCACCCCTGGACCGGCGCCGGAGCGCTGCTTGCGTTCGTGTGGCCAGTCAAAATTTCACCTCCCGTCTGCGGCTAGACGGCGGCCGCATCGCGTGCGAACAGGCCCTCGAGCTCGCTGAAGATCTCTTCGTCCTCGAAGAGGTTCTGCTTGATCGAGCCCGACGGGCACGCCGCCACGCACGTCCCGCAGCCCTTGCAGAGGGCCTCGTTGATGGTTGCCTTCTTCTTGTCGTCCAGGAAGCTGATGGCCGTGTAGGGGCACAGGGAGATGCAGGACTTGCACCCGGAGCATTCCTCCTCGACGATGAAGGCGGTATTGGGCTCCAGCTCCACGTGGCCCGTGTCGATGAGCACCAGGGCCTCGGCGGCCGCGGCCCCCGCCTGGGCCACCGTATCCGGGATGTCCCGGGGACCCTGGCAGGCCCCCGCGATGAAGATCCCGTCGGTGAAGGTGTTCACCGGGGCCAGCTTCGGATGGCGCTCCAGGAAGAACCCCTCCGTCGAGCAGGAGATGTTGAACATTCGCCGGATCTCCTGCGAGTCGGCTCGCGGCTCCAGCCCCACGGACAGGATGACCATGTCGAGGGGGATGCGGCGGACGGTGCCGACGAGCGTGTCCTCCACGCGCACCACCAGCTTGCCCTCCTCCTCGGGCGACCGGGCCCAGTCGGTGACCTCCGCCACACGGCCCCGGATGAAGTGCGTTCCCTCTTTCAGCAGCTTGTCGTAGAACTCCTCGTAGCTCTTTCCGGGAGTGCGCATGTCGATGTAGAAGTTGTACACCTCGGCGCCGGTGTGCTCCTTCACGAGGTGGGCCAGCTTCAGCGAGTACATGCAGCAGACCCGGGAGCACCAGCGGTTGGTCTTCTCATCGCGGGAGCCGACGCAGTGGATGATTCCCACCGTCTGGGGCTTCCGCCCGTCGCGCAGCACGACCTCACCCCCGGTCGGGCCGGAGGCGTTGATGAGCCGCTCGACCTCCAGGGCGGTGTAGACGTTGGGGTAGACGCCGTAGCCGTAGTAGGGGAGGCGGCTGGCATCGAAGGCCTGGAAGCCGGTGGCCAGGATGATGGTGCCGACCTCGATCTCCTTGATCTCCTCCGTCTGTCCGAAATCGATGGCATCCCGATCGCAACTGTCCACGCAGGCCTGCTTGCACTTGCCGGACTTGAGCTGGATGCAGGATTCCGGATCGAACAGCACGACCTGGGGGGTCGCCTGCGGGAACGGGATGTAGACGGGCTTGCGCTTGCTCAGCCCCTGGTTGAAATCGTCGGGGAACCTGGCGTCCTTGTAGATGCAGGCGGTGATGCACTCCAGGCAGCCGATGCAGAGATCCTCCTTGACGTAGCGGGGCTTGCGCCGGACCCGCACCTTGTAGCTCCCCACGAATCCGTCCACCTGGGTGACCTCGGAGTAGGTCCAGAGGGTGATGTTCGGGTGGCACTTCACCGCGGACATCTTGGGGGTCAGGATGCAGGCGGCGCAGTCGAGGGTCGGGAAGGTCTTGTCGAACATGGCCATGTGCCCGCCGATGGTCGGCTCGCGCTCCACCAGGATGACGTGCTTGCCGGCATTGGCCAGGGTCAGGGCGGCATGGATGCCCGCAATGCCGCCTCCCACCACCAGGACGTTGGGGTTGATGGGCACCTGCTTGGGCTCCAGGGCCTTGTGCAGGGCCACCCGGTAGATGGCGGCCCGCAGCAGATCCTTGGCCTTCGCGGTGGCCGCCGGCGGATCCGGGTTCACCCAGGACACGTTCTCCCGGATGTTGACCATCTGAAAGTAATAGGGATTCAACCCGCCCTGTGCGACGGCGTGGCGGAAGGTATGTTCGTGCAGCAGGGGAGAGCAGGAGGCCACCACGATCCGGGTGAGCTGGTGGTCGCGGATGTCCTGCTGGATCAGCTCCTGGCCGGGGTCGGAGCACATGTACTTGTAGTCTCTGGACACCGCCACTCCCGGCAGGGTGGCGCAGTACTCGGTCACGGCCTTGACGTCCACCGTGCCCGCGATATTCGTTCCACAGTGGCAGATATACACGCCGATCCGTGGGGTGCCGTTGGATGTGGACTCACGCATGGACGGCCTGACCTCCTTCCTGCCGGGCAAATACGTCCGCGGGGGACACGAACAGGCGCTGCATGCCCAGCTCCCGGTCGGAGATCCCGAAGGCTCTGCCCATGAGCTGGGTGAGGTAGAGCACCGGGATGTCCACCGGCTGGCCGAACGCCCGGCCCATTTCCTTCTGGTAGCACTCGAGGTTGAACTGGCAGAGCGGGCACGCGGTGACCACGATGTCGGCCCCGCGGCGCTTGGCCTCCTGCAGCAGAATCTGGCTCAGCCGGAGACCCGCATCGGGGATGGTGCCGCTGAGGGAGCCTCCGCAGCAGCGGGTCTTGAGCGGCCACTTGACCGAGCTGGCCCCCAGGGCGGCGACCACGCGATCCATGGTGGTGGGATTGTGGGCGTCGTCGAACGTGGCGAAGGGGCGGACGATCTGGCACCCGTAATAGCAGGCGACCTTCAGGCCGCTCAGACTGCGCTTGACCCTCTTGGTAATCCGCGGGATGCCGATGTCATTGACGAACACGTCCAGCGGGTGGCGGACACGGACCTGGCCCGTAAAGGTGAGTCCCACGGCCTGGAGGGCCGCCTTCACCTGGCGGTCCAGGTCCGGATGCATCTCCAGGTAGCGCTGCGTCTTGGTGAGGACCAGGAAGCATGCGGCGCAGGGGGCGACGAGCTGTACGGGCTCCTTCGTCTGCGCTGACGCGTGCTGCTCCGCCAGGCAGAGGTTGCGGGCGGCCAGGGAGAAGGCCTGCACCTCGTCCACCGACATATAGGCGGTCGCCCCGCAGCAGTTCCAATCCTCGAGCTCCTGAAGGGGGGCCTCCAGCGCCTGAAACACCTTCAGTGCCGACTCCTCATATGCCCTCCCGGTGCTCTTGAGCGAGCACCCCGGGTAATACAGGTAGGTCATTGCGCACTCCCTTCTTCGACCTGTTTGGCGGCGCGTAAAAGCCTCCCGACGACGCCCTTGCTTTGCGTCTTCTCCGCCAGCAGCGAGAGTCGGCCCGTCCGCCAGAGGCGCCAGGCGACGGGCGCGTTCCTGAGCATTCGAAGGGGGTTCGTCTTCAGGAAGAACCTGACCATCAGGGGGCCTTCACTGTTCCGGCCGTGACTGGCCACGCCGCGGAAGAACTCGCGCGCCAGGACGGGGATGGGAAACCGCTTCGGGTAAAGCCCTTGGGTCATGGCCTCCTGCTTGAGGGCGTACATCACGTCGGTGATCTTGATCTCCCGGGGGCAGTCCACCGTGCAGGAGTAGCACGAGGCGCACAGCCAGATGGTGAGACTGTTCAGGACCTCGTCCCGGAAGCCCTCTCGGACCATGGCGATGATCTTGCGGGGCGTGTAGTCCATGTAGTGGCTCACCGGACAGGTGCCGCTGCACGTCCCGCACTGGATGCAGCTGAAGAGTTTTTCCCCGTAGGCCAGCCGGGCGATTTTTTCGGCGAACCCCGGGTCCAGCTCGGATTCGTACGTGATGTGTCGGCGGACGTCCTTCCGCTCCTGGATGGGTCGCGCCGCACGCGGCGCCTCCCCTCCCGTGGCTAGATGGGGCATGGCCTGATTCCTCCTGGCTCCACGATTCGGCCGAGGGGCGGAGCGTGTAGACCGCCGGTTCTCGGCGCCGACTGTCGTCTTCCGGTCTCCCTGCTCCGGAAATCCGGCGCAGGATCGGCCGGCATCCTGTCTGGGCGGGGGCATACGGGCGCGCCCCGCATCTGCGATGACGATACTCTCGCGATCGGCAAATTCAAGCGCATTAGGGCGAATGTCTGTCGTCGCATTCATCTGTTGAGAAATTCAGCACGGCGGCTTCAGCGACGGAGATTGAGCCGACCGAGGTCTGCGAGGCGCGTGATAGCGGGGCGCAACAAGTGGGTGGGGTACGGCCGGAACGCGTGGGAGAGACGGCAGGATGGATCGTGTCGGCGCGGAGCGCCCGAAACACGAAGAGGGCCCGAAGGCCCTCTTCCGTCGAAGGAGCTGAAGGCGTCGCGGCGACCCGCTCAGGAAGGGAGCGCAGGGGCCGTGCGGACGGCGGCCGGCTGCCGCTCGGCGGCCTTGGCGCGGGCTGCGGCGAGAAACGCCGCCAGCGGCCGGTAGACGAGGTGCGGCCACTTGCTGAAGGGCACCTCCACCACCAGCATGGGCACGGCGATCATCAGGTGGATGGTGTAGGTGACGTACGTCGGGACGGGCAGATCCAACAAACGGAACACGTTGAGGACAATTCCCGTCAGGGCGGTCAGGAACAGCAGGATCACGAACAGCCAGTCGGAGAGATCCGGATGCTTGTGCATCTGATCCCGCCTCTTCAGGCGGTCCAGGATGATCCAGGTGGTGGCGCCGAGCAGGATGAGGGTTGCGTAGTACCCGAGGAAACTGGTCCAGTGAAAGGAGGTGTTCGGCACCTGGAACCACGGCAGGAAGACGACCACCAGAATAAACATGGTCCCGTACGCGGTGACGAGGGTCATGTGTCGGACCCAGTGCTTGATCGTGTTGGTGTCGCACTGCTGCCAGCGCTTCTGGGTCAGGCCGTGGGCCACCAGGTCCGCCGCGTGCGACAGGTAGATGCCCAGGGGGACACGGGGGCCGCTGCGCGTGGCGAAGCCCACCATGCGCCCGGCGTTGACGGCCAGCATAAGACCCAGCAGGACGGCCAGGAAGATGTCCGCGTAATGGACGTACACCATCGGGGCGAAGAATTCCAGATTGACGGTCCGGAGAGCCTCGGGGTGCCGGAGAAGCAGGCGCAACCCGAAATCGGACGGCAGGCTGAACAGCAGCAGGACCGCCACGGCCACGGCCGCCAGCAGTCCCAGCTCCCACCGCGCCCGCTGGTACATCCGGCGGCTCAGTCCGGTCCAATCGTACATGCTGGTGAGCCAGCGCCGGCTGGCCATCATGAGCTTGCCGGGTTGGGCCTCGCGCGGACAGGTGTCCGAGCAGTTGCCGCAATAGTAGCACAGCCAGGGATCGATGGATTCCAGCAGCTTGTCTTTGAGTCCCAGCTGCATGTTGCGGATGTACCGCCGTGGGAAGGTGGTGTCCTCCTTGGACAGCGCGCAGACGGCGGTGCAGTTGCCGCAATTGAAGCACTTGACGGCTGTGTCGGCTCCGTACTCTGCCAGCTCCCTGACCACATCCGGATCCACACGAACGCTCATGACGCCGACTCCTTCAGGGCGTATGTGAGGTAGTCGCCGGCCTGGCCGGCCTCCACCACGTCCCCGTACCGCTTCAGGGCCATGACGTACCACACCACCTCGGGACCGGGGAGCTTCAAGTGTCGTGTCAGCTCCGGGATCGTTTTGGGACCGGACTTCAGCGCCTCTGTCAGGGCCTTGCGCGTGTCGCGGTCGGCCTTGAAGTAGGCCTTCTTCGCCTCGGTGAGCCCCCCCATTCGCTCGCGGAAGGTCTTCAGGTCTGCTCTCCAGTCGCGTTTCGACTCACTCATGGTTGCCCCCCGTCATCCCTCCGCTGTCGCTCAATCGTGGCTGACGCCGACCGCCGCCCGCGCCGGCCGGCCTGCGCCGGTGCGCTCGAGATGGATGGCTGCCTCCATGGCAGCCGCGCCGGCCTCCACGATGGCATCGGGAATGTCCTTCGGACCGGCGGCCACACCCGCTACGAAGATCCCCTCGACGGTGGTCTTCACCGGGCGAACCTTCGCCTGGGGGGTTGTGAAGAACCCGTCCGGGCTCTCCTCCACCGGGATCACCCCGTCCGCGTGCCAGGCGGGCCTCAGCCCCTGGCTGAGCACCACCAGATCGTGCCGGATCTCTCCGATGCGCCCCCCTTCCTCGATCAGCTCCACGCGCAGGACCAGGTCGTGGTTGTCCACCTCCGCGATCTTTGCCACCTTGGCCTTGACGAAATGGATCCCGTCGGCGACGGCGCGCCGGTAGAACTGCTCGTAGTTCTTGCCGAAGGCCCGGATGTCCATGTAGTAGATCGTGACGTTCACGTCGTGCCGCTCATGCTTCAGCATGATCGCCTGCTTGATGGCGTACATGCAGCACACTCGGGAGCAATACGACACGCCGATGGAGGCGTCCCGGCTCCCGGCGCATTGGACGTAAGCGACCGATTGAGGAATCTTCCCGTCCGACGGGCGAAGGACCCGCCCGTAGGGTCCGTTGGAGGACTGGACCCGCTCCATCGCCAGGGGGCTCATGACGTTGAGGTGCGTGCCCCCCCCGTACTCCTTCTTGGCGTCCATGGGGGTGATGGTGAGCCCGGTGGTGATGATGACGGCCCCCACCTGGATGGTGCGCTCGACCGGCTGCTGCGTGAAGTCGATGCAGTCGGTGGGACACACCTTGGCGCAGTTGCCGTCGAACACGCAGTGCTCCGCATCCAGGACCGCCACCTGGGGAATGGCGTTGGCGTGGGGGATGTAGATGGCGCGCCGCGCCCCCAGTCCGTAGTCGAACTCGTGGCGGACGTAGACGTCGCACGCCAGCTCGCACAGGCTGCACCCGATGCAGTCCTCCGCCACGACGTAGCGGGGCTTCTGCCGCAGGCGGACCCGGAACCCGGATCCCTGGGGCTCGACCTTCTCGACCTCGGTGTAGGTCAGGATGGTGACGTTCTCGTCGTGGGCAACCTCGGCCATGCGGGGGGTGCAGATGCAGCTGGAGCAGTCCAGGGTGGGGAAGACCTTGTTCAGGGAGACCATGACCCCGCCGATGGAGGGCTGACTCTCCACCAGGAGGACCTGGTACCCCTGGCCGGCCAGATCCAGCGCCGCCTGCATACCGGCGATCCCCGCCCCGATGACCAACCCGTCGTAGCGTTCCTTGATCTCTGCCATGGTGCGCCCTTTCCCTGGGGGGCTCCGTCCCGCCGGTTTACCCTCGCCGCCTTTCGCTCAGCACGCTGCCGTCCACGTCCCGCACCCGCACGATCAACGGCATCTGACCCGGCAGGCTGTGGGTGGCACAGCCGAAACATGGATCATAGGCGCGGAAGGCCATCTCGATCATGTTCAGGACGCCCTCGGTGACCTCCACGCCTTTCTTGATCAACCCCTGAGCCGCCTGCTTGATGGAGATGCAGATGGCGGCATGATTGTTCGTCGTCCCGACGATCAGATTGGCCTTCTTCACGCGACCGGTCTCGTCCGTGACGTAGTGGTGGGTCAGGGTTCCGCGCGGCGCCTCGACGATGCCCACCCCCTCCCTGGGGGTCTTGTCGCACACCACCCGGTAGTGCTCGGGATGGGTGATCTCCGGGTGTCGCACCAACTCCAGCGCCCGCTCGGCCGCGTTCAGAAGCTCGATGACCCGGGCCCAGTGGATGGCCAGGGTGTGGTGGACGGGCTTCCTGCCGCTCTTGTCTCCCGTCAGCGTCTCGAAATACTCCTCGTAGGCCTCCTGGGCCAAGGGGCTGTTCATGCTGTCCCCGGCGTTCAACCGGGACTGCGGGGTGGCCCGGTAGACCCCCGACTCCTTGCCGCTGACGAGCCCCTTCCAGCCCACCGCCTTCAGGTACGGGAACTTCAGGTAGCTCCAGGGCTCCACACGCTCGGCGATGTGCCGCGCGTACTCGGGCGGGGCGTACTTGCAGAGCTCGTTCCCCTCGGGGTCCACGACCCGCACCTTCCCGTCGTAGTAGTTCACCCGGTTCTTCTCGTCCACCAGCCCCATGGAGTAGGTCTCCTGGTAGTAGGGGCCAGTGAGGATCAGGTCCACATACTCCTTGTTGGCAAGCACGACGTCGTGCAGCAGCTTCAGGGTGAACTTCCCGAACTCCACCATGAAGCGGCAGATCTCCTCCACCCGGTCGCGCTCTTCGGGCTTGAGGGGCTTGCTCATCCCCCCCGGGATGGCGTTGGCGGGATTCACCGGCTTGCCGCCGAAGATGGCGGCGGCCTCGTGTCCCCAGGCACGGCACTTGATGACCTCGCCGCCGATCTGTACGCCGACCTTGCCGATGACCCCGATCAGGTTGCGCAGTGCGGGGTCGCTTTGCGGGCCCATGACGAAGTCCGGCGCCCCCAGGGCGTAGAAGTGGGTGGTGTGGTCCGTGACGAAGAAGATGTTGTACTGCAGCTCGCGCAGGAGCTTGGCCGTGAGCGGCAGCTCGGCCCCGTAGACCGCGTCGCACGCCTTCGCCGAGGCCATCAGGTGCGCCTCCGGGCAGACCCCGCAGATCCGGGGAGTGATGCGCGGCATCTCCTCGACCGGGCGCCCCTCGCAGAACTTCTCGAACCCGCGCAGCTCCGGCACCTGGAAGAAGCAATCCGCCACATTCCCCTCGGCATCCAGGAAGATATCGATCTTGCCGTGGCCCTCCAGGCGGGTCACGGGATCGATGCTGATCCGGCGCAACCCTTCGGCGGTCTTCACCTGTGGACTGGTCATGCCCTGTCCTCCCCCCGCGCCTCGTTCCTGCCCTTCATGTAGCCGCCGGCCAGCGTGAAGCGGTAGAAGCTGCCGGCGGGATCCACGATCTGCTGGATGAGCTCGTGGGCGCGCTCTTCGGTCGTGGCGTCGAGGATGGCCCCCACGGCGCCCACCATGGCGGTCCCCTGGTCCAGCGTCTCTCCCGACGGGCCGTAGCAGCCCTCGCACGGCATATCGGCCTTGAGGCAGAGGGCCCCGCAGCCGCTGCGGGTGGCCGGCCCCATGCACAGGATCCCTTGTTCCAGCAGGCACCAGCCGGGCTCCGGGCGCACCAGGTGATGGCGGGTGAACCGGCCGATTTTCACCAGGCGCTTCTCCCGGCTGCACTCGTCGCAGACGCTTTTGTTCCCGCAGCCGACCGGAACGGCGGTATTGCGCGCGGGCACCGCCCCGCCTGCCACGGCCTGGATGGCCTCCCACACCCGGTCGGCCTGCGGCGGACAGCCGGGGATCTCGTAGTCCACCTCGATCACATCCTTCAGGCGCAGGACGCCGGGGTAGAAGACGGGGATCTCGAGCTCCCCGACGGGGGACTGGACCACCGGCCGGGGCTCCACACCGTCCGGATTGTCGATGGAGGGGTTCTGGTGATAGGCCGCCTCGAAGATCCCGGCGCGCGACTTCAGGTTGGCGAGGGCGGGAATGCCGCCGCCAACGGCGCACTCGCCGTAGGCGATCAGGGTCTTGCTCTTCTGGCGCAGCAGGCGCGCAACCTCTTCCTGCTCCGAGTTCCGCACCCCTCCGTTGTAGAAGCAGATATCGATGTAGCCGTCCGGATAGTTGGCGACGTCCCGATACTTGAAGTCCGCCGCGCAGGGCCAGAAGACGACATCGGCGATGGCGATCAGATCCAGCAGGCGGGGACCGATCTCCAGGAGCGAGATGTCGCACCCGCCGCAGCTGGACGCCCAGTACTTGGCCACCTTCAGCTTGCTCTTGGTCTGTTCCGCGCTCATGGGCGCTCCCCCCAGGGATGGAGATCCATGCCGTGTCCGACCCCTCGCGCATGCAGGAGCCCGGGCCAGTTCAGGGGACCCAGCCGGCGCACCTGCTCGGTCATCTCGGTCACCACCCGGGTGAATTTCTCCCCCTCGGCGGCGCTCACCCAGTCGTGGCGAAACCGCTCCGGCTCGATGCCCAGCTCGTCCAGGACGCGGCGCAGCAGCGGCATGCGCGCCATGGTCTTGTGGTTCCCGCTGATGTAGTGGCAATCGCCGACGTGGCAGCCCAGGACGAGGACCCCATCGGCGCCGTTGGCATACGCGGCGGTAATCAGCTGGGGGTCGCAGCGTCCCGAGCACATCAGGCGCACGATGTCCACGTTGGGGGGGTAGGACATGCGCGCTGTCCCGGCCCCGTCCGCCCCGGTGTACGAGCACCAGTAGCAGAGGAATCCGACGATCCGGGGCTCCCAGCTTCCCGGGGCCGATGGAGCCTCCTGCATCTCGTGCATGGCGCGATCAGTCATGCCCAATCCCCCTTATCGGCCGACGGTCAATAGATCGCCTGCTCCCGCCGGCGCCTGGCGCGCCAGGAGCGCCAGCAGCTCGGAAAGCACCTGGCGGTCTGTGAACCCCCGCTGCTGGATCGCATCGCTCGGGCAGGTGGCGGCGCAGCTGCCGCAGCCGGTGCACAGGGCCTCGTTGACCACGGCGATGTGCTTGGCCTCGTCCCGGCTGAGGGCGTCGTAGGGACACACTGTGAGGCAGGTCTGGCATCCGGTGCAGAGCTGCTCATCCACGGTGGCGATGAAGGGATCCATCTCGACCTCGGCCTGCACCACCATGGCGGCGGCTTTGGACGCGGCAGCCGCGCCGCCGGCCGAGGCCTCGGTGATGTCCATGGGACTCTGGCAGGTCCCCGCCAGGAAGACCCCGCTCACCGCCAGCTCGACCGGCCGCAGCTTCGGATGGACCTCCAGCAAGAAGGTGTCCGGACCGATGGAGCACTTGAAGATCTCGACCAGGTCGCTGATGTCGTGGGGCACGACGCCGGTGGACAGGACCACCAGGTCGGCCGGAACCTCCAGCTCGACATCCCCCGTCAGGAGGTCGCGGCCGCGCACGATCAGCGCGGACGTCCCGCGAAAATCTTTCTCCACCCGCGGGGGATGGTTGGGGTCGTAGCGGAGGAAGATGGCGCCGCCCTCGGATGCCCGGGTGTAGTATTCCTCGTGCCCGCGGCCGTAGGCGCGAACATCCTGGTAGAAGCTGTAGATGTTCATGCGGGGGTAGCGCTCCTGCAGCTCGGTGGCGATCTTCAGCGAGGCGGTGCAGCAGGTCCTGCCGCAGTACTCGCGCACCCGCCCGTCGGGCATGGGCACGCTGATGCCCTCGCGCTGCCGTGCGCCGACGCAGTAGATGAAGACGACCGTGCGGACGGGAGCGCCGTTGGCTTTCACCTCGCCGCCCGTGGGCCCGTCGGTGTCCAGCATCCGGTACATCTGCTGGAGGGTCACCACCTCCGGGAACTTCCCGTACCCGTACTCGCCTGGCAGCGGCTCGTACGGGTCGTGGCCCGTGGCCAGGACGATCACGCCGGCATGCACTTCGGTTTCGCGCGGCTGTGCATCCAGCTCGATGCCTTTCCCCCCCGATGCCTCGATACACTTCCCGCACTTGGTGCAGGCGGTCCAATCGATGGCGGGCAGCTGCGGATAGCAGCCGTAGTAGGGCTGGTAGATCGCCTTCCGCTTGGTCAATCCGAAGTCGAACTCGTTCTCGGTCTCCACGGGGCAGGCGGCCATGACGTGGCCGGGAGCGGCCAGCCTGGAGTTCACGCCGCGAGGAATGATCTGGATGTGCGCCTTGAAATTGCCGACAATCCCCTCGGCGTGGGTCACCCGGGCATTGGTGAGGACGGTCACCCGGGGATGCTTGACGACCTCGGCGATGATGGGATTCAAAAGATCGCGGGCGCGCTCTTCGGTGGGGAAGACCTTCCCCATCTGGGCGACCCGGCCTCCCAGGAACGGCGACTGTTCGACCAGCGTGACGCGGATGCCGCGCTGCGCCAGGTCCCGGGCTGCCACCAGGCCCGCGATGCCTCCGCCGATGACGAGCGCCTCGGGGTGGATGGGGATGCGGCGCTTCTGCAGGGGAGTCAGATGGCCGGCGCGCGCTGCCGCCGCGCGGATCAGCCGCGTGGCCTTCTGGGTGGCCAGCTCCTTATTGCGGACCACCCAGGAGCACTGCTCGCGGATGTTGCAATGTTCGTACAGGTAGGGGTTCAGGCCGCTGCGGGTGAGGGTGCGGCGAAACGTCAGTTCATGCAGGCTGGGAGAGCAGGCGGCGACGACGACCCGGTTGAGATTGCACTCCTTGATCTTCTCCTGGATGAGGGCTTGGCCGGGGTCGGAGCACATGAAGGTGTGGGTCATGGAGCAGGCCACACCCGGGAGGGCGCCGATCTCCTGCGCGACGCGTTGGACGTTTACCACGTCGGAAATGTTCCCGCCACAGTGGCATATGAATACGCCCGTGCGCGGTGTATCTCCGTTGCCGTTGCCCGGGAAACCCTCCGAACGTACCTGATGACTCATTGCCCCCTCCGGGAGGTCGCGGGGTTTGGCGCAGCGCGGCCGGTGTCGTGACGGGTCGGTCGCGCGAGAATTATGAGGTGTCGGTGCGCTGATCGCGTGTAATCATGGCGTCTTTCGATGGTTGTTTGACGGGTCGAGACGACGAGCTCAATCCGGTAATGCGGCTTATTTCCTGGTTTGGGTTCCTTTCGTAGCTTCCCCTTATCACCTGAGGCCAGATGGTCCGCTGGCCTGACCAATCTCACTTTGAAAATAGAATGGCACCTGCATGGAATTGCGTCAAGTGTAAATATTTTAAACAGTTAGCAGATAATGTTGCTCGTATTTATCCATGAATGGAGATAACTCGTGAAGAATAGGTGAGGGAGAACTCGAGCGCTTGGAACGCTGGCAAGGATCATGGCAGGGATAGAGACGATCGCCGGTCGCCGGGCGAAGGGCAGGGGATCGGCAGAAAAACTCATTTTCGGTCAGGCTGCTCAAAAAGGCCCAGATGCAAGGCGCCGTCATCCATCCCTCGGGATCGGTACCCGCCGCGGGGTACCCACCGGAGGTGGGTCGGAGGCGTACTGAGCGCGTACGTCGCAGCCCCGCAGGAGTGCGCGGGTACCCGGCCGAAGGCGGGGTGTCCGCAGATGGGAGTTTTTCAGACGCCTGTTAGCCTTGAGCCGAGAATACTCTTGAACCGCCATGACGCCGAGGTCTCATAGTCCACGGAATTCGGCTGGTTTGACTCCGTGCTCCGGAACGCCCCCTCCGGGGGGCTTGACGCGGCTCCAGTCGCTGGGTGTTCCGCCCATTCCAGCCATGGCCTTCTTGGCGCCTTGGCGGTGAGATATTTTCGGAATGGGGTTAGGAGGCTGCCGTTCCCGCCGGGTTTCGGATCACGCCGTGGCGGGGCCGGCGCAGCCGCTCCTCGAGGTATTGGTACCACTGCGCCATGCCTTCTCCCGTGCGCGCCGAAAGCTCGAAGATGGTGGCCTGGGGGGCCACGCGGCGGATGTTTTGCAGGGCGGTCTCGCGGTCGAATCCGACGGCTTCGAGGATGTCGGTCTTGTTGACCACGACCACCTGCGCGGTGCGAAACATGACCGGGTACTTGAGCGGCTTGTCCTCGCCCTCGGTGACCGACATGATCACCACGCGGAAGTCCTCGCCAAGATCGTAGGAGGCCGGGCAGACCAGGTTCCCCACGTTTTCGATGATGAGGACCTGCAGGGCGTCCAGCTCCAGCCGCTCCAGGGCGTGGGCGACCATCTCCGCATCCAGGTGGCACACGTTGCCGGTGGTGATCTGGACCGCCGGTACCCCGCGGCCGCGCAGCCGCCGCGCGTCGTTGTCCGTTTCGAGGTCGCCCACGATCACGCCGACCCGGAGGCGCGCCCCCAGGTCCGCCACCGTCCGCTCGATGAAAGCGGTCTTGCCGGCGCCCGGGGAGGAGAGCAGGTTGAGCACGAGCAGGCCCTTGCCGGCGAAGTAGCCGCGGTTCCGCTCGGCCAGCCGGTCGTTCTTATCGAGGATCGCCTCGTGCACCGGGACCGTCCGGTGGTCGTGCGCATGGTCGGCGCCGTGGACATGCGGCCCGTGCGGGTGCGGATGGGAATGGCCGTGGTCCTCCCCGGCCTCGTGCGAATGGGTATGCGCCGCCCCGGGGGCCACCCCGGGGGTACCCGGCCCCGGGTCCGCAACGACCGGCTCTCCGTCGACTCGAAAGCCTTCCACGATGCCGCAGCCGCATTCCTTGCACACGTCAGGATACCTCCAGACTGGCGAGCTCCAGCTCCCGGCCGTGCCGAACCTCCACGCTGGGCGCATGGCAGTGGGGACATTCGCAGAGGAAATCGTCGGCCGTGAATTCCTGGGCACAGCTCGGACAGTAGCACACGATGGGGACGCGCTCGATCTCCAGACGGGCGCCCTCGGCCATGGTGCCGCGGGCCAGCACGTCAAAGGCGAACTCCAGGGCCTCGGGGACGGCACCCGACAGGGGACCCACCCGCATGGTCAGGCGGTGAACCCGCCGGGCGCCCTCCTGCGTGGCGTGCCGGAGCGCGATGATGAGCGTGTCCTGCATCAGGCCCACTTCGTGCATGATACTCCTTCACAGGGCCCTCGCGGGGGGAACGGCAGGCGGCGGGACGCGGAGGCAGCTTACACCCGGTTGAGCTTCTGATAGACGACCATGCCGTCGTCCTGCTGGAGGTCTTCCGGATGGTATTTCGGGATCGGGAACTCCAGCTGCTTGAGCTGGACCGGCGCCACCTTCTTGTCCACCAGCCCTACCGCCACCGCCACCCCGTAGAGGATCGCCTCGGGGCGGGGCGGGCAGCCCGGGATGTAGAAATCCACGGGAAGCACCTTCTCCACCGGCCCCAGGACGCTGTATGTATCATACCAGAGTCCCCCCCACATGCGCAAGAGCCGATCGCGAAGACCAGTTTGGGGGCGGGCATGGCCTCGTAGGCGCGCCGCAGCGCCCGGGCGGTGGACCGCATGGCGGGTCCCTGGCACAGCATCACATCGGCGTGGCGGGGGGAGCCCACCAGCCGGATGCCGAAGCGCTCCACATCATAATACGGGGTCAGGACGTTCAGGACCTCGATGTCGCATCCGTTGCAGCCCCCGCTGTTGGCGTGGTAGACCCAGAGCGACCGCGGGAAGACCTTCCGGCAGAGTCCCTTTAACACGTCCGTTCCCCCCTATCAGTGTGATGAAAAACCCGCCTTCCCCCAGGCTGCTCAAAAAGGTCCAGATGCAAGGCGGTCCGCAAAGGGCTGAGTGAGGCGTACTTTCAGTACGCCGCAGCGAGTGCCCGAGCGGACCAACGCCGCAGATGGGCCTTTTTCAGCGGCCTGTTATGGCGTCAATCCAGCTCGATCTCAATATCTCGGACCACCGGCTGGCCCTCAAGGTAGGCCGTCGAGCGGTGGATCCACCGATCGTCCTTGAGCTCGTCGAACCGGTACCCCTTCATCATGAGCTGCTCGAGGGGCCCCGGCTCCTTGAAGCAGCGGCCGCAGCGCTGGCAGGTCCCCATGAACAGCTCGAGCTCCTGCTGGAGGTCGTGGATGTCGTTGGTGGCGGTCTCGAAGTCCGTGCTCATCGTGATGGCCTTTTCGGGACAGACGTCGGCGCAGCGGCCGCAATAGGTGCAGCGGCGCCCGATGTACTTGATGATGCGGATCTCCTGGCAGATGTCGTGGACCAGGATCTCGCGGGCGGGGCAGTTGTTGGCGCAGCCGGCGCAGCCGATGCACTTGCTCGCATCGAAGATCGGCCGTCCCCGGAAGCCGGGAGGGGTGGGGGCCGGCTGGGCCGGGTAGGGCCGGGTCACCCTTCCAGCCCGCAGGCAGATCGCGGTTTCCTTCAGCTTGCTCAGCAGCGACATGGCTCCCCCGTTCCTCAAAAGCCCCACAGGGCCAAAAGCAGGGCCACAAAGGCGGCGCCGAACAGGCCGGCGTAGTAGCGGATGGCCTGATCGATGCGGTAGCGGGCGTGGGTCGCCGCCACCAGCGTCACAAGCAGGACCAGGACCAAGATCTTGGCCAGCAGCACGAGCGCGCTCAGGGGGTATGGCCAGGCGCTCCCCCAGGGGGCGAACAGGGCCACCAGGAGCGCGCTGTACACCACCAGCTTGACCATCTGGGCGAACTTGAAGAGCGCCAGCTTGGCCCCCGAGTACTCCGCCAGCGGCCCCTCCATCAGCTCCGTCTCGGCCTCGGCGATGTCGAAGGGGAGCCGCCCCACGAATCCCTGCAGGGAGAGGAGCACCACCACCAGCATGAGGAGGCCGGCCAGGGGAAGCGCACCCGAGGCGTACAGGGATCCGTTCAGCACCGTCCCCAAGCGCAGCGAGCCGGCATGGACGGTCCCGATGATGATCGCCACGGCCAGCAGCGGCTCCAGGGTCATGAGAGACATCATCTCCCGGCTCATGCCCACCAGGGAATAGGTGGAGCCCGCGGCCAGACCGGCCAGCATGGTGGAGATCCCGCAGAGGGTCAGCAGGTAGATGAGGAGCACGACATCGCCGTACCCGCCCAGCGGGGCCGGGCGCCCCATGGGGATCAGCATGGCCACCATCAGGATGGCGGAGAGGGCGAGGACGGCCGCGAACCGCTGCATCCGGGGACTTTCCCCCGATTCGAGGTCCTCCTTGCCCAGCAGCTTCAGCAAGTCGTAGTAGGGCTGCCAGAGCGGCGGCCCCTGCCGGGACTGGATCTTGGCAGTGACCTTGCGCAGGATCCCCTCGCACAGGGGGGCCACGGCGAGCACCAGCGCCGCGTTCAGCGCCGCGAAGAGCAGCATGAGGCCCAGGCCAGCGTTCATGGCTCCTTCCCTATTGCCCGGTCCGGGGGGCGCGGGCCAGCGCCAGAAGCTCCGCCTGCGCATACACCCGCACCGCGCCCGAACGAACGTCGACCACCTCCAGGCGATCCGTGCAGGAGAAGCACGGGTCGATGCTCCCCAGCGTGATGGTCATGTCGGCGATTTGCTGGTCCCGGATCATGGCCGGGACCCCCTGCAGATTCTGGTACGTCGGCGCCCGCACGCGCCAGCGCCGGGGGCGGTTGTTTTCCCCGGTGATCACGAAGTGGTGGGACTCGCCCCGCGGGGCTTCCACCGAGGACACCCCCATGCGGCCGGCGGGCAGCTCGTCCCCGGCGGGGAGGCAGAGCGGACCCTCGGGCATCTGATCCAGGCACTGGCGGATGATCTTGATGGACTCGAAGACCTCCAGGACCCGCACCAGGAGGCGCGACCAGACATCGCCTCCGCTCTGCACCACCACCGCGAAGTCCACCCGCCCGTACGCGGCGTAGGGGTGGTCGCGGCGGCAGTCGATGTCCACGCCGGCGGCCCGGGCCACCGGGCCGATGAGGGCCGCCTCCTTGACCAGGCGCGGACCGGCCATTCCGATCCCCCGCGTCCGCTGCTGGATGTTCCGATCTCCGCTGACGGCGGCGGCGACGGGCCGCCACTCGGCCTCCAGGGTGGAGAGGACCTGCTGCAGCTCCGCCTTCAGCGGGGGGGTGATGTCCCAGCGGACGCCCCCCACCACGCAGAGGGCGTAGGTCTTGCGGTTGCCGCTGATCTTCTCCGCCACCCACATGATGGGCTCGCGGATGCGGAAGCACTGCATGAACAGCGTGTCGAATCCCAGAATGTGGCAGGCCAGCCCCACCCAGAGGAGATGGCTGTGCAGCCGCTCGATCTCCAGCATGATGGTCCGGATATATTCGGCCCGGGGAGGCGGCTTGAGCGCCACCGCCTGTTCCACCGCCTGGGCATAGGCCACGTTGTGGACGCAGCCGCAGATGCCGCAGATGCGCTCGGCGGCCATGGGGATCTCGTTGTAGGTGAGGACGGAGTCGCCCAGCTTCTCGATGGCGCGATGGACCATGAAGCCCCGGTATTCGCAGCCGCGAACGATCTCCCCCTCGACGTACAGCCGGAAGTGCGCCGGCTCGTCCAGGGTGGGGTGGAAGGGGCCGAAGGGGACGGCCACGCAGCCCTCCGGCGCGTCATCGAAGGCGTACTCCCGGGTCTCGTCGTAGCCGGGCGGCACCGCGTTCCAGGGGTAGTCCCGGCGCAGCGGATGCACCCCCTCGGGCCAGCCGTCCGGCAGGATCAGCCGCTTGGGGGACGGGTGCCCCACCGGCTGGATGCCCACCAGATCCCGAAACTCGCGCTCGGCCCAGTTGGCCGGCGGGACGGCGGGAGCGATGCTGTCGATCCGCGGATCGGGGCTGGGCACGTAGGCCAGGATGCTGCACAGGACGTGGGCGGCATCGAAGGCGAAATCGTGGGCCACCAGAAACTTCCCCGAGATGGGCCGGTCGTCCAGGCCGATGCTCACGACATAGCGGGCGTCCAGGTCCCGAAAGATGTGGCGGCAGATGTCGGGCACGGCCTGGGGCTCGACGTACACGAACAGCCGAGTGTTCTCGGGGATATCGGTCCGCTGGATGACCGCCGCGAACTTCTCGTTCAGCTGCTGGAGAATCCTGTGTGCCGGCATCTTATGTCCTTGCGCCCGGGGTGGACGCTTGGCCCCCCGGGGAATGTGCATCCGTCGGCGGATCCGTCACGGGTCGAGCGGCCGGGAGAGGGCGCGTCCCTCCCAGCCAGCCAAAGTACCGGGTGACCTCCCGGTAGAGATTCCGCGCGCCGTAACGGGTCTGCTCCGATTCGGCGACATAGCCGCACAGCCAGGGCTCGGCCGACCGTCGCACCGTGCCTCCCAGGCGGGAGACCCAGGCGACGCCGAGCAGCAGGCCGGCGAAGACGACGGCCACCGCCAACGGGGCGAAGACCGCCCGGCCGTCCAGGGCCCCGATGCCCGTTCGGGCCGCCACGACGAAGGGCGAGGCCTGGGCCAGGGCCGTGCCCAGTCCTTGCGGGGAGCCGGCCAGGGCCCGGTGGATGATCTGGAAGGCCGCCGCCGGCGCCAGGCCGAGGAACAGGCAGAGGACTGCCAGGACGAGCTGGGGGGCCTGCATGCACCAGCCGACCTTCAGGCCGTGCGGCTGGCGGGCGCGGTCCGCCACCAGTCGGCTGGTCCGCGACAGGAAGGCCGCGCCGAAGAACTTGAGGAAGAGCGCCAGGGTCACGGCGCTCGTCAGCATGGCCACCACCGCACAGACCGCCAGGAAGGGGGAGAAGCGGCTTCCCAGGAGGACGGCGACGTACAGGCTCCACTTGCTGGCGAAGCCGTTCAGCAGCGGGACCCCCGAGATGGCCAGCGAGGCGACCAGGGTGGTGAGGGCGGTGAGGGGCATGAACCGGATCAGGCCCCCCAGGCGATTCAGGTCCTGCGTGCCGGTGGCGTACAGCACCGAGCCGGCGTTCAGGAACAGCAGGCTCTTGAACAGGCCGTGGTTCAGCGTATGGAAGAGGGCGGCGTACAGGGCCAGGGTGGAGAGGAGCAGAGCGGGGCTTGCGCCCGATCCCGCGGGGAACAGCGCCAGGCAGGCCCCCAGCCCCAGCAGGATGTAGCCCACCTGGCCGATGCTGCTGAAGGCCAGCAGTCGCTTGGACTGCTCCTGCCGGAGGGCCTGCATGGTCCCCACGAACAGGGTGATCGTCCCCAGGAGGGCGATGGCCAGCCCCCAGATTTGTAGGCGAAGCGCCCCGCTCGCCTCTGCAGGGATGAGCCACAGGAAGGAGCGCATGAGGCCGTAGATCCCGGTCTTGATCATGACTCCCGACAGGAGGGCGCTCACCGGGGAGGGGGCGGCCGGATGGGCGTCCGGCAGCCAGATCTGGCCGAGCGGCCACATCCCGGCCTTGATCCCGAAGCCCACCAGGAACAGGAGGAGGGCCCCCGCCACCAGGCCGGCGCCGCCCGGCAGAAGGCCCGGCAGGCCGTGCGCGATGGCGTCGAAGTCGTAGCGTGCCAGGACCTCCCCGGTGGGCAGCGTGAGCGGCCCGCTGGCCAGCAGACGGGCCCCCAGCAAGATCAGGGCGCAGGCGATCTCCATCAGCAGCAGATACTTGTTGGCCGCCCGGACGTTCTCCGGCCTGCGGTATTCGTAGCGGACCAGGGCGTAGGACGCCAGGGTCATGACCTGCCAGAACAGGCAGAAGAAGAGCATCAGGTCGCTGGTGGAGACGATGCCGTACATTCCCCCGACGAAGAGCAGGAAATACGGGTAATAGCGGCCCGCACCGTAGTCCGGATAGTGCTCCAGATAGGGGATGGAGTACAAGGCGGCCAGGAAGGCGATCAGGGCAATCAGGCCCAGGAAGACCCCGCTCAGACCGTCCACCGTGATGCGCAGGGTCGAGCCGAACTGGGGCAGGCTCCAGAGGACGACCGCGGGGTCGGGTCCGTGAAACAGGACGCGCCCCGCCGCGTACATGGCCAGGCCGCTGGACAGGGCGGTTGCGATGAGCGCCAGCCAGCCAGCCACGGGCTTGCTGCGGGAGGCGGCGAGGGTCAGCAGGGCTCCGCCGGCGCAGGCGAGAAAGGCTATCAGGATGGCGTTGGCCGCAGTCATACTTGCCCCCACACCGAGTTCGCGCCCGCCATCCGGGCGGACAGCGCGTCGTAGAGCAGATCCCTCAGGATGTCCAGGGTGGCCCGGAGGGGCGGGCTGAGATCGGGTCCCATGGCCAGCGACTTCGGCTGAACGCCGAGCAGCCAGACGCGGATGCGCCCCGTGCTCTCCAGCACCCGGGCCAGGGCCCCCAGGGAGATCTTGTGGGTGGAGATCTGGGGGAACCGGGCGGCCAGCGCTCCGGCGTCGAGGAGGACTGCTGCGCCCGGCTCCGCCCCCACCTCGACCGCATCCAGAAAAATAATGGTCTCGAAGCGCCCGTCGCCGAGGCGGCCGATCCAATGCTCCGGCGTGGTGCCCGCTACGACCACGTCGGGCACGCCGGCCGCCTGCAGGGCCTCGGCCAGCCGCGGGCCGAAGGCGTCGTCGCCCCGGTCCGGATTGCCGACGCCGACGAGGCAGACTCGTCCGGCGAGGCACGCGCGAAGATCGGACCGAAGATCGCCCATCAGATGACCTCGCCCAGCTTCTTGATCTGCTCGAACGTGAAGACCGGACCGTCCACACACACGTAGGCCAGCCCGATGCAGCAGTGGCCGCACTTTCCCACGCCGCACTTCATGTAGCGCTCCAGGGTGGACATGATGTGCCGGTCCTCGAATCCCATGTCCTTCAAGTCCCGGATGACGAATCGGAACATGATTGGGGGCCCGCAGACGAAGGCGGTGGTGTTCTCCACCGGGACCTGGACGCCGGCCACTTTGAACAGGCTGCCCACCACCCCCACGTGCCCGCGCCAGGATTCGTCTGCGCGGTCCACGGTCAGGTAGCACTCGAAGCCCTCGGTCTGCTCCCAGGTGCGCAGCTGGTCCAGGTACATCAGCTCGCGCGGGCCGCGTGCGCCGTAGAAGAGCTGGATCTTCCCGAATTTCTCCCGGTTGTGGAGCGCGTAGATGATGCAGGATCGCAGGGGGATGAGGCCGATGCCCCCGGCCACGAACACCAGGTTCCGCCCGGCGTAGTCCTGCATGGGGAACCCGTTCCCGTAGGGTCCCCGGACGCCGAATTGGCTGCCGGGCGCCAGCTGGTGCAAGGCGGAGGTGACGCCCCCCACGCGCCGGATGGTGAAGAACACCTCCGCCTCAGTCGGGCTGGGCGGCAGCGAGGCGGGAAACTCTCCGGTGCCGAACACCGAGACCTGCGCGAACTGCCCCGGCTTGAAGGCCCGGAACGCCGCCTGGTCGGCGGGGTCCTGGAAGTGCCAGTAGAAGGTCTTGACGTCCGCGATGTCGTCGACCACGCGATCCAGGATCGCGACTTTGGGGAGGTACACGTTCTCCGTCTGCAGCCCGCTCATGATGTCTCGCTCTCCGCGCTGGCCCGCCGAATCGTCTCGACGACGTTGGGCATCCCGATGTCCCCGTGGCAGACCTCCACACAGCGCCCGCACCCCACACAGGCCACCGACAGCTCCCGCTGGATGAAATAGTGGGCCAGCTTTCGGAAGAAGCGACGGTTGCGGCGGTCGTGGGCGGCGCGCCGCGGATTGAACCCGCCGGCCATGCGGGTAAATCCACCCAGGGCGCACGAATCCCACAGGCGCACCCGCTCCACCGTGGAGGGGCCGGTGCGGCGCTCCGTGACGGTGAAGCAGGTGCAGGTCGGGCACATGTAGCTGCACCCGCCGCACTCGAGGCAGCGGTTGCCGATCCCTTGCCAGGTGGTGTCGGCCACGCGGTCCGTGGTGATGTAGCGGACGGTGCCCGCGTACCAGCTGGTCGCCAGCTTGAACCGCTTCCGGACGTTGGTCAGGATCTCGCGCCGCCTGGCCACGTGGGCCGGCGTGCCCTGCCGGAAGATGGCGTGCGCGAAGAGGGCCTCCCCCTGCGGCGATCCGGCGACCGCCAGAAGCTCGTCGCCCAGGTCCATGAGCTGGAGGTCGAAGTGGTCGCGGGCCGCCGGCCCGGTGTCGGCGCAGACGCAGAAGCAGTCGTCATCGATGTCCAGATCCGGGTCGGTGCAGACGACGTTGACCAGGAAGAGGTTGCGCCGCAAGCGCTCGTAGTAGACGTCCCGGTAGTCCCGGCCGAGGTAGAACCGGTCGAGGTGGTAGATGCCGGCGGTGTCGCAGGAGCGGATGCCGAAGAGCGCCCGCTTGGGGGCGTCCTGGGTCGGCTCGATGCGCAGCCGGCCGTCCATCTCCACCGTGAGCAGTTGCTCCAGGTGGGGGAAGACGTACCGCTTGGGCGGGTAGTAGGGATTGGGAACGTGGATCTGGACCCGGTCGCGGTTCGCATCCGTGACCGTGTCGAAGTAGGTGTCCCGTCCGCGGCCGTAGAAGGGGGCGATGACCTCGTACTCCTCGCGGAGCAGATCCAGCAGCCCCGGGATGTCGGCCTTGCCGATGACACGTGCCCGCATGCTCACATCCTCTCCAGGCGCACGCAGGCCGGCAGCCGGCTGCTGCCGCGTCTGCGGCCCGCCTCGCCGAGGATTTGCTGGCGCACCTCGCGCAGGAAGTACGGGACGAAGATCATGCCCGGCTTCACCTCGGGGGTGACGCGGGCCGTGGTGGTGGCGGAGCCGGTCACGGATATCAGGCGCACCTTGGCCCCGTCGCGGATGCTCAGGCGCCGGGCGTCCTCCGTGTTGATGTCCACGAAGCCTTCGGGGTAATCGAGCAGCAGGATCTGGTACTCCCGCTTGAGCGTCTCGCTGTGCTGCACCAGGACGTTGTGGTGCCAGTAGTACAGCGAGTTGCCGAAGGACAGGGCGAAGGGAAATGCCTCGGAGACACAGGGCGCCGGACCGGGCCGGTTCAGCGGGGCGAAGGCGAAGGGGCGGTCCTGGATCCCCTCCTCGAACAGGAACCGGGTCCCCAGCAGCTTCTCCTTGGTGCACGGCCACTGCCGGCCGTAATCCCGGGCCAGATTGTCGTATGTGGCGCCCTGGTAGGCCGGGACGACGCGGGCGATCTCCGCCATGACCTCCGCGGCCGACAGGTAGTTCCAGGATGCCCCCAGGGCGTTGGCCAGGCGCGCGATCTGCCACCAGGCGGGGGTCAGGCCGGCGGGAGGGTCGACCGCCTTCTCGGCCAGCTGGATGCGCCGCTCGGTATTGGTGAAGGTGACCTGCTCCTCCCCGAAGGCGGCCGCCGGCAGGAAGACGTGGGCGTACTTGGCGGTCTCCGTCAGGAAGGGATGCTGCACCACCACCAGCTCAAATTGCCGGAGGGCGGTCGCGGCATCCAGCGAGGCGGCCATGACGGGGTCGTGCCGGCACACCCAGAGAGCCTTCCCGTCGCCGTTGCCCCAGTCGCCCAGCAGGCGGTCGGCGTCCTTTCCGGGCTCGGCCGGCAGCGTTGCCCCCCACAGCAGCTCGAACTCCCGGCGCGCCTCGGGGTCGGTCACGGGTTTGTAGCCGGGCAGCCGGTTGGGCAGCATGCCCATGTCGCACACGCCCTGGAGATTGTTGTGCTCCGCCAGGGCGAAGATGCCGGAGCCCTCCTTCCCGATATTGCCCGTCAGGAGGGCCAGGTTGACCAGCGCCTGGATCCCCTCGTCCCCCCGGGCCTCGACCCCGGTGGAGAACAGGATGGCGGCCGAGTGGGCCCGGGCGTAGGTGAGGGCCGCCTCCTCGATCAACCCCGGGGCGACGCCGCAGGTGTCGGCGACCCACTGGAGGTCGTAGGCGTGCACGCGCTCCAGGAACGGCTCGTACTGGCGGCAGTGGGCCTTGATGAACTTGGCGTTCATGAGCCCCCGGTCCACGATCACCTTGGCCATGGCCCCGTACAGCAGGGTGTCGCCGCCGGGCCGCACCTGCAGGAAGTAGTCGGCGTGCTCCGCGATGCGATGCCGCCGGGGGTCGATCACGATGAGGCGCGCCCCCCTGAGCTTGGCCCGCATCACGATTCCCCCGACGGTGGGAAGCTGCAGGCCCAGGTCCACCCCGTTGACGATGATCACCTCGCTCTTGGCCAGCTCGCCGATCGAGTTGGTCGTGGCCGGTACCCCCAGCATCGCCAGCAGGACCTCGATGCTGTTGTGCCGGTAGACCCCCATCCCGTGGTCCAGGTTGTTCGTTCCGATCAGCGCACGGGCAAGCTTCTGGAGCAGGTAACTCTCCTCG
The DNA here is from genome assembly GCA_963705305.1 of uncultured Methylomirabilota bacterium. Taxonomy (GTDB): domain Bacteria; phylum Methylomirabilota; class Methylomirabilia; order Methylomirabilales; family 2-02-FULL-66-22; genus 2-02-FULL-66-22. Next base: position 4,517,802 of record OY970067.1, on the reverse strand, counting down.
TTGCCGCTGCGCGGCGAGTTCAGAAAGCCGATGGCGTTGGGGCCGTGGCGGTCGCGAATCTTCCGCAAACGGTCGGCCAGGAAGCCCAAGGCCTCATCCCAGCCGACCTCCTGGAAATCCCCGTTGCGGCGGAGCAGGGGGCGCAGGGGCCGGTCGGGAGCGCTGGCCACCTCGTTCACGTGCCAGCCGCGGACGCAGATGCGCCCCTGGTTGGTCGGATGGGACATGCTCGGATACGCCCCCGTGATCTTGTTCCCGGCCGTCTCGAGGTAAATCCCACAGCCCACACCACAGAAGGTGCAGGTGGTCAGCGTGTGGGGCATCCCGTCTTCCTCCTCCGCACAGGCGTATCCCCGCGGCCGGACGTCGGCCCTGGGCCATCGCCCAGCTGTGATCGAGCCAGTGGTACCCTGGGAATCGGGCAGGGCGACTCAGCTGGGGGCCGCGAGATTCCCCTGGCCCCCCAGCCCCGAGCCTTCCCGCCGATCATGAGGAAGGCGCTTCAGGGGCTCGGCGAGGGCGGCTATACCGTTTTCGGCTACCGCATCTCCCAGACAAGACATGGCAAGTTTGGAACCAACTCGGCCTCGGGCGCTGAAGATCGATGCTAATATGGTATATTTGCTTAATAATCAATAGGTTAGAAAATAATATTTAGAGCGTTTCGTTGGATGTTCGTGGCCGATGATGTGGGGTTTTATGTCTCACATTTGCTCCATATTTCACAAGAGTGCCGCATTCGGTGATGCCGGCACGGCGCCGCCAGGATCGGAGTGGGAAGGGGCAGTGGCAGCTCGCAAGCGGTTTGGGGCACCCGGGAGGATTGCTTCCAAAGAGCAGCGGGCGAAAGGACGGCTCGGAGGGCCAGCCTTTCAGGGGCAGAGCGCTGCGCCCAGGCAAGTCGCCAGCTCGTCCACGGCCCTCTGGACCGGCTCGGACAGATCGGCGCCCAGCGATAGGTTTTGCGGCTGGATCCCCAGCAGGTAGATGCGGGCCCGGCTGTGTCTGCGGAGGTAATCGATGAGCAGCCGAGGGGAGAGGTCGTGCGTGCTGAGCCCGCCCTTCAGGATGTCGAGCGGCTCCAGCAGGGCGTACGCACCCGGTGCCTGGTTCAAATGAACCGCATCGACGAGAACAATTGTATCCGGATCCTCCCGCGTGATCCGGCCGGCATAGTTTTCCGGGGCGGGGCCGGCGTCCACGCAGGCGGCCCGCACGCGGCCCTGCAGCCGCTCGATGAGGCGGGGCCCGGCGGCATCGTCCCCCCGCAGCGGGTTGCCGATGCCCGCCAGGACGACCCTGCCGCGCAGGAGGCGGATCCAGGAGGGTTGCATCAGTCCGCGACGAGCGTGGTCGCCCGCCGGCAGGGCGCGCACAGGATCTTCATCCGATCCGAGCGCGCCGCGTCCCGGCACGCGGCGACCAGGTTGCCGTCGATCAGGCCGAGATGCTGGAGGTGGGACTGGTACAGCGTCGGGCTGGAATAGGCGAGCTCGCCCAGTCGCTCCGCCAGCCACCGCAGATGGTCCTTGGCGGCGATCACGGCGCCGCAGATCTCGCAGAGCTGGAGCTCCTTTCGGATCGTCTCGAACGACTGGGTCTTCCGATCGAAGAAGGAGAGCTCCCATTCGCTGGACGTCCGGATGCCCGCGTGATCGGCGATGCAGTGGGCTTCGCACTCGCCACAGAGGATGCAGGTGTCGGAGTAATGGATCAGGGTCCGCGCGGCTCCTTTTCCCTCCACCCGGTCCTCGTGCGCGATGGCGCCCACCGGGCAGACCTCCTGACAGGCCAGGCAGCCCACGCACGCCTCTTCGTTGAAGGTGTACCGGCCCCGGAAGTTCGGGTGCGGGTGGTGCGGTACGGCTGGGAAGGAAGAGGTATAGGGTCCCGTCGCCAGCGCCCTGACTGCCTCTCGAAGCTCTCGAAGCTTAGGCCACTTCACGCCGCTTCCCTCGATCCTCTGCGTACTGGTCCGCCAGCGTTCCCTTCCAGAATGCGATGCCGGCCCGATGGGCGCTGCGGGCGATGACGTGAGCGGCCACCGGGTTGGTCAGGGCAATGACACAGATGCACAGGAGGGCCTTGATCCCCCCGGCCGTGAAGCCCATGATCAGGAACGTCCCGAACAGGATGCTGCAGGTCCCCAACGTGATGCACTTGGTGGCGGCCTGGAGTCGGAGGTACACGTCCGGCAGGCGGATCAGCCCAATGCAGCCGAAGAGGTCGAAGGCCAGTCCCAGGCCGACGAACAGGAGTCCCGCCCATTCACGCATCACGATTCCTGCCCTCCAGAAACTTGCTGAGCGCCAGCACGGTGATGAAGCTCTGCAGCGCCCAGGCCAGGCCGATGTCCAGGTACCAGCTGCGGCGGGTGGTGATGGTCAGCACCGCGCACAACCCGATGATCATCACGCCCAACAGGTCGACCGCCACGATCCGGTCCGCGCTGGTGGGTCCGCGGGCCACCCGGTAGAGACACAGCAGGGAGGCCAGGACCAGGATGTAGAGGGCGCGGCCGAAGAGGGCCACGAATGGGAGCCTCGGGTAGAACAGGAAGGGGAGCGGCCACCACAGGATCACGATCAAGGCCCACGCCAGGGCCGCAGCCCCGATCAGCCATCTCCAGCGTTCCACCGCGTCTCCCTCCTACTCGAAGACCCTGCGCAGGATCCGGGCAAAGCGGCCGACGATGATCGCGGCGTCCCGATCGATCTGGGCGGGCGAGACGGCCATGCAGTGCACGTAGAGAATTCCCCTCGCCTGGTCGACGTCCACGGACGTTGTCCCGGGGGTCAGCGAGATGGTATTGGCCAGCATCGTCAGGGCCACGTCGGAGTGCAGTCCGGTCTGGACGCGAACCACCGCCGGACAGATGGGCAGGGCTGGGTGAAGCACGCGGTAGGCCACATCCAGATTGGCCTTGAGACACTCCCACCAGTAGACGGGAAGATACCAGGCGCAGAAGTACCACAGGCGCGCCGGCCGAAGCAGGGCCGGGCCGGAGGCCGCAGCCGGAAGGCCGCAGGTCAGCCAGGCGACCAGGGCCGTGACCGGAAGTCCCAGGATCAGGGACTGCCAGCCCGGCGGCCAATTCAGCACGCACCAGATGGCATAACAGACGACGGTCGGCCCGGCGTGCCGTCTCAGCATGTCAGATCCCTCCGACGAGCCTGGCGTAGGCGGTGCCGTTGAGGAGCACCTTCGCCGCCGGATGGAGGAAGAGCTCGCGCAGGGCGGGGAGGAGCAGGAGTCCTCCCGCCAGGCACACCACCGCGAGCGCCGCCATCGCCCACTGCATGGGACGGGGGACTTCCTGCACGCCGTTCCACCGCTCTCTCAGGTCGCCGCGATAGGCGTATTTCATCACCTTGGCGAAGGATGCCAGGGTCAGGATGCTGGCCACCACGGCGGCGGCCGCATACCCGTACCGGTCGGCCTGCACGGCGGCGACGATGATCAGCAGCTTGCTCCAGAAGCCGTTGAAGGGGGGGATGCCTGCGATGGACATCGAGGCGACGAGATTGGTCGTTGTGGTCACGGGCATACGGGTCGACAGCCCCCCCATCTCCTGCAAGTCCCGGGTTCCGGTGGCGTATTCGAGGGCGCCCGAGTTCAGGAAGAGGAGCGACTTGAAGACCGCGTGGTTGAAGAGATGGTACAGCCCTCCCACGATTCCGAGGGGGGTGCCCAACCCGACGCCCAGGATCACGTACCCGATCTGGCTGATCGAGTGGTAGGCCAACAGCCGCTTCAGGTCCCACTGGCCGACGGCGAGCAGGACCCCCACCAGCATGGACAGGGTCCCGAGCCCCATCAGGACGGCGGCCAACATCGGCGTCATGCCCAGCACGCAGAACAGGATTCGGAACAGGGCATACACACCGAGGCACTTGATGATGAGCCCCGAGAGCATGGCCGAGATGGGGGCGGGCGCCGACGGGTGCGCGTCCGGCAGCCACCCGTGGAAGGGAACGATTGCCCCCTTCAGGCCGAAGCCGACCAGGAAGAGCACGCTCACCAGCGGGATCACCGGGCCGCCGCCGCCCTTGGCGGCCAAGGTCCGGGCCAGGTCGGCCAGGTTGAGCGTGGATGCGTATCCGTACAGAAAGGCGATCCCGAGGAGAATGAAGAGGGCGCCCACGGTGTTCATCACGCCGTACTTGAACGCCGCCTCCAGCTCGTGGCGCTCCGTCCCGAACCCCACCAGCGCGCACGCGGCGAGCGAGGTGACCTCCAGATACACGAAGAGGTCGAACAGGTCCCCGGTCACGAGCACCCCGCTCATCCCGGCCAGGATCAGCAGGAACAGGGTGTAGAACAGCCAGGGGCTGGTGTACTGCCGCATGTAGGAGAGCGAGAAGAGGGCGATGCAGGACGCCACCCCGTACACCGTGACGAGCATGAACGCGGTCAGGCCGTCGCCGACCATGAGGATCCCCGCGGGGGGCTTCCAGCCGCCCAGGAAGTGGACGAGCGGCCCGCGGGCCAGGGAGGCCCGCAGCAGCACGAGCGACAGCAGGAACAGGGCGCCGGACAGCAGGACCGCCAGGCGCTCCGGCAGGCGCCTCCAGGTTCTTCCCAGCAGGGCGGCCAGGAAGGCTCCCGCCAGCGGGGTGGCGACGAAGAAGGGGAGCAGGCTGGATTCGCTCATCCCCGGAGCTCCCGGATCTTGGTGATATCGAAGGTGCCATACTTCTCGTACAGCCGCATGGCCAGCGCCACCAGGAGGATGGTGGTCGCCAGGCCGATCACGATCGTGGTGAGGACGACCGACTGCGGCAGGGGATCCACCATGTTCTCGATGGTGGCTCCGGGATCCAGGATGGGCGCGCGGCCCTCCCATCGGTACCCCATGAGGATGAACAGGAGGTTCGCGGCGTACTCGCAGATGATGATCCCGATGATGATCTTGATGAGGCTGCGCTTCCGCAGGATGCCGTAGAGACCGATGCAGAAGAGGGCCAGGCAGAGCCAGTAGGCCATCAGGGCTTCCTTTCCGAATCGGGCGTGAACAGGGACAGGGCGGCATAGATTCCGAAGAGGGCGGCGCTCGCCAGCACGCCGATGGCGATGTTGCAGACGGGGATGATGCCGCCGCTCCAGAACTGGAAGGCCTGGCCCCGGCCCAGAAAGTTGTAGAAGAAGTAGCCGCCGGTGAAGCCCAGCGCGGCGATCGCCAGCAGGCCCAGGGCCCCCAGGCTGCCCAGCCGGGTGGCCGCGGGCCGCGAGAAGATGCTCCAGGCGATCTCCTCTCCGAAGACCAGCAGGAGCATGACGAAGGCCAGGGCGATGATCACCCCGCCTGCGAAGCCGTCCCCATGGGTGATCTGTCCGTGCAGAACGATGTAGAATCCGAAGATCAACATGACCCGCACCACGCTGCGGGCGACGGTGCGGACGATCACCGAGAACTCCCGATCGGCCTCCGGGCTCATTCCTCTTCCCCCTCCGCGCCGCCCGCCCTCCTCCGGCCGCGGCGGCGAAGCAGCGCCAGCACGGCCATGAAGGCCGTGAACAGGGCGGTCGACTCGCCGAGTCGATCATAGGCGCGGTAATTCAGCACCACCGCGGCGACCAGGTTCGTTGCGCCGGTCTGGACGAAGCCGTCGCGGAGATAGATGGAGGCCACGCGCATGATCGGCGACCCGAACGCCGGCAGCTTCCGGAGGGCCAGGGAGACGCTTGCCAGGAACACGCCCACAAACGCCAGGGCGATGGCCGTGTTCACATACCAGCGGCCCGATGTGGAAAAGGGGAGGTCCCGCTGGAGGGTCGCGCGGATGAGGATGATCAGGCACAGGATCTCCACCACCAGCTGCGTGATGGCCACCTCGGGGGCCTTGAGGACCAGGAACGTCATCGAAATGCCCAGGCCCACGGCGCTGACCGAGACGACCGCCGAGAGCAGATCCGTCAGCTCGAGGGCCACCAGCGCCCCGATGATCATGAAGACCAGCAGCGTGTACAGGTCGATCATCGGCCATCCCTCCGGGCCCCGCCGCCCGGACAGAAGGGGCGACGGATTCCCGGGACCTCGCTCACCGAAGCAGCAGGAGACACAGCACCGCCGCCCCCAGCAGACACCAGGCCAAGTAGGTCGGCAGGATCCCGTTGTGCAGGCGCTGCAGCCCCTTGGTCAGCACACCCGTGACGGCGATCGCGATGGTGTAGGGATCCAGCTTTCTCTGCTCCGCCCGGTCGTAGACGGCCTTCAGGCCGCCCATGGTCCGGATGGTGTGGTAAAACTCCGCCCCGGAAACGCGCATCTCCGGGTGGGCCTGGAGCGGCTCGCCGCCGACGAAGACCTCGGTTTCGCGGGTCGTCAGCACGTTTCCCCCCCAGGCCATCAGGAAGCCGACCCCCAGGGCGGCGAGGATCAGGCCCGTCGCCAGGCCGGCGGTCCAGACGCCGGGAAAGGCCGGTGCGAAGCCCAGGGCGGGATAGATGAGGAAGTGCAGCGGCAACGGAACGGCCCACACCCCGAACAGCAGGCAGAGCAGGGCCAGGACGGCCGTCGGGATCCACATGGGCGGGCCGGTCTCGTGCTCCGAGGCGATCCGCCGGCCGGCCGGCTGGCCGAGGAAGACCGCATGCAGCACCTTCAGGAAGCTGGCCAGGGTCAGGGCGCTGCCGAACATGGCGGCGACCAGCCACAGCACCCAGAGGCGCTCGCCGCCGCGCGCGGATTCGATGATGCCCTGATAGATCATCCACTTGGAGGCGAAGCCATTGAGGGGCGGGACGCCGGAGATGGCCAGGGATGCCACCAGGAACGCGCCGAAAGTGATCGGCATCGTGCGGGCCAGACCTCCCAGGTTCTCCAGGCGGGTGGTCCCGGCCTCCTGTTCCACCGCCCCGCACCCGAAGAAGAGGCACGACTTGTAGATGGCGTGATTCAGCATGTGGAACAATCCGCCCGCGATCCCCACCGGGCTCCCCGTTCCGATCCCCATGACCATGTACCCGACCTGGCTCACGGCGTGGTAGCCCAGCAGTCGCTTCATGTCGTGCTGGACGAGGGCCATCATGACGGCGGCCAGGACAGTGATGCTTCCCGCGATCATGAGAACGGTGTTGGCTGCCGGCGTCATCCGGAAGAGGGTCAGGCAGGTCCTGGCCAGCAGGTAGATCCCCAGGAGCTTGTCCAGCGCGGCGGGCAAAAGCGCTGTGACCGGAATCGGCGCATCGGCGGCGGTGTCGGGCACCCAGGAATGGAAGGGCATGCCACCCGCCTTGGCCAGGGCGCCTGCCACCAGGCACAGCCACGCCGCCGTCGCCGGCCAGGAGGCCAGATCCAGATGAATCTCGTCCATCCAGAGCGAGCCGGCCAGGTGCCAGACCAGGGCCACCCCCAGGAGCATCACGGCGTCGCTGCCCCCCACGATGATGAGCGTCTTCTTGGCGGTGGAGGGGGTCTCGCGGGTGGAACCGAGCCCGATCAGCAGATAGAGCAGAAGGGCCAGGAAGCCCCAGAAGACCAGGAAGACCACCAGATGGCTCGCCAGCGCGGCCCCCAGGGCGGTCAGGAGGGTGAGCAGGAGAAAGGTGTAGTAACGCCCGAGCCGCTCCCGACCCCGCATGAAGCGGGCGGAGTACAGCAGCGTGAGCAGGGAGAAGAACAGCACGGCCGCCGCGATGAACAGCGACAGCGGATCGGCCAACACGTACGCGCCCAGCCGGCTCATATCGCACCCCCGTGCTTTCGGAGCCGCTCCGTCTTCTCCTGCGACAGGCGGACCAGGTCCGGCCCGCCGTGGATCTTCCTGCCCCGGAGATCCCGCACGGCCAGCCGCTCCGTGCAGCAGTAGCACGGGTCGATGGCAGCCAGGATGATGGTCGCATCCGACAGGGTCCCCCCGACGATGGTGGCCTTGTAGGTGGGCAGATTCATGAAGGTGGGGGCGCGGACCTTGTGGCGGGCGGGGCGATTGGTGCCGTCGCTCCGCACGTAGTGGAAGGTCTCCCCGCGGGGGGCCTCGTGCTGGCCGATGCCCTCGCCCGGGGGGATGGAGGTGAGCTTGGCGTCGATCTCCCCAGGCGGCAGCCTCCGCAGGCACTGCCGGAGGATCTTGATCGATTCGAACGTCTCCAGGATCCGGAGGAGCAGCTTGTCGAACACGTCGCCGCCCTGGAGGACGATCATGTTCCAGTCGAGCTGATCGTAGGCGGCGTAGGGGCAATCCTTCCGCACGTCCCTGGCCACCCCGGAGGCCCTGGCCGTGGGCCCCAGCGCGCTGTAGGCGATGGCCGCCTCCCGCGACAGGATCCCGATCCCCTTGGTGCGGGCCTGCAGGACGGGGTCGTCCAGGACGGCCTTCCGCAGCATCTCCAGGGTGGGGACGATGGAATCGATCTTCTTCAGCACGCCGGGGATATTCTCCGCCCGCAGGTCCCGCCGGACCCCGCCGGGTTTGAACATCCCGTAGTTGTTCCGGTTGCCGGAGAGAATCTCCATGACGTCCAGGATCTCCTCGCGCAGCTTCCAGGCCCACATGTACACCGTGTTGTACCCCAGGAAGTGGCCGGCCAGCCCCAGCCAGAGCAGATGCGAGTGCACCCGCTCGCCCTCCGCGATGATGGTGCGGATGTACTTGGCCCGCTCCGGCACCTCCACCAGGCAGATGTCCTCCACCGCCTGGACGAAGGCCAGCGGGTGGCTGGTGGAGCAGATGCCGCAGATCCGCTCCACCACGAAGGTGGACTGGTCGAAGGTCTTCATCTCGGAGAGCTTCTCGATGCCGCGGTGGTTGTAGCCGATGCGGACGTCGATGTCCACGACGAGCTCGCCGTCCACCGTGAGGGTGAAGAACTCCGGCTCTTCCTGGAGCGGATGGTACGGGCCGATGGGGACGATGGTCCTCGGCATCAGACGCCCCGGTCGCGGATGGCCTGCGGATCCCACTCGCGGTACTCCCGGCGCAGGGGATACACCCCCTCCGGCCACTCCTCGGGCAGCAGCAGCCGGCGCAGGTCCGGATGGCCCGTGAAGTGGATTCCCAGCAGCTCGTGCATCTCGCGCTCGACCCAGTTGGCGGCCTCGAACAGCGGCGTCAGGGACTCGACCTCCGGGTTGGTCTTGGGCAGCCGGACGCGCAGGGAGACCAGCAGGTTGATCTCCTCCAGGGTGAAGTGGTAGAGGATCTCCATCCGGTCGCGCCCGTCCACCCCCGAGGCGGTATTGAAGCGCGCGCCCCGGTCGTGGAAGAGATGGCCGGCGATGGCCCGGACAGCCGCGGGCCGGATCTCGACGTAGGCCCGGGCGGGGGAGGGCCTCCGGACGTCGAGGATACTCTCCGCGAAGCGGCCCGCCAGCTCCGCCAGCACCTCGTCCCGGGTCATGCCGCGCCCCCCTTCACCTTGGCCGCCAGCTTGAGGATCCCGGCGATGATCGCCTCGGGCTTGGGCGGACAGCCGGGGATGTAGATATCCACCGGGAGGACCCTGTCCACCGGCAGCGGACAGTTGTAGCTGTGGATGAACATGCCGCGGGACAGGGCGCACTCCCCGATCGCCGCGACCAGACAGGGCTGGGGGGCCTGGGTGTAAAGCCGCTTGACCCGCTCCATCGATTTCCGGTTGCCCGACCCCGTGACCAGGAGGACATCCGCCTGTTTGATGCTTCCGGCCAGGAGGATCCCGAACCGCTCCACGTCGAAGCGCGGCGTCAGGCAGTCCAGAACCTCGATGTCGCAGTTGTTGCAGCTGCCCGTGGACAGGTGAAAGACCCACGGGGATTTCAGCAGCGCGGCGAGCTTCAGGCCCATCCTATCTCCCCAGCAGGGCCAGGAGCACGGCGGCAGCCGCGACGACCGCCACTCGGCCCCAGAAGAATCGGAGCATCTGGTCGATCCGCACCCGCGGGTTGGTGTTGCGAATCACGCTGAGGACGGCGACCAGGGCCGCCATTTCCAGCGCCCCCCGGGCCAGCGACGCGCCGTCCCAGCGGAGGCCGCCAAGGAAGAGGGTCACCAGGAGGAAGGGCAGGACGAAGAGCAGCATGCTCTTGGTCAGCCGGTAGACGGCCATGGGCGCCCCCGAATACTCGATTAGGGGGCCGCCGACGATCTCGGTCTCCGCCTCGGCCAGGTCGAACGGAACCAGGCCGAGCTTGGCCTGCACGCACAGAATGGCTGCCCCCAAAGCCAGCAGCCCGGAGGGACTGGCGGCCACCAGGCCGCTCCGGACCTGGGCGGCGATGATGTCCCCCAGACGCAGGGAATAGCCCGTCTTGATGACGGGAACCAGCACCGCCAGCAGGAAGGGCAGCTCGTAGCCGAGGAGCAGCTTCATCTCGCGGCCGGCCCCCAGGCTGGCCAGCGGATTGCCCGAGGCGAACCCGCCCGCCATGACACTGATCGACGGGATGGCCAGCAGGTACAGGACCACGATCACGTCCCCGGTGAAGGAGCGGCCGGGGGTCAGGCTGTTCTGCCAGAGCAGCGTGGCCACCAGCACCACGCCGGCAAAGCCGAGCAGCGGCGCGCCCAGGAAGATGATCTTGGAGGCGCCCGCCGGGACGAGATTTTCTTTCCCCAAGAGCTTGAGGACGTTGACGGCGGGCTGCCAGAGCGGGGGGCCCGTGCGGTACTGGATGCGGGCGGTCAGCTTGCGGTCCAGCCAGCTGGCCAGCAGCCCGAGGGCGGCGGTGAGCAGGCACCCCAGCAGCAGGAGATGCACGAAGGCCATCAGGCCGTCTCCCGGCGCCAGTGCGTGGAGTGGACGATCAGGTGGTCGCCCACCAGGAACGTGTGCTCGTCGAGCGCGATATCGGCGCGTCTGAGGCCGAGAGCCCCGTGCGGACAGGTCCGCACGCACAGCGGCTCGTCCCCGCTGTCCCGGCGGTCCAGGCAGTAATCGCAGTTGTGGATCAACAGCGGCACGTGGGACGGGTAGATGGTGCCGTAGGGGCAGGCGTGCGAGCAGGACTTGCAGCTCACGCAGCGCATGGCGTGCCGGATCAGCAGCCCCCCCCGGTCGGCCTGCTGCTGGAGCGCCTCGGCGGGGCAGGCCTTCACGCAGTGCGACTCCTGGCAGCGGCGGCACACCAGGGCGTAGGTTGCCAGCTCGACCACCGAGATAATTCCGGTGTTGCCGGGCGCCTGGGGGTGATAGTAGTAGCTGCACTGGATCACGCACCCCCTGCACTCGCCCGCGGCGCAGCGGTCGAGGTCCACCCACAGCCGCACATCCTCCCCCGGTCGGGGCGCCGGATTCAAGCGGGCCCGGTGCAGCTCTTCCGCGCTGGTGGTGATCTCGGCCATCGGATCAGTCCCAGAGTTCAGGGGCGTGCTTGATCATGTCGTACCGGAACACCGGGCCGTCCTGGCACGGGTAATGGACGCCCAGGCGGCAGTGGCCGCACTTCCCGATCCCGCACGACATGTTCTTTTCCATCGACAGGTAGAGGTTCTCCTCTTGGAAGCCCATCTGCAGCAGCTTCATGGTGGCGAACTTCATCATGATGGGCGGCCCGCAGACGATCGCGATGCCGTTCGGGTAATCCATCTCCGCGCTGTCCAGGATCGTGGTGACCACTCCCACCGGCCCCGTCCAGGTGGCATCTCCCCGATCCACCGTCAGCTCGACCTGGAGGTCCGGCCGCTGGGTCCAGCCCTCGATCTCCCGCCGGTACAGGAACTCGCCGGGGCTCTTGCAGCCTCCACGGAAGTACAGCTTCCTGAGCTGCCCGCTCAGGCTGAAGAGCGCGTACATCAGGCTGCGCAGGGGGGCAAAACCGCATCCGCCGCCGACCACCAGGACCTCTCTGCCGATGAGCCGCTCCACCGGGTAGCCGTTGCCGAAGGGACCGCGGACCCCGATTGCATCCCCGGGGGCGAGACGGTGCACCTCACCGGTGACCTTGCCCACCCGCATCACGCTGACTTCCAGGAAGTCCCCGGCGGCCGGAGGCGAGGAGGGGGTGAAGGGGGCCTCCCCGACGCCGGGGATGGTGAGCTGGACGAATTGGCCGGTGCGGAAGGGAATCGGCTCTTCGGGTCGGAACCGGATGGTCTTGATGGTCGGGGTCTCGGTGATGACCTCCGAGACCTCTGCCCTGACGGGCCGGTACGGATTGGATTCAGGCACGGTTGACCAGCCTTCTCAGGATTCTCCGGATGTCGATCTTTCCCGGGCAGGCGCTGATGCACCGCCCGCAGCCCGTGCACGCATACACGGCGGCCACCCGCGGGAAGAAGTCGAACTTCTTGTCAAACCGGTTGCGCAGCCTCATCCAGAGGCGCCTCCGCGGGTTGCCGCCTCCGGCAACTCTGGCGTAGTCCTTGATCAGGCAGGAGTCCCAGGTGCGCAATCGCTCCATCCGCCGGTCGTCTCGCTGGTCATAGAGGAGAAAACAGTGGCAGGTGGGGCAGACGGCGGTGCAGGCGCCGCACTCGACGCACGTCCGGGCCTCCTCCTGCCAGAGATCGGCGCCCCAATTGTGCCGAATGATGTCCCCGAACTGATCCTGCCGCGGGATGTCCTGCATTGTGAGGTTTCGCTCCACCACGTCGCGGACTCGCGCCCGCTGGTCGTCGCGGGCGCGCAGGTCTGCGTCCATGGCGGGATGAAACAGGTGGGAGTGCTCCTGGAGCAGGCTCCGGCCCTTCGGTCCGGCGGCCTCCACGACAAAGCCGCCGGGAACCGGGGAAAAGTTCAGGTCGAAGTTCTCCTGCGGGTGCGGCTGGACGCCCAGCGCCAGACAGAAGCAGGTATCGAGGGCACCGGTGCAATCGGCGGCGAGAATGAGGTTCTGCTCGCGATTCCGGAGATAGAAGGGGTCGTGGACCCCGGCGTCCTTGAAAACGTGGTCCTGGACGCGGAGGGCCTTGAGATCGCATGCCTTGACGCCGACCGCGGCGAACGGCTTGGGTGGGGGCGGGGGCATGCGGCTGGCGAAATCTTCGGCCACCCGCTCCCGCGCAGGGGAGAAGAACACTTTGAGCGGCTCCACCGGACGAACGTCTCCCGTCGCGGGATCCGCGGTGGCGTGGGGGTATTTCCGGAGGATGCGTTGTCCCTGCGTTTGGGCCGGGAGGTACACGTCGTACCGGCATGCAAGCCGGGACAGGAACGGATCGAGATCGGCCGTCTTCAGCACCACGAGGTTGTTCACCTCTGGGTGCCTCCCGGGGCGGAACACCGCAGGGCAGCCGCCCCGTGACGAAGGGAGAATGCGATCCCGAACAAAAAAAGCCCTCTGAGGAGACGTACTAGACGTCCTCTCCAGAGGGCCTCGCCTGTGCCCTGCCGAAACGTCTGATCTCGCTCGGCATATACGGTCCCCCGATCGACAGAGAGCCCGAAGCTTCGGGCGACACGCTAGTTGAAATGCGGCCGCGCTGTCAAGGCGAAAACACCCGCTCGGCACAATCGTTGGGAGTGCCATGCAAGCGGACTGCGGCCCTCCCGTGGGGCCGGGAACGGCGAAGGATTCCAACAGGGCGGCGAGCCTTGCCTACGCCAGGCAGGGTGGGGGGATGTGGCGGACGTGATCGGCCCGCCCCGCCCCCGCGCGGCGCGACCGATTGCCGGGCCGAACGGGGACAGGGCGGAGGGGGAACCCGGGCATGCAGGTGATCCGGCTCACTCCCGGTCCAGGCGAACCCTCAGCGCGTGCGCCGAGCAGGAGATGCACGGGTCGTAGTTCCGGATCGCCAGCTCGCACTTTCTGGTCAGCTCGTCCTGCGGGAGGTCGGCGCAGGTGGGAACGAACTCCCGAAGGTCGTGCTCGATCGTCCGCTGGTTCTGGGCGGTCGGCGGGACGATGCGGGCCTCCAGGATCACCCCCGCGCTGTCCAGGCTGTAGCGGTGGTACAAGATTCCACGCGGGGCCTCGGTGCACCCCGACCCGACGCCGGCGCGGGGCTGGATGGCCACGGCGGGTGCGTCGGGCATCTCGTACTCGCCGATGATCCGCAGGGCTTCCTCGCAGGCGTAGAGGGTCTCCACGCTGCGTACGACGATGCCTTGGAAGGGGTTGCGGCAGACCGGGGACAGGCCGGCGGCGCGGGCGGCCTCCTGCGCCCTGGGGGTCAGCCGGTCGAAATTGAGGTTGTAGCGGGCCAGCGGGCCGACCGCGTAAGCCCCTCTCTTCCGTACCACGGCGTGCAGGGCCGTGGAGTGCGGGACGTGCTCCTCGGCAAACTCGGTCAGGAAATCCCGGATGGCGATGTCGAGGCCCTGGCTGGAGACGACCCGGCCCTCGTTGAAGGGATACTCGTCCGGATGGCGCAGGGCCACGAACTCGTAGTCCCGCTCGAACTGCGGGAAGGGCAGCCCGCCGGTCCAGCGGACAAGCGCCTCGGCCGCCTCGACTCCCCACTTCAATCGCTCCGCCAGCGGCAGGAGCTCCCCCTTCCTGGGCACGCGGTAGAATCCCCCGACCTTGACGTTGATGGGGTGGATCTCCCGGCCGCCCAGCAGGGCCACCAGATCGTTGCCGACCTTCTTCAGCTGCAGCGCCTGCTGGACGGCGGCGGGGTGATCCTTGGCCATCTGCAGGGCGTCGGGATAGCCGAGGAAGTCCGGGGCATGCAGCATGGCCACGTGCAGGACGTGGCTCTCGATCCATTCGCCGCAATAGATCAGCCGGCGCAGCGCCCGCAGGGGGCCGCTCACCGTCACCCCGAAGGCATCCTCCATGGCGTGCACGGAGCTCATCTGGTAGGCGATGGGACAGATCCCACAGATGCGGGCGGTGATATCGGGCGCCTCCCCGAAGCGGCGGCCCCGCAGGAACGCCTCGAAGAGGCGCGGGGGCTCGAAGATCCGCAGCTTGACGTCCGCCACACTGCGGCCCTTCATCTTGATGGTCAGCCCGCCTTCGCCCTCGACGCGCGCCAGGTAATCGACCTTGATCGTTTTACTTTTCATGGGCTTCGCTCTCCCTGCGGAATGGCTCGGCATAGGCGTTGAAGCCGCGGAAGGTGCGCACGAGGTCCTCTCGCGCCAGGCCCCGCTCGGTCCACCAGGCGCTCAGGGAGGCCGGGTTGGGCGTCTCCTTGGGGCCGAAGCAGCCGTAGCAGCCGCGCCGGTAGGCGGGGCAGATGGCCCCGCAGCCGGCGTGCGTCGCCGGCCCCAGGCAGACCGCCCCGTCGGTCACCATGACGCAGACGGTTCCCCGGCGCTTGCACTCGGCGCACACGCTGTAGGCGGGGGTGTTCGGCTTGCGATTGTGCAGGAACGCGCTCAGCACCTCGACCAGTTGCAGTTTGTTGATGGGGCATCCCCGCAGCTCGAAATCCACGAAGACGTGGTCGGCGATGGGGGTGGACTTGTTGAGCGTCTCGATGTAGGCGGGGGTGGGGTAGACGGCGGCCACGTAGTCCTTGACGGCGGCGAAGTTGCGAAGCGCCTGGATGCCGCCGGCGGTGGCGCAGGCCCCGATGGTTACCAGCACCTTGGAGGCGCGTCGCACCTGGTGAATGCGCTCCGCATCGTGCGGCGTGGTGATGGAGCCCTCGACCAGGGACAGGTCGTAGGGGCCGCGGGCCACCGCGCTGGAGGCCTCGGGAAAATTGGCGATCTCCACCGCGCCGGCGACCGCCAGCAGCTCGTCCTCGCAGTCCAGGAGGCTCAACTGGCAGCCGTCACAGGAGGCGAATTTCCACACGGCCAGTTTGGGTTTCCGGGTTCGCTCCATGTTACAGCTCTCGCTTTCCGAAGAGCGGCTCGATCCTCTCGTAGCAGAAGATCGGACCGTCCTTGCAGATGAACACGGGCCCGACCTGGCAATGGCCGCACAGGCCGACGCCGCACTTCATGTTTCGCTCCATGGAGAGATAGATGTGGGAGGCGTTCACGCCCCGCTTCTGGAGCTCCAGCACCGTGAATCGCATCATGACCTCCGGGCCGCAGACCAGGACCGCCGCCCGGGACGGATCGAAGGGGGCGCGCGGGATCAGGGTCGTCACCAGCCCGACGTTGCCCCGCCAGCGGCCCGTCGCCCGATCCACGGTGACGAACACGTCGAGGTCGAACTTCGCCCGCCACCGCTCCAGCTCGCGCCGGTACAGGATGTCCTCCGGGCTCCGGGTGCCGTAGAGGAGT
Organism: uncultured Methylomirabilota bacterium; assembly: GCA_963705305.1. Taxonomy (GTDB): domain Bacteria; phylum Methylomirabilota; class Methylomirabilia; order Methylomirabilales; family 2-02-FULL-66-22; genus 2-02-FULL-66-22. Next base: position 4,501,749 of record OY970067.1, on the reverse strand, counting down.
ACGATCTTGCCGTATCGCTCGCGGTGCTGCACCAGCTGGTACAGGGCCGGGCGCAGGGGGGCCAGCCCGATCCCCCCGGCGACGATCACCACATCGCTGCCCGCCGCCTCCTCGACGGGCCAGTGGGTACCGAAGGGACCGCGGACGCCCAGCGCGTCACCCGGCTTGAGGCGCCGCATGGCCTTGGTGACCGTCCCCACGGCGCGTGTCGTATGTACGAGCACGTTGGGTTGGCTCGGGTTACCGCTGATGGAGATGGGGATCTCGCCCACCCCGAATAGGTAGAGCATGTTGAACTGCCCGGCGGCAAAGGGGAGGCCGCCCCCGCCATCCGAGGGGGTGAGCTCGACGGTGAAGGTGTCAGGGGTTTCCTGCCGGAGCCGATCGATGACGTGGAGGCGTGGCAGCATCGAATCAGTGTGCGAGGCGTTCATTGCTTCCCTTTCCGGCCTGGGCGCCGTCCTGCTCCAGGAAGTGCCTTGGGGTGGCCCGGGGGTCCCCGCCGAGCGGTCCCGGCAACCCGCGTCGTGAGTTCACAGCCCAGATGGTGGTCCTCCGCGGACCCGGCAGACCGGGCACGCTCCCGTCTGCGCGTCAGTGCGGGCCGCGGCTCTCCGCCTTCGTGCGCGTTCCCGCTGCCGCCTGGTCGCCCTCCCGGATGGCGCGCGCTTCCGCCGTGATGTCGATCCCGACCGGACACCAGGTGATGCAGCGTCCGCAGCCCACGCAGCCGGATGTCCCGAACTGGGCCTCCCAGGTCCCCAGCTTGTGGGTCAGCCACTGCCGGTAGCGGGCGGCCGCCGAATAACGCAGGCTGCCCCCATAGATGTAGGAGAAATCCATGGTGAAGCAGGAATCCCACTTCTGCTGCCGTTCGGCCTGCCGCCCCGTGAGGTCCGTGACGTCCTCCACCGTGGAGCAGAAACAGGTCGGGCAGACCAGCGTGCAGTTGGCGCAGGTCAGGCAGCGGGCCGCCACCCGCTCCCAGTGGGGGTGGTCATGGGAGCGAGAGAGGAGGGCCGGCAAGTCGGCGGTGTCCAGGCTGCGCCCCATCTGCTTCGCGGTCTTGCTGAGAAGCCGTTCCGCGGCGGTATGCAGCTCGTCCCCGGCCGGCTCGTGGGGAATCGCCTCCAGGATCTCCGCCCCCAGCGGGGTTCCGACCTCGACGAGGAAGACGTGCCGCTCCCGGCTGCGGACCTCGGTGAGGGCCAGATCGAAGCCGGTCGTCGCCTTGGGACCCGTCTGCATGGAGGCGCAGAAGCACGTCCCGCCGGCCTGCCCGCAGTTGACGGCGATCACGCAGGTCCGGTCCCGACGCGCCCGGTAGAGCGCATCCGGGTGCGCTCCCCGGGCCAGAATCGCGTCCTGGACAGCCAGGGCGTACAGATCGCACGGGCGGATGCCCAGGAAGGCCAGCGGCGCGGATTCCTCCTGCTCAGGGGCGATCTGGAAGGCGGTGCCGTGCCGCGTGGCCTGCCACAGGCGCCGCACCGGCGGGTTCAAGAACTTCTTCCAGGAGTGGGGGCCAGCGGCGTAGCCGAAGAGGAGGTCGTCCGCGCGCCGCTTGAGGCGGTAGGTGCCGGCGTCCTGGTCGTCGGTCCAGCCGATGGGAAGGTCCTCCACGCTCGTCAGCACATCGTAGATGATGGCGCCGTCCTGCCGGGTGGGGCCCACCACCCCGTACCCTTTGGCGCGGAGCACCTCCAGGAGTTGCGGAAAATGGGCGCGGTCCAGACTGGCGTGCGGGCTTTTCGGCTTTTCGGGGTCGGCCATGGATCTCTCCCTCTTGCTCGTCATCTTATTAGCTTTCGCTCGATCCTGAAGCGGGGCGTCTCCCCAACCGTGACGGAAGCCGCAGGACGCGGGGGGACGCGGCCCTATCGTGAGACCGGCCCGCTCGGGGGTCCGAACGGGGCGCTGCCGGGTGGAAGGGACGGATGCGAGAATCCTGCATGAAGAGGGCGGTCGGCTGCGGGGGCTCGGCGCCTGAGCTGGGCGGGCGAAGGAAAGGACGCGGACGCCCCCCCGCAACGGGAGCGACGACGTCCGCCGTGGAGAACTGCATGATGCCCCCCCCGCACGATCGCCGGAGCTGCAGAGCGGAAGCGGTGCTGCGAGCCCCCGACCGTCGCGCGACTCGACCCCGCGGGCATGGTACCCCAGAGTGGGGGGAGGCGCAAACGCCTCGCTTGCTTCGGCCGGGGAAATGGATGTGTTTCCAAACAATGCAGTTGATCCTTGACAAGGTGGTGAGCCCCCCGTATACTTCCGCGGTTCGCAACCAATCTGTCGCGTGTATGCGTGAGGAGCCGCCTTGTGATGAAGACGTATCAACCAAAGACGGGAGAGATTCCCCGGCGCTGGATCTTGGTGGATGCCGAGGGGCAGACGCTGGGGCGGTTGGCCAGCCGTGTCGCCAGGATTCTTCGGGGAAAAGACAAGCCGGTCTTTGCTCCGCACACGGACGTGGGCGACTTCGTCGTTGTCATCAACGCGAAGAAGGTCGTGGTGACCGGGAAGAAGATGGGCCAGAAGACCTACTACCGCCACTCCCAGTATCCGGGCGGGCTCAAGTCCATCGGCTTGGAGAAGCTCCTCCAGGAAAAGCCGGAGCGCGTGCTGGAGAGTGCGGTCCGGGGGATGCTCCCCAAGAACCGCCTGGGGGACGCCCAGTTCGGAAAGCTGAAGGTCTACGCAGGGTCCGCCCATCCGCACGCGGCGCAACGTCCGAGCGCGGAGGCGAGTGGCAGCTAGCCCGAGGGGAGTGCGCAGGGTATGGAATCGACGACGCGATATTACGGGACCGGGCGCCGAAAGGCGTCCGTGGCGCGCGTCTGGCTCCAGGCGGGGCCGGGCAGCATCCGGGTGAACGAGCGCCCCGTGGAGGAATTCTTTCCGCGCCAGGCACTCACAATGCAGCTGGCCCAGCCGCTCAAAGTGGCAGGCGTGGAAGGCAAGTTCGACGTGATCGCCACCGTGAGCGGCGGCGGCATGAGCGGCCAGGCCGGGGCCATCCGCCTGGGCATCGCGCGGGCGCTGCTCACCGTCGAAGACGGGATGCGATCTGGCCTGAAGAAGGCCGGCATGCTTACGCGCGATCCCCGCGTGAAAGAGCGAAAGAAATACGGTCAGAAGGGGGCCCGGGCCCGGTTCCAGTTCTCGAAGCGGTGATCGAACGGTGCGGTGGGTGAAGGGAAGGGCCTGCGGGTCCTTCCCTTTTTCTTTTTCCCCTCCGGCCGGCCGGCCAGCCGGAGGATCCCGGGCCCGGCCCGGGCCGCGCGGGTGAGGCGGCCGGCAAGGGGGATGAGCGTGGTGATGCATGCCGGATCGGAAGGGACGGTCCGCGTGGCCATCGCGGGGGCCAGCGGGTACACGGGCGTCGAGCTGCTCCGGCTGCTCCTCCGGCACCCGGCGGCCCGCGTGATGGCGCTGACGGCGGATACGCACGCCAACCAACCCATCGCGGGAGTCTTTCCCAGCCTGACCGGATTCTTGGATCTGCCCTGTCTTCCGCTGGACCCGGCCGCCCTGGCCGCCCAGGCGGATTTCGTCTTCCTGGCCCTGCCCCACAAGAACGTCCATGGCGGTAGGGGCGGATCTCGTCGGGCGGGGCGTGCGGGTGCTGGATCTCAGCGCCGACTTCCGGCTGAAGGATCCGGCTGCCTATCCGGCCTGGTACGGGATGGAGCATGCCGCGCCCCACCTGCTGCAGGACGCGGTCTACGGCCTGGCCGAGCTGCACCGCGAGGAGATCGCCGCCGCCGGACTGGTAGCAGTCCCCGGCTGCTATCCCACGGGGGCCCTGTTGGGCCTCGCCCCCCTGATTCACGGCGGGGTCGTGGATGTGGACTCGGTGATCATCGACTCGATCTCGGGGGTCTCCGGGGCCGGGCGCAAGGCCGAGCTGGCGACCCATTTCTCCGAAGCCAACGAGAACCTCAAGGCGTACGGCGTGGCCAGGCACCGCCACACGCCGGAGATCGAGCAGGAGATGAGCCGTCTCGCCCGGCGCGCGGTCACGGTGACCTTTACCCCCCATCTGGCGCCGCTGACCCGGGGCATCCTCACCACCATCACGGCCTCGCTCCAGAGCCGGCGCTCGACGGCGGATCTGCTGGCGATCTTTCGGGATTTCTACCGGGGACGGCCGTTTGTGCGGATCCTGGAGGAGGGGCGGCTCCCCGAGACGAAGCACGTTCTGCACTCGAACCTGTGCGATGTCGGAGCGGTCTCGGACCCGCGCACCGGGCGGGCGATCATCGTGACGGCGATCGATAATCTGGTCAAGGGGGCCTCCGGCCAGGCGGTGCAGTGCTTGAATCTCATGGCGGGTCTGGAAGAGCAGGCCGGACTCTGGCTGCCCGGCTTGTTTCCGTGATGCCGCCTGCGGGGGGCGGCCTCCTCTAGCAGGCTGCTGAAAACTTATTTTCGGTCAGGCTGCTCAAAAAGGTCCAGATGCAAGACGCAGCCCGATCCGCGGGGTACCCACCGGAGGTGGGTCGGAGGCGTACTTAGCGTACGCCGCAGCGCCACGGGAGGGGTGCAACGCGGCAGGTGGGCCTTTTTCAGCAGCGTGCTAGGAGAGTGGTATGGCGCGCAAAGATGTCTGCCTCTTCGGCATTCCCGGAGGTCTGTCGGCGGTGGCCGGCGTGCGTGCGGCGGGCGTGGCCTGCGGCCTGAAGAAGAACCGCCAGCCGGATCTGGCGCTGGTGGTGTCCGATCGTCCGGCGACAGTCGCCGCCGTCTTCACGACCAATCGGGTGCAGGCCGCCCCCGTCATCGTGTCGCGGCGCCGGCTGCGCGGGGGCCGGTTCGCCGCCATGGTTTTGAACAGTGGCAATGCCAATGCCTGCACGGGCTCGCAGGGGCTGCGGGATGCCGAGGCCACGTGCCGCGAGGCGGCCCGCGCGCTCGGCCGGCCGGCCGGGCAGGTCTTCGTGGCGTCCACGGGAGTGATCGGACGGACCCTGGATATGGCTGCGATCCGGGCGGGCATCCGGTCGGCGTCGAAGCGGCTGGCGCCCGATGGAGGGGCCGAGGCGGCCCGCGCCATCCTCACCACCGACACCGTCTCCAAGGAGGCCGCCGTTGCCTTTGCCGTGGGGCCCCGCGAGGTGCGAGTCGGGGGCATGGCCAAGGGCTCGGGGATGCTCGCGCCCTGCATGGCGACGCTGCTGGCCGTCGTGGCCACCGACGCCGCGGTCGGGCCGGCCGATCTCCAGATGGCCCTGGGCCGGGCGGTGAAGCAGTCCTTCAATTGTATCACCGTGGACGGGGACACCAGCACCAACGACACGCTCCTCTGCTTCGCCACGGGAGCGGCGGGGGCGCCGCCGCTCCGCCGGGGAACGGCGGGGTTCCGCACGTTTCAACAGGCGCTGGAGCTGGTCTGCCTCAGCCTGGCCAAGATGCTCGCCCGCGACGGCGAGGGGGCCACCAAGCTGGTCGAGGTCCGGGTGCGGGGGGCCCGCAGCGCGCGGGAGGCGCGACGGGCGGCGGAGACGGTCGCCAACTCCCCGTTGGTCAAGACGACGCTCTTCGGAGCGGACATGAACTGGGGCCGGGTGATGGCGGCCCTGGGCCGCTCGGGGGCCCACTTCGATCCGGCCGCGGTGGCGCTGTTCGTCGACGAGCTCCCCGTGGTGCGCCGGGGGATGAGTCTGGGGACGGCTGCCGAGGAGGCGGCAAATCAGCGGCTGGCACAGGACGAGTTCGCCCTGGTCGTCGACCTTCAGGCGGGGCGCGGGGCGGCCCGCCTCTGGACCACGGACCTGAGCGAGGCCTACGTGCGGATCAACGCCGGATACCGGACCTAACAGGCCGCTGAAAAAGGCCCATCTGCAGCGTTGGCGCGCTCGCGCGGCGCTGTAACGTACGAGCGAGGTACGCCTCGCACCTCGCCGGGTACCCATCCCTTAGGATGGGTGACGCCGCCTTGCCGTTCGACAGGCTCACGGTCCCGAGCGATGTCGAGGGACATCTGGGCCTTTTTGAGCAGCCTGGGCGAAACGGGTATTTCGGTGGCCTGCTGAGGGTTCTGTCCGTTCCAGACAGTTCTCTTGGCGTCTTGGCGGTGAGTGGATGGGTGCCCGGCGCGCCGGGAAAGCGCTTGCCGGTTTTGCGAGCGCTATGATATAAAAGACAACGGCTTGCCGTCGCGGCAAGCCTATTTCACACGCGCGCAGAGCGCGGCAGGGGTGTCCCGCCGGGGGGCGGGGCGCTGCCGCGGCATGAAGCGCGCGGCGGAACAACCCGGAAGGAGGCGTCGGATGAGCGGGATGAGCATCAAGGAGTTGCTGGAGGCGGGCGTCCACTTCGGGCACCAGACCAAGCGCTGGAACCCGAAAATGAAGAAGTTCCTGTTCGGCGAGCGGAACGGCATCTACATCATCGACCTACAGAAAACCCTGAGGCGGTTCCAGGAGGCCGAGGAGTTCCTGCGCGATCTGGCGGCGCGGGCGGAGACCGTCCTGTTCGTCGGGACGAAAAAGCAGGCCGCGGACGCCGTGCAGGAAGAGGCGGGGCGGGCCGGCATGTTCTACGTCAACCGCCGCTGGCTGGGGGGCACGCTGACGAACTTCCAGACCATCACCAAGAGCATCTCCCGGCTGAAGCTCCTGGAGGACATGAAGGCGACCGGCAAGTTCGAGGCCTTCTCCAAGAAGGAAGTCCTCCGCCTGGAGCGGGAGATGGAAAAGCTCAACAACGCCCTGGTGGGCATCAAGGGCATGGAGCAGCTCCCGGGCGCCGTTTTCGTCATCGACCCCAAGAAAGAGCGGATCGCCGTGCGGGAGGCCCGGCGGCTGGCCATCCCGGTGGTGGCGGTGGTGGACACCAACTGCGATCCGGACGAGGTGGATTACCCCATCCCGGGCAACGACGATGCCATTCGCGCCATCCGGCTGATCACTTCGCGGCTGGCCGACGCTGTGATCGAGGGACGGGGGCAGGCCGCCAAGGCCGGCTTGGCCGAGACGGAGATGGAGCAGGCCATGCTGGCCGGCGCAGCCCCGGCGGCGGGCGGCGGGGCGCCCGCTGCGGCGCCGGTCCCGCCGATTTCCGATCCCGACACACACAAGGAGTCCGCATGAGCATCCCGGCAACGATGGTTCGTGATCTCCGCGAGAAGACGGGTGCGGGGATCATGGACTGCAAGGCGGCACTGGCCGAATCCCAGGGGGACCTGGAGAAGGCCATCGACATCCTCCGAAAGCGCGGCCTCAAGGTCGCCGAGAAGAAGGCGGGCCGCGCGGCGGCGGACGGCCTGGTGGCGATTTGGACATCGCCGGATCGGACCGCCGGCGCCGTGCTGGAGGTCAACTGCGAGACCGATTTCGTGGCGCGCACCGAGCAGTTCACGGGCTTGACGCGCTCGCTGCTGGATTTGATGGCCTCCGACGCGGCCGTCGTCGACGCCTCCGCCCTGGTGGAGCGATCGCTCAACGGGCAGCGGGTGGCCGACCTGGTCAAGGAGACCATCGGCTCGCTGGGGGAGAATATCGTGATCCGGCGGGCGGCCCGTCTGGCCCTGCCGCCGGGGGCCCCCGGCCTGGTGGTCGGCTACCTGCACGGCGGCGGCAAGATCGGCGTGCTGGTGGAGGTCCGCTGCAGCGCGTCGGCGGCGCAGGAGGAGGAAGCGGCCCGGCTGGGGAAGGATCTGGCCCTGCAGGTCTGCTCGGCCGAGCCGGCATACGTGAGCCGGGGCGAAGTGCCGGCGGATGTGCTGGAGCGCGAGCGGGAGATCCTGCGGGCGCAGCCCGACCTGCAAGGAAAGCCGGCGCCTATTCAGGAGAAGATCATCCAGGGCCGTCTGGAGAAGTTCTACACCGAGCGCTGCCTGGTGGATCAGCTCTTCATCCGGGACCCCGAGGGCAAGCAGAGAGTTCGGGACCTGCTGGCGGCATCCCAGAAGAGCCTCGGCGGGTCGGTGAGCGTGGCGCGGTTCGTCCGGTTCCGGCTGGGCGAGGGTGTGGAGAAGCGGGCGGCCGAGTAGCCCCGGCAGATGCAAGGCGGCCCGGCGGGGGCGAGCGAGCGATCCGATGACCGATCTCAGCTATCGGCGGATTCTCCTGAAGATCAGCGGGGAGGCCCTGGCGGCCGGGCAGGAGTACGGCGTCAACGCCGAGATGGTCAGCTTCATCGCCGGCGAGGTGCAGGAGATCCATCGGCTGGGGGTCCAGGTCGGCATGGTGGTGGGGGGCGGCAACATCTTTCGCGGCGTGGAGGCCAGCGCCCGGGGGATGGATCGCGCCTCGGCCGACTACATGGGCATGCTGGCCACGGTCATCAACGGGCTGGCGCTGCAGGACGCCCTGGAAAAACTGCAGGTGGATACCCGGGTGCAGACGGCCATCGAGATGCGCGAGGTGGCGGAGCCGTTCATCCGCCGCCGGGCCTTGCGCCACCTGGAAAAGGGGCGGGTGGTCATCTTCGTCGGCGGGACGGGGAATCCGTATTTTACCACCGACACGGCGGCGGCCCTGCGGGCCATGGAGATCGGGGCCGAAGTGGTCTTCAAGGCCACCAAGGTTGACGGGGTCTACAGCGCCGATCCCAAGCTGGATCCCACCGCCCGCAAGTTCGACGAGCTCACCTATCTGGACGTCCTCAGTCGGCGCCTCAAAGTCATGGATTCCACCGCCATCTCCCTCTGCATGGACAACGGATTCCCCATCGTGGTCTTCAATCTGCTGGAGAAGGGCCGGCTGCGCCAGCTGGTGTGCGGAGAGCGCGTCGGGACCCTGGTCCGGGGAGGCTGAGCGATCATGCAGGATGTCATCCGCAAGACCGAGCAGGAAATGAAGCATGCCCTGGAGGCCGCCCTCAAGGGATTCAACGGCGTCCGGACGGGTCGCGCCTCGGTGGCGCTGCTGGAGGGCATCCAGGTCGACTACCACGGCACCCTGACGCCCCTCAACCAGGTGGCGAGCCTGGCGGCGCCCGAGCCCCGGTTGCTCACGATCCAGTCGTGGGACCCCTCGGCGGTCTCGGCCATCGAGAAGGCCATCCTGAAGTCGGATCTGGGGATCACACCCAACAACGACGGCAAGCTGATCCGTCTGGCCGTGCCGCCGCTCACGGAAGAGCGCCGGAAGGAGTTGGTGAAGGTCGTCCGGAAGATGGCCGAAGAGGGCCGCGTGGCGATCCGGAACCTGCGGCGGGACGCCAATGACTCCCTGAAGAAGCAGGAGAAGAACAAGCAGATCTCCGAGGACGACGCCCGCAAGGGGGCCGACCAGATCCAGGAGTTGACGAACCGCATGATCAAGGGGCTGGACGACCTCCTGGCGAAGAAGGAAAAAGAGATCATGGAGTTCTAGCCCCAATCCGAAGGAACCTCACCGCCAAGGCGCCAGGGGAAAATTCGAATTTCGAAGCTCGAAGTTCGAAATTGAAAGGGGTGATCTTGGCGTCATGGCGATTCAAGGGGTCTTTCGGGTCAGGGCGGGGTTCGGCCTGGCGGACGACGAGACGATGCAACGCCAACGCATACAGAGCGCCGTAGTTCTCGTCGTGCCATTCCTGCTGCTGGTCCAGTTCGGCTCCCCCTTCCAGTTCAGCCTGCTGATCGGTCTCGCCGTGGCGTTGGCGGCCTGGGAGTTTGCCGGGCTCTGCCCGGCCGGCGACCGGCCGGCGCTTCGGATATCGACGGCGCTGGCGGCCGTGGCCTGGCAGGCGGCCATGCTCCGGGACGGGGTGGCCGTCGTGGCGGCCGTCCTCGTGGTTGGGGCGTTGCTGTGGGGCGCCCTGGGACGGGCCGAGTTCGGGACGGGCGTGCAGCGGGCGGCCTGGCTGGTCCTGGGGACGGCCTATGCCGGCGGCCTGCTGGGCAGCGTGGCGCTGCTGCGGGACCTGCCGGACGGGCGGCAGTTCATTTTTTTCCTGGCCCTGACGACGTGGGCGGGAGACACGGGGGCCTTCTACGTGGGGAGAGCCCTGGGCAGGCACCCGCTGGCCCCGCGGCTCAGCCCCAAGAAAACGGTCGAAGGGGCCCTGGGAGGCGCGGCGGCGACGGTGGCGGCGGCGGCGCTAGGCAGGCCATGGATCTGGCCGCGTTTTGCCTGGGGACACGCCATCCTGATCGGGCTCGTCCTGGCCGTCGCCGGCATGCTGGGCGACCTGTGCGAATCGGCAGTCAAGCGGGCCGCCGGCGTCAAGGACAGCGGGGGCCTGATTCCCGGCCACGGAGGCGTTCTGGATCGCCTGGACAGCGTGATCTTCGCGGGTCCGGTCCTGTACGGGCTGGCGTGGCTCGGCTGGGTGTGAGGGAATGGAGACGGGTCGCAGCCCGGGCGCTGCTCTCGGCATGCGTCTGAGCCTGGCGATTCTGAGCGGGCTCGTCCTGGCGGCTGCTTTTCCCCCCTGGGACCTGGGCTGGCTGGGTTTTGTGGGGCTGGTGCCGTTGCTCCTGGCCGTGGACGGGCTCCCGCCCTGGCGCGGTGCGGCGCTGGGGTATCTCGGCGGGCTCGCCTTCTTCCTCGCCGCCATCTGGTGGGTCATCAACACCATGACCGCCTACGGCCGGATGCCCCTGGCCCTCAGTGTGAGTGTGCTGCTGCTCTTGTGCGGGGTGCTGGCGGCGTACGTGGCCGCCTTCACCTGGCTGTGGTGCCTGGGGCGGGAGCGGCTGCACCTCTCCCGGGCCCTCTGGCCGTGGGCGGCGGCGGCGCTGTGGACGGGGCTGGAGTTTCTGCGGACGTATCTTTTTTCCGGCTTCCCCTGGGCCCTGCTGGGATACACCCAGTACCGGCAGCCGACGGTCCGGCTCCTGGCGGCGGCCACCGGGGTGTACGGGATCTCGTTCCTTCTGGTCCTGGTCAACGCCGCGCTGGCCGACTTGGCCCAGGCGACGCTCCGCGGGGGGGCCAGGCGGGAGCGCTGGCGGGGAGCGGGAGCGGCGGCGGGGGCGGTCCTGGCGATCCTGGTCACGGTCGGATACGCCCACGGCGTCTGGCGGGATGTGACCGGAGGAGCCCCGTTCCGGGTGGGCCTGCTCCAGGGGAACATCGACCAGGCAGAGAAGTGGAGCCCGACCTACCAGCAGGCTACCCTGGATATCTACGAGAGGCTGGCCCGTCAGGCCGCCGCGGATGGCGCGCAGCTGATCGTCTGGCCGGAAGCGGCGGTCCCATTCCTGCTGCGCTACGACGCCGCCCTGGGCCAGCGCGTCGTGCAGATCGTTCAGGAAACGCACGTCGCGAATGTCATCGGGAGCCCCGACCTGGAAGAGGACCGGCTGCTCTACAATGCGGCCTTCCTGGTCGCGCCGGATGGACGGCTGCTGGGCCGGTACGACAAGCGGCACCTGGTGCCCTTCGGCGAGTACGTGCCGCTCCAGTCGCTGCTGTTCTTCGTCCACAAGCTCGCCTACGGCATCGGCGACTTCGGCCGGGGACGCACGGCGACCGTGTCCTCGCTGGACGGGCTGCGCTTCAGCGTGATGATCTGTTATGAGGCAATCTTCCCGGCCGAGGTGCGGGAGTTCGTGGAGCGGGGCGCCCAGTTGCTGGTGAACATCACCAACGACGCCTGGTTCGGGCGGAGCGGGGCCCCCTACCAGCACCTGGCCATGGCGGCCATGCGGGCGGTGGAGAACGGCACCTACCTGGTGCGGGCCGCCAACACCGGGGTGACGGCCGTGGTGGCGCCGACGGGGGAGATCCTGGCTCAGACTCCGATCTTCACCGAGGCCGTGCTGGTGGGAACCATCCGACCCCGCCTGGGAACGACCCCGTACACCCGCTACGGGGACGTGCTCGGGTGGGCCTGTCTGGTCTGGATGGTGGGATATGCGGCGGTTGTGTGGCGCGCCGGGTACCCAGCCGCAGACTGGGTGGGGCGCCGGCCCGGGGGCGCCTGAGGACGAGGAGGCGGCGATGATCCCAGATCTCCAACGCAGCATCGACGAGCTGCAGCGCAAGTTGGACCAGCTCCGGGTGTATCTTTGACCTCGCGGGGAAGACGGAGCGGTTGGCGGTCCTGGAGCAGCAGGCGGCCGCGGCGGATTTCTGGAACGATCCGGAGCGGGCGCAAAAGGTGTTGAAGGAGCAAAGCGACCTCCGGCAGACGCTGGAGCTGCACGACCGGCTACACCGGGCCGTGGAGGAGCAGCGGCTCCTGCTGGAGCTGGCCGCTGACGAGCAGGATGCGCAGACGCTCGAGGAAGTGACGGCTACGCTCCTGGACCTGGGGCGGCAGGTCCGCGATCTCGAATTGCAGTCGGCCCTCTCGGGGGAATACGACAAGGGCAATGCGCTGCTCAGCATCAATGCCGGGGCGGGGGGGACCGAGTCCCAGGACTGGGCCCAGATGCTGCTCCGGATGTATCTGCGCTGGGCCGAGCGGCGGCGGTTCAAGACCGAGGTGATCGACATCCTGGCCGGCGAAGAGGCGGGGATCAAGAACGTGACGGTGAACGTGGAGGGGGCTTACGCCTACGGCTACCTGCGGGCCGAGATCGGGGTGCACCGGCTGGTGCGGATCTCTCCCTTCGACGCCAACAAGCGCCGCCACACCTCGTTCGCCTCGCTCTTCGTGTACCCGGAAATCACCGATGATGTCGACGTCAAGATCGAGGACAAGGACCTGCGGATCGACACGTACCGTTCGGGCGGCCACGGCGGGCAGCACATCAATGTGACCGACTCGGCGGTGCGCATCACCCACCTCTCCACGGGGATCGTGGCGCAGTGCCAGAACGAGCGCTCGCAGCACAAGAACAAGGCCATGGCCATGAAGGTCTTGCGGGCCCGCCTGTACGATTACTACAAGAGCCAGAAGGATGAGGAGCTCTCCAAGCTGGAAGGGGTGAAGCAGGCCATCGCCTGGGGCAGCCAGATTCGCTCCTACGTGCTGGCCCCTTACCAGCTCGTGAAGGATCACCGGACGGGGGAGGAGACCGGGAACGTCGTGGCGGTCCTGGACGGGGACCTGGACGCGTTCATCGAAGCCTACCTGTTCAAGCCGCCCGGAACGGCTGCGGAGGCGCCCAAGGGCAAGGAGGGGGAGGATGTCTGAGCAGGATGTGGCTACGGAGCTGGCGCGGCTGCGGGCAGAGAACGAGGCGCTCAAGGCCAGGGCAACCGGCGCCGCGCGGCTCAAGGTCAGCGAGAAGGGGGCCGTATCGGTGTACGGCCTGGGCCGCTTCCCCGTCACCCTCTACAAGGAGCAGTGGCTCCGCCTGCTGGCGATGGCGGATGAGATCAGGGCCTTCATCGCCGAGAACGAGTCCCGCCTGAAGGTGAAAGGGTAACCCCCGCTCGCCGGCGCGGGCCCTTGTCGCGCGGACCAGTGAGCGCCCCTTGGCCCTGGCTCAGGTGCGGTCGACCGCCGCGCCTTTCCTCTTGACAGGCATCTCCGCTTCACCCAATAGTGTATCTCGGCCTGGAATTGGCCTCCAAAAGCGATGGCGGCAGTGGCCCGACGCTTCCTTCATCTGAGGAGGAAAGGACCGATGTCCATCCGCACGCTCCTGGGAGTTGTCGTGCTGTTCCAGTGCCTCGTCCCACCGGCGCTCGCCGCGGAAAGGGCGCCCGGCGCGTGCCCGGCGCCGGGGACGGTCATCGTCACCTCGATAAATGAGACCCATACCATCAAGGGGGGCGATGGCTTGTACTGCTGGGTGACGTTGTCCGCGCCCGGGCGGCCGCCACACGATATCGGATACTTCGGTTTGGTCACAGGGGTAGGCAGCATGTGTTATAACGCCGCCAAGGACGAAATCGCCAAGCTATGGCCCCTCGAAGTGGGCAAGGTCGTTCGGTTTTCGGCGGAAAGCGGGAACTACGCGTGGGCCTCCACGTATACCGTCACCGAAAGGAAGGACATCACGGTGCCGGCGGGAACCTTTCCTGTCTATGTGGTGGTTTACGACGAGCGGCAGACGAACGGCCCCTACCACAGCATCTGGACCGACTATATATCAACGGATGTCGGCTATCGCGTGAAACTCGACTATTGGTATTCAGTACCGGGGGGGCCATCGCGCCGCTACCCGCATACCCCGTGGGAGGCGGTTACGATCACCCGGAATACTGCGCCCCAGCAGCGCTCCCCATAGAAATCCGCCCATTTCCTTCGAAAGGTACCGGACACCTTTCAGCCGCCAAGTGCGCGAAATTGTGGAGAAACGAAATCTATTCTTCCGGGCCTACCGCGCGGGCGACGAAGGCAAACCCGTCCCCCAGGAAATCACGCCTTTAGCCCGCGAAAGGTGTCCGGTACCTTCTTCCACACCCTGCGGATGATCCATACGCCGGGACCACCGCCTCCTTATCGAGGTTGCTCCGTCAGCCTCGCCGGAGAGAAAGCCGGAGGAACTCGCTCGTGAGCACCCAGGCCTGCGCGGCCGCGGCGGGGTGGTAGCTGGGCCGAGCATCGCAGAAGAAGCCGTGATCGGCCTCCGAGAACTCGACAGTCGTAAATGGCTTCCCGGCCTGCCGGAGGGCGTCCGCTACCGCGCGGGGGGGCTCGATCCCGATGTGGGGGTCCCGGAGGCCCCAGAAGAACAGCATCGCCCCGTGGAGGTCCGGGGTGCGGTCCAGCAGCCCCGGCCCCTGGGATCCGGGCGCAATGCCTCCACCGTAAAACGAGACCGCCGCAGCCAGGGGGAGCCGCGCGTTGGCCAGGAAGGCCACCCGGCCGCCCATGCAAAAACCGACAGCCGCGACCGGCTGCCGGGGTGCCCCCGCCTCGGACTGCAGCCAGGCGTAGCCCGCATCGACATCCGCCTCGAGGCCGGCCTGCGTCAGCGCCCGGACATTTTCCAGGGCCCTGTCGATCTCGCCGTACGCGCCTTCAAATCCCGGGGCCGTCCGGTGGAAGAGCTCGCAGGCGAGTGCCACATAGCCCGACCGGGCGAACCGGTCGGTGACGTCCCGGATATGCGCATTGACCCCGAAGGCTTCCTGAAACACCAGCAGGCCGGGCTGCGGCCCCTTCTCCTGGGGCCGGGAAAGATAGGTCCGCATGGTGGTCCCGTCCGCTACCGGCAAGGTGAGGTACCGCGAGGTAATCGCAGTCATGATCTTCCCTCCGTGTCACATCTCCCAGTGCTCAGAAGTGGAAGCCCGATGCCGGCGGCCCGGGGGATCGCTGTCTCGACCCGTGCCGCGAATCGCCAACGTGCGAGTCCGATCGATCCTAGCTGCCGTGTCCTCTGCCGGATGATTCTGGCATCCTAGGATAGGATCCGCAACGGACAAGAAAGGGGACGTAGTAGACTTAATAGACTTTTTCAGCAAGTCGAAGAATCAGAGCCCACGCCCCCGACGGACGCGCCAAGCGCGCCCTCGCGTAGTGCCGACTCCATCGGCCGATTGGGCATGATCGTCGGTGTGTCCCGCTTTGGGTCGGCGATTGTACTGAGAGACAATCCTCTCGGAATGACTCCAGAAGTCCCTGCGGGCCTGTCCTTAATACCAGAGGGACTAAGCCGTTGACTTCGCACCTGGGCCGGACGGAGAATTTTCCTCCAGGAGCCTCCAAGGGAGAGGGGAGCGTCTTGGTGATCGACCGGGATCTCCGGTCGGCAGGGAAAGGAGAGCCGTGATGAGGAAACCGTGGCTGTTCCTGTTCTATGTCGCGGTTCTGGCGCCCCTTCTCTTTGTGTCAAGCGTCAGCCTCGCCCAATCGCCGGTGAAGCCGTGCGAGGGAAGTTCGCCGCCGCTCTGGTGCAAGGCCGCCCGGGGGGACCGGCCCGGCGGGTGGCTGGCGCAGGGTCGCTCGGAGGTGATGGCTCGCCACGGCGTGGTCTCGGCCAGCCAGGCGCTGGCGGCCCAGGCGGGTCTGCGGATTCTCATGGCAGGCGGGAATGCCATCGATGCCGCGGTAGCGACGGCGGCGGCGCTCAACGTGGTCGAGCCGATGATGGTCGGCGTGGGCGGCGACCTCTTCGCGATCTTCTACATCGCCAAAGAGAAGAAGGTGTACCAGCTCAATGCCGGCGGCATGATGCCCACCGGCGCGACAATACAGCGGTACAACGGCCTCGGCTATGCGTACGACCCCAAGAACTGGGGGTATGGGTCGGGGATGCCGGTGTACGGGATCCTGTCGGCGCCCGTCCCCAGTGCGGCCTGGGGGTGGGATGAGGCGCTCCGGAAATTCGGCACCATGACCTTCAAGGAGGTCCTGCAGCCGGCCGTTGACTACGCCCAGAACGGCTTCCCGGTTTCGGAGGTGATTGCAGATAGCTGGCACCTTCCCAACGCCGTGGACTGCAGCCCCCAGGCCGGCTGCACCCGGCCGGATCCGGATTCTGTCGACACCTGGTACCGGAACGGCCAACCCCCGAAGGCCGGAGATATCTTCAGGAACCGCGATCTGGCCCGGACCTTCCGCCTGCTCCAGCAGGGGGGGCGCGACGCATTCTACAAGGGGGAGATTGCCAGCGCCATCGTGGCCAAGTCCGCGGCGCTGGGCGGGACGATGACGCTGGAGGATCTCGCAAACTATTACGGCGAATGGGTGACTCCTCCCTCGACCACCTACCATGGATACGACATCTACGAGACGATGGCCCCGTCCCAGGCCTGGAACACCCTGGAGATCCTGAACATCCTCGAGGTGTGCGTGCCCACCTGGATCCCCGGCAAGACCCTGGCCGACCTCGGGCCGGCGAATCCCCAGTACTGGCACCTGCTGGTGGAGGCGAAGAAGCTGGCCTTCATCGACCTCTATAACTACAACTCCGACCCGAGGACCTGGGATGCGAAGCAGCAGCAGCTGTTCCAGAAGCTGATCTCAAAAGAGTATGCCGCCACGCTGTGCAAAAAGGTTCAGCCGAACGGCCCCGCCTTTACCCCGGCCCCCACGGTGAACCTCAAGCGCGACGCGGACACAATCTATCTCACGACGGCCGATCGGTGGGGGAACATGGTGTCGTGGGTCAACAGCAACTTCACACTGTTCGGGACCGGCGTGACGATCCCCGGATACGGCTTTGTCCTCAATAGCCGGGGAGCGCAGTTCACCCTGAATCCGGACCATCCGAACGCCATCGCGCCGCACAAGCGGCCCTACGACACCATCTCGGCGGGGTTCGTGATGAAGGACGGCAGGCCGCTGATGACGTTCGGCGTGATGGGCGGCGACATGCAGCCGCAGGGGCATGCCCAGGTGCTGGTGAACATGCTGGACCTCGGCGCGAATGTGCAGGCGGCGACCGATATGGCCCGCTTCTACCACAACGAGGTCTCGAACAAGCTGTACCTGGAGTCCCAGCTGTACGACCTTCCCCTGCAGAGCGGGACCACCATGGGGGCAGCCCTGCGCGCCATGGGCCACGACGTGTCGTTGACAAACGGCGGTGCGGTGGGCGGCTACCAGGCAATCATGTTCACGCCCGACCCGAACGAGCCGGCGCCGCGAATGGCCCCGGGCGACCAGACCCCCATCAACGGCTTCTACCGCGCCGGCTCCGACCACCGGAAGGATGGCGAAGCGGTGGGGTGGTAGGGAAGCCAACGTTCTACTCGAGCAATGAGAACCCGCCCCCTGGCGGTGGCCCAGGGGGCGGCCACCCCTCGCGCTCCCCGCGAGCCTCTATGGTCAGCGCATGGAGCTACGCCTCGCGGGCGGTGTCCCAATCCATGTCGTTGGGCGTGGCCCCTCTCTTCTCTTTTGGCGCCGTATACCATGTCCCTCAAGTGACGTTGGATCGGATGGCCGTGAATCCGGCTAGGCTGCAGGCGCCTTGCAGCACCGAAGGGATATCGATCACCCCGGACTCGGTGAAGGGCTTCAGTTCTGGGGGACGTTGTTGACTCAGTGGACAGATGCTTGTTCCCCCCTGGCGACCGCTTTGGAAATCCCCGAGGTCGACACGCCGAGCTGCCGGGCCGCATCCGCAAGGGAGAGCCCGAGTTCCGTCACAAGGTAGACTGCCAGCACCGTCCGCACGACGGCGACCCGCCTCCGCCGGCTCCCTCCGTGGAGTTCTGCCGGACTGACCCCGCCGCGCCGGCAG
This sequence comes from uncultured Methylomirabilota bacterium, assembly GCA_963705305.1. Classification (GTDB taxonomy): domain Bacteria; phylum Methylomirabilota; class Methylomirabilia; order Methylomirabilales; family 2-02-FULL-66-22; genus 2-02-FULL-66-22. Next base: position 4,483,781 of record OY970067.1, on the reverse strand, counting down.
TGCTGGCGGATGCTCACTGTGGCCTGCCGCAGTTGTTGCTTCCGGGCCCGCCACGACTGCTGGCGGGTATCCCCAGCGGCCAACATCCGCTCGACGAACGCGCCACTCCCGAGGACGCGCGGATCGGCCAGCACCCGATCTTCCCGCTGGCGGATGGCGCGGACCTCTGCCCAGCCTCCACGCGAGCGGATTAACCCGCCACCCACGAGATCGGGGCGGCGGCCCTGCGCGATCCCATCCCGCAGGAATTCGCGGTAGGCACGGACCGCTGCGCGCTCCGTCCGTCCAAACCAGGACAGCACGTACGTCCGATCGTGCCATAGCGGGGTCTCATGACGCAGGATCCCTGGGTGGCCACACCAGGGGTACTGCGCCAACGCGCGGATGTCTGGAACGAGCTTTGCGCGGTAAGGATTCAGGTGGATATAACGGACGAGTTCCCGGAAGTAGGCGTCCTCCTCGACGACGATGGACTTATAGCGGTTTTGGAAGAGATGACCGATCCGCTTGTGGCGACGATTGTAGGTGACGGCATAGCCGGTGAGGAGCCGACGCATAAACCGCGGGAGGCCCTGCGGGCCGCTGCGCAGCAGTAGGTGGGCGTGGTTGGGCAAGAGGGCCCAGGCGTAGAGGGTGGTCCCGGTTGCTGCGGCGACGTCGCCCAGCCGCGCCAGGAAGGCCGCGCAGTCCTCCTCATCGGCGACTATCGCCCCACGCTCAAGTCCGCGGAGAATGACGTGGTGCAACGTACCGGGGGCATCGAGCCGCGCTTGACGAGGCATCGTCTGTCTTTCCCTCCTATCTGGTTAGGAGCGAAAAAAGCGGGTCAAAAGAATTCCACTGAGTCAACAACGTCCCCCAAATCTGGATGAGTCGTAAATGGGTCAATGCAACGTCCACGCCTGGGAGATCAGGAAGGTTCATTTTTGTTGGCATGCCATTACTTAAGGGTGATGGTGTAGTCCGGCCCCGGCGGAAGGCCGAGTTTCTGCAGGAACGCGATTTCTGCGGGCAGGTACTCGCGCTTGAGTGTCACGGCATCCGGGAAGGGCGGGAGGTCGGGCGGGGTCGGTTCGGGGACTACACAACTCTGTCCCTCGATGATCTTGAAGCGGCCATGCATCTCCGAGTAGTGGAAAGTATCCTTCACCCATACCGCTCCGTCGAGAGACTGAGCCTGGAAGGTATGTGCGGATTCCGCAGAATACTCTCCCTCGGAGACTGCGCAATATTTCGTGGGAGGCCACGTCCCAGATTTATTATCTGTTGTGCCCACGGCGTGGCCCATGACCGAGCCGTCCGGCGTGAAGTGGACGGTTGTGTGCTCCGTTCCCTCGACGGGGTACGGCTGGCCGGTCAAGGGGTCACGATCGTTTCCCTGGAGATCCCCGTCGCCGAAGAAGAGCTCCCCGTGAACATCGGTGCTTGTCAGGCTCCCGCCGAGACAGTAGTAGGGACCCCAAAACCCGCCAGTACAGTTCTGCGAAAGTTCTGTCGTTCCGGCACTGCTGCCTACGCTGCTGCTCTTCCACCAGACCAAGGGGTTCTTCAGTATCGTCCCGGCAACCGTCTCGATGACCACCCAGCGCGGGAGGGTCACCCACGAGATGGTGTCCCAATGCTGGGTGGCCTCGTTGTACTGTCTGGTGCTATTCCAGATGCTCTGGGCGTTAACCTCGATCTCCCACCGGGCCGGTGCCTGGTCGGTGAGGGTATTTTCGTTGTACGACACAGGGTTCCACGGAATCAGGCTGCCCTCGCTGTCGAACAGGCGGAGGACAGTGCTGAACCCTGGGTAGTCGCCGTAATCGAGCCACACCCGCTTCACGTATTTGCCCGCCGGGGAGTCCCCCGGGGTAACGAAGGTGCCTTTGACCAGCTGTTTCTCCGGGTCCTTATACCGGCTCTTCCATGGATTACCGGGATACAGCGGATCGCTTTCCCGGTCCTCGGTCGTGGTGCTCGTGAACTCCGCCAACTCCTGCTTCGCAAGGATGAAGGGCATCTCCCACGCCTTGACCCCTCCCCCCACCGCATTCGGCTCGGGCCCGTGCGTCCCATGGAACACCATGACGAGCTGCTGGACCCCAGGGGGCAGGGCGTCGATCGGGAAGGGAATCGGCTCGTTCTGCCCAACGGTCATCAATTTATCCGGTCCGCGGCTCACCACACTATGCCGCGTCCCGTCCTCGGTGTCCGCATACAGAGTGAAGGTTCCGACCATTTCGTTTGGGGAGAGATTCTGGAACCGGAGCAAGAGCTGGGTCGGATCCTTCTCGTCGAGCTCGATGAAGAAATCGAACTCCCCGGCGCGGAAGAAGTAGTCGAGGAGGGCGGCGGAGTATCCCACCGCTCGCGGAATAAGGTGCGTCGCGTACTCCTCGTATACCCGATCATCCAGCACGTAACCGGGCGCTGCCTCGAGGAGGGTCCGATTGATCACTTTCTCGCGGAACGTACCCTCCGCCACGAAGTGGTGAATTGTTTCCCCCTCGCCCTGTTTCGAGTAGTAATTGCGTTTAGAGGAGGTTCCGACGCCCTCCTCTATTGCGGTGAGCGGGGGCCGGGGACAACGGGGGAGCGGAAAGCCCTTGCAGATGGTATCGCCGCTGAAGAAATTGCCATTGGTGTACTCAGATGCGCCGAGGCCGATTCTCTCGAGGACCTGTGCATTAGAGCCACTGTACACATTGGCGTCGATCAGGCGGGCGATTGGGGAGGGCGCCTGGCTTTGACCCGTGGCGCTGAATTCGATGGTCGGGATCTTGGGAACATCATTGAGAGATGGTACCGTGCGCGTGAGCTCCCGTACTTTTTCCACCCAGCTCTCGTAACCCTCGTAAAGGGGATGTGCGTCGTTGCGCACGTGGGCGGGCACCGTTGCATCCTGCACCAGGTGCGCCACATGGCCGAGGGTCTCGAAGGTTGCGGCGAGCGCCTGGTCCCCTGGTCTTTGCTCAGCGCGATTTGCGTTCCGCCGCTCTCTGCAATTCCTGTGAGTGCGGTGTGGTACCGGGCTCGCGCGTCGCGCCAGGCCCACTGCCCGCCGTTCACACCCGCCTGTCCGCTGGGATCCTGGGCCGTGTTCTGCTGCCAGAGAACGGAGGATTGACCACGCTGGCCGCCGAGCACCCGGAGACCGGCATCCTCCCATGGCAAGAGCGGATTGTGGAAATGGTTGAGACAGCGCACATCCGGGACATCCTCCCTGTTAGCCCCATCCCCGAGGAGTTGCTGGACACTGCGCGGTCCAGGGATGATGGTCCCTAGGAACTTCTCATCGATCCCCTTCTGTAAGCCCAGTTGAGCTACAAGTACTTTATTGAGCACGGATATGGAGACCGACCGTTGGGTGATCAATTCGTGGCTTAGTCGATCGTATGCGTTAACCGCCGGAACAATGCCAAAGAGCAGCACCAGCCAGACCCCAAAACACCCTGGCTTCATCCCTTCACCTCATTTCGGCCAGAGATACTCTCGCTCTTGCCTGATGGCTTCCTGGAGGAGCCTCTTGTAAGCCGGTGGTACGTCCCCGGGATCATTCGTCGCGCGCAATGCCTCTAACCGTTCCGCGGGCGTTTTTGCTGGCGGGAGGGCCATCAATTCCGTGTCCCCGCTCGGCCGCCGTTGCCACGGCCCGTAGCCAGACTTGAAGATGACCAGTTCGGGGCCGCGCACCTCGGTGACCCCGGGGATCGTGTACGTGAAGCGGGGTCGGATACTGTAACGGCCGTCCGGCCCCGTCACGGTCTCCTCGGCGTCGTAAAATCCACCACCCCCCCAACCAGCCAAGGTGGCCTCGTACCGCATCCAGTACGCGAGGACTACAGCTCCCTCCAGGGGCTGCCCCGTCTCCGCGTCCACCACCTGCGAGGTGAGCGGGGGCCAGTGGCTGTTCGTGGCACAGGCTGTGGCAGGGACGATCAGCAGCGCGATCACTAGGAGCCGCCCGAGCCGAGCCAACCGCGTTCGTCCTGGCTTCTTCAAAACATCCATAATCGCCATATTCCGTCCTCGTCTTTGCGGAACCGGATCTCGAACGACTTGGTGACGCCGTTGTCCGTTCGCAGCATTTCACAGATTGCCTCGTTCCCTCGAACTTCGATGAGTCGTATGTCGGTCAAGATGCTATCGATGTCGGGGAGATCGGGGAGCACCGCCTGGAAGATGGCCTGGTACCGGGTGCGGGACGCCGGGAAGACCTCGCCAAGCGCATGGGGGATGTCGCCGTGCCGCAAAGCGTCCTTGATCGCCCGCCACCGGGTTCGGAGCACCACCTCGGTCGCCGTGGGATCCAGCACCTGGACGACTGTTGTCACCGTGTACACCGTCCCCTGGTCGTCGGTGGCGCGGAGGATCGGGTGCACGAACCCCGGCATCGTGTACGTTGTCTGCACGCCGTCCAACGTGGCCACCGGCGTCCCGAAGGCGCCGGTCCCGTTCGCGTCGAGTTCGTACCGGATAATCGGGCGCGCCGTCCGGCTCGTGACCTGCCAGCGGATGGTGAGAGGGGCGACCCCGCTGTCCGGCAGGGCCCGGAGCAAGAGAACCGGTGTCGCCCTAATCTCCGGCTAAGAAGTTGAGGGGGATCGCGAATCACGCAGCGGCCCGCAGTGCGCGCGGCCCGCGGGGTTGGCATCGGCCTTGCTTGGTTTCACCCAGTGGGTGCAAACACCACAAGGAGGAGAGCGATGCCCGACACCTCGCCCCGGTTGCCGTTCGAGATCGATGACGCGATCGACCCCACGCTGGTCACGGGCCGGGCCGGGGTCCCGCTCGTGATCGAGCTGTTCCGCCAGCTCGGGGTGGCCCAGGCCGTCGACACCCACGTTGCGGTCAAGCAGCGGCAGCGCGGATTACCCCCCTCGCAGCTCGTGGAGAGTCTCGTCGCGTTGTGGACGAGCGGCGGGGACCGCTGCCAGGACCTCACGACGCTCCGGGAGGATCAGGCCCTGGCCACGCTGCTCGGCTACCCCCTGCCGGCCGCGACCACGGTCCGGGACTTCCTCGAGGCCTTCCACGTGGAGGACGGGCCGCTCTGGGTGGCCGGGCCCGCGGCCACGGTCCCCCTGGAGTCCGCCCCCTTGGCGGGCCTCGGACAGGCGAACCGGACGCTGGTCGCGGGCGTCCAGCGCGGGGCCCGGGCGGCGACGGCCACCCTGGATGTGGACGCGACGCTCGTCGAGAGCCACAAGGACGCGGCGACCGTGGCCTACGACGGGACCCGGGGCTACCAGCCCGTCGTGGTCCTCTGGGCCGAGCACGATGTCATCGTGCACGACCAGTTCCGCGATGGCCAGGTGCCCGCCGGGTGCGGCAACGTGCGCGTCCTCGAACAGGCGGTGGCCAACTTGCCCCAGGGCGTGGACCGCATCTCCCTGCGGGCCGACAGCGCCCTCTACGAGACGGAGGTCCTCCGCTGGTGCGAGGAGAAGAAAATCGCCTACGCGATTAGCGCCGATATGTCCGCGCAGCTCCAGGCCGAGATCCGGCGCCTCCCCGCGGCCGCCTGGCAGCTCGAGCGGGAGGAGCCCGAGGCGATCCGGGCCTGGGCCGAAGTCCCCTACGTCCCCGAGGATGGCGATCACCGGAAGGCGCGGCCGTGCGTTCGCCGCTACCTCGCGGTGCGTATCCAGCGACGCCAGGGGAGCCTCTTCGCCGACGGGAGTAGCGTGCAGTACTTCGCCGTGGTCACCAATCGGCCGGAGGATGGGCTCACGATCCTCCGGTGGCACCGGGAGAAAGCAGGGACCATCGAGCACACCCATCACGTCCTCAAGACCGAGCTGGCGGCCGCCGCGCTGCCCAGTGGGAAGTTCGGGGCGAACGCCGCCTGGTTCCGGCTGAACGTGCTCACCTACAACCTGCTCACCGCGCTCAAGCGGTTGACCTTACCCGGAGATCTCCGGACCGCCCGGCCGAAGCGTCTCCGGTTCCTGCTGTTCAACACCGTCGGGAAGGTCGTCGCGCATGCCCGACGGACGCTCTTGCGGCTCTCGGGCGCCCTGCAGCACGCCTTGCTCGTCCGGGCGCGGCGCAAGATCGCCCGGCTGGCCACCGCTTAGCCGGAGATTAGGGTGTCGTTGCATCCTCCACCGTAACCGTCACGCTGGCCGTGACCTGGGCGCTTGTGGCGTCCGTGGCGGTGGCCGTCAGCACATTGGAGCCGACCTGAAGCGGCACGGTCGCCACCCATTCGCCGCCATTCACCTGCGCGGCGAGCCCGTTCACCACGACCCCCACCTCCTCCGTGTCGGTCGTGACGCTCCCGCGCACCTGCACGCTGTCCCCCGTGAGGGAAGCCCCATCGGCAGGGCTCGTGACGGCCACTTTCGGCATCCCGGTTACGATGAAGTTGACCGAGGAGGTGGCCGTTCCGCTTTGAGTCGTTACCGTGACCGGGCCGCTGGTGGTCTCGGCGGGAACCGTGGCGTTCACCTGCGTGATGGACTGGACGGTGAACGTCGCTGGTGTCCCGTTGAAGCGCACATCGCTGGTCGCCCCCAGGTTACGGCCGACTAGGCTTACCAACATGCCGGGTCGTCCCCTGCTCGGAATCAGGCTGTCGACGGCAGGGGCCAGGACCTCTACGGTTACACTGGTGCTAGCACTGGGCCCGTCGGGATACGTGGCCGTGATCGTGCTGGTGCCGGGTGCTATGGCCGTGGCGAGGCCGCCGGGGGAAGCAATGATCGCCACCGCCGGGTCGCTGCTGGTCCAGACGACCGTCACCGTGAGATCCTCGGTCCGCCCGTCCGTGAACGTGCCAATAACCCGGAACGCAACCGATTCTCCCACCGCCCGGACGGGCACCAGCGGCGTGAGCGCGAGGCTGGTGACCACCGAGGACGTCACGGTGAGTATTGCGGTTGTGGTCATCTCCGAATAGTCATCGACAGCTGTGATGGTGGTTGCGCCGGGTGAGAGCGCCGTGGCCATGCCGGGATCCGCGCTAGGCCACGTGTGGATCCGGGCCACGTCTCTTTCGGCGGAAACCCAGGTCACGTACCAGGTGTCGTCCTCGATCGTCCCGTCGTTGTAGATCCCCTGCACCATGAACTGATGGCTTTCGCCGACGGCGATTGTTGCCGCCGCCGGCGAGACCGCCAGCGAGAGCAGCTCCCACGGGTCGACGGTGACGTCGACCTCCTGGCTCGAGCCGCTCAGGGGCCCAATCGCCACGTTGGCTCCCCCGGACATCCACGCCAGGACGGGAAGGGGAGCGCTCAGGTCGCCCGCGGGGATCGTGACGGTTGCAGGCACCCCCACCGTGTCCGCATCGCTGGTTGCCAGGTTGATCACCGTCGGCTCCGGCTGGGCGGCGCTGAGAGTGACCGTCAGCGGCACGGCCTCTCCCTCGATCACGGTGACTGTCTCCGCCGAAACCTCGGCCAGCGTGGGGAGGGCCTCCGTCACCGTCACGGAGCCCTCGGCCTGCGTTCCGTTCAGGGGCCCGAGGGTCACCGTGGTGGTCCCGACGGCCAGGCCCGTCACCGGAATCGCGGCCGTGAGACTGCCGGCCGGGACGGTGACGCCGGTCGGCACGCGGACGACTCCCGCGGTGCTGCTTTCCAGCGGTACAAGCGTATCGGTCGGCTGCGCCGCGTTCAGGGTGACTGTGAGGAGGGTCGTGACGCCCGGCGCCAGCGCCATCGGGGCGGGCTGGAGGTTTGCGAGCGTCGGGCCCGGAGCTACCACCTGGACGGTGACATCTTGTTTGGTCGCGGTGACCGGACCGGCTGCGATCTCCGTGCTGCCGCTGCCGACTCCGACGATATCGAAGGCGGCCTCGACCGTGTTTGCGGGGACGTGGATCGTGTCCGGCAGGGCGAGCACGCCGGGCACCGCTGCGGCCAGGTGCACCTCGGTCTCCATGAGCTGTGCAGGGTGGATGGTCGCACGACACTGCCCGGTGGCCCCCACGGCAACGGCAGCCGGACAGGTCACCGCCTGGAGTCGCGGGAGGGTCCAATCCACCATGACGGCTGCCACAATCGTGTTCTGATTGAGGGCGGCCTCGACGATCACCGTGCTGGCGATGTTTCCCGTAACCGGGACGATGACAGAGGATGAATTGGCGGGAATGGTGATGGACTCGGGGACTTCCACCCACAGAGGATCGCCGGAGGCGAGCGTGACCTCCGTGTCCGTGGGTTGGGCGGCGTCGATGGTCAGCGTGAAGAAGCCGCTGCCCCCCTCGGCGATGGACAGGATGGGCGGCTCCAGGCTCACGACCGCAGGGGGTGCGGCGGTCACGACCGCCTCGGCCTGCGCCGTTCTGCCGTTGAGCGAGGCGGTGATGGTTGCCTGGCCGGGTCCGACTGCGGTGACAGCGAACGTCTGGTTGCGCTGCCCTGCTGGAATCGTGACGATTCCGCCCGGCGGAGCTGCCACGACGCCGGGGGCGCTCGAAGTGACCGCCAGACGGGTCTCGCCGCCCGGGGTCTCGCCGAGAGAGACCGTGAGCCGGCCGGAAGCGCCCGGCGCCAGGCGGAGCACGTACGGGAGGAGGCCGGCGAGCGGCGGCGCCGCGCGGCTCACAACCACGGTGCTCTCCACGTGGCTGGCGGAAAGGCTGGCCGTGACAGTGACGGTTCCCGGGAGGCGCCCGGTCACGGAAACGCTCGCGCTCAGTGCGCCCGCGGGAATAGTCACGATGGCGGGGACCGCCGCCATGAGCGGCTCGCTGCTGGCGAGACTGACAACGGTATCCCGGGACTGAACAGCCCCGATGGTGACCGTGAGTGTGCCCGTATGCTCCGGGCTGATCGCCAGGGTGGCCGGCTCGAGGCCGGTGAGGACGGGCGGGGGCGGCAGGACGGTAAGGCTCGTGACAGCGAGAAGTCCCCCAGGGTACGTTGCGGTAATGGTGGTCGTCCCGGGGCTGACTGCGGTCACGAGCCCTGTGGCCGAGACACCGGCCACCAGGGGAGCCCCGCTCGTCCAGCTCACGGCGCCGGTCAGATCCAGAATCGTTCCGTCGCTGCGCGTGCCGGTGGCAGAGAAATGGAGTGCCTGTCCCCCGACGAGGGTGGGATTGCTCGGGCCGAGGCCGAGGCCGGTGAGGGTGGCCGCGCTCACGCTGAGGATGCTGTTCGCGGGAAGGTACCCGGTCGCACTGGCAGTGAGGTTCACGGTTCCGGGGGCCCGGGCGGCGACCTGCACGGCCGCCTCCGACATGCCGCGCTGAATCGTGACGCTGCCGGGCAGCGTGGCAATGGCGGCGTCGGCACTCTCCAGAGTGATCAGGACGTCCCCGGGCGCGGGGGCGGGGAGTTGGACGGTGAAGACTGCGGTCTGGCCCGTCGAGAGGGAGTACGTCTCCGGGATAAGCCTGAGGGCCTGGGGCGGGGCCCGCACGGAGAAGGTGCTGGTGAAGGGGATGAGTGGATTCCCGCCGGTATCCTGGATGGCGGTACTGAGCCGGACCTCGTAGATCCTACCTGCGGATAGGAGCGCGGCCGGGCTGAAGAAGCCCAGGAGCCCTCCCTCGGCAACAGCCAGGTTGGCATCCAGTGGCTGCATGGTGGTCGGGTCGAACAGCTGGCCCGAGACCGGCGTGAGGGTTGCCGGATTGATCGGCTCGGAGAAGCGGACGGCCACCCGGCTGTCCGCTGGAACGTCCGTGGCCAGGTCGGGCGGCTGCACATCGCGCACGCGGGGCGCGGACTGATCGAGGCGATCCAACGTCAGGCGCTCGGCCGTCCCGAGGGGACCCGATCCGACACCGCCCGTGATGAGGAGCGAGCCGTCCCCCAAAAGCGTGGCCGTATGGTCCTGTCGCGCGCGGAGGAGCTCGGTGGAGGCGGGCGAGACCGTCCCGCTTGCCGGCTCGATCAGCTCGCCGCTCGCCAAGCTGGTCGTGCCCTTCCCCGTCCCGCCGAGTACCAGGACGGTGCCGTCGGGGAGAAGCGTGGCGGCGTGCCCCACACGCGCCGTGGCCAGGTGACCCTGCGACGGGTGGGCGGCTGCCAGGGTCGCGAACGTGCCCGTCGCCGGGTCGAACAGCTCCGCGGAATCCAGCGGAGGGCCGGCAGTCCCCGATCCTCCGACCAGCAGGACGCGCCCGTCCGGCAGAAGGGTGGCGGTGTGTCCCCGACGAGGAATGGAGAGCCGCGCCGAGAGCGGAGAAATGGTTTGCGCGGCTGGGTCGAAGCGAAGGGTGGAATCCAGCACACGGGTACCATCCGTGCCGCCGGCGATCAGGACTGTCCCGTCCAGGAGGAGGGTCGCCGTGTGGTCGGCCCGGGGTGCGGGGAGCCGCACGCCGAGCGCGGTGACGGCCTGCCGCGTGGGATCGAACAGCTCGCCGGAATCCAGCAGGGAGCCGGCCGGGCTCCGGCCGCCCAAGAGCAGGATCCGGCCGTCGGGGAGGAGCGTCGCCGAGTGGTCTTCCCGCGGGGTGGAGAGGAAGACGTTGAGCGCCGTGAACGCCCTGCTGGTCGGTGAGTACCGCTCGATGGCATCCAGGGGACCGGTCGCGTCGCGTCCACCCACGAGGAGAAGAGTGCCGTCGCGAAGGAGGGTCGCGGTGTGATGCGACCGAGGCACCTGCAGCGGGCTGATGCCGCAGACGGGACCGAGCGGGACGCTGCGGTAGGGCGGATCGAATCGGGCGCGGCCCGGTTCCGGCGGATCCGGGGCCGCCAGGCTGATCGTCCCATCGGGGTGGCCCTCGGCCTCCAGGCGGGCGTCCCGAGTGAAGGCGAGCCCGGCCGCGGCCGCGAGCCGGATCGTTCCGCCTCGGGCGCCATGGCCGTTGCCCGACGCTTCCAACCGTCCGCTGACCGTCAGTGGGCCGCGACTCTGCACCGTGAGGGCGCCGCCGTTCGCTCCGTCCTCACCTCCCGCCTCGAGGCGGCCGGCCAGCGATGCGGCCGAACCGCAGAAGGACGCCATGAAGGTTCCGGCGGCGCCGGAGCGCCCTCGGCCGACAGCTCCCCATCCCAGCCAAGAGATCCCCCCGCCCGTGCGGCGAGGCTCCCCGGCCTGGCCCCATCCACCCGGAGATGCGCCTGGCGGGTGACGGACGTCTCCCCCGCACTGGCAAGCCGGATCGTCCCGCCCTGCCCGAGGCTGGAATCTCCCTGCGCCGTGATGTCGCCGGCAACGGTGATGGCACCGCCCGCCGTAAGCTCCACAGTGCCTCCCGAGGCCCCATCCGCTGTGATCCGTGCGGCCGCACTCAGCGTGAGGGCGCCGCCTGTCGTGAGGGTCAGGTGGCCGCCGCTGCCCCGGCGCGTCTCGCCGTCCAGATCGATCTGGCCCTCCAGGGTGGCGGTCCCGCCGACGGTGAGCGTCAGCGCGCCCCCGTCGCTGCCGCGGGGCCCGTCGGCCCGGACGTCGAGGCGACCGTCTCGCGCCAACTCGAGATCTCCGGTGGTGCGGAGGGCGAGGGAGCCGGGGCCATGGCCGGAGGACAGGGACAGCACGCTGCGGATGACCACGCGGCGGTCGCCGTAGTCGAGGATCGTCCCAGCAGGCAGGGAGTGGTGGCGCAGCACGAGGCAGGTGCCGCCGTGGTCCTGGTCACAGGTGGCCCGGGCGGCCGGGGCCGGCTCGAGGGCAGCCGCGGGCGGCGGATGGATGGGCAGCGGCGCGGCGAGACACGTGAGGAGAAGGTGGACTCTCCACCATCCGGGATCCGACATGGGCGGGGGCCTCCTGTACGAGCGCCGGTGTCGAAGGCCGGAGCGCGCTGCCTGCCCATGCAGGAGCGCCTTCTTTGCCTATATCGCAGCCCGCCAGTCCGTGCAAGCGAAAAATCTTGTCAAAAACAGACAAAATATTGTCATTTCCGGACATTTGGCGACCAGCGGAAGCAGAAGCTGGCCGATGTGGCAGCGTCTTGGCGCAGGGTGGCGCAAGAAACGGCGAGTGGGGAGCGGGCGGACCGCGCGGTCATCTTGCTGAAGGTCCGGCTCTCCGGCTTCACCAGACGGTGGACGGCTTTCTCGACGGGCGGCGTCGCGGGGCGGGCGCTCTCCCTGGCGCCCGCGGCTTGACACTTCCCGCCTCTCACACCTATAATGCCCGCGATTTTCAACATTTTTCCAACCTTTCGCACGCACTGGAGGCGGAGTGGAAGACTCTTCGGCGTTCCTGCGCGAGCGCCTGGGGAAGCTGGAAGAGCTCGCGCAGGAGGGCATCGACCCCTACCCGAGCACCTTTCCCGTTTCCCATGCCATTGGCGAGCTGGTGACCCGGTACGGGGCGGCCGATGCGGCGGCCCTGGCGGAGGCCCCGCCCGTCCGGCTGGGGGGTCGCGTGCTTTCCGTGCGCGGGCACGGCAAGGCCTCCTTCGCCCACATTCAGGACCGGAGCGGCCGCATCCAGCTCTACGTCCGCCTGGACGCGGTGGGGGAGGCCGATTACCGGCTGTTCAAGCGCATCGACATCGGCGATTTTTTGGGGGTGGAGGGACGCCTCTTCCGCACCAAGACCGGGGAGCTGACGGTACAGGCCGCCGCCTTGCGGCTGCTGGCCAAGTCGCTGCGCCCGTTGCCCGACAAGTGGCACGGCCTCTCCGACGTGGAGGTCCGCTACCGGCAGCGGTACGTGGACCTCATCGCCAACCCGGAAGTGGCCGAGGTGTTCCGGCGGCGCGCCAGGATCATCGCCGAGATCCGCCGCTTCTTCGACGAGCGGGGCTTCCTGGAGGTCGAGACCCCCATGATGCAGCCGATCCCGGGGGGCGCCACGGCCAAGCCATTCGTCACCCACCACAACGCCCTCGACCTCACGCTGTACCTCCGCATCGCGCCCGAGCTGCACCTGAAGCGCTGCGTGGTGGGCGGCCTGGAGCGGGTCTACGAGATCAACCGGAACTTCCGCAACGAGGGGGTCTCCACCCACCACAACCCCGAGTTCACCATGCTGGAGTTTTACCACGCCTACGCCGATTACCGGGACCTGATGGCCCTCACGGAAGAGCTGCTGCCTCGCGTCGTGCGGGCGGTCCAGGGCGAGGAGGCGGTCGTCTACCAGGGCCGTCGCATCGTCTTCACGCCGCCCTGGCCGCGGCTTTCCGTGGAGGAGGGGCTGGTGCGGGTGGCCGGCCTGGCGCCCGAGGCCGTGGAGACGGCCGAGGGGCTGCGGGCCGCCGCCGCCGCGCGCGCCGTGTCGGTGGACCCGGCCTGGGGATGGGCCAAGCTGTTGGTGGAGCTGTTCGAGGCGCTGGTCGAGGCCCGGCTCGAGCAGCCCACCTTCGTCACCGACTTCCCGGCCGAGTTGAGCCCCCTGGCCAAGGCGCGGCCCGACGATCCGCGCTACGTCCAGCGCTTCGAGCTGTACGTGGCCGGCATGGAGATCGCCAACGCCTACACCGAGCTGAACGATCCCCGCGAGCAGCGGCGCCGGTTCGAGGCCCAGGTGCGGGCCCGGGCGGCGGGGGACGAGGAGGCCCACCTGATGGACGAGGACTTCCTGCGGGCGCTGGAGTACGGCCTGCCGCCCACCGCCGGCGAGGGCATCGGCATCGACCGCCTGGTGATGCTGCTCACCGACTCCCCCTCCATCCGCGACGTGATCCTGTTCCCGCTGCTGCGGCCCGAGACCCGCGGGGACGAAGGGGAAGGGTCGAGCAAAGGACAATGCAAAACCGACAACTGACAATGGAAAACCGGCCAATGGAGGCGGCTTCCGGGTGAGCGGTTGTCGGTTGTTCGTTATCAATTTTCAATTGCCCATGCCGGCGGTTGATCGGTTTGTCATTGTCGGTTTGTAATTTTACATTGATGACGTGGAGCGTCTGCCCGATCCGGGCGTCAAGAATATGCGCTGGTCCCTTCCCTATGAAGTCTTCATCAGCCTGCGCTACCTCCGCGCCAGGCGGCGCCAGCGGTCCCTCTCGGTGATCAGCATGATCTCCACGGCGGGGGTGGCCGTGGGGGTGATGGCGCTCATTGTGGTCATGGCTGTGATGAGCGGCTTCGAGTTCGACCTGCGCAGCAAGATCCTGGGAACCAACGCCCACATCTGGGTGCTGCGCTACGGCGAGCACGGGGTCGAGGATCCGGGGGAGGTCCTGAAAACGGTCCGGCAGGTGCCCGGCGTGACCGCGGCCTCGCCCTTTACCTACAACGAGGTGCTGCTGACGGCGGGCGGGCGCACGGCAGGCTCCGTCCTGCGCGGCATCGACCTGGCCTCGGCCGTGAATACCACGGATCTGCGGAAGACGCTCAAGAGCGCCAGCCCGGCCCTACTGGCCGCCATGCGCGAGCCGCACCCGGTCTTCCCGCCCGACGGGATCATCCTGGGCTCCTTCCTGGCCAGCACGCTGGGTGTGGGGGTCGGCAGCAGCGTGGACGTCCTACTGCCCCTGGGGGGCGACCTGTCGCCCCTGGGAGTGATCCCCCGGATGCGGCGGTTCACCGTGCAGGGAGTCTTCCAGATCGGCTTTGCCGAGTTCGACTCCAAGCTGGCCATGATCGGGATCCCGGACGCCCAGCAGCTGTTCCGCATGGGCTCGGCGGTCACGGGGATCGAGGTCAGGATCCTGGATATCTACAACGCGCCCGCCGTGGCCCAGGCCATCCGCGCCCGCCTGCCCTTTCCCTACTTCACCCGGACCTGGATGGAGCTGAACCGGAACTTCTTCTCGGCGCTCAGGGTGGAGCGGATCGTCATGTTCGTCATCCTCACCATGATCGTTCTGGTGGCGGCCTTCGGCATCGTCAGCACCCTCATCATGCTGGTCATGCAGAAGCGGAAGGAGATCGCCATCCTGAAATCGATGGGGGCCACCGCCCGCAGCATCATGGCCATCTTCGTGGTGCAGGGGGTCTTCATCGGGGCCGCCGGCACCCTGCTGGGCCTGGCGGCGGGGCTGCTCATCGCCCACAACCTGGACCCCATCGTGGCCGGGATCGAGTGGCTCTTTCACTTCCAGGCCTTCCCGCAGGACGTGTATCTCCTGGATAAGCTGCCGTCGCGCGTCCTCTGGCCGGATGTCGTGGCCATCACGGTGACGGCGTTCCTCATCAGCGTACTGGCGACGATCCTTCCGGCGCGGCAGGCCGCCGGCGTGGACCCGGTGGTGGCCATCCGGTACGAATGACGGGCGTCGAGATGAGCGAGGGAATCACGGCCCGGAACGTGTGCAAGCGCTTCGCCCGCGACGGCGAGTGGCTGGACGTCCTCACGGGGGTGAGCCTCCAGGTGGCCCCCGGCGAGCTGGTGGCCGTCGTGGGCCCGTCGGGCGTGGGGAAGAGCACGCTGCTGCATCTCCTGGGGGCGCTGGAGCGGCCGAGCAGCGGGGAGATCTTCTTCAACGACACGCCCCTCTCGGGGATGAGCGATCAGGCCCTGGCGGCCTTCCGCAACCGGGAGGTCGGCTTTGTCTTTCAGTTCCACCACCTGCTTCCGGAGTTCACCGCCGCGGAGAACGTCATGCTCCCCCTGCTCATCCGGCGCCGGCCGGCGGCGGAGGCTCGGATGCGGGCCGAGGCGCTGCTCAGCCGGGTGGGCCTGGGCGGCCGCCTGAAGCACCGTCCGGGCGAGCTGTCGGGAGGCGAGCAGCAGCGGGTGGCCATCGCCCGCGCGCTGGTGGGAGAGCCGGCGGTGCTCTTGGCCGACGAGCCCACCGGCAATCTGGACAGCAAGAGCGGGGAGGAGGTCTTCGAGCTGCTGCGCCAGCTCAACCGGGAGCGGCGGCTGACCAGCGTGGTGGTCACCCACAACGAGGCGATGGCGCGGCGCAGCGATCGGATCCTGCGGATGCTGGACGGCCGGATGGTGGATTGAGTCCCGGTCGAAAATTCGCCTTTTCGGCTCGGCCGAGCCCTTTCAATTTCGAAATTCAAATTTCGAATTTTCACCCTTGAATTTGCCCCTTTCCGGCGGCGGATTCGTCAGCTATACTCTCAGCGGTACCCGCCTGCGGTGACGGTTTTTCTTGCCGGGGTCCGGGGAGTTCAGCGAAATCACGGAGTGTGATTCACGAGGAGCCGCACATGTTCGAGCGATTTACCGAGCGCGCCAGGAAAGTCATCATCCTCGCCCGCGAAGAGGCGATCCGCCTGGGGCACAACTTCGTCGGCACCGAGCACCTGCTCTTGGGCCTCATCCGGGAGGGGGACGGGCTGGCCGTGGCCATCCTGAAGAAGCTGAATGTCAGCGTCTCCGCGGTGAAGGCCGAGATCGAGAAGATCGTGGCCGTCGGCACGGAGTTCTCGCCGGCCGGCGAGATTCCGTTCACCCCGCAGGCCAAGAAGGTGCTGGAGTACGCCATCTCCGAGGCGCGCTCGCTGGGCCATAACTACATCGGCACCGAGCACCTGCTCTTGGGCCTCATCCGGGAGGGGGAGGGCATCGCCTCGCTGGTCCTGCGGGACTTCGGGGTGAGCGTGGCGGCCGCCAAGGCGCAGGCGCAAGAGCTGTTGGGCGAGCAGGCCACCCGGCAGACCACCGCCACGCGGACGCCGGCCCTGGACGAGTTCGGGGTGGACCTGACCGCCCTGGCCCGCCAGGACAAGCTGGATCCGGTGATCGGGCGGGAGGCCGAGATCGAGCGGGTCATCCAGGTCCTCAGCCGGCGGAAGAAGAACAATCCGGTCCTGATCGGCGAGGCGGGCGTGGGCAAGACGGCCATCGTGGAGGGCCTGGCCCTCCGCATCGTGGCCAGCAACATCCCCGAGACCCTGCTCCGCAAGCGGGTGGTGCAGCTGGATCTGGCGGGGATGGTGGCGGGGACCAAGTACCGCGGCCAGTTCGAGGAGCGGCTCAAGGCGGTGGTGAAAGAGATCCAGCAGGCCAGCAACGTCATCATGTTCATCGACGAGCTGCATACGCTGGTGGGCGCCGGCGCGGCCGAAGGGGCCATCGATGCCAGCAACATGCTGAAGCCCGCCCTGGCCCGGGGAGAGCTCCAGTGCATCGGCGCCACCACCATGGATGAATACCGCAAGTACGTGGAGAAAGACCGGGCGCTGGAGCGGCGTTTTCAGGCCATCCACGTAGGGCCGCCCAGCGTGGACGAGACCATCCGCATCCTGCGGGAGATCAAGGACCGCTACGAGGCCCACCACCAGGCCATCATCACCGACGAGGCGGCGGTGGCCGCGGCGCGCCTCAGCCAGCGCTACATCGCCGACCGCTTCCTGCCCGACAAGGCCATCGACGTGATCGACGAGGCCGGGGCGCGGGCGCGGCTCAAGGGGATGATGCTGCCGCAAGAGCTGCGGGACATGGAGAACGAGGTGGAGCGGCTGCGGGTCCAGAAGGAGGACGCCATCCGGACCCAGGCCTTCGAGGTGGCCGCCCGCCTGCGCGACACCGAGCGGAAACTGCGGGCCGAGCTGGAAGAGCGCAAGGCCAACTGGAAAGAGCAGCGCGCCAAGGCCAAGACGGTGGTGACCGAAGAGGACATCGCCTACGTCGTGGCCAAGTGGACCGGCATCCCCCTGCAGCAGCTGGAGGAGGCGGAATCGGCCAAGCTGCTGCGCATGGAGGCGGAGCTGGCCAAGCGCGTGGTGGGGCAAGAAGAGGCCATCAGGGCGGTCGCCCGGGCCATCCGGCGGTCGCGCGCCGGCGTCAAGAACCCCAACCGGCCCGTCGGCTCCTTCATCTTCCTGGGGCCCACCGGCGTGGGGAAGACCGAGCTGGCCAAGGCCCTGGCGGAGTTTCTGTTCGGGACCGAGGACGCTCTGGTCCGGGTGGACATGTCGGAGTACATGGAGCGGTTCTCGACCTCGCGCCTGATCGGCGCCCCCCCCGGCTACATCGGCTATGACGACTCCGGGCAGCTCACCGAAAAGGTGCGGCGGCGGCCGTTCTCGCTGGTCCTGCTGGACGAGATCGAGAAGGCCCACCCGGAGGTCTTCAACCTGCTGTTGCAGATCCTGGAGGACGGGCGGCTGACCGACAGCTACGGGCGGGTGGTGGATTTCCGCAACACCATCCTGATCATGACCTCCAACATCGGCACGCGGCAGTTCACGCTGCACACCAACCTGGGCTTCGCCAAGTCCGGTGACGAGGGCCAGTCCTACGACAAGATGCGGGAGACGGTGATGAACGAGCTGAAGCGCGCCTTCAATCCGGAGCTGATCAACCGGATCGACGAGGTGACCGTCTTTCATCCGCTGACCATGGACCACATGCGGCAGATCGTCGGGCTCTTGCTTGGCCGCCTGGAGGATCAGCTCAAAGAGAAGCAGATGCACCTGCTGGTGGAGGACGAGGTGAAAGAGTTCCTCATACAGCAGGGCTTCGATCCCAATTACGGGGCTCGCCCCCTGCGCCGGGCCATCCAGCGCCACGTCGAGGACGCGCTGGCCGAGGAGGTATTGAAGGGCCGATTCGGCGAGGGGGGGACCGTCCGCATCCGCAAGGGGGAAGGTCCGCTCCTGGTGTTCGAGGCGGCCGAGCCGGTGGAGGCCACGCCCTGACCGGGCAGCTTCCATTTTCTCCCTCCCATACAAAGTGCCCCTTCCGGGGCACTTTGTGCTTGGCTTTTCGTAAGGATGGTGGTAACGTCCCTCGGCGTTTATGCCGATGGATTCCGGACGAAAACGGAGCGCTCGGTTTGTGACCAGCAGCACCTGAGCCGCGAGAGCCCGTGACGTTGTTCCGACGCTATCATCTATCCATTCTAGCCGCTTGCCTCCTCTTCCTGGCCCCCGCCGGCGCCGGTTGGGCACAGGACCAGCCGCTCGTCACTCAAATCGACGTGGTCGGCGCCCACAAAGTGGAGGAGGCCACCGTCCGGTTCAAGCTCAAAACGCGGGTGGGCGACCCGTACTCCCCCGAGTTGATCCGGGAGGACATCAAGTCGCTGTACAGCCTGGGCTACTTCGAGGACATCATCGTGCGGGCGGCCATCTTCGAGGGGGGGCTGAAGCTGATCTTCGAGCTCCACGAGAAGCCCAGCATCCAGGTCATTTATATCGTAGGCAACAAGAAGATCAGTACCGAGAAGATCAAGGCAAAGATCGACCTGGTCGAGGGCGCCATCGTTCCGCCCGGCGCCCTGGCCAAGAACGCCGAAAAGATCCGGTTGTACTACGAAGACGAAGGCTACTACCAGGCGCGGGTAGAGGGAGAGGAGGAGCGGGTCTCGCCCGAAGAGGTCTCGGTGACCTTCAAGGTCTTGGAGGGGGCCAAGTTCGACGTGGGCGAGATTGTCATCGAGGGGAACAAGCATCTGAAGAGCAAGGACATCAAGAGCCACATGGAGACCTCTGCGGTGTACCTGTTCTTCTTCGGCGGCACGCTGAAGCGGGAGGAGTTGCGGCGGGACCTCGATCGCATCCGAGCCTACTATCTGGACAACGGCTATCTGGACATCGTGGTCGACGACCCGAAGATCTTGGTGGACAGCAAGCGGAAGAAGCTGAAAATCGTCATCCGGCTTCAGGAAGGGCCTCAGTACCGGATCGGCTCACTCAGCATCAAAGGCAACAGCCTGTTCACGGAGGCCGACATCCGCAAGCTACTGAAGAGCAAGAGCGGGGGGATCTTCAGCCGCGAGACCCTGCAGACGGATGTGGTCGCCGTTACCGACAAGTATTCCGAGCGGGGCTACCTGTTTGCGGATGTGGCGCCGATGACCGACATCCAGACGGCCACCACCACAGTGAACATCTCGCTGGAGGTTACCGAGGGGCAGCAGGCCTTCATCCACCGGATCCTGATCAACGGGAACGTTCGGACGCGGGAAAAGGTCATCCGGCGGGAGTTGTTCCTGGTGGAGGGGGACGTTTTCAACAGCGCCCTGCTGAACGCCAGCAAGCGCAACCTGATGAGCATGGGGTACTTCGAAGACGTCAAGATGGACACCAAGCGGACCGAAGCCGCGGATCTGGTGGACGTCACGGTCGACTTGAAGGAGAAGCCGACCGGGGCCTTCACCATTGGTGCCGGCTTCAGCTCCGTGGACGGGGTCCTTGGGATGGCCACTATCTCCCAGAAGAATTTGTTCGGCATGGGGAAGTCCGCGAGCGTCGGAGCGCAGATCGGGCAGTATGCCAACCGTCTCAACTTCGTGTACAGCGACCCTCACTTCTGGGATACGAACTTTCTGGTGGAGCCTCAGGCCTGGGCCACCGACACGAACTACCAGGTGTACCAAGATTTCAATCAGAGCAACCAGGGGGGCTCTCTGCTGGTGGGCCACCATCTGTTCGAGCGGGTGGGTGGCTCGCTGACGTACGCCCTTGAGCGGATTCGGATCAAGGACGTGACGAGCGACGCGCCCTATATCATCCAGGAGCAGGCCGCGGTAAACAACGGCGTGTCGTACACCAGCGCCATCACCGGCAAGTTGGTGCGGGACACCCGGGATTCCGCCACCGACCCGACCAGCGGGCTCTACATCCTCGGCGGGGCCAGCTACGCCGGCGGCATCCTGGGTGCCGATAACAACTTCACGAAATACACCCTGGATATTTCCTATTACCGGCCGGTGTGGTGGAAACTGGTCTGGCACACGCATTTCAGCCTGGGCTACGGCAAGCCCTTCGGCAGCACATCCGTCCTGCCGGTGCAGGAGCGGTTCTGGCTGGGCGGGATGGACAGCATCCGGGGCTTCCGGAACTTTACCGTGAGCCCCGAGGATGTCAACGGAAACCCCATGGGGGGCGACAAGGCGGGCTTCGTGCAGAACGAGATCCAGTTCCCAATTAACGAGAAGCTGCGACTGAAAGGCCTGGTGTTCCTCAACGTCGGCAACGTCTACGGCGAGCAGGACACCTTCGATGCGTTCTACAAGAGACGGATCAAGCGCTCGGCCGGCGTCGGCTTCCTCTTCAACTCGCCAATGGGCCCCATCCGCGTGGACTGGGGATTCAACCTGGCCCCCCTGCCGGGCGAGAGATCGAATGTGGTCGATTTCAATATTGGGACCAGCTTCTAGACCGGACGCCCGGCGGGTCCCGGGCGATCCGCCGGCGCACCGACCCGGGTCGAATCCACGATCATTCGTGCAGCACAGGAGGCAGCGAACGTGAGCAAGGCATTTTCCTGGGGCCGTGCGGCCATGGCTTTGGCGATGTGTGGGTGGCTCCTGGCGTGGGCGGGGCCGGTTTGGGCGGCCGCCGCCCAGCCGCTACGCATCGGGGTGGTGGACGTTCAGCGGGTCCTGGACGAGTCGCAGCGGGGGATCGCGGCCAGGCAGAAATTGGAGCAAGAGCGCCAGGCCCGTCAGCGGGACCTGGACGCCCAGCAGCAGGCACTGGCCAAGATGCAGGCGGATCTGGAAAAGCAGGGGGCGGTGCTGAGCGATCAGGCCAAGCGGGACAAGGCGGACGAGCTTCAGAAGAAGGTCCGGGACCTCCAGCGAACGGCCGAGGATTCCAGCCGCGACTTCGAGAAGAGAGTTCAGGAGGCGGAGATGGAGATCACCCGGTCGATCTTCGCCACCATTCGGGAGTATGGGAACGATCAAGGGTTCAGCATGATTCTGGCCCGCCAGAACGGGGTGATCTACGTGGCGCCCGCCACCGATGTGACGGCGGACATCATCAAGCGCTTCGACGGCAAGGGGAAGTAGTCCGGGACCGGGGACGCGATCCTTCGGAAGGGGGGCGGACGTTGCGGCTCATCGAGGTGGCCGAGCGGCTGAGCTGCCGGCTGGAGGGGGACGCGGGGGCGGAAATCACCGGCATCTGCGGCCTGGAGGAGGCCGGCCCCGGCGATCTGGCGCTGGTGGCGGAGGCCCGCTACCTCCCGCGCCTGGCCGAGTCGCGGGCCGCGGCGGTCATTCTGGCGGAGGGGCTGCCGGCGGTGGACCGGCCGGCCCTGCGCGCCGCCAACCCCCACCTGGCGTTCGCCCGGGCCCTCCAGCTGTTCCACCCCTCGGCCGTCCCGCCGCCCGGCGTGCATCCGACGGCTGTGGTGGCGGCCGCCGCCCGCATCGACAAGCGGGCCTGGGTGGGCCCGCTCTGCGTGGTAGGGGGCGGGGCCGAAGTCGGGGCGGGGTCGGTGCTGGAAGGGCAGGTCTGGGTGGGGGCGGGCGTCCGCATCGGCCGGGAGTGCTGGATCTTTCCCCAGGTGACCTTGCGGGAGGGCACCCGGCTGGGCGACCGGGTGCGGATTCACAGCGGGACCGTCCTCGGGGCGGACGGCTTCGGCTACGTGCGGGACGGGCGGCAGCACGTGAAAATCCCACAGGTGGGCGGGGTGGTGGTGGAGGACGACGTGGAGATCGGGGCCAACGTGACCGTGGACCGCGCCACCCTGGGGGAGACGCGCATCGGTCGCGGCACCAAGATCGACAACCTGGTGCAAATCGCCCACAACGTGCGGGTCGGCCAGGACTCCATCATCGTGGCCCAGGTGGGGATCTCGGGCAGCACCCGGATCGGCTCCGGGGTCACCCTGGCGGGGCAGGTCGGGATCGTGGATCATGTCAGCATCGGGGACAACGTGATCGTCGGCGCACAGTCGGGCGTGAGCAAGGATATCCCGGAGGGGTCGGTCGTCCTGGGGTCGCCGGCGATGCCTCACACGGAGTTCAAGCGGCAACTGGCGGCACTCGCGCGGCTGCCCCTGCTGCGACGGGCCCTGCAGACCCTGGAAGAGCGTCTGGCCGCTCTGGAACGGCGGCTATCGGACATCGAGCAATGACGGGGGAGCACGCCATGTTCGGTCAAAAGGAGATTCAGGAATTCCTCCCGCACCGGTATCCCTTTCTCCTTGTGGACCGCATTCTGGAGATCGAGCTGGGGAAGCGGGTGGTGGGGATCAAGAACGTCAGCGTCAACGAGCCCTTCTTCACCGGTCACTTTCCGGGCCATCCCATCATGCCGGGGGTGCTGATCATCGAGGCCATGGCGCAGGTGGGCGGCTTCCTCCTGATGAAGAGTCTGAATGCGGAGTCCGAGAAGAAGATCATGTACTTCACCGGCATCGACCGGGCGCGGTTTCGCCGGCCGGTCATCCCCGGGGACCAGATTCGCTTCGAGGTCGAGTTCCTGCAGGTGCGTCGCCAGATCTGCCGCATGAAGGGCGGTGCCTACGTGGACGGCAAGCTCGCCGCCGAGGCCGAGCTCAGCTCGATCATGGTGGATCGCAATCCCGGGGGGGAGCCCGCCATGCCGCTGGCGGTCTGAGGGGGTGCCCGTGCGCAGCGTGCATCCCGCCGCGCTGGTGGACCCGGCTGCGGAGCTGGCCGACGACGTGACGGTCGGCCCCTACGCGATTATCGGTCCTGAGGTCCGGGTCGGGGCCGGAGCCAGCATCGGTAGTCACACCATTCTGGAAGGCCGCAGCGAGATCGGGTCCGACTGCCGGATCGGCAGCCATGTGGTCATCGGGGCGCCGCCGCAGGACCTCAAGTACCGGGGCGAGCCGACCCGGGTCGCGATCGGCGAGCGGACGATCATCCGGGAGTTCGCCACCGTCCATCGGGCCAGCATCGGCGGCGACGGCGTGACCAGCGTGGGACCCGACTGTTTCCTCATGGCCTACGTCCATGTGGCGCATGACTGCCGGCTGGGCGAGCACGTGATCATGGCCAACCAGGCGTCGCTGGCCGGCCACGTCGAGCTGGAGCGCTTCGTCCTGATCGGGGGCATGACCGGCGTGCATCAGTTCGTCCGGGTCGGAGAATTCGCCTTTCTGGGGGCGTGCTCCGCCGTGCTTCAGGATATTCCCCCGTACGTGATGGCCCAGGGCAATCGAGCCAAGCCGTACGGGCTGAACCTGGTGGGCTTGCGGCGTCAGGGATTCTCTGCCGAGACCATTCATGCGTTGAAGCATGCGTACCACCTCGTGTTCGCCTCCGACCTCAACACCTCCCACGCCCTGAGCCAGCTCGAGCAGGAAGGCAGCGGCTGCCCGGAGGTGAGGCGGTTCCTCGACTTCGTCCAACAATCCCGGCGCGGGGTCAGCAAGTAAACGACGATGGAGAGCCTGGGGATCATCGCCGGCGGCGGGCGCCTCCCCTTCGTGGCCGCGGCCGAGGCGCGCGCCAAGGGCCGGCGGGTCGTCGCCGTGGCGGTGCGGGAGGAAACCGACCCCACGCTGGCGGAGCACGTGGACGCCATCCACTGGGTTCAGGTGGGCCAGCTGGGGGCCGTGGTCCGCGCGCTCAAGGCCGAAGGGGCGGTCGAAACCCTGATGCTGGGGAAGGTGCGGATCACGCATCTCTTCTCCCAGGTGCGCCCGGACCTCCTGGGGGCAAAGGTGCTGCTGGCCGCCCGCGATCTGCGCGGCGATACCATCCTGGAGGCGATCGCGGCCGCGCTGGCCGCCGAGGGGATCCGCGTCCTGGAGACGCCGCCGTTTCTGGGGCCCCTGCTGGTCCGGCCCGGACGGCTGTCGCGGCGGGGGCCGTTGCCGGGCGAGCAGAAGGACATGCTCCTCGGGCGCACGGTGGCGCGGCAGCTGGCCAGTCTGCGCATCGGGCAGACGGTGGTCCTGAAGCAGGGGACGATCCTGGCCGTGGAATCGGTGGAGGGAACGGACGCGGCCGTGCGCCGCGGCGGCGAGCTGGGGCGAGGCGGGGTGGTTGTCGTCAAGGTGGGGCGTCCCGACCAGGATCTTCGCTTCGATTTGCCCACGGTCGGGCCGGACACGCTGGTCGCCCTGCGGGAGGCCAGCGCCACGGCGCTGGCCCTGGACGCGGGGCGCACCCTCCTCATCGACCGGGAGCAGTTTGTGGCCGAGGCGGACCGGCTGGACTTGGCCGTGGTGGCCGACTAAGATACGGGCCGCGGCGGCAACCGGGGGTGTCCGGCAGCACCGGTACCCCGGCGGCCGAGCGGGCTCGACGGTGTATGGGCAGCCGATGGACGAACAGCGCCAGCCAGTGAAAGTGGCAGTGGTGGGGGTGGGCCACCTGGGGCAGCACCACGCCCGGATCTATGCCGACCTGCCGGATGTGGAGCTGACTGCTGTCGTGGACACCTCCGAGGCCCGCCGGCGCGAGACTGGAAGCCGGTACAACGTGCCGGCGCTCGCCGACTACCGGGAGCTGCTGGGGCGGGTGGACGCGGTCAGCGTGGCGGTTCCCACGGGAGTCCATCACCCGATCGCACGGGACTTTCTCGCGGCCGGGAGCGACGTGATGGTGGAGAAGCCCATCACGCGGACGCTGGCCGAGGCCGACGACCTGGTGTCCCTGGCGAGAATCCGGCGGGCGGATCCTGCAGGTCGGTCACAGCGAGCGGTACAACGGGGCGTTTCAAGTCCTGGTGACGCAGGTCCAGGATCCCGGATTCATCGAGGTCCACCGGATGGGTCCCTTCCCGGGCCGCGGCACGGACGTGGATGTGGTCCTGGATCTGATGATCCACGACATCGACATCGTGCTGACGCTGGTCAAATCGCCGGTCACGGCGGTCAGTGCCGTGGGGGTTCCGGTCATCTCGGACCGGGTGGACATCGCCAACGCCCGCCTGGAATTCGCGTCCGGCTGCGTGGCCAATATCACCGCCAGCCGCGTCACCGGCGAACGCCTGCGCAAGATCCGGGTCTTCCAGCGGGACACCTACTTCGTGCTGGACTACGCCGCCCAGGAGCTGAGCCTTTTCCGCCAAGTGGCCGGCGACGGCCCCGGGACATCCCATCTGACCCGGATCGAGGTCCCCGTGGAACGGGTGGAGCCGTTGCGCCAAGAGCTGGTGGAGTTCGTGGACAGCGTCCGGACGCGGCGCCCGCCGCTGGTCTCGGGCGAGGCGGGCCGGGAGGCGGTAGCGGTAGCCAGCCAGATCATCGCGCGGCTGTGATGGGAATGGCGGTTCTAGGTGCTGCGGTTCGATGTTGTCGGTTTTCAAACCTCGAACCTCGAACATAGAACCGCGACGCGCGAACCGCGAAGTTCAAACGTGAAACCTCGAACCTCGAACCTCGAATATCGAACCCCCAACACGGCACGGGCCGCGGGGAGCGGAGAGCGCGGCCCGGCGGGCAGGCGGATCGTGCTGGTGGCCGGGGAAGCATCCGGGGACCTCCACGGGGGGCGGCTGGCCGAGGCGCTGCGTCGCCTGGATCCGGGCCTTGTCCTGGCCGGAATGGGCGGCTCGCAGATGCAGGCGGCCGGCGTTCACCTGCTGGCCGATGCCGGCGACACCGCCGTGGTGGGGCTCACGGAGCTGTGGGAGAAACGGCGGCAGCTCCGGACGGCCCTCCGGACGCTGCGACGGCATCTGGCGGCGGCCCGGCCGGCCCTTCTGATCTGCATCGATTTTCCGGACTTCAATCTCCTCCTGGCCCGCACGGCCCGCCGGCTCGGCATCCCCGTCTGCTACTTTATCAGTCCGCAGGTCTGGGCCTGGAGGCGAGGACGGATCCGCACGATCCGCCGGCTGGTGCGCAAGATGCTGGTGCTGTTTCCGTTTGAGGAGCCCCTGTATCGGGAAGCCGGCGTGGATGTCTGTTTCGTGGGCCACCCGCTTCTGGATACCCTGGCCGATGTTCCGCCGCGCCAGTCCTGCCGCCGGGCGCTCGGCATCCCTGACCGGACGCCCGTCCTGGGCCTCTTGCCCGGAAGCCGCCAGGCCGAATTTCGACGACACCTTCCGCTACTGCTCCAGGGGGCGGCGTGCCTGCGGAAAGCCCGGCCGGAGATCCGGGTCCTGCTGGGCGCTGCCTCGACACTGGCCCCCGGAAAGGTGGAGGAGGCCTCGCGCGGCCTGGACCTCCCCGTGACGGTCGTCCGAGGGCAAACAGCCGAGGTGATTCGCGCCTCGGACCTGGTCCTGGCGGTCTCGGGCACCGTGACCCTGGAGGCGGCGATCCTCGGCACCCCCATGATCGTCACGTACCGGGTGGGACTCCTATCCTGGATCCTGGCACGCCTGCTGATCCGGGTCCGCTTCATCGGGCTGCCCAACCTGGTGGCGGGCGGGCCCATTGTGCCGGAGCTGATCCAGTTCGCAGCCACGCCGGAGCGCCTGGCGGCGACTGCCCTGGATATCCTGAACTCGTCGGAGCGGCAGGATCGAATGCGGGCGGCCTTGGAAGACGTCCGGCGCCGGCTGGGATCGGGCGGCGCGGCCGAGCGCGCCGCCCGCGAGGTCCTGGCCCTGCTCCCGGCGTCGTGAGCGGGCCCTCCGCCATGCGCGCCCGCATTTTGTCCCCCCGGGACTGGAACCTCAGTCTTTCCGTCGCGCCCCCCGTTGCCTGCGCCCTGATGCGGCTGGGATACGCCGCGATCAGGCGGCGTGATATCGGCCGCGAGCACCCCGAGGCGTGCTGGGCCAGGGGCGAGCGGGTCATCGTCACTTTCTGGCACGGGCGGCTGCTCATGATGCCGTTCGCGTATCGCAGCCAGTCTGCCGCCATTCTGATCAGCCAGCACCGGGACGGCGAGTACATCGCCAGGATTGCGGGTCGGCTGGGATTCTCGGTGGTCCGGGGATCGGCCACGCGGGGCGGTGCCCGCGCCTTTCGCCGGCTCGTCCAGGTTCTGCGCAGTGAGTCGAATGTGGCCATCACGCCCGACGGGCCCAAGGGGCCGCGGCGGCGCGTGAAGTCCGGCGTTGTTGAGCTGTCGCGCCTTTCCGGGATGGCGATTCTGCCGGTGTCCTTCGGCGCCTGGCCGCGGACCCTATTGAACAGCTGGGATGAGTTCCTGGTCCCGCATCCCTTTGCCCGGGGGGTGTACGCGTGGGGGGAGCCGATCTATGTGCCCTCCGAGATCACCGACCCGGAGCACGAGCGGTTTCAAGGGCTGGTCGCGGAGCGGCTGGACGCGCTGACGGCGCAAGCGGACTGGCTGGCCAGGGGCGGGTAGGCGGAAGGGAGCCGGGGAGAGGGGGAGAGGGGGAGCAGGGGCGAAAGAACAAGAGCGTACGAGCGCACGAGAAGGCAAGAGCAGGCACCTCACGCCAAGCCGCAAAGGTCGCAAAGTAGAACAGTTTTGGCTGGAGGCTGACTTCTGCCCCCTGACTTCTGACCTCTGCCTACTGCATACTGGTAATGGTGATCTTTGCGTGAGACTCGGAATGTTTTCACGCAAAGCACGCAGAGGTCGCAAAGGATAACAGGGGGGCGAGGGGGAGCACGGAGCATAGGGCATAGGGCGGAGGGCAGACAGCCAGGTGCCTTGAGGGCTGGGTCCCTGGTCTTCGCGCCATGCGCCATGCTGCATGCGCGTTCGCAGGGGAGATCCGGATGTACTGGCTGTACAGCGTGGGGCTGAGCCTGTTTTACCTGGCGGGGCTGCCGGCCTTTGCCGCCCAGGCCCTCGTGCGTGGCAAGTATCGCCGGGGGCTGGGCGAGCGGTTGGGGCGGATGGCCCCCTGGGAGGGTGCGGTGCCGCCCCTCTGGCTCCATACGGTCTCGGTTGGCGAGGTGATGGCGGCCGCCCCGCTGGCCCGCGAGCTTGCGGCCCGACGCCCGGACGTGCCGCTCTTGGCCTCGACCGTGACCGAGACCGGCCGCGCGGTGGCCGAGCAGCGGCTGCCGGCCGCCCGCTTTCTCTTTTTCCCGCTGGACTTCGGCTGGGCGGTGGGGTCGGCCCTGGATCGGGTGCGGCCGCGCCTGGTCCTGCTGACGGAGACCGAGTTGTGGCCGAATTTCCTGGCAGCCTGCGCGGCGCGGGGAATTCCGGTGGTGGTTATCAACGGGCGCATCTCGCCCCGCTCCTTTCCGCGATACCGCGCGGTCCGGCGCTGGTTCGGCCGGGTCCTGCGGGATGTCCGGGTCTTCTGCATGCAAAGCCAGGAGGATGCGGAGCGCATCCTGGCTCTGGGGGCGCCCGCCGAGCGGGTGCGGGTGGTGGGCAATCTGAAGTACGACCTTCCCACGCTGGAGGGAAAGCCGGATGCGGCCTCAGTCCGCGCCGGCCTGGGCCTGCCTCCCGAGTGCCGCCTGGTGGTTGCGGGCAGCACGCACCGGGGAGAGGAAGAGGCGGTGCTGACCGCCTTCGGCGCGACGCGGGCCGGGCGGCCGGATCTCTGCCTCCTGCTGGCCCCGCGGCATCCCGAGCGGCTGGAAGAGGTGGAGCGGCTGGCGCGCCGCATGGGACTTTCCGTGGTGAGGCGGAGCGGATTACCGGGCGCCGGATGCCAGGCGGGCGCCGTGATCCTGCTGGACACCATGGGCGAGCTGGCGGGCCTGTACGGGGCGGCCAGCGTCGTCTTCATCGGGGGGAGCCTGATCCCGCACGGGGGGCAGAACATCCTGGAGCCGGCGGCCGTCGCCCGCCCCGTGATCCACGGCCCCTACATGGGGAATTTCGCCCAGATCCGGGACGCCTTCCAGGCGCACGGCGCGGCGGTCGAGGTAGGAGGCGCGGCGGCGTTGCAGAGCCAGCTGGAGGCGCTGCTGGACGACCCGGCCCGGGCGGACCGCATGGGGCGGGCCGGCCGGGCCATCGTGGAGAGCCATCGAGGCGCCACCCGGCGGACCGCGGACGTGGTGGGCGATCTTCTATGAGCGTGCCGGCGTGGCTTCTCGATCGGGTTCAGCAGGCGGTGGCATCCCCGGCCCCCACGATGGGCCAGCGGGCCGCGCGCGGCTTCCTGGTCGTGGCGGCCGCCGGCTACGGCGCGGCGGTCGGACTGCGCAATGCCGCGTACAACAGCGGTCTCCTTCGCGGCCATCGCCTTCCGTGCCGGGTGATCTGCATCGGGAATCTGACTACGGGGGGCACCGGCAAGACACCCGCGACCATGCTCCTCGCGCGGCGCCTCGTGGAGGCGGGCGTGCGGCCGGCCATCCTGCTCCGCGGGTACGGGCGGGGGGGTGGGACGGGCATCGACGTGGTGTCCGACGGCCGGACAGTGCGGCTGGGCTGGCGGGAGGCCGGCGACGAGGCCGTGCTCCTGGCGCGGCGGCTGCCGGAGGTTCCGGTCATCGTGGGCGGAGACCGGGTCCAGGCCGGCCGCCTGGCGATCGAGCGGTTTGGCGCGGAGGTGCTCCTCCTGGACGACGGATTCCAGCACCGGCGGCTGCAGCGGGACGTGGACGTGGTCCTGCTGGATGCGACCGACCCGTTCGGTCTGAGCTTCCTGTTGCCGCGGGGGCGGCTGCGCGAACCGGCGCGCGGGCTGCGCAGGGCCCAGGCGGTGCTGGTGACCCGGGTGGACCAGGCCGGGGGTCTGCATGACCTGCGGCTGCGGATCGCGTCACTGGCGCCGGACCTCCCCGTGGGCTGCGCAGTGCACCGGCCGGGGCGCCTGACCGACCTCAGATCGGGGCGCGGCCTGGAGCCGTCCGTGCTGAAGGGCGCGCGGGTGTTCGCGATGAGCGGCATCGCCAACGCCGAAAGCTTCCTCGGGACGCTGCGAGAGCTGGGCGGCCGCATCGCCGGGTCCCGGGCCTTTCCCGACCACCACCCGTACACCGTGGGCGAGCTTTCCAGCGTGCAGGAAGAGGCACGGGCGGCTGGCGCGGAATGGGTCCTGACGACCGAGAAGGACGCGGTCCGGCTGGGCGGGCAGCTGCCGGGGCTCGTTCCGATCGGGGCGGTGGGAATCGATCTGGAGATCGTGGAGGGCGGGGCGGAGCTGTCCCGCCTCCTCGGCGTCTCCGTCAGCTGAGGGTGCCGTGGCTGAGCCGTCGCGCTGGAGTCCGGCTGTCCTGGCGGAGTGGGCGGCGATGATCTGCCTGGGGAAATTCTTCGCGGTCCTGCCGGAGGCGGCGGCCTATGCGCTGGGCGGGGGAGCCGGCCGGCTGGCCTTTCGGCTGGATCGCCGCCATCGGGACGTGGCGGTTGGAAACCTGCTCCGGGCCTTCCCCGAGCGGACGGACCCCGCGGAGATCCGGGTGCTGGCGCGGGCCGTGTTCGAGAACCTGGGGCAAACGGCGGTGGACGTGGCGCGATCCCATCGGCTGCTGCGGGCCGGCGGGGAGGAGGCCGTTCCGTTCGATGGGTTGGACCGGCTGCTCGAGGCGCGCCGGCGCGGGCGAGGGGTCCTGGCGATCACGGCGCACCTGGGCCCTTGGGAGATTTTGCCCCTGGCCGCCACGTTGCAATTCGAGCCCATTCACGTCGTGGCCCGTCCGCTCGACAATCCGCGGCTGGACGATCTGCTCACGGCCCTCCGCGAGCGCGGAGGGAACCGGGTGATCCGCAAGCGGGATGCCGTCTCGGCCATCCTGCAGGTCCTCCGGCGGGGTGAGACGGTGGGGATTCTGATCGATCAGCACGCCAGCGAGAACGAAGGGGTGGTGGTGCCCTTCTTCGGGCGGCCCGCCTCGACGATGTCGGGGCCCGCCCTGATCGCTATGCGGTCCCGCGCCGCGGTCCTGCCGGTGGCCATCAACCGGGAGGGCCGAGGCCGCTACCGCATCCGGATCGGGGAGGAGATCCCGCTGGCGCGCGGCGGGGATTTCAAGGCCGACCTGGTGGAGAACACGGCCCGCTTCACGGAAGCCATCGAGGCGCTCATCCGCCAGCATCCCGAACAGTGGTTCTGGGTGCATCGACGCTGGAAGACATCCCTGCCCCTCGACCCGCGGCTGGCCCCGGCCAGGCGGTCGGCGACGGAGGAAAACAGGCCGCGCACACCACGGGCTAGGGGAGACCGGCCGGTCGTCCTCTAACTTCGCGCGTACGTCGCAGCGCCGCGGGTGCGCGCGGGTACCCGGCCGTAGGCTGGGCACCCATCAGATGGGTACCCGACAGACGGGCCTTTTTCAGCAGCCTGCTAAGGCCGGACGGGAAAGGCGGAGACGGCGTGCTGGAGGCAGGGCCGGGCACGGTTCGCAGAATCCTGGTGCGGGAGGTGAACTGGGTGGGGGATGCGGTTCTCACGCTGCCCACCCTGGAGGGGCTGGACCGCCGCTTCCCCGACGCCGAGATCGTTGTCCTGGCCAAGCCGTGGGTGGCGGATCTGTTCTCCGGACAACCGATGGTGGATCGTGTCGTGGCGTACCGCCCGGGCGGGCTGCCCGCCGGCTGGACGGGGGGGCGATGGGCCCTGGCGCAGGAGATCCGCCGGGGAGGCTACGACCTGGCCGTGCTCCTTCCCAATTCACTAGAGTCCGCCCTCGTTCCGTGGCTGGCGGGTGTCCCTCGGCGGGTCGGCTACCGGACGGACGGCCGCGGCCTCCTGCTGACGCAGTCGATCGCCTGGCCCGCGCAGCCATCCGGACGGCACCAGGTGGAGTATTACCTTGACATCGTCCGGGCGCTTGGGGGGGATGCGCCTCCGCTTCCTCGACTTCGTGTAACACATCATATAGACTATGTAACATCTGAATTTTTAAATAGGAAGTCTATACAATTATCAGGCATCGTTGTGGCCATAAATCCGGGATCCGTATATGGAGGCGCCAAGCGCTGGCCGGCCGACCGCTTTGCCGAAGTGGCGGACGCTCTGGTGGAGCAGCGGGGGGCCACGATCCTCCTGGTCGGCTCGGGGCGGGAAAGGCCGGTCCTGGAGGAAGTCCAAAATCGAATGCGCCGGCCGGCGGTACTCCTGGGGGGAGAGACCGATCTGCCCACGCTGGTCGGGCTGCTTCGGCGATCGCACCTTCTCCTCACCAACGACACCGGGGCCATGCACATCGCCGCTGCGGTCGAGACGCCGGTTCTGGCCGTCTTCGGTCCCACCGACTGCCTGGCTACGGGGCCGCTGGGATGCCGGACGCGGATCATCCGCCAGCCGGTTCCATGCAGCCCCTGTCTCTTGCGGGAATGTCCCATCGACCATCGCTGCATGACCGGGATCGAGGTCGAGCGGGTGCTCCGGATGGCGGATAACCTGCTGGAGGGCGCGGATGGCTTCCCGCCGGGGGCGAAGCGTGCCGGAGCCAAGGCGCCGGCGGCGTTCCTGGACCGGGACGGGACGGTCATCGAGGATCCCGGATATCTCGGCGACCCCGCGGGCATCCAGTTCATTCCCGGGGCCATTGACACCCTGCGCGACCTCCGGCAGGCCGGGTTCCGTCTGATCCTGCTCACCAACCAGGCCGGCGTGGCGCGCGGGTTGATCAGCGAGGAGGACGTCCGGCGCGTGAACGCCCGCCTCCAAGCGCTTCTGGCCGAGGCGGGGGCTCCCGTGGACGCCGTCTACTACTGTCCGCACCACACGGACTACGGGCCGCCGGAATACCGTCGCGTCTGCGAGTGCCGGAAGCCGAACCCCGGCATGATTCACCGTGCGGCCCGGGAGTTCGATCTGGACCTGGAGCGATCCGTGGTGATCGGCGACCACCTGAGCGACACGCGGCTGGCGCGGGAATTTCCGGGGATGCAGGGGATCCTGCTATTGACCGGGCACGGCCGGGGGCAGCGTGAAAAAATCGACGGCGGGGCCGCCCCGCATCCCGACTTCATCGCGGAGGACCTCAAGGCTGCGGTGGATTGGGTCCTGGATCGTCGGCGGGAGCGCGCGCATGGCATCGGTTCTCCTCCGGCTTGACGGCCGGGAGCGGATCCTCCTGATCAAGCCGAGCGCGCTGGGGGACGTGGTGCACACGCTGCCGGTCGTGGCCACGCTGCGCCGGCGCTACCCCGATGCCCGGCTGGACTGGCTGGTGGAGGAGGAAGCGGCCGACCTGGTGCGGAACCACCCGGCGGTGACGGACCTGGTGGTGTCCGGGCGCCGCCGGTGGCTCCGGCAGCTCCGGCACCCGCGGCGCGCCGTCCAGACGCTGGTCGAGATCCGGCGATTCGTTGCGGAGCTGCGCTCCCGCCGGTATGATGTCGTGGTGGACCTCCAGGGCCTGCTTAAGAGCGCCCTGTACGTCCTGGCGGCCGGCGCCCCGGTCCGCATCGGCTTCGCGGAAGGACGGGAAGGGGCCCCTTGGGTGCTGACCCACCGCGTGACGGCCCCGCCGCAGCCGGTTCACGCCGTCGACCGCTACCTCTGCCTGGCGGCCGCGCTGGACGCCGCCGAGGCCGTCCGGGACTTCACCATTCCCCTGGCGGCGGGGGATCGGAGCGCGGCGGCCGAGTGGCTGGTGGGCTGTCCGCGGCCCCGGGTGGTCCTGCACGCGGCGGCGCGCTGGCGGACCAAGCTTTGGGAAGAAGAACGCTGGCGGTCGCTGGCGGCGGCGCTGGCGGCGGAAGGGGCGTCCGTCGTCCTGACGGGCAGCCCGCAGGATGCGGCCCTGGCGGCCCGCCTGGCGGACGGGCTGGTGCCGCCTCCCCGTAACTTGGTCGGCCGCCTGTCGCTGAAAGAGCTGGCCGCCGTCCTGGGGGAGGCGGACGTGGTGGTGACCGTGGATTCTGGCCCGATGCACATCGCCGCCGCCATGGGCACGCCGGTGGTGGCGCTGTTTGGTCCCACGGATCCGCGCCGCACCGGCCCCCTGGGGCCTGGCCTGGTGCTGCGGCGGGAGCTGCCGTGCAGTCCCTGTCTGCGGCGGCGCTGTGCGATCCCGGAGACGTATCTATGCATGCGGGAGCTGGGCATTGAGCAGGTCCTGGCGGCGGTCCGGCGGCTGCTGGCGCAGAGGCTCTAGCAGGCTGCTGAAAAAGGCCCATCTGCGGCGTTGGCGCACTCGCGCACTCGCTGCGGCGTACCGGAAGTACGCCTTGACCCGCCTGTGCGGGTGCCCTGCGCTTTGCGCGCCGCCTTGCACCTGGACCTTTTTGAGCAGCCTGGGCGAAAACGGGTTTTTCAGCAGCCTGCTAAAGGGGACGAGCGGCGGATGAGGGAGATCGGAATGCGGGTGCTTGGCGTATGGATGTGCTGCCTCCTTGGGGTCTGCGCCCTTTTGGCGATGCCGCGACCGGCCGCTGCCCAGGGGGTGGACGGGCTCCCGTTTGCCCGCGGCGAGCACCTGGTCTACGACGTCACCTGGATGGGCATCAAGGCGGGAGAGGCCACCCTCGAGGTGGAAGGCTTGTTGCAGGTGGACGGCCAACCGGCCCTCCATCTGGTAACCACGGCCCGCTCGACCCCCTTCGTCTCCACCTTCTACCGGGTGGACGACCGGAACGAGTCTTTCATCGGCCTCCACCCCATGCGGAGCCTGCGCTTTGTGAAGAACCTGCGGGAGGGCCGGTATCGGCACAGCAGCCAGACCGATTTCGATCAGACGGTGGGAGTGGCGCGGTTCCGCTACCTGGATTTCAGCAACGTCCCCAGGAACATCTCCCGGCTGGACGAGGCGGAGCGGTTCGGAAAGTATGTCAGCCAGGATTATCCCTTGAACGTGCCGGCACTGGACGAATTGTCGGTGCTCTATTTCGTTCGCACCCTGCCCCTGAAGGTGGGCGAGACGGTAAGGGCCAAGGTCTTTGCCAGCAAGAAGAACTGGGATCTGGAGGTGCGGGTTCTCTCCCGCGAGACGCTGGACACGATCCTGGGACGGCGAGAGACGCTGGTGGTCGAGCCCCTGCTGAAGTTCGAGGGCATCTTTCAGCGCAAGGGCCGCATGACCGTGTGGCTGACGGACGACGCGGAGCGGGTCCCGGTGCTGATGAAGAGCGAGATCGTCATCGGCAGCTTCGTGTCGACCTTGGTGCGGCGCGAGACGGGCGGCACGCGGGCCCGCCTGGCGCAGCCGGAAGGGACCACCCCATGACCGCGGGTCCGACATCGCTGGTAACGGGGGCCGCGGGTTTCATCGGCTCGCACCTGTGCGAGCGGCTGCTCCGCGAGGGGCACTCGGTCATCGGGCTGGACGCCTTTGCCGACTATTACCCGCGCCCCGTCAAGGAGGCCAACCTTGCCGCGCTGGTCTCCCGGACCGACTTCCGTTTCGTGGAGGCGGACCTCACGCGGGCCGACCTGATTCCCCTGGTGGCCGGGGTGGACTACGTCTTCCACCAGGCCGGGCAGCCCGGGGTCCGACCCAGCTGGGGAAAGAATTTCGACGTCTACCTGGACTGCAACATCCGCGCGACCCAGCGGCTGCTGGAGGCGGCGCGTTCTTCCACACGTCTGTTGCGGGTCGTGTATGCTTCCTCTTCTTCGGTCTATGGCGAGACGCGCGATCTCCCCCTGAAGGAGGAGTCGCTGCCGCGACCGTACTCCCCCTACGGGGTGACCAAGCTGGCGGCGGAGCACCTCTGCCTCCTGTATCACGCCAACTACGGCCTGCCCGTTACGGCCTTGCGCTACTTCACTGTGTACGGGCCCCGGCAGCGGCCCGACATGGCCTTTCACAAGTTCATCCGGGCGGCGCTGTCCGATTCTCCCATCCTGATCTATGGCGACGGCGAGCAGACACGGGACTTCACCTTCGTCGGAGACGCCGTGGAGGCGAACTGGTTGGCCCTGGCCCCGGCGGGGGAGGGCCGCGTCTTCAACATCGGGGGCGGCTCGCGCGTCAGCGTGAACCGGGTGGTGGCCGTGCTGGAGGAGATCGTGGGCCGATCCATCCACCGCGAGTATCGGGAGCCGCTGCCCGGCGACGTCGGTCACACGTGGGCCGACACGACACGCGCCCGCCAGGCGTTGGGCTTCGCGCCCCGTGTGCCTCTGGAGGAAGGCCTCCGGCGGCAGGTGGAGTCTTTGGCAGGCTGCTGAAAAAGGCCCATCTGCGGGGACCCGTCCTGCGGACAGGTGCCCCCCGCGCTCCCGCGGCGCTGCGACGTACGCGCTAAGTACGCCTCGCGCCTCGGATCGCGCGGCGCCTTGCATCTGGACCTTTTTGAGCAGCCTGGGCCAAGCGGTAGAAGACGGTTCTAGGTGCGGCGGTTCGAAGTGCGGCGGTTCGAGGTTGTCGGTTCTCAAACCTAGTGTAATGCGTCAAACGCTTTTTTACTCTTGCGAGGCCGTCATGCCGGCGAAAGCCGGCATCCAGGGTGCCACCTTCTGATTCATTTCACGGTCTGGACCCCGGCTTTCGCCGGGGTGACGAAACGTCAAGAGATTTCCGACGCACTACACTAGAACTTCGAACGTAGAACCGGTGAACCGTCTTTGACGACGGTTCTAGGTGCTGCAGTTCTATGTTTGGCGGTTTTCGAACCTCGAACCTAGAACTGATAACCTAGAGCTGCGACCCGTGATCGTACGAACCTAGAACCCTAAACCTAGAACCGCGGTGCGTGAACCGCCGCGCGTCCGGACGTCAACGGGGGCAGCTTCATGATGCGAGGCCCCTTCGTGCCGGGCCGAAACAGGATTGTCCGATCGAAGCTCTGTTCGTCTCTCCTCACCGAATGAGGTCGAAATGAACATCGTCGAGCGCGCCCGAAGGATCCTGGTTCAGCCCCGGGAGGAATGGGGGGTCATCGGCGCCGAGAAGACGTCCGCCGCCGCGCTGTTTCGGGAGTACGTGCTCCCCCTGGCCGCCATCGGGCCGGCGGCGTCGATCTTCGGGCTGTCCGTCATCGGGGTCCGCACCTCCCTGGGGGGAACCTACCGGATGCCTCCGGGAGCGGCGCTGCGGGACGCCGTCGCCAACTACGCGATCAGCCTCCTGTCCGTGTACCTCCTGAGCCTCATCGTCGATGCCCTGGCGCCGGTCTTTGCCGGCAGGAAAGACGCCATCTCGGCCCTCAAGGTGACGGTCTACGCGGGAACCCCGGGCTGGCTGGCGGGGATCTTTTTGCTCGTCCCGGCCACGGCGCTGCTCCAGCTTCTGGCCATGCTCTACGGGATTTGTCTCCTCTTCCTGGGCTTGCCCGTCCTCATGACGGCTCCCCAGGAGCGGGCGGCCATGTACGCGGCGGCGGTGGTCGTGTGCGGCGTCATGCTTTTCACGCTGCTGGGATGGGTGTTGGGCCCCCTGGTGGCCCCGCTACTCCGCCGCTGACAGGCGATGCGGGTGCCGCCCGCCGCTGGTCTCGGGCGAGGCGGACCGGCTGGCCAGGGGCGGGTAGGCGGAAGGGAGCCGGGGAGAGGGGGAGAGGGGGAGCAGGGGCGAAAGAACAAGAGCGTACGAGCGCACGAGAAGGCAAGAGCAGGCACCTCACGCCAAGCCGCAAAGGTCGCAAAGTAGAACAGTTTTGGCTGGAGGCTGACTTCTGACCCCTGACTTCTGACCTCTGCCTACTGCATACTGGCAATGGCGATCTTTGCGATCTTGGCGTGAGACAATCGGTTTAGGGCGAATTGACCCCTCCGGGTACACGTGCTAGTGTCCGGGTCCGGAAATGGGCGCACCCGTAGGCGGCCGGCGGAGGGGACCCCGCCGGCCGCTTAGAGTGTTCACGGGGTTCGGGATCGGCGAGGGGCCGCCGTCCGCCGCGGCGGGGGCGGACAGGACGGAAGGGAGTGACAGAGCGTGAAGACGGTGATTCTGGGGGCGGGGGCGCTGGGAAGCATCCTGGGCGGGTATCTGGCCGAGGCCGGGAGCGAGGTCACGCTGGTGGCCCGCCGGCCCCATGTCGAGGCGATCCGGGCGGCTGGCCTGACCATCGAGGGCCTGTCGGGGCGCCGGGTGGTGCGGGGCCTCCAGGCGACCGACGATCCGTCCGAGGTGCCGTCCGCCGATCTCCTGATTCTGGCGGTGAAGAGCTTCCATACCGACGAAGCGCTGCGTTCCGTTTTGCATCTGCGGGGCAGAGTGGGGATGGCCATCTCGGTCCAGAACGGCTGGGGAAAGGACGGGGAGCTGACGGCCACGTTCGGAGGGGATGCGGTGGTGGGGGCGGCGACGCTGGTGGGCGGCAGCATGCCCGAGCCGGGCCGGGTGGTCCACACCAACCGGGGCGGGACCTGGGTCGGGGAGTTCGACGGCCGGCGGACGGCCCGGGTGGAGGCCCTGCAGGATCTTTGGCGGCGGGCCGGCCTCCCCATCGAGATCCGGAGCGACATCCAGAGCACCATCTGGTGCAAGCTGAACCAGATGGTGCCGGCGGCGGCCCTCTCGTGCGTGACCCGCCTGTGCATCCACGAGATCTACCTGGATCGCGAGCTGGCCGGGCTCTTCGTCGAGATCAGCCGTGAGGTGGCCCAGATTGCCCAGCGGTTGAACATCCCCTTGGTGGACCTTCCGGGCCTCCCCGTGAAGACGCTCTGCACCCTTCCGCTCGAGGAGGCGGTGGATTCCGTCCAGGCGCGGGGACGGGCCATGCGGGAGCAGGGGATGACCGGAGTGCGGATCTCCATGCTGCAGGACCTGGAGCGCGGGAAGCGCACCGAGGCCGATCAGGTCCTCGGCCATGTCGTGCGGCTGGCCGACGAGCACGGGGTGGCGCTGCCGGTGGTGCGGCTGCTCTATCGGATTATCCGCGGGATCGAGGCGATGTCCTGCGCGCGCCCGGAGTGCGACGGACGATGACGCGAGATTTTCGAGCCGCGCTGCGCGAGCGGGTCCTGATCTTCGACGGAGCGATGGGGACCTCCATCCAGGACCGGGGCCTCAGCCCCGACGACTTCGGGGGGAAGGACGGGTGCAACGAGATCCTGGTCCTCACGCGCCCCCGCATCATCCGGGAGATCCATGCGGGGTTCCTGGACGTTGGCTGCGACGCGGTGGAGACGGACACCTTCGGGGCCAGCCGGCTGGTCCTGGGGGAGTACGACCTGGCCGACCGGGCGTACGAGATCAACCGGGCGGCAGCCCGCCTGGCCCGGGAGGTGACGGACGACTTCTCCACGCCCGAACGGCCGCGCTTCGTGGTGGGATCCATCGGACCGGGAACGCGGCTGCCCTCGCTGGGGCAGATTGCCTTCGACGAGCTGGTCGGCATGTATGCAGAGCAGGCCCGCGGCCTGCTGGACGGCGGGGCGGATGTCCTGCTGATCGAGACCTGCCAGGACCTGCTGCAGGCCAAAGCGGCCGTGGCCGGCTGCATGGACGCCATGCGGGCGGCCGGCAGCCGGCTGCCTCTGATGGTCCAGGTGACGCTGGAGGCCACGGGGACCATGCTCCTGGGTACCGAGATCGGGGCCGCGCTCACCGCCCTGGAGGCCTATCCCCTGGAGGCGATCGGCCTGAACTGCGCCACGGGACCCCAGGAGATGGTGGAGCACATCCGCTACCTGGGTCGGTACAGCCGGAAGGCCATCTCCTGTCTCCCCAACGCCGGGCTGCCCATCATGGAAGGCGGGCGCGCCACCTACCGCCTGACGCCCGACGAGCTGGCCGCCCACCACCGGCTCTTCGTGGAGGAGATGGGGGTGAACATCGTGGGGGGCTGCTGCGGGACCACGCCCGCCCACCTCAAACGGGTGGTGGAGGCGATCGGAAGCCGTCCCCCGGCGCCCCGCAAACCGGAGTACATCCCGGGGGCCTCCAGCCTGTATGTGAGCGCGCCATTCCGGCAGGACCAGAGCTTCCTGATCGTGGGAGAACGAACCAACGCCAACGGGTCCAAGCAGTTTCGCGACCACCTGCTGGCGGGGGACCACGACGGGATGGTGGCCATGGCGCGCGAGCAGGCCAGGGAGGGGGCGCACGTCTTGGATGTGTGCGTGGACTACGTGGGGCGGGACGGGACGGCCGACGTGCGGGAGGTCGTGCGCCGCTTCGTGACGCAGTGCACCCTGCCCTTGGTCATCGACTCCACCGAGGCGCCGGTGATCGAGGCGGCCCTGAAGTGGATCGGCGGCCGGGCGGTGATCAACTCGGTGAATCTTGAGGACGGCGAAGGCGGCCGGCCGGCGCGCCTCTTTCCCATGGCCCGGCGGTACGGGGCGGCGGCGGTCTGCCTCCTGATCGACGAGGAGGGGCAGGCGCGCACGGTGGACTGGAAGCTCCGGGTAGCCCACCGGCTGCATGATCTCGCCGTCGGCACCTACGGGTTGGAGCCCTCGGATTCTCATCTTCGACGCCCTGACGTTCCCCCTGGGGTCGGGCCAGGAGGATCTCCGCAAGGATGCCATGGCCACCCTGGAGGCCATCCGGCGCATCAAGGCCGAGCTGCCGGGGGTGTTCACCATCCTGGGGGTGAGCAACGTCTCCTTCGGCCTCAAGCCGGCGGCCCGGCAGGTCCTGAACAGTGTCTTCCTGCACCTGGCCATCCAGGCCGGCCTGGACGCGGCTATCGTGAACGTCTCGCGGATTCTGCCCCTCAACCGCATCGATCCCCGGCAGCTCGAGGTGGCGCGCCGGCTCATCTTCGATGATCGCCGGGACGGCTCCGATCCCCTGACGGAGTTCATGGGATTGTTCCCCGCGGACGGCGCGGCCCGGGTGGCGGCGGCGCCGGGGGCGTCCGCCAGCCTGGAGGACCGGCTGAAGGCCCGCATCGTGGACGGCGAGCGGCCGGGGCTGGAACCGCTTCTGGACGAGGCCCTCCGGACGCACGATGCCTTGACCATCATCAACGAGATCCTGCTCGACGGGATGAAGACCGTGGGGGACCTGTTCGGCAGCGGCCAGATGCAGCTCCCCTTTGTGCTCCAGTCGGCGGAGGTGATGAAGGCGGCGGTCGGGTATCTGGAGCGGTTCATGGCCAGGACGGGAGGGCAGAGTAAGGGGACCATCGTCCTGGCCACGGTGAAGGGGGATGTCCACGACATCGGCAAGAACCTGGTGGATATCATTCTCAGCAACAACGGCTACACCGTCGTCAATCTGGGGATCAAGCAGCCCATCCACAACATCGTCGAGGCGGCCCTCACGCGCAAAGCGGACGCCATCGGCATGAGCGGCCTCCTGGTGAAATCCACGCTGGTGATGCGGGAGAATCTGGAGGAGCTGAACGCGCGGGACCTGTGGCGGTTCCCGGTGATCCTCGGGGGGGCCGCCCTCACGCAGCGGTATGTGGAAGAGGATCTGCAGGGTGTCTACAAGGGCGAGGTCCGGTACGCGGGCGACGCCTTCGACGGCCTGCGGCTGATGGAAGAGATCGTGTCCCGGGACCCGGCGGAGGCGGCGGT
The DNA here is from genome assembly GCA_963705305.1 of uncultured Methylomirabilota bacterium. Lineage (GTDB taxonomy): Bacteria > Methylomirabilota > Methylomirabilia > Methylomirabilales > 2-02-FULL-66-22 > 2-02-FULL-66-22. The sequence goes on along the minus strand of OY970067.1, from coordinate 4,442,211 downwards.
TCCCCGCGCGCTGGGCGTCCGGCGGGCGCCGGTGGCCCGGCCGGCTCCGGGCGGGACGCCGCCGGCCGGCCCGCGAGTGCGGAGCGATGTCCGGATGGATGCGCCGATTCCCGCGCCGCCGTTCTCCGGCACCCGGGTGGTGACCGACATTCCCCTGCCGGAGATTTTCGCCTTCGTCAACGAGGTGGCCCTGTTCCGGACGCAGTGGCAGTTCCACCGGGGCAAGGGTCCCCGGGACCGGTTCGACGAGCTGATCCGCGGCCACGTCCGCCCCATCTACGAACGGTGGAAGGCGCGCGTCGAGGAGGAGAAGATTCTGACGCCGCGGGTGGTCTATGGGTACTTCCCCTGCCAGTCGGAGGGAGAGGACCTCATCGTCTACCATGAGGACGGCCGCACGCCCCGCCTGCGCTTCACGTTTCCCCGGCAGCCGGCCGGGCGGCGGCTGTGCATCGCCGATTTCTTTGCAGGCGTGGATTCGGGGCGGATGGATGTGCTGGGATGCCTGCTGGTCACGGTGGGGCGGCGCGCCTCCGAGGTGACGCGGGAGCTGTTCGAGGCGCACAACTACACCGACTACCTCTACCTGCACGGCCTGTCGGTGGAATGCGCCGAGGCCCTGGCCGAGTACTGGCACGCCCGCATGCGGCGCGAGCTGGGAATCGCGGGCGAGGATTCGCCGGATCTCTTGCGCATCTTCCATCAGGGCTACCGCGGGGCCCGCTACAGCTTCGGCTACCCGGCGTGCCCCGACTTGCAGGATCAGCAGAAGCTGTGCGCCCTGCTGGAGCCGGAGCGCATCGGGGTCGAGCTCTCGGAGGAGTTCCAGCTGGATCCCGAGCAGTCCACCTCCGCCATCGTCGTGCACCACCCGGAGGCGAAGTACTTCAACATCGCGTAACGGCGGCCGCGAGGCCGCCGGAGGCGCGCGGGGGCAATGGCCGAAGCTCTCTTACTCAAACCGCTGTACTGCTCTGGAAAGGGGAGATACCCATGACGATCTCCAAGACCTTTCATCCACCGGCTCGGCTGCTTTTGGGGCCCGGGCCGAGCAACGTCGAGGAGCGGGTCCTGCTGGCGATGGGGGCCCAGATGGTCGGCTACTTCGATCCGTGCCTGCGCGAGCTGACCGGCGAAATCCGCCGCCTGCTGAATCTGGCCTTCGGAGCGGACCACGAGGCCACCTTTCCCATCTCCGGCACGGGGAGCGCCGGCATGGAGGCGGCGCTGGTCAATCTCGTCGAGCCCGGAGACCGGGTGGTGATCGGGTACAACGGCTTCTTCAGCGACCGCATGCTCCAGATCGTGGAGCGGTGCGGCGGGACGGCCGTCACGGTTCCGGCGGATTGGGGGCGGCCGATCCCGTTCGAGCGGCTGGAGGAGGCGCTCCGGAAGACGCCCGGCACCAAGGTCCTGGCGGTGGTCCACGCCGAGACCTCGACCGGGGTGCTCCAGCCCCTGGACGGCCTGCGCCCGCTCGCCGAACGGTACGGGGTCCTGCTGCTGGTGGACGCGGTGACCAGCCTGGCCGGCCACCCCATCGAGGTGGACCGGCACGGGATCGACGCCTGCTACTCGGGGACGCAGAAGGCCCTCAGCGCCCCCCCGGGACTCTCGCCGGTGACCTTCTCGCCGCGGGCAATGGAGGCGGCGCGCGGCCGGACGCGCAAGGTGCAGAGCTACTATCTGGACGCAGCCCTGTTCGGGCAGTACTGGACAGCCGGCCAGTTCTACCACCATACGCCCCCCCTGTCGTTCTACTACGCCCTGCTGGAGGCCCTCCGCATGGTGGAGGAGGAGGGGCTGGCGGCCCGCTTCGAGCGGCACCGGGTGAACCACCTGGCCCTGGTGGCGGGCCTGGAGGCCATGGGGCTCCACATGCTGGTGGAGCCGGCCTGCCGGCTCTGGACGCTGAATGCGGTCCGCATCCCGGAGGGAGTGGACGACGCCAAGGTCCGCGGGCGGCTGCTCCAGGACTTCGGGGTTGAGATCGGCGGGGGCCTGGGCGCCCTCAAGGGCAAGATCTGGCGGATCGGCCTGATGGGCATGAACTCCCGGGCCGGGAACGTCCTGCTCCTCCTCTCGGCCCTGGAGCGGATCCTGCCGGCCGAAGGCTTCCGCTGCGGATCGGGGATCGCGGCGGCCAACGAGGTCTACCAGAAGCACCCGCCGGCCGCCCGCGGCTGACCCGCGCCAGCCCGCAAAACACGAAGGGAAGCAGCCTGACTGCTTCTCTTCGCTTTCTAAGGGGCCGTTGCGAGATCATTGAACCTTGTAAAGGGAATCCGACGATCCGGTTGGAGTCGGGCCGGGGTGCCCGGGAGCGCCGCGCCCGCGGGCGAGCCCGGGTCCGGTCGCCGCGGTTTGCCAGCGACAAACCGGCGGCGTGGAGGAGCGCGTCCCGCGCGACGACCCGGAGCAAGGGCGAGCCGGCATCGGGTACCCGCCCGCAGGGTGGGTGCAGGCGCCAGGCGTCGAGAGGGCACCTCGGCCCGGCTCCATTATTGAGATTCCAAATGGCCCATTACTTAGGCAAGGTTCAATAATTGTCTTATTTCCTCGCCTGCTCCACCCGATTGCGCAGCGTGCCGATCCCCACGATCTCGGTCTCCATGATGTCCCCCGGCTTCAGGTACTCCGGCGGGTTCCGGGCAAACCCCGCCCCTGACGGTGTCCCCGTGGAGAGGATGTCGCCCGGCTCGAGGGTGATGCCCAGCGACAGCTCGGCCAGCATGCAGGGAATCTTGAAGTAGAAGAGCTTCGTATTGGAGTCCTGCTTCACCACGCCGTTGACCCGGGTGATCACCTGCAGAGCATCCGGGTTCACCTCGTCCGCCGTAACGATCCACGGACCCATGGGGCAGAACCCGTCAAGGCTCTTCCCCTTGAACCACTGCCCGCCGTGACGGCGCTGGAGGTCGCGGGCCGACACGTCGTTCAGGACCGTGTAGCCGAAGACATGCCGGGGGGCGGCCGCCTCGGTGAGGTTCTTCCCCGGTGCGCCGACCACCACCCCCAGCTCCACTTCCCAATCGATCTTCTCCGACACCGCGGGATCGAAGGGGATGGGGTCGTAGGGACCCGTGACGCTGGTGGGCGCCTTGGTGAAAAAGACCGGATGGGCGGGGAACTCCTGGTTGCTCTGGCGGGACTTGGCCCCCTCGGCAAAGTGCTCCAGGTAGTTCCAGCCGACGCAGAACACGTTCTTGCGCGGGCGGGGGATGGGGGCCAGGATGCGAAGCCCCACCAGCGGAACGAGCGGGGCCGAAGCCTGGGCGGCCTGGCGCAGGGCCTCCAATCCCGCCGGGCCGGACTCGATCAGCGAGATCATGTCGCCCGGATCGAACGGCAGCGGGCGGGCGGATTGCGCGTACGCCCGTAGGTCCAGCACCTGGTCCTCCTGCACGAGCAGGCCCAGACGGCGGACGGGATCGCTGGGTCGGGTAAAGGTCAACAGTCGCATCGGATGTTCCTCCTGGTATCCGGAAGCGGGCCGGAACGTCAGCCTCAGCAGGTTGCCAGTGTAAGGCGCATCGCCGCTAAGTTAATTTGAGCAGTTTACGACCGCCGGGCACATGTGCCAGCGACTTCCACTTCCGGCGGGCCTTGCAGAAGCGGCGTTTCTTCCGCGGACCCTTCCGCGACTCGACGAGGATCGCGTCTAGCGCGACGTGGGCAAAGCGGCGGGTTTCCAGGGACGGCTTGCACAGGCGCCGCCCGCGGTTCGCGCGCTTCGCTTCGGCAAACCACAGTTCGCAGAGGGCGTAGCAGTGGCACGCCGCCGCCAGCTTCGGGAAGAATTTCGCCGGGGAGATCGCCTCGGGGGCGAGCCCCGCGGCGACAGCCACCTCGCCCTGGGCCACCCGGAGCGCGTTGTACACGCAGCCCGCCGCGTAGACCTGCATTGCGATCGCGTTCGGGTTCGCGGCATAGACCCGGTTCAGGTTCAGGACTTCTTTGAGGTCGAAGAAGAGGCGTTCCACGCTCCACCGGCGGGGGTAGAGGGCGAGCGCCTCGGCGGCGGCCAGCCGGGTCGGGTCCAGGACGTTGGTGCACAGGACGCGCACCGTAGCCCCCCGGTGCCAGCGAATGTACCGGAGGGGCTGGACCGGGACGCCCGGGGCCTTGCCGGCGCGGACCAGCCAGTCCTCCAGCCAGCCCCCCGCATGGGGCCGCCGCGCGAGGCACTGGCGCTTCTGCACCGTGAGGCGCCGATTGCGGCGGGCGAGGCCCCAGCAGCCCTGCGCCGTGAGGGTGGCGAACCACTGGGCCGTGCAGTACAGGCGGTCGCCCAGGGCCAGCGTATCCGGCGGGAGGGCCGCCAGGGCGGCCAGCCCCCGGGGATGCTCGGGGGCCGCGACGTCCGGCTCGAAGGCGAGCATGCGACAGAGCCCGTGGGTCACGTCGTAGATGGCGAGGAGACAGCCGGGCAGGACCACCGCCCGCTCGGCCCAGAGGAGTTTCAACCGGTGGGCAATCGCGGCGAGCCGCGAGCCATCCACCACGCACACCGCGGCGAACCGCGCCGCGAGCGGGGCGTCCTCTGCCGAGAAGCGGGGCGGGACGGCGGCGAGGAGTTGGGCCGTGAACCGCGTGAAGACCTCGGCGAAGAAGGCCACCCGGAGCGTCTGACACCGCTGGAAGAACGCCTCGGGCGTGGCTGCGACCAGCGGGAAGAGCGGTTCGGAGCCCTCCAGGGTCTCGTACAGGGCCTGGCTCAACGCCCGGGGCGCCCGCAGGATCACGGCGAGCCAGAACTCCACGAGCGCTTGCAGCGTCCAGCGGCGCTGGCGTTCCCGGATGCGGACGGTGGCGAAGACGGTCTGGCAGAGAGCGGCGGTGATGTGGGTGCGCAGGAGCTCCAGGACACGGACGATATCGACCGACACCGGGGCCGAGCGCGGTCTGCCCATAGTCCCTCCTTCCATGTGAAGGTCTATGGGCTCTCAGTATAGCAAATCCGCGTAGTTGTAGATGAAACATAATTAACTTAGCGGCGATGAGTGTAAGGCGCCAAACGCTTCTTTACTCTCACGGGGCCGTCATGCCGGCGAAAGCCGGCATCCAGGGTATCACACCGGGATCCATTTCACGGACTGGCCCCCGGCCGTCATTCCGGCGGAAGCCGGAATCCACTAGATCCCCGGTCCCGGACCCTGTCGAACGCCGGGGCCGGGGTGACGAAACGTCAAGAGGTTTCCGACGCACTACACTCGCAGGGTGCTGAAAAAGTCATTTTCTGTCAGGCTGCTCAAAAAGGCCCAGATGCAAGGCGGCACGCGATCCGCGGCGCGAGGCGTACTTCCGGTACGCCGCAGCGTCGCGGGAGCGGGCCAACGCAGCAGATGGGCCTTTTTCAGCAGCCTGCTAGAGGACGGCGCCGCGGGCCGTGATGGGCCACAGCGCCTCCACCCGGCCGTTGCGGATGCCGACATACCAGTCGTACAGATTCACCGTCGGGTCGCAGTGGCCGGGGATCAGACGAAGCTTGTCGCCCACCCGCAGGGTCCGGGCGGGATCCTTCAGCGCCAGCTTGCCGTGCTCGTCGGCCGCCCGGACATATTCCACGTCAGGCAGATCGGCCACCCAGGGGAGACCCGAGTCCACGCTCAGGGCCTTGAGGCCCGCGTCGAGGACCGCCCGCTCCGGCGTCGGTCGGCTCATCACCGTGGCATACACAAACAGGCTGTGCTCGAACTCCCCTCCGGGGGTTCCGGCCGCCGTGAGGTTCCTGGCGTAGTCGGCGTCCATGAAGATGTACGAGCCGGCCTGGAGCTCATTGAACACGCCGCTGGCTGCCTCGAATGCATAGGACCCGGTCCCCGCGCCCGACACCAGCCGGCAGGTCAGGCCATGACGCTGGAGCAGCTCCACCGTGCGGCGCGTCTTCTCGACGGCGGCGTCGATGGCCTCCTTGCGCCGTGCGAATTCCCGCACATGCTGGGCCGCACCATGGTACGCCTGCAGTCCGGCGAATTCGAGCCCGCGCGACGCGGCGATCTGCCGGGCTAGGGCCAGCGCCGGCTCTCCGGGCTCCACCCCGCAGCGGTCGGCGCCCACGTTGATCTCGACCAGGACCGGCAGGCGGACGCCGAAGACGACCGCCGCCTCATTCAGCGCGTCGACGTTGCCGGCATCGTCCGCGCAGACGGCCACCCAGGCCTCCTTGGCCAGCGCCGCCAGCCGGGCGATCTTAGAGGAACCGACGACCTCGTTGCTCACCAGCACGTTGGAAACGCCGCCGTGGACCATGGCCTCGGCCTCGCTCACCTTCTGGCAGCAGACCCCCACAGCGCCGCTCTTCATCTGGCGGAGGGCGATGACGGGGCACTTGTGGCTCTTGGCATGGGGGCGGAGCCGGGCCGGCGAGCCGGCCACGGCGCGGGCCATCCGGTCGACATTCCGCTCGAAGGCGTCAAGATCCACGAGCAGCGCCGGCGTGTCCACGGCCTCCAGCGGCACGCCGATCTCGGCGGGCGGGCGGGTGCTCATACGCGATCCCCTTTCGTGGAAGATTCGCAGTCGATGGCTCGACTGCACTCAATGAGGTTGCGTGCGACTGGGCAACGGGACAGCTCGATCATGACCCTGCAGCGATGGATCATGGACCCGCCGATCCTTCCTCCGCAATCAGGCCCGTCCTCCGATTCCGCAGAGTTCGGCCGCATTTCCGCCCAGAACCATCTCCTTTTCCTTGGGGGTGAGGAAGTCGCAGTACCGCCGGACATAGTCCAGGCACTGCCGGTACGTGCAGAACCGTTCGACGTTGGGCATGTCCGACCCCCACAGCAGCTTGTGCGCGCCATACCGATCGCGCAGGTCCTTGATGAGCGCCTGCGCCTCGGGGTACGGGTAGTCCCAGCGCCCACCCCAGGTGATGGGGAACATGATCTCGATCTGGAGGTTCTCCCGGCCGTAGGCGTTGGCGACTTCCGCAGGGAACTGCCACCGGCCCTGCTTGGCGAAAAACTGGACGGGCGGTCCCATCACCAAGAGCCAGCGCGTGGCAGGGAAGCGCGTGAGCAGCCGGTCCAAACGTTGCATGTTGGCGATGTAGCTCTTCTCGTCGTAGTCTGGCACATTGGAGGCCTCAAAGAAGACGGGGATCCGCATCGCGGCGATGGCCTCCCAGAAACGGTCGAAGCGGGGATCGTCGAAGGCCCATTGGAACCCGTACCGGCTGAACCCGTCGAGCTGGTAGTAGATCCCACGGAGGCCCAGCCGGTGCCTGGCCCGCTCTATTTCCTCCATCCAGCGCGGCGTGTCGGCTATCGGCTCGTCCACGTGGAACAGCCCTGTGAACTTGTCAGGATACTGAGTCTGGCAGAAGGCATTGTAGGCGTTCATCACGCCATAGCTCATCCCGGCCTGCAAGACGCAGTGGTCCACGCCAACGTAGGACATCTGGGCCAGCATCAACTCCGGGGGCGCTTCGATGTTCGCCATGCCGACCGGCATGTACTGGATCCAGTAATCCTCGCCGTCCAGCGTGTACTCCAGCCGCCCATAGCATCCCACACGGAATCGAACGTCATCCCGGAGTCCCGCCCAGCTGTTGTCGCCCGGCCGGAACAGACCCTGGGTGTTTGCCGGGGCGCCATCACGGGCGCGCCGCACTTCGGCCGACGGCCGGGTAACATTCTTTTGGATGTACTTCCAGTGCACCTCCTGCGAGGCATGGCCGCAGAGACTGTGCCAGGTCTGGAAGGCGTGCGCATGGCAATCGATGATCATCCTGGCCCCTTTCTGTCCTTCGGTTACCGCTGCGGGCGCCGGGTCACCCTCCCGTCTGGACCGAACTCCTCGGGGATCCGGCTGATCACGATCGTCCCCGTTTCATCGGCGACGAAGGTGTCTTCAATGGTGAGGTTATGCCCGTCGTCGACGCAGTGAATTTCTACGCAGGACACCATGCCGGGTCGGAGCGGACGAGCCGTGCCCGGTCGGAAGTAGAACGTGTAGGACTCTTGCCGCTCGATCACGTGGCCGACGTCCCGGGTGTATCCGGTCCGCCACGAAAAATCGTCGGGCATATACCCGTGTCGGCGGAAGACGACCTCGCGCTCGGCCATGCGCTCCACCCCCAGCGCATGGATGTCCTCACCGGTCATGCCGGCCCGGATGCCAGGAATGATCCCTTCCACCACTGCCTGCTCCATGGCCTCGAAGACCTCGGTGGCTGCGCGGGTCGTCGTGACGGTGCGCGCAATGTCGGTGCAGGCGTGGAAGAGGCCGTCGTCCACCACGAAGATCCCGCAGTCGATCTTGAGCGTGGTGGAGCCTGTTGACAGGGGGTACCGGGTGGGCCGGGAGGGCAGGATGGTCCGGGATCCCGCGTGGTTATTGGTGAAGTAGATCTCCAGGGAGACGGGCAGCCGATGCTCAGTCGCGAACTCCTGCAGGAGACTTCGGTATACTCGGTCCACGTCACGCTCTGTGACCTCGACCCCGGCGCGAATCGCTTGTCCGGCGAAGTGGGCCGCCCCCTCGATGGCGTGGCGGGATGCGAGAGCGCCCACGATGAAGTAGGGAATGTCATACCACGCTTTTTCCTCCCGCCAATCGCGGAGCAAGAGGCCGGCGTCCTCAAGTTGCACGCCGCGGTTGCGCAGATCGAGGAGCCGCGCCACCTCAAGAGTGTCCATCTCAAAGCCGACCGGACCGCGTCCAGCGATGTCGCGGACGGCGTCGGCGAGTCCGGGGTACTCCCGTCCCGGTCCAGCCAAACCAAGGTCGAGGCTGGTGGGCGCTAGAACCCAGACCTCGTCGGAGCCCACCGCGAAGAGCGACGCACACCCCTCGTGCTCAGCGAGGGTGCCCCGGAAACCGGACAGCTCCTGGAAATTAATCACCCAAGTTGCGAGGAGAGCCGAGAGACCTCGGTCGGCTGCCATCTGATCCAAAAGGTCAAAGCCGGGATTCGGACGGTCCTCCAGCCAGGGGGCAAGGCGATCGATATGCGGGTGCCCCGCGGTCAACTTCCCGGCCACCTCGGCGATTTCTTTTCGGTGGTGGTTAAAGCGCCCCAGGACATCGGCGCGGCGCAGGCGAAAGGCACGCACCGGTTGGGGGGCAGGAGGCTCGACCTCTACCGGGATCTTGGCGCGGAGCTGCTCGTAGACGAGCGCCGGCGTGGCGGCATCCACCGTGAGTTGCTCGGCACCCAGGAGCGACAGCACCGCATCCGCAGCAGTGCGGGGTATTCCCGCTGTCGGCTTGGGCCTCCAGTAGGGCGAGAAGGGCACGACGGGCATGCGGGTGAATCCGCAGGCCGCGACATTGGCCGTGTCAATCTCGCGGACGAGGAAGTGGTCCCGCCCGGCGACCGAGAGAACCGAGGGAAGGAAGTAGCGCCGATCATGGTCCTGCGTGGGCATGGTCATGCTGCCCTTCAGGGTCATGCCGGTCATGCGCTCAACAACCCCGGGATCAGTGTGAAGGTATGCCATACCCTGGCCTCCTCAAGCGGGAAGCGTTGAAACCTCCGAGGAACAGGCTGGACGAGAGTTCGAACCTCACTCCGACTCAGACGAAACGGGCCGAGTGGTGGGCGCCTTGATGGGCGCCCGCCACCTTGTCGCGGTGAATTCCTAATTCTCCAAAAGACGACCGAAACCGCTGACCGGCTCAAACCTGTGCGGGAGCCGCCGGAGGGCTGCCCAGAGGGTGGCCACATTGCTCGAGAAAGCCGGCTTCCCTGTTCGCTGCTCCAGCTCGGCGAGGATCTCGATGGTCCTAAAGTTGGTACAGCTGATGAAGATCCCATCCGCATCCGGGTACGGCAGGGCCAGTGCCAGTGCCAGTGCCTCCTTGGGAGGGCACTTGCCGATGTCCACCGCGCGGCGGATGCCGAGGCCCCGAATGGCCGGAACATCCACGCCGTTGGCGGTGAAGAACTGCTGCTCGGCCCGGTTCAGCTCATCGATGTAGGGCGTGGCCACGACGACGCGATGGAGGCCGAGTAGGCCGAACGCCTCGAGAACGGCCTGCGAAGTGGTAATACAAGGGATGCCCCGTGTCGCGGTCTCCAGACGGGCCCGCAGGTCCTGCTCCCACACGGTACCGCGGAGCAGGCTCCCCGCCGTGCAGGCAAACGCGATAACCTGCATCTCGGCAGTCGCCAATTCGTCCGCCCCGCGTTCGGCGTGGGAGACCATGACGGCCAGATCCGTCTCATCGACCACGGTATTACGCATGCGGGTGGCGTAGCTCGTGATGCCCTCTGGCAACATGCGGTGAAACTCTTGCTCCACAACGGTATTGTTCGACGGCACGATCAGGCCGATCCTCCCGCGCTCACCGTACACGCTTGCCCTCCTCCTACATCTTGCCGGGGAGGAACTGGTTCGTGAACAACTCCTCCACGGGGAATGTCTGCTTCAGTCCCATGTAGTCCACCATGTTCTTCTGGGTCAACTCCCACATCTCCTTGGTCATGGAGCCGATGCCGTTGGCCTTGGCCTCGTCCGTCCACAAGATCCCGCAGGCGAGGTCGATGCCCATCTTCGCGGCCTTGGGGCTGATCTCCGGCACGTGCTTCACGAGGATCTGCGCCGCCTCGTCGGGATGGTCATTCGCGTACTTGACCCCCTTCAGGGTGGCCTGCACGAACCGGCGGACCAAGTCGGGATTCTCCTGGATCAACTTGTCCGACGCGATCAGCCCGTTCGAGTACATCTTGAACCCGTAGTCCGTATATGGGAACACCACCGGATCCCCGCCGCTGGCTACGATCACGGGCGGGTCGGAGACCAGGTACGAGCCCACGCCCTCGAAGCGGCCGGCCAAGAGGCCCGGCACCTTGGACGTCGGGTCGGTCGGAATGACCTTCACCTTGCTGCCGTCGATGCCGGTCAGCTTGAAGAAGACGGGCAGCATGATGAAAGAGGCGCCGCCCGGCTCACTGGCGATGGACTTGCCCTCGAAATCCTTCGGGGTCTTGATATTGTACTTCTTCAGGGTAATCACCGCGAAGGGGCTCTTGGCGTGGATCATACCGACGTCTTTGACCATGGCACCTTGCGCCCGCCCCAGGATCATCGTGCCCGCGTCGGCGAAGCCAAAGGTGTCGCGCCCCGCCGCCACAGTCTGCACTGCCACCATCGAACCGCTGCCGGGGAGGATGGTCACATCGAGGCCGGCATCCTTGTAATAGCCTTTGTCCAGAGCGACGAAGAAAATCCCGTGCTTGGGGAGATACGAGGTGTCCAGCCGGAAGCTTACTTTTTGCAATTCGCCAGCCAGTGCCCCGCTGGCCAGCAGCGGGGTGAGGACGAGCAGCATCCCGAGGGTCCAGGTGAATCGTCGAGTCATGGGGTGGCCTCCTTTCCAGCGTCTTTCGTTCTGTGTCCCAGCTCAGCGCTCCGTCCGCCGTACACACATTCCCTGGCCCGCATGGCCGCCTCGCCGAACTGCGTGGAGAACCGGTCTTCGAGCTTCCGCGGGCGTGGGAGCCGGACCGGGATCTCCTCGATGATGCGCCCCGGCCGCCTGCTCATGACGATGACCCGGTCGGCGAGGAACACGGCCTCGTCGATGCTGTGCGTCACGAAGAGCACGGTCTTTTGCCGTTCCAGCCAGATCCGCTGTAACTCGAGGTTCATCACATCTCGCGTCATGGCGTCAAGAGCTCCGAAGGGCTCGTCCATGAGGAGCACCTTTGGATCGTGGATGAGCGCACGGCTGATGGCTACCCGCTGCTGCATGCCGCCAGACAGCTCGTACGGGAAGCGCCGCTCGAAGCCCTCCAGGCCCACGAGCTGCAACAGCTCCCGGGCGCGGTCTCGCAGCCCCCGGGTGTCCTTCCTCAGGAACTCGAGGGGAAGCAGGACGTTCTCCAGCGAGCTGCGCCAAGGCAGCAAAACAGGGCGCTGGAATACCATCCCAATGTCGGGAGGCGGACCGGTGATGCGCTGGCCCTCGAAGAAGACTTCGCCCGAGGTGGGAGGAATCAGCCCGGCGACGATGCGAAGCAGCGTAGTCTTTCCACAGCCACTTGGGCCGAGGATGCAAACGAACTCCCCGGTGTGTGTAGCCAGCGAGCAGTTCTCGACGGCGCGGGTTTCCCCCTCGGCCGTCTCGAAGACCTTGCTGATGTCGCGAACCTCGAGGGCGAATTCTTGGACCATGACCTGTCGCGCCTTGCCTACACGTTGCCCGGGAGGAATTCGTTCGGGCAGAGGGCGATCGGCGCCGCCTTCTGCGTGAAGGGCATGTAATTCATGAGCGTATCCTGCCGCTGCTTCCCGTTTGCGTCGATCATACACCTGTGGCCATTATCACATCCCGGACCAGGGGATGACCAGCTTCTGAACCTGCTCCACGAGAGCGAACAGGCCCAGCGCAAGGACTGAGAGCAGAACGAAGGCGGAGAACATCGAGGCGAGGTTTACCGACGTATTCGCCATGACGATGATGTACCCCAAGCCGTTGCTGGAGCCGATGAATTCGGCGACCACCGCCCCGCCTACGGCCGTGGCCATGGAGACCTTGAACCCGGTAAAGATGTTGGGCAGCGCATGGATAAAAGCAACCTTCCAGAACTTGTGCCATTCGCTGGCACGGAAGATGGTGGCGAGCTCGATCATCTCAAGCGGAACCGAGTTCAGGCCGTCCACGGTGTTCACGACGATCGGAAAGAAGGCAATGAGCAACGCGATGAGTACCTTGGGCAACAGGCCGTACCCGAACCAGACCAGAAAGAGCGGAGCGAGCGCGACCTTGGGGATGGTGTTGAACGCGATGAGGACCGGGTAGAGCGTCTTGCGAAGCCAGGCCGAGTAGAAAATGCCGGTCCCGCCTGCGATACCCAGCACCGCACCCCCTAGGAACCCGAGGATCGTCTCCAGGAGGGTTATCCACGAGTGGTAGACTAGGTAGGCCGGATGTTCAAAGATGAACAGGAGGACGGACACGGGACTGGGCAGCAAGTACCGGGGAATCTGCAGAGCTCGGATGGCGAGTTCCCAGAGGACCAGCACGCTCAGTGCAAACAGGAACAGCTGGGTGACGTTGCTCACTCGTTCCCGGAGCTTTTTCGATTTCGCCTTGGCCATGAAGCCTACTCCGACTTTTCCACCTCACGAGCGGAGGCTCGCTTAGCGCAGGAAATGTGCCAGCCGCCGCACGGCCTCGGCGAGATTCTCGGAAGAGTTAGCGAAAGAGAACCGGACATAGCCTTCCCCTGACGCGCCGAATACTGCGCCCGGAACAGATGACACGAACTCCGTCTCCAGCAGCTTGAGCGTAAACTCCTCGGACGGTATCCCTGTGTCACCTGTCTTCACCCAGGCGTAAAAGGCGCCGCCCGGGCGGATGCACGAGAGCCCCCGTACCCCGCTGATGCCGTGGACCATGAGGTCTCGCCGTTTCCGAAACTCGGCGACCATCGCAAAGACACAGTCCTGGGGCCCAGTGAGTGCGGCCACAGCTCCCGCCTGCGCGAACGAACAGGCACAAGCCACTGTGTACTGGTGCACCCGGTTCATCGTCTGGATGATCGGCTGCGGTGCGGCTGCGTAGCCGAGACGCCACCCCGTCATGGAGTAGGCCTTAGAGAAGCCGTTCACCGTGATGGTTCGCTCACGCATGCCGGGAAAGGACCCGACGCTCACGTGCGCAAGGCTGTCGTAGATGATCTTCTCGTAGATCTCGTCCGAGATTACCAAGAGGTCGTGCCGGATGGCGAGGTCGGCGATCTGCCGGAGCACGGCCTCGCACTGGACGCTGCCGGTCGGGTTGTGCGGCGAGGCAATGACCAGGACGCGAGTTCGAGAGGTCAGGTGCCGCCGCACGTCGTCCGGGTCGATCTGGTAGCTGGCGGACTCGCGAAGCGGGATGGGGACGGGGACGGCGCCGGCTAGTCGGGCCACAGCAGCGTAGTTCAGCCAACTTGGCTCGGCGTAGAGCACTTCATCGCCCGGTCCGGCGAAGGCCAGGACGGCGCACAGAATGGCCTCGGCGGCTCCGACCGTCACCAGCACTTCTGTCGCCGGGTCGTAAGTGAGGCCGTTATCCCGCGATAGCTTGTCAGCGATCGCGGCGCGAAGGGCGGGGATCCCGTAATTCGACGTGTAGTGCACCTCCCCAGCGTCCAGCGCCCGCTTGGCTGCCTGCTTGATGTGCACGGGCGTATCAAAATCCGGGCGGCCCGTCTCAAGAAAGATGACCGGACAGCCCGCGCGATCGAGGGCTTTCGCACGCTCGAAAATCTTCCGGATTCCCGAGAAGGGCACTAAACCCATCCGCTCGGCGGGAGTTCCGCCGCCGGGACTCACAGCCCCGCCTCTTGCCATTGTATTGGATGGCAGACCATATTTGTTCTCGCTCGAAGAAGCACTCGAACGCCCAGCGAAGAATCGCCCTGGTAAGGCGGCTCGTCGGCGGACATTACGAGGCTGGCAAACTGGCAAGCAGTCCACCCTTCCGCCCGAAGACCGCCCCTAGAAATCCCCCCTCTGGGATGCCGGGGAAAGGGAGGCGCCAGCTGAGAGAGCTAGGCTACCGGTGGGATCGTTTTGTTCTCGATGTCCGCGGGGCCGGCGGGAGCTTACGGAGACAACATTGGGTCCTGCAGCTCACCACACTCCCTTGTCGGTTGGCTCCACACAGAGCCATCGCATAGACTGCTTTGCAGCTTCGACCGGCTCGAAGTCGTCCATCGGCGAGACGGATCGAGTCTTGGCCACCTTCCTCTCTTTTCTGGAAACTAATAGCTCCGTCTTGAAAAGAATGCAAGGTGTTTATTCAATTTGTTTATGTAGTAAACAGACGTGGGCGGCACTTCTAGGGCCCTCGGGGAGAAGAGGGTTGCCCGCCCCGCAAGGAGGTCACCCATGATCAAGGTCTTTCTCGCCCCCGATCAGCGGATCCGCCAACGCTACGTTTGGTTTCAGGAAAACGAGCATATCCTGAATGTCACGCCCGCCTGCCGGCGCCCGAGGATCTCCCGGGAGGTGCACTGCAGATGACGGAAGCGCTACCGGGGATCCTGAAGCAACCGGCAGGCTGGCACAGCACTGAACGACCTCGGCCCGGATCCGGGCGTAGGTCCCAGGCCGGTCCGGGGGCGAGTTGGATGACGAAGCCTGCAGCGCGGACGATACTATCAAGGGGCACTTGGGGGGCGTAGTGGAGGGCGCAGATGCGGTCGAGGTCAGGGCCCCGTGGGACTGGTCGGTACTCACTGATGGCCACGGCAGCCGGCACGGCAAACTGGGGCGTGCAGGCCGGGAGGAAGGTAGTCGCCAAGAAGGCGCCCTCTCCTTCAAAGTCGTGGTCCCCGCCAAAGCGAGTTCGTCACGAGCCGGCCCTGGAAGGCGTTCCGCAGCCATTCGATCCGGCCTTTCGCCTGGAACCTCTCAGCCACGATATGGTGCACGACGAGACCTTGGAGGCCCGCCCGAGCTGCGTGGGGTCCTGGGAGCCCTGGGGCTCCTCAGCGAACGTCAGGTGGGCATCGTGTCGCACGAAGATCCCATGGCTTTCCGTGTAGACAGCAACAGGCGGCCCCACCGGCCGACCCGGGGTTTGGAGCGGCCGAAGACGCTCGGCGGTATCCTCCTAGGCCCGGAAGGTCCCAGCGGGCACCGCCTCCGTCGCGTCACTGATGGCAGCCACGATGGTACATAACGGCTGCGTCGGGCCGCACCAAGCGAAGCGGCTCCCATCCAGCTGGCAGAGGAGCCCGGCGCGGGCCGGCGGGAGGCCGTTCGGCGCGGGGCGGCTCCTACGCCGCGGACCAGCCCTCCAGGCCCCGCCGGCATGAGCCAGCCCTGGAGGTGCCGGACTTGCCGGGCGATGAGTCCCAACGCCTGGGCAGCCCTCGCGGGAGTGATCCGCTTGCCCCACAGGAAGGTGGGAACATTCACGTGTCGGGCTTCCTGCGGGGTCAGGGCCATCTGACCTGCTCTCTACGAAAGGGGACAGAATCGCTAAGCTGTCAGCAGAGGGCAAGTTTTGCTGATCCGCCACAGCAGCAGGCCGCCTTGACATCCCCACGAGCCCTCGATACGCTTATTCCTGCAGGCGCGAGATCCCCTACCGCCCCCGAAGGCTATTCAAGTAGGTCGAGATGAGGCCCTTCCCTAGGCCGGGTTCTACCCGAGAACCCTCAGGCATTCGAGTGGCAGGGGGCAGCGGAGGAGAGGAGGACTGACGGAATGGACATTTACGACCGGTTAGGAATTCGGAAACGGATCAATGCGGCTGGTCTGTTGACCCGACTGGGAGGCAGCTTGATGCCCCGCGAGGTGCTTGAGGCGATGGAGGAGGCAGCTCAGAGCTTTGTGGATATTGCCGAACTCCAGGCCAGGGCCAGTGCAGCGATCGCGCAATACACCGGCGCAGAAGGAGGGCTTGTGACCTCTGGAGCGGCAGCAGCCTTGACGCTCGGCACGGCAGCGTGTCTCACAGGGCTGGATGTGACCCGAATGGAGCGCCTGCCTGACACAGAGGGAATGCCCAATGAGGTGCTCATGTTCCGTACGCACCGGACGACGTACGACCACGCAATCCGGGCCGCCGGCGCCCGAATCCGAGAGGTTGGGTTTAACGATCGTTCTTTTGGTGCAGGCGTGCGAGGCGGGGAGGCGTGGGAACTTGAGGTGGCCATCACGGCGCGGACAGCGGCTATCGCCTACACGGCATCTAACTTTAACGATCCGCCCCTCCCTCTGGTCGTGGGAGTCGCTAAGAAGCACATGCTGCCGGTCATTGTAGACGCGGCGGCGCAGCTTCCGCCGGTCGAGAACCTACGGCGGTTTGTCACCGAAGGGGCCGACCTTGTGGCCTTCAGCGGCGGCAAGGCCATCCGAGGCCCACAAAGTACTGGTATTCTGTGCGGTCGCCGCTCTCTCATAGCGGCCGCCGTCCTTCAACAGCTGGACATGGACGTAACAACAGAGACGTGGAATCCTCCAGAACTCCTCATTCCGCGCCAAGCGTTGCAGGGAATCCCGCACCACGGGGTGGGGCGGGGGTTCAAGGTCGGGAAGGAGGAGATCGTCGGCCTGCTCGTCGCGTTAGAACGATTTGTGCGGATGGACTCCGGGTTGGAGCTTGCGGCGAAAGAGGCCCAACTCGTCGCTATCGCGGAATCCCTCTCCGATCTCCCGCACATCCGAGTACGACTCTTGCCCGCATCCGAAACGGGGCGGTTCCCTCTGCTGGAACTGCTCCTTGAAGAAGCCGCCCTCGGACAGACGGCCTCAGCTGTCAGCATGGAGCTCCAGCGTGGCGAGCCGGCCGTTCACCTGAACGAACGCCATGCCGCCGGGGGAATCTTGACAATTAATCCGGCGGGACTCCAGGAAGGGGAAGGGCAGATTGTCGCTGCCCGACTGCGGGCCGTCTTGCAAAAGAAGCCGTAACCCTCCTGGGCCTGGGGCAGGATCATGTGCCAGCGGGAAGGTGTGCCGTGCAATTCGCCGCCGCACCCCTTCCCGCCGCCGACGCATTATCTTACGTCCCGAGGGCCGAACCGAATGGCCTCGGGGCCCGCGGCTACCGCTTCACCACGGCGCCGACAATCTTCCGGAACTCCTGATCGGCCACGAGTCCTTTCTTGCGAAGGGAGGCGGTCTTCACCCGCAGGAGGATCTCGTTGACCTGATCGTCGGTGGCCTTCATCCGGAGGCGATGGAGCTGCATCTTGATCGAGTCGAGACCGCTGTTCTTGCCCAGCACCAACTTGGCCGGCCGCTGGCCCACCAGGTCCCAGTGGATCGGGAACACCTCCAGCAGGTGCTCCGCGCCCGCGTTCTTGAACCAGGAGGCAATGATCCCGGATTCGATGTCGTATACCGTGTCCCCCACAATCTGGCGGTTGGAGGGCATGTCAATCTTGGCGATCTTCCGCACATACTGGGAGAGCTTCGTGAGTCGCTCCGTCTTGATCCCGGTGTCCACCCCGTACATGGTGAGGAGAGAGATGAGCGTATCCTCGGTCGGCACGTTGCCGGCCCGCTCGCCGATGCCGCTGATGGTGGAGTGGACCACCTCGGCGCCGGCCGCCAGGGCGATGATCGTATTGGCGACCCCCATGCCGAAATCCATGTGGAAATGGGTCTCCAGGGGCTTCTTGATGCGTTTCTGCGTCTCGTGGACGAAGTAGCTCACGGCGTGGGGCGACAGCACCCCGAAGGTATCCACCAGGCCCAGCGCGTCCATGTGGCCTTCGGTGGCCACCCGCTCGATGGTGTTCAGATACCACCCCATCTCGGCGCGGGAGGCATCGATGGGAAAGAAGACCACGTACAGTCCCTGCGACTTCGCGTAGCGGGTGGCCTGAATGGAGAGGTCCAAGGCCTTCTCCGGGGACCACTGGTAGGCATACTTGATGATGTGCTCGCTGGCGGGGACCTCCATCACGATCCCCTTGACCCCCGTGTCCACGGCCCGCTTCACGTCCTCCACCATGCAGCGTGAGAAGGCGAAGATCTCCGCCGGCAGCTTCAGCTTGACGATCTCCTTGACCGCCTGGGCGTCGTACTTGGAGACCGCCGGCATCCCGGCCTCGATCCGGTGAACGCCCGCCTCGGCCAGCATGGTCGCCAGCTTGACCTTCTCCTTCGGGGTAAACTCGACTCCAGCCTGCTGTTCGCCGTCGCGAAGACATACGTCATGGAACTTGATGCTCTTTGGAAACGCGAAGCCCTTGGTCGTCTCCTCGTGGAAGTTCCACGGGCTTACGAACCATCGGTCGGTGTGCCAGGGGGTGGAATTCCCGTTGCCCTTCTGATTCGCCATCATGCACCTCCAATAGGGTTTTCGGCAGGGGGAGGTCCTCTCCCAATGTTTCGTCAAACGTCAGAGCCTCGGGGGCGTCCCTCGGGGTGACCGACGTATCGTGCCCTCTTTGGGCGCGGGACATTCGGCGAGAATCCTACGCTTGCGGTCCTCATCGAGTCAATCGCAAAGTTCGCTGAAATGCGGCGCAGTCCCATGCCGTTACCCGGCTCTCCGGCCTGGAATGGCCTGCGCAAGCGAGCAATCAAGCGCGGGCATGACGCCGACGACACGCGGCCGGCCCTTCCGCCCTTGCCCATTCCACCCGGTTCGGTTTAGACTGCTCCTGCCTCCTCGGGAGCGAGGCCGGATCGGATTTCCCGGCTCCCCGGTTGGCACGGAGCGCGCATGCCCCCCTTCATTGCTGCTCTTCCCTCGATCGACGCGGCGCTGAACGCCGCCAGCGCCGTCTTGCTGGTGGGGGGTTACCTCTGCATCCGCCGCCGCCAGATCCTGGCCCACAAGCTCTGCATGCTCTCGGCGGTGGGGGTCTCCGCCCTGTTTCTCGCGGGGTACCTCACGCGTCACTTCTACGCCGGGTTGACCCGCTTTCCGGGACAGGGATGGATCCGGCCGCTGTATTTCACGATCCTGATCTCGCACACCATCCTGGCGGTCGTCGTGGTCCCCCTGGTACTGGTGACCTTGTCATTGGCCCTCCTGGCCCGATTCGATCGGCACGTCCGCATCGCTCGCTGGACGTTCCCCATCTGGACCTACGTGTCGATCACGGGTGTCCTGGTATACTGGATGCTCTACCATCTCGTCCTCCGGGGCTGACGTGCCCCCCGGACGGCGGCCTCCGGCTGTTTGCGATCTCCGCGCCCGTCGGGGAACGGAACGCTCGCAGGGGAAAGACACCGCAGGGGAAAGACCCTTGACGCGGGGAGCCATGCACCTCTAGAGTGTGGATCGCTTTTTTGATGACTGGGCCGGAATTCGGGAGGGGGAGCGAGGCGAGACGATGGAGCTGGGACTGAACGGGGCCACGACGCTGAAAGCGGACCTGGCCACCGACATCACGGTGGCCGGCCGGGCGGGATTCGACTTCATCGAGATCTGGGCCGCCAAGCTGATCGGGTACCTGGACCGCGGAGGGCTTCCTGCCCTCCGGCGGGACCTCAAGCGGGCGGGCGTCCGCCCCGCCACCCTGAACTCGGTGGAGCGGATCACCTTCAACGATCCCTCGGGCCACATCCGTATGCTCGAGGATTTCCAGCGCCTCTGCCGGGTGGCGGAGGCCATCGGCTGCGAGACGATCCTGGTGGTGCCCAGCCCGCGGCCGGCCGGGATCTCCGCGGCCGCCATCGAGCGCGAGTCGGTGCGCGTCCTGCGCGAGCTGTCCCGCATCGCCAAGCCCCACGGCGTCCGTCTGGCATACGAATTCCTCGGCTTTGCGGACTGTACGGTGAACTCGCTGGCCCAGTGCGCGGCCATCGTGGAGAAGACGGCGCGGCCCAATGTGGGCCTGGTCCTGGATACCTTCCACTTCTTCGCCGGCGGGTCGCGCGTGTCCTCCATCCGGGAGGCGGACCCGCGCAAGATCTTCATGGTCCACGTCAACGACGTGGAGCGGGCGCCGCGCCGGAAATTGCATGACGCGCTGCGCCTGTTCCCGGGCAAGGGCGTCCTGCCGCTGCTGCCGATCCTGCGGGCCCTGAAGGCGTCGGGCTACGCCGGGGGATTCTCGGTGGAGATCTTCCGCCCGCAGTACTGGCGGCGGCCGGCGCTCCAGGTGGCGCGGCAGGCGCGGGCGGCCAGCCTGGCGGTGCTGCGGCAGGCCGGGTTTCGCTGAGCGATGAAGCGGCGCCGGTGCAGGGCGATCGTCTGTGGATCGGCCGGCATGAGGAGGAGCGGGATGGAGACTGCGGTCCGATGAAGGTGGGGGACCTGTACGGGCGGGGGAAGTTCGGAGTGTCGTTCGAGGTCTATCCCCCCAAATCGGATGCCGGCGAGGTCCAGCTCATGAAGGCCCTGGAGACCCTTGCGGCGTTTCACCCTGCGTTCGTGTCGTGCACCTACGGGGCGGGAGGGTCCACCCGGAATCAAACCCTCGAATTGATCTGCCGGATCCGCGACGCCTTCCGGGTGACCATCGTCGCCCATCACACCTGCGTGGAATCTTCGGTCGACGACATCCGCGCCTGGCTGCGGCATGCCACGGACCTCGGCGTGGAGAACGTCATGGCCCTGCGCGGCGATCCGCCCCGAGGCGTTCGCGTCTTCACGCCCTGGCCGAACGGCCTGGCGCATGCCAACGAGCTAGTGAGCCTCATCCGAAAGGAGTTCCCGCACTTCGGGATCGCCGTGGCGGGCTATCCGGAGACCCACCGGGAGGCACCCAGTCCCGAGGCCGACCTGGCCAACCTCAAGCGCAAGGTGGAGGCGGGCGCCGACGCCGTGATCACGCAGCTCTTCTACGACAATGCCGACTTCTTCAATTTTCGGCGGCGCTACCAGGCGGCCGGGCTCCGGGCCCCGCTGATCCCCGGAATCTTGCCCGTAATCAATCTGGCCCAGATTCAGCGGATCGCCTCCCTCTGCAGCGCCAAGATCCCCGCGGCGTTCGAGTCGGCCCTGGAGCGGTATTGGGATGACCCCGACAGGCAGATGAAGGTGGGGATCGACTACGCCGTTCGGCAGTGTCAGGAGCTGGTGGACGCGGGCGTCCCCGGTCTGCACTTCTACGTCCTCAACAGGGCCGAGGCGCCGCGCCAGATTCTGGAGGCGCTGCGCCTCCCGCGCTGATCCGCGGTCGCGGGCGTCTCAATCCTCCGCGGCGATCTCGATCTGCTTGTTGATCTTCCACATCGCGGGTAAGCGTGGTAGGCTTCAACACTCACGCTCGGCTGCCGGCCGAGCGTGAGGCGGCCTCGCCCATCCATCGGGATGGGGACCCGGAGCGGCGGTGGCAGTGAGGCGAGAGAAAGAGAGAGAGGGCGCGGAATGGCCCGACACGGCGGAGAAACATTACAGCCCAGCACGACCGGACGGGTCCTGATCTCCGGCAACGAGGCGGTTGCGCGGGGGGCCTGGGAGGCGGGCGTGACGGTTGCCTCGAGCTATCCCGGGACGCCGGCCACCGAAGTCCTGGAGGCCTTGGGCCGGTACCCGGATCTGTACGCGGAGTGGGCTCCCAACGAAAAGGTGGCCTTCGAGGTGGCCATGGGGGCGGCCTTGGCGGGGGCGCGCTCGCTCGTCGCCATGAAGCACGTCGGTCTGAACGTGGCGGCCGACCCCCTGATGACGGGCGCCTACGTCGGAGTGCGGGGGGGCTTCGTGATCGTGGTGGCGGATGACGTCGGCATGGCCAGCTCGCAGAACGCGCAGGACACCCGGTACTTCGCCCGCTTCGCCAAGATCCCATTGCTGGAGCCGTGCGACAGCCAGGAGGCCAAGGACTTGGTGGGAGAGGCCCTCTCGCTCAGCGAAGAGATGGACACGCCCGTGATCATGCGCCTCACCACGCGGATCTGCCATGTTCAGGGGGTGGTGGAGCTGGGCCCGCGGACGACCCCGCCATTTCTGGGGTTCTCCAAGGAGCCCAGCAAGCTGGTGGTCCTCCCGGCCTTCGCCCGTCGCAAGCGGCCCAAGATCCTGACGCGCCTGGAGGATTTGACGCGCCGCGCCGAATCGAGCGGGATGAACCGGATTGAGTGGCAGGACCGGCGGATCGGGATCATCGCGTCAGGCCCTGCCTACATGTACGCCCGGGAAGCTTTCCCGGACGCCTCCTTCCTCAAACTTGGGTTCTCGTTCCCCTTGCCGGAAGGCACGATTCGGGCGTTCGCCTCGGGGGTGGAGCGCTTGTGGGTGATCGAAGAGCTGGAAGGGCTGGTGGAGTCGGAGATCCTGGCTTGGGGGATCCGGGTGGACAGTGCCGGGCGGGTGCCGCGGATCGGCGAGCTGGATCCGCGCCGCCTGCAGGTGGCGCTGGGCGCGGGCAATCGCGCCGAGTCCGCGTTGCCCGAGTCGCCCGAGCCCGAGGCGACGCCGTTTCCGCGGCCGCCGACCCTGTGCGCCGGCTGCCCCCACTCAGGCGTCTATTCGGTCCTGGGCAGGATGAAAGACCTCGTCATCACCGGGGACATCGGCTGCTACACCCTGGGGGTGGGGCCCCCGTGGAACGCCATGGACACCTGCGTCTGCATGGGGGCCAGCCTGGGGAACGCCCTGGGCATCGAAAAAGCGTACCGGATGGCACAGCAGGGCCAAAGGGTCGTGGCGGTGATCGGCGACTCCACCTTCCTCCATTCGGGGATGACCGGCCTCTTGGACATCGTCTACAACGGGGGGAACGTCACGGTCCTGATCCTGAACAACGGAACGACGGGTATGACCGGGGGGCAGGACCACCCGGGGACCGGGGCCAGGCTGCAATCGGGTGAGAGCACCCCCGTGGATTTCGTGGCGCTCTGCAAGGCCCTGGGCGTCCGGCACGTGAGGGCGGTGGATCCGTACCAGCTCTCCGAGGTGCGTGAGGCGCTGCGGGAGGCGCTGGCCTTCGAAGGCCCTTCGGTGGTCATCACCAACCGTCCCTGCGTCCTGATCGAGGAGTTCCACCGGCCGGAACCTTTGGAGGTCCGGGACGAGCTGTGCACGGGCTGCGGGGCATGCCTGAAGACCGGCTGTCCGGCCATCCAGGTTGTTCGCAGCGAGCAGATCCGGCTCCCCAACGGACGAGAGCGGCACCTCCGGTACGTGGCGATCGATCCGGCGGCGTGCAACGGCTGCAATCTGTGCACCCAATTGTGCGGGCCCGGGGCCATCGTCCCGGTGAAGTCGTCGGTGTCCGCCGCGACGCCGCAGCCGCAGCAGGCGTGAGGGGGCAGGCATGGACGATGCGATGACGCACGGGGGAAACGGCGGGCGTGCAGGAGCGGAGGCGGGGATGAGCCCGAGAGCCCAGCCGCGATTTCCCGATCGGACCGTGAACGTGCTGCTTGCCGGCATCGGCGGGCAGGGAATCCTCACGGCCGGACAGTTGCTGAGCGTGGCGGCTCTCCAGGCGGGCTTCGACGTCAAGAAGAGCGAAGTGCACGGAATGGCGCAGCGCGGGGGCGTTGTGACCAGCCACGTGCGCTTCGGGCGAAAGGTGTACTCGCCGGTGATCTCGCCCGGCGAGGCGGATCTCCTGGTGGCCTTCGAAGAGGCCGAGGCCCTGCGCTGGCGGCGGGAAGTCCGGCCCGGAGGCATGGTGGTCGCCAATTGCCTGCGCGTCAAGCCCCCCGTCGTGAACCTGGGGCTCTATACCTACCCGGAAGAGCCCCTGGCCGGGCTGCGGGACTTGGGCGAGATGCTGGTGTCCATCGAGGCTTCCGCCATGGCCGTCGAGGAAGGAAGTCCGCGCCTGGCGGGGACGATCGTCATGGGGGCCTCGGCAGCGCTCTTGCCCCTGCCGCGCGAGAGCTGGCATGCCGCCATCCGGCAGCGGTTCAGGATGCCTCAGGTGGCGGAGCAGAACCTCCGGGCCTTCCAGCGAGGGTGGGATTACGCCGCCGCGATGGGCCGAGGGTCCCGGCAGAGCGCCGTATCTTGACCCCTTGCCGGTGTTCCGTTACTATTCCGACCAAGAATGAGGGGATTGAGGTCTGTCAGCTTTTCAGTGGATAGAACGTATAGCAGGCTGCTGAAAAACTCGTTTTCGGTCAGGCTGCTCAAAAAGGTTCAGATGCAAGGCGGTGCGGGATGCGAGGCGCGAGGCGTACTCCGTGCGTACGTCGCAGCGCCGCGCGAGCGCGCCAACGCAGCAGATGGCCTTTTTCAGCAGCCTGATAGGGGTTGGGGAGGGGAGAACGTGGCACAACAGGAGATGGCCGAACCCTTCGAGCGCATCGACGCCGCGCAGGCGAAGGACCTTTACGATAGTGGTGGTACGGTGTGGATCGATGTGCGGGAGCCTTCCGAATGGCATCAGGCGCGGATCCCGGGTGCGACCCTGGTCCCGCTGAACAACCTGCTCGTGTCTCCGCGGCAGCACCTCAATGGCGACGCGGTGGTGTTTTACTGCGCGCAGGGAATCCGGAGTGCGGTTGCCTGTGAGGTGGCGGCGGCCGTGGGGGTCGCCAAGATCTATAACCTGGAGGGCGGGATCGTTGACTGGCAGTCCCGCGGCTACCCCGTCGAGCGGTAGGCGTCCGGATAGGTATGGCCTCTGGATAAAAGCGGCGCCTGCGCGGCGCCGTTTTCGTTTGGGAATGGTCCTCCTTGGCGGGCTCGGCGAGCTTTGCGGGAGACTCGGAATGTTTTCACGCAAAGCACGCAAAGGGCGCCATCGGTGAGGGGGAGCTGGGGTGAGGGGGGGAGGGGGCGACAAGGCGCAGGGGAGCAGGGGCGCAGGGGCGACAGAGAGCACAGAGCATGGGGCATAGCGCGAAGGGTGAAAGGTGCCGCGGAGAAGGTGGAATGCGGGACCCCTGACTACTGACCACCCTCCGGGCCGTAGGCCCTCCCTCCAGGGTGGAGCCCCTCCGGGGTGGAACCCGGGCCGGAGGCTGCCTACTGCATACTGGCAATGGCGATCTTTGTGTGAGATCAGGCCCGGGGTAGTTTGCGATGGCGAGCAGCTTCCACAGCTTCCTCGTCAATGATGTGTTCGGGGATCCGGCGCTCTATGTTGCGCTTCCCTGGGAGCGGCGCGCCCTGCTGTTCGACCTCGGAGATGTCAGCCGTCTGTCCGCCGGGCGCCTCCTGAAGATCACCGACGTGTTCGTCTCGCACGCCCACCTGGATCATTTCGTCGGCTTTGACCACCTGCTCCGCGTCATCCTGGGGCGGCCGAAGGCCCTGCGCCTGTACGGACCGCCCGGGTTCATCGACCATGTGGAGGGGAAGCTTCGGGGGTATGTTTGGAACCTGGTGGAGGGATACACCCTGGCCATCGAGGTCTCCGAGGTGCATCCGGACCGCCTGCTCCATGCGCGGTTTGTCTGTTCGGAGGGATTCATCCGCCGGGATATCCCGGACCCGGCCCCCTTGGATGGGACGATCCTGGAAGAGCCCCAGTTCCGCGTCCGGGCCGTAGCGCTGGACCACCGGATTCCCTGCCTCGGCTTTGCCCTCGAGGAAGGAATCCACATGAACGTGGACAAGGCGCGCCTGGAGGCGTTGGGTCTGCCGATCGGCCCGTGGCTCATGGATCTCAAACGCTCGGTTCGTGCCGGGGCTTCCGACGACCATCCAATTCGCATCGCCTGGTCCGAGGACGGACGGCGTCGCGAGCGCCTCCTGCCCCTGGGGAGCCTCCGGCGAGAGGTGCTCCGGGTGAGTCCCGGCCAGAAGCTGGCCTACGTGACCGACGTGCTGGACTCCCCGGAAAACGCCCGCAAGATCATCGACCTGGGCTGGAAGGCGGATCTGTTCTACTGCGAGGCCGCCTATCCGGAGAGGGAGCAAGAGCGCGCTGCCGGCCGGTATCACCTCACCGCCGCGCAAGCGGGGCGGCTGGCCGCCGCCGCCCAGGCCCGCCACCTGGCCGTCTTTCATTTTTCACCTAAGTACCGGGACTTCCCCGGCGAGCTTCTTTCGGAGGCGATGACAACCTTCGCGCGGGCCAGGCTGGCCGCGTGATTCGGAGGCGCCGGGGGATCGGTGAGCCGGCGATTTCCAGTAGGCAGTAGGCAGCCTCCGGCCCGGGTTCCACCCCGGAGGGAGGGCCTACGGCCCGGAGGGAGGGCCTACGGCCCGGAGGGTGGTCAGTAGTCAGGGGTCCCGCATTCCACCTTCTCCGCGGCACCTTTCACCCTTCGCGCTATGCCCCATGCTCTGTGCTCTCTGTCGCCCCTGCTCCCCCCCTCCCCCCCTCGCCCGAGCGCAGCGGTGCTCCCCAGCGCCTGTGCGCCTCTTCGTTCCATCTCGCGACCTTTGCGTGCTTTGCGTGAGATAGTGGTCTTTTTTGATCCAAGGGTGGATGGGTAACCCATTGAAATTGCTGTTCGAGTTATAACCTTGACAGTAACGTCATGTTTTGCTAGCTTCTGAATTGATGAATGCGCTTTCAAAAGAGGGGAAGGCCTGCCTGCTGAAGGTCGGCGAGGTCGCCAAGCGGGTGGGGGTGACCCTGCGGACCGTCCGGTATTACCAGAGCCTTGGCTTGATTCAGGCCAGCCATCGGACGGCGGGCGGCGTGCATCTGTACGGCGAGGAAGTCTGCGACCGGATTCGATTCATCCGAGACCTTCGCAGCCTGGCCGTGCCGCTCTCGACTATTCGCGGCATCATAGACGAACGCTGCCGCGCGTCCACGGGGGCGGAGGCCGCGCAGAGCATCGTGGCGACCCTGAATCAAGAAATGGTCGAGATCGATGCTCGCGTCCAGCGTTACCTGGGATTGCAGCGCGAGATGGAGGAGGCGCTGGGGATTCTGGAGTCCTGTCTGGATTGCCGCGAGGCGCCGTCCAGGGCGGCATGCATGGCGTGCGGGAACCTGTCCGGCCGAGACTCTGTGCCGGCGTATGTGCGGGGTACCCTGGGGCCATAGCGCGGTCATCCGATCCGGCCCCGGCACCGCTAGCCGAGATCTCTGCTGGACTTCGGGACCGAAGTCCGGGCGTACGGGTGAGGAAAAATAAGCCGGCAAGGGGTTGCCGATGCGGCCGGATTGCGATATGATCCGCCGCCGATTGGCCTGAGGATGGCCGCCGGCCGGGAGGCGAGCGGGGCTGGGCCGCGAGGGGACACGGGAAAGGGGTGGATTGATGGGTGTGCTGGACGGTAAATTCGAGCCGGGGGTCCTGACCACGTCGGTGGACTGGATCTTCAACTGGGCCCGGCGAAATTCCCCCTGGCCGATGACCTTCGGACTGGCGTGCTGCGCCATCGAGATGATGTGCACGGGGGCCGCCAGATTCGACATGGATCGGTTCGGGGCCGGGGTGTTCCGGCCGTCCCCGCGCCAGTCTGATCTGATGATCGTGGCCGGCACCGTGACGGAAAAGATGGCGCCCCGGATCAAAACGCTCTACGAGCAGATGGCGGATCCCAAGTGGGTCATCGCCATGGGGGCCTGTGCCATCTCGGGGGGGCCCTTTTACTGGGATGCCTACCACGTGGTCAAGGGGGTGGACCGCATCGTCCCGGTGGACGTCTATGTTCCGGGCTGTCCGCCGCGTCCCGAGGCCCTGCTGTTCGGCGTCCTGAAGTTGCAGGAGAAGATCGCCCAGGAGACCATTGCCAAGAGGAAGCTTCCGGCCGTGACGGTTCCCGAGATGCTGCCGGCGGGAAGCGGGGCCTGATCGGGCGAGACGCAAATCCTTTGTGGTGGGGGGATCATGTTTGCGTATCTGCGAGCGGTGTGGCGTGGGTTCCTGACGGTGCTGGCCGCCATGAAGGTGACGGCGCGCCACCTGTTCACGCCGGCCTTGACGGTGCAGTACCCGACGGTGAGGCGGACGCTTCCGCTCCGCTCCCTGAACCGCCACGTGCTCACGGTGGATTTGGGCTCGGGCAAGCTGAAGTGCACGGCCTGTGACGCCTGCGCCAAGATTTGCCCGACGCGCTGCATTGCGATCGTGGGGGCGGGGAAGGGGAAAGAGCGGCATCCGATCGAGTTCGTCATCGACCACAACCTCTGCATGTACTGTAACCTGTGCGTGGAGGTGTGCCCCTTCGACGCCATCACCATGTGGACGGGCAATTTCGAGATCGGCGCCTTCAATCGGACGGGGTTGGTCTTCGACCAGACCTCCCTGCATGCGGAGAAGTTCTATCCCAGCCCCATGACCCCCGCCCTGGTGGAGGCGCCGCCGGTGGAAGCGCCGGCCGTTGCCGCCGCAGGGGCGACTCCAGCGGGAAGCTGAGTCGTGTCGCGTCTGAAGGACACCTTTGGCCGAAGCATCGATGACCTGCGGATCTCCCTCACCGACCGCTGCAACTTCCGCTGTGTCTACTGCATGCCCGCCGAGGGGCTGCCCTGGCTGCCCAAGCGCGAGGTCCTGACCTATGAGGAGATCCTCCGCCTGGCGCGCATCTTCATCGACCTGGGAATTCAGACCGTCCGGCTGACCGGCGGCGAGCCGCTGATGCGGAAGGACATCGACCGCCTGATCGAGGGGCTGATCCGTCTGAAGCCCGAGCTGGATCTCTCCATGACCACGAACGGCTTCTTCCTCCTAGAGCGGGTCGGCCGTCTGGCGGGGGCGGGACTGAAGCGCATCAACGTCAGCCTGGATTCGCTGAGCCCCGAGCGGTTCGAGCGCATGGTCCGCCGGGACGGCCAGCTGGTCTTCAAGATCCTGGACGGCCTGCGCGAGGCCCGCCGGGCGGGGCTTTCGCCCATCAAGCTGAACTGCGTGATCATGCGCGGCTACAACGACGACGAGATCGTGGAATTCGTCCGCCTGGGCCGCGAGCAGGACTACCAGGTGCGCTTCATCGAGTTCATGCCCCTGGATGCTCAGGGCGAGTGGAACATGGGGAGCGTGGTGACGGGGGCCGAGATCCTGGCCCGCGTCCACGAGGCCTTCCCCGTCCTGCCCAAGAACGACAACGGAAGCGAGCCGGCCTCCGTCTACCGCTTTGCCGACGGGCGCGGATCCGTGGGAATCATCGCTTCGGTCAGCCAGCCGTTCTGCGACCACTGCAACCGCGTCCGCATCACCGCCGACGGCCAATTGCGCACCTGTCTGTTCTCCCTTCACGAGCACGACCTCAAGGGGCTCCTGCGC
Organism: uncultured Methylomirabilota bacterium; assembly: GCA_963705305.1. GTDB lineage: Bacteria > Methylomirabilota > Methylomirabilia > Methylomirabilales > 2-02-FULL-66-22 > 2-02-FULL-66-22. The sequence goes on along the minus strand of OY970067.1, from coordinate 4,412,761 downwards.
TCCGGGGCGACCGACGAGGAGTTGGCGGACTTCATCATCGCCGCCGTCTGGAAGAAGGAAGCGGGGCACAAGATCAACCAGCCTGATTTCATCAAGCCGGAACGATCCATGTCCGCCATCGGCGGGTAAGAAGCCGGCGGCGGACTACGGGGGGTCCGCGGGCGCCTGGTTGCCGCTCCAGTGGTTCGCAATATAGGTGGCCGCCGCCGGGGGCGGCCAACTTATTGCACAATTTGTGCGGACTGAAACAGGAAAACTAGGGGCCCGGGAGGGGGGCGCTCGTGGACGAGTCTGGGCTGACCAGCGATCAGCTTCTCGACATCTATTACCATCTTCGCCTCACGCGATTCCTCGAAGAGCGCCTTGCCATCCTGTACCGTCAGGGAAAGATCTTCGGCGGGGTGTACCTGTGCACGGGACAGGAGGCCGTCTCCATCGGGGCCGCCTTCGCGCTGGGGGAGGGCGACGTCATCGTCCCTTCCCACCGCGATCTGGGCGCGCACCTGCTGCGCGGCATCCAGCCGCGCGAGGTGGTGGCCCAATATTTGGGACGGCTGGGCGGTCCGACCCGCGGGCGGGACGGCAACGTCCACTACGGGGACATGCGCCGGAACGATATCGCCTTCATCAGCCCGATGGCCAACGGCATCCCGGTGGCGGCCGGCGTCGCGCTGGCGCTCAAACGCGAGGGCAAGGGGCGGGTGGCGATGACCTGGTTCGGCGAGGGGGCCGCCAGCCGGGGCGACTTTCACGAAGGGGTGAACCTGGCCGCGGTCCTTCAGGTTCCAGTGGTGTTCGTCTGCAACAACAACCAGTACGCCTACTCGACGCCGCTCGCCAAGCAGGCCCGCGTCGCCGACATCGCAGCCCGGGCTCCCGGCTACGGCATTCCGGGATCCATCGTGGATGGAAACGACGTCCTGGCCGTGTATAAGGCGGCGAGCGAGGCGGTGGCGCGGGCTCGCTGCGGCGAGGGGCCCAGCCTGATCGAGTGCAAGACCATGCGGATGCGCGGCCACTCGGAGCACGACGACGCATCATATGTGCCCCGTGACCTCCTCGAGGCCTGGGGCGCCAGGGACCCCGTCCAGCAGTTCAAGTCGCGCCTGATGGAGTGGGGGGTGCTGGATGCGGTGCGGGAAGGCGAGATGGCCCGCCGCATTGCCTCCGAGCTGGAGGCTGCCGTGACCTGGGCCGAGGCCAGCCCCTTTCCCGACGGGAAGGATGTGGAGGAAGGGGTCTATTCAACCTAGGAACGGTTGGAAGTGCTGCGGTTCGAGGTGCTGCGGTAGAGAACAGTTCTAGGTGCGGCGGTTCGAGGTTGTCAGTTCTCAAACCTAGAACCTCGAACCTCGAACTAGTGGACCGTTGTTAGTGACGGCTCGACATGCTGCGGTTAAGAACGGTTCTAGGTGCTGCAGTTGACGGTGCGGCGGTTTTAACCTAGAACCTCGAACCTAGAACCGCTACGCACGAACCTCGAGCCTAGAACCTCGAACGGCTATTCATTTCCTATGGCTGAAATCACTTACATCGAAGCGATCCGGCAGGCGCTCTGGGAAGAGATGGAGCGGGACGAGCGGGTGTTTTTGATCGGCGAGGATATCGGTGCGTACGGGGGCGCATTCAAGATCACCCAAGGCTTTCTGGAGAAATTCGGGGAAGACCGGGTGATCGATACGCCCATCGCGGAGTCGGCCATCGTGGGCGCCGCTACGGGCGCCGCGCTCATGGGGCTGCGTCCCGTGGTGGAGATGCAGTTCATCGATTTCATCGCCTGCGCTTTTGACCAGATCGTCAACATGGCCGCCAAGTTCCATTACCGGACCGGCTCCAGCGTCCCCCTGGTCATCCGCGGGCCTTCCGGGGGCCGGGTGCACGCCGGACCCTTTCACTCGCAGAGCCCGGAGGCTTGGTTCGTGCATGTGCCGGGCCTGAAGGTCCTGGCGCCCTCTACCCCCGCGGATGCCAAGGGACTGCTGAAGGCTGCCATCCGTGATCCGGATCCGGTCATATTCTTCGAGCACAAATACCTGTACCGGCGCATCAAGGGGCGCGTGCTCGACGACGACTTCCTGGTGCCCATCGGCAAGGCCGAGGTGAAGCGCGAGGGGGCCGACCTCAGCATCATCACGTACGGGGCCATGGTCCACCAGTCCTTCGACGCGGCCACGCGCCTGGCCCGGAAAGGCATCTCCGTGGAGATCCTGGATCTCCGGACGCTCCTGCCGCTGGATCGCGAGGCCATCGTTGCCTCGGCTCGAAGGACCGGCAAGGTTCTGATCGTCCACGAGGCCACGCGTACGGGTGGCATCGGCGGCGAGGTCGCCGCGATCGTCGCCGAATCGGCATTCGACCGGCTGGATGGGCCGATCACGCGGGTCACGGCCCCCGACACCCCGGTGCCGTTTTCGGCGCCGCTGGAGGAGGCCTTTTTCCCCGACGCCGATCGTATCGCGGCCGCGGCGGAAGAGCTGGCCGCGTTCTGAGGTTGGAAACGGTTCTAGGTGCGGAGGTTCGCGGTTCGGCGGTAGCGAACGGTTCTAAGTGCTGCGGTAAAGAACAGTTCTAGGTGCTGCAGTTCTATGTTGGCGGTTTTCAAACCTAGAACCTCGAACTTCGAACCTAGAACCGCGACTTACGGAGCGCCCCCATGGCCGTCCCCATCATCATGCCGCAGCTCGGCGAAAGCGTGGCCGAGGGAACCGTCATTGAGTGGCTGAAGCAAGAGGGCGATCGCGTCGAGAAGGATGAGCCCATTCTGGCCATCTCCACCGAAAAGGTGGAGGCCGAGATCCCGGCGCCGGCCGGCGGGGTGCTCTCCCAGGTGCGCGTGAAGGCCGGCGAGGTGGCTCCGGTGGGCTTTACACTGGCCGTGATCGTGGAGGGGTTTGCCTCGGGAACCGGTGTGGACCTGGGGTCGGAGCCGCCTGTCACCGTTGCAGAGCCGCCGGCGCCTGGGCCGGTCGCGGCTGCTCCCGAGCAGCGCGAGGGCCCGTTCCATTCGCCGGCGGTCCGCCGGCTGGCCGCCGACCTGGGGGTTAACCTGGACGACGTCACGGGGACGGGGCAGGGAGGCCGCGTCACCCGGAGGGACGTCGAAGCGTATGCGCAGGCCCGTGATCGAAAGTTGACCTTTGCCGGACCCGGCATTGCCGTCGGCAGCGACGCCGCAGCGCCGGTAGTGGAGGTGGAGGGGGAAGAGCTTCTTCCCATGACGAAGATGCGGCAGAGCATCGCGGAACACATGGTGCGCAGCCTCCGCGGGGCCCCGCACGTCACGTCCGTCTCGGAAGCGGATTTCACGGCGGTGGCGCGGTTCCGGGACGCCAAGAAGGCCGCCTTTCGGGAGGCCAGGGGCGTCCCTTTGACCTTCCTGCCGTTCATCGTCAAGGCGGCGGCCCACCTCTTGCCGGAATTTCCCACCTTGAACGCCCGCTGGAGCGAGGAGGGGATCTACGTGCGCAAGGCCGTCCACCTGGGGATTGCCATTGCCCTGGAAGACGGCCTGGTGGTGCCCGTCCTGCGCAGCCCGCGGTCCCGCAGCCTCACCGATATCGCGGTGACCATCGCGCAGATGACGAGGAGGGCCCAGGCGGGAAGGCTTCTTCCGGACGAGCTGACCGGCGGCACCTTCACGGTGAACAATTTCGGGGCGGACGGAAACCTGATCGGCACGCCGGTGCTCAATCAGCCCGAGGTGGGAATCTTGGGGGTGGGCACGATCGCCAAGCGGCCGGTCGTCCTGTCCCAGGCCGGCGAAGATGTCATCGCCATCCGCTGGATGGGCTATCTCTGCCTTTCCTACGACCACCGCGCCGTGGACGGGGCCGTCGCCGGCCGCTTCCTCCAGCGGCTGCGCCGCTCGCTGGAATCGTTCACGCCCGGCGAGGGCATCTGGTCCGACCCGTTCCTCTCGCCCTGACCGTCCCCGCTTGCTCCCTTTACCGTCGGTGGCGCGGTCTGCGCTAGCCGGCGTTACGGACCGGCAGGCCGGCGCCGCGCTCCGTCGGCTCGGCCAGGCGGGCGTACAGGCTGAGGAAGCCCCGAGAGACGCGCGGCGGAGGGCAGGTCCAGGCGGCGCGCCGCCTTTCCAACTCGGCGGGCGGCACCAGCAGGTCCAACCGGCGGCCGGGGATGTCCACCTCGATCCGGTCTCCGTCCCGGACCAGCGCGATCGGCCCGCCCAGGGCGGCCTCGGGGGAGACCTGGCAGATGAACGGCCCCTTGGCGAATCCCGAGATCTTCCCGTCCGTCACGAAGGCGCAGGACTTGTCGAGGCCCAGGGCCCCCATGAACCCCAGGACCTTGAACACCTCGGTCAGGCCGGGGCCGCCGCGAGGCCCCTCGTAGCGCAGGATGATGACGTCGCCCGGCTTGACTTGCCCCGAGCGCAAACCTTCGAGGCAGGATTCCAGCGAGTCGAATGTGCGGGCCGGGCCGGTGTGCTTCATCATCTGCTCGGGGACGACGGTGGGCCGGACAACCGCCGACGCGGCCAGGCTTCCCCGCAGGATGGCCAGGCCTCCCCGGAAGACCGGCTGGTCCAGCGGGCGGATCACCTCGGGCCGCTGGACGCGGGCGGCCTGGAGATTCGCCTCCACCGTTCGCCCGCTGACGGTACGGCAATCGAGGTGCAGCCGGCTCCCCAGCGATTTCATGACGGCCGGAATGCCTCCCGCCTCATCGAAGTCCTGCATCGTGTAGGGACCGCTGGGCCGGACGGCCACGAAGCAGTCCACCTGTTTCGAGAGCGCCTCCACCGTCTCCAGCGTGATCACGTCCCCCAGGTCGAGCTCCTGGGCCAAGGCCAGGATGTGGACCACAGCGTTGGTGGAGCCGCCGATGGCGTGCAGGACGCGGATCATGTTCTCCAGGGCCTGCTGGGTGAGGATCCGGCTTGGGCGGAGGTCTTCCTGCACCAGCGCCATGATCTGCCGGCCGGCCTGCCTGGCAAACCAGAGACGCTCGGCCGAGACCGCCGGCGCGGTTGCCGATCCCGGAAGGGCCAGGCCGACCGCCTCCGAAAGGCACTGCATCGTGTTGGCGGTGCCCAGCAGTGCGCAAGAGCCGGCGGTGGGGCAGGCGGCATTCTCGATCTCTGCCAGGTCCTCGGGCCCGAGGCGGGGCCGGCCGACGCCGCAGGCCCAGGCCTCGGTGTCCAGGTCGGTGATGATGGTGTCTTTCCCCCGATAGCGGCCGGCGAGCATGGGTCCGCCCGTCAGGATGATGGCGGGAAGATCCAGACGAGCGGCGGCCAGCAGGTGGCCTGGCACGTTCTTGTCGCAGCTGCTGATCAGGACCAGACCGTCAAAGCAGTGGATCTGGGCGCAGGTCTCGACGTCGGCGGCGATGATGTCCCGCGTCGGCGTGTCGAAGCGGACCCCCGAGCGGCCCACGTCCATGGGGCACTGGCCGAATCCGCCGAACTCGTACGGCGTCCCGCCCGCCTGCCAGATGCCGGCTTTGACCGCCTCCGCCACGCCCTTGAGGTGCGAGTGGCCGGGGCTGGTCTCGCTCCAGGTGTTGGCCACGCCGATCCGGGGACGCCGGATGTCCTCGTCGTCGAACCCCATGGCCTTGATGAGGGCCCGAGAGCGGGCCATACCCGGCTGACCGAACGCAGCCACCGATGTCTCACGCGAATTCATCATTCACCTTTCCGGTTTAAGTTTGTACCTTGCATCGCAAAGATCGCCATTGCCAGTAGGCAGTAAGCAGTAGGCAGGGGCCAGGAGTCAGCCTCCGGCCCGGGTTCCACCCCGTAGGGGTTCCACCCCGGAGGGGCTCCACCCCGGAGGGAGGGCCTACGGCCCGGAGGGAAGTCAGCGGTCAGTGGTCCTGTATTTCACGTTCGCCCTAGCGCCCCCGCGCCTCTTCGCCTCTGCGCTCGTGCGCGTCAGCGCTCTTTCTCCAGCTCCCCGATTCTCCGGTTCCCCGTTCTCCCGCTCTCCCCCTCGCCCCCTCACCCCTTCAGTCCGCTCATCACCACCGCCTGGACTACCCATTTCTGCAGTACCAGGAAGATCACCAGGATGGGCAGGATGCTGAGCACGGCTGCGGCAGTGACCAGGTTGTTCTCGATGAAGTAGATGTTGGTGAAGCTCATCAGCCCCATGGTGACCACCTTCATCGAGGGGGAATTGATGACGATCAAGGGCCAGAAAAAGCCGTTCCAGCTCCACATGAACTTGATGATCAGCAGGGTGGCCAGGGCCGGCTTCACCGAGGGCAGGATGACCCTGAGGAAGATGCGCAGCTCGCCGCAGCCGTCGATCCGCGCGGCGTCGATGTAGTCATTGGGGATGACCTCGATGGCCTGGCGCATGAGGAAGACGCCGAAGACGCTGACCAGGTCGGGGGCGACGATGCCCAGGTAGGTATCCAGCAGCCCCAAGCGGTTCATCCACATGTAGAGGGGCACCACCACGGACTGGAACGGGACCATCAGGATGCTGACGATGCCGAGGGAAAAGAGCTCGCGGCCGGGGAATCGGAACTTGGCAAAGCCGTATCCGGCCAGGGATGAGACCACCAGGCTGCTCACGGCGGAGATGGAGGCCACCAGGGCGCTGTTGAGGAGGTAGCGCCCGAAGGGCTCGCGCTGAAAGACCTCCCAGTAGTTCTTCAGGTAGGTCCAGTGATCGGGGAAGATCTTGAGCGGCAGGCGCTGGATCTCCGGCGCGGTCTTGAGCGAGGTGACGGCCATCCAGAAAAAGGGGAAGAACACCGTGAGGGCGCCGCACGCGACGAGGAGCGCGCCAATCCACCGCAGGCGCAGCGCGTGCGCCAGCAGGGCAGGCTTCCCCGCCGGGCCGCCGCCGGCGCGGGTCCCTAGTACTCGACCGGTTTGCGAAAGAGTCGCCATTGCAGCAGTGTCACGACAAGCAGGGTGACGAACACGAACACGGCGATGACCGACGCCTCGCCCAGCCGGAAGAACTTGAAGGCGGTGTCGTACAGCAGCATGATGATGGTCTCGCTGCTCCCGGCCGGCCCGCCTTGCGTCGTGGCATACGCCTGATCGAAGATCTGAAAGTTGAAGATCAGCTCCAGAATGCAGACCATGAGGATCTGTGGGTTGAGCAGGGGGATAGTGATTCGGCGCAGCCGCTGCATGCCACTGGCGCCGTCGATCGCCGCCGCCTCGTAGAACTCGCCGGGGATGGATTGCAGCCCCGCCAGGAAGATCATGGTGTCAAACCCGAGGCGAAGCCAGATGTTGATCGCCGCGATGGACGGACGCACCTGGCTGATGCTCTGGAGAAACTTCTGCGGCGGGATGCCGGCGAAGGACAGGAAGTAATTGAGGACGCCGTAGGCCGGGTCGTATATCCACTGCCAGACCAGCGATGCGGCGACAAGGGAAGAGGCGAAGGGCAGGAAGTACATCAACGCCCACGCGCTCCGCCAGCGGAGTCTTCCGATCCGGTTCAGTCCCAACGCCACCAGGAGGGCCAGGACCACGGTGATGGGGACGGACATCACGAGGAGGCTCAGGGTGTTGCGAACGGCCGACCAAAAGGCGTCGTCGGTCAGGACTTTCTGGTATTGCTGGGCGCCGACGTAGCGGCTGGCCCCGCCCGGGAGTGTCCGGTAGAACGAGCCGATCACGGATTGCACGAGGGGCAGGAGGTACACAAAGCTGAAAAACAGCACGGCAGGCAGGACGAACAGGAACCCCGCCCGCCGCTGGCGGTCCGTGTAGTTTCTCGGGAAGATCATCCGCCGCCACATGTTCACAGCTCCGGCATCTTTCCCGCTCGGAGCGCCGCTTCCTCGTCTCCTCGCGTCACTTCCCCTTCTTCGCTCCCCAGCCCCCCGGCCCTCCTGTACCTCTTCGAGAGAAATTCGAACCCGGTCTCACGCAAAGATCGCCAGGCTCGCCATTTCCAGTATGCAGTAGGCAGCCTCCGGCCCGGGTTCCACCCCGGAGGGGCTCCACCCCGGAGGGAGGGCCTACGGCCCGGAGGGTGGTCAGTAGTCAGGGGTCCCGCATTCCACCTTCTCCGCGGCACCTTTCACCCTTCGCGCTATGCCCCATGCTCTGTGCTCTCTGTCGTCCCCCTCCCCCCCTCACCCCAGCTCCCCCTCACCGATGGCGCCCTTTGCGTGCTTTGCGTGAGATATCCTGGTTTTGCCCCAATTAATGGGGTTGGGGGATGGGGGTTGGAGGCGGGTTCGAAGTCTCCCTCTCGCCCCCTCCCCCTATCTCCCCCTCTGAATCCAGGCTAATCTTTGAGGATCTGATCCATCTTTGCCGCGGCCTGGTCCAGCATCTGCTTCGGCTGTCCCTTGCCGAAGAGCACGCCCTGGATCGCCTCGCCGAAGGCCGTGGCCAGCTCGTTCAGCTTCGGGCAGTAGTAGTTCGGGGGCACCGGCTGGGCGAGCATCTCCTTGGTCGAGATGTAATCGGGCCGCGACTTCACGTAGTCGGTATTCTGGTTCACCTTCCAGACCGGCAGGATCCCCTGCAGCTGGTGCTGGGCCAGGTCGTCTTTGGCATTGCTGATGAACCGCAGGTAGTCCCAGACCACCTTCTTGTTCGGGCTGTTCTTGTACACCATGTTCACCCAGGGGAACAGGTTCCCTGCGCCCGGACAGGTCTTCTCGCACGGCAGCGGGTAGATCTTGAAGTTGACGGCCGGGTAGTTCTTCTTCACCCAGCCGAAGAGCCAGGACTCTCGGAAGATCACGGCGGCCCGCTGCTGGCCAAAGGCCTCCTCGGGGCTGCCCAGCGCCAGGCTGGCCACCTTGTACTTGTTGATGAGGTCCCCGTAGAACTGGAGGGCGGCCACCATCTCCGGGCTGTTGGCGTACCCGGTGGCCTTGTCCAGGTTCGGGCTCAGCATGCGGGCGCCCCATGCATGGGCAAAGGGCAGAAACTTGTCCGTGATGCCCACGGGGGCGCCCTTGGACCGCAGGGCAAAGCCGACCTGCTCGTCGCCGTGGGTGATCTTCTTCATCGCGTCCAGCCATTCGTCGAACGTCTTGGGCGGCTTGTCGGGATTCAGGCCGGCCTTCTTGAACATGTCGACGTTGATGTACATCTGCTGGAAGTTCCCGTGCTCGAGCGGGATACCGTAGCTCACGCCCTTCCACTTCCCCCAGTCCACCATGTAGGCGGGGAGATTCTCATCCCAGGTCTTCGCCAGGTCGGCCGGCATCTTATCGCAGAAGTCGTATTGCCCGCACCACTGGGCGACCGTCCCCATGAAGAAGTCGGGCGCGCCGGCCCCCCCCATGAAGGCGGCCAGGTACTTGGCCTGGTACCCCTCGTACGGGATCGTCACCAGCTGGACCTCGTAGCCGGACTTCTTGGCGAATTCCTTTCCGATCGTCGCGTACCACTCGTTGAACTGGGGATTCTGGTCCCAGTTGGTCCAGTAAACGATCTTCTTCTCCTGGGCATTGGCATTGCCTGCCGGCCCGACCAAAACCGACAGCGCGACCAGACAGCCCAGCGCCACCCAAAGAGCTCTTCGCATAGCCGCCCCCCTTTCTGAGGTCCCGTGCAACCGGTGAAAAAGACCTGAAACGTGCCAGGTCACTCCGTGCCGCCTCCGTGTCGCGCATGGCGTCCTGCGCTCGGTCAGTCCGGCTTCCGATGGCCTCCGTATCGCCCTGAAATTTCTGGCCGGGGAGGGCGATTCTGGCAGGGCCGGCGTCCCCGCCGTCCAAGAAGCGTGGCGATGCTTTGCGATCCTTGCGGCCGTGGCGGTGAAACATTTCGGATGAATTGGCTTGACGTTTGTGATGGGGCGAAGATATAACCGCCGTCAAGGAGCCGTCAAGCTCTAAGTTTCCAGATCGGAACACGGCGCTGGAATGGAGGCGCACGGGGAGGACAAATGAACCGACTCGAGATCAAGATCGTCCCGTTGGACGAAGTCAGCGACGAAGAGTTTGCCCCCTATGGGCAGATCCTGGGCAGGGAGAAGGGGGATCCAAAGGTGTCCAGGGAAGTGCTGAAATACTGGACCAAGACTGCGGACCTCGGGCCCGAAGAGGATCAGCAGGTCGATTGCGGGCTGCTCGTCTGCAACAAGAATGCGCGGGCCATCAGGTACTTCGAGAGGCACCCGGAGACTTCGGAGATCTTCGTGCCGGTTGAAGGCGAATGCATTTTCGTCATGGCCCCGATCGATCTTTCCGGCGATAAACCCGATGTGTCCCGCATCAAGGCCTTTTACTTGAACGGCAAGCTCGGGGTCGCGCTGCCCAAGGGGAATTGGCACTGGCCCCCCATTCCGCTGGGCGACCAGGTGAAGCTCGTGCTGGTTAAGAAGGGGAAGGACTTCAAGCGGCAGGATTTCGCGGAACTGAAAGACCTCGGCATCGACGAGTTGGTCATCCGGCTGTGAAAACAGCAGTCAGCGATCAGCAGTCAGCCGTCAGCCCTTTGCCCTATGCCCGGGCGTCTGCCCGGAGAGGAGGTGGCAAGCAATGAGTCCGAGCGGGGAAGACTGCTTCTACTGCGCCAAAGACGAGCGCCTGCACCGCCTCATGATCGAGATCGGCCGGCTGGAGACCTCGACGCTGTACCTGTTTCGGGAGCAGACCTACCGGGGGAGATGCATCGTCGCCCTGAACGCGCATGAAACCGAACTGTTCCGGCTGGATCGCGAGACCCTATGCGCCTTTTCGCGAGATGTCGCAAAGGCCGCCGCGGCGATCCAGCGAGGGTTCGGGGCCGCCAAGATCAACTACGCGATTTACGGCGACCTGGTTTCCCATCTCCACTGGCACGTGGTCCCGAAGCAGAAGGGCGGCCACAATTGGGGCGATCCGTTCGCCGTCCATCCGTCCCCGGGAACCTACCTCAGCGAAGAGGGCTACAACGAGGTCATCGCGACGATCAAGCAGCACCTTCGGCCCTGATCTCGCGCCCCCAGCCCCCCCTCACCCCAGCGCCCGAGCGCAGCGGTGCGCCCCTGCGCTCTTCTCCCCGACTCCCCGTTTCTCCCCTGCACCCCTGCACCCCTGCTCCTCCTCACCCCCTCATTCTCTCATTGCGGCCCCCGGACTTTCTCTGATATGCTCTCCAGCCACAATTCGGTTGACCCTTCGGTGTCCCTGATTCTTCGACGGCCCCACACGGTGCAGGCGGTTTCGAGAGAGGCGAGGCCATGGCTCCAGAGACTCAAGAGCAATGGGAAGACGACGAGATCAATCTGCTGGATTACTGGCGGGTCCTCAGGAAGCATCAGTGGATGATCTTAGGCGTGACCTTCGTCGCCGTGTTCGTCACGGGATTCTACAACTATTTCATTGCCACCAAGATTTACGAGTCCCAGGCGGGAATCCTGGCGCCCAAGGAGTCCGGCGGCGGGGGCTCCAACATCGCTGCGGCCCTGATGGCTTCTGGCGCGGGGCAAGTTCTTGGGGGCCTCTTGCCTGGTGGCGGCTCCAACCGCGACACCTTCGTCGCGATCCTCAAGAGCCGCACGATGGCCGCCGATCTAGTCGACAAGTTCAACCTCAAGGACTATTACAAGGCCAAGTACACCGAACAGGCGATCAAGGGACTCCAGGATGCCACGGATATTTCTGTCACCAAGGAGGGCGTGATCAACGTCAAGGTCGAGGACAAGGATCCCAAGCTGGCGGCCGATATCGCCAATTCGTATGTCACGAACCTCGATCGCATGTTCGCCAAGCTGGGAACGACCGATGCCAGCCGCCAGCGGGCGTTCGTCGCAGAGCGCCTGGACGGAACGGAGAAAGCCCTTCGCCAGGCCGAGGAGAATCTCCGGCGATTCCAGGAAAAGAACAAGGCCATCGTCCTTCAAGAGCAGGCCAGGACGGCCATCGAGGCTGCCGCGCAGGCCAGGGCAGGGATAGCCGCGGCCGAGGTCCAGCTGCATACTCTCCGGACCTACGCCACCGAGAGCAACCCGCAGGTCCAGCAATTGACCCGCCAGATCCAGGAGATGAAGCGGCAGCTCGACCAGATGGAATACGGCAAGGGCCTGGAGCTGCCGGCCGGTGGATCGAACCCCGGGCAGGATGAGCGGGAGTTTCACGTTCCCTTCACCAAGGTTCCCGCGCTGGGGATGGAGCTGATCCGCCTGACGCGCGATCTAAAGACGCAGGAGACGCTCGATAACCTTCTCACCGCCCAGTACGAGCAGGCCAAGATCGCCGAGGCGCGGGACATGCCGACGGTGCAGCTTTTGGACAAGGCGGTTCCCGCCGAGAGAAAGTCCAAGCCGAAGACGGTGTTGAGCATGGCCATCGCCGGATCCCTGAGCGTGTTCCTGATGATCTTCCTCGCCTTCTTCCTCGAGTATCTCGACCGCGTCCGCCGGCAGGAGACCGCCTCCGCCTGACGTTGCAAGCGGCGAAGGGGGGCAGGGGAGCTGCCTCCGGCCCGGGTTCCACCCCGTAGGGGCTCCACCCCGGAGGGAGGGCCTACGGCCCGGAGGGGGGGTGCGGGGGCGGCAAGGCGAGGGGGAGAGGGGGGGATGGTGGTTCGCCGAAGGATCGAAAGTCATGAAGACTTGGTCGTTTATCAGCAGGCATTCAAGGCCGCAATGCGGATTTTTGAGCTTTCGAAGAAATTCCCAAGAGAGGAAATGTTCTCTCTGACCGATCAGATCAGGCGAGCGTCTCGCTCCGTCTGTTCGAACATTGCTGAGGGGTGGAGAAAGCGACGCTATCAAGCCGCCTTTGTCAGTAAACTCTGCGATTCTGAGGCTGAGGGCGCGGAGACCCAAACCTGGATAAGTTTCGCCAAAGCGTGTGGTTACTTGTTACCTGCCGACGCTGATGCCCTCATGAAAGAGTATGATCAGATAATCGGAAAGCTCGTCGTAATGATCGCGCACCCAGAGGATTGGATCATCCGTTCGAGATAGGTATGAACGCTCACTGCCACAAGGCTTCCTCGTTTGCTTCGGCTCAGGAGCGCCTTGTTCCGTTGGCCCCACGCGGTCTCCGTGTCGCCCCCTCTCCCCCTCACACCCGCACCCCTGCCTCTGCGCCTCTGCGCCTTTTCGCCTCGGCGTTTCCCGAAGGGAGATCCCTATGAATAAGGTTGAGAGAGTTCGCGCCACCCTCGCCGGCCGGCCGGTCGACCGCGCCCCCTTCACCATCTGGTACCACTTCGGCAACCAGCACGCCTCGCCGCAGCGGACGGCGGAGGTTCACCTGGAGTTTTTCGAGCACTACGACCTGGACTTCTTGAAGGTGATGAACGACTACGACTACCCCATGCCGGCCGGGGCGGACGTCATCGCCACACCGGAGGACCTGAAGCGGCTGGAGCCCTTCGACGTGACGAAGGCGCCCATGGGGAAGCAGCTCCAGGCCATCGAGCTGATCGCCAAGGCGCTCAGGGGCAAGGCCCTGTTCCTCGACACGGTGTTCAACGCGTGGAACACGCTGCGGCGGAATATCGTGAAGGAGACCATGGAGCCTTTGATGCGGGACCACCCGCGAGAGCTGGAGGCGGCCCTGCACATTGTGAACGGGAACCTGATCAAGTATGCGCTGGCCAGTTTGGAGCGGGGGACTGCCGGCATCTTCCTGTCGGTGCCGGCCACGGAGGAGAGCGTCACGCGCGAGCAGTACGCCCGGTTCATGCGTCCGTTCGATCTCCACCTCCTCGAGGCGATCAAGGGTAAGGGTGAGTTCCATGTACTCCATGCCCACGGCGGGAAACTCTACCTCGACCAGCTCCTCGACTACCCTGTCCAGGTTCTCTCCTGGGCCGACCTGAACGGCGGGCCGACCATCGCCGAGATGCGCAAGCGCACCCCCCTGACCCTGATGGGCGGCCTCGACCACGTCAAGTTCCAATACATTTCGGCCAACGCGATCCGCGACCAGGTGCGGGCCGCGCTGTCCCAGGCCGGCCCCGGCCGGTTCATCCTGGCGCCGGGCTGTTCCGTGGCAACCTACACGTTCCCGCCTCAGATCGAGGCGGCAAGAGACGCGGCACGGGAGTGAGGGGGCGCAGAGGCGCTGAGGCGAAAAGGCGCGGAGCCGCACCGCTGCGCTCGGGAGCTGGGGGGAAGGTGGAATACAGGACCACGGACCACCCTCCGGGCCGTAGGCCCTACAGGCCGGAGGCTGCCTACTGCATACTGGCGCAGGCGATCTTTGCGTGTGGGCAGATTTAGAGCTCTTCTCCCGCCATGCGCAACATCTACTTCAGCGGGATGATCGGTTCCGGCAAGACTGCCGTGGGCAAGCGGCTGGCTCAGCGGCTCGGCCGGCCGTTCTACGATCTCGACCGCGAGATGGACTCCGCGCTGGGTCGCAGCTTCCACGAGCTGGTGCGGGAGCAGGGCTGGCTGGCGTTCCGCGAGCTGGAATACTCGATCGTCAAGCGCTTTGCCGAGATGGAGCGGGTGGTGGCAGCGTTGGGAGGGGGCACCGTCCGGTACGCCTGGAATACCGACGCCCTGCGGGGGACCGGCATTATGGTCCTGCTGGATGCAGAGCTTGGGGTTCTGGCCGACCGGGTTCGCCAGGCCGACCGGCCGCGCGTCAATCCGAGCGTCTCCCTGGAACCTGGAAGAGGATCTGCGGAGAATCTGGTCCGCCTCGGGACATTTGTACCGCGGGTGTGCCGACATCATCTATCGCACCGACGCCGGCAAGACCATTGACGAGGAGGTGTCCGAGCTGATCGGCATCCTCGCCTTCCGCGCCCTCTCCTAGTGGTTTCGTTCTCACGCTAAGATCGCAAAGCACGCCAAGAAATGCCTTCTCTTGTTTCGGAATCCGGATCCGAACCTTCCCCTGTTCTACTTTGCGACCTTTGCGTGCTTTGCGTGAGGAAAGCTCCGATCCTGTCCTCGCGCTAAGATCGCCAAGATCGCCGCACCGGGAGACGGGGAACCGGAGCACCGGGGTGTCGGTGAACCGGAGAACCGCTGCCCGTGCTTTCTCTCCGTGGCTCCGTTTCCCCGATACTCCGCCTCTCCCCTTGGCGACCTTTGCGTGAGGAAGGCCTGGGGCGGGAATTTCGATTAGCGAAAGTCGAAATTGCCCCCTGCTCCTTATTATGGTATACAACCCCGCGCCGGGAAGGAAGATGCAAGCTACGCGTCTCCCTCCCTTTCTGTGTGCGAATGCACCAGCCTGTGAACGGCCTCCCTGCCTTGCGGGGGCAGCCCTGAAATGCTCCCTGTAAGTGAGAGGGCGTAAGCCTGCCAACCGATGAACTTCTCAGCACTTCATCCCTTAGCGCCTCCTTGCCTTTTCGCCTCTTCGCCCCCTGCGCCTCCACGCCTCTGCGCTCTCTCCCCGTTCCCCCGTCCCTCCGGTTCTCCGGTTCGCGTCCTCGCCTTGCCACCCCCTCACCCCCTCGCCCGAGCGCAACGGTGCGCCTCTGCGGCATTTTTTCTTGACACGATTTTGGGGGTTGATGTATCGTTCGCTTTCCGAACGCCTCTTGATCCTCTCGCTGTGACGACAGGCGGTTTTGCCTCTCGCGTTCAAGACTTGAACAGGCCCGACTAGGCCGCACATTGGGAGGTCCCTTCTCGATTTCACCGCTTCTCTGAGTCGCTGTTCTATCGCTTTGATTTCGGCCCCTCAGCCCCCACACGGATCTCAGGGGAGGGGGAGAAAGTCATGAGGTAACGACCATCACGTTTCTCAGGGGGATTTGCCGCCTCACCGTTACACCGTCTCTCCGATTCACCGGTTCTTTTTTCTCAGGGTGCCGGAATGCGGGAGCAGAGCAGCCGGGATCTCGAGATCTTGCAGGCCGTCGCCGAGAATAATCGGCTGACCCAGCGGGACCTTGCCGGTGACTTGGGCATGGCGGTAAGCCTGGCCAACCTGTACCTACGGCGCCTGGCGATGAAAGGCTTTATCCGAATCATGCGTGTCCGGCCGAATCGCCTCAACTACTTGCTCACTCCCAAGGGAATGGCGGAAAAGTCCCGCCTCACGTATATCTACATGACACGGACTTTCGAGCGCTATCGGGAGGCTCGCCAGCAGCTTCGCCGGGCCCTAGCCCCCCTGGGGGATGACGGGAGCCGGCGAGTAGCCTTCTACGGGACGGGAGAGGCGGCCGAAGTTGCCTATCTCTGCCTCAAGGAAAGCGGGCTGGAACTGGGAGAGGTTTTTGAGACCGAGGCGGGCGGGGAGTTCCTGGGCCGCCGGGTGCGAGGACTGGAAGAGCTGATCCCGGGGGAGTTCGACCGGATCGTCGTGGCGACCTTCGAGCCCGAGGAAGGGTGGCAGGCCAAGATCCAGGAGCTGGTGGCGCGCGGCGCTTCACGCGAGCAGATCGTAACTTTGAAAGCTACATCTTAATTCGAAATTCGGATTTCGAAATTCGGATTTCAAATTTCGAATCTAGCTGGATTCCCCCTCTTTACATGTCCTTTATGTAACTGAGAGGGCGCAAGCCTGCCCGGGGGCTGAGAGGTGCGCACAGGGCCCAGCGCACAGAGCAGGGAGCCAAGCTCTCCCCCTGGCTTTACTCTATGCGCCATTCTCCGTGCGCTATGCTCCCTGTGCCCCAAATGAGTTCCCGCCAGGATCGGTACCTCGCAGAGATCCTTCGGATCCTCCGGGGGAGTCTGGGGGACACGAAGTGCCGCGTGTACCTGTTCGGATCCAGGGCCGGCGGCCGGCCGCATGCCGCCTCGGATTTTGACCTCGCCGTGGATGCGCCGGCGGACATCGCCCGGCGGCTCGGTCTTGCCCGCGAAATGCTCGAAGAGTCGAATATTCCGCTCACGGTCGACCTGGTAGAGCTGCGTACGGCCTCGGACGACCTCCGTCGGCGAGCGACAGAGCAGGGGAACCTTCTGTGGAGCAATTAGCGGTCAGGCTGACTGCCGCCCAGAAGGCGCTGGCCTCGCTGGCCGAGGCGCTGGGATTGCCGTTCAGCGTGATTGTTCGCGACGCCTCGATCCAGCGCTTCGAATACACGTTCGAGAGCGTCTGGTAGGCGCTCAAGGCGTACCTCGAAGTGCGGGAAGGCGTCGTCTGCAATTCCCCCAAGCAGTGCTTTCGGGAAGCCTTAAAGACCGGTCTCCTGACGGTCGATGATGCGGAGTTGTGTCTGGAGATGACGGACGACCGGAACCTGACTGCCCACACGTACATCGAGGCCGTCGCCGCGTCCATTCATCGAAAACTGTCCGAGTATCGGACGGTGATGGATCGTCTGCTCGCATCGATCCAGGGACGGCTCGGTTCTTCCTAGATGCGGATTTCCCTCTGTGTTCCGTGGCCTACCCGATCTCTTGAGCCGTATTGGCTGGCTCTCACCCGCTCGCGGAACGCAATCGAGAAAGCAAATTATCAAGGCCTGACCCCCATCGACGCGGTGCGGCGAGGCCGGCGTGGGACACGGCCCGAATTTTTCACGCAAAGCCGCAAAGGTTGCCGGGGAAAATTCGAATTTCGAAGTTCGAATTTCGAAACTGAAGGGTTCTCCTTTGCGATCTTGGCGATCTTTGCGTGAGACCAGATTCGGTCCGGGAATTCGAATAGTAGGAAGGTTCTTCTTGGCGTGCTTGGCGATCTTGGCGTGAGGCAGTGTTCCTCGCCTATGTTCCTAGGTTGCCAATGACAAGGGAGTCACCAGCATGAACAAGGTTGTGTTTGGAGCATTGCTCTTGGCGGTGGCAGTTACTGTTCCGCTGTCCGCCGGTGCGCAGGTGTCGGTCACCGTGAATATCCCCCTGCCGCCGGCCATCACGTTTGCGGCGCCCCCGAGCGTCATCGTGCTTCCCGGGGCGAACGATGTGTACGTTGTCCCCGAGATCGCCGCGGACGTGTTCTTCTGGAACGGGTGGTGGTGGCGTATGTGGGATGGCCGGTGGTACCGCTCGCACTACTACGACCGGGGCTGGCATTACTACAAGCGTGTCCCCAGCTTCTATTATGGCGTCGACCCCAATTGGCGGGCCTTCTACAGGGACCATGCCTGGGAGGGACACCGCTGGAATTACGAGCGGATTCCGTACGGGCAGCTTCAGCAGAACTGGAAGAACTGGCATACGACGCAGCATTGGGAAAAGCAGGGGACATGGGGCGTCCAGGGCTATCGTCCTCCATCGCCGCAAGAGCGGAAGGCCGTGCAACAGCAGCGGCAGCGCCAGTACCAGCCGCAGCCCGAGGTCCGGCAGCCTCAGGTGCGGCCCGAGCCGCAGCAGCACCAGCGGCCGCCCCAGGTCCAGCAGCGAGAGCAGCAGAGGCCGCCTCAGGGTCAGCCGCCGAGACAGCCGCAGGAGAGCGTCCGCGGGCAGCAGCACGAGCAGAGGCCGCAGGGCCACGAAGCGCAGCACCCGCAGAATCAGGGGCGGGGTGAGGAGGAACATAACAAGTAGCGAGAGCAAATTCGAAATGCGAAATTCGAACTTCGAAAGTGAAAAGGGGCCTTCTTGGCGAGCTTAGCGATCTGAGCGTGAGACTAGGTCCGAGCTCTCCTCACGCAAAGCACGCAAAGTAGAGCAACCCTGTCTGGAGGCTGACGCCTGACATCCTGACCTCTG
This sequence comes from uncultured Methylomirabilota bacterium, assembly GCA_963705305.1. GTDB lineage: Bacteria > Methylomirabilota > Methylomirabilia > Methylomirabilales > 2-02-FULL-66-22 > 2-02-FULL-66-22. The sequence continues at coordinate 4,394,285 of OY970067.1, read as the reverse complement.
ACCACTGATTCCTGACCCCTGATCCCTGGTCTTTGCTCTTTGCCCTCTGCCCTGCGCCGCAAGGGTATCATGATCCGAGAGAAGCCTCTGCCTGCAAACATCCGCGAGCGGCTGAGCACCCTCGGCCGGGTGCTGGAGACGTGCCCCGGTGTCGTGTTCGGGTACCTCTTTGGGGGCGCGGCCCGCGGCCGGGTCGGCCCGCTCAGCGATGTCGACGTGGCGGTGTACCTTGATCCGGCAGTGGACGCAGCGGAGCAGCGGTTCGAGATCGTCGGGGCGATCACCGCGCATCTGGGGACGGACGAGGTGGACTTGGTCGTCCTGAACACGGCGCCATCGGCGCTGGTAGGACGGATCCTCCTGAACCGCGAGGTCATCTGCGACCGCAATCCATTCTGCCGCCACCGGTTCGAGTCCCTGGCACTGCGCGAGTTTTTCGACTTCCGCGCGTTTGAGCACCGGCTCCTGGCCCGGAGGTTCGCCGGTGGTTGACCGGGACCTGATCCTCCGGAAGCTGGCGGACCTGGATCAGTACGTGGATCAGGCATCGGAGTACCGGAATGTCACGGTCGAGGAGTACCGCAAGGATTGGAGGACCCAGCGCATTGTAGAGCGGACCCTCCAGTTGGCCATCGAGGTCTGCCTTGACATCGCCAACCACGTCATTGCGGACCGAAGACTGCGGGTGCCTGCGACCCATGCCGAATCCTTCACCGTCCTGGCGGAGGCTGGCCTCCTGGACTCAACCCAACGGGATGCCATGATTCGGATGAGCGGATTCCGCAACCTGATCGTTCACGAGTATGCCCGGATAGACCCCGGCATGGTCCTGGGCACCCTCCGGGAGCACCTCGGTGATTTCACCCGGTTCAAGACGGCCGTGATGGGATGGATCTAGTGCGGGGTAATCCCCTAAGTGCCGGGAGTCGGTGGTCAGTGGTCCCGTGGTCCGCGCTCTCTGCCCTTCGCGCTATGCCCTTTGCCCTCTGCCCCATGCCCTGTGCGATCGGGAGTAGCCGATGACGAATGATGAGTACAGCCGGCTGACCGAGTTCATCGGGCGGAAGTTCGACGAAGTGGACAGCCGGTTCGAACAGGTGGATCGCCGGTTCGAACAGGTGGCCGCAAAGGAAGAGGTCCGGGCGCAGCAGGAGGAAACCCGCCGGCACATGGGGGTCCTCGTCGAGGCAGTGCGTGATGACGTGCGCCAGCTCGCTGAGGGCCTCGCCGAGACGAATCAACGACTCGACCGGCTGGAGCGGAAGGTGGAGGAGGGGTTCGCCGAGACGCGTGCGGCCATCCGCTTCTCCTACGCTCAGCTCGAACAACGGCTCCAGGAGCTGGAAGGCAACTACGCCTCCTTGAACGAGCGGGTCACGCGACTGGAGTCGCGCGAGCGGTGAGCCTCCATGTCCCACATATCGGATCAGGGGCCCGAACCTCTGGGATGCTTGTCTTGGCGATCTTGGCGCGAGGCAAGAGTTCTTCATTTCGAACTTCGAAATTCCAATTCCGACTTTCCCTTCGCCCTTCGCGCTATGCTCTGTGCCCTCTGCCCTGTGCCCCACAATAAAGTCAATAATGTCGCTACGTCCCCCAAAGCCATGATGAACGATGTGTCCTGAGAGCGTGAACGACATCCGCAATACTCCGAAGGTCGCCCGTCTCCTCGAGGCCCTCACGCCGTATGGTGCCGATCGGATCTACGTGTTCGGATCCTACGCGCGGGGAGAGGCGGATATCCTGAGCGACCTCGATCTCGTGATTGTCAAGCGGACGTTGGATTCCTTCTTCGAGCGATTGCGGAAGGTCGCAGGCCTCCTGCCGGCGGGGGTGGGAGGCGTGGACATTCTCGTGTACACCCCGGAGGAGTTCGGGCGGATGCGCGAGGAAGGGAACGCGTTTGTGGAGATGATCCAGGAAGAGGGGGTCCTGGTCCATGGCCGGTAAGGCACAGGCCGAGGCCCGGCGCTGGTTTCACCAGGCGACCTTCGACCTGAAGGCGGTGGCCTGGAATATCGAGGGAGGCTTCCACGATACGGCCTGTTTCCTTGCGCAGCAGGCCGGGGAAAAGGCCTTGAAGTCCTTCCTGTACTATCAAGGGGCGAGAAGGGAGGCGCTCTTGAGCCATTCGCTGGTGGAAATGGTTCAGGAGGCGGCCAAGATGGCGGATGTGGTGACAGGCCTGCTGGATTTCGCACGTGAGCTGGACCTGCATTACATTCCATCCCGCTATCCGAACGGGCTGCCCGCGGGGTACCCTCACCAATTCTATGACCGGCAAACAGCGGAGCGGGCGCTGGCGGCGGCGGGCCGGATCGTCAGCGCCGTTCGGGAGTTCTTCCAGGCACGCGATGAGATGGGAATCCTCTCGAGTGACGAACCGTGAAGGTATTCAATTTCGAATTTCGAATCTCCTTCTGCTCTCTGCTCTGTGCCGTTCGGCATAAAGTAATTAATGTTACAACGTCCCCTAGGTTCCACGGGTCCCCCAAATCATGATTTCCTCGAACGAAAAGTCCCGGGCCATTTCAGAGCTTAGTCGCCTGCTCGAACGGCAGGAAGACGTAGCCATGGCGTTCCTGTTTGGCTCTTGGGTGAAGGATCGCGAGGGCGTGGAGTCGGATCTCGATGTCGCCGTGTACCTCCGATCTCCCTCCGCTGAGAGAGAGGAGGGGCTTTTTGAGGATCCGGAAAGAGAAGAGGCACTCTGCGCCGGCATCGAGGAGATCGTTGGACGAGAGGTGGACCTGATCGTCCTCAATCGGGCGCCCGCGAGGGTGGCCGAGGCGGCTCTGCGGGGCGTTTCGCTCGTAATCAAGGATCGCGGACTGTATCTTGACTTCCTGGTGCGCACCAGCTCCGAAGCCGCGGATTTCCGCGAGTGGTCCGAGAGCTTCTGGAGGCTCAAGGAGCTGCGGAAGCATGCCGCTGCTGCCTGAGGATCGGGAGCGCCTGATCCGGTACGTGGACTTTCTGGAAGCGGAGCTGGCAGATTTTCCTCGGTTCGCGGGCATGGATTGGAAAGCCTACCAGTCGGATCGGGATCTGCGGAGGAATCTGGAGCGGTGGATCGAAAATCTGGTGAACTGTGCCATCGACATCGCCAAGGTCCTTTTGGTATGCGACGGGCGGACCATACCATCCACCTATAGGGAAGCACTGAGGGAGCTCGGCTCGCTCCCATATTTCGAGCCGGAATTCGGGGAGGATATTTCGCGCTGGGCGGGCCTGAGAAACATCCTGGCGCATCAATATCAGGATGTCCGCTGGCGATCCATCGACCGATTCCTCCGTGAGTCTGAGCCCTCCTTCAGGAAGCTTTGTCAAGCCATCAGGTCTCTCATTTGATGTTTCTATCCAGAGATCGCCAGTTCCAGGAATCAGGTGTCAGCCTTCAGACGCAAGCTGACTCCTGACCACCGACGTTCCGACCTCTGACCACCGGTTTTTGCGCCATGCCCTCTGCGCTTTGCCCCGTGCGCTTCGCAAAAAGGTAATTAAGGTTACAACGTCCCCCAGATTGAGGCGAGCCGGGGAAACGGGGAGCGGGTGAGATGGAGCGCCAACGCGTGAGGGTCAAGTGAATCGGATGTTACCGGGACCTGGACGCATAGAGGATGGCCATGGAAGGCGCAAGCTGCAGAATGTGCAAACGGGGGATTCGATCGACGCTCGACGTATGGAGTTGAGATGACCCGGCTGCATCACATGGACGAGGACCGGCGAAGAGAGATCCGAGAGCGCTTGGCTTCTGCGCTGGAGGACGATCCTGGCGTGTCCTTCGCCTACCTGTACGGCTCGTTTGTGGAGCCCCTCCCGTTCCGCGACGTTGATGTGGCGGTGTGGGTGAGGCCAGAGCTGCTGGCCGGCAGGAGCCCGATGGACTACGAGCTGGACCTGGGCGCGCGGCTGCAGCGTCTCCTGCGGGTTCTGCTGGATGTCCGCGTCGTGAACGCGGCCCCGCTGTCGTTCCTGTACCATGTCCTGCGGGGCAGGCTCGTGCTGTGCCGGGACGAGGCCGTTCTGGCAGAGGTGGTCGAACGCACCGCCTCGCGCTATCTGGACATCGCGCCGCTGCTGCGGCAGGCAACCGTGGAGTCCTTTGCCGCATGAACCTCAGTCCGGATCTCGTGCGGGCGCGCTGCGCCGAGATCGTGGAGTCGGTGCAGCGCCTGGAGCGACTTCGCGGTCTGCCGCGCGAGCGGTTCCTGGCGGACCAGGACACGCTGGATCTGGCATGCTATCGGCTTCTGGTGGCGATCGAGGCCGCGCTGGCGCTCTGCTACCACGTCTCCGCGCGACGCCTGCAGAAGGTCCCCGAGGAATACGCGGAGTGCTTCGCCATCCTGAAGGACGCTGGTCTCCTGCCGGCGGACTTGGCCGGACGCCTCCAGCAGATGGCGCGGTTCCGCAACCTCCTGGTGCACGTGTACTGGAAGATCGACTATGGGCAGGTGTACGATGTCCTGCACCGGAGCCTGGAGGACCTGCGGGCCTTCGCCGGCACCGTGGCCAGCCTCCTTTGACTCGTGCAGTCGTTGGACGGCGACGGCGTTGCCTCCAAATCGCGAGTCAACACAGTCAACAACGTTCACAGTTGTGTTCGAGATTTACGAGGGCCCTTCTTGGCGAGCTTTGCGATCTTGGCGTGAGACCGGAGTCGGGCTTTTCTCACGCAAGGGGCGCAATGGAAAGTCGAATAGGAAGGTGGATTGCAGGACCACTGACCACCCTCCGGGCCGTAGGCCCTCCCTCCGGGGTGGAGCCCCTACGGGGTGGAACCCGGGCCGGAGGCTGACCCCTTCACGGTGTAATGAGTAACGCAGGATGGATAAACCAGTGAGCGGGCATCTTCCAATGAGCGGTAGGAGAGCGTTGATCACCGGCATCACCGGGCAGGACGGGTCGTACCTGGCGGAGCTGCTGCTTGCCAAGGGGTACGAGGTGTGGGGGGTGGTGCGCCGCTCCTCGTCCTTCAACCGGGAGCGGATCGACCACCTGTACCAGGATCCCGCCATCCGCGAGGTCCGGTTGCATCTTGCGTACGGGGATCTGAACGACGCCTCGTCGCTGAACCGGCTGCTGAAGCTGGTCCGGCCGGACGAGATCTACAATCTGGGGGCCCAGTCCCACGTCAAGGTCTCCTTCGAGGTGCCCGAGTACACCGCGGAGGTGACGGGGGTCAGTACGATCTGGCTGCTGGAGGCGATGCGCGAGCTGGATCTGAACGCCCGCTTCTACCAGGCCTCCTCGTCAGAGCTGTACGGGAAGGTGGTGGAGACGCCCCAGCGCGAGACGACGCCGTTCTACCCCCGCAGCCCCTACGCCGCCGCCAAGGCCTACGCCTTTTATATCACCCGGAACTATCGGGAGGCGTACGGGATGTTCGCGGTCAACGGGATCCTCTTCAACCACGAGAGCCCCCGGCGGGGCGAGGCATTCGTCACCCGGAAGATCACCCGCTCGGTGGCGCGGATCAAGGCGGGGCTCCAGGACCGGCTGGCTCTCGGGAACCTGGACGCCAAGCGGGATTGGGGGTTCGCGGGCGACTACGTCGAGGCCATGTGGAGGATGCTCCAGGCGCCCGAGCCGGACGACTACGTCATCGCCACAGGCGAGGCGCACTCCGTGCGGGGGTTCTGCGAGCTTGCCTTTGCCCGCGCCGGCATCCCGCTGCGGTGGGAAGGGGTGGGCGTGGAGGAGAAGGCCGTTGGCCCCGACGGCCGTACCCTGATCGAAATCAACCCGCGCTACTTCCGCCCGACAGAAGTAGATTTTCTTTTGGGCGATGCCTCGAAGGCCAAACGAGTCCTTGGGTGGGCCCCGCGAGTTGGGTTCGAAGAACTGGTGTGGATGATGGTCGACGCGGATGCGGCCGCCGTTGAGCGTGTGGCATGTTAGCGACCAAAATTCGCTTCCTACTTCCCGATCTTTCGCCCACCCCGGATTATGGCTATAATAGCGAGGGGCCACCGGTCGTTTGAGCGCAAGAGGGGCTACAGGCTATGGGCCAGTCGCTGACCGGGGAAGAGTGGGCGGCCGTACAGGGTTTCGTGGGGCGGGTTCGCCGTGAGCTATCCGACCAGGAGGCGGCCGGCACCGTGTTCGGCTCCCGGGCACGCGGCGAGGGGGGACCGGATTCGGATGTGGATGTGCTGGTCGTGGTGGCCTCGGATGACCTCCCGGTTCGCCGGCGGATCTTCGACCTGGCCTACGAGGTGTTCCTGCAGACCGACGTGCTCATCTCGCCTCTCGTGCTTTCGCGGCAAGGCTTCGCGGCCCCCAGGCAGAGTGGGCGCAGACTGGCGCGCGAGATCGAGCGTGACGGGGTGGCCGTGTGAGTCCCGGGGACCGATGGGGCGCCATCCAGCGGGAACTCGCGCGGGGAGACGAAGCCCGCCGGGCGGCAGAGGTGCTGATTCGAGAGGGGCTCCTGCGGCCTTTTCTTTCCCCGTGGCCAATAAAGTGGTAAACCATCACCGAATTGCGTGCGAGTAAGGTGCCGACAATCCTGCTCATCCTCGGCTGGCGGTTTTTCTTTTACGCGAATGAGCGGGATGAGCCGATGCACGTCCATTGCCGCAAAGGAAATGCTGAGGCGAAATATTGGTTGGACGCAGACGGGTATGAGGCGATCGAGGCGCACGCGTACAACTTGAGTTCAGCCGATAAACGAACTGTTAGGCGAATAATCTTTGCGCACTTCGAATACATTGTCGCTGAATGGCAGCGATTTCAGGAGCAGCGAAATGGATAAGGCCCACGAAGTGAGTGTGGCCAGCTTGCAGGGGACAATTCTGCGGCTCCGCGTTGATGGGAAGGATTACGAGGTGGACATCGCGCGGCACTCTCCACAGCTTGCCAACGCGACACCAGAGCAACGGGCGAACTACGAGATTTCAGCGGTCGGGTATGGTATCCACTGGCCGGCACTCGATGAGGATCTTTCGATCGATCGGCTTATCGGTGTCCGCCACGCATACCCACTTACCCGTAGGACAGCCTGAATGCGTCGGGCCCTGGGCGTCGCAGCCGCCTCCGTGGTTCTCGTGCCAAGTGGCATGAGGAACGGGCCCGATGCCTCACGCAAAGATCGCCACGACAAGCTCTTTCAATTTCGATCTTCGAAATGGTGCGCTTGCGATCGCTCCGGCCGCCTCGCGCCTCTCTCGGGCCGTAGGCCCTCGCCATGCCCTGCGCCCTATGCTCCAGAATACGGTCAATAATGTCGCAGCGTAGTATTACCCGCATGAACCAGGTACCAGCGACTAGACTCCCACAGTCTGGGCCCCTTCTGGTGAAAATGGCAGGTTCCAAAAGGGGTTCTTCCTCGCTATTGGTAGGGGTGTGCAGAGAGCCATCCACTCACCCCGTACAGAGGAGGAAGAACCCCATGGCTACGATGCGAGACAATGCCACGCGTGTCAAGCGGTTCCGGGAGCTGAAGGCCACCTTACGCATCAACCGCCAGCGCCTCCTGGTCGGGATCGACGTCGCCCAAGTCGAACACGTGGTGCACCTCCGGCAGGCCCACACCCGGGTGGTCGTGCCCACCCTCACGATCCCGAACACCACCCGGGGCTTCGCCCAGCTCTGGGCGCGGATCCAGCAGGCCCAGCGGAGCACCGGGTGCCGCGAGGTGGTCTGTGGCCTCGAGCCCACGGGGACCTACCACCAGGCCCTCGCGGTGTTCCTGGAGACGCAGGGCGCCGACGTCGTCCTGTTCTCCAGCAGCGTGGCCTACTGGAACCGCCGGACCCAGGACGGGACCTGGGACAAGGGCGACCGGAAGGACGCCGCCAACTGCGCCGACCTCCTCGAACAGGGGAAGGTGCTGTTCTACAGCCGGCCCGATGGCCCCCGCGTCGAGTTGCGGCACTTGGTCAAGTGCCTCCGCCGGGCCCGGAGCGAGCTGGCGGCCTGCAAGGCGCGCTGGCGCACGACCCTCCGCCCGGCCCTCGGGCCGATGGGGGAGCCCCTGCCCAACCGCCTGCGGGCGGAGCTGCCGGCGGTGCTCCAGGCCTGGGAGCCGGCGGCCCCCGGGCGCCCAGCGGTGGCGAAGGGACGGCTGCCGGTCGGGCTCGCCACGGCCTGTGCGGACCTCGGGGCCCAGGTCGATGCTGTTCAGGCCCGCACCGCCGCGGTCGAGCAGGCCCTGACGCCCCTCGCCGAGCGGCTCCCGGCCTACGCGCTCCTCCGGACGATCCCGGGGGTCGGGCCGACCGTGGCCGCGATCCTCCTGGCCGAGATCGGGGACATCGCCTGGTTCACGAAGTTCTCCCAGCTCCGGAAGCTCGCGGGGCTGGACATCGTGCGGGTGCAATCCGGGCAGTTCGCGGGGCAGGCGCGAATCTCCAAGTGCGGGCGCAGCCTTCTGCGTTGGGCGCTGTACCACGCGGCGCTGGGACTGGCGCGGACCGCCGCGGGGCGGGCCCGGCTCGCCGCCTTGAAAGCGAAGCGCCAGGGGGACCGCTTCGCTGGCTTCAAGGCGATCGTCGAACTGGCGGCGAAAGTGCTCCGGGTCGTCTGGGGCGTGTGGCGGAGCGGGACCCCGTACGACCCACGCCGGACGGGCGGGCTCCAGCGGCAGGTCCGCTGAGCCGGCCGGCGGGACAGCGTCTGTCTTCCCCGGGGAGCTGGCAGCGCGATTCATGCAACGTGGCGGCCCGGTGGGACCGCCGGGGGACCCTGGCGCGCCGCTCCCGCTCTCAGCAGCCCGGACGAGGCCGGGTAGGCCGCTCGGGTGGCAGCGAGCAGGCCGGATGCGACCACTACGGTGGGGCGTGAGAGACCATCCGGGAGCGGTCCCGGGGGAACGACGGCAGGCAGCAGGTGTGAGATGCGTTCAGGACTCGGCATCGCGAGGAGGAATGTGCCTTGACAGCGCAGAAACGGCCGGGTCCCCTATCTGGTCCAGATGACGTCTGACAGCGCCTCGATCGACAACCTTCTCAAAAAAGCGGCAGCGGACACGCGCCTGTTGGCGGTGGTGCTCTTCGGAAGCCGTGTCCGGGGAGAGCAGGGGCCCCGCTCGGATGTGGACGTCTGCCTGGTCCTCGACCCATGCCGGACCAGTGGGACGGGGGCTGCGGCAGCCGAGGTGCGTTTGGAGTACTTGGCGACCACACCCGAAGGATTCGACATTCGCGTCTTCCAGCAGCTTCCGCTCTACATTCGCCGTCGCGTTCTCCGGGAGGGCCGGGTACTGTACAGCCGGGACGAGGAGGCCCTGTACGAGTTGGCGTACCGGACGGCGAAGGCGTTTGAGGATTTCCGCCATAGGTATCGCTACTACCTCGAGCAGGTGGCGCATGCTGGATCGTGACCGCGTCCTGGCAAAGCTGGACGAGCTGCACGGCTACGAGGCCGAGCTCAAGGCGGTCCTCCCCGCAGACTATTCTGGGTACATGGGGAACCCTGCAACGCGGCGCGCGGTCGAGCGCCTCCTCCAGATCTCCGTTGAGTGTGTCCTGGATATATGCAACCTGCTCGTTGCCGGGTTGCGCCTGGGCCTGCCCGGCGAGGAGGAGGACCTGTTCGCCAGATTGGAAGATGCGCACATCATCTCACCGGAGGTCGCGGGCACGATTCGCGCGATGAGAAGGTTTCGCAACATCCTCGTGCACGAGTACGGGGTGGTGGACAATCAAATCGTCTTCATGGTGGCCACGCGCAAGTGGCCGGAGGTCGAAGCGTTCAAAAGGGAAGTGCTGCGCGCGCTGGAGCGGCCGTAGGCATGATGGAAGGCTGGGGGGGGCAATTCTGAACTTCGAACTTCGAAATGCTCGATAAAGTCAATAATGTCGCAACGTCCCCCATCCCTTGGCAATAAGGTAATTAAGGTTACAACGTCCCCTCAGCACAGATGGTGAGGACGCGTGATGATCTCGCTGGCCTCTCAATTTGACCGGCTTTGCTGCGACCTCCTTGCCGCCTGCCGGCAGCACTACGGCGACCGCCTGGTGGCCCTTGCGGTCTTCGGATCGGTCGGGCGGGGGACGCCGCGGCCGGACTCGGACCTGGACGTGCTGATCGTGGCCGCACGGCTGCCGGCCGGAAGGATGGCGCGCGTGGCCGAGTTTGCCATGGTGGAGAAAGCCCTCGGCTCCGCGCTGGCGGAGGCCCGCGTGGCCGGTGTGGCCACAACGGTAAGCCCCGTGTTCAAGACGCCCGCCGAGGTAGAGCGGGGGAGCTTGCTGTACCTGGATATGCTCGAGGATGCGCGGATCCTGTTTGATCGCGATGGCTTCTTGAGGCAGGCCTTCAGCCGGCTGCGGGCTCGGCTGGAGAGCCTGGGGGCGCGCCGCATCTGGCGGGGGAATGCCTGGTTCTGGGACCTGAAGCCGGATTACCGGCCCGGCGAGGTATTCGAGCTATGACGAACACCTCGCTGGCCAAGAGCTATCTCACGAAGGCGCAGAAGCGCCTCAGGGTCCTGTCCGTGTTGCTGGAGGACGAGGCCTTTTCAGATGTGGTGCGCGAGGCGCAGGAGGTCGTGGAGCTGGCGCTGAAGGGCATGCTCCGGGGCATCGGGGTCGAGCCGCCCAAGTGGCACGACGTGGGGCAGATGCTGCTGGAGTACCGGGACCGGTTTCCCGGCGAGGTGGCGGGCCAGGTCGAGCGATTGGCGGAGATCTCGGGGTGGTTGCGGAAGGAGCGCGAGTTCGCCTTCTACGGGGACATCGATTTCATCCCCACAGAGGAGTACACGAGGGCGGATGCGCAACGCGCCATCGACGACGCGCGGTTCGTTGTATCCTGTGCGACGACAGCGATCGGATCGAACTTTTCCTCACGTTAAGACGCAAAGGTCGCAGGGGCGAGGGTGGAATACAGGACTACTGACCTCTGCCTACTGCCTACTGGAAATGGCGATCTTGGCGTGAGACACGAGTTCTTCATTTCGCATTTCGAACTTGACCCGCGGGTTTCGCAAAAAGGTAATTAAGGTTACAACGTCCCCTAGGTTCCACATGGCCAGTAGTCAGTAGTCCCGTGGTCAGTCGTCAGTAGTCCTGTGGTCCGTGCCCTCTGTCCCCGGCCCTGTGCCCTTCGCGCTATGCTCTGTGCCCTTTGCCCTGTGCCCCATAATAAAGTCAATAATGTCGCAACGTCCCCCAAATCGGCGAGGCGGCCGAGCCGCAAGCGGGATTGGGGATTCGCGGGCGATTATGTCGAGGCCATGTGGATGATGCTCCAGGCACCCGAGCCGGACGACTACGTCATCGCCATCGGCGAGGCCCACTCCGTGCGGGAGTTCTGCGAGCTGGCATTCGCCCGCGCCGGCCTCCCGCTGCGGTGGGAAGGGGCGGGGGTTGAAGAGAAGGCGATTGGCCCGGACGGACGCTCCCTGATCGAAATCAGCCCGCGCTACTTCCGCCCGACTGAAGTCGACTTTCTCCTGGGTGATGCCTCGAAGGCAAAGCGACTTCTTGATTGGGCTCCGAGAGTTGGATTCGAAGAACTTGTACATATGATGGTGGGCGCGGATCTTGCCGACCTACAAGACTCAGAGAATGAAAGATCCCACCTCCGGTAGTCAACCGTGAGAGCTGAAGAGGATAACGAATGAATTCACCCCTGCCCCCGAGCTCCCCAGCTCGCATGCATGTTCTTGTCACCGGCGGCGCGGGTTACATCGGCTCGTTGCTGACCGGTGTACTCCTGAGCCAAGGTCATCATGTGACCGTGGTGGACGACCTGCTGTTCGGCGGAGAATCGCTGTTGGGCTATTGGCATCATCCCAATTTCCGATTCATCAAGGGCGACGTGTGCGACTCCGACGTTTTGCAACGTGCAACGCGCGACGTTGACCGTTCAACGTTCAAGGCAGTCGTGCATTTGGCTGCCATCGTGGGCTTCCCGGCATGTCAGGCTGTTGGCAAACAGGTGGCTTGGCGGTACAACGTTGAGTCTGTGCAGCGCGTGTTCGAGGTCGCTGACAACGCTGGCGCAGAGCGATTCATCTTCTCTTCGACCTACAGTAACTACGGCCTGACTAAGAACGGTCAGGCGGTCACCGAGGACTCCCCATTGTACCCGCAATCGCTGTACGCGGAGACCAAAATAGCGGCAGAGGAATTCCTGTTGGACCAGGCTAAGAAATCGCGCTGCGCCCCACTCGTTTTTCGCTTTGCGACGCTCTTCGGAATCTCGCCGCGCACACGATTTGATCTGATTGTCAACCAGTTCGTCCTGGAAGCCATGACGAAGCGGGAACTGATCATCTACCAGCGAGGCTACTCACGTTCGTTTGTGCATGTGCGTGACGTCGTTGAGGGAATAGTCCTTGGCTTGTCCGCGCCACAACAGAAGATTTCCGGACAGGTGTTCAATTTGGGATCCGACGAGGGAAATTACACCAAGGACGAGATCGCGGAGTTGGTGAGGAAGCACGTGGATGGGCTCAAGGTCACCCACAAAGACCTGAGCTTCGGCGGGGATATGCGTGATATTACCGTGTCATTTGCAAAAGTAAGGCGCCAGCTCGGCTTCAAGACAAGGCTGAGCGTGGAGGATGGCGTGATTGAAGTTCGCGATGCGCTTCAATCAGGGCTCATCAAGGATCCAGGAGATGCGCGGTACCGAAATGCGCAATTCATCGTCCAATGACGTGGCACGTTCAACGTTGAACGTGTAACGCATAACGTGTCCTGACATGGCTGAGCGGTTCGAGGACTTGGAGGCCTGGAGGACGGCTCGCGAGCTTGCAAAGGTGATCTTTATCTTGACGGAGAAGGGGGAGTTCTCCCGGGACTACAGCCTCAAAGATCAGGTCCGAAGAGCCAGCGTGAGCGCAATGAGCAATGTTGCCGAAGGATTTGAGAGCAGAACTCAGAGCTTGTTTGCTGACCTGTTGGGCCGGGCGAAGGGCTCAGCGGGTGAGGTGAGATCCGATCTTTACGTAGCGTTGGATCGTAAATACATAAGCAAAGAGGAATTTGATAAAGCTTACGATCTTGCCGACAAAGCAATCCGTCAGATAGCCAATTTGATGACCTACGTCGAATCCGCTCCAGGCCCTCGCCGTAGACCGAAGGTCAACATCTCGACAGAGAGGTAATCGTGCAACCTTCAACGTTCGACGTGTCTCGTTCCCGCGACTGGCCGGATAGCAAAAAGTTCTGGCGCAATAGGCGCGTGATGGTAACAGGAGGCAACGGCTTTCTCGGAAAGCACTTGACACGAAAGCTCCACGAGCGGGGAGCGGATCTCTCCGTGGCCGACATTGACCGCTACAATCTGTGTCACGTGGAGGATATACGACGCTCGCTTGATGATAATAAACCGCAGATGGTGATTCACCTTGCAGCGCGCGTTGGCGGGATAGGAGCAAATCGCGAGCACCCAGCAGAATTCTTCTACGACAACCTGATGATGGGGGTTCAACTTCTTCATGAGAGCTGGAGAGCGGGGGTCGAGAAGTTCGTGGCGTTAGGTACAATCTGCTGTTATCCGAAATTTACACCCATTCCGTTCCGGGAAGAGGATCTTTGGGGCGGCTACCCCGAAGAGACCAATGCTCCGTACGGGTTGGCCAAAAAGATGTTGCTTGTACAAAGCCAAGCGTACCGCCAGCAATATGGTTTCAAAAGTATCTTCCTCATGCCCGTCAACCTATACGGGCCTGGCTACAATTTCGATCCAGCCAGCAGCCACGTGATTCCTGCCCTCGTCCGCAAATGCGTTGAAGCGAAAGAGCGGGGTGCCGATCACATTGAGGTGTGGGGCGACGGGAGTCCAACCCGCGAGTTCCTGTATCGGGAGTCCAACCCGCGAGTTCCTGTATATGGAGGATGCCGCCGAAGGCATTGTTCTGGCAGCAGAGCGCTACAACCAAAGTGATCCGGTCAATCTTGGCAGCGCGTTCGAGATTAGCTGACAAGTGTCACGACATCGTGCATGGGAGCGCATGCCACGACATCGTGCACACGGCATCTCCCGAGGTTAGCGCAAATGGTACGGCCACTCGGCGATCGCGTCCCCATCGAGTTGCACCGTGAGGCGCTGCCGGGCGACATCGATCGTCGCCACGACGTACGCGTACGCCGCCTCGGGCGGGACGAGGAAGCGTTCGGTGAAGACGTCGAGGCGCCGGTCGCTCCGGATGAAGCGGACCAGGTGATAGCGCCCGGCGTCGGGTTTGGGCAAGGGCACTGTGGGCGCCGCCTCCTGCGCGGGGAACCGGAGCGGGTGCCCTGTCTTGGCGAGCGCCGCGACGGGGGTCTGGCCCTGGAGCCGCGTGTAGCGGTAGCGCCCGTTGTGCCGGGCCTCGAACGCGAGGCTGGCCGGCCGCAGGCCGGGGAAGTCGGGGACCTGCACCCAGGCCAGGAACTTGCTCCGGAAGTGCGTGTTGAAGCGCTCCACGACGCCGTTCCGCCACGGCTCCTGGAAGGGGAGGACCCACGGCTCGATCCCCAGGGACAAGCACAGGCGAATGAGGACCCCCATGCCCCGGGGGTGGGCCGGGCTGCCGGAGCAGACCATCTCGTTGTCGACCTGGACGGCCTCCGGGAGCCCCAGGCGCTGCCAGCCCGCCCAGAGCGCATCGACAGTCGCCTGGCCCGCCCGCGAGGCGACCGGCTCGACCGCGCAGCGGACGGTGGCCACGTCCACCGCGGTCAAGCTCCAGAACCGCACGGGCCCCTGCAGGTAGCACGGGCCAACGTAATCGATCTGGTGGACTTGGTTGACCTGGGTTGCGGGGAGCACGGGGTAGGGCGTCCCCTTGGGGATGTACCGGCCCGTCCGCCGGTGCGTGAGCCCCTCGCGGGCGAGGATCCGGCCGATCGTGCGCACCGAGGGAAGCGGGGTGACCGCCAGTTCCTCCAACCGCCACTGGATGTTCTGGGCCCCGCAGAGGAGCCCGGCGTTGTACAGTTCGAGCCGGATGAGGCGCACCGCCTCCACCACGTCGGGCGGGAGGGCCTGCGGGGAGCCATGCGGACGCCGGGAGCGATCGCCGGCCCAGTCCGGACCACCACCCGCTGCCCGGGCCGCCCACTTGTACACCCAGCGCACCGAGCGGCCCAGCGCGGCGGCAATGCTCGTGGCCCGTTCGCCGTTGCGCAAGCGCCGCACGGCAATACCCCGATGGTCGTCGAGTCGTCGCACTGTGCCCATGGGTCCCTCCTTGTGAAGGGACCGACCATGCACTTCCGAGTGCGACCGTGGCAAGCCTCAAAGGTTCACCCGTGCACGATGTCCTGGCCAGGCCAGACGCGAACGATGTCGTGACACTTGTCAATTAGCATCAAGGACCTGGTGGAGACGATTGCGCGATTGACCGGATTTCGAGGCGGGATTGCGTGGGACAACACAAAGCCGAATGGACAACCTCGGCGCAAGCTGGATACGAGCCGAGCGAAGGAGTTCTTCGGCTTTGAGGCATGAACGCCTTTTGAAGATGGCCTACGGCGGATGGTCGAGTGGTACGAGATCAAACGACGGGAGATGTCGCAATGAAAGTGGTTATTTTGGCTGGCGGTCTTGGTACTCGACTGACCGAGGAAACAGAGGTCAAGCCGAAACCCATGGTGGAGATCGGCGGCCGACCCATTTTTTGGCATATCCTAAAACATTACGAGCACTACGGATTCACAGAGTTCTTCGTGGCTTTGGGCTACAAGGGAGATGTGATAAAGCACTTTGTTATGGACTACTGCAATTTGAATGGGGACATGACAGTTCGTTTCTCGCGCGACGAGATTGAGCGGCACAAAGGAGAAAAGGACAACTGGACCATCCACCTGATCGACACGGGCCAGGACACCGCAACCGGAGGACGAGTCAAGAGATTGGAGAAATGGCTCAAGGATGAAACCTTCATGCTAACATATGGGGATGGGGTGAGCGATATCAACCTCCAGGATCTGGTTAGATTTCATCGTGCCCACGGATGTGCTGCCACAATCACGGCGGTGCGTCCCCCGGCGCGATTTGGGGGCATCGTCTTTGAGGGTGATATGGTCGCGGAGTTTACTGAAAAGCCCCAGGTTGGAGAAGGCTGGATCAACGGCGGCTTCATGGTATTGGAGCCCAGGATATTTAGGTATCTGGACGGCGATCAGAGCATCCTTGAGAAAGATGGTCTGGAACGTTTGGCAAAGGAGCGGCAGTTGGTGGCGTATCGGCACGACAACTTTTGGCAATGCATGGACACCCTGCGGGATAAGCGGCTGCTGGAAAGCCTGTGGCAGCAGGGCAGAGCCCCTTGGAAGATCTGGCGGTGAGTGGCTTTTGGCTCGATCGGCCCACGTTGGTGACCGGTGCAACCGGCCTAGTGGGAACATGGCTGGTGCGGCGTCTCCTGCAGGCCGGAGCCGATGTCGTCTGTCTGGTGCGGGATTGGGTACCGCAGTCTGAGTTAGTACGCGCACACCTCATCGACCAGGTCAAAGTCATTCGGGGCGACGTGCGCGATCGGGAACTGCTGGAGCGGGCCCTCGGGGAATATGAGGCAGATACGGTCATCCATCTCGCGGCCCAGACAATCGTGGGGATCGCCAATCGGAATCCTGTTTCCACCTTCGAATCCAATATTCAAGGTACATGGAATCTGCTTGAGGCCTGCCGTCGCAGCCCGTCGGCGAAACAGATTGTTGTCGCCTCCTCCGACAAGGCCTATGGAGACCAGGAACGTCTCCCGTATGACGAGGCCACCCCTTTACAGGGTCGACACCCCTATGACGTGAGCAAGTCGTGCGCGGACCTCATCGCCCACACCTATGCGAAGACATTCCGCGTGCCGGTGGCCATTACCCGCTGCGGCAATTTCTACGGTGGCGGCGACTTGAATTGGAACCGGATTATTCCGGGGACGATTCGGTCCGTATTGCGAGGCCAGCGCCCGATGATTCGTTCCGATGGGAGCTTTGTGCGGGATTACTTCTACGTGGAGGACGGAGCGGCGGCATATATGCTGCTTGCCGAGCAGTTGGCGGCTAGGCCAGAGCTGCGAGGGGAGGCATTCAATTTCTCCAACGAGTTCCAGGAGAGCGTGCTTGACTTGGTGCAGCGTATCCTGGCATTGATGGAATCGAAACTCGCGCCGGATGTCCGGAATGAGGCGAGCAATGAGATCCGTCACCAGTACTTGAGTGCGGCCAAGGCGCGCCGGCTATTGGGATGGCAGCCCTGTTTCACTCTCGAGGAAGGCCTGAAGCTGACCATCCAGTGGTATCGAGACTTTCTAGCCACCCAGCCCTCGCGGAGCGTTTGACGCTGACGAGTGTTGACTTGGAGACGTTCTGATATGGAGCCCGCCGAAAACCTCAGGCAGACGATCCTGAAGTCGGTGAGAGAGTATTATCGGGCGAAGTTTGCCGGAAGGATCTTTGACCCATCGCGAGACTTGGTTCACTATGCGGGTCGTGTCTTCGATGAGGAAGAGCTCTGCAACCTGGTTGACGCCAGCCTGGATTTCTTCCTGACCGCCAATCGCTATGCAGAGCGGTTTGAGGCGGAATTTTCGGAATACTTCAGCCTCTCCAACGCATTGCTCGTCAACTCCGGCTCATCCGCGAACCTCGTGGCTCTGACGACCCTCACATCGCCCAAGCTCGGTGAGCGGCGGCTGAAGCCCGGGGACGAGGTGATTACCGTCGCCGCCGGATTCCCCACCACGCTGGCGCCGATCGTTCAGAATCGCTTGGTCCCGGTTTTCGTGGATGTGAACCTGGGAGATTATACAGCGATTCCGGAGCAACTGGTTGCCGCGGTGGGGCCGCGGACGCGCGCCATCATGATGGCCCATACGCTGGGCGTTCCGTTCAACCTCGACACTGCCATGGCCCTGGCGAAGGCGCACGATTTGTGGCTAATCGAAGATAACTGCGACGCCCTGGGATCTCGGTATCGGGACCAGCTCACAGGCACCTTCGGAGATCTAGCAACGGTCTCTTTTTATCCGGCCCACCACATTACCATGGGCGAGGGCGGCTGCGTGGTGACAGATAACGAGGACTTGGCTCGGATCGCAAGGTCCATTCGTGATTGGGGGCGCGACTGCTACTGTTCCGGAGGCGAGAACAATACGTGCGGGAAACGCTTCACGCAGCAGTTCGGGACTCTTCCCCTGGGCTATGATCACAAATACGTGTACAGCCATATCGGCTACAACCTCAAGGTCACGGACATGCAGGCGGCGATCGGGTGCGCCCAACTGCAGAAGCTGGACAGGTTCGTTGCGCAGCGCAAAGCTAACTTTCAGCACCTGCTGGCGATCTTGCGGCAATACGAGGATCGGCTAATCCTGCCTGAGGCGACGAAGCACTCCGACCCTTCCTGGTTCGGATTTGTCATCTCCGTCCGTAATGATTCGGGCTTTGCGCGGAATGACCTCACGCGATTCCTGGAGTTCAATCGGATCGAGACGCGAAACCTCTTCAGCGGCAACCTGCTTCGGCATCCCGCCTTCGAGGGTATCGAGCACCGGGTCGTGGGCAATCTCCACAATACTAATTTCATTATGAAGAACTCGTTCTTCATCGGCGTGTACCCCGGCTTGGATGAGGCCCAGTTGGAGTACGCGGCGGGAGCTTTTGGGCGGTTCATGCAGGGAGAACGAGCGTGAGGTAGAAAGCGAAGAGCGAAGAGCAGAGAATAAGAATCTTAGAATGGTAAGATTTCGATTCGAAAATTTAGAAATTCTCCAGGATCTTGATGAGCTCTGCAGAATGATCATTGCTTTTTCCCGATCTGTGCGCCCCTGACTCTCAGCTCTTTGCTCTCCGCTTTCAGCTAAAAAACAATGGCCACCCCACAGAAACTCCGTTGCCTGGTAAATAAAATCACCGATCACAGCGACCATGTGTATACTGTGGATCTTACGCCCGAGCGTGCTGCCCCGCGATTTCGACCAGGCCAGTTTCTCCATCTGGCGTTGGACGAGTACGATCCGAGCAGCTTCTGGCCGGAATCGCGCGTCTTCTCTATCGCAAACTCCCCCCTCGAGAGGGACCGCCTGCAAATCTCGTATTCCGTGCGGGGCCGGTTCACGGCTCGAATGGAGCAAGAACTTACGGACAACCGCTGGGTGTGGGTGAAGCTGCCGTACGGGGAGTTCGTGATAGACGGCAGCCGGAAAGTCGTCATGTTTGCGGGGGGGACAGGGATCACGGCATTCACGGCGTTTCTCGGGCACCTGGATTCTTCTCATCCGCAGAGCGTCTTTCTCATCTATGGTGCCCGCAGCAGACGGCTCTTGATCTACCAGGACTTGGTGTGCCGGTGTCTGGAGAAAGCTCCCCAGCTTCAGGCGCGCTTTTTCGTTGAAGATAGGATCGCGGCAGTAGGGGGGGCATCTTGCGTCGGGTCGTCATCTGGATACGTCGGAGCCCTGGTACCATACGAGCTCTCCGGCCGTATCGCGGTTGATTCTATTTGGTCCGAGGTTCCAGAACCCTTTGCATCGCACTATTACATTTCAGGTCCTCCACAAATGGTGTCTGTAATCTCTCGAGATCTCCGCGCCCGGGGAGTCTCTCAGGGTTCCATTCGGGTCGATGCGTGGGAGTGATGGGGACCACAAACCTCTCTTCGGGCGGGAGCCTCAGCGCCCGCCATGACCATCCTCTAGTGGAAGATCTCGAGCTTATCCTCGCCCAGACGAGAGGCCTCTGGGAGGAGCTGCGCGGGCAGCGGCTGTTCATCACCGGAGGCACCGGATTCTTCGGCACATGGCTGGTGGAGAGCTTCGCGTGGGCGAACGCGAGTCTGGACCTCCGCGCATCAGTCGTGGTGCTGACGCGCAATCCGGATGCGTTTCGCCAGAAGGCCCCCCACTTGGCTTCTGATGATTCCATCCGATTTCACGTGGGGGACATCCGGTCGTTTGAGTTTCCAGGAGGCACGTTTTCGCACGTGATCCACGCGGCCACGGAGGCCAGCGTCGTATTGAATGAGGAAGCGCCGCTGACGATGTGCGATACTATCGTCTTGGGAACGCGACGAGTTCTTGAGTTCGCACGGTCCTGCGGCGCGAAAAAGTTCTTGCTGACCAGCTCGGGCGCCGTCTACGGCAAACAGCCCCCGGACCTGTCGCATGTGCCGGAGGAGTATCTGGGCGGGCCGGACTCCACGAATCCAAGTTCGGCATATGGGGAGGGAAAGCGCCTTGCGGAGCTGCTGTCGGTGGTGTTTGCCAAGCAGTTCGGACTCCAGGTGAAGATCGCGCGCTGCTTTGCATTCGTGGGACCTTATCTCCCGCTCGATACCCACTTCGCCATTGGCAATTTCATCCAGGACGGCCTCAAAGGGGGACCGATTTGGGTGAAAGACGATGGAACACCGTACCGTTCCTATCTCTATATGGCAGATCTCGCTGTCTGGCTTTGGACTATCCTGTTCCGCGGAGAGGCATCGCGTCCTTACAATGTTGGGTCGTCCGAGGCAGTTTCAATCGCCGAATTGGCCCGCGTCGTGGCGGAGACGTTTGCGTCCCCTGTGTCGGTCAAGGTTGCCAAGGCTGCGTCCCCTGGAAAGCCCGCGGAGCGGTACGTGCCCTCGGTTTCGCGTGCGCAGAGCGAACTTGGGTTACAGCAGCGCATCAATCTGAATGAGGCAATCCGTCGCACAGTGCGCTGGTATGGGGATCGCTGAGTCGGCACAGCGCATCACACGATGCTCATGACATCTCTCAAGTCCGTTGCGCGGCCTTGCCCAATCTGTGATGGCCACACCGGCGAGGTCATCCACACCCAGGAGTTTGTACTTCCGTCGGGTCACCCACTGGAAGCCGGGTATGACGTGGTGTGCTGTCCTGCGTGTGGCTTTGCCTACGCCGATACGTCGGCGAACCAGTGCGACTATGACGCCTTCTATACGGGTTTCTCGAAGTACGGGGATAAGGCGACATCCACTGGTGGCGGGGACTCGACGGAAGATGCAGCCCGATTGCGGGAAACGGGGCGCCTGGTCGGCAATGCCCTTCGCAACCCGGATGCACACGTCGTGGACATCGGTTGCGCTGGCGGCGGACTGCTGCGCACCTTACGCGAATTGGGCTACACGAACCTCTACGGTCTCGATCCATCGCCCGCGTGTGTAGCTCGGACGAACGAGTTGCCGGGCGTTCACGCTGCAATTGGCTCCCTTTCCCACATCCCCCTGGAGCCCGGTACAATCGACTGTATCATCCTGTCCCACGTTCTTGAACACGTACGGGATCTATGCGAGGCCTTCGCCTACGTCCGGCAGTTCCTGAGACCCCAGGCCAGTATCTATGTTGAGGTCCCGGACGCTATGCGGTATGCGGATTACGTGTTCGCCCCTTTCCAAGATTTCAACACCGAGCACATCAATCACTTCTCGCTTCAGTGCATGGAGAACCTACTGGTGAGGGGTGGATTCCGTCCTGCGAACGCGGGCAACAAGCTCTTGCAATCGGCGCCTGGGATGCCGTATCCGGCACTATTCATGTTCGGAGCCCCCACGGAGGAGCCCGTATCCCCTGGCGGGCTGCGGAAGGATGAACACCTAAAGGGCTCCCTGCTCCGATATATCGCGGAATCGCGACGAATCATGGAAGAGATAGGCGTATTCCTCCAAGAGGTCTTGACCCGGTCGAGCGAAGTGATGGTGTGGGGAACGGGACAGCTGGCCATGAAGATGTTGGCGGAAACATGCCTGGGCAATGCGAAAATCATTGCCTTCGTGGATGGCAACCCGATCAATCAAGGCCGCACACTGAAAGGCATTCCGATCTTGTCGCCGGATCAACTGAAATCCAGCGAGGTCCCGATCATCGTCACGTCCATTCTGCATTATCAGGCGATCGCAGATTGCATCCGAGCCCTCTCCCTGACCAACCCCATTGTCTCCTTGAGGATTGCATAGCCGTGATGAAGGGCCATTCGATGAAGCTCTCCGATTATCTGGTGAGGCGCCTCGCCGAGTATGGTGTGCGTCACGTATTCACGGTGACCGGTGGCGGGGCGATGCACCTGAACGATTCTTTCGGCCATAGCCCTTTGCTCAGGTGCATCCACAATCACCACGAGCAGGCCAGTACCATGGCCGCCGAAGGGTATGCGAGAACAACGGGCGGAATCGGCGTGGCGGTTGTAACCACTGGTCCCGGTGGTATCAATGCGCTCAATGGAGTCTTTGGGGCTTGGACGGACTCCATTCCGGTACTCGTCGTTTCTGGCCAGGTGAAGCGGGAGACCTGCATGGCATCCTACACCTTGCCGGATCTGCGCCAAATGGGCGACCAAGAGGCGGATATCATACGTATGGTGAAGGGCATCACGAAATATGCCGTCCTCGTGCATGACCCCTCGTCGATCCGGTACCATCTTGAAAAGGCATTACATCTGGCCACGAGTGGACGGCCCGGCCCATGCTGGCTGGACATTCCAATTGACGTGCAGGCGAGTCGCATCGATCCTGACGAGTTGATGGGCTATGATCCCGCCGA
The DNA here is from genome assembly GCA_963705305.1 of uncultured Methylomirabilota bacterium. Classification (GTDB taxonomy): domain Bacteria; phylum Methylomirabilota; class Methylomirabilia; order Methylomirabilales; family 2-02-FULL-66-22; genus 2-02-FULL-66-22. The sequence continues at coordinate 4,371,862 of OY970067.1, read as the reverse complement.
GGAACCGTCAGGGTGGGACTCGGATGTGGTGGCCGTACAGTGTCGCCAAGTTCTCGAACGACTCAAGGCATCGGCACGGCCAGTGATCATGGCAGGTAGTGGAGTCCGGCACGCGAAGGCAGTGGAGGTGTTTGAAGCAGTCGTTCATCAGCTCGATATTCCGGTTACCACAGCGTGGACTCATGATTTGATTGCTTCGGATGACCCGCTCTTTTGCGGTCGCCCGGGCACGATTGGCGAACGCGCAGGTAACTTTACGGTTCAGAATTCCGACACCCTGCTGATCATCGGCAGCCGGCTGAACATCCGGCAAGTGAGCTACAACTGGAAGGCTTTCGCGCGCCATGCGTATAAGATCCAGGTGGATGTGGATCCGGCGGAACTGGACAAGCCGACGATCAGACCCGACATGGCGATCCATTGCGATGCCCGGGTGTTCCTCGAAGAGTTGGGCCGGCAACTGCCTGTGGTCGGCTGGGATGCGACTCGCCATGCGTCCTGGCTCGCCTGGTGCAGGGAGCGCGTCGCTCGCTATCCTGCTGTTCTCCCCAAGCATCGAGTACCCTCACGATTGATCAACTCCTATCACTTCATTGACTTGCTGTTCCGACGCCTTCGCGCTGACGACATAGTCGTCTGCGGCAATGCCACCGCCTGCATCGTGACTTTCCAGGTTGCTGCTATCAAGCGAGGGCAACGGCTCTTCTCAAACTCGGGCAGCGCGTCGATGGGGCACGACCTGCCCGCGGCGGTGGGTGCTGCCGTTGCCAGGGATGGGGGGCGGGTCATTTGCCTCGCGGGAGACGGGAGTGTCCAACTGAACATCCAGGAACTTCAGACCGTGGCCCATCATCAGCTTCCGATCAAACTCTTTGTCCTGAACAACGACGGCTATCTTTCTATTCGCCTGACGCAGAGCAATTTCTTCAAGCGATATGTGGGGGAGAGCCCTAGGAGCGGGGTTTCCTTCCCCGACATGATGAAGGTGGCAACAGCCTATGAGCTCCCGGCGGTGCGAATTGAGGGGCCTGAGTTCATGTCCGCGGTTGATCGTGCGCTGGATTCTCCTGGTCCTTACGTGTGTGAAGTGATGCTCGATCCAGAGCAGGAGTTCGAGCCCAAGCTAAGTTCGAGGCAGTTGCCGGATGGCCGCATCGTGTCAGCCCCCCTCGAGGACTTGTATCCATTTCTGCCGCGGGAAGAACTGCTCGACAATCTGCTAATCCCTCCATACGAGCCCTAGTGGAGGAGATGACAACATGCCCATCGCAGTTGTTTCGAATGCCATTTTTGACCTGGATGGGACTCTAGTGGACTCCATGGCGGGAATTGATTGGTCCGCCAAAACAGCCTGGGAATCTGTCCTGCCGGGCCAGGCATGCCCCTCCTTTGGTACGCTCATCGGACCACCGGTTCGCGAGATGTTTTGCCAGGCATTGCCGGAGGCGGATTCGGACACGATTGGCCAATTGGAGCGAGCGTTCAGAGAGCACTACGACACCGACGGATGGAGGAAGACAACCGTCTATCCAGGTGTAGTGGAAACGCTGTCGCTGTTGGTGAAGCGTGGAGTGAATTGTTATGGAGTGACCAACAAACCAGGATTGGCAACGCGACGGATCCTCACATATTGCGGACTGGATCAGTACTTTCGGGTGTTTCTTTCACCTGACTCGCGAACCCCTCCTTTCTCATCCAAGTTGGAGGCGGTGCATGTGCTCCTTAGTCAATACCAGCTGGACCCGAGATGCAGTGTGCTAGTCGGGGATGGGGTAGACGACGCATGCGCTGCGGCGGCCTCGGGGCTCATCTTCGCCGCGGTCGGCGGCGGATACGGTGAGGCGCATCGGCAAGCAGAGTTCCCGGTGGCGTTGGTTTGCGATAAACTCTCCGATTTGCTTGAACTGTTCACAGCTGGGAAGCCATGAATAGGAGAAGGATTCCTTAAGTCATCGACAGGTCCCGCAAATCGATCGAGTGTGATCCTGCACAGCGCGGGGAATGTGAGACGTGATATTCATGCGATCATTTCGAGGCGGGGCAAGATGGTCCGGTATGTACTTCCTGCGGCTGCGCATGAAAGATCGCGGTTGAATTATTAACCACATCTAGGCCTTATGCCTTCGACAGCGTTGATATGGTCATCTATGCCACCCCGCCCGAGTATAACCGCATTTTCGCGTTGGGAGGCTGACGCCCATGATTGACCGGGACATCTTCGAGGACCTGTTTGTGCTCGAGTTGGCTAACAACCACTGGGGCAAGCTGGAACGCGGCCTCAAGATCATCGCGGACTACAGTCGTGTTGTCCGCTTCAATAATCTGCGCGCAGCTATCAAGCTGCAGATTCGCGACGCAGACACCTTCATCCATAAGGAATTTCGATGCCGTACGGACATTCGGTACATCAAGAAGACTCTTGACACTCAGCTTTCTCACGACGACCTTGCCAGGTTGACCCATGCCATCCGCGAGAGTGGCTGCATTCCAATAGCGACCCCCTTCGACGAGGCTTCGGTGGATATTTGTGCAGAACTTGGTCTGCCCATCATTAAACTTGCGAGTTCGGATCTGAACGATTGGTTTCTGATTGAGAAGATCGCGAAGACACGCAAGCCCGTCGTCGTCTCGACCGGCGGCTCCCCCATGAAGGATATTGACGACCTTGTGACCTTCTTTTCGAATCGCAACATACCGCTGGCGATTAACCATTGTGTCTCGATCTACCCGTCCGAGGATTCGGAGCTCGAACTCAATCAGATTGATTTCTTCAAGCACCGGTATCCGAACAACACCATCGGTTTCTCCACGCACGAGTATCACGACTGGACGTCCTCAATCATGATTGCCTACGCGAAGGGCGCCCGGATGTTTGAGCGGCACATCGACATTAACGACGACGGGATTCCGGTTTCGCCATATTGTTCGCTGCCCGAGCAAATTGATAGCTGGTTTAAGGCCTGGCAAAAGGCAAAGGAAATGTGCGGCGCGCCCGGATCGCAGCGCCGTTTAGTACCTGATAAGGAAACGAAGTACCTGGACTTGCTTGTCCGCGGCGTGTATGCGCGGCGCGATTTGGATGTTGATCATGTCCTGTCTGATGAGGATGTGTACTTGGCAATCCCCCTGCAGAAAGGTCAACTGTCCTGCAGGGAGATTATGCACGGGCAGAGGATCATCAAGGCCTGCCCAAAGGATGCGCCCTTGATGATCGAAGTGGTTGATACACCATACGGAAAGAACGAGCACCTCAGGGCGCTCATTTACAATCGTGGGCTCTAGCGCCTCGAATGGGCTTCTTTCCCTTAGGGCCCGGTAAATAATAAAGTTTACAAAGTGGGAATCCGCGAGTATACTGTCGCCCGTGAGAGACTATACGAAGATGGCGGCGACAGCGACCGTACCGGAGATGGAACGCCACTGGCTGCGTGTGCTGGGCACGTTGAATGAGGCGCAGGCCCGGGTGTTTGTGGCCCAGAAGGCCCTCGAAGAAGGTCGGGGGGCGATCAGTCGCCTGTGCCGACTGACCGGGATGTCGCGGCCCACCATTCTGAAGGGCATCGCGGAGTTGGCGAGTGACCGGTTGCCGGCCCCAGCAGAGGCCGGGCGGATCCGCGCGGGGGGCGGGGGGCGCAAGCGGGTCGACGAGGCCGCCCCGCGGGTCAAGCGCGTGCTGACGCGGTTGGTGGAGGCCAGCACCCCGGGCAATCCGATGAGTTACTTGCTGTGGACGAACAAGTCCACCCGTACCCTCGCCGAGGAGCTCCGGCGCCACGGGTACGCGGTGTCCCATGTCACGGTCGCGCGCTGTCTGCGCGAGCTGGGCTACTCGTTGCAGGCGAACGTGAAGACCCTCGAAGGGACCCAGCACCCCGATCGGGACGCCCAGTTTCGGTACCTCAATGACCAGATCCGGCGCTATGTGCGGAGCCACGACCCGGTCATCAGCGTGGACACCAAGAAGAAGGAGTTGGTCGGAACCTTTGAGAATCGCGGCCGCCGCTGGCAGCCGACAGGGCAGCCCGAGGCCGTCTCGGTCCACGACTTCCCGGGAGCGGGCGTGGGCAAGGCGATCCCCTACGGGACGTATGACGTGGCCCGCGACGAAGCGATGGTCAACGTGGGCATGACGCACGAGACGGCGGAATTCGCCGTCGAGAGCATTCGCCGGTGGTGGCGCCTCCTGGGGCGGAAGGCGTACCCCCAGGCCCGGCGCCTGCTGATCTGCGCCGATGCCGGCGGCAGCAATGGGACGCGGCTCCGCGCGTGGAAGGCGCACCTGCAAGCCCTCGCGGATCGGCTCGGGATCCCGGTGACCGTGTGCCACTACCCGCCTGGGACCAGCAAGTGGAACAAGGTGGAGCATCGCCTGTTTTCCTTCATCAGCATGAACTGGCGGGGCCGCCCGCTCCTCACTTTCGAGGCCGTCGTCAATCTCATTGGGGGCACCACGACCAAGAGTGGGCTCAAGGTCAAAGCGCGCCTGGATACCATGGAGTACGAAGCCGGACAGAAGATCGCGGCTGCCGAGATGCGCGCCTTGCACCTGAACCCCCATGCCTTTCATGGCGATTGGAACTACACCCTCGAGCCGCGCCCGACGGGGTAACGGTCGGCATGGCACCCCTGTTGCCAAATCGCCATATGTAAATGTTATTATTTACCAATCCCTTACGCACGCGCATGCAAGGACGATGCGGGACAACGCCATGGCCAATGATATCCCACTCCTGGTAGATCAACTGTGGCGCCGGATAGAGAATCCGACGCGAGGCCTACCCCTTGATGTCTTCCTACTTGTTAGCAAATTGACCCCGATGGTGAATGTGGACTTGCTTATTAGGGACTCACAGGGGCGAAATCTGCTGACATGGCGGGAGGATGACCATTATGGAGCGGGCTGGCAGTTGCCCGGAGGCATTGTCCGGTTCAAGGAGCGCCTTGAGACTCGAGCGAGAGCGGTGGCTTTGAGTGAACTCGGCGCGGACGTGTTCATTGAGCCCGCCCCGTTGGCGCTGAATGAGATCATTCGTCCGGACCATGAGATTCGCGGCCACTTCATTTCGTTCCTCTTTCGATGCTCATTGACAACGCCACTTCCCGAGAGTCGCCGCTATAACTCCGGAAGGCCAATGGCTGATCAGTGGAAATGGCACATCGGCTGCCCGAAAGAGCTCTTGGCGGTTCATGACATTTATAAGCGCTTTTTGTGAGCGAAGATATGCGGCGCAGTTGCAGTCGGCTTGGGATGGTGCGTGTGTTGTGATGCGCAGGCAATGGTTGGACGTTGGTTTGCGAGAATGGCGTGGCGGTTCTTCATTCACTCAATAAGTGACAGGTGAGGAGCATGGTCGCGCTGGGGGATTGGGCGAAGCAGTTGCGTCGATGCTGGAGCAGCTGGACGTGGCTACCCCCTGCCTAAAGCGGGTCAGCTTGTCGGGCTCTGTTTTTCATAGGGTTAGCACACAGGTGTATCTGCGACATGCTTCCGGCCTGGATCCGGATAGATTGATTAATTTGGCCCTGATCTAACCCTGAACCGGGAAAACTCTTGAACCGCCATGACGCCAGGGTTCCACAATTCATCGAGTTCAACGGTTTTGACTCCAAGCTCCGGAAAGCTCCCTCAGGGGATTTGACGCAGTTCCAGTCCCTGGGCGTTCCGCCCATTCCGGCCATGGTAGTCTTGGTATCTTGCGGTTAGATATTTTCAGAATGGGTTTAGGTGAACTCAATGATTATGCCTTTAGTCACCGTGTGCGTTCCAGTTCGCAATGGAAGTCAAACGATCCGGCGGACGTTGGATTCAATTCTGGCGCAGGACTATCCGAACTATGAAGTGATTGTTTCTGACAATTGCTCGACGGATGATACGGCTCAGATCGTGCAGGAATATGCCGGACGCGGGGTCAAGTATTGCTTGAATCCCAAACTGGAGGCATGTGGAGAGAGCAATTGGAACTGCGTGCTTTCGTTCGCGCGGGGCCCACTCATTTCACTCTATCACGCTGATGATTTGTACACGCCCACGATGGTGCGGCGGCAAGTCGAGTTCCTGCAAACGCACCACCAAATCAGTGCAGTTTTTACCATGATACAAATGATTGACGAACTGGATCGCCCCATTCGATTGGGTAGTACGCGCTTGCCGCAAGAATTGCGGGGGCAAGAATATTTCAACTTTCCATTGTTTTTCAATGCCGTGTTGAAATACGGCACCATTACTCCTGTACCCACGATGATGACGCGGCGTCAAGTCATTGATGCCGTTGGGGTTTTCCGTTGGGAACAGTTTGCATCTGCGTCTGACATTGATTTGTATCTGCGGATGGCACGATGGGGACCGATCGGAATCATTGATGAGCCTTTACATCGGTACCGGATCAGCGTCCACCAGGGAAGCGCCCAGCTCAACAGGCGCAGAACATATCTGGCGCATCTATTCGTGACGCTAGATTATTATCTGGCTCAGCCTGAGCTGCGGCAAATCGTACAGCCGCAGTCGTTAGCAGTGTATCAGATGGAGCGCAGCGCTGACCAGGTGCTGTGCGCGATGAATCTGCTAGCGCAAGGTCAGGTAGCAGAGGCAAAAGTCCGGCTGCGTAATGCCTTGTGTTGGCGGCATCTTGTGACTGCTCGGGAGCGTCCGCGTCGCCTGGCCCTCCTCCTGGCTGGGATTGGCTTTCTGATGAGCAGCTGGCTGGGATTAGGCGCCTTTATGGGACGGCAAGTGCTGCAAGCGTACGAACGCCATTTGCAGCGGCGGCGAGAACCGCTTGAGGAGGGCAGAGGCTGAACGGGCGAGTTCTGATGACCCGGGGCGAGGGTTAGATTGGCTCCACATAGGCCACGACCCTATTGGAGCACGGTGGTCGATCGGACCCGGTTTCTTTGGACACCCAGCTCGCGTACAATGGGGAGGCAGAAGGAGGGTGATCGCGGGAAAGAAACCGGGAGCGATACAGTGGGTAGATCATAGTGGTGCATGCCTTGTAGGATGGATGCAGCGGGTTGAAGGTTCGAAGCTCGTATTGGCTTAGGAGCAGACAGAATGCCGTGGACGGTGGATAATGGACAAATCCGAGGACCGCATAGCGGCCGCCATCTATATCATCCTCCCGCAGTTGTGTGGAGGCTAGGACGATGCGTAATCTGAATCTCGAATCGAGCATCTATATTGCTGGTCATCGGGGGTTGGTCGGCTCCGCACTTACTCGTAAGTTCACCCAAAATGGCTTTGAGGGCCTCATTCTGCGCTCTAGGGAAGAGGTTGATTTGACTTCACGATGTGCGGTCCGGACCCTTTTTGAAAGTACGCGCCCACAATTTGTCATCCTCGCAGCAGCCAAAGTCGGCGGGATTGCCGCGAACATAGCTGCACCAGTGGATTTCCTGCTGGAGAATCTGAAAATCCAGAACAATGTACTGGAAGCATGCCAGCATTTCCAAGTGACCAAGGCAATCTTCTTGGGGAGTTCATGCATCTATCCCAGGGAGACTCCGCAACCCATGCGCGAGGACTATTTTATGCATGGTCCGTTAGAGCCGACGAACGAATCCTATGCAATTGCGAAAATCGCAGGAATTCGGCTGGCACAGGCGCTACGTCAGCAGTATGGGCTAAATGTGATATGCCCGATGCCGTGCAATGTGTATGGGCCGGGTGACCACTTTGAGTTCGAGCGTTCGCATGTCGTCTCGGCCCTTGTACGCCGGCTTATGGAGGCCAGACGAAGCAACACGCCAAGTGTGACCTTGTGGGGCACAGGCAATCCTCACCGAGAGTTCTTGCATGTGGATGATTTGGCAGATGCTTGCTTGTTTTTGTTGCAGCAATATGATTCGCCAGATTTTATTAACGTTGGGTCAGGAAAGGATTTCAGAATCCGTAAGCTGGCAGAGACGGTTGCTCGGATTGTGGGCTACGCAGGGAGACTGGAGTGGGACGGCACCAAGCCAGACGGCATGCCACGTAAGCTTCTAAACGTCAGTAAATTGCACGCACTCGGTTGGAGGCACAAGATTGGACTTGAGGAAGGCATACGGACTGTCGTTGCAGACTTTGAACGACGTTATCCTGCCTAACCACGGGGTATGCAATGAATTTGGAATACACGAATCGATTGCGAGAGCCGTTGCAAGCATTGATTGATGAGGGATCACGCATCAATACTTACAAACCACAGAAATATTGGTATCCTCTCAGCATGGCAACCTATGATGTGGAAGAGATCCTGGCAGCTGTGGATTCGCTGTGTTCATTCCGGACTACGATGTGGGAGAAGACAGTGGAGTTTGAACGCCAGTTCGCTGAAGCAGCAGGTAGCGCGGAAGCGATTATGGTGAACAGTGGCTCGTCGGCAGACCTGCTAATTGCACTTGCGTTAGTGAATCCGCAAACAAGAGTGCTTGCGCCAGGCGATGAGATTTTGGTTCCTTCTGTGACATGGCCCACGCAGGTCTGGTCAGCGATGATGGCCGGGTTGAAGGTGCGGCTTGTAGACACAGATCCGCAGACTCTAAATATGGATTTGAATGACTTGGAGTCAAAAATCGGCCCCAGAACCCGCATGATCTCGCTGGTCCATTTGATGGGCAACCCTTGCGACATGGATCGCGTTCTGGGTCTCACCCGAAAGTACGATTTAGTGTTAATTGAAGACTGCTGCGAGTCGCTGGGTGCCATGTTCAGGGGCAAAGCGGTTGGCACATTTGGAATTGCAGGTAGTTTCTCCTTTTTTTTCTCTCACCACATCACTACGATGGAAGGCGGAATGATTGCGTGCCAAGATCGGACATTGTCCGATGTCTTTCGATTGCTCCGTGCGCACGGTTGGGCGCGGAACGCCAAGTATACTGCGATCGAGACTCAGGACGACTTGGACCCGCGATATATGTTCCTGAACTGGGGGTTAAACGTGCGTCCTACTGAACTGCAAGCGGGCTTCGGCCTAGAGCAGATGAAGCGCCTACCGATTTTTCACGCTCAGCGACTTGCAAATGCAGTGTACTTTCAGCAGTATCTGCGCCGCCATGCCGATCTGATGCGCACGATGGAGGTGCACCCAAAGTCTGAGTGCTCATGGTTTGCACTGCCGATTCTGTTGACCGCCGATTGCGCCTTTTCGAAAGCCGATTTGTTGACCTACCTTGAAATGCAAGGTGTCGAGACGCGTCCCATTGTTGCTGGCAATCTGGCTCGCCAACCCGTGTGCCGGCTGTTTCCGGAACTACAGGAGGATTGCCTGCCCGGTTCCGATATTGTCCATAAGCGCGGGTTTTACGTAGGACTGCATCCATTCGCTGAGCGGCAGAATATGGATCGCCTATTCGAGACATTTGATCGATTTATTCGCCAATATTCATGAAAAGCATGAAGGTACTTTTGGTCGCTGGCCCGCTGGACCCCACCAAATCATACGAGTACAACAACTTCCAAAAGCCCTTGGAAAAGCTCGTGCGGGCAGTTGTTCCTTTCGACTTCGTCGCCGTATTGAGCACACAGGGGCGATCTAAAATGAATCAGACGCTCCTTGCAGTTGTCAAGCGCGAGCACCCCAACGTCGTTCTTTTTGTTCCTCACACTGATCAGTTCATCCCGGAGGTGGTGGATGAAATTAATCAGCACACTATCACGGTCGGCTATTTATTTGACGATATGTGGCGCGTCGAGTATTCCCGCTTCTGGGCTGGACACTTTTGCTACATTACTACCTCAGAACGTCAACGGCGTTCATAAGTTCAGGGACGCGGGTTACGCCAATGTCATCTACTCGCCGTTTGGCTGCAACACTGAGTACTACGTCAAGAAATCCATCCCCAAGTTATATGATGTAACCTTTGTCGGGCAGCGTCATCCTTACCGAGCGTGGTGTATTCAGAAGTTGAGGAAGGCGGGAGTGCGTGTGCAATCCTGGGGAGCGGGTTGGAACACTAAGACTCTTATTTCCCCGAGGATGATTGAGGTCTTTAATCAGAGCCGGATCAACCTAAATTTGTCCAACTCTGTGTCGTGGGATGTACGCTACATGACAGCTCTTGGCCGGCCACTCAAAGATAGCCTTCGTATTTGGTGGAATGTGATACATTCCTCGCGTAGGCCTGATCGCAAGGTTTGTGAGCAGGTCAAGGGACGGCATTTTGAGATTAATTCGTGCGGTGGGTTCCAGCTGTCATATTACGTTGAGGGATTGGAACGCCACTATCGAATTGGCGAAGAGATTGCTGTCTATGAATCAGTGGATCAGATGATTGAGAAGGTCCGCTACTATCTAAGGCATGAAGAGGAGCGGGAAGAGATCGCTCAACGAGGATACGAGCGCACGTTGAGAGAGCACAGAATGGAACAGCGATTTCAGCGCATCTTCGACCGTCTAAAACATGATGCGAAGGTATGACTCTGAATGCGAACGATTCTAATTCATTCATTGTCGGGTAGCAACAACCGGTTGTTTGATCCTAATGAGAGAGATGCATGTAACGATCCCGCTATCTACCTACGTGAGCGCCTCGGGCAGCTTGGGTACTCTCTGAGAACTGCTGATGAACATCCACTCGCGGACTGTGAATGGGTTCTTTTCAACGACGCCATTAGCGTCAATACATATTCGGGTGTTCGCGGATTTGCCAGTAGGCTTAAAAAGAGATATGGCGGCAAACCGCTAGTTCGAGACTTGTACCGGGAGTGCTTGCACGCTGGGATGTCGCAACGGATGGCTCTTTTCTTGTGGGAGGCACCAGCGGTCAGTCCAGAGAATTGGGACCCTAAGCTTCATCGGTTATTTTCAATTATCTTTACATGGCATGATGACTTTAATGACGGGCGTAAATTTGTAAAGATTCACTGGCCTCAGACGCGTGAGTTCCCGGAAGTACCGAGGACCGCCTTTTCTCAGAAGAAACTGCTGGTAAACATTTCTATGAATAAGTACTCGCGTCATCCCCGGGAATTATATTCGGCCCGTCGGGCCACGATTCGGCACTTTGAGGAGAGACGGCCGAATGATTTTGACCTATACGGCGTAGGATGGGAGCGAGGGGCGAAACTGGCTGGTCGGCTGTTTGGATGTAAATGGCAGGCGTACCCTTCTTACCGTGGTATTGTGCGGCACAAGTGGGAGATTCTGCCGTATTACCGGTTCAGTGTGTGCTACGAAAATATCCGCGATGAGCCGGGATATATAACTGAGAAGCTTTTTGACAGCATGCGAGCAGGCTGCGTTCCAATTTACTTGGGTGCACCTAATATTGTGGATTATGTAGATGCAGATGCATTTGTTGATAGGCGTGACTTCAAGTCGGACGCAGAACTCGAAGACTATCTTCTCGGAATGACTGAGAAAGAGTATGCATCGTTTCAGGATGCTATACAGACGTACTTGTTAAGCGATCGCTTTGCGCGCTTCCTACCACCAGCATTCGCGGATACGATTATTCGGGTTCTGGACCTTTAGCGAATATTGCAAGAGTCGTCATGAACCGGTTGGATCGGTGTTCAATTAATGCGGTCTCCAGCACGGCAGGTTTTTTCGTGCCGATGCTGGTCAACGTGATAACGACGCCGCTTCTGCTGCGTGCGCTAGGAGAATCAGCGTACGGCCTACAAAGCCTAGTGGCAGTGATCATCGGCTATCTAGCTTTTGTGGATATGGGCCTGGACTTGCCGATTATCAAGCTTCTAGCTGAGGATCGTGCGCGCGAAGATGCCGATGCAGAAAGCCATCTATTGAGCACTACACTGCAGTTGTACGCTGTTCTTGGGTTGGCTGGCATGTCAGGCATTATGCTTCTGTCGCACTGGATCGCGCGGTCGGTGTTCCAGGTGCCAGCTGATTTGGTTGACGATGCAGTGATTGTATTTCGGCTGGCGGGAATTGGGTTCTTGGGCAGCGTAGGAATGTCCTGGGGACGCGCCATTGCGATGGGCTTACAACGCTTCGATCTGACATATTCCGTTTCGGTCGTCTTCAGTACCGCAGGCTCGCTGATTGGGCTCGGCTTGGTGTACGCTGGGTACGGTGTGGTCGGCTATGTGCTGGCGCGTACGATTTTTACTACGCTTGCGGGTCCCACATATTTTTTGTTAACACGCCGTCTGTTGCCTGATTTTCGCTTTCATCGGGGACTACACTGGGTAACGCTGCGGCGAGTGAGGGGCTATGTGGGGTATGGTACATGGAATCGAATTACGAGTAGTCTGGTCAGCCGGCTTGACCAAACGTTGATTGGCATTTCGGCAGGTGTGGCAGCGGCGGGCATTTATTCCGTACCTTTTTTGGCGGTGAACTCGTTCGGCTATATGCTTGCCTATATGCTTGGTTTCATCTTTCCGATGGCGAGCGAGTTGCAGAGTCTGGGACAGATGGATCGACTGCGCGAGATATTTATTCGCGCGTCTCAATTTATCGCGGCGTTAGCGGGACTGATATTTATCCCCTTGTTTGTTCTCGGCGACTCATTTTTGGCGATCTGGACACCGAGCATTGCAGCGCAAGCGGCGGGGGTTTTACGATTATTGGCTCTGGCAGGTTATATCGGAACGCTGACAGCTTCCTTGTCTAACAACGTGATGGTGGGGCTTGGGAAAATGCGGCAATTTACGATCTATACAACGATCCGCGCGGTGGTGTTAGCGACTTTCTGTTTCATCTTTATTCGTCCTTGGGGATTGAAAGGTGGTGGGTGGGCGTTGCTGCTCACGTGCAGTGTTGATGTTGTTTACCTTGTCATTGTGTTGCGCCGTTATCTCGGCATCCGGCCCGTGGTGCTTTTCCGGGTGGCATATCTCAAGCCAATTGCTTTAGGCATTGTGCTGGCGGCACTGGCGTTTGTGATCCGTCCGCTGGCGTCATCATGGATAGGGTTGGGCATGGCGGGCGCAACACTGGGGTCGTTCTACGTGGCTGTTGGCTACTGGATCGGGGTGTTCGGTGAAACGGAGAAGCGCGCGCTCGTCGGCCTATGGCAGATTGCGACAGCGTGGCGATGATGAACACGAATGCAAGCGTCATTAACGCGCTGTTCCGAGCGGAGCAGCCCAGATTAACCTGAATCTGGCGTGAAGACTGTCATTCTTTCCAGGGAGACCGAAGGGGACAATCCATTTGATGGCCTTCCAGAAAGCCCATTGAGAGGGGTGGCTTGCGGCCGGTCGCAGGGTCGGCCGAGGCGCTAGTCGAACGAGCAGCGCGTGGGCAACGAAGAGACACTGGCGAAGCTGCGGCAAATTGGTCCGGGCGAAGTCAAGCGGCGCGCAGTACCGTGTGGACTAGTTCAAACGGTTGTAGGCGAACGGGATGAGGGGAAAGAAGGCAAGGTTGGCCGCGAAGTCGCGGGTGAGGGGCTTGCCTCGGGCGTAGGCTTCCTTGAGTTCGCGGATAATGAGCTCGGCCCTTGAGCGGTTGCAAGGACAGGTTGATGACGAAGTCCTGGTAGCGGATGCGGCCCACCTGGAACAGGTGGAACTTCAGGACGGCTTCTCGGAGACTGGCTGCCGGATCACAACAAACCGGCGGCCCCCGAGCCAGCCCTGAGGCTGGTAGAGAAACTCTGCCGCGGCGACCTCGCTCGAGACCCGTTGGTAGCGCAGGTTCGTTAGGCCCCGCTTGATGGCGTCGGTGAGGCACGTCGCGCCTCCAATGCGTCGATGATCTTTCGGTCGAAGAACGCGGCATCGGCCCGGACCCGCACCTCCCCGTTCGCGGGCGGCGGCTTGGTCCAGGTCTCGGCGAGCAACGGCAGGGTGATGGCGGACACACGGATGTCCCCCAGCTGGGAGTGAAGCGCACGCTCTCCTGAGTGAATCGGTTCCGCAAGTTGCTCGCGCGCTTGGAGAAGCTGAGCGTCAGTCACTTGGCGTTTCGGCGGTTAGCCTGTGCACTCACCGTGTTTCGAAAGATAATCGTCATTCACGGATAAGCTCTAAGCGTAGCATGCCCTCCACGCAATGGGGAATCGATGGTGCGGCCGCAGGTGAGTGTGATCATACCGACCTACAATCGCGGTGGCGCCGTGGTGCGGGCCGTAGAGAGCGTTTTGAGCCAGACGAAGGCCGACACGGAAATCGTTGTCGTTGACGATGGATCAACCGATGATACACCTGAGCGTCTCTCAGCCTTCGCAGGAAGGATGAGGTACATTAGGGTTCCATCCGGGAACAGGAGGGGTGTCGGGTTTGCGCGAAATATTGGTCTTGAGGCTACGTCAGGAGAATACGTGGCGTTTCTGGACTCCGACGATGAGTGGCTTCCACTAAAGCTCGAGAAACAGCTCGCTCTTCTGAAGAATCCTGGTGTCCACGTTGTTTATTGTAGTGCGTACAATGTGGACATTAGCGGCAACATTCTTTCTATCCAGAGGGCGAGGCACCGAGGACGGATCTTAAAACAACTGCTGACTGACAATGTTGTGACAGGATCGGCGAGCGCTGTTCTTCTTCGGCGGACCTGCTTCGAAGAAGAGTTACCATTTCGCGCTGATTCGGCGTTTTCAGAAGATTGGGATCTTTGGCTTCGGCTCGCGTTCCATTATGTATATGATTTTGCTCCGGATGCGCTTGTAAAGGTGCGTGTGACCCCCGACAGTAGGCACAACTCCCTTAGCGCTCGAGACATGAGGAATAGCCTGAGCAAGATATATTCCGACTTGCTTGCAGACCCACGGAAGAGAGGTTACGTCCTGAAGCATTGGCGTCGATGTGAATCGACCATAGCTTACTTTGCAGGAAACCGCTTGCGCAGGAATGGCCAGATGGGAGCTGCAAGAGGGGAACTGGTTAGATCTATCAGATTCAGTCCGTTCCAGGGTAGGGCCTACGTTGAGATCGGTAAGACATTTCTGGGTTTCAGACTATTGCTGCTGCTTAAGCGGGTCCGGAGCATGATCGTCAGAGCGCGTAATCAGGTGTAGAAGGCCAGTGGAGCGCAGGTATGAGTGTTCTGTTAGTGAGTGTCGATAGTGGATATAGTAGTAGGCGGCGGGGACGTCAGCGCGTTAGCCGAGAAGGAGAGGACGCGGTGCCCCGCTGTACCATCACGAATTGAGGAGATCGCGACTGTTCGGGAGGCTTACCGCTCAGAGTATGGCAATACAGGCGAGGTACCATACATCCAAACCCGGAGGCTGGCAGGGGTGTTTCGGTATCCCCAGGATCCATTGGGAAACCGCTGAGTTTCAACGAGGGAGATGTTGAGGTTATTCGCACACCATATCGACGGCAGGGAAGGCACCAGGAGATGGCTCTGGCGAGGATTCTGCCTGCTTGGAGCTGGATGGGTGACCGAGGAAGTGGTTCAGTCCCAGTCGTTGTTACTGATACCGCTCGGGCTGATAGCGGTAATGATCCTGGGGCTGGTGGCTCATGAGCAGGTTTTTCCTTTTCTTGTGGCGTTTTCTCTCGGATTCCGGCTCTTGCCTATCCCGATCCTCTCCAGTCTACCACTGAATGTAAGAGTGCCGGATTTGGTTTTCTTTGGGGCACTCCTGGCCATCTCCGGTCGTGTGGTTGTCGCAGCCCCATTCCGATCCTCGAATGGCAGTCTCCGGTGGCATATTTTGGATCAACTGGCTCTCTTGTATGGGATGTGGAGCCTTCTCTCAGTTGCATGGGCGTATGATCATGTCGAGGCGGCTCTGAAGATCGCGAAGCTTGCCATCCCAGTAGCATTATACTTCTATGTTCGGAGCCTCGCGGTGTTTCCGAAGCATTGGAACTCTCGTTGGCGAGAGCAGATGCTTTTGGGTTGGTCTCTAGCCTCTCTGGTTAGTTCCGTCATGGTGATTTTTCAGTACCTGACAGTTGGCCGGCTGGTTGTCGCGGAGCAAGGCGTTTCGGCGGCCATTCTTGCTGACCCACGGTTGCGAGGCGGCGCGCTCTTTTACGAGGCAAACACTGCGGCCTGCTTCATCCTCTCAGGGACCATGGCAAACTGGTCGCTGACTCGCCCCCCTGGAGGCAAACTATTTCAAGGTCTGATCGCAGGAGTAAATTTGTTGGCAATCGCGCTTTCTTTCTCGCGTGGGGCGTATGTTGCTACCTTTATAACGTTAGCATACATTGTTTGGATAAATGCACGTTCCCTGGGGAGACTCCTCCGCATCCGGCAATCGCACGTGGGGTTTGCATTGATGGTCGCTTTGTGTCTCGCAGTGGTGAATCCATTTCATTTCAGGGACCTCGCGTGGGAGCGTACGGTGTCCCTCATATCCCTGCTGGGAAGAACCCAGGACGAGTCCATCGTCGAGAGACGATACGTCCAAGAGGCCGCCTTGCAGATGTGGAGCGATCATCCGTTTGGTGGCGTTGGTGCGGGTAATTTTCGGGTTTTGGAAACCACGATCGGGTTCGCACACAATGCCTATCTCCAGGTGATGGCGGAGGAAGGGATTGTAGGGCTAATGTTGATCGTATTTCTTTGGGGGACGGCATTCATCCGAGGACACCGAATGGCGATAGATGTCCGACTTCCTGATGAAACCCGGCGGTCGATGCTGTTCATTACCGCTGTCGTAGTTGGAGTAATGGCATTTGGCTTGAGCGGCCTTGACGATACGCAGCGTGAAATTTGGTTGGCGATCGCGATGATCCGAGTGGCCGATGGATGGAAGAAACGGACGGGTGGGATTATCGAGGGGGTTCGAGCTTCTCTTGATCTTGAAATTGTCGATGAATCCGCCCGTTCCGTTTAGGGTTGATTGAGCTCTCAGCTTTTCAAACAACGGATAACTTGCATAGGGTAGGCGCAACAGAAGGTTCAGCTCGGAGCGGCCTCGTCCGAGTAATAGGGGGTTAGGATGGTGGAGGGGCTGAAGTTTTCTTGGCTTCAATTCAGTGGAACTTTCGGATTTTCTCCTAACAAGCGCCGACCAGAGGCAGTCCTTGTCGTTTTATGCGCGGCCCTCTCGCTTTTTTTGGCTGCTCCGCTGGAGAACCTCAGGAACGGGGAGTGCTAGTGTCCTGGAGAAGACCGTTGTATTTCGGGCTGAACGCCCTGCGCGGTTACGTGGTGGGGCCCTTCCATCGGGCAATCGCCGACGATGACCGGGCTGGAATTGACCCGCTTTTATTGACGCAGCGGCTCATTGCCATTCTGGAGCATGCATTCCGCAACGTTCCCTATTTCGGAACATTTGCTCCTCCAGGGGGCCGCGTGAAGGACCCGTTTTACCAGTTGCGTCAGATGCCTCTGCTCAGCAAGGACCTGATTCGGAAACTTGGCGCGAATCTGTGTTCGCGTGACTTGAAAAGTCGCAAGTGGTTCAGAAACACCTCGGGGGGCTCCACGGGCGAGCCTGTGGTGCTGATCCAGGATGCGGAGTACGCCGGCAAGCAGCTCGCGGTGACTGCCACCTTTTCGCGCTGGGCTGGGAAGGAGATCGGCGAGCGGGAGTTGCGCCTTTGGGGCTCAGAGAGGGATATCCTGAAGGGGTCGATCGGCTTCAGGAACCACGTGAAAAACTGGCTGACGAACACGAGGTTCGTGAACGCGTTCCGTATGTCCGGCGAAGACATGGTCCGATATGTGGACATCATCAACCGCTTCAAGCCGAAACTGGTCGTCGCCTATGCCCAGTCAGCGTTTGAGTTGGCCCGCTTCGCCCTAAAGCATGACCTCAAGATCACTGCCCCCAAGGGCATCATCACCTCGGCGGGAATCCTGTTGCCCAATATGCGCAAGACGATCGAAGCGGCCTTCGGCGCCAGCGTGTTCAACCGCTACGGTTCACGTGAGGTTGGTGACGTCGCGTGCCAGTGCAGCTACAGGGGGGCCCTTCATGTCGCGCCCTGGTCTGCGTACGTCGAAGTTCTCGATGAGGCGGGGTCGCCGGTGCCGGTGGGGACCGAGGGCGAAATCGTGGTCACGTCGCTGATCAATTATGCGATGCCGCTGATCCGATACCGCATCGGTGACAGGGGAGTACTCGCCCCGGAAGGTTCGTGCCCCTGTGGGCGGCGGGGCCAGATACTAGATCGTCTCGTCGGTCGCACCGTTGATGTCTTCGTTCGCACAGACGGCACGCTCGTCGATGGCGAGTATTTCACTCACTTGATGTACTTCCGCGATTGTGTACGCAAATTCCAGATCGTTCAGACGAATTTCCACCAGGTGCAATACCTATTGGTGAGCGACGGTCGCCGTCTTCCGCAGCAGGAAGTTGAGGAGATCATCGCGGGCACCAAGGCGGCCATGGGCAATGATTGCGACGTCCAGCTGGAATACGTTCCCGACATCGCGCCGCTGCCCTCGGGTAAGTTCCGTTTCACGATCTCTAAAGTGTCGGCGCGGACCGAACGCTTGGACCGACAGAAATGAGTGACATGCTTTCCAACGGACACGTTGCCATCGTAAAGGAGAAGAGCAGATACGCGCGGCAATCGCCGTTTCATCCTTCCGAGGAATTTCCGGAGTGGCCAGGCGCCGTTGTGGGGAGCGAGGACAACCCTGTTTATCGCGGAGTCCGCCGCCTATTCCATGTGTTGGGATTTGACACGATCCGCTTTGGCACCCCCGAGTGGAACCCCCTCGGCGACCTCATCAAGCCAGGCAACACCGTGCTGCTGAAGCCGAACTTTGTCAGCCATCGGCGACTTCGCAATGCAACTGGGAGGGAAGACGACGCTGACAGCCTTGTCACTCACGGCAGCGTGATTCGCGCCGTCCTCGATTACACCGGAAAGGCTCTGCGCGGCCAGGGGCGGATTATCCTCGGCGATTGCCCGCTGCAGACCACCGATTGGAGTCTACTTCTTGACACGGTTGGTGCGGGTGGAATCCAGGAGCATTTCGGCCGCGCTTTTCCTGGCTGCCAACTCAAGGTACGCGACTACCGTCTGGCGACAGCTAGGCGGATCGGCGGGGTCATCTTCCGCAGTGGATGCTTTGACTCTCCCCTCGCCGATTACTTGGAGGTCGAACTCGGAAAGAAGAGCCTGCTGCACCCGATAACGGGACCGGTCCCCTTCGGCGTGACCGATTATGCTGCGGAGAATCTCCAGCGAGCTCATACGCAGGAATCCCATCGCTTCATCGTTCCCCGCGATTTCCTGTTAGCAGACGTAGTCATCAATCTTCCTAAGCTCAAGACGCATTGCAAGGCAGGCATAACCTGTGCGATGAAGAATCTGGTCGGGGTTAATGGCCACAAGGACTACCTCCCTCATTTCCGCTATGGGAGTTCTCGCTCGGGAGGTGACGAGTACCCTTATCGCGGCGCTCTCTGCGAATTGCGTTGGGCGCTGGCCCATCGGGCCTGGGAGCACGATGGGGGCGTCGTCAAGGTCGGGCTCAACGCCATGACCAAGGTAGTGGCATTGGCCATGTTCCTCATGGGAGTGCCTCTGCGCGAATTAAAGTCCATCGGCGGAGGAGCCTGGCATGGCAATGACACCCTCTGGCGCACCGTGTTAGATGTCAATCGTGCCTTTTTCTACTTTGATCGTAGAAATCTGGTCATGGGCGACGCTCCGAGCCGGGACCTGCGCTTCCTGGCGATCGTTGACGGCATCATCGGTGGGGAGGGGGAAAGTCCTCTCTCGCCCGACCCGGTCTCGGCAGGCTTACTGCTTGGAGCAGGAAATCCGGTGGCTCTCGATGCTGTTGCCACCGCTATCATGGGCTTCGACTGGCGGAAGATTCCGCAGATCGCAAACGCATTCACGCTCGCCGCCTTGCCGCTGACGACCGTGCCACCGGAGAACATCGAGATTTCCTACGACGGACATGGGCGCGTCCACCTGGAAGATATTTACACGCAAAGGATGTACGTCCCATTCAAGGCTTCGGAAGGCTACCGCTCACACGTCGAGTACCGGCCCCTCGAGCAGACCCCGGGGACGAGTGGCGCGCGTATTGGAGAGTCTGGGCGAACCGCCTGAGCGCGTGCCACTCTCACCAGAATGTCCTCGACCTTGACCCTACACGTGAACGACGGCTGGTGCCAAGTGCGGTGCGCGATGAAGGACCCGATAGCAGCGGTGAGGTCCGGGACGCTCTGGAACACGTCGCGGCGGATGTGTTCCGTCGTGGTGGGGCTGTACCTGAAACCGCCGGATAATCCCTTGGTGATGTGGGTCGATGAGAAGAGCCAGATCCAGGCCCTCGATTGCACGGAACCCGGCCTCCCGCTAAAGAAGGGCCGGTGTGGCACCACGACGCCGGGAACCCGGTGACAACTCACTACGGGGGGCTTCCGAATGACTTCTTGCTACCTTTTCTTGTGGGAGCAGCGATCATGACTGAGCCCAAACGTTGCAGTCAAAAAAGCGCATCGTTTTGCCCTGAACCTTTGCTAACGTGGGGTTGCCATACCTCACACCCTAGCGAAGGGAGGACAAAACGATGCAGGCCGAGCTTACGCCGATGGACGGGCAAAAGGCAATCGGGATTACCTTCACGGACAAGCCGGTGACCGCGTTCGGGGGGCTCGCGCTCTTCATCGCCTTCGCCCAGCGGATCGGGCTGGCAGAGACGCTCCAGGCTGCCCTCCCGTTCACGGTGACGTCCCCCAACGCCACGCCGCCCCACCAGATCCTCCTGGCCTTCTTCGCCGGGGTCCTCGCCGGCGCCCGGCGCTTCGCGCACCTCGCGGTGCTCCGCGCTGATGAACCGATCCGCCAGCTCTTCGCCCTGCGGCGCTTCTCGAGCACGGCGACCTTCACCCGGTTCTTCCGGCGGTTCACCGCGAAGACGGTGACGGAGACCTTCGCCCCGCTGTTCGCCGGCTGCCTGGCCCGCCTGCCGCACCGGGCCACGGGGACCCTGCGCGATCTGGACTCGAGCGTCTTCGAGCGGTACGGCACCCAGGAGGGCGCGCTGAAGGGCTACAACCCCAAGAAGCGCGGCCGGCCCTCCCACCACCCGCTCTTCGCGGTCCTGGCGGAGGCTCGCGGCCTCGCCCACGTCTGGCTGCGGAGCGGGAACACCGGGGCCGCCCGCGGCGCGACCGCCTTCCTCACCGAGGTCCGCGCGCTCCTCCCCGCCCACGTGGCCATCAGCCTCGTCCGCGCCGACAGCGGCTTCTTTGATGAGGCGTTCCTCCTGGCGGTGGAAGCCGCGCACCTGCCCTACATTGTCGCCGCGCGGTTCACGAACCCGCTGCAAGCGGCCACCTACCGGCTGGCCTTCCGCCCCTTCGCCCCGGGCTTGGAGGTGGGGGAGATCGCCTACCGAGCCCTGCGCTGGACCACGGCCCGGGGCCTGGTCGTCGTCCGCGAGGAGCTCGCCCGGCGCCCCACGGCCCGGGGGCGAGAACTCTTCCACGCGCCCGGCTACCGCTTTCACGCGGTGGTGACGACCCTCACGGCCGCGCCCGAGGATGTCTGGCGCACCTACAACGGCCGGGCCGATACCGAGAACCGGCTGAAGGAACTGAAGTACAGCTTCGGCGCGGACGGCTTCTGCTCCCGGCGGTTCTGGGCGACCGAAGCGGCCCTTCGGGCGATCTGCCTGCTCTACAACCTCGTCGAGGCCTTCCAGGGGGCGTTGGCTGCGTCTGTCCGTCGGACGCTCAGCACGCTTCGGGTCACGGTGTTCGCCTGCGGCGCCATCCTCGGCCGCGTGGGCCGCCAGGCTGTCCTCCGGCTTTCCCGGGCGCCCGCATGGCAGCAGCGGTTCCTCAACCACCTCCATCGCCTCTTGACGTGGGTTCCCAACTGCAATGCAGTTGCTCTGGCGGAGGAGAATTCCTGAACTCAACTGCAATGTTCGGGCTGAGTGCATCGGTAGGCCAGACCCCTCTCCCATCCGCCTCGAAGCTATCCCTGCGGGAGCGCATGGCTGATCGCCTACCCATCCGGGTACTTCATCTGAATCCCGCCTTTAGGCTGGACGGGCCTGGCCGCGGCATGCTTGCTCTGATGCGATATCTGCCAGCGGACCGAGTCCAATCCCTGGCGTGCAGCCTCTCGGCCGCCGATCCGACGATGGAGGCGCTGCTGCTGAAGCATGGCGTCCCGCACGTGTGCCTCGGCATGCGGGGGTTGTGGGATGTGCGCACTGTGTACCGCCTGGCTCGAATTCTCAAGCAAGGGCGGATCGAGGTGCTGCACACGAACCTGAGCCGGGCCGACTGGGTTGGCCGCCTGGCAGGTCGCCTCGCCGGCACTCCGGTGATCGTCTCGAGCATCCGAAACCTGCACCGGGAGATGTATCGGGGGGAGTACGGGGGTGCGGTAGCCGTTCTCGCTTCCCGTCTTGACCGATGGACCGGACGATGGGCAGATGTGCTCATTGCTCTCTCGGAGGATGTCAAGGACCGTCTCCTCTCAGAAGGATTTCCCGTTCAACAGATCGTGCTGATTCCCAACAGCGTGGATCTAGATGGTCTCCGGGAGATCGAGAGGGATCCGCGTACGAAGCAGCAACTCCTGAACGTTCCCGAATCGGCCACCGTGGTCGGCACAGTTGCGGTATTCAAGGAACAGAAAGGGTACCCGTACCTGATCGAGGCCGCTGGTTGCATTCGTCGGACGCGACCCGATGTCTACTTCCTCATTGTGGGCTCCGGGCCGAAGGCACTGGAGATCCACCGGCAGATTGCAGATCGAGGCCTGGAATCTGCGTTCGTCTGCGTCGGCCAGCAGGTAGACGTGAGACCGTACCTTGCGGCGATGGATGTGTTCGCCCTCCCTTCGTTGTGGGAGGGGATGCCGAGAGCAATGATGGAGGCCATGGCCGCCGGCATCCCGGTGGTTGGAACGAACGTGAGCGGGATCCGGGACCTGATCGAGGATGGTGTGACGGGTTTGCTGGTGCCCGCAGGCGACGCCAGTAGCCTCGCCGAGGCAATCATGAGCATGCTGGCCGATCCGATCAGGGCCAGGGAGTACGGCGAGGCCGCCAGGCGGCGGGTTCAAGAGCGGCACTCTGCATCGGCCAGCGCGCTCCGACATGCCGAGCTGTATGCGGATCTCCTTGAGCGAACTCAACGACCCTCGGCTGTAAGCCGAGGGGTTGATCACATCCGGTCGTTGCCGAGTCCTTCCTCGGCTCGGCCATTGCCATCGAATGGCAGGGTCGATTCGAAGTCGACACCGCTCTCGTCAACAACTCCCAGCGGGCTCAGGGGCGCCACTACGCTGGGCGTATAAACGAAGGAATGTGGGAGTTTGTGGCGCCCCTATCGCCCAGTGGGCCTCAGCTGAAGCTGAGGGGTTTCCACCATCCCTGAGGTGGAGACTAATGGGGCCAGACGACAATGACGGGGCCGCCGAGGGAGACCTCGGGCAAGAGTGAGCCGCGCGATATCTTCGTGCAATGGCTCAAGATTGAGCCTGCGGGTGGTCCGCCACTTGCGGACCAGTTGACGTCCTGCCTGCGGGGGGCCGATTCCTGGGCGGGGCAGATCGTGTATGTCAAGCCGAATTTCACGGCGCCGGCGTATCGCCCGGGTGTTACGACGTCGCCCGAAGTCCTGGCGGCTATCATAGAGGCCCTGTGCCGGCTCGGGGCCTGGCCCATCATCATCGAATCCGATGGGAGCTTGGATTCCTGGACTGCCGATCAGGCCTTCGAAGGGCACGGCGTCAGACGTTTGGAGCAGCAGTTCGGGGTTCCTGCCGTCAACCTGAGCCGGGAGCCGTCCGTTCGCACCCTGTTGCCGGGGCGGCGAGAGGATGAGATCCCCGTCGAATTGCCCCGGCGGCTCATGGAGAAACCGGGGATCCTTTTCAGTGTGCCAGTCCTCAAGACTCACGCCTTCACGACGGTAACCCTCGGCCTCAAGAATCTCTGGGGGTGCATCCCGAGCTCCAAGCGTCTCCTGCACCATGCGAGACTTCCCGAAGTCCTATCCGGGATGCTGGCCCTCTGGGGTCCGGGGTGGTCCTTGATCGACGGCACCTGGGCGATGGATGGTTTTGGACCAATCCATGGGGATGTGTTTCCGCTCAACCTACTTCTGCTCAGCGCCCCGCTCCTCGTAGGGGACATTCTTGGCAGTCGCTTCATGGGAATCGACGAGCGTTCGGTTCCGTACTTGCAGTACGCGCTGAGGGTCCATGGGACCCCGATGTTTGGAGGCCATCGAGAGGTGCAAGCGCCCGCGGTGGCCTGCCGGCGCTTTCAAGCCAAGGGTGATCTGCTGCAGCACGTCGCACAGATCATCTTCCATAGCCGAGCCTTGACCCGTCTCGTGTACCTGTCGCCACTGGCCAACCTGAAGAATCACTTGGTTCGCCTGGCACGAAAACCCCCCTTTTGATTCGACGGAATGCGGGTGAACTCGGCCGGGGTTCCAAATGGCTCTGAAACCGACGCATTGGCTTGTGGGACCACTCTGATAGGAGGCAAAAGATGTCGATAAAGGCAAGAGCGCTCGTCACTGGCGCTGGCGGATTCATTGGCCACCATCTGGTAACTTTCCTCAAGAAGGAAGGCTACTGGGTGCGTGGCGTTGACATCAAGCATCCGGAATTCAGCAATGCGGATGCCGACGAGTTCGAGATCTTGGACCTCCGGCGCTGGGACAACTGCCTTCAGGCGACACGAGGCATCGATGAGGTGTACGCTCTGGCCGCCGACATGGGGGGCATGGGGTTCATCTCTTGTCACCATAGCGAGATCCTTCACAATAATTCTCTTATTAACATCCATACGCTGGAAGCGGGTCGAGTCAACGGCGTGAAGCGCCACTTTTATACCTCTTCAGCCTGCATATATCCCGAGTACAAGCAAACAGACGTGAACGTTGTGCCCTTGAAAGAGGACGACGCCTATCCGGCACAGCCGCAGGATGCCTACGGTTGGGAAAAGCTGGTTACGGAGCGGCTCTGTGCACATTACCGGGAAGACTACGGTCTGGAGACGCGGGTCGTTCGGTTTCACAACATTTTTGGCCCTCTCGGCACCTGGGAGGGCGGGCGCGAGAAGGCGCCGGCGGCGATGTGCCGAAAGGTGGCGGTCGCTAAGCTCACGGGGAATCCGGAGATCGAAATCTGGGGAGACGGCGAGCAGACTCGGTCCTTTTGCTACATTGATGATTGCGTGCAGGGCATCTACAAACTGATGCGCTCCGATCACCACGAGCCCCTGAACCTGGGCCAAGACCGGCTGATCAACATAAACGAGCTTGCGGACCTGGTCGCATCTATCGCTGGAATCGAGATCAAAAAGAAGCATGTTCCTGGTCCGCAAGGAGTACGCGGGCGGAATTCTGACAATACTCGCCTGCGCGAGGTCCTGAAATGGGAGCCCCAGGTCTCCCTGGAAGACGGCCTTAAGCGGACGTATGACTGGATTGAAGATCAGGTTCAAAGAAAGATGATCGGAACGCGGCAGAAAGCTTAGACCGTCGGGTACCAAAAGAAAGGGTCCCTTTCCGTTGGCCAGAGTTCTGATGCTGTCCTTGGTCTTTGGCCCGGACAATGTTTCGACCGCGAAGATGATGGAGGAGCTCGCCCACGGCTTGCGAGCCAGGGGGCATGAGGTAACCGTCCTCACCTCCATGCTGCACTACAATCCCTCGGAAAAGATTCTGAATAATCCAATCTACAGGGCGCGGCGCCTTTTCACCGAGTCGAAGGAATCCGGGGTTCGGGTATTCAGGGTCTACATGCCACTTAAACGGAAAAGAGTGCGGAGCCGCGCACTCGATTATCTCTGGTTTCATCTCGCAACGTTGATTGTCGCAGCTATCAGGATACCTCGCCAGGATGTCATCTTCGTGCCCTCTCCCCCCATCACTTTGGGTTTGGAGGGCTACCTGCTTGCTAGGCTGAAGCGGGGCCAGCTCGTCTATGATGTGCGGGAGCTCTGGCCTGACGTCCCGATCCGTTTGGGCTTGATTCGGAATCCATTTCTCGTGCGGCTGGTTACTGCCCTCGAGACCTTCGTCTACCGTCGGTCGGCGTGCATCACCTCGATCGCCGAGTGCTTCATCGCCAGCCTGCTGAAGCGGGGTGTCCCTCGGGAGAAGCTGTTTTTCACGCCCAACTTTGTCGACGTCGACCGGATCCAACCACGAGATAAGCAGAACCCTTTCAGCCGACAGCACGGGTTCGTCGACAGGTACGTGGCGTTCTACGGGGGAAATATAGGCCTAACCCAAGGGTTGGAGGTGCTGATCGAGGTGGCCAAGGAACTCGAAAAGGAGCAGGATATCCTTCTCGTCTTGATCGGGGATGGGGCGGGCCGGACCAAGCTGGAAGAGGCAATTGCAGCCTCCGGAGCGAAGAACATGCGGCTGCTGCCCTTTGAGCCGGAGGAACGGGTCCCCGATGTCTATGCCACCGCTGACGTCTGTCTCTCGCCGATGCGCTTCGGGTTTTCTTATGATACCGTTCCTTCCAAGATTTACACGGCAATGGCCGCAGGACGGCCCGTGGTCTCGGCCTCGGAGCCTGACACTGAGTCTGCGCAGTTGCTGAGCATGTCGAAGGCCGGAATAGTGGTCGTGCCGGAATCCGCGAGTGAGATGGCCCAGGCAATCTGCCTACTCTATCGATCACCAGAACTCGGCCGGGAAATGGGCAAGAATGGTCGTCAGTGGATCCTCGACCACTACAGCAAAGATGCCGTCATCGGTGAGTATGACGAGGTCCTCCGAAGGGTGTGTTGCGGCGCAGCATAAAAGTAAAAGACGGGATATGGTTTTGGTGACGGGTGCGACCGGTTCCGTTGGGCCCCGAGTGGTGGGGGGGTTATGTGAGGCCGGATTTCAAGTTCGGATAACATCCATAGATCGTCCTGTACCCGGGTCGTTACCAGATGGTGTTGAGGTGTGCCAGGGAGACATCACGGATCCGGAGGCGGTGCGTGCTGCCGTGGAGGGCGTCGATGGCGTCATCCACTTGGCGGCTCTGCTGCACATCCTGAATCCACCGCCCGAGGCGCGGGCGTCGTTCGAGCGGGTCAATGTGGGGGGAACCGCCACAGTGGTCGAGGCGGCCGTGCGGGCCGGCGTCCGACGGCTGGTCTTTTTCAGCACGATCAACGTATACGACGACTCGAACGGCGCCATCCTGACCGAGGACGGCCCGGCGGCCCCGAAAACGTTCTACGCGGAGACGAAGCTGGCGGCGGAGCGGATCGTGCTGGGGGCGACATCTTCGAGCGGAGAGCGGATCGGGACGGTGCTGCGCATGGGGGCGATCTACGGCGCCCGCATCAAAGGCAACTACCGGCGGCTGGTGGAGCTTCTGGCGCGGCGCCGTTTCGTGCCGATAGGCGACGGGCGGAACCGCCGAACGCTGGTTTATGACCGGGACGTCGGGCGGGCAGCGGTCCTGGCCCTCGAGCATCCCATGGCGGCCGGCCGGGTCTACAACGTGACGGACGGCCGGTTCCACGCGATTTCCGAGATCGTTGGTGCCATCTGCTCTGCCATGGGGAGAAGACCGCCGCGGATCGCTCTTCCTGCGGGACCTGTCCGTGCGGTGGCGGGGATACTGGAAGATACAGCGGGTCTATTCCGACTAGCCCTTCCCATAGGGCGGGCGACGATCGAGAAGTACCTGGAAGACATTGCGGTGTCCGGACAGCGGATCCAGGACGAGCTGGGATTCCGCCCGCAGTATGATCTCATGACGGGGTGGCGGGAAACCATTGCCGAGATGCGACATGCGGGCGACCTCTGAGTTTCTCGGTTCAGCGGGGCAGGGGGGTGTGCCGCGTCAGACAGTGCAGGAGATGAATGCAGTCCAGGGAACTCTCCGCGAGCCGCGATTCAAGCGGCCGCTCGATCTCGCTCTGTCCTCCCTCGGCCTGCTGATCAGCCTTCCGTTATGGCTGCTGATCACGGTGAGCATCTGGTGGGAGGATGGGCTGCCAATCTTCTTCCGCCAGGACCGGATCGGGCGGCACGGCAGGATGTTCCGGGCGTTGAAGTTCCGCTCGATGCGCAAGGAGCCCGGCCGGGTGGAGGTGCAGGCCAGCCGCAACGACCCTCGCATCACGCGCGCAGGCCGGCTGCTGCGCATGACGGCGCTGGACGAGCTTCCGCAGGTATGGAACATCTTTAAGGGGGACATGAGCTTCGTGGGCCCCCGCTCGCAACCCGAGAAAGAGATCGTGCGGGTCAAGGATACCTCACAGGAACTGTACATCCGGGACGTCCCGGGCTTCGCCCAGCGGCAGATCGTCAGGCCGGGCCTCACGGGGATCACCCAGCTCTTCGCCCCACGGGAGGTGCCGCACCGCCAGAAGTTCCGGTACGACTTGATCTATATCCGCCGGGTCAGGCGAATGAACGAGCGGGGGTGGGCGGGGGACGTTGAGATGCTGCTGTACGACCTCGGTCTGATCTTCCGCTCTGTCTGGGCCACAATTCGTTGCAGATGGGAAGTCTGAGCGGCATATCCCATGCGCCTCCTCCCGCAAGGGTTCAATTTGGAAGCGTTTCTTACGCCGGTTCACCGACTCTCCGGCTCGCCGATTCACCCCCCTTCGCCATCTTGTCGGTGAAATGTTTACGTTAGAAACGAAATGAGCGCTTCTGCGGTGGGTGTCAAGAATCGGATGGGGCGTCTCGTGGAGGCTATCGCGCCGCTGCGGCGGGTGATCATCGTCCTCTTGCACGCCGGCCTGGTCGGGGGCGGGTACTGTCTTGCATTTGTCTTGCGGTTCGAGTACCCGGTGGACCGGGACGACTGGCGGCAGCTCGTCCACACGCTGCCGCTGATCCTGGCCCTGCGCCTGCTGGCGTTCGCCTGGTTCCACATGTACGAGGAGGTTTGGCGATACGTCAGCATGCGGGACATTCTCAAGATTGTGAAGGCGGTAACCCTCAGCTCCGTGCTCTTTGCCGCCATCGTGCTGGGACTGATAAACCAAGACTTTCCCTGGCCGATCTTTCCGATCGACTGGGGGATCTGCCTGCTGTTCGCCGGCGGCGGCCGCCTGGCTATCCGGGCTCTGCGCGAGTCAGCCATGAACGGCCAGCGCCGCGAGAAGCGCGCCCTGGTGGTGGGGGCGGGCGATGCGGCGGAGATGCTCGTCCGGGAAATCGAGCGGAACGTCGGGCTGCCGTACAACGTCGTCGGATATGTGGACGACGATCCGGCCAGGCAGGGCCGGCGCATCCACGGCAAGAAAGTCCTGGGGACGATCGACGAACTGCCCGACCTGTGCCACACGCATGCGATCCACGAGCTCTTGATCGCCATCCCCTCGGCCACAGGCGAGCAGATGCGCCGGATCATCGGGGCCTGCCGGTCCGCCCAGGTGGAGTTCAAGACGATTCCCAACCTGCGCGAGCTGGCCGACAGTCCGGCGATGGCCGTCAAGCCGCGGCGGCTGAACATCGCCGACCTCCTGCGGCGCGAGCCGGTCCGGATCGACCAGGCCGAGGTCGAGCAGTTCGTCTCGGGGAAGCGGGTCCTGGTAACGGGGGCGGGCGGCTCCGTCGGGTCGGAGCTGTGTAGGCAGATCGCCCGGTTCGACCCGGCCGAGCTCGTTCTGCTGGACCGGTCCGAGAACGGCCTCTTCTTCGTGGAGCTGGAGCTGCGGGACAAATTCCCGAAGCTCGTCCTCCACCCTGTGATCGCCGATGTCACCGATGAGGCGCGGATGACGGCTGTCCTGGAGGAGCACCTGCCCCAGGTGCTTTTCCACGCGGCGGCCCACAAGCACGTGCCCTTGATGGAGGGGAACAAGGCCGAGGCGGTCAAGAACAACGTCCGGGGGACGATGGTGGCGGCCCGGACGGCCGAGCGGGTCGGGGTGGAGCACTTCGTGATGATCTCCACCGACAAGGCCGTCCGTCCCTCCAGCATCATGGGCGCCACCAAGCGCCTGGCCGAGATGTACGTCCAGGCGCTGAACGTCAAGAGCGCCACCCGCTTCATGACGGTGCGCTTCGGCAACGTCCTGGCCAGCGAGGGGAGCGTCCTCCAGGTCTTCCAGCGCCAGATCGAGGCCGGGGGGCCCGTCACGGTCACCCACCCCGACATGCTGCGCTACTTCATGACCATCCCGGAAGCCAGCCAGCTCGTCCTCCAGGCGGCAACGCAAGGAGAGGGCGGGGAAATCTTCGTCCTCGACATGGGCGATCCGGTGCGGATTCTGGACCTGGCCAAGGACCTCATCGCCCTCTCGGGCCTGGATCCCGAGCGGGACATCGAGATCACCTTCACGGGGGTCCGGCCGGGGGAGAAGCTGTTCGAGGAGCTGTTGAACTCCGAGACCCGCGTCCTGCCCACCCTTCACGAGAAGATCATGGTCGTGGAGGCGGAGCCGAACGACCTCGGTAAGCTGGAGGCCGGGATCCAGGATCTGCTCAAACATGCCGACACCGAGGATCAGCGAGCGCTCTCGGCCATGCTGGCCGCGCTGGTCCCGGGCTACGTGGATGGGGCCCCGCCCCCGACCCGTCGCCCCCGGCGCACCGAGCGGATCCTGGTAGTAGAGGCGGACCCCTACACCCGGAAGACCCTGAAACGGATCCTCCAGGCCCGCTACCTCGTCCTGGAGGCCGAGACCGAGCGGGAGGCCCTCCAGCACCTGAAAGATGCACCCCTCCACCTCGTCATCCTGCACCACCATCTGCCCCGGACGAACATCAAGCGGCTCTGCGAGAAGCTCAGGCATCAGGGGGTGCCCATCCTCCTGCTGGCCGACTCGGCCGAGGTGCTCAGCATGGACCAAGTCGCGGCCCTGGGGGCCGCCGACCGGATCTACAAGCCCCTCCCGGTCAGCATCGTGGAGAAGCGGGTGCAGGAGCTGCTCAGGCGCTCGCCATCGGCCGCCGAAACCAGCGCCGGCACGGCGGATGACTGAAAGACAATTCGAAATTCGACACGGAAAACACTCGCATTTCACGCCAAGACGCAAAGGGCGCAAAGGAGAACAGTCGGACGGATGTAGTTCGGAATGCGAATCTCGAAGCTGACCGAGCGTCGTAGGTTATCGCTGCTAACTCTCGCCTGGGGAGGTTCGAGTTTATCCTCCTTGAGGAAACGGATCTGGTGGTAAGCCGACTGATTCGTTGCTATTCGACAAGGGTATAGTCATGGATCAACTTTCTGGGTTGATGAATTTGGCTCTGCGCGTTTTGCCATTTTTAGGCCTCGTCGTGGGCCTCGTAATGTTGGTTAAAGGTGGGGGTGAAGAGTCGCTTCCAGGCCACCATCGGCGCATACTGCTTAGGGTTCTCGCGGTGAGGCTGACCGGTGCGTCCATAGGACTCCTAGTGGCAACTCATTTCTGAGGAGGGGGCAGGTCACGTGCACCAGGTTGGATGATAGTGCGGTTATTTGTTCTCGGTCTCCCGAATGCGAATCTCCAATCTGATTGATCCCCGCCGACTCTGGCTGCTGACTCTCGCCTGGGTCGGCGTGATTTTTCTGATTGGAACCTCCCATGCGCTGCCCATGCGGGACGGGGACGTGCTGCGCCTGCTTCTTCGGAAAAGCATCCACCTGGCGGCGTACGCGGTCCTCGGCTGGCTGCTGTCCCGATCTGCGACGAATGGCAACGGCCGGCAGCGAACGCTGGTCATCGCCTGCGCCTTGGCGACGGCAATGGCGGTGGCGGGGCTGGACGAGTGGCAGCATGAAGGACATTGCGGATTGCGAATTTCGGATTTCGAATTGTGACGAACCCCTGGATGTCCTCTCGGAAAGTACATTTCGAATTTTGCTACACACTGCCGGTGCGGGCCTCGGGATCCTCGGCTGGGCCTCCGGGGTGCTGCGGTAGGAGACGGTTCGACGTGCTGCGGTTGAGAACGGTGCGAGGTGGGGGGAAAGACGGTTCTAGGTGCGGCGGTTCGACGTGCGGCGGTTAGGAACATCGAGCGGAGCACGTGGAACGTCGAACGGCAGAACGTTTAGGGGACGTTGCGACATTATTGACTTTATTTTCCAACTCCCCTCCTTCCAGCCTCTGCTCACCCCTGACTCCGCTGCCCCTGCCAGCCCACCGCCGTCTTCAGCCTTTGCGCTGCGCAGTGAACGAGCCAACGTGACAGCTAGGCTGTGGCGCGGTGCGCGACAGGTTCGGCGCGCCGCACCCTGACCTTGACCTCCACCCGCGCCCCGAGTCGGTTGAGGGTCGCCATGAGGCGGTCGGCGGTGAACCGGCCGAGGTCCGTGTTCCGAATGCGCGAGAAATCGGCCGCAGCAATGCCCGTGCGCGCCTGCGCGGCCCGCACGGTCAAGCGCTCCCGGTTGAGGGTCTTAATGATTTCCGCGGCCAGGATTGCCTTGAACTGCTCAATATCCGCGGTCTCACGGCCCAAGTCGCGGAAAACATTCCCGCTGCCGCGCATAACTTCCCCCTTTGTTTTCATGGCAACATCTCCCTCAATCTCTTCAGGCGGTTCTTAATCAAATCGATTTCGCCCCCCGGAGTTTTGGCGCCCCGCTTCGATTTCTTCTCGAACGCATGGAGCACCCAGATGTCGTCTCCAAGCTGCACGGGATAGACGACTCGAAACGCATTGCTCCGAAACCGCAGAGCGATCTCAAATACACCCGCGCCCATGCCGTGCATCGGCTCGCAATGTCAGCTTTCTCGTTTTCAGCGGCCACCGTGAGAGCGGCAAGACAAATCGCCTTGGCCCCCTCCGGGAACGCCTGGAATTCCCTGAGCGCCGCGCTGACCCACGAAATTGGTCGTGTCTTCCGAGTCATCGTATCTTGCCTTCCCTTGGGCCGCCGGTAATTGCGATGTTGGCAGATCTGACAACACATGTCAAGACCTTCCGAGGAGAGGGACGGACGGTACGGTGGGGCCCGCGGACGACGATCCGGCCAGGCAGGGCCGGCGCATCCACGGCAAGAAGGTGCTGGGGACGATCGACGAGCTGCCCGGGTTGTGCCACACGCATGCGATCCACGAGCTCTTGATCGCCATCCCCTCGGCCACCGGCGAGCAGATGCGCCGGATCATCGGGGCCTGCCGGTCCGCCCAGGTGGAGTTCAAGACGATCCCCAACCTGCGCGAGCTGACGGACAGCCCGGCCCTGGCGGTGAGGCCCCGCCGGCTGAACATCGCGGACCTCCTGCGGCGCGAGCCGGTCCGCATCGACCAGGCCGAGGTGGAGCAGTTCGTGTCCGGGAAGCGGGTCCTGGTGACGGGGGCGGGCGGCTCCATCGGGTCGGAGCTGTGCCGCCAGATCGCCCGGTTCGAGCCGGCCGAGCTGGTCCTTTTGGACCGGTCCGAGAACGGCCTCTTCTTCGTGGAGCTGGAGCTGCGGGACAAGGTCCCGAAGCTCGTCCTCCACCCCGTGATCGCCGATGTCACCGACGAGGCGCGGATGACGGCTGTCCTGGAGGAGCACCTGCCCGAGGTCCTCTTCCACGCGGCGGCCCACAAACACGTGCCCCTGATGGAGGGGAACAAGGCCGAGGGGACGTTGTAACCTTAATTACCTTGTTGCCGCCACCCTTCCGGGCCTCCCTCAAGTCCCTGAGTCCGATCCCCCCCCTTCCCGCCTGCCGCTCCTGACGACCGCCGTCCGCATGCCCTTCTCCGCTCGTCCGCTGTCGCCGCACGATCGGGTCGGAAAGCTGCGCGGCAAGCCCTACGCCTGCGGTGGATCTCGCCCACGTGCTCAACCCGGGCGCCACCCGGTCAAGGCGGCGACGGACGCAGAGAGCCGCCAGGCTTCAGCGAGAGAGAGGGGCCGCGGTGGAGGCGCCACCATCGATCTCGCCAGGTTTCGGCGGGAAGGACATCGCCCGTGCCACGATCGACATGGGCAATGAGGCGCGACGGACAAACCAGTCCTCCGACGCTCGGGAGAAAGCGGCTAGATGAGCGTCGAGGCGGTTCTCGCGGTCGAGGGCGATCCGCCGGCACGGGGGAGACGTGGGATTGCCGATAGGGCCTCGTTTCACAAGCCGTCTTGGGGCACAATGCCTGGCCGGTCAGGTCGGCCAGCTCCGTGCCATCGCGCACGGACGTAGGATCAGGCGCTGAAACGCAAGAGGAGGGGCTATTCGCGGAACGGTCCCGCCGGCATGATTCGGCGACCACAGACTTGTTGGCGCTCTCCAGGCTCCTAGAAGCTCAGCACGGCGCGGAGCGCTGTATCGACCTCGGCCATGCGCGCCGCCGGGAGCTGGCCCACCGGCGTCACCTGGCCGGTGCGAGGATCCTGGAAGCGCGTCGGATCGAGGGTTCGGAGCTGGAAGCACAGGAAGACCGTGTCCTTCGGCAAGCCGCTCTCGCGGGCCGGCACCCGGACGTTCGTCGGGTAGTCGCGGGGCACGGTGGTCGCGTCCGTGCCTGCCACGACGGTCACGACGAGCGGCTGACGGTTGATGGCATCGGCGGAGACGACCAGGACGGGGCGCATCCCCTTCTGCTCGCGGCCATGGACGGGATTGAGGTTGACGCGGTAGATCTGGCCGCGGCTAATCATCGGGGAGGCCGTCCACCTCGGTCGTGCGAAAGACCGCCAGGAGGTCGCTGGAGACGCGGGTGACCGCAGGGTCCGCCGCCATGGCGGCCATGGCGGCTGCAAAGGCCTGCTGTTTGCGGGTGGCCGTGTACTCTTCTAGCGCGGTCGTGACGAGCCGGTTGAGGTTGGTCTGCAGCTCAGCCGGGGCCACTGCCGTGGCCTCCATGACGATGTGCCGGGGAAGCGCAAAGCTCCGGCGGACAATCCGGGAGGCCATGGGCGCCGCCTCCCGCTGCGACGTTGCCTTGGTCCGGGTTCTGTGCGTGGTTACACTCATGTAGCACCTCCAGGGTGCCCATAGTGTAGCGCCATCCCGACGTGCCAGCAAGGGGAAACTGCATCCCGGGACCCTCTCCGAACGCCGCGGGAAGCGGCCGATCGCCCGGACATGGATCGCTCTCCGGGAGGTACTCTCCGCCACTCGGTCTAGGGGACGTTGCGACATTATTGACCGTATCCTGTGGCGTAGGGCAAAGGGCACAGAGCGTAGGGCATGGGGCGGAGGGGGGAGCGGGCGACGGGGGGAATTCGAAGTTCGAAATGCGACATTCGAAATTGAGAACCGCGCGGAGAAGCGAGGAGCAGGGGAGGCGGGCAGAAAAGACGAGGAGGTATGAGGGTGCGAGCGTACGTCGAGAAGAAGACACTGGGGGCTGAAGTATAGAGCAGGGAGTTAGGGCGCGGGAGGGCGCTCGCCGAGATCTCGGAGCATATGCAGCACTGTTGTCCGAAGGGCGGGAAGATCCCGCTCGATCACGTCCCACACACGGGAAAGGCTGATTCCCAGGTAGTCATGGACCAGCACGTTCCTGAATCCGCCGATGGCGGCCCAAGGGACTTCAGGGTGATGCGCTCGTAGTTCCGGCGAAAGCCGCTGGACGGACTCAGAGAGTTCTTGGAGCTCGCGAAGGACGGCCTTGTGGGTCTTGCGATCTGCGAAGAACTGCGGGCGTCCCGACGTGATATAGCCGCCGATGGCCTCGATGCATTGGAGGATATGCCGGAGGTAGACCCGGTCATCCTTCACAACGTCCGCGCCTCCGCCAGCGCCTGTGCCCGGACATCCGGGTGCAGCGCGTCCGCCTCCACGACGTCCACGCGGCACCCCAACAATGCCTCGAGGTCAGCCACCAGCCCGCCCGGGAACCACGGTGTGGTGGGCCCCTCCACCTCGATCAGGAGATCGACGTCGCTGCTTTCACCCGCAACGCCTCGTGCTTGGGAGCCAAACAGGCGGACCTGAGCCACCCCGTGGCGGCGTGCGATCCGCAAGATGTCATGTCGGTTGGCGGTTACGATATCCATTGCCGTCCTGACCGTTCAGTCCACCGGTGCCGTCGACAGCACCCCCTGGCTTGCTCTATTTTAGAGCATAGCATATCACGACTTGAGGGGAAGCGGGAGACGAAACACGCACTTGCCTCCAAGCGGTGGTCGCCCGGCAAGCTCATCCCCGTCACCTTCACCGGCACCCGCCCGAGAAAAAGCTAGGGGAGGTTGCGACATTATTGACCGTATCCTGTGGCGTAGGGCAAAGGGCAAAGGGAAGGGGGCCGTAGAGGCGCTGAGGCGAAGAGGCGCAGGGGCGAGAGGGGGCGCGGGGGGCAGCGGGTGAACAAGCCTTGACTTCCTAAGCGCACATAGCTACTCTCAGGTTCAAGGGAATCTACCTCCTGGCTTGGGAAGGAGATACGGTGACAAAAGTCGTTCAGGCCGTTTATGAGTGTGGCATCCTTCGGCCTCTGGAGTCGGTGGACCTGAGGGAGAAGGAGCACATCTATGTGCTCTTGCTTCCAGATGAGCCTGCCCGAATCGCAGAGGGGCAGCGACGAGGACTGGAGGCGCTCATCGGGAACGGGGAATCGACCGAAACCGATATCTCCATCCGGCACGACCAGTGCCTCTACGGTCCGCCCACCTGAGCCATCGGGGGGACGTTGTAACCGTAATTACCTTATTTGCCGCTTGCCTTCCTCTCTCCGCCAGTCCCAAATCTGACGCCGCCCCTCCCCATCCCATCCGTGCATACTCCAACGCGTCCCTGTCGGCTTCCAATCTGCCAGCGGACGGTAGGTTCGCCCAGGCGTCCAATCGTACACTCCTCGCCAGCATTTCAGACCACTGGCAAGCCCAGCGCGTCCTGGAGGGCTTGGTCCAGACGACGCATCACGTCCTGGGGAAATCTGCCGAGACGGCGGACGATCTCCCCTCGGGGGATCGTGGCCAGGGTCTGGCAGTCTACCACGCTATCCAGGCGGAGACCGGCCTCGCGGCCCTCAGGCGTGTCTTTCGCCACCAGGAGCTTGCAGGGAAGGTGGGCGTAGCCCTGGGTACTGGTGATGGCGGCGACGATAACGGCCGCTCGCCGGCGGTTGTACCGATCGGACTGAACGACCACGGC
This sequence comes from uncultured Methylomirabilota bacterium, assembly GCA_963705305.1. GTDB lineage: Bacteria > Methylomirabilota > Methylomirabilia > Methylomirabilales > 2-02-FULL-66-22 > 2-02-FULL-66-22. Next base: position 4,335,120 of record OY970067.1, on the reverse strand, counting down.
CGGCCGTCGCTTCCGCTGGGTATGGTTGGGGATGACGAATGGAAAGCTTACGAGGACGACGTCACCCCGCCGGAGCTCAATCATGGTCATACACATCCAAGGCGGGATCATCCCAGATCCGCGCCAAGATGCTCTGCTGGAGCATCAGGCCCTCGGGACCGGTCCAGGGGTTGACGAGGTCGGCCAGCTCTTGCGCGACCAGCTCGTCGACGAGCTCCCCCATTGGCCGATTGCGGCGGGCGGCCAAGAGCTTGAGCCGTCCATGAGCCTCTTCAGAGATGTAGACCATCTTCCTTTCCGGTTTCATCTGAACGCCCCCCAAGACGACTAAGGCTGCCTAGACCGTCTAGACGGTCAAGACAGTACCAGCCCTCTTATCACAGGTCAAGGGCATCCATGCTGGGACCACGCTCCATCCAGGTGGACTTCAAGACCGTCCCCAACCTGTGAATTTAGGGGACATTCGACGTTTTTGACCAGATTGCGAAGCGCATAGGGCGCGGGGCACGGGGCAAAGAGCAGAGGGCAGAGAGCAGGGGGCATGGCGCAAAAACTAGTAGTCAGAGGTCAGAGGTCAGGGGTCAGCCTGCGGTCCGGGTTCCACCCCGTAGGGGCTCCACCCCGGAGGGAGGGGGCGCACCGCTGCGCTCGGGAGCAGGGGTGCTGAGGAAGAGGAGCGGCTGGAGGAAGAACCTTGCGACTGGGCCGGGATGGCTTATAATGCTGAAGACTCCGATGGCACGCGTAAGAAGCGATGACAGTTCCGTTGGTCGGTCGCGAGCGGGGGCACGGCAAGAGCACTTGAGAGGAGAGCGGAGAAAGCTATGACGCTGCAGCACACCGTGAAGGCCTTGCTTCGCCGGGGCGACGACTGGTATGTCGCCGAATGCATGGAGCTGGCTGTCGTAACCCAGGGAAGGACGGTAGACGAAACCCTTGCAAACCTGCAGGAGGCCGTCGCCCTCCACCTCGAAGGGGAAAACGCCGCTGACTTCGGCCTCGTCCCGCACCCCACGATCTTGGTGACCATGGAGCTGGAGCCGGCCGGTGCCCAAGCTTAGACGGCTGTCCGGCGACGACGTGATCACCATTCTCGCCCGGTTTGGCTTTCGGGTCCACGCTCAACGAGGGAGTCACGTAAAGCTGAGACGAGTGGCACCTTCGGGGAGCGTGCAGACATTGACTCTCCCGCAGCACAGAGAATTGGATGTGGGCACCCTCTAGGCGATCATTCGGCAGGCGAGCCGTTTCGTTCCCCAGGATGATCTTCGAAGAGAATTCTACACACAGGAATAGGGGACCGGCGCGCTGGGTTCCGTGTTTTGGTGCGGAGAGCCGGAGAGTCGGCGAAAGCGAGAAACGGGGGGCGACCATGGCATATGGCGTTCGGGATTGTTCGTGAGCGAGTGAAGTTGGTGACAACCTACCGGCCAGATCTTCACCCGGAACGCTGGAGCGCAGATTTTCGTGGAAGGAGGCCGCGGAGATGAGCGAGCTGCGGTGCGATGTTCGAACGATCTCCCTCACCGTCCGCGGGAAAGTGACCATTGTGGAGCAGGTACCGGTCCTCGTGGATCTGCTGACGGACGAAGTGCTGCTCGAAGAGGCCGTGACCCGCAGGATCCTGGACCTGATCGGGTCCACGCCTCCCGTTCGCCTGGAGCAGACCCCGGTATATGCTTTTTGACTGCATCTCCTGCCGAACCTCGGAAAGCGTCGCACACTAAACAGCGAGGCACTTCCGTCATTCTCGTCGAGGCGTAGGGTCGGTTCTCCGCGCAGGCACAAGAAAGGGGACGCGATCTGGTTATTGCTGTTGCCGAATTTCGTGTACGATGGAACGTTGTAGCATAAGTTGTCTTGTTGCCGCCTCCCTTCCTCCCGCCTTTCGCTAGCTCCATTCCGACGAAATCACCGCCTCGCAAAGGGCCCCAAGAGGAGCGGGGAAGAGGAACTAATGATGACGTCCATGTCGTTCGCTGCGTGACACCGATGGGTGCGCTACGCGCGACCGCAGCTCGCGGGTCAAGGAGGGCTAACGCGATATGTCGAGGCCTGTGTTGGTTGCGGGCCTTATCGTTGCCTCTATAGTCCCTACGATATGGGCCGAGATCGGCGATGTTCCAGGGCGCTGTGGTAGAAACTTGACGGGGGATTCGCCTCGGAGACGTTCAGTGGGGCGCAACTGGCTGCGGCAGTGAGGGTGAGGATCGGTGCGGTCTACCTCGCGGCATTCGCCCAGCGTCGGTACGCCTCGATCCATTCCGCTCCCTGCGGTACGGGGTCGGGAAGCGGCAGGTCCAGGATCGGAATGCGCTGCCGCGCCCGCCCGTGCCGACAGACGGCCACGATCTGCTCGTCGGTGGTGAGGTCGAGACGCTCCACGATCACTTCCACGCCCAGGATTTGGGTGGTGAAGGGCAAAGCCAACGAGTCCTCCAAGACGGTGTAGAATGCCGTGCGTTGCTCAGAGTCGCCGTACGCGTCCACCAAGGCCTCCGCAATGAGGGCGTCGAGCCTTGCCACCGAGGGCTTCGATCCCATTCCCGCCCTTCTACCCTTGCGCGAGATGCCGGATCTCATCGGGGCTTCTCCGGCTTGCTCCGCAATTCCGGCTCCGCCTCGAACCGTTCGCTGCGCGGCGACAAGAGAGACCCGCCCGCCCCCTGGTCCTCGACATAGCCGATGGCGCGGTACGCGCGGAGACGTTGCTCGAACATCTTCTGGAGCATCGGGACCGCACGGTCGACGTAGTCGAAGATTCGGACGACCGTCTTCCGGGGATGGGATCGGTGCAGGCGGCCAGTGTACTGCACCAGCGTTCCCTTCCACGAGATGGGTAGCGCGAGGAAGAGCGTATCCAGGCGGGCGTCATCAAAGCCCTCGCCGATGTAACGCCCGGTGGCGAGGACCAGACGCTCCTCATCGTCCGGGATCGCCGCGAGGGCCGCCCCGCTCGCTCGCCGTTCCTTCTCGGTCATCCCGCCCTGCAGGACGACCAGGTGCTGCACGAATCCGCGGAGGTGCTCCGCGAAGAAGGTGAGGTGATCCTTCCGCTCGGTAAGGAGGATCGGGGAGTGACCCTCGTCAATGGCCTGGATGACGTTGGTGAGGATCAAATCGTTCCGTGCGGGATCGGCTGCCAGCTCTCGATAGAGGGCCTGGATGGGGAGGGTCGCCTGTTCCGAGACGAGGCGGAACCGCGTCTCTCGGGTGATGAGCTGGGTGTCAAACGGTCTCCCGGACCGTGGTCCAGGAGGGCCCGCTGTGTACCGGACCGGGCCGAGCTGCATCTCGGTGATCGGTTGGTGCCCATCACGCCGCTGGGGGGTGGCCGTGAGGCCGACGACGTAGCGGGCGCGCACCTCGGAGAGCACCCGCTCGAACGAGACCGCGGGCATGTGGTGGCACTCGTCTACGATCACCTGGCCGTAGGCGGCCACGCGATCATCCACGCGGTCTTTGCGCGTGACACTCTGGAGCATGGCCACATCCAGGCGTCCGGTCGCCTTCTGCTTCCCCCGGCCGATCTCCCCGATGGCCGCATCCTCGATCCCGAGGAACAGGGCGAGCTGCACCCTCCATTGATCCAGGAGTGGCCGCCGATGAACGAGCACCAGGGTGCTGCGCCGCCGCTGGGACGCGAGGTAGACACCGAGTACGGTCTTCCCCACGCCGGGGGGTCCGACGAACACGCCGGTCTCGTGCCGGAGGAGGGCGCGTGCGGCGTCTTCCTGGAGGGGGGTCAGTTCCCCGTGGAAGCGGACGTCCAGAGGGTCGCCTTCCGTGCGCTGATCGTCGATGACGAGACGCACCCCATGCTGGTGGAGGAGGGCCTGGAGATCGGGGCAACACCCCCGGGGCAGGGCGAGGTGCTCGGGGAACTCCTCGGTGCAGGCGATCACGCGGGGCGTGCCGGCCGTGGACAGTCGCATTCGCTGTTTCTTGTAGAACTCCGGGTTCTGGAAGGCCGCCAGGCGCTTAATCTGGTTGAGCAGCGGGGAGGGGAGGCCGGCCTTCGCGACGAAGAGGCGCTGGGCCAGGACGGCCCGGACCTCCGGGGGGAGCGGCCCAGGGATCACCGGGGCCTGGCGCGTCCCGGATGGCGGTCGGGTCCACGGCGTGGCGTGGTCGGCCTCGTCGTCGAGTCCGGCGGACCGGACGCCGATGATCTGTCCCCGTCGCGCGGCGTCCTTGACCAGGGACTCCACGTGGGCTGGGTCCAGACGGGGCACCGAGGCCAGCATGGCCCACTGGTCGGAGTATGGTGTCCAGGTCGTATTGACGAAGAGCGCGTTGCCCTTTAGCGTGGCCGCGTGCTGGAGTGGAAGCGCGATCAGGTTCCCGAACCCGCCGCGGGGCAGGGTGTCCTGGTTAGGAAAGAGGCGGTCATAGGAGCGCATACTGAGCTGGTGCCGCCGGGCCATGGTTTCGGTGAGCAGGAAAGAGCCGAGATTCCGGGCCAGGCTGGCGACCACGGGTGTCGCGAAGAAGAACCAAGCGTGCGCCCCATTCCCAGACCGAGACCGCTCTACGGCGGCCGGACACCGCACGCTAGCACACGTCTCAACGAAGGTCGCCACATCGTCGCGCCACCCCGCCCCGTCGAAGTCAACCGCAAGGAACCAGCAGGTCTCATCGCGCAGGAGGGGGTAGACCCCCATAACGTGCTGGCCCTGGAGATGTCCCCGAATGGCTTTGTCGTCAACCGGGAGAAATGCTTGGTTCGGGCATTCCCCGCACTTGACCCGCGGCTTCTCGCAGACGCCCCGTGCCCACTCGTTGGCGCAGGCGGGCGCATAACCCTTGGTCTGTTTCTTCGGATTGGTCCACAAACGGGCGAAGACATCCTCCCGACCGCGGAAGAGTTGACGGAAGAGCTGGATTCGCTCCGGGGTCAGACTGTCGCATGCTGTCGGGGGAGATGGCAGCGCGACATACAACGGCGGTGATTCGTGGACAGCCGTCTTCCGCGCTCGCAGGGCTTGCACGCGGGCGCGGGCCTCGCGGGTCTTTTGCTCCAGCTCTGCGAGTGCGGCTTCCGCACGGGCCAGTTCATCCTGCGGAGCGTTCGTGTCGGCGTCAGCCATCGTTCGTTGGTCCCTGTACCATGGACCAGATACGTTTGGGCGCCCGAGACGACGTGGGCTGGTAGGAGTGCCGTCCGCCACGTCAACCTGCGGATAATCCTATCACAGGAGCCGGGAAAGGAGCGGGCGGATCTGTAGATCCCCGGCGAGGAGGCTGAATCCGGGGGAGTCTCCGGACCGGAGGAAAGACGTTGAACTTTCGGGAACGCGCATTGACGCGCACCGCGCTTCCCCCGGCTGGTGACACGGTGAGAAGGCACCGACTTTGAGTGTAACGTCACCCAGCGCTCGCCATCGCTTCCATCATGAGTTCCTGGTATCCAACGCCTCCACGGTTGTCATCGCGGCCTCCTGCAAACCGACGACAGCTGGCCGGAGTCCCGGGTCCCCTAGCTGAGCCAGGTGCCGCTGCTGGGGGCTCTCTTCAAGAGCACACGATCGGTCCCCAGGATAAGATCGAACTGCTCATCTTCATCACGCCGACGATCCTGGAAGAGACGAAATTGAGCTGACCACCGGAGAAAACCAGGGCTTCACTGAGGCAAAAACGCACCCACCAGGGTGCGTTTTTGCTTTCTGGGAGGCATGCTGGCGCGGTATGATCTCATACCCCTGCGCACGCAGGCCTGACGCGCCATGAAGCCTATTTCCACCCAGCTCAAGCCGCTGGCATCGGTGGACGTGGTCATCAAGGAGGCCAGCAAGGCGGGCGTGGAGCGGACGGACATCACCGCGGTCCCCGCCGCCGGGGTGGTGGGAGAGGCGGTGGTGGCCTTCGAGACGGCCCGGGCGTTGATCCAGAAGTTCGGGGGTGACAGCCTGGGGGAGATGCGGCGAAACTACGATGTGTTCCGCGCGCATCTGAAGATCTTTTGAGTCATCGATCATGCCGGCCTTACCGACAAAATCCATCCGGATTTTTCAGTTCTGAAAGTTCCGTTGCCATCTTCACCGGCCCAGGCGGTGCTCGCGGAATCGGCCGCGGTGGGGGCGGGTGCGGTTGCGGAGGGGACTCCGCAGGCGGCGATCACCGCCCAGCGGCCGGAGCTGGTCAGGTCGGTCACGTCGAGGGGACGTTGTAACCTTAATTACCTTATTGTGAAACGCACAGCGCAAAGGGCGAAGAGCATAGAGCAGAGCGCCAAGCGCGGCCCCTCCTGATTCCGATCCCGCTTCAGCCGTCCCCCTTCACGACCCGCCTCAGTTTCTCCGAATCCTCATCTGCGGTCAGATGGCGCGCCGAGTTGCGGGTTGACTGTGTTCATTGGATGTGTAATACTAGACAATAGTTACACAATTAGCTCTATCCCGGAAGCCTCTTGCCGCCGATGCGCCAAGAAGGGCCCGGCTGGATTCGGTTCAAGGACAAATAGGACGGAGGAGGCAATGACCCGTGTGCAGGTTCTTTTAACCGAAGAGCAGGACCGAAAACTGGAGGAGGCTGCGCGCCGTATGCGCGTCTCCAAGACGAGCCTGGTTCGCCGTGGTGTCGATATCGTCCTCCGTACGGCCGCGGAACAGTCCGACAATCCGATTGCCAGCTTGGCGGGTCAGGCAGGCCGGGTCGGCCGGAGAGATGTGTCCCGGCTTCATGACGCCTGCCTCCTGGGCGTTCGGCGGGGGAGGAGGCAGTGACGATCCGTCGGATCTTTGTCGACACGGGGGCGTGGTTCGCGATCCAGGCGACCGATGACGCGCACCACCAGCGAGCGGCACGCACGCTGATGGCACTGACCAGGGAGGATTGCACACTGGTCACGTCGAACCTGGTGATCGGCGAGACCTACACGCTCCTTCGGTATGCTGCGGGTTATGACCCTGCCTGGCGGTTCATAGACGCCCTGGGACAGGGCCGCCGACTTGAGCGGATGGTCATCACGGAGCCGCTGGAGCGGCAAGCCTATGACCTGCTTCAGAAGTATGCGGACCACGCTTTCAGCTTTGTGGATGGGACGAGCTTTGCGCTGATGCGCCAGGAACACATCACGCAGGCCTTTGCATTTGATTCACACTTTGCGGCGGCCGGATTTACACTCGCGCCGGGACCTGTTCGTCGGACCTCCTCGCGTTGAATTGCGAAACGTTCGGAACCGCCATGACGTCAAGCAGCCATGGTCCATATTGTGAAGCGCACAGGGCGAAGAGCAAAGAGCATGGCGCAAAGACTAGTAGCCAGCGGTCAGGGGTCAGCCTGCGGTCCGGATAGCAAAGGGCAGAGGGCACAGAGCATATGGCATGGGGCGGAGGCGCAAGGGCGCAAGGGAGCAGGGGTGCTGAGGAAGAGGAGCGGCCGCAGGAAGAACCTTGCGACTGGGCCGGGATGCCTCAGCCGCAAAAGAGTTTCTCGGGTATTTTCATTGCTCTATTGCTGCGGGAATACCGCTCTGACGGCTGACTGATCTGCGCCGGCTCGGGCTGCTTACTATCGCCCGGCCGGCGTTATTGTTTTGCACGCCGGATCCGGATGCCTTTTGGCTGGACGATCAAGAGGCTTCCCGCCACGTCCTCATCCTGCAGAGTGGGAAGCCACCGGACCAGGAGGCGGGTTTTCATCCGCGCGGAAGTATGCGGGGAAAATCGTGCGACAACGATCCCGCAATGGGAGCCCAGAGGGTATCGCACGAGGTTTGTAAACCCTTTATCAGCCGATACCAGAGTGTAGGCGTGGGTCCGTGCATAGTGAAGTATGACGTTGTCGGTCGCTGTGCCGAGGTCCAGATCCCGCACATCATCAGCCAGGAAACCACGCTCCCGCAGGGCGGCGGAAACGGACCGGGGGAGGTCCGCGTCAATCAGAAAGCGGATCACCGGCTCGCTGCCCTGACTTCCTCGGTACCCAGTACCTTGGCGGCGTAGCGAAACACCGCACGCACATCATCACGCGTGATGCCGTATTCCCGTGTGATATCTTCGATGGCGGTCCCCGCCGCCATTTCATCCAAGACCACGGCCACGGGGACCCGCGTTCCCTTGATCACGGGCTGCCCGAATCGTACCCGCGAATTCACCGCGATGCGAGGCGCGATCTCGACAGGTGCGGGCCTCTTTGGTTTCATGGCCAACTCCTCCAGGCAGTTGCACGGCTGATCGTTTGCCCGGGATGCTGGCGTGAGCCTACCACGAGGGGGGCTCTGCGGCAAGGGACACAGTGCGAAAAGCGAAGAGCGTAGCGCAAAAGGCATAGCGCACAGGGCAAAGGGCAAAGCCGCTTCTGATTCCGATCGCGCCCTGCCGTGCCATCGTACGCACCGCCACCGCACACGCCGAAAGCCGATCGACCCCCTCTCCTTCCGACTTCCCCGTCTCCTCTCCCCACCAATGCGTCGAGGGGACGTTGCGACATTATTGACTTTATTTTCCAGCTCCCCTCCTTCCAGCCTCCGTTCACCCCTGACCTCGATCGCGCCCTGCCGTCCCGCCACCCAGATATTCCGACCCCTCTCCTCTTACCGCGTTCCATCCGAAGCGTCGAGGGTCGGACCGTTGCGGGTTAGGGTTTCCGCGCTCAGGGCAAAAACCAGGAAAACCGGCGGATTGATGGTATACTATGGGCGCTGTGACACTCTGCCGGAATGCTCCGTGGAGGGGTGGTGAGACCATGACAGATCCAGAGCTTCTCAGGCGAATCGTTGCGAACCCGGAAATCTTCGGCGGGAAACCGATTATCCGCGGGATGCGAATTTCTGTGGAACTCATTCTGAGCCTGCTCGCTCAGGGTGAGTCGGTGCAGGATATTCTCGCTGAGTATCCCGATCTGGAACCCGACGACATCCGCGCGTGCCTCTCGTACGCGCGCGCCGTGATCGCCAACGATACCCTCGATGCGGTCCGGGTGGCCGGGCAGTGAGATTCCTGGTGGACCGGTGTGCCGGCCGGCGACTCGCCGACTGGCTCCGTGGGCAGGGGCATGACGTCCTCGAGTCCCGGGTGCGCGGACACGATCCTGGGGATCGGGTGCTGCTCCAGTGGGCCGCGAGCGAAGAGCGCATTCTCGTCACGATCGACACAGACTTCGGCGAACTGGTCTTTCTCGAGGCAGCGCCACACCGCGGCATCGTCCGCTTGCCCGATGTTCCGGCGAAGCAACGCATTGAGCTGATGGCGCAGGTTCTGGAACGACATGAAGACGCCCTCACGGGTGGAATGATCATCACGGTCCGCGGCGGACGGATACGGATCTCGACGCCACCCTCGTAGGTAATCAACCAGGGTGTGGAGGACGAAGGCGCCGGCGAGTAGGGAAGAATCGGAAAAGCGGGGGCGAAGGAGCGTTTCCAGGCCGGCATGGGCATACACTGCTCAGAGTCTTCGCGGTCGCGCTGACCGGTGCGTCTATCGGGCTCGTGGTGGCAACTCATTTTTGAGGTTGGGGCGCACCAAGCGGCTCTAGCTGGAGGGTAGTGGATATATCTTTCGTCGGTCCTCCGAATGCGGATCTCCAATCTGACTGACCCTCGCCGGCTCTGGACGCGCACGCTCGCCTGGGTCGGCGTTATTTTTCTCATTGGCTCGCCTTGAAACGCAAAGGGCGAAGCGCATAGCGCACAGGGCAAAGGGCAAAGCCGCCTCTGATTCCGATCGCGCCTTGCCGTCCCACCGTACGCACCCCCACCGCACACGCCGAAAGCCGATCGACCCTCTCTCCTTCCGACTTCCCCGTCTCCTCTCCCCACCAAAGCATCGACGGGACGTTGTAACCTTAATTACCTTATTGTCACCGCCCTGCCTGCCGCCGCTCCTGACGACCGCCGTCCGCATGCCTTTCTCCGCTCGTCCGCTGTCGCCGCACGATCGGGTCGGAAAGCTGCGCGGCAAGCCCTACGCCTGCGGTGGATCTCGCCTACGTGCGCAACCCGGGCGCCACCCGGTCAAGGCGGCGACGGACGCAGAGAGCCGCCAGGCTTCAGCGAGCGAGAGGGGCCGCGGTAGGAAGAGACTTGCCAATGGGCCAGGATGGCCTATAATGCGGAGCAGCCGGAGGGAAGGCGTATGGTCGTTGCCACGGAACATCGGTACATCATCCGGGACGACAGTATCCTCGGGGGCGAGCCGGTCATCCAGGGCACCCGCGTTCCCGTGCGAGCCGTGGTGGGTCTCTGGCGGGGGGGCGTGACGCCCGAAGAGATTCCCGTGCACTTTCCCTACCTGACCCTAGCGCAGGTCTTTGATGCGCTCAGTTACTATGCGGATCACCAGGGGGAAATCGATCTGCACACCGAGCGCAATGAGGTTCCGGACGAGCTAGCCCACCCGGCATCCCGCCCCGATGCCTGATCCCCCTGCCGCCCTCTACCTCGACGAAGATGTCTCGGTCGTCGTCGCCGCTATCCTGCGGGGCCGCGGTTTTGATGCGGTGACCACCCGCGACCTTGGACAACTGGGTCTCTCCGACAACGAGCAGCTGGCGCATGCCACGAGGATGCGGCGGGCCCTGCTGACGCACAACCGTGCCGACTTCGAACGCCTTCACAGCGAGTGGCTGGGGGTGGGCAGGCACCATACAGGCATCATCATTGCCCGCCGGCGTCTACCGACGGAGATAGTGGCGAGAGTGGGCCGCCTCCTCACGCGGTTGGCAGCCTCCGAGGTGGCGGACCAACTTCTCTACATCTAAGGCTGAGCGAGGGGGAGGTCTCTGTTGAGGAACTCCTTCAGGCCGTGCAGGATAGCGGGACGGAGATTATCTCGCCTGGAGCAGGCCCCAGTATACGCTTTTTGACTGCATCTCCAGGCGAAGGTCAGATTGCCAAATGCAGATTGCGACGGTAACCGATCGCCGCCGACTCTGGATGCTCACGCTCATCTGGGTTGGCGTTATTTTTCTGATTGGCTCGTCCCACGCGCTCCCCATGCGGGACGGGGACGTGCTGCGCCTGCTTCTTCGAAAAAGCATCCACCTGGCGGAGTACGCGGTCCTCGGCTGGCTGCTGTCCCGATCTGCGACGAATGGCAACGGCCGGCAGCGAACGCTGGTCATCGCCTGCGCCTTGGCGACGGCAATGGCGGTGGGGGGACTGGACGAGTGGCACCAGACCTTCGTGCCTGGCCGCCACGGCACCCCGTGGGACGTGCTGCTGGATACTGCCGGTGCGGGCCTCGGGATCCTCGGCTGGGCCTCCGGGGTGCTGCGGTAGGAGACGGTTCGACGTGCTGCGGTTCGACGTGCGGCGGTTAGGAACATCGAGCGGAGCACGTGGAACGTCGAACGGCAGAACGTTTAGGGGACGTTGCGACATTATTGACTTTATTTTCCAACTCCCCTCCTTCCAGCCTCTGCTCACCCCTGACTCCGCTGCCCCTGCCAGCCCACCGCCGTCTTCAGCCTTTGCGCTGCGCAGTGAACGAGCCAACGTGACAGCTAGGCTGTGGCGCGGTGCGCGACAGGTTCGGCGCGCCGCACCCTGACCTTGACCTCCACCCGCGCCCCGAGTCGGTTGAGGGTCGCCATGAGGCGGTCGGCGGTGAACCGGCCGAGGTCCGTGTTCCGAATGCGCGAGAAATCGGCCGCAGCAATGCCCGTGCGCGCCTGCGCGGCCCGCACGGTCAAGCGCTCCCGGTTGAGGGTCTTAATGATTTCCGCGGCCAGGATTGCCTTGAACTGCTCAATATCCGCGGTCTCACGGCCCAAGTCGCGGAAAACATTCCCGCTGCCGCGCATAACTTCCCCCTTTGTTTTCATGGCAACATCTCCCTCAATCTCTTCAGGCGGTTCTTAATCAAATCGATTTCGCCCCCCGGAGTTTTGGCGCCCCGCTTCGATTTCTTCTCGAACGCATGGAGCACCCAGATGTCGTCTCCAAGCTGCACGGGATAGACGACTCGAAACGCATTGCTCCGAAACCGCAGAGCGATCTCAAATACACCCGCGCCCATGCCGTGCATCGGCTCGCAATGTCAGCTTTCTCGTTTTCAGCGGCCACCGTGAGAGCGGCAAGACAAATCGCCTTGGCCCCCTCCGGGAACGCCTGGAATTCCCTGAGCGCCGCGCTGACCCACGAAATTGGTCGTGTCTTCCGAGTCATCGTATCTTGCCTTCCCTTGGGCCGCCGGTAATTGCGATGTTGGCAGATCTGACAACACATGTCAAGACCTTCCGAGGAGAGGGACGGACGGTACGGTGGGGCCCGCGGACGACGATCCGGCCAGGCAGGGCCGGCGCATCCACGGCAAGAAGGTGCTGGGGACGATCGACGAGCTGCCCGGGTTGTGCCACACGCATGCGATCCACGAGCTCTTGATCGCCATCCCCTCGGCCACCGGCGAGCAGATGCGCCGGATCATCGGGGCCTGCCGGTCCGCCCAGGTGGAGTTCAAGACGATCCCCAACCTGCGCGAGCTGACGGACAGCCCGGCCCTGGCGGTGAGGCCCCGCCGGCTGAACATCGCGGACCTCCTGCGGCGCGAGCCGGTCCGCATCGACCAGGCCGAGGTGGAGCAGTTCGTGTCCGGGAAGCGGGTCCTGGTGACGGGGGCGGGCGGCTCCATCGGGTCGGAGCTGTGCCGCCAGATCGCCCGGTTCGAGCCGGCCGAGCTGGTCCTTTTGGACCGGTCCGAGAACGGCCTCTTCTTCGTGGAGCTGGAGCTGCGGGACAAGGTCCCGAAGCTCGTCCTCCACCCCGTGATCGCCGATGTCACCGACGAGGCGCGGATGACGGCTGTCCTGGAGGAGCACCTGCCCGAGGTCCTCTTCCACGCGGCGGCCCACAAACACGTGCCCCTGATGGAGGGGAACAAGGCCGAGGGGACGTTGTAACCTTAATTACCTTGTTGCCGCCACCCTTCCGGGCCTCCCTCAAGTCCCTGAGTCCGATCCCCCCCCTTCCCGCCTGCCGCTCCTGACGACCGCCGTCCGCATGCCCTTCTCCGCTCCCGCGACGCTCGGGAGAAAGCGGCTAGATGAGCGTCGAGGCGGTTCTCGCGGTCGAGGGCGATCCGCCGGCACGGGGGAGACGTGGGATTGCCGATAGGGCCTCGTTTCACAAGCCGTCTTGGGGCACAATGCCTGGCCGGTCAGGTCGGCCAGCTCCGTGCCATCGCGCACGGACGTAGGATCAGGCGCTGAAACGCAAGAGGAGGGGCTATTCGCGGAACGGTCCCGCCGGCATGATTCGGCGACCACAGACTTGTTGGCGCTCTCCAGGCTCCTAGAAGCTCAGCACGGCGCGGAGCGCTGTATCGACCTCGGCCATGCGCGCCGCCGGGAGCTGGCCCACCGGCGTCACCTGGCCGGTGCGAGGATCCTGGAAGCGCGTCGGATCGAGGGTTCGGAGCTGGAAGCACAGGAAGACCGTGTCCTTCGGCAAGCCGCTCTCGCGGGCCGGCACCCGGACGTTCGTCGGGTAGTCGCGGGGCACGGTGGTCGCGTCCGTGCCTGCCACGACGGTCACGACGAGCGGCTGACGGTTGATGGCATCGGCGGAGACGACCAGGACGGGGCGCATCCCCTTCTGCTCGCGGCCATGGACGGGATTGAGGTTGACGCGGTAGATCTGGCCGCGGCTAATCATCGGGGAGGCCGTCCACCTCGGTCGTGCGAAAGACCGCCAGGAGGTCGCTGGAGACGCGGGTGACCGCAGGGTCCGCCGCCATGGCGGCCATGGCGGCTGCAAAGGCCTGCTGTTTGCGGGTGGCCGTGTACTCTTCTAGCGCGGTCGTGACGAGCCGGTTGAGGTTGGTCTGCAGCTCAGCCGGGGCCACTGCCGTGGCCTCCATGACGATGTGCCGGGGAAGCGCAAAGCTCCGGCGGACAATCCGGGAGGCCATGGGCGCCGCCTCCCGCTGCGACGTTGCCTTGGTCCGGGTTCTGTGCGTGGTTACACTCATGTAGCACCTCCAGGGTGCCCATAGTGTAGCGCCATCCCGACGTGCCAGCAAGGGGAAACTGCATCCCGGGACCCTCTCCGAACGCCGCGGGAAGCGGCCGATCGCCCGGACATGGATCGCTCTCCGGGAGGTACTCTCCGCCACTCGGTCTAGGGGACGTTGCGACATTATTGACCGTATCCTGTGGCGTAGGGCAAAGGGCAAAGGGTAAAGGGAAGGGGGCCGTAGAGGCGCTGAGGCGAAGAGGCGCAGGGGCGAGTGGGGGGGGCAGAGGCGCAAAGGAAAATTCGAAATTTGAAGTTCGAAATGCGAAATGGAGAGAGACCCGGAATATTCTCACGCCAAGACGCAAAGGTCGCAAAGAAATGCTCCATCAGGGTTCGGTCAACAATGTACAGCATATTTATCCGCACAGCTCTGACCCCAACTAGCGTCGGGGGGACGTTGTAACCGTAATTACCTTATTTGCTGCTTGTCTTCCTCTCTCCGCCAGTCCCAAATCTGACGCCGCCCCTCCCCATCCCATCCGTGCATACTCCAACGCGTCCCTGTCGGCTTCCAATCTGCCAGCGGACGGTAGGTTCGCCCAGGCGTCCAATCGTACACTCCTCGCCAGCATTTCAGACCACTGGCAAGCCCAGCGCGTCCTGGAGGGCTTGGTCCAGACGACGCATCACGTCCTGGGGAAATCTGCCGAGACGGCGGACGATCTCCCCTCGGGGGATCGTGGCCAGGGTCTGGCAGTCTACCACGCTATCCAGGCGGAGACCGGCCTCGCGGCCCTCAGGCGTGTCTTTCGCCACCAGGAGCTTGCAGGGAAGGTGGGCGTAGCCCTGGGTACTGGTGATGGCGGCGACGATAACGGCCGCTCGCCGGCGGTTGTACCGATCGGACTGAACGACCACGGCCGGCCGTCGCTTCCGCTGGGTATGGTTGGGGATGACGAATGGAAAGCTTACGAGGACGACGTCACCCCGCCGGAGCTCAATCATGGTCATACACATCCAAGGCGGGATCATCCCAGATCCGCGCCAAGATGCTCTGCTGGAGCATCAGGCCCTCGGGACCGGTCCAGGGGTTGACGAGGTCGGCCAGCTCTTGCGCGACCAGCTCGTCGACGAGCTCCCCCATTGGCCGATTGCGGCGGGCGGCCAAGAGCTTGAGCCGTCCATGAGCCTCTTCAGAGATGTAGACCATCTTCCTTTCCGGTTTCATCTGAACGCCCCCCAAGACGACTAAGGCTGCCTAGACCGTCTAGACGGTCAAGACAGTACCAGCCCTCTTATCACAGGTCAAGGGCATCCATGCTGGGACCACGCTCCATCCAGGTGGACTTCAAGACCGTCCCCAACCTGTGAATTTAGGGGACATTCGACGTTTTTGACCAGATTGCGAAGCGCATAGGGCGCGGGGCACGGGGCAAAGAGCAGAGGGCAGAGAGCAGGGGGCATGGCGCAAAAACTAGTAGTCAGAGGTCAGAGGTCAGGGGTCAGCCTGCGGTCCGGGTTCCACCCCGTAGGGGCTCCACCCCGGAGGGAGGGGGCGCACCGCTGCGCTCGGGAGCAGGGGTGCTGAGGAAGAGGAGCGGCTGGAGGAAGAACCTTGCGACTGGGCCGGGATGGCTTATAATGCTGAAGACTCCGATGGCACGCGTAAGAAGCGATGACAGTTCCGTTGGTCGGTCGCGAGCGGGGGCACGGCAAGAGCACTTGAGAGGAGAGCGGAGAAAGCTATGACGCTGCAGCACACCGTGAAGGCCTTGCTTCGCCGGGGCGACGACTGGTATGTCGCCGAATGCATGGAGCTGGCTGTCGTAACCCAGGGAAGGACGGTAGACGAAACCCTTGCAAACCTGCAGGAGGCCGTCGCCCTCCACCTCGAAGGGGAAAACGCCGCTGACTTCGGCCTCGTCCCGCACCCCACGATCTTGGTGACCATGGAGCTGGAGCCGGCCGGTGCCCAAGCTTAGACGGCTGTCCGGCGACGACGTGATCACCATTCTCGCCCGGTTTGGCTTTCGGGTCCACGCTCAACGAGGGAGTCACGTAAAGCTGAGACGAGTGGCACCTTCGGGGAGCGTGCAGACATTGACTCTCCCGCAGCACAGAGAATTGGATGTGGGCACCCTCTAGGCGATCATTCGGCAGGCGAGCCGTTTCGTTCCCCAGGATGATCTTCGAAGAGAATTCTACACACAGGAATAGGGGACCGGCGCGCTGGGTTCCGTGTTTTGGTGCGGAGAGCCGGAGAGTCGGCGAAAGCGAGAAACGGGGGGCGACCATGGCATATGGCGTTCGGGATTGTTCGTGAGCGAGTGAAGTTGGTGACAACCTACCGGCCAGATCTTCACCCGGAACGCTGGAGCGCAGATTTTCGTGGAAGGAGGCCGCGGAGATGAGCGAGCTGCGGTGCGATGTTCGAACGATCTCCCTCACCGTCCGCGGGAAAGTGACCATTGTGGAGCAGGTACCGGTCCTCGTGGATCTGCTGACGGACGAAGTGCTGCTCGAAGAGGCCGTGACCCGCAGGATCCTGGACCTGATCGGCTCGCGTTGAGGCGCACAGGGCGAAGAGCATAGAGCAGAGCGCCAAGCGCGGCCCCTCCTGATTCCGATACCGCCTTGCCATCCCGCCGAATGCGCGGTCAGGGCACCTGCCGAGATCGGATCGACCCACCCCTCTTAGTTTCCTTCCCTATCCCCTCACCTGATCAAAGCTATCCCCGTCCTGGCATCGGACCCAGTTGAGCTGATTTCATCCTGTGATGGTGCACATGGTCCGGAATGGAACGGCTCCCCGTGCGGCTGGACGGGGCGTGAGGAATGTGGTATTTCAGATAGTGTAAAGAAAAGATAAAGAGGCAAGAGGCATGGGGCAAGGGGCCAAGGGCATGGAGCAAAGATTAGTAGTCAGAGGTCAGGGGTCAGGGGTCAGCCTGCGGTGCGGAGGGAGGAGCACGAGCGAGGGAGAGACAAGGAGAGGGGGCGAGGGGGCGAATCGGAGAGCCGGAGAAACGGAGTGACGGGGAACCGGGGAGACGGAGAGTCGGGGAAAAGCGCAGAGGCGAAGACCATAGGGCATGGAGCCAAGAGGAAAGGGCAAGGGCAAAGGAAAGGAGGAGGGAATGAACAAGGCGGTGCTGGTCGGGGTGAACAAGTACAAGATGGAGGGGGCGGATCTCAACGGGTGCGTCAACGATGTGACGAACGTGCGGGACATTTTGCTCAAGTACTTCGGCTTCATCGCCACGGAAATCCAGGTTCTCACGGACGGCCGGGCCACCAAGAAGAACATCATGGCCAAGATCGGCTGGCTGACGGCCAAGGCCAAGGCAGGGGACAGGCTCTTGTTCCATTTCTCGGGCCATGGCTCGCAGATCGTGGACCAGGACGGGGACGAGCCGAAGGACAAGATGGACGAGATCCTGTGCCCGCACGACATGGACTGATACGGGACCTACATCGTGGATGACGAGCTGCGCCAGGCCTTCGGGTCGCTGCCCAAGGGGGTGAACCTGGAGATCTTGCTGGACGCCTGCCATTCGGGGACGGGCACGCGTGAGCTGACGGTCATCGCCGGGCTTCCGCAGGAGCTCTCGTTCAAGCCCCGGTTTCTCCCACCGCCTGTGGACATTGCGTGCCGGGCGGATGATGACATGGAGGTGACGAAGCTGCTTCGAGGCACCAACCCGATGAATCACGTGCTGTTTGCCGGCTGCCGGGACAACCGAACGTCAGCGGACGCGTACATCAACCGCAGCTTCAACGGGGCTTTCTCGTACTACTTCTGCAAACACCTGCGGGACGCGAAGGGGAGCGTGGATCGGGCGGAGTTGCTGCGGCGGGTGCGGGCCTCGCTGAAGTTCAACGGGTATAGCCAAGTCTCGCAGCTCGAATGCGTGCAGAACGAAAGGAAGAAGAAGGTACTCGAGTAGCGCAAAGAGCATGGCGCATAGGGCAGAGGGCAAGGGGGCAGGAGTCAAGCCTACGGCCCGGGTTCCACCCCGTAGGGGCTCCACCCCGGAGGGAGGGGGAGCACCGCTGCGCTCGAGTGCAGGGGTGCTGAGGCGAAAGTGCAAGACCGTACGAGCGTACGAGAAGGCAAGAACAGGCGCCTCACGCAAAGCACCCAAAGGGCGCAGGGCGGAACGAAGGGGCGAAGGGGAGAGCGGGCGACAAGGAGAGAGGGTGAGGGGGCGAACCGGAGAGACGGAGAAACGGAGAGACGGAGAAACGGAGTATCGGGGAAACGGAGTCCCGGAGAGAGAACGGACACCGATAGCCCGGTTCACTGTTTCATCCGACGGCGATTTCGGCGTGAGAGATTGAGGTCGTTCGCCGCACAACGGCGCCGGGCCGAGGGATCGACGTGCCGTTTAGTTTTTCCGGCAGAGGACCTAAGTACTCCTGGCCGTAATTGCGGCGACGTATCCCGGTCCCCCGGGCCGCCCCTCGGACGCTTGGCGCCTGCACCCACCCTGCGGGCGGGTACCCGATGCCGGCTCGCCCTGCACCCAGCCTACCCGGCCGGGTACCCGGGGTCGGCCACCACAGAACGGTGGCCCGACCCGTTGCATGGGGAGAGCGCAACGGGTGCCCGCCGGACCGGCTCGCCGGGTACCCATCCGGAGGATGGGTGTGGCGCGGCGTCTCGGGTCGGCCCAGGGGACCGGGAGGTTAAGCGGTCAATGGATACGTCGTGGAATTTAGGCCGCTAAGCACTAAGGATGGAGATGGTCGAGGGAAAGAGCCGCCGTTGCTTCGTCGAGATATACCCGGACCAGCGGCTCTTCGTCCAGGAGGACGGGGTCGAGGCCCTGGCCGAGTTGGATGATGGCTGCATAGTCGCCGGCGCACCACCAGCGACGGACCAAGGCGCGAATCGTACGGCGGCTATAGGCGGGGTGCGGTTCCCGGACATCAGAGGGTCCCGGCAACTTCTCGTAGTAGGGGCGCGCAATCTCCTCGTCCTCTCGTCGTTCCTGCGCATCCCGAAGGGCCCGCCAGATTCTTCGTAGCTGGGCGACTTGGCGCAGTCGCTGATCCGCCTCAGGCATCGTCTTCTCCCGGGTGTGTTCTCGGGCCGGACTCTCGCAGGGCCTGGATGTCGAGCAAGTCCAGGGGCGATCCCCTCAGCTGCTTCAATGCGATCAGCCCTTCGAGAGAGACGACCCAGATCGTCCGGTCCTCGAAGGGAACGCGAACGCGGCTGCGCCACGTCTCGAGGATCGTCGGGTGAGTGGTCAAGAGGCAGTCCAGGGTCAGCGCGTCCGGCCCCCCCGGTTCCACTTTGTAGAACCGAAGGATCTGGACGCCGCTGGATGCGAAGCGCATCCGCCGAGGATGGGGCCGATAGCCGAGCGGCACCAGCACCGCAGCGCAAGCATCAGTCGCGTCGGCCGGTAGGACCAGATCGATGTCAACGGTTGCCCTGGGTAGCTGGTACACCATCAAGGCAAGGCCACCGCACACGGCGTAGGGAACCTCAGCCGCTTCGAGGGCCTGCAGTGCCGTCTTGAATTCAGTATAGAGGTCGATCATGGCCGGTCGCGGATTGGATCGTCTAACGTCGGAAAGTTATCATGACCAGGAGGAAAGAGGCAAACGGGAAATTCGAAACGCGAAATTCGAAGTTCGAAATTGAAGAACTCATATCTCACGTGACCGCCGACCACCGACCACTGACTTTTAACCCCTGTCTGCTGCATACTGGAATCGGGCCGTTGACGAGAACAGACCGGTTTGTTAAACTAGTTTCAGTCAACTGCCAGTGGAGGAGACCGATGAGGGGTAAGACGATCACTGTCGGCGCCTTCGAGGCGAAAACGCGCCTGTCGGAGCTGCTGCGCGCGACCGAGCAAGGAGCCACCTTTGTGATAAAGCGTCGAGGCAAGGCCGTGGCCCGCTTGACACCCGTCGGGGCGGGAGAGCGATGCCTCACGCCCAGGGAGGCTCTGCAGGCTTTCCGGGAGATTCGACAACGGATCCCCGGAAAGGTGAATGTCCGAGAGCTAATCGCGCAGGGCCGACGCCGATGAGCGAATGCGTGCTGGACTGTTCAGTCGCATTGGCGTGGGCCCTTCCAGATGAGCGGTCCAGACAGGCGGTGTGTGCGACTGCGACTTCTGGCATAAAGTGGCCAAATGGCCAATCCAACCAACCTGGAATATCGGGATCGGTCCGGTGCCACTTGGATCTCGTACGTTTCCGCAGGTTCCAAGATGTCATAGCCATCCAGCGGCGACAGGATTCTTGGTTGTGGTAACCTACCCGCGTATAGGATCCACCAAGACGGCCTGCAGAATAAGTCGGCGGGGAGGCTTTCCGCTACTGTGCGAAGGATGAACTCATCCAATTTACAGACCGAGCCCTTGACTCGGCGACATTTCGATGATCCCCCGGCATCTGTGGAGACCACAAAGAGGAAAGTGGACCAACCCTGACGCATTTCCGCACGGCCCGATTGCACCGGCCCAGACAACTTGCTTACTCGGAGGCCTAGTTACTCTGCTGAGGCAGTCCCTCCGTGCGAGCTAGCACCGCCCCATTTCGGCCACAGGTCATGACGTCCTGCCTCGGGGACGGGGCAGGACTGCGGTTTCTCGTCGTTGCCAATTGGGGTGGAGCCCAGACCCTCGGCGTTCGCGAGCTGAAGACGAACTGGGGCGAGCTCGTGACTTTCGCCATCCGCTGAGAGATCCTACATCAGCCCTACTTCGAGACTGCTCATTTATGCGGCCGCCCTATGCCCTTCCGAGCTTCGCTGATTTCATTATTGACCCACACTCGGTCTGTTCTAGTAAACCGTGGGCTCAGCAACTTCAGCACCTGTCCATCGGACGGGTAGACGCCATCACCGTGCAGTCGGTTCACGATTTCCCGGATTTCGTTCCGGCACGCGTTTAACCACATTTGTTTGACTTGCCTCCTGTAAAGTGCGTGTCTGCGCGCAATTGCCCTAAAAGTCTTGTGATACCACTTCATGGCAACTGACCGCGTAATGCCGAACCGTTTGTGGATCGCGCTCGCGGAAGGAGGCGGATCCTCCAGTAGAACCTTCTCCAATTGGCAAGCAAGCACTCCCCGCTCTTCCTTTATGCATGCAAAACGCCGCGCAACGATTTGGCGACACAGCTCCGGCTCGAGGTCCCGGAGCAAATCAGCGGTCGGCAGCTCAAACTCCCTTGCAAGAGCCCTCAGGGGCGGCGGCGGCTTCTCTCTCGCGGCAGCCTTCAGTCTCCTCCGGATCGCCCTGCATAATTCTTTTTTCCACGCCGCAATCTTCGCCACAATAGCTCGACATAGTTCCGGAAACCGACTGATGAGCGGGGTACAATATGAATACCCAAGGAGGCGTGCGACCTGACTGATCGGTATCGGCCGGGCCTCCGCCAGAGAATCCTCGAGCGCCCGCTGGATCTCGGCCGAGGAACACAGTCTATAGACTCGTGCAGCGCGAAATTCCTCCCGACGCCTCGCGACGATCTTTTCGCAAGTCGCACGATCAGCCTCATAGAGGCGGTCCGGCGAGGTGTAACCAAGATCCCGGGCGACTTCCATAAGGCTTGGAGCTGGATTCTTTAGCAAAAAGGGTTGCATCGCATCGCGGAGTTGACTTTGGCTCCGATACGCATGTACTCCGAATTCGCTCGCCAAGGCTCGCTCACACTGAATCTTCCCGCAACCCACGGAACGTCTGGGGCATTACCAGGCAGCGGACCGGCAGGTCGAGTTGGCGCAATAGCGTCAGGAGACTGCCAAGCTGAGGCATTTGTCTGCCAGCAACCCAACTATGGAAGGTTGTCTGGG
This sequence comes from uncultured Methylomirabilota bacterium, assembly GCA_963705305.1. GTDB lineage: Bacteria > Methylomirabilota > Methylomirabilia > Methylomirabilales > 2-02-FULL-66-22 > 2-02-FULL-66-22. The sequence continues at coordinate 4,313,399 of OY970067.1, read as the reverse complement.
GAAACTGGAGTACCCGACTGAGCGCGAAACGGTTGCCGCCGGCCAACTCTTCCACGCACGATGACAGGACCGTTCGAAGATTGGCTCTCAGCCCGGCCGGGTCAACTCGAGGACCCCATGCCAGCAACTCCCCCGCGGCTTCTGCCGTCCAACACAGATCGGCCGTGGGCTCCCGTTGTCCTGGGTCGACCTGCGAAGACGCGGTTGCCCCAAGCCAAACCCCACACCGCGAACAATGGCCAGGGCTTGAAGTCGTCGCCAATGGCGGGAGCGCCCGAGCGCACTTTGGACAGATCGTGCGGAGCCAGACCTTGTGCCGGGCGCACACCTCGACCGCCTGCAGGCACCAGAGCAGGGGCTCATAGACGACGCCGCAGTCTGCGACCATTGCCTCATAACAATGTCCGCACCAAGCCCGGCTCCCCCGAACAAGCCGCGTACTCGGGAGGAATGACGCAAAGGGTAACAAGGAGAGGCAGGCTACGTCCGTCCGGAATGTCAAGTGTTGAACAGTGTCTACCAGGTTACGGGTTTGGCGAGCCACCCCGTTAACAGCGTTCCGTATCCCCGTAGGCCGCTTCGCTGACCCCCAGCCTCTGACTTCTGTCCGGAGCAGGTCGCCCACCGCAACAGAATGCGCCATGGCCAAGCGCATCAGGTAACCGGTCAAGCTTTCAACCATGGGAGTCCCCACGCCCATTGGCGTCAACGAATACAGGCGGCTCCGCGGCGGAAGAGGCGTGGGTGTCAGGTCCCACGAATCAAAGAGATTCGGCATCCTCCACTCCTCCCTGCCTGATTGCATCCCGGCCACGACAGACAATGTCCATGTGCCTGCCGGACGGACCGACTGCCGTTTCCCGTCGATTGCCATACGAGCTGATGGCCAGACAGTCAGCGTCCGGCAAATGAAAACGAGCTGGCGCAATCTCGTGCCCGCCATCGCCCCGCACCTCAACCCCATCCATGAAGAGATCTTCGAGCCGCCCCTCTCCGAGGGCTTTCATTTCTGGCGCCTCTCTATGTCCTTCCGAGCCTGCCTGATTGCATTCTGAATCCATGCCTTGCTTTTGACACATCGTGGGCTCAGCAACTTCATCACCCGACCTCTTGACGGGTAGACACCTTGGCGGTGCAGTCGGTTCACGATCTCGCGCATTTCGTTGCGAGATGTGTTCATTCGCGCCTGTTTAAGTTGCCTCCTGTGGATCGCGTATCTCCGTGCGATGGCTTTGAAGGTTTCGCGGTACCAGACTGCTCGTGGCGAAATGCCGAGGCGTTGCCGGACCGCCGTCGCAGAAGGAGGCGGCTCCTCTCGCAGAACCGCCTTCAATCGTCGTGCAAGCTCTGCTCGCTTCCGTTTGATCCACGCCCTGCGCTGTGCGATGATTTGGTCACATAACGCCGGCTCGAGCCTTCGGAGCGGCTTTTGTGAGTGGAGGCCAAACTCCTTCGTGAGCGTTTCCAAAGTGGGCGGCGGCTTCTCCCTGGCCGCCGCCTTCAGCCTCCGCCTGATCGCCCTGCGTCTTTCTTCCTTCCATGTGGCGAGCTTCACCACAATCGCCTGGCACAGCTCCGGAAACCGACAATGGAGTGAGGCGGGATTCGAGTATCCAAACAGGTAGGCCATTCGGTTGACCGATATTGGCTGCGGGCACGCCAGAGAATCCTCAAGCGCCTGCTGGATCTCAGATGGGGGGCGTAGATCATTACCTCGGGCCGCGCTGGATCCGTTACGATGCCTCTCATCGACCTTCTGACAACCTGCACGATCGACCGCACGGAGGCGCCTCGGTGAAGTGTATTCGAGACGTTGTGCCACCTCTGAAAGGCTTGGAGCAGGATGCTCCCCCTGCACAGCCTTCAGGACAGCGCGGATCTGGGAGGGGCTCCGATGCGGAACCACTGCGCGATGGGTCAGAAGCGCTTGCTCGCCCCTATTCCCCGCTTCACCCACGAATTGCTGCGGATCGAGCAGACAACGTACCGGCAATCCTAGGTAACGCAATAGACGGAGCAGGGTGCCGAGCTGAGGCATCTGCGTGCCGGCAACCCACCCATGGAAGGATACTCGAGAGCCCTGAAACGCCTGCGCGAGCACATTCCGGTTGCCGCCGGCCAGCTTGTCCACACGCGCTGATAAGGCGGTCCGGAGGTTGGCTTTCAGTACGGCAGGATCAATCCGAGGGCAACATGCCACCAGCTCTCCTGCAGCCTCTGCCATCCAACACTGATCGACCGTGGCTCTCCGGTGGCTCGGGTCCTCGAGGGGGGACGTGTGTGTCCCAAGCCACGCCTCGCATCGCGAACAATGGCCTGGTTTCACCATCGCCGCCAACGGTGGGAGCATTTGGGAACAATGGGGGCACGTCGTGTACAGCCAGACCTTATGCCGATGGCACACCTCGACCGCTTGCAGGCACCATAGGAGTGGCTCATATACAATCGCGCTGGCGGCGGCCATCTCCTCATAACAGTACGGGCACCACGCCCGCTTCTTCCGTATAAGTCGGGTAGTCGGGAGGAGTGACTCAAGGGGCAGCAATGTGAGGTAAACCAGATCCGTCCGGTGCGTCAAACGTTCAAGGGTCTGCACTAGATCCCGGGTTGTGCGAACCACCCCGTTGACTCCGTTCCATATGGCCGTAGGCACAATAGGCTTCCCTGGAGACATCCAATCTTGCACTTCTGCACGCAGCAGGTCCCCAACCCCAACAGAATGCGCCATGGCCAAGCGCATCAGGTAACCGGTCAAGCTCTCAACCATGGGAGTCCCCACACCCATTGGCCCTAACGAATACAGGCGACTCCGTGGCGGAAAGGGCGTGGGCGTCAGGTCCCACGAATCAAAGAGATTCGGCATCCTCGATCCCCCCTTGTCCCATCGCCTCATGCACCGGACGGTCTCCTCCGGGTCCCAGCTGAAACATCCGTGATGGTTATGCCTGTCAGTCGTCCCACCCTTGCGGGGAGCTCAGGTATCGAGATCCCGCTCGCGCGACATTGCTGCCTTGCCTCGCCGCGCGCTGCCACGGGATAGACGCCGCATCCTGACGACCCAGCCACACGATCAGACCACGTGTCAACTGGGTGATCCGGACCCATTGCTAGACCCATTGCCGGAACCTCCCGTTGGGTCCCGTTTTGGCTTGCGTCGACCGGGGTGGAGCTTCCGGTCCTGTGTCGGAGTCTTAGGCGCTGGCGGGCGAGGAGGGGGAACCCGGGGAACCAGGCCCAGGATCGCGCACTCTTCTGGCAGAAGATCTCCTCCTCCTGCCAATCGCTTCTCCCCGATAGCAGCCTCCAGGAGGATCCGGTTTCGTTGTGCGGGGAGGAGGGCCCCCTTTTCCAAGTCGGCCCGCGTGAGGACCAGGCGATTCTCCCGGTAGGCCGAGGCGATTGCTTTGACCAGCAATTGCTTCAGGAGACCCAAGCTGCCCAGGGTGCATTCATACAGGAATTGCCAGTCTCCGGCGAGATCGGGCGGCTCTTCGAGCGGCAACTGGAGTGCAAACGTTCGAAGGACGTGGCGGAACATCTTCTGCTCTTCGGGCGTGTCACAGTGATAACGCGGAAAAGGCACGATGATGCTCCGGCGGCTGAGCTGTCCGCTTAAATCAAGAAGGCCCAGGAGCTCGAACGTCCCGAACAGGATGTGAACGGTCTGCGTGCGATTGGCGATGCTCTTGATCACATCGACGTAGTCCAACGCGTTGCGTCCGGGGCCGACCCGAAGAAAATGCTGCGCTTCGTCGATGAGGACAACCCTGGGACGCCGGTGGGTCAGCCCTTCGACAACCGCCTCATAATAGACGGCACCTGTCGCCCGTGGGCCGAGCAAGTCATATGGGGCCGCTTCGGGATTGGGGGACGGACCCAGGCGGCGCTTGCGACCGATCAGCACATCCTGAATCACCCGGAGGGTCGGCTTAAAGTAGTGGTTGGTCCAATTGAGCTTGCCGTATTCTGGCGCCACGACTTCGACGCTGACGACAGGGATTCGCTCCCGGTCAGTCTTGAGATCCTCTTCTAACTCCTGTGTGAGAGTTTCCTCGATCAGCCTGCGGACCGTCGTCTTTCCCACCCCCGTGAGGCCGGGAACGAAGATCAGGGAGTTCCGAAAGGAGTCGGCGATTTCGCTCGAGAGTCGCTTGAGAACCGTCTTGAGCAACGGATGTGCCATCGTATACCCTACAAGGTACGCAATCCGCTCGGCGCTTGGCGCCTGGAGAAGAGGGGGAGGGAAGCGTGGCAAGGTAGATGGCATTAGAGTTCTCCGTAGTATTCGGGCTCTTCGGACGTCTCGGCCGGCGGTTCGGGTGAGGGGAGGGGGTGGGCTTCAGGCAACTCGGCGGGCGTCTCCTGGGCACGCGTTGCGGGGAGCGTGAGGCCGTCGTGGAGTTGGGAGGTCTCTAGGTCCCGCCACCGCTGGGCCAATGCCTCCTCCTTGTCCTTGACCCGCCCCTGCGTCTCTGCCCGCTCCCGGGCCTCCTCGAGTTGGTCGTCGGAGGAGAACTGGAGCCGCTTCTTGACCTCGCTCGAGTAAAGCATCAATTCCTTTTCGGTGCGGCCTTGGAATTCGGCATAGTTGCGGGCAAAACACTCAACCCACTCGCCACGCACGAACGCGAAGGCATGCCCGGCGTCGAACGGGTCATACTTCACCGGCACGGGTCGCTTCACGACCCGGGCGTCGCGCAGAGCCTGCTGGGAGTAATGGAGATTGTTGATCTTAATGCTACCGTCGGGCTGAACCGTGGCGGTGCCTTTCGGCGTTGTCGGGAGCGTGTTGATCAGGAACTCCCGGTCGTAGGGGATCAGCCGGTGGGAGCGGGCTCCGGCCTGCGCCATCCCCGCCTCATAGGCCCCGCGTGGGCTCTGACCCAGGGTCCGATGCGTGCTGGTGTCATACGTCTCAAAGAGGTAATGGCAGAGGTGCTCGTACAAGTCGCCGAGGGTCCACACCGCAAGCCGTTTGGGGTCGACCGAGGGGGTGATCTGCCGGAGATTGCCGTCGCCCATCTGGGTATTGCCGGTCAGGAGGTAGGCGAACTCGGTCATCGTCGTGCCGAACAGGCGCTCCACCACCGACCCGAATCTCGGCTTCCCAGCCGGCCGTGTCTTCTGGATGACCTCATAGAAGGCCAGGAGCGTCTCGCAGTAGGTGCTGTGGAACTCCGCCCCGCCATCGACCACGATCGTCCGCGGGAGCCGCCGCCAGCGTCGGACACAATCCCTGAGGACCATCATGACCGACCGGTAGGAGGGCGGGTCGTACGTGAGGTACACGGCCAGGACCCTCCGGGTGAAGGCATCCACCATGAGGGTGAACCAGGCGCAGCCCAAGTTTTCGTGGGTCTTCGAGCACCGCAGTTCGACGGGGAACGGGGTATGGTCAATGTGGGCGATCTCCCAGGGCCGGTCGCCGTGAACCGGGGTGGTCATACTCAGGTACCAGTAAAATGGCTCGTAGGGATAGGCGGCCTTCCGTCCCCGACGTTGGCGCACGCGCTCATGCAACGAGATCCGGTCCAGCATCAGGGAGAACGAGGCGAAAGAGGGGGGCTTGAGCTCTTTTTCGCCGGTACTGCGATGGGCGTTCAGCCCGTCGCAGGCCCGCACCAAGTATGACCAGGCGGCGAATTTGTTCTTCTGCGTGGGCTTGAGGTACTCCTCATCGATGATGACCTTGACGAGTTCCAGCATGCCATCATCAAATCGCGGTTCCCGGTTTCCGCGCCAGGCGATCCGCGGCAGGAGCCCGAGAAATCCCCACCCATACTTCTCTTTTGCGCGCAGGTACTTGCGCACCCAGCGGCGCAGCGTCCGCCCGGGCATTTCCTCCTCGGGCACCCACTCGTCAGCGAGATGCGGGAGCACGAACTGCTGGCGGCGCTTGGCGATCTCCTTGTCTGCGTCGCTCGCCCGGACCAAGAGGCGCTCGATGGCCGAGTTCGGAGAGGTCTGGGTGGTGCCGGTGATCTTTCCCTCTTTCACGAGGACTTCGAGCGTGGCGAGCGGCAAGAAGAGGGGCTTCTCGTCATCGCCTTGGAGCATCAACTGCGAGTCCCCAACCATGGCGACGGTCCAGCAGCGCCCGTCCCACCAGAATGAGCTCCCCGCGGTGAAGTCGACCACGCACGGCCGGCCGGGCCGAGCGGGCTCCACTGCAAGCCCCTGGGCGCCGGTCGTGTCCTGGCCCACAAAGACCTGAACCAAGTCGTCGTCTTTAATGGGACGAGCGCAGAGATCCACCCAGAGGGCACCGTGGGTGATCATCCAGTAGATCGCGTCCCGGCTGGCCTCTGGCGCCGCTTTCGCCGCAAGCGCCTCCAGGGTGATCCCCGGTTCGTCCGCGACGAGCTTGCACAGGTGGTCTTGGACAGCGGCGGGGGGAGCGGGGGCGTCGATGTACTCGTCCAGGTAATGGATGTTGCGCTGGTAATTCCAGTTGATTTCGTCGGCGGACCAGACGTAGTAGACGAGGCCATACTGCGCGGTGTAGGCCTCAGCCGGCGGGCAGCACCAGCACCCGTCATCGTGCGTATTCCAGCCCATGTCTTCGTCGCGCCGGTACCGATTGGGCGCGACCTGACTCAGCCTGACGAGCTCTTCTTCTGTTCGGATCTCTACCCACCCGGCCCGATCTTCGTAGAGCACGAAGAAGTCTGCGGTCTGTCGGATGCTCACCCATCGCCCGTTCGCCTTCTGGTACTCGAGGGGGATGGGTGGCGGCTGATCCCATATCTCTTTGACCTTCGGGTCGAGGTCCATCTGCTGCAGGAAGGGCAATACCACCCGATGGCTCGAAAACTGGAGAACCGTGCGCGTTTTGCGGGAGGGGAAGCGGCCAGAGACACCTCCTGGTCCCCCGCCCACGCGTCGGGATGGCGGAGAGTTCCGAATCTCCACCACCATCTTCTGAGCCTCTTCCGAGACATTGCACTTGCGGCACCACTCCGCAAATTCTTCGTCGGTCATCATGGTGTTGCCCTCCCCTTAAAGGAGATTTCTCGCATCGCTGCCAGGATAAGTGCTGGTCTCCTACACGCCCCGTCTGCAGTCGTCTCTCCCTTGCTCGTTCGATAGGGTGGTATGCGCCCGGACCGATTCACAACCTGCTCCTCCATCAGACTCCGCTCGCGCATGAGCCAGGCTCCCTGATCTGCATGACGCTGGCCCCTCGTTTGGGGTGGCGGCCTTGGCACAGTCAGTCTGGCCGGTGCTGTGCTGGCAGCTCGACCCAGGCCCATCTGCCTTATTCCTCACGACTTCAGTCATCAGAGATCTCAACTTGACCAGGAAGATTGCGTTGTGGTAATTTGTTGGTAACGGGTCGTGCAGCCTGGAATTGTTACGAAACGATACTGCGCGATACTACGCGTGTCAAGCAAAACTTTTGTAGGCGAGGGCTCACGCATGAACCTCTTGGGCAAGCGACTCCTACGGGCGCTGGATGCACGAAGGTTGAATCAGACCCAACTCGCAGCAAAACTTGGCCTGAAGAAGAATGCGGTGTCTACGTGGATAACCGGAAAGAACGTGCCGGATGAAGTAAATCTCCGGCAAATCGCCGAGATTCTAAAGGTACCAGTAGCCTACCTACTCGCACTCGATCCCCGGGCTACCCCAGACAACGTGGACGATGCTGAGCCTGTCGCGACCCTCCTCCGCAGGTACCGGGAGTCGCGTGCGCACGAGGACGTGATGATTACGCCAGAGGCGGCTGCAGCCATCATTGGTTCGGTACGGATGGTGGTGGGTATAGCCCGAACGTTCGAGGAGGAGGTAACCCCCGATCAGCGGGTCATCGCTCGGGCCATCCTAGCAACGGCCGAAAACGCCTTGGCCACAGTTGAGCAATTGCTCAGAGGTGGCGGCCTACTTTTGATCGACGTGGACGTGTCTAGACAGACCACCAAGCAGCAGCTGAAAGTACCAACGCCGCGAAAGAGGAAATGAATGTCATTGCTCACTGCGAAACGGCATCAAGAGAGGCTCGGGTTTCGTTGCCAGATTGCAGTGGGCTGGCATTCTATGTATGCAGATGAACCTGCGAGCGTATCGGCCGGTACGCTCCGAGCGCTTTGGGCTTGGGCTCCAGAGCGGTGAACCTCCAGTGGGAGGGATTTGGCACGCCGGCCCTATGCCACACTTGCCAACTCAAGTGGAGACTCTCAAGTGACCGCCTGGCGACCTCCCGCCGGGAGGGGATTCACTGCTCAGCAGAAATATGTTCCTGTACGCTGCTTAGGATTTGAGACAATGTGCCCGCAGCTCGACCCGTGTGTAGGCAAGGTCATGTTGGGCTGCATACATGGGAAGGAGCTGAGCGACCGGTAAGCTCCCACGCAGGCTGTGGGCGAAGGAAAGCGCACTCGCTGTGGAATCTGCACGAGGAAAATAATGGCAACCGAGGCCAACAAACCGATACGGCTGGATCGCGAGAAATGGATGGCGATCTACTATGGCCTATCGGCAGCGCGGCGGGAGCTGGACCGCGATCGAAAGGCTGGGATTTGGGACGAGAGCCTGGCGGGGTACTATTTTTTCCTCGAGGCCGTGCAACAGCACATCGGCTTCGAGGACGAGAAAGCCCACCGCTATGCGACGCCAGGAATTGATTCCGTCCTGCGATGGGTCCAGCGAGACATTGCGGAGCGGATCAGAGAGATCCTGAGCGACAACTGACCATCGAACTTCCCCTGACCCCCCTCGGCATAGTCGCCTTCCATCGACGCCAAGCTTCCGAACATCAAGCTGGTAGGACTGGGCGAGAGCGCGATCGCGGCCAACCAGATTAGGCCGCCTCAAGTTTGTGTGTCGGTAGGAACAGGACGGAGGCAACGAGACGGGAGAAAGGACATTTTGACATTGAGGTAGCAAAATGCTACTCTACAGTAGAGATGAGCATATCCCATGTTGAAAAGCCAGGGAGGGAGAGTTGATGAGTCAGCCAGTCAAACTTTCGACGAGCTTGGTACTGGATGCGCGGCTCGCTAGCGAAGCGGCCGAACGCTCGCTTGCAGGCCAGATCGAGTACTGGGCGCGGCTGGGTCGCGCCATCGAGCCGCTCCTGCAAGGCGTCCACGCGATGGCGTTGGCTCGGGCAGGCGCGAGGACGCCCTTATCGGAATGCCTCGCCGCCGTCGAGACCTCCGAGGGGCGAAAGCGACTCCAGGCCTACCTCGAGAGCGAGCCGGACCCGCATTACGAGCCCGCGCTGGGGGCACCGGGCCTCCTGGTTCGGATCGACGCGACCGGCCAGCGAACCCTCGGGCGGTTCGTTCATCGGGAATTCAGGCCGATGAAGAAAGCTCCCGCCGGGCGGAGAACGTCGCACGCCGCCACGGCGAAGCGGTGAAATTGCTGCCCCCCTACCTGGACCAGCGCCCGAGCATCGTGGCCCTGGCGGGGCCTAACGGGGCGGGTAAGTCAAGCTTCTATTATGCCCACCTCCAACCGACAGGGTTGCGGCTGATCAATGCGGATGTCCTGGCCCGTGACCTGAATGTCGATCCGGCTACCGCGGTTCAATTGGCGGATGCCGTCCGCCGGGAACTGGTCACCCAGCGGGAGAGCTTTGTTTTCGAGACCGTGTTTTCGGATCCGGTGGGAGAGAAGCGGAAATTCCTCCGAGAAGCCGTGGAGGCCGGGTACACCGTGGTGCTCATCTTCATCGGGATCAGCGGGCCCAAGGTGTCGGAAGAGCGCGTGGCGATGCGCGTGAGCAGAGGCGGTCACGATGTTCCCGCGGAGAAGCTTCAGTCGCGCTTTCCCCGAACGCTCAGCAATCTCACGGCCGCCATCGCAGAGCTGCCCCACGTTTGGGTGTATGATAATGATGATCTGGGATCGCCGTACCGGCTCGTTGCCCGCTTCGAAGATGGAAAGGTCATCGAGATACGGGAGCCGGCTCCCCGCTGGTTGCGGCCACTCGCGCACCCGCAAAGGAACCCTTGAGCATTGAGCTCGTGACTGGAGGTCGCGTTCCTCCAGGGGATGTCTTACGCCTTGACCCAAGCGGAGTCTCTCCAACTCAGTTCGATCGTCCTTTTCTGACGAGGAAGTAGTGCTTCCGAATCGCACACCCAAGGCGTGCTCGCAGTCGACCGGCACCCGTCGGCCGCACCTCACCCCATGATCTCAGGGCGGCGCACACTCACGCCAGAAAGATGTTGGCAGACTCATGGCCACGTTATGGCTGCGATTTCGACCCACGTCCACGTTATGCCTATTTCTCCGAAATCCAGCGCCCAATTACCCATCAACAAAATCAGCACGTTAGCGATTTTCGTGGCCGCTTTATGCCTAAAACCTTGGCCACCCTTCAATGGAAGTCGCAGATCGTCTGCTGGCACGCACCTCAGTGGGGAATCCATTTTGGGTTCCTGCGTTGTGGTGGTACGAGCTTGCCAATGGACTGACGATGGCCCAGCGGCGCGGGCGATTGTCCGATCTGGACGGCCGGCGGATTACCGAGTTGTTCGGCATGCTGCCGATTCAAACGGACGTCGTACTGATGCCCGATGACGTTCTGGCGATTGCACAATCTGGCGCGAGAGCATGGCCTCTCCGCGTACGATGCAGCCTATCTGGAGCTAGCTCAGCGAAGGGGGTTCGAGCTCGCGACGCTGGACGCGAAGCTCGCCCGCGCGGCAAGGAAGATGGGCATCCGGGTGGTTCGGTTGTAGCGAGGGGCTGTGGGGGAGACACGGAGAGGAGACGGGAGACGGAGAAGGGGGGAACCGAAGAAAAGAGCGCAGAGGCGCATGGGCGAGGGGGTGAGGGGGCGAGGGTGGAATCCAGGACCACTGACTACTGCGTACCGGAAATGGCGGTCTTGGCGTGAGATGTCAGATTTGTGCCTGAGGGGAAGACGGCGAGTGACGGTGGGGATGGAAGGCGACTTAGGGAAAAGCAAATGACTTGGAGGCGGATAGTGAAGGTGCTGGGGCTGGTGGGGGTGGCGGGCTTCCTGGTGGCGGCATTCACGCCTCTGTCAAACATCCTGGCCTACCGGCTGGCCGTGATGCCGCAGATCCAACCGGCCGGGGCGGTCATCGTCCTGGGGGCGGGCGCCGAGGCCGGCCAATTGAGCGAGGAGTCCCTGCGGCGACTGCTGTACGGACTCGTGCTCTTCCGGAAGGGGTATGCGCCGCTGCTGGTAGTCTCGGGCCCGCCCCCCCGGCGGGGACCGTCGGAGGCCTCGGTCCGTGACAGGATGGCTCAGGATATGGGGATTCCGCCCGGCGCAATCATCGAAGTGTCGAACGCATTCACGACACGCGAGGAGGCCAGCCGGATCTATGCGCTGTTGAGTCCTCGCGGAATCAAGAAGATCCTTCTGGTAACCGCCTCAGAGCATATGCTCCGCGCCCGCGCACTGTTCGCCCGGGCCGGATTCGAGGTGTGTCCCGCGCCGTCCGATGAAGAGTTCGAAGCGGCGGACGGTCCCGAAGGCCGCTTGAAGCTGACGCGGAAGATCTTCCAGGAGATCGTGGGTCGGCTCTATTACCGCATTGCCGGATATATCTGAGCTGAGGTGGGCCGTATCGGGAGTCCGCGATCAATTTCACCGGTCCTCGGGACTGCCCCTCTCCCGCCTGGGGCCTCGTCGAATACCGGCCAGCCTTGCTCCGGCGCCGCCGCCCTCGGAAGGGCGCGTCGCGCCGTGGACGTTGCGTCCAGGCGAGCATCGGTGCCTGGGAGGCCACGGCGTCCCGAAACCGGCTGGCCCGCGGGCCCAGCGGGCTCGGGGCAATCCCGAGGACCTCGATTTGTCAGTGATTTTTACCTGACGGCACGAAGTCGGGGGGAGATTCGGGGCAGATGAAGTTCCGGACCCAAACTCACGCGAGGCGAATGGCATGGAACAATACTTCGTCTTGGTTCTGGCGGTGTTGACATCGGTCGCGGCGTACCTGGCTGGGAGGGTAGTCCTGGGGCGTTCGGCGGCCACGGTCCGTTACGCTGTCGGAAGGATGCTCGAGTGCGTCGGCATGACGATCGTATTCTTCGCGATCAACGTGGCCGCCGGAGTGGTGATCGGGCTGGTCGGCCGCCTCGTTACGCATCAATTCATCTCACTGTACCTCGGCAATGACGTCTCCCTGCTGGTTCTCTCCCTCCTCCAGGGCCTCGTGTTCCTGTTCTGGCGCGACGCGTCTCGCGCAGAGCGCCGGCTGCGGGAAGCGAGCGTGAGGGGGTGAGGGGGCGAAGGGGAGAGGGGGAGAGGCGGCGACAGGGCGAACCGGTGAGCCGGTGAGCCGGAGAAAAGGGCGCAGACGCGAAGACGCGCAGGGGCGAAGATGGGATACAGGACTACTGACCACCGACTACTGACTACTGCCCCTGCCCCGGTTCACCGGTTCGCGCTATTGTATGCTTGACGCATCAAAGTGAAGCATATAGAATAAAATTGAATAGCAGGTGAAGGAGGCGGTGTCCGTGCCAAAAACCTTGAGCATTCGCGTGGATGATGAGACGTACGCTGCTTTCGCTAAACGGGCGAAGGCCGAGAACCGCTCGGTGGCCAACTTCATCGAGAACGCCGTCAAGACCCACATCCAGGAACACAACTTCGTGGATGACACAGAAATGGCAGAGATCCTCGCAAACGACCGGCTGGTGGAGCGCCTGAAGCGGGGGTCCCAAGAGGCGAGGCGGAGGAAAGGCAGGCTGGTTGGCTAGGTACCGGATTTTCGAGACGGCGACCTTCCGGGAGGATCTGGCTCAACTCGGCCAATCCGGTCTCGGCCGCCTCGATGAGAAACTCCAGGAATCGGTATATCCCCGCCTCCGAGACGAGCCCCACTTTGGCCCTAACATCAAGCGGCTCAAGAACTGGGATCCGCCCACCTGGCGATACCGCGTTGGCGCTTGGCGATTTTTCTACGAAATCGATGAGGAAGAAGGCCTCGTACTTCTGATTGCTGCCGACCATCGAAGCCGGGCATACGAAAGATGATGGAAGAGAATTCGAAATTGAAAAGCCTGACTTGCCGATCTTGGCGTGGGACAGGGCTCGGATTTCTCACGCAAAGGGCGCGGGGGAAAATTCGAATTTCGAAGTTCGAATTTCGAAATGAAAAGCTTGTCTTGGCGATCTTTGCGTGAGAACAGGATCGGGGCTTTCCTCACGCTACTGACCACTCGCCCCCGCCTTCAGTTCCGCGGTTCTCCGCCTCACCGGTTCCCCGACACTCCGGTTCGCCGTTTCCCACTATCGCAAGTTTGACGATCATAGCGAGCAACTCGGAATATTCTCACGCTAAGCACGCAAAGGTCGCAAAGTCGGGCAGGGATAGGTTCGGATCTAAAGTCCGGAACAACAAGGGGTTCTTCTTGGCGATCTTTGCGTGAGATCAGGTTCGAGGCCCATGGCAGCCCCGCCTCACCGGTTCACCGACACCCCGTTTCCCAATATCGCGAGATTGGCGAGCTCAGCGCTGGGCTAGTCGCCGGGGGCCTGATCGGGTTGGCGGAGGAGCTCCAGGAAGCGGTTGATGGTGGGGGTCAGGATCTTGCCCCGGCGGTGGATGATGCCGAGGGGGCGGACCATGCCGGGGATAGCCATCGGGACCGACGCCAGGGTGCGGTTGGCTACCTCTTTCAGAATGGTGGGTTGCGGCAGGATGCTCACGCCGGCCCCCACGCCGATGGCTTGCTTGATGGTCTCGATGTTGTCGAACTCCATGACGACGGTGACCCTGGCGTCGTGCTGGTGCAGGGCGCGGTCGATGGCCTTCCGGATTCTGAGGTTGGCATCGAAGGCGACGAAGTTCTGGTTGTTGAGATCGGCCGCGCCGATAATCCTGCGCCGGGCCAAGCGGTGGGACGGGTGGCAGACGAAGACCATGGTCTCGGAGCGCCAGGGAAGGATGGTGAGCGAGCGGTTCGCCGGGGGGTAGGAGAGCAGGCCCAGGTCCGCCTCGTCGTTCAAGACGGCCTCGACGACCCGGTGGGGATGGAGGTACTCCAGCCGCACCTTGGCCTGGGGGTAGAGGGACATGAAACGCTGCATGTGGTCGCTCATGATGTGGATGCCGACGGAGTAGATGGCGGCGACCCGGACGATCCCGGTCATCTGCGTCCGGCTGGAGGCGATGGCCGTGCGGACCTTTTCATAGCTCTCGAGGAGCACGAAGACGCCGTCATAGAAGGTCTGGCCCTCGGATGTTAGCATGAACGGCCGTTTGGTGCGGTCGATCAGCCGGACGTCGAGCTCGCTCTCGAGCTGCTGGATGGCCTGGGTGGCGGCGGACTGCGAGATCTTGTTGGCCGTTGCACCTTGCGAGAAGCTGCGCAGCCGAACGATGTCACAGTAGAGCTTGAGGGTCTCAAGGTTCATGGCCACCTCCTAGCAGTCTGCTGAAAAAGGCCCATCTGCGGACACCCAGCCTACGGCCGGGTACCCGCGCGTTCCCGCGGTGCTGCGACGTACGTGCTAAGTACGCCTCCGACCCACCTCCAGTGGGCACCCCGCGGATCGCGCGGCGCCTTGCACCTGGGCCTTTTTGAGCAGCCTGGGCGAGGGGGCGACAAGGCGCAGGGGGAGAGGGGGCGAAAGGGGGCAAAGAGCATGGTGCATAGAGCGAAGAGGCGAGGAGGCGCAGAGGCGCAGGTGGAATGCAGGACCACTGACCACCCTCCGGGCCGTAGGCCCTCCCTCCGGGGTGGAGCCCCTACGGGGAGGAACCCGGGCTGGAGGCTGACCACTGACCGCTGCCTTCTGCACACTGGCAATGGCGATCTTGGCGTGAGAGCAGATTCCAATCTTTCCTCGCGGCACGGGAACGGCCATCTGCTAGAGCATACTAAATAAGTAAAACTTATGCAAAGTATATTCAACATTTGGCGTAACTTATCTTGACACCCGGGTCTCTTCCTGGCAAATTGCGGCCACTCAAGGGCAGAGAGCTGCAGGGGCGCAGGGGAGCTGCCCGCAGCCCGAGAGGGCCTACGGCCCGGAGGGGGGGCAGGGGCGAGCGGGCGACAAGGCGAGGGGGCGACCAGGAGAATTCGAATTTCGAAGTTCGAAATTCGAAATTGAGAAATGGCATTCTTGGCGTGAGACGTCGGATTTGGGAGGGATGTAAGGTGGAGAGCAGGGGCGCTGAGGAGCAGGGGCGAGGGAGAGAGAGGGCGCGAAAGGGCGAGTGGGAGATCGGGATGCCGGAGGCGCAGGGACTCTACGACCCGCGGTACGAGCACGACAGCTGCGGGGTCGGCTTCGTGGTCGATATCAAGGGGCGGAAGTCCCATGAGATCGTCGCCAAGGCGCTCACCGTCCTGAAGAATCTCCTCCACCGGGGGGCCTGCGGCTGCGAGAAGAACACCGGAGACGGGGCCGGCATCCTGCTCCAGCTGCCCGACGCGTTTCTGCGCCGCGAATGCCGGCGGATCGGGATCGAGCTGCCTCCGCCCCAGCACTACGCCGTTGGCATGGTCTCCCTGCCGACCGATCCCACCGAGCGCTTCGCATGCCAGGCGCTGTTCGACCGGATCGCGCGGGAGGAGGGCCAGGTCCCCCTGGGCTGGCGCGATGTCCGCACCGACAACAGCCCCATCGGCGAGACGGCCAAGCGGGGCGAGCCGGTGTTCCGCCAAGTGTTCATCGGCCGGGGCGGCACCATCCGCGACGCCGCCCACTTCGAGCGGATCCTGTTCCTCATCCGCAAGCGGGTGGAGAACGGCGTCCAGACCTCCGGCCTCAAGCAGCGCCACTTCTTCTACGTCGGCAGCCTGTCCTGCAACACCATCGTCTACAAGGGGATGCTCTCGGCCGACCAGATCGAGACCTACTTCCCGGACGTGACCGACCCGGCCGTGGAGAGCGCGCTGGCCCTTGTCCACCAGCGGTTCAGCACCAACACGTTCCCCACCTGGTCGCTGGCCCATCCGTTCCGCTACCTGGCCCACAACGGGGAGATCAACACGCTGCGCGGGAACATCAACTGGATGCACGCCCGCGAGCGGCTGTTCGAGTCCGAGCTGTTCGGCGACCGGATCACGGACCTGCTGCCCGTCATCCGGGAGGGTGGCAGCGACTCGGCCATGCTGGACAACACCCTGGAGATGCTGGTGATGTGCGGCCGCTCGCTGCCGCACGCGGTCATGATGCTGATCCCCGAGGCGTGGAGCGGCCACGAGAGCATGAGCCGGGAGAAGCGGGCCTTCTACGAGTACCACTCCTGCCTGATGGAGCCGTGGGACGGCCCCGCCTCCATCGCCTTCACCGACGGCACGGTAATCGGGGCGGTCCTGGACCGGAACGGCCTGCGCCCGTCGCGCTATTACGTCACCAAGGACGGTCTGGTCGTGATGGCGTCCGAGGTGGGGGTCCTAGACATCCCGGCCGAGGACATCCTGCTGAAGGAGCGGCTGCACCCCGGCCGGATGTTCCTGGTGGACACGGCCCAGGGGCGGATCATCGACGACGCCGAGCTGAAGCACACCATCGCCACCGAGAAGCCGTACGCCGAGTGGCTGCGCCAGCACATGCTGTCCCTGAAGGACGTGCCGGCGGCCCCCGTGGCGGAGCCCGACCACGAGACGGTGCTGCGGCGCCAGCAGGCCTTCGGCTACACCCATGAGGATCTCAGGATCCTCATGGCCCCCATGGCGGTCAACGGCCAGGAGCCGGTGGGCTCCATGGGCACGGACACCTCGCTGGCCGTCCTGTCCAACTGGCCGCGGATGCTGTACGACTATTTCAAGCAACTCTTCGCCCAGGTCACCAACCCGCCGCTGGACGCCATCCGGGAAGAGCTGGTCACCTCCATGGAGAGCACGGTCGGCCCCGAGCGCAACCTGCTGAAGGCCGAGCCGGAGAGCTGTCATCAGATCACGATTGCCTACCCGATCCTGGACAACCACGAGCTGGCCAAGCTGCGCCACATCACCGTGGGCGGCTTCCGCTGCGCCACGCTGCCGATGCTGTTCCCGGCCGCGCAGGGGAGCGACGGCCTGGCGCGGGCGTTGGACGAGCTATGCCGGAAGGCCAGCCAGGCCATCGAGCGCGGCTACACCTTGCTGATTCTGTCGGACCGCGGCGTGGACCTGGAGAACGCCCCCATCCCGGCCCTGCTGGCCACGGCCGGCGTCCACCACCACCTGGTGCGGCAGGGCACGCGGACGAAGGTGGGGCTGATCATCGAGACCGGCGAGGTGCGGGAGGTCCATCACGCGGCGCTGCTCATGGGGTACGGCGCGGGCGCCATCAACCCCTACCTGGCCTTCGAGACCTTGGACGACATGATCCGGCAGGGGATGCTGCCGCCGGATGTCGACCACGCCAAGGCGGTCAAGAACTACATCAAGGCCCTGAACAAGGGGATCCTCAAGGTCATGTCCAAGATGGGGATCTCCACCATCCAGAGCTACTGCGGCGCGCAGATCTTCGAGGCCATCGGCCTGGACAAGGCCTTCGTGGACACCTACTTCACCTGGACCGCCTCGCGCGTCGGCGGCGTCGGAATGGACGTCATCGCCGAGGAGACGCTGCGGCGGCACCGGCGGGCCTTCCCCGCCCGCCTGGTGCAGAAGCCCGACCTGGAGTGGGGCGGCGAGTACCAGTGGCGGCAGGACGGCGAGTACCACCTCTTCAATCCCGACACCATCTTCAAGCTGCAGCACGCCACGCGGACCGGCCAGTACACCGTTTTCAAGGAATACAGCCAGCTCGTCAACGACCAGAGCCGGCGCCTGGCCACCCTCCGCGGCCTGCTGGAGCTGCAATTCGCGGAGCAGCCGATCCCGCTCGAGGAGGTCGAGCCGGTGGAGGCCATCGTCAAGCGCTTTGCCACCGGCGCGATGTCCTACGGCTCCATCAGCCAGGAGGCGCACGAGACCCTGGCCATCGCCATGAACCGGCTGGGGGGCAGGAGCAACACGGGGGAGGGCGGCGAGGACCCGGCGCGGTTCGCGCGGGACGCGAACGGCGACTGGCGCCGTAGCGCGGTCAAGCAGGTGGCGTCGGGCCGCTTCGGCGTGACCAGCGAGTACCTGGTCAACGCCGAAGAGCTGCAGATCAAGATGGCCCAAGGGGCCAAGCCGGGGGAGGGCGGGCAGCTCCCCGGCCAGAAGGTCTACCCCTGGATCGCCAAGGTGCGCTTCTCCACACCGGGCGTGCAGCTGATCTCGCCGCCGCCGCACCACGACATCTACTCCATCGAGGATTTGGCCCAGCTCATCTACGACCTGAAGAACTCCAACCCCGCGGCGCGGGTGAGCGTCAAGCTGGTGGCCGAGGTGGGCGTGGGGACGGTGGCCGCCGGGGTCTCGAAGGCCCACGCCGACGTGGTCCTGATCAGCGGCCACGACGGCGGCACGGGGGCGTCGCCCCTCACCAGCATCAAGCACTCCGGCATTCCGTGGGAGCTGGGGCTGGCCGAGACCCAGCAGACCCTGGTCATGAACGATCTGCGGGGGCGGATCGTCGTGCAGACCGACGGGCAGCTGAAGACCGGCCGCGACGTGGTGGTGGCGGCCCTCCTGGGCGCCGAGGAGTTTGGGTTCGCCACCGCGCCCCTGGTGGTCATGGGCTGCGTGATGATGCGGGTCTGCCACCTGGACACCTGCCCGGTGGGGGTGGCCACGCAGAACCCCGAGCTGCGCAAGCGCTTCACCGGCAAGCCCGAGCACGTGGTGAACTTCTTCCACTTCATCGCGGAAGAGGTGCGCGAGCTGATGGCCAAGCTGGGCTTCCGGACGATGGACGAAATGATCGGCCGGGTGGACCGCCTGGACGTGCGGAAGGCGGTCGACCACTGGAAGGCCCAGGGGCTGGACTTCTCCAAGATCCTGATGCAGCCCCAGGCGCCGCCGCACGTGGCCGTCCGCAGGGTCCAGCCGCAGGATCACGGCCTGGACAACGCGCTGGATAATCAGCTCGTTCCGCTGTGCCGGGAGGCGTTGGGGCACGGAACGCCCGTGTCGCTGGAGCTGCCAATCCGGAACACCAACCGGACGGTGGGGACCATCCTGGGCTACCACGTGACCAAGCGGTACGGCGGCCGGGGCCTCCCGGACGACACCATCAGGGTCAAATTCAGCGGGTCGGCCGGCCAGAGCTTCGGCGCCTTCGTCCCACGCGGGATCACCCTCACCCTCGAGGGGGACGCCAACGACTACCTGGGGAAGGGCCTGTCGGGCGGCCGGATCATCGTCTTCCCGCCGGCCGCGGCCACCTTCGTGGCCGAGGAGAACATCCTGGCGGGCAACGTCGTCCTGTACGGGGCCACATCCGGCGAGGCATTCTTCCGGGGCATGGCCGGCGAGCGGTTCGGCGTCCGGAACAGCGGCGCCCACGCCGTGGTCGAGGGGGTGGGGGATCACGGGTGCGAGTACATGACCGGCGGCCGAGTGGTGGTCCTGGGCCGGACCGGGCGAAATTTCGCGGCGGGGATGAGCGGCGGCGTGGCCTACGTCCTGGACGAGGAAGGGGATTTCCACCGACGCTGCAACCAGGAGATGGTGGACCTGGAGCCGCTGGACGACCCGGAGGATGTGCAGCTGGTGTGGGACCTCGTCCGCAAGCACGCGGAGCAGACGCACAGCAGCCGGGGCAAGAAGGTGCTGGCCAACTGGGAGCGGATGCTGCCGAAGTTCGTCCGCATCATGCCGCGGGACTACCGTCGGGTGCTGGCCGCCCAGGCCAAGGCAAGGGAGGAAGGGCGGGAGGCGACCTGGCAGGAGCTGTTGGGGGTGCGCAATGGGTAAGTCGACCGGTTTCATGGAATATACGCGCGAGACGGCCGAGCGCCGGCCGGTCGAAGAGCGCATCAAGGACTGGCGGGAGGTCTACCAGGACTTCCCCAAGGAGAAGCTCCGGCTGCAAGCCGCCCGCTGCATGGACTGCGGCGTTCCGTTCTGCCACCGGGGCTGCCCGCTGGGCAACATCATCCCGGACTGGAACGACATGGTCTTCAAGAACCGCTGGCGGGAGGCGCTGGACCGCCTGCACGCCACCAATAACTTCCCCGAGTTCACGGGACGCCTGTGCCCCGCCCCGTGCGAGGGATCCTGCGTCCTGGGGATCGGCCAGCCGGCGGTGACGATCAAGCAGATCGAGCTGGAGATCATCGACCACGCCTTTCGCGAGGGCTGGATCGCGCCCGAGCCTCCGCTGGTCCGCACCGGCAAGCGCGTGGCGGTCGTGGGGTCCGGGCCGGCCGGGCTGGCGGCGGCCCAGCAGCTCAACCGGGCCGGCCACTGGGTGACGGTGTTCGAACGGGCGGACCGGATCGGGGGATTGCTGCGCTATGGGATCCCCGAGTTCAAGATGGAGAAGCGCGTCCTGGATCGCCGCCTGCACCTCTTGTCGCAGGAGGGCATAGCGTTTCGGACCAATGCCGACGTGGGGAAGAATATTCCGGTGGAGGCCCTGCGTCGGACCTTTGACGCTATCCTGCTGGCCGGCGGCGCCACGCTGCCGCGCGACCTGAAGGCTCCCGGCCGCGAGCTGGACGGGATCCACTTCGCCATGGACTACCTGCCCCTGCAGAACCGGCGCTGCCTGGGCGATCCCATTCCGGAAGAGCGATTCATCAGCGCGGAGGGGAAGCGGGTGGTGATCATCGGCGGCGGCGACACGGGGGCCGACTGCCTGGGGACGGCGCACCGGCAGGGGGCGCTTTCGGTGCACCAGCTGGAACTGCTGCCGGCCCCGCCCGCAGAGCGGGCGCTCGACAATCCCTGGCCGCTGTGGCCGAATATCCTGCGCACCTCCTCGGCCCACGAGGAGGGCGGGACGCGCGACTTTTGCATCTCCACGACCCGGTTCTCCGGCAGCGGCAGGGTGGAGCGCCTGCACGCCATGCGCGTCGAGTTCGTCCCCGACGGGAACGTGGGACAGCGGATGCGGGAGGTCCCGGGCAGCGCCTTCGAGATCGAAACCGACCTGGTGCTTCTGGCGATGGGCTTCCTGGGCCCGGAGCGGGACGGCGTCCTGGCGCAGCTCGAGGTGGAGATCACCCCACGCGGGAACGTGGCCGTCGACGAGAACAAGATGACGAGCGTGCCCGGCGTGTTCGCGGCGGGCGACATGGCGCGGGGCCAGTCACTGATCGTGTGGGCCATCCACGAGGGCCGGGAGACCGCCAAGGGCGTGGACCGGTTCCTGATGGGGGAGACGAGTCTTCCTTAAGGGGAAGACGGTTCGACGTGCTGCGGTTTTCGAACGTCGAACCGTGATTCAGGACGGTGCGAAGTACGGCGGTTAGAAATAGTTCGAAGTGCTGCGGTTTTCCAACCTCGGACCTAGAACTTCGAACCTCGAACTGCGAAGCTAACCTTTGCCTTGACACCGCTCTTGCGTGGAGGATAGAGTTACTCGCCGTAATCGGCGGAGACGGCTAAGCGTTTCGATTCTCTGCCCGTGCTCGCCCCGTATTTTTCCCGGCGGTCGTCGCGCGGGCATTTGTGTATCCCGATTCACATTTCGCGTGCAGCATGGCAGAAACAGCCGATATCGTCATCATTGGTGCGGGAATCGTGGGCTGCAGCATTGCCTACCACCTGGCCACGCTGGGGAATCCCAAGGTCGTGGTGCTGGACAAGGACCTCATCTGCTCCGGCTCTACGGGGAAGTCCGCAGGCGGGATCCGACAGCAATTTGCCACCGAAGTAAACATCCGCCTCTCCCTGGAGAGCCTGAAGCTGTTCCGCCGGATGCCCGAAGAATTGGAAGTGGATCCAGGCTTTCACCAGGTGGGCTATCTCTTCATGGCCACCACCCCGCAAGAGATGGAGTTGTTCCAAGCGAACGCGGCCTTGCAAAAGCGCTATGGTATTGCCGTGCGGATCGTCTGGGTGGATGAGATCAAGAGGCTTGTCCCCTATCTCCAAGTGGACGGGATCATCGGCGGGGCCCATTGTCCGACCGACGGGTATGCCGCTCCGTACGAAGTGACGATGGGCTATGCGGCGGCGGCGCGCCGGCTCGGGGTCAAGATTCACGAGCGGCGGGCGGTCACCGGGGTGCTCCAATCGAGCGGGCTGATGATGGGAGTCGAAACCGCCGACGGGCCCATCCATGCGCCGGTCGTGGTGAATGCCGCAGGAGCGGCGGCAGGTCTGGTGGGGGAGATGGCGGGGGTGGACATTCCAATCAAGCCCTTCCGGCGGCAGATCTTCACCACCCACCCCGTGCCCGCGTTCGCGACGGAGCCCCCAGTCACGATCGACTACCATCGCAACTGGTACTTCCGGGGCGACATGGGCGGCTGCCTGTTCTCCGGGCCGAAGGACGTGGAGAGCACATTCAACACCAATGTAGACTGGGACCACCTGGCCGAGAGCGTGGCCACGGCTCTGGTGCGACTTCCCCTCCTGGAATCGGCGGAGATCAACCGTGGCTGGGCCGGCTCGTACGAGATCAGCCCCGATAACAATGCCATCCTGGGAGCGGTGCCGGAGATCCAGGGATTCTATGTGGCCGCGGGCTACAGCGGACACGGTTTCATGCACGGCCCTGCCACGGGCAAGATGATGGCCGAGCTGCTCTTGACCGGATGTCCGAGCATCGATATCAGTCCGCTCGGCGTAGGCCGCTTTCGCTCGGGGACCCCCCTCCTCGAGCCTATGACGATGCATCAGGCGTAGGGGATATGGTTCTCGTGTCCCGTCCATAAGGATTGTGTGTTGGGTCGACCGCCCTCGCGGCCGGCCCTCCGAGCCTTGGGACCCGTCGAGAGCCGCTCGGCCTGCACCCAGCCCACCCAGAGGGTGCCCGGCCGGGTACCCGGGCGCCGCCGCCCTCGGAAGGGCGCGACGCGCCGTGGGCGGGGCCGGATTGCTGAGTACGATGCATCCGTAGCCACGGCGTCCCGAAACCGGCCGAGCCGCGGGTCCAGTCTCTCGGGTCGCCCGCAAGGGCTGTGATATATGATTATGATATCAAGCACCCAGGGTGGGACAGTAAGTACTGTGGTTTGAAGTTGGCGGTTTTCAAACCTCGAACCTAGAACGTCGAACCTCGAACCGTGGTCTGCCACCCATGAACATCGACCCTGGAACAGCGCCTGACGCGCGGCTGATCATCGCCGCCAGCGAGGCAGACGCGAACCTGTACTACGCCACTCGTTTCCTGGCCCCCGATGCCTTTGTCTTTCTCTGGCATGGGTCGGAGAAGATCCTTCTGATGTCGGACCTGGAACTGGATCGGGCGCGCGCGCGGGCTGCCGTAAGCACGGTGCTGCCGATCCGCGTCTATGAAGAGCGAGCCAAGCAGGCGGGAGTCGAGCGCCCCGGGCTTTTGGATTCACTCGCCGAGCTGCTGAAAGATCGCGGCATCCGCCGCCTGGAGGTTCCCGGCACCTTTCCTCTCGAGTACGGCGACGGGCTGCGGGGGCGCGGCTTTGCCCTGACGGTCAAACGCGAGCCCTTCATCGAAGAGCGGATGGTCAAGACGGAGACGGAGGTCGAGGCCATTGCTCAGGCCATGCGACGCACGGAGGCGGCGCTAGAGGCCGCCATCGGGGTAATCCGCGCCGCCGAGATTCGCGACGGGATCCTGTGGTGGCGGGAAAAACCGCTCACCTCCGAGACCGTCAAGCGGTTCATCGCGGCACGGCTCTTGGAGGAGGGTCTGGTTGCGCAGCATACCATCGTGGCCTGCGGCGAGGATGGCTGCGATCCGCATAACGAGGGCAGCGGGCCGCTGCGGCCGGAGGAGACGATCATCATCGATGTCTTCCCGCAGGACTCCGCCAGCCGTTTCTTTGCCGACATCACCCGGACGGTGGTGAAAGGCCGCGCCTCGGAGCACCTGCAGCGGATGTACCGCGCGGTGCTGGCAGGACAGGAGGCGGCGTTCGCGCGCATCCGGGCCGGCGAGGATGGAGAGGCGATCCACCGGGCGGTTCAGGCCGCCATGGAGGACCGCGGCTTCAAGACGGGCGAGGTGAACGGCCGGATGCGCGGATTCTTCCACGGGACGGGGCATGGGCTGGGTCTGGAGGTGCACGAGCTGCCCCGCCTGGGCAAGATCCCGACAATTCTCCAGGCGGGTCAGGTGGTCACCGTCGAGCCCGGGCTGTACTATCCGGGCATCGGGGGAGTCCGCATCGAGGACGTGGTGGTGGTGGAGGCAGAGGGTTGCCGGAACTTGACCCGGCTGCCAAAGGAGTTGGAGGTATAGATGGCGGACCTGCGATTTCGAACATTTCGCACAAAAGTGTACTCGCGCCTGGGCCCGTCCAATCTCTCGGCTGAAGAGCGGGCAACATTCCTGGAGCTGGTGGATCGGTGCGACGAGGACGGTCTCGAAGCATTCTTCGACCGGCTGCCGCCGGACCAGGAGCGGCAGCGCGCCGTCCAGATTCTGAAGGAGGCGCGAGGGCTGGGGGATCGGCTGAACATGATGGACAGATCGATCCCCGTCCTCCCGCACACCGAGATCAGCGAGTGCTACAACCGGCTGCGGGCGTTGGGCGATCAGATCGGCGACCTCGAGGCAGCCGGGCGTCTGACATCGTCATAGGATGGCGAGCTCAGATCCCTTGCTTGAAAGAACTCGGACCTGATCTCACGCAAAGATCGCCATTGCCAGTAAGCAGTAGTCAGTGGTCAGTAGTCCTATATTCCACCTTTACCCCTGCTCCCGGGCGCAGCGGTGCACCCCTGCACCCCTGCGTTTTTCCTCCGAGACTCCGCTTCTCCGGCTCTCCGGGTCGCCCCCTCGCCCTCTCTCCTTGTCGCCCCGTCGCCCCCGCCCCCCCTCCGGGCCGTAGGCCCTCCCTCCGGGGTCGAGCCCCTACGGGGAGGAACCCGGGCCGGAGGCAGCCCCCCCTAATCTCCGGCTAAGCGGTGGCCAGCCGGGCGATCTTGCGCCGCGCCCGGACGAGCAAGGCGTGCTGCAGGGCGCCCGAGAGCCGCAAGAGCGTCCGTCGGGCATGCGCGACGACCTTCCCGACGGTGTTGAACAGCAGGAACCGGAGACGCTTCGGCCGGGCGGTCCGGAGATCTCCGGGTAAGGTCAACCGCTTGAGCGCGGTGAGCAGGTTGTAGGTGAGCACGTTCAGCCGGAACCAGGCGGCGTTCGCCCCGAACTTCCCACTGGGCAGCGCGGCGGCCGCCAGCTCGGTCTTGAGGACGTGATGGGTGTGCTCGATGGTCCCTGCTTTCTCCCGGTGCCACCGGAGGATCGTGAGCCCATCCTCCGGCCGATTGGTGACCACGGCGAAGTACTGCACGCTACTCCCGTCGGCGAAGAGGCTCCCCTGGCGTCGCTGGATACGCACCGCGAGGTAGCGGCGAACGCACGGCCGCGCCTTCCGGTGATCGCCATCCTCGGGGACGTAGGGGACTTCGGCCCAGGCCCGGATCGCCTCGGGCTCCTCCCGCTCGAGCTGCCAGGCGGCCGCGGGGAGGCGCCGGATCTCGGCCTGGAGCTGCGCGGACATATCGGCGCTAATCGCGTAGGCGATTTTCTTCTCCTCGCACCAGCGGAGGACCTCCGTCTCGTAGAGGGCGCTGTCGGCCCGCAGGGAGATGCGGTCCACGCCCTGGGGCAAGTTGGCCACCGCCTGTTCGAGGACGCGCACGTTGCCGCACCCGGCGGGCACCTGGCCATCGCGGAACTGGTCGTGCACGATGACATCGTGCTCGGCCCAGAGGACCACGACGGGCTGGTAGCCCCGGGTCCCGTCGTAGGCCACGGTCGCCGCGTCCTTGTGGCTCTCGACGAGCGTCGCGTCCACATCCAGGGTGGCCGTCGCCGCCCGGGCCCCGCGCTGGACGCCCGCGACCAGCGTCCGGTTCGCCTGTCCGAGGCCCGCCAAGGGGGCGGACTCCAGGGGGACCGTGGCCGCGGGCCCGGCCACCCAGAGCGGCCCGTCCTCCACGTGGAAGGCCTCGAGGAAGTCCCGGACCGTGGTCGCGGCCGGCAGGGGGTAGCCGAGCAGCGTGGCCAGGGCCTGATCCTCCCGGAGCGTCGTGAGGTCCTGGCAGCGGTCCCCGCCGCTCGTCCACAACGCGACGAGACTCTCCACGAGCTGCGAGGGGGGTAATCCGCGCTGCCGCTGCTTGACCGCAACGTGGGTGTCGACGGCCTGGGCCACCCCGAGCTGGCGGAACAGCTCGATCACGAGCGGGACCCCGGCCCGGCCCGTGACCAGCGTGGGGTCGATCGCGTCATCGATCTCGAACGGCAACCGGGGCGAGGTGTCGGGCATCGCTCTCCTCCTTGTGGTGTTTGCACCCACTGGGTGAAACCAAGCAAGGCCGATGCCAACCCCGCGGGCCGCGCGCACTGCGGGCCGCTGCGTGATTCGCGATCCCCCTCAACTTCTTAGCCGGAGATTAGGGGCCCCCCTGCGCCCTTGCGCCTCAGCGCCTACTGCCCTATGCACCATGCTCTTTGCCAATTGCGCCAAAACCGACCGGTCGGAACATGTACCAGCATTCGAATCCAGAGCCAGGTGATCTCCTTTTTGTCAAGGAATACCAATTCAAAAATAGACACTGTATTCTCAAGAACTTATCCATGCATCCTGATCGCCTGCCAGCTATCGAATAATCAGGAAATATCGCAGGAAACACATTGACGTTTACGTCATGTTTTGCTACTTTAATCCAGGACTGATTCGGGGTATTTTCAATGGGTCAGGGCAACGGAAACGGCAAGAATCTGATGCGCATCGGGGACCTGGCCAAGAAGGCCGGGACCACGCTCCGGACCATTCGCTACTACGAAGAGCGGGGCCTGATCGCGCCGGCGGGACGGACCAAAGGAGGCTTCCGACTCTACGAGGAGGACGAGCTGCGAAAGCTTCATCTGATCCGAAATCTGCAGCACCTGGACATCCCCCTGGCGCAGGTCAAGGCCCTGTTTGACGAGCGCCAGCGCGGACGCGCGGCTTCCGAGATCGCCCCCGGGATCCAACAAATCCTCCGGCAGCAACTGGTCGAGATGGACAGCCGGATGTCGCAGTACCGGGCCATGCAGGAGTCGGTGCGGGAGACGCTGACGATCCTGAATCGCTGCAGCCACTGTTCGCTGGAGCCGGGACCAGAGGTCTGCGGCAAGTGCCCTGTCATCATGGGGAGGCAGGCGGTGCCGCTGCACATGCAGGCCTTGATTGACGCAGCCTGATCGCTGCAATCGCCTGCGTCCCGGCGGGGAGTAGAGCCGTACCGCATGGTGTTTTGTGGCAGCATCAACCGGACAACTCGAAGGAGGACTTGCGCAATGATCACAGTGACACCCACCGCTGCCGAGAAGATCAAGGGGATCCAGACGGCCCAGGAGGCTCCGGGCGAAGCGGGTCTGCGCGTGCGGGTCGTCGGCGGCGGCTGCTCCGGATTCCAGTATCAGCTGGTCTTCGATGCTCCCCAGCCCGGCGATCAGGTCTTCGAGACGGAAGGCGTAAAGGTCGTCGTGGACCCGAAGTCCTTCCTGTATCTCAACGGGACCGAGATCGACTTCGTCGACGGACTCATGGGGGCCGGGTTTGCGCTGAAGAATCCCAACGCCAAGGGGAGCTGCGGCTGCGGCCAGAGCTTTACCGCGTAGCGGCGCGAGGCATTTTCGGATAGGCTTCACCCCGGACGGCCGGGCCATCGACCAGGGGGCGGGCCGTCCGGGGTGAACGCGCGGCGGCGTGATGACCACCCGGGATTCAGGGTGGAGGAATCGGGAAAGGCGGCTCGATGAGCAGCGACACGATAGCGGTCCAATCAAACGCACAGACCGTCCAGGAGCAGGAGAGGGAAGAGGCCGAATTCGAGCGGGGGATTCTGCTCACCTCCCTGGATAAAGTGGTGAACTGGGCCCGTCGCTCTTCCATCTGGCCGGCGACATTCGGCCTGGCGTGTTGTGCAATCGAGATGATGGCGACCGGGGCTTCTCGGTTCGACCTGGCGCGGTTCGGGGCGGAGGTGTTCCGCGCGTCTCCGCGGCAGGCCGATCTGATGATCGTCGCGGGGCGGGTCAGCCGGAAAATGGCTCCTGTCCTGCGGAAGATCTATGACCAGATGCCCGATCCCAAGTGGGTTATCGCGATGGGCGCCTGCGCCTCCTGCGGGGGGGTCTTCAACACGTACACCATCGTCCAGGGGGTGGATCAGGTCGTTCCGGTGGACGTGTATGTGCCGGGGTGTCCGCCGCGGCCGGAGCAGCTCATCCACGGCATCATGCTGCTCCAGGAAAAGATCAAGGGTGAGCGAAATAGTCGTAAGGATCTTGTGAGCTTTCCGTGGGAACGTACTGATAAATAAGGAACAACTGACATCGATGACTTTTCTTCTAGGTCTGATGAACTGCAGGGACGTGGCAGAGGTCAAGGGGTGAGGCAACCCCCGAGCCGCGTCCTGCATGGGTGCACCTGGCGCACCCAAAGGAGTTTGCGAAGGCCATGAGTGTCGAGAACGTCGGAGGCGGGGGCTGCCGCGAAGCCGCGTGAGCAGCGGGAGAGTGTGGTCATCCGATTCGCCGGAGATTCGGGTGACGGAATGCAGTTGACCGGCATGCAGTTCACCACCGAGTCGGCCCTGGCAGGGAACAACGTCGGGACGCTGCCGGATTTTCCGGCGGAGATCCGGGCGCCGGCGGGAACCCTGGCGGGCGTGAGCGGCTTCCAGCTCAATTTCAGCGGCATCGATATCTACACGCCGGGAGACAACCCCGATGTCCTGGTGGCGATGAATCCGGCCGCGCTGAAGGTGAACATCGGCGACCTGAAGCCGGGAGGTCTCCTGTTGGCGGACCGGGATGGGTTCGACGCGGGCAACCTGAAAAAGGCCGGATATGCGACGAATCCCCTGGAGGACGGCTCCCTCGAGAAGTATCGGGTGGTTGTCGTGGACATGACCGGGATCACCCTGCGAGTCCTCGACGACCTCAAGCTGTCCAACAAGGTGGCCACCCGCTGCAAGAACTTTTTCGCCCTGGGGCTCTGCTCCTGGCTGTACAGCCGGCCGATCGAGCCCACCGTGAAGTGGATCCAGGACAAGTTCGGCAAAACCCCGGAGCTGGTCGAGGCGAATGCGCGGGTGCTCCGCGCCGGCTACGATTACGGCGAAACCACCGAGCTGTTCTCCGTGCAGTACGAGGTGAGGCCGGCCCGGTTGACCCCCGGGACCTATCGCAACATGACCGGAAACTCGGCCCTGGCCCTGGGTCTTCTGGCCGGGGCGGAGAAGGCGGGCCTGCCCCTGTTCCTGGGGAGCTACCCCATCACGCCGGCCAGCGACATCCTGCACGAGCTGTCGCAATACAAGCAGTTCGGCGTGTACACCTTTCAGGCTGAGGACGAGATCGCCGGCGTCTGCTCGGCCCTGGGGGCGTCCTTCGGAGGGTGCTTGGGGGTCACCACCAGCAGCGGCCCCGGGATCGCCTTGAAGCAGGAGGCCATCAATCTGGCGGTGATGGTCGAGCTGCCCCTGGTGATCTGCGACATCCAGCGGGGCGGCCCCAGCACGGGGCTGCCCACCAAGACGGAGCAGGCCGATCTCTACCAGGCCATTTTCGGCCGGAACAGCGACTCGCCGCTTCCGGTCCTGGCCGCGTCGACGCCGGGCGATTGCTTTGCCACGGCCTACGAAGCGGTCCGCATCGCCATCAAGTACATGACCCCGGTCATCGTGCTGTCCGACGGGTACCTGGCCAACGGGGCCGAGCCGTGGCGGGTCCCCCGCTTTGCCGATCTCCCGTCCATCCCGGTCCGCTTCCGGACCGAGATCGAGGACTTCTCGCCGTACCTGCGCGATCCGAAAACCCTGGCGCGCCCCTGGGTCCGGCCGGGGACTCCGGGACTGGAGCACCGTGTGGGCGGAATCGAGAAGGAAGATCTGACGGGGAACATCAGCTACTCGCCCGCGAATCATCAGCGCATGACGCTGGCCCGGGCCGGCAAGGTGGCCAACGTGGCGCAGGATATTCCTCCAACCACCGTGCGCGGGGCGGAGAGCGGCGACGTGCTGGTGGTGGGATGGGGAAGCACCTACGGCTCCATCGCGGCGGCGATGGACGAGCTGCGGCGGGAGGGCAAGGGGGTGTCCCACGTGCATCTCAGGTACCTGAACCCGCTGCCGCCCGACCTGGGGGGGATTCTCCGGCGGTTCCGAACGGTGCTCGTCCCCGAGATGAACATGGGGCAGCTCTTGATGATCCTGCGGGGCACGTACCTGGTGGGCGCCATCGGCCTGAGCAAGGTCCAAGGGCAGCCTTTCAAGGTCTCCGAAATCACCGGCAAGATCCGGGAACTGTTGGAGGGGTAGGATGAACGACACGGCGACGGCCACCGAGGCCCCCAAGTTGACGCGGAAGGATTTCGTATCGGATCAGGATGTCCGCTGGTGCCCGGGCTGTGGGGATTACTCCATCCTGGCCCAGGTGCAGAAGGTCATGCCGGAGCTGGGGCTCCCGCGGGAGAAGTTCGTGTTCATCTCGGGGATCGGCTGCTCGAGCCGGTTTCCCTACTACATGAACACCTACGGATTTCACGGCATCCACGGGCGGGCCCCGGCGATCGCCAGCGGCCTCAAGATCTGCCGCCCGGACCTGTCGGTGTGGGTGGTGACGGGGGATGGCGACGGCCTGAGCATCGGGGGCAACCACCTGATCCACACCCTCCGCCGGAATGTGGGCATCAAGATCCTGCTGTTCAACAATCGCATCTACGGCCTCACCAAGGGACAGTACTCCCCGACCTCCGAGCAGGGCAAGATCACCAAGTCCACCCCGTTCGGCTCGGTCGACTACCCGTTCAACCCCATTGCCGTAGCCATGGGTGTGGACGCCAGCTTCGTGGCGCGGAGTATCGACATCGAGGCGAAGCACTTGCAGGACATGCTCCGCCGCGCCTACGAACATCCGGGGGGCGCCTTCATCGAGATCCTGCAGAACTGCAACATCTTCAACGACGGCGCCTGGGACTCGCTGACCGATAAGACCACCAAGGCGGACAACGTTCTGTTGCTCGAGCACGGCAAGCCGCTGGTCTTCGGGAAAAACCGGGACAAAGGTATCCGGCTGGGCGCGAACGGCCGCCTGGAGGTGGTCACGCTAGGCGCGGGTCTGACCGAGGCGGATCTTTTGGTTCACGACCAGAACAATCGCGCCCTGTCCTACATGCTGGCCCACCTACAGCGCCCCACCCCCATCGGCGTCTTTCACGTGGAGGATCGTCAGGCGTACGAGGCGGGCATTGCCGCCCAGATTGCGGCCGTCCGGCAGAAGCAGGGCGCGGGGGACATGGACGCCCTGTTCCGGCGGGGCGAAAGCTGGGTCGTGAGCTGACGCCGCAAACGCGACCGGCGGGCCGAGGATCTGACAGCGGACGGGGACGGCTGGTGTCCGTCCGCGCGCCGTCCTCGGCGACCGGAAGGATGGCAAGCGATCGCATGCATGGAAACGGACTGGATCCCGACAAGCGGGCGCGGCTGATCCGGGGCCTGGCGCGGATCGTCGGCCCGGAGGCCGTGATTTCCGATCCGGACGAGCTGCGGGTGTACGACAGCGATGCCATCGCCTTCTACCACCGCGGCATGCCCGATCTGGTGATTCTGCCGACGTCGACCCGGCAGGTGGCGGACGCGGTGCGCCTATGCCAGGCCGAGGGCATCCCGTTCCTGCCCCGGGGGGCCGGCACCGGCCTCTCGGGCGGCGCCACTCCCGTCGTTGGCGGGGTGCTCATCGTGCTGGCGCGGATGACGCGCATCCTGGAGATTGACGTCCCCAACCGGATGGCCACGGTGGAGGCGGGCTGCATCAACCTCTGGCTGACCAATGCGGTTCGGCCCCATGGGCTGTTCTATGCGCCGGATCCGGCCAGCCAGCAGGCGTGCACCATCGGGGGGAACGTCGCCGAGAACGCGGGCGGACCCCACTGCCTGAAGTACGGCACGACCACGAACCACATCCTGGGGGCCACGGTGGTCCTCCCGGACGGCGAGGTCCTGCGGCTGGGCGGAAAGCGGCAGGACGCGCCCGGCTACGATCTGCTGGGGGTGTTCATCGGCTCCGAGGGGACCCTGGGGCTGTGCACCGAGGTGACGGTGCGCCTGCTCCCGCTGCCGGAGGCGGTCAAGACAATCCTGGCCGTGTTCCGGACCATGGAGGATGCCAGCAACGCCGTCTCGGAGATCATCGCGCAGGGGATCATCCCCGTGGCCATGGAGATGATCGACCGGCCGACGATCCAGGCGGTGGAGGCCAACGCCCACGCCGGCTATCCCCTGGACGCGGGCGCGGTCCTGCTCATCGAGCTGGAGGGCCTGCGGTCCGAGATCGAGGCCGAGGCGGTGGGGGTGGAGGCCGTCTGTCGCGAGCACGGGTGTCTCAAGGTGCAGACCGCCCGGACGGAGGAGGAGCGGACGCTGCTCTGGAAAGGCCGGAAGGAGGCCGCCGGCTCGTTCGGACGGATGGCGCGCCAGTATTTCATCCAGGACGCGGTGGTGCCGCGGACAAAGCTCCCGGCGGTCCTGCGGGAGATCGACGAGATCGGGGCCCGACACGGCGTCCTGGTGGCCAACGTCTTCCACGCCGGGGACGGCAACGTGCACCCCATGATCTGCTACGACCGAAGCATTCCGGGCGACCTGGACCGGGCCTTCGCCGCGGAGAAGGAGATCATGCGGTGCTGCATCCGGGCCGGGGGCACCGTGACGGGAGAGCACGGCATCGGCGTGGAGAAGCGGGAGTACCTCCACTACATGTACGGCCCGGAGGATCTGCGGGCCATGCGGCGCGTACAGGCGGTGCTGGATCCGGCCGGCCTGTGCAATCCCGGGAAGATCTTCCCAGATGATGTACCGCGAGCGTAACCCCGAGGGGGGCACGATCTCCGCCGAGATCGCGGATGCCTTCCGCGAGATCGCCGGAGAGGAGCATGTCGTAGAGGATGGCCTGGTCCGCTACCGGCTGGGCCCGGCCACGCCCCGGCTGGCCGTGCTTCCCGCGGACGAGGAGGAGGCCTCCAGGATCCTGGCCGCGGCGGCGGCCGAGCGGCTGGGCATCGTTCCCTGGGGGAGCGGCTGCCACCAGACGGTGGGATACCCGCCGAGCCGATACGACGTCGCCCTGGATCTGGGACGGATGAACCGGCTGCTGGAGCACGAGCCCGACGACATGACGGCTACGGCCCAGGCCGGCATCCGGCTGGGCGACCTGCAGCGGCTCCTTGGCGAGCGCGGGCAATTTCTGCCTCTGGACCCGCCGCTGGCAGAGCAGGCCAGCCTGGGAGGCGCCCTGGCCCTGGGTCTTTCGGGGCCGCTCCGCACCCGCTACGGGACGGCCCGCGATCTGGTGCTGGGCGCCCGGGTGATGCTGGCGGACGGCACGCTCACACGGGCGGGGGCCAAGGTGGTGAAGAACGCCACGGCCTACGACATCACCAAGCTCTACCTCGGCTCTTGCGGGACGTTGGGGGTGATTCTGGAGGCCACCCTTCGTCTCTACCCGCTGCCGGCCAAGAAACGGGAATGGCGATTCAACCTGCCGGACCTGACTTCGGGCCAGGCTTTGGCCATCCGGATCCTTGGGTCGCATCTTTCGCCGAGCCGGGTCGAGCTGCTGGAGGCGGGGGCCTGGCGGGCCTGCGGGGGATCCGGGGAGGGTGCGACGCTGCTGGTGTCCTGTGCGGGCATCGCCGAGGCGCTGGAGCAGCAGGAAGCCGTCCTGACGGAGTTCGCCCAGCAGACCGGTGTCGGAATGACGGTGCTGGAGAATCGGGACAGCACCTGGCAGGGCGTCCGCGACCTGTTCTGGGCCGGCCGGGGGGGAACGGACCAGCGCGCCGTGTGGCGCGCAGGCGTCCTGCCGTCGGAGTGCGCCAAGGCCATGCAGGCGATCCAGGAGGCCTGCCGGGGGAAAGGGGAGGTGGCCATCGCGGCAACGGTGGCGGCGGGCGGCCTGCGGGGAGAGGTCCGCGCGCGAACCGCCGACGAGCTTGCCGAGGCCGTGCGGGCCGCCAGGGACGCGGTGGAGGGTCTGGGCGGCTTTCTGGTGGTCCAGGCTGCCTCGCCGGAGGCTCTCGAAGGATTCGATGTGTGGGGAGGGACCCCCGAATGGCTGGGGGTGATGCGGCGCATGAAGGCCGCCTTCGACCCGAACGGGATCTTGAATCCAGGCCGCTACGTGGGCCGCATCTGACCGGCGGCGCTGCACAACCCGACGGGACCCATGACGACAACGACGACAATGACGGCGGCGAACGGGGCAGGGGATATGCCGCACTGCTCCTCCGCCGCCGGCCACCTGTCCTGGAAAGGATTCCAGGACTGCGTGCACTGCGGCCTGTGTCTTCCGTCCTGCCCCACGTACCTGGTGACCGGGATGGAGATGGCCTCTCCACGCGGCCGCATCAGCATGGTGCAGGCGCTGGACGAAGGGACGGCCGGCTTCAGCGGCGCCATCGTCAAGCACCTGGATCAGTGCCTGGGGTGCCTGGCCTGCCAGGCGGCCTGCCCGTCGGGCGTTCCCTACGGGTCGATGCTGGAGGCGGCGCGCGAGCAGGTCGAAGAGCATTATCGGCGGCCGGGCGGGGATCGTCTGGTCCGCTGGCTGCTGGCGCATCTGTTGCCGTACCCGGAACGCCTGGGGCGCCTGGTGCCGCTCTTGTACTGGTACCAGCGGCTGGGGATCGCGCGGGCGGTTCGGGGCTCCGGGATCCTGTCCCTCCTGTCGTCGCGGCTGGCGCAGATGGAGGCGCTGTTGCCGGCCGTTCCCTCTTCGGCGGAACGCCGGCCGCTTCCGCCGGTCACGCCCGCCGTGGGGAAGCTCCGCGGACGGGTAGGCTTCATGACCGGCTGCGCCCAGCGGTTCCTGCTGCCCCGCATCAACCGCGCGTCGGTCCGCGTGCTGGCTGCGGCGGGCTACGAGGTGGTCACACCCGAGGGCCAGGGCTGCTGCGGGGCGCTGCACCTGCATGCCGGCGATCCGGGCGAGGGAAGGAAGCTGGCCAAAGCCCTGATCGAAACATTCGAGCAGGCCTGCGTCGAGCTGATCGTCGCCAATGCCGCGGGCTGCGGAGCGGCCATGAAGGAGTACGGGGAGCTCTTGCGCGACGAGCCGGCATGGCGCGCACGCGCAGAGAAGTTCAGCAGCTCGGTGCGGGACATCTCCCAGGTTCTCTCCGAGGTCATGTGGAACGGTGCGCTGGGATCCGTGCCGCTCACCGTGGCGTATCACGAGGCCTGCCACCTGGCCCATGCGCAGCGCCTCCGCAGGGAGCCTCGAGCGATCCTGGCGCAGATCCCGGGTCTCACGCTGGCGGATTTGACGGAATCCAACGTCTGCTGCGGCAGCGCCGGCATCTACAATTTGGTCCAGACCGGAATGGCGGGCCGCCTGCTGCAGCGGAAGGTGGCCCACATCCAGGAGACGGGAGCCTCCTACGTGGCCGCGGGAAACATCGGCTGCCTGCTGCAGATCGCGGCCGGTCTGCGTCAGGCGGGGCTGGCAACCCGCACGGTGCATCCGGTGGAACTGGTGGACTGGTCCCTTCACGGGATGCCCGCGGAAGAGCGGTTCTAAGTGCGGCGGTTCGAGGTGCGGGGAAAGACGGTTCTAGGTGCTGCGGTTCGACGTGCTGCGGTTCGAGGTGCTGCAGTTGGGGAAAAGCCTCGAACCTCGAACCCGGAACCGTGAGTAATGACAGTTGTAGGTGCTGCGGTTCGATGTTGGCGGTTCTCAAACCTAGAACCTCGAACCTAGAACCGCGACGCATGAACCTCGAACTAGGAACCTAGAACTTCGAATCGATTAACTGTTTTACCCAAAAAGGAGCAAACCATGGCGGCAGACGTTGGACAGAAAGCCCCGGATTTTACCCTGGTCGGAACGGATCTGAAGGCGGTCAGCCTGGCGAGCTACGCGGGGAAGAACGTTGTCCTGGCGTTCTACCCGGCGGCCTTCACCGGGGTCTGCGAGAAGGAGATGTGCACCTTCCGCGACCAGCTGAATGACTTCGGCAGCGCCAATACCTCCGTCCTCGGCGTGAGCGTGGACTCGCCGTTCGCCAACAAGGAGTTCGCTGCCAAGAACGGCTTGAACTTCCCGCTGCTGTCGGATATCGGCCGCGAGACCATCCGAATGTACGACGTGGTCTTCAACGATCTGGCCGGGGTGAAGGGCTTCACCGTGGCCAAGCGATCGGTGTTCGTGATCGACAAATTGGGGACCATTCGGTACCGCTGGGTCGCTCCCGAGCCCAAGGTGGAGCCGGACTACAAGGAGGTGGCCGCAGCAGTGAAGAAGCTCGGCTGAGCCGCCGGGCCGCCCATCCATGCCGGCGGAGCGCGGAGCCGCTGCTCGCGCACCGCTCGAGGAGAGTGCATGTTCAGTGAACTGGCCAAAGGCCTGGCGACGACTCTCAAGCACGTTTTCCGCAAGCCGGTCACCGTTGCCTACCCGGAGCAGCGGCTCCCGCTGTCCCCGCGCTACCGGGGACGCCACTTCCTGGTGAAGGATGAGGATGGGCTGGAGCGGTGCGTGGGCTGCGAGCTGTGCGCGGTGGCTTGCCCTGCGGACGCCATCTACATCGAGGCGGCCGAGAACACCGACGAGCGGCGCGTCTCGCATGGAGAGCGGTACGCCAAGGTGTATAAGATCCACATGCTGCGGTGCATTTTCTGCGGCATGTGCGAGGAGGCTTGCCCGGAGGACGCCATCTTCATGGGCAAGGAGTTCGAGCTGGCCTCGTACCATCGCGACGATTTCATCTACAGCAAGGACCGGCTGCTGCTCCCGCTGCGTGAAGCGGCCAAGCAGCGGCCGGAACTGCTGCAGCCCGGCACGGGCCTGGGGGCTGGCCAGCAGTACGAGCCCGCTCCCTCCGGATCGGGATTCCGTCCGTGACCGGAGACTTCGACACCACTTTGAGATGAGAGGGGAGGGGCATATGGCATATGAATGGAAGCTGAAGCCGCGACCGTATTCGGATGAAGAGGCCAAGAAGCTTCTGGTCAACGTCGTCAGCCCGGAGACAACGGACTGGCACTACAATACCCACCACAAGGGGTACGTGACGGCGCTGAACAACATCGAGAAGGGGCTGGAGACGGCCGACCGGGCAGCGGCCAACGGCAACTACAGCGTCATCGGCGAGCTGAAGCGGCGGTTTACCTGGAACCACTCCGGGACCCTGCTGCACGACGTTCTACTGGGAGGTCCTGGGCGGTGACGGCGACGCCAAGAAGGGGCCCGAGGTCCACAAGGCCATCGAGCGGGATTTCGGCAGCTTCGACGCCTGGAAGGCCGACTTCAAGGCGGCGGCCGTCTCAGCCAAGCTGAGCGGATGGGGCCTGCTGGTCTACGACGGCCTGATGTCGCAGCGGCTGCTGAACGTCCTGGTGGACGAGCACCAGTACGGGGCCATCTGGGGCGGCATTCCCTTGATCGCCTGCGACGTGTTCGAGCACGCCTACTACCACAAGGATGGCCCGGCCCGCGCGAAGTACATCGACAATTTCCTGGCCGGGCTCCACTGGGGCCGGATCAACGACCGGTTCAAGAAGTACTGTAAGTAAACGCCGCCCCGGCCGATCGTCGGGAGGCGATGGAGTGGAACGGCTGCGGCCGCATCGGGAATTCTCGGTGCGGCCGCGGTGTTTTCATGGGATGTGTTCCCGTTCGGCTATAGCGTCGGGGTTCTGTCAATCACCATCGCACCCCCGCGGCGACGTAGGCCGACTCCATCAGGCGCAGGCTCTCCAGGTTATCCAGCCGGTCCGTCTGGAAGGGCGCGCCGGTCCGCAGGCCCGAGACGAAATCGCCGATCGAGGTGGTGAAGCAGGCCTGGTAGTTCTTGGCCAGGTCGAAGCCGACGGCGGCGCTCTCCCGCCCGACCAGATAGAGACGGTTGACGTCGAAGATCAGGGTTCCTCGCAAGCCGAGGATCTCCAGCCGGTCCACCGGCAGGGGCGGGTAGCCCGGGGCGGAGAGGTTCCCATCCACGACGGCGGTCAGCCCTTCGCCTCCCTCCAGGGCGATGAGGGCGACGTCCTCGCCGGCGAGGGATTGGTTCACCTTGTCGACGCGCGCCCACACCACGCGGAGGGGACCGAGCAGGGAGCGCAGGACGTTGAGGTGGTGGAGGAGGACCTCGAAGATCAGCATCCGAGGAAAGGCCTGCAGATAGGGCTGGCGCGCGAGGAGCGAGGGGATCTCCCCCGAGGCCGAGACCATGCTTCCGCCCCGCACAGCCAGCCGGACGTGCCGAGCCGATCCAACCCGCCCCTCGGCCAGCCACCGCTTGACCTCGACATAGTGGGGGCGGTAGCGGAAGTTCTCGTGCACCATGAAGCGGACGCGATCGCCCACGGCGGCGATGAGGGCCTCGGCCTCGGCGACCGTGGGGGTCATCGGCTTCTGGCACATGACATGAATGCCCCGGTCGGCCGCCAGGCGGGTGAGCGGCGCATGCGTGGCTACGGGGGTGGCAATGTCCACGGCATCGGGGTGCTCTGCGTCCAGCATCTCTGAGAAGTCGGTGTACACGCGCGGGATCCCGAACTCGCGCGCGCGGGCCTCCGCCTTCTCCTTGACCGGGTCACAGACCGCCACGACCTCGACGTTGGCCATCTGCCTCCAGCCGGTCAGGTGGAAGACGCTGATCACCCCCGCCCCAGCAAAGGCAATGCGCAGCCTCCTGTTACCAAGAGCCTCCGGTGTGCCCATCTCCTCCTCCCTCATTTAGGGGACGTTGCTTCTTTATTATCCTTATGACCCTATTCCGCCAGCGCGTCCCATTTTTCCCTGTCGGCGCGCCCGCGCTGGGCAGCCTTGTACACAGACACGGGCCGCACCCCCAAGGGCGCGGCAAGCAACACCCCCGGGAGCCCGAAGCGCTCAATGGCCAGGTAGGCAATTCCCTCACGCGCTCGACAGACGGCCGGACGGCGGCCCCCCTGAGAGAGAATCGCCGGATCGATACGAAGTGCCTCGCACACGCGGGCAACGAGGGCCGTCGCATCCAGACGCCGCGTGGGAGACGGGGTGCCAGACTCTACCTCCTGGCGCAGCTCCTCGATGAAGGCGCTGCTGCCGAGGACTCGCTCGTCGGCCTGGTACGCCTCTCGCCCCCGGCGAAGGGCCCGGACGGCGGTCCAGCCTCCGAGGCTCCGGACCAGGCCGCCCCCTTGGAACTCTGGGCGCCGGCCTAGGGAGATGCCTGCGGCGACGAAGACCTGGTAGGCCCGGCGAGAGTGGCCGAGGGTGGGACCGAATTCGGCCAAGATCGCCTCGGTAGCCTGCCAGGGGCGAGGGATCGTTCCTAAGAGGGCAGTGTGTCCGGTCCAGGGGTAGCTGGCGAGCGCATGGAGATCGGGGATGACCTCCGCCCGAATCGGATTCAAATGAATGTAACGGACCAGCTCCAGGAGGTAGGGCTCCTCCTCGACGACGATGGACTTATAGCGGTTTTGGACTAGGTGGCCGCGGCGGCCGTGGCGACGGTTGAACGCCCCGGCGTATCCGGTGAGAAGACTGCGCAAGCTCCGGGACAGGGGGCGCGAACCGCTGCGGACTAACAGGTGAACGTGGTTGGAAAGCAAGGCCCAGGCATAAACGATCAGGGCCCCTTTCTCGGCAAGAGCGGCCAGGCGGGCAACGAAATCCGCGCGGTCGGTGTCTTCCCGAAAGAGGAACGTTCGCTCGATTCCTCTCACCATCACGTGATGGAGGACGCCGGGGGCGTCGAGGCGCGGCTGGCGCGGCATGGCAGAGTCACCGTAGCATAAAGCGAATAAAGAAGCAACGTCCCCTAATTTTGCGGTTCGCTCCGGAAGGCGGGCGTGATATTCATATTTCGAATGAGATGGACGGCGCTGGCAGGTGGAGGCGGAACGAACTCGGCGCATGGTGGAGGAAGCTGCCATGGGTGCTCGGCCAACAGAACACATGCTATTTGCCGGCCCGCAGACAGTCCATACCGGCTATTTTGACAGCGCGCTTTCCCCCGTCCTGAGCATCGACCCGGGGGATACAGTGGTTCTCAGCACCATGATGCTCATGGACGGGCGGCTTCGCTGCGGGATGAGCCTGGGGGAGCTCCTGGCCCTGCGGCAGGGATATGTGGATCGCGGCGTGGGCCCGCACACACTTACGGGTCCCATTTTCGTCCGCGGGGCCGAGCCTGGAGACGTTCTGGAGGTCCGAATTGGGAGGCTGTTGCTGGCAGACGGCGGGGTCAACTATCACCTGCCCGGCAGCTTCAAAGCAGGGGGCTTGCCCGAGGAATTTCCGAACGGCCGGATCATGACGCTGCAATTCGACCTGGAGACGATGACCGTGTCGCCCGCTCCGGGGATTCGGGTCCGCCTGAAGCCGTTTCTGGGCATCATGGGGGTGGCCCCCCATCCTGGCGAGAGGCGGCCCTCGGGCGTTCCTGATTACTTCGGCGGCAACATCGACAACAAGGAGCTGGGTGAGGGGGCGACCCTCTACCTGCCCGTGAATGTTCGAGGGGCCCTTTTCTCCGCGGGGGACGCCCACGCGGCCCAGGGGGATGGAGAGGTCAACGTCACGGCCGCCGAAACTGCGCTGCGCGAGGCGAGACTACGCTTCGTGGTGCGCAAGGACATGCGGCTCGAGCGGCCGATGGGCGAAACCCCCAGCCACTGGATCGCCATGGGGTTTCACCGGGATCTCGACGAGGCGGCCAAGATCGCTCTCCGGGATGCACTCGCATTTCTCAGGAGCACGGGGCTGTCTCCCGACGACGCCTACACCTTGGCCAGCCTGGCCGTGGATCTGCGGGTCACCCAGGTGGTGAATGGAAACAAAGGGGTCCACGCGATGATTCCCAAGGCGGTCCTGGCCGGCTGAAGCGGCGGGCATGGGCGGAAGGGGGAAGCCCCGCTATATCGCCGGATCGCGTGCGGCGCGCGCGTCAGCTTACCCCCAGGTACACCTCGCGGATTGTCCGATCCTGGGCGACGGCCGAGGGGGAGCCTTCCTTCACAATGTGACCGCCATCCAGCACATAAATGCGCTCGGCCACCTCCAGGGCCAAGGAGGAATCCTGCTCCACCAGGATGATGGAGACCCGCCAATCCCGGTGGATGCGCTGGATGCTCTCCTGAATCCGGTCACGCATCATGGGGGATAGGCCCAGGGATGGCTCGTCCATCATGAGGAGATGCGGGCGGCTCATGAGGCTCCGTGCGATTGCCAGCATCTGCCGCTCGCCTCCGCTCAAGGTGCCCGCCAGTTGACGCTTTCGCTCCAGAAGGCGGGGAAAGAGGACATGCACCCGTTCGAGAGACTCCCGGACAACGCGGGAGTCTCGAACGGTGTAGGCGCCCATCTCGAGGTTCTCCGCCACGCTCATCTCGCCGAACAACTCTCCGGCCTCTGGGCAGTGGACAACCCCCGTCCGGAGAATCCGATCCGGCCGGAGGCCGCGCAGCGAGACGTCCCCATACCGCACATCGCCGTCATAGGGGACCAGCCCCGAAATGGCGCGGAGCAAGGAGGTCTTCCCCGCCCCGTTGGGCCCGATGACGGAGACGGCCTCCCCGTCGCCCACCCGCAGCGACACCCCCTGAAGGGCCAGCGCCCCTTCGTAATGGACCGAAAGACTCCGAACCTCAAGCAAATCCCGCTATCCCTTTCTCCCCCAGGTATGCCTGCCGGACCAGGGGGTTGGCACCGATCTCTTGTGGGGTGCCGTCGGCGATCAGCCGTCCGAAGTTCAGGACGATCACCCGGCGGACCAGGCGCATGAGGGCGCGCAGCTTGTGCTCGATGATCACGAGCGTCATCCCGCCGGCGCCCAGCTCCGAGATGACACCGGCCACCTCGTCGACCTCTTGCCCGCCCAACCCCGCAAACGGCTCGTCCAGCAGGAGCAGGGACGGCCGCATCATGACGGCTCGCCCGATCTCCAGTCGCTTCAACAGGCCATGTGGAAGGGTCGTGGATAGGCGGTCGACCCACGGGAGAAGGCCGACGCGCTTGGCGACTTCCAGCGCGCTGGCCCGAGCCCGGGCCAGCTCCCCGCCGGAGTCGAGGATCGAATTGCTGAGGGCGCCGAGGGCCAGGTTCTCCAGGACCGCCAGGCCCGGGAACGGGCGGACGATCTGGAACGTCCGCGCCAGGCCGCGCCTGGCAATGCTGTGCGGCGGGAGGCCGGTCACCGGATGACCCTGAAAGAAGACCTGCCCGCCGGTCGGCCGCTCGAATCCGCTGATGACGTTGAAGAGGGTGGTTTTCCCGGCGCCGTTCGGTCCGATCAGCCCCATCACCTCCCCCTGATCGATGCGGATGTAAACGTCATCCAGCGCGAGCAGCCCCCCGAAATTCTTGCTCACGCCGTCGATCTGCAGGGCGGGCGGCGACCCCAGAGCGTCGCGGTTCACGGGCCCCCCCTTCCGGGACGGCGGCGAGGGCCGACACGGCGCAGCAGCCGAGCCGCGGTCCGCGCGGCGGGGACGAGCAGCCCATCCGGCGAGAAGCGCAGCAGCAGCACCAGCGTCGCGAAATAGGCAAAGAGCCGGAGATCAGTCCAGGCGCGCAGGTTCTCGTTCAGGACGATGAGCAGGAAACTTCCCAGGACCGGCCCCACGATCGTGCCCGGGCCTCCGATCTGGGTGAAGGTGATGATCTGCAGGGTGGTGATGATGTCCAGGATGTCCGGGGCGACCAGCATCTGAAAGTGGGCCAGGTAGGCGCCTGCCACGCCGCCGACGGCCGCCGACGCGAGCAGGCTCGCGAGGAGGAAACGGAACGTATTCAGGCCCAAGGCCTGCGCCGTCAACTCCCCACCCTGGATTGCCCGCAGGACCAGCCCGGCCTTGGAGTGGACGTACCAGAGGGCGAACGCCATGGAGCAGCCGAGCAGGAGAAGCATGGCCAGGAGGTCGTGGCGCGGATCGGCGAAAAGCGGAGGCACGCCCCAGATGCCTTCCTCGCCGCCGAAAAATTTGCCGAAAACGTGGGTGAGCTGGAAAAGGGCCAGGGGCACGATGGAAGTCGAGAGAGCGAAGTAGATCCCCCGGATGCGCAGTGTCAAGCCACCGACCACCAGCGCCAGAAGTAGGGCGGCCGCGATCCCGGCAGGGATGCTCAAGAGCGGGGAGAGCTTGAACCGCACGCTGAGCACGGCGGAGGTGTAGGCCGCCGTGGCCGGAAACATGGCGTATCCCAGGTTGATCCGGCCGGAAAAGCCGGAGAACATGTCGTAGCCGACGGTGTAGGTCGCCCAGGTCGCGCCGTAGATGAGGGTGATCGTCACGGGCTGGCCGCCGTACCAGCCGATCAGGGCCACCACAGGAAGGAGCAGGAGCGCCCAGTAGCGCCCGAGGCGGATGCCGCGCCGGGCAGAAGTTGCCTCCAGGAGGGGAATCGAGTTGCCGCGCGCCTCGGTCATTTACGCCCGTTCGACCGCCAGGCCGAAGAGGCCCGCCGGCCGAACAATGAGGACCCCGAACACCAGGATCAGGGCCATGAACGTCACCAGCTCTGGATTCCACAGGAAGCTCACCAGAGCGCCGGCGTATCCGACGATGAGGGCGGCAACCAGGCTCCCGCGGAGGCTTCCGATGCCCCCCAGGATCACAATGGTGAAGGACATCAGGAGAGGCTCGAGCCCCATATCGGGCGTGACGACGTTGATGGGGGAGATGATGATGCCTGCCAGGGCGGCGAGACCAGCCGAGACGGCCATAACCGTGGTGTGGGCTGTTTGCACCGGGATGCCTACGAGGTGAGCCCCGGTCCGGTTGAAAGCGACGGCCCGCAGGGCCTTGCCCAGCCGGCACTTTTGCAGGAACACCCACAGAGCCCCGATAGCAAGTGCCGAGACCACCACGATGAGCAGCCGCTGCGCCCCGATGACCTGCCCGAAGATCGACACGCTCCCCGGCGCGAAGGCGGGGATCGAATAGGGGCGAGCGCCGAAGAGCAGCACGATCAGCTCGCGCACGGCGAAGGCGAAGGCGAAGGTCATGATCCAGACGAGGATCTCCTTTTCACGCAGCGGATCCACCAGCAGCCGGTCGAACACGGCTGCCAGCGCCGCCACGCTGGCCACCGACAAGACCGCCCCGCTCCACCAGCCTAGCCCCAACACGCTGGCGTAGAAATACGCGAAGTACGCGCCCAGGGTATAGAAGGCGCCGTGGGCGAAGTTGATGACGCGTCCCACGCCATAGATGAGGGCAACCCCCACCGCCATGAGAGCGTAGATTCCGCTGGTGGCGAGCCCGAAGATGACAATGGTCAGGACGACCTCCATCACGCCCCTCCGCCGGGAGAGGCAGGGGGCCGCCCCTCCCGGCAGGCGATACCGGTGCGGCCTATTTCAGCCAGGCGGGAGGCTGGTACTTGCCCTGGGCGAATTTCTCCGGCCAGATGGCGACCTTCTGCCGATCGCCCACCCACTGGCCATAGGAGACCGGGACGTCGTCCGGTCCCGTGATGACCTCGTGGAGCTTGTCGAAGCGGATGCGCCCAATCACCCCCTCGTAGTCCACCTTCTCCAGGGCCGCCACCAGGGCATCCCGATCCAGGGATTTGG
Organism: uncultured Methylomirabilota bacterium; assembly: GCA_963705305.1. GTDB lineage: Bacteria > Methylomirabilota > Methylomirabilia > Methylomirabilales > 2-02-FULL-66-22 > 2-02-FULL-66-22. Next base: position 4,268,931 of record OY970067.1, on the reverse strand, counting down.
CCGCCTGCGCCGCCACCGCGATGAGGTACACCGCGTCGTACGCGCCGGTCCCCGTGTAGAAGGGGGTCTCCCCGTACCGCTTTTCAAATTTATTCCAGAAGGGCAGCGATTTCGTAGACAGGGGGGCCTTGGTGTACGCGGACAGCTCGTACTTGCACTTGCCTTCCGTGTCCTTCCAGAAGGAGGAGATGAGGTAGGAGGCATTGTTGTTGCCCGCCAACGCCATGGGCGCCCGCTGGTCGTGCCACTGCTTGACGATCACGTACCCCGCCTGGTTGGAGATGACCTCCAGAAGCGCCTGGGCCTTGGCCGCTTCGGCCGCCTTGAACACGGGGGTGAAATCGGTGGAGGCGGGATCGTGGTATGTCTCGTAGACGAGCTCCAGGTTGTACTCGTGCAGCTTGGCTTTGAGCACATCCGCGTAATCGCGGGCCCATTTGAGGTTCTCGGCGTCCAGGGCGAACCGGGTGAGGCCGGCCTGCTTGTGCAGAATGTCGCGACAAACGTAGGCGAGGCTGAGGGCCTGCCGCTCCGAATTCACCCAGGCACGGAAGAGGTACTTGAAGCTGTTGTAGTTCTCTCCGACCGGCTTCAGGATGTCCGGACTCGCAGCCCCAGTGATGATGAACGGCGTGCGGAAGCGGGCCACATACGGCACAAGGGCGAGGATGGCACCGCTCCGGAAGCCGCCGACAATGGCATGAACCTGGTCCCGAACCGCCAGTTGCTGAAACGCCTGGATCGCCTTCTCCGGCACTCCCTCAGAGTCGGCCGAAAAGAGCTGGATCCGCCGCCCGAGGATCCCGCCCTCGGCGTTGATCTCATCCGCCGCGATTTCACCCGCCCGAAGGATGTCTCGTCCTGTAAAATCCGTGAGCGGGCCCAGCACCCCGATGCGGACCGGTTCGCCGCCAGTCGCGCCCCAGCTTGACCGGGTCCAGACCCCCGCGAGTGCCGCCGCCGTAACCGCCGCCCCTCCCAGCTTCAGAAATTCCCGGCGCCGAATCGTCCCCGCCTTCCTGCCCCGCGGCTTCATCGTCTTTCCTCCTTCTGTAAAGACGGCACCTCACGGCCAACGCGCCGGCTCTGCGGAGCGACGCGTCTCACCCGCGCGTTCCAGAGGCGATTACTCTCCCATTTTCCTGTTGAGTGTCAAGGAAAAAGGGGCGAGGACCAGTGCGGAGAGGCAGCAGGAGGGCCGGAGACGGGGGAAGGAGCAATGTGGTGGGCTCGTCATGAGCCCTGGCGATGTCCCCTCTATCGCGGACGAAGGGTAGGGTGCAGAGGGGGGGGCTGCGGAGGCCTTATGCTGCGGGGCGAGCAAGAACGTCAGTTTTTTGTTGCATGCACGGTAATACCCGGCTATTATTCCGCGATTTTTCCATCGAGTCCTCGTGAACCCTTTTGCCAGAATGGGGATCGAATTGGTGGGAAGGGCCCTACAGGGCCCACAGACGCTGCCCGAGGCAGCGGGAAGGAGCGGCTAGAAATGGCTGAGAGCAAGGTACAGAAGGTGGCTCGCCAGGGTGCTGCGCGGAAGTCCATCGGGACCTGCCAGTGCGGTGGCGAGCTGATCTGGGCCCAGGTGGTCATGACCCGCCCCCGGATGATGAAGGTCTGCGAGAAGTGCGGCGCCTTCCACGAGAAGGAGCAGGGCTAACCTGCAGCACTGCTAGCCGGACAACCTTCCAGTATTTCCCCTCGCCCTACGGTTCCAATAGCCTGAGCGTAGGTGTGTGTCTTGGTGTCTAATTTTTCACAGATATGTAATATAATAATTGCGTGTTATTATATAGTAATGAATATTAGTTAATGTAATGTATTACTGTATTAGATGGAGTGTTCATGCCGCACGGCGGTTGGAGAATACTTTCCACTCTAGGTTAGCCCGCCGCGGCCGGGCCGCCCGGATGGTCAGCGGGGCGGATATCGGTCGAGCGCTTGGTGAACGGCCGCTTGAAGAGCAGAATCCAAAAATAGTTCAACGTGTAGCGCATCCCGGTTGCGACCACGCCCTCGGCCTTGAGCCGCCGCGCCGACGCGAACATGGGCAGCCGAAATGTCCACTTGACGCGCCCCACCCGGTGAAGGCGTTGGGCGATGTCGGTATCTTCCCCGTAGAAATCGATGCGGGTGTCGAACCCCCCCGCGGTCTCCAGCGCGGACTTCCGGCAGACGAAATTCCCTCCTTGAACCATTGACCCGCCTCGGATCACGAACCGGTTGATCAGGTAGGTTCCGAAGCCGGCCCAATAGAAGAGGCGGGTCCAGAACCGGACCCAGCGCGAGGCATCGCAGAAGATGAATGGGCCGCTGAGGCACACCAGTCGCGGATCCCGCGAGAATTCCGCCAGCACGGTGTCGATCCACCCCGGTGTGAGCATGGTGTCCGCGTCGATGTTGGCGACCAGATCCCCGTGGCTTGCCGTCAGGCCGGCCTGCCGCGCGAAGGTGATCCCCTTTCTGCGCTCCGCGACGACCGTCACGCCCGGAAAGCGCCGGGCGGTCTCGCCCGTCCCGTCCGTGCTGGCGTTGTCCACCACCAGGATCTCGGTTCCGGCCCTTCCGGCACTCTCCCGCAGGATGGACTCGAGGCACTTCCCGATATTGGCCGCCTCGTTGTAAGCAGGGATGGCGAAGCTGATCTTCATCGCAGGGCACCTCACGCCTCGGCGAAATCGCGGCGCGGCCGCCGCAGCCTCAAACGGGTCTCCCGGCGCCGGGAGGAGAGGCGGCTCCAGCCTCGTTCCCCGGCTGTCCCTGAAAGCGATCCAGCACCATGCGATACACCCCCTCCCATTCCGCGGCGATAGCCGGAACCGAATAGGCCTTCACGCAGCGTTGGCCGCCTTGTCCCAGCCGCGCCCTGGCGGCGGGATCGGTGTGCAGGGAGAGCAGCGCCTCCCGCAGGGCGCGCTCGTCCCCCGGATCGATCAGGATCCCGTTGGTCGGATTGATGTACTCCTGGAGCCCCCAGGCGCGCACCCCGACCACGGGCAGCCCGCAGGCCATCGCCTGCATGGTCGAGATGCTCTGCGTTTCCGCGGTGCTGGTCATGACGAACACGTCGGCCGCGTTGTAGATCTCGACGACCGTCGAAAGCTCGGGGACGAATCCCAGGAACTTCACCCGGGCATCCAGGCCGAGCGCGCGGCAGAGCGCTTTCAGGTGGTGCTCCGCCGATCCCCTGCCCGCAAAGGCCACCCCCAGGTCCGGGAGGTCCGGCGCCAAATGCGCGACGGCCCGCAGCACGAGGTCGAGGCGCTTTTCGGGAGCCAGGCGGCCGAAGTACAGGACGGTGAACGGGGGAAAGCCGAATTTCTGCTTGAGGCCGCCCGTGTCCGGCAGCGGACCGAAGTCGTCGAGGCGGATGGGGTTGGAAATCGCGCGGGAGGGGACGCGCCGGAGCGCCCCCGCCATTTCCGTCAAGATCGACTGCGCCGGCGAGCTCACGAAATCGCACTGCCGGTAGAACCAGCCCACGTACCGGTTGGCCAGCCGCTCGAGCCACCGCCCGCGAATGGGGCTGTAGCGAAGGAACTCGGAGATCGGCGTGTGGTTCGTGCCCACCAGGGGCGCCCCGAGCGCCCTGGCCGCGACGAGCCCCTCGATCCCCATCGTAAACGGCAGGTGCACGTGGATCAGATCCGGCCGAAACGCCCGCAGGGCCCGCCAGCGGAGTCCCGTGGGGATCGCCAGCCGCCCTTGCCGCGTCCCCGTGGGGTAGGGCAGGGAAGAGCAGCGGGTGATACGGATCGCGGGCCCCAAGTCCAGCTCCGCCTGAGGCAATCCCAACAGCTGGTAATTCCGGCCGGTGTACCGGGGGGCAAAGAGATGAAAGCGGTGCCCGCCGGACGCCAGCGCGCCGGCCAGCGTCAGGATGGAGTCGGAGATGCCGCTCAGCTCCGGGTGGAAGTTGTCGGAGAACATCGCGATGCGCAACGGCCCGCCCGCGCTCACGCGCTCATGCCTCCCGCGACGGGACATCGGGCCGCGTCTCAGGAGCGCACCTGCGCGGCCAGCCGCTCGTAGTCCTGCGCGAAGAAGCGCTGCGCGATCCGGAAGATGCTGTCGGTGATGAAGAACGCCCCAAACACATCAATCGAGTAATGCAAGTGCCCCATCAGCACGGCCAGGGCAAAGACGACGGAAGAGACGAGAAAGATCCCGCGAAGCATTTTACTCTCCCAGAAAATGAGGGCAAGCAGGAAGGGGAATCCCGTGTGTCCGGAGAAGAACAGGTCGCCTGAAAAGGTGAGCTTGTCGAAGACTCGATTGGGGTCCAGCAGGGCCTCGTGCGCCGGTCCACCGATATGCGTCAGGATAATGAAGAAGGAGCGGATGACGATGAATAGGGCCAGGGCCTTGAAGACAAACGGAAACGTGCGGGGCGCGTAGAGAAGGACCAGCAGCACGAACAGCCACATGAGGAACGCGCCGTAGACGAACAGATCGTCGACCTGGAAGGTGGGGACATGATCGAGGATGAGATCGCGCACGGGCTTGCCGGCGTGCAGAGAGGCATAGGTGCCCGCCAGATAATTAATGATCAGGCTGCCGAGAAGGTAGAGGAAGCCGACGCTGAACGACCTGAGGAACGTGTGGTCGGTCAGACACACCCTGTATTCGTCGGCAATCGCCTTCACGTTTTTCATTGCGTGCGCCATGCGGACGCCCAATGACAACGGCCCTGTCCCCCTGCGCCCGCAGAGAGTCAGGGCCTCCTTGCTCGGTCGGGCGCCGCCCATCCACCGCCGGATATCTGCAGGCGGGCCCGCCGTTGGAGGTCGCTCGAAGAACGACGGCGCCGCGCGCCGGCCATTCGGGTTGCAGCTTCAGACGCGCCGTTCCCCTTCCCGTCACGCCCTCCGCTCGTGGCGCCTGTTGTGGAGGAGCAGCGCCGTCAGCACGAGCAGGAAGAGCGCTACGGTGCCCGCCGCCAGACCGTCGAGGATATCGCTTATCCGTTGATAGGCATGCCCGAAATAGAATCCGGCTAGAAGCAGCACCATCGACTTCAGGAGGGTCCCCAGCGTGTTGTACCACATGAACGTGGAATAGGGGATCTCGGCCGCCCCGGCGGTAAACAGGATCAGGCCGCCGACACCATGGGTCAGCTTCCCGGTTAGGAGTGTCTTGCCGACGTGGCGGGCGAACTGCCGCTTCACCCGCTCGATTTGCGACGTGTCCATCCGCACATGGCCCCCCCAGCGGGATGCCAGCAGCGGGAGCCCGAATCGTCCGACCAGATAGTACAGAGTGTCGCCAACGAGGTCCGCCGTCACGGCGGTGATATAGACGATAAGGAAGTTCAAGCGACCTAGGGAGACCAGAAATCCCGCAATCACCGTAGTAATCGGCCCTTCGAAGACCAGAATGGGAAAGAGAATCATATATTTATACACGATCAGCCAGGCTATGAGTTGCTGCAACGAGACGGAAAGCAACAACCGGTACTTCATGGTTCGAGTATAGGATGCCAACCGGGGGGGCGCAAGTTTCGGCCCTGAGGGCCTCGAGCCCCGCGCGGCCGGAACAATCATGCTTTGCAGCGCCGGGTTCGCGTGGTATTCCATTCCTACACATGAGCGACCATGGCATCTCCGCGGCCGCGCGCCGCGTGCAAAGGCACCTGATCGAGCTGTTCCTGGCGGCCATGGAACATCCTCAGGGACGGACCGCGATCGATTGGCTGTGGCTCTACTTTCGGGTGTGCGAGGTGCGCGGCACCCTGATGATACCTATGGCGGATCTGGCCGAGGCCGGGAGTGCGGCCGCGCTCCCGGCAGCCGACCCGCGGGCGGCGCTGGCCCCCCTGGTCGGGCCAGGCGGGCCGCTTCGCCTGCGCGCTGCGGGGGGTGGTGGCGCTCCCGCAGGAGCGGATCCACCGGGGGGATGGGATGACGCCTGCCCGGTCGAGCTGTGGCCGGCTGTCGGCGCGGGCATGGAGGAGCTGCGGCGGCAGGTGGGAGCCTACGCGCAGGTCCTCGCCGAGCTTCGAGCGATCGACCGCACCACCGCCAGACGGCCTCCGCTGCACGACGCCATGCTGCGGGCGGGTCTGTGCTTCAACGCGGCACTGTTCTTCGAGGCTCACGAGTACCTCGAAGGCGTCTGGTGGGCAGAGCCGGCAGGACCGGTGAGACGGTTTCTTCAGGGCATCATCCAGATCAGCGTTGGCTTCCATCACGCCGTCCGGGGCAGCTATGAGGGGGCGCTCAATCAGCTGGCGAAGGGATTGGACAAGACGGCCGGGTTTCGGGGGGAGGTCCTGGGGCTGGACTGCGACGACTTTCTCCCACGCGTCCAGGCGGTTCATCAAGCAATTGCGGGCAGAGGCCGGAGCGGCATGCAGGCGGTGTCGCCGGCGGAGCTCCCCCGGATGCGCCTTTTCGTTTCCGCAAAGCCGATGCGGGCAGATGCGGAGTCGGAAGCGGGGAAGGGCGGGCAGTGAAGACGGCAAAGTTGCCTCGATGGGGTCGACAAGAGGGCGGTCCCCTGCTAGTGTATGGCGCCGGAATGACGGAAGGGCATCCTGGGTGTCGATCTCTCGGCCCCGCGACTCCGCTCGGGGCCCTGCCCGGGCCGATTCGGCATCGACACGTCGCAGCGGGCTCTTGACAAGCAAGGTGGTGGAGCATCCATGACCGCCCTCGATCCGCACGCTATGATTGGCTCCGACAGGTCGCCGGCCGGATCGGAGGTTGTGCCGGTGAACCTGGCCAGCCGCTCCTACGAGATCCATATCGGGGTGAACCTGCTGGAGAGGCTGGGGGATCTGATCCGGCCGCTCGGGGTTGGGCGCCGCCTCGGGCTGGTGACGCATCCGATCCTGTTGGATAGCTTCCGCTACGCGCCGCGGGTGTTGGATTCGCTGGCCGCTGCCGGTTACGAGACCCATGTCGCCTGCGTCCCCGAGGGCGAGGCCAGCAAGTCCTTGGACGAGGCGGGCCGGCTGGCCCGTGAGATGGTCGCTGCCCGCCTGGATCGCGGCTCGGCGATTCTCGGCCTGGGCGGCGGGGTCGTCGGGGACCTGGCGGGGTTTGTGGCCGCGATCCTGTTCCGCGGTATCCCCTTCATCAACCTTCCTACCACGCTCCTGGCCCAGATGGACAGCAGCATCGGGGGGAAGACCGGCGTCAACCTCCCGGAAGGCAAGAATCTGGTGGGGGCCTTCCATCAGCCTCGGCTGGTGGTGGCCGATGTGCTGACGCTGCGCACCCTGCCGGATCGGGAGTTTCGCTCGGGCATGGCCGAAGTCGTCAAGCACGCCATGATCGCGGACGCGCGGCTCTTTGCCAGCCTGGAGGTGGAAACCGGCCGGATCCTGGCGCGAGACCCCGCGGTCCTGCAACCGCTGGTGGCGCGCTCCTGCGCCATCAAGGCGAGGGTGGTTGAGGCGGACGAGCGAGAGGGGGGGATCCGCGCCATTCTGAACTTCGGCCATACGGTGGGCCATGCGTTGGAGGCCGCCTTGGGCTACGGAAACGTTACCCATGGGGAGGCCGTGGCCTTCGGCATGCTGCTCGCGTCGGAGCTGTCAGTCCGACGCGGCCTGTGCCCACGGGCGGATGCCGGGCGGTTGCGGGTGCTGCTGGGCAAACTCGGGCTCCTTTCGGCGCCCATTCCACCGCTGGAATCGTTGGAAAAATACATAGTTAGCGATAAGAAGATGCAGGACGGAGTGATCCAATTCGTATTGACACGTGGGGTGGGAAGTGTTACCCTCGCGCCGGTTTCCGACTTGACGGAGATCCGGGAGTCCCTCCAGTCTTTGTCGTAATCGGTTGGAATCGGGCTGTTCGTTCCTGCGATCAATGCCCGATGCCCGGCCGCACGCTCTTCAGCCGTGACTGAAAAGACGGGACCTGAATCCTCGGAAGTGCGGGAAGGCGACGAGCCCCCGGCTGTCATCCTCGGCGAGACCGGGGAGCCCCTTGCAGCCAGGCTGGCTGCGCCCGAGGTGGATCCGTTGGCCAGCCCCACGCTGGCGGCGCTTTATGCAGCGCAAGGGGATGCGGCGCGGGCGGAGGCGATCCGTCGGCAGCTCGGGAAGGGGTGGGCGGACGGGCGAAAGGCGACGGGCCAGCACGGGGCGGCAGCCGGCGAGACGCCTTCAAGCTCGGCGAGAGGCGCCGGGGGGCCGGCCGGAGGTCCGGTGACGGTGACGGGAAATATGACCGCAAAGCTGACCGGGCTGATCGAAGGGGTCCGGGGAGGGCGATCGGCGTTTGTGATGGATCGCGAAGGCATGCTCGTGGCCCAGGCGTCTCATGGGGGGCCGGGCGACGCGGAGACCGCGGCGGGAGAGTGCGCCGGAGTGGTCCGCGAGGTCCGCGCCGTGGCGGAGACATCCGGATGGGGCGAGCTGCGTACGCTGAGCCTGCGCGGGGCCGGCTGGCGTCTGGTCCTGGGTTTCGGCCGCGGCGATCTCGTGTGCGGACTGGAGACGGGTTCCGAGGGGGTCGGGGGCCAGATGCGGCAGGCGGTGCGGCAGACGCTGGATGAGCTGGGGGAGATGTGAGCGGGCCGGTTGGGGCTCGGGGGGGAGAGCGACAGAGGGGTAGATGGCAGTGATCCTCGGCGGAGATTTGCGACCAGGCGTGAGAATCGAGCTGGACAGCGTCCCGTTCGTCGTCACCGATTTCCAGTGGGTGAAGCCGGGCAAGGGCGGCGCCTTCATGCGGACCAAGCTCAAGAACCTCCGCACGGGCGCCGTCATCGAGCGCACCTTCCGAACGGAGGAGAAGCTCGAGCGGGCCGAGCTGGACGAGCGGCAGGTACAATTCATGTACCGGAACGGCGACGAGTACCACTTCATGGACACGGAGACCTACGAGCAGTTCTTCCTGCCGGAGGATCAGCTGGGGGGTGCGCAGAAGTACCTCAAGGAAGAGATGGTGGTGACCATCGTCTCCCACGGGGGGAGGCCCCTCACGGTCGAGGTGCCGACGTTCGTGGAGCTGGCGGTGTCCGCGACCGAGCCGGGCGTCCGTGGGGACACGGCCTCGGGGGGATCCAAGCCGGCCACGCTGGAGACCGGCGCGGTCATCCAGGTGCCCCTCTTCATCAATGTGGGGGATCGGCTGCGCGTGGACACGCGGACGGGGGCCTACATCGAGCGCGCCTGAGGGGGCGGGATGGACCTGAAAGCGTTAAAGGCGCTGCTTCGGCTGCTGGAGCAGACCGACCTCGAGGAGCTGGAGCTGGAAGAGGAAGGGAAGCGCATCCGGCTCCGGCGCTTCGGAGGGGGGCGGGTTGTCCTGTCGGGCCCCCGAAGCCCGCTGGCGCCGCCAACCTCGTCGACGGTCGCGCCGAAGCCTCGCCCCGAAGCGGCCGCCGAGGAAACGCTCAGCCTGATTCCCATCGAGGCCCCCATGGTGGGCACATTCTACCGGGCCCCCGCCCCGGATGCGCCCCCCTACGTCCGCGAAGGGGATCTCATCCAGAAGGGGACGGTGCTTTGTATCATCGAGGCGATGAAGCTGATGAACGAGATCGAGTCGGAAGTCAGAGGACGCATCGCCAAGGTCCTGGTCGAGAACGGCCAGGCCGTGGAGTTCGGCCAGCCGCTGTTCCTGGTGGAGCCGATTTAGCGCCGGCGGGCCGACACTCGGAACACTAACCTCGAGCGCCCATTCCTGCCCTTGTTCTCCAAGGTTCTTATCGCTAATCGCGGCGAGATCGCCGTTCGGGTGGTCCGGGCCTGTCGTGAGCTTGGCATCCGCACGGTCGCGGTCTTCTCACAGGCCGACGCCGAGGCGCTCCACGTCCAGCTCGCCGACGAGGCGGTGTGCATCGGGCCGCCCCCCGCCACCCAGAGCTACCTGAAGGTGGCCGCCATCATCAGCGCGGCCGAGATCACCGGCGCCGAGGCCATCCATCCCGGGTACGGCTTCCTGGCGGAAAATCCGCACTTCGCCGAAGTCTGCGAGCAGTGCCGCCTCACCTTCATCGGCCCCTCCGCCGCCAGCATCCAGCTGATGGGCGACAAGGCCGCCGCCCGCCGCGCCGCGGTGGCGCGCGGCGTCCGTGTGCTGCCCGGGACCCCGTACCCCGTCCGCAGCCTGGAGGAGGCGGCCCGACAGGTCAAGGAGATCGGCTTCCCGGTGATCATCAAGGCCAGCGCCGGCGGCGGGGGAAAGGGCATGCGGGTTGTCTCCTCGCCCGACGGGATGGAATCGGCCCTGGCCACGGCCGCGGCGGAGGCGGCGGCGGCGTTCGGCGAGCCGGCGGTCTACCTGGAGCGCTACCTGCCCGATCCGCGGCACGTCGAGATCCAGGTGCTGCTGGACGCGCAGGGGAACGGCGTCTCCCTGGGAGAGCGGGACTGCTCGATCCAGCGGCGTCACCAGAAGCTCTTGGAGGAATCCCCTTCGCCGGCCTTGAGCGAGGACCTGCGGCAGCGGATGGGGGAGGCCGCCTTGATCGTGGCGCGCGCCGCCGGCTACCGGAATGCGGGAACGGTGGAGTTTTTGCTGGACGAGCACGGGGAGTTCTTCTTCATGGAGATGAACACCCGCATCCAGGTCGAGCACCCGGTGACCGAGATGGTGACGGGGCTGGATCTCGTCAAGGCGCAGATCCGCATTGCCGCGGGGGAGCCCCTGGGGATCGCTCAGGAGGACGTCCGGCTGGCCGGCCACAGCCTGGAATGCCGGATCAACGCCGAGGATCCCGATCGGTTCCTGCCGGCGCCCGGGCGGCTGACCGAGCTCCGCCTGCCGGGCGGGCCCGGCGTGCGCGTGGATACCCACGCCTACGCGGGCTACACGGTCCCCCCATTCTACGACTCCCTGCTGGCCAAAGTGATCGTCCACGGCGCCGATCGCGCCGAGGCGGTCGCGCGGATGCAGCGCGCGCTGGACGAGATGGTGGTCGAGGGAATCAAGACGACCATCCCATTCCACCGGAAGCTCATTCGCCATCCGGCCTTCCTGGCGGGGCGGACCTCGACCCAGTTCCTGGAGCGACTGAAGCGGGAGCACGCGTGACGCGATCCTGGCACCTGTGCGTGATCACGGATGCGCTGCTGGCCCCGGGCAAGGATCATCTGGCTGTGGCCCGCGAGGCGCTGGCCGGCGGGGCGGACATGATCCAGCTTCGGGACAAGGGGGGGACCTGCACGACCTCCTGCGGCAGGCCCGGGCCATCCGCGCATTGTGCCGCGCCCACGGGGCCACCTTCATCGTGAACGACCGGGTCGACCTGGCCCTGGCCGCCGGGGCCGATGGGGCCCACGTCGGCCAGGAGGACCTGCCGGCCGAGGCGGCGCGGCGCCTGCTGGGGGAGGGGCGCCTGCTGGGAGTCTCCACCCACGACGGCCGGCAGGCGGATGCCGCGGCGCGGGCGGGAGCCGACTACATCGGCTTCGGGCCGATGTTCGGGACGGGCACCAAGGACACAGGCTACACGCCGCGCGGCCTGGACTTGCTGCGGGAGGTCCGGGCCGCCGTGGATCTGCCGATCCTGGCCATCGGCGGCATCACCCTGGACAACGTCGCCGGCGTCATCCGGGCCGGCGCCACGGCCCCGGCTGTCATCTCCGCCGTCGTGGCGGCCCGGGACATCGCCGGGGCGGCGCGGGCCTTTCGCGAGCGGGTGCTGGCGGCCAAGGTGGGCGCGGCCTGACGGGCGCTGCGGACTCTCTCGATGAGGATCGGATGAGGAGGAACCGCCTGGGCTGGCCGTGTGCGCTGCTCAGCATGATGCTGGCCGCATGTGCGGCGGCTCCGGCCGGCGCTGCGAATCCGGCCCCCGTCACGCTGGGCCTGGTGGTCCCCATGGTGGGCGAGATGGGCGGCGTGGGGGAGAGCATGCGGCGGGCGGCCGGGATGGCCGTCGGCGACTGGAGCCGCCCGCTCGGACGCCAGGTCGCGCTGCTGGTCAAGGAGGACGAGTTCGACGCCCGCCAGGCCAAGCGCGCGGCCGAGCAGCTGGTGCAGGACGGGGTGTGGGGCGTCGTCGGCCATTTCTACTCCAGCTCGTCCATTCTCGCCTCGGCCGTGTACCACCAGGCGGGCATCCCCATGGTCAGCCCCACCTCCACGAACCCGCGCCTCACCATGCAGGGATTCGACAACGTCTTCCGGGTGACGGGCCGCGACGACCAGCAGGCGCTCACGGCGGCCGAGTTCGTGCTGCTCCGACTGCGCGCGCAGCGCATCGTGGTGGTGCACGACCGCACCGAATACGGCCGCATGCTGGCGGAGGCCTTCATCCGCGCCCTGGAGCGCCGCAGGGGGCCCCGCATCCTGGCGGTCGAGGAGATCGCGCAGGGAGATCGGAACTTCCGCGAGCTGGCGGCGCAGATGGCCGCCCTGAAGCCTGATGCCGTCTATTTTGGCGGGGTCTTCCGCGAGGCCGGATTTCTGGTCCGGCAGATGCGGCAGGCCGGGCTCACGGCCTCCTTCGTCAGCGACGACGCGGCCCTCGACGCGGAATTCGTCAAGATCGCGGGGGAAGAGGCCGCCAAGGGAACCTACCTGACCTTCGCCCCCGACCCGCAGCGGCTTCCCGCGGCGCAGGCGGTCATTCACCGGTTCGAGCTGGAGTACGGATCGCTGGGACCGTACGTCCTGACCACCTACGACGCGGTGAGCGTTCTGCTGCACGCCATTCTTGTGGGGCGGCCGCGGAACAACAGCCCCGAAGAGCTGGAGAAGGTCATCCGGGCGATCCACGCCACCGCCTTCGACGGGGTGCTGGGACGGCAGCGCTGGGACAAGAGCGGCGACCTGGTGAGATCGCCCTACGTGGTCTATGTCGCCAAGCCGGGCGGAGACGTGCAGGGATGGTTCGAGCAGGTGTGGGCCGCTCCGACCGGCAGCGGGGCCGGCAAGACCGAGGGACGCTGAGACTCAGGGGCCGGAGCGCTGCGCACCCCTGCCGGGCGGCTGCGAGGCGGCGCTCGGCGTCGACCGGAAGGAGGCCAGATCCGTGAAGACGCGCGTGCTTGCGGTAGATTCGAAGTCCCCCCAGCCGGAGATCGTCGCCCAGGCCGCGGATGTGCTCCGGCGGGGAGGGCTGGTCGCGTTTCCCACCGACACCCTGTACGCCCTGGGGGCGAATGCCCTTGAAGCCGCCGCCATCGAGAAGGTGCTTTTGACCAAGGGGCGCCATCACGGGAAGCCGCTGAGCGTCCTCGTAGGCTCGGCGGAGGCCGCGGCCGACCTTGCGGCCGTGCTGCCCCAGGACGCGCGCCTGCTGATGCATGCGTTCTGGCCCGGACCCTTGACGCTGGTGGTGAAGGCCGCCTCCAAGGTTCCAGCCGCCCTGGCCGGCTCGACCGGGACGATCGGCGTCCGCATGCCGGCCGGTGCCGTGGCCCAGGCCGTCCTGCGCGCCTTCAACGGCCCGTGCATCGGGACCAGCGCGAACAAGAGCGGCGGCGCCGATCCGGCCGACGCCAAGACGGTCCAGCGGGCCATCGGCGGCCAGATCGACCTGATCCTGGACGGCGGCCGCGTGACCCTGGGCGTCCCGTCAACCGTCCTCGACTGCACCGTCACGCCGGCCCGCCTGCTGCGCGAAGGCGCGATACCCCGGGCGAAGCTCGCGGAGAAGATTCCCCTCGCCTGAGTGGGAGCGGGAATTCGAAATTCGAAGTTCGAAATTTCTCGGATTGGGAATGACTGCTCCCGCATAGGCCCCCCGCGCGATGCGATTAGCAGGCTGCCGAAAAAACCCGTTTCCCCCGGGCTGCTCAAAAAGGTCCAGATGTCCCTCGACTTCGCTCGGGACCATGAGCCTGTCGAATGGCAAGGCGGCGCGCCGGGTACCCATCCGTGAGGATGGGTGCAGACGCGAGGCGTACTTACGGGTACGCCGCAGCGTCGCGCGAGTGCGCCAACGCAGCAGATGGGCCTTTTTCAGCAGCCTGTTCGAGGGTGCAGGCGGAGGGCCGGGCCAAACGCCTGGAAGCCCGCCGCGATGAGGAAGGGGGCGAGGGGGCCCTGCGAGGCGGGGGCCTCATCCTCTGCGGACCACCCCAGGCCCGTGCGTCCGGTGCGCCGCGCCCACCTGAAGAGCGCCCGCGCCGCCGCCTGTGCCAGGGTCGAGCAGTCGGGCTCCTCCTCGGGAAGGAAGGCGCGCAGCTCCCGCTCCTCGCGCGAGAGGTACGCCAGCAGACGCCCGTCCACCAGCACGACGTGGGCCCCGGTCACCCGCGCCAGCCGGGCGTCGCCTTTCGGCCATGGCAGGACGGAGCCGTACGGCTGGGCGGGGTCGGCCGCCGCCAGGACGACCGCACGGGGCTCGCCGACGCCTTCGCGGAGCGCCCGCAGACGGTCCAGGGCGCCCGCGTCCGCGAACTGGGAGCCGCCGAGGCCGGTGACGAAGTAGCCTCGCCGGGCCTTCCCCTGTTCTTCGAGAGTCGCGAGGACCGGGTAGAGCGCGGCAAACCCACCGGTCACCCCCTCTGCAGTTACGCCATCGCGGGTGAGAACTCCATATCGGCCCAGGAGCTGCCCCGCCAGCGCGGCCAGCCGCTCGGTGGGTGTGGGGGCGTCGCGGCCGGCGAGTGGATCGAGCAGGCTCCAGCGTCCGGCCGCCGATGGCGCTGCGGATCGGCGCGTCCGGAAGAGCGAGATCCGGCGGCCCGCCCGTCGGCCGACCTGCCGTTGGGCCAGGAATGCCCGCAGCGGGGCCAGGGTATCGTTGGTCACCTCGCCCGCCCAGACGAGCTCCCACAAGGCATCCAGAACCTGCCGCTCCAACGCCCCGCCGACGGCAGCACGCAGATCGCTGAAGAAGCTGGCGCCGCGCCGGCCGAGCACGCGACGGATGGCCTCGTGGAGATCGCCCGTCGGCCCGGGCGGGGCGTCCGGGCGCAGGAGGGGCCAGTCCTCGGAAAGATAGAGGGAGAGCTTGCCATCGTGCTCTCCCAGCGGCGCCACGCCCGTCCAGATGACTTCCCCCGCTGCCAGGAGGGCGTCGAGATCCTGCGGATGGTAGGCCGGCAGGCGGGCGGGGAGGATGTCGGTCTCCAGCGTCGATGCCGGGATGGCCGCCCCCTGGAGCTGCTCCAGGACGTCCAGGAGCGCATCCGGACCGCTTCGAATGGATGCGGTCTCGGCACCCTCCGGGGAAATACCCTGCCAGTCGGCCAGGAGGCGTGCCAGCGCGGCCGGCTCTGCGGGCTCGACCTGTTTCCGGAAGCGCGAGAGGGATCGGCGCCGCAGGGCGGCCAGCACCTCCGCGTCGCACCACTCGCGTCCGCGACCTCCCGGCCGGAATTCCCCCTCCAGGATCCGGCCGGCTGCCGCCAGGCGGTCGAGGGCGGCCGTCGTCTCCGCTTCGTGCAGGCCGTAGCGTCTCGCGATATCCGCGGTTTGGAAGGGACCGTGGGTGCGCGCAAAGCGCGCCACGATCTCGCCCAGCGCGTCGGGGACCGGCTCGAGAAAGGGCGCCGGCAGGCCCTCGGGCAGCCGGATTCCCAGGGCGTCGCGGTAGCGTCCGGCCTCCTCGGCCGCGATCGCCCGCTCTTCGCCGCCCATGCGGACGCACAGCGCGCGGCCGTCGCGCAACAGCTCTTCGACGAGGCGGGCGGACAGTGTCCTGGGGTCCTCGGGTTTCGCCTCCGCCGGCCGGCGCCGTGGCGCCACGCGGGCGGCGATTCTCGTGGCGCGTGGAGATCACCCAGGCGGAGCAGCAGATCGTGCAGCCGATCCGCGCTGCCCGCCTTCCGATCCTCCTCCAGGCCCTGCAGGGCCAGCTCCAGCTCCTGGAGGGCGGAGCCATCCAAAAGCTCCCGCAGCTCCGCCTCGCCCAGCAGCTCGCGCAGCTGCCGCTGGTCGACCATGAGGGCGTGGGCGCGGCGCTCCGCCAGCGGCGCGTCCCCGTCGTAGATGTAATTGGCAACGTAGCCGAACAGGAGGGAGGCCGAGAAGGGGGACGGGGCGGCGGTATCCACCGTGACCAGCCGGATGTCGCGCCGCCGCACGCGCTCGGCCAGGTCCACCAGGCCGGGGAGATCGAAGATATCCTGCAGGCATTCCCGGTAGGTCTCGAGGAGGATGGGGAAGGAGCGGGTGCCGGCGGCGGCCGCCAAGAGGTCCGCGGCCCGCTTCCGCTGCATCCAGAGGGGCGTGCGCTGGCCGGGCCGGCGCCGCGGCAACAGAAGGGCGCGCGCGGCGGCCTCCCGGAAGGTCGCCGCGAACAGGGCCGACTCGGCGAGGGCCCCCGCCACCAGGTCTTCCATCTCTTCGGGATCGGGCAGGAGGGCGGCCGCCTCGGGAGGCCGATCCCGGTCGGGGAGGCGGAGGACGATCCCGTCGTCGCTCCAGAGGGTCTCGACCTCCGGCTCGCCGCCCCGGCGCAGCCGGGCCTCCATCGCCAGCGTCCAGGGAGCGTGAATCCGGCCGCCGAACGGGGAGAGGAGGCAGAGCCGCCAATCTCCCATCTCGTCCCGGAACCGCTCCAGGACGATCGTCCGGTCGTCCGGGAGCGCGCCCGTGGCCTTCCGCTGCTCGTCCAGGTATGCCAGGAGGTTTCGCGCCGCCTGCGCCTCCAGCGCGTGGTCCCGGACGAGCCGGGCGAGGGCCGCCTTGCGGGGAAGCGCCAGCAGCTCGCGCGTCAGGCGGCCGATGGCGCGGCCGGTCTCCGCGGGTCGAGGCGGGCGGTCGGCCTTCCAGAAGGGCAGTCGTCCCGGCTCTCCGGGGGCCGGCGCCACCAGGACGCGGTCGCGTGTGATCTCCAGGATCCGCCAGCTGGAGGCCCCGAGGACGAAGACGTCGCCCACGCGGCTTTCGAAGACCATCTCCTCGTCCAGCTCGCCGACTCGCCGCCCGCCGGATCTCTGGTGCCCGCCTTTGGCCGGCTCCGCACCTGCCAGGAAGACGCCGTAGAGCCCCCGGTCGGGGATCGTCCCGGCATTCGTCACCACCAGGGCCCGGGCGCCCTCGCGGGGCCGCACGGTTCCCTGCAGGCGGTCCCAGGTGAGCCGCGGCCGGAGCGTCGCCAGCCGGGGGGAGGCGTAGCGCCCGGACAGCATGTCCAGCACGCCCTCGAACTGGCCCCGCGGGAGCCGCGCGTAGGGCGCCGCCCGCCGAACCACGGCGTATAGGTCGTTCACCTTTCGATCACCTGCCACCGCCATGGAGACGAGGTGCTGGGCCAGGACATCGAGGGGATTGGCGGGCATCCGCGTCTCCTCGATATCGCCCTGCAGGATCGCCCGGGTGATGGCCGCCGTGGCCAGGAGGTCTCCCCGGTACTTGGGGAAGAGGACGCCGCGCGAGACGGCGCCGGCCTGGTGGCTGGCACGGCCGATGCGCTGGATGCCGCTGGCCACGGAGGGGGGCGTCTCGATCTGCACCACCAGGTCCACGGCGCCCATGTCGATTCCGAGCTCCAGGGTGGAGGTGGCCACCAGGGCGGGAAGGCGCCCCTTTTTGAGCGCATCCTCGATCAGGAGGCGCTCTTCGCGGGCCAGGGAGCCGTGGTGGGCCCGCACCAATTCTTCGCCGGCCAGCTCGTTGAGCGCGGCGGCGAGGCGCTCGGCTATCCGTCGGGAGTTGACGAAGAGGATGGTGGAGGTGTGCGTGCGGATCAGCTCCAGGAGACGCGGGTGGATGGCGGGCCAGATAGAGCGCCGCTGGATCGGGCCGCGGTCCGGGGCCGCGATCTCCCCGCCGCGATGCTCGACGCCCTCGCCCGGCCGGGCCATGTCCTCGACCGGGACCTCGACCCTGAGGTCGTAGGCCTTGGCAGGGCCGGCGTCCACGATACTGACGGGGCGGGGCTGCCAGCGCTCGCGGGGCCGGCCGCCCCCCAGAAAGCGGGCCACCAGCTCGAGCGGCCGCTGCGTGGCGGAGAGCCCGATCCGCTGCGGATCGCGCCCCGACAGCTCGGCCACGCGCTCGATCGAGAGGGCCAGGTGTGCCCCACGCTTGGTCCCTAGCAGGGCGTGAATCTCGTCCAGGATGACGATCTCGACGGAGGCCAGGATCGCCCGCGCCTTGGAGGTGAGGATGAGGAAGAGGGACTCGGGGGTCGTGATCAGGATGTCCGGGGGTCTTCGCGCCATGCGGGCCCGCTCGGCCCCGGGCGTATCGCCCGACCGGATGGCAACTGTCACCGGATGGACCGCCAGACCCCGTCGGGCAGCCTCGCGCTCGATCCCCGCCAGGGGCACCCGCAGGTTCCGCTCTACATCGACCGCCAGCGCTCGGAGCGGCGAGACGTACAGGACACGGCAGCGGGCGTGCGGCTGGGGGGGAGGGAAGAACATCAGGCGCTGGATGGCGGCGAGGAAGGCGGCCAACGTTTTCCCCGATCCGGTGGGCGCGGATAGGAGGGTGGACCGACCGGCCAGGATCTCGGGCCAGGCCAGCTCTTGGGCGCGGGTGGGGGCTGGGAAGGAGGCGCGGAACCAGGCCTGAACGGCCGGGTGGAAGCCGGCGAGCGGGTGGCGGCGGGTCATGGATGTCAATTCCCTGAGCGCCAACGAGGAGGCGCGAGCCTTTTTTGGGGACATACCTGATTGCGTCGGGGCGAGGATGGCGCCGAATAGCAAAGATGTCAAGGAGGGGGGAAGGGAGGAACGCAGGGGGGAGGGGGAGAATCGGAGAGCCGGAGACACGGGGAAACGGGGAAACCGAGCCACGGAGAGAAGGCACGGGCACAGGTTCTCCGCGTCGCCGATTCCCCGGCTCTCCGGTTCCCCGGTTTTCCCTTCCTGGCGATCTTGGCGTGAGGCCCCGAACGCTCTTCTGGCTACTGTCCTCCGACTGCCGACCTCTGACCTCTGGCCCTTGAGCAGGAGACCCGGAGTGTCCTTGGCCGCGTGGGCGAGTGCGGGGAGCAAGGAGAATAAGGAAGCAACGTCCCCTAAGTCATCAGTCGGCGGCGCGGGACCAGGCCTGCAGCTTGCGCCAGAGGGTGGTCGGGCTGATGCCCAGGATGCGTGCCGCCTGGCTGCGATTGCCCCCGCACTGCTCGAGCACGGACTCGATGTGATCCCGCTCGACCGCCTCGAGGGTCCGATCGCCCTCGACGCCGGCAGCCCGCCGCCGGGGGCCGGCAATGGCGGTGGGCAGGTACTCGGGCCGGATGCGACCGTCCTCTGAAAGGATCGCCGCCCGCTCCAAGGCGTTTTCGAGCTCGCGGACGTTGCCGGGCCAATCGTGAGCCTGGAGCGCATCGAGGCAGGTGGAGTCGAGCACAAACTGCGGCAGACCGAGACGCGCTTTGAGCTGCTCGCCGAAGTGCCGGGCCAGGGGCAGGATGTCCTCGCGGCGCTCGCGCAGCGGCGGCACGCGAATCTCGACGACCCGGATGCGGTAGAGAAGGTCCTTGCGGAACTGGCCCGCCGCCACGCTGGCATCCAGGTTCCGATTGGTGGCCGCGATCACCCGGGCGTCCGCCGGCCGCAGGCGGTTCTCGCCGACCCGCCGGACTTTCTTCTCCTGCAGGACCCGCAGCAGCATGATCTGCACCGGGGGCGAGATGTCGCCGATCTCGTCGAGAAAGATCGTCCCCGCCTGCGCCTCCTCGAACAGGCCGGCGCGATCCCGCACGGCCCCCGTAAACGCCCCCGACTTGTGGCCGAACAGTTCGCTCTCGAGCAGCGTCTCGGGGAGGGCGCTGCAGTTGACCGCCACGAAGGGCCCCCGCGAGCGTCGCGAATTCGCGTGGACGAACCGGGCGATGACCTCCTTGCCAACGCCGCTTTCCCCGGTCACCAGGACGGGCGTGTCGAATCGGGCCACCCGCGACGCCAGATCCAGCACCTGCTGGAAGCTCTTGCTCCGGGTCCCGGCGAGGCCCGGATGGCGGCCGGCATCCAGCGCCGCGAGGCGCCGCCGCTCTGCGGCCAGCTCCCGATCCCTCTCCGCCAGCTCCGCCGAAAGCCGCTCAATCTTCTCCCGGATGTCGTCCGCCTGATAGTAGGCTGCGATGGTCGCCGCCTGCTCGCCCCACGACTTTTCGTCCATGCCCACGACGGTGCACGCGACTGCACCGCACGCCCGGCATTCGGTCTCGACGAAGTAGACGGCCCGCCCGAGGCAGTGGGAGGCATACCCCGAGGCGTAGCCGCAGAGGATCCAACAGGCCGGCTCTGCCGAGGGGCCCAGCTCGGCCAGGTGCTCCTCCGCCTCCGCCGAGATCTCCCAGACCGCCTCCACGCGCAGCGCTCCCGCGGGGTCCAGGTCCACCCGCTTCACGGTCGCCTTGGCCAGGCCGCCGATCGTCTGCAGCCGAAAGCAGGCGCGCAGCAGCTCCTCCGGGCTGTCCCAGCGGAACACGCGGAGCATGCCGGCTGCGGCTGCCTGGCCCCAGAAGCTGCCATAGCGGGTAAGGATCCGCCGGGCGCGGTCAGGACCGGCCGTCTCGACGAGATCGCGGCGGAACTGGGCCATGGCCCGGATATCATGCAGGACAAGGCGGCGTCCATGCAGGCTCAGGAGCCCGTCCGTCCAGGTTATCAACTCCTCCAGGTGGATATCCTCAGCACGCATGATGCCCTCCACTTGCATTATGAAATCAGACCACTGCATTTTGCAATAGACAGTTTGATGTCGTTCGGCCGGCCGCCCTTATTGTGCACGAGGTTACGAGTCGGTCGCCGCATGGCCCCCCGCTTGCTATAAGTCAATGCGGGCTTGAACTGATGACCAGGGATCGGGGCCGGTGACCGCAGTCCATACACCTTTCAGGCCTTCATCGTGCCCCGTATACCGCCGGTGAGCCCGCCACCGCTCTCGAGGAGTCGGGGAGACGGTGCGTCGAGGCTTGGGAGGTGGCTGGTGTTTGCACGCCGGGTGACCGTCATTACCGGGAACTTTGGCAGCGGGAAGACCGAGATCGCGGTCAACGGGGCGCTGGAGCTGGGGCGGAGCGGCGAGCCCGTGACGCTGGTGGACCTCGATGTCGTCAAGCCCTACTTCCGCTGCCGAGCGCTCAAGGTCGAGATGGCCGGCCGGGGGGTGCGCGTCGTCTCCGCGGACGGGGAGGCCGCCCGCGCCGACATGCCGGTCGTGCCGCCGGACGCGCTCGGCCTCATCCTCAACGGCGGGCCTCGGGTCATCGTCGACGTTGGCGGCGATCCGGTCGGAGCCCTGGTTTTCGGTGCCATCTCGGAGGCGCTGCCGAAAAGCGACGTCGAGCACCTGCTGGTCCTCAACTTCGCGCGCCCGCAGACGGAGACCGTCGAGCAGGCGGTGGCGACGGTCCGCGCCATCGAGGCGGCGGCGCGGCTGCCCGTCAGCGGCCTCGTGTCCAACACGCATCTCCTCTCCGAGACGACCCCCGACACCGTGAGGAGCGGCCTCCGGCTAACAGAGCAGGCGGCGGCGGTGCTGAGCCTGCCGGTGGCCCTGGTCGCGGTCGAGGAGCGTTTGGTCGGAGCGTTTTTGCCCGGCTGGGCGCCCTGTCCGGTTCTGCCGCTGCGCCGCCTGGTCTCCCCGCCGTTCGAGACACAACCGCGACAGCTCCAGAGGACGGGGCGTTTGGCCGCCCGGCCGAGCGGGCGCGTCCCCCTGCGTGAGGCCGCCGTCCCGGCTGCGCCGTGGGCGCCTTCGACGGGCGCGTTCCGGCATCCAGGAGTCTGAGCGTGCCCCAGATCCTGATCGACCGCGAGCTGTGCAAGGGGTGCGAGCAGTGCGTCCAGGTCTGCCCGCAGCGCGTCCTGCGACTGGGGGGCGGGATCAACGCAAAGGGGTACGCGGTCGCCGAGGTCGCGGACGGCTGGCGCTGTATGGGGTGCCGCCTGTGCTGCATCGCCTGTCCCGATGCGGCCATCCGGATGCGGGTGCACGGCACCCTGGTTCATTACTTCGCGTACTGATGGGGGCGGACACATGCCGCGGGCGCTGATCAAGGGATGCGAGGCCATCGGGGAGGCGGCGGTGCAGGCCGGGTGCCGGCTCTTCTTCGGCTACCCGATCACGCCGCAGACCGAGATCCTGGAATACATGTCGCGCCGCCTCCCGCAGGTGGGGGGCACCTTCGTCCAGGCGGAGAGCGAGGTGGCGGCCTCCAACATGCTGTACGGGGCCGCCGGAACGGGGGAGCGGGTGATGACCGCCTCCTCCTCGCCGGGCATCTCGCTGATGATGGAGGCGGTGTCGTACCTGGCGGGCGCCGAGCTGCCGGTCGTCATCGTCAACGTCATGCGCGCGGGTCCCGGGCTGGGAGGCATCCTGCCCGGCCAGAGCGACTACCTCCAGGCCACCAAGGGCGGGGGGCACGGCGATTACCGCTGCCTGGTCCTGGCCCCCTGGTCCGTCCAGGAGGCGGCGGATCTCATGCGGGATGCCTTCGACCTGGCCGATTTCTACCGCAACCCGGTGATGCTGCTTTGCGATGGGCTGATCGGGCAGATCATGGAGCCCGTGGACTTCACCCCCGAGCGTCCCCCCTGCAGGCCGCTGGCGCCCAAGACCTGGGCCACCACCGGCTGGCACGGCGGCCGCCCGCGGGCCATCATCAACTCGCTCTACCTGGACCCCGCCCAGCTCCAGGCGCACAACCTGGCGCTCCAGGCGAAGTACACGACCATGGTGCGGGATGAAGTCCGCTGCGCCGAGATCGCGCCGGCCGGGCCGGCCGACCTCCTCATCGTGGCGTATGGGACGGTGGCCCGCGTCTGCGCCAGCGCCCTGGAGCTCTTGGTCCAGCGGGGGATCTCCGCCGCGCTCTGCCGCCCGATCTCGCTCTTTCCCTTTCCCTACGACACGGTGCGGCGGGCGGCGGAGCAGGCCGGCGCGGTGCTGGTCGCCGAGCTGTCGGCCGGACAGATGATCGAGGACGTCCGGCTGGCCGTGGGGGACCGGAGGCCGATTCACTTTATCGGGCGCCAGGGAGGGATCCTGCTGATGCCGGAGGACGTGGTCGAGGCCGCCCTGCGGATCCTAAGCGACAGGGCGGCGACCCGGGAGGCGGTCCATGGCTGAGGCCATGCTGTTCGAGCGACCCCGCTCGCTCGAGCCGGTCGGCACCCACTACTGCCCGGGGTGCACCCATGGCGTGATCCACCGGGTGATCGCCGAGCTCCTGGACGAGCTGCATCTTTGCGAGCGCACGGTGGGCATCGCCCCGGTGGGCTGCTCGGTATTCGCCTACAACTACTTCGCGACCGATTTCCAGGCCGCCGCCCACGGGCGCGCCCCGGCCGTGGCCACCGGCATCAAGCGGGCCCGGCCAGACCTCTTCGTGATGGCCTACCAGGGGGACGGCGACCTGGCCTCGATCGGGACGGCCGAAATCGTCCACTGCGCCAATCGCGGGGAGAAGGTAAGCGTGGTCTTCGTGAACAACGCCACCTACGGGATGACGGGGGGGCAGATGGCGCCCACCACGCTGCCGGAGCAGGTGACGACAACCTCGGTGGACGGCCGCGACGTGGGGAGCGCCGGCTATCCGATCCGCATGGCGGAGCTGCTCTCCACCCTGCGGACGCCCGCATTCATCGCGCGGGCGGCGGCGCACACGCCGCGGCACGCGGCGGCGGCCAAGGCCCTCTTGCGGCGGGCGTTCCGCTGCCAGATGGAGGACCGCTGCTTCTCGCTGGTCGAGATCCTGTCGATCTGCCCGACCAACTGGGGGATGCCGCCCGCCGAGGCCTGCCGCTGGCTGGAGCGGAACATGATTCCCTACTATCCCCTGGGCGTGTTCAGGACGCCGGAGACGGGAGACCGCGCTCCGCTCCCCATCCGGGAGTCGGCGGCGGCGGGCCGGGAGATGCTCGGATGACGGACGGCCTGATGTGCGTGGACCCGGCGCCCCTCGGGGCTATCTTGGCGCGCTATCCGGCGACGGAAGCGTCGCTGATCCAGGTCTTGCAGGACGTGCAGCGCTCCTATACCTATCTGCCGTGCGAGGTGCTCGCCCGGGTGGCCGAAGCGCTCTCGATCCCGCAGGCCAAGATCTTCTCCGTGGCGACATTCTACAAGGCGTTTGCCCTCCGCCCCCAGGGGCGGACCGTCATCCGGGTGTGCACCGGGACCGCCTGCCACATCCGGGGGGCAGGCCGGCTCTTGGCGGAGCTGGAGCGGCAGCTCCACCTGGCACCGGGCGAGACGACCCCCGGTCTCGGGTTCACGCTCAAGACCGTCAATTGCGTGGGCGCGTGCGCCATGGCGCCGGTCGTGATCGTGGGCGAGCGGTACCACGGCAAGGTGACGGCGTCCCGCGTTGGAAAGATCGTGCACGACGGAGACGGCCAATGAGGATCGAGTCGGCCGCCCAGTTCAGGTCGTTCGCGGCACAGGCCCGGGAGCGCCGGGCTGCGCGCCGGCGCGAGGTGCGGATCTGCTGCGGCACCGGCTGCCTGGCCAACGGATCGGCCGAGGTCGCCGAGGCCTTCGAGGCCGAGCTGGCCGCACGCGGAACGGATGCGGCGGTCCGCACGTTCACCAAGCGGACCGGCTGCCACGGCTTTTGCGAGCGCGGCCCGCTGGTCGTGATCGAGCCCGAGGGGATACTCTACCTCCGGGTGACGCGGGAGGATGTGACCGAGATCTGCGAGACGACCCTGGCGGGGGGAAAGGTGATCCCGCGCCTGTTGTACCGGGACCCGGCCGATGGGAGCCGCGTCGAGCGGGCGCATGACATCCCATTCTACGCCAGGCAAACCCGCATCGCCCTCCGCAACATCGGCCGGATCGATCCGGGCGATCTCGCCGACGCGGTGAGCCAGGGCGCCTATGCGGGAATGGTCAGGGCGGTGTGCGAGATGAGCCCCGAGCAGGTGATCGCGGAGGTGGAGCAGGCCGGCCTGCGCGGCAGGGGCGGGGCCGGCTTCCCTACCGCCCGCAAATGGCGCGCCTGCCGGGCGAGCGCAGGCGATCGCAAGTTCGTCCTGTGCAACGGCGACGAGGGGGATCCCGGGGCCTTCAAGGACCGCTCGATCATGGAGGGGGATCCCCATGCGGTCCTCGAGGGCATGCTGATCGGCGCCTTCGCGGTCGGGGCGCGCGAGGGAATCATCTACGTGCGGGACGAGTACCCCCTGGCCGTCCGCACCCTCGGCGCGGCCATTGCGGACGCGCGGGCGGCCGGCCTGCTGGGCGAGCGCATTCTGGGCAGCGACCTCTCCTTCGATATCACGATCTCGCGGGGGGGCGGGGCGTTCGTCTGCGGCGAGTCCTCGGCGCTCATGCGCTCGCTGGAGGGCCGGGTGGGGGAGCCGCGCGTGAAGTACGTGCATGCCGCGGCGCGCGGCCTGTTCGACCTGCCCACCGTCCTGAACAACGTCGAGACCTGGGCGGATGTGGGGGCCATTCTCGCCCATGGGCCCCAACCCTTCGCGGCCGTGGGCACGGAGCGGTCCCGGGGGACGAAGGCCTTCTCGCTGGTCGGCAAGGTCAAAAACACCGGCCTCATCGAGCTGCCGATGGGGACGAGCCTCCGGGAGATCATCTTCGGCATCGGCGGCGGGGTGCTGCATGACCGTCCGTTCAAGGCGATGCAGACCGGCGGCCCGTCGGGGGGCTGCGTGCCGGCATCGCTGCTGGATCTTCCGGTCGACTACGAGCGGCTGGCGGAGGCCGGCTCGATGATGGGGTCGGGCGGGATGATCGTGATGGACGACCGGACCTGCATGGTGGACGTGGCGCGCTACTTCCTGCGCTTCCTGGCCGAGGAGTCGTGCGGCAAGTGCGTGCCGTGCCGCGAAGGGCTGCAGCAGATGCTGGCGATCTTCGACGATTTGGTGGCCGGGCGGGGCCGGGCGGGCGACCTGGAGCGCGTCGAGCGGCTGGCGCGGGCCATGCAGCTGGCCAGCCTGTGCGAGCTGGGCAAGTCGGCGGTCAACCCGGTCCTGTCGACCCTCCTATACTTCCGGGACGAGTACACGGCCCACCTCGAGCGCCGCGCGTGTCCGGCCGGAATCTGCCGGGATCTCACCGTGTACGAGATCGCCGCGGACGTGTGCAACGGCTGCCACGCCTGCGTCAAGGCCTGCCCGGTCGAGGCGATCGCGGGCGAGCCGAAGGGCCCCCATCGGATAGACCCCGAGGCCTGCGTCGGCTGCGGCGCCTGCTATGACGCGTGTCCAACCGGCGCGGTCCGGTTCCTGCCACGGGGAGGGATCCGGGACGAGAGGAGGGCCGCGTGATGGATCTCCTCCGCAGGACCGCCGCGCCCGGGGCCGGCCGAGTCGCCCTGACCGTGAACGGAAGGCCTGTTCGGGCGGCGGCCGGGGCCAGCCTGCTGCAGGCCGCGCGCGCGGCGGGCATCGACATCCCGGCCCTGTGTCACCACGAGGCGGTCGAGCCCTGGGGCGCCTGCCGGCTGTGCCTGGTGGACATCACACGGGAGGGTTGGGATGGCCAGTACCGCATGGTCGTCTCGTGCATGTACCCGGCCGAGGAGGGACTGATCGTCCTCACGGATTCGGAGCGGGTGCGGGCCGCCCGCCGCGAGATCCTGGACCTGCTGCTGGCCCGCTGCCCGGATGCGCCGTTGATCCAGCGGCTGGCCCGGTCATACGGCATCGCGGAAACCAGCCACCGGGTAAGCAGCGAGCCCACCGATTGCATCCTGTGCGGCCTGTGCACGCGCGTCTGCGACCGGTTGGGTGTCTCGGCGATCTCGCTGGTGGAGCGTGGCGTCGCCAAGGCGGTGGCCCCGCCGTTCGGGCAGCCGCCGCCGGACTGCATCGGCTGTCTGGCCTGTGCGGAGATCTGTCCGACCGGCCACATCCCCTTCGAGCAATCCGACGCCGAGCGGCGCATCTGGGGGAAAAGCTTCGCAATGCTGCGCTGCCCGGTGTGCGGTCGGGCCCACATCACGATTGCTCAGGCCGACTACTGGGCCGGCCGCTCGCAAGTGCCGCGCCGGGAATTCGAGACCTGCGACGCCTGCAAGCGGGCCGCCACGGCGGCGACCATCGCGCGGCTGGGCGCGAGCGGATAACAGGCTGCTGAAAAAGTCCCATCTGCTGCGTTGGCCCGCTCGGGCACTCGCTGCGGCGTACCGGAAGTACGCCTCACTCGGCCCATCGCGGACCGCCTTGCATCTGGGCCCTTTTGAGCAGCCTGGGCGAAATGGAGATTTGAGGAGCCTAGGAGAAGAGCGTATGGGTGGGATCTTCCGCGTGACCGTCGAGCGGTGCATTGCCTGCGGCAAGTGCGAGCTCGCCTGCGCGTTCAGCCATGGGCAGGCGGGCCTGCCGGGAATCCCGCGCATTCACGTGGTGCGCCGGGGCGTGGAGCAAGGCATCCCGCTGACCTGTCTGCAGTGCCACGAGGCCGCCTGCGCGGCCCTGTGCCCCACGAACGCCCTCGTCCGGGATCAGCAGACCGGCGCCATCCGCGTGCTCGAGGAGCGCTGCATCCGCTGCGCCGTCTGCGTGGCGGCCTGCCCGTTCGGCAACCTGGCGTGGGATGGGTTCGCGCAGCGGCCGGCCAAGTGCGATCTGTGCGGCGGCGAGCCGCGCTGCGTCCCGTTCTGTCCGACGCGCGCCCTGGAGTTCCTGCCGGAGGCGTCCGCCCGGGAAGGGGCCGGCGATCGAGCGGCGGCCCGAGAGGAGGTCGCGGCAGGATGAGGCTGGGCCTGCACGCCCGGCTGGTGATGGGGTTCCTGGCGGCCATCCTCACCATCGGGCTGGTGTCGAGCTTCGTGGGGGCCTGGATGATCGTCAGGGTCGTGACCAACCAGGCCCAGGACAGCGCCCGCCACGACCTGAGCGCGGCCCGCCTCGTGTACCGTGGCGCGCTGGGCGAGGTGCGAAACTCGGTCCGCCTGAACGCGGCCAACCCGGTGATCCATGAAGCGCTCGAGCGGGGACGCCTCACCCCCGTGTCGCGCGAGCTGGCCGCCGTGCGAGCGCGGGAATCGCTGGACATCCTGGATGTGACCGATCCGCAGGGCCGTGTCCTCCTGCGCGTTCAGAGTCCCAAGGCGGAGGGAGACGACCTGGCAGAGGATCCGGTCATCCGGGCAGTCATCGCCGGACGGGAGGTCATGGCGGCGACCACGATCGCGGGGCATAGGGCGCTGGAGCGCGAGGACCCGGAGCTGGCCCGGCAGGCCCGCATTCCGATCCTGCCGGTGAGCGGGACCCCCCCGAAGGTCGCCCCCGACCTGGAGTCGGGGATGCTGCTCAGCGCCGCCGCAGCGATCGTGGCGGATGACGGCCGGCGCCTGGGCATCCTCTACGGGGCCAGACTCCTCAACCGCGACACCGGGATCGTGGACGAGATCAAGCGCACGGCCTACCAGGGGGAGACGTACCGGGAGCAGGAGGTGGGCGAGGGGACGATCTGCCTGGGGGACATCCGGATTGCCACCAACGCCAAGCTGGGGGACGGCCGGCCGGCCCTCGGCACACGCCTGGACCAGGCTGTCCGGCAGCGCGTGCTGGCGGAGGGGAAGCCGTTTGTGGCCCCGGCCACGGTCGTCGGCGAGCGGCACATCACCGCCTACGAGCCTATCCGGGATGTCACCGGCGCGGTCGTCGGCATCCTGGCCGTCGGGATTCCCGAGAGCAAGTTCACGGCCGTCCGCGCAGACGCCTTTGCGTTGTTCTTCGGCATCACCTTGGGCGGCGTCCTGCTCTCGCTGGCCATCACCGGCTTCATGGCGCGGAAGATCATGCATCCGATCCGCGGACTGGTCGACGGGGTCCGCGGTCTGGGGGCCGGGAACCTGGGCCGGCGGGTCGACCCGGACGGCACCATCCGGGAGTTCGGGGAGCTGGGGGAGGGGTTCAACCGGATGGCGGCCGCCATTCAGGAGCGGGACCTCCAGCTGAAGTACCGAACCCAGGAGCGGGTCGGCAAGGCGGAGCGGCTGGCCCTGGTGGGACGGCTGGCGGCGGGCGTGGCCCACGAGCTCAACAATCCGCTGGGCGGCATCATGCTCTTCAGCAATCTCCTGCTCCGCAAGACCGCAGCCGACGCCCCGCAGCGCGAGAACCTGGAGCGGATCGCGGGAGAGGCCGCGCGCTGCCAGCGGATCGTCCAGGGGCTGCTGGATTTCTCCCGCCAGCGCGAGCTCAAGCCGGAGCTGCTCGATGTCGCCGAACTCATGGACAAGACCCTTCAGCTCGTCGAGCATCAGGCCATGTTCCACGACGTGCAGGTCATCCGCCGGTATGCGCCGGAGGCGCCCCCCGTGCGCGTGGATGCGTCGCAGCTCCAGCAGGTGTTCATCAACCTGATCCTTAACGCGGTCGAGGCCATGGAGGGCAAGGGAAAGCTAAGCCTCGCCACCCAGCCGACCGAGCAGGGGGAGGCGCTCCAGATCAGCGTGGGGGACACCGGCTGCGGCATCCCGGCGGAAAACCTGGACCGTCTGTTCGAACCGTTCTTCACCACCAA
This sequence comes from uncultured Methylomirabilota bacterium, assembly GCA_963705305.1. Classification (GTDB taxonomy): domain Bacteria; phylum Methylomirabilota; class Methylomirabilia; order Methylomirabilales; family 2-02-FULL-66-22; genus 2-02-FULL-66-22. The sequence continues at coordinate 4,239,661 of OY970067.1, read as the reverse complement.
AGAGGTCGGCCGGGGCACCGGGCTCGGCCTGTCCATCAGCCGGGGGATCGTCGAAAATCATGGCGGCACGATCTGGGTCACCAGCCAGGTCGGCCGCGGCACCACCTTCTTCATCCGTCTCCCTGTCGCGGAGCGGCCGTCATGAGCCGGACAGCGGCGAACATCCTCGTCCTGGACGACGAGGGATCCATACGGGAGGGGTGCCGCCAGGCGCTGGAGGCCGAGGGCTATCGCGTACAGACCGCAGCCGACGGCCGGGCGGGCCTGCGGGCCGTGCACGAGGAGTCGTTCGAACGTCGTGCTGCTCGACCTCAAGATGCCCGGGATGGGCGGGATGGAAGTGCTGGCCCGCCTGCGGGAGGACAGCCCCAATACGGTCGTGGTGGTCATCACGGGCTACGCGACGGTCGAGTCGGCGGTCGAGGCCATCCGGCAGGGAGCGTACGACTATGTCCCCAAACCGTTCACGCCCGAGGTCCTGACCACGGTCGTCGGGCGCGCGCTGGACCGCAGACAGCTGGCCATGGAAAACCTGGCCCTGCGCCTGACCCTCAAGGAGCGCTCGGGACCGGAGACCATCATCGGCGATTCCCCCGCTATCTCCGAGGTGATCAAGCTGATCCAGAAGGTCGCCCCCACGGATGCCACGGTCCTCCTGACGGGCGAGACCGGGGTGGGCAAGGAGCTGGCGGCGCGGGCCGTTCACGCCCAGAGCTACCGGCGCGACAAGCCCTTCGTGGTGGTGGACTGCGCCGCCCTGGCCGAATCCCTGCTGGAGAGCGAGCTGTTCGGCCACGTCCGGGGGGCCTACACCGGCGCCACCGAGACCACCACGGGCAAATTCGAGCTGGCCAGCGGGGGCACCATCTTTCTCGACGAGATCGGGAACATCGGGCCCGATGTGCAGGCGAAGCTGCTGCGCGTCCTCCAGGAGCGGGAGGTCGTGAAGGTGGGCGGCACGCAGCGGATCAAGGTGGACCTCCGGATCATCGCCGCCACCAACAAGGATCTGCTGGAGGAGGTCCGGGCCGGACGCTTCCGGGAGGACCTGTTCTACCGGCTGAGCGTCGTCCCCATCCGCCTGCCCCCGCTCCGGGAGCGCCGGGCCGATATCCGCGTGCTGGCGCTGCACTTCCTCCGGCGGTACGCCGCGCGGCGCAATCCCCGCGTCAGCGGGTTCACGGAGGGCGCCCTGTCTGCCCTGGAGGCCTACGACTGGCCGGGCAACGTCCGGGAGCTGGAGAACACGGTCGAGCGCGCCCTGGTCATGACCGAGGCCGCCACCATCCCGCCGGGCGACCTCTTCTTCTACAGCCCGATGCCCGAGGCCGCCCCCCCGGGCCAGGCGAATGAAGCCTGCGGCCAGGGCCACCTCGCCGAGGTCGAGCGCCGCGAGATCGCGCAGTCCCTGGAGCGTTTCCACTGGCAGATGGCCAAGGCCGCCGACTACCTCGGCATCAACCGCAAGACCCTCCGCGAGAAGGTGAAGCGGTACGCCCTCTCGCCCGACTGATCCCCTGGTACTTTTCCTCCCCTCCATCGGTGTCGCCGGCCGGAAACGTACCCGCTCTCCGGGAGGGCAGGGGCCCGGCGGGACGGCCGTTTCATCGCTGCGCTCCCTCTAACCTCCGGCGCGAACAGCGGTTCCCCCGTTCCAGGGGCCCGGATCACCGCCGCCTCCCCGGATGGCATCGGTATTGCTCCCACGGATGCTTGTCCACAGCATTGAAACGGACCTTCGCGCAAGGAGAGGCACGCCATGAACACGACCCGAACCGACACGAGGAGTCCCGGCGTGGACGTTCTCGTCATCGACGACGAGGAGTCCATCCGCGAGGGCTGCCGGCAGGCCCTGGAAGGAGAAGGCTTTCGCGCGGCCGTCGCGACCGACGGCAACACGGGGCTGCAGATGGCGCGACAGGCGAGGCCTCGGGTGGTCCTGCTGGACCTGCGCATGCCCGGCATGAGCGGGATCCAGGTCCTCGAGGCCCTGGCGAAGATCGATGCCCGGATCGTTCCGATTGTCATCACGGGCTACGGATCGGTGGAATCCGCCGTGGCCTCCATGAAGCTGGGCGCTTCGGACTTTCTCCGGAAGCCCTTCGACCCGGATCAGCTGCTGGAGGCGGTGCACCGGGGGATGCGCAAGTACGAGCCGCCCGCGCCTGCCCCCGAGCCGCCCGCCGTCCCCGCGCCGGCGGCGGTGACCGAGCCCGACGTGCTGCTGAAGGGGCTGGAAGTGCAGCGCGAGTTCTACGCGCTCGGGATGGCGGACAAAAGCCTCGACGCGGAGCTGCGCGCCCTGGAGGCGGAGGCGGACTACCATGTGCGAAATCTGGGGCAGATCCGGGAGAAGGAAAAGGCGGTGGCCGGTCTGCTGGATGACCTCCACATGGTGGACCGCGTCATCGAGCGCCACGCATTCAAGAAGCACGCCCTGATCCAGATCCTGCTGGACATCCAGGAGGAGAAGCACTGGCTGCCCCGGCATGCCCTGGTCTGGATCAGCCGCCGGCTGAACGTGCCCGTGCGCAAGATCTACGAGATCGCCGACTTCTACGAGGCGTTCAGCCTCACCCCGCAGGGGAGACACACCGTCCAGGTCTGCATGGGGACCGCGTGCCATGTCCGCCGCTCCCGGGAGCTGGGCGCGACCGTCTCGGCGCTGCTCGGCCTCAAGCCCGGGGAGACGGACCCCGACCTGTGTTTCACGCTGAAGGAGGTGCACTGTCTCGGGTGCTGCGCCCTCGCCCCCGTCATGAAGATCGACGGGGAGTACCACAGCAACCCGTCCCTGAAGCAGCTGAAGGCCATCTTCGGTGGCTACAAGGAGAAGGGGCCGGCATCCCGGGAACTGGTGGCAGCATGGACCCCGACGGCCGAGGACTGCGGCGGGCCCGGGCCGGGCCGGGACCCGGAAGAGGCGCAATAAGGCTCCGTGCCCTTGAATTATGGAGAAGGAACTGAGGTGACGCCATGCCGAGACTGAGTTCACCCGAGGATCTGCTGGGATTGCAGCGACAGAAAGCCGCCGAACGCGAGCGGAGGCGGCGGTGCGTGAGCGTCTGCTCGGGCACCGGCTGCGTGGCGGCGAAGTCCGGGCCTTGCGCCGAGGCCTTTGCGGAGGAGATCGCCCGACTTGGCCTGGAGGGCGAGATCGAGCTGCGGCGGACGGGCTGCTACGGCTTCTGCGAGCGGGGGCCGGTCGTGGTCATCCAGCCGGAGAACATCTGTTATCTCGGGGTCAAGCCGGAGGATGTTCCCGAAATCGTCCGCGAGACGCTCGGCAAGCATCGGGTTGTGGAGCGGCTCGTCTTCCAGGATGAGGCGGGGCGCTGGCTCCCCTCGATGGATGACATCCCGTTCTACTCGCACCAGATGCGCCTCCTGCTGCACAGCAACACGCTGATCGATCCGAAGAAGATCGAGGATTACATCGCCATCGGCGGCTACGGCGCCCTGGCCCGGGTGCTCTTCACGATGAAGCCGGCGGAGGTGATCGATCGCATCAAGAAGTCCAACCTGCGCGGCCGGGGCGGCGGCGGCTTCCCGGCGGGCGTGAAATGGGAGAGCACGCGCAATGCCCCCGGCGAGACCAAGTATGTGATCGTCAATGCCGACGAGGGCGACCCCGGCGCCTACATGGACCGCAGCCTCTTGGAGGGAAACCCGCACAGCATCCTGGAGGGCCTTGCCATCGGCGCGTACGCCATCGGTGCGCACCAGGGGTACATCTACGTGCGACAGGAGTACCCGCTGGCGGTGGAGAACACGCTCCAGGCCCTGGCGCAAGCCCGCCAGTACGGCCTGTTGGGAAAGGAGATCCTCGGCTCCGGCTTCGACTTCGACGTGGCCGTGCATCGGGGCGCCGGCGCGTTTGTCTCGGGCGAGTCCAGCGCGCTGATGAATGCCATCGAGGGCAGCGTGGGCAGGCCCCGACCCAAGTACGTGCACACCTCGATCAGCGGCTTGTGGGGGTGCCCAAGCAATCTGAACAACGTGGAGACCTGGGCCAACGTTCCCCTGATCATCACCAAGGGGGCGGACTGGTTCCGCAGCCTGGGCACCCCGGGGAGCAGCGGCACCAAGGTGTTCTCGCTCGTCGGCAAGGTGCGGAATACCGGCCTGGTCGAGGTGCCGATGGGAATCACCCTGCGGGAGATCGTCTACAAGATCGGCGGCGGCATCCCCGGCGACAAACGGTTCAAGGCCGTGCAGACGGGCGGCCCGTCCGGCGGCTTCCTGCCGGAGAGTCTGCTGGACCTCCCGGTGGACTTCGACGAGCTGACCAAGGCCGGCTCCATGATGGGATCGGGCGGCATGATCGTCATGGATGAGGACACCTGCATGGTGGACGCCGTCCGATTCTATGTGGACTTCCTGGCCCATGAATCCTGCGGCCAGTGCGTGCCGTGCCGGGAGGGCTTGCGGCAAATGCTCCGCATCCTGAATAACATCGCCGCGGGCAGGGGCCGCGAGGGCGACCTCCAGCTTCTGGAGGAGCTGTGCGGGTTGCTTCGTGACGCCTCCCTGTGCGCCCTAGGAACCAGCGCGGCCAATCCGGTCCTGAGCGCCCTGACCCACTTCCGGCCCGAGTTCGAGACGCATATCCGCGAGCGCCGCTGCCCGAGCGGGGTGTGCCGGGAGCTGATCGAGTACCGGATCGACCCGGACAAGTGCACGGGCTGCCACCTGTGCGTCAAGGCGTGTCCAACCGGGGCGATCTCGGGAGCGCCCAAGACCCCCCACGTGATTTCCCAGGAGCTGTGCATCAAGTGCGGGAGCTGCCTGACGGCCTGCCCGGACAAATCGCGAGCGGTCCGCAAGGTGACCGCGGCGCCGGCGGCGAAGCCCGAGCCGGCCCCCGCACTGTCTGCTCACTAGCAGGCACCGGAAGGGGACGACCATGAAGACGATAGTCAAGCTGGAAATCGACGGGAAAAAGACCACAGCCGAGAAGGGCATGACGATCCTGGAGGCGGCGCGAAAGGCGGGGATCTATATCCCGACCTTGTGCCACGACGACCGGCTCAAGCCCGCCGGCGACTGCCGGCTCTGCATGGTGGAGATTGCACGGGGCGGCCGCTGCAAGCTGGTTGCAGCCTGCGTGCACGAAGCGGAAGAGGGACTGGTCGTGCGGACGGCCACGGACCGGATCCGCCAGATCCGCCGGCTGATCGTCGAGCTGCTCTGGCCGGCCTCGACCCAGTTCGCCAATGAGCTGGGCATCACCGGGTCCCGCTTCAGCACGGAGCACCTCGACTGCAGCCTGTGCGGGAAGTGCGTGCGCTTCTGCGCGGAGGTGGCCAAGAAGAACGCCATCTACTTCAAGGGGCGCGGGATCGATCGGCGCCCGGCCCTGGTCCCGGGGATGGAGGAGGAGTGCAGCGCCTGCATGCAGTGCTTCGACCTGTGCACGGGCGGGTGGCTGGTCCGCGAGCGCAGCCGGGACCTGGCAAGGGTTTGACCGGGACCGGGGCCACGCAAGAGCTTTCCGCCCCGGCCGGCTGGCGCCTGCGACCAGCCGGCCGGGGAGCGTTCCCACCCGCGTAAAGAGCGGTGCCATCAGGCCCGGGCGTGGAGCTTCCTGTGCAGGAAACCGACCGGGGCGTCGGTGGCGGCCAGGCGAAGAGCGAATTCGTAGGCGTAGAGCGGGTCCGTTCCATACGGCAGGTGGGGCTCGTGCCATTCCAGCGCTCCGAGAGGCAGATAGACCACCGGACAGGCTCGCATTTCTTCCAGGATGTCGGCCGATCTCAGAGGTTTCAACCTGCGCGTTCGCATCCCCGCTCCCCCAATCAGTGAGACAGGTTGCTTGGACTCAAGATCTGATGCCCACCCGCTGGCAAAGTGCGGACAGGGGAGAGGTTCGGTTCACATCACAATCATGCGACGACCAGACTGTATTAATAAATAGATATGAAAAATAGTTATAGTCAATAATTAGTATATCGAATTTAAGATATCGCTTAATTCTTGAATAGATTTGTTAATTTGATGGAATCGGCCTCGGCGGGCGCCTTGTCGTCCCGGATGCGGGCGATCCTCGCGACCCGAAGAGCCATGCCGTCAGGATACAGGGGTTCTTCGCAGGTCGGCATACTGGATCGCCACCACGACCTGCGGATCCACCCAGACGGTGCCGCCTGCGGGACGCTGCATGAGGCGCATGAGCCGCCGGGCGATCGCGCCCAGCCAGCCGCCGAAAGAGGCCCGCCGGCACGCGGCGGTGGCCCCGGAGATATTCCTTGAACCCCCGAAAAGCGCCGTGTAGACTACCTTTGCAGGCGCTCGGGCGCCGGGGGAAACGACGGTGCGGATAGAAGGCATCCTGGACAAGATTCACGAATACCATCCCCAGGCAGACGTCGATCCGGTGATGCGGGCATACGTCTATGCGGCGAAGGCCCACAAAGGGCAAGAGCGCATCTCGGGCGAACCCTACCTCACCCACCCGCTGGAAGTTGCCGGCCTGCTCACCGAGCTTCGCATGGACACCTCCACCGTGGCGGCCGGGCTGCTGCACGATGTGGTGGAAGACACCCACGCCACCCTGGACGAGCTGCGAGAACATTTCGGGGACGAGATCACCGCCCTGGTGGACGGGGTGACCAAGCTGTCCCGCATTCCCTTCAGCACCCGCGAGGAGGCGCAGGCGGAAAACATCCGCAAGATGATCCTGGCCATGTCCAAGGACATCCGGGTGATCCTGGTGAAGCTGACCGACCGCCTGCACAACATGCGGACCCTGGACCCCCTCCCGGAGGTGCGCCGCCGCCTCATCGCCAAGGAGACGCTGGAGATCTACGCGCCGCTGGCGCACCGGCTGGGCATCTCCTGGATCAAGGCCGAGCTCGAGGACCTGGCCCTGCGGCACCTGGATCCGGAAGCGTATCGCGACCTCACCGCGCACATCTCCAAGAAGCGCCAGGAACGGGAAGGCGACATCAACGACCTGATCCTCCTGCTGACCAAGAAGCTGGCCGAGGTGGAGATCAAGGCGCAGATCACCGGCCGGCCGAAGCACTTCTACAGCATCTACAAGAAGATGCAGGACCAGGGGAAAGAGCTGGAGGAGATCTACGATCTCACGGCGGTTCGGGTCATCACCAACTCGCTCAAGGACTGCTACGGAACCCTGGGGGTCATCCACACGCTGTGGAAGCCGATCTCGCACCGCTTCAAGGACTTCATCGCCGTGCCCAAGAGCAACGGCTACCAGTCCCTGCACACCACCATCATCGGCCCCAAGGGGGATCCCGTCGAGATCCAGATCCGCACCCACGAGATGCACCGTGTCGCGGAGGAGGGGATCGCGGCCCACTGGAAATACAAAGAGGGCAAGAGCAGCATCGACCAGACGGACCAGAACTTTGTCTGGTTGCGGCAGCTGTTGGAGTGGCAGCGCGAGCTGAAGGACTCCCGCGAGTTCCTGGACACCCTGCGCGTGGATCTGTTCCCCGACGAGGTCTACATCTTCACGCCGCGAGGCGATGTGAAGCAGTTCCCCAAGGGGGCCACGCCCATCGATTTTGCGTTTGCGGTCCACACCGATGTCGGGCTGCACTGCGTCGGGGCCAAGATCAACGGCCGGCTGGTGCCCCTCCGGACCGAGCTGCAGAATGGAGATATCGTCGAGATCCTGACCTCGCCGACGCACCTCCCGAGCCGGGACTGGCTGAAGATCGTCAAGACCCCCCGCGCGCGCGGCAAGATCCGGCAATGGATCAAGAACGAGGAGCGCCAGCGGAGCGTGAGCCTGGGCCGCGACATGCTGGAAAAGGAGATCCGTCGCCTAGGGAAGAGCCCCTCCCAGCTCTTGAAGCCCGAGGCGGTGGCCCTGGCACTGGAGCGCTACGGGATGCAGGCCGAGGACGAGCTGTTTGCCGCCATCGGCTACGGCAAGGTGTCCCCGCGGCAGGCAGTCGGACGCCTGCTGTCCCCGGAGGAGTTCCAGGCGCTGACCGAGGCGGAGGAGGCGCAGGAAAAGAAGGTCGAGCGCAAGCCGGCGCGGGCCAAGACGGCGGAAGAGGGGGTGCGCATCCGGGGGATCGACGACATCCTGGTGCGCTTCTCCAAGTGCTGCAACCCGGTGCCGGGCGACGAGATCATCGGCTTCATCACCCGCGGCCGCGGGGTCTCCGTCCACACCGTGGACTGCCCCAATGCGGCCAGCCTGATGTCCGATCCCGATCGCCAGATCGAGGTCTCATGGGACGGCCAGCGGAAGGAGGCCCACCAGGTCAAGATCCGGGTGGAGATCGGCACGGACCGTCCCGGCCTGCTGGCGGAGATCACCACCGCCATCTCCAGCACCAACACCAACATCTCCCATGCCGAGATCCGGGTCACGGAAGAGCGGACGGGGGTGAACACCTTCGTTTTGGAGGTCAACGACTTGCGGCAGCTCCAGGCCGCCATGCAGGCGATCGGAAAGGTGGATGGGGTGGTGGGGGTGGAGCGGGTCAAGTCCTTGTGATAGTCAAATGGTCGACGGGTCGATTCGTCAATTGGCCGAACGAGCCGCGCCCGACCCACACCGGACGGGGCGCCCGTCGACTGGCGAATCGAGCGGCTCAGGCCGCCTTCTGGACCTTGCCGGAGCGGAGGCAGCGGGTGCAGACGTGAATGTAGCGCGGCGCCCCGTTCACCATGGCGCGGACGCGCTGAATGTTGGGGAAGCGGCGCTTGTGCGAGACGTTGTGCGCGTGACTGACCTGGGCACCGGCCTGCGGCCCTTTCCCGCAGACTTCGCATCGCGTGGCAGGCATAAGCAGTTCTCCCTTCTCTCGAGTCTGGCGTCTGTCGGACAACGGCGCCGAACTATACTGAATTGACCCCGCAAAGGCAAGCCTTTTCTAGTCGTTCCACGCCTCCGGCGATGACGCCCGAAACCCCGCTGGCGGCCCTGACGGGCATCGGGCCGTCCCGGGCCGGGCGCCTGGCCAGGCTGGGCGCCCGGACGGTCGGCGAGGCGCTCCTCCTGGTGCCGCGGCGCTACGAGGACCGCCGAGCCCTGCTGCCGATCGGGCGCCTCCGCCCGGGAGAGTTCCAGAGCGTGGCCGGACGGGTGAAGGCCGTGGGCGCCGGCCGGACCCGGCGGGGAATCCCCTACTGCGAGATCATGCTGGAGGACGGCAGCGGAACGCTCCTGGCGCGCTGGTACCGCCAGCCGTACCTCTCGCGCATCTTCCGCCGCGGCCTTTCGCTGGTCCTGGCGGGCAAGCTACCCTCCTATCCGCCCCGCGAGATGGTCAATCCGGAGTACGAGGTCCTGGACGGGGAGGATGCGCAGTACCACACGGGCCGCATCGTCCCCATCTATCCCTTGACGGCCGGTCTGTCGCAGCGCTTCCTGCGCCGGTTCCTGGCCGACCTCGTGCGGGGTTGCGCCGGCGGCCTGGCGGATGTCCTACCCGAATGCCTGCGGTCCCGGCACCGGCTGGTCTCCCTGGCGGAGGCCATCACCGGACTGCATCTGCCAGCCGAGATGGGGGAGGCGGAGACCGCCCGCCGCCGGCTGGCCTTCGAGGAGTTCTTTCTGTTCAGCCTGGGGCTGCTGCAGGCGCGCCGCGCCGGCGCGAGCCTGGCCGGGTTTCCAATGTGCGCCCCGGGCCCGCTGGCCGAGCAGGCGCTGGCGGCCTTGCCCTTCATCCTGACGGCGGGACAGCGGACAGCCCTGGAGGCCATCTGGGCCGATCTGTCGCAGCCGCAACCGATGCGGCGGCTCCTCCAGGGCGACGTGGGCTCGGGGAAGACCATCGTGGCGCTGCTGGCGGCGCTGACGGCCGTCGGGAACGGATACCAGGCGGCCCTGATGGCCCCCACCGAGATCCTGGCCGCCCAGCACGCCGAGCGGGCCCGCGCGCTGGCAGAGCCCCTGGGCGTTGCGGTGACGCACCTGCCGGGCGGTGTGGCGGGCCGCGCGCGGCAGGCGATCCTGGAGACGCTGGCGTCGGGGGCTCCGTGCCTGGTCATCGGGACCCACGCCCTGCTGCAGGAGGACGTGCGCTTCGGCCGGCTGGGCTTCGCGGTCGTGGACGAGCAGCATCGGTTCGGCGTCCTGCAGCGGGCCAGCCTGCAGCAGAAGGGGGGACACCCGCATGTCCTGGTCATGACGGCCACGCCCATCCCCAGGAGCCTGGCGCTGGTCCTGTACGGCGATCTGGACATCAGCGTGATCGACGAGATGCCCCCCGGTCGCCGCCCGGTGGAGACCGCCTGGGTGGGGGACGCCGAGCGGCCCCGCATCCAGGCGATGCTGGCGGAGCGCCTGGCCCGCGGCGAGCGGGCCTACGTGGTGTGCCCGGTGGTGGACGAGTCGGCGGCGGAGCTCACGGCGGCCGTCCAGACGGCCGATGTGTACCGGCGCGGCCCCCTGGGCCGGTTCGGGGTCGGACTGGTCCACGGCCGCCTGCCCGCGGCCGAGAAGCTGGCGGCGATCGCCGCCTTCCGCGAGGGACGGGTGGGGCTGCTGGTGGCGACGACCGTCGTCGAGGTCGGCATGGATGTGCCGGAGGCGACGACGATCGTCATCGAGCACCCGGACCGGCTGGGACTGGCCCAGCTTCACCAGCTGCGGGGGCGGGTGGGGCGCGCCGATCGCCCGGGCTGCTGCTTCCTGGTGGCGGAGCAGGGGGAGATCACCGAGGACGCGCGGGCGCGCCTCGAGGCGCTGGTCCGGGAGCGGGACGGGTTTGCGCTGGCGGAGGCGGACCTGGCCCAGCGCGGTCCCGGGGAGTTCTTCGGAACCCGGCAGGCCGGCGTGGACGGATTCCGGCTGGGGGATCTGCGGGCCGACCTCGCGCTCTTGGAGGAGGCGCGCGCCGCGGCCGCGGCGGTCCTCTCGGAAGCGCCGGAGCTGGACGGGCCTTGGGCGGGTCTCCGCCGGGCGGTGGAGGCGCGCTGGGCGGCCCGTGTGGGGCTGGCCCGGGTGGGGTAGGCCTAACAGGCTGCTGAGAGCCGAGGAGGGGCACCCCAGATCCCCTTCCGTCATTTCGGCGAATGCCGGAATCCAGGCGAGGCGCAGTTCTGGACCCCGGTTTTCACCGGGGTGACGAAAAACCATCTGCTCCCCCCGTTCGAGTTTACCACGCCCCTAACATTCGCGAGAATGAGCTCGGGCTAGAGCCGCGGTGACGACACGGCAACAGATTTCCAAGGCACAACACAGGCGGGGTATTCCCGGAGGATGCATGCGAATCGAAGGGGGAGCAAAGCGGGGACACCGCCTGCAGAGCCCCAAAGGCGGCCGGACCCGACCGACGCCGGCCATCCTGCGCCAGGCCCTCTTCAACATCGTCGGTCCGGGGATCCGGGGTGCTCGGGTCTTGGATCTGTACGCCGGTACGGGCGCCGTGGGACTGGAGGCGCTCAGCCGGGGGGCCGCTGATGCCACTTTCGTCGAGCGCGACGGGGTGGCCGTCCGCAGCCTGCGGGCCAATCTGGCCGCGCTGGACTGCGCGGCGCGGGCCCGCGTGATGGAGGCCGACGGCGTGTCGGCGCTGGCGCGGCTGGCGGCGGCCGGGGAGACGTTCGACGTGATTTTCGTCGATCCTCCCTACGCCACGGAGCTCGCCCGCGAATGCATCGAAGCCCTTGCGTCCGGAGAACACTTGAGGGAGAATGGCGCCGCTTTTGTGCAGGCGTTTCACAAAACGATCCTTCCGGAGCAGGCCGGGGTGCTCAGGCGCATCCGCCAGCGGCGCTACGGCAGCAACAGCTTGACCCTCTATCGCAAGGAGTTGCCATGCAAATAACCGCGGTCTACCCGGGGACGTTCGACCCGTTCACCAACGGCCATATCGACCTGGTGCGCCGGGCCACGCGGCTCTTTTCGCGGCTGGTCGTGGCGGTGGCGAACAATCCCCATAAGACCCCCCTCTTCACCCTGGAGGAGCGGCTGGCGATCGTGCGGGAGGCCACCGCGGACCTGGATCGCGTCGAGGTGGACAGCTTCAGCGACCTGACGGTCGACTACGTGCGGAGCAAGGGGGCGCAGGTCATCGTGCGGGGGGTCCGCGCCGTCTCGGACTTCGAGTTCGAATTCGCCATGGCCCTCATGAACCGGAAGATCAACGACGAGATCGAGACGATCTTCCTCATGCCCAACCAATCCTACACCTACCTCAGCTCGCGTCTCGTGAAGGAGGTGGCCCTGCTGGGTGGCGCCGTGGACGACCTCGTCCCGCCCCTGGCCGCCACCCTGCTCCGGCAGCGGGCGAGCCACACGCCCTCTGGAAGGAGGCAGACGTGACCCTGTCCCAGTCGCGGCGCGCGCGGAACCTCGTTCCCTCCGCCACCCTGGCCATCAGCGCCAAGGCCCGCCAGATGCGGGCGGAGGGGATCGACGTCATCAGCTTCGCGGCAGGCGAGCCCGACTTCGACACCCCGGATCACATCAAGGAGGCGGCCGTCCAGGCCATCCGCGAGGGCTTTACTAAGTACACCGCCAGCGGCGGCATCAACGAGCTGAAGGATGCCGTGGCGGCCAAGCTGAAGCGGGACAACGGGCTCAATTACAGCCGCGAACAGGTGCTCATCTCCTGCGGGGGGAAGCACTCCCTGTACAACGTGTTCCAGGCGCTCCTGGACCCGGGCGACGAGGCCATCATTCCAGCCCCCTACTGGGTGAGCTTTCCGGAGCAGGTGAAGCTCTGCGACGCCGTGCCGGTGATTGCCCAGACCTCCCAGCGCCAGGGCTTCCGGGTCAACCGGGCCGTGGTCGAGCCACTGTTGACGGCCCGCACCAAGCTGCTGGTTCTGAATTCCCCCTCCAACCCGTCCGGGGCGGCGCTCACCGCGGCGGAGCTCGGCGGGCTGGCGGAGCTGGCGGTGGAGCGGGGATTCTGGATCCTCTCGGACGAGACGTACGAGGCGCTGGTCTACGACGGCTTCCGGCACGTCAGCATCGCCTCGCTGGGCGAGCAGGTGTACGCCCGGACGATTACGGCCAACTCGATGTCCAAGGCCTACGCCATGACCGGCTGGCGCATCGGCTACGCCGCCGGCCCCGTCGAGGTCATCAAAGCCATGGACGGCCTGCAGAGCCAGATGACCTCCAACCCGACCTCCATCGCGCAGCGTGCAGCGGTGGCCGCCCTCACCGGAAGCCAGGAGCCGACCCGGCGGATGCGGGAGGAGTTCTCGCGGCGGCGGCGCTATATCGTGGATCGGCTCAACGGCATGCCGGGCGTCACCTGCACCAATCCGGAGGGAGCGTTTTACGTCTTCCCGGATGTGTCGACCCTGTACGGCCGGCGCCGTGGCCAGACGGCCATCGGCAACTCCACGGAGTTCGCCGCCTTCCTCCTGGAGGCGGCACGGATTGCCGTGGTGCCCGGCGTGGAATTCGGGAGCGACGCCCATATTCGCATTTCCTACGCGACCTCGATGGCCAGCATCGAAAGGGGCATGGGTCGCATGGCGTCGGCCATCGCCGCCCTCGGGTGAACATCCCGCGCCGCGGCCGGCCGGCCGCGTCGCGGGGCTCGTCGGAGGCCGCCGGGTGAGGAGTCGCCCCGGCGCGCCCGAACCACACGGCGCGTCTCGCGGAAGGAGGAGGAGTCATGCGTACTGCGGTCCGCCTGGTCGGTCTCGCGATTCTGGCTCTGCTCGTGTCGGGGGCGGGAACAGCCCTGGCCCAATCCACCTTCATCTTCGGGGCGCAGGGCGAGCCCGTCGATCTCGATCCCGCCATCATCACCGACGGGATCTCCTCGCGCATCACGCGACAGATCTACGAGGGGCTGGTGAAGTACAAGGGTGCCACGACCGATATCATTCCGGGGCTGGCCGAAAAGTGGCAGGTGAGTCCGGATGGCAAGGTCTGGACCTTCACCCTGCGGAGGAACGTCAAGTTCCAGGACGGGACCCCCTTCGATGCCAAGGCGGTGGTCTGGAACTTCGAACGCTGGCGTTTCAGCACGCACCCCCAGCACGAGAACCAGATCAAGGCCGGGAAGACCTTCGAGTACTACGAGGCGCAATTCGGCGGCTTCGACGACAAGAGCCTCATTACCAAAGTGGAGGCGGTGGATCCGCACACGGTCCGCATCACCCTGAAGACGCCGCAGGGCCCCTTCCTGGCCAACCTGGCCATGTACGTCTTCGACCTCGTCAGTCCCACGGCGGTGGAGAAGTGGGGGGTTGAGTACTCCAAGCATCCCGTGGGGACGGGCCCCTTCAAGTTCGTCGAGTGGAAGGTGGGGCAGGAGGTGGTCCTGGAGGCAAACAAGGATTACTGGGACAAGGCCGGCATGCCCAAGGTTCAGCGGGTGATCGTGCGGAACATCAAGGACAGCTCCCAGCGGCTGGCCGCTCTGAAGGCCGGGGAGATCCACGGCATGGAGGGCCTGAATCCCGATGACGTTAAGGTGGTGCAGGCCGATCCGAAGCTCCAGATCATCCTGCGGCCGGCGAACAACACGGGATATTTGGCCTTCAACTACAAGGTGAAGGAGTTCCAGGACGGGCGTGTGCGTCAGGCCATCGACCAGGCCATCAACAAAAAGGGGATCGTGGACGCCCTCTACGGGGGGACGGGCATTCTGGCCAAGGAGTTCCAGCCCCCGGCCCTGTGGGGGTACAACTCCGAGTTGAAGGATTACGCGTACAATCCCCAGCAGGCCCGCCAGCTTCTGAAAGACGCCGGGTTCGCCCAGGGCCTCAAGGAGATCACCTGGGCGGACGGCCGGAAAGAGCCGCTCCAGCTCTGGTACATGCCAGTGTCCCGGCCGTACTACCCCAACCCCAAGGAGATCGCCGAGGCCATGGCCGCGGATCTCGCCAAGGTGGGGATCACGGTGCAGCTCCAGACCACGGACTGGGCCGTCTATCTGGACAAGCGGAAGAACGGGCAGCTCCCCCTGTACATGCTGGGCTGGACGGGGGACAACGGCGACCCTGATAACTTCGTCTGCTACTTCTTCTGCAGCCCCGGCGCCTCGCGGGAGGGCTTCTACGCCAACCCGGCGCTGACCGAAGTCCTGCTCGATGCGCAGAAGCTGACCGTTCAGAAACAGCGGGCGGAGCTGTACCGCAAGGCGGAGCAGATGATCCACGATGATGTCGCGCGGATCTTCATCGCCAACAACCAGCCGCCGCTGGCGTTCCTGAAGACGGTGAAGGGGTACGTGGCGAACCCCACCAATACCGAGTACTTCAACACCGTCTCTGTTCAGTAGTCGGAAGAGAGCCGGCGAGAACGGGTGCGCCGTGGGCCAGTACGCCATCAAGCGATTCCTCACGATCGTCCCCGTCCTCGTCGGGATCTCGGTCATCGTCTTCGGTTTCATCCACCTCATCCCTGGCGATCCGGCCGTGGCCATGCTGGGAGAGCGGGCCACGCCCGAGCGGGTGGCGGAGGTCCGCGCCCAGCTGGGCCTGGACAGGCCGCTCTACGCGCAGTACCTGATCTACGCCCACAAGATCCTGCGGGGCGACCTGGGGACATCCATCCTGCGGGGGGACCCAGTGCTGCGCGACCTCTGGCGCCGGTTTCCCGCCACGGTCGAGCTGGCGGTCGCCGCTATCTGCCTCGCCGTCCTGGTCGGGGTCCCCATGGGCATCGTCTCCGCCGTCCGGCGCAATTCGGTGCTGGACGGGCTGTCCCATCTGGTGGCGCTGACGGGTGTGTCCATGCCCATCTTCTGGTTGGGGCTCATGCTGGCGTGGTGCTTCGGGGTCATCCTGGGGTGGCTGCCGACCGGCTTCCGCCTGGGCACCGACGTCCAACTCGCCACGGTGACCAATTTTTATGTTCTGGACAGCCTCCTGACCTGGAACCTGCCGGCCCTGGTCTCCAGCCTGCGGCATCTCGTCCTGCCGGCCGCGGCCCTCTCCACGATTCCCATGGCGGTGATCGCCCGGATGATGCGGGCCAGCCTCCTGGAGGTCCTGTCGCAGGAGTACATCCGGACGGCCGAGGCCAAGGGGTTGCCCCAGCGCGCAGTTGTTCTGCGCCACGCCATGCGCAATGCGCTCCTCCCCGTCATGACGGTGACCGGGCTGCAGGTCGGCCGGCTCCTGGCCGGGGCCATCCTGACCGAGACCATCTTTTCCTGGCCCGGCATCGGCCTCTGGATCTACGAGGCGATCCAGGCCCGGGACTATCCCATCGTGCAGGGAGCGACGCTCTTCATCGCCACCATCTTCGTCATGGTGAACCTCGTCACGGATCTCTTATATGCCGCCGTCGACCCGCGCATCAAATATGACTGAGCCTCCGGTCCGGGCCGCAGGAGGGGGGGTGAGAGGGCGGAGCCCGCTGGACGCGGCCTGCCGGCGACTGCTGGCCAACCGCGTGGCCCGCGTGGGCATCGCCATCATTCTTCTCTTCACGCTGATGGCGGTCTTGAGCCCCATCCTGGTTCCCTACAATCCGCTGGTGGATGCCGACCTGCTGGCGCGCCTCAAGCCGCCAAGCTGGCAGCATCCGTTCGGAACCGACGCGCTGGGGCGCGATATCCTGGTGCGCATCCTGCATGGGGCCCGGGTCTCGCTGAGCCTGGGGGTGGCCTCGGTGGCCCTGGCCGCCGTGGTCGGCTCCATCCTGGGGCTGCTGGCCGGCTATGTGGGGCGCCGCACCGATCTGTGCCTGATGTTCTGCATGGATATTCTTTTGGCCTTTCCCGCCACCCTGCTCGCGATTGCCATCGTGGCCATGATCGGCCCCGGCCTGCGCAACTCGTTGATCGCCATCAGCGTGGTGTCGATCCCGTTCTACGCGCGCATCACCCGGGGGGAGGTCCTGGCGCTGAAGGAGCGCGAGTACGTCACGGCCGCGCGCGGGCTGGGGGGCAGCGCCTCCTGGATCGTCCTCTGGCACATCTTTCCGAACACCCTGCCGCCGCTGGCCGTGCAGACCACGCTGGCCATCGCCTTTGCCGTCCTGGAGGCCGCAGCCCTGGGATTCCTGGGGCTGGGGGCGCAGCCGCCCACACCGGAGTGGGGGGCGATGCTGGCCGACAGCTACAAGTTTTTCACCAGCGGCGCGTGGTGGGCCTTTTTCTTCCCGGGGGCGGCCATCATGTTGTCGGTGCTGGGGTTCAACCTGGTGGGGGACGCCTTGCGGGATGCGCTGGACCCCCGCATGCGCGTATGAGCAGGCAGCTCAAAAAGGCCCATCTGCTGGGACCCATCCTTCGGATGGGTACCCCGCGCGCTCGGGCACTCGTTGCGGCGTACCAGGAGTACGCCTCACTCGGCCCCTTCGCGCGCCGCCTTGCACCTGGGCCTTTTTGAGCAGCCTGGGGAAGTGAGCTTTTCGGCAAGCTGCTGAGGGCAGAGGATGGGACGGATGCGATGGCGCGAGTGGGGAGTGCGCCTCGTGCAGGCGCTGGGGTTGATCGTCCTGCTGGCGGGCGGGGCGCCCGCCCAGGACCAGGTGCTCCGGATCAGCAACATGGTCGAGCCGGAGAGCCTCGACCCGGCGCTGGTGACCGGGGTCCCCGAGCATCGTATCGTCAACAGCCTGTTCGAGGGGTTGACCACCGCCGATCCGAAAGACCTGTCGCCCCGCCCCGGCATGGCCGCCTCCTGGACGGTCTCCCGAGACGGGCGGGTGTACACCTTCACCCTGCGCGATGCCCGCTGGACCGATGGCCGGCCGGTGGCGGCCCAGGATTTCGCCTACGCCTGGGAGCGGGTCCTGAATCCCAAGACCGGCGCCAAGTACGCCCAGCAGCTCTTCTACCTCAAAAACGGCGAGGACTATAACCGGGGCCGGATCACCGATTTCTCCCGGGTGGGAGTCAAGGCTCTGAGCGCCCGCACCCTCCAGGTGACCCTGCGGTGCCCGACCGCCTACTTCCTGGATCTCACCAGCTTTCCCACTCTTTCTCCCGTGCCGCGCTGGGCGGTCGAGGCATACGGGCGCGACTGGGTCAAGCCGGGAAAGATCGTGAGCAACGGCCCCTTCCGGCTGGCCGGTTGGGTGCCCCAGGAGCAGCTCGTCCTGGAAAAGAACCCCGCCTACTGGGACGCGGGAAGCGTCCGGCTGCAGCAGGTCGTGTTCTGGCCCACGGAGGATGCCAACACCGCCTACAAGCAGTTCCTGGCGGGGGAGACCGACTGGGTCCCCACGGTGCCGCTGGCGCAGCTCGAGGCGGCCCGGCGCCGGCGCGAATTCTACGCGTCCCCCTATCTGGGCACCTACTATTCTCGGCTCAACGTGACCAGGGCGCCGCTCGGCGACGTGCGGGTGCGCAAGGCCCTCAGTATGGCCGTGGACCGGGCCGCACTGACCCGGTACGTCACCCGGGCGGGCGAACTGCCGACCGGCGCGTTTGTCCCGGCATCCCTGCACGGGTATCCGGGGGTCCAAGGCCTCGGCTTCGACCCGGTCGCCGCTCGCCGACTGCTAGCTGACGCCGGCTATCCGGGCGGGAGGGGGTTCCCGCAGGTCGAGCTGCTCTACAATACCAGCGAGCTGCACCGCATGATCACGCAGGCGGTGCAGCAGATGTGGAAGGAGCAGCTCGGTATCCAGATCGAGCTGGTCAACGTCGAATGGAAGGTCTACCTGGCCCGGCAGAGCAGCCTCGACTACCAGATCGCCCGGGCCGGATGGATCGGGGACTACGCGGACCCCAGCACCTTCCTGGACATGTGGGTCAGCGGGGGCGGCAACAACGAGACGGGCTGGTCCGACGTCCGGTATGATAGGCTGATCGGTCGCGCCGCCTGCGGGATCGTCCATCCGGCGGAGCGGATGCGGGCGCTCCAGGAGGCGGAGCGGATCCTGGTGCAAGAGGCGGTGCCGATCCTGCCCCTGTTCACGTACGTCAACAAGGGCATGCTGAGCCGGAAGGTGCACGGGTGGTGGCCCAACATTCTCGACCAGCACCCGCTGAAGTATCTGTCTCTGGCGCAGTGAGGGCGCAGTGCTAGGATACAGCCTCCGCCGGCTGGCGGGCTTTCTGCCGGTTCTCTTTCTCATCGTCTCCCTGTCTTTCTTCATCATGCGCCTGGCGCCGGGCGGGCCGTTCGATCAGGAGCGCGTCCTGCCCGAGCAGGTGCGGGCCAACATCGCGGCCCGCTACCACCTTGACGAGCCGCTCTGGCGCCAGTATGTCCGCTACCTGGGGCAGGTCCTGCGGGGCGATCTGGGGCCTTCCTTCCGCTACCCCGACCGGTCGGTTGGCGAGCTGCTGCGCCTGGGAGCTCCGGTGTCGCTGGCCCTCGGGGTCTGCGCGCTGGCCGTGGCGCTATTGCTGGGGGGCGCGGCGGGCATCCTGGCGGGAGCGCGGCGGAACTCGGCGCTGGACTATCTCACCATGTCGCTGGCCCTGGGCGGGATCTCGATCCCCAATTTTGTGCTGGGCCCCCTGCTGGTGCTGATCTTTGCGCTGGGCCTGGGCTGGCTTCCCGTGGCGGGCTGGGGGAGCTGGCGCCATCTGGTGCTGCCGTCGGTAACCCTGGGCACGTTTTACGCGGCGTACGTGGCCAGGCTGACCCGGGCAGGCTTGCTGGAGGTGATCGGCCAGGAGTTCATCCGCACGGCCCGGGCCAGGGGGGTGCGCGAGGCGACGGTCATGCTCCGCCACGCGCTGCCCAACGCCGTCCTGCCGGTGGTCACCTACCTGGGGCCGGCCTCAGCGGCCATCCTGACGGGATCCGTCGTGGTGGAGACGATTTTCGCCGTCCCCGGGATCGGCCGCTACTTCGTGGGGGGCGCCCTGAACCGGGACTACACGCTGGTCCTGGGGACGGTGCTCGTCTACAGCACGCTGCTCCTGCTGCTCAATTTGGTGGTGGATCTGTTGTACGCCTACCTGGATCCGCGGGTGCAGCTGCGATGAGCGGCGGCGCGCCGGGCCCGGCCACCCCGCACGCGACAGGCGGCGCGCCGCAATCATCCGGCCCGCGGGCACCCATTGTGCGGCAGCCTTGCAATGGGTCGTCACCGTGGGGCGATGCCCTGCGCCGCCTCCACCGGAATCGGTTGGCCCTGACAGCGCTGGCCGTCCTCGCGGTTGCGCTGCTGGCATGTATCCTGGCCTCCCGGCTCAGTCCCTACGCCTTCGACCAGACGGACCTCCGGTACGGGCCGCAGCCGCCCGGCTTCGCCCACCTGTTCGGGACGGACGAGCTGGGCAGGGACCTCTTCACCCGAATCCTCTACGGGGGGCGCATCTCGTTTGCGGTGGGCCTCCTGGCCACCTTGGTGAGCCTGCTCATCGGCGTGACCTACGGATCCATCGCCGGCTTTGCGGGAGGAAGCTGGGACCGCCTCATGATGCGGGCGGTCGACATCTTATACGGACTCCCGTTCATGTTCTTCGTCATCATCCTGGTGGTCCTCTTCGGGCGCAACATCTTCAACCTCTTCGTGGCCCTGGGGGCGGTGCAGTGGCTGACCATGGCGCGTATCGTCCGCGGGCAGGTCCTCAGCCTGAAGGTGCGCGATTTCGTGCTGTCGGCCCAGGCGCTGGGGGCCTCCGGGCCGCGGCTGCTGCTGCGCCACTTGCTTCCCAACGCGGTCGGAGCCATCATCGTCTATGCCACGCTTACCGTGCCGGCGGTGATGCTGGAGGAGGCCTTCCTGAGCTTTCTCGGCTTGGGTGTGCAGCCACCCATGGCGAGCTGGGGATCGCTAGCCTCCGAGGGGGCCGCGGCCATGGAGAGTTACCCCTGGCTGATTGTGTTTCCCGGGCTGGCGCTGAGCCTGACGCTGCTGGCGCTGAATTTCGTGGGAGACGGGCTGCGGGATGCCCTGGATCCGCTGCTCACCGACCGGCGGTGAGGCGGGCGGAGCGGGCAGGCTGCGTTTTGATGTTGAAGTGTTTTGGTGCCGATGTTAGACTGACGCGCATTTACCTCAAGATCGCTGCGAGAGAGGGCCATCCATGACGCAGACTCCGGGAAGCCACAACGGCAGCCTGCTGGAGATCGAGAACCTCCAGACGCATTTCATCACCGAGGCGGGCACGGTGCGGGCGGTGGACGGCGTGAGCCTCACCATCCGGAAGGGGGAGACGCTGGGCGTCGTCGGGGAATCGGGGTGCGGGAAGAGCGTCACGGCGCTGTCCATCCTCCGGCTGATCCCCACCCCCCCGGGAAAGATTACGGGCGGCAGCATCCGGCTGGGCGGGCGCAACCTGTTGGAGCTCTCCGATGGGGAAATGCGCAAGGTGCGCGGCGGCTCCATCTCCATGATCTTCCAGGAGCCCATGACCTCCCTCAACCCCGTCTTCACCGTGGGCGACCAGATTGCCGAGGGGATCCGTCTGCACCAGGGGCTGTCCAAGCG
Organism: uncultured Methylomirabilota bacterium; assembly: GCA_963705305.1. Lineage (GTDB taxonomy): Bacteria > Methylomirabilota > Methylomirabilia > Methylomirabilales > 2-02-FULL-66-22 > 2-02-FULL-66-22. Next base: position 4,218,408 of record OY970067.1, on the reverse strand, counting down.
CGAGTCCTGGAACAAGGCCATCGAGATGCTGCGCCTCGTGCGCATCCCGGACGCCGAGCGCCGGGTGAAGGAGTACCCGCACCAGATGTCCGGCGGGATGCGCCAGCGGGTCATGATCGGCATGGCCCTGTCCTGCAATCCCCAGCTCCTCATCGCCGACGAGCCGACGACCGCGCTGGACGTGACCATCCAGGCCCAGATCCTGGAGCTCTTGAACCAGCTGAAGGCCGAGCTGGGCATGGCGGTCATGCTCATCACGCATGACCTGGGGGTGGTGGCCGACACGGCCGCCCGCGTGGCGGTGATGTACGCCGGCCGCGTGGTGGAGGAGGCCCCGGTCCTCGAGCTCTTCACGCACCCCAAGCACCCGTACACGCAGGGCCTCCTGGCCTCCATTCCCCGCATCGAGAAGGCGGCGCGCCGGCCCCGCCTGCAGGCCATTCCCGGCATGGTGCCGGACCTGCTGGACCTGCCGCCGGGCTGCAAGTTCCAGGCGCGCTGCGCCCAGGTCTTCGACCCGTGTCGCGGCGAGGAGCCGCCGCTGAAGACGGTCGGGCCGGAGCATTGCGCGCGCTGCTATCTGTACTGAAGGGTGCCCCTATGGCCAACGACGTGTTGCTCGGCGTCCACAACCTGCAGAAGCACTTCGAGATCAAGCGGGGCTTCTTCTGGGGGGAGCCGGCCAAGGTCCACGCCGTCGACGGCGTGAGCTTCGAGCTGCGGCGCGGAGAAACCCTGGGGCTGGTGGGGGAGTCCGGCTGCGGCAAATCGACCACGGGCCGGCTGATCCTGCGCCTCATCGAGCCGACCGCCGGCGAGGTGCACTTCGAGCAGGTCCCCATCTTCCAGGCCGGCAAGCGCGAGATGCGGAGCCTGCGCCAGCGAATGCAGATCATCTTCCAGGACCCGTACTCCTCCCTCAACCCCCGGATGACGGTCGAGCAGATCGTGGGGGAGGGGATCGTGATCCACAAGCTCTGCCACAGCAAAGCCGAGCGGCGCGCGCGCGTGGCCGACCTGCTGCAGCAGGTCGGCCTGAGCCCGGAGCAGATGCACCGCTACCCGCACGAGTTCAGCGGCGGCCAGCGCCAACGGGTGGGGATCGCGCGGGCCCTGGCGGTGAACCCCAAGCTCATCATCGCCGACGAGCCGATCTCCGCGCTGGATGTGTCCATTCAGGCCCAGGTCATCAATCTGCTGGAGGACCTCCAGGAACAGTTCAACCTGACCTACCTCTTCATTGCCCATGATCTGCGGGTGGTGGAGCACATCAGCGACCGCGTGGCGGTCATGTACCTGGGCCAGATCGTCGAGCTGGCGGACAGCGAAGAGCTGTACGCCAAGCCGCTGCACCCCTACACGGAGGCCCTCCTCTCGGCCATCCCCATCCCCGATCCGACCACCAAGCGGCGGCGGATCATCTTGGAGGGCGATCCCCCCAGCCCGATCCATCCCCCGCCGGGGTGTCGGTTCCACACGCGGTGCCACAAGCGGTTCGAGCGCTGTGACAAGGACGCGCCGGTTCTGCGCGAAGTCGCTCCGCGGCACTGGGTGTCCTGCCACCTGTACTGAAGTCGTCCATCCCCCCGCCGTGCCGCCGGAGCGAGTCTGCGACTGGGGCGCGGCGGTGTGCGGTTCGACTGGACAGCGTCCATGCCCAAATTGAAGATCGTCACGTTTGGCTGCCAGGCCAACGAGCTGGACTCGGCGCGCATCGCGGGCGTCTTGGCCGGCGAGGGATATTGCCTGACCGAGGATGAGGCCGAGGCCGATCTCATCATCCTCAACGGGTGCAGCATCCGCGACAAGGCCGAACAGAAGCTCTACAGCCGCCTGGGCACCCTGCAGGGCCTGAAGAGCCGGAGGCCGGGCCTGCGCCTCGGCGTGGCGGGTTGCCTGGCCCAGCGAGAAGGCGAGGCGCTCTTGCGCCGATTCCCCTACCTCGATCTGGTCGTGGGCAACGGCGAGCACCTGGCCGAAATCCCGCAGCTGCTGCACATCCGGCCGGGGCTTCCCGCGGCCGCCACCGGCGAGCCCGTGGGCCTGTTTCCGGAGGAGGCCGAGGTCCATCGCGACAGCCGGATTCGGGCCTGGGTGGGGATCATGGAGGGCTGCGATCACTTCTGCACCTTCTGCGTCGTGCCATTCACCCGGGGCCGCGAACGGAGCCGCCAGCCGGATGACATCGTGCGGGAGGTGGCCCGGCTGCGCGATCGGGGGTACCGGGAGGTGACCCTCCTGGGACAGACGGTCAACGCATACGGAAAGAAGCTGACGCCGCCTGCCTCTCTGGCAACGCTGCTGCGCCGCCTCGACGCCGTGGTAGGACCACTGATGCGCGTCCGGTTCACCACCTCTCATCCCCAGAATGCCACTCCCGAGCTGGCAGCCGCCATGGCAGAACTTCCCAGCGTGTGCGAGCACATCCACTTGCCGGTTCAATCCGGCTCCACTGCCACGCTGGCACGTATGGAGCGGAAGTACACGCGGGAGGAATACCTGGCGCGGATCGAGATGCTCCGCGCGGCGATCCCCGAGCTGGCCGTCACCACGGATATCATTGTGGGATTCCCTGGCGAGACGGACGAGGATTTTTCCGAAACCTTGACCCTGATGGATCGGGTAAAGTTCGACGGGTGCTTCGCATTCAAGTTCTCACCCCGGGCGGGAACGCCGGCGGCCGACCTGCCGGGACAGCTGGAGGAGTCGACCAAGGCGGAGCGCCTGCATCGCGTCCTGCGCGCCCAGGACGCGCACTCGCTGGCCCGGAATCGGCAGTGGATCGGCCGGCGCATCGAGGTGCTGGTTGATCGCGAGCTCAGCAAGCGGGATTCCGGCCTTCTGGCAGGTCGAGCCCGGCAAAACAAGATCGTGCATTTCGCCGGTAAATATCTCGAAGAAGGATCGACGGCAACTGTCGAAATAACCGAGGCCACTGCCCATCACTTGAAGGGAGTCCTTATTGCTTCTTTGTAAATATTCAAAAATACATTGACAATCGAAATTCGCATCTGTATGATGCGCGCATTCAACGGCGGAGGTCCTCATGGCGAAATTCAATTTCACCAATCGATTCCTGGGGCGGGGTGAAGGCGGGCACGAGGACGCTCCGCCCGATCTGGGCGAGGGGGATCCCGAGGTCGATATGCCAAGGCCCGATGAAAATTTGCCGGAAGAAGACGATTCCGGCAAAAGAAGCGGAGGGGCGGGGGGCATGCGCCGGATACTCATTCTCGTTGGAATCGGGGTCATCCTCGTCGGCGGCTGGTACCTAGCGAATCAATTGTTCCTCTCGGCGCCACCGCGCCACCCGGCTTCCACCCGGCCGGCGGCACCCCCGGTAATGCCGAAAACGTCCGCCGCTCCTGCAGCCCCGGCGCCTGCCGCCCCGAAAGCCGCCGAACCGGCAGCCCCGGCGCCGGAGCCAGCGCCGACCAAAGCTCCGGCACCGACCCAGGCCAAGGCTGTTCCGCCCCCGCCCCCGATCCCCGGAGTGAAAGCGAAAGAAAAGGCGCCGATCAAGCCGGCCTCGAAGAAGGTGGCTCCTCCGCCTGCGATTCCAAAGACCGAGGCGAAGGTGGAGGCTAAGTCCACTCCCAAGCCCAAGGCAAAACCAGCCGCCAAGGCGGCACCCGAAGCGACGGCCGCGCCTGCCGGATACAGCCTGCAGATTGGCGCCATGGTGATGGAGCAGAACGCGGAAGCCCTGCGACACAAGTTGGAGCAGAGCGGATTTGCCACCGCCGTTCGTAAGGGCACGGCGTTCGTGACGAAACACGTCGTGACGGTGGGGGAACCCACGGGGAAGAGTGAAGCCGAGGCCCTAGCGCGCAAGCTGAACGTCGATGGATTTCCATCCCAGCTGCTGGCCGCCGGAGGCAAATTTACTCCGCAGATCGGAGCGTTCTTCAACCTCGACGAGGCCATTGACTTGGCCAGAGAGCTTCAAAAGAAGAACTTCCGCCCGAAGATCACGTCGAAGCCTGTCACCACGGTGGTATACCAAGTGCGGTACGGACGCTTCGATTCCCGCAGCGCAGCCACAAAGCGAGGCGAAGAGCTCAAAGCGAAAGGCTTTAATTTCATGGTCGTTCGCAATTGATCTGTAGTCTCGACGTTCCAACCTGCCGCCGGCCCCGCGAGGGCAGACGGGCAAGGAGGTGGGCGGAGTGACCAAGGCAGATATTGCATCACTGGTGGCCGAGAAGGGCTTGACCAAAAAGCAGGCGATGGAGGCTGTCGAAGCGACCCTGCAGATCATCAAGGACGCGCTCCGCGCAGGAGAAAAGATCCAGCTGGTGGGATTCGGATCGTTTCAGGTGCGGGCCAAGCGAGCGCGGAAGGGGCGCAATCCACAGACTGGGTCGGAGATCACCATTACTGCCCGGAAGGTGTTGAAGTTCAAGCCCGGCAAGGCTCTGCACCAAATCGTTAATGCCGGGAACGAGAATTAGCGACAGCACGCGATGTCCAGACCTCCTCGCACCCAACACGACGGGCCGAGCGGCGGCACCGCCTCTCGCGAGCGGCAGGTCCTGCCGGCGAATGAGGTGCCGGTAGAGGTTCCGGACCGGCTGTATTTCCGGATCGGAGAGGTCTCCACGATCACCGGCGTCCCTCCCTATGTCCTGCGGTACTGGGAGAGTGAGTTTCCGGTGCTGCAGCCGCGCAAGAGCGGCGGCGGGCAGCGGCTGTACCGGAAGCGGGACGTGCTGATGATCCTGGAGATACGCAAGCTGCTGTACCAAGAACGATACACGGTGGCCGGGGCGCGCAGGCGCCTGGCGGAGCGGGAAGAGCGGGCGCGCCGGCTAGAGATACGTGCCGCCTTGCAGCGGTTGCGAGCAGGGCTCGAAGAGATCCTAAAACAGCTTTCGTGACGCCAACCATGTGACAGCATCCCCCTTGTTGTGGTATCCTCCACTCGGGAACGTGGGAGCCCGCCGAAGATCGAGATCCCGCGAGGACGCTGGCATCGTCAAACAGACACCGGGGCGTGGCGCAGCCTGGTAGCGCACTGGCATGGGGGGCCAGGGGTCAGCAGTTCGAATCTGCTCGCCCCGACCACTTTGAGTGCGGTCGAACCCCTGACGACCGCCGGACGGCTCGGTGTGCACCGATCACCGAGCCGGTGGCGCGAGTGGGAGCGGGAGGGTTATGGGACGGGACGAGCGCCCGTTGATCCTGGTATCCAACGATGACGGGGTCGGATCGGCCGGACTCCGGGTGCTCGCGGAGACGCTGGGGAAGTACGGCGACGTGGTGGTCGTCGCGCCGGACCGGGAGCGGAGCGCCTCCGGGCACTCGCTGACTCTCAGCCGGCCGCTGCGGGCTCTCCGGCTTGGGGAGGGCTGGTACAGCGTGGATGGAACCCCCACGGACTGCGTCACCCTGGGTGTGATGGAGCTCCTGCCCCGGCGGCCGGACCTGGTGGCCGCCGGCATCAACCACGGGTCGAATCTGGGCGACGACGTGACGTACTCCGGGACGGTGGCCTCGGCCATCGAGGGCGCGCTGCAGGGACTTCCGGCGATCGCGGTCTCGGTGGCGGGCGAGGGAGAGCTGGATTTCCGCGCGGCCGTCCGGTGCGTGGAGCGGGTGGCGCCCGAGATCCTGCGGCGGCGGCTGCCGCCCGATACTCTGCTCAATATCAACGTGCCGAACCTTCCGCCGGAGGCCATCCGCGGCATCGCCGTCACCCGTCAGGGCCGGAGGGTGTACAGCGAGACGGTGGTGCGCAAGGAGGATCCGCGCGGAAAAACGTACTACTGGATCGGCGGCGCCTCGCCGCGCTGGGAAGGCGGCGGCGGAACGGACTACGAGGCGGTGATGAACGGCTGGATTTCCATCACGCCGCTCCACCTGGACTTGACGAATCACGCGGCCGTCGACGAGTTGAAGGGGTGGGGGCTGTCGTTCAACGGGGGGCCGCCTGCCTAGCAGGCTGCTGAAAAAGGCCCACCTGCCGAGACCCATCCTTCGGATGGGTGCCCCGCCCGCTCGGGCACTCGCTGCGGCGTACCGGAAGTACGCCTTGACCCGCTTGTGGCGGGTGCCCGGCCCTTTGCGGACCGCCTTGCATCTGGACCTTTTTGAGCAGCCTGGGCGAAAGTGGGCATGTCAGCATCCTGCTAGGGCCGACGGCGCGGAAAAGGCGCTTTTCTTCTCGAGAGGGCTGTGGTAGCCTCTGAAGGCAGCCAGGAACACGCATTCGCCCTGCCGCGCGAGCGGATGGTCGCCGAGCAACTGGTGCGCCGCGGGATCAGCGACCCGCATGTGCTGCGGGCCATGGGAAAGGTCCCGCGGAACCTTTTCGTGGATGAGGCGCTCAGCGGGCGAGCATACGGGGATTATCCGCTGCCCATCGGCGAAGGCCAGACGATCTCCCAGCCGTACATGGTGGCCCTCATGACCGAAGCGCTGGAATTGGTGGGCCACGAGCGGGTGCTGGAGATCGGCACGGGCTCCGGATACCAAACGGCGGTCCTGGCCGAGCTGTGCGGCAAGGTGTTTTCCATCGAACGGCTCAAAGGCTTGGCCGACCGGGCCGTCAAGCGACTGGACGGCCTCGGGTATTATAATGTCCTGGTTCGGGTGGGGGACGGCACCCTCGGCTGGCGGGAGGAGGCCCCGTTCGACGCCATCCTGGTCGCCGCGGGTGCGCCGGCGGTGCCGGAGGCACTCATCGAGCAGTTGAAGATCAAGGGTCGCCTGGTGCTCCCGGTAGGCGATGGGTACACTCAGACCCTGCGCAAGGGAGTGCGGGGCGACGAGGGGATGAGCTGGAGCGAGTTGGGCGGCTGCGTCTTCGTGAAGCTGATCGGCCGAGATGGCTGGCCGGAGGGAGCCTAGCGTTTCTTCAGCGAGATCGAGGCAGGCACTCCGCGTGGCCGCCACGAAATATTGGATTCGAAAGTCGGGGCGTAGCGCAGCCTGGTAGCGCACTTGGTTCGGGACCAAGGGGTCGCTGGTTCAAATCCAGTCGCCCCGACCACACTCGTGCCGACGACAAAGGCCTCAGCGAAGCCCGCTGAGGCCTTTGTCCTTCTCCAGGCTGTTGGAAAAGACCCATCTGCGGCGTTGCCGCGCTCCCGCGGCGCCTTGCATCTGGGCCTTTTTGAGCAGCCTGACAGAAGCGGTCTCCGGATTGTCACCCGGCGGTCGCGGCGACGAAATTCGGCGACGGCATCCTATGAGAATCCTGGCGATCAGCGATCAAGTCGTGGAGCAGATCTACAGCCCGACGGTCACAGAGCGCTTTGGCGACGTGAGCCTGGTGGTGGGCTGCGGAGATTTGCCCTACTATTACCTGGAGTACGTGGTCTCGATGCTGAATGTCCCCCTGATCCATGTTCCGGGCAATCACGATCTTCCGCCCCATCTCTCCCTCGACGCCGACCCCGCCCAGTGCACGCATATCGCGCGGGGCTCGGGCAACATCGACCGGCGGGTCGTGCGCGAGCAGGGTCTGATCTTCGCGGGCATGGGGGGGAGCATCCGCTACCGTCCGGATGGCGTGAACCAGCACACCCAGATGGAGATGGCGGTCCAGATGGCCGGACTCACCCCGCGGCTGCTCTGGAACCGCGTCCGGTGGGGACGCTTTCTGGATGTCCTGGTGACCCATTCCCCCCCGCTGGGCATCCACGACGGGACGGATCCCGCCCACGTGGGGTTCCAGAGCTTCAATCGATTCATCAGGCGGTACCGCCCCCGCTTCCTGCTGCACGGCCATTCGCATGTGTGGAGACGGGATACGGTCACGAGCACGCAGATCGGCTCCACGATCGTCCTGAACGTGTGCCCCTACCGCGTGATCGACCTCGAGGAAGCCGATGCTCGATGATATCGCGGTCCGGGTGCAGGCCGATTTCAGCAAGGCCCGCACAAAAGTCTTCCTGCGGGATATGCTGGCGCTTTTCTCGAGACGGCGCAACGCCCTGCTGTCGTACGATCAGGTCAAGGAGAAGCTGCGGATCGGCGGCCCCATTTATCGGGGGGTGCAGACCGTCGAGATCGCCCGCATCGTGGGCAGTGTGAACCGCTATCGCGATTTCGATCGGGCGTTCTTGCCATCGCACAACCGTCTGGCCGCTCGATGGCAGGGCATCGACCGGGCGTTCTACGAAGAGATCAGCCTGCCGCCGGTCGTCCTCTATAAGGTGGGGGAAGTGTACTTCGTGGTGGATGGCCACCACCGGGTATCCGTGGCCAGGCAGCAGGGCCAGGAGTTCATCGAGGCGGAGGTCCGGGAATGCCACGTCAAAGTCCCCGTCGGTCTCGATCTGCGCCCGGAAGATCTTGAGATCCTGGGGGCTAGGGTCGACTTCCTGGAGCGCACCGGACTGGACCGATTGCGGCCGGATGCCGACATCGAGCTGACCGTTCCCGACGGCTACAGCCGGCTGCTGGAGCACATCGCGGTGCACCGATACTTTATGGGGCTGGATCAACAGCGCGATATCTCGGAGGAAGAGGCGGTCACCCACTGGCACGACACGGTGTATCTGCCGATCCTCCGGGTCATTCAGAGCCAGGATATTCTCAAGGAGTTCCCGGGGCGAACGGCGGGGGACCTCTACCTCTGGGTTCTGGATCATCAACATTACCTGGTCGATCACGGCAAGGAGCTGTCCCCGCCCGAAGAGGCCGCCGAGACCTTCGTGCGACGGGTGGTGCAATCGCGCGATTCGCTCTAGGCCGCGAGGCACTCTAGGCCCCTAATCTCCGGCTAAGCGGTGGCCAGCCGGGCGATCTTGCGCCGCGCCCGGACGAGCAAGGCGTGCTGCAGGGCGCCCGAGAGCCGCAAGAGCGTCCGTCGGGCATGCGCGACGACCTTCCCGACGGTGTTGAACAGCAGGAACCGGAGACGCTTCGGCCGGGCGGTCCGGAGATCTCCGGGTAAGGTCAACCGCTTGAGCGCGGTGAGCAGGTTGTAGGTGAGCACGTTCAGCCGGAACCAGGCGGCGTTCGCCCCGAACTTCCCACTGGGCAGCGCGGCGGCCGCCAGCTCGGTCTTGAGGACGTGATGGGTGTGCTCGATGGTCCCTGCTTTCTCCCGGTGCCACCGGAGGATCGTGAGCCCATCCTCCGGCCGATTGGTGACCACGGCGAAGTACTGCACGCTACTCCCGTCGGCGAAGAGGCTCCCCTGGCGTCGCTGGATACGCACCGCGAGGTAGCGGCGAACGCACGGCCGCGCCTTCCGGTGATCGCCATCCTCGGGGACGTAGGGGACTTCGGCCCAGGCCCGGATCGCCTCGGGCTCCTCCCGCTCGAGCTGCCAGGCGGCCGCGGGGAGGCGCCGGATCTCGGCCTGGAGCTGCGCGGACATATCGGCGCTAATCGCGTAGGCGATTTTCTTCTCCTCGCACCAGCGGAGGACCTCCGTCTCGTAGAGGGCGCTGTCGGCCCGCAGGGAGATGCGGTCCACGCCCTGGGGCAAGTTGGCCACCGCCTGTTCGAGGACGCGCACGTTGCCGCACCCGGCGGGCACCTGGCCATCGCGGAACTGGTCGTGCACGATGACATCGTGCTCGGCCCAGAGGACCACGACGGGCTGGTAGCCCCGGGTCCCGTCGTAGGCCACGGTCGCCGCGTCCTTGTGGCTCTCGACGAGCGTCGCGTCCACATCCAGGGTGGCCGTCGCCGCCCGGGCCCCGCGCTGGACGCCCGCGACCAGCGTCCGGTTCGCCTGTCCGAGGCCCGCCAAGGGGGCGGACTCCAGGGGGACCGTGGCCGCGGGCCCGGCCACCCAGAGCGGCCCGTCCTCCACGTGGAAGGCCTCGAGGAAGTCCCGGACCGTGGTCGCGGCCGGCAGGGGGTAGCCGAGCAGCGTGGCCAGGGCCTGATCCTCCCGGAGCGTCGTGAGGTCCTGGCAGCGGTCCCCGCCGCTCGTCCACAACGCGACGAGACTCTCCACGAGCTGCGAGGGGGGTAATCCGCGCTGCCGCTGCTTGACCGCAACGTGGGTGTCGACGGCCTGGGCCACCCCGAGCTGGCGGAACAGCTCGATCACGAGCGGGACCCCGGCCCGGCCCGTGACCAGCGTGGGGTCGATCGCGTCATCGATCTCGAACGGCAACCGGGGCGAGGTGTCGGGCATCGCTCTCCTCCTTGTGGTGTTTGCACCCACTGGGTGAAACCAAGCAAGGCCGATGCCAACCCCGCGGGCCGCGCGCACTGCGGGCCGCTGCGTGATTCGCGATCCCCCTCAACTTCTTAGCCGGAGATTAGGGCTAGGCCGCGAGACATTGACAAGGCGGGAGAAATAGGGTAATAGTCCGCGGATTCGATCGAGAAAGGGGTGCGGTGCGTCGAGAGGCGTCCGGAGGAAGCGTCGGCATGCCAGATGATTCGAACCTTGCCGGCGAGCCGGAGCTGGCGGCTCTGGAGGTGCGATTGTCCGGGCGGGTTCAAGGGGTCGGGTTCCGGTATTTCACCCACGAGCTCGCCCGGCGTCTGGGGGTCGTCGGTTATGTGATGAACGTGCGCGACGGGTCTGTGCGCGCCTATGCGGAGGGCCCTCGGAACCTTCTCGAGCAGTTCCTGGCGGATGTGCGGCGGGGCCCCGGGGCCGGATACGTTCGAGATGTTCAATTCCGGTGGGCCGCCCCGACCGGAGAATACGACACATTCCGCATCGAGCGCACCATGTGAAGGGAGGCCGCGGCGTGGGGATCGAGGAGCTGAGACGGCGGATCCGGGACATCCCGGACTTCCCGAGAGCGGGCATTTTATTTCGCGACATCACCCCGCTCCTGTCCGACGGGTCAACGTTCCGCCAGGCCATCGACGCCATCGGAGAGCGATACCTGAAGCAGCGGATCGACGTGGTGGTGGGGGTGGAGGCCCGCGGCTTCATCATGGGGGCGGCGCTGGCCTACAAGCTGGGTGCGGGAAACGTGCTCGTTCGAAAGGCAGGGAAGCTGCCGTACAAGACCCACCGGACCACGTACGACCTGGAGTACGGCACCGACTCGCTGGAAATCCACCAGGATGCGATCAAGCCCGGCCAGCGCGTCCTCGTGTCGGATGATCTGCTGGCCACGGGCGGCACCATCTCCGCCACGGTGAACCTCGTGCAGCAACTCGGCGGCCAAATCGTGGAGCTGGCCTTCCTGATCGAGTTGACCGCCTTGAACGGCCGCGCGCGCTTGCAGCCGCACTCCATCTTCTCCCTGATCCAGTATTGAGACCGGGGCGGGGCGGGCGGGCGCGGGTTTGGCGAGTGGCCCTGTAGTTCAGATGGATAGAACGAGGGCGTCCTAAGCCCTGCGTCGGGGGTTCGAGTCCCTCCAGGGCCACCTACAAACTCGAGGGGTTACCTGCTATCGGGGCCTCACCTTGGTTCGTCAGTCCAGATTTTGGTCCGGGTCTCCTGTCTCGCCGTGGTGGACCCTCGCATCTGCTTCACCAACCCGGGGTGTGTTAGGCCAGGTGCGCCTCAACACGACCGAACAAGAGCAGGGGCCCTTCCGGGCTGGGTGGCGGTCGCAAAACGATAGAGAATTACTTGGCTTGAAGCTCAGGGAAAAGTTTTCTTTGTGCAGAACGGATCCTCACTTCTCGGGCCGTTCGCCCCACGCCGTCCCGCTTCGCTATTTCCTGCTTTATTTTCGCAGCGGATAGTTTGTATCGTTCCTTACCCGTCTTCGGGTCCTTGATCGTGCAGATCATTTCAAGGATCTCTAGGGCTGCCTCTGCGGAGGTGGTCTTCTCCGACTCGCACGCCTGAATCATGGCCTCCATCGTTTCGTCGTCGGGAAAGGCAAGATCATTCTTCAAGATAACCCCATACAACAATGCAAACCGCCAAAAGAACTTGCGATCCCTCTGCGCGCGCCCAAGACATTCTTTTAGTGAGGTTCCCGTATGCTCCAGGCCGTAGATACGCCAGATGGCACGTGCGGCCTCTCCAATCCCGCGCTGCTTTATGATTTCTCTCAGAGATTGAACCCAAAAGCGAACCCACAGGTATTGAACCCCCAGCATATGCTTAGGAATAGGGCAGAGGTCCGGCTTTAGCCTTCTTCTGTCCACCTTCAGGCTCGACAGTTCAAGCTCAAGCTGGTCGCCCAAGCGTCTAATGAGGTTCTGATATCTTGCGGGTCCCTCGTCCGGCGTATCAACCTTGGGAGGCTTAACTATATCGGGTATCTCGTCCAGGTGGTCTTTGCGAAGCAAGAGCATTTCCGCTGTCTCGGCGGCTAACAGGATCGAGACACCAGCCGCCGACGTGAAACCTGGCTCTCTCGCTTCCACACGCCGGAGTAGTCCGAGAGCCAGTGCCCGCCAGAATTCGACGGGAGGGTCATTCATTTCCAGGGTGTCTGCAATAGTCTTTGGCATGGCTCCTCCCGCAGGAGCCCCGAAGGGGAGCCCACGGCAACCGCTCGGGAGGCGGCTTTCGGCTGGCCGGCCTAGCCGTGGGGATTTCAGCAAATCCTACGCCGCGCCTTCTACCAATCGCCAGCGTCTCACTTTGGGACCGGGGGCGGCACGCTCGCTGGCGGTTCCACGGGCGGGGCCGCCAATGCCTCATTAAGTTGCGCTTCTAAATCGTTAGCGTAGGCGGGGAAGTTCGCTTTTCTGAGATCGTCCGCAAATCGAAGGACTATCCCTCGGACAGCCTCCGTCCCCCCCGGCACATAGCGGCTCTCGCGTAAGAGCAGCCCCGCCCATTCATAATGGAGGTTGATGAGGTTCCTCCACTCAGGTGACCCCGCCATTGGATTCATGGATCTTGTGCAGTCATGCTCCCATGCTGTGGTGCCTGAATAGCCGTAGCCTGAAAGCCGCCGAAACTCCTGTACAGCAGCGACGCACCCGTCCCAATCGCCGAGGCTCACCGCTTCGAGTGCTCGCCGCGCCGCGGCGAATCTTTCGGGCTGATACCGGCACGGAAGCGAAAGCGCCACTGGCTGGCCCTGCCGGGTCACGCCGAGCACGAGCGGCCCGCCTGCCGGGAGCCGCGCGAGGGCCTCAGTTAGCTCCTGAGAACTCATAACTGGAGTGCCGCCGATTTCGGTGATCTTGTCCCCGAGGCGCAATCCTGCCGTTTCCGCCCAATCGGCGACTTCGACCACATAGCCGGCCGAACGAGACGCGATAGACTGGATGGGTGGTGCCGATGCCCATCCAACATCGCAGGAGAAGGGTTTGGGGGCCAGTTGATCCATCTCTGAAAGAGCTTTCTGGGCGCCAGCCTTGGTATCGGCTTGAATCCTGGCAGTTGGGAGGTCGGCCTGCCCCGAACCGCCCGGGGGCTGCGACACGAGCTGCCACCCGTGCGCTTCCGTGCAGTTCCGGAAGCGTTGCGCGTTAATGCGCGTGCCAGATTCGCCGTATTCGAGATAGGAGCTGTAGTAGCTGTACGACTCCGTGTTCGCCTGCTCGCAGGTGTACCGGTCCTGCGCAAATTCCGGCTGGCTCGCCCCAGGTTTGTTCCACACGAGCCGCGGCCCCGAGGCACACCCGACCAGCCCCGCTAGTCCAACCGAGAGGAGAGCTGTCACCGTTCTGCTTATCATGCCCGCTTTCTCCACTTCAAACAGCGAAGCCCCGGGCGCACGGCGGGGAGCCACACCCAGGGCCTCGGAGGCCGGAAGGCGAGGGCCTCCCGGTTGCGTATTTATTTACCCCCCGCCGTGTCTGGGGCGATTCTAGCAGAAAGCCGGCACTGGCTCAAATGGGCTCAAGCGCGAGCGGTGCTCTGATTTGACCGGTCCATTTTATTGAGAGCTGCGGCGATGCGCTCCGCATCCGCTCGTTGCTCGGTAAATGCTATGACCTTCGTTGCAACGTCCTCGCCTGGGAGCCCGAGGCTCCCGATAACAGACCAGAAGAGTCCTGCTTCGACTTTCTTTCCGCTCCCTAGCGGTTCAACCCTTCACCCGTCTCCTCTGTCCAAGGAAGTAGAGCAAGTTAGCCATGAAGGGAGGCACCCCATGCGAGGGCTGATGGCAGTACAGGACATCCGGCAGGATCACCCGGGCCTCCGGCAGGATGGGCAGGGTCGGCAATACATCCGGCAGGACGCCCAGACACTCCGGAGGGAGGATCAGATCATCCGGCAGCGGTGGGCGGTCAGGCAGCTCTTCACGGGGTACGCCCTGCTAGAGTAGGAGGCGGACCGCAAGGCCGAGCACCCGTCCGCCGGCCCCGCCACAATCGCCCCCTCCGCACAGTAACACCGGGGACTAGAAATACACCCCCAATCACGGAGCCAGCGCTCGCCTCCCACCTCCGCCGCCATCGCCGGAGTCGCTGTCAGCCTTCCCGGGAATCGCTCGGGCGCGCAGGGGGGATGCCATCGCACCCTATCAGCTTTACCGCTGCCGGTTCTCCCACGCCTGCCGTGCCATCTGCCAGTAATCGTCGCGAGCCCTCCGGCTGGAGAGCAAGGCAAAGTCAATCGCGCATCGCAGCGTGTAGGCGTGCGGAGCCTTGGTATACTGGCAAACCTGTGGCAGACGGGCGAGTATCGTCGAAGGGAGCCACAGGGTCACGGGCCGGCTCCCATGGGCTCGCTGGCGGGCGCGCCAGGCGGCTTGGTGTTTTGCGTTGCTCATCGGTTCTACCCGTAAGCCTTTCCTGTATAGTTGTCAAGGCAAATAGGCCCCCCGGTCAGCCCCACCCGGAGGGCTCACGCCTTCCCCCCCATCGCTGGGTGGCCGCAACACCATAGACGTCGTCACCTTTCACCACGACGGCAGTCGTCACCGTCAGTGATCGTTCATCCGGTGGTTCCCTTTCTCGAGAGGCCCGCCTAGGTTCGGTCCAACTTACCTCCCGGTATCCATCCTGAGCGGAAGCCCGGCCCATCGGGTACGGTGTCGCCTTCCATCTGGGAGGTGAATCGATGCCCCGAGCTCCGCGGCGCCGACGGTGCCCCTTCTGTCAGACTCTCTTCCGTCCGCATCCCCGCCTGGGGCCGCGGCAATGGACCTGCGGGGCGCCCGCCTGTCAGCAGCAGCGGCATGCCGCCAGCTGTCGGGCTTGGCGCCGCCGGAACCGTGCCGTGACCCGCACGCACTACCGGGACTACGTGCACCCGGCCCGGGCGCGGGCCGCGCCCACGCCGGTCTCCCCGCGCCAGGTGGCGAGCTTCCTGCGCGGCGTGCTCCCTGCGATGCGAGACGCGATTATGGCGCAAGGGCAACCCCCATGCGGGGTTCGGGCCCCCTAGAATGCACCCCGGACGGCGCGAGACGCGATCTGGTCGGTTCGGGCTGGGTTCCCGCGGGGTTACACCCTCCTAACTGCATGAGGGCGCGAGACGCGATCTGGCGTCAAGCCCTGATCCCACGGGCCCTTCGCCCCCGTTAGTGCGCCGCGGGAAGGTGATACGAGACGCGATAGGCGGATCGGGAGTTCGGTGGTACACCCGGGGCATCCGGAAGGAGGTGCCCCATGCTGGCCGCCGCGATTCAAGCCGAGATCCTCCGGCTCCGCTATGCCGAGCGCTGGGGCTACAGCCAGATCGCTCGCCACCTCGGCATCCACCGGGAGAGCGCCCGGAAGGTGGCGCTGCGCCGGAGCGTGGCCTTGGTGCCCGCGCCGCCGGCGCCGCGGACCACGGTGGTCACGCCGTTCCGGGCCCGCATCCAGGCGCTGCTCACCGAGGACCCGGCGCGCTCGGCGGTGACGATCTTCCAGGTGCTCCGGCAGGAGGGCTACCGGGGCGGCAGCAGCGCGCTGCGGGGCGCCGTGCGCCGGCTGCGGCCGAGTGCCGCGCCAGCTGCCATGGCCACGCTCAGCTTCGGCCGCGGGGAGGCCGCCCAGGTGGACTGGGGCGAGTTCGGCGACGTCTTCGGGATCGGCCGGGCCGTCCATGCCTTCGTGCTCGTCCTGTGCTACTCCCGGCTCTTGACCGTCACCTTCACCTTCAGCCAGACCCTCGAGGCGTTCCTGCGGTGCCACGAGGCTGCCTTCGCCTTCGTGGGCGGCTGCCCAAAGGAGTGCTGGTACGACAACCTGGCGACGGCGGTGGCCGAGCGGCACGGGAAGCTCGTCCGCTTCCACCCGCGCTTCCTGGCGTACGCCGGCCACCACCGCTTCCGGCCGGTGGCCTGCAACGTGGGCAAAGGGAACGAGAAGGGGCGGGTCGAGGACGCCATCAAGTACCTCCGGACGAACTTCTGGCCGGGGCGGACCTTCCTTGATTGTGTCAACCTGATTTGGCCCCTTTGTGATGCTCTGATTTGGTCCCACCTCCTTTCAGGGGATTAGTACTTGTGAGACGACGTTAGTATCCGTGTCCCATCCTCTATCAGGAGCATCAGCAGCATTCCCTCCGGTTCCCTACACGTTGAGAGAGCAGCCTCGGCGCACTCATCGGGCCTCCCGGGCATCATGTTGAGGAGAGATGGGGACCTCCTTGCCGGCTCCGGAGGCGGAGGGAGGAGGACTCTCCCGGGGGCGGGGCCTCGATCGGGTCTTCGGCTGCCGCTGCTCCAGGCTGCGGCGGAAGCGGTAGGACTCCGTCCCCGTGTCGATGATGTGCGCTCGGTCAGTGAGCCGGTCGAGCAGGGCCTTGCAGAGCCGGGCGTTGGGGAACACCGTGGTCCACTCCGAGAAGGGCAGGTTGGTCGTGGCGATCAGCGCGGCCTTCTCCGCCCGCTCGGCGATGAGCTGGAACAGGAGTTCGGCCCCGAGGTCCGCCACGGCCACGTAGGCCAACTCGTCGATGACGATCAGCTCGACGCGGGCCCAGCGGTTGATGACGCGGCTGAGCTGGTGCTGGTGCTGCGCTTCGACCAGGTCGTTGACGAGCGCCGCCGCGGTCGTGAAGCGCACCCGGCGCCGCTGCCGGCAGGCCGCCACCGCGAGGCCGATGGCGAGATGCGTCTTGCCGGTGCCGGGCTCGCCCAGGAAGAGGACCGGCTCCGCCTGCGCGAGGTACGCGCCCTCGGCCAAGGTCCGGACCGTGGCGGCCGGGATGGTGGGCGCCTCTGCGAAGGAGAACTCCTCCAAGGTCTTCAGGACGGGGAAGTGCGCCTCCTGGATCCGGCGGTCGATGAGCCGGCGCGTCCGCTCCTCGACCTCGGCCCCGAGCAGGGCCTCGAGGTAGGTCAGGTGATCCTGCTGGGCCAGGGCGGCCTCGGTGGCGAGGCCGGCGCACTGGGCCCCCACCGCGGGCAGGTGGAGCTGCTTGCAGTGCTGGCGGATGACGGCGAGCCGGAGCTCCGTGGGGGCGCTCATGGCCGGCCCTCCCGGGCGCCCAGCAGTTGATCGTACCGCGCGACGCTCGGCTGCGGCCGGTCATAAGCGGCGAGGGGGCCGCCGACCTCCAGCGCCATCGGCGATTGGCGCTCCAGCGTCGCCGCGGTGAGCAGGTACCGCACCGCCGCGGGATCGGCGGCCCCGCAGGCCAGGGCCTGCGCCACGCAGGGGGCCAGGCGCGCGTAGCCGTGCACCCGCCCGAGCTGGAGGAGGCCGATCATCGCCCGGGTGCCGGCCTGGTGCCCCTGGCGCGCCTGCAAGCGGGCCCAGAGTTCGTCGTAGCAGGCGGGCCACCGGCCCTGCGCCCGCCACTGGGCGAGCGGGGTCGCCCCGGCCAAGGCGCCCGGCTTGTGCACGAGCACGTCCAGGTAGTGCTCGAGGTCGAGGACCTGTTGCTGGCGGCCGTAGCAGCGCGCGTGGGTGGCGACGCGCTGCCCGGCGTGCCAGATCTCCACCCGGGTCGGGTAGACGCGGGCGTCGACTTGGGTGCCGGGCCGCAGGGGGACCGAGTAGCCGTTCGTCCGCACCCGGACGCAGCCGAGGCCGTCCACCGTGGGGAAGCTCACCTCGGCGAGATCAAAATCCTCGGCGGCCAGGGGCAGGAGGTGCGGCTGCTCGCGCTGCACGAGGACCCCGACCGGGTCGGCCCGGCCGGCGAGCACCCGCTGCTGGTCGGCCTGGCAGCCCTCCAGGAGCTGCGCGTTCAACGCGGCGAGGCCGGCGGCCACCGGGATCGGCACCCCGTGGTTGCGGCGGAAGTAGCCGGCTTCGCCTTCGATCCCGCCCTTCTCGTGGCCCGCCCCGGGGGTGCAGAACTCGGCGGCGAAGCGCCAGTGGGAGCGGAAGGCGATAAACCGGGTGGTCTGCTCGCGCTCCCGGCCGCGCAGGATCCGCTTGATCGCGAGCGGCAAGTTGTCGTACCGCAGGCGATGGAAGACCCCGCCAAAGTAGTGGAAGGCCAGTTCATGCGCCTCCAGGAACGCCTGCTGGGTGGCGTGGGTGTAGGCGCGGTGGAAGGCAGCGCCGCTCGCCATGCTGCGGAGGCCGAAGACCTGCAGGGGCTGCCGCACGCCGCCGAGCTCGGCCACCGCCTCGTACCAGTCGACCTGGCTCTCGCTGCCCCAGGCATAGCTCTGGGGGATGCAGGTCACCTTGCCGCTGAGCCCGAGCGCGCGCTTCTGCTCCCGCACGTACTCCCGCACGGTCGACTCCGCCACGGGGAAGCCCGGCAGTTCCTGGCGCAGCCGGTGGAAGATCCGCCGGGCCGTATGCCGCTGCTTGCGGGGCGCGGTGCGGTCGGCGGCCAGGATCGCATCAATGACCGGGATCACCGGGGCCAGCCTCGGCCGGGCGCGCTGCGCGCGCTTGCGCTCCGGCGGCAGCGCCTGGGCGGCGGCTTCCCGGACTAACCGGCGATGGACGCCGAACTTGCGGGCAACACCCCGGATGGTCCCGATCCCGAACTCGTACTCTCGGCGCAGCTGCTCGAACAGTTCCACTTTGCCTCTCCTCTCCACCGTCCCTCCGTTCTAGGGCTATGCCCCCGCCCAGAGTAGACGGCGATGGTCGAGAGGTGGGGCCAAATCAGAGCATCACAAAGGGGCCAATTGAGAGTATCAAACTCACTCCGCGATCTCGCCGATCTGAACACGCAGGCCCAGGCGTGGCGGGACACGATCGCGAACCAGCGCGAGCACCGCGTGACCCGGAAGATCCCCGCGCTCCTCGTCGCCGAGGAGCGGCCGGCCTTGCTCCCACTGGGGGAGCCGTACGACACGGACGAGGTGCGGAGCGTGGTGGTGCCGCCGAGCTTCCGCGTGGCCTTCGACGGGAACCGGTACTCGGTCCCCTGGCGCTTGGTGGGGAAGCCGCTCACGCTGCGAGCGGATGCGGACACGGTGACCCTCTGGTATGGCACCCATCGCGTGGCGCGGCATGGCCGCTGCTGGCGGCGCGGGGTGGAGGTGGTGCTCCCGGCCCACGCCGACGGGCTCCTGGCCACCAAGCCCGGTGCGCAGGCCCACTGGCAGGTCGAGGCCGTGCAGGCGCTGGGGCCCGCGGCCCGGCAGTACCTGGAACTCATCCGGGCGGGGACGCGCTCGCTCCGGACGGAGTTGGACCACCTGCTGCTCCTCACGACCCTCTATGGCCCGGCCGCGGTGGAAGCCGCGCTCGCCGCGTGCCTCGCCCAGGCCATCGTCGGGAGCCACCAGGTCGAGCAGTGGCTCCGGCTCCAGGACACGCCGCCCGTGGCGCCGCCCCCACTCACGCTCGGGGATCCCCGATTGAGCGTGCCGCCGGTGCGCCCCAACCTACAGCGGTACGATGCCCTGCTCCTCGACGCCGATCCGGAGGACCATGATGGCAACCCCGACGCTTGAGGAGAAGCTGACCCAGCTCCAGCTCATGAGTGCCCCCGCGTTCCTCGCCGCGTGGGGCGAGCGGCATCCCGCCGAACGCGCGGCAGTCCGCGCGGTGCTCGAGGGGCTCGTCGATCGGGAGCTCACGCGGCGGAGCGAGCAGAAGGTGGCGGCGCGGATCAGGGCCGCGCGCTTCGTCCAGCTGCAGACGGCAGACACGTTCAACTTCGAGTACAGCGTCGCCACCCGGAAGCTCCGGAGTCGCTACCTGAACCTCTTGGCCACCGACCTCGTGGTCGAGGGGATCGGGGCGCTGTTCGTCGGGGGGAGTGGCTTGGGGAAGACGCATCTCGCCCGGGCCTTGGGCTATGCCCAGTGCCAACGCGGGCAGAGCGTCCTGTTCACGTCGCTCGCCGCCATGGTGAACCACCTGAGCGCGGCGGAGGCGACGAAGACCTTGCACCGGGCGCTCAAGACGTACCAGAGCCCCGGGTTGCTGGAGATCGACGAGGTCGGGTACGTCAGCCTGCGCCAGCCGGAGAGCCACCTCGTGTTCCAGGTGATCTCCGTCCGGCATGACCGGCGGAAGCCAACGGTGGTCACCACGAATCGCACGTTTGGCGAGTGGAATCAGATCTTCGCCGACGACGCCGTGGCGCACGCCATCCTGGACCGGCTCGCGGAGCGGGCCGAGGTCTTCCACCTGGAAGGGACGAGCTATCGCGAGACCCACCGCCGCCCCGCGCCGAAGGTCGCGACACCTTCGTAGTCGGGGTCCGCTGCCCGCGTCTCCCTGCGACGGGCGTGTTGGCGCCTCAAATCTCCCGCGCCTGCGCACCCGTCTGCCTCGCGCCTCACAGTGCCGGGATCCATCGTGGCGCTGCCGGTGCCCTTCCCGCCGAAAAGCGACGATCTTGCGTATTCCGGCGATCTCGGCCGCCCAGTCCGGCGGGATGTCGGCCACGCGTTCCGGCGCATGCCGGCCGGAGCGAAGCGACGCTGGGCGTTCGGTTATTTCTCACACACGGGCGGGGCTGTCAAGCCCGCCCGGGTCTTCCGCAGCGATCCGCCGGTCAGCGTGAGCTGATGGGCGTTGTGCACCAGCCGGTCGCAGATGGCATCGGCGATCGTCGGATCCCCGATGCACTCGTGCCAGTGGCTCACCGGGAGCTGCCCGGCCAAGAGCGTGGAGCGGGTCCCATGCCGGTCGTCCACCACCTCGAGGAAGTCCCGCCGCTCCGCATCACTCAGGGGGGCGATGCCCCAATCGTCCACCACGAGCAGCTCGGTCCGGGCGAGCTGGCCGAGCACCACCGGGT
This sequence comes from uncultured Methylomirabilota bacterium, assembly GCA_963705305.1. Classification (GTDB taxonomy): domain Bacteria; phylum Methylomirabilota; class Methylomirabilia; order Methylomirabilales; family 2-02-FULL-66-22; genus 2-02-FULL-66-22. The sequence goes on along the minus strand of OY970067.1, from coordinate 4,197,503 downwards.
AGCTCCCCTCCCCCCGGGCCAGGGCGAGCTCCTGGAAGAGCCGCGGGGCGCGGAAGTAGCGGACCGTGTGCCCCTGCCGGCAGGCCTGGTGGGCCAAGGCGCAGGCCAGGAACGTCTTCCCCGTGCCGGTCGGCCCCACGCAGATCAGGTTCTGGTGCTGGGTGAGCCACTGGCCCGTGGCCAGGCTCCGGACGAGGGCCTTGTCGAGCCCGCGCGGGGTCCGGAAGTCGAGGTCCTCGACACAGGCCTGGGGGAGCTTGAGCTTGGCGGTCTTCAGCCGCTGGAGCTGCCGGCGGTTCTCCCGGGCGGTCCACTCGGCATCCACCAGGAGCCCGAGCCGCTCGGCGAAGGTGAGGTCGGCGGCCTCCGGGGATCGCTCCTGCGCCTCCCAGGCGGCGAGGAGGCCGTGCAGGTGCAGGGCCTGGAGTTTCTCGACGGTCGGGCTACGCAACATCGGACGTCTCCTTTCGGGTGTAGTAGGCCGACCCCCGCACATGGGCATGCGCGGGGCGCGGCGGGGTGGACACCGGCACGAGGGGGTGCTGATCCAGGCCGGTGCGCAGGATCGACTGCACGCTCTTGTACGACAGGGCGCGGATCGCCAGCGCCCGCGCGCAGGCGGCCTCGAGCCGGGCGGCCGGGTACTGCTGGCTCAACCGGAGCAGGCCGAGGCACGACCGGTACCCCTGCTCGGGGTGGGGGCGGCTCGCCAGGATCGCCGCGATCAGCGCGGCGGTGGCCGGCCCGATCGTCGCCCCCCAGTGCGCCAGGCGGGACGGCGTCCAGGCCAGGTGCCGCTGGTGGGCCTTGGGGCGGTGGGCCGGCTCGGTGGTGAAGCCGCCCCGCTGCGAGCTCCGGACATGGGAGGCCACGCGCTGCCCTCGGTGGAAGATCTCCACCACGGTGGCCGTATAGCGGAGCTCGACCTCGTGGTGGACGAGCTGGTAGGGCACGCTGTAGGAGTGCCCCGCCAGCTCCACGTGGTAATCGATGTTCGCCCGGGCGCGCTTCCACTCGGCGAAGACGTAGGGCGTGGCGGGCAGTGGCCGGAGCGCCGGCTTGTCCACGGTCTCGAAGAGCGTCCGGCGCGAGCCGGGCAGTTTGCGGAAGGGGCGGTTGTTGAGCTGATCCAGCAACTCCCAGACCGCCGTGTTCAGCGCGGCCAGGTGGAAGAACGTGCGGTGCCGGAGGGCGGCGACGATCCAGCGCTCGACGATGAGCACGGCCGTCTCCACTTTGGCTTTATCGCGTGGCCGGCGGACGCGCGTGGGGAGGATGGTCGTGCCGTAGTGGGCCGCGAGGTCGAGGTACGTGGGGTGCAGATCGGGCTCGTAGCGGTCCGGATGGAGGACGGCGCTCTTGTGGTTATCCGGGATCAGGGCGGCCGGCACGCCCCCCAGGTATTCGAACGCGCGGACGTGGCTCCCGATCCAGGCCGGGAGATCGGCCGCGCGGGTGGCCTCGGCATAGGTGTAGTTGCTCGCGCCGAGGACGGCGACGAACAGCGCCACCGGGGCGCGGGCCCCCGTCGTGGGATCCGTCACCCAGAGCGACTGGCCGGCGTAATCGAGGAACAGCTTCTCGCCAGCCCGGTGCTCCTGGCGAAGGCAGAGGTCGAGGGCCTGGGCCCACTGGCGGTAGTGGACGCAGAACTGGCTGTACTGGAGCCCGGCGGGATCCCCGGCCTTGTACTCCCGCCAGAGGAGCTGGAGGGTGACCCCGGGGTGCGTGAGCTCCTGGTGGATGGTGGCCCAGTCGGGCAGCGGGTGCTGGCCTGGCGGGCGGCCCGGCCGGCGGTAGAGCCGTGCCTCGAGGGTCCCGTCATCGAGCTCGGGCGGGAGTGGCCACGTCAGGCCGGCGGCCGCGGCGCGGACGAGGCACTCGGCCACCGAGCTACGGGCGATCTTGCAACTCTGGGCGATCTCGCGATTACTGCGCTGGCAGGTCCACTTCAGGCGGAGGATCTCTCGAATCGTGCGCATGGATAGTCGCTCAGCGGCCACCGGGTCCCTCCTGGTTTCGGGTTTCCAGGAGGATACCCTAGGCCCGCGCTATCCAGCGTCGCTTCTACGTGCTCCCGAGGTGGCCGGCATGCGCCGGAATGGGTGGCCGACCATTATCGGAATGGGTGGCCGGCATCGACCGGAATCGGCGGCCGGCATGCGCCGGAATACGCACGATCTCGATGGTGGCGCCTCCAGCTGGGCCACGCGCCGGCCGGTCGGGTTGCTCCCCCCCCGTCCGTGCCCGGCTCAGATTGCCCTGGTTTCCCCCTGTAGGACCAGCGTAGAGCCGGGAATTTTCGACGATCTCCCTTGACCCGCTACCACACACCCCAGCCGTCCGAGGGGACCGCCCGGATCTCGCCCAAAAATTTCTGTGGGCAGGGCGCTGAAGAGGGAGGCCGCAGCAGCCCTGGTGCCCCCTTGCGCCTCGAAGAGAAAACGGCCCGAGGTCGGGCCGGGGAGCCGTCGGATCTGGTGCCACTACAGGTGCCACTTGGAGTGGTAGTTCAACAGCGTTCGCCGTCGCTCATAATATCACTCTCGGCCCTTGCGAAGCGGGCGCATCTGTGCGAGAATGCGCCCCGTTATCGTTCTCGGGCATTGAATAGCGGTGTCCGTCGCAAATAGGGCAGGGCCGAGTCCTAAGCCCTGCGTCGGGGGTTCGAGTCCCTCCAGGGCCACCATCCATTCACACCATGCTCGGGCGCCTCGCCTCCGGCCGACCGGCTGCGCGGCGTCCCTTGGGGTCAGGTCCGAACATGAGCAGTGCAATCAAGAAGAAGGAGATGCGGCGCAATCCCGTGGCCGAGTGGGTCATGGAGGCGGTTCAGTACACGCAGGGGCACCGAACGGTCATGTTGATCGGCGCCATCGCGCTCGTGGTGGTCCTGGGGTCCATCGGGGGATATTTGTGGTACCGCCAGCAGCGGTCGTCAGAGGCAAATCTGGCGTTGGCCGAGGCGGAGGACGTCCTGCGGGGGGCTCCCGGCACGGCCGCGACCCTCGACCAGGGTATGCGTCAACTGCAGGCCGTGGCGAAGGAGTACCCGTCGACCGAGGGCGGCGAGGAGGCGTTGATTCGCCTGGGAAACATACAGTACGAGAACGGCAAGATGGACCTGGCGGAGGCCTCCTTCGAGCAGTATATCAAACAGCACCCGCGCGGGCGGTTCTTGATGATGGCCGCCCTGGGAGCGGCCTCGGCGCGGGAGGCGCAAGGCGATTTTCAGGGAGCGGTTCAGACGCTCACCACGGCGCTCGACCAGGCGCCGCGGGATCCGTTGGCCGGGGAAGCCTACATGAATCTTGGCCGCGTGTACGAGCAGCTTAAGCGACCAGAGGACGCGCGGCGTGTCTATGGGCAGATCGCGGAGAAGTTCCCGGGCACGTTCTGGGCCCAGCAAGCAGCGCTGCATCTGGGATCGCTGGAGGCGAAGTAGCCTGACCGCAGTCTATTCGGCCGATCCCTCATTCAGTGTGCCTCATAGAAATACCGCTTTCGGGTTGACCTCTTCGAATTTCGTCTATGTCTGATAAGAGGTATTATGTAAACTAAAGAGAGCTCCAAATCTTCTCATCCACCGCGCGCCAATGAGCGCCCCTCCCCTCTAAGCCGTTCCTCGCCTCCTGGGCCTCCAGAGACATTTGCGCTTCACACGCCTCACACGGCACAGTCTGCAAGCTCCAGTAACCAGAGGTGCGTGTATTATCGTATTTCAAGCAAGTTCCATCAGATACATAATCTCGATCATTATACTTACTGCCCCGTCTTCTCTTGCCATCCCGGCTCGCTGAGGCTAGGATTAGAATTCGTGGGCTCTCTGCACTGTGCACCTGTCCGTTCGGGCTAGGCTGTCCGAAGCATGTCGAACCGGCTGCGCTGGAAAAGGAGCCGCCTCGTGGAATACGACCCGAAGCCCATCGACGCGCCGGATGGCGCCCTCACGCCTGAGATCCTGGAATTGACCGAGCAATTGGCAAGGAGCGCCCACGACGCTTGGGCCCGCAGGCGGCTGGACGAGGGCTGGCGCCGTGGTCCTCGCCGGGATGACGCAAAGAAAGAGCATCCCTGCCTCGTGCCGTATGAGGAACTCCCGGACGCCGAAAAGGAGTACGACCGCAGCGTCTCGCTGGAGACGCTCAGGACGCTGGTCGGCCTCGGTTACCGGATCGAGCGGGCGGAGGGAAGCCGGCCCGATGCGCGGTCCGATTCCCTGCCCGAACCGGACATGCGCCCGGTCCTCGAAATCTTCCAGAGGCAGACGGCTTTCGATTTGCGCGACCTGCTCGCCCTCTGGCACGGCCGGGATCCCCAGGTATGGGCCAAATCCGCAGAGCCCTTCGCCCTTCTTGGCGAGCGGATCCTTCGCCTCGGCGCCCCCCTGCCCGCCCACGATGTCCTGGCCGAGGGGTTGGCCGCGCACCCGGCCGACGTCCGGCTGCGGCAGCTCCAGGGCCTGGCCCTGGCGCGCAGCGGCGCGGCTCGCAAGGCGAACCAGATCCTTCAAGCACTGTTTGCCGAGGGCCATGCCGACAGCGAGACGCTGAGCATCCTTGCGCGCACCTACAAGGATCTCTCGGCCGAAGCCGCCGATCCTTTGGCACGGCGCGGCCTTCTCGACCGGGCTCACTCACGCTATCTCGACGCTTACCGTCTAGCCGTGATCCGGAAAGAACCGGCGGGAGCGCTCTACAGCGGGATCAACGCCGCCAGCACCGCCCTCCTTTTGGAAGACGGGCACACGGCCCGACAGCTGGCCCGGGAAGTCCGGGGCTGGTGCCGCCAGCGCCTGGACCAGTCCCCCGACTACTGGGCGGAGGCGACGCTCGGTGAGGCCGCGCTCATCCTCGGCGAATGGGCCGAGGCCGAATGTCAGTACACGCGAGCGGCGGCGCTGGGCCGCGGCAATCTGGGCGATCTGAGCACGACGCGCCGCCAGGCCCGCCTCCTGCTGGCGCAGCTGGGCCGCGATCCCAAACAGTGCGACCGCTGCTTCCGGATCGGGCCGGTGGTGGTTTTCGCCGGCCACCGCATCGATGCGCCGGGCCGGCCGGTGCCCCGTTTTCCTCCCGCGCTCGAGCCGGCGGTCGCGCGGGGCCTGGCCGACCGGCTGGCGGCGCTGGAGGCGGGGATCGGCTTTGCATCGGCGGCAAACGGGGCCGATCTCCTGTTCCTCGAGGCGCTGCGCGCCCGCGGCGGGGACATCCACGTCGTCTTGCCGTATGACGGACAACAATTCCGCAGGGACCAGGTAGACCTCGGCGACGACTCCGGCTGGGCGGAGCGGTACGAGCGGATCCTCGGTCAGGCCTCCGAGATCCTGATGGCCTCCGAGCAGCCCGCGCCGGTGGGGCCGGCCATCTTCGAATACACCAGCACACTCCTGTATGGCTGGGCCAAGCTCTGGGCCCAGCAACTCGAGACCGGGCTCGTGCCCCTGGTGGTGTGGGACGGCAAGCCGGGCGACGGCCCTGGCGGGACGGCCGCGGCCGTGGCACGCTGGCAGGCGTTGGGGCACCACGTCGAGATCATCGACCTGGCGGAGATGCTCCAGCGCATGCCCGCCGGCGTCAAGGGGGCAGCCGGAGGGGTGAGACCCGTTTCGCCAGCGCCCGCCGAGCCGCAGGGGGCCGCCGACCAGACGGTCATGGCCATGCTGTTTGCCGACGCGGTCAGGTTCTCCAAACTCACCGAGGTGCAGGTGGCCCGCTTCGTAGAGCACTTCCTGGGAGCAATCGCAGAGATCATCTCCGCCGCCGCAACCGCTCAGCCGCCCTACGCGCCCGTATGCAAGAACACGTGGGGGGATGGCCTGTATTTTGTCTTCAGAAGCGCCCGGGATGCCGGCCGCTTCGCGCTGGATCTCTGCGAGCGGGTGAACGGGACCGACTGGACCGTGCACGGGCTGCCGGCCAACCTGAGCCTCAGGATCGCCCTGCATGCGGGGCCGGTCTACCCCATCCGAAACCCGGTGACTGGGCAACAGCCCGATTACACCGGAACCCACGTAAGCCGCGCGGCCCGCATCGAGCCGATCACACCCCCCGGCCATGTGTATGCCAGCCAGGCCTTCGCTGCCCTGGCGGCCGCCCAGGGCGTCACCGACTTCACCTGCGACTATGTCGGCCAAACCTCTCTGGCCAAAGGCTACGGAACCTTTCCGACCTACCATGTCCGTCGCCGCGGTCCCCTGGCTTGACTGCGGACATGCGCGGTGGTAGAAACGTCCCGCAGCGTCACCGGTTCGAGCCGCGCAACAGCGCGCCTGCCCTCACCAGCAGTCCGAGAGGGTTGCCGTCCGCACGAAGCCGCCCCAATGCTACACAGGGTCAGGCGTGGACGAGAGAACCGACGGCACCTCCACCCGGGGGTCTCGCGGGCGTCGCGGTCGGCCTGCAGAAAGGAGCGGCGGCGGCCGGATTCCCGCCCGCCGACCAGGCTGCTGGGAGGTGCAATCATGCGGCGAGGCCGACCTACGACGGTCCTTCTCGCACTCGGCGTTGGTTTCGTGCTCGCCACGGGCTGCACACCGTCCGGGAACGAGCCGCGCCAGGACCAGGGGGAGGCGCGCGGCCCGATCACCCTCGCCGCGGGGAAAGACACGACCGGCAAGCTGCATCTCCTCCTCGACGAGTGGAATCGGAAACACCCCGATGAGCCCGTCACGCTGCTCGAGCTGCCGGAGTCGGCGGACGATCAGCGCACCTTGATCATCCAGAACTTCCAGGCGAAGAGCTCCCGCTACGACGTTGTCAAGGCGGACGTTATCTGGACCGCCGAGTTTGCCGCCCGCGGCTGGATCCAACCGCTGGACGAGAAACGGTTCACCTCGAGCCGGATCCTCGAAACCGCGGCGGACACCGCCAGGTACGAGGGGAAACTGTTCGGGGCACCCTATACCACCAACGCCGGAATGCTCTACTACCGCAGCGATCTGGTGAAGACGCCGCCGGCGACGTGGGCCGAGCTGGTGACGCTCTGCCATGCGGTCGCCGCGCAGAAGGGCATCTCCTGCTATGCCGGCCAGTTCGCACAGTACGAAGGACTCACCGTAAACGTCTCCGAGGCGGTCTATTCCGCCGGCGGCCGCTTCGTCGAGGATGGCGGCCGGACGGTGGCCGTCGACTCGCCGCAGGCACGCCGCGGGCTGCAATTTCTCGTCGACGGCTTCGCCCAGGGATGGATCCCGAAGGAGGCCATTACCTACAAGGAAGAGGAGAGCCGGAGGGCCTTCCAGCAGGGCCGCCTCTTGTTCCTGCGCAACTGGTCCTACGTGTACAACTTGGCGAACACGGAGGGCCCGGATTCGACGATCGCTGGCAAGTTCAAGGTGGCGCTGCTCCCCGGGCCGGACGGTCCCGGCACGCCGACCCTCGGAGGATCCAACCTCATGCTGTCGAGGTTTTCCAGGCACAAGGTGAGTGCGAGGGACTGGATGGAGTTCATGCAGTCCGAAGAGACGCAGCGCCGCCTGCTGACCGACCTCTCACAGAGCCCGGTGGCGCGGTCGGTCTATGAGGAGGCGGACCTGCAGAAACGGATTCCGTACCTGGCGATGCTGAAGGAGAGCATCCTAAAGGCCAAGAAGCGACCGGAGACGGTCAGCTACAATGCCACCAGCATGGCTATTCAGACGAATGCCTATGCCGCACTGCAGGGCAGAAAACGCGTCGACCAGGCCATCACCGATATGGCGGATGCGCTCAGGCAAGCGGCAAGCCGCCGCTGACCGTCCCGCTGGCTGCAACCGAAAGGCACGCGAGGAGGCGATCCCATTCTCCGCACCGCTGAGTGTCGAGGTCACCGCCGCGCCGGCAAGCGAGGGCGCCCCGCCGCGGGGGCACGGCCGACCCGCAACGAGGGACGGCTCGCCTTCTGGCTGTTGCTGCCGACGATTGTCATGCTGGCCGTCGTCGTCGGTTACCCCATCCTGCGGGCCCTCCTTCGCTCCTTTTTCGACGACCCCATCGTCGCGGCCCCAATATTCGTCGGGCTCGCCAATTACACCCGCGCGCTGTCAAGCACGGAATTCTGGGCGGCCCTGCGAGTCACGCTGTTCTTCACCGCGGCCACGGTGACCCTCGAGGTCATCATCGGGTTTGCGATGGCGGTAATCATGCATCGCGCCTTCCGGGGCCGCGCCCTCGTGCGCGCCAGCGTGCTGGTGCCGTGGGCCATTCCCACCGCGGTCAGCGCGGTGCTCTGGTCATGGATGCTGCAGCCGACCGGCATCATCAATCATCTGCTCGGCGCCGAGATCTTGTGGACGGGCAGCCAGTGGCCCGCCACGTGCGCGGTGATCATCGCCGACACCTGGAAGACCGCCCCCTTCATCGCCCTGCTCCTCCTGGCAGGGCTGCAACTCATCCCCCAGGAGCTTTACGAGGCCGCCAAGGTGGACGGGGCCAGCACGTGGCAGCGGTTCCGGCACGTGACGATACCCCTGGTCAGGCCGGCACTGCTGGTGGCGGTGCTGTTCCGCATCCTGGACGTCCTCCGGATGTACGATCTGCCGGCGATCCTCACCGGAGGGGCCAATGACACGACAACGCTGTCGATCCTGGTGGTGCGCGCCATGATCCGCAACCTGCAGCCGGGGTACGGATCGGCCCTGTCCACGCTGATGTTCCTCGTGATCTTCCTGATCGCCTTCCTCTTTGTGAAGCTGCTGCATGCCGACACCATTCAGACGCTGCAGCGGTGGGCGAAAAACTGATGGCTGCCGGGTCCGCCGCCCACGCGACCGATGTCGCCGCGATGCCCTCCCCGCCGGGCCATGTCCCCTGGCGAAGGCTCGGGGGGTGGCTCGGCATCGCACTGATCGTCCTCTACTGCCTTGCACCCTTTTACTGGATGCTGGCCTCGAGCCTGAAATCACCGGGCGCGATCTTTAACAACAGCCTGTTCCCCCTGAGCCCGTCGCTCGAGAACTACCGCGCCATTTTCGGCGGACAGAACAATTTCGCCTACGCGCTTCGCAACAGCCTCATCATCGCCGGGACAGTGACGATCATCGCCATGGGCATCGGCATTTTTGCGGCGTACGCCCTGGTGCGCCTGCGCTTCCGCGGCAAGCTTTTGGTGCTGGCGGCCGTTCTGGCGACCACCATGTTTCCCGGCGCCGTGATCGTGACGCCGCTGTTCCAGCTGTTTTCCGGCTTCGGCTGGATCGATCAGTACCAGTCCATGATCATCCCCGACATCAGCTTTGCGCTGCCGCTGGGCATCTGGATCTTCGCCAGCTTCTTCGCAGACATACCGTGGGAGCTTGAACAGGCGGCGCAGATCGACGGCTGCACGCCCGGGCGGGCCTTCCGAGCCGTCATCCTCCCGCTGGCGGCGCCGGGCGTGTTCACCGCTGCGATCCTGGTGTTCATTTACGCGTGGAACGAATACCTGGTGGCCAGCGTGATGTCGCAGACGCTCGCCTCGGAGCCGGTGACGGTGGCGATCGCGAAATTCACGGGTGAGTCGCAGTTCCAGCAGCCGTTCGGCACGCAGATGGCCGCGGGGGTGGTGTTGACCATCCCGCTCGTCCTGGTGGTGCTTCTGTTCCAGCGGCGCATCGTGGCCGGTCTCACCGCTGGCGGGCTCAAAGGCTGAGCGCCGGGGTGGAAACGTTCCGAGCGCTCGTCCAGGAGGCGCTGTGGAGTCAACCGGGCGATCCGACCCGAACAGGCAGGCAGGCCAAGACCGGCCGATCATGGCAAATCTCGCCTGCGGGCATCGCTGGCATCCCGCTTGGCTGAATTTCGACCGGTTCCCGGCGAGCCCGCAGGTCAAGCGCGCCGACCTTCGCCGACGCATCCCCTTGCGGAACAACGTCGCCTCTGCCGTCTATCACTCCCATCTTCTCGAGCACTTCACGCCCGCTCTGGCCCGGCCGTTCCTTGGCGAGTGCCTCCGGGTCCTGAAGCCCGGCGGAATTCTTCGCATCGTGGTGCCGGACCTGGAGCAAAGCGCGCGCGACTACGTCGCGATCCTCGACCGGCTGCGGGCGGGTGCCGCCGCGCCCCTTGAGCGGAAGTGGCTGGTCATCGAGATGATCGACCAGATCGCCCGCACGCGCCCCGGCGGGGAGCTGGACAGGATGATCCGGGAACATCCGGAGGCCGATCCGTTCATCCTCCCGAGACTGGGCGCGTTCGGGCCCCGGCTGATAGAAATCCTGCGGGACCCGGATTCGAGCCGGTCGCGATTCGAGCGCAGGCTGCGGCTGATCGAGACGTGGCTTCCCGGACGGTGCGGGATGATGGTGGCAGATGCGCTGTTTCGCCGCCGGGGCGAAAACCACCGGTGGATGTATGACGAGTTCTCGCTGGGGGATCTCATGCGGGAAAGCGGACTGGCGGACATCCGCCGCATGACGCCCACGACCAGCCAAATCCCCGGGTGGAGCACCTACCGGCTCGACGGCGACTCCGACCAGCAGGTCTGGAAGGGTACCAGCCTGTACATGGAGGGCTGCAAGCCCTAGCCTGCAAGATCCCGATGCCCCCAGCCAAGACGCGAATTATCCGAAGCCTGCTGATCGTCGGTACCCTGGCGTCCTGGCGGTTCAGGTCTCCTTTCGGCTCGCAGCCAATTGCTCTAGAATACCGGGAATCTCCGAGAGAGATGAGACGGTGAATCTGGCCGCGGCGTCGGGCGCGGGCGACGTCGCGCCGTTCCGTCGCACGTAGATGGTGATGATGCCCAAGTTGGCGGCTCCCTGAATGTCTCTCGCCAGGTCATCCCCCACCATCACCACTTCCGCGGGTGAGCATCCCAGCCGCTCGAGAGCCCGGACAAAGATGGCGGGGTTCGGCTTTTCGCAGCCGACATCCACGGAGGTCACGATCGCATCGAAATAGCAACGCATGGCGAGCGTGTGCAGGGCTTCTCTCAGCACACCCTCGTTCGACTGCGAGGTATTGCTCACCAGCGCCAGCCGGTAGCCCGAGCGGTTGAGCTGGGCCAGGACCGTTACGGATTCGGGAAACGGCGTCAACGCAAGCTGGTTGAGCGGCCGGACAGCGTCGCTGACCCGCTCGACGAGGGTCTCACCGAAGTCGAAAAGCACTCCTTGGATCATGGATTGGGATCCTCCCCGCCCGGTCCGCCTGATTCCGCTGCCGTCTGCCGGGCCCCCCCGGCGGGGTCACGCCGGGGACCCTCTGTGCCCGCCGCATGTTTTTCCTTCGCCTGCCGCCCCTGTTCGAGGACACGCATCACGGAATCGAGGCCCTCGAGGCCGGCGGCCTGCATCTGCTCGAGGTCGCGGAGGGCGGCGACCACGATGCCGCATCCCGCGCAGTTGCCGAGCGCCCGCTCGTACTCCGCAATTGCCGGAGCCAAAAGGCCCGCTCGGCCCTCCTCCCCGGCCCATGCCGGGGTACACACCACGCATCCAACGGTCGCCGTGGCCAGGGCGTAGCGGGCCCGGTAGAGTCGATCGTTGCGCTGCAGCCGCTCGGTGCATCGCCGGACGGCGTCGCGAAACGCGTCGGCAGCCATCCGGTCCCGCTGACGCAAGAGGACCAGACCCAGGGCCACCGCCGCCAGGTAGCTCGTCTCCGGCACGTTTAGATCCCGCGCGGCCCGAAGCTGCTGCTCTGCCTTGGCATACTCGCCGCTCCCCAGGAGAGCCCTCCCGATTCCCAGCAGCTGATAGCTCTCCTCCCGATGCTCGTTGAGATCCCTCGCGATGGTCAGGGCCAGCGTGTGCTGCTCGAGGGCTTTCCCGTGATCGCCGGCGTCCTCGGCGGCCGTACCCAGCCGGCCGAGCAGGATGGCCTCGCCGCGCCGGTCGCCGATCTCCCGGTAGATGTCGAGCGAGGCCGCAAAGCACCCCGCCGCCGCCTCCAACCGCCCCAGGTCCTCGTACACCAATCCGAGGTTACCGAGCGCCGCCCCCTCCGTCTGCCGATCCTGCACCTCGCGCGCGATCGCAATCGCACGGGCGTACAGCCCCTCGGCCTCCTCGAGCCGTCCGATCAAGGCGGTACAAAGTCCGAGCCGGTCGGTCCAGAGCGCCTCGGCGCGCCGGTCCCCCCCTTCCAGAGCAAAGGCGAGGGCCTCGTTCGAGCAGCTCATCGCCTTATCGATGTAGCCGAGGTTCCGGTAGAGCCGCCCGAGGTGGCCGATATAGCGGGCCTCGCCGGCACGGTCGCCGCTGTCCCGGGCGATGCCGACGGCGGCCTCGTAATACTGGACGGCCGCGTCGAACTGTGTCAGAACCTGGCAGCAGGTCGCCAGGCTGGCGAGATTGGCCGCCCGCAAACGCGGCGCCGCGGGCGTGTCGATCATGCGCTTCCTGAGCTCCACGATGCGGGTGTAGTGCCCCCAGAGGAACAGGTGCCCCGCGTCGATGGAATCCATGACTTCGAGCGCCCGATCGAAGTCGCCGCCCTTCGCACGATGCTCGACCTCGGCGATCGCCGGTCCCAGGTCTTCGATCGAGCGCCATTCCGCTGCCGGCTTCCGAATGCTGGCGTAAAAATCGGCGGCCCGTCGTTCGAGGTCCGCCCGCGAATAGGGGGGATCGCCTTCGCCAGCGCCATCCCGCGTCTCGGGGATCTGCTTGTAGGCGTGCTCGCGGTCCAGTGGCTGCAACTGGTACTCTTCCCTGCCGCGGCTGGTCGAGATGAAATAGGTGCTCGTCAGGCGTTTGAGCGCAGCGGGGATATCGATCAGCGGGAGCCACGGGTGCAGGACGTACGCGATGGCCGTCTTGTGGACCGGCCGGTTGAGGACGGCCACCGCCTGGATGACATGTCGCTCGTCTGCTCCCAGGCGGCGATACGCCTCCGCCACCAAGCCTTCCACAGTCTGGCTGCGCAGGGCGGAGTCGTCGGCGAGCAGGTCGTGCAAGGTGAGGGAGGGATCCTGCTGCAGAATGCCCGCCAGGACCTCGAGGGCGCGCGGGATGCCGCCGCTCAGTTCTGCCGCCCGCCTGAGCTCTTCCGCCGGGGCGCCGCGCAGGCCCAGCTCGCCTTGGGGATCGAGACTCTCCAGGAGCTGCGCCGCGTGTTCCATTTTGAGACCTTCGCGCAGCCGGATGACGCGCGATCCCTGGAGACTCTTGGCGGAGATGGGAAAATCGATGCGCGAGGTCACGATCAGCGTCGTGCGGCCGGCCCGGGACAAGCATCCGTCTACGAAGCCCCGGAGGCCCTCGTCGGCGATCCCGCCGTCGGCCCCGATGATCGTGTCCATGCCGTCGAGCAGGATGAGGTGCCGGCCGCCTCGCAAGGTCGCCAGGAGCGCGTCCACCCGCTCGGCGACCGTGGCGTCCGTGCGGGCCCATGTGGAGGCGATCTTGGCCGCCTCCTGTTCGTCGAGCATCCTGCGGATGCCCGCATAGAGGTGATCGAGATCCAGCCCGGTGCTGCCCGCGCTCAGGTAGAGGATGCCGTCCACGCGCAAGCCGCTGGCACCGGGCTCTCCGCTGCGAGCGGCCTGCTCGAGCTCCGTGAGGGTCCGGCTTGCCAGCGCGCTCTTTCCCATGCCGGCCCGGCCGACCACGGCCACCAGCCGGACGGTTCCGTCGGAGAGGAAGCGGCGAAAGTCCGCCTGCTCCACCTCCCGGTTGACAAACCGCGACACCTCGATCGGCGGCAGGTTCACGACGCGCTCGGGCTCGCGAACGCGCCCACGCTGTTCGTCCACCTGGCGAGTGCGCAGACCGGCAACGTCCTCATCCAGCCGCTGCTGCGCGCGCTGGGCGATGGCCGCGGCTGCCAGGCGACCGAGCTCCTCGGCACTCTTGAAAAAGCTGACGACGTGATTGGTGGCGAGCTCGGTCCTGAGCTGCTCGATCTTTACTCCGCCGGCCCCGCCCTCGATCTGGTTGCGGGGCCACGGCGCGGACTCATCGCAGAGGAAGATCAGCCGCGGCTTCCCGGCTTCGGTGGCGGCCCGATATTCGAGCTCGGTAATGGAGCGATCGTGGCCGGGCGGGATGTAGCCGTAGCGCCATGCAAAGATCCCGATATAGATATCGCAGCTCCGGACATCGGCAATGCACTTATCCACGGGACGCTCATCGCTTGCGACATAGTCCTCCATGCGTGCGATGTCGTGCCCCAGCCGACGCAGCTTATCGCAGACCTCCTTCCGGTGGTCGGCGAGGTCCGCATACGTCGACGAGATATAGACCCGCATCCTGCCCCGCCTATTCGATCGCCCTTCGCGCCACGTCGCGATAGGATGGGATGGTCAACCGGCGAAGGCTGCGTCGCATCCTGTCGTAGAGCGCGCGATCGCCAAGGATCCGGTCGATTGCCGCCGCCAGGGCATTCGCGTCCCCAGGCGGCACCAGGTATCCGTCGACCCCATGCCGGATCATCTCCGGAATGCCGCCCACATCGCTGGCCACCACCGGGATCCCGCAGGCCATGGCCTCCAGCACGACCAGCCCCAAAGGTTCCTGCCACGTGGACGGCACGACAAGCAGCGCCGAATCGATCAGGAGCTCGCGGAGCCGGCTGGGCTGAACGTACCCGAGAAGGCTCACCCGCTCACGAAGTTCCGAGTGTGCCAGGTACGCTTCCAGCGCGCTCCGGAGCGGCCCCTCCCCTGCCACGCGCAGCTCGCTGGCCGCGCGCTGTATCTGGAACGCCTCCAGGAGCGCCCAGATCCCCTTCTCGGTCACCAGGCGACCGACGTAGGCAATCTTGCCCAAGCCGTCCGGCAGTGTCTCCGACGGGTAGAACAACGCTTCGTCTACGGCCCCTCCCAGCACCTGGATGTTCCCGCCGGGTATGGTCGCGGCGATATCCCTCGCGACAAAGCCACTGATGGCGAAGATGCGCTCGGCGTTGCAGGCCGCCTCGAGGAAGAGGCCCACATACCTCTCGTCCCTCAGCAGCAGATTGGTATCGGTGCCGTAGCTGATGATGCGGTAGGGCACGCCGAACGTCTTCCCGAGCCGCCAGCCCACCTGCGCCATCAGGTTGATGTGATTGACCAGGATCAAATCGGGCCGGCCGTCGCCGAACGCTTCGGCTTCGAGCGCGGCGGCCGCGCGCGCCGCCAATGTCTGCAGATCGGCCGTCCCCAGCTCGTCCAGCGTCCGCTCGCCGTCGCGCTTTTCGGGGCCGAAGGACAGCGTGAAGTCGAACGGAAGCTGGTAGGCCGTCAGACCGTATTGATCGGGCCGGCGGGCTGAGACGACTTCCACGCGGTGCCCGAGGCCGGTGAGGGCGCTGCAGAGCGCCCGCAGGTAGATCCCGGAGCCTCCGGCGAAGTTGAGGTCGAACTGATGCAGAAAAAGCACCCTCACCGATCCGTCTCCAGCCGCCTCCGTCGACCGCCCCTCACGCGGGGTCGCCGGAGGAGCCCGTCGCGGCCGCCGACCGAGTGCCATGCGACAGAAACGCCAGCATTCGCGCGGTGGTCCGGAGTGACCAGCGCGATTCGATCGTCGCCCGCATCTCCTGGAGGCGGCCCGCCAGGAACGTCCGCCTCCAGCCGGTCGCAATTTCGTCCCGGAGCAGTTCGGCGAGCGCCCGGTGATCGCCCATCGGATAGAGAAACTCCGCGGCCGAATCGCCGAACAGCGCGCCGGCGATCGCGCGGTGGGCGGGGATATCCGACATGATGGGGGGACAGGCACGACGGGCCGCCTCGATGGGGGTCATGCTGAAGCCCTCGTAGCCGGAGGCGCACACGTAGGCGGAATACGCGTCGTAGTCGAGCGGTCCCATCATCACGCGGTGAAGATGAATGCACCCCTCGCATCCCGCCCGCACCTCGGCCTCCAGCCGACGAAACTGCTCGTCGTCCTCATCCGGTGGGTAGACGAGACTGGGCAGGAGCCTGAGGTAGAGACGGGCGGCGCCGTCGAGCCGCGCCTGGCAGAAGGCGCGCACGATGTCGGGAAAACGCTTGCGGGGCACCAGGCGACCACCCGACGCCACGAGGCGGGGAAATGGGGACGGCCAGAGGGCTCTCCCCGCGGGGAGATCGTCCCCCAGCGGCACGCCCACCATGACCAGCGTCGCCTCGAAGGCGTCCTGCCCGAGCGTCTCGAGAATGAAGGGTGTGGCGGCGAGAAGGCGGGCGCCGCAGCGGCCGGCCAGGAGGCGGAGATTCTCGCGATGATGAGGCCAGTAGTCGTGGACGTAGACATAGGCGGGGACGCCGCGGCGCTCGCACCATTCGAACAGCGCGAGGCTCAGCTCCCATTGCACTTCGATATGAAGGTTCACGCCCACGACGCAACCGGCGTCCGGATAGCGCGAGTCGAGCGACTCGGTGAGATCGGCGGGCGTGCGCAGCCCCTCGAAGCTCTGGTAGGCGGCGCACGTGCCGGAATCGACGGCAGGGATCAGCTGCAAGAGGTCGGACACCATCACGGTGACGCCGCTGACGCGCGGCAGGGGGAAGTGATGAACCAGGAGCAGCTTGCGGGGCATGGCCACCCGGCGTCGACGGCGCAATGGATGATGCCAGGTCAGAAATATTGATTGGCTTCAAACTCGTGAATGATAGCATACGGGCGTGGCTTTTCACACGTTCATTCCACCCGCGCGACAGAGGCGGTGACAATGTGTGACTTATGGGGAGCGCTGATGCGGGGCTGGCCGGCCCTCCGATCGAGAAACTACCGCCTCTTCATCGCAGGACAGGCCCCCTCCCTGATCGGGACTTTCCTGCAAATGGTGGCAATGAGCTGGCTGGTGTACCGGCTGACCCACTCGGCACTCATCCTCGGGCTGGTAGGGTTCGTGGGCGAACTCCCCGCTGTGCCAGCCGCCCTGCTCGCCGGCGTCCTCGCCGATCGGGTGCGTCCGCACCGGATCATGCTGGCGACCCAATCGCTTGCCATGCTGCAGGCTGTCCTGCTGGCACTGCTCGTCTTTGCCGGCCGCCTCGACGTTCCTATCATTCTCTGCCTGAGCTGCGTCCTCGGAATCCTCAACGGCATCGATGCCCCAGCCCGCCAGGTGCTGCTCGCGCATCTCGTGGAAAGCCGGGAGCAGCTGGCCAGCGCCATCGCCCTGCACTCCCTGGTGTATGACTCCGCCCGTCTGATCGGCCCCGCGCTGGGCGGGATGGTCATTGCCTGGGGGGGCGAAGGGGTGTGCTTTCTGGCGAATGGGGTCAGCTACCTCGCCATCCTGGGTGCCCTCCTCGCCCTGCGGCATTCGGCGGGAAGCGCAGAGACCCCATCCGGGCCGGTCCTTCCCACGCTTGTCGAGGGGATCCGTTATGTGTGCGCTTCTCCCCCGATCCGGGCCGTCCTCCTCTTTGTTGGGTGCATATGCTTCGCCGGCAGCCCGTACGGCGTCCTGATGCCGATCATGGCGGCCACGGTGCTGAAGGGGGGACCCCACACCCTGGGCATCCTGGTCGCATCCATCGGCATGGGGGCGCTTCTGGGCGCCGCCTGGCTGGGGTCTCGGCGCACCGGGTTCGGGCTGGATCGGACGATCGTGCTGGGGGCCGGCCTGTTCGGCCTCGGACTCATCCTATTTTCCCTGTCGCCCTCGCTCAGCCTCTCGGTGGCGCTCCTCGTCATGGTCGGCTGCGGGATCACGCTGATCATGGCCTCCAGCAACACCATTCTCCTGATGATTGCCGATGCGGATAAGCGGGGCCGGGTGATGAGCCTTTTCGCCTTGTCCTTCATGGGCACCGTGCCGCTGGGCAATCTGTGTTCGGGCGCTCTCGCCGGTCGCATCGGCACCCCGGCTACGATCGCCCTGGGGGGCGGGGTGTGTCTTCTCAGCGGCCTGATCTTCTTGAGGGAGCTCTCGCGAATCCGTCCCCGGATCTCGGTCCGGCCCGGCGGGACGCCGGGGACTGCCGCGCGCCCGTTCCGAGGGACCGAGCGCTCGCCGTGAACTGCGAAGAATCTCGAGCCGCCAAGCTTCTACGCCACGAACGGATTTCTCGGGTGGCCGGCTTTGAGCAGCGGCGCGTGGCCGCTGTCGTTGATGAAGGCTGAAACCGTCTCCAGAAGTATCCGGTTGGTCAGGATATCTTCGCGGTAGCCTATTGCCCGATAGAAGTCACTCTGCCCATTTTCCACCAGCTCGATGCTGCGTGTGCTGGCGGGCTCATCATACCAAAACGCGTTGGACAGGAAGGGGGCCTTGGTCACCGAGCGTATCCCATACGCCTCGGGAGAATTGTAGATGTCCGACTTGAACAAGAGCTGGAACCGGTTCAGGCTGAAGGTCGTCTTGGGAGCGCTGCGGACGAGGTCCGCGAGGAAGCCGAGGGTCTGTCGGCATTCTTCATAGGTCTCGCCCGGGTAGCCATAGATCATGCAGTAATGGTTGTATATGCCGCAGGAGACGGACTCGCGGTGGATCTGCCTTACCAGGGAACGGTATGCCTCTCCGCCCAGCGGAGTCTTGCGCATCCGCCGCAGCGTCTCGTCGTTGACGGACTCCATCCCCAAGATCAGCTCGGCGCACCCCCCGCGGGCCACCGTCGCGATACGGCGGGCATCCCAGCGGGGATCGATTCGCGTCCGAAGCGACCAGGTGGTCCCGCCGTCGGCATCCCGGGGTGCGGCAGCCAGTGCCGCCGCCACTTCCGGATCGATTCCCTGGTCGCAGAAGACAAGGACGGGGGAGATGGCGGAAAGCCGGCGCATCCTGACGGGCCACAGGGTTGGATCCTCCGCCTGCTGATCCCGACGGTCAGGGCCCCCGGGGTGCCGGCTGTTGTGCCGACAGAAGGCGCATTGGCTCCAGTAGCAGCCCCGCGCGGAGAGGCGGTACAGGGTCACCAGCTCGGGAGAGAATATCTTGCTGCGCTGCCGCTCCGCCTCCTGGCGCAAGCGGATGAAATCGAGGTCATCAAGAGGATTGCGCCGCCGGCCCCGGCTGCTGCGGTCGGAAGGTGGGTCGTCCCCGAACCGGTAGAGATTGTGGACTCCCGACGTCGCTCCCGCCTCGGCAAGCCGGTTGAACGTCTCGGCGAGGTCATCCTCCCCAAGAACGATGCCGTCGATGTGCCGGAGGAACTCGGCATACCGGCCGGCGTGTTCGATCAGGTAGTCGACGGCGTTGTTCTCCCAGCTGTGGCCATGGACGAACACGCTGGTGCCGGGCCGCCGGTACCGCTCGCTCAGGACACCCAGATGCAGGAAATCGGTGTAATTGTAGGTCACGGCGCTGACGATATCCGCATCGAAGATCTCCCGGATCGGCTCCGGCCGCGTCCGGCAAAAATCCATGAAGGGGTTGCGGTCGCTTCCGGCATAGGCCAGCACCTCTCCGAGGGGGCGCCGCGTGTCGTAGCTCACGCCATAGAGCGAGATCCCCTGCAAGGTGCCTCCGCTGATCTGCCGCAGGAGATCGGAGGCCGCTCCCAGGTAACCGCCGAGGCAGAAGATGGCAGCCAGGTATCGCTCCGCGTCATAGAACAATTTCCGGTC
The DNA here is from genome assembly GCA_963705305.1 of uncultured Methylomirabilota bacterium. GTDB lineage: Bacteria > Methylomirabilota > Methylomirabilia > Methylomirabilales > 2-02-FULL-66-22 > 2-02-FULL-66-22. The sequence continues at coordinate 4,178,119 of OY970067.1, read as the reverse complement.
GCGGAGCGTGGCCATGGTGCCGGAGTCGATGACGGCCGACAGGAAGTCGAAGTGCGGGGAGGATGCCGGACCGAGATGGCGCCGCAGGAATCCCAGGAAATCCGCGGAGAACAGGTAATCCCAAAAGAGGAGATTGAGGTTCTCGAAGCAGACCTCTTCGTGAACCCGCCGGGTGAGGAGGGTGAACTCCGGATAGGCGTAGAACGTGGTCGGGAAGCGCCCCGGCAGTACGATCGAATGTATCATCTAGCGAATCGTCTCGGGGAGAGCTCTGCGATCGGTCAGCGGGAAAGCGCCGCGAATATTCCCCATGGCCTCCCCCGCCCGGCCGCCTTGAAAGCGGTGTGAAATCCGTTCTGCGTCAGGAACGCCTTCAGGACTCCTCCGTGCCGCTCGGCGTCCAGGTCGTGGTACTCGCCGACGATCCTTCGAATCCGCGAGAGCGTTGCCCGCGACGCCGAGAAGAGAATCTCGTATTCGGCCCCTTCGCAACCCAGCTTCAGAAAATCGACGCGCTCGATCTGAAATCGCCGCAAGATCTGCGACAGCGTGATGGCACGGACTTTCTCCGTCCGGCGCTCCCTTTTCGCCGAAGCAGGCCAATTCCGGTACTCCGGGCAGATGGAATGAATCCCGCCATGGTATCCGCGGTAGAGGGTTACCCGGGAGCTGCCGCCGTCCGACACAGCGTAATGGTGGACCGAGACGCTTGTCAGGTGATTGCTCCGGACGTTCTCGGCCAGCGCCAGATAATTGTCGGAGGCAGCCTCGAATGCGTAGACTCTCGCCGACGGGACGTTCAGGGCGACCCACATCGAGAACAGGCCGACGTTCGCCCCGATATCAAGCACGATTTCCCCTGCCCCGATCCGAAATTCGGCCGAAGGCAGGTAACAGCCCGATTCGACGATCTCGGAGAACATTTCCCTGAACGGGATTTCCGGCGGGGCCGTCAGCAGGCGTCCGTTGGAGAGACGGAAGAAGTTCTTCGGATCCAACTCCAGCTTGGCAGAGCACGCCATTCGATGACTCTGTTTCGGCCCATCACAAATGCAGGGCGCCCCTTCGGCCCGACCCCCTCACACGGCGAAGGCGCGCAGCACGCTCTTCACCTCGAACGGCCGGAGATCGGGGTACGCGCCCACCAGCAGCGCACACAGGCCGCTCACCGCGGGCGTGGCAAAGCTGGTCCCCGTCATCGTGGTGTGACCGCCGCCAGCTGCAGCCACCACCACTCCCTCGCCATGGGCCGCAAACTCGATAATGTGGTTGTCCTGAAATATAAGCTCGAATTGCGACCGCAACTTCTTAATATCCACCCCGATGCAGGTGGCCACCTCGGCGGGAAAGCCCTGGTCGGTGAGCGGCATGTTGCGCCGCGCGGCGACGACGAGCTGGTTCTGACGGTAGGCGGCATCGCAGAGTTGGCGCAGCGCCGCGGCGAACCGGGCGTTGGCCGCCAGGCTCATGTTGATAATCCGGGCCCTGGACTCGACCGCCCAGCGAAAGCCCGCGATCAGCGTGTCTCCAGTACACACGTTCTCGGCGTCGAGCACGCGCACGTCGAGGATTCTGGCGTTGGGTGCAAGCTTGCAGATGATGCTGGCGACGGCGGTGCCGTGACCGTAGACATCCTGGTTGCTCGGCACAGGGCTCTCGATGACCCGCTGCTGCCTGCCCTGCGGGGTGACCTGGACAGCCCGAACGATCCGCCCCGCCAGCTGCGGGTGAGTGCCGTCGATGCCGCTATCCACGACGGCCACCGTGACCGGCTCCCGCCTGCGCCGCCTGAGGTCCCTGAATCCCGCCTTGAGGATATGCAACAGCGTCCGGGCGGCCACGTCTCCCCCGATTACGGCTCGAGCAGGTCAGCCACGGCCGTCAGCAGCCTGGCAATGTCGCTCTTGGCGTGCGGCCGCGAGCGAGTCAACCGCGTGACGGCATCGACGATGGCGTTCTCGAGCCGCAGCGCCCGGCCGATCCCCCCAGGCGGACGCTGCCCGCGCTGCAGGGCGGTGACGGCCCGCAGCCGGTGCGCCTGATCCACCACGACTCCGGCGACCGCGGCCAGGCGGCCGTACAAGAGCGCGTCGCCGCTGGTGAACCGTTTCCCTGGCGCGAAGCTGACTGCCGTCAGCACGCCGATCAGCCGGTCGGAAACCAGCATGGGCGCTGCCAGCACCGCTTGCGGCTCTTGAGGGGCTCCCCCGCGGTGCTTGGCCTGACGCGTCTTGAAGGTCGGTGCCCCGATCTGCACCTCGCGCAGCTGCGCCGCCAGCCCGGTGATCCCCTGTCCCAGCGGAACCCGCTGGCCGACCAGGACCTTTTCCGACGACGTGTCGCCAACCGTCATGGCAAATACCAGGTCATTCTTCTTTTCATCGAACACCAGGAGAGAGCCCTCCTGCGCCCCCACGCATTGGGCCACCAGTTCGATCAGCAGCCGGAGGATCGCGCCCTCCTCGCTCTGAGACGAAATCCCGAGATAGGCCTGCAGTACCGCGATCTTTGGCGCCATGCATCACCCCCACGCGGACGGTCAGCCTTCAGCCACCATTGCCGTACGCCATTCCCCAGTAAAAGTCAAGATGAACCTCATGCCGGGCGGGGCGCCTCTTGGGGATTTACCGTCGGCTGGTCGTATGGTATCGTCGCCGTTCAAGAGACCGCCTCCGGTCGCACCATGAGAGAAGGGAACGCGGGTCCGGAGACGCGAGGGTCCTGCGTGGCACCGGCAGACCGCACACCAAAGGCTCGGGGTATTCGAAACGGCACGTCGGGTCCCGCATGCCGGCAGGTGCGTGCCGCACAGCCGGAGCAGCGCGCAGCGGAGGAGCTCCAAGAGGCCATCCTCGCATTTGCCGTCGAGCAGCCGGAAATCTTCTTTCTCCAGGGACTCGGCGGCCTACCAAGGACGCGGCCGAAACAGCGCGAGTCGGGGCACCAGTGGCCGCACACCTTCATGGTGCGGCTGTCCGGCCGCTGTAATCTGGCCTGCGATTATTGCTTTGATTCGGCCAATTGCGCACCCTCCAGCCGTCTGGATCGGCCGACGGCCGAGCGCATTGCCGACTACATTTTGGCGGTCCCCGTGGACAGGCCGCTGATTTCCTTCCTCGGCGGCGAGCCGCTGGCGAACTGGTCCGTCGGCCGCTTTCTGGTCAATACCGTCCGCCGCAAGGCCCGCCGGCTGGGCAAGAGTCCGCATTTCAGCATCGGGACCAATGGCACCCTGATCACGGATGCCCTCGCGAAAGACCTGGTGGCGCCGGACCTGACCGTCCAGATCAGCATTGACGGGCTGCAGGATGGCCACGACCGGCACCGCCGCTATCCGGATGGGGCCGGCTCCTACCAGGCGGCCCTGAGCGGGATGCGGCGGCTGCGCGCGGCGAGCAAGGATGCCAGGGTGGATGCGCAGGTCGTCCTTACCCCGGGCAATTCCGATCTGACTGCCATTGCCAAGGAGCTTCGGACTCGCGGGTTTCGCCGCATCAGCTTCCTGTATCTGACCGCCGGGGCGAATGATTCCAGCCCGTGGTCGAAATCCGATCTGCGGGAGCTCATGCTGCAGCGCGCGAAGTTTTACCGATACTTCGTCCAATCCGCGATTGAGGGCAGTCCGGAGGTGGACATGCGTTTCGCGGCGCAGATTTCATCCCAACCGAAAGGTCCGGACGGGCTGTGCGGCTGCGGGCGGCGGGAAATCTACATCGATGCCCACGGAAGCGTATATCCTTGCCCCAGTCTGTATGGAAGGGCGGACGTGCCGGCGCTGGGAGACTGCGAAACCTTGGACGCCAGCGCCCCACTGCCGATGCCGAGGGTGCGGCCGGCAGATGAAGAGTGCGCCCGCTGCTGGGCTTTCGCCTGGTGCGGAGGGGGATGCGCGTTTCAATGCCAGAAGTGCGCTCTGCTGCCTTCGGGCCGCAGCGACCCCATGCAGAAGCTCTGGTGCGACTTGATGCGGGCCCAGTTTGCCCGCGCCTCCATCACCCACAGGTTCCTGTACCGCTTTCACCCCGAGGCCCTGGATCGTATCCGCTCCCTCTTTGCGGACGGCGGGTGAAAGCGGAACACCGCCGGCCGAAGGGATGCCGAGGAGGGAATTTCTGTTGTTTTATCCGGGGTTATGTGCTACCAGTTGCGGCGATTCAGCGGGCCGGAGGGTCTAGACCGCCGGGCGGGTGCCCGCGGCGGCCGCCGTCTCCGTGATCATAGGCGCCGGGGGCGAGATCAATCAAAGGAGCGACAGCAATGGTGAAGAAAGCCGAGGGCGTGAAAGTGGTGGTTGAGGGCAAGAACCGAGTGAGTTTGGTGTTTCCGGAAGGAACAGACCTGCAGGTGAAAAAGTCGGCGTCGGTCGCTGATCTCGCCAAGGTGCTGCGCGCACCCAAGAAGAAGAAGGGCGACGTTGAAGGACAGGGCTGCGGTTTTGCGGCGATCGGCGGAGTCAGGGGCTGACGCTTTCAGAGGGTCGGGTTAACCCCGTTGGTCCGGCGGCTGGGTTTCATGCTGCGGAATGGTCGTCTATCGGCGGTTCCCTGCCGTCCCCGGCTTTACCCCCGCCGGTGACCGGCACCGCCCGTAGCAGGATCTGTGTGCTCCCGCCTGGGTGGCCAAGCCCTGCCGCAGTGTCGTGGAGCGGCTACTGCCCTGCGCGCCCGACCTCGATTCCCCCGAACCCGTTTGGCGCCACACCACCCCCCGCGATCTCGCAGACTTGGCGCGAGCTTCTCACGCTGGAGGGCGCCCCGCCCAGCTCCCGCGCCCGGGCGTCAGAGGTGCGGAGGCTCGTGGCGACGTCCACTCGGGAGGGGCCGGAGCCGTGACCGTGTCGCCATTTCGGCAAGGCCCAAGAGACGGTCCCGGCAAAGGAAGGAAATTCGTGTCGCAGGTCTGGGCTCCATCGCGATTCAATCTGGCGGTTGATCTGCCACGCCACCGCAAAGCGATCCTCAACACCTTCACCGGGGCGTTGGTGGTACTCGCGGAGGAAACATGGTCGCAGTATCTCGCTTCCGGCCGCCAGTTGGACTGCGATCAGGCCGAGGCCGCTGAGGGTCTGGCCTTTCTCCAGTCGCACGGTTTTCTCGTTCCCCGGGATGTCGATGAGCTTGATCTCGTTCGGCTGCACTACCTGTCTGGACAATTCAGCGACTCCAGTCTCGGGGTGACGCTCGTTCCGACGCTGGCCTGCAACTTGCGCTGCAGCTACTGCTTTGAAGGTGCCGCTCAAGCTTCCAGGGCGGCACGGGCCTGGACCGCGGAGCGGGAAAACCAGGTTGTGCAGCATATCGCCACCGCTGCCAGCGGCAAGAGGGCCATAAACGTCTGCTGGTTCGGCGGAGAGCCGCTCCTTGCGATCAAAACAATCTCCCGGGTCAGCTCGCTGCTGATTCCCGCGTGCAAGCACGCCGGTATGAGCTACTCCGCAACGCTGGTGACCAATGGCACGCTGCTGAGTCGCGACGTGGTCAGCAGGCTGGAAACGTGCGAGTTGACATACATCCAGGTAACCGTGGATATTCCCGCGGCTGAAAAGCGCGACCGGCGCGGTCGTGCCACGGCGGAATTGGTTTTGGACAACCTGGCGTTTGCGGCCAGAAGAATTCCCATACGTTTGCGGATTAACCTGGGACGCGATGAGCCGGCGGGGTTCGACCGGCTGTATGACGCGCTGATCCGACGCAAGCTGCACCAGCATCTCCAGAAGATTCATTTTGCCTACGTTCTTGTACCCGAGTGCGGGCCGCGCGGATGCCGGTTTACCGCCATGCCCTATCTGATCTACGCGCAGGCGAGCACGCGCGAGCGGCGCCGGGCCACAGCGAGGCGCCTGCCTGTCGATGACGTGTGCCGGCCCGAGCCGATCGGATGCGGCGCCACAACACGCCACTCCATGGTGATCGGACCGGACGGTTTGCTGTACAAATGCCCGGAGGACGTCGGACTGGCGGAGCGAAGCTACGGCTCGGTGGAGACCGGCACGCCGACGAACTTGGCCAACCTGGTCCCATGGCTGATGTACGACTGGTTGCAGTACAAGCGCTGCGCGGAATGCCCCGCACTCCCCGGCTGTGGGGGCGGATGTCCGCACCTGCATCGGTTTCAACCTGAGCAATTCGACGCAATGCGATACTGCGAGTCCTTCCTGCAACAGCTGCGCGACCGCATCCGCGACCGTGCTCTCGCCTCCGAGAGCGTACAATCAGGAGTGTTACGGGTCATCACTGAAAAGGTTCGGCTAAAGGGTGTCCGCGCATGAAATCGGGGCTGGCTTCCTGGTTCGCCCTCTGGCACCCGCGTTACCGTGCGGCGCTGATCTCCTTGATCCTTGCCGGCAGCCTGGCATCTGTGCTTGTTTACGTTGAGAACGATCTGCTCGACCTGCTGACGCAATCGCTGGGCCAAGGGCAAGCGCCGGCTGCCGCTGCCCAGCACGGCCTGGCGGCACTTTCGCACACGCTCGCCGATTCGCTGGCAATCAGCCTGCCCTTCCTGCTTCTGGGCCTGTTCGTGGCTGCCCGGCTCACGTCGGGCGCGGTGGAGTTCTGGAGAGCCCGTCTCGGCGGCAAGCTCGCCATTCGCACCAAGGACGATCTGGAGACGGAAATCCTGCTCCACCTGCTGCGAAAAGAGGACTCCTTTTTCAGCCGTCATTCTCCGGCGGAAATGGTGAACCGGCTGGCCGTGGACCTCTCTCGAGTAAGTGAGCGCCGCCTCGGAGTAACCAAGGTCTGGTGGAGCTCGCTGCTGGTGGCCGGCAATCTGGTCTTCTTCTTTCTCAAGGACTGGCGGCTGGCGCTCGTGGCCATTGCGACCTGTCTTGTCGGAGTTCTTTGGACGCTGCGAACGACCAAACCAGTGGCCAACATGGACCAGAACTATCTCGTCCAGGATGACAGAATTAAGTCACGCTTCGAGGATCTGCTGCGGGCCGCGCCCGAAGTTCAGGTTTCAAATGCGTACGAGAACATCCGGCGACGGTTCCTGCAGCTTCTGGAGGACCGGAGCAGGACGTTTCTCAAGTACATCGGGCTCAACGGGGCTCTGCGGATTAGAAATACGGTCGCGTACCTGCTGGCGTTTGCGTCTATGATCGTGGTGGTATATCAGATGCGGAGCGGGGGGATCAGCGGTCTTTCTCTCGCCCTGGTGCCGGTGATCGTGCTGCGCTTGCCCTCGCTGTTCAGCGAATCTTCGGAGCTGGTCTTCCTGCGCCTGGATTTCCAGATTGCGCGCGTCAGTTTGGACCGGCTCCTTGAGTACGAGACTCAGAGCGTCGAGACTGGTAGCTCGGCAGACTCGGCAGTTCAGGAGGGGGCGGCCGAGCCGATCACCCTGGACAACGTCACCTATCGCTATACCAGCCCCGATGGCACGCAACAAGGCGGCGTGGCCGGCGTCAGCACCGTGTTCAGTCCGGATCGCTGGACCGCCATCGTGGGCGGCGCGGGCTCCGGCAAATCCACCCTGCTGAAACTGGTGCTGGGGCGCCTGAAAGCGCAGGAAGGCGACGTCCGCTACGGATCCCTCCCGTTCCAGGCGATCGATGACCGACGGCGCGCAGCCCTCTTCTCAATCATGCCGCAATCCGTGGCCCTCTTGAATACGACGATCCGCGAAAACCTCTACTTTGGACAGACCGAAGGCGAGATCCCCCTTTCCGCCGCCGACATGGAGGTGGTCGAGCGGGCAGGCTTGGGCAAGATTTGCCGGCTGAAGGCCCTGGACATGCCGGCGGGTGAAGGCGGCGCGCAGCCTGCGATCGCCGCGCGCATCGGCGAGCTGCGGAATAGCCTTCGCCAGCGCCTGCGGGACGAGTGCCAGGCTCTGGTCTTGCCCTTCGAGCACGGCAGCGTGGACTCGCAGCACTGGGTGCTGGAATGCCTGCTGGGCGGCCGCTGCGAGCGGGCCAAGTGCGTGGAGCTGCTGTTAAGCAAGAAAGCCGCCCGCCGGCTGGAACGCCTGCCGCCAAACGGCAGCCGCTCGGCGCTGATGGCGCTGGGAAAGAGCCTGCTGCGCGAGAACCGGCACCTGCTCAGTATCTCCAATTACCACGTGTATGCGCAGCTCTCTCCCTTCTCGGTAAGCGAGCCCTTGTGGAAGCTGCGATCATCCTGCGTGGATCTGGCTGACAAACCCGCCGTGTCGCCCAAGCAAGGATTGTCGCTGTTGCTGATCGGCCTGACTAGCTCTTTAGCCGAATTAGCGAGCGATGGAGGTGTGGAGGCCTTGCGAGCGCCCGAAACCCGCAAGGTGTTTGCCGCTGATATCGAGCTGCTGCAGCAGCTCCTGGCGGGTGCCTGGCGCCCCTTTGTCGCCGACGAGGTGCACCCCGGCTTGACCTGGCGGGAGAATTTGATCTTTGGCGTCGTGGAGGTCCCCAATACTCGGGCGAGCCGCCTCCTGGATCAAAGCCTGCTGGGCTTTGTCGAACAGGCGGGGTTGAACGACTGCCTGACACGGCTCGGCCTGGAGTGCGAGGTCGGGCGGCTGGGCAGCAACCTCTCCGGCGGTCAGGGCCAGACGGTGGCGCTCTGCCGCGCGCTCTTGCGCCGCACACCGATCGTGGTGCTGGACGAGCCGACATCGGCTCTCGACCCTGCCAGCCGCAGCGCGGTTGCCGAGCTGCTGCGGCAGTGGAGGCGAGACAGGATCGTCATCACCGTCAGCCACGATCTGAATTTCATCCGCGAGGCGGACGACATCAAGCTCATGCATGGCGGCCGGCTGGCGGCCAGCGGCACGTTCCAGGAGCTGGAGGAAGCGTCGGAGATCTTCCGCACCACGCTTCAGCGAGCATGAGAACCACCCTGAGCATGGCCGAAAAGACCAGTGTCCTGGGCGCCTGCCCGGTGTTCACGGGCGTTCCGCCGGCGGAGCTTGCCACCCTCGCGGAAATGATGCGGACGGAGCATTTGCGGGAATCAGAGATCCTGTTCGAGGCGGGCGAGGTCTCCGGCAGTGTCTATGTCGTGGCCAGCGGCATGCTTAACGTCGTATTGCCGGGGCAATCCCGGCCGGTGCGGACCGTCGAGCGGGGAGAGCTGCTGGGCGAATATGGCATGTTCTCGAATATGGCCCGCACCGCCACCCTCCAGGCGGCGACCGACGTGGTGCTGCTCTGCCTCGATTACCAGCGATTCCGCGCGTTCCTGCTCCGCTACCCGGAGGCCACCCTGGTCCTGCTGAAAACCACCGTGCAGCGCTTGCTGGCGGCCGAAGGCCGCAACCGGGGCGAGCACCTCGCCTGATGCGTCCGGGAATAAAAAAACCGGGGGTTGTCCTCCCGGCGCGATCCCAGAGAGCCTCTGGCGAGGGTCAACGAGCGATCACGTCTGGTGGCGGCGGGTGGAGTCGAACCACCGACACAGGGCTTATGAGGCCAAGCCAGGCCTCCCCTACCCTTTCAATATCGTGTATTTACAAGGGGTTATGTGCTATGCTTTCCGCTGAAGTGGCGTGATTTCCGGCGGTTTTCTTTCGCCGTGGGCACGTTTGCGGGCACGTTTTGACAGGGAGATGGACATGTCGGACTTGGCCTCCATTCAAGATGTCCTGGCGAGTATCAAGACAGCAACAGGGATCGCCCGGTCAATCAGGCGCGCAGATGCTTCGCCCGAAAAGGCCGAGAGCAAAATGAAACTGGCCGAACTGTTGGACGCCCTAGCCCAAGCAAAGACTAAGATTGCAGGGATTGAGGAACTACTGCTTGAGAAGGATCGAAGGATTCGTGAGCTTGAGCAGGCCACAGACATCAGGGGAAGGCGCAAGAACAGAACGCCCTTCTATTAGCTAATTGATGGCGACCGGAAGCCGGACTCTGCCGACCTGGCCCGCGAGACCTCCAGGGGAGCTCTACAGGGAGAGCGATGGTTCTCAGACAAACAAAGTTTCTGGACAGAACGGTTATCCGGCCGGCAGAGTTGGCTCTAGAGCTTACGCAGCATCCACAGGTCAGAAGCCATTTCTACTATTTCGCCGCCGCCCTGGCCGAGCATCTCAATTTGTGTGACCATCCGGTCTATAAGCTCGTGCGAAAACTCGAACCCCGATGGGAAGCGTTGGGGCCCGAGCCAGTGGACCGGCTTGCTGAATTGTCCTGGCTCCTACTTGATCGCATCAAAGAGTACGTCCCGAAGTTTCATCGGGTCTGTGAGGATCGCCCTCTCCTACCTCAGCAGGCGGCGTTGGCCATCCTGGAAAAAGAGGCCACAGATGAGGGAATGAGGGAACGTCTCCGCCGAGCGGCTCGGAGAGTGCCGAAATCCGTGACGGTCGGCACTCCCCTCCCCGACAATCCGATTCGTATCACCGAGGACCGCATCACCGGTGCGTTTCGCTATGAGGTGCCAGCCGGCGAAATGCCCACGCGCAAGCATTGGCTGGAGATTGCCAGTCTAGAGAGCGCTCGACTACCCGCGCGAGCCCCAGGAACGTCCGAAGGGACAAGCGAAGCCCCCGAAGTCTGGCAAGTCGCAAGTTGATCCAGAACTCGCGCGACGTGTATATCAGGGCACACAGGACGGCATGGACGTGTGGCAGGTCGCCCGAAAGATCCTCAGCGTAACGATTCCCTCCGACCCGAAAGCCCGGGAGCGCCTCCGCGGAAAGATTCGCTACCTGAACGCGGTGGGCCTCCGTCTCTCCCGCAAAAAATCTGGAAAATAGAAACTGAGCGCAATTTCCAAGGGATTGCTCCAAGGGTAGGAGTGTCTCTACCCTTGCGGCATGCGAACCACTACCGACCCTCTGGTACTTGCCCGGCTGCTCGGCGTGCAGTCTATCGACTACGCCGCCCGCCTTGGCGTCTCGCCTCAGTGGGCACGTCTGTTGGCGAAGGACCCTAGACATGCCCGCCGCGTTTTAGTCACAGTACTCGAAGCGGCGGCGGAGAAACTCCGTCTCGAAGAAGCCGTCGCGAGCGGCCGATGAGTACGGCGACCGTCCCCCTGCTCACAACCAAGACCGCTCTCCCGCCGCGGCCGACCACGTTTCTCGAATCCTGGTTTGCCGCCTGCCCCGCTGATCAACTCCTCAAGCTCCGCGCGATCCGCGTTACTGACAAGGCCGTCCACCAGGAATTTTTCACCCTGGGCGCGACCCGCGAGCTCTACTGGCGAGCCTGTGAGTTGGTGGAGGAGTACGACTGTTACTTCGGCGTATGCCCTCGCATCCGGCCACAAGGGGACAAGACCAGCGTGACGCATGCCCCCGGCTTATGGGCTGACCTGGACTTCAAGCGATTCTCGGACGGCGAGGCGGGGGCCCTCCGGAAGCTGGGAGAATTCCCCTTGCCTCCGACTTGGATCGTCGCCACCGGAGGTGGATACCACGTCTACTGGCAGCTCAAGCAGGCCGTACATGCCGATGAGGCATTCGAGGGGCGGCTCAAGGGTATTGTGTGCGCCCTCGAGGCCGACCCCGCGGCGACCGATCGGAGCCGGGTGCTTCGGATCCCGGGCACCTTTAATCACAAGTATCCTGACTGTCAAGTGAGGCTGGTTTCATGGCCTACGATCTAACGGAATTCGACAGCATCCCCTGGACGGAGGCCGATGAGGCGCGGCCCGACGTGAACGCTCCCGAGCGGCCGGAGAAGTTGTCGGAGCGTGGGGAGCGCGTGCTCAAGGGCAACGCCCGCTTGCGGGAGACCTGGGACGGCACGCGCGACGGCTACTCCAGCGACAGCGAGCGCGCCTATGCGCTGGCCTACCACGCAGGGCATGCCGGACTCTCGGTCGAAGATGCGACGTGGCTACTCTGTGACCTCTACAGCCGACCTGGGAAAAAGAAACTCCATCAGACCAAGCTGCAGAAGACCCTCCGGGCCTGGGCCAAGGGGCGAGAGGAAGCACAACGGGAAGACGTCGACCACGGCGAGGAGACGACGGTGGACGCAGCAGCCGAAGTGCCCGGCCCTGGTACGCGAGGGAAACTCGAAAAACGGCAGGAGGAGATCCAGCCCTATGAGGTGTTGCCGGGCCCGGAATTCATGCGGACCTCGTTCGCTGGCGCCGTCCGGTTGGTGCCGTCCCTTGGCCTGACGGAAGTAGGCGTGGGCCTCCTGACCGGGGCAGGCGGCCACGGCAAGAGCGTCTGTGGTCTCAACTTGGCGCTCCATTGGACCGGCTTCCCGTTGCCCCTGGGTCAGGCGATGCCAGCGGCGCGCCCCCTGCGGGTTCTGGTGTTCCAGGTGGAGGACGCCCCGGGCATGGTGCAGGAGCGGTTACGGATGATGCTGGCCGGGGCAGAGATCCCGGAGAACATCATCCTGTTTACGCGGCGGGAGCCCATGCGGTTCGGCGGCCCGAAAGGCCGACCGCTGGACGGCGCCCTGAAGCGGTTGGGCGTGACGCTCAGTCGGCATGCCCTGGTTGACGTGGTGCTCTTCGATCCGCTGGTGTACCTCCACGAGGCGGAGGAGAACAGCAGCTCGGAGATGATGCGGTGGCTGGTGCCGCTCCGGGAAGTCTGCCGGCAGGCGGGAGCGGCGCTGCTGGTCGTCCATCATGCCGGATGGGCCCCCGATGGGGACGACGCCCGCGGTCGGGGGACCACGGCCCTCCGGGCCTGGGCCGATTTCGAGCTGGCCCTACGGGAGCAATCCAAGAACGGTCCAAACCTCTATCGGCTGAACCTGGTCAAGACGAATTTCGCGCCGAGGTGGAAAGAGCCTCTGACGCTCGAACTGGATAAGGAAACCCTGGTGTTCCGCCCCGTGGATGAGGCCGAGACCTTGTGTTCTACTGCGGCCCTGGTGGCGTGGATGAGTGAGGAACTGAACGGGGTCTGGACCGGCAAGCGCCTGGACTTCTACGCAGAGGTGTCCAAGCGGTTCGGGTGTTCCGACAGGACGGCCAGGGACGCCACGGCCTCCGCGATCCGGGAGAAGAAGCTCACGGATCATGGGCAGCGGAAGCCCTTGGAAGTCGTTGCCAACTCGCAAGCGGCATTCCTATGAGTTGGCAAGCTGGCAAGGGGGAGTTGTGGCAACTGCCAACTGTATGAATTCTGATGGGTTACGCAGAAATGAATAAAGCTGGTGGCAGCGTGAAAATGAGTTTGTGGCAACACAAGGGGGTCTATAGGACCCCCTGTTGCCAACTCTGCCAACTGCCAACATGTGGAGAGAGATGCAGAGACGGGCATAAATTCGGCCTCGCCTCGCCATTTCGGGACGCCGCAAGGCCGCTTGACTATGCCTTGTCCGGGGGCCTCCAGCCGTGGGGTGTCGTGTGAGTGAGCAGCCCGTGTACCTGCCGAGCGCCCGGCGCCCGCATCCTGGACGGCCACGGAAGGCCGAGTATGGGCACGTTACAGGCACGTCGGATGCGGAAGCCCTTGAGAACAAAGGGCCAGAAATCGGAACAGTGGCTTTAGAAGCCAATGCTCCCCTACTCCCTCGCCTCCTGGACGTGCACGGGGCGGCCTTGTATCTCAGTCTGCCGGGGGCGAGCGTCTATGACCTCGCAGCTCGTGACGTACTCCAGCGGGTGCGGATCCCGCTGCCGGCTGGTGGCGAGCTGCGGAAACTCCTGTTTGACCGAGCAGACCTTGACCGACTCGTGGAAGCGTGGAAGGACCGAGCATAATGGACCTGGAGCATACGCGGACGGCCTGGCGAGTCGTGGCGCGTGGCCTTGAGGACGTGGCGGGGACAAGCTGCGTATCGGGGGCTGGAGCTCACCCTCGCCCCGCGGCTCCCCGCCCCGGCCTCGCACGAGCGAGTCGATTCACCAGGACGACCCCCGGGGGCCCCCTTTCGAGGCGCGCCCCCACCTCGCGCTATCCCTCTCCCGCTCTCGTGGAAGTGAACGGCATCAATTTTGTGATTCGGCCAGACGGCGCCCACGGGCGGAAGCTCGTTGCCGAGGGCAAGCCCTATGCGCTGGCGGCCCGCTTGACCGGGCCGGCGCAACTGGAAGAGTTGGCCGGTGAATTGCTGACCGAGGCTCAGACGTGGCGATCGGGCACGCACCCGAACGGGCCGGACCCGTTCAAGGTGTTAGGGGTTCACCCGCAGGCCAGCATAGAGGTGATTACCTTACTCTTCAAGGCCCGCGCGAAGCGGGAGCATCCCGACCCGGGCGGGGACGCGACCGCCTGGACGGCCGTACAAACCGCGTATGGCGCCATCAAGGCCATGCGGGCCGGTCCCGCCAGAACGAAAGGAGAATGAGTCATGCCGAATGAGGAAGCGGGGAGCGCCACCCGGGAGGAGACGGCGCACCAAACGGCGAAAGCGGAGTTGTCGGACATCATGTCGAATCCACAGAACCCACACTATCAGGGCTGGAAACGCGGGGACAAGGCCACGCTGGATCATGTGGATAGGCTCTATGGGCGCATCCCACCGGGCGAGCCGGTTCCCATATCCGACGGCGTAGAGCTTCACACCGAATTTCCTCGGCCCGCCCCCGATCCGGTGGCGAAACTGGACACACCGGACGCCTTGCCCGGCGAGACACCGGAAGAGACCGAGAACCGGCGGGAGGTGGTGACGGCCCTCCGCCAGGAGTGGGGCGGCGACTATGAAGCAAACATGGCCCTGGCCCAGCGCACGGCGGCGGACATCTTCAAGGGACGTGAGGGCATAATCAAGCAAGTCGCGCAGGCATTCCCAGATGATGTGACGGCAATCAAACTGCTGGTCGACCTCGGCCGGCGCATGAAGTGAAAGGGGAAAACCGATGAATACCGACAGAGAGTTTCAACAGGCGTGTCGACCGTCGCGGCGCAGGCCGCGGCCCCCGTGGCGGAGGCCAAGCGGGCGCTGGCCCCTGCCCGTGCGGAAGCGGAACGAGGACTCAAGGAAATCCTCAGCGTGGTATCCCAAGTGCGCCCCCTTTTCCTGAACGCCCAGGCAAAATTCCACGCGGCTGCCCGGCTTGGTATCGTCCACTCAGGGCTCCAGGGCCATCTTCGGCAGCTCGGCGGGGACGGGATGCTCGCCGGCTGCATGGACGGCGGCGTAGCAGCGTACCGCGAATTCATCCGGCGGGTTGACACCTTGAGTGATTCGGACGTCTACCAGGGCCTTCACCTGCGGATGATGCAGAAACCGACCATGGACGCCCTTCGGTCCAACATCGGCGCCCTGCGGCGGCTGGCCGCGGCCGTGGAGCAGGACCTCCGGGAGTTGACCGAGCGCTTGAAGAGCGCGGCCCCGGACACGCGGCCGACCGTGGTGGAGAAGCCGGAGCGCCATGACATAACGATGGAGACGCGGATCCCCGACCTCGAACCCGGGCCGCTCGCATGATGAAGGGGACGCCTCCCCTGATCTTCCGCGGCCTGGACCGCTGCGATGCATGCGGAGGCCCCCTGGCCCCCGCAGAGCGCCTGTCCGGTCTCTGCCGGAAGTGCGAGCAGCCGCCCACCAGGCCCGTATCGAAGGCCAAGCGGAAGCGCGATCGTTGAACGTGGGGCAACGTGGAGGGCCGCCGTGGGGCTTGTGAACGAGAAACCGGCGCTTGTACCATCAGACGCCCCCGCCGGCTTGATTCCAATTCGCCTCAAGGGGGCTGTCTTGCTGCTCACCCGGGCCGAGTACGCCGAGGCGATCCGCCGGGGCAAGCACTGGAGGCGGCGCCTGGCCCTCGCGCGCCGGCTGGAGATCCCGACGCCAGGACCGACCGGGGAGCAATGATGCGGAAGGCACCAAAGATTGAGCATATCGGCGTGTGGGCGGGCCCGGGTATCCTGGCCCTGGTGGATGGGCGCTGGACACTACCTCCCCCGGGAGGCCCCCCGAGACCTGACCTCACGCGCGACAGCTCTAGTCGGGATGGACGGGCCCTGCATTGCGATCCGGTTGGTCACAGAGGCGAGCGACACTCCCACCCCCACCATAGGGCAGCCCTGGCAATCTTGCCCTAGTCTACCGTGTCACACAGATGCCATCTTATGCAGCACTGCTCGAGCCCGCTCGACTTTCGCCAGGATGTCCTCCACCTTGGCCGTCCAGGTGAACGACCGGGGGTGGCGGTTGTGGTGTGCGATGAAGGCCTCAATGGCGGCGATGAGGTCGGCGACGCTCTTGAAGACGCCCCGGCGGAGCCGCTTGGTCGTGAGCTCCCGGAACCACCGCTCGATGAGATTCAACCACGAGCTGCTGGTCGGAATGAAGTGCATGTGGAAGCGTGGGTGGCGGGCGAGCCAGCGCTGGACCGCAGGGTGTTTATGGGTGGCGTAGTTGTCCACGATCAGGTGGAGGTCCAGGTCGGGCGGGGTCTGCGCGTCGATCAGCCGGAGGAACCGGAGCCACTCCTGGTGCCGATGCTTGGGCAGGCACGTGCCGATGAGCTGGCCCGTCACGAGCCCCAGGGCGGCGAAGAGCGTGGTCGTGCCGTTCCGCTTGTAGTCGTGGGTCAGGGTGCCGCACCGGCCCTTCTTCAGCGGGAGGCCGGGTTGGGTGCGGTCGAGCGCTTGGATCTGGCTCTTCTCGTCGGCGCACAGCACCAACGCGTGCTCAGGGGGATTCAGGTACAGCCCCACCACATCGGTCAGCTTCTCGAGGAACCGCCGGTCGCGGCTCACCTTGAACGGGCGGACCCGATGCGGCTTCAGGCCGTGGGCCTGCCAGACCCGGTGCACGGTCTTCGGGCTCACGCCGACCGCGGCCGCCAGGGTCCGCGTGCTCCAGTGGGTGGCGGCGGGCGGCGCGCTGGTTGTCGTCAGGGTGACGATGCGCTGCAGGACCGCCGGGGCGATGGCGGGCGTCCGGCCGGGGCGCGGGGCATCCCGCTCGATCCCGGCCAGCCGCTGCTGGGCGAAGCGAGTCCGCCACCGACCCACACACTCGCGATCCGTGTCCAGGGCCCGGGCGACCTCGTCGTTCCGCTGCCCCGCCGCCGCGCGCAGGACGATCTGCGCCCGGCGCACGAGGCGCGCGGGGGTGCGCCGCCCCCGTGCCCAGCGTTCCAAGATGGTGCGTTCCTGCGGGCTCAGCACAATCGGCACCGCCACACGCATGGCTTGCTCCTCCTCACCGAGGAGCATACCAGAGTACGTACTATAAGTCACCGTATTTATGACACACTAGACTAGAATCCCCTAGGAGGATGAATCGCTCATGCTGATACCTGACCCCCTGCTAGAAAGCGAACGTGCGGCTCCAGAGGGCATCTGTGATAGGATTCCAGAAACAAACGGGACACACCCGCCCGGCTGTAGCCGTCCAGCGGAGATCGTCCCAGGAAAGGCGGTTTCTCGCGTCTGCCCCGAGTGCGGGGTGCCCCTGGTGGGCCGGCAACGGTCGGCATGCAGCCCCCGCTGTCGGGCGGCCCTCAGCCGACGCACTCGGGGGGAGCAGCAAGTGGAAAGGGACCGGCAGGTTAGTGTCAACGGCCGGCCATTGAGAGCCACTCAGGGTCACCCCATGGTGAGCCAGCGAAGGACGTAGCCGGGTCCCTCGCAAGTGGGTTGTCCGGACCTTTACGCTGGGCGTGCCTCCTGCTTCGGTGACGGCTTACTGCGCCGCTGGGCCGCGAGCTGCTGCTTGGTCTGCTCGGCCCGGTAGCTGGCCCCCGTGATCTCCACGAAGTGGGCCCGGTGGGTCAGCCGATCCAAGGCCGCGGAGGCCAGGAGCGGCTCGCCGAAGATCTCCGGCCACTCGCTCACGGCCCGGTTGCTCGTGAGCACGATGGACGCGCGCTCGTACCGCTCGTGGATGATGTCGTAGAGGTCCTCGGGGCCGGGGGCCCGGAGGGCCTTCAGCCCGAAGTCATCCAGGACGAGCACATCGGGCCGCAGGTACTTGGCCAGCCGGTGGGCGAGCGTGCCGTCGGCCCGGCCGCCGGCCAGGGGGCCAGCAGCTTCCCGGTGGACACGAAGAGGACCTCGTACCCGCGGCGGCACGCCTCGTGCGCCAGGGCTTGCGACAGGTGGCTCTTGCCCACGCCGGTCGGGCCGTAGATCAACACGTTCTCGTGCCGTGCGACGAACTGGCAGGTGGCGAGGTCGAAGACCTGGGCCTTGTTCAACTTTGGGTTGAAGCCGAAGTCGAAGCCCTCGAGCGTCTTGCCAGGATCGAAGGCCGCGCGGCGGAGGCGGAGCCGGAGGGCGGACTGGGCCCGCCGCTCCACCTCGTCGTGCAGGAGCAGGGTCAGGAACTCGACGAACGAGGCGCGGCTCTCGATCGCCTGGTGGTTGCGCACCTCCAGGGTCTCCAGGATCCCGGAGAGCCGGAGCGTGCGGAGCATCGGGGTGAGCTGGTGCGTCAGTTCCATGGGGGACCTCCTTCGCCACCGGGGTCGGGGAAGAAGTCGGTCCAGGGGCGCGCATGCCGCGGGGGCGGTGCGGCAGGGGGCGGCGGAGGCGCCAGCCCCAACTCGAGCAGCGGCTGCCGATCGAGGCCCGCGGCCAGGATGGTCTTCACCGTGGCATACCGGATCTCGCCGACCGCGAGCGCCCGGGCACAGGCGGCCTCGAGGCGCGCCGCGCCGTAGCGCGGCGCCAACCGGAGAACGCCCTGGGCGGTCCGCAGCCGATCGAGGGGCCGCTCCCCCAGCAGGGCGGCGATGAACGCGGCGCAGGTCGGGCCGATGTCGGCGGCCCGCTGCTGGCACCAGAGCGGCGTCTGCAGCAGGAAGTGGACCTTGTCCGGGGGGAGGTGGTCGTGGAGTGTGCGCCGCTGCCCGGGGCGGGCCGCGAGGTGCGTGGCGACCAGGGCGTGCTCGTGGAAGAGCTGCACCTGGGTGGCCGTGGCCCGCACCCAGAGCCGCTGCCCGATCAGGCGGAAGGGCGCCGAGTAGTAGGCGCCAGCGAAGACGACGTGGCAGTCGGGGTGCAGCTTCGCCTGCTTCCA
Organism: uncultured Methylomirabilota bacterium; assembly: GCA_963705305.1. Taxonomy (GTDB): domain Bacteria; phylum Methylomirabilota; class Methylomirabilia; order Methylomirabilales; family 2-02-FULL-66-22; genus 2-02-FULL-66-22. Next base: position 4,159,302 of record OY970067.1, on the reverse strand, counting down.
GGTCACCGGCGCCCACGGGGTCGCCGGGAGCGGGAGGAGCGCGGCCCGCTCGACCGTCTCGAAGGCCACCAGGGGCTGCTGCTTGATCGTGCCGTGGCGGCGCCTCCCGGCGGTCTCCAGGCACCAGCGGAGGCCGTGCTGGTTCGCGTGGTGGAGGTCGCGGAAGGCCCGGCCGGCGAGGCAATTGCGCTTCACGTAGTGGACGCCCCCCTGCTCGACCTTGCCCTTGTGCTCGGGGGTCCGCACCCGACAGGGCGCGATGAGGAAGCCGTAGTGCTCGGCGCACTCTCGGTAGACGCGCTGGACCTCCGGGTCGTAGAGGGCCGCGTGGACGATGGCGGCCTTCAGGTTATCGAGCACCACCCGGCGCGTCACCCCCTGGAACCACTCGAAGGCGGCGCGGTGGCAGCGGCACCAGGTGGTCACGGTCTGGTCGAAGACGAACTCCACGGACCTGGTGGCGGCTGAAGGCCAACGTCATCACGAACGCCCAGGCGCGGCGGAGGCGGCCCTGGTCGGGATCGAAGAACTGGCCCGCCGCGCCGAAGTCGACCTGCGCTTCCTCCCCCGGGGGCGTCTCCACCCGGACCGTGGCCCGCGGGGTCGGCGGCTCCAGGCGGCGGAGGAAGCGCTTCACGGCGGAGTAGCTCCCGGTGAAGCCATGCTGTTCGACGAGGAGCTGGAAGATCGCCTGGCCCTCCACACCCTGCTGGCGCCACGCCACCACCTGCGCGCGGAACGGGGCCACGCCGGACTGCTCGAGCCGGGGCTGGGCGCGCTCCGGCGGGTGGAGCAGCGTGGCCAGCGCGGCCGCGTCGGGCAGTTCGCCGGTGAGCAGGCCGTGCTGCCGCGCCCAGCGGTGGTAGCCGGCCACGGTGTTCCGACTGAGCCCGAGTTCGCGGGCGATCCGGCGGGCCGGCTCTCCGAGGCGGAGCCGGCGGAGCACTTCGCGTACATCGGTCACCTCGCACCTCCGTCCAGCCATGGGGCACCTCCGGGTTGGGGTTCCCGGAGAGCAAGCCCCCATGTGGCTGCGAAGCGCAAGGGACCCGGCGGCCTGCTGGGGTGGCTCAGTATCAGGCGACCCGAGGTGGCTCAGTATGCCCGACCCTGGGTGGCTCAGAATGGGTGACCCTGCTGGCTCAGGTTGGGCGACCCTGGGTGGCTCAGTATCCCCGACCCCGGTGGCTCAGTATAGGGTGGCCGCTGACAGTTAGGGAACTACTCAAGGCGGCGTTGCAGCGCATGAGCGAGTGAGGGGGAGGATTAGGCAATGACTCAAGCCCGTCAACTTTTCGAGTCGCTACGAAATCCAGCCAGCTTACTGGCATTGGTTGGAACGAGTGAGACGTTGTATCTGGAGGCAAAAGAAGGAAAGGGGCCACTAACCGAAGACCTGAAGGGGTACCTCTCACAGGCTCTCTCGGGCTTTGCAAATTCTGACGGCGGCGTGCTCATTTTCGGCCTCACAGCGAAACGGGCGGATAAGGGACAGCCGGATGAAATCACGGGCGTAAAGCCGTTCGAAGGCTTTCGCGCTGCGGCTAGTGATTGCCAGTCATTACTCGGGCAGGCCGTTATGCCGCCCGTAGATGGTGCGGATGTCTCATCGTTCCCAAGCGAGGGTAACCCCGACTATGGGTACGTGATCGTATATGTTCCTGCGAGCGACATCGGTCCGCATCGGGGCATGTTGAAAGGTGCGAGCCGTGAATATTGGAAGCGCTCCGGTGACGGCTTCTACAGGATGGAGCATTTCGATATTGCAGACATGTTTGGCCGACGACGGCGACCACAACTTCGATTAGAGTGGAGAGTCGAAAAACGAGAGCCGATGCAAATCGAAGGGCAACCGTGGTCCTCCTTTGACATCATCTTGAGTCTCAGGAACGCCGGAAGGGCAGTCGCGCGCTATCCCATGTTGCGGTTGGAGTTGCCGGGCAGCATTCATCTGGGTGAGTACGGTCTCGATGGAAACCGCAATGAGGGGCTACCTCGTGGTCTCGTGGTTCCCTCGGAGCGTCCAATTGTATATGCCGGCAGAGAGGGTGATGTGATACATCCCGGCCTCGCACTGGACATCACGCGCACGGAACGGATTCCCTACGCGCCACGGCCGGCAGGGTTCCAGAATCGATATAATATCAACTTCAAGCTTGCGGCTGAGGATCAGCCGTTGGAGGAGGGCAACCTTATTATTGAACCGGAGGAGTTGTGGGAAGCAGTTCGCCGTTTCACATAGAATCCGTGGGGCAGCTCTTGCCTGACGGGGGAATCTGAGCGGTAATCTTGATCGGCCGCCAGAATCCCTCTTGACAAGTAGGTAACCAGAGGTTACATTATATGAGACGCAAGAAGAGGCTCCCCGACATGCTGAAACAGCTCCGGGAAGAAAAAGGGATGACGCAAGCGCAACTCGCAGAGCGAGCGGGCGTTACCCGGGAGTACATTACGATGCTGGAGAGCGGGGCCAAGGCGAACCCCTCCCTTGAGGTATTGAAGGCCCTCGCCAAGGCCCTCAAGGTGAAGGCGGGGAGGTTATTAGAATGACACCGGAAGAGCGGGATGCAGTTATCGCCTACGTGTCGGAGATCGAGCGATTTGCCCTGCAGTATGCCCGACAATTCGAGGCGCTCAAGTATCTGCTCCTGGAGAAAGGCGTCATCACTGCCGATGAGATCGAACAGGCAGTGAAGACGGTTGAGGCCGCGTTCATGGTGGAAGAGGCGACAGACCCTCGACTAGAGGCCCTCGCCAAATTGCGGAAAAAGATCGAAGAGCTGAAATAGGCGCTCCGGGTGACGGTGGGGGAGCTGGTGGCGTAGGCACCGACCGAAGGGAGGATGCGATGCAAAAAGGAAAGCGCAGACTGGAGCAATTGACCTTCAAGATGATCGCCGTGGGACCAAATGGGACCCTATACGGATTGACGAACAAGGGCAAGGTGTTCGCGTGGCATCAGAGCAAGCGGTACTGGGTTCCCATGGGCATGGGTACTCCTAAGCCCATCCTGAACGTAGAAGATACAGAGTAGAATGCCATTAGGAATGCGCCCCCGCGCCGGCGGGACCTGGCCGGGGGCCCGGCGTAAAGGAGGGGTGAGGGATGGGCTACCTGTACCGGCCGATGCTCAAGGGGAAGCAACCGGACTTCACGCTGACCCCCGAAGACCTGTCCTTGAGCCGGGGCCGGAGGATGACGGGAAGTGCCACCACCCCGCCCACGGTCGGGCCGACGTGTGCCCCGGCTGCGGGGCCCGGTTCGGGAAGGTGTGGTGGGTCAAGTATTACGTGAACGGGAAGGCGACGCGCGAGAGCACCGAGACCGAGAAAGAGACCGAGGCCCGGCGGTTCTTGAAGGACCAGGAGGGGAAGGCCGTCACGGGCCAGCCTATTCTTCCCCGCCTCAATCGGATCCTGTACGAGGACGCCGCGCGCGACCTTCGCACCTACTATCAGACGACGGGAAAGCGCAACCTTCAGGACGCGGAGAAGCGCCTCCGCCACCTGGCCCGCTTCTTCACGAATCGGCGCCTTGTCAGCATCGGGGCAGCCGACGTGGCCAAGTACACCGCGGAGCGGAAGGCAGAGGACGCGGCGAACGGGACCGTCAACCGGGAGATCGCCGTCTTGGGGCGGATGCTCAAGCTGGCCGTGGAAAACGGAAAATTGATTCGCCTCCCGATCCTCCGGAAGCTGAAAGAGGCCGCCCCGCGGTCGGGATTTTTCGAGCGGGGGCAATTCGAGGCCGTGAAGCGCCACCTCCGCCCTGACCTCCAAGTCGCGGTCAGCCTCGCCTACGCCCTCGGCTGGCGGATGCAGAGCGAAGTCCTGACCCTCACGCGCGAGCAAGTGAACCTTTCGGCCTGTACCCTCCGGCTGGACCCGGGAACCACCAAGAACACTGAGGGGCGCCTCGTGTACCTCACCCCCGAACTGGTGCAACTGCTCCAGGCCCAAGAGGAGCGGATTCAGATTCTCGAAATGCGAACGAGCCAGCGCGTCCCCTACCTCTTCCCGAACCTCAGCGGGCGCCACCAGGGGCAGCGCATCAACGACTTTCGGAAGGCGTGGGCCCTCGCCTGCCTGGAGGCCACCCTTGACCTGGAGAGTCTGGAGGGCCCGGCGCGGGAGATCCGCAAGGCGGAATTGGAGCAGGCCGCGGCGAAGGGTGAGAAGCCGGGGCTGTTGAAGATGCTCCGCCATGACTTCCGGCGCACGGCCGTCCGGAACATGGTCAACCGGGGAGTGCCCGAGCGGGTGGCTATGGCTGTGACCGGGCACAAGACGCGCAGCGTGTTCGACCGCTACCACATCGTCAGCCAGGCCGACCTCCAGGAGGCCGCCCGGAAAATCACGGGCACGTTGGAGGAAAGCCGGAATGATTGAGGCGTGTAAGTTGTTGATACTGTGGTGGCGGCGGGTGGAGTCGAACCACCGACATAGGGCTTATGAGACCCCCGCTCTGCCAACTGAGCTACGCCGCCATGACGAGGACACCGCCCGGCATCAGGGGGCGGTCCGAACGAACACACCGGGCATCATAGAAAAGCCCGGGAGAGGTGTCAAGCCTCGCGTTGTCGGTCCGATGATGAGGCTCTGCCAGGCGGGGGCCGACGAGGGATGCCCTTTCAGCGCTTGATGCTGTTCAGGATCCGCTGCAGGAAATCCTGCCTCTCGATGTCCTTCGGCTCGTAGTAGTTGGGACTGTACCCCTGAAAGGATCCCATTAGCGCCACCAATCCGTAGGTGGCTGCGGCGATGAGGAGCAGGCTGATCAGCGAGATGAGCACCCGCCGCGTCAGCCTGATCAGCCGCAGCTTGAGCAGCGGCCGGGCCGGTGGCGCGTGCTGCGAAAGCGGCAGATCGAACTGAATGCCATGGACAAAGGGGGGGGCGCTGCTGTCCTCGTGCCAGCGCACCTGGCCTTTGATCGTCACTCTCCCCCAGGTGATTTCCACCTGGCTCTCTTCTGGCAACAACCGGGGAAGCAGCAGCCGGGTGCCGCCCAGACTGGCATTCTCCAGCTGTCCCTCCAGGGAGATCTTCTTGCCTCCGTCGTCGAGTACCGCCCGAACCGGGGACAGCATTTCCCAGCGAGGGGGCCGCTCCCGATCCGTCACGGAGACGACGTCCGCCTTTCGCCAGCGTCGTGGGTCCGCCAGGTGGAGCCGGTAGAAGCGGGTCTGGCACTGGCCGCAGCGGAACGGGAAGACCCAGATCCAGGTCAACAGCCGCCGCTCCAGAAAGCTCTGGCGATGAGAGGCATGCAGTTGGTGCGATCGGCAAACCGGACAGGGCCTCATGGATTTGCCAGCACTTTCCGCGATGGGCGCACTCGGAATCCCCCGCCTGGCCGTCCGTGCCGGGGCGCATGACGCCGCCGCCGGACAGCCGGTCGGCGTCCTGTTTCTGCCCCCGGACAATCCGGGTGGCACTATACATGACCGGGCAATTCTGACAAGCGTTTTCCCGTACAGGAGAGTTCCTGCGGGAGGAGGACCATTCAGTACGGGGATGGATCCGGGGGCCCGCTGAGCAGTCGCCGGGGTCCAGGCTCGCGTTGCTAGTCTCGCGCCAGCCCTAGTCGAATCTCGGGAAGCTCGAGGTACCAGATCAGAAGGGCGGAGAGGCAGATCGCCGTCAGGCTCAGGGAAACATAGGAGACGTCCAGCACGGTCGTCCCCTTCACGATCTTCGTCGCATGCGGCCAGAGCATCATGAGCCGGCTGATGATATTGAACCCCTGCGCAAAGATCATGAGGGTCCACGGCCACGGCTGGTGCCTTCGACGCAGGAAGAGTTCGCCGTCCGCAATGACCACCAGGATGGCCAGGAAGGCCGGCAGCCACCATTCCTGTGAATTGGGGGCAAAGGTGTCCAGCGGAAACAGGAGCAGCGGCACGATCTGAAGGCTCAAGGCCACCATGATGAAGCTTCGAGTCGCGATAGCGTGAGGGCGCATGGGCTAGGCTCTCCTCTACTCCTGGGACGCCGACGGAACCCAGTTCCGCGCCGTAACACCGGCTTCTCCCCGGCGCGGCGCCTTCCTGTCGGCGGTGCCGGCATGGTTATAAGCGGCTCTGCCCACCGCTGTCAAGTCGCTTGACATTTATTCCTCCCTTGGATATAAGTGCACGACAATTGTCACACAGATTCATGCCATGATCCCCCCGGTTGATCCTTTCAACCGGTCGGAAAGTGTGAGAAATCACTTGAACGTTTCGAGGTATTCCTCTGGTTTTTTTCCAGTTCTAAATGTTCGTTTGCACCCGCGAAAGGGGGGATTCCGCCCACCCGCAGCCGATGAGCTGAACCGGGACAGGGCCTCCCAGGTTCGGCTGGCCGTTGGGACCCGAGGGTCCCGCAACGTTCGCTCGGGGAACAAAATCTGCCTGTAGGAGGAGATGCATCCATGCGCAGTCTCAAGTTGGCGGGCATCACCCTGCTCTCCGCGATCATCCTCGCGGCGTGCAGCAGCGGTGGCAGCGACACGATCAAGGTGGCGATCCTGGCCCCGCTGTCCGGGCCGGTCCCGACATTCGGCGTCTCCACGCGCGACGGCGCACTGCTGGCCATCGAAGAGTGGAATGCCAAGGGCGGCGTCCTGGACAAGAAGGTCTCGACCGTCGTCGAGGACAGCCAGTGCACGCCCGATCCGGCGGTCAATGCCGCGAACAAGGTCATCGATCAGGACAAGGTGAAGTTCATCATCGGAGAGGTCTGCTCCAAGGCTTCCATCCCGGTGTCGGAGATCGCCAACAGCAAGGGCGTGATCCAGATCAGCCCCACCTCCACCAACCCCGACGTGACGGTGACCAAGGATGGGAAGGTGAAGGATTACATCTTCCGCGCCTGCTTCATCGATCCCTTCCAGGGCAAGGTGGCCGCGAAATTCGCCATCGACACCCTCAAGGCCAAGACGGCCTTCGTGATGTTGGATCAGTCCAACGACTACGTGAAGGGCCTGGCCGAGGTGTTCGAGAAGGAGTTTGCGGCGGCGGGCGGCAAGATCGTCGGCAAGGAGACGTACACCTCGAAGGACACCGACTTTTCTGCCATCCTGGCCAAGGTGGCCGTTGCGAAGCCGGATGTGGTGTACCTGCCCGACTATTACAACATCGTCAACTTGGCGGTGAAGCAGGCCAAGGAGAAGGGCATCACGGCCACCTTCATGGGCGGCGATGGCTGGGACTCGGCGGATCTCGACCTGAAGGCGGCAGACGGTGGGTACTTCACCAACCACTACTCGCCCGACGACCCGCGGCCCGAGGTGCAGAACTTCGTCAAGGCCTACGGGGCCAAGTACAAGGATGACAAGGGGCAGCCCAAGGTTCCAGATGCCCTGGCCACCCTGGCCTACGACGCCACCAACCTGCTGCTGCAGGGCATCAAGGAAGCCAACTCGGCCGATCCCGCCAAAGTGAAGGACGCCCTGGCCAAGATCCAGTTCAACGGGGTGTCCGGCAAGATCACCTTCGATGCCAACCACAACCCGATCAAGTCGGCCGCCATCCTGCAGATCAAGGACGGCAAGGTGCAGTTCAACTCTACCGTGAACCCGTAGCCCGGCGAAGCGGTTGGAGTCCCGCCAGGAGGGCGCGCAGGCGCCCTCCTGGCGCGCCCCCTTCCAATCTTCTGGCGAGGAATCACCCGAATGGAACCCGCAGTCACACCAGAGCGGCGCTTGCCCGCGGTCCGCCGGTCCGGAGCACACCTGGCGTGGATCGGCCAGAGCTTCCTCCTGCTTCTGGCGGTGTGGGCCGTCTATATCCTCGGCCGCAACCTGTACCAGGACCCGCCGCTCTTCGTCCAGTTCATCCTCAGCGGACTGCAGTTGGGGTTCGTGTACGCCCTCATCGCGCTGGGCTATACCATGGTGTACGGGATCGTCAAGCTCATCAACTTCGCCCACGGCGACGTGTTCATGGTGGGGGCGTTTGTCAGCTTCTATGCGGTCACGCGCTTCCAGCTCCACGTCTGGCCGGCGGTGTTTTTCCCGGGCCTCTGGCGCGGCTGGGTGGTGGTGATCGGCTCATTAACCGTCATGCTGCTTTCCATGGTCGTCTGCACGGTGCTGGCGGTGACGATCGAGCGGGTCGCTTACAAGCCGCTGCGGAATGCCCCGCGCATCGCCGCCCTCATCACCGCCATCGGGGTCTCGTTCTTCCTGGAGTTCTTCGGCGCGCTGAGCTTCGTGTTCACCCCGCGCTTCATCCCCTACCAGCGGCCCTTCGACGTGGTCACCTGGTACATCAAGGACGGCGTGCACCTGGTGACCGCGGGAAAGGCCCCGCCGGACGGCAGCATCACGTTTTCGAACATCTTCCTCATCATCGTGGCGGCATCGGTCCTCATGCAGATCCTGCTCCAGTTCCTGGTGCGCCGGACCAAAATGGGCAAGGCCATGCGGGCGTCCGCCTTCGACAAGCCGGCGGCCCGACTCATGGGCATCAACGTGGATCGCGTCATCTCCTTCACCTTTGCGGTCGGCTCGGCTTTTGCCGGCCTGGGTGGGGTTCTGTACGCCATCGCCTACTCGTCCATCTGGTCCCAGCTGGGCATCCTCCCCGGCCTCAAGGCGTTCGTGGCGGCGGTGCTGGGAGGGATCGGGAGCATCCCTGGGGCCTTTGTCGGCGGGCTCATCATGGGCCAGGCCGAAGCCTTGACGATGGGCTACGTCTCAACTCCCATGCGCGACGCGGTGGCCTTCACGATCTTGATCATCGTGCTCCTCGTGCGCCCGACCGGCATCTTCGGCGAGCCCGAAGGGGAAAAAGCGTAGGAGGCGGCGCGTGGGCGTCAACCTCGGCTTCCTGCTGGTCAGCATCTTCAAGATTGTCGCCATTCTAGCGTGGATCTACGGCCTGTTGTGGGCGCTCGGGCAGGACTCGCGCTGGATCAAGGTGAGCGGCGCCCTGGCCGCCTTCGGGGTCGTCCAGATCGCCTTATCGGCCAACTTCGGCGGCTTCCAGATCCTCAGCGATTTCGACGCCGGCCTGTTGTTCGAGGCCTGCAGCATGGCCATGGTGGTCCTGGGCTTGAACCTGATCTACGGCTTCAACGGCCAGTTCAGCCTGGGGCAGTGGGGATTCTACGGGATCGGCGCCTACGCCTCCGCCGACATCACCTATCGATGGACCAACGGGGATGCCCGTGGGCTCGTGGTCCTCGGCAGCGGCGTGGTGCTGGGCGGGCTGGCGCTTGTGATGGTGTATCGCTTTCTCCGGCGCTATCAGGGGGTGCCGGTGCTGTCCGCTTTTACCCTGTACCTCATCGCCAGCCTGGCCGCCGGAACCGTGGCGGTGTTCGTCGGCGATGCGCTCAACCCGCTCCTGACCCCCTGGCTCGGCACCATCCAGCACCCCGGCCTCCTGAACAGCGGACCGGCGCTCCAGGCGGTCTTTTTCCTGGCGGTGCTGGTCGCCGGCGCGTTCGCCGCCGAGATCAGCTTCCTTTTCGGCCTGCCGGTCCTGACCCTGGGAAGCGACTATTTCGGGATCGCCACCTTGGGGTTTGTCATTGTCGTCAACACGCTGATGATCAATTCCGACACCATCCTGCCCTTCCCGGAGATGAAGGGCGGCCGGGGCATGATCGGCATCCCGAAGTTCACCACATGGTTTTGGGCATTCTTCTTCCTGCTGCTCGTCACAGTCGTCATGCGGAACCTCATACACTCCAGCACGGGCCGGGCCATCGTGTCGGTCCGCGAGGACGAGACGGCTGCCAAGGCCATGGGGATTGACGTGGCCAGCAACAAGCTGCTGGCCTTCGTGGTGGGCAGCCTCTTCGCCGGCATCGGGGGCGGCGTGTATGCCCATTTCATCGGTTTCCTGAGTCCCGGAACGTTCGATTTTCTGGTCAGCTTCAACCCCTTGATTATCGTGGTCTTCGGCGGGCTGGGCAGTATAACGGGATCGATTGCGGCCTCGTTCGGGTGGCTGTACTTCCTGGAGGGATTACTGCGCGTTCTCCTGAGCCAACTGGGAACCGAGGCGCCGACCTGGCGCTTCGTGCTCTACCCGATGGCGCTGCTCCTCATGATGCTGCTGCGGCCTCAGGGACTGCTGGGAAACACAGAGTGGGGGTTCCTGCGCGCACCCGAGACCGGCGCGCCCGCGACGGCCGAGAAGCTGCCCGAGCCAAGACTCGAGCCCGAGAGCTGAAGCCGGAAGGCGTGCAATGGACGAAAGACCCACCCTCGAGATTCGGGAGCTGCTCAAGCAGTTCGGCGGCCTGCGGGCCGTGAACGGGCTCGATCTGACGATCCGGCCCGGCGAGATGGCGGGTCTCATCGGACCCAACGGCGCCGGGAAGACCACCGCCTTCAACATGATCTCCGGCCTGTATGCGCCCACCTCCGGCGACATCCGCTTCCAGGGCACCAGCATCGTCGGCCTGGAGCCGTTCGAGATCACCCAGCTCGGGATCGGACGGACGTTCCAGAACATTCGCCTCTTTCCCAACCTGACGGTCCTCGATAACGTGCGGATCGCCTATCACCCGCACGCCGGCTACGGGATGCTGGACGCCGTCCTGCGCCGCCGGCTGTTCCACGTGAAGGAGCGCGAGCTCACCGAGCGGGCCCGGGACTTCCTGGCCATTTTCCAGCTGGAGCGGGTCCAGAACGAGACGGCCAAGAATCTTCCCTACGGCCAGCAGCGGCGGGTGGAGATCGCGCGGGCGCTGGCCTGCAACCCCCAGCTGCTCCTGCTGGACGAGCCGGCCGCCGGGATGAATCCGATGGAGATCGTGCGGCTGATGGAGCTGATCCATTTCATCCGTGACCGATTCTCCCTGACCATTCTCCTGATCGAGCACCAGATGCGGGTCGTGATGGGAATCTGCGAGCACATCACGGTGATGGACTTCGGCGAGGTCATCGCCCGCGGCACGCCCAAAGAGATCCAGGACAACCCCCGGGTGATCGAGGCGTATCTGGGCAAGGGGGCCGCCAGTGCTGCTTGATGTCCGGGACCTGAACGTCTACTACGGCGCGATCCACGCCCTGCAAGGCATCTCATTCAGCGTGAACGAGGGGGAGATCGTGACGCTCATCGGGGCGAACGGGGCGGGCAAGTCGACCACCCTGCGCACGATTTCGGGCCTGCTGCGCCCGCGCCGCGGATCCATCTGGTTCAAGGGGCGAGACATCACCATGACCCCCGCCGAGGCGATTGTCCGGATGGGCATCGGGCAGGTTCCCGAAGGCCGGAAGATCTTCGCCCCCCTCACGGTGCGCGAGAATCTGGAGATGGGCGCCTACACCCGCAGCAACGCGGCGGAGATTGCGAAGACGCTGGAGCGGGTTTACGCCAGCTTCCCCCGGCTGCGGGAACGCCTGAACCAGCTCGGCGGGACGCTGTCCGGCGGCGAGCAGCAGATGCTGGCGACGGCCCGCGGGTTGATGTGCCAGCCCGCACTCCTCTTGCTGGATGAGCCCTCCATGGGCTTGAGCCCCATCCTGGTCGAAGAGATCTTTCGAATTATCCAAGAGATCAATTCCCAGGGAACCAGCATCCTGCTAGTGGAGCAGAACGCTCTGATGGCCCTGTCCATCGCCCATCGCGCCTACGTCCTTGAGACGGGGCGGATCGTCCTGGAGGGCCGGGCCGGCGAGCTGCGCGAGGATCCACGGGTCAAGCAGGCCTATCTCGGGATGCATTGATGCCTTGCCGCAACAGAGCAGAGACGCTGCCAGCCTTGAATCCGCATTCGTCCGACCGGCATCCGGTCGGACGCTTTATTTTGGCGGGCAGCCGCGACGGACGAAACCTTGACGGCGAAGAAGGGGGACAACGACGCGGGGCGCAGACCGAGATGGAGAGCTGGCGTGAAGACAGCCGCGGAGGCAAGCAGGATTCCTCCCGCGCTCAGCCAAGGTGGCTCCGGGAGGCTCCCGCCTAACCCGCCTCGCGCTCGGCGACGAAAAGGGCCAGCAGAAACATCCCCAGGACAAACCCGCTGAAGAATGCGAGCGTGACGGAGAGAATCATCTCACACACCCCCTTTCTGCCTCGGGTTTTCTCCACAGGTTTTGCAGATCCTATGCCAGCATGCTCTTTCTCACATTTCGAACCTGCTCGGCTCCTCCCTCCGCTCCATCACCTTACCTCTATTCGCTTTTGCGCCTCTTGGGCTGCCTGCAGAGATATCTGTGCAATGCATCCATCTCTTGTCCTCTCTTCATTACATTCAAATGACTGCCGTATTGGCATGCCATAAAAAGTAATAATGCCTTTGTGTCTGCCATTCTCGAAATTCACACGACACATTCGAGGGGAATGCCGAGAAAACGAAGGGGTCAGGCTCGTGGGCGGGGCATGTGTCGTCGAGTGCGCCAGGTGCCATATGCCGGAGCACTGGAGCATCGCCCGAAGCCTATGACCTCTGTGCCGATCCGGCGGCACGCGCTCTGCGGGTGGGCCCGCCGATACAGGCATTCGGGTGGCTGACGAACGGATTGTCCCGGATCCAGAACCGCCACGGCTTGTTGGCCCATTCCCCCGCGTAGTCGATGCCGATCCGCGGGCCGCAGGCGATGGTGGAGGGCGGTACCCGCTGCGGCCCCTCTTCGATCCAGACCTGGTCGCCGCGCAGATCCGTCCGGTCCAGCGTTCCATCGATCCCCATGGCGATGCAGAGCTTGCCCGGTCCGCTCGTCAAATTGCGATCCGTCTGCGCCGGCCGTCGCTGGCGCATCCATGCGATTCCCTCCACCGGCTGGAGGGCGCGGACGAGGACGGCGTGGGGGACTCCCTCGACATTGGTAACGACATTGAACTGGTGGTACATGCCGTACACGAAATAGACGTAGGCCGTGCCTCCGACCCGGTACATCGTCTCGTTTCGGCGAGTTCGGCGCCCACCGTACGCATGCGACGCGCGGTCAGCGGGGCCGCGGTAGGCCTCCGTCTCGACGATGATTCCCGAAATCCGGCCGCCATCCGGGGCGCGCGCCACCAGGAGCGTCCCGAGGAGCTGGCGGGCCACGGTCAGGACATTGGTCCGTATGTAGAAATCGCGTGAAAGCTTCCTATCCATCCCCGGTTCGCCATCCTCCTCCTGCGCTCTGCGGTGTCCACAGTCGTTGCAGGTGCTCTGGTCTCGCCGAATCCCGTCCCCTTCGATGCCACGAGCCCGCCTGCTGCTTCGTCGAGCGCAGCGGGCGGATTTCCCGGTTGCGAATTCGCGCTCTTTGATGCACACTAGGCCCGTCAGTATCGCGCGGCTGCCTCCCGGTGTCGCCCCGCCTCAGCGGATCCCGGCCCGAGAGAAGGTCCCTCGTTATCGATCGCATCCAGCAGCGGCCTCGTGCCCGTCCGCCCGGTTGGCGGCCTTTCCCCCGCGTGTTCGGCCAGCGGGGGACCAGAAACGGAGAGACAGATGCAGGCCTTCCATGTCGAGTTCGCCCCCGCCCAGGTGCAGCCGTTGCGCATCGCAGACGCGATCCCCGTGAACACCCTCCCCCACCCTCATATCTCCGTGGGGGATCCCGGCATCCCGGGCAAGGCCATGCGGATTCCGCTGACAGCGCGGCTGAGGGCGACCATCTCCGACGCATCGCCCGTGATCCGTCGTGCGCACGCGTATCGGGACCCCAAGAGCCGGCAGATCGTGCTCGGAGTAGAGCAATCCGCGGCGACGGACGATCCACGCGCTCTCGTACTGTTTGCCGCTTCCAGCACCTTCCCGGACGCAGTATCCGTCACCCTGTGGGCGGAGGCCACGCTGCTGGCGAAGGGCGACGTTCGCAACGGGCAGCAATTGCTGCTCATCTGGCCCGATGGGGGCACGGTATCGGTCGCGGACTCCGTTCGGGGCGAGCGGTACGCCGTGCGCCGCGATGGCGAGCAGTTCGAACGGGTGGTACTGCCGGACGCCGCCTGACACCCACCCTGGGAAGCGCCGCGCCGATCTTCCCTTCCCCTACCCCACCACGCGATTCCGCCCTGCGTTCTTGGCGCGATAGAGGGCCCTGTCGGCCGCCCGGATCACCTGCTGCGGGTCGGACCTGCGGCCGTCGCGGTCGGCCACACCGATGCTGACCGTCACGGCGACCTCCTTGCGCGGCGCCGATCGGGGCGTGGGCGCGGGGGGTTTCTTGCGGGGTCGGCCAGGGCCCCGCAATACAAATCGCGAAGCTTCAATGGCCTTGCGCAATTCCTCCAGGTGTGAGACGGCCTCATCCGCCGACTTGCCGGGGAAGATCACCGAGAATTCCTCTCCGCCGTAGCGAAAGGCTTTCCCGCCCCCCGTGATCGCGCTCAGCTTCGAGGCAACCATCCGAAGCACCTGATCCCCCACCTCGTGCCCGTAGGTATCATTGAACCGCTTGAAGCGATCCACATCCACCATGGCCACCGCATACCGGCGCCCCAGCGGGAGCAGCGCGTCGTTCAACGCTCGGCGGCCCGGCAGGCCGGTCAGCTCGTCATGGTAGGCCATGCGATAGGATGTCACCACGAGTGCGACGATGAGCGCAAGACCCCCCGCGGCAAGGAAAGGCGCCGGCGCCCATCCGAGTCGGATTCCGTGCAGCGCAACGTAGGTCGAGAGCAGGGCCCACAACAATCCCGCATCGATCGCACTGCCGCTCAGGACGCATCGAACCGCCAGGAAAATGGCCGCCGCCCCGAAGGTCGCCAGCGCCGCCTGCGGGACGGCGGTCCAGCTGGTGAGGCGCGGCTCGATGAAACGGTATTCCAGCCATCCGGCCAGCCCGCGCCTTGCCAGCAGGAGGAGCAGGCCGCCAGCCAGACCCTGGAGCAGAATGGGAACCACTCGCCTCAGTCCGCGCGCTGTGAGCACGCCACGCTCGGCGACGATAGCGTACCCTGCGAAATTGACGGGGAGCAGGACACACAGGAGATCGAATGCGGCGCGTCCGCCGTTGCGCGCGACGCCCTGGCCGATCCCGCCGCCGACCAGGATGCCGTTGGTTGCGCCCAGGATCGCAAGGGCAAGGACAACCCGACCGCAGTTGAAATACCAGCCGAGGGCGGCTCCCAGCCCAAAGACCACGTAGGGATATGCATCGCCGTAGGGCCATGTGGAGTCAGGAAGGACGCCCGGTCGGAAGATCAAGAGGGCCGCCAGTACCGTGAGACCGCCGGGCAGAAGCAAGGTGATGCGGCTCTTCAGATACGGCATTCTCGTTCGGGACCTCGGTGATTCGCGCTGGCCTGGCCGTGATAGGCGGCCATCTCCACGCGCGGCCGGCGGGCGGACTGTCGCGCACCCACGCGACTATAACGAGCAGCAATCGCAATCGGAAGGCTTCCTGATGGGAGAGGCGCCGATCCCATCATCCCCTCGGCGGCAGACCTAGGGCCCGCCGATGCTCCGTGGACAGCCGCTGTTCCAGCAGTGCGAGGGCGCGCAGGAGCTGTGTGTCGCGGCTCGCGCGCAGCCCCGCCGCCGTGATTTCCCGCTCCGCCTCCGGAATGAGGGGGGCCACACCCGCCGGCAGCGAGATCGCGATGTCTGGGGCGATCCCCTGGTGCCAGATCAGGTGTCCGTCGGGGGTCAGCCATTCCTTGGTTGCCAACAGCAGGGCCGAGCCATCGGAGAGCAGGAAGGGCTCGAGGATTGTCCCCGTCCCCACGGTGGTCTCGCCCAGCAGCGTGGCCCGGCGGCCATCCTTCAATGCCCCTGCGACGATTTCCGCGGCGCTGGCGGTGCCGCCGTCGATCAACACCGCGATCGGGATGGAGAGGGCCACGCCTCCTCCCTCCGCTCGCACCGGCGTCACGTGTCCCGCCGCGTCCTTTTCCAGCACGACATTGCCCGCAGCCAGGAACTGACTGGCCGTTCCCACGGCCTCCTCGAATAACCCGCCCGGATCATTGCGTAGGTCCAGGATCAGCCCGGTCAGCCCCTCGTGCTGGATGTCCGTCAGAGCCTTCCGGAGGTCGCCGGTCACGCCGTTGCTGAAGGAGGCGATGCGCACATGGGCGAGCGGGGTGCCCGGCAGGTGCTGCCAGGTCACGTTGTGCAGGGTGATGCGGGCGCGGACCAGCTTCAGGTCCCGCGTGGTGTGAGTACTGGGGGTCAGGACGGTGAGCTGCACGGCGGTGTTGGCGGGCCCCACGATGCGCCCGACCACTTCGTCAAGCGGAAGGCCGCTCACCGGCTCCGCATCGACCTTCAGGATGATGTCGCCGGGTTGCAGCCCCGCCCGCCGAGCGGGCGAGTTGTCGAAGGTGGCCACCACGATGGTTTGGTCATGGAGCCCGCGCACCTCGGCGCCGATACCCTCAAGGGCCCCCTCCGTCACCTGCCGCTGGATCTTACGCATCTCGGGCGTCAGGAAGCGACTATGGCCCGTATCGCCTAGCGCGTCCACCATGCCACTCACCGCACCGTAGGTCATCCGCTTCGGAGTGATGGCAGCCCGATCCACGTAGACCCGCTCGATCGTGTTCCACGCCTCCGCCATCAGGCGGAAGTCGGTCTCCGCCCCGGTGGGGATCGTCCCGGAGGTCGGCAGGGCGGCCAGCAGCCCGCAGGCCACCGCACCTCCACAGGCAAACCCGAGGACCAGGAAGATCAGGCGCGGCACCCAAACCCGGAGCGTCGCGTTCCTGATGCGCCCGCTCTGTCCTTCTCCATTCATGGTGGATCACTCCTCCTGATCCCGTCCGGATCCGGCCGCCCGCCCCGCGGTCTTTCTCTCCCTACGGACTACGCGCCGCCGTACCTGCGGTCGATCTCCAGCCATCGGTACTCTTCCGTGGCGTAGAAATCACCGAGCCGGTCGCCCAGCGCCATCGCTTCCGGAAGGTTGTGCGTCACGTACAGGGTGGTCGCGTGAATCTCGCCGTGGATGCGCTTGAGCTCGTCGCGCACCTTCACCCGGCTCAGGGGATCCAGCTTGCTCAGCGGCTCGTCCAAAATGAACAGCGTTGGTGGCAGGGCCAGGGCCCGCCCCACCGCCACCTTCTGTTTCTGCCCGGCGGAGAGCTGGTCCGGCTTTCGCGGGTAGACATCCTTTCGATGCCCACCCGCCGCGTGACCGTCGAGACCACCCTGGCGATCTCTTGGTTCAACAGCCTGCGGATCTTCAGTGGGAAGCTCAGGTTCGAGAACCACCGCTCGTCGTAGACTTTCATGTGGGGGAAGAGGGCGTAGCCTTGAAAGACCATGCGCACGCCGCGCTGCCGGGGCGGCAAGTGGTTCAGGTTGGTCCCCCCATTGCGGCCTCCTCATCGCGGAGGGCGGGAATCGCCGGGCCCTTGGACCGCCCGGTCCGCAGAGCCGCCCTCGACGGGCTGCCTCGGCCCGCTGCCGGCAAGGCAATTGTACAGCCAGGCGAACAGGAGCCCGCCTACGGCCCCGTCAAGGATGGCATAGAGTGTGCCCACCACGATACTGCCGGCCCCCCCGGCGGGATCGTACCCCGGGTAGATCGATGCGACGAGGTGGAGAAATGCCATGGCATATGGGGGCCAGATCGCGTTGGCGATTCCGCAGCAGAGCACCGCACCCCCCCAGAGAAGCCCCGCCGCAACAGCGAGTGCCTTTAACGAGAGTTTCATGGATGCACCTCCCTGCCAGCATCAACATCTGAGCGCCTGCCACGATGCCACATATCGCGCCGGGGCCTTCCGTTACATCGGGGAGCGCATAAGCGCACTGACATGCATCTGACCGCAGCCGCCAACGGTCAACTCGGGGTATCCACCGCCGGATCGGGACGCCAGCAGGACGAAGGCCCGAGGCAGTCGCCGACCAGAAGCCAAGCTCCCGGATTCCATTCCGCCGCACGCACTTTGTCCAGAGAAAACCTACGCCCCGGGGGGTGGGTTGTCAACACGAAGGCCCTGACGCGGAAAAGCATGCCACCAGGGCGGCTTGCCCGGAACAGCCCTCGCGAGTTTGCTATACGTGGCCACGCTCCGGCCGTCGATCCGGGCGGGCTTGTGCACATGGCAGGCCAACGCCTGCAGGATCGCCACGCTCAGTCGCTGGTGCGTACCTTGAGGCGCTCGCAACCCGGCCCGCGCAATCTCGGTACCTGGCCCCACGATCGTCCCCCCTTTCTTAAAATCCCTCCTTCTTCACGCTCGAATTTACCCCTCATTTATATCCTCCTGCTTGCCCGACCACACTCTCAAGCTCTGACATGACGAACCTATTTTTATGTAATATATCCTTTTAATTTTTAATGTTACATAATATAGTTAAACTAACACATAATCATATGAGAATCTGGAGCGAATGCCATACCCCCGGCAGGCAACCGCAAATGCTCCTGAGAAAATTTCAAGGAACGATTAAACCTTTGCAAGACTTCACGGTCTACTCATTAAAAGTCGAAGAAGTCTGGGCAGATTTCCCCGAGATCCGACCTCGACCGTCGGCAAAGCGAAGCGTGGCGATGGGCAACAGAGATTGAGACGCCCATGAGCGAATGCGACAACATCCGGGAATGGTTGCTGGCCGAAGAGGATGAACTGGCGCCGGAAGAGCGCCGGCGGACGGCGGCCCACCTGGCCGCCTGTCCCGAATGCGAACGCGAGTCGCGCCTCCTCCGGGAGGTGATAACTCGCACCCGGGCCCTCCAGGTGCCGGAGCCACCGTCGGACTTCTGGGTCGATTTCAACGAGTCCGTCCGGCGCCGCCTAGAAGCCGTTCCGCCCCCGTCCCCCGGTCTCTTGACTTCGGTCCGGGTCCGACTTCGCCATTTTTGGGAATCCTGGCGCGTGCCGGCCATCGCCGCAGCCACGGCGCTTGGCCTCGTGCTGGCGTTCGGCGCGGTCCGAAGCGACCGCGCGCCTCGTCAGGTTCCGCCCGCCGACGCCCTGGCCCTGGTCGAGGAGATTGGCATCGGGCAAAACCTGGACGTGCTGGAAAACTTCGACGTGCTGGAGCGACTGGACCTCCTGCGGCGACTGGACGTCGACCGCGGCGGTCGGTTGAGCTGAGCGCGCATATGTGGAAGGTATGGCGAACAGCCGTTGCGGTCCTGGCAGGCCTCTTGTTGACGGCGGCGCAACAGGCGCCGGCGGCGAAATCCCCGTCACCGCAAACGGACGCCAGAGTGGACGCCCGAATGCTCGCCGACATGGACGCCCTCCGCGACCTGGATTTGCTCCAACAGTTGGACCTGCTGCGCCCGCGAGAGGATGTGCGGCGCCCGGCGGCGGCGCCGGAGTCCCAGACCACTGGCGCAGAGACAAAGGGGAAGCCATGAGGCGGACGCCCATCTTCCTGCTTGGCCTGTTGCTCGTCTTCTTGGCCTGCCCGCCGCCGGCCCGGCCGCAGGTGCCGCCCGCCGGGGGCGCGATCTCGGGCCTCGAGTCCCTCACGCCCGACGAGCGCGCGCGCGCGCAGCAAAACCTGCAGCGGTGGAACCAACTCTCCCCCGAGGAACGGCAGCGCATCCGAGAGAATTACGAGCGCTGGAAGCAGCTCTCACCGGAAGAGCGCGAGCAGGTCCGCCGCAACCTGGAGACGTTCCGGCACCTTCCACCCCAGGCGCAGCAGCAGATCCGTCAGAACTTCCGACGTTGGCAGCAACTGCCTCCTCAGGAGCAGCAGCGCCTTCGCGAGCGCATGCAGCGGTGGCAGCAGCTGGCGCCGGAGGAGCGGCAGGCGCTCCGCCAGCGGCTCGAGCAGTTCCAGCGTCTTTCGCCCGAAGAGCGGCAACGGCTCCGCGAGCGGGCGCAGCAGTGGCGGCAGATGTCACCAGAGAAGCGGCAGGCGATCCGCCAGCGCCTCCGCGAGAATCAGAAACGGCCGCGCGAGCTGTCTCCCGACGAGCGAAAACGCCAGCTCGAAGAGAACCGCGCCCGCGAGCGCCAGCCATGAGGCCATCGAGCGGCACAGATGGAAGAAAGGAGCACTGCATGTCCTCCCGTCTTCTTGTGACGATCGGGTTCCTGTTGATGATCTGGCCCGGGGTCGCGGTGTCCGCCGAGGTGACCTGTCAGAACCTCCCCCAGGGATCGCTTTCCCGGGAGGAATGCGAGTACATACAAGCGAAGTTGAAAGAGCAGCGCGAAACCGAGAGCGCCTCCAGTCAGCCGCAGACCGCGCCCCTGGAGTCGATCACCAATTTCATCTGTCCCGACGAAAAGGCCGTGGAGATCACCAAGCTCACCGGCACGCCGGGCACGAAAGTCCAGGGCACCTATCGCAACGTGGGGCAAAGGGCGGTCTCCGAGGTCATCGTGGGGTTCAGCCTGTTCGACTCACAGAATCAAGCTGTCAAAACCGTTGAAGCAGCCGTGCTCCCGAGGACCATCCGCCCCGGCCAGACAGGAACGTTTGCCACCGTGGTCCCGACCCAGTCGGAGCTCGGCTGGGCCTGTTTCCGGTACGAGATCACCGGATTGGTCGATTAGGTGTAAGTGCTTGGACTCGCACATACGACCACGTACTTTTCACGCCACAGGAGAATCAGATCAGCCGCGAGATCCGGCAAGATGCCGGCAAGTAGGCACCTCGCACCCGACCGGTGATGAGAACATCAGGTGATTCGATGCAGGCGGATGCGCCGCTCCAGCCTCTGGGCTCGAGCGGCGCTCTCATATTCGCGGATCAATGGAAACGGCCTATTCCACCAGGGCGCTCGCCCGTCCCACCGTGACGAGCTCCCCGCGCTGGTTCTTGCACCAGACATCCAGCCAAAGACGCCGGCCATCCCCCTCCCGCTCCATTCGCTTCAGCAGTCCGCAGGCGGTAATCTCATCTCTCACGATCACCGGGCGGATGAACACCGTGGAGAGCCGGCCGGTGGTGAGCCAGGAGGGCCCGAAAAAGCTCGTGCACATCTCAGAGATATAGGCTGCCGAGCACAGGCCCTGCACGACGGCGTCCGGCTGCCCGTGCCGCCGGCCGATCTCGGGGTCTGTGTGGATATTCACCCACATATTGCGGGCCCCGCCATCCGCCCATCCGTGGGGGAAACCCGAGTAGAGAACGCTCTGCTCCAGTGAGGTATGCTTGACCAGGTACGGCAGGGCCGCCCCCAGAGGAGTCCACCGGGTGCCCCGTGTGACGACGGGAGATCCCGGCGGGACCTCGCCGGTGATGGCATCGGGCGGCGGGGTGCCCAGCCCTTTCCCTACCGGCGTGCTCGGCGACAACCCCACCGTCTCGGTGGCCCGGACGCGCAGACACACCCGCGCCGCCTCGTCCCGCACCTCGCCCTCCAGCACACGGTAGTTCTGCTCTCGCTTCCGGTACTTCTCCGTGGTCCGTCCCGTGATCGTCACGCGTTGCCCCACGAACACGGGCCGCACGAACTCCATCTCGTTCCGGGTGTGGAGTCCCCCCTGGAATGTGGGCGGACTGGCATCGTAGTTGAGGGTGAAAAGCATCAGGATATCCGTGGCCAGCAATGTGGGGTGCCCGATCCGGTTCCCGAACGGCGACGCCTGAAAGTACCACACGCCGTAATCGTCCACGGCAAACGCGTGGGTCTTGAGCTTCAGCTCGGAGACGACTCCCTCCACGGGACCGAACTCCTCTCCAATCGGCATGCAGTCCCAAGTATACGGCTTCAAAACCGCGGCTCGCTGAATTGGCATGGCTTCCTCCCACTCTTCCTCTTTTCCCTCACCGGAGGACCGACGAAAGCCCGCCCCGGGCACACGGCCGTCCCGTCACAGGGCACCCGCCGCCCGCAATCGCCCCACCTCGCTCGCCGTGAGGCCCAGCCATTCGCCGAGGACTGCTTCCGTGTGTTCCCCCTGTCCGGGAGGGCGCCCGCGCACGGCCGCCGCGTCCCCGTCCATATGAATGGGCGGAGCCAGGAGGGGCACACTGCCCAACCCCGGCACATCCACCTCGGCGACCATCTGGTTGGCCGTGAACTGGGGATGATTGACGAGTGCCGGAATGTCCAGGACGGGGCCGCTCGGCACCCCGCGCTGGTGCAGGAGGGCGAGCGCCTGCTCCTGGCTCTTGTCGCCGATCCACGCCCCGATCTCCCGGTCCAGCGCCTCGGCATGCTGCTGCCGGCTGAGAACATCCCTGAATCGGGGATCCTGCAAGAGATCTTCGCGTCCCATGGCCCGACCCAGATTCTCCCACATCTCTTGCGTGAGGCATTCGATGGTCACGAAGCCGTCCCGCGCCCGATAGAGATTTCCCGGCGCGATCAGCGGGTTCCGGTTCCCTTGCCGGAACGGCGCCTGCCCGAGAGCGAGGTAGCGGCTGACCGTGGTATTCAGGATGGAGACCAGACACTGGAACAGGTTCATGCGGACCCACTGTCCGCACCCGCTCCGTGCCCGCGCCTGCACCGCCAAGACCGCTCCCAGCGCCGCATACACCCCGGTCAAGAAATCGGCCACATAGGTCCCCGTGAGCAGCGGGGGGCCAGCCGCCTCGCCGGTCAGGCTGGCCAGCCCGCTCATGGTCTGGATGATCTCGTCGAAGGCGGGACGCTCGGCGTAGGGGCCTTCGGTGCCGAACCCGGAGATCGAGACCAGGATGAGCGGCGGATGCTCGCGCGCAAGCCCGGCATAGTCCAGCCCCATCTTCTCCATGGTGCCCGCCCGGAAATTCTCCACCACGACATCCGCCCTCAGGATCATCTGCCGCAGCAGGCGCAGGCCCGCCTCCGAGCGCAGGTTGAGGGTGATGCTGCGCTTGCTGCCGTTATAGGCAAAAAAGTAGAGACTTTCCTCTTTGAGGAAGGGAGGCATCCGGCGGGACGGCTCGCCGTCGGACTTCTCAACCTTGACCACATCTGCCC
This sequence comes from uncultured Methylomirabilota bacterium, assembly GCA_963705305.1. Lineage (GTDB taxonomy): Bacteria > Methylomirabilota > Methylomirabilia > Methylomirabilales > 2-02-FULL-66-22 > 2-02-FULL-66-22. Next base: position 4,136,589 of record OY970067.1, on the reverse strand, counting down.
CGTGATCTCCCAGGATCTGGCAGCAGAACGGACCCGCGACAAACCGGGAGAGGTCCAGGACGCGTATGCCGGTTAGCGCCCGCATGCACACAACTCCTTCCCTTGCCGAATGGAGGACTGTGCGGTGCCCTGACTCTCACGAGGCACCCCGAAGGAGGAATCGATCCATGGCATGGAGACACCTCTCCTCGTCCGGCCATGGCCTGCCAGGCGCCTTGCCAGCAAGGCATCTTCAAGATGAAGCTGACTTTGAACCGAAAGAACTGCTCAGCCGCCATGACACCAAGGCACCAAAGTCCGTGCCCTTCTTGGCGCCTTGGCGGTGAGATATCCTAGGAATGGGGCTAGAACGTGCACTCCTTCTGTTCGGGGACGACAAAGGGCGGGCGCCGACCTGTGACGCACGCGCGCACGTTCTCGGCGCATCGTTCCGCCATCTTTCGTCTGGTTTCCCAGGTGGCGGAGGCGCAGTGCGGCGTCAGGATGAGGTTCCGGACTTTGAGCAGGGGGTCGTCGAGCGGCAACGGCTCCTTTTCGAACACGTCGAGCGCCGCCCCGGCGATCCGCCCCTGCTCGAGGGCCTCCGCCAGCGCCGCCTGGTCGATGACGCCCCCCCGGCTCGTGTTGATCACGATGGCCGACGGCTTCATCTGCTGAAACGCCTCACGCCCGAGCAGCTTGGCGGTGGAGGGCAGGAGCGGGACGTGCACCGACAGGACGTTCCGAGCGATGGAGCAGCTCCGGGAAGCTCACCGCCTCGAGGCGGTAGCTCTGCTCCAGGTCGGGGCGCCGGATCACGTCGTGGTAGATCATGGTCACCCCGAAGCCGAATCCGCGCTTTGCCGCCTCGGCGCCGATCCGCCCGACGCCAAGGAATCCCACTGTCTTTCCGCTGAGGTCCCATCCGAACGGAAAGGCCGACTGACGCTTCCCCCACTCCGTCCGGACGAAGCGGTCCCCCTCCGCGATGCGCCGCATCCAGGCAAGGATGAGCGCCCAGGCGAGGTCCGCCACGGCGGCGCTCAAGATGTCCGGCGTGTGCCCCACGTACACCCGTCTGCGGGTGCAGGCCGCGACATCCACCGCATCGTACCCCACGCCAAATCGGGCCACGATCTTGAGTTGCGGCGCCTGGGCCAGATACCCTTCGTTCACCTGCTCTCCGCCGACGACAACCGCCTGCGTGTCTATGCGCTGCGCCCCGTAATCGCCCGTAACGAACTGGACATCGGCGACGTCGGCGAGCGCGTCCGCGACATCCGGCGGGAAGTTCACCTTTCCAACGCTGATCAGTACTTTCGGTCGAAAGGTCATCGCCTCTCCTCTGTGTCATCGGCGCCGCCCTAGCCGCGCCTCTAGCGGTGTTGGAAATCGGGCCTCCCGCGGCCCGGGCTCTCGGTGGCCAGGAGGCTACCCCTCTGTCGAGACCCTCGTCAAGCCGAAACCTCTGACTTCTGTCTGCTGCATACTGGAAATGGCAATCTTGGCGAGAGCGTACATTCGGATCAGGGCTCATCACTCGCGTCCGCGGGAATCTCAATCCCGTGATAGTGGAAGTTGACCCGATTCACGGTGTAGGCAAGGTGAACCTGCCGACCGTCGGCGAGCAGCAGGCAGGGGTAGGACAGCTCCCCATTGGTCGTGACTGCGACCGGCATCGGATCAGACCAGTGGGCCCCGCCGTCCCGGGAGACGGCCAGATCCAGGCGCAGCCGATCGGTCGAAGAATGGTTGTAAGCGGCGAGGATCGACCCGTCGGGAAGGTTGACGAGGTCCAGCCCGCTGTTCGGATTGGGCATATCGAGAGGGCGGGATGCCGTCCAGGACCTCCCCTCGTCGGCGGACCACGAGGCCAAGGCGCGGCCCTTGCGCCCGCGGGAGAGCATCAGGATCTTCCCGTCCGGCGCCAGCGCCAGGGCCGGCTGCAGCGCCACGCCGCGCGCCGTGGTGTCTCCGAAGAGACGCCAGCTCACGCCGCCGTCCTGGCTGCGGAGCACCAGCGGCGCCCAGCTTTTCTCGTCGTAGACCGGCAGCAAGATCGCACCGCCAGGCGTGACCAGGGGCCGGTTGCGGACCATGAGGCCCTCGCGCTCGTGCAGGAGCCGCGGCCCGCTCCACGTCGAGCCGCCGTCACTGGAATCGGAGGCGACAATGTGCGCGCTGGTCCATTCCTCGCGATCGAGGATGACGTACGCCAGGTGCAGCCCCCCGCCGTCGCGCCACAGGGCGGGGTTGCCGACGGCGGTCAGGGGGATGTCGACGATCACGCGCGGGGTCGACCACGTTCCGCCGCCGGACCGCTCCGCCGCCACGAGCACGGTATCCGAGGAAGTCTCAAACGAGCAGGCGTACCATACTGCCAGAAGCCGGCTCTCGCCGAGGCGGGCGAGCGTAATGCCGTGGCATGCGGGTGGATCGAATGGCTCTCGGAGGATCCGCTGGGGGGAAGAGACGGTGAGCGTCATCGAGCCCTTTTCCGGGCTGACCGGCGTGGCGCGTCTCGTCATCCCTTGATTCCCGTGGAAGTGATCCCGCGCACGAACCAGCGTTGCAGGCCCAGAAAGACCAGCACGGCCGGCGCGGTGGCCATGGCCGCCGCCGCCGTCGGCATGCCGTACGTCGGCGCCGAGCCGCTGGCGCCGCTGCTGGCGCCCATGAACTGCGCGATGCCCACGGGGAGCGTCCTGGTGGAGTCATTGCTGATCGCGATCAGCGGCCAGAGGAAGTTGTTCCACGAGGACATAAACGTGATGATGGCCACGGTGGCCATGACCGGCCGGGCCAGGGGCAGCATCACGAACCACCACAGCTGGAACTGATTCGTGCCGTCGATACGGCCGGCATCCTCCAGCTCGACCGGGACGGACACGAAGAATTGGCGGAGGAGAAAGACGCCGGTCACGTTCGCCACGGTAGGCAGGATCAGCGCCCAATGCGTGTTGAGCATGTTGACATCGACGAAGCCGATGAAGAGCGGGATGACGGTGACCTGGAGCGGCACCATCAGCATCGAAAGGATCAGCAGATAGAGCGCATTCCGGCCCGGAAAGCGCATGCGCGCGAGCGCGTAGCCGGCCAGCGCATCCACCGGCACGACCAGGAAGGTGGCGACCGCCGCGACCACAAAGCTGTTGAACGCCCAGCGCCCGAAGGCGAATCGCCGGAAGACGCTCGCGAAGTTTTCCGCGGTGATCTGCCGGGGGATGAACTCCGGCGGGTAGCGCATGATCTGGCCTTCCGGCTTCACGCTCGTGATGAGCATCCACAGGATCGGGAGAAGAAACGCAATGCCGACCGCGATCATTGCGAGCGCGGCCGCGGCCTGCCAGGATCGCCTGCGCATGGACGGGCTCACGACGTCACCTGCTGGCGGACAAGCCGCAGCTGGATGATGCCGAACACGGCAAGCAGGACGAAGACGAAGTAGGCCACGGCCGAACCGTAGCCGAGATTGAAGGACTGGAACGCTTGATAATAGAGATACTGGACGAGCGTGAGGGTCGATGTCCCCGGCCCTCCGCCGGTCATGACATAGATCTGGTCGAAGACCTGCGCCGCATTGATCGTGGTGAGCATCAGCACCACGAACGTCGTGGGGGTGAGCATCGGCAGGGTGACGTGGCGCAGCACGGCCAACGAGCCCGCCCCGTCGATCATGGCCGCCTCTTCGAGCTCGCGCGGAACATCCTGCAGGCCGGCGAGGTAGATAATCATGTTGAAGCCGACGGTCCACCAGATCGTGACCCCGGCGACTGCGGGCATCGCCAGATTAAAATCGGTGAGCCAGCGGTACGGTCCCAGGCCAACTAGCTTGAGCGCGTAGTTGACGAGCCCGAAGTTGGAGTCGAGCATCCAGTTCCAGATCACCCCCACCACCGCCGCCATCACGACGTACGGCAGGAAGATGGAGGTGCGCGCGAAGATCCTCGGGGCCATCGGCATGTTGACGAGGAGGGCCAGCCCCAGGCTGAGCGCCACCATCGCCGGGACGGTGAGCAGCACGAAGAAGAGCGTGTTGATCAGCGAGGTATGAAACAGCGGATCGCGCAGGAGTGCCCGGTAGTTCGCAAGCCCGACCCACGTCGGCGACCCGACGATTCCCCATCTGGTCAGGCTGATGAAGAAGCCCCCGATGACAGGGCCCAGGCGGAAAAGGATGAATGCGGTGAGGAAGGGCGCCAGGAAGATCCAGGGGGTGGCCCCGCCATACCAGCGGGATGAGGCGCCGCGCCGCGCGGCGCGCCGTGTCGATGCCCTCGCCTTCTCGATCACGCCGGGTCCCTTTCGTGGTCTGGATTACGGAGGCCCGGCCGCCGCAACGGCCGGGCCTCCCGGATGCCTCGCGCGCATCGCGCCCTTAAGGTGTCGCCAGGATCTGGTTGACGCCATCGATCAGCTGCTTGAGCACCTGGGAGACGGGCGCGTCCTTCAAGATCACGCTCTGCGCCGCGACCACAATCGGGCTGGGGCCGGCGGCCGAGAAGACCTGGTTCGTCTTCGGGATATCGGGCAGGAACACGACGAACGGGAGCGAGTTCACGAAAGCCGTGCGGCCCGGCAATGACTTGAATTCCTGCGTCTGCCGGGCGGCAAGGTTTGCCGGGATGTTGCCGGAGGTCCCCCAGCCGGCGGAATTGTGGAGGAGCCACGCGACGAACTTCAGCGCCGCCTGGCGCTTGGCCGGGTCGTTCTTCACCGGCAGCGTGAGGACATGGCCGCTGCCCCAGGTGGCCGGTGTCCCGAACACGTTCGGGAAGGTGGCGGTGCCCCAGGCGAAGGTGGCCGACTCCTGGGCGGCCGGCAACTGCCACGGACCGTCCACGGCCATTGCCACCCGGCCGGTTACCCAGTCCTGGAAGGCGTTCGTCTCTCCCTGGGGAACAACCTTATACTTGTAAACGAGGTCCTGCAGCCACTGCCAGGCGCGCTCCCCCTTGGCCGTGTCCACGGCCACCTTCGTCCCCGCCGAATCGAGGAAGGAGGCGTGCTGCTGTGCCAGGAGGGCATAGAAGTAGTAGAAGCCGTGGTGATTCGAGTTTATCCCAAAGCCCCACTGCTTGACCTTCGTCGCATCGAAGCCGCTCTCACCCGGATGCTTGCCGTTCTGATCGACGGTGAGCTTCGTCGCCGCGGCGATCAGCTCGGCACCGGTCGTCGGCAGCTTGTTGGGGTCCAGACCCGCCGCTTTGAACATGTCGAGATTGACGAAGATCGCGTGCATGTGCAGATCCAGCGGAAAGGCGTACTGAATGCCGCTCCAGAAGGTGCCGTTCCAGGCGGTCTGGGCGAACTGGTCGGACTTGAGCCCGGCGTTCTCGGCGTCCTTTGCGACAGGCTGGAGGAGATTCCTGCTGGCGAACGTGGCGATGTCCTGCACGTGCATCGCCAGGACATCCGGCACTTCTCCGCTGCGGAACGAGGTGAGGAAGCGATCGAAGAGGGGCGTCCATTGGACGGTGAACAGGTTCACTTTCACGCCGGGATTCTCGGTCTGGTACTGGTTCACCAGTTTTTCCATGACCCCGCGGTCCGGCCCAGTCCAGCCGCCCCAGAAATCGATCGTCACGGGGGCCTGCGCCATGGCCGAACCCACCGCCAGCCCTACCAGGAGGACCGCCGCGATGCCTATCCGGATGACCGTCTTTCGTTTCATGGCTCTCCTCTCCCGGCTCGACGATATACCGAGCCGACCGCACAATGCTGTCATCGAGCTCCGCGGACAGGGAAAGCGTGATCCCCAAAACGGCCGCGGGCCCTCCGCCCAACTCGGGGATCCCGTGCGGTCCGCTCGCCTCGCGGCCCCCGACGCGGGTGATCAGCCCGCCCGCACAGGACTCCTCGCCGGCCCCGGTCAGCCCCGCAGCCCCATACAGACCACGCCCCCCAAACGCGTCAGAGTATCCGGCGGGCTCAAAGCGGCTGTCAAGAGGAAAGAGGGGATGCCCTTTCCCAGTTCTTGTACGGTCCGGCTGCCGTACTGCTACATGCCCCTAAGGTCGAACTTCGAGGTGTCGGAATAATATGCTTTTTTTGCTTGACTGGCCAATCCGCCGGTGGTAGGTGGAGCCTAACTATTTTGCTGCGACGCGTCTTCTTCACCAACCGGAGCGTTCCCTGGTTAGGCCTCCTTGGAGGGGGCTCCGTATGGCCGGGGGTTGCCTTCGCCCTTCCAATCCCACTCCCGATCTAAAGACCCTCCACAACAGGGACCTGACTCCCGGGGAATCCGGTCCCATAGGGGTTGTCGGTGTCAACCTCGTCGCTGACGGAGCCCCTCTGTATCTAGGGCCCGCGGCCGTTGGTGCGCATGCATAGCCGCAACAGGCCGGGTCCGCCGGATTGCCTTCGATTAATGAGACCGTCGGCGGAGCGGTCGGGCAGTCGCGTTTGCTCCCGGGCCCGACGTTCGCATGCCGCACATCCACGCGGCAAGGAGGATACGGGATGGACGAGATTTCCGTCTCCCAGTTGGCCATGATGATCGATGCATCGATTGCCAGCAGGCCGGCAGCGACACTCGCCGAGATGGACGCGTTCTATCGGAAGCTGGCACCCTACCGGCTGGCGGCGGTCATGGTCGAGCCGCGCTATCTCCGTTCTGCCGCGGAGTACTTCCATCCCCGCGGACAGAACGTGGTGACGGTCATCTCCTACCCGCTCGGCGGCATGACGACGGAGGGCAAGCTGGTCCAGATGGCACAGGCCTTGTCGGATGGCGCGGATGAGCTCGATCTGGCGATGGATCTCTCCGCCTTCCGATCGAACGACCTCAGCAAGGTTGCGGATGAGCTCAGGGCGGCGAGGATCTTGGCGAGCACACACACCGTGAAGGTAATCTACTACTCGGCCGTTCTGAGTGAAGACGAGGCCCTGCGTGCCGCCGAGTTAATTCTCGATGCCGGTATCACGTTCCTGAAGACGAACCCGGGGTACGGCTACGTCACCACGCCGGCGCATGTTCGCACGATCAAGCAGCGATTCGGCAACGATCTGCGTGTCATGGCATCGGGTGGGGTGCGCACCCATCAGGATGCGATGGCGATGATCGAGGCCGGTGCCACTCGCATTGCCACCAGCTCGCCATTTGCGGTGATGGGTGTCGAGAGTTGAGCGTGGGAGGAATACTATGTTTCCCAAGGCCATCGATGAGCTCGCAGCCCTAATCGACCAGACCCAGCTCGGGCTAGGCGTGAAGCGGGGCGACCTCGAGGACTTTGTCGCCACCGCCGTCGAGCGCCGGTTCGGCTGCGTCTGCATCCTGCCAAATATGGTCGCCGTTGCGCGCCGGATCACCACAGGCAGCCGCACCAAGGTGGCAACGGTGATCAGTTTCCCGTTGGGGGCGGATGTCTCCGCTGTCAAGCGCGCCGAGGCGCGTGACGCCATCGAGCGTGGCGCCGACGAGATCGACATGGTGATCGACATCGCCGCCGCCCGTATGGGCGATGCCGATGCCGTAGCGCGCGAGGTGAGCACCGTCCGGGCGGTGCTGCCGGACAACGTCCTGCTGAAGACCATCATCGAAATGCCGCTGCTGACCGGCGAGCAGGCGGTCGCGGCGGCGGTCGCGGCGGAGCGCGGCGGTGCCCATATTGTCAAGACCTCGACCGGGTTCAAAGGCCTCAACCTCCGGGGGACATCGGCGGACGACGTGCGGCTGTTACGTTCCGTGCTCCAACCTCACACGGGCATCAAGGCGGCCGGCGGCGTCTCCTCGTGGCCGCTTGTCGCCGCCATTCTGAAGGAGGGTGCGACCCGCATCGGCACCAGCAGCGGGCTCGCCATCCTCGAGCAGTTTGCCGCGGCCGCACGGGCGTCGGCCGAGGCCTAAGGAGACCGCCATGACGGCATCCCAGGTTCCCAGCAGCGCCGGCGCAGCAGGCAGCCAGAGCACCCGGTCGGACATTCCCGCGCGGCTGGACCGTCTGCCCTGGTCGCGCATCCACCTCCGCATCGTGCTTATTTTAGGCATCGCCTTCGTACTCGACGGATTCGAGGTATCCGTGTATGGATCGGTGCTCGGCACGCTTGTACGGCTCTGGCACATGAGCGCGGTGCAGGCCTCGTCGTTGCTGTCAATCTTCCTGGTGGGGATGTTCGGCGGCGCCTACGTCTTCGGCTACATGGCGGACACGCTGGGACGCAAGCGCCTGTTCGTCCTGACGCTGCTGATCTATTCCATCTTCACCGTGGCCAGCGCCTTCGCCTGGAACTACGGCTCGCTGGCCCTGTTTCGGCTTGTGACCGGGTTCGGGGTCGGCGGCGAGTACGGGGCGGTGAACTCGGCGGTGCAGGAATTCATCCCGTCGAAACGCCGCGGTTTCATGTCCGGGCTGATGCCGGCAACCTGGGATCTCGGCACCGTCCTGGCCTCGGTCACCACGCTCTTTGCGCTGACGATGCTGCCGCCGGAGATCGGCTGGCGCGTGGCCTTCCTGCTGGGCGCCCTGATCGCGGTCTTTGTCGCCATCGTGCGGCGCCATCTCCCGGAATCGCCGCGCTGGCTCTTGTCGCAGGGCCGCGGGGAAGAGGCGGAGGCTATCACGCGCGATTTCGAAGCGGCGGCACGCTCCCAGCACGGGTTGACCACCCTGCCCCGCGTCGCGGCGCCGGTGACCGTCGTCGCCGCCCCCCGCACCTCGTTCTTCAGCCATTACGTCGGGCTCATCCGGCACTATCCCCACCAGGTCGCCCTGGCCTGGGTCCTCAACTTCAGCCAGGCTTTCCCCTACTACGCCGCCTTCTCACTGATCCCAATCATTCTGGTCAGGACGTATAGCTACGAGCCCAAAATGGTCCCGCTGGCCCTGATGTTCCTGACCGGCCTCGGGACGATCGGGGTGGTTGTAATGAGCTGGCTCGCCGATGCGTGGGGCCGGCGCCAGGCGGTCATCGCCTCCTACGGGCTGGCCGGCCTGATCGCGATCCTCGTCGGCGTGGTCGCCAGCGAGCATCTGCTGACCCGCGGCCTCTTTGTCACCATGATTGCGGTGATGTACTTCTTTGCGTTTGCGGCGGCCGGTGTGGTGTACATCACCACAACCGAGATCTTCCCAACCACGGTCCGGGCCTCGGGCATCGGATCGGCCGTGGCGTTCGGTCGAATCGGCGCCATGATCGGCCCGGTGGCCCTGACGGCCATGCTGCGGTCAGGCCTGACCTTGGCTTTCCTCGTCACTGGCCTCGTGCTGCTGGCCGGCGCGCTGATGGAGGTCGTGTGGGGCATCGAGGGACGGGGCCGATCGCTGGAGGAGATTGCGTGAGGCACTGATCAGAGGCCATTCCGCACTGGGGGCGGGACTCGGTCGCTCTTGGGCAAGCAGTAGGCCAAACGAGCGAGCCCCCGTCTTACAGGTAGCTCCGGATTTGACGGGGGCTCGCACAAAAGAGGGAGGCCGTGTGCGGGAAGCAGATCCGCGAGCCGAGCGGAGATTCCAGGAAGAATGGCTGCCCGCCAGCCGCCCCGCTTACAGCAGCTCGATGCGCTCGTCGTGAAACTCGGCGGCGTCGAGGACCCGCTGGTAGTTCTGCCGGTTGAACCAGGTGAGATTGTCCTCGGCCGGCCGGGTGGCGGCCTCGATGGCCTTCCAGTCCTCCCGCGGCATGTCCCAGTCCCCTGCCGCCAGGTTCTCCAGCATCTGTCCGCGCGTGCTGATTCCCAGGACCACCGCACTCACAAACTTCCGGCCCAGGGGCCAAGCGATGGCGAGGCGAGCCATGGGGACTCCCGTCCGCTCGGAGACGGCCTGGATGGCCTGCGCGGCCTGGTGACCCCGTGGGTGCCAGAAACGGCCCCCGTCCATCTGCATCCGAAGCTGCATCCGCGATCCCTTGGCCGGCTCGGCCATTCCCTTGTACTTCCCGGCCAGGAGTCCGGCGCCGAGGACACCGTAGCAGGTGAGACTGATCCCGCCGGCCACGGCAGCCGGGATTACCTCCTGCTCCAGCTCTCGATGAATGGGGCTGTAGATATACTGCCCTGCCACCAGGGGCGCGAGGCTGAACCGGAGGGCGATCCCCGTCGCCGTGGCGATCTGCCAGCCGAACAGATTGCTCACGCCGATGTAGCGCACCTTACCCTGCCGGACGAGGTCGTCGTAGGCCCGCAGGGTTTCCTCCAGGGGCGTCACCGGGTCGGGCCCGTGAAGGTAGTAGAGGTCGATGTAGTCGGTCTGGAGGCGCCGCAGGCTGGCCTCGCAGGCGGCGAGGATGTGCTTACGCGAGGCGCCGAAGAGGTTGGGCTGACTTCCCACCGGCATCGAGGCCTTGGAGGCCAGGACGATCTGCTCGCGCGGCACCTCGCGCAGAAAGCGCCCGACGATCTCTTCAGCCGCCCCGCCCGCATAGACGTTGGCCGTGTCGATGAAGTTGCCGCCCCCCTCGACGAATGAGCGCAGGATCGCCGAGGACTCGGCCGACTCGCACCCCCACTGCGGGGCCCCGAAGTTGAGCGTGCCGAGGGCGATGCGCGAAACCAGCAGACCGGACGATCCGAGGAACCGATATTTCATTGAACCTTCCTCCGCAGGGTGAGAAGTGAAAGCGCACGGCGTCAGTGTTCGCCTATCAGACTATCCCAGAACCGCCGGAAGCGCCAGCCGGGCACGCGAAGACGGGAGAGCGGCGCGTCGCCATCTGCCGAGTTCAACATGATTCAAGCAATCAAGGAGACTCCGCCCGCTCGCCTGAACCATCCGAAAGTACGGCATCATCTCCGCAATCGCGGCGTTCCCCACATCTTTATTGATCTGAATGCAGCGGAGCGATTCCACAGCGGAAACCATCCGCCGACGGAGAATCCGATTAGCGGGCGTTCCACCGGGGCGCGATCCCAGAACCGGCGATAGCGATCGATCTTTCCCTCGACGGTCGATGCGCTTGCCATGCTTCCTCTCCCGAACAGATCGCCCAAAGCTCCGATACCCGAACCGGGGTCTCGTCCGCCCGACAATCTAGGCCGCGAGCCATCCCCCGTCAACGTAGATCACCTGCCCATTGATGTAAGCCGACGCATCGGAAGCCAGAAACACGGCAACGTACCCGAGGTCGTGCTCGGGCTCGGCCAACCGCCCGGCTGGGATCCGGCTCAGGACCCATTCGCTCTTCCGGGGATCCTGGAATAGCCTCTCCGTGAGCTCTGTCCGGCAGTATCCCGGGCCGATCGCATTGGTCCGCACCTTGAACGGCGACCACTCCACCGCCATGGCGCGGGTGAGGCCAGCCAGGCCGCTCTTGGCAGCCGTGTACGCCATCGTGTTCGGAACGGCGATGACCCCGTTGATGGAGGCAATGTTGATGATCTTTCCCCCTCCCTGTTTCTCCATTCCCGGGACAACCGCCTGCGCCATTGCGAACGATGCGGTGAGGTGGATGGTGAGGACGCTGGTCCATTCTTCCAGGCTGACCTCCAGGGCCGGCTTCCGCACCTGGATCCCGGCGTTGTTTATCAAGATGTCGATCTTCCCGCACTCCCCCAGGATGTCGCTGACATACTTCTTGATCAGGTGGGACCGACTCAAATCGGCGATATAGGGGTAGGCCTTGACCCCCGCCGTCGCTCCGAGAAGCGCAGCCGTCTTCTTCGCGTCCTCCTCCAAGAGATCAACCACGACGATATTCGCCCCGGCGCTCGCCAGCGCCATGGCCAATCCCTTTCCAATGCCTCTGGCACTGCCGGTCACGACCGCTGTCTGTCCTTCCAGCGAGAACCTCTTTGCTAGGCTCTGGTAATCCATTCTTCGGCTCCTCGCCGGGTGCAAGTGTCTCCGTCCAGGCACTCGGCCGCATCGCGGGCGCCCCGCCCTCCGCCGCGCTGGACCTGACGCGCCGCCCCGGGAGCCGGCGCTTCGCCGCTCACCTTGCTGTATAGTCGCCCCGGGATTTGGGCTCCTTGACTTTACTCTCGATCGCTGGCTTGTCCAAGCTCCACGTGAATAAGACATCATACTGTAGTTTATCTATATTCTATAACTATTTGATAACCAATACACATAATTGAATATGATCTATTGTTAAACAGACACTCTGGGGGCTGGTACCAGAGCCAGGTGGAAGGGGTTTCTCGGAAACTTCTGAGGCAGGCAAAGAGCGCTCCCAATGATCCTCGAGAGGGCAGTACCGAAGGCTCCGACCACCGCAGAGAGTGAAACAGATCCCGCCTCACAAGATTGGATGTTCCGAGAGATCTGGAGGCCGCTCGCCCGCGGCCCTGCGAAGGGACCCCGGCTGGGTCCGCTCAATGGCTGGGTCGCCGCCCCAGGGCGGTATCCAAGACGGCAAGGAGGGCCTCTCCCCGAAATGGCTTGGGGATGTGCAGGCGTCGGCGCCGGCCGCATAGGCCTTGCGGTTCAGCGCTACATCATCCGTGGCGGTGAGCATGACCACCGGAACCCGCCGGGTGCGGGGCGACCGGCGCAGCGTTCGGCAGACCACGTACCCGTCCATTCCCGGCATCTGCACATCGAGCAGGATGCGTTCGCCATGAGGGACCTCTCTCTGCGAGGGACTTAGCCCCGCCGGGCCTCGAGTTCCGCCACGCGGGCGCGCAGGCGCGCGATCTCGTTTTTCTGTTGCAGACCCTCCTGGCGGTGCCGGATCGCCCGATGGGCCGCCAGGACCACCAGGCTGTGATCCAGCCCCTTCACGATGAAATCGAACGCCCCCAGTTTGAGGGCGGCGATGGCGTTCAGGGAGGTGGGGGCGGCGGTCAGCATGATGACGGGGAGATCGGGCTGCTCCCTGCGGAGCCGCTCCAGGACCTCGAGGCCGGACATCTCGGGCATCATGATGTCCAGGATCACCGCTTCGACCCGGTGCTGGTGGGCCAGGGCCAGCCCCTCCGGGCCGGATGCGGCGAGGAAGACCTGGAAACCGTGGGAGGTCAGGAGGTCCCCGTAGAAGTCCCGGGTGAGAGCTTCATCGTCCACGAGGAGCACGGGAATGGCCGCCGGAGCCGTCAGGGTCTGGGCACCCCCGGCCTCGCTCAGGACCGCCCGCCGATGGGTATGGCGAACCGCCTCGAGCTCGTGCAGGTAGGCCAGGGTGCGGTCGAGCTCCCGGCGGATGCTGCGGACCTTCAGCATGGCCTCGACCCGGCCGAGGAGATCCCCGGGCCGGAACGGCTTGGTGACGAAATCGTCGGCCCCGCTCGTCAGCAGGGCCTCCTTGGTCGCAGCCCGGGCAACGGCTGTCACGACGATCACCGGGATGTCAGCGGTTCGTGGGTCCGCCTTCAGCTTTTCGCAGACCTCTTGGCCGTGCATCCCCGGCATGAGGAGGTCGAGCAGGACGAGGTCCGGCGAATCCGCCTGTGCCAGCGCCAGGGCAGCCGGGCCATCCGGGGCGAGCCTGACCTCGTAACCTGCCGACGCAAGGACAGCCTCTTCCAATTCCCGGTTCACGGGCTCGTCATCCACGACCAGAATGCGGTGCGCCATCAGGAGCCTCCTCTGTGGTGTGGGACCGGCCTGCCGGCCCTCGCAGGCAGTGCGCCACCTGTCTCATTCGTGGACGCCGCCCGGATGTGCCAGGAGCCGCCGCAGCGTGGCGCGAAGGGTTTGGGTGTTCACGGGCTTGGTCACGAAGGCGTCGCAGCCGGCCGCCCGGGCCTTGGCCTCCTCCCCTCGCATGGCCAGGGCAGTCACCGCTACGATGGGGATGGCGGCCGTGGCTGGGTCCGCCTTGAGCTGCCGGGTCGCCTCGTACCCGCTTGTGCCCGGCAGCTGGATGTCCATCAGGATGATGGCGGGTCGCTCGTGCCGGGCCAGGGCCACCCCGGCCTCCGCCGTCTGCGCCGTGAGGACCTCGTACCCCTCCCCCTCGAGCAAGGCCAGCATGAACTCCCGGTTCACCGGATTGTCCTCGACGACCACGATCCGGCTGGGCTGGACGCCAGGGGATGTTTTGCCCTCAGGCGGCGTCACGTCCTCCCCCCCCCCGCCCCTCCCGTCTCCTCCGCCATCGCCTGCCAGCCCCCCGTCCCCGCGAGCGGCGGCACGTGCGCGGCCTCCCTGGCCCGGGCCACCAGCGTCTTCACCACCCCGGTCAGGACGGTCGGCGAGACCGGCTTGGTCAGGAACTCGTCGGCGCCCCGGGCAGCCGCCTGCGCGGCCTGCTCCGGCCCGAGCCCCGTGAGGACCACCACCGGGAGAGCCCGGGTCCGCGCGCGCGCCCGCACGGTTCTCAGGACCTCCCAGCCGTCCATGTCCGGGAGGGCGAGATCCAGGACGATGAGGTCCGGGGGCTGCACGTGCAGCCGCGCGACCGCCTCGCCCCCCGTTCCCGCCACCTCCACCGCATACCCGGCGTCGCGGAGGAAGATCGCGAGGAGCCGCGCGACCGGTGCCTCATCCTCCACCACCAGGACGCGCCTGGCAGACGGCACTGCCAGGACAGGCAGCCGGACGACGAACCGGGACCCCTGCCCGAGGCCCGCGCTCTCCGCCCACACCTGGCCGCCGTGGAGGTTGACCAGGGTCCGGACGAGCGCCAGCCCGATGCCCGCGCCCTCGTACCGCCGGGTCGAGGACCCGTCTACCTGCTCGAAGCCCACGAAGATCCGCTCCACGTCCTCCGGCGCCAGCCCGATGCCGGTGTCGGTGACGGCGAGCTCCACCCAGGGGACGGGGGCCGGGGGCCCGGGGGGGACGCCGGTCTCCGGTCTCCGGTCTTCCGCCACCTGGCGGGCCGTCACCGTGATCCGCCCGCCCTCCGGGGTGAACTTCACGGCATTGCTCACGAGGTTGCTGAGAATCTGCAGGAGCCGGCGGCGCTCTGCGACGACGGAGAGCGCCGGCGGGCACTCGACCTCGATCACGTGCCGCTTCTGGCCCGCCGGCACCGCGTGGATCTCCACGACCTCTTCAAGGAGCGGGACCAGCAGGAACTGCTCCAGCCGCAGCTCCTCCTGGCCCATTTCGACCTGGGACAACTCCAGGAGGTCGCTGACCAGCGCCAACAGGTGCCGCCCGCCGAACTCGATCCGGTCCACGAATCGCATCTGCTTGTCCGTGAGAGGCCCGGCGGTCTGCTCTTTGAGCAGGTTGGCGAAGCCGAGGACAAAATTGAGCGGCGTCCGCAGTTCGTGGGACATCCGGGCCAGGAACTCCGCCTTCACCCGGAGGGCCTCCTCCAGCTCGGAGGTGCGCTCCTTCACCCGGGTCTCCAGCTCGCCGGCGTGCCGCTGCACTTCCTCGTAGAGGCGGGCATTCTCGATGGCGATGGCGGCCTGGTCGGCGAACGCCTCCAGGTACCCGATCTCCTCTTCGCTGTAAGATCGGGACTGCGCCGTGTTGAAAATCAAGACCCCGAGGACCTTGCTCCTTCTCCGGATGGGCAAGCCGAGATAGGTACGGACTCCTTCCTCCCGATCGCGATCCCGGAACAGGTTCCGGGGGTCGGTCTGCGTATCCGCGACGAACAAGGGCCTCCCGGTGGCCGCTACAGTGCCGGAAAAACTGGTCCCTATCGCCACCTGAAATTCGGCGGGCATCGGCACTCCCGACGTGGCGGCAAGCCGGAGGACCCCCGCATTCTCGTCCACCAGCAGGATCTTGACGTGCGGCGTCCCGGCCATGGGCCCCGCCTCCTCGAGGATCCGCTGGAGACTGACGTTGAGATCCAGCCCGCTCATGACCGCGTGCGTGGTCCGAAGCAGCGCAATCGTCTCATCGCTCCGCCGGAGCGCTTGCCCGTGCAACCGGGCGTTCTCGATGGCAATGGCGGCGTGGGGGGCGAGGAGGTTAAGAATTTCGAGGTCCGCGTCCGCGAAGGGTGGATCAGACGCATCCCGGGTGATCGCCAGCGCACCCACGAGCCGATCCCCGAACAGCAAGGGAGTGGCAACCACGGCGGTGTGCATGGTCCCCTGGAGGACGGCCGGGATGGCATACGCGGAGGTGCGGAAGTCATTGACGATGAGCCCGCGGCGCTGCTGTGCGGCGGCCCCTGGCACACCTTCGCCGAGCCCCAAGGGCACTGTCGGCGCGTGCTGGGCGCTGCCCGTCCAAGCCACGCGCATGAGCAGTTGCCGCTGGTTGTCCCAGAGTCGGATGCTGCCGGATTTCGCCCCCACGAGGGCGACGGCCCGTTGAACAACCAAGTCGAGCACCCTCGAGAGGTCCAACTCCCGCGCGATCTCCTCACTGATGCTCCGGACAGCCTCAAGATGGCGCGTGCGAAGTGTGAGGGTCTCCTCGGCCTGCCGGCGCTCCACGATCTCCTGCTGAGCCATTTCGTAGAGGCGGACGTTCTCCGCGTAGAGCTGGGCGTTGGCCACAGTCCCAGCGATCTGGTCGGCGATGCGCTCGGCCAGTCGGATATCCCGGTCGGTGTATGCATTGGCCTGGCGCGACCGCAGGAGCAACCCCCCGATGACCTGGGCTTGGGCAAAGAGGGGCACGTTCAGGATCGACCGGAAGCCCGCTTTAAACGTCGAGACGAGGCCCGAAAATCTGTCCGCATATTCTCGGAAGTCATCCGTCTGGATGAGCAGGCTGGCGCGGGTGCGGACCATTTCGGCAATGCCGGATCCCTCCAGGGGGTAGGAGTCGGATGCCGTCCGGCCCGGGATAGTCTCCCCCGCAATGAACAGATTCCGGACGAGACCCTTGTCGGGCTCGATGTGGTTGATGAGAATGCGGTCAAAGGGGAGGATTTTCCGAACTTCGGCAGCAAAGCTCTTGTAAACCTCCTCGATATTCAGGGTGGAGCTAATGATGCGACCCAGCTCCGCCATGGTCGCATTTTCCTGGGCCAGGCGTCTCGTCTGCTCGCTCTGCCGGAGATCTTCCTCGACCCGGATCCGCTCGGCCAGCTCCCTCTCGGTTGCCTCGTGCAGCCGGGCGTTCTCGATGGCGATGGCAGCCTGCTGCGCGAAGGCGTTTAGGAAGGAGATCTCCTCCTCCGTGTATACATGGGGAGCATTCGTATTGAAGCAGAGGACACCCAGAAGGCGGTCGCCCGTCTTCACCGGCAGGCCCAGGTACGAGATGAGGCTGTATCGCTGGATGTGCTCGGGGAACCGGAGGCGGGGGTCCTCCCGGCAATCGGCCACGGCCAGGGGCTGCCCGGTGACCGCCACCTGCCCCGAGAAGCTCTCGCCGATCCGGATCGGGCGGTTGGGCTCCCCCTCCGGAGAGAGGCCCACTCCCACCCGCCAGTGCAGCATCGGGGGGGCGCCCTCCAGGAGAAATAGACGGACGAAGGGGGCACCCGAAATGGCGGCGGCGGCCTCGACGACCGTCCGCAGGACTTGATCCAGGTCCAGAGACGACGCCATGGCCTGGCTGGCCTGCAAGAAGGCAGCAAGGCGGTCGTCCCGGTTGCGCTGGCGGCTCATGCGGGAAACCCTCCCAGGGGCAGGACCACCGTGAAGGTGCTCCCCTGGCCCTCGCCCGGGGAGGCGGCCCAGATCCGGCCGCCGTGGAGCTCGACCAGGCGCTTGGTGAGGGCGAGGCCAAGGCCGGTGCCCTCGTGCGCCTGCGTACGGGTGGTCTCGAGCTGGGTGAACTCGTGGAAGAGCTTGGGGAGGTCCCCCGCCTTGATGCCGACCCCGGTGTCGGTCACGGCGAGTTCGAGGAACTGCCGGGGAGCTGGGGTGCCGGGTTACCTCGCCGTCATGCCGCTTCGCTGTCAACGTCATGGTGCCCTGCTCGGGGGTGAACTTCACGGCGTTCGAGAGGAGGTTGAACAGGATCTGCTTGACCCGGACGGGGTCGGCCGTGAGGGGGGGGAGGTCGGGGGCAATGGCGGCCGTGAGGACCTGCCCCTTCTCGCTGGCCAGGCCCCGGGCGATGACGAGGAGGTCCTCCAGAGTCTGGGCCACCGGGAGGGGCTCGGGCTGGAGGGCGATCTTCCCCGCCTCCACCTTCGCGAGGTCGAGGATGTCGTTGATGAGGGTGAGGAGGTGCTGGCCGCTCCCGTAGATGTGGCCCAGGTAGCGGCGCTGCTTCTCCGACAGGGCGGCCCCGACCTGCTCCTGGAGGATCTGGGCGAACCCGAGGATCCCGTTCAGGGGGGTCCGGAGCTCGTGGGACATGTTCGCGAGGAACTCGGACTTGTGCCGGGAGGCGGCGGCGAGCTCCTCGTTGGCCGCCGCGAGCTCCGCCGTGCGGGCAGCCACCCGCTCCTCGAGGTCAGCGGCGTAGCGCTGGATCTCGTCGTAGAGCCGGGCGTTCTCGATGGCGATGGCCGCTTGGGCGGCGAGCATCTGGAGCCGGTGGAGGTCTCGCGGGGTAAACCGCCTGCCCGCCTGGGTCGTGTGGGAATGCAAGACCCCCGAAAGCCGCCCTTCGAACAGAATCGGGACGGTGATCGTGGCTGTGACATCGAAGCATTCCGGCAGAACATATGGAGAGGTTTGGTAGTCATCGAGGATCATGGGCTGGCGCGTCTGCGCCACGATCCCGTTGATCCCGCGCCCTAGTTCAAAGACTTGCCCTTTGACACGGTCCGTTTCCGGGCCTCGGGCGGCGCCATAGCGGAGTCGCTGGGCGGCCTCATCCCACAGGATGATCTGGGCGGACGGGTTGTTCAGCAGCCGCATGGCGCCTGCGACCACGGCCTCGAGCACCTCGCCCAGCTCCAGGCGGGACGTAATGGCGTGATCGATCTCGCGAAGGACCTCCAGTGCCTGGGCCCGCTCTTCTGAGGCGGCGTACAGGCGGGCGTTCTCGATGGCGATGGCGGCCTCATCCGCGAACGACGTGAGGTACGCAATTTCTCCAGGGGTGTACCGGCGAGGCACCGTCGTGTTGAAGGTCAGGACACCGAGGATTTCGTCCTGGCCCTTGATCGGTAATCCAAGGTAGGTCTGAATGCCAAACATCCGATCTTGCTCCGAAGCGATATTCCGTGGATCATTCTGGCAATCGGCCACGAAGAGGGGCTGTCCGGTCGTCGCCACGATCCCCGAGAGGCTGCCCTCAAACCCATACTCGAATCGGCGGATCATTTCAACCGGCCGGCCGCGGACCGCGGCCATGCACAGCTTTCCATCCTGCTCGCCCGCGAGCAGGACCTTGACGTGCGGGGTGTGCGCGATCTCGGAGGCCTCCCCGATAATGCGATCCAAGGTCCCCTCGAGATCCAGACCGCCCATGACGACGCGCCCCGACCGGAGGAGCGCTGCGAGCTCCTCCCCACGCTGGAGCGCGGCAGCGTGGAGGCGGGCGTTCTCAATAGCGATGGCGATTTGGCCTGCAAGCAGCTCCAACGTTTGGCGGTCCTGTTCGGTAAAGAGCCGTCCAGCCCGCTCGTCATGGACGGTGATCACCCCCACGAGTCGATCCTGGTACAGGAGGGGCTCGGCAACGACCGCACGGATCTCAGTGTGTTCCAGGGTGCCGGGGTACGCCAGAGGCGACGTCCGGTAGTCGTTGACGATGAGACCCTTCCGCCGCTGCGCGACAACCCCCGTAACGCCCTGGCCGAGGGGACGCCTGGCGGCTGCCATCCAATCCCCCAGGCCGTGCCAGGGAAAGGGAACGAGCACTTGCTCCGCCTCGTCCCACAGGAAGATCGCACCGCCGCTCGCGCCCAGCAGATTTGCCGCTTGCCGGTGGATGACCTCAAAAAGCCGAGGAAGGTCCAACTCCCCGGTGATCTCGTGAGACACAGCCCGGACCGCTTCGAGCTGGCGGGTGCGCGCGGCCAGGGACTCTTCGGCCTGAGTCCGGGCGTCAATCTCCTGCTCGAGAGACTCCTTCGCCATGGCCAAGAGCAAGTTGCGATTGATGGTCGTAGCCATGTAGGCGGTGAGAGTGACGGTGAGCAGGAGTCCGAGTCCGAGGATCCCCCACGGCTGCCAATCCGGAAACGCGCGGGCATAGCTGTCACCTCCCAGGAACAGCAACGACCACCGGCGCCCGGCCACATCGAATCTCTGCCTCCAGATGAAGGGCGGCTTCGGCCCTGCCCCACTCTCCTTCACCGCCTCGACGCCGGGATTCCCGTTATCCGACATACGACGGTACAGGAGACGCTCGCTCGCCGGCGCCGAGTCGTCGAGGAGGGTGAGGGCAACGTCCGAGGCATGGAGCCCCTTGAGTGCTTCTTCGATCAGGTCGCCGGCCCGTAAGACCCCAAGCGCGAAACCGACCAGATCCCGACGACGCGCCTCCACCGTCTCCGGGGTGGACCCGGAGCGGTACACCGGGTCGTAGATCAGGAAACCGTATTGCCGACCCGTCTCCTGGACGAGCGTGATCCGGGCTGTGGCCACCGCGGCGCCGGTATCGCAGGCCTGTTCGAGGGCGGCGAGCCGGACAGGATCGGACGCCAGGTCAAAGCCGAGTGCAATCTCGTTCCCCTTGAACGGCTCGACAAAGTACACTGGGAAGTACTCGGAGCGGCGGGACGCGCGGACCATTTGCGCTTGGCGCTCGCGCTCGGTGATCTCAAACTGCGGGTGCCCATCCCGGCGGGCGGCCTCCTCGTATGCGTCGCGCTCGGCAGCGGGGACCCGCGGAATCCACTCCAGCGCCTGGATACCGCGATCACGGGCGAGGGACCGCCCGACGAACGCACGGAACTGTTGCCGCGTGACCCGAGGGGATGCCTCATAGAGGCTGCGGATGCTGCGGACGATTTCCACGGCTTCATCGATGCGCCTCTGTATCGCGACAGCAAGTTGAGTGCCGTGCTGATCGAAGCGAAGCTCACTTTGCGCCCGTTCCCACCGGGAGAGCGCAACCGCCCCGAGAAGAGTGAGGGCCGCCCCGAGACACGCGATGAACACAACAGGGAGGTAGCGTCGCCAGGGTCGGCGCCCCTGGCTCTTGCCCCTCCCAGTCTCGCCGATACCCGGTGCCCGGTTTCCTGCCGCTTGCCTCATCATTTTCCTCTCAGCTCAAGCGAGTCCGTTCCCGCTCTCAGTGCAGCGAGCTTGCCTCAACCCCCGCGAGCCTTGCCCGGGGCAGAGCCCAGGCCTTTCATCGTGTCTGTGTTGGGAGAGGGACAGACCGGCCCAGGGAGCGGATACATCTTGCGTCTGGCCTGTTGGTGCTATTCGTGAGTAGGTATGTATGCACTTCCCGTGCCGTTCAAGCAGGACACCGCACGGACAGCGGGCGACGCACGGTTGAACCTGAATCCTGCATGGATCAGCAGAAGGCGATCCGATCCGATCCAGTACGACCGCCGAAAAACCAAAACGGCAGCCCTCCGCTTAACCTCAGCTAAAAACGAGGGTCCAGGGCAGGTGACGTTCTTGTTCCTTTTGCCGACCAGGAGTCACGCGCCGCATGCCATGAGCGAATCTCGGCGCAGGCGATCGAGAGGAACGGAGGTGCTTCGCCGGGTCTGGGTGGCATCTCGGCGGGGGCGCGGGCCCAGCCTCCTGGCAAAATTCCCATGGCGGGGTAGCCAGACTATGGGTCCGGGATACGCAAGAGGAGAGAAGGAAACCCTGATTGAGCGTCGGAACGGGTCAGGGGTTGCGATACTCGCGCGCCTGGATGCCGTACCGCCGCATCTTGAGGTGGAGGGTCTTGAAGTCTGTCCGAAGCAGTCGGGCGGCCCCGGTTTTGTTGCCTCGTGCGGCCACGAGCGCCTGGCAGATGGCCTCTCGCTCGCCGGCGGCGGCGCTTCGCTCGCGTGCCTCCTTCAGGGAGTGTCTGGGCGCCCCGATCTCGGGCCCTACAGCACCTTCGACGGGCGGCCCGCCCACGGCAAACCACTCGAGGTGCTCCGGCAGGATGACCCCCCCGCTCAGGAGGAGTCCGCGACGAATGACGTTCCTGAGCTCTCGGACATTCCCTGGCCATGAGTAGTTCAAGAGGAGGTCAGCCGCCGCCTCCGAGATCCCGGCCGCCGGCCTGCCCAGCTCTATGCCGGCTTCGGCGAGGAACAGCTTGGCGAGGTAGGGGATATCCTCGCGCCGCTCTCGCAGCGGGGGCAAGGTGATGGCGAC
The DNA here is from genome assembly GCA_963705305.1 of uncultured Methylomirabilota bacterium. Classification (GTDB taxonomy): domain Bacteria; phylum Methylomirabilota; class Methylomirabilia; order Methylomirabilales; family 2-02-FULL-66-22; genus 2-02-FULL-66-22. Next base: position 4,114,679 of record OY970067.1, on the reverse strand, counting down.
CTCTGCCAGCCGGTAGTACAGGTCCTGCCTGAAGCGTCCTCGCTGGACCTCTTGCTCCAGGAGGAGGTTGGATGCCGCAAGCACACGCACGTCCACCGCGACGGGGCGCTCCCCCCCCACAGGACGCACCTGCCGCTCTTGGAGGGCCCGCAGGAGCTTCGCCTGCGCGGTGGCCGATAGGTTGGCTACCTCGTCCAGGAACAGGGTCCCGCCGTGGGCAAGCCGGAAGTGCCCCTCGCGCCCCCGGTGCGCCCCGGTAAATGCCCCCTTCTCATGGCCGAAGAGCTCGGATTCCACCAGGGCCTCGGGGATGGCGCCGCAGTCCAGAGCCACGAAGGCCCCGTGACGCCGCGCGCTCATCCCGTGAATGCCGCGAGCCACCAGTTCCTTGCCGGTCCCCGTCTCCCCCTGGATCAGGATCGTGAGCGACGAATCGGCGACCTGTCCTGCCCGCTGCGCGATCTCCGCCGCCTGCCTGCTCGGACCCAAGAGCGACAGGAGCGAGCTGCCCATCGTGAGCTGGTCCCTGAGCCCCTCCACCTCCAGGAGGAGCCGATGGTGCTCCACCGCCCGCTTGACCAGCAGGACAACTTCCTCGTTTTGCAACGGCTTGGTGAGGTAGTGGTATGCCCCCATCTGCATGGCGCGGACGGCCGTGGGGATATCCCCATGTGCGGTCACCATGATGACCGGTACCTTGGGCGCGATGGCTCGCAGCCGCTCCAGGGTCTGGAGCCCGTCCAGTTTGGGCATCACGAGGTCGAGGACCACCGCCGCCGGCGCCTCCGTCCTCACGAGCGACAGGGCACTCAGGCCGTCACCCGCCTCCATCACTTCGAAGCCGGCCGGCCCGAGTGCCTCGCGGAGGAGCGCTCGGAACATTGGCGTGTCGTCCACAATCAGGACCTTTGGTTCGCGCTCCATCGTCCCTCCACTCCCGCCTGGGGCCCACCACGGGGGGTCTCCGGGCGCGCTCCCATGCCAGTCGGTCGCCCCCCCTGTCGGACGGCAGGACTATACCTCGCGGTTCCACCATCGTCAAAGGATACGCAAGTCCGCCTTCGAATGCACAGCGCCCCGTGGCGGCGCAGCGCCGCACCCGGTTGCGCCAGATGCCTGGAGCGCGGCTACGCCGTTAGGGCGCTGAGGGTTTGCCCGCACTCCTTCTGGCCGGCGCATACCATCCTGCCCGAGGATGGAACCGATTGCCGCCCAAGGGGTTAACCGCCATTGACCGGTGCCGGGTCGTCCGCAGACATTGAGATACCCTCGACGCTCACGCTCTGCCTCATTTCTGTCTTGACGGTCGGATGGCTGTTGGCCCCCGGGGCGTGGGGCGGAGTGATCCTGCAGCCCCATCCTGCGGACACGTCCGTCCAGGGTAAATGCATTCTGGGGTACCGCCGAGGGCTTCTGAACAAACCGCTCCCGGGCCATCCCGGAAATCGGTGATCATCCCCTGGTGCGCAATGTAGCGCTCGTGAAAATCCCGGTTTTTCTTCCGCCACTCTCCGATGTCTTGCAGCAATCCACGCTCTACGAGGACCTCGGCTCCCCGCGGATCCAGGGCGTAAACCATCGGGGCCGTGGGGTCTCCTCGCAGCCGATCGAGATACCCATGGTGGAAGAGAAGCTGAAGTCGTCGATAGACAGGGTCTCGGCTTTCGGGGAAGAGGAGGAGGTATTGAGGAGTAAACAGAAGGCGGTACTCGACCATCGCCCGAAGGAACGTGAGGTCGCGGCCTTGGAGGACGAGCGGCGGCCGCCGGGAGATTTTTGAACGATGGAATCTCGAGAGGAAGAAGAGCCGAACCGACACCCTGCCCCTCCCCCCTGGGGGGAAGTGCCCAGGCCCTTATACCCAATGGGGTTACGGTCAGAAGCGGTTCTGGAGGCGTTTCGGGCGCTGTTTTGAGAGACCGCACATCAGAGGAGCCGGCGCAGCAGCTTTCAGCTGCGCCAGACGCGAGATCAATGGGACAGGGATCGGGTCGGAGGGGCCCAAACCACTGGTTAGATTTCAGACCTGATTTCTGCTCGTCAGGGTAGGTCCTGGCCGGTTTATTCCGAATGTATTCTGAAAAGGCGAAGGGGCTAGCCATTGCCATCGGCTAACCCCTTGGTTCCCGTGGTTGCGGGGGCACGCAAGCGGAAACCAGAACATATAAATCCATTAGTTATAGAGCTGACCAAAAATGTAAAACCGCTATCTGGCGTGTCCGCATAAAGCAAAGCTTTATTTTGTACTTGGAGTCGCGGGCCAATATCATCCAAATACTGGCCAGAGTCCGTAACGCGGGCCCGGCGGAGCTATGGACGACTATTTCCCGAACCTCGAAGTGGCACAGCAGCGCGGCCACTGATGCCGCCAGGCGGAATTTTCCGCAGATCCTTCCCGCCCGCCCATCTCACCTTTTTGCGACGCTGGGCTCTATGTGGTCTCCCCCCCCTACCAACCCGCCTCAGACGGCCAAGAGGTTGTGGCGTTACATCGCACAGTGATGCTGTATGGTCCCCCCACCGCTGCGACGCTCCTCTCAGCAGATGAGCGATGTCGAATCGTTGTCCCGGACAAGTTGTCCCTCTCCCTTGACCGAAGGGCGGATAAGCGCTAGAAGACCTGAGGCAGCCACCCGCACATGGAGGGCTTCCGATGGCGGACATCACGCAGCTCGAGGTCCAGCTCACGGGCTCCCCCGTGCGGCCGCCAGTCGGAGAGCATTCGTGGAACGTCCACCGCGGCGGACCCGAGGTGCTCCTCCGCTGGCTCGAGACCCAGTTCGGCCTTCAGTTCGCCCCGCCGCCCCACTCCACCCGAGTCCTCGAGTTTGCCACCGCCCTCGACCGGGCGCCTGGCCCCTCGTTCGCGGCGAGCCTGACCGCGGACCGCTGGGGAACCGCCAGCGAGTTGCTCGGGCGGCGGGACGCGCTCCGGCTGGCCGGCTGGGACGGCCGCACCGATCCTGGCCTCCCGCCCCTCCTCAACGATCTCGCCGGGGCGACCGAGCGCACTCCCCTCCGGTGGCCGGACGAGGCCGAGCGGCTGGCGCGGGTCCTGGCCGCCTTGGACGAGGGCCAGCGACCCCCCTCGCACCGGATCATCCTTATCGATCCCCCTGACCTCTGGCCGGTTCGCTGGCGCTCGGTCCTGGCCCGTCTCTCGACCGCAGCTCCCCCAGGCTGTCCCCCAAGCGCAAACTCCGGGACAGCCCTCCGGACGATCCAGGACCAGCTCATCGAGGGAACACTCCCCCCCGCACGACCCGATCCCAGTCTCCGCTGGCTCCGGAGCCGGAGCGCACTGGCGGCCTGCGAGGCCGTCGCTCGCGCCCTGGCGGCCGAGCCGGCGCGCCTCACGGATACCGTCATCTGCTGCGAGGATCCGACCGTCGCCCTCGCGCTGGATGGATGCCTCGGGCGCCTGGGGCTCTCCACCGCCGGGGCGAGCCTCCTCACCCTCGCCCACCCGGTGCTCCAGGTCCTTCCCCTGGCCCTGCGCCTTTGCTGGGAGCCGGTAGACCCGGCCGTCCTTCTCGATTTCCTCGCCCTGCCCGTCGGCCCGATCCCGCGCCGGGCAGCCCGCCGCCTCGCGGACGCCCTGGCTAGGCAGCCGGGTCTCGGGAGCCACGCGTGGGAGGAGACGCTGGAAGAGCTCTGCGCCCCCGAGGCCGATCCGGACGGGGCGCTGCGGGAGCGCCTCCGGACCTGGCTCGAGATCGAGCGACGCCCCTGGGGGAGCCTCCTCCCCGCCAGCCTGGTGAAGGAGCGGTGCGCCCGCGTGGCGCAGTGGGCGACGGGACGCGCGCGGGCCCTCGCCGAGGCTGCCCCACCCGAGGCGGCCCTCTCCGAGGCCCTGGAGACCGCGGCAGGCCAGGCGAGCACGCTCGGCGCCCTGGTCGCGACGCAGGGCGGCGACATTTCGGAGCCGCAGCTCGCCCGCCTTCTGGAGGCCACCCTCCCCCAGGGCCTCGCGGCGCAGCCGCACCTGGAGGCCGCCGGCGGCCCGCGCCTGGTGGCGAGCCTGGCCGAGATCCCGGCGCCCTGCGCCCGGCTGATCTGGCTGGGCCTGGGGACGGCCGATCCTCCGACCCCGCACTGGACCGCCCAGGACATCCAGGCGCTCCGGGCTGTTGGGATCGACCTCGACGATGGCAGCCGGGCCGTCACCGCCCGCCGGGAGGCGGAGCGCCGAGGTCTCCTCCGCGTGACCGAGGCCCTCCTGGCGATCGCCCTCCCTACCGATGAGGAACTTCGACCCCATCCGATCTGGCTGCAGATCAACGGCGCGCTCGAACGGGGAGAGGCTCGACACCCCATCGACCTCGAATCCATCTTGACGGCCGGCCCTCCGGAGGTTGTGTCTCCCTGGCGCTTCGGGCAGGACACCTTCGCCGTCCAGCCTGCGCAGCCGATCCGGCCGCGCTGGAGCCTTCCGCCGGGCCTCCTGCGGGATCGGACCAAGACCTCGGCGAGCGACCTCACCTGCCGCCTCGGCTGTCCGCTCCAGTGGGTCCTCCGCTACGCCGCCCGCCTCGAGCCGGGCGCCCTGGTGAGCCTCCCGGACGACTTTCTCCTGAAGGGGACCTTCGGCCACTTGGTCCTCCAGGCCGTCCGCCAGGCCGATGGGACCGCCTACCCACCCGAGGCCGCGGAGCAGGCGGTCCTCCGGCGCTTCGACGAGCGGCTTCCCCTCGACGCGGCTCCCCTCGCCCAGCCGGTGCGGCTCGAGGAGCGCCTCCGCCTCCGAAGCGAGCTGGCCGCCGCCGCCCGCACGTTCGCCGGCGCCCTCCGCGCCGGCGGGTACCGGATCGAGGGTTTCGAGGTGCCCATCGAGGGAACGGCCCTCGGGCGGAATCTCCTTGGCTTCATCGATTGCCTCCTCAAGCGGCGGGACGGGGAGGAGGGCGTGATCGACTTCAAGTACGCCGGGCGCGAGAAGTATCGCCGCCTCCTGGAGGAGGGACGCGCCGTCCAGCTCTCCACCTATGCCCACGCGCGTTCCCAGGCGGCGTCCGGTCGCCTGCCCGGTGTTGGCTACCTCATCTTGGCCGACGGGCTCCTCTACACCCCGGAGGGAAGTCCCCTCAAAGGCGCCGAGCCCGCCCAGGTCATCCCAGGACCCGCGATGGGCGCGGTCTGGAATAACCTGGCATCCGCCGTCGCACGAGCCGAACGTTGGCTCACGGCGGGTGAGCCCGTTCCCGCCCGCCCCCTCCAGGACCCCGCCGAGTGGCCGGAGGGAGCGGACCTCATGATCGACACCGATCCCCGCAGGGACCGCAGTGGCCGCAACACCATAGACGTTGTCACCTTTCACCACGACGGCAGTCGTCACCGTCAGTGATCGTTCATCCGGTGGTTCCCTTTCTCGAGAGGCCCGCCTAGGTTCGGTCCAACTTACCTCCCGGTATCCATCCTGAGCGGAAGCCCGGCCCATCGGGTACGGTGTCGCCTTCCATCTGGGAGGTGAATCGATGCCCCGAGCTCCGCGGCGCCGACGGTGCCCCTTCTGTCAGACTCTCTTCCGTCCGCATCCCCGCCTGGGGCCGCGGCAATGGACCTGCGGGGCGCCCGCCTGTCAGCAGCAGCGGCATGCCGCCAGCTGTCGGGCTTGGCGCCGCCGGAACCGTGCCGTGACCCGCACGCACTACCGGGACTACGTGCACCCGGCCCGGGCGCGGGCCGCGCCCACGCCGGTCTCCCCGCGCCAGGTGGCGAGCTTCCTGCGCGGCGTGCTCCCTGCGATGCGAGACGCGATTATGGCGCAAGGGCAACCCCCATGCGGGGTTCGGGCCCCCTAGAATGCACCCCGGACGGCGCGAGACGCGATCTGGTCGGTTCGGGCTGGGTTCCCGCGGGGTTACACCCTCCTAACTGCATGAGGGCGCGAGACGCGATCTGGCGTCAAGCCCTGATCCCACGGGCCCTTCGCCCCCGTTAGTGCGCCGCGGGAAGGTGATACGAGACGCGATAGGCGGATCGGGAGTTCGGTGGTACACCCGGGGCATCCGGAAGGAGGTGCCCCATGCTGGCCGCCGCGATTCAAGCCGAGATCCTCCGGCTCCGCTATGCCGAGCGCTGGGGCTACAGCCAGATCGCTCGCCACCTCGGCATCCACCGGGAGAGCGCCCGGAAGGTGGCGCTGCGCCGGAGCGTGGCCTTGGTGCCCGCGCCGCCGGCGCCGCGGACCACGGTGGTCACGCCGTTCCGGGCCCGCATCCAGGCGCTGCTCACCGAGGACCCGGCGCGCTCGGCGGTGACGATCTTCCAGGTGCTCCGGCAGGAGGGCTACCGGGGCGGCAGCAGCGCGCTGCGGGGCGCCGTGCGCCGGCTGCGGCCGAGTGCCGCGCCAGCTGCCATGGCCACGCTCAGCTTCGGCCGCGGGGAGGCCGCCCAGGTGGACTGGGGCGAGTTCGGCGACGTCTTCGGGATCGGCCGGGCCGTCCATGCCTTCGTGCTCGTCCTGTGCTACTCCCGGCTCTTGACCGTCACCTTCACCTTCAGCCAGACCCTCGAGGCGTTCCTGCGGTGCCACGAGGCTGCCTTCGCCTTCGTGGGCGGCTGCCCAAAGGAGTGCTGGTACGACAACCTGGCGACGGCGGTGGCCGAGCGGCACGGGAAGCTCGTCCGCTTCCACCCGCGCTTCCTGGCGTACGCCGGCCACCACCGCTTCCGGCCGGTGGCCTGCAACGTGGGCAAAGGGAACGAGAAGGGGCGGGTCGAGGACGCCATCAAGTACCTCCGGACGAACTTCTGGCCGGGGCGGACCTTCCGCGATCTCGCCGATCTGAACACGCAGGCCCAGGCGTGGCGGGACACGATCGCGAACCAGCGCGAGCACCGCGTGACCCGGAAGATCCCCGCGCTCCTCGTCGCCGAGGAGCGGCCGGCCTTGCTCCCACTGGGGGAGCCGTACGACACGGACGAGGTGCGGAGCGTGGTGGTGCCGCCGAGCTTCCGCGTGGCCTTCGACGGGAACCGGTACTCGGTCCCCTGGCGCTTGGTGGGGAAGCCGCTCACGCTGCGAGCGGATGCGGACACGGTGACCCTCTGGTATGGCACCCATCGCGTGGCGCGGCATGGCCGCTGCTGGCGGCGCGGGGTGGAGGTGGTGCTCCCGGCCCACGCCGACGGGCTCCTGGCCACCAAGCCCGGTGCGCAGGCCCACTGGCAGGTCGAGGCCGTGCAGGCGCTGGGGCCCGCGGCCCGGCAGTACCTGGAACTCATCCGGGCGGGGACGCGCTCGCTCCGGACGGAGTTGGACCACCTGCTGCTCCTCACGACCCTCTATGGCCCGGCCGCGGTGGAAGCCGCGCTCGCCGCGTGCCTCGCCCAGGCCATCGTCGGGAGCCACCAGGTCGAGCAGTGGCTCCGGCTCCAGGACACGCCGCCCGTGGCGCCGCCCCCACTCACGCTCGGGGATCCCCGATTGAGCGTGCCGCCGGTGCGCCCCAACCTGCAGCGGTACGATGCCCTGCTCCTCGACGCCGATCCGGAGGACCATGATGGCAACCCCGACGCTTGAGGAGAAGCTGACCCAGCTCCAGCTCATGAGTGCCCCCGCGTTCCTCGCCGCGTGGGGCGAGCGGCATCCCGCCGAACGCGCGGCAGTCCGCGCGGTGCTCGAGGGGCTCGTCGATCGGGAGCTCACGCGGCGGAGCGAGCAGAAGGTGGCGGCGCGGATCAGGGCCGCGCGCTTCGTCCAGCTGCAGACGGCAGACACGTTCAACTTCGAGTACAGCGTCGCCACCCGGAAGCTCCGGAGTCGCTACCTGAACCTCTTGGCCACCGACCTCGTGGTCGAGGGGATCGGGGCGCTGTTCGTCGGGGGGAGTGGCTTGGGGAAGACGCATCTCGCCCGGGCCTTGGGCTATGCCCAGTGCCAACGCGGGCAGAGCGTCCTGTTCACGTCGCTCGCCGCCATGGTGAACCACCTGAGCGCGGCGGAGGCGACGAAGACCTTGCACCGGGCGCTCAAGACGTACCAGAGCCCCGGGTTGCTGGAGATCGACGAGGTCGGGTACGTCAGCCTGCGCCAGCCGGAGAGCCACCTCGTGTTCCAGGTGATCTCCGTCCGGCATGACCGGCGGAAGCCAACGGTGGTCACCACGAATCGCACGTTTGGCGAGTGGAATCAGATCTTCGCCGACGACGCCGTGGCGCACGCCATCCTGGACCGGCTCGCGGAGCGGGCCGAGGTCTTCCACCTGGAAGGGACGAGCTATCGCGAGACCCACCGCCGCCCCGCGCCGAAGGTCGCGACACCTTCGTAGTCGGGGTCCGCTGCCCGCGTCTCCCTGCGACGGGCGTGTTGGCGCCTCAAATCTCCCGCGCCTGCGCACCCGTCTGCCTCGCGCCTCACAGTGCCGGGATCCATCGTGGCGCTGCCGGTGCCCTTCCCGCCGAAAAGCGACGATCTCGATGGTGGCGCCTCCACCGCAGCGAGCGGGAGCCCTGCACGTACTGCGACTACCAGGTCCTCTGCGGCCTGGCGAGGCTCTCCTGATGGGAACGCTGCGGGTCATCCGCGCCGGGGCCGGCTCGGGGAAGACCACCCGGCTGTGCGAAGTGATCGCCGAGGCCGTCGCCTCGGGTCTCGATCCCGCCCGGATCCTCGCGACCACCTTCACCCGCAAGGCGGCGGCCGAGCTCAAAGGGCGCATCCAGGCGAAGCTCCTTACCCATCCAGGCCTTGGCAGCCGCGAGCGCACCGCGGCGGCCGAACGCCTGGAGCTGGCCTCCATCGGGACCGTCCACAGCGTGGGTCACCAGCTCCTTGCCCGTTATGCCCTGCCGCTGGGCTTCTCGCCGCGCCTCGCCGTCCTGGAGGAGACGGGGAGCACCCGGGCCCTGCACGATCTTCTCGGCCGGATGCAGGCCGACCCCTGGGTGGCGCTGGCCGCCCTCACCGGACGCCTCTCTCTCGGCTCTCCCCAGGCGCTCGTCCTCGGCCTCCTCGATGCCAAGCGGGGGAACCGGATCGGAGATGGGGCCTTCCGGGCCCAGCTCCGGGCCGGCGGCACGCGGCTCTGCACCCTCATGGCACCCGGCGGGCGGGCGGAGCCCGGCCTCGCCTTCGACGCTTTCTATTCCCGGATCGCCGCGGTCCTCGACCGGATCGACGGTCTGAAGGACGACACCAAGACAACCCGCGACGCCCGGAGGCAGCTCGCCCGGATCCTGGCTGCGCGGTCGGGGGCCTGGGCGGATGTCTGCTGGGCGGCGGGCATCAAGGCCGGGAAGACCTCCGGGGCCGACGCCGCCCTGGCGCCGCTCCGCGCCGAGGCCGCAGGCGTCCTCACCTGGCGCTCGCTCCACCAGGACATCGGCGAGCTCCTCGATCGCCTGGCCGAGCGGACCCTCGCCCTGGAGCACGAGTACGCCGCCTACAAGCGGGAGCGCGGCCTCCTCGACTTCACCGACCTCGAGGTGTGGCTCCTCCGCCTCCTCGAGACACCCGCCCTCGCCGCCAGCGTGGCGATGGACTTTGCGCTGGTGGTCGTGGACGAGTTCCACGACACCAATCCGCTCCAGCTCGCCATCTTCCAGCGGCTTCGCGCGCTCGCCGACCAGAGCTACTGGGTGGGAGACGCCAAGCAGTCGATCTTCGGGTTCCGGGGGACGGACCCCGAGCTCATCCGGGCCGTCTGGGGTGCGGTCCCCGAGACGGCGCGTGATCGCCTCCCGAACAACTACCGGAGCCAGGCCGGGCTGGTCCGGCTCGTCGGGCGCCTGTTCCGCCCCCTCTTCGGCGAGGAGGCCATGCTCGTCCCCGACAAGCCCGGCAAGCCGCGGGGGGTGGAGCGCTGGATCCTGGGGGGAACGAATGTCAAGGAGGAGGCACGCGCGCTCGCCGCAGGCGTCCGGACCCTCCGGGATGAGGGGCGGTTGCTCCGGGACGTTGCCATCCTCACCCGGACGAATTCCCAGGCGCAGCGGATCGGCGAAGCCTGCCGGGCGTTGGGTCTCCCCGCCCTCCTCGAGCTCCCCGGTCTGCTCGCCACCCGCGAGGGGGCGCTCACCCTGGCCGGGCTTCAGCTGACGGTGGACCGCGGCGATAGCCTCGCCGCCGCGACCATCCTCCATCTGCTGGAGGATCCCGCCGCGGAGACGCCCGCCTGGCTCGCCGAGCGGCTCCGAGCCCTCCGCGCCGCCGAAGAGAGTCAGGCTGCCTCCGCCCGCCCCTGGGCGGACCATCCGGCCCTGGCGCCCCTGGAGGCCATCGACCACCGGACGCTCCCCCCCACGGTCGCCCTCCAGCGCGTGCTGGACGCCCTCCGGGTCGGCGATCGCCTCCGGTCCTGGGGGAATCCCGCGCAGCGGTTGGCCAACCTGGACGCCCTGGTGCGCTTGGCCCAGGCCTACGAGCAGGAGATGCAGGTACTCGGCTCGGCGGCCACCCTCCCCGGCCTGGTGGCCCACTTCATCAGGCTGTCCGACGATGAGGCCGATCTCACACGGGCACCCTATGGGATCGACGCGGTGACCATCCTCACCTACCACAGCGCCAAGGGACTCGAGTGGCCGGTGGTGGTCCTGTCGGGGCTGGAGGCGGAGCGCGACCCGGACATGTGGAAGGTGCGGGTGGGTGGGGGCGATCCGGCGGCGGACGATCCGCTGGCAGGCCGGATCATCCGGTACTGGCCCTGGCCCTTCGGCAGCCGCTCCGCCGGGACGGATCTGGACGACCGCGTCCTCAACGCCCCTGAGGGGCAGGAAGCCGCCGCCCGCGCCGAGGCCGAATCGAATCGCCTCCTCTACGTCGGGTTCACCCGGGCGAAGGAGACCCTGGTCCTCGCCCACCGGGAGGGCCGGTACGCCTGGCTGGCCTCCCTCCCGGATGTCGATGCGCTCTTGCCGCCGATCGGGCCGGACGGCGAGCATCCCCTGGAGGGCCTGGAAACCACGTATGTCCTCCGCCGACTCGAGCCCCCGCCGGAGGATGGATCAGGCTCGCCGGCCGATCTCCGGCAGCGGTGGCTGGCGGCACTCGGCGACTCCGCCGGATCCGTCGAGCACATCCCGCGCTACTACAGCCCGAGCTCGGTCGAGGGCCACAGCCCGAGCGCTGTCGAGGCCCCCGTCCCCGAGGCGGCGGTCGCCGTCGAGCTCCTCCCCGGCCAGCCGGTGTTCCCGAAGGTCCCCGAGGCCCAGGAGGCGGCCCTGGGGCAGGCCGTTCACGCCTACCTCACGGCGCTCCCCTCCATGGTCGATCTGCCCCCCGCTCGCCGGCTCGCCATCGCGGCCCGCTGCCTGCGGGGATTCGGGGTAGAAGAGCTTCTGACGCCGACGATCCTCGTCGAGATGGGCGACCGGTTGCGGGACTGGGTGGCGGGGCGCTATCCGGGCGCGGCATGGCACACGGAGGTGCCGCTCACGGCACCGCGGGGGGCAGGCGGACAGTGGGTGGGCAGTGCCGACCTGGTCCTTCACCTGCCTGACGCTACGCTGGTCGTCGTTGACCACAAATGCGGGCCGGTGGCCAGGACCCAGTGCGCGCAGAAGGCTGCGACCTATGCGGGCCAACTGGGGGCGTACCGAGCGGCCCTGGCCTCACAGGAGGCCACGGTCCGCGAGAGCTGGATTCACTTCCCGCTGGCGGGGGCGATGGCGCGCCTGCCCCGCCAAACATAACCCCGTGCCGAAAATATCTCACCACCAAGGACACCCAACGCTCGCGTTGGGTACCCGGAATGGCATAGCTGGAACGGGCGGAACACCCGGCGACTGGAGCCGCGTCAAGCCCCCCCGAGGGATCGTTCCGGAGCATGGAGTTACGCCAGCCGAGCTCCGTGGAGTATGAGACCTTGGCGTCATGGCGGTTAAAGTTTTTCGGTTCAAGGCTAACTGTAATAATTTCGAGCTTGGCACATGTATCCCTTCCGCCTTATTCATCAGACATCTTGGAAAGACAAGGTCTCACAATGAGGGCGTGCGCGGCTCCTCCTCGCTTGTTGGCGCGAGACCGTCATCCCCCGGATACCCGTCAGCCGGGTAGAGTCTCTGAACGCTCGGGAAGCTGATGTAGATGAGCACCGCGCTGTCCAGGAAGAGTCCGGCGATGGCGAGCAAGCTCCCCGCGGACGGCGGGCTGACCCAGAGGCTGAACCAGCTCACTGCGAGGTCCAGAAGACACACGATTGCCTGCAGGCGCCAGCCCCATGTCTGGAGGCTCCACATGCCGTAGGCTGCCGCCAGCGCTACCGCGCCGAACGTTGCCAGGGCGAGCGAGAGCGCCATGACGGCAATCGGGTCGGACGTGGACAGCAGGAAGACCGGAATTTCGGCAAGCATCTGGCCGACCATCGCCCCCGTCAGGCCGGTCCCTATCATCATCAGCCCAAACACGGCGTCGTAAATCCCGACCAGGACGACCCCGAGAGGCTTCTTCCCCCGCCCCGGCCCCATACGGGTGGTTCCGGCGTCGCCTGTCCGATTCTCCCTCGACCACTTCGTCGTGCAGAGGGCGAACACCACGACGGCGATGAGGGCGACCAGCAGGGCAACCCCACTGAGGAGACGGCTCGTTTCGACGACCGCGGGGCTATCTCCCACCCGACGCCACGGGAGCGTGAGCACTGGGGGCTGGGGCAGCGCGAATTGCGGTGCGGTCCACGGCATCCCCGCGGGCCGCTCAACTCGCGGAGGGGCCGTCGGAACAGGAGGGGATGCCGGGGGAGAGGACGTTTGGGGGGCGGGAGGGGTCGGCGCAGGAGGCAGCTCGACGATGGTCGCGACCGACGCCTTCGGGACGGTGACCATTCCGCCGAACCGCGGGTAGCGGATGGCGTCGCCGAGATCGTCGTATCCCGGAACCACGATGCTGGTCCCGTTCTGGAAGGTCAGCCGGTAGGCCGCCTCGGCCTGCGAGACCCCGAGGAGAAGCAAGAGGAGCGCCAGGAAAAGAGGGGAGATGAATTCAGGAACGGTTCGTCCAAGGTGGGTGGGGCATTCGAGTGGAACGGCGGGATCGCGCACCGGACCGTGCCCTCCATGTCCGCGGCACCAGTGGCCGCGGCGCCCCCCCTGTCCCCACCCGTCTCTGCTTCTACCAGACGGCGGGCGGGAGTTCAAGGCCTGACTCCCCTTTGTACCACAGGCATTCAATGCCCGCGAGGCACAATCCAAGTTCTCGAGCGACGCCTCGCCCCAAGATGACAATTCCACTGAGTCAACAACGTCCCCACGCGTACAAGGGGGGCCTAGTTCTGCCAGACGCCGTGGCCTTGCTCTCGGAGCTGCCGGGCCAATTCGGGCTCCATGACCCGGGCGAGGTCGTGCGGTATGGGATTGAAGTGTCGGTACAACTCCGGCAGGAGGCGCCGGCCGTACTTGTGGACGAACCGGGCGTCCCTCTCCCCCTGCAGGTGCTTCTGGAACCGCTCCGCCGGGGGTAGGCCGGTCATTCCCACGTACACGCACACTTTCCCCGGCACCCAGCGGGGATTCGCCTCGGAGAACCTACGCTCCCGCTCGAAGATCTCCGGCCGCAGCTCGATCACGTAGAGATTGTGGTGGGCGTGCCGCCAGGTGACTTGCCCGGCCACATCCAGGATGGGGTTGTTGGCCGCCTCGCCGGTCACCAGGTCCAGCTCGGCGATGGTCGTATCGAGCGTTTTCTTCCCGCCGCCCAGGAAGAAGACGGTGACCTTCGCCCCGCCATCGTCAGACAGGACATGCCCCAGCCCCCACTCAGGCCTCTTCGGACAGCACACGCGGAACCCCTGCGGACGAGACACTGATCAACCTCCCTCGCCCATGATCGGCCGGGCCGTTCTCCTGGCTTCGCGTGAAAAGAATGTGGTGGTCGCTCCCAGGGAAATCAATTGGTCACGCGGCAATAGGGTAGAGTAGAGCACTGGCTATTCGAGGGTAGGTCGCGCCTAGCTGTTCCCGCCCCTTTCGTCTGGCGGTGCCTCACGAGCCCGACCCTGCTCGAGCCCCAGCGCCCCCTCATCGAACCGGACGTGCGGTTTGCCCGCATCCGGCTCTCCGGTCACCTTCACCGCCCGGCATGCGTCGGAGGGGTCCAGGGCGCCCGCACGGGCAACCGGTAGAGCCCCAGACGCCCGTAGAGCACAGTGCACGGGAGCGCCTGGTACGCTCGCGTCCGATGGCGGTGCTTGCGCCGCAGGTACGTCCGGACCCGTTCCTCGATGAACCACCGTAGAGCGCTGAAGTCGCGCGTGCAGTGTTGGAAATGGAAGTACCCCGCCCATCCGCGGACGACCTGATTGACCGCCGTGATGAGCGTCGGGGTCGGCAGCGCCAGGTGGTCGCGGCCGGTGAGGGCCTTTACCCGGTCCCGGAGCTGCTGGCGGGCAGCGGCGGAGGGACGGATCAGAGGAAACAGGCGCCCTGTCCGTGGGCTCCGCACGAGCCGCACCGTGAACCCGAGGAAGGTGAAGGCCTGCTGGTGCGCATCCAGGCATCGGGTCTTCGCCGGATTCAGCGTCAGCCCGAGCGCCTGGAGCTGCTCCGCCACGACCGCCTGCACCTGGGCCGCCTTCGCCCGACAGCACACCACGAAGTCATCGGCGTACCGGATGAGCCGGGCCTGCCAGCGACGCTCCAGCCCGCCCGCTCGCCACGCCCTATCGAAGGCGTGGAGGTACACGTTCGCGAGCAGCGGGGAGATCACCCCACCCTGTGGCGTCCCGCGGCGAGTCCGCTTGCCGCCTCGCGTCTCCCGCTTCCCGTCGTCCCGCTCGACCACCACCGGGGCGCGAAGCCACTGCGTGCAGAGCCGGAGGATGGCCCGGTCCGTCACGCGGCGCGCCACCGCCGCCAGGAGTTGGCCGTGCGGAATCGAGTCGAAGTAGGCCGTGAGGTCGGCGTCGAGCACCTGCGTGTAGCCCTGCGCGAGCGTGCGGGAGATCTCCGCCAGGGCCTGGTGCGCGTCCTTCTTCGGCCGGAAGCCGTAGGAGCACGGCTGGAAGTCCGCCTCGAAGATCGGCTCCAGGACCAAGACGGTGGCCGCTTGGACTACTCGGTCCCGCACGGTGGGGATGCCGAGGGGCCGCTCCCCGCCCTTCCGCTTGGGGATCATTACACGCCGGATGGGATCGGTTCGGTAGGTGTGCGTCCGGAGTTCCTCGGCCAGACGCGCGAGGAACGGACCGACCCCGTCCGCCTCGACGGCGGCGATGGTGACGCCATCCACACCGGCGGCGCCCCCGTTCGCGCGCACCAAGGCCCAGGCGTGACCCAGGAGGTCCGCCCGATAGACCTTGTCGTAGAGGAGGTAGAACCGGAAGGTGGGCTCCGACTTGGCCTTGCAGTAAAGCTTCCGCTGGAGGGTGCGCACTGCTTCTGGAGGTTCAAGCCTCACAGCAATCCTCCTCGCGTCCCGCCGTGGGAAGCGTGGTGAGAGCACGGCCCCTTCCCTCCCCAACGGTTGTGTTGTCCGTCGGGTGCTGGCGGTACTGTGGGCCGCTCCGACTGCCTGGGCAGCCCGGCGGCGACTTCGGCGGTGCCTTATACGCCCCGGTTGGCCTCCTGTGGGCCACTGGCCAGGCTCTCCCGTGGTGCCCTCTGAAGCTGTCCCCGCATGCCATCCCTGCTACCCCGGAGGGCCTCAGATGACCCGACAGCCGCGGTGGTCACCCAAGCACCGGTCTTCCTCCCCGGACAACGGAGTCGACGCCCTCACTGAAGTTAACGAGGCTACCCCTGGGTTCGCTGCACGCTACGGCCTGCGAGGTTGCGCACGTCCGTCGGACGCGCTCGTCAGGGAACTCGATGCCTTGGGTTACCCCTCGCACCTCCCTCGAGCTACCCGGGCGCGCTGCCCGCTCCCGGGGCCGGACTTCCACCGGCGAGTTCCAGAGTATCCACGGCATACCGTCCGGTACCTTTTTTCGGTTCGGACCGCACACCAGCGGTGCCAGCGGGGCGCGGCATCGAAGGGAGGGATTTACCTTGACACCGCAGAAACGGCCGGGTCCCCTTCTCACCAGAGCCAGACTGCCTCTTGGGGCGGCTTCGAATGGGTAAGTCCACTGAGTCAACAACGTCCCCCAGAACGCCAGCCGGCAGCACGCAGTCTGGGGTCGATCAGGCGCTTGCGAGTGCGCCACTCGGAGTCTTGGGGGCCTGCTCGCGCCACGGAGAGGCGACTCCTGTCAGTGAGAAGACAAACGCCGATCCTCAGATGAGAATCGGCGGTCGGATCGGCTACGAATGTCCCGGCATCGGCTCGAATGCGGAGTGACGTTCGGAGTGGTGACGCCGACGTTCTTCCGGCTCCTCCACCGTTCTCTCCTCCGGGAAAGACAGAGGTCAGGGGTCAGCAGCCAGAGGCCAGGAGTCAGCGACTGTCTTGAATGTCAAGAGCCATTTCACGCGGCGGAAGCCGCCTCCCACGGTTGCTGGTGTTTCATCATCGCGTTCAAGATCGTGAGCAGCTTCCGCATGCAGGCGACGATCGCGACCTTCTTGAGTTTGCCGGCCTGCCGGAGCCGCTCGTAGAAGGCCCGGAGGACGGGGTTGTGGCGGATCGCGACCAGGGTCCCCATGTAGAGCACCGGCCGGACGGCGGCGCGCCCGCCCCAGCAGCGGCGGGGTCCCCGCCGCCCACCGCTCTCCCGGCTCCACGGGGCGACCCCCACGAGGGCGGCGATGGCGCGCCGGGAGAGCTGGCCCCGCGCGGGGAGCTGCGCCAGGAGGGTCGTCGCGAGGACCGGGCCCACCCCGGGGACGGTCCGGAGCAGATCCTCCTGCACGCGCCAGCAGGGGTGATGATGGATCGCCGCCCGGAGGTCGGCGTCGACCGCGCCGAGTTCCCGCTGGAGCCACCGGCTGGGGGCCTGGACCCGGGGCCGGAGAGCCTTCAGGGTCGACGCCAGGCGGTTCCGCTCGCCGGTGAGCATCGCCCCGAGCTGCCGGCGCCGGGTGACGAGGGCGGCGAGCGCCTGGGTCGCCGCATCGGGGAGCGGCCGGGGCGCCGGCCGCACGGCCTCCGCGAAGCGGGCGAGCACGGGCGCGTCGACGGCGGCGGTCTTCGCCAGGATCCCTGTCGCCTTCGCGAAGTCCCGGACCTGGCGCGGGTTCACCACGGCCACCGGGAGGCCGGCCGCCGCCAGGGTCCCGGCCACCGGGACCTCGAGCCCGCCCGTGGCCTCCAGGACCACGAGGGCGGGCGCCCGGGCCTCCAGCGCCTGCGCGAGCGTCGCCCACCCGGCCTCGGTCTGCGGCACGCTCCACTGGGCGCCCCCGGGCCGCACGGCGACCACGAGCTCCGCTTTCGCGACATCGACCCCGACGACGAGCGCGTCTGCCATGGGGCCTCCTGCACGCCCGGTCTTGCGCGATGCGGGCTCTCGGGGCCCTGGCGACTGTCCGGGCTCTCCAGGGGAAAGGACGGGACGAGCCGTGCTGACTCGCGGTCTCATGGCCACCTCAGGAGTGTCGGTCTGTCCCGTCCAGAATCGCTGTAGTCTACCATGCGCCTGGAGGTAAGATACAAGGGGTCAGAGATCAGCGGTCAGAGATCAGCGGTCAGCGATCGGAAAAACCTCTGAGCCTCACGCTGAAGGCGCAATCAATGCTCAGTTTCCGTATCTCCTCTTATCCGTTGCCCCACTGCCATCCGCCGCTCCCCCGCCCCACTTAGGGGACGTTGCTTCTTTATTCTCCTTACTCCACATCGCCAGGGGTCAGGCTTTGATAATTTGCTTTCACCGTCCCAGCCCGACCCGCTGAGGCATCCCGTACGGCGGCCGTCCCTCCTCCACCTCCGTTTCCCCGTGTCGCCGCGTCTCCCCCTACCCCGCTCTACTTTGCGGCCTTGGCGGCTTTGCGTGAGGGAAATTTCGAACCTGATCCCTCGCCAAGATCACCGTTTTCACTTTCCAGGGGTCAGCCTCCAGCCTGGCGCAAACGAGCCGTGTAGATTACAAAGAATTGAACGTTTATAGCACCAACGCGCTCCTCGGGTCAAGGGGGCGAAGAGGCGCTGGGGTGAGGGGGTGCTGGATAAATTCGAAGCTCGAAGTTCGAAATTTGAAGAAGGTCTGTCTTGGCGATCTTGGCGTGAGACTCGGAGTTCTTCTCACGCAAAGCCGCCATGGACGCAAAGGAGAGCGGATGATGACGGGGGGGCAGACCGGCGAGAGGATCCGATCGCTTACCTTCCGAGCGCTTGCACTTCCACGGTCGCCCGGTAGCCGAGCCGCGACAGCATTTCCACGGCATCCTCCCAGGTCAGGCCGAAGGCCGCTACATCCGCCAGGCCGAGCCGAGCAACCACATCCCGGATGACCGTGAAATCCGGCTCCGCAAACTCCTCCTCCCGCATGGCCTCCTCTGCCCAGGAGACGATTTCCGTCAGCTTCTCTCGGCCGTGCAGGTAGGCAGAAAGTCGCTCTGCGACCATCTCTCGTGTGATGATCATTGCCCTACTCCCTTACCCCCTCGTGCCCTCGATCCACGGGGTACTTGTCGTGTCACTCCACCAGGATTCCGCTTTGATTATAGATCGCTTGCCAGAACCGCACCACCGTTTCGTCCGAATCTACCTCTTTCACATACCGGGCTCGCCATCCCCCACGACCTGCGACTTCGTACCAATACCGTCTTGCGCCGCCCGGGAGCTCTTACAATGCGCCAAACTTCCGCTCGTTGCTCCGCCTCTTCCTCTCGTCTGGCGCCAATGAGAGAGTCTCCGGAACCGCGGTTTGACTCCCAGGAATGGACTCTCAGGGCATACTACCCTTCTACCAAAGGTGGCCCCAGGAGGCAAGCATCAAGGAAAGCGGACGAAGGGGCGGGGACACGGAGGAAAGGGGAACGTTCACACGCGGGCTCGGCGCCCCGGGCGCCGCACGCGGTAGGGCGGCCGCGCGTCCTCGACCCGGAAGCCGATGGAGCGCCGCGCCTTCTCAGGCGGGGCCATGAGCTGCCGGTTGGCCTTGGGGCTGTTCAAAACGCTTGAAAGCATCGCAAGGCCCTGTTCCCTAAAGGCGTACGGCGGATGTCGCGGGCCAGCATGGCCTGTTTGACCGTATGAGATCACAAAAACGACAATGCGGATTGTGGAATGCGGAATGGCCAAACGTAAAGTGGCCGGACCAGGCTCCAGGAGAGCCGCATGCCGCGGCAGTCGGGACAGGTCACGCGGCGGCCCGGGGACGGAGAACCTCCGGCAGAGTGACATCCCCCCGCTCCACCGCCTGGACGGCCCGGAGGACATGAAGCTCCACCATCATCTCGTCTCCGGGGAACTCCGCACGAGTCAGGGTGACGAGCCGATCCAGATCCTGGGAAAGAATACCGGCCCGCGTCGCGGCGGTCAGGTAATCGAATATCATGCCGACCTCCTCACACCTCGGGTGGGGCCACGATCTTGATCGCCGGGTACCCCTCCAGGATATTCACTTCGTTCACCAACGCCCGTCGCCGACGCTTGCCGAGGCAACGGCCGGCGCATCCCTTGCGCAACTGCAATCCGGCGCTATCGCTCCGTCATCGGCTCCTCTGATGGCTTCCCTCTCCCGCTGGTCCACCGGTAGCTGCCGTAGATCATCTGCTTTCTCTGGTGCCCGTCGTAGCCCTGGTCCTTGAGCTCCCGGCAGTAGGCGTAAAGCCCCTACAGACGACGTGTCCTCAGATAGGCATCCAGCGACATGATCGCGATGCCCTGAAATGATTCCAGGAGCAGCATAGCCTTGTCGCCGGTCACGACACCATCCGCCGTCCCGGCCAGCGCGCATTCGAGGATGCGATTGTCCGGCTTGTCGGCCAGAATGGTCAGGCGCTTCCGCGGTTTCACCAGATCCGCCGCCTCGGCCAGGAGCACGGCGACCCGACTCAACTCCTCCGCATCTCGACCGAACTTCCCCGCCAACACCGCCAAGACCTCGTCGATGATGGCCGGGGAGATGATGAGGGTGTCCTCTCCGCTCAAGATGCGCTGGAGCGCCGCGTCGGCACGCCCCCCGGGGAACACCAGGGCGGAGACGAAGATATTGGTGTCGAAGACCACCCTCATCCGAGGTATTTCTCCAGGGCCTTCTCGGTCAGAATCCCCTTCTCGCGCGCGCGCTTGCTCCAGTATCCCTGCGCCTTGGCGAATTCCGTCCGGAGCCGCTCGCGGGCCGCAAGGCGCAGGGCATCCTGGATCACGGCGCTGAGCGTCCGCCCTTGCTCGCGGGCCAGTTCCTGTGCCTCCCGGGCCAGCTCCGGCGGCAGCGAGATCGTCTTTTTGACTGCGGTACCCATGGCATCCCTCCTCGGTATGAATAGATCATACCAGTCAAGACGGCCCAGCTCAAGCCCATTCATCCGCAAGGCCTAACAGGCTGCTGAAAAAGGCCCATCTGCCGGGCACCCATCTGATGGGTGCCCAACCTTCGGCTGGGTACCCGCGCGCTCGCGCGCTCGCTGCGGCGTACCGGAAGTGCGCGCGAGAGGAGCATACCCGGGGCGTGTGGCAGGTAAGGTCACAACTGGTTTATGCGCTGGCGCGCAATAACCAAATCTGAAAGGCATCAGGCAACCCTTTCGGATGGCGCGAAGGCGGAGCACAGAATGGGTTGATTGAAAAGAAAGGAGGGTTAGAGGAGCACCTTGAACGCTTCGATCGTCAGGGCGGCGTCCCTTACGATACCGCCCATGGTGAAGGCGTTGACAGGATTGTGACGGGGGATGGTTAAAATACGAACACCGTCAGTCATGACGATGTGTTTGCCTTGTCGGGCTATGCGGAAACCGGCTCTTTCGAGGGCGCGCACGGCATCCAGGTAGTAGACACCGGCAAGCTTCCCATGGCTACATGGCCACGTCGACGTCGCGGATCTCGGCCCCTTGCACCAATTCCGTTGCCACAGCAAGGTACTCTCGGATGGCCTCCCGGATATTCTGGACGGCCTCTTCCTCGGTGGCACCCTGCGACCAGCAGCCGGGCAGTCCGGGCACGGATACGCTGTACCCCTCCTCGGACGCTCGAAGTGCAATGCGGTAGATCATGGCGCCCACCTCCTTGCCAGAAGTATACTCCAGCGAACCATG
Organism: uncultured Methylomirabilota bacterium; assembly: GCA_963705305.1. GTDB lineage: Bacteria > Methylomirabilota > Methylomirabilia > Methylomirabilales > 2-02-FULL-66-22 > 2-02-FULL-66-22. The sequence continues at coordinate 4,093,670 of OY970067.1, read as the reverse complement.
CCATCCTAGCCAGAATCCTCGTTGCACCCCGGAGTGCCTCCGGCGTATAGTCGCCGGCATGGCGACCGCCCCGGCCCCGCGTCGTGAGCGCCAGGTGGTCCGGCTGCTCACGCTCCTCAAGCTGCTGCGGGAGAACGGCCACCCGTCCGTCCACGACCTCGCCGCCCGGTTCCACACCCGCCGCGAGACGATCTACCGCGACCTGCGCGCCCTGCAGGCGGTCGGCTACCCCATTGCCGGGGACACGGAAGGGCGACTGAGCCGGCCCACCCTGCCCGCCGAGTTCCGGACGACGATCCCGGCGGTGCCGCTCACCCAGCAAGAGCTGACCGCCCTGAACTGGGCCGCCAAGCAGGCGGGCGGGCGACAGCCGTTTCACGCCGGACTGGAGAGCGCCCTGCGGAAGCTCCACGGCATGGCGGCCACCCCGAATGCCCGCCTCGCCCAGTCGCTCACGGGCGTCTTCGACGGCTGGTCCCGGGGTGTGAAGGACTATTCCGGCTTTCAGGAGATCATCCTTCAGCTGGTGGAGGCGATCGTGGCCACCCGCCGCTGCTTCGTGCGCTACCAGGCGCCCTCGCGGAGTAAGCCCAACGGCTTTCGGTTCGATCCGTACCGCCTGCTGGCCATCCAGGGGCTGCTCTACTGCATCGGCAAGGTCCCCGTCCACGATTCCCTCGTCAGCCTCGCCATTGACCGGCTCCATGCCGTGACGATCACCGCCGAGCCCTTCACGATCGATCCGGGTTTCGACCTCACGAGGTACAAGGCGGAGGCCTTCGGCGTGGTCTGGGAGAAGCCTAGGACCGTGGTCGTCCGCTTCCGCGCCGATCAGGCCCCCTACGTTCGCGAGCGCGAGTGGCGTCCGACCCAGAGGCTGCAGACCCTGCGCGACGGGCGGCTGCAACTGACCTTCCAGGCCGGCGGCGCCTTCGAGATCACCCGCTGGATCCTCGGCTGGGGCGCTGCCGCCGAGGTCGTCCGACCGGCGACGTTGCGCAAGGACGTCGCCACCATCCTGCAGGCCGCTGCGACGCAGTATCGGTAACGCCCGCCCGCGACGTCGGCACCGCCCCCATTCACAATTCGGCGCCAGCCGGGGACCACGATGACGTGTCCGGCTTCGCGGGCCGAGACCACTATTTTGGACAATCAGTATTGACGTATGTCTGTAATTCGTTTAATCTGGATTACAGATTGTACGGAGGTATCCGCCGTGAAGCAGACTCTCATCGTTTCGAGCCGCGGGCAGCTGACCCTGCCCGCCCGCCTGCGCAAACGCTTCGGCATCAAGGATGGCGGCGCCGTCATCCTGGAGGAGCGGGGCGCCGAGCTGGTCCTCAAACCGGCCCTGGTGACGGAAGTCGAGATGTACACCGAGGCCCAGGTGTCGGCGTGGGATGCGGCGGATCGTCTTGACGACGCCGAGCGACAGCGCGTGCGAAAGCGCCTGGCGGCGCGGAAATGATGCGCGTCTTTCTCGACGCCAACGTGCTTTTCACCGCCGCCCACAATCCCCGCGGCAAGGCGGCATTCGTCATCGAGCTGGGCACGGCGGGACGTTTCTCCCTCTTCACCAGCGACGCTGCCCGCGAGGAGGCCGAGCGAAATCTCGCCGCCAAGCATCCCGACTCTCTGCCTCGCCTGGCGACCCTGCTCCGCCGGATCACTCTGACCACTGCGGACCGCTCCGCCCCGTTCCCCGATCAGCTTGCCGCCAAGGATGCCGTCATCTTTCAGGCCGCCATGGCTTGCCGAGCCACCCATTTCCTCACCGGCGACTTGCAGCACTTTGGCCCCTTCATGAACCGCCCGGATACGACCCACTCCGTCATCGTGCAGACCGTCGCGGAGTTCCTGGCCGCCTTGTAGCCTTCTCTCGACACGCCGGATGCACCGCTACAGCCTGCCCAGCGAGAGGCCCTGCTTTCGAGATCACCCGTCTGCTCCTGGCGGTACGCACGCCGGCATATCAGAACCGCCCTCCCCCTCGCTCGTCATGGTGTCCAGGACCCCCTGCGCGGCGTCGATCGTCGCCTGCGGGAGGCCGGCCATCGTGATGAGATCCTGCTCGGTGCCGTAGGCGATCAGGGCGAAGGCGAACCGGTCCAGGAGGGCCGCCTCCTCGGCATCGGGGAGCCGCGTGGGGAGGCCGAGGGCCTCTGCCTCTTCCCAGTCGATGACGAAGCCGTGGGTGGGATAGCCGTGGACCAGGCGGTCCAGGAGCTTCGGGCCCGCATCGGCCCAGAGGGCCGGGCGGTACCGCTTGAGGAGGCGCTCGGCGTACTCGCCCCCGGTCTCCATTCCCCGGGCGCTCTCGGCGAGGTGGGCGGGGTCGAGCCGGGCGTAGAGCGGGCCGTAGAGGCCGGCCGTCAGTTCCGCGGCCTTGCTGCAGGCGTCGCAGAGCCGCATCCCGCTCTTGCTGGAGATCCGGGCGACGAGGTCGTCGTACAGCCCGACGGCCCCGTGCTGGAGCTGCTGGAGGGCCTTGAAGGGGACCAGGCGCGAGGTGGTGAGGGGGCCGTCCGCCTCCTGCTTCTCGTCCCCCTGCTGGTCCAGGGGGCCCAGCTCGCCCAGGCTCCCCAGGACGAGCTCGTCGGCGGCCAAACAGAGGAGGGTCGCCGCGCTCTTGGCCCGGAAGGGGACGAAGATGGTGAGCGCCTCGAACCGGCGCCGGAGCTCCCGGGCCACCAGGTAGGCGGCCTCGATGTCCCCGCCGGGACTGGCCACGAGCACGTCCAGGTGCGGGCCGGTCTCCTCCTCCAGGGCGGCGCGGATCGCCCGGACATCGGCATGGACCAGCCGCCGGCTGACGAACAGGAGGCAGGGACGCTGGCGGTAGGCCCGGAGCTGCGCGCCCAGCTCGCGGATCTCCTGCTCGGCCTCGGCGGGAGTGGCTTTCGCAGTGACCATGGACAACCTCCTTGAAAGTTGGAACCCGGCCTTTGGGGGGCCGGCCGTCAGTCGGTAGCCATTGGCCTCAAGAAGTCCACGGCCCTTTAGCAGGCGGCTCAAAAAGGTCCGGATGCAAGGCTGCGTCACCCATCCTTCCGGATGGGTACCCGGCGCGGTGCGAGGCGTACTTCGCTCGTACGTCGCAGTGCCGCGCGAGCGCGCTAACGACGCAGATGGGCCTTTTTCAGCAGCCTGCTAGGCCAGGCCGACCCTGACGGGGATGACCAAGTACTGGTCCCCCCACTCCTCGGCATCGGGCTGCACGAAGGCCTCGGCCTCGGCTCGCTCGGCGAACAGGACCGGCATCCCCTCGTGCTCCAGCCGGGCCGGCCTGTCGCAGGGCGATGTCCACTTCCACAGTTCGTACATCTGCATGGGCCCCTCTCCTCCTCCGCATCGCCGGTCGGCTCTGTGCAGCCGGATTCTACGAGGGGCCTGTGGCATCTACGGTCACAGAATCGCCGAGTTTCAGAAAGGCCAAATAGTTGTCGTATAGCGCTTCCATACGAAGACATTCGCAAAGAAATTCCAAAAAGGAGTGGCGGCACGTCACCGGACTGCCGATAAAAGCCAGCGTCCGAAGCGCGGGACAGCTGAGGAGGACGGCCCGCATAGGCGCTCGTGGCCGACGAACAATGAGATCCCCGGTTTCCCATTGTGGCTAACGGAGAAACGCTGGACCGAGGTCGTCCGCCAGGCGGCCTCCTCGGGAAAGCGAGAAGCCCCACATGTCTACGCATCGCCATCTCGCTGTCGTACCGATCGAGCAGCTGGACGAGACGGAAGTCCCTCGGGAAGATCCGGCGGCCCATGACCGGGAAGAACAGCTGGCGGCTGTGCAAGGTCTACGGGCGCCGGATCGGCGCGCCGACTCTGAAGCCCCACGCCCTGCGGCACGGCGGGGCCATGGAGGTCCTCGAGCAGCGCAACAACGTGGAGGAGGTGCGCGCCCTGCTCGACCACATCCGCCTGGACACCACGAACATCTATAACCACGCCAAGAGGAGGGATTCAGTGCCGGTGCTTCCGGGTGATGACGAATTTCCTCCGCGTATAGAGGGCCGGAGGATGGGCGAAGATCCCTCCCTGCCCGCGATGATTCTTGGACCGATGTTCCTCAAACCTGGATGCGTAATTTGGCGTGAGGAGCGGCCCGGGGCCCGGCGGGAGTCAAAGCCCCATTCGAGCCTTGCCGGGGCTCCAATCAATCAGGAGGAGGAAAAATTGGAGGGAGCGTGAGGGTTAGGAGCGGAGGATCGGCACCCATGTTTCGCGGACGATCGCAGGGAAGTGTCTGTCGGTATTGACGAAAACGCTACCTCTCAGCACTCGCTTTCGTACTTGCGCATACCTGATCGAAGCGCACACCGCGCGTAGCCTGCTTCCGGCAACCGGCGATCGCGAAGCCAACAAAAATAAATTGTAGAATTCCGCGCTTGGAGGGGTACGCCGACCAATGGTGATCTGCTCATTCAAGTGTGACCGACCCCCTGCTTGTAAGTCCAACAACCCGTAAAGGGTAACAGCAAAATCCTATATTTATCAAGGGGTTTCCACTACCCACCTTGGCCCGCGGGGGGTGGTTTTGGGCGGTTTATAGCTGGTCGCGGGCACGTTTTTGGGCACGTTTTTCGGTCCTCATCTAGCGGTAATTTCACGGCTTGAGCCCGAAGCGGCCGCTCTTCTGCGGCCAAATCAGGGCCATGAATTCCCGGACCCATGGCTTATCAACCCGTATCCTGCGGAATATGTAATGCTTGCGGAGAATAGGTCTTTGGTCAGAAAACAGGCGCGGTTCACACATTGACCGTCTCAGGGTGTTTCTGCCGCAAGGGGCCAGGGACGGCCACTCTCAATGTCCGGATGGCGCGGCTCGGATTCAGGCGGACCGTAGTCTTCGCGGATTTCGTCGATCGCGTTGAGGCATGCTATTGCTAACCGTGCTTCGGCACCCTGCTGCCGTGTCATAGCGAAAAGCTCCTTCCGCAGCTCGGGAACCGGCACCCTGAAAGTCTCATCTGCCCCCTTCCAATAAATGGATGGGCGTTGGCCAACAACAGCATGTCGGATCGCAGAATGAAGGACGCCGGAGAATGACCCGCCCTGCCGGGCATGGGCACGGACAAGGACCAATACTCCGTTCGAGTCCGCGACCTCGGCAATGGCGCCTTCGAGGACGGCCTTGGCCGGACTGGCGGGCAGGAGTTCATACCGCCTGTATAGATCCGCCCGCAGGTCAGGATACACTCGCATCGCTTCTGCCAACCGGCCCGAGAGGATCCAGCCATCTATTCCCTTGGGAGTTCCGGCTAAGGGGTACTCGCAGATCAGATCGAGAAGAATCCGGGCCGCTGATTCGGTACCGCGCTTCTCCAAGGCGGCCAGCCAGCCGTGTTCGCCCAAGAGCCTAGCATCCTCGCGGGCTAGTCGAGCTAACACATTCTCGGCTTCTTGTGATGGGGCGTAGCCCAATGCCAAGAACAAACGACGCAGCAGCCATGGGGGCCGAAGGTTGGGATCGACCATTTCCAGGGCTTCGAGCGTGGCGCCGGGCCGATCGGAGAAGGGCATCAGTTCGAGCCATCCCTCCAACGCCCCTTGGTTCTGGTCCAGGAGCCACCGCTCCGTCTTTGCCCTTTCCAGCAGTGCCTTGAGACCTTCTAGAACCACCTCCGATCGAATTATTTCTCCGGCGAGCACCAGAATGGCGAGCAGCGGTCGCTTTTCTTGAAGTGGCCGCGGCAACCTCAGGAGCATCTCGATGCTCTCCGCCTTGTTGCCATACGGCATGGTGAAAGCCACCCTCGCCAGCTGCAAGGCATGCCGCTGAGCTTCCCCGCCCGCATCCGGCGTGGCAAGCTCATCGACCACCGCCAGGATCGCATCGGCGAATGGAGAGGATTCGCTATCTCCCCTTTCCTGCCGCTCCGCGCGTCGCGCCCTCACCTCGGAAAATTCCGCCCAAAGGTCAAACGGTTTCCGCTCCGGCAGGCGGTGCTTTCGATCCCAGATTGCCTGCAGCACATAGGCGGCATCGACGCCGAATTCCGCGTCCCGCAAGTACTCCGTCATCAGCTCCACGACCTCGGAGCTGCCGATGGCGGCAAAGGCCCTTCTATACTGTAGCGTCCAGGAGGAACTCACATCCGCCGGGACCGAGGCTGCCAGCCCTCGAGCGCGTGCGGCAAAGAACTCCTGTCGGGCGCGCCGCCAGCGAGTCAGGTCCTCCGCCAGGAGGCGTCTCAGGGCGGGGAGCAGCGGCGGCGCGGCCAATCGTTCGATTGCACAGGCAGCCTCGGCGAGGTGGGTACGACTCGCGGCGGGAGAAGCCAAGAGGGTCTCGGCCCAGCGCCCGACGAGAGCGACCATTGGCTCGTACAGCGGCTCATCGAATCGGAGGGCCCCTTCGTGAACCGCGCCACCGTGGTGGGCCACCAGCTCCGCGAGGAGCGCAATTTCGGGCGGGTCCTCAGTTGCCGATCGGCTCAACAGGGCTTGAGCGAACGCCCTGAGCCCCGTCTTCGAAAGGAAGGTCTTCAGTAGGTAAAACTGTTCGACTGCCGCCTTATCTAGAGGTTCCCGAGAGCCTCTCAATTGCCGATCCATCGCGGCCAGCTGGTCGATGATCCTGCCCACGATCCGCGGCCCAACAACGCTGGCCGCCGCCTCGGGCACCCTCTCAAGAGCGTCCGGTCGTGAAACCAGCTCCAGCAGTGGGCCCTCATCAATGGCGAGGTCGGCATCCCGCAGCAGGTCATCGGCCTGATAGGGGATTCCCCGGCCGGCCTCGACCCGACGCACCAACGCCTGGGCCACCTCGTCGGGAAAACGCCGGTGCGCCTCGCGGAGGAGCCATCCCTTTCCCGGATCCGTCGCAGGGAACTCTACTGCCTCAACCAGCGCGCCCACTTCGGGCCCGACTGCGCCACTTCGCTCGAGACGAAGAAGCAGGCCGAGTTTTTCCAGGGGATCGCTGACACTCTCGAGAAAGCGTTGCCGCTCAACCCGCAGACGCGCCGCCATCGCCGGGTCGGCGATCTCTTCGACGGACCCGTTACGCGCGAGAAGCTCCCAGACCTGATCCGGTGCCGTGCGAAGGATGTCGGCCACGAAACGGTCGGCCCGTCGAAAATGGAGCGCCTCGATCACACCACCCTGCACTTCTGGGCTGGCATCCGCCCGAGCCATCTTGGCCGCCAGTTCAATCCCATCCATGTCGCTCTCGCTGGCCATCTCCGAGAGCACGTGCCTGCGCACCGCTTCAGGCAACTCCGTAATACGGCACTCAACGTCGGCCCCTAGGATCGAGGGACGGAACTGCCGCCCCGCGCGGAGAGCCGCAAAACGGACCTGATCATCCGGGTGAGAGATCAGCGGCCAGAGGAGCGGGGCAAACTCGCCCCGACCCGTGCTAATCATGAAATGCACGGCCCGGTCTATCGTGCCGTCCGCGTGCCATCGGCCGACAAAGGCAAGGATCTTCTCCTGGACCTCATTCCAGACTCCGGGAGCCGAGCGGTAGATCATCTCTGCGACCAGCATCGGGTCGATCGCCACGGCCTCAAGAACCGCAGCCGCCACGGCCCTCGCGCCAGCCCCGTCCGCCTTCGATACCCGCTCGCACGCGAAGAGGATCGACTCCTCCCAATTCCGGACGTCGAGCACCTCGGTTTTGAGCTCTTGCTTAGCGTCCGGGTCGCCCGCTACCATGGCGGCCATGAGCGCCTCGACCTCGAAGGACGCGTACCATCCCTGGAACTGCTGATGCTGGAAAGACAGCCCGTCAATATCTGCGCTGGAGCGAACGAGCAGATGATGATCGACGAGCGCATCCAAGACCGTGGTTGGCTGGGGTGCGCTTGTGATCTGCCCATCCTCAATGAGTCGGTCCGTAACCCGCTTGACCGCCGCCCGGGCCCGGCTCTCGCTGATCGTTATGTTCCCGGCACGCGTGGCCTCTACGGCCAGCGCTGCGAGCATCTCCTTGTGGAACCCGAAGAGGATCGCCCGCAGCGCTTCGGTTCTATCAGCCATTCGTTCGTGTTCGCCCACGAACAGCCGCAGGATCGCTTCTCTTGTCGTCGGGAAGGCCTCGTCCGTGGCGTATGTGAGTAGAGCCCCGAGATACAACGGAATCGTTATCAGGTCCCGGACCCCGGGTGTTCGCCAGGCATGATCGAGAATGGCCTCGCCTCGCGCGCCCCGTTGAGCCCTGGCAAGCTCCAACTGCTGATCCTCGGTCAGTCCGTCGATCTCCACCACTCGCCCGGCAATCGGGACGTCCAGCGCCTGCCGCCGCGTGCTGATCACGACACCCAGAGCGGGAAAATCCCGTTGCAGCGCCTCCAGGCTATGGCGGGCTCGCGTCCGGGATGCCGCGTCCAGTTCATTCCACCCGTCGAGCACCAATACCAGCCGACCTTGATGGGCCAGCAACTCCAAGTGCTCTTTTCGGAAGCCAACATATGCGTGGCGCCGCACGATGGATAGGAGAAAGGAGTCCGCCTGCGACGACCATTCACTGAGCGGGACAAAGACGGCCGCTGCCTTGGTTCGAGAGAGGATGGCTCCGGCCAGCTGCAGCAGCGTGACCGTTTTGCCGGTCCCTGGAGGTGCGACCACAACCAGTTCGTTGAAGGTTACAACCGTGGCCGCCAATGCCGCGACGTCAAATACGCCAGGATCGTGGCCATCGGCCATTCTGAGGTTCAATGAAATGGGATGCTGGGGCCACCTGGCGGTTTGCCGAAAGACGGCAAGATCGGCCTGTGCCGCACCGACCACCCAGAGGGCGATCGACTCAAGATCACCTTCCATCGCCAATCCCAGCCGCGCGAGCAGAACGCTCTCCTCTGTATCGGCGGCCAGTGGCGCGACGTGGTCGCCATGAACTGGCTGAAGCTCGAGGAGGGCACGGAAGGATTGCTCCTCTGCGCGCTGTTTCCACTCCCGCAGCATCGCAACAGAAAATTCCTCGGGATCCGAATCGATCAGCTTGCCATGCGATTGACAGGCCCAGATGCCGTTCGATTGGTGCCGCCGCTCTTCTCGCGAGAGGGAGGGGTCATACCGTGGTCCGCCTGGTGAGGCGGCCGTGATATGAGCGGCGACTCCGATATTCACGACTCCATCGTGCCACCGCGCAGCCCCGATCGTCGAGCGCCTGCAGGCTGGATTCGAGCAGAGGTATCCCGCCCGCCTGGCGATGATTTCGATGGTCCGCTTGCTGAAATCGTCTCTCACGTGCTTTCCTGTTCGGCGGAGCCCTGCTAACTCTTCCACGTTGAGGCTGTTCTCTTACCCCCATTCGAGGCTGCCGAGGCATTCCGTGACACGGACGGGCGTTGGCGCGCTAGGCCGATTTCTGCAAACGTACTGTCAGGGGAGGTGTGGAAAATCGGCCATCGTCAATGTCGGCCGTACACCCTTGGGGTCAAATGCCCATTCACCTACACGCCGAATGAGTCTGCGAATCACAGCGTCGACCCATGCGACTTCCGCAGGAGTATGCGCCCGCACGGTGTTTCCACTGGTTGCTTTGCGCATGCTCTTTGGATCTCCTATCTCGCTGGTCAAGTAGCCCAACTTCCTCAACACCTGAACATCGATACCGTACCGACTGGCGGCCTGTTTCCGTCCACCTGCACTCGCTTCGAGAACCGTGAGGCACACGTAGCCCATCGAAGAGAGCGGCTCTCGACCGTACCGATACCCTTGGAACCGGGTCCACATCGTCTCCACATCCGGCGATGCGACAAAGCCAGCCGGAGGCTCGGGGTAACGCGGCTTCACAATACGTGTGACTGTAGTCTCCACTGGGACAGTCACTGTGACCGTCACTACCGAAACGGGCGGCTGGTCTGGATCTGGGCTCCTATCGACAATCTCTGGCTCGATGAACCTGAACTTGATGGCATCACAATCAAAGATCAGGCCAGCGTCCACCTCCCAAGTTCGGAGGTACCGCTCTAACACCGCTCTGGCCGACGGTACGTCGGCGTAGTGCGTCTTCATCTCGAATCTCGTTAAACCATCCTTCAGCTTCATACGAAATTCATCTGTCTCCCTCTCAAGGGGGGGAGCGTTGTCAAAGATGAGCGCGTCGTTCGATTCGAACCTATATTTCAATGCGACAACGTGCGGATCCCGCATATCATTCCCCGGATCACCACAAGAAACTTTCGATCAGCTAGGAGCGTCACTCGCTCAGGCTATTCGTAGATTTTCGAGCAGGGCGATCACTCTCTCGAACGCATCGCGTTGTATAACTTGTCGCGCCTCCGGATCTGTCACTTCCTCGAAATCAGCGACGGACTTTGGCCCAACATGGTCCGGCGAACCGAACTTGTCGCGAATCTTCTGCAGCCCCTCCCGGACCAAGCCATGCTCGAGGTGCGGGCGGAATTCCTGGATGAGGGCCTTGAGGCCTCCGGGATAATGGAGCAGGCAAAAATAGATGTCCCAGGCGTCCTTGGGCTTCAGGCGATCGTGGAGGGCCATCCCTTTCATCACGAGAAACGGAACGATGCCCGCCACCCGGACCTCCGCCGAATCGAGCCCGCCCTCCGGAAGGGTTCCGTCGATCTTGACCCGCGTGTTGATGTCGATCGCGAGGTCGCAGCCGCGAGCCTTCCGGGCGGCGAGGTCCTGCACCGGTTGCGTCCGGTGCGTCTTGCTCGCGCCGCCGTATTCGCCCGCCAGGAAGTCGACCTGCACCGTGATCGTTCGCTCGCGAGCCGTGACCGTCCTGAAGAAGATGAACGGTTGCTTTCCCGGCTCGTACCCGTGTGCCAGGAGGTGCTCACGGATTGTCCGGTACGCGGCCTCGGTCACCCGACGGTGATTCAGCGCCACATCCACGTCAATGCTGCCGATGTGTCTCGCGGATCCGGAGGATAGGAGGAGTTCCGGCACCCATCCTCCGATGATCACCAGATCATCCCGGTACTCGCCGAGGATACGGACCAGTTCCAGCATCACCGACCGCGCTGCCGCCACTTCGTCTGCCGGGTAGTCCGCTCTCGTGTTTACCATTGGGGCTGGATCACCTGCTCGAGGAGGAAGGTCGCGGCTTCTTCGCCGCGCCCGCGATACCCCATGAGGTCGAGGTACGCCTGGACCGGGGACACGATCTGGGCCCCTCCGACTTCGTTGCCGCCGTAGAAGACTCCGTCGTCGTAGGGGGAGAGCAGCGTCAGGTTCGCCCCCGAAGGCACTTCCTTGGCGCCAAGGGCTTTCGCCAGGACGGACGGGTCTCCCTCCACGTAGGCAGTCGCCCGCTGGTAGCGGACCATCGGGGCCAGGCGGGCAGCGGCAGAGAACCCGGTGAATGCGTATCGGATGTTCTTGTCGCGACCGATGGTTGCAAGCTTGCTCTCAATCTCCGGCAAGGAATCCAACGAGTAGAAGTCCCGGGCCGCGTTCCGACGGAAGTTGTAGTTCTGAGCCCACTCGGCGAGCAGTTGCCCGGGCTCCGCGAGCCGTAGCCCCTCGTCATCTGCCCGGACCCATTCTCGCTCGGCCAGCAACTTCTTCACGTTGAAGACTTGTCCGAGGCTCACCCCCGCCTCCTGTGCGAGCGGCTGCAACTTCCAGGCCTTCTTGGGTTTCACGAGAAGCACGCGCAGGACGCGGGTCGTTTTCGCTGAATAGAGCGACCGGAGATCGCGGCGCTGCGGAGCCGGATTGGGGCGACCCTCCCGTTCAACGTAGAATCGGGGAAACGCCAAGCGACAATTACCCGCCAAGTCGATATACCCGACGCCGTTTTTCCAGCAAATGTCGGCGGATTGAGCCGAGATAAATGGGGCAGCCACTACGCCGTACGCATTGGGCCAGGTGGACCGGTACCGAAGCAGTTGATTCACCGCCTCACGCACCGCCCTGGGCTGACCGCTGCTCTTGGCCTCCACCACAATCGTCTGCTCGCCGTCCGGTGTTTGGGCTTTAATCAGAAGATCGGGGCGGGCCTCCTCTTTTGCATCCGTAGCCTTTTGCACGCGTTTTACTGAAAGAAAAGGCGCCGCCTCGAGACAGTTCCGTGCTGCTGTCTCCACCTGAACGAGGAGTTCTTTTTCTTTTATTTTCATCTTGATCACAACTTTCAGCGATTGCTGAAATGGCATTGTACGATGAAATACAAGCTGCGTCAATGTCTTTTCATTATTCAAGCTATTTTCAGCATACGCTGAAAGTATCAAATCTGATGAAACAGAAAGGAACGATGACACGCGCGCTTCGAACGAGCGTTCGGCCTAGGGAGAGGGCGTTGGCCACGCATGAACTGCCTCTGCAGCGAGCCGATCGTAGCACGTCTCCAGGATCGTCTTCAGGTGGAGAACGTCCGCCCGGTTGTACTCGATCAGGAGGTCCAGCGCCCGGCGATCGCCGCGGAGGTGCCGGTGCCAGAGGAGGACGGCATCGTAGCCGGAGAGGTCGCGGATGGCGGCCTCGCGCACGAGGCCGAGCGCGGCCTCGATCGGCTTCAGCCCGCCGGTCAGCCCGAGCTTCCGCGTCGTCGGCCGCAGGTCGATGTGGATCGGCGGGAGGGCGAGGCCGGGAAAGGCGGTCCGGAGGAACCGGAGGTCGAAGCCGGCGCCGTTGAAGGTGCACATCAGCCGGAACCGCTGCAGGTACGCCGGCAGCGCCGGCAGGTTGTCGCCGGCGAGGAACGGCTGGTACGCCACGCCGTCGTAGACGCCCACGAGCGTGAGGTCATCGTCGCCGGGCGAGAGGCCGGTGGTCTCGATGTCGAGGTAGACACAGTCGGCCGCGAACCGGCTGAAGACTCGCCATGCCTCCCCGAGCTGGCAGAGGCGCACGAAGAAGCCGGCATCCTTGGTTTCGAGCGCACGCCGAGAGTCCGGGAGATGCCTGCGGAGCAGCGCCAAGGCCCGAGGCCGGACGCCCGGCGCCCCGGACTCCAGCGCCTCGGCATCCCTCCAGCTCGTCACTCCCTGCCGCCAGAGGGCCTGCTCCGTCGCCCTGCCGATTCCTGGAATGTGAATGAACGTCCGCTCGAGCACCTCGGCCCACCCCTGGGTGCGGGCAACACTACCACCGACGAGGACAAAGTCAAGCCGAGAGGGGGCGGGAAAGAATGGCAAGGTGGGTTGACGCGAACGGGCGGCCGGTGGTACGGTGCGCGAGGCCGATGAGCCCCGGCAGGAGAGACTCGCGGCATTCGGCTCCTGACAATCGGAGGCTAGGGTTCGATGTCGCCCTCGCATCTTGGCCTTGATCGAGGTGCTCCTGGGCTCCCGTGCAGACGAGGCATCAGTCCGAACCCGAGCCTCGGCCCAACCATGAGGAATGCTTATGCAAACCAACGACGAGCAGCCCCCCAAGAGGAAGAGTGCCCGCGAGCGCATGCGCGCAGACATGGCGCAAACGATTTCCCCTCCGGTGATCTTCGCCCTGACGATTTCTCGAGGAACGTCCAGCACCGAATTTCGAGAGACTGCCGAAAATCAGTATGCTCTCAGGGACTGCATGAACCGCGTTGCGCAGGCAGTGACGGCGCTCGCTCCATTTGTTCCGGTGCCGCGCGCCGGCGCGCGGGTTACTGCCCGCGAGCGCGTTCGCCACGAGAGGGGGCAGCAACTCGATCCCTCGGTTCTCTTCAACCTGAACGTTCAGCGCGGAACGGCATCTGCGGACTTTGAGGAGGCCGCCGAGAACCAGCATGAACTCCGGCAGGCCTTGAACCGGATCGGGCGGGTGATCACGGAGTTGGCGCCCGTCCTTTCGCCCACGCCGATCCAGCTCGAAAGGCGGCTCGCCTCGGCTGCAGGCTTCTCATTTGGGCCCTATTCGTATTGGGACGATGCGCTGCTCGAGCTCGCGCGAAAGCGGGCTATCGTCGAGGTGCACTTCAACGCGACTTTCCCCAAGCAGGTTGAGGTCTACCACAAAGGAAGGCATGTGTGCACGGCGCGCCTCGTGCGCCCGACACCGAAAGAGCAGAAAGCGCTTTGACGATAACCCGCGAACGCGGAGTTCGCGGATAGCTGCCTCCGCGACGGTTGCACCTGCATCAACTACGCACGCTGTTGTGGCTGTCACCATCGCGATGACAGCGCCCTGCTCGCGTGATTGGCTCACCACCCTCTAGATGGCCCTTGAAATAGAGCCTGGCCACGGCATGAATAGGAAAGATGTGATCCGAGATTGATCTCGGGTTCAGCGCCGCATCCCCCCTACTGGTCGAAGTCATAGTCTTGCATGATGTAATCCGATGTAATCCCCTCTTCTCCGGTTAAGAAGTTGAGCAGTCAAGCGGATTCTACGAGAACCCGCCGTGTACGCGGTTGTCGTTGATGGCATCGGGTTTGCTTGTCTTCACCCAGTGGGTGCAGCGCTCACAGGGAGGACGACGATGCCGGCCGAGAACTCGCGGTTGCCGTTCGAGATCGATGATGCCATTGACCCCACGCTGGTCACCGGGCGGGCCGGAGTGCCGCTCGTGATCGAGCTGTTCCGCCAGCTCGGGGTGGCCCAGGCGGTCGATACCCACGTCCCAGTCAAACAGCGCCAGCGCGGGCTGCAGCCGTTGCAGCTCGTCGAGAGCCTCGTCGCGTTGTGGACGAGCGGCGGGGACCGCTGCCAGGACCTCACGACGCTGCGCGAGGATCAGGCCTTGGCGACCCTGCTCGGGTACCCCCTGCCCGCGGCGACCACCGTGCGGGACTTCCTCGAGGCGTTCCACGTGGAGAACGGCCCCCTGTGGCAGGCCGGGCCCCACGCGGCGATCCCGCTGGAGTCCAGCGCCCTCGCGGGGCTGGGCCAGGCGAACCGGACGCTGGTCGCGGGCGTCCAGCGCGGGGCCCGCGAGACGACGGCTACCCTGGATGTGGACGCCACGCTCGTCGAGAGCCATAAGGACACGGCCACCGTCGCCTACGATGGGACCCGCGGCGTCCCAGCCGGTCGTCGTCCTCTGGGCCGAGCAGGACCTGATCCTGCACGATCAGTTCCGCGATGGCCAGGTGCCCGCCGGGTGTGGCAACGTGCGCGTTCTCGAACAGGCCGTGGCCAATCTGCCCCAGGGGATCCCGCGGATCCGCCTCCGCGCCGACAGGGCGCTCTACGAGACCGAGGTCCTCCGCTGGTGCGAGGACGCGGCCCCCCCGATCGCGTACGCCATCAGCGCCGATCTCTCGGAGCAACTCCAGGCCGAGATCGTCCGCCTCCCCGAGGCCGCCTGGCAGCTCGAGCGCGAGGAACCCGAGGCCGTCCGCGCCTGGGCCGAGGTCCCCTACGTCCCCGAGGATGGGGATCACCGGAAGGCTCGGCCGTGCGTGCGCCGCTACCTCGCGGTGCGGATCCAGCCGCGCCAGGGGCACCTCTTCGCGGATGGGAGCAGCGTCCACTACTTCGCCGTGGTCACCAATCGGACCGAGGAGGGCCTCACGATCCTCCAGTGGCACCGGGAGAAAGCGGGGACCGTCGAACATACCCATCACGTCCTCAAGAACGAGCTGGCGGCCGCCGCCCTGCCCAGCGGGAAGTTCGGGGCGAACGCCGCGTGGTTCCGCCTCAATGTGCTGACGTACAACTTGCTCACCGCCCTGAAGCGCTTGACCTTACCCGGAGATCTCCGGACCGCCCGGCCGAAGCGACTCCGGTTCCTGCTGTTCAACACCGTCGGGAAGGTCGTCGCGCATGCCCGGCAGACCCTCTTGCGGCTCTCGGCCGCCCTGCAGCATGCCTTACTCCACCGGGTCCGACGCAAGATCGCCCGACTGGCCCCGGCTTAGTCGGAGATTAGGATAATCCGTCTCCCCTTGACAGCCCCAAAGCCGTAAGTTAGATACCACACAGCGTCCAGCTATCTCCTCGGACATCCGGACCAGCCGTGAGTCAGCCACCAACTCACGTAGCACATGAAGGGAACGGTCATGAGGAGACTCACCGTATTCATCGGACTGCTCTTGCTGTGGTCCAGCATCGCGTACGCCGGTGAGCTGCCATCGTGCCAAGAGTTCGAGGCGGGGTCGCTCTCTCGCCTGGAATGCGAACGCCAACGGCAAACCCGCGAGGGTCCACCGGCCGCCTCGGCAGCCGCACCCTCCCCTGAGCACCCCGCTCTCACACAGCAGTTCGACGAGATGATCCGGCAAATGGAGGACTCCCTCTCTTTCACCCACCCCGCGGATCTCTACCTCACGGCATTTCTTAATCCAGCCGCCGACCCCACTGCCCTGTCGGAAGCTCTCGCTAATTCCGTATATCCAATTGTTATGAGGCACCCGCAGGTCACGCATGTCTCCGTTCACGCAGTGCTCGCCCCCAAATTTCCTCAGGGCAAATTTGGGGACACCGCCGTAGGCCCGCCCTCGCCCGACATCGGCTCCATGTTCCTGATCATCAGGGTAGAAGCGCACCCCCACCCGGCCCCTCCGGGCACCCTCGAAATGGGCTCCATCAATTTGTCGTCGGATTCCGTGGGGAAACTGCGCGGCTATGCCGATGCCAACGCGTATTCCCAAGATCACCGGTCAACCTACGCGCGCTTGATCAAGTCTCTGGACCGTTCTCATCTGATCACGGGTGTCCAAACTGTGGGGTCTCAGCCCACCCCGGCCACCTCGGTCCTGCAACCTGCGCCGGCGTCTCAACCCCTCCCGCCCTACTCCTGTATACCAGTTCCGGGCTTGATCCCCATTCAGTTGGGTGACCCGGGCGTCTACGCCCCCGTCTATGTCAACCCCAATTACAGCTCCCCACCTCCTCCATGTCCGCGTGTCCGAGGCGAGCCCGGCGCTGTCGTCGGGATGGGGAGCGGGATCGAGGCGGGAAACACCGGCGCACCGGCCGGCAACATCCAAGTCCGCTGTGAACGAAACGGGGCAGTCGGTAGCCCAGCCTGGATGCAATGCCAACACGTCCTCCAACAGCAGATCGACCGAACAGCCGTCCCCACACACCCAGGGTATTCCTACACCCCAGCACCGGGTTACTACCAATACACCGTGTACAGCGTCGCCGAGCCGCCTAGACTTTGCACCATCTACATGCGGCCCGACCCACGTCAGAACTACCAGCCCAGCATCGACGATTGGAAAGCCCTCCCGACCGATCGGTGCAAGGACGCCATTTGGAAAGAGCCCACCAACCGGCACCCCGACATCATCTTGCCCACAAATGTCCCGCGCTAGCCGGGCACAGATTACGCACCCCCCCGGGGGGGTATGTCGTTTACGTTGTTGCGACCGCATTGGACCGGTAGGTGCGCGGGCCTCCAACTGGGCACCACATCAGAGCGCGGCCCAAATGTGCCCTCCGGGCTTCAGCCGCGCTCACTTCTTCGCGCCTTCCCACCTCCTAACCACGCTGTAGAATCCCTCAAAAACCCCTGATGAGTGGCAATGATTGTGCCCTTGTGAAA
The DNA here is from genome assembly GCA_963705305.1 of uncultured Methylomirabilota bacterium. Classification (GTDB taxonomy): domain Bacteria; phylum Methylomirabilota; class Methylomirabilia; order Methylomirabilales; family 2-02-FULL-66-22; genus 2-02-FULL-66-22. The sequence continues at coordinate 4,076,326 of OY970067.1, read as the reverse complement.
AGTCGGCCGACAAGGAAGACGGCCCCAGCTTTCGGATTGGCAATGCGGATGGGCCATATCGTCCGGGCGGTGGGGATCGATCGCGTTGGTTCATTCAACTACTCAGGGATTCACCTCGCTTGGCTCAAGTCGGTCGACGGATGATTCTGTGACCGTAGATGCCACAGGCCCCTCGTAGAATCCGGCTGCACAGAGCCGACCGGCGATGCGGAGGAGGAGAGGGGCCCATGCAGATGTACGAACTGTGGAAGTGGACATCGCCCTGCGACAGGCCGGCCCGGCTGGAGCACGAGGGGATGCCGGTCCTGTTCGCCGAGCGAGCCGAGGCCGAGGCCTTCGTGCAGCCCGATGCCGAGGAGTGGGGGGACCAGTACTTGGTCATCCCCGTCAGGGTCGGCCTGGCCTAGCAGGCTGCTGAAAAAGGCCCATCTGCGTCGTTAGCGCGCTCGCGCGGCACTGCGACGTACGAGCGAAGTACGCCTCGCACCGCGCCGGGTACCCATCCGGAAGGATGGGTGACGCAGCCTTGCATCCGGACCTTTTTGAGCCGCCTGCTAAAGGGCCGTGGACTTCTTGAGGCCAATGGCTACCGACTGACGGCCGGCCCCCCAAAGGCCGGGTTCCAACTTCCAAGGAGGTTGTCCATGGTCACTGCGAAAGCCACTCCCGCCGAGGCCGAGCAGGAGATCCGCGAGCTGGGCGCGCAGCTCCGGGCCTACCGCCAGCGTCCCTGCCTCCTGTTCGTCAGCCGGCGGCTGGTCCATGCCGATGTCCGGGCGATCCGCGCCGCCCTGGAGGAGGAGACCGGCCCGCACCTGGACGTGCTCGTGGCCAGTCCCGGCGGGGACATCGAGGCCGCCTACCTGGTGGCCCGGGAGCTCCGGCGCCGGTTCGAGGCGCTCACCATCTTCGTCCCCTTCCGGGCCAAGAGCGCGGCGACCCTCCTCTGTTTGGCCGCCGACGAGCTCGTCCTGGGGAGCCTGGGCGAGCTGGGCCCCCTGGACCAGCAGGGGGACGAGAAGCAGGAGGCGGACGGCCCCCTCACCACCTCGCGCCTGGTCCCCTTCAAGGCCCTCCAGCAGCTCCAGCACGGGGCCGTCGGGCTGTACGACGACCTCGTCGCCCGGATCTCCAGCAAGAGCGGGATGCGGCTCTGCGACGCCTGCAGCAAGGCCGCGGAACTGACGGCCGGCCTCTACGGCCCGCTCTACGCCCGGCTCGACCCCGCCCACCTCGCCGAGAGCGCCCGGGGAATGGAGACCGGGGGCGAGTACGCCGAGCGCCTCCTCAAGCGGTACCGCCCGGCCCTCTGGGCCGATGCGGGCCCGAAGCTCCTGGACCGCCTGGTCCACGGCTATCCCACCCACGGCTTCGTCATCGACTGGGAAGAGGCAGAGGCCCTCGGCCTCCCCACGCGGCTCCCCGATGCCGAGGAGGCGGCCCTCCTGGACCGGTTCGCCTTCGCCCTGATCGCCTACGGCACCGAGCAGGATCTCATCACGATGGCCGGCCTCCCGCAGGCGACGATCGACGCCGCGCAGGGGGTCCTGGCCGATATGCCGGCAGGGCCAGACGCGTCTCCCTCCGAAGCCCAACCCCGCCCACGGCGACGGGGCCACCCGGGGGAGGCTCCATGAGGCGCATCAAGGGAGAGGAGTCATGGGTCCAGCTGCGGTCGCTGGCGCACGCGGAGGTTCTCCTGATCCTCCCGTGCAACGCCGCCGCCTGCGTGGGGAACTACTTCAGGGCGGAGGCGTACCGGAAGTCCGGCTGGAACACCTGGCGGGAGGCGGATGCGCAGCTCCGGGATCTTCGCCTTGCAGGGCGCGTGGCCTTGGCGGCGGTAGACAGCTCTATCCTGGAGACCGCCCCGGACGATCCGCGGGGGGCCATCGTCCTGGAGACCGAGATGGATCGGGCCAGGAATCCGGACGGGGAGGACTGGGGCGCCCCGTCATGGCGCTGGTTCCGTCCGACCCGATCCGGCCGGTGGACTGCCCTCGAAGAACTGAATGAGGCCCTGGTACGGGGAGTCCGGCGCATCAAGAGTCTCCATATCCCCCGCGTAATCTCCCTGGTAAACCCGCGGGGCTACTTCCTAGCGCTAGCCGCTGCAGTGGCGGAATGTGGTCTCCTGGATCGGTGGATCTTGTTCCACACCTCGGCGCACCCTCGGCACCTCCTCCGGGGTATCCGCGAGATTGCGCCGATCATCCGATTGATAGCACAGGGCGTTTGCCATGTCGGTGGTATCTGCGCCATCCCGGCTCTCCAGCCTGCCCTCCGCGTGGAAACGTACCAATACCGAGATCGCCTGCCGCCCCGATGGCGACGATGGGGAAGGGTGCCCACATTGTCTATGGCACAAAAGGCCTGGAGTGCCCTGCTGAAGTCCGGGAAGGGAAAGGAAGATGGACGCGAAACTGAGGGGTGAGGATTGGGCCGTCCTGATTGTCGCTACCGTGCTGGCGATCCTCCTGCCATGGTGGATGTTGATGCTCCTCACAATGTCGTGCGGGTACCGACCGACCGCAAGCTGTGGTATTATTCCCTGAATTTAGCCAGCGGAATGGAGGGCCCATGACTCTGAGCGGACAGGGCTTGATCACGCTGACGCTTCTCTTGGCATTTGTCGCAGCGGTTCTCTATGTGCTCTGGCTGAGACGGCAGCAGCCTCCGGCTCTTGAAAGACAAGCATCGCTGCCACGCGCCGAGCCGCCGACGGGTCCGCCACCCACGAGCATTGCGATCGGCGATACGCCGACCCGGCCCATCATGACTATTGGGCCCCTCCGATCTCCTCGCGATTTCAAGAAGGCCAAGCCAATAGCTCTGCAGAGCGCCCCAGTCAGCAAGCTGGGCGCACTGGTCCAATCTGCGCCATCGATCCTCGTTGCGCATCAAGCTCACGGTAAACACTTGATGGAGGTAGTCATCAACGGGGACCTCGTACGAGCCGCGGACGGGAGCGGCCGTCGGGCCTTCGCGATGGCGGGGGGTAGGATTTCGGAACACGCGCGCCTTTTTGATGTGAATACACTGCAGAGCATGATCAATGCGGCAGCGGTATGGCAAGTCGCTTCTGTCATCGTCGCCCAAAAGCACCTTGCCGACATCAGCAAAATACTCGGGGAGATCAAGGATCGCGTGGAGGCCGTCTGCCAGTTCCTCAACAATCAGCGACAGGCGCGGATCCGCTCGACATACGAATACCTCACTCAGGTGTGTACGGCACTGACTGCGGGCGAGTTGCCCCTGCCTGCCCGTATTCACTTGGAGAATTGCGAGCGCGATCTCTTGAAAATCCAGGATCACCTCGAAGCCGAGTTTCGGCAGAAACTCGAGAAGCGGGTGGAGGGTACTGATCTCATCGGCTCCAGAAAGCTAACGGACGGAATCTCGGCCAAGGTCGACGAGCTCGGAAAGATTGTCGAGGACCTAGAGTTGTGTCTCAAATGCCGGATCGCTGCCTGGCATGTCCTGTGCCTGTATCCCGGTGAGCCCCAGATGAAGGCGGCGCGTCGCGCCAGCATTGAGAGATCACTTTCGGCGCTCGAGGCTCTGCGGCAGGAGATGGCGGCGGTTCGTGGCGAGGTCCGGGCAGTCGATGCAACATTCAATCTGGAATCAACGCTTCGGGCACGGCGGAAGACGCTGTACAGAAAGTGCAATGCGCTTGCAAAGGCGATCAAGCAACAGGCTCAGGTAGGCAGTGGCGCGATCGTTCGTACCCACCAGCTCCTCCAAGAGGGTGACCGCCCCACTCGGATATTGCTGGAGTACGATGCTGGAACGCTGGTCGGTGCCCGCCAAGGGTAGCCCGGGAAGTCCGTCGTTGTCTTTGGGAGCGCAAGCGCCTGCCAGGATCGGGCCTCGGGCGTCGTGGGGGAACCTCAATGCGGACATCACCCCGCTACTTGGAAATACACGGCAGGGAAAGCTCCCCGTGAATGAGGTCTCCCAGACTTTCTCACCTTCTTAGCAGCTCCACCCGCACCGTCCCCCGCGTCATGCCTGTGTAGAGGAGGCGCTGTGATAGTTCTGGATGGCTGGAATCGGATTCTACGTCCACCAGAATCACGGCAGGGGACTGCTGGCCCTTGAAGCGGCGGACGCTGTCGAAGGTGATCTGACCGGCCGAGAGGATCTGGTTGCCGAACAGATCGTATTCCCCTGTGAACCGCCGCAGGGTGAAGTTGCCGACCCGCTCCCGCGTGCTGAAGACCGAGTGCTGCACGCCGCGCAGGGTTAGCACCACGATCTCATCGTGAGTGAATCCCTTCTGCAGCAGTCCATCGATGATCCGAGCGACGTGGCCAGGCTGCTCTGCAGGGTCTTTGTAGGGCGTCGTTCCCACCCCGAGGCCCGGAAGGGGATTCCCGATCTCGAAGTCGATCGAGAGCATGTCCTGGATGGCTTTGGCAATCGTGCGGGGCGTCCGGTAGTTGACTCGGGCTCGGTAGCCAACGAAGCCGGCAAGAGTCACAGGTGCTCGGTCGTGAACGTTCTGGTCCGGGTCCTCGAGCCACACCATATCCGGTTGGTCCCGGAGGAAGAGGCGAAGGGTTTCCACCCACTCCTGCTCGAAGTCCTGCCCCTCGTCCACGATCACCGCATCGAACTTCCACGAACCCGGAACAGACTCTGCCGCGACCGATTCGACAATGCGTGTCCAGTCGTCGTAGACGGGCGGATGCCCCTGGCTCTTCAGGAACTGGTCGCAGAGCCCGTGGAAATTGGTGACGAGGCCGTCGGACGGCAGGCTGGCCTTCAACTTCTCGGCGAGCGGCCGGTTGTAGCAGACGAGAATGGGCCTCTTCCCCTGGGCGAGGGCCTTCTGGAAGAACTGGCCGGCGATCAGACTCTTCCCGCAGCCCGCCGTGCCGTAGATCCGCAGGCGGAGGGGGGTCATCTCCAGATTGGCCAGGAGCTGGGCCAGGGGGCCGGCGAGCCGGGTGTATGCCTTCTCCTGCTGGCTCATGTGGGCATGGATGTCCGGGACCACCTCGAAGGTCTGCCGAAAGAAGGCCAGGGCTCGCTCGGCTCGGGCAGGGTCCGGGGGGAGGCCCGGTCCGAGGATACCCTCGATCCGCTCGGCCAGTCGGTCGCGCTGCTCTGCATCGACGATCCGGCTGGCATCGAGGGCCGCCGCGTTGAGGGCGTGTAACCGATGGTCCGGGCAATAGATGAGATAGTCAAGGTCGAGCGTTGCGCCGGGTCCATGGACTGCCCTGAACTTCCGACGGATGCCGTCGAGGGAGCGCTGCACCTGCTCCCCGACGCTCTTCGACCCATCGGGGTAGGTCTTCACCAGGCCGGAAGCGGTCTGCTCCAGCGCCCCGTTCTTCTGCTCGACGACGAGCACGCGCCCCACCGCGTTCACGACGACGAAGTCCAGTTCTCCAAAGGCCGTTGCCTGCGCGCCCTCGCGGGCCCAGTGCACGCCGTGGTAGACCGTGTATGCGGCCGGCAGGCGCGCTCGCAGCGTATTCAGGGTCTCGAGCTCGGGGGTATGCCAACCTGACCGTTCGTAGGGGGCGATGTCGGAGGGGACGATCTGCGCCATGGGGCTCGCTAGCGAGGTTGGTAGTGATTTGCTGCCGCCCGGAGGATGGCACCCACCTCGCGCCGCAACTTCGCCGGTCGGACGACCTCGGCGGCGTCGCCCCAGCCCAGGATCCAGCGGGTGATCTCGAAGGCGCCGCCGGCCCGGAAGGCGAGCTCCAGCCGCCCGTCTCGCAGGGTCTTCAGCCTCTGGGTCGGATGCCACTCGCGCTCGTGGACGTAGGGGGCCTGCTCGGCGCGGAACTGCACGACCACGGTCATGGGCTTCTCCCAGACCACGCCGAAGGCCTCCGCCTTGTACTTTGTGAGGTCGAACTTGGCGTCCGGCGCGAAGGGCTCCCCGGTCACCGTGACCCGCTGGAAGCGGTCGATGGCGAGACTCATGAGGGAGTCGTGGTAGGTTCCCTTTCCCACGCAGTAGAGGCTGTCCTGGATCAGGAGGAGGCGGTAGGGCTCGAACCGGAAGTTGTTGGGGGCGGCCCGCCCGGGCGCCTGGTAGCGCACGAAGCAGCGGCGGGTGGCCACGATCGCCTCCACGAGCTGGAGGATGATCTCCTGAAAGCCGGCATAGTTCTTCACACCCCGGGACCAGCCGTCGAAGACGCCCGTCAGCGACTGGGCCAAGCGGGCATCCGGGGCGGCCGCCATGCCGTGGAGCTTCCGTAGCGCGCTCTCCAGGCCGGTGTGGAACGGCTGTCGCGAGTCCGCCTGCTTGGCGGCCCAGGTCAGGGCGGTCAGCTCGTGCCGGGTGAACGGCACCGCGGGGACGGTCGTCCGGAACTCGACGGGCAGGGTGGGTCGGCTCAGGCGGCCCTCGGCATCGCCGATGATAGGGTAGCCAACCGCCTGCAGGGCGCGGAGGTCGCGGTAAATCGTCTCGCGGCGGGTATGGAACCGGGCGGCGAGGTCGTGGACGGACGGGTGCCCGTTCTCCCGCAGCAGCTTGAGGAGCGTGAGCAGCCGGACCATCTGGCGCTCGCGACGCGGGGCCGGGGTCGTCGCCATCCCGGAGACTATAGGCCCGTCTCCCGCTCGCCCGCAAGACGAAACTGAGCCTCATCTCCTGTGACGTTACCTGCCACACTCCCCGGGTATGCTGCTCCCGCGCACCCTCCGAGACGGCGCGCCAGGAGACCCCCATGCAAATCGAGGTCGCCCCCGAGCGCCCTAGGCTGGCGGTCAAAGTGGCGGCGGCGCCCGCTGTCTTGGTCTGCCTCAGAGCCCTGCCGGTCTTCCGGAGGATTCGGAATCTTGCGCCATGTTTGGGCGGAGAGACAACTCCGTCGAAAATCTTGTCTCTGAAGGACCGGTTTGCTATAAATCGCCACCAGTGTGCGGATCTACGGAGTCTCTGGCTCCTCCATCCTGCATTCGCCGATCCGCACCCCGCATTGTTGCATCCGCGGAGCCGGCTCGGGATCGGCGCCCACGCACTTTCCCGACCCCCCTGGCCCCTGAGCCCCATTTTACTTTGCGAGACATCCTCTCGCGACGTGGGAATGCTGTTGGGTTCGGCGGGCGTTTCTCCTTCTAACTTTCGACCCTTGCTCTCTAGGGCATCTCGATGGTGTCGCCCCAAGAGGATCTTCGGGCGTAAGCGCCGGGGCCGCTCCTTTGTCTGCGTTTCGCATTCCACTGGTTCCGCGGGATGACGGAGTTCCAGTGCTCCCGTTGACAGGTGGAGGTGACCCCACGCAGAGCAATTTCTTCCTACCTCCACTACGGGGGACACCCCCGAGGGAAACTGTGACCGCACATGTCACGGGTCAGTAGTATTTTTGTCCGCCAAGAGGCAGACATCCGGCAAAATCCGGCGAGGACGAATTCCCGCCAAGGGATGATGAACTGTATGGGCCACCTTCACATGCAGAGTCGGCCTCGCTGCGGGGTCATTGCGAGGGGCTTTTTCCATTACTGCTAAAGAGTTCCGGGAAGGTCTGGCATTTCCAGCAGGTGTCGGATGCAAAGGCGATGCATGAGGTCAACAAGGATGATTACGGTAGACCAGCTGTTGAAGACGTGGAGGCGATGGGCTGAACTCGGAGCTGAGATCCTCTCCATCCAACAGGCACGCACAGGAGGCTGGTCCTCGGTCCATCGAATCATCGAGAGCGCGGAGGAACTCTTGGTACTCGAAGGGGAAAAGCTACGAGGATTGCTCCAAGAATCGAGAGTGCGTCTTTATCCTCTGGGGGACCCGCTGTTGATTGATTTTGGCGTCCACAGGTGGCTATCGAAGGAACCCGAGACGGCATACTCCGATTGGCTCCACTGGATTGTGAAAGTACTGCCGACTCCGGAGCTAGTGTTCCGGTTGCTTCGGATCGATGATCCTGAAGGTATGCGAAAGTGTGAGAGCGTCCCTCCGGTGATTCGACGCGAGGTCTGGGTATCGGAAGGCCACGAAGGCCAATCGGGCAGGATTGATCTGGAAATTCGCTACCCAGGCAACGCCTTAATTATGGTTGAGGTCAAGAAGGTTTCCGCCGACGCGGCGGACACTGTGAAGCAGCGCGGCTACAGGAAATGGTTAGAAGACCAACGGGAACCTTCGCCGCACAAACATACCATCCTTTTGGCGACAGAAGGAGAAAAGCTACTGTATGAGGGTTTCCGGCTTCTCACATGGGCACAGCTCTGTGCCAGCTTGAGGCAGATGATTCCAGAACTAGTCAGGACCACGAAGGCCGGAGAAGAGATCGTGGTGGCGGGCATGACCCTCGCGTTTGTCGGTGCAGTAGAGCAGAACCTCTGTGGCCTGTCAGCGTCAATTGCCAAACAGGCATTTGACTGTAAGCGGGTCAAGGTGGGCTCGGCTCTCACGGAGCACCTCGAGGAATGCCTCTGCGCGGAGGGGCATCATGGAAACGCCTGAAGATTTGAGGGAGAGGTTGGAGGCGGCTAAGAAGAAATTGCTAGAGCAAGGCGCATCTTCTTACTTGCAAGCCATTGTTGCGCTGAACGAGTTCTCCCGCGAGGTCCAGCATAGGTGCGCGGATGTGCTGCGAATGAATCTCCCCGCACTGGGAGATGCGATTAAAATCCGAATGGATGAGAGCCAAATCTCCTCAATATTGTTCCCTGAAACTATTTCCCGGGACAAGTGGATAGCCCAGCATGGGGCATCACTCGGGGCACGCATTAATCTCAAGGAGCATGAGCTTGCTTTCGCGGTGGAGGTATGTTGGTGGAGTGAAAATGGTGACACCTCCTCTATTCAGGCATCTGCGACGATTTATGTTGAGAGCAAGAGTAAATTCCAGAGCGCTTGGCCCGAGTTCGAGAAGTCCCAGGCTCAGAAATACGAGGAGCCGTACAATTACGGCATCTACTTCTCGGAACCCATTCTGCCGAATGAAATGAGTACTGTACAGATGAAGCTCGCTACCGTGACCAAGAAACTGGTCCGCGCGTGGGACGAGGCAGGAGGGCTCAAGACCTTTTCATAGAGAGCGAGGTCCGATAGCTGGGAGCCTGTCATGGCAGTGGATCCCTTCCTTGTTCAGCTCGCAGAAATATGTCGGACGCGCCGAACTACGACCAAGTGGGTCTTTGTGCTCTCCCACGCGGTCGGCCACACGCTCGGCGAGCGGTTGGTCCTCGAGGGGACGAACTGGGCGAACGTCCGCTTCGTGCGGCCGCTGGATCTCGCCCTGCAGGTGGCTGCTCCTTTCCTGGTCGAGCGGGAGATCGACCCGGCCCCCGACACCTTGGGTCCGGCGCTCATCATGCGGCTCTTGCTCGAACTCCCTGGCAGCACGCCCCCGTACTTCCGGCCCTTGGCCGAGCAGCCGCAGATGGCGGATGCCCTGTGGAGCACCATCCGAGAGCTGCGCATGGCTGGGGTGGCGGCGGCAGACCTGTCAAGGGATGCCTTCCTCAGTCCAGACAAGGCCATCGAGTTCCAGGCGCTGCTGTCGGCGTACGAAGCCCATCTCGGCGACCAGCGGCTGGCAGACCAGGCGTCCGTCTTCCAAGAGGCGCTCCGGCACCTGGACCGCTGCCCGGTCCTTCCCGAGGACGTGCAGGTCGAGCTGCCCGGCGTGATCTGGGCGCCTTTGGAGCGAAAATTCCTGGACAGGCTGCCGGGGGAGCGCCTCCTTCCGGCCGCCCCCCGCCTTCCGGGCCTTGCGGCCCCCCGCCGGCTGGCGCTCCTGGCGACACCCCAGGCCGAGGCGCCGGCCGTCCCAGCCTCGGACGCCGACCGCCTGGCATTCCTCCTCGCGCCGGACGTTGCCCCCCCGCCGAAGCCGGACGGCACGCTCAGCATGTTCCGGGCGGGCGGGAAGGAAGCCGAGGTCGAGGAGGTCTTCCGCCGCATCCAGGCCGACCGCCTTCCCTTCGATCATGTCGAGGTCGCCTGCGCTGCGCCGGAGTACACCGTCCTCATTTGGGAGAAAGCCCAGCGGTACGGCTGGCCCGTCACGGTCGACCCGGGGATTCCGATCACGCTGACGCGGCCGGCGCGGGCGCTGCTGGCCTTCTGCACGTGGATCGCCGACGGGTTCCCGGCGGCCGGCCTGCGCCGGTTGCTGCAATCGGGCGATATGCGGCTGGATCTCGACGATGGCCCGACGGCCGGTCAGGCCGCCCGCCTCTTGGCGGAGTCCGGCGCGACCTGGGGGAGACAGACCTATGCGGGTGCCCTGACCGCTCTCGCCGAATCCTACCGGGAGCGGGCGACGGACATCGAAGCGGATGAGGAGACCAGGGGTCGCTACACCCTCCGGGCGGCGCAAGTCGAGCGCCTCGGCACGTGGATTCGCGGCCACCTGGCGCTGGTGCCGGAGCCCGACCGAGACGGGCGGGTGGGTCTCGGCGCCCTCCTCACCGCTTGCGCCGGATTCGTCGAGAGCACCGCAGCCCGCGGCAGCGCCCTGGACGGGGCGGCCGTCACAGCCCTCACCGGGGCCCTCGACGAGCTGGGGCTGCTCGGCGGCTTCAGCCGCCCCCTCGGCGAGGCCGTCGCCTTCATTCAGGACCGGATCGCCGGGCTCCTCGTGGGCGGCGACCGGGCGCGACCGGGGCACCTGCATGTCAGCAGCCTGATCCGCGCGGGGTATGCGGGGCGCCCGCACACCTTCGTGGTGGGGCTGGAGGAAGGTGGCGTCTTCCCGGCGCCGATCGAAGATCCGGTGCTCCTCGACGTGGAGCGGGAGCGGCTGGGGAGCACGCTCGGCCTTCCGCTTCCCACCTCGCGCGACCGGGTGAGCGAGGCCCTCTTCGCCGTGATCTCACGCCTGGCCGCCCTGGGCGGACGGGTCTGTCTGAGCTTTTCCTGCCGGGACCTCCGCGAGAGTCGGGAGACCTTCCCCTCCTGGGTCCTCCTCCAGGCCCTCCGACTGGAGCGGCCCGGAGAAGACGTGACCTATGACCACCTGAACCAGGCACTGGGGGAACCCGTCTCCCTCGTCCCGCCTCGCCGCGAGCTGGCGCTTGGCGATGCGGGGTGGTGGCTGGCCTCTCTCCGGGGAGTGGGCAGCGCCGGGCGGGCCGCCGTGTCCGCCGCCTTCCCGGGCCTCGCGCAGGGCGAGGCCGCCGAGGCCGCGCGCGACTCCGAGGCCTTTACCATCTACGACGGCTTCGTTCGCGAGGCCGGTCCACGCCTCGACCCGCGCCAGTCGGGGCGCGCGGTCTCTGCCAGCCGCCTCGAGAGCCTGGCCACGTGCCCCTTCCGGTACTTCCTCGAGCACGGCCTCGGCATCGACCCGATCGAGGAGGCCGAGGCCGACCCCGATCGGTGGCTGGATCCGTTGACCCGCGGCCTGGCGCTCCACGCCCTCTATGCGACATTCCTGCGAGAGGTGCGGGTCACGAACGAGGCGCCCGACCCCCGGCGGGACCTTCCGCGACTCCGGAGCCTGGGGGAAGGGAAGCTGGCCGAACTTCGGGCCTTGATTCCCCCGCCCTCCGACAGTGTCTATGAGCGCGAGCGGGACGAGGTCCTCCGGGACCTGGACCTCTTTCTCCGGCTGGAGGCCGAAGCCCCCGGGCGCGTGCCCATCGGGCTCGAGGTCTCCTTCGGGGCCGGGGCGGCCGCGGGCGAGCCGCTGGCCCAGGCCGACCCCGTCACGCTCGACCTCGGCACCGGCCTTCGCTTCCGCCTCCGGGGTCGCATCGACCGGCTGGACCGCCTCCCCGATGGGAGCGTCGAGGTCGTGGACTACAAGACGGGCCGGTACTGGCCCGACGACTGGGCCGGCACCTTTGCGGGGGGTCGCGTGCTCCAGCACGCGCTGTACGCCTTGGCTGCGCGGCAGCTCCTCGCCGCGCGCGCGCCGAAGGCCCGCGTGACGTCCAGTACCTACTACTTCCCGACAGTTCGTGGACAGGGGCAGCGTGTGTCCCGGCCGCAGGCCGATCCAGGCGCGGTCGGCCCCGTCCTGCGGGATCTCTTCGATCTTCTGGCCGGGGGCACGTTCCTCACGACTGCGACCGACGCGGATTGTCGCTACTGCGAGTTCCAGCGGGCCTGCGGCGGGGATCCGGTCGCCCGCGCCACGCGGAAGCGCGACAACGCGGCCAACACGATCCTCACGGCGTACCGGAGGCTAGCGGACCATGCCTGAGCGGAAGCGGCTTCGGGATGCGGCTGCCCGGGACCTGATGGAGGCCCGGCTCGACCTGAACCTCCTCGTCGAGGCCGGCGCCGGATCGGGCAAGACCGAGAGCCTGGCCCGGCGCATGGCGGCAGGCATCGCCGCCGGGGCCTACGAGATCGAGGGCATGGCCGCCGTCACCTTCACCCGCAAGGCGGCTGCAGAGCTGCGTGGCCGGTTCCAGATCGCGCTGGAGAAGCGGCTCGCCGAAGAGACAGGCACGGCCCGCCAGGACCGGATCCGGCAGGCGCTCTCCCGCCTGGAGCGGCTGTTTGCCGGCACGATCCACGCCTTCTGCGCCCACCTGCTCCGGGAACGCCCCGTGGAGGCCGGCGTCGCGCCCGGCTTCACGGAGCTGGACGAGACGGCCGACCAGGAGCAGCGCGAGCGCGCCTGGCGCCTGTATCTCGACCGCGAGCGCGCGGCAGGCTCGCCCACCCTCCGTGATCTCCTCGACGCGGGCGTCAGGCCGCCGGACCTGGATGGCGCCTTCCGGATCGTGTGCACCTATGCGGAGATCGAGTTCCCGCCGGGCGAGGGGACGGCGCCGGATCCGGCCCCGGCGTGGCAGGCCCTTGATCGGTTCTGGACGGCGCTCAATGGCTGCCTTCCCGGGCCAATCGAACCAGAGACCACCTGCCCGATCCAGCAGACCATGCAGGGATTCAGTGGCCGGCTCCGGGTGGCCGACCGCTCCCGGCCGGGCGGCCTAGCGGATCTGCTCGCCGACTGGGAGGGGGGATTCAAGGCCACGCAGAAGTGGTGGCATCCCGATCCCAAGCAGAAGAAGGCGGCGGCGGAGAAGGTCGCGACACTCGTTCAGCGCTTCCAGGTGGAGACCGTCACCCCGTTCCTGGCGAACTGGCGCCAGTATGTGTATCGGCTGGCCATGACCTTGCTCTGCGGGGGTCGGGAGTTCGCAGCACAGGCGCGGGCGCGGGCCGTTGCCCTGAACTACGGGGATCTCCTGGAGCGGGCCGCCCACCTCTTGCGGGAGAAGCCCGAGGTCCGCACCGCGCTCCAGCAGAAGTACCGGTGGCTCTTCGTGGACGAGTTCCAGGACACCGATCCGATCCAGGCCGAGGTCATCTTCTTCCTAGCGGCCGCCGGGGCGGCGGAGCGCGACTGGACCCGCGTCCCGCTTCGCCCGGGAGCCCTCTTCATCGTGGGGGACCCGAAGCAGTCCATCTACCGGTTCCGCCGGGCCGACATCGACACCTACACCCGCGTCCGCCAGCTCATCGAGGACTCCGGCGGGCAGGTGATCCCCCTGACGACCTCCTTCAGGGCCGATCCCGCCCTCTGCACGTGGGGCAACGGGGTCTTCCCCAACTTCTTCCCGGACACCGCGACCCAGGAGCAGCCGGCCTTCGGCGGCCTGGATCCCGATCCCAATCGAGCCAAGGGCGATCCAGCGACCACTGGCCTCCGCATCCTGGACATTCCAGGGACCGGCCCCCGGGCGGATATGGTCCTTGCCGAGGCGAAGGCGATCGCCCGGTTCATCCACAAGGCAGTGCTGGGCGGCAAGGGCCAGTGGGGGGACTTTCTCATCCTGACCCGGAAGAAGCAGCAGCTCCCCGTCTACGCCCGGGCCCTGGAGGCGCTGCAGGTCCCCGTGGAGGTGAGCGGCGGGGCCGCCTTTGCGGAGTCCCCAGGCGTGCGGGTGCTCGCCAATCTCCTCCAGGCCCTGAGCGATGCGGGGGACGCGACGGCCCTGGTCGGCGTGCTTCGGGGGGCGCTCTTCGGTCTGAGCGACGAGGCGCTTTTCCGCCACCGCGATGTGGGATTAAGCTTGCTGCTGACTGCACCCCTGCCGGAGGGGGCGACCGGTCCGGTGGCCGAGGCGCTCCGGGCCCTCCAGGCGATGTTCCGGTGGACCCGAAGCCTGCCCGCGCCTGCCGCGGTCGAGCGCGCGCTGGAGGAGACCGGCCTCCTGGCCAAGGCCGCCACGGCGACTTTGGGCGGCGGGGCGACGGGGAACCTCCTCCACGCGGTGGACCGCGTGCGCCAGATCACCGAGACCGGGGGCAGCCTCGCCGACGCCGCCCTCGCCCTGGAGGAGGACATCGAATCCACCGACATCGATGCCGTGCCGCTCGAACCCGGACGGCGGAACGTGGTCCGGATCATGAACCTCCACAAGGCCAAGGGACTGGAAGCCTCTACTGTCTTCCTGGCCGACCCCCTCGGCGGTGTGAAGGCCCGGGCCGACGCCCGGATCCTCCGGGATGGCATCCGGGCGGTGGGCTTCCTCCCGATCACGCGACCGGTCGGCGACTGGCGGCGTAAGTTGCTGGCTGTCCCGAAAGGCTGGGCCGAGCATGAGGCCGCGGAGCTTGCCTACGTGACCGCCGAGGAGCACCGCCTCCTCTACGTTGCCGCGACGCGAGCCAAGGAACTCTTGGTCATCAGCCGCTACGGGAGCGCGGGCGGGCGGGCCACGTGTCCCTGGGAGCCGCTGGCCCCGTACCTCAAGGACGCCACGCTCCTTGCGATCCCTGGTGCGGTCGCTGCGCCGCCCGCACAGGTGGGCGATCTCGGCCCCCAGGCTCGAATGGCTGCCCAGACCGCCCGTGAGGAAGGACTGAGACAGGCGGCTACGCCGTCCTGGCGAGTCGAATCGGTCACCGGGACTGCTCATCGGGGGGCCAGACCTGCGCAGCCCCCGGAGGCGGGGCACAGTCGCGAGCCGGATACCGGCATGGCCTGGGGCCACCTGGTCCACGCCCTCCTGGAGCAGGCCCTCCGAGGTCCGCACTGCGACCGCGCTCACCTGGAGCGCCTTGCGCGTTGGTTTACCGTGGAGCAAGCGGAGCTGCAGCCGGTGATCCCCGAGGCGCTCGACACCGAGGAGCGCGTGATGGCCTCCGATCTCTGGCGCCGCGCCATGGCCGCCGAGGAGCGCCTGGTCGAGGTGCCTTTCGCCGTGAAGGTATCCAATGGCGATGGACCGCCGTCCATCCTCCACGGGGTCATTGACCTCGCGTTCCGGTCCGCCGATGGCTGGGGGTTGGTGGACTACAAGACGGATCAGGTGGATGCCGTGACGCTCGTCGCGCTCTACGGGAATCAGGTCCGCCAGTATGCCAAGCAGTGGGCAGCGCTCACCGGGGCCCCGGTGAAGTATGCCGGCCTCTTTTCGGTCCGGGCAGGCCAATGCACACGGAATCTAATAGAGGAATAGGCGCTTCAAATCTGGGCGAGGACCCGATTCCTTGAAGTTTGAAGGGGGCCGCTACGTGGTGAGTCCAACATTATTAGGAGACACCAATGCCCAGGCAGGCCGCAGACCCTGTACTCCTCACGCTTGATGATAATGCCAAGACGGGGGCCAACGCCGCATCGACCGGAGCGAGGTTCGAGCAATATACTCGGCATCTGCTAACCCGGGTTCCCAAGGCCCACGATCAATTCGATGAATCCTTCATCAAGGAATTGCTCGCGGTGCACCCCGCCCTGCTCCCGGTAAAGTTCCTGCGCGCCGATGCCGAGGACCTGCTCTGCATTGGCCGGGAGGTGCCGCTGCCGAGCGGCAATGCAATCGACAATCTCTACCTCAGCACCAGCGGGTATCCCGTCGTGGTCGAGGCAAAGCTCTGGCGCAATGCCGAGGCCCGTCGATATGTGTTTGGCCAGGTCGTCGAGTACACGAGAGAGCTTGCCACGTTGGATTTTGCGTGGCTTGAAACGACGTGGCGTGACTTTGTAAAGTCCGAAAAGTGCTTCTTGGCCGAGAAAAAGCGGGGCCTCTCTCTAGCGGCAGCGATCGCAGACCTGGCTGGTGATGAGATCGCGGAAGATGACCTTACAGATACCGTCAATGCGGCCTTGCATGTGGGGGACATCATCTCAATAATCGTGGGGGATGGTATCACGACCCAGCTGCAGCAGTTGGTTGATTACTTGTGCGAGAATTCCTCTCACCTGCGTTACTCGATCGGGCTAGTCGCACTTCGCTGCTACAACATGCCCGGCCAGAAAGGACTCCTCGTCGTTCCAGAGATCGTGCAGGAGGTCGAACCCGTCCAGCGTGCGTATATCCGAATCGAGTATGCGACGGGCTTGCAGGAGCAGTTGCGTGTGGAATCGAAATCCATGGTTTCTCCAACCGGACCTGGGGTATCGAAACAGGCCTTGACTGAAGAAGTCTTCCTTGCCGCCCTCAAAGGAGCTATTGGAGACGACAATACAAAGGCAATCCGGACGCTCTACACTGACCTCCGCCAAGAACTCGGTCTCGAAACCACCTTCGCTACCGCGTCGTTGATGCTCAAGTTTCCCGATCCAGCAGAGGAAGCGAGAAGTGCCAGCCTGCTCGGATTTGGGAAGGACGGCGGGGTCTTCAACGCGCGGTATCTTCCGACCAGGCTTGCGAACATGAAAATGGACCAGACTACCGCGGCCCACATCGCCTCGAACTTCTGGCAAGCTCTGCACAGGATCAACAAGCGATTTGCGCTAGATGGCATCCCCAATACGGAGACACAACAGTACGTGCCGTTCCAGGAACTTACAGACAAAGACCGTGGTGACCTCAGGGCGGCAATTCGGCAAGCTGTGGCCGAAATTCGCAACGGGCTGAAAGGTGCGGAATGACTGTACCTTCATGCTCCCACGAAATCCACGTCGAGGTTTCGCGCACACAGTTTCGTCCTCATGTGCAAACAGATCGAAGTGTAAGCAAACATCATCGGGGGAGTTTGTCGTAAGAGCCAAATGCAAGCAGCTTTCTCCGAGAGCAGTTCTGGGGACTGCGGGATATGGCTCTGTTGATCGCTTTCATTGCTATCAATTACTGAAGCGGCCGTCCGTAAATGAATTTTCCTCAATGCGCGGTGCGCCCCCCCATACCAACCCTCACGCTGACGCGCGCCATGCTTAGAAATTCCCCCCAAGGGGTCCTCCTACCAGTCTATGCAGCGAGAGTCTTGCCCCGAATCTCAAAAGTGGGGCCCTGTCCTACCAGGATTCAGACCCCGTGGGGATTCGGACCCTCGTCTTCCCCATAAACAACTCCTCGGTTGTTTATGCCCACTTTGACCGGGACGGTTGTTTACGCCGCCCTGCCCATCGGTTCGGCGACCCTCACGACACCCATGTCGACCACCCCTCCTCCAGTAACGAGAGGCGCTCACCATCCCACTTCCACTGGTGTCGGGCCCCACGGGCAAACAGCGGCCCCATTATGGTCTCATCGTGGTGAAGCAGGTACCTCTCGTTGGAACTGATGGGATGTTTCGTGACCATGTCCTGGGATTCGGTCTTCACGGCGACATCCACAAACATCGAACGCAGCTCCACATGGTAGACGAGCTCACTATCGGCGGTCGGAAAACCGGCGAAGTCCTCTGGGCACCCCCACACCACCGGGCCACGGTTGGGACCGAGTATCTCCCGGGCGGCTACCAGGCCAGGCATTTCCGAGATATAGCACACGAGCGGGTCGCGTTCCCGCTCGCCGAGGGGTGTGTGGGGCCAACCTAATTATGAGCGATTTCTTCGAGGGAAATGGGTAACACTCTGTGGTTCTGAGTGATGCTTATGACCCCGTGTTTTTGTAACCAGGCTTCCACCGCCAGCCGCCGGGCCGTTCCGGCGTGACGGGGGGTGCAATCCGTCTGGGCCTCCATGAGCGTCCGGGTCAGTTCGTTGATCTCCTCGAAGACCTCCCGTCGCTTGCGACGAGTATACGCCTGCAGGGCTGGCCTGGCATCCTGAAACACCCGGCAGGCCACGTCCCCCTGGAGAGAGCGACGGCGGCGATGGTTCAGGTCATGCGCCAAGAGGGCCGCCCAGCTCTGCACTTGGGACTCCGGGATCGGACCGCTGGCGCGGAGCTTCGCCACCAGCGGCGTCTTGAGTTCCCGCACCGCGCGCTCCATCCCGCCGGTGTCGGGCGGGTAATGGGGAGGCGAGTTCAGCGGCAGGACCCCGTACCGGGCCAGCACCTCCTCGACCGCGTGCTGATTGAGATTGGAGCCGTTGTCGCGCTTGAGCACCAGCGGCGGTCCATACTGCAAGAACAGGTGTTCCAGCCGAGCAGCCACGGATTCTCCGAAGATTCGCTCTCCCACCCAGGGTGTGAACTTATAGCGCGAGGCGAGATCCTGCGCTTGATGGAGGCGCAGGAGAGGCGAACTCCCTCGCGCCAGCTCCGCGTCGTCCAGCGACCAGACTAACCCGGGCACCTGCCAGGTGATGTGGCAGAGTGCCGCCTGGCACTGCTGGGCCCGCTGCCGCCGCAGCGTCTCGGTCAGCGCCTGCAGCGTGCGGCGGGAGACCTGCGGGTGGAACTGCCGGTACACCGCCCCGACGCCTCGGCTGCGCCGGCGGCCGTGGTCCAGGCGGGCCACGGTCCCGCGCAGTTCGTCCAGGCGCAGCGGCGCCACCTTCTTGGGCCCCGGCGGGAACCGGGCTGGCTGGCCCTGCGCCAGGCGCTGCTTCCACCGCCGGACGGTCCCATAGGGCACCCCCAGGACCCGGCAGAGGCGCTCGTAGGGCCAGCGCACGTCGTGCTTCAGCTGGGTGAAGGTCGGGATCAGCATCGCGGCCACCTCAGGGGTTTTTTTTATCCGGCTGCGCGAGCACCTGCCGGAGCCGCTCCGTCTGCTGCAGGACGGTGAGCTGGGCCTGCAGCTCCTGGGTCTGGCGTCGGAGGGCCGCCTTCTCCAGGTCGTGCGGCTGCGCCGACCGCCCCTGGCCCCGGTTGCCCAGGGCCGCGACCATCGCCGCCAGGGCCCGGCGCTCCCACTTGGAGTCCGTCTTGCGGGAGACCCCCAGCTGCCGGGCGGCTTCCTGGGCACTCACCACCCCGCTCCGCGCCTGCATGATCAGCTGCGCCCGTTGCCGGGCCAGGGCTTGCTGGTGGGGACTGGCCGTCGGCTCGCGCATCGCGTCCTCCCGCCCCGCGGGCCTTCTCTACTTGGTGGGCGGCGGTGGGGCTTTCGATTCCTGGAGCTTGGTGAGCCGCTGCTCCAGTCGGGCCAGGCGGCTCTGCTGCTGCAGGGCTTGCCGCGCGAGCAGGCGCTCCAGCTTCGGGCTCAGCGCGGGGCCCGGGTCGCGGCGCGTCGGCGCCGCCAGCGCCTGGAGCATCGCTGCTAGCGCCCGCTGTTCCCACTGGGCGAGCACCTTCGGGCTGATCGCCAGCTCCTGGCAGACCTCCCCCGGGCGCCGCCGCTCGGTCCAGAGCGACAGCACCGCCTGCACGCGCTGCTGGGCATTGTATCGCAGCGGGTCCGGTTTGGCTGGGATTTCCGTGCTCACGGGCCCCTCCTTCCAGGTCGTAGGTCACCTCCTGCTGTGGTCGCGATTCCTCGCCATCGACGAGCATCTTCACGCGGCCCTTCTCCGCCCGGATCACCACCGACTGCTCGCCCAGCCGGCCCACCATGTAGAAGGGGCTCTGGGGCTGCCCGCGGAGCGCGAGCTCGAGCACGTTCTCCTGGATGCCCCGCTCGATCACCTGCCGGAGCTCCTGGGCGATGCCGAAGAAGCGATCCGCCGGGCAGAGCCCCTCCAGGGCCTGGTGGGGCCGCCGGTGGTTGTCGTGCGTCCCCCAGAGCCGGATCCGCTCGCCGGCCGCCTCGAAGCTCTCGAACTGGGCGCGCGCCAGGAACTCCTCCCAGATCGTCTTCCAGAAGCGCTCCAGCTTGCCCAGGGTCATGGGGTGGTGCGGGCGGCTCTTGATGTGGTGCACCCGATCCTTCCGGAGCTCCGCCTCGAACCGGGTGGTCCCGCGCCAGCTGGAGAACTGCCGGCCCTGGTCGGAGAGCAGCTCCTTGGGGACCCCGTACTCCGCCACCGCCCGGCGGTACACTTCCAGGACGTGCTCCGCCGTCTGGCTGCGGAAGACGTCCAGCCCCACCACGTAGCGGGAGTGGTCGTCGAGGAAGCCGATCAGGTAAGCGTTCTTGCCGCCCAGGCGGAAGGTGAAGATGTCGGTCTGCCAGAGCTGGTTCGGCGTGGCGCGCTCGAAGAAGCGCGGTCGGGCCGGGTTCCGCTGGGGTTTGGGGCGTGGCTTCTTGAGGAGCTGGTGCGCGTGCAGGGTGCGGCGCACCGTCTCCCGGCTCACCGGCAGGCACAGCACGCGCCGCAGGAACTGGCTGATCTTCTGGATCCCCGCCTCGGGGTGGCGCCGCTTGAGGGCGACGACCTCCGCCTTCACCGCCGGGGCCACTTTCGGGCGCTGCCGGTGCGGCCGTGTCGGCTTCGCCTGCAGGCCCGCTTCCCCCTCGGCGCGATACCGGCGCACCCACGCCCCGAGCGTACTGAAGCCGACGCCGAGTTCGCGGGCGACCTGCTTGGGGGGGAACCCTTCCTCCAGGCAGAGCTGCACCGCTTTGCGCCGGACCTCGAACGGGTGGACGTGGGGGTGCGCCCCACCCGCCCGCCGCGTTGCCTTCCGCGGCCCCCGGCTCTGCTTCCGCCTCCCTCCTGCCTTGCCGATCCTCTCCATGGGTCACACTCCTTTCGGTTCCCCCGGGGAACCTCGGTGTCGGAGTGTCACCCATTTTCCTCACGGACTTTTGCTCATGATCTGGTTGTTAGCCCAAGAAACTCTGCGCTTCCTTCGCGCGTCTGGTAGGCAATCTCGTAGCAGTCTCGGCTGAGCATCTTCGCCACATCGCGCAGCGCACGCAGGATCAAGAAGATCGTGGTCAATCGCTGCTGCCCGTCGACAAGTTCCCATTCGTTCTCGGGGCGCCGACGGACGACGACCGGCTGCAGGCAGTAGAAGGTGTTGGGGTTGCTCTGTCGCGACGACAACTGAAACGCCGCCAGATCGTCGAGCAACGCCTCGACCTGCCGCGCGGGCCGCCTATAGCCCCGCTGGTACGACGGAACCAAGAACCGCTCCTTCAGGAGGTCGAAGATCGACCGGAGTTGAAGTTTCGGGGGCGTCGTCATTTCCGATGTGCACCAAATTCGTTCGCTTCAGAAGGCGCGCTGCGGGTTCGATAAAACGGTACTACGTCCGGAGCGAGCTCTGGCATATATGTGGCTGTCGATCCCGAAAACGCAAATCAGGCGACTCGGTACGGCCCGAATGCCAAGCTATAGCTCGATGGTGATGGGGTAGTCTCCGGACTTCGGTTGGAGTGTGGACCTCTACGTTTGTAAGGGTATCGCCCCACAAAATCGCGGGATGGGTCATTCGCACTTCCTCTACAGGTCCTAACCCTGACGACCCAGACCGTCTCCGCCGCCAAACCCTGAGAAGCCCCTATACCGCCCTGCTCATCCAAACGTAATTGCTCTCATGGGATTCTCTACAATCAGCAGTTTCACATCCGTGTCTGACAATCCCAGCCTCCTCAACCTCGGCACAACTCGTCTCAAAATGTGTCGGTATCCAAATCCACCGAATTGAACCAGCTTAACTTTCAGGGCAATATCGTGAGACAGATGAATCTGCTTCCCGTGTCCGCGTTCCATCAGCCACAGGATGCGTCGAATGCGCTCCGCATCCGAGATCATCTCGTACTCGCTTTCCTCAGGATAATACGAAACTTCTTTCCCGAAATGATCGAAGGCAAGGAAACATCCCGCCCCCGCAAGTGAGGCCAGCCAATCCTTGTCACATCGACTAGGATGAATGTGATCGACGTGCGCCATAACCACGCGCTCAGGATCCAGCCCGACCTTCTCGACCTCGTTCAAGTGGGCAAAGGGCGCACTCGAATCGAGACCGGGGTGAACCATCAGGCATGCCCCAGTATGCTTGGCCGCCTGCGCGGCTCCTCGGAGTACCTTGCGTTCTCCGGTCCGGATCGGCCAGGAACAACCGATCTCGCCAATGACGCCGGGCCGAACGCCGGTATCGCCGACCCCCATCCTTACCTCGCGCACGAGGTCCTCAGCGATCTCCTCCTCCGACTTAGATTCGATGTCAGCTGGCCGAGTATCCCCCCCGTAGTATCCGGCTCCCATAATGATATTCAGTCCGGTCGACCTTGCGATTCTTTGGAGCCCAAGCGGATCCCGTCCGAGATTGCGAGGCGTCACATCGACGATCGCCTGGCCGCCCTCGACTCGGAACAGGTCGAGGTCGGCCGTCACACACTTCTCGTCTAGGACCAGATTGTCCAGACTAGATTTCCAGTCACATGTCAGCTCGTATAAATTGGAAGCGATAACTTCTTCCACCGCGTGAGGCGCGTCCGTTACACCTCTCGTTCTGAACATACATCGCTCATCGATGAGAACATGCTCGTGAGGCAGGGTGACGCCGAGTTTCTCAGGAGGAATGGGACCGAGTACGGTCTGCACATTGCCTCTTAGGTTGTCACCGCCTTGCATGTGTGACTCTCCTATGGTTACCACGTACCATCATCCTTCTTGATTTCGAACCCCAACTCAGCAACGGTCTGAGGACTACGCCGTGCACGAATCCGTTTCCCGTGACTCCGTGCCAAAACAATATATCAGCGCCCCAGCAGCATGGACGCTGGGTAGCCCCAGTGGTTATTACGATTCTCAGCGGGTGGCCTCCATGATGCTGTACAAGCGGGGTTCCGCGTGATCTCAAACGGGAAGTCGCGAGCTGGGGTGCTTTTGTTTATCTCATCACGATGGCCAGTACCATCCATTCAAAAATGCGTTGGCCCGGGATTGTGTCCACAATACATAGAGCAGGGGCGGGTGTCTCCCCGCCCCTGCTGCAGCAGCGCTACTTGCCGCAAGCTGGCCAGTACCACATGTTGCGGAGCGAGAAGCCAGCCTCTTCAAGGAGCTTGGGAATGCCATCGCGATTAGCCCGCAGTTCCTCGAGCGCTCGGGATATGGCGTGGTTCAGGTCAACATCCTGCTTTCGGAGACCGTACCGCGCATAGCCATACTCCTCGAGGGCCGGGGAATACCCGGATGCGAACTCGATCGGAACGTTCGGATGGTTCTTCAAGAACAGGCTGATCTTGATGTCATCATCCATGGTTACGTCGATACGGCCGGCCATTAGGTCGGCTAACTCTGTCTCAGTGGACGTGTACATTTTGAGTTCTTTGATGTCAGTACGCTTTTCAAGAAGGCCGTGTTGAAAGGCCCCACGGACCACGCCGACGACCTTACCCGCGAGGTCGGCCGAGGTATGGATGTTCTTCGGGTTCCCTTTCTGCACGGCCAAGGCGGTACCGTACCAGAAAGACGGGCTCGTGAAGTCGATCACGGGAAGCCGTTTCTCATTCTCATGGATATTGTCCCCAACAACATCCCAACGCTTTGCTATGAGTCCCGGAATCATGGTATCAAACTGGACGATCTCCCAACGGACCTTCTGAATCCCGAGGAGTTTCGTTACCATCCGCAGGATGCGAACGTCTACGCCATCGAACTCTTTTGTCTTTTCATCCTGGTAAGTATACGGGGGGTCGTTGGAGATGGCGATGACGATCCCTTCGCGGACGACGCGATCGAAGGACCCATCTCCTCCCTTGAATGAGCTGATCCCCGGTATTCCGCCAGCGGCAAATGCTGGAACTGATGTGCCCACCAACAATAGTACCGTAAGAATTATCCAGAGGATTCCCCGCAATTGTGGATGCATGGCCTCACTCCTCCTTACTGCTTACAAGAACTGGGATGAAGCAATCGATCCGTTCTCGCTTCTCGGGTCGGTCCGCCATGCGACCGGCCCATCCTAGCTACTCGGAAGCTCGGTTTCACCTCCTTTCTGACATGGTGCGACCTGGACCGAGGGCTACCCGATTACAAACGCTCGATCAAACCAGCAGGACTCCTCTGCTTGTCAGGTGACAGGCTTCGCCGCCGCGTTCCAGCCCGACGCGGCCTAAGTGCCCTCATACTACGGAGAAGACCTCTGCGGTCCAGCTTCAAGCTCCCCATTGCGCTCCAGGATCGACTGGAGAAACTGCTTGGTGCGCTCGTTCGTCGGGGCGGTGAAGATCTGTTGTGATGTGCCTTCTTCCAATACACTCCCGTCCGCCATGAACACGATCCGGTCGGCTATATCGCGGGCGAACCCCATTTCATGCGTCACGACGAGCATCGTCATACCCTCGGCCGCGAGTTGTCGCATGACACGCAACACTTCACCGATCAGTTCCGGGTCAAGGGCCGAGGTCACCTCGTCAAATAACATGGCCTTTGGCTGCATCGCCAGCGCCCGGGCTATGGCCACCCGCTGCTGCTGACCTCCGCTCAACTCATGAGGGTAGGCTTCGACTTTGTCGGACAGTCCCACCTTCGTCAGGAGCGCCAGGGCGATCTGCCGCACCTCATCCCGCGCATCGCCACGGACATGGATCGGGGCCACCATGATGTTCTCCAGCACGGAGAAATGGGGGAAAAGGTTAAACGACTGGAACACCATCCCGATTTGGGCTCGAACCTGTTCGATCCGGCGGTCCGAATCAACCACCAGCTTACCGTGACTCGTGAAACGGTAAATGGGCGTGCCCTCGAAATAGATGGTCCCGCTATCAATCCGCTCCAGATGGTTGATGCACCGCAGCAGGGTGGATTTCCCAGCTCCCGAGGGGCCGATGATGCAGACAACCTCCCCCTTCTGCACGTCTAGCGAGACATCGCGCAGTACCTGCAAGTGTCCGAACGACTTGTGAACGTGTTCAAGGCGGATCATTGCTCACTCTCCTAGACGGCACTCTGTGATACTTTTTGGATTCCCCCTGAAAACCGCGCGGCTTGGCGTGGACGGTAACCAATCTTCATGCGCCGTTCGAGCGCCTGGACCACCAGCGCGCCGGGATACGAGAGCGCGAGGTATATGCCTCCGATGATCGTGAAAATCGTGAAATACTGGAAATTCGTCGCCGACATAATTTGTCCGGTGAAGATCAACTCCCGAAGGGTAATCGTGGAGGCGAGCGATGTGTCCTTGAAGAGAGAGATGAAATAGTTCCCCAGGGGAGGCACTACAATTCGGATTGCTTGCGGCAAAATGATCAATCGCATCATCAGAACCCGAGACATCCCGAGGGCCTGGGCGGCTTCGAGTTGCCCCTTCGCAACCGCTTGAATGCCGGCCCTGTACACCTCGGATAGGTACGCCGAATAATTCATCGTTAGCCCGATCACGGCCGCTGTAAACGGAGGGAGCCGGATCCCAAACGCTGGGAAAACGAAATAGATATAAAAGAGTTGCAGCAGGCAGGGCGTTCCGCGCATGATTTCTACGTAGGTCGCCGCGATAGTTCGGATGGCCCGAAGACGGGACATCCGCGCCAGCGCCACAATTAACCCGAATACGAGGCTGAGCGCCATGACCGCAAAGGTGAGTTCGACGCTGATCAGTGCTGCCCAGAGGAGATCCGGGAGATACTCAAGTGTATTTCGAAAATTAAACAGCGCAAATACATCCTGGAACATGGGGTCCTCCGGTGTCCTGTGGGTATTCTGGATTCAGATGCCCTGTTTGCCCTGTTTAACAGGGGCTTGTTAGACGTACGCTAGTGTGCAAACGAAGGAACGTACTCCCGGGCGTGTTCGAACATGGCCAGTACGTTTTCCAGGGGAACGTCCGGCTGGATGTTGTGACAGTTGGAGAAAACGTACCCGCCCCCTTCACCCATGGCCTCGATCAACTCCTCGACCATCCGCTTCACCTCGGCCACGCCGCCACGCGGGACAATGCCCTGCGCATCCGTCCCGCCCCAGAAAGCCATCCGCCCCCGGTACTTCCGCTTCAACTCGGCCGGCTGCATCCCAGTAGCCTGGGCCTGAACGGGATTCAGCCCGTCCACACCCATCTCGATCAGGTCATCGATGATCGAAGCCACCGCGCCGCAGGAGTGGAAGACCTCCTTGGCCGGCGTGAGATCTTTGATTTGCCGGAAGAGGCGCTGTTGCCTCGGCTTGATGTACCTGAGATAGTGCTCGCGGCTCACTAGGAAATCATTCTGGGAGCCCAGATCATCCGAGGTGAGTACCACGTCCACCTCGTGGCCGACCTCCTGGAGTTGGCGCCTGGCGATGGCCATCGTGACATCTAGTCTAGTGTGTCATAAATACGGTGACTTATAGTACGTACTCTGGTATGCTCCTCGGTGAGGAGGAGCAAGCCATGCGTGTGGCGGTGCCGATTGTGCTGAGCCCGCAGGAACGCACCATCTTGGAACGCTGGGCACGGGGGCGGCGCACCCCCGCGCGCCTCGTGCGCCGGGCGCAGATCGTCCTGCGCGCGGCGGCGGGGCAGCGGAACGACGAGGTCGCCCGGGCCCTGGACACGGATCGCGAGTGTGTGGGTCGGTGGCGGACTCGCTTCGCCCAGCAGCGGCTGGCCGGGATCGAGCGGGATGCCCCGCGCCCCGGCCGGACGCCCGCCATCGCCCCGGCGGTCCTGCAGCGCATCGTCACCCTGACGACAACCAGCGCGCCGCCCGCCGCCACCCACTGGAGCACGCGGACCCTGGCGGCCGCGGTCGGCGTGAGCCCGAAGACCGTGCACCGGGTCTGGCAGGCCCACGGCCTGAAGCCGCATCGGGTCCGCCCGTTCAAGGTGAGCCGCGACCGGCGGTTCCTCGAGAAGCTGACCGATGTGGTGGGGCTGTACCTGAATCCCCCTGAGCACGCGTTGGTGCTGTGCGCCGACGAGAAGAGCCAGATCCAAGCGCTCGACCGCACCCAACCCGGCCTCCCGCTGAAGAAGGGCCGGTGCGGCACCCTGACCCACGACTACAAGCGGAACGGCACGACCACGCTCTTCGCCGCCCTGGGGCTCGTGACGGGCCAGCTCATCGGCACGTGCCTGCCCAAGCATCGGCACCAGGAGTGGCTCCGGTTCCTCCGGCTGATCGACGCGCAGACCCCGCCCGACCTGGACCTCCACCTGATCGTGGACAACTACGCCACCCATAAACACCCTGCGGTCCAGCGCTGGCTCGCCCGCCACCCACGCTTCCACATGCACTTCATTCCGACCAGCAGCTCGTGGTTGAATCTCATCGAGCGGTGGTTCCGGGAGCTCACGACCAAGCGGCTCCGCCGGGGCGTCTTCAAGAGCGTCGCCGACCTCATCGCCGCCATTGAGGCCTTCATCGCACACCACAACCGCCACCCCCGGTCGTTCACCTGGACGGCCAAGGTGGAGGACATCCTGGCGAAAGTCGAGCGGGCTCGAGCAGTGCTGCATAAGATGGCATCTGTGTGACACGGTAGACTAGGATGGCGTCAAAGAGGATATTCAGCCGTTTCGGGTTCGCGACGAAATCGCAAAACCAGTCCTCGAAGCTGCGCAGGTACTGGCTGATGTGAACGAAGGCGGATGGGAGCGCCAGGACCGACGCAGCCTGTGTGTGCTCCCGGATCCAGCCCACGCGATCCTTCGGGCCGGCAGTGAATCCGGGGTCGTCGGGATCCGGCCAGGGGTATTTCAGGATGCCGTCGTCCGTCACGTCTCCCGAGAGGGGTGAGAGCACCAGATCGCAATAGTGGCTTCCTTCGGGCTGGACTCGTTCTACGCCCCACATGTCGCGATACCGGCATGGTCCAAGGTCGGCCGCTAGCCCCCGCGTCGTCCCGCTCGGGAAAACCGCCCGGGTATCGATCCCCAGGAGAGTGAGGACCCCCTCATCGATCTCCACCACCTGCATCATCCGCTCGGTTATCACGGACGGCGCCGAGATGAGGAAATGTGCCTTAATCCGCTCGTAGCCTTCCAATACCATCGTGGAGTTTCTTGTCCCGCCGAGGTCCAGCGGAGCCCGATCGGGCTGCCGATGGGATAAAGCCGCCAGCATACGTTCACGCGAGGTCATCCCCATACCTTGGCCTGCCCCCACTGATTGGTCCACCCGCATGTTAGTTCAAAGCTCCTAATGCCAGCCCGGGGACTGGCGGCGGGGACAGCGTGGGGAAGGCCCGCGTCTCGGGAGCTGGGGGTCGGTAGCCCAGCGCGCTGTGGGGCCGGATCCGGTTGTAGTGCTGCCGCCATCGCTCGATCAGGACCTGCGCCTCCTGTAGCGTGGAGAAGATCTCCCGATTCAGGAGCTCGTCCCGGAGCTTCCCGTTGAAGGACTCGTTGTAACCGTGCTCCCAGGGGCTCCCCGGCTCGAGAACCAGAGTGTGTACGCCCAGCCAATGTAACCAACCTCGGACCACCTTGGCACAGAGCGCCGGGCCGTTATCCGACCGGAGGTGCTCCGGGACCCCGCGCTCGACGAAGAGCCGCGTTAAAGTGGCCAGGACGTCACCCGCCGTAAGCCGGCGGGCGACCACGATCGCCAGGCACTCCCGGGTGAACTCGTCCAGCACCGTGAGGAGCCGGAACGCTTTTCCAGCGTGGGTCCGGTCCGTCAGGAAGTCATACGCCCAGACGTGATTCCGGTGCATGGGCCGGAGCCGCACGCACGAGCCGTCGGTGAGCCACAGGCGGCCCCGCTTGGGTTGCCGGGGCGGCACCTTCAACCCCTCAAGCCGCCCGAGCCGTTCCACCCGCTTGGGATTCACTGTCCACCCGTCCTGTCGCAAGAGCGCCGTGATCCGCCGGTAGCCGTACCGGCCGTACTGGGTCGCCAGCTGCACGATCGCGGCGGTCAGTGGGGCCTCGTCGGGGCGCAGCACCGGCTGATGCCGCTGCGTCGCCCGGTGCTGACCCAGGACGCGGCAGGCCCGTCGTTCGGAGACCCCCAGCCCCCCGCACACCGCCGCGACACACCGGCGCCGCCGCAAGGGGCTCAGCAGGTTCCCGTGGCGGCCTCCTGGAGGATCAGCTTGTCAAGGGTGAGATCGGCGACCACCTTCCGGAGCTGCCCGTTCTCCCGCTCCAGCTCCTTCAGGCGCTTCGCCTGGGCGGTGGACAGGCCGCCGAACTCCTGGCGCCAGCGGGAGTCGGTGACGTCGCTGACGCCGAGGGCCTTGACGACCTCGGCCAGCTTCTTCCCCTGGCCAAGCAGGACATCGGCGTGGCGGAGCTTGCCGATGATCTCTTCTGGGGTGAAGCGCTTCTGTGGCATGCCCTGCCTCCTCTCTTGGAAAATCGGTCCTATCCTACATCAACCCTGGACCAATTTCCGGGGGGCAGGTCAGGCCCGCGATCTGCTCAAAGACATCCGGACTCTGGAGCGACTTCTCGTCGAACCCGATGCGCGCGGCCTCCAAACCCTTGGCCTTCAGGCAGGCCCGCAGCGCATCCAGATCGGACGGGGTGTGCGGGCTGCGGAGCGCTGCGCGCAGGCGCCGCTCCTCCTCGGTCAGGGTCGTCGGATCCATTCCCTCGGACTCGAACAGGAAAAAATTCCCGTGAAGCCAGATGTCGTCCACGGTGGAGCTGGAGGACGTCAGCATGTCCACTGAATTCCGCGGGATCACGATACTCGGTTTCTGATCCAGGGCGGCCGGAAAGACTACATAGACCTTCGTCTCCGCCAGGCAGCCGTGCAGCATCGGGAAATCTGTCAGATAGGTCATGTTTTCCGGCATCATCGTGACGATGGCATCGAGGTTGTGCTCCCGCATGATGGCCAGGGCACGCTCGCGATTGGCTGGCATTCTCTGCTCCTCCTTTCCGCTCTGGGGTTCTTACAGCTCCCGCAGCACCTCCTTAATGCTCTGTTCCAGGATGTCGACCATCTGGTCGATGTCCGCCTCGGTCACGATGAGGGCCGGACCGAAGGCGATCCAGTGCGGATCGTAGCGGAGCAGGAGGCCGCGCTCGAGGCAGCGCCGCCCCACCCGCAGGCCGAACTTCACCTCGGTTCCAAAGGGGGTCCGCGTCACGGGATCCTTGACCAGCTCCGCCCCGATCATGAGCCCCTTGCCTCGGATGTCGCCGACGACCCCGAGGGGCCGGAGCTTTTCGAGTCGCTGCACGAGGTGAGCCCCTACCTGCTTCGCGTTCTCCGGGAGCTTGCGTTCGAGGATCTCCCGAATGCTGGCCAGGCCGGCGGCACAGGCCACCGGATTGCCCGCATAGGTGTGGCCGTGGGCGAATTCGGTTCCCGGTTTCCCCCAGAAGGCCGCTGCCACAGGCTCCCGGAGGATAGCGGCGGCCAAGGGGGCGTAGCCGCTACTCATACCCTTCCCGCAGCAGAGGATGTCCGGCACCACGTCGAAGGTGTTGGCGGCGAAGAGAGCCCCCGTCCGGCCGAAGCCGGTGATGATCTCGTCGAAGATGAGGAGGATCTGGTGCTCGTCGCAGAGCTGCCGGAGAATCTTCAGGTACTCCGAGGGTGGGGTGATGATCCCGCCAGTGTTGCTGATGGGCTCGACGATGATCGCCGCGATCGACCGGGGGTCCTCCCACTCGATCAGCTGCCGAACCGTGCGGGCGCAAAAGACCTCGCAGGCGGGGTACGTCTTCTCGTAGGGGCACCGGTAGCAGTAGGGCGGGTAGGTGTGGAGGTGGCCGATGGCCGCGGGCTCGTAGAGGGTCTTGCGATAGCCGACCCCGCCGGCGCTCATCGTGGAGCCGGTGGCCCCATGGTAACTCAGGTAACGGGAGAGGATCTTGAATTTTCCGGGGTTCCCCGTCTGCCGATGGTACTGCCGGGCGATCTTGAAGGCGGCCTCGTTCGCCTCGGAGCCACTGTCCACCAGGCGCGCGGTGTGGAGGTCGCCGGGCGTGATCTCGGCCAGGAGGTTGGCCAGCTCGATGGCCCGGGGGTTCGTGCCGTGCATCGGGGGGTTGAACGGTAACGTCTCGAGTTGCCGCCGGACCGCTTCGAGCACTCGGGGGTTATTGTACCCGACATTCACCACGAAGATGCCGGCCAGTCCGTCCAGGTACTCCTTCCCGTGGACATCCCAGAAGCGAATGCCGTCGGCCTTCGCGACGACGAAGGGCTCCTTCACGAACTCCGTCATTTGCATGTAATCCAGCATGATGTGGCGGAGGTATTGCTCGGTGGCGTACTTGGCATCGCTGATATTCACGGCCAGTCTCCTTGCGAATGTTGTCCAAAGGCCCGGGAAATGGAAAGTGGTCCACCTCGCGCTCCCGATTTAGCGGGACCGCCACCTCCGCCCGGGTCCTTGCGAGGAGCGTGCGTACCGCGCGCCCGCCACCGCCACGTCCTGCGGTCCACCTTTCCTCGCATCGGCATTACCCCGACCTGACGTCCTTCCGGCGTTGCACCGCCCCGCGGCGACCGGGGCGACGCGAGCCACCAACTCCTCGAAGTCTTGGGGAGGGGTCCCCATCAACTGCCGCGCGCTCACGACATCTCGCCGTCGAAATGCGGTGAGAAGGCGCCGGTGCAGATTCACGGTCCTGCGCAGGTCGCGGTCCAAGACGTTCGTCCCCGAGATCAGGAGCCGGACATGCATCCCCATCCGCGCCCACATCTCGTAGAGCATCCGGTGTCCAGCTGCGCGCATCACGGCATCATGGAAGGCATAATCCAACTCGAATGCGCGCGAAAACTGCCCCTTTGCCATGGCGCGTTGCATGCCGTTCACGATGTCCGCGAGCGCGCGATACGCTTCCTCGTCGAGCCGGTCTAGAGCCAGCGTGGCCGCATACCCTTCCAGCACATTGCGCAGCGTCGCCGCCTCTCGGAGCATGGTTTCATTGGGAGCAATGATGCGGGCGCTCTGGTTTGGCCGCTTGGTCGCCCACCCCTCTTGCACGAGTTGGCCGATCGCCTCGCGGACTGGTGCCCGGCTCGTCTGCAACTCCCGCGCGATCCGCGCCTCGCGCAGGAGCGTGCCAGGCGTAAGCTCTCGACCGAGGATGCGCTGGCGCATCCAGTCGGCCACGCGCTCGGCGATCGTGCGATACGGGATCGGTGGGTCAGAGGCCCGGGACGTGGTTGTTGCGCGAGAGGCTGTCCTCGGAGGATTCGTGACGGCGTTCATCCGGTACCCCCCGGCAACAACAGGTGTGATTCCGACTGATGAATGTCGACACTTTTAACTCTTCCTAGATGGCCTTGTCAAGCGCATTTTCCGCTTGCCCCTTCGGCTCCTCTGACCCCAGACATCCATTGCACAATTAGGGTGCCGGGGGAGGGAATCGAACCCTCATGAGGTTACCCTCGCGGGATTTTGAGTCCCGTATATCACGTGCTCGCACGACCTCTGCATTCACCAGGGGATCTCCTGGCGATCGCGAAAGAACTTACCGGTGAGCTCCTGGGATGCCTCGGTTGCCAGCCAGACGGCCGTGTCCGCTCCCTCGGCCACCGAGCGCGGCGCGGTGGGCCCGCCCATGTCCGTGCGGACCCACCCGGGGCACATGGAGTTCACGGCGATGCGCTCCCCTGCCAAGGCCTTCGCGAGCAGGATCGTCACCCCGTTGAGCGCGAGCTTCGACAGGCAGTAGCTGGGGACCTCCGGGGAGAGGTCCCTGAGCTGCCCGTAGCTGCTGGAGACGTTGATGACCCGCGCCGGGGCGGCCTTCTTCAGGAGGGGCACGAACGCCTGGGTGACCATCAATGGACCGACCGTGTTGGTCTGGAGCGTGGTGGTCACCTGTTCCCGGGAGACCGTCAGGATCGAGACGCCCTTATCTGGGTAGATGCCGGCATTATTCACGAGGACGTCCAGGCGCTCTCCGATTCGCGTGAAGGCCTGGGCCGCCCTGTGGATGCTGGCCGAATCCTGCACATCTATGGTGAGCACGCTCGCCGTGCTGCCCTCCTGCTTGATCCGCGCCGCCGCCTGCTCACCCTCCGCTCGCCTGCGCGTCCCCAGGACGACGTGGATGCCGCGCCCGGCTAACTGGCGGGCAGTCTCCAGCCTGATGCCGTGGTTCGCACCCGTGATCAAGGCGATTGCAGTCATGGTACCTCCCTTCTGCACTTGTCCCGCCCCTACAGCTGCCATCGCTTGGCGAGATAGGCCAGCACCTGATCCATGCCGGCGTGGATTTGGCGAAAAACGTCCGGGGGAACCGCCAGCAGCTCCGTGCCGGATTGGACGCAGGGACCGGAGGTGAGATCCTCCGGGCAGTGGTGGACCAACGCGCGCGCACTCTCCGGGGTCGTCTCCAGGTGGAACTGCAACGCGACCACCTTGGCCCCCAGCTGAAACGCCTGGTGTGCGCAGGCCGCGGTCCGCGCCAGGTGCACTGCGCCGGCGGGCAGGTCGAACGTCTCGCCGTGCCAGTGGAACACGGGATGGCCGGAGGGAAGTGGCACGACATCGGAGGCCCCGGTGGTGCGCTCGATCGGGAACCAGCCGATCTCCTTGACCGGGTTCCGGTACACGCGGGCGCCGAGGGCGCTCGCGATGAGCTGGGCCCCGAGGCACACGCCCAGGACGGCGACGCCGCGCCGGATCGCCTCGAGCAGAAACGCCTTCTCGGCCCGGAGCCAGGGCAGGGCCGCCTCGTCATTCACGCTCATCGGTCCCCCCAGCGCGATGACGAGATCAAGTCCGCTCATGGTCGGAAGGCTGGGATCGGCATAGAACGACGTCATCGTGATCCTAGCGTACCGCGCCTCGAGCCACGGGGCGATGCTGCCGAGCCCCTCGAAGGGCACGTGCTGGAGGACGTGGACGTTCATCATACGTTCGCCCTCATCTCGGGCAGTGCCGTCTATTTCGGAGTCTCGTGCTTACTGGGAGCGATCTGGAAACACACACCTCCAGGGTGACCTTCTCTGGAGGTGTGTGTTTCCGCAGAGTTCCGTGGTGGGCGAAGGTGGTTTCGAACCACCGACCCCCTGCTTGTAAGCCGCGACCCTGCCCGCGTGGGCCGGGGC
This sequence comes from uncultured Methylomirabilota bacterium, assembly GCA_963705305.1. Classification (GTDB taxonomy): domain Bacteria; phylum Methylomirabilota; class Methylomirabilia; order Methylomirabilales; family 2-02-FULL-66-22; genus 2-02-FULL-66-22. The sequence continues at coordinate 4,042,539 of OY970067.1, read as the reverse complement.
AATGACAAAAGAAACTGACTTTCCTGGCGCGTGCGTCTCCTGTATCGTACCGGCACCATGGCTGGCCGAGGCAAGCAATACACCGACCGATACGACTGGTGCCGAGGAGTTCAGCCCGTTTGTAAGCGTGGTGCCAGGTCGCGTGCGCAAGTCACTGGTTACGCCCCCGATGGGGGTCCGCCGTCGGGTGGTGATCCCGATTGAAAGAGTACCTGCCGTTCGGCACGACCTGGGCCGCCTGCCGGTTCTGGCCTTCACCCCCCACCTGGAGGAGCCCCCATGGCCAGACGCCTGCCCCGCACCACCCGCCCCGTCACCATGCCGATCCTGCAGCCGCACGCCGCGGGCATCGACCTCGGGGCCACCGAGATCTACGCCTGCGTGCCCCTCGACCGGAACCCCGAGCCCATCCGGCGCTTCGGGACCTTCACGGAGGACCTGCACGCCCTCGCGGACTGGCTCCGGCAGTGCGGGATCACCGCGGTCGCGATGGAGGCCACGGGCGTGGTCCTGGATCCCGCTCTCCCAGATCCTGGAGACCCGCGGCTTCGAGGTCTGCCTGGTGAACGCGCGCCACGTCAAGCACGTCCCCGGGCGGAAGAGCGACGTCCAGGACTGCCAGTGGCTCCAGTACCTGCACTCCGTGGGTCTCCTCCGCGCCTCCTTCCGGCCGCCCGAGGCGGTCTGCGCTGTGCGCACCCTGCTCCGGCACCGCGACGGGCTGGTGCAGGCCGCCGCGGCCCCCACCCAGCACATGCAGAAGGCGCTCACCCAGATGAACCTCCAGCTCCACCACGTCCTCACGGATCTCACCGGCGTCACCGGCCTGGCCATCCTGGACGCCCTCCTGGCGGGGGAGCGGGATCCCCAGGTGCTGGCCGGCCACCGCGACCACCGCGTCAAGGCCTCCGCGGAAACCATCGCGAAAGCGCTCGTGGGGGACTCCCGGTCGGAGCCCCGCTTCACGCTCCGCCAGGCGCTGGCCTCCTACCGCCATGCCCAGCACCTGATCGGGGAGTGCGAGACGGAGATCCAGCGGCGGCTCGGCACGTTCGCCTCCACCATCGATCCCGCCACGCACCCGCTCCCACCCTCCAAAGGGTCTCGCCGCACACCGCGCGGCATCCCCGTCCCTCCGGGCTTCGATCTCCGCACCGAGCTCTACCGGATCCTGGGGACCGACCTCACGCAGGTGCCCGGCCTGCAGACCTCCACGGTCTCCACCCTGTTCACGGAGCTCGGGGCCGACCTGTCCCCGTTCCCTGCCAATGACCACTTCACCTCGTGGCTCGGCCTCTGTCCCGATAATCGGATCTCCGGCGGGAAGATCCTGTCCGTGAAAACGCGCCACGTCAAGCACCGGGTGGCGCAGGCCTTGCGGCTCGCCGCCCAGAGCCTGTCCCGCAGCCCGTCGGTGCTCGGGGTGTTCTTCCGCCGGATGCGCGCCAAGCTCGGGGCCCCCAAGGCGATCACCGCCACCGCCCACAAGCTCGCGCGGATCATTTATCACTTACTGACCACCCACGAGCCCTATGACGAGAGCCGCCTGGCGGCTGCGGAATCCGACCACCGGCGCCGGACCGAATCCCGGCTCCGCGCCCAGGCCCGGGCCCTCGGGTTTCAGCTCGTGCCGGCCACTCCGGCCGGTAGCACAGTTTCTTGAAAGAAGGCAAGGCCAAAACAGTAATTCCGTTCCTGGCTATTTCAGAATGGCTTTTGTTGTCAAGGAGTTAAGCATTTCGCCTTTCAGCCCGCCCAAGCCTATTTTGCCTTGTTCTGGGGGCTCCTGTTTGCCAAATGTTTGCCTGCTATGCCGGCCCCAGCATAGCCGGCACTATGCCGACCTCCGGACTATGCCGGGTAGAGCGAGCGTTGTCCCATCCATGGCGTGCTTCAGAGTTGCACGCCCGGCATAGTTCGGTGTCTCCTCTGAGTAACCCATTCCACAAGGCGGAGGCACATGACCCATCACTCTCCAGACATGCCCCAACAGTTCAGCGCCTGCATGAGGGCCCGCTGGGTCCGTACAGTGATGCCTTTGCGGTTGAGATACACGCCGAAGGCTCCTCCCAGCAGACGGTGAATCGGTCGAAACCACGCAGATCTACCTCGAGGCCAACCCCGCACTCAAGGAGGAAATCCTCGCCAAGACCACGCCACCCGACGGAACGCCCAGTCGCTATGGGGCTTGCGACGAGTTGCCGGCGCTCCTCAACCAGCCGTAATCCCAAGAAACCTATGCCGGGCGACAGTGCGGACGGATATGGGCGGCATCCTTGATTCACGAGCACTTGGACGTCCTCTCCTTGCTTTGCCCGGCATAGTGCCAGGAATTATGCTGAAGCACGGGGGGCGTGCCTGGCCAAAGGCGCCACTCAACTTGGTCGCGAATCCACAAACAACTCGAGTGCGGGTCCGGAAGTGGAAGTGCTCCTTCAGCCTCCGTTTGGTCAAACGACCTCATTTTCGTGTTGACAACAGCTCAGGAATGATATATGTGATCACAGTTAGAATTCGACGTGCCGACTATCACCGGCCCAAGCGAGCCATTGCCTTCAGGTCTTGGCATCAGAGCGTTCGGAGCGTCGCGATGACCGAGGTCACGCGAGTCGCAGAGCGGGAGCCGGCCGCTCGGTATCATGGGAAACATACCTGGCACTCTGCCCAACCGAGTCTCAAAGGGCCGGCATCCACGCGTGAGCACACTCGCACCGCGGACCTGGAGCCGAAGCCTTGCTGCCAAACGAGAACCATCTCAGCGCGGCCCCACGCGTTTCTTGCGCGGACTGAAATGCGACACCATTGATATGGGTGATCCCGGGGTGGACCAATGCGTTTCACGAAACTCTCCACAATAACCCTGCGCCAGCAGGTTTACGACCAACTGCGAGAGAAAATCGCTTTCGCTGGTGTTCTCCCCGGCGAGACACTAAGCCTGCGCGGGCTGGCACGAGAGTTCGGCGTCAGCCTCATGCCTGTTCGGGAGGCGGTTTGGCAACTCGAATCGGAACGAGTCGTGATCATCGAGACCAATCGCCGGATCCGAGTGAACACCCTGTCGGTTCCGGAGATGCAGGAGATCTTCCAGATCCGACTTCTGCTGGAGTCCTTAACGGCTCAACGCTCATGTAAGTTGCGGCCGGACACCGCCTTGGCCAAGGCGAGGGTTTTGTTGGACCAAACGGCGATCCACCTCCAGAAGTCAGCAGCGAAATATGTCCGAGCCAATTTCGCCTTTCATCATCTGATCTACTCGTATGGGGCATCAGCTGTGTTGATGCGTCACATAGATCTCCTCTGGGCCCGGGTGAGTCCCTACATCTATTACATGCACTTGCAGAGGGAAGTGAATCTCTCTGATGTTCAACAATTCCACGAAGGCATGTACAACGCCTGGGCCGCCAAGAACGCTGGACGAATGATCGAGTGGCTACAGAAGGACCTCACCGTGTTGCCGATGCGGTTTTTCCCGCAGGATGAGCAGCGAGATAGCCGGCATTCGGGGGTCCGTCACGGATCGCCGACAGCGCAGGATGTCTCGAGGGCGTTTCAAGAGCGCCTAGAGGCATGGCAGCGAGGAGAAGGCGGTTTGCACTCTGCACCGTGCGCCCGGAGATCCTGATCCTTCGGGTTCAGAGATTTGGAGAGCTATCCGATTTACGAGTTCTTCTAAGGGAGATACTAGTTCACGTGGGCGGCGGCCGGATTCATTCTGGTCGCAGCTTGCTTAACGTGAAGAGATTCAGCCCCGTGACTTGAAAGGAGGTGGCAAAGCGAAGGGAGGACGGACCTTTTTGGCCCTGAGGGTACTGTTGCTTTCGAAGGAGGGAGTCTGTGATGAAGCGACGAGAAAAGCATTCCCCATTCGCGCTCCTCTTCTGGTTGCTGGCAGTCTCCATCGTGGGCGTGTTCTTGGCCGTTCAGTGTGCCCCAGCCAATGCCGCAGACACGCTCACCAAGCTCAAGACCACGAAGTACGCCCTGCTTGCCTCGTACAATGAACCTCCCCATGACTGGTTCGACCCGAGCGACGGCAAGTGGAAAGGCATTGACAACGACATCGTCGAGTACATCTTGAAAAAGATCGGCGTCGAAAAATGGAATTTCATCGTCGCGGATTGGTCGGGGCTGATCCCGGGGCTGCAGGCAGGTCGATGGGACCTGATGTCGGTCGGAATGAGCATCACGGATAAGCGGAAAGAGGAGATCCTCTTCTCCGAGCCGATTTACCAGTATGGGGATGCGATCGTCGTCCGCAAGGGCAACCCCAAGAACATCAAAGGAAAGGCTGACTGGGTCGGCAAGAGGATGGGAGGCATCCTGGGCGCGACGAATCTCGACGAAATTAAGGCGGTGCCGGGTGCGATAGCTGTCCCCTACAAGGAGCATGGGGACATGTTCGCGGACGTGAAGGCGGGGAGGATTGATGGCGCCCTCGCGGATGAGACCACAACGGGCTATGCGTTCGTCGTCAACCCCGAGCCCGACCTTGAGATCCTGCGGGTCTGGGCCGGCAAGGCGCCCCGACCCTCCGGCATCGGGTTCCGAAAGGAGGACGTAACGCTCAAGGCGGCCTTTGACGCGGAGCTCAACAAGATGAAGGCCGATGGCACCCTATTGGCCATCTTACAGAAGTACGGGTTGTCCGAGGTGAATCTCATCAAGTAGTCGAAAAGGCGAGCTGCCCGAGGCCGGACACTGCCGGCCTCGGGCTCGCGCTCACAAATCGACCAACGACTGCTCGGGAGTGAATCATGCACGTTCCGGCCATTCGATGGGTAGACCTCATGGAGTATCTCCCCACGCTTCTGAAGGGGGCGGAGTACACGATTATTCTGACCTTTGTCATCATGACGATTTCAATCGTCGCGGGAGTGCTCGTGGCCTTGGCCCGGATCTCCCGGTTCCGGATGCTGCGGGTGCCGATGATCGCCTACGTGGAATTCATCCGAGGCACGCCGGCGTTGATGCAGCTCTACTACATCTTCTACGTGTTTCCGTTTTTCGGGGTCACGCTCCCCGCCATCGTTGCCGGTATTATCGGGATGAGCGTTAACTACACGGCCTATCTCTCGGAGGTATATCGCGCCGGAATAAATTCCGTGCCGAAAACCCAGACGGAGGCGGCCGAATCTCTGGGACTCTCGTACTGGCAGACCATGCGCTTGGTCATTCTGCCGCAGGCCGCGCGCGTTTCCCTCCCGCCCACCGTGAACTATCTCCTCGGACTCTTTAAGGACACTTCACTCCTGTCGGTAATCACCATTCAGGAACTGATGTTCGCAGGCATCTTGCTTGGAGCGACCACGTACAAGTATTTGACCATTTTCACTGAGGTGGCCGTGCTCTATTTCATCATCTGCTATCCGTGGGCGCTCCTCGCGACATGGGTGGAGCGAAAAATGAAGGCTATTCCGGAGCCAAGGCAGGCGAAGAGAGCCCAGCTATTCGCGCGGTCGGGGACGGAGGCGTAAGCACATGAGTGAGCAGAGTGACGCGACGGTCGTGCAGACCCGGGACATCTACAAGTCCTTTGGCCGTGTGCACGTTTTAACCGGGGTCAGTCTGAATATTACGCGCGGCGAGGTCGTCGCGGTCATTGGCCCGAGCGGGTCTGGGAAGACCACGTTTCTGCGATGCCTGAACCGGCTGGAGTCGATCACCGCTGGGGAGATCCTATTCAAAGGGCAAACTCTGGCGCGGAAGCTGCCGGGCCAGCCGGGGTTTGAGTTGGCGGGGGAGCCGCTGCGCCGCCTGCGGATGGAGATCGGGATCGTGTTCCAGCAATACAACCTGTTCCCCCATCTTTCCGCCCTGGACAACATCGCCTTGGCGCCGATCAACGTCCGCCGAGTTCCACGAGGGGAGGCGGAATCCCAGGCGATGAACCTCCTGGCGAAGGTTGGTCTTGAGGACAAGGCCCTGTACCTCCCGATTCAACTCTCGGGGGGGCAGCAGCAACGCGTGGCCATTGCGCGCGCGCTCGCCATGAACCCGGATCTCATGTTGTTCGATGAAGTCACCTCCGCACTCGATCCGGAGATGACCGCCGAGGTGCTCGACGTGATCCGTACGCTCGCGAAGGATGGGATGACGATGGTGGTGGTTACCCACGAGATGGGATTTGCCCGCTACGTGGCGAACCGGGTGGTTCTAATGGCGGGGGGCAAGGTGGTGGAAGAGGGCTCGCCCGAGCAAGTCTTTGACAGTCCCCGGAACGAGCGGACCCGGACCTTCCTCCAGGCCATTCTGCATCCCTGAAGCGCCCTGACGGGCGAAGGAATGACACATGAAAATCACGGATGTGAAGGCGATCTCGGTCACGGTCCCCATGAAGGCGCCTTTGCGGTGGAGCCTCGGGGTCGAGGTCGGGACCACCCGGAGTCTCATCGAACTCCATACCGACGACGGGATTATCGGCATCGGCGAAACGTACGGGGGGCCAGGGACGGAACACGCGATCGACGTTGCGCGACCGTATCTCGTCGGGCTCGACCCCTTGGACACGGGGGTGATGCACCACCGGTTGAGCGTATTTTTCACGAGTTATGAAACCACCGTACCGGCGGTCACTCGGGCAGGAATCGAAATGGCCTGCTTGGATGCGGCCGGGAAAGCCCTCAACCTTCCTCTGTACAAGCTGCTGGGCGGGGCCACGCGCCACTGCATCGAGGCGAGTGCCTATCTCTTCTACCGCTACTGGGATGCGACCGGGACTGTCGGGGGCGAGTCCACCCCGGAAGCCATGGTGGACCGTGCCCGGCAGCTTGTCGACGAGTACGGCTTTCGGGTCATCAAGTTTAAGGGGGGGGTCCTTCCCCCCGATGAGGAGCTCCGCGTCGTCCGGCTCCTCCGCAAAGAATTCCCTGCCTCCCCGCTCCGGTGGGACCCCAACGCAGCGTGGTCGGTGGAGACTTCCATTCGCGTCGGGCATCGCCTCCTCGCGGAAGGGATAGATTTGGAGTATCTAGAGGACCCGACGCTAAACATGGAGGGGATGAGCCAAGTTCGCAAGGCTGTGCCGATTCCCCTGGCCACGAACATGTGTCTCGTGGCGTGGGAACAACTCGCCCCGGGCATTCGCGCCCGGAGCGTGGACGTGATCTTAAGCGACATTCATTTCTGGGGAGGGTTCCGTCAGAATCAGCGCATGATGGCAGTGGCGGAAGCGTTCCAGCTCGGTGTGGGCATGCACAGCGATCGGGAGCTCGGCATCTCCACGGCGGCCATGCTGCATCTCGCGGCGGCGAGTCCGTATCTGCGCTATGCCATTGATAGTCATTACCATGATCAGGCAGATGACGTGATCACGCAGCCCTTTGCGTATGAGGATGGTCATTTTACCGTTCCCACTGGCGCCGGTCTCGGAGTGACGCTGGACCCAACGAAAGTCGAGAAGTATCACCGGGCATACCAAGAGGCAGGGGCCGTCAACGAATTCTATGATCCGCACCGGCCCGAGTGGATTCCCGCGGTACCCCTTTTCTGATCCGCGTGGCAGGAATAAGGCGAATAAGGCTTGGTGCAAAACCTTGGGACGCGTTTCGGAACATCGGTCCGACAGTCGCTCGGGATGTGAGGGAGGATAGCGTGGAAACGAACTGGACCGAATCCTACTTCGACGAGATCGCGACGAAGCTCTATACGGCCGTGGTGGCCGACGTCCTGGACGACCTTGGGTACCGGAATCAAGTCATGCGGTATGACATTCGGCCGGTCTATTCAGAGGCCAAAATCGTTGGTCGCGCTGCCACGATGTTGGCGACCAACGTGGACGAGATCCTGGCGAACCCGTACGAACTCGAACTCGCGCTGCTGGATGAGTTGAGATCCGGGGAAGTCATTGTCTGCACCACGCACGGCTCCCGGCGCTGCTCCATTTGGGGGGAATTGCTGAGCACCCACGCCCGGGCTAGAGGTGGGCGGGGGGCGATCTTCGATGGATTGACTCGTGACGTGGCCGGGATCACCGCCATGCGGTTTCCGGTCTTCACCACCGGCTGTGGGGCCGCGGATTCGAAGGGCCGCGCTCACGTCACCGCCATCCGTTGTCCGATCGAGGTGGGCGGCGTCCTCGTGAAGGACGGGGACCTCGTCGTGGCTGACGGAGATGGCAGTGTCGCGATCCCAGCAGCAGTTGAAAATGAGGCAATCTCGCGCGCCCTGCAAAAGGTCTCGGGCGAGAACAAGGTCCGGGGCATTCTGGCGCGGGGGACCAGCATTCGTCAGGTATTTGCAGAATACGGCATCCTCTGAATTCAATGCGCAATCCCGGCTCGGTAGCTACCCGTTTCCGCCCACCGAGAGCAAGAGGAGAAGGGACGTTACTAGGGTCGCCCGATCGAAGCTTCGTTGTGTCGTCCCGGTCTGCTCCAGTGTGTGAAAGTCATAGAGATTCGCGCCGAGACAGGATCTGTGTTCATGCCAACTCTTCATGTTGAGGACTTGAGCTGCATCGCCCAGGGGATTCTAGAGGGCCTGGGAACCCCTGCAGACTCGGCGCGGGCGGTCCAGGACTCGTTGATCGAAGCGAACCTGCACTGTATGCGACATATGTTCGCACAGGACAGGTTAAACCGACTGCCCAGCCCACCATCGAAAGGCGACAGTTTGCCACGGCGCACGTGGACGGAGCCTGGGGGTGGGGGCAAGTGGCAGCGCGACTGGCCGCTCAGACGGTGATCGAGCTGGCCGAGCGGTTTGGCGTGGGAGCTGTCACCATTGGCCGATGCAATCACGTCGGGCGCCTGGGAGAGTATACGGCGACGCTAAGTGGTGCTGGGATGATCGGTCTGGCGATGTGCAATACGGACGCCGTTGTTGTGCCCCACGGCGGACGCCGCCCCGCAATCGGCACAAATCCGTTGGCTTGGGCGGTGCCCTGCGGTGCGGGGCACGAGACCCTGTCGCTTGATTTTGCCACGGCTAGCGTGGCCGAAGGTAAGTTTCGCGTCGCTCGGACGCGGGGGGAAAAGGTCGCAGCAGGCGTGTTGCTGGACTGCGACGGCCGCCCCTCCCTGAACCCGGCCGTTTTTTCGCCGGGGGGGCTCTGCTGCCCTTCGGCGGGCATAAGGGCTCGGCGCTGAGCATCATGATCGAGCTGACCGCTGGCGCGTTGTCCGCCATGGCGCCCTCCGCCCTGTCCGAGTATGAGGGTGGAAACGGCACGTTTTCCCTGGCTCTGAATATCGCATGTTTCGTGCCGTTCGACCAATTTGCGAACCAGGCGACCGCCCTCGCCGCCAAGATCAAGTCCACCCCGGCCGCAGAAGGAATCGAGGAGGTCATGCTGCCCGGCGAGCCGGAGACGCGGACCCGCCGGCAACGTCTCCTGAGGGGAATTCCGCTGCCCGAAGAGACATGGAACGAGTTGCAAAGCTTGGCGCGGCAAGTAGGGGTATCGTGCTGATGTTTTCGTATTTGAACGAAGGCGTTGCTGTAGTGGTGGGCACACGCATGTATTCTGAAAGGAGCGAGAGATGACTCAAACGTCTGGGAAGAGCGCAGCGCTTTTTGATTTTGCTGGTCGGTACCTCGTGGCCGGCGTATCCGGTTCAGCTCGCTTCAATGCCGCCCTCGGCCACCCTCTGTATCTCACGCGAGGCGACGGCTGCCGGGTGTATGACGTGGATGGTCGGAGCTACATCGACTACAACCTTTCCCATGGCGCGACATTTCTCGGGCATAACCATCCGAAAATCCGGAAGGCAATTGAGCAGGCCCTCGACATGGGTGTGATCTGCGCGTACGACACCGAGTACCACAGTCGCCTAGCCGAACGGCTGTGTACGTTAGTGCCCTGCGCCGAGCAGGTCCGGTTCGCCAACTCCGGTTCTGAGGCGACCCTTGCCGCAATCCGCCTGGCGCGTGCGGTTACCGGCAAGCAGAAGATCCTAAAATTTGAAGGTCATTTTCATGGTCTGCATGATTATGTGATGTGGAACGCTCATGGACCAGTGCGCGATGAGCTACCCACGTATCCCTATGTCCCGACGCAGGTCGAATCGGCGGGGGTTCCGCCACAGATCGCGGACTTAGTGATCGTCATCCCTTGGAACGATCCCGCTGCCTTTGACCAGGCAATGCGCGAGCATGCGGATGAACTCGCCGCCATCATATGCGAGCCGGTCAATTATAACTCCGGCTGCATCCTCCCCCGCCCGGGCATGCTCGAGCTCCTCCGGGAGCAAGCTACGCGGCATAGCATCCTGTTAATCTTCGACGAGGTGCTGAGCGGGTTCCGGATGGCCAGCGGTGGGGCCCAGGGGTATTACCGGGTCACACCCGACGTGTGCACATTGGCTAAGGCGGTGGCGAATGGGCTGCCAATGGCTGTCGTGGCTGGCCGGCGAGACTTCATGCAGGCGTTCAGCCCTATCGGGCAGGCGGCCCACTCCGGCACATACTCCGGCCACTTATTTGCGGTCCTGGCAGCGCTCGCATCTCTTGAGGAGATCAGCCAATCGGGCTTTTATGATCGGATCTTTGCCAATGCCGATCGCCTCTATGGCGGTCTCGCTAAGCTCTTTGACTCGCACAGCGTACCGGCCCGGGTGCAGGGGCTGGGTGCCCGTTTCGGTATTTATTTCGGAGTGACCTCGGAAGTGACTAACTACCAGGACGCCGCCCGAATTAACGGGGACTTGGGCTACCGATTCATCCGGTCCTGCTTTGAGCAAGGGATCTATTTCCACAATTATGGACGACTGGCCCTAGGGCATCACGGATTTTCCGCTGCTCACAAGCCAACGGATATTGATGAGACACTTGACCGGATTGAGAGCGCCATTCACACGCTATAGACTGAACAGAGGGTGAGCGATTATTGTTGTTGGGGACCCGTTTGATCCGTGCTTGGCTCCCCAAGCATCACTCGATCCTGGTAGGCGATTCCTTCGGGATCGGAATTCTTGGCGGGTTTGCAGCCGGAGTCGGCGGCGGTGTTCGCATCGGAATTCGTCCCCGGCTTGACCGGGACCGGCGCCGGGAGTGCCCTGGCCGCCAGCGCGTCCAATCGTGCCTCCTGCTCCGGAGACAGGGCCATCCGCCCGGTGATTTTCCCGTAAACGTCCATCGTGAGGCCGATGTTGCTGTGGCCCACGCGTTCCTGGATGAGCTTCGGGTGGGTGCCCGCTTCGACATGGAGGGCGATGAAGCTGCGTCTGAAATCATGCTGCCGGACCCTCGTAATCCCGAGTGCCCGGAGCGCCAGGGTGGGGACACATCTTGTTCCAAGCAACGCTGGGGAATTAAGCCGTCATACGGCCCCGCGGGACTACGACCAAGCTGGAGCTGAAATGTATACCCGTGCCCTCAACCGGTTTATAGCCTTTCATTGTCGGGGATGCCCAGAAGACCTCACGGGCACGTTTTCGGGCACGTTTTGGAAAAAAGATCAGGGGGCTCTTTCGGAACCCCCTGATTTCATTGGTGGGCGAAGGTGGTTTCGAACCACCGACCCCCTGCTTGTAAGGCAGGAACGGGGTTTCCAGGCCATTCTGGTCTACTTGAGAATAACGTTGTTTATCATGCACTTACGCGAATTCTCTTTCTGGATGACCCTACCCATTTTAGCCCCTTTCTGCGGCTCCTGCTTACTGGATGCTTACTAGACATTGACCACCTGCCGCCCACCGCGAGGACGTGCAGCAGCCCCATCGCCGGGAGCTCGTTTTAGTAGACGTGGGTCAGACGCAATCCTCGTCGACAAAGAGGTACCGTCTCTCGAAGCCGAAAGCTCAACCTCAATCTGGACCAGTTGTTAGGGGTTGGGTCAGTTTGGGTCACTCCGGCCCATCCGATTCGGAGGGCCGGGGGTAGGTATTCGTCCCGCAGAAAAACGAGCATAAAAGCTAGCGCAAATTTCTGTTTCTCACGATGGGTATCTTCGATGCTCGATGCAATCGGCGTTAGGTTGCGATTCGGCCGATCGCGAACGCGTAGTGGCCAAGCCTTTCGGCCTTCGTAAGTTTCCCACTTGCGACGGCAAGTACCTCATCCAGCAGACGCTGACCACACTCAGAGATTGTCTCCTCGCCCCGCAAGACTGGGGATGCGTCGAAATCGATGATTTCCTGCAGGCTCTTGGCCGTATCCGCAGTAGCCGTGATCTTGATTACCGGCCCAATCGGAGAGCCGAGCGGATTCCCCCGGCCGGTAGTGTATGCGAGCATCTGGGCACCACCAACCAACATATCGGACATCGCACACGCCCCGATTCCCACGCTCGTGTCCATGACCCACACGCCCTTGCCTGCAACCTGTTCTGCGGGTGAGACCACCCCCTGAATGGGTGTGGTCCCACTCTTACGGACGCCGCCCAGGGCTTTTTCTACGAGGGTTGTAAGCCCTCCGGCAATATTACCGGGGGTTGGATTTGCTTCCTTGATGCTCTTCCCGAGCCGCTGCGAATGCCGCTCGATAGCGTCAGTAATTTCCAGGATTCGCTTCGCAACTGCCGGGCTCGAGGCACGGCGCGTGAGGAACCCGGCCGCACCGTACATACCGCTGGTCTCGCCCATGACCACCGTACCGCCGCCCGCCACCATAAGGTCCGCCACAACGCCCAATGCGGGATTGGAGGCAAGCCCGGACCCGGTGTCCGATCCGCCACATTGCGTCGCGAGAATCAGGTCTGCCACGCCCGCACGCTGCCGGATGGAACCAGCGATCGCGGCAGTCATCTCGCGAACCATTGTGATCCCGCGCCGCACCGCGGCCGTCGGTCCACCAAATCGTTGGATGCTGAGACTCTGAACGGGTCGGTCGGTCACAGACTTCCCCAGCCGTTCCGGTTCGATCTGCTCACATCCCAAGCCGACGATCAGCACCGCGCCGATGTTCGGATGCGTGATCACACCTCGCAATATCCGTTCGGTGTGTGCTTTTTCGGAACCAAGCTCTCCGCAGCCGGCCTCGTGGGTGATGCCCATGGCGCCGGTTGCGCGGGCGATCTCGCGCGTGACTTCAGAACTACAGAGCACAGTGGAAACGACCGCCACGTGATTGCGCACACCCACTCGGCCGTCTGCCCGTCGGTACCCGCAAAACTCCATGTGACGCCCCCTACCGTTTCCGCACTTCGTCCACGATGTCCTCAACGTTGTGAACATGAACGTGGTCTCCGGGCGCAATGGGAATGGTTGCCCGCCCGATCTGGGCCCCGTACTTGACCACATACTCCCCCTGCCGGATCTCGCGGAGTGCAAACTTGTGCCCATACGGAATCGCCTGCCGCAGGAGTATGGTCCCACTGTTAGTCTCTACCGTTTCGCCCTCCATCAGACTCCGGATCACAGTGGCCACGTTGTCCTGGTCATTCAAGACGATGTAAGATTGCTTCGCGGGCATCGATGCCTCCGTGACTCCCCACGGGCAGTGCGCAAGGAGCCCAATCAGACGCATTTTCGACTTCGGATGCGCCAACATCAAGCGCTGAACTTACGGCTATCCGAGACATCCCCCGGAATCAGCGCTTGAAGGCCTGTAATTTCTCCTGTTCGCACTGGCCAAAACGGCGCACGTTCAGGTGTTCGATTCCAAGTGACGTGCGACCAGCCGTCACGAATTCCGCAATTGCCTTGCCGACCGCTGGTGCCAACGCGAAGCCGTGGCCCGAAAAGCCTGTGGCAAGGAGATAACCGTCGTAGCCGTCGACGGGCCCGATCACCGGGACCTCATCAATTGCGTGGGCCTCCAAGCTGTTCCAGACCCGCATCGTGAGCAAGTGTCCGGTCAGCGGAAGGATTGCCGTAACCTCCGCGGCACTCCCGCTGGGACTACCGATCTTGGGCCGCCCCCGGCCCTCTGCCATGTCGGGGATGCCGGGCCAGCCACCGCCGATCACAAAAGAGCCCTGCGGCATTTGCTTGACGCTTAATGCTCGGCCCAGGCACGTGAGCACCGGCGTTAAGATAGGACGGACCTTCTCCGTCACCATCATTTGATGGGCTTCGGGGCGCAAGAGGAAAGCGACGCCGGCGGTTTGCGAAAGGCCGCCAGACCAGGCGCCAGCTGCATTGACGACCCATCGGCTGGCGATCGTACCGCTCGAGGTATCCACACCTTCGACCCGGGCCCCCGCCCGCCTGATCCGCGTCACGGCGGTTTGGGTGAGCACCTTGGCGCCCCACCGGCGGGCGGCAGTCGCGAACGCAGACGTGACCAGGATGGGATTTGCAAAGCCGTCCTCGGCAGTATAGCTGCCCGCCAGGACGCGAGGACTCACCGCGGGGACCAGCTTGCGGAGGTCGCCGCCGTACATCATTCGCACATCCAGGCCTCGCGACCGCTGCCGAGCCACAGCCGCTTCGAGGTCGGCGACCTGTGTGCTGCTCTCCGCAAGGTGGAGGTGACCGCAGCGACGGTATTCAAGGTCCGCCTCCAGGTCCTGCTCCAGCGTCTTCCACATCCGATTGGCGGCCATAGCCAGGGGCAGCTCCGCAGGATCACGGTTCTGTTGCCGGATTCCTCCGGCGCTGCCCCCGGATGCCTCTGACGCGATGGCTCGTCTTTCGGTTAGGATGACGCTGCTGCCGGCACGCGCCAGCGAATAGGCACATGCCATCCCGATTACGCCGCCGCCAATCACGACGACGTCCGCTGTGTGTATGGGACACCCGGAAATGGTCACAGCTCGCGCCGACTGCTCAGTACCTATACCCAGCCTTTTCCATGTACTTCATGGCCAACTCGAGATCATAGGCAATCGGCTTTAGGATGTCCTTGTCGTATTCCCGCGAGGAGAACGGAATGGGCACCGTACCCGGCACGCCGGCACCGGCCACGATCTCCCTCACCATCTGTTCGCGCGGCATCACATGGCTCATCGCCTGCCGCACGTATGCGGCCGCCTCCGCCGCCCGCGCGGGATTCTTCTTGCCCAGGGGCGTCTCCTTGCCGGTGCCAAATACCGGATGGCGAAGGTTGAAGCAGATGTGCTGCCACTTGTAGGAATCGAACTTCAGCACTTTCCCCCATTTGGGATCGATGGTCGACACCAGGCTCTCGATGCCGTACATGGGATCATGGGCGTCGATCTCGCCGGCCTTCAGGGCGCTCAGCACCGCATCCGTCCCTTGGATATTGACGACGTAGAACGTCTTCACATTGCCCGAGGTCTTCTTCCAGTAGTTGGGGTTCTTCTCCATCTTGTAGGCCTTCTTGGCCGGATCGAAGCCCGTGGCGATCCAGGGGCCGGTCCCGATGGCACCGTGGGCCGTATACTCCTTTCCGTCCGAGGTCTTGACCGTGTAGCTCCCCAGCCAGGTGTTGGCGGGATGGCTGTTGAGGGCCTCGGGTTTGACATCCTTGAAGACGTGTTCGGGCATGATGGCAATCGATGCCATGATGAAATCACGGAAGAGAATATTGTATTTCGGAAGATCGACGGTGATCTCGTACTTGCCGGTCACCTTGTACGCTTCCGGGGAGCCGAAGACGTTCTGCCAGTTGGCCTGGTTCACGCTTGCATACCGCTTGTCAAAGATCGTATCCCAGTACCACTTGACGTCTCGGGCCGTGAACTCCTCGCCGCTATGCCACTTTACCCCCTGGCGCAGCGTGAGCACCCAGTGCTTCCCGTTCCCTGACATGGTGTAACTCTCACAGAGCGCCGGGACCAGATTCTTCTTTTCCCAGCTATCGTATTGCAGCAGCGTGTCGTACACCGGTCCATAGACGTTGGACTGGTTGTAGCCGGTGCCGTTCATGGGGAGGAGCTGCTCGGGCGGCTGCCAGCTGGCAAACGCGGCGCTGGCGTTATCGCCGGCGCCCTCGATCGTCCAGTTCTCCGGCCGTGGAAAGTAGACGGGCGTGAAGGTGGTCCCGTCAAACCCCTTGAGCTTGGGATTGATTGCGATCACATCCTGCGGGTAGAAGAGGATGAGCATGTGCTGGTAGTCGTACCACCGCTTCTCGAACCGCCGGATGGCATCTATGTGCTTCGCTTCCGTCATCGCCCCTGCGTAATCGTCCAGGGCCTTGTCGATCACGGGGTCCTCGATGTAGTAGTAGTTCATCCCGTTCGGAGGGATGACCGAGCTGTGGAACAGGGTATTGGGAACCGGAAGCAGGGTATAGTAGTAAAAGCGCTCGAGGTAGGAGTCCCAGCCGCCTTCGACGTGGGTCTTGCCCTTCCCCTCGGTACGCCGCGGGATGATCACGCTGAAGGGCACGAAGCTCGTAACCACCTCGATGTTGAGCTTTTGGATCTGCTGCGCGGCGAGCGTCCCCCAGACCATGCGGGGGGGCTGATTATTGGGAATCATCATGTACAGCTTGAAGAAGGGCGCCTTTCCTGCCGCCTTGGCCGGTCGGCTCCGCAGCGGCTGAGCGGCCGCCAGCAGCCCGGCGGCCCCGACTCCTTTCAAGAAGATGCGTCGCGACTTGCCTTTCGGTGCCCCTTGCCCCTGCCCTACGTGCGAGTCCTTGCGCATGGCCATCCCTCCTCTTTCCCTCGAGTAAAAGACTCCCGGTGAACAACCGACGTTGCGTACATTGCGAGGTCCAAGCCACTGAGGCCAGTTATCGATCCACGCCTGCCGCCAGGGCACTCAGCGGAATCGGTTTCACGGGCGGGCGCGGGGTGTCCAGCTCAATCCGGTCCAGAGTGATGCCGGTTTGCCGTGCAATCAGCTGTGAGATCAGATAGCCGCACATCCGCCCTTGGCAGTACCCCATCCCGGCTCGCGTTCGGATCTTCACACCCCGGAGTGTAGGCTCACCCTCGGCAATCGCTGCGCGCACGGCATCGACGGAGATCTCCTCGCACCGGCAGACGATCGTCTCGCCCGTCGGGAGATCAAACAGGGCCGGCTTGAGCCGCATCATGTCCCGCGTCAGTTGCGCAAACTTTCGCGCCTCCGCCAAGCGTACCCGGCTCTTTTCCTCCTCCTTGCGGAGACCGTTCAGCGGCACTTTGTTCAGGGCCCGAAGGGCGGCAATTGCGGCAAGTCGCCCTTCTTCTTCGGCCACATCCGCGCCGCCAATCCCGCCGACTTCCCCGGCGACATACACACCAGGCACACTCGTCTCCTGGTTCTGATCGTGCCAGGTCATCCAACCCCCCGAGTCGGCCTCATACTGGATCCGGCACCCGGCCAGCCGGGGAAGCTGGACCGCGGGGAGAAACCCGTAGGAGAGGCAGAGTGTGTCTGCTTCGATCGTCCGCTCCGTCCCAGGAACAACTCGCCACTCGGCGTCGACCTCGGCTACGACGACAGCTTCCACCTGCGTGGTTCCCAGGGCTCGGACCGGCACCTGATGCGCATGGTATGGCACACCCGCCTTCTTCAGCTTTAGCCAGTAGTCCAATCCCTCCCGCATCTTGCCCCAGTGGCCGAAAGCGCGCAGAGCGTTTTCCATCGACATAGGCGGCTTGCTTGATGCCTCGAGTACGGCCGCCACCTCTGCTCCGGCCTCGACGAACTGGCTGGCCACCTTGAGCTGGAGCGGTCCAGCACCGGCCATCACTACGCGCTCGCCGGGTAGGATACGCTGGCTCACCAGCAGACCTTGTGCAGCCCCGCCCATCATCACCCCGGGAAGAGTCCAGCCAGGAAACGCCACCGGGACCTCCTGCGCGCCGGGGGCGAGAATGAGTTGGCGCGCCCGGACCCGTTCCGTAGCGTCGCTTCGATACAGTGCCAACGTCCGATCCTCAAAGATTCCCCAGACCAGCACCCCCGCGAGCGTCTCGACCTTGCTGGCCCGGAGGCGGTCGATCGTCGCAGCCCCTTCGCTGAGCTCGGCGCCCTCGGCTTTGGCGCTGTGGAGCCGGAAGTCGTCCGGGAGCTGTTTGTAATACTGACCGCCGAGCGTCGGGTATTCATCGATGAGCACGACCTCGCCACCCGCCGTCGCTGCTTCTAACGCGGCCGTCAGCCCGGCCGGCCCACCCCCAACAATCACGATTTCGGCTTCGCGCACGTCCGTGCCTCCTTGAATCAAAGACGATCCATGAGCCTGTCCCGGCCACTCATTGTCGTTAAAAATCGATTATGGCGCGCATGCCGTTGAGACCTGCATGCCCTCGCGCACCGGCGTGACACAGGCACGGACCTGGACACCGTCCACCGCCACAAGGCAGTCGAAGCACAGCCCGATCCCACAGAAGATCCCGCGCGGGTGCCCTCCGGGAACCGTATGCCGAAACGTCCGCCGCCCCGCCGCCAGCAGCACGGCAGCAATGGTCTCGCCCTGGTGCGCCGCGATGGGCTGCCCGTCCACCGTAACTGTCACGGTGCCGCCCCGCTCGATGTTTTTCGTCAACCGCCGCGGTGTGCCTTTCACTTCCGCCTCCTCTGCGCTAGGCAGCCGACTGCCACCGCTGATACGCTGACATGACAAACTTGTACCGGACGCTACTGTAGCGCTCCACCGTGAACTCTTGGATGGGCACCGGCGTGCTGCCCGTAGCCACCAGATCGCTGATGACCTTGCCGGTTACCTGGGCGAGGGTCATGCCGCTATGGCCGGTTGCCAGGTAAACGCGCTGGAGATGTCCCACAGGGCCGAGAATCGGAAGCCCATCCACCGTGAAGGGGCGCAGGCCAGCCCAGAGCCGAATCACGTTCAGGTGGCTTAGGCCAGGGAAGAGCCGCAACGCCCGGTGGGCGTTCCGGGTCATGTCGTCATATACGATCCGAAGGTCCGGCCCGACGAACTGATACGTCACCCCAATGATCACCGTCCCGTCATCGGTCTGACGCAGTGAGCCGACAGGCCGGTTCAACACCCGCCGTGTGCGCTCGGTCGTGATCACCTGCCCGCGCGAGGGCACGACGGGAATCGTCAACCCGATCATGCGGCCGATGTCGGGCATGTGGATGCCGGCCGCTACGACCAACGTGTCGGTGAGGATCCGGCCCCGGTCGGTCACTACGGCGCGAACCCGGTTATGGTCCAGCTCGATCCCAGTCACCTTCGTCCCGGTGAGTATATTGGCGCCGCATCGACGGGCCGCTCTCGCATATCCAAGGGTGAGCTTGTACGGATTGATGTGGCCGTCCTGCGCACAGAAGCAGGCGCCCAGGATATTCGGCGTCAGCGCCGGCTCTAATCTTCGCGCCTCATCCGGCGAGAGGAGTTCGAGTTTCAGACCGGGCACTTGATTTTGCCGCTCGATGAACTGCGCTAGTCCGGAAAGCTCGCTCTCGTTCTCTACCAAGCTGGACACGTTGCCGTCCGGCCGGAAATCGAGATCCTCTCCGAGTTCTTCCTCCAGGCCGGCGAAGAGTCGGGCGCTCTCCAGGCTGAGCGCCGCATATGGGGCTGGATCCTTATGCGAGATGTTAATCAGGGCGAAGGTCGCGCCCGAACAGCCAGAGGCGATCCCGTCTTTCTCGACCAACGTGACCTGCACCCCCCTTTTGGCGAGGTGGTACGCAACGGAACATCCCCGCACACCTCCACCGATAACTACCACATCCGCTTGCGCTCCAGGCATTCCGACCTCCATCTTTCCCGCCCCGCTCCGCGCAAGGCGCCAGGGCTCAGGGATCAACCGCGTGCCGCATGGCGTGCAGATTCTGATCCGCGGCGCTGGCCTTGATCACGCAGGCAGGCGCCAGGATGAACCCACTTCGCCCCGCCTCCGCCACCGCAGCCCGCACCTCTGCCACCACATCCGATTCCGTACCGCCGTGGAGCGTCTCGAGCGAAATCCCGGTCGCCAGCGCCTTCTTTGTCAAGCGCCGGGCTTCGGCCAGGCCGGGCTCGCTTGTCTTATGCGCCCAGCTGATCGTGTCCACCGGGTAGGACTCCAGCAGGTCGAACATCAGCCGGCGGCCTTTGCAGAGATGCAGCATCGTCAGACGCGATCTTCCCTGCATGGATTCCAGCAGGCGGAGATCGTAAGGGACTCCAAACTCCCGGTACTCGTCCCTACTCAGCAGGTCATCCGTCGCGAGTTGCGTCGCGAAGAAGAACCCATCCGCCCCCGCCGTGAAACACGCCGCCACATACTCCCGGAGCACGTCTGTGATGCGTGCCAGCGCTGCGTGAACCTGGCGCGGGGCATTGCGGAGATCTTCCACGATGCGTGCGCCGGACACACTGTCGCCGCAGAGTTTGTACGCGATCGTGAGGGGACTGAAAATCGTCATGAGCACCGGCACTGCACCACCGACTGCGCTCGCTGTGAGCCGAATGGTCTCCAGCTCCCGGCCCAGCGCCCCTCTTGTCACCTCCAAGTGTGGGAGATCTTGCCATTCCTTCGCCGAAGCGACTGCAGGGCGGGCGGCCACGGAGATTTGGTCGTCGTGGGTGCCGAACTTGATAGTGGCACCCCAGTCCTCGATGTAGGTCAGGTTCCCGGGCGTCAGCTTAATAAGGTCAGTATCGAACTGCCGCTGGAGTGCCACGTTCAGCTCGGCCAGTCGCTCCGGTGCCCGATCCTGCAGGAACCAGTGTTTCCACATGGCCACGGGGATCCGATCTACATCGGCCCCGTGCAGTGCGGCTGCGATCCGTTCCCAGGCCGTCATCGGTTTCATGAAACCCCCTTTCGAGTCATCGGCACGGCACCGCTACCGGCCCCCTGGCGAGAGAACGTGCACCAAGAGGATGCCCTGCCCACAGAGGAGAAGACCCACGATCACCAGAATCACGAGATGTCCCGACTTGGCCACAACGGGCGGTGCCGCTCCCGTCTGTAAGAGGGCGCGAATCCGTTGGGCCGTGATGGATCGCGCGAGATCGAGCATGCCGGCAGCGACGAGGAAAAGCGCGCCCTCTACGAAGAGCGTGTCCCCGATTGACCGTTCCCACGCACGGCCCAGCAGGCGCATCACGACGGCACTCAGACAGCCGAGCCCTTCAGCACTTCCGATACACCACAGTGCCCTCGTCGCTAACGGCTTCATGGAGCGCCTTCCGCCTTTGGCTCGTCTCGCCCAGACGGACCAACGGATCGGGGCAGCTGCACGGGCAGTACCCTGCCCGCTCAGGCCAGGAGCTTGAAGACCTCGTCCGTCGTCAGCACGCGCGCGAAGATCGGCATGACCTTCTTGAGCGACCATTCATGCATGTCCTGCTGGACGTTGTAGCAGCAGTCGCTGACCACGACCACGTCATACCCGAGGTCCCGGGCCGTTCGCACACCACTCTCCACCCCGACGTTCGTCGAATACCCGCCAAACAAAATGGTCGTGATTTTGCGCGCCCGGAGTTGCAGGTCAAGATCGGTCCCGATGAATGGATTGAAGCGGGGCTTCAGGATCACCTGATCCTCCGGGCGGACCGGCAGTTCGTCCACATTGGCCGCTTCGTACGAGCCGTGCACGGTTGCCGCCGGCCGTTTCCGGCCGCTGGCCAGGAACGCATCCGTCAGGGGGAACACGACATCTGCGTAATCAGCCCGGCGCTCGACTCGGATCCAGACGATCGGAATCTGGCGCTCGCGCGCGCGCGCGACCAAGCGGACCGAGTTCCTGATGAGCCCGCTCGCTTCAATCAGCTTATTGTGTTCGGCGTTGCTCTTGGTGCGCAGGTTGCCATTAATCATGTCGTTAAAGAGGACTGCCGTGTTGGCTTGGGGGATCGAGGGCTGCTCGGACATGTGTGCCTCCTCGGGTCCGTCGCGCTTCGAATCAGTTCTGGCGGTTGGCCGCGAACCGACTCAGCGCGTACGGTGTCAAGTCCATATCTGGTTTTCCGGTCGCGATCCAATCCGTGAAGATCTTCCCCGTGAGCGGCGCCAGCGTGATGCCGCTATGCCCCACCGCGATGTAGAACCCTTCCAGACCCGGCACCCGATCGTAGATCGGCAGGCGATCCGGCGGCATGGGCCGGAGATGCGCGAACACCCGGAGGACATTCACCATCTGGAGGGCCGGAATCAGGCGCAGCGCCTCTTGAAGAAAGGGTGGCAGCCATTCCGGCCGTGTGGCATTGTCCAGGCCCGCATTCTTGTTGCTCGTGCCGATCGAAAAGCTGCCGTTGGGCCATTGCGCCACGTGTTGAGTCGGGATGGGCAACAAGGGCGGAGCCGCCTGCGTGATCGCCATGTGCCCATGCTCCGGATCCACCGGGATGGAGAGGCCGACCATGCGGCCGATGTGAGGCACGTGCACGCCGGCCGCATTGACCACGACGGGGGTGGCGATCGTCCCCCGATTCGTGCGGACCTTTTGCACGCGCCCGCCACCGACTTCGATCCCTAGGACTTCCGTCCCGCGCAGGATCACGGCGCCGGCTTTCCGGGCAGCCCGCCCGATTGCGGGCAATAACTGGAGGACATCCACCCGGCCATCGGCCCGGGCGATGTATCCCCCGATGACCTCCGGGCCCAGGGCCGGCAGAATGGCGCGCGCCGCTTTCGCGTCCAGCAGTTCGGCCTTCAGCCCCGGAACCCGGTTGCGGATCTCGACGCGCTTGCGAAAGGAATCCATCTCCGCTGGACTCGCGGTGGCAAAGAGCAGGCCTTCCTGCTGCAGGAAGACGTCGGCGTCGAGGCTGGCAATGAACTCCGGATACATGCGCGCGCTGCGAAGGCTCATGGCCGTGTAGTGATCCGGCTCCTTCGCCGTGACATTCACCTGCGCGCCATTGCCGGTGGAGGACAAGTCCCCGATGGTGCGGCGCTCTACCAGCACGACCCGGACGCCGGCACGGGCAAGGGCCAGGGCGATCGAGCCCCCCCGGGCGCCCCCCCCGATGACCACAGCATCGGCACTCTTCACGTCAGGCATGGATGCATTCTCCCTCGTTTTCGAGCCACTCGTCAGGCGCTCCCCCGCGCTTCGACATGTCCGACTCCCGCTAGCAGCAATCAACAGTGTCGCGCCCAGATCGGCGCCCCCGTCGCTCCACCTACACCATCTCGGTGTGGCCGGCGAGCGCCGTCAGTGGCACAGGCCGGATGGGGGGGCGGGGGTGAAGCGGGCCAATCTCGGCCGGCGCGATGCCCTTGGCATGCGCCACGACCTGCTGCAGGGCCGGCCCGCACATTCGACCCTGGCAGTTGCCCATCCCCGCGCGCGTTGTGCGCTTGAGTTCGTTGAGGTCGCGGATCTCCTCTGCCAATGCCGCCTTGACCTCGCCTAAGGTAATCTCTTCACAGCGGCAAATGATCGTGTCGTCTTTGGCCAGTTCGTATAGGCCGGCGCGTGGCCGGGAAATCTCGTCCAGCGTCTGGCGGAGCCGTAGCAGTCCAGCCAATCGCTCGCGGCTCGGCGCCATGCGGCTCCGGGCCTCCTCGGTCGACAGTCGGCCCACATCCCGAGCCAAAGCGATCCCGGCGATCCGCCCTTCTTCAATCGCCACGAAGCTACCGGCCACACCGCCACAATCACCGGCCGCGTACACGTGGGGTGTGGTCGTCTCCATGTCATCCCCGCGGACCGGGAGCCATCCGCCCAGGAGCGGGTCGTAGCGGTGTTCGCACCCTGCCAGACGGGTCAACTCCACCGACGGAACAAAGCCGTACCCCAAACAGATCGTATCCACCGCGACCCGGCGCTCCGTGCCGGCAATCGGCCGCCACTCCGCGTCTACCCGCGCCAGTGCGGCCTCTTCAACGTGGCCGTCCCCGCGCGCCTCCACAATGGTGTGTTCACGCCAGAGGGGGATGCCTGCCTTGCGAATCCCGGACCAGTAGCGCCAGGCATCGGCGATCAGCGCCCACTGCCCCCAGGCGCTGCGAGCCAGGCTCATCCACCGGTCGATATTGCCAGCCTCGGCAATTGCGACCACCCTGCCTCCGGCGTCCAAGATCTGGTTGGCAATGGCTAGCTGCAACGGCCCCGTGCCTGCCAGCAGGATCCGCTCGCCGGGCAGGACCCGCTGATTCTTGATCAACCGCTGCGCGCCACCCGCCGTGAAAACGCCCGGGAGGGTCCATCCCGGAAACGGTACGGGCCGATCATAGGCGCCGGCCGCAATCAGGAGTTGGCGGTAGCGGATGCCGCATGACTGGCCCTGCCGGATGAAATTGACCTCGTTCTCTGGCGCGATGCCCCACACCAGCGCCTCGTCCAGAAACCGCACGCGGTCGGCGACAGAGCTGAACTCTCGGAGGAACTCTTGTCCGCGCTCGTAATCATGGCCCAGCATGCTGCCATCCGTGACCCGGAAACCGGCATGAAATTGCCGATAGATCTGCCCGCCGGGCTCGGCGCTGTCGTCTAACATGAGTACCTGCGCACCCGCTTTGGTCGCCTCGATCGCTGCCGCCATGCCTGCCGGACCGGCCCCGACGATGAGCACCTCGATCTCTTTCATCGCGAGCCTCCCCATTCCCCGAGACCTTCCTGTGTTTCGACCCGGCAACCAGGAGTGGCCAGCGTTTGGCAGGCACGCGTGTTGGGTACGCCGTTGATTACCATGGTGCACTCGTAACAGAGGCCGATCCCGCAGTACATGCCGCGCGGGTGGTGGCGCTTGGCCGTCTTCCGGAATGCGCGCACGCCGACGGCGGTCAGCACCGCCCCGATGGTCTCGCCCTCGTGCGCGAGGATTTTCCGCCCGTCCACCTCGATCTCGAACTGCCGACCCCGGACGACTCCCTTCTCTACACGTCGATTGTCCATGCGCTCGTGTTCCCCCTTGCCTGCAACCGCGATCACAGCGCTGGCATCGCTAGCGCGGGTTGTGGCACGCCACAAGATGCCCGTCCCCAGTCTGCTCCAATGACGGCTCCGCCTGACTGCATCGCGGCAGCGCCCCAATACAGCGGGGGTGGAAGCGACAACCAGTCGGCGGATTGATCGCGCTAGGAACTTCGCCTTTCAACACCGCTGCCTGGACCGCCGCAGTAGGATCGGGGACCGGAATAGCGGCCAGCAACGCATGCGTATAGTGGTGCGCCGGATGGATGAACAACTCGTTCACCTCCGCGATCTCGACGATCTTGCCCAAGTACATCACGGCTACCCGATTGCTGATAAACCGGACCGAGCTGAGATCGTGGGAAATGTACAGGTACGTCAGGCCGAGGCGCTCCTGGAGGTCCAACAGGAGATTCAAAATCTGCGCACGCACCGACACATCCAAGGACGAAACCGGCTCGTCGCATATCAAGAATTGCGGCTCCACCGCCAGCGCACGCGCGATCCCGACCCGCTGGCGCTGGCCGCCGCTGAATTCGTGCGGGTAGCGCCAGGCATGGTACCGTTCGAGCCCGACCAGTTCGAGGAGCTCCATCAGTCGGGCTTCCCAGGCCGTCTTCGGCAGGTGTTGGTGGACCCGCATGGGCTCCATGACGGTTTCCGCAATGCTCCACCGCGGGTTCAGCGACAGATAGGGATCCTGGAAGACGTACTGGAGTTGCCGGCGGATCTTCAGAACCTCAGCCCGGGCCCCACGCCGGAAGATTTCGAGAATATCCGTTCCGTTGAAGAGAGCCCGCCCCGAGGTCGGGGGTGTGAGGTACAGCATGCTCCGGGCGGTCGTCGTCTTCCCGCATCCGCTCTCGCCCACCAGCGCAAGGGTTTCGCCTCGGTGGACGTCGAACGAAACGGTGTCGATGGCCCGGATCGCCCCGACTTCCTTCGTCCGAAAGACTCCCCGCCGCAGCACCGGGTACAGCTTGACCAGCTGCTCAACCCGAACGAGTGGTTGTACCATGGTCCCGCTGGCATCCATCTATCGAGCCCGCCCAGTGCGCCAAGACACTGCTGCGCCGTGCGGGCCCCCTGCCGCGTCCGGCCGGCAGAATGCCGGTGCACCGAGCGCCCTCCGCCATTCCCACCCGCCTCGCGCGGTTAACGACGGAGCGATGCCCCGGCGGTTTCCGCACGCGCCTCCCGTGAGCCACGCACCCCTGTTCCGCACATCACCCATTGCGCCTCTCGGCCCGACGCCCCTGCCTCTATGGCTGTGCATCGGCAGCCTCATCCCCCCGGGTGATCGCCGGGGCCGTGGGCAAGGCAGCTCACGCGGTGGCCGCTCGACACCTCAGCGGGCTCGGGCATTCTGACGCTGCACTCCGGCATGGCCGCCGGACACCGGGGATGAAACCGGCAGCCCGATGGCGGGTGGACGAGACTGGGAATGCGTCCCGGGATCACGACGAGCCGGCTCCCGCCTTCGCGCGAGTAGCGGCGGTCCACTCGCGGCATGGTCGCAATCAGGGCCTGCGTGTACGGGTGCCGGGGATCCCGAAAGATGACCGATGCGTCCGCCTCTTCACAGAGGCGCCCTGCGTACATGACCGCGATCCGGTCCGCCATCCGGGCGACTACCCCCATGTCGTGCGTGACCAGGATCATGGCCATGTGAAACCGGTTCTTCAGCTCGATCAAGAGATCCAGGATTTGGGCCTGGATCGTGACATCCAGATTGGTTGTGGGTTCGTCCGCCAGGACGAGCGCAGGATTGCAGAGCAACGCGCGGGCGATGCAGACGCGCTGCTTCATGCCGCCGCTCAGTTCGTGCGGAAATTGCTGCAGCCGACTGCCCGGATCGGCGATGCCGACCAGTCGGAGCAGCTCGACCACACGCTCCTCGGCGGCTCGCTGGTCCACTTTCTCGTGCCACACGAGAATCTCGCCGAGCTGCGCGCCGATGCTGTAAATGGGATTCAAGGAGTACGCCGGGTTCTGGAAGATCATGGCGATCCGCTTCCCCCGGATCGCGTTCATCTCCTTATCGCCCTTGGCCATCAGATCTTCATGTCGGAAATATATTTCGCCGGAGATGATCCTCCCGGGTCGCGGAATTAGGCGCAGGAGGGCGAGACTGGAGATCGTCTTGCCGCTCCCCGACTCTCCGACCAGGCCGAGCGTCTGGCCCGGTAGCAGACCGTAGCTCACGCCATCCACCGCCTTGACGACACCGGACCCGGTGAAGAAATGCACCCGGAGATCTCTCACCTCCAGCAGTTGCCCGTTCGGCGTCGCCGAGCTCATCGGACTATTCCTTGAGCCGTGGATTGAGGGCGTCGGTGAGGCCATCGGCGAGCAGGTTGAACCCCAAGACGGTCACGAAGATAGCCGTCCCCGCCGCAATCGAGGCCCAGGGGGAAATCTTTAGGAATTCGTAGTTGAAATACAGCTCTTGCCCCCAGCTGATGGCCTTCGGGTCGCCGAAGCCGAGGAAGCTGACCATCGCCTCCATCAGGATCGCCCCGCCGACGCCCAACGCGATGAGCACGATGAGCGACGGGAACGCATTCGGCAGGATGTGCCGGAAGATGATGCTCCTCCGCTCGACCCCGATGCAGCGCGCCGCCTCGACAAATTCCGCTTCTCTGAGGCGGAGAAACTCTGCCCGGGACATCCGGGCCAGCGGCGGCCACCCGAAAATCCCGAGGACAAGGATGATGGTCGAGAGGTTCAGGTACGGGATCTTTTCCATTGCCGTCCCGACCACCAAGATCCCGAAGATACGGACCATGACGAGCACCACGATGAATATCGGGATAACGAGAAAGAACTCTGTCACCCGCATCAGCAGTTCGTCCGCCATCCCACCGACGTACCCACTGATCCCCCCGAGAGTGATCCCGATCGTTGTCGCGACCAGCATCGCGCCCAAGCCGACAATCAGGGCCGTCGGTGCACCGTAGATTATCCGCGAGGCGACATCGTACCCCATCCGGTCCGTGCCCAGCGGGTGGCTCCAGCTCGGGGGCGCCTTCGCCTGAAACTGGAGCATGGCTGACTGATCATACGGATCGTGCGGAGCAAGCAGGGGGCAAAGGATCGCGACGAGGACGACAAGCGCGACCATGCTCAGCCCGAGCACGCCTACCCTGTTGCGGCGGAACCGCTGCCAGCTCTGCCACCACATGCCACGCCTGTGCAGATCTTGCTCCAACGCATCTGGGTGGTTCGAGGTCGTTCTAGCCATTTCGGCCTCGCTTATTCCAGACGAATGCGGGGATCAATGAAGACATAGGCAATGTCCGTCAACAAGTTCGCTGTGACAAGCATCAGCGTGATCACGAGGTTCATGCTCATGATTACGGGAAAGTCGAGCTGCACGATAGCCGTGATGTACAGATAACCGAGTCCGGGCCAGGTGAACACGGTCTCAGTGACGGGCGCGGCTCCCAGCATTAGGCCGAAAAGGATGGCGACATAGGTGAGGGCGGGAATGAAGGCATTCTTCAACGCATGTCGATAGACGACGCGGGAGGGTTTGAGGCCGCTCGCGCGGGCGGCCATGATGAAATCCTGCCGCAGGACGTTGACCATGTTCGAGCGGATGAGGAGAGTCAATGTGGCGGTCTCGAAATACGCTAGCATCGCTACCGGCAGCACCATATGCCAGAGCGCATCAAGCGGTGCGCTGTTCAGGAACAGTCCGCGCGTGGAATAGGCTCCATAGCTCGGGAAGATGCCGAGCCAATACGAAAACACCAGAATG
Source organism: uncultured Methylomirabilota bacterium (assembly GCA_963705305.1). Taxonomy (GTDB): domain Bacteria; phylum Methylomirabilota; class Methylomirabilia; order Methylomirabilales; family 2-02-FULL-66-22; genus 2-02-FULL-66-22. Next base: position 4,014,228 of record OY970067.1, on the reverse strand, counting down.
AGAATAATCCCCAGAAAGAAGCCGGGGATGGATCTCCCGAGTAGCGCCGCTGTCATGATCCCGAAGTCGGTCTTTGTGTACTGGCGGGTGGCCGCCGGCACTCCGATGGCGATGCCCAGAATTAGCGAGAGCAGGATGGCGGGGACCTGGATTTTGATTGTCTCCCAGCCCCACGTTCTGAGCATCTCACCGACCGGCTGGCTGTACACGATGCTGGTCCCGAAGTCCAGCCGCACCACGTTGCCCAGCCAGGCCAAGTACTGCTCGGTCAGCGGGCGATCCATGTGGTAGTAGTGCTTCACGGATTCAATCGCGGCGGGCGAGATACCGGGGCGTTCCGCCATCAGAATCTCGATCGGGTTGCCGATGGCATTGATCATGAAGAAGATCAGGATGCTTACCCCGATCACGAGCACGATCATGAAGATAAGCCGACGGGCGATGAACCGCAGAATGCCCATCACTCCAACCTGCTTGGCCTGGATCGCGCATGATCGGGCACGGGGCCGCCCGTTCCGGACTCGTTTCCTGGCGCAGGGACGAGAACACACACAGCGCACCCGTGGAGGCGTCGCAGGCAGCTACGGCCGAACCAGTGCACACGGCCGGATCTGGATGGAGAGAGATGCGAAGGAGCCCGACAACTGGTTTGGTGCAGAGAGCGGCCAAAGGCGACCGCGCGGCAACTCGGCTCCGAGAAGCGAGCATACGGTGCGAGAAGATTCCGTGCCGCACGCCCGGGCTGCTGCATTTCTCGACACCCGTCCGCGCGACTGGACGGTCCGATCTCGGCCCTCCGTGAGAGCCGAAGTCCCCCCTCGAACAGACCACACACCATCATCAGTGCCCCCGTTTCACGACGAATCGTTCGTGCACGGAACCTGCGATGGGCCATGGTGCTATCGGACTATCTCGACTTGCGGCGAAACCTTGATTGCGGAACTACTATCCTTGCCCGGGTTGCCACCTCAGTTAAGGGGCAAGTGCACTAGCCTTTGCCTTGCCCTTCCGTGCGGCGGGAACCACCACAGCCCCTCCGACGGTCTCGGTTAATGGGAACACGAAATTGGTCAGCACGGTTAGGAGCAACCGCTTGATGCTCGCCAAATGCTCTAAAGTGAGTGCCGCGGCACCATCCGCGTCTCCCACAAGCGCGCGGTCCAAAATGGCTCCATGCTCGCAGGTCGACTGCTCCATCCGATCTCCGAGCGCAATGATTCCGCGCCACACCCAATGCCACTGGGCATTCACCGACGACAGGATCTGCTGGGCACGGGGATTTCGGGCGGCTGCATAGAACGCCTTTTCCACGCGGGCATCAGCGGCGAGCCAGGCGTGTTGATCCCTCGCGTTGGCCGCTTCCTCCATAGCGCGAAACGTCCTCTTCAAGTCGACCCTGTCTTGGGGGTTCAGCTTTCTGGTCGCCTGCCGGACAAGCATGCCTTCCAGGCATTCTTTGATCTCGAAAATATTCTCCACGTCTTGAAGCTGAAGCACTCGGACGGTCCAGCCCCGGCGAGGCGTATGAACGACCAGCCCTTCCAGCTCAAGTTGCCGCAACGCTTCTCGGACGGGTGTCCGGCTGATCCCGATTTGCTTTGCGATTTCGCTGTCAACGATGCTTTCCCCGGGCTTAATTGTAAAGTCTTTAATGGCCTGTCTGACAAACTCGTAGACCCGTTCGACCGAGGTCAGCGGCTGGCCCGAGGGACTACTACCCTTTGTTGGCATAAACGCCTCCTTCATTGCCTGCGTGCACAATCAGAAGGCGCATACCACAACTTTGATAAGAGTATACAAACATGAAACATATAAAATACACATTTTCATAAAAACGGATACAGTATTCGATGGGACGATCGTATACTCGAAAGGCAGATACATTGTCAAGTATAATATTTTCTAGGGGTATAGTCCTATTCCCACCACTTACGAGGGGAGGGACCGCAGCAACTGGAGGTGCCGCGTAAGCTGCACGGCGCGGGAGTCCTGTGGTGCGCAATAAATAGAGCTGGCTCAGGCCGCCAATTCCAATTCGTATTCGTGATGCAAGCCATCCAGGATTGATGGCGCCACGACCCGAACGCCACTCGGGAGACGATGACCACTGATTGGGGCTGCCGGCAAGTCAGCATCGGGCTCGGGGAGCCCCGGATCCAGGCTCGTGTGAGGGCGGCCCCGATTGTAGTGCATTTTCCAAAAGCAAAGGACCCGGCGCAAATGCTCCTCGCCGAAGGGGATCAGGTAATCGAGACAGTCGCGGCGTAGACTTCCGAGCAGTCGTTCACAGTACGCGTTCGCCATCGGCGATTGGATCGGTGTTCGGAGGACACGGACGCCCATCGCGGTGAGGGCCGCATCCAGCCAGGGCGTATAGATGCTGTCGCGATCATGAAGGACAAAGCGATAGGCGTGCGGTTCCGCGCGGATCTCTCGGAACTGCTGCAGGGTCCACGTCGCCGTCGGGTGACTGGTGACGTTGACGTGGAGCAATCGTCGGCTCCCCACCTCGAGAGCCGCGAAGCTGTACAGGACGCGGAACGTGGCGGTCACCGCCACGCAGAAGTCGCACGCAACGATAGCCCGGGAGTGATTGCGGACGAAGGTGGCCCACCGCTGATTGGCGCCCCCCCTTCCTCCCCCGCCGATTCTGCGGACCATGTACCGGCGGACGGTGCGTGGGGAGACGCGGAGGCCGAGCTTCAGGAGCAACTCCGCGGCGATCCGCTCCTCACCCCAGCTCGGATTGTCTCGAGCCATCGCCGCGATCAGGTGCTGGAGATTCGCCGGGAGCCGGGGCCGTCCGGGTCGAGACCGCCACCGCCAGAAGAGTCGGAAGGCCTCGCAGTGCCACCGGAGGAGCGTCGCCGGCTGCACAATCGTGAGGGCCTCGCGCCAGTTGCAACACCGTGCGAGTAGCACCAGCCCGAGCCGAATCGTATCCGACGGTCGTCGAGGTTTCACCCGCCGCTCGCGATACAGTGTCAACTGCTTCCGGAGGAAGAGGTTTTCGGCCAAGAGCGCCGTCTAGGACCGGAGGCTGGCGGCCAGGAACCTCACTAGATCGACCCAGATCCCGGTAACCATCCGACCAAGATGAAGGAACGACTCGATTTGTCGCATGAAGTCGCGTACTCCCCCGCTTCAGGCTGGAGATCAAACCAAAGCTCGAGTTTCTGACGCCCGACGGGAGAGTCTATCAGCACGAAATTAACAGTGGATGGAGTCTTTGCGGACGACAGGGGAAGCCCAGGGGAAGATCACCCCGCACCACATGAAGCGGCACGGGCTGCCGATGGCAGAGACGTACCGGAAATACCCGAGCCTGGGCTTCAGCAAATAGGCTCGGCTGCTAGTGCAGCCGAGCCCACAAGGCCTCCTGCGCCGGGCGCAGGTATTCGGTTTAGTGGTTGCGGGGGCACGCAAGCGGAAACCAGAACATATAAATCCATTCACTGCTGTCCCAACGTTAGTCGAACAGATTTAGCTGGTTACTGGGACCAGCCTCCAGCAAAGCAGCCTGTGGTGGCGCAAGTGCCTCTATCAATGGGATTTTCTCGAATAGCGAGACGCTGAGGATCTGGAGAATCGTGTACAGACTGGCCTCCAGGTTGAGGCGCTTCCTGACGATGGCAACCAGGACATACACGGCGATGGCGATCCAGATCTAGGTCTTCACCGCGTTCTCGGAGGTGCCGTAGAAGGCCTTGTTCCGCAGATGCTGCTTGATCCACTTGAAGAACAGTTCGACTTGCCACCGGCACTTGTAGAGCTGCGCGATCCGCACCGCCGGGAGCGGGAAGTTGTTGGTGAGAAACACGAGCCATTTCCGCTTGTCGGCCTCGTAGTAGCGGACGCGGCGCAAGCGCTCGGGGTAGCTCCGCTTGCTGTAGAAACCGTAGAGTCGGATGATCTGATCCGAACGGACACCCGTGGTCCGATCGACTGCCCGCGACTCGAGGTACCGGAAGCGGAAATTCCGCTTCGCACGCGTCACGAAGAAGCCGACGGCCCGATGCAGCCGGTAGAGCTGCGCGAAGTCGAGGTAACCGCGATCGAGGATATAGAAGGCGCCGGCCTCGATGGTCAGCTGATCGAGGATGTTCACATCGTGCACGCGGCCCGGGGTGATGAACAGCACGCTGGGGATGTTGCCCCGCAGGTCCAGCCGCGCAGGCAGCTCCACCGCGGCTTTGTGTTTGCGGAACTTGGCCCAGGGGAACAGGGCCAGACACAGGTCGATGACCGTGGCGTCGAGCGCGTACGCGGCCTGCTCCAGCGCGACGCCGAAGTCTTCGGCCGGGTAGAGCGTACGGGCCGTCGTGATCACCCTCTGCGCGAAGTCGGCATAGATCCGCCAGTCGCGCACCTCGTTCGCATGGGCGAGCGTGTTGCGGGCCACTGTCCCCCGGAAGCCGATATGGTAGAGCTTGGGCGGGGCGACCCGGAGGCAGGCCTGGATGTCCCGCAAGCTCTCTCGGTACGTGAGTTGGGCAAATGCCATGCAGAGAAACTGGTCCCAGCAGGTGAACCTCTGGACTTTGTAGTGCCCCTGATAGCGATCCACGCACTTGCGGAACTCGTACGGTGAGACGCAGTCCACCAGTTGTGCAAAGAGTGTCCGGCCGCTGTTCATGGGTCTCCTCTCGCGAGAGGGCGAGAGTATGCCCCATCCCAAGCCGGCCGTCCAAATCGATAAATCTTTCCAGGGGCAGAAACGCCAACATCATCAATAGGTTCCGTTCGATGGGCAACTCAACATTGGGACAGCAGTGCACGAACATCTATAACCACGCCAAGAGGAGGGATTCGGTGCCAGTGCTTCCGGGTGATGACGAATTTCCTCCGCGTATAGAGGGCCGGAGGATGGGCGAAGATCCCTCCCTGCCCGCGGTGATTCTTGGACCGATGTTCCTCAAACCTGGATGCGTAATTTGGCGCGAGGAGCGGCCCGGGGCCCGGCGGCATTCAAAGCCCCATTCGAGCCTTGCCGGGGCTCCGGTCAATCAGGAGGAGGAAAAATTGGAGGGAGCGTGAGGGTTGTGAACGGGGGAGCGGCACACACGGTATTTTCCGAGTGCAATCGGAACTGATTGTCCCCTTCCAGGGCCAGTGGGCGGCATGAGGATCCCAGCCGCCCGGGACAAGGAAGGGGACAAACGTGCGAGCCGTCGGGTATGTCCGGGTGTCCACGAACGAGCAGGCCGAGAATGGGGTCAGTCTTAATGCGCAAGAACGGAGGATCCGGGCGTGCTGCAAAGGGAATGGCTGGCGATGCATCGGCGTCGTCCGGGACAACGGCCACAGCGCGAAAGACCTCAAACGCCCGGGCCCCCCAGCAGCTCTTGGAGGAAATCCCGAGGAAGACCTGTCGCTTCGAGGGGATCGTAGTCACCAAGCTGGACCGGCTCACCCGCTCCGTGCGGGACCTCGTCTATCTCGCCGACGTCACGGACAAGCACCAGGTGGCCCTCGTCTCGATCCAAAAGGCCGTGGATACCAGGACGGCCACCGGCCAGCTCTTCCGGAGCATCGTCACCTCCATCAGTGAATGGGAGCGGGGCGTCATCGGGGAGCGCACCCGTGAGGCCCTCGCCTACAAGCGGCAGAACGGGGAGCGCGTTGGGACTATCCCCTGCGGCTTCACCCTCGCGAAGGACGGAACGCATCTCGTGCCAGTGCGGGCCGAGGAGAAGGTGCTGGCCCAAATGGCGAAGGCGCGGCGACGCGGCACGAGCTACGAGCGCATCGCGTACGACCTCAATGCGGATCGCATTCCGACGAAAAGGCGCAAACGCCTATGGTACCCGGCCACGGTGCGGAGCGTCTGGCTCACCGCCCGGAAGCGGGAGGCCGCTGTGCATCCCAATTCGAGTCGGAAACAGGCTGCCTAATGGACCGGGCGGTGCCTTCCGGAGGATGGGGACTTCTACGGTTGCCCTCGCGGCACCACCCCCCCCCCCCCGCCGCTCGGCCGGGAACGCACCTCCTGGGGCTGCCTAGCGCGTGAGGCACGGTATTTTCGTCACCTGCTGGGCGGGGGAAGAGCCCAATCGGGGCAGGCGTAAAGCCCAGGGCCCCGGTTTCACCGGGCGCAAGGGGGGACGGATGCCCACAGGACGCCGCATGCCAAGGGGACGGAGCCCCTGGACCACTTGCTAGGGCTAGGTCAGGTATCCGACGGATCTCGCCCCATTGAGACGAGCAAGACTGGCGGTTGCGCCATCCGCATGGGAAACCAGAAAACGAAGGAGACGGGCTGGTCCGTCAGCACGTTCAGGATCGCGCATCGATGGATCTGCTCGGAGGTGATTGAGAATGGACTGAAGACATAGGCAGAAGGTGCCCCCGCGCGAGCGCCAACTCGCCGGGGGCGTGGCCCACAACCCCACCCAGGTAAGGAGGAGAGTCCTGGGCAAGGACGAGCGTACGCCCTCCATCCCCCTCGCGCAAGTTCCCCCGCCGAATAACATCTACGTGATCCGCAAGCACGGCCGCGCGTTCGCCATCGCCGACCCCGCCGGCAGGCTGGTGTGCATTACGGTGTGTCTCGCGGGCGCGTTCGAGATGATTCGGCGCTTGGGAGGCGTGGCTGTCTACGCCAAGCCGGCCAAACATCGGCGAAGATACGGGGAGTGTCTCATTCTTGTTGACACGTTCCGTCTGGCGATCTGTCGCCTCCCGGTCCCTCAGCTTTCAGGGGCCTCTTCTCCGGCCCTGCCCTCGCTTGCGTTGGAAGGTATTGCCCGGGCCCGTCGGGGACCTGGAGTCCCCCGGCGCGTTTCCGTTTGCTCCCGCACTCCGGGAGATGCCGTCCAGTGCGCGGGTGCTCCCTGGGCCCCGGCAGTGCCTAGTGCAGGACCTCCCAGGCCAAGCCGAGCTTGACGGCCACGGCGACGATGAACATCAAGGACAGGGTGAGCAAGTCAACCCATTTCGACTCTTTGAGGAATCGCATGTGAGATCCTCCTTGTTTCCTTTCCGTCAGGAACCGATCAAGGGCTCGGAGGCAGGCCGTCCTCTGGGCCGTCGATCAGCACCCGGCGGAGCCAAGCCCTCCCGCCGCTTCCGGCGGGAGCCAGATCGGAGCTAGTCCGAGACCTGGTACTGGTACAGGCTGTTGATCCAGAACGTGGTCACCACCTTCTGCCCGTCCTTCCCCTGGTGATAGGCGACGGTCACCTCGTCGCCAGGCTGGAGCGATTCGGTGGAGACAGTCGCGGGCACCGCGAACGTCGTTCCGCCCGCCAGCGTCAGGGTCTGGGCAGCGGGATCCACGCTTTGAACCGTGCCCTGGACCGTGGGTGCGCTCGCCAGGGCCATGGCCGTCGCGGCGGCCAGGATGGCGGCAAATACGGCTGCAGCTAACACTCTCCTCATGGTTCGTCCTCCTTTGTCGTTTGCTCCGAGCAGCACGCCTGCCCGATCTCGTGCCTATTACTGGGTTACTCGCACGCTGGAGGTTTGCAGCACCGATGCCAATTGCCATGGCTCCACAACTACATGAAATGATTGATGTGATGATAATACGTACAAATGGAGAGTGAATTAGGTGTGTATGGATGCGCGGCTGGCTGCGCAATGGTGGACGGAGCGTGCAGAATTACACGGTGGGCTTTGCGGCAAGCCCGAACCGCTTCAGCCGGGTGTGGAGCTGCGTCCGGGTGATGCCGAGGAGGGCTGCGGCCTGCGTCTTGTTGCCGCGGGTGGACTCCAGGGCGGCCAGGATGGCGCGCTGCTCCAGGGTGGCGAGGGGCTCGGGGGCCGCCTTCGCCTCTGTCGCCCCCCCATCGGGGACGGCCGGTCGCGCCTCTTCTCCCCCACCGAGCCCCAGGTGCCTCGCCGTGAGGAGGCCCCCCTCGGTGATGATGAGCGCGCGCTCGATGGCGTTCTCGAGCTCCCGGATGTTGCCGGGCCAACGATAGGTGAGGAGGGCGTCCCGGGCGTCGGCGCTGAACCCCGGCTCTCCCTTGCCCAGACGCGCCCCCAGCTCGCGCACGAAATGGTGCGCCAAAAGCAGGACGTCCTCCCCCCGCTCACGCAGCGGGGGCAGGTGGATGCTGAAGACGTTCAGGCGGTAGAAGAGATCCTCGCGGAACCTCCCCTCCTGGACCGCCCGGGCGAGATCTTGGTTGATGGCGGTGAGGAGCCGGATATCCGCTTCGATGGTGTTTTTCTCAAGGGAATTTTCCGTCCGGATCGCCTCTCCCAGATCGCCCTTTCGAGACCGCGCGAAGAGCCGTCGGACCCACGCCGGAGGCCGGTCCCCCCGTGACCTGGGAGATGACCCCGCACGAATGAGGAGCTGGCGCCTTCGACCGTCGTCTCCCGAGAGGTCGGTATCAGCGATTCACCAAGCCGCGCAGCAGTCAGCCATCCAGGTAGGGACGGAAAAGTCGCTCGATCTCCGCGAGGTTCTTCCGCAGGAGCAGCCGACTGGTGAACTGGGCATAGCAGTCGAGCCGGAACAGGGCATTCATGCCAGCATCCGCCACGTGAAGGGCCGCGACCCGCAGGCGAAAGCAACTATTGACCGTAATAATTTCCTCATAGATGCTCGCCAGCCCCTCGAGCTCCCAATCCGGCTCCTCGCCGTGCTGCTTCCGGAAGAATTGCGCCAGCCAGTACATGGCGACCGCGCGGTAGGTCGTCTCCTCCCGGGTCGCAAAGGGCAGGTGGCTGTGAACCATGGGCCGGAGCTTATCGAGGTGCGGGCAGCCGCTGCTGACCATGTAGATGCCGACCAAGGCGCTCAGCCCCACCTGCAACGGCACGCGGTTCCTATACGTTCGGTTCGCGGTGGCGATCTCGACATCGGTGGGTTCGCAGGACACGTCCCCTTTGAAACACTCGACCACCTCCATCAGATTGGCCGCCACGGGGCAGCGGGGGTGATCTTCTGGCCGGAGAGGGCAGTTCGTACACTGGTGGTAGGTGAGCTGGGTCCAGTCCGGGTGGCTGGCGTAGCCTTTCGTGATAAGGCCGAGCGTCTCTGGGTCCAAGTGCACGTGGAATTCCCGGACTCGGCCCTGCGGTGAGCTGAACTTGTACTGGAACCAGAGGGAGCGCCTGGCCTCCGGATCTCGTGTGGCCATCCTCCTGCCCCTATCCCCTATTCCCGGTCCTGTGATGGACACGTCTGGACCCCGGCGGCGTGTGCCAGATGACGTAGGGCCGGATCGTCGCTCGCCATCCCCCTGACGACCGGAATGCGGTCCGTGTGAAGGTTCTGGATTAGGCGGCGGCGCACCTCGTAGCCGCCCAACCCCGGCACCCGGTCGTCGCGGAGTGCGAGATCCGGAGGGCCCCTCGCTGGCCCGGATCAGCTCATGGCTGCCATCCTCCGCGCCCCGGATCTCGTACCCTGTGGGCGCCAGCATGGCCGATACTAGGCCGCAGGCGGCTGCCTTGTCATCAACGACTGGCACGCGTTGGGCCCCTGAAGCAGGCATTCCATCCGATTCACCTGCCCCCCTGCCGTCCCTGTTCGCACCCGCAGGAACGGGGGTATCAGTGCTGGATGGTGCCTCTTGCACTACCTGGTCTCCCTTTGCCCCAGCTCCAGGCTTGAGCGTTTGAAGGGACAGCTTCCACGGTCGGTACATGTTGATTCCTCTCGAATTCCCCGATGCGTGTCCGCAACCGCTCGAGCTCGGCATTCTTGCCGCGGATCTCCCGCCGGTGGCGGATCGCCCGGTGGACGGCGAGGACGACCAGACTGAGATCGAGGCCTTTGACGATGAAGTCGAAGGCCCCGAGCTTCAGCGCGGCGATGGCGCTCTGCGAGGTAGGGTGCCCGGTGAGCATGATGACCGGGAGGTCGGGATCCCGTTTGTGGAGGTGCTCAAGGAACTCAATCCCAGACATCTCCGGCATCACAATGTCCAGGATCGCTGCATCAATAGGGTGTTGTTGAGCCAGCTCGAGCCCTTCTGCGCCAGAACCCGCGGCGAAGACACGGAACCCGTGCTCGGTGAGCAGAGCCTCGTAGAAATCACGGGTGAGGGCCTCGTCGTCCACAAGCAGGACGGGCATGGGCGTCGGGACCGGCGAGGGGCCCAGCCTCTCGTCACCGACATGCTGCGATGAGGCTCGGTGGCGCTGGACGTGACGGACCGCCTCCAGCTCGTGGAGGTAGGCCAGGGTCCGGTCCAGGTCCCGGCGGATGCGGCGGACCTTGAGCATGGCGGCCACCCGGGCGCGGAGGTCATCGGGCCGGACTGGCTTCGTCAGGAAGTCATCGGCACCGCTCATCAGGGCGGCCTCCTTGGTGGCCATCTGCCCCGCGGCCGAGACCACGATAATGGGCACCTCCGCGGTGGCCGGTTCCCCTTTCAGCCGCTGGCACACCTCCAGGCCGGACATGCCGGGCATCAGGATGTCGAGCAGGACGAGGTCCGGCGGCAGGGCAGTTGCCTGGACCAAGGCGGCAGGGCCGTCGGTAACCAACTCAACCTCGAAGCCCTCCTGCGCGAGGATCGCCTCCAGGAGCTCCCGATTGACCGCTTCGTCGTCCACGACCAGGATCCGCTCTGTCATGTGGGCCTCGCTTTCAGTGACCATCCCTCTCCCTGTCCCCCCCTGCGTTCCCGATGAACCGGCGCAGGACCTCCCGGAAGACCCGCGTCTCCAGAGGCTTCGGGAGATACGCATCACACCCGGCCGCGTGTGCCTTGGCCGCTTCGCGGTGCATGGCCTGGGCAGTGTTCGCCATTCGAGGGATCGCCGCCGTGGCCGGATCCGCCTTGAGGCGGCGCGCGGCCTCGTACCCCGTCATCCCCGGGAGCTGCACGTCCGTCAGAATGAGATCTGGCTGCCCCCTCGTGGCGAGGCGGAGCCCCGCTTCGAGCGTCTGGGCCGTAAGGATATGGCACCCCTCGTTCTCGAGGAGCGCCGCTACCAATTCCGAGCGCAGGGGGTTGTCTTCTCCGACCAGAACACGTGGTGTCATCAACTTCCCTCCGAAATCACCACGAGCGTTCGGGAGTTCGGCCTCTCCAAGATTCGGTTGTTCGCCCAGGACCGGTGATCCTCCGAAGGCCCACGGAGCCCTCCCGTACCAACAAACCGATTTATCGGCCGCAACCCTTGTTCGCCAGATGGACGGCGAACAGTGTGGAAGTCGCGAATCGTGATCGAACGACGATGTCTCCCCCATCCAAAGTCGACAATCGCGCATCTCACGTGAAGCCATCAGTCCTGGGGCTCATCCATTCGCGGCATTCCGTGGCGCTTTCTCCCCGTGAGCAGGTCCTGCACGACCTTGGTCACGACGCGCGGGGAAACCGGCTTGCTCAGGAACTCATCGGCCCCCAGGCCGTTGGCCTGGTCGGCGTGGTCTTGGCCCAACTCCGTAAGGACGAGGACCGGGAGGTCGTGCGTCGAATCTCTCGAGCGCACCTGCTTGAGGATCTCCCACCCCGTCATATCGGGCAGGCCGATGTCGAGAATGAGCAGGTCCGGACGCTGCGTATCGATGGCACGAAGCGCCTCCCGGCCGGTCCCCATCCCCTCGACCGCGTAGCCGACATCCCGCAGGAAAAGGCTCAGCGCCTTCAGCATGAGCACGTCGTCTTCCACCAGCAGGATGCGGGGTGGCGGCGGCGCCTGCAGCGGCGGAAGTCGGACGACGAACCGCGCCCCGGTGCCGGGCCCCGCACTCTCCGCCCACACACGACCACCATGCAGTTCGACCAACGTGCGGGCCAGGGCGAGACCGACGCCTGCCCCGCCATGGGTGCGGGTACCAGAGCTGTCGGCCTGCTGGAACAGCGAGAAAATGCGCCCCAAGTCCTCGGGCGCGATGCCGATGCCGGTGTCCGCGACCGCGATCTCGATGAACTGCTGGCAGGCGGGGGAGCGGGGGAAGGGAGGAGAAGATGTTCCCGTGCCCCCTTGCCCCTCCGTCCCTTCGCGGTCGAGACCAGAAGCCTGCCGCGTGGTCACGGTGATCCGCCCCGCTTCAGGCGTGAATTTCACCGCGTTCTGAAGCAGCTTGCTGAGGATCCGCCTGAGCTTGCCGCGGTCGGCAACCACCCGCGGCAATTCGGGATCCAGCGCAGTCCCGATCGCCAGCCGCTTCTGGTCTGCCGGCACCCTGATCAGCTCCACGACCTCGCGGACCAGCGGCTCCAGGAGAACAGGCTCGAGGCTGAGCCGAATCTTGCTCGTCTCGATCTCGGAGAGGTCCAGGATGTCGTCGACGAGGCCGAGGAGGTGATTGCCGCTGCTGTGGACCTGCCGAAGGAACTGCTCTTGCTTCGATGTCAGGTCGCCCGATCCGCGTTCCAGCAAGAGCTGGGAGAAGCCCAATACGGCGTTCAATGGCGTGCGCAGTTCATGGGACATCATGGCGAGGAATTCCGACTTCACACGTACCGCGTCCTCCAGCTCGGCAGTCCGTTCCCTTACCCGGGCCTCCAAGGTGGCCGCGTGCTGCCGGATTTCGCTATAGAGCCGGGCGTTCTCGACGACAATGGCGGCATGGGGAGCAAGCAGGGCGAGCAACTCCCGGTCTGCCTCCGTGAAGGCCCCCTCGGCCCGCTGCTGGTTGAGGACGATGACCCCGACGAGCCGGTCGTGGTACACGAGGGGCTCGGCCAGGGCGGCAGTGACGGTGGTCTTCGCCAGAAAACGGGGGTGAGTGTAGGACGACGTCCGGTAATCGTTGACGATCACGCCGGTCCGCCGCTCTGCGACCACCCCCGAAAGCCCCTCGCCGAGCCCGATCGAGAGCGCGGCGACCGCTTCCGGCAGGTTGTGCCAGGCGCGGGGGATCAGCGTCCGGCTCGCCTCATCCCACAAGTAGACGGAGCCCCCGTCCGCGCCCAACACCTCCATCGCCCGCCGAAGAATCAGGGCCAGCAGGGTGGGAAGATCGAGCTCCCGGGTGATCTCGGCGGTCAGAACCCGGATGGCATCGAGCTGCAGGGTTCGCGCCGCGAGAGTCTCTTCCGTTCGCCGACGATCCATAAGCTCGGAGAGGGTATTCGCGTAGAGGCGGGCGTTCTGGATCGCAAGGGCTGCCTGCTGAACGAAGGCGGAGAGGGAGGCGATCTCGGCTTTTGTATAGCTCCGGGGGGCGGGTGTGTTGAAGACCAGGACGCCGAACAGCCGGGCCTGGAACTTCACCGGGAGCCCGAGGTAGGAGACCACCCCGTACTTCGACACGTGCGCCGGGTAGTAGGTGCGGGGGTCCTCCCGGGTGTCGGCCACGGCTAGCGGCTCGCCAGTGACGGCCACCCGCCCCGACAGGCTCGCCCCCACCGGAATGGCCAGGTCCGGCTCCGCCTCCAGCGGGAACCCCACGCCGACGCGACAGCGGAGGAGTTGGCTCTCGTCATCCAGCAGGAAGAGGCGCACGACGGGTGCGGCCGAGAGCGCGGCGGCCTGCTGGACGATCTCCCGCAGCACGTGATCCAGATCAAGTGAAGAATTCACGGCCTGCGTCGCTTGAAGCAGGGCCGCGAGGCGCGCCTGGACGTTCTTCGCATCTCTCATACCTGGGGACCTCGCACCGGCAGAAGGACGGTGAACCTGCTCCCCTTCCCCTCTCCCGGGGACTCGGCCTCGATGCACCCGCCATGAAGTTCCACGAGGCGCTTCGTCCGGGCAAGCCCCCGGCACGTCCCCTCGTACCGCTTGGTCGCAGTGGCCTCGAGCTGGACAAACTCTTGGAACAGGCACGGGAGGTCTTTGGCCCGTATCCCGATCCCCATATCGATAACGGCGAGTTCCACCCACCCGTCTGTGGTGGCGGTGAGGGGCTGGGGGCTATGGGAGGGAGAGCCTGAGCCGTCGCCTGACCCCTGAGCGCTACGTGCTCTGCCATGGCGAGCGGGTACCCTGATGGTGCCGTGGTCGGGGGTGAATTCCATTATGGTGCTCAGAAGCTTGACCAAGATCTGTGTGAAGTGGCCGGGATCCGTCAGGACGGGTAGGAGATCCGAGCCGAGATCAGCCTGGATAGTCTGGCCCTTTTTGTGGGCGAGACCACGGGCGATGACCAGGATGTCCTCCAGGGTCGTTGCGACCGGGTGCGGTTCGGGCTGGAGGACGACCTTCCCCGCCTCGACCTCGCTGAGGTCCAGTATGTCATTGAAGCGCTGCAGGAGGTGCTGGCCGCTCCCGTAGCTGTTCGTCAAGTAGCCGAACTGCTTCTCCAAGAGGACTGTCGGCATCTGTTCCAAGCGGATCTGGGCAAAGCCTAGGATGGAGTTCAGGGGGGTCCTCAACTCATGGAACACGTTGGCCAGGGACCCGGATTTGTGGCGGGAGGCCGCTTCGAGCTGGGCGTTGGCCGCCTGCAACTCCCCTGTTCGGTCCTCAACTCTCGCCTCCAGAGGCTTGGCCGCGAGGCGCAACTCCTCGGCGAGCATTGCCTTCTCGGTCAGGCCCGCCACGAGCTTCTCGTCCTCACTGGGAACGCCGGGACGGACCAGCGGCTTCCCCTGGCGGCGCGGGAGGGAGAAATCCGACGCCACCCATCGAATTCCGTCTGTCACTTTACCTGACCGCTGAGAGTGGTCCATTTCTTCAACCACTAACTCACACACCTCAATCTGAAAGTCGGGTTTCGCGCCAACCACAAACCGTCGATCTGATCGAGAAGGCACAAAGGATGCCAAGGGGGCATGAGAAAGACCAGGCTCTGCCCTGCCTGGACCGGGGCGAGGATTGGCAAGGAGTTCTGGAATCCGCCTCGGTCTGGGAATACCCCGACGAATCGGTGGCCGGGACCTTGGAGGGCTGCGGATCTGGCAGGATCGCGAAGTCTGGCTGCGGTTACGTAAGAAGGACGTCCCGGAGGTTGTGGCGATCGAGTTTGCGGTAGAGGCTTCGCTCAGAGATCCGAAGGAGTCGGGCCGCGGCCGCGCGGTTGCCCCGGGTCTGTCTCAGAGCATGGAGAATGGCCTGCCGTTCCAGATCCCCCAGGGCCGTCTCCCCCTGCCACCACGGGGCCGCGATGAGCGGATCGGCCTCGCGGATCTCCGGTGGGAGGTACTGCGCGCGGATCTCCGCCCCCCGCGTCAGGGCAACCGCGCGCGCGACCGCATTCTTGAGTTCACGGACATTCCCGGGCCAGCGGTAACTCCGCAGGAGATCCATGGCCTCTGGCGCAAATCGGAGGGGCCGCCGGCCCACCCGGGCGCATTCCCGCTCCAGGAAATGCTGCGCCAAGACCGGGATGTCTTCTCGCCGGTCGGCCAACTCCGGCAGGGTGAAAGAGATCGCATTGAGCCGGTAGAAGAGATCCTCACGGAAGCGCCCCTCCGCAACCGCCGTGCGGAGGTCCCGATTGGTCGCCGCAATCACCCGGAGATCCACGCGGATCGAGCGTTCCGTCCCCAGGGGGCGGACTTCCCCGCCCTCCAGAACCCTGAGCAACTTCACCTGGAGCGACGGGGGCATCTCGCCGACTTCGTCGAGGAAGAGCGTGCCGCCATCTGCAGTCTGAATCAGCCCGTGTCGCGGCGCGACGGCCCCCGTGAAGGCGCCCCGTACGTGTCCGAAGAGTTCGCTCTCTAACAGCGTCTCACTCAAGCCGCCGCAGTTGATGGCCACGAACGGCCGCTCTCTCCGGGGACTCACGCCATGGAGGGCCCGGGCAACCACCTCCTTGCCGGTCCCGCTCTTCCCTAAGAGGAGGACGCTCGTGTCGCTCTTGGCCAGGTCCTTCACGAGGCGGCAGACCTCGCGGATCTGTGGACTCTCCCCCACGATCTGGTAGAGTCCGTGCCGACCCAACAGCTCCCCCTGCAGCCGCACATTCTCTGCCTGGAGCCACCGCTCCTCCAGCGCCTTTGCCACGAGGTGACAGAGGCGATCCGCGTTGAATGGCTTGGTCAGGTACCCGTAGGCGCCGAGCTTGGTCGCCTCCACCGCCGAGTCCAGCGATGCAAAGGCAGTCATCAGGATCACCGAGGGCGGCTCGGGGAGCTCCCGCACGGCCCGCAGGACCGCAATGCCGTCCATCCGGGGCATAACAAGATCGCAGAGAAGGAGGTCGATGGGGTTGGCCCTGAGAAACTCCCACGCCTCCTGACCGTCGCCGACACTCGAGGCACAGTATCCCGCCGGCTCGAGGATCGTGGTAATCAACTCCCGGCTGGGCGCATCGTCATCTGCAGCCAAGATGCGCCATGCGCCCCGTCCTTCAGGGTGCATCCTCATCCCTCCCTGGTCCGGCCAGCGAGGTCGGTGCGCGTCATCCTTCTCCCCCCACTCCGGATCGGCCTCGTCGCGCCATGGGTTGTCGTCGGGTCGTAACGGCGTGGCCGTTTTCGCGTGGAGTCTGCGCCCGAGTGCACCTCCGTCTCCCCTGAAACGAGACATCGAGATGCAGATGTTCAGCGCGCTCCTTCCCCGACTGTTTTTTCCAGCTCCCCGATGCGTGTCCGCAGCCGCTCGAGCTCCTCATTCTTGCCGAGGATCTCCCGCCGGTGCCGGATCGCCCGGTGAACGGCGAGGATCACCAGGCTGTGGTCGAGGCCCTTCACGATGAAATCCAGAGCCCCGAACTTCAGGGCGGCAATGGCGTTCTGCGAGGTCGGGTGCCCCGGGAGCATGATGACCGGGAGGTCGGGATCTTGCTGGTGGAGGCGCTCGAGGAGCTCAATCCCTGACATGTCCGGCATGACAATGTCCAGGACCGCCGCATCGAGAGGGTACTGCTGGGCCAGCTCCAGGCCATGGGCGCCGGAATGCGCGGCGAAGACCTGAAAACCGTGCTCGGTGAGGAGGCTCCCGTAGTACTCGAGAGTAAGCGCGTCATCATCCACGAGCAGGACGCGCATGGGGATTGGGGGTGGCGAGGCCTCCAACTGCACGTCGCGCATGAGCTGGGCCAGGGTCTGCTGGCGCTGAGCATGGCGGCCACCCGAGCCCGGAGGTCGTCGGGCCGGACCGGCTTCGTCAGGAAGTCATCGGCACCGCTCGTCAGGGCGGCCTCCTTGGTGACCACCTGGCCCACGCACGTGACCACGATGATGGGGATCTCCGCCGTGGCTGGCGCCTGCTTGAGCCGCTCGCACACCTCCAGGCCGTTCATGCCAGGCATCAGGATGTCGAGCAGGATGAGGTCCGGCGGGGAGGCCGTGGCCTGCGCCAGCGCAGCAGGGCCGTCGGCCGCCAGCTCGACCTCCAAGCCCTGCGGTGCAAGAATGGCCTCCAAGAACTCCCGATTGATCGCTTCGTCGTCCACGACCAGAACTCGCTCTACCATGGGTCGCCTCTCCTTCCGCGAGTGAGCAGCCCTGGGAGGGAAGCTGCGCGGTTCCTTGCTTCCGCTATCCCTTTGTCCCTTGGTCCCCGTCTCCCTCGCTTCTCGGGGTCCCGATGAATCGGCGCAAGATCTCGCGGAACGCGTGCGTTTCCATCGGCTTCGTCAGGTAGGCATCGCACCCGGCTTCACGCGCCTTCGCGTCATCGCCCCGCATGGCCTGCGCCGTGATCGCCACCACGGGAATTGCCGCCGTGAGCGGGTCGGCCTTGAGCCAGCGGGTGGCCTCGTAGCCCGTCATGCCGGGAAGCTGGACATCCATCAGAATGAGGACGGGTCGCTCGGCCGCCGCGAGCTGCAGGCCCGTCGCGGCCGAGGTCGCACCGAGGGCCTGGCAGCCCTCCTCCTCCAGGAGGGCGATCAGCAGCTCCAGATTCACGGGGTTATCTTCAACCACAAGCACGCGGGGCGGCACCTTTGTCCCTCCTCACATTCACCCAGACCGTTCGACGGATCGGGGGTCCGGCTGAACGGCACGATCGCCCGACCTCGAAGATCGCTCAATCGTGCCACCCGCTCCATCGTTCGGCTGTCCGGTCGTCCCCTCGACACCGCGAGTCCCAGAAGCGTCAAACGCTCGTCCCGCCTTCTCCACCACCGTCTCCCGGAGTGCCCTCACGACCGCCGGGTCCCACCAGCCCTGGTGGGTCTCGGTCGTCAGGATCTCCAGCGCCGCCGCTGGTGGCAGCGCCTTCCGGTAGGGCCGGTCGGTAATCAGCGCGTCGTAGACGTCCACCACCTGGAGGATCCGCGCCGTGTGGGGGATCGCCGCGCCCCGGAGTCCGTCCGGGTACCCCGAGCCATCCCCCCGCTCGTGGTGAGAGCGGATGATCGGGAGCACGCTCCGGAGACTCCGGAGCGGCCGGCAGATCGCCTCGCCCACGAGCGGGTGACGCTGGAGCACGGCCCGCTCGCCGGGAGTGAGCGAGCCCGGCTTCAGGAGGATGCGCTCGGGGACCGCCACTTTCCCCAGGTCATGCAAGAAGCCACCTCGGTGCAGGGCCTGCCGCTCCTCCGGGGGCAGCCCAAGGGCCCGGCCCAAGGCGACCGCCCATTCCGCTAGCCGCTGGCAATGCCCCTCCGTGGAGGGGTCCTTGGCCTCGATGCTCTGCGCCAGCGTGCAGAGCACCGTCTCGGCCGACTCCAGATCGTCCGTGAATCGCTTCATCCGGAGCAGGGCGCGCAGCCGGAGGTGGAGCTCGCCTGGCACCACAGGCTTGCTCAGGAATTCGTCTGCCCCCGCCTCGATGCCGACCTGCTTGTACTCCTCCCCGATCGCCGTGAGCAGGATCACTGGGATGAGTCGGGTCGCCGGATCAGCCTTCAGGTGGCGGCAGAGGGCGAAGCCGTCAATCCCAGGCATCCCCACATCGGAAAGGACGAGGTCGGGAGGGGCTGCCTGGATCGCAGCGAGGGCCATGCCCCCGTCGGCGACGGCGATGATCGTATGGCCCTGATCCTCCAGGAGGCCGGTGAGCAGCTCCTGGGTGGCCGGATCGTCCTCAGCCACGAGGATGCGAGCCGGGCCATTCGCGGCAGGGAGCTCGATGTCAACTCTGAATTCTGTATGCTCCCCGGTTCGCCTCTGCATCCGCTCTATACCCCTATCCCGGCCGCTCAAGCTGCTCGGGGGGGACCGGCCGGCCGCTCCCGGTCATAAGGTCGCCCACCAACTTGAGCAGCACCGGGGGAGAGAAAGGCTTCGTCAAGAATTCCAAGGCCCCCAGAGCCTTAGCCTGCTCGGCCTGCGACTCCCCCACGCCCATCAGGACGAGGACGGGGAGACTCGCAGTCCGCGTCTCGGCGCGGAGCTGCCGCAGCACCTCCCAACCACTCATATCGGGGAGGCCGATGTCCAGGACCACCAGGTTGGGGAGGTCCGCCGCCACGGCGGCAAGCGCCTCGGCTCCGCTGCCCGCCCCTGTGACCGCATAGCCCGCATCCCGGAGGAAGATGCAGAGGAATTTCAGAATGGCCGCCTCGTCCTCGACCACCAGGATTCGCCTGGGCGGGGATGCCTTCAGGCAGGGAATCCGCACGATGAAGCGGGCGCCCTGCCCCAGCCCGCCACTCTCCGCCCAGACGCTACCCCCGTGCAACTCGACCAGGGTGCGAACCAGGGCTAGGCCGATCCCCGTGCCCCCGTACTGGCGGGTGGAGGAGCCGTCCACCTGATCGAAGCCCCGGAAGATGCGCTCCAGGTCTTGGGGAGCCAGGCCGATGCCGGTATCCTCGACGGCAATCTCTACAGACTGCAGAGGGGCAGAGGGGCCCGGGGGCAGAGGGGCCTCTTCGCCCCTGCTCCCCTGCGCCACTGCGCCTCTGCTCTCCTTACCCAGCACCTGTCTCGCTGTGACCCGAATCGAGCCCCCCTCGGGTGTGAACTTGACCGCGTTCCCGACGAGGTTGGTGACGATCTGGATGAGCTTGTGGCGCTCGGCGACGAGGCGAAGGGTCGGGGGGACATTCACCCCCAGCGTCAGATGCCTCTGGCCAGCCGGGATGCTGTAGAGGCTCAGAACCCCCTGGATGAGGGGGGCGAGCGACATCTCCTCAAACCGGAGCGGGCGCTCCTCCATCTCGACTCGTGACAGATTGAGCAGGTCACTCACGAGATCTAGGAGCTGCCTGCCGCCGGTGTAAATGCGGTCCACGAACCGCATCTGCTTGTCCGTGAGCGGCCCGGCGATCTGCTCTCTGAGCAGATCGGAGAAGCCGAGGACGAAGTTCAGGGGAGTCCGCAGCTCGTGGGACACCTTCGCCAGGAACTCGGCCTTCACCCGGAGGGCCTCCTCCAGCTCGGCGGTGCGCTCCTTCACCCGGGTCTCCAGCTCGCCGGCGTGCCGCTGCACTTCCTCGTAGAGGCGGGCGTTCTCGATGGCGATGGCGGCTTGATCCGCGAACGAGCTGAGGTACTCAATTTCTCCAGGGGTGTACTGCCGAGGCTCCGTCGTGTTAAAGGTCAGGACGCCGAGAATTTCACCCCGGCTCTTGATCGGCAACCCGAGGTAGGTCTGAATCCCCAGCAAGCTATCCTGCTCAGCGGCGATATTCCTCGGATCGTGCTGGCAGTCGGGCACGAAGAGCGGGTGTCCGGTCTTCGCGACCACCCCCGAGAGGCTGCCCCGCCCGGCATAATCGAATTGGCCCATCATCTCAGCGGGCCGGCCGAGGACCGCTGCTAAGCGCAGCGTTCCGTCTTCCGTGTCCGCGAGCAGGATCTTGACATGCGGGGCACGCGCGATCGCGGAAGCTTCCCTGATAATGCGATCCAGGGTCTCATCGAGATTCAATCCGTCCATGACGACGCGCCCGGCCCGGAGCAGCGCCCCAAGCTCTTCGCCACGCTGGAGCGCAGCCGCATGGAGGCGGGCGTTCTCGATGGCGACGGCGGCATGGGGAGCGAAGAGGTTCAGGGCCTCGAGGTCCGCGTCCACGAAGGGCGGCCCAATTGCCTCCCGGCTGATCACCAACACCCCCACGAGACGCTCTCCATACAGTAAGGGCGTGGCTATCACGGCGGTGTGCACCGTTTCCTCGAGAAGGGCCGGCATAGCATACGCCGAGGTGCGGAAATCGTTGACGATGAGGCCCCGGCGCTGCTGTGCGGCGGTCCCCGCCACGCCCTCGCCGAGCCGCAGGGGAACCGTCGCCGCGTGCCTGTCGCTCCCCGTCCGGGCCACTGGAGTGAGCAGTTGCTGCCCTTCATCCCAGAGCCGGATGCTGCCGGACGTTGCGCCCACGAGCGTCACGGCCCGCTGAATGATGAGGTCAAGCACCGTCGTGAGGTCGAGCTCGCGGACGATCTCCTCGCTGATGCTCCGGACGGCTTCCAGGTGCCGGGTGCGGACCGCTAGGATCTCCTCGGCCTGCCGGCGCTCTGCGATCTCCCGCTGGGCGGCCTCGTAAAGATGGACATTCTCCAGGTAGAGCTGGGCGTTGGTCACGGTCCCGGCGATCTGCGAGGCAATGCGCTCGGCCAGCCGCACGTCCTGGCCGGTATAGGCATTGGGCTGCCGCGAGCGCAAGAGCAACCCCCCGATGACTCGGCCTTGGGCGAACAGGGGGACGTTCAGGATCGACCGGAAGCCCGCCTGGAAGGTCGAGATGAGGCCCGGGAAGCGCTCGGCGTATGGGCCGAAGTCGTCCGTCTGGATGAGCAGACTGGCGCGGGTGCGGACCATCTCGGCGTTGCTGGATCCTGCCAGGGGGTAGGGGTCGGAGGAGGTCCGACCCTGAAGCCTCTCGCCCGCGACGAACAGATTCTGGACGAGATTCTTCTCCACATCGATGCGGTTGATGACAATGCGGTCAAAGCGGAGAACCTTCCGGGCTTCGTCGGCAAAGTTCTCGTAGACCTCCTCGAGATGCGGGGTGGAGCTGATGAGGCGGCCCAGCTCCGCCATGGTCGCGTTTTCTTGGGCCAGGCGTCTCGCCTGCTCCTCGCTGCGCCGGAGACCCTCCTCGGCCCGGATCCGTTCGGCCAACTCGTGCTGGGTCGCCTCGTGCAACCGGGCGTTCTCGATGGCGAGGGCCGCGTGGGCCGCGAACGCGCCCAGATAGGCGAGGTCCGCCGCCGTGTACTGGCGGGGCTCCGTCGTGTTGAAGGTCAGCACGCCGCGCACCCCTCCGCGGCTATCCTTGATCGGGAGGCCGAGGTAGGTGACGACGCCCAGGGCGCGGTCTTGCCCCGCGAAGAGGTTGCGAGGGTCAGCCGGAGTGTCGGGCACGAACAGCGGCTCTCCGGTGGCGGCCACGATTCCCGAGAGTCCGGCGCCCACCGGGAATTGGGCGCCGGGCAGCGTGACCGTGCTTTTCGCTGCCGCCACCGTGAAGTGCTGCGTCGATTCATCCCGCAGAAGCACTTTGACAAGGGGAGTGCCGGCCATGGCGGCAGCCTCGGCGACGATCCGGGCCAGGGTCACCCGGAGATCCAGCCCGGCCATCACCGACCGGCTTGCCCGCAGCAGGGCCTCCAGCTCCTTCGTCCTGCGAGCTGACACGTCGTACGCCCGGGCGTTCGCGATGGCGATGGCGGCGTGGGCCGCCAGGCTCTGCAGCAGGCGGAGGTCATCCTGCGTGAACCGCCGATCCGCCTGGGTCGTATGGGAGTGGAGGACGCCGAGCAGCCGGTCGCCAGCACAGATGGGGACCGTGATGGTCGCCACGACATCGGCGCACTCGGGCACCGCGTACGGGGACCCCTGGTAGTCCTCTAGGATCATGGGCTGTCGGGTCTGGGCCACCTCCCCGTTGATGCCCCGCCCCAGCTCAAACTGCTGCCCCATCACCCGCTGCGCTTCGGGCCCCTGGACCGCCCCATAAGTGAGGCGCTGGCGCTCCTCGTCCCACAGGAGGATCTGGGCGAAGGGGTTGTCGAGGAGGCGCATGGTTCCCGCGACGATCGCGTTCAGCACGGCGGGGAGCTCGAGGTGGCGGGAGACCGCCTGGCCAATCTCCGCGACGGCCTGGAGCTCGTTCGCCTGGGCCCTGGAGGTCTCGTACAGCTGGGCGTTCTCGATCGCGACGGCCGCTTGGTCGGCGAAGAGGGCCAGGACTTTCCGGTCTTCCCCGCTGAACCTGCGCCCCGGCTCTCGCATGTCCACCGAGACCACCCCCAGGAGGCGATTTTGGTAGAGCAGCGGCTCCGCCAGGACCGCCGTGGTGCCCAGGCGCTCCACGAAGGGGGGGTAGGCGACGGGCGAGGCGGGGTAGTCGTTGACGATCATTCCGGCGCGGCGCTGCGCCACCGCCCCCTTCACGCCCTCGCCAGGGCGGAGTGTGACGTTCGCCAGCCAGTCGTCGTATCCGACCCACGCCCGGTGCCGGAGGATCTGCGCCCCCTCGTCCCAGAGGGAGAGCGACCCCGCCTGGGCCCCCGTCAGGTCCACCGCCCGGCGGATGATGAGCTGGAGGAGCAGGGTGAGATCCAGCTCCCGCGTAATCTCGGCGGCCACCGCCCGTACGGCCTCGAGCTGCTGCCGGCGACGCTGCTCTTCCCGGTGAAGCTGGGCGTTCTGGATGGCCACGGCCGCCTGCTGCGCGAAGGCGTTTAGGAAGGAGATCTCCTCCTCCGTGTATACATGGGGAGCATTCGTATTGAAGCAGAGGACACCCAGAAGGCGGTCGCCCGTCTTCACCGGCAGGCCCAGGTACGAGATGAGGCTGTATCGCTGGATGTGCTCGGGGAACCGGAGGCGGGGGTCCTCCCGGCAATCGGCCACGGCCAGGGGCTGCCCGGTGACCGCCACCTGCCCCGAGAAGCTCTCGCCGATCCGGATCGGGCGGTTGGGCTCCCCCTCCGGAGAGAGGCCCACTCCCACCCGCCAGTGCAGCATCGGGGGGGCGCCCTCCAGGAGAAATAGACGGACGAAGGGGGCACCCGAAATGGCGGCGGCGGCCTCGACGACCGTCCGCAGGACTTGATCCAGGTCCAGAGACGACGCCATGGCCTGGCTGGCCTGCAAGAAGGCAGCAAGGCGGTCGTCCCGGTTGCGCTGGCGGCTCATGCGGGAAACCCTCCCAGGGGCAGGACCACCGTGAAGGTGCTCCCCTGGCCCTCGCCCGGGGAGGCGGCCCAGATCCGGCCGCCGTGGAGCTCGACCAGGCGCTTGGTGAGGGCGAGGCCAAGGCCGGTGCCCTCGTGCGCCTGCGTACGGGTGGTCTCGAGCTGGGTGAACTCGTGGAAGAGCTTGGGGAGGTCCCCCGCCTTGATGCCGACCCCGGTGTCGGTCACGGCGAGTTCGAGGAACTGCCGGGGAGCTGGGGTGCCGGGGAGCTGGGGTGAGGTGTCTCGCGTATCACCCGCTGTCTCGGCGTCTCCGCGCCCTGGCGCCTCTGCGAGCGCGCGGGCGGTGAGGGTGATGGTGCCCTGCTCGGGGGTGAACTTCACGGCGTTCGAGAGGAGGTTGAACAGGATCTGCTTGACCCGGACGGGGTCGGCCGTGAGGGGGGGGAGGTCGGGGGCAATGGCGGCCGTGAGGACCTGCCCCTTCTCGCTGGCCAGGCCCCGGGCGATGACGAGGAGGTCCTCCAGAGTCTGGGCCACCGGGAGGGGCTCGGGCTGGAGGGCGATCTTCCCCGCCTCCACCTTCGCGAGGTCGAGGATGTCGTTGATGAGGGTGAGGAGGTGCTGGCCGCTCCCGTAGATGTGGCCCAGGTAGCGGCGCTGCTTGTCCGACAGGACGGGCCCCGCCTGCTCCTGGAGGATCTGGGCGAAGCCGAGGATCCCGTTCAGGGGGGTCCGGAGCTCGTGGGACATGTTCGCAAGGAACTCGGACTTGTGCCGGGAGGCCGCGACGAGCTCCTGGTTAGCCCGCGCCAGCTCCGCCGTCCGCTCGGCAACCCGCTGCTCCAACTCGGCGGCGTGGCGGGCCAGCTCCTCACGAAGCCGGGCCTGCTCGATCGCCACGGCCAACTGATCAGCCACCTCCGTCACGATCTCCACCTGCTCGGCGAGGAAGGGACCAGGCACGCTCTTCCCCAGGTCCAGCGACCCGATAATCTTACCCTGGGCGAACAAGGGCACAGAGAGGAGGGCACGCACCCTCTCAAATTGCAGCGTCCGGATCAGGGCTAGCGGCTGGGAGAGAGGGTGAATGTCCTCGTAGGTATACGACCTGCCGGCGCGAAGCGTTTCGGCGATGCCAAGCGCGTCCATCGACACGCGAGCGCCGGCCCCCACCGAGGTGTCGCCCTCGGCCCAGACCGCGAGGATCGTGGCCTCATCCATCTCGGGGTCGAACAGCGATACGCTAGCCCGGCGACAGGGCACGAGCGTCCGGAGTCGATCCAAGGCGGCGTCGGCGATCTCTTGTGGGGACTGCACCGTCAAGATGGCCCGATCGATCCCTCGCAAGCTCTTCAGCCGCTCCACATACCGATGCAGCGTCTCTGCAGCCTGCCTCCGGTGGGTAATGTCGCTGGCGACTGTGATGACCAACCGCTGTCCGTTCTCCCGGACGAGCAGGCTATTCGCAGCCTCGATGTCGATGACGGTGCCGTCCTTGCGCCGTCCCCGACACTCGGCCGGACCGTCTATCCGCCCATCGAGGATGTGCGCGTAAGCGGCCGTCCTCGACGCGACCTCCTCTGAGGGCAAGATTACGGTAAAGCGCCGGCCAATCAGCTCATCCTGGGTGTACCCGTAGATGCGACAGTAGGCATCGTTTACCTGAACGTAGCGCCCTTTCTCATCCGTTAGACAGATGCCGACGGGCACCGTCCGGTACAGGGAGGCAAGAGTGCCCTCGCTCGCCCGCAGGTCCTCCTCTGCCCGTCTGCGCTCCGTGATGTCCTGTTTGATGGCAATGAAGTGGCGGACCTCTCCTCGCTCGTCCCGTACAGGGGTGATGGTCTGCCCTTCCAGGTACACACTCCCATCCTTTCGGCAGGTCCAGAGCTCCCCCCGCCATACTGACCCAGCCAGAATGCTCTCCCACAACACCTGGTAGATTGCTGGATCTTGCCGGTCTGACCTGAAAAGGTGCATGCCCTGGCCGACGGCCTCTTCACGAGCGTAGCCCGTAAGGCGGGTGAAGGCCGGATTCGCCCAGATGATGCGCCCCTCCCGATTGGCAATGAGGATGGCACTTGCAGCGGCTTCGAGGGCGGTGCATTGCAGCCGGAGGTGCTCCTCCGCCCGCTTGTGCACGGTCAGGTCGGTCACAACGACGCAGACCGCGCGCGGCGCATCCGGCTCTAGAGAGCGAAGCGAGAGCTGGGTGGGTAGGAGCGTTCCCGTCGCTGTTTGGAGGGAGATGTCCTGCGTAGTGCTGCCGGTTCGGCTGCGCTCGAGCAATCCTGCAAAGGTGTGGGAATCTTTCGGCTGAACAAAGCTGCGTATCGAGGACCCAATCACTTTCGCGCGCGGCAGGCTGACCATCTCGGCAAAGCGTCGGTTGCAGTAGAGGATCGTCCCATCCAGGGCGAGGATAATCGCGCCTTCATTCATCGTGTCGAGGAACACGCGATACGACAGATCCGCCCCCTCCAGCCTGAGAACCTGCTCGCCCCCGGCTCCTGCGATTACCACGGCATCCACTTCTCCACTCCGGATCGCCCGGAGCGTCTCTTCAGCCTCCTCCAGCCGCACCCGGAGTGCCGCCATCTCCCCGACTGGCTTAGAGTGTCTTGGCTTCATCGTCGTCCAGGCGTAAACATTGTCACACGCCTTCCTGCCTTCCGGGAGACCGTCCACATAGCGCCGGCCGCAATTGCCCCGTGACGTGGCGACTCCTTCCGGGGACTTCCTCGCCTCATTTCCTTGGGCGCAAATCCAGCCTCACGAGTACGTCCTCACCATTCGACAGGTCCCCGATGATCTTCCGCACGGGGGGCGGGAGTCTCCGGACGAGGGTCGGAATAGCCGTGACCTGGTCACCGCTCGCGAGCTGCGGATGCTCTAACAGATCAATCACCTCAAGTCGGTACCTGCCCTTCAGGTGGGTCTCGCACAAGCGCTTGAGATTGCCAATGGCAGCGAGGCCCCGTGGAGTCCCGTCCGCGACATACAGTCGGAGGTCCCACTGAGAGGAAGGGGTAGACCGCGCGGAGGTTCTCTTGCGGCTAGATTGCAGGGTCTTTTTCTTCATCCCCGATCCCTTTTCCTGCGTGCTCATTTGATCGCAAGGGCATATTCACTTGACGCAACCAGTCTCTACATCTTGTGGTCGGTATTAGTGGAAGATTCTCCCTGGTTTTCGTGATTGCTTTCTTCCTGGGATGTAGGCAAAATTAGGCATGAAGTCATTCCTCGAACAATTATGGCAATCCGACCTAAAACAGAGCCTATTTCCCCTTCGGTGCCTCGTACACATAATTCCACGCCGCAATTTTCCCAATGACCGTGATCGGGCTCCCCTCCACCGCCCGCAACGTCAGTAGATGATCCGCCGCTTGCAAGTAGGTGTCCCACGTGGCCCACAGGAGGCCCAGGGCGCCACCATAGAGGACGGCGGCCAGGACGAGGTGGAGCAGGAACCGGCGCGTAAGGCTGCTGCCGGCTTGGCGGTGGCCGGCGCGGAGACCGCGGAGGAACGCGGTGGAGTGGGAGAGGAGGTCAGGTCCGGTCATGGTCGCACCACCTTCAGCAGTTGCCAACTGATGAACTCGGTGTAGGCGGGGAGAATGGACCCGCCCAGTTCGCTATCAGTCATCCAGTCAATTCCAGCCGCCTGTTTTCTTTCCGATACACTCGGCTCTCTTCGTTTCCTTCCTACATACCGATTGGTTCCCGTGATCAGCACGGGCTCGAAATCGTGACGGCATGGAGGGGTGAGAATCGACAGAGAGGGAACCACGAAGTATCGATGTCTCCAAATCGGTAATCCAAGTGCGGATCCGCACAGCTTTATCGGGGTAAGAAGAAGTCCTCTCGCGTCCTCCACATTTTCTATGACGTAAGGCTTCCCTGTTTCCTGAATAGCCGCTCGGGTGTCCGCTATGAGATCGGGGTCGCAATTGCCGCTGGAGCAATCTTCGGCCCTGATCCGGAGTTGCCCGGTACCCGCAAGAGGAAACCTATCCTGCAGGAAGCGCTCCGGCATCCCGAGGGGCAGACACTCGTCATTCTCCAGCCTCGTGTCGAGCCCGGACGCCCCGGTTGAGACCCGTGGGGTCAATGCTCCGTGTTCCGGCCCCAGGGAGGCACTGGGCCTGACCGACACGCCAGCCTTCCCGATCGAGAAGGGATACGCATACGTTCCATGGGAGGAGCCGCGGTGCTCGGCGAGGGACAGGCGGCTGGTGGACAACCGCACGGCACCCCGCTGGGCACGCAGCACCCCACAGGCGGCGGCCTGCGCCGTGAGACCTGTGCGCGTCGGCGCATGCTCGCCCTGCCAAGGGTTCCCGGAAAGAGACCGGGAAGTGGGTGTCACACGGTCCACCACAGGCCCACACAGAGACGGGCACTCCACGGGAAAGAGGCGAGTCCGTTCCCACGGCAGCCGCACGTACGGCGTTGAGGCGTCCTCCCCGGAACTCACTCGCATCGTCCACTCACCTCAGCTCTCCGAGTGACCCGAGCGACAGGGTGAGGTCTTCCTGGCTGAGGCCGAAGTGATCTCGAAGCTCGGCCATCCTCCGCTCGAGTCGCAGGAACGTGAGGCCCATGCGCTCAATCTCCTCCGGCGTGAGTGAGCCCCCCTCGACGCGCCGGATGGCCTGCTTTTCAAGCAGGCCGCGCAGGAGTTCGATGAGGGTGAGCACCAACTTGGCCAGCCCCTGTTCCACCCGCTCGGGATCCGCATTGACCCTCGACGGGAGCGCATCGGTGAGGCGGCCCAACTCCCCCTCGAAATCCGTCAGCGAGCCCTCAGAGACGGAGACGATTTGCGATCCCATTTTCGACTCCATTGACGAAGCTATAAGGAGGCCAGGGACCAGTGAGAAGAAACCCAAGCTGCGGAGACTCCGCAAGTCTTTCTTCCACAGATTCGTGAAACGCACCAAGACGCTCCTGCTCCACGAGATAGGCCGCGGCAAAGAGGGACCGGTTGCTGAGGAATGAACGCAGCCGGAATTCTGAAGCCAGCGGCTGGAGTGCCCCGTGGAGCGACCGGATCAGCGCCTCGCCCTCGCGGCGTTGTGCCCTGCGACGCTGCTCCTGCTGGGTGCGCCGTCTCAGATACTCGCTCCCAGGTTCCTCTGTCGCTACAGGCTGACCCTCGGGCATCACGGGATCGCCCGGCGGGTCCCAAAGGATGCGGAGCCCCAGCTCGGCCTTTCCCTTGACGCGCTCGATGGTGACGTGGAATTCCTGCCCCCTTTCCTGGAGGAGGCGGATGGTCGCCTCCTCGGTGGGTAGGAAGGTGTTGAAGCGGGCCGGGAGGATGGGCTGGGAACGCATTAGCTCCTCCACGACAGCTTCGTGGAGGTTCAGATGTGTCTCATCCGCAGGCCAGGGAGAGAGACGAGATAGGCTAACGACTGCTGCGAGGTCTCGAAACGGGATGAAGAGCGTGGGACTGCCGCCAAGGCCGCAGACTCGACACGGTGCGAGTTCCGGCCGCCTGACGACGCCATAGAAATAGAACCCATCCACAGCTCACTCCCTGACACTTGTAGCGCTCCGCGCTCTTGCGGTCTCTACCGAGGAGAGCAAGAGTCGAAGGCCGAGGTAGATCAGGTCAACGTCCGCCACCGAGAGCGTCACGTCTCCGGCCACGACTACCCCCTTGTTGAGGAGGCGATCCAGCGTCTCCAGGAGCGTCACCTGCCGTTCCAGACTGGGTGCCGATTCGTTTCTATCCACTTCCTTCGAGCCTCGGGACAAAGTGATAGGGGGGCCAGGGCCCGGAGGCGACAAGCCGCGGTCCTTCCCCACCATGGTTCTGGTTCCACTGGTTCGCGGCAGCGAGGAAGGATCCGACACCCTCTTGCCGCACGAGACAGGCCATGTTTAAGACAATCTCCTCGTCCCCTGACGCATCGGTGATCAGGGGACGCTGGTCTGCCAGTGCCACGACCGTCGTCTGGATCGTCGCGCGCGCTTCAAGCACAAGCGCCTGCCTCCGGTCTTGAGATCGCGTCGAGGCCAGCGCTTCAACTCGCTTCCTGAGAAAAAAGGCCTGCCCTGGCGATTGGGCGCTCGCCGCTTCGGATAGGGCTCGGAGGGCGGGGTCGTGCTGAAGGGTCGCGGCCCGGAGGATCACCCGGTTCGCGAATCCGCGCACTCCCCACTCCTCCTTGTCGCGGAGCTCTTCAAGAGAAGCGCGGAGCGTAGGGGCGTTGTCTTTGATCAGGTCGCCGATCTTCTTCAAGTCGACGAAGATCGTGCCAAACTTCATGGGGAGGACTGGCCCTGTGCGCATGGCCGCCTCGACCACGGCTTCATGGTGCCGCACCTTCTCCTCCAGCCAGCGAGTATCCTGTATATTTCGCTGAAGGGCCTCCTCGCCAAATTCAGCCAGCGGGACTGAGCTAAAGAGGGCCCCAACGTCCGCCCAGGCGAAGAGGCAGACCGGCGACACGCCGTCAATGCCGTTCATCGGCGGCAGCGTTGCTGGAGAGAACAAGGCGTACAGGTACCAGCCGATCGCAGGGGCCATCAGTCCTCCGCTGCCACCTCCCACAGGGGAAGTCGATCGATGAGGAATTCGACCGCAATATCTTTGGGAAGGAGTTGATCCACCTGATGCATCATGCCGAGGAAGAGAACGCCGATACCGGCGTTGCCCAAGGTGTCGGAGACCCGGCGGGCAATGAATGCATCCCGGGCACCGAGGATCTCCTGCGCTTCCGCATCGGACTCCCGACCGGCGGTGTCCGGCTGCACCACGGGGTGCGCCTCGACCATCCGGCTGATCAGCCGGTACTCCCGGAGTAGGAGGTCCGGTGATTCCGTCCCCATCAGCGTGGCACCTTTCCCCACCAACTCTAGCACCAGCCGGTAATTCTGGCTCCCCTGCACGGCCACATCGCTCGCGATCTCCAGCTCTTTTCCCGAAATCGGAAGCCCGTCCTGGTAGATCCGCACGCGGTCCCAAGGGAGATCCCGACCCAGCAGTTTCTGCCGGATGCCTCCCCAGACATCGGCGATGAGCGCACGGCGGCGCTCCCACTGATCAAGGCCGAAGCGGCGGATGAATGCCTGTTTCAACGGCTCAGCCTTGGTCCCCATATCCGCCAGATCGTGGATGATGGGGATATAGATGAGCCGTCTCGCCTCTGGGACACTCACTACATCACCCGTTCCCCGACCTCCCCGTTCACAATGCAGAGGAGTCGGTGCACGTCGAAGGGCTTGCCGAGGAACTCCCGGGCCCCCAGCGCCCGTGCCTCCCTGGCATGCCGGGGCGTCCCATGAGCCGCATGGATCATGACCTTCGCCGTCACGCCGTGCTCTCGGAGCTGCCGGAGCGTCTCAAGGCCGTCCATTCCTGGGAGCTCCAGATCCAGGATGATGAGATCCGGCGGCTCCCGGTGCACCAGGCGCAGGGCTTCGTGGCCCGTCTCGGCGGTGAGGACCGTGAACTCCGCCCGGGTGAGAATCGCTGCCAGGGAACGAGCTGTGGCCTCCTCCGGCTCCACCAGGAGAATATTGCCCCTCATCCCACACGTCCTTTCCGGAAGCTCGTCAGCGCCTCCTCCAAACGAGCCATTCGCACCGCATATTCCTGGAACCCGGAATCCGCCCCGTTTGGGTAAGCCTCCAGGTACTCCCGGATCGCCATCATCGTTGCCCTCCGACAGGTAGCCTCAATCTCCGCGCCGGAGAGCCCCTGACTTTGCCTGGCCAGCACCGTCAAGTCCACGTCGGGAGCCAGCCGCTGCTTGCGAGTGTGGATCGTGAAGATCTCGAGCCTCGCTTTCGTGTCGGGCAAGGATACCTCGATGACGGAGTCGAATCGCCCCGGCCGCACGAGGGCCGGCTCCACGAGATCCAGCCGGTTTGTGGCCGCCAGCACCACCACACCGCGCAGCTCTTCGATGCCATCCAGCTCGGTGAGCAACTGGCTCAGGACTCGTTCCGCCACGCCGGATGGATCCAGTCCCCGCCGGGGGGCCAGGCCGTCCACCTCGTCCAGGAAGACCACGCAGGGGGCGGCTTGCTTGGCCTTTTTGAAGATCTCCCGGATCGCGCGTTCGCTCTCTCCCACCCATTTGGACATCAGCTGGGGGCCCTTGATGGCAATGAAGTTGGCCCGGCTCTCGGTGGCCAGGGCCTTGGCCAGCAGCGTCTTTCCGCTGCCGGGCGCTCCATGGAGCAAGATCCCCTGGGGCGGCCGGGCACCCGCATGGCTGAAGAGCGCCGCATAGCGGAGCGGCCACTCGACGGCCTCCACGAGCTCGCGCTTCACATTCTCCAATCCGCCGACGTCCCCCCACCGGACGTCCGGGACCTCCACACTGATCTCCCGCAGGGCCGAGGGCTCGACCTCCTTCATCGCCTCGAAGAAATGGGTCCGATGGACCCGGAGTTCCATGACGGCCTCGTAGGGAATGGCTCCAACCTCGAACGTGATCCGCGGGAGCAAAGCTCGGAGCGCGGCCATGGCTGCCTCCCGGCAGAGGGCCTCCAGATCCGCGCCCACGAACCCGTGGGTGGACTCACTGAGCTCGTCCAGGTCCACGTCCTCCGCCAGCGGCATCCCCCGGGTGTGGATCTCCAGGATTTCCCGCCTCCCCCCTTTGTCGGGGATCCCAATGGCGATCTCGCGATCGAAACGGCCCGGCCGGCGCAGGGCGGGGTCCAGTGCATTCGGGATGTTCGTCGCCCCGATCACGATCACCTGACCGCGGGACCGGAGTCCATCCATCAGGGCGAGGAGCTGCGCCACCACCCGTTTCTCTACCTCCCCCACCACCGACTCGCGCTTGGGGGCGATGGCGTCAATCTCATCCAGGAAGATGATGCTCGGAGCATGCCGCTCGGCCTCCTCGAAGAGTTGCCGGAGCTTGGCCTCCGACTCACCGTAGAACTTGTGGATGACCTCGGGACCACTCACGGCGAAGAACCGCGCCTCGGTCTCGTTCGCCACAGCCCTCGCGATGAGTGTCTTACCGGTGCCGGGTGACCCGTGGAGGAGCACGCCCTTCGGCGCCTTGATCCCCAGGTGCTCGAAGACTTCGGGGTACTTCAGGGGGAGCTCGATCATCTCTCGCACGCGCTGGATCTCTCGCCGAAGCCCCCCGATGTCTTCGTACGAGATCTGGGAAGTCTCGCCGGGGCCTTCGGGATGGTGCAGGCGGAGGGCGGTGGCCGCCCGGACGACCACCGGGCCGGTGGGGGCAGTTTCAACCACCGTGAACTCCTGGGCCATGGTGCCGAAGAGCACGGCGCGGATACGGTCGCCGGCGATGAGCGGAAGCCCCTCCAGGAGGCGCGCAAGGTAGCGGGTGTCCGGCTCGCGCTGGCTTATGCGTTGGGAGGAGAGAGGCGCGAGGGTCAGCTTCACGGCCGGTCTGGCCTCGTCCCTGGCGATCGCCACCCGCTCGTCCAGCCCCACCTGGGCATTGGTCCGGACAAGGCCGTCGACCTGGACGATCCCCTTCCCTCTGGCCTCCTGGAAGGCGGGCATGGCCTTGGCCACGGTCTGGCGTTTCCCCTGGACCTGGACGATGTCGCCCACCTCGATTTCGAGGGCCTTCATGTCCTCGGGATCCAGGCGCGCGATCCCGCGCCCCACATCTTTGGGCAGCGCTTCCGCCACCCGCAATGTCACCGTGTGTGGAGTACCCATGCCTGATCCTCGATGCCCGCGCTTGCCCCTGCAGAGCGCTCCCGCTCCAGCCACCGAATGGGGAATCCGAGCTCTCGCAGTTGCGCAAGGCCCCGGATCGGGTGCGGGCGCTCCAAGAGGTTGTAGACCTTGAGCGCCGCGAAGGACGCCGAATATTCCTGGAGGACTTTCCGCTGGGCCTGCCAGCGCTCGTGACAGAAGGGGCACGTTCCCCGCTCGCTGGAGGCGACATGATTCACGAGGAGGTGCCGGACGGGAATCTGCTGGCGGCTCAGTTCCTGGAGAAGACGCCGGGTCTCGGCGATCACCATCGCTTCAGGAAGCCCGACGACCAGGAACTCGCAGCGCTCCGGGTCGTGGAGGAGTTCCTGGACGCGCCGCACGCCTCGCTTCAGGCTGAACAGGAAGTCGTCCGCCGTCTCATGAATCTCGCGCTGGGCGATGCTGCGGATCATGGCGAGGTACTTGTACCGGAGCCGCGCCAGGACGCGGATCCACTGCTCGACGAGGTCAGGGAGCGCGAGGAGGCGGAGGGCGTGGCCCGTGGGGGCGGTATCCAGGAGGTAATACTCGTACGCGCTGCACTCCATCAGGTCCACGAGCTCCTTGAGCGCCATCACCTCATCGAGGCCGGGGATGGAGAGGGACGAGAGGTCGTCCAGATCCTCCGCGTCGAGATACGTGCCGGTTACGAGGAGGTGCCGCAACTCCGCCCCGTGGTCTGCCTTGAACTTCCGGAACAGGCTTTCAGCAGAAATCTCCAGCGCAAAGAGGTTCTGGACCCCGTTCACCGCCTGGATTTCGGGACCAATCTCCTGCTCCAGGGCGTCAGAGAGAGAGTGGGCCGGATCGGTCGAGGCCAGGAGCGTCCGATGGCCGGCGCCGGCCAGCTCAAGCGCGGCTGCCGCGGCACACGTGGTCTTCCCGACGCCTCCCTTGCCGCCGAACAGGACGAGTTTCATGCGCCGTCCCTGGTCTTCCGCAGCGTGATCTCCAGAATGCCGTTCCGATAGCTGGTCTTCAGCGAGTCCGCCTGTCCCTTGGAGGGCAGGAGGACCTCCTTCTGGTACTTGTGCGCCTTGCCCCGGCTGGTGATGGTGAGGATGTCGCCCTCCAGCTCGGTCGCGATGTCCGTCGACTCCACCCCGGGGAGTTCCGCGATCACCCGCATGACGTCTCCTTCATCGAAGAGGTCCACCAGGGGCTCACGCACCTCTTCGACCACCGGCCCCGTTTCGCTCTTGCGAATGTTCCCGAAAGTCTCGACCGTCGGGGTGCCGCCGAGGCCGACCTTTACGCTGAACCCATAGACCCCCTTCAGGTCCTTCAATTGCCCGCTGCCTGTGATCTCGCCGGTGCGGGTGCGCTCGGTCTTCCCCTCCGCCTCCATCTCCTTGAGGAGATCAATGAGATCTGCGACCCCGTGAAAAAGATCGCCCAGGCCGAGCCCCCCGCGTTCCACCCGTTTGCGCATGGCTGCCTCCCTCACCCGCCAAGGCGGGCCTCTAGCCGATCCAGTCGCTCGTGGAGCTGCCGATTCTCTTCCTCAAGGCTCTTGGCCCTCGAGGACAGGGCCGGATCGCTCTGCCACCAATCAATCCCCATCTCCCTGGCCTTCTCCACCGAAGCCACGAGGAGCCGGATCTTGATGCTGAGCAGCTCGATGTCGGCGATGTTAATCTTAATATCCCCGGCGATGACGATCCCCTTGTCCAGGACCCGCTCGAGGATGTCGGCCAGGTTGGTGCTCTGCACGCTGTGCGAGATCGCCGATGATGAGGGCATGGTCAATGGCCCCTATGCGGTCCGAGAGGAGGCGCGGGCGGACTCCGTACCAGAGGCGAGCCGCTCGCCCGACAGGGTCTGGAGCCCGCCACCCAGCGTGATCACATCAAGGAAACGGCCACGGACGGAGGCAGGGATCCCCAGCGTTCGAATACAGACGGTGGGCTCGATCGCCCCGAACTGGACCTCCCACCCCTCATACGTCTTGTCGATCCTGACCGGTGCCCCGTCCTTTTGAAGGGGTCGTTTGAGGAAGTAGGTCGCGATCCTTCTGACCTCATTGAATTCCATCCGTCCCTCTTCCCCCGCGGCAGCCGTTGTTGGACAACCAACTGGGCATCTCTCCACGGTCACGCTTCAGCATCTCCCTCTTCGGTTTCCGGCTCGACCTCCTCCGCCTCCCTGACAGCATTGAGCCTGGTCTCCAACACCGCGGCTTTCAGCGCGTACTCCTCCTCGCCGAGCTCATCCATCTCGTAGAGCAATTGGAGCTCGAGGAGCTTCTCCTGGAGGAACTCCGCATCGTTCAGCTCCCGGTCGGCCAGTTCGGCGATCTTCTGGAACACACCTAGTAGGCCCCGGTACGGAAGCGCGAGGAGATCGTCCACGAGGAGCATAGGCGCGCTATATCGCGACGACCAGGTCCACGAAGTTGAACGGGGGGGCGTCCCCCACGCACTTGAAGGTGACCAGGTCCGCGTAGCGGTCGGCCAGGGCATTCAATCGCCGATCGAACTCCGGCTCGGACGCCCGCTCCACCAGGAAGGCGGCATTGACGATCATCCGCTCGCCCATCAGGCGCTCGCTCACGCGGCACTCGCAGGCCGCCCCTTCCAGGCTCTGGAGGATCTCCTCTCGCACGGCGGCTTTCTCTCGCACCAGGGCCTCTTCCACCATCTTCCCGATCGCGAGGAGCTGCCAGTGCGCCTGCTGCGGCGGCAGCAATGCCACGGCCTGCTTCCGGCGCCGGATCTCCTCATGGCGGTCCAGGATCGTCTGGTAAATCCGAGCCTCCGGGAAGATGGCTTTCACCCCGATCTCCATCCGTCCCCGCATATGCTCCAGCATCCTCCGGAACTCCGCGAGCTCACGCTCGAGGATGGTCCGCACCGTCGCCTCATCCTGGGCGATCGTACAGAATCGGACGGGGAGCACAGGGTGACGGGCGAAAACCGCTTCGATCACGCACTCGTGCGCGAGGGCATTCTCGCGGCAGACGCGATAGCGCTTGACGGGTGCCTCGCTCACCACTGCGGCAATCCCATCGAAAGCGAGGGCCGCCACCTCCGCCCCGGGTCCATCGATCCCTGCCGCGTCGAAATGCTCCCCCTCGGGGGCCTCGGTGATGCAGTAAATGTACTTTCCCATGCAAGGGTCCTCGCCGACTCAGTCGCCCGGCCGCAGGGTGATGTTGACGAAGTTGTAGGGGGGGACCGGTCCCACGTAGGTGAACTTGGTCCGTCCGCCATGGCGATGGTCCAGCCGATCCACCTCCGCATCGAACTCGTGCTCCCGGGCGCGATCGACCAGGAAGGCGGCGTTCAGGAGCATCCGCTCCCCGATGGTACGGTTGAGCCGGTAATTCACCGCCAGTCGCCGCAACCCGGCCAGGATCACCTCCGCCTCTTGGGTTTTCTTTGCCTCGAGGGCGGCCGCGACCATCTCCCCGATCGCGACGCCTTCCGCATAGCTCGGGTGCGGGGGCTTCTCGGCCGCCTTCTCCTTCAGGCGCTTGATTTCCGGGTGCTCGCCCGCGATTTCCTGGAGCACGCTGCGCATCTCGCGCCATGTCGCCTTGACCCCAAGCTCCACCTTGCCCTCCAGGTCACGCAGCACGAACAGGAGCTCTTGATACCGCAGCTCGATCAGACGTTGGATCTCCTCGACGTTGGCCCCGACCGTATAAAACTTGACCGGCAGGACCGTGTATTCGGCCATCACCCGCTCCAGGACCCGCTCGTGGGCCAGGAGGCTCTCTTTG
The DNA here is from genome assembly GCA_963705305.1 of uncultured Methylomirabilota bacterium. Lineage (GTDB taxonomy): Bacteria > Methylomirabilota > Methylomirabilia > Methylomirabilales > 2-02-FULL-66-22 > 2-02-FULL-66-22. The sequence goes on along the minus strand of OY970067.1, from coordinate 3,976,994 downwards.
CTGAGGACACACTGGGGCAACGGGATGGAGCTGATCACCGCGCTGAGATGTTGGTGGTGGATGGTTTCCACCTCTCGACCCCCAATCCCGATGGGACCGAAGTTCCGCGCCTCGTCGGCGGCGATGATGCCGTACAGGTACTTTCCGTATTCAGGCACGTGCGGCATCCTGCGCCCATTGGTACCGCGTCACGGCCACCGCAGAGCGGACATCGTTCGGGTGGAGTGAGCTTCCAACCTCGAGGTACGCTTCCAGGTACCGGTAGGCGTCCGTCAGCGCCTGGAACACGGGATTCGGGTCGCCGGAGGCCGGGTCACGGTTTTGGGTGACACGATCGGGGTGCCACTGGTGGGCCTGCCGCCGGTATGCCGCCCGGACCTCCGGCGCCCCGGCCGCCTCCCCGATCCCCAGCACCTGTCGCGCACGTTCGACCCCCGCTACCTCGAACGTCTTGATTTCCAGGGTGCAGAAGCTATAGGCAGGGAGTGGCCCGACACAGCGGAAATCGACCGCGTCCGCGTAGCCACGATCGAGCGCCTCCAGGGCCCGCGTGAATGCCGCCTCCTGCGTCCGATCCACCAGGAACGCGGCGTTGAAGAGCATCCGATCACCCGCGAGGGCATGACGGCAGGAATCCTGGACGAATGGCGAGAGCGCCTTCAGGATCTCGATTGACCGCGCTTCCCGCAGCGCATCCAGCCGAGCCTTCAGCAGCATACCAATCCGGATCCGCGGATCCACGGTCGCGGAGGACGGCTGGTTCGCGATCGCCGCGCGCTGGGACGAAATCTGCGGCTCTTCCGCGATGTGCTGCAACACCGCATCGAGGGACCGCCACTGCGCCACCACGTCGAGTTCCACATTCCCGGCGAGGGCCTCGAGGGCGGAGGCAAAGCAGCCGCGGGCCTTCCGCAGGATCCTGCGGACCTCCTGTTCATCACGAACCACGGTGCCGAACTTCACCGGGACCACGGTGAGGCAGGTCATGGCCTGTTCGATGACGGCCTGGTGGGTCGCCAGGAGGGGAAGGATCTCCCCCCGTGGCATCGCCTTGTAGGGCCGCTGGGGTGCCGGGCTCACCAATGCGAACAGATCTTTTTCACGGATGACGGAGACGGGGTGCTCGGCGAGACCGATGAGATCAGCGTCCAGGCGTGTGCCAGGGGTGGCGACGCAGTACAGGTGCAGGGCCTCCATGAGCACTCCTTCTTAGTAGTTCAAGGGGACGGTCTTCCACGTCCGCTTCCCGTGGCTGGAGCCGTTTCCTCTCCGCTTGGTTGGCGGAGCTGAGGGATCCGGTTGGACGACTCCGTCCATGCCCTGCATCTGGGCCTGGATCTCCGCCAGGCGCTTCCGGTTCCTCTCGTGGCGTCGGGCGAGGATGGCCTCTTCCTTGAGGAGCCGCTCTCGTTCCTTGTGGAGCATGTACAGTTCGAGGTATCCGGAGGTCTGCAGTTTGGGGATGGAACGACATCCCGCGCTCTGCATCCTGCGGATGTCTCGAAATCCTCCGATGTCGATCACGCCCCGCATGACGATCCGCTCCTTCCGCGAGCCTCCGCCCGTCAGCGCTCGATGCCTATCCCCGGCAGGGCTAGCGGAGCTGCCTGACTGATCGTTTCACCAGCTCTCGCACCTTGGTCTGGTTAGTCCTGCTCCCCACCCGGCTCGTCTCCGAAGCCAGGATGTCCTGGCAGATCTGCAAGAAGGTCGCGTTCCGGTAGAGCGGTCGTGCGTGCCCATTGAGGGTCCGGAGCGACTTCGCAATCATGATGGCCCCCCGAATGGTCGGCGGGAACTCGCACGCCCCCGACTCCCGGAGCCCCCGGACGACGCGGACGACGCTTTCCGCATCCTTCCTCGGGAGGCCCGATTTGCCCTGCACGATCCCGATCTCGGTGGCCGCATCGAAGTGGTCAAGATCGAGGGTGATCATCCGATCGCGCAAGGCGTCCTGGCTCCGATGCACGCCGGCGTACTCTTCCGGGTTCGAGGTGAAGAGCGCACGGAAGTCGGGATGCACGCGGAGGAGATTCTCGTCTCCCCCCCGGGCGCTCGGTAGGTCCAGGATGCGCTCTTGGAGGATCGAGAGCAGGATGTTGTTCGCCTCCGGCCGGGATCGCGTGAACTCGTCGTAGACCAGTGTGAAGCCGTATTTACAGGCGATGGTGAGCCGGTTGTCGATCCAGCGCGGAGACATGTCCTCTTCCACCTTCAAGACGCGGGTGACAAAGCGATCGACCACTTTGCGCAGGTGATAGCCGCTTTCCCCGCCGATGAGATCCGAGGTGGTGAAGGTTTCGTTGCCATGCAGCAAGACCACGGGGCGCCCGAGTCTCGAGGCCACATGCAGTGCCAGGGTGCTCTTCCCGGTGCCCGAGGGCCCGCGAAAGTGGACGGGGAAGCCGGCCTGCAGGTACCCGAGGGCTCGCCGGGTCAGATCGGCGACATACTCGGTCTCCACAAAATCCGCCAGGGGGGCCGGCTCAAAGACCGTGGTCAGTTCCTCAATCATGAAGCTCTCCCAGGGCTGCCATAGCGAATGCAAGGGGCGCGGTTTCCGAACGGGCGCGCTGCTTCTCCGGCCCTCCCTGATCTTCCTCGCCGGATTCCTCAGGTGCCGCACCGCGTGCACTGGCGTCTCGCAGCCGTGTCACGAATGTACTCGATCTGATCTGGAGGCTCCTCAGGGTGGCCTTGAGCGCCTTGACTCCGGCGGTCTCGGGACGTGCGAGGAGCTCTTTCAGGGCACGCGCCAACTCCTCCTGCTCATGCTGGAAGTCGGCTAACAGGCTCCGGACTTCCCGCTCTCGCGCCGCCCAGTGCGCATGCGTCGTGGTCAGAACGTCCGTCAGGCTCTCCGCTTGCAGGGCGCTGCGCCCCGCCATGATTTCCCTGAGCGATGCCGCGCGCACTCGCTGCTCCTGGAGGTAGACACGGATCGTCCGTTTCACCGCCTCCTCTTGCTCTTCCTGCCGCGCCAAGACCCCTCGCATCAGGGTATCGAAATCCCGGCGTCTGAGCGAGGCGGCCTTGGCCAGGCTCTCTCGGAGTTCTGCCCGCACCGCCTCCCCCTGACGCCGGAAGATGTCCAATATGTCGTGCGCCGCATCGATGATCTGTTCGACCGAAGCGACCCGGGCCTCGTAGGATGCAATGATCTCGTGCGTGAGGCGGTCCATCTGAGCTGGTATTGTCATCATGACATCCCGTGACCTCTATCCGGAGGTTTCGGTTTCATTCAGTTGCTGGCCACACGCTTTCGAGAAGTCTTGGGTTCGCTCACTTGCTGGCCACTATCCGGACGCCTTCTGGCCAGGGTTTTGCCGAGGCCGAGCCAGTGCGACTGCGCGAGCGCTTCCTCCTGCTGGAAACGACCAAGCTGGACCGCAGCGTCCTGGCGCATCCCAGCCACCTGGTGGTTCCGCTTCTGCCGCTGGGCCACGATCTGCCCGCGCAGCTTCTCGAATTCTCCCTTGCGAGTGGTCTCCGTCTCTGACAGGAACCGCGCCACGCTCGCCTGCCGACCTTTCCGCTCGTTTGATCGTGCTGTATGTCCTGCTACGATCTCCTGGGTCAGTCCGCCCATCTCATTTGCCCATCCCATTGTCTACCCTCCATGTGTGCTGTCATGACATTCACAAGTGGGAGGGAAGAGGGATGGCGGGACATGCTCTTTGCGCCTTGCGCTCTAGGATGCCCCGGCATCGATCCTCCATGCGCCTCGGTCCCGCTTTACGCAGGCGCGGCGGCGGTGGCGGTCAGGCCGATGGCCTCAGCGTACTTGAGGTACGTCTCCACGGACGCCACCACGGCCCGGGCCTCGATGGCCAGGAGCTCGATGCCCACCAGGGACACCCGCACCCAGGCATCGATGACCACACCCTTGTCCAGGATCCGATCCACGACTTCCACCAAACTGGACGATGCGATGGTCTTCTCGACTGCCATGCTCACTCACCTCCTCTCGGGTTGCCCCCCCTGGCCGATCGCCAGCTGGAGGGGCCACTCCCGGCTTCCTTGACGACCTGCCGCAGGAACGCCGAGAGGTCATCGAGCTCAAAGGGCTTGCTCATGAAGCCTTGGAAATCTCCGCGCCGCAGCCCTTCCTGGATGGGCTGATCCTCCTCGTAGTGGAAACCCGAAATCATCACGATCGAGAGTTGTGGTGCGAGTTGCCGGATAACGCGGGAGACCTCGATCCCGCTCTTGCCGGGAAGCTTGACGTCAATGATGGCCGCGTCAAATCTCCCCACCCGGACAGCTTCGATGGCATCCTCTGCTCGGAGGACGCGGGTGATGTGCACTCCCTCATCCGCCAAGCCATTCTCCAAGGCCCAGCAGATGTCTTCCTCGTCATCGACCACCAAGACCTCGAGCATTTCCCTTACTCTCCGCTGATGGCGGGTAAAGTAACAGTAAAGGTCGAGCCTTTCCCTGGCTCGCTCTCCACCACGGTTGCTCCTCCGTGTTGCTGGACAATGCTGTAGGCAATCGACAGGCCGAGCCCTGTTCCCTTCCCACTGCAGCTGGTTCTTGTTGCCTTTCACCCTCGGGAGCCTGGGGGCAAGTCGTCTCTCCACCTCGATGGATTGAAGCGAGACCTGGTACCCGATCAACGAGAGGGTTTCCTCTACCGCAGCGTTGACATCCACGCGCTCCGCTTCCCCTTCCGACGGTCGCGCAAATCGCAACAGGTTTTCAATGATGACCGCAGCCCTGCCCGCCGCCATGTGGATCTTCTCGGCACACTCCTGCCGAAGGCGGCAATCATCTCCCCGCTTGAGGAGGATTTGCGCCGCGGACGAGGCGATGGCGAGCGGGTTCCGCATCTCGTGCGCGACGCCGCCGGCCATTTCACCGAGGGCCGCCATCTTGGCCGACTGGATCATCCGGAGCTCCAGCTGGCGCTTCTCCGTGAGGTCCCGCCCCACCCCCACCAGCGCGGCTACCCGGCCATCCTCGTCGTGCATGGCCGAGAAGCGCCAGGAGATGAAAAGCTCCCGTCCGTTCTTCGCCTTCGTGGCCGTCTCGAATTCAGGGACGCTGGCCTCCCCGTTCAGCGTGGAGAAGAGGGTGGCAAGCGCGGAAGAGTCTGCCGGGGAGAGGAGGTCGGCAAAAGGCCTCCCGACAACCTCCGGAGGGGAGAATCCCAGGATCCGCTCGGCGGCGGCGTTCCAAGTCATGACGGCGCCGGTCGCATACAGGGAGATGATGAGGTCGTGGGCGCTCTCCACCACACTGGCGAGATGCCGTTCCACTTCCCGGATGCGCTCCCCCAGGCTTTTCTTCTCGGTCACGTCATCCATGAAGAGCATGACGCTCGTCACTTGGCCGTCGTTCGCATTGAGGGGCGTCAAGCTGAAGAAGTAAACGCGACGGGCAAGGCCCGGCGCGCGATACTCCATTTCTCCGCCGTCAAACGGGAGAGCGGTTTCGCAGACCTTCCGAATGCGCCGCTCGAGGTGCGTCCAGCGGAGAATCACCGGAGGGAAGATCTCCCGCACCTGCCGTCCGATGACCTCGTGCTCTTCCTTCCGCGACTTGACCAGGAAGTTCCGGTTGGCAAACGTGATCTCCAGGTTCGAGGCAATGATCAGAATGGACGCGGGAAGGTGGGTCAGCACCTCCAGCGGGATATTCCGGCTCTCAGGGGCCGTGCGCTTTCCCAGCCGAAGGCTTGTCCGTCGCTCGACAGTGGGCACTGTTTCCCTCGCTCTGACCCGCACCGGAAGATTGTGCGAAAGAGGAGAGGCAAGTCTGATGCCGAAGCGCCCCAGGTGGGACGACCGACTGACGGCGCTACCATTTGCGGCACTGCTTCGACTGCGCCCAAGATATGGGGGCGATAGAGGAGACGGTCGATCCACAATAGCCGCTCAGCCCCTAGGCGGGATGCCAGCCCTCTGGAGGAAACACCATAGTGCAGATGCTCGGCCCCCTTCCGGGCCGTGGCCCTGCCGATGGGCGAATGGTGTCTGGAGCGAGCGGCCTGGAGCAATCGCTAAGCTCCATTAAAGTCCTGCGCCGAGATCCCGTAGCGGTGCATTTTGAGATGCAGCGTCTTGAAATCAGTCTTCAGCAGTCGGGCTGCCTCGCTCTTGTTCCCCTGAGCCGCCAAGAGAGCCTGGCGGATCACCCGTCGTTCGGCTTCGGCGCTAGCGCACTCCCTTGCCTTCCTCAGTGAGAAACCAGGGAGTTCATGCTGTGGCGGTTCGCTTAACGCGGACTCATCTCCATTGGCACCCGAGAGCAGAATATGCTCTGGCAGTATGAAGCCGGCGCCGAGGACGGCAGCTCGGCGGATAGTGTTCCTCAACTCCCGAACATTTCCCGGCCACGGGTATTGGAGGAGGAGCTGGGCCGCCCCCTCCGAGATCCCTCGTGACGGCTTCTTGAGTTCCAGGCTGATTTCAGTTAGGAAGCGATTCGCCAAGTACAGAACATCCTCACGGCGCCCCCTGAGCGCTGGCAGCTCGATGAGGAATTCCGTCACCCGGAAAAAGAGGTCCTGCCTGAACCGGCCAGCCTTCATTTCTTTCTCCAGCGAGACGTTGCAGGCGGCGAGGAATCGGACATTGATCGGGACCGCCTGGGTGCCACCTACGGGGAGCACCTGCTTCTCCTGCAGGACCCGCAGTAGCTTCGCCTGGGTGAAGGGAGAAAGATTGGAGATCTCATCGAGCAAGAGAGTCCCCCCGTCGGCGAACCGGATGACCCCCTCGTGCGCCCGGTGTGCCCCGGTGAACGCGCCTTTCTCGTGTCCGAACAGCTCCGAATCGATCAGGGTCTCAGGAATAGCACCGGAATCCAACGCGACGAAGCGCTTCTCGCGCTGGGCACTCAGTTGGTGGATGCACCGGGCCACCAGTTCCTTCCCTGTTCCGGTCTCTCCTTGGATCAGTACCGACAGATTCGACGACGCCACCTTGTCAACTTCTTGAGCCAGCTTGTCCACCATTTGACTCGGCCCCATCACTTTCTTGAGGAAGCTTTCCGCCGTGCGGTGGCCTCGAAGCGCCTCAATTTCGGTCAACAGGTGATGGTGCTCGACCGCCCGCTGGACGTGGAGGAGCAAGTCGTCATTTCGGAAAGGCTTGGTGGCAAAGTGAAATGCCCCGCACTTCATAGCCTCGACCGCCGAGGGGACGTTCCCGTGGGCGGTGAGCATGATGACCGGAACCCGGGGGGCGATCTCCTTCAGTCGCGCAAGGGTCTGCATCCCGTCTATCCCGGGCATCATGAGATCGAGGATCACGGCGGCAGGAGGCTCTCTCGCGACGTGTTCCAGGGCGACTCGGCCAGCCTCTGCTGGCACTACTTGGAATCCGTGAGGCTCGAGGACCTCTGCCAGAAGCCAACGAATGTTCGGCTCGTCATCCACAACGAGAACCTTTGGTCTTGGCTCAGTCATCTTGGGACCCGTGAGCCCCTTGGCTCGGCTCGGATTCATTCCCCATTCCCTGGGGAGACGATGGTGGTCGGTCCAGACGGCCAAGGGCAACCGACCATTCACGACTGATCACTTCGATCGCGCCAAGGATACAGAGAATCGAACACAGTTAGGCTCCAAGCCATGCAGAACCCTCCCACGGTGCTGCGGCCTGTCCTATTCCGGCTGTTTCTGGCGCGCCACACTCTCCCGATACTCACCGGCAAGGGTCGGCCCCATTTCTATCGTCGGGTGCAAGTGCCGAGTCGGAAGTCAACAGCCCGGCCATCACCGGGATCAATTCGGTCCGGATCCGCCCCTTCGGCACGTAGGCGCTGGCTCCGGCGGCAAAGGCCTCCCGCCGATGCACCTCGTCATTCAGCGCCGTGAGCATCACGATCCGCGTGTGCGGCGCCACCGCCTTGATCCGCCGGACGGCTTCGATCCCGCTCATCCCAGGGAGGCCAATGTCCATCAGGACCACCCCGGGAGCCCGCGTCTGGACGGACGCGACCCCCTCCTCGCCGCTGGATGCCCCTACCACCTCGACGCCCGGGAACACGCTCCCCAGCCATTCTCCTAACAGTCGCCTGACTGGTTCCTGATCCTCCACGATCAGAATCGTTGGGCGCATTACCCTTCCTTTGGCAGAAGTGGTGGTCAGACAGCCCCAGGTGGAATATAGGCTCGGCCGCATCCTGCGTCTATCGGAAGCCGCCGGACACGCGTGTAGGAAGAGTTTGAAAAAGAGGGGTGAGAGGCCAGCCGATTGAGTGAGGGGTTCGGTGTCCCTGGCCGGATATCAGGGCAACGGAGTCAATCCGTGCTGCATCGCCAACTTCACGAGGCTTGGGATGTCGGTGATCCCCAGCTTATCCAGCAACCGGCTGCGGTAGGTATCGACGGTCTTGACCGAGAGCGATAGAGCGGCGGCGATCTCGGACCGCGACTTGCCTTCGACGATGAGTTGGAGGATTTCGCGTTCGCGGCTGCTGAGGTGTGCCAGTGGGCTCTTCGTATCGCCGACCTCGCGGTAGCGGATATAGTCCTCGATGACCGCTTCCGAGATCTTCTCGCTCAAGTAGCGACGGCCGGCCTGGACCGCACGGATGGCATCGATGACTTCGGCGCCGGCGGACTGTTTCAGCAGGTAGCCGTGCACACCGGCTTGCAACGCTTGAAATACGTGTTCGGCAGTCGAGTGCATCGAGAGGATGACGACCCGCGCGGACGGGCATATTTCACGGATCCGGCGGGCGGCGTCGATCCCGTTGAGATCGGGCATGGCAATATCTAGGAGGACGACGTCGGGGCGAAGAGCCGCGGCAGCGGTCACGGCCTCGCGCCCCGTGGCCGCGTCACCGACCACCATGAGGTCCGGCTGGGTCTCCAATAAGGCCCGCAATCCGTCCCGCACGAGCGCGTGATCATCGGCTAGTAACACGCGAATCTTCATCGAGCCACTTCCACGATGATCCGCGTGCCCCCGCCCGGCTGTGACTCAATCCGATACCGACCCCCGATCGCCTGGGCGCGCTCCTCCATTCCGAGCAGCCCCCAATGTTGGCGGTTGGCCCCAAGTGACTGCGCTGTACGGATACCGACCCCGTCGTCGGCAATGCTCAGCCGCACCCGGTGCTCCTCCGTCTCCAGAACCACGGACACCTGGGTCGCCTGGGCGTGTTTGACGACGTTGGTCATGGCCTCCTGGGCGATGCGGAAGAGGGCGATTTCGACCGAGGGGCTCAGGCGGGGCAAGGGCTCTTCGCCCCTGACCTGGGTGCCGATCCCGGATCGAGAGGCGAACTGCTTCCCATACCACCGGAGCGCGGCCATGAGGCCGAATTCGTCTAACGCGGGCGGCCGCAGTTCGACCATGACGTCCTGGATACGCTCGGCGATCTGTTCAACAAGCTTCATCGAGTCATCCAGGCGGGGGAGGAGCGTGACATTTCCAGGGTCGGCCAGATGTGTCCGCAGGATGCCTAGGTTAAGGCCGAGCACCGTCAGCTTCTGTCCGACCTGATCATGGAGCTCCAGCGCCAGCTGCCGTCGCTCGCCTTCGGCCGTCTCGACAAGCCGACCACTCAGAGACCGCAGGAGCGCTCGCTGATCGCTCAGGGATTGAAAGAGTCTCGCGTTCTCGATCGCGATGGCGGCGGGATAGGCGAAGAGGCGGAGGCGGCGGCGATCGCCCTCCGTAAATGAGCGGCCCGGCCTTCGATCACTGAGCGCAATGACTCCCAGGAGTCGATCCCAGTATACCAATGGTTCGGCGACAACGGCAGTGACCCCGCTGTGCTCCAGGACAACCGGAAGCGCGTACGGAGACGTGCGGTACTCGTTGACAATCAAACCCTCGCGCCGTTCGGCCACCGCCCCGGCTACATCCTCACCGAGCCGCAAGGGCAGATCCGCCGGCCAGTCGCCAAGGCCATACTGGGCCCGCGGGGCGAGCAACTGGGCCTCGCTCTGCCACAGGAACAGCGTTCCCGAGGTGGCCGCCAACAGCTCGACAGCGCGTTGCGTCACGAGCCGGAGCAGGGCGGTGAGGTCCAGCTCGCGAGTAATCTCCACAGAGACGGTCCGGACCGCCTCAACCTGCATCCACCGCTCCTGCTCTGTGGCGAACAGCCACGCATTCTCGATAGCGATGGCCGCAGCGGCGGCGAAGAGCGCGAGGATGCTGCGATCCTGCTCCGTAAAGCGTCGGCCAGTCCCCTCACCGCTGACCACGATAACACCCATGAGCCTGTCCTTGAATAGGAGGGGTTCTGCAACAGCGGCGGTGATCCCGGTCCGTGCCAGAAAGAGCGGGTGTGCATACGGCGAGGTCTGGTAATCATTGATGATCATCCCCTGGCGGCGTTCTGCGACGACCCCGGTAAGACCTTGGCCAAGTGCGAGATGCACGCTCCCCACCCAGTCCCCATAGCCGCGCCAGGCCCGTGGCGAAAGGCTTTGCGCCGCTCCGTCCCAGAGGTAGACCACCCCCGAAACGGCGCGCGTCAACTCCGTCGCGTGGTAGATGATGAGATGCAAAAGAGTGGAGAGGCCTAACTCCTGGGTGATCTGCGTTGTGCTGGCGTGGACCGCTTCGAGTTGGCGTGTGCGCTCGGCCGTGGCTTGCTCTGCCCGCTTGCGTTCGGTGAGGTCGGTGAGAAACACGTAGTAATAGGGTGGGCTGTCGGCGGCATCGCGGGCGAGATGCACCAGAACTTCCACCGGGATGCGCGAGCCATCCTTTCGGAGGCACTCCTTCTCGTAGCGCACCGGTTGCCCCGTGCGTCGTAATTCGGCCAGCCGCTCTGTTTCGGATACTCGCCATTCGCGCGGAGTCAGATCGCGCGACCAGTCCAGCGCCCGCAATTCGGCTTGGCTGTATCCGAGTAGCGTGCATAGCGCGGCGTTACAGATCCCCACGCGCCCATCCGGGTAGCCGACCTCGAACGGCTGCGAGCTTTTCTCCACCACATCGGCGAGGAAGCGCAGGCGGGCCTCGCTCGCTTGCCAGGCTGCTTCGGCCGCTACCCTCTCGCGCTGCGTGGTCCGCTGGGCGAGGGCACGTCGGACGGCTGCGCCGAGACGGGTCAGGCGATCCTTGAGAAGGTAGTCAACCGCCCCGAGCTGCAAGAATTCGAGCGCGCTCTCGTCACTGACGGTGTCGGTGACGATGATAGACGGAATCTCCCAGCCTCGATCGCGCAGGATCTCTAGCGCCCGACGGCCCTTCAAGTCCGGCAGGGTGTAGTCGATGAGGAGAAGGTCGAGGTTGGGTTCGAGGTGGGCGAGAAACTCCGCCTCAGTTTCCACCCGTTGCCAGTCGGGGGCGTAGCCGGCTTCCCGGAGGTGGCGTACCATCACCCCGGCGTCAGTCGGACTGTCTTCGAGGATCAGAAGGCGAAGTAGGCTCGGCATGGGGTAGCCCCTCCTCCTCTCGATCACGCAAACTACAGAACTCAGACACTGTTTTCGGGGTCATACGTTGCTGTGTTTATAAGTTTTGGCGACACCTCTTCCGGGGGTCCGCTCACAGGAGACGAGGTACTGGTTGAACCTATCGGTTTCGTGCGCGCCTGTCAATAGCTGTCCGGTGGATGTCCGGTGGATGGAGCGATCGTGGGCGAGAGAATCGGGCAGTCTCCTCGGCTGCACACCGCTTCCCCTTCCTCCACGGTGAGGCCCTTCTTGGCGCTTTTCCGGCCGAGCAGCGGGACAGCCTCCACCCGGTAGCCGCAAGGCTGGAAGCGCCACGTTGAAAGTGACCAGGCTTCATCAGTCATGCCGAGATCGGCATGACCGCTGAAAACTAAGCCCTTGTAGCACACGGCCTTCGGCCGTCGTCGCGGAAGGTCCCCGCATAGTCTTGGAGTTAGCTTGATCGACCTATGTGATGATCCTGAAAAACTATGGCAGGAGCTCAGGGAGATGTTTGGGTAAGAGCTAAAGCAGCCTTGTAAGGAGACTGTGGGTGAAGGATATGGGGCCTGGGTTTGCAGGAAAAAGAACCGCCCTCAACTTTTTCTTCAAGGATGGCGGGTGTTGCCCCCGCAATTCGTAAGACGTGAGGTGGGCAGCTGGGCGAGCCTATGGTGCCGTGGCGATCGGCGCTGACGGTACCCGTTAATTGCCTACGGGCTATGGCAGTACTGTTTCGCGACCCCGACTCAGAAATTCACAAGCAGGAAGAAACGGAACATGGGCCGGCTGGGCATTTTCCAACAAAAAATGGGTTCCGCGAAATTCGCGTAACCCATTGATTTTATTTGGTTGCGGGGGCTGGATTTGAACCAGCGACCTTTGGGTTATGAGCCCAACGAGCTACCGGACTGCTCCACCCCGCGGAGGTATACTACGAAAACTCCCATGGAGAGTCAAGGAATACTTACGAACAACCGCCAAGGCGCCAAGGATTCCATGGGCTAGATCAGGAAAGGACAATTCGTTGTATTCCATCTTTGAGGACGGATGCGTTGAAGTTGATGAGCAGACCAAGATGCAATCCCATAGCCTTAAGATACGAAATCACCTGCGCTTTATGGATCGGAGCAAGCGCATCGACTGCCTTCAACTCCACCAGAAGCTCACCTCCCACCAGCAGGTCGACACGCCCTTTCCCCACACGGTGCGTCTTGTAGTGAACCGGGACGGGCAACTGTCTTTCGAAGGGGATCGAGCGGAGACTCAGTTCAACTACGAGCGCTTCCTCGTATACGCCTTCGAGAAACCCCGGCCCAAGGTGCCGATGCACCTCGATTGCTGCCCCGATCACCGATCGAGCTAGTTCGTCCACATCCTTGCTTGGCTCGACCTTGAAGGCCTTGGCGTCTTGGCGGTTCATATTTTGCCCTGGTCGATGCGGAGCATACCGCAGGCGGCGGAGATCTCCCAACCGCGGCTCTCCCGGACCGTGGCTGTGAAGCCCTTATCCAGGAGCACCTGTTGGAAGGCCGCCACCCGCGCCGGGGGCGGGGGCCGGTCGGGAAGATCGGGGGAGGCGTTCAGGGGGATGAGGTTGATCTTGCAGCGAATGCCGTGCAGCAGCCGGACCAGCCGCCCCGCGTCTTCGGGCGAGTCGTTCACAGCATCCAGCAGGACGTACTCGAACGTGAGGCGCCGCCGGCTGGGGATCGGATAGGCACGACAGGCTTCCAGCAGCTCTGCCAGGGACCAGCGCTTGTTGATCGGCATGATGGCATCGCGCACCGCATCGGTCGTGGCGCTCAGCGACACCGCCAGGTTGACCCCCAGATTGGACGCGGCCAGCTTCCGGATGCCGGGGACATGCCCGGCGGTGGACAGGGTGATCCGGCGCGGCGAGAAATCGGCCCCATGAGAATCGCAGAGAATCAGAATTGCGCGCTCGACCTCGGGGAAGTTCAGAAGCGGCTCTCCCATCCCCATCAGGACGATGTTCGAGATCCTCTCCCCCTCCTCCAGCTGGTCCTGCAGGCACAAAACCTGGCCGACGATCTCCGACGCCCGCAGATTCCGCCGCATTCCCATGAGACCCGTGAGGCAAAAGCGGCAGGCCAGAGGGCAGCCGACCTGGGTCGAGATGCAGGCGGTGAGGCGGCCCTCGTCGGGGATCAGGACGCTTTCGATCTCTTCCCCGTCCGCCAGGCGAAGCAGGAATTTCCGCGTGCCGTCCCCGGCCCGCTGGCCCCGCACCGGCTCGGGGCGGCCGATGCTGACGCGCTCTGCCAGGAGGACCCGCAGCGGCTTGGAGAGATCCGTCATACTATCGAGAGCCACGGCCCGGCGCGCATGCACCCACTGGAACAGCTGCCGCCCCTTGTAGCGCGGCTTTCCCAGCTCTGCCAGGAGCTCTTCCATCTCCGAGCTCAGGAGACCGACCAGATCCGCCCGCGTGGTCGTCATCGTGCATCGCCGCCGCCCCCGGCATGGCCCCGGATGGACCCGATGCCGGTCACGGCCGCCGCCGGGAAGCGCCAGCCCACAATGGCGTCCCGTAGCATCTTCCCCTCGTCGTGAAACGGCACCGCCCAGAGGACGGCGTCGCTCACATTCCACTGCAGCGTGAGCCCCGCGACATCCACCCGCCGATCGATGATGGCGAGCAGGTGGGGCTCCACGTAGTCCCGGGCGGCCTCTAGGCCGCGCGTGCATCCGATCGCCGGCTGCGGTTTGTCCGCGGCTTCCGGCGGTTGCAGGGTCACCCGCTTTTCGGTGAAGACCATCCCCGGATCCCCGAAGTACCAGGCATTATGCAGCATGAAGCCGGTGACGTACACCCACTCGATCGGAGGAACCTGCCGCATCAGGGCCGCACGCTGGCGATCCTCGCACTGGAGCGTGTAGCTCACGCGAAGCGCCCATATGGGCAAGTGCACGATCCGGTCGGCCGGCTCGGCATCCGCCCGCGCCCGGCTGCCCCGCCGCCCGACCAGCTCTGTACCGATGACCTCCTGGGGGGTGCCGCAGCCCCGGCACCAGAACACCGCGTCGTGCTGGAGCCCGAGAAGCAGGTCGCCGCACCCCGGGCAGCGGAGAGGCAAAATCGTCGGCTGGTCCATGTCAGCTCTGTCCGGGCTCGCGGCCCCCTGGCGTCACGTCCGACGGAGGGGGGGCTGGCCCTTCGTCCAGGAACAGGTCGCCGCCCCGCCCGGCCACCTTCCAGGCAGTCCAGGCCACGACGCAGACGACCGCTCCGCCCAGGAGCACCCATCCCAGGCAGCCTACCCATCCGAAAAGCCGACCGCTTGTGCCTCCCAGGATGGCCATGCGCCGTGCGAAGGCCTGGGCCGGACGGCCGACGCACAGGGCGCCCACCGCCAGGATGCCCACCGCCAGGGCCGTCGCGAGCCCGATGCTCCGCGGGACCCGGGCGGCCAGGACCGCCCCGCTTACCCCGTCAACGGCAATCTCGTAGGGGCGGCCCTGGTAGCGATAGCGGGCCTGCCAGACGGGATAGTAGAGAACCTTGGCCTGGCCCTCGACCATCCGCGTCTTGTCCCCTGCGGCCTGGATGTGCCGCTGGGAGTCCTCGACGAAGCCGGTCATCGGCTGGGTCGGGGCGAAGACCACGGCCCGGCGCTGGAGCTCCACCAGGTCGAACGGCTCCAGGCCCACCGGCCGGCGCCCGCGACGCAGCTCTGCCAGCGGGATCCGAGCCGTCCCCAGCTCCGGCAGGCTGCAGGCGGGCTCCACCCGGAGATACCCCTGCTGGATAACCCGCGTGTCGGTCCGCTCGGCCGGTACCTCCTGGAGCCGCTGCGCGGGGTCGGGCTCATCGGCTGCCGGGTCCCGCGTCGGCCGCCGCTCGGCCACCTGGAGGCGGAAGGTCCCGACGCGGGTCCCGGTGAACTCGTAGAAGGGGGCGTAGCACAGCGCCACCTCCTGGATCCGCCCCCGCCGTCGCAGGGCACGGGGAAGGACCGGCCGGCGCAGGACCTGCTCCGCTGCGGCGCGGGCACCTTCCCGATCGATCTCCGGGGACACAGCGTAACGAGGAACCGCCCCCGGAACGAGGACCAGGTGCTCGCCCCCACAGTAGGCGCAGCGGATCGTCCGCTGGCCTTCGGCCACGGTCAGCGTCCCCCCGCAGGATGGGCATCCGAGATGGTTGAGCCCCACGGTCGTCCCGTCCTTTTTCCCTCGTGTGCACGGAAGCCCCCCGGACGGCGCCCGGGGGCGGCCGAGGCAGCGGTCAGGCCGCTCCCGCGTCGGCACAGGCCAGCAGCCAGTACAACGCCCATGCGGTGAGCCCGACCGCCACGGCGGCGCTCCACGTGGTGGGGAAAATCACCGCTTCCAGCACCATCACGGCGAACCCCAGCAGGCCCGTCCAGAGGTCAGCGCCCCCCCGGCCGCCTCCCCCCCGGGGATCGAGATTGGGCGGAAGCTGCCTAGGATAGACCTGGCCCGAACAAGCGTCCAGGGCGGCGTCCATCCGGCTGTCGCCGATTGCGAACGTCAGCTCGTAAAAGGGCACGTGCACGAGGTCGCCGGCCCCCGCATCCTCCGTTCCCGAAAGGCGCGCGCGTGCGGCGAGCTCGGCGACATCGGCCTCCACCACGCGCGCCCCGCCCACGCTCGAGGGGTCGAACAGCACCTGCTCTGCCTCGGGTGCGGCAACTGCCGTCCACCGCCCTTCCAGCGTCGTCCAACCCGGAATGAGCCTGGGGCGGCCCCGACCTTCATAGCGCCAGAACGGATAATAGGTGAGGCGGGGGGAAGAAAGCGAGGAGAGGCGCGGAAACGCGTGCGCATCGCACCAGCGCCGCAGGAGGGGCAGCACATCCGCCACGGCCCGGCGGGGGCGGTACAGGAAGTGGCGCCGGACGCCGGTCAGGTCCAGCACCAGGCCGGTGCCGCAGAAGGGGCAGACGACGAATCCTGCGGCCTCCTGGGGCACGACCTCGCCCCCGCATTGGGGGCAGGGAATCTTCACGGCGCCGGTGGAACCGCGGATTCACCACAGCTCGGACAGAACTTCGTTCCGGGCGGAAGCGTCGCGCGACAGTGGGGACAGGCGAACGTCTCTTTCAAATTCACGCCGCAGGCGGGGCAGAATTTCGCTTCGGCGGTCACGTTCTCGCCACAGCGAGGGCACTTGTTGGCCACCACCATCTGGTTCCCGCAGGCGGGGCAGAAGCGTCCCGTCAATGGAACCTCGGCATGACACTTGGGGCAATTGACCGTGCCGCGCTCTTGGATGCGCTGGGGGTCCGCGTCTTCGGGTCGCAGCGTTCGGTAGAGCATCCCGGGCAGCAGGAATCCCAGACCGGCCCCCATCCCCAGGCCCGCCCCGCCCGCACCGGCCCCCCCGCTCCCGATGCCCGCCGCCGCATCTCCCAGCGCCTTGGCGGCCTTGTATTTCATGAAGTCGTCCAGGTTGCCCACCGCGGCCATTCCGGAGCGTTCGTCCATCATCCGCTGGACGTTGGGAGGGGGCGTAATGGCATTGATGAAGAAATCGATCAACTCCAGCCCGTAGCGGTGAAAGTCGTCCTGCAGCCGCGCCTTCACCGCCGCACCGATCTCATCGTACTGCTTCGGCAGCTGAAGGATCGTCTCCATGTGCTCGCCCAGGAAGTCGTTCAGCCGCGAGACGATCACCTCCCGGAGATAGGTGTCTATCTGATCCGACGTGTAGGCACCCTGGGTGCCGACCAGCGTATTTACGAACAGGAGAGGCTGGGTGACGCGCGCCGTGAAGATGCCGAAGGCCCGCAGGCGGACCAGGCCCAGCTCCTTGTCTTTGAAGGCCACCGGCTCTTGGGTGCCCCACTTCAACTCGGTGAAGACCCGCAAGTTGACGAAGTAGACCTCGGCCCGGAACGGGCTGGTGAAACCCCAGGGGAGGCTCAGCAGCCGGGTGAGAATCGGGAGATTCAGGGTGGACAGTGTGTGGCGGCCAGGGCCGAAGACGTCCAGCCCCTTGCCGTCGCGGAAGAAGACGGCGGCCTGGCTCTCGCGGACGATGAGCTGGGCCCCCATCTTGATGTCCGTGGAGCCCTCCTCGGGAAAGCGGTGCACGAGCAGCCGACCGTCTGGATCCAACCACTCGATGACTTCCAGGGCCACGCTCATGGGACCTCCCGTTTACAGGCGGCCTGCCGCCCGCTCGCGTCGATCCAGCTTTTCCTCGAACTGGTTCAATGCCTCCTCGGTTGCCAGCAGGGCCTCCGGGAAACCAGACTCCCCGGCCGCCGCCAGTCCCCGGATACGCTCCTGCAGGACGGGGGCGGCGTCCGCCAGCGCAACGTCGAGCCGGTGCAGCGACAGAAGCTCGGTCTCCCGGACCTTCTGCAGATCGAAGACGCCGGCGAAGCCGTAGCTGGCGTAGCGGATGCGGTCGGCCAGGGTCCCCAGACGGCGGCCGATCCGCTCCATGGCCGGTACGCGATCCAGATTGCGCCCCTCCGCCACGCGTCGCTGGCTCTCGCCCAGAACGCGCCTCGTGTCGTCGAGCCGGTCGGCGAGATGCGTCCGGACCCGCTTGTCGGTCTCGCGGAGGCCCTCACGGTCCTGGTACCGGCCGAGGCCGGGGATGATTCGTGCCAGCCGCTCGAGGTGGTCCGACCATCCGGATTGTCGCCCCGCGTCCCTGCCCACGCCGCCCTCTCCCTGCCCTTCAGCACCATCTGACCGGGGGAGCACCTGTCACGCAGGAGGCGCGCCCCCGGCGGCGTCGGAGGGACCGCCTATTTCAACTCTTGCATGTAGCGCCGGGCCTGAGCCGCTTCGACGCTCGCCGGGCTGAGCTCGATCACGCGCTCGAAGCTCGTCCGAGCTCCCGCCGCGTTGCCGGCCCGCATGCGCGCCGCCCCCAATTCAAGATGGAAGATGGGGACCATCCCGTCGATCCCGATCGCTTTCTGGAGCTCGTCCTGAGCCTCTTTCAACTTGCCCTGCGCCAGGAAGGTCCGCCCCAGCCAGAAATGGGCGTCCGGGGACTGCGGCGCAATATCCAGCAGCTTCCGAAACATCTCATCCGCCAGCTCGTACTGCTTGCGGATGTAGTAGAGCGTGCCCAGATGCATGTAGGTTCGGTCGGGGGTCAGATAGCGCGGGTTCGCCAGGGCCTTCCGGAACGCGTCAATGGCAGGATCCCACTTCTCCTGCATCATATAAGCCACGCCAAGATCGTCGTACGCGTCGGACAGGCGCGGATCCAGCTCCACGGCCTTCCGGAATGCCAGGATGGCCTGGTCCGCCTGCTGGTTTCGCAAGTACGCGTTGCCCAGCGCATAGTCGTATCGCGCGTTGCGCGGATCCGCCTGGACCGCCGCCCGGAGCTCATCGATGGCCTTGCTCAGATTATTCTCGGCCAGCGAGCCCACCCCGATGTCGTAATGGAGCTGGCCCGACCCCTGTTTGTCCCGCTCGGCCTCCGGTCCGGTACAGGCGGCCACCGCCGCCAGCAGCAACCCCAGGAGCATGACCCCGGTCACTCGTTTCATCCAACCCTCCGCCCCTCGCAGCATCCTCGTCCGGTGAATTGCGGCCAGAGACTTCGCCTCCCGATCTCCGCCGAGCCCGCGCCCTAGCGGCCCTTCTCGGCCCCCTGGTACAGACGGACGGCTCGCGCATGCTCATCCAGCGTGTGGGAAAAATAGTGCGATCCGTCGTTCTTGGCAACGAAATAGAGATAGGACGTATGGGCCGGATTGGCCGCCGCCAGCAGGGAGGCCAGCCCCGGATTGGCGATAGGACCGGGAGGCAGCCCGGTGTGCAGGTAGGTGTTGTAGGGGCTTTCCTGCTGGAGATCCCGCGCGGTGACGTAGCGCTTGCTCCCCGAGACGCGATAGACCGCAGAGGGGTCGGATTGCAGCGGCATGTTCCGCCGCAGCCGGTTATAGAAGACCGCGGCAATGACCGGCCGCTCGCTGTTCAATGTGGCCTCTTTCTCGATCAGCGAGGCCAGGATCACCGCCTCGTGAACGTCCAGCCCCAGGCGTTCCGCCCGCGCCGCGAAATCGCGCGGCAGGGCCTGGCGGAAGCGGGCGACCATGAGGCGCAGGATCTCCTCCTCGCTCATCCCCCGCGTGAGACGATAGGTGTCGGGAAAGAGATAGCCCTCGAGGGTCTCGCCCGGCAGGCCCAGGCTTTCCACGAACTGGCCGTCCTGCACCAGCGCCATGAATCGATCGGGATCCACCAGCTGCTCGCTGGCGAGGAGGTTCGCAATATCCTGGGCGGTGAACCCTTCGGGAATGGTGACCTGGTGGGTGATCACCCGTCCGGCTTCCAGCTTCCGCAGGACATCCAGAAGCGGCATCCCCACGCTGAACTCGTACTCCCCGGCGTGGAGGCGCGTCATCGAGCCCTGGAGGTAGGCGAGTGCCATGAAGGCCCACGAACTCCGGACCACCCCCTCCTCGCGGAGCGTGCGGGCGATCTCCTGGACGCCGGTCTTGGGCTTGATATAGATAACCCGTCGGGCGGTCCCATCGACACCGGGGGGCCGGATCGGGACGGTCTGCAGGTAGGTCCGGACGCCGACGGCGGTCAGCAGGAGGGCCAGGAAAATCGGCCAGAAGCCCCGCAGGCGCTCGGACAGAACGCTAGGCATGCGTCAGACTTCTCCTCGCTCGCGCGTCAGTCGCTGACGATCCAAGTATCCCTGGAGGATGATTGTCGCCGCCACCTGGTCGACGAGCGCCCGCTGGGCGCGCCCCCGCTTCCCCGCGCTTGCCAGCGCCCGCTGCGCCGCCAGCGTGCTGAGCCGTTCATCCCACAGATGCACCGGCAGGCCCAGCCGCTCGCGCAAGAGCCCTGCGAAGGATTGCGCGGCTTCTGCCGACGCACCCACCGTTCCATCCATGTTCTTCGGGTGGCCGACGACGATCGTCTCAACCCCCAGGCTGCGCACGTACGCGGCGATCGCCTGGAGATCTTCGGCATCGCCGGATCGCGGCAGACTGGCCACCGCATGGGCGCTGAATCCAAGCTCGTCGCTGACCGCCAGCCCCAGGACGGCGCGTCCCCAGTCGATGGCCAAGATCTTTCCCATAACTTCCCTGACTGCCGCAACCGGATCCCGCCAGATGCGGCCGATCCTCCCGACACGCGTCCCGGACCTCTGCCCCTGCCGCCGGCCGGCCCTTCCAGCCGCCGGGTTATTATATCATGGACAGCGCACCGCTCCGAAGCTCTACCCGATCTCCCGAACATACCGTACCGGGCGCCTCCCGGCTTCCCGCCCAGGACGACTGCAAGACCGGGGGAACCGCAGGCCCCATATGAGCGTGATGCGGAAAGCATGCCATTTTCTTAGGAAGACTGCCGTGCCGCAGCGGCCCGGAAAATGCGGGCACACCTGGCCCGTAAATGCGCGGGCCGGGAGTCTAAATTCCCGGCCCGTTTTACCCCTGCGCCTCCCCAGGCACGCTCGTGACCCCTGGTGAATCGCAAGCCCGGATCACGATTTCTGGCGCGCCCACAGGGCGTTGTATCCTTCAACAAATGCATTCACGGAGGCCACGATGACATCCGGAGAGGTCCCGGTGGCCACTACACGGGTATTCTTGCCGTCCCTCATGGTGATCGTGGTCTCGACCGACGCATCCGTGCCCGGAGAGTTAATCTCGACCTGAAAATCCACCAACTCGACAAACAGTTTCCCCCGGCCCTCGGCAGCTCGCTTCAGCGCACCGACAACCGCGTCCACCGGACCCACGCCCGCCGCCTCGGCCTGGACCCGCTCGCCGTCGAAAACGATCCATACCTTCGCCTCGGCCTGCCCCTTGAGCGAGGTCGTCACGCGGAAATCCTCCACCTGCAGGATCGGAGCCTGCTCTGACAGGGCCTTCAGAACATTCTCGACAATATATTGGAGGTCGCCCTTGGTCGTAGATTTGCCTTTCTTGACAAAATCGGTCACCAGCGCGGTGACTCGCTGGGCGATCTCCAACGTCAGCTTGACACCCAGCTCCTGCCGAACGGTTTCGACTACCTGGCGCTGGCTGGGAATCTGGGCAAAGAGGCTTCGCTTCCCGTCCCGCGCTCCCGCCGCCCGGATCTCGTACAATCGGAGTCTGAGAAACTTATCCACTTCCGCCATCGTCGGCTCGATGGTAGCCGGTGAGGGTAGGACCCGCAGTGCCGCCCTGGGGTCTTTCAGCCCATTCCCCGTCGCCAGGCAGACGATCTCTTCGTCGGGACGGATTCGGCCCGACATGAGAAGAGTGGGAAGGGTGGCGATCGGAATGGCCCCCGCTGGCTCTACGAAGACGCTCTCCAGGTGCGCGAGCTGCTGCTGGGACTCCAGGATCTCGGTGTCGGTAAGGACCACGGCGCAGCCGCCGGACTCGCGCAGCGCCGCCAGCGCCTTGGCGCCGTCCACGGGATCCCCCGCCGCCACCGCCGAGCAGACGGTATAGGGCTTTTCCACCGGCACGACCTGATCTGCGCCGTGCTGGAAAGCCGAAACGATGGGTGCGCATCCATCCGCCTGAACGCCGATCATGCGCGGCAGCCGATCGATCAGCCCCAGCTCGTAGAATTCCTTGAAGCCCTTCCAGAGCGCCGCAATATTCGTTCCACAGCCCACCGGAACGATGACGGCAGCCGGAGATCTCCAGTCCAGCTGCTCGATGATCTCGAAGGCCTGGGATTTCTGTCCCTCCACCCGAAACGCATAATCGCCGGCCAGGTAAAAGCCGTGCCGCTCGCTCATGCCTTCGGTGAGGCGGGCGGCATCATTGTACGTTCCCCGCACCTGAAGCAAGCGCGCACCATACGACAGCGCCTGCGCCAGCTTTCCGATCGGCGTACCCTCAGGCACCAGCACATAGCACGGAATCCCGGCCACCGAAGCGTACGCCGCCACGGAGGCCGCCATGTTTCCCGTGGAGGCCACGCAAACCGCCTGCGCCCCTTGCTCTTTCGCCTTGGTCAGCTCGACCAAGCTGCCACGGTCCTTGAACACCCCCGTGGGATTGGCCCCCTCGTTCTTGATGTACAGATACCGGAGACCCAAACGCTCTGCCAGGCGGGTGCACCGATACAGGGGAGTCCCTCCCTCGTTCATGGACACCACGAGGTCCAGATTCAAGAGGGGGTAAAAATCGAGATATTTCAGGGCCTTGATCGGAGAGTTGCGAAGAGAGTAGCGATTCAGCCGGGAGCGAATGTAGTCGTAATCATACTGGACGGCCAACGGCCGCCGGCAGTCCGGACAGCGGGTGCTGCTCTCCGTCTCCCGAACCTTCTTCCCGCAGGAGATGCACCGAAGCTCGTAGAAGGCGGTTCCGTTCTTTCTTCCGCGCTGCATTTCCATCCTCGAACGAAGTCACGATTCGGTGGAGTGTACTGGCACGAACGTTCCCTGTCAACCCGCCGCACCCCTTGGAGCCCATTGACGCGACCCCGACCTCCGTCCCGTCAATCCCATTTCTCATGAGCCCCCTGCATCCATTGCTGTCGGGCCATGACCGGACTCTCTCAACCCTTTTCTCAGCGGGTTATGATTCGTTGTTAATCCTATAATAATTTATGTTGTATTTTCAGCTGCTTATAAAATAAATCGAATCTAATTCATCATATAAAAAAGTTTATTGCCTTGAAATTTAAACTCGTCTCAAAATTCGGATCTATCTCATGCCGATGATCACAAAAGGCGTTCCGATGAGGCAGGCACGGCACGAGGGGTTGCGGCAGGAATCCGTGCTCAATCTCGAAATAGCCCAGAAACTTCAGAGGCCTCACTGGTATCCCGCATCCGCCAATTCGTCTTCCTGAAGGCCGAAGTAGTGTCCAATTTCGTGCATGATCGTAATACGAACCTGGCGACGGACATCCGCCTTTGTCCCGGCGATCGCCTCGATCGACCTCTGGTAGATCACAACTCTATCCGGGAGAACATTCCCGTACCAGCTGCCGCGCTGGTTCTGGGGAATCCCGTGGTACAGACCGAGCAGGGTTCCCCCCAGGGGGATCCCGGCCAGCTCCAGATCCTCGGCAGTCGGGCGATCTTCCACCACGATCTCGACATTCTCCAGGTGTTGAAGAAATCTCGCCGGCAGGGAGTCAACCGCCTGGGATACCAGCGCTTCGAAATCCTCCCGAGTCAGACGCACCATAGCCGCCGTCCCTGCTCCCCGTGCACGCGTCCGGCCGAGGAACACCAGCCGAGTCTCGCAGCTGGCCCCGATCCGCAATCCTCGCCACCAGGATGCCGAACGCCGCTAACCGATCCAGATCCGTCGCCGCTGCCAGCCCCACGGGACCCCTCGCCTCTTGAAGAGCCCCACCAGCAGCATGCCGACAAAGAAGCCGCCGATATGGGCGAATACCGCCACGCCGCCCCCCTCGAAATTGTAGGTCACAAGGCCGTTCAGCATCTGGACGATGATCCAAAATCCCAACACGATCATCGCGGGGATCTCGATGAGCTGGGTAAAAAATCCGAGGGGGATGAGGGTCAGCACGCGTGCGCGGGGAAAGAGCAGCAGGTAGGCCCCCAGCACCCCCGAGATGGCGCCGCTGGCCCCGACCATCGGGATGCGCGAGGCCGGGTTCACCAGGATCTGCGCGAAGGCGGCCCCCAGTCCGGAGATGAGGTAAAACAGCGCGAAGCGGAGCCTCCCCATGGAGTCCTCGATGTTATTGCCGAAGATATAAAGATACAGCATGTTGCCAGCATAATGGAGGAACCCGGCATGGACAAACATCGAGGTCAGTAGCGTGAGTTCGGAGCTGAACGCCCGCCCGACGATCTCGCAGGCTCCGGTCACCCCGCAGGGAATCAGGCCGTAATAGAAGATAAACCGCTGGCTGCCCCAGCCGCCGAGCAGGTACTCTTTGAAGAACACGTACGTATTGAGACCGATGATCAGATAGGTCACCACCGGCGTCCGGCGTGTGGGGATACTATCCCTCAACGGGATCATGGGCGTCTCGCGGGGGCGGCGGACTTGCTCCGGCCCCCTCCTGGGCGGAAGGGGCGTCGAGAGCTTCCTCTTCCCCCTCCGGGGTCTCTCGGCCGAAGTACAGAAAGCGATCCAGTGCCTTGTTGTATTGCGTCCAGCCCGGATGCTGGGGATCGGGGTACCGGCGGGCGAAGGTGAGGAATCCGTTGATCTTGCCGTCCAGATTCTCGGCATGGTGCAAGACGATCGCCTCCAGGGTCTTGGGCCGCTTGGGCGATCCCCATTCCAGCTCCCCGTGGTGGCTGAGGATGCAATGTAGCAGCCGCTGCGCCAGCTCGTCTGGGAAGTCGGGAACGGCGCGGATCCGCTCCTCCACCAGAAATGCGCCCAACGCAATATGGCCCAGCAGCCGGCCTGCGTCCGTGTAGTCGAAGGTCCGTTCCCAGCATAACTCGCGCGTCTTCCCTAGATCGTGCAGGATCGCCGCGGCCAGCAAGAGGTCTCGGTCCAGGGCCGGATAATATTCGGCCAACCGCTCGCAGAGGCCCACGACCGAGACGGTGTGCTCCAGCAGGCCGCCCAGAAATGCATGATGGATGCTCTTGGCCGCCGGGGCGGCGACCAGGGCCGTAGTCAGTCGCTCATCTGCCAGCAGGGCGGCCAGCAGGCGACGCAGGTGAGGCTGCCGTATGGAGGCGGCAACCGCTCGAAGCCGGTCCAGGAGCTGCGCCGGATCATATTCGCTGCGCGGCAGGAAATCCTCCGGGCAGACTTCTTCGGCCAGCGCCTTCCGTAATCGGCTGACGGTGATCTGTCGCTCGCGCTGGTAGGTCCCCAGAAGGCCCTGGACCTTGACGATATCCCCTTCCCCCAGCGCTTCCGCCGCCCCTTCCGCGCCCTCCCACATGACGGCCGCCACTTCGCCGGTCCGGTCGGCAAGAACCAGGGTCAGATACCGCTCCCCCGTCCGCCGCTGGCGAAGCTGGATGTGCTTGATCAGGAAGAAGGCCGTGACCGGCTGGCCCTCAACCAGTTCCACGGCGAACGGCTTGGCCATAGACCCCCTCCTCACAGCATGCAACAATATGCGCGGTCCGCGCGGACGCCGCAATCGCAGCGCATCGCTGTGGAAGCACGGCGCACCGGCGTGACATCCGGGGAGCGGCGCCGGGATGGAGCCTCGCTGTGCGCGCCGGCCATCGGCGAGGCCGTGGGACTCAGGGCGGCGGCTCTTTCAAGGGAACAAAGCGCACCGGCGCCACGGAGCGCGTGGCAAGCGATCCTCCCTCCTTCCGGCCCACCACCAGCTCCTGGAAGCCCGGCTGAGTCCCCACGGGGATGACCAGGCGCCCTCCCTCTTTGAGCTGGCGGATCAGGGACCGGGGAATGCGGGTCGCCCCCGCCGTCACCAGGATCGCATCGAAGGGGGCTGCCGACGGCCATCCTTGATATCCGTCTCCCGCTCGCACCCTCACGCGCCCGTAACCCTGCGCGCGCAAGCGCCGCGCCGCGCTGGCCGCCAGATCCGGGCGAATCTCGATGGTGTAGACTTCCGCCCCCACCTCGGCCAGCACGGCCGCCTGGTACCCCGACCCGGTCCCCACCTCCAAGACGCGCTCGCTGCCGCGTAGCTCGAGAAGCTGTGTCATGAGGGCAACGATGTAGGGTTGGGAGATGGTCTGGCCTTCTCCGATAGGGAGGGGTTGGTCGCTGTAGGCCTGGGATACGAGCGACGGGCTGACGAAGAGATGGCGCGGGACCTTTTCCATCGCCTCCAGGACGCGCGGATCGCGGATATCGCGCCCTCGGAGCTGCTGGACCACCATCTGGCGCCGCGCCTGGATGAGGGAGGGATCCTCCGTGGCCGCCCGGGGCTCCCCGGCCACGCATGAAAGAAGAATCCAACAGGCGGCCGCCCACGCGGTGCACACCCCTCCCCGCCGCAGCCCAGCAGGATCCTGAAAAACTCCTCTTCGCCCAGGCTGCTCAAAAAGGTCCAGATGTCCCTCGACTTCGCTCGGGACCGTGAGCCTGTCGAACAGCAAGGCGGCGCGCCGGGTACCCATCCGTGAGGATGGGTGCAGGCGCGAGGCGTACTCACACGTACGTCGCAGCGCCGCGCGAGCGCGCGGGGTACCCGTCCGAGGGACGGGTCTCCGCAGATGGGCCTTTTTCAGCGGCCTGCTAGGCGCCGTCGTCCGGCTGCGCCCTGTCCCGGGGCAAGGCGGCAATGTCTGCCGGGCTGGCCGACCGTCCCCCAACACAGCCCTCCCCCTTCGGGGCCTCCGGGCCTGCTCGCGTAAATTGTCTGGCAGGTCCCACTCCTCCTCGGCCAGCCGCTCCCACTTCGTCCCCGCACCTTCCTCAACCGTGAAAAAGTATATCAAAGCACACAAAGGGCACCAAGGGCTTTCCCCGGACCGCAGCCGACGGAGGCGGCGCGTGACGCACGGAGAGCTCGGCCAGGATCGATGACTCGACGTGGAATGGAGCCGGCAAGAAGGCGACAAGCGCGGGCAAACCGAAGGAGGAGCCGCACCGCCGAAGGCGCGACGGTCAGGTGAGGCCATCCAGGATCGCGGCAACGTCCACGGAATTCACGAACGCCCTCACGAGGTCCGGGTCGAACTGGCTGCCGGCCTGCCGAACCAGCTCCGCCATGGCATAATCCCGCCCCAGACCCATTCGGTAGCTCCGATTGGCGGTCATGGCGTCGAAGGCATCGGCGATGAAGATGACACGGGAGGCCAGAGGGATGGCCTCGCCCCGCAGCCCGTCCGGGTAGCCGTCCCCGTCGATCCGCTCGTGATGGTGCCGAATGACATCGGCCACCAAGACCAGCTCCTCGATCTGTCCGACGATCTCTCCCCCCTTCACCGGATGGATCTTCATCACGGCGAGCTCTTTGGGGGTCAGGGGGGCCGGCTTGGTGAGAATATGATCCGGCACGCCGATCTTGCCCACATCATGCATCCAGGCCGCCAGCTCCAGGACGTACCGGTCATCGCTGGGGAGGGCCACCGCATCCGCCAGCGCCAGCGACAGGCGGGTGACCTGCATCGAATGCCGGGCGGTATACGGATCTTTAGCGTCCACCGCGGACGCCAGCGCCTTGATGGCTTCGAATAGCACCTGGGCCTCCCGCTCCTTCAGGCGCGCCACCTCGAGGCGGCGGCGGGTCAGATTTCGCTCGATCAGGATGGGGAGCTCGCGGATGTTGACGGGCTTGGTGACGAAGTCGCTGGCCCCGCGCCGGAGCGAGTCCCTGGCCAGCTCGATATCACTGTGCCCGGTGAGCAGGACGATGGGGATGTCGGGATGGATGCGGGCAACCGCCTCGGTGAGCTCCAACCCCGACAGCCCGGGCATGGCCTGGTCGGTGAGCAACAGATCGAAGCGCTGCGACCGCAGAAGGTCCAGCGCCTCGCGGCCCGAGGCGGCCGCCACGACCTCGTAGCCCTGAAGGCGGAGACAATCCTCCAGAGCCAGCCGCATGGCCTCGGCATCATCCACGATCAACACGCGGGAAAAATGGGATGCCGCGCTGCCCTGGCTCATCACGTCCCTGATTCCTTTTCCCTAGCACTCAACTCAAGAACTCCCTCAACTCGCGGCTGCGCGCCATCGACTTCAGCTTTTGCTTGGCGCGCTCCTCGATCTGGCGGATGCGTTCGCGGGACAGCTTGAGCCGCCGGCCGACCTCTTCCAGGGTCTGCGGCTCTTCCTTCCCCAGCCCAAACCGCAGCTCGATGACCTCGCGCTCTCGCGGCTTGAGGTGGCTGAGGATGCGCTCGATCTCCTCCCGGAAGGCGTGTCTGATCAGCTCCTGGTCGGCGGGCGGGATCACGCTCCGCCGCGACAGCTGGAGGTCAAGGTGCTCGCCGATATGACTCTCGTCATCCAGGGAGGTCTGGGGACCCATCCCTCGCAGCAGATCCTCGACCTCTCCCGGCTTGAGATCCAGGGCCTCGCCCAATGCCGCTTCCGTCGGCTCTTCCTGCTGCTCCTGGGTGAGATCCGCGCGCGCCTCGCGGATCTTCGACGCCAGACGCGCCTTCCGGATGGGCAGACGAACGGCTCCCCCGCCCGCCGCCAGCGCCTGCATGATGGACTGCCGGATCCACCATACAGCGTAGGTGATGAACTTGACATCGTGATCGGGCGAATACCGCCGTGCCGCCTCGAGCAGGCCGAGATTCCCCTCATTGATGAGGTCCAGGAGGGCCAGGCCACACCCCTGGTACCGCATGGCCACCTTGACGACGAACCGCAGGTTGGCCTCGACGAGTTTCCGGAACGCCCGCTCATCCCCCTGCTGGATCAGCGTGCCCTGCTGAAGCTCATCCTCCTTGCTGAGGAGCGGAATTCGGACGATCCGCCGAATGTATGCCGCCAGAGTATCGTCGCTGATTTCCTCATAGAACGATCCTGTGTGCCGAGGCATCAGGTCTCCACGAGGGAAACGGGACGCGCGACGGGGCGACAGGCGAGGCAGCTACGGTCCCGACGATCACCCCTTGGGGACCAGCACAACGAAACGGGAGCTGCCCTCCCGCTGCACCAGCAGCAGGAGATTGGCGTCTCCCGGCAGGCGGCTGAGGATCTCGGCAAAGTCTCGAGTGCTCCGCACCTGTGTGCGGTTCGCCTCGGTGATGACGTCCCCAGTCCGGATGCCAGCCCGCGCCGCGGGACCGTCATCTTCCACCCCCGACACCAGGATGCCCTCCAGGGCGGGCTGCTTGGGCTGCGTTCGCAGCGCGGGGGTCAAGTCCTGCACGTGCAAGCCGAAGCGCTGAGCGGGCTCGACCGGCGCCGGGCTCGGCTCCGGCCCCACCGCCCGACCCGCCGTCATCTCCCCGGGCTGCTCGCCCAGAACGACGCTAAGCGCCACGGGCTGCCCGCTCCGCAGGACCGTTACCAGAACGGAAGAATTCGCCGGCCGCTGCGCGACCTCGCGCTGGAGTTGATGGACGCCGGAGATCTTCGTTCCCCCGAATTCCTGCACGATATCCCCGACCTTCATCCCGCCGCGCTCCGCGGGGCCATCCTTCATGACGCTCCCCACCAGCACCCCGTCCCCCGGCTTCACCCCGAACTGGGCTGCCAGGTTGTCCGTCAGCTCCTGGATGCCGATGCCCAGCCATCCCCGGGTCACCTTCCCCTTGGCGATGAGTGCCTCCATGACGCTTCGCGCCATGTTGATGGGGATGGCGAACCCGATGCCCTGCCCCGTGGCCACGATGGCGGTGTTGATCCCCACCACCTCCCCCCGCAGGTTGACCAGCGGTCCCCCCGAATTTCCGGGATTGATGGAGGCGTCGGTCTGGATGAAATCCTCGTAAGTCGTGATGCCGACGTCGGATCGCCCCACCCCGCTGATCACCCCCACGGTCACGGTCTGGTCCAGCCCGAACGGGTTTCCGATGGCGATGGCCCACTCGCCGGTGCGGATCATATCCGAGTTGCCGAGCGTGGCCACCGGCAGATCGCCCGCGGCATCGATCTTGATAACCGCCAGATCGGTTTTGGGATCCTTCCCGACCACGGAGGCCTGGAACTTTCGATTGTCCGACAGACGCACCTCGATCTGATCCGCCTGCTCGATGACATGGTTGTTCGTCAGGATGTAGCCCCGTTTGTCGACGATGACGCCCGACCCCAGACTGCGCCGCTCTCGCTGAGGCTGCTCTCCGAAGAACTGATTGAAGAAGTCCTCGCCGAAGAATTCGCGGAAGGGGCCCCGAAAGGAGGGTGGAATCTGGGGGCCGCGGCGAGGCTCAAGCGCCCGGGGATGTTGTGTCGTGGCGACATTGACGACGGCCGGCTTGGCGGCCTGGGCCACCTGGACAAATGCCTCCTGGAGCGATTGCAGCACGCCGGATGCATCGCCAGCGGCCAGCGCCGGGGGGAGCCGCAAGAGCATGCCGACCAGAATGACGAGGAGGTATGATACCGATCGGGACGCTCGGAAACGCACAGGGACCTCCGCCCGGGCGCGACGGGTGACCAGGACGCTCCTTTCTAACACACACAGGGAGGGGTGTCAAACCCGCCACCCGTCAACCCGCCACCCGTCAGTCGTCGGTGAGAATGACGTCGTCCGGAGTGCCCGTGCGTCCATCCGGTCCGGTGCTCAATACGCTGAAACTCCCTCCGGCCGGACGCACCAGGTACAGATGGCCCCAGGGGTCCCGCAAGCGGTCCAGCAGCGATCCGTCCGCCCCCACGAGCGCATCCAGGCTGGTAGGAACCACACCCGTCAGGATGGTGTATCGCTCCAGTGCGCCGACGAGCTCGGTCAGCTCGCGCTGGGCGCGGAGAACGCGCACCTGGTTCAAGGATCTCGCCGGAGCGCCCGACAGCGGAATCACACCGAGCGGGTCCACGCGGAAAACTAGCGCCGCGAACAGGAGCCAGAGCGCCGCCAACCCCCAGGCTGCCCGTCCGACCCAGGGCGGCGACGCCCCCAGGGCAAGGCCGGGAGCCGGGCGCGGCGGGGGGGCGGCCTGCGCGACCGCCGGCGAGGATGCGGGAACCGGCGCGACCACCTGAATGGCTCCCGCCTTCACCAGGTTTGCCAGGCCCTGCCAGGCCTCGAACTCGCGTAGACCGCTGGCCTCGACAAGCTCCTGCACAGTGGACTTTCCGTCCACCAGGCTCAGCATCTTCACCTCGGCCTCGCTGATCTGACTGGGGCGCAGCTTCCCCGCACGGGTCGCCAGGCGGAACACCGCCCCGGCCCCGGGGACCTGCTCCACTATCAGCGGCCATTCATCCGC
Organism: uncultured Methylomirabilota bacterium; assembly: GCA_963705305.1. GTDB lineage: Bacteria > Methylomirabilota > Methylomirabilia > Methylomirabilales > 2-02-FULL-66-22 > 2-02-FULL-66-22. Next base: position 3,945,942 of record OY970067.1, on the reverse strand, counting down.
GCGGCGCAGCCCCTCCATCAGGAGGGCCTCGGCGCCGATGGGCCCCACCCGTCCCCCCGCAATCTCGACGGCGGCCTGGGAGATGAAGCGGTAGCGGCCGGTCCGCCAGCGGAACGGACGGTAGAGCGCTTCCTCTATCTCGATGGTCTGAAGAGCCTCCCATTCTTTGGCGGGCACGAGCCCCCGTTCCACAAGCAGGGGCCCGAGCGCGTGGCCGGTCTCGCGCTGCGCCGCCAGCACCTGGTCGTAGTGGCTGGACGTCAACAGGCCCCTGCGAACCAGCGTGCGGGCCAGTCGCTGCTCCCAGGGCGCGCGGGCGGACTGGGCGGCCACGATGGCCCCGTCCTGGAAGAGCAGGGTCAGGGAATCCTCCTCTCCCTCCAGAAGCAGGGTTCCCGTCTTCCGCTGCAGCCCGATCAGCTGCATCACATCGGCGATATGGAAGTCGCGAAACGTGCCTTCCAGCGCCATCGGTCGGCCTCATATAGCGGGGGGCGGAACTGCGGCAGTTCCCCCCCGTGGTTCATGGCATCTGCGGTTCCGGTTTCTGCCGGCAGCGACGCCGGGACACGAAATACAGCCCACTCAAGACCGCCAACGCCGCCAGCCACCGGATCGTCCACGGCAGCGGGGACGGCAACCGCAGGCTTGGCGTCAGGGCGGGAAGCAGCAATCCCTCCAGAGCGATCCAAACGCCCGCCAGGCACAAGAGGAAGCCGGGAAGCAGCCGGCCGGAATACAAATCGCTCCCGCCCGGCAGCAGGGTCCCCAGGACCTCGGTGCGCGTCTGCTCCCGTGCCAGCCATTCCTCGGTTTCGCGGAGTCGGCGCGTTCGGACCACCGCAGCCACCCCCTCCCGCTGACCGGATCCGGCACAGCGGGGGCAGTAGCGCCGTTCTTTCGCGCTGGTCCGACACGTGCCGCAGAAGATCCGGCCACACTCCTCGCAGTGACGTGCGGGCAGGCTCTCCCTCCGGGCGAAGCGATACCCCCAGAAGATCAGCAGGAGACCCGCCGCCACTCCGGGGAGCACGGGCAGCCGGATCCCGCGAAGCGGGGACCCCCAAAGCCCTTCGGCGACCTCTTCGATCGCCGCAGGCGGGGGGGTCACCGCCCCCGCCAGCACGTCCCAGGGAACGCTCTCGTCGGAAACCAGGCCGGTCACCCCGGCGGCGTGAAACCGGGAAACCGTGCTCAACATGTGCGGATCCAACTTGAGGCTTCTGGCCACGGCGAGGTCATACTGATCGAGCTGCATCCGCTGCGCATACACCTGGGCCAGATTCATCTGGACGGTTGCCGATGGAGGTCCCTGGTCAACCGCGCGAAGATAGGCCGCTTCCGCATCGGCAACACGCCCCTGCAGGAAATCCAGGTTCCCCAATCCCACCTGGACAAAGGCCGCCCTCGGCCGCTCCTGTCCCGCCTTCGCCATGGCGGCCTGGGCGCCCTCCAGGTCACCCCGACGCTTCAACACCAGCCCGAGGTAATAGGAGGCGAGCCCGCTGTCGGGCCCCTCCTGGCTCCACTGGCGCAACCCGCCTACCAGACCCTCCCCGCGCTCCCCCCGCTCCACCGCCTGCGCCAGGGCGAGATGCGGCGAGGAGGCCCGCAGGTGGCCGGTGGCGATCCACCGGTACCCGATGGGCATGATCGCCAGACCCACGAAGAGGGCGGACACCAGCAGCCCCTCGCGCCGCGTGAGAAAGGGGGCCGAGACGAGCATCGCCCAGACGGCGGTCCACACGAGGCCCAGCCCGAGGGCCAGGGGCAGGAGGAACAGCAAGAGGCCGAGGCCGAACCTCGCCTCTGGCGCGACCCGAATGACCCCGTGGCGCAGCACTTCATGGGCGAAGAGGGGCTGGGTCTTCAGCCCGAAGATCCCCGCGACCAGGCACAGGACAGCCAGCCAGGCTACCGTCAGGCTCAGCAGGAGGTTTCGGCTGAGGTACGAACGGGCGATCCCCGTGCGCAGCGCCGGGGCTAGGCCGCACAGCACGTCCCACCCCGCCTCCATGAAGCGAAGCTTGTGCGCCTGCCAGGTAGCCGCAGCCAGGCCGATCAGCGCGCGGGGCATCTCGGGGGTGTACGACGCGGCCCGCCCGTAGAGGATAAAGGCCCGATCGGCATCGCCGGAATCCATTGCCTCGCCCGCGTACCGGATCAGCTCCGACGAGAGGAGCGGGAACCGGGAGAGCCCCCACCTGACCATGATCTCCTGCAGCCGCGCCTCCTCCTGAACCGCCGCCTCGTCTAGCGAGCGCGCCAGGAAATCCTGCCAGAGGAGCCAGTGAACCAGAAAACGGGATCCGGCTGCCTTTGCCGCCCGCTCGAACGCCGTCCGCGCGGAACCGGGGTCGTCCGTCTGCTGGAGGATCACCCCTTCCGCCCAGTCCAGAAAGGGATTGTCCGCCTCCTGCGTCCGGAGGGTCTCCATGCGCTCCTGGAGCTGGCGGAGAATCTCAGGAGACAGCCGGGAATTATCGCGGGGCTGCCGCGCCGCCAGCTGGGGGAGCGCCGTCAGAATGCGCTGCTGGAGCGCATGTGCCTCCTGCACCTCGAGCGTCGGAGCGATCTGGAGAGCCGCCGCCGGACGGGCGAGCATCGCCAGACAGCAGCCCAGGATCGCTATGCAGCCTGCCCGCCCCCAACACCGCCTCATGGCTTCTTCACCACATTGACAAAGCGGATGCGCAGATCGAACAGGACTGCGTCCAATACCGAGGCTTCCTGGCTCGTCAGGTTGCCCGCCGTCTTTTGTTTCAGGAGATCGAGCAGGTCGATTGCCTGCCTTGCCCGCTCCACATCCACGCCGGCCCCACCTTCGGCGGCACCCGGGCCGGCTCCCAGATGAGCCAGCGCGCTGTCACCGAGCATGAGCACCAGATCGAGAAACTTCGCGGGCTGATCCGCGTCTCTCTGGCGGGCCGGTCCGTCTGGTCTGTCTTTCACGGATCACGCATGCACATTGTGGCGGTTCGACCCCGCCCAGGGGCCGCCGGGCCCCGCCCCATGGGCGCCCCATACGGTAGCGAACCGGAGCCGCTTTTCAATCAAAATCGATGACGCCGCCCCTTATCTCCCTCGCGGCTGCCGCGGCGCTGGATCGGCCACCATCTCGAGGCGAACATCCATCCCTGCCTGGAGTCCCCGGCGGCCGGCGAAGTCGCCTTGATTGCAGAAGAGCTCCAGACGGCCGGCGCTGCCGATCACGCACCCGCAGCCCCCCGGACCGGCATCCGCGAAGCAGCCCACCAGCGGTCCCACCGGCTCTCCATTCAGGGCCAGCTGGCCGCCCTGCTTTCCGGAGCGGACCAGTCCCTCCACGTCCTCCCGCCGGATGTTGGTGATGCAATTGCCGAAGCGGTCCACCCAGAGGATGCACCCTGAAAGCTGGCCCGGCTCGGGGGTGCACACGCGGGGAATCGGCAAGCGCGCCTGGTCGTGAATAACCGGCCCCAGCCGCTCCGGCGCCAGCCCCGCGGCCAGGTGACCGGCCACGGATGCAAAGATGTCCCGGCCGTGGAACGTGGTGCTGACCGGGTGGCGGAAATACTCCGCAGCGGTGATTTCTCGGACGATCGCCCCCTCCTGCTCGGCCAGGGGGTACGTAAGGATCCCGTTATCCGGGGCCACCAACAGCTGATCGCCGATTTCGGCCACCAGCGGCCGGCGCTGGCCGCCGACCCCCGGGTCCACCACGGCCACGTGAATCGAGCCTGGCGGGAAGACGGGCATGGCGGATTGGAGGAGAAAGCTGGCCCCCAAGATGTCGAACGCCGGAATCTGGTGGGTCAGATCCACCACCGTCGCCTCGCGGCAGCGGCCCAAAATGACCCCCTTCATGATTCCAACAAAAGGCTCACCCTGCCCGAAGTCGGTGAGCAGCGTGATGATCCGTGCCTCCCCCACCGCTCGCCCCTCCAGCCGCGTGGCGTGCGCCTGCCCCGCCCGCGAGTGCGGGGGAATCGGCGCTCCCGAATTTCGGTTGACTTTTCACCTCGAAAACTCTAAAAAGAATGGCACGCCGAAGTGGCGGAACTGGTAGACGCGCTACGTTCAGGGCGTAGTGGGGGTTCCCCCGTGGGAGTTCGAGTCTCCCCTTCGGCACCAGGAAAGCCACCCGTCACGCCGCGGTTTCCGGAAACCGCGGCGTGACGCATTTTCCCGCCCATCGCGAGCCCCCTCCACGGCCCCTTTCCGCCTCCACCTGCCGCATCCCCTCGCCCCGTCGGGTCTGCCTCAGCGCCGAGGGATCTCCGGCGCGTGACGGGGTTCCACCAGACCGCTCGCCCTGCCCGGCCGATCTCGGCCGCACGCTGCCAGAGCCGGGCGGAGTCCGCGGGCACCTGCGCGAGAGCTGGGCGGGCAAGAGGCAGGAAGCGGGAGACTCAGGAGAGAACAGCTCCGGCAGATGCCGGGGAGCGGACATTCGTCTCGATCCGCCGACGAGGGGGGCGGCGACCCGCTGTCCATGGGGGCCGGCCCCACCGCTTCCCCCGCATGAGATTCCGCATCCGCGCCGGCACCTCCGGCTGCGTGCAATGGTCGAGGGCTCACCGATCCCGATCGGATCGGCGGCCATCCCTGCCCGTCTCCGACGGGCAGCTGCGGCCTCAGGTGCCAGGCCGGCCCCAGACAGCCAGGAAGAACAGCGCCACCCCGCCCCAAAAGAACAGCCTGCCGTCCAGCCGGCCGAACGCGCCCCCCAGCCCCCAGCGAACCCCGCGCATCTGGAATGCCGCCGCCACGAACGCCAGCACCGATGCCGGCAAGGCCATCAGGCGAAGCCGGGAAAATCTCACTGCAGCCTGTCCTCGTAGATCTCCGTCTTCGCCGCCTTCTCCAGCTCGCCCATGTACGCGAGCAGCGCCTCTCGCTGCTTGCGCTGCATCAGCATCTGCCGGAGCTGGTCCTTGACCTCTTCGAATGGGCGCGTGACCCGCGTATGCTTTCCGCCCTTGATGATGTGGTAGCCGAATTCGGTCTTGACCACCTGGCTGATCTCCCCCTCCTTCAGCGCGAAGGCAGCCTCTTCGAATTCGGGGGCCGTCTGCCCGCGCCCGAGCATCCCGAGATCGCCCCCCTTGGCGGCGCTGCCCGTATCCTGCGAGGTGGCCCTGGCCAGCTCGGCAAAGTCCTTGCCCGCCAGGAGCTCCAGCCGGATCGCCTCCGCCTCGGCCTGTGTCTTCACCATGATGTGGCTGGCGCCGACCTCCTCGATGGTGAACATCTCGGTATTCTCGTCATAGGCGCGGTGCAGGTCGGCATCACCGATCTGGACCCGGGAGGCCACGTTCCGTTTCAACAGTTCTTCAATGACCACCTGGCGGCGCAACTCCTCCAACCGCTCCTTGATCGCCGGCTCTTCGCTCAGCTTAACCTTGTCCGCTTCTTGCGCCAGGATCTCCTCGCGCACCAGGGCGCGCAGAAGCTCCCGTCGCCGCTCCAGCGGGAGGGAGTCGCTTGCCTGTCCCAACATCTCAACCCGCAGCTTGAGATCGCCGTAGGTGATCGCCACCCCGTTCACGCGGGCCAGCACCAGACTTGATTCCGGTTCTGGGGCGGGAGCATCCGCAGCCCAGGCGGACGCTCCGGCCGCCGCCACCAGCAGAAGCCCTGCTACCGTTACCGCCCAGGCGCGCATGCCCACCTCGCTTTCTCTCGCCCCCGACCGGCCCCGCACACGGCCCGCCGCCCGGGATCGCCGGTCGATCCCACCCCCGTCCCCTGCCGCCGCACCCACTGATCGGCAGAGCGCGCAGCCTGACACACCTCCCCGGGGGACGGGCTGGAGCCTACAGCACGTATCCGCGAGCGTCAACCGTCCTGCGCGGCGGCGGAAAGCGGGCCGGGCCGCTACTCCCGGGCCGCCTGGACGACTGATGCCGCCTGCTCGGGGGGAACGGGATTGATGTAGACCCCCGTTCCCCATTCCAGGCCCAGGCCGAGGAGGGGCCGCGGCACCAGCTCCAGGTGCCAGTGATACTCTTCACGGAAAAATTCTCCCAGGGGGGACGAGTGCAAAACGAGCGCGTAGGGAGGGTCGTCCAGCGCCTCTCGCAGACGCCGGAGGATTTCCTGAAGGATGCGAGCGAGGGCGCGGACAGTCTCGGCGGCCGTCCGGCCAAAATCGTGTTCATGGGCGATGGGAACAATCCAAGTCTCGTAGGGGAACCGGGCGGCAAAGGGCACGAAGGCGAGGACGCCCTCCTCGTGCAAGACGATCCGGCGGGCGTCCTGCATCTCCTGCTTGACCATGTCGCAGAGAACGCAGCGCTCCTTCCATCGCGCATACTCCTCAAAGCCCTTCAGCTCCTCTTCGATCGCCCGGGGTACAAAGGGGGTGGCCACCACATGTGAATGCGGATGCTGGAAGGGGCTGGTGACCCGACCGTGATTCTTGGCCCAGAGCACCTGGCGGAACCGAGGGTCATTTCGGAGGTCCATGCTGCGCAATTGGACAGCGCGAAGAATACGCTCGACCTGGGGCAGGTCCAGGCCGGCCCAGTGCTGCGCGTGCTGGGGGGTCTCGATCACGATCTCGTGGGCCCCGATGCCGCTCATGCCGTCGTACATCCCCTCGGCGTTCCGCCCTAATCCCCCCTCAATGCGCAGGATGGGCAGCTGGTCCGCGACGACCCGCACGCGCCAGCCGGATCGACTGCTCGCCTCCCCCGGCTCGCGATCCGCGTAGATCTCCCCTCCCGTCCGATCTTCGTTGCCCGGGCAAAACGGGCACACCTCCGCGGGGAGAGGGTCCACGCCGCGCCGCTCCACGCCGGCGGGAAGTTCGGCGCGGTCCGGCGCGATGATGACCCAGCGCTGCGTTACCGGATCCTTCCGGAGGTAGGGGGCCTCCATGGCTGCTCCTCTCGGCGCCGCCCCGCGCCGCCCCGGGGCCCCTGCATCGCCCTCGACCGCCGCCCCGCGCCGCGCGTCCGCGCGTCACTTCACAACCACGTTGGTGATGGTCTTGAGCACGCCGGGCAGGCGATGGACGCGGGTGCTGACGAGCTCGCCCAACGTGGCGAGATCCGCCGCCTCGACCAGCGCGATGACATCGTAGGTGCCCGTCACCGCGTGCGCCATCTTTACACCCGGCAGTGCACACAGGCTCTCCGCCACCCCCGTCGCTTTCCCCAGGCTCGTCTCGATGAACAAGTAGGCGCTGATGGTCATGATCGCCCCTCCTTGATGGGGCCCTGGCAGCCACGTCAAGCCGGTCACGCGGGAGGCGGGGATCGGCTTCCGCGCTGCGCGGGTCACTCCGACGTGCGCCGCCACGCCGGCGGCAGGCCGCTCGGCCGTCCGGCTGCGCGGGACGAGGCCTGCTCCACTCCGGTCAGAACCAGCACCTCCCCTGCTGCTTCTTCCAATGACTTGTCGGTGACATCCACCACCGGCCACCCATAGCGCGAGAAGAGGCGCTGGGCGTAGTCCAGTTCCATCCAGATCTGCCGCGGATCGGCGTAAGGAAATTTCGGGGAGTCTCCATCTGCTGCAGCCGGGAGCGGCGAAGCTCCAAGAGCCGATCGGCCTTGATCGTGAGCGCCACGACTCGATGCGGATCGAGGCGCGCCACCTCTTCCGGCAGCGGGAGGTTATCTACCACCGGAATATTGGCCACCCGCAAGCCCCGCCATGCCAGCAGCATACTGAGCGGCGTCTTGGAGGTGCGGGAGACTCCGACCAACACGAGATCCGCCAGCGGCAGGCCGTGGGGATCCTGTCCGTCGTCGTGTCTGACGGTGAACTCGACGACCTCGAACCGGCGGCGATACTCCGCATCCTGCTCGCGGAACAACCCGGGCCTGGCGAGTGGCTGGAGCTGGATCAGGTCCTCCAGCCGCAGCAGGAGGGGTCCCAAAAGGTCGATGGTGGGAACCTCTCGCGCCCGGCCTTCCGTGAGCATCAGATTCCGCAGCTCCGAGGAGACCAGCGTGTGCACGACGAGCCCGCCGCTCTCCGCCACCTCCCGGACCGCCCGGCGCACCCCCTCTGCGGTTTGCACCTGGGAGAGGACGCGGATCTGCACGTCCGCCCCGCGGAATTGGACCAGGGCGGCGCGCACGACCATCTCGGCGGTCCGCCCGGTCCCATCCGATATGACGACGATTTCCCTCGCGCGGCCGCGCGCGGGGAGCGCCGTCGCGCTGCGGATTGCTCTGTGGGTCGCCGCGCCATCAGGCCGCCCCTGCTCCCCGTCGCAGGCCAGGCTCCGGTCCGGAGCGCGGCGACCTTGCCTCTCCAGGCATCAGGCGCTCTCCAGGACGGGGTAGGCCACGGCGGTGACGTGGGAGTTGATTCGCTTGAGATTGGTGAGCACGTCCAGATGGATCTCGCTGGTATCGATCGACTCGCGGTACCCTGCGTGCAGCCGCTCGATGTGCGCCTGGCGGAATCGACGCTCGGTCTGGCTCACCTCCAGCTTGCGCTCCAGCACCTGCTGGGCCAAGGCGGGGTCGTTGCTGGCGAACGCAGCAATGCCCAGCTCCAGGTTCTGCAGCACCTTCTTGTGCAGAAGCGTGATCTCCTGGATCCCCGCCTCGGAGAAGTGGGCGCCCTTATTGACCCTCTTTTTGGCCAGCTCCATGAGGTTTCGGTCGACGATGTCCCCGATGTTCTCCATGTTGTTCACGAACGACAGGATGGAGATCTCCCGCTTGCTCTGCTCGTCGGTGAGGCTCTGTTGCGAGAGCTTCGTCAGATAATGCTTGATCTCCCGGTCGAGAGTATCCACCTGGTTGTCCTGCTCCTCGATGGAGTCGATGAGCTCAGGATCGTCGGCCGTGAAGGCGCGGACGGTCTTGCCGAGCATCTCGGAGACGATGTCGGCCATCCGCAGTGCCTCCCGCGTCGCTTGCCCGAGCGCCAGGGCGGGGGTATCCAGGATGTGATCATCCAGGTACTTGGCCTTGAAGAGGCTGTCCCCCTCCCGGTCGACGGGCACCAGGCCGGAAATCAGCCGCGCCATCAGCGGCGCAAAGGGCAGGAACAGCATGGTCAGGGCGACGTTGAAGAGGGTGTGCGCGTTGGCGATCTGGCGCGGGACATCAGCCGCCGTCAGTCGCACGAGCCGGGAGAAGGGCTCGATGAACGGCAGGAATATTAGCACGCCCAGCACCTTGAAGAAGATGTGGGCCATGGCAACCCGCTTGGCCTCTGCCTTGGTGCCGATCGAGCTGGCCAGAGCCGTGGCGCAGGTCCCGATATTGGCCCCCAAGATCACCGGGATTGCGGCCGACAGGGGCAGCAGGTCCTGCAGAGAGAGGGTGATCGCGAGACCGATGGTTGCGGCGGAGCTGTGGACCAGCGCCGAGAAGGTAGCCGCCACGATGATGCCGAGGAGCGGCTGGCTTCCCAATGAGACCAGCAGCGTCTTCACCAGGTCGCTATCCCGCAACGGCACCATGGCGTCCGACATGACCTTCATCGAGAAGAAGATGAAGCCGAAGCCGAGAAGGGCCTGCCCCACATACTTGATCATCCGGCGCCGGGAGATGAAGGTGAGCAGAAAGCCTGCGCCCACTAGGAGCAGCGCATAGTCGAAGATCTGGAACGCGATGAGCTGGACCGTGAAGGTCGTTCCGATGTCGGCCCCCAGAATGACGCCGATCGTCTGGGGCAGCTCCATCAAGCCCGAGCTGGCGAAGCCGACCAGCATGACCGTGGTGGCGCTGGACGACTGGATGACTGCCGTGATGAACGCCCCCACCATCATGCCCTTCACACTATTGCTCGTGATCGAACTGAGGATTTGCCGCATTCTGCCGCCGGCGGCCTGCTGCAGACCCTCCCCCACCAGCTGCATCCCGTAGAGCAGCAGCGCCATGCCCCCGAAGAGGGTGAGCAGCATGATGTTGCTCATGGACGGCTCGTCCTGTCGATGCGCCGGTGCCCCCGGCCGCCGGTCGCCGGCCGAGCCTCCCGCATTGCGCCACCCCCCACTTCGCCCACCTCGCTCATCCGTCGCCCGGACACTGGAGAAACAAAAGGCCAGATTGAATGCTCAACCTGGCCTCTCCACATTGCGGCCGTCCTCCCGAAGAGCTTGTAGCATACCGACTCGCGCGGTGTCAAGGCGCGCCGGGCCCCGGTGCGACCCCTCACCAGTTGCCCGGAGGTCGCAGGCTCTCCCGGTGCAGAATGTGAACTCTCCCTCGCGACAGACGGACCGCGCCGCGCGCCTCCAGTGCGCGCAGCTCCTTGTTCACCGTCTCCCGGCTGGCGCCGACCAGGGTGGCCAGCTCCGCCTGGGTCACCCGCACCGCGTCCTGATCGCGCGCCCCTTTCTGCGCCTCCGCCAGTTCGAGCAGCCGTTTGGCCAGCCTTGCCCCGACCCCCAGGAAGATCGAATCGCCCAGCAGGATATTGGTGTGGCGCAGGCGGGCGGCCAGAGCATCGATCACCTCCCGGGTCATCCGAGGGCTGGTGGCCAAGATGTGAAGAAACTCGGCCCGGCCCAGCGTCAAGGTCACGGTCGGCTCCATGGCAACGGCGGTGGCGGACCGGGGCAGACCATCCAGCAGGGACAATTCGCCGAAGAAATCCCGGGGATGGAATAGCGCCAGGACGATCTCGTCCCCCTTCGTGGAATGAAGGACGATCCGGACCTGCCCCCCCTGCACGATGTGCATGGTATCCGCGGGATCATCCCGGTGGAAGATCACCTCGCTCCGGCGATAGGAGCGCAGCCGGCACGCGGAGGCCAAAGGCTCCATCTCCTGGTTGGAAAGTCCCGCGAAGAACGGAACGCCCTGCAGCATGCGGATCGCCTGATCCAGCGACCCCTGGGTCATAGCACTTCTCCAATCAGTCTGCCGACACCCTGCCCGATCCTCCGAGATCACCGCCGGAGCCCATAGTGTCCTTCGCACCGGCGGACCGCCTCTCGCGCGCGCTTCGGGCTCCCATCGTCGCGAGAGAGACACGCGTCCGCATCGCACCCCTCCTCCGCAGATAATGGGCGAATGCTGAGCATGCTCCGAACCTTTGTCAAGGCAAAAGCATCGCCTCCCGCCGGGATCGGTCCCCCCGGATTCTCGCCGCTCTCCCGACGATTCCCCCCCCCTCGAAATCGGCCGCTAGGGGGTCTTGGGTGCCAGCCCCACCGCCGGCGCCGGTGTCCCGCCTCCCGGCCCTTGGGGAGACGCCGCCGATGGGGCCGGCGTCTGAACCACCGGGGACCATCCGCAGGCCGTCTGCTGCAGTTCCCGCTTCAGCGTGCGCTTCTGATCCTCCGGGAGATTCGAGGCATCGATCCGCTCGGCGATCCGCCCTTGGGCGCCTCCTCCCCAAGTCCAATGGAGGTTTTCCACGTCGGTCTCAACAAAGGTGAGTCGTTTGGTCTCCGGATTCTGGCCCAACTGCCAGGTGCAGCCCGTGGCCGTATCCAGCAGGAACAGCCATGTTTGTTGCCCGGGCACCGTAAACATCTGATATCGCCCGGGGGAGAGTTCGGCCGCCCCGATCACACCGGGCACGGCCAGATAGAAGAGCAGGACGCCGAATCCCATCGCAAGCGGTCGCATACGCCATCCCTCCGCACTCCGTGAAAAGGTGCGCTTCGGTTTCGGGGCGCCCGAGGCGGCGCGACACCGTGCCGGCCCGCCGCTTCGCTTCCATCCTTCAGCTATCCCGCAGGGCGGCTTGAAATCCAGCACTCCACCTGTGCCGATGCCCCTTGCGCCGGAGGAGGGCCAGCCCGCCGGCTGGTTTGAGCGTCCCGACTCTCCCGACAGGCATCAGCGTCCCATGACGTTCCACACACGCATCCGGACGGGAAGGCTGCCGCTCATGCGAGCGCTTCGATCAGGTGCGGGGATGCCGTGCCGACCAGACGCTCCAGGAGGAGCTGATCCTCTGGAAGGAAATTCGGACCGCTGGCGGCGTGGGTGGCGCCGCGACGACTGGCCTCGACGACCCCGACCGCTTTCCCCTCTGCGTTGCGCAGGGGGACCGCCAGAAGCTTTCGGATCTCGAGGGGATCGGACTCGGTGCTGCGGACACGCTCGTAGAAGGCCAGCCGGGGCGTGTCCCGCATCTCGTTCGTCAGCAGGCCCCTGCCGGTGCGCACGACCTGCCCCGCGACGCTGGGAACAATAAGCGGGAACGCGTTTCTTCCCCGCTCGGCCAAGGCGGGCGGATAGATGAAATGCAGCATCGTGCGATCCGCGCTGAGCAGGAGGACGGCCACTTCATCGGGCTTGAGGTGGAGCGCCTCGCGCACCGCCCCTACAAACACCTCCAGGATCTTCCCCCGACGCTCGCTGGCCGGCGAGGCTGCGGCCCCCTTGAGGCGATCCACCAGTTCTTGTTCCGCGTCAGCCATGCGGTGTCTCCTCGTGCCCCTCCGCCGCCGGGGAGGCCTGCCTGTCCGTCTCACCCGTCACCACGAAGATCCGGACCCCCTCCGCCCGCCTCCATCGATAATCTCTCTGCGGCGAGACCCCCGACACGGACCGACGGCCGGCCGGACCCCCGTCCCGATCGTGAGCCGACTTGCCCACGCCGCAGCGGGCATCGGCCGCCAGTTCCAGCGGCGAGGGGGGCCAAGCGGCGCACGGCATGCGGCCTTTCATGCCCGCTCGTCGGGGTGCGGCAGGTTCAGCGGATTGGCCAGGTAGCGATCCCGGCAGCCCGGGCAGAGGAGGTGCTGCTCCGCATGGTAGACCTCCCGCATCAGGGCCACCGGATCGTGCTCCGCCGCCTGGGCCAGCACCTCACGCAACCGGGCATCGGTCTCCTCCCGGGTCGCCTCCGCCTCGGAGAGATGGCCGTCGAAATCGGCCAGCACCTGGATCCTGACCTCGTAGGCCAGACTGCCGTCAGGCATCTCTCGCCCGCACTTCTCGCACCGCTTGCTCATCATCGGCTCTCCGATGGGCCGGACCCACCGGAACGTCCACCCCCTGGATCGCTACGTTTCCCGAATGAGGGCGACCTCGTCGCAGCAGGTAAACTTGGCGCATTTCAAGCAATCCTGCCAGATCTTCTGCGGCAGCTCCTGCTTGTCGATGACATGGAAATGCAGCTTCTCGAAAAACCCCGGCCGGTAGGTCAGCGCAAAGACGCGGCGAATGCCCAACGCCGCCGCTTCGGCCACGCAGGCCTCCACCAGCATGCTGCCCAAGCCCTTTCCGGCATGCGCCCCCTGAACGGCCAGAGAGCGGACCTCGGCCAAATCTTCCCAGTAAATCGACAGCGCGCAGATGCCGATGATCTCCCCGTTGAGATCGCACACGAAAAAATCCCGCAGGCGCTGGTACAGTTCATTCAGCGTCCGTGGCAGCACCTCGCCGCGTGCGGCAAAGTGGGCCAGCAGCCGCTGCATGCCGGGAACATCCGCCGCCGCGGCTTTGCGGACGGAGGATCCCCCGCCGGCTCCTGCTGGCGGCTGGGGCCGCTGCGCCACCGGGCGGCTTGCGCGCGCGGCGCCGGCAGCGGCGGCGCCGCCGACCCCCTCGATCGTCACCGTTCCCGGGCTCCCCTCGTCGCCTCTGACCTCCACGGGGCACCCCAGCACATGCTGAACCTGCTGGATGGTGGTGAGGAGATGCGGGGTGATCCGCAACGTCGTTATCCGGGATGTCCCGCGAGCCAAGCTCATCGCCAGGACCAACTGGTCCGCCAGGTAGGGTTCGCAGCTCGCCTCGCTCTTGGCGAACTCCAGGAATGCCCTGACGGCTGCGCTGGCCAGCTCGCCGGGGGATCGGCCGCGCCCCCCGAGCGCCGAAAAGCCTGCAGGAAGTCCCCCACCGTCCGCCACCAGCGTCAAAAAGCTCCCCTCGTCCGCTGCCCGCACTTCGCTCACCTGGATATCCGCCGTCCACCCTTCCCGCTCCAGCTGCCGCTGCGCATCTTCGGCCTCCTGCACGGCGATTTCCCGGGGCAGATTCGCCACCGCGGAGACGCCCCGGACACGCAGCGCCTGGCTTCGACGGACCGCCGTCAGCGGTCGCAGCTGGGCACCCCCCTCGATCTCGACCGTCACCTCGCCTCCCCCTTTGGGATAAAAGCCCCACCGCCGAATCTGCATCTCCGACCGGATCCCCATCGTGCGCAGGGCCGGCAGAAGGACATCCCGCAGGTAGTCCGCCGACGGACTCCAGGGAACATGGGTGCCACCCGTGAGCCGGACCCTCGACGGGCCGGCCGCCAGGGACAGCGGCAGGACGATCGCCTGCAAGACCAGGCCGACTGCGCCCGCCGTTCCCACATCGATCCGGTACTCGCCCGGCTGGAGAGTCCCGGGGATGAACGTCACGCGTTGAGATCCTATTTCGGCGCCTGTCACCTGCGCCCTGCTGATGTCTTGCAGCACCCGAAGCGCCGCCAGGTGCTGGGCCTGGAGGCCGGGAACGGGTCGCTGGGTCCGGATATTCCTGATCTCAACCGGTACACCCTGGATCGACGCCAGAGCCAGGGCAGTACGAAAGATCTGGCCGCCGCCCTCTCCCTGACCGCCATCGATTGCGCGCATCCGGTGGGTCATTCTTTTGTCCCCACTTCACCGCCCCCGCGTCCGGTGGATCCCCGCCACCAGGTATCTTCGGAGAAAGACTGGCATTTTGTATCATCCGGGGCGGGGGGTGTCAAGCCAACCTCAGGTCTGCAGAAGGCTTACCGGGATCGGGTGGTTCAACCGTGACAAGGCGTTACGCCCTTGCACACCTCCCTGGACACTGCCAGGAGCTGCCATTGCAATGGGCCTTCCTTCCAGAAAGTGCTTGACAGGGTATTGGCGCATACATAAATTCACACCCATTCTGAGCTATATTACGGTAGATGTGCGCTCGAAAGGAGGTTCCAGTGCGACCGAAGGTTTTGGTCACGCGGAAGGTGTTTGAAGAGGCACTGGCCTTATTGGGAAAACATTTTGAAGTGGAATCCAACCAACGGGACGCCGCCCTCAGCCATCCCCAGATGGTAAAGAAGCTGCAAGGCAAGGCGGGCGCCCTCATCGTCGTGACCGACAATATCGACGAGCGCCTGCTGGTGCAGTGTCCGGAATTGAAGATCCTCAGCAACGTGGCGGTCGGGTACAACAACATCGATGTCAAGGCGTGTACACGCCGCGGGGTGATGGTCACCAACACCCCGGGAGTGCTGGACGACACCACCGCCGATTTCACCTGGACCCTGCTTTTGGCGACGGCTCGCCGGGTCGTCGAGGCGGATAAGTTTCTCCGCTCGGGAAAGTGGGCCGGCTGGAGTCTCATGCACTTCCTGGGGTGCGACGTGCACCACAAGACCCTGGGGATCGTGGGGTTCGGCCGAATCGGAAGGGGAGTGGCTCGCCGCGCCAAGGGTTTCGACATGCGAGTGATCTACACCGATGTCCAGCGGATCGACGAAAGCACCGAACGGGATTACGGTGTGATGTACGTGGACAAGCGCACGCTGCTGCGGGAGTCCGATTTCGTCTCCCTGCACATCCCGCTCTTCCCCGAGACAACCCGCTACATGTCCCACGCGGAATTTGCACTGATGAAGCGGACGGCCATCCTCATCAACGCCGCCCGCGGCCCCGTGGTGGACGAGAAGGCGCTGGTGCAGGCGCTCAAAGAGGGAAAGATTGCCGGGGCGGGCTTGGACGTTTATGAAAGAGAGCCGAAGATCGACCGGGCGCTGCTGGGGGCAAAAAACGTCGTCTTGGCCCCGCACATCGCCAGCGCCTCGGTCGAGACCAGAGCGCGGATGGTCATGGTGGCGGTGCAGAATTGCATCGCAGGCCTCGGCGGGCAGCGTCCTCCCCACCTGGTGAACCCCGAGGTGATCGGTCGGTAGCGCCCGCCCGCGTCCAACTGCCGCCCGTTCGGACGGCGTCGTCGCCCTGCCGCGGGACCAAAAAAGAACGTCCGGCCATCCGCAAGGATGGCCGGACGACGCGTCGCGGCGCGAACGCTACATGCGGTACTTTCCGAAGTCCTCGGGCTTGAGGTTTTCCAGCCACTCCTTCCACTTGTCGGTTTCTTCCTTCTCCTCGGCGATCTCGACGCTCTTGGCCTGCGACACCACGCTCTCCGTGACAAAGATGGGAGCGTTGACCCGCAGGGCAAGCGCGATGGCATCGCTGGGCCGCGCGTCGATATTGACCGCGGTCCCGTTGTGACTCAATTCGATCACCGCGAAGAAGGTGTTGTCTTTGAGGTCGTTGACCACCACCTGGCGTACGCTGACGCCCAGCCCGTCCAGAATGCTCTTGAGCAGGTCGTGGGTCATGGGGCGGGGGGTCGACACCTTTTCCAGCTCGAGCGCGATGGCGTTGGCTTCAAAAATGCCGACCCAGATGGGAAGGGCCTTTCGCTCGTCCACGTCCTTGAGAATGATGATGGGCATATTCGTGATGGGGTCCAGCGCGATGCCGCGGACGGTCATCTTGATGAGCATGGGGCCCTCCTTACCTCCCCTGCTCCTGGAAGAGGGGAACCAGCTTGTCGTACGTCGACTCCAAGTACTCCGGCATCACCTTTGTTTCCGCCAGGACCGGCATGAAATTTGTGTCCCCGGCCCAGCGGGGGACGACGTGCAAGTGAACATGGTCGGCGATCCCCGCGCCGGCCGCCTTCCCCAGGTTGAATCCCACGTTGAAGCCCTCTGCGCCGAGGGCCCGCCGGAGTATCCGGGTGCAGGCCTGAGTCACCTGCATGATCTCCAGGGATTCCTGGGGGGAAAAATCGGACACGTCCGCGCAGTGCCGGGATGGCACGATCATGAGGTGGCCATTGTTGTATGGGTAGAGGTTCATGACCACGTACGTCAAAGGTCCTCGGTGGAGCACCAGATTTGTCCGATCGTTCTCCTCGCGCAAAATCTCGCACAGCAAGCAGCCACGGCGGCGCGCGCCGGTGATGTAGGCCATACGCCAGGGAGCCCAAAGCGTGGAAGTCATCGGGACGTCCGACTCACGGGCGCCGGCGACGGCGAGGATGGCCTGGCGTCCTCCAGGTCCAGCCGGTAGATGGCAATCGAGCGGCCTATCCCCTTGAATTTAGCATCGCCCACATACTCTAGCAACAGGTTTTTTCCCAGCACGGCGTCCGGAAAGCGATGCCCGCGGCCCGCTTCGCCCGCCAGCGGCTCAGCCTCCACTCGCTGGAGCACCGCCTCGACGGTGTCCTGGCTGACGACGATGCCGGTATTGTACAGGGTGCCGTCCTCGTCCACCCAGAACGTCGAGGGTCGCCCCTTTAGACGCCCGTGTCGATGACGCAGCCTCCACCACATCCTCCCCTTCGAATGCCCCCGCTTGAGTCTTGCCCGAGCCGGAGAGGCGCCCGGCGATGTTCACGTTCCGGCCGATGACCGTCCGGTCCATGTTCCGGTCGTCCAGAACAAAGTGGGCGATCTGCGCCCGCCCGGTGTGCACGCTGATCCCCATCTCGAACTGCGTTCGCCCCGTCGCCCGCAGCTCTCCGGTCATCTGCCGGATGGCCAGCGCTGTCCGCAGGGCGTTCAGCTCATCATCCCGGCCGACCCCCTCTAGGCCGAAGGTGATCATGACACCGTCGCCGGTGAACTTGTCGATGCGACCGTGATGCTGCTCCACGATCGCCGCCAGCGGGTCGAAGACCGCATAAAGGCGCTGGGTCAGCTCCTGCTCGGAGACCCCGCCCTCGGAGGTTCGGGTGAACCCGCGCAGGTCCGCGAAGATGACCGTCACCTTCCGCGCCAGCTTCATCACGTCGGAATCGGGATGGAAACGGAACAGGCGGCCCTCATCGTATCTGGCCCGCATTTCCAGCTCATCGTGCTGCGGCCCCACCAGCGTAACCCTCTGGCGCAGCAGATCGACGATCTCGCTCCGCTTGATCGCCCGGACGAGATCGTAGTAGTCCTGCAACAGGTCGCTCCAGTCCCGCCGGGGTCCCAGGCTGGAGCTCAGCACCTTGTTGTCTGCCAGCTTGGATCCGACGCCGGCGACATCGTTGAGCAGCCAGCGCAGCACCGCGCTGTTGAAGAGGACCCGCGTTGCCGATCGCTCGTCATCGCAGGCTTCCGGCCGGATCGAGGGAAGATGGCGCCGGAGCAAATCCAGGAGCCGCGCTTCGCGCCGCTGGATGCCCTCCCGCAAGCGCTCCCGGCACACGGCGTAGATCTCGCGATACTCTCGGAACGTCAGGCGGAACCGCTTGTTGCTCTCGGTCAGCGCCTCGGAAAGATTCAGCCGGCTCAGGCTGACCTCTGTCAGGGGGAAGAGATCATCGATGATGGAATCGATGAGGCTGCCGTTGAAGTCCGCGCCGAGATTCCGGCGCAGCATGTTTCCTTGCCGGCCGCGCATGCGGGCCACCACCCGGCTGTAAGCGTTGCGGTAGATCCCCCGGATCAAGGGGAACATCTGATACTTGATGTTGATCTTGGTGCCGGGATTCGAGAAGTGCTCGTGGAAGAGGTCGGCGGCGTCCTTGGAGTGGGCCAGCCAGAACAGATTGAGCAGCCCCAAGCGACGCTCCTGCTCAAGGATGGTCGTCAGCAGCGTTTCCAAGACCTGCTCGGCCCGGGCGAACGGGGTTTCGCCGCCTTCCCGGTCGAACTCGGCCATCTCCTTGGGGGTCGCCTTGGCCACCAGACGCCCATAGATGAAATCCACGGCTTCCCGGAGGCTGCTCCGCAGCCCCGGGTAGAGATCCACCAGCGGGGCCTGGGTCTCTCCGGTACCGACTTGGCCCCCGGGCAGCTCCGGGAGGGGGGACCCGAACAGCTCTTCCAACTCCTGGGCCGTACCCTCGACGAAGCGCGGGTTCAGGTCCGCCGGGCGTTCCAAGATCCTCCGCATGGTTGCGTACCGACCCACGCACCTCGTGCGTCGTGCGGAATGAAAAAGCAGGGCACCTCGCGCCCTGCTGGATGCCCTGGGAATGCGTGGCTACGAATCGACGAGAGCCTTCAGCTCCTTGCCTGGCTTGAAATACGGGACCCGCTTCGCCGGGACCTGGACCGGCTTTCCCGTCTGCGGATTCCGCCCCTGCCTGGCTCGGCGTCGACGAACTCGAAAGCTGCCGAAACCGCGGAGCTCAACCTTGGCATCGGCCTTTGCGGCCAGCGCCTGAGAGATGCTGTTGAAAATGCTATCAATGACGACTTCCGTGTCCTTCTTGGTCAAGTTGACCTGTGCAGCGACTTTTTCCACAAGATCGGCCTTGGTCATGGAAACCACCTCCTGTGCCACCGCACCCCGCCGCTCCGCATCTGTCTACCGCCAGCCGCCCGACATCTGCCCGGGGTTCGCCCGCATCGGCGGTGACGGGATGATCGAAGCAGCCGACCGGTTAGGGGGACGATCTCCGACTCACTGCTCCGCCTCATCTCGCCGGCGTCGTCCGCGACCCCGCCCCCCGTCGTCATCCCCGACCTCTTCGTGCTGCTCCTCCAGATAGGCCCGCAGGCTGAGGCCGATCTTGCGCTCCTCCGGATCGAGCTTGATGACCTTCAAGCTGAGCTCTTGGCCCACCTGCACCACGTCCTCGGGCTTGTTCACTCGCTCGTGAGATAGCTCCGACACGTGGAGCAGTCCTTCCACGCCATCCTCGAGTTCCACGAACGCGCCGAAGTCGGTGAGGCGGATCACCTTACCCTGCACGTCCATTCCCACCCGATACTTCTCGGGCACGCTGGACTGCCAGGGATCCTGCTGGATCTGCTTGAGCCCCAGGGAGATCCGGTGATTGACCTTGTCCACGTGCAGGACGATGGCCTCTACCTTCTCCCCTTTCTTGAGAATCTCCGAGGGATGGCGGATGCGCTTGGTCCAGGACATGTCCGAGATGTGGATCAGGCCGTCGATTCCCTCCTCGAGCTCCACGAAGGCGCCGAAATCCGCCAGGTTTCGGACGCGCCCCTCGACCCGCGTGCCCACGGGATACCGTTCTTCGATGAAGTTCCAGGGATTCGGCTCCGCCTGCCGCATGCCCAGGGAGATGCGCTTGTTGTTGCGGTCAACGTCCAAGACGACCACCTCCACCGTATCTCCGATGGCCACGACCTTGGACGGGTGCTTGACGCGCTGGGTCCAGGACATCTCCGAGATGTGCACCAGCCCCTCGACGCCTTCCTCCAGCTCCACGAACGCGCCGTAGTCCGTCAGGCTCACAACCTTACCCGTGAGCTTGGTCCCCACTGCATAGCGCTGCTCCACCGCCTCCCACGGATCGGGCAGCCGCTGCTTGTACCCCAAGGAAACCCGCTCGTTGGTCCGGTCGAACTTCAGGACGACCACTTCGATCTCATCCCCGACCTGGAACAGCTCGGAGGGATGGCCGATGCGCCCCCAGGACATATCGGTGATGTGCAGCAGTCCGTCCAGCCCGCCCAGGTCGACGAAGGCGCCGTACTCGGTGATATTCTTCACTTTGCCTTTGATCCGTTTACCTTCCGCCAGCTCGGCCAGCGTCTGCTCCTTGAGGTGCTTGCGCTCCTCCTCCAGCAGCTCGCGACGCGACAGGACGATATTGCCCCGCTTCTGGTTCAGCTTGATGATCTTCATCGGGAAGGCCTTCCCGATCAGCTTGTCCAGGTCGCGCACCGGGCGGAGATCCACCTGCGACCCCGGCAGGAAGGCCCGCACACCGATATCCACGATGAGGCCGCCCTTGGTGCGACCCAGAATGGTTCCGCTGATGGGCTCGCCCTTCTCGTAAACCTTGGAGAGCTCCTCCCAGATCTTGATCTTCTCGGCCTTCTCCCGCGAAAGGACGATGAGCCCTTCCGTATCTTCCTTCTGCTCCAGGTACACATCGACAACATCCCCCACCTTGGCGACGATCTCACCGGAGGGGGTACGGAATTCCCGGAGAGGGATGAGTCCTTCTGATTTGTAGCCGATGTCGACCAGCGCGACATCGTCTTTGATCTCCAGGATGGTGCCTTTCACAATATCGCCCTCGACGATATCGTGGAAGCTCTCCTCGTAAATCTCCCGCATCTCTGCGGAAGGTCCCGAGCCTTCCAGCCCCTCGGGATCCCCGTCCTCAGTCACATCCGAATGGACCAACTCTTCTAGCATGCGACCTGACTCCCTCCTGCTCGCGGCCATGAATTGGCTCCGCAACACGCACCCCAGCTCGTGGTGCGTCGGCGGATGACGATAAGGCGGCCACGCCGCCTAGTTGGACTCTTCTGTCAACCCCTCCCCGGCAGGACGCAGGGCGGACACCCTTTCCATGAGCTTCCGCCCAAACGCCTCCAGGGCGTCCCGGTTGCCGACGTCGCCCCCCGGAAATGTGATCGGCGGCCCCATCCGGACGCGAAGCGGCGCCCGGCGGATGCCGCCTCCCTCCCGCGGGAGAACTGTCTCGGTCCCCCAATGGAAGACCGGGACGACCGGGGCTCCAGAGCGCGCCGCCACGACGGCGATCCCGACCTTCGAGGGTCCCAGCGTCCGCCCGTCTCCTCGCGTGCCCTCCGGGAAGATCAGGACAACCTGTCCGGCCGACAGCAGCGAGAGCGTGTGCTTCAGCGTGGACGGCTCCACGCGCTCCCGAACGACCGGGTAGGCTTGCACACCGCGGAGAACCCACGCTGCGAGAGGGTTCCGGAACAGCTCCTTTTTGGCCATGAAGTGGACGCGTCGCGACACAGACACCCCGACCACAATCGGATCCACGTAGCTGACGTGGTTGGGTGCGAGGATGACCGCTCCCGACGAGGGCACGCACTCGCTGCCCTCCACCCGGAGGTCGAAAAACGTCCGGGCGATCCACCGGCACAGATGGTAACCCAGGGTGTACATCATCCCCCGCCCCCCCCTGTGCCTGGGGCCAGCAAGGAGGCTGCATCATACACGGAGCGAGCGGAAGATGGCAAGAGAAAAATTCCGTATCTCCTCAAAAATTCACGAGTTATCCCGCCCCAGAAATCTCGCCACTGCGGACAAGAGCGCCTGCTGCACCGCGTCCGCGTCCAGCGCTGTCGTGTCGATCCGGACCGCCTCGGGGGCCGGCTGCAGCGGGGATACTGCGCGCCCGCGATCGCGCGCGTCCCGGCGAACCACCTCGTCCCGGACCGCCGCAAGCTCAGCCGGTTTTCCGGCCCGCACCAGATCCTGCCGGCGGCGCTCGGCCCGCACCGTCACGTCGGCATCCAGGAAGAATTTGAGGTCGGCATTCGGAAAGACGACCGTGCCGATGTCTCGTCCGTCCATCACCACACCACCTGCCTCGGCCATGCCCCGCTGTAGTGCCACCAGCCGCTCCCGCACCCCCGCGCACGTGGAGACCACCGACGCGGCCTCGTCCATGACGGGCGTTCGCAGCTCACCCGAGACGTTCGATCCCATCCACCAGCACGCGCGGTCCCGGGTCCCCCTGGACCACCTGCACATCCGTTGTAGCCACCAGTCGATTCAGCGCCGCGTCGTCATGCAGTTCGATACCGGCCCGAAGCGCCTTCCAGCCGACTGCCCGGTACATCGCCCCGCTGTCGATATAGAGGCAGCCCAGGGCCTTGGCCAGACGGCGGGCGGCCGTGCTTTTGCCGGCGCCGACCGGGCCGTCGATGGCGATGACGAGTCGATCGCGCGACCGGCTCATGGCCGCCCCCCCTGCGGCGTCTCGTCAGCCTCCGTCCATCGCCCGGGCGAGGGAGCGCCCTCCGCCTCCGTGCCGGTGACCTCGCAGAGGCCGCAGCCCGACGCCACGTCGGCCAACCGCGCGGCAAACCTCGGGAACGACGTGTCCACGCAGTCAACGTCGCACACGCTGGTCTCTCCGTCCGCAAAAAGCCCGGCGATGGCCAAACTCATCGCCATCCGGTGATCGCCGCGGCTGGAGACGACGGCGCCGCGCAACCGTCGCCCTCCGGCAATGCAGAGGCCGTCTCCCGCCGGACGGATGGCGACCCCCAGCGCGGTAAGCTCACCCACCAGCGCCGCCAGCCGGTCCACTTCCTTGACTCGAAGCTCTCCGGCACCCCGGATGACGGTCTCCCCCTCGGCCAGCGCGGCCGCCACCGCCAGGATGGGGATCTCGTCGATCAGTCGGGGGATCATGGCCTCATCGATCTCGATGCCATGCAACCGCGCCCCCAAGACGGTCAGGTCTGCCACCGGCTCTCCCGCTTCCAGCCGAGGCTCCGTCTGGCGCACCGTCGCGCCCATGCGGCGCAGGGCCTCCAGGATCCCGGTCCGGGTTGGATTCACCCCGACCCCGGGAAGCGTGAGCTGGCTGCCCGGCCATGCCGCGGCCGCCACCAGGAAAAACGCCGCCGAGGAAAGATCGCCGGGGACCGTGAGCGACGCCGCCCTGAGCGCTGCCGGCCCCGACAGCCAGACGGTGCTGCCCCGCCGATGGGGAGAATACCCGAATGCGGCCAGCATCCGCTCCGTGTGGTCGCGCGAGATGTAGGGCTCGCTGAATCGCGTCTCTCCGCGCGCCTGGAGGCCCGCCAGCAGCACCGCCGACTTCACCTGGGCGCTGGCGACCGGCGAGTCCCAGGCGATGCCGGACAGCGCCCCGCCGCGGATGGCCAGCGGCGGGTAGTTGCCCCCGTCCCGCCCCAGGATGGTGGCCCCCATGGCGGTCAGAGGTTCCACGATGCGTCGCATGGGGCGCCTGCGTAGCGAGGCATCCCCCGTCAGCACGCTGCAGAACGGCCGACCCGCCAGGACTCCGGCCAACAGCCGGAGGCTGGTCCCCGAGTTGCCGGCATCCAGGACATTCCCCGCCTCCCGGAGGCCTTCCGGCCCGTTTCCGACGACACGCAGACTCTCGTCGGACTCCTCGGCGATCTCCACGCCCAGGAGGCGGAGCGCATCCAGGGTGGCCAGACAGTCCTGGCTGCGCAAGAAGCCTCGAACTTCGGTAATTCCTTGCGCCAGGGCTCCCAGCAACAGGCTCCGATGGGAGATGGACTTGTCCCCCGGGACGCGCACTCGGCCCGTCAGTCCGTCGGGTGGATGGAGGCGCCATGCGCGCACAGCCCGCGCCGCCGGGACCGTCGGAGTCACGTTCGGGGATCCCCCTCGGTGTGGACCGCCATTGAGGCCGCCAGGGGGTCGAGGCGGCCGGCCGGCGACGGCGAGAGACGACCGGCGAGCTCCTCGGCCAGCGGCTCCACCCAATCCCATCCTCGCACCAGGCGCCACTCGGCCGCCGTCTCCCGGCGAAACCAGGTCAGCTGCCGCTTGGCGTAATTGCGCGTCGCCCGCTGCATGCAGTGGAGAGCCTCCTCCGAGGTCAGCCGTCCCTCCAGGTGCGCCAGGGCCTGCCGGTACCCCAGGGCCTGGAGAGCCCGCAGCGAGCGGGGATAGCCGGCGGCCAGGAGCGCGCCGACCTCCTCCAGGAGCCCCCCCTCCCACATCCGGCGGGCGCGCTGGTCGATGAGGCGGTAGAGCTCTGTCCGCTCGCGATCCAGCACCAGAAACAGCGAGACGGGGATCCGCGGCGGCTCCCAGAGATCCGGCCGCATGGTCGAGGGCGGCTGCCCGGTGCGCTCCCACAGCTCCAGCGCCCGGACGGTCCGAAGCAGGTCGCCGGGATGAATCCGGTCGGCCGTCGCCGGGTCCAGGCGACCAAGCCGGTCATGCAGCGCCCGGCACCCCTCCGTCTCGGCCTGACGCCGCAGCCGGGATCGAATGGCGGGGTCCGCCCCCGTCCCGCCCAGCCGGCCCTTCAGGAAGGCTCGCAGGTACAGTCCGGTTCCCCCCACCAGGATCGGCACCCGCTCGCGACTTCGAATCGCCGCCGCCGCCGCATGGGCGCGCGCAGCAAACTCCCCGGCGGAAAACTCGTCGGCGGGACCGCACACGTCCACCAGGTGATGCGGAACGGCCCGGCGCTCGAGCAGGGACGGCTTCCCCGTGCCCACGTCGAATCCACGACGCACCTGCATGGAATCGGCTGCAATGATCTCCGCCGGCAGGCGGTCGGCCAGGCGGAGCGCCAGGGCGGATTTCCCCGCGCCCGTCGGGCCAGCGATGATCGCCAGGGGGGTGCGCGGCGGGGCCGGCTGTCGTTCCACGCCGGGGTCAGGGAGTGGAGGCACGTTTCTCGATCCGGAAGTGGAGGGTGTAATCATACCCCAGGAGATCGACCAAAGCGTCCCACTCGACCCGGACGACCACCCCGGACTCGTCCTTCGAGATGTCGATATCGTCCTCGGTGATCATCAGCCCCAGCGCTTGGGCGGCCTGCATCAGGTCGGCGCCTGCGCGGGTCTCCCGCCCCGGCTGAGCGGCGCTCATGGCCGCGTCCCCCACGATGTCCTGCATGCTGAAATAGGTCCAGTAGGGAGGGACGAACTTGATCCCCAGGAAGACCGCCCCAGCCAGGATCAAGATCAGCAGCAGGGCCCCGAGATGAATCTTCCCCGGGGGCCCCTGATTCCATGGCTCGCGATCCCGCTTGGCCGTTGCTGCGCGTTGCACGGTGCGGTCGGTCCTCTTACTGGCGGGCCTTCAGCCAGCTCATCATGCCGCGGAGCTCCTTCCCCACGATCTCCACGGGGTGCACCGCGTTCTTTTGGCGCATGGCATAGAAGCTCGGCCGACCGGCATGGTTCTCCAAAATCCATTCCCGGGCGAAGCGTCCGTCCTGGATCTCCGCCAGGATCCTGCGCATCTCCGCCTTCACGGCTTCGCCGATCACCCGCGGCCCGCGCGAGTAGTCGCCGTACTCGGCGGTGTCGCTGACCGAGTAGCGCATGTAGGCCAGCCCGCCCTGGTACATCAGGTCGACGATGAGCTTCAGCTCGTGCAGGCACTCGAAGTAGGCCGACTCCGGCTGGTAGCCCGCCTCCACCAGTGTCTCGAATCCCGCCTGGACCAGGGCCGACACACCGCCGCAGAGAACCGTCTGCTCACCGAACAGGTCGGTCTCCGTCTCCTCCTTGAACGTCGTCTCCAGCACTCCCGCTCGCGTGGCCCCCACCCCCTTGGCATAGGCCAGAGCCATCTCCTTGGCCCTCCCCGAAGGATTCTGATGCACCGCCAGGAGGGCGGGCACACCCGATCCTTCCGTGTAGACCTGTCGCATCATGTGGCCCGGGGCCTTGGGGGCGATCATCGAAACATCCACGTCCGGGGGGGGAACGATCTGGTTGAAGTGGATGTTGAACCCGTGGGCGAACATCAGCGTCTTCCCCGGCCGCAGCGCCTTAGCGATGGATTCTTCGTAGACCTGCTTGTGCGTCTGGTCGGGGAGCAGGACCATGATGAGGTGGGACGCCTCGGCGGTCTCGGCCACGGTCCCCACCCGTAGGCCCTCGCTCTTGGCCTTCTCCCAGGACTTGCTGCCCTTGTACAGTCCCACCATGACCTCCAGCCCGCTGTCCCGATGGTTCAGGGCATGGGCGTGGCCCTGGCTGCCGTAGCCGATGATCCCAATCGTCTTTCCCTTGAGCAATCCCAGATCTGCGTCTTTGTCGTAGTAGAGTTTGGCCATGGATCTCCTCGTTTCATTCTGTAAGTGCCTGCGTGCGACTGGCCACCCGCAGCCGTCCCTCTTCCCGCCGGGACAGGGTCTTGCTTCCCCGCGCGATGGCCAGGGTGCCGCTGCGGACGATCTCCTGGACCCCGAACGGCTGCAGGAGCTCGAGAACGGCACCCACCTTGCGGGTCTCCCCGGTGATCTCCAGCGTATAGGTGGAGGGGGTGACATCCACGATCCGACCGCGGAAGATCTCGGAAATGCGCAGGATCTCCGCCCGATTCTGCGGCTCGGCACTGACCCGGATGAACACCATCTCGCGGCTGACGTGCTCCTCGTCGGTCAAGTCCACCACCTTGATCACATCGATCAGCCGGTGGAACTGCTTCACCGCCTGCTCGATCACCCACTCATCGCCGTGGAGAGAGATCGTCATCCTCGACACCGATGGATCCAGCGTCTCCGCCACGGACAGGCTGTCGATATTGTAGCCTTTGGCAGCGATCATGGAGGCAATCTTGGCCAGGACCCCCTGGCGGTTCTCCACCAAAATGGAGAGGGTGTGCTTTCGGTAGTGCTTTGAGTCGGTCATGCCCCCCTCCCTCAGCGCCAGCCCTGGAAGAATTTCTCGGGAACCGGCTGGCCCGCCTCGATGATGTCCCTGATGGCCCCGCCCGCTGGGATGATGGGGAAGCAGTTCTCTTCCCGCTCACACTGGACATCCACCACCACGGGCCCCGGGGTGCTGATGGCCTTTTCGATCATGGGCCGAACGTCCGACGGGCGCTGCGTCCGAAGCCCCACGGCCCCGCACGCTTCAGCCAGCTTCACAAAGTCGGGCTGGACCGCCAGGTCCACCTGCGAGTAATTCTTCCCGTAGAAGAGGTGCTGCCACTGGCGGACCATTCCCAGGTACTGGTTGTTGATCAGAAAGACCTTCACCGGCAGGTCGTACTGGACGCAGGTGATCAGATCCTGCATCGTCATCTGGAAGCTGCCGTCCCCGTCGATGTCGATTACCAGCCGGTTGGGGAACGCCGCTTGCGCCCCCATGGCCGCGGGAAAGCCGAACCCCATGGTCCCCAGCCCCCCCGATGTGATCCAGCGCCGCGGGCCGTGGCTCCGGTAGTACTGGGCCGCCCACATCTGGTGCTGGCCGACCCCCGTGGTGACGATGGGATCCAGCCCTTCGGTCGCCTTGTAAATCTCCTCGATAGCAAATTGCGGCTTGATCTTCCCGTCCGGCGTCTGCTGATAGGTCAGGGGATGCTCCTGCTGCCACTCGGCGATCTGGCCGCACCACTCTGCCAGATCCTTCGCCCAATCGCGCTCCACATTTTGCACGGCGGCGTTCAACTGGGTCAGCACCCGCCTCACGTCCCCCACGATGGGCACGTCCACATGCACGTTCTTCCGGATGGAGGTGGGGTCGATGTCGATGTGAATGATCTGGCAGTTCTTGGCGAACTCCGACAGCTTGCCGGTGACCCGATCGTCGAAGCGGGCGCCGATGGCGATC
Organism: uncultured Methylomirabilota bacterium; assembly: GCA_963705305.1. Classification (GTDB taxonomy): domain Bacteria; phylum Methylomirabilota; class Methylomirabilia; order Methylomirabilales; family 2-02-FULL-66-22; genus 2-02-FULL-66-22. Next base: position 3,918,054 of record OY970067.1, on the reverse strand, counting down.
ATGAGATCGGCGTGGGCCATGGCCATGTTGGCGGTGTAGGTCCCGTGCATCCCCAGCATCCCCAACCAGAGGGGATGCGAGGTATCCAGGGCCCCCAGGCCCATCAGGGTGAGCGTGGTCGGGATCCGGGTGAGGTTCACCAGCGCGGTGAACTCGACCGAGGCGTCGGCGTGGATGATCCCGCCGCCGCCATAGATCACCGGCCGTTTGGCCGCCGCGATGAGCTCGACCGCCTTCTTGATCTGCCCCATGTGCCCGTTCACCGACGGGTTGTAGCCGCGGATGGCGACCTCCCGCGGGTATTCCTTGAACTCCGCCCTGCCCATGATGATGTCCTTGGGCAGATCCACCAGGACGGGGCCCGGCCGACCACTGCGGGCAATGTAGTACGCCTCCTTGATGACGCGGGGCAGCTCTTCCGTCCTGGCGGCCAGGAAGTTGTGCTTGGTGCACGTGCGGGTGGTCCCCACCACGTCCGCCTCTTGGAAGGCATCACAGCCCATGACCGCGGTGGGCACCTGGCCCGTGAACACCACGATGGCCATGGAGTCCATGAGGGCGTCGGTGAGCCCGGTGATGGTGTTGGTGGCCCCAGGTCCGGAGGTCACCAAGGCCGTTCCTGTCTGGCCGCTGGCCTTGTAGAATCCCTCGACGGCGTGGATAGCCACCTGCTCGTGGCGGCAGAGGATGTGTCGTAGGGGATATTCGCTCAGGACGTCGTAGGCGTGCAGCAGGACACCGCCGGGATGGCCGAAGATGGTCTGCACACCTTCCGCCTGGAGACACTTCAAAAAAATCTCGGAGCCCGTCAGTCGCATAACCAATCCCCCCTCACGCCTGCGGGAGGGTCCCTCCCGGAGGCCCCTGTTGCTGTCCGGCGCCCGCCCGGCCGTCCACTCGCGGACCTAGGGGTCGGGTCGTGAGCTTGATTTTGTAACATTTAAGGCCTAGAGCGTCAACCGCAAAATGAGGGTTCAGGCTTTACTCGCAAAGGGTTAACGGCCGAATCCTCTTCCCGCTCCTCGCCGACGCCTCCCATCACGCAATACAGGAGCGCGCCGGTTTTCATCCCGTCTTGCCCGGAGCGAGCCGTCGCCGATTGCGGCGTCCACGGAGGAGGGCGACCGCCCAGCGCAGCTCCTCGCACCCCGCGACCCAGGCTCCCAGCACAAAAACGGCGACGGCCCCGACCATTTCGCCAAACAGGCGCAGGAGCTTGATGCGTATGGTCGGGACCTCCATCACCCCCCACCAATGCTGCGTCAAGAGCCCCCACGTCGCCATGGCCAGGCAGACCGCTGCCACCCTGATCCCCGCATGCGCCAGCGCCCGCAGATCCAGGGAGCCGATGCGCCGCTGTAGCCGCGTCAGGAGCAGCGTGAAATTTCCCGCCGAGGCAATCGCCGTCGCCAGGGCCAGACCGGCCGGACCCAGCGGCCCCATGAGCAGGAGGCTGCCGCCGATGTTGATCCCGACCGCCGTTATTCCCAGGAGCACGGGAGACCACGTATCGTGCATGGCGTAGAAGGCGGGAACCAGGATCCGGTTGGCCACGTAAAATCCCAGCCCCACGGCATATGCTGTCAGGACCTTGGCCGTCAACAGAGTCACCGGACGCGTGAAGGCGCCCCGCTCGAACAGGACATGCAGGATGGGGGCCCCGAACACAATCAGCCCCACGATGGCGGGAAGGGCCAGGAAGAGGGCCAGTCGCAGGCTGTCCTGCAGGGCGCGCCGCATCTCCTCGGGGGCGTCACGCGCCATGGCCGCGGCCATGACCGGCAGGGCGCCCGTGGCGATGGCCACACCCACCACCCCGATGGGAAACTGGACCAGCCGGAAGGCATAGGTCAGCACCGCCACGCTTCCCTGGGGGAGCAACGAGGCCAGCAGCGTCCCCACGAAGACGTTGACCTGGGTGACCGCCAGCCCCAGCACCCCGGGCAGCATGAGCCGGCCGATATGTCGGACCCCCGGATCCCTCGGCGCCACCTGGAATCGAGGCCGCCAGCCCCGCGCCAGCGCCGCGGGCAGCTGCACCAAGAGCTGCCCGGCGCCGCCCACCACCACCGCCACCGCCACGGGGACGATGGGATGGCTCACCCGGGGGGCCACCAGCAGGACGGCCAGGATGATGGCCAGGTTGAGCATGATGGGGGAGAGGGCCGGGGTGAGGAAATGGCCGAGCGAGTTCAAAATGGCCATAAACAGCGCGGCAAGCCCGACCAGGAAAATGTAGGGGAACATGATCCGCAAGAGCCGGATCGTGAGGAGGACCTTGGCGGGATCGGCCGCAAAGCCCGGCGCCAGCACATGGACGATGATCGGAGCCAGGAGGATCCCCAGGGTCGTGACGGCCGCCAGGACGACCATGAGGGTTCCCATGACGGCCGACGCCAGCCCCCATGCGGCGTCTCGCCCCTCCCGGGTGGAAGTCCGGGTGAAGGTCGGAATGAACGCCGCGGAGAGGGCACCCTCACCCAAGAGCTCCCGCAGGGTGCTGGGAATCCGGAATGCCACGAAGAAGGCGTCGGCCATCATGCCCGCGCCGAATAGCCAGGCCAGCGCCATATCGCGGACAAAGCCGAGGACCCGGCTGGCCAGCGTCGCCAGGCTGACGACGCCGGCGGCCGAGGCGATCTGGCGCACGGAGCCGCCCTGCGCGCTCACACGTTTCCCGTCAGGCTTGAGAGGCCGCTTTCGACCGGAAGGTCCAAGAATTTCCTTGACATCCCCCATCCACTCCTCTACAAGAAGAGGGTTTCCGCCCCGCCCGCAGATGGGCCGGAGCGCGAGTTTTCGAGAAAGGAGCAGACTGCATGCCGATCATCAAATCGTCGATCAAGGACCTGCGACGCACCGCCCGGCGTACGGAGCGCAATCGTGCCTCCAAGGGTAAGCTGCGCTCCAGTCTCAAGCGCGTCCGCACCGCCCTGGAGGGAGCGCAGGCGGAAGCGGCAGCGCAGGCGCTGGGAGAGGCCACGCCCATCCTGGATCGCGCCGTGAGCAAGCGTATTCTCCACAAAAATGCCGCCGCCCGGCACAAGTCGCGCCTGATGCGGCGGCTGAATCAGCTGACCACGTCCGCGTCCTCGTAAGTCGATCCCCGGCGATGCCGGGCCGATCGGAGGCCCGGGCATCGCCCCCCAGGCCGGCGGACCGCCTCTCGCTCCGCGGCCACTGGCGTGGCCGCAGGATCATCCCGCCCGTCAGAAGTCCTCCGTCAGCCGAGCCAGAACGCGCGTCGCCAACTCCTGCACTGCCCGGGCCGCGGCGTCGTCTTCGGCCGCCCGCGTCTGCACCACATCCGCGCCGGTCGTATAGAACGCCTCCGCCGAAATCTGCTCCTTGAACCCCTCCGCAGGGCTGCGCCGGTCGGTGACGGTCACCAGCATGGTGACGCGGACCCGAAACCGTCGCCCGATATCCGATGGGTCGAAGGTGATAGCATCGTTCTCATAGGCCGTCACCCGACCCGTCAGAACCGCCTCGGCGGCCGGCTCCTCCACCAGACGGACGCGCCCATCCAACCGGAGCGCGCGCAGCACCGCGGCCCCCGCGGCCCCGTCGAGGCCCGCCTTGAAGGTCCCATTGGAAAACGCGCCCACGTGCAGGAGGCGAATGGCGGGAGACCCGCCCGCTCCCTGCAGCCGGTAGCCGCAGCCCGCCAGCCAGCCGCCGCAGCCCAGGAGACCGAGGACGCGCAGCGCCGAGCGACGCGACAGGCGCGGGCCGCCGATCACGCTCGACCTCATGATCCGACGACGATGTTGACCAGCTTGTCCGGCACCACGATCACCTTGCGTACGCTTTTCCCCTCGATCCATTGCACCACCCGCGCATCTTGCAGGGCCAGGGTCCGCAGCCCATCCTCACCCGCCCCCTGCGGGACCTGGAGCCGGGAGCGGACCTTGCCATTGACCTGCAGCACCACCTCCACGCTCTCGTCTTGCGCCAGATCCTGATCCGCCCGGGGCCATGACTGCCGGAAGACGCTCTGGCGGTGCCCCAGCATCTCCCACAGCTCCTCCGCCAGGTGCGGCGCGAAGGGGGCCAGCAGCACGACGAGGGTCGTGAGCCCCTCGGCAAAGGCCAGCAGCCGGTCTCCCGATCCCGGCGGGACGGTTCCAGGATCGCCGGACGGCGACGGGAACTGCTCCTGAAAGCGGACCAAGGCGTTCTGGAGCTCCATCAGCGCCGCCAGTGCGGTGTTGAAGTGGAATGCGTCCTCCAGGTCGCGTGTGACCCGGGCGATGGTCTGGTGGGTGATCCGCCGCAGGCCCCGCACCGGCTGGCTGCGGCTGTCCGTCGTCCAGACGACGCCCGGGCTCATACGAACGGCGGGGGCCCACTCCTCGACCAGTCGCCAGACCCGGTTGAGAAAGCGGAATGATCCCTGGACCCCTTCGTCCGACCATTCCAGATCTTTTTCCGGCGGGGCGGCGAACAGGGAGAACAGCCGGATGGTGTCCGCTCCGTACTGCTCCAGGAGGTCGTCGGGATCCACGACGTTCCGCTTGGACTTGGACATCTTTTCCGTCCGACCGACCTCCACCGGGCGCCGGCAAGCCCGGCAACGCCCCTCCGCGTCCACCTCCCCCGGCAGGCGGTATCCGTGCTCGGGGCAGCGGTAGGTCTCCTTGCAGACCATCCCCTGCGTCAACAGGTTGGCGAACGGCTCGCCCACGCCGATGAGCCCGAGATCGCGGCAGACCTTGGTGAAAAATCGCGCGTACAGGAGATGGAGCACCGCGTGCTCGATGCCGCCGATGTACTGATCCACCGGCATCCAGTAGCGTGCCTTGTCGGCATCGATGGGGCGCGACGCCTCGTGCGGACTGGTGAATCGAAGGAAGTACCACGCGGAGTCGACGAACGTGTCCATGGTGTCCGTCTCGCGCCGCGCCGGCCGGCCGCAGGTCGGGCAGGTGGTGCGCACGAAGCCTTCCACCCGCTCGAGGGGCGAGCCGCCGGCCATGGTGATGGCCACGTCCGGGGGCAGGATCACCGGCAAGTCGCGCTCCGGCACGGGCACGACGCCGCAGGCCTCGCAGTAGATGACGGGGATGGGGGTCCCCCAGTAGCGCTGCCGGGAGATCAGCCAGTCGCGGATCCGGTAGTTGACCGCCCGCGTGCCGAGGCCCTGCGCCTCCAGGAAATCGCAGATGGCTGCCTTGCCCTCCGCGCTGGGCAGGCCGCTGAAACGGCCCGAGGCCACCAGGGCGCCCTCGCCCTCGAAGGCCGCCTCCAACCGCCCCTGGGGGGCGGTCCCTTCCGGCGGCTGCACGACGATCCGAATGGGCAGGTGGTACTTGGTGGCGAAGTCGAAGTCCCGCTGGTCATGGGCTGGCACCGCCATGATGGCTCCGGTGCCATACTCCAGGAGCACGAAGTTCGCCAGCCAGATGGGGATGCGCTCGCGCGTCATGGGATTGACCGCGTACGCCCCGGTGAATACCCCCTCCTTCTCGGTGGTCACATCCAGCCGCACCGCCTTGTCGGCGCGCCGCATGCGCTGCACGAAAGCGGCCACCGCCGCCTCTTCGGGCGTGCCGGCTGCCAGCTGGGAGGCCAGGGGATGCTCGGGGGCGAGCACCATGAAGGTGGCGCCGTACAGCGTATCCGGGCGGGTGGTAAACACGCGAATGGCCCCGCCCCGCTCCAGGCCGAAATCCACCTCCGCCCCGACGCTCTTGCCGATCCAGTTCCGCTGCATGACCCGGACGCGCTCGGGCCAGCCCGTCAACGCCTCGAGATCCGCCAGCAGCTCTTCCACGTAGGCGGTGATCTTCAGGAACCACTGCTCCAGCTCCCGCTGCACCACCGGGGTGTCGGTGTGCCGCCAGCAGACGCCGCCTTCCGCCTGCTCGTTGCTCAGCACCGACTGGCAACGTTCGCACCAGTTCACCGGAGCGCGCCGCCGGTAGGCCAGCCCGCGCTCCAGGAGCTTCAGGAAGAACCACTGGTTCCAGCGATAGTACTCCGGAAGACAGCACGTGACCTCACGCTCCCAGTCATAGGAGAAGCCCATGCGTCGGAGCTGGGATTTCATGTAGGCGATGTTGTCCAAGGTCCAGCGGGCCGGGTGCACGCCGTGCTCGAAGGCGGCATTCTCCGCCGGGAACCCGAACGCATCCCATCCCATTGGATGGAGCACATTGTAGCCTCGCATCGACAGATAGCGGGCCACCACGTCCCCGATGGAGTAATTGCGCACATGGCCCATATGGATCTTGCCCGAAGGATAGGGGTACATCTCCAGGCAGTAGTATTTCGGCCGCTCCGGATCCTCAGGCACGGCGAAGGCGCGGTCTCTTTCCCAGACGCCTTGCCATTTCGATTCGATGCTGGCGAAGTCATACCCCCGTGGCATGGATACCCTCCGGTTGCAATTCGACCTTATGTAGCACGCGCATCCCGCCTTGGCAAGGCCGGGGCGTCGATGGGATCGGGCTGCGTTGGCTAGTTGGGACGGGGCGGGACGGGACGCCGGAGCGCCCGACGGACCGCGACCAGCAACCGATCGTGGTGCAAGCCCTTTGCGAAACAATCGTCGGCCCCCGCTTCCAGTGCCGCAATCGCCTCCGGCGCGTCGGGCGAGGGAACCAAGACTACGACGGGAAGCTCCCGCGACTGCCGCCGGAGCTGGAGGAGGGCGGCCAGAGCGGCCTGCGGCTCCGGCCAGAGATCCATGATGACCATCGCCGTGCCTTGGCTCGCCAAGGCCAACCCCTCGGCGCCGCCCGACGCCTCCACCACCCGGATCCCGCGCGTCCGCAGGAGCGCGGCATAGAAGTCGCGCTCCGCCCCTTCGGCAGCCAGCAGCACCACCGCGGACTCGGTGGCGCCGTCCGCGGGCCGCGCCGGCCCTCGATCCGCTCCCACACGCGCTAAGGCTCGGCAGCGATGCGCGTGCCGCTCCAACTCCAGCGCGTGGAGCCTGCCGAGGAGCTGATTCATCTCCCCGCGAAGAGCCCTCAGCGCCAGGCTGGCCTCCACCTTGGACAGGACTTCCGCCGCCTGAACCGGCTTGAATAGAAAATCGTCGGCCCCGCAGGCTGCTGCCTGCTCCTGCTGGCCGAACTCCCCCATGGCCGTGACGAAGACGATGGGCGCCCGCGCGGTCAGCAAGTCATTTCGCAGTCTTGCGCAGACTTCAAAACCGCTCATTCCCGGCATCATGACATCCAACAGGACCAGGTCCGGCACCATCTCCCTGGCCATCTGGAGGGCGGGAATCCCTCCGGAGGCGGTTCGGACCACGTGACCGGCCGACTGCAGAATGCACTCCAAGAGGTCAAGATTCGCTGGCTCGTCGTCGACAATGAGGATACCGGACATCGCGTGCGCCTCCCTCTCGGATGCGGCCGAGGCCGCCCGTGCCGGTCCGCAGCCCAGCTGCGAGCCGGGTCAGTACTGCACCTCCACCAGGCACAAGCCGTGCGGCTGAACCGTCTTCCCCGCCCGGCGACGGTCGCGGTCGGCGAGGACCTCCGCCACCCAGGATGGCGGCCGCTTCCCCCGTCCCACCTCCAAGAGCGTTCCCACGATGATGCGGACCATATGTTGCAGAAACGCGTTGCCGCTGATCTCGAAATGCCAACAGTCCACCTCGCGTCTCCACTGGGCGGCATGGATCGTCCGGACGGGCGAGGCCGCCCGGCAAGTCCCCGCCCGGAAGGCCGAAAAATCGTGGGTGCCCACCACACAGGCTGCGGCCTCGGACATAGCCGCCATATCGAGAGGGTATGGCACGTACAGACTGTACCGCCCGAGAAGGGCCGAAGGATAGGCGCGTTGGAGCAGCGTGTACCGATAGGTCTTGGCGCGGGCCGAGCGGCGGGCATCGAAATCGGCTGCGGCCTCCTCCACCTCCCGGACCACGATGTCGCGGGGCAAGCCGGCATTGAGGGCACGCCCGATCGTCGGACCGTCCAACGCGACGTCCAGTGAGCAACTGGCCACCTGCGCCTGCGCGTGCACCCCCGCATCCGTGCGGCCCGCCCCCGTCACCGGCACGAACACACCGGCCAGCCGGCCGAGGACATCCTGCAGCATCCCCTGGATGGTCGGCAGGCCGGGCTGCACCTGCCACCCGTGATACGCCGTCCCGTCGTATTCCAGGACCAGCTTGAGTCGGCGCATGAGAAGACGGCATCCTGCCCGGGAAGGCAGCCGACGGCACCTCAGAGATACTGCTCGATCAACCGTTCCGCGATCTGGACCGCATTCAGCGCGGCACCCTTGCGCAGCTGGTCGCCCACCACCCAAAAGTTCAACCCATTGGAGACGGCCAGGTCCTCGCGGATCCGGCCCACGAAACAGTCATCCTGGCCCGCCGCAAAGAGCGGCATGGGGTACTGCCGATCAGCTGGATCATCCTGCAGCTTCAGGCCCGGGAAGCCGGCAAACAGGGCGCGGGCCTTCTCGACCGTGATCTTCACCTCGGTTTCCACGTGCACCGAGACCGAATGCGCCGTGAAGACCGGCACGCGGACCGTGGTCGGCGAGACCAGGATCCGATCGTCCTCCAGGATCTTGCGGGTCTCGTTGACCAGCTTCATCTCCTCCTTGGTGTAGCCGTTCTCCAGGAATGCGTCGATGTGGGGGAGGACGTTGAAGGCGATCTGGTAGGGGAAGACCTCGACTTTCAGCGGCTGCCCCGCGGCCCAGGCCTTCACCTGGAGCTTCAGCTCTTCCAGCGCCTTGGCGCCCGCTCCCGAGACTGCCTGGTAGCTCGAAGCCACTACGCGCTTGATGCGGCTGTACCGGTGCAGGGGTGCCAGCGCCATCAGGGTCACAATGGTCGTACAGTTTGGATTGGCGATGATCCCCCGCCGGATGTATTGCCCGATGGCGTGGGCGTTGATCTCTGGAACGACCAGCGGCACATCGGGGTCCATCCGGAAGGCCGAGCTGTTATCCACCACCACGGCGCCGGCGTTCCATGCCGCCGGGGCAAACTCCTTGCTGCGGCTGGCACCGGCCGAGAACAGGGCGATATCCACACCCCGGAACGCCTCCGCGGTCAGCTGCTCGACCGCAACCGTGTCCCCGTTGAAGCGCAGTTCCTTCCCCACCGAGCGCTCGGAGGCCAACGGCTTGATCCGCGCCACCGGGAACTTGCGCTCCTCCAGGACGCGCAGCATCACCTCACCCACCGCCCCTGTCGCCCCTGCCACCGCCACCGCGTACCCGTCCTTCCGCATGATTATGCCTCTCCTTTGCACCCGCCGGGGAACCCGCTCCACCGGAACGGCCCCCGACATACCGAGGGGGAGACCGCCAGGTCTCCCCCTCGGCGTCCCTGTGATGCCGGCTCGGATCAGATTGTCTCGGTGATCGTCTTGGGCGCGCCCGCCGGGCGGGACACGACCTTGTTGATCGCATTCAGGTACGCGCGCACGCTGGCCTCGATCACATCGGTGGAGTTTCCCCGACCCACCACCCGCTGACCATCCATCTCCACCGTCACCGTCACCTCGCCCAGCGCATCCTTCCCGCCGGTGATGGCCCGCAGCTGATACTCGAGCAGCGTCCCCGGGATCTTGGTAATGGCGTCGATGGCCTTGTAGGCCGCGTCGACCGGGCCATCTCCCCAGCCCGACTCCTGGTAGATCTCGTCCTGCATCCGGAGTCTCACCGTGGCCGTGGGAACCAGGTTCATCCCGCTCGTGAACTGCAGGTGATCGAGCGTGTAGGTCTGGCTGTTGGCCAGACGCTCGTCCTCTACCAGGGCCAGGAGGTCCTCATCGAAGATCTCTTTCTTGCGGTCACACAGCGCCTTGAAACGGACGAAGGCTGCGTTCAGCTCCGCTTCCTCCAGCCCGACCCCCAGCTCCTCCAGGCGCTTCTTGAAGGCGTGGCGCCCAGAGTGCTTCCCCAGGATCAGACGGCTTCTGGGGACCCCGACCGATTCCGGCGTCATGATCTCGTAGGTCATGGGGGTCTGCAGCACCCCGTGCTGGTGGATGCCGGCCTCGTGGGCGAAGGCGTTCGCCCCCACGATGGCCTTGTTGGGCTGGACGCTCACCCCGGTGATGGACTGCAGCAGCTTGGAGGTGCGGTAGATCTCCTCGGCGCGGATGTTGGTGTCGAAATGCAGAAAATCCTTGCGGGTCCGGATGGCCATCACGATCTCTTCCAGCGAGGCGTTGCCGGCCCGCTCACCGATCCCGTTGATGGTGCACTCGACCTGCCGGGCCCCCGCCCGGACGGCCTCCAGCGAATTGGCCACGCCCAGCCCCAGGTCGTTGTGGCAGTGGACGCTCATCACCACCCGATCGATGCCAGGCACCCGATTCATCAGGTTGCGGATGCGATCGCCGAACTCCCAGGGGAGGCCATAGCCCACCGTGTCCGGAATGTTGATGGTGGTCGCTCCCGCCTGGATGGCCGCCTCCACGACGCGACACAGAAACTCCTGGTCGGTCCGGTGGGCGTCCTCGGGCGAAAATTCCACGTCATCCGTGTAGTTTTTGGCGCGCTTGACCGCCGCCACAGTGGCCTCCAGCACTTCGGCCGGGGTGGACTTCAGCTTGTACTTGATGTGGATCTCGGACGTGGCGATGAACGTGTGGATGCGCGGCCGCTCGGCGTGCTTCAGCGCCTCCCAGGCCCGATCGATATCCAGATCCTTGGCCCGAGCCAGGCCGGCAATGATGGGGCCGTCCTTGAGCTGCTGGGCGACGGCCTTGACCGCCTCAAAATCGTCGTCCGACGCGATAGGGAATCCTGCCTCCAGGACATCGACCCCGAGGCGCGCCAGCTGTCTGGCCATCTCGATCTTTTCCTTGGTATTCATGCTGCACCCGGGCGACTGCTCGCCGTCCCGGAGCGTGGTGTCGAAGATGATAATCCGATCAGCCATGACGTTGCCCCCTCAACCGCTCGGACTGTCCTAGTGGGTGTCCGGCGCGGGATGTTCGGCCGTTTCTACGGGGTGACGCCGCTGCCATGCCGGCAGCGTGCGGACAATCCCCGACAGCGCATACCCCAAGAAGAAGACGAACAGGAAAAGACTGGGATTCGAAGCCACGATCAACAGGACCAGTAGCAGGCTGGTCAGGACCGTGAAGGGCCGGCGCCGGCGCAGCTCCAATCCCTTCATGCTGCGGAAGCGAATCCGGCTCACCATGAGGAATCCCAGGCCGTACATCGCCAGCAAGACTCCGGCGGCCGTCGCTTGCGGCGGGAGCAGCTCCCGTCCAAAGACGACAACCGCCGAGGACTCCTTCATGAACAGCACGAAGGCCGCCACCACCCCCGCCGCAGCGGGAATGGGGAGGCCGACGAAGTACCGCTTGTCCAGGCTGCGGGTCTGCACGTTGAAACGCGCCAGGCGGAAGGCCCCGCAGGCTGCGAAGGCAAACGCCGCCAGTCCGCCCATCCAGCCGAAGGGCTTCAGGGCGAAGACGTACGCCAGCATGCCGGGGGCCACCCCGAAGGATACCACGTCCGCCAGCGAGTCCAGCTCGATGCCCAGATCGCTGGTGGCGCCGGTCATACGGGCCACTCCCCCATCCAAATAGTCGAAGACCAGCGCCAGCAGGATGGCGATGGCCGCCGCCAGGTACTCGTCATTGTAGACGGCCACCAGCGCGTAGAAGCCGCAGAACAGGTTCCCCAGCGTCAAGATGCTGGGAAGGAGATAGACTCCCCGCCGCATCCGCCGCCGCATGGTCCCCCGGCTGCCCCTCATGCGATCACCCCCAGCACGGTGCTTCCGCCCTTGACCGTCTGCCCCCGGCGCACTTTCAACTCTGCGGTGGCGGGCAGGATGACGTCCACCCGCGACCCGAACCGTATCAGGCCGATCCGCTCCCCCGCGACGACCTTGTCTCCGGGTCGGAGCCGGCAGACAATCCGCCGGGCGATCAGCCCGGCAATCTGCTTGACCCAAACATCCCCGTCCGGCGAGGCGAAATGGGTCAGCGTCTGCTCGTTATCCGCCGACGCGCCTTCCCCCCACGCGGCCCGAAACCGGCCCGGCGCGTGGGTAACGGCGTTCACCACCGCCGTCAAGGGAGCCCGGTTCACATGCACATCCAGCACCGACATGAAGATGCTGATGCGGATCAGCGACTCGCCGAAGGGCCCCTTCCAGTCCGGAAACGGTTTGACCGCCAGGATCTTCCCGTCGGCGGGGGACAGGATCAGCCGCTCGCCTTGCGGGATCGCCCGCTCCGGATCGCGGAAGAAATAGACCACGAAGGCGGCCAGGAGCAGGACAACCGTCGCCGTGCCCGGAAAGCGCAGGCCGAACAGCAGCCCGCTGAGGGCCAATGCCGGGAGGATAAATCGCAGTCCATCCCGCTCGACGGGCACCCGGAATCTGGCTGAGTGCGTCCAATCCTTCATTTATACCACTTAAGGGCCGTTACCTTCAACAAAAACGAGAAGCGGCCCCTCGCCAACGCAAGCTAGTCCGCCGCCCGAAGCTGGGCGCGGACCAGGCCGGGAAGCTTCTCCAGCGCCTCCGGAATGCGCCCCGGATCCTTGCCGCCCGCCTCGGCCACCTCGGCGCGGCCGCCCCCGCCACCTCCGGTAATCTTGGCCAGCTCGCGCGCCAGGGTGCCCGCATGCAGCCGCGGGACCAGATCCTTGGTCACCATCGTCACCCACACCACCCGGCCCTCGGCCCGGCTGGCCAGAACCACCACCCCGCTCTGCACGCGATCCCGCAGCCGGTCGCCGAGCTCCCGCATCCCCTTGGCATCCAGCCCGTCCACCGGACCCCCTACCACCCGGATCCCGTCCACATCCCGGACACCCCGCAGCAGATCCTCCAGCGTGCCGGCGGCCAGGCGCCCCTGCAGCCGTTGGACCTCCCGCTCCAGCTCGCGCGTCGTCTCGCTCAGGTGCTCCACCTTCTCGCCCAGCTCCAGCGGCCGGGCCTTCAGGCGGGCCGCCGCATCGTTCAGGATCTGCTCTTCCCGCTTGACGAACTGGAAGGCCCCCGGGCCCGTGACGGCCTCGATCCGGCGGACGCCGGCCGCCACGCCCCCCTGTCCCACCACTTTGAAGAGACCGATCTCTCCCGTGGCCCCCACATGAATCCCCCCGCACAGCTCCTGGCTGAACCCCGGAACGGCCACCACCCGGACCCGCTCGCCGTACTTTTCTCCAAAGAGGGCCATGGCGCCTCGAGCGATGGCCGCATCCAGGTCCATGACCTCGATCTCGAGCGGGCGATTGGCCCAGACCTGCTGGTTCACCAGCTCTTCGATCCGGTCCACCTCCTGCGGGGTCAGCGGGCTGAAGTGGGTGAAGTCGAATCGCAGGCGATCGGGCGCCACCAGCGACCCCGCCTGCTTGACATGGTCCCCGAGGATCTGTTGGAGCGCCGCGTGGAGCAGGTGCGTGGCCGTGTGGTTCTTGGAAACGATCCGCCGGCGGACGGCATCCACCACGGCCTCCACGGTCTGCCCGACCCGCAGCCGTCCCCGCTTCACCCGGACTTCGTGGAGGACCAGGGTCGGAGCCGGTCGCTGCGTGTCCAGGACTTCAACCAGGGTCCCGTCCGCGGTCAGGGTCCCGATATCCCCTACCTGGCCTCCGGCCTCGGGATAAAACGGAGTCCGGTCCAGCAGCACCTGGCCGTGCTGCCCTTCTTCCAAGCCCTCCGCCGGATGGTGCGTCTTCCCCGCCAGGATGGACAGGACCGTTGCCCGGCTCTGGGTCTCCTGATACCAGCGGGGCTCCACCCGGACGCGCTGCGTGAGCTCTTTCAGGCTGGCCGGGATTTCCGCCTCGCCCGAGCCCACCCAGGACTCCCGAGCGCGCGCGCGCTGATCCGCCATCGCCTGCTCGAACCCGGCCTCGTCCAGCGTCAGCCCATGATCCCCCGCGATATCCCGCAGCAGGTCCACGGGGAACCCGTAGGTGTCGTACAGGCGGAACACCTCCCCGCCCGGGACCTCATGCGAGCCCTTGGCCTTCTGGTCGGCCAGCATCCCGTCCACCAGGCGCAATCCCACCCGGAGGGTGTGGCCGAACCGCTCCTCCTCGGACAGGGTCACCCGCTCCACGTGCTCCCGGGCATCGGCCAGGTCGGGGTAGGCGTCCTGCATGAGCGCCACCACGCGCCCGGTCACCTTGGCCATGAACGGCTCTTCCAGCCCCAGCAGGCGCCCGTGACGCAGCCCGCGCCGGAGGATCCGCCGCAGGACGTACCCCCGGCCCTCATTGCTGGGCAGCACACCGTCTCCCACCAGGAACGTGGTGGCGCGCGCGTGGTCGGCGATCACCCGCATGGAGACATCCATCGACCCGTCGGTGCCGTAGCGCTTGTCCGTCAACTCTTCCACGAACGCAATGATGGGCCGCAGGAGATCCGTCTCGAAATTGCTGGAGGCCCCCTGCAGAACGGCCGCCAGGCGCTCGAGCCCGGCCCCCGTATCGATGCTGGGTCTTGGCAGCGGCCGGAGCGTCCCGTCCGCCCCCCGCTCGAACTGCATGAAGACCAGGTTCCAGAGCTCCAGGTAGCGATCGCACTCGCAGCCGACGGCACAGGTGGGCCGGCCGCAGCCCAGCCCCGGGCCCTGATCGTACACGATCTCCGAGCAGGGTCCGCAGGGGCCTGTGTCTCCCATGGCCCAAAAATTGTCTTTGGTGGAGCAGGGCACGATCCGCTCCCCGGCCACATATCGCCGCCAGAGGCTGCGCGCCTCTTCGTCGGGGCCGATGCCCATGGCGGCATCCCCCTCGTGGATGGTCACCCAGAGACGGTCCGCCGGCAGGGCCAAGTCGACCGTCAGGAACTCCCAGGCATAGGCGATGGCCTCGGATTTGAAGTAGTCTCCAAAGGAGAAGTTGCCCAGCATCTCGAAAAAGGTGTGGTGGCGCGCCGTCCGTCCCACGTTCTCGAGGTCGTTGTGCTTCCCGCCAGCCCGCACGCACTTCTGCGCCGTCACGGCCCGCCGATACGGCCGCTGCTCCGCCCCCGTGAAAACGTCCTTGAACTGGACCATGCCGGCGTTGGTGAACAGCAGCGTCGGATCGGCCTTGGGAACCAGGGAGGAACTCGGGACCAGCGCGTGATCGTGGCGTCCGAAAAATTCCAGGAACGCCTGTCGAATCTGACTGCCCGTCTTCGTCTTCAGCGTCATCCTCCTGTCTGGTGTTCTGCGCGTGCAATCAGAGTCGCGGCGGCAGCACCCACTCCATCATTGCGGGTCCGGGTCGTCGGCGTCGGCCGGGAATAGGCGGCGACACAGCTCCAGGATGACCTCCGCCCCGAATCCTCGCCGCGAAAGATATCCCGCCATGCGGCGCCGGGCCACCGCGGAGGCCAACCCCCGCAATGCCGGCAGCCGGCGGCGGGCGGCCTCCGCCGCCAAGTCACGCACATCCCGCTCTGCCGTGAGCTCGGCCAACGCCCCGGCGATCTCGGCCTCGTCGATCCCTTTGTCGCGAAGTTCCCGCCTTAGGCGCGACGGGCCGTAGCCGGCCCGCTCGGCCCGGCTGCGGACCCAGGAGCGCGCGAACTCGGCATCGTCCAGGTAGCGGGACGCCGTCAGGCGCCCGATCACCCCGGCGATCTCGTCCGGCCGGTAGCCCAGCCGACGCAGCCTCCAGCCGACCTCGGAGGTGCTGCGGGCCCGGAGGGCCAGCCAGCGAACGGCCTCGTCCCAGGCCGGGGCCCGCTCCGGCGGCGCCTTCTCCCGGCCGTCGGGCTGTCCGCCGCAGGCAGGAATCAAAACTTTGTCATGTCCGGCATGCCCTTCGCCGGCACGCCGGCATCCTCGCCTCGCCACGTCTCGTCCGAGGTGGACTCCACGCCGCGGACCCGCAGCGCGAAATCGTCGGGGTTGCTGCACCAGTGCAGCGCCTCCTCGTATGTGATGAGGCCGCGGGTGTACAGTGTCATTAGGGACTGGTCGAAGGTCTGCATGCCGTACTGGCTGACCCCGCCCGCGATGACGTCCTGGAGCTTGCGCGTCTTGTCGGGGTCCGAGATGCAGTCCCGCACGGTGGCGGTGGCGACGCAGACCTCCACCGCGGGCACCCGCCCTTTCCCGTCGGCGCGAGGGATCAGCCGCTGCGAGAATCACCCCCTTGATCACCGACGCCAGCTGCAGGCGGATCTGCTTCTGCTGGTACGGGGCGAACACCGAAATGATGCGGTTGATCGTCTCGGTGGCATCCAGCGTGTGCAGGGTACTCATCACCAGGTGGCCCGTCTCGGCGGCCAGGATGGCGGTGGAGATCGTCTCGAAGTCCCGCATCTCTCCGACCAGGATGATGTCGGGATCCTGGCGGAGGGCGCTGCGCAGCGCCTCGCTGAACGACATGGTATCCATGCCCACTTCGCGCTGGCTGACCAGGCAGCGCTTGTCGCGGTGCAGGAACTCGATGGGATCCTCGATGGTGATGATGTGGCCGGTCCGATTGGTGTTGATGTAATCGATCAGCGCCGCCAGGGTCGAGGATTTGCCCGAGCCCGTCGTGCCGGTCACCAGCACCAGGCCCCGCGGCTCCATGGCGATTTTCTCCAAAACCGGCGGCAGGTTCAACTCGCTGATGGTCTGGACCTTGAGGGGGATGAGCCGGAGGACCATCCCCACCATACCCCGCTGCTGGAAGATGTTGATGCGGAAGCGGCCCAGCCCGGGGACGCTGTGGGCCAGATCCGCCTCGTTGTGCTCCTTGAACCGTTCGCGCTGCCGCGCATTCATCACCGTGGCCGCCATGGCCACCACCGTATCTTGGGTCAGCCGCGGCATCTCGGTCAGCGCGAACAGCCGGTGGTCGATGCGCAGGACGGGGGGCGTTCCTACCTTGATATGGAGGTCGGACGCCTTCCGCTCCACCGCGACCTTCAAAAGATCTGCCAGTTCCATCGTCTTATGCCTCCGTCTCCGCCGAGGAGGTCGCCACCATGCCCAGGGCCGATCGGATCTTGCCCTCGATCTCGCTGGCCATGGCGGGGTTCTCCTGCAGGAACCGCTTGGCATTCTCGCGCCCCTGGCCGATCCGCTCCCCGCCGTAGGTGTACCAGGCGCCGGTCTTGTCCACGACCTTGTGGGTGACCCCCATGTCCAGCACGCTCCCCAGCCGCGAGATCCCCTCGCCGTAGATGATGTCGAACTCCGCCTCGCGGAACGGGGGGGCCACCTTGTTCTTGACCACCTTGACCTTCACCCGGCTGCCGATGACCTCCTCGCCGTCCTTCAGCGCCGAGATCCGCCGGATGTCCAGCCGGACCGAGGTGTAGAACTTCAGCGCCCGCCCGCCCGTGGTCGTCTCCGGGTTTCCGAACATGACGCCGATCTTCTCCCGGATCTGGTTGATGAAGACGACGCAGGTGCGGGACTTGCTGATTGCGGCCGTCAGCTTTCGCAGCGCCTGGGACATCAGACGGGCCTGGAGACCCGGCAGCGAATCCCCCATCTCGCCGTCAATCTCCGCCCGGGGCACCAGGGCCGCCACCGAGTCGATGACGATCACGTCCACGGCCCCGCTCCGCACCAGGACCTCGGTGATCTCCAGGGCCTGCTCGCCGGTGTCCGGCTGCGAGATCAGCAGTTCGTCGATGTTGACCCCAAGCCTCTGAGCGTAGGGGGCATCCAGGGCGTGCTCCGCGTCCACGAAGGCGGCGGCCCCGCCCAGCTTCTGTGCCTCGGCGATAATGTGCAGCGCCAGGGTCGTTTTCCCGCTCGATTCCGGACCGAAGATCTCGAGGACGCGCCCGCGCGGCACCCCGCCGACCCCCAGGGCGAAATCCAGCTCCAGCGAGCCGGTGGGGATCGTCGCCACCGGCAAAAGCGCGCCCGAGGCCCCCAGGCGCATGATGGCACCCTTCCCGTACTGTTTCTCGATCTGGGACACCGCCAGATCCAGCGCCTTCTCCCGCTCCTTGCGCTCGTCCTTCCCCGGCACCCTCCGCGTCACCACCTCGGCCATACATTCCCCCTAGCCCTTTGGGTTCGTGGAGTTACTTAAAGTTTTACCCTACGTGATTTCCCGGGTGAAGTCAACCGATTACAGGACCGCCATCTCGCGACCCGTCACCGTCAGGCACTCCGGCTCCCCGTCCGTGATCAGGAAGGTATCTTCTACTCCGACCACTCCCAGCCCGGGGCACACGATCTTCGGCTCCACGGCGACGGTCATTCCGCCCTCCAGGGTGGCCTCCCCTCCCGCGGCCAGCACCGGAAGCTCGTCCAGCTCGATCCCCACCCCATGGCCGACGAAGTGCACCCGGTCGGCGCCCAATCCCATGAACCGGTCCGCATACCCGAGCCGGTCGGCCAGGGCCTGGGCGCGACGGAAGACGTGACCGGTTGTGGTCCCCGGACACAGGACGGCCAGGATCTCCTCGCGAATGGCCAGGCAGGCCTCGTATGCCCGAGTCAGCGCCTCCGGCAGCGCCCCCAAAGCGAACAACCGGGTCTGGTCGGAATGGTAGCCGCAGTACACGCCGGCGTAATCCAGGAGGATCGGCTCGTGGGGCTGGATCTGTCGCCATCCGGGCCCCGTCCCGAACGCGGGCGAAAGCCCCGTCCCCCCTGTGGCGGCATCCAGCCAGGAAGGGATCTCCCCGCTCGGACCGCAGAGGAGGTGGCCGTAGTAGAATTCCTGGCCGAATCGCCGGACCCGCACGAATCCTTGATGGCCGTGGCGGCGCGCCTCCGCCTCCACCTCCGCGGCCAATTCCAGTTCGGTCATCCCCGGCCGCACCACCTCCCGCAGGCGCCGCGCCATATGATCCTGGATAATCGCCGCCTGCCGGATCAGGCCGATCTCATAGGCGGATTTGATCATCCGGATCTCCCGCAGCATCCGGGAGACGTCCACAAACTGCATCAGCGGGAAAAGGCGAGCCAGGCCGGCGTATCGTTCGACCGGCAGGACGTTCGAACTCCAGGCCGACGCGGCGGAGGCTCCCCAGGCCCTGGGACGCCAGGAGCCCCGGCACGCCGCGCAGGCCGCCCAGGGGAAGGATGCGGGAGAGCCCGGACTCGGCCTGCGCCCGCTCCAGGCTGCGCCGGACCAGGAGCAGCGCCGGCCCCTCCCGCGGGATCACCAGCCAGGCGTCCTGAACCGTCCCGCTCCAGTAGAACAGATCGGCCGGCTGGAAGATGAAGACGGCCTCGGCGTCACCCGCCGCGGCCAGCCGCGCCTGCAGGCGCGACAGCCGCATGTCCAACTCGTGTGTGGGAATGACCCTTTCGAGGTCCATAGGGTATGCACCTCAGTCCCGCGGGCACCGCGGGTTCACAGGCGGGCCACCGCTCCTGAGACAGGAGGGCCGGCGCCACCCGCAGCTGGCGCCGGCCCGGCCGACACTTGTTCTGCCCTCTTCCTCACATGAACTTGGGCATGATGAGCCTCGGGAGATACAGGATCACGTCCGGGAAGAGGATGACCAGAAACAGCATCAACAGCATGGGGACGAGGATGATGCAGACATCCCGGATCGCGTCGGACACGTTGATCTCGCCGATGGCGCAGGCGATCAAAAGGCATAATCCGTAGGGAGGGGTGACCAGGCCGAAGGCCAGCGACACGACGCCGATGATGGCGAAGTGGACGGGGTGCATGTGGACATGCCGCGCCAGGGGCTCGAGCAGCGGGCCCAGGATGATCATGGCCGGGATCGCGTCGATGAAGCAGCCGATGAAGAGAAAGATCGCCGCCTCGATGAGCCCCATGGCCGTCACGCCCGTGCAATACGGCGCCAGCACCTTCACGACCCCGATGGGGATCTGGTAGAAGGCCAGGATCCATCCGAACGCCGAGGCCGTCCCGATGCAGAACAGGGACAGGGACGCCAGCCGCGCCGTCTCATACAGGACCGTCGGAACCTGCGGAATCGTGAAGGAGCGGTAGACCAGCAGGCCGATGACGAAGGTGTAGAGGACCGCCAGGACCGAGGCCTCGGTTGGCGTCACGAAGCCGAACACCACCCCCCCGACGACGATGGCCGGCGACATGAGGGCGAAGAAGGCCCCGCCCAAGGTTTGGAGAAATTCCCGGAAGCTGCTGCGCGTGTAGACCGGATATCCGCGAATGCCCGCATAGATGCGGACGGCGATCATCTGGGAGCCGCCGATCATCATCCCCGGCAGAAATCCCGCCAGGAACAGGCCCCCGATAGAGACGTTCATGATGCCGCCCCAGACGACCATCATAATGCTGGGGGGGATGATGACGCCCATGACCGAAGAACAGGAGGTGATGGCCACCGTGAAGCTGCTGTCGTACCCCTGCTTCTTCATGGCCGGGATCAGCACGGACCCGATGCCGGCCGCATCGGCCGTCGACGATCCGGAGATGCCCGCGAAGATCATGCTGACGACGACGTTGATATGGCCCAGGCCGCCCTTGAAATGGCCCACCATGGTCCGCGACAGATCGATCAGCCGCTGCGTAATGCCCGCCGAGTTCATGAGGTTGGCGGCCAGGATGAAGAACGGCACCGCCAGCAGCACGAAGGAGTTGTAGGCCTTGGTCATCTCGCCGATGAGCAGGATGGGGGTCAGGTGGCTGTCGAGGAAAAAGATGGGGACGCACGCCAAGCCCAGGGCGAAGGCGACGGGGACGCGCAAAGTGATCAGGGGAATGAACACGCCGAATAGGATCAGCGAAACCTCACCTGGCGTCATGCTGGCCTCCCCGCAAGGTATTCACGGCGTCCAGAACCCGCTCACCCAGAAAAGCCAGCCACGTCAATCCAGTGACGAAATACATCGAGTAGATCCAGGCGAGGTTGATGCCGGTCAGCTCCGAGATCTGGTTGTAGCCGAAGACCGCATACCCGTATCCGTACCATGTGAACGCAACGGCCATGATGAGCAGGAAGAAATCCACCACCAACTCCGAGATCGCCCGTCCCCTGGGAGAGGAGGGCAGGGGGATCACATCGACGTTGAAGTGGGTCCCATCGCGCACCCCGATCATCGCGCCGGTCATGATGACCCACATGAAGCAGAAGCGGGCGGCCTCCTCGGTCCAGATATACCGGGGGATGAGGCCGGTGTACCGGGAGAAGATCTGCAGGGTGACGGGAATGATCATGACGCCCATGAGGAATGTCATCAGCGCCTGCAGCACCCGATGGTATCCCGCTAGGATGGTCTTCCCGATGTTCATCCGCATGGCCGGTCCTTTTCTATGGAAAAGATCGGGTCCCCGGGCACAGCCGGCCCGGGGACCCGATCTCTTCACGCAGATCGAGCGTCGCTACTTCACCGCGTCGATGGCCGCCAGGACATTCTCCGCCCCGATCTCTTTGGCGAACGACACCCGCACCGGAGCGGCCAGCTCCAGGAGCTTGGCCCGGTCCGCAAACTTCCAGATCTTGATCTTGCCTTCCGCCTCGTACTGCTTCAGGATCTTCCCATCCGCCTCGCGCTCCCACTTCCGGCCCCAGGCGGCCCCGTCCTTCCCGGCCTTCAGGATGGCGGCCTGAAGATCTGCGGGCAGCTTGCGGAACGTCTTGCCGCTGAAGCAGAGAGGCCGGACGGTGATGGCGTGCTGGGTCAGGTCGACGTTCTCCGCCACCTCGTCCCACTTCATCTGCGACCAGCCGGCGGCCTCGTTCTCGCCCGCCTGGATGACGCCGGTCTGGATGGCGTTGTACACCTCGTCGTAGGCGACGACGGTGGGAGCCGCCCCCAGGGCCTGGAACATCTGGATCTGGATGGGGGCGCCCATCACGCGGATGGGCAGACCCTTCAGCTCTGCCATGTTGCGGACCGGCTTCTTGGAGACGATGTTGCGCACGCCGCCGCCCGCGTAGCCGATCAGCATGACGTTGGCCTTCTTCAACACATCGTCGGCGATGGGCTTGAGCGCGTCACCGGTGGAGAGGACCTTCTCCCACTGTTCCACGCTCCGGAACAGGAAGGGCATGTCCATCAGGGTCGCCTGCTTGGAGAAGGTGGACATGTGCGAGGGGGCCACCACCGCATAGTCCACGGAGAGGCCCTGGCTCATGTAGGCAAAGTAGTCCTTCTCCAGGCCCAGCTCCCGGTTGCGATGGAGGACGAAGTTGACCGGCTTCCCGTAGTACTTCTGGACCTGCTCGGCGAACTTGAGCATGGTCTGGTTGTAGGAGTGGGTGTCGTCGAACTGGCTCGCCCCGTGTAGCGTGATCGTCTGCGCCAGTGCCGGCGGCCCGGCGATCGCGGCAAGGGCCACGCCCAGCGCCAACACCAGCATGAACCGCGTCAGCTTCCCCGTCATGTTCGATCCCTCCTGTGTTGATGGGTGAGCAGAAACGGCGGCGCGGACGCCGGCGTCCGCGACCATCCCGACAGAGAACTCTCGCTCTCATCCCCGAGGCTATTCCCGATACAGCTCGTGCTGGCTCGTCGGTGTGAAGGCAGAAGGAGTGGCCGACGCGCCCCGGTGCCAAACACCCGCCCGGGGATGCGCCGAACTCCGACGCCGATACTGCTGGACACCGTAAGGTCTGAATGTGGTGAGACAGAGTAGCTAGGTAGATTTCTGCCACAGATTATTCGGAGCCGTCAAGAAAAAACTCTGGCGCCTCCGGATGGGTTATCCAGCGGCTTCGCCCCCGCAGGGGAAGCCCGGGGCCCGCCGGACGGTCACAGCGCCTCGGCGACGATCTCCGCCAGGTCCATGGCCCGCAGGCGACCGGTCGCGTCCTTGCCGCGCAGGCCGTCTTCGAGCATGGTGAGGCAGAACGGGCAGGCGGTGCCCAGGATGTCGGGAGCCACGCGGAGAGCCTCCTCCGTTCGCGCCACGTTCACCCGGGTGCCCGTCCGCTCCTCCGCCCACGCCAGGCCGCCCCCCGCGCCGCAGCAGAACCCATTCTCCCGATTGCGCTCCATCTCGCGCAGCCGCATGCCGGGAACAGCCCGCAGGATCTCCCGGGGGGGACCGTAGATCCCATTGTGGCGTCCCAGATAGCAGGAGTCGTGGTAGGCGGCCGTCTTCTGGAGGGGGCGCTGCAGGCGAAGTCGCCCCTGGCGGAGGAGCGCGGCGATCAGCTCGCTGTGGTGGACGACCTCGTACTGTCCGCCGAAGTGGGGATATTCATGCTTGAGTGTGTTGAAACAGTGCGGGCAGGCCGTGACGATCTTTTGCACACCATACCGGTTGAGCGTCTCCACGTTGGCCCGGGCCTGCAACTGGAACAGGTACTCGTGGCCGATGCGCCGCGCGACCTCGCCCGTGCACCGCTCTTCCTCGCCCAGGACGGCGAAGCTCACTCCGGCCGCGCGCAAGACCCGCACCAGCGCGCGCGCCACCTTCTGGACGCGCTCGTCGAACGCCGCCGCGCACCCCACCCAGTACAGGTATTCGGCGCTTCCCTGCTCGCCCATCAGGGGCAGGTCCAGATCCTTGGCCCAGGCGGTCCGGCTGGGCACCACCCCCTGGTACGGATGGCCGCGGTTCTCCAATCCGCGGAGGGCGGCCTGCATCGTCCCGGGAAATCGCGCCTCCTCCATGACCAGGAACCGGCGCATGTCGATGATCTTGGGGATCGGCTCGATCAGGACGGGACACGCGCGGTGGCAGGCGCCGCAGGTGGTGCAGGCCCACACCGCGTCCTCCCCCACCACCTCGCCGACCATGGCGCGACCGGGGGGTCTTCTCCCCTTCTCGGCCACCAGGTGGTCGCGCAGATCCACGATCACCCCCTTGGGGGTCAGCGGCTTGCCCGTGGCCCAGGCGGGGCAGGCATCTTGGCAGCGACCGCATTCCGTGCACGCCAGCAGATCCAGGAGGTCCCTGCGCAGGAAGTCTCGGATGGCGGAGGCCCCGAAATGCTCCGCTTCCTCCAGCACCACCGGCTGGATGACCCCCGAGGGTCGCGGCTGCCGCACAAGCAGGTTGGCCGGGCTGGCAAGGATATGGCGAATCATGGTGTACGGCGCGAGCGCGATGAACGCGAACGCCAGGACAGCGTGGGCCCACCAGGCGACCCGGTGCCACCAGAGCAGCCGCCCGTGGCTCAATCCGGTCAAGGGCAGCGCCGCAACCCAGCCGCCCGGCGACCAGGCCCCCCAGGGATCCCGCGTGGCGGCGATGCGGAGCCCCTCGACCAGGAACCCGCTGAGGAGAATGAGCAGCAGCAGCCAGAGGAAGAGCGCGTAGCCTTCTGCGTCTCGAGGCTGCCAGAGCCGCGCGGGCCGCCTTCCGTAGCGCCGCGCCAGCGCCGCCATGACGCCGGCGGCGGCCGCCAGCCCGAAGAGGTCCACCGTCAGGGACATGAAATAGAGATAAAATGAGCCCCGCAGCGTTGGCACGCCGAAATAATCCTGGAGCGCGACCAAACAGGTTGCCGCGAACAGGATGCCGAACCCCCAAGAGATTGCGGCGTGCATCCCCCCGGCGAATGGCTGCTCCAGGAGCCGGCGCTGGAGGACCGCTTGGTCCAGCAGCGCGCGCACGTGCCGTCCGATGGACGGCGTACCCGGTTCACTCCGGCCGACCCGTACCAGCCTGATCAGCCGGGAGCAGCCGTACAGGAAGGCCGCCAGAAAGGGCGCGAACAGGGGGTACAGCCAGAGGTGGGCGGGGATATTCCAGTAGATCTCCCGTAATGGGATGGGTGGCGTCACGCGCCCTCCTCCGGAGCGGAGCCCAGATGGCATGTCGGCCGCATCTGACCGCCCGCTCGTCTGATCAGGCGCATCCGGACCCCCGCACCTACCGCTCGATCACCTCTTTGACCTTGGCGATGAAGGGAGGCAGCACTGCCTTGAAATCGCCCACCACCCCCAGGTGCGCCATCTTGAAGATCGGCGCATCCGGGTCGCTATTGATGGCGACAATCGTCTTGGAGCCGCTCATGCCCGCCAGATGCTGGATGGCTCCCGAAATCCCCACCGCGATGTAGAGATCGGGACTCACGCACTTCCCGGTCTGGCCGACCTGCCGGGACAGCGGGACCCAGCCGGCGTCGGTGGCCGCGCGCGACGCCCCCACCGCTCCCTTGAGCAGTTGGGCCAGCTCCCCCAACTGCTCGAAGGGCTGGGGGCCCTTCAGGCCGCGGCCGCCGCTCACCACCACCCGGGCGTTCTCCAGCTTGACGCCGCGGGTCTCCTCGGTCACCCGCTCCAGCAGACGCGTCCGCACACTCCCGGCATCCAGGGCCACTGCCATCCGAATCTCCTCGCCCGTCCGGCCCGACTGCTCTGTCGCGGGCTCGCGACTGCGAAGCTTCAGGGTGGCCACGACTGGCAGCCGCCTCCCCTCAATCTCGGCCACGCACCGCCCGCCGTACAGCTGGCGGCGAGCTCGAAGCGTCTCTCCAGCGCCCTGCAGCCCGATGACCTCGGTCACCACCACCCCCCCGAGCCGGTGGGCCAGGCGTGGAGCCACCTCGCGGCCGCGGGAGTCATCCGGCAGCAGGATGATCGCCGCCGGCACCTGCGCGACAACCTGCTGGACAGCCGCCACAACGGCATCCGCCTGACGGCTCTCCAGCAGGGGGTGCTCCACACGGATCACCTGATCGGCGCCATGGGCGATCAACTCGGACGACACGGCGCCCGCCTCGTCGCCCAGAAGTACCACCCTCACCCGGCTGCGGTCCTCGTCCGCCAGCGCCCGAGCGGCAGCCAGCACCTCGAGCGTGTTCCGCGAGGGCTCCGGCTCCCGCCCATCGGCGATCACCAGCACATCCGCCATGCCCGTCTCTCCTAACGGGCTGCTGAAAACGGCCCATCTGCGGGGACCCGTCTTGGGGACGGGTACCCCCCGCGCTCCTGCGGGGCTGCGACGTACGCGCGAAGTACGCCTCGCGCCTGCACCCACCCTATGGGCGGGTACCCGGGGTAGCGCCTTGCATCTGGGCCTTTTTGAGCAGCCTGAGCGAAAACGAGTCCTTCAGCATTCTCCTGGGAGTCCTTTAGGGTCATCCCCGTGCTGCGCCCGGCCCTGGCCCGGCTCGCTGTCAGATCACCTGTCGCTCGTGCAGCCGCAGGGCCAGCCGTGCGCCCTGCTCCTCGGGGGTCTCCCCCTCGATCAGCTCACAGCGCGATTCCCGTGTCGGGATGGTCACCTCGCGGACGATGCTGCGCGCCGCCGCCGCCCCCACCCGCGCGCCATCGAGCGCCAGGTCGGCGGCCTTCAGGACGCGTACCGACTTCCGCGCCGCCGCCATGATGTCTTTCAATTTCGAATAGCGCGGAACGTTGCTGTCGTCGCTCAAGATGGTGGCCACCAGCGGCAGCGGGGCCTCGACCAGCTCGTAGCCCTCCTCGACGATGCGGCGGGCGACCACGCGGCCGTCGCGGGCATCGATCCGGCTCACGAACGCGAGACAGGGCAGCTCCAGCTCCTCCGCCAGCAGCGGCCCGACCACTTTGTGCCCGAGGTCCCCGGAGACGCAGCCGGTCAAGATCAGATCCGGCATCCCCACCGTGTGAATGGCCCGGGCCAGGATGTGGGCAACCCCGAAGGGGTCGCTCCCCGCCAGCGCCGGATCCTGCACCAGCACCCCCGCGTCCGCCCCCATGCCCATGGCGCTCTTCACGGCCCCCTGGGCCTCCGCCTCCCCCAGGGTCAGGGCGGTGACGATCCCGCCGCTCTTCTCTTTCAGTTGCAGTGCGACCTCCAGCGCATTCTGGTCGTAGGCGCTGATGACCAAAGAGAGCCCGCCCCGCACCTGGCGCTTGGCGGCCGGATCCAGGCGGAACTGCTCGCTGGGGATCTCGGGGTCGATGATCTGCTTGATGCAGACGATGATATGCATGCGCGCGCCTTCGCTCCTCGTCCCGCAATGGTTGAAACCGGTTTCAAGTCTCCTGAGGATCGCCCGCGAATCCGCTCCCTGTCAACCGAAAACTGCCCCGGAGAGTGCCGTGTCCGGAGCATCACGACAGGGGGAGGGCTGAGACGGGATGCCCGGCGCCAGGCCCGCCGGCTATGAGTGCTTGTAGAATCCGCGACCCGTCTTCCGGCCGAGGTGGCCCGCGTCCACCATCTTCACCAGCAGCGGCGCCGGCCGGTACTTCGGATCACCCAACTCCTGATGGAGGACGCGCAGGACCGCGAGACAGAACGTCCAGGCCGATGAGATCAGCCAGTGCCAGCGGACCCATGGGGTGTTTCATGCCCAGATGCATGACATTGTCGATGGCATCCACGGTCCCCACCCCCTCCATCAAGGCAAAAATCGCCTCGTTGATCATGGGCATGAGGATCCGGTTGGCGAGAAATCCCGGGGAATCCTTGGCCTCGACCGTCGTCTTGCCCATCCGCTTGGCCAGCTCATGGGCGACGGCGGCCGTGTCCGCGCTCGTTTCCATGCCCCGAATCACTTCCACCAGCGGCAGGACGGTTACCGGGTTCATGAAATGCAATCCGATCACCTTGTCGGGCCGCCTGGTCGCCGCGCCGATCCGGGTGATCGAGATGGAGGAGGTGTCACTGGCGAGCACGGCCGCCGGCCGACACGTCCTATCCAGCTCCAGGAAGACGCCCGTTTGGCCGCAAAATCCTCGAAGACGGCCTCGACAACCACGTCGCAGCTCTTGAACTCGGCCGGATTTGTCGTAAAGATCAGCATTTTCAGAATGTCCGCCTTCTGGCTCCCGGCGATCTTCCCCGACTCGACCAGCCGATCCAGCCCCTTTTCGATCCGCGAGCGCGCCTGCTGGAGGATCCGGTCATCGAACGTCGCGCACGATCACCCGCAATCCGCTCTGCGCGGCCACCTGTGCGATGCCATGGCCCATCGTCCCGGCGCCAATGACCCCCAGCGTCTTGATCTCCATACTGCGTCTCCGGCGTCGGGGCCTGGACGGCCGTCAAACCCCTCGCTCCCGGACTCTCGATGAGCGTTTCAACGTTGGCGCGGTCCGCGGATCACGCCAGAACGGGCGCTTCCATCTGAAAAAATCGTATCGACGCCCAGCAGGCCTGTCAAGCGATTTCCCGGCAACGTGCGCCGATCTCCCGCTCCGGCGGCGAGCGCTCGTCGCGAGATCGGCACCCCCCCGGGCATCGCCTTGGCTTCCCTTCCCGCCGCGCCCCGTCCCGGTCAGGCCCGGCTCGGTCGGTCACATTGCTTTCGGAGGATTCGATAGCATGGTAGCATCCGACAATCGACCGACGCGTTTGGCAGCGCACTCCAAGGAGGAACACCATGACACCAAAACGGCTGCCGATCCTGGCGGCGCTCATCGCGATGCTGACCGTGCTGGCCGGCTCTACGGCTGCCGGGGCGGCCGAGGGCGTTCTGCAGGCCACGCTGAAGAACGGCCTGCGGGTGGTTATCGTGCACAATGCCCTGGCACCCGTCGTGACGACGGAGCTCAACTACCTGGTGGGGTCGAACGAAGCCCCTCCGGGCTTTCCCGGCACAGCGCACGCCCAGGAGCACATGATGTTCCGGGGCAGCCCGGGCCTCTCCGCGGCGCAGCTGGCCACGATCACCGCCGCCATGGGCGGAGACTTCAACGCCGATACCCAGCAGACGGTCACGCAATATGTCTTCTCAGTCCCGGCCGACGATCTCGAGATCGCGCTCCACATCGAGGCCGTCCGGATGCGCGGCGTCCTCGACTCGGAGACGTTGTGGCAGCAGGAGCGGGGGGCGATCGACCAGGAAGTCGCCCAGGACCTTTCGAACCCCGAGTATCTCTTCTACACCAAGCTGCTCCAGGTCATGTACGCCGGCACCGTCTATGCCCACGACGCGCTCGGAACGCGCGAGTCCTTCGCCCGGACCACCGGCGCCATGCTCCAAAAGTTTCACGACACCTGGTACGCACCGAACAACGCCATCTTGGTGATCGTGGGCGATATCGACCCCGCTCGCACGCTGGAAATCGTCAGGCAGCTGTTCGAGCCCATTCCCTCCCTGCCCCTCCCTCCGCGACCAGAGATCCACTTGCAGCCGCTGACGCCGGCGACGATCGCCATGGAGACGGACCGGCCCTACGGCACGGTCACAGTGGCGTATCGCCTGCCGGGGTTTGACAGCCCCGATTTCGCCGCCGGCGAGGTCCTGGCGGATATCCTGGACAGCCAGCGCGCCAAACTGTACGCCCTCGTGACGGAGGGCAAGGCCCTCTCCGCAGGGTTCGACGCGAGCCCCCTGCCGAAGGCCGCCATGGGGTTTGCGACCGCCGCCTTCCCTCCCGGCACCGACGGGCAGGCGCTGGTCGGAGTCCTGAAGGACATCATCGCCGCCTACGCCAAGGACGGTGTCCCGTCGGATCTGGTGGAAGCCGCCAAGCAGCACGAGATCGCCGACGCGGAGTTCGAGAAAAACTCGATCTCGGGCCTGGCGTCCGCCTGGTCCCAGGCGCTGGCCGTCGAAGGCCGTCCCTCTCCCGACGCCGACATCGACGCCATCAAGCAGGTCACCGTCGCCGACGTGAATCGCGTGGCCAGGGAATACCTGGTGAACGACACCGCGATCGTCGGCATCCTCACGCCGCACCCCTCGGGACAGCCGGTTGCCTCTGGCGGGTTCGGGCGCGGGCCGGAGTCGTTCACCCCCAAGGAGACCAAGCCCGTCCCGGTCCCCGACTGGGCGCAGAAGGCGTTGGAGCCCCCGGTTGCCCCGGTTTCGATGGCCCATCCGTCCGCGATGGTTCTTCCCAACGGTCTGCGGCTGATCGTCCAGCCGGAGACCATCAGCCCCACCATCACCCTCCTTGGCAGCGTCAAGACCAACCCCGACCTCCAGCAACCCCCGGGCCAGGATGGCGTGGCCGAGCTCCTGGACAGCCTCTTCTCCTACGGGACGACCACCCTGGATCGGCTGGCCTTCCAGGAAGCCGTGGACGGGATCGCGGCGAACCTCTCCGCGGGCTCGAGCTTTTCTCTGCAGGTCCTGTCGCAGCACTTTGACCAGGGGGTCCGCCTGCTCGCCGAGAACCTGCTCTCCCCGGCGCTCCCGCCCGCCGCATTCAAGATCACACAGGAGGAGATTGCGAGTGCGCTGGTGGGCCGGCTGCGCTCCCCGTCCCATCTGGCCCACCGGGCGGTCCGGGCCGGGCTCTACCCGCCACACGACCCCGCCCTTCGCCAGGCGACTCCGGGCAGCGTAAAATCGCTGACCTTGGAGGATGTCGCGGCGTACTATCGCGCGACGTTCCGCCCCGACATGACCACCATTGTCGTCATCGGCCGCGTCTCTCCGGAGGAAGCCCGCTCGATCGTTGAAAAATACTTCGGCGGGTGGAAGGCCGTAGGACCGAAGCCCCAAACCGATTTGCCGCCCGTCCCCCTGAACACTCCGGCCACCACCGCGGTGCCGGATACCAGCCGGGTGCAGGACGAGGTGACGCTGGCCGAGACGCTCGGCCTCGTGCGATCCGACCCCGACTACTACGCGCTGCAGGTCGGCCGGCACGTCCTGGCGGGAGCCTTCTACGCCACCCGGCTTTTCCGGGACCTGCGCGAGGAGCGCGGTCTCGTCTACTATGTGGATGCCGTGCTGGACGTCGGCAAGACGCGATCGATCTTCGCTGTCGTGTACGGCTGCGATCCCCCCAACGTCTCCAAGGCCCGAGCCATCCTCGAAAAGGACCTCCAGCAGATGCAGGGCGCGCCGGTCACACCGGCCGAGCTGCAGCAGGCCAAGACGCTGCTCCTTCGCCAGATTCCCCTCTCGCAATCCAGCATGGACAGCATCGCGGGCGAACTGCTCAGGTTGTCTCAGCGGGACCTTCCGCTGGATGAGCCGGCGCGCGCGGCCCGCCGCTATCTGGAGATTTCCGCGCAGGAACGTCCAGAAGGCCTTTGCCAAATGGATCCGGCCTGGCGATTTTGTCCAGGTGACGCTGGGTCCCGTGCCGGAGTAGAGGCAGCGACAGGGAGAAGCTCGCGGGCGGTCGGTGGGCCCCACACCGGTGGACGTGTGCGGTCGCCGGGCGGTCTCGGCCGGTCCGCCCGGGCACGCACCCCGGGCGGACCGGCCGGCGGGCCTCAGGCCTTCAAGAGCAGCTCGTTCTTTTCCGCATACTGCTTCCCCACGAAAACCGTCTTGGGAATCATGGCGTGGATTCCCAGCGTGTAATCCACCAGCTGGGTGACATGCAGATCCACAGCCATGCTGCAGAACGCGTAGGCCTCCCCTTTGGACAGCCCGTAGTATTTGTTCAGGAAAGTGATCGCCTTCCGGACTGCCATCTTGGAGGATTCCAGCAGGTCGGTATGGATCCCCATGGTCATCCAGTGGGTCGGAGTGGACGCCATGGGCCAATCCACGAGCTCCTTCAGATCCTTCCGCGCCGTCACGCGGAGCGTGATGTTCCGGAAGGCCCCCTCCAATCCGTTCAGGTCCACCTCGCCGTGACCCTGCGCCAGATGGGAATCACCCGTCTTGAGGTTGGCCCCTTTCACCCACACGGGGAGGTACAGCACGGTTCCGGCAACCAGGTCCTTGTTGTCGAGGTTCCCGCCGTGCCTCCCGGGCGGGACGTTGCTCCACATGCCCGCGTCCGGCAATTCCACACCGATGGTCCCGGGGAAGGGGCGAATCGGGATCTCGATTCCCGGGAGGAATTCGAACTTCTTCTTCTCGAGGTCGGCATAATACCATCTGACCACGCCATGCGGGTATTCTTCGGGCAGGAGACCCAGCTTCATGAATAACGTCTCAGGGTAGAGGTTGAAGCCGTAGGCATTCGGAACGATGTCGAGAATTTCGATCTGCAGGATATCGCCGGGCTCGGCCCCGTCGATATAGATCGGACCGGTCAAATGGTGATGCCCGCCCCCCTTCTTGATCTTCTTGGACCCCGTCGTTGGGTCGGGATAGGTGTAGGTCTCGGGGGTCCGATCGATGACCTCCTGATACCACTTCATCCAGTCGTTGATGTCCGCTCCGGGCACCATCTTTCCCATCAGGTGGGTTCCGGTCTCCACCTGAACGACATCCCCCGACTTGACCCGGATCGCCGGGGGCCTGGAGTTGTCCCAGTATCCGTCGGTCGAGGTCATGGGATTGCAGCCCAACACGCGAACGCCTCCGGCAGTGCTCCGCTCCGTGTCCATCGCACTCGCCGTCTCGAACGCGACCCCGCTCAGCATGGCCGCACTCCCCACCGCCGCGCTGTACTTCAGGAAGGTTCGGCGGTCAACGTCCGACGACTCTCCCGTGCCCCGCGGCTCCTCTTTCTCTGCCATGGCATTCCCTCCTGTAGGCTGGCCATCCACGGATCACGCTCTGCAACGCTCCACTTCCGGTGCCTGCCTCTCACCTCCTTCCTTCTCGCCGCCAACCCGGGCGACCCCGGTCGACACCCTGCACGGCCCCCCGAAACCGGATCGGCCTCCAGCGTGACGCGCCGCCACACCCGCGTCGCGCGGCCCCCGCTCGCCCCGAAATCGTCGGACTAAATATGGCCCACACAGGAGACTTATTCAAGGCGGGAAAACACGAGAGCAAGCGCGTGCGGTCGGGGCCGACGCGAATGCGGACCGGATCTGTCCCGTGAGGTTTCCTAACGGGCCGCTCGCCCGCCTGCGGTCCGTGCGGCGGCCGGCTACCGATACAGCGAGTACTCGATCTCGCGCGCGGTGATGAACTCCAGCAGCGCCGGCACGCCCTCTTGGGTCTGGCGGATGGCGCGCCGGATGGCGGGGACGATCTCCCCCGGCTGGGTGACACGCTCTCCGTAGCCTCCGAACGCCCGCGCCATATCGGCATAGTGACCCGAGATGTCGGTGCTCCGGTACTTCTCGGTGGCGACCTTCATGACCGGGATCTCCATGGCCATGGAGGAGTTGTTCAGAAGCACCGACAGGATGGGAATCCGCTCCCGCACTGCGGTCTCGAAATCCATCCCGGTGAACCCGATGGCTGCGTCGCCCCAGACATTGATGCACAGCTTTTCGGGGCGCGCCAGCTTGGCCCCCATCATCAACCCCAAGCCGTACCCCAGCTGGGTGGTCTTTCCCCAGCCGATGTAGGTCTGCGGTTCCACCGTGTTCCAAAACGGAGAGAGCTGGTCGCGGGGGCTTCCCGCATCGTGCGTGATGATGGTGTTGGCTCGATCCACCGTCTGGGCGAGATCGCGCAGGACCCGGTACGGCGACAGGGGCACCGCATCCGAGGATCGCTTGGGCAGCCACTGGGCCAGCCACTCGGCCCGCACCGCCGCGATCTCTTGCGCCAGCTGGCCGGCGCGCCCGCGTGGCGCGCTCCCCAGCCGCTCCTCGATCTCGACCCGCAGCGCTTCCAGGGTCAGCCCGGCATCGCCGACCAGCCCGTGGTCCACCGGCACACACCGCCCCAAATCGCCCGGATCCAGCGTGGCGTGCACGATGGTCTTGCCGCGCGGGATGGGCACGGCGAAGTTGCTGGTGACGAAGCTGCAGCCGATCCCAAAGATGAGATCCGCGGTCTGCAAAAAGTGATGGACGGTCTTCGGGACGGAGCGGCCCCCCGAGCCGAGGGACAGGGGGTGCTCCTCGGGGAAGGCGCTCTTGCCCTCCAGGCTCGTCACTACCGGGGCCTCCAGCAGCTCCGCCAGGGCGCGCAGGGACTCCCAGGCG
The DNA here is from genome assembly GCA_963705305.1 of uncultured Methylomirabilota bacterium. Lineage (GTDB taxonomy): Bacteria > Methylomirabilota > Methylomirabilia > Methylomirabilales > 2-02-FULL-66-22 > 2-02-FULL-66-22. The sequence continues at coordinate 3,884,607 of OY970067.1, read as the reverse complement.
CGCGCGTAGTGAACCCCCTGCCCCGCATAGATGACGGGACGCTGCGCCTCGACCAGGACCCGTGCTGCGGCCGTCACGTCCCGCGGGTCCGGGGCGCAGCGGGCGGTGAACGCGGGGCGGTAGGCCAACGGCTCCGGCACCTCCTCGGGAAACACATCGGTGGGAATCTCCACCAGCGCGGGCCGCGGCCGGCCGTTCCGGGCCTGCATGAAGGCGCGCCGGAGAATGTCCGGCACTGCGTCGGCGCAGGTGACCTGCTCGATCGACTTGGTGACATGCTGATAGTTCAAGTAAGCGTTGAAATAGGGGGGGAAGTTGTTCAGCCGCCGCGGGTAGCCGGCCGCCAGGACGACGATCGGCACCGACTCCCCGAACGCCTGGGCGACCCCGCCGAACGAATTCTCCGCCCCCGGGCCGTGCTGGAGGGCGAAGACGCCGATCTGCCGCCCCGAACTGAGGCGGCTGATGGCATCGGCCATGTGCAGTCCCACCCGCTCCTGGCGGACGATGAGGGTCCGGATGTCGGCCTGCGCGGCGGCCTCGATGACCGGATTGACGGGGTAGCCGATGAGACGCTCCACCCCTTCTCGCTTCAGGATATCGGCAATGGCGGCAGCGACCTTCATTCGTCTCCTCCTTGTCGGACAATGGGCATGTCGGCCCTGGGTCCACGCCCGGCGGACTTCGATCCTAGTCGCATCGGCACCGGACGAACGCGTCCACCTTCTCCTTGATCCTCCGCTCGGAGCCCGGAACGCTCAGGACGTCGCATTCGCTGCCCAGGATCAGGGGATGCCCGACCTCGCGCATGCGGTGGATCAGTTCACAGGTCCGCTGCTGGACCTCCTCCAGGCTGACCTGTGCGTCGGAGTAGAAGTGTTTGGTCGGCAGGTTGCCGTACAGCACGATGTCCTTGGGAACCAGGGCCGCGTCTTCCCAGAGCCGCCGCGAGCTGCCCAGGCTGAGCAGGGCCGGGTGCAGCGTGGTGAAGGCCCGCAGCATGTGCTCGGTCAGCTCCCCGCAGCAGTGGAAGACGAGCTCCGCCCCCAGCCGGTCCAGCTCGGCCTTGACCCGACGATCCCATGCCATCACGCACCGTTCGAATATGTCGGAGCCCGCCGCCATCTGTTTGGGTGAGAGGTAGACCACGTTGGCCGCCGGCTCCGCCATGAATACGGCTCTCGCCCCGGCCTCCACCTGGGCTGTGACCGTCCGCAGGACGACCCGGGTGGACAGCTCGAGCAGCCGCTCGACCATCTGCACGTCGGGGTCGTCCTCTCCCGTCACACCCGAACCCGCCAGGTAGATGGGCGTGATCGGATCTGCCAGCAGCTTGGTCATCAGCGAGAAGGGGCCGATGGCCATGCCGATCGGGACCAGGTTCGTCCGGGTCGCGATGTGGCGCACGGCATCCACCTGCGCCTGGAGCTGGGGGTGCAGCCGCCCCGCCAGGCGCTCGGCCAGGTGAGCGATCATGTCCGGCGTCGGGCATTCCTCGAAATGGTAGGTGGGAATGCGCTCCGGCGGGACGCCGAGACAGCTGAGGAGAGCGGCCTTCTCTCGGCTCAGGTCCATGTGGCCGAAGGCCAGCGGTGTCTGGTAGCGTCGAGCCGTCTCCTCGACCACCCGGCCCAGCGCCTGGCCGTCGAGGAGAATGCCGTCCGGATCCGGGTGCTCGTGAAGAACCAGGTCCGTGGCGATGGGCATGCGGAGTCCGGAACGGGCCAGGTCCAGAAACAGCTGTCTGCTCATTGGGCTGTCCTCTCCCCCAGTCTCACCCGATCCGCCTGTGGACCTTCTCCCACGAGGGCGTGATCAGGAAGCTCTCCTCCATATTCTCCACCATGCGGCGAAACTTGCGCATGGGGACCGCAAAGCTCAGCGTGTCGGCAGGCACAAATGGGCGCGCCGAGACGTTGAACATCCCCAGCACCGCCCGCGGCCGTTCCGCCAACCCTTCCAGAAACGGGTACTGCACCATGGAGCCGCAGCCCGCGGCAAAGGGCGCGGCGACACCATTCAGCTCTGCCTCGTCAAAATTGGCCAGCGTGAAGAGCCCCGAGAGCACATCCGGCCGGGCAAAGAACACGACCACGGCGGGCTCATCCGCCGCCTGCAGGACATCCCAGCGCTTGAAGACGATGAACGGCGCCGGCGCCTTGAACCCGGGTTGGTGCCTCAGGACCTCCCGCACCAGCTCCGGCGATTTCTTGTAGCGCTCCCCCTCGAGCTCGCCGGGAATGCCGACGGAGAGGAAGTACTCGAACTTCGGCCGGATCGCCTCGGTGAATCCAAGGTATCGCTGTCCTCCGCCGCAGCCGACGCCCTGCACGTCGAACCGCAACGATTCGCCCGCCCGGACCCGGGCCAGCGTGGCCAGGATACAGCAGTGTCCGGCAGGTGGCTTCACCGCCTCCAGGCCGCGATCCTGGTTGGTGTACTGGAAGGTCATGGGAAGCTCCGCCGAGCCAAAACGCTGCCGCCAGCGACTCACGAACGTGTCACGCAACGTAAGATCCATCGCACTTCACCTCCACCGGCAGCCGCGGGGCAACCCGCCCTCACGTGCCGTCCGACCTCAGGCTTCCAGAGAGATCACCGATACGGGATCCGGATCGCTGCGCGTTCGGATGGACCGGATAAGCCGGCCCGCCTTCACATCCACCAGACACACTTCGTGAGCGTGCGTGCTGAGGAGGGCCGTCTGGCTGGCCGCATAGTATCCGACCGAAATGGCCTTGGCCGGAAGAGGCACCACCTGCTGCCGGCTGGGTTGATTCGGCGCTCTCCCGATTGACCATATGGGAGCCCCGTCCGCGTGTCGGCAGCACGCGATCGATTTCCTCGCCGGTGTGAAAATCGTAGTAGCCGAGGGAATGATCCCCCTTTTGCACCACGACCGCTACGTCGCGCCCTGCCATGCCGCCGCCTTCCTTTCAGATCGGCCGGGGCCGATTCCGCATCGGCCCCGGCCCCGGATCACATGAGCAATGACCCATCCTGCACTCTTCGTGATTGATGCAGGTCACATGCCTCGAATGGTGTCGATGATCTTCCGGGCGCGATCCCCGAACTTGGCGTAGAAGGCATCGTACGCGGGGGCGGTGGCCTTGCGGAAGGCCTCCCGGTCGGGAGAGGTCACCTGCATGCCCTTGGCCTTGAGATCCTCCAGCAGCTTCTTGTCCAGATTGGCGACGTAGTCCATCTGCCAGTTGCAGGCCTCCGTCAGCGACTCGTCGGCGATCTTGCGAATATCGGCGGGGAGGCCGGTCCAGAACTTGTTGTTGGCGATGACGTAGGCGCTGTTGTAGATGTGGCCGGTCATGGCCAGATACTTCTGCACCTCATACATCTTGCCGGTCCAGATGTTCTGCAGCGGATTTTCCTGCCCGTCCACAACCCCCTGGGCCATGGCATTGTACAACTCGTTGTAGGCCATGGGGGTCGGAATCGCTCCCAGCGCCTTGAACGTCTCGATCTGGGCCAGGTTCTCGGGGGTGCGGATCTTCAGTCCCTTGGCGTCGGCGGGGGTATTGATGGGCCGCGTGCTGTTGGTGATCTGCCGGAATCCGTTCTCATAGAAGCCGACAACCCGGATCCCTTTGGCCAGCAATCCCTGCGAGAGGTCCGCCACCACCGGGCTCGCGTACACCTTTCTGATTTGCTCCCGGTCGCGAAACAGGTACGGCGCCTCCAGCAGGGCGAAGAGCGGTTCGTACACGACCGCGACGCCGCTCACGCTCATCTCCAGGGTTCCCAGCGCCACCATCTCCTGCATCTCCCGCTCGCCGCCGAGCTGGCTGCTGGGGTAGATCTGCACCTTCAGGCGCCCGTTGGTCCGCTGCTCAACCATCTCCTTGAACTTCTCGGAGGCCACGACGAACGACTGTCCAGGCGGATGCCCGATTCCTATCTTCGCCGTGTACGTCTGTGCCCCCGATACCGAGGGCAGCACCGCCAGGCTCACGATCACAACACACGCGATGAATCCTGCATAGACGCACTTCATCTGCAGATCCTCCTGTTGTCAGACTGGAATCCACATCCGCCCGCCTGAGCCTGTCCGCCCTGGAACCACCCCCTTTTCTACTCTATTTTCCCGGCATCAGCCAGTTGGGAACTGTCATGACCAGGCCGGGAAAGTAGGTGATCAGAAACAGTGTCGCGATCAACGGAAGGATCCACACGATGACCTCTCGCATCAGCCGCTCGAGCTTGATGTCGTTCGCCTGGCTCACGACGAAGAGGCACATGCCGACCGGCGGCGTCGCCACGCCGATCATGAGGTTGAGGACCATGACGACGCCGAAGTGCACCAAGTCGACTCCCAGCGCAGCCATCATGGGAACCAGGATGGGCGTGAGGAGAATGAGCAGAACTCCGGCCTCCATCAGGCAGCCGAGGATGAGCAGGACGACGTTCACGATGAACAGGACCACGAACGGGTTCCGTGTGAACGCCAGAGTCTGATCCACCAGCAGGCTGCCGATCCGTCCGATGATGAGAAGATACGAGAAGCCCGAGGTCACGGAAATGATGAACGTGACGACCGCCGTCGTAACAAACGTATCCACGATAATGGAAGGCACGTCCCGGAGACTCACGCTCTTGTACACGAGAAAACAGAGCAGAAAGGCGTACACGGCGGCGACGGCGGACGCCTCCGTCGGGGTGAAGATCCCGCTGAGGATTCCCCCGATCAGGATCACCGGCGTGAGGAGGGACAGAAAGGCCGCCCGAAACGCCGCCCAGACCTCCCTGAGGCTGTAGCGCTTATCCTTGGGCATCCGCTCTCGCCGGCTGAGCATCCAGATCAGCACCATCAGTCCCAGCCCCATAAGAACACCCGGCACGCAGCCGCCCAGAAACAGCCTTCCTACCGACACATCGGCCATGGCACCATAGATAACCATGGGAATGCTGGGGGGGATGATGGGGCCGATGGTCGAGGCGGCGACGGTAAGGGCGCCCGCCAGGTCGCGGCGGTACCCTTGATCGCTCATGGCCTTGATGACCACCACACCCATCCCGCCCGCGTCGGCCACGGCCGAACCGGACATGCCGGCCAGGATCATGTTGGCGATGACGTTGGCGTGGGCCATCCCTCCCCGGATCGGCCCGACGAGGCTCCTGGCGAAGGCGAACAGGTCGTTCGTGATCCCCCCGACATTCATCAGCCGGCCGGTCAGCAGGAAGAGCGGGATGGAGATCAACACGAACGAGTCGATGCCGGTGACCATCCGCTGCACCATGCCGAGGATGGGGAAGGGCGTGAGGAATCCCATCGTGAGAAGGACGGCGATCCCCATGGCCACTGCGATGGGAACGCCGCAGACCGCCAGCACGGCGAAGCCGAGGAGCATGGGCCCGATCATGACCGGCCCCCCTGCTCAGCGGGCCGGAGCAGCGCCTGGACGTCCCGCGCCAACTGGGCCGTCGTATGGACGAACATGCATGCGCAGCAGACGGGGACTGGAAGGTACAGCCAGACCTGGGACCAGCCCAGCGCGGGGAAGTACGTATCCTGCACCGCCTGGACCATCTGCACGCCCTTGAAGGTCACCACGGCAAAGAAGCCCAGCGACAGCGCTGCGATGCCGGTGTCGAGGCAGTGCCTGGCTCTCCCGCGGAATCGGTCCAGCAGGAACAGGAACTGGGTGTGCTTCTCCCGCTTCAAACACATCACCGCCCCAAGAAACGCACACCAGGCAAACCCGATGCGGGCCAGCTCGATGGAGGTGATGATGGGCGCCCGGAAGACATAGCGCGTGAGCACCGCCAGGAACACCACGGCCACGAACAGCACGCCGATCGGCACCAGCAGCCAACGCGTCAGCCGGTCGGTCCAATCGCTCAGAAAGCACAAGGCCGAGGTCACGCTTGTCCCTCCTCTGCGTGATGGTTACTCTCCGCCGGCGCAGCAATGCGCCGTCGCGGCCGAATTCGATCGGGCGCGCACGGTCCCGATCACCCGAACCGTCTCGGAGGTCCGAGGCCGCCCGGTCAGGCGCAAGAATCGAGAGGGACCGGGCCCCGCCCCCGCGACATCCCACCCCTGCATGGGCAGAACGGTCCGGCCTCCGTCCCACAGCAGGGCCGTCATCGGCGCATGCGCCCCGTCCGCCCCGCGCGCTGCATCCCAAGACCCACCCGATCCGACCCCGCGCCCTCCGACGGACTCCGGCCCTCACGCTCGCCGCCGGACCGGTGCTCCGGCCTCCCCGGCCTGCCATACAGGCTCTCCTTCCAGCCTTCGTAGCTGTTCAGAACCGCTTCGCGGAGCAGGACGGCGTCCCCCGAGCAGAAGGCCTCGAAGATCCTTCGATGATCCTGGATGGCGCGCTCCGGAATGTTCTTCATGGAGACGCTGATGGAGGGCTTGAAGAGTTGAAACAGGGTCTCGCCGATTCGGATGACCAGCGGGTTCTTCGTGGCGTGCAGAATCGCCAGGTGGAAGGCAATGTCCTCGTCGGCGATGTGGCTCGCCGCCTGGACGGAGGATTCCAGACGCTCCATCGCTTGCCGGATGCGCTCCAGATCCTGCGGCGTGGCCCGCTGCATCGCCATGACCGAGAACGCGGGCTCAAACATCAATCGCAGCTCGACCAGGTCGTCCGGGTAGCCGCTCTCCATGATGAGATGAAAGACCAGGGGGCTGATGTAGTCGGCCTTGGGATGCTTCCGAACGAGCGTCCCCTGTCCCCTGCGGACCTCGACCACCCCCAGGGCCTGGAGCATCTTGACGGCCTCGCGAATCGTCGACTTGCTGACACCGAGGTTTCGGCTGAGGTCTGCCTCCGAAGGGAGATAGTCGCCCGGCTTCAGATCTTTTCGGATCAGCGCGTCCTTGATCCGTTCGATCACTTGAGAGACGACGGAGCTCTGTCCCACGGGGGCGTTCAAGGAGCCAAAAACATCCCGAGCATTCCGAACCACCCCTGAGGGCATCGGCGTCCCTACCTATTCAATTCTATTGATTCTTTCGCCGATAGAGCGGATCCACGGAGATACATCTGACATCTGATGTCAGATGTTTTCAAAACCCAGCTACACTGTCAAGCAAAGACGCTGAATTGATTGGATTGTCAGTATGGAGGCGACCGCTCATCCGAGAGAGCCAGGCCTGCCAGACGGACGACTCTCCGGCGGCCATGCGGCACCATCTCCGGCAGCCCGCGGCAAGACCCGAATGCTGGCCCGTGGTGGGAAAAACCGCAACGCGACACCAGGGGGCCGGAAGTCTCGCTTTCGGAGCCGGTCCTGCCGACGCGTCAGCGGATGCTCGGCCGGTACGGCATCAGCGCCCGCCGGCGATGGCCGGCACGATGGATACTTCGTCCCCGGCCTTCAAAGCCGTCTCGGTCCCCTGCAGGAACCGGATGTCCTCTTCGTTGACATAGATGTTGATGAAGCGGCGGACGTTGCCGTCGTCTTCACAGATGCGCGTCCTGATCCCTGCGTAGTCTCGCTCCAGCCTGTCGATCAATTCCTTCACGCTTGCCGCATCCGTATTGAGCTCGCCCTGCCCTTTGGTGAGCGGGCGCAGCGGTGTGGGAATGCGTACGAGCACGCTCATCGTCGTTGCCCCCCTCGAATGCGATGATGTCAGGCCGCGTCGGCTCTCCGGCTCGCCTCGACTGCTGGCGGGGCCTGGCTCAGCGCCTCGTCGAACGATTTCAACGTCGGTTTGATGTGCGCGGCGGTGCGCAGAGTGCCCGCGACCGCCTCCTGGGTCTTCAGCCCGTTTCCCGTCAGCGAGATCACGGTCACCTCGTGCCGCCCGATGAGCCCCTGCTGGACCAATTTCCTGGTCGCGGCCACGGTGACGCCCCCCGCCGTCTCGGCGAAGATGCCCTCGGTGGATGCCAGCAGCTTCATCGCGTCGATGATCTCCTCGTCGCTGGCATGCTCGCCTGATCCGCCGCTCCCCTTCACGACCTTAAAGGCGTAGTAGCCGTCGGCCGGATTCCCGATGGCCAGCGACTTTGCGATAGTCCGCGGCTGCTTGACCGGGCGGATCACCTCGCTCCCCGCCTTGACCGCGGTCACGATCGGGCCGCAGCCGGCCGCCTGCGCGACGTGCATCCGCGTAGGCACCTCCGGGATGAGTCCCATCGAACAGAACTCCTGCAGGCCCTTCCAGACCTTGGTGATCAGCGATCCCCCGGCGGCCGGGACGATGATGTGATCCGGCGCCCGCCAGCCCAGCTGCTCGGCGATCTCGTAGCCGAAGGTCTTGGAGCCTTCGGCGTAGTAGGGCCGCAGGTTGATGTTGGCGAAGGCCCAGCCGTACTTGTCCGCCACTTCGCTGCACAGGCGGTTCACCTCGTCATAGGTCCCATCCACCGCGATGACGTTGGGAGCATAGATGGCGGTTCCCACCACCTTCCCCTGCTCCAGGTCGGAGGGGATGAAGACGAAGCTGGTCAGTCCCCCCTCCGCCGCATGCGCCGCCACCGAGTTTGCCAAGTTCCCGGTGGAGGCGCAGGCGACCACAGGGAACCCGAACTCCATCGCCTTGTTCACCGCCACGGCGACGACCCGGTCCTTGAAGGACAGCGTGGGGTGGTTCACCGTGTCGTTCTTCACGTACAGATTGAGGAGCCCCAGGGCCTTCCCGAGGTTGCGCGCCCGCACCAGCGGGGTAAAACCGCAATGGCGGCCCACCGCCGGCTCGCCGTCAATCGGCAGCAGCGCGCGGTAGCGCCACATGGTGGGCGGCCCCTCCTGGATGGATTGCTTCGTCAGCTGCTGGCGAATGGCCTGATAATCGTAATCCACCTCCAGCGGGCCGAAACAGAACTCGCAGACGTGCCGTGGCTGGGCGGGATACGGCCGCGCACACTCACGACACTTCAGGCCTTTCACGTGTCCCATCGAACCCCCACCTTCCCGGGTGTCCCGTTACTCCTTGACCGGCTTCACGCGGACTCCCAGCCCGGTCAGATGCTCGAGCCCCCGCTTCAGATCGTCCTCTGTCCCCGTGAAGTCCAGTGTCGTCTCTCCCGCCGATTCCGTCACCCGCGCCCGGCGAATGTTTGGAACGAGGCCGTAGGTTTTGGCCACGTTGTAGATCACCGGCTCGCGGACAAGATCGGGCGGGAAGATGAGCCTCACGCGCAATGTCGCCACGGTCCGCCTCCGCAGACAAAAGAAAAAGCCCCCTCTCACTCCGAGAAGGGGCTCACGAAACCGATCGTCAGCCGCCTTCTCATCTCTCCCCTCCCCCGTTCGACCACCAGGGTAGAGGCTGGAGTTGGCACCCCTCGTCCGACGTTTCAACCGGGGTTGCCGTGGCTTCTCAGGGCCAGTCCCTCTGCCACTCTGGATGAGTCAGCGATGCTGGCGGATTTAACCAGCCCAACAGAAACATGTCAAGCAAAAATCCGACTCACAAACCAGGCATATTTCTCAGGCGGCACGGGGGGCGATCTAGCCTGTCACGATGTCCTGCTCGATGGGGGCAACGATAACGCCACGATCCTCCAGCCATCGCATTGCGTCGGCCAGCCGTTGGGAATCCCCCTCCAGCTCCAGCATGATCCAGCCGAACCCGTCCACCAGATCCGCCTGGCGAATATTGAACACCAGATCGAACTCCCGGCTCATGTTCCAGATCGCCGGCTCGTCCGCCAGTTGCCCCTGAAAGGTCAAGTGCACGCGTCGCTTCGCCATGTTTCACCCCGGTCAGCGGCCCCTGGCGCTGGAGAGCAGCGCCTCCAGGCGTTGCCGCAGCCTGGCATCCTGCAGCTCTCCCGCCGCCTCCACCAATCGTCGGCAGTGACCATCCTCGTCGATGAAGGGGCGCGCGGCCCCCTCCGGCAACTGCGCACGCATGGACTGAACGATCCGATGCCCCAGAACGTCCAGCTCCGACGATTCAAGCTTGACGGCCAGCTCCAGAGCCCGGGGCAAGGTGTCGGCGTCGGCAGCCTGTTGCTCGCAGCGCTCGACCACCTCGACCAGCGACCAGAGACGAGCGCCTATCTCGCGAGATTCCGCCTGGGGCGAGACCAGATCCCGCACCATCTTGAGGATGCCCGCGTGGCCGTACTCGTCGCCGGCCATGTCCCACCAGCAACACGCCACCGCCCGGTCGTCGCGAAACCGCCGGAAGAACTGGAAATAGATTCGTGCGACGCGCTCCTCGAGCGCAATGAGCAGACTCAGCGCCTCCTGCGTCTTCACCTCCCCCTCCTCGGACGCGACGAAACACCCCTCGCCGATCCTGCGGAAACCATAACGCAAAAGTATCGCGGTGCAAAGCCTCTTTTCCCGCCCCAGGCGCTCGCGGCGAGCTGGTTCAGGAGGGAGGGAGCACAGCCGGGCACTCGACAAAACCCCGGGCCGCGCCGTTCCAGAAGTACGCTCGCGCGTCGCGGGCCCGGCCGGAGCGCACCGACACGATCAGATAACTGGCTCCGGGCCAGAGCGGCTCGCCGGAGAGAAGTGCCCGATCACGGTCCATGGCGGAGAAGCAGGCATCATGGTCCGGGTGGGAATGGTAGAAGGCCACCACCTCGTGTCTCAGGCTCTCAGCCTCCCGCAGGACGCGTAGGAGCTCCAGGTCATCCATGCGATAGGCCGTGCGCGCGTCCCGGGGCACCCCCTTGGGATCCCGTTGCGGGTCGGCGTTGGCAATATTCCGGATCTGGCGGACCTGGTAGGTCTCGGGCGCGCCAGGCCGTCCCACGACGACCCCGCATATTTCCTCCGGATACCCCGCCTCTGCCTGGCGGACGATCTCTCGCATCTGCGTTTCCGGAAGATCCAGGAATGTCCCGCCGGCAGTGCCATCCCGCATCAAGGCTCCGCTTCCGGCCTCGCCCCCCCCGGACGCACGGGGACGCGGCTCACCGCCAGTCTGCCCCGGCACCCCACGCCTAGCTCACGCGCGCCGTGGGCGGCATCCCGCAGAACTCGTGATAGTCGATAAGCTCGGTGACCGTCGGGTTGTCCCCGCACACGGGGCAGCTCGGGTCCCTCCGAAACTTGACCTGCCGGAACTCCATCGCCAGGGCGTCGAAGAACAGCAGGCGTCCGACCAGGGGGTCGCCCAACCCCAGGAGCAGCTTGATGGTCTCCACCCCTTGAATCGAGGCCACTACGCCGCAGACCACCCCCAGGACCCCGGCCTCCTGACAGCTCGGGACCACGCCGGGAGGCGGCGGGGCCGGGTAGAGGCAGCGGTAGCAGCCCTGTCCCGGCACGAAGACGGTGACCTGTCCCTCGAACTTGAAAATGCTTCCATCCACCATCGGCTTCCCCAGAAGCACGCAGGCGTCATTGGCCAGGTATCGCGTGGGGAAGTTATCCGATCCGTTCACGATGACATCGTAGTCGGCAAAAATCCGGCGGACGTTCTCGGAGGACAACGCCGTCTCATAGGGGATGACCTTCACATCCGGATTGAGATCGGCGATGCTTTCCGCGGCCGACTGCACCTTGGGCCGTCCGATATCGTGCATGTGGTGTAGGATCTGACGCTGCAAGTTGCTCAGGTCCACCGCGTCGAAGTCCACGATCCCCAGCGTCCCGACTCCCGCCGCCGCCAGGTAGAGCGCCGCCGGCGAACCCAACCCTCCGGCCCCGATCAGCAGCACCTTGCTGTTGAGTAGGCGGCGCTGCCCCTTGCCGCCGACATCGGGCAGGATGATGTGGCGGCTGTAGCGCCGGATCTGGTCCTCGGTGAAGGCCAGTCCTCCCCCGGCCTTGTCCGTGCCGCCCGCCATGGCGGGAATGACCGCCACCCGGTCGCCGTCCCGGAGCGGAGTCTGCACGCCTTGCAGCTCCTCCACGGCGCGGTCGTTCACGTACACGTTCAAGTGGCGAAACAGGCTGCCATCCGGCGCCAGGATCCGCTCGCGCAGCCCGGGGTAGCGCCGCTCCAGTTCCCGGATCAGTGCCAAGACATCATTCCCCTCGACCTCCACCCGCCCCTGATTGTTCGTGAATTGGCGGTACGGAGTGGGAATGTAGACCGTGACGCCCATGGGCATCCTCCTGTTGGCCTCTCCGAATTTGACGCGACATCGGCCTCTGCGGGAAGAGCGGCGAACGATCGGAACAGTCTCCGCGCCGGAGATCCCGGTGACGCCTCTTGGACGCAGGCATCACACCTGCGCGGCCGCACCCCCATGGCTCTCCGCTGGTACCGGATGCTGCGTGCGCCCTTGGAGCAGTCTCAGATCTGATACGTGATCCGGTCCTGCCGCTTGGCTTTGATCCGCTCGCCGATATCCGCCAGCGTCGTCCGGTCCACGATGGCCGACACCGCATCCCGCACCTCCGCCCACACATCGCGCAGGACACAGTCTGCCTCGCGGGGACACTGCTCTCGGGGACCCTCCGCCGCACAGAAAATCGGAGTGACGGGACCATCTACTGCACGCAGGATTTGGCCGAGCGTGATTTCGCGCGGCGGCTTGGCCAAGTAGTAGCCGCCATTCACCCCCCGCTTGCTGCCGAGGAAACCGGCGCGCTTCAGGGCCAGCAGCAACTGCTCCAGATAGCGGACAGGCAATCCCTGCCGAGCGGCAATGGCATCCACCGGGATAGGCCCCTCCTCGTAATGAAGGATCAGTTCCTACAGCGCCCGGGTCGCATAATCGCCCTTTGTCGAGATCTTCATGCCTGTCCTGCCTCACCGAATAATATTACGCATTCCCGACCGATTCCGTCAGCTTTTAACACGCTACATACCGGGTGTCAAGCGGACACAGGCGTCGATCGACACGGGGCAACCGTCTCGGCCGGGCCTGTTGAAACCACCAATTGCAAAACCGGGGTGTCTGGCATATATTCCGGAGCATTCATGCGCTCCGGAATGGATACACCCGTGGGTTGATGCACGAGGCACGCAGTGAATACCGGCATGCTCCCCCACCTTCCCATATTCGCTTCTCATGTCTCGCTCCGAGCGCCGCTCTCCGTCTCGGCCCGTCCCGCCGCGTCCCTTTCGAGAGCCCGGCACTCCCTGCGGCGCGTCACACCGCACCCCTCCCGGTCCGACGATGTCTCCAGCTGCTGATATGCATCCGGCCCCCGTGCTGTCTCCGCAGCACCGCGCCACCCTTCTCGCCATCGCCCGACAGGCGATTCGCAGCCATGTTCGCAAACTTCCCCCCGCCGCCTCGCACCCCCCCGACTCGGTCCTGGACGCCCCCGGGGCCGCTTTTGTAACCCTCACCAAGGATGGCGCCCTGCGGGGGTGCATTGGATTCATTCAAGCCGTGCAGCCGCTGGCCGAGGTGGTGGCCCATTGTGCCGTTGCTGCCGCCACATCGGATCCGCGCTTTCCCGCCGCCACCGCAGAGGAGCTCTCCCACCTCCAGTTGGAGATTTCCGTCCTCTCTCCCCTGCAGCCCCTGCGCGACCCGAACGCGATTCAGGTCGGCACCCACGGCCTCTATATCCGCCAGGGGGCGCGGCACGGCCTTCTGCTTCCCCAGGTTGCGACCGAATACGGGTGGGGCCGCGAGATTTTTCTCCGGCAGACGTGCCTCAAAGCCGGCCTCCCGCCGGATGCCTGGCGGCACGGCGCGGAGATCCAGGTCTTCACCGTCGACCATTTCAGCGACGGCGTGCCGATTGAACAAGAGCAGCCCTGACAGGGCGCGCCCCGGGGCCAATTTTTCTTGCCGCTTTCCGGCCTTTCTGTTAGCATCCGTACCGTTTTCGTGCGCGTCCGCAGGCTTCTCCCGCACTCCCTCAGCCGTTCCTGTCGCGGTCCTCTCGGTCCGCAGGAAGCTGCGCAGTGAGACGGCGCGCCCCGCAACGATGATGCACCGAACCCCCCGAGCGGTGTTTTGGCGGACCGACCGCAACGGGGCTCTCTTTCGGTGCGCGGCTGCTGCCGGCACCCGCGGGCGCCGGATGTGCGATCCCCGCGGCAGCCGACACCTCGTCCGCACGGTGAGCCGATGACGCAGGTACGTCGCGCCCTCTTGAGTGCCTCGGAGAAAACGGGGCTGGTCGAATTCGCCGCTGGCTTGGCCGGCCTGTCGGTGGAACTCATCTCCACCGGCGGCACCGCGCACCTCCTCCGATCGGCCGGACTGGCGGTCACGGATGTCTCTCAGGTCACCGGTTTCCCGGAGATGCTGGACGGGCGGGTGAAGACCCTGCACCCGGCCATTCACGGTGGTCTTCTGGGCATCCGGGGAAATGCGGAGCACACACGACAGATGGCCGCCCACGGCATCGCCCCTATCGACCTGGTGGCCATCACCTTGTATCCCTTCGAGGCTGCGATCGCCCATCCCGGCGTCTCCCTCGGCGAGGCTGTCGAGCAGATCGACATCGGGGGGCCCGCCATGCTGCGGTCGGCCGCGAAGAACTTCGAAGCGGTGGCTGCCATCACCGACCCGAACGACTATCCAGCGGTCCTGGAAGAGCTGCGGGCGACCGGGGGAGCCCTGGCACGAGAAACCCGCCTGCGGCTGGCGCGCAAGGCGTTCGCGCACACCGCCCGCTACGACAGTCTCATCGCCAGCTATCTGGAAGGGCTCACGGTCGGAGCGGAGGGGCCCGCAGGGACCCCGCTCCCGTCACTGCTCCACCTCCGCTTGGAAAAGCTTCAGGACCTCCGCTACGGGGAGAATCCGCACCAGCGCGCTGCCTTCTACAGAGACCTGTCCCTTCGCGGCGGCCTCGCGGCGGCCCGGCAGCTCCAGGGCAAGGAACTGTCCTACAACAACCTGCTGGACCTCCAGGCGGCCTGGGAGCTGGCCCAGGAGTTCGACGAGCCCGTGGCGGCGATCATCAAGCACACTAATCCGTGCGGGGTGGCGCGAGCCGCCGAGCTACATGCCGCCTACCTCCGCGCCCGCGACACCGACCCGGTGTCCGCCTTTGGGGGGATCATCGCGGTCAACCGGACGCTGGACCCGCACACGGCCGCCGCCATTGCCTCCACCTTCGCCGAGGCCGTTATCGCCCCGAGCTTCGCCCCGGAGGCCCTGGCGTGCCTGGCGGCCAAGAAGAACCTCCGTCTGGTGGAGCTGCCCCTCCCGGCGGCCGGGGATCGTGCGGCCGCCGCTAGCTACGAGGTCCGTCGGGTGAGCGGAGGAATGCTGGTCCAGGAACGGGATGCCACCCTGCTGGGAACGGCCGACCCGCGTGTGATGACCCGCCGCGCCCCTACGGAGGCCGAGCTACGCGCTCTGCGCTTCGCCTGGACAGTCGCCAAGCACGTGAAATCCAACGCCATTGTGCTGGCTGTGGAGGACGCCACCGTGGGGATCGGCGCCGGACAGATGAGCCGGGTCGACTCGGTCACGCTGGCCACGCGCAAGGCCAATTTCCCCACCCGAGGGACGGTGCTGGCCTCGGACGCGTTCTTCCCCTTCCAGGACGGCGTGGACGCCGCCGCAGAGGCGGGGGTCACCGCCATCATCCAGCCTGGCGGCTCGGTCCGGGATGGAGAGGTCGTTGCCGCTGCGGACGAGCGCGGTATGGTCATGCTGTTCACCGGCATGCGGCATTTCCGGCATTGATGGCTGAACGGGGCCGCGCTACCAGAACGGAGCCACCATGCGAGTGTTGGTTGTGGGGGCAGGCGGACGAGAACACAGCCTCGTCTGGAAACTCAAGCAGAGCCAGCGCGTCACGCACATCTACGCGGCCCCGGGGAACGCCGGCATCGCCGAGCTGGCAGAGTGCACGGACCTCAATGCTTCGGAGATCAGGCGCCTGGCGGATTTCGCCGGCCGGAAGAGCATCGACCTGACGGTGGTTGGGCCGGAGCTCCCCCTCACCCTGGGGATCGTGGACGAATTCGAGAGCCGCGGCTTGCGGGTCGTGGGGGCCTCCCGGCAGGCGGCCATCCTGGAGGGCAGCAAGGTTTTCGCCAAACGGCTGATGAAGAAGTACAAGATTCCAACCGGCTTCTTCCAGACCTTCTACCGGAGCGACGACGCCAAGCGCTACATTCAGGATGTCGGAGCGCCCGTCGTAGTGAAGGCCGACGGGCTGGCCGCGGGCAAGGGAGTCGTCGTCTGCCGCAGCGTGGACGAGGCGACGGATACCGTCAAGCGGATCATGGAGGATCGCGTCTTCGGCGACGCCGGTGAGAAGGTCGTGGTGGAAGAATTTCTCACCGGGGAGGAGGTCTCCTTTCTGGCATTCACGGACGGCCAGACCGTCCTGCCCATGCCCTCCTCCCAGGATCACAAACCCGTCAACGATGACGATCGGGGCCCCAACACCGGAGGGATGGGGGCCTACTCCCCCGCCCCGCTGGTGACGCCGGAGGTGCACCAGAAGATCATGGACCGGATCATGATCCCCACCGTGAAGGCCATGGCGGCCGAAGGCCGCCCCTACCGGGGGATCCTGTACGCCGGCCTCATGATCAAGGACGGCGAGCCGAAGGTGCTGGAGTTCAATGCGCGCTTCGGCGATCCGGAAGCCCAGCCCCTCTTGATGCAGATGGAAAGCGATCTGGTGCCGATCCTGGAGGCGCTGGCGGAAGGACGCCTGCACGATGTGGCCATCCGCTGGCGGCCCGAGGCGGCCGTGTGCGTCGTCATGGCGGCCGGCGGCTATCCGGGGCCCTATGACACCGGCAAGGTCATCACCGGATTACGATCCGCTGCCCGCCTCAAAGATGTCATGGTATTCCACGCCGGAACGGCGTTGGTGGGAGGAAAGATTGTCACCAGCGGCGGCCGCGTCCTCGGAGTCACCGCCATCGGGACGGATGTTTCCGAGGCCATGCGGCGCGCGTACCGTGCCGTGGAGAGGATCCGCTGGGACGGGGTCCATTACCGGACCGACATCGGCCGAAAGGCCCTCACCCGAGAGGCCCCGACCGGGCCCGCGCCCGAACCGCCGGGAGCCGCCGCCGACTGATGTGGGAGGCAGCATGCCGCGCGCACACGCACTCCGATCCCCCCTGGTCGGCATCCTCATGGGCAGCGATTCCGACCTCCCCACCATGCAGGATGCCCTCAAGATGCTGCAGGAGTTCGACGTTCCTGCCGAGGTCCACATCTTGTCCGCGCATCGCACCCCCGAGCGGGTGATGCGCTACGCGCGGGAGGCGGCGGGCCGCGGCCTGCGCGTCCTGATCGCCGGCGCCGGCGGAGCCGCCCATCTGGCCGGCGTCGTCGCGGCCCATGCGACCCTGCCCGTCATCGGTGTGCCCATGGAGGGAGGATCCCTGGGCGGACTGGACGCTCTGCTGGCCACCGTCCAGATGCCGGCGGGCGTGCCGGTCGCCACCGTCGCCATCGGGCGGGCCGGGGCCAGGAACGCCGCCCTGCTGGCCATCCAAATTCTGGCGCTCGGCGACGCCCGGCTCCGCCGGCGGCTCCTCCAGCATCGGGCGCGCATGGCCGCCGACGTGGCCGCCAAGGATCGCCGGCTGCGGGACGGTGGGGCGTGAGCCGGACGGCGGGCCCGTTCGGACCTGCCCCGGTCCCGGACCCGTCGCCCGTGCCTGAGGGGGCCGACCCTGCCGCGGGGGGCTTGGCTGCATGATCTCCTACCGCAAGTTGACCCTGGTGTGGATCCTGGGGCTGACCCTGTTCCACTTCTGGCTGATCAGCGGAGGCCGCTGGCCCTTGTCACCCGACGAGGCCCACTATTGGGAGTGGTCCCGCCGCCTGGACTGGAGCTATTACAGCAAGGGACCCATGGTGGCCTACCTGATTGCCCTGAGCACGCGCCTGGGCGGCACCAGCGCCTTCTGGGTGCGCCTTCCGGCGGTCCTGCTGGGGACCGGCTCGGCCCTGCTGGCCTACCTCGTGGCGCGCCGCATCTTTCAGAGCGAGCGGGCCGGTTTCTTGAGCGTCCTCTTTCTCAGCGTCATGCCGCTCTACATTGCCGGCTCCTTCCTCATGACCATCGACGCCCCCTTCGTCTTCTGCTGGGCGCTGGCCGCCCTGTGCCTATGCCGGGCGATCGAGCGCCGCGGCGAGCTCGCCTGGTACGGTGCCGGCGCGGCTCTGGGGATCGGCCTGCTCGCCAAGTACACCATGCTCATGCTGCTGCCGTGCGTCTTCCTGTGGCTCCTGTGCTCGCCTCGCCTGCGCCCCTGGCTCCTCCGGCGCGAGCCATACGAAGCCACCGTGCTGGGCCTCCTGATCTTCAGCCCGGTCATCGTCTGGAACGCGCGCCACGGATGGCTCTCGGGGCGCCACGTTCTGACCCAGGCCGCAGGGCGCGGCGCACGAGGGGTGCTGGTCTCCCTGCTGGGAGGCCCGGAATTCCTCGCGACGCAGCTCGGGCTGGTCACTCCCCTGCTCTTCGCCCTGCTCGTCCTCGGGCTGATCTGGGCGTGGCGGGAGGGGATCCGGCGGGATCGAGATGACATTCAGCTGCTCGTCTTCCTGTCAGCGCCCGTTCTGCTCTTCTTCCAGGTCTGGAGCTTTGTCGTCAAGGTCCAAGCCAACTGGGCGGCTCATGCCTATTTCACGGCCGCCATCGCCGCTGCAGGCTGGTGTGCCAGCTGGCCGGAGCACGGCCCCAGGCACCGCGAGACGCGACGCTTGAAGCAATTCCTCCTGGCCTCTATAATTCTGCCGGCCCTGCTGGTGCCGGTGGCCGTGTTCCCCGACATGCTGGCAATTCTGGGCGCCCGGCTTCCCGCCGCCGTGGATCTGGTGAGCAAGCGGCTGCGGGGATGGCCCCAGCTGGGCCAGGCGGTGGGCCAGGCGCTTCGGACTGCACCCGACGGGACGTTCCTGGTGAGCGACCGGTATCAGATCTCCAGCGAGCTGGCGTTCTACGTCCCGGGGCATCCCCGGGTGTACAACGCCAACCTGGGCCGGCGCATGAACCAGTACGACCTCTGGGGCGGCTGGGAGGCGCTTCGCGGACGCGACGGCCTGTTTGTCACCTATGGTGCCGGCGAGCCGCCTCCGCAGCTTGGAGCGGCCTTCCGGGAAGTCGAGAGGGTGCGCGTCGTGCCGTTCGACTATCGAGGAGAGCACCTCCGTGATTTCTCCATCTTCTGGGGACGGGATTTCCGGGGATTCCCGGCCCAGCCGTTCGCCGGCTTCTGAGGAGATGCACGTGCCCCCTGCGACTGCGCCGCTCCTCTCCCTCGTCATCCCGGTCTTCAACGAAGAGCAGAACCTTCCGCTCCTGGCCGACGAGATCAGGCAGGCGTTGGATCCGCTGGGGCTCGCCTACGAGGTGATCGCGGTCGACGACGGCTCGGCGGATGGATCCTGGACTTGTCTGGAGCGGCTGCGGGCGCAGGACCAACGCTGGATCCTGGTGGGACTGCGTCGAAACTTCGGGCAAACAGCGGCCATGTCCGCCGGCTTCGACCACGCCCGTGGGGAAGTGATCGTTACCCTGGACGCCGACCTCCAGAACGATCCGGCGGACATCCCGCGATTGCTGACCTTGGCCCGGGACTACGATGTGGTCAGCGGCTGGCGCCACCAGCGGCGGGATCCCTTCCTCAGCCGGCGCCTGCCCTCGCAGGTGGCCAACTGGGTCATTTCCCGGGTCACGGGTGTCCGACTCCATGACTATGGCTGCACGCTGAAGGCCTACCGCCGGGAGGTGGTGGAGCATCTGCACCTGTACGGGGAGATGCATCGCTTCATCCCCGCCATCGCCAGCTGGATGGGAATCACCTTGACCGAAGTCGAGACGCACCACCGGCCCCGGCGCTACGGTCAATCCAAGTACGGGATCGGCCGGACCCTGCGGGTGATCCTGGACCTTCTCACGGTGAAGTTTCTGTTGAGCTTTGCCACCAAGCCCATCCAGGTGTTCGGCATGCTCGGCATGCTGGCCTCCGGCATCGGCATCCTCATCGGCCTCTACCTCAGCCTCCTCAAGCTGTTCCTGGGGGCGCACATCGGCAATCGCCCGCTGCTCTTCCTGGCGATTCTGCTCATTGTGGTGGGGGTCCAGTTCATCGTCATGGGACTGCTGGGGGAGATGCTGGTCCGGATCTACCACGAATCCCAGCGCAAGCCGATCTACATGGTCAAACGGGTGGCGGGCCGCCCCGCGCCGGAGGCGTGATGCCGCCCTCCTCGCCGCCGCGGCCGGCCCGACGCCTGGTCTTCGCCGGCAAGCTGACGGTCAGCGGGCTGCTGCTGGCATTTCTCTTCTGGCGCGCGGACCGGACCGTCCTCCTCCGCACCATCCAATCCCTGCCTCTGTCCCTCTTCCTCGGATGCGCGGGTCTCTACTTCCTCGGGTACGTGATCAGTGTTGTCCGCTGGCAGCGCCTGCTGCTGGCCGAGGACATCCGCCTCCCCATCTGGCGCGTGGGCCTGGTGTATTTCGAGGGGGCGTTCTTCAACCTCTTCCTTCCGACCCTCATCGGCGGAGACATCGTGCGGGGCTACTCCATCTACAAGATCACGCGGGGACACCAGGCCTCCATCGCTTCCATCCTGGTGGATCGGCTTTCCGGTTTCGTGGCCCTCGTCTCGATCGCCGTGGTGGCGCTGGCCCTTGCCTACCGGAGGATTCATGACCCGCTGGTGGCGGGAATGATCCTGGCGATCGCCGTGGCGTTCTTCGTGCTGGTCGCCTTCTTGCTCCACAACAGCCCGCAAGAGCGGATGGCGGGGGTCCTGCGGATGGTGGGCCTGACACGCTTCCAAGTCAAGCTGCAGGGGCTGATGGATGCCCTCCATCGCTACCGCGGGCATCGGTGGGCGGTGGGCCAGGCGCTGGTCCTTTCTCTGGTGTTGCAGGCGCTGATCATCGTCACCTACTACCTGGTGGGCGCCGGGCTGAGGCTGGGCGTGCCCCTGGCCTACTTCTTTTTGTATGTTCCCCTGATCACGGTGCTGTCCATGCTCCCCGTCTCGGTGGCCGGCCTGGGGGTTCGTGAGGGTGGCGTCGTCTACTTTTTCGGGAAAGCGGGCGTGGACCCGGCGACGGCCCTCAGCATGTCGCTCATCTGGTTCTCGCTTACCCTCGTCGTGAGCAGCCTGGGGGGTCTGGCCTTCCTGCTCAACGAGCACACCGCCAAGCGAATCGAGGCCTGAGGCGCGCCATGTCCGACATTGCCGCCTTGCTCCGAGCCCTCGATACCCGCCTGTTCCTGCTGGTCAACCAGTCCCTGCGGAACCCGCTCTTCGATATCGTGATGCCCGTCTTGAGCGACAAGCGCTCCCTGGTCCTCCCCGTCCTGCTGGCTCTGGCGCTGCTCTGGCGCCGGGGAGACCGAAGCGCGTGGCTCCTCGTCGCTGCGGCCGGCATCGCCGTCGGTCTGAGTGACCTGGGCGCGGACCTCTTCAAAGGGATTGCGCAGCGGATTCGCCCCTGCCAGGCCATCGCCGCCATCCACCTGCTGGCCGGCTGCACCCGGTCGTTCTCGATGCCCTCCAATCACGCCAGCAACATGTTCGCCCTGGCAGGCGTCGTGTGGGCTTCCCGCTGGCGGTGGCGCTGGACCCTGCTCGTCCTGGCCGCCGGGGTGGGCTACTCGCGGGTGTATCTGGGCGTCCACTACCCCGGCAACGTCCTGGCCGGCGCCCTCTTCGGCGGCCTGCTCGGGTGGGGAATCGCGCGCCTCGGCCTTCGAGCCGCCCGGCCCTGGCTCGCACAACTGCCGCAGTCCCGGCCGACGGATCCCCCGCCCCACGCGGGCACGTAGCCCACCGCCCGCATCCCCGCCGGCGCGTCTCTCCGGCAACTCCACCAGCTGCGGGCCCGCCGTCTCCGCTGCGCTGCCCGAGCCGCCGCACGAGGAGAGGCCGCCTTTCGTTGGCTTCCGGCAAAATCTGACGCGGCGTCAGAGGTCTGCCGTGGAACTTCAACCGTCACTTTCACCCGGTATCCCCGCCTCATCCAACGCATGAGATTCCGCTCGGAACCGATGATCGGGCCAACGGCTCGCGGCGCCAACAAAAAGCGGCGCCCAGGCATCCTTTCGGAATCGCCTGGGCGCCGACGCATGCTCATCGAGGGTGGGGGCAACGTTTAGGACTTGGGCGGGTATTTCTCGTAGTACTTTGCCGCCTCGCTGTCGGGCGCTTTCTTCATTTCCTCCCACTTCTCGCGGGTGGGGGCCTTGGGGAGGTTCGGATTTTCCTTGAAGATGTCCGCGTTCTTGGCGATGTAATCTTTCCACTGTTCGGGGGTATCGCTCTCCTCGAAGATCGCCGCCACCGGGCACTCGGGAACGCATGCCCCGCAGTCGATACATTCCTCGGGGTGGATGTACAGCATATCCTCCCCCTCGTAGAAGCACTCCACGGGACACACATCCACGCAGGCGTGATCCTTGGTCCCGATGCACGGCTCGGCGACGATATATGTCATCTCGCTCCCCTCCTTCTGGTCTCAGCCTCCGTCGAGGCTCACTCGGGCTTCGCGGTATTTCGCGGGGATTCGGCACCCTTAGGGTCTGCGGGATTTTACGCGGTCTGCGGGATGGCGTCAACCCCGAAGAGGACTCAAATGACCTTGTATGGCCTGTGGCCGTCCGACCGCAGCGCGGCGGGGGGTGTTCACCCGGGCAGCCGCTGTGCCTCGATTCGCAAATGCGATCGCCTCTTCTTCCCACCCATGGCTTTGTTCGCCCGCTCCGCCCGAAGACCTGAGCCGGTGCGCTCGCCGCCGACCTGTTGCATCGAAGGCCTCAGCGAACCACCAGGCCGGCGTATGCGACTACCTCGGAGGTGTTCCGGGTCACCTCGCCGGAGTCTGTGTGGAGCACCAATTCCGCCTGCGTGGCCCCCAGCGCCTTGGCCGCCACCAGCATGGCCGCGGTCGGATGAAACCCGCACATGCTGATGCCTTCTTGCCGGACGACCCGGTGCAGCCTCTCCGGGTCCAACGCCAGGATGGCCTCGATCGCCATCCGGTCCTTGAGCGCGGCCTGTTCGCGCGAAACGTAATGGCTCATGTCCGTGCTGGCGATCAGCAGGGCATTCTTTCCGGCGGAACGCAGACCGGCGGCCACGGCCTGGCCAACGTCACAGCACGCACCATATTCGTGGCTGAAGAGACAAATCGGAACGAAGGTAATGGCCGGCTTGAAGTACTGCAGGAGGGGCAGCTGGACTTCGATCGAGTGTTCGCGGAGATGTCCCAGGTGATCTTCCTCCAGCACCCTGGCGTTGGCCAGGATCGCCCGCGCCAGATCCGTATCGATCCGGACGGGGCCGAGCGGGGTCTCCCACTCACCCGCCGTCATGATTGCCGCCCCGGCGCCCAATCCAGTATGATTCGGACCCAGGATGACCACCGTATCCGGCAGGCTCACCCGTGAATAGACGGCGCCGGCCACGCGCCCCGAGTAGGTATAGCCGGCGTGGGGGACCACGACGCCGATGGCCGGCGTCGGCGCTGCCTCTCGCGACAGGAGGTCCTCTACCTGGAGCCGCAGCTGCTGCCGCGTTCCCGCGTAGAAGGTCCCGGCTACCGCTGCTCGCCGAATCATGGGTACCTCCTATCTTTCAGCCAGGTCCCCCGCTCCCCGAGGGACCCGAAACGGCCGATTGCTTATCCTGCATGAGGCGCCGTCACGACTGGCCCGCCTCCCCGCCGGTCGGCGTCCCCCCCAGCCGGGCAAGCCGCTCGCGGAGGCCTTCCACCTCTTCTTTCTGGTGGAGGGTTTCTCGCCGAAAGCGCACGGCTCGATGCACGGCGAGTACCACCAAGCTATGGTCCAGGCCTTTGACGATGAAATCGAACGCTCCCAGTTTGAGGGAGGCGATGGCAGCCTGGGAGGTCGGATGGCCGGTCAGCATGATTACCGGCAGGTAGGGCTCCTCCTCCCGCAGGCGGCCCAGGACCTCGAGACCGGACATCCCGGGCATCTGGATGTCCAGGACGACGACCTCGACGCGATGGCGGCGAATGAGTTCCAGCCCCTCCGCTCCCGAGCTCGCCGCAAAGACCCAAAACCCGTGCTCCGCCAACAGATCACCGTAGAACTGGCGGGTGAGCTCTTCGTCGTCGATGAGAAGGATCGGGATGCCGGGATCTCCTGAGGTTGGCGGCAGGGATCCGGCTCCCAACTCTTCCAGGACGGCGCGGCGCCTGGCGTGCCGCCCGGCCTCCAGCTCATGCAAGTAGGCCAGCGTCCGGTCCAGGGCGGCCCGGATGCTTCGGACGCCCAGCATGGCCCGGACACGGACGATGAGGTCGTCGGCCCGAACCGGCTTGGTGACGAAGTCGTCGGCCCCGCCGGTCAGGGTGGCCTCCTTGACGGTGACTTGGCCGACAGCTGTCACTACGATGATCGGAAGGGACGCGGTGGCGGGGTCGTCCCGGAGTCGACGGATCACCTCCTGCCCATGCATCCCAGGCATCAGCAGGTCCAGGAGCAGCAGGTCGGGAGGATCGCTGGCTACTTGCGCCAGCGCCGCTGGGCCGTCCGGAGCCAGGCTGACCTTGTAGCCTGCTCGCTCCAGTATTGCCTCCAAGAGCTCGCGATTGGCTGCCTCGTCATCCACGACCAGGATGTGTTCCGTCATATCCCGCCTCCGCTGGGTGAATCACCTCGCCCCGCTGGGCCCACGTTCCTGGTCAGCCGCCCCGGCTCCTTCATCCGCTTCACGGCTCGCAGAGAGCGAATCCTCCGGGCCCGGCATCCCGGCACCGGAGCGCACGAGGTCGGGAGACTCTGCCGCGGCGGAGGCATGCGCTGCGATGCTGTCGGGGCTTTCCTGGCTTTGGTTGCCTGCGTGCCCCCGCCGCCGTGCTGACGAGTCCGCATTCCGCAATCAGACTCCCGACCCGGCGAATGGCAGCAGGACAGTAAACATGCTCCCCTGTCCTTCACCGGCCGAGGTGGCCCAGATCCGTCCCCCATGGAGTTCGACCAGCCGTTTGGTGAGGGCGAGGCCAAGGCCGGTGCCTTCATGCGACTGGTTTCGCGCGGCGTCGAGTTGGACGAACTCCTGAAAAAGTTTGGGAAGGTCTTCGGCCTCGATCCCGATCCCGGTATCGGTCACGGCGATTTCGAGGAACTGCCGGGGTGCCGGGGTGCCGGGGTGCCGGGGTGAGTTGTCTCCCGTGTCTCCCTGCGCCTCGGCGCCTCTACGCCCCGGCGCCTCTACGAGCGTGCGGGCCGTGAGGGTGATCCGCCCGCTTTCGGGGGTGAACTTCACAGCATTGGAGAGGAGGTTGAACAGGATCTGCTTGAAGCGCACGGGATCGGCGGGAACGCTCGGCAGGTCGGGGGCAATATCCACTTCGATCGTCTGCGACTTCTTGTTGGCCAGGCCCCGCGCAATGACGAGGACGTCCTCCACGGTCGAGGCCACGGGCAGGGGCTGCGGCCGGAGGCTGATCTTTCCTGCCTCAACCTTGGACAGGTCTAAGATGTCATTGATGAGGCTGAGGAGGTGCAGGCCGCTGGAATAGATGCTGTTCAGGAATCGGGTATGCTTCTCCGACAGGACATTCGCCGTCTGCAATTGCAGGACCTGGGCAAAGCCAAGGACGGAATTGAGCGGCGTCCGGATCTCGTGGGACATGTTGGCGAGAAACGCCGACTTGTGTTGAGAGGCGGCGGCGAGCTCGCGGTTGGCCCGCTCCAACGCCGCCGTCCGCTCGGCGACCCGCTCCTCCAGGGCGGCGGCGTGGCGGCGGGTCTCCTCGTATAGCCTGGCGTTCTCGATGGCGATGGCGGCCTGGCTCGCAAACAGAGTCAGCATCTCTTGGTCCGCCGGGGTGAAGGGGCGGCCCGCCTCCTCGAGGTTTACGTTGATGACGCCCAACAGCCGTTCGCGGTAGAGCAGCGGCTCGGCCAGGACCGCGTGGTGAGTCGTCGCCTCCAGGAGGGCAGCCGTGGCGTAAGGGGACGTCCGGAAATCGTTCACACAGAGGCCGGCCCGCCGCCGGGCGGCCGTCCCGCTCGCCCCCTCGCCGAGCGCGAGCGGCAGATCCGGTCGGGCGGTGCCGTAGCCGGTCCAGGCGTGCGGGACGAGCGTCTGGCCGTCCGCGTCCAAGAGGCGCAGCATCCCCGAATCGGCTCCCACCAGCCCCACCGCCTCCCGGACGATTAACTGCAGCAGGGTGGTCAGGTCCAGCTCCCGCGTGAGCTCCGTGGTGATCGCGCGCACCACCTCCAGCCGATGGGCGTGGGCGGCCCGCTCGGTGTCCGCCAGCTGCCGCGCCACTCGCGTGCGCAGCGACTCAATCCCATAGGCCAGATCGTCCGAGAGCTCCGAGAGGAGCTTGATCTCCTCCTCGTCAAATCGGTTGGCCTCTGCCGCGTACACGCTGAGGGCCCCCAAAATCTCCCCATTTGCCCTTATCGGAAGCGCCAGTGACGAGACATAGCCCCGCTTGACGGCCTCGGCACGCCACGGGGCAAAGCGGGGATCCGTGAGGATATCCTTGGTCAGGATAGGTTGACCCGTTCGGATCGCCCTGCCGGTGGGCCCGTCCTCCCGCTCCCTCTCCGTCCACGAGAGATTGAGTGTCTCGAGGTAGCCGGCCTCGTACCCCCACTGAGCCACGGGGCGGATGCTCTTGTTCTGGTCCTGATCCGGGACGCCGACCCATGCCAGCCGGTACCCGCCGACCTCAACCACGATCTGGCAAATCTGATGGAGGAGGCTGACCTCGTCCCTTGCGCACACCAGGGCTTGGTTCGACTCGCTCATCGTCCTCAGCAGCAGGTTGACCCGCCTCAGCGCATCCTCCGCCTGTTTTTGGGCCGCCAGGTGCCGCTCGACCGACGCCGCCATGTGGTCGAACGTGCCGGCGAGCCGGCTCAGCTCTCCGGATCCGGGGCGCATCCCTGTTCGGGCGCTCATGTCGCCATCGCTCAATTTCTGAGCGGTGCGCGTGAGGGCATTCACCTGGCGCAGGACGAACACGTCCGCACCTACCCACGCCAAGACGAGCGTCAATAGACCCACGATCCCCAGCCCCACCAGGTTGCGGACTAGGAGTCTGTCGGCCTCGGTGAAGACCAGGCGGGTGGGAATCGCCACCACGCAGGTGATTCCCCCCCCTGAAAGGCCGCGTAGAGGGGCTATGGCGTAAATGTGGGGACGGTTGTCGAGGCCGGCCAGCTGGATCGTCCCCTCCCCTTTCTCGGCCGCCGCCGCGCGGATCAGTGCCGCCTCCGGCAGTATCTGTCCCACCAACCTTTGCGGATCCGGACGGCGAGCAAGGACCTTCCCGGAGCCATCCAACAGGGTCACCGTGCTCCCGGCAGGCAGATACGCCTCGGCCGCGACCCGGATCAGCCGGTTCAGATCAAGCGCCGCAAAAACCACGGCTCTGATGTCGCCGCCGGCGTTCAGAACCGGGTACCCGAAGTTGAGCTCGGCTCTGCCGGTGATGCGACCGATCTGGTATTCCCCGACGGCAAAATCCCTGGTCTGAACGGCCTTCTGGAAGAACGTACGGTCTTTGATATTGACCGGACGTGGGAACGGTAGCCCGCTGCACACCACATTTCCGTCCAGCCCGGCGAGGGCGACATTGGCGTAGGAAGGAAAACGCTTCAGGAGATCGGCGAAAAAGGAATCGCAGCGACCGGGCTTGGGCGACCACACGAATGGAGCCTGCGCCAGGCCGATCAGCAGCTGCCGGATGCCCTCGCTGTCCCGCCCGTACTCGGCGGCTGTCGAGCGCGCCAACATCAGCGACTCCCGCTGCGCATCAGTCGCAGCGTGCCGTCGCTGCTCCAGCCCCGCGGAGATGATCAGGGCCAGTGCCGGGACCACGGCAATCACCGCCAGCAGAAGCAAACGAGTCCGAAGACTGGAAAGGGAGAATCTGGCCATGGGCGTTCCCAGTTCTCTCCCGCGGCTTGGGTGGCCCCCTGGAAGGTCGGTCCGGACATTCCGGGTGCACTGATGATCCGCCACAGGGCCGAATGGCCTGCGGACGCGATTTCAGCCATCCAGTCGGGCGACCAATGCCCGACCCAAGAGCCGTCGCGTCCCTTCATCAGGCGGACTTACTCAATTTTGTAAACCTTATATACCTGCGGGTTGCACACTTGTCAATGCACCCTGAATGGAAGGGTTGCCGAGACCCCCTGAATACCCTTCCCGGCGGGAAATCGGCCGAGCCGCATGGATGCGTAAAATCGGTGAATGAGCCTACAGACTTCCCCGCCCTTTGACCGGTTCTGCATGCTAGGCGCAACCGGGTTGCCGTGCTATAGTCCGGCAACCTTGGCCCAATCCCAGAAGACGAAGCGCGCACAGGCAACATGACTCGACCCCTGCTCTGGACTGACTTCGGTCTCCGGCAGACGGCGGCCCTCCTGCTCGTCGGGGCCGGCATTCTCTGTCTGGCTCTTTCAGCGTCGGCGGCCCCGCTTCCGCCGGATGTGTTGGCCAGAGGGAAATATATCTTTGGAGCGGCAGGCGGCTGCCATACCGAGCCGGGCAAGGCGTCAACACTCCTGAACGCGGGGGGACGCCGTTACGACGGGCCGTTCGGTACGGTGTATTCTTCGAACATCACTCCCGACCGGGAAACCGGCATTGGATCCTGGGCGGACGACGAGATCATCGCCGCCATCCGCTTGGGCCGAAGGCCCGATGGCGAACGGCTGATCCCCGTCCATCCCTATACTGTCTTCAACGGCATGGCGGAGGAGGACCTGCGGGCCCTGGTGGCCTACTTGCGCTCCCTCCCTCCCATCCACCGACCGAACCAGCCCAAGAAGATCATCGTCCCTTTTTTTGAAAGCGTCTTCCTCCCCGCCTGGCTGGCCGCATTCGCCCCCAAGGAGACGCCGCCGCCAACGGCCCCCACCTCGGGCCCCGCCCGTGGCGAGTACCTCGTTCGGGCCGTCGGTCACTGCGGGGAATGCCACACCCCGCGCGGCCTCACCATGGCGGTGGACAACTCCCGCTTCCTGGCCGGCAACCAGAACGGCCCGGAGAATTCTGTGGTCCCCAACATCACTCCGGATCCGACGACCGGACTCACATGGCTTCTCTCGTTGCGCTGGCGCTGGGCAGCGCGGTTCTCTTCGGGACCGTGGCCTACGCGGCCATGCAGGCCGCCAAGGTGGGATCCGGCGATGTGATCGCCAATCGCCAGCGACTCATGAAGTTGAACGGGGCCAGCTGGAAGGACATTCAGGACAAGGTCAAGGCGGGCAATATCGAGGCGGTGGCCGTCAATGCCGAGACCCTGGCCGTCAACGCCATGCACATCCCTGTCCTCTTCCCGGAGGGATCCCTCAGCGACAAGTCCAAGGCCAAGCCGGAGATCTGGCAGAACTGGGATGCCTTCGTCAAGGAAGCCTCGACCATGCAGAATTTGGCCGAAAAGCTCCGCGATGCCGCCGCGGCCAAGGACGCCGCCGCCGTCCAGGGCATGGTCAAATTTCGAAATTGGCAGGGCCCTCTTGGCGCCTTGGCGGTGAGATATTTTCGGAATGGGGCTCGCCGGTCCGACACGCGGTCGGCTGCGCCCCCGGAAAGGAGAGACGATGAAAGCCGTGCGCATACATGGAGTGGGGGGGCCCGAGGTGCTGCGCTCCGAGGACATCCCCCAGCCGACACCCGGGCCCGGGCAGGCGCTCGTCAAGGTGGAGGCGATCGGCCTCAACTTCCTCGATTGCTACTTCCGGGCCGGCCTGTACAAGGCCCCTCTGCCCCTGATCCCCGGCAGCGAGGCCGCTGGAACGGTCGTCGCGGTGGGGCCGGACGTCGCGGCGGTCGCGGTGGGCGATCGGGTGAGCTATGCGCCGTCCCTCGGCGCGTACGCGGAATATGCCGTGGTGACCGCCGACCGCTTGATCCCCCTCCCCGCGACCATCGACGCCCGCACCGCCGCCGCCGCCACTCTCCAGGGAATGACCGCGCACTATCTGGCCTCCAGCACCTACCCTTTGAGGCCTGGTGATACGGCCCTGGTCCACGCGGCCGCCGGCGGGGTTGGACTGCTCCTGATCCAGCTGGCGAAGCAACGGGGGGCGCGCGTCTTCGGGACCGTCTCCACCAGGGAGAAGGCAGCGCTGGCGCGCGAGGCGGGGGCGGACGAGGTGATCCTCTACGCCGAGCAGGACTTCGAGGCGGAGGTGATGCGATTCACCGGCGGAAAGGGGGTCAACGTCGTTTACGATTCCGTGGGTAAGACCACATTCGACAAGAGCCTCCAGTGCGTGGGGTTGCGGGGCACGCTGGCGCTTTTCGGCCAGTCCAGCGGGCCCGTGCCCCCCTTCGATCCCGCCCGGCTGGCCAAGCTTGCGGTCTTCCTGACGCGCCCCGGTCTGACACAGTACACGGCCACCCGGGACGAGCTACTCCAGCGGGCGCGCGAGGTGTTCGGCTGGATTGCAGCGGGCCAGCTCAGGCTCCACATCCACCGGTCGCTCCCCCTGAGCGAGGCCGCGGAGGCTCATCGCCTTTTGGAAGGCCGGGAGACCGCAGGAAAGGTGCTGCTCATTCCGTGAAATCCTACTCCGCCTTGGCCGGCGCGGCCTACCGGTCGCCGGCACCCGCGGGCAGAGGTGCCAGCGGCTGGCTGACAGGAGGAAGGGGCGCCTGGGGCGTGCCGGGCAGGGGGGAGAGCGGGGGCCCGGGGATACCGGCAGTCCCCGCCGGCGTGGTATCTCCCCGCAGGAAGAATTCCTGAATCGCGTCCGGACTGCCCGCCTCGGCCGGGGCGCCGGTCTGATAATCCACGTAGGCGGGGAAGACGCTCTCAGGAATGGCCTCAATTTGCGGCGTCTGCCCTTTCAGCACGGCCCGCATGAACTCCGCCCAGATGGGCGCCGCCAGCCGTCCCGCACTCTCGTACGTCCCCAGAGAGCGGGGCTGATCGTAGCCCAGCCACAGCCCCGTCACCAGCGTCGGGGTGTAGCCCATCAGCCAGACGTTGTCCGCGCCCTGACTGGTTCCCGTCTTCGCCGCCACCTCCCACCCCGGCACCTTGGCCCGCTTGGCGGTGCCCCGCTCCACCGCCCCCTGGAGGATGCTGGTGACAATGAACGCCACTCCCTCCCGCAAGACGCGCTCGCCGAAAGGAGCAACCGTCTCCAGTACGCTGCCGTTGGGGGAAAGGATCCGCCCGATTCCACTCGGCGCCACCCGGATCCCGCGGTCCGCCAAGACGCCGTAGGCGGAGGTCAGCTCGAGCAGATTCACCTCCGAGACCCCCAGGGCCAGGGCCAGCTCCGGCCGAAGCTCGGAGGTGATCCCCATCCGGTGCGCGAGGGCGATCACCGGCTCCACGCCCACCCCTTCCATCAGGCGGACCGTCGGAACATTGATGGAGTCCTCCAGCGCATGGCGCAGCGTCACAAGCCCGCGGTACTGGCGATCGAAGTTCTCGGGGCTCCACTCCACCAGCTTGTCCCCCTGCGGGATGGAGTAGCTGATCGGAAAATCATCCAGGAGCCCCGCCGGGCTGTAGCCTCGGTCGAAGGCCGTAGCGTAGACGAACGGCTTGAAAGCCGAACCCGGCTGTCGCTGGGCCTGAACCGCGCGGTTGAACTGGCTGCGGTTGTAGTCCACCCCTCCCACCATGGCGCGGATTCCCCCCGTCGCGGGATCCAGCGCCACCAGGGCCCCTTCGAGCCCCGGCAGCGGGGGAGCGCCGGCTTTCCGTTTACCCGCCAAGGTCCTCTCGACATCCCTGACCCCATTGCGCAGGATCTCCGCAGCTGTCCGCTGCATCTCCAGGTCCAGGGTCGTCTGCACCCGCAGGCCGCCCCGCATCGCCTGGACGGGACCGTATTTCGCCACCAACTCCTTCCGCACGTAGTCCACGAAATACGGCGCCGCGCCGCGCACCCGGAAGAACGGGCTCAGCACCACGGGACGGGCCATGGCGAGTCTGGCCTGCGCCGCCGTGATGTGCCCCTCCTCCTGCATTCGTTTCAGCACGTAATTCCGCCGCTCCCGCGCCCGCTTGAGATCGTTGAAGGGGGAATAGGCGCTAGGCGCCTTCGGTAGTCCGGCCAGCAGCGCGGCCTCTGGCAGTGAGAGCTGTTCCACCGTCTTGTTGAAATACGTCCGCGCCGCCGCCTCGATGCCGTAGGCCCCGCCCCCGAAGTAGATGGTGTTCAGATACATTTCCAGGATCTTGTCCTTGCTGTACCTGCGCTCGATCTCCACGGCCAATTCGATTTCCTTGAACTTACGGCTGAGCGTCCGCTCCGGGCTGAGGAAGAGGCTCTTGGCCAACTGCTGGGTGATGGTGCTCCCACCTTCCCGGACCTTGCCCGACGTCAGATTGCGGAGCGCCGCCCGCGCCATCCCCTTCAAGCTGATGGCCCCGTGCTGATAGAACTGCGCATCCTCCACGTCCAGCACGGCCTCGCGCACCAGCTTGGGAATTCCGCTCAGCGGGACGAAGATGCGGTATTCGGGCGCCAGAGTGGCGAAAGGCTCCCCCCGGACGGAGTACAGAATGGTCGGCTCGCCTGGCTGGAAGATCTCCAAACGGTCGAGGTGGGCCAGGTCCTTCTCCGGATCCGCGCTGAATCCGGCGGCCGGTCGGCACTGCAGGCCGAAGCACAGCACCACGACCCACGCGCCGACCAGCAACCGGCGTGTGGCCGGTCTACACAGAGTGGGCATAATGCACGTATCCTAACATACGCAGGCCTCGCTGCAAATGGTGCCGGTTGCCCGGCCGGACCCTGCACGCACGGGCTCCGGGCGGGATCCCGAAACGCGGCAGAAATTTCTCTCCAGCCCCTGCCCGCGCTGTGCTAGGATGGAGCGATTCGTCGTTCACCCCCAAGAACCATTCCGGAGGAGAGCATGGGCGCCGCGCTATTCGAAACGCAGCTTTCGACCCTCCCGCTCAGGGGGCGGGGAAAAGTCCGGGACATCTATGACCTGGGGGACGCCCTGCTGATCGTGGCGTCCGATCGAATCTCGGCCTTCGACGTGGTGATGAACGACCCCATCCCGGACAAGGGGAAGATTCTCACCCACATCTCGACTTTCTGGTTCGATCAGATCGCCGGAATCTGCCCCACCCATCTACTCAGCGCCAATGCCGAAGAGTTTCCGGCGGCCTGCCGGCCCTACGTGGACATGCTCAAGGACCGGTCCATGCTTGTCAAGAAGGCGGAGGTAATCCCCTTCGAGTGCGTGGTTCGCGGCTACTTGAGCGGGTCGGGATGGAAGGAGTATCAGCGTGACGGGTCGGTGTGCGGCATCCGCCTGCCGGCCGGCTTGGTGGAATCCGACCGCCTGCCGGAACCCATCTTCACCCCGGCCACCAAGGCGGAACTCGGGACTCACGACGAAAACGTGGCCTTCGCCTACATGGCGCAGCGCGTGGGGAGCGACGTGGCGGAGCGTTTGAGAGATCTGAGCATCCAGGTCTACCGGCGGGCTCGGAACCTGGCCGAGAGCCGGGGGATCATCCTGGCCGACACCAAGTTCGAGTTCGGACGCTGTGGAGCGGGGCTGATCCTGGTGGACGAAGTATTGACCCCCGACTCCTCCCGGTTCTGGCCCAAGGACGGCTACAGGCCTGGTGGTCCCCAGCCCTCATTCGACAAGCAGTTTCTGCGGGACTACCTGCTCTCCATCCGATGGCCGCAAAAGCCGCCGCCGCCGCCGCTGCCGGCCGAGATTGTGGCACGGACCCGCGAGAAATACCTGGAGGCCTACGCCCGCCTGCTGGGGCATCCGGCGCCGTTCGCGTAAGGACTCTCGGAATCGACAGGGGATTCCCTTGGCCTTCAAGGGGGATCTCCCTGGCTTTCGAGGGCGCGGCGGAGGTCCTCCGGCACCTCGACGGCCCGCCGGGCGGCGGAATCCATCCAGACGAGGACCGTGCTGCCGTCGCCCAGCAGCGTCTCGCTGCCCTTCCGAAAGATGGCGTAGCTCAGCACGAAGCTCCGATGCCTGAACTCGGTGCAGCAGACCCCGATCTCGAGCTCCTCCGGATATCGAACCTGCCGACGGTAGTTGAAGGTTTGGGACACCACCACCGGCGCGAACTGCCTCTCGCCGGACCCGTGCATGTTCCGGCCCAGGGCCTCAAAGTAACCGACCCGGGCGGACTCCAGGTACTGAAAGTAGACGGCGTTGTTCACGTGCCCCAGGGCGTCCATATCCCCCCAGCGGACGGTCTCGGATCGCCAGAATCGGAAGTCCGCGCGGGTCGGCAGTGTCCGATGTTGATTCATGCTGGGGCTCCTTGGAGGCATCGGTGAGCGGTCAGTTGTCAGGAATCAGGGATCGGCGATCGGGGACACGCAGCAACGAGCATGCGGCATAGTGGGTCTCGCCATCACGCGCGGGGCACCTGGATGCTCCGTGCCCTCTGCGCCATGCTCCGTGCTGCGGGACGGGCGTCACTTCCCCCTTCCGGCGGGCTTGATCTTTCGCAGCTTGGCAACGTGCTTCAGGATCGTGCGTCGGTCCTGCTGATAGGAGCTTCGCGGAACCTTTCGACCGATCCTCGGCGCGCCAGGGCGCATGGCATCCTCCGCTCCTCTACACTCTAGCCTCCGGCGCGGCGGCCCGCAAGGGGATATCCGAAAGAAGATTGGCAGCCAAGGGCTTGGCACAGTATAAGTGGAGTGGAGGCGCCATGCAGCGCGAAGTCTCCGCCGGCGTCATTCTCTTTCGAGACGGACTCCCGCGGGAGTTTCTCGTCCTTGATTACGGAACCCATTGGGATTTCCCCAAAGGGCATATTGAAACGGGAGAGGACCCGCTGACCACTGCGCGGCGGGAACTGGCAGAGGAAACCGGTATTCGGGAGGCCCGGTTCATCCCCGGATTCCGGCAGAGCATGCAGTACGTCTACCGCAAAGCCGGCAAGGCCCGACTGAAAGAGGTGATCTATTTCCTGGCGTCGACCCAAGCGAGCGAGGTGACGCTGTCTCACGAGCATTGCGGATATGTCTGGCTGCCCTACCCGGAGGCGCTGAAGCGCGTGACCTTCCAGACCGCTCGCGACCTGCTGGCCAAGGCCCAGGACTTTCTGGCGGCCGCCCCACCCCTTTCCTCCTGAATCGTCCCGGCCCGCCGCATCACGCTCCTTTCCCGACTCCGCCGAGACTGCCGGCCGCTCACGGCCACGAAAATGGCCGCCCGCGCGGCGCGCGCCTTGCAGCTCATGACCATTGATACATTCCGGAAAGCGAACAGGGGTCGGAACGGCAGGGGGCTCAGCGGAATACCCGGGTCAGGGGCGGTGACCTGCGCAGCCGGCTGCACAACTTCCGCGTTGCAAGGGGGGGGTGGAAGGCTAGACCGCGCGCACGAGAGCAGGCCGCCGGAGGCCGGCTACCGCCGGAGCGTCTCCGGCCGTTGGTCGGCCTTTTCCTCTTCCTCGGCCCGGACACGCCGGTAGCCCTCGCACCCTTCGTAGTTCAAGAGGCAGAGGTCTTCGACGGTTTTTCCGGCCATTGCCTTGACCTTCTTATGGCAGCCCGCAATGCAGTACCCGCCGGCCGGATACATGGAGGTGAAATCGGCGGCGACCTCGTGCCAGTAGGGACACATTGCCGGTGCCTTGTCTTCGGTCCGCTTTGTGTCGGTCACGATGACTCCTTCCGCGCCCTTCAGATCCAGCGCTGTTTGCAGTATACGCGTTTCCGGCGCGTCGGTCAAACCCGCCTCGCCCCATTCCGAACATATCTCACCGCCAAGGCGCCAAGAGGGCCCTGCCAATTTCGAAATTCGAATTTCCCCGTGGCGTCATGGCGGTTCAACAGTCTTCTCGGTTCAAGGCTAGATGTGCAGCTCGATGATATCCCCCTCCTGGACCACATAATCTCGCTGAACCCGCTGCCCGTCGAACCGGGTGGACCCCCAAACCCGCGCGTATTTCAGCTGCCGCGCGAAGTCTTTGTGGATGGCCGCCGCCATCTCCACGATGCTGCTGCCCTTGGAGAGAATGACGGGCGACTGTGTAGAGGGCTCCTTCCCCGGCGGTTTGGAGTACACCCGGACGATCTCCAGGCCGTCATAAATGGCCCGCCGCAGGGCTTCCAATCCGACGCCCGTCTGCGCGGAGACGCCAAAGACGGGAAGGCGAGGCAGGTAGATGGATCGCACGATCTCCAGGGTCGCGTCCGCACCCGCCACGTCCAGTTTATTGGCCAGGAGGATCGTCCGCTTCTGGGCCCAGCCCGGAGCGGCTGCGGTTTCGCTCAATCCGGATAGGGCCAGCTTGCTTCGCTCCAGGATTGCCTGTATCCCCTGCAGGTCCTCCAGGACGGCGGGGCTTGCCAGGTCGGCGACCAGCAGCACGAGGTCGGCCGGGCGAATCAGGCCGGGCACCCAGGCCTCCATGAAGGTATCCGAGATGGCCGGCAGGTCCACCAGTTGGATCTGGATGTTGACGTAGGGCATCATCCCGGCAACCGGCCGCCGGGTTGTGAAGGGATAGTCTCCGATGTCCGTGGGAGCTTTCGTGAGCGCCGCCACCAGCGCCGACTTGCCCGCGTTGGGGGGTCCGACCAGAACAACCTGCCCCGCCCCCTCCCGATCCACGGAAAGGGAGAACCCCCCGCGGCGCCGGCTGGTCTCTGCCTCCGTTCGCAGCTTTGCCAGGCGCCGCTTCAGGTCGCCCTGGAGGCGCTCCGTCCCTTTGTGCTTGGGGATGACCGCGAGCATCTCCTCCAGCGCCGCAATCTTCTCCTCGACGGTCTTGGCCGCCTTGAATCGCTTATCGGCATCCAGGTACTGTGGAGTGAGATTCGCCGGCATCGTCCCTCAGCGCGCTTTCAGTCCGAAGGGTATAGTTCAATCGGTTTGCGAGGCAGTCCGCTCGGAACACCTTGCGCCCCGGGGCCGCACTCATCCCGCCCAAGAGGCACCCGGGTGAGTACCCGGCGCCGTCGCTCTCACTCACCCTCGAATCGCAGATCGCGGGTCATCAGCCGGACCACCGCCTGGCGTGGATCCTCCCCCTCGAACAGCACCCGGTGGACCGCCCGACAGATCGGCATTTCGATACTGAATCGCTCGGCCAGCCGTACCACGGACCGGCAGGTGTTGACCCCCTCGGCCACGCGCGGGGACGCGGCCTGGAACGCGGCCAGGGGGGTGCCGGCGGCCAGGGCCCTCCCGAGGCTGCGGTTGCGGGACAGGTCGCCCGTGCAGGTCAGGATCAGATCACCCATCCCTGCCAGACCGGCAAACGTCCCGGCTTGCGCTCCCATAGCCAGCCCCAGGCGCGTGATCTCCGCCAATCCGCGTGTGACTAGCGCCGCCCGGGCGTTCGTCCCCAGCTCCAGGCCGTCCACGACACCCGCCGCGATCGCGATGACGTTCTTGATAGCTCCCCCCAGCTCCACCCCCAAGGGGTCCGTGCTGGCGTAGACGCGCAGAGGGCCGCCGCTCAGCGCGTGCT
Organism: uncultured Methylomirabilota bacterium; assembly: GCA_963705305.1. GTDB lineage: Bacteria > Methylomirabilota > Methylomirabilia > Methylomirabilales > 2-02-FULL-66-22 > 2-02-FULL-66-22. The sequence continues at coordinate 3,847,401 of OY970067.1, read as the reverse complement.
GGACCGATTGAGCGATGTCCGCCTCCTCCGCCGCAGCCACGACGGCCGTCGGACGTCGCGCCGCCACTTCGCGCGCAAAACTGGGCCCGGAAAAGACCGCCAGCCGCGCGTGGTGTCGGGAAGGCAGCACCTGGCGCATCACCTGGGACATGGTGAAGAGGCTCGAGACCTCGATCCCTTTCGTGGCGCTCACCAGGAGGGTTTGCGGATCGAGGAGACCGCGGGCCCGCTCCAGGACCGGCCTGAACACGTGCGACGGAACAACCACCACGACCATAGCCTGGCCAGCCAGGGCCTCTTCCACCGAGGCTGTCGGGAGGACCGGATCGGGCAGCCGCACCCCCGGCAGATAAATCGCATTCTCCCGCGTCCGGATCATCCTGGCAGCCAGATCGGCCTCGAACACCCACAAGGAGATCCGGCGGTACCTCTCCGCGAGCACGGCCGCCAGGCTCGTCCCCCAGGCGCCCGCCCCCACGATGGCGATCGAGTCGGGAAGTGGCGTCGGCAGGGAGATCATCGCGGCTCCTGTCCTCCGTCGCCGCTGCCCGTCGGCTCTTGAAAGAACGCATCCAGGTCGATGCCAACACCCAGAACGTGGAGGTCCTGAATGTCCAAGCCGTATCCCTCCAACACCATGAGGATCAGCCCCTTGGCCAATGCATCGACGCCGGGATCCCGCAAGCGCTCGATCAGCCGCTCCACCGGGTACGGCTTCCGCCAGGCCATCAACGCCTGGGTGGCCACCGCCAGCAGCGTTTCATCCTCCTGGCCGTACTGTTCCAGAATGAGCGGGAGTGCGGACTCGCCCCCCTCAACAAGCCGCTGCGCGGCCGCCTCGACCTCTGCATCCGTGAGGTCGAGCCCCCGCAGCTCGTCCAGCCACACCCGGATGCCTTCCTCGTCCCAGCCCGACGACTCGGCGGTCACCCCGCCACCTCCCTCTTTTCAACTTCCGGAACCGGAGGCTTCTCTCGTCCCCCGGCCTTTTGGCCCTCGGGTCCTCCGCGCACGGCGAAGGCTGTCAAACGGCTCAGCCGCCCCCCTCCCAGCCGATGCTGACCTTTCCCTTCTCGACCACCACCGGAACCGTCCGGTCTCCCTTCGAATATCCGAGCATCTCTTTCATGCCCGCCGGATCCTTAGTCACATTCACGTACCGGAATACCACCTTTCGATTGCCGTAGTCCTCCCGGGCGGCAGTGGTATAGGGTCAGGTATCCTTCCCGAAAATAAGAACCTGTTCTCCCATCGGATCCGCTCCCTCCTGTTCTACGGGGTCTCCCGCGTCCCTAGAACGTCCACCACTACCCGACCTTCCCAGCCCCCGTCCGTGGGAGCCACGGAAAGCAGGTGGTAGGTCGCCGCCTTCACGTGGCCCACCTGGAAATGGCGCCTTCGATCCAGCGGCTCACCCCACACTTCGGCGAGGAGCGTCGTCTCCGTCAGGCTTTGGATGGCGCAGTCCGCGGCCACAAACCCCTGGGTTTCGTACAGGAACAGCAACTCGTTGAGCCAGGCCGCCAGCAGGGCCTCCCGGTCCTCGGCGCTGGCCTCCACCCTAGTCGACTGCACCCTGGAGACGGCGGCAGGCTCCACGATGAGGCTCCAGAGGCCCAGGGCCGCCTGTCGGAAGACCTCCGGAAGATCCGGTCCCCAAGCACGGATTCCCCTATCCGCAGTCACCGGAAAGATCTCGAAGCCAGCCGCTTCGCCCCCCGACACCACGTCACCCTCACGTCCCGGCCGGTGAACCGCAGGCAACCAATCTCAACACGACCCCCTTGCGAGGCCACATCCGAGCCGCGTGCCTCCCGGACCACAGTTGATGATGAAAATGAGTGTAATTGGAGAGATAGGGGGCTGTCAAACGGATCCGATGGAAGAGCCTCGGACGGCCGGCTCGCTCAGCAGGCGGTCCCGCGTGAATACATTCGGTGCAGGGCGTATGATCCGAAGGGCTCAGGGGGCCCTGGGGCTTCCCCGCTCGCCTTCGCCCTCGCGCTCGCGGTGTCGTTCCCACCGTTTCACCAGGGCGTCGAACTTCTGTTGCTGATCCGGATTCAGAAGAGCGCGAATCCGGTCTCGGCTGCCGGTGCGGATCGCTGCGAGCTGCGGCTGGAATTCCGCCCGGAGCTTGGCAAACTCCTGGCCTGTCTCCCGGAGGATTCCTTCCACCTGCTGCTGTTGAGCCGCCGTGAGGCTCAAGTCGCGGGTCAGCCGCGCGAGCACGAGCCGCTGGAAACGAGCAGGGTCGCGGCCGGGCTCGCCGTGGCCCGTCCGGAGCTGGTAGAGGCATAACCCGAGGGCTCCGCTGGCCCCGCCCAGCAGGAAGGCCACCAGGAGGAGGAGCCCCCCTTTCACTCGCGGTCTCATCGGCCTTCATCCTCCATGACCGCGGTGAGGATCAGGTCCGGCCGCGCCGAAGACTGCTCCAAGACCAGCTGCTCGCTGGTGGAGAGTCCCTCGGTGTTCACCAGGCCGCTTGGAGCGGGAACTGTGCTGTTCTGAACCATCATGAAGAGCGCCAGGGTCATGGCGGCGAACACCGGCACCAGCCCCCATCCCAGCCGCCATTCCTCTGCCTCAGCCGGGACCCGCTGGGCCTCTCTGGCAATGGCGGCCGCCACCCGCTCCGGAAAGCCTGGCGGCGGTTCCATCCCCTCGGCGGCTGCCGTCATGAGATGCCGGGTCAGGCGCGCCGCCGCCAGTTCTCGCCGGCACACCGGGCACGCGGCCAGGTGTTCCTGCGCGTCCTGTGGCAGCTCATCGGACGAGAGCGCAGCGAGCTGCCTCAGCCGCTCTTGCATATCTCTGCACGCGCTCATGCCGTCCTCCTTTCGAGCTCCTGACATTGCAGGCGACCTGCCCGGCCGCGGCCGGCACTACAGGCCCCTTGCCCCACCCTAACCCCGGGAACCCTCCAGCGTATCCATCAAGGACCCGATACTCTTTCGAACGGCTCGACGGGAGCGGTGCAGGCGAACACGCGCCGCCAGGGCCGTGCACCCCATGATCTCCGCCGCCTCAACTGTCGAGAATCCCTGAGCATCCACCAGCAGGAGGATCTGACGGTCCTTGGGAGCCAGAGAGCCCATGGCTCGCTCCAGGAGATCCCGGGCGGCGGTGCGATCCACTGGATCGCCTCCGGATGCGGCCTGGCGCGTGGCCCCTTCTTCAGCCGGGGTCAGATCGTCCCACCCCGTTTCGCTCACGTATCGCCGCTGACGAAGCCTGTCGTAGCTGACCCGAGTAGCAATTCGAGCGATCCACGGGCCGAAGGAGGCGCCGGCCTTGAAGCCAGATAGGCCCTTAAATGCCCGTAAAAAAGCCTCTTGAGCAACCTCCTCGACATCCGCCCGGTTTCGCAAGAACCCCCCTACGATCCGGAAAACCAGGCGTTGATGCTGGCGGACGAGGGATGCAAAGGCCTCCTGGTCTCCATGGAGGGCCCGCTCGACCAAAGCACTGTCATCCGGGCCATCGCCGGCCCTCGCCCGTCCTTCTGGTTTGGTCATGAGACCTACTTTGTAATACGAATCCTGCCCGCCGAGTGTTTCATATGGCCGAGGCCGGGTCAGCCCGTTGTATACTTGTGGCCCGGAGGTACGCTGGCGGGACTCCATCGGCGGCAGGCATTGGACGGCCCCTCGCGGTAGAGGACCTATCCTGAGGAGGCAGCGAAAAGATGCACGATGATAAGAAATCCCCCCAAGGCCAAGATGCCACCCAGGATCCAGAGGCCGGCACGCAGGCGACGCCCCCATATCAGCCGTCGGTGGGCGCGCAGCCGACGGCGCTCCTCATCTTCGAGGCGCCGGATTTCGGCGGGAGGGCGAGGCATTGTGTTGCGACTCCTTCAACCTCGGCCCTATCCTGCCCGAGGAACCAGGCCCCGTCAACCGGCTGTCCACCTCCCCAGAGCCATCGCAAGCTGACGGGACGCCTCTGAGCGTCCCTGCGCCTATGGAAAGGACACGGCCCGCCGCCATCAGTCAAGGACGCCTTCTTCGCGAAGCAGCAGCAACGCCTTCTCGAACGCCTGGGCGGTCAGATCGATCTCCTGCTGGCCATGCGCCGCCGATACCCAGCCGTGCAGCGGACAGATATCCACCCCATTCATGATCAACGCGCAGCGAAGCGCATGGTAGGCGTCGGCATTCGCCGTCAGTTGGAGCCGAGCATGCTGCCCGCTCCCCACGGCGGGCCCCGCCCGGAGGTCCGGCTCCAGGGAGTAATTGACCACCGAGGACTCTCCGTACACGCATCCCGGGACGCCGAGTCGCCGCCAAACATTCGACAGTTCTGTCCGCAGGGCCGCTGCCGCATCCGCCGCCCGGCGCTGCGGCTCGCCGTCTGCGATCCGACTCAGCATGGCAACCCCGGCCGTCGCCGAGAGAGGGTTGGCATTGTAGGTGCCGGCGTGGGCCACCCGCCGCCGGCGGTCTCCCCCGGCATCCCGGTCGAATGCCAATCCGGCCATAATGTCTGCGCGGCCTGCGATGGCCCCACCCGGCAGGCCCCCGGCCAGGATCTTGGCCAGCGCGGTCATGTCCGGTGTGACGCCAACGACTTCCTGCACCCCTCCGGGGGCGTAGCGGAAGCCGGTGATCACTTCGTCGAAGATGAGCACCACGCTGTGTCGACGTGTCAGGTCGCGCAGGCTTTGCAGATACGCCGGATCAGTCGGTATCGTCCCGCTGCTGCCCCCGCCCGGTTCCAGAATGACCCCGGCGATATCCTGCCGCTGACCGAGAAGTCTCTCCATGCCGGCCAGGTCGTTGGGGGGGCACAGGAGAACTTGCGTCAGAGCCTCCTCGGGGATACCTGCCGACATGGGAATCCCGTACGGGGGCTTCACACCCGCCAAAGCGGAATCGTGCCAGCCGTGGAAGTGTCCTTCGAGCTTAACGATCTTGGGTTTCCCCGTGTAGGCCCGGGCCAGTCGAAGCGCCAGGTGGGTGGCCTCCGTTCCCGAGCTGGTAAACCGCACGCGCTCTGCCGAGGGTACCAGCCGCTGCACCCATTCCGCCCACTGAATCTCCAGCTCGTGGCAGGCTCCATAGTGGGTGCCGCGCGCCAGCTGTGCCCGGATTGCCTCCAGGATCGCCGGGTAACCGTGTCCCAAGAGCAAAGCCCCGTGCCCCATCCAGAAGTCGATCAGCTCTTGGCCGTCCACGGTCCACTTTCGGGTGCCTTCCGCCCGCTCGACGTAGACGGGAAACGGCTTCAGATGCCGGATGTCGTGGGTGATCCCGCCCGCAATACTGCCCCCGGATCGTCGGCTCAGCGCCGCCGAGCCCGGATTGGCGCGCGAAAACAGATCCCACACCCGCTGCGGCCCGCCTCCCGCCCTGTGCTGTCCTTGGCCCATGTCGCTCCTCGCACGGCGTAACAGGCGGCTCCTCGCCGCCCGCCCCGTGACGGCTCACCGATGATCGGGCCTGCCCCAGGCCCGGCTCACCGTCGATGCCTGAACTACCTTCCCAGCAGACGCCGACGCAGCATCTGCCACCGCAAGATCCGGCGGAGCTCCCGCTCGGACGTGCGGAATCTTACCACCCTCCGCCCCTCCACGAACAGGATCGGCACCTCCCCCTCGTAGCGGGCGAGGAGCACCGGATCGTCTTCGATGTTCACTTCCGCGAACTCGATCGCCACCTCGGCGGCCAGCCGTTGGCAGATGGCGCGGAGGTCGTTCGCCAGATGACAGCCTGGCTTGGTATAGAGTTCGAGGCGGAGCGCGTGGTGGACCATCGCGACACCGGGCGCGAACTTAGCATGGTCCCCGGAGGGTGTCAACGCGCGCAAGACCCTGTCCTCATTCGACCAGGCCTGGGAGAAAGTCCGAAGCCGGCTGGAAGGATTTGACGTGAATCGGGTGCGGACCGAGGACATTGCCCGCGCCGCCGTGTTCAGCGGTGCCTGGGGCCGGCCTCCCTGCCCGAGGAAGTCGCGCGTCCCGCGACCGTCCGCGCGCCTCAGGCGGCGTAGCGACGCACGAAATCCAGGTCCAGGGTGACCCCCAGGCCGGAGCGATCCGGGATGTCAAGATACCCGTCCCGCATGACAAAGCGCTCGTGGGCCACCCCATCGCGGAAGGGATGCGGGGACCGATCGTACTCGAAGAACGGCTCGGCCGGGAAGCGACGCTCGGGAAAGTGCGGCAGGGCGGCAAAGAGCTGGAGCGACGCGGCCAGGCCCACGGCGGTTCCCCAGACGTGGGGAATGACCGGGAGATTGGCCGCGCTGGCCATGGAGATGACCTTCAGCATCTCGCTGAAGCCGCCCATGGCGCAGAGATCCGGCTGGAGGATGTCCACCGCCCGTCGGTTGATCAGCTCGCGGAACCCGTAGCGGGTGTACTCGCACTCCCCGCCCGCGATGGGGACCCGGGAGCCCCGCCGGACCTCCGCGTAGACGTCCAGATCCTCGGGGGGCACCGGCTCTTCGAACCAGGTGATGTTGTACGGCTCCATGGCGCGGGCCAGGCGGATGGCCTCGGGCGCGTTGTAGGCGTGGTTGGCGTCCACCATGAGATGCAGATCCTCGCCGACGGCCGCCCGGATGGCCTTGATGTACCGGAGATCGGTGGCGGGATCGTACCCCACCTTCAGCTTCATCCCACAGAAGCCGGCCGCCTTGTACCCCAGCGCCTCCTCCACCAGCGCCTCCGTGACGCTGGGGACCCCCTGGGGCTCGTAGAGCCCCGTGGCGTAGACCCGCGCGCGGGTCCGGTAGGCGCCGCCGAGCAGACGGTACACCGGCAGGCCCAGGGCCTTGCCCTTGATGTCCCAGAGCGCGATGTCGATCGCGCTGATGGCGGAGATGGGGACCCCCTTCTGCCCTTGGTCGCGGGTCCAGTTGTAGAGCCCGTCCCAGATCACCGAGGTGTCCAGGGGATCCCGGCCGATCAGCAGCGGGCCGAATCCCTCGGTCATGATCCGGGCCACGATTGTGGCCGGGCCGCCGAAGTAGAACGCTTCGCCGGCCCCCTGGATGCCCGCGTCGGTGGAGATCACGCAGAGCGCCGCCTGGCGGCGGTCCGTCACCCGCTGCGACCAGCCGAAGGCCTTGCCGTCGAGCATCGCCTGCAGGACGTAGGTCTCGATGCCGGTGATCTTCATGTGCCTTCTTCCCCGCGCCCGGTCAGGAGGCCGGCGGTTCCCCGTCCCCGCCCGCCGCTCGCCGTCCGGGACGCCAGCGCAGGACGGGCTGGCGCGCCGCCCGGGTCTCGTCCATGCGGCCGACCCGCGGGGTGTGGGGGGCCTCCCGGACGAGGTCCGGCTGCTCCTCGGCCTCCCGCGCGATCGCCCGCATGGCGGTGATGAACTGGTCCAGCGTCTCCTTGCTCTCCGTCTCGGTTGGCTCGATCATGAGCGCCCCCGCCACGATCAGCGGGAAGTAGATCGTCGGCGGGTGAAAGCCGTAATCCATCAGCCGCTTGGCGATGTCCAGGGTCTTCACGCCGTGCTTGACCTGCTCGGCATCCGAGAAGACGCACTCGTGCTTGCAGGGACGGTCGTAGGGCAGGCGGTAGAATCCTTTGAGGCGACTCATGATGTAGTTGGCGTTCAGCACGGCGGTCTCGGCGGCGCGCCGCACGCCGTCCGGCCCCAGGCTGCGGATGTAGGCGTAGGCCCGGACCATGACCCCGAAGCTGCTGGCAAAGGCGCGCACCTTCCCGATGGATTTCGGCCGGTCGTACTCCAGGCGGAAGGCGTCCCCCTGCTTCTCCACCGTGGGGATCGGCATGAAGGGGGCCAGATGCCGCCGGATCGCGATCGGTCCAGCCCCGGGACCCCCGCCCCCATGGGGCTGGGAAAAAGTCTTGTGGAGATTGATCTGCATGACGTCCACCCCCCAATCGCCGGGGCGCGAGACGCCCATGACGGCGTTGAGGTTGGCCCCGTCGCAGTATACCTGCCCGCCCTTGGCATGCACGATCTCGGCGATCTCGGCGATGTGCTCTTCGAACAAGCCCAGGGTGTTGGGGTTGGTGATCATGATGGCAGCCACCTGGTCGCTCATGGCCTCCGCCACGGCCGTGGGCTCCACCACGCCGCGGGGACCCGACTTGACGGGCAGAACGCGATACCCGCACAGGGCCGAGCTGGCCGGATTGGTGCCGTGGGCGGATTCGGGGATGATGATCGTCTGGCGCGGGTTGCCCTTCGACTGGTGGTAGGCCCGGATCATCATGACCCCGGTCAGCTCCCCGTGGGCGCCCGCCGACGGCTGAAGCGAGACCCGGTCCAGCCCGCTCACGTCCGCCAGGTAGCGCTCCAGCTCCCACATCAGCCGCAAAGCCCCCTGGGCCAGTTCGTCGGGAAGGTAGGGATGCAGCTTCGCAAAGCCGGGCAGCCGCACCATATCCTCGTTGATTCGCGGGTTGTACTTCATGGTGCAGGAGCCGAGCGGATAGAACCCCAGGTCGATGCCGAAATTCCACTGCGAGATCCGGGTGAAGTGGCGCACCACGTCCACCTCGCTGACTTCGGGGAGTCCCGGGATGTCCGCCCGCAGCAGATGGGCCGGCACCAGGGACTCCACCCGCTTCTCGGGCACGTCGCAGGCCGGCAGCGAGTATCCGACGCGCCCCGGTGAACTGCGCTCGAAGATCAGCGGCTCGTTGAACACCAGCCCCCGCGCCCCTGCGCTCTCCTCCGGACCGCTCATCGCAGCCCCTCCAAGGCATCCGCCATGGCGTCAATCTCCTCGCGCGTGTTCTGCTCCGTCACGCAGACCAGGATGCAGTCCTCCAGCTCGGGATAGAATCGTCCGAGATCCAGCCCGCCGACGATCCGCCGCCGGCGCAAGTGGCCGAGGACCCGATCCGGCCGCCGCTTCAGGCGCAGGACGAACTCGTTGAAGCTGGGCCCCCCAAAGCGCACCCGGCACCCCGGCACCCGGCCGAACCGCGTCTTGGCGTAGGCGGCCTTCCGGAGGTTCAGCTCGGCCACCTCGCGCAGTCCGCGGGGGCCCAGACTCACCAGGTAGATGGTCGCCATCAGCGCGATCAGCGACTCGCTGGTGCAGATGTTGGAGGTCGCCTTCTCCCGGCGGATATGCTGCTCACGCGTCGCCAACGTGAGCACGTAGCCCGTGCGTCCCTCCCGGTCGACCGTCTGGCCCACCAGGCGCCCCGGCATGTGGCGGACGAACGCCTCGCGGGTGGCGAACAGACCCAAGGCGGGCCCGCCGTAGCTCGGCCCGACGCCCAGGGCCTGCCCCTCCCCGGTGACGATGTCCGCGCCGCACTCGCCCGGTGCCTTGAGCAGGCCGAGGGCGATGGGCTCGGCCACGGAGACCAGAAACAGCGCGCCCACGGCATGCGCGGCCTCGGCCAGGGGCGCCAGATCCTCGACCCCCCCGAAGAAGTTCGGGTACTGCACCACCAGGCAGGCCGTCTCGGGGGTGAGAGCCGCCGTGACCGCCCCCAGGTCGGTCGCCCCGGCTTCGGTGAAGGGGACCTCCTTGAAGGTCAATCCGAGCTGGGCGGTATAAGTGCGGCTGACCTGGCGGTACTCGGGGTGGAGAGCCCGGCTGACCACCACCTCATGGCGGCCGGTGATGCGGTGGGCCATGAGCACCGCCTCAGCGGTGGCCGAAGCCCCCTCGTACATGGAGGCATTGCTCACCTCCATCCCGGTGAGCTGGCACACCAGCGTCTGATACTCGAAGAGGGCCTGCAAGGTCCCCTGGGAGATCTCCGGCTGGTAGGGGGTGTAGGAGGTCAGGAATTCCCCGCGGAGGACCAGGTGGGTGATGACGGCGGGGCTGAAGTGATTGTAACAGCCCGCGCCCAGGAACAGGCTGTAGCGGTCGGCGTCGGCGTTCCGGTCCGCCAGGCGCCGCATCTCCCGGACCAGCTCGGCCTCGGCCAGCGCCGGTGGGATGCGGAGGCGCCGCCCGAGGCGCAGGTCTTTGGGAATATCGGCGAAAAGCGTTTCGACCGACGGGGCGCCGATCGCCTGGAGCATCTCCCGCCGGTCCCGATCCGTGTTCGGGATGTACCGCATCAGCGGCCCTCCCCGTCCGCCCGCTGCTGTCGCGCGCGGCAGGCGGCACCCGGCAAGCGACTTTGCCTAACGGGGTCCTGAAAAACTCGCTTTCCCTCAGGCGGCTCAAAAAGGTCCAGATGTCCCTCGACTTCGCTCGGGACCGTGAGCCCGCCGAACGGCAAGGCGGCGCGCCGGGTACCCATCCGTGAGGATGGGTGCAGGCGCGAGGCGTACTGACGGGTACGTCGCAGCGTCGCGAGAGCGCGCGGGGCACCCAGCCGAAGGCTGGGTCTCTGCAGGTGGACCTTTTTCAGCACCCTGCTGGGCATCAGTGGCCTCCTTCGGCAGCAACATACTTCTCGTACGCCGGGGCATCCATCAGATTGCTCAGCTCTTTCGGATCGGCGATCTTCACCACGATCATCCAGCCGGCGCCGTAACAGTCCTTGTTGACCAGCTCCGGCTTCTGCTCCAGTACCGCGTTGACCTCCACCACCTCGCCGGTCACCGGCGAGTAGAGGTCCGACACCGCCTTCACCGACTCCACCACCCCGAAGGTCTCCATCTGCTTGACCGCCCGTCCCAGTTTCGGCAGCTCGACGAACACCACGTCGCCCAGCGAGTTCTGGGCATGGTCCGTGATGCCGACGCGTCCGCGGTCCCCTTCCACCTTAATCCACTCGTGCTCCCGGCTGTATTTCAGATCGGCTGGGTACATGCTTATCTCCTTCCGGCTCGTGTCCCGCACCTGAGGGTTGTCCGATAACTTCACAGCCCCCGCAGCCGCCCCTCCGAGCCCTGGGACCACACCCACCCCGCCCAGGGGGACCCGGGTGGGTACCCGATACCGCTCGGCCTGCACCCACTCTTCGGGCGGCTACGCGGGCGCCGCCGCCCAAAAGGGGCGTCTAGGGCGATGATGAACTTCTCGCACAACCTTCTAGGATGGATCGCCAGCCTGATGCATCCAACGCTTCTTTACTTTTGCGGGGCCGTCTTGCCGGCCCCGGTTTTCACTGGGGTAAACTCCAGCCGGCACCCAGGCTCCCGCTCCGTCATTCCGGCGCACGCCGGAATCCAGTCAAACCACAGTCCTGGACCCCGGCGTTCGCCGGGGTGACGAAATGTCAAGAGATTTTAGACGCATTATATTAACCCCAATCCGAAGATGTCTCACCGCCAGGGCGCCAAAAGGAAATTCGGATTCCGAAGTTCGAATTTCGGAATTGAAAGGGGGGCCTTGGCGTCATGGCGGTTCAACAGTTCTTTCGGATCAGGGTTAGCGTGCGCGCTTGTAGAACGGTGTGCGAACGACCCGCGCCTCCACCGGCTGGTCCCGGATCACCACGGCGAATTCCGTCCCCACGGCAGCGCGTCCCGCTTCCACGTACCCCAGACCGATATTCTTTCCCAGCCAGGGCGCCGGCCCGCCGCTGGTCACGACGCCGATGGGCTTCCCGTCCTTGACGATGGGATAGTGCGGTCGCGCGATGCCTCGCCCGACCATCTCGAACCCCACGAGCTTCCGCCGCACCCCTTCGGACTTCTGCGTAGCCAGAGCATTACGGCCGATGAATTCTCCCTTGTCCAGCTTTACGATCCACCCCAGATCGGCCTCCAGGACCGTATGCTCTTCGTCAATGTCGTTCCCATAGAGGGCCATCTTGGCCTCCAGCCGCAGGGTGTCCCGCGCCCCCAGCCCGCACGGCAGCATGCCCAGCGGCTCGCCCACCTCTAGAAGGGCCTGCCAGATGGTCGCCGCGCTCCGCGCCCGCACGTAGATCTCGAAGCCGTCCTCGCCGGTGTACCCGGTCCGCGAGACGACGGCTTCCTCGCCCAGGATCTCCCCCCGCCGGAACCAGTAGTAGGGCAGCTCACCCACCTCCGGCTTAGCGAGCTGCTGGAGGATCTCCACCGCCCTGGGCCCCTGGAGGGCCAACAGGCCGGTCTGCGCGCTGAGGTCCGTCACACGGACCTGCCCGGAGGTGTGCTCGCGGATCCAGGCCAAGTCCTTGGGGATGTTGGCGGCGTTCAGCGTGAACATGAAATCGTTCTCGCCCAGCCGGTACACGGTGATGTCGTCCACGAACGTCCCCGCCTCGGTGGTCAGGGCCGAGTACTGGATCTGCCCCACCCGCAAGCGGGCGGCGTCGTTGCAGGTCAGCCGCTGCACCGCCGCCAGGGCATCCGGCCCCTCGAACTCGACCTCCCCCATGTGAGAAACGTCGAAGAGCCCCGCCGCGCTACGCACCGCCCGATGTTCTTCGATGATCCCGCTATACTGGACCGGCATGTCCCATCCGCCGAAGGGAACCATCTTGGCCCCCATCTGGCGATGCAGGGCGTTGAGGGAAGTCTGCTTGAGGGGCGGCTCAGGAGCGGTCATCGTCATCCTCCCGGATGAACCCGAGGGCTGTGGTGCAAAAACGGCACGCGGTCGGCGACTCTACCGGCAGAGTAGCCGACAAGGACCGGAATGGAAGGGCCGGAGTGAGGCAACGTGCCGGATCATTGGAGCCTGGCCTCCGCGCGGGATCGGCGCATGGAAACCGCCGCGATTTTTCGACGGGCCCACCACTTTGTCAAGGAAAAACTCAGGGATCGGGTCAATGGTGGCGAGAACTTAAGGAGTTAGGGCTGCAAAGGATGGCAATTCATAGCACGGAACGCAACCCCCGCGCAACCGGAAAGGGAGACCGGGTGAACTACGGCGGGAACTCGCAGGACGAGATGGAAGTCACGATCCGGCTCGATCGCCAGGATCGGCAAGCGCACATCTGCTCCACCTGGCCGGAGTGGAGCCGGAAGCTCGAGCGGCTGTACGGGGCCCCGAAGCAGGTCACGGAGCGCGACGGGAAGGCGACCTCGGCCTTCTGGGTGGTTCCCCTCCCCGCGATCCGAGTGCGCCGGCCAGGGCCCGGTCGGGCGGGGACCGTGGAGCAACGGCGCGCGGCGGCAGACCGCCTCCGGACCGCCCGCTCTGCCCGAGGCCGCCCAGCGAACACTCTGGCCTGACGCCCGATCGCCTCGGGGTGGCGCATGTAGCCGCTCCGGGGGTCCCGGGGAATGAGCTTCACCCTGGCGCGCGGCCGGCGGCGGTCGGGTCAGCTGCGATGCAAGGAGATGCGCTCATGCCTACCGTCCAGCACGAGATCCGTTCTCTGACCGCGGAGGAACCTGACCCGCCTCCGCCGGTTCGCCGAATCTCGGGCAACCCAGGCCCGCCAGCAGGGCACTACAGGGCCGATCCGGTCCTGGGGCCTGCTCGACCCCCTTCTCTCTTCCGGCCTCCGGGCCTCCGAGGTGGCCGGCCCCCAAGTCCGGGACTGCCTCCTGGGCTACGGCCAGGCCTCACTGGCGGTCCGCCAGGGCAAAGGGAACAAGCAGCGGGAGGTCTTCATCCCCCCGGACCTCAAGACGCACCTGAAAGCCTTCCTGACCTGGAAGCGGGACCTTGGGGAGAATGTGTCCGAGGAGGCCCCGGTCTTCCTCGGCCAGCGGGGGCCCCTCACCCGGAAGGGGGTCTGGCGGGTGGTGAAAGGCCTCATGGCGGCCGTGGGGCTGGATCCCCGGTACGCCACTCACAGTTGTCGGCACACCTACGCCACCCACCTGGACCGGGCCAGCGGGAACGACCTGGCGGTCGTCCAGGAGTAAGTGGTGCACGCGAGCATCAAGGCGACCACGATCGACGCCAGGGTCACCAAGGAGGACAAGCTGCGGGCGGCCAATGCCTTGGCGAAGACTTACCGGGGCTCGCAACTCGCCCGCCGTGCTCAGGCCTGGATCCGGGGTAGTGCGTCAGGCGGGCCTCAGGCTGGCCTCCTTCTGAGAGGAGGACCCGGATGAGGCCTTCCTGCCCCTGGCCTCTGCCGAGCTAGTGAAAGGTGACTCCGTCGGAGGGGTTGCGGCCAGCTCTCGCCTGCCCCAGTCGCTCCGCGCAGGCGTCAAGTGCCCACCTGAATCCCGGCAGCGCCGATCTTGATCGCCGAATCCTCGGCGTCGTAGACAGCCTGCAGGATCTCCCCCGGCCTGGAGGCGTCCCCGATCACGTAGAGCTCCGGCACCTGGCCCGTCAGATCCTTGGCAAGGCGATCGTCCGGCTTCGAGCCGACGGCGAGCACGATGGTGTCGAACCCATCGAGTCGGCGGGTCCCCGCGGCGTCTTCCACCTGCGCCCATCCCTTTCCCACTGCCGTCACGCGGGTCGAGGTGAGGACCGTGACTCCCTTTTCGGCCAGCCGCTGCGACAAGTAATGTTGCAGGTGGAGCACGAAGTCTGAGGCGATCTGGCCCAACATCTCGACGAGGGTGACCTGTCTTCCCATCTCCGACAGGTAATCGGCCGTCTCCGCTCCGATCCCGCTGCCGCCCACCACGAGCACCCGCCGTCCCACGGAAACGTTCTCCTCGAAGGCGGCGTCGGCAGGAATGGCCCCGCTGTCCCCTACCCCCGGCCACTCGGGCATCAGGGGGCGCGAGCCGGAGGCTACGATCACGGCCTCCGGTTTCCCCGTGGCCACCATCGCCGCAGTGCACTCCGTCCCCAGGTGCAGCGTGACCTGCAACTCCTTGACCCGCCGCTCCAGGTACTCCCGGTATTCGTTCAGGACGGCCTTCTTGGGGGGGAGTGCGGCGCAAATCATACGGCCGCCCAGTCGCGGCGTCCGCTCGAAAAGCGTCACCTCATGCCCCCGAAGGGTGGCGATCTCAGCCGCCTTGAGTCCGCCGGGGCCGCCGCCCACTACCCAGACCTTCTTGGGGTGATCCACTCTCGCGACGCGGAAGAGGCGTTCGTTGCCCGCCTCCGGATTGACGGTGCATCGCACGGCGTCTTTCCGCAGGGTCTGGATGCATCGGTTGCACGACAGGCAGGGGACAATGGCCTCCAACCGCCCGGCTTCGGCTTTCTGCGGCAGGGAGGGGTCGGCAATCAGCGCCCGGCCCATGGAGACGAGATCGGCCTTGTCCTCTCGGATGATCTGGTCGGCCATGACCGGATTCCGGATGCGCCCGACCGTGATCACGGGGATCCGAACCGCCGCCTTGATGGCCTGGGCCAGCGGGACGAACACTCCCTCGTCCACGTAGTACGGCGGCTGGTTCAGGTACGCCGATGCCGCGTTGCAGGCCGACACGTGGAGGGCGTCGGCGCCCGCCTGCTCCAGCAGCTGCGCGATCCGAACCGTCTCCTCGATGCGCAGGCCCCCCTCCACATACTCGTCGGCGCTGAGCCGGCACACGATGGGGAACGTGGGACCGACCCGGTGGCGCACGGCCGTCAGGACCTCCCGGGGGAACCGCGTGCGGCCCTCGAGATCCCCTCCGTACTGGTCGCTCCGCCGGTTGGAGAAGGGGGAGAGAAAGGCGCAGAGGAGATACCCATGAGCCATGTGCAGCTCGACCCCATCGGCGCCCGCGCGCTTCGCGCGCTCGGCCGCCACCCCGAAGGCCTCGGTCAACGCCTCGATCTCCCCCGCGGAAAGTGCCCGGGGGATCTCGGTGCGGGTCGGGCAGGCGAGGGGGGACGGCCCGACGATGGGCATTCCGGTGATCGCCGCGGAGGTCTGCCTTCCGGCGTGGCTGATCTGAACGACGATCTTGGCCCCGGCGGCGTGGGCCGCGTCAACGAGCCTCTCCAGAGCGACGGCGTGCGCGTCGGAACTTAGGAGGAGCATCCTCGGGCTGGCCTTTCCCTGCTGGAGGATGCCCGTATGCTCGACGGTGATGTACCCCACGCCTCCTTTGGCACGCTCCAGGTAGTAGGCGATCTGCCGCTCGGTCACCAGGCCCTCGGGCGAGGCGTAGTTGGTCGCCATGGGCGGCATCACGATCCGGTTCTTCAGCTGCAGCGATCCGATCGCGAAGGGACTGAAGAGCGCGTTCAGAGTCATGTGCATCCTTCCTCCGGACAGACCGACCATGACGGAAGCCTCGCTCCGCCCGGAGCGAGCTCCGTCTGCACAGGAACCCTCAGGGCCCCCAATATCGGTTAGCCCGGGTTGTTACGTGCCGGGGTCTTGTCCCTCTAGTCCTACCATAAGGACTTGGAGGGCTGTCAAGGTGGACGGGACCCCTGGCCCGGGGCAGCCTGCGGCGCGGCCCGAGGCTCCGGACCGCCAATCAGCAGCCTGCCACCGCAGCCGGTTGCGCCGAGCGCCGGCACGGCAGGCTGGCCGCTCCCACCCCTTATCGAGGAGCAGCCCGCCCCATGATTTCCCGGGAGGACCTCATCATCCTGGACCGCTGTCGCGGGGGCCGACCCCCCTGTCAGCCACTCGCGCCTCACCGCCACGGCGTGACCCACCAGAAGAAGCCTCGGGAGACCGCCGCCGGCGTCACGACGGGGGTGCGGGCGATCTCGCGGTCCCCGATCCGGGCGACCAGCCTGCCGACCGCGTGCCCCTTCGGGAGGGGCGCCCGCAGCCCGGCCTGGAGCTCCACCTGGGTGTGAATCGCGTCCTTCTGGTCTCGGAGCACGAGGACCCGGACCTCCGTCCCCGTGACGGGCCGGAAGCCGGCGGCCGCCCGCGGCAACCGGATCTCCGCCCCTTCCGGTGCCCCCGCCTTGGCCACGACTACCTCGACGTACCGGGTGAACCCCTCCGCCAGGAGGCGGGCCGCCTCCTCGAACCGCGCGCGGTTGGTGGGCGCCCCCATCACCACGGTGATGAGGCGTAGCGGGCCGCGCGTCGCCGTGGCGGCCACATTGTACCCGGCCGCCCGGTAATAGCCGGTCTTCAGGCCGTCCGCCCCGGGGAAGTGCCCGATGAGGTGATTGGTGTTTCGGAGGATGAAGGCCCCCTGGCGGAAGGGCGCCTCGGGAGTGGCGGTCCAGCGGAGGATGTCCGGGAACTTCACCAGCTCCTGGGCGAGGCGGGCCACGTCCCGCGGCGTGGTCACGTCCGCCTCCTGCCCCGGGCCGGGCGGCAGCCCATGGACCGACGCAAAGTGCGTCCCCGTGAGTTTGAGCTCCGCGGCCCGGTCGTTCATTCGGCTCACTGCCTCCTGGACCGTGCCGAACACGCGCTCGGCCAGCGCCACCGCCGCATCGTTGGCGGACCCGATGAGCACCGCCGCCATCAAGTCTTCGACGGGGAAGACCTCCCCCTCCTTCAGGTACACCCGCGAGCCGCCGATATGGCTCGCCCACGCCGAGGTGGTGACGGGGTCCGTGAGTTTCAGGTGCCCGTCGCGAATCGCCTCCATGACCAGGAGGGCCAGCATCATCTTCGTCATGGAGGCCGGCGTGCCGCGCCGATCCGGCTCCTGGCTGGCCAGGACCTCCCCCGTGGCCGCATTGATGGTGATCCAGGCCGCCGTGCCCGGGCCCGCCGCCGTGGGGAGCGTGCGCCGGGGTATCGCCGCGACGGCCGGGGCACTCAGGACCTGCAGCCCCAGCACGGCGACACTGAGGAGGCCCAGGCCCGCAGCCCAGCCGCGCCGACCCGGCCATTTCTTCCCACCCTCTGCCGCTTTGCCTCCGCCCACCCTGGAACCGAACATGCGGATCCTCCCTTGCCAGCCGGAGCTGACGAGAACGAGACGTCCCCCCGCGGATGCGACCTGCCGCACGACGGAGGAAGGGTGCCACGCACTTCCACGAAGGTCAACCCGCCTCGCCGTATTCCTCTGCATTCCCGGACGAAGGTCCCGCGGTCGGCGGGCTGGTCGGTCGTGGAACCCCCCTTCGGCTCGCGCCCCCTGCCACACCCCTCCCCGCTGGGCCGAGTAGCCTTGAGTGCCCGGCGGCGATCTCGGGAGAGGCAGCTCCCCCGATGACGTGCAACCTGCTTCTCCGTGAACGTCTGGCCAGAGGGGGAGCAGATCAGGAGTAGGGCCCAGAGTAGACCGCCGGGGGCCTGGATCCTCAGTACGCCAGCCGCGCCTGCCGGCGCACTTATGCCACGCATCTCTCCCGGGCCAGCGGGAACGACATGGAGGTCGTCCAGGAGTAAGTGGTGCACGCGAGCATCAAGACCACCACGATCTACACCAAGGTCACCAAGGAGGATAAGCTCCGGGCCGCCAATGCCCTGGCGAAGGCTTTCCAGAACCCGCAACAGAATAGGAAAACTGGTGCGAGTTGGCTCCTCCGGCGCTCCGGAAGTCCAGCAATTCCGTCAGGAAGTGTTGCGAGTCCTTGACCCACTCTCGCGTGCAACACCGAGTCCCTTGCCACTGCTCGGCCCATTCGAGAGTGTTCGCAACCCCGAGCCGATCTGTATAAGCGGGGCTCGTATTGCCCGCCCAAGGATCGCATAAGGGTTCGATTCCCTCCCCCGGACCGCGCATTGAGTAGTAAGGGTCGATTCCGCCTGGCTCCCGTCGGAAAGTGACTCCTGACCGCCGCATCAGAGGAGGGTCGGTGGTTCCGTGGCTCTCGTCGGGGGTTCGTCTCGGACGCCTTCTCCCCGTGATCGGAGATCCCCGGTGTGCCTCTCTGCGTTGAGATTTCCCCTGGGCTTCCGGCCGCGCGCCCGAGCAGAGACAGAGAGCCGGAGGGCCGGCGAGGACGCGCGGGGCCTCGGCTCCTCGCCGGCCGGCCGGCGTCACTGCGCTTTCTGCTCCGACGTTCCGCTGGGGGCCGCCGCGGGGGCGCTGGCGGGCGCCGGGGCCGGCACCGCGGCGAGCTTCGCTTTCAGATCCGTATTCTCCTGCGTGAGCTGCTGGACCTGCGTGGTGAGGTTTGCCACCTGCGCCGCCTTGGTGCCCCAGACCCCGTAGCCGATCACCAGCCCGACCACTAGGGCGATGATGGCAAACCAGTACTCGCGTTTCATCGTGTTCTCCTCCTTCTTGTTCGAGCCATCCCCGTTCCCCCGGCCTGTCGCTGGGGCGGTCCTACGCCACCCGGGGTCCCGCCGAGTGGGGAGGGGCGCGTCGCCTCGGGCGACCCCTGCCGGTCCCCGTGCAGCCCCCGCCTCACACCCACTCGGGCTGGCGGCCGCGCGGGCCACACCGGACCCTGTTCCGGGTAGGGCACCGTGTCAAGACGATGCCTGTCGGTCCGCCGGACGCGAGGGGCGGGCGCTCCTCTCGCGTTCTGAATCGGTCACGGGTGCGGAAGGAAAGCAGGGCGCCCGGTCTGGACCCCTCGCGTTCCCCCCGTGGCCCTGGCTCGTGGAGTGGCCGATCGACCCGCCGCAGCCCGCAGCCCAGGGGGTGGTGCGGCGAGCGTGCAGACGGGAGGCCACCGGCCGGGAAGACGACCGGGCCCGCGCGCGGGAGCCAGTCATCAACGGTCGCCCATCCTGGGCCCTCCCAGCCCCGAAGAAACAGTAAGGCTCGACAGCAAGGCCCCGGCCACGCGGAGGAGGAGCGCCGCACCCAGGGCCTCGCGGACCGGAAGGCCGGAGCCCACCGGACCTGTACTCCCTTTCGCCCGCTTGGCCCTGCGCCGATTCGACCCGATGGCCGGCTCGTCCGCGTCGAAGAGCCCGGGAGTCCCCAGCCGAACGAAGAGGAGGCCCCCCGCCACCAGGAGCCACGCCAGCAGGGTGGCGGCGCGTCCACAGCCCGCCGCATGCACGGCTACCCCACCGGGGCCAGGTGGGACGGGGCGGCGGGGAGCCAGGGTGGGCGGCGGCCGAGCTGGTGGAGCGTCTGGAGGATACGCGCGGGCTCCCCCCAGTCGGACCACGTGAGCCCCCGGCCGGGCTGCACCAGCAGGGCGTCTCGCCCCGGCGTCAGGACGTCCCGGGAGAAGTCCATCGGTCGGAGGCGGCGGTACGCCGCGGCCACCGCCGGCCGCACGGCCGCAGTGTCGAACCACGGGCGCGCCGCCTGGAGGGTCTCCACGACCTCCGGCTGGTGGGCGGCGGCCACGCGCAAGAAGGCGTGGACAGTGCCGGCCATGACGAAGCTGTTCCAGAAGCACCCCGCCGCCTGGAGCTGGCGCACCAGCGCCCCGTCGGGCTTCTCCCAGAAGTTGGCGACTGTGTAGACCTCACGCTGGGGCAAGGCGCCCTCGCAGGGGGCACCCGGCTCGATCCACCCGTAGCCGGGCTCGGGCCCCGCCGGCTCGATGCCCAGCAGGACGAGCCGGTCCGGCCGGCGCCGGCTGAGGACCACGGCCTCGGCCACGTGGGCCAGGAAGCGGGACTCCTCCCAGACGAACTGGTCCGCCGGGAAGACGGCCAGGCTGGCGGTCGGGTCCCGGTGCGCGATCCAGAGCACGGGGAGCAGCAGCCCCGGCCCGGTCTCGCGGTTCATGGGCTGCACCAGCACGCGCCCCGGGATCCCCTGGCCCGCCTCCGCCGCCATGAACCGTTCCTGCCCCGCCGTGATGACGGTGACGAGGCGGTGCGCCGGCACCAGGCGGCGGGCACGGTCCCAGGTGTGGCGGAGCATGGAGCGCCCCCCGATGATCTGGCAGAACTGCTTCGGCCGGCTGTCGCCAAGGACGGTGCGGAGGAACGCCTTGAGGCGCCGGCCCTCCCCGCCCGCCAAAACCACGATCCACAGCGGATCCGTCGCCCGGCCCAAGGATGCTGTTCCCGGCGAATGGTTCCCCGTCATCGGGTGGCCCTCCAGATCTTCCCTCCATCCCCCCCGCGCCGCGCGGCCACCGCGCGGGCCCCCTCTTGCTCCGGGCCGGCACGTGCGGACTTGTCGGACCCCCGGCCGCCCGACTGCCGCTGCGACCATACTGCGCCAACATGAGAGTAGGATTAACCGCAGATGAAAATCCTTTAACGTGGGCCAGGGTGAAGTCGTCCCAGCTGCGGTGCCGTGTCCACGCGGGAGCTGGAGGCGTTCAAGACCTGGGGAGTGGCGACGGCGGCCGGAGCGTTGACGGGCGCGCGCAAGGATGCTACGGTGTTTCCGTCACAAACGGGAGCCCGGGGTGCCGGGCTGAGAGGGTGGGGCGGTTCCCTCACCGACCGTTGGAACCTGACCCGGGTAATGCCGGCGTAGGGACGATCAGGACACACCGAAACCGCCCGTCGGGGCGGTTTTTGTTTTGGTGCGGGAACCCTTGGGTTCCCGCCGGCTCGATCGTCAGAGAGGCGGCACCAACATGGCCAGGCCCAGTTCGCTCGACTTTCCCTCGTGCAAGGTCTACGTGCCGGGAACCCAGCCGGGGGTCCGGGTGCCGATGCGCGAGATTGCCCTGACCTCCCCGGAGCCACCGCTCCGGCTCTACGACACCCGCGGCCCGGACACCGACCCCAGCTACGCCCCGGATCTCCAGGCGGGACTGCCGCCGCTCCGGCGGCCGTGGGTCCTCGCGCGGGGGGACGTGGAGGAACTCCGGGCGCCGACTTCCCGGCACCGACGGGCGCGGGGAATGGATCCCGGCTTGGCGGCCATCCGCTTCCCAGGCAGCCGGTCCCCGGTCCGGGCGAAGGCGGGCCGGTGCGTGACCCAGATGCACTACGCCCGGCAGGGGCTCATCACCCCCGAGGTGGAGTTCGTGGCGCTGCGGGAAGGGATCGCCCCGGCGGTCGTCCGGGACGAAGTGGCCCGGGGGCGGGCCATCCTTCCGGCCAACGTCAACCACCCCGAGGCCGAGCCGATGGTCATCGGGCGCGCCTTCCTGGTGAAGATCAACGCCAACCTGGGGAACTCGGCGGTGACCTCGTCCATCGAGGACGAGGTGGAGAAGATGCGCTGGGCGACCCGCTGGGGGGCGGACACAGTGATGGACCTGTCCACCGGCCCGCACATCCATGAGACCCGGGAGTGGATCCTCCGGAACGCCCCGGTCCCCGTGGGCACCGTCCCGATCTATCAGGCCCTGGAGAAGGTGGACGGGAAGGCCGAGGAGCTGACCTGGGAGCTCTACCGCGACACGCTCCTCGAGCAGGCGGAACAGGGGGTGGACTACTACACCATCCATGCGGGCGTCTGGCTGCGCTACATCCCGCTCACGGCCAGCCGCGTGACGGGGATCGTGTCGCGGGGGGGCGCCATCATGGCCCAGTGGTGTCTGGCCCACCACGAAGAGAGCTTCCTCTACACGCACTTCCGGGAGATCTGCGAGCTCCTGGCCGCCTATGACGTGGCCGTCTCCCTGGGGGATGGGCTGCGGCCCGGCTCCATCGCCGATGCCAACGACCCGGCGATGATCGGGTGGCTGGGCACGGCCATGCTCTGCTACGTGACCCCGAAGGAACACCTCGGTCTCCCGAACAAGGAGGACGTGAAAGCGGGGGTGATCGCCTACAAGATCGCGGCCCATGCCGCCGACCTGGCCAAGGGCCACCCCCGCGCGCGCGAGTGGGACGACGCCCTGTCCAAGGCGCGCTTCGAGTTCCGCTGGGAGGACCAGTTCAACCTGTCCCTCGACCCCGAGACCGCCCGGGCCTTTCACGATGCGACCCTCCCGGCCCCCGCGGCCAAGGCGGCCCACTTCTGCTCCATGTGCGGGCCCCACTTCTGCGCGATGAAACTCACCGAGGAGGTGCGCGCGTACGCCGCGCAGCACAACGTAGACGAGGCTCACGTCCTTGAAGTCGGCCTGCACGAGAAGGCCGCGGAGTTCCGGCGGAGCGGCGCGGACCTGTACGTGAAGCCCTGAGGAGCCCCCTGCCCGGGAGCGGGGGCCGCTCTCCCCGCCTCCCGGCCGGAACCGCCGAACACCGCGGCCCAGGGCGAGAGGAGAGACCGCATGGCCACGACCAGATCCGGGGCTACCGGCCCGGCCACCAAGACATCCTATCGCGGACAGGTGCTCACCGTCGAGCCGTACGGCATCGAGTACATTGCAGGAGAGGAGCGGCACGGGAGCGTCCGGGCGCTCTTCACCCTCTGGTTCTCGGCCAACATGGGGCTCCCGGTGTGGCTGGTGGGCGCCTTGCCCATTCTCTTAGGGCTGGGCTTCGCGGATGGGGTCGCCGTCATTGTGCTCGGCAACGTGCTGGGCTGCGCCATCCTGGCGATCACCGCCAGCATGGGGCCGGCGATCGGCATGCCGCAGCTGCCGTTTACCCGCGGGAGCTTCGGGGGCCGGGCGGTGTATCTGCCGGCCCTGCTGAACTGGGTCAGCGCCAGCGGCTGGTACGCCGTCAACAGCATCCTCGGCGCTCTAGCCCTCGCGCGCCTGGCGCTCCTGCCGTTCGGGGCGGCCCTGCTCGTCCTCACGGCCGGGCAGATGCTCCTCGGGATCTACGGCTACAACCTGATCCACCGCTTCGAGGCCGCGAGCGCCATCTTCCTGGCGGGGATCTTTCTCCTCATGCTGGGCGTTGGCCTCCCGCAGGCGCACCTGGGCGTGGTGTCGCGCCTGGCGCCGGCCGATCACCTGGGGATCTCCATTCTCGTTATGACGGCAGTGGCGTCCTATGTGTTCAGCTGGTCGCCCTACGCCGCCGACTACGCGCGCTACCTCCCGGCGACCACCTCCAAGCGTCGCGTCTTCGCGGCCGTGTTTGCCGGCTCGTTCCTTGGGTGCGTCTGGCTGCAAGTCCTGGGGGCGGCGGTGGCGACGATCGGCTTCCATTTGGCGCCCATCGACCTGGTCGTCAAGGTGATGGGCCGCTTTTGGCTCCCGGCCCTGCTGGCCATCGTCCTGGGGACCATCACGGCCAATGCCCTGAACATCTACACCGGCGCGCTCTCCCTGCTCACCCTGGATGTGCCCGTGCGCCGCTGGGTGTCCGTCGTCGCCGTCGGCGTGCTGGGGGGGGCGCTGGCCCTGTACGGGGTCCACGGCCTCGCCAGCAAGTACGAGACCTTCCTGCTGCTCCTCTCGTACTGGATTGGCCCCTGGTGGGCCGTCATCGTGGTCGATTTCTTCCTGCGCCCGGGGCAGGGCCCGCAGGCGCGCCCTGACTCCTCGCCGGCGGCGCCTCGGGCGGTCGAGTGGCCGGGGCTCGCGGCGTTCCTGGCTGGGCTGGTCGCTTCCCTCCCGTTCATGAACTCCTCGCTCTTCACCGGGCCGGTCGCCAGGCTGCTGCACGGGGCCGACCTCGCCTATTACATTGGCATGCTTGTGGCGGGCGGGCTGTATTACGGACTGCGGAAGCGGGAGACTCCGTCCCCGATGACGCTTGAGCCCCCGCAGGCTTGATCCCCCGCGGCGAGATTCCCGAGCATCGCGCCCTCGAATGTATCGTCCGGCGCCCGCCTCCCGCGAGCCAGAAAGTGGGAGGCCCTTCCGGCAATTCCGGGCATGCCAGATTCTGCGGCGGGTCTCATTCCTTGCTTCCGAAGGGATCCCCTTGGGAATAGACCCGGGCTTTCCGTACCGCTCAATTGGTGGTGAATCCCCCGGCCATCTATCTTGTGCCGATTGCCCTCCACTGTCGTCCCGTGGCGGATCGGATGGTTCGCTCCAGGATGGGTCCGGTCCCCCGGCAACCTGCATCCGCGATGGGTGTCTGAGTCCCTAGCAGGCCCTGTGGTTTCAGCTGGAGCCTCAGCGAGCCGTCTTCGGTTACCATGATCGTCTGCACGGACGCCCTGATCGCTTCACCGAACGAAAACGGACTATGATCCCAGTCCGCAGCTTTTCCGTGAGACCCCCGAGGGGCCGTCCCAAGACTTGCGAGGCTCAACTGGAGTATTCCCCGCCGGGTGGTCTCCGCCTCCTCGATCTCGCGCCACAGGATCTCCCGCCGCCCCGCCGCGTTGCCTTCCGCGGCCCCCGGCTCTGCTTCCGCTTCCCTCCTGCCTTGCCGATCCTCTCCATGGGTCACACTCCTTTCGGTTCCTCCTGGGAACCTCGGTGTCGGAGTGTCACCCATTTTCCTCACGGACTTTTGCTCATGATCTGGTCGTTAGCCCAGGTAGTCCGCCCCCCGGCACCAGTCCTCACAATGTAAGCATGGCCGCCCCGTAAGGGATCGGGGCCTCTTTGGGCCGTAGACAACCGCCTCTCCCGTGAAACACCGGACGGTTGGTTCCGGCTTTCGTAGTTGCTCTCGACAAATGAATGTTTCGGTTGATGACAGTTAGTCTCTGGGCACGACCGGCTCCCAATGGCAACCGAACTGGCAACGGAAGGGCCGAAGTGGTGCGAGTTGGCCCTGCCATGGACCCGTAAGTGGGAGAAACAGGGTGCAAATTGTTGCGAGTTGCGGCCCTAATTTTCCTGCACGCCACCGGCAATCTCAGGCGCACCCTGAGGGGCTCCGTGGTGGGGAGCTTTCACGCATGGGGCCGCGTCCTGGGGGACTGGCCTCGTATCCCCGTCGGTCCGGGATCGCTGTTGACATTGGGGACCGCGAGGAATAGGTTTCTGCCCGAGCTCCCAGGTTTCACCCTCGCCTTGCGGGAAGGGTCGGCCACCCCGGCTCCTCCCGCTGCACGCCGAGAGGGGGGAGCACCTGATGCCGAACGCAGGAGACGTCTCCCGCCGACGCGCCGACGACCCCCGGTATCCCATTCGTGTCCCGGCCACCGTCGAGGCGGCGGTGACGGCGGGCCGGCCCCAGCCGGGGCGGATCGTGAATCTCAGCCGGGGAGGCTTGTCGCTCCAGCTCTTCGGGGTCCTAGACCCCGGGGCCCCGGTGCGCGTCACCCTCCACCCCTATGGCCGAGCCGCCCTCACGGTCGTGGGCCGGGTCGCGTGGGTCGATCGGGCCTTCCTGGCGGGCTATGGAGCGGCCGGAGTCGCCTTCAAGGACGAACTGCCCGGGGACTTCGTTGCCACCTTTGCCGCCGCGGAGGTCCCGGCGGGGGAGCAGCCGCCGGCCTCCTTGGCGGAGGAGCGGTGATCCAGTCGGGCCGCAGCCCGGGACTTCGCCAGGGGACTCCCTAAGGGAGGCGAGGGGGTCGGCCTATGCCCCCCCACCGGCTCCAGGGGCACAGCATTGTTTGATGTGAGAGGTGGACGCGGAAAGGGAGGAGGTGGGGGAGATGGCGGAGATGGCGAGGGCGGTGGAGGAGGTACAAGGCGGGGAGCTTAGGTTCACACAGATATCGGCGGGGAACAACAATGTGTATGGTCTGACGACAGACGGAAGAGTGTACCAGTACTCGGAGGTAAAAGGAGGCTGGAGATTGTTGCCGATGAAGCAGAGCTAGCTTGCCGGGGATGGGCTGACGGAACCGCGGTTAGATTGAGATAGGTTCAGCTTCCCCGGCCTAGGGTCGCTCCCGAAGAGCCAGTCCTGGCCGGCCTGGCTAGACTTCGCCATTCAAGTTCATCGCGATGCGTAGGTAGTGCAGAGGTATGCACAGGGTGAGCGGGATCGACGACTCGGGCATTTTTGCCGGCCTCGCTACTGAAAGGATCAATACCGACAAATAGTTTGACTGATCGACGACCTGGAGGCGCGGATGGGCTTTTACATCAGGAAGGCTTTCTCCTTCGGACCGCTTCGTCTGAACCTCTCCAAGGGTGGCCTGGGGATCTCCGTCGGCGTGAAGGGCCTCCGGATCGGCGCAGGCCCCCGGGGGACCTACCTGCACGCCGGCCGGGGCGGCCTGTACGTGCGGGAGTACGTCGGCCATCACCATGCCCCCGCCCGGAAGGCAGAGACACCTGAGCGCCGGGGGAGCGCGCCTCCTGGGCATGTCCTCCCGCCAGAGCCCCCGGCAGCCTCGTCGGCGGCGGTCGCGCCGCCCGCCCCCGAGCTCACGGTTGCCCCTGGCCCCACCCCGCACGTGGACGTCCAGGCCACGCGCTATGGCGGGCTCGCCCGCATTCCGCTCGTCGTCGGCCCGCTGGTGATGCTCCTTTCTCTCGACGCCGACCTGTGCTTGGTGGCGGCGCCCCTGGCGGTGGCCGCGGTCGCGCTCGCGATCTGGATGCACCTGACCGACCGCGTCTACACGCGCCGGCTGAGTGGGTACGCGACCCGCCTCCTCGCCCTGCTGCAGAGTAAGCCACCCTTCCCCCCGCGAGACCTTGCAGCCGTGCGAGAGCTCCGCCGGGCCGGCCGCTTCCGCCCGGACCAACTGCAGGCGCTCCACGGCGCGGCCTTCCGCGCGTTCCTCCAGGGCGTGATGGAGGATGGCACGCTCGCGGCCCCGGCGCAGGAGGCGATCACCCAGGTGACGCGCCTGCTGGAGTTGCCGTCCCCGGTGCTGGAGGCGGCCAAGCTCGAGGCCTTCCGGCGGCACTACCTGACCGCCGTGAGCGATCACACGTTGACCGAGGCCGAGGAGAGGACGCTCCGCGGCTTCCAGGCGGCGCTGGGGATCCCGGCCGCGGCCATCACGCCCGAGCTGGCCATGATCGAGCAACTGCACGAGGCCCGACGGATCCGGGACGGCGCGCTCCAGCCGATCCCCGTGAAGGTCGCGCTCCACCAAGGTGAGGTGTGCTACCGGATGGCACCGATGCAGCTCCTGGAGCGGCGTGGCGCGCGGATCCGTGCGGGGAGCAGTGACCAGCAGGAGGCTGCGCGCCTCATCCCAACGATGGCCGGCTCGCTCTACGTCACCTCCAAGCGCCTTCTCCTGGTCGGCGACGGCTCCACCAGTTACCCGCTCCAGAAGGTGCTTGAGGTGGAGGCGGATCCGGACGCAAAGCAGGTCACCGTCATCCTGGACGGCCGCGCGCAGCCGATCGTCCTGGCCGTGCCGGATGCGATCCTCACCGGTGCCATGATCGAGCGGGCGGCGCGGGGGACAGCCTCCGAGAAGGCGCACAGTGAAGCCGGGGCGGAGCGATGAACGTGAAAGCGGTCCTGGCTCTTGGCCTGACGCTCGCGGCAGCGGCCGTTACAGCGCCCACTCCCCAAGCACCGCCCGCCCCATCTCCGCCTGCTCCTCCCTGGATCGCCCCGCTAGACGCGCGTGGACCGACCTACGTCCTCCCGCCCGGAGGGCTGCCGGTGACGCCGAGCTGCGAGGCGGCGCGGGCCCGGAAGAATTGGAGCACGATGCCATGCGGGCCGATGAGATACTTGCCTCCCAAAGAGTAGGCACCATCAAGGGGGGGCAAGATGATGGTGGGGGTGTTGCTGGACGAAGGCATGGGCTATACCCGGGGGCCCTTGGAAGGAAATTCGGTGATAAGGGAAATCCGGGCCGCGTCTTTTGAAACCATGCCTGTTTCCGGCCCGCTCCCGAAAAGCCGCTCCCGACGACCAGGCCGGGGAGGTATCCCGCGGCGCTGGCGCGGCGAGTTACTCAGCGCTGCGCTCCGGGAGTGGCGACCCAGAGAGGAGATGAGCCCATGGCTGCTGAATCCCCGGCGGGCGGGGCCCGTCCGACGATCCTCTGCATCGATGATGACCGGCTCGTGCTCAGCATGTGCAAGACTGTCTTGGAAGGCCGCGGCTACCGGGTCGTTGTAGCCACGAACGGGCAGGCGGGGCTCGCCCTGGCCGACAAGGAGCGCCCGGCGCTGATCCTCCTGGATATCCTGATGCCCGGGATGGATGGGTTCGAGGTGTGCCGGCACCTGAAGGCGACCCCCCTGACCGCGCCGATCCCGGTGATCGTCCTGACGGCGGTGAAGGATGCCGCCCTCAACCACCGGGCCTACGAGGTCGGCGCCATGTCCTGCCTCACGAAGCCGTTTCGGTTCGAAGCCCTCCTGACCGTCATCCAGGCGACCATCGGGAGCGCGGAGCGCCAGCGGAAGCGCAAGATGAAAGCCCAGGGGAATGGAGGCTGACCCATGTCTAGCCCATGCGCTGCCAAACGCCGGGCCGCTGTGCACGGCTAGGCCCGCCAGCCGAACGCCGTTCCGGAGGCCATGGGTGCGGCGCACCGTCTTCCGGCTCACCGGCAGGCACAGCACGCGCCGCAGGAATTGGCCGATCTTCTGGATCCCGGCCTCGGGGTGGCGCCGCTTGAGGGCGACGACCTCCGCCTTCACCGCCGGGGCCACTTTGGGCCGCGGGCGGCCCCGCCCGGTCGGCTTCGCCTGCAGGCCCGCTTCCCCCTGGGCGCGATACCTGCGCACCCACGCCCCGAGCGTACTAAAGCCGACGCCGAGTTCACGGGCCACCTGGTCGACGGGGAAGCCTTCCTCCAGGCAGAGCTGCACCGCTTTGCGCCGGACCTCGAACGGGTGGACGTGGGGGTGCGCCCCGCCGCCCCGCCGCCCCGCCGCGTTGCCTTCCGCGGCCCCCGACTCTGTTGCCGCTTCCCTCCTGCCTTGCCGATCCTCTCCATGGGTCACACTCCTTTCGGGTCCTTCGGGGACCCTCGGTGTCGGAGTGTCACCCATTTTCCCCACGGACTTTTGCTCATGATCTGGTCGTTAGCCCACAGATCGTCGAGGCGGTGAGCATCAATGCGGACCTGGACCCCTGGCTCGGCCTGGAGGCGCTAAGCCAGTACTCAGGCCTCTCTGTCCGCTCCCTGCGGGCATACCTGACAGATCCCGACCGGCCCCTGCCGCACTACCGCATGAAAGAGCCTCACGTGATCCCGACCCGCGCCGGCCGGCTGCGGACCGTGACCGGCAAGATCCTGGTTCGCCGCTCTGACTTCGACCGCTGGATGGAAGCCTTCAAGCACACCCCCGACGTTGATCGGATCGTCGATGAGGTGGTCTTGGGCCTGCGGGAGTAGCCCCCGCCGATTTCCCTTGATAATAACGCAAACAAGTATATACTAGTTTAAGTTTATTCTCATACTGGAGGATCATATGCCGAAGCCGCGGGAGGAGGTGAGGATGGTGCGACTCAGCGTCGTGGTGGACGAGGCGACGTGGCGGAAACTCCGGCACGCCGCGGAGCAAGAGCGCGAGGGCCCGCGCGGGCGGGCCAGCGTCAACGCGCTCCTGCAACGGATCATTGACGAGTACTTGGCCCGGAGGGGAGGGAAATAGGCCATGGGCGTGACGGTCCGGGAGAAAGACGGCGCCTGGTGGGTGTTCGTCCACCACCAGGGCCGGCGGAAAGCCAAGCGGATCGGTCCGGGCACCAAGAATCGGGACGCCGCCCGCATCGCAGCGGCCAAGATTGCGGCCAAGCTGGCGTTGGGAGAGTTCGGGATCCTCGAAACCCCTGAGCAGAAGCCCTCCCCCACCTTCGAGCAGGTCGCGGCCGATTGGGAGCGGGTGACATCCCCCAACTGGAAGCGGGGAACGCAGCTCACCTACGCGAACGCTCTCCGCTGCCGCATCCTCCCCACCTTCGGCACGCTGCCCTGGGGGGAGATCACCTCCACCCGTGTCGAGACCTGGTGGACGGCCCAGCGGGAAGACGGGCTGTCCAAGCGTCGGCTCGGCATTCTCCGGGGAATCCTGCGGGCAGCCGGGATCCGGAAGATCCGCCCACATGACCTCCGGCACACCTATGCGACCTTGGCGATTCAGGCCGGCGTGCCCTTGCTGGCCGTCTCCCGGCAGTTGGGGCACAGCAGCATCGCGATCACAGCCGACCTGTACACGCATGCCGTCCCGGGTGGGAACCGGGCGGCAGCCGAGGCCCTGGAAGCGGTCTTGGCGGGCAACCAAACGCAACCCCCGCGCAACCCCGCTCCGTAACTCCCCGTATTCCCTGAGTCTTTGTCAAAGAAAAACTCCCCCTCAGGGCCTTCCCCGCTGCGCCGGCGCGCCCCCTCCGCAGAGTCTGAGGAGGAGGGGCTCCAGCACCAGGTTCTCCGGCATTCCGGATGTTTTCAGCGCCATATCCGCATCGTGCACGGCCTCCAATCCCGCAACCAGCTCCCGCATGGAAAAGCGCGCCGCGCCGCGAAGCAGGTTGAAGGCGCGGAAGGGATTCATCCCGCGAAGGGCGGCCACGCCTTCGACATCGGCCCCTGCCTGCTCCAGGCGCGGGAGGACGCGGGCGCGGAAGGCGGGAAACGTGAGGGCGGGATCCAAGGCGCCCTTCAGCGCGCCGTCCATCACCGTGCGGGCAATGATCAGGTTGCGGATTTCGCCCGCCAGTGTGTTCAGCATGAGTGGGATCGGCTCGCGCTGGATCAGCAGGCTGCGCAGCGCCCGGACTGCCCGTCCCGCATCCCGCTCGCCCACCGCGTTCGTCAGATCGAAGATACTCGCCTCCCGCGAGCTGCTGAGCACCTCCAGGACGTCGGCCGCCGCGACCCGCTGGCGATCGCCCACGAACAGGAGGATCTTCTCCAGCTCCGACTCCAGGCCGCGCATGCCGGAGCCCGTGCGCTCCACGATGCAGGCGGCCGCCTCGGGATCGATGCTCTTTCCCGCATCCTGCACCCGCGCCCGGATCGCAGCCCGGGCCGCCTCCGGATCCATCTGCGTGTCCCAGGCCCGCTTGGATCGGACCCCGCAGTCGATGACGCATCCCGCCGCGCCAATCCGCTTGTAGAGGGCCCGCCGCTCGTCAACCGCCTCTGCTGTGACGACCAGCACCGTGTCCGTCGGGATCCCCCGCTCGAGCACCTCCTCATAGACCCGGCCTGCGCCTGCGCCGGGTCCCGGCGGCGCCCCGGGCGGGGAGGCCAACGTGCGGGCGGCCATCTCCTGCAGCCATTGCTGCGCCTCCGGCTCCGCCTCCATGTCGAACAGCTCTTCCCAGGCGGAGTCCGGAAGCGGCACGCGGACGACGCGCTCCAAGAAGTCCGCGCCCTGCCCTGCCGCCGCCAGGAGCTGGCCGAAGTGCCGGAGAGCTCGATCCGCATCTCCGGCCTGCCAGAGCTCGCGGCTCTTCTTGGCCAGAGCGGCGGTGCTCTGCCCGGAGACGAACGCCCGGCTGTCGTGGATCACCACCACCTTCGTTCCCCCGAATAGGGAGGGGGTGGCCAGCCGGCCGTACAGGTTCGCAACCCCCGCGTCTTCCGTCAGCGTCTCCACGCTCAGCGACTCCTGCCCGGGCCGCACCAAGGCCGCGACGATCGCCTTGGCGCCCTCCTTGGCCAGATACTCATCGCCGTGCAAGAGGTAGATGGGGGCGCGCGCTCCTTTCCGGATGGCCGCCACCGCCCCCTCGACGCCTCCCTTCATAATGCCCCTTCTCCTACTCTGTCCCCGGCCCCGGGCCGGGGTCCGGCTAGCCGCCTGCTGAAATGCCCGTTTTTGCCCAGGCTGCTCAAAAAGGTCCAGGTGCAAGGCGGCACGCGATGCGGGGCGCGAGGCGTACTTCGCTCGTACGTCGCAGCGCCACGCGAGCGCGCCAACGCCGCAGATGGGCCTTTTTCAGCAGCGTGCTAGCCGCCTGCCAGCACCGCCAGGATCTCCGATCCGAAGTGACGCACGCGCCACTCGCGCAGGCCGTCCAGTCGGCGAAGCGCATCCGTGCTGCTCGGCTGCTGCTCTGCCAGCCGCTCCATCAACCGGCGCGGCAGCAGGACTCCAGGGTCGAGCCCCAAACGCCCGCCCGCGCTGGTCCGCCACTCTGTGAGAAGCGCCAGGCGACGCTGCACCGCCGGGGGGACGGTCGGCCGCCTCGATCGTGGGAAGACCGGGAGTTCCACTTCGGGGATGGCGGCTGCCCGACGGATGGCCTCCAGAGTCCCCGCCCCGTATCGCGCCAGCACCACGGGCGAGCACCCCCGGATCCGCTGCAGATTCTCCATCGTCTGCGGCCGCTCCGCCGACAGCCGGAGCAGCGTCTCGTTGCCCATCACCCGGAAGGGAGGCCGCCCTGCAGCATGCGCCCACGCTTCCCGCGCCACGAACAGCGCCCGCAGCACCGCCAGGCCGCGCCGGTCGAGGCCGCTCGCCCCCTTCAACCGGAGATAACCCTCCGGATCGAAGACCCGATCTGCCGCGGGAATCGCCGTCAGCGCCTCGCACTCCTCCTCCACCCACGCCAGCCGTCCGAGATCCTGTAGCTGCCCGACTAGCAGGGCCCGCAGGGGAATGAGATAGTGCACATCTTGCGCCGCGTATTCCTCCTGGGCGGCGGTCAACGGGCGCCGCGCCCAATCGTCCTTCTGGCTTGAACGCCCGGGAGGAATGCCGAAGACACGCTGTAGCAGCGCCGCCAGGCCCAGCTCCTGCCAGCCCAGGAATTGGGCCGCCAGCATCGTGTCGAAGAGTCCGGCGAAGGCGAACCCAAAGTCGCGCTTCATCGAGGAGAGGTCGTAGGCGGAACCGTGGAAGATCTTCACGACGCGCGCATCCGTACAGACCGGGCCCAGGGGCGAAAGATCCCGCAGGGCGAGGGGGTCCAGCAGATAGGTGCTTCCGTCCTCCAGCCCGGCCTGGAGCAGGCAGACCTTTTCCGGAAAATGGTGGAGGCTGTCGGATTCGGAATCCAGTGCGATGGCGTCCGTACGCGCCAGGCGGCCGGCCAGTGCGCGCAGCTCGTCCTGCGTGCGGACCCAGACGGGCGGAAGCGAGGGCGGAGAGGGTACCTGCGGGAGTTCAGGCATGCCATTCTCACGCGGAACGGTCGATTAGCAGGCTGCTCAAAGAGTCCCATCTGCAGCGTTGCCCCGCTCCCGCGGCGCTGCGGCGTACGGGCTAAGTACGCCTCGCGCCTCGGATCACGTGGCGCCTTGCATCTGGGCCTTTTTGAGCAGCCTGAGCGAAAACGAGTTTTTCAGCATCCTGTCAGAGGCTGCAGTCGGACCGCACGACCTACCGAATGGCGAGCTTTCCCTCTGCCGTAAAGGGACCGATCCAGGGATGGGAGGTGCACGCGTATTCGTAGATGCCGGACCGATCGGCGATCACCGGAATGCTGACCTGGCCGCCCGCGGGGATGGTCTTCCGCACGCCCAGATTGGGAATCAGGAATTTGTGCATCTTCCCGACGCTCGTCACCTGGAAGGTGATCAGCAGGGCCCGACCTTCGCGGTCCAGGGCGAGGACGGACGGCTCGCAGCGGTTGTCGCGCGCGATGATCTCGAAGGTGATCTGCTTCATCCCGGCCGGGATACCTTCGGTAGGCACGTGATCGGCAAACCACCGAGCGCAGCCCGCTACCGACAGCACCAGAATCATCAGAATCGCTCGACGTATCCAGTTCACGCTTCCCCTCTCCCAGGCTATGTGCTGCGCGGACCGCGGCTGCCGTTTCAGTAGGCAGAAGTCAGCAGTCAGCGGTCAGTAGTCAGTAGTCCGTGGTCCTGTATTCCACCCTGCTGTTCGGTTTTCCTTGGCGTCCTTGGCGCCTTTGCGTGAGCAGAACTCCGGGGCCTGTCTCACGCCAAGATCGCCAAGACGAACCCACTTCAATTTTGAAAATCGAATTCGAATCCCCCCGCTCTGTTTCTACGGTTCACCGGCTCCCCGTCTCCCCGTTGCGTCCTCGGCGACTATGCGCGTCTGACCCGCAATCTACCACGGGCTTTCGCAAGATGCAACGGCCCGCGCGCACCCTCAAAGACAACTGGCTCCCAAGCCTCCCCCGGCCGCCGGACGACTGACGATTCCTCGTCCCCTTTACCCGGGTGCAGATACGCACGCCTTCTTTGCGTACATGGTGCCAATTTCCGCTTGCGCGAGGGCAAAAGATGTGTAGACTAATAGCTATGCGAGTAGCTATGGAGGTCCGAGCCATGCGAACGGTACAGTTGACCCTTGACGAGGAACTGGTGGAGGCGGTGGACAAGGTTGCGGCTGAGTTGGGAACCAGCCGGTCGGGTTTCACGCGCAATGCCCTGCGCGCGGCCCTAGCGCGCGCCCGGGAGCGCGCGCTGGAGCGGAAGCACCGCGAAGGTTATCAGCGGAAGCCAGTCAAACGCGGCGAGTTCAGCCTGGGGTCGGGGGAGCAGGCCTGGGGTGAGCCATGAAACGAGGCGAGGTACGCTGGTATCGTTTTCCCCAGCCCAACAAGCGCCGCCCTGTTCTCATCCTCACGCGGGATTCCGTCCTTGACGTCCTCGGTGAGGTCACCGTGGCCCCCATCACATCCACGATTCGGGACATTCCGACCGAAGTCCTTCTGGGCGAGATGGACGGCATGTCTCGGGAGTGCGCCGTCAACCTGGATCATATCCAGACGGTGCCGCAGGAAAAGATCGGCGCCCTCATCACCAAGCTCGCGCCGGGCCGAATGGAGCACGTGCGGTCCGCCCTCTTGTTCGCGCTCGGCTTCCGCGAGAATCCTTAGGGAGCTGAAGCATTGGACGACTTTGACGTAGTCCCGCCGTCCGCCCGAACACGTCCGCCCGAACCGGGTTGACCGCCCACCCACCTTCGCGATATTGTGGAGCAGGTCGATGGCTCTCCGGTCCGATCGGCGGGCCGGCCCGAACTCCCAGCAGGCTGCTCAAAAGGGTCCAGATGCCCCTCGACGTTGCTCGGGGCCGTGAGCCTGCCGAACGGCAAGGCGCCATCACCCATCCCTCGGGATGGGTACCCGGGGCCGAGCACCCGCCACAGGCGGGTCAAGGCGTACTTCCGGTACGCCGCAGCGAGTGCTCGAGCGCGCCAATCCGCCTGCGGCGGACAGATGGGCCGTTTTCAGCAGCCTGTTAGAGGACGATCGATGCCAGTAGGAAAACGCCGCCATCCCATGTACGAGGGGATCGCCCTGCTCGCCGATCCGCTCTATGGGTACACCCAGTTCACCGTTCCAATGGACGGCATGCCGTCCGAGCGGACGGAAAAGGATCTGATCGATACGCCCTGGGTCCAGCGGCTGCGGCGGGTGCACCAGCTGCAATCCAGCTTTTGGGTTTTCCCCTCCGGCGAGCACAGCCGATTCCAGCATTGCCTCGGCACCATGCACATGGCCGGCCGCTTCGCCGATCGTCTCTACCCCAGCCTGAAAGCGGTCTTCCGCCGGCAGTGCCCCTCTCTGCCCTTCGTGAAAGAGCTGCTGCGCGTCACCGGTCTCGTCCACGACATCGGTCATGGCCCTTTCAGCCACTTCTACGACCAGAACTTCCTGGAGCCGCTCTACAGCACCACCCACGAAGGGATCGGCCAGCAGATCGTCTTGCAAAAGCTGGGAGATCTCATCCGAGAGATCCGCCGCAGCCCCGACGGCGCCTTCGATGCCGGCGAGGCGATCGAGCCAGAACACGTCGCCTACCTCATCCGGAAGCCCGACCCGGGACCCGATCCGATGCCCGGTTGGCTGCGCACCTTGCAGCCGGTCTTTTCAGGGATCTACACCGCGGACAACATGGACTACATCCAGCGGGACGCCTATATGACCGGCTTTTCCCTGGACATGGTGGACATCGATCGGCTGCTCTACTACACCTTCGTCACGGAGCAGGGGCTGACGCTTCACAAATCCGGCTCGTCCGCCCTCCGCCGCTTCGTCAACGCCCGGTTCACCATGTATGCGGATGTCTATTTCCACCGGACGAACCGCGCGGTCGACCTCCACATGCAGGAGATCTTTCAGGAGACGCTGCAGCTCCTCTTCCCCTTCGACCCCCGGAGCGAGCTGGACCGGTTTCTAGGGGTGAGCGACTGGTCCCTTCTGGAAGGGGTGCGCCAGTGGGTCGGCGATCCCGACCCCCGGAAGCGCTCGCTGGCCGAGGAGTGGGCCAGGATCTCTCGCCGGGAGCTGAAGTGGAAGATGGCGTACGATCATGTGGAGACCATGGACGAGCCGCGCGGAAAAAAGTTCTGGTCCACCCGCGACCTGGAGGATGCCATCCGGGGCCACCTGCCGCCCGCGCTCCAAGGGATCCAGTTCAAGGTGGACATGGCTCGCCAGGATCCCCGGCCGCTCAACCCGCTGACCGAGGAAACCAAGAAGGTGCTGATCTACGACCCGGCAACCGGGAAGGCCTCGCCGCAACCAGTCCAGGATTTGCTTCGCTACATCCCGGCGCAGGTGGCCCACTACCGCATCTTCACCCTCGACCACGTCCACGATGCCGAGCTGGCCGTCGCCACCCAGTCCGCGTTGAACGCCCAGAACCAGGCCGCCTTCCGGACGAACCTATAGTCAGGGGTCAGTAGACAGTAGGCAGAGGGCTGGGGTCAGGGGCCAGAGGTCATCCTCCAACCCGGGCTGCCCCCCTGGGGCTTTCGGCGGCTTTGCGCGAAGCGCCTTTTCTGGGAGTGGGCCGCTAGGTCGCCAGGGGCAGGAACGCAGCCGCCCTCCCGGAAAATCCGGAAGGGCGGCGCATTAGCCCGCTCCAACCACGCAATCCTTGGCGGCTTGGCGGTGGGATATTTTCGGGAGGCGGATCAACTCTTCTTGGGCACCTTCTTCCAGTCCGCCAGGAACCGCTCCAGGCCGATGTCGGTGAGGGGATGCTTCAAGAGCTGGCGCACGACCGCCGGCGGCAGCGTGGCCACGTGGGCCCCCGCCAGCGCCGCGTCCACGAAGTGAACCGGACTCCGCAGGCTGGCCGCCAAGACCTTGGTCGGATAGCTGTAATTCTTGTAGATCGTAACGATCTGCCGCACCAGGTCCATCCCCACATAGCTGATATCGTCCAGGCGGCCGACGAAGGGGCTGATATAGGCGGCCCCCGCCTTGGCGGCCAGGAGGGCCTGGCTGGGCGAGAAGCAGAGCGTGACGTTGGTCTTGATCCCCTCCATGGTCAGCTGCTTGACCGCCTTCAGCCCTTCGGCGATCAGCGGGATCTTCACCACCACGTTGGCGTGGATCTTGGCCAAGTCGCGAGCCTCGGCCAGCATCCCCTTGGCCTCGGTGCTGACCACTTCCAGGCTGATCGGCCCGTCCACGATTCGGACAATCTCCTCGGCGATCTCGCGGAACGGCCGTCCCTCCTTGGCCACCAGCGAGGGGTTGGTCGTCACCCCGTCCACGATGCCGAGGCTGGCCAGCTCGCGAATCTCGTTCACATCGGCGGTATCGAGAAAGATCTGCATAGGGCTCCTCCAATTTCGAAATTCGAATTTCGAAATTCGAATTTTCCCCTCACCCCTGCTTCCCTTTGCGCCCTTGGCGTCCTTTGCGTGAGGAGAATGCCGGGCCTGGTCTCACGCCAAGATCGCCAAGACAAGCCTTCTTACAATCTGGATTTTTTCCGCTCCCCCGTTTCCCTCGTACGCTCTTGCTCCCTCTCCCCAGCACCCCGGCTCCCCTGCAACTCCCTAAACGGCGCGTGCGCCGAAGATCGCTGTGCCGATCCGCACCAGCGTGGCCCCCTCCTCGACGGCCACCTCGAAGTCGTTCGTCATCCCCATGGAAAGCTCGCGCAGCGGGAACCCCTCCGCGCCGAGCGCATCCCGCAGCTCGCGAAGATGCCGGAAGAACGGCCGCACCTCTTCCGGGTCCGCCAGAAAGGGTGGCACTGTCATCAGCCCTTCGATCTTGAGATTGGACAGCCCGCCGGCCGCCTTCAGCAGCTCTCGGACCTCCCCTTCGACGATGCCGCTCTTCTGGGGCTCGTCGCCCAGGTTGACCTCGACCAGACAACGAACCGTCTTGCCAGCCTGCCCGGCATGCCGGTCCAGCTCCTGGGCCAGCTTGATTGAATTCAGGGAATGGATCAGATCGAACAACTCGATCGCCAGCTTGGCTTTGTTGGTTTGGAGGTGGCCCACCAGGTGCCAGGAGGCCAGATCGGGAAGCCTGGCGATCTTGTCCCGTGCTTCCTGGACCCGATTCTCCCCCAGGATCGTCTGGCCCGCCGCCACCGCCTCCCGGACGGCGTCCGCAGAGACGGTCTTGCTGACCGCGATCAGAGTGATCGAGGACGCCTCGCGCCCGGCGCGCGCCGCGGCTTCGCGTATCCGCTCGCGCACCCGGATGATTCGATCCCGAATTGCCTCGCTCACGCCGGCGCTCCCTCACCATCCGTGGCTGCGCGCTGCCGCTCGCAGCGTGGTCGCGCCTAACTTCGGTCCGCGTCCCCGCGGTGCTCCCGGAGGAACTGCTCCACCTCGCGGATGAGATCGCCGGTATTGGGGAGATCGGTACCGGGACCGCGCTCCTCCACCTCGCCCGGCTGCCGCTGCTCCAGCTCTTGGATATAGCGCGCCACCTCGGGCTTCTGGCTGACAATGCGGGCGATCTGCCGATCGAATTCCTTTGCCGCCTCCTCCAAATCCCCGAGATCCGTCTCCCACTCGAGATATGCCAGGATGCGCCGCACCAGTGCCAGGATCGCATGGGGGTTGCTGACCTCCGACACGTAATGCGGCACGTTGGCCCACAGGCTCGCGGCCGGGAGGCCTCCCAGGCGGCAGGCGTCGATCAAGACACCGACGATTCCCGTGGGCCCTTCATAGCGCGTGGGGGAGGTCTGGAACTGCGCGGCCAGCTCGGGATCGGTAGTCACCCCGGACACCCGGATGGGTCGCGTGTGCGGCACGTCGGCCAGAAGGGCCCCCAGGGTGATCACCTGCGTCACCCCGACGAGCCTTGCCAATTCCAGAATGTGGCCGCAGAAGGTCTGCCACTTGAGGTGCGGCTCGCTCCCCAGACACACGATCACGTCGCGGGGAATCGAGGGCTCGATGCCCAGGAAGAAATCCGTGGTCGGCCAGCGGATCTCGCGCACCTGCGTCCCGGCTTGGATGCGCACCTCGGGCCGCGTGAGGCCGAAATGGTAAAACTCCTCCGCCTGGATGTAGGCAAAGCGCTGGCCCGCCAGCCGCTGCGACAGAAAACGCGCCGCAGATGTGGCGCTTTCGGCCGCATCGTTCCACCCGGAAAACGCCGCCAGGAGAACCGGCCGCCGCAGGTTTGCAGGAAGATCCTCGATGACTAACGGCGAAGAAGGTTGATCCATGGTGCATGTCCTTCGCGGGCCCGTGCGGGCACCGCCACAGAATCCAGATCGAACCGACCTACGCCCCGGCCTCGCTCGGCGGGCAGGTCCGAAATCCTCCGCGCGCCACCCGGCCGCGTCTCTGGAGTGAATCGGGCGGGGTTTTCCCCCGCATCAGCCTAACAAAAAGCGGCGGTTTCGTCCAGCCGCAGCTTCGGATTCCTCCGGAGCGCTCGGGCGGGCCATTTCTCTGAATTCCCCGGCCAATTCCCGCATTCGCCTTTGAGCGGCGGTAGGATCCGACCGGGTTGCGGCACCCATCCAAGAAGAGGCAGAGGCCGAAAGCCGGTGCCGAGCAAAAAAACTGCGGGATCCGGAGGCCAATCTCGCGCCATCCAAATCCCGCGCTGTTCCCGAGGCCCACGAGCTCTTATTGAGTCCCCGCCTGACCTCTATCAATCCCCGCTTCGATGATTCCCCATGCCTGGATGGGGGGAGGAGCGTCCGTTCATCATATCGCTCCAAAGCCGCGTGGCGAAATTCGGATAGGTTGCGGCTCTTGCGGAATCCGGGGTGACCTCCATATCACGCCGCATTCTGCAGTTCGCTCTCCGGGTCTGCCCCACCAGCCACGCCGCCAGTGCATCCGCAATCATCTGGAGCTGGTATTCACGAAGGTTCTCCACCACCGTTTCAGGCGGGTGCTCCTCCGAATAGGTCGTGAAGGACCGGATGTCGGAGAACAGCACGGTCAACTCCCTCCGCTCGCCCCCGAACCGGAGCATCGCAGGGTCGTCCGCAATCCGGGAGACCACCCGCTCGGGGACGTATTGCTGGAAGGCCCGCCTGATGAAGAGGCGCTGCCGCTCTTCCGTCAGGGCACGATGGACCGTGATGGGAACATAGGTGGCGGCCGCGACCAGCATGGGGTAAAAGACGGGAAGCCACGTGCCTCCCGCAACGAAAAGAATCTGCGCAACGCCGAACAGAATCAACAGGATGCCGGCCGCCAGAATTCCTCCGCTGAGCGGCCGGAGCCGAACCAAGATCCGCGCCAGGACGAATGGCAGCAGGAGGATAAGCAGGAAGACCGTCACATCCACCCATGCCGGCCGCTGCAAGAACTTCCGGCCCAGGATATTCTCCGCGATGGTGGCGTGGATTTCCACCCCCGGAAAGACCGGTGAGAACGGCGTGACCCGAAGATCATAGATGCCCGCGGCCGTGGCCCCGATGAAGACAATCGCATTCTGGAATGTTTCGGGAGGTATCGCGCCGCTCAGCACACCGGCCGCCGAATATCGTGGAAAGCTCCGATCCGGCCCGAGGAAGTTCAGCAGCATCCTTCCCTCGAACGTCGAGGGGGATTGTCCTTGAGCCCAACTGCACGTCGCCCCCGAAATCCAGCAGCATCTGATCAACCGGCAGCCCGAGCGCCACCCGCACCACCTGCAGCGCCAGCGAAGGATAGTAGTGCCCGCGGAAGCGGATCGCCGGCGCCTCCCGGCGCACGGTGCCGTCGGGGTCAGGCACGATGTTCACGTGGCCCAGGCTCTGGGCAGCCTCGATGAAATCGGGCAGCGGCTCCGTCACCCCCGTGGCCACGGGAAGAAGCATGGATGGCTGTCCTTCTCCGTGCAACCGGATGAAGCCGAACTTCGGCAGCGGAGCCGACACCTCCCTGCCCTGCGTCCTTCCCCGCTCCAACGAAAAGAAGGTGGCCAGAACGAACGGTCCCTGCTCGATCGCTCCGGCCAGTGCTCGATCCGGATCGGCCCGGTCTCGGATGGCCCGAAGCTCATGCATAATGCGGCCGACCGCACCACCCTGTCCGGAGAGTCCCTGGCTCTGAATGCGCTGCAACAGTTCATCCGCCACGCGCTGCTCGGGGCTTTGCTCTGGCTCTGACAGGATCACGTCCACGCCGACTGCTCGGGCATGTGCGCCGGCCAGAATGGACAGCAGCCTGGCCAGGGTCGTCCGCGGCCAGGGCCAGCGCCCCACCTTCTCCAGGCTGGCGTCGTCGACGGCAACAACGCGCACCGGCACCGCCGGGGGCCGAGGACCCCGAAGGCGGAAGTGCTCGTCCAGCATCTTCAACTCCAGCGCCTGGAAGATTACGGGCCGGAAGAAGAACAGAACCGCCACCACCACGGCCGCGACCAGAGGAACGATCAGTGTCCCGACCCGGCTTGGCCTCGATATCCCTCCCCGCCCGCGCTGTACTCCCGCTGAGAACCACACAGCGTCCTCACCCGTGGGTGTCGCCGCCGATCGGGACCCCGGATCGTCTCTCATCGTCCTGCCACGACCAAACCTGGTGCCGACTGACCCGCGTGGCGGGGAGACTGTACTCAGCAAGGCTGGCGGGTGTCAAACTGATTTGCCCGTGATTATCCGGCCGCGGACATCTGCATCCAACACGCACTGCTCCACCGCAGGGCACGCCAAGAGTGGCATATCCACGAGGCAGATGGCATGGGGCACAGGGCAAAGGGCTGCGATCAGAGGTCAGTAGGCAGAAAGCAGTCGTCAGCGGTCAGTGGTCAGTGGTCCTGCGAAACAGGCAGGATACCGGCGGGGGTGGGGCTTGCGCTGCCGGTAGGCGGCGGCCATCTCGAGGAAGATCTCCAGCTGGTCGGTGATGTCCACGCCGGTCCCGTCGAAGTAGAAGTTCTTGACGGGGAGACCGGCATGCTCCTGGCTCTGGCGCGGGTACAGCGCCTCGGAGACGATCCCATTCATGCAGGAGAAGGGACTGATGTCGATGATGCCGTCCACGCCCTTGCGGAAGAAATAATCCACCTTCCCGGCCGAGATCACCATCTCGCCTCCTGCGCCGGACTGGGGGAGGTACCGATCTCCGGCCCGCAGAACCTCACCGATGTCCCCGGGGTCTTCGTAGCCCCGGAAGTCCTCCTCAAAGGGGCGCCGGAGGGCCTCCTCGTCGGATCGCTGGATGTGGTCGCGCAGCCTGGCCGCCAGCATGGAAAAAGAGATGCGGCGGCCGTCGCGCCGCAGCATGCGCTCCTGGTCGTTGTTGCAGTACCAGACCCACTCCCCGATATCCGAGAGCCAGGCCTCGGCCCCGCAGGCCTCCAGACGCCGGATGAGCCGGTCATTGCTGAACTCCTCCATCCGGCAGAAGATCTCCCCCTGAATCCCGATGAGGAGCCGGTCCCGCCGGTAGGCGGCCGGCACGGCGCGAACGCGATCGCGGATCCCGGTCAGAACCTCTACCAGCCGCTCCAGCCGTTCGCGATGGTGCAGGCCCGGAATCTCCAAAACGCCGCACAGCTCGCGCAATGAGGCCTCGTAGGCCGCATCGGCATCCCCTGCATGGCGCTCATACGGTCGCGTTCGCAGAAGGAGCTTCCGCAGGATGTCCGATGCCACCACCGCCCGCCAAGCCGTCCGGACGAGCTCCGGGCCGGCCCCCCCCACCTGTTGATAACCATCCCCGCAGGTGGGCGACATGACCAGGACCTGGGGATAACCCAGATCGCGCAGGACCTTGCGGATGTAGGGGGCATATTGTCCGAACCGACAGGGTCCCTCGGTGGTGGGCATCGCGAATGCCGTCTGCTCGGGCCGGAATCCCGGGGCCTCGACCACCTTCAGGTAATCCCCCAGCGTGATCTTCGCCGGCAGGCACTCCTCGCCCGCCAGGTAGCGCGCCCCCAATTCCAGAGTGCGGGCATCGGGAGAGGGCAGAACCTCCGCCGCGATGCCGGCCGAGCGGAACGCCGCCGCCAATGCCTCGGTGCCGCAGTCGCTCATCCGGGAGAGGTACAGCCGCCGGTCCATCAGGCCCCCGCGGGCATGGGCCACCATCGCAGCATCCCCTTGCTGTCCAGATAGGCCTCGCAACGCGTCAGGGCGCCGGCATCGTTGCTGTGGCCGTCGAACTGGAGGCCGAGGAACGGCTTGCCGCAGGCCTCCGCCAGGAAGTGCTTGATGTACGAGTCGGGGCCGCACTTGAAATTGGTGAGGTGGATGATATGCAGATTGGGCCAGCGCGCCGTCAGCTTGCCGGCGGCCAGAATGCGCCAGCCGGAGTGCCAGTACATGTTGTCGTTGACGTCCCGGATGTTCTCGTCGCCGAGCGGCAGGCAGTCCAGCGGAAGCACGTTGATGCCGTAATAGTCCCGGAGCTTGCCGGGAATGTCTAGGTTCACGGCCCGATCATAGATGTTGTAGGAGCGGCCCACCAGCACGATGCCCGGCTCGCCGGTTTCCTGGAGGCGAGCCAGGGCCTCGCCGCCCGCCGCCTCAACCGCAGCCCGGAAGACCCGCTGCGCCTCGAAGGCCCGTGCGGCGGCCCGGCGCGTGCGCGTGGGACCCGCCCCCAGCCGGCGCCCCAGGGGGGTCAGCTCGCGGGCCACGTGCGCCTCGCCCAGGCGAAAATGGACAGTGGGACAGAGAATCCGGTCCCGGACCTCCGCCAGCCGCGGCACGCTCTGCACAACGAACGGCAGGGTCTGGGCCCATGGACACATCTGGGTCTCGACGGTGTCCGGGCGCCACTCTGCATTGATCACGTTGGGGATCAACACCCAGTCCACGCCCTTGTCCAGCAGGTTCTGGACGTGGCCGTGGGCCACCCGGATCGGGTAACACGGCTCCGCCACGGTGAGGTCGATCCCGGCGTGCCCGATGGCGCGATTGGTCTCGTCGGAGAGCACCACGGCACAGCCCAGCTCCTCGAGAAAGGCCCGCCAAAAGGGAAAGCGGTCGTGGAAGAGCATGGCCTGCGGAATGCCCACCCGAGGCCCTGAAGTTCGCGGCCCCTCGTAGCCGGCCAGCAGGCATTCCCGGCGCAGCTTGATCAGGTCCGGAACGACGGGGCGCCGCTCCGTGCGAGAATCGGCGGCGGAACTTGTCGCTGCACTTGTCGCCCCAGTAGGTCTTGGCCCCCTCGACGGTGAACTCCTGCATGTCGCAGAGGTTGGAGCACGCCTTGCACACGAACTCGCGTAGCGTATAGTGTACGCTGTCCAGATCGAACCCGCGGAACTGGGTGGGACGTCCGGTGCCCGCCACCTTCTCCCTGGCCATCAGCGCCATCCCGATGGCGCCCACCACCCCGTTGTGCGGCGGAACCACGATCCGCTTTCCCAGGATGCCTGCAAAGGCCGCCGCCACCGCGTCGTTGTAAGCCGTCCCGCCCTGGAAGTAGATCACGTTGCCGATCCGCCGCCCGCGGACCACCCGGTTGAGATAGTTCAGGGCCACCGAGTAGGCCAGGCCCGCCACCAGGTCTTCCCGGGACGCGCCCCGCTGCTGCCAGGCGTTGACATCCTGCTCCATGAAGACCGTGCAGCGCTCGCCCAGGTGGATGGGCTGCCGCGACTGAAAGGCCAGGCGCGAGAACTCCTCCTTGATGGAGATCCCCAGCCGCTCCGCCTGCTCTTCTAGGAAGGAGCCCGTCCCGGCGGCGCAGGCCTCATTCATGGCGAAATCCACGACCACGCCGTTCTCGATGGCGATGAATTTGGCATCCTG
Organism: uncultured Methylomirabilota bacterium; assembly: GCA_963705305.1. Classification (GTDB taxonomy): domain Bacteria; phylum Methylomirabilota; class Methylomirabilia; order Methylomirabilales; family 2-02-FULL-66-22; genus 2-02-FULL-66-22. The sequence continues at coordinate 3,802,507 of OY970067.1, read as the reverse complement.
CCCGCCAATCTCGAAGATCGTGTCCACCGCCTCGCCGACGAGCGTCCGGCTCACGTGCATGGCCCCGGTCTTGTGGGCCGTGATCTCGTCGTTGACCGTGTCGGCGCCGACCAGCTCGCCGATCAGCTCGCGGCCCGATCCGGTGGCGCCGACCCCGCGGATCCGGATCCGATCGCCCAGCGCCCGGACGATGGTCTGGAGGCCGGCGCGCACCACTTCGATGGGCCGCCCGTCGGTCCGGACGTAGATCTCGTGCATGACCTCTCCGGCACCGGTGAGCACCACCAGGTTCGTGCTCACGGAGCCGACGTCGATCCCCAGGTAGGCCTCCTCCGCTTCGCCGTCCTGGGGCAGCTGGTAGGGGCGCACCCGATCCCGCAGCAGGAGAACGTGCTCCAGACTCAGGGGCCGGGCCGTCGCCAGGCCGCCGCTGTCGCGCCCGGCCACGGCATCGGACCCGGCGACGACCGGGCCTCTTCCCCGCCGAGCGCCCACTTCGTCGCGCAACAGCGCCGCCCCGATGGCCCCGAACCAGGCATACGCCTCCGGCACGAAGAGTTGCCGCTCGTCAAGTCGGAACACCTCCCGCAGCGCCTGGACCACCCCCGCGTTCTTGGCCAGGCCTCCGATGAAGGCCACGGGCGGCTCGGCCAGCTTGCCCTTGGTGATGCTGCCCTTGAAATTCCGCGCCACCGCATCGCACAACCCCCGCAGGATTTGAGGCGGCTCGTACCCCTTCTGCTGGGCGTGGATCATATCGGACTTGGCGAAAACCGAGCATCGGCCAGCGATCCGGGCGGCGGACCCGGCGCAGCACGCCACCTGTCCGACCTCTTCGATGTCATACCGGAGGCGCGTGGCCTGCTGCTCGATGAACGATCCGGTCCCCGCTGCGCAGTCCCCGTTCGACTCGTAGTCGAGGATACTTGCCCGGCCCGCGACCGGATCGGTCTCCAGGCGGAGAAATTTCGACGACTCCCCGCCCATCTCGAAGACGGTGACCACCTCGGGATGCAGGAACGCGGTGGCGGCCGCGATGGCCTTGAAATCGTTGATGTGCTCCAACCCCCACCGCTCTTCGAGGAGGCGCGCCCCGGAGCCTGTGACCAGAATTCGATCCCAATGGACGTCGCGGACGAACTTCTGCACGACCGACACCAGGGCTTCGGCGGCACCCAGGGGGTCTCCGAGGGAATGGCGATAGCGGGAGATCAAGAGAGGGCGAGCGGCGGAACACCAGGTGAACCCGCCGTCCGCGGCCAGGCGATCCAACTCGTCCCGGTGCGGGCCATCGCCCAGCACCGCCGCCTTCACGCTGACCGCGCCGACATCAATGCCGACACTGATAGCCATGACGGACCCCCCACCCCGATGGGTCCTGGATTCGACCGACGCGTTCGCAAGGCCCCTGGGAAATCATCGCCCGATGGAGGCGCCGGATATCACCGCATCAGTCACAGCCACCAGGGCGCCCGCGGCACCTCTCCTGGAAGCGCCCTCGCGGATGGGCGCCAAGCGGGCGCCCATCCCCATAACCCCACTCCTAAGGATATCTCACCGCCAAGCCGCCAAGGAGAAAATTCGAATACAAAGTTCGAATTTGGAGATTGAAAAGGGCGATCTTGGCGTCATGGCAGTTAGGCAGTCCTTTCTGCCTGAGGCTAATCCAGATCGATGTCCCGGACAGGCCGCGTCACCGGCTCGTCCTTGGATCGCTTCAGCGCGTCCTGAAACTTCTTGTTCAACACATCCTTCTTGCTTTTCTCGGCCTTCATGGACTCTTGAAATCTGGCCTCGCGCTGCGCCGCCTCGCCCTTCAGACCTTTCAAGGCTTCCGTGAGGTCCTTCACGCTGTGCTCGATGGGGGGCGGTTCGTGGGAAAGAACTGTCTGGAGCCCCGGATCGACCCGCAGCTTGGCACGGCAGCAGGGGCAGATGACCTCGAACGGCTCGACGGGTTCTTGGCTCATGGCAGCCTCCACTCCCATACTGGTCCCTCTTATTTACCAAGACAGCGGCGGCCGATCAAGCCCCAACTCATGCCGGGAGGGACCGCTGGGCCCCAGCGCGGATTTCGGAGTGCTGCCGGGCGGTTTGTTCCGTCAGAAGGCGTCGACAGCAAAACCCTTGAATGGCGGCGGCCTGATGGTGGGCGGGATGGTCCTGGTACACTGGCGGGGGAATTTGATGGGCCTTCGCGCACACTGAGCCCCCGGACCCGGCTGCATGGCCGGGCTCCGGGGGCTCTGGTGTCAGAATCGGAGCTATCTTCCAGAGAAGCGGTACTCGAAGTCTTTCAAGAGACCCTTGGCGTCGAACCGGATGGTGAGCATCTCGACCCGATCCGTCGTTCGGAAGAACCAGCCAAACGTCTTGTCCCGGTAGTAGATATACGTCTCGACCCCGGGAGACAGGACGATCTCCTGCGGCACCCCGAACAGCGTCCGGACCTCCTCTATCGTGGTCTTCCCTTGAACCAGTTCCTTCAACTTTGCCTCGGTGGCGATCTTGGCGCCCCGCTCCTGAAGGGTCGGGGGCGGCGGAGGCGGTGGAGGAGGCGGCGGTGGCGGCGCGGGAGCGGCTTTCGGCGGAGGTGCAGTCCCAGGTGCCGCTCCTGGTGCGGGTCCGGGTGCCGAAGCCGCCGGCAGCTGCGGCTCAAGAGAAGGGCCTTTCGACTGCTTGAACAGACCGCACCCCGCAGCAGTCAGGCTCACAACGGTGCAGGCCATCAAGAACGAAAGCAGTCGGGATGCGCGGGTAGCGGTCAAGGTGATCCTCCTCGAGAAAAGAAATGAACGAGTCGCTTGCTCCGCAGTCAGAGCCTATTTTTGGCTAGTTTTTCCCTGGCCGCACAGGGAGAACGCGACGCTGTACACCCCCAGAATCATGGCTACGGCATACAGGGACCGGACCGAGATGGGCCCGATCTCGGCACCTGCAAGCTTGAGGATGACCGCAACCACCAGGCAGACGGCCGACACCACAAAGCTCGCATGGGCAAATCGAACAGTCCAGCTCGTACCATTCATCTCGCTCCTCCTTTCGCCTGTTCGGTACAGGCTTTCAGCCGTCCGCCCGCAAATCCTGCCGGGCGGACTTCCGCCTCAACCCAGTAGCCTCTTTACGACATGCCCCTCCTTCAGGACGAGGCGCACCCTGTCCGCCCCGTCGGCGAAGACACTGGGGTGCGCGAGCGGGTTGTCATCCAGCACAATGAGGTCCGCGAGCTTGCCCGGCTCGACGGTTCCCAGCCTGTCGCCACAATTGAGAAGCTCGGCATTCGTCCGAGTGGCCGACACGATCGCCCCCATGGCGCCCAGGATCTCTGCCTTGACGGCCAGCTCTCGCCCCTTGAAGGCCTGGTCCGGACCGACGATATCCGATCCCGACGCGATCTTCACCCCGGCGCGGCAGGCCAACTCCACCGCGCGGCGCCCGGACTCGCCGACAATAGCCAGTTTTTCCAGGCTGTATTCGTCGAGGCCGTAGTCCTTCCCTCTCTCGATCAGGAGATCGTACGTGGTGAGCGTCGGTACGAAGAATGTCCCGGCCTCCGCCATCAGCCGTGCCGTCTCCTCGTCCAGCAGGTTTCCGTGCTCGACCGATCTGACCCCGGCGGCCACGCAATTCTGGATGGCTTGTGGCGCATAGGCATGGGCCATCACGTACGTGCCGGCGGCCCGCGCCACCTCCGTCGCCGCGCGCAGCTCTTCGACGCTGAACTTCCACTGTCCGGGCTTGGCCCGGTCGGATGCTTGCGCCGCCAGCACCTCTCCATCCGCGAAAACCTTGATCTGGTCCGCGCCTCGGCCCAACGTTCGCCGGGCGGCGGCCCGGACCTGGTCCGGTCCGTCGCAGATCTCCGGATACACCCCCAGGGAATTCCGGGCCATCGGCCGGTCCGGACCGAACCCCTGGACGGGCGTGCTGCCGCCCGACTGGCACAGCGGCGTTACGCTGAGCAGAAGCCGGGGACCGCGGATCAGCCCCTGTTCGATGGCCGTCCGGAAGCCCGGATCCAGTCCGGCCGCATCGCGGACGGTCGTGAAACCCAGATCAAGGTCCGCTTCCAGGTTCCGGCAGGCCCGCAGGACATAGACGGCCGGCGGGAGCTGCGCTGTCAAATGGTTCCGGACCTCGATGTTTCCGATGTGGACGTGGGCATCGATCAGCCCGGGCATGATCGTCAAGCCCTTGAGGTCGATGCGGCGGCCGGCGGGCTGCCTGGCGCCGGGTCCCGCCACCTCCCGGATCAGGCCGTCGGCTACGACAACCATGGCGCCTTCTTTCGGCTCTGCCCCGGTCCCATCGATCAGGAATGCGTTGCTGAGGATGAGCGCCTCTGCCATACCTCGCTTATCTCTCCCGGTCTCCCTCCGGCCCCTGAGGCCTTACACTCTATACATATCGCCGCCAATCTGCAAGCGCCGATGAATAGGCGGAGGTCAGGCGTCAGCGATCAGAAGTCAGGGGTCAGCCTCCGGCCCGGGTTCCACCCCGGAGGGGCTCCACCCCGGAGGTAGGGCCTACGGCCCGGAGGGGGGTCCGCAGTCGTGTGATCCACCTTCCTGTTCGCTTTTCCTTTGGACCCTTGACGCCTGGCGCCAGGAAAGATCCGATCCTGTTCTCACGCCAAGATCGCCAAGAAGAACCTCCAGCTATTTCGAACTCCTGATCCGAACCTATCCCCGTTCTCCTTTGCGCCCTTTGCGTCTTTGCGTGCGAATATTCCGAGTCTTGCGCTAGGCTCGTCGTTCTTCAATTTCGCATTTCGAACTTCGAAATTCGAATTCTTTCCTCGGCGTCATGCCGGTTCAAGAGCTTTTTTGGTTCAAGGTTAGCTTTGCGGGCCGGGCCGCTCGCTGTCCAGCATGGCCATCTGCGCGGGACCGTAGCGGTCGCCTGCCACCCTGTCGGCAGGCACGGCCCGGGCGATCAGGTCCAGCTCGTCTTTGGTGAGCACGAGCTCGAGCGCGCCGAGCGCCTCCCGAAGCTGCGCCCGGGTGCGGGCCCCGATGAGGGGAAGGATGTCCCGCCCCTGCGCCAGCACCCAGGCGACGGCAAGCTGGGCGATGGTGACGCCCTTGGCCTCTGCGATCCCGCGCAGGCCCTCGACCAGGCCCCGGTTCCGCTCGAGATTCTCCCCCTGGAAGCGAGGGAAATGGCGGCGAAGATCCTGCGCGCCCGGCGGGGCGCCCGGTCCGCTCAAGAGTCCGCGGGACAGGACACCGTAGGCGGTGATCCCGATGCCCAACTCGCGCACGGTCGGGAGGATGGCCTTCTCGAGGCTTCGGCTCATGAGTGAGTATTCGATCTGCACGGCGGTGATAGGATGTACCGCATGCGCGCGGCGGATCGTTCCCGCGCCCATCTCGGAGAGGCCGATGTGGCGGACGTATCCGGCCTGCACGCACTGGGCAATGGCGCCAACCGTCTCCTCGATGGGAACGGCCGGGTCCAGGCGCGCCGGCTGGTATAGGTCCACATAGTCCGTTCCCAGCCGCCGGAGCGTGTAGGCCAGGGCGGTCTTCACCGCCGCCGGCCGGGCATCGTAGCCCAGGAAGGTCCCCGCGGGATCGCGCTGCGCTCCGAACTTCACCTGGAGGAAGACTCGCGCCCGCTTCCCGCCCTGGAGGGCCTCCCGCAGCAGCAGCTCATTGTGCCCCATGCCGTAGAAGTCACCCGTGTCGAGCAGGGTGATCCCCGCCTCCAGGGACGCCTGGATGGTGGCGAGGCTCTCCGCTCGATCCGCAGGGCCGTAAAAGTCCGACATCCCCATGCAGCCCAGTCCGAGGGGGAACAGGTCGGGCCCCCGCCCGCCCAACCGCCGGGGGGTGTGATTGGTATTCATGCGTCCTGATCTCCCGGCACCTACAGGTGCCCTGTCGAGGTCTGGCAGGCTGCTGAAAAAGTCCCATCTGCCGGGTACCCATCTGATGGGTGCCCAGCCTTCGGCCGGGTACCCGCGCGCTCCCGCGGCGCTGCGACGTACGTGCTAAGTACGCCTCGCGCCTGCACCCACCCCACCCAGAGGGTGCCCGGTGGGTACCCGGCGCGGCGCCTTGCCGTTCGGCGGGCTCACGGTCCCGAGCGAAGTCGAGGGACATCTGGGCCTTTTTGAGCAGCCTCAGCGAGAACGAGTTCTTCAGCACCCTGCTAGAATAGCAGGAAGCCGTGCCGCCGGCCACCTCAAGTGGGATTTCGCCTTCCTGCGGATTTCACCAGCCCTTGGCCGGATGCAGTGGCCGATTGTTCCGGAGCGGACTCGGAGGTATACTCCCCCGGGATTGGAGAGACCTGGGGCCCTCCCGGACTCCGGGCAAACGAGGCTGCGGGACCCCCGGCACGGATGAATCCGGGCCGGGGGGAAATCCCTTTCAGGAAAAGGAGACCCACGATGACATCCGAGCACGTTCCCGTCTGGCTCATCACCGGCTGCTCGACCGGCTTCGGCCGGGCCCTCGCAGCGCTAGTCCTCGACCGCGGATGGCGCGCCGCCGTGACCGCCAGGGACCCGCGCCGCATCGAAGACCTAACGGCTGCGCATGCCGGCCGCGGCCTCGCGTTGGCGCTTGACGTGACCGTCCCGGCGCAGATCGCGGCGGCCGTTCAGACAGCGGAATCCCGACTGGGGGGTATCGACGTTCTCGTGAACAACGCCGGGTATGGCTATATGACGTTGGTCGAGGAGGGGGACGACGCGGCCATCCGCGCCATGTTCGACACGAATGTGTTCGGACTGGCCGCGATGGTTCGGGCGGTGCTGCCCGGGATGCGTGCGCGGCGGCGCGGGTGCATCGTCAACATCTCCTCCGTCGGCGGGTTCATCGGTTTCGCCGGTTCGGGCTACTACGCGGCAACGAAGCACGCCGTCGAGGGGCTGTCGGATGCGCTGGCCAAAGAGGCGGAGCCTCTCGGGATCCGGGTGCTCTGTATCGAGCCCGGGCCGTTCCGCACCGACTTCGCCGGGCGCTCGCTCAAACCAAATGTGAGCCGATTTCAGGAGTACGAGTCGACGGTGAATGCGCGCCTGCGGCAATTGGCCGCCCGCAGCGGGGTCCAGCCCGGCGATCCGGTTCGCGCCGGAAAGGCGATCATCGACGCGGTGCAAGCCTCCAACCCGCCGCGCCATCTGGTGCTGGGTGCCGTCGGCTTTGAGAACGTGCGCAAGAGCCTGACAGAAAAGCTCGGAGAGATCGAGGCCTGGAAGCAGACGAGCCTCGGCGCGGACTACCCCGCGAGCGAGAACCGGTAGCGCTCTTCCGCCCCGGGTCGCTCGGACGGGAGGTCCGGGGGATGACCCCAGCCGTCCGGGGGGGCCGCGCCCTGCCCGGCGAGCCGTGGCGGCTCGCAGAAGTCATGCGGCCGGCCTTCCCGCAGAAAGAAAAGCATCATGAAAACGAAACCCCGACTGTCGGCGTTCGTTGAGCGGGCTCGTGAGCTGGGGGCCGATGGGGCGAAGGTGATTCGCGCCGCAACCGTTGTCACGGCCCCATGGGTGCGCCTGAAGTGCCGGTACGGATGCGACGGGTGGGGCTCCAGTCGCTGCTGTCCGCCCCATTCACCCGCTCCCGAGGAGACTGCCAGGGTGATCGACTGCTACCGGCGGGCGCTCTTGATTCACTGTCGAGGCAGATGGACCCGTCCGACCAAGATCGTGGCCCCGCTGGAGCGGGAGCTTTTCCTGGCGGGATTCTACAAAGCCCTGGCCTTTGGAGCCGGACCCTGCCGCGGCTGCAGCCAATGTGACTTCGAGAGCTGCCGCCACCCTGACGATGCCCGGCCGTCCATGGAGGCTTGCGGCATAGACGTCTTCGCCACGGTCCGGGCCAATGGCTTTCCGATCGAGGTCGTACGTCACGAGAGGGATGCACAGCACTACTACGGGCTGGTGCTAGTCGACTGAGTCCGGGCGCTTCGCTGCCAGTGGTGCTGAGAGGGCCATCAATGGCCGGCTGACATTCCTGCGACGGGGCGTCGCCCCGGGCCCTCACCCGCGCCGTCAAGAGCTGGCATGGTCCGGTTCGGGGAGGCCCTGGGCTATGGGGCCTGGGGGATCTCAAACTCCTCCCCGCCAATCGTGGAGACATCCTTTCCATTCACCCGGCCCGGCTGGAAAATCCAGTCGTTCAGGGCGTCAAGGACAGCCTTTTTCAGCCGTTCGTCCGTAGTCTGGACGATAACTGGCTTTTCAATGTGGCCAGTGGCCGCGACGATGAAAAATGCCACGACTTTACCCTTGATTGGCGCGCCATTGGAATCCTTGGGGTCCAGGGGCGGGAAGCCAGACTTCAGGACCGGAGGAATGTAGACGCCATCTTTGTCCCTGAAGTCCACCACCTTGTAGTCTGGATCATAGATGCGGTGGGCCAACGCATCCATGCTCGAGCCTTCGGTGGTGATATGGTTATAGACCATCGGCTTTTCCGCCGCGGCTGCAGCAGAGATCGCCTGCTGCGGCCAACCGAATATCAGGCCTCCTGCTATGAAGATTGCGCTCAAAACCACCAGCCAGACTCTCGTGCTCACCATTCGTCAACCTCCCATATGTAGAAGGTTCTCCCCGCTTCCATTCCGCGGGCATTGACGGTCCGCCCCCGGAGCGCGGCGCCAGTATGCGCGAATGTTTGGCGATAGACGATCCTCCCATGCTTCAGTACGAAACCTGCCCTGGCAACGTTTCAGGCGAAGATTCGCGCGCCAGCTCGACATGGGACAAAATCTTCGGACGCGTCAGGCCGGCCGGCAGAACCGGCGGGCTGCTTCGACGAGGACCTCCGCGCAGGTGAGGACAGAGTCCAGGTCCACCCACTCCACTGGCTCGTGTGCGCCGGCCCCGGCGGGGCCATAGTCCACGGTGGGGATCCCGGCCGCGGCAAAGATAGCGGCATCCGTCCAGTACGGAACGCCGGCCTCGACAGGCGGCTGCCCGGTCACGGCCGCCGCCGCCGCCCGGACGCAATGGACCACCGGCGCCTCCCGATCGCACAGAAGGGGCATCCGGTCGAAGAAGCACCGAACCTCCGCCTCCTCGCCGGCCTGCCGGACGACCGCTTCCAGTTCTTGGCGGACCTGCTCGGGGGTCTCGCCGGGCAGCGTCCGCCGCTCCACCTGAAGGCGGCACTCGGGGGCGTAGGTCGAGAGGCCGGCACCGCCCTGGACGAGGGCGCAGTGCAGGGAAGCCGGGCCCATCAGGGGGTGCACCCGTTCCCGGAGCGCCTGCCGGTCGAACAGCTCGAGTGCGGCGATGATGCGTCCCATCTTGCCGATGGCGCTCACCCCGAGGTCCCAGCGGCTGCCGTGGGCGGCCCGGCCGGTTGTCAGTACTTCCGCCCATACGAATCCCTTATGGCCGAGAATGAGCCTCCTTTCGCTGGGCTCGGTAAGGACGCAGGCGTCTGCCCGGTGGCGCCGCACGAAGTCGGCGGCCCCCACACTGGCGTACTCCTCATCCGCCACCAGCGCCAACAGGACTCGACCCCCGAGCCCCTCGCCGGCCAGGGCGACCGCCGCGGCCATCACAGCGGCGACGCTCCCCTTCATGTCGTAGCTTCCCCGGCCGTAGACGCGGCCCCTTTCCAGGCGGGGCTCGAACGCGGAAATGGTCATCCCGGCCGTTCCGACTGTATCCAAGTGGGCGCAGAAAACCAGGGTCGGACCTTCGCCGCCGCCCACTTCGGCCACGGCGTTCGGCCGGCCGGGGGCCGCCTCTTCCAGCCAGGCCCGGAGGCCATGCTCGGCCAGCCAGTCGCGGGCGAAGGCGGCGATGGCGGCCTCCCCGGATGCCTCCTCCGGAACGAGTGAGGGATTTACGGAGGGGATGCGGATCAACTGCTGAAGGAGATCGAGCACCGCCGCACGATCAAGGCGGGGCGACTGCATGCGCGTGTCCTCCTGCCGATCATTGCCTGTGTAGTCGCCCATGGCCACCTCCGAGCCAGGGATCCTCCCATGACCTCAGGGTGGGGTCAACTTCAATGGAAGCAGGATATCTAGACACAAATATAGGAACAAATACCGCCACTCCCGCGTCACCGTGCAGCCAATTTTTCGATTGATAACGCCGGGACCTTCTTCTTATTTATAGACGACTCGGAGCCTTCGGAAAGTTCTTCAGAGGGCAACACAGGGTCGAGAGGTCGGGCTTTGCCATAAACCCGCGTGACCATAATCTCAGAAGTTCCGGATCAATGTTTACAGTTCCGTCCGCATTTATCGAGCCGATCCTATTAATCGGATCGTACAGAGCCACTGTACATTTGCCGATATCACCATTTGGATAGATTACCAGGGAGTTGGGTCGAGAGGCATAGCACACGTAGGGCGGCTCCCTGGTCTCTTGATACCTCCGATCCTTATACAACGCCTGTCGAAGCATTCGGATTTGGTCCCGTTCCTCCGAAGCCGAAAATATCCGAATCTGGCAATCGTCCTTTCCACCAAGGCGTCTTATCGCTTGGAAATGAACCGTGAACCTCCTGTCCGGCAGAAACTCCCGGCGCACATCCTCGACGAGAACACCCAAATGGGAGATCCCGGAAGGATCGAAATGGATACGCAGCAGGACACGTACCTGCTCAGAGCTGTCCCGTATGGCTATCAGGTTCTTCCATATGCGATCAAACGTCCCCCTGCCGTTGGCAGTTGCGCGACGCTTGTCGTGAATCTCCGGGGGACCGTCAAGCGTTATCTGGTAGTCAGATATGCCGAGTTCAGCCAGCTCGGATAAAAGGGACGGCGTCAAAAAATAGGCGTTGGTTGCCATTCCGGCCCTATACTTCAGGCTTGAGTAAGACCGCGCCAGGCCCTTGATGTCCTTAGAAATATCCCTGATGACATTTCTTGCCAATAACGGCTCCCCTCCGAACCATCCGACATATAGCGTGTCAAGTTCGGGCAGTCGTCGGCTGATGAGCGTCTTAATCGCCTCGACAATTTCTTGTTTCATCATGCTCGTATTGGACGTTTCGTAACAATACGTGCATTTAAAATTACATTTTTCAGTGGGGATTATTATGAGATGCCATGCACGAACAGAAAGGAGATTCGCAAGCTGCGATATGCTTAATGAGGCCATATGCTGCTATGGGCCGCCCGGATTCGGACGAGAAGCGTTCCACACATTTACTCTCTTCGGACGCTTCCTCGTCCGGACCGGATCGTGCTTTAGATTGCCCGCCGGTTTATCTTGTCGTCAGGATCAGCGGCTGCATCTATTGATGCACCCATGATCAAAGAAATCCTGCGCACCTTGTCCTTCCACATCCGATCGTTTCTTGCCCAGCTTTTTTTCAACAGCCTTATTGAATGCTTCGTTCTTGATTGTCACTTTACCGTTCTTGTCGACTACGATTTCCTCAGGCTTAATAACGATGTCGGGCATGGCAGCCTCCGTAGAATTTGGCCTCAGCGCGGTTTCGCGCGACCCTCCGAGCCCGTGTCATTGCTCGCCGCCTTAGGTTTTTCCTCGACAAGCCCTTAAGGCGCGCGACGAACACGCGACGGCCGGGACGCTACCATTGGCGAGCCAGGGGTGTCAAGGGGAATCCGGGCAATATCGGGGGCGCTGAGGCGGCGTGAGGCGGCGCCGATTGCCATGGACCAGCCCTCCCGGGCCCATCCGCCGGAGCCGGGCCCGTAAGCGCCGGACCTGCCGGGCGGTGAGTCCCACCGCCTCGGCCGCCTGCGCGGGAGTGATACGCTTGCCCTCCAGGAGGGTGAGAACGTGCACGCGTCGGGCTTCCTCGGGAGTCAGGGTCATCTGTCCTCCTCTCTACGAGAGCGGACAGAATCCCTGATCTGTTAGAGGCGGACAAGTTTGCTGAGCTACCACAGGGCGCTACCCTAATCTCCGGCTAAGCGGTGGCCAGCCGGGCGATCTTGCGCCGCGCCCGGACGAGCAAGGCGTGCTGCAGGGCGCCCGAGAGCCGCAAGAGCGTCCGTCGGGCATGCGCGACGACCTTCCCGACGGTGTTGAACAGCAGGAACCGGAGACGCTTCGGCCGGGCGGTCCGGAGATCTCCGGGTAAGGTCAACCGCTTGAGCGCGGTGAGCAGGTTGTAGGTGAGCACGTTCAGCCGGAACCAGGCGGCGTTCGCCCCGAACTTCCCACTGGGCAGCGCGGCGGCCGCCAGCTCGGTCTTGAGGACGTGATGGGTGTGCTCGATGGTCCCTGCTTTCTCCCGGTGCCACCGGAGGATCGTGAGCCCATCCTCCGGCCGATTGGTGACCACGGCGAAGTACTGCACGCTACTCCCGTCGGCGAAGAGGCTCCCCTGGCGTCGCTGGATACGCACCGCGAGGTAGCGGCGAACGCACGGCCGCGCCTTCCGGTGATCGCCATCCTCGGGGACGTAGGGGACTTCGGCCCAGGCCCGGATCGCCTCGGGCTCCTCCCGCTCGAGCTGCCAGGCGGCCGCGGGGAGGCGCCGGATCTCGGCCTGGAGCTGCGCGGACATATCGGCGCTAATCGCGTAGGCGATTTTCTTCTCCTCGCACCAGCGGAGGACCTCCGTCTCGTAGAGGGCGCTGTCGGCCCGCAGGGAGATGCGGTCCACGCCCTGGGGCAAGTTGGCCACCGCCTGTTCGAGGACGCGCACGTTGCCGCACCCGGCGGGCACCTGGCCATCGCGGAACTGGTCGTGCACGATGACATCGTGCTCGGCCCAGAGGACCACGACGGGCTGGTAGCCCCGGGTCCCGTCGTAGGCCACGGTCGCCGCGTCCTTGTGGCTCTCGACGAGCGTCGCGTCCACATCCAGGGTGGCCGTCGCCGCCCGGGCCCCGCGCTGGACGCCCGCGACCAGCGTCCGGTTCGCCTGTCCGAGGCCCGCCAAGGGGGCGGACTCCAGGGGGACCGTGGCCGCGGGCCCGGCCACCCAGAGCGGCCCGTCCTCCACGTGGAAGGCCTCGAGGAAGTCCCGGACCGTGGTCGCGGCCGGCAGGGGGTAGCCGAGCAGCGTGGCCAGGGCCTGATCCTCCCGGAGCGTCGTGAGGTCCTGGCAGCGGTCCCCGCCGCTCGTCCACAACGCGACGAGACTCTCCACGAGCTGCGAGGGGGGTAATCCGCGCTGCCGCTGCTTGACCGCAACGTGGGTGTCGACGGCCTGGGCCACCCCGAGCTGGCGGAACAGCTCGATCACGAGCGGGACCCCGGCCCGGCCCGTGACCAGCGTGGGGTCGATCGCGTCATCGATCTCGAACGGCAACCGGGGCGAGGTGTCGGGCATCGCTCTCCTCCTTGTGGTGTTTGCACCCACTGGGTGAAACCAAGCAAGGCCGATGCCAACCCCGCGGGCCGCGCGCACTGCGGGCCGCTGCGTGATTCGCGATCCCCCTCAACTTCTTAGCCGGAGATTAGGGGCGCTATCCAGGACCTTGACAACACCATACAGTGGAGTATATTGAGAAACCATTTCAGAATGAAGACTGAAACGCTACGCATCAACCCAAATACCTCCATATAAGAGATGAAACTGCACCAAGAATGCATCATTGCGAGACAATGAGATTATGGGAAGCGTAAATCTTGATCGTCTCGACATTCGGATCCTGAATGTCCTTCAGGAGAACGCCACCATCCCACTTCGGAGGCTGGCAGAGATAGTGCATGCATCGGCTGCAACCTGCCAGCGACGCATCGCCGCATTGCGGGCCAACAAGATTCTGCTCAAGGAAGTCGCCCTCGTCGACCGTGTTAGGGTGGGCCACCCGCTCACGATCTTCGTCACAGTTGAACTCGAAACCCAGAATGACCAGCGGCTGAGGGAATTCGAAAAGAGGATTAGCCAGGAGCCCGACGTTATGGCGTGTTATGAGGTTTCAGGAGAGTGGGACTTCTTGTTGATTGTGGCTGCAACATCAATGGAGGTTTATCATCTTTTCACGAGGCACCTCTTCACCAACACCAACAATGTCAGCAACTTTATGAGTCTGTTTGCGATGAACTGCTCCAAGTTCGAGACGAAGATCCCACTTGAGGAAAAATAGGCACTCCGGCCCGACCGCCCCACCCCTCCACCTGCGCCACGACTCATGCAAAGGCCAGTAGAGCCACCGGACTGCCAGATCACTGGATCGCCCGATTGCCTCCGCTAGGCGGGCCCCCGAGAAACGCACTTGGGCGGCGGCTTCTCCCGGCGCATGCCGGCGAAGGTCGCGGCGGTCTTCATGTTCTCCCTTTCGCCGATCCACCCCCGGATGATACCTATGCCCCTGTCGGATGCCGTAGCTGCATCTCAATTCGGAGGCGATCCACGAACGGCTCCTCCGCTTCATACCTCGGCCCCGTTCGTGAGGTCAGCGACTGAACGCCCGAGGGGAACCGCCGGACGAATTCCATTCTCAGGCAACCTGAACGTCAGTCTGCTCCGGGTCAGTTTGGGGTGAAGCTCGGCTAGATTTTCCCCACGAAATGTGTGCCGGCGCAGCCGTCGAGGGCTGCGGCGAGTTGCGCCGGGCTGGTGATGAGCCCGCGCTTTCCTCCCGCCATCAGGAACCCAACGATGGCTTCCACCTTCGGCCCCATGCTGCCCTTCCCGAAATGCCCCTCCGTCTGGAGGGTCTTAATCTCCTCGAGTGTTACGGCCCCCAACGCCTTTTGCTCCGGCTTGCCGTAGTGAACGTACACCTGCGGCACATCGGTGAGGATAATCAACAGATCCGCCCCGATTTCCGTCGCCAGGATGGATGACGTGAGGTCCTTGTCGATGACAGCCTCGATCCCTTTATAGTCCCCGTTCTCGTCCCGAATGATCGGGATCCCGCCCCCGCCGCACGCAACCACGATGTGGCCGGCGCGAGCCGAGTCGCGGATCATAAGCCGTTGCACGACGCGCACGGGCCGTGGCGAGGGCACCAGCCGCCGCCAGCCGCGCCCGGCGTCGTCCAGGATTTTCCAGCCCAGCCGGTCACGCCGATCCTCGGCCTGTTCCCGCGTGAGGAACGGCCCGATTGGCTTCGAGGGCTGCTGGAACGCCACGTCGTTCTCATCAACCAGCACTTGCGTGATCATGGTGACGACATAACGCTTGATCTCCCGCCGCCGGAGATGGTTCAGGAGCGCCTGCTGTAGGACGTATCCGAGAAATCCCTCGGTGTTGGCCACGAGGACATCGAGCGGCATGAAGGGGACATCGTGCCGGGTGAGCTCGCTCTGGAGGAGTAGATTTCCAACCTGCGGGCCGTTCCCGTGGGTGATGACCAGATTGTAGTCCCGCTCGACCAGGGTCATGAGCGAGCCGCAGATCGCCGCTGCGTTCCGCTCATGCTCGCAGATGTTCCCCGCCTCGCCCTGCTGCATGAAAGCGTGCCCGCCCATCGCCACCAGGGCGATCGGCCGGCCGCTGGTGTCACCCATGACGCCCTCCTCACTGCGCTGTCTCAGCGCTCGATCCGCATCAACGAGTCCGAAGGCCGGCTCCCAGCAGAATCAGAGCCAATCCCGCCCCACGATGGCGATCCCCGAAGGCCGGGACATCCGGGGCGCCTCCCGAACAGGGTTGTGCCCTATGGCGACCATGTCCGCCCAGCCATGGATAGGCGGGGCAGTCCGGCCCTGCGAAGACCAACGCCGGTTTTCCGTCCGCACCGCGACCGCGAAAATGGACATGACCTGCACGATCAAAGACGCACTGCCGGTCGAGAGGATACGGTGCAATAGGGTGCGCAGAAGCCCCGCAACTGCCGCAACGACGGCCCGGGCGTGCTCCATTTCACGCGAAATCGGTAACGACGCCCGCGCCATGCAGGCCAGGAGGGCAACCGCGGCCGGAACAAATGCGAGACCCGGCATGACCAGACTCGGGGGACATGGGCGGACCGCCTTCCCCAGCTCGATGTACCTGCCCGTCCGGAACCATCCCCGGCAGGACACCGAAATCTACGCCGTGGCGGCACACGCCAGATACCTTGCCGGAACAGACCGCCCAGCGAAGGACGGTTTCGACCTCCTCCTTCGTTCGCTCCTTCCTAGTGTAATGCGTCAAACGCTTTTTTACTCTTGCGAGGCCGTCATGCCGGCGAAAGCCGGCATCCAGGGTGCCACCTTCTGATTCATTTCACGGTCTGGACCCCGGCTTTCGCCGGGGTGACGAAACGTCAAGAGATTTCCGACGCACTACACTAGTGATCAGATCACGCGCGCGCCGACGCGGTCGCTATTCGACCGCGCCCAGCACGAGCGCCAGCAGTGCCATCCGCATGACCACACCGTTAAAGGCCTCGATCCAGTAGCGGGCGTGGCGGGTGGCGTCCACATCGACCGGCAATTCATCCATCCGGGGCAGTGAGTGGAGCAAGATGGCGCTCCGCTTGCCCCGCTCGTGCAGCATCTGCCGGGTTACCTTATAGGCAACCGGGGTAAGCCCCAGCTCGCTTGCGCGCTCGTCGCGCGATTTCGTGTAATCGGCCTGCACTACCGGCTCCATATAGATCACGTCGGCCTGGCCGACCACTTCCTCGGCTGTGGCGACTTCGCGGTAGCGAACGCTCCGCTCGTCCAATTCGGCCTTGAACTCGGGCAGCAGGGACATGGAGGGCGGCGAGACGACGAACGCCTCCGCGTCGAACTGAGACATCGCATAGAGAATCGAGTGCATCGTCCGCATACGCATGTCGCCGACCAGCAAGAATCGCAATCCGTCAAGGGTGCCCAATTCCTTCCAGGTTGTGTACAGATCGGTCAGGACCTGTGTCGGATGCTCGCCCCAACCGTCGCCGCAGTTGATGACGGGCACGGACGCCCATCTGGCAGCCTCATGCGGCGCGCCCTGCTGGAAATGGCGCATGGCAATAACATCGCCGTAGTACTCCAGCATGTGCACCGTGTCCTTTATCGACTCCTGGTAGAAGTCGCCAGCCCGGGTCATCTTGGCGTCCGAGAATCCGAGGACGTGCCCCCCCAGCCGGTGCATGGCGGCCTCGGTGGCCAGCCGTGTCCGCGTGCTCGGCTGGTAGAATGCGGTCAGCAAGGTCTTGTGCTTCAGCAAATCCCCATTTCGCCGGTCGCGGGCCCAGGGTGCGAGGTCATCGCAAACCTGGAACACGCGGAGGTACTCAGCGCGCTCGAAATCCTTGAGCGACAGGATGTCCCGACCCATAAAGCTTCTCATTCCTGACCCCCTTCTCTCTGCGAGATCGTCAACGGCGGACCCCGGTGAAGAGGACCGCCACAGTCTCGTCGGCCCGAAGGCCGCCAGTCTGATGCAGATGCAGCAATCCGGCCAGTCCGGAAGACCCGGTGTGATCAACATTGACAGGAGTCGTCGTCCTCGCCAGGGCGTTGGCCTCGATCAGCGTCTTCTCGGACACCACAATGGGAAAACCGCCGGTGACACACATCGCCCTGACCACCGCCAACCAATCGTAAGTCTCGTCATCGAGAATGCCGTGGGCGATGCTCTTGGGCTCGGTATCCCAGGGCCACATGAACTGTGAGCGGTGTGTGGCCGCATAGCGCAGCGCCTCCTCTACGACCGCCGGGAGCGCATTCGCCCCAATCCGCTGAACAACCCGATCGTAAGCCCGTTTCAAGGGGTAGCCCCCTTGTGTCTGGACCGCATGGATCCGCGGCATCGAGATAGGCGCGCCCAATCTGATGGCGTCCTGCAACCCCTGGACGCACGCACTGGCCAGCGCCCCGCCACCCACCTGGATGAACAGGCGATCGAGGCGCATCCCGCTCCTGGCAAGATCCGAGGCGATCTCATAGCCAAGCGTTTTGCCGCCCTCGATCGTGAGGCCGTTGTCGGGACCCTGACATGTGAACGGCAGCGCCCCCTCGCGGATCGCCTTCTGGAGGCGATGGTAGGTGGGATCGCCGGGCACTCCGTCTTCGCGCGGGCACACGGTAAGCCGCGCGCCCAGCTGGTCGAGGCGTGCGACCACCGTGGGGTCTGCCGTCGTCGGAATGAAGACTTCCAACGGGCGGCCGCCAGCGCGCGCCACCACCGCCGCCGCCAGGGCGGCGTTGCCGCAGCTGGCGATTGCAAGAGGCGACCCTTCCCCGTGCCGGGGCGCAGCCAGGCCAAGCCTTTCGACGACTTCCAGATGGATCAACAACCCCATCAGGTGGCGGGCTTTGTGCGATCCCGAGACATTGCCGGTCTCATCCTTGACCCACACGCCCGCTGTCGCTCCAAACGCCAGGCGGTCGCTCAGCGCCGAGCTGCGCCCGAATGGGGTCACCGCGAAGCCGCGCGCATCCACGCGCGCGATTGCGGCATCCAGCCGTTCGACGATCTCCACGTAGTCCCGATCGCTTAAACCGTGCGCACGGGCCATGTCGTACGAGGAGAAGAGCTCACGGTAACGGAGAAACGGGTTGGATGGCCCCTCCGCGGGAAACCGCACCCCGGCCGGATCAAGCTCCACGGTCATCACGTGGTCCACGTCGCCCGTCCCGGCGTTGGCGCACCGGAACGGAAACGGATCGTTGGGGGACGCGGCCGCGCCGCATCCCGCGCAGACGATGGCGATCGCCCGTGGACTCATTGAGCCCCCACCGCTTTTGTGCGCGCGTTGAACTCCTCGATCATCTCGTCCCAGACCGGAATGATCTTGCGCAACTCCTTCCAAAAGCCCTGGTCTCGCCGCGTCGAAAATTCGCCGATCGACACCCCCTGCTGCTCGACCCAGGTAAAGTAACCCAAGTTGAAGATGCGGTTCCGGTCGATCCACGAGGTCTCGAGCAGGTGGTCGGTGGCGGTGCCGAGCAGGTGCTCGCCGAACGTTTCACCCGCCCCCACCTCGTTGAATCCGGCCGGATAGTACTTCCGCAGGGCCTTGTCCCGCTCGGTGTCGTACATCGCGGCACCGTCGGTCGCAACGGTCATGATCACATCCTGGGGGCCCATGCCGAAGTACTTCGCAATCTTGATCGCGGCGAGCACATTGCAGATGCTGGAGAGACCGAGCGCCGGCAGCAACTTCACAACAGCGGGCGGCACGTGCCGCCGGTGGAGCATGTAGTCGCGGCCAATCGGCGTATTGAAGAGCACGTCGAGCTGATCGGTACTCTTGTCGGAGATCGCGGCGACAACATCGGTGTTCATAACGTTGTGAATGAACGGGATGTGCTTATCGCCGATCCCCTGGATATTGTGCTCGCCGAAACCGTTGTAGAGCATCGTCGGGCATTCGAGGGATTCCACCGCCACGATCAACGACCCACACTGTTCCTTCAGGTAATCCCCGGCACCCAGTGTTCCGGCCGAACCCGACGCGGATACAAACGCTCGCAAACGCAACTCCTGGTCGGCGGCGTGTAGCGCCTCGAACACGCGCTCCAGCGCCCGCCCGGTGCACGCGTAGTGCACCAGGTAATTTCCAAATTCGCAGAACTGATTGAAAATAACGCTCTCTGGATCGTATTCCAGTTCGCGGCATTTATCATAGATCTCTTTGACGTTGCTCTCGGTCCCCGGCGTCCGGATAATATCCGCCGGATCGGCGACCCAGCGTTCCAGCCAGGCGAAACGCTCGCGGCTCATGCCCTCCGGCAGGACGGCGATCCCGCGACACCCCATGATACGACTGATCGCGACGCCGCCCCGGGCATAGTTCCCCGTGGATGGCCAGACCGCACGGTGGACCGTCGGATCGAACTGGCCCGTAATGATCCGCGGGGCGAGGCATCCATAGGCGGCCAGCACCTTGTGTGCGCGGATCATGGGGAAGCGGTCACCCAACGCAAGGACGATTTGCGCATCGACTCCGGTGAGCGCCTTCGGCAGCACGACGTGCTCGGGGACTGCAACCTGCCTCCGACGATCCGCCCCGTTGTACCAATGCACCCGAAAGAGGTTGAGCGGATGGGGCTCGTCGGGGTCCACGCCGGCGAGCGTGATCTTCGTCTGAGGCGGAATTCGCGACGGATCCGCGAGCTGCGCGAACGTCGGCAATCCGATCCCGGCGTCGCGAAACCGCGCCACGGCGTGGCTGTAGATACCGCGGTCCACAAGTGCACGCTCGAGTCCCAGTTTCTTCATGTATACACCTCCGTACAAGGTCACGCCAGCACGATAAGAGCGCCAATCACCCCCTCACCGTGCCACCGGTCCGAAGAGAATCCCCGGCCTCCCTCCTCGTGTCCCGTCCCGGAAAATCGCGCACGATGATTACCGCCCCCGCGGCCATCCCGCCGTGCCCCGCGACCACACCCACCCTGTCCTGGGGACACCCGGCTGGGTACCCGGAGACGCCCGGCCCGAACCCACCCGGCGGGCGGGTACCCGGGCGCGTCGCGCCGTGGACGGGGGGGTGCTGCCGGTGGCGAGTCGCGGACAGCCACGGCGTCGACCCGTTGCCGCGCTGAGGCGCGAGGGAGGCCGGCCGGCCGGGGACCCCGCCGCCAGGGGGCACAGGCCGGGCTCTCGGGCCGGCCCCGGGAGGGCCGATTGACGATGCGAACCATTGGAACAGGACACGCGCACCTGCGGGAATGATCCCAGGCCGACGCGCCAGCTGCCCGGCGGCGGAGCGCCTCGGATCGATCCGAGTTCCGCAGCCTACCCGCCGAGCACCGTGGCGGAGATCTCCTCCTTTTTCCCGAAGAGGCCGGTTGGCCGGATGAACAGGCCGATGATGAGGATGCTGTAGGCGATCGCGTCCTTCCACACCGGCGGGATAACCCACACGCCCAGATTCTCGGCCAATCCGATGATGAGGCTGCCGATCATCGCCCCCACCACATTTCCCATCCCGCCCAGCACCACCGCGGCATAGGATTTCACCATGATCACAAAGCCCATGGTGGGTTGGAGTGCCACGTCAACCCCGATCAGGACGCCCGCCCCGGCGGCGAGGGCCGAACCGATGCCGAATGTCGCGGAAATGACCCAATCCGAGTGAATTCCGCACGCCTGGGCCAAGTCCGGATTGTCCGCCACCGCCCGGATGGCTTTCCCCAAGCGTGTCAAAGACAGCAGGAGCCACACCGCCACCAGGAACAAGACGCTCATACCGAGAATCGCCAGCTCCACCGGCGTCACCAGGATGGGACCGAACTGAATACCGCGCACCACCGGCGTATTGAACCGCTTGATGTCGGAGCCGATGACCATCATGATCGTCGCATCCAGCATCAGCGCCACCGCCATGGCGGTCGCCATGGGGGCCAGCTTGGGCGCGTTGCGAAGCGGCAGGTATGCCACCCGCTCGATGAACATGCCCAGCAGCCCAGTCAGTACGACCGCCAGAACAGCCGCGGGCACCAGACCCAAGTGGAAGAAGCCTACGGAGAAGGACCACGCGATGTAGGCGCCGAACACCGCCACGGAGCCATGCGCGAAGTTCACAAACTTGAGCGCACCGTAGACCATGTGGTAGCCAACCGCGGCGACGGCGTAGGTCGCACCCGCGACGAGGCCGTTAAAAAGCAGTTGCAGCAACACATCGCTCGAGAGTTGCATGTGCAGGTGTCCCCCCTGGGTTGCGGTCCCGCCGGGCAGAAGGGGCGAGGTCGACCCGGCCGGCCTCGCCCCCCAGAGATCTTTCTACTTGCTGACGGGGACGAGCTTCCCGTCCGACGTCCATTTCACCCAGTCGAAACTCCAGCGGACATAGTTGTGTGCGTCCAGCTGCTTGGGACCCGATGCCCCGACAAAATTCGCGCAGACCTTTTTGGTGGCCTCCTTGATGCCCGCGCCGGTGTCCCCACCCAGCCCGATAGCCTTGGCGGCCAGGTAGATCTCATCATAGAAATACTCGGACCAGATGGAGGGATCCTTCTTGTATTTTGCCCGGAACGCGGCTGCGTACTTCCGGTACGCAGGCGAGGTGTGGGCGCCCGCCTGGAGGGCGATCATTCCCACCAGACCGTCGCCGGCCAGCTTCCACATCGATTCGTCGCCCCAATTTGTATCGCCCACAAACTGAGCCTCCAGGCCAAGCTCCTTGGCTTGCCGCAAGAAAATCGAGCCCTCGGCTCCGTAAGCCACAAAGGCCACCACAGTGGGGTTGAGGCTCTTGACCCGCAGCACCTCGGTGCGGTAGTCCTTCCCTTCCGGCTGGAGCGGCACCTCTCCCAGGACCTGGATGCCCGCCTTCTTGGCGGAATCGATGAAGGCGTTCTTGTTTCCGATGCCGTAGTCATTGTTCATGTACACCGCCACAGCCTTGGTGAGCTTGAGCGCCTGGGCGATCTTGGCGAACTCCAGCCCCTGCTCCAGGTCGTTGCCCTGGAGCTGGAAGGTGTAGTCGCTGCACGATTGCCCGATTTTCGGGTTGGAGCCAATCGAGTATTGCACCACCCCGAGCTCCTGGGCCTTCTTGCAGGTCGCCATGGTGACGGAGCTGGTGTTGATGCCGATGATGATCGGGACCTTGTCGATCTGCGCCAGCTTGAGCAGGACCGTCTGGGCGTCGGCCGTGTTGTTCCGATCGTCCTCGTAGATGACCTGGATCGGCGCCCCCTTGATCCCGCCGGCCTTGTTGATCTCTTCCACGGCCAGCTCGATCCCCTCTTTCGACGCCTCCCCGTAGTAGGCCCCGTCCCCGGTCAGTGGACCGCTGAACCCGATTTTGACGGGGGCCGCCCCCCAGGAGGGCGGGACGCCGAGCGTCAGCCCTCCAAGCGCCAGGGCGGCCATGAGCATGCCGAGCTTCTTGTACATAGTGTCTTCCCTCCTTCTCGTGTGTGTGTGGGCAATGGCGGCCTCGTACGGCTCCGCCCTCCGTCGCTCTCCCGCCGACTCATCCGCCGAGGTAGGCCTTCTGGACGCCCGGATCGTCCAGGAGATCCCGCCCGGCCCCCTCAATCCGGATCTGGCCCAGCTCGAGCACATAGGCATGGTCCGCGATCCCCAGGGCTCGCCGTGCGTTCTGCTCCACGATGAGGATGCCGACGCCATCTTCATGAATGGCATTCACCCGCTCAAACACCGAGTCCACAACCTTCGGGGCCAAGCCGAGGGACGGCTCGTCCAGCATGAGCAATTTCGGCCTGGCGATCAGCGCGCGCCCGATGGCGAGCATGCGCCGCTCGCCGCCGCTCAGCGTCCCCGCCTGCTGGTTCATCCGATCTCTCAGGGTGGGCAGGAAGTTGGTGACATACTCGATGCGGGTGCCGAGCTCCGCCGCCCTCAGCAGGTACCCGCCCATCTCCATGTTTTCGCGCACGCTCAACGTCGGGAAGATGCTCCGCTCCTGCGGGACAAAGCCGAGTCCGCGCTGGGCAATGACGGACGGCCGACACCCGACCAGCTCGTTCCCGAGAAGCACCACGCTTCCTTTACGAATCTTGGTCAGCCCGAACACGCTGCGCAGCGTGGTGGTCTTGCCCGCCCCGTTCGCGCCGATCAACGTCACGATCTGTCCTGCACCGATCTTGAAGGACACGCCGTGCAGAACCGTGGTCGCTCCGTATCCCGCCACCAAGCCGTTCACGTCCAGGATGCTTGTGGGCGGCTGCGTCGGACTCATTGGTTAGCCTCCACCCAAATACGCTTCGATCACGCCGGGGTCCTTCGAAACCTCCTGGGGGGAGCCCTCGCAGATCTTCGCCCCATGATCCAGCGCAACGATACGATCGCACAAATTCATGATCACCCGCATGTCATGCTCGATGATTACGATCGTCTTGCCCTGCCGCTGTCGGAGAAGCCGGATGTAATCCAGCAGCTCGTTCACCAGGGCCGGCGCGATTCCCGAGGCGGGCTCGTCCAGCATGATGAGCTGGGGATCGCCCATCATCGTCCGCGCGATCTCCACCATCTTCTGCTCCGCGTACGGGAGGTTCTCCGCGCGCTCGTTGGCAGCCTGCCTGAGACCCACCACATCGAGCAGCTCGTACGCTTTGGCAACCGCCGTCGCATCCTGTCGGGCGTACTCGTGTCCGCGGCGGACGGCCGTCCACGGGGACTCCCCCACATGTCCCTTGTACCCCAGCATCATGTTCTCCATCACGGTCATGCTCTGGAACACCCGCACGAGCTGGAAGGTCCGCACAACGCCCATCTCAGCAATCGTGTGAGCAGGCAGACCGCCGATGGGCCGGTCGGCAAGATACACCTGGCCGGCCGTAATGTCGGAGAAGCCGGTGATCAAGTTGAACAGGGTGGTCTTCCCCGACCCGTTCGGGCCGATCAGCCCCAGAATGATCCCGCTGGGAACCTCAAAGGACACATGATCAACCGCACACAACCCCTCGAATCTCTTGGTTAATCCCTCGGTGCGGAGGAGGCTCATCTTCCGTTCCCCTGGAGAGAGGATCCCGGCGGCGGCGTCGGCAGCGGCCTCCAGCGGTCCGTCTGCTCCGGGACGATGCCCCGTGGCGCAAACAGCATTGCCAGAATGAGCAGGAGACCGAATATCCATTGCTGGAGGGGCGCCGCAATCGACGTGGGGAGACCGAGGAACCGAACGCCTTCGCGCAGAAAGACAAACAGGGCCGTGGCAACGACCGCTCCGATGGCGTTGCCCTTCCCCCCCAGGATGATGATGAGAAGAATGAAATTGGTCAGCCAGAGCGTAAACGTGCTGGGATCGATGTATCCGATATAGGTCGCGAAGAGAGACCCCGCGATGCCCGCCATGCCGGAGCCGATGACAAACACCCGCATCTTATGCCGATAGGAATCCTTTCCGAGCGCTTCGACCCCGGCGCCTTCATCGTCCCGTATGCCCTTTAGAATCCGGCCGAACGGGGAGAAGATGAGACGCTGCGAGACGAAGAGCATCAGCGCCAGAAAGAAAAACGCCAGGCCGAGGAAGGGCATCCCGGGCGCGAAGGTGACCCCGAGGAAGCTGGCGTGCGGGATGTTGGGGATACCCAGCGGCCCGCGGGTGACGTCCATCCAGTTGCGGAACACGGAGCGCGCTATCTCGCCCACCGCCATGGTTACGACGGCGAAATAGTCCCCGCGAAGCTTGAGCGTTGGGATTCCAGCCACCCAGGCAATCAACCCCGCCAGCACAAAGCTCAGGGCGATCGAGGGGATCCACGGCACATCCAGCTGGGTCATGAGTATTGCAGTCGTATACGCCCCGATACCAAAGAACGCCGCGTGGCCCATGTCGAACAGGCCCGTCACCCCCATGATCAGGTTCAGCGAAATGGAGAGGATTCCGTAGATGGCAACCAGCGTTGCCAGGTGAATCAGCAGGAAACTGTAGCCCATCTGGCCTCCCGCAACCCCCAATCTGAGAATGATTCAGGCGGCTCACGCATGCGCAACGCGCTCATGAAGTGCTCGGATAATCGTGCTCGCAGTCATTCGCAGGACCTGGCGCCTCCCCATGCCCTCTCTGGATCCCGCGCCAGGAATCAGGAGGGCGCAGCGCGTCCGCTTGCCGACGAGAGTATCGGTGTAGGTCCGTGTACACGAGTATCTTTTCAGGATGGCGAGTGTTCGGAGCTGAAAGCTCCGCAGCAGGTTGTGGGCAAGAGCGCTGAGCTGCGACTTGCGCCTGGATCTCACTTTCCCAAGGCACATGTTAGTCAAGTGCAATAAATAATGTTCTCGAAATTTTATATTTTCTGAGACAAACACGTCACTCCTGCAACCTAGTGAGACAGACTTATCTTCAAAGCATCACCTAAGAAACAATGGGTGCGTGACCGGCGCAATACGTGAATGTCTTGGCATTCGAGGCCTTGGCGCAAAGGCACTGGAGGGCCCGTGAACATCGAGGTTCACGCGTTCCCCATGGTTCATGCGCGTGCGATCCCGATCCCTCGGCGTGCACCCGGGATCGACGCAGTCCGCGCTTTGGGCCCTCGCCTCACCCGGCGGAGCCAGGACCCTTCCCCGCTCCTGGAATCCGCCTAGCCGTTACACAAAGGTGTTGATAACGGTCGGCGTTTCGCTAGTAACGGCATGAATTGGTTGACCGAATCGGAACGCCTTGTCGGGGAAGAAATCTTCCTCGATGTCAGCTCAATCCGAAAAGGACGGAATGCGCTGTAACCACAGAGGAATCGCGCCTATTGACAAGCGAATCTTCAACACCTTTGTGTAGCGGGTAGGGAATCCGCGTCATCTGGGCAGGACTCACACAGCTTGACTGAGGCGTTCACTTGAGTTGCACGACGCTCCTGACAGGCCGGGAAGTCGGCCAAACCGAACCGCAGAGGTCTAAATCTCAACTCATCTCACGGGGCGTCTTAGGGGAGGCGAAGGCTCAACATTCCAAGCGGACCTGTTGTCGATATTTGGGTCGCGGTCTCGTCAGTTCATTTTTCGTTCTCTATATTGCATCAGGTTGAAGTGCATGCGATTTTATTCATATCCAGCCAACTAAACGGCAAAATCTGTAGGCTTGGATGGAAATTTTCTGTGGAGTATATTTTGCTATTAAAATTTATGATTGACATATCTAACACTTGACATATATATACACACAATGGAGATCTGGAAAGAATTTGAAGCGAACGAGCTGACCCACAGCGCTGCTCACCATCTGCTGGCGATTCTGGCGTGTGGCGCAGAGTACGGCGGATGGGCACGGGTCTCGGACATTGCGCGCCAACTGGGAATCACCCGAGGCAGCGTGTCCATCAATCTCCGGCCCCTCAAGAAGCGGGGGCTCGTGGTGACAGACGCGCACCGAATGGTGAAGCTCTCCCCCGAGGGTCTCTCGATTGCCCAGCGGGTCCTGGCCAAGAAGGCGACCGTGCGGGCCTTCCTCGCAGAGGTCTTGGGCGTCCCGCCCGAGCAGGCGGAGATCGACAGCTGCAAGGTGGAGCACCTGATCAGCCATCCCACCAGCGAGCGCCTGCTGCAATTCGTGCAATTCGTGCTGTCCGACGACGCGCTCGCCCAGGACTTGCTGGCGCGCTTCCACCGCTTCCGCGGACCGTGCCCTCCATGCCCTGACGGGAAGAGCTGCGAAGTCTGCAAAGACGGCCCGTGTCTCGTGGACGAGTTCCAGTCCAGCGTTTGAGCGCCCAATCCCATGGAACATCGAAACGTCGATCTGCTGGACGAGCTGCACCGCCTCCTAGCCGAGGAGGTCGAGGCCTTCCTTCGCTACTTCCACCTGCGCTACCGCCTGCGCGGGGCGGAGCGTCTCGCTGCCGAGCGCTTTTTCGAACAGGCGCGCCAGGAGACCATCGAGCATGCGGAGGCGATCGCCACGAAGATTCGCGCCTTGGGGGACACGCCGCGCCTGGACATCACGCTGTCGCTTTCCGGCGGGCCCTTGCGCCTCCAGGAGGCCTTGGCCGAGGCCCTGGAGTTCGAGCGAGAGGCGCTGGATGCGTACACGGAGTTCCTTCCACGCGTGACCGGCAACCCCTTCCTGGAAGATTTCATCCGGCAACAGATTGCCGTCGAAACAGAACATGTCCAGGACATCGCCACGCTGCTTGAGTAGGCCGGGAGGCTCGGCGTCAGCCATGAAAGAGCACGACCATTCCGGCGCGGTTACGGGTCGAGGCGCAGAGGCGGACGAGGCCCCGGCTACCCGAGAGTCCGCGCCGCGCGGCGGAGAGCGTAACCGCGCGCCGGAATCGAACCGCGACACCCGCCGCCGTCCGCCCTCAACCCCACGAGGAATGCGGATGCTGTTGCAGAGCCTGCTGCTGATCGCCGCAGGCCTTGTGGCCGGCGTGCTGGTTTGGCAGGGCGTCACCGCCCATGGCAGTCCCGATCCGACCGCTCCCCAGCTGAGCCAGGCAGCGGCCCTCCTCTCCATCGGCGTCCTGGTGTTCCGCGAAGGGCTGGAATCTATCCTGGTGCTCGCGGCTGTGACCGCCGGGATGGCCGGCCGTCTCCACCGGCATCGTCGACCCGTCGCGGCCGGCGCAGGCATCGGATTCCTGGCGACTGTAGTCACATGGTGCATTGCCGTGCGGATCGTCGGCGACCTGACGCAGAAGGTATCCGCACTCGCGCTGCAGGCGGCGACGGGCCTCCTGGCCGTCCTGGTGCTTTTGCTGGTCATGAACTGGTTTTTCCACAAGGTGTACTGGGCCGGGTGGATTTCCCGCCATACCCGGAAGAAGCAAGCGCTGCTTCGGGATGCGGCCGCCTCCCAGATTCCCCGGGGGCGCCTCATCTGGGGGCTGGGGCTGCTGGGGTTCGCATCATTCTACCGGGAAGGCTTCGAGGTGGTGCTCTTCCTTCAGAGCTATTACTTGCGGATGGGCGGCAGGTTGGTCGCGGGCGGCGCCCTGCTGGGACTCCTCCTCACAGCCATTGTCGGGGCGCTCACGTTTCTGGCTCACCGGCGGTTGCCCTACCGGAAGATGCTCGTCCTCACCGGCATCCTGCTGGGGTGCGTCCTCCTGGTCATGGTGGGCGAGCAGGCCCAGGAGATGCAGCTGGCCCACTGGATCCCGACCACCACCATCCCATCCCTGGCCTCGTTTCTGCCAGATTGGATGGGGCTCTGGTTCTCCGTCTTTCCCTCGGTCGAGACCCTGGCTGCCCAGGCGATGGCGGCCCTCCTCGTCGTGGGCAGCTATGTCGCCGCCCGTCCCTCGCATGCGAAGGCGGAGCGAGAGATCTGACTCGCCAAATCGCTCCCGGACCCGGCCCGCCGCCTCCAGCAGCTTTCCCCTCTATGCGCGTGCCAGGAATAGACCGATCGCCACGAGCGACGGCGTGACGAGCGTGAGCACCACGTTCATCGCCATGGATGGAACGAGCTTCGGAATCTCTTCCCCGTGCGCAAACGCACCGTGCGAGGCGAGCGCGGCCAACGGGATCGTGGCCAGTCCGATCAGGACAGGGAATGGAAGAAGCTGCAGGCAGACGCCGGCGGCCAGCGAAAGGAAGGCCCCGGCATTGAACAGGGCATAGACCACGGCGCCGGTGCGAAACCCGCACACGATGACAAGGTGGCGCCGGTCCGCCGCCCGGTCCGCGCCGGCGTCCGGGAACTGGTTCAAGAGCAACAGGTTGTTCACCAGGAAGAACGGGACCAAGGAGACGAAGAAGCCGGCCCACGAGTATCCGTCACCTAGAACGAAGTCCGTCCCCATGACGATGCAGGTGCCAAAGCCCAGACCCGGGGCGATAAGGCACAGGGCCGGGCTCCGGTTGAGCCACGGTGTGTACAGGAGCACTGCCCCGAGGCCGACGAGGCCGATGGGGAGGATGCCCGGGCCGACCAGCCACGCGAAATATGCGCCGATGACGGCAGTGATCGACGCCAGTGCGAGTCCGACCCCGAGGGCGTACCCGGCCAGCTCCGGACGGCGCTGAAGGGTGCCGCTTCCCCCGGAAAACGGGGTGCGGGTCGTCCGCGAATCGACGCCCGTCCGGAAATCGGAGTACTCGTTGAGCGAATTCACCGAGGCGTGGGCGCACAGGGCTCCCATAAGCACCAGGAGGGCCGCCCCCCAATCGAGGCGTCCCGTGCGCCAGAAGGCCGAGCCCGCTCCGGCCGCCACGCACGCGGGCGGCAGGAGGAGGAATGACGGCCTCAGCGGCCCCAGAAGGTCCGACGCGCGTCTCACAGGGCTCCTTGTCATGCCGGACGGCGGCAACTCGGCGCACGCACCTCGTCGTCCGCCCGGGCGGAAGCGCTCTACCGCCCGGTCCGCTGCTGCCCTGCCAGCCGCTCTATCTGCGCCAGGTGATTCAGGTCGTGACCGGCGAGCGTCTCCAGCTGCTCGCGCAGCGTAACGGCACCGCGCTCGGGGTGGAAGCCGGCACGCTGAAACTCCTCCGGGGATGCGTGGCGGAACAGGCGAAGCTGTGACCGGCGCAGTACGCGAAGGCGCTCCAGGGTCTCCGCCAGTGGCTCTTTTTCGCGGGCCCGGCCCGCCGCCCACTTCTCCTGGTCGAAGGGAACGAGGGTAAAATTTTCCTCGAAGGCGATCCAGCGCGCCCGGCAGCACATGACCGTTTCCGTATCGGCCAGATGACTGACGATCTCCTGGATCGACCATTTCCCCGGCGCGGGGCGTTTGGCCAGTTGCCGGGGTGTGAGTCCTCGGATCAGCGCGATGATCCTGGCCGGTGTAGCAGCCGCCACCTTGAGCGGATCGCGACCCTCGAGGAACTTAGCGTACGGATTCACGGATCTTCCTCCTTTCCGGGGGACGGGTCATTCTCGCCGCCCGATTCTGCGCCGGAAGCGGGTCAGGCGCAAGGGGTTCGTCCAGGCGAGCCGCCCAGAATATGCAAAGCCGAACCACCCGGGCAGGAATTTCAATGGAGCGAACCATGAGGTCAGGGAGCGGGGGTGATTTGAATTGTTATGTGTTCGCGATTTTGATATAGAGATTGCATTCCATCTGGCGTTGAACTGAAAGAACGGTTCAAGCGCCATGACGCCAAGGCTCCACAGTCCCTGGAGTCCGGCGACTGTGATTCGGGGCACCGGAACGGTCCCCCAGGGGACGTGACGCGGTTCCAGACCTTTGGCATTCTGGTCATCCCAGCCATGCCATGCTTGGCGCCTTGGCGGTGAGATATTTTCCGAAACGGAGATCCCCTATGAAGAAGGTAAATGAATTTGACATCGTCCCGCCCATCATGAAGCACATCCAGGAGGGAGCGTTTCTGACCGTCACGTCCGGTGGCCGGACGAATGTGATGACCATCGGCTGGGGCCTCGTCGGAATTCTCTGGCGGCGATCTGTTTTCATGGTCGCCGTGCGCAACAGCCGGCACACCTTCGGGCTGATGGAAGGTGCGGAGAGCTTCACGATCAGCGTGCCGACGACGGACATGCGAAAAGAGCTTGAGTTTTGCGGCTCGATGTCCGGCCGGACGGTCGACAAGCTCAAGGAGTGCAAGCTCGCCACGCGGAACGCCCAGAAGGTCAGTTCCCCGGTGCTCGATATCCCGGGCTACCATTACGAGTGTCGACGGCTGTACAAGAGTGCCCTGGATCCAAAAATGCTGGACAGGGAGCTCGATGAAATCTATCCGAAAAAGGATTACCACACGCTCTATTTCGGCGAGATTGTCGCCTGCTATCAGACGGAATGAGTTCGGGAAGAGAACCCGAAGGGGCGAACGTGAATAGCCAGGTCCTCCGCGGTCTCTTGGGCATCTGGACGGACATCGACCACGAATTCATTCCGACGTTCCGGGACTGGCACAGCAGGGAGCATATGACCCTGCGCATCAATACCCCTGGATGGTACGTGGGGCACCGGTATGTCGGAATGGAGGGGGCGCCCGGTTTTCTCATCGCCTATGAAACGTCGGCGGCCTCCGATCTGGCGGGCAACTCCTACCATCAATCCATGAATGAGCCCGACCCGCGGACCCGGGAAGCCCTGAGCCACTACCGGAACTCCGTGCGGGCCATCTACA
The DNA here is from genome assembly GCA_963705305.1 of uncultured Methylomirabilota bacterium. GTDB lineage: Bacteria > Methylomirabilota > Methylomirabilia > Methylomirabilales > 2-02-FULL-66-22 > 2-02-FULL-66-22. The sequence continues at coordinate 3,771,290 of OY970067.1, read as the reverse complement.
GCCTCCGACAACATGCCGGAGAAGTGCTGCCCACTGACGCCCCCTACTATCTGGCCGTCCGCTTTACCGCCGGGTCCGGGAGCGACCGCGTCACCGAGTGGTGCGGCACCGAGCATCTGCCAACGGTCTGCAGCATTCCGGGAGTCCTCCGGGCACGCCTGTACGAGAGGGATGACGCGACCTCGCAGATCATGACGGAAGAGCGCAAACTATATGGCGCCGGCCCCGGGGAGGAGCGATTTCTCGCCACCTATGAATTGGCCGCTCCGGACATTCTCACGGTCCCCGCGTGGCAGGACGCAGCGATCGGGAGCGCGGCATCCAGGAAGGCTCTCCCCGAGGTACGGATCGGCCATCAGGACCTCTTTGTCCTGGAGTTCACCATATATCCTTCACATGCCAGAACAGGAGCGTAGTTCACAAGAGCCCCTGACGCATGGTGCCCTTCCAACACTTGGAGATCGGGATGAGACGCACGGACAAGGAAATTACCGACCAGGCACTCATTTCGCAGGTTATCCAGAAATCCCAGGTATGCCGATTGGGACTGGCGCGGGACAACACCCCCTATGTTCTTCCCGTATCCTTCGGGTACGATGGGGCGGCGGTCTATTTTCATACCGCGAAAGAAGGAAGGAAGATCGAGTTCCTGACTGCCAATAATCGGGCCTGCTTTGAATTCGAGCATGATGTTCGCATAGTAACGAATGACAGTAATCCATGCAGATGGACCTTCTCGTTTCAGAGCGTGATTGGATATGGCGTTGTCCGGGAATTGATTGACCCCGCCGAAAAGATCTCGGGACTCAATCAGATCATGCACCACTACTCGGGGAGGGACTGGACGTTTACTGCGGAAAGCCTCGACACGATCCGGGTATGGAGGATCGCCATCGAGAGTCTGACGGGGAAACAGTCGAAGGATAAGTTCCTCTCCTGACATCGCAGTGGCGCGCCGGGAATAGTCTTCGGGCAACGAAAGCGCAGACGGGCTTCGCATGCGGCGCGGCACTACAGGGGAGACCGGAAAGAGAAAGCGGATCACCGCCGCAGACATCTCGGTTGCCCCGTTGGGGATCCGCGTGGCCTTGTGCCTCCGAAGGCCTGGAGGACATCGATGGATCGATCACGTGTGGCGGCTGGAGGGTGGGCGCTCGCGGCTGCGATCATAGTTGTCGTGTCGGGCGCGATGGGGGTGGCGCAGGCGGCGGAGCCGGCGGCGCCCTCGGAACACGCGGTGCTGTCGGACCTGCGGCTCATTGAGGCGAGCACGCCGGTCCGCCAGGTGCCGGGCTGGAAGCCGCCGAGAAAGATCGTCGTCAGCGCCGCCCTGGGGCTCGGGGCCAGCATCGCGGAGCTGCGGGCCGCTGCGCCGGGCGTCCAGATCGTGCTGGCGGAGGATCGCGCGGAGACGCTCGCCGCGGTGGCGGACGCCGACGCCTACATCGGCGCGTGCGATCCGGCCGTCCTGGCCGCCGCGCCGCACCTGTTCTGGCTCCAGACCGGCGGCGCCGGCGTCGAGGGGTGCGTCGCGCGCCCGGAGCTGCGCCAGCGGAAGATCCTCCTGACCAACGCGCAGCATGTCCAGGCCCCGATCATCGCCGAGCACGTGCTGGCCCTGATGTTCGGGCTCAGCCGGGGCCTCCCCGTGTGGCTGCCCGCGCAGGCGGCGGGGCACTGGGCGCGGGCCGCCGCGCCGGCCGCCGGCCTGGAAGTGCTCGCCGGCAAGACGCTGCTCGTGGTCGGGTTGGGCGGGATCGGCACCGAGGTGGCGCAACGGGCGCACGCGCTGGGGATGCGGGTGCTCGCGACGCGGCACAGCGGGCACGAGGGGCCCGAGTTCGTGAGCTACGTCGGGCTGCCCGGCGAGCTGCTGCCGCTCGCGCGGGCCGCGGACGTCATCGTGAATGCGACGCCGTTGACCGCCGAAACCACCGGGCTGTTCAACGCGACGTTCTTCGCCGTCCTGAAGCCGACCGCGCTCTTCATCAATGTCGCCCGGGGCAAGAGCGTCGTCACGGCCGACCTGATCGAGGCGCTCACGAGCAGGAAACTGGCGGGCGCCGGCCTCGACGTCACCGACCCGGAGCCGCTCCCGGACGGCCATCCGCTCTTCCGCGCCCCCCACGTCCTCATCACCCCCCACGTCGCGGGCCGCGCCGACGTCCCGCGGGAGCGCCTGGACGCGGTGGTGAAGGAGAACGTCCGCCGGTACGTGGCGGGCGACAAGATGCTGTCGGTGGTGGACCCGGAGCGGGGGTACTAGCGGACTGCGGGCTCCAGGCGTTGGGCTCCTGCGGGTCCCCGGGGGTCACGCGGCGTCCAAGGAGCACCATCCATGCATATGCCACGGCGCCGCGGGTGAGAAGATGCAGTCGCCGGGAAATCCGAAGCTGAGATACTGACCGGGCCTGGCGCCCACGACGGTCGGCACAAGACCTCCGCCGTGCCGGTGGCGCTCCTACGTCGCCGCGCTACCCACGAGCTCTCCGCTGCGGACGTGCTCGTATTGTCTCCCCAGCATCAGGGCGATCGGGAACCAGATCGCTGAGACGACGATGCCGGAGATGGCGAGCCCGGCCACGCCGTACGGGAGCACGGCCGCGCTGAACCAGGCCGAGCTGACATCACCGAACCGGTAGACGACCGTATCGATCACGTTCTTCGCCTTGTATTTGCTTTCCTGATCGACGACCGTGAACAGCATCTCGCGTGTCGGCTTCGCGACCGCGTATTCGGCCACGCGCCGGGATACCTGCATCACCGCGAGCACCATCAGCACGGGTGAGAACGCGATGGACAGGAACGCGATGACCATGATGACCGGGTTCAGCAGCAAGCCCGCGGTCACCCCGTACCGGCGGATGATCCGGCCCGTTCCGAACAGCTGGATGAAAAAGGCGGCGCCGTTCACGACGAGGTCGATGGCCGCAAAGGCCTGGGTGCGCGCCTCGCGGCTGGCGAACGCGTCCGAAATCAAGGCTCCCAGCTGGAAGTAGACGATCGTGGAGATCCAGGTCATCAAGAGGAGGAACAGCGAGAGCAGCAGCAGGTACCGCGATTTGACCAGCAGGCTGAAGCCGTCGAACGGATTCCCCGCCAGCGTGCGATCGAGCGTCGTCTCCTGCGCATCGCCCCTCGCACGCAGCTTCTGCTTTTCTCGCTCGAGCAGGCGCACCAGCCACGCCGTTACGACGAAGCCGGCCGCCGAGATCACGAGCAGCGTGTTCGTCCCCACCAGGTTCACGAAGAGCGTCGTGACCGCCGGGCCCGCCACGGTCCCGAGGGTGCCTCCCGCCGCGATGACGCCGAACAGCCGCTTGGCCTGGGTGCGCGAAAACGTGTCAGCCATGAGGCTCCAGAAGACCGAGATTGTCAGGACGTTGAAGGTGCTGACCCAGACGAAGAAGGCGGCGGCCACCCACCGGTCGTGCGCCACGCGCGCGAACAGCGCGTAGAAGACCAGCATCGTGAGCGCGATGACGCCATAGACCCACGGGAGGAAGTTCGACAGCTTGACCCGCGAGGTCAGCCCGGCGTACACCGGCGCGAGCAGGAAGCTGACCACGAACGTGCCGGTGAACAGCTCCTGCAGATGGCGCATACCGTAGACGGTGCCCATGGCGTCCCGCACCGGCCGCAGGACGAAGTAGCTGGCCATCAAGCAGGCGAAATAGATGAACGAGAGGACCACCGCCTTCATCTCGTAGGGTTCGATGGCGGCGGCGGACGTCAAGAGCCGGGCGAGCGGCGACACATGGGATCGGGTCATGGACGGGAATCCGTGTAGGCGCGGAACTCAGGGGTCAGGGATTGGAGATCCGGGCGCCCATTTTCCTTCTTGCTGTCTGTCACTGGAAAATCACTCGATGAACCCCCCGAACCCCGCATCGCCGAAAGCGGCGGCCCACAGGGAGCAGAGCGGCGCCGAGACGGCTGAGCGCACGGCACCTCGCCCGGGAGATCCGGCGTCAGGCGGACGCTACCATTCGAAGAATGGCGGGTCAAGCGGGACCTCGCAACCGCAGCAGCCCCCCCGGACCCCATTCAAGCTGAGCGAACCCCCTGCCCCGTGAAGACCGGCGCTTCATCCAGCCAGTCCTCTCCAGAGCTCAGATAACGCCTCACCGTGAGAGTATCAGGGGGCCTTCCCCTTTTTCGACCAGCGGAAAGCGACAGTTCTGTAGGCGGGTGGCAGGGAGCCATCTTAATATTGACAGCTCTTTTGGACCTGTGCTACGTTCCGCCTGCTGTTTGGTGAAGAGCTCCTGCCCCGCCTCGACGCGCGAGCTGGGTCAGGCTCCCCCGCCCGGTAGCCAGAGAAGGCCCGCTGCGCCCGTCGCCAGGGCGGCCAGGAGATCCCGGCGGAATCGGCGGGGATCGCCAGGAAACGGTGATGGCCAAACGATTCTACACGGTGCTCATCCTCTCCGAGCCGGATGTACCCGCACGGACGTTCCACATCAGCGCGTGCATCGTCGTGGCGGCGTCGGCGGTGACGGCGGCCTTTCTCCTCACGTTCGCCTACTGCCTATACCAGTACATGACCCTGAGCGTCCCCTTGCCGGAGCTGAAGCTGCTCCGCCAGCAGGTGCCGACCCGGAGCCTCGCGGTCGCCAGAGTGAGCCAACTCGAGAGCGATCTGGCGAAGCTGCGCGGCCTGGATCGGCAGGTGCGCAGACTGGCCGGCCTCGACGGCCGGTCCGACCAGGATAGCAGGCCAGCCCCGGACGCGCCCGGGATATCCCGCCAGGCCGCATCCCGGGCGGCCGAGTCCAAAAGCCCCAGCCACCAGGCGGTCCTGAAAGGATCGGACCTGGAGGCCCTGGGGGAGGAGATCATCCAGCGCGAGCAGGGCTTTCGTGAGCTCCAGGAGTTCCTCGAGAGAGAGCGCGCGTTGCTGGCCTCCATGCCGAGCATCTGGCCGGCACGGGGGTTGCTGACGTCCGGATACGGCTATCGGGCGTCGCCATTCACGGGTGAACCCGAGATGCACAAAGGGGTGGACATCGCCGCCCCTCTCGGTACCCCCATCCTAGCCGCGGCCGACGGGGTTGTGTCGTTCGCCGGCTTCCGGGGAAACTACGGCAACATGGTCCTCCTCAACCACGGGCAGGGGGTGGAGACCCTGTACGCCCACGCGAGCACCATCGTCGTACGGGTAGGGCAATGGGTGAAGCGAGGCCAGATCATCGCCCGCATCGGGATCTCGGGATTGGCGACCGGCCCGCACGTCCTGTATGAGGTCCTGGTCGATGGCGCCGCCGTGAATCCGCTCAAATACCTTTTCGATCCCACGGAAGTAAAGGTTGCCGGCGCTCGCGAGGCGGACCTGGCGAGGAGCAACCGGAGCACCGTCCAGCTCCGCGCTGGGGGGTAAGCCAACCTTCCGCCCGATCGAACCTGTCCTCGAAAGAGGCCCCTCCTGCCACAGGCGCGCACTCCCCGGGAGAGATCGGTGGGAACCTCCGCCACGCCGGCTTCAGGCGTGGAATCGGCGGACGGAGCCTTGCCGCATCGCCGGAGCCGACGGGAGTCGCGCCGCTTCTCGACTCGACGAGACCATTTTGGATGGTGCAGGGCTCTGCTCCAAACATAGGGATGACAGCAATCCCTGCCGATGCACTTTCTCGTTGCAAAGCGTCATCGGATACGGCCATATCCGGGAATTAACAGAACTCCCGAGTAGGATTCACGGCCTAAATGAAATCATGCGGCATTATTCAGGACGAGATTGGACATACCCTCCGGAAAATCTGGAAGCAATCCGGGTATGGAGAATAACTCTGGGTGGTGCTCCAATGAGGTGCCCAGTTCGAGGCCTGCACGGGTCCCCATCGAGGTCGACCCTCTAGCCGTTACACAAAGGTGTTGATAACGGTCGGCGTTTCGCTAGTAACGGCATGAATTGGTTGACCGAATCGGAACGCCTTGTCGGGGAAGAAATCTTCCTCGATGTCAGCTCAATCCGAAAAGGACGGAATGCGCTGTAACCACAGAGGAATCGCGCCTATTGACAAGCGAATCTTCAACACCTTTGTGTAGCGGGTAGGTCGACCCTGGGCACTGGGAGCTGTGGGTTTCAATACGGTGGCCGGGGTCAGTCAAGGTGTGGAGGGGTGAGGCGAAACCTGGAAAGGCACGAGACTCCGGTTGCGGTGGTAGATCAAGAGAATAGATGCGTCCGGACGATTTAGGGTCTTAGAACAATGTCCATATTCCTCACAATTCTGTCAACCACATAGGCACTCTCCGGGGACCGGTCAATTGCATAAGCGTTCCGAGCTGCCCATATTGCTTCTTTCTTGTCTCCATTTTCGTACTCAGCCAGTGCCAGATACAGCCAGAGCTTAGGGTCCTCGGGAAATCTCTTGAGAGCATCTTGGCAGAAACTAATCGCCCGATCGGACTCTTTCACCCAGACGAATAATCCTGCGATATTTTCGTACGCCACATAAAACTGCGCATTCTTTAGGGATTCAGAAAAGGCAGCTAATGCCTTCTCGGGCTGTCCCGTTTTCGCATACACGACACCCAAGTTGTTCCAATTGAGAAAGTATGGGAAGAGGCTGATTGATTTCTTCAAGTGCCCTTCTGCCGCAGCGTAATTTCCCCTTCTGGTCAGTTCCGCCCCCAAGTCATTTTCCAGCGCGAAACTGTCAGTGTTTATTCTACTGTCGTGAGTATAGAGGGTGTACCCGCTCCGAAAGTCAAAGGTTCTCGCTACCGTTCGCCCCGCCAAGAGTATCAACAGTACCGAGCCTAATATACTCTTTAGGGGGACTTTCTCCTTGGAGACTGGAAGTTGCTCCATTCCGAGACCAAACAGTCCCAACAGTCCTACCATGGGAAAATAAAAGTATCGATCGGCATAGGTCATATCTGCTGGAACGAGTTGCAAATGCAGCCCGATTCCCAGCCCAAACCACACCAAGAAGAAAACCAATGTCCGGAGCATTTGGCTCGTTCCTAGCAATCTGTTTCCTAGGAACCCTACCGCGATACAAAATAACCCACCGGCGGCTAAGGGTGTCCAGAAATCATGAAGGCTTGCTGACCTCACCAGCCATTCTTGCGCAAACGCCAGGTTACGTGGAAACAGAAAAGTCGTCAGATAGGTAGCAAATACCTTGGGCATGGTCAGGAGTCGATCGGTAATGCCCGCTTTCATGATTGGCGACACTGCCGCTTCATTCAGATAGATATGGCCGAGTCCAAATCGGAGCATGAAGTAACTAATCACCGCGGCGCAGGGATAGAGCAAAAGCTTGCGTCCTCGCCGCCTAAGGAGAACGTCCGCGCTGAGTAACACTACAAAGGCGATTCCCGTTTCTTTGGATAAGAGGGACATCAAGAGAAAAGCTGCCATCAGCCAGTTGGTCGCCAGTGAAGCATTTCTCTTAAGTGCGCAAGCTAAAGCCAATATTCCCCAGAAGAAAAAGAGTACGTCCCCAAAGCCTGAAATGTAGATCACTGATTCCGTATTGATGGGGTGAAGCAAAAATACGAGGGAGAGGAAGATGCTGGTCAATGGGCTGAGGAAATATCTTAGGACGATGAAGACGAATATACTATTCGTGATATGCAGACTGATTTGAACGAAGCGAAAACAAAATGGGCCGCTACCGAAGGTGCTATACATTGCTGACCACAGGACTGATACCAATGGACGATAGTAATTGCCTGTTACAGTGCGAGCCCCCCCGGAATAGAACATACTGCCCTGGAAAAACCTGGCTGCGTTTCTGATATCATGCAAGGGGAGATTCTTGACAATCTGATCTTCATCATCGCCGACGAATCCATTGACCAGAGAGTTCCCGTAGACTAACCACCCGGCAATTAGAAATAAAATCGCAACTTTTTTCCAGCTGTCAATGGCAGTCATCTGCGCGACAACCCCGAAGACGTGGAAAGGAGCAGAGGCTCAACCTGCGTATCAGCGCACGGTCATACGATGGGTCGAACTCAGACTTGAATCCATCCATGTCAGTGGCTGGAAGCTATAGCTCGATCCCGAGAACGTAAACCGGAACTTGAATGGCACTCTTAAATGCGGGCAGGTACCGTATAACCTCCTCATCTGTAAGACTGCCCTCCCAATTTTGATCATAATTGGCGTGGGTGCTTTTCTGACATGCTCTTGCAGTGGTCCCCTAGACACCGATATCGATCTGATCAAGACTCGAGTAGGAAGAAACCGGCCACCTGTCTCGATCTTCTCCTTTAGTTCATGCAGATCGGCCGTGTCGATATAACCCCTGCCAATACGCTCTTCACCTTTCCTCAACGACGAAAGAATGGCGCAATCCGTAACTCACTTCCTTGCATAGATTGTGTAACCATTTAATTACACTCCTTTTCCGGTCTAGCCTTAGCCTCTCTCTTCCTGGTTAACCATCAGCCTTCTTCCGATCTGCCCACCGTTTTTTCATGGCTAGGTGGGCGCCGCCACAACATCGTAGACTGATTTCAGAGGCAGGCTTATGCGCCATCTTGCTGCCGCACTCATCATTCGCGTTTTACGGGATCTGGCTTTTACGGGTGAGGATTTCTCGCTATCTGATGCTCCCAAGACTGCCTGAACTGCTGCAATTTGTCGATCTACCTTTACTCGTTCCTTTTCTAGTTCCCGCAGTGCCTTACCGAGAACTGCCTTTAATTGGAGAGCCATAGATCCTCCTTAATGGGTGGACGGAAAAGGTTTATGTGTGTTTCATGTATATTCGCTTCCTGGGCATTTGTCAAGTTTACCCTATTCCGTCTATGCACTCGCTTTACATTCGACCATAACAATCACTTTAGAGCATTGGTGAAAGGATACTGATGACAAAGCCATCTCTTATGCGTTCTCATCCTCCTGATAACAATCCCAGAACTTACCGCATGCACTCTGTAAGAAATGATCAATTCGATCTATGATACAGCTCGCTTCTTCCTCTGACGCTGTAAGGATAAAATACGTTCGTGGACTATACGGCCAGAAGCGCAATGCAAATATCCTACCTGAAGGTTTGATTTGCGTTTTCAATTCCTGAACCCTTGCTCTAATTTCTTCTGAATGTGTTCCATGACGATTGACATGGTGATAAATGACGCAGACAGATTTGTCTCTCCATAGTTCCGAAATCTCAGAATAATAGGCAAATTTGCCGGACTTTTTTTGACTTATCCTTGGACACGATTTTACTTGCAAACCATTGTCAGGATCAAGAGACAACACCCTGCATTCCAAGACAGTATTAGTCGCCTTCTTCAGCCACTGTTTTCTCTGGAATTCCCTCTCTGTTTTGTCTTTATAGCTTTGGCTGGGATAACTTATATGAAAGTAAGGCGGTTCAGAGAAATAAACGGTGCTGTCCGGAAGCAATCCTGCTTTTTCGAGGGAGGCGACACATCTTTTACCAGCCAAGATTTTCTTCAATCGCTTACAAAGACCTTCATCAGCCAAAAAAAGCGTTGCTGATCGACGTTATCGACATACCTTCCATCGTTTCGTTGAGATTCGTTCGGAAAGAGGAACGAAGTAACACCGATTGTACGATTTGCGCAGCCAAATAACGACTTTAGCAATGCAAACTTACTGAAGTCTCCCACGTCACCAGCATACCCATCTTCCATGTTACTCGTCCGTTAAGGCATTATTGAAGAGACAACCGTGCTCCCTGTCATGGTGATTGGAAAGGCAGCGATAAGGCAAGGACCTAGACACAAGGAAAACAATGATCGGGATGTTATATAGTGTCTGCATAACACCCCCGGGATGACAGAAGAGAAATCAGCGGGTTGTAAAAGGAAAAGTATCGCTTAACTTATTGGCTGTCAACCACAATCGTTTCCGTTTCGATAACATGAGGAAATACAATACCTTATTGTTGCGGATCTCGTCACATAGGGAAGATGTTGGCAGATAAAATGAGGGGTGGGATTCGAATATTACCCAGGTTTCCAAAAAAGGCGAATGTAGGCAATAGATGGAAGGAATATCACTAGTGCGGGCGGGAACCTTCCGAGCAGGGAGAGCGAGACAGGCCCGCAAAGAGCAAACACCCCGCTGAATGAGCTACTGGTTCCCGCCGTTGTTCGCTATTTGGTCATTCCTTGTCCGATGTACCGCATTGGGGTTGGCTCTGGTCTCGCGAGGTTGAACCCCCGCATAGCTTCGTGAAAAGGTATTCGAGAAAGCGGCAACCCGCGACCAGAAGCTTGCCAAATATAACCTTCTGGCCTTCATCTTTGAGTGCAAGTTGAGAGATCAATTTCTCATATTCGGAACCTTTGCGGTGCGCAGCCGATTTTGAGCGCAAGTCCTGTAAGATCCGAAGAAATCTGATGTGTTTCTCAAATCCATCTAGCGACCGCTCCAACAAAAAGTGTTCAAGCTTCGTAATGCCCTTGTCGCCCTGAGCAATGTTCTGAACATGCTTGGCAATTTCCCTTTCATTGAGACAATCGATAAGAATCTTGGTCAAGGCTATCAACTGACCATCGAAATCCGCCTGATTGTCATTCGCTGGAAGGTGCAACGCTGTGAGAAAATGCTGATCGTCACTATGAAGAGGTAAAAAGAGGTCCCACCCATATTTCTTTCGGTACTCATGACAAAATCGTGTGTAGACATGCTTGAATGCGTGGTCAGGGCGAGATGGATCAGCAAATTCTGCCATGAAGGATCGCCTAAATGTTGTCTTGCTCATCCCGCGCCCTTGCGGAGAGATATTGAAGTTCAACCAATAATTGCGCTCCTTCTCTGAGAGGTCAGTCCCGAGATCGCCGAGGAAAACCATTATGTGATCTGGATTGTCATTGTCCAGCCGCAACCCCCAAAGGCTTCCACATCTGAGATACCCGTCTTCCACCGAATATTTGTCAGGTTCCTGGTAGTACTTGCCGAGCACTTCTGGCCTAAAGAACACGGGTGTCAGGTAATGGGGCGCCTCCGGGTTCTTTCCGAAATAATTCGCGAGACCGCTGGGATCACATGAGTGCTTTACGGGTCTGCCTTTAGCATCCTCACCTATGATGAACTCTTGGAAGGATTCTGATTCTTTGTCATTTTCGGCTGGCATCGATCCGGGCAAAATATACTTCTTCGCACCTATCATAAGCCCGCGCGATTCGACGTCAGCCCGCTGGAACATCCCATCTTTGGGGACAATCGCAAGACTAAACTTGTAGCGGTCACCCTGCCATTCGGTTCGCTGCTCTTCCAGTCCAAGTTCCTCAAGAGTCCTCTCGCTATAGCGAAAACTCTCGAGGTATACAGCGAGCGCCATTTGCTTTGCATCACAGAATTCTCGTAGTAAATCAGTGAGAATCTCGACGTGGCTGTCCCCATACCGGACTGCGACTGCCTCATCACCATTAGAGTCGAACTTAAGGTATTGGTTCCGCTTGGAGTCTTCGTAGAGGTTGTGGAAAAGCCGGAATTCCTGAGCCAACTCCAACCCTTCTCGCCGCATTCCGTGAAAGGACCTATAAATCACAATGGGCTCGATACCTTCCTCGTTCCCGTAAGGACAGTATCTACGTTCCACCACTTTGCTCCCCCCATAATGTGTCCAGATAGAGGGCGAGCCATCAGATGGACCGATATCCCACCCGTGGGAGTTCGAAACCAGGACGGAAACCTGGGATACCGGAACAAGCGCAGAAAACCAGCGCGTCTCTTCCCGCTCGGACTTCGTACTTTTGAATGCTGGGAACCATGGAGAATGAAGCGCATCCGATTGCATAAAGTCGATCAGGTCAACGTGGCGTAGCCATTCGGCTTCTTTAGTAATTTCATTTTGATTCATTGCGAGTCAGGTCCCATTTCCTGGATACTTAGGAAGCGAACTGCGCTCTTCTGGTTTGTGGCCGAATGCCCATATCTGGCAATAGGTCCGCATGGGACCCACTGAATCGTTGTAGAAAGGGCGAGCAGATCGTTGGTAGGAGCGTATCGGAGGGCATGCCGGGTTGTCAAGGCAAACTACCCTTATCCCGGACCACGGGAACACGGATGGCAGAAAACGCATACCGAGATGACGAAAGAGGACCGGCACAGTGAGATATGGCTGTCCAGGAAGGATTATATCCGGCTGCGATAATCCTACTGAAGCTGTCGAGGAAAATATTGGCTGCTCAGGAGGTGGGCTTAGTCCAAAAACGGGTGGTCGGCTTGATCGGATCTGCAGGATTCCCGGATCAGCAAAACGGGTTACCGGCAGCTTAAAGATTCCGTTCCTGACGTGCTGTATGCCTCCAGAAATCGCTTATCGGGGGATTGGGTATCCAAGGTATAGCCCCCGAGACTTTTTCCCGGTTTGAAAAGGCAGATGAACACGAATCAGGAGAGATCCTGGTGGGTATCTTGGATCTTGGACATTCAACAATTCAAGGCTCCACGATAAACGATAGCGAAGATCGTGGAGTCAGATCGTACATTTTCTAGAGGCAGAAACGAAGGACACAGAATCCTGGTTTCTAGGACCTTCAGACCTCAAAATCCATGCCTAGATTTTTTTCACAATGATTTCCGATAGTTAGGCATAAAAAAGCCGGAGAGGGCCTATAAGCCGGATTCTGTGACGCTCCGTTGCCGGAGCCGGTGATCATTTCTCTGGGACCGCCGTTGCCGGCGGCCTCAAGCGGCCAACCCGGGAGTCTCGGGCGGGACCACCCTACGACCCCGCCGTTGCCGGCGGGGATGCTCCCCTATTTGGCCTTGCTCCGGGTGGGGTTTGCCATGCCGGCCCCGTCACCGGGGCCGCGGTGCGCTCTTACCGCACCTTTTCACCCTTACCCCTCGACGCGGCCCTCGCGGGCCTTGCTCGGGGCGGTATGTTTTCTGTGGCACTTTCCCTAGGGTCACCCCCGGTCGGCGTTACCGACCACCCCGCCCTGCGGAGTCCGGACTTTCCTCTCTCCCCGCCTCGCGGCGGAAAGAGCGACCACCCGGCCCTCTCCGGCCGACCCCAGCATACCCCAAGCCTCCAAGGGATTCAAGGCGTCGGCAGGCTCCCACGCATGGCGTGGTTCGCTACGTTCGACGTTTCACGTTCGAGGTCCTAGGCTTGAGCGTCGCGGTTCGAGCGTTAGGGTTCTAAGTTCAAGGTTCGAGGTTCGAGGTTTGAAAACCGCCGCACCTCGAACTGCAGCACACAGAACCGTTTTTCACCGCAGCACCTAGAACCGTTCCTTACCCCAGGCAGGGCGAGAAACCGCCTTTACAATGAATCACCCTTCACCATAGAATGCCGCAGAACAGGACAGTTGGGGAATCCTTATGCAGCGTTGGGCCCCACGATCCTTTTTCCACGAGCAGGTGGACCGCATGGCAGCAGCTGATCGTCCCGACGGCTTCGCGTCGGAACCGCAGCAAGATCCTCCTCCCTCTTCCCGCCCTCACGGCTCCGGGTTTTCGTCCGCCATTCGCAACTCGATCGTACTTCGGATCCTTACAGCCCGGCGAACCACCCACACGCCACTGGCATACGCTGTCGCGATTGCGGCCACCGCCGCCGCGCTGGCCGTCCGCTGGGCGATGGACCCCTTGCTGGGCCATGCCGAGCCATTCCCGACCCTGTATGGCGCGGTGGCCTTGGCGGCTTGGTACGGCGGCTACGGGCCGGCCGTGCTTACCACTGGCCTGGGCTATGTGGTCGCTAACTATTTCTTTATCGAGCCTCGAGGGGCGTTCGGCTTCCCGGGAGCGGCCGAGTTCCTCGGCCTGCCCCTCTATCTCATGTCGTGCCTCATTATCACCGGCTTTGCCGAAGCGATGCGGGCCGCGCATGGTCGGTATGAAAGTGCCGCGTCTGACGCGCGAGACCGCCAGAAGGCGTTGGAGCACGAGGTGGCCGAGCGCAAGCAGAGTGAGGAACGGCTTCGGCTGGCCCTAGATGCCGGCCGCATGGCCACCTGGGACTGGAACATTCCAACGGACGAGCTCGGCTCGCCGGCATTCGGTGAGGCGAGGCGCGGGGAAGCCCCAGGACCCGCCGATGGAACATTCGATGATGTCTTGAATCTGATCCATCCGGATGATCGGGAGCGGGCACTCCTGGCGATCGCCAGCGCGGTCGCACGGCGGACAGAGTACGAGAGCGAATTCCGCACCCGCTGGCCCGACGGGAGCACCCGCTGGTTGTTGCGGAAAGGCAAAATCCTGCCCGACGAGCGGGGCCGGCCCGCGCGGATGATCGGCGTGAGTCTGGACATCACAGAGCGCAAGCAGGCGGAAGAGGCGATCAAGGAAGCCGACCGCCGCAAGGACGAGTTCCTGGCAATCCTGTCCCATGAGCTGCGAAGCCCGTTGAACGTCGTTCTCCTCTGGGTCCGGCTGCTCCGCGCCGGGGTGATCGATGCCGCCACGGTGCAGCAGGCGCTCGAGATCATCGAGGAGAACGCCGTCCTGCAAAATCGGCTCATCGCCGACTTGCTGGACGTCAGCCGCATCATGGCGGGCAAGCTCATCTTGGATATGCGCACCGTCGATCTTGCCCGGATCGTGGAGCTCGCCGTCAACTCGCACCGGCCGCTCGCGGCTGCCAAGTGCATCACGCTCAATGTCTACACGGACCAAGACGTCGGGCCCGTCACGGGGGATCCAGCCCGTCTGGGACAAGTGATCGGGAATCTGCTCTCCAATGCCGTGCAGTTCACGCCTGAAGGGGGGCGGATCGACGTGACGTTGCTCCAGGCGGGGGACAGCGCGCGGATCATTGTAACCGACACGGGTAAGGGCATCGCACCGGAGTTTCTCCCCCGGCTGTTCGAGCGCTTTCAACAGGATGCGGGCGGGCGGGCCCACGCAGGGCTCGGCCTGGGACTCTTCATGGTGCGCCACCTTGTCGAGCTGCACGGCGGCCGCGTTTCCGCGCGCAGTGCAGGTGAAAATCGAGGGGCGACCTTCACCGTGGACCTGCCGCTCGCGGAGGGCGACGGTTCGTCGACGGGGTCGCCGGCCGCAGCCTCGAAGGCGTCCTCTGTCGATTCCGCAACCCTTGCTGGGATGCACGTGCTGGTGGTGGATGACGATGCCAAGACCGTCGAGGTGCTGACGGCTGTGCTGCGCCGGCATGGCGCCGAGGTGACCGGCGTCCCCTCTGCCCACGACGCCCGGGAGGTGCTGCAGCTGTCCCGGCCAGATGTGCTGCTCTGCGACATCGCGATGCCAGACGAGGACGGCTTGACCTTCATCGCGGATCTGCGAGCGAGCGAAGTGACGTCCCAGCGCGCGATCCCCGCCGTGGCGTTGACGGCCAGCGCCTCCGGCCAGGACCGGGATCGCGCCCTGCTGGCGGGGTTCGATTGCTATCTTTCCAAGCCCGTGGAGGCGGACGAGCTGTGCGCTGCGATCGCCGCGGTCTGCCCCCGGCGGGCCAGCCAAGGAGGCGCAGGGTGAGCCGGAAGACGATCGGCATCGTCATCGTGGACGACCACGAGGTAGTGCGGCACGGGCTCCGCCTGGCGCTCGCCGCCGAGCCCGACATGGCCGTCCTCGGCGAGGCGCGGACGGGTGAGGAGGCCGTCCGCGTGGCGCAGGAGACCCAGCCGGAGGTGATGCTCCTGGACGTGAAGTTGGGCGATCTCGACGGCCCCGAGGTCTGCGCCCGCGTCCTCCAGGCCGCCCCCCGGACGGCGGTGGTGATGCTGACCAACTACGTCCAAGACGCCCTGGTCCTGCGGAGCCTGGCGGCGGGCGCGAAGGGCTACCTGGTCAAGGATGTGGAGCTAGCGGACCTGAAGAAGATGATCCGCTCCGTCTGCCGGGGCGGCGCGGTGCTGGATGCTCCTTTACTGCCCGGGCCGTGAGATCTCCCGTAGGCAGATCCTCACGACCCCCACTCAAGCCGCCCCTCCCCCCAATATTTCCTCGAAATCCCCCCGGCCGGGCGATGCGCCGCTGGGGGGGGCTTACCTAGAATTGTTCGCCAAAGCCCATAGTCGTGGCAAGCATGGGCACCGGAATGATTTGAAGGGTCTGGCATTTGAGGAAGGGAGCGATTATGCATACCACAAAAGAGAAAAGAGGGATCGCACGCTGGTACGTGTTGCTCTTGATCAGCCTGATGTATTTGGTGACCTACATCGATCGCGTGAATATCGCCGCGGCCGCGCCGCTGATCAGCAAGGAGTTCGGCTTCAGCAAAATCACCATGGGGATTATCTTCAGTGCCTTCGTCTGGAGCTATGCCCTATTCCAGGTGCCGGGCGGCTGGATGGGGGACAAGTACGGGCCGAGGGGCGTGCTGGGGAGCATCGTCACCTATTGGTCCATTATGACCGCACTGACCGCCAGGGCCGTGGGCGCCGTTTCGTTCACGGTTGTTCGCTTCCTCTTCGGCGTGGGCGAGGCTGGCGCATTTCCGACGGCGACCCGGGCCATGCAGCTCTGGTATCCGCGGAAAGAGCGCGGCATCGCTCAGGGGGTCTCCCACAGCGCCAGCCGTCTGGGGGCAGCCGTCGCGCCTCCGGTGTCGGTGGCCATCATGCTTGCTTTCGGGTGGCGATGGGTGTTCTACCTCTGCGGGGCGATAGGCTTTCTCTGGTCGGTGCTCTGGTACCTGACCTATCGCAACATGCCCGAAGAGCACCGATGGGCGGGATCGGCCGAGCTGGCGTACATCCGCGGCACGGATGAAAAGGGCAACGTCAAGACGCTGGACATCAAGAAGAAACCAGCCGTCCCCTGGAGGGTGCTCTTGCGATCTCCCAACATGTGGGCGATCATGGCCGGCTACTTCACCTACGTCTACTGCCTCTGGATCTTCCTGTCGTGGCTGCCCTCGTACCTCGTGGACTACCGGCATTTCACGCTGCTCAAGATGGGCTACTTTGCCTCGCTACCTCTTCTCGCGGGCGTGGTCGGCGACTCCGTCGGGGGCTGGTCAACCGACTTCCTGCTTGTAAAGACCGGGAAGACCAATTTCTCCCGGCGAGTGGTGGCCATCGTGGGCATGCTGGGCTGCGTGGCGTTCATCGTACCGGCCGCGCTCACGGCGAATGCCTACACCGCGGTCTATTGCCTGACCGGGTCGATGTTCTTCCTCGAGTGCACCATCGGGCCGTCCTGGGCCGTCCCCATGGACGTGGGTGGGGAGTACTCAGGGACCGTCTCCGGAATGATGAACATGTCCGGCAATATCGGGGGGGCGCTTTCGCCGACGGTTTTCGGCATCCTGGTCCAATACGGCTCCTGGGTGGCCCCCTTCATCGTGGCCGCTTGCCTGCTCGTCTTCGGCGCGGCCGTTTGGGCTTTCTGGTTGAAGCCTGAGGTCTCTGTCCTCGAGAAGGACACCGTCATCGGGAGAGCAGCCACTCTCTCCTCCCACGGCATCTAGCTTCCGCGATGAAAAGTCCGGACGGTCCGGCGGTCTATTGGGGGCCGGGCCGTCCGGGGGGCCCTTGCGCGCACTCTAAGGTGTCGGCGGGCGCCCAGGGCTCGCGTGGCTCGCCAGGTTCGAGGTTGACGGTTCGAGATTTTAAAACCGTCAAACATAGAACTGCAGCACCTACAACCATCTCCCCCTCACCCCAGCCCCCCTGCGCCCCTGCGCCCCATTGCTCCCTCCCCTGCCGCCATGCTACAGTCGCGGCCATGCAAACATCCTCTTCGGCAAACCTCGGTGTCGGCGGGATCGTCCTGATCCACGGTGGGAACGACATCGCATCGGCGGTGGGCCATCGGTTATTCTTGGCCGGATACGCCGTGGCCATTCTCGAGGCGGCGCATCCTCTCACCGTGCGGCGCGGCATGGCGTACGCCTCCGCCATCTACGAAGGACGAGTAACCCTGGAAGGGGTAACCGCCATCCGTGCCCGAGACGTCCAGGAAGTCGCTGATCTTCTCCGCTCGCGGCCCGGTATCCCGGTCCTGGGCTCGGACGACGAGGGCCTCGCAGGACGCCTCCGACCGAGCGTGGTAGTGGATGCCCGCCTCCGCAAGAAAGAGCGCGGCCGGTCTCGCGCGACCGATGCCCCGCTCGTGATCGGGTTGGGACCGGGGTTCACGGCAGGCGTGGAAGCCCACGTCGTCATCGAGACAAACCGCGGGCCCAACCTCGGACGGATCATCACGGAGGGCGAGGCGGACGCCTATACCGGCGAACCGCTGGAGATCGCCGGGCACGGCAAGGACCGCTACCTCTATGCACCCTGTCGGGGAATATTCCGGACGCCTCTGGATCTCGGACAGTGCGTGGAGGCCGGACAGGTCGTGGGCCGTGTCGAGGATCGAGACCTGGTGGCCAGGGTGGGGGGCATCATCCGCGGCATCGTGAAGGACGGGCTCCTGGTCATGGGGGGCGCCAAGCTGGTCGACATCGATCCGCGGGGGGATCCCGCTGCGCTCTCGGCAATTTCCCAGAAGGCCTGGACCATCGCCGACGCGGTCCTCGCCGCCATCCGGCAATTCGCGCACCCGGCGGAACCCATGCCGCCGGCCCCTCCAACCCCGCCTTGACCGGGCGCGGGGCAGCCCGCAAAAGGCATGCGGCGGGCGCCCCGCATCGGGGGCGCCCGCCGGAGTGCCGTTCGACAGGCCCTTCGACTCGCTCAGGGCCCCGAGCCAAGTCGAGGGACATCTCGACCTGAACAGCCCTGGGGAAAGCAGGTCTTTCAGCAGCCCGCTAGTCACGTGTGTCCGAAATCTGCCGACTTTCGCCCCGGCTCCGCGCCGCGGCACCTAGGGTCTACACCCACCCTTCGGGCGGGTACCCGGAACCGGCCAGCCTTGCTCCGGCGGCGATGCCCCGGGAGGGCACGCCGCGCCGGGGAGCGCCTGTCGATAGGCCACGTGGTTCCTGCGAGGCCGCGGCGACCGGACCCGGCTGGCCCGCGGACCCGGTGCCTGGGTGCAGAGCCGGAGCTCAAGATAAGTAAGAGGATTTCGGACACAGTACACTAGGCCTTGGCGTAGATCTCCTTCAGCTCCGACTCGGCCTGCTTGATGGTCTCGAGTGTGGAGGTGCCGCGGGCCGCGCGGGCGAACATGTTCACGATCACGTACTTGACCATGGCCTCGGCCGCCTGGCGGGTCGGCGGCCCGGGGTACCCCGGCATGCGGCAGTACTTCACCACTTCCTGGGACGCCGCGAACTTGGGGTCTTTCTTCCAGATCGGGTCATTCTCGTAGAAGTTGAGAAGCCCCGCCATCATGCCTTCGCCCTCTCCGATCCAGGCGGAGTACTGCGTGGGCTCCATCAGCCAATGGATGAAGGCCTTGGCCTCCTTCTGGACCTTGGAGAACTTGAAGACGCCAAGGCTGAACGGTGTGGAGTAGCCGAAGCGGCCGGCCGGCCCCTTGGGGGGCAGGGCATGATCCGTCACCGCCCGCAGCTCCGGCGCGTTCTTCTTCTCGGCCCAGTAGATGCTCACGGCATTCAGGGTGATCGAGAGCGCGCCAGCCAGGAAGGCGCGGTTGTTCCCGGAGTCATCCCAGGAGAGAACGTCCTCCGATTCGCCGCCCTTGAACAGCTCCCGCCGGTAATCCACCGCCTTGGCCGTCTCGGGCGAGTTGATGGCGACCGTCTTCCCGTCCTTCTTGCACTCGGAGCCGCCGAAGGCCCACAGGAAGGGGTAGTGGAACTGGTTGGCGTCCCCGATGGCCCGGCCCAGGGCGAAGCCTACCGGATGGCCCTTGTCCTTCAGCTTCCGGGCCAGGACCAGCATCTCGTCGTACGTGTCGGGGAATGCCGTGTAGCCGACCTCCTTCAGCCAGTCGGAGCGGTAGTTGATCACCTGGGGAGAGATACTCCAGGGCACCGCCTTCCAGGTCTTTCCGACGATGCCGACGTCCCGGGCGACGTTGGTCCAACCTTTCAGCTGCTTGCCCAGGGATTCGGAGACGTCGTGGATGTCCACCAGGGAATCGGCGTACAGGTAGGCGCCGTTGGCGACCAGCGTGATGATGTCCGGGCCGGCGCCGCTCTCCACGGCCGCCGCCGTCTTGGTCGGCAGGTCGTTATAGCTGATGAATTCGATGTTGACCTCGACCCCCTTCTCCTTGGTGTACTGCTTGGCCTGCTCGCGCAGCACGTCGTCCATCGCGCTCAAGGTGTTGGGCCACGTCAGAAGGTTGACCTTGGCGGCACCCAGACCGCTCCGCAGGAATGTCCCAAAGGAAAGGGCAGCCGTGGCGCCGGCCGTGAGCCCGACGAACTTTCGCCGGCTGATCCCGCGACCCGCGCCGTGCTGGCTGGCATGTCTTGCGTTCTGTTTCATGGCACAGCCTCCCTGGAAACGTTGTCGTCCCCCACGAGGTTTCGTCGCCGGCAGCGGCGCTGGGGGCGGCCGGGCGTCGGCGCAGACCGGCTTGGCCTCCGTCTCTACATTGGTGGCGAAGACGGGCTTGGGACCGCACACCGCGTCGGCGTCGCTCATCACGGCCTGGATCTTCCCGAACCTTTCGAGGATCAGGAAAAGCGACCTTCCTTCTCCCAGCGCAGGAACTGCATCAGGAAACCGTCGCGCCTGGCGCGGACCTGTTCGGCCTTCCCCGCAGGCCAATCCAGGAACCCCTTGCCGACCCGCGCGCCCAGCTCGCCCTTGGCCACCTTTTCGTTGTGGATGGGCGAGGCTCCCTGCACCTTGCTGAGATCGGGCACCACGTAGTCCTGCACCGCCTTGACCAGATCCAGCCCGACCAGATCCGCGTGCTCGTAGACCCCGTAGACCGGGAAGCGCAGCCCCACGCCGGCCTTGACCGCCAGATCCACGTCCTCCGCCGTGGCGATCCCCTCCGCCACGAGATGCATGCACTCGCGGATCATGGCGTGCTGGATCCGGTTGCCCAGCTGTCCCGGTACGTCCTTGCGTACCAGGACGGGGACCTTGCCGCAGGCCTTGAGCAGGGCCACGACGCTCTCGGCGATGGCCAGGTCCGTGCGCTCCCCCACCACCACCTCGACCAGCGGCATGAGATAGGGTGGATTCCAGAAGTGCGTCGTCATGACCCGCTGGGGCCTCGCGCACTTCGCCGCGATCTTGGTGATGCTGATCCCCGACGTGTTGGAGCACAGGATCGTCTCCGGCGCCGCCCGGTCCAGGCGCGCGAAGTAGTCCTGCTTGACCTCCAGGTTCTCGGCGATGGACTCCACGAAGAGCTGCACGGAGCGGACCGCCTCCTCGGGGCTGGTGGAAGGCGCAAAGCGGGACTGGGCCGCCCTGGCCTCGGACGCATCCGCCAGACCGTTCTCCGCCAGCGTGGACAGGAGCTTCTGCGCCGCGGCCACGCCCTTGGCGGCGTTCTCGGCTGTCCGGCTGACGATCAGGGCCTCGCAGCCGGCCAGCGCAAACGTGGCGGCAATTCCCGGCCCCATCATCCCGGTGCCGGCGACCGCAATACGAGACACATTCATGGGCCGACCTCCTGACTACTTCTTCTGCCGGATGAGGAAATTCCCCTGGGCGTCGTTGTACCGCTCCGTCTGCACCCCCTCCAGGACCGCCAGGCTGACCTCTGCCCGGTAGGCCACAATGCTGCCGGGCTCCAGGTGGCCGATATAGGTCTGCTTGTTGTCCCAGTCGAAGACGCTCAGGTGGGCGTGGACGTCCCCGCCGATGACGGAGCCTTGGACGCTCCCCATCTCTATGGGCCCGGTGAAGTTCCAGTACTTGTCGGCGGGGGGAAAGCCGGTGGTAGTGATGGTGTGCAGGTGAACCCGCTGGAGAGAGCCGATCCCCCCGGTGATGGCCGCCGTGTCGATCCGCTCTTTCTTGACGACCTCCTGAAGGCCCTCGAGCAGCAAGTCATCCCGGTCGAACATCACCAGGACAGCCCGGGGTGCCGCCTGGGAAACGAAATACTGCATGCAGGAACCTCCTTTCGCTTTCGCGGGAACCCGGTCACCCCTTGAGGGCGCCGGCGGTGAGGCCGGAGACGAAGTAGTCCATGAAGAAGGAGTAGAGCAGGGCCACGGGCACCGAGCCCACCAGCGAGGCCGCCATGAGCTCCCCCCAGAAGTAGGCGTCCCCCCGGATGAGCTCGGTGGGGACGGCCACCGACATGGTCTTCTGGGTGGTGTTGGAGATGAAGGTGAGGGCGTAAACGAACTCGTTCCAGGACAGGGTGAAGCTGAACATGGCCGAGAAGATGACCCCCGGGATGGCCATGGGGAGGACGATCCAGACCATGGCCCCGAGCCGGCTGCACCCGTCGATCATGGCGCACTCCTCCATGTCCTTCGGGATGGACTTGAAGTAGGCGATGAGCATCCAGGTGCAGAACGGGATGAGGAAGGTCGGGTAGGTCGCCACCAGGGCCCAGATGGAGTTCGAGAGGCCCAGCCACTGGACCACGCTGGCCAGGGGGATGAAGATGAGGGTCGTGGGAACGAGATAGGTGACGAAGGTCGCCAGGCCGAAGGCCTGGGCCCCCGGGAACTTCAGCCGGGCCAGGGCGTAGCCCGCCATGACCCCGAAGGCCATGGAGATGAAGGAGGTCAGGAACGAGACGAAGAAGCTGTTCCAGAGCCAGCGGAGGACGGCGGTCTTGGCGAACAGATCCCGGAACTGGTCCAGGGTGGGGTGCTGGATCCACAGCCGGTTCGCATGCAGGTTGTACAGCTCCGAATTGGGCTTGAAGCTGCTGAGGGCCATCCAGTAGAACGGGAACAGGGCGAAGACCAGGAAGAGCGCCAGGGGCAGGTACAGCCCGAAGAGCCGTTGGATTCTCCGATAGCGCGTTCGTCGCATGGGCGTCCTCTAGTCGCGGCGGATGTACTTCAGCATGAGAATGATGACGAACAAGAGCATCGGGAACAGGAAGAGCGAAATGGCGGACCCTTCGCCGATCCGCCCGGCCACCAGCGCCACATCGTAGGCCATGGTGGCGAAGATATTGGTGGCGTTGATCGGCCCGCCGTGGGTCAGGATGTAGACAATCTGGAAGTCGGCGAAGGTCCAGATGGTCGAGAACAGGACCACCACGGCGATGACCGGCTCCAGGAGCGGCAGGGTGATGTTCCAGAACTGGCGAAACCATTTGGCCCCGTCGGTCTCGGCGGCCTCGTACAGCTCTTTGGGGATGGTCATGAGCCCCGCCAGGAACGAGATGGCGAAGAACGGCAGCCCCCGCCAGGTATTGACGATGATGACGGAGACCATGGCCCAGAAGGGGTCGCCCAGCCAGGGGATCTTCTGGTGGATGAGCCCCGCCCCCAGCAGGATGTAGTTGATCACGCTGAACAGGGAGTCGAACATCCAGAGCCACGTGAGGACGCTGAGGGAGGTGGGCACGATCCAGGGCAGGAGAATGGCTCCGCGGATGAGGTTGCGGCAGGGCATCTCCTGATTCAGCAGGACGGCCAGGATGATGCCGAGCAGCATCTTCAGGGCGACCGTGGTGATGGTGTACACGAACGAGTTCTGGACGACCTGCCGGAAGAGCGGGTCCAGGAGGAGCCGGGTGAAGTTCCCCAGTCCGACGAACTTCCCCGGCTCCCCCAGGACCCGGCTGGTGAGGCTGATCCAGACGGCCAGGACGAAGGGATAGGCCAGGAGCACCAGGAGGAGGAAGACCGCCGGGGAGATCAGAAAGTACCCCGTCAGCGCTTCCGGCTTCAGGAAGCGGCGCAGCAGCGGCTGCGCCGGCACTTGTGCTGCCCCTGTAGTGGTTTCCATCCGCATCTCCGTCCTGTCAGGCGGCCTATGCCTTCGAGTAAATCTCCTTCAGCTCCGCCTCGCATTGCTTGATGGTCTCGGCGGTGGACATCCCCCTGCAGGCCCGGGCGAACATGTTGACGATCACGTACTTCACCATCGCCTCGGCGGCATACCGGGTCGGCGGCCCGGGGTAGCCGGGCATGCGCACGTACTTCGGGATCTCCCGAATGACCTCCAACTTCGGGTCCTTCTTCCACACCGGGTCATTCTCGTAGAAGTTGAGGAGCCCCGCCATCATGCCCTCGCCCATGCCGATCCAGGCGGAGTACTGCTTCGGCTCCAGCAGCCACTGGATGAAGGCCTTGGCCTCCTTCTGGACCTTGGAGAACTTGAAGATCCCGAGGCTGATCGCCGTGGAGTAGCCGAAGCGGCCGGCCGGGCCCTTGGGCCAGAGGGCGTGGTCCGTCACCGCGCGCAGCTGCGGGGCGTTCTGCTTCTCGGCCCAGTAGATGCTGGCCGCGTTGCCGGTGACCGCCAGCTCCCCTGCCAGGAACGCCCGGTTGTTGCTGGAGTCGTCCCAAGAGAAGACGTCTTCCGTCTCGCCCTCCTTGAACAGCCGGCGCACGTAGTCCACGGCCTTGGCCGTCCCTGGCGAATTGATATCCACCGTCTTGCCGTCCTTCTTGCACTCGGCGCCCCCGTGGGCCCAGAGCATCGGGTAGTGGGACTGGTTCGCGTCTCCGATGGAGCGGCCGAGGGCAAAGCCGGAGTAGTGCCCCTTCTCTTTCATTTTCCGGCACAGGACCAGCATCTCGTCATAGGTATCCGGGAACTTGGTGTAGCCGACCTCCTTCGCCCAGTCCGTCCGGTAGTTGATGGCGATCGGGATGATGCCCCACGGCACCGCCTTCCAGGTCTTGCCGACGATGGCGATGTCCTGGGCGATGTTGGTCCACCCCTTGAGTTGCTTGCCCAGGCCTGTGGCCACGTCGCCGATGTTGATCAGGGAGTCGGTGTACAGATGGGGGCCGTCGCTCCAGAGCGTGATGATGTCCGGGCCGGCCCCGCTCTCCACGGCCGCCGCGGTCTTGGTCGGGAGATCGGTCTGGTTGATGAACTCGAAGCTGATCTCGACCCCTTTTTCCTTCGTGTACTGCTTGGCCTGCTCCCGCAGGATGTCGTCCATCGCGTTCAGCGTGTTGGACCAGGTCAGGACGTTGACCTTGGTGGCCCCGAGCCCGGTCCGCAGGAATGTCCCGAAGGACAGGGCCGCCGTGGCGCCGGCGGTCACGCCCAGGAATCTCCGCCGGCTGATGGCCCGTCCGTCCTTCGGACCTCCCGATCGCCTCTTGTCTCCCATCATGCTGTCTCCTCTCTCTAGGGGTTCCACAAGACAGCCGCTCCGCCCCAATCCGGCTCGGGGGAGCGGGCTCGCCCGGGCGCGGTGTCGCGCATCCATCCCGCGCCCGGGATATCCAGACCTCACTCAGCCCTCTCAGGAGCTGTTCCCGCCCCCGCCGGCCGCACTGAAGCACCCGCACGACTCCCGGATCAGCAGGCGGGTCGGCATGACGGTGCAGGCCGCGGCCTGCTCTCCTGCCGCGATGACCCGCGCCAACTGATCGACCGCCTTGGCCCCCATGCCTTCCGGGTCCTGCTCGACCACCGAAAGCGGCGGGCTCAGGGCAGCGGCAGAGCGGAAATCGTCAAAGCCGATGAGGGCCACATCGTCCGGACATCTCAGGCCGCGATGATGGATCGCCATCAGCGCCGCCTCGGCCATCAGATTGTTGAAGGCGAACACGGCACGCGGGCGGGGATGAAGATCCAGACTCTCCAGGGTTGCCTTGAACCCTTGGGCCGTTCTCCCGTACCCGGCCCTGATGTAGAGGTCCTCGGGTCCGAGGGCGAACTCCTGGGCTGCCCGCCGACATCCGGCCAGGCGCGCCTCGGTCGTGCTCAATCCGGGAGTTCCCAGGATGAGCGCGAGCGGCCGATGCCCTTTGGCCAGAAGGTGACGCACCGCCTCGTATGCCCCCTGCTGGTTGTCGGCGGTCACGGCAGGAACAGAGACATCTGCAAGGGTGCGGTTGACCGTGACAATGGGAAGGCCGTGCTCCAGATATCGCTTCATGTACTCGTGGGGACCGGCGGCCGGACACAGGATCAGCCCGTCGATCTTCCGCTCTGCCAGGGTCCGAACCAAGGCCTCCTCCCGCTGGATGCTCTCGTCCGTGTTGCAGAAGATAACATTCCAGCCCCGCGCCGACGCCGAGCGTTCCACCCCCTTGACCAACGAGGTGAAGAAGGGATTTTCGATATCCGGAAGGATAAGCCCCAGAGTGTTTGTCCGTCGACTCCGCAGGCTCCGGGCCAGCCAGTTTGGGTGATAGTCGAGTTCGCGCACTGCATGCAGAACGCGCTCGCGGGTCACGTCACTGGTCAAACCGAGGTCATTCAGGACTCGGGAGACTGTAGCTGTCGACACCCCCGCCAGGCGCGCCACATCCTTGAGTCTAGTCGTCCCGGAGTTGTGGCGAGGAGAAGCGGTGTCCGCCATCGGCTCTCCGAAGCGTCCGACAGACGGATGATATCAGGTCTGCTTGGGCGCTGAACTTTCTCATGCGATGGAATGTAATCAATTACATTGTTGAATATATTCCGAATTCAAGTCAAGTCAAGACGCAATTCTTCATGGGAAGTGTTCTTATTGGATCTTAACGAGACGGCGACGACAATACCCTCGCCGGCATGATTCCGGACGGTCGGACATGGGCGGTGAGATCCCATAAACGCGGCGCGACATGGACATAGAATTCACATCATTTATTCATCATAACATATTTGTTTTATTATGTTTTATTTGAATAATCTGCCATCATGATTGCCAGCTTGAGGGCCGACTCAAGCGCCGATGGATTGGCCTTTCCCTGACCGGCAATGTCGAAGGCGGTGCCGTGGGCTGGGGTCGTAATGGGAACGGGAAGCCCCCCCTGAACCGTCACGCCGCGCTCGAAGCCCATCAGCTTCATGGCAATCTGCCCCTGGTCGTGATACATCGAGACGACCGCCTCATAGCCGTCGTTCCTGGCACGCAGGAAGATCGTATCCGCCGGGAACGGCCCATCGGCGCGAATGCCTCGGCCTCGCGCCAGCTCGATGCCCGGTGCAATGGCTTCGGTCTCTTCGTCGCCGAACAGGCCCCCTTCTCCGCCGTGCGGGTTGAGGGCTGCCACCGCCAGACGAGGCGAGATTACGCCCGAGAGCTGCAGCGTCCGGTGCATCAGCTCGATTGCTTCGTACACCCGCTTCTTCGTCACCAGGGAAGAGACCTTGGCCAAGCCGACATGGGAAGTCACGCGAGAACGTCCACAGGTTGTCCAGCACATTTAGCTCGCAGACGTGGCCCTTCCACCCGAGGCGGTGGGCAAAGAAATGCAGCTCATCCGGGAACGGGGACCCCCCCATATGCATAGCCTGTTTGTTCAGCGGGGCAAAGACGATGGCGCTGAGGTGTCCCGCACGCGCCAGGTCCAGGGTGAAGGCAAGCGCCTCGAGAGTCGACTTCCCCGCTTCGGCGCTCAGCATTCCCAATTTGAACGCCTCCGTTGGGACACCGGGGAATTCCAGGAAGTGCACCTCCGGAGCGCCGAAGCGAACGTCCCCGATTCGCCGGACGAAACGAACAGCCGGCCGCACCCCCGCAATGCGCTGGCCCTCCTCGAAGATCCGCCGATCCCCGACGATAATCAGATCGCACGCCGCCCACGCGTCCGCCTGTGCGAGAAGCTTCGCCACCAGCTCCGGCCCGATTCCGGTGGGATCCCCCAGTGTCAACCCAACCCTTGGCTTCATTCACGACCTCCCCTGCGTGGGCGCACGGGCCCGCCAGGCTAGGCCATCCTGCCACCCGGCCGCCTCGTTGCCCCGCCGCCTATCCCTCTGGCTGGAGGATCTCCACCCGACAGGCGACCCCCTTCTTGAACGTCTCGGCGTCCCCGGCCGCACCCACGATCGCGCCATAGTGCATCGGGATCGCCAGCTTTGGCTGGATGGTCCGGCAGGCCTGAACGGCCTCCGCCGCGGTCATGACGTACGTCCCGCTGACCGGCAAGAGCGCCACGTCCACCCCCTTGGCCTGGACCATCTCCGGGATGTGGTCGGTATCCCCGGCATGGTAGATCCGGAGGCCTCCCAGGCTGATGATGAAGCCGGCCTTCCCGTCCTTCCGCGGGTGGAACGGATTTCCGGGAGACCGGAATTTATCCGTGTTGTAGGCCGGAACGACTTCGATCTCGACCCCATCGACGTGGACGCGCTCTCCCGGCGCAACCACCCGGACGGCCTTGGGGGCGAGGCCCTTGGCCGCCTGCTCGCACGCCGCAATGGTCACCACCGTGGTCTTGGACGTCACGACCTTCTTCAGGTCCTCCGGACTCAGGTGATCGAAGTGCTCGTGGGTGACGCAGACGACATCCGCGGGCTCGGCTGTCTTCTGAAGCTTGAACGGATCCACATAGACGACCTTGTCTTTTTTCAGCTTGAAGCCGTCGTGCCCGAGCCACGTGATCTGGAGCCCTTCATACTGAAGCATGGTGCACCTCCCTTCCACCCGCCTTCTCGGGTGGTCGTGTGGCGGGCCGATCAGACGCCGGCTGTTCCGCGAGGAGGCCGCTCCCCGCGCTTTGCATCCCTAGTGCGGTCTTGGCCCGTCCTGAGACACATCGAAGATCCGATTGAAGATTGCCCGCACCCTCGTGGTCTGTGCCGCGAAATCCTCCAGGAACTGTTCGCGACCGGAACGGTCTCCCCTCCCGCGATAGCCCATCCGCTTGGCCAACCGTTCCAGCTTGAGCGGCGCGCTGGGCAGCGTGCTCAAGCTGAGGTCTGCGACGATGCGCAAGCGGTTCTCCACCCGGCGCAGGAACCGATAGGCGTCCTCCAAAGCGGCCGCCTCCTCCGCCGCAATAAATCCGGCGGCCTTGAGGCGGGCCAAGGCCTCCCGTGTGTTCGGCGAGCGAAGCTCCGGGAGGCTTCGCCCGTGCCGGAGCTGAAGATACTGGACTAGGAACTCGATGTCTACGATGCCCCCGCTCCCCACCTTGACGTGCGCCCCCGCGCCGACGGCGCCCGCTCGCTCGACCTCCATCCGATGGCGCATGGCCAGGACTCTCCCGGCCAGATCCGGGTCCTCCGGGCTCTCGTAGACGAAGCGATGGGCCCGCGCCAGGAAATCGGCGCCCACCTCCGGATCGCCCGCCACGGGCCGGGCCTTGATGTAGGCCTGCCGCTCCCACACCTCGGCCAGCCGGTCGAAGTGGGCCTCGAAGGCCGCCAAGGGTTGCGCCACCTCCCCTTTTTGACCGCCGGGCCGCAGCCGAGTGTCCACCCGGTAGGCCGCGCCCTCCGGGGTTATGGTGCTCAGAATCTTGCTCACCCGATCGGCCAACTTGCTGAAGTACTCCGGGTGGCTGATCCGCTCCGGGCCGGTCGTTTCGCCGGCGGCCCGGTACACGAACAGCAGGTCGAGATCCGATCCGTACCCCAGCTCCCTCCCGCCCAGCTTTCCCATGCCGACGACGACCACGCCGGGGGGGTCCGGTCGGCCGAATCGCTCCGCCAGCTCCGTTTCGGCCAGCTGGAGCGCGGCGGCAAGGCAGGCCTCCGCAACGGCACTCAGGGCCAGATTGGTGGCATGCACGTCCGCCTGGTCCAGGAGGTCCTGCAGGCCGATCCGAAGCTCCTCCGCCTTCTTCACCCGCCGCAGGGCGCTGAGGCGGGCGCTCCTGCTGTCGGGATTGTCCAGGGCGCGCGCCAGCTCGGCCGCGACATGCGCCCGGCCGAAACGCGACACCGGCTCGGGTGCCAGCAACGCCTCCGTCAACTCGGGCTGCCGCAGGAGCGTGGCCGAAAGAAATTCGCTGGTGCCGAAGAGCCGCATCAGCAGCGTCAGCAATCCCGGCGTGTCGGCCAACAGCCCGACGAACGTGGCCCGGGCCGGGATCCCGGCCAAGAATCGCTCGAAGGTCGTCAGGGCCAGGTCTGGGTCCGGCACCCGGCCGAGGGCCTCGATCAGCGCCGGGGCCAGCCGGCCCAAGGCGCGGCGGTCCTCGGCCGTCTGCCGCACGAATGGCTGGCCCTCCCGGATCACCAGCAGGTTGCGCAGAGCCCGATCCAGATCCTCGAAGCCCACCGGACCCAGGCGCTGGCGCAGCTGCTCCGGCGACAGGTCGGCGGTAAAGAAGAGCGCCAGCTCGTCCGCCGCTCCGGCGCCCCCGGCATCTCCCTCCGACCGCTCTGCTGCCGAGAGGAAGCTGTCGTACAGCGCGCGCACCGCCCCCGTATGACGCTCGTACGCCTCGAGCAGCGCCGCCGCGGAATCGGCATGATCCTCTGGCATGAAGCCCATGCGGCGGGCCAGAGCCAGCAGTTCGCGGGGGTCCTCGGGGAGGGTGTGCGTCTGCCGATCGTGCATGATCTGGAGCCGGTGCTCCAGATTGCGCAGGAACGTATAGGCGTTCGCCAGGGTCCCGTAATCGGCGTCCCCCAGCAGCTCCTGTCCCGCCAGGCGATGCAGCGCCCGCAGCGTATTGGCCTCGCGCACCCAACTATTCTTGCCCCCGTGCAAGAGCTGCAGCCCCTGCACCAGGAACTCGATCTCGCGGATGCCGCCGTACCCCAGCTTCACGTTCCGGCGGGCCCGTCCATCCTGGGCCACCGCCAGGTTAATCCGATCCTTCATGGCGCGGATCTCGCCCAGCGCGCCGAAGTCCAAAAACTGCCGATACACGAAGGGGGCCACCATGCGCAGAAACTGCCCGCCCAGGGCCGCATCGCCCGCCGCGGAGCGGGCCTTGATGAGCGCCTGCCGCTCCCAGGTCTGCCCCGCGGTCTCGTAATAGATCTCGCAGGTCCGGAGCGAGGAGGCGATGGCCCCGGCGCGCCCTTCGGGACGAAGACGGAGATCCACCCGATAGATGTGCCCCTCGGGCGACGGCTCGCTCAACCCCTTCACCAGCAGCTCTCCCAATTTGCGGAAGAACTCCTGGTTCCCAATGATCCCCGTCCGTCGGTCGCCCTCCCCCGGCGCACCGCCGGTCTCCCCTTCCCCCTCGTAGAGGAAGATCAGGTCGATGTCGGAGCTGAAGTTGAGCTCGCGCCCCCCCAGTTTTCCCAATCCCAGGATCACGAACGGGCACTCCCGGACCCGGCCGCCCTCCTCATGCAGCTGCGGGACCCCGTGCCGGCGCGCGAGCTCGGCGCGGCAGAAGCCATACGCCGTGTCCAGGATCGCGTCGGCCAGATTTGACAGCTCCTCGGTGATCCCGGCCAGGGTTTGACGCCCCAACAGGTCCTGGAGCCCGATGCGCAGGATCTCCTGCGCCTTGTACCGCCGCAGGGCCGCCCACTTGCGTTCCGGCGTCGCCGCGCTGCCCACCGCCTGTCGGACCTCCGCTTGAATCTCGTCCTTGCTTTTCGCCGACCGCACGATTCCCGGCTCCAGCAGCCACTCGAAAAGCTGCGGATGACGGGCCAAGATGTCGCTCAGAAACTGGGAGCTGCCGAAGATCGTCAGGGCCAGGTGCAGAACGCGGGGATGGTCGCGGAACAACCCCAGGAGGAACCGGCGATCCAGCGCAGCCTGAGAAAAACGCTCCAGGTTGTTCAGGGCCAGGTCGGCGTCGGGGATGTGCCGCAGGGCCGTAACCAGCTCCGGAAGCAGGGCTTCCAGGTACGGCCGAGCGGCGGCATCCGGGGCCAGGGCCAGGATATTCTTGGCCGCCCTGTCTGGAAACCGGCAGCCTGCACCGGCTAGCCTGTCGCAAAGCGTTGTCTCGAAAGGCACCATGGCTTCGGGGCTCCCGACGCGAAACGCGTGAGGCGTCAGCCATGCATACCATACTCTCTTCCTCGCGGGCAAGCCAGGGCCCGGCCCGAATCCTTCCCGCCCCTGCCCGATTCGGATCGGCGACGTTAGGGGGCATCCGGGCGGCGAAGCGCGCTCCAGGCAGGCCCCCTGGAGACCCCACCCCGCGGAGGCGCGCGCGGGAGCCCCGGCGGCCGGCCGCGCCTCGGGTCACGGGGATCGCGGAGGGTTGTCCCGGACGAGACCATTGACAGGAGGAAAACCGGCCGTTAGCGTTCCCTCTGTCTCCCTGCTCCCCGTTCGGGGGACGCGGGGCCGAGGGCCGCACCCATCCTGCCAGTGGGGACCCGGTCCATCGCCCCCGCAGGGCGGCAAAGGAGGAGCGTATGCGGAATGTCGTGGTGCTGATCCTGGCGGGAGCTGCGCTGATTTTCAGCCTGCTGGCGTATCAGCGCGCTGAGGAGATCGCCGAGGTGGTCTATCGGATGAACGCGGAGGCAAACCAGGAGTCCATCCAGCGGAACCGCGTGCTCATTCTCGCCCACCAGCTGGAGAACCTGCTCCGCTCCTTGCACGTCCCGTCCCGCCCGGCACCGCCACCCGCCCAATAGTCCGGCAGGTCGAGGCCCGGCCCGTCGCCAATGCAGCGCGCCCCGCGAGCCGAAGCTCGCGGGGCGCTCTCAGGACACGGTCACAGGGCAGGCGGTCTAAATGTCGTAGTAGAGGACGAACTCGTACGGGTGGGGGCGCAGGCGGACGGGATCCACCTCGCGCTTTCGCTTGTAGGAGATCCAGGTATCCACGGCATCCTGCGTGAATACATCCCCCTTCAGCAGGAACTCGTGATCGTTCTCCAGAGCGGTCAGGGCCGCATCCAGCGAGCCCGGCACCGAGGGGACGTCCTTCAACTCCTCCGGCCCCAGCTCGTAAATATCCTTGTCCAGCGGCGCGCCGGGATCGAGCTTGTTCTGAATGCCGTCCAGTCCCGCCATCATCATCGCCGAGAAGGCCAGGTAGCCGTTGCAGCTGCAGTCCGGGAAGCGCACCTCAGCCCGTTTCGCCTTGGGGCTGGGCGAGTACATCGGGATCCGGATCGCCGCGCTGCGGTTGCGGCTGGAGTACGCCAGATTGACCGGCGCTTCGAAACCCGGCACCAGCCGCTTGTACGAGTTGGTGGTCGGAGCCACCAGGGCGCACAGGGCGGCCGCGTGCTTGAGAATGCCGCCAATGTACCAGAGGGCCAAGTCGGACAGGCCCGCGTAGCCGTTCCCCGCAAACAGGGGCTGCCCGCCCTTCCACAGGCTCTGATGGCAGTGCATGCCGGAGCCGTTGTCCCCGAAGATGGGCTTGGGCATCAGCGTCACGGTCTTCCCGTGCTTGCGGGCGACGTTCTTGAGGATGTACTTGTACCACATGAGGCTGTCGGCGATCTTCGTCAGGGAGTTGAACCGCATGTCGATCTCGGCCTGACCCGCCGTGGCCACCTCGTGGTGCTGCGCCTCCACCATGATGCCGACCTGCTCCATGGTGGCGACCATCTCCGAGCGGATGTCCATCATGCTGTCGGTGGGCGGGACAGGGAAGTAGCCCTCCTTGTAGCGGGCCTTATACCCCAAGTTCGGGCTCTCCACGCGGCCCGTGTTCCACTGGCCCTCCACCGAATCGACGAAGTAAAACGCGCACTGCTCTCTGGCGTCGTAGCGGACGTCGTCAAAAATGAAAAATTCCGCCTCCGGACCGAAGTAGGCGGTATCGGCGATGCCCGTGGATTTCAGGTAGGCCTCCGCCTTCTGGGCGATGTTGCGCGGGTCGCGCGTGTACTTCTCTTTGGTGATGGGATCCACGATGTTGCAGATGAGGCTGAGGGTCGGAATCGCCGTGAACGGGTCCAGAACCGCCGTGCTGGCATCCGGGATTACCAGCATGTCACTGGCGTGAATCGCCTGCCAGCCGCGGATCGAGCTTCCGTCGAAGCCGAACCCCTCCTCGAAAGAGCTCTCCTCGAGTTGATTGATGGGGACGGTGAAGTGCTGCCACATCCCGGGATAATCCATGAACTTCAGATCGAGAAAGCGTGCCCCCTGATCTTTGGCGAACTTCACAACTTCTTTTGGCGTCATGATTGTTGACTCCTCCTCGCTGGTGCGGCCTGTCGCCCTGGCGACAGGCGCGTCTCCCGGAATGCCGCTGCCCCTCCGCGCCCGGATTGCGGGTCCGCCGGTGGGCGTCCGACTCAGATGGCCGCGGCGCCTCGCTCACCGGTTCGGATGCGAATCACCTCTTCGCAGGGCAGGATGAAGATCTTTCCGTCCCCGATCCGCCCCGTCTTTGCCGACGACTGGATGGTGTCCACAACCTGTGCACACTTCTCATCCGGGACCACGATCTCCACTTTGACTTTGGGCAAGAAGTCGATGGTGTACTCTGCGCCCCGATACAGTTCCGTGTGCCCCTTCTGCCGACCGAACCCCTTGACTTCGCTGACGGTGATTCCCTGGATTCCGACCTCGGCCAGGGCATTCTTCACCTCGTCAAGCTTGAACGGTTTGATGATCGCCTCGATCTTCTTCATGCGATGCCTCCCGCGCGGGTTCCTGGTGAAGTCGGTTCCCTGATGAGCAATCCCTATGCCAAGTCGACCTGCGCTGATCGACCATCACTCTCTTCGGTCAACTTGCGGTCTGACAAGGAGTTTCGTCGATCGTTGCAGGGTCCTGCGCCGTCGGCAGGCTTTGCCGGTGCCCCATGCATGGGCAGCCGCCATCGGCGTTGCCATTTTTTTGACCAAGTTACTCCCCGCCCAGGAATTCCCGGACCTTGCTTTTCAGCTCGGCCAAATCGGCAGATTTGGTCAGGTAGGCGTCGCTCGCCCAGGTGCCGAAGTCGCGTCGGAAATCGCCGTAGGCCGTACAGATGATGATGGGCAAGTTTCGATGGGTTTCCCGGACCCGGCGCAGCAGCTCGATGCCGTCCATGCCTGGCATCTTGATATCGATCGTCATGAGATCCGGCGGCGCCTGCCGGACCATCTCGAGGGCCTGGAATCCGTCCGCCGCAACGTCCACGCTGTACCCGGACTCGGCCAGCTCTTCCCTGTAGAGCATCCGAATGGCTTCCTCGTCGTCCACTACCAGTATGCGCTTCATGTCTCTGCCTCCTTTCGGAGAGAGCCGACTGCTCGCACGCCCGCACCCCATCCGCCTACGTCTCAGCGGGGAGGCGTAGGAACCTTAAGGGGCAGCCATACCTCGAACGTGACCCCCTCGCCTGGCCGATTGTTCACCTCCAGTCGGCCCCCGTGAGCCCGGACAATCCACCGCACCAGGGGGAGCCCCAATCCCGTCCCCGTCTCCTTGGTGGTGAAGAACGGATCGAAGATGCGATCCACATTCTCCGCGGGAATCCCGCTCCCCGTATCCGCAATCGAGAACACCACCCACTCCTCTGCAGGAGCGCCGTCGCGCGAGCCCGCCGCCGCCCCCTCCTGCGCATCAGCCGGACGTTCGGGGCACGGGATCACGCGCGATCCGACCGTGAGGACCCCGCCCTCAGGCATGGCCTCCAGGGCATTGGAGACCAGATTCAAGACGGCCTGTTTGATCTGCACCGGATCGAGCTGCAAGAGCGGCGGCCCTTCCGTGAAGTCGATCTGCAGAACAACGCGCTGCGCGCTGATCTGCTCTGCGAAGAGCACCAGGCATTCCTGCAGGAGGTCATGGAGGTCCACCTCGCTCAGGCCCAGCGAGGTGTCGCGCGAGATGGCGCGCACGTTCTGCAGGATCCGCTCGAGGCGATCCACTTCGCGGGCGATGATCCCCGCGTATCGCCCCTCCGGTTCCCGGGATCCCAGGTGCTGGGCCAGACGTTGGGCGAAGCCCCCCACAGCCACCAGCGGATTGCGGATCTCGTGGACGACATGGGCCGCCATCTCGCCCAGGGTGGCCAGCCGCTCTTGCTGGAGCAGCCGGTGGTGGCTGCGCTGGATCTCGCGGTTCGCCTCCTCCAAATGGTTGTACATCCGGGCGCGCTCGACCGCCAGGCCAGCCTGGTTGGCGAAGGCCCACAAGAACTCGACGTCATCGGACGTGATGGGCTTCCTGGAATACCGGTTGTCCACAGCCAGCACCCCGATCACCTTCCCTTTGGCCATCAGGGGCACACTGGCAAATTCCTTCACCTCCAGCCGGCCCTCCCACTGCGGATGCACGGCGGGATCCCCCGGCGCGCCGCGGACATGAAAAGGCCGGCCTTCCAAGGCCGTCCGGGCCAGGAGCCCCTGATCGGCCCGCAGCGGAATCCGGAGGCTTCGGGCCAGCCGGTCGAACGGCGAAAGCTCTCCCGGCGGGCGGACGCTGGTCCGCTCGGCAATGAGGTCCCGCAGGGAGGGGCCCTTGGATCCCAGCGCCTGCCAGACCTGTGCCGCCTCCTCCCCCGAGCTGGGCCCGACCCCCATGCGCCCCTCCAGCAGACCGGCCGATTCATTCACCAGGAACAGGATGGCCCGGTTGAACCCAAGGCCCTCCCCGTAGGTCACACCCGTCAGGATCACCTGGAAGATCGCGTTCAGCTGCACCATCCCCTGCACCGCCTCGGCGATCTCGTTCAGGATGGAAATCTGCCCCAGCCGCAGGAGGTACGCCTGCGCCAAATCTTCCTTCTCCTGGAACAGGCGGGCGTTCTCCAGGGCGATGGCCGCCTGGGCGGCGAAGGCGCTCAGCAGATTGAGCTCTTCAGCAGTGAACTCGTGCGGCTCGCGCGTAAAGACGGACAGGACGCCGTGCGCTCGGTCGCCAGAGACGAGGGGAACCGCGAGGAGCGACACCAGCCCCTCCCTGGCCGCCCAGGCCGGATCCACGAATCCGGGGTCCCGCGTGACGTCCCGACTCCACGCCGGTTGTCGCGTGGCGGCGACCGAGCCCAGGATCCCCTCCCCCAGCCTGACCTCCCGGGTGACATCGCCGACGGAGATCCGAAACCCGACGCCGCCCACCAGCTCCAGACTCTCACCCGGCTTCTTCCATCGCCACAGCCGGACCGCTCCGCCCTGGAAGAGGACCTGCATTGCCGTCAGAATCTGGGTCGCCACCTGCTGCGGCTCCATCACGGTCGTCAGGAGACCCGTCAGACGGTTGAGCGTGGCAAGCTGCTCGGCGCGTCGCTCGGCGGCCTCGTAGAGCCGGGCGTTCTCCAGGGCGATGGCGGCCCGGCCGGCGAGCATCTCCAGCCGGCGGAGGTCGGCCGACGTGAATCCCATGCCCGGCCGGGTGGTGTGCGAGTGCAGGATTCCCAGCAATCGATCGCCGAAGAGGACCGGGACGGTGATCGTGGCGACGATGTCGGAGAACTCAGGGAGGACATAGGGCGACGTTGCGTAATCATTCACGATCACGGCCCGGCGGGTCTGGGCCACCACCCCGTTGATGCCTCGTCCCAGCTCGAACTGCTGCACCCGGACCCGCTCCGCTTCCTCGCCGACCGCAGCGCCGAATTTCAGGCGTTGGGCGGCTTCGTCCCACAGCGTGATCTGGGCATGCTCGGTTCGCAGGAGCTGGAGCGCCCCCCCCACCACCGCTTCCATGGCGGCGGAGAGCTGGAGTCGCGCCGTGATGGCCTGGTCGATCTCCCGCAGGGCCTCCAGCTCCATGGCCCGCTGCTCGGAAGACGCGTACAGCCGGGCGTTCTCCAGGGCGATGGCGGCCTGGGCCGCGAAGGCGCTCAGGAGCTCGATCTCCTCCTGGCTGAACTCGTGGGGCGTTCGAGTAAAGACACTGAGGACGCCGCTCAACCGTTCCCCGTACACCAGCGGAACCACGATGAGGGCCGCCAGCCCCTCGGCGGCAGCCCACTCATGGTCCTCGAATCGAGGGTCCCGGGTCACGTCGGAGCAGATCGTCGGCTGCCGGCTGGCCGCCGCCGCGCCGACCAGTCCCTCTCCGAGCCGGAATCTCTGCCGCAGACCTCCGGCGGAGTCCCGAAAGCCCACCCCCTGAACCAGGCGAAGGCTCTCGTCGTCCCGATGCCAGGTCCACAGCCGGACGGCCGCTCCCGCCAGCAGGACCTGGACGGCTCCCAAGACCTGCTCGGCAACCTCGTGCGGCTCCAGGGCCCCCGTCAGCGTGACTGCCAGCCGATTGAGAGTGGCTAGTTGCTCCGCCCGCCGCCCGGTGGCTTCGTGCAGTTGGGCGTTTTGCAGGGCGATGGCGGCTTGGGCCGCGAAGAGCCGCAGGATCTGGCGGTCTTCCTCTCCGAAGTTTCGGCCTGTCTCCTCCTCGGCGAGGTTCAGCACGCCGAGGAGGCGGTCGCCGTAGAGGAGCGGCTCTGCCACCACCGCCCTGACGGCCGAGTGCTCCAGGACCGCGGGAAGGGCCAAAGGAGAGCCGCGAAAATCGTTGATGATCGTCCCGTCGCGCCGTTCCGCCACCCTCCCGGCGACCCCCTCCCCCAGCCGGAGTCGGAGCCCCGCCAGCCATGGGCCGTACCCTATCCAGACCTGGGGAGTGAGGACTTGCGCGGCCTCGTCCCAGAGCCATACCGCGCCCGCGCGCACGCCGATCAGGTCCACCGCCCGCTGGACGATGAGATCCAACACCGAGTGGAAATCGAGCTCCCGGGTGATCTCCTCGCTGATCGCCCGCATCGCCTCCAGCTGCCGGCGGCGTGCCTGCTCTTGGGAGAAAAGCCGGGCGTTGGCAATGGCGATGGCGGCCTGGTCCGCCAGGCGCAAGAGGGTCTCTTCGTCCCGGCCGGTGAAAGCCCGCGGCGAGCGGTTGCCCACGAACAGAATGCCCTCCACCCGGTCGCCGATACTGATCGGAACGCCCAGCTCGGCGATCAGGCCTCCCGCCTGACCCTCTGCCGGGGAGTCTTTGCCGATCCCCGGGTCCGGGGCGTAGTTGTCGGTCCGGAATGGCCGGCCGGTGACCAGGACCTGTCCCCCCACCC
The DNA here is from genome assembly GCA_963705305.1 of uncultured Methylomirabilota bacterium. Lineage (GTDB taxonomy): Bacteria > Methylomirabilota > Methylomirabilia > Methylomirabilales > 2-02-FULL-66-22 > 2-02-FULL-66-22. The sequence goes on along the minus strand of OY970067.1, from coordinate 3,732,889 downwards.
CTTTGCCGGGTTGGATTCGCGTGGGCGGAGAGCTTTCGAGCTGCATGCCGGCCCAGTAGCGGAACCGGAACTCTTCGAACGTCCGACTCTCGCAGCGCGATCTGCGCAAAGTCGCTGCCGCACAACTCCCGAGCCCCCTCCGTCACGCGCTGGAGCACGGTGGGAAGGGACAACGAGGAATTCACTTCCCGTGCCAGCGCCGCCAGAAACTCCGCCTCCCGGCGGCCACGCGCCACCTCTCCGTACAATCGCGCGTTCTCGATGGCAATGGCGGCCTGTTGGGCGAAGGAGGAGAGCAGTGCCAGCTCCTCGCCGGCAAATGGGCGGCGCGTGCGGCGCGAGACGCTGAGCACGCCGACACCCCGTCCCTCCAGGATGAGCGGGACTGCCGCCGTGCTCTGAACCCCTACCTGTCGCGCCCAGTCCCGCTCCAGGTAGCGGGGGTCGCCGGCGACGTCCGTCAGGGTCATCGGCTCCAGGGCGCTGAAGGCTTCCCCGACCAGCCCCTCGCCGGGCGCAAAAATCTCTCGCAGATAGAGGGTCTCCGGCGTCCCTCCGCTGGCACGAAGCTGGAGCTGGCCCGACTCCTCCTGCCAGACCCACAGCCGGGCGGACACCAGATCCAGGAGATCCACCGCAGCCCGCACCACCTCGTCGAAAACGGTCTGGAGATCCAGTGAGCCGCTCATGGTGCGGCTGAGGTCGTTCAAGGCCTTCAGCCTGGCGGCGCCGATGCGAACCTTCTCGAACAGCCGGGCGTTCTCGATGGAGGTGGCGGCTTGGCTCACGATCCCCACCAGGAGGTGGAGATGCCGCTCTTCGTAGACCTCGAGCTTGCGGGATGGGCCCCCGGGGGCCGCCGGTGGTCTTCCATAGGCGCCCAGGATCCCCAGGAACGTGTGCTGTCCGATCATCGGCACGTACAGCGCAGACGCCGCAGTGGGCCCGGCAACGGGGGCAAAGCGAGGATCCGTCCGGAGATCCGGGATCAGGATGGGCACCGCTTCGCGCCGGGTCATCTCGGCCAGTCCGGCGTCCACCCCCACATCCGGAGCCCCGTCCTCCGGGTCGTACCGGCAGGCAACCTCCAGCGTGCCGGTCAGCTCGTCGAGAAGGCGAAGGACAACGGTCTGGGCAGAGAGGGCCTTGGCGGATTCCTGGCAGGCCAGCTCGAGCAGGAGGGGCAGATCCAGGACCGAGGCGAAGGTGCGCCCGACCTTGTAGAGACTGGACAGATCGGCCAGCTGCTCCTGGACGTACTCTGCGGGAGTCATGCTGCCATCGGGAGGCGTCCGACCGTCCATGGCGCGCCGCGAAAACAGCGCCGCAGTCGACAACAGGACGCTGAGGAGATTCGCCGCGGCACGGGCCACCCCCGACCGCTCATTCCTCGGCCCTGGTTCGCCGGAGGACAGTCACTGAGTTCCTCGCAGCGGGTGGCGGTCCTCGCAAGCAGCAAGATGCCGGTCCGCTCCGCCCCCGTCTGGCGGATCGGTGCCTGGCGGCTCACACCACGGCGTCGCGCAGATACTTGGCCGCCTCTTCCGGCGGGGTGGGGTTGATATAGAAGCCACTTCCCCATTCGAAGCCCGCCACATGCGTGAGTTTCGGCATCAATTCAATGTGCCAGTGGTAATACCGCCCGTCCGTCTCGCGGAGCGGGGAGTTGTGGATAATGAGGTTATACGGCGGATTCGTCAGCACCTTCTCTACTCGAAGCATCAGGTCCCGCAAGAGCTTCGCCAGGTTGACGTACTGGTGCTTCTGTGCGTCCTCGAAGAAGGCGTCGTGATTCTTGGGCAGGATCCAGGTCTCGAAGGGGAAGCGCGCCGCAAACGGGGCGATGGTCACAAAGTCGTCGTTCTGATTGACGACCCGGACCCCCTGATGCAATTCCTGCCGGACGACATCGCAGAAGACGCATCGCTCCTTGTAGTTGTAGTACTCCTTGGCGCCGTCCAACTCCTCCCGCACCCGCTTGGGGATGATGGGGGTGGCAATGAGCTGGGAGTGCGGATGCTCCAAGGAGGCTCCCGCCGCCCGCCCGTAATTCTTGAACAGCAGGATGTAGCGAAACCGCTGGTCCTTCTTGAGGTCCAAGAGCCGGTCGTGGAACGCCCACAGGACGTCCTCGATGCGGTTCTCCGCCATGCCGGCCAGCGTCTCACCATGCTGCGGAGTCTCGATGACCACCTCATGGGCGCCGACGCCGTTCATCTTGTCATACATCCCGTCGCCCTGGCGACCCAGGTCGCCCTCAATCTGGAGGGCCGGGAACTTGTTGGGCACCACGCGGATATGCCAGCCGGGACCGTTGGGATTCTCGCCGTTGGTCCGGTAGGCCAGGACCTCGGGCGGCGTCTTGTCTTCATTTCCCGGGCAGAACGGGCAGAACCCCACCCGCTCCTTCTCCGGCTCGGTCCCGAAATCCGAGGGGCGCTTGCCGCGCTCGGTGGCAATGATTACCCAGCGTGAGGTTACCGGATCTTTCCGCAGTTCAGGCATTCAGCCATCCTCCGCACGGTGGACCTTCCACGCATCCGACCATAAGCGAGCTTTCCTGTAAAGTCAAGGTTGCCCCCGCTTCGTGTGCCCCCGCTTCGCTTCCGCACGGACCAGACGAGTCGGCCCCTCGGAAGCGTGCGCCGGCGAGCGAGTCCGCGGTATCGTCAATAGACTGTCAGGGTTGCCTGGAGGTGATTGCTAGTCTTTCCCTTGGCGGTCACAACGTAAAGCTCCAGCAGCCGAATGCCCGGCTTGTCGAATTGCACGGGAATCTCGGGCGTGCCCGCCACCAGCCCCTCATATTGCTGCAGACTGATGGGAATGGTCTGAAGGGCTTGGAAGAACTGGAACTCCTGGATGCCCCGCTCGATGAGGAATCCTTCTTTCAGGTCTGCCGAACCCACCTCGAAATAGAACGTCATCTGGGTAAACTGGCCCGCGCGGACAACGACCGGATCGAAGCGCAGGTTTGCGATGTGCGGCGCGCCCGGGCCGATGCTCTGCCGAGGGGCAAACCAGGCGCAGCCGGTCATCAGCAGCACAATGGCCAGCATTCCAGAAAGACCCACACCGTGTCGCAGTCGCATGGTGTCCCACCCTTGGATGGCGTGACGGACCCTTCCCCAGAGTCCCAGCCAGCCGGAGTACAGCCCCAAAACGCCTCCCGCGTTCCTCTTGCTCGGCGTGACGACGGCATCGCCTCGCAACCGATTCCCTCAAGCCGGGACGGAGTCCGGGAACTGTCCGGATCGCGCCGGCTTCGTCCGTCCGCGACCCTCCGCCACGCGGAGCGAAAAATCGGTCACAGCCGCCTCCTCCTCGCGCGCAGCCTGCTGGGCATCCGGCGCGGAAATCGCCCGGAAGCACACCGCCTCGCCCGGCCGGCGCTGGGCCATCACCCGGATGTCAGGCCCGATCACCGTCGCGATCTTGGGATAGCCGCCGGTGGTCTGCCGATCCGCCAGCAGGACGATCGGTTTGCCGTCTCCCGGCACCTGCACACCTCCCATTGGGACCCAGTCCGAGATGATATCCGCCGAGCCGCGATGGGCAATCGGCGGCCCGTCCAAACGGCAGCCCATTCGGTCAGCACGCGGCGTTACCCGATAGGTGGATTCCAGGAAAACCCGAACGCCTTCCTCGGTGAAGGCTGCATCCTGCGGACCCAACACAACCCGGAGCGGCGCGGTCGGGGGATATTCCGGCCGCAACCACCGGGGGGCGCTCCGTCCGGTCCATTCCTCGGGCGCGCCGGGCCGCGGTATCACGGGAAGCCGGTCGCCAACGGCCAAGGCCCGGCCCTGAAAGCCGCCGAAGTGAGCCGCCAGGCACGTGGACCGGCTGCCCAGCACGGTCGGAACGTCGATGCCCCCACCCACCGCCAGATACCCGCGCACGCCCCGCCGACATCCGCGGAGATTGAGCTCCTGCCCTCGATTAGCATGGAAAGATTCGTACCATGGAACCGGCTGTCCGTCCAGTTCCGCCATAAACTCCGCCCCGGTGAGGGCCAGGACGACGTCCTGCACGATCCGGAGCCGCGGTCCCGCCACCGTCATCTCCAGCCCCGCGGCGGTCTCCGGATTCCCGACCAGCAGGTTCGCCACCCGCAGGGCCAGATCGTCCACGGCCCCGCTCACCGGAACGCCGTATTGCTGGCAACCGAATCGTCCCCGGTCCTGGACCGTTGTCAACAATCCGGGACGAAGGATCTCCAGCGCGTCCATGCCTGTAAGCCTATCGCTCGCCGACGCAGAGGTCAAGCCCACTCCCCGGCGGTCACGCGGCGCTCGATGTCCCGGTAGTCGGATTCGGTGATGGGCACGAACTCCACCGCATCCCCCGGCAGCATGGGGGTGGGGACCTCCCGCAGCGGATCGAACAGGGGCACGGGGGTGCGCCCAATGATCCGCCAGCCGCCGGGCGTTTCCGCCGGATACGCCCCGGTCTGACTCCCCCCGATGCCGACGGACCCCTTGGGCACCTTGAGGCGTGGCGACGCGAGGCGCGGGGTGTGCAGGCGCTCGGGCAAACCGCCGAGGTATGCGAATCCCGCCGTGAAGCCGATCATGTAGACGTGGTAGGTCGCTCGGCTGTGCAGTCGGGCCACGTCAGCCTCGCCCAGCCCGGCGTGCTCCGCCACGAAGGGCAGATCGGGTCCGAAGCGGCCTCCGTACACCGTGGGAAGCCGGACCAGCTTCGGAGGCGGCAGCGCGCCCGGATCGAGGCGGTCCAGCACCCCTCGGATGTGTTCCACCAGGCTTTCCCAGGATACCGCCGTCGGGTCGTATTCGATCCCGAGCGAGCGGTACGTCGGGATCACCTCCACCACTCCGGGCAGCCGGGTCGTCGTCAGCCCGAGCGCCAGGGCGCGCACCGCCGCGTTGAGCTCCGCGCTGATCTCGTTCCCGAATTCGACCACCAGGCCGCGATCGCCCGCCGGAAGAAATTGGATAGCCATGGATGCGCTCGTGCCAGCGGCGCCGGTCCTTCGAGGGACGCCTGCCGCCTCGAACAGGTTGCTAGAAAACTCGTTTCCCCGCAGGCTGCTCAAAAAGGTCCAGATGTCCCTCGACTTCGCTCGGGACCGTGAGCGGTTCGACTGTGCTCACCGCCCTGAGCTTGTCGAAGGGCCTGTCGAACGGCAAGGCGGCGTCACCCATCCCTCGGGATGGGTACCCGGGGCGGGGCACCCGCCACAGGCGGGTCAAGGCGTACTTCCGGTACGCCGCAGCGAGCGCCCGAGCGGGTGGGGTACCCATCCGAAGGATGGGTCTCGGCAGATGGGCCTTTTTCAGCAGCCTGCCAATCCTATCGTCCCAGAAACTCCCCCAGAGGGCGGAGGCGGATGCCGGCGGCCTCCAGATGCTCGCGCACGCGCCGGGCGATGGCGCCCGCCCCCGGCGTATCTCCGTGCAGGCAGATCGTATCCGCCTCGACCGGGATTCGTGCTCCGGTGATCGCGGTCACGCCTCCCCGCACCATCTCGAGCACCCGATCGGCCACCGCTGCCGGATCCGTGATCAACGAGCCGGCCAGCCGGCGGGATACCAGGCTGCCGTCCTCGTTGTAGGCTCGGTCGCCGAAGGCCTCGCGGGCCACCCGGAGGCCCAGAGCCTGCCCGGCCCGCACCAGCTCCGACCCGGGCAGTCCCACCAGGATGAGCTCGCCCCCGGCATCGGCGATCCCCTCGGCGATGCCCAGGCTCAGCTCGCGGTCCCCGGCGGCGGCGTTGTAGATAGCGCCATGCGGCTTCACGTGCTGCAGCCGGACTCCCAGCGCTTCGGCAAACGCCCGCAGGGCGCCGATCTGGTAGAGGACGTAGTCCCGTGCCTCCCCCCGCGTGATCTGCATCACCCGGCGCCCGAACCCCAGCAGGTCCGGGTAGCTGGGGTGGGCCCCGACCGCTACCCCCAGCGCCTTGGCCCGCTCCACCGTCTGGCGCATGACCCGCGGGTCTCCCCCGTGCCAGCCGCAGGCCACGTTGGCGGAAGTCACCCAGCGCAAGACCTCCTCATCCGCGCCGATGGTGTAGGCCCCGAACGACTCCCCCATGTCCGAGTTCAGGTCGATCTGCATGCGTGCCTCCACGGGATGGCGGTCACCACCCCTCATATCCCCAGATACACCTTCCGCACCAGATCCGATTGCAGGAGCTCCCCGGCGGTGCCCGAGATCACCATCCGACCGCTTTCCAGCAGATACCCGCGATGCGAGACGCTCAGGGCGAGCTGGACGTTCTGATCGATGAAGAGCACCGTCACGCCCGCCGCGTTGATCTTGCGGATGATCTCCATGATGGCGGCGACCACCAGGGGTGCCAGACCCAGGAGCGGCTCGTCCACCATGAGAAACCTCGGCCGCGACATCAGGCCCCGCCCGATGGCCAGCATCTGCTGCTCGCCCCCGCTCAGGCTGTAGCCCATCTGGTGGCGCCGCTCCGCCAAGATGGGAAACAGGCTGAAGACCCAGCCGAGCGTCTCCTCGCGATGCGCGCGGGCCCGCTCCTGGAAGCTGCCCAGGATCAGGTTCTTCTCGACCGTGAGGTAAGGGAAGACGCGCCGCTGCTCGAGGACGTGGGAGATGCCCCGCGTGACAATCTGGTGGGTGGGGAGACCGTCGATCCGCTCCCCGCAGAACCGGAGCTGCCCCGCCAGCGGCTTGACGAGGCCCGAGATCGCGCTCACCAGCGTGCTCTTGCCGGCCCCGTTGGGTCCCAGGAGACACACGATCTCGCCCTCGTGGACCTCGAGGGATACGCCCCAGAGGGCCTGGAAGTCCCCGTAGCGGACCTGGAGATCCTGGATCTCTAACACGCTACGCCCGCTCCGGCCGGCCCGGTGGAGGAGCCTGCCGGCCCTGTCCCGCTGGCAGGACGAACGCCTCTCCGAGATACGCCTCGATCACGCGCGGGTTCCTCCCCACCTCGGCGGGGGGTCCGTCGGCGATCACCTCGCCCAGCCGCAGAGCCACGATCCGGTCGGAGATGGACATGATGACCCGCATGTTGTGCTCGATCACCACCAGGGTCAGCCCCTCGCCCCTGAGCCGCCCGATGAGCTGCACCAGGGTGGGAATGGTGCGATGATCCACACCCCCCGTGATCTCGTCCAGCAGCAGGAGTCGCGGGCGGGTTGCCATGGCCCGCGCCATCTCCAGCCGCTTGCGCTCCCCGGTGCTGAGGGTGTTGGCAAAGCTGTCGGCCTTGTCCGCCAGCTCGACGAAGGCCAGATACCTGAGCGCCTCCCGCCGCGCGGCGGCCGGATCGGGCAGGTGCTGCATGGCGGCCACCATGACGTTCTCGGCCAGCGTCATGGCGTGGAACGGGCGGAGCTTCTGGAAGGTGCGCGCGATGCCCAGCCGGTTGATCTGGTCCGGGCGCCGCCCCACGATCCGCTGGCCGCCGAAGCGGATCTCCCCCGCCTCGGGCCGGTAGTAGCCCGTGACCACCTCGAAGAGCGTGCTCTTGCCGGCGCCGTTGGGCCCGATGAGCCCCAGAATCTCTCCTTCGCGGACCTCGAAGCTGACCCGGTTGTTGGCCACCAGTCCGCCGAATCGCTTGGTGACGCCTTCGAGGGTCAGGAGCGCCATCCGCGTCTCCACCAGCGCCGCAGGAGGCCCACCAGCCCCGCGGGCTGGAAGACCGCCACGGACGTGAGCAGGCCGCCGTAGATGAGGAGGTCCACCGCTCCGCCCGTCCCGCCGAACTGGATGCGCGTGAATTCCGACAGCGGGATCATGATGGCGGCACCCACCAGGGGGCCCCACAGCGTCCCCGTGCCCCCCACCACCGCCAGGACGCAGATGAGGATGGACAAGGAGAGGGGGAAGACGCTGTCGGGATCGAGGTAGAGGACATACTGCGCGTAGAAGCTCCCGCCCGCCGCCACGAACGCCGCGGAGATGGCCATGGCGATGAGCTTGTACCGCCGGATGGAAATCCCGACGCTCTGCGCCGCCTCGGGATCGTCGCGGATCGCCCGGAAGTAGTACCCGAGCCGGGTCCGCTCGATCCGCCAGCTCACCAGCATGCAGAGGGCGAAAAGGGCCAGGATGATGTAGTAGTAGGGGTACTTGCTGGTCTGGAACTGGAAGCCCAGGACGGAGTCCTTCCGGAAGGGAAGGGAGAGGCCCCGCGCCCCGCCGATGAAGTCCCAGTTGATGGCCAATGTCTGGACGATCTCCCCGATGGCGATGGTGGCGATGGCGAAGTAGTGCCCGCGCAGGCGAAAGCACGGATACCCGATGAGGACCGACAGCGCCACGGCCACGGCCGCCCCCGCCAGGAGGCCGACCCACGGGTTCCAGCCGAGGGTGGTTTGGAGGATGCTGGAGGTATAGGCGCCGGCGCCGAAAAACACGGCGTGGCCCAGGGAGATCTGACCGCAGTAGCCCGCCAGGATGTTCCAGGCCTGGGCCAGCATGGCGTACAGGAGGACCTTGATCGCCACGTCCCGGGGATAGGGAAGCTGGTAGAGGACGGGAAACGCCAGGGCGGCCAGAAGCAAGAGCACGAAGACGATCGTCTCCGCGCTTGCGCCGGCAGCCGACGGGGCCCTGCGGGCGGCCCCTCCCTTCACGGCCTCGGGGTGCTCCTGGGTCGCCATCAGAACTTTCCGAGGAGGCCCTGCGGTCGCACCAGGACGATCAGCAGGTAGATGAGGTACACCGCCACGTACTTGAACGCCGGGGCGATGAACAGCCCCCCCAAGACCTCGACCAGCCCGATGATCAGTCCGGCCGCCAATGAACCCGGGATGCTCCCAAACCCGCCCAGAGCTACGATCACGTAGGCGATCAGGGCGAAGAGGAATCCGACTTGGGGGAAGATATAGAAGAAGCTGGCCAGGAAGGCCCCCGCGACCCCCACGCAGGCGGAGCCGATCCCCCAACCCAGGGCAAACATCCGCTCCGTGTTGATGCCCATGAGGGCCGCCGCCTGCCGGTCTTCCGCCGTGGCCTCCAGGGCCATGCCGGTCTCCGTCCTGGTGATGAACCAGTACAGCAGGCCGAACGCCACGAGTGACGCCCCGCTGGCCACCACCTGCGGCAGGCCGACAGAGATGCCCAGGATCTTCACCGGCCCTTGCACCCACGCCCGGCCCACCTGGCGGAAGTCGGGGGTCCAAAGGAATTGGGCCGCCGCGCGGAGGAAGATCCCCAGGCCGAAGGTGGCGAAGATCTGGGCCAGCATGGGCCCGCCCAGGACGCGCCGGATGATCCCCACGTACGTCAGCCAGCCGAGAAGGAAGAGCGCCGCGGCGCACAGGGGCACGCTGAGGAGAGGGTCCAGGCCGAAGAGGGTCCAGGCCCAGAAGGCCGTGTACATGCTGAGCATGAGAAACTCGCCATGCGCAAAGTTCACGATTTCCATGAGTCCGAAGATGAGGGTCAGGCCAACCGAGATGAGCGCGTAGACGAATCCCATGAGAATCCCATTCAGGATCCCCTGGGCCAGAACATCCGGAGGCGGCACGGTAAACATCGAGCGTGCAAGGGGCGGGCGAGCCCCGCCCCTCTCCTTCCGATCCCTCGTCAGGCTCGGCTGGCTACTTGCGCTGCGACCACGACGGAATGGGGTAGATCACGTCCTTCGTGGCCAGCTCGAAGGGGTAGACGGTGACGTAGGCCCCCGCCTGCATCTGCTGCAGGATGGCCCGCGCGTCGATGTTCTGCCCCTTCTGGTCGAATTTCACTCCGGTCCAAGGCATGATGAGCTGGTCGGGCGGAATGTCGGTTTGCTGCAGGGCCTTCTGGATGGCGGCTGGCTCAGTCGAGCCCGCCCGATTGATGGCATCCACCAGCGTGAGGAAGCCCGTGAAGGCCCGGGCCGATACATCGCTGAGGTCCCGGCCGCCCAGCTTCTTGAACATGTCGTTGATCACGGGGATCAGCGGCTTCCTGGCCATCAGGTCCAGCGAAAAGGGCGCCCGGGTGATGGCTCCCACCGCATCCCTCCCCATCTCGGAGACGAACTTGGGATCGGTGTACCCCGCGTCCTGCGCGATGATCAGCTTCGGGTTGTAGTCCAAGTTCCGCATCGTCCGGGTGAGCAGGATGGCATCCGACGTATACAGGCTGGGCAGGAGCACGTCGGCGTTGGCCGCCTTCAGCCGCCCCACCTCGGCGTCCAGGCTGGTCGTTCCCGTCCGGAAGGGGACCCGGGCGGCGACCTCGTAGCCGAACTTCTTTGCCAGCTCCTCCTGCACCTTGGCGCTGTCGGAGCCGAACTGAGTGTCCTCGTTCAGGATGGCCACGCTCTTGAACTTCACTCCCCCCTTCTTCTCGAAGTCGCGCATGAACTCGAACATCACCCGGCTGAAGTCGCCGTCGTGGGGGGTCGTCCGAAAGAACCACTTGAACCCCCGCTCCGTGAGGGCGGGCGACGAGGAGTCGGCATTAAGGAAGGGAACCCCCATCCGCTCGGCCACCTGGCTCGCCGTGTTGGTCACGCTGGAGAAGTAGGCCCCGAAGAGGGCGTTGACCTTGTCCTGGGTGATCAGCCGCTCCGCCTCGGACAGGCCCAGATCCGGCTTCCCCTGGTGATCCGCAACGACGATCCGGATCTTGGCCCCGCCCAGATTGGGGAGGCCTCCTCCCTTGCCCAGCGGCACGTTGATGGGGGGATGCTGGGTGTTGACGATTTCCTGCACCACCTTGACGGCGTTGACCGCGTCGATCCCGATCTGGGCGGTGGGACCGGTCATGGCGTACAACGCGCCGATGACCACCTCCTTAGTCTGGGCCGCCGGGCTGCCGGCCAGCGCCAGAACAGCCGCCACCGTGAGACACGTCATCCCGAGCCATTTGCCGCACCCTCGCATCTGCATGGACCTTCCTCCCTTCCCTGACTTCCTCCAGCTCGCCACACCACCGCGACCCGCTCGGGCCGGCGCCCCCTCCGCTCCATCCCCTCAGCCGGCGGCCAGCGCCTCGTCGCGGAGGTCGGTGATGAACATGTGGCCGGGGGCATGGGATATCAAAAGCGGGGGCTTGCTCTGGAGAGCGACGGCCTGCGGGGTCACGCCGCACGCCCAGAAGACGGGCACCTCGCCCGCCCGGATTGTCACCGGATCGCCGAAGTCCGGCTTCCCCAGGTCGCGGATCCCCAACGCCGCGGGGTCGCCGATCTGGACCGGCGACCCGTGGACGCTGGGGTAGCGCCCGGTGATCTGCACCGCTCGCGGCACCTGAGCGGACGGGATGGGCCGCATCGTCACCACCAGTGGGCCCCGAAAGGGGCCGGCAGGTATGCAGGAGATCGAGGTGATGAACATGGGGACGTTCCGTCCCTCCTCGAGGTGGCGCACCGGGATGCCGGCCCGGAGCAGGGCGGCCTCGAACGTGAAGCTGCACCCCAGGAGGAAGGAGACCAGGTCTTCCCGCCAGACGCTCCGGAGGTCGGTCACCTCCTCCGTCAGCGCTCCGCAGCGATAGATGCGGTAGCGAGGGACGTCGATGCGGAGGTCGGCGCCCGCCGCGGACAGCCGCGGCTCGGGCGATCCCGTGTCGGTGACTTCAATGATCGGGCAAGCCTTGGGGTTCCGCTGCGCGAAAAGAAGAAAATCGTATGCCAAATCTTTCGGCAGGATCACCAGGTTGGTCTGCACGAACCCGGGGGCCAGGCCGGCGGTCGGCCGTCGCCACTGTCCATCCCGGATTTGCTGGCGCACTTCGCGGGCGCTGGTCATGGAAGACTCGTCCACATGAGGCTCACCCGCCCTTGATTCCGGTGAGCCTCTTTACACCCGCGCCGGGATGAGTGTCAACACAAAAGCGCGGCCTCGGGCGACCGGATCACAGCCCAATTCGGCAACGCATCCCCCAGCCTGCGCGCGCATGAGCGAGGCGCCCGCATTCCCTTGCACCCATCCCTGCGCCCGCCCCGAGGGGGATGCGCGAGCTCACCTGGCGATCGGCTGGCTGCGCATGCGGGCCACGGTTTCGCGCTCCGCCCGCTGGAGCCGCACCGGCGGGAGCCCGTTGAGGATTTGGGCCAGGTCATCCACCAGCATCTCCCCCATCAGCCGATAGGTGGCCGGAAGGCTGCCGGCCCGATGGGCCGAGAGGAGGGCGCTGTCCAAGCGACGGATCGGATGGTCCGTAGGCCAGGGCTCGCCGGGGAATACGTCTACGGCCGCCCGGATCTCTCGCGTGCGCAGCTTTGCCGTCAGGGCCTCGAAATCCACCAGAGAGGCCCGGCTGACCAGCACGAGGCACGCCCCTTTCGGCATGAGATCCAGTCTCCGCCGATCCAGCATTGCCTGGTTTTCGGAGGTGGCGCCCGCCAGGACGAACACAATCCGCGAGACGCCGAGGAGATCCTCCAATGACGACGGGGTCATGCCGAACTCGGCCAGCCGGCGGTCCGGAAGCCACGGATCGTACACGCGGATCCGACAATGAAATGGCTCCAGCAGCCTGATCAGCGCGCGGCCGAGATTGCCGAACCCGATGAACCCGATCTCTGCGCCGACCATCAGAAAGGAGTCCTGGTTTGAGAGCCGTCCGTAGACTTCATGCCCCTCACGAAAGAGACGATCGGCCTCGGGGATCCCGCGGGCCAGACACAGGGCCATTCCCAGCGCCATCTCCGCCACCGCCGGACCGAACGCGGTCCCGGTGCCCAGGACGTGGATCCCCCGCTCGAAGCACGTGGCGTAGTCGATGTTGGGCTGGAAATTCCCCTCGACATTGATGACGGCCTTGAGCTTCCCGGCGCGCTGCAACCGCTCGCGCGGCAGGTCCGTCTGGCCGATGATGACGACCGCCTCCGGCAAATGCTTCTCGACCTGCTGCGCCGGCATGCGGCTTCCTTCCCAGACGATCGGCCGCACCAGGGACTTCAAGCGCTTCAGGTCGCTCTTGTCGAAGAGCAGCTCCAGCGTCCTCGGATGGGGATCCACGATGGCCACAGGTCTCATGAGACTTCCCTTGCCCCCGCCCCTCATTTCCGCCTCCGGCGCGATTGGATGCCGGCGTTCGCGGTATTCACGCGGCCGTTCAGGATCGGCGTTGAACCCACGCCGGCCCCGCCCACGTCCCCACGATGTTCAGACGGGGCCCAGGTCTTGAAATGAATCCTCGAGGGGCACCTCGCTGCCAGCGCGCACCGCCCGCGAGTCGAGCCGGGCATGGCCCAGGACGCAGGCCATCACGAAGCGCCCGTCGCCATCCCGCAGCAGGATGGATTTGACCATCTCTCTCCCCGCCTCATCCGTCCCGGCTCGCGGCCTTCCCCGCCGGCCTCGGCATCCCCCTCCCTACCCGGTGGGGCGGCGATTTCGCCCTGCCAGCAGGCGCCAGTAGATGAAGACATTGAATGCCAAGGCCAGCGTGCCGAGCACCAGCTGCCAGCCGCGCGTCAGGCCTGCGGGATAGAGGAGTACTGAAACGTAGTGCGTGATGCAGCCGCCCGCATAGCCGGCTTCTCCTCCTCGCCGCCGGAGCGCCACCTCCAGCGGCGTCAGAGGGCAGACGAAGCCGATATACTCGATCGCCACCCCCCATAGCCCCGCCGGCACATGGATCCACGCCAGCCGGGGCCAGCGGAGCACCAGGAAGGCACCGAAAACCACGAACAGCACGAACAGCAGGTGGACGATCAGGACCGCATTGGCGAGAAGGACGTATGGCATCATTGCACGCGTCGCGCAGGAGGCTCCCGTCGAGCCGCCGCCTGTCGCGCGGCCGGAGGGCATTCGGCCGTGGACGGAGACGGCTGTTGAACCGCCGTGACGCCAAGATTCCACACTCTATCAGGCTGCTGAAAAACCCGTTTCCACCCAGGCTGCTCAAAAAGGCCCAGATGCCCCTCAACGTCGCTCGGGGCCGTGAGCCTGCCGAACGGCAAGGCGGCGTCACCCATCCCTCGGGATGGGTACCCGGGGCGGGGCACCCGCCGCAGGCGGGTCAAGGCGTACTTCCGGTACGCCGCAACGAGTGCCCGAGTGGGCGGGTACCCAGCCGAAGGTTGGGCACCCATCAGATGGGTACCCGGCAGATGGGTCTTATTCAGCAGCCTGCTAATAGATCAGCTTGTTCAAGGGATACTCGACGATCCCCTCCGCCCCCGCCCGCTTCAGCTTCGGAATCAGGTCCCGCGACACTTCCTTGTCGATGATCACCTCGATCGCCACCCAGTCCGGATCGACCTGATTGGAGATGGTGGGCGTGTGGAGGGAGGGCAGCTGGCCCGAGACCTGCTCCAGCTTCGCCCGGGGGACGTTCATTTTCAGCCCAACCTTGGCCTCGGCCTCCAGCGCCCCCCGCAGCAGCATGGACAGGACCTCGATCTTTTCCCGTTTCCGGGGATCCCCCCAGGCCGCATGGCTGGCGATGAGCTTAGTCGTGGATTCCGCCACGGTGTCGATGGTCCGCAGCCGGTTGGCCCGGAGCGATGCGCCGGTCTCGGTCCCCTCGACGATCGCGTCCACCAAGAGCGGCGCCTTGATCTCCGTGGCGCCCCACGAGTACTCCACCTCGGCCGTGACCCCCTTGGCCTCAAGGTACCGCTTGGTCGCCTCGACCAATTCGGTGGCAATCCGCTTGCCCTGGAGATCCCGCACCGTCCGGATGGGGGAGTCCTCCGGCACGGCCAGCACCCAGCGATACGCCTTCGTCGTGCTCTTGCTGTAGACCAGCTCTTCCACCTCGACGATATCGGCCGCGCTCTCCAGGATCCAGTCCTGCCCGGTCAGCCCGGCGTCCAGCACCCCGCGCTCTACATAGCGGGCGATTTCCTGCGCCCGAAACAGCAGGCATTCGATCTCCGGGTCGTCGATGACCGGAAGGTAGGAGCGATCCCGCACGAGAATCCTGTATCCGGCCTTCTCGAACAGATCGACGGTGGACTTCTGCAGACTTCCCTTGGGCAGGCCCAGCTTCAATGGCTCCATCCGCGTCCCGTTCCTTTCTCAACAGCCTCCCGAGCGGCCAACGGCAGCCAGCAGAACGTATCATTGCCGCCATCCCTGTCAAGCCGAATTTCACCCCGGATCGCGTCCGCCGGCGCACGCGCAAAATCCGTTGGCCCAGAGCGGCTTTCATGTTAGCCTCGTTCGGCCTGAATCCAGGCCTGCGGTATTCTGCCCATTCCGGCCGTGCCATCCCGGATACCCAACGCGAGCGTTGGGTATCCTTGGCGGTGGGAGATTGTCGGAATGGGGTTATGACGAGCGGGGACGCATGAATCCGGACGCGTTGCGACGGCTGTTGAGGCAGGTCCGAACCGGTGCGCTGACGCCTGGCAAGGCGGCGGAGCTGCTCCGACACCTGCCATACGAGAATCTGGGGTTTGCGCGGATGGACAACCACCGTGCCCTCCGGCAGGGCTTCCCGGAGGTCATCTTCTGTGAGGGGAAGACGGCCGAGCAGATCGGGGCCATCGCCGCTCGCATCCTCGATCGGCACGGAACCCTGCTCGCCACCCGCGCCTCACCGGAGGCGTACGAGGCCGTCAGGCACCACGCGCCCCACGCCGTCTACCATCCGCTGAGCCGCGCGATCGTCGCGAAGCCGTCCCCGGCTACCCGGCCGATCGGGCGGGTGCTCGTGCTCTCGGCCGGGACCTCCGATATCCCGGTGGCCGAGGAGGCCGCGCTCACCGCCGCCGTCCTGGGGAGCCGTGTTCAGACCGCGTATGATTGCGGCGTCGCCGGCCTGCATCGCATCCTCGACCAGCAGGCGGCCCTGGCAGCGGCCAACGTCCTGGTCGTGGTGGCCGGCATGGACGGTGTCCTGCCGTCGGTCGTGGGAGGGCTGGTCGCCAAACCTGTGATCGCCGTGCCCACCAGCGTGGGCTACGGCGCCAGCTTCCACGGCCTGGCGGCTCTCCTCACTATGCTGAACTCGTGCGCGGCCGGCGTGGCGGCCGTGAACATCGACAACGGCTTCGGCGCCGGCGTTTTGGCCCACCGGATCAACGCCCTTGCGGCGCGACCCTCGCGACGCCGTCCGCGCTCCCGCCCCGGAGCCGCAGCGCGCCGTTAAGGAGTCTTGCTCGACATGCGCATCGGGTATTTCGACTGCTTCAGCGGAGCCAGCGGCGACATGATCCTGGGGGCGCTGGTGGACGGCGGTCTGGACGTCGCGGAGCTCCAGAAGGCCCTCGACGGGCTGGGGGTGCCGGGCATCCGCCTCCGGGCCGAGCCCGTCAAGCGGGGGGCCTTCCGCGGAACGCTCGTCCACGTGGACACCGACGAGCGCGGACATCCGCACCGCCGGCTGCCGGACATCCAGGCCATCCTGGCGAAAGCCGACCTCGCCGACGAGGTGCGCGCCGACGCGCTGCAGATCTTCCAACGCCTGGCCGAGGCCGAGGCCGAGGCGCACGGCAGCATGCCCGATCACATCCACTTCCACGAGGTCGGCGCGCTGGACGCCATCGCCGATATCGTCGGCGCCGCCTGGGGCCTCCGGGCCCTGGGCCTTGCGCGCCTTCACGTCTCGCCCTTCAACCTGGGCGGCGGATTCGTCCAGGCGGCCCATGGCAGCATGCCCGTGCCGGCCCCGGGGACGGCGGCCCTCCTCCGCGGCTTTCCGGCTTACGGCAGCCAGATCCGCGCCGAGCTCACCACCCCGACAGGCGCCGCCATTCTCACCACGCTCGCCTCGGGACACGGCCCCATGCCCCTGATGACCGTGGAGCGAGTGGCCTACGGCGCCGGCCAGCGCGAGCTGCCGGAGCAGGCGAACCTTCTGCGCCTGATGATCGGCGAGACGCCTGCCCAGCTGGAGCGCGATGAGATCGCCATCCTGGAGGCCACGATCGACGACATGAACCCGCAGTTCTTCGAGCCGCTCATGGATCGGCTGTTCGAGGCGGGGGCGCTGGACGCCTTCCTGGCGCCCGTCATCATGAAGAAGTCTCGACCGGGGACCCTCCTCACGGTGCTCGCGGATCCCGGCGCGGCCGACGGCTGTGCCCAAATCATCCTGGCCCACAGCACCACCTTCGGCGTGCGGAGCCATGCGGCCTCGCGCTGGAAGCTGCGGCGGGACTTCGTCACCGTGAACACGCCCCACGGCGCCGTCCGCGTGAAGCGCGGTTGGCAGGGGGACCGCCTGACCATCCTGGCCCCCGAATTCGAAGACTGCCGCAGGCTGGCTGAGGCCACCGGGATTCCCATTCAGGAGATCTACGACGCCGCGCGCCGGGCCGCCCTCACATCACCCGGCCTGTCCGCAGACGAGGGAGGCCGGCCCGCCGATCCCTGAGATGAGGCGGCCCGTCGCCCTGGCCCTCCAGATCGCCAGGCGCCGCCGCAGCGTGTCCCCGGTGCCCCGGCCCGCGCCTACCGCACCTGGCCGCGGACCTCGACCTTCGACGCTCGCTCCCACAGTTTGACCAGGGCGGTGGTGTTCTCGTCACCGAGTCCCTCCGCCTTGGCCATGTCCATGACGGTGAGCAGCGTGTTGACCATGGGCAGCGGGACGGTCTCCTCGCGGCCCAGCGCGCTGACGTAGCTCATGTCCTTGTGCGCCAGCTTGAGATGGAAGGTCACCGTGAAATCCCGCTTCCCGATGGCCGGGACCGCCCCCTCGAACCACCGGCTGTATCCGCCGCTCACCATCACGACGTCGTACAGCGCCTTGAGGTCCACGCCGCATTTGGCCGCCAGGGGCAGCACCTCGGCCAGCCCGGCATTGGTCAGCTGGCCGAGGAAGTTGTTGACCAGCTTGACGATGTTCCCGTGACCGGTGGGGCCCACGTAGAATATATTCTTGGCGATGGCCCGGAAGATGGGAAGGCATCGGTCATACACGGCCTTGTCGCCGCCGATCATCAGGTTCAGCTCGCCGGCGTTGGCGTGCACGGGTGTCCCCGTCATGGGAGCGTCCAGCATGGCGACCTTCCGCTCCATGAGCCGCGCGGCCAGCATGCGGGTGGAGCCCGGGTAGCTCGTGCTGAGATCCACCACCACCGTGCCCTCCCGCAGGCTGCCCAACAGGCCGGGCGTCCCGAGGGTCACCGCCTCGACATCCTTGGACGCGGGCAGGGTGAGTAGCACCGCCGTGCTGCGCTCCCCCAGCTCCCGGTACGACGTGGTGACCGTTGCCCCCGCCTTCGTGAGCTCGCCCAGATCCAACCCCTGGCGATGGGCGAAGATCGTCACTGGAAATCCCTTGGCCAGAAGGTTCTTGATGATCCCCCTGCCCATCAGCCCGGGACCGAGAAACCCAATGCGCTCTGCAGTGGCTGTCATGTCATCCCTCCATGTGTGCGCCGTTCTCAATCTGAATCGGATCCCGCTGCGCCCACGTCACGCCGCGGACGCCGGTGCGCCGCCCCCATCCTGTTCACCCCGCCGCGCCAGTCGCGCCAGGTAGTGCCCCTCATCCTCCTGCCAGATGCTCTCGCAGGACCAGCCCGCCCGGACGGCGCGATCCCGCAGGGTGTCGAAGTCTACGAACAGCCAGCCGTAGACCGGACCCCTTTTCCTCTTGTACTCCAGCCGGAAGCGCATCTCGCCCGGATATCGATCCAAGCCAGGACGCGACGGGTTCTCCGCGCCGCGCGGGTCATAGGAATCCAGAAGAATTTGCCCGCCCGGCACAAGGAGCCGGCCCGCCTCCCGCAGGAAGCGGTCCAGGCCGGCCAGGTCCTCGACGATGCCGATGCCGTTCATCATGAGGAGGATCGTGTCGAAGGGCCCGCCGTCGAATCCGAAGATGTCGCCGCAGCGGGCGTCCAGCGCCCCCCGCGACTGCAGGACCTTGACCGCGGCCGGCGCCGCATCCAGGGCCACCACGTCGAGCCCGCGCGCCTGGAGGGCCAGCGTATGGCACCCCGCACCCGCCCCCCCCGTCCAGCACCCGCCCACGGCACAGATCCAGTGCCGCCTCCTCCAGCGCCGAGAATTCCCCCGGCCCGCGGAAGAACACCTCGGCGCCCACGCTGTCCTCTTCGCCGTCCTCCCCATGGACCGTCACCGCCGCCCGACGGTCTCCGTGGAGGTAATCCAGCAGCGCCAGTCCATGCGGAGCCCATGCAGCCGGATCCATGCGACGCTCCGTGCCGGCCCCGCTCTCGCGGGTTCCCGTCCGGCGCCCGTCCTGCGCGATCGGAGAACTCTCTCCAGAAATGCAGGGCAGGCAATGACGCCCCGGTTCACGGTGCGGCCCGGGTGGGCCGCGCCGCCCTGATTACGGCAGGAGGACGGCCTTGATGTAATCCTGGGGGGGATCCGTCACGAGTTGGCGGAAGACCCGGTCTCCGTCGACCAGCGGAAATGTCCGGACCCAGGGATCCAGCGTCACCCGGCCGGCGGCGAAGAGGTTCAGGGTCGTCCGAAGGTCGTGGGCCGTGACGGCGAACGACCCGGAGATGTGCTTTTCCCGCAGGACCACGTCGAAGCCCGAGAGGTCGGTGGGATCGTCGTGCAGTCCCAGCCACACGACCTCGCCCCCCGGGCGTACGGCCGCGATGGCCTGGCGGCGAGTGTCGGTGGCCCCCACCGCGTCCACCACCACATCGGCGCCCCGCCCCCGGCTGGCCTCGCGGATGGCCGCCACGGCGTCTGCGCGCTTCGCGTTCACCACCTGCGTCGCCCCCAGACCCTTCGCTACGCCGAGGCGGGCGTCCGACACGTCCACCACCAGCGTGCGCAGGGCGCCGCCCGCCCGGGCCACCTGCAGCACGAACAGCCCAATGGTCCCGGCCCCGAAGATAACCAGGGTCTCGGGAAAGCGCTGCTGGGTCAGGGCCAGCGCGTGTACGGCATTGCCGAGCGGCTCTGCCAGGGAAGCCTGGAGGGGTGTAATCCCCTCCGGCATGGGCATCAGCGTCGAGACCGGGACCGCCACTCGCTCGGCGAACCCGCCGGGCCGCTTGGTCCCGAAGACCTCTCCGGTCCGGCAGAGTTGGACCTGTCCATCCTGGCAGTACTCGCACACCCCGCAGGAGACGGAGGAGTTCACCACCACCCGGTCCCCCGCCCGGTAGCCCGAGACGTCTTCGCCCAGCGCCAGAACCTCGCCGCTGAATTCGTGCCCCATGATGAGAGGCGGGGTGCGGCGGGCGGCGTGGGTGATGAAACCGTGCAGTTCCGACCCGCAGATTCCCACGGCCAGCACACGGAGGAGCGCCTCGCCCCGTTTGGGCGCTGGCTCTGCAACCTCCCGGATTTCCAGATGATCCCACGCAGGGTAGTAGAGGGCTTTCATCGTACCCGACCGTATCCCAGGAACACGCGTGTTGTCAACCCGCTCCCGTATGTCTTCCTCCCGGCACCCACCGGCGCAACGGCCCCGTCCAGTATGCTCACCCGGCCAGGTCTCCGCCATGTTGCGACAGCCCCCAGCTGTGGAGGCACGCCCGCAGAAGCGTCTCCACTTCCAGCGTCAGCGGGGTGAACATCAACCCGCTGTGATACACCATCCCCGCTTCCCCCGAGGGGCGCCCCGACACGCTGACGGCGCGCGACCACATCACCTGGCAGTTCAACACCATAGTCTGGCTGCGCAGCGGAAGCCGGAGGTGGCAATTGCCACCAGGACGAAGGACCGTCAGGTGCTCGACCCTGGCCCCGCCCAGGCTCAGATCCAACACCCGGACGTCGTGGTCCATGGTGAGCTGATCCCTGATCGGCTCCCTGAACGTCAAGCGGCCGTACCGGCGTTTCGACGGCGACTGGCTGTCCATCTCCTGCCCCCTGTCGCGGGTCCGATTCTCCCCGTCTTTGGTGGGAAGCCGCGACCGCACCCTCTCCTCGTGTGGCTGCCGAACAGCCCGCCTCGGCCCCGGGCATCACCCGTTCCGGGACGGGCGATGCCGCCGGAGCAGCCCCATGACCTCCTCAACCGGAAGGGCGTGCCGGGTGTGCCCGTCACGCCCGGTCATCGTCTCGGCGCAGAAGAGGGAGTCGAGGACCGCCTCCTCCACGCTCTCGACCACCGCCGGAAAGAGCCAACCCATCACTCTCGGCTCGTCCACCAGGACGGGCTGCATCGCGATGGGCGCATCGGGCGTGTGCGCGACGCGGCCGGCCGTGCTGAATGCGATGACGAAGTCTCCGCTGCCGGGGCCGAGCAAGCTCCCCGTTCGGGCCAGACCGGCTGTCGCCCGGACGCTCAGCCGCCGCAGCTGCCGCGAGCTGAGCGGCGCGTCCGTGGCCAGCACGATCATGACGGACCCCCGCTCGGCCGGGGACGGCTCCTCCAGGTCGGACGCACGAAGCAGCCGGCCCACCGGGAGGCCAGCCACCACGAGATCGGGCCCTCGGCCGAAGTTCGACTGGACCAAGGCGCCCAGCCGGAAGCCCCCCGCCTCGGCCGGAATCTCGCGGCTGGCGGTTCCGATGCCGCCCTTCCAACCGAAACAGCTCGTGCCCGTGCCTGCGCCGACCGCCCCTTCCACGACCGGACCGGCGTTTGCCGCCTCGATCGCGCTCCAGACGTGCTCCGCTCGGACATGCCTCCCCTGGATATCGCTCAGGTGCCCGTCATTGCACTCGCCCACCACCACATTCACGTTGCTGGTGTGGATGCCGATCTCCGGGCTCTGGCGGATCGCGTACTGCACCAGCGCGTCCGCCACCAGGCCGACGTTCAAAGTGTTGGTGAGGGCGACGGGAGCCTCGATGACCCCCAGCTCGCGCACCTCCTCGAAGCCGCATACTTTGCCGAATCCGTTGATGGTGTGGACGGCGGCCCGCACTTTCTGGCGGAACAGATTGTCCCCGTGGGGGAGAACGACCGTCACTCCGGTCCGCACCGGCCCCTGACCCGGACGCAGGCGGCCGCTGCCGGCGATCAGGGTGGCGTGACCCACCCGGACTCCGGCCACATCCGTGAGGGCATTCTGCGGGCCGGTGGGCAGATGCCCCACCCGGAGCCCGACCTCGCGCGCCCGTGCTCGACTCACCTCGTCCCCCCCGGCCCCGCCGTGTCCGCGCCGGCTAGCGCAGGCGGGCCGACATGGTCGCCACGCGCCCGCTCTTGAAGGTAAACTTCTTGCTCCAGTCCGAGGTGGCGCCTCCGATGCTCACCGTGCAGTCCACCCCCAGCACACCGCTGCCATCGACCACACTATTGCTGGTCATGGTCATGGAGACCGTGTCCTCCCCATATTGCTCCTTCAGATAGCGCTTGGCCGCTTCCACCAGCGGTATCTCGAAATCCGGCACGCGAGTTCTCCTTTCGGTTGAGATTCTTCCGCCACATCCGGCGCGCGCGGCCGTCGGGATCAACGTGAACAACCCCCAACCGGAGATGGCGGCGAGCTGGCCCGTCCCCGACACGGACCGCCGGGCTCAGGGCACTTGAAAGAGGAGCTTCCCCTCTTTGTCGAAGAGGGCCATGGCCGCCGCCGGAGGCTCCGAAGCCGGCCCGGCGGGACCTTCCGGCACCGCCGTGAGGCCCAAGACCGCCCGCAGATTTCCGTCCTTATCGTAGAAGGCCACGCCCGCCGATTCATCCGCCTTCACTCCCAGAAGGATCCGTCCCGCCCCGTCTCTGTCGCCAAAGCTCAGCGACGGCTGACCCTCGGGGCCTACGGTCAGATGCATGCGGCTCTTCCCATCCTGGTCTTCCAGGGTGAGGACGGCGATTCCATCGCCTCGGGTTCCGAGACGAGCGCGCCGCCTCCCTCCCGGATCGAAGAAGGAGACCCCCACCGACCCGTCCGGGCTTACTCCCACCAGCGCGCGGCCCTTCCCCTCACGGTCCCCCAGGCCGATGCCGGATTCTCCCTCCGCCGTCACCGAGAGCAGCAGATGCCCCTTTCCCTTCGCGTCCATGAGGTTCACGCCTGTCCCGCCGCCGGCCCTGACACCCACGGTGGCCCGATGCCTCCCCTGCCTGTCGCACAGCACCAGCGTCACCGTCCCGTCCGCCTGCATCCCCATCAGGACACGGCCCCGTCCCTCTGGATCCAGGAAGGCCATCCCCGGCTCGCCGTCGGGTCGGGCGGCCATCTGCGCGCACACCGCTCCCTTGGCATCCACCAGTTCGAATCGCTGGGCTCGCACGACCTTCGGAGACTTTGTTGCCTTTCGCTTGGCCTTCCGGTCAGTGGCCATGACTCGCCCCTCCGCTCCGGTGTCGCGATCTTAGAATCTCCATGGCTCGACGGAACCCGCCCAGAGCCCGGACATCGCACCCCCGGCCGCCTCACTTCCCCGTCGCACGCTCCAGGTAGAAACGGCTCAGGTCGGTGCTCACCGGCGTTGCGCCAAGCTGTCGCAGCATCGTCGTGATCTGCCCACGGTGGTAGGTCCCGTGGTTCACCACGTGCTGGAGACTCTCCACCAGCCGCAGGCGATACGGATTGCCGGCCAGGTCCCGGTACTCGAAGGGCTGGGCCAGTCGCCCGTCCGGCAGGGCCTCCAGGAAGGCCTGGCGCTCCCGCTCGACGGCAGCGAACCGCTCCTTCAGGCTGGCCAGGGTGGGGAAATCCGCCCCCGACAGCAGCTTCACCGGCGACTCTCCGTGCCAGCGCCGCAGCCAGACCCACTCCGCCCCGAGGATGTGGGCCAAGGTGTCCCGGACCGAAGGGAAGCTGTTCTTGAGATCCTGAAGGAATTGCGCCGGCGTGAGCGGCTCGGCGCTTCCCAGGGCCCGGGCGTTGGCCCACGCGTTGTACTGGTACAGCGTGAAGATGTCCTGACGGTCCACGGGCGATCGCTCCTTTCCTCCTGCCGTCTCAGCCGGTCTTCCGCTCGGTCAGTCGCCGATAGTAGGAGTGGGCGGTGTACAGGGCCGCCACGGGGTTGTGTCCGAGCACCCGGTCTTTGGCCACCAGAACGGTGGCGGGGGCCTTCGAGTGCATGAAGAAGAGGCTGTCGTGCCCGACGCAGAGCCCGATCACGACGTTGAGCTGGGTGCCCGCCTTGTGCAGCAGGGCGGCCTGCGCCACCGGGTTGCAGAGCGCCTCGAACTGCCCCGGCCGGACCTTCTCCTCGTCCCGCAGGCCGATGGTCTCTTTGGCGATGGAGCCGGTCTTGCAGCAGACCGTATGAACGGTGAACCCCCCGGCGACGAAGATGTCCCGCGCCGCCTTGGCTTCCTGCATCAGGCCCGCGCAGTGGGCGATGCCGAGACGCTCGGCGCCGATCCGCCGGGCGAAGTCCATGATCTCCTCCACGCGGGTCTGGCGGCAGTAGCCCTCCGCCTCCGTGCGGGCCGATTCCAGCGCCATCCGCCGGAGATCCTCGTCGCACACATACGCCCGCGCGATCTCCGCCAGCAACTCGCCCTCCACAGGCATCGGGCAGAACGGGGGGACCGGCTTCGTCCCCGGCTCGCTGCTGCAGGCCTTCACGCCGCAGAGGGCGCAGGTGGGCCCTTGATACTCGGTCATGTTCAACCTTTCCTTATTCGCCAACCAGCGTGCGAATCATGCGGGTTACCGGTTCACCAGGCTCATGTTCGGGTAGCGGTCGCCGGCCGCCGCCCCCTTGGGGGCCGCCTCCTCGAGGCGGGCGAGATCCTGGGGAGTCAGCCGAACCTGGAGGGCCCCGACGTTGTCTTCGAGATAGGCCCGGCGTTTGGTCCCTGGAATCGGAACGATGTCCTCGCTCCGCGCCAGCACCCAGGCCAGGGCCAGCTGGGCGGGCGTGACCCGCTTCTCTTTCGCCAGGGCTTGCACCCGCTCCACCAGCCCCAGGTTCTTGCCGAAGTTTTCCCCCTTGAAGCGCGGGGAGTTTCGGCGCCAGTCGCCCTCGGGCAGATCCTCGAAGCGGCGGAACCGGCCGGTCAGGAAGCCGCGCCCCAGCGGGCTGTAGGCCACGAACCCAATCCCCAGCTCCCGCACCGTGGCCAGGATCTCATCCTCGGGGTCCCGGCTCCACAGGGAATACTCGGTCTGCAGCGCCGTGATGGGATGCACGGCGTGGGCCCGCCGGATCGTGGCCGGCGCCGCCTCCGACAGGCCGAGGAGGCGCACCTTGCCCTGTCGGACGAGCTCCGCCATCGCGCCCACCGTGTCCTCGATGGGCACGGTCGTGTCCACCCGGTGCTGGTAGTACAGGTCGATCGTGCCCACCCCCAGCCGCTTCAGCGAGGCCTCGCACGCCGATCGAACGTACTCGGGTCGCCCGTTCACCGGGCCGAAGGTTCCGTCCGCCAGGCGCTGGTTGCCGAACTTGGTGGCCAGCACCACCTGATCCCGCCTCCCCTTGATCGCCTTCCCCACCAGGACCTCGTTGGTATGCGGTCCGTAGGCGTCGGCGGTGTCCAGGAAATTGATCCCCAGCTCCAGCGCCCGGTGAATCGTGGCGACGGACTCCGTTTCATCCGTCGGACCGTAGAACTCCGACATCCCCATACAGCCTAGGCCGAGAGCCGATACGACCGGCCCTCGCCTGCCCAACGTGCGTCGTTCCACCGCACCTCCTCCTTCCTCGCTCGAGCACCCCCGCCCCGGACGACCGGCGCTCCTCTGCGACCCGCTCCGCGCCGGCGCGTCCCGCCGCGGTCAGCCTTTGGAAACCTCCCACATGGTGTCCCAGTAAAGCAATTCAAAACCTTGCAGCAGACGGGCGGCGCGCCGGATGCGCCCGGGATCCGCTCCGTGCGCCAGGGCTTCCTCCACCACCGCCAGGCCCTGCTCCTCGAATCCGGGCGGCGCGCCGGCAAACAGATCGAAGAAGGCCACGTCTTGAGCGGCCAGGCCGTAGCTCGATCGGAGCGCGCGACTGATCCGGCCGCAGTTCTCGCCCCAGGCCTCCAGGTTGACCAGAAAAGCCCCCACGAACTCCCCGTCCGTCCCGTAGGTGGCGAGCCAGGTGACATACGCGCTGTAGGCAAACGCCCCCGCGAGCGGCTCGGCCGAATACAGCTCTTCCGGCAGCAGGCCCAGGGCCTGGCCGAAAGGCTCCAGCGCCTCCAGGGCGGCGCGCTCCCCCTGAAGCATCCCGGCGAGAAAGTCCCGCGCGCCCTGCGACTCCGCCCGGCACACCATCAGGGCCACGCTCCGCAGGTCGCTCTCGATGATGTGACACTGCTGGCCGGCGAACAGCGCCAGCCTCTCTTTCGCCACCTGGCGGGCCTCCAGCGCCGCCACGTAGGGGTGGCGGCGAATCCGCTTTTCGGTGGCCGCGATCGCCTTTCGCGCTTCGTCCAAAAGCTGTCGTGCCCGATGCGCCATGGCTCGCCCTCCTCCCCTCCCGCCGATTCGCGAACCCCGGGGCGTTGTCTCCGGTCTTATTCTAAGGCATCTGGAGGCGTTTCCCAAGCGCCTCGGGGCGGCTTACCCGCCCTCGCCCCGCTGCTTGGCCTCCAGCTCGGCCCAGCGGGCGTACAGCCGCTCCACCTCGGCGCGCGCCGACTGGCAGACCCGGAAGCGGGATTGCAGGATGTCCGGATCGGAGGCCACGGCCGGATCCTCCAGCGCCGCCTCCGCCTCCCGCTGCGCTGTCTCGGCCTCCAGGATCCGCGCCTCCATCTCCTCCCACTCGCGCTTCTCCAGGTACGTCAGCCGCTTCGGGTCCGGGCCGCCCGGCAGCGCCGGGCGCTCCCCGCCCGCCGGCCGCAAGGCATCCGGAGGCGCCGGCCGCCGCGTCGCCTCGGCCTCCCCCCGCCATGCATCCCACTGGGCGTAGTCCGCATAGAAGGTCGCCCGGCCGGCCCCGTCCAGCGCCAGAATCAGCGTCGCGACCCGCTCGAGGAGGAAGCGATCGCGCGTGATCAGCACCAGCGCGCCCGGAAAATCGGCCAGATTCTCCTCCAGAACCTCCAGGGTCGGGATGTCCAGATCGTTGGTGGGCTCGTCCAAGAGCAGGACATCGGCGGGCTGGAGCATGAGCCGGGCGAGGCGGACGCGCGCCCGCTCTCCTCCCGAGAGCCGGCCGACGGCGAGCTCGAGCTGCTCCGGCCGGAAGAGGAAGCGCTTGGCCCAGGAGGCCACGTGGACCGGCCGATCCCGGAACATCACCGTGTCCCCCGCAGGCGCCAGGGCGCGCCGCAGCGTCATCTCGGAGTCTGGCTGATCGCGCTCCTGATCGAACCGGACGACGCGCAACCCCTCCGCGCACTCGATGGTTCCGCCGTCGGGGGGGACGCGACCGCCCAGCAGATCGAGGAGCGTGCTCTTCCCGCTGCCGCTCGCCCCCAGGAGGCCCAGCCGCATCCCGGGCCGAAGCGTCAGGGTGACGCCGTCCAGGACGGGGCGGCCTCCAAGGGATTTCGCCAGCCCCTGCGCCACCAGCAGCTTCTTGGATCTGCGATCGGAGGCGGTCAGGTCGATCCCGACGGCGGCCGTGGCCATGCGATCCCGGACCTCGGCCAGCTCCTGGATGAGCTGTCCGGCCGCCCGGATGCGCGCCGAGGCCTTGCGGGTGCGGGCCTTGGCGCCGCGGCGCAGCCATTCCACCTCGCGGCGGACCTTGTTGGCAAGCGTCTCCTGCTGGGTCGCCTGGCGCTCCAAAAACTCCTCCCGCCTCAGCAGGAACGCGCTGTACGACCCCTCCGCCTCGAACAGCCCGCCCGGGTAGCATCGGTTCAACTCCAGGACGCGAGAGGCGACGTGCTCCAGGAAATACCGGTCATGGCTCACCACCAGGTAGGCCGGGACGTTGGCCTGAAGGAGCGCCTCCAGCCACAGCACTCCCTCCAGATCCAGATGATTCGTCGGCTCGTCCAAGAGCAGGACGTCGGGCGCCTTCACCAGCTCGCGGGCAATGGCCAAGCGCTTGCGCCAGCCGGCCGACATCTCGCCCGCCCGCCGCGCAGGGTCCGCGATCCCCGCCCGGCCCAGCGTGACTGCGATCCGACCGGCGGCCTCGAAGTCCTCCAGCCGCTCCGCCGCCAGCGCCTCGCGGAGGATTGCCTCGACCGAGCGGTCCTCGGGAAAGATCGGATCCTGCGGCACATAGCCCAGGCGGAGCAGCCTCCGCTGCGACCGTGCTCCGGCATCCGGCGTCTCGAGTCCGGCCAGGATCCTGAGTAGGGTCGTCTTGCCGGAGCCGTTGGGGCCGACCAGGCCCACACGATCCCCCTCCAAAAGGGCCAGGGATAGACCGTCGAACAACGGCTGGCTGCCGAAGGTCTTGCGGACATTTTCGCAGCTCAAGAGAGGAAGCGGGCTCACGTGGCGCTCCGCGCACGCCCCCGGGCCTTCTGCCGACCCGACACCAGGAGCAGCTTTGCCGAGCGCGGCAAGCGCTTGATCCGAGATTCCTCGCGCAGGGCCGCGCTCCAGGAGGCCCGGCGGCGGCTCCAGACCAGGACAACCGGCAGGCGCGCCCGCGTATAGCGCGAGCCGCGCCCCGCCGCGTGCTCCGCCAGGCGGCGCGCCAGGTCCGTGGTGACGCCCGTGTAGAGGGAGCCGTCGCGACACTGCAAGAGATAGACGAACGGCATGATGACCCGACGGGGCGGCGTCAGAGCCGCGGCATGACCACGCGCGCGGTGGCGGCCAGCATCGCCGGCTCGGCGCACTGCGACACCCGAACGTCGCCCCGGATGGAGAGGAGCATGTAGGCCTCGTCGGCCGAGAGGTTCAGACGGCGCATGAGCAGGGAGGCCATCTCCTCGGCGGCCACGCGCACGGCCTCGGTGATCCCCGGCCCGTCCCCGGTCGTGATCCAGCGATCCGGGAATTCGATCCACGGCCGTGGGATCTCCTCGCCTCTCCGCAGATCCACGCGGACCCGGACCTCGCCGGGAATCTCCAGGGCGGTGATCGAGATCTCGCCGTCCCCCATGCTGGCGTGGACGTTGCCGATGAACAGCTGTCCTCCGGGAACCCGCACCGGCAGATGCACCGTGGCGCCCACACACACATCGTTATGGTCCATGTTGCCGCCGTGGGTGCCGGGATACAGGGTGCCCACCCCATCTCCGGCCGGCGCCGTGCCGATCACGCCGACCATGGGCCGGACCGGAAAATGGATGCGCTCGCTGAACATCACCATCCCATCCACGATGGGAAAGAGCCTGGTGCGGTGACGGCTGATGAGGTGCCCCAGGACACCCCGGCCGGGTCGGGTGCCCGTGTAGCCCTGGCCGGCCAGGCTGATGTCCAGAATGCTGACGACCAGGGCATCTCCCGGCTCGGCGCCGCGCACAAAGACGGGGCCGGTCGCCGGATTCGGACCCATGGGGTGGGGTGTGTCCAGCAGGTCCCACTCGGTCTTGATGGATCCTGTTCGGGCGTCCCAGGTCTCGAAGCAGACCTCATCCCCCGGGTCGATGGCGGCCACCGGCGGATGGGCTTTGTCCAGCGAGTACACGATGTGATCTCGCGTGATTCGGATCATCGGCTGGCTGTCTCCGCTTGTTCTCCGTGGCAACTGTGCGTGATTCCTCCACCGACGTTAAGATACATGCATGTCGTCCAAATCAAGCTCAATCATAATACTATTTTAATCATTTATTTTAAATATGATATGAAGATTACCTAATGTCTATTAAACGATACACAACGAAAATATTCGAATCAACTTAACTCCTGTTCATTATCCAAATGTTAACGGTGATATTTTTCAAAATCAACTAGAAGTGAGCATCCTAACTATCAATTTTAACAGCCTTTGATAGTCTTGCCACTCCCTCATCGATATCCGAGAGCGGGGGGCTCAGAAAGTTCAAGCGCATGCTGTTCTCCCCGCCGCCGGCCGGGAAGAAATCAGCGCCGGGAACATAGGCTACCCCATGATCCAGCGCCTTTTCGAGCAGCTTGGTGGCCGACCGCCCCTGGGGGAGGCACAGCAGGAGAAACATCCCGCCTGCCGGGCGGGTCCAGGTGGCCTGCCCCGCCAGATGCACATCCAGCGCGAGCAGGAAGGCATCCCGCTTTTCCCGGAAGGCGTCCCGCAGTCTTTTCACGTGAGCCGAGAGGTCCATCGTGGAAACGCAGCGATGCACCAACCGTTGGGCGAAAGAATTGGTGTGGAGATCGGTGACCTGCTTCACCAGTGCCAGACGCTGGATCACCGCTTGCGGGCCGGCCAGCCAAGCCACCCGCATTCCGGGGGCGATAATCTTACTGAACGTGCCCGCGGTGATGATGGGGACGTCCGGATCGCATGCCGCCAGCGGCTCCGGCTCACCGGCGTCGTAACGGAGATGAAGATAGGCCTCGTCGGCCAACACGGGCACGCCGGCCCTGGCGGCGGCCTCGAGCAGGCCTCGGCGCCGCTCCGGGGCCGGCGTGATGCCGGAGGGGTTCTGATGGTTCGGCATGGTATAGAGCAGCTTGACCCCCGCCTGCGAGAGGGCCGCCGCAGCCGCCTCGGGATCGAGTCCTTGACCGTCCATGGGCAGCGGTCGAATGCTGGCCTCGAACGAGCCGAAGACTTGCAGGGCCGCCAGGTAGCTGGGATCCTCGGTGAGGACCACGTCTCCCTGCTGGAGGAAGGCGCGGCCGACGAGATCGATCCCCTGCTGCGAGCCGCTGACGATCAAGACCTGCTCCGCCGATGTGGGGGCGCCCCGCAGGCTGAGATCGGCGGCCACCCACTCGCGGAGCGGCCGGTACCCTTCCGCCTCGCCGTATTGCAGGCCTGCCCGCCAGTCCGTCTCCAGGATCTCGGCGGCAAGCGATCGGAGCGTCTCCACGGGGAACCCGGCCGGATCCGGCAGGCCCGATGCGAAATTCACCACCTGCCGTTCGCCCAGCACCTTGACCAGAGCCATGATGGCTGACGGCTGGACCCGCTCCATCCTCTTAGCGTACTTGGACTGCCAGTCCATACCCCTCCCTCCCGGACCACCTCATTAACCGGTTATTCCACCACGCGCGGATCGGTTGTCACCTGTCGGTCCTCTATCCATCGTCGGCTGTCGATGTTTCCTCTTGGCCGGCTTCCGTTCCTCGGTTGTCGGTTTTGCATCGTCGGTTTTAAATTGACGGTTTTCCATCGCCGGCCCGCTCCGCCCGCCATCCCTCCCAGGCGGCGCGGGCGGCCTCGGCATACCCCCGGTGGAGCTCGTGCCAGGCGGGAACTTCCTCGATCCGCCAGTACCGCGCGTCCGTCGTCTCGTGCGAGCCACAGAGCGACCCGCCGGCTGCGGCACACAGATAGATCACGGCGATCGCCGTGTGCGGCCCGTACCCCATGGCAGGCTTGCGGGTGGAGACATCCACCAGCCGGAGGATGCGTACTTGGAGCCCTGTCTCCTCCCGCGCCTCGCGCACGGCGGCCTCCGCCGGCGACTCCCCCGGCTCCACCCAGCCGCAGGGCAGGCACCAGAGGCCGTCGTCCGAACGTCGCACCAGCAGAATGCGGCCGTCCTCGTCGAAGAGGGCCGCCTCGGCCCCGACCTTGGGCGTGATGTAGCCCAGCTCGGTCCGGAAGCGCCCCAGCACTTCGGCGGTCGGCAGGTCCAGAATCGCTCCGTAGTGGCGGCTCACCAGATTCAGGATCCGCTGGTAGCGCTCCCGGTCGTAGGGGTCGGTCGTGTAATTGAGTCCCGTGCGCGCCAGGGCCTGCAGCTCGTCCAGCAGGGGGAGAATGTCCATCCGGGTGCGACCCCTCCTTCTACCCCGTGTCCGGCGCGGCCTGCGCATGCCGCCGCGGCCGCGGACCGCCGGGGCCTACGACAGCCCCTCACGGCACGGGAACGAAATCGTACTCGCCGAAGCCCTGCAGGATCAGGAACACAGCGGATCCCTCGCCGACATTCCGCACCTGATGGGGCCGCCCGGCCTGAACCGTGTGCGTTTCCCCCTGTGCCAGCCGGATCTCCTCCTCGGGATCCCGCAGCCGAATGCCGATGCGGCCCTCCAGGACGTAGAAGGTGTCCCGGACCCCGGTGTGAAGATGCCAGGGGACCGTCTGGTGCAATCCGATCTGGAGCTCGGTGATGCGGAATCCCGGCCGCTCGGCGTGCCGGGCAGAGCGCTCCACCTCGTACGGCGGCTTCGCTTCCCGATGGGTGTCCATGCGTCTGCTCTCCCGGCCGGCGCTCGTGGCGCCCCCGATCCCGGCCTCAGGCCCAGGTTCCGACGAAGGGGGAGTGGTACCGGTCCGCCGTGGCCAGGAGCGCCTCTTGCGCGGCCGGATCCATGGGCCGGAACCGCTCGGCTGCCGAGAGTACCTTGGGCAGGATGGTCACATCCCCTACGCTGCACAGGGTGGTGACCGACTGCGAGAGGACGAAGGCCACCGCCTGGTCGATCACCGCCTGGTCCGTGAACGGCTCGTACCAGGTCGCAAAGCGGTGGGGGCGGTCTCCCCACGAGTCCTTGGCGACGGACTTGATGATGTGCACCCCGACGTCTCGCTGCCGGCAGACCTCCAGGAGCGCCTGCACGTCCCGGCGATAGCTCGGGTCGGCCCAGAGGACGAAATTCAGCGGAAACATCACGGTGTCGAAGTCGAATCGCCGCAACGCCTCCAGATGGGTTCGCGGCGCGTCATGGGTGTGCCCCGTGATCCCCAGCCACTTGGTGATGCCCTGCTCGCGCGCCTCGATCAGCGTCTCCAGGGCGCCCCCTTTCCCGGTGCACTCGTCCAGCTCGGGCAGCTTGCAGACGGCGTGCAGCTGGTACAAATCGAAGCGGTCCGTGCCGAGGCGCGCCAGCGAGCGCTCCATCTCGGCCCGGGCGGCGTCCCGCGTCCGCTGTGCGGTCTTGCAGCCCAGGAAGATCTGCTTCCGGATGCGGGGCATCCAGGGCTTGAGGCGCACCTCGGCCTCGCCGTAGCGCGGGGCCACATCGAAATGGTTGACCCCGTGATCCAGCACCATCTGAATGGCCGGGTCCGCCACTTCCTGCTCCACCCGGCCGACACTGACCGCCCCCAGCGCCACCACCGTGCTCATCTGCCCTGTCCGGCCCAAGCGCCGTTTCTCCATCGCCACCCTCCTGGTCTGAGCGTCCCCCCGGGAACGCGGTCGGGGGCCGCAGGCTTCGCGCGGGACAAGCAGGCCGGTGGCCCCTTCCCCCGGGACGCGCGCCCCTGCAGCGTAACACAGCGGGCCGGCTGCGGCAACGGCCTCGACCTGGCGCGATCGCTTCACCCCGCTTTCGCCTTGCCGCCCGCACAGAAAATCCTGTAGCATCTAGCCTTGAACCGAAGAAACTTTTGAACCGCCATGACGCCAAGGTTTCACGCTCCATCGAGTTCAGCTGGCTCGACTCCGTGCTCCGGAACGTCCCGGGGGGGGCTTGACGCGGCTCGAGTCGCGGGGTGTCCGCCTATCCCAGCCATGCCATCCTTGGCGCCTTGGCGGTCAGATATTTTCGGAATGCGGCTAAAGGGCGGGTGGGGGCGCACCGGCGCGGATGCCGCTCGCCTCGCCCATGAAAGGAATGCGCGCATGGATGGTCATCAGCGGGTTCTCTTCGTCGACGCCGCCAGCGGATTCTACCGGATTGCGCGATATCGCGTGGGGGACTTCTTCGGCCCGGTCGACCTGGGCCTCCACCTGGCCGGGAAACACAACAGTCTGAACATCGGCGTGGGGCTGTTGGCCGGCTCCATCTTCCCCGGCTCCAATCGGCTCATCTTCACCGGCTTCTCACCCTGCTGGGGCGGTTTCTACGTCTCGTCCATGGGCGGGGCAGGTCTGGTCTTCGATAACCTTGGCATCAACATGGTGTCCCTCGTCGGCAAGGCTCCCACACCTTCCATCCTGTATCTCAACCGCGTGCACGGGGAGGAGGTCGAGGTGCAGATCGTCCCCGTGGACGTCACGGCGGTCTGGAACCAGGGCCGGGGGGGAATCTACGCGCTGCTGGACCACACCTTCGAGCGCTTCGGCGGCCGCTACATGACCGACCCGCGCGTCCTGGCCGTCGGCCCCGCGGCGCAGGCGACCGATTTCGGCGCCATCGGCTCGGTCCCGATCTCACACGCCCAACTGGCCCGCGTGGATACCTGGGCCGGACGGGGCGGCTTCGGCAGCAAGATGCTCCAGCAGCACGGCATCGCCGCCGTCATCTACGGCGGGACGTTCGTGGACGAGGACTTCCGCGACCGGAAGGTGGCCGACCAGTGGTTCGAGGACAAGTACCAAAAGAAGCTTGGCGCCGCCGATCTTGACGCCACCGTGAAGTACCGCTTCGATCCAAAGTTCAACACCGGGGGGACGCTCGGCGTCAACTATGCCACCCTGGGAGGCCGGATCATCGGCTTCAACTACTCCAGCATTTTTCTCTCCGAGGAAGAGCGGCTGGATTTGCACCAGAAGCTCATCGTGGACCACTATCTGCAGCAGTTCAACGAGGAGACCATCGAGCGCAAGCAGCAGCACACCTGCGGCGAGCCGTGCTCGGCCGTGTGCAAGAAGATGCGGGACGAGTACAAAAAGGACTACGAGCCGTATCAGGCCATGGGCCCGCTGTGCGGGATCTTCGACCAGCGCGCCGCCGAAAAGCTGAACCACCATGCCGACGCCTATGGCTTTGACGCTATTTCCATCGGCGGGGTCCTGGGCTGGCTCATGGAGTGCCTGGCGACGGATCGGCTGCGGCCGGAAGACCTGGGCGCAAGCCGCCGCCCCGTCTTCTCCCCTAAGGGATTCAGCGTGGAATCCGATTCCGCGCACAACGCCGACCTGGGGGTCGAGCTCCTGGACGCCATCATCGGCAAGCGGGGCGTGCTCGACCTGACGGAAGGGGCGCGCAAGCTGGCGCGGCGGCTGGCGCGGGAGAGGGGCCGGAAGGTTCTGGACCCCTTTGTGTTCACCGCCTTCGGCCGCAAGGGCTGGATGGTGCCCAACCAGTACTGGACGCCGGGCGTCCTCTCCCCCATGGCCATCATGGGAAAGTACTACAACTACTACGGCGCCGAGTTCATGCCTCCGCGAAAGCTGGGGCGCATCAACGCCCAGCACTTCCGCGACGAGCTGATCATGGACAACCTGGGGATGTGCCGCTTTCACCGCATGTGGGCCGAGGAGATGCTGCCCGAGATCGTCGGGACCCTCTTCGGTCAGAAGGAGGCCTTCCTCCACCGGATCGGGACCACCGCCAGCCGCATCAACAGCCGGAACGCCTCCGTCTTCTGGGAGTCGGAGCGCAATGTGGATCTCGTCTCCACCTTCCTGAAGCGAAAGCAGGTGGTGGAGGGAGACAAGGACGTGTCGCTGGCCAAGTGGGTCGAGGATTTCGAGAAGGATCGGGGGGAGGCGGCGCTGGCCTTCTGGTACGAGGTCCACAAGGGGACCCACGAGTCGCTGCGGGAGTTCTGATCCCGCCGGCGGGGGTCGCGGGACGCATCACGTCTGCCGCTACTCCACCACGAAGGCGTACAGGGCCTGGTCCTTGATGACCCCGTCCTTGACCGCGCTCCGCCGCAGGATGGCCTCGCGCACGTATCCGGCCTTTTCCAGGACGCGACACGACGCCACGTTGTCGGTGAAGGGCAGCCCGAACACCCGGCAGAGCTTCAGGGCAGCGACGGCGTACTCGGTGAGCGATTTCAGGGCGGCCGTCGCGATTCCCCGGCCCCAGTACGCCTCGCCGAGCCAGTAGCCGATCTCGGCAGAGCGGTAGTAGATGTCTTCCCCCACCCTGAGGCCGATGGCCCCCACCGCCTCCTCGCCCACCGCGATGGCAAAATGCGCCTCCGGGTCGGCCCGGCGGGCCTTGCGCAGGAATTCCTCGGCATCCGCGAGGGTGTAGGGGTATGGAAAGGCATCCTGGAGATGGATCCAGACCTTCCGGTTGTTGGCGTGCCGCACGATCGCCGCGGCGTCCTCCCAACGCCAGGACCGGATCACGCAGGGCCCGCAGTCACGACGCACCCGCCGCCCCGGTCCGTCGCAGGCCTCGCCCCCGGCGCATCCCGCCGCGCTGGCCGCAGCGCGGAAACAGCCCGTGCACGATATCGGCCCACTGCCGCAGCATGCGGGCGGAGCACCGGCGGGACCGCCCCGGATCCTGTGAACAGGGGCGGGGGGCAGGGGCGCAATCGAGCCCGACTGCCCATCGGCCAACGTGCGGACATTCGCTCATCTTGCCCTCACGATCCGGACGGGCCCGCGCCGAGCGCCACCGTCTTCTGAAGCTCTCGGTCGATCCGCTCGCGGGCGCCCGAAATGGCGATGTGCACGATGCAATGGTCGGCGGCCCGCCCGATGACCATTCCGCCTACTTCATTCGAGTTGACGACTGGCACATCGGGCAGGAGACTCACCGTCACCAGATCTCTATCCGCATCGAACTCGATCCGCATTTTTGCCCTTTCTTTCTCGACAACCCCCACTCAGTTGGGTGCTGAAGAGCCCTATCTTTCCGCCAGGCTGATCAAAAAGGTCCAGATGCAAGGCGGCGCGCGATCCGAGACGCGAGACGTACTTTCGGGTACGTCGCAGCGTCGCGGGAGCGCACCAACGCCGCAGATGGGCCTTTTTCAGCAGCCTGTTAGATCCTGGGCAGCGTGATCTCCCGCTGGGCCTGGTACTTGCCCTTCTTGTCGGCATAGGAGGTCTGGCAGACCTCGTCCGCTTCGAGGAACACTACCTGGGCAATCCCTTCGTTGGCGTAGATCTTGGCCGGGAGCGGCGTGGTATTGCTGATTTCCAGGGTCGCCGTTCCTTCCCACTCGGGCTCGAACGGGGTGACGTTCACAATGATCCCACAGCGTGCGTACGTCGATTTCCCCACACAGATCGTCAGGACGTTGCGGGGGATGCGGAAGTACTCCAAGGTGCGGGCCAGGGCGAAGGAGTTGGGAGGGATGATGCAGACCCCTCCCTTGAAGTTGACGAAGGACTGCTCGTCGAATCGCTTGGGATCGACAATGGTGGAGTTGATGTTGGTGAAGATCTTGAACTCGTCCGCTACCCGGATGTCGTAGCCGTAGGACGAGACACCGTACGAGATCACCCCGTCCCGGACCTGGCTCTCCGCGAACGGCTCGATCATCCTGTGCTCTCTCGCCATCCGCGCGATCCATACGTCTGATTTGATGGACATGAGGGTTCCGGTTCGAGGTTTGAGGTTAAAGGTTCGAGGTTCACGGTTCGAGGTTTCACCCGGCGACCGACGCCGCTTCGCTGCCTGGCGGGGCGTCCTCCGCTTCGGGCCGACTGATCGCCGACAGATCGGCCGGAACCCGCGCCCGACTCGCCATGCGCCGATCCACGACCACCTCGATCCCCGGGTATTTCGCCAGCGCCTCCGCCATCTCCTCGTAGAGGCCGGCGAAAGGCCGGTTCAGCACAAGATAATCCTTGTCTGTCCCGCGCTGGCCTTGCGACTGATCCACGCCGATCTTCTCCTTCCGCGTCTTCCCATCAGGCGCCGAGAGAGCAGCGCCGGCCGCCCCTCAGCATTCGCTGAACCCGCAGACGTGGCACTTCTGGCAGCCTTCTTCGAAGACCAGGGTGAAATTCTGGCACTCCGGACACATGTCCGTCGCCTTCACCCGGCCCTCGCGCGCCTCGCGGACGTGCTCCTCGCCAGGCTCGCGCAGCCCCACATGCTCTGCCAGGACCTGGGCCACGGCATCGGGGATGGAGCGCACCCGACCGGGGCCCATGCCGGCGTCACGCCGGCCGCCGATCCGATCCAGCTGCTTGACCATCTGCTCCACCCGCTCGCGCGGGGAGAGAGAGGACGGCATGCGCAGGATGAGAGAGATCAGCCGGCCCAGGGCCTCGGCGTCGGCCTGGACGTTGCTTCCGGCTTTCCCCACGTTGAGGAAGATCTCGAAGGGCTCGCCGCTCGGACCCTGGTTCACATGGACGTAGCCGGTCCCCAGGGGCGTATCCACCCGATACGTCACCCCGCGCAGCGTCCGCGGCCGCGGCTTCACCGAAGTGTCCGTCTTTGGAGTGACGGTCTCGACCTCCGTTGCCTTCCCCTTCCCCTCCGCAGCGGCGGCGGTGCCCACGTGCAGGACCTGCCCCCCATGGGCGGCCTTGCAGCCGTCGCGGAATACGGTGATCCCCAGACAGCCGAGGTCATAGGCCAGCCGGTAGGCCCCCGCCACATCCTCGGGCGTGGCCGAGTTCGGGAGGTTGATCGTCTTGGACACCCCGTTGTCGGTATGCCGCTGGAAAGCCGCCTGCATCCGGACATGCCACTCGGGGGCGATCTCGTGGGCAGTGACGAAGACGCGCCGGACGTCTTCCGGGACCTCGGTGACCCCGTGCAGGGTCCCCTCTTTGGCCACCGTATCCATCAGCTCGGGGCTGGAGAAGCCCCGCCGCAGGGCCACCGCCTGGAAGTGGGGGTTGGCGAACGTCAGATGCCGATCACCCACGATGTGGCTGAAGGCAATGGCGAACAGCGGCTCGATCCCCGACGAGCAGCCCGCGATGATGCTGATGGTCCCGGTGGGTGCGATGGTGGTCACGGTCGAGTTCCGCACGGGCCGGCCGTCGCGGTAGATGCTGCTCGACCAGTTGGGGAAGGGGCCGCGCTCTTCCGCCAGGCGGGCCGACTCATCCCGGCCGATGGTCGTGATGAACTCCATCGCCTTGCCCGCCAGCGCCAGGGCCTCGTCGCTGTCGTACGGGATGCCGAGCTGGATCAGGAGGTCCGCCCAGCCCATGACCCCCAGGCCGATCCGCCGGTTGGCCTGAACTTCTTGCAGGATCTCCGGCAGGGGGTACGGATTTACCTGGATCACGTCGTCCAGGAATCGCACCGACAGGCGTACCACGCGCTCCAGTTCGTCCCAGGCCACGGGCGCCGACGGCGTTCCGGGCCGCACGAACTTGTCCAGGTTGATGGATCCCAGGTTGCAGGCGTCGTTGGGGGCCAGCGGCTGCTCGCCGCAGGGATTCGTCGCCTCGATCGTCTCCAGCTCCGGCACCGGGTTGGCGGGGCCCCGGTTCACCCGATCGATGAAGACCAGCCCCGGGTCCCCCGTCTGCCAGGCCGCCTGGACGATGCGGTCGAAGACGTCGCGCGCCCGCAGGCGGCCGGTGACCTGCTTGGTATGGGGATCCACTAGATCATACTCGCTGTCCTTCGCCAGGGCCTGCATGAACGGCTCGGTGATGGAGACGGAGATGTTGAAGTTGGCGATCCCCCCGTCCATCTTGCAATGGATGAACTCCAGGATGTCGGGGTGGTCCACCTTCAGGATTCCCATGTTGGCGCCCCGCCGGGTCCCCCCCTGCTTTACCGCCTCGGTGGCCCCGTTGAAGACCCGCAGGAAGCTCATGGGGCCGCTGGCCCTGCCCCCCGTGGAGCGCACGGCCGTATCCTTGGGCCGGAGGCGCGAGAAGGCGAACCCGGTCCCGCCCCCGCTCTTGTGGATGATGGCCGCCCGCTTCACCGCCTCGAAGATCTCGTCCATGGAGTCCCCGACCGGCAAGACGAAGCAGGCCGAATACTGCAGACCATTATCCTTCCCGGCATTCATCAGCGTCGGCGAGTTGGGCAGAAACAGGCCGTCCACCATCAGCTCGTAAAAGCGGCTGGCCACCTCATGGATCTGATCCTGGGTCTTCCCCCAGGTGGCCTCGGCTTGGGCGATGGCCGCCGCCACTCGCCAGCACATGTCCTCCGGGGTCTCGACGGGCTCCCCGCCGGCACTCCCTCTCTCGCGGTCGAGGTATCGCTCGCGCAGCACTCGGAGGGCGGATTCGGACCACTGGCCCTGTTTCAACGGCCGCGTGAGCTCTGCCATGGCGGATATCCTCCGTTGTGAGGCCGGGGGAACGCCCCTCGGGGAGCCCCCGATTTGTTCTAAATTGGCAAGAGAGCTTGGTTCAGCCTGTAGGGGGCGCAACCTGCCTTGCAGCGGGAATTGCTTCGAGCCAAGGCTTGGCGCACCTGATCCGTTTCTCCTGTCGCCTCAAGGCCTTTTCGAAGCAAACCAAACATCCGATTGGTCCATTTTCTAGGGTGGCGTTATCTTATATGCCCTACATGTTGGGCTTGTCAAGAGAAAAGTGAGGATGAAAACGCATGATTTTGCACGGGGACTCGGCAGTAGAGGTGCACCAAGGGGTTTCAGCCGCGGTCAAGAAAAAGCAGAAAGATCCTCATACAAGATTGAATTCATCCCGGCTACCCGCAGGGATCATTTGGTCGGAGAGGGGCCAGCGCTGTATCCTGCCACTCGCCCCATTTTCCCGCCTATGTCGCTACCAGGCTCAGCCCGACCAGGACTGCCACGGCGCCCAGCACGAGTTGCGCGCTGAGTCCCAGCCGGGCCCGTCGTACGGCCGCGCCGAGATCGTCCCCGGCACGCTTCCAGGCCAGACCCATCCAGATCTGAAGTCCGGCCATCGCCACCAGGAGGCCCGTCTTCACCGAGATCAAGCCGAAGAACGGGCCACTGAACGCCGGCGAGCCCCAGAAGCTGCGGACCAGGATGTTCAGCACCCCGGTCAGCACCAGGAGCTCAATGGCGCGCGAGGTGATGAAATGGGCCCGCCTGGAAGCGGCCGCCACCTCCGGCCCCGTACCCGGCAGGATCGCCAGCAGCACGATCGTCGCCCCGCCCAGCCACACGCCCATCGCCAGCAGGTGCCCCCAGAGGATCCAGTTCGCCAGGCTGATCACGTCAGGCCTCCACAGCAGGCTGCTGAAAAAGTCCCATCTGCCGGGTACCCATCTGATGGGTGCCCAGCCTTCGGCCGGGTACCCGCGCGCTCCCGCGGCGCTGCGACGTACCCGCTGAGTACGCCTCGCGCCTGCACCCACCCTACGGGCGGGTACCCGGCGCGGCGCCTTGCATCTGGGCCTTTTTGAGCAGCCTGAGCAAAAACGAGACATTCAGCATGTTGATAGAAATGACGCCGCACGACTAGTGCAGCGGCATGGAGAACGGCCGGGCCCCTCACGCGACCTTGCGGTAGGCGACACGCGTGGCCGCGGCGAAGGACAGGACACCGAAGGCCAGGCTGATCCAGAGGGCGGGCGCCAGTCCCGGCACCGCCCCTGCGGCGCTAGGGGTCCCCAGATACAGGCAGCGGCGGAGGGCCGCGACGCCGTAGGTCAGCGGATTCAGCCGCATGATCCATTGGATCCATCCGGGCAGGCCCGTGGCGGGGAAAAATGCCCCCGACAGGACCCACATCGGCAGCAGGATGAGGTTCATGATGGCGTGAAATCCCTGCGTGGAGTCTAGCCGCCAGGCGATGATCAGGCTGAGGCTGGCCAGGCCGAAGGCGACCAGGGCCATGACCCCCGTCACCCACAGGATTGAGGCCATCGTCAGGCCGATGCCGGCCAGGGGCGCCAAGAGGAGGAAGATGACTCCTTGCATCACCGCCAGGGTGGTGCAGCCCATGGCCTGCCCCAGGACGATGCCGGACCGCGGCACGGGGGCCACCAGGACTCCCTGCAGGAAGCCCTCGCGGCGGTCCTCGACCACGGCGATGGTGGCGAAGATGGCGGTGAAGAGCAGGACCATGGCGATGATGCCCGGATAGATGTACTCCACGTATCCCGTGCCGCGGGGCGTCCCCGGCGGCTGGAAGGACGCCTGGAGCCCTCCGCCCAAGAGCAGCCAGAACACCAGCGGCTGGACGAATGCCCCGATCAGCCGGCTGCGCTGCCGGCAGAATCGCACCATCTCCCGCCACCAGAGCGTCAGGACGGCCAGTGCGAACGTTCTCACGACGAGGCTCCCTCCTCCGGACCGGCCTCGTCCCACAGGCGGCTCCCGGTCAGCCGGATGAACACGTCTTCCAGCGTCGGCTTGCCGAACGTGATGGAATCCACGTCTCCCGGGAAAGCGTCCACCACCTCCCGCACGAACTCGTGGCCGCGCGCCAGTTCGACACGCAGCCAGCCGTTCACCAGCCGGGGCTCGCAGGCAAACCGCTCCTGCAGCTTGCCCCGCAGGATGTCGGGGATGGCGGATCGGATCACCACCACGTCCCCGCCGACGCGCCCCTTCAGCTCGTCCGGCGTTCCCAGCGCCACCAGCCGTCCCTGGTGGAGTATGCCGACGCGATCGCAGCGCTCCGCCTCCTCCAGGATGTGGGTCGTCAACACCGCCGTGACCCCCTCCTCGTCCCGCAGGCGGGCGAGGTAGGCCGTGAAATCCCGTCGCGCCCCCGGGTCGAGGCCGGTGCTTGGCTCGTCCAGGAGGAGCAGGTCGGGCTGGTGGACCAGTGCCTTGGCCAGCTCCACACGACGCTGCAGGCCGCCGGACAGGGTCTCCACCCGATCACGGGCCCGCTCGGAGAGGCCCAGCTGGCCGAGGAGCGCCTGGGTCCGCTGCTTGAGAGATGCCCCCTGCATGCCGTACAGGTGCCCGTGGTGGACGAGATTCTCTGCCGCCGTCAGCTTCGGATCCAGGCTGGGGTGCTGGAACACGATGCCCAGATGCCGCCGGACGTGGCGCGCCTCGAGGCGAAGGTCGTGCTCGAACACACGCACCCGCCCCGCCGTGGCCGGCATGAGCGTGGAGAGAATCTTGAACATGGTGGTCTTGCCGCCGCCGTTGGGGCCGAGCAAGCCGAAGATCTCCCGCCGGGACACGCTGAGGCTCACGCCGGCCAGCGCCTCCCGGTCGCCGTACACGTGCCGGAGGTTCTCGATCTCCAGCACAGGCTGGGAACGCTCCATATCCGGAATCCTTCTTCTCTCCGTCCCATCCCGGGCGGGCCCGCGACGCCAGCCGGTGGCCGCCGCAGCGATGACCGGCGTCCGCCCGGATGCTGCGACCGCGTCGCGATCGTTTCGCGCGTCACTGTACCATGGCAAGCGCGGCACGGATAGCCCCGGCCGGGCACCGCGCGCCTCACGCGTCTTTAAATTGTACCGCTCCCCTCTTTTTTGGGTTGGCAAGAATTTCTTACTACCCTAGGATGCCCGTATCGATTCCTGAGTGCATCTCAACAGCATCACATCCAAATCTCATACATGGCGCAGATCTTTCATCGGAGTACGAACGTCCTCGCCCGTGCGAGCCTGTACGGGGCGATAATCATCGCCGCCGGCCTCGGGTGGGCTCTCTGGACGTTCTTCTTCTCCTCCTGGGTCACCATGGTCGGCGTGCCGCGAATACAGCCCGTCCCCTTCAGCCACAAGCACCACGTCGGTGACGACGGGATCGATTGCCGCTATTGCCACACCTCGGTCGAAACCTCGTCCTTCGCCGGCATCCCGCCCACCCAGACCTGCATGAACTGCCACAGCCAGATCTGGTCCGAGAGCCCCATGCTGGAGCCCGTCCGGGCCAGCTTCCGCACCGGCCGGTCCCTGGAGTGGGTTCGGGTAAACAACCTTCCCGGCTTCGTCTACTTCAACCACAGCATCCACGTGAACAAGGGAATCGGGTGCGTGACCTGCCACGGCCGCGTCGATCAGATGCCGCTCACCTGGCGCGCCAACACCCTGTACATGGATTGGTGCCTGGAATGCCACCGGGCCCCGGAGCGCTTCATCCGGCCCCGCGAGCGGGTCTTCAGCATGGATTGGCAGCCGACGGAGGATCAGCTGACGATGGGACGCCGCCTGGTGAAGGAGTACAAGATCCAGAGCGTGCGCCTGCTCACGAGCTGCTCCACCTGTCACCGCTGACGAGTCGAGGCCATGACCGACGATCACGAAAGTGGACAAGGACGGCAGCGGAGCGAGGTCGATTTAGCCTCCCTGCGCGAGCGGCTGGCCTCCGCCCGGGGACGCGACTACTGGCGGAGTCTGGAGGAGCTGGCCGACACCGAGGCCTTTCGCGAGCTGCTCCACCGTGAGTTCCCGCATGCGGTGATCGAGCCGCTGGACGCCGTTGGCCGCCGCACCTTCCTGAAGCTCATGGGGGCCTCCATGGCGATGGCCGGCCTCACCGCCTGTTCTCCCGCGGCGGCGCCGACCGACGAGAAGATCGTGCCCTACGTGCGGCAGCCCGAAGAGATCGTCCCGGGCACGCCGCTCTTTTACGCCACCGCCATGCCGCAGCAGGGCTATGGTCTGGGACTCCTGGCGGAAAGCCACATGGGCCGGCCCACCAAGGTCGAGGGGAACCCGCTGCACCCGGCCAGCCTAGGCGCCGCCGACGTCTTCGCCCAGACCTCCGTCCTCGGGCTGTACGACCCCGACCGGGCCCAGGCGGTGACCCGGGCGGGGGTCATCAGCACCTGGAGCGCCTTCTTCGGCGAGATCGGGGCGTTCCTCGACCTGCAGCGGGCCGGCGGAGGCGGCCGGATCCGCATCCTGACCGAGACCGTCACCTCCCCGACCCTGGCCGCGCAGATCCGGGCGTTCCTGGCGGCCTATCCCGGAACCAAGTGGCATCAATACGAACCGGTCAGCCGCGACGGCGTCCGGCAGGGGGCCAAGCTGGCTTTCGGCGAGATCGTGCACACCACCTACCGGCTGGACAAGGCCGACGTGATCCTGGCCCTGGACTCCGACCTCCTGACCGCGGGACCCGGCAGCGTGCGCTATGCCCATGATTTTGCGGCCCGGCGGCGCCCCCAGGGACCGGGGGCGACGATGAACCGTCTCTACGCCGTGGAGAGCACCCCCACGAACACGGGCGCCATGGCGGATCACCGCCTTCCCCTGCGGGCCGGCGAGATCGAGGGATTCGCGCGGGCCGTGGCGGTGGCGCTGGGTGTGCTGAGCGAGGCCGAAGCTGGCCCGCCTCCCGCGCCGGCCCACACCCCATGGATCGCCGCCGTGGCGCGGGACCTCATGCAGCACCGCGGCTACAGCCTGGTGGTCGCCGGGGAGCATCAGCCCGCCGTGGTGCACGCGCTGGCCCACGCCATGAACCACGCCCTAGGCAGCGTGGGCGGCTGCATCATCTACACCGATCCGGTCGAGGCCAACCCTGTGGACCAGATGGCGTCGCTTCGCGAGCTGGCGGGGGACATGGAGGCCGGGGCGGTGGACCTCCTGATTATCCTGGACGCCAATCCGGTCTTCACGGCCCCGGCGGATCTCCGGTTCGGCGAGCGGATGAGCAAGGTGAGACTGCGCGTCCACCTCAGCCTCTATCGCGACGAGACCTCTGAGCTCTGCCACTGGCACATTCCCGAGACCCACTACCTGGAGACCTGGAGCGACGTCCGCGCCTACGACGGCACGGTCACCATCCTCCAGCCCCTCATCGCCCCGCTGTACCAGGGGAGGTCAGTGCACGAGCTCTTGGCGCTGCTCCTG
The DNA here is from genome assembly GCA_963705305.1 of uncultured Methylomirabilota bacterium. Lineage (GTDB taxonomy): Bacteria > Methylomirabilota > Methylomirabilia > Methylomirabilales > 2-02-FULL-66-22 > 2-02-FULL-66-22. The sequence continues at coordinate 3,687,966 of OY970067.1, read as the reverse complement.
GGGAATCCCAACGCCTCCGGCCACGACATCGTCCGGGGCTACTGGCAGGCGGTGCACAAGGCTGCGGACTTCGACTTCTTCTGGCGGAAGAGCCTGCACGACGGGATCGTGGCCGGAACCGCACTCCCGACGCGGCCGGTGACGCTCTCGGGGCAGGGCTGGAAGCAACCGGCGGACGCGCCGGCCGCCGCGCGCGGCGCCCTGGAGATCATCTTCCGTCCCGACCCGACGGTCTGGGACGGCCGCTACGCCAACAACGGTTGGCTGCAGGAGCTTCCCAAGCCTCTCACCCGGACGACCTGGGACAATGCTGCTCTGGTGAGCCCGGCCCTGGCCCAGCGCCTGGGGCTCTCCTACGACATCGCCGTGCGGGGTGGCGAGCACGGGACCACCTACGTGGACCTCATTGAGCTCCGCTACGGTGGCCGGACGCTCCGGCTGCCCGCCTGGATTCAGGCCGGCCACCCAGACGGGTCCGTCACCGTGTTCTACGGCTACGGCCGGGCCCGGGCCGGTCACGTGGGAACCGGCACGGGCTTCGACATTTACCACCTGCGGACCTCGGAGGCGCCCGAGTTCGGGCCGGGCCTGGAAGTCGTCAAGGCGGCCGGCCAGTACCCCATGGCCTGCACCCAGTTCCACAACACGATGGAGGGCCGCCATCTCTTGCGGGTGGGGGATGTGGAGGAGTACCGCAAGCATCCCGCCTTCGCCCAGGAGATGGACGAGCCTCCCAAACCCGGGCTCACGCTCTACCCCGGCTACTCCTACGAGGGCTACGCCTGGGGTATGGCCATCGACCTGACCGCCTGCACGGGATGCAACGCCTGCGTGGTGGCCTGCGAGGCGGAGAACAACGCCCCCATCGTCGGCAAGGACCAGGTGATGGCGGGCCGCGAGATGCACTGGATCCGTATCGACCGCTACTACCAGGGCGACCCGGACAATCCCCAGATTCACCAGCAGCCGGTCCCCTGCATGCACTGCGAGAACGCCCCCTGCGAGCTGGTCTGCCCCGTGGGCGCCACCCAGCACAGCGCCGAGGGGTTGAACGACATGGTCTACAACCGCTGCGTGGGGACCCGCTACTGCTCCAACAATTGCCCCTACAAAGTCCGCCGATTCAACTTCTTCGGCTACGCGGACTTCGAGACCGAGAGCCTCAAGGGCCTGCGCAACCCCAATGTCACGGTGCGCAGCCGCGGGGTCATGGAGAAGTGCACCTACTGCGTCCAGCGCATCAATGCCGCCAAGATCGAGGCTGAGAAGCAGGAGCGGCAGGTCAAGGACGGCGAGATCCTGACCGCCTGCCAGCAGACCTGCCCCACCCAGGCCATCGTCTTCGGCAACATCAACGATCCCAACAGCCGGGTCGCCAAGCTGAAGGCCGATCCGCGCAATTACGCCATGCTCACGGAATTGAACGTCCGGCCGCGCACCAGCTATCTGGCCAAGATCCGAAACCCGAACCCGGAGATCGAGAAGGGCTAGCCGCATGTCCCCTGTCAGCGAGGAGCCGCGCCAGGCCGTGGACGAGGGCGGACCCGTCATCGGGCCGGGCCACAGCTACGCGTCCATCACCGACAAGATCAGCGCCATCGTCCTGACCCAACCCACCCCCCGCTCCTGGTACGTGGGCTTCGGTGTCGGCTTCGTGCTTTTGATGGTGCTTCTGGTCAGCGCGACCTACCTGTTCTGGATGGGGGTGGGGGTGTGGGGGATCAACATCCCCATCGGCTGGGGCTTTGCCATCGTGAACTTCGTCTGGTGGATCGGGATCGGCCACGCCGGCACCCTGATCTCGGCCATCTTGCTTTTGCTCCGCCAGAAGTGGCGACAATCCATCAACCGGTTCGCCGAGGCCATGACGCTCTTCGCGGTGGCCTGCGCCGGCCTGTTCCCGATGCTCCACCTGGGGCGGCCCTGGTTCTTCTACTGGCTGTTCCCCTACCCCACCACCATGGGCGTGTGGCCGCAGTTCCGCAGCCCCCTGGTCTGGGACGTGTTCGCCGTCTCCACCTACTTCACCGTGTCGCTGCTGTTCTGGTACGTGGGCCTGCTCCCCGATCTGGCCACCCTGCGCGATCGGGCCAAGAACTGGTGGGTGAAGCTCATCTACGGCATCCTGTCCATGGGCTGGCGCGGCTCGGCGACCCACTGGTTCCGCTACGAGATGGCGTATCTCCTGCTTGCGGGCCTGGCCACCCCCCTGGTCGTCTCCGTCCACACCGTGGTCAGCTTCGATTTCTCCATCGGGCTCCTTCCCGGCTGGCACTCGACCATCTTCCCGCCCTACTTCGTGGCCGGGGCCATCTACTCCGGCTTCGCCATGGTGCTCACCCTGGCCATCCCCATCCGGAAGATCTACGGCCTGGAGGACTTCATCACCCTCCGACACCTCCGGCACATGGGCGAGGTCATGCTGGCCACCGGCATGATCGTCGCCTACGGCTACCTGATGGAGACCTTCACCGGCTGGTACAGCCAGAACATCTTCGAGCAGTACCTGGCACTGAACCGGATGTTCGGCCCCTACTGGTGGACCTTCTGGCTGCTGATGCTGGTGAACGTCCTGGCCGTGCAGGTGCTCTGGTGGCGGAAGGCCCGGGAGAGCGTCGTAACCCTCTTCGTGGTGTCGATCCTGGTGAACATCGGCATGTGGCTGGAGCGGTTCGTCATCATCGTGGTGAGCCTCCACCGCGACTTCATGCCGTCGGCCTGGGGGATGTACAGCCCCACCATCTGGGACTGGGGCGTGCTCTTCGGCTCGCTGGGGCTGTTCCTGGCCCTGATGTTCCTGTTCATCCGGGTCCTGCCCATGATCTCCATCTTCGAGCTGCGCGGGCTGGTGTCCAAGACGGACGAGGGGGCGGCATGACCCCCGCCGCGCCGGAGGAGACGCCATGAGCGGCACGCCGCCCACCTACGGCCTGCTGGCCGAATACACCTCGACGGAGGCCCTGCTGGCCGCCGTCCGCCGCGCGCGGGAGGCCGGCTTCCGGCGGCTGGATGCGTTCACGCCCCTTCCCGTCGAAGGGCTGCCGGAGGCGCTGGGTCTACGCCGCACCGGGGTGCCCCTGCTGGTGCTCCTGGGCGGGATCGCCGGCTGTCTGGGCGGCTTCTTCATGCAGTACTGGATCCACGTGATCAACTACCCGATCAATGTCGGCGGCCGCCCCTACAACAGCTGGCCGTCCTTCATCCCGGTGACGTTCGAGCTCACGATCCTGCTGGCCGCCCTGACGGCGGTGCTCGGCATGCTGGCCTTGAACGGCCTGCCCATGCCCTACCACCCCGTCTTCAACGTCCCGCAATTCGAGATGGCCAGCCGGAGCCGCTTCTTCCTGTGCATCGAGGCCAGGGACCCCCGGTTCGACCGCGAGGAGACCCGACGGTTTCTGGAGGGCACGGGATCGCATGGGGTGTACGACATTGCGCACTGAACGAACGCAAGGCGCCGGCCGGCGAGCCTTGGTCGGGGCCGGGCTGGTGCTCCTGGCCCTTGCCGCAGCGGCTTGCCAGCAGCAAATGGCCGATCAGTCCGAGTACCGGTACCGGCCGCTGTCGCAGACCACCTTCTTCGGCGACGAGCGCTCGGCCCGTCCCGAGGTGCCCGGCACCGTCGCGCGCGGACACCTGGAGGCCGATTCGGCCTTCTACACCGGCCGGGTGAACGGCCAGCTGGTGACCGCGCTTCCGGTGCCGCTCACGCTGAAGCTCCTGGAGCGGGGGCAAGAACGGTTCAACGTCTTCTGTTCGCCCTGCCACGATCGGACGGGATACGGCAACGGGATGATCGTGCAGCGCGGATTCCAGCATCCCCCCTCCTACCATATTGACCGGCTGCGACAGGCGCCCATCGGCCACTTCTTCGAGGTGCCGACGCGCGGCTTCGGGGTCATGCCCTCGTATGCCGCCCAGGTTCCGGCGGAGGATCGCTGGGCCATCGCCGCCTATATCCGGGCGCTGCAGCTCAGCCAGAATGCCCCCGTGGCGGACGTTCCCACCGGCGGAGCGGCAGAAGCTCGAGGCCCAGAAGCCATGAACGCATCCGACCTTCGGCTCCCTCCGCTCGATCGCGTCCGGACCCGCGCGCTGGGCGTCGGCCTGGCGGCCCTGCTCGTGTGCGGGCTGTGGGGGACCCTCAACCCGGCGCAGTTCTTCCGCTCGTACCTCTTCGCCTACGTGCTCTGGCTGGGGCTGCCACTGGGCTGCCTGGCCATCCTGATGCTCCAGCACCTGGTCCAGGCGGCGTGGGGCTTCGTCATCCAGCGGCCCCTGGAGGCGGGCAGCCGGACCCTCCCGTTCATGGCGCTCCTGTTCCTGCCTCTCCTCCTGGGCATCCACAGCCTGTACGCCTGGGCGCAGCCGGCGGCCCTGGCGGCCGACGCGGTCCTGCGGGCGAAGCAGCCCTACCTGAATGCCGGCTTCTTCGTCCTGCGGGCGGCCGTCTACTTCACCCTCTGGATCGCCTGCGCGCACTACCTCGTCAAGTGGTCGCTGGAGCGGGATCGGACGGGTGACGCCTCGATGCTCCGGCGGCTGAAGGTGATCAGCGGGCCGGGGCTCGTCCTGTACGGCCTGACCGTGACCTTCGCCGCCATCGACTGGGTGATGTCTCTGGAGCCGCACTGGTACTCCACCATCTACGGGATGATGTACATGGTCGGCTTCGCCATCACGGGGCTGGCCGGCATGATCGTCGCCGCCTATCTGCTGGCCCGCCGGGGGCCCATGTCGGACGTTCTGACCCCCAACCAGTTCCACGACCTGGGCAACCTCCTGCTGGCCTTCGTCATGCTCTGGACCTATTTGAACTTCTCGCAGTTCCTGATCGTGTGGGCCGAGAACTTGACCGAGGAGATCCCCTGGTACCTCCACCGGATCGCCGGGGGCTGGTCGGTCCTGGTGCTGCTCCTCTTCGGATTCATGTTCGTCCTACCCTTCCTGCTGCTCCTCTCGCGCACCACCAAGACGCACGCGGCGCTCCTGGCGATGGTGGCGGGCGGGATCCTGGTGATGCGGACGGTGGACGTCTTCTGGCTGGTGGTGCCGGCCTTCTCGCCCACGGGCTTCACCCTCCACGGCATGGATCTGCTGAGCCTGGCGGGTCTGGGGGGGATCTGGCTCTGGGCCTTCCTGACGCACCTGGGCAGGCACCCGCTCTTGCCCCTCAACGATCCCCGCGTCGAGCGCGTGGGCATGCATGCCCACGGGGCGGAATCATGACGGCCGAGACACGGCACACCGGCGGGCAGCCCGAACCGCCGGGCGGCGGTTACGAGGCGCGGGATTCCAGTCCCCGGGCCATCGGCCTGTTCGGGATCCTGGTGGCCGCCGCCATCGGCCTGGGGATCCTGGTGGCGTACCTGTTCTTCTGGTACTCGGCCCACGAGGCCGCGCGGACGGGAGCGAGCCCGTCCGCACTCTTCCGGCAGGAGGCTCCCCAGGGGCCGCGGCTGCAGGTGAATGCCCCCAGGGACCTCCGCGAGTTTCGCGCAGAAGAGGATGGCCTGCTCCACAGCTACGGGTGGATGAACCGGCAGGCCGGGACCGTGCACATCCCCATCGATCGGGCCATGCAGCTTCTGGTGGAGCGGGGCTCGCCCGCACCCCCGGCGAAGTCGCCGGCGGCGGGAACGGGCAAGTGATGATGGCGGCGGGTGCGCCGGGAGGACGGAGGATTCGGATGGCAATGCATCGGGCCTGGCCGATCTTGGCGCTCGCGGTCCTGGCCGCGGCCGTGCCGGCGACACCGTCGGCCGCAGCCCGCGAGGCGCTCCCGGGCGTCCTTGCCGGGGTGGCCTTCGATCAGCGGGTGAATCAGCCCATCCCGCCGGACATCACCATGCGGGACGAGACGGGGCGGACGGTGACGCTCGGGCGGTACTTTGGCCAGAAGCCCGTCATCCTGTCCCTGGTGTACTTCCGCTGCCGGACCCTCTGCCCCATGATTTTGGACGGCCTGGTCCGCGGCCTGCACCCCGTGACCTTCGACCTCGGCAAAGAATTCTCCATCCTGACGGTCAGCTTCGATCCCCGGGACGGGGTCCCGGAGGCCGCGGCGGAGAAGGCCCGCTACGTCAAGCAGTACGGTCGCCCCGGGGCGGCCGCCGGCTGGCACTTCCTGACCGGCAATGAGGATCAGATCCACCGGCTGACCGAGGCGGTGGGGTTCCGATATGCCTACGACGCCAAGACGGACCAGTTCGCCCACGCCGCCGGCATCCTGATCATTACGCCCCAGGGGAAGATCGCCCGCTACTTCTACGGAATCGACTACTCGCCGCGGGATCTCCGCCTCGGCCTCATCGAGGCGTCGGCCAACAAGATCGGCACCCCCATCGACCAGGTCCTGCTCTACTGCTACCACTACGATCCATTGACCGGGACCTACGGCCTGGTGGTCATGAACGCCATCCGGCTGGCCGGCCTGGTGACGATCCTGATCCTGGGGACGTTCGTCTTCATCATGCTGCGACGGGACCGCCGGACGGACCTGAGGGCGCGGGAGGCCCGGTAAGCCCATGCCCAACTTCACCTCCTGGGTCCCCTTCTTCCCCACGGAAGCCTCCACGGTCGCCGGCCCGGTGGACGCGCTGCTGCTGTTCCTGATCGCCGTCAGCGCGTTCTTCGCCGGGGTGATCTTTCTCCTGATTTTCATCTTCGCGACCAAGTACCGGCGCAAGAGCGACGACGAGCAGCCGCGGCAGATCCACGGCTCGCTCGGCCTGGAGCTGGCCTGGACCATCATCCCGCTCGGCATCGCCCTGGTCATCTTCTTCTGGGCGGCCGGTCTGTACTTCACCCTGTCCAACCCGCCGAACAATGCCATCGACATCTTCGTGGTGGGAAAGCAGTGGATGTGGAAGCTCCAGCACTCCGAGGGGAATCGGGAGATCAACGAGCTGCACGTCCCGGTGGGGCGGCCGGTCAAGCTCACCATGACGTTGGAGGACGTGATCCACAGCTTCTTCGTCCCGGCCTTCCGCATCAAGAAGGACGTGGTGCCGGGCCGCTACTCCACGGCCTGGTTCCAGGCGACCAAGCCCGGCGAGTACCATCTGTTCTGCAGCCAGTACTGCGGCACCGGCCACGCCTCCATGACCGGGCGGATCATCGTGATGCCCGAAGACCAGTACGAGGCGTGGCTTCGCGGCGCCGCCACCGGGGTCGAGTCGCCGGCCGTCGCCGGCGAGCGATTGTTTACCCAGCTGGGATGCCCCGCCTGCCACCAAGCCCAGGCCACGGGCCGCGGCCCCTCCCTGGTGGGCGTCTACGGAAAGGCGGTCAAGCTGCAGGACGGCCGGACGGTCACCGCGGACGAAGCGTACATCCGCGAGTCCATCCTGTATCCCCAGGCGAAGATTGTCGCCGGCTACCCCCCCATCATGCCCACCTTCAAGGGCCTGATCAGCGAGGACGGCCTGCTCAATCTGATCGCCTACATTAAGTCGTTGAGCACCGAACAGAAGGCGCAGGCCCAGTGATGAGCACAGCAGCGGTCGAAGAGCGCACCAACTATTTGAACGCCGACTACAGCATCCGGTCCTGGCTGTTGACCACGGACCACAAGCGGATCGCCATCCTGTACCTGATTTCCATCACCGTTTTCTTCCTCATAGGCGGCTTCTTCGCCGGGCTGGTTCGCCTCAATCTTCTCAGCCCCTACGGGGACCTCGTGCAGGCGGAGACCTATAACAAGGCCTTCACCATGCACGGCATCACCATGATCTTCTTCTTCCTGATCCCATCCATCCCGGCCGTGTTCGGCAACTTCCTGGTCCCCATGATGATCGGGGCGCGGGACCTGGCCTTCCCCCGGATCAACCTGCTGAGCTGGTACATCTACATCCTGGGCGGCTCCTTCACCATCCTGGCCATGGCCATGGGCGGCGTGGACACCGGCTGGACCTTCTACACCCCCTTCAGCAGTCTGTATTCCACCAGCAACGTCGTGCCCACGGTGCTGGGGGTCTTCATCACCGGCTTCTCCTCCATCCTCACGGGATTGAACTTCATCGTCACGATCCACAAGATGCGGGCCCCCGGCATGACCTGGTCGCGCCTGCCGCTCTTCATCTGGGCCCACTACGCCACCAGCATCATCATGGTGCTGGGCACCCCCGTCCTGGCCGTCACCCTGCTGGCGGTGGGGGTCGAGCGTGTGCTGCACCTCGGCATCTTCGACCCGTCGCTGGGCGGGGACCCGCTCCTCTTCCAGCACCTGTTCTGGTTCTACTCCCATCCCGCGGTCTACATCATGATCCTGCCCGCCATGGGGGTGGAGAGCGAGCTCATCGCCTGCTTCTCCAGACGGCGGATCTTCGGCTACGAGTTCGTCGCGGTTTCCAGCCTGGCCATCGCCGTCATCGGCTTCCTGGTCTGGGGCCACCACATGTTCGTCAGCGGGCAATCGGTCTATGCCGGCATGATCTTCTCCTTCCTCAGCTTCCTGGTGGCTATCCCCTCGGCGGTGAAGGTCTTCAACTGGACGGCCACCATGTACAAGGGCTCCATCTCTTTGGACGCACCCATGCTCTACGCCCTGGGATTCATCGGCCTGTTCACCATCGGGGGGCTGACCGGCCTGTTCCTGGCCAGCCTGGCGGCGGACGTCCAGCTGCACGACACCTATTTCGTCGTGGCCCACTTCCACTACATCATGGTGGGGGGGGCCATCATGGGCTATCTCGGCGCGCTCCATTTCTGGTGGCCGAAAATGACGGGAAAGCTCTATCCGGAGGGGTGGTCGCGGGCGGCGGCACTGATTCTGTTCGTCGGGTTCAACCTGACGTTTCTCCCCCAGTTCATCCTGGGATTCCTGGGTATGCCTCGCCGCTACCACATGTATCCGCCCGAATTTCAGACCCTGAACGTCCTCTCCACGGCGGGGGCGACCATCCTGGGGCTGGGCTACATCATGCCCGTCGTCTACCTCCTCTGGTCCCTGAAGTACGGGCGGGCGGCCGGCGCCAACCCGTGGAAGGCCACGGGGCTGGAGTGGACGACGCCCTCCCCGCCGCCGACGGACAATTTCGAGGACATCCCACTGGTGAAGGAGGAGGCCTACGCATACGGCCCCGCTCCTGCGGAGGCGCACGGTGACTGAGACGTCCGTTCCGCTCCGGCATCACTTTCACGACATGGAGCAGCAGAGGGAGGCCTCCACCATCGGCATGTGGGTCTTCCTGATCACCGAAGTGATGTTCTTCGGGGGGCTGTTCACCGGTTTCTTCATCTACGTCGTCAGCTATCCGGTGGGCTTCGGTCTGGGGAGCAAGCTGACCGACCTGACCCTCGGCAGCACCAACACCGCCGTCCTCATCGCCAGCAGCTTCACCATGGCCATGGCCGTGCGAAACGCCCAGCTCGGGAACCGGAACCGGCTGCTTCTGTTCCTGGGGGTGACGATGATCCTCGGCCTGGCATTCCTGGGGATCAAGGGCCTCGAGTACACCCACAAATTCGAGGACCACCTGGTGCCCGGCCCCGCCTTCGCCTATACGGGCCCCTACGCCGCCGCGGTGCAGCTCTTCCTCTCCTTCTACTTCATCATGACCGGGTTGCACGCCTTGCACATGGTGGTGGGGATCGGCATCGTCCTGGTGACCATGCTCCATTCGTGGCAGGGCAGGTTCAGCCCCGACTACTACACCCCCGTCGAGATCCTGGGCCTGTACTGGCATTTCGTCGACATCGTGTGGATCTTCCTGTTCCCAACCCTTTACCTGGTGGCGCGACACGCATGAATCAGCATCCCGTCCTTCCCATCCGGCTGTACGCCTCGGTGTTCGCCGGGCTGCTTGCGCTCACCGCCCTGACCGTCGGCATCTCCTTCTTCGACCTGGGGGGCGGCCGCCTGCACCTTATGAACGCCTTCGCCGCCATCAGCATTGCCGTGGCCAAGGCCCTCCTGGTCGTGCTCTACTTCATGCACGTCCGCTACGGCAGCCGCCTCACCTGGGTCTTCGTGGGCGCCGGGGTGTTCTGGATGCTCATCCTCATCACCCTCACCATGAGTGACATCCTCACCCGCCAGTGGCTCCCCGTCCCACCCCCCTGGGGAGGGTAGGTGCCGCCCGCCGACGACCGAGAACGCAAAACCGACAACCGACAATGGAAAACCGGCGACCGGTACTGTATGGCCGGACAGTTAGCCGGTCGTCGGTTGGCTGTTGTCCGTTTCCTTTCGTAGCCGACCCCTGAGGCGCGCCCCGCACGACGCCCGACCGCGCGTGCGGCAGGTACCCCTACGCTGCGCTCCGGGGCCCCTCCAAACCGGACGCCCAGCGTAGGCTTGACATGCGTTACCATGGATGGTAACGTTTATACATGGGCAAGCTGCGACGCGGCGGCTTTGTCTTCCTCACGTGGAAAGGCGACCACAGCCCGCGGCACGTTTACGTCTACCGCGACGGGCGGTTGGTCGTGAAGTGGGACCTCGATAACAAGAAGGCCATGGAGGGCAAGCCAACGCGGAGGGTTCTCGGGTTGATCCGCGAGTTGCGAACGGAGGGGCTGCTGTGAAGATCACGTCGGCAACCGCGAATGGTCGGCGCAGGGCGTTCGAGATCGAAGTGCGCGGCCAGACCCACGGGTTTCCGTACGCTAAGTGCGAGCCTCGCCCGTCCGGCACCGACCCCGTGGTCGAAGTGTTCGTCGACCCGGAGCTGGCGAACGAGGCGTTCACGTTCCGGCTGAGGTCGGGAGCGGAGGCGTCGGTCCATGTTGAGCAGGTGCTGGATTACAACAAGGACCCCTCGTACCTGCGGGACATGCTCGTCTACCGGTTGACGCTGGCGGCCCAGAGACGAGTCGCCGAGAGCCCGCTGAGCAAGCGGGAGTTGATCCGCCGCCTCGGCACCTCGCCCGCTCAGTTGTACCGGCTCCTCGACCAGACGAACTACGCCAAGTCCGTCGATCAGATGCTCCGCCTGCTCAACGTCCTCGACTGCGAGGTCGACCTGGTCGTGCACGCCAAGAGCGCGTAGCGGGAAGGGGCCGTCGAACCCCTGATTCCGCGTGGGCATACTTCAAGTTCTGGGCCGTTCACGTGGGCGACGCGCGAAACGCGTGACGGAGGCCGAGCTAGTCTCGAACGCGTAGAGATATCCGGCTGGGACATCGCCACCGGCCGGCCTGGCGTGCCAGGTTCCTCCGTCACCGGGCCAGGACCCGTCTCACTCCTGCTCTCTCCTACGTTCGGAGAGGTCCTGAAACCTCCGCGCCATTCCTCACCCTCCTTTCACCTGCAAGTTTTGCCGCGAAGTGCAGCCGGGCCCACAGGTCCCGCTCGCCGCGGCGACCCCTTCCTCGCACGCCAAATGCCCCGCCCCCCGGCTCGACGCGGAGTGAGAGGACGGAATGGCGTGGCTGAGCGTGGATGACGCGAAGGCTTGGAAGGGACAGGGCGGCCACAGGCGGGGTCAGCTCGCTTGGCCCGAACGGCCTCGACCTGGCCCTTCTGACCGGTGCGGGCGTCCTGGAAGATCCTCGAACGCTTTCTCCAAGCCCCCGGCAGTGCCAGTCCGTCCGCCACCGTTCTGCGGCAGAGCATACACCGACCGGCGTCGGGGTGCGAGGCGCCGTCCGGATTTGTGCAGAGAAACGTACCGCGGCGCTCCGCGCGTGACCGCCTCCCCCGGTCCCGTCACGCCGGACTCGGCGCCACGTCCAGCCCCAGGTCCAACGCGGGCGCGCTGTGGGTAATCCAGCCGGCCGAGATCACGTCGACGCCCGCAGCCGCTATCGCCGGAGCCGTCTCCGGGGTGATGCGACCCGAGGCCTCGGCGATCGCCCGGCCGTCGATCTCGGTGACGGCCGCCGCCAGCGCCGGTGGCGGCATGTTGTCCAGTAGCACCGCGTCGACACCGGCAGCGAGCGCCTCCGCGAGCTGCTCCAGATCTTCCACCTCCACCTCCACCTTGACCATATGGCCGATGGCGTGGCGCGCGCGCTCGACGGCCGGCCGGATGCCGCCAGCGGCTGCGATGTGGTTGTCCTTGATGAGAACGCCGTCATCCAGGCCGAACCGGTGGCTGATCCCTCCTCCCGCCCGCACCGCGTGCTTCTCGAGCGCCCGGAGGCCCGGCATGGTCTTCCGCGTGCAGGTGACCCTGGCGCGGCAGCCCCGGACGGCCTCGACCAGGCCGGCGGTGGCGGTTGCCACACCCGAGAGATGGCAGAGGAAATTGAGCGCCACACGCTCCGCCGTGAGGATCCCGCGCGCCGGTCCCGACACGGAGGCAACCATCTCCCCCGCCCCCACGCGACTGCCGTCCGGCCGGTGAACCTCGACCCGCACCGACGGATCGATCAGCCGAAAGGCCGTCACCAGGCAATCCAGCCCCGCCACGACGCCGGGCTGGCGTGCGGCGACCACGGCGGCGAGCCGCACGTCCGGCGGCACCACACTCATGGTGGTGATGTCGCCCGCGCGCCCCAAATCCTCCAGCAGGGCGCCGCGCACCGCGGGTTCGACAAGCAACGGGGGCAGCGACGCAAGACGGTCCGGGAGCGGCATCATGGATGGATCCTTTCGACTCGGATGGCTTTGTCCGGAAGCGCGGCGGGGGCGGCGGCCGCGTCGAGGGCCTGGCCGTCGCCGGGAATGCGGAGCCCCATGGCGCCCGTCACCGCCCGCGCACCTGCAGCATGCGCTCCACCGCCCGGCGCGCGCGGAGCGCCACGGCCGCCTCGATCGCAACCTCATGGCGCAGCGCCTCGAGGCACGTGCGGATCTTGCCCAGCGTGATCCGTTTCATGTGCGGGCAGAGGTTGCACGGCCGCACGAAATCCACCCGGGGATGCTGGATCGACACGTTATCGCTCATCGAGCACTCGGTCAGGAGCACGACGCGTCCCGGCCGCACGCGCGCCAGGTAGTCGCTCATCCCCTGCGTCGAGCCGACGTAGTCGGCCTCCTTCACCACCTCCGGGGAGCATTCCGGATGCGCGAGCACCATGACCTCCGGATGGACCGCGCGCAGCGCGCGGACTTCGGCAGCCGTGAAGCGCTCGTGCACCTCGCAGCGGCCGCGCCAGGAGATGATCTCCACGGATGTCTCCGCCGCCACGTTCCGCGCCAGATACTCGTCGGGCACCAGGATGACCCGGGGGACCCCCAGCGACTCGACGACGCCGCGCGCGTTACCCGACGTGCAGCAGATATCCGACTCCGCCTTCACCTCGGCCGAGGTGTTGACGTAGGCGACGACCGGAACCCCCGGGTGCCGGTCGCGCAGCCGCCGCACGTCCGCCGGCGTCATCGACGCGGCCAGCGAGCAGCCCGCCTCCGGATCCGGGCTCAGGACCGTCCTGCCCGGATTGAGCACCTTCGCCGTCTCGGCCATGAAATAGACCCCGCAGACTAGAAGGATGCGGGCGTCGGTTCGGGCGGCTTCCCGCGCGAGGGCCAGCGAATCTCCGACGATATCGGCCACACAGTGGAAGATCTCGGGCGTCTGGTAGTTGTGCGCCAGGATGATCGCGCCGCGCTCCTCCTTCAGGCGCAGGATGGCGTCGATGTCCGGCGCGAAGGCCGGCCACTCCATCGGCGGGATGATCGCCTTCACGCGCTCGTAGAGCGGCGCGGTCCGCGCCAGGACAGCGCGGAGATCGCTCCCGGACACTATAGCGGTTCCGACCGACTCGGGGCACACGATGACTCTCCTCTCTTTCCCTTCGGACACCTCTGAAAGCGCGCAGGGGCGCGGACTCATACTCTCTTATGCTACATTTGAGCATAAGTGTCAAGTCCGATCGTGACAGAGGGGGCTACGCGGTCCGCCGCGACCCGGGGAGGCGCACCCCGGGCGCCAGACGCTCGAGCGCGGCCTCGCGGCGGAACCGGACCTCGCGGGCGGGGCGCCCGCCGGTCCCGGTGACGATCCGGCCCGTCTCCTCGACCAGACCCTGCTGGGTAACCAGACGCCGGAAATTCTGCTTGTGAAGGCGGAGTCCGGCGAGCGCCTCGACCGCGCGCTGGAGCTGGAGCAGCGTGAAGGTGGGCGGCATCAGTTCGAAGACGACCGGGCGGTACTTGATCTTGCCGCGCAGCCGCGCCACCGCCGTGGCGAGAATGCGCCGGTGGTCGGCCGCCATGGGCGCGGCGTCGTCGAGGACGGCATGTGGCGGGGCCCACGGGCGAGCAGCATCCCGGTGCGCTTCCGGGACGAGGCCGACCTCGTACAGCAGCTCGTACCGATCGAGCACCCGCTCGTCGTTCCAGGCGGCTCCCAGTCCGAAGGTGACCGCCAGGCGCTCTTCCCGCGCACGGCGCGCGTCGCCGCTCGCGGCGTCCCGCGCCCAGCGGCGCAGCGTCCGCTCGATCCGGCTCAGGATCCCGGGCCGCCGCGCACGCCAGTCCTCCCAGGGGAAATACCGGTACCAGTTCTGCCAGAGCGCCATGCTGGAGGCGGGCGGTGGTGTTTCCCGCACCAGGGCAAGATAGCCGATTGAGAGCGCACGCGCGGCGCCGGCCGGGCGCGCCCGGTCCAGGTCCCCGAAGGTGTAGAGCTGTTCCACATAGCCCAACCTGTCGCGCGTCTGCGCCTGCACCCAGGCGCGGAGCCCGGCCTCGAGCGTGCGATGCGCCGGTTCGAGCCGGCCGGAGGGGAGCGCATCGCAGTGGGGACGGACGGGTGACGGACCCGGGTGCCGGCGCGCCGCGCCGCTCCCGCCGCGCACGACGAGCACCCGCGGGTCATCGCCGGTGATGGCCACCACGACAGCCGTCAGATCGACCGTGACGGCCTGCTCCCGCCGGCGCATCCGTCCCCGCATGGGTCCCCCACGGTCTCACCCGCTCACGACCCCGCCCCGCTCGACGCCGCGCCTCCCGGTTTTGAACATATCACATGCCGCGCCATGGCGACACTCATACGTGGGGGCGGCCATCCGCGCTCCGGGATGTCGCCTCCTTCACCTCGCGCGCCCCTTCGCAGGATAAAGCTGGGCGCGCGGCTACTCGAACTCCTTGCGCGGCGGCTCTTGTTCTGCGCCGACGCGCCCGCTCCCGATCGACGCTACGAAGTAGTTTTCGCCGCGCACCGGCGATCCGGCCATCCGCCGCAGCATCGCGATCTGACCCACGTGCGTGAGCGCGTCCGCGATGGGCCCCTGGAAGAGCCGAGCGAGGCCGCGGCGATCGGGATGACGGGCCTTCGGCGAGTATTGCAGATCTCCCGGGTCGAACCACACAGTCATATGGTTTCAGGCTGATAACCCCCGCGTCACCCCACGCGCCCCGGCAGTGCCTGCATGGTTTTCGTCACGCTCCACGCGCCTGCGGCCGGTTACGCCTGGCGCTGCCACCCCGCCGAAAGCGTTGACCGAGCGGATGCCTTTCGCCTATACCATGGATATCCGCAGGAGGTGCAACGATGATCACAAAAGTCCAGAAGTGGGGCAACAGCCAGGGCCTTCGCTTGAGCAAGGCGCTGCTTTCGGATGTCGAGATCGACGTCGGGGATGCGGTGGACGTGGCGGTGCGTGACGGCGCGCTGGTGGTCACACCTTTGCGCCGGGTGCTCGGCAGCCATGACTTACGCGAACTCGTCAAGCTCATTCCGAAAGACTACGAGCCGAAGGAGTTCGACTGGGGTCCGCCAGTCGGCAGGGAGGCACGGTAGATGGCGGCGTACATCCCCCGGAAGGGAGACTTCGTCGCCGTTTCGTTCGACCCTCAGTCCGGTCACGAGCAGCGTGGTCGCCGACCCGCTTTGGTGGTCAGCAATGACCTGTTCAACTGAGGCTGAGCGCTAACACGCACATCAATACCGGCAGCACTTCTCTTGGTAGTGTTGCGACGTTCCTCGCGTTCCGGCTACCCGACTGCGCATGGTGGACCGTGCCGGTGGGAAGCTCGGTCGGCTGGTACGATTCGGTGGGCAGGCGCGAATCGGCATGGCCGCCGGTCATGTAGATCACACGGCCCGAGGCCACCACCCGCGGACCGGGGATCAGGCCCAACTCGACCCCCCGGGCGACGGCCAGGGCGATGGCGTCCGTCGAGCCGGTGTCCCGGACCGTGGTCACCCCCGCCTGCAGATGCAGTCGGCAGTTCGCCGCGCACCGCAGCGCGGTCAGGCTCCGCGATTCCTGCTCCACCAGCACGATGGTGGTGATGATGAAGACGCCGCCGAAGCCGATCCGGGCAAAGGTGTAGCCGATGATGATCGGGGCGGCCAGACCGCCGATCGACCCGGCATGACTGTCAAGCCGCGGCGCGGAAGCGCCAGGCGATCGCCCCGACAAGTTTTCGATGTTGTCCAGGCTCGCCGGGCGGGACCTCCTCCCTCACGCCCAGGGAGCACCGGGGTGTCCCGGCAGGCTGAAATAGGCTGAGGGCTGAAGGATTCGGGACGTGAGCAGGACGCGCAATTTTGATGAGCCCCGTCAATGGTACCCTTCCCCGCACATCAGGTAATCTGCTTGACACGACACTCCGCCCTGTGGATAGAATGCGTCTCGGATGGGCATATCCGCGTATCTCGGGCCCGCGTTGCGCGGGAGGTCAGCCTGCCGGCCTCCAGGCACGGGGACGGACTAGGTGCCTTGCCCGCTTTCAATCGACCGTTTCCCTCTATCTGTCCCGATGAGGCTAGGTTTCCACGCATGGAACCGGCAACTCCGATCTGGGGAGGGCGACTGGTCCGGTACGTTCCCAGGGCACACTACCAGGGCGGGACAAGAGGCGATTCACGCATTGGGATGGCTGCAAGGTCGGGCGACCTCCGCACCGACTACCCTTTCCGGAGCATCGCCAAGAATTTCCCCGACGCTGAGATTGCATCTGCTCCATCCGTACAGGACGACGGGTGGGTCGGAGTCTCCCGCGGTGCAATCGTCCGGCCCCGCCGGGGGCGGCCCGCAACGCAACGTCGCGCCACCGAACGGACTTGCACGCTGCGTGCCCCCCTTGAACGCGCGCCCCCAGGAGACTCGCGAACGGGACAGTCCTGAAGCGGCACGATAGGGCCAGAGGGAAGTTGGTATTCATGGAGCGTGTCGAGTCCACAAGGAGGGCCGCGATGGGAAAGATGAGACGAAGGGAGTTCCTGATTTACGGCATGGCTGCGGCGGCATCGCCGCTCCTGCTCTCTCCTGTCCAGGCGCAGGAGAAAACCATCAAGGTCGGCGGGCTGTATCCCCTGACGGGGAACCTCGCCTCGACGGGACTGGATTGCAAACGGGGCGTCGAGATGGCCGTAGACATCATCAACGGCAAGTATGACCTGAATCTCCCCCTGGCCAAGAGCGCCGGACTGCCCAACCTGGGCGGGGCCAAGATCGAGATGGTCTGGGCCGACACCAAAGGGGAGCCGAAGAACGGCCAAGCCGAGGCGGAGCGCCTGGTGACACAGGACAAGGTGGTGGCGGCGATCGGAGCCTACCAGAGCGCCGTGACCAAAACGGCCAGTCAGGCCACCGAGCGGATGAAGATCCCGTATGTGTGCTCGGACTCCTCTTCACCCACGCTGACCGAGCGCGACTTCAAGTATTTCTTCCGGGTCAGCCCGCATGACGGGACCTTCGCCCACGACCAGTTCAGTTTTCTCAAGGACCTGGAGACGGTCAAGAAGCAGAAGGTCAGGACGGTGGCCCTGCTGTACGAGAACACCGAGTTCGGCAGCAATGTCGGCAAGGAGGAGCAGAAGTATGCCCAGGAGTTCGGCTACAAAGTGGTGGCCGACATCTCCTACTCGGCGAATGCGACGGATGTCACGTCAGAGGTGGGCCGGCTGATCAAGGCCAACCCGGACGTCCTGATGCACGCCTCCTACATCACCGACGCCATCCTGTTCACAAAAACGTTCAAGGAGATGGGGTTTAGCCCCCAGGGCTTCGTCACGATGGCCGGTTACCTCGAGCCCGGCTACCTGCCGGCCGTGAAGGCCGACGGAAACTACATGATCATCCGATCGACCTTCGCTCTGGACTTGGCCAAAACCAAGCCGCTGGTGGCCCAGGTCAACGATCTCTATAAGAAGAAATTCGGGATGGACATGAGCGAGAACGCGGCCCGCAGCTTCACCGCGCCCCTCGTCTTGGCCGACGCCATCAATCGGGCCAAGAGCACGGAGGCCGAGGCCATCGTCACGGCCCTTCGTGCGACCAACATTCCCGGCGACCAGGTGCTGTACCCGTGGAAGGGCATCAAGTTCGATCCCAAGACCCAGCAGAATATTTATGCCACCGGCACGCTCGTGCAGATCCTCGACCAGCAGTACGTCACCGTGTGGCCATTCGAGGCCGCCGCCAAGCCGGTGATCTGGCCGTTCCCAAACTGGAAGTCCCGGAAGTAGCCCCGGTCCGGAGGGGAGGGGCTGCCTGGGCCCCTCCCCTCACAATCGCGAAGGAAGACCCCATGGACCAGCAACTGCTCCAGCAGCTCGTCAACAGCTTCCTGATCGGGTCCGTGTACTCGCTTGTCGCCATCGGGCTCACCCTCATCTGGGGGGTCATGAATATCATCAATTTCGCCCACGGCGACTTCCTGATGATCGGCATGTTCGTCGCGTTCTGGTTCTACACCCTGTTCGGTCTGGATCCGGTCTTTTCCATTCCCATCTGCGCCGCCGTCCTGTTCCTCCTGGGCCTGGTCGTCTACCGTTACATCGTCAGCAAGGTGATGACCGGCCCGATCCTGGCCCAGCTGGTCGTCACTTTCGGCATCAGCATCTTCCTGGCCAACCTGGCCGTGATGCTCTGGACTCCCGATTTCCGCCTCATCGAAAAGCCCCTCCTCAGCGGAACCTGGAACCTGGGTCCCGTGGAGCTGAGCGTGCCGAAGTTCGCGGCCTCGGTGGGGAGCATCCTGGTCTCGGCGGCCGTGTTCCTGTTCCTCAGGAAGACCAAGACCGGCAAGGCCATCCTGGCGGTCGAGATGAATCGGGATTCCGCGCTGCTCATGGGGATCAACACGGAGCGGATCAATTCGCTGTCCTTCGGCCTGGGCTCCGCCCTCGTCGGGATCGCGGGGGCGTTCCTGTCCATGTACTACTATATCTACCCGCAGGTGGGGGGACTCTTTGGATTGATCTCCTTCTGCGTCGTGGCCCTGGGAGGGTTCGGGAGCATCGAGGGGGCGTTCATCGCAGGGATCTTGATCGGATTCGTACAGACCCTGGGGGGGTATTTCTTCGATCCGGCGTACAAGTACGCCATCGTGTTCATGGTGTATCTGATCACCGTGTGGATCCGGCCACAGGGCCTGTTGGGGTGGTAGAGCATGCGAACATTCTCGTCGAGACAGGTTGCGGTCTCCGCCGTGGTCTTGCTGCTCCTCATCATCTACCCCTGGATCGTCCGGGGATCGTTTCCCGTGCACGTCATGATCATGGTGTTTCTGTTCGGGATGATGGGCGTGGCCTGGAATATCATCGGCGGATTCGCCGGGATGTTCTCGTTCGGCCAGGTGGCCTTCTTCGGGATCGGCGCCTACACCTCGTCCTACCTGCTGACGACCTATCATGTGAGCCCGTGGCTGGGACTGCTGGCCGGCGGGATCCTGGCGGCCATCGCCGCGGCCGCCATCGGCATCCCCTGCTCGAACCTGCGGGGCCACTACTTCGCCATCGCCAGCATCGCCTTTGCGGAGATTGTCCGGATCCACTTCAACAACTGGAAGCTGGTCGGCGCCGCCGAGGGGCTGACGCTCCCCATGCTCCCTCAGTCGTTCACGAACTTCATGTTTCATTCCAGCAAGGCGCCCTATTACTACATCATCTTAGGCTTCCTCCTCGTATCCCTGATGGTGTGTTCCTGGGTCTCGACCTCGCGGATGGGCTTCTATTTTCGCGCCATCAAGGAGAGCCACGACGTGGCGAAGGTCCTAGGGATCAACTTCGTGCAGTACCGACTGGCGGCCATTATGATCAGCGCGTTCCTGACCGCCATGGCCGGAACCTTCTACGCGCAGTACATCCTGTACATTGATCCGGACAGCGTCCTGGTCCTTCCCATCTCAGTGCAGATCGTCCTGGTCGCCATGCT
Organism: uncultured Methylomirabilota bacterium; assembly: GCA_963705305.1. Lineage (GTDB taxonomy): Bacteria > Methylomirabilota > Methylomirabilia > Methylomirabilales > 2-02-FULL-66-22 > 2-02-FULL-66-22. The sequence continues at coordinate 3,667,965 of OY970067.1, read as the reverse complement.
GGGCGGGGCGGGATCGATCATGGGGCCAGTCATCGGGGCCGCCATTTTGGTCCCGATCTCCGAGATCACCCGTGTCATGCTGGGGTACAAAGGGACCGGGCTCGACATGATGGTGTACGGGGCGGTGATCATGCTGATATCCGTCTATCAACCCAAAGGGGTCTGGGGGCTCCTCTCGACCATCGGAAGGAGGGAGACATGAGTCCCTCCTCCCTCTTAGAGGTGCAGGGCGTCACCAAGCGGTTCGGCGGACTGCTGGCAAACGACAACGTGTCGTTTTCGGTATATGAGCGAGAAATCGTCAGCATCATCGGGCCGAACGGCGCCGGGAAGAGCACGCTCTTCAACTGCATCACGGGCTTTTACGCGCCGAACGGCGGCCGCATTCTCTATCGAGGAAGGGACATCACCCACCTCGGCGCGGATCGGATCTGCAAGATGGGGATCGCCCGAACCTTCCAGATCGTCCAGATCATCAGCGACATGACGGTTTTGGAGAACGTCATGACCGGCGCCTTCCTGCGCAGCGCCAGGAATGGGACGGCACGGAAGCGAGCGGAGGACGTGCTGCGATTCACCGGTCTCTTCGAGAGGCGGAATGCGGCAGCCACAGCACTCACCATCGCGGACAAGAAGCGGCTGGAGGTGTCCATGGCCCTGGCCACCCAGCCAAAGCTGCTGATGCTGGACGAGGCCATGGCGGGACTCACCCCGGTCGAACTCAAAGGGATGATTTCCTTAATCCGCCTGGTGCGGGAGAGCGGTGTCACGATCGTGATCGTCGAGCACGTCATGGAGGCGGTCATGGAGCTGTCGGACCGGGTGATCGTGATCAACTCGGGGCGGAAGATCGTGGAGGGCACCCCCAAGGAAGTCGTGGTGAACACCGAGGTCATTCAGGCCTACCTGGGAGAGCGATACCATGCTGCAAGTTAAGGAGCTCTCGGTAGGCTACAAAGAGCTGCTGGCCGTCCACGATGTCTCTTTCACCATACAGCAGGGAGAAGTCGTCAGCCTCGTGGGCTCGAACGGGGCGGGGAAGAGCACGATCCTCAGGACCATTGCCGGGCTGCTTCGACCCCGCAGAGGCGAAATTCTGTTCAATGGCGAGCCCATCCACGTCGTTCCCCCCTATGAAATCGTTCGAAAGAAAATCGCCATGGTTCCGGAGGGTCGGCAGCTCTTCGGGCGGCTCTCGGTCCTGGACAATCTCCTGCTGGGGGCCTACGCCCTGGACTCGAAGGAGGAGACCAGCCAATCGCTGGAGAGTGTCCTGGCCCTCTTCCCGCGCCTGGGCGAGCGCAAGGGGCAACGGGCGGACACGTTGAGCGGCGGCGAACAGCAGCAGCTGGCTATCGGCCGCGGCTTGATGTCGCGGCCGGCCTTGCTCATGCTGGACGAGCCGTCGCTCGGGATTATGCCGAAGCTGGTGTCGGAGATCTTCAAGACGATCCACGAGATCAGCCGGAGGGGGGTCACCGTCTTCCTGGTCGAGCAGAACGTCTACGAGGCCCTGGACATCTCGGATCGGGCCTATGTCCTCCAGACCGGCCGCATCGTCCTGGACGGCAAGGGTAAGGACCTCTTGAAGTCCGACTTGGTCCGTAAAGCGTACCTGGGAATGTAGGTCGGACGCCCCACCGGAACTTCAGGGCTGGGCAAGAAGAGGAGCCCATCATGAACAGTGACGTGGCACGGATCATACAGGGTGCCGACATGGCGGGCTGGAAGACCGTGGCGGTCGAGTACGCCGATCAGTCCCTGCCGATCCGTGTGCCGGCCGAGTGCAGTGTGCTGCAGATGACCGAGGTCCCGCCTCTGAGGGATCCGCGCGGGGCCATCCGCCGATCCATCCAACAGCCCATCGGTTGCAAGCAATTGCCCGAGATTCTACGCGGCAAGGGGAAGCCGGCCGGCGATCTGACCGTCTGCATCACCACGTCCGACATCACCCGGCCCGTGCCGTATAAAGGAGAATCAGGGATCCTGCCCCCCCTGCTGGAGCTGCTCCTCCTGGCGGGGATCCGCCGCGACAAGATCACCCTGCTGGTGGGGACGGGGACCCATCGGGCGAGCACCCGGGACGAAAAGGTCGCCATGTTCGGCAAAGATGTGGTGGCGCAGTACACGATCCTGGATCACGCGTGCGACGACCAGGCGGGCTTGGTGGATATCGGCACAACCACGACCGGGACCGCGATTCTCATCAACCGGGCCTACTACGAGGCGGACGTCAAGATCGCCACCGCGTTGGTGGAAAGCCATTTCATGGCGGGCGCCTCCGGAGGACGCAAGGCCATCTGCCCCGCGCTGGTCAGCCGGAAGACCATCGAGAAGTTCCACAGCGTCCGGTTCCTGGATTCCCCCCGAGCCACCAACCTCGTTCTGGAAGGGAACCCCTGCCATGAGAAAGCCGTCGAGATCGCCACGAAGGTGGGCGCGGATTTCATCATCAACACAGTGCTGGACCGCCGCCTGCAACTGATCGACGTCTTTTCCGGCGACCTTCTCCAGGCCCACGCCAAGGCCGTCGAGCTGCTCCGGAGGGTTGTCACCATCCCGGTGGAGCGCGAATACGACATCGTGCTGACCCACGGCGGGTATGTCGGGATCAACCACTACCAGAACGCCAAGGCGGCGGTGAACGCCCTGCCCGTCGTGGCCAACGGCGGATGCATCGTCCTGGCCGCCTGCGAGCGAGACGAGGACCCCATCGGACCTGCCGAGTACAAGACGCTCCTGCATCTCCTCAAGCTCCAGGGGCATGACCGGTACCTCGCAACCCTCCTCAACCCATCCTGGCGGTTTACCAAGGACCAGTGGGAGCCGCAGATGTGGGGAAAGGTATTGGCAAAAGTCGGCGAGGAGGGCTTGGTGTACTGCTCGGCGCGCCTCTCGCGCGCCGCTCACCAGCTCGTTCCCGGCCGGATGGGCTGGGATTACCTCCCCGACGATCCACCCGACGAGGATGCGGAGCGGGCGCGGGCCATGGTCCAGAACGCCCTGGTGTATGCCGTGCACCATCCCCGCTGGAGGGGTGCCACCCCCAGCGTTGCTTTCATCCCCGAAGGTCCGTACGCCGTCCCGGTCCGCGCGACGGGAGCGGCCGAGGGCCAGACGCCCGCCCTGCGCCCCGCGTGAACGGCGTACCACACTCCCAACGCGGCAACTAGAAGCTGATCTTGTCCAGCGCCATGAGGGCGAAGAGGGCAGGAAGGTAGACCAGGGTGACGAACATGAGGCGGCGCGCACCCGCCGCCGTCCCCTGCCAGGCCGTGCTGATCGTGCACGCCAGCAGGAGGACCCCCAGGGCCAGCGCCCCCAGGAAATAGGCTCGCCCCGCGATCCCGACGAACGTGGGGAGCAGTCCCACGGGCAGGAGCGCCATGGCGTTCATCACCATCTGGCGGCCGGTGCTGCCGCCGTCCGGATCGATCACGGGGAGAAGGCAGATCCCGGCGCGGGCGTAGTCGTTCCGGTAAATGCTGGCGATGGCCAGGCTGTGGGGAAGCTGCCAGAGGAAGAGGATGCCGAAGAGCACCCAGGCGCCGGCCCCGAACTCTCCCCGTGCCGCCACCCACCCCGTCACCGGCGGCAAGGCGCCCGGGACGGCCCCCAGCAGCGTGCACAGGGATGAGCGGCGCTTGAGTGGCGTATAGCCAAAGAGATAGCTGACGGCCGTGGCGGCGGTCACGAGGCCGCTCACGCGATTGACGGCCAGCGTGAGGTACAGTAGGCCGGCAGACACCAGCACCACCCCGAAGACCAGCGCCTCTCGCGGCTGCAGACGGCCGTCGGGGAGGGGGCGGCGCCGCGTCCGCTCCATCTTGGCGTCCAGGTCTCGCTCCAGGAACTGGTTCAGCGCCAGGGTCCCTCCCGCCGCCAGCGCCGTCCCCAGCAGCACGCTCAGCAGCCGCAGCGGATCGGGGGCGCCGAGGGAGCCCAGGTGAAACCCCACGAAGGTGGTGACGAGCACCATCAGCACCACCCTCGGCTTGGTCAGCATGACGAAGTCGGCCGACCGCCGCTGAACCCGCACCCGCGGGCCCTCGACCACCGCCGCGCGGGGAATCATCATGCCGGAACCCCGCGTGAGGATGCCTGCCGGCCCAGCGCCTGCTCGCCTTCAGGACCCAGCCGATACGTCCACAGGACCAGGGTCAGGCCCGTGGCCAGCATCAGCGCCGCCACCAGACGGTGGGCCACGGGGAAGCCGATCGTCAAGACCGGGCTCTGCGAGCCCCCCAGGGCCCCCATCATGGCTGCATACGCGCAGGCCCCCAGGATCAGTTGAAGGATCCACAGGTTCCGCAACAGGGCGGCGGGAGCGGCCAGCTGCGGCCAGTCGGCGCGATGTACCAGGATGCGCCAGGCCAACAGCGGCAGGCCCACCGAGACGAGGGCGGCCAGAAACAGGTGCGCGCCCAGGCCGCGGCCGACGTGAGTCAGGAACGCCCCGGCCACGATCTGGAGGAAGAGGACCACGGTCAGCCACAGCGACAGGCGCCGCAGGGGGCCGAGGTCCACCGGCGCCGGGCGAAGAGCGGCATCTTTCCAGGCGCGGGACGTGAAGAGCGCCAGGCTCCCCACGAAGGCAAAGAAGGCATAGGCAATGACGCCGTGAACAATGGCCAGCTGCTCGTCCGCCAGGACCACGCGCAGCCCGCCCAGCACCCCTTGCAGGATCACGGCGAGGGCCGCCGCCACCCCCAGCCAGCGCAGCCACCGGCGGGAGTCGCCGGTCCAGAGCGCCAGGGCCAGTGCCAGGGTGCACAATCCGACCAGGGAGCCGATCAGCCGATGGCTGTGCTCGTACAGGATTCCTCCGACCATTTTCGACCAGGGGAAGAGGAACATGTCGTAGCCGAATGTCGTCGGCCAGTCCGGGACCGCCATCCCCGAGTTCGTGCTGGTGACCACTCCGCCCGCCAGGATCAACAGGAACGTCGCCCCGGCGGTCAACAGGGCCAGCCGATGCGGCCAGGCGCTACCGCCGTGCCGGCCATCTGGCTTTGGAATATCCTGCGTTCGCATGGTGCCCTCCTGCGTGTTGTCTATCCCGTATCACCAGGCCTGGCGATGCACCACGAATAGATCCCCGGGTCGGTATCCTTTTCTCGCGAAAACAGGCTGTCACTCTCGACCCGATTTTCCGCGCGGACGCGGCGCGTCCCCAGGCCTACCGGGTGGACGGACCGGCGTTCAGACCAGCATGTCGAAGCCAGACATCGGATTCTTGGTCGTGGACCTGATGCAGGGAAATCGTTGACGGAGCGACGAAAAATCACTGCTTGGCCGCATCATAAAGCCTCAAGGAATAGAGTCAAGGGCGAAGTCAATCGCCTTCGCCATCCTTCGCACGAGGCCGATTTATTCGCTTGCCCTTGGATGGATGATTTTTATACAATTTTGACCTGTCAGAGAGTTTTCGGCGAGGACACATGGCACGATTCTCCTTCAAGATCGGGACTCCGAGGGGAACCGTCCGCACCATGGAGGCCCAGGGCGAAAGCGCCGAGGCGGCCAGGCGGAGCCTGGAGGCCCAGGGGCTTTTCGTCTTCGAGACCAGAGGCCGCTCGGATCCGCGGGGCCGGTGGCGCCGATCGCTCCCCGCTCTGGATCGGGTCAGCACCCGCGCTCTCCTCGTGTTCAACCAAGAGCTGCTGGCGCTGGTGAAGGCCGGCCTCCCCATCCTCACCGCGCTGGAACTCTTGCAGAACCGGACGCAGCAGGTCCGCCTGCAGGCCCTGCTGGAGGAGGTGCGCCAGGCCGTAACCGGCGGCGCCGCCCTCTCGGCGGCCCTGGCCCGACACCCCAGGGTCTTCTCCCCCTTGTACGCCGCGGCCCTCCGCGCCGGCGAGCAGAGCGGAAACTTCATGGAGGCCCTGGGCCGATACGTGGAGTACCAGAAGCGGACCCTGGCCATCCGCCAGCGCTTTCGCGGCGCCCTGACCTATCCGGCGATCCTGTGCGTCGCCTCTACCGCGGTGGTGCTGTTCCTGTTGACATTTGTCGTCCCTTCATTCACGAAGATTTACGGGGACATGGAGGCCCAGCTCCCGGTTGCCACCCGGGTGCTGATCTCCCTGACCCACCGGCTGCAGGCAGCCTTCCCGCTGGTCCTGGCGGGCGCGGTGGGTCTCGGTGTGGCGGCATGGCGCTGGCGGGCGACGCCCCACGGCCGGCATCTGACCGATCGCTGGACGCTGTACCTCCCGTGGGTGGGCAGCCTGACGCGGGGATATCTTTTTTCCCGCTTTGCCCGCACCCTGGCCATGATGCTGGCGGGCGGAATCCCCATGATCCCATCGCTCGAGACGACCCTGGGAACCATGGGGAATGCGTATCTGACCGCGGCCCTCCGGACGGCCCTCCCGGGCGTCGCGGGTGGCAAAAGCCTGGCGGATGCGCTGGAGCAAACCGGGGTCGTCCCTCCCATGATGCTCGAGCTGCTGGCCGTGGGCGAGAAGAGCGGATCCCTCGTGGAGATGCTGGGCCACGCGGCGGACCTGTACGATACCGAGATGGACACCCGGCTGGCGACCCTGGCGGCGGCCATCGAGCCCGCCATCATGATCGTCATGGGGGCGATCGTGGCCGTGATTGTCGTAATCATGTACCTACCGATCTTCCACCTGGCCGGTGTGGTGCGGTAGCAATTGACCGGCAGGGAGGAATTCCAAGCGGACAACCGAGAATGGAAAACCGACCAGTAAGAGCAAGGGTTGATCGGGAGTCATTTGTCGGTTTTGCATTGAGACGCTCCTGATCGCGGGGGCGAGAGGCCGCATGAGATCGTATCGCACGCTGGAAGAGCTGCTGCTCGAGGAGGGCCTGCTGTCCCGCGCAGAGCTGGACGCGGCCCTGGCACAGCGCAATGGCGTGCGGGGCGGCCTGGGCTGGCATCTGGTGGATATCGGTCTGCTGGACGAGACCGCTCTCGTCGGGACCCTGGGCCGCCTGCACGGGTTGCCGGTGGTGGACCTCGCCAGCACGATCTTCGAGCCCGGCATTCTCAACCACTTCCCCCTGGAGCGGATGCAGCGCGATCTCTTCATTCCCCTCCGCCACGATGGCGACCGTCTGGTGGTGGCGGTAGCCGATCCGGGGAACATCCTGCTCCGTGACGACCTGTGCCAATGGCACGGCGGACCGGTGGAGCTGGTCCTGGCACCCCGCTCGGCGGTCCTGGAGCGACTGAGCCGGGCCGACGACTCCCAGCGGGTGCTCCAAGCCATCACCGAGGATTTCAAGCTGGCCGAAGCCGGCGAGGAGGAAGGGGTCATCTCGCTGGGCTCAACGCAGGGCGCCGACGCCAGTCCCACCATCCGCCTGGTGGACACCATCCTCATGAACGCCATGGAGCGTCGGGCCAGCGACGTACACATCGAGGCCAGCGAGAAACACGTCCTGGTGAAATACCGCGTGGACGGCATGCTGGTGCCGGCGATAGAGCCCATCGATCGGCGGCACCAGGATACCATCGTCTCCCGGATCAAGATCATGGCCGAGCTGGACATCGCCGAGCACCGCATCCCCCAGGACGGGCGGTTCAAGCTGAAGGCGCACGGCCGCTCCATTGACTTCCGGGTATCCATCCTGCCCAGCAACTTCGGCGAGGCGGTCGTGATCCGCATCCTGGACAAAGAGGCCATCACCAAGGAGCTGGCCGACCTCCGCCTGGACATCCTGGGAATCGGCGAGGAGGACCTGCGCCGGCTGCGCCGCCAGATCCACCGCCCGCACGGGATGGTCCTGGTGACGGGGCCGACCGGGTCCGGCAAGACGACCACCTTGTACGCCGCCATCTCCGAGATCCATACGGGGGCCGACAAGATCATCACCATCGAGGATCCCATCGAGTACCAGCTGCGGAACGTGGTGCAGATCCCGGTGAACGAGAAGAAGGGCCTCACCTTCGCGCGCGGCCTGCGGAGCATCCTGCGCCACGATCCCGACAAGATCCTGGTGGGCGAAATCCGGGATCCCGAAACCGCGCAGATCGCCGTCCAATCCGCCCTGACCGGCCACCTCGTGTTCACCACGGTGCACGCCAACAACGTCATGGACGTGCTGGGGCGCTTCCTGAACATGGGGCTGGAGCCATACCACTTTCTCTCGTCCTTGAATTGCATCCTGACCCAGCGGCTGGTGCGGGTGCTTTGCCTCTCTTGCCGAAAGCCCTCGCAGCCGCCCCTCGAGGTCCTGGACGAGTCGGGGCTGGATCCCGCCGCGGAAGCGGCGTACACATACTTCGAGCCGGTCGGCTGCGAGGAATGCGAGGGATCCGGCTTCCGGGGGCGGACGGCGATCGCCGAACTGGTGGAGATAACCGACGCCATCCGCAGCCTGATCCTGGAGCGGCGTCCCGCCGGAGACATCCGGGCGGCGGCCCAGGCAGGCGGGACGGTGTCGCTTCGAGAGGCCGCCTTGGCCAGGGCCCGGGCGGGGATCACCACCCTGACGGAGATCAACCGGGTCACCTTCGCCGAGTGACCGCCCCCCATCGGGGCTCAATGCAAAACCGACAACGGACAATGCAAAACCGACCAATGGTTCCCCGTTTAGCATTGCTCGGTTGTCGGGTGTCGGCTTGAAATTTGGGAATGCCCATGGCCTGGGGGCTGGAGATCACAACCGATATGGTGCGAGTCTGCCGGGCCCGGCGGCGGCGCGGAAGCACGCGTGTGGACCGGCGGGCGGAGGCGCCGGTACCTGCCGGGCTCATCCGACCGTCGCTGAAGCAGTCAAATATCACAAATTCCGCCGCCCTGGGATCGCTCCTCAGCAATGTCTGCCGGCAGGTCGGCTGCCGGGGGTGGGTTCGGGTGGCATTGCCAGACGCGGTCTTCAGCCTGCGGACGATCGAAACAGACGAGCTGCCGCCGGCCCGGGATGAGGCCCGCCGGTTCCTGCGATGGCAGGCTCGCGATCTGCTTCCCGTTCCGACGGAGGAGCTCCGTCTGGACTTCCTTTCGCCAGGTCGGGCCCCCGATGGACGACTGCGGGTGCCGTGCCTGATGGCGCAGGACCGCATCCTTCAGGAGTACGAAGACGCGCTGGCGGCCGCGGGGCTGCGTGCGGCCGTCCTTGACGCCCACAGCGTGTGTGTGGCCTGCGCCAAGCCCGAGCAGTTCGACGCAGGCGCGACGGGCTTGCTCTCGGCCAGCGGCCGCTACACCACCCTCCTGCTCTTCCACGAGGGCCGCCCGCGTTTCTGGCGAACGCTGACGGCGGGAGCGGCCGATTGGGAGGAGGATCGGCGTGCCCCCCTGCTCCGGGAGGTGGCGGATTCCCTCGCCTACTGCCGCGACGCGGAAGGCGCCGCGGGGCTGCGCGGACTGTTCTTGGAGGGCTGGGGCGGCTTCACCGATGGGATCGCCAGGGCACTGGGCGAGTGGCTGGAGGTCCCGGTCCAGAGCCTGGATGGAAAGGCCGGGGCGGCCTGGGAGGCGCCCCTGGGGGCGGCGGCACGATTATGTTGATCTCGGGCTTCAACCTGACAACGGCCGATTATCGTCGCAGCCGCCGGATGAGCCTCCTGGCCGGCGGGCTGGTAGCCCTCCTGGTCGTGCTCCTTCTGGGCCAGCTCGCGCTGTGGCGTCACCTTCACCAGGCCACCCAGCTCACCCAGGGCCGGTTCGAGAAGATGGAGGCGGAATTCCGCCGGCACCAGGAGTCGCTGCAAATCATCCGGGAGGGTTTGCCCGACGAGGCAATCAAACGCTATCGGACCAAGGTCGCGACCTACAACCAGATCCTGGAGGCGGTGTCGTTCTCGTGGACGGGCCTGCTGCTCGAGCTGGAGCACTCGGTCCCGCCGGCCGTCCACCTCAGCGAGATCCGGCCGGATCTTGCCAGCCGAGAGGTGGTCTTGCAGGGAACGGCGCGCTCGTTCGACGACCTGGGGCGCTTGCTCCGCGCCCTGGAGCAGCGTCCGGCCTTTCACAACGTCTATCTGCTGCGCCAGGCGTGGCGGAAGTCGCCATCCGGCGGAGCCGAGAGTCTCGATTTCTCGGTGCGACTGGAATGCCAGGGGGCATCGCAATGAGCGGCGGCAGCGGCCGGCAGCGCCGGCTCTGGTGGATCGCTCTGATATTGGTGGCGATCAACGCGCTGGTCTTCTTCCTGCTGCTCATGCCCCTGCGCGCGGAGCAGCAGCACCAGGAGGAGCAGCTCCTCGATCTCCAGCGCCGGGTGCGGGCGGTGCGGACGGACGGAACCGCCAGCGAAACACTGCTGACCTCCTTTCGTGAGGTCGAGGAGTTCACGCAGGGATACCCTGTCCGCGGCGATCTGGTGGAGATCATCGATCGGGTCACGAAGCTGGCCCGCTCGCTGGCCCTGCAGATCCCGGTGGTCACGTATCATCCTTCCGAGATCAAGGATGTCGAGCTCACCAAGGTGACGCTGGTCATGGGCGTGGATGGAACGTACGACAAGATCCGGCGCTTCCTCTACGAGCTGGAAGGGATGCGCCGCTACCTGGTGATCGAGCGGCTGTCGCTCGCAGAGCCGCCGGGAGCGCCGACCCTCCAGGGGCAGCTCCAGCTGGCGGTGTACGTGCGGTAGGCGTGGCGCGAGGGCAATCGGGGAACATGCGCGGATCCTCCGGACAACTCCTGATCCTGGTCGCCCTGCTCGGGGTCTGGGCGCTGATCCTCGTCTTCCGCCAGACGAGCGTCTCCCCCGCCCCGTTGGCCTCCCCCGATCGGAGCGCGAGGCCGGCGCGCACCCGCGCCGCCCAGCCTGGGGAGCTGCCGCGCCTCAAGCTGGAGCTCCTCCGCATGCCGCGGCCGGCCTATCCGCACGAGGTGCAGAATATCTTCGGCAGCTTCCCTCCTCCTCCGGCGGCGTCGGCTGCAGCGTCGGCCCCGCCCGCCGGGGCGGCACCCGTCGCGGCGCCGGCCCCGCCGCCGCCCGATCCATTCCAGGACGAGGTCAAGGGGCTGCGCTACGTGGGATTCCTCAGGGACAAGGGGCGGGCAATCGCCTTCATCGTCCAGGGGCAGCAGGTCTATACCGTTGAGGCGGGGGGCACATTCCTGGGTCGATTTCGTGTGCAGGCGGTCCAAGAGGATGCGGTTCTGCTGTCCTCCCTCGGCGGGGAGACACAGGCGCGACTCTCCCTGGCCACGACTGTAGCCCCCCCACCCCGGCGCTAACGACCCATGAAGAAAGAAGGGGAGGCATGATGGGCTGTCGTTCTGCCGGACGGTGTTGCCTGATCCTGAGGGCACTCTTCCTGGGGGGTCTACTCGCGGGATGCGCGACGGAGGTGCCGGTCCAGCGCGGGCAAGAGCTGGCCGCCGCCGGCCGATGGGAGGACGCGGTCCGCTTCTACAGAGAGGCGGCGGCGCGGGATCCCCGCGACATCGAGATCCGGCTGGGGCTGGCCCGGGCCATGCGGGAAGCGGCGGACGCCCTGGTCACGCAGGCCGGCCAGTCGCTGAAGGCCGGACAGCTGGATGACGCCTATGAGGCGTACCGGCGCGCCCTCGGCTATGACGCGGAGAACACGGCCGCCCAGTCCGGCCTGATCCAGATCACCATCTTGCGTCAGGTGAAGGATCATTTGGCGCGCGCCCGAGAGCACATGGAGAAGGGGGAGTGGCATGCGGCACAGGCGGACGTGGCGGCCGCCCTCCGGCTGGACCCCGACTCCGCCGAGGTGAGGGCGGTGGCGGGCCAGATCGCCGATCGGCTGGCCGCCGAGGCCCCGCCCTCTTCGAAGAGCAAGGGCGAGATGGCCGCGGCGCAGCTCTTCTCCACCCAGCCCGTGACGCTTCGCTTCCGCGACACCGACATCAAGGAGGTCCTGGAGGTCTTCGCGCGAACCGCCGGGATCAACATCATCGCCGACGAGTCCCTGCCCACCAAGCGGATCACCACTTTCTTCAAGGATGTGCCCCTGCGCGAGGCCTTCAATCTGATCCTGATCGCCAATCGGCTGTTCGCCAAGACGGCGGCGGACAACACGGTGATCGTGATTCCGGACAACCCCGGCAAGCGGCAGCAGTACGACGAGCTGATGGTTCGGACGTTCTACCTCACCGATACCGACGCCAAGGTCGCCGTGAACCTGCTGCGGACCATCCTCAACACCCGGCAGGTCTTCGTGAACGAGAAACTGAACGCCCTCGTCGTTCGGGACACCCCGGAAAAGATCGAGCTGGCGCAGAAGCTGTTGGCGGCCAATGACCGGGCGGTGGGAGAGGTGGAGATCGACCTGGAGGTTCTGGAGGTGGACCGCAACAGCCTCCAGGACCTGGGGATCGACCTCAACCCCCGGACCTACTCGGTGACCCTCGGCTTCCCCCAGAACATGCCGATCGGCGGCATCTGGAATTCGGTCCGGTACGGATCCGTCGTGACCATTGACAACCCCGCGCTCGTTCTCAACCTCGTCAAGAACGACGGGAACACCAAGACGCTGGCCAATCCGACCATCTGCATCCTCGACCGCCAGAAGGCCCGCCTGCTGGTCGGCGAGCGCTACCCCTTCCAGATCTCCTCGATCAGCAGCGTCCCCGCCGTCGCGACCACCAGCGCCACCGGGACGACCACGGCGACGACGGCCTCGACGACCACGCAGACGAATGTGGAGTACCGGGACCTCGGCCTCAAGCTCACCTTGACGCCCATCGTCCACCTCAACGGCGAGGTGACGGTGGAACTGAGCTTCGAAATGAGCAGCCTGGGCGCCCCCATCGCCGGGGTTCAGGGCGGCCAGCTCCTCCCGCCGGTGAACACGCGGAACCTGGACACGTTCATCAAGGTCAAGAACGGTGAGACGCGGCTGCTGGGCGGCCTGTTCCAGAACTACGACTCGGTTGCGAACAGTGAAATTCCGTTCCTCAGTGACATACCCTGGCTGGGCCGGCTCTTCATCAGCGGGGACCACAACAAGACGACGACCGATGTCCTGATCTCTCTCACCCCGCGGATCGTGAAGATGCTGGATCGGCCCGATCCCAGGGTGGAGAGCTTTGTGTCCGGAACCGGGGACAGCTTCGGCCCCTCCGCCGGGACTCCGTCGGCCCTCGCGCCGCCGCCCGTCCAGGCTCCGGGGCCGGCCCGATCCCAATCGTCCCCCGCTCCCGCGCCCGGGCCGCAGCCGCCTCCGTCCGATCAATAGCCGGGCATGAGGGCGGACGCAGATGCAGCAATCGTCTCGCGGTTTGACGCTCATCGAACTGTTGGTCTCCATCGCGGTGCTGGGGGTCCTCGCCATGGTGGCTATGCCGCTGGCGCAGGTCTCCGTGACGCGCAACCGCGAGCTGGAGCTGCGCCGCGACCTGCGGGTCATCCGCGAGGGCATCGACCGCTTCAAGGCGGAGTACGACAAGGCGCGGCAGAACGCGCGGGACGCCCGGGAGGATTTCAAGAAGCTGGTGGCAGTGGACCGCAGCGGCTACCCGCTAACGCTGGACGAGCTGGTGAAGACCAAGATCCTCCGCCGCATTCCTCGGGACCCCATGACGCCCGAGGGGCAGTGGATCACGCGCTCGTTCAGCGACAATCCGGACTCCAGCCTATCGGATGGCAAGGACGTGTACGATATCCGCACCTCCAGCCGGGCGGTGGCCCTGGACGGAACGACATATGACACGTGGTGAGAGAGCAGTCAGCGGTCAGCGGTCAGCCGTCAGGTTCCAATCGGACGGGGTGCCTTCGCGCGCACCCGCCTCATCACCCCTGCGCCCCTGCGGGCTTTCACCCCGCGGCTTCACCCTCATCGAGATGTTGATCGTCATCACCATCATTGGGATCCTGGTCACCCTGGCCCAGCCCAACTATCAGCGGGCGGTCCAGTCCGCCAAGGAGGCCGTCCTGAAGGAAGATCTGTTCATCCTGCGGGACAGCATCGACCAGTATTACGCGGACGCCGAAAACTACCCGGCGTCCTTGAACGACCTGGTGGAAAAGCCGTATCTCCGGCGCATCCCCAAAGATCCGATTACCAGTTCCACCGAGACATGGACGCTGGTATACTTCACCGACGATCAGGGCCAGCAGGGCGGGATCTTCGACGTTCACAGCGGTTCCGACAGGATCGCGCTGGACGGGACGCGGTACAGCGACTGGTGAAGGGTTGGTTCGAGGTTCGAGGTTCCATGTTCGAGGTTCGAGGTTTAGCGGCGACAAGCGGCCGGATCGCGTTGCCTCGGCGTCTCTGCGCCTTTTCGCCTCGGCGATCCCGGCGCCCGCCGCTCGGCATGACCTACCCTCTCCTGCTCCTCTGCATCGTGATCATCGGCATTTCCACGACCGCCGTGGCCCAGCTCTGGAGCACCCGGATCAAGCGCGAGAAGGAGGCGGAGCTGCTGTTCTGCCTGGGGCAGTTCCGCCAGGGCATCGCCCTCTTTCAGGCCGATCACAACCGGTATCCGCAAGATCTGACGGATCTCCTGGAGGATCGCAGCCAGCTTCAGACCCGCCGCTACCTGCGGCGCATCTACTTGGATCCGATGACCGGGAAGGCCGACTGGATGCTGGACCTGGTGGTCGATCGCTCGGGGATCGTGTCGGGCATTCGCGATGTCCACAGCCGCAGCCAGGACAAACCGCTGAAGGTCCTGGTGGGCTCCACGGGGAAGACGCAGGCAGTAACGTACCGGGACTGGTGACAGCGAAAGGAGAACGACGTGCGACAGAGGGAACGAGAATTGCGCCAACGACGGAAGCGCCGCGACGAGCGGCTGAAAGCCCGACGGCGAGAGGCCGTGGCCGGGAAGACCCCCGCCGCGACTTCGCGGGCGAAGGCCAAGCGCCGGCCGGAAGCCGCACCAGCGGCCGAAGCGCCTGTCGCCCCGCCGCCGCCTCCGGCCGCCGCAGAGCCCGCTTCGGAGGTCCCGCCCGAACCGGCTGCCTGAGCGCGCATCCTGACATCGGGTGAGCCGGGATAGCCGGGGGGTAGGACGCTTAACGCGGTGCCTAAAGCTCGTTTTTGCTGAGGCTGCTCAAAAAGGCCCAGGTGCAAGGCGCCGTCACCCATCCCTTGGGATGGGTACCCGCCGCGGGGTACCCACCGGAGGTGGGTCGGAGGCGTACTTACGGGTACGCCGCAGCGCCGCGGGAACGCGCGGGTACCCGGCCGTAGGCTGGGTGTCCGCAGATGGGACTTTTTCAGCAGCCGGTTAACCCTCCTGCCGATCCCGCCCGGTCAGGGACAGCAGCTCCTGGAAACTGGCCACCCCGAGACGTGCCGCCCATTCCTGGGCGGCGCGGTCGGTGGCGAAGTGTTTCTGCATGAACCGGACGGCGTCATCGCGGGTCCGGAACAGGCGCCACATGTGATTGACCTGACTCCCCATGCGCATCATGGTGAAGAACGGGTCTTCGGGAGAGGCCGGCTCCACGGCCGGCCGCCCGCCCGGACGGGCGGGTGTGGAATACCAGGTCGCCGCGATTCCGTGCCCCGCCAGCACCCGAACCGCCAGCGAGTCCGAGGAGGGGAGTGTCGAGTCGTCCCTCACTTCCCCGGGGAGGAACAGGCTGACGGATGCGGCCTCCGCGATAGCGCCGACCGGCAGGGGCGCGTTCTCCCGCTCCAGGAGCCGGCGCGTCTCCTCACTGATCCAGGAGGCCCTGGGATCGAAGACATCGGGCCATACCTGCACCACGATGCCGGCGGGAAGCTCTGACTGCCGCTTTCGGACAGCCAGACGATCGTCGATCCGGAAGACGCGGGACATATTTCTCCTTGCCCTTGGCGGTGAGAGATCTTCGGAGGGGCTGAGGCCGGCCCCCCGGTTAGCCGCTTACGGCAGTTCGATGAAGATGTCGTCCCCCCGCACCTGCAGGCGATAGGCGGGCACCGACCCCTCGGCATATTTCACCAGCTCTCCCGTGGTGACGTCGTACTCCCACCCGTGCCAAGGACAGGTCACCACCGATTTCTCCAGTGTCCCCTCACCCAGCGGGCCTCCGCGATGCCGGCACGCGTTGCCGATCGCGTGGAAGGTTCCGCCTACGTTGAAGAGTGCAATCGCAGTCCCGCCTGCATCCACGGTCTTCCCCTGGCCCGGCGCCAATTCGGTTACCGCCGCCACCCGTATCATCTTCTTCCCCATGCGGCGCTCCTCTCGGCCGTATCGACCCGTCCCAGCCTTACCGCGCAACCCCGATCCAGCCTGCCACGGCCGCGATCAGGTCGGCAATGAACCGCAGGATCTCGTACACCCCCCGCACTCCCCTCTGCTCTTTATCGCCCCCGCGCCTCTTCGCCTCTGCGCCCCCTCGCCCCTGCGCCCCCTCGCCCCTGCGCCCCCTCGCCCCCGCGCCTCTTCGCCTCTGCGCCCCCTCGCCCCTGCGCCCCCTCGCCCCTGCGCCCCCTCGCCCCTGCGCCCCCTCGCCCCCGCGCCTCTTCGCCTCTGCGCCCCCTCGCCCCTGCGCCCCCTCGCCCCTGCGCCCCCTCGCCCCTGCGCCCCCTCTGCTCTTTGCCCCCTCACCCCTTGATGCACCCGAGCGGCCGCAGCCTCACCACCATCCGGGAGATGCCCGCGTTGTGGCAGACCGTCACCACGTCGTGGACGTCCTTGTAAGCCTCCGGCATCTCCTCCTTGACGGAGTCCCGCCCGGAGGCCCGGACGTAGACACCGTGCTGCTCCTCCAGCTCGCGCTCGATGGATCGCCCCTTCGCGGCCCGCACGGCCGCCGCCCGGCTGAGGAGCCGCCCCGCCCCGTGGCACGTGCTGCCGAACGTTTCCTCCATCGCCCCCTGCGTGCCCACCAGGACGAAAGACGCCCGGCCCATGTCGCCGGGGACCAGGACCGGCTGGCCGATGACCCGGTACCGTTCCGGAAGCTCCGGATGTCCCGGCGGAAAGGCGCGGGTGGCCCCCTTGCGGTGCACCACCAGCCGCATGGACCGGCCGTCGACCAGATGCTCCTCCACCTTGGCGATGTTGTGCGCCACGTCGTAGACCACCGACATCCCCAGGTCGCGGGGCGACTTCTTGAAAATCCGCTGGAAGGCCTCCCGCGTCCAGTGCGTCAGGCACTGCCGGTTGGCCCAGGCGTAGTTGGCAGCCGCCCGCATGGCGCCCAGATACGCCTGCGCCTCGGGCGAATCGAAAGGGGCGCAGGCGAGCTGCCGGTCCGGGATCTGGATGCCGTACTTCTTGACGGCCCGGTCCATGCTGGCCAGGTAGTCGGTGCATACTTGGTGCCCGAAGCCGCGCGAGCCGCTGTGGATGAGGACCGTCACCTGGCCGGGGAAGAGGCCCAGGACATTGGCCGCCTGCTCGTCGTAGACCTGCCCCACCGTCTGGATCTCCAGAAAGTGATTCCCGGAGCCCAGCGTCCCCGCCTGGTCGCGTCCCCGCTCGTGGGCCTTGTGGCTGACCGCGTCGGGATCCGCCCCCGGGATGCACCCGCCCGCCTCGGCGAAGGTCAGGTCGTCCGGCTCGCCCATCCCCTCTGCGACCGCCCAGCGCGCCCCCTCCAAAAGCGGCCGGTTCTGCGTCGCCGTGGTCAGGCGCACCTTCCCGTGCGAGCCGACTCCGCTGGGAACCTGGGTGAAGAGGAGGTTCACCAGCTCTTTGAGCCGCGGCAGGACCTCGGTGGCGGTCAGCTCGGTGCGGAGGAGGCGGACGCCGCAGTTGATGTCGTAGCCGACGCCGCCGGGCGTGACGACGCCCCCGTCCGTCCGGGTGGCCACCACCGCCCCGATGGGCAGGCCGTACCCCTGGTGAATGTCGGGCATGGTATAGGCCGCCCGGACCACCCCCGGCAGCGTGGCCGCGTTGGCCGCCTGCTCCAGCGACTGATCGTTGCGGATCTGATCCAGCAGTTTCTCGCTGGCGTAGATGACCGCCGGCACCTTCATGCCGGGCCTGGTTCCCGCCGGAATCCGCCAGCGGTACTCGTCCACGCGCTCGATGGGAAGGCTCATGGCGATCACCTCCCTCCTCGCCAGGAGCGTAGGGCAGCCCCCCACCCTTGTCAAGGCCGGGAGCCCGGTAATGCTCCTTTAGCAGGCTGCTGAAAAAGGCCCATCTGCGGCGTTGGCGCGCTCCCGCGGCGCTGCGGCGTACGCGCTAAGTACGCCTCGCGCCTCGGATCGCGCGGCGCCTTGCATCTGGACCTTTTTGAGCAGCCTGGGCGAAAACGGGTTTTTCAGCATCCTCTTAGAAGAAAAGCCTCTCATTTCTTATGACGAAATAGCAGGCGTGTGGGGCGCCGGCGACCTAGCGCTGGTTCTGCGGCTGCGTCCCGCGCTGTTGCGTTCCGCCCCCCTGGTGTCCCTGGGGACTCTGCTTGGGCGTCGCCGCCCTTGACTGCCCCGAATGAGTCTCGGCCCGTCCGGGGAAGAGCCGGTTCGCCGGCTCTCCCGGGAGGGACCGCCCCTCACGGTGTGTGGCCCCAACCTGCCGCGAGGGGGCCGGCTGGGCCGCCGGCTGGCTCACGCTCCGCCCCTGAGAGGGCGCGGCCTGATGCTGCTGGTGCTGCGGCGCCGGCGCCGCGGTCGTCTGCGGGTGAGGGGCCGCCGACCCGCCAGTGGCGTGCTGCACGGTCCCGTGCCCCGTGCCTGGAGAGGCTCCCGTCACCCGGGATCCTTCCTCGCGCGGCGGGGCCGGAAGCTGCGGGCGCGCCGACCGCTCCGTGCGGCCCGTACCGAAGGGGGGCCGCGACGCGGGAGCCGGCGTGGGCGCGACAGCCGCCGGCTGCGGGGCGACACGTCCGGCCGGAAGGCCTGCCTTCCCTTCATCTTGCCGCACCGCCGGGAGGCCGGTTGAGAGGCGCCGCGTGACCACGGGACGGGTCAGGACCGATTGGGACGGGGACACCCCGCGACCGCCGGCGGCGACAAAGCTCGACGCCTCGGGCCGCACGTGCGGCGCCCCGCGCAGCGGCTCCAGGGAGCGCAGCTCTGCCTGCCCCATCCGAACCTCGTGGCCGGAGGCGCGGCCGAACTGATCCTCCTGAATGCCCACCACGGCATTCGGGACGCTCATGTTCCGGTAGGACCTGATGGTGGCGGCATTGACGACGGTCGTCCGGCCGATGGCGGCGTTGTTGACGATGCGGGGGCCGCCCCAGCCCGCCCACCACGGCCGGCCGATGAAGCCGGCCTTCCCCCACCATGGCACCACCGGCTCACCCCAGCCGAGGGCGACCCAGCTGACGAACGGCGTCCCGGGCGCGCCGAAGAAGGCGACCAGCGCCGGAGCGTAGACGGGTCGTTCGACCAGGGGGCCGGGGGCCCATCCCCAGAAGCCATTGACGGAGACCCAGCGCCCGTAATGATACGGGGCCCATCCCCAGGGCGCGGTATCAACCCATGTCCAGCCATAATCCGGATCCCAGATCCAGCGCCCGGTGCTGTAGGGTGCCCAGCCGGCCGGCACCGCCTGGGGAAACCAGACGGCCCCGTACGTCGGCACGACGCGCCAGGTCCCGTAGTGGTCCAGATCGTCCACGCCATAGGCCCCCCAGGGCACGTAGCGGGCGCTGATGGCATCGAGCAGCTCATCGCTCCGGCTGTAGTTCCAGCGATCCCAGGCATCGATCTCCGGGGCGACATAGCTCTGTGCCATCACGGGCGCGGACCCTTGCAGGACGACTTCTTCGCTCGGTGCGATGGCCGTCATCTGTCCGCCGGCCAGGGTCATGGTGGCCCGCCCGCCGCGCCTGGTGATGAAGGCGGTCTGCCCCTGCGTCACCTCCACACGGTAGTAGCCGGCATGCTCGATGGTAAAAGCTGCCTGGGGCGTGTCCACCTCCACCGCATAGCCCGGATCCAGGCTCCGCAAATCGAGGGTGGCGTGGCCGGTGACAACCTTGATCTGGAGGAAGGTAGGCTGCTGGCTCAACAGGCCGATCTCGGCGTCCCCCCAGGCCCGCAGGAACGCCCGCGGGCCAACCTGCACTTCGAGCGTCCCCTGCGCTCCCGCATACAGCTCGTCACCGGGAGCCAGGGGTGTGTTGATCTGTGCGGTCGCCCACGCGGATGCCCCCGGCCGCCAGAACGACACCTGCCCGTTGGTATAGCTGAGGCGTGCAGGTATGCGCCCGATCGCCCCCTCTTCGTCCGGTACCTGGGCAGCGGCCCCGGAAGAGAGCCCCCCGCCCAGTATCAACGCCAGGCTCAAGAGGGCAGCCGCGATTGCGCTCGTGCGCGTAGCCATGTCAGTCTAACCTCCCTTCCCCCCTGCCGGATCCGGGCCGCATCGCAGCAATCCTTGTAGGCACACGCAAAACCCGGGCTCGATTCTCGATCTCTTGCTCTTGTCCTAATAATATGTGAGTGCTTACTCACTTATACTGCCAAACGTCTGGATTCGTTTCACCCTAATTCTCTCCCCCATCTACTCTAAACGAAACAAAGTGACTTCAGGCGGCGCATTCAGCCGAACCGGAGTGAACGTGGTCCCGATCCCGCGGCTGACGTAGAGATGCGACGCCTTGATCCGGTACAGCCCCTCCGGGTAGGGCGTCCAGAGGTGCGCAAAGCTGATCTCCATCCCCGGCAGGCTCAGCTTGATTTGCCCCCCGTGCCAATGGCCCGCCAGGGTCAGCGGAATCCGACGGGAGGCAGCCACGGGGAAAATCTCCGGGCGATGCGACAGCAGAAGCGTTGGGATGCCGGGATCCAGTCCCCGCAGCGCCCCGTCCAGATCGGGCTGTCCGGTGATCAGATCGTCGATCCCTACGACGGCGAATGGGCCTTGGTCGGTCTGGACCATCTGGTGGGCGTTGTTCAGGAGCGGGATTCGATGCCGCTCGAGAATATCCCGAACTTCATCCGGCCTCCCCCACATATGCTCGTGATTTCCCAGTGTCGCAAAGCTCCCGTAGCGGGCGCGCACCCGAGCCATCTCCTCCACACAGTCTGGAAGAAACACCATCGAGTTCGAGATGAAGTCCCCGGTCAGGACGAAAAGGTCGGGCTGCAGGGCTATGACCTGGTCGGCGTAGCACCGCATATCATCCCGGGTCATGTAGACGCCGGCATGGATGTCGGTGAGTTGCACGACGCGCACGGACCTGCCGAAGGGCAAGGCGACCTCCTCGACCCGGTAATCCCTGCTCGCGTATGCGACACCATACCCGGAGACCACCAGGGGGGCCGCGACGAGTCCGGCCGTCCCTGCCTGCAGGAATCGACGGCGCCCTGGATTCATCGGGGCGGCGGTGACGGGGTTCGCCGCCCCGCGGGCGAGCCTGCCCGCCAGCGCCTTCAGGCATCCGGGAATCGCCGCCAGCAAAAGCAACAGGGCCGAAACGACCGATCCGAAGCTCCACGCTGCAGCCGGATAGAAGAATCCAATCTGCGCCACCCGGGGCGGATCGACCCAGAGGATGGGCCGGAAGAGCATCCACACATTCACCCCGAACAGCAGCGCAATGGCCGCCCCCACCAGACGGACCGTGCGGCGTTTGAGACGGTCGGAGCATCCGGAAGCCCGGATGGCCCGCCGGATACGGACGAAGACATACCACTGGGCCAGCAACCCAAGCATGAAGAAAATTATGCGGAGTCGCAGGAATCGCATCCCGAACATCGTTGCACCACCTCAGAGGCTACGGGCACCATGCGATGCCCCTGCCGGCCGGGGGCCGAGCCCGGCCTGCGTTCTCTTCCGACCCCCAGCAGCCCGTGCCGACTCAGCGTGCCTGCTCGCAGCCGTATTGCTCGATGCCTCGAGCTGAACCGGACCGATCCTCCTGGCGCAGGAGACCCATAGCTTCATGGCGCACGATGTCTGCCCGCCGTCGCAGCACCTGGCTTGCTGAGCCGGTTGGGAGACGCAAGCAGACACAAAAGTCAGGCATCCGGGGCCATCCGGGACGTGTCCAGCCAGACTGTCTTGGCGGCCCCGGTGTTGCCTACGCCGATATAGCAGAAGATCAGGGACGCCTCCTCGCTGTCCGAGGCATTGGCGATGACGTGGATGGCCCCGCTGGGAATGTAGACAAAGTCGCCGCCTTCGAGAATCACCTCTTTCCGGTCGCTCCCGTCAGACCGCGCGAACCACGCCCGTATCCGGCCGTACAGGATGTACCAACAGACGTCGTTCACCGAATGGTAGTGGGTCGGGTTGGGACCGGCGCCCGGCACCAGGATCGTGCGCCCCATGGTCGCCGTGGCGCCGTCCACGGTCGTGTCGTTGATCCCGAACCCGACGCGCAGCGGCGGCTCGTATGTCACGTCGGTGGCAATCTGGCTCGGCCGGATGACGGTGGGCATCTGCCTCTCGTAGGGAACCATCGGCTGACACTCCTTTCATCCGAAACAGGCCACCGTCAAGGACAGAAAGATCGCACAGATTGGCCGGGTCCCACCGCTCAGGCGGCGGGGAGCAGCTCGTAGCGGGTGTTGCGGCGGGCCGGGCGAAAGCCGGCGTCCCGGATGAGGCGCTCGATCTCCGGCAGCGGAACGAGGAAGACGGCCCCTTTGGCCGTGACGACGTTCTCCTCCATGACGGTGCTGCCCATGTCATTGACCCCGTACTGGAGGGCGATCTGGCCGATGCGGGGCCCCTGGGTCAACCAGGAGGCCTGGATGTTGGGGATGTTGTCCAGGATCAGGCGCGACACGGCTACCGTCCGGAGGTAATCCAGCCCGCTGGCCCGCTTCACCGTGGAGAGGTGCGTCCCTTCCGGTTGAAAGCTCCAGGGGATGAAGGCCCGGAACCCCCCCGTCTCGTCTTGGAGATCCCGCACCGCGATGAGGTGCTCCACCCGCTGTTCCACCGTCTCCACCGACCCGTACATCATGGTCACGGTAGATGGGATCCCCAGCCGGTGGGCGGTGCGCATGAGGTTGAGCCAGGCCTCGGTTGAGTCCTTGTACGGCGCGATCTGCTCCCGCACCTCCTCCACCAGCATCTCCGCGCCCGCCCCCGGCACGGAATCCAGCCCCGCAGTCCGGAGGCGGCGCAGGCACTCCGCCTCCCCGAGGCCGGAGATCTTGGCCAGATAGATGATCTCGGCCGGCGACAGCCCGTGAATGTGGATGGGAAAGCGCGCCTTGATCTCGCGGAATAGCTCCTCGAAGAAGTCGATCTTGAGCGCTGGGTTCAACCCGCCCTGGATCAGAATCTCGGTCCCGTTCAGGTCCACCAGCTCCTGAATCTTTCGGAAGATCTGCTCCCGGGTCAGGACGTAGCCCCCGCCGGAGCCGGGCAGCCGGTAAAAATTGCAGAACTTGCACTGCACCCAGCAGACGTTGGTATAGTTGATGTTCCGGCCGATGACGTAGGTGACCAGATCGTCCGGATGCAGACGCCGGCGGACCAGGGACGCCCAGACGGAGAGCTGGAGCGGGTTGGCCTGCCGGAACAGCCGGACGCCGTCGGCAAAGCTCAGTCGCTCGCCCGCCAGGATCCTGTCCTCGATATCCTCCAGATCGTGATGCGCAACATTCATGAGACCCGACTCCCGACTCCCGCCGGGGCCTCGGCCTCGCCCATCACCCGGTACAAGGCATCCCGCTCGACCGGCACGCGGCCGGCCTCGGTGATGAGATCGAGCAGATCCGCCGTGCGGAGGGCCTGCCGGTGGGAATCCGTCCCCAGGGCGTGCGTGATCTCGTAGTGGGACACCGTCCCGTCCAGGTCGTCGGCCCCATACCACAGGGCCGCCTGCGCCACGGCGGGGGTGATCATGATCCAGAAGGCTTTCACGTGCGGGAAATTGTCCAGCAGCAGGCGGGCCGCCGCGATCTCCCGCAGGTTGGCGTAGCCGGTGGGAGCGGGCAGGTGGTCCAGCTCCGTCCGGCTGGGGTCGAAAGCCAGGGGCACGAAACACATGAACCCGCCGGTCTCGTCCTGCAGCTCCCGCATGTGCAGGAGATGCCGCACCTTCTCCTCGACGGTCTCGATATGCCCGTACAGCATGGTGGCGTTGGACGGGATGCCCGCCCGGTGGACGGCCCGCGCCACCTCGAACCAGCCCTGGTTGTCCAGCTTGGCCCGGAACAGCTCTTCGTGGACCCGGTCGCTGAAGACCTCCGCCCCGCCGCCGGGACAGGCGGTGAGGCCGGCCGCCCGCAACTCCGGCAGGATGTCCGGCAGCGGCCGCTTGGCCGCACGGGCGATCTGGGCCAGTTCGATCATGGTGAAGGCCTTGATCTGGGCCTCCGGGCGCGCGGCCCGCACCGCTCGCAGGAGATCCAGGTAGTATTGGTAGGGCAGCTTGGGGTTGATTCCCGCCACCATGTGGATCTCGCGGATGGGCTCATCGGCGTACCGGGCCACGCGGGCGGCTGCCTCTTCCGGGCTGAGGACGTAACCGCGGCCGTCGTCGCTGTTGGGCGCGGCGTAAAAAGAGCAGAACTTGCACAGCTTGTTGCAGATATTGGTGTAGTTGATGTGCAGGTTGCACACGTAGTAGGTGCGGTCGCCGCTCCGCCGCTCGCGCACCAGGTTCGCCAGGTATCCCACGGCGGTGAGGTCGGGCGTCGTGTACAGCCGCATCCCGTCGCCGGCATCGAGACGGCGGCCGGCCTGCACCTTCTCGAAGAGGTCCGACAGGCCGGCCCGCCGGAGCTGATCCCGCATGGCCCTCATGCCGTGCGCCGCTCCCGGCGCGCCTTTCCGATCGGCTGCGTCTTCTGCGACTGCGCCTGCAGCTCGTCGATCCTCTGGAGCAGCACGGCGGCCTCGGCTTCGTGCCGCTGCCGCAGAGTCTGGTGATCTTCGGCGGACAGCTTGCCGGACTTGAAATCGAAATCCAGCTCCTGGATGGCGGCGTAGACGGTCTCTTTCTCCGCCAGCAGCTCGCGGAGCGGCTCCGGCATCGGGTTCTCCCCGCCGGCCGCGGGGGCAACGTGCCGCGGGACAAGGAAGAAGGGGGCCGCCACGAATGCCACCACGACGAATGCGATGCCGAGCGTCACCACGACGATCATGCACTCTCCTTAGGAATGCCGCCGGCCCGGCGATCGGGGGCAGGAATACGACGGGGTCCGGCCAGCTGGAGGCGGCAGGCCTCCGCGGCCGCTCACGGCCGGTCCGCGCTTCCCTCGCGCTCGCGCAGCTCGCGCTGCACCCGCTCGGTATACGCCGGGTCCACGGTCGGCGTGGCATGCGCCCGGCCCTGCTGCGCCCAGCGCCGGGCCACCAGGTAGACCCCGCAAGCCCCCGCCAGGATCGCCACGAACGGGAGACCCCACACCAACAGGTTGAAGCCCCGCTTGGGAGGAGCCAGGAGCACGAACTCCCCGTAGCGGCTGACGAAGTAGTCCTCGATCTCCTGCTTGCTCTTCCCCCGGCGAACCTGCTCGCGCACCAGGTTCCGCATCTCCTTGGCCAGATCGGACGGTGAGTCCTCCACCGAGAGGTTCTGGCACACCACACAGCGCAGCTCCGACGCGATCCCTCTGGCTTTTGCCTCCTGGGCGGGGGACAGGGGTACGCCCTCCGCGGCGCCCGCCGTCAAGAGTGGACCCTGGAGGACCCAGGTCAGGCAGATCAGCGCCGCCGCCATGAGCGCCCACCCGCAGGCTGGAACAGGCTCTCGCCGCATGGACCGCACCGCCGCCGGCCACATCTCACTCGCTCCTCAGCAGGGCGCGCACCTGCGCCTCGATGATCTCGGGCGTCAGGCCTCCGACCTGCTTGTACGCGATCCGCCCCTTTCGGTCGATGAAGAACGTCTCGGGCACGCCGTAGACTCCGTAATCGATGGAGATCTTGCCGCCCGGGTCAGGCCCGTTGGGGAACGTGTACCCGAAGCGGCTGAGGAACTCCTTGGCGTCGGCCTCCTTGTCCTGGATGTCCACCCCCAGCATGACGAGCCCCTGATCCTTGTATTTCTGCCAGGTGGCCTCGAGCGGCGGCGCCTCCTCGTAGCAGGCGGGGTAGCACCAGGAGGCCCAAAAGTTCAGCAGAACCGGCTTCCCCTTGAGATTGTCCAGCGAGACCTCCGGCCCCCCGTAGGCTGCCAGCCGGAAGATGGGCGCCGGCTTCTGGACCAGCGGGGAGGGAATGGCCCGCGGATCGGTCCGGAAGCCGTAGGCCAGCAGGATGATGACCGGCACGCAGGACAGGGGGATCAGGGCTTTCTTCCAGGACATGCGCAACTCCAGAGCACTCGCTTACGTCGCCTGGGCGCCGGCCCGCATGGCCAGCAGGGCCAACCGACGCTCGGGCAGCACGGCCACGAGGACGCCCAGCAGGATCACGACGCCCCCGATCCAGATCCAGGAGATCATGGGATTGATCAGCACCTTGATGGTCGCCGAGCTGCCGTCCCGCTCGAACGAGGAGAGGATGACGTACAGGTCCTCGTTCCAGTGATAGCGGGCGTCCACGCTGGCGAAGGGGGATTGCTGATTGGGATAGAACCGCTCGCCGGGGGTCAGCTCGCCGATCGGCGTCCCGTCCTTCGCGGCCATGAGGTTGGCCCACACCAGGATGTGCGTGGGCCGCTCGCCGGCCGACATCCCGTCGAAGCGCAGCGTGTAGCGGCCGACCTGCAGCGTCTCCCCCGGCTTCAGGGTGGCCTCCTTCTCGACCTTGTACACCGAGGAGACGGCGATTCCGATGATGGCGATCACGACGCCCAGGTGAACGATGAGGCCCCCGTAGCGGCGCCGGCTCTTCAACAGGAGCGTCGCCAGGGCCGCGAAGAGCCCCTCCCCCGTGATCCGGGCCCGGGTGCGGGTTGCCTGGACGAACTCCAGCACCACCGTTCCGATGACGAAGAAGGCGAACAGGAAGGCCATGAGGGCCGACGTATTGCGCATCCCCAGGGCGTACAGCACGAGCGTGCAAGCCACCGCGCCCAGCGCGGGCTTCAGGAAGTTGCGCCGCAGGTTGTTCAGCGAGGCGCGCCCCCAGGCGATCAGCGGACCGATCCCCATCAGGAGGAGCAGCGCCATCCCCAGCGGGACGCTCACCCGGTTGAAGTAGGGCATCCCGACGCTCATCTTGGTCCCGCGCACGGCCTCGGCCAACAGCGGGAAGATGGTGCCCAGGAACACGGTGAAGCAGATCCCGACCAGGACCACGTTATTCAGCAGGAAGGCGCTCTCGCGCGAGACGATGGAGTCCAGCTCTCCGTGCCCCTTCAGCCGGTCGGAGCGGTAGGCGACGAGGCTGAAGGAAAAGAGCAGGACCAGGGCCAGGAAGCTCAGGAACATGATCCCCACCGGGCCGCTCGAGAACGCATGGACGGAGCTCAGGATACCGCTGCGCGTAAGGAACGTCCCGAAGATGACCAGCGAGAAGGTCAGGGTCACCAGGACCAGGTTCCAGACGCGCAGCATCCGCTTCCGCTCCTGGATCATCACCGAGTGAATGAACGCCGTGCCCGTCAGCCAGGGCATGAAGGACGCGTTCTCGACCGGGTCCCAGGCCCAGTAGCCCCCCCAGCCCAGCGTCCGGTAGGACCACCAGCCGCCATAGAAGATCCCACCGGTGAGGAACAGCCAGGCCACGATGGTCCAGCGGCGCGTCATTCCCAGCCACTCCTCCGTGGACCGGCCCGTGATCAGGGTGGCCATGGCGAACGCGAAGGGGACCGAAAATCCCACGTATCCCAGGTAGAGGAGCAAGGGATGGACGAGCATGTCGGTCACTTCGAGGAGCGGGTTCAGCCCCCGGCCGTCCAGCGGCACCGGGAAGATTCGAGCGAAGGGATTGACGGCGAAGACCATGAGCATCAGGAAGAAGGCCGAGATCCCCTGCAGCACGGCCTGGACGTAGGGCATCAGCTCGCGGTGACGTTCGCTGGTGCTGTAGCGGGCTACCACCAGCGTGGCGAAGAGGGATTGCAGCCACTCCCAGAGGAGGATGGACCCTTCCAGCGAGCCCCAGAGACCGGCGATCTTGTACCGGACCAGGCTCCCCCGCGTGCTGTTCTCGACCACGTAGCGGATGCTGAAATCGCTGGTGATCAGCGCGTATTCCAGCAGGAAGATGGCCAGGGTCACCAGGCAGAAGTGGGCCAGCACGGCATTTCGCGAGCTGGCCAGCCAGTCTTCACGCCCGGAGCGGGCCCCGTAGATCGCTGCCGCGATGGCGTACAGCGTCACCCCCAGCCCCAAGAACAGGGCGAAGCCGCCCAGGATGGAGGTCATTGCTTCTCCTCTTTCAGGATAGACCTGAACATCTCCTTCTTCGCCTCCAGCGTCTCCGGATGGGCCGGCGGCTTATACTCCTCCGAGTGCTTGGCCATGATGGTGGTGGCCTGGAAGTACCCGGCCGGCGACCAGGTGCCCTCGACCACCGCCCCCGCCCCCGCCCTGAACAGGTCGGGGGCGGTCCCCGCGTGCCGGACGGCCACGGTGCCCTGGCCGTCGGTGAGCGTGAAGGTGAGCAGCAGGGTTTGCGGGTCCCAGTGCACGGAGCCCGGCTGCACCATGCCGCCGATGCGCAGCGCCCTGCCCTCCAGCGCCTGTCGTTTCTGCATCAGCTCGCTCGGCGTGTAGAAGTAGACCACCGACTCCTTCACGCCGGAATAGACCAGGCCTCCCAGGGCCGCCGCCACGATGGCCGCCGCCACCAGGTATTTCAGCTTGCGTCCCTTCATCGCGCCCTCCGGCCGTCCTCGCGCTCCAATGCGGCCATCTCCTCTCCCGCCGTCCGCAGGCGGCTGCGCAGCATGGCCGCATAGACCACCAGCACCAGCGCCGCGAGGCCGTAGGCCAGCCCGATGAACCCCCAGCTACCCATGCTCTCCTCCTGCGGGCGGCACGGCCGCGCCGGCCGGGTGCGCCACTCCTCCGACCTCCTCCCGCCGGTGCCGCCGCCCCCGCACCAGGCGCAGGTCGGCGGTGCGCTGCCGCACCAACTCCAGCCGCACGCGCTCCATCAGCAGATACGCGGCCAGGAGGACCAGCCCGGCGAACATCACCGCCAGCGGTTTCAGCATGGCCGGCGCCACCGAGGGGCCGCCGGCCCGGAGCAGCGAGGAGGGCTGGTGCAGCGTGCGCCACCAGTAGACGGCGAAGTGGTTGAGGGGAATGTCCAGAAAGCCGAGGATGGCCAGGACCGCCCCATAGCGCGCCCCTGCCCGCGGATCCTCGGCGAAATTCCGCAAGATCAGATACCCCACGTAGATCGTGAACAGGATGGCCGTCAGGGTCAGCCGGGCATCCCAGGTCCACCAGACCCCCCAGGTCGACTTGCCCCAGATAGAGCCCGTGGCCAGGGTGATTCCGGTAAACACCACACCGATCTCGGCGGCGGAGACAGCCACCGCGTCCAGCCGCAGGTCTCGCTTCCAGAGGTAGAGCAGGCTGGCGCAGAAGACCAGGAAAAAGCAGAGGTACGCGGTGACAATGGAGGGCACGTGCAGGTACATGATCCGCTGCACGTCTCCCTGCACCGCGTCCGGCGGTGCCACAATCAACCCCAGGTAGAGGCCGATGGCCAGCAGTCCCAGCGCCGCCACCCCGATGCATTTGACCAGGCCCGACTCGTTTGCCATCACTCCTCCAGAACAAATTCGAACACGAGGGGGCAGACCACCAGGAAGATCACGTCGAAGCCCCCCAGCAGCTTCAGCCAGTGGGACACCTCCCCCAGCCCCCCGCCCGCCAGGATCGCCTCCGTCGCGTGCACGGACCCCAGGATCACCGGCACCGTCAGCGGGAACAGGAGCAGCGGCAGCATGACCTCCCGGGCCCGCAGGTGGGCCGTCATCGCCGCCAGCAGCGTGCCGAGGGTCGAGAAGCCGATCGTCCCCAGAAAGGCCACCACGAACAGCTGCGGCAGCCGCGCCCAGATGTCCAGATTGTACAGAATGCCGAAGAGGGGCAGGATGAAGGCCTCCGCCGTCAGCATGAACAGGATGTTCCCCGTCAGCTTCCCGAAATAGATGGACTCGCGATCGCCGGGAGTGAGTAGCAACTCCTCGAAGCACTCGTTCTCCCGCTCGGCCTGAAAGCTGCGGCCCAGACCCAGCATCCCCGTGAAGAGGAAGGCCAGCCAGAGCAGTCCCGAGGCCGCCTGGCGCAGCCGCTCCTGGTCGGGGCCCAGGGCAAAGTTGAAGATGAAGAGCACCAGGCCGGCGAAGAACAGCATGGCGTTGACCCGCTCGCGGGCGCGCAGCTCCACCGTGACGTCCTTTCGCGCCATCGCCCACGCCCGGCGCACCACCTCGCCTACCACGCCCCACCCCCGACTGCCGCCCTGCGAGTTTGCCGGGCGCCGGTGGGCTGGGGTCGCGCCATCGCCCACGCCCGGCGCACCACCTCGCCTACCACGCCGCGCTCCCGCGCCACTCAGACATCGCTCTCCCCGTCTTCCGCGCAGCGGGCGTACAAGGCCCGCAGGCGGTCGGCCGTCAGCCCATCCTTGGCCACATCCCGCACCACCATCCCGTCGTGCATCAACACGAAGCGATCCGCCATGTCGAAGGCGCGGGACAGATTGTGCGTCGCCATCACGGCCGCGCCCCCGCGGGCCGCCACCGAGGCGACATACCCGTTGAGCAGCTGAATGGCGGCCTGGTCCAGCGTGTTGTGGGGCTCGTCCAGGAACAAGAGGTCGGGCGCGAAGAGCAACATCTTTCCGATGACCAGCCGGCGCTTCATCCCGGTGCTGAACGTCCGGACCTTCCCGCGCGCCTGCTCCTCCAGACCCACCTCGGTCAGCGCCTTCCGGATGGCGCCGGCCTCCGCGCGCATCCCGTGCATGACGGCCGCGAACCGCAGGTTCTCCTCGGCCGTCAGGTCCTCGTAGAGGTGGTGATTGTGAGAGATCATGCCGATCCGCCGGCGGATGGCATCGCACCCCTTCAACAGATCCTCCCCCAGCACCCGCCCGCCCCCCACCGTGGGCTTCAGCGCCGTGGACAAGAGCTTCAGGAGGGTCGTCTTACCGGCGCCGTTCGGCCCCAGAAGGGCCACGACCTCGCCCGACGCCACCCGGAGATCCACCGCGTCCAGGGCCAGCGTACCGCCGAAGACCTTCGTCAGGCCCTGAACATCCACCAGGGGCGCCACGGGCTCCGTCACGGCCGATCCCCGGCTGCCGTCGCGCGCCCGCGTCCCGCTCCAACGTCCATTCGCACCGCTCTAGCTTTCCCGACGGCGCAAGACGGCTCTCCCCGGGCTACGAGCGATCCGCCGACACCACCTCGGGGGCCCGCAGACCGGCGTCGGGGGACCGCCGCACCCGGACCTCCCACGCGGCCAGATCAGGCGTGAAATACTTCAACCGGACCTTCTTGTATTCTTTGGTGCTGTACAGCAGGGCGTACTCGGTGATGCCGGTTGTCCGGGAAATTGCATCGATCACGGCCTGACAGTCCCCGGCCGCCTGCCCGTGCACCATGGTGAAGATGCTATACGGCCAGTCCGGATAGGTTGGCCGGAGATAACAATGGCTCACCCCCCTGAAGCTGGCCATGACCGTGCCGGTCTCCTCGGCCCGGTCGGGCGGCACCACCCAGGCACCCATGGCGTTGGCCTGGAAGCCGGCCTGGCGATGATGGAGGACACCGGCCACCCGCCGGAGGTAGCCCTGGGCCGTCAGGCGCGCGGCCGTTGCAAAGAGATCCTCCTCGGCGATTTCGATCCGCTCCGCCATGCACCGGTACGGCTGGGGAATCAGTGGGACGTCCTCTTGCAGCTCCCGGATCACCGCGATGTCCAGCGGCTGCAAGCCCTCGCGGCCGGCGGCGGGCCGGCGGTGGTCGCTGTATCCGGCCTGGCCGGACTCGACACGCTCGGCGCCGCTTCCTCCCTCCAGGTCCAGCTGCACCCCGATCTTGAACAGCCGGAGGGTCGGCAGCATGCGGGTCGACTCCGCACCGGCCAGCTCATGCAGCCGATCGACGGTCCATGCCAGGTCGCTCGTGGGAGGAACCGCCAGCGTGAACCAGAGGTTGAAGTCGTGGTTTCGCTGGTAATTGTGGCTCACGCCGGGATGCCCGTTCACCGCCGCCGCCGCCGCCTCCAGGCGGGCCGGCGGGACGCGCATGGCGACCAAGCTGCCCTTGTAGCCCAAACTGCGGGTATCGAAGATGGCCCCGATCTGCCGAAGCACCTTCTGCGCCTTGAGGGCCGCGATGCGGTCGAGCACTTCGGCTTCCGGAAGGCCCAGAGGAGCGCCCAACGCCTGGAAAGGGCGAGACACCAAGGGGAAAACAGCCTGCAGGCTATTCAGGAGGCGCTTGTCCAGATGATCCATGAACCGAATCCCCTCCCCCCAATGCCTATCGGCGGATGATACTGGATTTATGTAGTCCTGACAAGCCGGAGGTCCCCTTTTGCTTTGCCCGGCGCATCCGCGGAGAGGTTTGCCAGAAATCTCCCGCCGCCTCAGCGCACCACCCTTGACTGGCGTGCCATGGCGGCATCCCGCAATCGCAGGTAATCCTCCTCGGGAAGCGCCGGCTGCCCGGGGGTCGCGCCGTGATGCTCCTCTGTCGCTCCGTGAAAATCGGAGCCGCCCGTGACGAGCAGACCGCGCCGCCGGGCCAGGCGCCGATACCGGGCGGTCATTCCGTGCGTGTGCTTGGGATGGTACACCTCGATGGCATCCAGTCCGGCTGCCAGCAGATCGGGGATGGCATCATCCCGATTCTGGAGACCGGGATGGGCCAGCGACGAGATGCCGCCCGCCCCCCGAATTGCCTGAACCGCTTCCCGGATCGTCACGTCCGGGCGCGGCACGTACGCCGGCCTACCCGCGCCGAGATAGCGCAGGAACGCCTCTTCCAGCGTGGCCACGTATCCGTGCCGGACCAGGGCCCTGGCCACGTGCGGCCGGCCCACGTTGCCGTCGCGAGCGAGCGCCAGGACCTCGTCCTCTGTCACGGCCATGCCCATGGCGAAAAGGCGGCTCAACATCGTCCGCAGGCGGGCTCTCCGGGCTTCCCGCATGCGTGCCAGGAAGTCCAGCAGCGAGGCATCGGTGGGATCCACGAAGTAGCCCAGGATATGGAATTCCACCCCTCTCCAGTAAATGCTGATCTCGATTCCAGGGATCGTCGCCATCCCATGGGCTCGCGCCCCTGCGTCAACCTCCGCCAGGCTCTCCAACGTATCGTGGTCCGTGACGCTGAACAGATCGAGGCAGGCCGCGTGGACCGCCCGGACAAGGGCCGCCGGATCCAGCAGCCCGTCCGACGCGGTGGTATGCAGGTGCAGGTCTATCCGCATCCCAGGCAGTCTCTCTCCGATAAAGTAGAGCGTTTTAGGGACCTTACCGGGTATAAGATTCTCTATCAACTGCCGCATGGGGCGGCAGCCGGAGATCTATCCTTCCGGAAATGCCTCGCGGAACTTGGCAGCCGTTTCGGCACCCGCCTTGGAGATCAGAACGGAGTCGGAAATGAGGGTGACCAGCTGGTACCCGCGATCGTACAGGCCCTTGGCCTGCTCCCACCCCGCGGAGATCGTGCCCAAAGGCATCCCCGCCTTCTTGGCCTTGGCCTCGACCGTGGCAATCGCCGCCTGGACATCCGGATGCCCCAGATTCCCCATGTGCCCCATAGAGGTCGAGAGGTCCATCGGTCCGATGAAGAGCGCGTCCACACCGGGAATCTTGGCGATCTTTTCCACGTTCTCGATGGCCTGCAGCGTCTCCACCTGAAGCATGACGAACACCTCGTCGTTGGCCCGCTTCAGGTAACTGGCGGTGTCGCGGCCGTACCCCGCTGCCCGCGGGCTGCCGGCGATTCCCCGAACGCCTTCAGGGGGGTACTTGCAGGCCTGCACGGCGCGCGTGGCCTCCTCCACCGTGTTGACGTAGGGAATCATCAGGCCGTAGGCGCCGGCGTCCAAGATGCGCTTGATCCACACCTGATCGTTCCAGGGGACCCGCACGATCGGCACACAGCCCGTCCCCGCCGCCGCCACCGCCTGGAACTGCCCCACCAGGATCGAGACGTCTCCCGGAGCGTGCTCCATGTCCACCAGGATCCAGTCAAATCCTCCGCGGGCCAGGATCTCCGTCGCGATGGGGCTGCACAGCTGGGCCCACGCCCCCGAGGTCTTCTTGCCCGCCTTGATCTTGCGCTTCACCGGGTTTTCGAACAGCTGGCTCATCGGCGTCTCCTTCTCCTCTTCTCCCCGAACGGTATGGTTTTGCGGGCTGCCATCCCCGCCACGATGAGATGCTAGCGTAGCCCCCTGCCGCGCGTTCGTCCAGCCGGAATCCCCTGCCTACCGGCAGACCGAACAAATCGCCCTCCGGGACGCTCCGATATTTCAGAACGGTGCGTGGCCCGCCCTCATTGCCGCGCCCCCGATCTGAGCTGTCCAAGGCGGTAATCTGTGCTATAATTACTCCTCCAAATCCCCAGCACCTCGGACGGCTGGACAGCCCCTGTGCCGGACGCGGGGACTTCCGCGGATAGACGATCGCGGGACAGTTCGGCCATGCGGCTTTCCCCGCGAGAATCCCATATAACGGCAGGATGATCCTGACCGTCCCGGCGAAAACGGGATCAGGTGGCGTGTGCCTGAATCCGCCCTGCAGTTTTGCTCTTATTGCAACTCGAAGCAGCCGACCTTCGAGCACTTCGACGTGACCCGTTGCCAGACCTGCGGGTATCCCATCGGCAAGGAGCCGCCCAGCACGAAGTCCCATGCGACCTTCCGCCGCCCCAAGATCCTGGTCATCGACGACGACAAGCTGCTCCTCGCCTTGACCTCCAACCTCCTGGCCGCCCACGATTTCGTGCCGCTGACGGCCAGCGACGGAGCGTCCGGGATCGAGCTGGCCAAGAAAGAGCGGCCCGATCTCGTCCTGCTGGACATCATGATGCCTGGGGCGACCGGGTTCGAAGTCTGCCAGCGGATGCGCAGCGATCCGCAGCTGCGAGACACGCCGGTCATCCTCGTGACCGCCATGGAGGACCCGGCGCTGGCGCTCAAGGGCTTCAAGGCCGGCGCGACCCTGGCCATCCGGAAGCCGCTGGACCAGAAGGTCCTGGTGCAGACCATTCTGACCGCCCTGGCGATGAAAGCCGCCCCACCGGACGTTCCCGGCTGACCGTAGAGATCCCCTTCGCCGACGGCGGCGCTCTCGGGTCTTCTCCCGCGCTTCCGGCTTGACAGAAGCCGCTCGGATGCGGCATTCTCGCTCGGGCTGGGAGCCGAGCCGCGCGGCCCGCCGCCCGACGATCGGGACGGCAGGCGGGTCTGCCCGAGCCTGCGCGCGGCGCCCTTGAGCCGTCCACGGCCTCCTGGCACGCGGAGCAGGAAGCGATATGAACCCGAATCCGACCGATACCAGCCAACCCGCGGACTTCATCCGGGCCGCGGTGATCGAGGACCTGAAGAGCGGGCGCTACACCCGCGTGCACACGCGCTTCCCGCCAGAGCCGAACGGCTACCTGCACATCGGCCACGCCAAGGCCATCTGCATCGACTTCGGCATCGCCGCCGAATTCGGCGGCCAGTGCAACCTGCGCTTCGATGACACCAATCCGATCAAGGAAGAGACCGAGTACGTGGAATCCATCCAGCAGGACATCCGCTGGCTGGGCTTCGATTGGGAAGGCCGGATGTACTACGCCTCCGACTACTTCGAGCAGCTGTACGAGTTCGCCCTCGTCCTCATCCGGAAGGGCCTGGCCTACGTCTGCGACCTGACCCCGGACGAGATCCGCAAATATCGGGGCACCCTCACCGAGCCGGGGAAGGAGAGCCCGTACCGCGGCCGTACGGTGGCGGAGAATCTGGACCTGTTCGCTCGCATGCGCGCCGGCGAGTTCCCCGAGGGCTCGCGCACCCTGCGGGCCAAGATTGACATGGCCGCTCCCAATGTCAACCTGCGCGACCCGGTGATGTACCGCATCCTGCACGCCTCCCATCACCGCACCGGGGACGCCTGGTGCATCTACCCGATGTACGACTTCGCCCATGGCCAGTCCGACTCCATCGAGGGCATTACCCACTCCCTGTGCTCGCTGGAGTACGAGATCCACCGCCCGCTGTATAACTGGTACCTCGATGCGCTGGAGATCTATCATCCCCGGCAGATCGAGTTCGCCCGGCTCAACGTCTCGTTCACCGTCCTCAGCAAGCGCAAGCTCCTGAAGCTGGTCCAGGATGGACACGTCCGCGGGTGGGACGACCCGCGCATGCCCACCCTGTCCGGTCTGCGCCGTCGGGGGTACACGCCCGAGGCCATCCGGAACTTCTGCGACCGGATCGGCGTGGCCAAGAAGGACAGCAACGTGGACATCGCGCTGCTGGAGCACTGCCTGCGGGAGGAGCTGAACCGGCGGGCCCCGCGTGTCATGGGGGTGCTCAAACCCCTGCGGATGGTCATCGAGAATTACCCCGAGGGCCGCGTGGAAGAGTTCGCCGCGGTGAACAATCCCGAGGACGCCGGTGCCGGGACGCGCCGGGTGCCGTTCTCGCGCGTCCTGTACATCGAGCAGGACGACTTCCGGGAGACCCCGCCGCCCAAGTACTACCGGCTCGCCCCGGGACGCGAGATCCGCCTGCGTTACGCCTACTTCATTCGCTGCGTGGATGTCGTCAAGGACGCCCGGGGAAACGTCGTGGAGCTGCGCTGCACCTACGATCCCGCCACGAAGGGCGGCGACGCCCCGGACGGTCGCAAGGTGAAGGCGACCATTCATTGGGTCTCGGCCGCTCACGCCATCCCGGCCGAGGTGCGGCTGTACGACCGGCTCTTCCTCAAGGAGAACCCGGACGACGCGGACGAGGGGCAGGACTTCCTGGCCAATTTGAATCCCCGATCGCTGGAGATCCTGACCGGCTGCCGCGTGGAGCCGAGCCTGGCCGGCGCCGCCTCCGGCTCCATCTGTCAGTTCGAGCGGCAGGGCTACTTCTGTGTGGACCGCGACTCCGCCGGGGGGGGCCTGGTGTTCAACCGGGCCGTCTCGCTGAAGGATGAATGGGCCAAGATCGAAAAGGGCCAGCGGGCTGGCTGAGCACCTGACACCGCTGCCCCCGAATTCCCCCCTCGCCTCCCCGTGACGACGCGTCTGACCGCTTGGACACCTCCGCTCGCGACTCCTCTTGACTTTGCGCCTGGAAAGCCCCAGGCTGGGAGCATCCCCCGAGAGGACGCGATGATGAAGTGCCTCCTGGTCTCACCGCGGTTTCCCGAGCTGAGCTACTGGAATTATCGCGAGCCCTGCGAACTCCTGGGCGCCCGCTACCCGGCCGCCCCGCTCGGTCTCATCACCGCCGCGGCCCTCCTGCCCCGGGACTGGACTCTCCGGCTCCTGGACCTCAATGTGCAGGAGATGGACACGGCGCTCATCGACTGGGCGGACCTCGTCATGGCCGGCGGCATGATCCCGCAGCAGCGGAGCCTGCTCTCCCTCATCGAGTTCTGCCACGCGCGCGGCAAGCGGATCGCCGTCGGCGGCCAGGATCCCACGAGCCAGCCGGACGTCTACGCCGCCGCCGACTATCTGGTGCTGGACGAAGGGGAGATGACGATCCCGAAGTTCCTCGCCGGCCTGGACGCCGGGGCGAGGCATGGAATCTACCGCTCGGAGGAGCGGCCCGACCTCACCTGCAGCCCGGCGCCGCGGTTCGACCTGCTGGAGCTGGCACAGTACCTCCACGTCGGGGTGCAATTCTCCCGCGGCTGTCCCTTCAACTGCGAATTCTGCGATATCATCGAGCTCTACGGCCGGAAACCGCGCACCAAAACCCCGCCACAGCTCCTGCAAGAGCTGGAGTGTCTCTACCGGCTCGGCTACCGGGGGCACGTGGACTTCGTGGACGACAATTTCATCGGGAACAAGAAAGCCGTGATGGCGTTCTTGCCGGAGCTCTTGACATGGAGCCGATCGCGCGGCTTTCCGTTCCTCTTCAGCACCGAGGCGACCATCAACCTCGCGGACGATCCAACGCTGCTCGGCATGATGGAGGCGGTGGACTTTCGTTATGTCTTCATCGGGATCGAAACGCCCGACCCGAGTCTTCTGATGCATGCCCAGAAGCAGGTGAACACGCGCCACCCTCTGGTGGAAAGCGTTCACCGCCTCCATGACCACGGCATGGTTGTCACCGCCGGCTTCATCCTCGGCTTCGACGGCGAGAATCGGGACGCTGCAGAGGCCATCGCGGCGTGCGTCGAGGCCGCCGGTATCCCCATGGCGATGGTCGGGCTGCTCACGGCCCTCCCGAACACGCAGCTGACGCGCCGGCTGGCCCGGGAGGGACGGCTGCCGGTCGGCTATTCCCTCCAGCGGCCGGGCGATGTCGATCAGGCCACCAGCGGCCTGAACTTCACCCCCTCGCGGCCGCGCGCCGAGATTCTGGAAGACTTCACCTCCCTGGTCCGTCGCCTGTACTCCCCGCCCAGCTATTTCAACCGGGTGCTGGCAGTTGCCCGCCGGCTCAAACGACAGCGCAAGCAGGTCGGATCCATTCGGCCACGGGGAACAAACATCATTGCGCTCGGCGCGGTCATCCGGCGGCTCGGGCTCAGGCGGGGGACGGCGTGGTGCTTCTGGCGGACGCTGCTGGTGACCCTCGCGACGCGGCCGAAGAACTTCGAGGCGGCCCTCCATCTCATGGCGCTCTTCCTGCACTTCCGCACGCACACCCGGTTCGTGCTCGAGGGACATGCCGCGCGCATGCAGGTTGACGCTGGGAGGCCGGCCGAGGAACGCCTGGCACGGGGCTAGCCCTTCTTGCGGCCCTTCCGTGCGGCCTGCCGGGCGCGGGACTGTGCGAACTCCCGGCTGAACGTGTGAGGCGGCTCGGCGAACGGCAGCGGGAGCTGCTCTGCCGCCCGCCCCCCCAGCAGCCGGCGCCCCAGCGTCTGGCAGGCCTCTCGATCGCGAGCCGTCAGCTCCCCCTCGCCGGTCAGCGCCGCCTGGACGTACCGCTCGGACACTCGAAGCGCCGAGGCGAGCCGTCCCGCGCTGAGACCGTGCTGCTCGAGAAACCGGCGGAGGTCGAAGCCGCCGCCGGATTTCGGCGGCTTGGTCTTGCCCGTGGAATCGCGGGTACTCAATGCGGCGGTCTCCTGACGGGGAAGCGAACGGCAGGCGATCCCCGAGCGGGGCCGATCACTTCGGACTGGGATCCCGAGCGGGCCGGTGGGCGCCCCGCCTCGGCGAGCCCGCAACCGGCGAAGGCGGTGTATCAGCCGGTCGACTGGCTGGCCTTGTTCCGGCGGTTCTTCTGAATCCGATCGACATGCGCCCGGGCCGCCTCCAGTGCGGATGCCTTGGAGGCATGCTCGCCCGGCACACGCCCGCGACCCGGCGTCCGCGCCGGGCCCGCCCCCTCCCCCGACGGGACCTCGACGACCGAGAGTCCCCACGCGCCGGGTCGGACCTCCTCCAGGCTGATGATGAATCCCCGATAGATCTCGGCCTTCTTCCAGCTCACCGTTTCACCCCTTCCTGGCAGGCATCCCGGCCCCCTGTCGCGGTCACGGCGCGAACGGCCACCCTCCGCTGTTCGCCGGCGTCAGATCGAGCTCCTGGGCTCCCCTCTGGACCTGCACCAGCCGGAACCAGACCAATCAACGTCCCCCCGCCGTCAGTCCGGCGTACACGTAGACGGGGCCGGTCGGCAGCCCGGCCAGCACGTAGCGGCCGTCCTCGTCCGTCTGGGCCTGCAGGACTGCGTGCCGTTCGAGCAGAGCCACCGCTTCCCGCTCGTGCCGCTGGGCCACCAGCTCTACCTGGCGCGTTGCCTGGACCAGACGCGCCTCGGCCGCGCGCAGCGCCCGTTCCCGGCTCCGAATCCGCGGGCTGCGCGGTCCCGTGAGGTTCTGGTCCCACGCCCACCGGGCCTGCTCCATCGCGGTGTCCGCCGCGGCTTGGACGCTCCGGGCGGGCCGCATCTCCTGCTGGAACCCGTCCACGGCCGCCGCCCAGTCCCGCTCGAACGCGTCCGTGTCCGGCACCGCCATCACGCTGATGTGGGCGGCCGGGTTCCCCTGCTCGCGCGACGCCGAGGCCACGACCTGCCCGGTCAGGCTGCCCGAGCGTGAGCAGGCGGCCAGCGCCAGCGCCACCGCCAGAAGCCAGCTCCGCTTGAGGCCCCTCCCGCCAGCGGCGGGACGGCCCGCGGCCATCGGACCGCACCCTGGCACCCCGGTTGCTCCTTTCCCGGCGAAGCGCCTGGGCAGGCGCCTGCGGTGTGGCGGCGTCCCCGCCGGAGCACGGGCCGGCCGCCCCGCAACACCCCATCTTCTGCCTGACATGCCCGCGCCAGGCAAGCGCTTTCTTCAAGCGTCCGAGCGCATCCCGGGAGGAGGAGGGGAACGCCGGGCACTCCGAAAATCGGGGGGCTGCCGTCCGCAGACGCCGCGAGCCCGGAATCGGTCGGATCCCGGGCTCGTCGAGCCAGCAGCCGCTCCGGGACGGCCTGCGCCCGTCGCGTCTCAGCTGAAAATCTTGTCCCACACCGCTTCGGCCACTTCCGGCGGGATCGGCACGCCGGTGGTCTCCAGCGTTTCCTTGAGCAGCATGGGCATGTCGGCCCGGGTGGCCGGCATGGCCTCGCCGACCTTCGGGATGCCCATCTCGGTGATGAAGGCGGTCGCCGCGCTCACGGCCCGCTCGGCCGCCTGCGCCGGGGTCAAGCCGCGCGTGTCGATCCCGTACGCCGAGGCCATGCGGGCCAGCTTGGCCGTGGCGGTGGGCAGGATCTGGCGCAGACCGGCGTGCAGCGCGATGCCGCAGGTGACGCCGTGCGGCGCATGGTACTTGGCGCCCAGCGCCTGCGCGTAGGCATGGAACTGCAGGCCGCCCACCTCGAACGCCGTTCCCGCCATCGTCGCGGCCAGGGCCATGTTGCTGCGCGCCGCCTCGTCGCGGCCGTTCCGAATCGCCTTCGGCAAATTCTCCACGATCAGCCGGATGGCCTCCAGCGACAGCGTATCCGAGAAGGGGTGCTCCCGCACTTGCGTGAAGCACTCGGTCGCATGCGAGAGCGCGTCGATGCCCGTCGACATGGTGACCTTGGGGGGCATGGTCAGCATGAGCTGCGGGTCCACGACGGCGATCTTGGGCAGCAGGCTGGGGTGCCGGATGGGCAGCTTGTGGCCGGTCTTCTGGCTGGTGAAGACAGAGACCGACGTGACTTCGGACCCCGTCCCGGCGCTCGTCGGAACGGCGATCACGGGCACGCAGCCGGGCACCGTCTTGCTGCCGCCCCGCTGGTATGGAGTCGGATCGTCGTCTCCGCAGACGGCCAGGACCCCCACGCCCTTGGCGGTGTCCATGGCGCTGCCGCCGCCGAACCCGATCAGGCCGTCGCACCGCCCGCCGCGGTACTGCCTGGCCCCGGCGGTGAGAGTGGCATCGGTGGGCTCGGCCGCGATATCGTCCCAGATGGCCGCGTCCAGGCCGGCCTCGGACAGCGAGGCCAGCAGCCGCTTCATGCCGTCGCCCTGCGACATGATCTTGTCGGTCACGACCAGCGGACGGCGGAATCCAGCCGCCTTGGCGTGGGCGCCGATCGTCCCGACCGCACCCAGGCCAAACACAATCGTGGTGGGAATGCTGAACGTGAACTGGAGTCCCGGTCCCGACGTTGTCATTGCTTGCGCTCCTCCTCGGCACGCATGGGGGTGAGGGCCCGCGGCAAGGGGCCGAAGCGCCCTCCGCTCCAATCTGGCCCGCGGTTCCCCGATCATCCTTCCTGCCGGACTCGAATATCCGGCCAACGCGGCGCCCGCGTCAAGGGGAAACATGGAAAGGGCTGGGTCGACAGCCGGGTCGTCGGCGCCCGCATCCGCCGGACAGAGCCGCCGCCCCTACCGAAGGGATCGCAGGTAGGCGACAACGTCCTCGGCGTCCTCGCGGCTCAGCCGGAAGGGGGGCATGGGCGGCATCGGTGCGTACCCGTCGGGCCGGTGTCCGGTCATGAGGAGGGTGACCACGTCCTCGCCGTTGGTCCATCCCGGCAGGCCTGCGATCGCCGGCGCAGCGAACGCCCACTGCTGATTGGGGAAGGGCGACCGCACCGGGATCGGCGCTCCCTGGAGCAGCCGGTCGCGCTCGATCTCTCCGCGGGCGTCCCGCGGGCTATGGCACTGGACGCACATCGCAACAGAATTCACAAGATACCTGCCGTGCTCGACCCGTCCCGACGGGGTTCCCGCGGCGGCGAGCACAACGAGTGCGAGAAGCACAATCCCCGAAACGAGCACGACGACTCGCATGCCACCCTCCCTGGGCGGGCTCGCCATGACCTGCTCTCAGGGCGTTCGAAAATTCCCTTCGTCCCCCCGAAAAGCCATCCCGGGCCGGGCATTCCCCACGCCCGGGCGGTCTGGAATTGGGGATCGAGGTCAGGCTGCGGCGCTCCCGGACTTTACTTCTGCGGGTGAATCCGATTCAGCTCGTCTTCCAGTACCTTTCGCGCTGCGGCCTCTTGCCGTGCGCTCTCCTCCGCCGCCCTCGCGCGCCGTTCCTGCTCGGCGATGCGATACTCACACTCGGAGCGTTGCTGCCCAATCTGGCGCTGCAGGTCTGCGGCTCGCAACCCCCACAGGGAGTACCCCAGGCCAAGACCGATCAGGAAAGCAAGGACCGCCACGATCGCGTGCGTCACGATGCGCATATGCCTTCCCCCTTCCTCGCCCCTGGCAGCGGGAGTGCACGTTTGGATGAATTGGGCTTAGCGGTTGCCGCCCCTCCTTTGCCGCAGGAGCCGGCTGGTCCCGGCGTGATCCTGCGCAGGCACCGGCATATCATGAGACCAGAACAAAAATCAAGTTTGCATGCCGGCCGGCTGGATTCGGCCAGGCGAGTCCCCACGCACTCAAGCATGACGCTAGCTGTCGTGAGTTAGAAATTCGTGACAAATCGGGGCCCTCGGGATTGCCACGAGCCCGCCGGGCCCGCGGGCCAGCCGGTTTCAGGACGCCGTGGCCTCTCAGATTCCGATGCTCGCGTCAAGGCCCCGTCCGCGGCGCGGCGCGCCCTCGGGGCCGCGGCGCCCGGGTACCCGGCCGTTAGGCTGGGTGCAGGCTGGCCGGTAGTCGACGAGGCCCTAGGCGGGAGAGGGGCAGTCCCGAGGGCCGGTGAAATTGTTCGCGGATTTGCGATTCGGGACACTAGCTCCCCATCGCGGCCTTGACCCGGTCGGGACGAAGCGGCGCCGTCCGCAGCCGGACCCCGGTCGCGTCGAAGACGGCGTTGGCGAGGGCCGCCGGCACGGGGGTGGCCGCCGCCTCGCCGACCCCCATCGGCGGCTCCTCCGGCCGGTCCACCAGCTCCAGCTCGATGGACGGGGCGTCGGGGAAGGCGAGGACGGGATAGCGGGACCAGTCCACGCTCGTCACGCGGGACCGGTCGAAGGCAACCTCTTCGAAGAGCGTCCGGCTGAGACCCTGAAGAATGCATCCTTCCACCTGGCCCCGCACGCAGTCCGGGTTGACCACCAGCCCGCAGTCGTGGGCGCACACCACGCGCGTCACCCGAATTCGGCCGGACCGTCGCTCCACCTCCACCTCCACCCCCACGGCCACGTAGTTCTCGTTGTGCTTGTAATGGACATAGGCGAAGCCGCGGCCGGACAGGACCGGCGCTTGGGGATCCGTCGCCCGCGGCCGGGGGCGCGGGGTCCAGCCCATGCGCGCGGCGGCCCGCCGGATGACCTCGATCCCGCGCGGATCGGTGAGGTGCCGGAGACGGAACTCGACCGGATCGGCCCCCGCCAGCCCCGCGATCTCGTCCGTGAACGACTCCACGGCAAAGCAGTTGGCGAGCTTGCCCGGGGCGCGCAGATTGGAGGTCCGGAGCGGCGTGTCCCGGATCCAGTGGATCACCGCCCGCACGTTTGGGAACTGGTAGGGCGGGTCCACGTTCTGCTGGATCATCCCCGCGAAGCGGCCCATGGGCTGCGCGATCCCGGCAGCCTCGGGGGCCAGCAGGGGCACGTTCGGAAGACCCTGTGTGGGCGCGGGGAGCCAGGCCTGGGTCTCCCAGGCCACCACCTCGCCCCGATCGCTCACGGCTGCGCGCACGTCCAGGAGATGGGGCGGACCCTTGGGGTCCCAGCCGTGCTCGTCCTCGCGGCTCCACTGCACGCGCACCGGCCGCCCTACGGCCCTGGACAAGAGGGCTGCATCGGCGGCCGCGTCCTCGTGGCCGTTCATGCCAAAGCAGCCCGAGCCGTCCAGATAGATCAGCCGGACCGCTTCCGGCCGCAGCCCCAGGATTCGCGCAAAGGTCAACCGGAACCGGTGCGTGGACTGAGAGCCCGTCCAGATAATGGCGCGATCCGGCCGCACGTCGGCCACCGCACAGGAGGGGCCCATGGAGGCATGGCTCTGGATCGGCCACTCGTAGGTGGCCGACACGATTCGCCCGCCGTTCGCGAAGGCGGCGACCGCGTCACCCTTCGCGGCCAGCACCTCGTCCCGGACCACGGGCGTGGCGCGCAGGCCGGCGAACAGCCGTGCCTGTTCCGGCAGGCCTGTCCCCGGCGACCATCGCGCCGCGAGCTGCCGGGCCGCCTGGACCGCATCCCATTCCCGCTCGGCGCACACCCCCAGAAAGCTGCCGATCCGGACGATG
This sequence comes from uncultured Methylomirabilota bacterium, assembly GCA_963705305.1. Classification (GTDB taxonomy): domain Bacteria; phylum Methylomirabilota; class Methylomirabilia; order Methylomirabilales; family 2-02-FULL-66-22; genus 2-02-FULL-66-22. Next base: position 3,623,565 of record OY970067.1, on the reverse strand, counting down.
CGGGCATTCGGGATCCCCGCGATGGACGCCTCGTCCACCGCCAGCAGCGAGGCCCCTGGGGCGGGGGGGCGGATCACCCGCCCGTGGAGCATGCCGGGAAGCGAGAAATCGTGGACGAAGGTGTGCTGTCCGGTCACCTTGTCGGGAACATCGGGACGCCGAGCCGGCTGCCCGATCACCCGGAAGGCCGCGGGGGCCTTGAGCGGCGCCTTCGGATCGACGACGAGGTTCAGCCGCCGGTCACCGACGAGATCGGCGTAGGAGACGCCGGGTCCTCCCCCCTTTGGCCGGACCACGCCATCGGTCACATCCAGATCCCCGGCCGGACGTCCCAATCGCTGGGCGGCCCGCGCCAGGAGCGCCTGGCGCGCCGTCGCGGCGGCCCGGCGGATCTGCATGCCGCCCCGCGAGACCCCCATGCTGCCGGCGGTCGGCCCCTGATCCGGCGTGAGCGCGGTATCCCCCTCGATCATGGTGACCCGCTCGAGGGAGACATCCAGCTCTTCGGCCGCCATCTGGCGGAGGGCGGCCCGCGCCCCTGTGCCGAGGTCGACCTTCCCGCTGAACAATGTCACCGTCCCGTCCGCGTGAATGGCCAGAAAGGCATCCACCGCGTCGGCATCCACGGTCTTCCCCAGGAAGGCTTCCGCGCCGGCCAAGGTCTGCGCCGCGGCCGGGCGGCCCCGCAGCGGCCCCAGCCGGATCGCGACGATGATCGCGCCACCCGTCTTGAGAAAGGTCCGGCGAGTCATTCGATCCCCAGACATCTCACCGCCCTCCCATGGCCACGGCGGCGCGCAGGACGGCCCGAATCACCCGCTCGTGGGTCCCGCACCGGCAGAGGGTGCCGGCAAGGGCCTCCCGAACCTGCGCCGCCGTGGGGCGCGGGGTCCGGTCCAGGAACGCCTTGGAGGTCATGACGATCCCCGGCGTGCAGTAACCGCATTGGGCGGCCTGCTCTTCGATGAAGGCCGCCTGGAGGGGATGGGGATGGCCGGGCGAGCCCAGCCCCTCGATCGTCGTCACCGCTTGTCCGGCCACGGCCTGGACCGGAATCGAGCACGAGCGGACGGCCTGTCCGTCGATCAGCACCGTGCACGCCCCGCACTGTCCGAGGCCGCAGCCGAACTTGGTGCCATGCAGGCCGAGGTCGTTTCGGAGCACGTAGAGCAGCGGCGTCTCGGGATCCGCGGATACCTCGCGCGGCTGCCCGTTCACAACGAGTCGGATCATTCGGTCTCTTCCTTCCCCTTTGAGTCATGCGGAAGCAATGTGATCGACCGATCGGGGCCGGAAAAAGCACGGCCCTTTGGGGGATTACCTCCAAAGGGCCGTGATCCGTCCCTGCGGATTTTCCGGCTTGCAAGACACGGGCTGGTCCGGCACGCCCCCTCTCCCCCTCAACCCTGCGGATGGCTACTGCGTGGATTGACGACACGCTAGTCAGCCGCCGATGGAATGTCAACACGAAAGATAAGCGCGCTATCGAGGCGGAGGACGCGCTCCCATGCACTGCTCTTCGCCCCACCATCCACGACTCGGCCTTTCCAGAGACTTTTATTTCTGCTCTCATAAATTTGACAGTATATAAATGGTAATGATATATTGATTTATATCGTGTTTATGTCTTATAATTAACATGTTGTACGAAAATAATAATATATACTATGTGATATAAATTTTTCTTACTGTCAGTATGTCAGTAACTATTAAATAAAATTCAAACATGTGATAGCACGTGAGAACGCTCCAACTTATTAAATCTAAACATCTTTAGTCTTCCGACGAGATATGGGATAGAGAGAGGACCCTTTATCTTGGCAGAGTTTCCATGACAAAGCCTCAGAACCGATGGAATGGATTAGGCCGGTGAGCTTCATTTCTCTGTGTCGCGATGGAGCACACTGGATCATTCTCCAGTGTAGCTATCTGTTTGAAAATATGGTTGTCTGGCAGCCGGATTGATATCTCAGAACACCCTCGACATCCTGGCGAGCCACCCTCCATTGCGGCGTGGTTTCTTGGCATCTCATTTGCTCAAGATCTTATCAAAGAGCACAGAGCGAGCTGCTCTTCGAGTAGTTGGATTACAAGCCACGCATTTTCGAGGAGGGGCGATTGATCGGATCGCTTCCTCCCGCCACGTGATCATCTATCCGCCCTCCTCGGGGGCGAGCAGTGCACTCAGGTAAGACGCCGAAAGACCTGACGCGGCGATAGGCCGGCAGCGGACATCCGGAATATCGATCCGAAGGTGGCCGGGAAGACCGGAGGGGACTTTGAAGGACGAGCTGTCTCGCAGCCCCGCATCGCCACGAGGTGGGCCATGAAGAAGATCCTGGCACTTGCCCTGTGCTTGATGATCCTCCCGTTTCCCCTTCCCGTCCCGCGGGCCCGCGGCGACGACACCGATATCTTCGGGTCGAACGTGCAGCCCAACGTGCTGATCGCCATCGACGACTCGGGCAGCATGGGCGACCAGATCTACTCGTCTCCCTACGATCCCACGCAGACCTACACGCCGAGTACTCAGAATTGCAGCCCCGCATGCGTTACCGGGTACGTGTACAAACAGACGACCAGCCATGGAGTTACTTCCTACAGCGTCTACGCCAACAGCGTTTCCAGCGTCAACAGCTCCAGCGCCCAGAGCGCCCTCTCGACGGGCACCACCCCGGCCGGCTACTGGTCCGGGAAGATCGGCGGCACGAGCTATAATCTGTATCTGGGGAATTACCTGAACTTTCTGGCCAGCCCCAGCGCCGTCCTGGTGGTGAAGATGCAGGTGGCCCAGAAGGTCCTCACCAACCTCGTGAACAGTACCACAGGGGTTCGCTTCGGCCTGATGACCTTCAACAGCAGCGATACCGGCGGCCAGATCCTCGCCCCTATCGGGAGCAGTGCCACGACGATCGTCAACGCCATCAACGGCCTCAGCGCGAACGGCTCCACCCCGGACGGGGAGATGCTCAATAACGCTGGCACCTACTATGCCGGGAACGGCGATGTCAAGGGGAATTACAAGACGAGCCCCGTCCAGTACACCTGCCAGCCGAACTTCGTCATCCTCATGTCGGACGGCCTGCAGAACGGAAACATGGACATGCGGACCGTGGCGACGAGCATCCACAACGGGCCGCAGAAGATCGTCGTGGATACCGTCGGGTTCGCCGTGGGGGCGGCGGATGCGGCGGACGGGGCCAACGACATCATGCAGACCACGGCGACCAACGGCGGCGGCAAGTTTTACTCCACCACGGACGAGGCCTCGCTGACGGCCGCTCTCGAGGCCGCCATCTCCCAGATCATGGTCGCGACCTTCACCTTCGCCACGCCCGTCGTCCCCACGACCCAGACCTCCGGCGTCAATAGGGCCTACATGGCCGCGTTCACGTCCAACCTGTCCCTCCCCTTCTGGCAGGGGTATCTCAGGGCCTACAACCGAAACAGCTCGGGGAACGTCCCGGTGGATAACACCGGCGTGCCCTGCGGCGCCAACTGGCAAAGCCAGACCGGCTGCACGGCCAACGCGCAGGCCTGGGAGGCCGGGGCGGCGCTTTCCACGCTGGGCTCGTCGAACCGGAACATCTACACGTACCTGGGCGGGACCGGCGGCAGCCTGACGAGCTTCACCACCAGCCTCAGCACCACCACGCTGCCTCCGGCCACGGTGGGTTACTCGGCCCAGACAGACCGGGACAATCTCATCAACTTCCTCCGGGGGAAGGACGTCTTCAACTGGTTCCAGAACGGCACCAGCGCGGATCGGCCCTTCATCCTCGGCGACATCTTCCACTCCACCCCCGTCCTGGTCCCGCCGCCGTTCCTGCCCTCGACGGACAGCACCTACTCCACCTTCGCCAGCAACAACTCCGGCCGGACCACCATCCTGCTCGCTGGCGCGAACGACGGGATGCTCCACGCCTTCCGGGAGAGCGACGGCACGGAGCTGTGGGCCTTCATCCCCCCGAACCTCCTCTCGTATCTGAAGGGACTGACCGTCATCGGGGGAGGACACCAGTGGTTCGTGGACGGGAACCCTGTCGTCGCCGACGTCAAGGTCCAGATGAACAGCGCCTACGTCACGGATTCCGCAGCGAAATGGCGGACCATCGCGATCGTCGGCGAGCGCCGGGGGGGCAACTACTACTACGCCCTGGACATCACCAACACCGGCTCGGCCCCCACGCTGCTGTGGAGCTTCACCGACGCCGACCTGGGAGAGACGTACTCCACGCCGGTCATCGGCACGGTCAAGATGTCCGGCGGGACCTTGAAGTACGTCGCCTTCTTCGGGGGCGGCTACGAGGAGGGGGCTGACAACACCCTTGGCAAGGCCGTCTTCGCCGTCGACATCGCCACCGGCAGCAAGATCTGGGAGTACAAGAACGTTACCGGCGCCACCGACGACCGGAAGTACATGAATTTCAGCATCCCCGCGGACATCGCCGCCGTCGACTACAACAGCGACGGGAACATCGACCGGCTGTACATCGGCGACGTGGGCGGGCAGGTGTGGAAGTTCGACGTGGTGGGGCGGGACTCCTCGGGGAATCCGACCGGAACAACCCTCTCCAGCGGCCAGGTCACCAACTGGCTGGGGAAGCGCTTCTTCCAGGCGGATAGCTCCGAGGCGAACCCCCCCGCCTCCGGCGAGTACTACCCCACGCAGGGCATCTGGAGCGCCATCGTCCCGGCCTATGACAATCAGAGCCATGCCTGGATCTACTTCGGGACGGGGGATCGGGACCACCCGGACAATCCCAACACCGTCGCCAACCGGTTCTACGGCATCATGGATCCCGTGGACATCCTCAAGGCGACCGACATGACCAACGGAAGCCCCCTGACCGAGTCGAACCTGGTGAACGTCACCACCAACAACGGGACACCCACCTATGGCTGGTACTTCACGCTCACCGGGACGAGTGAAAAGTCACTGTCGGCGGCCGATGTCTTCAACTATATCGTGTACTTCACGACGTTCACGCCGACGACCGCCACCTACTGCGGGTCGGGCGGCGGAAATGCCCAGCTCTACGCCGTCCAGGAGACATCGGGCTACGCCGCCCTGGATTGGGCCAACAGCTCCTCGCCGCTGACCTCCACCAGCGCCAGCACGACCCGGTCGATGACCATCGGGACGGGGATCCCGTCCAAGCCGGTCCTCATCATCACCCAATCGGGAGCCAGCATCAGCACCTCCGTCATCACGGCCACCACCAGCCAGCAGTTGCCCAACAACCCGGCGCCGCCCCCATCGAACATGCGGCGCGTCCAGTACTGGCGCGAGGTCTTTTGAGAGGAGGTTGAAGAGGGCCCGATTCCTGTCGTCAACAGCCCCGGGCTTTCGCCTGCCCTGTGCCCCAAGCCATGCGCGGCTCTGCCTTGCTTTGGCTTTCCTGGCCGCAATCGTTTTCCGATTCGTCCCGGGCAGCCTTTTTGGCAGATCCGCCGTGACAAAAGCCCCAGGTGGTAAGGGGCTGATCCGGTCGGCGGGGTGTGTTCTTTATCCCGGAAGACTACAGGATCTTGGCAGTCCGAATTGGCTATCTGTTGGAAAACACACACGTCAGCCTGCCGGCTTGACGCCTCGCAACAGCCCCGGACAATCCGGAGGACTCTCCGCTTTCGCCATCTAATTCCTTGGCATCTCGTTTGCTATTCACCCTGCTAGAGGGCACAGAGCAAGTTGCTCCTTGGGTGCCCGTGGTGTACACTGTCCACCACTCTCGGGGGAAGGTGGATGGTCTCTGCGCTCCCCCCGCCAGGACGCCATTCATCCTGAATGGGGCCAGGAACACTGGGCGGGACTTTGAAGAGCGAATGGACCTGCAGCCCCGCGTCACAATGAGGCATGCCATGAAAAGGATCCTGGCGCTCGCCGTGAGTTTGCTGCTCGTCCCTCTTCTCTCCCCCCCGCAGCTCTGGGCCGACGACACCGACATCTTCGGGTCGAACGTGCAGCCCAACGTGCTGCTGGCCATGGACGACTCGGGGAGCATGGGCGACCAGATCTACGCGGACCCCTACTATGCCACGACGACCTACGCCTCGGCCAGCACGTGCAGCCCCGCCTGCGTCTCCACCACGGTGTACAAGCAGGTGACCACTACCAGCCATGGAAAGACAACCACCACCTACAGTGTCTACACCACCAGCATTTCCAGCGTCAACAGCTCGAGCGCCCAGAGCGCCCTGTCGTCGGCCGGCTACTGGTCCGGGACGATCGGGGGCAGCAGCCTCAACCTCTACCTGGGGAACTACCTGAACTGGCTGGCCACCCCCGGCTCGACACTCGTGACGAAGATCAGCGTGATGCAGCAGGTGCTCACCAATCTGGTGTCGAGCGTGACGGGAGTCCGGTTCGGCCTCATGACCTTTGCGTATCCCAGCAACGGCGACGGCTGTCAGGGCAAGCTCGGCACCTCGAACAACCCGTGTTCGAACGCAGGGGGCGGCCAGATCCTCGCCCCCATCGGCAGCAGCACGGCGACCCTGGTCGCCGCCATCAATAGCCTCGCGCCGACAGGATATACCCCCCTTGGGGAGATGCTCCGGGATGCCGGGAACTACTACGCGGGCAAGGGGGACTACTTCGGGAAGTACGCGACGAGCCCCATCCAGTACACCTGCCAGCCCAACTTCGTCATCCTCGAGACCGACGGCCTCCAGAACGGCAACGTAGACGTCCAGACCGAGGCGACGGTCGTCCATACGTCCCCGCAGCAGATCATCGTGGACACCGTCGGCTTCGCCATCGGCGTCTCGGAGCCGAACAACGTGACGGCGGCGAACACCGTCCTCCAGAATGCGGCCACCAACGGGGGGGGCACCTTCTACTCCACCGTGAATGCGACCACCCTCTCGACCGCCCTCGAGGCCGCCATCTCCCAGATCATGGTCGCGACGTTCACCTTCGCCACGCCGGTCCTCCCCTCGACCCAGACGACCAGCACCAACATGGCCTTCATGGCCGCGTTCCAGACCAACCTGTCCCTCCCCTTCTGGGAGGGATACCTCAAGGCATACAATCTGAACAGCGCGGGGCTCGTCCCGGTGGACAACAACGGGGTGCCCTGCGTCGCCGCCGGGAACGGGTGCGCGGGGTCGGCCCTGGCCTGGGAGGCCGGGGCGAAGCTCTTGCAGCTGGGCCCGGCGAACCGGAACATCTACACGTACCTGGGCGGGACCGGCGGCAGCCTGACCCAATTCACCACCAGCCTCAGCACCACCACGCTGCCCCCGGCCACGCTGAGCCTCACCGCCCTGACCGACCGGAACAACCTCATCAACTTCATCCTGGGGTATGACGCCTATAACTGGTTCCAGAACGGCACCGGCGTGGCGCGCCCCTACATCCTGGGCGACATCTGCCACTCCACCCCCGTCCTGGTCCCCCCGCCGTTCATGGCCTCGACGGACAGCACCTACACCGCCTTCGCCAATGCGAACGCCGGCCGGACCACCATCCTGCTCGCCGGCGCGGATGACGGGATGCTCCACGCTTTCCGGGTGAGCGACGGCACGGAGCTGTGGGCCTTCATCCCCCCGGACCTGCTCTCGGACCTCCTAGCGCTGACCGTCATCGGGGGCCAACACCCCTGGTTCGTGGACGGGAGCCCGACCGTCGCCGATGTCAAGGTCCAGATGCAGAGCGCCTATGTCACGGACTCGGGGCCCAAGTGGCGGACTATCGTGATCGTCGGTGAGCGCCGGGGCGGGATGTACTACACCGCCCTGGACATCACCAACACCGGCTCGGCCCCCACGCTGCTCTGGAGCTTCACCGACCCCGACCTGGGGGAGACGTACTCCACACCGCGCATCGGCCCCATCCAGATGTCCGACGGAACCACCAAGTACGTCGCCTTCTTCGGGGGCGGCTACGACGAGGGGCATGACAACACCCTCGGCAAGGCCGTCTTCGCCGTCGACATCGCCACCGGCAGCAAAATCTGGGAGTATCACAACGCCAGCGGTTCCACCGACGACCGGCAGTACATGAACTTCAGCATCCCCGCGGATGTCACCGCCGTCGACTACAACAACAATGGGTTCATCGACCGGCTGTACATCGGCGACATCGGCGGGCAGGTGTGGAAGTTCGACGTGGTGGGGCGAAACTCGTCGGGGACCCCGACCGGGACGACCCTCTCCAGCGGCCTGGTCTCCAACTGGCTGGGGAAGCGCTTCTTCCAGGCGGCCAGCTCCGAGGCGAATCCCCCGCCCGCCGGCGAGTACTACCCCACGCAGGCCATCTGGGACGACATCGTCCCCGCCCTTGACTCGCAGGACAACGCCTGGATCTACTTCGGGACGGGAGACCGGGACCACCCGGACTACGCCAACACGGTCGACAACCGGTTCTACGGCATCATCGACCCGGTGGACATGGCCAAGGCGACCGATATGACCAACGGGAGCCCCCTGACCGAGGCGAACCTGGTGAACGTCACCACCACCAACGGGACGCCCACCTACGGCTGGTACTTCCTCATCACGGGGTCGAGCGAAAAGGATATCTCGACCGCCAACGTCTTCAACTACATCGTGTACTTCACCACGTTCACACCGACGACCACCGCCACCTGCGGGGGCGGCGGCGGAAACGCCCTGCTCTACGCGATCCAGGAGACGACGGGCTACGCCGCCCTCGCCTGGAACAACAGCTCCGCGCCGCTGACCTCCACCAGCGCCAGCGTGACCCGGTCAATGCAGGTCGGGGTCGGCATCCCGTCCGAGCCGATCATCGTGCTCACCGCTTCGGGGGTCACCGTAAGCACCTCCGTCGTCGTGGGCACGACCAACCAGCAGATGCCCAACAACCCGGCCCCGGCGCCGTCGTCGCTGCGGCGCGTCCAGTACTGGCGCGAGGTCTTCTAGCCTGCCGTTGCCGGAAATTGCGGGTTCCGTTCCCAGCCCCCGTGGTCGCCCCCACGGGGGCTGTTGTTTCCACCCCCCATCCCCACGTTGGGGGACGTCTTTGACGAAGTTGACTTCCTCTCCTGCCCCCTCCGCCCTCCGCAGAAGCGCGATCCGTTGCCAGGTCTGCCTTGAGATTCACGAAAAAGGAGGTGCGCAGAACGGGGACATATGGTAAGGAGGTAAAGACACGCGCCCGAAAGAAATCGCCAGGGCGGCGCCGAGGGAGAGGAGCGGCATGAGCGACGATGTGACCAATCTGCTGCCAGACAGTGTCGGGGATCCGGCGGCCTTCTACGGCTGCCTGGAAGACCTTCTGGCCGGGGGGGAGCGCCTGGCCCTTTGTACGATCCTTCGCCTGGCCGGATCGGGGCCGCGCCGGGCCGGCGCCAAGATGCTTTTCCGGGAAAGCGGGAGATCCGTCGGGACCGTGGGCGGCGGCGTGCTCGAGGCGCGCGTCACGGTGTGGGCCCGGGAGGCCCTGCAGGACGGCCACGCCCTCTGTCGGTCCTTCGCCATGGACCTCACACATGCAGCGGAAGACGGAATGACCTGCGGTGGCGAGGTCGAGGTGCTGGTCGAGCCGCTCGACGGTTCCGCATCAGGCATCCGCGAGTTCTTCGGCTCCATCCTCTCGTGCATTGCCCACGGCGGGCGCGCTTGGCTGGCCACGAGCCTCCGCCAGGTCGGGGACGCGGCGAGCACCGAGCGCCTTCTGGTCGCAGACGGCCGGCCGGCGGCATCCCTGCCGGCGTCCGCCGCCCCCCTGCCGGAGGATCTCCTCCGCTCCCCCGCTCCATCCGCCCCTTCCATGATCGAGCGCGGGGGCGTCCGCTACTTTGTGGAGCCCCTCGCACGGCCCATCACCGTGGTCGTCTTCGGCGGCGGCCACATTGCGGTCCGCCTCGTCCCGCTCTGCCATCTCCTCGGATTCCGGACCGTGGTCGTGGGCGACCGGGCCGACTTCGCCTCCCGCGATCGCTTCCCGCAGTCCAGCGATCTGATCGTTCCTGCGTCTCCCGAGCGCGCCCTCCAAGGCCTCCCAATCGGCGAAGACAGCTATCTGGTCATCGCCACCCGCGGCCACACCGGGGACGAGGCGGTCCTGCGAGAGTCCCTGCGGCGCCGGCCGGGTTATGTCGGGATGATCGGCAGCCGGCGGAAGCGGCAGCTCATCTTCGACCGGCTGGCCGGCGAGGGGTTCACTCCGGACGACCTCGCGCGGGTTGCCTGCCCCATCGGCCTGCCGATCGGCGCCGAGACCCCCGAAGAGATCGCCATCAGCATCGCCGCCCAGCTCGTTGCAGCCCGCGCCGCCCGACGCGGGAAGGATTGAGGCGTGCCCGCTCGCCCCGATCTTGCCGCCGTCGTCCTGGCGGCGGGCTGCTCCACCCGGATGGAGGCCTTCAAACCCCTCCTCCCTTTCGGCTCCGGCACCGTCATCGAGCGGGTCATCGCCGCCGTCCGCGGCGCGGGGGTGGAGATCCTTCGCGTCGTCGTCGGATGGCAGTCGGAGCTGCTGGTTCCCGTGCTGGAGCGGCACGGCGCGCCGTGGGTCCGGAACGACCGATTTGACCAGGGGATGTACGGCTCGATTCAGGCGGGCGTGGGCACACTACCGGCCGGCGTGGAGGCCTTCTTCCTCATCCCCGGAGACATGCCGCTGGTGCGGCGCGGCACGCTGGCCCGCCTTGCCGCCGAGTGGGACCGGCAACCGGAAGGGATCCTGCATCCGTGCGCCGAGGGGCGGCGCGGCCACCCCCCGCTTATCGGACGGGCCTACATCCCGGAGATCCTGCGCGAGGCGCCTCCCGGAGGACTCCGCACCCTCCTCGCCCGTCACGCCGACGAGGCCCGCGACGTCGAGTGCGGCGACCCGGGCATTCTCACCGACCTCGACACCCAGGAGCAGTATCGCGAGGCCCTGGATGCGGATTTTTCAGCATCCTGCTAGTGTAGTGCGTCGGAAATCTCTTGACGTTTCGTCACCCCGGCGAAAGCCGGGGTCCAGACCGTGAAATGAATCAGAAGGTGGCACCCTGGATGCCGGCTTTCGCCGGCATGACGGCCTCGCAAGAGTAAAAAAGCGTTTGACGCATTACACTAGCGTCCCGTCCCAATGGTTCGCATCATAACTCACAGCCCCCGGGGACGGTCCGAGAGCCCGGACCCGCGGCTCGGCCGGTTCCGGGACGCCGTGGCACTGGGTGGAGCGCCGTCAGCAGCCCTCCCCAGCCCACGGCGCGACGCGCCCTTCCGAGGGCGGCGGCGCCCGGGTACCCGGCCGTAGGCTGGGTGCAGGCCGAGCGGTACTCGACGGGTCCCAGGGCTCGGAGGGGCGGCCACGGGGGCTTCGAACTTATCGCACAACCTTCTGGGACGGGACACTAGAGGACGGCGGCACCTCCGGCCCGGACGGCGTCATTCTCCGTCATTCCCCCGCGCGATCCCTCCGGGCGGGCGCCGGCCCGGGATCATGCGGAAAAAGAGGTCGGGCCGACATCCTCCTCCGCCTCGAAGCAGGCCCGTCCCGGCCGGCACATCTCGGGGCAGCACAGAATGTCGTCAGGGCCCAGGACCGTCACGGACCGGGCGCACCAGTACTGAGCCGTCCCCGACGACTCCGCCAGGTCCAGGTGATCCCGCCCCACCACGTAGTACATCTTGCTCCGCAGCCGCTTGCAGATGGAGCCGCGATTGACCTCATCCATGGCCGGCCTCACGCCAGTGCAGCCAGGGTCCGGCAGACCAGGGTCTGCAGCAGGTCCAGCTTGTACCCGTTCTCCGACATCGGCTGGGCGCCCGCCACCGCTCCCTTGGCGGCCGCATCGAGGGCAGCCTCATCCAGGGGCCGGCCGAGCAGCGCCTGCTCGGCCGGCGTGGCGCGCCAGGGGATCGGCGCCACGGCCCCCAGGACGATGCGGGCTTCCCGCACGGTCCCGCCCTCGACCCGCAGGGCCGCCGCCATCGACACCAGCGGCCAGTCGAAGGCCGCACGCTCGCTGATGCGCTGATACGTCGAGCGCATCCCCGGGGTGGCCGGCAGCCGGATCTCGGTCAGGATCTCGTCGGCCTCGCGGACGTTCTCCCGCGTCACGTCCACGTCGGGCATGGTGAAGAAGCGGCCCGCCGGGACGACGCGGCCCCCCTGCGCCCCTTCCAGGACGAACGACGCGTCCAGGGCCACCAGCGCCACGGCCGCGTTGGAGGGATGCGGGGCAAAATCCGGCCCGTCGCCGAACACGCTGTGATAGCGGTTCTCGCCCCCCACCGCGTAGCAGATGTCGCCCCCTTTCTTCAGGCACGGGTAGGATTCCAGCCGGTAATACCAGCAGCGCGGCCGCTGGAGCACGTTCCCGCCGATGGTGGCGACGTTCCGGATCTGGGGGGACGCCGCGTCGCCGCAGGCCTGGGCCAAGGCCCCGTGGGCGGCGCCGGCGGCGGGATGGGCCGCCACCTGCGCCAGCGTGGTCAGGGGTCCGACCCTCAGCCCGCCGTCGGCCCCCGCGGCGATGCCGCTCATTCCCGGGATGGACTTCAGGTCCACCACGCGCGGCGGCTCCTGGAGGTGCTCTTTCAGGTGATCGAGGAGGTCGATGCCCCCGGCCTTGAAGAGGCTGCCGGGCTTCTCGCCCGCCAGGGCGCGGGCCTCGGTCAGGCTGCCGGCGCGCACAAGCTCGAAGCGGTTCATGGTGCTACCCCTTCCTCTTCGCGTCCGCGAGAGCGGCCAGGACCCTGTCGGGGGTCAGCGGGAGGCGGCGGATGCGGGCCCCCGTGGCATTGAACACCGCATTGGCAATGGCGGCCAGGGTGGGGACCATGGCGGGCTCGGCGATGCCCGTGGCCGAGGTGTTGTTGCCCGCGTTGGCCACCTCGGTCACGATGGGGATCGCCTCGAACATGTCCGCGACCCCCAGGACCTTGTACGACTCCAGGTTGGGATTGACCATGGTCCCAACGTTCGCGTCCATGGTCCGGTTCTCCAGGAGGGCCCACGAGACCCCCTGGATCATGGCGCCGATCACCTGGCTCTCCGCCGTCAGCACGTTCATGGGCATGCCGCAGTCGTTGACGGAAACGATCTTCACGACCCGGATCCGGCCGGTCTCCACGTCCACCTCGACCTCGGCGAACTGGGTCCCCGCGATGTCCCGCCGGTAGGCCTCGAACTGCGGCTTGCGCTCGCCCACGCCGATGATGACCTCGCCGGGCATGCGCGACGCGGCCTGCGCGAAGGAGACGGCCCGGCTGGGATCGGCGGCCACCCGGATCCTCCCGTCCACGGCCTCGAGCGCCTCCGGCGCTGATTGCAGGAGGGGCGCCACGGCCGCGAACAGCTTGGCGCGGGCGTCGTGCGCGGCCAGCCGGACCGCGGGGGCCGAGGTGTTCGTGGTCACACTGCCGCCGGATGTCGGCCCCTCGGGGAACCGCGTGTCACCCACATGCACCGTGATGTCCCGGGGGCGAAGCCCCAGCTCTTCGGCCGCCACCACGGCCAGGACGGTCCGCAGGCCCGTGCCGAGGTCCTGGGCCCCGTGGAACAGCTCCACCCCGCCGTCCCGGTGGATGCGCACCTCGGCTCCAATGCCCTTGTCCCGGAACAGGACATACCAGTTGCCGTTGGCCATGCCGATTCCGCGCTTGCGCGGCCCCGGCGCCGCGCCCGGAATCCGATTCCGGCGCTCCCAGCCGATGGCCCGGGCCCCGATGTCGTACTCGATCCTGCGGACCGGGTGGGACTCATTCGTACGGCGCAGCTCCAGCGGATCCATGCCCAGCGCGTGGGCCAGCTCGTCCACGGCCGATTCCAGGGCAAACGCCCCCTGCGGGTGGCCCGGAGCCCTGAGCGGGGCCGCCGGGCCGGTATTGGTAAAGACCGAATGCTCTTCGATCCGGAGGTTGGGGCAGTTCTGGTACAGGGCGCCGGCCGGCCCCCCCGTCCCCGCGCCGGCGGTGATGCCGGGCGCCCCGAAGGAGCGGTATTGAATGGCGGTGAAGGTCCCGTCCCTCCGGGCCCCGATGCGGACGGTCATGGCGGCGCCGGGCGCGTTGCCGGTGCACAGGTGCTCTTCGTGGCGGTCCAAGAGCAGCTTGACGGGGGCGCCCGCTTGCCGGGCCAGCTCGCAAGCCACCACGGCAAAGCGGCTGCCCACGGCCGAGGGGTGGAGCTTGCTGCCGAAGCCTCCCCCCATGTGCTCGGTGATCACCCGGATGTTCTTCCGGTCGATTCCCAGCGCCTCGGCCAGGCCCGCCCGCGTGCTGAAGACGCCCTGGGTCGAGGCGTACACGGTGAGCTGATCCCCCTCCCACTGGGCCACGACGCCGTGGGTCTCCAGCGAGGCATGCGTGTGGACGGGGAGGGCGTAGGTGGCCTCGTGGACCACCTCGGCCTCGGCGAACCCCCCCTCCACGTCACCCCGGGCACCGCCGCGGCTGGGCGCCATGGGCCCCAAGACGTTCCCCCGAAGCGGCACATCCGCCGGCCCCGGCATCTCGCCCGGCGCATAGACCGCGGGCGCGTCCGGCTGCATGGCCCGCTCGAAGTCGGTCACGAAGGGGCGCTCTTTGTAGGTGACGCGCACCAATCGTGCGGCCTCCTCGGCTGCCTCCTGTGAGACGGCCGCCACGGCCGCCACGTCCTGCCCCGCGAAGCGCACGACGCGGGATGTCGTGACCCAGACCGCTTTGACGCCCGGCAGGCCTTTGGCCTTGGAGAGGTCGATGGCCAGGATCTCCCCGGCAGGGATCGCGGCCCGCACCATCTTGGCCCACAGCATTCCCGGCAGGCGAACGTCCGCGGTGTACCTCGCCCGCCCGGTGACCTTGATCGGGCCGTCCAGCCGCGGATGCCGGCCCGCGACCGCGCGCAGGGTCGAGTCCAGGTCCCAGGGCTTGAGATCCCCGGGGGCCGCGTGCACTTCGAGGAGGCTGGGGGCGCTCCGGGGACCCGCCTTCACCAGATATGTGAGCGGCGCCGGTCCGCTGGCTGGCTGCTCGGCCATGGCTCACCCCTTCTTCGGCGCGGGCTGGCCGGCCCCGGCCGCCTTCTGAACGGCCTCGAAGACGCGGGAGTAGGTCCCGCAGCGGCAGAGGTTTCCCGCCAGGCCGTCCTTGATCTGTTCCAGTGTGGGATGGGGGTGGGTCCGCAAAAGGGCCGTCGAGGCCACCACGAATCCCGGCGTGCAGAAGCCGCACTGGAGGGCGTCCGCCTCGACGAAGGCGGCCTGGACCGGGCTCATCCGCTCGGGGGTGCCGAGGCCTTCCACCGTGGTGATCTCGTGGCCGACAGCGTCCGCCGCCAGCAGCATGCAGGAGCAGACGGGGTTCCCATCCAAGAGGACGGTACAGGCGCCGCAGGCCCCGTGATTGCAGCCCTCCTTGGCGCCGGTAAGGCCGAGCTCATTCCGCAGGGCGCGGAGCAGGGTCACCCGCGGCTCCACCACGACGGTGCGCTTCGCGCCGTTGACGGACAGCTCGAGCGGGACGGCCCCGGGGCCCAGGACCGTTGCCTGGGCGGGCCGCACGCCGGCGCCGACCAGGCCGGTGGCCGCCGCTCCCACACCCACCGTCTTCAGGAAAGCGCGCCGTGAAAGGCTGAAGGGATCCGGAGTGTTCTTGGGGGGTCGCGTTGGCATGGGGCACCTCGCGCAGGGCCGAAGCCCTCCCGGACCGACGGTAAAGCCCGCAGGCGCGGCGGTGGCCGTTCGCCATCCGCCGTTCCCTGATCCTGGCAGGATAACGATCCTCCTCTTGATCTCGCCGTGTCAACAGGAATTCGCCCTTTGGGCATAGGGCATAGCGCATAGGGCACGGGGCATGGCCCAGAGGGCACAGGCACAGCGCGTAGAGCGAAGCGTGACTCTGCGCCCTTTTCCCTTTGCGCTTTGTCCTTTGCCCTTTGCGCTTCACGCCGGGCCCACCTTCGGCACGCAGTCCACTGCGTAGGGCAGGACCAGCACGCTCGCCTGGTCCCCCGCGATGGCCAGCGCGGCGTCCACCGCCGCCTGGGGCGTGTCTGCATGGCGGAAGAACATGGCCTCCAGCTCGGCCCGGGGGATGCCCGAGCAGCAGACCACGACCGGGTGCTTGGCCAGGGCGCGCGCACACATGAAGGCCTTGGAGGAATGCTCGCGGGTGAACCCCTCGCGGGTGAATCGGTCGATCACGGCCTGCGGGCTGGCGGCGCCGCGGAGCCAGGGGGCGAACTTGCCGATGCCGTCCGCGCACTCGGCCAGGAGGACGATGGCCCCGCCGGGGGCGGTGACGAGCTCGGCGGTCGCCATGGCCTTCTGGGCCTGGTGCAGATCGATGTCGCGCGGAAATCCCCCCGGCGTGACGATCACCACCTCGTATGTCCGCGGGAGGTTGACGACCCAGCTCTGCTCGCAGACCGACACCCCCGCCTCGTGCGCCGCCTCCAACTCCCCCGCCACGGCCCGGACCACCTTGCCGCGGCAGTTCTTGACGACGTTGACGATGAAATCGATGCCCACCGCCCGAGCCGCCTTGACCGCCACCTCGTGGAAGGGGTTCCCCTTGAGCCACCCCATGGCCGGATCGTACGGCCGGATCGGGAAAGAGTGCTGCGCGGCGATCGTCTCGAGGGCCGCGACGCCGGGGGCCAGGCTCTTGCGCCCTCCACTGTAGCCGGCCGCCTGATGGGGCGCGATGAGGCCGGTGAGGATCTTCACGGACGCGTTGGCCACATGGGAGTTCACCCGCACGGGAAAGCCCAGTCCCGGAGCCGGGATGGCGCGCAACATGCCGTCGTCTTCGCAGGCATGGTTGATCACGCGCAGCCGGTGAGCGAACTCCTCCCCCACCATCCCGGCGATCTCACCGGGCGAGTTGGCGCGGTGATTGCCGGTGGCGACAACCACGGTCACGGCCGCCTCGGCGATCCCCGCGACCCGCAGCTCCTCCAGGATGGCCGCCAGCATCTCCCGGCTGGGCGCCGGACGCGTGATGTCGTTGATGACCACGACCGCGTTCCCCTTCCCCGCCGCCACGGCCTTGAGCGGCGGAGCGCCGATCGGCGCCGCCATGGCGCGACGGATCTCCTCACCGACGTCATCCACCGGAGGCAGCTCGCGCGGATAGGCGACCGCCGATCCGTCCGGAACCGCGATGTCGACAGCCCCTTTGCCGTAGGGAAGATGGATTTGCATGCCCTGGCCCTTCTCACACATGCCGCCTCGGGGACTCAGATCCCGAGCAGCCGCGATGGGTTCACCTTGACCATCAACTCGATATCCGCCGGGGGATGCCGTGCTCCAGCATCTGGGCGATGTACCAGCGCAGGCCCTCCGGTGCGGGCGGGCTGTCCACCTGCCCGTAATCGGTGGCCATCACCACATGGACGGCCCCCACGGCCTTGACCTGCTCCGCCAGCAGCTCCGGCGACGCCTGGCTATGGCCCGGGGCCATGGCGCTCCGGATGCAGACCTCCTTCATCGCCCCTTTGGCGGCCAGGGCGCGCTGATCCTCGTGGCTCATGTGGATCAGCCACAGCTCCGGGTGATTGACCAGGACCTTCCGCACCCCGGCGGCCCGGGCGGCGCGGGCCAGAACCGCTGGGACAGGTAGATCGAGCCGGCCAGCGCCACCCCCACCAGGTCGGTCCCGATACCCGGCTCAATCAGCATCATCCCCGCCACCGCCATGACCGATCGCCTGCCCCACCCCATGGGACCGAAGTAGTACCCGACGGCGAAGGTGGCGAGGAAGAATACTCCCAGGAAAGCCGTGAGCCCATTGTACACGATCTCGACCACCCCCCCGGAGAGCAGCAGGCTCTCGTTGTAGACGAACATGTAGGGCACGATGAAGCCGGCCAGCCCCAGTCGCGTGGCCAGCCAGCCGGTCCGCCACCAGTTGGACTCGGCCAGCGACGAGGTGACGTAGACGGCCGCGCAGACCGGCGGGGTGATGGCCCCCAGGCAGGCGAAGTAAAAGGTGAAGAGATGCGCCGGGAGCGGCCGAAGCCCGAGCGCGATCAGCGCGGGCACCACGATCGCGCCGCCCAGGACATAGACGCCCGTGGGGGGGACCCCCATCCCCAGGACAAACAGGACGACCATGGCCAGGACCAGGGTCGCCATCATGTTCTCCCGTCCGAGGGAGACCAGGAGGTCCGAGAACTTGACGGCCAGGCCGGTCAGCCCCAGCATCGACACGACGATCTGCGCCGAGGCCAGCAGGACCGCGATCTCGGCGATGGCCTTTCCCGCCGTCTCCATGCCCCGGAGGCCGACCAGGAGCGCCCCCCAGAGCTTCCGCAGGACCCCCGGGGCCTCGACCATGAACACCGTGAGCAGCAGCGCCAGGATGGAGGCCCAGTAGGCTCCCCGCTGGACCGTGTAGCCGGTGGAAAAGGCATAGATCAGCGCCCCCACGGGGATCAGCGGAAGGAGGACCTTCTTGGGGGTGAGGCGCGCGCGGATGAGCTGCTCCTCCTGCGTGGCGATGGTGGGGAAGTTGTTCTTGACCGCCTCCAGGTGGATCGACACGATGAGTCCCGCATAGTACAGCAGCGCCGGGAGCAGGGCCGCCCAGGCGACCTTGGCGTAGGAGATCCCGAGGAACTCCGCGATCAGGAAGGCCCCCGCCCCCATGACGGGAGGCATGATCTGCCCCCCCGTTCCCGCCACGGCCTCCGCGGCCGCGGCGAACTCGCTCGAAAATCCCGCCCGCTTCATCAGCGGAATGGTGAAGGTCCCGATCGTCGCGGCGTTCGCCACGGCGCTCCCCGAGATCGTCCCGAACAGGCCGCTGGCCACGGCAGCCACCTTGGCCGGCCCGCCCCGCGTCCGCGCCGAGGCCAGGAATGCCAGGTCGAGAAACGCCTCTCCGCCGCCCGTCTTCAGTAGGACCGCGCCGAAGATGAGGAAGATGGCCAGGATAGTGGCGGAGATTTGGAGCATGACTCCCCAGAGCCCCTGGGGGGTGACGTACAGGGTCCGGACGATCACCTGCCAGGAGAACCCCCCGTGGCCGAACTGGCCAGGGATGAACTGCCCGAAGAGCGCATACAGGATGGAGAGGCCGACCAGGATGGGGAACACCAGACCCAGCGAGCGCCGGGAGGCCTCCAGGACCAGCAGGATCAGCGGGACGCCCAGGATCAGGTCGAGGTTCGTCTCGACGTGGCTGAATTCCATGATCGGCAGGGCATTCGCGATGACGTAGCCGGCCGCCGCAATCGCGAGAGCGATGCAGACGAGGTCGTAGAGCGGAACACGGCGGCGGTGGCCGGATTTTCGCAGCGGGTAGGCCCACAGAACAATCGTCAGCGCAAAGGCCAGGTGGGTCGCATACAGAATCACCCCCAGCATGGGACGCGTGCCGGCGGTGTAGAACTGGAAGATCCCGAACGCGGTGCAGATGATCGCCAGGCCGCGGCTGGCCCAGCCGGTCAGGCCCGCCCGCTTCGCCGGATCGATCTCCTCCCGCAGATCGGGCACCGTGGGATGATGTGGATTCTGCGGCGATACGCTTCCCACTCTTGCACGCACTCCGGGTGGCGGCGCCAAGACCCCTGCCGGCGGCCCTCAGGAACCCGCGCTCCCGCACCGGCGGCCGCCGGCCCGGCCGCCGGTGAATCGTCGGCAACCGGCGGACGGCTACTTCGCCGGCTTATACTCGGGCGGGATCAATCGATCCGGGACCTTGATCCCGTGCTCCGTCAAGTACCGCACGGCACCCGCATGCAGCGGGATCGAGGACTTGAGGGTCAGCTCCAGCACGTTGATATTGGCGGCCGACGGATAGGCCGTTTGCCAGACGCTCTTGCCCCCTTCCCACATGGCCTTGAAGAAGGCGTAACCGACCTCCTCCGGAAGATCGCTGCTGGTCTGGGCGCCCACCAGCACCGCGATCGTTTGCACCTCCTGCGAGTCCCCGTACGTCTTGGCCGGAATAGTGAACGAAGACCAGTAGGGATACTTTTCGAGGGCCTTGGCCTCCTGCGCCTTGGTCAGCCCCACCAGCTCGATGGGCAGGCTGGCCATGATCTGCTGGAAGAAGCTGTCCGGCACCGGACCGGCCTTCGAGAGTCCGATGATCTCGCGATTGAGCATCGCCTCCATGGCAGTGGACTGCGTCGCCTCGTAGTATCTGGGCTTTACTCCGAAGAGCGCGAAGGCGTTCTTGGTCATGGGGACGATGCCCCCGCCCGCCCCGCCGGGATTGAACTCCCGGTCGTTCAGACCCTCGATGGTCTTGATCCCCGACGCTTTGGCCACCGCCCACTGGGCGATGAGATGGTCGTAGTACCAGAGAATTCTGGCCTTCGGGTTGGGCTGCCCCTTGAACTGCTCGTCGCCGTTGTAGTTGTTGTAGTCCAGGTTGCCCATGCTGTTGCCCAGGACGGCCTGCCTAGCTCGCACCCGCTTGGTGATGTCCAGGGCGCCCGTGGTCTCCGTGACCGTGATGTTGAACTGCGGATACACCTTCATGACGGCTTTGGCGATCGCCACCCAGTAGGAATAGACGGGCGAGGTGGAAGGTGCGGCGGCGAAGGTGTAGTTGCCGCCCTTGATGACGATGTCCGATGGGCTCTGGGATCGTGCGGCCGCCCCGGCAGAGGCCGGCGCGGCCACCCACCCTGCAACGCAGAGACCGCAGACGGCGAGGAGCAGCACTAGAGCGGGCTGCAGGGTGCGGCGGCGCGAGCTGTCCATGTCGACCTCCCTCCGGGCCGGAGACCGGCTCCCCATCACGGGGCGTTGCTCGACCCTTCACAGACACTCCGCGTTTCCATGAGTGCGCGGCAGGATCTCTCCCGCGATCGGATCCGCAGCCCTTCGCTCGGCAAATCCGGCGCGGCGGGTCAGGCCGCGAGGTGTCGCACGATGGCCGAGGTGAACTCGCCGGTGCTCGCCGTTCCGCCCAGGTCCCGGGTCCGCGGTCCCTTTTCGAGCGCGGCGGCAACCGCCCGCTCGATCGACCGAGCAGCCTCCCCTGCAGCCGCATCCTGTCGCTGCTCGGACAACCAGGACAGCAGCATCGCCGCCGAGAGGATCAGCCCGACCGGATTGGCGACGCCCTTTCCGGCGATGTCAGGGGCCGAGCCGTGGGCGGCCTGTGCCATGGCGCGGCCGACGCCCGCATTGATGGAGGGGGCCATCCCCAGGCTCCCGGACAGCTCCCCCGTGAGATCCGACAGGATGTCGCCGAACATGTTCGTGGTCAGGATGACGTCGAAGTCCGCACCCCGTCGCACAAGATGTGCCGCCATGGCATCGATGTGGTAGTCCTCGACCGCAACCGTCGGGAATTCTCGTGCCACCTCCCGGCAGGCCTCCATGAACAACCCGTACGCCTTGCGGATCACATTGAGCTTGTGAACGATGGCGACCTTCCCCCGGCGTTGCCGGGCCAGACTGAAGGCGGTCTGGGCGATTCGCCGGGACGCGTGCCGCGTTATCTTGCCCAGTGTCAAGGCCACGTCGGGGGTGGGCATCACCTCGCCGATGCCCCAGGCCATGTTGCGGTCCGTATAGAATCCCTCGGTGTTCTCCCGGACCACGACCAGGTCCATCCCCGGTGACAGCGCCGGCAGCCCGGGGTAGGCGCGAGCCGGCCGGATATTGGCGTACAGGTCGAAGTGGTGGCGCAGCGTCCCGCTGGGATTGAGTTTCTCCCGCTCCGCCGCGGGGTAGGATGCGGAATCGTGGGGACCCATGATCCAGGCGTCGCACGTCTCGAGTCCTTCGACGGTGGATTCCGGGATGGCGCTCCCGCTCTTCCGGAGCGCTTCCCAGCCGATGGGCAGCGGCACCCACTCGAATCGGATGCGGCCGTCCTTTCGCCGCAGCGCCTCCAAAACGGACAGCGTGGCTTCAACAATCTCTGGACCGATTCCGTCTCCGGCCAAGACACCCAGTCGGTACGTCACCCCGCTCCCTCCAGGTTGGCGTTGGGATTCTCTGGTTCGGGACGCATAGGAGCGGCGGCCTGCCCCTGCCTCCTCCGTGCCATCTCGTCCGACCTGTGCAACACTCGAGCGATTTCTCGTTCTCGACGCAGGGCGGCGTCAGAGGAACGAGGATTCGGGAGTGCCAAGCGCCACCAGATGAAAGGTCTCCCCTCCGCCTATGCCATCGGGTGCCCGTTGCACTGGAGCGCACCCGGCATCAGCACCAGATCCGAGACGTAGGTCCGGGGCGGCAGGCTGGCGGCAAACACGCAGGCCTGGGCGATGTCCTCCGGCTTCATCATCAGGGCGCGCTGCTCCCGGGTCGGCGGCACCGGCCGGTTGTCCAGGATGGGCGTGTCGCAGAGGCCGGGATAGATGAGCGTGACGCGGATGCCGTTGAGCCGCTCTTCCATCATCGTGGCGTTGGCCAGCCCCACCAGGCCGTGCTTGCTGGCCTGGTAGGCCGGGCCGGAGAGGTCCCCCCAGAGCCCCGAGATGGAAGTGACGTGGATGATGAGCCCGCCCTTCTGCTCGCGCATCCTCGACAGGACGGCCTGCGTGCAGTGCAGAGCTCCGGTCAGGTTGATGGCGATGATCCGGTCCCAGCCGGCCTGGTCGAGGCGGTCGAGCTGCCGGTCCCGGGTGTTCACCCCGGCGGAGTTCACGAGGACGTCCACTCTGCCGAACCGATCCACGGCCGTGCGCACAACCGCATCCACATCCGGACGCCTGCTCACGTCCGCCGCCATTGCCACCACCTGCCCGCCGGCCTGCGTGATCTCCGCGCCCAGTTTCTCGATCTCGGCCTGCCGTCGGGCCGCGATCACGATCTTCGCCCCTTCTTGGGCAAAGGCGAGTGCGGTCGCCCGTCCCATGCCGCTGCTTGCACCCATGATGATGGCCGCCTGACCTTCCAGTCTGCCCATCGCGCTTCTCCTTGGTCCTCTCGATGAAGCTGTTTTCCGGGGATCTTGCGCCTGCAGTTGCCGGATCATACCATCGCCTGTCCGCCCCGTCTACGCCCGGTCCCGCGAATGTCGGGAGGAGGAATTGAGGCGAGGCGAGACCGGCCCGAGGCAATTTCGAATGTGGAAATTCGGATTTCGAAACTGGGCGATCTTGGCGAGGTATTGGACATCGGATCAGGGCGGGAATTCGCAGGAGAGGCGGGCCGTCCGGCGCGCCGGACGAGGTCCTCGACACAGCCGACGATCCGAAGGGAGTAGCGCTCCGCGGCCGCATCAAGCATAGTCGGGATGAAGCCTCTCCGGGAGAGGGTCGGATCCGCCAGCAGCGACAGCGGCCGCGCATACTCGGCCCGGTATCCGCGCTCGTGCTGGACCACCCGCCCCCAGAGCAGCACACCCCCGAAGACTCGAATGCTCTGATCCAGGAGGCCGCGCTGGCAGATCTGCGGCCCCAGCTCCGCGGCGTCGGCGCTGGCGGGTCGGACCAGTGCATAGGTCCCACACCCGCACTTCCAGGTCGGGGCCGTATGGGTCTGCCGGGGGCGGGAGAGGAGTTGCCGGACCCAGGTGCTCAGGGCTCCCCGATGTTCATCTCGATCTCCTTCCCCACTGCGGTCGCCCGCGCATCAGAACACCGGCACATTCCGCTGGAAGGAGACCGCCAGGATCTTTCGCAGCTCGGCAACAAGCGCCTCATCGGGGAGCTCACGCAGCATCACCCGCACGGTGAACCCGCACGTCCGGCAGCGTTTGTATACATACTCCCAGTTGCCGTCCCGCAGGGGCTCGCCAATCTCCTCCATGTCCGAGAAGCAGCAGGGTCCCGACTGCGGCGGTGAGATGATGCGCTCCGGGTAGTGGTTCTCGGGCTGTTTCCGGTCCGTGTACTGCACAATGGTCGGCATCGCGCCTCCTCTCGATCTGCCCTCTGGTCGTGAAGCCCGCGGCTGACGCCGGGCGGACTCTCCTGGATGCCGCCGGGGGTTGATGGTCCTCTTCCCTGACGCGCATGCGCCCTGGGTACGCACGGAGCATGCCACCGGACCTCCCGGGTCCACGCGGGAGGAAAGTAGCCGAAAACGCTGGGCCGCAGCCGGACGAAGGGCAGATCAAGGAACGAGCGGCGCGTGCCAATGGCAGGCCAAGCGGGCGCGAGGGCGGCGCCGACAGTGCGCTAACTCTTTGTCATTTGGCCCATCCGATGTCGGTGGATACTTTTGGCAGGGGTTGGCGAAAGTGACACACGCCGGGGAACGCTCGCAAAGGTTCGCATGGGCGCTCTGCCGAGCGCCTACCGTGAGCACCTTCTGCTCGCCAAAAACTGTGCAGAGCTTCCCGTTGCTCCGGGAGATGCTCGCCAAAGACGCGTGGAGGGGCAGCAACTCGGGAACTTCCAGGCAGGCATCCGTCTGGCTCAGGCTGGAGGTCCATCCCTGGCGCTTGGCCGCTGCCGGGTGTCGGATCGCCCGGTAGCGAATCGGCACGACCACGTGGTACCGGGGGATGCAGGGGCCAAGGCGGGGACGGCAAAAGTTCTGGCGCGCCATGCCGGATCGGATCCGACGCCCCCCGGGGGGGTCGAATCCCGCCCGCAGTGCTCCGACCGGCCGGGAAAACGTGGGGCCGCCGACCCGGAACCGAGGTCAGCCCTTCGCGCCGGACGCCGCCTCCAAGATGCCGCGCAGGTCCTGGACGGTCGCAGTCCGCGGGTTGTTCTTGAGCAGTCGCTGGTTGCTGAATGACTCCTCGGCCAGCGCCGGGAGTCCCTCCTTCGAGATCTTGACGTCCGCCAGGATGTGCGGCAGCCCGACATCCATGACGAGCTGGTGGACGGCCTGTGCCGCGCAGCGGGCCGCCTCCCGCAGGGAGAGGCCCTCGGTGGGCTCGCCCAGCGCCTCGGCGATCCTGGCGAATTTCTCCGTGGCGGCCATTTCGTTGAACTCCATGACGTAGGGAAGCATCAGGGCGTTGGCGACGCCGTGCGCCACGCCGAACTGGCCGCCCATCGCCATGGCGATGGCATGCACGCCCCCCAGGAACCCGTTGGCGAAGGCCAGGCCCGCCATCATGCTGGCGTTGGCCATGTGGCGCCGCGCCTCGAGGTCGCCCCCGTTGGCGACCGCACGGCGCAGGTACCTGCCGATCAGCCGGATGGCTTCCAGCGCCAAGGGCATCGTCAAGGGCTGGGCGCTCCGCGAGACGTAAGTCTCAACGGCATGCGTCAAGGCATCCATCCCGGCGGCTGCGGTCACGGCGGGCGGGGCGGTGGCGGTGAGAAGCGGATCCACGATCGCCGTCCGCGCCAGGATGTGCGGGCTGACGATTCCTTTCTTCATGTGCCCGCCATCGGCCTTGACATCGGCCAGGATGCAGTTCGGCGTGACCTCGCTGCCGGTTCCCGCCGTCGTGGGCAGCAGGATCATAGGGAGGGCCGGCTGCGGGACGTTTCCGACCCCCCACATCTGCTCCAGGGGTGTTTGATTCGCCAGAATGGCCGCCGTCGCCTTGGCGATGTCAAGCGGGCTCCCCCCGCCCAGCCCGACCACCAGATCCGGCGCAACCGTGCGCGAGAACTCAGCGCTGCGCCGCGCGGTGCCGACCATGGGATCGGGCTCGACATCGTCGAAGACCTCGACGGCGAGGCCGGAATCTTTCAGGCACGCCACTGCGCTCGACACGGCATCGGTCTTCCCGTGCAAAATCTTGTCGGTCACCAGGACCACCCGCCTGGCACCCAGGGCCTTGGCTTGAGCGCCGACTTCCCTGGCGGATCCGTCGCCGGTGATGATCTTGGACGGAGACTGGAACTCCTGTGCCACGGCGCACCTCCCTGCGTGCAGATCAACAGAGATCGAAACGGGCGGCCTATGGGCGTCGAGCCCTTATAGCAGAGCCTTTCTGAAATGTCACGCGGGCCAGCCGGCCCGAGGGCGGATGTGCGGGCCATCCGAACATGTTGCCATCCTGAAGCCGCTCGAGTCCCTGCGATGAAGTATGTCAACTGAGTCAACAACGTCCCCCCGAGGAAGCCGGAGGGCTTCCGAGCGCTGGGGGGCGCCTACACCTGCAGCGGGTACCGGCCGAACTCGTAGGCCGCGTCGTACATGGCGACGACGTTCTCCGGCGGCACCTCCGGCTGGATGTTGTGGACGGGGCAGACGACGTAGCCGCCGCCCGGCCCCAGGTCCCGGATGCGACCCCTGACCTCCTCCCGCACCGCTTGCGGGGTGCCGTAGGGGAGCACCCGGTGCGTGTCGATGGCCCCCCAGAACGTCAGCGTGTCCCCGAACTCCGCCTTCAATTTTCTGGTGTCGCCCATGCCCGCGGCCGACACCTGGATCGGGTTGAGCGCGTCCACCCCCAATTCGATGAAATCGGGGATCAGCGGGTACACGGCTCCGTCGGTATGGAAGTACAGCTTGGCATCGGTGCGCGCCTTGAAGAAATCGAAGGTCCGCTGCTGGCGGGGCTTGATGAGGGATCGATAAAGCGCCGGCGAGATCAGCGTCTGGACGGTCCCCCCCAGGTCGTCGCTCGACACCATGACGACGTCGACGTGATCCTCCACCTCCTGGAGCGCCCGGCCCGCCACGGCCAGGCGGAAGTCGAGGTAGCGGTCCATCAGCGCCTCGGCGAACTCGACGTCGGAGACGAGATCCATGTAGAAATTCTCCCAGCCCCGCAGCTCGCAGCAGCGCAGGAAGAAGGAGCAGTTCAGATCCACGACGACCGCATACTCGGTCTCGCGGTGGAGGCGGCGGGCCCTCTCGCCAAGGCCGCGGGTCCGTCCCGGGTCGTGGGGGTCCGGCCAGCGGTAGCAGTCGATGGTGGACAGGCCGGCGGCCTCGGCGAGAGGGGCGCGGATCAGATCGAAATAAAACGCCCCTGGCGGCATGGTCCGGACGACTCCCCACTCATCCTGGTACGTCCGGTCATCCAGCCGAGACGTCCGTCCGGTTCTCCGGGCCGCTCAACCCGATGCCGCGCACATCCACCCGAAATCGCCGGAGGACCGCCTCATCGACTCTCGCCGTCTGGCCGCGCCGGTCCTTCACCTGGATCGATTGGTCGTCCATCCCCAGGTGCCGGAGGAGGTTCCGATAGGCGGTGAGGGTGATCCCGTCGCCAACCGCCTGGCCCAGATCGATCGGCACGCGATCGGGCTCCTGGTGATCGAGGGCGGCTCTCACCCGCTCGCGAGAACGTCATCTCTGCCTTTTTCATGCGGCACCCCCCATTCAACGCGGGACTACAGCATCCTGACGACCCCCGCCTTGCACCGCACCCCGGCGCGCGTCAGCGCGCCACCACCGGTCCCCAGCCCTGCTTGCCGATCGGCATGAGGAGACCACCCCGAAGATGCCCGCCCCGACCATCATGTTGTAGAGATTGGCCGCCAGGAAGGGGGTGGACTTCAGCAGGGTCATGTCCAGAATGGGATTGGTCTCCCGCGTAGATGGATAGGGTCCACGCGGCCCACAGGATGCTGGTGTCGAAATCGCGGATGCTCCCCCTCCTCTATTTCTTCCCGGCCAGGGCCAGGACCGGTATCGCATACCAGATCTCTGCTCCGCGCAGATGGGCCCCCACCCCCAGGGCATCGCGGCCCAGATCCTCCCGGAACAGCCGTCGAATCTTCTCCTCGTCCCCCGGCAGGGGGAACGAGGCCTGGAGCTGGCGCTCCAGCTCCAACTCCACCTGGTGGAAACCGGTGCGGATCTCCCGCAGCCCGGCCTGCTGGGCCGTGGCGGCGAGTTCGCCGGGGGTGAGCGCGCGGGTGTGGGAGGGGTCGCGCAGCCGCTCCAGCCGGTTGTAGGCGTCGACCTTGTCAGGCGGCAGGGCCACGTCCGCAACCATGACCGTGCCGTCCGGAAGGCAGACCCGCAGCATCTCTCGCAGCACCGCAGCCGGGTCGACGAAGTGATGGAAAGAGAAGCGCGTAAAGACCAGGGAGAAGGCGTTGTCGGAGAATGGGAGGGGGATCGCCTCGCCCAGCTTCCACGTGAGATTCCGCAGCCCCCGTTCCGCCTGGAGTTTCTGGGCCTGCGCGATCATGGCGGGGGTGATGTCGAGGCCGGTCACGTGCCGGGCGATGCCGGCGAAGGCGCAGGCCACCAGTCCGGGGCCGCAGGCAACGTCGAGCACCGTATCGGTGCTCGCGAGCCCGCTCAGCTCGCGGTAGAGCTGGGGCGCCTGTTCCGTCGACAGCGCCATCTTTTGGGCGAACGGAGCAGCCTGGAGCGTGAACTGTTCGACGATGCTCTTCCTGTGATCGTGCTGCTCACTCATGGCGTCGCTCCTTCGCGGCAGACTCGAAGATGCGCCGGCAGCGCCGCGAGAGCCCCTCCGACTGCGCCCGCCGGCGCGTCCACCCTCTGCTCTGCGGCACTCGGGACCCGGGCAGGCGATGACGGCTGCGGGACGCCTGCGCCTACTTCGCGAGCTGCTTTCGAATCGACGACAATTCTTTCCGCCGCGCCGCCGTCGGCTCCGGGTAACGCATCTTGAGCGCTTTCATCGCCTCGATGATGATCTGCGAGATGATCAGCCGGGCATTTTCCTTATCGTCGGCCGGCACGATGTACCACGGCCCGTGTTCCGTGCTGGTTTCGCTCAGGCACTCTTCGTACGCCTTCGTGTATTGCCTCCAGAGCTTCCGCTCTTCGATGTCGGCCTGGCTGAACTTCCAATTCTTCTCGGGCTCATCGATCCGCTCTAGGAACCGCCGGCGCTGCTCTTCCGGCGAGAGGTGAAGATAGAACTTGATGATCCGGGTGCCGTTGCGGTGCAGGTGCGCCTCCAGGTCCACGATGGAGCGATACCGTCCCTTCCAGACGGTCTTCTCGTCGAGCAGCTCGTCCGGGAGCCCCTGGCCGCGAAGGATCTCCGGATGCACGCGCACGACGAGCACCTCCTCGTAGTAGGAGCGGTTGAAGATGCCGATCCGCCCCCGTTCCGGCAGACACCGGGTCGTGCGCCAGAGAAAATCGTGCTTCAGCTCTTCGGCACTCGGCTGTTTGAAACTGAACACCTGGCAGCCCTGCGGATTGACCCCGGACATGACGTGTCGGATGGCTCCGTCCTTGCCGGCGGCGTCCATCGCCTGGAAAATCAACAGCACCGCATACTGGTTGGACGCGTAGTGCAGGTGCTGCAGCGCGCTCAGCTCCTCGACGTGCTCCTGCAGGAGTTTTTGATACTGCTTCTTGGACTTGTAGAAGGGCTTCACGGCCGTCGCCCGCGCCCTGAGCGTCACATTCTCTCCCGGCCGCACGCGGAAGTCCTTTGAGTTGATCTTCATGGTCGCTCCTCTGACCGTGGCCGACGCCTTCGGAGGCATGTCACGAGTCCGGCGACTGTGCGCACGGGCGATCCGCGAAGCCGCGGCAGCGAGTGGGCCCTATCGCGCCGGGCCGGTCAGCACGTGCTTGAGCGCCTCCATCGCCTTGCCGAAGCTTGCCCAGTTCCCCTGCTGCATGGCCTGCTGGGCCGCCTCGAACTGTGCCTGCGCCTGGCCCAATTCCGGCTGCGGGCGGACCGCCTGCGCGGGCGTCCCGGGGGGCTGGGTCCCGAAGACGGCCTGGACGGCCTCATCGAGGGTCGGCTCCATCGCCACCTTGTCCCCCGCAATCACGATGACGCGCTTGAGCTGGGGGAAGTTCGTGCCGGCCGCCGTGAGGTACACCGGCACCACATACAGGAAGGAGTTCTCGATCGGCACCGGGATGAGGTTCCCGCGGATGACCCGCGACCCCTTCTGGTCCCAGAGGCTCAGCTGCTCGGAGATCGTGGTGTTCTGATCGATCATCGCCTCGATCTGCATCGGGCCGTAGATCAGCTTCTCCTTGGGGAGCTGGTAGAACAGCATCTTCCCGTACTCGGGCGCATCGCACCGGACGGCCATCCAGGCGATCATGTTGTCCCGGTTCTGGGGCGTGAAGGGGGTCATGAGCAGGTACTCGAGCTGGTCGCTGCCGGGGAGCTTCATCAGGATGTAGTACGGCCGCATGGGGAGAGTGTTGCCCGCATACTCCTCCTGGGGGGGCACCCAGAGATCCTCCCGGTTATAGAAGACCTGCGGCACCGTCATGTGGAAGGTCCGGTACAGGTCGGCCTGGATGGCGAAGAGGTCCTCCGGGTACCGCAGGTGGGCCCGCAGGTCCGCCGACAGCTGACTCAGGTCCTGGAACACGCCCGGGAACGCCCGCCGGTAGACGGCCAACACGGGGTCGGTCGGATCCATGACGTAGAACCGGACCGTGCCGTCGTACATGTCCACCACGACCTTGACGGAGTTCCGGATGTAGTTCAGCGATTGCATGAAGCCCGCCGCGTGGGGGCTGGCGTAGGGGAAGTGGTCCGAGACGGTGTAGGCATCCTGGATCCAGTACAGCTTGCCCTCGCTCACCACGGCGTACGGGTCGCCGTCGAGCTGCAGGAACGGCGCGATCTGCGCCACCCGGGTGGACACGTTCCGCCAGAGCTGAATCCGGCTCTCCGGCCGGAGATACGAGGTGAGCAGGATGTTGGGGTCGGATTGGGTCCAGGCGAACAGGAGCCGCTTCCACAGGCGGTCCAGCGGGATGCCGCCCGTGCCGGTGTAACTCGTGTAGACGTTCTGATTCCCCTTGGGGTAGTCGAGCTCCTTGACCCCGGTCGCGACGATCCGGTAGCCCGGCATCGACCTGCCGTAGTAGATGGACGGCTGGGTGATGGGGAGGCCGTAGGCGGACTCGGGAGGGATGTTCTCGATGAGGTACTGCGGGAAGCCGCCCCCGACCGCCTTCGAGACGAAGCTCATGGCGACGCCGTAGCCGTGGGTGAACTGCAGCTCCTGGTTCACCCAGGTCTGGGCCTCGGCGGGGAGCTGCGCGGACAGCTCGCGGGCGGACAGCATCACCTGGTGGTACCCATCCGCCAGGTGGTAGCGGTCCACATCCACCTGGTAGAACTGGTAGTAGAGCCGGATCTCCTGGGCCTGCTGGTACATCTGCAGCAGCGGACGCCAGTCCCAGAGCCGGATGTTCTGGATGGTGTCCTCATTGCGCGCAATCACGTCGGCGGTCAGGTCCGGCAGGGCCGGGTAGGAGGTCTCCTGGATGGCGTCGAGGCGGTAGGCTTTGCGCGTGTACTCGATGTTGTGCGCGAGGTACGGGGTTTCGAGGGCCAGCTCGCTCGGCTGGACCGTGAATCGCTGGAAGAGGTTCGGCAGGAGCATGATTCCGAGGATGTACAACGCCACGTAGACCCCCGACGCGATCACGATCGGTCGAACCCGTGGCCGGACGACCGCGACCGCCAGCAGGGCGCAGAGGGCCGCCGAGGCGCCGAGCATCACCCAGAAGGCGATCCGGGTCACGTGGTCCGCCGTGTAGCCGGCGCCGTACACGACACCCTGCGTGGAGTAGACGAGCTCGTAGTGGTCCAGGTAGAACCCCCACCCCCAGCTGGCGACCAGGACGAAGAGCAGGATGGCCAGATGGGACACGGCCGTGGCGCTCCGGCCCTCCACCTGGCCCCCGGGGCCGAGCCGCAGCGCCCCGAAATACACCGAGACGACCAGGACGGCCAGGAATGTGATCAGCGCCAATGCGGCCAAGCTGCTCTGCACGAGCTCCCAAAAGGGGAGACGGAAGAGGTAGTACCCGACGTCGACCCGGAAGAGCGGGTCGGCCAGCCCGAAGGCGCCGCCATACCGGAAGCGCAGATAGGTGTCCCACTGCGCATAGAACAGGAGCCCGAAGAGGATAGCGGCGACCGCGGCGACCGCGGCCGTGGCCAGCTTCACGACCGTGGGTGGGATCTCGACGCCGAGTTCCACGACCACGCTGGAATCGGTGGTCACATTCCCCACACGGAAACCGGGGCTGTTTCTCGCCGCAAGGCGAAGGTTGATCCACAGGTACAGCAGCACGACGACGAACGCCGCGCAAAACAGTCCGCAGCGCACCGACAGGAGTGTCCAGAAAATCCCGGCAAAGCCGAGCTGCTGCATCCACAGCCCCTTCTGGATCCACCCCGAGATGACCGCCAGGAGAGCGATGACGACGATCACCGCGGCCAGGATGAGTCTCAGCGGACGGCCGCCCGGGAGGGGCTTCCCTTCTCCGCCTGCAACCAGCCTCGGCCTTTCGAAATGTGGTGGTGTTTCGACCATTGCCCTTCTCCCTTTCCCTGTGCTCAACCGGCTGGGCGCCCTGGGTGCGGACGGCTCCCGCCCGCGGCCCGGCTGTTCTCACGATTTGCATGGAGAATATCCCACGCCAAAGTTCGGCTCCTGTCCCGGGCCTCCTCCCGATTCGCAGGAGTTTCCGGGCGCTGGGACACGCGAAGAAAGATCGCCCCCTCCTCACTGGATCACGCGAGGTTACCATTATGTTATTGTAAGTGGCTTAGACATGCCGTGACAACATATTCTCAGCGGAGACGTTGCGGGGAACCGTCCGAAGCGGTGCCGGGGCCGATGGGGGCGGCGGGAGCGGTCCAGGAGGGCCCGCCGATCGCCCCGGGCTTCAGCGAAGCGGCTGCGCCACTTGTAGTAGGTCTTCCGCGCGATCCCGAGGCGTTTACAGGCGAGGCTCATATTCCCCACCCGTTCGGCCTCCTCGAACCAGGCGTACCGTTGACGGATCTGCTGCTCTGGGGTGAGAATCGGCATCGACATGGGTGACCTCCTTCCTGGTTGGGCAACCCTGTTCTACCGCAGGGTCCAAGAAGTGTCACCCATGTCTGTTTACTCTACAGACCAGCGCCGGTGAATCCGCTTGACAGGCGGCCCCTGCCTTCGGTAGGATTTTTTTTGCAACGCTCCCCTTCTGTCGCCGGTGGCGGGTGGCATGGGCGACCCGATTCCTTGTTGCATCTATCCGGCCGGCACCGCGCGGAGGAGCTGGAGGCGAGACAACACCCGCCGGTCTCCGGGTCGGGCGCGGGAGGCGTCTCATGAGTCCCCAGACGAAGCCGACGGGCCGAACCCCGCAGCGCGCCCGGGGCCGGGGGCCGACGCCGACCCCCGGGCCGTTCGATCCGGCGGCCTTCCTGGCCAGGGTCGGGGAGGGCCGCACGAGCCTCGAGTACCGCAAGAACGAGGTCGTCTTTGCGCAAGGGGATGCGGCGGATGCCGTGTTCTTCCTCCAGAAGGGGAAAATCAAGCTGACGGTCGTCTCCCGGCACGGCAAGGAGGCGGTCGTGGCCCTGCTGGACGAAGGCGCCTTCTTCGGGGAGGGCTGCCTGGTCGTGCAGCCGCTGCGGATGGCGACCGCCACCACGCTGACGCCCTGCGCCATCCTGCGGATCGAGAAGGCGGCCATGGTGCAGGTGCTCCACACCGAGCCCGCCTTCGCCGCCCGGTTCATCACCCACCTGCTCGCCCGCAACGTCCGCATTGAAGAGGATCTGGTGGACCAGCTGTTCAATTCGGCGGAGAAGCGGCTGGCGCGGGCGCTGCTCCTGCTGGCCAATTTCGGCAAGGAGGGGCGGCCGGAGACGATCCTGCCGCAGGTCAGCCAGGAGACTCTCGCGGACATGATCGGCACCACCCGCGCACGGGTCAGCGCCTTCATGAACAAGTTCCGCAAGCTGGGGTTCATCGACTACAACGGCGGGCTGGAGGTCCACAGCGGGCTCCTGAACGTCATCCTGCACGACTGACGGCCGCCACAGCCCGCCGCCGGGCGGTCCCTCCTCCGATTCTCCCCGAATGTGTGCAAAATTGAACAGACACCCCATCCCGCACTGGGTATTCTCCCTTTGTTCCGATCTCGTCCAGACTCTCCCCTGCCATGGGGATCTAGGACACCTCCTCGCGCGCAAGACAGCTGAGCAGTTGCTTCTGTCGAAGACGCACGGAACGTAGGGAGGTCGTGGCCAAAGGGGGGCTTCCCCTAGGGCCAGAAGGGGCGATCTCCTCCTCCCCACTGAACGCAGACAGGACAGAATCAAGGCATTCGGAAGGCTGGCCACCCGGATCAGGAGGAGCGCTAGCGCCGAAAGCCGCTAAGAAGCACCGAGCCCGCCGGCGACCGGCGCGGTCCCGCGGGGCGCGCTTCCCCGTCCCGGCGGCCCGGACGTGTCAGCGGAATCGTGTCCCCAGAAAAGCTCCGCCCCGAGCCCCGCAACGGAGGACGCCATGAGAGAGGCCAGACCGACGCCCCGACGCCTCCTTGTCATCGACGACGACCCCTCCTACCGCAGCACCATCGGATACCTGCTCCGATTCCTCGGCCACACGGTGGCCGAGGCTGAGAGCGGTCCCACCGGGCTCGCGCTCCTCCGGCAGCAGCCGGTGGACCTGGTGATGACGGACCTCGAGATGCCGGGGGTCACGGGGTGGGATGTGGCCCGGCTCGCGAAAGCCATGCATCCGCACCTTCCGGTGGTCCTCGTGACCGGGGCCGCGCAGACCATTCCACCCGACCAGCTGGAACGCACATCCGTGGACGCGATCCTGGGGAAGCCGTGCGCGCTGGCCGAGCTGCAGGGGGTGATTGGCCTGCTGACGCGGGACCGCGCCGCCGCCGAGAACTCCAATCTCCCCCGGCGACGGGGACGCGAGGCGGAACGGGACCTGCCACAGAGCGGAACAGGGGCGGAGGCCGGGTGAGCGGCCCCGACGGTGGGGTCCAAGGCTGCGGCTCTTCCCGGACGCCGAGCAGGCCCGGCGACCGCCCAGCGCACGGCTAGGTTTCAGGCAACGAGTTCACTCGCACCATCCATATCGGGGGCAGCCCATGGCCACGATCGTCGAGTACACGGATCGGAAGAAACCCCAGAACCTGTACCCGAGGCGTATCATCTCCCCCGCCCGGCCCAAGCCCTGCTGCTATTCGGACATGGAAGAAATCGGGACGTCGCACGACACTGTACGATGGGTCTACCGGTACAAGCGCTGCCGGCATTGCGGGTTCACGGTCCGGGTGATTGTGCGCGCGATTCCCGACGAGGCCGCCGTGGCCCAGCTGCGCCGGATCCTGGCGACGTCCTTCGAGCGGAACAGCCCGGCACTCTAAAGGGCAACCGTGGCCGAGGCGGGAGCACGATGAGCGAAAGAGCGGGGAGGAGCATGAGACGCGCCTTCAACACCGACTGCCAGGGCCGACCCTTTGCCGAGGACCTGATCGAGCAGGTATGGCAGAAAGGCCGTCCGATCTCCGAGCGGCACGGCTACCGCTTTTTTTTGCGAGGACAGCTGCGGCGAGATCATCTCGCTCCTCCGGTACGGGGACACCTCGTCCCAGCTCGGTTGGGAGATCGACCACATCCGGCCGGTAGCTCTGGGCGGGACCGATGACCTCGTGAACTTGCAGCCGCTCCAATGGACGACCAACCGCCTCAAGGGCGATGCCTACCCCTGGGCCGGTCACACCATCTTGAGTTGGGCCGCCACGGGGCAGGCCTCGCTGACCAGGGAGATGGTGACCATCCCGCCATACCCCGGGTAGCGAACGGCGTCGCCGAGATCGTCGTAGCCCTGGACCACGATGCCGGTCCCG
This sequence comes from uncultured Methylomirabilota bacterium, assembly GCA_963705305.1. Lineage (GTDB taxonomy): Bacteria > Methylomirabilota > Methylomirabilia > Methylomirabilales > 2-02-FULL-66-22 > 2-02-FULL-66-22. The sequence continues at coordinate 3,588,262 of OY970067.1, read as the reverse complement.
TTCTAGAAGGTCAGCCGGTAGGCCGCCTCGGCTGGCGATCCCGCATGGCCCTCATCGGTGTCCCCACATGTGGGCCGCGCCCGCCCCCAGGATCAGAACGGCCGCCGCGACCCCGAAGATGCCGCGATAGCCGATCCACTCCGCGATCGCACCCAAGCCCACGGAAGCCAGGACCACGCCCAGGTCGTAGGCCGCCGAGAAGAGCGCCACGGCCCACCCGCGACGATCGCGCGACAGGCCGATCAACAGGAGGGCAAACAGCACCGGCATGACGACCCCGTGCGCCGCGCCGCAGACGAGGCCGACCAGAATCAGGCGGAACACCCCGCGGCCGAGCGGCAGCGCCGCCAGGCCGGCGGCCAAGACCCCGTACGCGGGCAAGAGCATCGCCGGCTGCACCAGTCGGCTCATCCCGAGCCCCCCTGCCAGGCGCACCACCACCAGCCCGACGAAGTAGGCGAAGAAGAACAGGCCGACCCGCCCCGGCGCGGCGGCGATCCGCACCACGGGGACGAACGTCGACAGCGTGCCGAAGCCCCAGCCGATCAGCACGCTCCCCAGCAGGAGCGGACCCGACTCGGGCAGGATCCCCTGGTGGGACACCGGCCGCTCGGCGTGCGGCCGGGCCGTTTCCGGCAGCCGCAGGACCAGGAAGAAGCATGCGGCCAGCGCGAGACCGGCGACACCGAACAACGGGAAGAAGCCGGCCCGGCGGACGATGGCCTCCCCCAGGCCGGGCATGAGGGCAGATGCCAGGTTGATGGAGACGGTGTAGAAGGCGTACACCTGGACACGCGCTCCCGGCGGACTCAGGTCCGCTACCACAGCGCCCAGGCCGGAGTCGATGCAGGAGGTTCCCATCCCTTGCAGGACGCGCCAGGCAAAAAAGATCGCGCCGAGGCGCGGGAACATGAACAGGGACAGGATGCCCAGAAGCGCCAGGAGCGTCCCCGCCCCGATCACCAGGCGCCGGCCGATGCGATCCAGCAGCCGGCCCCCCACCGGGCGGGCGATCAGCGAGCCGGCCCGCAGGAGGCCAGCCACCAGGCCAATCTGCGCGGGGGACCCGCCCAGCCGCTGGAGGTAGACGGGGAACAGGAGGAAGAGCGCGCTCGAAGAGTTGAAGAGGAAGCTGGCGGCGTTCGTCACCCGCAGGGCGGCATGAAAACGATGGGGCCCGGTTGACCTCACCACGGCCTCGGTCCGCGCCGCCGCGACGCGGCGGCCCGGTCCGGCGCCGGGTCTCCCTCGGGGGCGCCGGGTGCCCGGGCGATGCGAACTCTGGTCGCGATATCCCTTCGACTTTCCCCGTCACGGGGCCCTGCAGACTGCGTCATCCACCCGCTCTATCCCGATCAGAATCGTTGGGCCAGCCTGCGCCTGCGCCGGCATGCGCGGACCGCGGCCGTCGGATTCCTGGATGACTATCACCGACGGAATGCTGGCGGCGTCCGGTGCGCCTTCCGCCGCGGCGCTGCCCCGGTCTGGGTTACATGATCGGACCCGGGTACACCCGGGGAACCGCCTCCCCCTCGCAGGAGACGGCCGCCACCCCCGGCACCCGCTTCGCCACCGCAGCGGCCGTCTCGAGCTCGGCCGGACTGAACACGACGGCTTGCAGCACCACGTGGCCGGTCCGGGCGGTCACCTTGACCGTGAGATCCTGGGTTTCCGGATCTGCGGCGATGGCCGCGCGCGCCCGCGCCGCCAGGCTGAGGTCGCTGATCCGCTGCAGTGAGTCCAGCGTGGGCTGGTACCGCGGATGGCGGGCCGCCGTCGCCAGGAAGTCGGTGTAGAAGTCCCAGGCGCCGTCGCGGGTGTTGAGCACCAGGTCGTAGTTCTCGGGAAGCGTCCAGTCCACTCCAAATAGGTAGTCGATGCGCCCGGCCATCTCCCGATCATAGGCGCGCACCTTGGCCGTGGCGGCCTTGTGGTCCAGCCGCTCCTGCCCCATGATCCGCTGCACGCGCACCTCGACAGGGGCCGTGATTCGCACTTTGAAGGCGTGGCTGACGTCCCGGACGAAGAACGGGCCGCTGCGACTAGCCGTGACCAGATTCCCCCGCTCTGCAAAGGCGAAGTAGGCCGCCTCCATGAAGGTGAGGTAACAGCGCCGCTCGGCATCCACGCGCTCCCAGACTGAGAACCGGCGCGCCACCGCGTCGACTAGCTTGGCCTCCGGCACCCCGTAGGTCTGCGCGGCCTGCAGGAGGATCTGCCGATCCACGTACTCGAAGTGCAGCGCCTTCGCGACGGCGGCGCCGATCTCGTAGCCCCCGCTCCCCATCTCCCGGGAAATCGCCACGATGGTCATGCCCTGAGCCTCCGTCGCCTTTCGACTGCGCAGCCCCGAAGCCGGAGGCCTGTTTCCTAGCACGGTCGCGCAGCGCCGTCAATGTGATTCACGAGCGAATCGCCGCCGCAGGGCCGGGCACCAACAGGCCGGGGTAACGGGCCGCCGGAACGTCAGCGGTGCGGCATGTCTCGCTCGAGCATGGCGATGAACTCATCGAAAGAGCGGTGCATTTGGCGCTGGCCTTCGGGAGACTCCCGGCCCAGCGCTGTCTGGCTCACGTCCCGATACATGTCCGCGGCTCCAGCCAGCATCCGGGGGGTGAGGCCCAAATCCTGATAGGTTGCGGCGAGTTCGTGCATCTCGCCGACCCAGCGATGGGCCTTGGGGGGCATCTGCTGGAGGCCACTCTGCGCAAACGCGAGCAGGCCCTGCTGGCTGGTTTCGAGCTCGGTCATCAATACGCCGAACACGCCCAGCCGCTTTGCCGAGACGAGCGATTCCGTGCAGAGCGCCTGGGTGCCCTTGGTGACGGTGGAATAGCAGATCTTGATGGCTTTGGCCTTGCCCTCCTCCGGCCCGATGACGCGCACATCCAGCCCGAACCGGTTCAGCTGGGCGAACTCTTGCGCATGGGGGCCCGAGGTATAGATGCGGGTCTTGTTCGGCACGCGCGGCGGCGCGCCGATGATCGAGGCTTCGGCATAGGGCGCCCCGATGGCATGCATAATCTCGCCAATCGTCCGGGAGGATTGAACGGCGATGGAATTGCAATCCGCATACAGGGGGGTGGCCCCTGCGCTCTTCATGGCTTCGGCCACACGCCGCGCCGCCTCCACCGCCGCGTCCGGCACCAGGATGGACATCACCAGATCGGCCTCGCGCACGAGGGTCTCCAGCGTGCCCACGTCGGCGATGCCGGCCTCGGCGGCCAGCGCGCGCGTGCGGGCGCTGCGCTCCCCCAGCGCCGCAATGACCCTCAAGCCGTGCGCGGCCAATGTCTGGCCTACGGCCGAGCCCATATCGCCCGGACTCATGATTCCCACCGTCCGGAATTCGATGTCCCGCTCCGGCGGCCGGGAAGCGGGGGCGCCCTGCGCCATATCGCGAACCGGCTGCTGGGCGCGCACCGGCACCTCGGGGACGGCTGCGCCGCCAACCGCCAGCGCAGTGGTCTTCAGAAAGATGCGGCGAGAGAACTCGGTACCCATGCTCACCTCCGAGCGCACATTTCACCCTGACTCCTTCACCCCCTGGTTCTGGACGGGAGCGTATCGGGGGATGCGCGTGGTGTCAATCCCAATCACCCCCGTTCCAGGAACGCCGGAGCCGAGAATGCCCGGCCGTCCCCCGCCCGCGCGCCGGGGAATGCCCCGGCCGGGAGCCCGATTCTCGGCCTTGACACCGATCCGCGAGAAGGGTAACCTTTTCATGGGTTTAAGGGCAGGGGGCCGAGATCGAACGTCGGGTGTCGCTCCGAGAAGTTCCACCACGGCTGGCTGGGCGGACACACGGCATCGTCGAAACCCAGAGACCTACCGCCGATCATCCTCTCACCTCCTGAATGGCGAGCGTGGACCCGATCATCCGTGTCGTTGAGTTACGCAAATCGTTCGGCCCGCTCGAGGTGCTGCGCGGCATTACCTTCGATGTGCCAGAGGGCTCCGTCCTCACGATCATCGGCGCCAGCGGATCCGGCAAGAGCATGCTCCTGCGCTGCCTGAACCACCTGGAGCAGCCGACCTCCGGCGAGATCTACCTCGACGGGAAGCCGATCGGCTTTCGCATCGGGCCGGATGGCCGGCGCATGCCGGACAAGCCCGCCAACATCCATCGAATGCGAGCCGAGCTGGGCATGGTCTTCCAGCAATTCAACCTCTGGCCCCACATGACCACCCTCGAAAACGTTATCGAGGCTCCCCTGCGCGTGAAGCGCCTTGGCCGGAAGGAGGCGACGGAGCTCGGGCGCCACTTCTTGAGCAAGGTCAATCATGCTGGTGGTGACCCATGAGATGGGCTTCGCGCGCGAGGTGGCGGACCGCATCATCCTGCTGAGCGGCCTCCTGCAGAACATCTACATCTTTCTGGGGGGGCGCTGCTCTCGACGGTTCTGGCGTCCGCAATCGGCATCGCCAGGCTGAGCGGGCGGTGGCCGGTGCGCGCGCTGTCCACGGGATACGCCGAGCTCTTCCGCAACACCCCCGAATATGTCCTCCTGATCTAGGTATACTACGTCCTCCCCGTCATCATCAGCCGGCTTCTGGCGACGAACTTCAGTCAGCCCGTATGCGGCGGCGATCCTCGCGCTTGGAACCGCCTACAGCGGGTTCGTGTCCGAGACGGTGCGCGCCGGCATTCTGTCCGTCCCGCACGAGCACGTCGAAGCCGCCATGTCGCTCGGCATGTCCAGGTGGACGATCATGCGGAGGATCGTCGCCCCGCAAGCGGTCCGTCGCATGCTGCCGGAGGCCCTCAACCAGTTCGTCGCGCTGTTCAAGGCCACGACGTTCGTCTCTCTGATTGCCGTCCAGAATCTCATGTGCAAAGTATCCATGATCACGGTGTACGAGATGCGGCCGCTGCCGCTTTACACGGGCGCCGCGCTCCTCTTCTGCGCGATCATCGTCATCGCGGCGCAGCTCATCCAGCGGCTCTCGGATCGCTGGCGGCAGCGCGGCTGGGCGTGAGGCGGGACGATGCTGGTCAATTTTCATCGGCTGGTCCTGGCAAACCTCAATATCCTCCTGTCCGGCCTGTCCGTCACCGGGTATGTGTGCTTTCTGGTCTTCCTGCTGGCGATCGTCCTCGGCTTGATCGCCTGTCTGGTCCGACTGTATGTGCCGTTTCTCCGGTTCGCGGCGATCGGGTACATCGAGTTCTGTCGCGCCACGCCCATCTTCGTCCAGCTGCTGTGGGTCAATTACGTCTGGCCGACCGTTTTCGGGTTTCCCAAGAGCGTCGTGGGTGCGGGCGTGATCGCCCTCGCCCTGCAGTCAAGCGGCTATCTAGCCGAGACATTCCGCCCGGGCATCGAGGGGCTGTCGAAGGGGCAGCGCGAGGCGGGATCGGCTGTCGGGATGAGCCACTTCCAGATCATGCGACGCATCGTGATGCCGCAGGTGGTGCTGGTGATGGCTCCATCGATCGTCAACCAGATGACCGTCGTCATCAAGTCATCGACACTGGTCTCGGTCATCGCCATTCCGGACCTGATGTACGAGGCGCTGAAGATCGTGAACATGTAGTTTGGGCCCATCGAGATCCTGACGTCGGCGGCGTTCCTCTATTTCGCCGTGATCTTCCTGATCTCGATGCTGGCGAAGTGGGCCTCCGATCACTTCCGGAGCAGATTTGGACTCGCAGGGTTGGTGTGAGATGCGGAGGAAGCGGTCGGGGGGGCCGGAGTTCGCGTGCCTTCGTGGCCGATGCTGCGGACTGGAGCCATCAACAGGGAAGGAGGGGCAGCCATGGACGGTAAGCTGAATTGGGGGAGGCGGCATTTCCTGTATACGGTGCCGCGGGGGCTCGTCTGCAACTACATCGGCCCGCTCTGGTCGAAGGGGAGCCTGGCCATCGTCCGCAAGGAGGACGCCAAGAAGTTCAAGGCCGTCGCGGACCTGAATCGCCCGGATGTCACCTTTTCCGTGAACGCGGGCGCCAGCGAGGAGCAGCGAATGCCCCTGCTCTTTCCCAAAGCCAAAATGATCGCCGTGGCCGGCCAGCAAGCCATGGCGGCCGAGCCGGTGCGGACCGGCCGCGCCACCGTCTACGTGACGGGCGACCTGGACGCCATCGCGCTCGCGAAGCGCAACGCCAGCTGGGCGCACATCGTCGACGAGAAGCACCCCTTCGACAAGCGCCCGAACACGTGGGCGATCCGGTACGGCGACGTGGCGTGGAAGACCTTCCTCGACATGTGGAGCACCTACGTGATCGTCAACGGCGTGGTGCAACGGCTCTACGACGAGTACCTCGAGAAACTGGGCTGACGACGCGACTGACGCCGCGGCCGGATCGTGGTGTTCGACGTGAACCGGCCGCGGCGCGCTCGCCTGACGGCGCCGCCCCTGGGAGAGGCCACCCATGATCATCGACTCGCATGCGCACGTGTTTCAGAATTGGGCGGGAGCGTGCGGCCATCCATCCCGCGAGATCCACCGCAAGTTCATGCAGAAGACTCAGACGCGGCCGGCGGCAAAGGTATTCCGAGCCCGCGACGGCAAGGAAGTGACGGGTCCGCTGCTGTTCCGCCAGGGGGATAATTCGTGGGCCGGACTCGCGGAGGTCGCCTTTCGCGTCGGCCGCTACGGGCAGCTCGACTTCACGATCGACGGCACGGACTACTACGTTCAGTACATGCCCGTCGGCATGCAGGAGATCGTGGCCCCGCCCGAGCTGATGCTCGCCCAGATGACCTACGCGCGAGTCGACCATTGCATCCTGCAGGCCGGAGGGGGGTACGGGGCGATGAACGACTACAACGCCTTCGCGCAACGCCAATATTCCGCCAAGTTCACGGCGCTCCTCAATATCGAGGAGCCCCGCGCCCACACGGAGCCCGTGCTCAAAGAGCTCGAGCGCGCCTATGGCACGCTCGATCTTCGGGGCGTCTATTACGGCCTCGACACCTTCGCCCGGTACAACTTTGACCTCGCGTTCAACGACCGCTGTTTCGACATTTTTTGGTCCACGATCGACGGATGGCGGCTGCCGGTCTTCCTAGAGGCGCCGGTGATCCCGAACTACGACAAGGCGAGCCACATCGCGAACATGGCGCGCCTCCTGGATCTCATGACCCGCTTCAAGAACATTCAGTGGGTGTTGGTCATGGGGCCGCCGGTGGGCCACTTCGCCGTCTCGGGCAGGTGGGAATTCCCAGACGATGTTCTGGCGACGTACCGCCACGACAATCTGTGGCTCGAAATTATGTTCCCCATCACCTGGGGTGGCGTCTGGGACTATCCCTATCCCGAGGCGCGAGCGCTCATCAAGGACATGCGGGACAGGTTCGGCGCCTCCAAGCTCATCTGGGGCTCGGATATGCCGAATGTCGAGCGGTTCTGCACCTACACGCAGTCGGTGGACTACGTCCGGCGATACTGCCCATTCCTGAGCGCGGACGAGAAGGACAGGATCTTGGGCAACAACCTGGATGCCATTTTCAGGATCAGCGAGCGGTAAACGACGGCGGATGTCGGCTAGGCGGGCCCTCGAAACCGATTCGGGAGATTCGGCCGGCCTGTCTTCGGGGTAGGCTCTGGCATGTTCCCCTCTCTCCCGCGGCGACCCCTTCTTGGGGGTGGCCTACGCCGAGACTGTCCGCGCTTGCAATGGCGCCGACACGGTGGCGACTCGCCTCATCCTAGGGGATGAAAAGAATCTTGCCCGCCTGGCCGTGCACCTGCCCGAATGCATCCTCAAACGCCTCGAGGGGAAATCGGTGGGTGATGACAGCCAACAGATCGATCCGCTTGGCGACCACCAGCGCCGCGAGGTGCTCCCAGGTCTCCCAGATCCGCCGGCCGAAGACCCCCTTGAGCGTCACCCCGCGCTGATTGATCTGCTTGGAGACATTCAGGCTGACGGGCTTGGCGGGGTGGCCGATGGTGACCACCCGCCCCTCCAGGCGGACGATGTCGAACAGGTAGTCGAATACCTCCGCGGCACCGCTGATCTCCAGGACGACGTCCGCGCCCCCCCGCCGTCCCGTGAGGATTCCCACCTGCTCCGCGATGTCGTCCCGGTGCGGGTTCAGCGTGCGCGCCCCCGCCCGATGCGCCATCTGCAGCCGGAACTCGTTCACATCGATCGCAATCACGACCCCCGCCCCGACCGCCAGCGCCATCTGAATGGCGACCAGGCCGATCGGCCCGCACCCGACCACCACCACGGCGTCGCCGGGGGCGATGCGGGCCTCGTCGACCCCGCGCATGGCCACCCCGGCCGGCTCGAACAGCGCCCCCTCGTCGTATGTGACGCCGCTGGGAAGCCGATAGGCCACCTTCGCCGGCGCTTTCGCATACCAGGCGAAGGCCCCTGGGTACGTGATGCCGATCAGCTCCATGTGCTGGCAATTGTGGCCGTTGCCGAGCCGGCAGGAATAGCAGGTGCCGCAGGGCACGTGCGTCTCGACCGACACCCGGTCCCCCGGCGCAAGCCCGCGCACGTCGCCGCCCACCTTCAGGACATCCCCCGAATACTCGTGGCCGAGAATCAACGGAAGGCGGACCGGGAGGTTGGCCGCCATCGTGTCCCACTGATAGAAGTGAATGTCGGTCCCGCAGACGGCGGCGGCTTTCACCTCGACCAAGACTTCGTCGCGCCCGATGTCCGGAGCGGCCATGTCAACAAGCGACGCCCCCGGTTTCGGCTCGGCCTTGACCAATGCCTTCATTCGCGCCTCGTTTCTTCGCCCCGAAAGGGCGGGCGCCCGTCGCGAGTGCGCACGGCGCGGGCCCGCGGCTTCGACGGCCGCCGCGTCTCTACCGCCGCTTTGCTCGCAGGACTTCTTCCGCTGCCCGCACGATCGCGGGCGCGGTCAGGCCGAACAACTCCTTCAGCTCTGCAGACGTGCCGGAATCGCCGAACTGGTCTCTCACGCCGACCCGCCGGATCGGGACGGGGCATGCCTCGGTGGTGACCTCCGCCACGGCGCTCCCCAGCCCTCCCAGGATGCTGGCATCCTCGGCCGTGACCAGGGCCCCGGTCGCCCGGGCGGCCGCCAGCACGGCCTCCTCATCCAGCGGCTTGATCGTGTGGACGTCCAGCACGCCCGCCTGAATCCCCTTCTTGCCGAGTTCCTCCGCCGCCGCGAGCGCGTCCGCCACCAGAATCCCCGTGGCGATGAGCGTCACATCGCCCCCCTCCCGCAGCCAGATCGCCCGGCCGATGCGGTATTCCAGATCGGGCGTGTACACGGTCGGGTACGACGCGCCGACCGCCGGCAGCCGGAGAATCACCGGGCCGGCGTGGGCTGCCGCCGCATGCGTGGCCTTCTCGCTCGAGACGGCGTCGGCCGGGGAGAGCAAGGCCAGATTGGGCACCGCCCGCAGCGCGGCCACGTCCTCCACCGCCAGGTGGGAGGGCCCTATCCCGCCCCACACGACCCCCGCGTTGCACAGGACGATCTTCACGTTCCGGTTGTCGTACGCCACATTCTGCCTGATCTGGTTGTACCCGCGGCCCAGCGCGAACAGCGCATGGCAGTGCGTGAAGGGGATATAGCCCGCATCCGCGAGGCCGGCGGCGCTGGTGATGAGGTGCCCCTCGGCGATCCCCACGTCGATCAGCCGGTCGGGGCATTCCTTGGCGAAGACCTCCCCCACCTCGCCCGGCGGGAAGTCCCCGTAGCAGGAGACGATCCGCCCGTTCCGCCGCGCCAGCTCGACGAGCGCGCGGTTGTGGGCAGCGTACATGTTCTCTGCCAGCTCCCTGCTCGCCCGCAGATATGTCGTTTTCACAATCGGATCTCCTCCATGGTCCTCGGCCCGGCCGCAGACCTCACCCCTTCAAGGCCTCGAGTCCCACCTTCAAGACGTCCTCGGTGATCTTCACGAAGTGGCAGTTCGTGTTCTCCAGGGAGGGCATGCCTTTCCCCTTGACCGTGCGCGCAATGAGGGCCTGAGGCCTCTGTTCGACGGTGACCGCCCAGTCCAGGGTGCGGACCACCTCATCCATGTCGTTGCCGTCGATCTCCCGGGTCTCCCAGCCGAAGGCGCGGAACTTCTCCGCCAGGGACAGCATGTCCATCTTCTTCTCCACCGACCCGGTGGACTGGAACCGATTGTGATCCACGATGGCCGTGAGGTTGCCGAGGCGGTAGTGGGCCGCGTTGGCGGCGGCCTCCCAGACCTGTCCCTCGTTGCACTCCCCATCCCCCAACACGCAGTACACCCGGAATCGGGCCGGCTGCCGGCGGACCTGTGCGGAGAGATTGCCGCTTGTCGGGTGAATGTACGCGCCCATGGCCGATCCGACCGCGAAGGAGAGCCCCAGCCCCAGGGAGCCCCCGCTGCAATCGATCCCGGGGGTCCGGCAATCCACATGGGTCTGCAGCCGCGAGCCCGGATGGCTGTACGTCCGGAGTTCTTCCCGCGGAATATACCCGGCGTCGGCGAGCGCGGCGTAGAAGAACTCGCAGGAATGCCCTTTCGAGATGATCAGCCGGTCCCGCTCCGGCCACCGCGGGTTTTTCGGGTCGTGCCGCATCCGGTAGAAGAAGAGCGCGGTCAGGAAGTCCGCCGACGAGAACGACCCTCCCAGCCAGCCCGCCCCCATCTCTTTCATGACGAGCAACGACTCGCGCCGGAGTCGCGTTGCTCTCGCTCGGAGATCGGCGATCAGGTTCTCTCTCGATTGTGCCATTGGTCTCGCCTCCGCGCTGTTATGTTTCGGCCCCGGCGCCGCGCCCGGCCGGGGTGCCGTGCTCGACCGGACACAGGTGCCCCCAGACACTGGAGCGGGCATCCATGGAGGACTGTCAATTTTCGTTCGAAGGACGCCGCCGAAGGCCGCAGCCCCCTCGATCGACGACGGGAGGATGCTACGAGCCCCTGCCGCTTGTCAAGCCAAGGCGGCGGCCCCTAATCTCCGGCTAAGAAGTTGAGGGGGATCGCGAATCACGCAGCGGCCCGCAGTGCGCGCGGCCCGCGGGGTTGGCATCGGCCTTGCTTGGTTTCACCCAGTGGGTGCAAACACCACAAGGAGGAGAGCGATGCCCGACACCTCGCCCCGGTTGCCGTTCGAGATCGATGACGCGATCGACCCCACGCTGGTCACGGGCCGGGCCGGGGTCCCGCTCGTGATCGAGCTGTTCCGCCAGCTCGGGGTGGCCCAGGCCGTCGACACCCACGTTGCGGTCAAGCAGCGGCAGCGCGGATTACCCCCCTCGCAGCTCGTGGAGAGTCTCGTCGCGTTGTGGACGAGCGGCGGGGACCGCTGCCAGGACCTCACGACGCTCCGGGAGGATCAGGCCCTGGCCACGCTGCTCGGCTACCCCCTGCCGGCCGCGACCACGGTCCGGGACTTCCTCGAGGCCTTCCACGTGGAGGACGGGCCGCTCTGGGTGGCCGGGCCCGCGGCCACGGTCCCCCTGGAGTCCGCCCCCTTGGCGGGCCTCGGACAGGCGAACCGGACGCTGGTCGCGGGCGTCCAGCGCGGGGCCCGGGCGGCGACGGCCACCCTGGATGTGGACGCGACGCTCGTCGAGAGCCACAAGGACGCGGCGACCGTGGCCTACGACGGGACCCGGGGCTACCAGCCCGTCGTGGTCCTCTGGGCCGAGCACGATGTCATCGTGCACGACCAGTTCCGCGATGGCCAGGTGCCCGCCGGGTGCGGCAACGTGCGCGTCCTCGAACAGGCGGTGGCCAACTTGCCCCAGGGCGTGGACCGCATCTCCCTGCGGGCCGACAGCGCCCTCTACGAGACGGAGGTCCTCCGCTGGTGCGAGGAGAAGAAAATCGCCTACGCGATTAGCGCCGATATGTCCGCGCAGCTCCAGGCCGAGATCCGGCGCCTCCCCGCGGCCGCCTGGCAGCTCGAGCGGGAGGAGCCCGAGGCGATCCGGGCCTGGGCCGAAGTCCCCTACGTCCCCGAGGATGGCGATCACCGGAAGGCGCGGCCGTGCGTTCGCCGCTACCTCGCGGTGCGTATCCAGCGACGCCAGGGGAGCCTCTTCGCCGACGGGAGTAGCGTGCAGTACTTCGCCGTGGTCACCAATCGGCCGGAGGATGGGCTCACGATCCTCCGGTGGCACCGGGAGAAAGCAGGGACCATCGAGCACACCCATCACGTCCTCAAGACCGAGCTGGCGGCCGCCGCGCTGCCCAGTGGGAAGTTCGGGGCGAACGCCGCCTGGTTCCGGCTGAACGTGCTCACCTACAACCTGCTCACCGCGCTCAAGCGGTTGACCTTACCCGGAGATCTCCGGACCGCCCGGCCGAAGCGTCTCCGGTTCCTGCTGTTCAACACCGTCGGGAAGGTCGTCGCGCATGCCCGACGGACGCTCTTGCGGCTCTCGGCCGCCCTGCAGCACGCCTTGCTCGTCCGGGCGCGGCGCAAGATCGCCCGGCTGGCCACCGCTTAGCCGGAGATTAGGGGCGGCATGGTTGGAACTGCGATCACCCGTCGGTCCGAGCGCCGCCGCGCAGCCGAGAACGTGGGAAGGCCTTCGACGTAGAGGAGGGCGATCGGGGGATCGACGCGCGTGGTACGGCAGGCGCGGCCGGCTCGGTGCTCTGCGTAGCGCCGATCGAGATCGGTGGTGGCGCCGGGGTAGAGCGCGCCGGAGCGGAGGCAGAGCAGCTTGCCCCTCTGCACCGCCGGCTGGATCTTGCCTCTTCGCTTGTGAGAAAGCAGGCACTTCACCGATATCCCGAGCCGCTGGGCCGTCTGCTCAGTCGTGAGCAGTTCGCCGGCGGCCCCGGGCTGTGCAGTGCAGCGGCCGGCTAGCCAGCATGATAGGAGCTGGCGCTACGCCCGTCCGAGTGGCGTTAGAGCATTGTTCCGGTGGGAGCTATATTGTCCGCAGGTGGTTTGCCTGTCTGCAGTCGTATTTTTTTTCTCTCGCACTTCTCTGACTTATCTTTGTCTTCACAGAACATTCTGACCCAACCTTCCTTGACAACCTGCGTATTGCCTTTGAAATTCAAGAAGAATCCACATTTATTCAGGAACTCGCATTTTTCCGTCATGATCGTCTCCTTTCGCATGATTTTGGTCTGCCCTGTCCTGCCTCCACGAATTGGTCCACTCGCATGTTAGCGTAAGCTGGCTCCTAACGCCAGCGCAGGGCGTGGTTGCGGGGCGAGCCAGGGGGACGCCGCGCGGACGGCCATCCGGCAGAGGGGAACCCAGTACTTCGCGGCTCCCCTCGCTTTTTCCCCTGCCGGCGGCCGGATCGGCCCCCCGCTCCCCCTCTGGGGGGACGGGAGGGGGGCGGAAGTCAGAACGGATTCGAGTCTAATGGGGTTCCTTGGGTAGGGCAAATCCAGGCGATGGATGGAAAAAAGCTTGCCGGCGGAGGAAGGTGAGGCCCGAACACAGGGACGGCCCCGCGAATCGGGGCCGTCCCTGTCAACTGATTGTTGGGCGCCATCGTCAACTGCTGCCCACCCTGAGATCTCCAGGGCGGACGTTCTTCGATCTGTACTACTTGACGTTGGCGCTGATCCAGGCTCGAATCTTCTCCAGCAGCGGCACAAGGGAATCTTTAAGATTCTTGCGGGCTTCGTCAAAGTCGTCACGGTCGATCATGCGTCCGATGGAGTGCGCCAAGTCTTCCGCTTGGCGTATGAGCGGCTTCAGCTCCTCCGACGCTTTCTTCTTGCGCGCCCTGGCAAGAGCGGCGTCCCCGTTGCCATTCAGCCAGTCGTAGAAGCCCTGAAAGGCTCCCTCTATCCACCCCTTTTCCTTATCCGGAACCGGGCTGTCGTCGATGAGCTTGATGAGCAGATCCTTCAGATTGTCGATGCTCAAGACAGCCTTAACGAAGGACTTGAGGAAGTCCTTGTCCTTCTTTGCCTTTGCGCCCTCCAGCAGCGCGGCGATAAGCTTGTCCCAGGGGATCTTCTCGAGTGCGCCGGCGACCGCGCCACCGGCTGGTGTGGATCGGAGCGCACCTTCGGCCGCGCCGACGGCAACATCGGCTACGGCATCCGCGAATGACTCACGCTCGCCATGCTCCGCTTGAGGATTCGCCTTGGGCGGCTTCCCCGCTGGTGCGCCGCCTTTTCGCTGTGCCCGCTCCCCGTTAGCCATAGCCGTCCTCCTATCTGTTGGCTGGAACGCCGTCGAGACGTTCCAGCAGTATTCCGAGCCCCTGGTCACAAAAGCCGAGCAGTGCGGAGAGTCGCTGCGGATGTCGTACGACCCAATAGTCGAATAGAGCCGGATCCTCCATGATCTTGGCCGCGAACGCGGCGGGGTCCTGTGAGGGGGTCATGGGCTCATGGGCAAGTCTTGCGCTGCGCACATGGGCGTCGCCATCCTGTCCGCCCGGGCCGACTGATACAAATCCGAGGCAGGATCGGCTTCAACGGCACGTATGACGAGCTGATGCCCAATTGCGCCAGTGCGGTTTCCGAGAGCATCCCCTTGGCCACAGGAGAAATTCTCGGAAACTTCGGGCGAAGGGTATCGGCATAAGCATGGGCTGTCAATCGTGAACCTCCCCGTTTCGGCGACACTCGGACTGACAACACCTGGCCATGGGTAGCCATTGGCTCCTCATCGTTTGCATGGGGATGAGCCGTCGGATTCAGCGGGGCAACCGGGAGGCTCGTGGGCAATCAAGCGGGTTACATGTCCCCTACTGCGCCTGAATACAGTAAGTGCCCGAAATCCTTTGGATTCCGAGCACTTTCTTTGCCGGCCCCCTGTCTCATGGACGCCCTGGTCCGGGCGGCCAAGGCGCGGGGCCGGGACCGGGATCTGGCCGTCTTTCTCCTCCTCCGCTACACCGCCATGCGGCGGGAGGCGGTCGCCCGGCTCCGGCTCCGGAACCTGGACGGCGAATGGGGGCTGCGCGCGGTCCGCGGGAAAGGCGGGAAGGTCCAGGACATCCCGGTCCCCGCGCCCGTGATGCGGTTCCTCCACCGCTACGTCGACCGTGTCCTGCGGGTCCGGGGCCCGCTGGATCCGGAGACCCCGCTCTTCTGGTCTACCTGGGCGCGGAAGGCCCTCGGGAAGATCCGGCGGCCCATGACCGGGAAGAACATCTGGCGGCTGTGCAAGGTCTACGGGCGCCGGATCGGTGCCCCGACCCTGAAGCCCCACGACCTGCGGCACGGGGTGGCCATGGAGGTCCTCGAGCAGCGCAACAACGTGGAGGAGGTGCGCGCCCTGCTCGACCACAGCCGCCTGGACACCACGAACATCTACACCACGATGCGCCCGCCGCAGCTCAAGCGCGCCGTCGCCTTCTACGACGCGGCCGCCGAGCGGCTCCTGGAGGATGTGCCCGGGGCGGCCGCCCCCGAATCCGCATAGCGGTTGTGGGCGCCGGGTTGGGGCCCGTGCTCGATTTTGGATTGGAGGCGGTGAAAAAGCTCAAAAAACAGTGGTCCCCGGCCCCGAAACTGCCGATGGAGTCGAAGCAGCGCGCTGGCCCCCGGCGACCGGGGCCGCAGAGGAGAGCGGATGGATCCCTGTCGGCACGCCGGTCTTCGTCCGGGCTGTCGATGTCCCATTACGACGGCTCGGGCTCCAAGCCGTGGGCCCCCCTCCCCCGGCCCGGTCGTCCCGGGCCCGCGCCTCGGGTGAACGGCAGGACCCCGCCCGGCCCCGCCAGGGGGTCAAAGGAGGCAACCATGGGTTCACGGAGTCCGGACCACGGGGTCCCGGTCCCCCCGGATCTCGGCAGCTGCCGCCGCTGGAGCTGCCTCCAGCGGCAGCCCATCTGGGGGGCGGATGCGCCGGCCCTGACGCGACTGGTCTCCACCGGGGTGCAGGAGACGCTGGCGACGATCATCGGCAAGACGGAGCTCCAGCGGTCGCCCCGGCCCGTGGACGCGTACGTTGCCCTAGACCACGACGCGTTCTGGTCCTGGGTCGGGGAGTGGATCCCGTCCCCGGCCCCGAAGCCGGTCCTCGGGGAGTTCGCCGGGCACGGGGCCAGCTGCGTCCGGACCTTCGCCGCCGTGCTGCAGCCCCGCCTGCTCAAGCGCGAGCGCTACCTCGGGCACCAGGTCCGGTACGAGTGGACGGTGCCGACCGGCCCCGGCGACTCGACCACGTTCGTCGGCACCCTGGGGCGGGCCGCGGAGGACCTGGAGATGGGGACCATGCGGCTCTACGCCTGGCACATCGAGCCGGCCGACTCCGGGCCCCTCGACCTGTACCGGTTCCAGCGGACCGGGATCCCGATCGGCTGGGCGCAGCAGGCCTACCCGGGTCGCGCCATCGTGCTGCGGGAGAGCTACCTCACCTCCGATGTGATCCGGGAGGTCCGGCGGTCACCCCAGGAGCTGCGGCCCCTCCGCCTGCTGCTCGCGTCCCAGGCCATGGAAGCCACCCGTCTCCGGTCGTCGCCTGGCGCTGCCTTCGCCCCAGGCTGCTGGAACTGAGGACGTGCGCACACGGCGGACGCGCCGCAGATCGATAGTGGTGCCGTTGACGAACCCCAGAAAGGAGGCTGTATGCACACCGACTGGACCGTCGGCCGCGCGCCGCAGCCGCTCACCGAGGCGCAGTACCTGACGCTCACCTGGCCGCTGGAACTGACGGACGGACACATGCACGCCCGGGCCCAGGATCGGCTGTATCTGTTCGCGGCCCTCCTCCAGAACGTGGGGATGGACGAGGCGGTACAGTTCGGCGCCCTGGCGGACTGGCAGGCGGCGATCGCCGCCCGGGAGGGCGCCCTGGCGCCGGGTGAGAGGAGCCCGGAGCGCGCCGATGTTCCCCAAACCCGGATGCCTAAGCCACCGCGACCATTGGGCTGGGGCCCAGCGGGACTCAAAGCCCGATTCGAGCCTTGCCGGGGCCCCAGTCAACCAGGAGCAGGGAAAACAGGAGGGAGCATGAGGGCTGGGAACGGAGGTCCCGTACCCGAGGCAATTCTCGGGCCGTCATCATTGCGGAATTACGATCAATCCACCCCAAAGCTTGGGCAGTGCAAGGGAGAACCAGGGAACGTATGACAGGATTAGGATTGTACCGAACATGATGGCCAGGAAAGGAAGCATCGGCCAGATGAGCCGTTTCATCTCTATCCCAGCCAAGGAGGTCACCACGAAGCAGGCCGTCCCCAGTGGGGGGGTCACCAGTGAGATGCCAAACACCGCAAGAGAGAAGATCGCGAAGTGAATAGGGTGCATCCCCGCTTTCTCCGCGAGAGGCATGAACACCGGGATCAGGATCACGAGGGCTGGGATGCCGTCCAGCATGGCGCCGAGCACCCAGAAGAGGGCCGTGAGCAGCGTGATGAACAGCAGGTAGTGGTCGATGACACCGCTCGCGAGCGCGGCCAATTGGTTCGAGGCTTCCGTATATGCCATGACATAGGCGATGGCCGAGGCCGCTCCGACAAGCCCGATGACCACCCCGCTCAGGCGGACGGTCGCGACCAGCATGCTTCCCATCTTCTGCCAGGTAATCTCACCATAGAGTACGACGCTGACGAGGATTGCATACAGGACCGCCACCGCAGCGGCCTCTGTCGCCGTGAAGATGCCTGAGAGGATTCCGCCCATGATAATTCCGGGCGCAATGAGGGCGGGAATCGCCTCCAGCGTCGCCGACAGCATCTGCCGCCAGGAAAAGACCACGCGTTCTTGGCTCCGCTCCCACCCCATTCTGGCTTTGTACCAGATAACGACCGCCTTGGAGAGGCCGATGAGGGCGGCCGGAAGCAGGGAGGCTAGGAACAGCTGCTTAATGGACAAATTGGCAATGGTCCCCAGTACGATCATGGTGATCGAGGGCGGGATTAGGATGCCAGTCCCGGCCGACGCGGCCACAATCGAGGACGCCCACTCTTTTCGGTACCCCGCCTCGTGCATCATGGGCAGCATTACCGAGCCGATCGCGGCTGCGTCGGCGTTGACGGAGCCCGAGATCCCGGAGAAAAGCATGGTGGTGAGCACCACCGAGATGCCCAAGCCCCCGGGGAGCCAGCCCACCAGCATGATGACGAATCGCGCCAAGCGCGCGGAGATGCCGCCCTTGTCCATAATCTCGCCGGCCAGCACGAACAGCGGGATGGCGAGCAGGGTGAAAGAACTGATCCCGTAGAAGGCGGTTTGTGCCAGCAGGTAGGAAGGCCGGCTGTATGTCACAAGCGACAGCCATGTCCCCAAGCTCATGGCCGCCAGGATGGGCGCGCCCAGCAGCAGGAGCGCAAGAAATCCGATCGTGAGGACTAGTGCCATCCCTTCGGCCTTTCCGCTCCGCGGATGAGCCCCGGCAGATCCTGGACGGTGTGCCAGATCCCCAAGGCGCCGCCCACGGGGACTGCGGTGTAGACAACCCAAATCGGCAGACCTGTGGCGGGTGACCGCTGGATGTGGTGCAAGAACGCAAGCTCGAGTCCCCCCAGACCCAGCGACAGAAACATGCCAAAAGTAGCCAGCCAGCAGATCCAATCCACCGTCCGCTGAGCCAATCGGGGCATCGTGGGCAGCACCTGCATGGCCACGTGGGCTCTTTCTCGCTGAGCGACAGCCATCCCGAGAAACGTCGTCCAGACCAGGAGGTACGTGGCGGTCTCACCAGACCAGGAGAGGGGCTGGTTCAGGAAGTACCGAAACCCGACCTGCATGCTCACCACGATCACCACTGTGACTACCAGGGCGATACCCAGCACGTTTTCTGCCAGGGCGACCATCCGGTTGATTCGATCGAGGCACGAGAGTTGCGCCCGCTCGTCGGGGTACGTGGTCGCTGTCACGTCAGAAGTCCCCCATTTTTCAACGGAACTACTACCGTGGGCATGCCAATTCTCTCACGCAATCCCATATTGAAAATGCGTCCAGGGCCATGGAAAAGGCACTGCGGATGAACGATTCACACTGGGCAAACAAAGCCATCCTTCTGCGCACATTCAATTGGTTACTGGGCATGAATGTGGACCCCGCATTTTGACGCACTCTTCACCAGGGAAGCCTCAAGTCGTGCATGCCGCGGGCACATAACTTCCGGGCTTGCATTGGGCAGCCCCTGGTTATGCGCCCGCGGCAGCCAAGCGAAAAAGAACTCCGGACCACCCCCCTCCTTCTAAGCTCCTGAACGACAGCTTCAGGTTCCGGCATCTTCCCTTTGCACCGACGCATGATCGCCTAGACCATAGGAATTGCCTCTATCTAACCTCTCTCGGCCCGCTGGCCAAGCTCGCGGGGTGGCCGGCAATCATCCATTCGGTGTCGAGCCCCCTCCCCAGCCCCGGACGGAGGTCTACCCGCTACACAAAGGTGTTGAAGATTCGCTTGTCAATAGGCGCGATTCCTCTGTGGTTACAGCGCATTCCGTCCTTTTCGGATTGAGCTGACATCGAGGAAGATTTCTTCCCCGACAAGGCGTTCCGATTCGGTCAACCAATTCATGCCGTTACTAGCGAAACGCCGACCGTTATCAACACCTTTGTGTAACGGCTAGGACGGAGGTTGGCAGGGGGATCGCTTCTACTGGTATTCCTTGAGGATCGTGTACAGGTCTCCGAGGGACGGCCCGTACTTCTCCAGCACCGGCTTCACCGCCTTCTGGAAGGATGCGATGTCGACCTCGTTGATCTTGATGCCGGCAGCCTTGGCCTTCGCGTAGCTCTTCTGCTCATCCTCGGCCCAGGCCCTCCGCTCAAACAAGGTGGTCTCTTTCCCTGCCTGGACGAACGCTCGCTGAATTTCCGGCGTCTGTTGCTCGAACCAGCGCATGCTCACGACGATGGTGTCGACGCTGTAGAAATGATGCGTGAGCGAAAAATAGGGGGCCACCTCAAAGTGCTTCATGGTGAGGTACCATGTGATGGAGTTCTCGGCCCCGTCAATGACGCCCTGCTGGATGCCGTTGTAGACTTCGTTCGCCTCCATCGGCGTCGCCTGGGCTCCCATCGCGTTCAGGGCGTCAATCATTACCGGGTCCGGCATGACCCGCAGGCGGATGTGGAGATTTTTCAGGTCATCGGACGTTCTGATGGGGCCTTTCTTGTTGTAGATGTCCCGGGTGCCCGCGTGATAGAAGGAGAGCAGTTTGAAGCCGTACTTCTCGCCAATTGCCGCATACGCCTGCCCAAGCCTCCCGTCCTCCGCAGCGTAGAGTTTTTCGAGGCTTGAGAAGGAGTACGGCAGGCTCCAGATGGACATCCGTTTGTCATAGGTGCTCATGAAGGCGCTGGGGGCCTTGGCGAGTTCCAGGGCACCCTCGGCCACCTGTTCGTTCATCTGCGTGTGGCCGCCGAGCTGCGCATTCATGAAGATTTTGACTTCAATTTGACCGTTCGTCAGCTCAGAGATCCGTTTGGCCAAGAACTGATGAGCCCGAAACTGCGGGTTCTGCTCGGTCCCGCTGTCCCCCAGCCGAATGACCTTGGCGGCGGCCCAGGCGGGACCGGCGGCCGCAACTAGGACGACTACCGCGGCAGCCAACGCTATGCGCAAAATGGAGTTTCGATGCGGCGCCTGGGATCCCATTGAGTCGTACCTCCCGATAAGTGGCAGACATTGAAGGAGTCACGCCAACGCCTAGAGCGGATTCGCCGCGCTCATCTTCGCAGGCACCACCTCCTTTCGCACGCTTTCGGGACCGATAGTGAATGAAATCACAGGGCCCTCCGTCACCCCACGCCCAAACGTCAGACCGCAAGGGCGAACACTCCGCCACGACCTATACCGCTTTCGTCTGTGGTGAGGCGCTCGGAGGCCACGGCGTCACACAGGATTCTGGTGTTCTCTCCCCTTTTCTACGCTCCCACACGCGCTACAGCTCCCAACTTCACGATCCCCTTCATGAGCAACAGTACGAAGTATGCGTTACGCTTCTTTGGAGTGACTTTTCTCTGCCGACTCCGCCAGCGCGGCGGCAATGCGCGCAGGATCAAATCCCGAGAGCTTCTGATTCCCGATGACGATCACGGGGAGCGACGTCAGTCCCATAGCCAGGAGCTCTCGCCGGGCCTCCGGGTCGCGCCCGATGTTCTTCTCGGTGAACGGGACGGACTTCTGCGACAGAAACTCCATCGCTCGGTGGCACCCCCCTCACCCGAAGTTCGTGTAGACCGTGACGTGGGCCATCGCTTCACCTCCTCATTTCAAAAGCAGTCCCGGCAGCCACATGACCACCTGGGGGACGTACGTGATCAGGGCCAGCACGATCAGGAGCGGGACGACGAACGGTGCGGTCCCGCGCAGGGCCCGCGAATAGGGGATGTGCGAGATGTCGGAAACAATGTAGAGGTTGAGTCCCATGGGCGGCATGAGGAGCCCGATCATTAAGTTGAGGACCATGACGACCCCGAAGTGCACGAGATCGATGCCCACCTTCGAGGCGAGCGGCGCCAGAACGGGCACCGTAATTAGCAAGATCGGTGTGGGGTCGAGGAGGCACCCCGCGATGAGTAGGAACACATTGATGATGAGGAGCACCAAGGCGGGGCTATGCGTCACCCCCAGCACCCAGTTGCTGGCCAGGTCCGGCACCCGCTCGACCGTGATGAGCCAAGAGAAGACCACCGCGTTTGCAAAAATGAACAGCACGGTCGCGGTGCGGTACAGCGAGTCCCGGGCCACCAGGAGCGTCGACTTGGCGCCCATCTCGTGGTACACGAACGTCCCCAACGCGGCCGCGTACACTGCGGCAATGGCCGCCGCCTCCGTTGGCGTGAAGACCCCAAACAGGATCCCGCCCATGATCACGCCCGGGAGCCCAAGGGGCAGGAGCGCGTGCCAGAGGGCCCGAAGCCACTCGGCAAAAGACGCCCGCCGGTGAGCCCCGAGGCCCCAGCGGTTCGCCCGTAGGTACACCATCGTCATCAGGGCGAGGCCCATGAGCACGCCCGGCAGGAACCCGGCCACGAAGAGCTTCGTGATCGAGGCGCCCGCCATGGCGCCGTAGAGCACCATGGGAATGCTGGGGGGGATGATCGGCCCAATGGTGGCCGCTGAGGCCGTGACACCGGCGGCTACCTCGCTGGGATACCCCTCCTTCTGCATCGCGGGAATGAGTACGATCCCGGTCCCCGCGCAATCGGCCACCGCGGATCCGGACATCCCCGCCATGATCATGTTGGTGACGATGGTGGTGTGCGCGAGGCCACCGCGAACGTGCCCGACCGTGTTCATCGCGAACCGCACCAGCCGGTCGGTGATGCCCCCCGTGTTCATGAGGTTGCCGGCCAGGATGAAGAAGGGCACGGCCATGAGCACGAAGTTGTCAAGGGAGGCTGTGAGCCGCTGCGCCACCATGATGAGCGGGAGGTGATTGAGAAATAACAGGTAGAAGAACGACGCAAAACCCAGGGCGTAACCGACGGGGGTGCCGAGGAGGAGAAACAGCAGGAAGGCCAAGACCAGCCACAGCGCATTCATCGGCCCGCTCCGCCGCTGCTCACGAAGCCGGGGAGCGGACCCCCCCGAGCAGGGGAGGGCCCGAGCGCTGGGGTCCGAAGGTGCCGGACGAAATCGCGGACGGCGTAGCCGCACGCGAGCACACCCCACACGGGGACCGCGAAAGCGTACCACATTGTCGGGAGCTCGAGTGCCTCGGTGGTGACCCCCTGCTGGCTCAGCGCGTACTGGACCCCCAAAACGGCGATGGCCCCCGTGAGTGCCACCGTCAACAGGTCGATGAGCAGCGCTATGGCACGCTGAAGCGGCGTCGGGAAGTGCACGATGAGTGCATCGACGGCGAGGTAGGTGCGGTGCTTGGCCGTCGCGGCTGTGCCGAGGAATACCGTCCAGACGAAGCAGAGCGTGGAGACATCCTCCGTCCAGAGGAGCGGGCGGCGGATCCCGTACCGGAAGAGGACGCCGATGCTCACGCTGCCGACCATGCCGACGAAGAAGGCGCAGCCAGCGATCTCTTCCAGGTTGCCGCCCACCCACCGCAGGTACCGCCCTGCACGCGCCACCTGTCATATCTCCTACAGATGAGTCGCTGGCTTCTCTGGCCGAAAAGGTGCGCGCGGTGGGTGAAGTCGGAGCACTCTCACGCTGCCCGAGACAGGCCGCTCACCGATCGGCGATGCCTCTGAGGAGCACCCGGTCCAGACCCCCCACGCGCCGCAAGTCACTGCTTGATCGCCGCCTGGATGCGGGCCCAGAGCCCCTTGCTCCACTCCCCCTGCGCCTCGAGTTTCTCCGGGAGGTTCGCCACCTTCGCGAACCACGCTTCCCGCGACGGCAGGGGCTCGTAAACGGCCACGCCCGCGGCCTTCATCTGGGCCACGGCATCTTTCGTGTGGGCGAGCTCGTACCCGTATTCAGCCTCGCCCGCCTCGCGGGCCGCCTCGAGCACCGCCTTCTGCACGTTCGGGGGCCAGGTCTCGTACAGTTTCTCGCTCACCGACACCGCAGCCATGTTCTGCAGGTGGCGGGTCAGCGTGATATGCGGCGCCGGTTCGTAGAGCTTCAGCGTATACATGTCCATGATGGGGCTCTCGGCGGCGTCGACGACACCCTGCTGGAGGGCGGTGAATATCTCGGAGGTCGCGGTGATGGTCGGCCGGGTCCCGATCCCTTGCCAGGCGAGGAAAAACGCCTTGCTCGGCACGCGCATCATAATGTTCTGGGCCTCGGCGAGGCTCCGGACCGGCTTCCGCGAAATCAGCGAGCGCTCTCCTTTCCACCAGTTGTGCGCTGCTACGCGGATCCCCTTCTTCAGCAGGCGGCTTTCCACCTCGCGGCCGACCGGGGAATCCAGCACCCGGAGCAACGCGTCCCGGTCCTGAATGGCGAAGCACAGCGCGAAGGGGGTCCAGTCCTTGTCGAAGCTGACGTACCAGCCGATGCCGTCCATGAAGAAGTCCTGGCCGCCGACGGCCACCGCCTGGAGCTGGCTCTTCGCATCGCCGAGCTGCGAGTTCGGGAACACCTGCACTTCGGCCTGCTCGCCCGTCTTCTGCGCCACCAGCTCCGCGAACTTGTGGGCACCCTGGTCCTCGCCGCTGCCGTTGGGTAAGACGGTGCCGAACTTCATCACGATCTTCTTCGCCTGGGCCTCAGCCGCGGGTCCCGCCGTCAACCCGGACACGAGCAGAATGCCGACGGCGATCAGTAGGATTCCAAGCGAACTGTGGCGCTCCATGTCCTCCTCCTCTCCATATGGCGAGGGGCTCCCGCCGTCCCTTCGCCCAGGACGATTCACCGTCGGGCGCGGAGCACGCCGGCAATGGCGTCGGTGTCGAGCACGGCCTCAGCCAAGCCGACTTGCGCCTCGTACACGTCCTCTGGAATCTGGCCTCGGATGTCTGGCTCGGTGATGTGGAAGACTGGGAGCCCCAGGCGAACACCCGCGAGCGGTCCCGCCCACGTCGGGTCGCCTTCGCTGAGCGTGACGGCGAACAGCTCGCTGCTCTCTGGGTTCGGTGTACCTAGCAGGACGATGAGGTTCTCGGCGCCCACCCTGGCCACGGTGGTTTTGATTGCCTCTTGACCCTCCAGGTCAAGTGCGCCGGCGGCCGTTCAGACGAAGCAGTGCGTCATCTCGTAGACGACACTAGCCCCTGCGCTCTTGGCGCACGCGGCGATGGCCGAGCCGGCCACCCCGTCGCGCTCGCCAATCGCGATCACCTTCTTACCTCGAAGCTCCATCGCGGTCGACCTCCTTCTGCCTCTCGATCCCGTGCGTCAGGCCCGGGGATTGCGCTCAAGAACGAATGACAGCCCGTCGGACATCTGTGTCATCCGGCCCAGGAAGAGGCTCCCTTTGGCCAGGAACATGGCTCGCGTCATCGTGCCGACGGTCAGCCGGTCGTATGCGTGGCCGAGAAAGGGGATGGCCGACGCGATGTGTCCCTGCGTCGGCGCGTAGCCCGGAAGCCCGTGCCGCTGGACGAAGTCCGAGAGGCCGGCGCGATCGAGTTCTTTGGCGCGGAGCGCCATAGCGGCGATGAGGCGGTAGTTCAGCAGGGGGACATTGCCGCTGCCGGACGGCTCCGTGACCTCCGGGTTGTGCAGCTCCGTGGCGTACTTGTCGACGTCGCCGAACCGGAGCCCCAGCCGCCGGAGGGGCTCTTCCACGAGGGCCTCGAGGATGCGCTGCTGGGCGCCCTCGGCCTGCACGGGGTGGCGGCCGACCGAGTCAAGGCGCAGCACGGGTGAACATCCGTCGTCCTGGCTCACGAGCGCTGCGGCCCCTGCGAGCACGTCTTCGAGCACAGGCTGTCCCTTGGCGAGGTGCCCCTGGAATTTCATCCCGAGCTTCGCCAGGGAGCAGCCCGCGACCACGGCCACCTGCCTGTAGACGCCCGCGGCAACCAGCGCCCCAGCTAGGACCAAGGCGTGCACCGGTGCGCAGCAGAACGCTTTGATGTCCGAGCCGGTTGCCTCCCCACACCCGCACATCTCGGCAACCGCTTTCGCGAGGTTTCCGCCGCCCCGCTGGTACCGGTCCCCCACGGCCTCCTCGCCGCAGTTGATGACGTATTCAATGCGGCCCGGATCCACCACCTGCTCGCGGAGGAGTTGCCGGAGGGCCATCGTGGCGGTCGCCTTGCACGCGAGGTTCTCGAGCAGGAGATCGGCGGTGAGGGCGGTATCCTCCTCGTGCCCCCGCCGGATGCACCCCACCAGTCGGCCCGAGCGGAGGAAGAGCGGGAGCGTCTGCTGCGGGCCCCCCACTTCGGCTTCGATGCTCCCGAGGGTCGCGCCTCCCGCGACCCGAGCCGATTCCTCGGGCCGCAGATCGGGGTGCGCCGCCAGCGCGGTGGCTGCCTCGGCAGCGAACGAGGTCTCGAGTGCCAGGAGATCGAAGCAGTCGCAGAGCTTCAGGAGGCCGTAGAACTCCTCCTCCGGCATGAGCTCGCCGTGGGGGTGGCGGCGGAGAGGGGCGCGATCCCCTGTAAACCAGGGGCGGGGGATGGCGGCGAGGTCGTCCGGGTAGATGCCGCCGAGGAATGCCTGGTTCGGCGGGTACGCGGCCGCCCCATCCCACGCGCGGAGGTGCGGGGTAAGGCGGTCGAGGAGGGCGGCATCCTTGGCGAGTTCCCGGCGGGGCTTCGAGCCGTAGCGGACGAGGCCCGGCGCGTGCGCCAGGAAGAACCGGGCGCCCCGAATGACCGGCTGCCCACCCGTGGGGCTCATCGTCACTACCTCCGCTCTTCGGACGGCTCCCTAGTACATGAAAGAGGTGAGGGTGCCAAAGCCGTAGTGGTCGTCGTAGCGGCCGGGCGGCGCGAGAGCAGTTGCCGTCTGTGCGGCGCCGGCCTCCGGGATCGCCCCGTCCCGCATGCGCCCGCGGACCTTCAGCGGATTGCCGATGACCCGCTGGACAGCCGGGAGGAGCCCGAGATCCATCACGGAGGTGCTGAAAAAGCCGGTGGTGACGATCGCGTCCGCCTCGGGACAGGGCTCGAGCAGGGTGGGCGCCCCGCCCTCCGGCGAATCTTCGCTGGTCAGGAACACGGTCTTGATCCCCCGGCGCTCGCAGGCGCGCACCGTGTGGATCACCTCGATGAACTCGTTGCCGCCCGCGTCCCAGGTGACCACCGCCCCCTGCGCCCCCAGCAGCTCGGCCGTTTTCGCCGCCTGCTCGGCCATCAGGTCCTTCTCCCGCTGGGTGGTCCACTCCGTCCGGAACGCGAGCACGGCCCGGAAGTTGAAGTCGACGCCGTGCCGGCGATACAGCTCCAGGAAGAGCGGATTGTTGACCACGGTCCAGGATGTGGCGAACGACGTGCGGTACGGGCCGTTGATCGCGCCATCCACCACCTCGTTGGGGTGGAGCACCCATGGCGGCGTGAGCCGCGTGAGCCCGTAGGTCGCCGTGCAGAACGTGTTCAGAGCATTCGACATCCCCTGTGGGGAATGGAGGCACCAGATGTAGACCACGCTGGGCAGGGCCGGATTCGTGCGGGCCTCGAGGTCGAGGACCTGCAGTTCGGGCGGCTCGAGTGCGCGTGTGCTCTCAGCCAGGCGGTCGGAAACCACCAGGGCGGCGTTGTGGACCGCGTCATTCTGGGCTTCGATGGAGAGCGCGGGGTCGGGTTCGACCACCAGGCAGACGTTCTGCAGCTTGGCCAGCGGCAGGAGCTCTGCCCACGGGCCGGACATGTCCAGGTAGAGGTCGACGAAGTCGCCGCCCGCGTCGTGCCAGTTGACATTCGAGACTTCCACCACGCCGACGCCCGCGAGCCGGTGGGTGCGTCCCTGACCGACGACGCCGACGGCTCGCCCGCACACGCCGGGGTAGGCGACCCCAGGCCCCTGGACCTTGACACGGGGCTCGATCACATCCCGGACAGGCCAGATGCGGACGGACTCGCCGGGCCGCGCCAGCTCCAAGTCTGCGGACCGGACCCGGGGATCCTCGCGCACCGCGCCCAGCACGCGAGCGCGATCGATCTCCAGCATCCCGCTGTGATACCGGGTCTCAGGACCAAATGCAACCTCGCGGACGGGAAACGTGCCCAGTTCAAGCCTCATGGCGCACCTCGTTCGAGACCTCGTCCTTCAGCGGATCGAAGAGCGTCGGGCGCTCCACGGGGGTCTGCAGGGCCCGCAGGGCCGTCCGGACGATCTGGAGGCCGTAGGCATGATCCTTTTCCGGCCCCAGCTCGGGATTGCCGCACACATGCTCAATCCGGCAGCCCCGGACGACCCGGCTCGCCCCGGTGGTGAGCGCCAGGTCGTAGATGGCCGAAATCATGGCCACGGGGATGCCGACCCGCTCGACTTCCTTGGCGATCGTTGCCCCGCAACGATTGCACGTCCCTCAGGTCGAGACGAGGATGCAGCCCCCCGCGTTGGCCTTCCGCAGCTCCTCCGCGATGCCGAGGCCGAGCCCTCGCGACCTCGCCACCGGGGTGCTCACGCCGGGCAGGGTGTAGACCTTCGGGGAGATCCCGCCAATCAGGCCGGCCGCCTCGAGCTCGCGCAGGAAGCCGAGTGGCAGGACATAGTCCGGGTTCGCATCCACGATGTGCGTGAAGTAGCCCGCGTGGTACGCCTCCCAATCGCCGGGCCGCATCCGCTCGAGCCGCTCCACCGGGTAGCCGTAGAACCGTTGCGGGTTGCCCGATGTCTGCTTCTCCGGGTTGCCCTTTGGGACGAGGCCGCCGGTGGTGACGAGGGCGATCGAGGCTGTGCGCAGATCTCGCACCGGCGCGGCCGGCGAGACCGCCTCGGGCGCCTGGTACGGCACCTCGCTCTGGAACGGCTGATTGGCGAGCTTCGCGACGAGCATCTCCACCGCGCGCAGGTACCCGGGCCGCTCGCGCCGGCCGAGCCGGCGGATGCCGTGCGGCAGGTAACCCTCGACCTCTGCAGGTCCCAGTGTTTCCCCGTGCGCGAGGCGAAGGCCGAGGCGCGCCAGCCGCTGAACCGCCGTGGGCATCTCGACGGGGCTCTTTCCCGTGGGGAGGATCGTCACGTCCTGGCGGTGGAGGGCCACCCCCGGGTTCTCAGGGTGCATCGCCGTCAGCGCGGGGATCCCCTCGCTTTGGGCGATCGCGCACACCTCGGTGCAGGCCACCCCGTAGCGCCCCGCCTCGAACGCTGGCCCCGCAATCACGATGGCCGGCTTCACCTCACGGACGATCTCGCGGACCCGTGCAGAGGCGCGCTCCCGTTCGTCGTTGAAGAAGTTGTCGCCGCAGACGATCGTGGCCGCGACGTGCGCTGCTGCCCCGAGCGCATCCTGGAGGAGCCGGCCCGGCCCCACCGGTCCCGGCCGCAGCTCCACGGGCGTGTTCGCCACCGCCTCCCCGCCGATCCCCGCGAAAAACTGGTTGATGTAGTGCACAACCTGAATGTGTTGTGGCACGGGACTAGCCCTCCGAAGCTGACGGATTCCCGCTGCGAAGCTCGCCTAGCACATAGGCGATATGCTGGATCATTGCCTGTTCTGCTCGGTCCGGGTCTTTGGCCAGGATGGCCTGAACGATACGCGCGTTCTCCTCGAACAGAAGCTCGCTCCCTCGGGGCACCGAGAGCTTTGTGGCCCGAGACATCTCGATGTAATCCTGGAGATTCGAGAGCGTTTGGGCCAGGCGCTGGCTCCGGCTAGTGCGCCAGATCTGCTCATGCAGGGTGACGTTGAGCCGACGGATGGCGTCGGTATTGCCGGCGGCCGTCTGCGCCTGCAATTCGGCAAGAATCGACTGAAATTCTGCCGCGTCTTCCGCCGTAAGTCGCTCCGCCGCGAGCCGGGCCGCCAAGCTCTCCAGGCGACTCCGCATGAGGTAGATCTCCTCAAGGTCTGCCCGCGTGAGCCCCGCCACCTTGGCGCCGCGATGGGGGACTGCGACGATCAACCCCTCCTGTCCCAAGCGGCGCAACGCTTCCCGGACCGGCGTTTTGCTGACGTGGAATCTGCTGGCCAACTCGGCCTCGGTAATACTCGCGCCAGGCGGAAACTCGCCGCGAAGGATCGACCGGCGAATCCTCCGGTAGGTTATTTCAGAGAGGGAAGCGTAGGTTTCCTCTCCTCCATCGTCTTTCGCATTTGTGGCGTATCCTGTTGATTCAAATGAACTCATCAGTTCCAAGGCTAGACTCCATGAGCCTATTGCTGGAGTAGCGGCTGCTTCCATACCCATGAACGATAAAGACTTGGATCGGAACTGTTAAAATTAATTTCGTATATGTTATATGTTATAATATATTCCATTTTTGTCAAGTGTCATTGGATAGAACTGTATCAGACTCCGCACTATAGAGGTAAGAGGATTGGCTCCGTCCTCAATGAACTACCCCGCGGCAAGCCGCGGGGTAGTTCATTGGCCATGTAGTGAAATCACAAATCCAGTGACTCAAGACCACTGAGCTAATCACCCTTGCGGACCGCAGGCCCCGCTACCGTAGTCGGAGGAACGTCAAGAGACAAGCGATGACGTGACGGCGCGAGCTAGGCGGTGTGGAAGCACGGATTGAGGCGAATTGTCGATTTGGAGGAGACTGATGCGGATCGCCAACGGGTCGGGCACCCACGTCACCACAAGGCCTTCATTGGCCATGTAATGAAGCCACAAATCCAGTGTCCCTCTTGGGGTGAACCTTGCGTCGAGCGTTGGCGTCCTGTGAAGCAGGCTTCGGTGGCCCGGCGGGCGAGGGTCGATCCCTGCTTCGGTCGCACGAATCACCCTGACCCAGCGGACGGGTCGGCGGCCTGCTCAAGGTCGACTTGGAAACTATACCCGTGGCGCACAAAGCCGAGCGATTCGTAGAATTTGTGTGCGGCTTCTCGGGTCTGGTTGCTGGAGAGGGTCAGCTTGTAGCACCCAGCGCGCTTGCACTGCTGCATCGCAAAATGCATCATGGCCTTCCCGATTCCTTTGCCTTGGAAGGACGGTAGGACTGCGACGTCTTCCACCACCCCCGAGGGCAGTCCGCCATGGGCGAGGTTGTCCATGATGAGGAGCGCGAATGTGCCGCAGACGCGTCCTTGAGTCACCGCGACGTAGAGGTGGTAGTTCGGGTAGGCGCGCATTCTGTCGCGAATGGCACGCGCCTGGGCGACGGACAGGCCTCCAGCAGTGTCTAAGCCGGCTTCGCGGTACACGCACAGGATCGCTTCGAGGTCGTCATCCGCTGCTTCACGAATATCGGGTTCCACTCTGCGTCTCCCCAATGGCACACGACCGAGAGCATTGGCGCGGTTGAAATCGCGTCCAGTGGATTTGGATGGCACACAAAAGCGTATCGGAGCCTCCATGGGGCGTCAATCGGAATCAGACAGCTTCCATTGGCTCGCTCCCACCGATTGGTCCACCCCGCCCAGCACCTCCGGGCACTGGGATGGATCGGCGGTCGCCGGCTCGATCCTGAAACTGGGCCGGGCAGGCCCGATGGGCATCCTGTGGGAGGGTCCTGTGGCCGAAAAGAGAATCTCCGAGGCGGGCAGCTTGCCGCTGGTGGAGACGCAGATCCAGCGGTACGCTGATGACGAATGTAGAGGAACCAGGGCCGATGTTCCTCAAACCCCGACGCGTGAGTTGGCGTGAGTAATGGCCCGGGGCCCAGCGGGACTCAAAGCTCCATTTGAGCCTTGCCGGGACCCCCGTCAATCAGGTGGAGCGAAAATCGGAGAGAGCATGAGGGTAAGGAACTGGGGAGCGGACCCCAAATGGAGACATGGATGGCCCCACAGCAGCTAAGAATCTAACCTTTCATGGAGATGCCCCGGTTGCGCTTTTTCTAGCAGTGCTTACCGATCCGCTAAGAGAGGTCTCAGAACTTGGATGCTTGTCTCCATGGCTATATCCTGACTGGGAGATTGGAGGATTTCAGCCGAGACGTAGCCGCGATAGTCGATCGCCCGAATCGCTTCGGCAATTTTCGGGAAGTCCAGATTCCCGCCGCCAGGGGCCAGGCGGTTTGAATCAGAGATGTGGATGTGTGACAGGTACGGTTTTGCCTCGCGGAAGCTCTGGGCGATCGATTTCTCCTCGATGTTCATGGCGTAGACATCCGCCATCAGACGGAAGTTTTCCCGCCCCATTTCGCGCACCACCTCAATGCCCTCCCGGATGTCGAAGATGTTGTTCCACTCCACGCGGGGGATCGGCTCGATCGTAATCGTAACTCCCCGTGCGGCCGCGTGATCTGTCACCGTCTGGCAAGCGGCAAACATCCAAGAGCGTGAGCGCTCGCGGGGGATTTCCGGATGAAACTGCCCCCGGAGTCTTCCGACATTCACCTGGGCCCCGAACCCCGAGGCGAAATCGATGATTTTCTTCATGCGCTGGACCGCCTCGTGCCGAATTCCCTCATCCGGATCCATGAAGGACAGCCGATCCTGACCGAACACCTCTCCTGTGCACAGCGCCGGTATCTCCATTCGGTGTTCCCGGGCGAGCCGTTCCACCATCGCACGGTCCAGACAAGCCGGGTCGCAGATCATCAGCTCTGCTCCATCGTACCCGAGCTCCCGGAGCCTGCGGAAGGCCGTCCCCGTGTCCCCCTGATAGGCGGTCACACCTTCATCCGGGCGGACCTCAGGGGTTGCCACGACGTAGCCAATCTTTATCTTCGCCATTCTTCCCCGGGCCTTCCCTCTCTAGTCGTCTTCTGTCCCTCTCGCCAGAGACCCTCGGCCACAATCCGGAGAGCGTCCCGCGGCTCAACCTGCGAAGCACTGCAGACCGCCGTCGACCCGAAGCACCTGTCCGGTGATGTAGCCTGCCTCCTCCGAGGCGAGGAAGGCCACCGCGTGCGCGACCTCGATCGGGGTGCCGTAACCCTCAAGCGTACCCGGCGCCTCCATTCTCGCGGCGTCTATGGCGCGGCTGGCCACGAAGCGGGGGGTGACGATGTCGCCGGGTGCCACAACGTTGGCCGTTACGTTGTGGGGCCGCAGCATGACCGCCAAACAGCGCGTGTACGCATGAACCGCGGCCTTCGCGGCGGCGTACATGGCGCTCTCGGCCTGCCCCATCAGCCCATCCACGCTTCCGATGGTGACCACCCGCCCTCGGCGGCGCTCGACCATCCCGGGGACCGTTTCCCGGCAGACGAGGATGCAGGTCATGAGATTGCGGTCGAGCACGGCGCGGAGGTCTTCGTAGGAGATCGCGAGGGCGTCATTCTGGCTAGGCTTCCCCGCTCGCGGGCCGCTGGTACCAGCGGCCCCGATGTCCCCACCGGCACAGGTCACCAGGATGTCGATGGGACCGAGGTTCGCGCACACGAACCGCACCATCTCTCGGACCACGCTAGGGTCGGTGAGGTCCCCATGCACAGCAAACACCCTGCTCCTGGTTTCCGCCTCGATCGTCCGAGCCACCGTTGCAAGCGAATCGGCCTCCCCGAAGGCGCGCGTGGAGGTGGGCGTCGTCCCCTGGATGGCGACCGACGCTCCCAGGTTCGCCAGGTGGGTGGCGATGACGCGTCCGATCCCCCGGGAGGAGCCGGTCACGAACGCGACCTTCCCGTCAAAGGCTCTCTGCTGGCTCACGGCCTCTGCTCCAGTCTCCTCCCCGGACGTCAGGCCCGCTCGGGCAGCACGGCGGTGATGGCGTCCCGGGTGGCGGCCACCAGCCTGTCCACCTGGGCGGCGGTGATCACGAGGGGCGGCGCGTAGGCGAGGATGTCCCGCATGGCCCGGGTGAACACGCCACGGGCCTCCAGCTCGGCCCGCACCTTGTTGATGACCTTCTTGGCGGGGTCGAAGGTGGCCTTGGTGGCGCGGTCGGCCACCAGCTCCACCCCCACCATGAGCCCCAGGCCGCGCACGTCCCCGACGGCCCGCAGGTCCCGCAGCGTCTCCATGCCGGCGAGGAGCCGGGCGCCCATCGTCGCGGCGTTCTCCACCAGGCCCTCCTTCTCGATGATCTCCAGGTTCCGGAGGCCGACCGCACAGCAGGTGGCGTGCCCCGAGTAGGTGTAGGCGTGCATCCAGCGGTCGGCGTAGGGGGCCGCGAGGAGCGTCTCCAGGATGGGCTGCGACACCATGATCCCCCCGAGGGGGAGGTAGCCGCTGGTGACCCCCTTCGCGAAGGCGAGGATGTCCGGCTGGACGCCCCACCGCTTCAGGGCAAACCAGTCCCCGGTGCGGCCGAAGCCGGTGATGACCTCGTCGGCGATGAAGAGGACCTCGTGCTTGGTGCAGATCTGGCGGACCAAGGGGAAGTAGTCGGCCGGGGGGACGATGACCCCGCCGGCCCCCTGCACCGGCTCCGCGATGAACGCGGCCACCGTCTCCGGCCCCTCCGCCCGGATGGTCTCCTCCAGCATGCGCGCCGCCGCCTGCCCCACGGTCTCCCCCGGCCGCACCCCTTCAAGCCGGTACGGGTACGGGGTGGCGGTATGGATGAAGTTGGGGACGAGGGGTTCGAACATCCTCCCGTACCCCGGGACGGCGGTGGCGCTCATGGTCGCCAGGGTGACCCCGTGGTAGCCGAACTGGCGGGAGATCACCTTCACCTTCTGCGGCTGCCCCTTGGCCTTCCAGTAGAAGCGGGCGGTCTTGAAGGCGCTCTCGTCGGCCTCCGCCCCCCCGCTGGCGAAGTAGGTCGCCACGAGGTTCGGGTAGGCGAGTTCCGTGAGCCGGCGGGCGAGCTGGATCGCGGGCACGTTGGAGGAGCCGACGTAGTTCGTCGAGTAGGCCAGGGTCGCCATCTGCTCGGCCGCGGCCTCGGCCAACTCCCGGCGCCCGTGGCCCACGTTCACGTTCCAGAGGCAGGCGAGGCCGTCGAGGAACTCGCGGCCCTCGGCATCCACCAGGACGGCCCCCTTCCCCCGGACCCAGATGTGGGGGGCGGCGTGATCCGCCGGGTGTTGAAGGGGATGGAGAAGATGCTCGTGATCTTCCTTCACAAGCGACGACACATTCCAAGTTTCCATGCGCGTTCTCCTTTCGACGTTTAGATCGCCATAATACCGTCCCTTAATACAGGTGGCAGGACACCCAGTGCCGCGGAGCGACTTCGCGCAGAACCGGCGCGTCCTTGTCACAGCGCTCGAACCGCTTGTGGCACCGCGTGTGGAACCGACACCCCGGCGGGGGATGGATCGGGCTGGGGGGATCGCCCTCCAAGATGATCCGCCGCCGCTTGGTGGTCGGATCGGGGATGGGGATGGCCGAGAGGAGGGCCTCCGTGTAGGGGTGCAGCGGCTTGGCGTACAGCTCTTCGCTGTCCGCCAGCTCGACGATCTGGCCCAGGTACATGACCGCCACGCGGTCGCTGATGTGCTCCACCACCCGCAGATCATGGGCAATGAAGAGGTAGGTCAGGTTGAACTGTTCCTGGAGGTCCTCCAGCAGATTGATGACCTGGGCCTGAATGGACACATCCAGCGCGGAGATCGGCTCGTCGGCGATGATGAGCTTGGGGTTCACCGCCAGGGCCCGCGCGATCCCCACCCGTTGGCGCTGGCCGCCGCTGAACTCGTGCGGGTAGCGGTGCATCTGCTCCGGGCTCAGGCCGACCTGCTGCAGCAGGTCGGCCACGCGCGCGCGCCGCTCGGCTTTGCTGTGGCAGAGCTTGTGGATCACGATCCCCTCCCCCACGATCTGCTCGACCGTCATCCGGGGGTTGAGGGAGGAGTACGGGTCCTGGAAGATGATCTGCATTCGCTGGCGCAGGCTCCGCATCTCGCGCTTGCCGGCCTGGAAGATGGGGACCTGCTCGAAGTGCACCTCGCCGGCGGTCGGCTCGATGAGGCGCAGGATCAGCCGGCCCGTGGTCGATTTGCCGCAGCCGGACTCCCCCACCAGCCCCAGGGTTTCTCCGCGCCGCAGCTCGAAGCTCACGCCGTCGACGGCGTGGACCTTGGCCGGCTCCCCCCAGAAGAAGCCCCGCTTGATCTCGAAGTGCTTCTGCAGGTTGTGGACGCCGAGCAACACGTCGTTGGCCATAGGGGCACCCTTCAGTACAGATAGCAGCGCGCGCAATGCTCCGGCCCGACCGTCTTCAGCGGCGGCTCCTCGCCGCGACACGGGTCGAAGACCTGGGCGCAGCGCGCCTGGAACTTGCAGCCCGGCGGCAGGTCCAGCAGGTCCGGCACCATGCCGGGAATGGCCTGCAGGCGGGGCCGGCGCGCCGCCTTCTCGATGCGGGGAATGGAGGCCAGGAGGCCCTGCGTGTACGGGTGCTTGGGGTGCGTGAAGAGCTCGAGGACCGGGGCCTCCTCCACCACGCGGCCGGCGTACATCACCGCCACGCGGGCGGCCGTGTCGGCCACCACCCCCAGGTCATGCGTGATGAGCATGACCGCCATGCCCAGCTCGGCCTTCAGCTGGTTCAAGAGCTCCAGGATCTGGGCCTGGATGGTCACGTCCAGCGCGGTCGTCGGCTCGTCGGCGATGAGGAGCTGGGGATTGCAGGACAGGGCCATGCCGATCATGACCCGCTGGCGCATCCCGCCGGACATCTGGTGCGGGTACTCCTTCACCCGGCGCTCGGCGTCCGGGATGCGCACGAGGCGCAGCATCTCGATGGCCTTGTTCCAGGACTCGCGCTTGGACAGCCCCTGGTGCAGACGGATCCCCTCGGCAATCTGGTCGCCCACGGTGAAGACGGGGTTGAGGGAGGTCATGGGCTCCTGGAAGATCATGGAGATGGAGCCGCCGCGCACCTTGCGCATTTCCCCATCGGAGAGCTCCAACAGGTTGCGCCCGCCCAGCCGGATGCTGCCGCCCGTAATCTTTCCCGGGGGGGTGGGGATCAGCCGGAGGATGGACAGCGCCGTGACGCTCTTCCCGCACCCCGATTCCCCGACGACGCCCAGCGTCTCCCCCTTCCGGATGGTGAGGCTCACGCCGTCCACCGCCCGCACCGTGCCCGCCTCGGTGATGAAATGCGTCTCCAGATCGGCGATCTGGAGCAGGAATTCGTCCGTCGACGCAGGGGTGTGGCTCATAACATGTCCTTCGCGGCGGTCCTCACCGTGAACAGTCCACGCCGGGGCGGGGGCGACTTCGTGTCCGGAGGAACGCGCCAGCGCTGGCCGCCATGGAGGGCGCATACCCGGCCAGCCAGAAAAGCGATGAACCCGTGAGCGCCTGCGTTGCTTTCACCCGCCTCACCAGGTCGCAGAGGGAATTTCGGTCCACTGAGAACGACAGCCACTCCGCTCCCTGGAGGCTCCGACCTCCTGCCTAGAGCCGCGCCAACGGGCCAGTCCGCCCCCGTCAGCGCAGGTGCAGCCGCGGATCCATTGCGTCTCGCAATCCATCGCCGATAAAGTTGAACGCGATAGACACCAGCAGGATGGCAATGCCGGGGAACGTCGAAATCCACCATTGCTGGATCAGCTCGCGCCCTTCAGAGACCATCGCCCCCCACTCCGGCGTCGGCGGGACGGCGCCGAGGCCGAGGAAAGACAGGGCCGCCGTGATGATAATCGCGTTCCCGAAATCCATCGCCATCAGGACCAAGGAGGGGGCAAGCGAATTCGGAAGGATATGGCGCAGAAGAATCCGCGTATTCGACATGCCCAGCGCGCGGGCGGCGGGGACAAAGTCGTGCTCCTTCAGAGTGAGCACTTGGCCGCGGACCAATCGCGCATACGGTGGCCACCAGACTAAGAGCATCGCAAGCATCGAGTTCCTGATGCTCGGACCCAAAGCGGCTGCGATCGCCATGGCCAGAATGAGCGCCGGGAACGAAAGCACCATATCCACGATCCGCATGCCGATCTCATCAGCCCACCCGCCAAGAAAGCCGACCAGCGCCCCGTAGAGGGTCCCGGCCAATGACGCCAGAATGACGACCACGGCCGCAACCGGAAGCGAGACCCGGCCCCCGTAGAGCACACGACTGAAGACATCACGGCCCAGCTCATCCATGCCGAGCCAGTGGTGCACTGACGGCGGCGCAAGCCGGTTCAGGACATTTTGGCCGATCGGATTATAGGGGGCGATCCAGGGAGCGAATACCGCGATCAGCGCCCACGCCAGGACAATGAGGAGACCTGACACCGCCATGGGATTGTGGGATAGCCGCCCCACAACCAGGCGCCATTCGCTCTCGGACGGTTCGGCGAATTCCTGTTCGGAGATGTTCGTGTCCGTCGTGGATCCCGTCGCTGTCGAGATCTCAGTCATCATGGCTATGAATAGTAGATCCGGGGATCCAGCCAGCCGTATAAAAGATCCACGCACAGGTTGACGGCCACATACATAATCCCAATCACGAACGTCACGCCCATAATGCTCGGGAAATCATTTGTGATCACGGACTCGAAGGCGTAGCGGCCGAGTCCCGGCCACGCGAAGATCGTTTCGGTCATGACTGCCCCCGCCAGGAGTCCGCCGTATGCCAACCCCAAGATCGTGACAGTGGGAATGAGCGCATTGCGCAGCGCGTGGCGAGCCACCACTCGAAGCTCTGAGAGTCCTTTGGCCCTGGCGGTCCGTGTGTAGTCCTGCGAGAGTACCTCCAGCATGGAGGATCGCGTCACCCGGGTGACAAGGCCCATGATGGAGCTGGCCAGGACGAGACCGGGAAGAATCAGGTGCGCCAGGGCATCCCTAAAGGCGGCAAAGTCCCCGGCCAGGAGACTATCGATCGTGAAGAACCCCGTCACGATTTCTGGGCGTTCCATCTGCGGCCCTAACCGCCCCGGACCGACCGTCCAGTGCAGCGTGGCGTAAAAGAGTACCAGCGACACGGTCGCCAGCCAGAAGATCGGAATCGAGACCCCAACCAACGAGACCAGCCGGGCGAGATGGTCTATGGGACCATCGCGCCGGATGGCTGCGAAGATGCCGAGGGGGACCCCCAGGACTAAGGCAAGGAGAACGGCGACGGTCGCCAGCTCTATGGTTGCCGGCAGGAACAGAGCGAGATCCTTCCGGACCGGTCGCCGCGTGTTGATGGAGATACCGAACTCGCCATGGGCGAGGTTGCGAACGAACACGATATACTGCTCGTACAGCGGCTTGTCGAGGCCCCACCTCTCCCGAAACGCCTGAACGATCTCGGGACGTTGCGAGGCAATCTGCCCAAGATTGGACACAACCGGATCGGCCGGGACGGCGTGGGAAACGACGAAGGAAATGAGCGTCACTCCCAGGGCTGCCACGACCATAAGAACGAGGCGTCGTACGATGTATCGACTCACCGAAGCTCCCTCGTCTCCATTCCAGGGAAAATAAGCCCCTCGCCT
The DNA here is from genome assembly GCA_963705305.1 of uncultured Methylomirabilota bacterium. Taxonomy (GTDB): domain Bacteria; phylum Methylomirabilota; class Methylomirabilia; order Methylomirabilales; family 2-02-FULL-66-22; genus 2-02-FULL-66-22. The sequence goes on along the minus strand of OY970067.1, from coordinate 3,549,769 downwards.
TCGGGCGGAGCAGTGGGGCAGCAAGGGCGCCACACGCCACAGATACCTCGCAGAGCATCAGGTCGGTCGTGTGACGCCCCTGCACCAAACAGCCTCGGGGCCCCTCCCGCCCGCAATCAACTACCCCGCGGCAAGCCGGGGTGAATGAGCCCTCAACGATTCACCCGGTCACCCTTTAGTTCTTCACCACCGACCAGAGCCGCGCATACCCGACCGGGAAATACTGATACCCCTGGATGTTCGGCCGCATGACGACCTGGACCTTGCCCTGCAACAGCATCACGTACGGCCCCTCATCCAACAAGAGCTTCATGAGCTCCTGATACAACTCACTTCGTTTCTTCGGATTGACCTCGCTGTTCCCTTGGTTGGCGAGCAGTTTAGCCTTCGGACTATCGTAGTGCAGGCGGGGAGCCCACGTATTGAGGACCATCTGGCCCACCCAGTCCGACGGCCCGACAAAATCCGGGGTCGTGTACGCAATTACTGCCGCTTCTGTCTTCGCCCGGTACTTGGTCATCATCACACCAAATTCATCGGGCAGGAGTTCCACCTCGATTCCAACTTTCTTCAGGTCCGCCTGGATCTTCTGGGCTACCATCTCGTAGGGAACGCCGACCGGGGAGGGCCCGGTGCCGTACCGGAGCGGAAACTTGAAGCCATTGGGCACGCCCGCCTTTGCCAAGAGTGCCTTGGCTTTGGCGAGATCCAGCCTCGGGTCCAGCCGATCGGCATCCGCCTGCGAGAGGCCCAGGAGGCCGACCGAGTACGGTACCGGTCCGCGCACCGCCTGATTATTGGTCAGGGCAAGAATCCCATCGTAGTCGATGGCGGCCCGGATCGCCTGCCGGACCTCCTTCTTGGCCAATTGGGGATGAATCTGCGGATCCACGGTCAGCCCCATGTACATCATGTCGAGGGACTGGCCGGAGACAATCTTGATGTTCTTCTCGCCCCGCATCGTCGCGACGATGTCGGGGGTGATGTTCAGCGCGACGTCCACGTCCCCGTTCTCGACCTGGAGCTTTTGCGTCGAAGGCGAGGCGACGTCCCGGATGTCTACCTTGGCGATCTGCGCGGGCCCCCGCCAGTAGTGGGGGTTCCGCTCCAGCGTGATCCCGGTGCTCCGGAGCCAGCCCGTCAGGACGAATGGCCCGCTCCCCGCCGAATTCTGGTTCAGCCACTCCTCCGCCTTGTCGTCCTTGTCCGCTGTCGGCGCATCGCTGGCCCCGTGCGCGCGGGCCTCCTTCGAGTCCAGGATCGACGCATTCGGCCCTGCCAGCATCGGAAGCCAGTCGCCGAACGGCTCGTTCAGGATTGTCTTCACCGTATACGGATCAATGACCTGGACCTCTTTCAGGGGATCCATCATCCAGCTCGCGTTCCCCTTCAGATTCTTGAGGCGCATGAGGCTGAATCGAATATCTTCAGCGGTGAGCGGATTCCCGCTGACGAACTTCACATCTTTCCGCAGCTTGAAGGTATATTCCTTCCCATCCTTGGATATGCTCCAGGAGGTCGCAATGAGGGGGACGAACGTCGTGAGGTCCGTCGGGCTTTTGTGCGCCACGAGCGTGTCATAGCAGTTGAGGTTGATGAACTCCCCGGCGAACTCGAACTGGCGGCCGGGGTCGAGGGTCTTCATATCCGACTGATCCATCGCCATGACCAGCGTCTTCCCGCCCGCGGGCTGCCCCGCCACCGCTCCTGAGACACCGAATGCCCCCGGGATTGCCAGGCCGAATGCCAGGATGATCACCAGCAAGATGGGACGCCGCTTCACGAGTGTGCTCATATTATCCTCTTCCCTCCTTAGTCGCAGGACCCACCTTCTTGCCAAGGAGTTCCTCCGACTGAACACCCGATGACGAATACCCTGCGTGCACCTCTGTGCCGCTTGCCGTCGTGCCCGTTCTGTTCGTGCCCATGTACTCCTGGCGAAGATCAGGCAGCAGCCCGGGCGAAGGGCTCTTCCCTATCAATTCGCCGAATGCCCTGTTCTTCCACCCTTTCCCCGGAGGGATCGGGTCGCCCAAACACGCCCGCCACATTCCCGCCCGAGGTCGCAGCCTGCCTCGCAAGGTACCAAGGGTCTTCCTACCCTCCTTTCCTCATTTCCAATCTCCGTTCATTGATCAATTCTACCGACCTCATCCATCTTGAGACAATCGGGAGCGTGGCACCCCGTCGGGAACCCTTCCCTTTGCGGGCGGGCGGCCGCGACGCGGCTCCCCTATATCGCCTTCTTGCAGGTATTTGGCCACCACCGCGACCTGCTCTCGGAAGGAGCCCCCTGCAAGGAACTTCTTGGCGAAGAAGGCCCCGCCGATCGTAAAGCCCCATGCACCCATCGCCTTGACCCGGTCGATCCGGGCGAAGCTGTCCACGCTTCCCGCCAGGATCACGGGGACGCTCATGGCTCGGATGACGGCCGTGGCCAGCGCCTCCGGATCACCCACGTACCGGTAGGCCAGGAGGTCGAACGCGTCCACACCGAGGTCCACGAGCTTCCGCCCCTCCGCGACGATCTCGTCGATGGAACCTTCCAGAATGCTCGGATGACCGCTCACCTTGCCGATGAAAGGAGAGAACTTGATCGGCTTCCCCTTCAAGAAGGCAAAGACCCCCGGGTAGAAGACGGTCCCCATCAGATAGTCGAATCGGCATTCCACCGCCAGCCGGGCAGCGGCCAGGCACTCGGCCTCCGTGTAGGTCACCACCTCGAGACACGCGGTCTTCCCGGCCGCCTTGAGGTTCTCCACCAGAACCTTCATCTGGTCGATCGGAAGTCCGACGTTCTTGAACCCCCAGAACTGTACGGGCAGGTCGCGGCAAGTCGCGAACACCTCGATGGCGTTCGGGACCGTTTGATCGTTCAGGGTCAGCATGACTATCAGTTCGGGTCTCATGTGCCTCCTTCGGGCGTGGTGCCCGGGTTATTCATAGCTCTTTTGGAACAGCGCGGTCAGATCGTTGAGGAGAGTCTTGTAATGATCGTAGCTCCGGTCGTAGACGCCTCGGCAGGCGGGATTCGGTTCGAATCGGCCGGCCACGCGGATCATCCGGGCGCACGCCTCTGCAATGTCGCTGTACATCCCGACCGCCTTTCCGGCCAGGATTGCCGCCCCCAGGCTGGCCGCCTCCGTGCACTGCATGGTGATGAGCGGCCGGCCGGTGATGTCGGCCTTGATCTGGTTCCAGACGGCGCTGCGGGCGCCGCCCCCCAAGGAGCGGATCTCCCCCACCGCGATCCCGACGCCCTCCAGCGCCTCGATGTTGCGCCGGACGAGATACCCCAGGGCCTCCATGATGGCCCGGACGAAATGGGGCTTCTGGTGCTTGAGCGTGAAGCCGTAAAAAACCCCCTTCGCTTTCGGGTTTACGTCCGGCGCCATGGACCCGTTCAGGTGAGGGAGCATGATCAGCCCTTCGCACCCGGGGGGGACCGCAGCGGCCTCGCGACCCAGCAGATCGTAGGGGTCGCTGCCGATCATTCCGCCGACGGTTTTCTCCATCTCGCAGAAGGCGTCGCGGAACCAGCGGAGGACCATCCCGCCGGTGGTGAAGCTGTGCATCATGTACATGTCGGGGATCGCGAAGTAGTGGATGGGCAGGAGGCGGCTCGCATGGAACGCCGGCCGTCGGACCGGCGAGCAGACAGCCAGCGCCGCGCCGATGTTCTCCGAGAAGATCCCCTCGGCAATGTTGCCGACCCCGACGGCCCCCGCTGCCTGGTCGAGGGCCCCCGTGGCCACGATCGTGTTCGGGCTCAATCCCAATTCTGCCGCGACCTCCGGTAGGATCGGACCAACGGCCTCGCCGGGTTCGCGGATCTCCGGGAGGCGCGCCTCGCTGATTCTCAAGGTACGCAAGCATCTCCGGCCACCACGCCTTCGTGGTGATATTCCAATACACTGTCGAGCACAGGAGGGAGCCTTCGGACACCAGCCGACCCGTCATCCGGCGAATGAAGTAGTCCTCGATGAGGGCAAAGGTCGCGGTCTTCCTGAAGAGATCCGGTTCGTGGGAACGCAGCCAGAGGATCTTCGCCGCCGGCCAGCAGGGATCGAAGCTAACCTGGCCGGTGATCCGGTAACAGGCTTCATTGGTGAACTCGGCGGCCAGGCGCTCTGCCTCCGCCTGGGCCCGATTGTCCATCCAGACGATGGCGTTGCGCAGCGGGGTTCCGTCCCTATCCAGACAGAAGAGGGTTTCTCCCTGGGCGGAAATACCGAGTGCCCGGACACGCTCCGGCGGAAATGGCGACTTGGTCTGAAGGTCGCGAATCCCCTTCTTGAAGGAGTCCCAGTAGGTCTTCGGGTCCCCCTCAACCACTGCAGGCTTCGGGGTGAGCAGGGCATACTCTTGTGTCGAGAGAGCCTTCAGTTCCCCTGACCCGTTGAAGAGGGCCACCTTGACGGCTGTCGTTCCCAGGTCCACGCTGAGGATGAGATCCTGCATCGCCGGTTTCCTCCGCTCTGCCTATGCGGTACCTCACGGATGGGGGGCGCAGCACCAGACGATCACGGCCCGTTCGTCTCCGACGTTTAGGAGCTTGTGGCCCACGCCCTGCGGGATGAGGAGGGCGTCGCCTCTTTCCAGCTGATAGTATCGATCCTCCTCGGGGAAGTAGCAGAGGACGTGACCAGCGGCGCAGTAGAAGACCTCGTCCGCCTCCGAATGACCCCTGTCGAGGCCGCCCACTTTTCCGGGAAGCAGCTCGGAAACGCCGAACGTCAACCGGGCGGTGCGAAAGTACTCGCGAATGAATTCACCCTCATCCATGAACGTCTTGGCTTCCCTCGCCGTCCGAATGACTCCACGTGGCTCCACCTCATCCTCCCTTCCCGAACCCACCCGAGCCCGCCACACTTGCGCCGGGCTCCGCGATCATCCGATAGGACTTTCCAAGATTCCTACTTGAGGCTTTCGTCCAGGATCTCCTCCGGCCGGCGGACAATCAGCGGCCCGAGCATCCCTCCGAGGATCGCCACCTGGGCGCCTTTCTCCAGAAAATCGGAGGCGATGAAGGCTTCTTCAAGGGTGACACCGAGGGCCACGGCCCCATGATTCTGCATGAGCGCCGCCATCTTATTCTTGCCCAGCGCCTGTACGATGTTCTGGGCGATCTCTTTGGAGCCCACCTTCCCGTAGGCGGCGCAGACCACCTCGCCTCCGAGGCGGAGGGATTGCTCGGCCAGGATCAACGGGATGTTCTTCCCCGTCACCGCGAAGGCGGACGACCACACGGCGTGCGAGTGGACAATCGCATTCACATCGGGCCTGGCTTTGTAGATGGCGACGTGCATCGGCGCCTCCACCGTCGGCAGCAGGCCGGAATCATCGACCACCTTTCCCTCCGGGTCGATCGCAACCATGTGGGCGGCCTTGATCACTCCCCATTTGGGGATCCGGAGGACCTTGGGCTTCGGACGCGGGCAAATATAAATTAACCCGGTTTCCAAATCCCGGAGGGAGACATCACCCGCGTCGCGGCCGGGACTCAACCCCTTTTCCCAAAAGAGCCGCGTGGCTGCTGCCAACTCCTCTTTCAATTCCGTCTTGATCTTCATCAGACCTCCCTGGCTTGGTGTTGTGACGCCACTTCGACCCTTCAGGTTCCGGGGGAACGATCAGGCACCCTGCGATCCTGAATCTGCGGCTGCTCGAGACTCAAGAGAGGATGGCCCCGATCCGAGGGGCCCATTCGCGCCTGTCCCCCAGCCTCCCCGCTGACCAGCACTCACAACTTCAACGCCGCAGCTCTCAACAGCCGCTCGGTCGCTCTCGGCAATGCCTTCATCCGTGATGATCTGGTGGATGCCGGTCAGGTCAGCAATCTTCAACGGTGCGACGCGCCCGAACTTGCTGTGGTCAGCGAGGACGATGACCTTCTTGGCACACTTGATCATCTCTCGCTTCACCTGGATCTCCTCGGCGTTGTAGTCGGTCAGGCCATACTGGCTGGATACTCCGGCTACCCCGAGGAATAACTTGTCGGCATGGAAGTTCTGCAACATCTCCATCGTGTAGCCGCCCGTGGCGCACAATTCCCCAAAGCTGACCTGGCCGCCAAGAAAGATCACCTTAGAAGGCGACCGGCGGCTCAGCTCCAAAACGACCGGCAGCCAGTGGGTGATGATCGTGATGTCCTTCTCGAGCGGAAGGCTCCGGACGAGATATAGAAGCGTGCTCCCAATGTCGATCAGAAGCGCTTCCCGCTCGCCGACGAGTCCAGCCGCTGCCAGCCCGATCTGTTGCTTCTCTCGCTGCATCTCCCGCTCGCGAATCGTGTAGGGCGGCTCGGTCACTTCGGACCGGCTCAATGCAGCACCACCGTGGACCCGCTGGACTAAACCGCGTTCGCTCAGAAAACTAAGGTCGCGGCGGATCGTCATGGGAGAATTTCCCAAGACAGAGCTCAGGTAATCGATGCTCAGGATTTTGCCGCTTTTCAGGAGTTCACAAATCGTGTTTCGACGATCTTCAATGGTCATTTTCTTCCTTGGCATCGGTTCCCCCCTCAACACACTCTATTTTTTTGTGATGGTGATAATATTATATCGCAATATGATTAAGTCAACATAAAATAATAACAAAGAAGTAAATATTACGATCATTTTAATTGTACTATTGTTAATAACTGAACATAATACCTTGCAAAGGATCATCGGACATGACCTGGTAGTGTCGAGAGCTGGCGCAGTGCCCCGCGGGTCCCCCGAGTTGCCTGCCGGCGCTTGCCAGGGCATACTGCCAACACCAATTGCGGCGATCGGTGTCGCACCGTTTCGGAGGGACACCATGCCTGAAACACACCGGGTCCTCATCGTCGGCGGGGGGTTCGGTGGCCTCTACGCGGCCCGCACCCTGGCCAAGGCCCCGGTCGAGGCGACCCTCATCGACCGCCGCAACTATCACCTGTTCCAGCCCTTGCTGTACCAGGTGGCCACCGGGTCGCTCTCGCCGGGCGAGATCGCGGCTCCGCTGCGGGCGGTCCTCGCCCGGCAGGCGAATACCCGGGTGCTGCTCGGCGAGGCGCAGGACATCGATCCGCACGGCAAGCAGCTCCTCCTCGCGGACGGGGAAGCGCTCCCCTACGACTCCCTCATCGTCGCCACCGGCTCCCAGGGGAACTACTTCGGCCACCCCGACTGGCAGCGCTGGGCCCTGGACCTGAAGAGTGTGGAGGAGGCTACGGAGGTCCGCCACAAGATCCTCTATGCGTTCGAGGCCGCGGAGCGCCTCCGCACCCGGGAGGAGTCCCGTCCTTGGCTCACCTTCGTGATCGTGGGCGCCGGGCCGACCGGCCTCGAGCTCGCCGGCGCCCTGGCCGAGATCGCCCGCGAGACCCTCCGCCACGACTTCCGCCGCATCCGCTCTCAGGATGCGCGGATCCTCCTCCTGGAGGGGGCCCCGCGCGTGCTCTCGAGCTTCCCGCCGAACCTGTCCGTCAAAGCGGCGCGGCAGCTGGCCGCCCTGGGCGTGCAGGTGCGGACAGGGGTGCAGGTGGTCGGGGTCGATGGGGACGGCGTGGCGATTGAGGGCCCGGGCGGGCCGGAGCGGGTGCCAGCCAAGACCGTCCTCTGGGCCGGCGGCGTGCGCCCGACGGCGCTCGGGCAAACGCTGTCCCAACGGACTGGGGCGACGACCGATCGGGGCGGCCGGGTGCAGGTGCAGGCGGACCTCACGCTCCCACAATTTCCCGACATCTACGTCATCGGCGACCTCGCCTGCGCGAGCGGCCCCGACGGCCACCCCCTCCCCGGTCTTGCGCCGGTCGCCATGCAGCAGGGCGCCTACGCCGCGCGGGCCATCATCCGGCGCCTCGATGGCAAGCCGCCGCTCCCACCCTTTCGCTACAGGGAACGGGGCACGATGGCCGTGATCGGCCGGGCCGCCGCGGTGGCCGACCTCCGGGGGTTCCACGTGTCCGGCTTCATGGCCTGGCTGCTCTGGCTATTTGTCCACCTGATGTATCTCGTTCAGTTCCAGAGCCGGGTGCTCGTCTTCATCCAGTGGGGCTTCCAGTACCTGACCTTCAGCCGCGGCGCCCGCCTCATCACCGGGACCACGCCGTCGGATCTCCCTTCGCGCCGGGGAACCGCGGCGGCGGCCGCCCCAGAATCGGCAAGACCGCGCGGGGGACGCTAACCCCCTAACATGGCACCCTACGCCTTTTTGCTTTTACACCCCATTTTGGGCTTGACCCATGGGCGCCGTCTGGTGTATACGCACGGCTATTTGGCGTGCGTTCCCACCCCAAGGAGGCGGCGGAGCTTGCTCGGTTCGCAAGGAGGACCCGCGACCTCCGCGTTCCTTGCTGGGCCTAACCGGCATCTGTATCATTGAGATCTCCCGCGCCACGGAGGCAGCTCTGGCAGCGGTGCTGGACCGCGTGGCCTCGGCGCGTCCGGCCGCTTTGGATTGGCCGCCCTCCGACAGGACCGAGCACCCTGGGTTGCCAGGCTGATGTGCATGGTGGACAATGGCCAGCTCGGTATGACGTCCCGCTGCTGCGCGATGCTCCGGGCCTGCCGCGAGGAGTCGTTCGCCTACATCCCCACCCGTGAAACCTTCGCCAGCCCATCGGCCACCGCCAGCTTATCCGGTCTCAGGCGACCGACAGGCTGCTCTGGCACAAGAGCGCCAGTCAAGCCGGCCCGGTCGAAAGACCAGGGTCAACGGCGCGGGTGGAGGCCTCCATGGGCAGGATGTATGCCAGCGACATGCTCATGGGGGGCGGCCGAGCACGCCATGCAGATCCACGGCGCCTCCGGCTGCTCGGACGACTACAACGGGGGCCGCAACCGACGGGACGCCACGTTTCATGCAGGGCATCGAGGGGAGCAGCGAAATCCACCGATCGCTCGTTGCGGAGTGTGCCCTGGGCCATGGAAGGCATTAGGACCAGCGCCGTTACACCAGCACATGCCGGCAGCGGCGCGGGGGTGCGGACATGACAAGGAGATGCAGCGGTATTGCGCGGCCTTCAACTCACACCGAGGCGCCAACTCTATAACGAACGGAGGGGCATGCGATGAGAGGCAAACCGTTAGTTCGGAGCATCCCAGTTGTCGTTCTGGCCGTCACGCTGATGCTTGTTGTCTGCGGGGTTGGAGTCGCTCCGACGGTCGCCGCGACGGCACAAACCCAGATCGTCCTGAAAATGGGCCACACTCTTCCCCCGGGTGATGCATTTGACGTGGCCGCCAATAAGCTGGCGGAGTTGGTTGCGGCCAAAAGCAAAGGGGAGGTAAAGATCGAGGTTTTCCCGGGCGGACAGTTGGGCAACGATCGCGAGCTAATCGAGGCAATGCGGCTGGGCAACGTCGATATGAGCATTCAGGGCAATAACAACTACGACGTGTTTGTTCCAGAGACCGCGCTCTTCGACCTGCCATTCCTGTATAGGGATCGGCAAACGGCATTTAAGGCGTTGGATTCGCCTACGGGTCAGCAGGTGTGGGGGCTCGTGCGCGAGCAGATTGGGGTCCGCATTTTGGCTGTAGCCGAGAATGGCTTCCGCCAGATCACGACTGCTAAGAAGCCGATTAGAACGCTGGCGGACCTGAAGGGACTGAAAATGCGTGTGCCCCAGACCAAGCTGTCCATGGATACGTTTAAGGCATTGGGCACCATTGCTACGCCTATCACCTTCACCGAGTTGTTCACTGCTCTGCAGGCTGGGGTCGTGGATGGCCAGGAAAACGCCCTGGGGCTGATCGACTCCGCGAAGTTGTATGAAGTCCAAAAATTCCTCGTGCTGACCAACCACATGTACGATGGCGCTCCGATTGCCATATCAGAGAAAAGCTGGAAGACGCTGACTCCCGATCAGCAGAACTGGGTGCAGCAGGCCGCGATCGAGGCGCGCGACTTTCAGAGGAAATACGTCATCGCACGGGATGCTGAACTGATGAAGAAATTGCAGGCAGTCGGGATGACGATACTTTCCCCGAAACGCGATGAGTTCGTGAAGGCCGTCGAGCCCGTCATCGACAGCTACAGGGCAAGGTTCGCGTCCATCAACCTCGCGAAAATCGTCGCGGGCCAGTAGCAATTTGTGCAGCGGCGCGCCGGTCTCTGTATGGCAAGCGGGGAGGCTCCACTCCTCCGCAGCGAAGCCGGGGTGCTGAGTCCACTTCGAACTATTGGCAAGAAATGATGGGGCGCCCGGTCCTGCCCAATTGCCCGGCTGGCCAGGACAACCCTTCTGGCCCCTGCACCCGGCCTGACGGTCAGGTACCCGGAACCGCCCGGCCTTGCTCCGGGTCGGCCGCCAGAGAACGGTGGCTTCCGGGCCAGGCCCGGCCGGGGGGCATCCGCGGTGCGCTCAGGGTCGCCCGGTCAGCGCGGCTAGCGATGCCTTTGAGGTCCGATTACTTCTTCAATTTCAATAGGAGCTGGCGATGGTGGATGACGGGGGGGCGACAGCGCCACCTAGCGGCGAAATCATTCTAGCCGCCCCGACGACCTCGGATCACCAACCGCTTGGAATCATGGGCCAGGTCCTGACCGGCGGGACGAAGGCGGGCAGATGGCTTGAGCAAATTATACGTGCATCCGTCGCCTTCGTCCTGCTTGCGGAATTGGCGGTCGTCTTTGGCAACATCGTCTTGAGGTTTGGTTTCGGGGTCAACCTCGACTGGGCCTTGGAGGTCTCGGAGTTTGCCCTGGTATTCCTGACATTCGTTGGAGGCGCGCTCGCCTACAAGCAGAATGCCCATATGCGCGTTCGAGCGATGGTAGACATATTGCCCGGAGAAGCTCGCCCGTATGTTGCGAGCGCTGTCGACGCCATTGTCTTCGGGACAGCACTGCTTCTCACGCAGAATTCCTTGCAGATGTTGCACGGTCAAGAGTTGACGGAAATCCTGGGCGTGCCAGTGGCGTGGCTCCGAGCGCCCCTGCCGATCGGCATGCTACTGATGACCGTCTTTGCCGCCGGGCGGCTGTTTACCCATCGATCCCGAGTGATGCTGGCGACCCTGCCGCTGGTGTCCTTGGCGGCGGTTGCCTTCATCAAGATCTCTGCCTCGCCGCCCCTGAGTCTCTACGCCACGCTCGTGGCCTTTGCGGCCTTGCTCGCGATGTCGGCGCCCATCGGGTTTGTGTTCGCCGCAGCGAGCATACTGTACGTGCAACAGTTGAAGGCGGGAATGCTTTCCATGGTGCCACTCCACATGCATCACGGGGCGTCCGCCTTCGTATTGCTCGCGGTGCCTTTCTTCGTGCTTGCCGGCATGGTGATGACGGAGGGAGGGCTCGCGCAGCCTATGTCGGATTTTATTGTCAGCGTAATCGGCCGGTTCCGCGGCGGCCTATTTCAGGTGATCGTCGTCGGGATGTATATCTTCTCCGGCATCTCGGGATCGAAGGTGGCAGACATGGTGGCAGTTGGCACGACGCTAAGCGACATGCTGAAGCGGCAGGGATACCCGCCGGGGGAGACCGCGGCCGTTCTCTCGGCTTCCGCGGCGATGGGAGAGACCGTGCCGCCCAGCATCCCAATGCTGGTGCTCGCCTCTGTTTCCACACTCTCGGTTGCCACGCTTTTCATCGCTGGGCTGTTTCCCGCCGCGCTGATTGCCTTGTGCTTAATGGTGGCCGTCTACTTCCGAGCCGGGAAACTTGGCCTGAGAGGAAGCGCCGCGGTGCCCTTTCGGGAAATCGGATGGAAAGGCATTCTGTCCATCCCCGCCTTTGCGATGCCGGTTATCCTCGTGGTCGGCATATTGACCGGAGTCTCTACGCCCACCGAGGTCTCGACGTTTGCCGTAGTCTATGGCGTCTTAATGGCGGTCGCGTTCTATCATTCCCTGGATCTCAAGACGTTTTGGAGGGTGCTGGGCGACGCGTGCAGTATGACGGGTAACGTGCTGTTCATCGTTAGCGCAGCTGGCGCCTTCTCTTGGGTGCTCACCTATGCGCGAGTGCCCCAGCGATTGGCGGGCTCCTTAGACATGCTACGCGGCCAGCCTTGGCTGTTCACCCTGGCGTGCCTTGTCTTGCTAGTTGTCATGGGATCCGTGCTGGAAGGACTTCCCGTCATCCTCATTTTTGCGCCGATTCTGCTGCCGATCGTGCCACAATTTGGAATCAACCCCTTGCAGTTCGGGATCGTGATGATTATTGCAATGGGGATCGGCCTCTTTTCCCCTCCGACGGGTCTCGGCATCTACTTTGCCGCCGCCATTGCAGAAACGACTGTGGAGAAGGCAACTCGGCCAATGGTGTACTACCTACTGGTGCTGCTGATCGGCCTCTTGTTGGTTGCCTACCTACCCGAGGTGACCTTGGCATTGCCGCGACTAATCGGAATGAGGCTCTAATATAGATCCGTCGTCGCAAAGCCGCGGCCGCGAGAGCGATGAAACGTACGACGGCAATGGTCGCGCAGCGCTCCCGTTGCCCTGAGACTTCAGGAAATCCGCCCGGATTCGCCTCGCCTACGCCCACGACGGGCAGTTCGCCGTCAGCCTCTCTGGCGTCCCTACCCTGCCGCACGGGATTGAAGCCGTGTACCAGCGGATGCTTCCCCCGCCCTGCCTCCGGTTCCTACTGGGCGACGATCCGGATGCCGGCCGCGATCCGGGCCATGAAGCAGGGGACGCTGCAAGCTACGTCGTCTTGAGCGCCCAGCCCAGAAGGCGGCCCCACTCGCGCGCGGACGCCGCCCCACGGCGGGCCGCCTGGTAGACAACGGCGGGGTGGATCCCCAAGGGAGGCGCTCCACCTGGCAGTGGGGGATGTTGGCGCTTATGTCGCCTTTCTATCAATGGTGGAACTGACAAGTCGGCTCGCAAACGAAGACGACCAAGACTGGAACGTTTCCCACTACGATTGGGGCACACTCTACAAGGATCCTGTCCGTTGGGGTGGCAGCGCGCCAGAGAGGCAAAGCGCCCGAAATCCTTAGGATTCCGGGCGCTTCTTTTTGGTGGCCCTATCGGGATTCGAACCCGAGTTTCAGCCTTGAGAGGGCCGCGTCCTAGGCCGGGCTAGACGATAGGGCCGAGCGCTAACTATTTTTCGATTGTTGGCTGCGGGGCAGGGATTCGAACCCCAATAAGCAGATCCAGAGTCTGCCGTCCTACCATTGGACGACCCCGCAATGAACCACAAGGGTCGGCAGCCACCGCACGGGCGCTTGCTCGCCCGGAGAGATCAAAATGGAAAAATCCAAAGGACGCGCCTTTGGACGAGGCGGAGTATCCGTCATCCCCCCTTGTTTGTCAAGGGCAAACAGCGCCCCCGAGGCGCTGTCCAGGGGTCAGGAATCCGGCGTCAGGGGTCAGCCTCCAGCCGGGACTGCTCTCCGTTGCGACCTTTGCGCCTTTGCGTGAGGAGAACTCCGAGTCGGATCTCACGCCAAGGTCACCAAGACAAGCCTCTTCAATTTCGAAATTCGAAGTTCGAAATTCGAAATGAAAAGCCTTTACAGCGTGCCGCGCAAGCCCAGCTCGTCGGCCACCCCCCGCATGGCCTGGATGACGAACGTAATGTGGTCGTTCAGGTCCACCCCCAGGATCTCCGCGCCGTGGATGATGTCTTCCCGCTTCACCTGCCGCGCAAAGGCCTTGTCCTTCATCCGTTTGCGGACGGACGACGCCTCCAGGTCCAGCACGCTCTTGGTGGGCCGGACCAGGGCCGCCGCCGTGATGAAGCCGCACAGCTCGTCGCAGGCAAACAACGCCTTCTCCATGGGCGTTTCCCGGGGGACCCCCGAGTAATCGGCATGGGAGAGGACGGCCTGGACCACGTGCTCCGGATACCCGCGGCGGCGGAGCTCCTCCGCCCCCTTGAACGGGTGGCCCGCCTCGGCGCTGGGATACCGCTCGTAGTCGAAGTCGTGGATGAGGCCCACGATCCCCCACTCGTCCGGGTCGCCCCCCAGCTTTGCCGCATAGGCGCGCATGGCGGCCTCCACCGCCAGGGCGTGCTTGAGCAGGCTTTCGTTCTGGGTGTACTCCGTGAGCACCTGCCAGGTCTCCTCTCTAGTCATTCGATCCTCCGGTCTCCTCTGCCAGCTCGTCGTGCAGCGTGATCACGCGGGTCACCTCGTAGCGCCGCACGCTGTTGGGCGCCGTGATGGTGGTGATATCCCCCAGGCGCCGGCCGACCAGTGCCCGGCCCACCGGCGACGCCGGGGAGATCCAGCCCCGGCTCGTATCCACCTCTTCCGACGCCACCAGGCGAAAGATCCGCTCTTCGCCGCTCTCCTCGTCCACCAGGTGGACGGTCGAGCCGAGGGCGGCCCGATCCCGCGGCACCTGGGACAGGTCAATGCTGGACAGCTCGGCGATGCGCTGTTGCAGGTGGCTGACCTGCGCGTGGAGAAACCCCTGGCGGTCCTTGGCGACCTCGTACTCCCCGTTCTCCCGCAGGTCTCCCAGCTCCCGCGCCAGACGGATGCGCTCCGGAATCTCGATCCGGAGCTCCCGCTCCAGCGCGGCCAGGGTCTCCTTTAACCGATCCACGATGCTGTTCATTGCCACTCCCTCACCTCCACTTGGGTTCAGCAGTCAGCGGTCAGTTTGGCCGCAGGTCCGGGACAGCCGCTCCAGGACTTCCTCCCGCCCCAGGAGCACCAGCACGGGAAAGATCGGCGGGCTAGCCGCGGTGCCCGTGATGGCCACGCGGACGGGCTGGGCGTAATCGATCAGCTTGCCGCCGGCTTTCTCGGCCAGGTCCCGGACGCCGGCCTCCAGCGCCTCGTCGGTGATGCTTGGAATCTCCCGCACCAGATCGCAGATCTCCCGCAGGTTCGCGATGTGCCTGGGGGTGAGGAACTTGGCCTCCGCCTTGGGGTCGCGCGCGGCCGGCGGCGCGAACAGGAACCGCATAGAGGCGGCCAGCTCGCAGAGCGTCTTGGCGCGCTCGACGAACAGGGGCAGGGCCGACAAGAGCCAGGCCCGGCCGCGGGACTCCACCGCCTGCGGCGGCACCCCCGCCGGTTCCCAGAAGGGGACCAGCAGATCCGCCAGCCGCTCCGGCGGCGTCTGGCGAATGTAGAGGCCGTTCAGCCAGTCCAGCTTGACCCGATCGAAGATCCCGGGCGAGCTGTTGACCCGGTCCAGCCGGAATGCCTGCAGCAGCTCCTCGCGGGTGAATACCTCCTGGTCCCCGTGGGCCCAGCCCAGCCGGACCAGATAGTTCACCACCGCCTCCGGAAGATACCCCTTGGCCTGGTACTCGTGCAGGGCCACGTCGCCGTGGCGCTTGCTCAGCTTCTCCCGATCCGTTCCCAGGACCAGCGGGATGTGGCCGAAGGCCGGCAGCGGGTACCCCAGCGCCCGGTAGAGCAGGATCTGCCGCGGCGTGTTGGGGATGTGGTCGGCCCCCCGTACCACGTGGGTGATGCCCATCAGGGCATCGTCCACAACCGCCGCGAAGTTATAGACGGGGGTCTCGCGCTCGTCCGACCGCAGGATGATGAAATCGTCGATCTCTTCCGCCGCCACCTCGATCCGGCCCTGGATCAGGTCGTCCCAGCCCACCTTTCCCTGCTCCGCCACGTGAAAGCGGATGGCCGGGCGCCGGCCGGCCTCCGGGCCCCGCTCGCGGCAGGGGCAGAGGTGGCGCAGCGACTGCTTGGCCGCCCGCGCCGCGTCGCGCCGGCGCGCCAGCTCCTCCGCGGCGCAGGTGCAGGGATAGGCTTTCCCCTCGCCGACCAGCCGGCGTACATGTTCCCGGTACAGGTGGTCCCGCTCCAACTGCCGGTACGGTCCGACCGGGCCGCCCACATCCGGCCCCTCGTCCCAGTCGAGGCTCAGCCACCGTAGGCCGTCCAGGATGGCACGGACCGCCTCCTCCGTGGACCGCTCCACGTCCGTATCCTCGATCCGGAGGACGAAGACCCCTTGCTGTGACCGAGCGAACAGCCAGTTGTAGAGCGCCGTCCGCACTCCCCCCACGTGCAGGAAGCCGGTGGGGCTGGGCGCGAAGCGGACCCGGATGCCGCCATGCGAGGACGCAGGCATATCGGACTCCTGGACTTTTCGGGGGATGCCGCGAAGCTCTTGTCCCCCCCGGGCGATTGCCCATTTTGGACCAGCGAGGCCAAGCGGTCAAGTAGAACCGCGGTGCCCTAATCTCCGGCTAAGCGGTGGCCAGCCGGGCGATCTTGCGCCGCGCCCGGACGAGCAAGGCGTGCTGCAGGGCGCCCGAGAGCCGCAAGAGCGTCCGTCGGGCATGCGCGACGACCTTCCCGACGGTGTTGAACAGCAGGAACCGGAGACGCTTCGGCCGGGCGGTCCGGAGATCTCCGGGTAAGGTCAACCGCTTGAGCGCGGTGAGCAGGTTGTAGGTGAGCACGTTCAGCCGGAACCAGGCGGCGTTCGCCCCGAACTTCCCACTGGGCAGCGCGGCGGCCGCCAGCTCGGTCTTGAGGACGTGATGGGTGTGCTCGATGGTCCCTGCTTTCTCCCGGTGCCACCGGAGGATCGTGAGCCCATCCTCCGGCCGATTGGTGACCACGGCGAAGTACTGCACGCTACTCCCGTCGGCGAAGAGGCTCCCCTGGCGTCGCTGGATACGCACCGCGAGGTAGCGGCGAACGCACGGCCGCGCCTTCCGGTGATCGCCATCCTCGGGGACGTAGGGGACTTCGGCCCAGGCCCGGATCGCCTCGGGCTCCTCCCGCTCGAGCTGCCAGGCGGCCGCGGGGAGGCGCCGGATCTCGGCCTGGAGCTGCGCGGACATATCGGCGCTAATCGCGTAGGCGATTTTCTTCTCCTCGCACCAGCGGAGGACCTCCGTCTCGTAGAGGGCGCTGTCGGCCCGCAGGGAGATGCGGTCCACGCCCTGGGGCAAGTTGGCCACCGCCTGTTCGAGGACGCGCACGTTGCCGCACCCGGCGGGCACCTGGCCATCGCGGAACTGGTCGTGCACGATGACATCGTGCTCGGCCCAGAGGACCACGACGGGCTGGTAGCCCCGGGTCCCGTCGTAGGCCACGGTCGCCGCGTCCTTGTGGCTCTCGACGAGCGTCGCGTCCACATCCAGGGTGGCCGTCGCCGCCCGGGCCCCGCGCTGGACGCCCGCGACCAGCGTCCGGTTCGCCTGTCCGAGGCCCGCCAAGGGGGCGGACTCCAGGGGGACCGTGGCCGCGGGCCCGGCCACCCAGAGCGGCCCGTCCTCCACGTGGAAGGCCTCGAGGAAGTCCCGGACCGTGGTCGCGGCCGGCAGGGGGTAGCCGAGCAGCGTGGCCAGGGCCTGATCCTCCCGGAGCGTCGTGAGGTCCTGGCAGCGGTCCCCGCCGCTCGTCCACAACGCGACGAGACTCTCCACGAGCTGCGAGGGGGGTAATCCGCGCTGCCGCTGCTTGACCGCAACGTGGGTGTCGACGGCCTGGGCCACCCCGAGCTGGCGGAACAGCTCGATCACGAGCGGGACCCCGGCCCGGCCCGTGACCAGCGTGGGGTCGATCGCGTCATCGATCTCGAACGGCAACCGGGGCGAGGTGTCGGGCATCGCTCTCCTCCTTGTGGTGTTTGCACCCACTGGGTGAAACCAAGCAAGGCCGATGCCAACCCCGCGGGCCGCGCGCACTGCGGGCCGCTGCGTGATTCGCGATCCCCCTCAACTTCTTAGCCGGAGATTAGGGGCGGTGCGCCGACCGGAGTTTTCGCTTGCCTTTCACAGTTGTCCTTCAATAGAATGGCGCCACTCTTACGTACGTGGCGTCCCGGACGCCTTGCGGAGACCACCCGCCGGGCCGCAGAGGCTTTGACCCTGCGCGTTGCGGTGGTCGACACTTTCCATCCTGCCCCGCGGTAGCACGCTGGGCGAAGGAGGCATGGGACACCATGGCTCAAGTAACCTTGGAAGGCGTGACCAAGATGTTCGACCAGGTGACCGCGGTGAAGGATGTGAACCTGACGGTCAACGACAAGGAATTCGTGGTCCTCGTCGGTCCCTCCGGGTGCGGCAAGTCCACGACGCTGCGGATGATCGCCGGTCTGGAGGAGATCTCCTCGGGATCGATCAAGATCGGCGAGCGGGTGGTGAACAACGTCCCGCCAAAGGATCGGGACATCGCCATGGTGTTTCAGAACTACGCCCTGTACCCGCACATGTCGGTCTATGACAACATGGCTTTCGGCCTCAAGCTGCGCAAGTTCCCCAAGCCCGAGATCCAGCAGCGCGTGCGGGAGGCCGCGGAGATCCTGGGGATCCAGGAGCTCCTGCAGCGGAAGCCGCGGGCCCTCTCCGGCGGCCAGCGCCAGCGCGTGGCGGTCGGCCGCGCCATCGTCCGGAAGCCCCAGGTGTTCCTCTTTGACGAGCCGCTCTCCAACCTGGACGCCAAGCTGCGCGTGGCCATGCGCGTGGAGCTGAAGCGCCTCCACGACCGGCTGGAGGCCACCGTCGTGTACGTCACCCACGACCAGGTCGAGGCCATGACCATGGGCGACCGCATCGTGATCATGAAGGACGGCCTGGTCCAGCAGGTGGGCAAGCCCCTGGAGGTCTACGCCACGCCGCGGAACCAGTTCGTGGCCGGCTTCATCGGGTCGCCGGCGATGAACTTCGTGCCGTGCAGTGTGACCGAGAAGGACGGAAAGCTGTTCTTCACCGCGCCCGGCCTGAACCTGATCGTGCCCGCCGCCAAGGCCAAGGCCCTCGCCGGCTACAAGGGCCGCCAGGTCACCATGGGGATCCGCCCCGAGGACATGCACGAAGTCTCCCCGCAGGACTCGCCGGCCAGCATCTTCGAGGCCCAAGTGGATGTGGTGGAGCCCCTGGGCAACGAGATCTATCTGGACATGAAGGTGAACGGCGCCGAGTTGGTGGCGCGGGTGAGCTCGGACATAACCGTCAAGATGGGCCAGAAGATCAAGCTGGCCGCGTCGGTGGAAAAGCTGCACGCCTTCGATCAGCAGACGGAGCGGGCCATCGGCGTGGATTGATTTCCGATTCACCCACCCGAGACATGCGTCCCGACGGCCGGCCGCTGCCGAGCGTGCCCGGTCGTCGGGACGCGCTTTTTTGGGCTGATCTCACGCAAAGATCGCCAAGCTCGCCAAGAAGAACCTTCCAGTTTTGGAATCTGCGGCAACTGAAGGCTACGGGACCTCCAGGCCGGCGGGCATGGCCACCGTCCCGGCGCGCCCGGCGATGGGACGGAGGACAATTTCGGCTGTGGGGACCTTTTCCGCGCCTCCGGCGACGACTCCGTCCGCCAGCGCCGCCAGGGGAACACAGCCGACGCCCCCTGCACGAAGCGCCGATAGCAGGCGGTCGGCCGTCGCAAGGTAGTTGATCCCCTCCATCTCGGCGTGGAGGGTCAGGACGCCTCCCCGCAGCCGCGCTACCTCCCCCACTACCAGCCTCTCGAAGTCCTCCGCCGTCCTCCCCTCTCGCCCCAGGACTTCATCCAGGGTGGGAAAGGTCGTGGGGAGCTGGAGCGTCCGCAGCCTGACCCCCCCCACCTGCGGGAAGAAGGGCCGCCGGCCGCGGGCATCGCTGGCGTAGACGAACCCCGCCTCCTCCACGATGCGCAGGCTGGCGGGCGTCACTTGCCAGCCCGGCGCGCCGAATCCCCGCGGCGCTCCCCCGGCCACCTCGTGGTAGACCGCCGCGGCCCGGCCGACCTCTTCGCGGACGGCCTTCTCCTCCATGCGCCCCAGCCGGTCTTGCCAGTGCTGGTGATTGTACCCGTGGACGGCCAGCTCGTGGCCCGATTCCAGGATCGACCGCAGGACCGGCACCAGGCGGGGCGTGGGGTGGCGCGGCGGGAGGAGCGTCCCGGAAAGGATCGTGCGCAGCCCGTAGGTTCGGACGGCCCGCGTCCGCCTCAGCTTGGCCAGAAATCCGGGCCGCAGGAGGCGGAGGACGGCCCGGCCGGTGGTATCCGGCCCCAGGGCCACGAAGAAGCTGGCCCGGACCCCCTGCGCCGCGAAGAGCCGCAGGAGGTTCGGGACGCCCGCCCGCAGGCCTTCGTAGGTGCAGACATCCACCTTGAGCCCGAGGACCGGGCCAGACCCTCCGGCCGCAGAGGGCCGGCTCGGGCGCTCAGCGGCCATTGCCCGCACGGAACCAGTCGATCGTCTGCCGAAGCCCCTGCTCCAGGGGGGTGTCGGCCCGCACCCCCAGGATCCCGTGCATCCGCGAGAGCGCGGGCACCCGCCGCGGGACATCCTCGTAGCTGTCCCCGTACACCGCGGCCTGGGGCACGAAGCGGACCTCCGAGCGCGAGCCCGCGAGCCGGATCATACGCTGCGCCAGCTCCAGGATGCTGGTCTCCACATCCGAGCCCACATTGAAGATCTGGCCCACCGCGCGCGCGGTGAGGCCGGCCTCCACCGTGGCCCGCACGGCATCCCCGACGTAGGTGAAGCAGCGCGTCTGCTTTCCGTCGCCGATCACCGTCACCGGGTCGTCCCGCAGCACCTGGCCCATGAAGATGGTGATGACGCGGCCCACGTCGATCTTGTCCAGGCGGGGCCCGTAGATGTTGAAGTAGCGCAGGATCACTACCGGGAGGCCCAGGCGCTGGTAAGCGAAGCAGAAGTGCTCGCCGGCCGCCTTGGAGGTGGCGTAGCACCAGCGGTCGATCCGCGTGGAGCCCAGCACCCGCTCGTCGTCCTCGTCGAACGGCACGCGGGGATTCCGCCCGTAGACCTCGGAGGTGGAGCTGAAGACCACCTTGCGATTGTGCTTGTAGGCCAGCTTCAGCACCGCCTGCGTCCCGTTGATGTTCACGTTGAGCACCTCGTACGGGTCGCCCACGTAGTGTTCCACCCCGACCACCGCCGCCAGGTGGTAGACGAGGTCGCTCTTCAGGATCAGGCTTTCCAGGATCTCGGTGTTGAAGATCGAATCCCGCACGTAGCGGAAGCCGGGGTTGCCGATCTGATGCCGCACCTTCTGGTCGCTCCCCACATCCAGAATGGTCACCTCGTCGCCCCGGGCCAGGAACGCATCCGTCAGGTGCGACCCCAGAAACCCCGCGCCGCCCGTAATGAGGATCTTCATCCCGCCTCCTCCCCCCGCCGTCATTCCCCGAACGCCCGCCCGAACCGCAGGGGCGCCGGGCCGAATCTCGCCAGGAACGCCGCCCCGTCCATCTCCGCATCCCCCCCCGGCTGGAGCCGGAGGATTTCCACCGCTCCCTCCCCTGTCGCCACGTCCAGCGCGCCCCCCTCGCCGATGCCGAGAATGGTCCCGGGAGATTCCCGGCCCGGTCGCCCGGCAGGCGGCCGGGCCGCCCAGACGAACACCTGCCGCCCTTCCAGATGTGTGAAGGCCCCCGGAAACGGGTGCGTCACCGCCCGGATCAGATTGTAGATCTCCCGGGCCGGTCGCGACCAGTCGATGCGGCCGTCCGCCGGCCTCCGCCGGCCGAAGGTAGAGGCGGCGGCGTACTCCTGGGGGATGCGGGGGGCGCGTCCCGCCGCGATCAGGGGGTACGTCTCCGCCAACAGCGTCCGTCCCGCCGCGACGAGCTTCCGCCAGAGGGTGAGCGCCGTGTCCTCGATGAGGATCGGCACCGCGCGCTGCGCGATGATGTCGCCGTGATCCGCCTGCTCGTCCATGTGGTGCAGCGTCACGCCCGTCACGGTCTCGCCGCGCACCAGGACCCAGTTCAGCGGCGCACGGCCGCGATATTTCGGCAGCAGGGAGCCATGCAGATTGACCGCGCCCAGGCGGGGCAGGGACAGGAGGGCCGGGGACAGCAGCCGCCGATAGTAGAACGAGAAGATCAGCTCGGGTCCGAGCCCGCGGAGCGCCTCGACGAAATCGGACCCATTCGGGTTCGCGGGGGCGAACACGGGCAGCCGGTGCGCCGCGGCTTGCTCGGCGACCGAGTCGAACCAGGCCGGCTCGTCCGAGGCGTCCCGGTGGGTGACCACCGCCACGACCCGCGCTCCCAGACCCAGGAGCTCCTCCAGGCAGGCCACACCCATGTCGTGGTAGCCGAACACCACGATGCGGGGCGATCCGTGGTCGCCGGGAGCCAGGGGGGTCACCGCCCCTCCGCGGACCGAGCGCGCATCGGCCGGCTATTCGAAGATCCGCTGGATGACATATCGCGGCCTGCGCCGGACCTCCAGGTAGATCCGGCCGATGTATTCGCCGATGAGGCCCAGCGCCAGGATCTGGAGGCCCACAAAGACGAACAGGATGGCGAAGAGGGTGAAGACCCCTTCCACCTCGGGTCCGACCAGCAGGCGGCGGACGAAGAGGAAGCCGCCGAAGCCCACCCCCAATAGCGCGATGGCGATGCCCGCCAGGCTGACGATCTGGATGGGCAGCAGGGAGTAGCCCGTCATGAGATCGAAGTTCAGGCGCAGCAGGCGGAACAGCCGGTACTTGGACCGCCCGTGGCTGCGCGGGGCGTGCTCCACCGGCACCTCCACGGGGGCGCCGGCGAACGTGTTGGCGAGGGCCGGGATGAAGCTGGAGATCTCGCTGCAGTCCCGCATCACCTGGACGACCTCCCGCCGGTAGGCGCGGAGCATGCAGCCGTAATCGTGCATCGGCACGCCCACGATCCTGGAGGTGACCCGGTTCGCCGCCCAGGACAGCAGCCGCCGCACCGGGTGGTCGTGGCGGTCCCGCCGCCAGCCGCCGACGACGTCGTGCCCCTCGGCGATCTTATCCAGCAGCCGGGGGATCTCCTCGGGGGGATTCTGCAGATCGGCGTCCAGGGTAACGATGACGTCGCCCCGGGCGTGGTCGAAGCCGGCAAACACGGCCGCGTGCTGGCCGTAGTTCCGGTTGAGCTGGATCACCCGCACGGTCGGGTCCTTCTCCTGAAGCCGCCGCAGAATCTCCAGGGACCGATCCGTGCTGCCGTCGTCGACGAAGATGATCTCGTAGGGCCGGCCGATTCCCTCCAGGACCGGCCGCAGGCGCAGAGACAGGCGCTCCAGGACGGTCTCCTCGTTGTACACGGGGATGACCACCGTCAGGGCCACTCCTTCCGGCCCGCTCCTTGCCTCCGCCATCGATGTGTCGGGTTCCATCATCGCACACCCGCCGTTTTCCGTCGCGGTCCGCCGGACGCGGCGCCGCGCCCCATCGGGCGCTCTTCCGCCAGGAAACGGCCCACTGCCCGGCGGGGCGCCTCCCCCGCCAAACCCCCGGAGTGTCAGGACGGGACGCCGCCGGCCTGACGCTCGCGCCAGTACGACAGCAGATCCCGCAGGGTCTCTTCCAGGGGGATGGCCGGCCTCCACCCGGTGCGCCGGCGCAGGGCCTGCGAGGTCCCCGCCAGCACCTCCAGATCGTGGGGACGCAGCCGCTCGGCGGCGGTCACGACCTCCACCCGGAGTCCCGTCAGGGCGATCATGCGCTCCAGCACTTCCCGCAGGGACGAGACGCGCTCCGAGCAGACGTTGTAGACCGCCCCCGGCTCTCCGCCCTCCAGCGTCAGGACGTAGGCGGCCACGACATCCCGGACGTCACTGAGGTCCCGCCGCACGTCGAGGTTGCCGGCCCGGATCTGCGGCGGGCGCCGTCCCGCCTCGATCTCGACGAGTTGCTGCGCCAGGTCGGGGAAGACGAACTGGGTCCCGTGGCGCGGCCCCGTATGGGGAAATGGCCGGACGCGCACCGCGTGCACCCCGCGCTCCGCCCCGTACCGGCAGACCAGCCGCTCGGCGGCCGCCTTGCTGCTGCCGTACGGGGTGACGGGCAGCAGGGGGCGGGACTCGTCCATGGGCGCCGCGGCCCGCGCCGATTCGCCGTACGCCTCGGCGGAGCTGACATACAGGACGCGCGGCCGGCTGCCCGCGGCGAGAACCGCCTCCAGCAGATCCTGGGTTCCCAGGACGTTCACCCGGAAGGTCGCGGCCGGATCCTCCTGGGACTGGCGAACCGACGACAGGGCCGCCAGGTGGTAGACGCGGTCGGGCTGCACATCCCGAAGATAGTGCGTCACTAGGGGGGCATCCAGGAGATCCCCAGTCGTGAGGTGCAGGCGTCCGGCCGAAGGCCCCAGCAGGCAGGGAGCCAGGTTGTCGGTGTCCCGAGGGTCCAGGACCAGGCCGAAGACCTCCACCCCGCGCGCCAGCAGATACTCCGCCAGGTGGGAGCCGGCGAATCCCGCGATACCCGTCACCATGGCGCGCGTCATGGGCCGATCCTACGGAGGAGGGGGTTGTCGGGCTCCGCCGCCCGCCAGTCGGCCAGCATCGCCGCCAGGGCCTCCGGCCACGGCCGGAGCGGCGGCAGGCCGGCGGCCCGCCAGGCGGCATTCGCCAGGACCGAGCAGGCGGGGCGGGGGGCGGGCCGCCCCAGCGCCGCCGTGGTCAGGGGCTCCACCCGGTCCGCCCCGACGCCGACCCGCCGGAGGATCGC
Organism: uncultured Methylomirabilota bacterium; assembly: GCA_963705305.1. GTDB lineage: Bacteria > Methylomirabilota > Methylomirabilia > Methylomirabilales > 2-02-FULL-66-22 > 2-02-FULL-66-22. The sequence goes on along the minus strand of OY970067.1, from coordinate 3,525,457 downwards.
CTGCGCGAAGGCGTACCAGGAGGCGGCGCCCTGGTTCGTCACGTGGAACAGGCCGGTCCGCTCCCGCTCCAGCACCAGGCGGACGGCCCCGGCCAGATCCCGCGCGTACGTCGGCGAGCCGACCTGATCATCGACCACCCGCAGGCGCTCGCCGGCCGCCGCCTTCCCCAGGATCGCCTTCACGAAGTTTTTGCCGTGCACCCCGTAGAGCCAGGCGGTGCGCAGGATCACCCAGGGGGACGCCAGGGTCCGCACATGCTCCTCCCCCGCCAGCTTGGAGCGGCCGTAGGCCGAGAGCGGGGCGGGCGGATCGGCCTCGGTGTAGGGGGTCCCCTGGCGGCCGTCGAAGACGTAGTCCGTGCTGAGGTAGACGAGCCCCGCCCCGATCGCCCGGCAGGCGGCGGCCACCCCTGCCGTCCCGGTGGCGTTCACGGCGTGGGCCCGGGCGGGGTCCCGCTCGCAGCCGTCCACGTCCGTGTACGCGGCAGCGTGGACGACCCAGGCGGGGCGGGCGGCCAGGAGCGGCGCGGCCGCGTCCGGGGCCGTGAGGTCCCAGGCCGGGAGATCGAGGCCGGTCACTTCGCCCAGGGGCCGGAGAGCCGTGCAGAGCTCCACCCCCAACTGCCCGGCGGCCCCGGTCACCACGATGCGCATCCGGGCTCACCCTCCGGCCACGACCTCGGCCGGCCAGCGGTAGGGGATCGCGGGGCTGTTCCAGGGGGTCCGGTACTCGTCCGGGGCGGCGTACCGGTACGGCCGGGTCGGGATGTTCACGATGCGGGCCTCCGCACAGCCGTGGGCCGTGAAGCCGTGCAGGACCCCCGCCGGGATCTTCACCAGGACCGGCGGGGGGACCAGGGCCGGGGGCGCCTGGAGGATGATCTCCTGGACCTCCCCGTGCGTCGGGGAGGCCTCCCGGCCGTCGTAGAGCACCAGGAGGGCGGTGCCGCCGACGCAGACGAAGTGGTCGGCCTGCTCCTTGTGGTAGTGCCAGCCCTTGGCCACCCCCCGCCGGCAGCCGGTGATGTAGACCTGCCCGAAGCCCTCGAAGCAGGCCTCGTCCGCCCGCAGCATCTCCATGAGGAAGCCGCGGTCGTCGGGGCGCACCGTCAGCGGCTTGACCACCACCCCCTGGATCATCCGGTCCGTCCTCCGCCCCCGTCCCTCGGGTCTTCGCGGGCGGCCCCCGCCGCCGCGCGCCTCCCGCCGCGCTCGCCATTGCCAGTCTGCAGTCGGCCGGGGGCAGTAGGCAGGCGCCCTGTATTCCCCCTGCGCCCCTGCGCCTCTGCACCCCTGCCGCCTGACCCCTGACTGCTGCCCGCTGATCGCTGGCGTGTCAGCACAGCTCGATGCTGCTCTGGTCGCCCAGGATGAACTTCTGCGTCTTCGGCCGCCCGGCGCTCCGCCGGATGCAGACCTCCCGCCCCAAGAGGCTCCGCTCGATCCGGACGTCCACATCCAGGATCTGCGTGGCCTCGAAGAGGATGCTGTACTCGAGCTCGCTGTTCCGGATGACGCAGCGGCGGCCCAGGGCGGTGAAGGGGCCGATGTAGCTGTGCTCCACGACGGCCTCGGCGCCGATGATGGCGGGGCCCCGGATCTGGCTCGCCACCACCCGAGCGCCCGCCTCCACCACCACCTTCCCCGCGATGTCGCTCGCCCCATCGACCGCCCCGTGGATCACGGGCGCCATACCGTCCAGGACCTGGTCCAGGACGAACCGGTTGGCCTCCAGGAGGTCCTCCGGCTTCCCGGTGTCCTTCCACCAGCCGGTGATCTCGGAGAAGCCCACCCGGGCCCCGTGGTCGAGCAGGTACTGGTGGGCATCCGAGATCTCCAGCTCCCCCCGGGCGCTGGGCCGGATGGCGTGGACCGCCTCGAAGATCGCCGCGTCGTAGACGTAGATCCCGGTCACGGCGAAGTCGCTGGGCGGCTGGGCCGGCTTCTCGACCACCCGGACGACCCGGCCGCCGGCGACCTCGGCGACCCCGAACCGCTGGGGGTCCTTCACCCGGGCGAGCACCAGGTGGCAGGCCTCCTCCCCGCCCGCGAACCGGTCCAGGAAGGGGCGGATGCCGCCCACCACGACGTTGTCCCCGAGGTAGAAGACGAAGGGCTCGCCCTGGAGGAACGGCTCCGCCGCCTGGATGACGTGGGCCAGGCCGCGCGGGGCGTCCTGCACCACGTACGTCAGCTGGAGCCCCCAGGCCGCCCCATCCCCCAGGGCCCGCCGGATCTCGGCGCCGGTGTCCGGGTTGATGACGATCCCCGCCTCCCGGAGGCCGGCGGCCGCCACCGCCTCCAGGGCGTAGTGGATCATGGGCTTGTTGGCGATCGGGATGAGGTGCTTGTTGCTCGTGTGGGTGAGGGGGCGCAGCCGGGTCCCCCGCCCCCCGGCGGTGATGAGGGCGCGCCGGGGGCGCCGCGATGCTCCGCTCATGGCTCAGGCCCGGCCCTGCCCGGGCTCGGCCTCGTCGATGAGCATGACCGGGATGCCGTCACGGATGGGATAGCGGAGGCCGCAGCTGGGGGAAGTGCAGATGATCCGCTGGGCCGCTTCATCCAGACGAACAGGGGACTTGCACTTCGGACACGCCAGAATCTCTAACAGCTCTTTGTCGATCATGTCGCCTCCTTGCCGCCCCGGACGCGCGGGTAAGATTGCGGCGCCACGGCGAAGCCCGAAACCGTCCGTCACGCCCGTGCCGCCGGAAGGCTATCAGCGAGGCGATCCGCTGTCAATCGCCGCCGCCGACGCCGGGCATCTCAGGGGCCCTCGCGGATCATGATGACGGCATCCTCGACGGGGTGCGTGTAGTAGTGCCTCCGGACGGCGGAGGGCTGGAACCGGAACGCCCGATACAGGGCCTGCGCCGACGCATTCGAGGCGCGGACTTCCAGCAGGGCACGCACGGCGCCATTGGCCCGGCCGTGGTCGAGGGCCGCCTGCAAGAGGACTTTGGCGATTCCCCGCCGGCGCCAGCGGGGGTGCACGGCCAGGTTGTTGATATGGAGCTCGTCCGTGACCACCCAGACACAGATGTACCCCAGGAGCGCGGACGAGCCTCCGGCGGCGAAGGCCCGGGCGACCAGCACCTCCGACAGGCTCCCCCGGGACAGCTCGTTCTCGAACATCTCCTGGGTCCAGGGGAGAGCGAAGGAGGTCACCTCGATGGCCAGGACCTCCGGCAGATCCTCGGCCCGCATGGGCTCGATGACGACCGAAGGCTCCGTACTCTGCTGGGAACACCGTCGCATGGCACAGATTCCCCGTGTCCGCAAAAAGCGGGTGCGCGCAACCTCAGCCAGCGACCGGCCGGCTTCGGCGCCGCAGCTCGGCCTCGGACGGCCGCAGGTAGCGGGGAAGCAGCCCCTCGGGGGCCACGCGCTCGCCCGCGAGCAGGCGCTGCCGTCCCAGCTCGGCCACCGTGGCGGGACGCGCGCCGCGGTTGACCTGAGGCGGCAGCAAGAACTTGTCCCCTAACCGACTTCGGAACAGATCCGCGTAGGGGCCGAGGCCGTCCCCCAGGAACAGCGTCGCCTTCCGGATCTGGCGGCAGAGGGCCTCGGGCGCCAGGGCGGCGTCCTCCATGAGGCGCACCAGCCCCTCCCGCTCGTACCGGAAAATGGCGGCGTACACCTCCTGCTTGCGCGCGTCCAGCACCGGGCAGACATCCCAGCGGACCCAGGGCAGGGTCCAGGCCAGCGCCTCCAGCGTCGGCACCGCCACGACCGGCAGTCCGGTCGCATAGGCCAGCCCCTTCGCCGTGCTGAGGCCGATGCGCAGCCCGGTGAAGGATCCCGGTCCGGCGCTCACCGCGATTCCGCCGACCGCGTCCAGCCCGAGGCCCGCGTCCTGGAGAACCCGGTCGACGGCGGGCAGGAGCCGCTCCGAGTGCGTCACCTCCACGTTCAGGGTATATTCGGAGAGGAGGCCCGCCTCCCCGACCAGGGCGACCCCGCCCTGCTTCGTCGACGTCTCGATACCGAGGACCAGCATTCCGACCTCCGCCGCCGGAGTATACGCGCCGCGGAACGGTGAGGCAAGCCGCCTCCCCGGCCGCACCCGGCGGACCCTCCGGATCCGTCCGGTCGCGACGGGAGACTCCTCATGGTGGCGCCGCCGCATCGTCCTCGGCGGGGACGCGGCAGCGGAGCCGGGCAACGCCCGCGGCGGACGGTGAGCCGTTCGGCCGGCCCGGTCATGGCAGGTACTCCCCCCGCTGCATGCGGGCGATTTCTCGCGGGATCCCCGCCGAGATCTCGGCTGGAAAATGCCACTGAGAATCCTCGGCCAGCAGCTTCTCCAGGTCCGGGATGACGAGCAGATCGCGGGCATCCTGGCTGGTATATCCCTTCTGATCGTCTGGCAGGGCGTTCCATCGGCCCACCAGCTTCTGCACATCCGTGCCCTGCAGCACCTGGCCATAGATGTGGAGGGAGTCGGCGAAATCCTTGTAGCGCCCGACCTGGACCTGCCTCCCCAGCATCCCCGAGAGCTCCTCCGCCCACTCCCGCTGCCAGAAGGTCATGGCAATGATGTTATCGGCAGCCGCATTGAACAGATCCCGCGAGCGCCAGTGCGTGTGCATGTGGAGCGAGAGCCTCCCCTGCTCATCCTCCGTGCAGCGCAGCGCGATGCGCTGCAGGCAGGGCAGGTCTCCCCGCAGGTACTGGTCGATCTCGGGGACGCAGGTGATGGCGACCGCCCGCCGCGTGACCGGATCATCCGCCAGTCGGGCCAGCATGTGCTGCACCTGGTTGATCCGCCGCCCGCGCGACGCCGGGTAGGCAAACAGCCGCTGGTGGTAGGTGTACGGCCAGTGCGTCTCCTTCGTCTCGTCGAAGGCGCCCCGCGCCAGCTTCTCCTTCAGCTCCTCCTGGTCGAGCACCAGGTGATCCTTGGCTCCCCAACAGGTCTCGGCGATATATTTTCCGATCTCGACGCAGCTCGCCTTGGGAAACCGCGGCTGCGCGTAGGGGTCGAGAATCTCGATGGCGGAGCTCACGTCCAGGCTGGGGGGATCCAGGAGGTTCCCCCGCACGTCCTTCCGGTCGTACTGCGTCCGGATCCGGAAGCCCGCGGCCAGCAGCTGCCGCATGGCCTCGTAGATCGCCGTGGGCACACTCGGCGCGGACACCAGGATCGTGGGCGTTCCTGATGATTCCCGGGAGTCCCCGGGAGAGCCTGGTGGAGCTGTCTGCATGGCGTCCCTCCAATCCATCCGTTCCGCGCGATCCGTCAGTCGTCCGCCGCGCCCCCTCCACACCCACTCGAACGATCGGCTGCCGGCCCCCGTCTGCCGAAACCGGAAGGCGCGGCAGGTCGCGGTCCTCTCCGTGTCCCGCGAAGCATGCCGCGGCGAGCCCGCCGGCGTCAAGCCAAAATACCGGGTCGGGCTTTGACAGGGATGGCTTGCGCCGGTAGCATCGTGCCGCGCGCCGCATCCCCATCACCCCATCCCGCGAGAGGAGGCTCCATGAAGGCCGTCCGGTTCCACGAGCATGGCGGGCCCGACGTGCTGCGCTTCGAATCGGCTCCCGATCCGTCCCCCGACCCGACCGCGGTGCGCGTCCGCGTGCGCGCCGTGGCGCTGAACCACCTGGATGTCTGGCTGCGAAAGGGGCTACCGGGCATTCGCGTCCCCCTGCCGAAGATCGGCGGATGCGACATCGCAGGCGAGGTGGAATCCGCGGGCCCCCTGTGCGGCCGCGTGCAGGTCGGGCAGCGGATCCTGGTTTCGCCCGGCATCAGCTGCGGGCAGTGCGCGGCATGCCTGCGGGGGGAGGACACCTTCTGCCCCGCCTACCAGATCATCGGAGGGTATCGCCTGGACGGCGGCTGCGCCGAGCTCGTGTGCGTCCCCGAGGTCAACTGCGTGCCGATCCCCGATGGCATGGAGCCGACCGCGGCCGCAGCCCTGCCCGTCGCCTTTCTCACCGCCTGGAACATGCTGGTCCGGCAGGCCCGCGTCAGGGCCGGGGAGCAGGTGGTGGTCATGGCGGCCGGCAGCGGCGTCGGCAGCGCCGCCCTGCAGATCGCCAGGCTGCAGGGGGCGCAGGTGATCGCCGTCGCCGGCACCGAGGACAAGCTGGCCCGGGCCCGGGCCCTGGGGGCGGACGCCGGCATCAATTACACCGGCCAGGACCTGGGCCAGGAGATCCGCCGCCTGGCAGGCAAGCGGGGCGTGGATGTGGTGGTCGATCATGTGGGCGGCACGACCTGGGAGACGCTCATCCCCCTCCTGGCCCGGGGCGGCCGGCTGGTGACCTGCGGCGCGACCGCCGGCTACGATGTCCGGGTGGATATCCGGTACCTCTTCTCCAAGTCCATCGCCCTGTTGGGCGCCTTCATGGGATGCAAGGCCGACTTGCTGGAGATCCTCGCCCACGTTGCGGCGGGGCGGCTGCGCGCCGTGGTGGACCGGTGCCTTCCCCTGGCCGAGTGCGCCGAGGGGCATCGCCTCCTGGAGCGGCGGGAGGTGTTCGGGAAGATCGTGCTTGCGCCGTGATAGGCAGTCAGCGGTCAGCAGTAAGGAGTCAGCGCTCAGCATTCAGCCTCGAACGCTCTGCGCTCTTTCGCCCTTGCTCCCCTGCGCATCTCCGGTTCCCCGGTTCCCCGGTTCCCCGGTTCTCCCCCTCACCCCAGCTCCCCTGCACCCCTGCGTTCCCTTGTCGCCCCTCTCCCCCTCGCCCTGTCGCCCTCTCGCCCCCTCAGGCTCCTTGCACCCGCGCCGCATCCCCCGCGTAGTACCGGCAGCCCCAGAAGCTGAGGGCGGCGGCCAGCGCCAGGCCGACAGGCGCAATCCAGAGGGCGGCGGCCAGACCCACCCGATCGGAGAGCAAGCCCACCACCGCGGGCGAGACGGCGTCCCCCAGCAGGTGGATGATGAAGATGTTCAGGGCAAAGGCCGTGGCCCGGACCTCCGATCGACTGACGGCAGCGATGATGGCGTTCAGGGGGCCGGTGTTGAGGAAGATCAGGACCTCCGCCAGGAAGATGGCCGCCAGCGCCCAGGTCCGGCTCTCCAGCAGGATCACCCCCGCGGCGCACGGGACGCTGAAGAGCAGCCCGGCGCCGGAGACCAGGAAGTAGGCCGCCGGGAAGCGGCGCAGCAGCCGGTCGCCCAGCCACCCTCCGGCCGCGGTCCCGCCCACGCCGCTGATCAGCGTCAAGAGGCCGAAGACGACATTCGCCTGCGCCAGCTCCATGCCTCGGACGCGTACGAGGTAGGTCGGAATCCAGGCCGCCAAGCCGCCGATGACGAAGGTCATGGCCGTCATGGCCAGGCAGTTCAGCAGGTAGCTGGGCGTTCGCACCAGCTCCCCAACCGCCCGGCGGCCCGCCGGGGGCGCCGCCCGTGGCGCGCCGTCCCCATCCATGGCCCCGCGGGGCGGATCGATCTCGCGCGCCACCCTCCAGGCCAGGAGCAGGCCGGGGACGCCCACCACGAAAAACGCCGATTGCCACCCGAACGCCGCCCCCAGCGTCCCGCCCAGCAGGTACCCGAGCGCGCTGCCCACCGGAATGGCCATGGAGAACACGGCCATGGCCCTGCCCCGCTCGCGCAGGGGGAAGTGGTCCGAGATGAGGGCGGGGGCCACGGCCCCGTAGCTGGCCTCGCCGATCCCGACGGCGGCGCGCGCCCAGAGCAGGTGCGCGTACGTCCCGACCATTCCCGTGGCCGCGGTGGCCACGCTCCACAGCCCGACCCCCAGCCCCATGAGCCGCGGCCGCGACCGGCGGTCCGCCAGGAAACCGAAGATCGGCGCGCTGCCCAGATAGACCCACATGAAGGCCGAGGCCAGCAGGCCCAGTTGGGTATCCGTGAGCCCCAGCGCCTGCTGAAGGGGGGGGAAGACGGCGTAGAGGATCTGCCGATCGATGTAGTTCAGGAGGTTGATCCCGAACAGGAACAGGAGGACGGCCCATCGCGCGCCCATCATGCCCCCCGGCCTGCGCCGGCGATGGAGACGGTCCGGCGGCCCAATTCCCCGTCGCGCGTGCCGCCCCAGTAGATGGCCGTCGCCAGCCCCGCCACCGCCGCCGCCGCGGCGTACAGCCCCCGCATGCCCAGCCTGGGAAAGCCGAGCCCCGCCAGGATGCTGCCCAGCAGGCTTCCCACCCCGAAGGCCAGCGAGGCGAAGAGCCCCTGGGCCGTGGCGCGCAGCCCGTCCGGGACCAGCGCGTCCACGCTCTGGACCGATGCCAGGTAGAAGACGCCGAAGGTCAGCGCATGCGTCAGCTGGATCAGCAAGAGCGCCGCGGGCCGCTCGGCCCCCATAGAGAGGCTCCAGCGCAGCGCGTGCGCCGCCAGGGCCGCCACCAGCCAGGTCCGCACCGCCGCCATGCCGGCCAGGCGCCGCCAGATCAGCATCACACCCAGCTCGCTGCCGGCCGCCAGAGCCCAGGCCGTTCCCGCGAATGCTCGCGACAGCCCCAGCGCCTCCAGGTGAATTGTGAAAAAGGTCTGGTACGGGCCGAAGCTCACCCGCGCCAGGGCGGTGGCGGCCAGCAGCAGCTGGAAGCGCCGGTCGCGGAGGACCTCACGAATGTCCGACAGCGTCGCGGCCGCCAGGGTCACCCGGTCCCGCCGGCGCCCCATCCACCCGATGAGACCGCACGCGGCCATAGCCAGCGCCCCGCCGTGAGTCCCCGGCCGCAGGCCGGCGCGATCCATCGCGACGCCCGCCGCGACCGCGCTCAGAATGTAACCGATGGTGCCCCACAGCCGGATGGCGGCAAATCCTTCCGGACGGCCTCCCAGCGCCCGGAAGGCCATGCTGTTGGCGAGAGGGATGAGCGGCGAGCGAAAGGCCGCAAACGCCAGGATGGCCAGCGACAGGGGCAGCAGCCGGCCCAGGTTCGGCAGGAAGAGCGCCGCCAGGGCCGCCAGCCAGGTATTGACGAGGAGGATTCGATCACCGCGGCGAGTGGCATCGGCATAGGCGGTCCATAAAAAGGGGGCGATGGCCGCGACCCCCGGCATGATGGCGCCGAGAAGGCCGATGGCGGCCGGCGTGAAGCCGAACTGCTGCCACAGCGGGGCCAGATAGGGTTCGAAGACGCCGACGGCGGCGAAATACCAGAAGTAATAGGCGGCAAGAAACCGGGTGCTGGTCAGGCAACGCCCCCTGAATCAGGCCCTACGGCAGTGTGTGGGCCGGCCGATGCGTCCGGACCGTCACGCGGTCGAGCGGGACGTCCCGCTACATGATGGGACCGGGATAGACCCGGGGTATCTCGACCGCTTCGCAGGACACGCCGATGACGCCGGAAACCTTCCGGGCCACGTCCGCCGCCGCATCCATCATGGCGGGGCTGAAGACCACCCCCTTCAGCGCCACCTGGCCCGATTGCGCCACGACCTCGACGTTGATGTTCTTCGTCACCGGATCTTTGGCGATGGCGGCCCGGACCTGCGCCGCCAGGCTGAGATTCTGAATCTGCTGGATCGACTCCGGCGTCGGCTGGAATTGCGGATGGTGGACGGCCGCCACCAGCAGATCCACATAGAACTGCCAGGTGTCCGCCTCGGTGTTCAGAACGAGGTCGTAGTGTTGGGGGTGGGTCCAATCCACCCCGAACAGATAGTCGAGGCGGCCGGCCATCTCCCGATCGTAATCGCGCACCCGCTGGGCGGCCGCCCGCTGGTCCAGCTTCTCCCGCTGCATGACCCGCCGCACCCGCACGTCGACGGGGGCCATGATCCGCACCTTGAGCACATGGCTCACCCCGCGGAGGAAGAACGGGCCCCCGCGTCCGGCGGTCACGACGTTTCCCCGCTGCACGAAGTTGTAGTAGGCCGCCTCGATGAAGGTGAGATAGCGGCGCTTCTCTTCGTCGAAACGCTCCCACAGGGACAATCGCCGGTCCGCCACGTCGATGATCTTCTCCTCCGGCACCTCGTAGGCCCGGGCGGCCTCCAACAGGATCTCCCGGCTGGCGTACGCGAACCCCAGGGCCTTCGCCGTCGCCGCGGCGATCTCGTAGCCGCCGCTGCCCATCTCGCGCGAGATCGTCACGATGCTCATGGCTCACCTCGTACCCACGGCCTGCCGCCGGCCGTGCCGACCCATGCGACCGAATCGCCGATCGCGCGGCCGCCGAGTCACGGTTTGGGTTTTACGGCCACATAGAAGAACTGTTCTCCCCGCTGGAGCAGCAGGAGATCGGGCTCGTCCCCTTGCGCGCGCAGCCCGCTTCGAAATCCTTCCACCGAGCCCACCTCGCGGCGATTCACCTCGCGGACGAGATCCCCGATGCGGATGCCGCCGGCGGCGGCAGGCCCGTCTTTGGTCACCTCGGTCACCACCGGTCCGGTCGTCCCCTCGGGCAGCTTGAGCTTCCTGGCCTTTTCCGCATCCAGATCTTCCACCGTCATGCCCAGGTCCCGCGCAGCGGGCCGGACCGCGGCCTGCCTTTCGGGCAGCGGGGCTTCCCTCACGGTCACGGTCAGCGTCTCCAGGCTGCCCCCGCGGAGGAGCTGCACGGCGACCCGCTTCCCGACGGGCGTGAAGGCCACCACCCGCTGCAGGTCCACTACGGAGGGGGTTCGCGTGCCGTCAAACGCAAGAATGATGTCGCCGCGGCGGATGCCGGCCTGGGCGGCGGCGTGCCCGGCGAGGACGTTGTTCACCAAAACCCCTCCGGCGTCTCCGGCACCCACGGCCCGCGCCAGGTCCCTGGTGAGGACCTGGATCCCGACGCCCAGAAAGCCCCAGGCGATCCGTCCATGGGCCTGGAGATCCGGAAGGAGCCGTTTGGCGAGATTGATCGGGATGGCGAAGGCAACGCGGCGGTTCGGAATGATGGCGGTATTGATCCCGATCACCTCCCCCCGCATGTTGAGGAGGGGGCCGCCGCTATTCCCCGGGTTGACGGATGCGTCCGTCTGGATGTAATCCACGAAGGCGCGCGCGCCGGGGGTCCGTCCCTTGCGATTGACGATGCCCAGGCTCACGGAGTCTTCCAGGCCGAAGGGACTGCCGATGGCCAGCACCAACTCGCCGACCTCCGTGGCATCCGAGTCACCCAGCGGGAGGACCGGCAGGCCGCTGGCCTCGACCTTGATGAGGGCCAGATCCACGCGCGCGTCCTGGCCGACCAGTCGGCCCGGCAACTCCTTGCCGCCCATGAAGTGGACCTCGATCGAAGTGCCGTCCGCCACCACGTGCTGGTTGGTCAGGATGTAGCCGTCCGGGGTGAGGACCACGCCGGATCCGAGCTTGGCCGCCTCCTCGGGCGGCAGCGGCGGATGCCCCGGCGGCAGGTCTTCCTCCGACGGCTCGACGCCGCGGACCCCGATCTGCACCACCGCCGGCCGCAGCTCCCGCACCAGGCTGATCAGCGCGCCGTTGAGCCGGGCGAGGTCGGGGTTCTGGCGCGCACCCTCCCCGCCGGCGTCCCGCCACAGGGCCGCCTCCCCCGGCGGTCCGGCGATGCCGGCCGTCACGAGCAGAAAGACCGCCACCGCGATCAGCCACCGGCAGTCACGATGGCACATATTTTTCATGGGAATTCTCCCAGCCTTCAGCGATCCGCAATCAACGTTCAGATTCCAGCCTTGAACTCCCCCTTGTCCGTGCTTTCCTTTGCGACCTTTGCGGCTTGGCGTGAGATTCGAGTTCTTCAATTTCGAAATTCGAAGTTCGAAATTCGAATTTCGCTTACGCGGCCTGCACCGCCACTCCCGCCGCGGCGACCCACTCGCAGAGGATCGCGAGGGACCGCGGGCCCGTAGCCTGCCCGCGCAGCCGGCGGCAATCGGCGTCCGCCACCTCCAGCCAAACCCGCAGATGATCCCCGGGAAGCAGGCCGCCCGCCCGCTCCGCCCACTCCACCGCTACCACGTCGCGGGAATTCATGTAGGCGTCCCAGCCGATCCCCGGCACCTCGTCCTCGGACCGGATCCGGTACAGATCGACGTGCACGAGCCGCGCGGTCCGCCCCCCCCGGGGCATCCCGCCGTACTCGTGGATCAGCGTGAAGGTGGGGCTGTGGACCTCCGCCGGATCGCACCCGAGTCCCCGGGCCAGGCCCCGCACGAACACCGTCTTGCCGCTCCCCAGCTCCCCGAACAGGGCCACCACATCGCCCGGCGATAGCAGGCGTCCCAGTGCCGCCCCCATCGCCTCGGTCGCCTCCGCCGACGCGGACTCCCAGCCCAGCACGCACTCCCCAAGCGACAGCACCGTCATGCTCTGTACTCGAATCCGGGGCCCCGCCCGCCTAGCAGGCTGCTGAAAAAGTCCCATCTGCGGAGACCCATCCTTCGGACGGGTGCCCCCGCGCTCCCGCGGCGCTGCGACGTACATACTGAGTACGCCTCGCGCCTGCACCCATCCTGCGGATGGGTACCCGGCGAGGTGCCTTGCCGTTCGGCGGGCTCACGGTCCCGAGCGAAGTCGAGGGACATCTGGGCCTTTTTGAGCAGCCTGACCGAAAATGGGTTTTTCAGCAGCCTCCTAGGCGCGCGCCACGCCCGATCGCACTGCCGCCTCGGCGACCGCCCGGGCCACTGCCTGGTGCATCGTGCGGTCCAGAAGCTCCGGCACCAGCTCTCCCTCCGGCGCCCGCGCCGCAATGGTTTCCGCCGCGGTGATCTTCATGGCATCCGTGATGCGCCGGGCGCGCGTGTCCAGCGCCCCCCGGAAGATCCCGGGGAAGGAGAGGGCGTTGTTCACCAGCTTCCCGTCCGCAGCGAACGCCGCGCCCGCCGCCAGCGCCCGCTCCGGCTGGATCTCGGCGTTGGGATTGGACAGGGCCAGGATCACCTGCCCCCGCCGGACCAGGCTGGGCGCAATCAGGCCGGGGGCCCCCGTGGTGGCCACCACGATGGTGGCCTCCCCCATCACCCCCTCCAGGCTCGCTCGCCGCCCCCCGCTCTCCTCCAGTCGCTGCATCGCCTCCGCTTTCAAATCCGTCCCGATGAGGCGCGTGACCCCGTAGGAGAGCAGCAGCTTGGAGATGCCCATGCCGGCGGCTCCCAGGCCGATGATGCCGACCGTCTGCTGGGCCAGCGTCAGGCCGCTCAGCGCACAGGCGCGGAGCAGGGAGGCCAGCACCACCACGCCGGTGCCGTGCTGGTCGTCATGCATCACCGGGATGTCCAGCGCCTCCTGAAGCCGCCGCTCGATCTCGAAGCAGTCCGGCGCGGCGACATCTTCCAGGTTGATGGCCCCGAAGGTCATCCCGATGCCGCTCACGGCCTCGACGAACTCGGTCGCATCCCGGGTCGTGAGCAGGATGGGAACCCCGTTCACCCCCACCAGCCGCTCCAGGAGCACCGCCTTGCCTTCCATCACCGGCATGCCTGCGACGGGGCCGATGTTGCCCAGCCCGAGGACGGCGGTCCCGTTGGTCACGATGGCCACCGTGTTGCCGATGCTGGTATAGCGGGACGCCAGGTCGGGGTCGGCGTGGATGAGCCGGCAGACGGTGGCCACACCGGGGGTGTAGACCTTGCGCACGTCCGCGATGCTGTCCAGCGGGTACCGCGAGACGGTGGCGATCTTGCCCCCCTCGTGGCGCTTGAGGACCTCATCCACGACCTCGACCACCTCGATCCCCTGGAGGGGACGGATCGCCTCCAGCACCCGCTGCAGGTGGGGCTCGTCATCCACGTAGACCGTAAGATCCCGGGCGATGCGGGTCAGCCCGACGCGCACCATGTGTATCTCGCCGATGTTCCCGCGCGCCTGGCCGATGGCCGTGCAGAGCCTGCCGAGATAGCCCGGCTCGTCCTGGATCATGACCCGCAGCGTCTTGACCAGCTTGTCCGCGTTCTTCTCGATCTGCATGGCGACCCCCCCGGCCGTTCGCCACGGCCCCCGGCTCCCGATCTTCAGGCCCCGGACCCCCCCGGATGACCCGGTCGCCCGGTCGCCGGGCCGCCCCCATCGTCCGCCGCAGCCTTCACCCGCCGGATCGCCTCCGGAACGGACTCCAGCAGGTCTCCCGCGAGCATGCTCTCCGCCCCCAGCCGCTCGGCCGCCAGGTCGCCGGCCAGGCCGTGCAGATAGGCGGCGGCGCGGGCCGCCTGCACCGGCGCCACCCCCTGGGCCAGGAGCCCGGCCATGAGGCCAGTCAGCACGTCTCCCGTGCCCCCGGTCGCCATTCCCGGATTGCCGGTGGGAACGATGGCGGTGTCGCCTTCCGGCCCGGCCACCAGCGTCCGGGCCGTCTTCAAGACCACGGTCAGATGCAGCCGCTGGGCCGTCTCGCGAACAAGCGAAAGACGCCGCCTCAGCAGCACGTCCCGGTCCAGCCCCAGCAGCCGGGAGAACTCCCCGGGGTGGGGGGTTAGTACCACCGGCCCCGACGCCTGCGCCAAAATATCGGCGCGACCCGCCAGCGCATTCAGACCATCGGCATCCACGACCAGAGGCAGCCGGAGGCCCACGAGGAGCTTCCGGACCAGCTCCTGCGTCTCCGGGTGCGTCCCCAGGCCCGGGCCGATCGCGATCGCGGTCTTGGCCTCCGCCAGTCGGAGCAACGGCTCGAAGGCGCGGAGGCTCATGGTCTGCGCGTCGGTCTCCGGGATGGGAACGGTCATGACCTCGGTCAGCTTGACCTCCAGGATGGCGTTCAGGCTCTGCGGGACCGCCAGCGTCACCAGCCCCGCCCCCACCCGCTGGGCCCCCAGGCCGGCCAGGGCGGCCGCGCCCGTCTTGCCAACCGAGCCCGCGATCACCAGGACGTGTCCGAAGGTACCCTTGTGGGAGGCCGGATCGCGGCGGGGAAACGCCGGCGCCACATCGGCCGCCTCCAGGAGTCCCACCGGGAGCGCCGGGTCGGCCGCGAGCCGCCGCGGGATGCCGATGTCCGCGATCTTCAGCGTCCCCGCATACGCCGCCCCCGGAAACAGGAGCAGGCTCCGCTTGGGGAGCGCGAATGTCACGGTGAGGGTGGCGCGTACGGCCGGGCCGGGAGGATCGGGATCATCGGCCCCCAACCCCGAGGGAATGTCCACCGATACCACGGGGCGTCCGGCCGCATTGATGGCGGCTATGGCCTCGGCCAGAAAGCCCCGGGCCGGTCCCTGGGCGCCCGTCCCCAGCAGGGCGTCCACGACCACGTCCGCGGCCGCGAGATGCTCCCGGACGGCGGAGAGGCCGTCGGCGGCGGGAATTTCCGTCGGGGCCGCCCCTAGCTTCTCGAGGATCTCCAGGTTGATGCGGGCGTCGCCCCGCACTTCTTCGCGCCGGCCCAGCAGGAGCGTCCGCACGGCCGCGCCCTGCGCCAGCAGGCGCCGCGCCACCACGAAGCCATCCCCGCCGTTGTTCCCCCGCCCGCACAGGATGACCACCGAGGAGCGGCGGAGCCGCGGAAAGGCGGAGAGCATCTCCCGGGCCGTCTCCGCGCCCGCATTCTCCATCAGGAGGAGCGAGGGCAGACCGAACTCAGCCACGGTCCGCCGGTCCATCTCCCGCATCTCGTCCGCGGTCACCGCCTTGATCATCCCGCCCCGTCCTCCAGGCCGCCAGACCCGCTCCCGCCGTCCTGCCTCAATCCGAGGCGACCACCACCGCCAGGGCGTAGTCGCCCTCGTGGGACAGGCTGACCAGCGTCCGGCGGATCCCCAGGCGCTCCGCATGCCGGCGAGCCGCCCCCTGCAGGCAGAGCGTCGGCGGCCCGCCCCCTGCCCGCACCTCGATGTCCTGCCACGACACGCCCATCCCCCAGCCGCTGCCCAGGGCTTTCATGGCCGCCTCCTTGGCGGCCATGCGGGCGGCCAGGTGCTGGGCCGGACGCGCCCGGCCCAGGCAATCGGCGCACTCCTCCGCTGTGAAGACTCGTTCGAGGAACCGCTCGCGATGGCGGACGAGGAGGCGCTCCACGCGGGAAACCAGAACCAGGTCCGTCCCCAACCCCAGGATCATCGGCTCCGGCCACCGGCCAGCTTCCGCAGCATCTCGCGCACCGCCTCCTGCACGCCCACCAGGGCGGCCCGGGCCGCCAGGCCGTGCCCGACGTGGACCGTCTCGACCTCCTCCACCTGGGCAACGGGCACCACGCTCTGGTAGTGCAGGCCCCCGGCGGCGTGGATGGCAAGGCCCAGCCGCTGTCCGATCTTGGCCGCGTTCACCAGTCGCTCGAACTCCGCCTCACGCCCCGCCGGTTCAGACGCCCAGGCCAGTCGTCCGGTGTGCAGCACGACCACCCCCGCCCCCAGCCGGTGTGCCGCCTTGACCTGCGTCGGACTGGGATCCACCAGGACCCCCACGGCAATCCCGCTGCTCTTGAGCGACTCGACCATGGGCAGGAGCTCCTCCCGGCGATCCTCAACGTCCACCCCCTGGTCCGCGCCGGACCCCTCTCGCGACTCGGAGACGAAAGTTGCCAGGTCGGGCCGCACATCCAGCACCACACTGAGGCACTCCTCCGCCGGGGAGAGGCAGACGTTCAGGGTGGTCCGGACCACCTCCCGGAGAACCCGCAGGTCTCGGACCGTCGACTCGTCTCGCCCGCGCCGGCAGCCGATGCAAATGCCCTCCGCGCCGGCCAGCTCGGCCAGCGCGGCCGCCAGGGCGGGATCCGGGTCACGGCCCCCGCCCGACCGGCGAAGGGCCACCATCGCGTCCAGCCCGACAAAGAGGGTGGTCATACCGTCCCGCTGCTCCTTCTCCGGCGGAGCGGCAGGCCGCCGGAGCTGCGCGCCTCCATCGCCGTCTACCCGAGGGCGACCCGCACGGCGTCCACGATCTGTCCCGCCAGACGGCGGATCACAGCCTCCTCGGGCCCTTCCACCATGACGCGCACCAGCGGCTCGGTGCCCGAGAACCGGACCAGGATGCGCCCGGTCTCCCCCAAGGCGGCGCTCGCCTCCCGGATGGCCGCCTGTACCCCCGGCAGCGTCTCCAAATCCGTCCGGCGCCGAACCCGGACGTTCTCCAGGATCTGAGGGAAGCGCGGCATGCACGCCGCCAACTCGGAGAACGGCTTGCCCACGCGAAGCATGGTCGCCAGCACCTGCAGCGCGGTGACCAGACCGTCGCCGGTGGTGTTGTGCTCGGTGAAAATAATGTGGCCCGACTGCTCCCCGCCCAGGACATAGCCGCCGCGCAGCATCTCCTCGAGTACGGAGCGGTCGCCGACCGGCGTCCGGATGACCCGGATGCCCCGCTCCCGCATGGCCACTTCGAGCCCGATATTGCTCATCACCGTGACGACCAGCGTCTCCTGCGGCAGGCGTCCCCGCGCCAGCAGATCCAGGGCGCACATGGCCAGGATCTGGTCGCCGTCGACCAGCGCACCCCGCTCGTCCACGGCCAGCACGCGGTCGCCGTCCCCGTCGTGCGCAAAGCCGATATGGGCCCGTTCGGCCACCACCGCCCGCTGCAGGCCTTCGGGATGCAGCGAGCCGCAGCCGGCGTTGATGTTCAGCCCGTCGGGAGCGACGTTGAGGGCGACCACATCCGCCCCCAACTCGCGCAGGACCGCGGGCGTGACCCGATAGGTTGCCCCGTGAGCGCAGTCCACTACCACCTTCAGCCCCCGGAGGGTCAGTCCCTTGGGGAACGTGTTCTTGGCGAACTCGATGTACCGCCCGACCGCGTCCCCGATGCGATAGGCCTTGCCGATCTCCCGCGCCCCCGGACGGATCCGGTCGATGGCCCCGGACAGGATCAGCTCTTCGATGCGGGCCTCCAGGGCGTCCGGAAGCTTCAGGCCGTCCCCGGAGAAGAACTTGATCCCGTTGTCCTCGTAGTAGTTGTGCGAGGCGGAGATGACCACGCCGGCATCGGCGCGCAGGCTCCGCGTGATGAAGGCGATCCCCGGCGTCGGCAGCGGCCCCACCAGCAGCGCATCCACCCCCACGGAGGTGATTCCGGCCGTGAGCGCCGTCTCCAGCATGTAGCCCGTCAGGCGCGTGTCCTTCCCGATGACGATGCTGCGCTGGTCGCCGCCGGCCTTGAGCAGGTGGGCCGCCGCCCGTCCCAGCTTGACCACCGTCTCGGGGGTCATGGGCTCCTGGTTGGCGACGCCCCGCACCCCGTCCGTTCCGAACAGCCGCCCCATTCCTCTCTCCGTGCGCGCGGGCGCGCGGCCGGCCGCCCGGTCGGGCCCGGCCGCGCGTCTCACGATTTCTTCGGCCCGATGTCCACCTGCACCGTCACGGTCGCGGATCCCTTCACCCGCACCAGGCGCTCCGGGGGCTCCAGCAGAACCTGGACGGAGAACGGGTCCGTATGACCCTCCAGGTTGATGGGCGCGGTGCGGACGCGCGCCAGTCGCTCGAGCTCGCTGGACGGCCCGCTGACCCGGACCTTCGACGGGCTCACGGTCACTCCGCGCAGCACGAACCCCGGCGCCAACTCTCCTTCCATGCGCGGAATCACCTCGGCCTCGCGTTCGGCCAGGGGCTCCAGGACCACCTGCAGGCGATGCGGAGTGACGTCCACCACCTGGATGCCGCGGGGCGCCCGGAACATGCTCGGCAGGACGGAGATGATGTTCTCCCCCTCCTCGAACGTGTCCGGGACCTGATCCAACACCACCTGCCGCGCGGGAAGGTTCGTCACCAGCGTCTGGGGGCCCCGCAAGCGGACCTCGAACGAATCCCCCGGATTGTTCATGAGAACCATCTTGGGCGGCAGATTGAGGACCACGGGAACGCTCACGGTCACGTCCACCTTCTGCTCGCCGAGCACGACCGCCCAGAGCAGAACGGCGAGGATCAGAGAAAGGAGCTTCAGCCCGAGGTTGTTGAGCAGCCAGGCCCGCATGATCTCTTCGGCTCGCCCCCGTACCGGCCGCCGCCGGCCCGCTCTCCGCCCCCCGCCCCGCCCACCGACGGACTGCGTCGGCGTGGCCGCTCGGCCCCGGGAGCCGTCACACCCACCTACTCGGCCGGATTTCGCAGCGCGCCCTGGGCCCGCCCGCGCCCCCACATGAAGGGCTTCATGGACGGCCGCAGCATGCCGCTGAGCCGCTGCCGCAGAGCGCCCGCATCCAGGTTCCGGGTGATCTCACCCCCCACCACCAGCGAGATCGTCCCCGTCTCTTCCGACACCACGATGGCAATGGCGTCGCTCTCTTCCGTGACGCCCACCGCCGCGCGATGGCGCGTGCCGAGATCCCGCGGAAGGTCGGGATTGATGCTGAGGGGCAGGAAGCATGCCCCCGCCACGATCCGATCGTCGCTGATGATCACCGCCCCGTCGTGCAAGGGGGAGTACGGATAGAAGATCGACTCCAGCAGTCGCCGCGACACGACCGCATCGATGGTCGTCCCCGAATCCACGATATCCGACAGGCGGGAGTCCCGCTCTACGACGATGATGGCCCCGACCTTCTTCGCCGCCAGCGAGGTGACGGCGCGCACCACCTCGTCGATCATGTGGGCCTCTTGGTACCGGGAGAAGGCGCGCAGCAGGCTCCCCCGCCGCCCCACACTGGCCAGGGCCCGCCGCAGCTCCGGCTGGAACAGGATGATCAGGAGCAGAAGCCATACGGCCAGCAGGTTGGATAGGGCCCAGTTGACGGTCACTAGCCCGATGCGCATGGACACCCAGGAGGCCAGGTACAGGAACGCCAGCCCGATCAGCATCTGGAACGCCCGGGTGCCGCGAAGCGCCAGGATGATCCGGTAGATGGCAAACGCCACGATCAGAATGTCCAGGGCGTCAATCCAGCGGAACTGCTGGATCAGATTGGCCACCGTCTTCCCCTCTCGCCCGCTTTCTGCGGCACCACCTTCTCCGGCGACGATCCGCGCGCGGGCCGGTGGCACGCGGCCCGAGCCGGTCCGCCCCGGCCCTCTGGAAACGGGAGACGCTTCGACGCGGGATATAGCAGGCAGAGCGAAGGGAAGACACCAAGGCGAGAGGAGCCGACGGACCGATCAATCACCCGGCCCGCCGGGGCGTGTGGGCACGAGACGCCCGTCCGGATCCCCCGGGTGGCGAGGAGCCCTTGGCCCATTGGTCTTCCGATTCTGGCGGTGTGGACGTTCCATCCCCCGGCGCAACCACAACGCCCGCGGGCGGCAGAGAAGGCTACGCCGCCGCCGCGGGCGCCGGGGATCCGGCCCCCTTCACGATCTTGTCGATCTCCGGCCCGTCGAGCACCTCGCGCTCCAAGAGCGCCTCGGCCAGGCTGTTCAGCGTCTCCAGCCGTCCCTGGACGATCTCCTTGGCCCGATCGTAGTTCTCCACCACGATGCGGCGGACCTCCCGGTCGATCTCCATGGCGGTGTTTTCGCTGTAATCCTGGTGCCGGGAAATCTCTTTGCCGAGGAAGACCATCTCGTCCCGCTTGCCGAACTGGAGGGGACCCATGGTCTCGCTCATGCCCCACTCGCAGACCATCTTGCGCGCCAGCTCGGTGGCCCGCTCGATATCGTTCATGGCCCCCGTGGTCACCTCGGGCAAACCGAAGATGATCTCTTCGGCGACGCGCCCCCCATACAGGATCGCAATGTCGTTCAGCAGGTATTCTTTGGAGTAGTTGTGCCTGTCCTCGGACGGGAGCTGCTGGGTAACCCCCAGGGCCCGTCCGCGGGGAATGATGGTGACCTTGTGGATGGGATCCGTCCCCGGCAGCAGCTTGGCCACCAGCGCATGCCCCGCCTCGTGGAACGCGGTGATCCGGCGGTCCTTGGGGCTCACCACCAGGCTCCTCCGCTCGACACCCATGAGGACCTTGTCCTTGGCGTTCTCGAAATCCGCCATCTCCACCATTTTCTTGTTCAGGCGGGCGGCCAGCAGGGCGGCCTCGTTGACCAGGTTGGCCAGGTCCGCCCCCGAGAACCCGGGCGTGCTGCGCGACAGGATGGTGAGATCCACATCCGGCCCGAGCGGGATCTTCCGGGTGTGCACCTTCAAGATGCCCTCCCGGCCTTTCACATCGGGCCGGGCCACCACCACCTGGCGATCGAACCGGCCGGGCCGCAGCAGCGCCGGATCCAGCACATCCGGCCGGTTGGTGGCCGCGATGAGGATGACCCCGTCGTTGGATTCGAAGCCGTCCATCTCGACCAGGAGCTGGTTGAGGGTCTGCTCGCGCTCGTCGTGCCCACCCCCCAGGCCGGCGCCCCGGTGCCGCCCTACGGCGTCGATCTCGTCCATGAAGATGATGCAGGGGGCGTTCTTCTTGCCCTGCTCGAAGAGATCGCGCACGCGCGAGGCTCCCACGCCCACGAACATCTCTACGAAGTCCGAGCCCGAAATGGAGAAGAAGGGGACGTTGGCCTCGCCGGCGATGGCGCGCGCCAGGAGCGTCTTCCCGGTGCCGGGGGGCCCCATGAGGAGCACACCTTTGGGGATGCGTCCCCCCAGCTTCTGGAATTTCTGGGGGTCTTTCAGAAACTCGATGATTTCCTGCAGCTCTTCCTTGGCCTCATCCACGCCAGAGACGTCGGCGAAGGTGATCTTGTTCTGCTTGTCGGAGAGCAGCCGCGCCCGGCTCTTCCCGAAGGACAGGGCCTTGGCCCCGCCCCCCTGCATCTGGCGCATGAAGAAGATCCAGATCCCCAGGAACAGCAGCATGGGCAGCCAGGACAGCAGGAAGCTCATGTACCAGGGCTGTCCCTCGGCCGGCTTGGCCGTGACCTTAACCCCCTGCTTGAGCAGGAGGGGGAGCATCTCCCTGTCATCGGGCGCGTAGCTGCGGAAAGAGGAATTGTCCGTCAGGTGGCCCGTGATATCGCTCCCGCGCAGGGTCACTTCGCTCACCTGGCCCTGCTGCACTTTGGTCATGAACTCGCTGAAGATCAGCTCCTTCTGCACGGGCTGGCTCTGGTTGAAGATGTTGAACACCAGCACCATGATGAGGCCGATCACCAACCACAAGGCCAAGTTCTTGAAAAACGGATTCACACCGACTCTCCTTCGACGGGGCAGACTCTTCCTTCAAAATTTCAAGGAATTTGTACCATGAGATAGGGCGAAAGACAACAGGAAACATACGATTTCCAGGGCTTCGGAGCGCCGCCCCACGCCAGGTGCACCGCGCAGAGCATGGCGCATAGAGCAAAGCGTGGGCCTGGTCCCGGACCAATGACCCGGTCCCATCGCCGCCGCCCTTGGCCCTCAGCTTCTTGCTCTTTGCCCTTTGCTCTCCGGATCATGGGGAGAGCGACGGCTCCGGCTGGAGGGTGGCGATGTGGGGCAGATGGCGGTACTGCTGGGCGTAGTCCAGGCCGTAGCCGACGACGAAGACATTGGGAATGACAAAGCCGGAATACTCGATGGGGACCGGGACCTCGCGCCGCTCGACTTTATCCAGAAGCGCGCACATGGCCACGCTCCGCGGACCCCGGGCCTGCAGCAGCGCTCGAAGGCGCGCCCAGGTGTGGCCGGTGTCGATGATGTCTTCTACGATGAGCACGTCCCGCCCCGCCAGATCCACATCGGCGGCTTTGGTGAAGCGCGGCTCTCCCAGCGGGCTGGTGGCGCTGGCGTAGCTCTCCATGGCCACGAAATCGCTCTGACACGGGATCTGCAGGGCCCGGCACAGGTCGGCCCAGAAGATAGCGGCCCCTTTCAGGACGCAGATCAAGAGCAGGTTCCGCTCCGCGTAGTCGCGCGAGATGGCCGCCGCCAGCTCCTCCACCCGGGTGCGGATCTCAGCCTCGGTGATCAGAACCGGGCCCAGCCGGTAGGGCATCTTCTCGCTCCGCATACCGAATCTCCCCCAGACACGCCGTGGACTCGCCGTGCCAGCAGAACTCCTCCGCCGCTCGGTAGCCGGCCACCCAGGCAATCCGGTCCCCCGCCAGGATCAGCGGAACCCGATCGCGCTTTTGCCGCGGGACCTTCAGGTCCATAAAGAAATCCTGGAGCTTCTTCCGCCCGCCCAGACCCGACGGCCGAAAGCGATCGCCCGGCCGCCACGCGCGCAGCCGGAGCGGCAACTCCAGCAGCCGGGGACTCAGCAGGGTCCCCCGCGCCTTCCATCGCGACGGGGCGCTTCCGGCGGGGACCCGGCGCAGTCTGATCCAGCAGTCCAGAGGCTTCCACCGCACCCAGGCGCCCGGGCGGAGCGGACGCTCCGCCGCATCCGATCGCCTCTCCGCGCGGTCTTCCCCGCCCGCCGCGATGCGGATGACGCCGCCGGCCCGCCATCCCCGCAGGCCGCCCGGCAGCCGAACCGTGCCGTCGGAGATCACGAGGTGCTGCAGGGCGGCCAGGTGGCGGCGCGTGAGCGCGTGCTGCTCGCGGGTGAGCCGGCGGAAAAGCTCCTGGAACACCCGGCGCACCAGGGCCGGCGGCGCGCTGCGGACCGCCGCCGCCTCTACGGAGGCACCGGCGGCGGAGAGCTGCACCGCCTTCGCCTCCAGTCTCGCGGCGGCGGCGCTGAGCACCTGCTCGTCCTCGGACACGAGCGCAGCCAACGCGGCCAGCGACTCGACCAGCCGCGGATTGTACTCCTTGGCCAGCTGGGGAAGCAGGTGATGCCGGATGCGGTTCCGCCGATACGCATCCGAGGCGTTGGAGGCGTCCTGGCAAAAGGCCACCCGGCGGGAGGCGGCGTAGGCCTCCACCTCGGCTCGCGACACCGCCAAGAGCGGCCGGATGATGCGCTCCCGGCTCTTGGGGATCCCCGCGAGGCCGCGGGGGCCGGTCCCGCGCAGCAGGTTCAGCAGGAGCGTCTCGGCCTGATCGTTTTGCGTGTGGGCCGTCACGAGGCGCGAGCCCCGCACCTTCTTTCGGACGGCCTCCAGGCAGCGGTAGCGCGCCTCCCGGGCCCAGAGCTCAAGCGACGTTCCCCGGCCTCGCTCCGCGGGCGCCAGCCGCTCCACGGTCGCGCCCAGGCCCCGGCGGGCGGCCTCGGCGATGACGAAGGCCGCATCCGCATCCGCCGCCTTTCCCCGCAGGCCGTGATGGACATGCGCCACGTGCAGCCGGAGGCCCAGGCGGTCCTGCAGTCGCCACAGGGAGTCCAGGAGGACCATGGAATCAACACCGCCCGATACGGCCACGACCAGACGCTCTCCCGGCCGGACCCCGACCTCGCCGAGCCCTCGTGCCACGCAGTTGACCACGCTCACCGCACTCATGCTCCTCCCGCTCCGTCCGCCTGCTCCGGCGTTTCCGGGCGAGCTTACTGAAGCCCCCTGGGAGCGTCAATGGAAAACCCGGCTTCGCGGGGCGGCCCAGACACGACCGCCCTCCCGGCTGGAGAGCCGAGAGGGCGGCGGAACGGAACCCAGCGGTGCGGCAGGCGGCGATCGGCGTGTTACCGGGTGTCGCCGGATGCCACGGACCCGGCCGCGACGCGGCGGAACACGATCTCGCTTCCGTCGAGGTCGGCCTCGATGCGGTCGCCCTCCTGGAACTCGCCCTCCAGCACCCGGCGCGCCAGGGGATCCTGGATGAGGCGCTGGATCGCCCGCTTGAGCGGCCGGGCGCCATACACCGGATCGAATCCCTCCCGCGCCAGGAACTCGCGCGCCCGATCGCCGACCTCCAACTCCAGCTTGCGCCCGGCCAGCCGGCGCTGCAGGTGCCGGAGCTGGATGCGCACGATCTGCGCGATCTGCGGCAGCGAGAGCCGGTGGAAGATGACGGTCTCATCCACGCGGTTCAGAAATTCCGGACGGAACGCCGTCTTCAGCAGGTCGCCGACCTTCCTCCGGATGGTCTCCTCGTCCTCGTCCTCTTGGATGTACTGGCTGCCCAGGTTGGAGGTCATGATGATGATGCTGTTCTTGAAGTCCACCGTCCGCCCCTGGCCGTCGGTGAGCCGTCCCTCGTCCAGCACCTGCAGGAGGATGTTGAACACATCGGCGTGGGCCTTCTCCATCTCGTCGAAGAGCAGGACGGCATAGGGCCGGCGGCGCACTGCCTCGGTCAGATACCCCCCCTCCTCGTACCCGACGTAGCCGGGCGGGGCGCCGATCAGGCGGGCCACCGAGTGCTTCTCCATGAACTCCGACATGTCCAAGCGAACCAGGGCCCGCTCGTCGTCGAACAAAAACTCCGCCAGAGCCCGCGCCAGCTCCGTCTTGCCCACCCCGGTCGGTCCCAGGAACAGGAACGAGCCCAGGGGCCGGTTCTCGTCCTGGAGCCCGGCCCGCGCGCGCCGGATGGCGCTCGACACGGCCAGGATGGCCTCCGCCTGCCCCACCACCCGCTCGCTCAGGCGATCTTCCATGCTCAGGAGCTTCTGGGCCTCGGTGGTCAGCATCTTGGCCACCGGGATCCCCGTCCAGCGGGAGACCACCTTGGCGATGTCCTCCTCGTCCACCTCTTCCTTCAGCATCCGCTCCTGCACCTGCCGGGACGACAGGGCCTCCTGCTCGGCCTTGAGCTCTTTGGTGAGGCCCGTCAGCGTGCCGTACCGGATCTCGGCGACCCGGCCCAGGTCGCCCTCCCGCTCGGCCTTCTCCGCCTCCAGGCGGGCGGCCTCGATCTGCTCCTTCAAGGCCCGGATGCGCTGGATGCTGGTCTTCTCCCGGTCCCAGCGGCTCCGCAGCTCGTCCCGGCGCTGCTCCAGCTCGGCCACCTCGGCCTCCAGGCGCGTCAGGCGCTCCAGCGTGTCCGGATCGGTCTCCCGCTTCATGGCCTCCCGCTCGATGCCGAACTGACGGAGCTTGCGCTCCACCTCGTCTAGCTCGGTGGGCAGGCTGTCCATCTCCATGCGCAGCATGCTGGCGGCCTCGTCCACTAGGTCGATCGCCTTGTCGGGCAGAAAGCGGTCGGTGATGTAGCGGTGGGAGAGGGTCGCCGCCGCCACCAGGGCGGCGTCCTTGATCCGCACTCCGTGATGGACCTCGTACCGCTCCCGCAGGCCGCGGAGAATCGAGATGGTGTCCTCCACGCTGGGCTGCCGGACCACGATGGGCTGGAACCGCCGCTCTAGGGCGGCGTCCTTCTCGATTCGCTTCCGGTATTCGTCCAGGGTCGTCGCCCCCACGCAGCGCAGCTCGCCCCGCGCCAGCGACGGCTTGAGCATGTTGCTGGCGTCCACGGCCCCCTCGGCCGCCCCGGCGCCGACCAGCGTGTGCAACTCGTCGATGAACAGGATGATCCGCCCCTCGGCCTGCGTCACCTCTTTGAGCAGCGCCTTCAGCCGATCCTCGAACTCCCCGCGATACTTGGTGCCCGCCACCAGCGCACCCAGGTCCAGGGCCACCACCCGCTTTTCCTTGAGGGACTCCGGCACGTCGCCCCGGATGATCCGGTCCGCCAGCCCCTCCACGATGGCGGTCTTCCCGACGCCGGGCTCGCCGATGAGGACGGGATTGTTCTTGGTCCGGCGCGACAACACCTGGATCACCCGCCGGATCTCCTCGTCGCGGCCGATGACCGGATCCAGTTTGCCCTTCTGGGCCAGGTCGGTCAGGTCCCGGCTGTACCGCTGGAGCGCCTGGTACTTCTCTTCCGGATTGGGATCGGTGATCCGCTGGCCTCCCCGCACCGACTGCAGGGCCGCGTAGACGCCATCCTTGCGGACGCCGGCCGACTTGAGGACCTGCCCGGCCACGCCCGAGGCGTCGCCGAGGATTCCCAAGAGCAGATGCTCGCCCCCGACGTACTCGTCCTTGAGACGGGCCGCCTCCTCCTGCGCGCGCCGGAACACCTCGTTGAGGCGCGGGGTCATGTAGACTTGGCTCGGCCCGTACACCTTGGGCAGCTTCCCCAGCTCCTGGCGCAGGGAGCTGGCGATTTGCTTGGGGCCGGCCCCGACCTTCTGGAGCACGGGCAGGAGGATGCCTTCTTCCTGTTCCGTCAAGGCCAGAAGCAGATGCTCCACATCCACGGCCTGGTGCTGCATCTCCTCGGCGGCCTTCTGCGCCGCCTGGATTGCCTCTTGCACTTTGAAGGTAAACTGGTCGAAACGCACTGTATGCTCCTCTCGATTTGAATCGATCTTCTACATTTATACGATAAGTAATATAAAACTTGAGCCTATATATGTCAAGCTTTAAGTGCTATAAATAAATTCAATATGTTACGAAATACTTCCTTGCGATCTATAGAAAAACAAAGAAACTTTAATTGTCTTGCGGAGCTGTACGAGCGTGCTCGCGTTCCTGCTATGGCTCTAAGCGGGTCGGTGTCGGCGGGTGGGAGGCCCCTGATCCCCAGGCAGCCTGAGAACGGCCGAGATTAGATTCAGGAGATCCCGCGTGAGGATGGGCTTCTGGATGTAGCCCACGCAGATCCGGCTCATGAGCCTGGCCTGATCCCCGATGATATCGTGGGCCGTCATGGCCACGATGGGAATGTGCTTGGTGACCTGATCATTTTTCAAGGCCTGCGCCGCCGTGAGCCCATCCACGTCGGGCAGCTGGATATCCATGAGGATGACGTCCGGCACCTCCTCCCCGGCGAGCCGGAGCCCATCGACCGCGGTATAGGCCTGTAGGACCTCGAAGTCGTCGAATCGGAAGGCGTCGGCAAGCAGCTGGGAGACGCTCTGGCTGTCCTCGACGATCAGGATCTTGGCCTTCCACATGGATCCCGTCTCTATCTCCGGTTGACCCGCACCGGACTGCCGGCCTGCGCCGATCTATGCGCGTGCGATGCGTCTCTTCACACCTATTCCTACGCCGCTGGAGCGGACCGACGCGGAATCGTGGGCCCGGCTCTTACCCTGTCCCCGCAGACAGCTCGGGGCTGACGGCAGCCTGCACCCTCTCACGCGTCAGGCAGCACGCACGGCGAAGAGATTCCGCGGGATAGGCGGCCGACAGCACGGACGGAGCCGCCCCCGCATCCAGCAGGCGAATCGCCTCTGCCGCCTCCCGCTCGGCTTTCCGGCGATCGCCGCAATGCGCGAAGTGCTGGGCCAGCTGATAGCGGGCCAGGGCAGAGGCCGGCTGCAGATACAGGGCCCGCTTGAAAGCAGCCACGGCCGCCGCCTCCCTCCCCTCTTCTCTGGCGATCAGGCCCTCGAGCACATGCGTGTCGGCGCAGCAGGGCTGCATCGACCGGGCGCGCCGGGCGAGCTCGGCAGCCGCTTCCGTGCTCCCCGCACAGAGACGCAGATATCCCAGGAGGATCAGGCTCTCCGCATCTGCCTCCGGCCCGGCGGCCGCAGCCTCCAACACGGCCGACGCCGCTTGCACATCCCCCGCTCGGATGGCCTCCACCGCCTGCTCGAGCCCCGACTTGGGGGGCGGCGGCGGGGCAGGCGCCCGGCGGCGCCGCTCCCTTGATGTTCGCGGCGCGGGCGGCGTCAGAATCTGCGGAGCGGCCGCCCGATCAGCCGGAGGCCCTGGGGCGGAAACCGGCGCCCGCCTGCGATAGTAAAAGCTCCCCGCCCATTCCACCAGCTCGAACTCGTCGCTCAGCTGCCAGAGGGTTTCCGAGGCCCCGAGAAAGAGCGCGTGCCCGGGGGCCAGGCACTGGGCCAGAAGCACGACCAGACGTCGAACGCTCTCCGGCGCCAGGTAGATGAGAACGTTTCGACAGAAGATCGCGTGGCAGCCGGCGAAGCGCGACACCGGAAACGGCTCTTGAATCAAGTTCAGATGCTCGAAGCGAACCAGGCTGCGTACGGCCTCCCCCACCACGTACCGGTCCCCTTCCGTCGTGAAGTAGCGGGCCAACAGAGGCTCCGGGACCAGGCGCACAGCCCGCCGGCCGTAGCGACCCCTCCGCGCGATCTCCAGGGCCGTCTCGCTCACATCCGTTCCGACCACCTCGGCCCCGCGCATTCCCGCCTCCAACAGGGTGAGCGCAATCGAGTACGGCTCTTCCCCGGTCGCACAGCCGGCGCTCCAGATGCGGATGGGCTGCCGGCTGGACGGCGCATGCGGGTGAGGGAGAATCCTCTCGGCCAGCGCCTGGAAGTGCTCGGGGTTGCGGAAGAAATAGGTCTCCTGGATGGTGAGGAGATCCAGCAGGCGGGAAAGCTCCACGGCCTGTCCCGGGCCTCGGAGACGGGCCAGGTAGTCCTGGAATGTCTTGTCGCCACATGCCGTCGCGCGCGCTCGGACGGCCAGGCGCAGCGCCTCGCGCCGGCTCTCGTCGAACTGCAAGCCCGCACCGTTCCGAACCAGGTCCCGGAAGGCTTCGAATTCCCTCCCGGCAAATGCGGCGAGAGAGCTCATCCCACTCCCTGGCGGGCCAGCTGCAGAAGGCGCTCCGCGATGCCTGCGGGTGGGAGCACCTCCCGTGCCGCGCCCAGCTCGATGGCCGCCTTGGGCATGCCGAAGATGGCGCAGCTCTCCTCATCCTGGACGATGGTGTGGCCGCCGACATCCCGGATCGCCTTCAACCCTTCGGCCCCATCCCGCCCCATCCCCGTCAGCAACACCCCGATCGCCTCGTGTCCATAGGCCTCCGCCAGAGAGCGGAGGAGAACATCCGCCGACGGGCGGTGTCCTCCGACCGGAAGCGCCCGGCTCAAGTGCAGCCGCCCGCTTCGCTCGACCACGAGATGCGCCCCCTCCGGAGCGACGCAGACCAGCCCGGGCTTCAGCCCATCCCCCTCGCGAGCGAGGCGGATGGGCAGTCGGGTTTCGCGGCCCAGCCAGTCCGCCAGGCCGGCCGTGAAGCCGTCGGTCATGTGCTGAACGACAACGAGGCCGAGGGAGAAATCGGCGGGCAGGGCCCTGAGGATCTTCGCCAGGACGCCGGGGCCTCCCGTGGAGACCCCGACGCCGACAACTCGATGGACCTTCTCCCGGTCGGCCGGTCGCAGCCGCCCAAGCAAGTGGCGGGTCCGCCCCTTGAGATGGGTGATCACCTTCACCTTCGCCAGGAGCTTGACCTTCTCTACCAGCTGGGCGCCCAGCGTGCCCCAGGAATCGTCCGGATGGACCGAGGGCTTCTCCACCACCTCCACCGCCCCGACGGCAAGCGCCTCCATCGTGATCTGGACTCCGCGACGGTCCCGGGAGGAGGTGACCACCAGGATGGGGGTGGGCTGATACGCCATGATCTTTTCCGTGGCCTCGAGGCCGTCCATCCCGGGCATGCGGATGTCCATGGTGATCAGGTCCGGCCGGAGGGCCATGGTCTTCTGCACAGCCTCGTTCCCGTCGGCGGCGTAGCCGACAACCCGGACCCCGGGATCGCTCTCCAGCAGCCGCCCGAGCACATGACGGGCCACGGACGAGTCATCCACGACGAGGACCCGGATGGGGGAGCCCGCGCCGTTCATCCGCCCACCCGGCTTGCGCCCCCGACCAGCAGTCGGAGGGTGTCCAGGAGACTGGACTGGTCGAAGCTGCTTTTCAAGATATAGGCGTCGGCGCCCAGCTCCAAACCGCGGCGACGGTCCTCCGGACGCTCCCGGCTGGTGACGACCACCACGGGGAGCTCCCGCGTGGCCTCCTGGGCCCGGATCCACGCCAAGAGCTCGAAGCCGTCCATCCGCGGCATCTCGACATCGGTGACAACCGCGGCATAGGCTTCCGCCCGCAGCTTCTCCAGAGCATCCATCCCGTCCAGGGCCACGGTCACCCGGTAGCCGGCCGACTCCAGGATCGTCCGCTGCAGGTCCCGCGCAATGAGCGAATCCTCCACCAGCAGCAGGCGCGCAGCCTCCTCAGGCGGGACGGCGGGCGCATTCAGCGGAGCCGTCCTAGCCCCCTGCGCGGCTCGAATCAGCCGGGCTGGATCCAGAATCAGGGCAACCTCCCCGCTCCCCAGGACCGTCGCCCCGACGGCCACCTCGGCCCGGCTCAAAAAGGCTCCCAGCTCTCTTTGCACGACCTCAACTTCCTCGCAGATCTCGTCGACCACGAAACCCACCCGGGAAGCCCGTGCCCGTAGGACGACCGCCGGCCCGATCTCCGCCGCGCCCGCCGGCCGCGCCATGCCCAAGAGCGCAGCCAGGTCCACCAGCGGGATCGTCTCCCCCTCCAGGGAGAGCGCCCGCCGCCCTTGCAGGCGCGACAGCTCCTCCGCGCGGAACCTGGCCACGCGCTCGACCGCCGTGGCGGGCAGCGCGTAGGGAATCCCGCCGGCCCGAACCAGGAGGGCCGGCAGCATGGCGAGGCTCAACGGCAGATCCAGCGTGATCCGGGTTCCCCGCCCCGGTACGCTGTCCACACCGGCATAGCCCCGGAGCCTGTCGACGACCTTTCGAACCACCTCCATCCCGATTCCGCGTCCCGACACATCGGTGATGAGCCGGCTGGTGCTGAACCCGGGGGAGAAGATGAGATCCAGCGCCTCCGCATCGCTCAGGACGGCGGCGGTCTGTTGGTCCAGATGCCCCCGACGGACAGCCGTCTCCCGCAGGACGGCGGGATCCATGCCGGCTCCGTCGTCCTCGACTTCCACCACCACACGATTCCCGGCGGGCCAGGCTCGGATGACCAGGAGCCCCTTGGCGGGCTTGCCCGCAGCCACCCGCACCGAGGGCGCCTCCAGGCCGTGATCCAGGGCGTTCCGGATCAGATGCAGCAGCGGCTCCCGCAGCTCCTCGATGATCCGGCGGTCCAACTCCACCTCGCCGCCGGTGAGGAGGAGCTGGACATCCTTGCCGAACCCTCGCGCCAGGTCCCGCACGGCGCGCGGGAGCGCCTCGAAGACCACGGAGAGAGGCTGCATCCGAATGCCCATCACCTGATTCCGCAGCTCGGTCACCAGCCGGCCCTGCTCCGCGCGCACCTCTTCCAGCTCATCCCAGGCCCGCTCGAGCACCTTCCGAAGATCCCGGTTCCAGGCTTCCGCCTGCCGGACCAGCTCGGCCGCCCGTTCGCCTGCCGATGGCTGGATCACACTGTCCCGCAGAGCCGGCCACTGCTTGAGGCCGGCCCGGCTGAGCCGCACGGCTTCTTGCAGGCCCCGCCGGGCCTCGGCCGCGCGCATGCGGCTGACCAGCATCTCCACGGCGAAGTTGGCCAGCTGATCGAGCTTCTCCAGGCTTACACGAACGCTGGTCTCCGCGGGCTCCGCCGGCCGGGCCGCGGAAGGGCCGGGAGCCGGTCCCTCGGCCGGCGCTGCCGGGGCAGACTGCCTCGGCCGAGCCCGCCCTCCCGCCGCCACTTCCAGTCGCTGGAGCAGCGGGCCGAGATCCGGCTCCGGCGCGTTCGGGCCGATGCCGTCCACCATTCCGCCCAGGGCGTCCAAGGCCTCGAAGACCAGATCGGCTGTCTCACCGGACAGCGGAGGCGCGTGCTCCTCGACCGCCAACAGAACATCCTCCACCCGATGGGCCAGGGTGCCGATGGCTGTCAGCCCCAGCATCCGGGCCGCCCCCTTCAGCGTGTGCGCCTCGTGGAGCATGTGCCGGATGGCCTCCAGATCATCGGGCCGCGCCTCCAAGGCCAGCAGCGCGTGGCTCATCCGCCCGAGGCGCTCCCGGGCCTCGGCCACGAACAGCTGAAGGGCGGAGGAGGTGTCGAACCCCTGGTCCATCTCAGGCCACCTGGAAGGCGCCCACGCGCGCCTTCAGCTCCCCGGCCAGCTGGTTCAGCTCCCCGGCCGCCACCGTGGACTGCTTCATGCCGGCGGCGGTCTGCTTGATCACCTCGGCCAGCTCCCGCATGGTGGCCACGATCTGGTCGCTGGCCGTGCGCTGCTGCTGGGTGGCGACACTGATCTGCTTGGCGGCCTGGGCCGTCTGCCCGATCCTGCCCAGGATCTCTCCCAAGGCTTCCGCGGCCCGCTCGGCCCGGGAGGCCACGGCCTCGGCCTCCTTCATTCCCTGCTCGGTGGCCAGCACCGAGCTGTTGGTGGCGGACTGGATCTCCCCAATGATCCCCCGGATCTCCTCGGTTGAGGCCCGGGTCCGCTCCGCCAGCCGCCGCACCTCGGCGGCAACGACGGCAAAACGCTTCCCGTGCTCGCCGGCGGCGGCGGACTCGATGGCCGCGTTCAGGGCCAGGAGATGGATCTCCCCTGCGATCTCCTTGATGAGGCCGAGGACATCACCGATCTGCTGGGACCGTTCCCCGAGGGCGAGGGTCTTCCGGGAGATCTCCTCGACCCGGGCCCGGATCCCCTCCATGGCCCGGAGGGCCTCCTCGACCGCGGCCGTCCCGGCCTGGGCCGATTGGGACGTCTCCGCCGCCACCCCCTCCACCGCCCGGGCGTTCTCGGCGATCTGGGCCGCGCTGCTGCTGAGCTCCTCCATGGTGGCCGTCACCTCGGCCACCGCGGCCGCCTGCTGGGCAGATCCGGAGGCATGCTGCTCGCTGGTGGCGAGGATCTCGGCGCTGGTGGAGCTGACCTGGAGGCCGGCCCGCTGCACCTCTTTCACCACCACCTGCAGCGAGGCGACCATCGCGTTGAAGGCCTCCGCCAGGCGGCCCAGCTCATCCCGGCGTCCGAGGGGCAGGGTCTCCCGGAGGTCTCCCGCCGCCAGCCGCTGGGTGGCGGCCGTGATCTGGTTCAAGGGGACGATGGCGACCCGGGTGAAGACCAGAGCCATCAGGCCCACGATCAGGGCGATGCTCGCGATTGCCGCCAGCAGGATCAGCAGGGTGGCTTGCCGCAGGTCCCGGTTGACCTTGACGAGCGACAGGCCCAGGACGACGCTGCCGATCGTCTCGTCCCCAGCCTTGACTGGCTGCTCCAGAACGAGGTGGGGGGGAGATTGGGCAGCTGCGGTTTGATCACATCCACGAGCTTCCCGGCCTTCCCCTGGACCGATGCAAAGAGGATGTCCTCGTCATCGCGAAACTGGGTCTGGAAGGGGGCCAGGGGGATCATGTCGTTATCCATGATCGCGGCGACGCTGGACTGGGCCAGCAGCTGGAGCTGCACGGTTCCCCGTTCACGGAGCATCCGCTCCAGGTGACGTTGCTGGAGCGCGTGAATCCCGACGGCGAGGAGGACGATGATCAGCGCCATCGCCCCTGCCACAATCAGGCTGAACTTCGTGCGGAGTCTCATGCACCCTCCTCTTGTACGGAGGCTGTGGGGCCGGGATGCTCCTTTCCCCCGTCTGGCGAAATGTATGGCCACCGATGCGCCGCCCGGCCGATCCGGGCCGCCCGGACCTTTCCTCCGTGGAAGTCCCTCCCGTTGTCAGCCTGCCGGATCCGGGAGGGGCGCGCAGGCTCGCTCCACGGCCTCCGCATCCACGAGCAGCACGACCTCCGCCCCCACTTTTGCCATCGCCCAGATGCGCTCATCCGGCAAGGCGCCCGCGACCAGAGGCGGCAGGGCGGAAAGGTCGTGGGGGAACAGGGAGACCAGGTCGACCACCTCGTCGACGGGGAGAACCGCCCGGGTCGCTTCGAGTCGCAGGACGAGTCGGGGCCCCGCCGGGAGATGCGGGAGGGCCACTCCCAGCGCGTGCGCCGGATCCAAAACCGGCCCCTCGATCGCCTCCGCCGGACCGGCGATCCGTTCCACCTGGGCGGCCTCGATTCCCCACAGGCTGCCGCCCAGGCGGAAGCACAGGACCTCCAGGCATGGGGCCCAGGCCATCATCCGCCCTCGCCGCCGCCTGCCAGGAGGGCCTCCACGTCTAGAACTCCGATCAGCCGCCCGTCATGGACGATCTGCCCCTGAAGATATGCCGCCTGCCTTTCGGGAAGGGTGGCCAGGGGCGGGTCCACGGACCCCCGCACTTCGACCACGTCCTGAACCTCGTCGGCCAGGAAGCCGACCGGCGTCGAGGCTTTGACGACGACAATCAGCCCTCTCGGCCCGGGGGAGGCTGGGAGAAGTCCCAAGAGTCTCCTGGGATCCAAGACGGGCAGAATCTCCCCTCGAAGGTTTATCACCCCGAGGATATGCGCCGGAATGAAGGGAACCGGGGCGATCGGAGCCAGCTTGACGACTTCGCGGACGCGATCGAGGGGAAATCCGTAGCTCTCCCCGGCCAGGACGAAGAGAAGAAGGGAAGTTCCGATGCTCTCAGTGGCCGGCTGGTCCCGGGCGGCGGCGGCGAGCTGCAGGAGATCGGCACGACGCTCCGCCGAGAGCTTCTCCCCTTCCGGCACCATACGCCCCTCCGGCATTGCCGTCGAGATCGTTGAGGCGGTCTCCCACCGTCACCCCGAGTCGATCTAGCCGACATGATCCCCGGAAATGCCAGCGAAAGTCAAGCGTTCGTGCACGCTGCGCGCGCATCCCCCTCAGGCCGCGCACGCACATCGCAGCGCGGGAGAATTCTCTCCCTTGGAGCTCTGGATCCTGCCGGGGGGACTTGCCCCGTGCGGGAGGACACCCACGCCGCGGCAGTCCTGCCAGGGGTCGCCGCGCCGGTCACACCATCAGGTGCCGCCGGCGGATGGTCTCCTCCGCCAGCAGCGCCGCCAGTGTGCCCGCATACCGGATCTGTCCTTTTTCCAGGATGTAGGCGCGATCGCACACGCGGGTGGTAAAGTGGAGGTTCTGCTCGGAAAGCAGGATGGCCATTCCCTCCGCCTTCAGCTGCTGGATGTGCCCGGCCATCTCCTGCACCACCAGCGGCGCCAACCCCTCGGAGGGCTCATCCAGGAGCAAGAGGCGGGGATTCCCCATGAGCGTCCGGGCGATGGTGAGCATCTGCTGCTCGCCACCGCTCAGGCTGCCTCCGCGCCGTCCGGCCAGACTTGCCAGGGCGGGAAAGAGCCGGCCGATCCGCTCCGGCGTCCAGACCGGCGCAGCCCCCCGCCGCGCCTGCATGCCGACTTCCAGGTTCTCACGCACGCTGAGATCCGGGAAGATTCGACGGTCCTGGGGAACGTAGCCGACGCCCAGACGGCAGGTCTCGTAGGGGGGCCTCCCCAGGAGAGATCCGCCGTCGTATGTCACCCGGCCGGACGCCGCCGGGACCAGACCCATGATCGCCTTGAGGGTGGTGGATTTCCCGGCCCCGTTTCGCCCCAGGAGGGCCACCACCTCGCCCGGCGCCACCCGCAGGCTGATCCCCTCCAGGACCCGGTGCAGCCCGTACCGGACACACAGCCCGGCAACATCCAGGAGGGGCCTCGCTTCGGACGTGCCGACCGCGTCAGACATCGTGCGCCCCTCCGGGGGTCGCGGAGCCCCCCAGGTAGATCGCCTGCACCGCCGGATTCTCCCGCACTGCGTGCGGGGTATCCTCGGCGAGTACGCGTCCTTGATGGAGCACCGTGATCCGTTCGGCGGCGGCGAAGACGACGTCCATGTCGTGCTCCGTAAACAGGACCGACACCCCACGCTCCCGCACGATGGAGAGAATGTGGGTCACGAGATCCATCCGCTCTGCCGGGGCCATCCCCGCCGTTGGCTCATCGAGGAGCAGGAGCTCCGGGTTGTTGGCCAAGGCCATGGCCAGCTCCACGCGTTTGAGATCGCCCAGGGAGAGCGTCCCGCAGACCGCCCCCGCCTGTTCCGCCAGGCCTACGCGACCCAGCAGCTGCAGGGCGGGCTCGCGCGCCAGGTCGGCGGCTCGCCCGAACAGGGAGCGGCTTTGCCCCAGGCTGGACTGCACGGCGACCTGGACGTTTTCCAGCAGCGTCAGACCGGCAAAAGTTGCGGTGATCTGAAACGTTCGGCTGATTCCCCGGCGCCAGACGCGGTGCGGGGCCAGCCCGTCCACCCGCCTGCCCCGGAAGAGAATCTCGCCCGCATCGCAGCGGAGCTGCCCTGTGATCACGTTGAAGAGCGTGGTCTTGCCGGCGCCGTTCGGACCGATGACCGCGCGGATCTCCCCGTGGGCGACCTCCAGGCCGACTCCTGCCAGCGCCTCCACCCCACCGAAGGCTTTCCGCACGTTTCGGACCTGGAGCAGGGGTGCCGTCACGGGCCGCCCCCCTTCCGGCCCCGGCGCCTCAGGGCGCCCAGCATGCCGCGCGGAGCGGCGATCACCAGGATGATGAGAATCCCCCCCAACACCGCCTGCCAGTAATCGGTATACCGGGTGACGGCCGTATCCAGAATCAGGTAGGTCGCCGCCCCCACCGGGGCGCCAGCCAGGCCCTCGATTCCTCCCAGCAGGACCATGACCAGCGACCGGATCGACATGGGAATGGCCAGGTACTCCGGAAAGGCGCTGCCTTTCAGGAACACAAAGAGGGCGCCGGCCAGACCGGCGAAGAAGCCCGCCACCCCGAACGCCGCCAGCTGGCAGGCCCGGACGTTCACACCCAGCGCCTCGCAGCGCTCGGAATGATCGCGCGCCGCCCGCAGCGCCAAGCCGAAGGGTGACCGGGCGATGCGGCCCAGAGCCAAGAGACCTGCGGCTGTCACCAGGAGGGCCAGAGCGTAGTACCGGGCCGGGGAGGCCAGCACGGGGGGCGGCCAGACACCGAGAATCCCGTTGTCTCCACCGGTGAACCCGTACCACTGGTGGACCACGGCATAGCCGATCTGGGCGAACGCCAGCGTCAGCATGGCGAAGTAAACGCCGGTCAGCCGCACGCAGAAGAAGCCGAATCCCAGAGCCGCCAACGCGGCGACGGCCGGCGCCACCACCAGCGACGCCGGCATCGGCAGGCCGGCCCACGTCACGGTCAGAGCCGCGGCATAGGCGCCCAGGCCGAAGTAGGCCGCGTGGCCGAAGGACACCAAGCCGGCGCCCCCGATCAGCAGCTGGAGACTCCCGGCAAACAGCGTATAGGCCAGGATCTCCACCAGCAGCCAGACGAAAAAGGAAGGCAGCATCCCCGGCAGCACGACCAGCAGCAGCACCAGGGCGACGATCCCCCAGCGGGCGGGCCGCGGTCCGGCTGCAGGCAAGAGAGGCGTCTCGGCGCCAGCCGACCGGGCGGTGATCATGGGCCGGCCCAAGAGCCCCCATGGCCGCAGGATGAGGACGGCCGCCATGAGCACCGAGGCCAGCACCAGGTGCAGCTCGCGCGGCAGCCAGAGAATCCCGAAGGCCTGCAGG
Organism: uncultured Methylomirabilota bacterium; assembly: GCA_963705305.1. GTDB lineage: Bacteria > Methylomirabilota > Methylomirabilia > Methylomirabilales > 2-02-FULL-66-22 > 2-02-FULL-66-22. Next base: position 3,487,791 of record OY970067.1, on the reverse strand, counting down.
AAGCCGATCAGCAGGGCCCCCAGAAGTGCCCCCCACACACTGCCCATCCCTCCGATGACGACCACGACGAAGGCTTCCACGATCACCCGGGCGTCCATCACCGTGCTGAGGGCCTGCCGGGGCGCCTGGAGCGCCCCCGCCAGGCCAGCCAGCCACGACCCCAGGATGAACACGCCGGTGAACAGCCGGGCCTGGTTCACGCCCAGCGCGCCCACCATCTCCCGGTCGTGGGTGGCTGCGCGGATGAGGATCCCCCAGCGGGTGTGGTATAGCAGCCCCCAGAGCCCCAAGGCCACCAGGGGACCGAGCGCCAGGACCGCCAGATCGTAGGTCGGGAACAGCTGGCCCAGGATGGGGACGGCCCCCGTCAGGCCCGGCGCGGTGGGCCCGGTCCGGTTTTCCGCTCCCCAGAAGAACCGCACCCCGGCGCCGATCACCAGGACCAGGGCGAACGTCAGCACAAGCTGATACAGCTCCGGCGCCCGGTAGATCCGGCGCAAGAGGCAGACCTCGACGGCCCCGCCCAGGAGCGCCACCGCCAGGGGAGCCAGCAGGACCCCGCCGTAGAAGCCCCCTACCCCCACCGGCAAGCCGCTGGCAAGCGAGGCGGTGAGATAGGCCGCCAGCATAAAAAAAGAGCCGTGCGCAAAGTTCAGGATGCGGGTCACGCCGAAGATGAGGGAGAGACCCGAGGCGATGAGGAACAGGAACATCGCGTTGGTCAGGCCGGTGAGGAACTGGACAGCGATGAGGGACATGGAATAAAGGATGCGGCCAATCACGCCGGGCGGCCCGCGGTCACCCCCGGCCGGATGCCGGACTCAGCGGGCCGCCTGCCGCATCTTCATCACCTCGGTCTCGGATGGAAGCATCTTCTCGCCGGGGACGTACTGCCAATCCGCCATCACCCCGACGCCCCGCGCGGTATCCCGCCGGGTCAGGCCCACCCAGACCCCCATGGTGGACTGGTGGTCGAAGGGGCGATAGGTGATGGGCCCGATGGGAGTCTCGACGCGCAGCCCTTCCAGGGCGGATATCAGCCGCTCGGTGTCGGTGCTCCGGGCCTTCCGGATGGCCTGAAAGATGGACGAAAAGGTGATGTAGCCCACCAGGCTCCCCATCACGGGATGGTGCCCCGTCCGGGCCGTAAAGGCCTTGACGAACGCCCGGTGGGCCGGTGTCTGGATGTCGTACCACGGATAGCCCGTGACCAGGACCCCCTCCGGGGCCTCCAGGCCGAGCGGGTCCATGTACTCCGGCTCGCCCAGAAGGGGGCCGGCAAAGAAGGCCTGCCGGAAGAGGCCCCGCTTGCCGGCCTCGCGCACGAAGGCGATCCAGTCGCTGCCGAAGAGCGAGACATAGACGGCTTCCGGCCGCTGGCCCAGGAGGGCGGTGACGTAGCCCGAGGGCTCGATCTTGCCCAGCGTCGGCCAGTGCTCGCCCACCAGCTCGACATCCGGCTTCAGCTCCCGGAGCCGCTCCCAGAACGTCTCCCAGGCACGCCGGCCGTACTCGTAGTTGGGCCCGATGACCGCCCACTTCCGGTAGGGGAGCTTGGCCGCGCGCTCGGCGAGAATCCGCCCCTGCTCGTAGGTGTTGGGGCGGACACGGAAGACATAGCGGTGCCCCTTGGACCAGGTGAGCGCCTCCGTCAAAGGCTCGGCGGCCACGAAGAGGGTCTTGTTCTGGCGGGCGAAGTCGGAGACGGCCAGCCCCACGTTGCTGAGAAAGGTCCCTGCCAGCAGGGCCACCTTCTCCGCCCCGACCAATTCCTGCGCGTGGCGGATCGCCTCGGGGGGGCTCCCCTTGTCGTCCCGGAAGAGCACCTCCACTTTCCGGCCCAGGAGGCCCCCGCCCGAATTCACCTCGTCCACTGCCATCTCGATCGCCTCCCGGTAGGGGAGGGTGAACCCGGCGGCGATGCCGGTGTAGGAGTTGATCTCGCCGATCCGGATGGGCGTCTGGGCCGCCGCGCTCGGCGCGGACCCGCACAGCCACAGGCCGAGCCCTACCATGATGATCACGCTGGATGCCTTCACACGCGTCTCCTTGTCCCGCCGACCCACCCCCGACTTCCACCCCTGGCCACATTCTGCGGCTCAAGCGGCGAAGATCCGTCCATGCGGCGGGCCCCGACGCTACGGAGCCCCGGAAAGAAGTCTCAATTTATTTCAGCTTGAAAGGGGGTGTCAAGGGAAATGCCCACCGGGCGCTCCGGACCAGAACCCCATTCTCCCTGAGACGGGCGATTCGGCGTGGACCCGGGGCGTCCAGCCGCGCCAGCCCGCCCCCCTCCTTTTTCCTCCCTGCGAAACTGCCAAGAATACAAGGACTTCCGGTGATGATTTTTTTTCCTAAAAAGAGGCTTGACACCCATTGGAAGGGTGCGCTAAAAGGGGGGCCCAACGTCTCATTGATCTAAGAAACTATTTATTTTCAATATGTTGTATACTTATCGGTACATCCAACATCCCGTCGTGTTTGGGGACAACTCCCGAAGATCCAACGAAACAGAGGACTTCCAGTTATCCACATCTGTGGAGAAAGCTGTGGATAACTCCGAGCCCGCTCTGGGAGGGCCTCCACGGACTTCAGCAGCCAATTGACCTTGAAATTGCAGGATGTTTGCCTATTGGATGGATTGTGGATAACTTGATCGGAGGGTTGGGCATGCCGGGCACGGACGCTTCGGTGTCGGCGCGGAATGGGCGGGATCTCTGGGAGGAAGCACTGGCGGTCATCCGCAGCCGCATCAGTCGGCAGAGCTTCGAAGCCTGGTTCCGTCCCTTGACCTTGGGGGCCATCGAGGATCACCGATTTCGGGTGCTGCTCCCCAACCGCTTCTTTAAGGAATGGTTCGAGGAGCACTATCTGGGTCTGTTGCGGTCCGCCCTGGAAGATCTCATGTTCACCAAGGTCGAATTGACCCTGGTCCTGCCGGACCGGGACCGGGAGACACCGGTGATCTCCCTTCCCCGGGAGGAGACCGCCGACCGCCGCACATCGCGGCGCCAGCGCGAAGGGGTGTCCCAGCTCAATCCGAAGTACACCTTCGACTCCTTTGTCGTGGGCACCAGCAACCAGTTCGCCCACGCCGCCTCCATGGCCGTGGCGGAGCAGCTGTCCAAGACGTACAACCCGCTCTTCATCTACGGCGGGGTGGGGCTGGGCAAGACCCACCTGCTGCACGCCATCGGCAACCTGGCCCGAACGCGGGACTCGCGGATCAAGGTCTCGTATGTCTCTTCCGAGAAGTTCACCAACGACCTCATCAACGCCATCCGCTTCGATGCCACCGTCGAGTTCCGCAACCGCTACCGGAGCCTGGACCTCCTCCTGATCGACGATATCCAGTTCATCGCGGGGAAAGAGCGGACGCAGGAGGAGTTCTTCCACACCTTCAACGATCTGTACGATTCTTCCAAGCAGATCGTCATCAGCTCCGACAGCCTGCCTCGCGAGATCCCGACGCTGGAGGAGCGGCTGCGGTCGCGGTTCGAGTGGGGGCTGATCGCCGACATCCAGCCGCCGGACCTGGAGACGAAGGCGGCCATCCTGCGGAAGAAGGCCCAGGCCCAAGGGGTACGCCTGCCGGACGAGGTCTCGCTCTTCATCGCCAAGCACGTGAAGTCCAACATCCGCGAGCTGGAGGGCTCGCTGGTGCGCCTGGTGGCCCATGCCTCCTTCACCAACCGGGAGGTGAGCCTGGAGCTGGCCCAGGAGGTCCTGAAAGAGCTGACCGCGGAACAGCAGCGCCTGCCGACGATCTCGGCTATCCAGAAGGCCGTGGCGGAGTTCTTCGGAGTGCGGGTGGACGACCTCCGCTCCCGCGGGAGGAACAAGTCCATCGTTCTGCCCCGCCAGATCGCCATGTACCTGTGCCGGGAGATCGTCAAGGCGTCCCTGCCGGACATCGGGGACGGCTTTGGCGGCAAGGATCACTCGACGGTCATCCATGCCTGCGAGAAGGTCAAGCGGATGATCGCCGGCGAAGAGGTATTTCGCAAGCAGATCGAAGAGTTGAGCGTGCGGCTGACCCCCTAACAGGCTGCTGAAAAAGGCCCATCTGCCGAGACCCATCCTTCGGATGGGTGCCCCGCGCGCTCGGGCGCTCGCTGCGGCGTACCGGAAGTACGCCTCACTCGGCCCCGGGTACCCATCCCGAGGGATGGGTGAGGCCGCCTTGCCGTTCGGCGGGCCCTTCGACAAGCTCAGGGCGGTGAGCACAGTCGAACCGCTCACGGTCCCGAGCGAAGTCGAGGGACATCTGGACCTTTTTGAGCAGCCTGGGCGAAGACAGGTTTTTCAGCATCCTGCTAAGCGGTCCCCCGCCCAGCCTCCAAAAAAATCCGGCGGCGCCCTCCCCTGAGGAAGGCGCCGCCGTTGCTGTTTCCCCGCCCGAATCAACTCACCGGCACTTCAGGTTGCGCTCCCGCGCCAGCCGGGCCTCCCGGGTCCTCGGAAACTTGGCGATCAACTCGCAGAGCGCACTCGTCCCTTTCTGGGCATCCCCCAGCTGAAGATACGCATCCCCCTGCTTGAACATCGCGCTGGGGACCTTGGGGCTGTCGGGATAGTCACGAATGACGCCGCCGAATGCCTCGATGGCCTGGGTGTAGCTCTTCTGGCCATAGTAGGACTCGCCCAGCCAGTACTCGGCGTTCGGAACCAGGCTGGTCTTGGGGTAGTTCTGGATGTAGCTGCGGAAGCCGGCGATGGCCAGGTCGTAATCCCCTCGGGTGTAATCGCTCAGAGCGCTCTTGTACAGATCCTCGGGCGGCAGGACGGCCGGGGGGGCGGGCGCCGGAGCTGCCGGTGTCGGCGGCGCCGACGGAAGGGTGGCCGAGGGCAGCGATGCCATCGGCGACTGCGAGGACGGAAACGTCGCCGGCGGCGGCTGCACCGCCGGGGGCTGCGGGACGCCCGCCTGATGGAGCGGGAGAGCCGCGGCGGGCGATTGCACTGTGGGGAGCGCCGGCGAGCCGGAGGGCGGCGGCGTGGCCTGTCCGGGCGCGGTGGTCGGCATCTGACCGAAGACCTGTCCCGGCGCCGGAGCCACCAGCGGCGGCTGCCGCCAGGCCTTGACCTCCTGGTCGAGGGTCCGCACCTGCTGATCCATGCTGTCCAGGCGCTGCCCGGTCTGGCGGACCTGCTGGCTCATGTCGTCCAGCCGGGTGTTCAGGTCACGCAGCGTGGAGGCGTTCTCCTCCAGCTTTCCCTGGACGAAGCTGGTTTCCGTGGACAGCTCGTCCAGCCGCTGGTTCAGCGCGACGCGCGATCCCTCGCTCTCCTTCACCGAGGATTCGAACTGGTTGCGGAACTCCGTCTCCAGCTTGCTCAGCCGCTCGTCCGTGAAGGCGCGGGCCCCCTCGTCGGCCTTGGCCAGGCCGGCCATGTCCTGGCGGAGGCGGAGCATGTCTTGGCGGAGGGTGGTAATGTCCTCGGGGGTTGCGCAGCCGCCGAGGAGGCTGATCGCACCCAGGAGCAGAGCCCCCGTTCGCCATGCGCTGCGTGTCCGTTTGATCATGATTGCGTCCAAGGTTCTCTCCCTCGTCGCGCCTGGGCGCCGCCCAAGCAGGCGGCGCAGGCGGCCTGTGGGTCAGTTGTTCACTGCTGCCGTCAGGGCACGGCGACCACGAAGTGGACCCGGCGGTTCCACCGCCAGGCGCTCTCGTCGTGGCCCGGCACAAATGGACGTTCCTCTCCGTAGCTGATGGTCGTGATCCGATCCGCCCCGACGCCGGCGGCCACCAGGTACGCCCTCACCGCCTTGGCGCGACGATCTCCCAGGGCGAGGTTGAACTCCGGCGTGCCGCGCTCGTCGCAGTGCCCCTCTAGGCTCAGGCGCACCCCGGGGTTGGCCTGCAGCCAGGCTACGTCGGCGGCCAGCACGCTCTGCTGGTCCCCGCGGATGGCAGAGCTGTCGTAGTCGAAGAACACATCCTGGAGGGCCGAGGCGGCCTGGGCGCCCGCTCCCGAGACCGTCCCCGCAGCCGGAGAGGAGAGGGAGGGCCGGGATTCTATGGGTGTTTCCGTGGGCAGCGTGGGCCGGGTCACCGCGATCTCGCCCCCGCTCGATCCCGGCGCCCCGGTCGCGGGGCTGCCCGGGCCGGCAGGCGCCGTCACGGCTGACGGTCCCATGCCAGCGGGCCCGGCCGTCCCCAGCTCGGGTTGCTTGGCACACCCCAGGAGGGCCACGCCGACCAGGAGGCAGAGTCCGATCAGCCGCAGCCCATTCACCCATCGTCCGTGTGGCACGACCAGTCCACCTCCTTCGGTCGGGAAAGCCGCTAGGGGGCCGGACCCCAGTCGGGGAGGTAGTTGTCCCTGCCGTTGTTCGTCAGGCGGGTTTGCTCCGTTCCATCGGCGTGCATGACGAAAATATCCCGGTGGCCCATCCGTGTCGAGCTGAAGACGAGGTGCCGGCCGTCGGGGGACCAGTCCGGATCCTCGTTGCTCCCCAGGGTGGTGAGCTGCGCGAGCTCCGATCCGTCGGGGTCGATCAGGCAGATCTGGTTTCCCGCCAGGCGGCACATGAAGGCGATCTTGTCACCCCGCGGCGACCAGCGCGGAGAGGAGTTGTAGCTCCCCTGGAAGGTGATCCGGCGCAGATTGGAGCCGTCCACATCCACCACGTAGATCTGGGGCGTCCCCCCGCGGTCCGAGTTGAAGACGATCTGCCGGCCGTTGGGGGAAAAGGAGGGGGACACCGAGACGGCGGTCCCGGCGGTCAGCGGCGTCGCCTTGCCCCCGCCCTTGGGCATGAGGAAGAGATTGGTCCCGCCCCCCGCGCTCATGGCCAGGACGATCCACCGGCCGTCGGGGGACCAGGCGGGCGTGATGTTGAGGCCGGGCCGGGCGGACAGGACGCTCCGGCGGCCGCTGTCCCAATTGAGCACCAGGAGATTCGGGTTGTCCCGCCGGGTCTTGGGGTCCAGCTGGTACGACGTGTATGCTAGCAGGTGGCCGTCCGGCGACCAGCGGGGCGACAGGTTGATCGAGTGATTCCCGGTGATGGGGACGGGGTTGGCCCCGTCGTAATCCATGACGTAAAGCTCTTTTTCGGTGCGACTGATAGCCGACACGTAGGCGATCTGCGTCTGGGCCACCCCCCGCTCTCCGGTCACATGAAACAGGATGTCGTCCGCGAAGCGGTGAATGATGAGCCGGAAGAACTTCGGATCCCCGACGTACCGCTTGCCGAAAATCATGTTCCCCGTGCCCACATCGAAGAGGCGTCCCTCCACCACGACCTCGGGCCCCCGGCTGGACACCTGGCCCTCGGCCAGCTGCTGCACCCTGAGGGAGCTGAGCCCCGGAAACAGCACCTTTTCCTGATCCGGCTGGACGGTCCGCGGATCGAAGGGCAGTGTGGCCGAATCCATCACGTCGAATACGGTGGTGAACGTCAGGTCGCCGGCCAGGATGGAGGCACCCAGCTTTCCGAGGTCCTGTCCCTGCTCGACGAAGGGGCCGAACCCCGCGATGGCCAAGGTGACCTTGGGCACGACCCGCTCGCGCAGCTCGCGCTGGATCACCTGTGCCCGGGCCGGAAGGGCGGCGGCCCATCCCATCAATCCAATCGCCCCGAGGGCGATCCACGTCCGTCCACGCATCATCCACGCTCCATGACGAAACGGTATCGAAGGTCCAGGTACGGGTCGGTCAGCAGATTGGGAAAGGGAGGCAGCGGAATGCTCTGCCGGATGGCCCGCATGGCCGATGCGTCCAGCGATGCATCGCCCGAGCTCGTCTCCAGCTGCACGTTCTGCACCTGACCGGACCGCAGCACGCGAAACTGGATACTCACCACCGACTCGGATCCCTTGCCGGCCCCGATGGGAACCCAGAAGTCTTGGATCTTGCGGTCCACCAGTGTGAGGTAATACGCCAGCGCGGTGCCCCCGCCGGCCCCCTCTTTCACCAGCTCCGCCCCGCCGGTCTTGGCGCTGGACCCCTCGGTCCCCGCCGATGCGACGGTCGGCGCGGGCGCAGCCGGGGTGAGCGGCGTCTCAGGGACGAGCTGTCCCATCTGGATCGGGCCCGGCGGCGGCGATGGAGCCGGGCGGGCGGGCGGCAGGCGGAGCGAGGCCTCCGGCCGCCGCGGGGCCGGCTGGACGGGGCGCCGTCCGGGCAACGTTAGCTCCTCTGCAGGAGGAGGACTGGCCGGAGCCGAACGCGGCACCACGGCCGGCGCCGGCGGCACAGGGCGGCTCGCCGGAGCGGCTGAAGCCGGCGGCGCCGCGGGCGGAGCCGTGGCCGGACGGGATCGTCCGGCCGCCTGCTCGCCGGGCGGGGCGTCGACGAGATTCACGGTGTAGGTGACCGGCACGGTGATGTAGTGTCCGATCTGGAAGTGCGGAACAATGAGAACGACGCCCGTGAGTAGCCCGTGGAGCAGCACCGACAGGCCGACGGTGAGCCACACCTCGCGGGGCTTGGGTCCAGGCGCCAGCAGTGGCCCGGCCGCAGCCGCCATGGGTCATCCCCCGCTCGACCTGACCGGCTCGGTCACCATGCCGACGCGGTCGATCCCGGCCTTCTTCACCACATCCATGACCTTCATCACAACCCCGTAGCTCACGGCCTCGTCCGCCTTCAGGAAGACCGCCGCCTTGGGGTTCCGGCGGACCATGCCACGCAGGACCGCCGACAGCCGGGACAGGCTGATGGGCTGATTCTCCAGGAAGACCCCCCGATCCCGGGTGACCGTGAGGACCAAACGCTCGTCCGGGCGAACCGTCTGGGTCTCGGTCTTGGGCACCCGAACGTCGATGCCCCCCAGCATCATCGGGGCGGTGATCAGGAAGATGACCAGCAGAACCAGCACCACATCCACGAAGGGCGTGACGTTGATCTCCGCCAGGGCAGGCCCCAACCGGCTCTCGCCGCCGGGCTCAATCGCTCTGGGCGCCATGGCCGTCCCGCCTCATCTGGAACCCGTGGAGACCGAGAGCGGCGCGCTCACTGCCGTCCCGATTTGAGGATGATCCGTTCGGCCATCCCAATGAACTCGAGGGCGAACAGATCCATACGCGTGGCCGCCCCTTTGATCCGGTTGAGAAAGTAGTTGTAGGCGATGACCCCCGGAATGGCCACGACCAGCCCGGCGGCCGTGGTGATGAGCGCCTCGGCGATGCCGGGCGCCACCGCCCCCAGGTTGGCGGAGCCGGTGATCCCGATGCTGTGGAACGCATCCATGATGCCCCAGACCGTCCCGAACAGCCCAATGAAGGGGGTGGTGTTCCCCGTCGTGGCCAGAAACATCAGCGCCCGCTCGAGGGCCGCAATCTCCCGCAGGCTGGCGTGGCGCAGGGTGCGTGTGATTCGCGAGAGCAGGTCCTCCGGCGGCAGCTCCAGCCCGCGGCTCGAGGCGTCCGCCGTCCCGGGATTTGCGCCCCCCGCCGGTCCGCCCTTGACGGCCAGGCTCAGCTCGCGGTAGCTCTCACGGAAAAGGGCTGCCAACGGGCTCTGGGGGAAGCGCCGGCTTTCCTCGAAGGCCGCATACAAATTCTTGCTGTCCCGAAACAGCCTCAGGAACCGCCCGTCCTGCCGGTCCGCCCGGCCGAGCGCCCGGAGCTTCAGAAAGATGATGGTCCAGCAGGTGAGAGAGAAAAACAGCAGGACGGTGAGGACGACCTTGACGACGACCCCGGCTTGGAGGACAAGAGTGGCTGCGTTCATCGAGCTGGACCCATTGGTCCTTTATAGCAAATCGAGAAAACACCCGTCAAGAAAAAGCGCGACCTCTTTGAGGAATCCGGTCGCGCTCTGGATGGAAGCGCCTTCCCTGACACCCCGGCCGCGGCGGTCGTGGGCGGTCCGCCGTCCTTACTGTTGTCCTCCTGTCATGTTTGACACGTGTTGCGGGGGAAGGTTCCCGGATTCTCCGGGGCGCCGCCAATCCATCCCCGGCTGCGTCTTGACCTTGGCTCCACAATACGGCTAGCATGGCACGGGGGTCGTCTTTTCCGCTGTCGAAAAGACACGCGGTGGTCGCGGGGGATGGCGTTGACGGTCGCGGTTGCGGTCATGGCCAAGGAACCGGCGCCCGGCCGGGTCAAGACGCGGCTCTGCCCTCCGCTGTCCCTCCAGGAGGCTGCCGATCTCTCCCGGGCCTTTCTCCTGGACAAGATCGCCCAGCTGGACCGCCTGGAGGGAGCGAGCCCCTATCTGGCCTACACCCCGCCGGAGGCCGAGGGGTACTTCCGCCGCCTCGCCGGTCCCCGCATCCACCTCCTCACGCAGGCAGACGGCATCCTGGGGACGCGTCTTGACTGTCTTGCCCGAGACCTGCTCTGCCGCGGCCACGCCGGCGTGGTGATCATCGGAACCGACAGCCCGAACCTCCCCGACGCGCATCTGGCAGCCGCCGTCCGCTGTCTGCGGACGGCGGCCGTCGATGTCGTGCTGGGACCTTCCGAGGACGGGGGATACTACCTGGTGGGCCTCCGCCGCCCAGCCCCGAGGCTCTTCGAGGAGATCGCCTGGGGCACGATCGGCGTCCTGGAACAGACCCTGGCGCAGGCTTCGGGGGCCGGGCTTTCCGTGCGCCTGCTCGACCCTTGGTTCGATGTGGACACGTCCGCGGACCTCGTCCGGCTGCAGGCGGAACTGGCCTCCGCTCCCCATCGCTGTCCGTGGACGGCCGCCTTCCTCGCGCGCCATCCCTAGTGTACCCTGTCCGAAATCCTCTTACTTATCTTGAGCTCCGGCTCTGCACCAAGGCACCGGGTCCGCGGGCCAGCCGGGTCCGGTCGCCGCGGCCTCGCAGGAACCACGTGGCCTATCGACAGGCGCTCCGCGGCGCGGCGTGCCCTCCCGGGGCATCGCCGCCGGAGCAAGGCTGGCCGGTTCCGGGTACCCGCCCGAAGGGTGGGTGTAGACCCTAGGTGCCGCGGCGCGGAGCCGGGGCGAAAGTCGGCAGATTTCGGACACATGTGACTAGCCCGCAACGTTGCACCCGTGCCCCCGCCTTGCCGTTCCCGTGTTGCTCTGCTACCCTCAGGCGGCTAAAGGGGTTTTTCAGCAACCTGCCAATAGGCAAGTGACTAATGGACACACGCTGATGCACCTCGACATCCGGCAACTCCCGGGGTTCTCTCCGCTCGTTCGCGACTACGCCCATGCGTTCTCGACGCTGGCCCCCTTCTACGCCTGGGACCCCCATGACCCCGACTCGCCGCACCGCCAGGCCGAAACCTGCGTGGCCCGCACCTACCGCCGGAGCGGGCTGCAGGCGGCGCTCCTGGCTCGCCACGCGGCCTGGGGCATCCCGGCCATCGTCCGGCAGCGCATCGCGGAGCTGGCCCAGCCGGGCACGCTGGCCGTGGTGACCGGGCAGCAGACCGGCCTCTTCGGCGGGCCGCTGTACACTCTGTACAAGGCCCTCACCGCCGTCGCGCTGGCCGAGCGGTTCCGCCATACGCTCGGGCGGCCGGTGGTCCCCCTGTTCTGGATGGCCTCGGAGGACCACGACGTGGCCGAGGCGGACCACATCCACCTCCTGGATCGCAGCGGCACCCTGGTCACCCTTCGCCACACGCAGTGGGAGAACCCGGAAGGATTCATGCCGTCCGTCCTCCGGTTGGGCACGGCCGTTCAGGAGACGCTGCGTCAGGCCTGGGACCTCCTGCCGGCGACCGACCTCCTCTCTCCACTCCGGGAGGCGCTGACCCGGGCATACACGCCCGAGCGCACGCTGGCGGACGCCTTCGCCTGCTGGATGGTCCACCTCCTGGGAGATACCGGCTTGGTGCTGGTGGATGCCGCAGACCCGGCGCTGAAGCGACTGGCCGCGGGCGTATTTCGCCAGGAGCTGGAGACCGCCCCCCGCTCGTCGCAAGCGATCCTGCAGGTCAGCCGGTCCCTGGGGCACCTGGGGTACCCGGCCCAGATCGAGGCGCGTCCCGACGGGGTGAACTGCTTTCTGTTGGACGAGGGGCGGCGGGCGCTGACCCGCGACGGATCGGCGTTCCGGGTGCGCGACCGCGCCGCCCCCATGCCCGCCGCGGAGCTGCTCCGGCTGGCCGAGGCGCAGCCCGAGCGGCTGAGTCCCAACGTGGCCCTGCGGCCCATCGTCCAGGACTCCCTCTTTCCGACGCTGGCCTACGTGGCCGGCCCCGGAGAGCTGAGCTACTTCGCCCAGCTCCGGCCGGTGTACGAGGCGTTCCAGGTCCCCATGCCGCTGGTGCTGCCGCGCGCCACCCTGACCCTGGTGGAGCCCCGCATCGCCCAATTCATGGAGCGGTTCCACCTGGAGCTGCCGGACCTGGTGCTGGAGCCGGAGCAGCTTGCCAGTCGCGTGCTGCGCGCCCAGTTCCCTCCGGACGCCGAGACCACCCTGACCCGGGCGCGAGCCGACCTGGAGGAGATCTTCCGGGGCGTGGGGGCGGTCGTCTCCGGGATCGACCCGACCCTGCAGGCCACCGTGGGCCAGACGGCAGGACACCTGAAGGGGCATCTGGACCAGCTGGAGCGCAAGGTCGTTCAGGCCTTGAAGCGGCGGGAGGGCGAGACCCGCCAGCAGGTGCAGCGCGTCCGGGAGGCCCTCATGCCCGGCGGCAAGCCGCAGGAGCGGGGTTTGCCCGCCCTGCCCTACCTGGCCAAGTACGGCCCGGCATTCCTGGCCGTCCTCGGCCGCCACATCGACGGGCCCGGATGGGATCACCAGCTGGTGAGCCTGCGCGGCGCCTGAGCCCATCGCGAACGCGGCGGCCCGCCCGCGATCTGCCGCGCCGCGCGGAGAGGCGGCCATGAAGATCGGAATCACCTGCTACCCCACCTACGGGGGGAGCGGCGTCGTCGCCACCGAGCTGGGCAAGGCCATGGCCCAGCGGCAGCATCAGGTCCACTTCATCAGCTACGCCCTGCCCTTTCGCCTGCAGCACTACGACGAGCATATCTTCTTCCACGAAGTGGAGATGGTGAACTACCCGCTCCTCGAGCATCCGCCCTACGCCATCGCCCTGGCCGCCAAGATGTCCGAGGTCGGGAGCCAGAGCGGACTCGATCTGTTCCATGTGCACTACGCCATCCCGCACGCCGTCTCGGCCTTCCTGGCCAAGTCCATCCTTGGCCGGGCGCGGCCGAAGATCGTCACCACCCTGCACGGGACGGACATCACGCTGGTGGGAAACGACCGGTCGCTCTTCCCCATGACCCGTTTCGCCCTGGAACAGTCCGACGGGGTGACCTGCGTCTCGCACTACCTCGCCGCCAGGACGCGGGAGGTCTTCGACCTGGCGCGCCCCCTCAAGGTCATTCCCAATTTTGTGGACACCCGGCGTTTCGCGCCGGCGGACCGTCCCACCCTGCGCGAGCACCTCGCCCCCCGGCGGGAGCGGATCCTGGTCCACCTCTCCAACTTCCGTTCGGTCAAGCGCGTCCCCGACGCCGTGCGGGTGTTCGCCGCCCTGCGGGCCACGATGCCCGCCCGCCTGCTGCTCATCGGGGACGGGCAGGACCGGCCGCAGGCCCTTCACCTGGCCCAGACGCTGGGCGTGGCCCAGGACGTGATCTTCCTCGGAAAGCAGGATGACGTGGAGAGCCTGCTGTCCGTGGCGGATCTCCTACTGCTGCCCAGCGAGGAGGAGGCCTTCGGCCTGGCCGCGCTGGAGGCCATGAGCTGCGGCGTCCCCGTCATCGGGACACGGGTGGGCGGGGTGCCGGAGGTGGTGGAAGATGGAAAAAGCGGCTTTCTGCTGGAGGTCGGGGACGTGGAGGGGATGGCCCGCGCCGCCCTCTGCCTACTGCAGGATTCCGCCCGCCACGCCGAGTTCCGAGCGGCTGCGCGCGCGCGGGCCGTCACACAGTTCGACAGCGAGCTGATCGTTCCGCAGTACGAGAGCTACTACCGGGACGTCCTGGCCGGCTGACTCCCTCCCGGTCCGGCCGCACACCTCACCAGGCAGGATGCGGAAAGTCTGCCCCTTCGCTCAGGCTGTTCAAAAAGGCCCAGATGCAAGGCGGTCCGCAAAGGGCCGAGTGAGGCGTACTTCCAGTACGCCGCAGCAAGTGCCCGAGCGGACCAACGCAGCAGATGGGCCTTTTTGAACAGCCTGCTACGCCACCCGCTTGTGAAAGGCCAGAATGGCCCAGTAGAGGAAGACGACCGCGAATCCTCCCAGGATGGTCAGGTCCTTCCAGACCAGCAGGATGTCCGCCCCGCGCAGGGTCACGGCGCGGACCGCTCGCGAGAAATACATCAGAGGGAACAGGTAGGAGATGGGTCGGATGTACTCCGGGATGGCCTCGATGGGGGCATAAGCCCCGGAGAGAAGGAACACGGGGAGCACATAGAACACCGCGATCTGCACCGCCTGAAACTGGGAGCGCGACACCGCCGAGATGAGCAGGCCGGTGGCCAGGGAGGAGAGGACGAACAGCGCGCAGAGGCTCAGCAGCAGCGACAGCTGTCCTCCCACCGCGATGTTGAACCAGCGGTCCGCGACGTACAGGATGGTGGCCACGTTGAGGAGCGAGATGCCGAAGTAGGGGAGCAGCTTGCCGAGGATCAGCTCGGTCCGGGTGATGGGCGTCGCCATGAGCTGGTCCAGCGTCCCCCGCTCGCGCTCGCGCGGGATGGTGATGGCCATCAGCATCACGGTGATCAGCTGCAAGGTCAGCCCGATGACCCCGGGCATGACATAGCCCAGATACTGGAGGCCGGGGTTGTAGCGGATCTCGGTCTGCACATAGACGGGCTGGATGAGCCGCAGGCCGCGGTCCGGGCGCACCCCTCGCTCCCACAGCCCCTTGATCGCCTGCTGCGCGTTGTAGCGCTGGATCACCCGCTGCGCCACCCCCTCCACGATGGGGGCCGAGCTGTTATCGGTCCCGTCCAACAAGAGTTGGAGCTGGGCCTCCCGGCCGGCCTCGATATCCCGCATGAACCCCTTCGGGATGATGATGGCCGCCTTGATCTTCCCCTGCGCCATGAGATCCTGCGCCTCCTTCAGCGAGTGCACCTCCCGCCGAATGTCGACCTCGTCATAGGTGCTGAACGCGGTGGCGATGACGTTGCTCTCCGGGGATCCGTCCAGGTTCAGGATCACCGAGGGGATCTGGCGCAGTTCGCCGGTCTCCAGCGCCTTGCCGAAAAGGAAGGTCAGCAGGATGGGCATCACCAGAATCAGAATGAGGGTCCGCCGATCCCGCAGGATCTGGCGGAGCTCCTTGAGTGACATGTGGATGATAACCGACAGCACCGCTATGAGTCCTCCGTCTCCTCCGGGAGCCCCCGGGTGAGCGACATGAACACATCCTCCAGCGTGGGCGCCACGGTCCGCAGGCCGCGCACCGCGACCCCGCGGGCCGCCAGCGCCGTTTGCAGCGGCTGGGCCAGATCGGCGGAGGCCCGGCTGAACACCCTGAGCGTGCGTCCGTAGACCGTGACCCCGGCCACCCCGGCCAGCGCCCGCGCCGCCGCCGCGGCCGGCATGATGGGGGCGGCGTCCACCTCCAGGATGACGTCGCGCAGCTCCGCCTTGCAGCGCTCGGGCGACCCGGAGGCGATCAGGCGCCCCCGATGCATGAACCCGATGGTCTGGCAGCGCTCCGCCTCCTCCACATAATGGGTCGTAACCAGGATGGTGCGGCCCTCCGCCCCCACCTCGTACAGCAGGTCCCAAATCCGCTGGCGCGAGGCGGGGTCGGCGCCGGCCGTGGGCTCATCCAGGAACAGGAGGATCGGGGCGTGCACCAGGGCGCAGCCTAGCGCCAGGCGCTGCTTCAACCCGCCCGAGAGGTGATCCGTCAGCTCCCGACGCCGTTCGGCCAGCCCCACCCGCTCCAACGTCTCCGCCACCATCTGCCGCCGCCGGCGTCCCGAGAGCCGGTACGCCCCGGCGAAGAAATCCAGATTCTCCCCGACCGTCAGGTCCCCGTACAGGCTGAACCGTTGGGGCATGTACCCGACGCGGCGCTTCACCCCCTCAGGGTCCAGGGAGACATCCAATCCCGCCACCCGGGCTGTGCCCGCGCTGGGCAGGAGGAGTCCGCACAGCATGCGGATGGTGGTCGTCTTGCCCGCGCCGTTGGGACCCAAAAATCCGAAGATCTCCCCCGTCCGGACGTGGAGGCAGAGATTCGACACCGCCTGCACCGTGCCGAATTGACGGCTCAAATTCGTCGTGTCGATGGCCAGGTCCATCTCGGATGACACCCCGCTCCCAGCGCCGCCCCCGCTCGCCCTCCCGGCACCCCCGCCGCGCCGGCGCTCCTCCTGAAAGCGGCCTCGTCGCCTTTATACGGGGGAATCCGAGGCCTGTCAATCGCCCGCCGCCGCCCGGCCGCAGCCGATCGGAAAGCCGGCCCCCGCGGCGATGGATCAGGACAATAGTGGTTGACAACCTCCGGCAAAATGAATAGCCTCCATTTTGCAGGCCATGTCACCCAATCTCACCCATCTCGAGGGAGTGGTCATGCCGGTCAGAAAGCTGTTCCTGGCCAAGCCGCGAGGCTTCTGTGCCGGGGTCGATCGTGCGATAGACGTCGTTAATCTCGCGCTCGAGTTGTACCCGGGGCCCGTCTACGTCCGCAAGGAGATCGTGCACAACGTCCATGTCGTGAACGAGCTCCGCGCCAAAGGCGCCATCTTCGTGGACGAGCTGGACGAGGTCCCGGACGGGGCGACGGTCATCTTCAGCGCCCATGGCGTCTCCCCCGAGGTCCGGGAGCAGGCAGCGGCCCGGGGCCTCAAGGTGATCGACGCCACCTGCCCGCTGGTCACCAAGGTGCATCACGAGGCGATCCGATTTGCCCGCGAAGGGCGCCCCATCGTCCTGGTGGGCCACGAGGGGCACGATGAGGTCGTCGGCACCATGGGACACGCGCCCGAGCACATCCACCTGATCGGGTCGGTCGAGGAAGCCCAGACCCTTCAGATCTCCGAACCGGAGCGCGTCGCCGTCATCACCCAGACGACGCTGAGCCTGGACGACACGTCCTCGGTCATCGGCGCGCTGCGCCAGCGCTTCTCCAACCTTTCCGCCCCGGCCAAGGACGACATCTGCTACGCCACCCAGAACCGGCAGCAGGCCGTCAAGGCGCTGGCCATGCGTGTCCCGGTGATCCTGGTCATCGGCTCCAAGAACAGCTCCAACAGCAACCGGCTGGCCGAGGTCGCCCGGGACGCCGGCGCGCGGGCGTACCTCATCGACGACATGTCGCAGATCGACCCCGCCTGGATCGAGAACGTGGAGTCCCTGGGCATCACAGCGGGAGCCTCCGCCCCCGAGTATCTGGTGGAGGAAGTCGTCCGATTTTTCCGCACCCGGGGAGTGTCCGAGATCGAGGAGGTCGAGGCCGTCACCGAGGAGGTCAACTTCGCCCTTCCGCCCGAACTGATCCGCGATCGCGCCGCCAAGGACGCGGCCTGATCCGTTCGACGGCGGAGGCCGCGGCGCGACCGCCGCTCGCAGGCGCTCCGGACGGGTCCCGACCGACCGGAGGCGAAGGCATGCCCGATGCCTGATTCCGGCACGTCTGCCACTCGCAAGATCTGCCAGGCCGTCACCAAGGCCAGCCGATCGAACTTCGCCTACGCCTTTCTCTTCTTGCCTCGCCCGCAGCGCGAGGCGCTGGTTGCGGTGTACGCCTTCTGCCGTGTTACCGATGATCTGGTCGACGAGCTCCAGGCGTCTCCCCATGCGATGGATCGGCCCGCCCCCCCCGACGCGCGCGGCCACGGCCCGGATGGCGCCGCCACCATGGAACGCCTGAAAGCCTGGCGTGCCGAGCTGGACGCCTGCTTCCGCGGTGAGGCCAGCCATCCCGTGACCCGGCGGCTGGCTGAAGTGATCCGGACGTACGGGATCCCCCGTGTCTATTTTGAGGAGCTGCTGCGGGGCGTGGAGATGGACCTCGTGAAGGGGCGGTACGCCACGTTTGCCGAGCTAGAGGAGTACTGCTACCGGGTCGCCGGCGTCGTGGGCCTCATCTGCATCGAGATCTTCGGGTACACGCGGCCCGAGACCCGAACGTATGCCGAGCACCTGGGCACGGCCTTTCAGCTCACCAACATTCTCCGCGATCTCAAGAGCGACGCCGAGCGGGGCCGGATCTACCTTCCGGAGGAGGATCTCGATCGATTTGGCTACGGCCAAAAGGATTTGCTTCAGGGCCGGGTGACCCCGGCATTCCTCGACCTCATGGGATTCGAGGTGGCGCGCGCCCGCCAGTTCTACGCGGCCGCCCGGGCGGCCCTGCCCGTCGAGGATCGCCGCAGCATGCTAGCCGCAGAGGTCATGCGGACCATCTACTCCCGTATCCTGGACCGGATTGCCGCCGCCCCCGCCGAGGTGCTCTCGCGCCGGATCCGCCTCTCCGACATCCATCGACTCTGGCTGGCCCTGGGCTGCTGGGCACGGCACCGCCTCCTCCCCGCCTGACAGGCTGCTGAAAAAGACCCACCTGCAGGGACCCGTCCTGGGGACGGGTACCCCCCGCGCTCCCACGGCGCTGCGCCGTACGCACAAAGGACGTCTCGCGCCTGCACCCATCCTGCGGATGGGCACCGGGTACCCATCCCGAGGGATGGGTGACGGCGCCTTGCATCTGGGCCTTTTTCAGCAGCCTGAGTGAAGCCAGGTCTTTCAGAGCCTCCTGAGTCGCGCTCCGCCAGCCGGCGAGTCCGACAACCGAATCGGCCTCAGCCCGGCGGTGCTTTCTCTTCGCCCAGGTCGGTCATGGCGATGCCGGGAATGTACTCGATGGTTCGATCTTCCTGGATGTCCTCCAGGCGCCTCACCACGTCCCGGATTCTGAGCGAGGCCCGCCGGATCGCCTCCAGCTTCTTCTGGACGTCCGGCGAAAACTCCTCCCCCTTGGCCAGCAGCAGGTCGGCAAACCCCAGGACGGTCCCGAGCGGATTGTTGATCTCGTGCCGGATGGCCAAGCCGATCTCCCCGATGGCTGCCAGCCGTTCCGCCTTGATGAGGCGGCTCTGGGCGATCATCAGCGCCTTTTGCTTCTCTTCCAGCTCCTCGGCCTGTCGCCTGAGCTCCCGCTGAAGGGACAGGGTTCGCAGGGCTCCGTAGACCCGGGCCAGGAACTCCTGCGGATGGAATGGCTTCAGGATGTAGTCGTCGGCTCCCCGCAGCAGCCCCTCGACCCGATCCTCCACGCGATCGCGGGCGGTAAGGAGGATGACGGGCATCTCCCGCCGCATCCGATCCGTCTTCAGCTCCTCGCAGAGGATGCTGCCGTCCCCATCCGGAAGCACCCGATCCAGGATGAGCAGGTCCGGGAGTTCCACGTCCAGGACCTGGCGCGCCTCCGCCAAGGTCTCCTTGGCGTTCGCCTCGTAGCCCTGCTCGCTCAAGATCTCGCCGATCAGGGCCGCCTGGACGGGGTCGTCCTCCACGATCAGGATGCGGGCTTTCATGGCGGGGACGGGACCTGACAGGCTCATGGGCTTCTCCTTGGCCTCAGACGGATCGGTTCAGACGCGGCGCCCCCTCACGGCTGCGATCCCCGGAACCCGTAGCCGCCGGCCGGCGGCGGCGTCTGATCGAAAAAGCGCACGATCTCGTCCCGGGCAAACCGGGGCAGCGGAAGGGTCTCTCTCCCGCACACGAGCACACACCCGTCCTCGGCGGACGTGACTCGACCGATCACGGCTCCGGCGATCCCGCCTTCCTTCCAGGCGGCCAGTACCCGGTCCGACGCCTCGGGAGGACAGGCGAGCAGCAGGGCCCCGGACGCGATCACTCCCAGCGGGTCCAGGCCCAGCACGCGGCAGATCGCGTCGCATTCCGGCAGGACCGGGACGGCCTCCCGCTCGACCCGAATCCCCACCCCGGCGGCCACGGCCAGCTCCAGCAGGCCGGTGGCGAGCCCGCCCTCCGTGGGATCATGCATGGCGCGCACCCGAGCCGCGCGGAGGGCCAGCCGGGCCTCCGGCAACACCGAGATCCCCGGTTGGTGGAGCAGGGCCCGGGCCTGCTCCCGGACACTGGCCTGCAGGCCGCGGGACGCCAGAAGGGCGTCGCATTCGCGTGCCAGGATCGAGGCGCCCTCCACAGCGATACCCTTAGACAGGAGCAGCGCGTCCCCGGGCCGGGCACCGCCCGTGGTCACCAAGCGGTCCTTGTCCACCTCCCCCAGCATGGTGCCGGCCAGGATCGGCCGATCCAGGCCGCGGGAGACTTCCGTGTGGCCGCCCACCAGCACCGCCCCGACGGTCCGGCAGGCGTCCTGCACCTGGGCGAGGATGGACGCCAGCAGCCCCTCCGTGGTCCCCCGCTCCGGCAGGAGCAGCGTCATGAGGAACCAGCACGGGAGCGCGCCCCGCACGGCCAGATCGTTGGCGTTGACGTGAACCGCGTACCAGCCGATCTCCTCCGTCACGAAGGTGATCGGGTCGACCTTGGCAACGAGGTAGCGATCCCCCAGATCCAGGACCGCGGCATCCTCTCCGACGCTCGGGCCCATGACCACGCGGGGGTCGCGGATCTCGTATGCGCGAAAGAGCCGGTCCAAGAGCTCCAGCGGCGGCTTTCCGGGGAGGAGCGGCGGCGAGCTCCCGGGGGGTCCCATCTCAGTATTCATAGAGTGGGAGCGGCGGCAGCAGGAGGATCAGCAGAGCCAGCGCCACGAAGGCCAGGACCCGCCGGCGCCCGTCCAGCGGGGTCACGTCGTCCAGCGGGGGCGGATGACGGAGGCCCAGGGCCACCGCCAGGGCCACCCACACCAGCCAGCCCGGCCACTGCGAGATCACATACAGCAGGACCAGGGCCCCCACGAAGACCCAGATGGCCTTCCGGTACCTCCGCCCCAAGAGGGCGTACACGATATGGCCGCCGTCCAGCTGGGACAGCGGCATGAGGTTCAGGGCCGTGACGAAGAGCCCCAGCCAGCCGGCCAGCGCCACGGGGTGCAGCATGACATCGTACCCGGAGGGGATCGGCCCCTTGATGATCCACTTGAGCAGGAGATAGGCCAGGGAATTCCCCTCCTGCAGCCCCGCCCCCGCCAGGGGCTTCACCGGGGAAAGGATCAGGCCCACGACGAGCACCGGCACGGCCACGATCAGGCCCAGGAGCGGTCCCGCGATGCCGACGTCGAACAGCACCTTGCGGTTGGGAATGACGGACCGCATGCGGATGACGGCCCCCATGGTGCCGATCGGCCACAGGGGGAGCGGGATGAAGTAGGGAAGGCTGACCTGCACTCCGTAGCGCCGCGCCGTGAGGTAGTGCCCCAGCTCATGCAGGCCCAGGACGAAGAGCAGGGCCGCCGAGTACGACACGCCCCGCAGGAGATTCTCCGGCGTCCACAGGAAGGCCAGCCAAGCCGAAATCCCGCTGAAGAAGGGAGTCGTGATGTCCACGCCGGTGCCGACCAGGACGGTGGTGGCGACGGTCGCCAGGAAGAGGGCCAGATTGAGCGGCCAGCCCCGCCAGCCGGCCCGCGCCTGCGCACGGCGGACCGCCGGCAGTCGAACCAAGACGATCTCCTGCGCGCTCCGCAGCATGGGGACGTAGCCGTATGGCTCGACCCGGGCCGTGAGGGCCGTCATGGCCCGATCGGACTCGACCAGGAGGCGCCCCCGGAAGCGGACCGTGCCGTCCGTGAGCTGCCATTCGTCCACGGCGAACAGTCCCTCCAGTTCGTGGGAGAGGAGGTATGGTCCCAGCTCTGTGTGCATGGTCCGGTCTGACATCAGCGGCTCCCCGGTGCGCTCGAAGCCAGCTGATCCGGTTATAACACGCAAGCTGGCGGGACGCAATCGCCCCGGCCGGCCGGGACCAGTCGCAGGAACACGTCCCCGGCGGCCTCGGCGCGCGGCCGGAGGCGCATCGGGCGGGTGGCGCCCCGCCGCCAGGTCTCGATCTGATCCGCATAGTGCATCGAACGCGGATCGCCCGACACCCCGCCGGCGATGATCCAGCGGGACGCCTCGGGCGTCCCGAGGTCCACGAGCTGCCGGTAGGCCGGGCCGACCTGGACGTCGAACGGCTCGGTCAGGGCAAAGGCTCCCAGGTTGACGGTCATCCCGTCTCCCGGTCGAGGGTACGGGCCCCGATTGAGCCGGAGCAGCCAGGCGAGTCCGCGCAGGATCCGGTGCCCCGTCCGCCCGAACCCATGGGAGAGGGTCAGGGTGTGCAGCGCCCCCCACCGCCAACGTTCCGGCTCCGATCCCATCCGGTCGTGGGCCTGCTCCCAGGCCGTCAGGAGGCAGTCCTCGACGGTCGCCGCGTGCCCCGCAGGATCGCGCGGGCTCGCGCCCGTGAGCAGGAGCGTATCGACGGCGGGAACAGCCAGGTGGAGGATGGAGAGATACTGCGAAAACAGACCCGGGGCCCGCGCCTCCAGCGGCGGGCGCATGCACCGCTGGAGGAGCGCCTGATAGAACAACCCGTACAACGCGGCCGGCGCGCTCTCCTCTCCCAGCCGGCAATCCCAGGCGAGCAGCGCGGAGGCCGCCTGCCGGCTGCGTGGATCCCGAAGGGCGTCCGCCACCGGTCGGAGAACGCCCTCCAGGATGCCGGCCGCCTGGAGCGACACCACGTCTTCCTGGATGCGGGCCATATCCTCCACGCGGGCGTCGACGCACCGGGTGAGGAGCGACGCGATGCGGGTGGCGCGATAGGGGGGCTCCCAGAACCCGGCCGCGATCGTCGGCGGAAGGCTAGTCGCGGGCCGGTTGTTGGCCGTCACCAGGTAGCCGGCCGGCGGATTGACGCTCTTGGGATGTTCCGACCAGGACAGATAGCCTCCCCAGGCGTGCTGCGGCAGGGCCCCGTCCAGGATCGTCGGCCAGCCGGCCAGCCCGGGCCGCCGCGGAAACCTCCCGGCGCAAAAGTAGGCGATGTTCCCCCGGCGATCCGCCACCACCACGTTCTGGGCCGGGAGTGCAAACTCGGCCACAGCCCCCTCGAACTCCTCCAGGCTGCGGGCCCGGTTCATCCCGATGAGGGCGTCCAGTCCGCGCCACGGCTCCAGCCCGACCCAGCGGAAGGAAATCGGCGAGCGGCTGGCGGCGGCCGGGACCAGCGGGCACAGGACTCCCTCATGGCGAACGTACGGCACGCGCTCCCGAATCGAGTCCTGCGACCCGCGGACGCGGAAGCGCTCCTCCACCACCTCGACAGGGTGCCAGGTCGATCCACGCAGGTACCGCTCCCCCGGCCCATCCAGCGTCTCCCGGTAGTAATCCCCGTCATCCGCCATCGTGGCGGTCAATCCCCAGGCCAGTTTCCCATTGTGCCCGATCAGGACAGCCGGTAATCCGGCGATGGTGGCGCCGATCACCTCGTGCTCGGGACCGTGCAAGGCCACCGGGTACCAGAGGGGAGGCAGGCCGAAGACCAGGTGTGGATCGTTGCACAGCAGGGGGAGGCCGGAGGCCGTTCGCCGGCCGGCCAGCGCCCAGCTGTTGCTCCCCGCCCCCGGTCCCGCGAGGCCAAGCGCCTGCCGTGCCAGCAGGTCGAGGCAGGCGGCCTCCGCCGGCGGCCCATCTGCCGCGATGCAGGTTGCATTGGCCTGATCCGGCGGCAGCATGGGGCGCAGCACAGGATCGGCCGCCAGGAGGCTGAGGACGGGCTTGGCCAGGAAGGCGAGTCCCAGCATCCACCCGATGAGGCGTCCCACGGCCAGCGAGTCGGCGGGCATCCAGGGCGCGGGGCGTGTCCCGGTGAGAAGGCATTCGGGTGGAAGGTGTGCGGGCGGGCACTCGGTCGCCCAGGCGGTGACCCCCTGGCTGAAGCCGGCCAGGAGATCTGCCGCGTCGGGCGAGAGCCGGTCGACCTCCTGCTGCCCCACGGGGTACATGCGGAGGCTGCGATACAGCCGATCCACCGCCAGAAGCGTGGGCCCGGGGAAGTTCGGGCGGGAGCGGGCGATCGGCCGATCTCCCAAGAGCTCGGCCAAACGCCCCCCCGCCAGGCGGCGAAGCATCTCCATCTGTCCCAGGCGGTCCTGGGCCATGGCCACACCGAGCCCCCGTCCGAGGTCCCGCAGCGTGTCGGCGTAGATCTCGGCCGAGCCGGCGGCATCCCGGCAGATCCACACCTCACCGTCCAAGCCCGCGAGCTGCAGCCGGCCGCCTGCCGGGCGTCTCGAGGGCGGACGCCCCGCGATCCGCCGCCAGAGGGCCGAGGCCAGGAAATCAAGGCGTGCCGCCAGGGGGATGTCCACGGGTGGCGTCATTACCTACGGTAGCGATAATACGGAAAGTAACTGAACGAGGCGCGGATATTCCACGGCTCGCCCCCCAGCTGGGGGGGGAACGGATCGTAGGGAGCAGCCTCCTTGATGGCCTGGATCGCCTCCTCGTCCAGGATGGGAAAACCGGAGCTCTGCAGCAGCCGCACGTTGGTCAGCGTGCCGGATTTGTTCAGCGTGAAGGTCAGGAACAGCTCGCCCCCGATCCCCTCGGCCTGGGCCTCCGGGGGGTAGGTCCAGACCCGCTCGATGCGTCGCTTTACCTGGGCCAGATAGGAGACATACAGCGGATCCCGGCTGTCCAGGTCCATGGTCTGCTTGGCCGGGCCGCCTGCGTCCGCCGTGAGCCCCGAGCCGAGCTGGTCGATTTGCTCGCGGAGCGAGGGCCGCCTGCCGGCCGCGCCCGGGGGCGATGCCGGAGCCGGCGACGGCTGGACCCGGGTTGCCGTGGGCCCTCCCAGCCGGAGACCGCTCTGATCGGGCGGGGTTGTCGATGTCGGCGCCTGCGGCGTCTCCCGCGGCCGGTCCGGGGGGGAGCCGTGAGCGGCGGCGGAGCCGGCGCCGTGACCTTCGGCGCTGCCGGAGCGGCCGGGGGGGCCGTCGAGCGCATCGCCAACTGCTGGGACGGAACGGGCTGGCCCGCCGACGGAGGAGTCGCCGGCCGCATCACCTCGGCGGGAACGGAGCCTTTGGGGGCGCCCGCGTTTTTCCCCGGCCCCTCGATCGGGCTCGGCTTGGCTTGGCGGGACCCCTGGACCTCCGGAACCCGTGCCGCGCGCCGCGGCGGCGCCACCCGCTCTGTCGGGAGCGGCTGCCGGCCGGCCTGGGTCCCCTTCCCCGGGATCTCGAGCGGGGCGGGCTTCTCCGCCGGAGCGCCTCGCGTCTCCTGCCCCGGGGCGACCGGCGGTGGCTCGATGATTCGGATGCGGAGGGGTGCCTGGGGGAGAACCGGGGCCCGCGAGGCCAGCCACAACACGGCCCCCAGGAGGCCGGCGTGCAGCACCAGTGAAATGAGGAACGTTTTTCCGAACGTCGATTGGGTCATCGTCAAACAGCCTCAAGAGCAAGAGCGGCCGCCCGAACGAGCGACAAATCTTCCCAATTATAGGGAAGCTTCCGGGGCAGAACAAGCGCTTTCCCGGCCCATCCCGGGTTCCCATCGCCCCATTTCCGACCGCGACCGCGGCATACGCCGACCGGTCCGGCGCGAGCGGGGATCACCACCGAGATACGAAAACGGTATATGGAGGTGGCTGGGAGCGGCGGCGAAGATGGGGCGAGCGGTCAAGCAAGAGTCACCTTGCGTAAGCGCGTCTCCTCAGAGAGGGGGCGGTTATTCCGTGAGACGGAAGGCCAGCGGGATGCGGATCCAGCCCGCCACCACGGGGAAGGGAGCCGCCCGCAGGATGGTGGCTTTGGCGGTCTCGTCCAGGAGCGGCGAGCCGGAAGAGCGCACGATCTCCACGGCCGCCACGCGGCCGTCCGGGGCGATGCGGAAGCGCAGCTCCGTCGTCCCCTCCAATCCCCGCTCGCGGGCACCCTGTGGGTAACTCTTGGCCTGCTCGATCCGGCGGCGGATCGTGCGGAGGAGATCGGACAGGCTGGCCCCGCCGCCTGGCCCTCCCCCCCGCCGCCGGACGCCAGCAGACCGCCGGCGCCGCTTCCGGTCCCCCGGCCTCCGGGACCCGCCGCCGCGAGCGCCCCGGCCATTCCACCCCTGCCGCCGTCCCCTGATCCGTGGCCGGCCGCCCCGAATCCGACCCCGCCCATCCCGCCGCTACCCGGCGGGACGAGGCGAACGATTGACGCACCGATCTCCGCGCGAGCCGGCAAAGGCACCTCGGGCGGGACGGGTCCGGCGGCGGGCTCCCCGGATCCCCCTGGCGATTCAACGCGACCGCCCGCCCCGCGTCCCGGGCTCCCCCGCGCGGGCGATGCCTCGGCACCCACGAGGTGTTTTTGAGCCGGCGGCCCCGGCGCACTGCCCGGCATCTCCCCCTGGTTGGACGATGCAGCGGTCTCCGGCCGGGGCGCCTCGGGCGGGTCGTTCGGTGGAGCAGCCAGAACCGGCGGGCGGGCCGCTGCCGATGCCCTGGTCGGGCCGGGCACCGGCGCTCTCCGCAGGACCGGCTTCCCGGCCACAGGCGGCAGGGGCGCGGGCACGGCGGCCTTTGGGGCAGGCGCCAGCCTCGGGGGCTCGGGCGCCTCTTGCAGCAGACGCACCCGCAGGCTCGCCGGGTGGGTGATGGGCGCCGGAGCAGTCAGCGAGAGAACGCCGGTCAGAAGGGCGCCGTGGAGGCCCAGCGACACGACGGCCCACCACCCGAGCCCTCCCCCCTCGCTCCGCCGGCGCATAGCAAGACGCTGAAGAATTCGCCTTTGTCCAGGCTGCTCAAAAAGGTCCAGATGTCCCTCGACTTCGCTCGGGACCGTGAGCCCGTCGAACGGCAAGGCGGCGCGCGATCCGAGACGCGAGGCGTACTGACGGGTACGCCGCAGCGTCGCGGGAGCACGCCAACGCTGCAGATGGGCCTTTTTCAGCAGCCTGCTAGCCACGTCTAGAACTCCCCCGAGAGTCCGAGCGTATACCGGCGTCCCAGGGCCGGAAATCCCAGGGCTTCCTGGTAATGAACCCCCAGGATATTGTCCAGCTTGCCGTGGGCGCGGAGGTTCCGGAGGAAACCCGCCCGCTCGAGGATCGTGACCGAGGCCCCCGCCCCCCAGGTCACGTACTTGTAGTTTTCGGCATCCGCGTACGTGACGGGATCCGTGTCGGCCCGCTTCCCCACGTACAGAAGGGTGGAATACAGATTCACCCGCTTCAGCGGCGCGTAATTCACCGTGAAGTTCCAGCTGTTCTCCGGCCGCCGCAGCAGGGGCTGGCCGTTGTCATCCAGCGATTCCAGGTAGGTGTACCCGGCGACGACATTCAGCCCGTAGCCGGGGCGGATCGTCAGCGCGGCCTCGACCCCCTGGGTCCGGGCATGGGCGATGTTTTCGGGTTTGCTGGTCGCGTAATCATATTGAATCAGGTCTCGGAAGCGGCTCTGGAACCAGGTGAGGCTTGCCAGGATGCGCTCCGTCCACAGGCTCTGATCCACGCCGAATTCCAGGCTGCGATTCTGCTCGGGCTTCAGGTTGGGATTGCTGAAGCCCGGGTAGGCCAGATCGTTGATGGTCGGCGCGTGAAACCCCTCCCCGTAGCTCGCGCGGAGCTTGGAGTTGGTCTCCGGCAGGAGGTATGCGACCGAGTACTTCGGGCTGAGATGGCTGCCGAAGGTGCTGTAGTCGTCCTCCCGCAGCCCGGCGGTGAGGATCAGGCGGTCCCACACCGTCACCTGGTTCTGCCCGTAGAAGGCGTAGTTGGTGAACGTCTTGTTCAGCACCGTGGCCCCGGACACATCTGTCTGGTCCCCTTTCGCCTGCTCCACCTGCATGCCCAGGGTCAACGCATCCCACGAGACCGGCCGGAGGTTATGCTGCCAGTCCGCCGCCAGGCGGGTCGTATGTGTCTTGCCGGTTGCCGACGAGGTCAGCAGTCCTTGGGCCAGCTCCTGGTCTTCCTGCGGATCGCGGAAGTCCACGTCGTCCTCCACGTACGACAGTTGAAGGCGATGGCTCCACCAGTCCGTCGGGGTGTGCGTTGCCCCCAGGCTCACCGTCGTCAGGCCTTCCCGGTTGCTCTGCGTGGCATCGGGCTGCCCGGTCAAGAAATCCGTTCGGCCCGTAACCCCCGGCAGGTTCTTGAAGGCATCGGTGTAGCGGGCGGACAGATCCAGGCTGAGGGTCGGCAGCACCTCTGCGTCCAGGCGGGCGGCCGCGGCGGTATTGTTGTACTCGTCGTGGGCGAATTTCCCGCTGCTGTCATCCCGCGCGACGTCCACGGAATACCGCAGCGGACCCGCCGCGCCGGCGCTCCATCCCCGCTCTCGGAATGTCTGGTAGGACCCTGCCTCCGTCTCGATGCCGCCCTGAGGCGTGCCCTCCCCCTTCCTGGTGATGATGTTGATGACGGCCGTGAGCCCCTCCGATCCATACAGGGCGCTGGACGGCCCGCGGACCACCTCGATCCGCTCCACCCCGGCCGTGGTCAGGTTGGCGAAATCGAACATGCCGGTGGTCGGACTGTTCACCCGGACGCCGTCGATCAGGACCAGCGTGTGGTCGGAATTTCCCCCCCGGGCGAACACGCTGGTCACGGATCCGGGAGTTCCCGACTCGACCACATTCAGGGCCGGCACCATGCGGAGCGCGTCCGCCACGGTGGTGATCTGCTGCTGCTCCAGCTGGGCCCGGGTGATCACCGTCACGTCCGCCGCGGTCCGGGCGAGGGTCTCGGGGACGCGGGCGGCCGTGACCTCGACCTCCTCCAGGGGCAGTTCCGGCCCCTGATCCGACGGGGTCTGGGCCTCCCCCCGCCCGGGACAGAGCGCCGACGCCCAGAGCAGCATGCCGGCCATGATTGCGGGCAGAAACCGTACGCTAGTTGGAGACATGCGCCACTCTCCTCTCCGCGAAGTCGTGGGCCAGCCCCCCGAATAGGTCTCCTGACTTGTGGATCCTCGCTCACCCGCGCCTTCCCATCCCTCGACCGGCTTGGGACAGTGGCATCCTGCGGGGTCGCTCCCCACGCACAGTGGCGGGACCGTGCTGGATTCTCCGGGTGGGCGGCTGCGCGCCTTCCCCCGGACCAACCAGCTTCCCTTACATTCGGGGGGTGGTGCCGTGATCGACGAGGCTGTCCCGGGAGAACAGGCGCCCCCGGACATGCAGGCGCCCGCTGAGGGGATGCCGCTCGACATCCACGGGACAGCCGAATGCCGATTCCAATGCTCGGGTGGTGATCACCTCCTCGGGGAGGCCGGCGGCCAGGATAGAGCCGTCCGCCAGGAGAATCAGGCGGTCGCAGTGCTCGGCCGCCAGAGCCAGGTCGTGGGACACCAGAATCGTGGCGCGTCGCGAGACGCGCCGCTCCTCCAGCAGGATCTCCAGGACGCGCCGCTGGTGCTGGAGATCCAGGTGGGCTGTGGGCTCGTCCAGC
This sequence comes from uncultured Methylomirabilota bacterium, assembly GCA_963705305.1. Classification (GTDB taxonomy): domain Bacteria; phylum Methylomirabilota; class Methylomirabilia; order Methylomirabilales; family 2-02-FULL-66-22; genus 2-02-FULL-66-22. Next base: position 3,458,579 of record OY970067.1, on the reverse strand, counting down.
AGGAAGACCTCCGGCTCTTGGGCCAGCGCCCGCGCAACGGACACCAGCTGCCGCTCTCCGCCCGACAGCTCGTCCATGCGCCGGCCCGCCAGGTCGGTGATCCCGGTCGCCTGCATGGCCGTCCAGACCGCCGCCCGGTCCGTCGCGCTGCGGCGCCCCCCGGTGTGCGGGAAGCGGCCCATCAAAACAACCTCCGCCGCCGTGAACGGAAAGGCCACCTGAAGCTCCTGCGGGACGACAGCGACGAGCCGGGCCACCTCCAGGCGGCTGAGGGATGAAATATCCCGGCCCTGGATGAGGATTCGGCCGCGCTGCGGGGCCAGGACCTTGCTCAGGAGGCGCAGCAGGGTGCTCTTGCCCGCGCTGTTCGGCCCCACGACGCCCACCAGCTCGCCCGCCGACACCTGGAGCGTCACGCCCGCCACACCGCGGCCGCTGCGGTACCGATAGGTCACCTCCCAGCACTCCACCGCAATCACAGCGATCCCCCTCCCCGCCTTCGCCGCAGCAGATAGACGAAGAGGGGCGCTCCGCAGAATGCGGTCACTACTCCCACCGGCAGCTCCGTGGGCGAGGCGATGGTCCGTGCCAAAAGATCCGCCAGGATCAGGAAGGCGGCCCCCAAGAGGACGGTCGCCGGAATGAGCCGGCGGTTATCCGGCCCCAGAAGCATGCGGGCGGCGTGCGGAACGATGAGCCCGACGAACCCGATGGAGCCGGCCGTGGATACGGCGGCTCCCGTAACCAGGGAGGCCGCCACGAACACCAGCCGCTTGATCCGCTCCCCCTCCACCCCCAGTTGCAGTGCCTGTTCCTCGCCCAGGGCCAGCAGGTTCATCCGGCCGGCCTGGCCGGCCAGGACCGCCAGGCCCACGGCCAGACTCCCTGCCAGGACGGCCAGCGTCGCCCCGTCCGTCGGCCCCAGGTTCCCCATCAGCCAGAACACCACCCCCTGCAGCTCCGAGGAGGCCAGGAGCGCCGTCATCAGCATCACGCAGGCGCTGAAGAAGAGGCCCACGATCACCCCCGAAAGCAGCAGGGTGGCCACGGGGAGCCGGCCCTCCACGCGGGCAATGGCGTAGACGCTGACGGCTGCCGCCAGCGCCCCCGCAAAGGCGCACAGCGGGCCGAGCGCCGGGGATCCCAGCGGCCCCAGGATCCCGAGGAGCATCGCCGTGGTCACCCCGAAGGCTGCCCCGCTGGAGACGCCCAGGACCGTCGGGTCGGCCAGCGGGTTCCGCGTGATGGCCTGAAAGCCCAGGCCGGCCAGGGAGAGGCAGGCGCCCACCAGGCCGGCCAGGAGTGCGCGCGGCAGGCGGATGCGGAGGACGACCGCGGCGGCGACATCATCCGGTCCGGTCCTCCCGCCCGCCAAAATGCGGAGGGTCTGGCTCGGCGGCACCGGCACGCTGCCGACCATCAGGGACAGCAGCAACCCGACCACCAGGAGGGCCGCGAGGGCCACGAAGGCGCCGACCCGCCTCGGCGGAAGCGCCACCGTCCGGCCGCGGCTCATGGCGTCCGCTCCGGCTCGAACAGGTCGGGGTGGAGAATCGCTGCCAGCCGCTCCACTCCCTCCGCCACCCGCGGGCCGGGCCGGAGAAGCGGGTCGGCCGGCACGGCCACCAGCCGGCCGGCCCGGACGGCGGGGATGCTCTGCCAGGTCCGCCATCCGGCGTCGACGGACTCTAGAGCGGCCGGTGCCGCCCCGAAGCGCTCCCGATGATTCGCTACCAGGATGACGTCCGGCGCACGAGCGACCACCTCTTCCCAGCCAAGGTGCGGGTAGGGCACGCCGCCCGCCGGCAGGACGTTCCGAACCTCCCGCCATCTCCAGAAGATCGTGAATGAATGTCCCCGGCCCGGCGGCAATCAGGGGATCGGTCCACAGCAGAAACAGTGCCCGCGGCCGCGGCCGCCCATCCACACGACGGCGGACGGCGTCGATCTTCCCCCGGATGTCCCGCAGCAGGGCGGCGGCCGTCGACTCGGCGTCGAGGACGTCCCCCAGGCGCTCGATCGAGCGGAGAATGCCGGTGTACCCCTCGGGGGTGACCGCAAAGACGGGGACGCCCAGCCGCTCCAGCCGGAGGAGCGTCTCGCGGGAGTTCCCCTCGGCGGTGGTGAGGACAAGATCGGGCCGGGCCTGGAGGATGCGCTCCAGATCCGGCGCGGCCAGCCCTCCGATCTTCGGCTTGCGCCGCGCCGCCGGGGGATAATCGCAGTAGTCCGTCACCCCCACCAGCCAGTCTCCCCGCCCCAGGGCAAATACCGTCTCCGTGAGGCTGGGCGCCAGCGAGACGACGCGCAGCGGGCCGGCGGGGACAATCACCGATCGTCCCAGCATGTCGGGAACGGTTGCGGCCCGGACGGGCATCGCTCCGAAACACAGCCAGAGGATCAATCCCGCCAGCCGCCAAATGTATCGAATCCGCGACTGCTGCACGCCGCCTCCCTCTAACACGGTGCTGAAAACCCGCTTTCCCCCAGGCTGCTCAAAAAGGTCCAGATGTCCCTCGACTTCGCTCGGGACCGTGAGCGGTTCGACTGTGCTCACCGCCCTGAGCTTGTCGAAGGGCCCGCCGAACGGCAAGGCGGCCTCACCCATCCCTCGGGATGGGTACCCGGGGCCAAGTGAGGCGTACTTCCGGTACGCCGCAACGAGTGCCCGAGCGGGCCAACGCAGCAGATGGGCCTTTTTCAGCAGCCTGCTAAGACACAAAAAGCCCCGATCCCACTGGGGGAACGAGGCTCCAGAATCCAACAGTCCCGGGCAATCACCGGAGGACCGGTAGATGGTGGGCTGCCCTTCCCCGCGGAAGGATCGTAAAACCCGGAAAGCTGAGCAGGTGTCTGGCTCGCGGCTCCGCGTGCTCTCTGCGCTTTCCCGTTCCGTACTGCACGGAACAGTGATCTGTGCAGATTTCTCGACGCCGCTCACAGTTGCGGGGCAGCAATGGAGTCTCCCTTAGCCGTCGATCTCGGCTGGCCAGGGATGCACCATTTTCCCTCGAGGGTCCCCCGGTGGGACCACTCAGCTTTGCCTATTCGGTTCTGCCGGCATCCTCCTTCCGGCGCCGCTCGCTGTCCATCGGCGCTCGTGGGGTGGATTTCTAGTCCAACCCGGGCTCAAAGTCAAGGCCAATCCCCGGACGGCTCCCCGGAAAAAACATCGAGGGCACCCCTGCTGGGGTGCCCTCGATGAACCAACACCCAAGGAATGGAGAAGGGCTACTGGGTCTTCTCCTCCTTCTTCTCCGTCGTCTTGGTGGCCTTCTTGGTGGCCTTCTTGGTGGCCTTCTTGGTGGCCTTCTTCTTCGTGACCTTCTTCTCAGGAGCCGGAGCGGTCGCCGGAGCGGGCGTCGGGGCGGGCGTCGTCGCCGGGGCCTGCGCGAACGCAAAACCGGTGAACGTCACTGCAAAGATGGCCGCCATGATCATGGTCGCGAGCTTCTTCATTCGAGTTTCACCTCCTTTCAATGGATAATCGGTCTCGGATACATAAAGACTCGTATGGAACAAGTGCAACAACCCGGCCAAACGGCCCGGCCATGGCATAAATTCCCTCCCCCGTATTTTCAATGGGTTAAAACTCTCCTAGCCATCAAAAGCAGAGGGGGAAGATCCTTCTCCTACCGCGCATGCATCCCATTTGCGTCGATGGGCGCACGATTTGGGGTATGGGAAAGGAGAAGTGCCGACCCCTCACCGGGAAGAGGAGGGTCGTAGTCGCCGTTTCTGGCGTCCGGCCGCTTCCAGCAGCTCGGCGGCGTGCTGCAATCCCGTTGTGGAGCCGCTGGGTCCCCCCAGCATGCGGGCCAGCTCTTGAGGGCGTCCTGCATCCGCCAAGACCTGCACCGACGTCTCCGTCCGGTCGCGAAGCGCTCGTTTGGCGACCACCAGGTGCTGGTCGGCAAAGCAGGCGATCTGGGGCAGGTGAGTGACGCAGAAGACCTGGTGCCGGCGGGATGCGGCGGCCAGCTTGCGGCCGACCACCTCGGCCATGCTCCCGCCGATCCCGGCGTCGATCTCGTCGTAGATGACGGTCGGGGTCTCGTCGGCAGCGGCCAGGATGGTGCGGATCGCCAGCATGACCCGCGACAGTTCGCCCCCCGAAGCGATCTTGTGAAGCGGCTTGGACGCCTCACCGGGATTTGGCGAGATCAGGAACTCGACCTCGTCGATCCCGTGCGGCCCGAATTCCGAGTCCGCCGGGCGGTCGGTCGCCACCCGCACCTCGAAAGCGGCCTTGGCCATGCCCAGCTCCTGGAGTTCGCCCAGGATGGCATCCCGTAAAGCGCGGGCGGCACGCTGCCGGGTCCCCGACAGCCGTCCAGCCCGCTCCACGAGCTCCCGCTGGATCGCCGAGAGGGCCTGGTCCAGCTCGGTCAGGCGGGCCTCCGAGCGGCCGACGGCGTCGAGCTCCTTCCGAACGCGCTCCAGGTGCTCCAGGACTTCCCGCACATTGGCGCCGTACTTCCGCTTGAGCTTGCCGATCTCGTGCAGGCGGGCCTCGATGACCTCCAGCCGCCGCGGGTCGAACTCGATGTCGGCCCGGTAGTCGCGCAGCCCCCGGGCGGCTTCGCGGACGTGGACGACGCCCGCTTCCAGGACCTCCAGGATCTCCCGCAGGCGCGGATCGATGGCCGCGGCCTCCCGCACGCGGGCCGTGCCGGCGGCCAGGCGGTCCAGGACGGCCCCCTCCGACTCTTCGAGCTCTGCATACGCCTGCTCGACCGCCCCGAACAGCCGCTCGTGATTGGCCAGGATCGTGGCCTCCGCAGAGAGGACGTCCTCCTCCTCCGGGTCAAGCCGCGCCCCCTCAATCTCGCGGCGCTGAAATTCCAGCAGATCCTGGCGCTGGGCCCGATCCCGCTCGTCGGCCGCTAGGTCGTCCCGCTCGCGCCGCAGCGCCTGCCAGCGTCCATAGGCCTGGCGGTAGGCCCGGACCTCCTCGGTCGCCCCCCCGTAGGCGTCCAGGACCTCGCGGTGCCGGCGCGGGTCCAGGAGAGGCTGCCCGGGATGCTGCCCGTGGATGTCCACCAGCCGCTCCGCCAGCGCCCGCAGGCTCGCCGCCGAGGCCAGCCGTCCGTTGACGTACGCCTTGCTCTTCCCCTCGCGCAGCAGATGCCGGCGCAGCATCAGGAATTCTCCCGGCTCGGCCGGGATGTCCTCGGCGTCCAGCAGGGCCCTGGCGCCGGCCGGCAGGTCGAAGGCCGCCTCCACGACCGCCTCCTCGGCGTCGGCCCGCAGAAGGTCTTCGCTGCTCTTGGCCCCCAGCACGAGCTGCAGGGCGTCGATCAAGATAGACTTGCCCGCGCCGGTCTCTCCCGTAAGGATGGTGAGCCCCGGCCGGAAAACGAGATGCAGCGTCTCGATGATCGCGACGTTGCGGATGGTGAGCTCGCGGAGCATCGTGTTGTCCAATCCAGCAATCAGCATTCGGCATTCGGCGCTCAGCGAATACGAACAGAGCAAATTCCCGTTGGCCGTGAGGCCAACTGCCGCCGGCCTGCTGCCCCGTGCCCTTCCGTATCCCCAGCTGATGGCTGATAGCTGTTGGCTGCCTTCGTTAGCGCTCCCCCCAGCGCAGCTTGGTTCGCAGCAGCTCGAAGTAGTTCAGCTTGGGGGACTTGACCAGCGTGATGGTTCGATCCAAGCGCCGGATGGAGACCACATCCCCGAAGCGCACCGGCACGTCCTCCTGCCCGTCCACCGTCAGGTGGACGTTGTCGCCGGCCGAGCCCTGCCGGATCTCGACCAGGGCCGTATCGGACAGGACCAGCGGACGATTCGTCAACGTGTGGGGGCAGATGGGAATGATCACCACGGCCGGCAGCGACGGATAGATGATGGGACCGCCGGCGGAGAGACAGTAGGCGGTGGAGCCGGTCGGCGTGGCGACGATCAGCCCGTCGGCCCGGAAGGTGGCCACGTACTCGCCGTTGACGTGCACCTCCAGGTCCACAACGCGGGAGGGGGCCCGCTGGTTGACGACCGCATCGTTGAGGGCCTGATAGCCGGCGATGACCTCCCCGCCGCGCTGCACCTCCGCCCGCAGGGTCAGCCGCCGGCTCACGGCAAACCGGTCTTCCAGGACCGCCTCCAGGCTGGGGAAGAGCTCCTGGAGGGTCACCTCCGTGAGGAACCCCAAGCCGCCCAGATTCACCCCCAGGATCGGCACCTCCCGCGGTCCCGTGAGCCGGGCGACCGAGAGCAGCGTCCCGTCCCCTCCCAGAACGATCATCAGGTCCACCCCGGCCACGACGTTGGCTCGAGGGGCACCGGGCCCCAGGTCGGGGCAGAGGGCCTCCGCCTCCCGGTCCCACAGCACCGCGCAGTCCCGCTTGCGCAGCCAGTCCACCAGCGCCCGGAGGACCGGCGCGGCTTCGGGTTTGTGCGGCTTGACCGCAATGCCGATGCGCTGCATGGCTCCTCACCCGGCAGGGGCCAGGACCCGATCGATGAGCCCGCCGACGTTCGGACCCGACCCCTCCGACACAGAGATACATCAGGAATTCCCGGTTGCCCATGGGACCGAGGAGGGGAGAGGCCGCCATCCCGGACACCGTGAAGCCCTCTTCCCTCGCAACGGCAGCGGTGCGCTCGAGCACCGCCCGATGCAGCGCGGGGTCGCGAACGACTCCCCGTTTCCCGACCTGCCCCTTCCCCACCTCGAACTGCGGCTTGACCAGCGCCACGACGTTGGAGGGGAGGGCCAGCAGCCGGCGCACCGCCGGCAGCACCAGCGCCAGCGAGATGAACGACACGTCGATGGTCGCCAGGTCGGGGCGATCCGCAAGACGGGAAGGCTCCAGGTGCCGGATGTTCGTCCGCTCCAGCACCTGCACGCGGGGATCGGCCCGCAGGCGTGCGGCCAGCTGGCCGTACCCCACATCCACCGCGATCACCCGGCGCGCTCCCGCTTGCAGCAGGCAGTCGGTGAAGCCGCCGGTCGAGGACCCCACATCCAGGCAGACGCGGCCGCACGGATCCAGCCGGAATGCCTCCAGTCCGTGCTGGAGCTTGAGGCCGCCCCGGCTCACAAACGGGTGGGCGGGCCCTGCCACCTGAAGCGGGATTTCCAGCGGCACCGGCGTGCCCGCCTTCTCGACGCGCCGCCCCGCCGCCTGCACTTTGCCCGCCAGGATGAGCCGCTGCGCGTCCTCGCGGCTGGCGGCCAGGCCGCGCTCGACCAGCAGGAGATCGATCCGCCGCCGGGCGACCGTCACGCCACGATTTCCCCCCGCTGCAGGCCGAACCGCCGCACCTTCACCAGCGCCTCCGCCGCCTCCTGGATCCCCTCGGATGACAGCCCGTAGCGGCGGCGCATCGCCTGCTGGCTCCCCTGCTCGACCAGGACATCCGGAATGCCGAGGCGGTGGACTTGCACCCGGGTGAGCTCCAGCTCCTGAAATAGCTCCAACACGGCGGAGCCGAAACCGGCGGCCAGCGCGTGCTCTTCGATCGTGATCACCCGGCCCACCCGGCGAGCCACGTCCGGAATGAGCGCCCGGTCCAGCGGCTTCACGAAGCGGGGGTTCACGACCGCCGCCGAGATGCCTCGCTCCTGGAGCGCCTCCGCCGCCTCCAGGGCGGGCTGGACCATGGTCCCCAGCGGCAACAGCAGCACGTCCTCCCCCTCGCGGAGCAGCTCGGCCGTCCCCAGCGGATAGACCCTGGCCTCCTGATCGATGGACACCCCGTCTCCCTGCCCCCGCGGATAGCGGACGGCGGCGGGCCCCGCATGCGACACCGCCGTCTTCAGGCAGTGCTGCAGGTCGTTTTCGTCGCGCGGGACCAGGATGACGAGGTTGGGCACCGTGCGGAGATAGGCGAGATCGTACAGCCCCTGGTGCGTGGGTCCGTCGTCCCCCACGATCCCGGTCCGATCCATGGCGAAGGTGACGGGGAGATTTTGCAGGCAGACATCGTGAATCACCTGGTCGTAGGCCCGCTGGAGGAACGTCGAGTAGATGGCCACGACCGGGCGCAGGCCCTGCGTGGCCAGCCCGGCCGCGAAGACCACGGCGTGTTGCTCCGCGATCCCAACGTCGTAGCAGCGGGCGGGATGCGCCTCCTTGAACTTCGCCAGGCCCGTCCCCTCGGCCATGGCCGCCGTGATGCCCACGATCCGCTCGTCCTCGCCGGCCAGCTTGATCATGGCCTCGCCGAAGGCCGCGGTATAGGTCTTGGGGCCGGGCTTCTTGAGGAACGCACCGGTCTCCACCTCGAAGGGGGCGGCGCCGTGCCACGTCACGGAGTCCCCCTCCGCCGGGGCGTAGCCCTTTCCCTTGACCGTGACCACGTGCATCAGGACAGGTCCCGGCAGCCGCCGCACGTTCTCCAGAGTATCCAGGAGATGCCCCAGGTTGTGTCCATCCAGCGGCCCCACATAGGTGAACCCCAGCTCCTCGAACAGGACGCCCGGCGTCACCAACCCCTTGGCCATCGCCTCGACGCGCTTGGCCATGTCCGCGATCTGGCTGCCCACCCGCGGGATCTGTCCCAGGAAGCTCTTGGTCTCCTGGCGAACCCGGGTCGCCAGACGGCCCGTCATCACCCGGTTCAGGTAGGCAGAGACGGCCCCCACGTTGGGCGAGATGGACATGGTGTTGTCGTTCAGGACGACCAGGATATCGGGCCGCAGGTCGCCGATCTGGTTTAGCCCTTCCCAGACCAGGCCGGAGGTCAGGGCCCCGTCTCCCACCAGCGCCACGACGTGGAAGCCCTGCCCGACCAGGTCGCGGGCCTCGGCCACCCCCAAGGCGGCGGACAGCGCCGTGCCGGCGTGGGCGGCTCCGAACGGATCGTGCGGGCTCTCGCTGCGGCGGGTGAAGCCGCTGATTCCCCCCTCCTGGCGCAGTGTATGAAAGCGGTCCCGGCGCCCGGTCAGGATCTTATGGGCGTAGGCCTGATGCCCGACATCCCAGATGATCTTGTCCCGGGGCGAGTCGAACAGGTAGTGGAGCGCCAGGGTCAGCTCCACCGACCCCAGGTTGGAGGCCAGATGCCCCCCCGTGCGGGCCACCGTCTGGATGATGAGGGTGCGGATCTCCTTCGCCACTATCTGCAACTCCGACCGGTTCAGCCGCTTGAGGTCGGCCGGCGATTCGATGAGCTCCAGGTACACGACGTTCTCCTTCCCTTTCCCTCGCGGCGATGCGATTCAGTGCCGCCGCTGACCCACAAAATCCGCCAAGGCAAGGAGCGGCTCGGCGGCGGGACCCAGAGGCCGCAAGGCCTCCTTGGCCTCCGCCAGCAGGCTGGCCGCCTCGCGCCGGGATTCCTCCATACCCACCACGGCGGGATAGGTGGCCTTCTTCTTTCGCGCGTCGCTCCCGACGGTCTTGCCGAGCAGCTCACTGCTGCCTTCGATGTCCAGAATGTCGTCCACGATCTGGAACGCCAGACCGACCTTAACACCAAACCGTGTGAGGGCTTCCAGCCGGTCCCCTTCCGCCCCACCGGCGATCCCCCCCGCGCGAATGGAAGCGCGAATCAACGCCCCGGTCTTGTGCGTATGCAGATACAGGAGCGTGGCCAGATCGATGTGTTGACCCTCGGCCAGAATGTCCTGGGCCTGCCCCCCCACCATCCCGAGGCTGCCGGCAGCCTCGGCGATCTCAGCGATGATCTGGAGCCGGCGGGCGGGCGGCACGCCGCCGGCGGCCGGGTCGGCCAGCACCTGGAAGGCCTGGGTCAGGAGGGCGTCCCCGGCCAGAATGGCGATGGCCTCCCCGAAGGCCTTGTGACAGGTCGGCCGCCCACGCCGGAAGTCGTCGTCATCCATGGCCGGCAGGTCGTCGTGAATGAGCGAATAGGTGTGAATCATCTCCAGGGCCGCGGCGGCGGGCAGGGCATCTTCGGGCTTCCCCCCCACGGCCTCGCAGGCCAAGAGGGCCAGCAACGGCCGCAAGCGCTTGCCGCCCGCAAAGACGCTGTATCGCATGGCCTCATGGATCTTGGGCGGGCGATCCCCCGCCTCCGGCAGCCAGCGGTCCAGAGCCGCATCCACGAGCTTCCGCCGCTCTGTCATCATCCCAGCCAGGGTGTCCCCCGGCCCCACGTCACTCATGGGTCTCCCCTTCTGTCCCCACGTCGAAAGGAACTTCCCGTTCCGTCCCGTCGGGCGACGGAACGAGGAGCCGGACGCGCCGCTCGGCGTCTTCTAGGCGCGCGGAGCAGAGCCGGGTCAGCCGGACTCCCTCTTCGAAGGTCTTGAGCGCCTCCTCCAGCGGAAGATCCCCGGCCTCCAGGCGCGCCACCAAGGTCTCCAGTTGATCCAAGGCCTCTTCGAAGGTCGGTTCCCCCACCTAACCCTCCCCGCCGGCGCGAACCACGCGCACCCGGCACTCCAGCTCCCCGCGATGCAGCCGCACCACCACATCCTCCCCGACCGCGCTCTCCTCCGAGCCCTTCAGGACGCGCCGATCGGGGAGGGCAAAGCAGATGCTGTATCCTCGCGCCAGGATCCCCAGGGGGCTGAGTGATTCCAGCGTTCCGGTCAGGCGGCGCAGCCGCTCCCAGTACAGCGCCCGCGCGGTCTGCCACCAGAGCCCCAGCCGCCGCGACAGCTGCACCACCCGCTCGCGCTGTCGCCCCACCTGGGCGACGGGATTCAGAAGCGCCAGATGGCGCCCCAGCATTCGCACGCGCTGGCCGCGCGCCGCCACGAGCCCCTGGACCGCGGCCGCGCCTCTGGCCGCCAGCTCATCCACGCGCTGGCGAAGCTCGTTCCGCTGCGCGGAGACCAGCTCCGCCGCCGCCGAAGGGGTGGGGGCCCGGAGATCCGCCACGAAGTCGGCGATGGTCACGTCCGTCTCATGCCCCACGGCCGAGATCACCGGGAGGGGGCAGTCCGCGATGGCCCGGGCGACGACCTCCTCGTTGAACGCCCACAGATCCTCCAGGGACCCGCCCCCGCGAGCCAGGATCAGGACATCCAGGTCGGCGCGCGCGCCCAGCCGCCGGAGGGCCGCCGCGATCTCGGGCGCAGCCTGATCTCCCTGGACCTGCACCGGGTGAATCAGCACCGCCAGCCCCGGAAACCGCCGCCCGATGATGGTGAGGAGGTCCCGAATCGCCGCGCCCGTGGGGGACGTGATGATGCCCACCTGCCGGGGCAAACGCGGCAGCGGGCGCTTCCGCGCCGGGTCGAAGAGCCCTTCAGCCTCCAGCTTGGCCTTGAGCTGCTCGAAGGCGAGTTGGAGCGCCCCCAGGCCTTTCGGCTCCATGAACTCGACGACGATCTGGTACTCGCCGCGCCGCTCGTAGACCGTCAGCGCCCCGAACACCAGCACCGCCAGGCCGTCTTTGGGGTGAAACTTCAACAGGCGGTTGTTCCCTCGGAACATCACCCCCCGGATCTGCGCCTGGGCGTCTTTCAGCGTGAAGTACATGTGCCCGGAGGTGTGGTGTTTGAAGTTGGACAGCTCGCCTTCCACCCATATGGCAGAAAAGCCGTCCTCAAGGACGGCTTTGATCCCGGTGGTGAGGGCGCTCACGGTGTAGACCTGGCGCGCCACGCTTTGGCCCATGAAATCCCTTGTAACACGCGATCTTCTCGGATGTCAAACCCTTTCCCCCGCCACCGGGTCCAAGGCGTCACGGCGGCCGCCGGGAGTCCTTGGTTCCCGGCGCAGAATGTGGTACCGTCACCCTCCGTGACGCGCGACGAGTGGGTGGGGGTGGGACAGGCGGTGGCCGCCACCGGATTTTTTTCCACGGGCGCCATCCTGGTCCGGTGGGCCGAGGCCCTGACCCCCGTAGAGGTCACCAGCCTGCGCATGCTGTTGGGCGGGCTGTTGGTCGGCCTGGCCGCCTGGACGGTAGGCAACCGGCTGTCCCTCCGCGCCGCCGACTGTCGGCGGCTCATCCCCATCGGGCTCATTGCCGCTCTCCATTTTCTGACTTTCATCGCATCGCTCTATTTTACGACCGTGGCCCACAGCCTGACCTTGACGTACACGGCGCCCCTGTTCATCGCCGGCCTGTCCCGTTTTGTCTTGCGGGAGCCGCTCCCCCGCCGAACGCTCCTGGGCGCCCTGGTGGCCTTGGTCGGTGTCGCCATCCTGGCCGGCTTCGGGCCCTCCCTCACCCGCCGAATGCTGCTCGGAGACGCTCTGGCCCTGGGAGCCGCGGTCACGTTCGCCCTCTATTCCCTCTTTGGACGCCGGGAGCGCGCCCGGCTCCCGCTGCTGGCCTACGCTTGCTGGGTATACCTCTTCGCCGGGGTCGCCACGGCCCCCTTCGCCCTGGGCATCCTGTCCCGGCCGATTCCTGTGCCGGCTGTCGAGGCGGTGGTCGCCATGGCCCTCTTCCCCATGGCGCTTGGCCACACCCTCTACAACGCCGCGCTGCGACGACTTCATCCCAGTCTCCCGAACCTGATCGCCACCCAAGAGGTCACCTTCGGCATTCTGCTGGCGTGGCTGCTCCTGGGAGAGTTGCCTCCTTGGAACGCGCTGCTGGGCGCCTGCCTCACCCTCCTCGGCGTCGGGATTCTCCTGCGCGCCTCGCCGTGACGGTGCCCCCGCCCGAGGTCCGCCGCCTGCCCAGGCCGGATTCCGGATCAAACTGCGCGCGGCCCCTTGTCAGAGGGGCCTGTCTCGGGTATAAAAAGACGAGATCATTCATCGAGGCGGAGGTCCCCATGCCCAAGATCTATGCCATCTCTTGCCCGGCGGTGCCGGACCACCGAGTCGACTGGGCGCCCATCCCGACCCAGTACCAGTCTCTTCCACTGATGGCGGCTGGCAAGCCCGGCAAGAACCCGGAACTGGTGCGGGTCCTCCAGCGATGCCCGAGCTGCGTGGTGCGCTTCCTGATGCATCGCTGAACAAACAGGAGGTTCGAATGCTGAATGGCTGCAAGCTGTCTCCGGAACTGAACATCTCCTCCTCGAGGACTGCCCCAGCCTGGCGGGCGTGGATGTTCGTGGGCCTGGTGGGCATTCTCATCTTGGGGGGATGCCTGAACGCCACCTCCATGCAGCTCTACCGACCGAAGAATCGGGACGAGGAGCAGATCCTCACCACGCTGAAGAAGATCCCCGCGGGCATTGAAAACAAGTCTCTCGACATCCTCAGGCAGCCCTACGCCGACGACCTGTACGTCGGGAGCTTCCAGAGATACCTGGGCGTGGCGGGGCCACTGTCCGAGATCAGCGTCGGCAAAAAGGAACTGATGATGGCCTACGTGGACCTCTTCCGTGCCGCCAAGGATCTCTCCGTGTCCTTGATAGATTTTCACCTGACGGTCACCGGAGATCTGGCCGCGGCTCAAGCCCGTATGGAGCTCCGCGTGACACGGGAGCATGCGAGGGGTGAGGGAGGGGACAAGGACCTTATTCTGAACGATGTGACCTGGCGGTTGAGGCGGACGCCGCTTGGCTGGAAGATCTTTGAGGAGATCTACGAATAGCCCCCCTGCAGACGCCTGGCGGCAGGGAGCAGGCAGGGCAAGGCACATCCCGTGAATAGGGCTCTGGCCGCCTCCAAGTCCGCGGCCCCGGTTGCCAGCAGCGTTCGACCGCTACTCCTGGAGCGGGTGGGCCCAGACGCGGCCGTGGTTCATCTCTACCCGGATGGCACCGTCCCGGTCCGTGCGAAGGAGCCGAATCCCGAGGGTGGCGTAGCGATCCAGAACCTCCGGGTGCGGATGATGATAGCGATTCCGGTACCCGACCGAGAGCAGGGCCACCTCCGGCCGGACCGCATCGAGGAAGGGCCAGGTGCTGGAGGTGCGCGAGCCGTGGTGGGGCACCGTCAGGACCTGGGCCCGGATGGAGCCGCCATCGCGCAGGAGGGCGGCCTCCCCCTCCCGCTCGATGTCGCTGGTGAGGAGGGCCGTCCGGTCTCCAAGGCTGATCCGGAGCACCAGGGCCTGGTCATTGGCGCTGAGCCTCCGACGGCCGCCCGCCGGCATGTCCCCGCCCGGCGTCCCGCCGGGATGTAGCACCTCAACGGCCGTGTCCCCCCAGCGGAGGACGGGCGATCCCGCGGCCACGATGCGCAGCGGAATCTTGCGCAAACGGAGGTACTCCTGAACCCAGACACCAAACGACCTGGCAGAGGTGATCTCGCCGCTCCACACCTCCCCGACTTCGAATGTCCGGAGCACGGCGGGAACTCCCCCGACATGATCCCTCTCCGGGTGGGTGAGCACCAGGACATCCAGGCGGCCGATCCACTCATGCCAGAGGTACGGGGCAACCACCTGCAGGCCGGTGTCCGGGCCCATGCCGGGCAGGCCGCCCGTGTCCACCAGCATCCGTCGTTTCCCCGGCGCCTCGATCAGAATGGCTTCCCCCTGCCCCACATCCAAGAGGGTGAGGCGGATCCCGGCGCGCTCCTGTCCGGGAAAGAGCCGATGCACCACCTGGCCCGCCAGCAGGAGGGCGCAGGCCAGCGCCAGCCAGCACGCCCAGCGCCGACGCAGGCGCGCCTGCCTGCCTCGGGAGGCAGCCGCCAGAACGCAGGCGGCCACCCCGGCATAGTAGGCGATCACCATCCCCGGCATGGGGGTATAGACACGCACGCTGCTCCATGGCCAGGAGGCAAACCAGCCAGCCAGCGCCACGAGCAGATCCGCCAGCCAGCCGTTCGCGACGTTGAGCCAGGAGAGCCCGGAGGGGAGCACCGCGAAGGCGGCGCTGGCGGCAACCCCCAGGGCCGTGATCATCCCGCTCACGGGCACGATGGCAATGTTGGCCGCTATGCTGACGGGGGCCACACGATTGAATGCCCCGGCCAGGACGGGCAGCGTCATCACCGTGGCTGCCAGGGTGATGGCGACGGAGTCTCCCACGAATCGCAGGGGGCGCGGAAATCGCTGGAGCGACGCCTGGCAGTGTGGAAGCACGAGGATGATGCCGAGGGTGGCCAGGTAGGTGAGTTGAAAGCCCACGTCGCCCAGGAATCGGGGATTCCACCACAGCAACAGCAGCGCCGAAAGAGCCAGGCTGTTCAAGAGATCGGCGCGCCGGTCCAGCACCACGGCCGCCAGGTACACGTCGGCCATCACGGCGGCCCGGACCACCGACGGCCCGGCTCCCGCCAGGACGGCATACCCGGTCACGAGCAGCGCGGCGGCGGCGGCCCCGACCCGAGAGGAGAGGCGGAGGAGGCGAAAGAACCCGAACAGCGTCCCGGCCAGGAGGCTCACATTCAGGCCGGAGATGGCCAAAATGTGGTAAGTTCCCGAGTCCAAAAAGCGTTGATTGACCGAAGGCGTGAGGCCCGAGCGGTCACCCAGGACGACCGCCCGCAACAGCGCCGCCTGAGAGGCCGGCATGGCGGCCTCCAAGCGCCGGAGCAGCAGGCGGCGCAGGTGAAAGATCCCGGACAGCATGGGCGACCCCCGCGAGCCCGCCGCGATCTCCAGCGGCTCCCGTGCCCACCCCTCCAGAAAGATTCCCCGGGTGGCGAGGTACGCCGGATAGTCGAAGGCGCCTGGATTGCGGAATTTCCGGGGGTGGCGCAGCTGGAAGAGCCCACGGACTTCATCCCCGTAGGCGACATCCAGCGGCGCTCCCGCCACGGTCAGCCTGGCCCGGCCCGTGACGTCGACCCAGCGCTCGTCCGCCTGGAGACGCGTGACTTCGACCGTGAATCGCGTCCACTCCGGATCGCCCGCATCTCCGGCTTCTGCGGGCTGGGGGTCCGGGGGTGCAGACACCCAGCCTTCCAGTCGCACGGGCGAGGCCAGGAGCTCCTCCGGAAGGCGGCTGAGGTGGTGGGGAGGATTCCCAAGGAAGGCCACGGCCGCCGCCTGACCGCCCACACAGAAGAAGCTCAGGATGGCGAGCAGCCAAAAGACGCGATGGGATCGCAGCCACCAGGCAGCCGCCGCCCCCAGCAGGGCCAGCCCCACGATCCCTATCCAGCCCAGGGGGCCAACAAGCAGGAACGTTTCCGCAGCGATCCCGAGGGTAAAGGCTGCCGTCAGCGGAATCAGCGGGCGGGCGGGAGGCGCCGTCCAGCCGTCCGAGAGGCGGGCGGCCTTCCGCGTGGCCTCAAGAAATACCGCTAGATACGGACGCCAAGCTGCAGTAGAATTCGCACGGCGCATTGGAAAGGAATCCGGAAAGACGCATGAACATTCTCGACCGCGCGATCGCGAAGGAGATGACGGCCGCCTTCGGCATCGGCCTCATGGTCTTCACCTTCGTGCTGCTGACCAACAAGATCCTCCGCCTCGTCGAGTTGATCGTCAACAAGGGCGTGGGGGTGATGACGGTCCTCCAGCTTTTTCTTTACATGCTCCCCTATTCGCTGGTGGTCACTATCCCCATGTCCGTTCTCCTGGCGACGCTGGTGACGTTCACGCGCCTGGCGGCCGATGGAGAGGTCCTGGCCTTGCGCGGAGCCGGCCTGAGCCTGACCCGTCTCACCCGACCCGCCGTCCTGTTCGGCGGCGTGGCCACGCTGCTCACCCTGGTCATCAGCATCTGGATCCTACCGTACAGCAACCAGGCCTTCAAGGGCCTCGTGTTCGACATGACCCGCCGCCAGGTGAGCGCAGGAATCGAGGAGGGCATCTTCAACGAACTCTTCGACGGCCTCATCCTGTACGTCGAGCACTTGGATCCCAAGACATCCGCCATGCGGGGGGTCTTCCTCGTCGATACCAGAAATCCCGAGGAGGCCCGGGTGATCGTGGCTCAGGGCGGCCGCTTCACCTCGGACCCGGCGAATCTACGGCTGGGCCTCGAACTGGATCACGGAACGATCCACCTGTCGGCGGCGGAGGCGGCCGGTCGCTACCGCCTCATCAGTTTTGCGGACTACGCGCTGAATCTGGATCTCGGTCGAGCCCTCAGCGACCCGATGCAGCGCCAATTGGGTGAGCAGGAGCTCACGCTGAGCGGCCTACTCCAGCGGGCCGCGTCCCTGCGGGCTCAGGGCCAAAATTACCATCCTCCTCTGGTCGAATTCCACAAGAAGCTGGCCATTCCCATGTCGTGCGTCCTGTTCACCGCGGTGGGGGTCGCCCTCGGCAGCCGGATCCGGAAAGGAGGCCGCGGCATCAGCCTGGCCATCTCGGTCGCATGCGCGCTGGGGTACTACCTGCTGATCGTGGCGGGTGAAGGCCTGGGCGATCGAGGCTGGGCCCCCGAGTATCTCTTGATGTGGCTGCCCAACCTCCTGGTTGCCCTGGGTGGAGCCCTCTTGCTCCTCCACGCCGAAACCCAGCCGGCCCGCCTGAGATCGATTCCGCACCTATGGATGTCCCGGGCCCTCGCTTCCCATTCCCGGGGTTGATGGAATGCGTCTCCTGGATCGGTATATCGCCCGAGAAGGCTTGAAGCTGCTCTTGATGTGCCTCATCCTCTTCGTGGGGGTCTACGTGATCGTGGATCTCTTTGAGAAGTTCCCCCACTTTCTCGAGGCCCAAGTCCATCTCGGCATCATCGTCTCCTACTACCTTTCCAATCTCCCCCTCATCTTCACCCAGGTGCTCCCCGTGGCAGTGCTCCTGGCCGCGCTGCTGAGCGTGGGTGGCATGGCCCGCCACAACGAGGTGCTGGCCATGAAGATGGGGCAGGTCAGCACCCTGCGCATCGCGTCTCCCTGCATCGCCATCGGCGTGGCCGCCAGCCTGGCCGCCTGGGGTGTCGCCGAGTATGTCGCCCCGGGCGCCAGCGAGCAGGCGCTGAATATCTGGCGCACCCAGGTCAATCGCCTCCCCGCCCACCAGGTCACCCGCGACAGCGACATCTGGTACCGAGCCCAGGGAAACCGCTTTGTGCACATCTCCCTCATCGAGGTCCGGTCCGGGTTGATTCAGGGAATCAGCATCTTCGAACTGTCCCCGGACTTCCAGCTGGTGCGGCGGCTGGACGCGCGGGAAGCCGTCTGGAACAAGACCGGATGGATCCTGCGGGACGGCTACCAGCTCGATCTGACCTCCAGTCCCGTCCGGGTCCTGCCGTTTCGGCAGATGACCGCCTCCCTGAGCGAAGGTCCCGAGGAGTTCGCGCGGGTCGCGCGCGCTCCGCAAGAGATGAGCTACACGCAGTTACGAGGGTATATCCGCCGACTGGCGCAGAGCGGGGTGGATACCCGCCGCTACCAGGTGGACCTGCAGGCTAAGGTGGCCACGGCCCTCGTCAGCTTGATCATGGCCCTCATCGGGGTGAGCTTCGGCCTGCGCACGGGCCGGGCCGGGGTCATGATCTGGGTGGGCGTCTGCATTCCCATGGGATTCTTGTACTGGATGCTCCTCTCCTTGGCCATCGCGCTGGGCCGGGGCGGCGTCCTTCCCCCCCTGGTCGCCGCCTGGCTTCCCAACCTGATCTTCGGGGCCGCCGGGACCTTCTCGCTGTGGCGGCTGCGCGGCTGACGGGGGACGAGCCTCCCCCTGCCAGATCGACCAATTGTTACCCCTCTCCCCCCGGATACCAATCACGGGTGTGGCGAAATCGGTGGCCCCATCGAGATCAGCCGCCGGTCCGCTTGCCGCAAGAGACCACGATGGTACGACCGACCAGCACCGACCAGCTCAGGTGCCGGGACACGTGTGCACGATTCTCGGCGGTCAAGGTCCGGTACGTCTTCTCCTCACGACTCCAAAACCAACGCCAGCCCAGAGCGATCGCCGGGGCCAACACGACAAGCCAGAACACCAACGTCTTCTGGACCTTGTCGATGCGAAGCCCGATGTCCTCGAAGCCTGCGTCCAGGAGGGCGTGGGCGAGATAGAAATAGGGGGTCGGGCTGATGTGGCCACCCGTTGAGTACCGCTTATCGTTTCTCACCGGCAGGGGGCCGAACAGGTTCGCAAATCCGCTGACCAGATAGCGAACCCGCGAGTAGGCATTCGCGACGTTCGGCGTCGTGACGATGAAAAGCCCGCCGGGCTTCAGCACTCGATGGATCTCGCGCAGCACGCCCCGGGGATTCTCCAGATGCTCAAGAACCTCGGAGCATGTGACGAGGTCGAATTCCTCGCCGGCGTATGGCAGGGGCTCGCTGTTGAGATCCACTCGCTCTATGGGGACCCCGGGCACCTGAAAGCGCTCCACGTGAAAGTCGCACGCGAACGATTCAAGCGGTATCGCAGTGGCCAATCGGGCGATGAGCTCTCCCCTGCCGGCGCCGATGTCCAGGTGCTTCAACGGATGTTCCTGGACGCCCGGACACTCCCGCCGCGCGATGGCAACCACCGCCTCGTAAATCCTGGCCGTGCTCATGATATCTTCCCGCCCGCATCTGCCAGATTGCGCCCCCAGGGAGGCAGCAACGGGGGCGGTCCCGTCAAAACGGATCGGCCCCCTGGGGGTTCACCTCCCAGGGGGCCGCTCGCATTGCCATTCTGGTCGGCCGGCATCTCCGACTCCCCTCCCGTGCGCGCCTCAGGGGACCGCCGAATCGCAGCAACCGTACCGCGGGCCTTGACCTCTTGTCAAGCGACACCCGCACACGCAAACGCAAAAGAGCCGGCAGGCAATTGCCTCCCGGCTCTCCGGTTCTCCGGTTCTCCCCCGCGCCTCGGCGCCCCTGCGCCCCTTACGTCCCCATCTCCCACGACTCCAGATACTTCCGCTGCTCGTCGGTCAGGACGTTGATCTGCACCCCCATGGTCTGGAGCTTGAGCCGCGCGATCTCCGCATCGATCGCCCGCGGCACCCGGTGCACCTTCTTCTCAAGCTTCCCCCGGCTCTTCACCGCGTACTCCGACGCCAGCGCCTGGTTGGCGAAGGACATGTCCATGACGCTGGCCGGATGCCCCTCGGCCGCCGCCAGGTTGATCAGGCGCCCCTCGGAGAGCAGGTAGATGCGCCGCCCGTCCTTGAACTGGTACCCCTCCACCTCGTCCCGCATACGGGCATGCGAAGTGGAGAGGGCCTCCAGGGCCGGAATGTCGATCTCCACGTTGAAGTGGCCGGAATTGCACACCACCGCCCCGTCCCGCATCACGGCGAAATGCTCTTTGCGGAGGATGTGGATGTTTCCCGTCACGGTGACAAAGATCTCTCCATGCCGGGCCGCCTCCAGCATGGGGAGGACGGTGTAGCCGTCCATGACCGCCTCCAGGGCCTTCAGGGGATCGGTCTCCACCACGATGACGTTGGCGCCCATCCCGCGGGCCCGCATGGCCACGCCGCGCCCGCACCACCCGTAGCCGCAGACGACGAACCGCTTGCCCGCCAAGAGCAGGTTGGTGGCCCGGAGGATGCCGTCCACCGTGCTCTGGCCCGTGCCGTACCGGTTGTCGAAGAAGTGCTTGGTGTCGGCGTCGTTCACGGCGATGATGGGGTACAGGAGGACCCCGGCCTTCTCCATGCTCTTGAGCCGGATGACGCCGGTGGTGGTTTCCTCGGTTCCGGCAATCACCCCGGCGGCCAGATCTGTGCGCTGGCTGTGGATGACCCCGATGGTGTCGGCGCCGTCGTCCATGGTGAGGTTGGGCTTCAAGTCCAGGGAGGCGTGGATGTGCTTGTAGTAGGTCTCCTTGTCCTCGCCCCGGATGGCGAAGACGGCGATCCTGAAGGTCTGCACCAGGGCGGCGGCCACATCGTCCTGGGTGCTCAGCGGGTTGCTGGCGCACAGCCGGATCTCCGCTCCCCCCGCCTTCAGGGCGCGCATCAGATTGGCCGTCTCGGTCGTGACGTGCAGGCAGGCCGAGATCCGCATGCCCGCCAGCGGCCGCTCCTTGGCAAACCGCTCCTCGATCATGCAGAGGACCGGCATGTTGCTCCGCGCCCACTCGATCCGGCGCACACCCTTCTCGGTCAAGCCGACATCCTTCACGTCGTAGTTCATGGCGGCCTCCAATGCCGACAATGAAAAACTGACAACCGACAATTCAAAACCGGCCAACCGCGTCTGGTTCGTGGTTGACGGTTGTCAGTTGTCCGTTCTACATTTTCCAGTTCTGTTCACACAAAAAGCCAGGAGACCGCTTCATCCCCTGGCCCCGCCCTGCATTCTGCAATGAAGAATGGACACCCAACAATTCAAAACCGGCCAATTGCCCGGTTGTCAATTGTCCGTTGTGGGTTTTAGACTGTCCATTCCCCCGGATCACGCGCCCAGGCGTCCGGCATCTTTCTTCAGCGCGTCCGCCTTGTCGGTCCGCTCCCAGGTGAACTCCGGCTCGCTCCGCCCAAAATGGCCGTACGCGGCGGTCTTCCGGAAGATGGGCCGCCGCAGGTCGAGCTGCTTGATGATCCCGGCCGGCGTCAGCTCGAAGTGCGCGCGCACCAGCTTCTGCATCTCCTCGTCGGGGATGCGGCCGGTGCCGCGGCTGTCGACCATGATGGAGACCGGGTCGGCCACGCCGATGGCGTAGGCGAGCTGGACCTCGCACGTGTCGCAGAGGCCCGCCGCCACCAGGTTCTTGGCAATGTAGCGGGCCATGTAGGACGCGGACCGATCCACCTTCGTCGGGTCCTTTCCCGAGAAGCAGCCGCCACCATGGCTGCCCACCCCGCCGTAGGTGTCGACGATGATCTTCCGTCCGGTGAGGCCCGTATCCCCGTGGGGGCCGCCGATCACGAACCGGCCCGTGGGGTTGATGTGGTAGGTGACCCGCTCCGGATCCAGCAGCTCCGGGGGCAGCACGGGCAGGATGACCGTCTCGATCACGTCCTCCCGGATCTGCTTCAGGTTCACCTCGGGGCTGTGCTGGGTCGAGATCACCACGGTATCCACGCGGCTCGGCTTCCCGTCGGTGTACTCTACCGTGACCTGGGATTTGCCGTCGGGCCGAAGGTAATGCAGGATCTCTTTGCGTCGCACCTCGGTGAGCCGCATGACCAGCTTGTGGGCCAGCATGATGGGCATGGGCATCAATTCGGCGGTCTCGGTGGTGGCGTAGCCGAACATCAGCCCCTGGTCGCCGGCCCCCTGCACATCCACCCCCAGGGCGATGTCGGAGGACTGCTCCTGGATGGCGGTGATCACCGAACAGGTCTCGTAGTCGAAGCCGTACTTGGCCCGCGTGTATCCCACGTCGCGGATCACTTCGCGCGCCACCTTCGGGATATCCACGTAGCAGTTGGTCGTGATCTCTCCCGCGATGAAGGCCAGCCCGGTGGTCACCAAGGTCTCGCAGGCCACGCGGCCGTAGGGGTCCTGGCTGAACACGGCATCCAGCACCGCATCGGAGATCTGGTCGGCGATCTTATCGGGATGGCCCTCGGTGACCGACTCCGAGGTGAACAGATATTGTCGTGACGGCACGGAAATTCCCTCCTGCTGAGAGCACCAGGTCATTGTCCCCTTTTCGAGCGGCGTGACTCTAACACAGGGTGACCGAAAGTCAAGGAAAACCCGGGCCGGCGTCCGCGTCCGAGGGCGGCTCGCCGGCGAAATATTCCGGGAAGCGGGCCCGCATCTCCCGGCGCAACACGTGCTCCACCTCCGGCGCCGTGGCGCACCCGAAGACGCGCTGGGCCACCTCCGCAGCCTCGCCGTAGGTCACGGAGCGGATGATCCGCTTCATCAACGGGATGGAGGACGGGGTCATGGAGAGCTCGTCGAAGCCCAGCCCGACCAACAGCAGACCGTGGAGGGGATCGCTGGCCATCTCGCCGCACATGGCCACCCAGATCCCCTCGTTGTGGGCGGCGCTCATCACGTTGCGCAACATGCGGAGGACCGCCGGGTGCAGGGGCTCGTACAGGTAGGCGACCTGCTCGTTGATCCGGTCGATGGCCAGGGCGTACTGGATCAGGTCGTTGGTGCCGATGCTGAAGAAGTCCACTTCCCGGGCCAGCAGGTCGGCGATCACCGCCGCCGAAGGGATCTCGATCATGGCGCCGACCCGGATGTCCGAGTCGAAGGGGAGCCCCTCCCGCGCGAGCTCGGCCTTGACCTCCGTCAGCATGGCGTTGGCCTCCCGCACCTCCGCCACCCCGGAGACCATCGGGTACATGATGCGCAGCGTCCCGAAGGCGCTGGCGCGGAGGATCCCCCGCAATTGGGTCCGGAACAGATCCGGGTGGTGGAGGCACAAGCGGATGGCGCGCAGGCCCAGCGAGGGGTTCTCCTCGTCGGGCAGCTGGATGGCGGAGGCCAGCTTGCCGCCGCCGAAGTCCAGGGTGCGGATCACGGTCGGGCGGGGATGCATCTCGGCGGCCACCGCTCGATAGACCGCCACATGCTCCTCTTCCGTCGGGAGATCGGTGCGGTTCAGATACAGGAACTCGCTGCGGTACAGCCCCACCCCTTCGGCCCCGTGGGCCTTGGCCTGTCCCACCTCTTCCGGAAACTCGATGTTGGCGCTGACCCGCACCAGATAGCCGTCCTGCGTCTCGGCCGGCAAGGCCACCAGCTTGTGCAGGGATCGATCCACGTATTCCAGGTGCTGCTTGCGCCCGTGGTAGTGCGCCAGCGTCTCCCGGTCGGGATTGAGGATGACCAGACCCTCCGTCCCGTCCAGGATCACCGGGGTGAGGTTGCTGACGTGGCCGCACACGGTCTCCACCCCCACCACGGCCGGGATCTCCAGCGAGCGGGCCAGGATGGCGCTGTGCGATGTCCGCCCTCCGGTCTCGGTCACGATGCCCAGGACGGCCCCGCGGGGCAAGAGCGCCGTCTCCGAGGGGCTGAGGTCCTGGGCCAGCAGGATGCTCTCTCCGGGCCGGTCGATCTTGAGCCCCGGGCGCTGGCCCAGCAGGTTGCGCAGGATCCGATCCCCCACATCGTCCACGTCCGTGCGCCGGTCGCGCAGGTACCCGTCCTCCAGCCGCGAGAAGGCCTGCCGCACCGGCTCCAACACTTCCTGGACGGCGTACTCGGCGTTCACCGCCCTGGACTGGATGTAGGCCGTGGCCTCCTCCGCCAGCAGGCGATCCTGCAAGATCATCAGGTGGGCATCGAAGATGCGAGCGTACTGCGTTCCGATCTCGTTGCCGATCCGCTCCTGGATCTCCTGAATCTGGCGGCGGGAGGTCTCCAAGGCCTGGCGCAGACGCGCCACCTCCGCGGCGACCTGCTCCGGCACCAGCGGAACTCGCTTGGCGCGGGGGCGCCGCATCTCCAGGACCAAGGCCTTGCCGACCGCGATTCCCGGTGACACGCCGATCCCACGGAAGACCTGCAGAGGCGTCATCGGTAGCCCTCCAGGATCCTCTTCCAGTGCCCGCCAGCTCTGAGCACGAGCTCCACCGACTCCCGCACCGCCCCCTGGCCGCCCGGCCGACCGGTGATGTAGTGGGAGGCTGCCCGCACGTCGGTGACGGCCCCGGGAACGGTGATGGCCAAGCCCGCCCGCCGCAGCATGGGGAGATCCCCCAGGTCGTCGCCGATGCAGGCGACCTGGGACGGGGCCAGGCCGCGGCGTCTCAACAGCTCCTCCCACACCGGCAGCTTGTTCGCCACGGCCTGATGCAGCTCCGTGATGCCCAGCTCCGCCGCTCGCCGGGCCAGCATAGGAGATTCCCGGCCGGTGACGATGGCCACCTCCAGGCCGCAGTCCAGCGCCAATTTCAGTCCCTGCCCGTCGTGCACGTGAAAAACCATCTGGACCTCGCCGGTCGGGCCATACACCAGACGCCCGTCGGTCAGGACCCCATCCACGTCCAGGACCAGCAGCCGGATGTGCCGCGCCCGTCGCAGGACCGACGGGGAAATTTCGAAATTCGAACTTCGAAATTCGAATTGCTTGACCGGGCGCGACGCCCGGCCCGACTTCCCGTTCCGCATTCCGCATTCCCCATTCCGCATTGGGCTCGGCTCAGACGACGCCCGCCCGCAGCAGATCGTGCAGGTGGATGACCCCTTCAGGTCGCCCGGCCCCGTCCACGATCAGGAGAGAGGTGATGGCGTGCTGCTCCATGAGCTGCACCGCCTTCGCCGCCAGCTCCTCCTTGGCGATGCACTTCGGCCCGCGGGTCATCACGGAATGCACCGGCCGCTCCAGCAGGTCGGGCCAGCGCTGCAGGGCGCGCCGCAGATCCCCGTCGGTGATGATGCCCGCCAGGCGCCCGGCGCCGTCGGCCACCGCCGTCATGCCCAGCCGCTTCCCGCTGATCACCGGGATGGCCTCCCGCATGGGGACATCTTCATGCACCAGGGGCAGCTCCGCGCCCCGGTGCATGAGCTCCTCGACCTTCAGCAGCAGTTTTCTGCCCAGGGTGCCGCCCGGGTGGACCAGCGCGAAATCCTCGGTCCGGATCCCCCGACGCTCCAGCAGGGCCACGGCCAGCGCATCTCCCATCGCCAGGGCTGCCGTGGTGCTGGCCGTGGGGGCCAGATTCAGCGGGCAGGCCTCCTCCGCCACCCCCACATCCAGCGCCACCTCGCTCTCACGCGCCAGCGTCGATTCCCGGTTGCCCACCAAGCAGATCAGCGGCACGCCCAGACGCTTGAAGGCCGGCAGGAGTTGGGTGAGCTCCCCGGTCTCGCCACTGTTGGAGACGGCCAGGACCACGTCGCCCCGCACCACCATCCCCAGGTCTCCGTGGACCCCCTCGGCGGGATGCAGGAAGAGCGCCGGCGTGCCGGTGCTGGCCAGCGTGGCCGCGATCTTCTTGGCCACCAATCCCGACTTCCCCATGCCCGTGAGCACGACGCGCCCCTGGCAGGCCAGGAGAAGGCCGATGGCCCGCTCGAAGCCTTCCCCCAGCCGGGGGACCAGCGCCCGAATGGCCTCCGCCTCGATGACGAGGACCCGTTTGGCAATCGCCAGGATCTCCTTCTGCTCCATCCTCACCTCGCCGCCGCATCCGGGGGCGCCGTAGCGCCCGTGGCCGCGGGGAACGGATGCTCCCGGGCGGCGCGCAGGACCTTGCGCACCGCCGCCACCACATCGGCCAGATCCGCCTCCGCGAGAGCCGGGTACAGGGGCAGCGAGAAGAGCCGGTCGGACGCCGCCTCGGCCGCCGGGCACAGCCCGCGGCGAAAGCCCATCACTTCCCGGTAGTAGGGATGGAGATGCAGGGCCCGGAAGTGAACCCCCAGGCCGATATTCTCCGCCTGGATCGCCGCCATGATCTGGTCCCGGGTCCAGCAGAGCTCTTCCACCCTCACCCGGATGTTATACAGGTGGTAGGCCGACCGGACCCCGGGACGCACGACCGGTCGGATCACCTCGGGCAGGTCCGCCAGCGCGGCATCATAGGCGGCGAAGAGCCGCTGCCGATCGGTCCAGAACTTCTCCAGCTTGGGGAGCTGCGCCAGCCCGATGGCCGCCAGGACGTCCGACAGATTGTACTTGTACCCGGGCAGCAGGATGTCCCAGTGCCGGTAGCCCTCCGAGCCGTACCGGTTCCAGGCGTCCCGGCTCATGCCGTGCAGCCGAAGGATCTCCGCCTTTTCCGCCAGGTCGCGCCGGGAGGTGATCAGCATCCCGCCCTCGCCCGTGGTGATGTTCTTGGTGGCGTAGAAGCTGAATGCCGCCGCGCTGGCGTCGCGGCCCATGGGCCGCCCTTTATAGGTAGCCTCGATGGCATGGGCGGCGTCCTCGATCAGGAGGAGTCCGTGCCGGTCGGCCAGCGCCCGGAGCCGGTCCATATCGCAGGGGTGGCCGTGCAGGTGGACCGGCATGATGGCCCGGGTGCGCGCCGTGATGCAGGTCGCGGCGGCGGCCGGGTCTAGGTTGAGGGTGTCGGGCTCCACGTCGGCGAAGACGGGGCGGGCGCCCACGTGCACCAGGACGTTGGCCGTCGTGGCGAAGCCGAGCGGCGTCGTCACCACCTCGTCGCCAGAGCCGATCCCCAGCCCGATCAAGGCCAGGTGGATGGCCGCTGTGCAGGAGCTCACCGCCACCGCGTGGGGGGTCGCCAGCCGCTCGCGGAATGCGGCCTCCAGCCGCTTGGTCTTGGGTCCCATGGTAACCCAGCCCGAGCGGAGGGCGTCCACCACCTCGGCCTCCTCTTCCGGGCCGAAGCTGGGACGGTGGAAGGGAAGGAACTCGCGGCGGACCGGCGGCCCGCCGAACAGCGCCAGCGCTTTCAGGTCATCGGCCATCCGTGCCGCTCCCGTTTCCTGCTCAAGGGACCCCTGGGCCTGCGCCGAACCGAGTGTAATGCGTCCAACGCTTCTTTATCTTTTGGGCGGCCGTCATAGCGGCCCCGGTATTCACCGGGGTAAACTCCAGCCGGCATCCAGCATGCCCCTCCAGGATCGATCTCACGGCCTGGACCCCGGCGTTCGCCGGGGTGACGAAACGTCGAGAGATTTCTGACGCACTACACTAGCTCCGAACCGAGAAATCGCTTGAAGCGCCAATCACCGGGGGCGCCTCCCGCCATCGACGGCAGGCTGCGTGACACCCGCATCCGCCGACCCGACGCCGCGTCCCCACCGGGAAATCACCGAGGCCGCCGCCGCCACGACCTCCTCCACGGAAAGATTTCGTACGTGGCTCCCGCGCTGGAGCACCAGACTTTTCTCGCTCACCGGCGACCAGACAGCCGTCGAGGTCTTGCCGAAGAGCACGACCTGGGGGACGCCCAGGGCCGCGGCGATGTGCATAACCCCCCCATCCGTGGACAGCACGAAGTCGCTGAGGCTCACGGCGGCGATCAGCTCCGCAAGCCGGGGGGTGGAGAGCAGGACGGGCAGCGTCCGCATCTGGCGCGCGACCTCGTCGGCCTTCCCGTCGTCTCCCGGAAACAGGGGATTCGCCGCGTCCCCTGGAGCCCAGGAGAGCGCCACCACCATGCCGAACCGGTCATGCAGGGCGTCCGCAGCGTGCGCGAACGCATCCAGCGACCAGCGGCCGCTCTCTCGCCGGTTGCTGATGTGCACCAGCGCCAGTCCGGCGGCAGGATCGATGCCAGTCTCCGCCAGCCGACGGCGCACCGCTTCCTGCGCCTCCGGATCTGGGAAGAGGGTCAGCTCCCGGCCTGCCGGGGGGATGCCCAGGCACCTCAGAAGCGCCAGGCAGCTGTCAACCTCGTGCGGCTCGTCGCCCGCCCGTTCGGCCGGCGTTCCCAGATTCAGGAAGAATCGGAACGGGTGGCCAGCCGGCGCGCGAAAGCCGAGGCGCCAGGGCGCCCCGCTGGCATACCCCAACCAGGCGCTCGTGCGGCTGAAGGGGCGGCGGACGGTGATCGCCAAGTCGAACCGGCGCCTCCGCAGCTCCCGCAGGACACGGGTCAGCTCCCAGAGAGCCCCGACCCCCAGCCAGCCGGCCCGATGCTTGGCCTTGGCGTAGCCCAGTACGGAGTCCACATCCGGGTTTCGTTCCACCGCGGGCCGGCAGTGCTCGGGCACCAGGATCGTGATCTCGCTGCCAGGGAAGGCCCGCCGCAGGGCCCGGAGGGCCGGCGTGGCGCACAGCAGATCTCCGATATTATCATTGCGGACGACCAGGATGCGCCTGACCCGCTCCGCCGCGAAGGGTGGGGCCTCCCGGGGGATGCGCCGGTGGACGCCCAGTTCCACAACCCACTCGAACCATCGACGGATACGATTCACGCTCGCGTCCTTGCTCGCACCCTGCCCGGCAGCCCCGATTTCCCCATCACGCTCCCGCCCCCGGACTCGCGACTCCGGCTGCGCACCGCCGCCCGCTCCTACCTGGCGGGCGACCGCAGGTAATAATACCCCATTTCCTCCTCATAGTGGTCCCGGACGGCCGCAGCCACCGTCCCGTCCCGATCAGACTGCCAGAGGTATTGGAGCAGGAACTTCTTTCCGATGGCCTGGGCGCGCCCGCTGCGGATCAGGGCCCCGGCTTGCTCGGCCGTGAGGAAATTCCACGCCTTCGCCACCTCGGGCGTCGCCGTCGGGCGGTAGGTATCCACGCCGTACTCGAAGCCGTGCGCAACCTGGCGATGGGCCAGGTATGGAACGATCGTATAGAACGTCAGGATGTCTGCACCCTGCGGAGAGGTGCGCCGGGCCACAACCTCCGCCTGGGCATAGAAATGGGGGAGTGTCGAGGGGACCTGGAAGGCATCCCGCTTGAAAAAGCCATAGCGGACGCCTGTGAACACGGTCAGGATCGCGAGGAACACGCTGAACGCGGAAAAGGCCCGGAGGCGGCCCCGCTGCCGCGCCTCCGCGGCGAGCCCGCGGAATGCCTGGGCCGCCAGGACCGCCAGCAGCGGGAAGTAAATGACATGGTAGTCCTCGTGCACATGGCCCACGAAAAAATGCACGACAAAGAGCGTCAGGCAGACCGCCCCTAGAAAGATCGTCGGTGTGGGAGAGAGCCACGCCGACCGAAGGCGGGATCGCCACTCGCGGGAAAGGCGGCCGAGAGGCAGCAAGATCAGGAGCGCCATGGTGGGAATGCGAAAGATGACCAGTCCCCGAAAGACGCGAAGCTGCCAGGTGAAGTATCGATACACCCCGCGACGCTCGTAGTTGGAAAGGGCATAGCCGAAGGTCATGTAGAGGAAGTGGAGGACCGGAACCCACAGGGCGTACGAAAAGACCAGGAAGACAGAGCTCACAAAGGTCAGATGGGCCGTCCAGGTGAGGCGCCTGTTTTCCCGCTCCCTCCTGACGAGATACCACCAAGCGAACAAGAGAACGGGGGCCGTGCTGATCCGCGTGGCGGCCGCCAGGGCGAAGGCCAAGAGGGCCCCGACAACCCTCGCGGTCTTGCGACCCGCATAGGCCAGCAGGAAGTACGCGCCGAGGGAGAGGAGAAAGGTGGTCAAGGCGTAGTGCTTGACCCGCACCATATTGGAGATGGCCCAGAAATTGAGGCCGTAGAGGATGGCATACGCGGCCGCCCCCCCGTTTCCCGCCACGGCCCGGGCCACAGGCAGAACGAGCAGGAAGGCCGAGACGCCGAGGACGACGGAAAGCAGGCGGCCCAGATACAGGCCGCCGCCAAGCGGCTCCAGGATGCTCCCGTAAAAGTATGGGAAAAGGGGAAACTGATGGAAGAACGTATCCTGGTAAAGGATCTTCCCTTCCATCACCAGCCGGCTGGCATAGAGGTAGATGCCCTCGTCTCCGTTGTACGGAGCGTACACCCAATACACGAGGTGGACCGCCACGACAATGCCGGTCATCAGCGCCACCAGCAGCACTGCGTGGCGGTCGAGAACCTCCCAAGGATCTCTCATCGCGACGTCATCCGCCAATCCTCCACGAGTCACACACGGCAAGCCTGCCGCGCTCCGCCTCACTTTTCGCTCTCGGGAATCGCCGGAGTGGTCTCGGGGAATCCGGGGGCCACAGGCACCGGCTTCCCGCCCCATACGGCCAGCACGGATTCGGCCGCCTCCTCGACCTCCTGCACCGATATGCGATCCACCCGGCCCCGCCCAAAAAGCACAACGCTTTTTCGGCTCACCGGGGCCCACTGCACCGGATCCTTCCCTCCGAACAGGATCACTTGAGGAATATCCAGCGCGGCGGCGATATGCATCACCTCTTCGTCGGTGGACAGGAAAAAGTGGCTCAGATTCACCGTTGTGATCAATTCCTCCAGTGTTGAGGTGCGGAGCAGACTGGGTCGGCTCCGGATGGACACCCGTTTATGCCGCGTTCCAAAAGGAATTCGACCGCCCGCTCCATCCGCATCCGTCTCGCAAGGCGCTCCAGGACGAAGGGCGGGCGTCAGAGAATGGTGGCACCCAAGGGTATCCAGTCTGCAAATCGACCGGCTTCTCCCGCGGTCGTTTCTCGATCACCAGGAGACTGTCATAGTAATGCAGCGCATAGGCCGATCGTGTGAAGTCGGTCACCGCCAGTCTTTTCGGCTGCTCCGAGTGCCAGGCGTGCATCAGATCGATGAAATTCTTCGTGTACTCGATGAAGCTCCCCCGCCGTCGGTAACCTCCCCCGAACCGCCGCCAGTAGGACGTATGCAGGTCCTCGCAGACATAGACCCCGGACGGTTCGATATGAGGGAACAGTACCTCAAAGGTGGCTCGCTGCTGCTCCATGGTGTGGCCACCGTCGTCGATCAGAATATCAATTCTGGGGATTCGCTCCGCCAGCGACTGCAGGAATCTCCGATCGGCCTGATCCCCCACGAAGATGCTTATCTGCTCTTCCTCCAGCTGCTGACAATAGGGATTAATGTCCACACCATAGATCTTCGCACCGCTGCCGAAGTAGCGCTTCCACATCTGTAGGGAACCGCCGTGCCTGACGCCGATTTCCACCACATGCACTTCAGTGCCTTTGAACCGGCAAAAATGCCGGTCGTAGATCTCGAAATAATGCTCCCATTTATGGATGAGGTTTCCCGAATTGCCGGCGAAGAACTTCTCCAGGTCATTCATGCCATCGCTCTCTACTCTTGCGCCATCCCCTCGCACGCATTCTCCTGTCCACCCCTCGCCCGTTCGGTCATGGGCACCTATTTCCCCACCCGCCGGGGCGGCGCCGGCGCGGTTGCGCCGGGCCCGCCCCTATCGCCCGCCCCCATTACCCTCCCGTCAGCGCTTGCCGAGAGCAGCCCCATACAACTTGACGTACTCGCTCGCCATCTGCCTATGGTTGAATTCTTCCCGGATCCTCTTCACACACTCTCTCGCGCTGATGCTGTCGATGTGCGTTACCGCCTCCGCCATTTCCTCCACATCCTTGCACAGAAACCCGTTCTGCCCGTGCTCCACGATCTCCGGCATCGCGCCGTTGCGTGTCGTGATAACCGGGGTCCCACTCGCAAGCGCCTCAATGGTCACGATGCCGAACGGCTCGCACCACTGCGTCGGAAAAATGAGCGCCCTCGCTTTTGCCAAAAGCATGGCCTTCAGCTCGCCACCCACGGGCCCAACGTATTGAATCCTGTCGCTCAGCCTCTTCTTCAGATAGCCTCTCCAGTAGGAGTTTATGAATGTCTTCCGGTGGACATTCCCGGCAATGATGAGGCGCCTCCCCGTCCTCGCCGCCACCTCAATCGCCCAATCGACGCCTTTCACATCCCAATCCACCCGCGAGAGAAAGAGGAGGTAGTCGTCCTTCGCCTCCCGGTAGATGTATTCATCCTGGTTCAGGCCGATGTGGACCACGGGGTTCCGGGTGTAGCCCCAATAGCTTCGCTGGGCATAGGAAATGAAACAATACCTGCCATCCAATCCCCGGAAGTCCTTTAGGGCGCCGTAGACGGTGACGAGAAAGGGGATCCCATATTCATGCTCAAACCGGCTGTCGGTATTGAAATGGATGAGGTCCGCATCCCGCGGAAGGAACCCGCGAATTTGTTCTGGTGACGGCACCTTGACACCCTCGCATGCGAAAGGCACGTTCCTGCACTGAGGCACCGTGCTGCCCTGAGGCCCGATGAAGGTCACGACGTGGCCAAGTTCGTGAAGGCCCTCGATGAGCCAGACGATTGCCCGCTCAACCCCCCCGTACTCCAGGACCGGAAGCTTCTTGGGATAATAGAAGACGACATGCATGCCCTTCGCTCCCCCGCTGCGGCCCGGCGCCGGCTGGCAATCGGCGCCACGCTCCGCCTCCGCGCCGGCTCGCCGCCCTCGCCCGCCTCATGACCGGCTGGATGCTTCTCCGACGGCCTTTGATGCCAGCGCGTCATAATAGGCCGCCCGGATCTTTTCCGCCATCGCATCGTACGTATGATGGGCGACGATGTGCCGGTAGCCGCGCTCCGCGATTCGCTCGCGGTCTTCCCCGCGGCGAATGTAGTGCTCGAGTTTCCTTCCGAAGTCGTCGAGGCCGTCGTGGGCCACCACGTGCTCCCCGGGGGTGACCACCTTTTCCAGATCCCGGGAGCCGTCCGTCAAGAGGAGGGCCTTGCAGGCGGGCACTTCCAGGACACGCATCGTCAGCCCGCTCCTCTGTCCCCCGCTCTCCGCCCCCCAGCGGGTAATATTCAACACCACCCGGCTTTCATTGTACAACCGGACCAGCTCCTCCCCGGCAATATAGCTCCCCTTCACGATCCGGCGCAGCATCCTGTTGAAGAAATTCTTCTTCAGCCACTTGGGCCCATACACCACACCGTTCCGCGAGATCCGGTAGGCCCGCTCGATGTGGCTCATCCGTCCCGGGGACCACCCTCCCACAAAGCACCAGTCGTACCGCTTTTCGCACTCGACCGGGTGAAAGGCCTTTGGGCTCACCGCGTGCTGCAGCAGGCTGAGGTTCGGGAGCCCCCGCCGACGCCCCTCGTCGACCCAGGTCGAGTGCATGGCGAAGTAGCGGTCGAACAGCGGCATCTCCTGAAAGCGCTCCTCCATCCCCTCTTCCCCTTCGATCCACCACCCCATGAGCACCGCCTCTTTTCGAATCTCCCGATAGACCTCCTCCGTGAACTTCCGCCCCCGGATGATGAGCACCGCATCCGGCCTGACCGCCCGAACCGCCTCCAGGAGCATCCGCCCCCGGTAGTGGAGGTGTGCCAGGGGATGGTCCTTAAAGATCATCTTGCTCTTCGGAATGATCCGGAGATTATGGGCCGTCTTGTTCACGCTGTGGATGACAAGCCTGTCAAATAAGTTGTTGACCTCCGGATTGAAGCCGTGGACCTCCACGCCCGTTCTGGCAAACGCATCCTTCAGGTAGGCGATGATCGGAGGCCGCGGGTAGTAGGAGATGAGGATCCTCCGGAGATTCGCCATATCATGTCTCCTGCATCTACGGCCCGGGCATTCCCGCGAGTGAGCGGTCAGCCCTCCGCAGAGCCCGAGCCGCAATCCGCGCCCGCGCTTCCGTCCCCGGATCTCTCGCAGATAGGGGGCTTGCCCCCTCAGCCGCGTAGCCCGGATCGTCTCGTCGAGCCGGCGCCGATTCGCTCCCGGCGGCCCGGCGCGGGATCCCGGGGGGATTCCCGGCGGCAAGCCGTCCGGTCTGGGCGGCGCTCCCCCCGCTTCTCCAGCAGGGTTGCGACTGCGGCCCACACCTCGCCAACCGTGGTGTCCCCGACGCACCGATGGTGCCGGAGCGGGCAGGCGTAGGGGGCCGCAAATGCCGATACGCAGGGAACGCAGGGAAGATCCGGCTGCACCAGGATGTGCGGCGTCCTGAGGTCCCGCTCGCGGAGATCCGCCGGTCCACCGACGATGACGGCCGGGACCCCCACGGCCTCGGCGATATGCAGCGGCCCGCTGTCGGCACTGACGACAAGCGTGAGACGGGAAAGGAGGGCGGGCAGCTCCTGCAGGGTGACGGCCCCGGCGGCATCGACGGAGGCAGCCCGCGAGGATTCCGCCATGCGCTTCAAGATTGCCCCCACCAAACTCCGGTCTGCCGCGGAGCCGATGAAAACCACTCGCGCGCGCCCATCTCCTGCGATCCGATCGGCCAGGGCGGCGAACCGGCCCGGCGGCCACTGCTTGACCGGATTGCCGGTTGCGGGCGCGATGCCCACCAGGACCGTCTCCCGGCCGACACCGTGGCTCTGCAAGACATCCATTGCCCGGGCCTCCGCCCCGGACGGCGGGACGAGCGTGCGCACCCGCATGTCGCCGCCCACCCCCGCGGCCGCGACCAGCCGTGCATAGGCCTGCGCCAGGGGCTCTCCCCTCCGGTGGCCCACCCTTATGGCGAGACGGGCCAGAATCCGGAACGTGACTCCGGCCGGATCGGGCACCAGCAAGACGATCCGAGGCACTAGCCCCCAGAGCAGACCCACGGCCAGTCCCAGGCTTGGTGTGAGGCAGAGGGCCACGTCGTACCGGCCGCGTCGAATCAGGCGGGCCAGGCGTCGCTTTCCGGCCAGGCCTCGCAGCGCGGCCGCGTCCACCGTGAGAATCGCTTCCAGCCGGCCGTCCGCCGCCACGAGCGGGGCAGCCGCGGGGTGCGCCAGCAGAGTCACCTGCGCATCCGGACACGCTGCCTTGATGGCGCGCCAGAGAGGCGTGGCATACACCAGATCCCCGATCTTGGCCGTCTGAACGACCAGAAAGCGCTCGGCTCTCCCGGGGCCGCTCGCCGCCCGGCGGCGCACCCGCATCTGGAGGATCGGCCAGGCAAGCCATGTGAGCACGACGTACAACACCGCGGAACCCCTTCTCCCCTAGCCCGCGGGGGATGCCAGGACTCGCGCCAGCGTCGCCTCCACTCCGGCGACGTACCGGTCGATGGAAAAGTTGTCCACGACCCGTTGCCGGCCTGCGGCGCCCATCTGCTTTCGCAGCCCCGCATCCGCAGCCAGGCGCCGTAACGCATCCAGCCAAGCCTCGGCATCCCCAACCGGCACGAGAAAGCCAGTCTCCCCGTCCACAACAAGCTCGGACGGCCCGCGCACAGCCGATGCGACGACCGGTTTCGCCATCAGCATGGCCTCCAGGATCACCCGCCCAAACCCTTCCCGCTCGGAAGGGAAGGCAAACATATCAAACGAGTTGATATACGAAATGGCATCGGGTTGAAAGCCCGTAAAGATGACCGTGTCCGCAAGGCCACAGCGCCCCACGTGCGCGGACAGATTTTCTCGCTCGGTCCCCTCACCGACAATCACGCACCGGATCGACGGATGGCCGCTGGCAATAAGTGCCGCGACAACGTCGATGAGATCGGCGATCCGCTTGCGGCGAATCAGAGAGCCTGCCGTCCCGATGACCAGCTCGCCCTCCCCGATCCCCCATCGAGCCCGGACAACCGCCGGCGGAATGGGGGGTACGGTATCCGTCGCGATCCCATTATGGACGACCACGCACTTGGTTGGATCAATGCCCTGCTCCACCAAACTGCGTCTGACACCCTCCGACACGGCGATGATTCCGCACAGTCCCTTATTGGCGGCCCGCACCTCGCAGGGATTTAACGTCGCTTCGATGCGTGCATGCTGCACAGCAGGAATGCCGAGGGCTTGCGCCGCCAGAATGCCTTCCAGATTGGAAGACGGCTGATTGTTCATGTACAGTAACTGAGGGGCGTGCCGGCACAGGATCTCCGACAGCCGCCTCGCATCCTGCCGGATGCGAAACCAATAGTCTACACGGAAGACGGCTCGGCGCGCGAGTCTCCTGCTGAAGAAAAGGAAAGCCCGGAGGCACTCCTTCAACAGCTTGACCGACAGCGACTGTGGGCGGCGAGGTAACCTCTCGAAGGACGCTCCCGTTTCCGCAACCCTCTCGCTGATCCTCGCGCCGTCCCGGCCCTGGCGATAGTCATCGTAGAATACACAAGTAAACCTATACCTTGCCTTGTCAATGCCCCTGAGCAGCTCCAGAAGGCTGTTGGTGCCGCCTCCCCACTCTTTTCCGGTGTCCAGGACGACCACGTGCGCGCGATTCATCGGCCTATTCTGGCTCCCTCCGATGCAGTCCTCGAATACCAAATCCGCTCCCGGCCTGCTAGCCGGGGCGGGCGACAAAATACATGTGCCACCCCATGCGCGACCAAGGGCCGATACCGAGCCTCGCCGACATCCGCAAGGCATCCCGCACCAGGCGCGCCTCGTCGATGAGGTAACCGGCCTCCCCCAGAAGGACCGCCAGCTCCCGCTCGCTCGGCTCGCCTCGGCGATCTTGCCGCAGCCGTTCTGTGCCGAACATCCGGGATCCGTCCCGGAACCAGGTCGTGCGGTGCCCCCTGCCCGACGCGGCCCAGCCCACGAACTCAACCACGTTCGATGTCCCCAGGATCAGAACACCGGCGGTCGCCAGAGCGCGCCGGCACTCCTTGAGTACATGGAGGAGACCGGGGCCCATCTGCTCGGATACCCGCGGCATCACAATCCCCGCGGCGCCTCCCGCTGCTTCGGGGATGGGCCCCTCCGCCATCCCCCAGTCCAGCAGCGGGATGCCGAAGGCCGCCAACCGGCGGATCATCTCCGGGGACAGCCGGCTGGAGAGCCCGACAATCGACCGGAACCCGTAATGGCGTTTCAGCAGGATCTCGACGTAGCCGGACTCGCACTCCAGACACAGCACGCGCCCGTCCCTTGGACAGCGGGACGCAATGCGACCGCAGGCCCAGAGGAGGCCCGGGAGCTTTCGCCGCAGGCACGCCATCTCGGCGTCCCCCCCGGGCAGCGGGAAGTCTCGATCCAGCCCGGCCAGCTCCTCCTCGATCCGCGCCGCACCCATCCTCACGGATCCCGTCTCCCCCCTCATGCGGGGCCCCTCACCCGCGGATCGGCGGCAACCGCGGCGCCCTCCAAGAGTTCCCCCACGGCGGCCTCCACTTCATCCACCGTGATGTTTCCCATGCAGATGGGGAACGGACAGGCCTTCCCGACACAGGGGTCGCACGTCCTCCACTTCTGAATGATCCGGTAGCGGGGGTCCGACGGATCGGGACCCGTGATCCGCGAATCGGCCATGGCATAGAGGGCGACCGCGGGCCGCCCGAGGGCGACGGCCATGTGCAGCGTGCCCGTGTCGGAGGCGACCAGCACCGACAGCCGATCCACCAGCGCCGCCGCCTGGGGCAGACTGAGATCCCCCGCTGTCACCAGAACACGGCGATCGTCCCCTATCGCCCGAGCCACCATCCGGCAGTATTCACCTTCCTCGGGGGAGCCCGTGATGGCGACGCGCAGCCCAGGATGCCGCTTCAGGAGGCGGCGTCCAAGCTCGGCGAATTTCTCTCCGAACCACATCCGGCTCGGCGTGGACGCCCCGACCTGGAAACCCACCAGGCCATCCTCCGGCCGTATCCCCCGGTCCTCCAGATAGGTCGCCACGGCCTCCGCCGATGCCGGGTCGACCTTCAGGACCATCTCCCGATGATCGGCCCACGCCCCCAAGAGCCGCGCGATGCGCAGCCGGCCGTCCAGGACGTGCTGACCCGGCAGGGGGCCGTTCGCCGGCGTCAGGGCCGGGTTGGACAGCAGGAACCGGAACCGCGTGGACTCATTCGGAATCCTCACAACAAATCGGGCACCCGAGAGATAGGCGAGAGGGATGATGTCCGGATCGTTCCCGTGCACGATCGCCGCCACATCGAATCGCTCACGCCGAAGCGCCGCGACCGTCCTCAGCACCCGGCGGTATTTGCCGTAGTACGGGATCACGGCATCCAGGTGCGGGTTGTTCCGGAAGAGACCTGCATGCCGGTGGCGGAACATGCCGGCGATGTAGGCATCCGGATATGCCTCTCGCATCGCCCGGATGGCGGGCGTGGAAAAGAGCGCGTCCCCGATCCCGGTGGAAGAGACCATCAGGATCCGATGAACCTGCGCCCGGTCGAGACACCCCAGCTCCGTGCGCCGCCGGTCGCACGCCTTCACCATGCGAAATAGGCGAACCAGAGGGCCCTCTAGCAAATCCATGAGAGTTTCCCGCGGCTCCCGCTCACCAGAACAGACTGCCCTCCCGGCGAACCCATTCGAGGCGACTATTTCCTCCGCATCCGGCCCCCATCGGGCTCGGCGGAGGACCGACCTGCGCGCGCCGGGTGCATCCCGCTCACGTCCGCATGACGTGCCGATACAGCTCGCCGAGGGCCTCCGCGTTCTTGGCCGGATCGAAGAGGGCCTCAGCCCTGGCCCGGGCCTTTCCCCCCAGCTCTGCCCGGAACGCAGCGTCCCGTATGAGCCGAAGCAGCTGCTGGCTCAGTCCCGCGAAGTCTCCCGCCGGGAAGAGCAAGCCGCCATCCCCCACCACCTCGGGGATCCCACCACTGGCACTTGCCACCACGGGTTTCCCGGAGGCCATGGCCTCCGCCAGGACGAAACCGAACTGCTCTTGCCAGGTCAATGTGGGATAGCTTGGCAGGACGAAGACGTTGGCGATGCTGTGAGCCCGGTGCACCTCCTGATATCCGAGGAAATCCAGGAAGTGGAAGCGATCCGCCATGTTCCAGATGCCCAACAGCTTCTCCAAGGTGGCCCGCTGGGCGCCGCGGCCGGCCACGACCACGTGCACGTTCGTGAGGCCTTCATCGGCGAGCAGCTTGAGCGCGTAGGGAATGACGTAGACCCCCTTGTGAGAGACGAGCTTCCCCACATAGGCGATCACGAATGCATCTGCCGGGATCTGGAGGCGGCCCATCAGGCTCGCATCTTTCGGTCCTGGCACGAAGCGCCGGAGGTCCACGCCCGGATAGATCATGTGAATTCTGTCTGCGGGAACGCCCTCCATGCGCAAGGCGTGCGCCGCGGATTCGGTATAAGGCACAAAGGCGTCCACATGCGGAACGACCTCGGCGTACCAGAAGGCATCCTTCTCCCGGAACATGTCGTACCGGGGGATGTTCTGCCACCAGCTGAGCACCAGCCGGAATCCCAGCTCCTCCCGCAGACCAGCGAGGGTGTAGGCCGAGCGCAGAAAATCCCCCGAGTGAACCAGGTCAAACCCCAGCAGGTGCTTGCGCAGCGAGTGGTAGTAGAAGTCCGCACGTCGAAACGGCGACCGCCGCATCCGGGTCCAGGCCAGGCGCGGGCTGCGGGCCGCCAGGCGCAGCTCCTCCCGGTGCGTGAGAAACCGCTTCGGGATGCGAATCTGGCCGACGTCGTAATCGTTCCGCTCCCCGACGAAGAGTGTCATGTCCAGGCGATCCGCCAGGCACTCTTCACGCTGGAACGTCCAGGCGTTGATCTTGTTATCGCGAACCAGCCCAACTTTGAGCATTTCCCGCTTCCTCTCACGCCGCGATCAGCGCCAGGAATTGCTCGATGTGGCGGTCGAACGGCAGCTCCTCGGCCCGCTGCCGGCCGGCCCTCCCCATGGCAGCCCGGACCGTCGGCTCCCGCAGGGAGAAAAGCGCGGCGGCGATCGCCCAGGGGTCGGTGGGGTCCTCCAGCACGAGGCCTTCGGTGCCCCCCCGGATCAGCTCCGAGGCTCCGTTGCCGCGACTGGTGACGACCGGCAGCCCTGCCGCCATGGCTTCGAGGCAGGCATTGCTGAATGGGTCGTAGAGCGAGGGCAGCACGAACACGTCCGCGGCGGCATACAGATCCGCCACGTTGTGGGATCCTCCCAGAAATGTCACGACCTCCCGCACGCCGAGCCGCCGCGCCATCCGTTGGTACCGGCCCTCCCGCCGGCCGGCGACCACCAGACGGCAGCGCAGGTCGGCGGCCTCACGCCGCAGTATCCCGAGGGCGGCCAGCAGGGGCCCCACGCCCTTCCGTTCGAAGCCCGAGCCCACCAGCAGGAGCGCCATCTCCTCGTCGGCGAGCCCCAGCGTCCGCCGCATGGTCGGACCGCGGGCGCCCCGGCCGCGGGGGTGGTACCGCTCGAGATCAACGCCGGTATACAGCACCGCGATGCGCCCGGGGTCCGTCCCGTAATGGGCCACGATCTCGTCCCGGCCCCGCTGTGAGTTGGCGATGATGAGGCGGCAGCGCGGGTCGCGAAAGATCCGGCCTTCCAGCCACAGATAGGCCGCGTGAAGCGGATTCGCCCACACCAGGGCGCGCCGGGCCGGCGGCAGGGTTGCCCCGCGGCGGCGGAGCCACTCCCGGTGGCAGCCGTCGCCGGCTCGGTAGACGTCTCTGGCGCAGCGTGCGCTCGAAGCTGACGACGGCATCGAACCGCTCCTTCGCCACGGCCCGGGCTGCCCCGCGCGCAAAGGCCAGCACCTGCAGGAAGGAAGGACCGGGCGGGACCCGGATCCGGTGCAGTGAGGCAGCCGGCGTCGCTCCCCTTTCCAGTGTCCAGCGTTCGGCGAAGAGGTGCACGTCATGGCCGCGCCGGGCCAACCCCCGCACGAGAGCCTCGGTATAGCGCTCGGCGCCGCCGAACGGCATATAGCGCCGTCGAATCAAAGCGATTCGCATGGACGCGCGCCTGCTCCTCTCCCGTCTGCGCTCAGTGCTTCGACCCGCAATTTCAGCTCCGTATTCATGCCGGGCGATCCAGTGAAGAACGCTCGCTCAGCACGGAGTCCTGAGTGAATACATTCGTTGCCGAATGTATGAATCGAAGGACTCAATCCGCCCGCCGAGCAGCCCCGCCCTTCTCGCCTCGGGTCGGCACGTGGTGACCCTTGCCACGAATCCGCAGGTACCAGGCCGCCAGGGTCGGACGCGTGTAGATGAACAGCCGGGTCCGCAGCCAGCCGACCGTTCCTCGCTTCACGTCGATCCGCCGGAGGGCCCCCAGATCCGCTCCCGGGGCGTTGGCTCCGGGCCTCGTGCTGAAGCAGGCCTCGTACGCTTCTTCTCGCGCGATGCGGACAGCGGCCTCGTTGAACCAGCCGCGCGGCCAGCAGAGGTACCGACAGGATGACCCCAGGCGGTTCTCGATCACGGCCCGGGACCTGCGCAGCTCGTCCCGCAACGACGACTCGTCAATCTCCCGCCCCACCCGACAGAGCGGATGCGTGTGCGTATGCGACTGCACATCGATCAGCCCGCTCTGGTGCATGCACCTCACCTCGTCCCAGGTCAAGGCCAGCGACGAGGCGGCGCCCAGGCGGCGGAGCTCCGCAAATCCGGCATCGTGGGTCGGCTGAGCGGGCAAGCCGGCGGGCGGGCTCACCGGGTCAACGGGGTCGATGGTGGGGCGCCGCCCTGACCGCTCCGAGACCCAACCGGTCACCAGGAAGAGGGTGGCCTTGGCCTGGTATCGGTGCAGGATAGGAAAGGCATACGCCCAGGTATCCACATACCCGTCGTCGATGGTGAGAAGCACGGCGCGCTCGGGGGCGGGGGCCTCGCCGCGCAGGCATCGCACGAACTCGGCGGCGTGCAGCATCGCATACCCGCGCTCCCTGAGGTATCGCACCTGGGCCTCGAAACCGGCCAGGTCCACCGTGAGCCGGTCGGCGCCGCGCAGGATGACGTGGTGGTACATCAGCGCCGGAAGCAGCCGGCCCATTACTGCAGCCTCCGCAGGCGCCTGCCGCCGGAAGCCCCGGACTCCGGCGGCGCGATGTGCATCGCCGCGACCTCCCGGTACACGGCCTCCACACGATCCAGCATCCGTTCCAGACTGAAGCCGGCGGCAACCCGCCGGCGCCCAGCCCGGCCCATGGCCTTTGCCTCTTCCGGCCTCTCCAGCAAGCGAAGCACCGCCTTGGCGAGGGCGGACCCATCCTCGGGGGGCACCGCCAGGCCGGTGACCCCATCCTCCACGACCTCCAATACCCCGGGGACCTGGGTGGTCACCACCGGCCGTTCCATGGCCAGGGCCTGCGTGAGGGCCTGGGGGACACCCTCGCCCCGGCGCGATGGAAGCACCACCACGTCCATCGCAGCCATCACCTCGGGCATGTCCTCCCGATGTCCCAGCAGCCGCACGGAGCCGGAGAGGTCCGCCTCCGCGATCCACGCCTCCACGGCCGCCCGCATCGGACCGTCCCCCACGATGAGGAAGCGGGCGCGCGGCAGGACCTGCACCACCTCGCGCGCCGCCTCCACGAAATACCGGTGGCCCTTCTTGCTGCGGAGCACGGCCACCATCCCCACCACGGGTGTCCCGGCGGGTATGCCCAAGGCGCGGCGCAGCCCGCCCCCCTCCACCCGCCGCGGGTCGAAGCGCTCCAGGTCCACGCCGGTCGGGACGGCCACAATCCGGTCGGGCCGCACCCCGATCTCGCGGATCAGCAGCTGCCGGCCGCCCTCCCCCGTGGTCACGATGCGCCGGCAGAGGCGCGTGTAGACCAGCCGCGAGACAGGGTTCCGCCTCACCGGGATCGCCAGGTGCCGCATCCGCACCAGCGGCACCCCGGCCAGCCGGCCGGCCCACGCCCCCACCCAGCTGTCCTTGGAGCTGTGGGTCACCAGCACGTCCGCCGCCACCGCGCGCAGAAAGCGCGCCGCCTGCATGGCCGAAGGGAGGTCCAGGGCATGGCGGAATTGTACCTCCCACGCCGGCACCCCCGCGGCGCGCGCCCGCTCCATGATCTGGCTCCCAGAACGGGCCAGCAGGCCCGTCCGCCATCCCCGCTGCGCCAGACCCGTGAGCTCAGCCAGGATCCGAATCTCCTGTCCGCCCCAGCCCAGGGAGGATTCCGAATGGAGGATGCTGAGCCCTTCCGCTGATCTCATGCTCGACCCGGACTCACCGACGTGCCCTCGCATATCCGAGGAGCACGTCCGCGCGCTCCGCTCGCCCAGGACCCGGGGAGACCGCCCCAAGGGCCAGGCTGGGGGTCCCATCGCGCTAGCCCTCTTTCGACACGAGCTCCCAGAGCTTGGCGTATTTGCTGAAGCTGTAGGCCGCGTACAGACCCGAGAGCACCAGGCCCCGCCACCCGTCCCGCCAGCCGGCCTGCAGGAGGAACATCCGCAGGAAGGTCCAGACCGGTCGCCCCGCCAGATCCCAGGAGTGCGGGACTTTCCCCGCCCGATGCAGCTCCTCGGCCGCCAGCGCCGAGTATCGATCCATCCGCTGGAGGAAGGCGCTGACGGAATCGTACGTGAAATGCTCCAGGGGAGAACGCAGTCGTCCTACGGGTCCGTCCACCACCACGGCTTCATGGACGGCGCGATCCGAAAATCGGCCGCAACCCTTCCGGAACAGACGGACCGTCTCATCCGGATACCAGCCACAGCCGCGGATCCAGCGTCCCAGAAAATAGCTTCGGCGGGGGAGCAGGTACCCGGCGCACGGCTCGGATTCCTCGAGGACCCCCTCGATCTCTTCCCGCAACGCCGGAGGGACCCGCTCGTCCGCATCCACGACGAGAACCCAGGGATGGCTGCATCGCTCCACCGCCAGATTCTTGTGGCCGGCGAAGCCGCGCCAGGCGTCCCGGAACGTCCGGGCGCCATACTCGTCGGCGACAGCTAGCGTCCGGTCGGCGCTGCCCGAATCGCAGACCACGATCTCGTCCACCCACCTGACGCTGTCCAGGCAGGCGCGCAGGTTTCGCTCTTCGTTCAGCGTGATGATGGCTACGGAGATCGGCCTGCGCATGTGTGGCCTGCCTGTGGGGCCGGCACCCGGCTCAGGATCGGTGCAACTGCCTCCCACACCATCCGGGCAGAAACCGCCTCCAGGCAGTCGCTCCGTTTGCTTCCGAGGCATCCGTCTTTCCCGCACGGCCGGCACAGATACGGGCTGGAAACGACGGCGTGGCCCTGCCCCCAGGGGCCCCAATTGTGCTCCCCCGACGGGCCGAAGAGAGCCACCACCGGAAGTCCCAGGGCGACCGCCATGTGCATGGGAGCCGAGTCCACCCCGAGAAACAGCACGGCCCGCTCGAGGACCGCTGCCAGCTCGTGAAGGGTCGTCCGGCCCACTAGGTTGATGACAGGTGCTTCCACCCGGGCCAGGATCCTGGCCGCAGCCTCCACCTCCGCCCGTGCGGGGCCGCTGGTGACAGCCACCGCGACTCCGGCGTCCCGGATCAGCCGCGTAATGACCTCCGCACACCCAGCCTCCGGCCACGCCTTGAACAACCATCGGGAGACGGGATGGACAACGACCAGGGGTCGGTCGGTCTGGACGCGCGCCGCCATCTCCGCCCGCGCCGGAGCCTGCACGACCAAGACCGGGCGGGACGCGTCGGCGGGGACCCCGCAGGCCCGTACCAGATCGAGGTTCGTCTCCACAACGTGCTGCACCCCGTTCCAGGGCACCGTCCGGGTGAGAAGCAGCCGGCGCCATCCCCCTGACCCTGCGGGGGCGTAGCCCAGGCGTCGGGGCGCCCCCGACAGCCAGCCGAGGACCGCCTCCCGATCTCCCTGCCCCATCTCCAGAACGAGATCCGGCTCGAAGCGCCGCAAGGATCGGACGAGCCTCCAGTTCCCCGGCACCCATGCCCTGCGATCAAACGTGAAAATCGCGGCAAGATCCGGATTGCCGGTCAGCACATCTTCCGTCCCGCGAGGCACCAACGCCGCTATGGTGCTTGCGGGCCAGGCGCGCCTCAGAGCCCGGAAGGCCGGCGTCATCAGGAGAACGTCACCGATATGCTTCAACTTGATGCAGAGTATCCGCTGGGGCGGAGGCATCGGATCCTTATCTGCCGTCATGGCGTTGCGCGCCTGCCATCCAGGCCAGGGGCGAATCGCCGAAAAGGAGGAGGGAGAGCCTCCGACCTGTCGCCTAAGCGCGAGAAGCCGCCTCTTCAGAGGGAGGGTTCGTCCACCCAGTCGCCCTCCGGCGACGATCCGCACCTCGCCGTGGGGTTCTGGCCGCGGAAGCATCCGACGAGAAAGACG
Organism: uncultured Methylomirabilota bacterium; assembly: GCA_963705305.1. GTDB lineage: Bacteria > Methylomirabilota > Methylomirabilia > Methylomirabilales > 2-02-FULL-66-22 > 2-02-FULL-66-22. Next base: position 3,413,735 of record OY970067.1, on the reverse strand, counting down.
GGGAGAAATTGTTGCACCGGATCGTTATCCTACGTCGGTGGCGATGCCCGTCTGGCTGCAAATCCCCGCCTCTTCTGGAACGCGCACAACACCGATTCCATAACCACACTGCTCCGGGTCATCCACAAACTCCTCGGTGTCGGCCTCTTGTTTGATCCGTTTCCAGAGATGGAAGACCTGGTTGGTTGGCAGCGGCTGGCTCTCGACAATGTCGTGTAGGGCGATGATACCTCCGGGGCGCACGAACTCGCGGTAGTCATAGTAGTCGGTAGTCACCCCCGCCTCCGTATGATCCCCGTCGATGAACAGGAGATCCACTCGTTCTCCGCCCAGTGTCCCAGCCACCCGCTTCCTAAAGATCGGATCATGAGAATCCCCACTCAACAGAATTACCTGGCAACTGGACCCCGGCGGCGGAAAGGCCTGATAGAAGCAGGCCCTAGAGCGCATATCCTGAATATCACAGCTAATGACTCGCCCTGACGCCAGGCTGGACCAGAGGAGCAGTGTGCCCCCGCGCGCCGTGCCGATCTCCAGGATCGTCTTCGGCCTCAGCGCCGCCACTGCCCGTGCCAATTGCGTGATCTCTGAGGGGATCTGCCCCATCTTGACAGCGAAGCCCTTGCGCCCGCCGAAGTCCATCGCCCATGCCACGACTTCCTCCAGGGTGCGCGGTCGCGCGTGGTACTGCCGAAGCCGCCGAAAGGCCCGGCGACGATCAAATGGACGTCGGAGTGCGAGCCGCACCCTTCTTAACGCTCGGCGCACCTCAGTCCACCACACAGGAGACTTCAGTGCTCCCATGCCTTTCCTCGACGGCCCTGCACCGACCCGGGTGGGCCGCGATCACGGAGCCCCGTGGGGGGCCATCAGCTGAGCCTCGTACAGTTGCGCGTAGACCTCTCCCTTCGCCAGCAGTGTCGCGTGCGATCCCGACTCCACGATGGCGCCGTCTTTCAACACCAGGATCTTGTCGGCGCCCCGGATTGTCGAGAGCCGGTGGGCGATGACGAAGGTGGTCCGGTTCTGCATCAACCGCTCCAGCGCCTCCTGCACCAGCCGTTCCGCCTCCGTATCCAGGGCCGAGGTGGCCTCGTCCAGGATGAGAATGGGAGGATCCTTCAGGATCGCCCGGGCGATGGCGATGCGCTGCTTCTGGCCGCCGGAGAGCCGGGCCCCCTTCTCGCCGATCTGGGTGGCGTACCCGTCGGGAAGCTCGCGGATGAAGTCGTCCGCGTTGGCCTGGCGGGCCGCTTCCCGAATCCGGTCCCCGCCGGTGCGGCCCGAGTGGCCGTAGGCGATGTTGTTGGCCACCGTGTCGTCGAACAGGATCGTATCCTGCGTGACCATGCCGATCTGGCTCCGGAGGGATGCCAGCGTGACCTCCCGGATATCCACGCCATCCATCAGGACGCGGCCGCAGGTGGGATCGAAGAACCTCGGGATCAGGTTCACCAGGGTGCTCTTGCCCACGCCGCTCGCCCCCACCACGGCCACGATTTCGCCCATCTTGGCCTGGAAATGAATGTCCCGCAGGATGTCGCGTCCCGCCTCGTAGGCGAAGCTGACGTGCTCGAAGGTCACGCTCTCCTTGACCCGGGGAAGCTGTCGGGCCGCGGGATGTTCCGCTACCTCCGGCTGCTGGTCCAGCACCTCGAAGACGCGCTGCGCGCCCGCCATGCCGCGCTGGATGTTGTTGTTCACCGCGCTGAGGCGCTTGATGGGCGTGTAGAGGGACGCCAGCGCGCCCAGGAACGCCATGAAGCCCCCGGGGGTCAGCTCGCCCCGAAACACCATGAAGCCGCCCAGCCAGACGGCGGCCACGACGCCGACGGCCTCCAGGATCTCCATGATCGGCCCCGACAGGGCGTCCACGCGGACGATGCGCATCATGGCTCGGAAGAGCTCCCGGTTCTTGGCGCGGAAGCGCTGGACCTCGTACTCCTCCATGCCGAAGGCCTTCACGATGCGGACGCCCGTAACCCCCTCCTGGAGAACGGTCGAGAGTTCGGCTCGCCGCTCCAGCACCCGCGTCCCGCGGCGATGGATCTTCTGGCCGAACTTGACGATGGGAATGACGGTCATCGGGAAGATCACCATCGAGCCCAGCGCCAGGGGCCAGTGGATCAGGAACAGGAGGGCGACCAGCCCGGCGATGGTGAAGGGCTCGCGCAAAGTGTTCCGGAAGAGATCGGTGACGGCCGCTCCCAGCGCTTCCACGTCGTTCGTCACCCGCGAGACGATCTCGCCGGTATTCCGGCGCAGGAAGAAGGCCAGCGAGAGATCGTGCAGGTGGCAGTACAGCTCCTCCCGGACGTCCGTCACTATCCGTTGCGCCACATCCGCCATGAGGTAGCCGCTGACGTAACCAATCAGCGCCTTCACGACCAGGACTACCAGCAGTAACCATGCCAGGAAGGTGAGCACGCTCATCTGGTGGGTTTGCATGAAGAGCTGGGCCCGATCCAGCCAGCCCCCTAGCCACGCTTGAAGTGCCGGGGGCAAGCTCAGCATCCGCTGCCCCTTCCCACTGAAGAGGCCGTCGAAAACCGGCTGGAGCGAGGCAACCGACAGCGCGTTCAGCAGCGAGGCGAGGACCAGGCAGCTGACGGACACCGCGATCCGGAACCGGTATGGAAAGGCGTAGCGCAGCAGGCGGACGTACTGTCTCATGCATTCCCCGGCCGGGCCAGGGCCCGCGAGATCGTCGTGACCCCGGCCAGAAGCCCCGGCAAGGCCTCCAGCGGAACCATGTTCGCCCCGTCGGACGGCGCCCGGTCCGGGTCCTCGTGCACTTCCAGGAACAGCGCGTCCACGCCCACCGCCGCCGCCGCCCGCGCCAGGGGGGCGACGAATTCCCGCTCGCCGGACGAGGCCGTCCCAGCGCCCCCCGGCAGCTGGACGCTGTGGGTCGCGTCGAACACCACCGGGGCCCCCAGCCGCCGCAGCACCACCAGGCCGCGCATGTCCACGACCAGATTGTGGTACCCGAAGCAGGTCCCCCGCTCGGTGAGCAGCACCTGGCGATTTCCCGTGGACTGGATCTTCTCCACGACGTTGGCCATGTCCTCCGGCGCCAGGAATTGACCCTTCTTCACGTTGACGGGTTTCCCGGTCCGTCCCGTCGCCAGCAGCAGGTCGGTCTGACGGCAGAGAAAAGCGGGGATCTGCAGGACGTCCAGCACCTCCGCTGCGGCCGAGACCTGGTCCGGCTCGTGCACATCCGACAGGACGGCCAGGCCGAGCTCCGCCCGGGCCTTGCCGAGGATCCGGAGGCCCTCTGCCAATCCCGGTCCGCGGAACGAGCCGAGCGAGGTGCGGTTGGCCTTGTCGAAGGACGCCTTGAGAACCAGCGGCACGCCTGCCGCTTCACAAATCGCCCGGAGGCGCTCTCCCAGATGCAGCAGGTGCGATTCGCCTTCGATGACGCAGGGGCCGGCGATGAGGACCAGGGGATTCCCGCCCCCGATCCGGATCGAACCCACCCGCACTTCAGTCGTGCTCAATGCAAAATTCCAAACTGACAACCGACAACCGGCCAGCGGCAAGACGGATCGTCCACGGCCGGTTTTCCATTGTCGGTTTTACATTGTCGGTTTTCCATTGCGAGCCTTCTGCTCCTGGTAGCCCAGCGCCGCCCGGATGAACTCCCGGAAGAGCGGGTGCGGGCGCCGCGGCCTCGACTTGAATTCGGGGTGGAACTGCCCGCCCACGAACCAGGGGTGGGACGGCAGCTCGATGGTCTCCACCAGCGTCCCGTCGGGAGAGAAACCGCTCGGCAGGAGGCCGTGCTGCTCCAGGGTTTCCCGGTATTCGTTGTTGACCTCATACCGGTGCCGGTGACGCTCCGAGATCTCCTGGGCGCCGTAGGTTCGGCTGGTGATGGAGCCCGGCACCAGCTGGCAGGGATACGCGCCCAGGCGCATGGTGCCCCCCAGGTTGGTGATCCCGTGCTGATCGGGCATGAGATCGATCACCGGATGCGGGGTGTGGGGGTCGAATTCCCGGCTGTTGGCCCCGGTCAGGCCGCACACGTTCCGGGCATATTCGATCACCGCGCACTGCATCCCCAGGCAGATGCCGAAGAACGGGATCAGCTCCTCGCGCGCATAGGTGATGGCTGCGATCTTTCCCTCGATCCCCCGGTTGCCGAACCCCCCCGGAACCAGCACCCCCGTCACATCATACAGGTACTCCTTGGGTCCGTCCCGCTCGATCTTTTCCGCGTCCACCGGCTTGATGGTCACCCGGCAGTCGTTGGCGATCCCCCCGTGGGTGATGGCCTCGTTCAGGCTCTTGTATGCGTCCCGGAGCTCCAGGTACTTGCCCACCACGGCGATGGTCACCTCGCGGCACGGGTGCTGGAGCGTGTGGACGATGCGCTCCCACCCCGACAGGTCCTGCACCCGCTCCGGCAGGCCCAGCATCTGGAGGACCAGCCCGTCCAGCCCCTCCCGGTGCAGGTTCAACGGCACCTCGTAGATGGTCCCCACGTCCCGTGCGGTGATGACCGCCCGCTCCGACACGTTGCAGAAGAGGGCGACTTTCTTCTTCAGCTCTTTGGGCAGCTCCCGATCCGCCCGGCACAGCAGGATGTCCGGCTGGATTCCGATCTCCAGCAACTCCTTGACGGAGTGCTGGGTCGGCTTGGACTTGAGTTCGCCCGCCGCGCTGATGTAAGGCACCAGGGTCAAGTGCACATACAGCACGTTCTCGCGCCCCACGTCCGCCTTGAGCTGCCGGACCGCCTCCAGGAAGGGCAGGCTCTCGATATCGCCGACTGTCCCGCCGACCTCCACGATGGTGACGTCCACGTCCTTGCCCACCCGGAGGATGCCACGCTTGATCTCGTCCGTGATGTGGGGAATGACCTGGACGGTGCCGCCCAGGTAGTCTCCCCGTCGCTCCTTGGTGATGACCGAGAAGTAGATCTGGCCCGTCGTGATATTGTTGTGCTTCGTCAGCCGGGCCTCCGTGAACCGCTCATAGTGGCCCAGGTCCAGGTCCGTCTCCGCCCCGTCGTCCGTCACGAAGACCTCGCCGTGCTGGAACGGGCTCATGGTCCCCGGGTCCACGTTGATGTAGGGGTCGCACTTGAGCAGCGTGACGGTGTACCCCCGGCTCTCCAGCAGACAGCCGAGGGAGGCCGAGGCCAGGCCCTTGCCGAGCGAGGACAGCACGCCGCCGGTCACGAATATGTACTTCGTCGCCATCGCTCCTCCGCGCTTGCGCCGTTCCGACTCAAGGTGCTGCGGTTCGAGGCTCTCCCCACCCTCAAACCTCGAACCTCGAACCTACTCCTGCCTCGCCATGAGCCGCCGGACGCGCTCCAGGTCCCCCGGCGTATCCACCCCGAGACTGCGATGCTCGGTGATCACCACCCGGATCCGAATACCGTGTTCCAGCGCCCGCAGCTGCTCCAGGCGCTCCTGCTCCTCCAAGGGTGTGGGCGGCAAGCCTGCCAGGGCGAGCAGCGTCTCGCGGCGGTAGACGTAGAGCCCGACATGGAGCAGGTACGGCCGCGCCCATTCCGTGGGCACCTCATCCCGCAGGTACGGGATGCGGGCGCGGGAAAAATAGAGCGCGAAGCCCTCCCGATCGAGAACGACCTTGACCTTGTTGGGATCGGCCGCCTCGCTCGCCCCCAGGGGGCATGCCAGCGTCCCCATGGGAACAGTCTGCTCGCGGATCAACGGCTCGACCGCGCTGTCGATCACCGCCGGATCGAGCAGCGGCTCGTCTCCCTGAATGTTGACGACCAGGTCGCATTCCAGGTCGCGGGCCACCTCCGCGATCCGGTCCGTTCCGGAGGGATGCTTCGGTGATGTCATGCAGGCTTTCCCGCCGAAGCCCTGCACGACCTCCAGGATCCGCGCGTCATCCGTGGCCACCAGGACCTCGTCCAGCAGCGAGGCCCGGCTGGCGCGCTCCACCACATGCTGCACCAGAGGCTTCCCAAAGAGATCCGCCAGCGCCTTGCCCGGGAACCGGCTGGAGGCGAAGCGGGACGGAATGATGCCGACCACGCGCGGGCTCACGGCCTCGACCTTTCCGGCCGGGCGGGCAGCCGCCGGGCCGGGTGCCGCCCCGGCCGGCCGTCCTGCATGGCGCTTCGCAGCTCCGGCTGGCTCACCGTGGCAGTGCCGCGCTTCCCCACCACCACGCCGGCGGCGAAGTTGGCCACGACCGCCGCCTCGTACATACTCGCTCCGGCCGCCAGGGCCAGCGACAGCGCGGCCATGACGGTGTCTCCCGCCCCCGTGACATCGTACACTTCGCGCGCGAAGGTGGGGATATGCGCCACCGGCCTCCCGGTCTCGAACAGGGACATCCCGTGCTCCCCCCGGGTGATGAGGACCGCCTGCGCCCGCAGCCGCTTCAGCAGGATCTGCCCGACCCGGAGGAGGTCCGCCTCCTGGCGCACCAGCACCCGGGCGGCCGCCGCCGCTTCCTGGTGATTGGGGGCTACCACGGCCACGCCGCGAAAGAGGGGGAGGTGCTGGACCTTGGGATCCACCGCGACGAGCGTCTTGGCCCGGGCCGCCAGGGCCAGGACGCCGCGGATCAGGGGCGGGCTCACCACCCCTTTGGCGTAGTCGGAAATCAGCAGGACATCGCTGTCGGGTAGCGCCTGGCGCACCTCGCTCATGAGCCGGGCGCGCACGGCCGGGCTGAGCGGAGCGTCGCTCTCCCGGTCGAAGCGCACCACGTGCTGGCTGCCGGCCACCACGCGGCTCTTGATCGTGGTGGGTCGGGTCCCGTCTACCACCAGGCTGTCTCCCTTCACCCCCGCCCGCTCCAGCTCGTGGATCAGCCGCTCCGCCGGCGCGTCGCTGCCCACCACCCCGATGATCCGCGCCTCACCTCCCATGGCCCGGATATTCGCGGCCACGTTGGCAGCCCCGCCCACCCGCACGCTCTCCGACCGAACCGCCACGACCGGCACGGGCGCCTCGGGCGAGATGCGGGAGACCGCTCCCCAGACATACTCGTCCACCATAACATCCCCCAGGACCAGCACGCGGCTCCGGGGGAAATTCTCCAGATACTTCTGCAGTCGATTCTGGTTCATGGCTTCGTAAATCCTTATCAAAACGGTGGCTACGCTATCTTATTTTAGCCGAAAATTCAACCCGTTTTGGGCCTGCTGCCCTTCGGACTGACAGGCTGCTTCCACGTAACGGCGGGGAGGAACCAGCACAATACCGGACACATGGCGGCAGAACGGACGGAAAAAAACAGAGGGCGCTGAAGCCCTCCAGCGCCCGGATATTAACTTCCCTGTTCGGTTCAGAGTCTCGCCTATTCACCTCTGCTGCCGAACGCCTGTGGCCCCGCCGCCTCATTGCAGGGGATCGCAGACACTCGATGCGATCGGAGGCAGCGCCCGCCCCCCCTCATCGCGCCTCGGTCCCCTTGCTCTGAAAGTAGGCCAGCGTCTCCCGGAGGCCGTCCTCCAGGCGGACCGTGGGGGCCCAGCCCAGGCGCTCGCGGGCCTTGGTGATGTCGGGCTGGCGCACCCGGGGGTCGTCCACGGGGAGGGGGTGGGTGCGTACCTGGAGGGGCCGGCCCAGGAGAGCCTCGATAGCGGTCACGAGGTCGCGGATGGTCCGCTCGGCGGGGTTCCCGAGGTTCACCGGCTCGGTCTCGCCCGAGGCGAGGAGCCGGACGATCCCCTCCACGAGGTCGCTCACGTAGCAGAAGCTCCGGGTCTGGCGCCCGTCCCCGTAGAGGGTGAGGGGCTGGTCGGTGAGGGCCTGGATCAGGAAGTTGGAGACCACCCGGCCGTCGTGGGGGCGCATGCGGGGACCGTAGGTGTTGAAGATCCGGGCGATGCGGGTGTCCACCCCGTGGGCCCGATGGTAGGCCATGGTGAGGGCCTCGGCGAAGCGCTTCGCCTCGTCGTAGACCCCGCGGGGGCCCACCGGGTTCACGTGGCCCCAGTACCCCTCCGGCTGGGGGTGGACCTGGGGGTCCCCGTAGACCTCGGAGGTGGAGGCCAGGAGGAAGCGGGCCCCCTTGGCCTTGGCGAGGCCCAGGGCCTTGTGGGTCCCCAGGGAGCCGACCTTCAGGGTCTGGATGGGGAGGCGGAGGTAGTCCACCGGGGAGGCCGGGGAGGCGAAGTGGAGGATGTGGGCCAGGGGGCCCTCCACGTACAGGTACTCGGTCACGTCCTGGTGGATGAAGCGGAAGCGGGGGTGGCCCAGGAGGTGGGCCAGGTTGTCCATGCTCCCGGTGCAGAGGTTGTCCATCCCGATCACCGTGTGGCCCTCGGCCAGGAGGCGGTCGCACAGGTGGGAGCCGAGGAAGCCGGCGGCCCCGGTGACGAGGGTGCGGGGGGCGGTCATGGGGCCGTCCGCCGGGAGGAGGCCGCCCGGGGATCGCGGCGGCCCATCCCGAGATATTCGAACCCTAAAGCCGTCAGCATCTCAGGGTCCAGCGCGTTCCGCCCGTCCAGGATGAGGGGCCGGACCATCTGGGCCTTCATCCGCGACCAATCCAGCCGGGCCAGCTCGGGCCACTCGGTGCACAGGACCAGGGCCTCGGACCCGGCGGCGACCGCGTACGGGTCGGGGCGCACGGCGAGCTCCGGCAGGGCCTGCTGGGCCTTGACCCCCGCCTTGGGATCGTAGCCCTGGACCGCCGCCCCCTCGGCAAGGAGCAGGCGGGCGATGTGGAGGGCCGGCGCCTCCCGGACATCGTCGGTCTCGGGCTTGAAGGCCAGCCCCAAGAGGCCGATGCGCTTGTCCCGCAGAATCCAGAGGGCGCGCCGCAGCTTCTCCACCACCAGGTGGCGCCGATCCCGGTTGATCCGGTCGACCTCTTTGAGCAGCGTAAAATCGACGCCGTGCTGCTCCGCCAGCTTCACGAAGGCCCGGAGGTCCTTGGGGAAGCAGGAGCCGCCGAAGCCGATCCCGGCGTTCAGGAAGGCGCGGCCGATCCGCGGGTCCAGCCCCATCCCCTCCACGACCTGGCCGATGTCGGCGCCGGCCCGCTCGCAGATGTCCGCCACCGCATTGGCAAACGCGATCTTCAGGGCCAGGAAGGAGTTGCTGGCGTGCTTGATGAGCTCGGCGCTGGCGATGTCGGTGACCAGGACCGGAATCCGGCCGGGCCGGCACCCCTGGGGGTGCACCGGGCAGGCGAATCCGCCGTCCAGGATCGGGCCATACAGGGCGCGCAGGGCGCGTTCCGCCCTCCGGCTCTTCACCCCCAGGACGATCCGATCGGGGTGGAGAAAGTCTTCGACCGCCCGCCCCTCCCGGGTGAACTCCGGGTTGGAGGCCACCTCGCACTCCAGTCCGGGGCGCCGCCCGTACACGATCAGGGTGCGCTCGATCCACTGCCCTGTCTGGACCGGGACGGTCGATTTCTCGACCAGGATGAGCGGCCGGACGGCGTGCTCGGCGATCCGCCGGGTCGCCCGCTCCACGTATGAGAGATCCGCGTCACCGCCGGGCAGCGGCGGGGTGTTGACGCAAATGAAGACGACATCGGCGTCGCGCACCGCCTCAGCCACGTCGCCGCTGAAGGCCAAGCGGCCGGCCTGCCGGGCGCGCGCGACCAGCGTATCGAGGTGGGGCTCGTAGATGGGCACCTCCCCCCGCTGGAGCATCGCCACCTTCTGGCGGTCGTCATCCATCCCCACGACGTGATGGCCCACCTCCGCCAGACAGGCGGCGGTCACCAGGCCCACATACCCGGTCCCGATCACGGAAACGTTCACTGGAGGCTCCCTCGGTCCTCTCTCACGTCGCCCCCTGGCGGGCGAGGTCCGCGTCGGCCATCATCTCTACCAGCTGCCGGAACGAGACCGTGGGCGTCCAGCCCAGCAGCCGCTTGGCCTTGCTGGCATCCCCCTGGAGGTGATCCACCTCCGCCGGGCGGACCAGGGCGGGGTCCACGATGACGTGGTCGCGCCAGGCGAGGCCAACCCGGGCGAAAGCGATCTCGCACAGCTCCTGGACGCTGTGGGTTTCACCGGTGGCGATGACGTAATCGTCGGCGGCCGGCTGTTGGAGCATCCGCCACATGGCTTCCACGTAGTCCCCGGCGAAGCCCCAGTCGCGCCGGGCCGCCAGGTTTCCCAGGGAGAGGGTGGCGGCCCTGCCAGTCTTGATGCGAGCCACGGCGTCGGTCACCTTTCGGGTGACGAACTCCTTCCCCCGCCGGGGGGATTCGTGGTTGAAGAGCATGCCCGAGCAGGCGAAGAGGCCGTAGCTCTCCCGGTAATTCACGGTGATCCAGTGGCCGTAGACCTTGGCCACGCCGTAGGGGCTCCTCGGATAGAAAGGAGTCCGCTCCGTCTGGGGAACCTCTTGGGCCTTGCCGAACATCTCGCTGGAGGAGGCCTGGTAGAACCGAATCTCCCGGTCCACCAGCCGGATCGCCTCCAGCATCCGCGTCACCCCCAGGGCAGTGAACTCGCCGGTGAGAACGGGCTGCTCCCAGGAGGTGGGGACGAAGGACATGGCGGCGAGGTTGTAGACTTCCCTGGGCCGGACCTCTTTCAGCAGGGTGATGAGGGAGAGCTGGTCCAGGAGGTCGGCTTGGCGGATCTCCACCCGGCCGCGCAGGTGCTCGATCCGTTCGAAGTTCTCGGTGGAGGCCCGCCGGACCATGCCCACCACCCGATACCCCTTCAAGAGTAGGCAGTCCGCCAGGTAGGAGCCGTCCTGGCCTGTGATGCCGGTGATGAGGGCCGTCGGCTGCGTCATGGGGCCTCCTCCCGCAGCGTCCGCACCGCCTCCTTCACCTCCTGCGCCCGATCCGTCGGGCAGACCAGGACGCCCTCGGGCGTGTCCACCACCACGAGGTTGCGCAGCCCGATCGCTACGATGGGGCGCGTCGTTCCGTACACGACGCACCCGTGGGTGTCCCGACCCACCAGGCGTCCCACCACGGCGTTGCCGTTCTGGTCCTTGGGGAGGATGCGCCCCAGGGCGGTCCAGGTCCCGATGTCGTCCCAGCTGAACGTGGCCGGAACCATGTAGACCGCATCCGAGCGCTCCAGGACCCCGACGTCCACCGAGATGGAGGGCATGCGCGGGAACGCCTCCTCCAGGACGCCGGCTTCCTCTCGCGTCCCCAGCGCCCGCTGGATCTCCTCCAGGCAGCGCCAGTGCTCCGGCAGATACCGGGCCATCGCCTTCAGGACGGAGCCGGCGTGCCACAGAAAAATGCCGCTGTTCCAATAATACCGGCCCTCGGCCACAAACCGTTCGGCCGTCGTCCGATCCGGCTTTTCCGTGAAGCGCTGGCAGCGCCTGGCCGCGGGGTGCTCGGGCGCCGCCTCTCCCGCCAGGATGTAGCCGTATCCGGTCTCCGGACCGGTCGGCGGGATCCCCAGGGTCACGAGACCGTCCACCCGATCCAGAAGCAGCAGGGCCTGCCGGACCGTCTCTTCGAAGGCGTGGAACGGGCTGATGTGATGATCGGACGGCATGATCAGCATGCGGGCGCCCGGGGACCGGTACTCGATGAGCAGGGCGGCCAGCCCGATGCACGGCGCCGTGTCCCGGCCCACCGGCTCCAGCACGCAGTTTTCGACGGGGAAGTCGGGGAGCTGATCCCGGACGATCGGCAGGAGCTCGCGCCGGGTGGCCACCAGGACCCGCTCGCGTCCGACCAGCTGCACCGCCCGCTCGACCGTGCGTTGGAAGAAGCTCTTTCCTTCCAGCAGCGGAGGGAATTGTTTGGGATGCGAGGGCGTGGAGAGGGGCCAGAACCGCTCTCCGCTTCCCCCCGCCATCACCACCGCGTACAGTGGCTTCATGAACGCTCACCCCTTCCCTGCCCCCGGGCGACTCCGCGCCGGCGCCCGGCTGTGGCCCCCCGACCCACCGCACGTCCGTAGTCGTCCTGCCGGCGGATAATGTCGTCCTCTCCCAGGTAGGCGCCGTGCTGCACTTCGATCACCACCACCGGACGGCGCCCGCGATTCTCGATGCGGTGCCATGTGTGCCGGGGAATCACGGTGCACTGCCGGGGCCGCAACGCGAAGCTCCGCCCCTCGGCCACCACGGTGGCCGTCCCGGCCACCACCACCCAGTGCTCCGCCCGGCGGCGATGCTTTTGCAGGCTGAGCCGCTGCCCGGGAAGGACCACCAGGCGCTTCAGCTTGTAGCCCGGCCCCTCCTCCAGCGTGCAGAAATTCCCCCACGGCCGCTCCTCCCGCTCGAACGGCCGGCTTCGCACCGGCATCCCTCTGGCAGATCCCGCGTTCGGCATCCGAATCCTACGCCTCCCCCAGCGTCGTTCGCCGACCCCACATCAGCAGGCTCTCCACCTCCGCATCCGTCGGCGCCTCGGCGTAGATGCGGAGCAGCGGCTCCGTACCGGATGCCCGCAGCATCACCCAGCTGTGATCCGCCCGGATTAGCTTCACCCCGTCCAGCGAATCCACCTGCCGGACCAGTTTGGACAGCAGCTCCCCCGGGGGGGCCGCCTTAAGACTCGCCACCACCCGGTCGCGATCGGCCAGGGTCGGGAGGCGCAGGTCAATCCGGCCGTATCGGTGCGGCCCGTACTCGGTCTCCATCTCCCGCACCAGCATGCCGAGCGACTTGCCGGTCATCGCCATGCACTCCAGCAGCAGCAGGCACACCAGGCCCGGATCCCGCTCCGGGATGTGCCCCCGCACAGCGAACCCGCCGCTCTCCTCCCCCCCCACTAGCGCACCATGCTCCCGCATGGCTGCGGCGATGTACTTAAAGCCGATGGGGGTGACCGCCACGGGTAGCCCCAGCGCAGCCGCTTCCAGCTCCACCATGCGGCCGATGTTCACGGATTTCACCACGGCCCCCCGCTCCCGCCGGTTGCGCGCGAGGTGGCGGACCAGGAGCGCCAGCGTCTGATGGGGAGAGAGCACGTTGCCGAGTTCGTCCACGGGGGCGATCCGATCGCTGTCCCCGTCGAAGGCGAAGCCGACGGGATGCTTGGGGCCCGTCCAGCCCTTCACCTCCTCGATGAGGGCACCCATGTACCGGGGGATCGGCTCTGGGTGAAGCCCGCCGAAGGTCGGATTGACCTCGGCGTGCAGCTCGCGCACCTCGCAGCCCGCCTGCCGCAGCCGCCCCGCCAGGAGGCCCTGGCCGGCCCCGTACATGACATCCAGCACGACCCGCATCCGGCTCTTCCCGATCCGGGGCACATCCGCCAGCTCCTCCAGACGGTCCAGCCAGAGGACGCGGGGATCAAAGTACGCAATTTCGAATTTCGAATTTCGAATTTCGAAATTTCCCTCCCCGTCCGGCTCCCGGCTGTCCGCTTGCAGCCTCTGGATCTCCTCTTCGATTGCCTGGGTGAAGGTCGCGGGGGCGGATCCGCCGAAGGCCGTCTTGAGTTTCACCCCGCTGTACAGCGGCGGGTTGTGGCTGGCCGTGATGACCACCCCGCCGGTGGCCCCCAGACGGACCACGGCGTACGAGAGGGCGGGCGTGGGCGCGAAGCTCTCCGCCAGGCTGACCTGGACCCCCTCCCCGGCCATGACGCCGGCCGCCGCCTGGGCGAATTCCCGCGACAGGAACCGCGTGTCGTACCCGATCAGGATGTGCGGAGCCTCCTCGCCGCTCGCCCCCACCAAGACACACCGGGCGATGGCGCGCGCCACCAGGCGCACGCTGGAGAAGGTCACCTCATCGGCGATGACGCCGCGCCAGCCGTCGGTCCCAAAATGGATATCGGTCATCGGGGGCCTCGGAGTGGGCAAACGCTCGGGCGGCTGGCCGTTCTGCCATCCACCGGGAAGGCAATCCCTCGGCCCGCCGAATGGCCGAGCCGCCCGTGATGGCGCGTATTCTCCGCGAGGCGTCTTGGACCGTCAAGGAAAAACCCGCCGCACGCGGCGGGTCTCGCGAAAGGATGTCCGGCCGGCCGGAACGTCAGCCCTGCCCTGGCGCCGCCTTCGCCGGGTGCCCGCCCGCAGACCCCAGGCGGGCGCGGAGGCGCCGGACGGCCTCACAGACCTGCGCGACGCTGATGCCATCCATGCCTGCCGAGGGAGCCTGGGGGCACTCTCCCGAAGCCCGCTGGCGCAAGTTGAAAGGCCGCACCAGAATGCTCTGCGTCGTCCAGGGCCGCCACGTATCGGACGTGGGGCCGTATAGCCCGACGATCGGCGTCCCCACGGCAGCCGCAATGTGGATCGGGCCGCCGTCCAGGCCGATGAACATCGCGGAGCGCTGCAGCAGCGCCGCCAGCTCTTGGAGGCCGATCAGCCCGCTCAGATCGATGGCTTCCTGCTGCATGGCCGCCCGGACCTCGCCGCAGACCGCCCGCTCGCCGGGGCCGGCAACCAGGACGACCGTCACGGCGAACTCTTGAACGAGCCAGTCCGCCACTTGGGCGAACCGCTCCGCGGGCCAGCACGCGTCGCGGCGCCGTGAGGCCGGAAAGATGACTACGATGTCTCGACCCGCCGTCAGCCCCTGAGACGCCAGCAGCCGATCCAGGGATGCCTGCGCCTTGCCGGTGACTCCCATGACGAGACGGGTATCGGCGGTCGTGATTCCGGCGGCCCTGAGCGTGGCCAGGTGCCGCAGCACGATATGGGATTCTTCGCCCGCCCCCAGCACCTCCCGCAGGGGCCGCGTCCGGATGTTGTACACCCAGTTCCAGTGATGCCAGGACGGGAACCCACCCAGACGATACCTGGCCCCGGCGCACAGTGTCTCGATGGCGCTGCGGGGTCCACCGTGCAGGTTGATCACCAGATCGAATCGCCTCCGTCGCAGCCCCCACAAGAAGGCCGCCTCCTTACACAGTTTGCCGGCGCGTCCCGCCGATCGGCACGCGTCCTTGTCCAGGACAATCAGCTCGTCGACCATGGGATGGCCCCGCAGGACGCCCTCTGTGGACTTGTCCACCAGGACGGCGAGATGGACGTCCGGAAAGGTCTCTTTGATTGCCCGGATGCAGGGAGTGACGGTGACGACGTCTCCGATCCTCCGGTGCCGGATGAGGAGGACCCTCTTGACCCGCTCCAGTTTCATCCGTTCGCTCCCGGCGCGTATGACCGCCATCAGGATCTGCCCGCACGCCCACACCGGCCCGATCCCTCATTGGCTAGGCCGGGGAACAAGCCGGGCACCGACATTGACACCTTTCCGGGTTTGCATTAGGGTAAGGGGCCATGGAAGCGGGCAAAAACGTCCGCGCCTCCCGTCCCCGGTTCCCGGCTCGCCCGCGGGCCCAGGCGAGCCGCCCATCGAGAGGAGCTGCCGATGCCGACCCCCCAGGGCAATCCGCCCGCCCGCATCCTGGCCGTGGACGACGAACCGCAGAACCTGGAGCTCCTGGAGGCCCTGCTCGTCCCGGCAGGATACGAGGTCCTGCTGGCCGGCGGCGGCCAGGAGGGCCTGACCATGGCGCAGCGCGAGCGGCCCGACCTGATCCTCCTGGACCTCATGATGCCTGGAGTGTCGGGATTCGAGGTGTGCGCCCGTCTCAAGACGGACCCCGAGACCCGTGACATTCCCGTCCTCTTCGTGACGGCCCTCAGCACCGTGGGAGACAAGGAGCGGGCCCTGGCGATGGGCGGGGATGACATTCTGACCAAGCCGTTCCAGCGCCCTGAGCTCCTGGCCCGGGTCGAGGCCCTGCTGAAGGTCGGCCACCTGAACCGGGACCTGGATGAAGCGTTGGCCTCCTTGCATGCGCGCGAAGCGGACCGCCATGCCCGGCGCCCCCAGGGCCGCCCCCTGGCGCCCCCCGCGTCCAGCGCCCCCGTCATCCTGGCGGTCGACGATGATGCGCTGGCGCGCCAGCTCTACGCCGACGCCCTGCATGAGAAGGGATACCTCGTACACACGGCGGACAGCGGCGCCCAGGCGCTCGAGATCGCCCGCCGGGAGCCGATCGACGTCGTCCTGCTGGACATCCTGATGCCGGGCATGTCCGGCCTCGAGGTTCTGGCCAGCCTCGGCGAGCTGATCCCCGACTCCCCCGTCATCATCATCACCGCCCACCCGACTTCGGAGAATGCCATCGCCGCGCTCCGCCTGGGCGCCTTCGACTTCATCGTCAAGGGGTTCAAGACCGAGATGATGCTGGCCACGGTCTCGCGCGCCCTGGAGCGCCGCCGCCTGGCCATCCGGAACCAGCGCATGATCCAGCAGCTGGAGGCCAAGGTCCACGAGCTGCTGTCCATCCTGCGCGAGCACGCCGAAGAGTTCGAGCGGCTGCAGCACATGCACCCGGCGGATTGACGGGGCCGCGAGCCGGTCCGCCCTCCGCCCGTCCCGGCCGTGCGGGGCGCCTCAGCGCCCCGGTTTGGCGAATCCCACCACGACGTACGTCCCGCTAGTCGGATCGGTCCGCAGCGTGATGAAGCCCAGCTTCTGGGCGTCCTCCAGCAGGTCGCTGAAGGTCCGGTAGCCGTAGGCCCGCTCGGAGAAGGCCGGCCGCTTCCGCTTCATGGTGTCCTTGATCATCGAGGACCAGAGGATCTCCTTGTTCTCCCGCATCAGGCCGGTCATGGTCTCGAAGAGCAGCTCGAACACCTCCCGCTTCTCCTTCGGGATATCCCGAACGCCGGGGGTGACGATCTGGTCGGCGGCGGCCAGGTTCTCGTAATAGATGAACTCGTCGCAGTTGTCGCTGAGGAGGGTGGAGGTCGAGCCTTTCATCCCCAGCCCGATGACTCGCTTCCCGTTCTCCTTCAGCTTGGAGACCAGGGGGGAGAAGTCGCTGTCGCCGGAGACGATCACGAAGGTGTCGATGTGCTCTTTGGAATAGCAGAGGTCCATGGCGTCCACGCACAGGCGGATGTCGGCGGAGTTCTTGCCGGTCATGGACCGCTTGGGGATCTCGATCAGCTCGATGGCCGCCTCGTGCAGATACTGCTTGTACTTGGCGTAGCGGCTCCAGTCCGCGTAGGCGACCTTGACGATCACCTTCCCTTTCTCCACCAGACGCTCCAGGACACGCTGGATGTCGAAGTCCTCCTTGCCGTGCTTGAACCCTTGGGCGAGGTTCTCGAAGTCGACGAAGACTGCCAGGGTATTCTCCGCCTCTGCCATGCGCTCCTCCCTCACTCCACCTTGGGGACCAGGCTGAGGGCCTCGTCGATCGCCGACTGCGGCAGCGCGAAATCCTCCAGCTTCCCCGCCAGGTAGCGTTCGTAGGACGACAGGTCGAAGTGGCCGTGGCCACACAGAACGAAGGCGATCACCTTCCCCTCCCCCCGCTCCCGGCAGCGAAGCGCCTCGTCGATGACGACGCGGATGGCGTGCGAGGGCTCCGGCGCCGGCAGAATGCCCTCCGTGCGGGCGAACTGCACCGCCGCCTGAAAGACGGGATTCTGGTGGACCGCCACCGCCTCGATGACTTGGTGGTCGTACAGGACGCAAACCAGGGGGGCCATCCCGTGATAGCGCAGCCCACCCGCGTGAATGGGGGCCGGGATGAACGAGTGGCCCAGGGTGTACATCTTCATGAGCGGGGTCGTTCCGGCGGTATCGCCGAAATCGTACAGATACTTGCCTTTGGTCATGGAGGGGCAGGCCGTCGGCTCCACCGCCACGATGCGGAGACGCGGGGTCTTCCCCGACAGCTTGTCCTGAACAAACGGGAAGGTGAATCCGGCGAAGGAGCTGCCTCCGCCCACGCAGCCGACCAGGACATCCGGGGATTCGCCGATCATCTCGAACTGCTGCTTCGCCTCCAGTCCGATCACGGTCTGGTGCATCAGCACGTGGTTCAGCACGCTTCCCAGGGAATACCGGGTGGCCTGCCCCGACACCGCCGCCTCGACCGCCTCGCTGATGGCGATGCCGAGACTGCCGGGCGAGTCGGGGTCTTTTGCCAGGATGGCTCGCCCGGCCCGGGTCTCCTGGCTGGGGCTCGGCGTCACCCGGGCCCCCCAGGTCTCCATCATCACTCGCCGGTACGGCTTCTGCTCGTAGCTGATCCGCACCATGTAGACCTGGCATTCCAGGCCGAACTGCTGCGCCGCGAATGCCAGGGCACTCCCCCACTGGCCCGCCCCCGTTTCCGTCGTGAGGCGGCGGATGCCCTCCTGCCGATTGTAGTAGGCCTGGGCCACGGCCGTGTTCGGCTTGTGGCTGCCCGCCGGGCTCACCCCCTCCCACTTGTAGTAGATCCGGGCCGGCGTATCCAGGGCCCGCTCCAGTCGGTGCGCCCGATACAGGGGGGTCGGCCGCCACAGGCGGTAGATATCCCGCACCGGCTCGGGGATCTCCACCCAGCGCTCCCGGCTGACCTCCTGGCCGATGAGGGCCATGGGAAACACCGGGGCCAGATCCTGGGGGCCGATGGGCTGCTTGGTGCCAGGGTGGATCACGGGGGGCAGGGGAAACGGCAGATCGGCCTGCAGGTTGTACCAGTGCGTCGGGAGATTCTTCTCCGTGAGCAGCACCTTGGTTTCGGGCATCAGATTGCTCCTTCCTGGGTGGCGGCGGGATCGGCCGTGCCTTCCCGGCCCTTCTGCCAACCGGCTCCGGCGCCCGGTCGGGCGGCGCGAGGCCGAGAGCGGGGGATCGGCTCCCCCGACGTTTTCACGCGGATACTCGGATCGAAATCCACTCCCCGCCGGCGGCCAGGCTCCGGTTGACGGCATCCACGACCGCCGTCGAGACCAGGGCCTGCCGCAAGGTCGGCCGGTGCGGCTCCAAGTCGGCGGGCCGGCACTCCCCGTCCCGGAGGCGCCGCACGTCCTCCAGGAAGGTCCGAACGCTGTCGATGCCGTACCCCCGGTACTCCCGGCGGGCGCGGTCCGCGCCCGGGTAGCTCTGGGTGAAATACGGATTGATATCCTCGACCCCGCCGGATTCCGTGACCATCTGCAGGCCGCGATTCTTCTGGTCGGATTCGAAGCGCCCCAGCGTGCCGACCACCTTCAGCGATTGATACGACAGGGCCGACGTTGTGTTGGGGTCGATCCAGTTGCAGGCGAAGGCGGAGACGAAAGGCGTTGCGGATCCCGGGACCTCCCACTCCACCAGCGCCTGGACCGCGTCGTACGTGTGAATGGCGCGAGCGGCGAGATGGGCCCGCTGCCCCACCGCCATGGCGCGGCGCGGGACCGCCGACAGCGCAAAGGCGAGCACGTCCAGAAAGTGGACGCAGAGATACTGGAACGGATTGGCCCGCTCCGCCCAGCCGCGAAAGATCTGCTCCGGAATGATCCGGCGCTGGCTATACTCCACGAGCGAGTAGAGGGGAGAGCCGAGCCGACCGTCCTCCACCGCCTCGCGCAGCTTCAGGTTCACGAGATCCCACCGCTTGTGAAAGTCCACGGCGCCGTAGACCCCCGCCGTAGAGGCGAGCTCCACCAGCGCCTGGGCCTCGGCCAGCCTCGGGGTGAGCGGCTTTTCCACCAGGACGGGGAAGCCCCGCCGGATCGCCTCCGCGGCGACGGGAGCATGGAGGTCGTCCGGCACCACGATGATGACGCAGCCCCGGGCCCCCAGCGTCTCCAGAGCCTCGCGCCACGCTTCGGGGTCGCGTCCGCGCTGGGGGAACCCCTCCAAGCGGGCGTCCGTGCCCAGCTGGGCGTTCAAGACGCCCAGCTTCTCCCGACAGCTCTGGATGGAATCGGCGCTGGTGGCAGCCACCAGCATCCGCTTGACCAACCCGTCCCGGTAGGCCTGGACGACGGCGGGCAGCACCGTCCCGCAGGCGGGAGTGCCGCGGCCGCAGACGTGCATGCCTGCCCCGACGATGAGGACGTTGATCGGCGCCTGCCCCTGTGTGTGGGACGTCATCTCTCCCCTCGTCCTCCCCCTACCCGGAAAACGCGCGGGACGGACGGCGCTGGCCAGTAGTGTACCCAGAACTGGCTGCCCGGGTCAATGCCAGGCCGGCGCCGGCCGGGTCGTTGGCGGCGGCACGGACCCGGTGTGCCGCCGAACGGCCGAGGCGACAGGCGCAACCGGCCACCCGGCCGGCTGTCCTCGCGGCGCGCGCCAGCTGGCCGCGGCCCGCGGCCGGGGGCTCACGGGGGGCGGCGGCTCGTCCACAGGAACGGCGGGGGAGCACTGCCGCCGGAGCGGAGCCCCGGATCAGATCGCCGGAAGGTCCGAGAAGTGCGGCTCGGATCCTCGATCCCAGCACCGACGCAGCAGGATCCGGGCGACCTTGGGGTGGCGTAACAGGAACGCGATCAGCTCGTGGTGCCAGTCGAATCGGACGGTCCCGGCGATGCGGCCCAAGAGGTCATCCGCGTGCAGCGTGCGAAACAGGTCGTCCATGTCCCCGTCCGCCATCCGGCAGAAGAGTCGCCGGAACAGCGTCCCGATCTTGAGCTCCAGTCCCAAACGCGACCGCCAGCGCTGCTCGTAGGCGGCCAAGGTGTCGCGGCCGAAGCGGCCGCGGCGAAACGCCTCGATCGCCGTCTCCGCCGCCGCCCGGGCGCTCAGCATTCCGTAATAGATGCCCCCCCCGGAGGTGGGCTTGACCTGTCCGGCGGCGTCCCCCACCGCCAGCACTCGATCGCCGTAGGTGCTGGAGAGCGGCACAATGGGCACCACCCACGACCGGGAGCGGAAGAGGGCGCCGGAGGGGAGCAGGTGAGGGAATTTGGTCTCGCACAACTGGCGGAGATAGCGGGCCGCGTCGGCGTGGCTGTTCACACCCACCCGCACGGAGGAGTGGCCGGAACGCCGGATGGGTACCGCCCACCCGAACGCGCCCGGGGCGATGTCCCGCCCGAGGAACACCTGGGCGTGGGGCAGGCCGTTGCCGGGGAGCTCCGCGTGGGCGCTTCGCCACAGCAGGGAACACGTGCCGAGCCCCAGTCGCTCCTGAAACGTGAAGCGAGGCCCGCCGGCCAGGATCACCAGGGGGGCCGAAAGACTGCGGGGCTCGCCCTCGGGCCCACGGCACACCACGGTCACCCTGCGATCGTTGCGAACGATGTCCAGCGCCTGGGTCCTGAGCAGGATCGCAGCGCCCGCCTCCTGCGCCCGAGCCGCCAGCGCCTGATCCAGTCGGGCGCGGTCCACGATATGAGCCAGTGGTGCCGGGGCTCGGTACGTCGCGGCGATCCCGCCGGGGGAGTGGATGGTCACCGCCTCCACGCTCCCGACAATAAGCGTGGAGGGAAGGTCGAAATGCTGAAACAGCTCGGCTCCGACTACGCCCGTACAGTCCACCGGCTCGCCGATGATCGCGTGCTCCTCCAGGACCGCCACCCCCAAGCCGCTCGCAGCCAGACGCTCCGCGGCTGTCGAGCCGGCGGGGCCGGCGCCGATCACGAGGACGTTGAAGCTTGTTGTCGGACGGCTCAAGACCGATCCTCCATGTTGTCCTCCCGCCGGGACGAACGGGACGGCGACCGACTGCCAACCGACTCCGCACCCCGCCCCCCGAGCCCGAGCGGCGGGGCGGGCTCTTGTAGCACGGAGCCCTTCGCTTTGTCAAAGCCGCGCGAGCGGGCGGGGCACCCGTCCAAAGGATGAGCACCCATCAGATGGGTACCCGGCAGATGGGCCTTTTTCAGCAGCCTGCTAAGATGGCCTGCCGCGATGCCCGCGCGGACAGCCGCCAGGCCAACACGTCCCGGTCCGTTACACCCGGGACGCGTGCGCCCGAAACCATGCCAAGGTGCCGGCCAGGCCCTCCTCGATTTCCATGACCGGCTCCCACCCCATCCGGGTCTTGGCCAGTCTCGCGTCCAGGGCGCTGCGCCGCTGCTCGCCCGCCTTGGCCGGACCATGCCGGGCCGAGACGCTGCGTCCAACCGCCTCGCCGAGCAGCCGAACGATCTCGTTGACGGACGTCTCGCGCCCCGTCCCGATGTTGAAGATGGGGAGCTCTCCCTCCAGGGAAAGCTCTGTGGCCAGGAGGTTTGCCCGGACGATGTCCGTCACATAGACATAATCCCGCGTCTGCTCGCCGTCTCCGTGGATCGTGAGCGTCCGCCCCTCCAGGACCCCTTTCGAAAAGATGGCCATGACGCCCGCCTCCCCGTGCGGACTCTGGCGCGGGCCGTACACATTGGCGTAGCGCAGGGCCACCCCCCGGAGGCCGTGCATGGCCCCGAAGGCATGCAGATATCGCTCGACAGCCAGCTTGGCCACCCCGTACGGGCTCAGCGGCGAGGCGAGGGTCGACTCCGCCGTGGGGGGCGCCTGGCTGTCGCCGTACATGGCGCCGCCCGTGGAGGCGAAGATCACCCGCTCGACTCCCGATCGCACGGCAGCCTCCAGGAGATTGAGGGATCCCAGAATGTTGATCTCGGCATCCAGCCGCGGCTCGCGCGCCGAAACGACCACGCTTATCTGGGCGGCGTGATGGCTGATCACCCTGGGCCGAAAGTCCGCCACGACCTTCTGGAGCTCGGCCGCGCGGATGTCCAGCTGCCAGAAGTGGAAACGGGGGTCGAGGTTCTCCGTCGTCCCGGTGGACAGATCATCCACCACTCCGACGTCGTGGCCGGCGATCAGGTAGGCGTCGGCCACGTGGGACCCGATGAACCCGGCTCCCCCGGTAACGAGTATCCGCATCGGTTCTCCCGTTCCCCGCGCCGGTCGCCGCAGGCCGCACTCCGCTACGTGCGCGGCTGCTCCAGGATCCGCCGCAGGGTCAGCGCCAGCTCCGAGAGCCGCGCCCCGGAGGACCCCTCCGACAATGGCTCTTCCTGGAGAAGATCCTCAATCTCACGGGCCACTCGCGACCCTTCGGGAAAGCCAAACGTGCCCAGGGAGCCGGCCAGCTTGTGCGCCTCGCGCACAGCCCAACCCCGGAGATCCTCTTCCAATCTCCCCTCCAGCAGCGCGGCGACGGCGGCCTCGATGGGTGGAACGCGCGCCAGGATCATCGGCCTCATCCGCTCCCAGACCCCCGCCACGGCCTTCAGGAGCCGATCCGTGGCTTGCACCTTTGGGGTCCCTCCTGCCGGCACCGGCACACCGAGAATCCCGGCCGCCTGCAGGGCTAATGCCTCTGGATCCAGCGGATGCCGGATGAGGCGCACCGATCCCAGGCCGCGGGTGAGCTCGTGGGCCAGGGTCTCGTGTGCGGCCTGGCGGAGGCACAGGAGAACCGGCAGCGCGGCAAGCCCCGGATGCGCCCGAAGATGAACCAGAAGTTCCAGGGCCTTCGGTCCCAGGCCCGCCTGGTCCAGGACGAGCAGGAGCCGACCGTTCTGCTGCAAAGCATCCAGGGCGGCAAGGTCTTCCGGAACCGCCTCGACAGACGCGCCCTCCAACCGCTGCCGCAACCACGAAAACAGATCGGGAGCCAGGCCCGCCACCAGGACGCGCGGCGCGACCTGCCCTGCCGCCAGGCACCCGATCGGATCCTCCGCACGCATCCTGCGCGCTCAGCGGGTGGCCGAAGACGGGCCGGGTGCTTTGCCCAGAAGCCGGCACAGCAGCGTATACACCTCTTCGAGGTGGAGCGGCTTGCACAGGAACTCGTCCGCCCCGAGATCCATCGCCTTCTGCCGGAGCTCCGGATCCTCGGCCGCCGACATGACCACGACCGGAATCTTCTTCGCCCCCGTGGCCCCTTTGAGCCGCTTCATCACCTCTAGCCCCGACCCGCCCGGCATCATGATGTCCAGAAGAATCGCCGCCGGCGTCGCGCGGCGAACGGCAATGCTCGTCTGCATGGCGTCCCGACTCATCACGACATGGAAGCCCCGCGATTGCAGGAAGTCGTGCAGCATTTGCCCGATGAGCTCGTCGTCATCCGCGACCAGAATGGTCTCCTGGCTCATATCGCCTCCCTTCTCACCTCATGCCGGCCGGACACGCGACCGCGTCTCGCAAGCCCCCGACTCCCATCCGGCCACCGCCTTGCACGCCTCGCCGCGTCTCTCCGCGCGCCTCATATGATCCAGTGGAGGGCCGCGGCCACTTGCTGCGCCAGTGTCATGGGGTCAAACGGTTTCGGGATGACGCCCTGCACCGTCGGCGCCGTAATGCGGCGTACATCCCTTGCCTCGGCCGCGGCCGTCAGCAGGAGGGCGGGAATTGCCTGCGTAACCGGATCGGCCCGGAGTGCCTCGACGGTGGCCATCCCATCCATGTCGGGCATCATGAGATCGAGGAGAATGGCATCCGGACGCTCTTGTCGGGCGATGGCGATCCCTTCCCGACCTGAGGCGGCTGTCTGGACGGTCCAGCCCGCCACGACCTCCAGGGCCAGCCGCGCGACCTCGCGGATGTCCGGCTCGTCATCCACGACCAGAACACGCTTCGGAGTCATCGTCGATGGCTCGTGTCACCCTGCCGCCCGGGCGGTGATTGAACGTCGGCGCAGCCAGCCCTCGGCCGCCAAGTGCATGTCCACCGTCTCTTCCGGCGGCCTCGATCAAGGCGGTAGCCTACCCCAACTCCCCCGAAAACACAACGCGGCCGATGCGCGCCGCCCGGGAGCGGCCTTCTTCGAACCGGCACCGAGCTACAGGTTCATGAGACCGATCCCCATCATGGTCGTCGTCGCGCCCAGCGCCGCCTTTCCCGACAGGGGCTGGCCCAGAACCCACACCTCGAAGGGCAGGGTAAACAGGGGAGATGTGGAGGCCAGCACGTTCCCCACGGCCACGCCCCCGTACTTGATTCCAACGGTGAAGCAGAGTGTGCCCAAGGCGCTCAGGGCACAGATGGCGGCCAGCCGCGTCCGTTCCGCCGGGTCCGCCTGCCGGATGGCCGTCAGCGTCCCGCGGGGCCAGGGGGTCAGGCAGAGGACGAGGCCGGCCATGGGAATGCGGACCGCGGCCGCCGGCAGGACGGAGACGGCCTGGAGGGCCGGCTTCAGGAGAATCGCCGAGAGCGCCCAGGCACCCGCCGCCAGAAGCACCAGGCGGAGCCCCCGGCGCGTGGCCTTCCGGACATCGGCCCCCCCCTCTCCCTTCCCCGCAATGATCAGAGTCAGCCCCCCGACCACCATGAGGATTCCGCCGGCCCGTGGCAGCGTCATGGCCTCGCCCAAGAGCAGGATGCCCACCACCGTCGTCAGCATGGGATTGGCCATGCTCAGGGTCAGGGCCCGGGTCACGCCAAGGTGCTCCAGGCTGCCAAAGAACATCGTGTCGCCAAAGGCCATGGCGATAAGCACCGAGGTCCACAGCAACAGCACAACCCACAGCGGCATCTCTGCCATCTCGCGCCCTTGACCTGTCGCCACGGTCGCGAGAACCAGGAGACACCCCCCGACCACCGAGCGGGTGGCCGTGATCCCGACGGGCGTGATCCGTCCCGACAGGGAGCGGACCAGCAGATTGATCGTCCCCCAGGTCAACCCGGTCCCCAACCCCCAAGAATGCCGCAGGTCAGCTCCGGCACGGTCCGGCTCGCTCAGCGAGGGGGATGCCTATCGACGGTGATTGCGCTGCGCGCGCGTGTGTGCCCATGCATACGTTCGTCTACTGCCCCGCGGTATCCACGTCAAGGAAAATGCGCGCAATGGCAGCGGGGGAACGCACTCGGGTTAGACCGCGGCGGCGAGAGGGGTCCCCTGGCGCACGATTGCCGTGCCGACGCCGCTGTGATGCCATCCGGAGGGTTGAGCATGTGCGCCGGGTCTGCGGCCTCGGAAGAATCGTCTGAGCGCACGGACGCCCCCCATGTCACGGGGGGTATTTCACCCTACCTTTTCTTCGTGTGGACTCGCCTGCCGCTCCTCCTCGGCGTGTGCGCCCCGCCCGCCCGGGCGGGCGATATTGTGCTTCTCCATCCGGTACAGCAGGGTGTGCCGCGTGATGCCCAGGTAGCGGGCGGCCCGGGATTGGTTCCAGTCGTGTTTTTGCAGCGCCCGCAGGATCAGCTCCTTCTCCACCTCTTCCAGGGACAGCCCGGCGTCGGGCAGATCCACCGGCAGCGCTGCCGCCTCCTTGGCCTTGGGAGCCCGGATGGAGTCGGGCAGATCGGCCAGGGTGATGGCACCCTCCCGCTGGAAGATCAGGGCCCGCTCCAGGGCGTTCTCCAGCTCGCGCACGTTGCCGGGCCAGGCGTAGGTCTCCAGTGCCCGAAACGCCTCCGGCTCGACCTGCAGCCTGGACGGGGCCCCCAGGCTCTTCAGGAAGTGCTGGGTGAGGGCGCGGATGTCCTCGCGGCGCTCGCGCAGAGGCGGGATGTGCAGCGGCACCACATTCAGCCGGTAGTAGAGGTCCTCCCGGAACTCCCCCGCCTGGATGGCCTTGGTGAGATCCCTGTTGGTGGCGGCCAGCACGCGGACATCCACCCGGATGGGACGATTGTCCCCCACCCGCTCGACGGTCCGTTCTTCCAGCGCCCGCAGGATCTTGACTTGGAGGTCCGGGCGCATCTCGCCGATCTCGTCCAGGAACAGGGTCCCACCATCGGCCGCCTCGAATTTCCCGATCCGGTCCCGGATGGCCCCGGTGAAGGCCCCTCTGACGTGGCCGAACAGCTCGCTCTCCAGGAGGTTCTCGGGAATGGCCGCACAGTTAATCGCCACGAACGGCCCCTCGGCGCGCGGCGAGTTGGCGTGGATGGCGCGGGCGATCAGCTCCTTGCCGGTCCCGCTCTCCCCCAGGATCAGCACCGTGGTCTCGGTGGGTGCCACCCGCTGGACCATCTCCACGATTTGGCGCATTCGCGGGCTGTCGGCGGCGATGCTCTGGAGGCTGCCGCGCGATTGGAGGGACTGCCGGAGGGCCACGTTCTCCCGTTCCAGGTCCCGGAGCTGCAGCGCCTTCCGGATGGTCAACTTCAGCTCATCCCGGTTGAAGGGTTTGGTGATGTAGTGGAAGGCGCCGGCCTTCATGGCCTCGACGGCCGTCTCGATGGTGCCGAAGGCCGTGAGGATGATCACCTGAATGTTGGGGTCCTGGGCCCGGACCGCCTCCATGACCTGGAGTCCGTCCATGCCGGCCATCCGGACATCCGTGATCACCAGGTCCGCCCCCTCCCGGTTCAGCAGCTCCAAGCCCTGCTCCCCGCTGGATGCCATGAGGACCGCGTAGCCCTCCTGAGCCAGGTTGTACTCCAGCACCCGGCGCAGGCTCTCGTCGTCATCGATGACCAGGATCTTTCTCCGCCTCATACGTGCACGGTTCCTTCCAGCGGCAGGGTCACCACGAAGGTGGTCCCTTTGCCGGGCTGGCTCACGACCCGGATCGCCCCATGATGGTTTTCGATGATGCGGTGCGTGATGGCGAGGCCGAGCCCCGTCCCGTCCCTCTTGGTCGTGAAGAAGGGATCGAAGATCCGGCCGAGGTTCTCCTCGGCAATGCCGAGGCCGGTGTCGTCGAAGACCACCTCCAGCCATTCCGGCCGCGCCTGGTCCGGGGAGGTCCCCGCGTCCTGCGGCCCCGCCAAACGGGTCGAGATGGCCAGGTCGCCCCCCTCCGGCATGGCCTCCAGCGCGTTCAGCGCGATGTTGAGGAACGCCTGCTTGAGCAGGGCCTCATCCGCCAGGACCCGCGACGGGCCGTCGTGGAAGGCGGTGAAGATCTGAACGCGGTGCGCCCGCGCCTGCCCGGAGATCAGCCCCTCCAGGTCGTTGATCACCGAGAGCACCTCCACCGGCGCGAAGCGCAGGGTCGCGGGGCGGGCGAAGGTCAGGAAGTTGGCCACCACCTCGTTCAGGCGGGCCACCTCGCGCAGGATGATGGCGTAGAACTCCGCCTTCGGATGTCCGGCTGGATAATCGTCCTGCAGGATCTCCACCGCGCCCTTGATCGATCCCAGCGGATTGCGGATCTCGTGGGCCAGACCCGCGGAGAGCTGCCCCAGCGCGGAGAGCCGGTCGGCGCGGCGCAGCTGTGCCTCCTTCTCCAGCAGCAGGCGGGTCTGCTCCTGCAGCTCTCGATGCGAGCGCGCCAGCGTTTCGGCCTGGACCTCCAGGCCCCGGCGGTATTGCTCCTGATGCTCCACCATGAGGCCGGTCAGCAGGCCGACGGCGAGGAAGATCGGAATCTCCAGGAGGTAACTCAGGGTCATCCGGCCGTGATCGACCAGCAGCACGTGGGGCAGGTAGACGGCGACGATCAGGCCCGCTGTCCCCAGCCCGCCCCGGAGCCCGAACCACATGCCGCCCAGGATGATCGGCAGGTAGAACATCCGGACAACGATGTCGTGCAGCGCCTGGCGGCTCACGGGGGTCGCAAAGTGCACCGCCATGAGGCCCAGGGTGAGTCCCCCGAGAATGATGAGCCGCGAACGCTGCCCTCGCGGACGCATCACGCCCCGCCCTCCCCTGGGGTGCGTGGCCGGCGCCGCCCCGCTCATCGCCCGACGTCTCCCTGTGTGGTTTGAATCCCCAGCGCATCGCTCCTCAGGGAGACGTCCGGCTCTAGCTGAATGGTGGCGTGGCCAATCCCGAAGCGCTCTTGGAGCATGCGGCAGATCTCCTCGACGACGAGGCCGCCGGCCGACACGGGCTGGTCCTCCACCACCACGTGGCAGCTCAGGGCGGCCAGATCGGCGCTCAAGGACCAGACGTGCAGATGATGCACTTCTCGAACCCCCGGGACCTCGGCGATGGCTCGGCTCACCATCTGGATGTCCATGCCCCAGGGCGTCCCCTCCATGAGGACGCTGAGGGTCTCGCGGACGATCCCCCAGGCCGCGAGTAGGATGAAGACGCCCACCAGCAGGCTGGCCGCCGGGTCCACCCAGGCCCAACCCGTCCGAAGCAGGATGACCCCGGACAGCATCACCCCCAGGGAGACCAGCGCATCGCCCAGCATGTGCAGGAAGGCGCTGCGCAGGTTCAGATCGCGTCCCGCGTGCCGCAGGGTGTAGGCAACCACCCCGTTGATCAGGACGCCGACAGCCGCCACCAGGATGATCGTCTTCCCCGCTGGGGGGCTGATGGGAGCGTGCAGCAGGCGATCCACCGCCTCGTAGATCAGGAACAGTGTGACGGCGGACAGAAACAGCGAGTTCGCCAAGGCCGCCAGAATGCCCACCCGGTGATACCCGAAGGTCCGGGCGGCATCTGCCGGCCGCTGGACCTGACGCAGGGCACACCACGCGATCCCCAGACCCAGGACATCCGCGAGGTTGTGCCAGGCATCGCTGATCAGGGCCAGACTGTTGACCCAGAGTCCGGCGACCAGCTCCAGGGCGATGAATAGGCTGTTGAGCAGGATCCCCCAGCGGAGCTGCCGCGCGGGAGCACCAAGGTGGCGCGCATGGTGGCTCCCCGTGCTCATCGCCCCGCCGGTGGAGCGGGTTGGCCGGGACGCTCCGGCGCTCCTCCGGAGGCCGCGGGCAGGGTCAGATCGCGCACCACCTCCCCGGACTTCCCCAGGATCGGCAGCGGCGTGCCGTTCAACGACAGCGTCACGCCGCCGGCATTGCCCACGGTTACGACGAGTCGCGTCTCCGCCGAGAACTGTGCGGTCTGTCCGGGCTGCAGAAGCACTTCCCTGGAATCCCCTCCGTCCGCCCGGACTGCCATCCAGGTCAGCTCACGGGCCCGCGCGATCAGCACGTAGGGGCGTCCCGGCGGCCCCGGAGCGGCTCCTGGGGCCTTCAACAGCCACTGGGCCGACCCCGGCGGCAACGCCGGCCCCCCGGCCGCGGCCGGAACCCCACCCGCCGGGGCGGCCTCCCGCGCGGCCGAAGGCACGGCCTCACCGGGCGGCGGCACTTCCGGACGCGCCGGCTCGACGGCGGCCGGGGGAGCCTGCACCGGCGGGGCGGCCCGTTCGGCGGCCCGCCTGGAGGCCAGGGACAACGCGATGAACACCAGGGGCGTGACGATCAGGATGGCCGCCGCGGTCCAGAGGACGTGCTTCCACGGGATGGGGGCCGAGGCCTGCTTCGACGGAACGGCCGCCAGGGATGCGCCAGGCGGTCGTCGAATAGCGCTGCGGAACTCTCCCTCCAGCTCGTTCACGTCCAGTTCCAGCAGGAGGGCATAGTCATGCAGGAGGCGAATCAGATAGGCCGGGTCCGGCAGCAGGCGGTAGTCGTCCGCCTCCAGGGCCTGGAGCAGGCGCAGTGGAACCTTGCTCTGGTACGCCGCCTGCTCGGGCGTCAGGCCGCGCTCCTCCCGCTTCATCCGCAGCCGCTGTCCGACCCTCAGCGCCTCGGGCTTCGCGATGGTCTCCTTGTCAGGCATCCCGTCCAGCCCCTTCCCCCCGATCCCGGATCGCCGCCCTGCCTCCGCTGCGGGGCCGGCCGGCGAGCCCCCCGGCCTGCCCCCCTCCTCGATGCCCCCACCCCCGGACCTGCCAGGGGGCCCGGGCCTGCCTCCGATCATGGGGCACGAAACCGATTTCCACTATAGAAAAAACAGCAGGGTGATGATCAGGAACATCGGGATGAGCAGCAGTCCCGAGTACAGCATGTATTGAAAGAAATGCGGGACCGCCACCCCCTGTTCCTCGGCAATCACTTTGACCATGAAGTTCGGCCCGTTCCCGATGTACGTGTTCGCTCCCATGAACACCGATCCGCAGCTGATCGCCCGCAACAGATCCACTCGCACGCCGGCGATGGCCGGGATGCCCGCGATGGCCTGACTCCCGGTGACGCTTTGCGCCAGCGAGGAGAAGGTCAGGTAGGTGGGAGCGTTGTCCAGGAAGGAGCTGAGACCCCCCGACAGCCAGAAGAACTGCCAGGGCTGGGTGATGCCCAGCGCCGCTCCCTTCAATCGGAGGAGCGTGAGCAGCGGAACCATGGTGATGAAGATCCCGGCGAAGAGAAGCGCCACCTCGTTGATGGGGGCAAATGTGAACCCGTTGCGCTCCCGCACCTGCTTGTTCGTGAATCCCAGGGACAACAGCGCCATGACGACCATCGTCAACTCCCGATACGGGAACGGGATCTGGAGAAGCACCGACAGGATGACGCCGAACAGGAACAGCAGATTCAGCGTCCCCGAGATGCGCAGCGGGGTGGCCAGCTCTCGGTCCCGCCGGAGATCCGCCGGACTTTCCTTCCGGTAACACCAGGTATCCCACACGTAGAAAACGGTCAAGATGATGGCCAGGGCCGACAGCCACATCGGGAAGAGCGTCAACGTCCAGGTGAAGGGGACCCCCCGGAGATAGCCCAGAAAGAGCGGCGGATCGCCCAGCGGGGTCAGACACCCGCCGATATTGCACACGACAAAGATGAAGAAGACGGGGATGTGGTACGTGTACTTTCGCTCGCTGTTTGTCTTCAGGAGCGGGCGAATCAGCAGCATGCCCGCGCCGGTCGTGCCGATCAGATTGGAAATCACCGCCCCGATGAACAGGAACAGGGTATTCACCTTAGGGGTGGCCTGCAGGTCGCCCGTCAGCAGGATGCCACCGGAAATGATGAAGAGCGACGCCAGGAGGAGAATAAACGAAATGTAATCCTCGACGGTGCGCCCGAACTCCGCCGGGAGGCGGGTGATCAAAAAGGGCAGCACCGGAAGGCTCACCAGGGCCGAGAGAATCGCCTTGTTCCGGTTCTTCTCCCAGAAGTGCGGGACCGCCAAGGGCAGGGTGGCAATCAGCAGGAGAAAGATGACGAATGGGGCGCAGATGTACAGGGGGATGGATTCGCTTGCGGCCATTGGCAGTATCCTTTCTGTCCGTCCTGTCGGCCAGAAACCCTCGATGCGCCCTCGATCCCCACGCCCGTCATCCTGCCGCTGCCTCCGGGCGCCCGCGTCGGACCCCGACCTTCTCGAGCGGCTGCCACACCGCGGGCAATCGCCGGGGTCCTTGGGCGGGCGGCTCAGGCGGGGCGCCGTTCATCCGATGGCGCCGGCAGCTCCGCGGGGGACGCCTCGACGTGCAGGCCCCGCACGCCCTGGCGGGCCCGGCTGAGATGGGCCTTCAGATCTTCCCGGCTGTTTTGGAGCTGCGTGATCGTCCGCGAGAGGCGCCCGTCCACCTCGCCGTCCATCTTCTCCAGGGAGTCGGCGATCGTCGTGAGGGCCTGACTCAGGCGGGCCGTATCGATCTCGGTCCCAAACCGGAGGATCACCTGGAGGAGGGAGAGCAAATACGGAATGACCTGGGTGTAGCTGATGATGACGATCCCTTGCTTGAAGGCCTCCACGTGGGCGTCCACGCACAGATCGAACACCGCATCCGGAACCGCCAGCACGCCGAGCCGGATCGTCCGGTCCGGGTCCAGGTACTTCACCACCTCGCGGATCTTCTTCTTCACCTCGGACTGGATCTCGTCGGCCAACGCTTTGCGCAGCGCCGGATCATCCGTCTCTTGGAGGCGCTCGAGCTGGGACAGCGCCGGCCACTTGCTGTCGATCGGAAGCAGGCGTCCGTGGGGGAGGCGCAGCGCGAACTCCACGGGCTTGTTGTTGATGGTGAGGTTCGTCTCGCGCAGCTCCGCGGGAAGCTGGGCCAGGATCGCCCCCAGGATATTCTCTCCGGCGATCCCGCGGGACTTGGTGCCCGCGAGGACCGTCTCCAGGCGCTTCAGGGCCGTCCGGGCCTCCTGTTCCTGCGCCTCGCGCGCCTGGTCGGCGGCCTGCATCTGCGCCACCAGCTCGCGGGTCTTGGCGATCTCCGCCTGCAGGCCGCGCTGCGCCTCGGCCAGGTTGCCCTTCAGGGAGTCCTGGACCTGCCCCAGGCTTTGCGACAAGAGCTCCTGGGTCCGCACCGTCTGCTGGACGAGCCCGCTCATCGCCGTGAGCGATTGCTGCGTCTGATGAATGCGCAGGGTGAGGGCGTCCGCCGCCTGCTGGAGGTTGTGCTGCGCCTGCTCGCGACTTTGCAGCAACTCGGCCCGCGCCGCCTCCTGGGCCCGCCCGATCCCCTGCAGCTCCGCAGACAGCTGCCCCATCCGCGTCCCTAGATCCCCCAGCGTCGCCTGGAGGCTGCCGACCATGCCCCGGGCCAGCTCGTCGCCGGGACGGCGCCGGAGAAGCAGCGCCAGAACCAGGACCCCGACGACGGCCAGCAGGAGGAGCAGAATGCCGAGTCCGATGAGCTGACTCTGTGACATGACTCACGCTCCGGCTAGAGGAACTGGCACAGGGTACACAAGGCCGGGTCCGGATTCAACCTTTCTCGTATGGCGTGTTCTCTGGAATCGCCGGGAAGGGCTGCCGGAGGCGATCAGCTGGTCCGGCCCACGACGGATGGCAGCGAGCGGAGGCTCGAGATGACCTCCACCCCCTCGGACTGCCGGCTGGCGCCGCTGGCGTGCCGCAAGTGAATGGCCCGCATCCCCAGGCCGCGCGCCCCCGCCACGTCCGTGGTGACATCGTCCCCCACGTGCACGGCCTCCCCCGGGGCGACGCCCAGGGCCGCCAGCGTGCGCCGGAAGATCTCGGGGTGGGGCTTGCGCAGGCCGACCTCGTCGGAGAACTGCTGCACCGGCAGGAGGGGGCCCAGCTCCAGCCGATCCAGCACCTGCCGGAGCATCGCGCCGGGTGTTCGCCCGGTGTTGCAGATCAGTCCCAGCTTGAGGCCGGAGGCGCGGAGCGCGCCCAGCACCTCTTGCGCGCCGTCGTTCGGAGACGGGAGGGCGGTCAGGATGGGCAGGCAATAGGCGTTCACCAGCGTCTCCATGATCGCCCCCTCCGGGGGGAGCCGCCCGGTCAGGCCCAGCGCCTCCAGCACCCAGCCCACCTGCCCGCGCGCGCCCAGGTCGCGCTGGATGGCCCAGAGGGTCTCCAGCCTGCCGCCCACGGCGTCGTACGCCTCCTCCACCGCGGCGGCCGAGACCGGGAACCCCGCACCGCCCAGGGCCGCCCGGATTCCCTGGACGCGCCCCTCCCGCGCCCGGCGCAATCCCTCCGGCGTGTCCATGATCAGCGTCTGCCACAGATCGAACGTCACCGCCTTCACCATCAGTCTCACACCCCCGTGCCGCCCGCCCCACGTCGGGTCGGCCGCACGAGGCTACCACGCGGCTCGCGTCGCTTCAATGGAGAGCACTCCGCGTGTCGTCCCACGTTTGATCCAATTGCGATGTCTGTCGCCGCAAGGTTATGGCTTGGATCCGGCTCGAATATGATTTGAGTTACATTCCGCTCTGATGTGCACACGAACCCGGCAGCCTCGGTCAGCGCTCCTTTACTGCAGCGCTCGTCCGCCGGTGCGTCTCTAAAAAGTGCCATTCTGGACGCCGGGGTCGTCGAGCCGCATCAGCGGGGCGCGGCCGGTGATTGAGGGGAGTTGGAAAGCCCCAGGTTCAGCTTGCTCTCGAGCGCGTGCACGGTGCTCTCCAATCGCGAGACGCTGCCCTCCAGTCGCACCAGGCGCGATTCGCGGTCCGCGACAAGGACACCCGTCCCTATTGCAGTCACCACCAGGATGCCCCCGATCAGCAGGAGCACTATCGCCGCGACCTTCCGGGTCTCCGAGATCGCGGGCGACCCCTTTCCAGCCGGGCGGCGCCACAGGACCTCCTCGGCCAGGACCAGGCCAATCACCACAAAGCCCACGGCCCAGAGGACCATGGCCACAACGAGGACGACCGTGAGAGTGCTCACGGGAAGACCTCCTTCTTCTTGCGCGTGTGAACATCATCCGGACACCGGCCGAGCTCGACGCTCGGACCCCGCTCCGAAAAGCAGGCGAACTCTCCCCGACCGTCCCAGGTGGTCCCGAGGGGAAAGGGGGGTCCGGGGGAAATCCTCATTCTGCCGACTTCGTCCGTTGCGTCCGCCTCCGGGATGCCCCTCGGCCGGCGGCCCGCCGGGTGGCCGACGGCCGCTGCTCGTCCCGGCGGGCGAACCGCGGCGGGCGCACCGTGAGGACCGGACAGGGCGCATGCCTGACCACGTTCTCGGCCACGCTGCCGAGCAGGGCGTGGGCCCAGCCGGTGCGGCCGTGAGTCGCCAGGACGATGAGGTCGCAGCGGAGGCGTTCGGCCGCCCGCACGATCTGCGGGAACGGGGCCCCCAGGGCCAGGAGCGCGTGCGTCCGGATGCCGGGCCCTTTCACTTGGCGTTCCAGCCGCCGGAGCTGCGTCCGGGCGGCTGCCCGGGCCTCCCGCTGGAAGCGCCACAGGACTAGGCCCGACTCTGCGGGTACCACGTACATCGCTGCCGTGGGGAGGACGTGGAGCAGGACCACTTCGGCCCCGTTCCCGGCCGCGAGGGCGAGGACGTGCGGCAGGGCCGCTTTCGCCACAGGCGAGAAGTCTGTGGGCCACAGAATCCGATGGTAGACGGTGCCCTTGTCCTTCCCTTGCGCGCGCTTTTGCATGGTGTTGCCTCCTAAGATGGGTTCCCAAACTGCCTCTCGCCCGGCTCCGCATTCCCGATCGCTCGTCCCTCCCCGGCCTGCTAGCGGCGCGGCCCCCACGGCCCGCCACCCGGCGGTCGGAGCCGCCGGAGGAAGCCGACCAGGTCCTCGCGGCTGAGCATCCCCAGGAGCCGGCCCTCCGCCATCACCGGGAGCTGATTCACCCCGTCGCGGTCCATCTCCCCCAGGGCGGCATCGAGATCCGTCTCGGGCCGGACCCGCTTCAGCTTGGCGACCGGGATCATCACCTGGGCCACGGGGGTCGTCGGCCACTGGGCCTGGGGCACCGCTTGCAGCGCGTGGAGGGTCAGCAGCCCGCGCATCTCGTCCCCGGTTTTCACGACCACGCTCCGCCGCCCCGCGCGAAGGAGGTGGGCGTCCCAGAGCTCCTGCAGGACGGCGTCATCCGCAATCTCCGGGTAGCCCTGGCTCATGGCCTCGGTCACCGTGTGACCGGTGAAGAGCCCGTGGACCCTCTGGCGCTGGATCTGGGCCACCGCGGCACTCTCCAGGAACCAGCCGATGAAGGCGATCCAGAGCCCGTTGGCGACCTCGCCTCCCAGGATCTGCCACACCCCGGCCAGGATGAACAGGAACCCGAAGAACCGCCCGACGTTGCCGGCGATCACGGTCGCGCGGCCCAGGTTCCGGGTGAGCCCCCAGACGATGGCCCGGAAGATGCGCCCGCCATCCAGGGGGAAGCCGGGGATCAGGTTGAAGAGCACCAGGGCGCCGTTGATGTAGGCCATATACTCGACCACGGCGAAGGGGGCCGAGGCGTGCCGCACGAGGGGCTCCCCCACGTAAAAGGCCGCGGCTAGGCAGGCGCTCACGGCGGGCCCGGCGAGGGCGATCCAGAATTCGGCCGTGGGACTGGGGGGCTCGGTGGCGATCTCCGCCACGCCGCCGAAGATGAAGAGCGTGATGCGCCGGACCGGGATCTGGTAGCGGAGGGCAACCACGGAATGGCCGAGCTCGTGCAGGAGGACGCTCGCGTAGAGGAGGCCGGCCGTCAGGGCCCCCGCGATCCAGTACTCCGCGCTCGGCCAGCCCCGGAACTCGGCCGGGTAGTACCCCACGGCCAGGATCCAGGTGAGGAGCGCAATGATCAGGAACCAGGAGGGGTCGAGATCGATGGGGATCCCCAGGATCCGACCCACGGGAACCGCGTGGCGACTCAGCATGCCGTGCCCTCCTGCAGGAGCTGGAGCCGCATGGCCTCCCGCCAGCGGCGCCAGAGGATCACGAGACCGATGGTCCCGACCAGCGTCTGCCCGATCAACACGTCCCCCCACGAGGCCACGAGGGGGACCAGGGTGGTGGGGAGGCCCTCCCAGAGTCCGCGCAGGATCGCCACGTCCATGTATACCGCCACCACGAGCGGCGACTGGCGGGCTCCCACGTGGACAGGGACGACCTCCGGCCCTGGCATAATTGTCGACTCCTCTACTCCTCCTTATTCTTGTTAAACAGCGCCTCCCATCCGCGCTGGATCGCGCGGGCGGAGCCGAGGCCCGCGGCCAGGCGGGTCAGAGAACACACGTCCCGGCTGGATGAGTCGCGCCCATTGCCAGGAGGCGGGTGTCGCCAGCCTAGCGGTGAATGGCGCCGTGCGGGTGCATATGCCCCTTGACCCTGTCCAGGAAGTCCCTGTGTTCCTTCCTGGTCAGGGCCAGGTGGTGGTAGATATGCAGCTTGGCCCAGTCTTCGATGAAGATCCAAACCAGACAATACCCCCACACCAGGCCCACGTACGACCAGGGAATCGGGGCCACCAGCCAGCCGAAGCCCACGATCATGGCCGCTATCAATTGGGTGCCGAGAATGGCGATGAGAAGTATGGGTGCCGGGTACGGCCGGGTGAAGAATGGGCGACGGGTGCGGGCCACGAAGAGCGTCAGGTGACCTGCCACCGCCAGTTTGAGATAGATGAAGGACTGGATCTGGGCCTGGTCGAGCTTCAACCACAGAATGGCGATGACCAGGAGACCGAAGGTTTCCGCCACGCCGATCAGCCCCAGCCCTGTGGCCACGGTCAAGACCCGCCGCATCTCCCACTTCACCGGTTTGGGGTCCAGCCAGGTGTTGTCGTAGGCGATGGTCATGATGGGTAAATCGTTGAGCAGGGCCAGCAGGATGATCATGATGGTGGTGATCGGGTAGAAGTGGAAGACGATCATCGCCAGGACCACGAAGAACATGATGCGGATCGTTTCGGTGATCCGGTAGATGGCGTAACTGTTCATCCGCTCGAAGATCGTTCGGGCGGTCTCCACCGCCTGGATGATGACCGACAGCCCCGGGGCCGTCAGCACCAGGGCCGCCGCCGCCCGGGCAGCGTCGGTCGCCCCGCTCACGGCGATGCCCGTATTGGCCTGTTTGAGAGCCGGGGCGTCGTTCACCCCGTCGCCGGTCATGCCGACGATGTGGTCCCGCGCCTGGAGGGTTTTCACGATTTCGAACTTGTGCTCCGGGAAGACCTGCGCAAAACCCTCTGCCGCCTCGACCTGTTCCGCCTGTTTCGGGGACATGGATCCCTGATCGGAACCCTTGCCGAAAAATTCCTCCGCCACGTGAATGTTTGTTCCGAGGTGAAGCTGGGACGCGATCTCCTTGGCGATGGCCAGGTTATCCCCGGTGACCATCTTGACCTGGATTCCATGCTCGCCCGCCCGCCGGATGGTGTCGGCGGAGTCCTCCCGGGGCGGATCCGACAGGGGCAGAATGCCCAGGAAATGCCAGGTGGATCCGTCGTCGGCCCGGGCCACTCCCAGGGTGCGGGAGCCCTGCTTGGCGAACGCGTCCACCTTGGCATTCACCCTGTCGGACAGCTCCCTGTCCGGGTTACACAGGCCCAGGATCACCTGCGGGGCTCCCTTGGTGACCTTGAACGATTTCCCGTCCCGACCTGTGATCTCCGCTTCGGTGCGCTTGTGCACCGGATCGAAGGGGACGAACTTCACCTGCTCGAAGCGATCCAATGCCTTTGGATCTGATAGCCCTTTAAGCACCGCGGCGTCGATGGCATCACGATTCTCCCCCTTGGAGGCCAGGGCTCCGGCGAGAATCAGCTCTTGGACATCCTTCGCGCCGAAGAGTGCCGGCTCGCCGAGCGTGAGCTTGTTCTGGGTCAGCGTCCCGGTCTTGTCCGAGCAGAGGATGTCCATGCCGGCCATCTCTTCGATGGACTCCAGCCGGGTGACGATCGCCTTCATCCGCGCCAGGACGACCGCGCCGATCGCCATGGTCACGGACAGGACGGCAGGCATGGCCACGGGGATGGACGCCACAATCAGGATCAGCGCGAACTGGAAGAGGGTAAAGAGGGAGGCCCCCCGGAGGAGCATGGTCAGGACGAGCAGGGTCGCCAGGCCCAAGCTGAGATAGATCAGATAATCCCCGATGGTCAGGACCGCCTTCTGGAAGTGCGAGACCGACTTCGCCGACGAGACCAGTCCGGCGGTCTTGCCGAAGTACGTATTTGCCCCCGTGGCCGTCACCAGGGCCCCCATCTCCCCCTGCTTGGCCACAGAGCCGGCGTAGCCCACATCTCCCGCTTTCTTATCCACCGGAAGCGACTCGCCAGTCAAGGCCGATTGGTCCACGCTGAGGTAGTCGCCCTCGGTGAGCTTGACATCCGCCGGGATGATGTCCCCCAGGCGCAGGCGGAGGGTATCCCCCGGCACCAGCGTCGCGGCGTCGGCTTCCTGCCATGTCCCGTCGCGCTTGACCCGGGCCTTCAGGGCCAATTGTTTCTTCAAGGCTTCCACCGCGCTGGCCGCCTGATACTCCTGCCAGAATCCGACGACCGCGTTGAAGACCAGCAACACGGCAATAATGATCAGATCCACCCAGTGTCGCACCACGGCGGACAGGACCGCGGCGGCCTCGATCATCCAGGGGATGGGCCCCCAGAAATAACTCAGGAATTTTAGGAGAGGGTTCACCTTCTTTTCTTGAATGGAGTTCGGACCATACTGCGCCAGGCGCCTCGCAGCCTCGGCGCCGGTCAAGCCCTGGGGGCTGCTGTGGAGTTGGGTGAACAGGTCCTCAACGCTCTTTTCCTTGGCCTCATCCCCGGTAATGATGGCGAGTTCAGCCATTGTGATGGTCTCCTTCAGCCTGGAATGCACTGCGCGTCGGCCCATAACGGATTCAACCCGGATTCGAGAGTCAGTATAAGGCCGGACCAGAACAATCACCTGGCGGAAAATCGGCCCTCACGTGCCTGGCCGCAGGCGCAGGCTTTCCCGCAGGTGCGAGCGATCCCCCAGTAGCTTCAGCAAGGGTCCCCGGTCCGTCATTTCCACAACGCCGACCGAGGCCACCGGCATGCCGAGGCGATCGCGATAGCGGCCCACATCGATGCCCAGCAGGGAACACAGCATGATGCGGATCGTGGCCTTGTGGGATACCACCAGAACATTGCCTGTAGGGTGCACCCGTTCGATCTCATCCAGCACCATCGAGCTGCGTCGGGCCACATCCACCCCCCGTTCCCCCCCGGTAGGTGCATACCAACCCGGGTCAGCCAGCCAGCTCACATATTCATCGTGGAACTGGCGGTTCACCTCCTCGGGGGTCTTTCCCTCCCACCGTCCGTAGGCGATTTCCTTCAGGCCGTCTCGCAGTTGCATCTCGAGGCCCACCGCATCGCACAACGGCCTGGCGGTATCCACACTGCGGCGCAGCGGGCTGCAAAAGACCGCCGCCCACGGCAGCGCTTGATAGGCGGCGGCAAAATCTCTCGCCATGTGGAACCCTTCGGTGGTGAGATCCACATCCAGATCCCCGCAAAACCCACCGGTCTGGCTGGCCTGCGTCTCCCCGTGGCGGAGGAAGTAGAGGGTCAAGCCCATACGCCCTCAGGATCCAATGGCCTTTTGCCCATTCCGACCATACCGCCCCTGGCGCCTTGGCGGTGAGATATCCTCGGAATGGGGTCAGAAGGGCCACGTCCAGCCGGTGAGCTCCGGTCGATCCACGCCGAACTCGTAGGCGTGGTGCAGGCACGCGATCTGCTGGTCGAGCAGCGCCTCGCGGACGCCGGACCCCGTCTCGGCAAAGCGGGGGATCCGGTCGATGGCGTCGATGGCCAGGCTGAAGCGGTCGGTCTGATTGCGGATGGCCAGCTCCAGGGGCGTGTTGATGTTCCCCTTCTCCTTGTAGCCGCGCACGTGGATGTGGTGCTGGCCGGGCCGCCGGTAGGTCAGCCGGTGGATCAGCCACGGGTACGAGTGGAAGTTGAAGACCACCGGCTTGGTGGCGGTGAAGAGGGCCCCGAACTCGCGGTCCGTCAGCCCGTGCGGATGCTCGGTGTGCGGCACCAGCTTGAACAGGTCCACGACGTTCACGAACCGCACCGTGATGTCCGGCAGGTGCTGGCGGAGCAGGGCCGTGGCGGCCAGCGCCTCCATGGTCGGGACGTTGCCGCAGCTCGCCATGACCACGTCGGGCTCGGCCCCCTGGTCGTTGCTGGCCCAGCTCCAGATGCCGGCGCCCTTGGCGCAGTGCGCCCCGGCCGCCTCCCGGTCCAGGTACTGCAGGTGCACCTGCTTGTCCGCCACGATGACGTTGACGTAGTTCAGGCTGCGCAGGCAGTGGTCCGCCACGGACAGCAGGCAGTTGGCGTCGGGCGGCAGGTAGATGCGCACGACACTCGGACTCTTGTTGACGACCACATCCAGAAAGCCGGGATCCTGGTGCGTGAAGCCGTTGTGGTCCTGCCGCCAGACCAGCCCCGTGATCAGCAGGTTGAGCGACGCCACCTTGGCGCGCCAGGGCAGCTCGTTGCACTTCTCCAGCCACTTGGCGTGCTGGTTGACCATGGAGTCGATGACGTGGATGAACGGCTCGTAGCTGTTGATGAAGCCGTGCCGGCCGCTCAGGAGGTAGCCCTCCAGCCACCCCTCCACCGTGTGCTCGCTCAGCATCTCCATGACCCGGCCCTGCGGGGCCAGATTGCCTCCGTCGGCGTCCTCCGGGAAGACCTCCCCCAGCCAGACCTTCGGGGCGACCTCGTAGACGGCGTCCAGCTTGTTGGATTGGGTCTCGTCCGGCCCGAAGAGGCGGAAGCGGTCCATGTTCAATCGCATGACGTCCCGCAGGAAAAGGCCCAGGGTGGGGACGTTCCCGGCCAGGGTCCCGCCGGGGGTCTTGACCGCGACGGCGAACGTCCGGAAGTCCGGCAGGTCCAGGGGCCGGCGCAGCAGGCCGCCGTTGGCCACGGGGTTGGCGCTCATGCGCCGGGGCCCCGTGGGGGCCAGGGCCTTCAGCTCGGGGATCAGCCGCCCGTCCTGGTCGAAGCGCGCCTCCGGCTGGTAGCCGCGCAGCCACGATTCCAGCAAGTGCAGGTGGGCCGGGTTGGTGGCGACGTCCGGGAGCGGGATCTGGTGCGCCCGCCAGAACCCTTCCAGGTAGTGGCCGTCCACCTCGCGGGGGGCCGTCCAGCCCTTGGGGCTCCGCAGGACGATCATCGGCCAGCGCGGCCGGCCAGCCGTGCCGGTCGGCCGCGCCTCGTCCTGGACCTGGCGGATCGCCAGGACGCAGTGCTCCAGGGTGGCGGCCATGGCCTGGTGCATGCTCGGCGGGTCGCTCCCCTCCACGAAGTAGGGGGTGTACCCGTACCCCGTGAACAGCGCCTCCAGCTCCGCGTGGCTGATGCGGGCCAGGAGGGTGGGGTTGTTGATCTTGTAGCCGTTGAGATGCAGGACCGGCAGGACCGCCCCATCGGTGATCGGGTTGAGGAACTTGTTGCTGTGCCAGCTGGTGGCCAGGGGGCCGGTCTCGGCCTCGCCGTCGCCCACCATCACCAGGGCGATCAGATCCGGGTGGTCGAAGACCGTCCCGAAGGCGTGGGAGAGGCTGTACCCCAATTCGCCCCCCTCGTGGAGGCTGCCGGGCGTTTCCGGGGTGGCGTGGCTGCCGATGCCCCCGGGAAAGGAGAATTGCTTGAAGAAGCGCCGCAGCCCCGCCAGGTCCTCGCTCTTGTCGGGGTAGATCTCGGCGTAGGTCCCCTCGAGGTAGGCCTGGGCCAGGACCGCCGGGGCCCCGTGACCGGGGCCGGAGATATAGATTGCGTTCAGGTCGTACTTGGTGATGAGCCGGTTGAAGTGAATGTAGGTGAAGGCCTGGCCGGCATCCGAGCCCCAGTGGCCCAGCAGCCGCGGCTTCAGGTGCGCCAGCGTGAGCGGCTCGCGGAGGAGGGGGTTGTCCCGGAGGTACAGCATCCCCAGGCACAGGTAGAGGCTGGCCTGCCAGTACGCGTCGATCCGGCGGAGCTCCTCCGGGCTCAGCGGGGTCCCGGCGATCGTCGCGCGGGCCGGCCCGTAGGCACTGAGGCTCGTGTCTCCATGAGCTGCCGCTGGTTGCTTGGCGGGAGGTGTCATCATGGCCTCCTTTGGTCTGTGGACCACAGAATGAGCGGCACCGCGTACGCCGGCGCTGGCGCCCCCTTATCCTTTGACTGCACCCATGGTGAGCCCCTGCACGATCCACCGCTGGATGAACAGCGCCAGGACCACCACCGGCAGGGTAATCAGCACGGCTGCCGCGGCGAGACCGCCGTAGTTGATCTCGCCATAGGTGATGAAGTTGAAAACCGCCACCGGCACCGTCTGCGTGTTCTCGCCCGACAGGACCAGGGCAAAGAGAAACTGATTCCAACTGAAAATGAAGGCCAGGATCGCCGCGGCCACGATCCCCGGCCCCGACAGCGGAAGCACGATGCGCACGAACGCCTCGGCCTCTCCTGCTCCGTCGACCTTGGCCGCCTCCTCCAGTTCCATCGGCACGTCGTCGAAGAACGTGATCATGAGCCAGATGATCAGGGGGAGGCTCACGATCAGGAAGGTGGAGACGAGCGCCGTGTAGGTGTCCACCAGGTGGAGGATGCGAAACGCCGCGAACCACGGCACCAGGAACGTGATGTAGGGGGTGATCCGGGCCGCCAGGATCGCGAAGGCCAGCTTGCGCTGTCTGTACCGGCTGATCGTGTAGGCCGCCGGCAGGCCGATCACGAGCCCGATGCCGGTGGCCAGCATGGCCACCACGAACGAATGCCAGGTGTAGGAGAGGAAATGCTGCTGCTGGAGCACCGCCTGGTAGTTTTCGAGGGTGGGCGCGAAGATCCATACCGGGATCGCGCTGGTGTTCTGCACCTGGTTGCGCAG
The DNA here is from genome assembly GCA_963705305.1 of uncultured Methylomirabilota bacterium. GTDB lineage: Bacteria > Methylomirabilota > Methylomirabilia > Methylomirabilales > 2-02-FULL-66-22 > 2-02-FULL-66-22. The sequence goes on along the minus strand of OY970067.1, from coordinate 3,370,475 downwards.
GGACATCAGGACCATCCACACGAAGGGGAACAGCAGCACCAGCACCACCACCCAGAGCCCCGCACCCGCGAGCCACGCCCGAACCTGCGGATACTTTTTGCGTCCGCGATGTCGTGTCGCCACCCCTGCGTTCATGCCTGGGCACCTCTCGACCAAATGTTCAGGAACGCGGCCGTCCCCACGACGGTCAGCGCCAGGACCACGAGCAACGAGGCCGCATAGCCCACGCGGAGATACAGGAAGCTGGTCTTGAACGCGAAGACGTTGAGCGTTTCCGAGGCCGTGCCCGGCCCGCCCTGGGTGATGACGTAGATGATGTCGAAGGTCTTCAGCGCGTCGATGGTGCGGAGAATGAGGGCGATGACGATCGCCGGGCGGATCAGGGGGATGACGATCCGGACCAGCCGCTGCCACGCGTTCGCGCCGTCAATGGCGGCGGCCTCCAGCGGCTCGCTGCTCAGGGACTGCAGGGCCGCGAGGAGGATCAAAGCCATGAACGGCGTCCATTCCCAGATGTCCACCAGGGCGATCGACGGGATCGCCAGCGTGGGCGAGGTGGCCCAGAGGATGCGGGGCAGGCCGATCACCTGGAGAAAGTGGTTCAGGATGCCGAGCTCGGGGTTCATCATGAGCGCCCAAATGAGCCCGATCGCCACGGGGGTGGCAATCATGGGCAGGAGCACCAAGGTGCGGATGAGTCCTTTCAGGAAGATCTTGCGGTTGAGCAAGAGCGCCACGGCGAGGCCCAGGACGGCTTCCACGGGCACCGCAATCACGGTGAAATAGAACATGTTGGCGACGGAATTCCAGAAGCGTGGATCCTGGACGGCGGCCCAGTAGTTGCCGAGTCCAATGAAGTGCGGGATCGGGAAGCCCCCCCAGCTGCGGGCCTGCAAGCTGAACACCAGGTTCGCAAAGATCGGACCGACGACCAGCAACAGGACCGCGACGACGGCCGGCAGGGGAAAAATCCAGGACAGGTTCCGGTCAAGCCAGTTTCCGTGCATCGCCACTCCTCTCGGTCTCCGGATCCCGACGCCCATTCCGGTCATTCAGCGGAGGTCCCGACCGGGCCGGGCGCGCCGGGCCGGGCGTCGGGAGGGGCCGCCCCCTCCCGACGTCATGCCGGTTATCTGCCAAACTCTTTCACGACCTCGTCCATGCCCTGGCACGCCTGCGTGAGGAGCGAGGGGACCTGGCCTCCCTCGATGGCGCCGACGATCGCCAATCCGTAGGCGTTCCGCCCGCCCTGGACGTTCACGACGGGAGGGTTCCAGTCGCCGCGCGCAATGCGGAACTGGAGCTCGGACACGTCCACCCAGGTTTTGGAGTAGCCGGGGCTGCTCAGGAACCGCGGATCCTTCCAGGCTGAGGCGCGGGCCGCAGGCCCCCCCGCCTCCAGGTAGCCGAGCTGATTCTGCGGGCCGAGCGCCCACTGGATGGAGTACCAGGCGGCCTCCTTCTGCTGGGAGGCCGCGTTGATGCCGAGCCCCCATGTCAGCACGGTCGGATGGCGATTGTTGTCCGGCCCCGCCGGCAGCGCGGCATAGCCCACGTGCCCGACCACCTTGGAGGACTGCGGATTGGACACGATGGACTTGAACACGTTGCTGTCAAACATCATGGCCGCATGGCCCTGCGCGAACAGCTCCGTGTCGACCTGCCAGCTGTTGCTGGTGGCATCCGACGGGCCGTAGTTCCGGAGCAGATCGGCGTAGTAAGTCAGGGCCTGCTGCGAGGCGGCGCTGTCCAGGGCGCAGGAGCCGTTCGGGTTGAACCAGGTCCCTCCGTAGGAGAAGAGGAAATTCACCATCGAGCTGGTCGCGTCGGGGGTCTTGCCGCGCATGGCGATCGGGACGATCCCCGTCTCCCCGCTCTTGGCCAAATCCTCCTTGAGGGCCTTCGCCGCCCCCTCGAGCTGCTGCATCGTCTCGGGCGGCTTCAGGCCGTACTTCTGGAAGAGGTCCGTCCGGTAGAACAGGATGAACGTCTCGACATGGAGCGGGATCCCGTACGTCTTCCCGTCCACGTTATACCGGGCGGTCACCCCTTCGAAGAAATCGTGGTAATCGAACGTGGACGCCGTCAGCGCCGGAGTATTCAGGTAGCTGTCGACCGGCGCCAGCCAGCCCTCCTTCCGATACAGCGCGAGGTCCTGGGCCGGCATGAACATGAACGCATCGACCGCGGTCGATCCGGACGAGAGATCCAGCAGCAGCTTCTGCCGGAACTGGTCCTCCGGGTACACCTCGAGCTGGACGTGGATTCCGGTCTGCTTTTCGAATTCCGGAATCAGCGGCTGGATGAACTTCTGCCACGGGTGGCTGTTCAGCATGACCCGGAGCGTCGTGCCGGAGTATTTCTGCCAGTCGACACTCGGAGCGCTCTGGGCATAACTGGGGGTTCCGGCCAGCACCATTCCGACGGCCATCGCAAGGCCGGCTGCGAAGACCGACACTCGACACCCACAGCGTCTCATTTCCTTTTCCTTTCTTGCGGTCTTGCTGCCGCATGTGCCCCTCCAGGGCCGGCCACCGATCTCTTGATCGCCCATCCGGGCGGCCCCGAGGTGCGCCGCCTGAGACCTTACCCCTTCATGTGAGCACCCAACCCTCGTGCTGGGCGATGTCGGCAAGAAACCGAATCTCGGGTTCCCGTTATGGTTATGCGCTTACCCGATTTTGTCCAGAAAGTGCGTCGCGGCCCAGATCCGTCGCTCGGATCTTCCCCAATTGAGCGGCGAGGTGGCGCGCGGTTCGTCGGTTCCGTTTCGACCATGTTATCCGCGACATCCGCATGGATGGCGGCCAGCCGGCAACCATTGATCCTCATGCACGCTCCTGGGGCAGCCAACGCAGCGGCTTACTTGTGGGGCCCCCTACCCCGGCGGGCCGCCCCCCAGGGGGACGGCGATAAATAGGCTCGCGTCCTTCCGCCGGATCAAGAGGAGCAGGGGCTGGCCTGCCGGGTGTTCCGCCACAACCTTCCGGAGGTCGGCCACCGTGGCCGCCGAGTGCCGGTCGGCCTGGATGATGACGTCCCCGGCCTGGATGCCGGCCTCGGCGGCCGGCCCGCCGTCCTTCACATCGGTCACCACGAGGCCCGCCCGGTCCGGCACGCCCAGTTGCTGGGCCAGGGCCGGGGTGAGGGGCTGCACGCTGATCCCCAGCGCTTCGTGTGCCGGCGCCGCCTGGGCCTCCTCCGGGGCCCCCGGGCGCTCCGCAATCGTGGCGGTCAGCGTCAGCGACCGGCCCTCCCGCAGGACCGTGATGCGGGCGGTCTGTCCGATCGGGGTGGCGGCGACCAGGCGTGGCAGGTCCGTGCTCTGCGCCACGGCATGGCCCGCGTACTCGACGATGACGTCCCCCGGCTGGAGCCCCGCCTGGGCGGCGGGGGAGTTCGGCTGGACCTCCGCCACCAGCGCCCCCGCGTCCTTCGGCAGGTGCAGGGCCGTGGCCAGCGCGGGGGTCACGGTCTGGATGCCCACCCCCAGCCAGCCGCGCGTTACGTGGCCGGTGGCCTGGAGCTGCGGGAGGATCGTCTTGGCCTCATTGATGGGGATGGCGAAGCCGATGCCCACCGAGCCCCCCGACTGGGAGACGATGGCCGTGTTGATCCCCACCACCTCCCCGGCCGCGTTGACCAGCGGCCCCCCGGAGTTCCCGGGGTTGATCGAGGCGTCCGTCTGGATGAAGTTGTCATAGGGGCCCTCGCCGATGACCCGGCCGGTGGCCGAGACGATGCCGGTGGTGACGGTCCCCTGCAGCCCGAAGGGGTTGCCGATGGCCATCACGGGATCGCCGATGTGCAGCTGGTCGGAGTCCCCGAGGCGGAGCACGGGGAGGCCGGTGGCTTCGATCTTCACGAGCGCGAGGTCGGTCTGCTCGTCGCGGCCCACCACGGTGGCCGGAAACTCCCGCCCGTCCGCGAGCTTCACCTGCACGTCCGTGGCGTTGGCCACGACGTGGTTGTTGGTGGCAATGTAGCCGTCCGCCCGGAGGAGGAAGCCCGAGCCGAGGCTGTGGACCTGCGACGTCTTCGGAAGATTCCCGAAGAACTGGTGGAAGAACTGCTGGAACGGGTCCTGCGGATTCTCGCCCTCCTCGGCGGCCATGGGATTCTTCACGATCTGGGTCGTGCTGATGTTGACCACCGCCCCGAGGTCCGCTTTGGCGACGCCGGGCCAGGGAGTGGTGTAGGCCGGCGCCGGCTGGGTCCCCTCGGTCCAGAGGGGCGGGTCGGCGGCCTGCGCGCGCGGGAGGGCACCCGCGAGCGCTGCGGCCCCCCCGACCAGGATCAGTGCGACGACCAGCCATCGCTTGACGCGCATGGGGTGTCCCATGGGCTAACCTCCTTGCTGCCGGCCCGGCTCGGCCAGCCGGCCGTCGCGGTTCACAGCCTATTCCGCCCAGCCGCGCGAACACCCTCCTGCTCGACCGGAGCGGGGGCGGATTCCTCCTTGCCGGTTTCGGCCGCCCATTCTCCGGAGAACGGCAGGGCGATGCAGAACCCAACCGACCCCGGCGTCGCCAACACATCGGCCTGGCAGCCGGAGCACTGAAACCCCCGGCTGCATCTCATGGCCGCTCAGAAGACCGGGACGTTCCGCTGGAACGCGACCTTCAGGATCTTCCGCAGCCCCGTGAGGAGCGCCTCGTCTGGCACCGCCCGCCCGATCAGCCGTACGGCGAAGCCGCATGTCCGGCACCGCTTGTACACGTATTCCCATTCCCCCTCGCGCAGGCACTCGCCGAGCTCCTCCATCTCGGAGAAGCAGCAGGACCCCGAGCGTGGGGGAGAAACGATGTACCGGGGGTAGCCGTTCTCGGGTGGCTTCTTGTCGGTGTATTCCACGATACTTGCCATACGCCACTCCTCCGAGGGTTCTCCTCGTGCCCCCGCTGGGAGCTTGCTTCGACGCTCGATTACCGGTGATGCTGCTCCGGGGGGGGCCCCGTTCTCCCTGAGCCCGATCTGGTGGATCATCTGCCCCCTGTTCCGGCCTGTCGACCCGGGTCCCGGCCGCACGACCCGAGGGGTCGAAGCATGTCCCCAGCGCATCGATCGGACTCCGGGCGATCACTCACCCGTGGCTTTCCATCCGATCCATTCTGGAGTCCCCTCCTTGTCTCTCAATCGCAAGACTTCCTTGCCTCGCGTCACCGTCATAGCAATCATGAGCGGCTCTCCCCGCACGGTGACCTGCGAGCCGGTCACGGTGACCGTATCGCCCAACTGAAAATGGTGCGCCTGCCACGGCCCTTCGATGTAGAAGGTAGGGCCCAGGTACACCGGCAGGAATTCCTTTGTGTCGGTCAGCACCGTCAATCGCAGTTGCAACCCGAATCCGTATTTGGGCACTTCATCTATTTTGATGACCCGGCCGGAGATGGTCTTTAGTGTTTTCGCGTCAAAGAATGTTTTGTAGGGGTCTTCTGTCCGTGTGGCGGGATTTATCCCCGAACCGGGAGGGATGGGGTAGCCAGACCCGCGATACTCCCCATGACCATACCCGTAACCGGGGAGCCCCCATTGGGCGTACTGGGAGGGGACACCATAGTACTTGAAAATGCTGGCTCCCCACTGCGTATCCGCCAGGTCGGGCACGTTCTTCCGGTCGAACGCCGGGGCGTGTTCCAGCTGCTCTTTGGTTTTATTGAGGAAGAAGGTCCCTTCGACGGGCAGCGCCGCCAGGGAATCCCACGGGACGGGGAAGAGCTTCGTCCCGATGCCCAGAAACCCCCCGAAGTCCAGGATCGCGTACAGGATTCTTCCCGAATCGACATCGACGACCAAATCCTCAATCGTTCCCAGCGTCTCCCCGTGCAGATTCATCACCTTGGAGCCGATGATCTTGTCCACCAGAAAGGCATTCACCCGCGGACCGTCTGCGGGATGGCTCCCCACGACGCCGCTCGCCGCCCCGCTACGCTCCTGCGCGAAGCCCTTCGTCCCGAGACCGAGACTGACCAGAGCCACCAGCATGATGACCAGCCACTTTTTCACTGGGGACTCCTCCTGTCTGGTGTGGTCTCCGGGAGGCCGCCAGATATCGGCCCGCCGTGCGCTGGGGTCGTGCATTCCTCCCGGTCCTTCTCGAGACTCGGGATCATACCCTCCCCTGGCAACTGGAAAAGCCTACAGCAGCCCGGCACCGGGGACAGCCGCTCGACGTCGTCCCCGCGACATTGCGGGCACAGGGGTTGCGGGTGCCCGCGGAGCCGTTCAGCCATCTCTTGCGCATGAATTTCGTCGTTCTCCTCGGCGTTCGCGGTCCTCCAGCCCCCGGCTGGGACGCCGGAGCGGGACCCCCTGTGTCGGCGGGCACGTCCAAGACTCCGGGGGTCCGCTAGAACGCTTTCTCGAAGAAGTAGGCGACCTTCCGCCCGCCTTCGTCCGCGTAGTAGACCACCACCTTGCCCGACTGTTCGGCTCCCCTAACGACGGTCTGTCCCACGTCCTGCGCTGCGTGGGCAGCGAGCCGGTAGGTCTCTTCGGTGCCCTCCGCCGTCTTGACGATGAGCCTCTTGCCGACCCGATCGATCCGGGCAACCGTCCCCTCCGCCCGCTTCAGGCCGTCCGTGCCCACATTGTCCACCTCGACGGCGATCTCCTCCGCCCCCCGCCGCGTGTAGTGCACCACCACGTCGCTGCCCTCCGTCAGGTCCTGGACGGTCGCGCGGGCTCCCTCCGTCGTGCTCTTCAGGCCGTGGACGGCCGTGCTGCGCAGGAAATGCAGCGCGTGCTCGGTCCCATCTGCGGTCTCGACGATGAGGGTCTTGGACCCGGCCTCCACCTTCTTCACCGTCCCTTTGAGCGCGCGCACGCCGTCCGCCGCAGCCCCCATCAGCGAAGCAAGCATCAGCAGGCACAGCCCCACATACAAATGCTTCCGCATCGTCGTTCCCTCCTCCATCACCAAGCCCTCCCATTCTTTTCGTGGGTCACAGCCGTGGGCGCGGCACCCTCCGTGGCGCGGGCTGCGCGCCCGAGGTCGCCCGCGCCGGTCGCTTCCCCCTCCATCCCGTCGGGAACTTCCCTGCTTGCCCTCCCCAGGAGGGGCTATGGCCCCTGGAGCACCACGTGGCCCCGGCGGTTCCACTGCCAAGCGGTTTCGTCATGCCCGAGGACGAAGGGGCGCTCCTTGCCGTAGCTGATGGTAGCGATTTGCTCTGCAGGAATCCCCGCGGCCACGAGGTAGTCCCGCACGGCCGTGGCCCGCCGCTCGCCGAGGCCGAGGTTGTACTCGGCCGTGCCCCGCTCATCACAGTGGCCCTCGATCAGGACCTTCAGGGTGGGGTTCGCCTTCAAGACGCTCCCGTTCGCGTCGAGGGCGGCCTTCTGGTCCTCCCGAATGGCCGCCGTGTCGAAGTCGAAGAAGACGTCCTGCAGCGTGATCGTTTGGACGACCTGGACCTCTTCCTTGACGGTCTCTTGTACGGCGGCTGGCGGCGCGGGGGCCGGCACCGGCTGCACCACCGTCTCTTGCACCTGTTCCTGGACGACTGCCGCCGCCGGGCCCGGGGGAGAAGGCGGCGCCTGCGCGACCTCCGGCTTCTTGGGACAGCCGAAGAGGAGCAGGCAGCCGACCAGGAGCCCTACCTCCCAAGCTATCCGCATCTGTGAGCGCTTGCGCATTGGATCTCCTCCTTCATGGTTGTGTCTCGATCTCGGGATCATACGGCCTTTAGCTTCCGCAACCCGCCAGCCGATAATGGGAAGGAAGGACCGGAGCAGCGCAACGGTTCCTGGTCCCTCCTCCAGGCCCACAGCCCCCAACATCACGCCGCCGGAGGACACCCGGCACGCAACACCACCCCTCGGAGGTCTTCCCTGTTGTCCAACCTGAGCGGATGGATCATGAGACCGGATTGCGGGACGGGCTGAACGGGCCCCTCGGGTGGTGGCGGCCACGCGCCCTCCCCGTGCCTCCCTGCCTCCGTGCTCTTCGGTCTCGATGGTGTGCAACCCGAAACATGGGTAACAGATTATCCGGGGACATGGCCCCACCTATCCCTCGGTGGGCCTCCCTGGCGGATTCCGCTCTTCCCGCAATGCCGCCTCGGCCCGGAACCAGTCCCCCAAAGCATCCCCGTGCTGGCCGCCGCGGGCCAGGAAAAGGGCATAGGCGCGGGTGGCAATTTCCGCGTGGGAGAGCGGGGGCCCTGCGGCAGTCGCGTTGGGATGAGCATCCGGGGCACGGCTGTTTGCCTCAGGGTGAATGATCGGCGTCTTGGCAATGGCAGGTGTCCGGCGCGATCCGGGGCGGGTCAGGGTCTTCTTCCCTGCGCTCCTCGGTTTTCGCTCTGCACTCGGCATGACATCCCTCCGTCCCGGGAGCGCGGCCGGCAGGTGGCGGTCGCCTTTTCCTCGCCCGCCTCACCCCCCAGCCTCTGACAAGCCTACCCGCTACACAAAGGTGTTGAAGATTCGTTTGTCAATAGGCGCGATTCCCCCGTGGTTACAGCGCATTCCGTCCTTTTCGGATTGGGCTGGCATCGAGGAAGATTTCCTCCCCGACAAGGCGTTCCGATTCGGTCAACCAATTCATGCTGTTACTAGCGAAACGCCGACCGTTATCAACACCTTTGTGTAACGGCTAGCTGACAAGCCTGCACTGGGAGCAGTTGCCCGACCCTCGCAGTGGACGACCCCGTGTAGCGCCGCAGCGGTCAGACCACCTCTGCGCCCCCTGCTGCGGGGGACGGGATTTCTTCCCGCGCGCCGGCCCTCCTCTTGCTGCCGAGGTGCTGCCGGTTGTGCAGCTGCGTCCGGCCAGCCCCCACCTGTTCACGCTCCAGGAGTTTCTTCGCGTCTTGCAGGAGTTCTCGGGTCCGCACCCCCCTCCTTCGCCACTTCACGCGGCCCCGCCACCTCGGATCCCCTGCTGGAAGATTCCCCCGTGGGGGTCCCTAGTGGGCCGGGGTCAGCACGTGCTTGAGCGCCTCCATCGCCTTGCCGAAGCTTGCCCAGTTCCCCTGCTGCATGGCCTGCTGGGCCGCCTCGAACTGTGCCTGCGCCTGGCCCAATTCCGGCTGCGGGCGGACCGCCTGCGCGGGCGTCCCGGGGGGCTGGGTCCCGAAGACGGCCTGGACGGCCTCATCGAGGGTCGGCTCCATCGCCACCTTGTCCCCCGCAATCACGATGACGCGCTTGAGCTGGGGGAAGTTCGTGCCGGCCGCCGTGAGGTACACCGGCACCACATACAGGAAGGAGTTCTCGATCGGCACCGGGATGAGGTTCCCGCGGATGACCCGCGACCCCTTCTGGTCCCAGAGGCTCAGCTGCTCGGAGATCGTGGTGTTCTGATCGATCATCGCCTCGATCTGCATCGGGCCGTAGATCAGCTTCTCCTTGGGGAGCTGGTAGAACAGCATCTTCCCGTACTCGGGCGCATCGCACCGGACGGCCATCCAGGCGATCATGTTGTCCCGGTTCTGGGGCGTGAAGGGGGTCATGAGCAGGTACTCGAGCTGGTCGCTGCCGGGGAGCTTCATCAGGATGTAGTACGGCCGCATGGGGAGAGTGTTGCCCGCATACTCCTCCTGGGGGGGCACCCAGAGATCCTCCCGGTTATAGAAGACCTGCGGCACCGTCATGTGGAAGGTCCGGTACAGGTCGGCCTGGATGGCGAAGAGGTCCTCCGGGTACCGCAGGTGGGCCCGCAGGTCCGCCGACAGCTGACTCAGGTCCTGGAACACGCCCGGGAACGCCCGCCGGTAGACGGCCAACACGGGGTCGGTCGGATCCATGACGTAGAACCGGACCGTGCCGTCGTACATGTCCACCACGACCTTGACGGAGTTCCGGATGTAGTTCAGCGATTGCATGAAGCCCGCCGCGTGGGGGCTGGCGTAGGGGAAGTGGTCCGAGACGGTGTAGGCATCCTGGATCCAGTACAGCTTGCCCTCGCTCACCACGGCGTACGGGTCGCCGTCGAGCTGCAGGAACGGCGCGATCTGCGCCACCCGGGTGGACACGTTCCGCCAGAGCTGAATCCGGCTCTCCGGCCGGAGATACGAGGTGAGCAGGATGTTGGGGTCGGATTGGGTCCAGGCGAACAGGAGCCGCTTCCACAGGCGGTCCAGCGGGATGCCGCCCGTGCCGGTGTAACTCGTGTAGACGTTCTGATTCCCCTTGGGGTAGTCGAGCTCCTTGACCCCGGTCGCGACGATCCGGTAGCCCGGCATCGACCTGCCGTAGTAGATGGACGGCTGGGTGATGGGGAGGCCGTAGGCGGACTCGGGAGGGATGTTCTCGATGAGGTACTGCGGGAAGCCGCCCCCGACCGCCTTCGAGACGAAGCTCATGGCGACGCCGTAGCCGTGGGTGAACTGCAGCTCCTGGTTCACCCAGGTCTGGGCCTCGGCGGGGAGCTGCGCGGACAGCTCGCGGGCGGACAGCATCACCTGGTGGTACCCATCCGCCAGGTGGTAGCGGTCCACATCCACCTGGTAGAACTGGTAGTAGAGCCGGATCTCCTGGGCCTGCTGGTACATCTGCAGCAGCGGACGCCAGTCCCAGAGCCGGATGTTCTGGATGGTGTCCTCATTGCGCGCAATCACGTCGGCGGTCAGGTCCGGCAGGGCCGGGTAGGAGGTCTCCTGGATGGCGTCGAGGCGGTAGGCTTTGCGCGTGTACTCGATGTTGTGCGCGAGGTACGGGGTTTCGAGGGCCAGCTCGCTCGGCTGGACCGTGAATCGCTGGAAGAGGTTCGGCAGGAGCATGATTCCGAGGATGTACAACGCCACGTAGACCCCCGACGCGATCACGATCGGTCGAACCCGTGGCCGGACGACCGCGACCGCCAGCAGGGCGCAGAGGGCCGCCGAGGCGCCGAGCATCACCCAGAAGGCGATCCGGGTCACGTGGTCCGCCGTGTAGCCGGCGCCGTACACGACACCCTGCGTGGAGTAGACGAGCTCGTAGTGGTCCAGGTAGAACCCCCACCCCCAGCTGGCGACCAGGACGAAGAGCAGGATGGCCAGATGGGACACGGCCGTGGCGCTCCGGCCCTCCACCTGGCCCCCGGGGCCGAGCCGCAGCCCCCCGACGAACGCGTAGCAGACCAGGACGGCCAGGAACGTGATCAGCGCCAATGCGGCCAAGCTGCTCTGCACGAGCTCGTAGAAGGGGAGCCGGAACAGATAAAATCCGACGTTGACCCGGAAGAGCGGGTCGGCCAGCCCGAAGGCGCCGCCGTACCGGAAGCGGAGGACCGTATCCCACTGCGCGTAGAAGACGAGCCCAAAGAGGAGGGCGGCCGCCACCGCCGCGGCCGTGCCCGTGGCCCACCGCACCACCCGGGGGGAGATCGCGACGCCGAGTCCTGCCACGATGATCGGCTCGCCGGGCTCCTGCCCCGCCCGCCCCGGGGCGCCGGTGCGCGCCGCCAGGCGCAGATTGAGCCAGAGGTACAGCAGCACGACCACGAACGCCCCCCCGAAGAGCCCCCAGCGCAGGGTCAGCAGGGTCCAGAAGATCCCACTGTAGCCGAGCTGCCGCATCCACAGCCCCGTCTGGATGACGCCGGAGAGAACCATCAGGAGCATGATGGCGCCGACCGCGGCCACCAGGATGAGTCGCAGCGGCCAGCCACGCCGGACGGTTCGCCCCTCGTTGCCTGCCAGCAGCCGTGGCTGCTCGCCATGTGTGGGTTCCTCGACCATTGTCCTACCTCCTTCCCCGTGCGAATCACGCGGCGAAAAGCCTGTTCGGTCGCCGCTCGCATCAGAGGGTCTCAATTGCCGGCCTTCCACTACCGAACTGTCGCAGTCCTTGTGCGCTTCTTTCTCCCCCGGACCCCCTCCCGATCCGCGGAGTTTCCTGGTGCTGGAGCGTGCAAGGTCAGATCCATCCCGCTCCTTGGTGGGCCAGACGAGGCGTCAGTCCTAGTAATTCAAGGAGTTAGATGTACCGTGACAACACAATCTCAGCGGAGACATCGCGGGGAGCCGTCCGAAATCTCGGAGGAGCTCCGAACTATTGGGGGCGTGGCGCGCCGATGACACGGCGATCCGTCGCCCAGCCGGTCTTCACCTCCGCACGGTACGGCACGACGTTGTTCCCTGGTTCGGCCTTGCGTCGGCTCACTGGTCCTCCGCCAGGGCCGGCCGAGCCGTTGGCTCGAGTCCCCGGGGGGCCCACCTGCGGCGCATGGTCCTCTCAGTCGTATGCAGGCGGAACCCGCTCAAACATGTGGGCGAGCTCCCGGCGGAGCTGCCGCAGGAGTCAGCGGGGCGGCGGCGAGCAGCCCCGCGGAAATACCCGCACGGTGAACCCGCAAGTCCGGCACCGCGCGTAGGTGGAATGCCCACGGGGTGCGGCCGGGGGCCGGTCGAGGGCCTCCATGTCGGTGTGACAGCACGGACCGGGCCGGGACGGCGAGATGAGGTAGGCGGGGTAGCCGTTCACCGGTCGCTTGTCATCCGTGTACTCCACGATCGTGGCCGGGGCAGACCGTCCGCGCCGAGCAGTTATCCGGCGGTTTTGGACCATGGGTGCCTCCCTAGCCACCGCCGAGCTCCGTTTCAAGCGGCCACCGGGCCCGCGGTGCGGGTGGGGCCGCGGCCGGCGGAGGGCCGCCGGTCTCCCTCAGGCTCGCGTGGGCCTGCCGGAACCAGGGACAGGTCGCGAAGCGCTCCTCGTACAGTAGGTCCGATACTCCCCCAGGGTCGGGAGCATCCCTACCCGCTACACAAAGGTGTTGAAGATTCGCTTGTCAATAGGCGCGATTCCTCTGTGGTTACAGCGCATTCCGTCCTTTTCGGATTGAGCTGACATCGAGGAAGATTTCTTCCCCGACAAGGCGTTCCGATTCGGTCAACCAATTCATGCCGTTACTAGCGAAACGCCGACCGTTATCAACACCTTTGTGTAACGGCTAGGGAGCATCCGGAGGCGGGGCGCCCAGCACGTGTGGAGGATGCGGGCCGACCCCGGCACGAGGTGCGTCTGGAGGAACGGGCACTGCACGCACCCCTCCGCGGGGGGTTCCTCTGCGACGGACTGCTGGGCATCTGCACTGGACATCCGACGGCCTCCTGTGGATCTTGGGATCTTGGGTCTCCGACTCATGCCACCGGGACCCCTCCTATCCTCCCCGCACTCCCCTTCTGGGCTCGACACCATCCGGAGCACACGGGGCACGCCTCACCGCGCCCGGCCTAGGCAAGCCGTCGTGCCTGGCAGGAGCCGATGTACGAGATGGAGGCCGGCCTGTCCGGGCTGTGGTCAGCAGAACGTCTGCGGGGGATCGTCCGTCGGAGAAGGGCTGGATCGGAGGGTCTGGGCGACATCCCTGCGCGGGCGGATCGCGCCCTGCCGCATGTCGCGGGTCGTGGGAGTCAGGGGGAGCAGCGTGAAGGAATGGCTGGAGGCGAATGCGGGGGCTTCCAGGTCCGCCAGCCGCCCGGGGGGGCCCAGGATCCCGAGGCCGAAGCGGCCCGGGGTCTCCGCCTCACACTCAGACCACTGCTGGGCGAGGGGGTTCCCCAGGAGGCGATTGGCCAGGTCCGAGCCGTCGAACGTCCAAAACATTGAAGAGGACGTAGGCCCCGACCAGCAGGAGCCCGGCCACTACCACGCCCCACCACACCCAGGACCGTCGCCTCGTCCGGCTCGGCATGCTCGCGCGCCTCGCGTGCGGGTTTGGTCCCGCCTCCTGCCCCCCGCCGGGGCGCCGTGGGTCGAGAGCCGTTGTGGGAGATAGGTACGCCGGGAGGCCGGGGGGGTGTCTGTTCAATTTTGCACACATTCGGGGAGAATCGGAGGAGGGACCGCCCGGCGGCGGGCTGTGGCGGCCGTCAGTCGTGCAGGATGACGTTCAGGAGCCCGCTGTGGACCTCCAGCCCGCCGTTGTAGTCGATGAACCCCAGCTTGCGGAACTTGTTCATGAAGGCGCTGACCCGTGCGCGGGTGGTGCCGATCATGTCCGCGAGAGTCTCCTGGCTGACCTGCGGCAGGATCGTCTCCGGCCGCCCCTCCTTGCCGAAATTGGCCAGCAGGAGCAGCGCCCGCGCCAGCCGCTTCTCCGCCGAATTGAACAGCTGGTCCACCAGATCCTCTTCAATGCGGACGTTGCGGGCGAGCAGGTGGGTGATGAACCGGGCGGCGAAGGCGGGCTCGGTGTGGAGCACCTGCACCATGGCCGCCTTCTCGATCCGCAGGATGGCGCAGGGCGTCAGCGTGGTGGCGGTCGCCATCCGCAGCGGCTGCACGACCAGGCAGCCCTCCCCGAAGAAGGCGCCTTCGTCCAGCAGGGCCACGACCGCCTCCTTGCCGTGCCGGGAGACGACCGTCAGCTTGATTTTCCCCTTCTGGAGGAAGAACACGGCATCCGCCGCATCCCCTTGCGCAAAGACGACCTCGTTCTTGCGGTACTCGAGGCTCGTGCGGCCCTCCCCGACCCTGGCCAGGAAGGCCGCCGGATCGAACGGCCCGGGGGTCGGCGTCGGCCCCCGGCCCCGGGCGCGCTGCGGGGTTCGGCCCGTCGGCTTCGTCTGGGGACTCATGAGACGCCTCCCGCGCCCGACCCGGAGACCGGCGGGGGGAATTGGGCACCGCGATCCGCTGGATCCGGGGAAGAACTCTGATCGACGCTCGTGTCGCCGGTCTGACAGAAGAGCCTTGAATTCATTTGGTTAGCCTCAAGACACGTGTGGGAGAGCCGCCTGCACGTCTGAGCCGTCGACATCCAGAACGTTGAAGAGGATGTAGGCCCCGACCAGCAGGAGCCCGGCCAGCACCACCCCCTACCACACCCAGGACCGTCTCCTCCTCCGCCTCGGCTTCCTCGCGCCCCCGGACTCGCCGCACCTTGAAATAGTTAATTTAGTCACACAGTGAACCGGCGTCAAGGGGGGTTGCCGCCTGCCCCCCCTTGGCGGAGGCCGTCGCCATCGGTTCGGCATGGTTCATCATAGTGGACAAGGACAGTGGGCTTTCCCCCGCCGGCCTTCGCCCACCGGAGCAGAGGGCCCAGGGGCCTCCCGCGGGGACGGGACGTTTGCTCAAGTGACGGTCCAGTCCCCCGCCACCTCAACGTGAGTCGATCACTTTCAGTGGCGTTAACGGCGATGGATCCGGTGGTCCACCCCACCAGGGGTTCGCCCCCGGGGGATGCTGCTTGTCGCAAACGGCTCCAAGAAAAAGCCCTGCCCTTTCAGGCCAATTCCCCGGATCGTCCGGCCCAAGTCGGGCCGGCCGCACCAGAGTAGCACATGGCCTCGGCCGCTTCAGTGCGGGGCCTGCCGCACCGCCGGTCATGACCCGACGCGTTCCACTTGAAGGCATCCGGAGGTCGTGGTATTCTCCCGACGTTTTCATCTTTTTTCGAGGAGGGTCTGTCCATGGCGATCTGCACCGAATGCGAGGCCGAGGTTCCCTTCGAGTCGTCCACCGAGGTCGGCGAGATCATCCAGTGCCCGGACTGCGGGATGGATCTGGAGGTCGTCAGCGTGGATCCGCCCGAGGTGGCGCCGGCTCCCGAGGAAGAAGAGGATTGGGGCGAATGAAGATCGGCGTGCTCTGCTCGCTGGTTCGCAAGGAAGAGAAACTGCTCTTCGACGAGTTCCGGCGCCAGGGGGTCGAGTATATTCGGATCGACGACTGGGAGCTGATCCTGGACCTCCACCACCGGCGCTGGGACTTCGACGTCATCCTGGAGCGCTGCATCAACCACTCGCGGGCGCTGCACACCGTGAAGTACCTGAACGATTGCGGGGTGCGGACCGTCAACAGCTACGAGGTCGCCAGCACGTGCGGCGACAAGCTGCTGACCACCCTGGCGCTCATCAAGCACGGCGTGCCGACGCCGCGGGTGCTGGTGGCGTACACGTCGGAGGCGGCGCTCCAGGCCATCGAGCAGCTCGGCTATCCGGTGGTCCTGAAGCCCGCCGTCGGCTCCTGGGGGCGGCTGCTCTCCAAGGTCAACGACCGGGAGGCGGCCGAGGCCATCCTGGAGCACAAGGAGACCCTCGGCTCCTACCACCACTCCACCTTCTACATCCAGGAGTACGTCGAGAAGCGCGGCCGGGATATCCGCTCGTTCGTGGTGGGCGACGAGACCATCTGCGCCATCTATCGCACCTCGCCCCACTGGATCACCAACACGGCGCGGGGCGGCGTCGCCAGCAACTGTCCGGTGACGCCGGAGCTCCACAATGTCTCCGTCCGGGCCGCCAAAGCGGTGGGCGGCGGCATCGTGGCCATCGACGTATTCGAGACCCCCGACGGCCTCACGGTGAACGAGGTCAACTACACCATGGAGTTCCGGAACAGCATCGACACGACCGGCGTGAACATCCCGGCCAAGGTCGTGAACTACGTGCTGGAGGTGGCGCGGGGATGACGCGGCCCCCATGGCCGCACGCATCATTATGTCGGTATTGCGATGAGCAACCCCGCGGCAAGCCGCAGGGTGTCGTCTCTTGTTTTGGCCCGTCATTCCGTGCTTGACACGGAATCCAGTCGGGCATTCTGGATACCGGCTTTCGCCGGTATGACGGACTCGCGGCAAGCCGCGGCGAATGAACCCCCGTGGATTCACCGGAGCCCTCTCGGATGATCACCGTCGGCATCGTCGGCGCCTCCGGCTACACCGGCGGCGAGGTCCTGCGCATCTTGCTCCGCCACCCGGGGGTTCAGATCGGCCAGATCACCTCCGAGTCGAGCGCCGGTCAATACGCCCACACCCTGCATCCGAACCTCCGGAAACAGACCCAGCTCAAGTTCACGACCATCGGCGAGCTGAAGCCCTGCGACATCCTGTTCCTCTGCCTCCCGCACGGCGCGGCCATGCGCCGGATCGGCCAGCTGGATGGGCTGGCGCGAACCCTGATCGACCTCAGCGCCGATTTCCGGCTGCGCGATCCGGAGGCGTACCCCGCCTGGTACGGCCATCCCCACGAGGCGCCGCAATACCTCGACCGGTTCGTGTACGGCATCCCGGAGCTGCACCGCGCGGCCATCGCCCAGGCCCGGCTCATCACCGGCGCGGGCTGCCTGGCCACGGCGTCCATCCTGGGGCTGATGCCGGTCTTCAAGCATGATCTCCTGGCCAGATCCGAGGTCTTCATCGAGGCCAAGGTCGGTTCGTCCGCAGCCGGCGACACGCCGCACCTGTCCACCCACCATCCCGAGCGTAGCGGCGCCGTGCGCTCGTTCCAGCCCACCGGCCACCGCCACACGGCCGAGATCGCCCAGGAGCTGGCCTTCGGCCGGGCCCCTCTCGTGCATTTCAGCGCCACGGCCATCGAGGCGGTGCGGGGAGTCCTGGCCACCTGCCATGTGTTCCTCAAGGACGGGGTGGAGGAGAAAGACGTATGGAAGGTGTACCGGGCCGAGTATGGGAACGAGCCCTTCCTGCGGATTGTCAAGGACCGCCAGGGCATCTACCGCTACCCGGAGCCGAAGCTCCTGGCGGGGACCAATTTCTGCGACGTTGGCTTCGAGAAGGACGCGCGCGGCTCGCGCCTGGTCGTCATGGCGGCCCTGGACAATCTGGTCAAGGGGGCGGCCGGCAACGCCGTCCAGGCCATGAACCTGGCCTGCGGCCTGCCCGAGACCCAGGGGCTAGAATTTCCGGGATTGCATCCGGTTTAGTGCAGGGGCCACGACCCAACCCTCGCCGCGCACATCGAGGTGTCCCTCCGTGCATCTTGATGATTTTCGTAATCCGGGACAACTCGATTCGGGCGATACTCAGGCATGCCTACAGCGCTGAGGATTGGACCGTATCGTCTGTTCTTCGCCTCTCTCGATCGCGACGAGCCGCCGCATATCCATGTCAGGCGGGAGAACCGGGTGGCAAAGTTCTGGTTGGATCCTGTTGCCTTGCAACAGGCTGGGGGCTACAATAGGTCCGAACTCAACACCATCGCCGACTTGATCCAGGAGCATCAAGAGAGATTGCTGGAGATGTGGCATGAATTTTTCGGTCGGTGAGCTGCAAGAGGCTCGGGCGCTCGAGCTTATCGTCAGCGATGAAGCGCTCACGGTTGATCTCGTGGATGGACGCACCATTGTCGTGCCGATCGCCTGGTATCCACGGCTGTGGCACGCGACACAGGCGGAACGGAACCACTTCGAGCTCTTCGGAGATGGCGCCTTCATCCACTGGCCGGATTTGGACGAAGACCTGACCGTCGCCGGGCTTCTGGCGGGCCGCCGCTCGGGAGAGAGTCCTCAATCCCTCAAGAAATGGCTCGATGCCCGAAGAGTGCAAGTCAAGTAGGACGCGGCGAAAAGAATCTCCCGATTGCGGCGTGTTGGGCCATCCTGAGGGCGGGAGAGACTGATGATCGACCTCAAGTATTCGCTTGTGATCGAGGCAACCGAGGACCCCAATTTCTTCGGCTTCTCCTCTTCCGAACTGGAGGGGTTCACCGGGATCGGCCACTCCGTGGAAGATTGCTTGTATCAGGCCAAGTGGGCCACGGAGGATCACCTCGCCGTCCTGAAGCAAGAGATCCTGCCAGTTCCCCCACGAAATCCCAATCCTACCGTAATCATCCAAAACGATCCGAAGCTCCTGAAGTCTGGCGCGTCTCGTTGATGTTCTAGGCCCGTACTCCTTCCCAGCGAGCTGCCAATGCTGGTCGTGAAAATCGGTGGCGGATCCGGAACGCAGATTGACCCGACTGTCGCGGACCTCGCCGATATCCTGCGCGCCGGCCGGAAGGTCATTCTGGTCCACGGCGCCTCGGGCGAGACCAACGCGCTCTCCGAGCGGCTGGGAAAGCCCCCGCGCTTCGTCACGTCGGCCTCGGGCCTGGAAAGCCGATACACCGACCGCGAGACCCTGGAGATCTTCGAGATGGCCTATTGCGGCAAGGCCAACAAAGCCATCGTGGAGGCCTTCCAGCGGCGCGGGGTGAACGCCGTGGGCCTGTCGGGTCTGGACGGCCGCATCTTCGAGGGCAAGCGGAAGGACGCCATCACGATCCTGGAGGGCGGCAAGCGGAAGGTGCTGCGGGGCGACTTCACGGGACGGGTGGAGCGGGTCAACACGGCGCTCCTCGCGCTGCTCCTGGACCACGGGTACCTGCCGGTGCTGTGTCCCCCGGGCGCGAGCTTCGACGGCGAGGCGGTCAACGTGGACGGGGATACCGCCGCGGCCCAGCTTGCGGCCGCGATGAAGGCGGGCGACTTCGTCATGCTCTCCAACGTGCCCGGCCTCCTCCGCGATCTCGGCGATCCCGCCTCCCTGGTGGCCCGGATTCCGGCCAGGGCGATCGACGAATACATGCCCCTGGCCCGCGGCCGCATGAAGCGAAAACTCATGGCCGCGGCCGTGGCCCTCGAGGCCGGTGTGCCGCGGGTCGTCCTGGCCGCCGCCAACGCCGAGCGCCCCGTGAGCGCCGCGCTGGACGGCCGGGGGACTGTCATCCAGTAAAGCGGCGGCCTGCGGGAGCCCGTCGGACCGCCCGGACCGAAGCCATGCAAATTCCGGCCATCGAGGATCAGTTCTCCGTCGGCGTCTACCAGAAGCGCGGCCTCGTCCTGGTCCGCGGGCAGGGATCCCGGGTCTGGGACCAGGCCGGCCGCGAGTACATCGACTGCGTCGCGGGAGTCGGGGTGGCCAACGTCGGTCACTGTCACCCCGCCGTCGTCCGGGCCATCCAGGGCCAGGCGCCTCGCCTGATCACCTGCAACGAGCTTTTCTACAACGACGCCCGAGCCCGCTGCCTGGAGCGCCTCGGCCGGATCACGCCGGAGGGGATCAACCGGTTCTTCCTGTGCAACTCCGGCACCGAGGCGGTCGAGGGGGCCCTCAAGTTCGCCCGCATGGCGACCGGGCGAAAACGCATCGTGGCCGCCATGCGCGGGTTCCACGGCAAGACCCTCGGGTCTCTCAGCGCCACCTGGGAGCGGAAGTATCGCGACCCCTTCGCCCCGCTGGTGCCGGACTTCGCCCACGCCCCCTACAACAACCTGGAGGAGTTCGAGAAGGCGATCGGCGACGACACGGCCGCGGTGATCCTGGAGCCCGTGCAGGGCGAGGGCGGCGTGCGGCCCGCCGACCCCTCCTTCTTGCGGGGCGTCCGCGCGGCCTGCGACGCCCGGGGCGCCCTCCTCATCGTGGACGAGATCCAGACCGGCTTCGGGCGGACGGGCCGGATGTTCGCGTGCGAGCACTTCGACCTCCTGCCCGACATCCTCACCATGGCCAAAGGGATCGCGGGCGGCATCCCCATGGGGGCCGTCGGCATCAGCCCCCGGGTCGGCCTGATCGAGCGGCAATCCCACACCTCCACATTCGGGGGCAATCCCCTTGCCTGCGCCGCCGCCGCGGCCACCCTGGACGTGCTGGTGGATGAGGACTTGCCGAGGCAGGCCGCCGACAAGGGGGAATACTTCTTCCGGCGCCTGCGAGAGATCTCCGAATCCCCGCATCCGGGAGATCCGCGGGCTCGGCCTCATGATCGGAATCGAGCTGAAGGAAAAGGCCGGCCCCTTCGCCCATGCCCTGATGCAGGAGGGGGTCCTGGCCCTCCTGGCCGGCGCGACGGTCCTGCGCTTCCTTCCGCCGCTGGTCATCACCCGCGAGGAGATCGACGTCGTGATCTCCGCCCTCGCCCGCGTCCTCAGCTCCACCCCGAAGGCCGCCGGAGAATGAACCGCCCCTGCGCCCCTGCTAGCGTGCATAGCGCAAGGTGCATGGCGCACCCCCTCGCCCCTGCTCCCCCTCGCCCGGCCTAGCCATGGACCCCGTCGCCCTGCTCCGGCGCATGATCGAGATCCCCTCCCCCTCGGGCGAGGAGTCGGCGCTGGCCGCCTTCCTGGTCGAGACCATGTCCGCGCTGGGCTTCACCGTCTCGGTGGATGCGGCGGGAAATGCCGTGGGGGTCCTGGGAGACGGCCCCGCGGACATCGTGCTGCTCGGACACATGGACACCGTGCCCGGCGTCGTGCCGGTGCGCATCCAGGACGGGAAGCTGTACGGGCGGGGGAGCGTGGATGCCAAGGGCCCGCTGGCGGCGTTCATCCTGGCCGCGGCGCAGGCGGGGCCGCTGCCGGGAAAGCGGATCGTGGTGGCGGGCGCCACGGAGGAGGAAGCCGCCAGCTCGCGGGGCGCGCGGCACCTGGCCCGGACCATGTCGCCCCGCTTCTGTGTGATCGGCGAGCCCGGCGGGGCCGATGCCCTGACGCTGGGGTACAAGGGCCGGATCGTGCTGGCGTACGATGCCGCGGCGGCGGCCGCCCATTCCGCCGCCGAGCAACCCGGAATCCTGGAGCAGGGCGTGGCGCTCTGGACGCGCATCCAGCGGTGGGCCGAGGGCTATAACGCCGGCAGGCGGATGTTCGACCGGCTGGATCCGGCCCTCCGCGAGATCCGCAGCCTGAATGACGGCCTGCAGGAATCCATCTATCTCAAGGTATCCATCCGGATTCCGCTGGGATTGACGCCGGCGGACGTGCAGCGCGCCGTGGAAGGGATGCATCCCGGGCCGGGCAGCCTCCGCTTCTGGGGAGCGGATGGGCCGTTCCGGGCGGAGAAGAACACGCCGCTGGTTCGCGCGCTCTTGCAGGCCGTCCGGGCGGAGGGCGGGGACCCGAAGTTCAAGGTCAAGAGCGGGACCTCGGACATGAATGTCGTCGGACCCGCCTGGAGCTGCCCCATTCTCGCCTACGGGCCGGGCGACTCCCGCCTGGACCACACTCCCGACGAGCATCTGGACCTGGCCGACTACCGGCGGGCCATCGCCGTGCTGGCCCGCGCCCTTCCCCTTCTCTGACAGGTGCCTCAGCGGCTGGGCTCCTCCCCCTCCGCCCGCACCAGCAGGACGGGGCGGGCAAGACCCTGCATGAGCCTGGGGGTCAGGCTCTTGGCCCAGAAGCTCTCCAACGTCCCCAGCGCATGGGTGGCCAGCACGACCAGGTCTGCCCGCACCCGGTCGGCCGTCTCCAGCAGGACGCTCACAGCCTCCCCGCGTCCCACCGACCATCGCACAGTGACACCCTCCCGCTCCAGCCCTCCCGCCACCTTCTGCATGTACTCCGCCGCCCCTTTTTCCGAGAGCTCCAGCATGGCGCGGGCAGCCAGGGGGAGCAGGGTGCCGGCGGCCCCCTGATGTCCCGAGAGCGTCTGTGTCGTGGGCACTGCATGCACCAGCACCAGGGTGGCACCCCAGGCCCGGGCCAGCCTGGCGGCCACCGGCAGGGCCGGCTCGTGCGCGGCGGTCCCGTCCAGCGGCACCAGGATGGTGTGGGGATCGAAGGACGGCGCCTCCCCTTCCGGCGTCGGATTCACCAGCAGGATGGGAGTCGTCCCGCGCTGGAGAGCCTGCTGCGCGATGCTGCCGAAGAGCAGATCGCGCAGGCCGCCCCGCCCGTGGGTGGCCAGGACCACCAGGTCGGCCTCCAGCTCGCGCGCGTGGGCCATCAGGGAATCGGCCACGTCTCCCGTCTGCGGCCGGTGCACGTGGACCTTCACGTGCCGGTCGCGGAAGATCGGGCTGCCCCCCACGCGCTCCAGGTAGGCCTCTGCCTGCTCGGGGTCCGTGAGGTGCGGCTGGCCGTGGACCGTTTCCGGAGGCCGCGCCTCCATCGCGTGGAACAGGGTCACGTCCGCCGCGAAGGCCTCCGCCAGCGCCGCCGCCGCCGGAAGCACGGACTCGGCCAGGGTCGATCCGTCGAGGGGGACTAGGATGTGTCGCACCACGGGGTCATCCTCCGATCCACAGAAGCTGATACAGCAGGAAGATATTCAACGCAACAATGAGCAGCGTGATCAGCCAGGTCAGAACCGTGGTCGGCCGCCGATTGACCAGCACGCCCATCAGATCCGGGCGGGCGGTGAAGAGGACCAGGGGAACCAGGGCGAAGGGGAGACCGAAGCTCAGCACGACCTGGCTGAGGACCAGCGTTCGGGTGGGATCCAGCCCCGCGGCGATGACAACGAGCGCCGGGACCATGGTGAACAGACGCCGGAACCAGACGGGGATCTGCCGGTGGATGAAGCCCTGCATGACCACCTGGCCGGACATGGTGCCCACCGTCGAGGAAGACAGGCCCGAGGCCAGCAGCGAGATGGCAAAGACCCAGCTGGCGGCCGAGCCCAGCAGGGGAGTGAGGGTCTTGTAGGCCTCCTCGATCGTCCCCACGGAGGTGAGGCCCTGGCGGTGGAAGGTCGCCGCCGCCATGATGAGCATGGCCATGTTCACCAGGCCGGCGACGCCCATGGCGATGGTGACATCCACGCACTCGAACCGGAACAGCCGGCGCAGCTCGGCCGGCTTGCGGGTCACGATGCGCCCCTGGGTCAGGGCCGAGTGCAGGAAGATGACGTGGGGCATCACGGTGGCGCCCAGGATGCCCGTGGCCAGCAGCACGCTCTCCGAGCCGCGGAAGGTCGGCACCACCGCGCTGTAGGCCAGCAGCCCCCAGTCGGGGCGATCCAGAATGGTCTCGACCAGGTAGCAGACGGCGATGACCCCCACCATGGCGCTGATCACCGCCTCCAGGGGACGGAAGCCGTGCCGCTCCAGGGCCAGGATGATGAAGGTCGTGACCCCCGTGAGGAGGCCGGCCGCCAGCAGGGGAAGCCCGAAGAGCAGGTTAAAGCCCACCGCCGCCCCCAGGAACTCCGCCAGGTCCGTGGCGATGGCGACCCCTTCCATGAGCACCCACATGCTCCAGCTGAGCCAGAGCGGGTACTGCTCGCGGCACAACTCGGCCAGGTTCCTCCCCGTGGCGATGCCCAGCTTGGCGGAGAGCATCTGGATGAGCATGGCCATCGCGTTGCTGGCCGTGATGACCCAGAGCAGCATGTAGCCGAACTGCGCCCCGCCCTGGATGTTCGTCGCGTAGTTGCCCGGATCGACGTACGCCACGCTGGCGATGAAGGCCGGGCCGAGGAAGGGGAGGAGGCGGCGGTACCAGTTCTTCTGACTGTCCCCCGCCAGTACATCTTCCGCGGCCTCGACCGTCCGGACGTCGCCGGCCCTTGGAGCGGCAGGCCCGCCCTGGGGCTGGACTGGCGGGCTGGAAGTGGTATCGGCGTCCATGCGAACCTCGCGGGAAAAGAGAGACGGTTAGCCGGGAGGATTCTCCGAGGGGGCGCCCGCGGCCCCCGGTTGAGGCTCCACACGGATATGGGAGGCCAGGCCCCGGCCGATCACATGAGAGAGGGTTCCCACTCGCACCGTCAGCGGACCGTTGAAGGGAGCCTTCTCCGTCACCTCGACGGGGGCATCCGGGACCAGCTTCCGCTCCCCGAGATAGCGCAGCATCTCGGCGCTGCCGTCGTTCACCTCCCGTATGATCCCCTTCGATCCGGGCTCCAGATCCGACAGGCGACAGCTCTCGCTGGCGGCGATCGTTCCGTCCTTGGCCGGGATCGGCTCGCCGTGCGGATCCCGCGTCGGCCGCCCGAGCGCCTCGAAGATCCGCTCCTCGAACTCTTCCGAGATGGCGTGCTCCAGGCGCTCGGCCTCTTCGTGCACCTGATCCCAGCCGTACCCCAGCGCCTGGGCCAGATACAGCTCCACGAGCCGGTGGTGGCGGACCACCTCCAGGGCCACCTGGCGCCCCGCCTGGCTGAGAACCACTCCCTGGTAGGGGTGATGTCGGACCAGCTTGAGCGCCGCCAGCTTCTTGATCATCCCGGTGGCCGACGCGGCGGTTACCCCCATGGCGTCCGCCAGGTCCGTGGTCGCGACCGTGCCATCCCCCTCCTGGAGTCTGTAGATCGCTTTGAGGTAGTTCTGCATCGATTCGCTGAGCATGGCCACTACCCCATTCCGAAAATATCTCACCGCCAAGCATGCCCTGGCCGGAATGGGCGGAACGCCCGAGGACTGGAGCCGCCTCACGTCCCCTGAAGGGGCGGCCTAGAGCCGAGACTCAAAGCCTCCGAACCCTATTGGTTGTGGAACCTTGGTGTCATGGCGGTTCAAAAGTTTTCTCGGTTAAAGATAAATTTAGGATCGACGAAAATATAACCGACGAAGCAGGAACATGTCAAGGCCCGAGGTGACGCCCTAATCTCCGGCTAAGAAGTTGAGGGGGATCGCGAATCACGCAGCGGCCCGCAGTGCGCGCGGCCCGCGGGGTTGGCATCGGCCTTGCTTGGTTTCACCCAGTGGGTGCAAACACCACAAGGAGGAGAGCGATGCCCGACACCTCGCCCCGGTTGCCGTTCGAGATCGATGACGCGATCGACCCCACGCTGGTCACGGGCCGGGCCGGGGTCCCGCTCGTGATCGAGCTGTTCCGCCAGCTCGGGGTGGCCCAGGCCGTCGACACCCACGTTGCGGTCAAGCAGCGGCAGCGCGGATTACCCCCCTCGCAGCTCGTGGAGAGTCTCGTCGCGTTGTGGACGAGCGGCGGGGACCGCTGCCAGGACCTCACGACGCTCCGGGAGGATCAGGCCCTGGCCACGCTGCTCGGCTACCCCCTGCCGGCCGCGACCACGGTCCGGGACTTCCTCGAGGCCTTCCACGTGGAGGACGGGCCGCTCTGGGTGGCCGGGCCCGCGGCCACGGTCCCCCTGGAGTCCGCCCCCTTGGCGGGCCTCGGACAGGCGAACCGGACGCTGGTCGCGGGCGTCCAGCGCGGGGCCCGGGCGGCGACGGCCACCCTGGATGTGGACGCGACGCTCGTCGAGAGCCACAAGGACGCGGCGACCGTGGCCTACGACGGGACCCGGGGCTACCAGCCCGTCGTGGTCCTCTGGGCCGAGCACGATGTCATCGTGCACGACCAGTTCCGCGATGGCCAGGTGCCCGCCGGGTGCGGCAACGTGCGCGTCCTCGAACAGGCGGTGGCCAACTTGCCCCAGGGCGTGGACCGCATCTCCCTGCGGGCCGACAGCGCCCTCTACGAGACGGAGGTCCTCCGCTGGTGCGAGGAGAAGAAAATCGCCTACGCGATTAGCGCCGATATGTCCGCGCAGCTCCAGGCCGAGATCCGGCGCCTCCCCGCGGCCGCCTGGCAGCTCGAGCGGGAGGAGCCCGAGGCGATCCGGGCCTGGGCCGAAGTCCCCTACGTCCCCGAGGATGGCGATCACCGGAAGGCGCGGCCGTGCGTTCGCCGCTACCTCGCGGTGCGTATCCAGCGACGCCAGGGGAGCCTCTTCGCCGACGGGAGTAGCGTGCAGTACTTCGCCGTGGTCACCAATCGGCCGGAGGATGGGCTCACGATCCTCCGGTGGCACCGGGAGAAAGCAGGGACCATCGAGCACACCCATCACGTCCTCAAGACCGAGCTGGCGGCCGCCGCGCTGCCCAGTGGGAAGTTCGGGGCGAACGCCGCCTGGTTCCGGCTGAACGTGCTCACCTACAACCTGCTCACCGCGCTCAAGCGGTTGACCTTACCCGGAGATCTCCGGACCGCCCGGCCGAAGCGTCTCCGGTTCCTGCTGTTCAACACCGTCGGGAAGGTCGTCGCGCATGCCCGACGGACGCTCTTGCGGCTCTCGGGCGCCCTGCAGCACGCCTTGCTCGTCCGGGCGCGGCGCAAGATCGCCCGGCTGGCCACCGCTTAGCCGGAGATTAGGGTGACGCCTACTCCCCCATCACCTTGATGACGACCCGCTTGGATCGCCGGCCGTCGAACTCCGCATAGTAGACCTGCTGCCACGGCCCCACGTCCAATCGCCCCAGGGTGACGGGCAGGATCACCTCGTGGTGCATCAGCAGGCTCTTCAGGTGCGAGTCGCCGTTGTTCTCTCCCGTGCGGTGATGGCGGTAATCCGGTCCGGTGGGTGCCAGTCGCTCCAGCCATTCGTCGATGTCTTGGATGAGACCGTCCTCGGCGTCGTTGACATAGACGGCGGCCGTGATGTGCATCGCCGACACCAGGACCATCCCGTCCTGGATCCCGCTCTGTCTCACGGCCGACTCGACCTCTCGGGTGATATTGATGTACTCCCGGTGGCGTGCCGTCTTGAAGGTCAGGTACTGCGTGTGAAACCGCATGGTCGGCCGATCTCCGTTCGATGGGATGCCGGTCCGCGCGCCGGCCTTCGCCGCGCCTCAGTCGGTCGAGCGCTCCCGCTCCGGCGGCGCATCCTTATCCATCCGGTAGCGAAAGTCGCAGTGGGAGGCCCCGTCCATGATGGTCTGCGTGCGGGCGAGCCTGAGGGCCGGATTGAACCCCTCGCCCAGGGCGTAATCCCGTCCGCAAGAGAGGATGCTCCCCAACTCCGGAATCCCCAGGGTCCGGTACATCTCCGCATAGCGGCAGCGGGTCACGTTGAAGTGGTAGGTGGTGTCCGTCTCCTCCAGCACCTCGCACTGGAGCGCGTCCCCCTTGACCCATGCATCCTTGCTCCGGATAAAGTCCGCCAGGCGGTTGCCCCCGCACTGCTCGGCCAGCGCGCGGCCCTGCTGGCGGGCGATTGTCACGATGACCCGCCTGGCGATGGCCAGCACCCGATCCCGTCCGAACTCCGCGGCAAAGGCGTCGAGCAGCGGCGCCACGATGCGCGCCTCGATCTCCCGCCGCTTGAGGACTCCGATCTCGTTCAGCCGATCGGGCGGCAACTCGTCCGGCATGGCTTCCTCCTCAAGATTTCGGGGGCGTCGTCTGGGGCCGGTCGGGCATGGTGCCGTCGCTGAAGCCGTAATGCGCCACGACCTCTTTCAGGCTCCAGTAATCGGCCCCGAAGGGGTCGTAGGCCAGGGGCGCCACCCGCCCAATGACAACCATTCCGTCTTCCACCACGTCCTCGTCGGCGTGCAGGGCCACGACCTCCGCCAGGAAGAGCACGTGCGATCCGAGGACCAGAGATTGCCGCACCACACACTCCAGGTTGACGGGGCATTCCCGGATCAGGGGAGGACGCACTTTCACGGCGGGCAGGGGGGTCAGGCCCGTCGCGGCGAACTTGTCCGCGTCCTGCCCAGAGACCACGCCGCAGAAGTCCGCGGCCCGCAAGAGCGAGGCCGGCGGGATGTTCAGCACGAATTCTCCAGTTTCGCGGATCAAGCTGTAGGACAGCCGCTCGGGCCGGACGGCCGCACTGACCAGGGGAGGGGTCGCACAGGCGACGCCGGTCCAGGCCAGCGCCATGATATTCGCCGGCCCCCTCTGGCCGACCGTCGTGAGGAGGATCAGTGGCGCGGGAACCAGGAGCGCGCTGGTCTCCAGGGTGATCTTTCCCATTGCTCATCCCTCCATTCACCCCGACCTCCAGCAGGCTGCACCACCTCAAACATACCCCGCCTCTGTGGCCGGCGCCAACGCTTTTTGCCGCCCCGCCCTCAATCCGCCTCCCGATAGGCCGTGCTGGGACAGATCTCGCGAAAGGCGCAGTAGCTGCATTGGAGATAGCCTGGGGTCGCGTGGAAATCCCGCCCGCGGATCGCCCGGGCGACCTCGCCAATCGTCTCCTTGGTCTCCGACAGGTCCGCATCGGTCTTGCGCGCCCGTCCGACCAGGCCGGACTCCAGGAAGTGGAGCTCCACCGCATCCGGAAGCACGCCGTGCGTCTCGTGGTAGGCCAGGGCGTAGATCGTCAGCTGCAGGCTGTCCCCGGCCTTGCGGTCGGCCTCCTTCTGGTCGCGGACGGCGGACGATTTGTAGTCGATGATGGTGACCTCCTCCCCGCGGACGTCCACGCGGTCCCACCGCCCCACCACTTTGGTGGCGCCCAAGAGGAATGCAAAGGGGCGCTCCACAGCCGTGGGGAGCGCTCCTCCACGGGCCTCCGCGGCCAGGAACCGCCGGAGGGCAGCCCGGCCCTCCTCCTTGCGCAAATCCTCGTGTTCCCGCGACAGGAATCCAGCGGGCTCCCACGTCTCTTCGAAGACCGCCAGAACTTCCGCCTCGGTCGTCGGCGCGACGATCCGCCCGGCTGCCTCGGCCTCCGCCTGGGCCAGGCGGCGCTTGAGGTAGAAGGAGACGGCCTCGTGGAGGGCCTTCCCGTAGATCACCGAATGGTGTTCCCGGATGGGCACGCGGAGCACGTGGACATACTTGTACTTCAACGGGCAGGTCAGGTAATCGTCCACCTGGTAGTGGCTCAGGGAGAGGATCGTATCGTCGGGGACGACCCGCATGGCCTCGGATCCCTCCCGG
This sequence comes from uncultured Methylomirabilota bacterium, assembly GCA_963705305.1. Lineage (GTDB taxonomy): Bacteria > Methylomirabilota > Methylomirabilia > Methylomirabilales > 2-02-FULL-66-22 > 2-02-FULL-66-22. Next base: position 3,341,447 of record OY970067.1, on the reverse strand, counting down.
ACCGGCGGCGCGTGCCGCTGGATGGCCTCCAGGGCGGCCGCCTTGTACGGGGCGGGCTCGGCCGGCGGCAGGTCCAGCGCCTCCAGGACGAAGCGGCTCACCTTCCTGACGCGAACGCCCCCGTAATCGCGGGCGGAGGTGAGGAACAGCTCGCGCTTGGCCCGCGTCATTCCGACATAGAACAGACGTCGCTCCTCCCGGAGATGAGAATCCCCGGCGGGAAGGCTGTCGTGGAGGAGGGGCTCCGGCAGGGGGAGGGGCTCGCGGCGCCCCCGGGAGGGAAACCGGTCCGCCACCAAGCCCACCAGGAACACCACCGGAAACTCGAGCCCCTTGGCCTTGTGGACCGTGAGCACCTGGACCGCATCGGCGTCCTCGTCCGCCTCGACGGCAGCCGGATCGTCCCCCCCTCGATCAGGAGATCCAGGTACTGGACCAGCCGGCCGACCCGGTCGCGGTCGGCGATCTCCGCGAAGCGGTGGACGATCTCGAAGAGCCGGGCGATGTTCCCGACGCGAACATCCGCCCCGGGCGTGGCGGCCGCCGCAAGGCGCTTCAGCAGCCCGCTGCGCGTCAAGAACTGGTAGAGGACCTCCCCCGCCGACCGGTCGCGCGCCAGGGCGACGTAGTCCTTGAGATCTTTCAGCAGCCGCTCGATCGCGGCCTGCGTTCGTGCGTCTGCCTCCGCAACCCCCGCCTCCTCCGGATGCTCCAGCACCCAGCGGAGCGATCGGTTGGCCCGCTTGGCGGCGCTGGCGCACTCCGCCAGCGCCCAGCCATCCATCCCGTACACCTCGGAGCCCGCCAGGAAGTAGAGGCTCACCGTATCCTCCGGATCCGCCACCACCCGGAGGAAGGCCAGGAGCAGCCGGACCTCGGGCCGCGCGTACAGCCCCTGGTTGCCGCTGAACCGCCAGGGAATTCCCAGGAGGTTCAGCGCGCGGAGAAACGGATCGGCGTCGCGATTGCCCCGCACCAGGATGGCCACGTCCCGGAAGGCCCAGACCTCCTCCGCCGCGCGCTTCTGGATCAGCCGGGCCACCGCGTCTGCCTCGCTGGAGACGGTGTCGTGGTGCAGATGCCGGGGCGGGGTCCCGCCCGCTTCCGTGGCGACCAGGCGCTTGTCCAGCCCCTCGCGAACCTCGAGCCGGTCCGGATCGTTGTGGCGGATGAGCCGGTAGGCGGCGTCCAGGATGGGCTGCGTGGACCGGAAATTCTCCCGCAGGACCACCCGGCGCGCCTCCGGGTAAGCGGCGCTGAATCCCAGGATGTTGCTGACGGCGGCCCCGCGGAACCGGTAGATGCTCTGGTCGTCGTCCCCCACCACCGTGAGGTTGCCGCCCTCGCCCGCCAGCCGCCGCACCAGCTCCCACTGGGTGGGGTTGGTATCCTGGAACTCGTCCACCAGGATGTAGCGGAACCGCTGGCGGAACTGCTGCAGGATGAGGGGATGCTCCCGGAAGAGCCGCAGGCACAGCAGGACCTGGTCGCCGAAGTCCACCAGCCCGTGCTCGGCCAGCAGGCGCTGGTATTCCCGGTAACAGGCTCCCAGCTCGGCCTGCAGGGCCGCCGCCTCTTGCAGCGCAGCATCGCCGGAGGCGGCCCCGGCCTGCTCGGCCAGTGCCGCGGCGAACGCACCGTAGCCCTCGGGGGCGACCGTCTCGTCTTTGGCGCGACTGAAGAGCGTCACCAGGGCCTGGAGGTGCTTGGTCGGGTCCCCGAGGGGCCGGAGAAGCTTCAACGGCAGCGCGAAGAGGTGCTCCCGAAGGAACACGACCTGCTCCGCCCGGGTCAGCACGCGGAAGTCCGTCGCCAATCCGAGTAGGAGCCCCTCTTCCCGCAGGACCCGGTCGCCGAAGGCGTGGAACGTGCTGATGGACATATCCGCGAATCCGTAGGGCACCAGCAGGTCCACCCGCGCCTCCATCTCTTCCGCGGCCTTGTCCGTGAAGGTGAGCGCCAGGATCTCTGCGGGCCGGGCCAGTCGGGCAGCCACCAGATAGGCAATGCGACGAGTGAGGACGGTGGTCTTCCCTGTGCCGGCGCCGGCGACGACGAGCAGGGGCCCCTCGCCGTGCGTGACGGCGCTGGCTTGATCCTCCGTGAGGCCGGCCAGGATGGGCTCCAGGGCCGGATTCCTCTCGGGCAGGGCTGTCGGCTTATGGGCCATGTGGAGATGTCCCTCGGATCGGAAGACTGGCGGCGTCCACGCTCGCCGTACCGTCGAGGTCCCAGGCGCGCGGCCGCCTTGCCCGGCGGTCGGGGAGATTCGGAGCCCTCCGCCGCCGCGGCCTGACGCCGCGGGGCGTCGATGGGGGGCAGGCTCACCACGCTGGCCCGATCCTCACCGGACCCCGGCCCGTGACCGGAGGCCAGGGCGGGAGGACGCCCGCAGGAACGTGGCCATGCGGCGGAGGGTAACACACTTATCCGGGCCCAGCAAGACGGGCGCAGGGCCCATTCCAGCCCCCCAAAGGCTCCGGGGCTGCGCGCCGTGTGCCTTTTTTGATCTCTCCGATCCAACCGGCGGCCTTGGGCAGAGGGGACGCCTTTCGATCCATCGGCACTAGACTCGTCTGGATTTGCAAAGCACATTGCCTTCCCCCATCCAGGTCCTCCAGTGCCCGCCGCCAAGCGCCCCTCTGGTAGATTGCAGGATGTCTCACAACGTTCATACCCATGAAAGATAATATCATTAATGTGAATATTAATAATAACTTAATGAATTTTTACATTTAATTATCTAAAATTCGTATTGACATGACCTTATCTATCCTGTATCTATGTAACGTGAAAACCGACCGGTTAGTACATGCTCAAAACGTGAACGGAACTCGTGAGCAAATTGTTGACGCAGCCACGCGACTCATTCATCTCCGAGGCTTCAAGAACACCTCTGTGGAGGACATCCTCCGAGAGACCGGCGTTGGAAAGGGGAACTTCTACTACTACTTCAAGAGCAAGGACGAATTGGGATTCGCCGCACTGGAGCGGAGTCTGGAGCGGATTCGGAAGGACCTCATCGAGAGGAGCTTCCTACCGGGAACGGACCCGTGGGTCCAACTCGAGACCTTTTTGACCTGTCTGGTGGAGATGGCGCACGAGAGCGGAGGGGCCGGCGGGTGCCCGCTAGGAAACTTGGCTGTGGAAATGAGCGACATCCACGAGGAGTTCCGGCAGCGGATTCGTCAGGCCTTCGATCAAGTACGCGCCCAGATCGAGCGCACCTTGGAAGATGCCCGATCCCGGGGAGTTTTTCGCCAGGACGGTGACCCTTCCCGTCTGGCGTCCTTCGTCTTGGCGGGGATCGAGGGGGCCTTCCTGATGGGGAAGCTATACAAGAACCCGGATCTCATGGCCGATGTGATTCGGGAGTTGAAGGGCCACCTGGCCCGCTACCGCGTTGCCTGACTGCGGGGCGATGCATGCGCTACACCACCTCCACAAGAGGCCCGACACGTAGCGCGGGCCGCAGATCTGAGAGAGGCACAGCCATGAATCACAACGGATATCGCCGCACCAAAAAGACGGTGGAGAGAAACACTGGTCGCGGAGTCGCCTCTCGCGAAACGTTGGAGCAGCCTTTGACGACCATCGTCGAGTATACCGACCAAAAGGCGCCCAAGAATCGCTACCCGGACCGCATTATCTCTCCGTTACGGTCCGGCCCCTGCTGCTTCTCGGACATGGAGGAGATCGGCAAACCGCAAGAGGAAGGCCGCTGGGTCTTCCAGTACAAGCGCTGCCGTAAATGCGGCTTCGCCGTCCGGGTCATCCTCCGCGAGATCCCGGATGCGGCCCTGGCGGCCGAACTGCGGCGCACCCTGGCGAACTCCTTCGTGCGAAACGTGCCCGATTAGCAGCCTGCTCAAAAAGGCCCATCTGCTGCGTTGGCGCGCTCGGGCACTCGCTGCGGCGTACCGGAAGTACGTCTCACTCGGCCCTTTGCGCGCCGCCTTGCATCTGGACCTTTTTGAGCAGGCTGGGCGAAGACGGGGGGGTCACCATCCTGCTAGGCCGGGATCCCTGCGGTCAGAAGCAGCCTCGTTCCTGAGGTTCCGCGCATGGGGGGCGCCTCCCGCCCTCTGCCAAGGGCCAAAAACGTGCGGCAATCTGCCGGCCCTGCCGCCGCACGGCATCTCTGTCCCGACTACATTTCGATCTTGTTGTATTGCAGCACCGTCCCCTGAACGCTCTGCAGGTTGGCCAGATCCTTGTTGTAGGCGGTGATGGCCTGGATCTCATTGGCCTCCGCCGTCGCCAGCTGGGTCTGGAACTGCAGCACGTTGAAGGTCGTGCTGACCCCGGCCTCGAGGCGCCGCTGCTCCACCCGAAGCTGCTCTTCCGCCAAGACCCGGGCCGCCCGGTTCGCCTCGATCCGCTGCGCGTCCGCCTGAAGGGTCCGGACAGTCGCTCGGACCTGCTGGGTGATCTGCAATTGGAGGCTTTTGAGGGACGTCTTGGACTGATCCTCCGTCAGCTTCGCCTGAATGTAGTTGGACTTCGCGGCTCGATTCCCCAGGGGCACGGTTAGGACGACTCCCACCGAGTAGGAGGCGAAGTGGCTGGAGCCCAAGTTGCTGATGTCGCTGCCGTAGAGGTTGCCTCCGCCATTGGAGAACACGCTTCCGGTGAGGGCCAAGTCCGGCAATAGCTGGTTCCGGGCCAGCCGGGTCGACAGCTCCTTGTTCTGGATGTCGAGCTTGGCGCTCTTATACTCGTAGCGATTTTCCAGGGCCAGCTCGATGCTGCGGTCCAGGTCAACCGGCGTCATGACTTCCGTCGGCGGGGTGATGGGCTGGATCCGCTGCGACCAGCCGGCGCCGCTGGGCAGGTTCATGTCGACTTTGAGCGCGTCCTCGGCATCCTGAACCGCCTTCTCCCCAAGGATGACGTTCTGCACCCCGGCCGCCGCCTGGGCTTCCGCCTGGGTCACCTCCACGGGGGCGGCCACCCCCGCCCGCACGCGCGCCTTGTTCAGCGCCACCAGGTCCTGTGCCAGCTTCAACGCCTGGCGCTGGACTTCCAAGTTGCGGATGGCAAAGATCAGATCGAAATAGTCGTTCTGCACTTGCGTCACCACATTGCTAATCTCCAACCGCAGCTGCTCCCGGGAAATGGACTGGTTGTTGCCTGCGATCTTGATGCTCGTCTCGTTGGCGTCGAAGCCGAAATTCTTGAGCAGCGGCTGGGTCAGGGTGATCCCGACCGCGCTGCTGAAGGCGGATGTGTTGAGGCTCGCCGCATTGAAGCGTTCGTTGTTGAAGCGCAGCTCGTACGTCCCGCCCGTGAGGATCTTCTGCCGCAGACCCGTGTTCAAGTTCCACTGGTCGTATGAGAACAACGTCGAATATCCGCTGTAGGACTGGGGCGGATAGCGGTCGTCCGTACGGGTCGCCTCCAGGAAGGCGCTCGGGTCGAACTGCGCCTGCTGGCCGATCAGGGCCTGCTGGCTGACTTGGGGGTTAAATCCCTGCACCTGGATGTCCAGGTTGTTCTGGAGCGCCCGCACGATGCTGTCCCGAAGCGACAATGCCAGGGTTCCCCCCGAGCCGCCGCCCGGAGGTTGCACCGCTCCCGCCTGCGCGAAATGCAGGTCCAGCTTGAGGCTGCTCCAGCTGTCGGCCCCCCACGCCGCGGCACCCGGCAGGACGAGGCCAAGGAGGGACAACATCAACAGCGGCCGCACGGCCAGTTTGACCAATCGTGGCATGATGGCTCCTTTCGCACGCCGACGCACGCGCTTCCCGCCGCGTCCAGGCAGCCAGCGCAGCTTCATCGTGGCTGAGTACCCCTCGGCGCTCTTTCGCCGGGCCGGGCCCGGCCCATCCATTCTGAGGACGGCCCACCCGCCATCCTGGAGACGGGGCCGTCTCCGGAACCGGCGCGCGGTCCTGTCCTTGGCCCCGCGGAGATTCGTTCCAGACACCGCCGACGCTCAGGGGGGAAACGACGACTGGGAAACGTTACTTGAGGTCTGGGTGAGTGTCAAGGCCGGTGAGCCGGCGGATCGGGGATTCCGTCATTTCCGGGATGGCCCGACGAACGCCCGCGAGGCCAAAGCGCCACGCGGGGGGGCGCCATTCCGCCGCTGCCTCGCGGAAGGGCGCCCTCCCCGCCGTCAGTCCGAGGCCCCGCTGTCGGGCCTGGGAACGGGGAAGGAGGCTCCCTCTGCAAATCCGGCCAGCGGCGATGCCGGGGGGACCCACGTCGGGGCCGCGTGGGCCCCGGATCCTTCTCCCCGCTCCTCCGGGAAGATCGGCAAGTGTTGGACCGCCTGCCCGAAGATGGCAAAGCCCGCGGCCACCAGGGCCAACGAAATGGCTATTTCTTCCCAGGAGGGGAAATAGCTGACGCCCGCTGCATGCTCCATACCGGTCACGCTGACATTCAGCCGGTTCATGACGAAGCCAAGCACGGTGAGAAAGGCGCCCGTCACCAGCCCACGCGGCCGCAGGCGAACCTTCGGGTTTGCCAGGACCAGAATGGGCAGGATCACGCCCAGGACGAACTCGATCAGGAACATCGAGCCCTCGTAGCTCAACGTCGTGAGCCCTGCCAACGCGCCCCGACCCGCCAGATCCTGGAGGCGCAGGACCCCGTAGACGCTGAGCAGGACCACGATCGTCCGCCCCAGCGGCTCCAGGAGCTCCATCTCCAGATTGCGCTTGAATGCCCGCTGACTGAGATAGGACTCCACGATCACCATCCCCAGCCCGGCGGCGATGGCCGAGAGGAAGAAGAACACCGGCAGGAGCGGCGTGTACCAGAGGGGATGAAGCTTCTCCGGGACGATCAGGAACAGCGTGCCGAGAGAGGACTGGTGGAGCGTCGACAGAAGCACCCCGACGATCACCAGCGGAACGGTGATGCCCCGGACGATGCGCCGCGGACGCTCCAGATTCAGCCGCTCGAACACCACGGGGGAGAATTCCAGCGACAGAATGGTGGTGTAGAGCATGACGCACCAGGCCACCTCGAACATCACCGAGTGGGGGTTCCACATGATCATGGCGTGCCAGATCCGAAGGGGTCGTCCAATGTCGTACAAGAGGGCCACGCTCACGAAGACGTATCCCAGGAAGGCCGTGAGGACGGTCGGCCGCACGATCGGGGTGAACCGCTTGAGATTGAACAGGTAGACGGCACCCGTCAGCGCAAACCCTCCTGCCGCCAGGCCCACCCCGCACAGGATGTCGAAGCCGATCCACAACCCCCAGGGAAACTGGTCGCTCAGATGGGTGCTGGCTCCCAGCCCCCAGCCGAAGCGGACGACGGTCGCCACCGCCCCCGCCCCCATCAGCAGACAGAACACCACCCGCCAGAACGTCACCCGAGGCCATTGCCTGGTCGCCATCTCGATCCCCCTCATCCTTCCCGCATGCCCGTCGATCTCGCGGCGCTAGCCGGAGCTGCGGCCGTCCTTGGGCAGGCGCCCTTTCGCCTCCTCCGCCTCCATCTGCTGAACCAGGGTGCGGCGGTTCGTAATCCACCAGATCCCGTACAGGAGCACCCCTCCCACCATGACCACATTCGGCAGTTCCGAGAGGACCCGCCAGGTCAAATTCGGCAGTGGCGCATCTGGAAGATTGGGCCGGAAGCCCAGCTGGGCGAACGGAACGCTGGACATCATGAGCACGGAGGTTCCCCCCACCTCCTCGATTCCGTAGATCCGCGGGACGTACTTGCCCGGGGCGGCTTTCAACCGGCGTTGCGCCTCCTGGATCAGATCGTCGCGATCGCCGAATTGGGTGGCCCCGGTGGGGCAGACGGCCGCGCAGGCCGGCGACTGGCCTGCCGCAATCCGGTCGGCGCACAGCATGCATTTCTGGACGATGGGGATGGTCCGGTCCCACTGGTACTTGGGGATGTTGAACGGGCAGGCCATGATGCAATATCGACAGCCGATGCAACGGCTGGCGTCGTACACCACCGGACCGCTGGGCGTCTTGCGAAAGGCCCCCACCGGGCAGACCGACGCGCAGGTCGGAGACTCGCAGTGCATGCACATACGGCGGACGAAGGCTTTCTGGTGCTCCTCCACCACCGTCCACGTGTAGGCGGTCAGTTTCGGGTCGATCTTCGGCGGCAGGCCGTTCTTCTCCTTGCATGCCGCCACACACGCCTCGCAGTCGAGGCACTTGGTGCTGTCGAAAAGGACGCCGGCCTTCATGACGATCTCCTCGACTTCGAAGCGTGGCACCTTTCGCAGCTGGCAGGATCGGCCGTGCCGAATGCCATCTGACCGTTATGGCACGCTCCACAGGACCTGCCGGCGTTCATCTCGCTGTGGCTGACGTGCGGGGTCGGATGCAGAATTGGAAACAGCTGGACGTGGCAAACGGTGCACTTGTCCGCAAAGGCGGCATGGAACTCATGACTGTAGACGACCGGCCCCGGGCTCGCCGCAAGGGGCGGGAAGGTGTAGTCCGCCGGCAGCCGCAGCTGATCTGCGGCCGCATATCCTCCGAGGAGCAGGAGCACAGCGCCTGCGATCCCGAGAACCCACTTCCCCCCTCGTGTGCCCATGAACAGATCCTCCGATCCAGCATTCCCTCAGCGCGACGACCCTGTTCTCCCTGTCCGCGCCCTACCCCGCCAGGAACCTGGACTGGAACTCCGACCAGGTCTCGTCGTCCAGATGCTCCAGGACGCCGTCGACCATCACCCCGCCGTCCGCCGCGGTGGCCCCGAGCAGGGCATCCCCCTTTTGCATCAGGGCGGACCGCAGGAGCTGCGTCAGGCGATCCAGTTCGCTCTTCAGCCAGCTCAGGGCCTGCTCTCCGACCATGAGCCGGGGGAAATTGGCCGCCAGATTCGCGGGCCGGACGGCCACCAGCCATCCCCGCGTGTACGGATCCCGCTTCACCAAGCTGGGAAGCTTGGCCACCTCTTCATTCACCGCACAGATCACGCCGTCCACGGGAGACCGGAGCGTTGCCGTTCGACCGCCCTGCCGAATGACCGCGAGCGGCTGCCCCTCTTTGACCTGTGCGCCCACCGCGGGCAGCGTGATGGCATCCACGTGGCCCAGGACCCGCTGGAGGAAATCGTCCACCCCGACCTTCACCTGCCCCGAAAAGAGGAGGTTCGCCCAGGTGTGGCTCCGATGAAAGAACAGGCCCCCCGGCAGCATAAACCGATCGGCCTGGAGTTTTGGCAGAATCATGTCGGGGAAGGCCCCCGCCGGTTTTGGCGCAGCGGCGGGTACGGCTCGCCGAACCCGCAGCCACTCCACCACAAGGTCCGCAGCCACGAAAAGCACAATGGTCAACACAACCAAGATGGCAACCATGACCCGCCTCCTCTCGCTCTTGATCCGCCCCAGCTGCCCCTCGGGGCGTCACGACGATCCGGCTTCTTTTTCCTGTTCTGCATCGAGCTCCGCTTTCTTCGCGTGTGTCCCCTCGACCTTGGCCATGATTTCCTGGAACAGAGGGCAATCCGTAAAGGTCTCGCACGTGCAAATGCAGTCGGCCTGAATACGGTCGCTAGGGACCATCTTCTTCACCGGGTAAGCCCGGCAGAACGCGACCACCACCTCTTCGAAAAATGGACATCGCATGTTGGAGTTCTCCCCCAGATGTTTACCAATAGGGATAGTCAATTCTCATGCCACCGCGCACGACTCCAGTAGCGTTGGAGTTTTCCAATCTATATTCAACTAGTTACGGTTTAAACGGAGTGTAGAGAAAGGAAACGCTGACGGGAGGTCAATTGTAGTTGAATTCAACACTCAGGAATGTTATTGCCATAACCAATTGAATCTGTGATTCATTCGTTCAGATCGGATGCGTGTATAGATTCACAACATGGTGTTGCTATATTCGACGGTAGGCTCATTCGTTCTCCTGGATGTCGTACCGTTTAATTTTGTTGTACAAGGTTACGCGGTCGATTCCAAGGGCCTTCGCCGACCGAGTGATATTCCAGTTGTGCTGTTTGAGGATCGCCTCGATATGCCGTCGCTCGACGTCCTTGAGTGAACCCCCGGCCCCGTTTGAGGCCGGCTCGGGGGTTGGGGACCCCGTGCGGGCCAGATCGAGGTCCGACGGCGTGAGAAGGGGGCCGCGCGCCATAACCGCCCCCCGCTCGAGGACATTCCTCAATTCCCGGACGTTCCCCGGCCAATCATAGCCGGAAAGATTCTCCATTCCTTCCGAGGAGATGCCTTCCAGCGGCTTCTCCAGCTCCGTACGGAGCAGGCCCAGGAAGTGTTCGACCAGCAGCGGGATATCTTCCTTCCGTTCCCGCAGCGGCGGAAGGCTGATGGGGATGACATTCAGCCGGTAAAATAGGTCCTCGCGGAAATGGCCGGCCTCCACCAGCTTCCTGAGGTCGCGGTTGGTGGCCGCGATGATCCTGACATCGGTCTTGATGATTTGGGATCCTCCCACGCGGGAAAACTCCCGGGCGTCCAGGACCCGCAGGAGGTCCAGCTGAAGTTTCGGGCTGATGTCTCCGATTTCGTCCAGGAACAGGGTCCCGCCGGATGCCAGCTCGAACTTCCCCCGGGCGCTGCCGACCGCACCGGTAAACGCCCCCCGCTCATGACCAAAGAGTTCGCTCTCCAAGAGGCTTTCGGTCAGCGCCGCGCACGAGACAGCCAGCCAGGGCTTGTCCTTCCGCGGACTTTCCTCGTGGATAGCCCGGGCCAGCATCTCCTTGCCCGTGCCGCTCTCTCCCAAAATTAGCACGGTGGATTGGCTCTTGGCGGCCGTCCGCGCCAGTTCGAACACGGCCTCCATCTTGGGGCTCTTGCTCACCATATCCTTGAAGGACACCTGGTGCTTGAGCGCGCGCCGCAACAGGACGTTTTCCCGCTGGAGGTTCCGCTGCTGCGTCAACCGGCTTACCATCTGGGAGAGCTCTTCCGGCTCGAAGGGCTTCACCAGGTAATCATGGGCCCCCTGCTTCATCGCCTGGACCGCGGTATCCACCGTGGCGTAGGCCGTCATGATGATGACCGCCGCATCCGGCTGGATGGTGCGGGCCTGTGCCAGGACCTGCAGCCCGTCCATTCCCGGCATCTTCAGGTCCACCAGGAGGATGGCATAGGCCTTTTCGGCCAGGCGACCCAGAGCGGCGGGCCCGTCCGCCGCGGTGTCCACCTGATAGCCGTCCTCCTCCAGCCAGCTGGCCAGGGAATCTCGGACGATTTCCTCATCGTCTACCACCAGGATGGGCCCTTTGCCTTTCATGACGCGTCCCTCTTCTTTTGCAGGTCCTGGAGCCGCAATCGACAGTCGCGGCAGAACTCTGGCTGCTTTTGATCCACATCCAGCAATGAGTTCGAGCGGGACATCACGCAAGCCGGGTCAGGGCAATGCACCAGCCCGAAGGTGTGTCCCAATTCGTGGAGGCATTCCTTGACCAGCCGCGCCTCCACGGCCGGCGGGTCCAAAGACTGGCCGTCATAGGTGAAATGGAGTCGCGCCATACTCACCACCCCGACCCGCCCGCCGACCTGTGCCTCCCCGAACACGAACGTGAGGGCGGGAATGAACAGGTCCGCATCCGTGATACCCAGCCTCTTCCCGGCGCCCGACGGGGCCCGCTCCAGCATCCAGCGGAGAATCTTCGTCGAAGAGCGCTGCCTCCGGCGGGCATCTAGCGTGTCGGCCGGTGGGCCGTTCACAGCACTGAGGCCGGTCGGCACGGCGAACGCCGCCCCAACCTTCCGCCGGACCCGCTCCAGAAGCGCGCCGTCCATCGACTGCTCACCGAACCATTCCAGGAGGATCGCCTCCTGTTGTTCCATGCTGCCTCACGCGGACCCGGACGTTGAGGCGGGAATCCGCAGGGTCACGGTGGTGCCCCGCCCGACCTGGCTGTCCACGGCGATCTTCCCCCCGTGCTTCTCCACGATCCCGTACACGACGGACAGGCCCAATCCTGTTCCCTTTTCCTTGGTTGAAAAAAAGGGATCGAAGATCTTGGACAGATACTCCGGTGGAATCCCCGGCCCCGTGTCGCTGATGGCGATCTCGGTGAACAGGCGGCCTTTCGCAGGCCTGTCGGGCCCGCCCGTGCCGCCCTCGGCCTCGGAGACCTCCCGCACGACCACCCGCAGGGTCCCCCCTTTCTCCATCGCCTCGCAGGCATTCAACAGGATGTTCACCACGGCCTGCCGGAGCTGACCGAAGTCGGCTCGTACCGGCGGCACCGGCGGTGTCTGCTGCTCGATGGTGATGTTCTGCATCGCCATCCGGTTGGCCACCAGGTGAATCGTTTCCTCCAAGACGGCGCGGATGTCCACATCCTGGAAGGCAGGCTCGCGCTGGCGGGAGAAGTCCAGGAGGTTGCGCACGATGCTGGAGCAGCGCTGCGTCTCGCGCTCGACCAGGGCCAGCTGCTTCAGCGCCGTCATGACCTCTTCCGGGCCGGGCTGGTTGTTGGCGCGCAGCCGGCGGCTGATGAGTTTGGCGTACGTCAGGATGCCGGAGAGCGGGTTGTTGATCTCGTGGGCGATGGACGCCGACAGTTTTCCCAGGGAGGCCAGTTTCTCGTTCTGGACGAGCTGGGCCTGGGTCTCGCGCAGCTCCCGGGTGCGCTCGTGCACCCGCTGCTCGAGAGTGTCCACCAGTCCATTGAGCTCCGCCCTGGTCCTGGCCAGGGCTTCCGTCATCTGGTTGAATGAGCCGGCCAGCTCGCCGACCTCGTCGGAGCTGTGGATGGGAAGCCGATGCGCAAGATCGCCGGCGGCCACGTGGCGGGTCCCTTCTACCAGCTCGCGAATGGGGCGGACCACAGCGCGTCGCACGACGAGGGCCAGGAGGAGGGCCAGGACGAGGACGCTGAGCGCACTGAATGTCATGGTTTGTCGGGTCGCCGCCGCAGTATCTCTGTCGACCCGCGCGAGCGACAGGGTGATATCCAGGACCCCCAGCACCTGCTTACTCCGAGGATGGACGTGGCAGCCGTCGTAGCATTCCGGCTCGTTGTAGAGGGGCGTAATCATCCCCAGCAGGCGGTTGCCCTCACTGTCGCGGAAGATGCGGGCGCGGTCCGTCTGGTTCAGGCGCTCGATCGGCCGCTCTGCCGCGTGGCAGGCGTAGCAGGATTCAGCCCGCTTGTCCACCGCCCTCCCGACCTCTGCGGGGTCGGTCGAAAAAAGGATGTTGCCCTCTTTGCTGAACACTCGAACCCTGTCAACACCCTCTTGGGCGCCGATGGCACGCATGATCTGGAACGCATCCTCCCAGCGGTTCCGGAGCATAGCATAGTGGGTGCTTCGCTTGACGGTGTCGCTGAATCGGCTGGCATTGTCGATGACGAGGTCAACGAGGCGGGTCTGCTCCGAGCGGATGTTGACCCACGTAATGATTCCAATCGAGAGAAAGATGAAGCCGCAGACAGTTAGGAGGAGCTTGCCTTCCAAGCTCTGCTTCAGTCGCATCTCGACTCACCCAGGCTCGGAGGTGCACCGGATGGAAAACGTCTCAACTTCAATCAAATATGGGACATTCAGTCTCATTATTATTAAACAGCTATCCGTGCATTCATTTAATGCATCATTAGTGCCGAATAATTCAACGGTAGGACCATAGGCAGGCACGGTTGGTACGGAACTGGTGAATTCCATTACAATCGAAGCCGGAGTAACAATGCCCCCGCAGCGGGCTCTACGCCGCCGCGGGGGCATCAAGAACGACGGTCCCCCCTTCTCCACAGGCCGGGGGCGCGCTAGGGTAAATCAGCCCTTCCTCCCGCTCAGGACCTCCACGGAAATCAGATCATCCCCGGTAGAAGTCCGGTGGATGTTGATGCGCACCTTGCTGTCCACCTTGAGGGCACTGAAGGCGATCGACTTCCCGCCGGCCTCGATCTTCGTCTTCTTGGTCGCCCACGCGCCGATCCGAAGGACCGCTTTCCCTTGCGGAACGTCGACCACGAGGGTGCCGCTGTCCGGCACGACGGCCACGACGGTCCCCACCATGCCGGCCGGCTTTTCCTTCGCTTGCTCTTTCTTTTCGGCGGTTGCCTCCTTCGGCTGCTCGGCAGCCCCTTCCGTCTTTTGCTCCATGGCTGGGGCCGCTTGCTTCTGCTCGGACGCGGCAGGTGCCGCCTGCTTTTCAGCGGGCGCCGGTGCCGTCTCTTGCTTCGTCTCGGCGGCGAGCCCCTGTGAGAGCGGTGCCAATGCCAGCACCAGGCCCAAGCCAAGAACCCACATCCAGAACGATCCACGTCTCATGATGCACCTCCAGTTTGAACCCCTGTGGACGAACCATCCCGTTCGTAACCGTACATCACCAACCCAAGAGATGGAACAGCCTCGCATTACCTTAGCACGGCTGGGCCCCGCCCATCAAGGGGAGCATGCGGGATGTCGATTCCGGCCGGCGGCGCGTGCTCGGAGGTCGAGGGCAGACAAAAAATCCTGCCTACCCGCCGAATTCAATCGGCGGCACGCGAATCGGACCGGAGGGCGGATGAGTTCTCGAGGAGTGTGGCGGGGCAGCAGAGCAGCTCGATCCGCGCGGCTCCGTCCAGGGTGGAGGGAGCCCCGGCGTCACGTCCGGGACGCCCTCTCCACCCTGTCACCGGATGCCCAAGCCTCGCGGGCCCGACGTTCGGATCCGCAGGCAACCCACGCGGCGAATAGCTGGCGAGGGGGCCGTTCCTTACTTCTTCCCGCCCAGCACCGAATCCTTCATGGCTTTGGCCACGCGGAACCGGACGACGCGGCGCGCCGGAATCTTGATGGCCTCGCCCGTCTGGGGGTTGCGGCCCATTCGCGCCTTCCGGTTCACCAGAACCAGCTTGCCCAGACCCGAGACGGTGAACCCGTTCTTGGCCTCTTTCGCGGCCAATTTCGCCTGCTCGTCCAGGAACCCGGCAGCAACCTTGCGGGTCAGCCCCAACTTGTCCGAGAAGTACGTGACGATCTGGGCCTTGGTCATCGCTTTCGCCATGCTCCTCTCCTTTCAGCTCAGTAGGTCCACGGACCCCGCGCACCCGCGGCCGGCGCGGGGGCGGGGCAGGTCTCGATCGCAGGGAAGCTACCACATCCGGGCCCGCTGTACCACAAGAACTTCACGAAACCACCCCGAATTCCGTGACGCCGCCGGCTGGGAGCCCCGGATGCGGCTCCCCGAATCGCAGGCAATCCGTCATGGCCGGGGCCCCCCAATTGTGATATTTTTCTTGGTCCGGGTGATGCTCGCGCTCGAAGAGGGCTTGCCGGGATCGGTGGGGGAGTCCGGGAATCGGCCATGGAGCCGGGAGGCCGTATGCAGCGCATCGGATTCGTCGGTCTGGGCTTGATGGGTCGGCCCATGTCGCAGCGCGTACTGAATGCGGGATATCCGCTCACGGTGTGGAGCCGCAGCCGCGAGAAGGCGACCCCGCTCCTCGAGGCCGGGGCGACCGGGGCGGATTCGCCCCG
The DNA here is from genome assembly GCA_963705305.1 of uncultured Methylomirabilota bacterium. Lineage (GTDB taxonomy): Bacteria > Methylomirabilota > Methylomirabilia > Methylomirabilales > 2-02-FULL-66-22 > 2-02-FULL-66-22. The sequence goes on along the minus strand of OY970067.1, from coordinate 3,326,059 downwards.
TGCCGTCGCCGAGACTTCGGATATCGTCATCAGCATGGTCACCGACTCGGCGGCCTCGCATCAGGTCGCCTGCGAGTCCGGCGGGATCTTAGAGGGAGCCCACGCCGGCTTGATCTTGATCGATATGAGCAGCATATCCCCCAGCATGTCACGACAGATCGCCGCCCGGGCCGCCGCCCGGGGTGCAGCCATGCTGGATGCGCCCGTTACCGGCGCCCCCGCGGTCGCCGCCGAGGGCAAGCTCGGCATCATGGTCGGCGGTCCGCGGATCGTGTATGAGAGCTGTCTCCCTCTCCTCCGGACGATGGGCGCGAAGATCGTGTACGCGGGCGAGAGCGGAATGGGCACCACCTTGAAGCTGGTGAATAACCTCATCCTGGGCGTGACGATTCACGCCGCCGCGGAGGCGCTGGTGCTGGCGTCCAAGGCGGGACTGGACCCGCAGGCCGTGATCGAGATCACCTCGGTCGGCGGTGCGCGGACTGGCGCCATGGAGACCCGCGGGCCGCGCATGGTCAAGCACGACTTCACCCCGCATTTCAGCGCCAACAACCTGTACAAGGACCTGTCGACGGCCCTGCTGCTGGCCGAAGAATGCGGGGTTTCGCTCCCCGTGGCCGGCGCAGCGCGGGAGATCCTGCGCGCCGCCAGGTCCCAGGGAAAAGGCCACCTGGATTCGTGCGTCGTCCTCACGGTCCTCGAGGCCCTGGCCGACACCACCGTCCGGGCCAAGGCCTGAGAACGCGCCGCCCGGCCCGTCGATACGGGAACGCGTGTTCCACGAACTTGCGAGTTCTGGTCGGTACCCAGTTCGGCCTCCTGCCAAAACACAAACGCCAGCGGGCCCGGTTGGGAGCCTGCTGGCGTTTCTTCTGGTGGTCCAGGAGAGACGGCAGAGCGAAACTTTCGTTTGAAAGCGAGAGATCGCCAACAAAGGCGAATTTGGCGCTCACGTCCTTTGGAGCGGTCTGGCTCGATATCCCCTCGCCTCACGGCTCCCGGCTCAGATCACGGCTCAGGCCATGAACCCGTCTGCAACCGGCCTATTGGATCAGCCGTAATGCCGACGCTTAGGTCGAGTGCCGATTGGCTCCCCGAAGTGTACAAAAGACAGAACCCTCAAGACTGCCTTCAGCCTGGAATCGTAAGATCATCGCCGATTAGATGGCTGGGTTTCCGCTAGGGGCAATCCGGGGCATCGATGCCGAGAAGTTAAATGCGAATAGTGCCTGTAGCGATTTCCTCTGACCAAAGGGAGCCCACCGTCCATCAACCGGTGGAGAGGTGGTTGGCGGTACACATATGCAAAGCATTGCATATTTCTCTTGACTCTCCCGGCCGGAAGAATTATATATACATTGTTTCGCATGTATTGCGAAATGGGGGGAAGGAGCATGGAACAAATCACGCGGTTGCTTGCCGCGCTGGCCGATCCCATACGTCTCCGCCTGCTGCGGCTCCTCTATCGGCAAGAATTGTGCGTGTGCGAGCTAATGGAGGCGGTCCAGTTGCCCCAGTACAAGGTCTCGCGGCACCTGCGGGAGATGCGCCAAGCCGGCCTCGTCGTGGCCACGCGCAGCGGCCGGTGGATGCACTACCGGATCAGCGGCGCCGTGATGCGGAGCGCGCTGCACCAGGATCTGCTGAAGCTCCTCGACGTGCACACGCGCGACGCGCCCGAGGCCAAGCGAGACGATGCGCGCCTGGCGAAGCGGCTCGCTCGGGGCCGGGCGGACCGCTACGCGTGCCGGTAATCCGGGGCGTTTTTTGGCTCTGAAATATGCACGGGTCTGCATGTAAATTCCTGACTGGAGGTTCCTGATGGCTGGTGTGGCACAGCGCCTGTCGTTCCTGGACCGCTACCTGACGCTCTGGATCTTCCTCGCGATGTTCGCCGGCGTGGCCCAGGGGTACCTCGCCCCCGCGAGCACCCGGTGGATCTCCGCCTTCCAGGTCGGGACGACCTCGATCCCGATTGCCCTCGGCCTCATCCTCATGATGTACCCGCCGCTCGCCAAGGTGAAGTACGAGGAAATCGGCCGCGTGTTCCGGGACGTCAAGGTGCTGGTCCTCTCCCTCGTCCAGAACTGGATCATCGGCCCGATCTTGATGTTCCTGCTCGCGATTACCTTCCTGCACGCCTATCCGGAGTACATGATCGGCCTGATTCTGATCGGTCTCGCCCGCTGCATCGCCATGGTCATCGTGTGGAATGACCTGGCCCGAGGCGACGCGGAGTACTGCGCGGCCCTGGTCGCCTTCAACGCGATCTTCCAGGTCCTCTTCTTCTCGGTCTTCGCGTACGTGTTCATCACCGTCCTGCCCGGCTGGTTCGGGCTCCAGGGCACGGCGGTCCACGTCTCCATGCGGGACATCGCCGAGAGCGTGTTCATCTACCTCGGGATCCCGTTCCTCGGAGGCGTGATCACCCGGTTTACCCTGATCCCCCTGAAGGGGAAGGACTGGTACGCGACGCAGTTCATCCCCCGCATCTCCCCGATCACCTTGGTCGCCCTCCTCTTCACCATCGTCGTGATGTTCAGCCTGAAGGGCGGGGTCATCGTCCGCCTGCCGCTGGATGTCCTCCGGATCGCGGTCCCCCTCCTGATCTACTTCGGCGTGATGTTCCTCGTCTCGTTCTTCCTGAGCCACCGCCTGGGGGCGGACTATCCGACGAGCGCCTCGCTCTCCTTCACCGCGGCGAGCAACAACTTCGAGCTGGCCATCGCCGTGGCCGTGGCGGTCTTCGGGCTCAACTCCGGCGCCGCCTTCGCCGCGGTGATCGGGCCCTTGGTCGAGGTGCCCGCCCTGATCAGCCTGGTCAACGTCGCCTTCTGGTTCCAGCGGCGGTACTTCGAGGGGAAGCCTGCGGCTGCGCCCGCTTGGGGACGGTAAGCCGGGGGGGACGGAGGTGGCTGTGCGCGTCTTGTTCGTCTGTACGGGGAACTCGGCGCGGAGCCAGATGGCGGAGGGTTTTGCCCGCTGCTTTGGCCAGGGCCGCGTGGAGGCCCACAGCGCGGGGATGAAACCGAGTCGCCTCCACCCCGTCGCGGTCACCGTGATGCAGGAGAAGGGTATCGACATCTCCGGCCAGCAGTCGAAGGCCTTCGACTGGGAGCTAGCCCGGCAGATGGGCGTGGTGGTCACGGTCTGCGGCCACGCCAACGAGTCGTGCCCGATCCTCCCACCCGAGGTCCGCCGGCTCCACTGGCCGCTGGAAGATCCGGCCGCAGCGGAAGGCAGCCCCGAGGTGATCTTAGCCAGCTTCCGGGACATTCGGGATCAGATCGAGGTGCGGGTGCGGGAACTGGTTCGGGATCTCGGTTAGCACAGGACAGGGAGGTACCATGTCTCCGAAATGCGTGCGCGCAGCTCGAACGCGCGGCGGACATCTCACCCGTCACGGACCTGCAGGAGATCGCCGCGCTGGGCGTCATGAGCACGCCCGCGGTAGCGGTGGATGGTGTGGTGAAGCTCTCGGGCCGGATCCCGAAGGCCGAGGAGGTCCGCGCCTGGATCGCGGCTTAGCGTGCCGGGCGCAGAATTCTCCACGTGAACACCGGGGGCATTCCCTCGGAAGGAGGTCTCTATGGACATCGTGCCGCAGTGGGTATACGAGTTTCACGGGCACCGCTGCCCCTTCATGCCGATCGGCTATCGCATGGGACAATTGGCCCTGCGAACGCTGGGCGTCGACCGCGAGAAGGACCATGGCCTGTTTGCCTTCCCAGAGATCGGCGTCGGCCATCCGATGACCTGCATGGTGGACGGGATCCAGGCGGCCACCGGCTGCACCTACGGGAAGCTCCTGATGGAGAAGACCGGGGTGGGCAAGTTGGCGTTCACCCTCTTCAAGCCAGGCAAGGGCGCCGTCCGGATCGCCATGAAGCCGGAATTCATGGACGGGATGGGTCCCTTCGAGTTCTTCAAGTACCGCAAGGCCGGCAAGGAGCCCTCGGAGATCCCCGCCGCGGCGACCAACGAGGTGGTCGAGTGGATGTTCGCCCAGCCGGACGAGGTTCTCTTCAAAGTCGAATCCCGCCCCGAGTTTGCCTTCCATCCGGTGAAGGGCGCCTTCAACAAGGCGAAGTGTGTGCAGTGCGGGGAGTACGCCTTCGAGCGCTACGTCCGCCTGGTGGACGGAGCACCTCACTGCATCCCCTGCGCGGGGCATACCCTCTGACCCGGCCGGAAGAGACGCCGGAAGGGAGCTGCATCCTGCGGGAGGGAGCCGAAGACCGAATCGTCCGGCCATAATCGATGGCCGGCGCTTTCCCATCCGGCTCCCAGAGCCAGGAGCTCTGGTTCACGAGCCGGGCGAGGACCCGGGCATCGGCCCCGGGGAGCCGGGCGGCCATCGGGTTGGAGGAACCCAATGCCCTTTTATACTCTAGGGATGCTGTGTGCTGTGTTCCTGATTGCCTCGGCCGTCTTCTCCATGCTCGGCCAAGGGGGTGGGGCTTTCTATGTTCCGATGCTCCTGGCGCTCTCTGTGCCGATGTACGTGGCCGCCACCACCAGTCAAGTCTTGATCGTGGTTGTCTCATTTTCCTCGATGCTGGTCTTTGCCCGGGCTAGGATGGTGGACTGGAAGCTGGTCCTGTTGATCGAGCCGCCCACAAACATCGGGGCCTTCCTGGGGGGCTATCTCTCCCCGTATATCCCCGCCGGCTTCGCCAAGATCTGCTTTGCCGGAGTCCTCCTTGTGGGCGCCCACTACATGTACAAGCCGCCCCGCCCGGCGGGAGACCACCACGCCGGACCGGCGCACTGGTGGCTGTGGCGGCGCACCGGGGTGGCTGATCCCTACATGATCAACGTCCTTCTGCTGGTCCCCGTGATGCTTGCGGCGGGGTTCGCGGCCGGTTTGCTCGGAGTCGGCGGCGGCCTCATGAAGGTGCCTGCCATCGTGGTGCTGGGCGGCGTGCCGATGAGCATCGCGGTGGGAAGTTCGTCGCTCATGGTCGGGGTGACGGCCTTAACCGGCTTTGCCGGCCACCTGCTCCGCGGCCACTTTGATTTGCTGCTCACCGGGGTTTTGGCCGCAGGGGTGTTGGTCGGCTCGCAGATCGGCCCTCGCTACGCAATAAAGAGGAACCAGGCTGCGCTGAAGAAATATTTCGCCCTGCTGCTTGTAGCCATCTCGATCTGGCTCATCCTGGAGGCGATCTGAATGACGAGCGCCTCCCCATTCGTGCCCCGAGGGGCATGCAGGGCGGCGTGCCGCCCGCGGCGTGATGCATGGGGATGCCCCCGCGACCCGTCGGCGGGACCCAAGGCGCCCAGCGCCCCAGGGAATCGCGCCGAGCGCGCCTGGGCGGCGGGGATCCGCACGGCCTGTCTCGATCTGGGCGAGCCCGGACGACCCTGGTCCGGTCGCCTTGGAATGAAATTGAAATGCAGGGCTTCGCAAGACACCATGAGATGTTTTCCTGCGATTTCGATAGGCGGGCACGTCGGGTCTGAAGATCTCAGGGGTCGCCGGCTGACCGGGCCCGTGAGAACCACGGAGTGGAAAGAGGAGGGATCACCATGTCGTGCTGCTGCTGTGAATGTCAGGCGCACTGCTGCTGTCACTCGGGTCATCACCACTGCGGCTGTCATGGAGGCCATCACCACTGCGGCTGCCACTCGGAAGGCCACCACGGCTCCTGCCATTCCCGCCATCACGGGCATCCTCCGGAGGAGGAGCGGCCTGCCGTCCCCTCGCGCGAGGAGTACGTGCGGAGGCTGGAGGAAGAGCGGGACCTGCTGGAGCGGCGGCTCCGTTTCCTCGGCCAGGAATTGGACGAACTCCGAAAGGGAGGCCAGCCCCAGGGCTAGCCTGGTTTTCGAAGAGAGAGAACGGGGGTCCGGCATGCAACATAGAGTGATACAAACTGGGGCGACTGGACCCGTCAGCCACCTGCCGTGGAGGCGCTCCCGAGTTCTGCCTGCGCTGTGGCTCGTGATACTCGTCCTGGTGGTCGTGCTGCCCATCGGGACCGGGCACGCCGCCGAACCTCTTGCGACGATCGGCTACCAACCGATGACAAGCGAGGGACTTGCGGCCGGGCACTTCTTCGAGGTCTGGGTGCTTCTGGACAAGTCCATGGATCCGGCCGAGCCGGGATATGCGCTCCCTGGCGGGGCCGTCATCCGCGTCACGTTTCCAGCGGCCTTCACCCCGGTGCCGGGCGTCCATCCCGAGGCGGTCCTCCTGTACGGCTGGCCCCAGAAGGCAATCCCCGTCCGCTTCACCGTGGCGCCGGACCCTCAGGATCCCCGCACCATCGTCATCACGCTGGATCAATTCATCCCGGCCGCGGCCCCCGAGCGCCCCGGCCTGAAGGCGATTCACCTTCGCACGGGCGAGCGGAATCCAGGGCAGGCGGGCGATTACCCCATCACGCTTCAGTTCAACAGCGCGGGGCCGCTCACCGGAACCCGGCAGGCGATCGCCCACATCACCGCCGCGCCGGTCCCGGTCATCACCGCGTACAACCAGCTCCACAACGGACAGGATGAGGACTGGCAGCACGTGAAGCTGGCCGCGACCGCACCTCTCCCCATGGATCTCCTGGTCACGCTGCCCCATGAGGCCCGCTCGGCCATCTCGCTCCGTCCGGCCGCAGGGGGTGACTTGGAGATCCTGAGCGACGGCGAGCCGATCGGGGAGATCTCGCGGCGGGGCGTCCCGGTTGCCCTGAAGCCGGAGGCCTTCGGCCCCGGCTTCGCACGGCTCGGCATCGTCCGCTTCGAGGTCCAGGCCGACGGGGTCCCCGGCGTGGCGGAGATCGATGCCCAGCTCAACGGCGGGCCGCCATACGCGCTTCACGTGGTGGTGGAACGGTAACAACAGATAACTATGCAGACACCAGAGCAGGGAGAAAGATCCATGGCACAACCGAAAGCGCTCTGGCGGAGCGCGATCGTCCTCTACTTCATTATCGGGCTGGAGATCCTCATCATGATCAGCCCCGCCGCGGGCTTCTTCTACGCGGCGTTCAGCCCCGTCCTCCTGTCGCTGGCCCAGCACCCCGCCACCCGCTGGCTGACGGCCTTCTTCCTGCCCCACATGGTGGTCCCCCCCGATCCCCTGCTGGCCGCCGTGCGCCTCGCGGGCTCGGCTCTGTTCCTCGCGGGGGCGGCCATCTTCCTCGTCTGCGCGTGCCAGGTCTACTACCGCAAGTTCACTCAAACGGGCGCAGCCCTGGGCGGGCTGTACGCGTGGATCCGTCACCCCCAGTACCTCGGCCTGGCGGCGACCGGCCTCGGCCTGGCCATCCTGTGGCCCCGCTTCCTGGTGATCGCGCTCTGGGCGGTCATGATCATCCTGTACTACCTCCTGGCGCGCGATGAGGAGCGGCGGATGCTCGGCCAGTTCGGGGAGGAGTACCGGACACACATGCAGCACAGCGGGATGTTCCTGCCGCAACCGGTCGAGCACGCGGTCGGTCGGCTCGTCCCGGTCCGCAGCAACTCGGTCCGTGCCGGGGTCCTGATTGTCGCCCTGGCGGCTGTGAGCCTGGGCGGTGCCTTCGCGGCGCGGGCCTACACCGTGCGGGCCCTGCCCCTCTGGTCCGATGGGCCGGTCACCGCCCTGGCGATCCTGCCGAACGATCTGGGTATTCTGGATCATCGAATGGGGGCCGTGCTGGAGGTGCCCGAGGTCAAGGCCCGCCTGGCGGCGCAACAGGGACCGGTCCTCGCCTACGTCATGCCCAGAGATTACGTCATGCAGGGAATGATTGCCGATACCGGCGGCGAGTGGCAGCTCTACAAGCGCCACCACACGCTGGCCATGATCTCGGACTGGATTCTCCATCCCTTCGAGCATCTCCAGGGTGGGCACGTCGCCAGGCATCAGGCAATGGGCACGGAAGGGGAATCCGCCGCGGGCGGCTTCGTCCGCAGGATCATCTTCCTCGGGGTCGAGACGCCGAACGGCCAGTCCGATCCTGCAGACCTCTTCGCGATCGACGCCCGCCGCCGCCCGCTCTTCATGGCCGACGTGGAGCTTCACACGCTCCAAGTGCAGGATGTTCGCGACCTGCCCTCGGAGACCGGCTGGGGGCGGGTCCCCACGCCCAGTTTCTGACTAGCCGTTACACAAAGGTGTTGATAACGGTCGGCGTTTCGCTAGTAACGGCATGAATTGGTTGACCGAATCGGAACGCCTTGTCGGGGAAGAAATCTTCCTCGATGTCAGCTCAATCCGAAAAGGACGGAATGCGCTGTAACCACAGAGGAATCGCGCCTATTGACAAGCGAATCTTCAACACCTTTGTGTAGCGGGTAGAGTTTCTGACCGCCCGGGCTGCATCCGGCCCTCCGGAGGGTGAGCCCGCATGGGGATGCCGAGGGGGCCAGCGTGTAGTAGAATGGCGAGTAACAGCACCCGCCTTCCGAGGGGGTGCGTCCGCGCCAACCCGGGCGGGGCAAACCGAAAGGAAGATACGCATGTCCTGCTGCTGCCTTTGCTGTTGCTGCTGCGGTCATCACCACCACTGCTCGTACCACGGCCATCACTAAGGGGGCTGCCATGAGCACCGTCACGAGTGCTCGTGCCTCTCCGAGCGGGAGAGCTCGCCTCGCCACGGCTGGCCCCATGGCTCCCTCAGCCGCGAGGAGTACGTCAATCCGCTGGACGAGGAGCGCGAGGCGGCGGCAGGGCTTCAAGGCAGGATCCTGGCCTTGCCGGTCAGGAACGAGCAGGCCGGCGAATACCAGCCGGCGCATGGCCTATTTCCCCCCGTCAGGCGCCACTGCTGGCGCGGTGTCCGCGGATCGCTTCCGCGGGCGTCCTAAAAATCGAAATCCTCGCCGGAAGTCCGCGATTTCTCAGCGGCTCCAGCGAGGATTTCGACATACCGAATAGGTGGTGGTCCTGGCAGGACGATATGGCGAAACTCGACTCCCCTCTGGGAAGTCGAACCGCCGTCCCACGACGTACCCGGAGAGGCGTCTGGCTGCGTATTGCCTAGCCGTCCGGAGCCTTCTGCTGGTCTCCGAAGGATGGCAGAGCGAAACATTCGTTTGAGAGCGAGAGATCGCCAACAAAGGCAAATTTGGCGCTCATGTCCTTTGGAGCGGTCTGGCTCGATATCCCCCCGCCTCACGGCTCCCGGCTCAAATCACGGTTCAGGCCATGAAGACGTCTGCAACCGGCCTATTAGACCATTAGGCCCTGCCACCGCGTCACAGGGTGCAGGGTAGGTGTATGGGACCGGGGCTGCTGGGTTGGCTCCAGGCGGGCCTTCTCTGCCTGGAGGGCGCTCCGGTGATGCTCGGCAGCGGTGAGTGCCGTCTCCACCGACGAGCAGTCTCCCCACGCAGCGGCCCGCGAAGAATGGGCGAACTCGGTCGGACCCCCTCTGCAGGGGTCACATGTCCATCGTCTGCCACCTGCCTTTACTTCGCCCGGGAGGGTCTGTACAATGTGGTGAGTCGACGTAGGAACGCGGAGGAGAGGAGAGAAGCGATGCGCAGGCGACTGGTCGTGGGAATTGTCCTCCTTCTGGCCCTGGGGGGCCTGCCTGGACTCACCGCAGCCCAGTCGGCCCGCATGATCCTGGCCCTGGGCAACACCGGCTTTCTCGATCCCAATAGCATCCAGGCCGCCACAGGGGCCGAGGTGAAGGCGGACCTGGGCAAGTTTCAGCTCAAGGACTTCTCCGTGGTTGTGTTGGCCAACATCGCCTTCCCTGCGCTGCCCGAGCCGGTCCAGCAGGGGCTGGTGCAGTACGTCAACGACGGCGGGACAGTCCTGATCACCGGGGGGCCGCAATCCTTCGGGAGCGGTGGGTACGGCGCCGTCGCCTCCATCATTCCGTTCCAGATCCGTTCGGCCAGCGATTGGCGATTCACACCGTTCCGGTCCCCGGTGCCGCTCCAGCCCGGTCACCCGATCCTGGCGGGAGTCAGTTTCATCACCGTCGGGAGTGTCAATGACATGAACCCACGGGCGGACGCTACGGAGATCTTGCAGGCGGCCGGCGGCGGCTCGGCAGGGGGCAGCTCCGGGGGCGGCGGCTCCTATCCCTATCCCTTGCTCGCCGAGCTGGCCGTAGGGGCCGGCCGCGTCATCGGCATCGCCTTGGACCTGAATGAATTCGCCGGGATGCAGGACCGCGACCTGTTCGTCAGGAACACCATCGGGTACCTTCTGCACGCCTCCGGCATCGGGCCGCCCACCCGCTGAGGGACGGCCTGCCCGCCAGACAGCCCGACCGGAAAGCTCACGGGAAACGCCGGGTCGGGGCAGAGCCCTTCGAAGGTCGGGCAGCTTCACACCGTCGCAAGAAGCCCCGCGTTTCCGTCGCCAGCTCCGGTCCTTCGCGCCGATCACGGTGGGACCACCGCCCCCCGGACGTCGAGAGGAGCGGTCCGAGGCGGATCCCCACGGACATGACTATCGACGAGGGTGTCCCGCAATTCCCAGATTAATGATTGCAGGCGTCTGCACGGACCGCGGCATAATGCTCAGGCCCAGGCATGGGCCGCCCGCGAGGTGGATGGGCTAGGCGAGGCGGCCGTGGGGCTTCAAGGCAGGATCCTGGCCTTCCGGGTCAGGAACGAGCAGGCCGGTAAATACCAGCCGGCGTATGGTCTATCTCCCCCCGTCAGGTGCCACTGCTGGCGCGGTGTCCGCAGATCGCTTCCGCGGGCGTCCTGAAAGTCGAAATCCTCACCGGAAGTCCGCGATTTTTCAGCGGTTCCGGCGAGGATTTCGACATATTTAACAAGTGGTGGAGGTGGGGTCCATAACATTCTCGCTAACATAGCGCTATTGTTCCGTTACATACTCATGAAGCTTAAATTATACCCCCAAAAGTACCCCCACATCTTTTTTGTTATCCGGTTCGACTCCCCTCCTCCTCGCCTTCGCAAGTTGCCCTGCGGGATTCCGGCAGGCGTTCAGTTATCCGATGGTTCGCAAGGTGAGCCTACGAATTAAACGAAGTAAGCGAACAAAGGTGGGTACGTCAGAGAGACATTCTGCTACCGCTTCACCCACGACACTGCTGCCATCGAAGATCCCAGTGGCGTTTCGGGTACTACGACCTCCTGCCAGATCTTTGGTTTACTCTTGTTCCGCTGTCTTTCCAAGTAAAACCGTACCCAGAAGGGTTTATAGTCAGGGCCTAGGGTGAGGGACGCTGGGCTCGCCCATTAGGTGCTCCTCCACAGAATAAGGGTCGCTGTTCCGTCTCGGCGAAGCGAGGGTCCTCCCCCACGACGAGAGTATTCCTTCCAAAGAACATCCGTACCTCGTCTCTGAATCCTTGAGCGTGCATGCTCACCACTCTCGGGCAAGACCGTGCAACCATGGCCCTCACCACTAACTCGCTGCTACTCTGGAGTCCACTAGACTGAATTTCTCAACATCATTCAGTGTAAGGGGTAGTGTAAACTGCCACTCCTGTGGGCCATCATGCCGCCCAAGCCGGGAGGTGGCCATGGATGCCAAGCGGGTACTGGGGCGGCGACTCAAGGCCCTCCGGAGACGGGCGACCTTGACGCAGGAGGACTTGGCCGAGCGAGCCGGGCTCAACCCCAAGTACATCAGCGGGATTGAGCGGGGACGGGAGAACCCCACCCTCGATACCCTGCTTCGGCTGGCCAGGGAGCTAGGCGTACAACCGGTCGAGCTTTTTGACTTTGATCTGGAAGGGATGACAGCCGCCGGCATGAAGAAGGCGGCAACCGAGCTGTTGAGGCGGTTGGATGCTGAGACCCTCCGCCGTGCGGTCCGGCTCTTGCGGGCGGCCTACTCCTGAGCCCTCGCTCTGGGGACACAAGCGGCTGTGATCAACTGCCTCGCGGCAAGCCGCGGGGAATGAACCCCTTCTGATTCAACGGACGCGGCCAGCCATTCCCTCTATCGTTGGATCGAATGAGGAGGCGGGGCCAGCCTTTCGACGTCGGCGTCCCGCACCATCCTGACTGTCTGATCGGAGACAAGAGCCTCTGAGCGAACGGATCCGTGGGGGCTTGGACTCTTACATAGGAGCGATGCCTCGCGCCCACAACACTCCGCAGCGGCAGCATCCTCAAGTAGGCCATCGCCCGTTTCGGCAAGCCGGCATTCAACTCCGAACGTGTTGCCACGACTCCCCGACGTCAGGTTTGCTCCAAGAGCGTCAATGGGGGCACTCATGCGACTCAGCACCAATGCGGGGTTCACTCCGTTGTCCGAGCGGCCTTATGCCCACCGTAGCACCGCCCATGTTTGATTCCGCTCCCTCCCTCCTCACCGGGAAATGCACTCATTTGCATGCTCCCACTCTAAGGCGTCGCTTCATCGAGCCGCTATCCCGCCTCGCGGACGCTCTCCGCTCGCAGCCCGAAGAAGATGACCACCTTCGGGCTCTTCACTGCATTGCCTTAGATCTGCCGATCCCCATAGGCGATGCCGCCCGGTCGCCGAGACGTTCCGCGGGCGCGACATGTGCTGTCCGGATCGGCAAAGGAACACATAATGGGCACCAGCGAAAATAGCGCGACCCCACAGACGTTCTGCCCGCGGTTTGGGATGCTCGCGATCGAAATGGGATTCGTCACCGTGGACCAGATCCGGGAGGCCATGGCCGAGCAGCTGGAAGACGATCTCGCAGAGAAGCTGCGTCGGCTGCTGAGAACCATCCTCATCGATAGAGGCTGGATGACACTTCGCGAGGTGGAGATGGTCCTGGACATAGAGGAGAGCACCACGGCCACACCTCAACACCACTCCTGCCCCCACTGCCGAGCCCTCCAGCAGACCTTTGTCCCTACGGCCAGCCCCTCCGCCATTTCCCGCTCCGCCGCCTGCGGCTTTCCCGTCGAGAGCGCCCTTCCACCGGATACCCAGTCTCGGACGGACACGAAGACGCACGGCATTCGGATCCTCTGTATTGACGGCGATGCGCTCTTCCGCACCCTCATCAAGGACATCCTCGAGGGTGCCGGCTATACCGTCCTCCTCGCCGGCGACGGGTCGAGCGGACTCCGCGCTGCCGAGACCCACCAGCCCCACCTCGTCCTGCTCGACCTCGTTCTCCCCGGACTGGACGGATTCACTATTTGTATGCGCTTCAAGGGCACACCGACCATCGCCCACATTCCCATCGTTATCCTGACCCGACTGAACACTCCTGACCTCAATCCCCGGGCTTTCCAGGCGGGCGCTCTCTTGGCCCTCCAGAAAACCGCATCGCCCAGGACGGTCCTCCATGCGGTCCAGACTGCCCTTTCGCTCGTCCGCAAGGGTGCGGCGACTTCTCCGCTCAGCCAGACTGATCCCGCCTGAGCGGTTCCAACAGCACCTGACATTCGCACCATCCGATACCGCTTTACCAGTGCCTCAAATGTCCTCTGGATCCAGCCCGGCACCTCCGGCCTCCGAGTCCTGCCCGAGAACCTGCGCGAAGAGACCGGACCGCAAGCACGGCACTCGAGAAGGAAGGGACGGATCCCCTTCCTTCCCCGTCCACGCTGCTCTCTCTAGGTCCCCCGAAGAACACTGCGGCCCCCGGATGTCTCCCGAGGGCCGTGGTGCCGTGCGTCCCCGCTTCTGTCTACAGCCTAGGCCGGCATGCGCGCTGGCTCTATCAAGGTGGCGATCGTTTCCATCAGCACCGAGAGTTGGATCGGCTTGAAGAGGCAGCGATCGACGAATACCTGGCGCCGGGTCTCGGCCTGGACGCCCTGCTCCCCCCAGCCGGTGAGGATGGCCACGGGGGTCCAAGGGGCCTTCGCTTTGATCGCCTCCGCCAGTTCCCAGCCATTCATCTGCGGCATGCCGAGGTCGGTGATGACCAGGTCGACCGGGTTCTCCTCGAGCATCTGTAGGGCCTTCCGACCGCTGTCAGCCGTGTGGACGATCTGGCCCGCCTCCTCGAGCATGACCTGGAGGGTCTTGAGCAGGCCAACATTGTCATCGACGAGGAGGATCCGGCGCCCCGTCACCAGGGGAACTGGCGCGGCCTCGACCTTGGCAGCCAGCGTCGTCTCTGTGGTCTTGAGCCGGAGGGTGAACGTGGTCCCTTCGCTCGGAACCGAGGTGACGCCGATCCGGCCACCCATCGCCTCGATCATTGCCCGCACGGAGCCCAGGCTGACCTGACGGCTGCGCAGGGACGGATCCATGACGATGGGATCAAAGAGGTGTGCGCGCACATACTCCGGCATGCCGAACCCCGTATCGCGGACCGTGACCACCACGGACCCGCTGGGGTCGTCGCCGAAGGACGGCTCGAACTGGGCCGAGATGGTGATCGTCCCACCGTTCGGCATGCTGCCCAGGCACCGCAAGATGAGTTTGGCGAAGATCTCGCGCAGATCTCCAGGGCGAGCGAGCACCGCCGGGACCTCCGGGATCTGCAGGTCCATTTGAATGCTCCGCCCTTCTAATTCCGCCTCATCCTTCCAGCAGGGTTGGGTGAGGCTCGCGGCCTCCATTAGGATGCCCGCGAGGTCGCAGGAGACCAGGTCGCCGCCGGGCTTGTCGGTGGCGAAGCCCTCCAGACGCCGGACGACGGACACGGCATGCTGAGCCGCCTCGGCCATGATGGCCAGGCTCTCTTGCAGCCGAGGATCCGGCACCTTGAGACCCAGCTGCTCGACCTGGCCAATGATCGTAGCCAGGGTGTTGTTGAGGTTGAACACGATGCCGCTGGTCACCTGCCCGAGCGTCTGGAGTTTCCCGACACGCAGGACCTCTTCCTGGAGGACCTGGAGGCGCCCGAGGCTCTCGGTAAGCTCGGTCCGGAGGCGCGCGTGCTCCAAGGCGAGTGCCGCCTGCTTGGCGAAGAGATGGAGCGTGTCACGGTCTTCCGCATCGAAGGGGCCGCCGTCCGCCTCCCGAACGACCTGGACCACGCCGAAGAGCCGCGCGCGGAAGAGCAACGGCTCGGCCATGGCCGCCTCAACACGTGCCGACTCCGGCCCCGTCGGCAGCATGTAGTGCGACCGGGGATAGTCATTGGCGACGAGGCCCTGCCGCTGCTCACCCACAGCCCCGACGAGGCCCTCGCCAATCCGCCGGGGATCCAGCAGGGCGTCTCGGAGGAGCCCCTGGGCCGCTCGGGCCACGAGCGCCTGCTCCTCTTCCTCCCAAATGTAGAGGGCGCTGCCCCCCGCATCCAGAAGGGCCATCACCCGGGTGGTAAGGAGGCTCATGAGCGCGTTCATGTCGATCTCGCGTCCGACCTCGTCGCCGATTTCTCGAATCACCTCGACTTGCCGGTTGCGCCGCAGGAACTTCGTCTCGGCCTCCTGCCGGTCATGCAGCTCAGCCTCCAGTTCCTCTACGAGCCGCGCCTTTTCAAGAGCCAGGCCGATCTGGGTCGCGAACAGCCGCACGGTGTCCTGCTCCCGATCGCGGAAGGGCCTGTCGTCCTCTTCCCGGCCGATCACCAGAACACCCAGGGGCCGATCCTGGTAGACCAGGGGCTCGGCCAGGAGGGCCTCAATCTGCGTCTCCGCCAGTTCCGTGGGCAGCGCCCAGGGGGAGGTCCGGAAGTCGTTCACGATGATCCCTTGGGCAGACTCGGCAACCTTCCCCGCTACTCCCTCCCCACTCTTGTGGCAGTGCGTCGCCATCCAGGCGCCCGTCCCTCGCCAGGCGCGTGGCACCAACGCCCCAGCTGCGGCGTCCCAGGTGAAAACCACACCGACATCGGCCCGAGCCACCCGGAGCATCCGGTCGATGACGGATTCCAGCATGCGGGGGATGTCCACGTGTCGCCCGAGATCCTGGATGACATCCTGGAGGGCTTCCAGATGATCGCGGCGCGCCTGCTCCCGCTCAAACTGGCTGGCCAGGCTGATCGCGACGCTGCTAAAGTGCGCGAACCCCTGCACACACGCGAGAGTCTCGGGGGTGAAGTCCCGCGCTTCCCGTGAGTTAATCGTGAGACACCCGATCACGCGTTCCCCATCGTGGATGGGCACGCTGAGGTGGGTCAGCACGCCGATGGCTCGGGCATAGTCGGGCGTCGGGTTCCGGGGATCGGCAGGCGCATCGGCGGTGTAGATCAGCTCACCGGTCTGGAGGGTCACCCCCGAGAGCGAGGCCAGGGGGACGTCCGGGACAGCGTCGGCCGGCCACCCCTGCTGCGCCGCCATGCGGAGGGCCCCAGCGGCGCGGTCCAGGAGGAGGATGCGGACGAGCTCGGCACCCGAGACCTTCGCGGCTTCAGCCACCACCCGCCCCAAGGTCTCCGGTAGGTTCAACTGGCCCTGCAGGATGGTGGCGGCCGCCCGGAGCAGCCCTTCCAGGGCGACACCGCGTGCGACGACCTGGCCGTGGAGCGTGGCCTTCTCGATCGCACAGGCGGCAGCGGCCGCGAAGAGGTCCAGCGTGGCCAGGTCCGATTCCGCGAAGGCGGGTTGAGCCCCGGACCGGCTCAGGACGATGGCGCCCAGAAAACGCCCCTGGAACATGAGAGGTTGTCCGACCGCCGTCCGGATGGGGACCCGCTTGAGGAGCTCCTGGCAGGCCGCGGGGTGCGCGGGGTAGTCGGAGATGAGGTGCCCCTTCCGCTCGATCGCGGTGAGGCCGGCCATCCCCTCGCCCGGCCGCTTCGCGAGCGTCCGGATCCAGTCGTCGAACCCGACCCAGGCGCGCGGATGGAGCCGCCCGATCGGTTCGTCCCACATCCAGAGGGCGCCATGATTCGCTTGCAGGAGGGCCACGGCCCGCTCGACCACACGCTGCAAGAGCACGGGTACGTCCACATCGGTGGCCAGCTCGCCTGAGATGGCCCGCAGCGCCTCCAGGGATTGGACGTGGCGGGCCGCCGCCTCAGCGGCGGTAACCTCCGCAGACACGTCGAGAACCAGCATGAGCCGCGCAGCCCCGCCGTCCCAAGGGAAGCCCACGCACAGGATCTGGGCGGGAAAAACGGTCCCGTCCTTGCGCTGGTGGCGCACGCGCCGCGGCCCCCAGAAGAGACCGTCGGAGGCGGCCTCGGTCCCGACCCAGCGCACGAAGTCGGCCCGGTCCTCTTCGGCGGCCAAGTCCGCCGCCGTGAGGCGGACCACTTCGTCCGCCGGGCAGCCGTATTGCGCGCAACCCGCCTGGTTCACCGCGAGCACGCGGAGCGTCAGGGGGTCGTACACCCAGAGCGGATAGGGTGCGGTCGCAAAGAGCGGGGGGTTCGGACCATCCAACCAGATCGCTCGCTCCATGCGGTTCCTCTCCTTTACCGCGAGGGTTCGGAGGCAGTCCGCTGACTCGGACCTCCCATCACGTCAGCAACGGTCTTGATGAGGGTGGTCACGTCGATCGGCTTTTGCAGCACGGCGACTACGCCGGGGCGGGTCCGGGCCGTGGCCGCCTCGTCGTCGAACCCGGTGACGACGATCACCGGCGTGCCCGTCTCCCGCAGCTGGTCCGCCAGGAAAAAGCCGCCCTTCCCCGGCATGCGGATGTCGGTGCAGATGAGATCGACGGGCCGAGTCGGCAGGAGCGCCAGCGCCGCATCGACGATGTCCGCCTCCACCACGGTGTGCCCGACGGATTGCAGCAGGGTCCGCAGCAGGCGGCGCGAACTCCGGTCGTCATCGACTATCAGGATCTGGCACGGGGTCACCGGGCGATTCTCCATGGCCGGTTCGCTCGCGGGAGCGCGGGCATCGGCCACGAACTGGAGGAGAAAGGTGGTGCCCTTCCCATCCGTGCTCTCCACGCCGATGCTCCCGCCACACCGCTGCATGATCCCGTAGACGACCGAGAGGCCGAGCCCCATGCCCTCGACCCCCTTGGTCGTAAAGAACGGGTCAAAGATCTTGTCCTGCAAGCTCGCCGGGATGCCCCGTCCCGTATCGCTAACCCGGAGCTCGACCCAGTGCCGACCCACCGGGTCGGTCACGGGCGCCCCGACGAAGCTGAGCGTACCCCCCTGGGGCATCGCATCCACGGCGTTCAGAATCAGGTTCGTGATGGCTTCCCGGACCTCCGGTTGCGTCCCAAGCACCGGCGGCAAGACCCCGATTTTCCGGACCACCTGGATGGGGCGTCCCTGCTTGGCAGGTCCGTCCTTCCAGCGGTCACGGGTGAGCTCCAGGGTCTCCAGGATCAACTGGGGAAGGTTACAGCGGGCCAACCGCACGGGCGCTTCCCGGCGGGCGAAACTCTGGACCCGTCGAACCACGTCCCTCGCGTCGGTGGCAGCCTGGAAGAGGACGCGGGCTGCCTCCCGGGTCGTCTCGCCCGTCCCACGGTTGAGGATCACCTGGGCGCGGGCTGTGACAATGGCCAGGAGATTGTTCAGCTCATGGGCCACCCCCGCCGAAAGCTCCCCGAGGGCGCGGAGCTTCTCGGCCCGGACCAGCTCCTTCTGCGCTCGTTCGCGTAGCGCGATATGGGCACTCAACTCTTCGTTCATCCGGCTCTGCTCCACGGCGACCGCCACATGGGCCGCCAACATCTTCAGACAGTCCTGTTTCTCGAGTTGGTCGTCGTGCGGGGTGGTGGAGCAGAGCGTGAGGACGCCCAGGATCCCCTTCGCGGTGCGAATCGGGAGACAGAGGACGCTGGCGAGACCGAGCGCCGCATCCGGCGTGCGCGCGCCGTTGCGGGCATCCGCCTGGCAGTCCCCCGAGAACAGGGGCTCCCCCGTGCGAAAGGCGACGCCCGCCAAGCTGTCGGCGACGGGAACGAGGTCGTGGAGCTGGACGCTGGCGAGCCCCTGGCGGGCCATGATCCGGAGCTGTCCCGTGGCCTGGTCCAGCAAGGCGACCGAGACATTGGGGCACCGGCTGAGCTTCGCCGTGACCCCCACCAGGCGGTTGAGGACGTCCTGCAGGTGCTCCCCAGACGTGATCACCTGTAACGCCGAGAGGAGCGCCTCCAGCTCCTCGCTCCGCCGAACGACCTCTGCGTGCAGCCGCGCGTTCCCAAGGGCAATCGCGGCGGACATGCCAAACATGACCAAGATGTCGCGATCATCGACTGGCTGCCCACCCGGGGTCCGCGCCAGCCCGGTCAGGGTGATGGCGCCCAGCACCTTGCCCCGACAGATCAGCGGTTCGACGAGGTCCGCCCGTCGAGCGAGAGTGCCGAGCGCCTCGTGCATGCCAGCGCTTCGGATGTCCGTCTCCCCCCCAACGATCTCGACGCCCACACGCTCCGCATCGGCCATGGCCACGCCACTCCACTGCACCGGAGCCAGCCGTCGCCCCAGCGGATCGACGGTCCAGAGTACGGCGCCGGCGGCATCCATCAGGTCCCGGGCCCCCCGGACAATGAGCTCGAGAAGGCGCGGGACATCGAGGACGCGGACGAGGTGCGCCGTGAGCAGTCGGACCGCTTCGAGCCCCCGGGTGCGACGCATCAAGGCCTCCTGCGAGCGCTGCCGCTGAAGCACCACCCGGTCTCGGGCACCCACCGCCGTCACCGCGTCGCGGACCCGCACCAGCAAGATGTCTCGCGACCACGGCTTGCAGAGGACGGCGTCAACCCAGTCGTCAAGACCCTGGATCGGAGTGCGCTCAGCCTCTAGGAGGCCGATTGTCGCAACCCCCGGGAACAGGTTCCACAACCGGTACCGCCGGCATACGTCCAGGTCCCGGTCCGAGGCCGCAGCGATGTCCAGCACGACCGCGTCCACCGGCACATCGGCACTCAACAGGGCGAGACCGGACTCGTAGGATTGGACGTGTACGACGTCGTAGCCGCCCTCCGTGAGGTCCCGCTGAAGCGCCACGATCGACCCCACATCGGAGCCAACCAGGAGGAGCCGCGGCGAGTCGCCAACGACCAGCGTCGAGCCATGAGCAAGGGGTGCGAAGGACACCGGAGGAGCTCCCTCAATGGTCCCACAGGGGTTATGTCAGCTCGAATATCGGTAGCGGTTTCATGGGCAGCTCGGTGTCCGCAGAGATAGACTCCGCGCGTGGTTGCCCGCGCTCCACCCGCGATGGATCCTTAGCCACGCGCGCCCCCGAAGCCCGAGAGATGCTCGGCCCGACCGAGCGGATTCCCGCCGTCGGGGCCCGGTCGGAGACCGGAGATTCCGCGCTTCCGACCACCCCAAGGTGCTGCTGGATCAGTTGGGGAATGGACATCCCACGCCGGCTCGCCTCGCGCAGCAACCCCTCCCACACGGGGGCCTCGATCGCGATGCGGCACCAGTGCCGCACGGGGGATGGATTCCCCGACCCGGCGGCTTCGACGGTGATGCGAACGGCCCCGCCCGCCGCCGGCTTGAGTGCCTGGAGGACGAGGTGCTCGACGAGCGCACTCACCCACACGTGGCGGCGCTCCGCCTCGGCCCGGAGCAAGGCGATGACCTCGTCGGACACCCGGAAGGAATGTTGGCGCAGGCCGCGGCCCCGGCGGTAGGCAGGTCGAGGCATCAGGCGGCCTTCAGGGTCTGGTAGTGTTCGAGGAAGAGGCGGCAGCCTTCGGCTTGGGCGAAGCGATCCTCCAGGATGACGAGGTTGTCTTGAAAGAACTCCCGGAGGAACGGCCCATAGACGTGCACCCCGCCGCCGCCCGCGACCACGCGCTCAAAGGGAACACCCTCCAGGACGCGGCTAATCTCCTCCTTCACGCGGGGCCAGATCCGCTCGGCCTCGCCAGTCAAGAGGGGCTGCACCCCCTCCAGGGTGATCCGCCGGTCGCGCACGGCGAGCACGCCGTCCCGCAGGAGTCTGGTCATCATCGCGGCGCGCTGGGGGGACTCATAGACGGTGCCGCCCCGCCCCTCCAGGAGCTTCATTAGGGCACCCTCCCAGACCTCGTAGGCGCCGTGGGCCGACACGTAAGGATTCCGCACCACCCGGAGTGAGGTGAGAATGCAGCACTGGATGGTCCGGTGCCCGAAGTCCAAGACAACGGTCATCTGCGGGATCAGGCGGCGGTCGGGCTCGGTGGCTCCCTCACGAAAGAGGGAGCGGACCCAGATCCCGATCCCCTCGGGGACCACGACCCCCAGGAGCCTCACCGGGCGCTCCTTTCCCTGCACCCGCACCGTGTGTTCCCCACGGAGGAGTTCGCGCATTACTTGCCCTTCCTCGTCGAACTGGTGGTGCGGCAGCCCGATGCAGACCTCGACGGCGGTGGCCTCGCAGAGGGCCGTCACAGCGGCGAGGATCATGAGACGCGTGAACGCGTCCGCTTTACTCACCGTCATGGCGTACCGCCCGGGAAGCCCCAGGGCCTCGACCCGCTCCCCGACGAGCCACTCCCGCCCGTCGTACCCGATCCGCCAGGCTTCCAGGTGGAGTGTCCCGTTGCTCCGAGAGATTCGGTCGGCAGTGCCGCGGCCGCGCAACTCCTGATCGCCGGACAGTTCGACGATGACCGGCAAGCCCAGCAACCGTTCGGTCAGGGTGCTCGCCTTGATCCCCGACCGGCCAATGTCACAGCCGATGCGCATCGTCGCTCTCCCTTTGGACTCCGGAAGGCTCTCGCCATGGACCAGACCCCCGCGGATTCGCGGAGGGGTATCGGCACTTCCAGGAGCCAACTTGAGGTAAAAATTGTCGTTCCTGACGATTCGGTGATCCGATGTTGGTCTTTGGTGACCCGATGTTATCTTTCGACATGCACATTTCCGGTTTTGCTCCGGGTTGGCGGCTGGTTACCTCCTTTCGGGCTATCCAACACGGCGTGTTGATTTGGGGCAGGAGTTGGCCCTGCCGAAACGTATGAGGGAAGCGGGGGCGGCGGTCGATTCCACCCTGGTACACCTGACGGCCGGAGGCCACGCCATGGCATACGTCGTTAACCGGACGGTTATCGACGCGAGCCCACAATGGCCCCGGCCGGAAGGGCGGTCGATTCCACCCCCTTGCCAATGCGGGCCGGGAGAGAACGGAACTGAGCGGATTTGCAGTGGGGGAAGCCGCGGCGGTTAACGACGGGCGGTTAACGACTCTGTGCGGCGGTGTGGTAACTAGCCGGACTTGCTGTCTGGTGGGATGACAAATGCCGCGATCGATTCCACCTCTAGTATACACTGCTCCTCCCGACACCCTTGTCGCCTCCCGGCGGCTCGGCCCCGTTTGCCACGCTCCAAGTGCATCTCTACGCAGATTTGTGTCACGCATAGCATCGACCCACAGTACCGCTGGCTGTCGATGAGACGTGCCAGACAGTCGCTCCCGCTGGCTCATACCCCCGCACCTTCCAGGTCCCTCCCGGCCAGCGGATGCCCGCCTCGGTCAGCTCTGCGACGAGCCGGAGGAGACGCCGCACCTTGTACCGCTGCTGCAGCAATGTCCGAGCCTCCTCGAGGTTGCCGCGTTGCTGCGGTGAGAGGTCCAGCTTTTGGAACACGGAGTCGAGGTCGCGGATCGGCTGGTATGTCGTTCCGGATTGCCACTGGACCCGTCGGAACGCCCAGGTGTCCAGCCGTCGATGCTGGTAGAGTCGTACGGCCGATCGCTGCTCGCGCAGCAGATGGTCTAGCTCCCCCAGCCGCCGGTCGAGGTCCGTGAGCGGAACCACGAGACCGCGATGGACGTTCTCGGTATAGAGACCCCACCGGGCCTGCAGATCGATGGCGGCAACCTGTTCCTCGCTGTCGCGCCCATATTTCCCTGCCGGAAGGTCCGGCGTCTGCCGATTCCCGTGTCGCTGGAGGCGTCCGTCGAGCCGAAAGGTCCAGTGCACGCGCCCGCTGTGGGCCTCACCCTCCCAGACCATCTCCACCACATCCGCCTCCCAGCGAAGACCGTTCCCCAGCAGCCAACTCACAAGCTTCAGCACGGCCCGACCGTCCTGCCGCATGTCCAGTTGGCGTTCAATGCCAAGAACCCGGCTCCGGGTGTGGACCCACAACTCCGCACACAGTTCCTCCGGCACCCGCCGGCCAACATCCCGCCAGCGGTACAACGTCCGGGGCTCCTCACCCAGCCGAAGGAGCCGCTGCTCCCCCGCGACATCCCGGACCCGGTGCCGCCAGACATACCGATCGTCGCGCTGCTGGTAATGCAGCCGGAGGGTGCGTCCAACACCCCGGGTCCGCCGCAACCACCTCTCCAATTGGAGGAGGACGAGCTCCACTCGATGGGTTCCCGCCACTGCCCGGACCCGGACATCGCGCTCACCTCCCACTGCGTAGCCCAGCCCGTTGTCGGTCATTAGGAATCCCCGCTCGAAGGTGTAGCGCCTCCCCTCATTGCCGCGCTCGCCCGGGGACATTCCCACGATCCCCCCGGGCCTGCCAGAGCAGAGAACTGCGCCGGTTCCCGCCAGGGAACACGGACCGCGGCGGGTCTGAGACGCGCGGCGCGCCAGCACTTGAGGCAAGACATCACCGGCTGCCCGATCCTGCCGGAGCCCATGGAAGGATGGCGGTCCCTCCACTCCCTCCGCCCGTGGGCTCCACATGATCCAATGCCCCCCTGTCCTCGACGCAAGCCGGACGATCCGGCCAGCGCGGTCAACAACCCATCACCCTTGGAGGTGCACGATGCCGCTCCCAACCGTCACGTTCCACGAGTGGACCTGCGTTCCCACGTTCCACAGGTACCGCCAGGGCGGCGGAGTCGCCATCGAGCTCCGGGATGCGGAGGATGGCTGCCCCGTTGCCACCGCTACCATCAATCCGACCACCCCCGTCCCGGAGGGCCACGTGGCGGTCAAGACCTGGTCGGAGAATGCAGACATCCTGGAGGCGCTGATCGCTGCCGGCATCGTCGAGGACACCGGCAGGCGGATCCCATGCGGTTACACCTGCGCGGCACTCTGCCGCCTGCTCGTGGATCCGAAGTCGGAGTCCTGAGCCGCACCGCCTCACGCGTTTAACTCGCTCTCCTTCGCCCCTGCCTCCAGATCGACCCGATGGCTCACGGACCGTCCGGGTCGGTTCCGGGGCTGCAAGGCGGCCCGAGTGCGGAGCTGACCTCACACCTGGGAGCAGGACCTCCGTCCGGCGGCCGCGCCCTGTGCGCAGACCATCACATCTCCCATCGCCCCTGGTATATCCAGCGGCCTGATGCATCCACGACACCAGCGCGCTCAGCCAGGGCGGCAGCGACGACGACGATGCGAACGCTCTAGGCGCTCAGGCACTCCCTCCGGACGCCTGCCCGCGATGGCGCCGCCTTCTCGAAAGCGTTTCCGGTTGCCACCGACGGCGTTGACGAGGTGGGTGACGTTCTCGTCGAGCTGGACATCCTCTCCGGCCGGAACGGCTGCGTGATCGACAACGTGGCCGAGCATCCAATGAGTCGCCCAGAGTCCCAGGCGGCTCACACTGTGTCGCCGCCTTGCGAGGGATAACGGGCCCTCGCGGAACAGCCTCCGGCGAGCTTCCGGTGATCCCTCAGGCGCCGCGGGCCTTGCGATCACCTCTGGGCTGGCGAGGCCGGACTACGGGATTTCCTGCTCGCTCGGGCGCATCACTCAGCCCCAGAAAGGAGCGGACGATGGCAGCCCCGATCCCCTGCACCCGGGAGCACTGGTGCCCGCACTGGCGTTCATGCCGACCCGGCTTGAGCCGGAGGCCGTGTTCATCCTGGGCCGCCCCGTGGCCACGTGCGTCCGCCTGCATCCCGCCTTCGACCAGTGGGAGACGGGATCGCGCCGACTCGGTCAGCTGCGTTGGGCGCTCGATTGTCCGAAAGGAAGCGCGGAGCTCGCGCGGTTCGGCATCGTAATCATGGCGAGGAAGAGGGACGAGGATCCGACCTGCGAGGCGATCGAACGAGATGATGTGGTTTACCTGCTGAGTCTGGAGAAGTCGCCCCTGGCGGCCCGACGGTACGGTAATCTCTCCCACTCCATGATTGCCGCGGAATGGCTTGCCGACCAGGGCCAGGGAAGCGCCCGCACCGAGACCGGTCCCCGAGAGAGCCCGCTGCCGCTGATCCGGCCGGTATGCGGCCACCCGTCTGCGCGTTCCGTTCAGAGGGTCCGACAAGACCCCTGGGTTGGCTCGCGTGCACGCGGTGGAGGCCCGGGTGGTCTGCCGCCCCGGCCCCCAAGCACTTCTGGAATCGGTTCTTGCCCTTGCCAGACACGAACTCCCTGAAGGCCGCCCTCCGGGCCGATTGGAGTGAAGGCGTCCGAGGGCAGCTGGATGAATCCGGAGCGACCGGCGAATGGGCCACCCTTTTCGCGGTGGAAGCCGGTGAGGAGTCCGTCACGCTCGCTCCAGCCCAGCCGGCGGAAAAGCCAAAACCACCGATGGCGATGAAGTCCCCCAACGCCCCTGTGCGCAACGGCTCCACTCCGGAGTCGGTCCCACAACCGCCCTCTCGATAGAGGGCCCCACGAGGAAGGAGAGACACATGAGCGGCTCGTTCAACAAGTTCATCGGCCTTGGTAACCTCACCCGCGATCCCGAGCTTCGCTACACGCCGAGCGGATCCCCTGTGTGCAACTTCGACCTGGCGCTCAACCGGTCGTACACCACGCAGGGGGGCCAGAAGAAGGACGAGGTCTGCTTCATGACGATCGTCGTGTGGGGGAAGCAGGCGGAAAGTTGCGGCCAGTACCTGGTCAAGGGCCGGCAGGCCCTCGTCGAGGGTCACTTGCAGCAGCGGAGCTGGGAGACCCCGGAGGGTCAGAAGCGCACCAAGGTGGAGATCGTCGCCGAGCGCGTGCAGTTCGTCGGCGGCAACGGCTACAAGGGGCAGCCCGCGCCGGAAGCCGAGGAGGCCGGAGGCCAGGCCGCCCCCGCGGAAGACGAGGTCCCCTTCTGACCCGCTCCTCACCCCTCATCGAAACGCCAGGGAATCTCCCCTGGCGTTTCGTGTGCGATGTCCAGCACCGGCTGCCATCTGATCGCTCCTGCCCGTGACTGCTCCACTCCCATGCTCCGTTCATCCTCCCGGTCGCCGAGCGGGCAGCGTGAAGCTGAGCGTGCGTGAGCGACCAGGGCGACACGGCACTCCTGCGAGACCACCTGGTGATGCGATGTCCCGGATGCCTCCATGATCCGTCCCGTGCGAGAACACGAGCCACCCAGAAGGAGCAAACCATAAATCCCCTGCCGATTATTCTCGGCATCCTGTACCTCCTCAACCCGGCGAAGCCGTTGGTTGCCGGCGGCGCCCAGATCGCGGCCGATCTGGCCAAGCCTGAGACACCGATCGAGGTGCCGCTCGGCTCCGAGTCCCGTCCGCCCGTTTCCCTGCCGAGCCCGCCGATCGGGCCGGACATCGCCCCGATCGACGCCGGCCCGCCCGGTCCGTCGACCCCTGTGGATTTCCCGGCGCCCACGAGTCCTACTGTGTCCTCGCGGACCGAGTAGCCGGGATCCACGCCCCCGGGGATTCGTGCCCCATTCATGCCGGCGGTGGCCACCCCAACAAACTTCCCTCTTCATCCCGCTGCTCTCGAGCGGTGCGACGCCATAAGGCCCCCTCGGCCTATGGCATATTGCAAGTCTCGCAGTACGAGCGCGTCACTGGAGGAAAGACAACCATGACCTCTGTGTGCTGCAAAGGCGCTGGAGGCCCGAGCCCGACTGCGCGACTATCCGCGGCCCCGGGACGAACTGCGAGAAGGTCCTCCGGTCTTCGTGAGTCCCCGCCAATGATGGAATCGGAACAGGGAACATGGCCTTCGGGCCATATGGCTCGGTCGGTCCTACTACTCCTGTGACTCCCAGAACCCCCAGCAGCGGAGCGTGACCGATAGAGCTCGCAAGCGTGAGGCCCCTTCTTTCCCCCCTCGCACTCCTTCCGCCGTGACTTTCAGCATTCGTGACGTGACTTCTCCGAACCGCCTCCGGCGGATGCGATTCCCGCTGTCTTTGGCGCATCGCAGGTCTCCAGAGAGACCGCGTCGCAGGAGGAGAGCAGGTCATGGCCAACGAGTATCGCGGCTTCGTGTTCGGCACCGGGTCTCACGCTTCTCCCCGAACGCGCCGCATCCGCCAGCACCCGGTTCACACCCCTCGCCGTCCGGCGACGCCCCCCGCGCCGGCCCCCACCTCGAACAAGGCCGCCTAGGCCGCCCACCCCCTGGAAGAGCCGACCGTGCCCCCGGTCGGCTCTTCTCGTGCGGGTCCAGTGAATCTGGGGACTGCGGACAGGATTTCCACCGGTTCCGCAGCGCACCGAGAGCGAGCAGTGCCCACCAGGAAGAAGGAGTCCGTTATGCCGCCCGTATACGTCATTCTCGCGCCGGACACGATCAAGGGGATCTACACGACCTGGGACGAGTGCCGCGCCAAAGTGACCGGGGTGTCGGGCGCCACGTTCCAGAAGGTCAGCAGCCACGACATGGCCCAGGCTATTCTCCACAGGACGCCTGACCGGATGCCGCCGGGAACCTTCGCCTTCGTTGACGGAAACCACCGCGGGGGCGTCGGCGTGGTGCTCGTACACCGAACGGCGCAGGGTGAGACCGCGCGCAAGGAGATCAGCACAACCCTGGCGGAGGTATACCCAGACGGGCTCACGCTGGAGGACGGCCGGCACCTCAGCGCCGATGAGATGCTAGCGGCGATCCGGAACATCGCCTGCGAGCTCGCCGCCGCGTACGTGGCCGTCCAGCGAGTCCAGCCGAACACGCGCCTGACCATCGTGCACGACTACGAGGGCGTTGGGGCGTGGCTCATGGGGCGGTGGCGAGTCAAGGACCCGATCGTCGCGGCCATCGTGGCCCAGGTGCTGGGCCGGATCCAGAAGGCGAACATGTGCATCAGCGTTCACCACCAGCGAGGCCATCAAGCCGATCGACTGGGGTTGAGCGACTGGGTCCAGGAGAACCGCCGGGCCGATGCACTGGCGGCACAGGCGGTGGCCTGGGCGACGCAGGCTGCCGGGCAGCGGCGGTCAGAACGATAATGACGCCGGGAGTCCAGGCGAGTTCAGTGGCAGTGACAATCCCCGGAAATTGAATCCCGCCTTTCCTTGGTGCACCCCGAAGGCTGGCGTCCCCCAGCCGGTGCATGTCAGACCCCGGCCCCGGCTCGACCACCATCCTGTGGCCGAGTCCGGGGGCCGGCCCTCTTCCCGATCAGATCCTCCGCACCGCCGGCGCATCATTCCTCCACCTGACAGTCGGAGGACTGCCCGCCGCATACACCGAGGTCCCCCGGTTGGTAAGTCACGATCGCCAATCCGAGGCAACACGGAGCTCAGAGGACAGCCGTTATGCGGGACACGCCACAACCCAGCCTGTTCGATGCCACATGGGCCAACCCTCGCCCGGCGCCCACCCGGCGCGCTCGAGTCATTGTGGTGCCGGGGGTCCGGGAGATTGCCCTCACCTACCGGAGCCGCCCGGACCTGCGTAACGCCCCGACGAGGATCACCAACTCGGGAGACGCGGCCACGCTCTGTGACTGGCTGCGCGATCTGCCTCACGAGGAGGCCTGGGTCGTTGCCCTCAATGCTGTGAATGAGGTCCTTGGTATCTATCAAGTGGGGCGTGGTGGCCTCACGGAGGCACCCGTGTCCCCCTCCGAGATCTTCCGGACAGCACTCCTGGCCAGCGCGGCCGCCGTCCTCCTGATCCACAATCATCCCTCGGGCCGTGGCACGCCCAGTGCGGAGGACCGCCGGCTCACCGAGCGGCTTGTGGCTGCCGGGGAGCTTCTCGCCGTGCCGCTTCTGGACCACCTGATCCTGGGGCTCCGCGATCATTACAGCTTTGCGGGCCAGGGGTTGATCTCCGAATACCGTTCGGCCGAGACGCGCCGGGCGCGATGACCATTCTCATCAAGATCAAGAAGCTCCACGAGCGGTCACGGATTTTTGTCGGGCCGTTTTGGAGGACTCCCGCCCGGCCCCCACGCTGGCCAGCGCATCCCGGGGCGAACCCAAGAGCGCCTTGAAAACGGCTCGTGAGGGTGCTCCCGTCAGGCGGCGGCTCCATCGCCTTGCCGTAGGCCTTCCGGCATGCCCCAGCGATGGCCGCCGCCCGGGAACATCCAGCCTCTCTTGCGTCAGTGGCAAGCCCTCAGATGGCAGTATGGTGTAGTCGGTGTAGTGCGGTGCCCAGGGCGGAGGGTCGGCAGGTCGAACATGGCCGCCAGCGTCGCTGCGGTCGCCCCCGAGCTGAACAGCACAGTGGAACTACTCCTGCGAGAGGTGGTAGAGGCGGTCGGCGTACTGCCCGATCAGTTCGCGGTGGGCCAGCTTGGCGAGCCACTCGGGCGGGATGCCCTGGACTCCGTAGTACGCGCCGGCGAACTGGCCATAGACGGCGCCGGTCGTGTCAGCATCGTCACCGAGGTTCACGGCCAGGAGGACGCCGTCGCGAAAGGAGTCGCTCTTGTGGAAGGCCCAGAGGGCAGCCTCCAGGCAATCAACCACGTAGCCGGTGCCTCGGATGGCGGGGGGGTCTTTCTGCTTGAAGCTCCCAGCAGCCACGGTGGCGATCTTGGGGGCCAGGGGCGACTTGATCCAGAGGTTGGGGATGGGGCTGAAGAGCGGCGTGAGGAGTTCTGCCTTGGGGCAGCCGCCGAGTGCGCCCAGGATCAGACCGGCGAAGTACCGGCAAGCGTCCATCGCCTCCCTGGCCCCGTGGGTGGTCCGGGAACTCAGGGCCGCCTTCTCGATGGCCATGAGCGGTTCGGTGCGGAAGAAGAGCGGGATAGGCGCCAGGCGCATCAGGGAGCCGTTGCCGGCAGATCGAGGATCATCAGGGCCGGGGTACGGGTCGTGGGTCTCCTCGAACGCGGCCAGGGCCGCCCGGGTGGTCGTCCCGATGTCAAAGCAGACCCCGGTGCTGCTCAGGTGCCCTTCCCGCCACCACCGGCGATAGCGGGTGAGTTGATCCACGGGATCAAAGTCCTGGCATTCGATCAGACTCTCAGCCAGGCAGAGGGCCATGGAGGTGTCATCTGTCCATTCGCCGGGCCGCAGCTCGAACTTCCCGCCCCCCACCATGTCGGTGAGAGGAACAAAGGACCCCGGGCGTTCAAATTCGACAGTCGTCCCAAGGGCATCGCCAACAGCAAGCCCGAGCAACGCGCCGCGATATCGGTCAGACAGGTTCATCATCCCTTTCCATTTCGAGAGGCGGCAAGCCGCGAAATCGCCGCACGTGCATCGCCTTCCAGCGGAGCATTGGCTGGGCGGCGATGCGACTCTGGAGGACCGGATTCTCGGTGAGAAGGCTGGCCTCCACCTCCCCTGCTTCGATCAGGCGATCCAGGAAGGCTCGTTCCGGCTCCCGCCACGTGAGGAGGGTGGATGCCGCCGTCTGCCGAACCTCGGTCAGCCTCTGCGCGAGTCGCTCGGGATCGCCCCCGAACGGCCGCAGCTCGACCCGGAGCAGGGGGAGCAGTTCTTCCTGCACGGTCTTTGCGGTCACCGGGGCATGGTCGCGTGCCTCGCTCCGGAGGTCCTCCCGCGCACTGCCCGCCTGGACGACAAACGCCAGACGGAGAGCTGGCCGGGCAAGGAGATCGGGCGTCAACTCCAGGAGCTGCCACACGTCAAAGGCATCGCGGGGGGCGGCCCGCGTCAGGAGGGCGGCGCACTTCCCAGCCGCGAGCTCTTCCAGCGTCAGGACCGGAATCGCGGAGGCGTCGGTGCCGGGTGGGAACCCCGGGCGACGCTCCTCCACGCCGAACAGGGGGGCGCGCTGGACGAAGTTCACATCCACTTCGAGCGATCCGGATCCCCCGACCCCGCCGAGATAGCGCAGCCGGTACTTGCCCCCCGCGTGTTCCCCCGGGACCCGGCGGACCTGGCATCCCTCCCGCTCGCAGCACGCCTCGATGGCCCGCTCGAACCCCGGGCGGGCAGCCCGCATGGCCTGGAGGTCGACTCCTCCGATGAAGTTGAGGTCGATGTCCACGGACAGCCGGGGGACCTCCAGATGGAAGAGATTGATCGCGGTCCCGCCCTTGAGGGCCCAGGCGTTCTGCAGGGCGGGATGCGTCCGGAATCGTGCGAGGATCGCCGTGAGGTAGAGGACCTTCTCGACGACCTCCTCCCGGAACCCCGTCGCCCCGGCCACCCGGTGGACTGCGGCCGGGCCGATCACCGGACCGCCTCCCAGTCCCGATTCACGATGGGCATCGGAACGATGAGGTTCCAGTCGACGGCCATCTTCCCGCCGAGCCGCCGGTCGAGATAGCGGGGCTGGCGGGGACGCAACTCCTGAAGGCGCTTCAATACCGAGTCCGGCACGCTCAGCGCTTCGCGATGCTGGGCGACGTAGAATCCCACCTTGGCCGCCAGCGTGGCCTGGCCGCAGAGCCGGACGTACTCCACCACCGTGCTCAGATCCAGCATGGGGATGCCGGCCAGGGACCGCCAGACCTCCTCCAGCCCCCCTGCCAGGTCAGGCCGATCGAGCAAATCCACCAGGGTGCGCTCCACGGTGGTGACTCGGCAGGGCAGGCCGCTACGCTCGACCTCCCCACAGAACACAAAGGCCTGCTGCTCCCGCCGGAGTCCCGCCAAGGGCAGGACCGGCACGAACTGGCGCTCCCGGAATCGGACTGGCTTGGCCTTGGTGGTGGTCAGGAAGAACAGCCGCTCGAAGACGCTCTGCGCGTAGCCATGGGCCTCCAGCGCCGTGTGGTAGGCCAGGACCGCATCGGGGGTCAGCCGGCTGGCCACGAGCAGGAAGTCGACCGGCGACTTCGTGGCGCCTTCCCCCGGCCGCGCCGCGATGTACACCCCGCGCTTGACCCGGGCGATCCGTCCCGCTGCTTGATACCGCCGCAGGTGGGCGTTGGCGGTCTCGATGGACGATGCCCCACGGCCAGCCAGGAAGCGAACGAACTCCTCCCTGGTGAAGACTGGATACATCGCGAAAAAGTCGAGGACAGACACTTTTCAATATCCTCCACAACTGCTACACTATTACCAGTTAGAGAGAATGGTGTCAAGTTGAAGGCTTTGTTACGGGGGCCTCACCACCGGCAGGTTTCATGGCCTTCGGCACAACCCGAAAAGGTCGTCGGCCAGTTCCGTCGTCCGATCACCCGCCGCAAGTCCCAGCGCGCCGCCGTGTCAGGGGACCTCGCCTGGCTCACTGTGGAGGACGGGCTGAACCTCCTTGTCAGCGGTCATGCAATATTCCCCACCTGGGGTCACCCAAATTTCCCCACCCGTCGCCCTCCTGAGGAGGAGCGACGATGAGCGAACACCCTAGTCTACCGTGTCACACAGATGCCATCTTATGCAGCACTGCTCGAGCCCGCTCGACTTTCGCCAGGATGTCCTCCACCTTGGCCGTCCAGGTGAACGACCGGGGGTGGCGGTTGTGGTGTGCGATGAAGGCCTCAATGGCGGCGATGAGGTCGGCGACGCTCTTGAAGACGCCCCGGCGGAGCCGCTTGGTCGTGAGCTCCCGGAACCACCGCTCGATGAGATTCAACCACGAGCTGCTGGTCGGAATGAAGTGCATGTGGAAGCGTGGGTGGCGGGCGAGCCAGCGCTGGACCGCAGGGTGTTTATGGGTGGCGTAGTTGTCCACGATCAGGTGGAGGTCCAGGTCGGGCGGGGTCTGCGCGTCGATCAGCCGGAGGAACCGGAGCCACTCCTGGTGCCGATGCTTGGGCAGGCACGTGCCGATGAGCTGGCCCGTCACGAGCCCCAGGGCGGCGAAGAGCGTGGTCGTGCCGTTCCGCTTGTAGTCGTGGGTCAGGGTGCCGCACCGGCCCTTCTTCAGCGGGAGGCCGGGTTGGGTGCGGTCGAGCGCTTGGATCTGGCTCTTCTCGTCGGCGCACAGCACCAACGCGTGCTCAGGGGGATTCAGGTACAGCCCCACCACATCGGTCAGCTTCTCGAGGAACCGCCGGTCGCGGCTCACCTTGAACGGGCGGACCCGATGCGGCTTCAGGCCGTGGGCCTGCCAGACCCGGTGCACGGTCTTCGGGCTCACGCCGACCGCGGCCGCCAGGGTCCGCGTGCTCCAGTGGGTGGCGGCGGGCGGCGCGCTGGTTGTCGTCAGGGTGACGATGCGCTGCAGGACCGCCGGGGCGATGGCGGGCGTCCGGCCGGGGCGCGGGGCATCCCGCTCGATCCCGGCCAGCCGCTGCTGGGCGAAGCGAGTCCGCCACCGACCCACACACTCGCGATCCGTGTCCAGGGCCCGGGCGACCTCGTCGTTCCGCTGCCCCGCCGCCGCGCGCAGGACGATCTGCGCCCGGCGCACGAGGCGCGCGGGGGTGCGCCGCCCCCGTGCCCAGCGTTCCAAGATGGTGCGTTCCTGCGGGCTCAGCACAATCGGCACCGCCACACGCATGGCTTGCTCCTCCTCACCGAGGAGCATACCAGAGTACGTACTATAAGTCACCGTATTTATGACACACTAGACTAGCACCTGTAGTACCCTCCCGGTTGCAACCGCTGACCGGGAGGCCCCGATGCTGCGACAAGCCCTGTGGGAGGAGATCCACCGGTTGTTCACCGTGGAGCGCTGGTCGAACGCGGCAATCGCCCGGACGCTCGACCTGGACCGGAAGACGGTCCGGACGTGCCTAGCGCACGCGGTGTGGACGCCCTACCAGCGGCCGCCGCAGCCCGACACGCTGTTGACCGCGCACCGCACCTACCTGGAAGCGCGGGTGCCGGCCGTGGGCTACTCGGCCCAGATCCTCTACCAGGAACTGACGCAGCGGCACGGGTACATGGGAAGTTACCAGACGGTGAAGCGGTTCGTCCGACCCCTCCGGGACGCGCAGGAGCGCGCGGCCCGCACGAGCGTCCGGTTTGAGACCCCACCCGGGCTCCAGAGCCAGATCGACTGGGGTCAGGCCCTCGTCCCGTTCCGCGCGGGGCAGGCGGTCCGCCACTTCTTCGTGCTGACGCTCGGCTACTCCCGCCGGAGCTTCTACCTGGCCTGCCGGGATGAACAGCTCCCGACCTTCCTCGACGCGCACGAGCGGGCCTTCGACCACTTCGGCGGCCACACGCGGGAGCACCTGTACGACCGGCCGCGGACCGTCTGTCGGCCAGGGGAGGGCGGGGTCACCTGGAACCCCACGTTCCTGAGCTTCGCCAAGTACTGGGGCTTCGATCCGCGCCTCTGCCAGCCCTACCGGGCCCAAACCAAGGGGAAGGTCGAGTCCGGGGTGAAGTACCTGAAGCGGAACTTCCTCCCCGGCCGGGCGTTCGTGGATGACCGGCACCTCGACGAGGCCCTCCTGACCTGGACGACCACGGTGGCTGATCAGCGGATCCACGGGACCACCCACGAACGCCCCATCGACCGCTTCGCTACGGAGCAGCCCCATCTCCTCGCGACGACCCATCAACCCGCCTTCCGGCTGGAAGCCAGCTACCCCCGGGTGGTGGCCGAGGACTTCCTGGTGAGCCCTGAGTTTGATACTCTCAATTGGCCCCTTTGTGATGCTCTGATTTGGCCCCACCTCTCGACCATCGCCGTCTACTCTGGGCGGGGGCATAGCCCTAGAACGGAGGGACGGTGGAGAGGAGAGGCAAAGTGGAACTGTTCGAGCAGCTGCGCCGAGAGTACGAGTTCGGGATCGGGACCATCCGGGGTGTTGCCCGCAAGTTCGGCGTCCATCGCCGGTTAGTCCGGGAAGCCGCCGCCCAGGCGCTGCCGCCGGAGCGCAAGCGCGCGCAGCGCGCCCGGCCGAGGCTGGCCCCGGTGATCCCGGTCATTGATGCGATCCTGGCCGCCGACCGCACCGCGCCCCGCAAGCAGCGGCATACGGCCCGGCGGATCTTCCACCGGCTGCGCCAGGAACTGCCGGGCTTCCCCGTGGCGGAGTCGACCGTGCGGGAGTACGTGCGGGAGCAGAAGCGCGCGCTCGGGCTCAGCGGCAAGGTGACCTGCATCCCCCAGAGCTATGCCTGGGGCAGCGAGAGCCAGGTCGACTGGTACGAGGCGGTGGCCGAGCTCGGCGGCGTGCGGCAGCCCCTGCAGGTCTTCGGCCTCCGCAGCATGGCGAGCGGCGCTGCCTTCCACCGCGCCTACACCCACGCCACCCAGCAGGCGTTCCTGGAGGCGCATGAACTGGCCTTCCACTACTTTGGCGGGGTCTTCCATCGCCTGCGGTACGACAACTTGCCGCTCGCGATCAAGCGGATCCTGCGCGGCCGGGAGCGCGAGCAGACCACCCGGTTTATCGCCTTCCGCTCCCACTGGCGCTTCGCCGCCGAGTTCTGCACCCCCGGGGCGGGCCACGAGAAGGGCGGGATCGAAGGCGAAGCCGGCTACTTCCGCCGCAACCACGGGGTGCCGATCCCGGTGGCCGCCGGCCTCGCCGCGTTGAACGCGCAGCTCCTGGAGGGCTGCCAGGCCGACCAGCAGCGGGTGCTCGCCGGCCGGGCCGACCCGGTCGGGGTCCTCGTGCAGCGCGAGCAGCCGCACCTCCTGCCCCTGGCCGCCGAGGATTTTGATCTCGCCGAGGTGAGCTTCCCCACGGTGGACGGCCTCGGCTGCGTCCGGGTGCGGACGAACGGCTACTCGGTCCCCCTGCGGCCCGGCACCCAAGTCGACGCCCGCGTCTACCCGACCCGGGTGGAGATCTGGCACGCCGGGCAGCGCGTCGCCACCCACGCGCGCTGCTACGGCCGCCAGCAACAGGTCCTCGACCTCGAGCACTACCTGGACGTGCTCGTGCACAAGCCGGGCGCCTTGGCCGGGGCGACCCCGCTCGCCCAGTGGCGGGCGCAGGGCCGGTGGCCCGCCTGCTACGACGAACTCTGGGCCCGCTTGCAGGCGCGCCAGGGGCACCAGGCCGGCACCCGGGCGATGATCGGCCTCCTCCAGCTCGGGCGGGTGCACGGCTACGCGCGCCTGGCCCCCTGCGTGGCGCAGGCCCTGGCCTGCGGGGCCGCCGATCCCGCGGCGGTGCGGTACCTGCTCACCGCGGCGACGCTGGAGCGCCAATCGCCGATGGCGCTGGAGGTCGGCGGCCCCCTCGCCGCTTATGACCGGCCGCAGCCGAGCGTCGCGCGGTACGATCAACTGCTGGGCGCCCGGGAGGGCCGGCCATGAGCGCCCCCACGGAGCTCCGGCTCGCCGTCATCCGCCAGCACTGCAAGCAGCTCCACCTGCCCGCGGTGGGGGCCCAGTGCGCCGGCCTCGCCACCGAGGCCGCCCTGGCCCAGCAGGATCACCTGACCTACCTCGAGGCCCTGCTCGGGGCCGAGGTCGAGGAGCGGACGCGCCGGCTCATCGACCGCCGGATCCAGGAGGCGCACTTCCCCGTCCTGAAGACCTTGGAGGAGTTCTCCTTCGCAGAGGCGCCCACCATCCCGGCCGCCACGGTCCGGACCTTGGCCGAGGGCGCGTACCTCGCGCAGGCGGAGCCGGTCCTCTTCCTGGGCGAGCCCGGCACCGGCAAGACGCATCTCGCCATCGGCCTCGCGGTGGCGGCCTGCCGGCAGCGGCGCCGGGTGCGCTTCACGACCGCGGCGGCGCTCGTCAACGACCTGGTCGAAGCGCAGCACCAGCACCAGCTCAGCCGCGTCATCAACCGCTGGGCCCGCGTCGAGCTGATCGTCATCGACGAGTTGGCCTACGTGGCCGTGGCGGACCTCGGGGCCGAACTCCTGTTCCAGCTCATCGCCGAGCGGGCGGAGAAGGCCGCGCTGATCGCCACGACCAACCTGCCCTTCTCGGAGTGGACCACGGTGTTCCCCAACGCCCGGCTCTGCAAGGCCCTGCTCGACCGGCTCACTGACCGAGCGCACATCATCGACACGGGGACGGAGTCCTACCGCTTCCGCCGCAGCCTGGAGCAGCGGCAGCCGAAGACCCGATCGAGGCCCCGCCCCCGGGAGAGTCCTCCTCCCTCCGCCTCCGGAGCCGGCAAGGAGGTCCCCATCTCTCCTCAACATGATGCCCGGGAGGCCCGATGAGTGCGCCGAGGCTGCTCTCTCAACGTGTAGGGAACCGGAGGGAATGCTGCTGATGCTCCTGATAGAGGATGGGACACGGATACTGACGTCGTCTCACAAGTACTAATCCCCTGAAAGGAGGTGGGACCAAATCAGAGCATCACAAAGGGGCCAAATCAGGTTGACACAATCAAGCCTCGACACCAACCGGTACTCCGTGCCCTTCCGCCTCATCGGTCGCACCGTGGAGGTGCAGCGCCGGGAGGGCCGCGTCGTGATCCGCTACCAGGGTCAGGTCGTCGCCGAGCATGAAGAGTTCCGCGGCCGGCATCAAGTCCGGTTGCTCCCCGAGCACGGCCCGGGGGCCGTCGCGCGCAATCCCCGGCAGGCCCGCCGCCAGGGGGTTGAGCGTCCGGTCTCCCCGTGGACGATCCCCGTCGTCGACGTCCGTGATCTCGCGATCTACGACGCCTGCGCCCAGGCGGGAGGTGCCGCATGACCACGCCCGCCCAGCTCGAACGGCTCCAGGAGCACTGCCAGCGCCTCCGCTTGTTCAAGAGCCGGGAGCGGCTCGAAGCGCTCCTGCAGGACGCCACCACGCAGGAGACGACCTACGCCGACTTCCTCGAGGCCGTGCTCACCGAGGAGGTCACCGCCAAGACCGCCAAGCACGTGGCCATGCGCACGAGCCTGGCCCGGTTCCCCTTCGTGAAGACCCTGGAGGGCTTCGACTGGAGCTACCAGCCCTCCCTCGACAAGAAGCAGCTCCAGACCCTGGCCACCTGCCGGTTCGTGGAGACCGGCGAGAACGTGATCCTGCTGGGCCCGCCGGGCGTGGGGAAGACCCACCTCGCCGTCGGGCTCGGCCTCAAGGCCATCCAGCTCGGGTACCGGGTCCTGTTCACGACCGCGGCCGCCCTGCTCACGACGCTCACCAAGGCGATGAGCGAGAACCGGCTCGAGGAGAAGCTGAAGCTCTACACCGTCCCCCGGCTGCTGATCTTGGACGAGATCGGGTACCTCCCCATCGACCGGCAGGGGGCCAATCTCTTCTTCCAGCTCATCAGCCGGCGCTACGAGCGCGGCCCCGTGATCCTCACCTCGAACCAGAGCTTCGCGAACTGGGGGGAGGTCTTCGGGGATCGGGTGATTGCGACGGCCATCCTCGACCGCCTCTTGCACCATGGAATCACCGTGACCATCCGCGGGGACAGCTACCGGTTGAAGGAGAAGATCAAGGCCGGCCTCCTGAAGGGGGCCGAGGCCACGGCCTAACGCACCACCAAACAGGCGACGGCTGGGGAATTTTCGATGACCACACCTGGGGAAAATTGAATGGCCCTTGACACCTCCCAACAGTCGTGGTCCGGGCCTACCCTGGCCGGGTGGAGCTTGCGGACTGCTCGCGAGACGAGTGGCTCCGGAAGATCAGCGGTGAGCACGCCGTACTGATTGAACTACTGCAGAACCTTCTCGCCAGCTGAATACTGTGCCCGGCCAGCTACCGGCTGGTTTCAGACCAAATTAATTTACTTATGTCAATTAAATAATCTCATGCCTACTGCGACACAGAATCCAGCAAGCACTTGCAAGGAACAGCCGAGTGATGAGGTGCTCTTGAAATGGTACAATTGTGGTGCTGTTTCCATGCTTGTCGAGACGAGCACCCTCGGCTCCGACGGCTTAGTCCCACCGATGCCGCCGGAGGCCAACAGAGATTGGATCCATGGTTGTCTTCCCCTGATATTTCCCCAATTGATCTCGCCACACGATCTCTCTTACTGCAGCTCGGGGAGAAACCGGCGTTCACCTAAACCGGCTCTGCCAACCCTTCGTGTCTTTCTTCGTTAGATCCGCGCGCCACCGAGTTCGCTCCCTGGAGTCCATCCATGATTCCCGGTGGCCGCGGCTGCAACCACCGAATCCTCCCCGTCGCGAGGTGGCTCAGCCGCACCTTGTTCATCTAACCCAAGGAGCCCTCATGTATGCTCGACACTGCGCCAACCGTGGGCGCACGGCAGAACGGTTCCTCGCCTTGACGCACACCGCCTACGAGCAGGCCGGCACTGCGCTCATGGTTCCGGTGCCTCCCCCCCCGTCGGGCGCCTCCACCGGGAGGAGGACAGCGCCTCCCGGGGCCGATTCACCGGCTTCTATCGGCAACGAACCGTGTCGGACTACCTGGGCGTCCTCGCGCCGGAGGGTCGAGCGCTCGCCGTCGAGCTGAAGTCCGTCTCCGAGGATCGCTGGTACCCATCCCAGCTTCCTGTTCACCAGGCCGCATTCCTCGAACTCTGGGCTGAGCGGAGAGGCCTTGCCTATGTGATTGTCGTCTACCTCGCTCCCGATTCCCCTCCCCATGCCGCCGCAGCGAAGTGGCCGACGTTTCTTCATGAGATCCAGACCAGCAAGCTCTTGGGCCAGGGCCTTAGCTGGGAGACGCTGGCGCATCAATTCACATCAACCGCCCCCGTCCCGGAAGACAGTCACATCCTCATGGACTATCTCCCGGCAATCCGGACCATCGAAGCCCGGCTGGACCTTCAGATCCACGCGCGAGGTTGACCCACGCCCGTCGAATGTCAACAGGCCATCTACAGTGTCACCCACTCGCGCTGAAGCAAGGCGCCTCGTCTCCAGGGTCCCACGGATGCGAAGACCCATGCCTGGAATCTCAAGATACCGGCCGACAAGGGCAAGGAGATAGAACCATGCGACTCTTACTGTACGTTCACGGGTCCGACGAGAACCGCCCCTCCTCGTCGTTCGCGCTCCTCACCATCACCCCGGAATACGCCCGCCAGATGCTCTAGCGGCGCGAGACAGTCCGCCAGATCGACACCCAGCGCGAGGCACTTGGTAGCCTCTGGACTCTCAGCTTCTGGGACGCGACACCCCGCTGGTTGGGCCACGACCCGGAGGTCGAGGCGAGCCAGGAGTTCGCCAGCGTCATGGCTGCCAGCAAGGAATGCGACGATATCGAGGATTTTCTGCGTGCCCGCCTAGGCGACGAGTTGGTGGAGCAGGTTCTCAGCGACCAGCAGATCGTCGAACTCTCCAACGACTTCACCCTCGACGATCGCCTGGCCGACGGCACCGAATGTGACCAGGTCCACCTGGATATGCAGGGTGCCCGGTACCGCACGTACCTCCGGCACGTGGACGGCGGGCAGGAGACGGACATCGTGCCATGGGCGTATTTCGAGCGAGCTGCTCAGGAGACCTGATCCCCGCAGTCCCGCACCGCCGCACCACCTCTCCACTCATGGTGAGTGCACGTCTGGATACTCCCCCTGCAACCCCCCCGTCACCCCAAGAAGGGCTAGCGAGGCCGACCGCCACACGCGATCACCCCGACCGTCCACCTCGATAGGATGCACCTTTACCCATCGGGAACCCGAGCAACTCCCGCACCGCGGGACCTCTCGGGAAAGAGTCTGGATGAGGAAACTTGCTTCATGGATTCGGCCGTCTTCGGAGTGCAGGCCGAGAGCGCCACGACGGTTCTGGCCAAAGCGCGCATGGTTCTCATGGAAGGCTGGCTCACGCAGCAGACCTGGACTGATCCCAAGCGCCACCCCTTCCCCAAGCAAATCGTCATGGTCGAGCGCGTGAAGTTTGTGGATGCCCTGGCCGCGAAGACCGCCTAGTCCCGTCCCGCCACCCCCGGGCCGCCACAGATTCCCCGGATGCCTGGGCACTCCACCGGTCCACAGGGCGCGGCGTGCCGCCCCGCCAGCATCGGCACCGTGCCCTGCATTTTTCTGCCCTTCACCTGTTGTTCCGGGCTGGTACCGTGCGCTCCAGCACGGGTCAGCCCACTGGCCCGAGCGCGTGAGGAGGCGGATGCGGCGGCACATGCAGCACCACCTCAACGCCCTGCACGTCATGGCGGCCCTCGTGCGCTACGGGTCTCCGCGCAGGCACGCGCTCTCACTTGCCCGCTGGTGGGAATTGCGTGTCCACCCGTGGCTCTATGGAGTGTAATCCATGAACTTCACCGTCCAGAAAGAGTTCTCGAAGGCCGTCGGCCTGGTCCAGCGCGCAATCGACCCGAAGACCAAGCCCCTCCCGATCCTCTCGCACTTCCTCGTGGAGGGGACCGCCGCGCAGCAAGTGGTTGTGACGGGGACTGACCTCACCACCTCCATCCGGCTGACGCTACCGGCGGAGGTGGCCACCCCGGGCGTGGTCGCCCTCCCCGGACAGAAGCTCAACGAGATCACCCACGCCCTCCCGTCCACCGCCAAGGTCACGCTGACCCTCACCAAGGACGACACGGTGGAGCTCACCTGCGAGCGGTCCCAGTTCCGGCTGCGGGGCGCCAAGCCGGACGACTTCCCGCAGTTCCCGCAGCTGCCGGAGGCCGAGTGGCTCACGCTGCCGGCCGCGGCATTCGCGGATCTGGTGAGTCGGACCGAATTCGCGGTCAGCACCGACGCCAGCCGCTTTGCCCTGACAGGTATCTCCTTCCAGAGCACTGCCGACGCTCTGAAGGTGGCGGCGACCAACGGCCATCGCCTCGCGCTGGTGAGCTTCCCGCACGCAAACGGCCAGCAGGACGTGAATGTCATCGTCCCCCCCAAGCCCCTCAACATGGCGGCCCGACTCGGCGCCGAACTGGGAGGGGAGCTACACCTGGGCTTCAGCCCAAACCAGGAACACCTGGTGGTCCAGCGTGAGGGATTCGTTATCGCCAGCCGGCTGATCGACGCCGGTTTCCCCAACGTCGACCAGGTAGTCCTGGCAAGCCGCGAGCACCTGATCGAGATCCCGCGCGAGACGTTCCGCGATGGCCTGCGCCGGATCGCCCCGATCCTCGCCGACGGCCACCCCGTGAAGCTCACCCCGGGAGCCGGGATGCTCACCCTCTCCGGCCGGAACCCGGACCTGGGAGACGGCCGCGAAGATCTGGACTGCACGTGCAGCGGCCAGCCCACCGCGTTCTCCGTGCAGGGCAAATACCTCCTGGACTACCTCGACCGGGTGGGCGTCGAGACCATCCGTCTCTACATCACCGGTCCCCTGGACCCCATCCTGGTCCAGCCGGCGAACGACGACCGGTACACCTACATCGTTATGCCCATCCGCGGAGAATAGCGTATGGCCAAGGCGGCCCGGGTGCCCACATCGCCAATCCCGCCGTCCCACCGGGGCGAACGGCTGGTGACCGTGTACCCGAGCACCCCGGCAGCCAACGCGAGCCCGGCGCTCGTTCCGACCTGGAATGCCCCCCTGCCCTGGGTGCAACCCTCCCCCCGCTCGCACCCAGGAGGACCACACCGCATGCTCCATCCAGGTGGCACCAAGGCCCCGCGTCTGCGCCGCGTCCTGGCTGGGCCCGGGTCCGGCAAGACCCGCCTGCTCACGAATGAGCTGAAAGACCGCCTCCAGAAGGGAATGCCAGCCCACACCATGATCGGCCTCACCTTCACGCGCCGGGCCGCCACCGAGATGCGCCAGCGCCTGGGGAAATCCGGTCAGAAGGCGCCCGCGCTCGGGACTTTCCACGCGTTGGCCTATCGGATCCTCGCGGACCTCGGGCTCCTGCCGTCCCCCCTGAACCTCGATGCCCTGATTCCCCAGGCCATCGCAGCGCTCCGGACAGGGGGCGTGCCCGCGTGGATCCCGCCGGTCCAGTTCCTGGCAGTCGACGAGGCCCAGGACCTGGACGCGACGCAAGTGGAGTTCCTCCAAGAGCTTTGCCGGCACATGACCGAGCCGGAACTGTTGCTCGTCGGGGATCCGGACCAGGCCATTTACGGCTTCCGGCAAGCCTCGGCGGCCTACCTGCTCCAGGCGGAGTCCACCTTCGCGCAGCCGTGCAAAACGATCCTGCTGGCCGAGAATTACCGGTCGGCGAAGACGATCGTGGAACTCGCTCGCCGGCTCCTCAGCCCCACTGCTGGCCCCCAGGCCCCGTGCCACTCCATGTCCGCGAAACGTCCGGAGGCCCACCCGGCGATCCGCTGGATCGTCACGGAGAGCGCCGAGGCCGAGGCGGTCTGTATCTTCGAGGAGGTCCGCACCCTGCTCGCGATCCACATTCCGGCCAGCGAGATCGCCATCCTCGTCCGCCTCCGCGCGCAGATGCCGGCCCTGGAGACGGAGGCGACTCGCTGGAACATCCCGGTATTCCAACCGCCCCGGCACGACCAGCTTGACGATGGTCAGGAGCCCCCGACTCCCGCCCCGGACGCGATCCAGCTCATGACCATGCACCAGAGCAAAGGCTGCGAGTTCACGTGTGTCTTTCTGGCCGGGGTCCAGGACGGCCTGATGCCCTGCCGGCGGGCCGAGTCGGACGGCAGCCGGTACGAGGAACTGCGTCTCCTGTACGTCGCCGTCACTCGCGCCAAGCAGTTGCTCTGGCTCTGTCGGCACGGCGCCCCATCGCCCTTCCTCGCCCCGGTGAGCGGATCCCGCGAGCCTCGGACAACCGGGATGCTGAGCCCACGCCCTCAGAGCTGGCTCCAGTGGCTCGCTCAGTACTTCTCGGGAGGCAAATGCCTATGAGCCCCCACCCACACCCGCTCACCGCCGGGCCGTCCCGGCGCCGCCAGGGCGGCGCGAGCATTTCTCCCCGGCGCCATGCGCGACTGTCAGGCCACACCCGGAGCCGCCGGCGCTCCGTCCGCCGCTCTGCAGTTATCGCTTCTGCGTCAGCCACAGAAGGGAGAAGCACCATGGGAGCCGTGATCACGCGCCCGTTCACGCTCGAACCCATCCAGCGCAGCCTGCGGGACGCCCTGACCGACCTGACGATCGAACTCGAAGAGGAGGGGAACCTCCCGGAAGCAGTGGCCGAAGTCTCCGTCCAGACGGTGGCAGACATCCTGATCGAGCAGTACGGACCGCTGGTCACGCGGGAGGCGCTCCTGGCCGTCATTCAGCACCTTCCGTAATCCGCCCCGACGTGTTCGGGGCCTTCTCCGTGCCACTCCCGGCGGCGGACCAGGACGGCCAGAGGGAAAAGACCATGATCGGCTACAGCAGAGTCGTGCTCATCGGAAACCTCGTGCAGGACCCCGAGGTCGCCACCACCCCGCTCGGGAGCGTTGTGGCCAACTTCTTCCTGGCTGTTCCGCGGCGCCGGCCCACCCACAGGCACCCCGGGACACTGTCAGAGGAGATTTCCTACATCGATGTCATCGCGTACAACAAGCACGCGGAGAGCATCGGCCAGCACCTGAAACGCGGCCGCCCTATCTTCATCGAAGGACATCTCGTCGAGCGCCGCGATCTGGAGACGGGCCGCCGCACGGGCAAGATGGCGGTCGTGATCGACCAGTTCCAGTTCCTCGACCCCCGGAACCTCCGCCCGGAGGAGGAATGCCTGCGAGCCGGGCCACCAGCACTGACCCGCTAGAAACGAGGACCCGATGCGCCGGTTCACTTACCCACCGGGTCCGATCGTCAGTCGCCGGGTCGACGCGGCGCTCGGCCGCACCGGAGGGGCCGGCGAGATCCCGCCGTTGACGGCTTGGTACCTGGGAGCCTCTTCCCTCACCTCCCTCGGGGGGTGCCCACGGCCCGAGCCTTCTTCACGTCCGTGCGAACGGGACACGCAGACCCGGAACAGACTTTTCACCTCACCGACGACTACGCCCTCGCACTCTCCGAGACCCTGAAGCCCGTCTGCCGGACCCACGTCCGCGGCGAGATCATCGACTCCTTCTGGCATGCGCTGGTGCACTGCTGCCCCAGGATCGCCCCTGGAGACGGCAATGGGATTCACCGATGCCCTGACGATCAGCCTTGCAGGCGTCCGCTCCGCCGGAGACGATTCCGCCCAGGCGTTCGATCTTTTGAAGGCCGTTCTCCACGAACTCGGGGGATGCAGGGCGGCTAGGAATCCCTGCGAACCCTGATCGACGACGAGGCCAGCATTGCCAAGACTTGCGAGCATTCCACCGCCATGGACGTCCCTCGCATGGCCGCGCGGCTCGCTCGACATCGGATTTGGGTCGAGAGGATCCTCCGGCCCTAACGGACGCCCCCGGGAGCCCGCTCGTGAGCCAAACCACCCTGAAGCTGCCCATGG
This sequence comes from uncultured Methylomirabilota bacterium, assembly GCA_963705305.1. Taxonomy (GTDB): domain Bacteria; phylum Methylomirabilota; class Methylomirabilia; order Methylomirabilales; family 2-02-FULL-66-22; genus 2-02-FULL-66-22. Next base: position 3,281,355 of record OY970067.1, on the reverse strand, counting down.
CGGCAGCCATGCCACCCACCACCCTCAGCGGGGTGGTCGACCGCGTCACGTTCAGCGACCCCGAGAGCCAGTGGACCGTCGCCCGCCTGGCCGTGCGCGGCGAGAAAGACCGCGTCACCATCGTCGGCACAATGGCGGCCCTCACGCCCGGAGAGAGCGTCCGCGTGCACGGCCGCTGGAAGCGACACGCCCAGTACGGGCTCCAGCTCGAAGTGATCCGGTACGAGTCGATCGTGCCGGCCACGGCGTTCGGCATTCGCCGGTACCTGGGATCCGGACTGATCAAGGGGATCGGCCCGACCTTTGCGGCGAAACTCGTCGATGCCTTTGGCGTCGAGACCCTCAAGGTCATCGAGGAGACGCCGGAACGGCTCCTGGAGATCCCCGGCATCGGGAAGCAACGCCGGGACCGGATTACGACCACGTGGGCCGAGCAGCGGGAGGTCCGAGGGATCATGCTGTGGCTGCAGAGCCACCAGATCTCCCCGTACCTGGCCGGGAAGATCTGGCGGGCGTACGGCCAGGGCGCGATCAGCATGGTCCAGAGCAACCCATACAGATTGGCCCGGGATATCCGGGGCGTCGGCTTCAAGAAGGCGGACGCGGTGGCGGCCGCGCTTGGGATCCCGAAAGATTCCCCGTTCCGGGCCACCGCTGCAGTGTTCCACACCCTCCAGAAGCTGACGGACGACGGCCATGTCTACGTCCCGGTCACCGTACTCCACGCGACCACGGAGACCGACCTGGAGATTCCCGTGGATCTCCTCGCCCCGGCCATTCCCGCCTTGCTCGAAGAAGAAAAGATCATCTGCGAAGACCTCCCGGAGGGGCAGGCCGCCTACCTCAAACCGCTCCACATCGCCGAGAGTCGGCTCGCCCGGCGTCTGAGCGAATTCCTCCGCGCGCCGCGGCGCTCCCTGGCCATCGACATCGAGCAGGCCCTTGGCTGGGTGGAAGACAAGATCAGCCTCACCTTAACGCCACAGCAACGAGACGCGGTGCGATTAGCGCTCCAGGAGAAGCTGGTGGTGATCACCGGCGGGCCAGGCACCGGCAAGACCACCATCCTGAACACCCTCATCAAGATCCTCGAGACCAGGGGGCTCCGCATCCACCTCGCCTCCCCGACCGGCCGCGCCGCCAAGCGTCTCAGCGAGGTCACCGGACGTCCCGCGAGCACGGTGCATAAGCTCCTCGAGTGCTCGCGGGGGCAGTTCCACCGCAACCGGCAGCACCCGCTCGACACCGACGTGGTCGTCGTAGACGAAGGGAGCATGGTGGATCTTCCGCTGATGTGTCATCTCCTCCAGGCCCTCCCGCTCCCGGCCGCCCTGGTGCTGGTCGGTGACGCGGACCAACTCCCGAGCGTGGGGCCGGGCACCGTGCTTCGTGACCTCCTCGACTTCGACGGGATCCCGAGCATCCGGCTGACCACGATCTTCCGGCAGGCCCAGCGGAGCCGGATCATCACCAACGCCCACCGAGTCAATCACGGCGAGATGCCAGACCTGTTGGCTTCCGGCCGCGACGAAGTGCCGGACTGCTACTTCATCGAGCAGGAGGACCCGGTGACGGTGCGCGACTTGGTGGTCCAGCTGGTCAGCGAGCGCCTGCCCAGGCGATACGGCTACGATCCGTTCGAAGACATCCAGGTCCTCGTGCCCATGCATCGTGGGGAGGCTGGCGTTGCCCAGCTCAATGCCGCCCTGCAGGCCCGTCTGAATCCCCCTACGGAAGGGAAGACCGAGCTGACCCGCGGCAGCCGGCTCTTCCGGGTCGGCGACCGGGTCATGGTCATCAAGAACAACTACGCGCTGCAAACGGCCAACGGGGATCTCGGCCGGATTCTCCACATTGACGTGCCCGAGCAACTCGTCCACATCCGGATCGACGACCGGGCGCTGGAGTACGACTTCCAGAACCTGGACGAGCTCATGCTCGCCTACGCGACGAGCGTCCATAAGTCGCAGGGCTCGGAGTACCCCTGCTGCGTGCTGGTGATGCTGCCCCAATTCTACCTGTTGCTCCAGCGGAATGTGCTCTACACCGGGCTGACCCGCGCCCGCAAGCTCCTCGTGCTCGTCGGCACCAGGCAGGCGCTTGGGATCGCCGTTCACAACAACACAATCGTTCGCCGGTACTCCCACCTGACGGAACGGCTCGCCGCGTTCTGGAGGGACCTGCCACCCCTCGAGCCGACGCCGGAGCCCGAGAGCACGGCACCGCTCCTTGACCTCATCAACGCAGGGCTGACCGCGGAGTTGGCGTGACCGGCTCCCACGGCCCCATGGCACAGCGCGCGCTCCGGGTACTCCTCGTGAGCGACGCACCACGTACATGAAAGCCGATGGCAGGCCTCCCGACCGCCAGGAATTAGACCGAGGTCCAAGTCAGCACACCGATCCCATGTCCTGCCACGCTGGGGGCCATGGCGCACACGAACATGGTATTTGGGAATCTCACAGTGATCAAAGTGGGCAATGTTTCCGCCTCTGTCAGCCAATGCCGACACTCGCATTTGGCCAGCATCCATTCGGCTCTGTCTATTCGGGTCAGTCACGTTCGACTTGACGTCCTTCCGGGCCGGTGTTAGCGTTCTCGCCGTTCGCTTGTCGGTTGCGGCGCAGCGTGTGGCACGGCGCGGCCGTCTGTCGGAGCCGAATGTCTCCCGTGCGTTCTGGCCCACGAGTGTGCGGCAAAGGAAGCGCCATGGAGATCATTACTGGGCCGATCACCCTCGCCAGGCTGCGCGAGATGGCCCAAGGCAGGTTTGGCGAAATGGTGAAGGCTGTCGTTGACGTTGATCGGGGCATCATGGCTGTCGACGGCGAGCTTCACGCGGATGAAGAAGAGCTCCTCTTGACGCATGGCTCCATACAGGCTAGCCTGTGGGGGATCAATCTCTATCCGGACGCCGGCAGCGCGGAGTGGATCGAGTTCGACTCGATGATCAACCTTCGCCCCTCGCAGGGGAACCGGAGTCGCGACGTAGAGAATCCAGGGGTGCGCCAGCGAATCGTGGAAATCGTCTCGCGACTGGTGATGCGATGACTGTGGGGCATCAGGAGTTGGCGGCGGGAAGGTGGTTCAGGCTGTCCCTCGTGGAGCAGCTTGCCAACGTCGGGAGCGAGATCGAGCGCACGATGCGATGGAGGGGGAAGGGGAACGCCGAGTACGGGCGCCGTGCCTTCGAGCGAGCGTTGGAGCTTCTGGACCTCACCATCGCCGATGAGAAACATCGGTCACGCTTGAAGGAACTGACCCGGCTGCGGGAAACCCTGGCCGACTACTTCTGGTTCGACAACCGCTACGGCTCATCCGATGAGTCGTGGCGGCGATACTTTCATGCCTTCACGTACGCGGCGGCGCTCGGCCGAGGCGTGTGACCGGAATCACCGAAGACAAGATCGGGCATGGAACTCCTCACGTATCATGGGCTGGGCCCCTAAATCGAATCCGCGCTTCAGGTGTGTGAGTGCACGGCGCCGTGCCGACTGGGACGCGCTCTCTCGCATCTCGAGATCTTCGATGCAATCAGCAAACGGACGGTTGAGCGAGGTCTTGCGTTGTGCCGCCAGGATCTTGGCTTCCGTGATAGTGTCCGGGGAGAGACTGAGCGTCACGGTCGAACGCGACATCTGTGAGCCTCCTCTGCGCGAAACATTCAGCACACCAGTGCGTTCGGCTCCATGCGAGCTCTCTCACGACTGAACAGGGAGGATCTCGGCCGTCTGGTGCGTTGTCCTCGTGGCCATTCGATGCTTCCCATTTGGACTCACGGCCACTGTATAGGTCATCTCACCCAGTGGGGGAAGAATGACGCTGCTGTATCCAAGATTAGGGGAGCGCCAACACCGACGGAACGGGCAAGCGGCTGGGGACCATCGAACAGCGTGCCGGTGACTACCTCGCCACGGCATTGACGCCACCTGACCCGAAGACGAAGCCCTGCCCGAACATCCGCGTCGTGTGGTGGTTCATCGAAGAGACCTGCGGATTCCTCGGCATTCCCACATCAACCCCGCCGACCCCATCCACACCCTAGCGCAGCAATAGAATCGAGTGCTGCCCCTGTCCGGAGGAATCCCTATCCGAGCGCGATCCCACACGAAGGAGTCAGCCCAGTGGCACGATTCCGATCGCAAGCGAAGATGCAGCACTACCCGACGCCGCCGGCGATCGCGGAGGCCATCGCCCGATCCCTGACTCGGTCGGGCCCGGGGCTGATCCGCGCAATCGATCCGGCCTGTGGGGAAGGCACCGCGTTGTGTCTCGCGACAGGGCCCCTTGGAGATCCCGTGGAACGGTACGGCATCGAGCTGAACCAGGCGCGCGCGCATGCGGCTCGCGGAGTCCTTACCCGGGTCCTCCGGGCCGACATCCGGAGCACGCGGGTGGCCAACAACGCCTTCGGGCTCCTGTTCCTCAATCCGCCCTACGACTTCGACGTGGCGGCGCTTGACGAGGGCGCGCAACGGCTCGAACTCTCCTTCCTGCAGGCCGCGGTGCGCTACCTCGCCGTGGGGGGCGTCCTGGTCTACCTCATTCCAGATCGGCGCCTCGCCGGCGAGATCGCGAACGTGCTCGCGTACCACTTCGAGCGCATCCAGGTCTTCCGATTCCCCGGGGAAGCGTACATTTGCTACCAGCAGATCGTGCTGTTCGCCGTGCGCAAGGCCACGCCGTTCCGAGACGACGAGGTGCTGCGGACCCTTCGATTGATCGGCGCCCGGACGTTCACGCCATCGGACCTCCCCGGGCACGTGGAGCCGGCCTACTCGGTACCCACCTCCCGGCGGGCAGCGAACCTCCTGTTTCAGAACCTCAGCGTCGATCCGCAGGACCTCGTCCAGGAGATGGAGAGGCACGGCCTTACCGAGGTGGTGTTCCGCCGCCTGCACCCCGAGGCGGCAGCGTACCGGATGCGGCCGATCATGCCGCTTCGACGGGGCCACCTGGCGCTGGTCCTGGCATCCGGACACCTCAACAACGAGCTGGTGGAAGACCCACGGACCGGCGACCGACTGCTCGTGAAGGGCCGAACCGAGAAGGATACCGTCCGGCTAGAGGAACAGGAGGCCGACGGTGGCAAGACCATCACCGAGCGCGACGTTCTCAAGATCGTCATCACCGCCCTGGATCTCCGATCCGGTGAACTCCAGACGATGCAGTAACCCGGCAGAACCCTCCAGCGCCACCGGCAATCCGATCCCTCCTTGCCCGCGAGCAGACAGCCACCCCGTCTCGGGAGGAGCCCGTGCAGCACGTGACACCGACGTTCCTGTACGCTGACTTCGAGGGCGCCGTGAGCCTCGTGGAGAGCTACCTGGCAAACCCCTACGATGAGGTGCGGTTCCTGTCCATCGGGGGGCCGGCGGAAGCCGTCAAGGCCGTGCTGGCAGCGGCGAAACTCAAAGGGAACCGGCTGAGCCTTTTCCACCCGAAAGAGCACGCGATCCTCCACCAGCGCGGGCGCGAAACCATCGGGCCGCTGCACGCGACCGCGACGCCATCCCGTCTCCTCTGCAAGCGCCTTCCCTGCGGGCAAGCTCACGGCGTCCTCTATCCTGACACGACGCCGAGCGAGACCCCTTATGAGTTCAGCCTTGTCCTTCCGAAGGCCGAGGAAGCCACCGCACCCGAGCGACTCCTGCGGCTCATCGACGCCCGAACCTCCCTCCCGCTCCACCCGTCGTGGGCGGGCTGGCTCTGGCACTACCTCGATGAGAATGCGGACATCACACCCATGAGTGGCTCTGGCCACTGGGTCGGCTGGGAGATCCACTGGAATGAGCAGCAGGTGACCCAGGAGCTGACGGAGGCCGTGAAGGCCCGCACGCTGGAGATCGCGTAGACGCCATGGCAGGGGCACGCGCCAAGATTGCGACACCCCAAGAACCAGGCACTGGCGCAATCGCTGGAGACTGGCCGGAGCCAACGCGCTGGTCGAGGCGAACTCGATCGCCTCGGACGCGCTACACAATGAGGCGTACCTGATCATCAGCCCCACCCCCACGGAGACCCAGGCATGACCCTCCAGGAATTCCTCACACGTTTCGGCGAGCCGCTGGCCCAGCGGGTGACCGAAACCTTCAACATCTTGCACGATCCCGTGCGGGACCTCGGCACCACGCCGGACCTTGACCAGCGGTTGGCAACGCTTCTCCGCCCGTGCTATCCGGCGCAGGGGGAAGCCGCCAAGGCCCTGGCCCGGGCCTACTTCGAGGCCGGGCAGCGGGCGGCGCTGCTCAGCGGGGAAATGGGCGTGGGGAAGTCGGAGGTGACGCTGGCCCTCCTGGCCTTGGCGCCACGGCCGCTTCGCACGCTCATCATGTGCCCGCCGCACCTCGTGCCCAAGTGGGAGCGCGAGGCAACGGCCGTGCTCCCGGAGGTGCGCGTCATCTCCCTCGGGGGGCCCGACAGCCTGGCGCACCTGACCGGGCTGGCGACAGTCCTTCGGACGGACGGCCGGAAGCCACCGGCCCAGCATGAGGTGTGGGTCCTCGGCCGCGAACGCGCCAAGCTGCACCACGCCTGGCGGCCGGCGTACGCGAGCCGCTTGTTGTACCGCCTAGAGGAGCGGCACAATCCGACGGGCCCCATGCGGGACCTGCAGGTCTGGCGGGAACCGGCGTGCCTGCGCTGCGGGGCCGTCCTGCGGGACAAGGCGGGCCTGCCGCTCACGGTCGAGGCCCTCGCCCGCAAGCACACCTTCTGCCCCCAGTGCCACGATCCGGCGTTCTGTGCGGACCGGGCCGGGCCGCGGCGCTACGCCCCCGCGAAGTTCATCAAGCGATACCTCAAGGGCGCATTCGATTCTCTTTGTGGCGGACGAGGTCCACGAGCTGAAGGGCGAGGCTACCGGGCAAGGGAACGCCTTCGGCGCCCTGGCGGCAGCCGTGCGGACCACCCTCGGTCTCACGGGGACCTTGCTCGGGGGCTACGCCGACAATCTCTTCTATATCCTGTACCGGATGTACCCCAGCGAGATGGTCCGCGAGGGGCTGGACTATCGCAAGGTCCAGCGGTGGATGGAGCGGTACGGCATCCTGGAGCGCGTGACCAAGATCAGTGCGGACGACGATGCCAGCGAGGACATGCGGGCGGTCCGAGGGAAAACCAAGCGGACTCGCGTGCACCGGAAGCCGGGGATCAGCCCGCTCATCCTGGGGAAGCATCTCCTGCCAAACACGGTGTTTCTCCGTCTCGCGGACGTTGCGGACGCCCTCCCCCCCTACGAGGAGCGGGTGATCAGCCTGGACATGTCACCCGGACTCGCGGACGCCTACCACCACCTGGAGAGCGATTTGCTGGCCTGTGTCCGGGACGCCCTTGCCAGCGGGTCGCGGCACCTCCTGTCGCTGTACCTCCAGAGCCTCCTCTGCTACCCCGATCAAGCGGCGTTCCGAGCGGAGCACCTCATCGACCCCCGGACCAAGGAGCCGATCGCGTCCGCCCCGATCGTTCCTGGCCCACTCCCGAAGGAAGAAGAGTTGGTGGAACTCTGCACGCGGGAGGTCCGCGAGAAAGGGCGGCGGGTCCTCGTCTATGTCACCTTCACGGATACCCGGGACCTCACCGGCCGCGTGAAGGAGCTCTTGGAAACCGCCGGGCTCCGGACACAGATCCTCAAGGGGACGGTCCCGCCACCGCAGCGCGAAGACTGGATCCAGGACCGGGTGAACGAGGGCATCGATGTCCTCGTCACCAACCCCGAGCTCGTGAAGACCGGACTGGATCTGTACGCCTTTCCGACCTTCATCTACTTGTGCCCGAGGTACAGCATCTACACGCTCCGCCAGGCGGCGCGCCGGGCCTGGCGGATCGGCCAGACCGAGCCCTGCGAGGTGATCTTCCTGACCTACGCGGACTCGATGCAGTCCAAGGCACTCACCCTGATCGCCACGAAGCTGGAGGCGTCCCTGGCGATCGAGGGGGAGTTGAGCGACAACGGCCTGAGCGCGCTCGCGGACACCTCGGACTCCCTGGTGCTCGAGCTTGCGCGGGCGCTGGTGAGTCACGTCGGCGAGACGGAGTCCGCAGAGGCGGTCTGGGCCCGGCTCCGGAAACGAGATATGGAGCAGCTCCTCACGCTCACTGCGGCCACGCCTAAGCCCCCGGTCGTTCGGATCTCGCAGAACATTGAGACGATCGGGGAGAAAATGCTGATCGTGGATCTCATCGAGCAGGAGAACCCGCGCCACAAGAAGGTGAGCCGGCTCGAAGTCAGGGAGGAGGACCTTCAGCAGGTGTTGAGCGAGCGGCCGCACCTGGCCCAACTGGCACTCTTCTAAGGATAGGCGAGACTGACGGCGTTCCAGCCTTGACTCCGCACGAGGAAGCCGATAGCATGCCCTTGGGTGACTACCAAGCAGGGGACGGCATGGATGTCAACGTGGCTGAGGAAATCGAGCGCATCACCGCGCAACTCGTCGCGAAGTACGCTCCGGAGCGGATCATCCTCTTCGGCAGCGCGGCCCGCGGCGACCTGCATCCCGAGAGCGACGCCGATTTCCTGATCATCAAGCGGGACTGTCCGCGCTTGGGCGCCGATCGGATCCGCGAACTCCAGCGGCTGATCGAGCGGAACATCCCGGTGGACTTCCTGGTCTATCGGCCCGAAGAGTTCGAGGAACGGCTCGCCCTAGGCGATCCTTTCCTGAAAGCGATCCTCCGCGAAGGCAAGATCCTCCATGGCTGAGGCCCGGCTCGTCCAGGAGTGGATCGAGAAGGCGGCGGATGACTTCGCGTTCGCCCGGGTGAACCTCAAGGAGGGGAAACCCTTCTACGCCCAGATCTGCTTCCACTTTCATCAAGCGGCCGAGAAGTACCTGAAGGCGTACATCGTCGCCCATGATCTCGACTTCCGGAAGCTCCACGACCTCCCCCTGCTCCTCAAGATCTGCGCCGCGCATGATCCTGCCGTGGACCGGCTCCGCGAGGCCTGCGAGTACCTGAGCGCATTTTACGTGGAGACGCGCTACCCTGTGCACTGGCCCACCCATTTCTCCGGGGAGGAAGCCCAGCGCGCCCTGCAGTCTGCCGAGCTCATCAAATCCTGGGTCGAAGCCCAGGTGGGATTTGCCTGACCACCTGCGCCCCCAGCCAGGGTAAGGTACGTCCGCACCTGCCACCCGTTAGATTCCTCACGCCCCTAGCTTGACCACCACGGGAAAAACGTAGCGACAGCAGCCCTGGAGCTTGCCGCGCATTCCGGAGTGTCCTGACCAAATCGACGGAACTCGGTTCCCCCTTCCCGAATAGAGGCTGGTGAACGATCTGGGCTCTTCCAAGCCCACGGTTTCAGCCGGGGGCCGTTGACCGGTTCTCTCCGCAAGCGTACGCCTCTTTCAGCACAGTCCTGGCCGATCCGCTCAAACGAATCCCGGATGCGATCCCCGCCTGCCGGCCGGAACCAGCACTCGTGAGCACCCCGAGCACACTTCCCATGGAACCTCGAGCAGCGAACCCCGCGCAACGCGTGCCGTGCCGGCCCCGCGTGCAGCACCTCACGGAGACACCAATGAAGATCCTTCGCCTGACCGGACATAACTTCAAGAAGATCCGGGCCGTGGATATCACCCCCAACCCGGATGAGCACGTCATCCTGATCGGGGGGAGGAACAGCCAGGGCAAGACCAGCGTTCTCGACATGATCCAGGGCGCCATTGACTTCGCGTCGATGCAGAAGCGGACGCCGCAGCCCATCCGGGAGGGGGCCGAGCACGCGGACATCGACCTGGATCTGAGCGAGATCGAGATCAAGCGGACGTTCACGGACAACGAGACGAACTACCTGACGGTTCGCCTGAAGGACGATGCGCGGACCAAGGTGACGTCACCCCAGGCCTTCCTCGACAAGCTGGTCGGCAAGCTGTCCTTCGACCCCCTGGCGTTCATGCGCATGGAAGGGAAAGACCAGCGGGACACCCTCTTCCGGTTGGACCCGGGGCTCGAACAGAACCTGACGGCGCTGGACGCGGAGTACGGGACCGCCTTCGTTGAGCGCACCGGGGTGAATCGGAGCCTCAAGCAGCAGCAGGGCGCTCTCGCGAAGATGACGCTCCCGGCGGCGGATCTGCCGGAGACGGGCATCAGTGCGGCCGATCTGCTGAAGGCGATCCAGGCAGCTCAGGACGCGCGCCTCGCGAACGCCACGCAGCGGCAGCACCTTGAGACACTCCGGACAGAGGCGAAGACCGCCAAGCAGGACCTGGAGAAGCTGGACCGCGAGATCGCGGAGATGGAGACGCGGCTCGCGAACCTGCGGCAGGAGCGGGAGAAAACGCAGCGAGAGTACGACGCGCTGGTGGAGCGCGGCACCAGGACGGCGGCCCAGGTGGCGACCCTGGTGGATCCGGACCTGGCGAGCCTCCGGGACCAGCTCGCGACTCTGGAGCAACGCAACGACGCCATCCGGGGCGGGCAGAAATACCGCGTGCAGCAGGCGGACGTGGAGCGCCTGCAGGCCCAGAGCAACGCGCTGACAGCCCGCCTGACGGAGATCGAGGCCGTCAAGGCGACGGCGCTCCAGCAGGCCAAGTTTCCTGTCGCCGGCCTGGGGTTCTCGGAAGACGGCGTGACCTTCAACGGCAAGCCGTTCCAGCAGGCCTCGAGCTCGGAGCAGCTCCGCGTCTCCCTGGCGATCGCCATGGCCCTCAACCCCGAGATCCGGGTCATCCGGATCAGCGACGGGAGCCTGCTGGACGAGGAGAGCATGGCGCTCATCCGGGAGATGGTCCGGGAAAAGGACTTCCAGATCTGGATCGAAGTAGTCTCGGACAACGTGGGAATCATCATCGAGGACGGCGTGGTGAGGGGGGCACAAGCACTCGGAGAGGGGGCCGGAAAGGCGACCGTCCGGAAGGAGACCCGCGCGCCCGCACCGAGCAACGGAAACGGAGAGGCCGGAGTGCAGCAGACCCCCAGCAAACGCCCAACTCCGCTCCGAATGCCAACGACCCCGGCAGGGACGGGACTGAGCGCGGTCGCCCCCGCCATCGCACGGCGGACGGCCATGACAAGCGCATCAACCCCAGCCCGGCCGGCCCCTCCGCTCCGCACCCCGGTGTTTGCGAAGCGATCGGACCCGAACCGGTGAGGATTGCCATCTCGGGGGTCCAGCCCGCCTGGCAGGCGGGCGGCGCCCGAACGGTTGGCGAACCGACCCAACACGCACCAAGGAACACGGATGCCGAGCACGGCCGTCAGTCCATTGCCAGGGAGCGGGAGTTCGCGGTTCGCGTGTGCCGGATCGACAACGCCCACCGGGAGGGCAGGAGCCAGCCAACCAGCCGAAGTGCCGCGGAGGCCCGAGCGCTGGCACGGAGCCAGGACTTCGTCCAGGGGAGCGGGGCCGGACAGTCACGGGGGAGTGACACGCACACTCCACAGCCTCCAGGAACGATCCAAAGGCGGGTCTGCAGAAAGCTGCCCTATTCGGCACCTCGAGGGAGAACTAAGGTTGCACGGCAGGTCCCCGTCGACTCCAAGGGTGCGCGCGCCGTGCGAATAACCCTCCCGCGAAAGAGGATGCCCCCATGATCCCTCGACAACGATGCTGGTTCCCGGTCACCTTCCTCATCCTCCTCAGCAGCTGTGCCGCGACACTGCGTACATGGGACTGCAGCGATTCCATCCAGCAGCCTACCTACCAGGAGAACGAAGAGTGGGTCTGGCGGACAACCACTGGTCATGAGACCGCGGAACGCGTGGGATGGCTCGACGAAGGGAACGTGTACTTCTACACCTCTCTTGACGGCGAGCAGACCGGACAGAAAGGCCTCCAGGGGAAGGACGAGGTGATCACCATGACGAACCGGCTGGTCACGCACAGCGACAAGAGCTGGGACTTCCCCCTCCAGATCGGGAAGGCGTGGAGCTACGTGCAGACCTATTACCCCCGGGGCGGCGGCCCGATGATCCTGGAGCAGCACCGGCGGGAAGTGGTGCTGTGCGAGTTCATCCAGACGCCAGCCGGAGCGTTCAGCGCCCTCAAGATCCTCGACACCAAGCCCGACGATCCGGTGATCAGCTACTACAGCTGGTACGCCCCGATGCTGAAGCAGGTCGTGAAGCGCGAGTACGTCCAGGGCGCCCCCCGGGCAATGACGGCCGACGACCCAGGGGCCGAACTGATCCGCTATCGCCTCAGGTAAGGCCCCCGGAAGACCCATGACCCCTACCGCCCCCCACCTGCTCACCCAGCTCCCCGCCGCCAACCAGCGGGCCTTCCGCCAGGCCTTGGCTGACAGCCGAATCCTGGGCATTCAGGCCGTCGCCGATCTGTACCACGAACAACTGGACCGCGAGGGCCGCGACCAACTCTGGCGCCGAGCCACCCACTGCGCTCTGCCCTGGCCCCACGTCTGGGGAGAGTGGCACCTGCCGTGGCACTGGGGACAGGCGCCAGGGCGTGCCGGCACCGCCAGCCAACCCGCGCCCCACCTCGGGACGATGGTGGTCGCCCAACCGATGTCCCCCGAACCCTGGGCGAGCCCGGAGACGACGGTCCATCCGGACTCCCGCCTCGACCTGTTCTGCTTCGGAAGCCACATCCGGGACGCCTGGGCCGGGACGGCGGCCCTCCTCGTGGATCCCCGAGGCATGCCCTGTCGGTCGCAAGAGCGCCCGGAGGACGTGCTCACCGCCACCCGGCTGTCAGACGCCTATGTGGATCTCCTCGCCCGGAGTCCGGAGGTGGCGCACCTCCGGGCTGCGATGGCCCCCCGCCCGCCGGAAGAGATGGGCATCACGCTGCTCCACCTGACCTGGGTCCTCCCGATGCTCCTCGCCCTGACGTACTACAACCGCCGGCAGATCTTCGTGATGGACTCCCACCTCATGCTCGTCCCGCCGGCCAGGCCGAATGAGTCAAAACGACTGACGCCGCTCCATACGTTCCACCTCCCGCTGGCCGATCCCCGGAACAACTGAGCGGATCGGGATTCCGTATGCAACACGGCGTGTTGCTTTGAATGTTCGGCCGGCCACAAGCGCACCGAATCGCCCGCATGTTGCGATCACGACCTCACCTTCGGGGATCCTACTGGACTTTACTCCCCGCAAAGGAGCTCCCATCAAGTGCGGGATCCTCCCCCCGCGTCAATGTGGCGCGCCGTTCTTTCCCTGTGAGATGAAGCAACGTTGGGCGAATCAGGAGAATCGACAGGTTGAGATGCTCTCGTGGCCGAGGCGTGCAAGCTCCGCGGCTGGGGTTAATCCGAGCAAGTGGCGCGATACGAGCGCCCTATGCACGTATTTCGCAGGCTCGGGCAAAACCTGGTGCGTGGTGGGAAAGCTCTGGGCGCGGGCAGGATCCAGGCACAGAGGATACCCCGGAGGGCAGCGGACCTTGGAACTGGTGGGGGACGGATTCCCTCTGGCGGGCGCGTTCAGTCGAGCGGGGTGATCCTGAGGGGCGGGGGTGGCTCGTCGACGGCGTCGGCCGCGGTCCACGGTCGACCGGTCCCGAGGCGGTTGTCGAAGAAGCCGGCATGGATCTGCTCCACTTGGGGGAGGACCTGCCGCTGGGAAAGTTGGAGGCTGCGCCCCAGGATCGTGGCGCACCGGCGGGCGAACCGCTCGCGGTCGACGGGGTTCGCGGAGGCGCGCTCGATGAAGGTGTGGCAATCGGCGCAGGCGAGCCAGGCCCCCTCGCTCTCCCCCGTGTAGTCGGTGGTGGCACCGGACACCTCGTAGGCGGGAAACGTCCGCGCCGGGTAGAGCCAGACCGGATCCGGGGCGGCGCAGAAGTCGCAGCGCCAGTGTGCCGTCTCTGCCATGCTGTACTCTGGGGGTGCCGAGGGGGTCCGGGCCTCGGCGGCTATGCGGCAGTCTACGGGACTCCTGCGGATTTGGCAATCGGACGCATAAGGACAATTGGCGGGCCGGCTTGCCGGATGCTGAAACAACCTGTCTGAAGGCCGTAGAGCCCAGAGGATCTCCCAATGGCACCGCCCGCGCCGACTAACAGACGCCGGGGAATTTCCTGTACTTGTGATCACCCGGGGTGCGTGCCATCCTGCGGCCGCCTGCGAGGCATAGACCTCACGAAGGCCGATGAGGATCACCCCAGGGACACGATGCCGGACCACCGAACCAAACAGGAGGAGCAGGAATGCACACCTGGCTGTACACGGCCTGCAAGCTGATCGCCACCTGGATGGTGTATGGTCTCAGCATGCGGACCGGCATTCCGGTGACCCCGGAGGTGCTCCGGGTCGCCCTGGCCCCCTGTCTCTCAGGCGCACGACGCGCCTGAGAGACAGGGGAGTGGCCGCGTGACTCCATCACCCGTGACCCGCCGCAGGATCCTCCGGTTCTTCGCAGGTCTGTTCATACTGGAACTGACCAACCCGGCCCACAGCCGTGCCGCCAGCAGCCCCACCCCGGCGCCCACCACACCAGCAACGCCGGGAGAGCCCACCCTCCGGGGATACACCAAGGCCCAACTGGAAGCCATGATGGAGTCCGCCGATCCCAAGCAGCGTCTCAACGCGCTCCTCCTCCTGCGCGAGACGGGCGCGGCCGCGGTGCCGATATTCATCTGGGCGCTCCAGGATGAAGATCCGAGCGCCCGCATCGCGGCTGTCAAGTCATTCGTCCCCCTTGGGGCGGCGAGCGAGCCGGCCGCCGTGCCGCTGGCGAATCTCCTGGAAACAGAACCGATCCCGGCGGTGCAAAAGCAGATCATCTTCACCCTTGGACAGATGGGGCCTTACGCGACCGAGGCGGTGCCGGTGCTCCGCCAGCTGCAGCGCGAGGCAAACCTGGTGGTCCGCGTGAACGCTTCACAAGCCTTAGATCGCATCCTGAGCAGCCCACCGCGGTAATGACCCGACATCCCGGAGAATACCCACGATGCGCCTGAGCATACGTCAGCCGATTCCCGAAGGCAGCCGCCTCCCGCACACGACCATCTTCGTCATTGCGACAAGGTCAGACCTGGCGCTCCCTGAATGTCTGGATCGCATTCATCGGCACACGGACCTGCCATATCGCCTCGTGGTGATCACGGATAGTGCAGGCGGGACACGCGGTGACCCACCCGTAGGCGGGAGAGTCCATAGCATTCAGCACGACGCGCACGACAGCGTGGGGCAGACAATCCAGCGAGCCCTCGAAAGGTTCCCGGACGAGCAGATGGCCCTCCTGAGCGCAGACCAACTCGTCATGCCCCACTGGCTCACACGGCTCTCTGGACGCCTCCAGTCCTTGCCAACCGTCGCGGCCATCGGACCCGTCACGGACGGGGGAACGGGCGAGCAGCAACTCACCCGTCACCTTGACGCGATCGTCTGCGCCCACGTCACGCCAGAAGAGCGGGCAGCCCTGCTGGAAGACCGATACCGGGGAGAAACCCTCCTCACCTACTGGCTGAGCCTGGCGTGTGTTCTCATCCCCGCCCGAACCCTGCGCCGGATCGGTGCCCCTGATCCAGGGTTCATGGGAAGAGGGCGGGACCTTGAGTACGCGCTCCGGTGCCGACAGTACGGACTCCGGCTGGCGATCGCCCGAGACGTGTACGTCCCCAGTGCACACGGCAGAAGCGGTGAGGAACGAGCCCCCATCGCGGACAGCCAGGATGGTCTGCGGCTCCGCCAAAAGCTGGCAGCCGCCTACGGACCAGAGGCGGTCCCGACCTGTGACGAGCTCTGGGGAGACGTAAAACTGGCTCAGCTGGGACTACGCTGCTCAATCCAGGGTGGTCACCCCGATTGCCCATACGCGACGCCAACGCACGTCGCCGGAGCCGTGGCGCAATCAAATTCCCCGCTTCCCGGATGGCACCGCCCTCTGAAGGGAAGGCAGGCGTGGGCACACAGTCCAACGAACGCGAACAACCAAAGAACCGGCAGACTGACCGCAGACCCCGGTTTCGCCGACTGACACAGCCGCGAAGCTTCAAGGTCGTGGTCTCACGCATTTCCCACGGCTACAACGACACCCTCGTGGTCACGCTCTATCCAACTGGCGCCCTCGAGATCCGGGAAACACGCCGGAGGCAGGCCCCCGTGCTACTGGAGCTTGGCCACCTGTACGTGAACGCCCGCGTGGCCGAGGCCCGGCAGAGGCAACAACAACGATGATAATGATGACGCAGCACACCAGCACGCACCAATCCCGTGGATACCTCCTGACCTTCGAGGGGGGAGAGGGCGGAGGCAAGGGAACGCAGATCGAAGGATTGGTAGCGCACCTCCAGAGCGTGGGCTACACCGTGACCCAGACACACGAACCAGGCGGAACCCCGATCGGAGACGCGGTGCGCCGCATCCTCCTGGACCCCGACCATGGAGGAATGGGCGTGCGAACCGAACTCCTGCTCTGTAAACCACCCTCGACCCAAGTCGAGGGCTTTCACGGAAGGGTAATAGCCATGTGAGAGCCCACCGGTTTACCAGACCCAGTCCGGTCGGTTACGGACTCCGTTGGCAGTAGGTCCCGACCCACCGGCGGGTGCTTCCTCAGCCCGCCGCTCTGGAAGCCGGCCCTGCAGACACGCCCCGGGTAGGCCCGAAACGGGGGCCGGCCTTCACCACCGGCTGCCAACATCGTCGAGAGGAGCGAGCCCACCAGGGCTCCGTCACCAGGCCCGTGAGGGCGACACACTCCAAAGGTCCGAGCAATGGTCTTTGTCCTCGACAAGCGGAAACAACCCCTGATGCCCTGCCCCGAGAAGCGGGCGCGGGTGCACCGCCTCCAGCCGTTCACCATCCGGCTGGTGGACCGGACGCGAGATCAGAGCACCCTCCAACCCGTCCGCCTCAAGCTGGACCCGGGGGGCAGGGTCACCGGGATCGCCCTCGTCCGAGAACCCCGCCCCGGCGAGCAGGTGGTCCTCCACCTCGCGGAACTCGAACACCGCGGTGACACCATCCACAAGGCCCTCTCTCAGCGGCGGGCTTACCGCCGCCGGCGCCGCGGCGCCAACCTTCGCTATCGGCCGCCCCGGTTCGACAACCGCCGGCGCCCCGAGGGCTGGCTCGCGCCATCGCTCCAGCACCGGGTGGACACCGTCCAGATGTGGGTCACCCGTTACCAGCGTCTGGTACCAATCATTGCCGTCACGCTCGAGCGGGTCCGATTCGACACACAGTTCCTCGTTAATCCGGAGATCGTGGGAATCGAGTACCAGCAGGGCACCCTGGCCGGGTACGAGATCCGGGAGTACCTTTTGGAGAAGTTCGGCCGGCGGTGTGCCTACTGTTACGGAGGTGATCGGCCTCTTCAGGTCGAGCACATCGTCCCCAAGACAAACGGCGGAAGCGACCGGATCAGCAACCTGACGCTGAGCTGCCAGGCATGCAACGAGCGGAAGGGCACCCAGCCCGTGCAGGTTTTCCTGAGCGATCAGCCGGAGCGCCTCGCCCGGATCCTCGCCCAGGCCCAACAGCCCCTCAAGGCTGCCGCAGCCCTCAACGCCACCCGGTGGGCCATCTGGCGAACGCTCACGGCCACCCAGTTGCCGGTGGAGGTCACTAGCGGGGGGCGGACGAAGTGGAACCGCTCGCGCCTCGGGATCCCGAAAAGCCACGCCCTGGACGCGGCCTGCGCCGGCGAGTTCGCCCAGGTCACCGCCTGGCAGATCCCCGTCCTGGTCATCCAGTGCACCGGCCGGGGCTCCCATCAGCGGACCCGCGTGACAGCCCACGGGTTTCCCCGCGGCTACCTCACGCGCACGAAAACCGTCCACGGCTTCCGGACGGGGGACCTCGTCCGCGCCACGGTCCCCACGGGGAAGCATGCCGGTCTCCATACCGGCCGCGTCGCCATCCGCGCCACCGGGAGCTTCAACCTCCAGACGGCCACGGGGACCCTCCAAGGCATCCGCTCCCGGCACTGCCGCTTACTCCAACGCGCCGATGGGTACGGCTACCAACGACTGCCCGATTCCTGCTCGCCCCTCCCCCCTCCGCTCAAGCGGAAGGTGTCCCAGGCCCGGCGACCGTTTCTTAAGCACCACACGTGACAGGAGCCGGCAAAGCATGAACAGGCAACGAACAGGAAGGAAGCAAGGCGCCATGAACGTTCCGCACAAGACCGTGGAAAATGGGCAACTACGTCGAATGCACACCGACACCTCCGGCAACATCTAAGACCCACAAAGCCACCCGCTCTATGTGGCAGCGGACACCAGCCCAATCTCTTTCGTCCCAACCACCGAGGGTGCCTGACCATGACGAAGACCACCAGTGGGATTACTCAGCCGCCGCGGACGCCTGCCGTCGAAGCGTTCCCAGCCGACGAGGCTACCCGCCTCCTCCCATAAGTGAGGACGGCATCTGAAACCCCCTTCCCTCCCACCAGCCCAAAGGAGACCTTGCATGGACACCACGACCCCGATCCGGCACCCCCTGTGCCGCGAGGCCATCACCCACTTCGGTGTCAGCCCGGCAACCGTGGCCCAGCCTCTCAACCCGGCAGCCACGCGCTGGATCTGGCCAGACAAGAAGACCCCCGCGGTCTCGCTGGCCACGCTCTGCGAGGTGGTGCTGACCGCGGCCTACGCCATGAAGACCGGGCGGACGGTCGAGTTGCAGGCCTACCTACAGGCCAAGGGCCTGACGGTCCAGGACAGAGCGGCGATGGTGGAGGCCACCGCCGCGCTCGGACCGGAAGCCCCCGAAGCAGCACGCGGGGTGGCCTAGCCAGCAAGCGAGCGCGGTCACCCAACACGCTCCCGGTCCCGGCCCACCCCGCCTCCGGGAGACCTCCGGACCACCCGAACGGTCAATCACCCCCGGCTGAAGCCGGCGGCTTGGTCCCAAGCCGTGGTTGACTAGGGGGCTCCAAACAGATCCGGAGCAGCAGTTATTGCAGTCAGGACACCCTGGGGCTTTCCGCACGCTCCAGGCACCCTGTCGCCGGTGGTTAAACCGTTCTGAGAGGTAGGAACCGTGCTGCCGGTCGAACAAGCTACGATAACAATCCCGATGCGGCCCTCACTCCGCAAGGAGGAACGAAGCTTGCGAGTCTTCGTTCAGAACCTGCGTGGGACGCCGTTGATGCCGACCACCCCCCGAAAAGCGCGGGTGCTCCTGAAACAGAAGAAAGCGCCCGTCGTCCACCGCACCCCCTTCACCATTCGGCTGATGTACGCTACCGGGGAGGCGACCCAACCCATCACCCTCGGGGTGGACAGCGGTTACACCCACGTCGGGCTCTCGGCAGTCTCCGAAACGGAGGAGGTGTTCGCAGCGCACGTGGCGTTCCGCACGGACCTCGTGAAGCTTAAGATTGAGTATGGCCTCAAAATCTGTGGGTCAGGGCATGGTCGAACGCAGGCGGGAAGAATCGTATCGTTCGGGACTTACGGGGTGATGAGCTCCAGAGCGGCCTGGCCGCCGCGGACCAGGTTGACCGGGAGGTGTCGATCCAGCGTTGCCAGTTTGCCGCCGTTGTGTGCGGCAAGTCCTAAGAGATAGGCATCGGTGATCTGTGCGTGGGTGAGAATGACATTCGGATCGAGCACGTCGCGAAGGCTGATGTCGTCACTCCAGAAGAGATGCCCGGCGGCGGCGCAGAGATCTCGCAAGATTGCCAGGACGACTGGTACGTCCCCAGGTCGATTTGGGTAGGAGGGGTGGCTCGCCACCCGCACGAAACCATTTTCCGTGAGCGGACTGGTCGCCCAGGCGGTCTGCCCGGTCTCGCCAAACCAGCGATGGGCTGCGTCGTGGTGGAGGTGCATCGGATCCGTCAAGGCCAACAGGAGGTTCACGTCCAACAGATAGGGGGTGCTCATGGCGTGTCGTCCCGCAATTGGTTCACCAATTCTGGCGTGACGACCCCGGCTTTCGGCTGGACCGGGAAGAGCGGAATCCCTTGCCGGGTCGCGCCGGCAGGGCGATGCGTCAGCGCCTGGCGCACGAGATCGGATACGACCTTGCCGACCGGCACCCCCTGCTGTCGCGCGAGTTCTTTTGCAGCCATGAGCACATCTTCTTCCAGGTCTACTGTCGTTCGCATGGTTCTGCTCCACTCTACCTATCTTGCCACACCATTGTGAAAGATGCTAATGCATCATGCACCTAACGTCAAGATGATTGATGCATATGATGCCATCGGACCATGAGTCAGCTCGACTGCTGGGATCCCAGATGCTGGGGCTACCCACACTCAAGTCTGAAGCGGCCTCGCGACATGGACGCGGTGACCGAATCCGAGTTCCTCTGCAAACTGGAGTGGGTGATTGTCAACAGCGGGATGCGCAATACCGTCTGCAGGAAGCTTCGGCCGGCCCTCCGCGGGGTCTTCCGCGAGTTCGACACTGCTGCCCGAATCGTGGCGGAGTGAGAGGAGATCAGCCAGTGGGCCCTCGGCATCTTGAACCACCGGGGAAAAATCGACGCCATCCTCTTGGCCGCCAGCACCTGCGCCAGCAGGCGTGGCCCGCGGTGCAGGCCGAGTCAGCCAGTGGGCCCTCGGCATCTTGAACCACCGGGGAAAAATCGACGCCATCCTCTTGGCCGCCAGCACCTGCGCCAGCAGGCGTGGCCCGCGGTGCAGGCCGAGATCGAGCGGGACGGCACCGCGGCCCTGCGCCGATTCCGCTATATTTATTATCTGACCAACCCTCTGCCATCGCCTGGGGAAGAACTTCGGCCTCCCGGTCGCGAAGCCTGACCGTCACCCGCTTCGCATCGAAGCCCATCTCGACAGAACCCTGTCCTTTCGCCGTGCCGGCCGACTGCCACCGTGAGGAGCCCACCCCCCAATCACGTGCAGGCAAAGTCTCGTGAAGCGTGGTGGCGTGATGGGCACGCATGATGCGATCGGACGCGCCTCAGCCAGCACCCTCGCTGCCCGGAATGGGATGCCTCGCCTGCTCTGAGTGTCCAGTCCCCGCCATCATCGCTCCGCACCCGCACCACCGTGGAGGTCTCGATGGCCAGTGCCGCCGCACCCCTTGCCGCGGAAGGCTATTCCTATCCCGTTCTCCTCCCGCTGGTCCGGCAGTCGCTCCGGGCCGGCTCCTCCGTCCTGGTCCGCGGTAACCCCGGCGTGGGCAAGTCCAGCTTGGCGAACGAGCTGGCCGAGGTCCAGTTCAAGCTGCCCATGAAGGACATCCGGCTGGCCCAGAAGGATCCCGCGGAGCTGTCGGGGGTCTACGTGCCGAACCGGGAGACCAAGCGGCTCGAGCTGTTCCCGCCTGACTGGGTGGCGGATTGCTGCGAGAAGCCCCACTTCCTGTTCCTCGACGAGATCAACGCCGGCGTGACGAAACTGCACCAGGCCGCAGCGTATCAGATCATCCTCGAGCACCGCGTGGGGCCTTTCATCTTCCACCCCGAGACGGTGGTGATGGCGGCCGGCAACCTGGAAGAGGACGAGGCGCTGGCGGTGCCCATGTCCTCGGCCCTCCAGAACCGCTTCCGGCACTTCATCATGCGCGTGGACTGTGACGCGTGGCTGCGCTGGGCCGCGAGCAAGGCCCTCTCCCCGGACGTGATGGCCTTCATCGGGACCTTCCGGGAACCGAAGCTCTACTGCCGGACCGGCGAGTACGCCTACCCCACCCCGCGGAGCTGGGCCGACGCCGCGAAGATCGAAAACATGGACGTGGACGAGGACCAGCGGCGTTCGCTCATCGCCTCCTGCGTCGGCTCCTCCATGACCAATGAGTTCTTCCAGTTCCTGAAGCTGTACCGAAAGGTGGATGTCCCCGCCATCATCCAGCGGGGGGAGATCCCGGCGCTGGATCCGGAGAAGAACATCTCCTTCGTCTACGCGCTCACCTTTGCCGTGGGCCACCTGCTCCGGAACGCCAAGGCCCTCGCGGCCCAGCAGCTCCAGAACCTGTACAAGCTGATGACGACCGCGGGCTTCAAGGACGAGTTCCAGATCCTGCTCCTCAAGAACCTCGAGAACACGGCCGCCTTCAAGGCCATCCTGAACAGCAAGACCTTCGACCCGATCAAGATCCGCCTGACCAAGATCGTGACGGCGACGGAGTAGCCTAGACGCGCATCGTCTCCCGCGAACCCGAGGCCCGGCGAGATCGGCCCTGCCGGCGCCCGACCCCCCTGGAGTCGTTATGGCCACCGCCGTCGCGAAATCGATCGCCATCAGCGCGGAGCAGCTCTTCGACCACGAGATCCGGCGCATCCAGACCCTCCGCGCCCAGGTCGTGGTGCACCACCCTTTCTGGGCGACGCTCCTGCTCCCCATGCAGGTCGAGCTCTCGCACTGGATCCCGACGTTCGCCGCCACCGACTGCGTGTCGCGCATCTGGATCAACCCCTCCTGGACGTATCACCTCAGCCTCAAGCAGCTCGGGTACATCCTCATCCACGAGGTTGGCCACGTCGTATTCCTCACGGCCGCCCGACGCCTCACCCGCGACCACCACCGCTGGAACGATGCGACCGACTACGCGATCAATGCCATCATCGAGGAACTGACCGACAAGGACGGCAAGAAGCTCTACGAGCGCCCGGACCTCGAGATCCCGGACCTCGGACTGGTCCTTCGCCCGCTCTATAACGAGGCCTTCAAGAACCTCGTGGCCGAGGAGATCTACGACAAGCTTGAGAGCGAGGAACCGGAGACCTGCCCACGCTGCGGCCAGAAGCACCGTCAAGCCCGGAACGGCAGCGGTGGGACGGGCGAGGCGAACACCCCGGAGGCCAGGCAGAACGGGGGGGAGAATCCCGCCGGGGGAAGCGGGACGCGCAAGACGCCGCAGCCCCAAAACGGCACTGAGCAGAATCCGCCTCACGCGGGGTCCCCCCAGCCGCAGAACGGCAACGGGAACAATGCCGACGCCGCCAAGGGCGGACGGAACCCAAAAGACTCCCCGCAAGGGGACCTCTTCGGGCCAGGCCAGTGCTCTCGGCAGGGCGAAGATCACGGCCAGAACCCCAGTGACGGCCGGGGTGACGGACAGGGGAATCCCGGCTGCCCGGATCAGGAGGGCGGAGGCGACGGGCTGCCGGACTTCAATGGCCACTGCCGCCCCGGACAGACCGATGTCCACATCCCGCCGGACCTCACTGGGCGACAGGTGCAGGACTTGATCGACCAGATCATCAATGCCCACCAGATCTGGAACGCGTCCAATCAGCGCGGGTCGATGCCGCTCGGGCTCAGCCGCTTCATTCAGAAGCTCCGCGAGGCCCGGGTCCCCTGGCAGCGCGTGCTCCACCAGTACGCTGGGACCGCGCTGGCGAAGGAGGAATTCAGCCTGAACCCGCCCCACCGACGGTGGCTGCAGTACGACATCATCCGCCCGAGCTTTCGGTCGGAGACGATTGCGCTCCTGGCCATCGCCCTGGACAGCAGTGGCTCCACGCAGCCGCTCCTGGAGGAGTTTGCCGCCGAGATGGCGAAGCTGTACACGCTGGCCGAGGAGACCCTGATCCTCACGTGCGACGCCCAGATCCACCAGGTGGTGAAGACCCGCGAGGTGCCGGAATTCCTCCGCCGGCTGACGATCAGGGGCGGTGGGGGCACC
This sequence comes from uncultured Methylomirabilota bacterium, assembly GCA_963705305.1. Lineage (GTDB taxonomy): Bacteria > Methylomirabilota > Methylomirabilia > Methylomirabilales > 2-02-FULL-66-22 > 2-02-FULL-66-22. Next base: position 3,257,894 of record OY970067.1, on the reverse strand, counting down.
TCACACCTCCCGGTCTTCGAGTGGTTCAAGAACCACCGGATGGGCCTGGACTTGCTCGTGGCGCTGACGGATCTCCACTCCGAATTCCCAGAGCAGCGGCCGCCCTTCCCGGTCCTCTGGTGCGTCAACCAGGATCACGGCCCAGGGCCAGGGTGGGGCAAGATCGTGGTGATCCCAGACGAGGCAGCCCGCAGGTCCCAGAACACCTAGCCGCGCGACCCCGGTCGGCGGCCCTACCGGATCCGACGGGGTCACCGCCTGCACATGACGCTGCGTACCGCCGGATTTCTGGGGTAACGATACATTCGGGCCAGTCCGTATCATTCCGTGGTGCGAAGACACGGTAAGTATCATTGCCATACAGCCCACGGATCTTCCTGAAAGGAAGTGAACCTGCCAGTTGTCGTGGCGATCCCAGCCACTGATGGGGACATTGGCAGCGTATAGAATCCTGTCGGAGATCGAGCTCCCCGACCCCGGAATGGTGGCCGGGCACGCGATAAGTCTTCAGGTTCGGTTCGACGTGAGCCTCGGCGTCCTCGTGCGAAGCACTTGGCACACCGCAAGTCTCTCGGTAGCGAGCGGGCGTGCACCTCCGAAACCTTCATCCTGGACACCCCGGTCTTTGCGATGACCCTCGAGCTCGGAGACCGCCGGGGGAAGGTCCCCGCGAAGCCGCCGCAGAGGGACTGACGGGCGACCGCGGCTGGGAGCGGCGCAGCCGCCATGAACGGCCTGCCGGTGTGGAGTAGAAATGGTACATAATTGCTCCAAGCCGGAGTCCGCGCATGAATCCCAGAAGGGCGAGCCCAACAAGGCCCGGCACGGGATCGACTTCGCTGAGGTCAGGCGCTCTGGATGCTCCCCCGCCGCGTCGAGGGAACGGCCCGCTCGGAGCAGGAGCCGTGGTGCTCGTGATCGGTCAGATCGGTGGGAAGCCCTGGACCGCGAGGCGAAGCGACCGGACGTGACCCGGCAGTCCATCATCAAGGTCTGGCTCGCGGAACGTCTCGAGCGTCGCGTCGCGTGACAGCGGCATTGTCCCCCGTGACGTGGAGGAGGCATCGCGGGTTCTTCCTTTCGGCACAAGGGCCGAGGCGGGCCAGTGAACGGTCAGGTGCCCCCCAATCCCACAGGGAGAGATCCAGGACTACACGCCCGTCTCTCCCCTGCCTAGGCCTCACCTCCGTCGCAGCGCCACGCTTGCGGGGACGTGCGTCTTCCGACCCGGTGGTCTTGGGATGAGCTCGCTTCCCGAAGATTGACCGTCTCGAGATCGAACTGGCCATAATCAATCCGTTGGAAATCGACCACGTCGCACGCGGCGCTCCCAGAGCCCAGTTGTTGCAATTCGCCCCTGCCAAGGGGTATGATTTATTTGTCGAAAATCACAAGGGTTATTGGACATCTTATGCTTCACCGCCATCTGAACCATCAGAACCTTACGCTCGCCGCTATCGATGACGTGATCGGTCGTGGCAGGCAGCAGGATTGGGCTGACCTGCGGCGTGCGGTCCTTCGGGATCGGGTCGTCCTGGAGAAGGTGCTGCGCGTGTGCAAGGCGCATGTGGACGACCCCTACGCCCAGCGCTACCACTTCTGGAAACACTATGCCGAACGACACCTTGCCTGAGTGGGAGCAGGTTCTGTCCTGCGCTGCTCGCCTACAACGCCTCCTGCCGGAGGCTGTTCTGGTCGGCGGCACCGCGTCCGCACTCTATGCGAGCCACCGACTATCGGCCGATGCGGATCATGTGCTGACTGATCTGCGGGCGCGCTTTGACCAAGTGCTCGCCCTGCTGGAGTCCGTGGCGGGCTGGAAGACCGCCCGCGTCCAGCGGCCGGTGCAAATTCTCGGCAGCCTCGACGGCATCGAGACCGGGGTCCGGCAGTTGCTCCGAGACACGCCCCTGGAGACCGCCCAGATTGAATGGCGCGGTCAGATGCTGACCGTGCCGACCCTGGCCGAAATCCTGCGGATCAAGGGAGTGTTGATCCTCAGGCGCAACGCCACGCGCGACTATCTCGATTTCGTCGCCTTGGCCGACCGAATGGGTGCGGAGAAAGTCGCCGACGCCCTGCGTCCATTCGATCGGCTCTACCCGCAGCCGAATGAGGAATCAGCCTTGCAGCAGCTTCAGATTCAACTGGCGAACCCGCTGCCCTACGACCTCGAAGAGATGAATCTGGCAGAGTACAAACACCTTGACCCCCGCTGGCACCACTGGCAGTCGGTCAAGGCGGTGTGCGTCGATTGCGCCACATTGGTCTTCGACAGGATCATCGGGCGCGAAGAGATCCCAGGGGCTGAGCGAGCGGAGGGCTCTGCGGGCTCGCCATAGGGTCTACAAGCTGCTTGAGTGAAGCGGGGGCGACGGGTAGCATCCTGATCGAAGCCCTGCGTCCGGCATTATCGCGGATGGTCCTCACCGTCCTAGAAGTCGCCTTTGGGCGCGAGACCTTGCCGCGATTTCCGCCCAGGATCGCGAAGCTTCACCCCTGAGGACCATGATGAAGGCCCAGAGCAAGCGAGAGCGCTTCCTGTCAGAGGCATCCCAGAGCAGTCTCGTCCACTAACCGCGTGAATCCGATCAAATCAACTCGGACACCAATCAGCCCCGGTTCTGCGCACACCGGCTCACGGACCTGCCCTTTCTGACGACGATCGCAAGCCCGTGCCGGTGCGCGAAGATCTTCACATGCGTCCCGACCGGCCACCTCCCCCGGGTGCCTGCGGACTTCCGGCGGCACCACGTGCACCCAAATACCGCGGCCCCCCCTCTGTAGGCCATTCCATCAGGAGCTGCTTAGGCGACGGGCGCAGGGACACGGCCAGTATCTGCCATCGACGGAGCTGGTTGCTTCCCTCCAGGAGCTGTTCTACCGCCGCGCCGTGGAGCGATATTCCACAGCCGAGAGCGAGGCCCTCAGAATGCCCGGGTTGCACGCACGCATCATCGCTGAGCGAAATCCCGCCACGGATGTGCTTCGGCCTATCGCCCGCCCCCTTCCTCTGACCTGGGCGGTGGTCCGCCCTCTGGCTAGGTACGCGGACCACGAGCGGGTGCTGGATCGAGGCGCCCCTGCTGACGGCCACGGCCCTCAGAAAGACTGCGAGCGCGTCTCACTTGTGCTGCACAGTGAGGGCTACCTGCCGCGTGTGCCACAGACAGTGTCGCCCTGATCCTCTGGCCCACATACAAACGGAAGGCCCGAATAGCCACCTGTCCACGGCAATGACCCTTCTCTCTAATGTCCTCAGACTCATCTGCCTGATGGTCGAACGGGCAAACAGGACACCAGCATGACCCCAGAGCACGCGCGTTGCCTGCTCTTGCGGAAAGGACGTTAACAACCTGCGGCCGGCCTCAGTCCCCTGGGGAATGATTTTCCCCAGGCACTTCAGCCTCTGTTGCTTCTCCGACATGGACATCCGGGGAACACCCATCCGAGAGCAGAAACTTGAACTCCACGACAGTCGGCTCCGTACCTACGGGCTCGCCGTCCGCCCAGTCCCCCGGCGGCTTCCCCGTCCCCCAGTAGTCGCAGGGCTTCGTCAGATCCGCTAGACCTCCTTCGTCCGTTACATCCCAGAACGGGTCCACACCCCCTCCGACGAACAGGTTCGTGTCCTTGCACTGCATGCGCGTCGCGGTATCGTCCAGGAAGTGTCGCCGCACGCTCTGGACGGCCCTTGGCCGTCCCACCTGGCACGCCAGGGGAGCCTGCGGGTTCTTTGACAACCGTTCATGCCCCCCTTCTCACCCGCGTGAGAAGCGACACCTACTGGCTCTTCGATGAGCCGCCCGCACGGTGGGGGAGTCCCTTGACCGACCTCCCTGCCGCGCAGGGAAGGTCTCACAGGAGAAAGCCATGATGACCCAGCGCATGCATCCCGTATCCCTGCTGATCCTTCTTCTTCTGTTGCTCGTCCCCCTCATACTGATCGGCTCGCTCGGTGAGCAGATGGTGCCCCGCGATCTGTCGGTCGTCCGGACCGGCGCCGTGCGGAGCGAGATCATCCGCGCCATCGGCCAGCCCGTCAGCACCGAGGTCACCGGCGGCCGGGTCGTTGATACGTTCCTTTTCCGACAGGGACGACGGATCATCCGATGCTCCGTCGAGTATGGAAAAGGGAACGTGGCCACGACCGTCTTGACGATGGGCTCCGGACCCAGCGTGAGTCAATAGCGGCTCCGGGGTTGACTCCCCCCATACCGGATTTTCCGTTAGCCACCCGCCTGGTGCGGGAGACAGGCATCGGACCGCTCCCCGCCAGCTGGGACGGTCGCAAGAGGGGCCCGCGTGCCATCGTCCTCTGGTCGGCTGCATCCGGTTCCTGGTCATCCTGACGGCCGCGCTGACGCTTGCGCCCGTGGCAACCCCTGCCCAGAACCGCCCGACCTCCAACCGGACGCTGACGGTCGTGTGATTCTGATTCCCCGGTGCCGCAGGTACCTCGTGATGGTCCGCAAGCACACATCCGAAGACCTGCGCTCCGAGCGCCGCTGGTCGTCGATGCCGTGCGCGGAAGAACCGCACCGTCAGACAAGAGCTTCCGGTCGGAGTGCCCAGCAAGTGCAGCGGATCCCTGAGGGGCACCTGGAACCCCCACACGACTCCCGAGAGGGAGGGACGGCAGGAGGAGACCATGGCCGCCTACATCCTGGGGCTGCTCACCAGCCTCATGAAGACACCCGAGGGCATCTTCCTCGGGATCGCTGTAGTTGTGTACGGAGGCTACCGGTTCCTGTACAAGCCGTACGAGCGCTGCTCCCCCTACAGCCGCTTCTGATCCCGGCTCATCGAGAGCCATCCGCCAGGCGCGGAGCACGTAAGTTGCCGCTCCTCGCCTGGGGGAGCGGTCCTGGATGGAGAAGCATCGATGACGGCAGTCGTGCATATCAGCCAGCCGTACAACGTCTACATCGGCCGGGGCGGGAAAGGCGCAGGCGGGGACTTCGGAAACCCCCACCTGATCGGCAGGCCGTGTCCCCGCTGCAACGGCGCAATCCACGATCGGGCAAGCTGCCTGGAAGCGTACACGCGCGACTTTGAAGCGCGGATCGCACGCGATGCTCAGTTCCGACGCCGCCTCCTAGAACTCCGGGGGAAGCGGCTCGGCTGCTTCTGCAAGAAACCCGAGGGGCCGCTGCCATGCCACGGGGACGTCATCGCGGCCTGGCTCGACCGGCATGCGCCCGCAGCCATGGTGGCCCCCCGACCAGTCATCCCCGGGTTCCGAGGCGAGTTCCGCTTCCTCGCGAACCCCTACCCGCACCCGATAGAATGGCGGAGGCTCACCTGCCCATCGGCCGAGGTCGCCTACCAGCTCAGCAAGACCGATGACGCCGAGTGGATCAAGAAGCTCCTCAAGGCCAAAGACCTTCGGGAGCTCAAGGCCATCGGCTACAGGGTGCCGCTGCGACCGAACTGGGAGACCATCAAGGTCAAGGTCATGGCGCAGATCGTCCGGAAGAAATTCAGCGATCCAGAGCTGCGCGGCAAGTTGCTCGCCACCGGCGAGGCGGAACTGATCGAGGGGAATACCTGGAACGACACGTTCTGGGGCCGGGATGTCCGGACCGGAGCGGGCCAGAACATGTTGGGGAATCTCTTGATGGCCCTCCGGACGAAGCTCCGCCAGGAACCACCGGTTGTCAGCCGGCCCCTGGTGAAGATCATCAGCGGTGGGCAAACGGGAGCCGACCAGGCCGGACTCTTCACCGCCGAAGCGTTCGGCATCCCCACCGGAGGCTGGGCCCCGAAAGGCTGGCTCACCAGTCGTGGAGCGGCGCCAACGTTGCTCCGGGATCGCTTCAAGCTCCAGGAACACCATGGTGGGTATCCCGCCCGAACCTTCGCGAACGCAAAGGAGGCGCACGGGACCATCCGGCTCGCCTTCGATTTCACGACGGCCGGCGAGCGATGCACGCTCCGGGCGATCGAGGAGAACCATCGACCACACTTCGACGTGGATCTGGCCCACCCTCGACCAGCCGCTGAGGGGGTCGCATGGATCCGCGAGCACCGCATCCAGATCCTGAACGTGGCAGGCAACCGGGAGCACCGGGCAACTCCAGGAACCTTCCGAGCGGCCTGCTTCTACCTGCGCGACGTGCTCGTGGCCCTTGGCTACGAGCGCATCCCTCGCACGGCATGAACGGACGCCAACTCAACGCCCTCTAGCCTTCGGCTGGGGGGCGTTGCTGTTTTCGGCCGGAGATGCTCACACCAGAGCCCCAACCCAAAAGACCCGACAGAGCCGGCGTCACCTGCGACGGACCCCCGCATCGCAATGCGGCGAAGGACCACACGGGGGACCGAGGCACATCCGAGAATCGGATTCCCACCATCTCCCAAGGGACCCCGGATCCAGCCACGCCCCGGGATTCTGCTGGACCAGGACAATAGGGCACACAACCTCGGACCCGGAGCAACCCCGATCGCCCAGGGTATCCCGTCGTAGCCTAGGCTGGAAACGCCTCCACGATGGCGTGCGAACTCGCGCTCCGCCGCATGCTCGAACACCAGGGCGACACCACGGGTTATGGCGACTGCGCCCAGATCGATCAGAAGGATGAAGCCTCTCCAACATTTAGAGGGAGTCCTCCCTGCGTCCACGACCGGGTCTTCCCTGCGGCAGCCAGGTGCACACCATTCATGTCACTAGACAGTTCGCCATCTCAAGGCCAACTCCTCCTCCCGGTCCTCGAAGCCATCGCCGCGAACGGTGGCCGCGCCCGAACGGCGGATCTTTACAGCGCGGTTGCCGAACGAACGGGCGTTTCCGCGGCGATCCGCACGGCCACCGAGACGCTGGCCTCCGCCGGGACGATCAACACGTTTGCCCGTTCCGTGCGCTGGGCACAGCAGCGGGGCAAGTTCCTTGGCCTCCTGCGGCCGATCGAGCCGGGCGCGTGGGAGATCACGGAGAAGGGCCGGAAGCAGCTCAGGGAGAGCCGACCCGGTGTGGTCATCACCGTGTTCGTCACGGAGCACGGCGCCGCCCTCTGGGCCGCGGCAGAGGACGCGGTAGGGTACGTGGAGGACGGCAGCGTCCAGTTGATCCTCACCTCACCCCCGTATCCCCTCACGCGACAGAAGGCATACGGTAACCTCTCCGCCCAGGAGTACCTGAGCTGGTTCCTGCGGCTGGCCGCCCAGTGGCCGCAGAAGCTCACACCCGACGGAAGCATCGTGCTGAACCTAGGTGATGTGTGGGAGGCAGGGCAACCCACCCTGAGCCTGTACCAGGAGCGGTTGGTGCTTCGATTGGTAGACGAACTTGGCCTCCGACTGTGCCAGCGGTTCGCGTGGCTCAATCCGTCGAAGCTGCCGGCCCCGGCCGAGTGGGTGACGATTCGCCGCGTGCGCGTGAAGCCCAGTCTCGAGCAGATCTACTGGTTGGCCCGGGATGCCTACCCGTATGCCGATAACCGGGGGGTCCTTGCCCCGTACTCGGCACGGATGCAGGCGCGGCTCGCGGAGGGGGGCGAACGGACGGCGAACCGCCCCAGCGGCTATAGGTTCGCCGACAGTGCATTCGGCGTAGACAACGGCGGGGCCATTCCGGGGAATTTGCTCACCGCCCCCAACACGGTCTCGAACAATCAGTACCTGCAGGGATGCCGCGGCGAAGGCCTCCCCCCGCACCCGGCGCGTTTCCCCGCAGCGCTCCCGGAGTTCTTCATCAAGTTCCTCACGCGTCCGGGGGACCTCGTGGTGGACTTCTTCGGCGGCAGCTCGACGACGGGCGAGGTGGCGGAGCGCCTCGGCCGCCAATGGGTAACGAGCGATCGGATTCTGGCGTATGTCCTCGGCGCTCGACACCGCTTCCCCCAGGCACAGCTGACGCCGCGCGAAGCCGCGAGCTAATCGATCAACCATGCGACCAAGAGCGCGGGGGTCCGGGGAGGCTCCCACACCATCGGACGAAGTCCACGCTGGGGGGGCACGGCCGGCGAGTCGACACGGGCTACTCTCCCAAGCAAAACGTCCCCACCTACGGCGAGGACGGAGGGTGGGCGCACCGCACACCGATGGGGGGCCTCCCCGTGTATGGGGAGCCCCATCTTCGGAATGCCGCTGAGCCACAGGACGCAAGCACGATGACCCAACTCGATCTCTTGCCAGCAGATCCTGAAACGACCCCCAGCGAGCACGCAGGTCCCCCGCCTGGTGGGATAGCGGCATCCACGGGGTATCACCGCGAACTCGCCCCGTTCCTGCTGGACGCACTCCGAGAAGACTCTGGGATGGTCGAAGCCGCCCTGATGGCAGAGTACGTCACCTTGGCCGATCTCACGCCGACGTGCCCGGCCCATGTCCAGGCAGTTCAGAATGTCACGGATAGCAACGGCTTCGTGGGGATTGAGATCCCGCACGCCTGGCTGGAGCGCTTTTCGTCCTATCACCTCTGGACGAACGCCCAGCGGCACCGCTCGGTCGCGGCGTTTCTGGCGGACGCCATCCGGGGGCAGGACTGGAGCCACCCATTTTGGGAGGAGATCCCGCGGGACCGCCACACCGACTTCCCGAGCTGCTGCCTTTCGATCCACGGTCCATTCCCGACCGTGATTGCCGACGCCTTCCTGGAGAAATGCCGGGCTCATCCGCATGTCCAGCCGATCAGCGAGGCCATCAGGGCGAACTGGATCCCCGAAGCTCGGAAGGAATTGGGCTGCTTGCTCGAACAGGCGCGGAGTCGCCACACGGCTGCCCAGGAGGCCGCCGAGGCCACTCGCCTGGCGAGGCAAAAGGAGGCCAGACTCCAGAGTCGGAGAGCCTCGGCGGAGCGGCGCAAGAACCAGGACACCCTGCGCATGGCGATCGCATCCGGCGAGGCGCACCGGGTGAACCGTTTCGCGCTCGAGCACCTGACGCCGGAGCGGATCGCGGAACTCCTGCCGGTGTGGCTGGCCGCGCCGGCGGAGGTCCAGAGCTGCCTGCTCCGTGTTCCCAAGCTCGACCCGGCCATCCACGTCGAGGCCTTGACCGCGTGGAGCACCATCCCCATGCCGACCCGCCCGAAGGTGCCGACGCCGGTGGCGAAGAGCCTCCTCACATCCCTGTCGGGACATGCGCTGGGCACGCTGTTCCAGACAGACCTCACGAGCCGCGACCGCACGATCGTGACACCCCGGATCACCCTGGAGGACCTGACGACGCTCCTCCTCCCGATTGCCATCAGCGACCCCACCATGGCGCAAAGGATTCAACAGGGGTATCGACACCGCGATTGGCACGAGGAACTCAAGACCCTGGCATCGGAGGCGGCGGCCGGGCAGCCGACAGACCCGGAAGCCACGTGGGTTCGCCATCTGACCAGAACCTATGCCTACGATGGAAGTACCCTTGTCCGCCGAGCGGCCATGGTGTACCAGCTGTACCAGGACTGGGATCCAAACCGGCGGACGAGCCTCGCTGCCCCGCTCGCCGAATGGATGGGGACAATCCCCTACATTCTGGGGGACGGAGAACGATAGGCTCCACCCTCATCTCTGCCCGCACACCAGAAAGACCCGGCGGGGGCCGCACCCTGGAAAGCATCTCTGCGGCTGCCACGGCTGCGTCGACTATGCAACACGGCGTGTTGGATAGGATCGTCCCCAGACCTTGGGGGATCTGTGTCCCCATTCGATGCATTTTTCTCCCCTTGCGACCACGCCACCGGCAAGTAGTCTGCTCCCCGGACGCGGCGCTCGCAGACCAGGATCGGTCTGCTGACCCCATCCGTGACCCGATTACGCTGTTCGGAGATCCACAGTGAAAGCTCCCCTGCCTGCTGACACCCTCGCCGCCTTCGGAGGGGACGAACTCCGCGCTCGGACCTTCTTTGACAAGTACGCCGCCCGGGACGAGAACAATGCGCCGCTCGAAATCCTGCCCACCCAGATGTGGGATCGGATCGCGCGCGAGATCGCCAGCGTCGAGCCAGACGCGGAGCGGCGGGTGCAATGGACCGGGCGGTTCCGGTGGCTCCTGGGCAACTACCGGATGATCCCTGGAGGCCGCGTGATGACCGGGGCCGGCAATCCCCGCCACGTGACGCTGGCCAACTGCTACGTCCTCCCGTCCCCGTCGGACTCCATCGAGGGAATCTTCCGGACCTGTCACGAGATGGCCGAGACCTACAAGCGAGGAGGGGGCTGTGGCTTCGACATCTCCACCCTGCGTCCGAACGGGACGCCCACCCGAAACGCGGCCATCACCAGTTCGGGGGCCGTCTCGTTCATCCACCTGTTCAGCGCCACCACGGGGACAATCGGGCAGCGCGGTCGGCGCGGCGCCCTGATGATTTCCCTCGGCGACACGCACCCCGACATCCTGGCGTTCACCCGGGTGAAACGGGATAACACCAGCCTCAAATTCGCGAACATCAGCGTCCGGATCTCCCACGCCTTCATGCAGGCGGTGGAGGACGACACGGAGTGGGTGCTCGAGTTCGCGAACGAAGCGGACCGCTACCACGTCCGGGAAGTGATCCGGGCCCACCAGCTCTGGACCGAGATCATCACGGGCGCCCGAGACTTCGCCGAGCCCGGAGTCCTCTTCTGGGACACGGTGAAGGCCGGGAGCACGTCGGAGTACGCCGGCATGGAGGTGATCTCGACCAACCCGTGCAGCGAGATACCGCAGGGGGCGCACCACAACTGCACCCTGGCAAACGTCAACCTCGCCGCCTTCGTGGACGCGCCGTTTACCCCCCAGGCGAACATCAACCTTCCGCAGCTCATGGAGGCAGTCAGCTACACGGTCCGGTTCCTGGACGATGTCCTCGACTACAACGCGCCCCGGCATGCGCTGGCCGCGCAGCGAGAGGCCAGCCTGGCGTCGCGGCGGATCGGCGCCGGGTTCACGGGCCTGGCCGACCTGTTCATCCAACTCGGCATCCACTACGACTCCGAGGCGGCGCTCCAAATGGCCGACCGGCTCTTCACGGAGATCAAGGAGGTTGCCTACGCGACCAGCGTGTCGCTGGCGCAGGAGAAGGGGGCGTTCCCGCTTTTCGACGCGGACAAGCACCTGGCCAGCCGCTTCTTCACGAACTTCCCGGGGGAACTCGTCGACAGCATCCGAAAGGTCGGCCTGCGGAATGTCGCGCTCCTCACGGTCCCGCCGGTCGGCTCCGGCGCCGCGCTCGCCGGCGTGAGCTCCGGAATCGAGCCGGTCTTTGCCACCCAGTACATCCGCCGTAGCGAGTCGCTGGCACAGGGGGAGTTCCGGGTGGAGCACCCCTTGGTGACCCAGTACCGCCAGATCTCCGGAACCAAGGACACCGACCCGCTGCCGGAGACCTTCGTCACCGCGCACGAGATCGATCCTGAAGCCCGGATCCTCCTACAGGCCACGCTCCAGAAACACATCGACCAAGGCATTAGCGTCACGGTAAACCTGCCGCGAGACACCACGCCGGAGACGGTGGCCAGGATCTACCGGAGAGCCTGGGAAGCGGGATGCAAGGGCATCACCGTCTACCGGGAGGGCTCGCGAGAGGGCATTCTACTCACGCAGAAGGAAGCGGCGGAACGACGCCACGGGATCGAGAGCCGGCTGGCCACCGAGATCAACCGACTGGTGGAGGCGAAGGTGCTGCCCTCCCAGGCGAAGCTCAGTCCCACGCCCAACGAGATCGAGGTCAGCCACCTCGCGCAGGCTATCGACGTGGTCCTTCAGCATGGGCCGATGCAGCTCTTGCTCACGCCCGACGATCGGCCCCTCCGCCAGCGGCCGGCGTTCCTCCCTGGCGTCACCGTGGCCCAGCCGGCCCCCGAAGGGAACCTCCAGGTCACCTTCAACGAGGTCGAGGGGGAGCTGTTCGAGATGCTTTGCCACGGCGGGAAGGCGGGATCCGACATCAACGCGTGGGCCCAGGCCACCGCACGTCTCTGCTCGATCATCCTGCGGTTCCAGCGACTCCCAAACGCGCTCGAACGCTTGCAGTTGATCGCGGACCAACTCGAAGGCATCGCCGGGAGCCGATCGATCGGCTTTGGCCCAAACCGGGTGCGGAGCGGCCCGGACGCCATCGCCCAGGCTTCGAAGCGGTACCTGGAGCACAAGCAAGGCCTGAATGGCAACGCGAGCTCGGGCAGCACAGCCGTTCCTCAACCAGCGCTGGCACTGGGCGCGCTGGCACCGCAGCCCACCAACGCGAACGGCAATTTCTGCCCGCAATGCGGTGGGGCGAATCTGATCACAGACGATGGTTGCGCGAAATGTGAATGTGGATTCCGCGAATGTTGACCGGCTGCACCATTGGAGTTGAAGGTAATTGAGATGTGTTTCTAAACCGAAACATCGATCTTAGAGACAGCCTCCAGATGCGATACCCGTGGGCGGTTACCATGCGACAGAACGCAATCATGATCCGGAGATCCCAATGAAAACCCCGCAAGAAGTGCAAGCCGCGCTTGAGACGCTAGTGAAGCTCAAGAAGAACCCGGCGATGCTGAAGTACGCAGCCCCCTCCCTGGAGTTTGAGGCTCAACTACCCGGCATGGTTGCGGCCCTCCGGTGGATCAACGAAGAAGGCGACCGCACGCTGCCTCAGGTACACGCCGAGGTCCTACGGGAGTTCGAGCGGAAGCGCTAGCGCTGGACCGAGCTCCGCAAAGGCATTCCTCGGCTGCTCAACCTGTCGAGCACTCATCTGTTAGCCGAGCCGTTGCGCGTTCGAGTCCTGCCTGGGGAGCAAAGCGGGACTCGAATGCCACAGCGAACTGAAGTAGGCACAAATGCTGTCCCGCCTCGGCGCCGGTAAACACGGTCCTACCGTTTAATCCGTGCCCCCCAGCTCGACTGTGCCCCCCAGCTCGACCCGCAACCGCCTTCTGCGCTGGCGTCAGGAGCCGGCTTGAGCTACCATTGTGGGCGGCCCAATCAGTGGGGGCAGGCCAAAACGAAAAACACTTGTGATACGAAACCAACGAAAGGCGAAAGTAAAACCACAATGACAGTATGGACCCAGCTCATTAACGAAATCGAGGGATTCACCAACGAGATCCGTCACCTCCCCGTATTGCAGCAGGTCACCCCGGCAGAAATCCGCTCCGAATTGGAGAGCCGCTACACCTTTGACAAGCCCATCCCCCTGGAAACGCTCACCGCAGAGGTTCGCCGACTGCTGCGGACCTGGAACGTGCAGGTGACCCATCCGCGGTATTTCGGTTTGTTCAACCCGAGCGTCCGGCCAGCGGCGATTGTCGCGGATGCGCTCGTCGCGCTCTACAATCCGCAACTGGCGGCCTGGTCCCACGCACCCGCGGCAAACGAGATTGAACGCCTGACCCTCCGCGCGTTTACGAAGGCGCTCGGGTTGGACCCGGAAACGACCCTGGCGCATTTCACGAGCGGGGGCGCGGAAGCCAATTTCACGGCGGTGGTTTCTGCGCTGACCCAGCGTCTTCCCGGCCTCGCCGAATCGGGGGTGGCAAGTCTCCCGTCCCGTCCCGCCATTTACCTGACGAGCGAGACTCACCACTCCTTTGTCAAAATCGCGCGCATGACCGGGCTGGGCACGTCCGCCTTGCACGAGGTGCCACTGGGCGAGACCTTCACCCTCGATGTGGAGGCGCTCGCACGGCGCATTGAAGCTGATCGTCACGCAGGGTGGTTCCCACTCATGGTGATTGGGACTGCCGGGACGACTGGCGCCGGTGTGATTGACCCCTTGCCACACATGGCTGATGTCGCCCGTCGGTTTGGCGTATGGTTTCACGTCGATGCCGCCTGGGGAGGCAGTGCGGTGCTATCGTCTCGCCTCAGAGGCGTGCTGACCGGGATCGACCGGGCGGATTCAGTCACCTGGGACGCCCACAAGTGGCTGTCCGTGCCCATGGGGGCGGGGATGTTTTTCTGCCGGTATCCGGAGGCCGTCAAGCGGGCCTTTGCCAGTGCAACCTCCTATATGCCCAAAGAGACCGGCGACCAGACGGTGGACCAGTACGCCATGAGCGTCCAGTGGTCGCGCCGGATGATCGGGCTCAAAGTGTTCATGGCATTGGCCGAGCTTGGTTTGGACGGTTACGGCACCTTGATTGAGCGGCAAACGGCGCTGGGCGACTATCTCCGGGGGCGCCTCCGGGAAACGGGCTGGCTCATTCGGAACGACACGCCGTTACCCGTTGTCTGCTTCAGCAGCGGTGGCCCCAAAGAGCTGGACAGGAATCGGGGCGCGATAAGTGAAACTCTGCCGGGGTCACGTTACGCCGCCTCGAGCTGAGGCCGCGAGGCAAAGTAGACCATATCGGGGGTCTGGCCGTCCAGCGCTGTGTGAGGCCGGCCTTGGTTGTAAAAAGTAAAATAGGCGACCAGGTGCCGCTGGGCGTCAGGCACCGAGTCATAGGCATGCAGGTACACTTCCTCGTACTTGACGGTCTTCCAGAGGCGCTCAACGAAGCAGTTGTCGCGCCAGGCCCCCTTGCCGTCCATGCTGAGGGCGATGCCGTGCTGCTGGACCAGGGCGACGAAGGCCATGCTGGTGAACTGGCTCCCCTGGTCGGTGTTCAGGATCTCCGGGCAGCCGTGGGCCCGGATCGCGGCCTCCAGGGCCTCCAGGCAACCGTCCCCGGTCAGGGTGTTCGAGAGGCGCCAGGCCAGGACCCGGCGGGTCGCCCAGTCCAGCACGGCCACCAGGTAGAGGAAGCCCCGGCGCATGGGGAGGTACGTGATGTCCATGGCCCAGACCTGGTTCGGGGCCGTGATCGCCAGGGTGCGCAGCAAGTACGGGAACCCCCGGGGCCCCGGGTGCGGCTGGGTGGTGCGGGGGTGCCGGTACAGCGCTGCGATCCCCATCCGCCGCATCAACGTGGCCACGTGCTTCCGGCCGACGGCCATGCCCCGGAGGCGCAGCAGGTCCCGGAGCATCCGGCTCCCAGCGAAGGGATGCAGCAGGTGCAGCTCGTCGAGCTGCCGCATCAGGGCCAGGTCCCCTGCGCGGACGGGGCGCGGGGTGTAGTAGACCGAGGACCGAGTCACGGCCACCAGGCGGCACTGGTGCGTGACGGGCAGGGGGTGCTGGCGGTCGATCATCGCTTCGCGCTCGCATCGGGGATGCGACCGAGCGCGCCGGCCAAAAAATCGTTCTCCAGGACCAGCTGGCCGATCTTCGCGTGCAACGCCTTGACATCCGGCACGCTGGCCTGGCGCTCGGCGGACGTGGCGAAGAGCTCCAGCGCCCGCTCCAGGAGCTGGGCCTTCCACTGCGTGATCTGGTTGGGGTGGACGTCGAACTGCTGCGCGAGCTCGGCGAGGGTTCGATCGCCCTTCAGGGCAGCCAGGGCGACCTTGGCCTTGAAGGCGGGGGCGTGGTTCCGTCGGGACCGTTTCATGGGCTGCTCTCCTTGTGGGACGGCGATGCGTCCCGTCCAGTAGAGCAGAGTTTTCACTTAAACGCCTGTCCTATTTTCCGGAACCGGCTCTGTACTGATTCGTTTTGTCCCTGGCACACTCATTGTTCGCGTTTTACGGGTTCTGCCTTGGAGCTAATCGATTTCAGCCACGTGGAAGACTCGCCTTTTTGCTTTTGTCACCTTCTCCGAAAAACCTAGCCCCGATATACCCGATGATCATATACCACAGGAAACAGCCGACAAGCCACATGCCCCACCCAAAGAGACTAGCATTCAATGAATCCCACCGAGTGCCATGGCCAAACCCCAGTTGTTCCAGAACGTTATCGATACCACTCACGGCTATAGGTATCCATAATACGCACATAAGAACAACTTGCCCAAATTTCTTGCCCATACATGTTCTTCCTCCCGACTTTCTCTTTACAATTCTCTTACCTTTGCCCTAGCAGCAGCCTTCTTGCGATCAGCCCAATAATTCCGCATACTCTGACTAACTTTTCTCCTAGCTGCCACACTCATCGTTCGTGGTTTGCGGGATCTGGTTTTGACGGTTGAGCGGTTTCCACTGTCAGATGTTCCCAATACTGCTTGAACTGCTGCAATTTGTCGATCGAGGTGAGCACGTTCTGATTCCAATTGCCGAAGCGCTTTGACCAGAATTCCTCTCAATTGGATAGCCATGGCATCCTCCTTGGCGTGCATGGGAAAGAAGAGGTGTAGAACCTTTTGGAATATACCTTTTCTCCTGTAATCTGTCAATCTATGGAGATGTGTTCAATAGGATGAGTCATTTTGACGCACAGAGACAGAGGTTTAAGCTGGCAGAAGACTTACTATAACCAAAGACACCATCATTGTAAACCGAAACGCATGCACACGTCATCACACATACTGGGCATTATTGTAAATGGCGAGGAGAACCCACGCCCACACCACAAGACCGAGCAGAACATACCCGACGATAGGCCAGATTGTTTTCCAATCGAACTTCCTGCGATTCATTGAGGCGAACTCATTATAGAGGTAACTCCTTGGACGGCACGGAGGGATACAATGAAGACGCTTCCACGTTAATCCCTCTCCACCTGCCCTGCTCTTCGTTGCGTGGCGATGTTCTCATTTGGTGTGAAACGTCTTTTCGGCATAGCCTGACTCCCTCTCGATAATGGTTTCCTTGCTGCTTTCTGGCTGCGCCTTTTATCGGGGGCAGGTCAGGTCTTCAGTCTACAATTCTTTGGCACTCCCATTTGCATGAATGACATACATATTTTACGATCTTAATCGATTTGGGACTCGCCTCGTTTAACCCTCCCCCGTGCGGATATGAGGTCCCTGAAACACCGATTGGCCGTTCTACCGACGTTCCAGACGTGGCATTGTTGGCCCCTGTAGCACGTGTCGACATACCAATGGGCCTCAACACTTCTTTATCAATTCGCTTCATAGGCGATCCACACTTTTCACAAATGACTTCCATTGACAGGTCATCCATGGCGCCGTCCCCCTTCTAGTCGTTGTCTAGATACTTCTCACCTTCCCGAATGCGGACACTGGGAGAATTGTAAGTATCATAAGACCAGTCTATCAAGGCTTCAAAGCTCAACGGATTAGCATTGTCCGCATTGACTATAAATGAAATCGCAATGTTCCCTTGAAACACATACCTATCTGGAATACCCCGATTGTAAGAAAGGTCTACCCATACATTCCAATAAACCTCTCCCGTTGGCTGTATTGTCTTTTCGATAATTTCCCGGAGGAGAGTGTTGTCGATTTCCCTGTAGCGGGCAGCATTATGGTCGATGACGTCCACAACCCTTTCACTTTTAGACCAAAACACATCCAGAAAGAAAAAGGAGTGTGGAGAAATATCAACCGGACCCCAACCTCGTTCACCAGACCACTTCACTGTTGTTGGATGATAAATGTTCACCTCGGGTGGTACATTGCTTTGCGCATTCTTCAACACGATTCTCTCAACTCTCGCATGAACTCCCTTAGCAGCAGTTTTGCCTTTGTTGAACACTTTAATGCGAGCATTGAATCCGGGCCTCTCGACGGGAATAATATTACCAACAAAGTCTATACGTTGTTTGTGCGGCCAACCTAATTATGAGCGATTTCTTCGAGGAAAACGGGTAACACTCTGTGGTTCTGAGTGATGCTTATGACCCCGTTGTTTTGTAACCAAGTTTCTACCGCGAGACGCCGGACCACTTCAGCTTGACGCTGAGTATGAACCGCCCGGGCACGGATAAGCGTCCGGGTCAGTTCGTTGATCTCATCGAAGACCTCCCTTCGCTTGCGACGAGTATACGCCTGCAGGGCTTGCCTTGCATCCTGGAACACCCGGCAGGCCACTTGCCCCCCGAGGCAGCGGCGGGGGCAATGGTTCAGTTCGTGCGCCAACACCTCCGCCCAGCCTTGCACCTGGGAGTCCGGAATTGGACCGCTGGCGCGGAGCTTCGCCACCAGCGGAGGTTTCAGTTCCCGGACCGCACGTTCCATCCCGCCGTTGTACGGCGGATAGTGGGGTGGTGAGTTCAGCGGCATCACGAGGTACCGGGCGAGCACCTCATCGACCGCTCGCTGATTGAGATTGGAGCCGTTGTCGCGCTTGAGCACCAGCGGCGGTCCATACTGCACGAACAGGTGTTCCAGCCGAGCAGCCACGGATTCTCCGAAGATTCGCTCTCCCACCCAGGGTGTGAACTTATAGCGCGAGGCGAGATCCTGCACCTGCTGGAGGCGCAGGAGAGGCGAACTCCCTCGCGCCAGTTCCGCGTCGTCCAGGGACCAGACCAAGCCGGGTACGTGCCAGGTGATGTGGCGGCAGGCGGCCTGGCGCTGCTGGGCCCGCTGCCGCCGCAGCGTCGCGGTCAGCGCCTGCAGCGTGCGGCGGGAGACCTGCGGGTGGAACTGCCGGTACACCGCCCCGACGCCTCGGCTGCGCCGGCGGCCGTGGTGCAGGCGGGCTACCTCCCCGCGCAGCTCCTCGAGGGTCAGGGGGGCCACCTTCTTGGGCCCTGGCGGGAACCGGGCGGGCTGGCCCTGCGCCAGGCGCTGCTTCCACCGCCGGACGGTCCCATAGGGCACCCCGAGGAATCGGCAGAGGTGCTGGTAGGGCCAGCGCACGTCTCGCTTCAGCTGGGTGAGGGTCGTCACCACCATGGCGGCCACCTCAGGGGTTTTTTTTATCCGGCTGCGCGAGCACCTGCCGGAGCCGCTCCGTCTGCTGCAGGACGGTGAGCTGGGCCTGCAGCTCCTGGGTCTGGCGTCGGAGGGCCGCCTTCTCCAGGTCGTGCGGCTGCGCCGACCGCCCCTGGCCCCGGTTGCCCAGGGCCGCGACCATCGCCGCCAGGGCCCGGCGCTCCCACTTGGAGTCCGTCTTGCGGGAGACCCCCAGCTGCCGGGCGGCTTCCTGGGCACTCACCACCCCGCTCCGCGCCTGCATGATCAGCTGCGCCCGTTGCCGGGCCAGGGCTTGCTGGTGGGGACTGGCCGTCGGATCGCGCATCGCAGGGTCCTCCCGCCCCGTGGGGATGGGTTACTTGGTCGGCGGCGGGGCTTTCGGGTCCTGGAGCTTGGCCAGCCGCTGCTCCAGCCGGGCCATCCGCCCCTGCTGCTGCAGGGCCTGCCGCGCGAGCAGCCGCTCCAGCTTCGGGCTCAGCGCGGGGCCCGGGTCGCGGCGCGTCGGCGCCGCCAGCGCCTGGAGCATCGCTGCTAGCGCCCGCTGTTCCCACTGGGCGAGCACCTTCGGGCTGATCGCCAGCTCCTGGCAGACCTCCCCCGGGCGCCGCCGCTCGGTCCAAAACGACAGCACCGCCTGCACCCGCTGCTGCGCAGTATACGGCAGCGGCTCCTTCTTGGCTCGCACTTCGGGGGGCATGGCTTCCTCCTTCCAGGTCGTAGGTCACCTCCTGCTGTGGTCGCGATTCCTCGCCATCGACGAGCATCTTCACGCGGCCCTTCTCCGCCCGGATCACCACCGACTGCTCGCCCAGCCGGCCCACCATGTAGAAGGGGCTCTGGGGCTGCCCGCGGAGCGCGAGCTCGAGCACGTTCTCCTGGATGCCCCGCTCGATCACCTGCCGGAGCTCCTGGGCGATGCCGAAGAAGCGATCCGCCGGGCAGAGCCCCTCCAGGGCCTGGTGGGGCCGCCGGTGGTTGTCGTGCGTCCCCCAGAGCCGGATCCGCTCGCCGGCCGCCTCGAAGCTCTCGAACTGGGCGCGCGCCAGGAACTCCTCCCAGATCGTCTTCCAGAAGCGCTCCAGCTTGCCCAGGGTCATGGGGTGGTGCGGGCGGCTCTTGATGTGGTGCACCCGATCCTTCCGGAGCTCCGCCTCGAACCGGGTGGTCCCGCGCCAGCTGGAGAACTGCCGGCCCTGGTCGGAGAGCAGCTCCTTGGGGACCCCGTACTCCGCCACCGCCCGGCGGTACACTTCCAGGACGTGCTCCGCCGTCTGGCTGCGGAAGACGTCCAGCCCCACCACGTAGCGGGAGTGGTCGTCGAGGAAGCCGATCAGGTAAGCGTTCTTGCCGCCCAGGCGGAAGGTGAAGATGTCGGTCTGCCAGAGCTGGTTCGGCGTGGCGCGCTCGAAGAAGCGCGGTCGGGCCGGGTTCCGCTGGGGTTTGGGGCGTGGCTTCTTGAGGAGCTGGTGCGCGTGCAGGGTGCGGCGCACCGTCTCCCGGCTCACCGGCAGGCACAGCACGCGCCGCAGGAACTGGCTGATCTTCTGGATCCCCGCCTCGGGGTGGCGCCGCTTGAGGGCGACGACCTCCGCCTTCACCGCCGGGGCCACTTTCGGGCGCTGCCGGTGCGGCCGTGTCGGCTTCGCCTGCAGGCCCGCTTCCCCCTCGGCGCGATACCGGCGCACCCACGCCCCGAGCGTACTGAAGCCGACGCCGAGTTCGCGGGCGGTAGTGTCCTAATTTGAACGGGATTAAATCAGTTCGATTTGACCAACACGGCGAGGTTTTTGAATCTTAATGGGAGGATTTCCTATTTTGAGGTGGTGTCGAAGTAAATCAGGATCAAGAGTTTCGAGTGTATCGCAATCAGTGAGCAACGCAGTTGCCAAATGGAGTGCGTCCATCGGCTTCAGTTTATGTGACCAACATAATTCCCTGCCGGTTTCGGCCACCAAACGATCAATTGTTCTCATAATTATATAATCATTTTCAAAAAAACTCGTTATGGCCTGCGCTTTATCACGAGAGATTGGTAGCGGATCCCCTTTCCTGCGTATCACTTCTAACATGCTGAGAGGAGAAACAATTATATCGACCTTTCCGTCCTTAGCGTCATTCAAAATCCCTTCGCATTCAGAGCACTCCGGCTCATTATTTAGTATAGCAAGAAAGCAGCACGAATCCCAGTAGTGACGTTCCTTTTTCGGCGTCATCCGATTTATCCCGCAGAAGTATTATTAACTAGGATGCCACGCAGGTCGTTAGGTTGAGGAAGCTCATCTCTATTACGGAGAAATCGGTGATGCTGCAATTTAATCTGGATGGCCTGTCCGAAGGAATCCTCCCGGATCTCGCCATACACAAGAATGCGCCTGCCAAGATTCTGAGCTGAGGTTAGTTCATTCAATTGATCTCGGTTGCAGACACACTTAATTCTGCGTCCACTCAACTGATCATATATATTGAAATAAGTTCCTCCATGTATGGAAATTAGTTCCATTTTCCCTTCTATAGACCCTAAGGACGTGCGACGAATGCCAATCAATTCATCGACGTTGGCGGCCACACGTTGAGTGATAAGGATATAATCAGACAACTTCCCCTCAATCGTTCCTCGTAGAGAAATTCTAGTCACATATCCATCGAGAAGATTTGCCAAGGATTTGGCCCTAAGAAGAGAGTCTTCCGAAAAGTAATTTGGGCGTACAGGTTTATCAAGGGAAATCTTTTGCATTCCTTCTACAAAAGCTGACACAATGCGGACTCGATTATCAACGCCATCTTCATGAATAAGATATGGGGCAGCCTCTACAATCTTACTTGAATTGCCAAGCGATTCAACCGACCACACCAAGGTTGACGTTCCGCTTATCTGTTTGTCTACATCGCTCAAGATAAAGTGTATATGCGATGTCGCGTCGATGAACGCAGACAGTGGTATAATATCTCCACTAATTGAGATTACAATTCTAGGTTCCATTTGTTTCTTTTACCAGTTTCGCTTTAGCCCATCGCGCCTGAACGGCTTTTCTTCCAATTTCGCTAAGCCGCTCGCGTGATAGCGCTTTAGCGCGTGCGGGGCCACCCTTCAGGCCACCACGTCGGCCCAATGCTACAGCATGTGGATTTTTCTTCATAGATTTTTTTTACATGACCGCTCATGTAAAGTCAAGCTTTTTCTCTTGACATTACATGACCGCTCATGTATATTTATAGGTAAAGAAAACCCCCGAGCCGTTCCAAGCGACCCGGGGGCGGCTGACACCCCAACAACCCGCGAAGGCCATTGAGATGCTTGACCAGCCATTCTCAATATAGGGCCTTCGCCACAGAAAGGCAAGGCCCATGAACACGTTGAAGCTGGAAAAGAAGCTGGCCGTCCTGGCGGCCCTAGTCGAGGGGAACAGCGTCCGGAGCACGGAGCGCATGACCGGCGTGCATCGGGATACGATCCTGCGGCTCCTGATCGAAGTCGGCGAGCGGTGCCAGGGAATCCTTAAAGATCGAATGAAGGGATTTCACTCCCGCCACATCGAGGCGGACGAAATCTGGTGCTACGTCTTCAAGAAAGAGGGCCGATTGACCGAGAAGGACCGGACGGTGCATCCCGAGCGGGGCGACCAGTACGTGTTCGTCGCCCTGGATGCCGAGTCAAAGCTGATTCCGACCTTCCTCGTCGGGAAGCGCGACGGGCAGACGGCGCTGGCGTTCATGGAGGACCTGCGCCGACGGCTTGCCGAGAATGGCCGAATCCAGTTGACCACGGATGGGCTGAACGCCTACATTGGGGCGGTCGAGGAAGCCTTCGGGGCAGATGTGGATTACGCGCAGCTCGTGAAGCTGTACGGGGCCGAGCCCGCTGGCGACGGGAGGTACTCCCCACCACGGGTCACGGAGACGGTATCCACGACGATCAACGGGAACCCCGATCCGGCGCATGTCTGCACGTCCTATGTCGAGCGGCAGAACCTCACGATGCGCATGATGATGCGCCGGTTTACGCGGTTGACGAACGCTTTCAGCAAGAAGCTGGAGAACCTGAAGGCGGCACTTGCACTGCATTTCGCGTACTACAATTTCTGCCGGATTCACAAGACCCTGCGGGTGACGCCGGCTATGGCGGCGGGGATCACGCACCGCGTGTGGGACTTGGGTGACCTGCTCCCGGGCACTTAGTTCGCCAGTAAACATTTTCCTGTTGACAAGTCGGCTCACCCAAACATATGATTGGTCCACGTAAACCGCACGGTTCTGGTGCTATTTGAGCGACTTCCCAAAACGGCTCTTGTGGTGAGGAGTAAGTAAAATGCCATACGGAGCCCTTGCCGTCGCCAATGAATTCCTCAAGCTCGCAAAAGACGATAAGTCCTCGATCGACCCCATCCATCCAAGGTCAACGCCAAGACATAGCGGAGAGAAAAAAATATTCTCAGCGGTTTTTTTGTCTAGCCTGCGCTTGGGTTTCCATCATTGCACTGCTGCTCTTTTTCCAAGGATTCATCTGGATAAAGCTATCCGACCCCGTCCTACTCGCTGCGATTGGAAGCACAACAGCCAATATTCTTGGTGTACTTTACGTGGTTGCCAATTATCTCTTCCCGAAACACTAGCCTTCATCTACCCTCAAAAATCAAATTAGGACACTACCCGACCCCGAAAGGGGCGCGGGGTGCTAACTCCTGCCCCGACGGACGAACGATCTGGTCGCGATAACGCGCGCCGCCGGGGAGAGATGAGGAGGGGGAAAGAACCCACTGTAACCCCTTCTCATCCAGAGCGATGGGAAGGGGTTTTTGCTTTCGCGCGGAGATTGGAGGGTCGCATGCGATGTATCTGTCGCTGGCGCCAGGGAGTGGCGCCCATTCGGGACAGACGTGACGAGGACGCACTGTCATCCGGCGACCCATAACCGATAACCGCGAGGAAACTATGAGCGCTCAGATAGCCACCCTCCAACCGAAACCCCCTCTGGACGCCGGCGAGATCGTCCGGCAGATTCTCGCCGCAATCCAGAGTGTGCGCCACGGGGAGGTCCAGATCATCATCCAGGATTCCCGGGTGGTCCAGATCGACAAGACGGAGAAGCTGCGGCTCGTGTAGCGGGCGCAGGCAAGATCTAGGCTGACCAGACAACTGGAGGCCATTCTCGCGGAGTGCGGGGATGGTCTTCTGTGTTTGAAGGGGGAACACGATGAGGGAAGATGTGATCACCAATACCAAGGCTCGCCATCTGCACATTCCGGAACCCGAGGAGCTTCCAGGCCAGGGTCCGCTCGAACCCTGGTCGTGGGCGGACGCACGGGAGATTGACACGTTCGATCTTTTCGTCCAGCGCTTTTGGCGGGGGGAGCTCAGTGCGGACGAGTTCAAACGGTTTCGCCTCCAGCAGGGCGTGTACGGCCAGCGGCAGGATGGCCTGCACATGGTCCGGGTGAAGATCCCCTGGGGCGGCCTGACGGCGACTCAGCTCGAGCGGCTGGCAGAGGTGGCCGGCAGCACCCCCCACGGGCGCGGGCATCTGACCACGCGGCAGAATCTCCAGTTCCACTCGGTGAAAGCCGACGCGCTGGTGAACACGCTGCGGCATTTGGCCGAGGCGGGCCTGACGACGCGCGAGGCCTGCGGGAATACGGTCCGTAACGTGGTGGCGTGTCCCCACGCGGGCGTAGCGCCCGCCGAGCCGTTCGACGTGACGCCGTACGCCGAGGCGACAGCCCGGTTCCTGCTGCGCAACCCGGTGAATCAGAACCTGCCGCGGAAGTTCAAGATCAGCTTCTCCGGGTGCCCGGAGCATTGCGCGCTTCCGGCCATCCAGGACATCGGGGCGGTGGCCCTTCACCGCGAAGGGGACGGCGCCGGGCGCCGGGGGTTTCGACTCTATATCGGCGGCGGCCTCGGCCCGTCCCCCCAGGTCGCCCAACCCCTGGAGGAGTTCACGCCCGCCGACGATCTGCTCGTGACGATCGCCGCGATCATCCGGGTGTTCGACCGGACCGGCAACCGGGACAGCCGCGACCTTGCGCGGTTCAAGTTCGTGGTGCGGAAGCTCGGGATCGAGAAGGTCCGGGACCTCGTCCGCCGGGAACGCGAAGCGCTGCGGGCGGTCCTGGCCGAGAAGATTCCCCCCATCGTTGTTCCTCCAGAGCGATCCCGGACCGTCCCGGTGCCGGCCACCCAGACGCCGGTGCCCAATGGGGATGTCGAGTTCCGGCGCTGGTGGACGACCAACATTCGCCCCCAGAAGCAGGCGGGGTATTCCATGGTCTCGGTCCGCTTGCGGCTGGGTGATGTGAGCGCCCCGCAACTCCGTGTCCTGGCCTTCGCGACTCGGCAGTTTGCCGACGGGTGGGTCCGGACGACGAACCAACAAAACGTGCTCCTCCGCTGGATCCCGACCGACAAGGTGGCGGCAGTCTACCGCCTCCTGAAGGCGGTCGGCCTAGCGGAGCCATCGGCGGATCGGTTGGCCGACATCACGACGTGCCCCGGCTCGGACACGTGTCAACTCGGAATCACTTCGTCCCGGGGACTCGCCCGGGCCATAGGCGAGCTCCTTCAGAGCACCTATGCCGATCTCGCAGATGAGGCGGGCCTGCAGATCAAGATCTCCGGCTGCCCGAATTCCTGCGGCCACCACCACATCGCCGGCATCGGGTTCTCGGGCGGGGCGAAGGAATTCAACGGGCAGCAGGCCCCAACCTATCAGGTCCTCCTGGGTGCCGCGCTCCAACTGGACGGGACCAAGTACGCTCGCCCCGCCTTCAAGGTGCCGGCGAAGAACGCCCCCCGCGTGGTAGGGCGACTGCTGGATCTATACCGGTCAGAGCGGCTGGCCGGGGAGCGATTCGAGGCATTCGTGGAGCGGGTGGGCCTGTCCAGGATCCGAGAGGCGGTGAAGGATTTAACGGAACTCCCTGCGTCGACTGAGGCGCCGGATATGTACGTTGACTGGGGCGGGACCGAGGGCTTTCACGTCACGACCGGTGTGGGTGAATGCGCCTCCTAGCCACTGGCCTTGCGCGCGTTCCTTGCGGTGTGATTCAATTTGCGAGCCAGCATTCGTCTTGACATTGGAGAACGCTGAGCATATGTTTTGCCGGTAATCGGATTGTCTCTACCTGCTTTGTAGCGCATCCAGTTTGCGGAGGTTTTCCCCGGTGGGGCGGCTGAACCAAGGGCGGTCATGCCACGCCAGCGGAGTGCCTCGTCGGCTGCTGGATTCTGCATAAGGGACCTCTTGAGGAGGGGGGAGAGATGCAGGCAGGGGAGAGGTCTCGCCGCCGCTTCGTGAACGTGCTTCTCGGGACCGGATTCACGAGCATGGCGGCCTGGATGTTGTACCCGGTCGTCCGCTACCTAATCCCGCCCGAAACCGGCGAACCGAGCGTCGCCACCGTTACCCTCCCGTGGAGCCCGGCAGAGATCAAGACCAACTCGGGGCGGATCTTCCGCTTCGGGAGCCAGCCGGGCATCCTGGTTCGAACTCCATCCGGCGAACTGCGCGCCTTCACCGCAGTTTGCACCCATCTCGGCTGTACCGTTCAGTACCGGGCCGCCCGCGAGGACATCTGGTGCCCCTGTCACAACGGGGTCTACGACCTCAACGGGAAGAACGTGAGCGGTCCGCCTCCCCGACCGCTGGAGCCCTACAAGGTCTTCGTCAAGGGCGATCAGGTCGTGGTCAGCAAGCGAGCCTGAAGATGGAGCGGCGCGACAATCTGTGGCCCCGACTGGTTCAGCCTCTCACGGACTGGCTGGAGGCGCGCCTCGACCTGGATGCCTTCCGCGGATTCGTCCGGCACAAGGTGGTGCCCGAGCACAAGCACACGGTCTGGTATTACTTCGGGGGGATGACACTCTTTCTCTTCATCATCCAGGTGCTGACCGGTATCCTGCTGGTCCTCTACTACCGCCCCAGTGCCGAGCAGGCCTACGAGAGCGTCCAGTTCATCATGACCGATGTCCAGTTCGGGTGGCTCATTCGGTCCATTCACAGCTGGTCGGCCAACCTCATGATCGCCGTGATGATGGTCCACCTGTTCAGCGTCTACTTCACCCAGGGCTATCGGAAGCCGCGGGAGCTCACCTGGGTCACCGGGGTCCTGCTCTTCGGCCTGATCCTGGTCTTCGGCTTCAGCGGCTACCTGCTCCCCTGGAATACCTTGGCCTTCTTTGCCACCCAGGTGGGGACCAACGTGGCGGGCCAGGTGCCCGTGGTGGGGCACCTTATCGTCAAGCTCCTGCGCGGGGGGGACGACGTCACGGGAGCCACGCTCTCCCGCTTCTATGGGATCCACGTCGCCATCCTTCCCCTGCTCGTCACGTTCCTGCTCGCGGCCCACCTGTTCCTGGTCCAGGCGCAGGGGATGAGCGTGCCGCCGGAGGTGGAGAAGAGCGGCCGTCCCATCCGCAGCATGCCGTTCTTTCCGCACTTTCTCCTGCGTGACGTGGTGGGCTGGTTGTCGGCGCTGGCCGTCCTGGGGGCGCTGGCCGCCTACTTCCCCTGGGAGTTGGGGACCAAGGCGGATCCCTTCGCCTCGGCCCCGGCGGGCATCCGGCCCGAGTGGTACTTCATGTACATGTTCCAGACCCTCAAGCTCCTCCCGGCCAGAATCGGGCCGATCGACGGCGAGGTGGTGGGAGTCGTGGGTTTTGGGCTGGGAGGGCTATTCCTCCTGCTGGTTCCATTCCTGGATCGCCGATCGGCCCGGGGGGAGAAGAGCCCGCTGTTCTTCCGGATCGGCGTGTGCCTCGTGACGTACATCGTGGCGCTGAGCGTGCTGGGGTACGTGGTAGCGGGGGGGAAATAACATGCGGCACCTCCGGCTGCTCCCGCTTGGGGTGATGGTTCTCGGCCTGCTCCTGCTCGCTGCCCCGGGCAACGGCAGGGCGGCCCAGACCCCGGCGGCGAGCAATACCTGCATCGCCTGTCATGAGGGGAGCGACATCCCCCGCCTGCGGGAGCCTGCAGAGCTCTTTCCCCAGGACATCCATTACGCCAAGGGAATTCTGTGCCAGGATTGTCACGGGGGGGACCCCACCAGCTTCGATCCGAACGTGGCCATGGGCAAGGCCAAGGGATTCGTCGGGAAGCCGACGCACCAGGCCATCCCCCAGCTCTGCGGGAAGTGTCACAGCAACGCGGACTACATGAAACGCTTCGATCCGACGCTCCGGGTGGACCAGGTGCAGGAGTACTACACCAGCGTACACGGAAAGCAGCTGCGGAAGGGCGACCAGAAGGTCGCGACGTGCATCAGCTGTCACGACATCCACAAGATCAAGGCCATCAAGGACCAGCAGGCCTGGACCTACCCGCTGAAGGTCGTGGACACCTGCGGCCGGTGCCACGGCGATCCCCGCTACATGGCCGGCTATGACGTGCCGACCGACGTGGTCGTCAAGTACAAGGAGAGCGTCCACTACCAGGCGCTGACCCAGAACGGGGATTTGTCCGCCCCGACCTGCAACATCTGCCATGGCAATCATGGCGCCGTGCCGCCGGGCGCGAGTTCCGTCGCCAATGTCTGCGGGACCTGCCACAGCGTCCAGGAGGACTTCTTCGGCAAGAGCCCTCACCAGACGGCCTTCTCCGCCCTCGGACTCCCTGGGTGCGTGACCTGCCATAGCAATCACGACGTGAGGAAGACCAGCGACGCCATGGTGGGGACGGCCCCGCCTGCGGTCTGTGTGAACTGCCACCAGCCGAACTCCCCCGAAATCCAGCAGGCCGGGGTCATCCGGGCCTCCCTGGACGGGCTCACGGAGAAGATTCGGCGGGCAGCGGTGATCCTGGACCGGGCCCAGAATGCGGGGATGGAAGTGGGCCAGGCCAAGTTTGACCTGCGCGGGGCCACCGACGCCCTGCTCAAGGCCCGGGTCACGATCCACTTGGCCAATGCGGCGGCCGTCAAGACGCTGGTCGATCAAGGGGGCACGATCGCCGACAAGGAGTACGCCTGGGGAGAGCAGGCGCTGAAGGATCTGGCGTTTCGCCACCGGGGGCTCTGGGTGGCCGTGGGGATCATCCTGGTGACGATCGTCGGCCTGCTGCTGAAGATCAGAGAGATCGACCGGCGAAAATGAATCTCACCCTGGTGGTGGCCATCATATTCCTTGTAGCACTGTGGCGATGGTGGTAGGGCCGGGGCGGCCCGTCCGGGACGCTCTGATGGGGACGAGACCGCCAAGAAGGGAGGGCGCGTTATGAGTAAGAGCGCGGCCAAATGGATCTTGTTCTTCCCGAATACTGGTAATTACTATCGCGATTGATCTTTCCCACGATCTGCTGCAAGCTGCCCGCCTCTGATCATTCCCTCTTGGATGAATTTCGGGAGGGAGATGTCTTACGATGGGTTAGAGGTGGTAAATTTCGGAGTGGCTGTTCCGGTGGCGGCTCGATAACAGTGCCCGAAATGCGTACTTCGTTCTTGCCCGCGGACTGCATTCTGGCGGTTGTCAACCGCTCGGCCATTGTAGACTGAAACGTGCTCTCGCGGACTTATGGCAAGGGCGGATGGATGAGGCTGTTTCGGTGGCGGTTCCGCCATAGAGCATTGTGCGCTCAAGCCTCATGAGTCGTCCTTCTCGGCCTCGAACGGCGGTTTAGGCACCGTGCCGTCCTTGACAGCAATGACGCGAGGTTGCTGGGCCGGGTTCGAGGAACTCTCTGGGGTTGCAAGCCGCGCGCCCGCTCTTCCGGGTCCCCGCATCCCCCGACGTGCGGATCGTGCGCGGGGCGATGCCCGCCATCACCGCTGCACAGTTCGACAGCCCCCCGAGGGTTAGCCGTTGTCCTCGAGCGGATAGAAGCCGAGGTTCCAGCAGTTCCCCAGCTCCCAGTAAGATCCGATTCGCTCTGCGAACGATCCTAATGCCCCATAGGATTCAATGTTTACCCTGGATATGACGACCATAAAGAGTGGGCCGCTTTCGATGGTCACGTCCAACTCCGTTCCAATCCCCATCGCGCCCATTCAATCCTCTTCGAGGCCCTATCCGACGTCTCTGACGACCTCGCCCGGAGTGGCGCGGACGCTACTACACACCTCATCAAGCTATCCGAAGCGCTCCTGGAGGAATTTCAGAAGGCTAATCTGGACAAAGCGGGCCGTTGCCCCGGACTCCGCATGCTCGACGAGCGGCCGACCTACGCCCGGTGGAACAGCCGATTCGACAACCGACAGCCCGCGACTGACTCCGCCCGATCCAGCCGAGACCCCGCGCGGAGGCCGCCCGCCCCGAGATCCAGCGTCAACCACATCGCGGGAGAAGGGTCTTGCAGAAAGATGCGGTTGTCGAATGCGAATGCTTTGGCAGAATGCCCGACGTCGCGGGTCGAAACCCGCGACCGATCGGGAGGCACCCCATGATCCACCCCATCAACCTGCGTCGCGGCACCTTCACCTATCACCCGCCAGCTCCCTTCCTTCTTGCCTCCCGCCCGCGCAGCGCGCTGGGCGGGGCGGCGGTCGCCAGATTGGTCTTCGCTGTGATCATTTTGGCCGCTCTGCCCAGCCCCGCCATGGCGCTCTGCCCCAAGAGCCAGGTCCTGGAAACCATGCTCACCAAGGTGTGCTGGGGCTGTGTGTTCCCCTTCCGCCTTGGGGGCAAGACCCTGCTCAGCAAGGGATTCGCGCCGGACCCCGCGGCGCCGAGCTCCACCTTCTGCCACTGCGACGACAAGATCTTTCCCGGCGTGACGGTCGGCTTCTCCGAGCCGATCCGGCTCATCGAGGTCGTGAAGGAGCCGCTCTGCTTTCCCTCGCTCGAGGGGGTCGAGATGAAGAAGGGCACCTACGAGCGGAGCGGGGAGTACACCGAGGCCCAGAACGGGGACACGAGGCAAGCCGCCTTCTACAACGTCCACTATATCGGGACCCCCCTGTGGGAGATTCTTGGGCTCACCGCATCGCTCGTGGGGAGCTCGATCAGCAACATTGCGTCGGGATTCTTCCCGGACCTCTCCAAGTGCTTCTCGACCGGCGGCTACGACGTCTCCAACTACACGTTGCTCTACCTGAGTGAACTGGACCCGACCTGGAACGACGACGAGATCGCTGCCCTGCTGAATCCTGAGGCGATCCTGTTCGGGAACCCGATCAGCCAGGCGTTGTGCGCCGGGGATTGCCTGGCAGCCAGCGCCGGATGGCCGATTGACCCGCTGTTCTGGTGTGCGGGCTGCTGGGGAAGCATGTACCCGTACACCGGGACCGTGGCCGGTCCGGTCGGCGAGGCCAACACGGCGGCCCTCCTCGCGGCTCGAACCCTGGCTAAGATGAACCGCGCGTACTTCGAGGCATTGACGTCCACTGACCTCGCCCTCTGCGACAAGGTCTATACGGGCATGATTCGGAAGAGCCAGTACCGGCTCCAGCTTCTGTATCCCCTGCCGAATACCGCGACCCCACTGTGCTGCCCTCCGATCGGCCGGAACACATTGCTGTGGGGGTCCGGAAAGGCCTACCCGGTCTATGGCGAAGACTTTTCCTTCCTCGTCTGGCGCCAGCGCGACTGCTGTGCTCGGTAGCATTGCAACACGGCGTGTTGCATCGGTTCGCCAGGAGCGCGCGGGGCTCGGAGATTCGATGAGGGAAACACCGCTCCTCCACCGGCGCAGTCTCAGGCGCCGCCTGCTGGCTGTGCTGATCACGATGGGCCTGCTCGGTATGGTCGGGGACCGGGCCGGCGCCGTGGAGCCGGAGGAGATTTCCCCGCACCTCTACGTCTTCATCTCCAGCAGCCTGCCGATGGTCAGCCTGCTCGCCCTCGCCAAGGATGCTGCCGGGTTGGATGCTCCGCTGATCCTCCGCGGGCTCGTCGGAAGCTCACTCCAGGAGACGCTGCTGAACCTGAAGGACCTCGTCGCCGAGGGAGCCGGCTTGGAGGTGGATCCCCTGCCGTTCGAGGCCTACGGGGTGGAGGCCGTCCCAGCGGTGGTCCTGACCTGCGGGAACCGGAACGAGGGGCCCTTTGCCATTGTGTACGGGCTGGACGCGTCCCATGCGCTCCCCTACCTCCGGAAGGTGCTGCCACGATGCTGACCACCGGAAGGCGACCACGACGAGCCCTCCGGGCACTGGCCTGCAGCGCAGCCTTGGCGGTGGGGGTGAATGGCCTGCTCCCCGCATTGGCGCAGGCAGAATGGCCGACGCAGTTCCCGTACTTCCAGAAGGACCGGGGCTGGTACTTCTACCACGAGGAGCGGGAGACACCCACCCCGTCACCCCAGCCAGCGCCGGAGCCAGAAGAGCACGCACCCAAGCCGGACGCACCGGACTGGGCGGAGCCCCTGCGGCCGGAGGACCACGCAGGACCCATGTCCAGCCTGCCAACGGAAGGGCCGGTCCTGGAGGGATACCTGCGGCAACTGCCGGACACCGAACTGGCCCAGATGCTCCCCACGGTCCCCGCAGCGGCGATCCGGGCATGGATCCCGGTCCTGATGGACCAAGCCCTGACCCGCCTGGATCGCGTGAGCGTCCGCAAGTACCTGCTCGTGCAGCAGGAATCCCTCCGGCGCTCGGAGCAGTTCTCGCGAATATGGCAGGAGGTGATCTGGACGGACGGCGGCTTCGATCAGCCCGATGCCATGCCCCTCGGAGGGGTCGCGCAACGCGCGTATGACGCGGAGCGGGCCACCCGCGAGAAGCGAGACCTGGCCTCCCTCCGGGAGACCGTGAGCCTCCTGCTCGTCGTGCAGCCGAACTGCCGGAGCTGCGAGATCGCCTGGAAGATCCTCAGGGAGTGGGGGGAGACGTACGAGTTCACCGTGCGGCCGATCGCCACGGAGCTCATGACCTTGGCCGATGGAACCGCAGCGCTCCCCTACCCGCTGATCGTGGAATCCCTGCAGGTCACAGAGTTCCCGGGCCTCTACCTGCTTCAACCCCGCACCCGTTCCCTGACACGCCTCGGGACCGGAATTCTCACCGAGCAGGAGATTGCCACTCGTCTCCTCCGGCTGATCCCCGAGGCCAACCCGGAAGGAGCCGTGAGCCATGTCAAGCCCGTCGATGTGCCCGCTGCACCGTAACCGACTCGCCCGGGCCGGTAAGCCATCGATCCGGCAGGGGCTCTTTCTCCTCCTGGCCCTGTCGACCCTGGGGGCCGGGTGTGCCACGAAGGGCCCCACCCCCGAGGAGATCAGGGCCCAGGCCGCCTTTCCGCTCCAGGCCACCAGCCTCCAGCCCGCAGCCTACGTGCCCGCGCCCGTGCCCGTCCCGCCCGCGGACACCCCCGGGGTGACCAAGCCGTGGATGGAGGAGCAGTTCCGGAAGTTTGATGACCGGTACGCCCAGGCGGCGGCGGACATCAAGGCGGTCTTCGAACAGTCCGTGGCCGCGATGAAGTCGGCGGTCACACCGGCGGACCTGAAGCCCCTCACGGCCAGTGTCGGCAAGGTCGGCGGCGACCTGACGGCCTTGAGCGGCCGCTTCGAGAGTATGGTGAGCAGCCTTCAGATTCGGATCAAGGAGCTCGAGCGCACGCTGGGCGAGGTCAAAGCCACAGCCGGCCCGGCGGCTCCGGTCGGGCCAACCGCCAGCGCCCCTGACCCCGATACGGACAGCCGCGAGTTCACCGAGGCCCTGAAAGCGCTGCAGGCCACGCCCCGGCAGACCCTGCCCCTCCGTGCGTGGGTCGAAGGGCACGCCAAAGATCCCAAGGCCCCGGAGGCCCTCTTCCAGCTCGGCCTCGCATTCCTGGATAGCGGCTATCCCACGGCCGGCAAGTTGTACCTGAGGCGAGTGCTCGATGAGCACGGGGCGAGCGTGCAGGTGAGGGAGGCCAAGGCCCTGCTGGTCCCGAAGCCCGCTCCCAAGCCGAAGAAGCCAGCTGCGCCGCAGCCGGAAGCCTCCGGGAGCCCGGCGGTGAGCCAAGCCGAGAAGCCGGACTGCAACCCCAAGGTTGTGTGCGTGCCCGGCCAGGCCGGTCCCGTCCCCAAGGCGGCGAAGCCGGATGCTCCGGCTGCGGCGACTCAGGCCGCACCGACGCTCCCCCCCGCACCGCCCGCGAAAGACGCCAAAGAGAAGGCAGCGCCGGCCTTGCCAGCCCCAAAGGCCACGCACCCTGAGAAGGCAGCCGCGGCACCGGTCCTGAGACCGGGCATTGCGCACGCGGCCACGGCCGTCCCGACCGGCCTGGTGCCGCATCCTGCGGCACCGCCAGAACCGGCGGAGACGGCACCGTCCGTCATGCCGCCAGCAAAGCACCTGAAGTGAGGCCCCCCATGCGGGACCCGCTCGCGCTGGTGACCCCACCCCGAAGATCCGCCTGGCCCCTCGCGGGCTGGCTCTTGCTGAGCAGCCTCCTTCCGACTCTCGCCGCGGCCGAGCCGGGGTGCCTGGAGCGCGCCGCGAAGTGGGCCAACGTCCATCCCACGCTCCTCCGGGCGATCGCCTGGGCGGAAAGCGAGGGTAACCCCTCCGCCCTGAACTGGAACAGGAACGGCAGCTACGATGTCGGGCTCATGCAGATCAACAGCTGGTGGTATCCCCGCGGCCTCGCATCCATCTGGCCCTACCTCGGAGACCCCTGCGCGAACGCCGCAGCGGGAACCTGGGTGCTGAAGCAGTGCGTGAGGGAATATGGCTACACCTGGGAGGCCATTGGCTGTTACAACGTCGGGGCAGGTTGGGCGAGGTCCCCGAAACGGCGCAGGGCCGCCCTACGCTACATTCGCAGGGTCCAGCGTGTGGTGATGTGGGCCACGGGCGCCGAGGACAGCAGGTTTCTGCCATTGCCCGAGCCCCTCCAGGAGATGAGGATGGCCGCACCAAGGCAGTCCAGCCACTGAAGGGACACACGGTCCGGAGCCGCGGGGGATGCCCCGCAGCCGGAGGCTCTGGATGTAACGTCAGGATCCCGCCACCGGGTCCCCTCAGACCGGCTGGCGGTTTATCAGGATGCAGGGTGGCCCGATGCTGCAGACAACGGTCGATCGGCGTCGCACGGAGGCCACCCGGGATCACCCGTCGGCAGGAGCCCGCCTCCCACATCACTGCAGGACGGCTACCCTGCTCACCCGTTGGCGCGGATCTCTCCCCCGACCACCTGGCAGCGATTGTCGTCCCCACCCCGATCATATTGGTCGCGGTGGGGTCTGCACAAAGCACAAAGGAGGACCGCCAATGGGTACGCACCGCTCGTTCTACCGGTTGCCTGGAGCCCACCTCGGGTGGCGCTGCCCGACGGGTGTGTCCGCGACACTCACGTTCCTAGGTCTTCTCCTGGCGCTCCTCCTGCCAGCCATCCCTGGAGAGGCGTCGACGCTGACCGGGATCGACCCGACCTCAATCATTGCCGTCACCGAGGTGACGCCGAACACGAGCACCAGCACGACGGCATTCACTCTGACCGGCACCTTCGACCTGACGACGCCCGACGCGAACGGCAAGTGCGGATCGGCCAGCGTCTCGGGCCAGTACTGCACCTTCGTTCGAGTCAACAACTCGAAAGACTTCTACTACCCGAACCTGCCCGGCGGCGCCAGTGGCGGCATCACGAGCCTGTCGGCCACCCAGATTGTCGTGAACATTCCGAATAGCCTCTTCCTCCATGCCGGGACGGTGCTGGTCAAGGTGGTCACCCAGCCCACGGGAGCCACTCCCAACCTGACGGTCTCCGTAAACAACCCGACGCCCACGCTGGATCCGGGGCAAACGCTCACGTACCAGGCGGGCTCCCCCACCCAGTTCAGCTTCTACGTCAGCGGCAGCGGTTTCACGAACGACTCGCTGATCTACTGGAACCACGCACCGCTCCCGGGGACGGCCACGACCCCATCGCTCACCGGGACGAAGCCAGCGGGATGCCCCCATCTCCCGTGCCTGGGGATTTCCGTACCACCGAGCTACTTCCCGAATCCGGGCACAGTGGTGATCACGGCGGTTAACCCGGACCCGAACGGAGCGGGGGCAGGCGGGGAGTCGGCGACGGCAGCCATCCTGACGCTGACCAATCCGATCCCCAACCCGGCCACCGTTTCCCCAAGCTCGGTGACCAAGGGGGCGTCGGACACCCAGCTCCGGATCACCGGAGGCAGCTTCGTCAGCGGGGCGTATGTCAAGTTTGGCTCGGACTACTACTGCCCCGGGACGGCCGGAGTGCCCGCAGCGGGGGCGACGAACTACGTCTGTCCGGCCAGTGGCATGAGCAACGCGGTCAGCTTCCAGGATGCCTCAACCCTGAAGGTGACAATCGCCGGCAGCGAGTTCGAGACCACCCGGGCCAATGTGCCGATCACCATTTACAATCCTGATCCAGGCGGCGGGCCGAGCGCGGCGCTCACGAGCTTCAGCGTCATCGAGTCCACGCCGGCCATCAGCAGCACGACCCCGAGCGCGGCTGTGGCCGGAAGCTCGGGCGTGACGATGACCGTGACCGGGAGCAGCTTCGACCCGAGCGCGATCGTCACCTGGGACGGCGTGGATCTGACCTCCACGACCTGGAACAACTACGGGTCGCTCACCGCGACCATCCCCGGCGCCAATCTGGCCACGCCAGGGACGCACAAGGTCGGCGTGCGAAATCCCGCGAAGGGGACGCAGTCGGCGGGGACGATCACCTTCGTGGTGCAGAACCCGGTGCCGACGGTGACCTCCTTCGACATTCCCTCGGTGCTGGTGGGGAGTCCGCCACCCACCATCACCATCAATGGCACCGGATTCGTGAGTGGTAGCACGGTGAACTGGGGGGGCCAGACCAAATCCGGGACCTCACTGCAATGGCTCAGCGGCGGGCAGATTCAGGTGACCCTGACGGCCGCAGATGTCGCCACGGCGCAGTCGGTCTCGGTGAGCGTCACGAACCCGACGCCAGGCGGAGGCACATCGAACAGCGCCACCTTCACCGTGGCGAACCCGAGCCCCACGGTGACCATCCTCTCGCCAACCACCGCGCTGGCAGGCTCCACCGGGGTCACCGTCATGGTCACCGGGGCCAACTTCGTCTCCGGCGGCGTGCTGACGGGATCGAGCATCACCTGGAACGGCTCCTCCCTGACCAGCACGGTGAGCGGCGGTGGGACCACCCTCACTGCCATGATCCCCTCGGCGAGCCTCAAGAATGCGGGGACGGCCACCATCGGGGTGAGCACGGTGGGTCCGGGGGGTGGCACGGCGGGCAGCCTGCTCTTCATCATCGCGCAACCCGTGACGATCGCGACGACACCATTGCAGGCGGCCGGCTCCTCGGTGACGACGCAAGTCTCCTGGGCCGGCGGCGCGCCGACCAGTGGGAGTGTCACCTGCGGCCAGGGGGCGGTGCTCACGGTACTCCCGGATGTCTGCACCTATGCCGCGCCGGGCACCTACACGATCACGGGGACCTATGTCCTGAACGGACAGAGCTTCACGGCACCCTCGGTCCCGATCACGGTGCCCGCGGTCGCGGGGAGCCTGACCGCCTTCTCCCCGACGGTCAACGCCCACGCCGCGACGGGGACGGTCCAGGTCTACAGCCTGCCCGCCCGGTTCAGTCTCGGTCTGACCCTCACGCTCCCGAGTACGCCAGGGGTCCCGGATCTGCTGGATCTCAACCGGAGCCGCGTGGTGATCGCGCCAACGGGGCAACCGGCGCAGAGCCTGCCCCTCACGGCGGTGAGCAATGACGGGGTGACCTACCTGTACGCCCTGGCCACGCCAGACGGCACGGCCGCTCTCAACTCTGCCGGGGCGTATACGGTGACGCTCAGCGGCTACACCCTGACGGGCCAAGCGGTGGGAACGTCCCAGACCTTCACCCTGAATTCCACCGCGATCACGCTCACGAAGCACGATCCCCAGGGGAAGGGCGTCGTGACCGTCCAGATTGAGTGGCCCAGTGACCTTGCCGCGAGCAACCTGAGCATTGACTGCGGCACGACCCCGCCCCAGACCTCCACGGGCACGAGCGCCACCTGCCTTTACACCAAAAGCGGGTCGTACACGGTGGTCGGCCGCTTCACGGATGCCATGGGGACCCCGAACGTCCCGACCGCGCCGCTCACGGTGGACGTGCCGTGGCAGGCGCTGACGGTCACTCCGATCACGTACACGATCAATGGCAAGACGGATCTCCTCGTGTACAGCCTGCCGGCCAACTTGGCGATTGCCCTCATGTTCGCGCCGGCGGACGGGGTCGGTGTCTATGACCCGTTGGATGCCGCGAACGCCAAGATGATCCTCTCGCAGACGGGGCAAACGCCGCGCACCCTCGCGCTCGCAAACACGCAGGACCTGAGCTACACAACAAGTGCCAGCCTGACCGCGCCAGGGACCTACACCCTCATGCTGAACGCCCGCACTCAGAGCGGACAGGCAGTGAGCACGTCACCGGTCACCTTCACCCTCAGTCTGAGCCCAGTCACGCTGAGCGTCGGAGCCCCAAGCTGGACCGAGACGACGCAGGCGGTCAGCGTCCCGGTGCAGTGGCCGACGACGCCTGTCACAACCAACCAAATTGTGGAATGCGGCACCACGCCTGCCCAGAAGCGCACGGGTGCGAGTGTGCGCTGCGAGTACGGCGCGGCCGGGACCTACACCATCAGTGGCACGTTCACGGACGCGACGGGGACACCCAACGTCCCGGCGGGGACGAGCACCCTGAGCATCCCCGCCCTGCCGCTCCAGCTCGACCCCGCGCAACCTTTCGTCGCCATCGTGGACGGGGTGGCAGCGACCGCGCCGCTGACGGTGTATAGCACACCGGTCCCGGTCACGTTCCCGATCAGCTTCCAGAAGGTCGGCACGGTCGGCTTCGCGGACACAGTGGATCTCGCCAGCTCGAGCATCCAGGTGACCCGGAACGGGATTCCCGCTCCGGCCCTGTCCTTGAGCAAGCAGGATGGCCTGACGTTCCAGGCCCAGACCTCCCTGACGGCGAGCGGGACCTACACCTTCACCCTGCTGGCCAAGACGACTGGCGGGCAGAGCCTGCACGCAGATGCCAGCGTCACGCTGACGGTGAATACGCTGGCCCTCACCCTCGAGCCGGTGGCCCAGAAGGACCCGAGCGCCAGCGTGGCCGTGGGCGTCCACTGGCCGGCCAGCCCGACCGTGGCCAACCGGACGGTAGACTGCGGCACGACCCCGCTGCAGACACTGGACGGGGACGGGCAGTGCGTCTATACGAAGTCCGGCAGCTTTACGATCACGGGGAGGTACACGGATCCCCGCGGGGTGGCCAATGTGGCGACCGCACCGGCCACGGTGACGGTCCGGCCCCTCAGCCCGGGCACCATGCCGCTCGTGCCGCTGATCAACGGGCAGCCCGCGGCATCGGTCCACGTCTATACCTTTCCGACGCCGGTGTCACTTCCCGTGACGCTGACCCAGCCCGAGGGGATTGGCATCCTGGATGAACTCAACCTCGGTTCGTCCGCGATCGCGATGACGAAGGACGGGGTCTCGGCCGGCTCGCTCACGCTGACCCGCATCGATGGGCTTCACTACACGGCGTCGGCGTCCCTCACGGCGTCGGGGACCTACACTTTCACGCTCCTGGGGCTGACCGGCAGCGGCGCCACGGTCACCACTACGGGGAGCCTGGTGCTCACGCTGACCCCCGTGACGCTGACCGCTGGCGTGGCCGAGCAGCGCGTTGGGTGGACCGTGGCGGTGCCGATCACCTGGCCGGCGGACCCTGTGGTCACGGAGATGGTGGCGGACTGCGGCACGAGCCCGACCCAGACCGTGACCGGGCCGACAGGTACTTGCCTCTACACCCAGGCCGGAAGCTACACCGTGACCGGAAGGTTCACGGATCCGGTGGGGGCACCGAACACGGCAACAGCCCCCTTGACGGTCACGATCCCCGCCCTGGCCTTGAACCAGCCCGCGCTGGTGCCGATGCTCGGCAACCAGCCGCTGGCGGGGCGGACCCTGTATACGCTCCCGCAGACGATCGGACTCCCGGTGACGTTCACCGCAGCGGACGGTGTGGGCGTCCCGGACAGCTTGAATCTCGGCACATCGAAGATGGTGGTGACCAAGGACGGAACCCAGATCGCGCGGCTGACCGCGACACGGACCGACGCGCTGCACTATACGGCGAGCTTCTCCCCGTCCGGATTCGGGGCTTACGTCTTCACCCTGGACGGGCACACGCAGCGCGGATCGAGCCTCACCACGAGCGTGGCGCTCCCGCTCACCCTGGCCACGATCACGCTGCAGGCCGATCCGCCAGTGCAAGACGGGGCCAACGTCAGCGTGCCCATCCACTGGCCCGCGGATGCCCCGAGCGCCGATGCGACCACGGACTGCGGCACGCGCCCGGCTCAGGGGTTCTCGGGCCTGACGGGGGAGTGCACCTACGCGAAGGCGGGCAGCGCCACGGTGACCGGAGCGTTCACGGATCCGAACGGGAGCCGGAGGGTCGCCACGGCGCCGCTGACGGTGTCGGTCGCCTCCGTGCCCGTCACCGTCAAGGAGATCACGATCGCCCTCAATGGTCAGCCAGCCAACAGGGCGACGGTCAGCACGACCCTTCCGGCGGTGCTGGACGCGACGGTGACCCTCGCGCCACCAGCCGTCGTGGGAATCGTGGACCCGATCTTCGGGCAAACGTCGGTCCTCACGATCACCCGCCCGCAGATGGCGGCGATCACCGTGACCCTGACGCTGAGCGCGGACGGCCTTACGCTGACCGGGCAGACGCTCCTGAATGCACCCGGGGACTACCACGTGGCCTTCAGCGGTCGGACCCAGGGCAACGTGGCCTTGAGCGGTGCGGTGGACACGAGCCTCAGCGGGGCGCCCATTAGCCTCCAAGTCGGCGCGCTCGCCCAGACGGGGCCGCGGACAATCCTGGTGCCGCTGACCTTCCCCGAGGAACTCCCGGCCTCGAAGTACCTCGTGGACTGCGGCACCCACCCGGCCCAAATGTTGGCGGGTCAAAGCGTGACTTGCACCTACACGGCCCCCGGCACGTATCAGGTGGTGGGCTACTTCACCCCGCAGGGGTCGCAGACCCGGACGCAGACGGAGCCGTCCGAGGTGGTCATCCCGGCGCAGGTACCCCCCTACCTGGACCTCGCCGTGCAGTTCCTGAACGCGGGGTATAGCTCGGAGCCGAACGACAGCCGGCCCGACGCCAGGAAGTACCACCTCACCCCCACCATCTATCCGGTGGATGTGCGGGTGACCATCGTGGTACCAGGCCTCGACGCGGAGGGCGTCGGGGTCCCGTCGGCCTTCGATGAGGGCTCGGCCAAGCTGACCCTGACCCTGACCGGCACGGCCGACGGGCAGGCGATGGTGAACGGGCCGAGTACCACGCTCCCGCTGCATTACGATGCCACCTCGAACACCTTCATCGTCCAGACGAGCCTGCGTGGCTTCCTGCTGGACGGGGTAACGCCGCACATTAGCGGGCAGTATAGCCTGGTCTTCACCGGCACGCTGCAGGACGGCACGCCGGTGACGCAGAGTGCCAGCCTGCTGATCGATGAGCCGCTGCTGCAGGCAGTAGCATTCCTGTACGGGATCGACGGACCGTACGCCCCGACGACCTACCGCTATCGACTGACGGAGCTCCAGAGCCCGGTGAAGCGGGAGCGGATCACGATCAGCTGGACGGCGGTGAGCCTCGCGGACCCGAGCGCGCCGCCGATCAAGAGCACCCGCGGGTCCACAAACTTCGCGGTGACCTTCACGCAGCCCGGGACCTATCGAGTGTCCCTCGCGGTGCTCGGAACGGTGAGTGGCTCCTTCGCCTGGTCGGAGGACATCACGGTCCAGGCGCCGCCCACGGACGCTCCATACATCACGATCAGCTCCGGTGGCGCCCAGCGGCCCCCGGTGCAGTACCTCCTCAAGTACACGGTGCCGCCGGGTGCGCTGGACGCACGAGACCGGGTCACCACGTCAACGTGGATCGCCGACGGCATCGCGCTCCATTGGCCGCCGAACCGCGCGACCGTAACCCAGCCGGGGACCCACACGTTTGCCCTGACCGTCAAGACGGCAGCCGGGAAGGAGCTCACCGCAAGCCAGACGGTGGACGTGGCGGAGAACATGGTCCCCCGCGGCACGATCGACTGCACCAAGACCCAGGTGGGCACCGCAAGCGCGACACTTCGGTGC
This sequence comes from uncultured Methylomirabilota bacterium, assembly GCA_963705305.1. GTDB lineage: Bacteria > Methylomirabilota > Methylomirabilia > Methylomirabilales > 2-02-FULL-66-22 > 2-02-FULL-66-22. The sequence continues at coordinate 3,216,280 of OY970067.1, read as the reverse complement.
TCTGCGAATGGCCTCGATCCGGACGGCAGCGTCAAGATCCGCCGCTGGGTGGTCCCGGAGCTCAAGGTGGACGTGAGGCAAGGCTGGTCGCTGAAGGTTCCGGTGAACAGCCCGCCCGAGACGGCGACGGTGCACCTGTATGCCACGGACAACTCCGGCGCGACGCTGGACCTGGGTCCGGTGACCGTCCCCCTCCGACCGCAGAACTAGCCGGATGTCTCTCCGCTCGCCCGGGCGCTCAGGCCAGCGAGCGTCCGGGCGAGCGCTGGATGTGCGCGCGCCGGTGCCACGACGCCGTAGGACTAGGGAACAGCGCGGGATCCTCGTGCTCGGCGTGTTGCTGGCCTGCGTGCTCCGGCCCCAGAGGTGGAGACAGCCACATGGCCCTCGAGCGTCCTGCACTGCACGCGGATCTCCCAGGGCCAGGCCAGCATCTCTTTCACGTGCGGTGGGAGCGCCCTCGATCACGCGGTCCCGAGGCGTGCGAAGCAGTGGCCGAGCCTGGAGCTGGGCGTGTCGACGCCCGGTGAGTGGCGGCTCCGGCAGCACGCCTTGGAACCCCCCGCATGGGTGACCGTCGAGGGAGCGGTGACCCAGCCGTCAGGCATGAAGGATCGCCTGCGCCAAGTCGCCCCGCACCGGGCCACGATCAGGTGAGCGATGTCTCGGCGGAGGCCCGCCTGTCGCGCTCCTCACTGGAAGGCATCGGATGGCGGTCCCGTATCGTGCGGAGCCGCCATCGCTGTCTCCAGCCCGCCAGTTTATTTCACGCCGATGGAATGTGCAGAAACCTGCCCTGGCAGCGACCCCTGCGTTTGGTACAAGAGGAGCGGCAGTCGAAGGGGGTAGCGCTGGTTCCAGAGATCCTGCTGGACATGACGCACTAGCCGTCTCCAGGTGCTCGTCGGTCCCCCCTTACCCGATGGATCTCACCTGGTCTATGCAGCCCGGGAGGCACGCGTGAAGAAGACTCGTCCATGCAGTCGTGTGTGGGCATCCGGCCTCGCCATGCTCGGCCTCGTCGGGTGCCTCGTGGTGCTCCCCCGTGTGAGCCCGGCGGCCAGCCTGCAGGAGACGGCCCAGCACCTCTTCCCGCAGTCCAAGGTGGAGGCCGTCGAGCCCACGCCGATCCCGAACCTCTATGAGGTCCGGTCCGGCAAGAGCGTCGTCTACATGGACGCCAGCGGCCGGTACGTCCTCGTCGGCGAACTCTACGACTTCGCCGCCCGGAAGAACCTCACCGCCCAGAAGCTGCTCGCCCTCAATGCCGTCAACTTCCAGGACCTCCCCTTTGCGGAGGCGATTCATCTCGGGCCGGCAAAATCGACCAAGCGGATCGCCGTCTTCGAGGACGTGGACTGCCCATTCTGCAAGAAGTTCCACGCCGACACCCTGCCCGGCCTCCTGAAGGACGGGGTGGGAGTGGAGGTCTTCCTCCTGCCGCTGCCTCAGCTCCACCCGCAGGCGGAGCTGAAGAGCAAGCAGGTCTGGTGCAGCCCGGATCCGGCGGCGGCGCTGCTCGCAATCATGGATGGCCAGACGCTGGACGGGGTGGACGCCGGCTGCCGCACGCCGCTGGCCCACATCAAGGCACTGGCAGACACGCTCGAGATCCACGGCACCCCGACGCTCGTGCTGGATACAGGCGCCCGGCTGGACGGGTACCTCGCCTACGACGCCCTGATAGCGCGTTGGCAGGCAACCACCCGGAAGTAACTCCCTCGCACACGGAAAGGAGTCGCTCATGTCGCGCATCCGCACCTTCTCCCACCGCTACCAGTCCGAGATTCGCTTGCTGATCCGCGTGCTCGTGATCGCGGCGGTGCTGGTGAGCCTCCGCGCCGCGGCCGCCTACGCGGGGAACGACATCACGTTCGACGAACTGAACGACTTGATCTCGAACTGGACGAAGGGGAGCTTGGGCAAGGCGCTCGCCCTGATCGCCCTGATCCTGGGCATCGGCGTGGCGGCCGCCCGCCAGTCCTTCGGCGCGCTCTTCGGGGGGGTCGGCGTCGCGGCGGCCGCCAGCATCGGCCCCGGCGTCATCGACCAGGTGATCAGCGCGCTCTTCTAGCTCACGTCGCAGCGCGCACGGTGCGGGTGCTGGGCCCATCGGGTGGACCGGGGCTCCTGCGCCAGTTCGATCGTGGTGCTGGGAGGGCTGACGGGACCCTGGGTAGCGCCTGCGGAGGTCTGATCGTGGTCTGTGCACTGGTGGCGCCGTCGGAGGCGGACGGTGGGCTGCACTGCACGCAGATGGATATGCCGGTGCTCATACTGCTTCGGCGGTCGCTCAGCCAGCGATTGGCCCTGTTGATGCTGCTGATCGGCGCGGGGTCGGCGGCCCGGCGACAATCCCTTGGGCCGTTGATGACTGGCGTGGCCTGTGCCGCCGGGACGTACATGCTGCCCTACGTCCTCGGGGTCCTGCTGGCGGCCTGTGCGCTCGGACCCTCCATGCGAGTCGGCGGCTCTCGGGGATGCCAGCACGGGGAGTCGCTCCCGCCCGGCACGTGTTCAGCGCTGGCGCGGCGTATTCCTTGGGCCTACGGTGGCGTTGACCGACGCCACCTCCCTTCATCCCGGGTGCCTCCCACGTGGTGGTCGCTCCGGGTGACCACGACCGCGGCGGCCCTCTGCTCGAGTGGCGGGGAATCCCCCTCGCCGATCCGGAGATTGTAACGGTGCGACGGTCTGGTTCTTCCGTAACCTCACTCCAGTCACCGGCACTCTCCACTCTCCGGACTGTTCCGGCCGGGTCCACCCGGTGGCCCTCCGCCACCACCGCGGCGGGCCCGTCGGAGCGGTCCGGGACGCTCCGGAGGCCGTGGATGCGATTCGCATACCGTTGGATCCGTCGCTCTCGCCTGCGCTGCGGCGCCGGAATCCTCGTGCTGGTCCTCCTCGCCACGACGTGTTTCCCCTCACTCGCCACTGCAGGCCTCGAGAGCGGCATCGACAACTTCCTCCAGGACTGGGAGGGGCAGATGACCACCTCCAAGCCCGGCTTCTACGAGGGCCAGTCCCGTGGCTACCTCTCCGGCGGGAGTTTCGAGATGCGGTTCCCGAACCGGAACCCCACCCCGTTCGCCCTCTCCATGCCCAAGCTCACCGCCGGCTGCGGCGGGATCTCCCTGATGGGAGGGGCCTTCTCCTTCATCGATATGGACCAATTTGTCAAGTACCTCCAATCCATTGCGCAGAACGCCATGGGCATGGCGTTCAACATGGCCCTCACAACGCTCTGCCCGCAGTGCGCCACCGTACTCGCCAAGCTCGAGCAGATGGCCCGGGAAGTGGCCGGGAATCTGAAGAACTCCTGCCAGATGACCAAAGGACTGTTTGCCGCAGCGGGACTCACCCCGGACAAGTTCCGCCAGACCTCCTATACCAACTGTATCGCGATCAACAACGACCTGGGGGCGGTCAAGGACTGGTGGGGGGGCGACGCGGTCTGTGGCTCGGATCCGAGCGCCATCCCGCAGGCGGAGCAGCGGGAAACCACCCGCTGGCGGAATGCCGGGTCGAACCCCTTCGATCCGCCGAAGACGACCAGCGTCAACGTGTTCTGGTCGGCCTACTCGCGGATCGAGGGCGACATGCCCGAGTACACCACCGACTTCGGCGAGCAGCTCATGGCATTGTTCGGAACAGTGGTCACCAACCTACTCGCCGCCGAAGGGGAAAAGAGTGCCACACCGTTTCCAGCCCGCCTGGACGTGCTCGACCTCCTTGAGGGGTACGAGAACAAGCAGGGCTACAGCTGCGACGAGTACGACCTCTGCCTGAACCCCCGGGTGACCCTGGCGCCCGCCTACCTCGGACTCACCAAAACGATCCGCGGCCAGCTCGGGACCTACCAGTCGGATCTTCGCTCTCGGAAGAAGAGCCCCCTGAGCCAATACCTGACCACCGATATCACCGGTATCCCGCTCACGCGGCTCATGGTGGCAAGCCAGAACGTGCCGGGCGCGAGCGACATGGTGATCAGCTTCGCGAGCAAGTACCTCGCCGTCCAGATCCTCCGAGTCTACGTCCGGCAGCTCGGCGATACTATCTTTGCCGAATCGCAGAAGGCAAAGAATAGCGGGGAGCTTGAGACCTTCAACACGCTGTTCGCCCAGCGGCGGGATACCCTGGACAAACAGTTCGCCGAGGCCCAGGGGAACCTCATGAACACCCTCCGGATCCTCCAAGACCTCGCGAGCATCACGACGGCGAACGCGGGCAGCAGTAGCAGCATGTTCTCCCGCCACACGGCCTTCTCGGGGAAGCTGTTGCGATCCGCATCGCCCATGGGGCACTGATGAGGCGCGCACCGATCCGCGGGAGCCTCGGGCTGGCCCTCCCGATCCTCGCGATCGGCCTGCTCGCCCTCCCCACGCCGGCGTCCGCGGCGAACGTCTGGGACGTCACCACCTACGGCAACGGCGAGCTCCTCAAGAGCGCCTTCCAGGGCATTGCCCTGTTCGCCAGCGAGAACGGTGGCCTCTCCTCGGCCATGAAGGTAGCGGGACTGGTGGCGCTTCTCGCCGGCCTGTTTGCCGCGATCCCGAGTGCCCTGGGGGGCCAGCAGGCCCTCCTGGCCATCCCCCACGTGGCGCTCACGGCTGGGATCGTCGGCATCCTCTGCAACCCGAGCTTCCAGACCACGGTGGCGATCGTGGACCGCGTGGCGCTCAGCACCGACCTCGTCTCCGGGGTCCCCTTCCCCATCGCGGTGATCGGCCACGCCAGCAGCTTCTTCGGGGAACAACTGGCCGAGAAAATCGAGCAGGCCATCTACCCGGTGGATTACTACGGGAGGTTCACGGAGTCCGGCCTGGGGTGGGGCCCCCGCGTCGTGCAGACGACCCTGGACGCGACCCTGATCGACCTGAACCTCGCCACGGACCTGGACGCGTACATCCGGCTCTGCATCATCCCGGACGTCCAGAGCGGCCACACGACGGTCGAGCAGATCGTCAAGGCGAAGACGGCCGAGGCGATGCTCGGGGGCACGAACCCGGCCATCCCGATCCTCCTCCCCTCCCAGTGCAACAGCGATGGGCTCCCCGATGGCTGCGCCGAGCCCCTCGAGGACCAGCGCTGCCCGGAGGCCTTCGATAGCATCATCCTGCCGCGCCTCGGCCAGGCGGCCCAAGACCCGCAGCTCCTGGCCATCATCGGTCAGACCATCGGCAAGACGGACACGACCCAGGTCCTGCCGGCGATCGACACGGCGGCCCAGGACGTCCTCGGCCTCAGCCAGAATGCCGTGGATCTCCTGAAGGTCCGCTTCGCGGCCAACCAGCTCATCCCCTCGATCCAGGCGAACGCCGCCCTCAGCAGCCAAAACGGGGTCCTCACGGCATGGGCCATCAGTGCCGCGGAGGCCCAGCAGACCTCCGCGTGGATCACGACGGGCCTCATGATCCAGCAGATCCTCCCCTTCTTCCACGCGACCCTTGAGTTCCTCTTCTACGGCTTCCTCCTCTTTGGGATCCCGCTGATCATCGTCATGCCCCGGATCTTCCCCCAGGTCCTCGGCAATGCACTCTGGCTCCAGCTCTGGCCATTGGCCTACGTCTTCGCCAACCGGATCCTCTACATGCAGGCGGGGAAGGCGGGGCTCTACAGCAACCAGATGGACTGGGGCATGTCGGTGGCCGCCACCCAGCCCGTCACGAACACCTTCAACTATGCCTATGCGGCCTCTGGGTTCCCGGTGGCCGTCGGCGTCATGCTCCTCGGCGGCATGATCTTCGGGGGCTCGTACGCCATGACCAAGGTCGTGCAGCACGGGCCATGGCACACGGGCGCCGGGATGGGCGTCGAGGCAGCGGTGGGGAACGTGAACGCCGGCACCGTGACCATGGACCAGCGGAACCTCGTGCCCCACACCCAGATGCTGGGGACGGACCCCATGGGGCAGCCGGTGGCCCACGACATCCTCGGATCCCGGAGCACTCCCGTCTCGGTCACGGCGATCGGCAGCGGGATGCGGAACACCACTTGGGGGAGCGGGGGGGAAACCTTCATGAACCTCCGATCCGACGACGGCTTCGGCCTGTCGGTGTCCTCCCAGGGCACGCTCTTTTCCGCCCCGAACGCGGGGCTCCAGCAGCTGCAAACGGAGGCCGCCTCGCAAGGGCGCGGGTACGCCTCCGCCCTTGCGAACACGGACCGCTCCACGCAGGGCGCCGCCCGGACCATCGGGCTCGCCATCGGCGACCTGGTCCACCGCCTTCAGTCCGAGGACGTGAGCAAGACCCACACCGCCTCGAGCGGGCTGGCAGACGCGATCACCCGCGTCACCTCCAAACACGTGGGGTATGCGCTGCAGCAGGCCATGGCCAACACCGAAAGCGAGAGCAGCGTCCGGTCGCTGGCCGCGCAAGACGGCATGTCGTTCGGCCTCTCCGTCCTCGGGACCGGAGCCACCAGCCAGCTTCAGGTCACCGCGTCCAAGAACGGGCAGACTATGGGCGCCTTCACGCTGAACGAGACCCAGGCCCGCAGCTTCGACAACGCCTTCGCGCGGTCCGTGGCGCGCGACCGCAGCCTCCGGGATGCCCTCGCAGAAGGATCCCAGATCGCCAGCAGCCACGATCAGCGCTATAGCTTCGACCAGGCCGCAAGCGCCATCAACTCGGTGGACCACGCGCAGTCTGCCGAGCGGTCGGCCCGGGAGCAGTTGGAGCGAACCCAGGCGGCCTCGGTAACCCTGTCGATGTCCAGGGAGACCGACATGGCCCTGCTTTACTGGGACCAGCACTACCGCGCGCAATACGGGAGCCTCGACGCGGCCCGCACGACCGAGCAGGGGCAGGAGGCGGTCACCCGCTTCTACGGTGAGATGCGAAACCTCTTCCTCGACCCGAACCGCCGCGAAGCGCTTGGCCAGCTGGCCCAGCAGGCCCTGAAGGCCAACCCCCAGGGGCTGGAGGCCCTGCAGCGGATCGAACGCGACGTTGAGGCGCAACGGACCACGCTCCAGGGCGTGCACACGACACTCACCACCCCGGGGGCGCCGCCCTCGCCGGCTGACCATCCGGCGGCACTGGATCCCCTCTCGGCCTTCGGCCGGGCCGTTCGTGCCCCCGTGCTCTCGGGCAGCACGCTGATGCCCACCGGCGATCCAGCACCGACGACGGCCCTCGCGCACGCGACCCAGAATCCCAAGGGTTCCAAACCGCACCCGGTCCACCCTCACGCCACGGACAGCAGCCAGCCCCATCCGGCCCCGGGTCACCCACACCTCCCGGGCGAGCCGGGCAGCTCCCCCGGCGGCCACGCCGTGCCAAGCGCGGAGGCCATGAAGAGCCGCCAGGCCCTCATGCGCGAGGGCCTCACACAGGAGCCGCAGACGCTTGGGGCGCTGAAGTCCGATGCGGATGTCCGAGTCGCTGAGAACGTCGTGGCAGGCGTCAAGGGGCAAGATGGCGGGTACAAGCCGTTCTATAAGCGATTCCTGCCGTTCTGATCAAGGCACCCGAAAGCCAAGGGCGATGCACTCCACGGCCGGCACCGGTCCTGGCCATGAGCGTTTCTTCGGCACCCCCTGAAAACCCGAATCCCCTCCCGATGAGGCGGAGGGGATTCGAGGAGTAAGCCGCGGCACCGGCCTACCAGGGGTGTCTCGGGGCTGACGGCCCATCCATGAAACAGACCACCCCGATCAGATAGGCCAGGAGGCTCAAGCCGAGGAGCAGGGGCCCCAGGACCTGACCGTACGCCCACAACCGGACAGCTAGCCCGACGACCCCGAGATCCTCGCCGCGCTTCACTGCCTGCCGGTGAGTGCGAATGGCGAGAACGACCGCGCAGATCGGTAGAGCCAACAGCATGATGAGAGGCATGGCATCTCTCTTGTACCGGTCCGGTTACCGGACGAGCCACAGGTAGCCGATCGCCCCCGCGATCAGCACGGCCAAGCCGGTACAAGCCCGCACCACGCGCTCGAGGACGACGGTCTCGGCCACGAGGTGTCCGACCAGGGCATGGGCCTGGGTCCCGGCCGTCATCTCGGGGGTCTTGATGGCCACCTGTTGGACCCGGCGCAACCACCAACTTCGGGCGCAGTACAAGAAGTCTTGGATCTCGTTGGCGGAAATATCCGGGCGGTCGGGCCGGGGCTTCGGCGCCCGATTGCTCTTCTCCATCTGCTTCCAGCGTCCATTTATGGCGTCTCTTCTCCGCTAGGCGACCAGGACCTCGCCGCAGGTGTCCCGCAGAGCGCACCGGCAGCACTTCGCCACGGAGCGGTGATCGCGATGGAGCTCCTCGCTGGTCACGAGGGCCCGGCGCATCCGCTGGGCGGTCGCGATGACCCGCTCCCGGATCTCCGGCGTGTTCTGAATGTGGACCTCGCCGGCGGCGACCAGGGCCCCGCGTTCGTCAATGTAGCGAATCCACCCCTCAGGCGGCGACTGCCCCACCCGGCTGTCTCCCTCGCAGAGGACCAGGGCTGTGGCGAGCTGGTGGATGTGGCTCGGCTGGGCCTTCCCGGGCTCAAATCCGTGCCACGCCGCCTTGTACTCTACCGGAATCACGGCACGGGTTGCGACGTTCTGGAGCAGAAGGTCTACCTTTCCCGTGATCCCCCACTCATTGTCGCGCAGCAGGATGGCGCCCCGGCTGTCCAGTCGGGTGTCGTGCCCCAGATCGGCCGAGAACACCCGATACCCCTTGGGGACATCGGCGGCGATCTGTGCCTGGGCGCGCTGCCAGACGGAGAAGACCAGGAGGGCCGCCATGGCGAAGAAGAGGATCGTCAGGGCCTGGATCACTGGGCAGCCTCCTTGTAGGGTTGCCACGTCCGGCGTTGCTTTAGCGCTTCCACTTGCTGACGGATTCCGTCGAGTTCCGACACCAGATACCCTTTGCCCAATGGGCGGTACGGGATTGAGGCCCTCCCGGGCCCGATGGTCCGCCGACCCTTGAGCCCGACCTCAATCGGTCGTGGATCGAGCAATCCCAGATTGATCCACTCGTTCAGATCACGCCGGTCCACGTTTACCCGTTCTGCGACCTCCGACAGCAGCATGAGCCGCCTGTCCGTGTTCTCCACTGGTCCGATCGCCCCTGCCTCTAGCACAGCCACTGCTTGATGCATTGCCATATCTCCGCAAAGAACTTTCCGGGTCCCCTGCTTATCCTTGACGCTTTCCGAAGGACGCTCCTTTCCACGGATGCGAGCAAAGAGCCGCAGGAGTGAATTGACTTATATAACGTTGCGGGCAACATTGTAAAGTATTATTTTCTCGAAAGAGGATTACAGTGCTCTTCTTGACGCATTATTGACTCGAGTGAAGTACCAAGAGGGCCGATAGCTATGCTGACTTTTTCTACGGAAAGATGAATGGAATGGTCCATCTCCCCGAAGTGACTGATGGATCTGAAGTGAAAACCGGAAAATGGCTGATTCGGTACGGGGGGATGCAGCGCGCCGGGTCGCTTTCGATCAGAATAGGACACTGACCACCGGACTGACACTGCCGGTTCCTCCAGCGGCGTGATGGATCCGGCTACTAGCTCGACGCGGAGACCGGACAAGTTGCCCCTTTTAGCTTTGTTGGATTCTTGCCCTCGGTGCACCAGCTTATGCTTTCCAAGCCGATTGCGGTAAGATACAAAGAGAGGGCCATGAAAACACGCAATGTGTCTGCCGTTACCCCGGAGGTTATCGCAGAGACCCGGGGGACCTCCGGCCAGCCGGAGGTGAATCACCGGACCCGGGCCATCCAGGTGATCGAGAAGACCATGGCCCCACTGTTCGAGCTCCACAAGTTCATGGAGGAGCACCCGGACTTCACGGCCGCCCAGTTCAGCGGACTCTGGATGAAATTCGAAGGGGCCTTCGAGAATGGATTACGGCTGGCAACCGACGAGGTGTACAACGCAAGAGGCGGGAGCGAGCGGATTGAGTTCACCCGGGCAAAATTGCCCGCACGCTTCATCGATCCGGCGGCCCCGGTGCGACAGCGGGCCCGGGCCCTCGTCGGAGCGATCGCAGAACAGTGCGAAGCCATGTTGACCTTCCTCCGTAGCGATCCGGATGGCTTCGACCCGGTGGGGTACTGCACGGCCCTGGACCAGGTCACGAAGGCCGTGAGCCGCTGGGGAAAGCTTCTCGGGGACATCCCGTATGATCTGATGTCTACATAGCGCAGCGCCAGACTCCTGCTAGTGCCACCATGACGGTTCCCTTCGACCCCCACCGCTTCCAATCCACGGTCCCGTACTACCTGCGGTATCGCGTTCCGTACCCGAACCGGCTCATCGCCCTCGTCGCCGACCGGCTCGGGCTTGAATCCGCGAGTCCCGTGCTCGATCTGGGCTGTGGGCCGGGTCAGCTTGCCATCGCGTTCGCGCGCCTCGGGGCGACCGTCACCGCACTCGATCCCGAGCCGAGGATGCTCGCGGCCGCCCGCGAGCGCGCCGCAGCGGCGGGGGTCTCCGTGAAGACGATCGAGGGCAGTTCCTACGACCTCACTCTGACGCTCGGCCGCTTCCGGCTCGCGACCCTGGGTCGTTCGTTCCACTGGATGGATCGCGACGCCACGCTCGCGGTCCTCGATCACCTGATCGAGCCTGGCGGGGGCATTGCCCTGTTCGGTGACAAGCCCATTGCGACCCACGGCGCGGATTGGCGGGCCCTCGTCGAGCGGCTCCGCGAAGACTTCGTGCCCGCGGTCGCCGCCGAGCGCCGGGAGCGGAAGCAATTGGAAGAGCCGCAGGAGGTGGTGCTGCTGCGCTCCGCGTTCTCCTCGCTCGAACGTCACGGCGTGATCGTCACGCGCCGGCTGGACGCGGACGCGATCGTCGGCCGCGCCTATTCGTCTTCCACCACGTCCCCCGATACCCTCGGCGAGCGGCGCCCCGCCTTCGAGCGAGCGCTGCGGGCAGGGTTGGCGCGCCTCTCCCCGGCTGGCGAATTCAGCGAAATCGTCGAGGTCAGCGCGCTCATCGCCAGAAGATCGGCGGACCTTTGACAGCAAGACTACACGGACATCCCACGAAGTTCTTCTCCACCCGCATCTCGGTATCGTGCCGCACGGTCGCGTCGATCGTCGCCGCGACCTCGGAGCTAGAGAAGCTCTGCAACTATTAGCTAATGCCTCCGGTCTCGTATGAAATCGCGCGGCAGACCGGAGGAGTTCGTGTTTTCCATCAGACCTCCACCCCAAGCGCACCCGTAATTTCTCTACTTCTACCCCTTCAGCGCGGTCTCCAGCGTAGCAACGGAAGCGGGAACCGCGCGCCAGATGGGCGCGAAACATTTCTTGCATCTTCGAAGGCCGTCACCGAGAGCTGTCATCGAGAAGCGGCCCATTCGTCAGATGGCTGCAGAAAGATGCTCTCGACACCGCCGCGGCATTGCCTATGCTTGCCTGCGAACAGCGGCCAGCTCTTCCCCGGGCCGCACGGAGCGAAGGCGAGACGCGCGATGGGCTCTTCAAGTCGGTGGACCTGGTGCTTCTTTGGCCTCCTCGCCCTGGCGACGGGCTTTCCCCTGTTCCCCCTGCCTCGCTTCGTCCTTCTCCACGCGGCGCTAGGCAGCCTCTACCTGCCCTTGAAGACCCTCTTCCTGATCCTGCTCCTGCTTGCGGGGGGCCTCGGGGCGTTCTGCTTGGTGTCCGACCGAGTGAGTAACGACATGCGCAAGCCGCGCACGCCGGCGCCCGTGGGGGATGCCCTTACCGTGGGCTGGAGCAAGACGGCAGGGTGGATCCGGCTCAGTAACCATAGCCTGCAGTATCACACCCTGGTCTTGGGAAGCTCGGGCTCCGGCAAGACGCAACTGCTCCTCTCCTTGCTCGCCCAGCAGATCCAGCGTGGCGGGGGCTGCCTGATGATCGACGCCAAGGTCGACAAGGAGTCCCTGCAAACCGTCCTAGCGCTCTGCCGGCACGCGGACCGGGTCGAGGACATCCGGGTGCTCTGGCCCCCGGATCCCACCATCTCGCACACCTGGAACCCGCTGCTCCGCGGCCGGCTGCAAGAGATCCTCTCCCGGGTCATGGCCCTGTGGGGCGCGAGCGCGGGGAAGGGTGAGGCGGACTTCTGGCGCGGGCAGGCCAATACCGCGCTCCACGCCATCCTCGGGGCCATGATTCGGATCAATCCACTGATCACCTTCAACGACGTGTACCAGGCCCTTACCTCGGCAGATGCCCTCCTCTGGCTCGAGCGCACCTGTCCGCCAGGGACCGAGGAGCACTCGGCCTTGACCTCGTTCCTGGCGAACTACCGGAACCAGAAGGGGCAACTCGACATCGAGCGCATGAAGAAAATGGTGGGCGGGGCCCCCTCCTACGTGTCGGCGTACGCCTGGGGCGAGCTCGGCAAGATCATGAACCACACCGGCCCATCCCTCGATCTCCTCGACGCCCTCCTCCACGGGCTCATCGTCTACGTGGCGCTCCCGATCCTGGCGGAGACCGAGACCGCCACCGCCATGGCGCGGATGCTGATCGCCGACCTGAAACAGGCGGTCGGGACCCTGCAGCAACGGAATGACCGTCCGCGGATCCCCTACCTCGTCCTCATGGATGAGGCCTCCGCCTACATGAACGTCGAGGGGATCGAGCGGCTCTTCGAGCAGGCCCGCTCGGCGGGGGTGGGACTCGTGGCCGCTGCCCAGGTGGCCTCGGGGTTCGCCATCGCCAGCAGGCAGCAGCAGGACTTCATCTTTGGAAACTGCTCGACGAAGGTCATCATGAAGCTCGGGGACTTCCCCACCGCGGAGACGATGGCCAAGACCGTCGGCGAGGAGATCGCGCTCTTCCGCTCGAGGATGACGGCCCGCACCCAGAGCCGCTCGGCGGCGTGGGTGAGCCCGATGCCAGATCGGTCGAACAACGGCCAGAGCGAATCGCACGGCGTCCAGGAGCGGTACGACTACGTAATCCGACCGGAGCAGCTCATGCATCAGCGAACGGGCCAGGCGGTCCTGTACATCCAGGACCCGGACACTGGGGCGAGCCTGCACGAGGATGCCCAACTGGTGTATCTGGAACTGCCGGAGGCGGGGCACGAGGAGATGAAGCCGGTGCCCCGGAACAACCCGCGCGGGCTCAACCTGATCGAGGCGCTTCCCAAAACGGCGAACGTGTCCGAGGGGGGTGGGAACGGGACCGGGGAAGCCTCGAGGACGAGCACCACGCGCACCGGCGGCAAGCGGCCGACCCGGAAACGGCAGACGCAGGACTTCACCATCCTCGGACCGGCCCCGGCACCCCCCGCTGAGCCGGAGCGGGCGGAGCCAGCCGACAGCGAAGCGGAGGCGTGATGGGCTGTCTGCTCTATCTCGTGCTCTGCGGGTTGCTCTATGTTGCCGGCGACCAGGTGTCCTCTTGGCTCTGGCCCACCCTCGCGCCGGCGGTCGGCTCCTGGATCCTCCTCGGCGGATTCCTCCTGGTTGGCGCCCTCTTCTGGGCCCCATCGAGGTTCCTGGCCCAGGCGGCAGTACTCGCGGCCCTCACAACGATGCTCGTGATCCTCCGCGTCCTGGCCCAGGCCTTCCTGGCCATGTTCCGTCTGATGTGGAGCAGCGGACGCACGGCGTTCGCCCGGCTCTGGGGGAACGTCAGGTGAGGGAGGGGAGGGGGCGATTCCCTTGGGTCCCGTTGACGGGTCAGCCCACACGGCTCTGAGCGGCCGGGCCACGACTCGGCGCACGGAACGCCGGCAGCGGCGTCGGCCTCGGGCCACGGGGTGTGCGCGACCGGACCGGCCCTGTCAACGAAGCTGGCCCCTCGGGCCGACGGACTGAGTCGAGGGACGCTCGATGTTTGCCGCAAAGCCGACGGAAATCCAGCAGGAGGGCTTCTACCCGCGGCGTCTCCTCACGTTCGCCGCCGCACTCGCCTTCTTCGATGCGCTGTTCTACGCTCTCGCCGAGCTGGGGCTGCGTCTGGCAGGCCCAAGCCTCCCCGCGATGGCGGTGGTCGGACGGTACCTCGCACCACACACCGAGAGCGCGGAGGCGCAGGTCGTAGTCGAGGCGCTCCGCCACCACAAGGTGTACCTCCAGAGCCAGCTGCAGGCCGCGCAAGCGATCCTGCTGGCGGCGCACGACCAGTACGTCTTCTGGCTCTGGAAGGCGTGCCTGGTGGGCGTGTGCGGCTTCGGCGCCCTCCTGTTCCTGCTCCAGAACATGGCGGAGTGGTGGCAAGGCCGCGGTCTGCCACGCCGGTGCGAGTCCCGGATGGGGATCCGATACGAGGGGATTTTCGTTCCCTGCCCTCTCCCCGCGGCGCAGCTGGCCGCTCAACCCTACTCTCCCACTCGACTCGAACGCTGGGCCGTCGCACTCCGCCTGGCGGCCCCGCGGTCCCGACCGACCTGGGCAGCGAGTTTCCAGCCGATGAGCCAGCTGGCGGTCGCGGTCCTGGAACGGTATTTGGCCTGTTCGTCTTGGCCGGCGGACGTGCCGGAGCCAGACGGGACTCCCTCGCGCCACCACGGAGACACAAGCCTGGGCAAGCACGTGGTGGCCATCCGAGAGCGAGCGCTCGAGCTGGCCCAGCGCGCGGCCTTGCTCCCGGCCCTGGTGGAGCAGCTCGCCTTGGCGCACGACCTAGGCAAGCTGGTGACCTTCCAGCGCGAGGCCGACCGGTGGATTCGCGTGCTGCGCCACCACGATCGGATGAGCAGCCAGATCCTCACGGCCCTTCCCGAGTGGCAGGCGCTGCCCGCCGACGAGCGGGAAGACCTCCGGATCGCGGTCCGGTTCCACCACGCCCCGACGAGGGTCCCCCTGGACGCGAGCCAGCGGGCGCTTTCCCTCCTGGCGATCCTCGCCCAGGCGCACAAACAGACGGCGCGCTGGGAGGTGGACCGAGCAGTAGGGGCCGGGTCGAGTGGGCAGGCCCAGAAGATCGCGGTGCCCGTGGTGCCGACGCCACCGCCTTCGGGAGCGCAGATGCCCGCCGCCGTCCTCTCGACCACGGCTCCCGCCACACCACTCCCCGGGCCTGCACCGGTCGCGCCAGCTCCGGTCGTCCCCTCGGCCGCTGCGCCTCCCGGTCCGGCCGCGGCGGCGCTCTCGGTCCGCTGCCTCGAGGTGACCTCGGGGGCGCCAGCGGCAGAGCAGGCGACACTAGCCGCCCCGGCACTGCCGGAGGCTCCAGCAGTCACGCCCCCACCACCCGTAGCCCCTGCGACCGCCCCGGAAGCAGCCGCGGAGGCAAGACAGGTGGTCCCCGTCCAGCCGGAGTTGGTGGACCGTCTCACCCAGGCGCTCGTGGCCGCCCTGCCGCAGTTGGAGGTCAATGCCCTCAGCATGTTCGCCGGGCTCACCATCCCGGACACGGACCTCGTCATGCTGCTGGACACCAGGCTCCGGCACTGGCTCTGCGGTCAGCTGACGGTCCAGGAGTGCGGCCGGCTGCAGATCAGCGCCCAGGAGATCAACAACGCGACAGGGGCCAAGATCCCCGTCCCGCATGCCTCGGCGTCCAATCTCGCCGCGGCCTTCCGGAAGCTGGGCTGGCTCGTCGAGGAGCACCATGGGCAACGCGGGACCCTCTGGCAGGTTGACGTGGGACGACGAGTGTGGCTTGCCTGCTGGCTCGTCACGCGGTCGCGCCTCCCGGTCGAGGTGCTCGAGCGCTGGCCCAGTCGCCCCAAGTTCACCCCCAAGCCCAGTACGCCGTCGTGGATCGATCCCTGGGGGCCAATCCTGGCGGCCGCGACGACGGCCAGCCCCGACGCCGGGCACCAGCAGAATCCCGGGGCGATCCAGCCAGAGAGAGACGTGGCGGGCCCCGCCAGGGACCGGGAAGCATGCGCTCCCATCACCGAAGACGGGCGAGGGGTACCGTCCCTCCAGGACAGGCACGATGGCTGATCCCCGCGGACGCATCACCCCCGGCGCGATGCTCCTCCTGGGCGCGCTGGCCGGGGCTGGCTGGTTCATCATGCAGCCCCAGGACCAGCGGACGAGTATGACCTGCGACTCCGTGAACAAGCTGGCCGAGTGGGTGAACGGCGACGGGAGCGTGACCTCCGAGTGGGATCTCAAGGTCAAGGAGGCCATCGCGAGCGTGAAGCGCAACTGCCGAGACGTTCTGGGCAGGCAGGTGACGCCAGTGGTCGACACGGTGGTCGGCAAGGCGAAGGAGCAGGCAGGCAGCGTGCTCCACCTCACGGTGGGAACGGCCAAGCAGATCCAGGAGGGTCGGCGGATCACGGCGGTGATCGACGGTCGCACTCTGAAGATCGCGGGCGTCGGAGCTGCACGCCTCCTGGGAATCACGATCCCGTCAGAAACCGAGCAGGCGGCGACCGACTTCCTCGTGAAGTGCTGTCTGGAGAAGCGCCTCGTCGTCCACAAGTACGATGAGAGAGATGCCGAGGGGTATCCGCTGGTCGTGGTCTTTGCGGCCCACAACCCCAAGGAGGAGCTATCACCAGAGCTCGTCATCAACCAGCAACTCTTGGACGCCGAGTTAGCGGAGCCGTGGGCCCTGTCCGTCCACACTCCCTACTGGAACAATCAGCCCGACCCCGAACCGCAAGCACCGCAGGACCTGCGCTCGGAGAAATAGCCATGCCCGGCAGGTTATTCCCCCTCTCCTGTTGCGCTCCTCAGGCTCGCCTCTGGAGGCTGTGAATGAATTGTCGAGAACTTGGAGGGCACCGTCCACACCACGTTCCAACTTCGCGATCGCGCCCACGTCCTGCGGCGATCCTGCCCGTAGCTGAGCCCGAGATCCGGACGGGCCTTTCCAACCTGAACCACGCTCACCCAGTGGGTATTATGTTTGGGGCGCAGGGTCGCTTCTAGCATCGAGTCCAGCGAGCGCCTAGAAACAGGTCCGAGGGGGTTGCTGCCTCACCGCCAAAACAACACGGCGTGTTGCATACCATTCTAACTTCCCGGTAGGGCGGCTTTTTCGTCTCTCCGCAATTCCACATCAACGTCGACACCCGCCCAAAGCCAGCCGGCATTCTTGCAGCGTTACTCGGCGGGCTTGCAGAAACCTGTCATTGCTGGTTCCTGGTTCTTTGGGAAAATCCACCCGGTCGGAGGCCAGCGCCAGCGGTTGGCCCTGCTGGCGAACCCGAGGCCACCGAAACGGAGACGCCGTCAAGCCACTTGCCGGATGCACGGCCCAAGAGCATGGCGGAATCACTGGATGCCCTGGATGCTGCAGCCAAAGTACCTGACGGTCGCGGCCATCGCGATCGGCTTCCCCCGGAGCACGCATTTCATTTACGCCCACCTGCCAAATCGAGCCGTCACCCTTGGGCGGTTCCTGTGCGCAGGCGGCCAACCCTTGGGAATCGGCAGGTATGTGCACACGACTGCCGGTCCAGACCCCTACTCCACCGTCTTTCCCGAAGCGCAAGGACTTGCCCTGGTGCGAGAGCTCCTCCGGACTCTGGCCAAAGGCCTCGCCCACCGCCCCCTCCGCTGCTACGTCTTGCACTCGGGAGCACCAGGGTTCCGGGAACCTTGGACGGGAATGTACTCGATGCGATACAGGCGCGTCGTCGAACTACTCATCCCTGAACGACCTCAAGCTTCGGCTCCGATCGTTACGTCTGCCAGCAGCTTCTTGATGGTCGTGTTGCCCAAGTATCGAGTCACGGTCAAGAGCGCGTTAGCCTCGAAATTCCGCCAGACGGCATCCGCGTTGTGGCGTGCGTAGGCGAGGTTACGCCCAGTAGGGCACGAACGGCCCAGCTGCCTGCAACTCCGCACGCCGGCTGGGTGCCTCTGGGCAATGTCGGTGCACGAGCGTCCAGAATGCCGTGGAATGGTTCGAGTGCACCCCGTGACACAATTCGTGCACACAGACGTAGTCGACCAACTCTGGGGGCAGGAAGAGCAGGCGGGCGTTCAGCGAGATCTGGCCGCCCCGCGCACAGCTCCCCCACCGTGTCTTCTGCCGTCGGACGGACACGTGCCCATAGCGGAGGCCCGTTTGCTGACTCAGCGCCCCCAGGCGCGGCGGAAGATGCATCCGGGCCTGCCGGACGAGCCAACGCCCGAGGCCCTCCCGGCACGCTCGCTCCTCGGTGGTCTGGCCGGCCAGGGTTAGCTGGCGCCCTCGGGATTCGTGGACCGCGACCCACCGGACATCTGTGGAACGCGCTGAGACCTGCCAGGTGGTCCCGATTGCGCGAAGCGCGATTTCTGCAGGGATCCGCCAGGGCGCCCTCGGGGAAGGGGACGGTCGGTGCGCCAGGCGCGCGAAGGTCGACCGAATCCAGTCCCGATGCCACTGGAGGACGTTGGGGACCCCGGCAAGCTTGAATCGTTGCGGGACAACGACCAGGAGTCCCTTCTCCTGGGAGATTTCTAGCCGGACGCGGCGAGCGCGCGAGCTGACGCGGAGTTCGTAGGCATACGATACGTCATCTGGAGTCATGCGCAAGGCCCTGCCTCAACTCCTCGGGGCGCTCCCAGTCCCGCTGCCCATCCTTAGGCGACGCCAAGCATGCCGTTGTCGATCTGCTCGGGAGCAAATTCGCTCGAGACCAAGTCCATGTTCAACGGAGGGCCCCAGTGGCGCATCCGCTCCTCCGATGATAACGCCCAGAAGGCGGCGAGTGCCTTATCATCCCTGATATGCGGCCAGAGGTCGGGCGTGAGGAGCAGGCGTTTCACACAGTACCTGGCCAGGGCCTCGGCCTGGTATGCCCGCTGGAACAGGATCCGGACTTGGTCGGGAACGGATCCCGCCATGATCGGCGTTAGCGGATCATGGAGATGCTCCACTGCACTCCGGATCCGGTAGAGTTGCTCGATCAGGCTATGGTGCTTCGGCCCGAGGAACAGCTCGGTGCGAGACTTGAACTGTTTTTCGGTGGACCCGATGTCCGGACGGATGAGGCCCTCCACACAGCGAACGAATTGATGGAGGCGCTTTTCCACGTGGTGGTGATTGACGCCCGAGGAGAAGGCCTCGACCACGTGACCGAAGCGATTCATGAGCGGCTTCCTGGGCAGGGGATCAAATCGCGCAATCGCTCGCTCCAGTTCCGCGGCCTCCTGAAGGAGCGCACGTGTAATCCAACACGCTGGTGCCCCAGGGACCCACAGCAGCCTGTCCAGCTCGCGCATTTGACGGACATCAATGCCGTCAGCGCGGAAGGCCCCGGTCATCTGGACTGGGTCCGCCTCCGTCCTGATGCTCGCCGCGACCAACAGCCCCCAGTAGAGGTGCCCCACCCGGTGTTGCAGCGCGACGTTTTCCCCATCCAGGATATCCGGCGCCTTTGAGGGACCAGTGGCCACAAGGAAGAGTTCGGCCTTCTCGATCCGGTCGGCCTGCAAGCTGCCAATCCACGTCCTCCAGTGATCTGCGAGCTCGGTGGGCAAAGCGCGCGTGGCCCAGAGGCCCTCGGCAAGCTTCATGGCCGGCGGAACCGTGGAGTCCACGAAGTTCGTCGGGAGGGCGACGAGGCCGTATTTCTCGCTCGACTGAATGATAACAGTCATGTGCAACCCTCCGCTTCCCTCTGCGCGGGCCTGCACTCCAGTCCGGTCCCCGAGGGGGACGGCATTTTTCTTTCTCACCAGGATTCCGCACGCTTACGGCCAGCAGGACTATCAGTACGCGAATAGCCTCACTCATCTTGGGGCGGTGCGCTCCACCACAGCAGGCCTCACGCAATCAATTCGTGCTCAAACAGGATCTCCGCCGGCACGGCAGCCCGGGCCAGCTCGCGCAGGTGCTGATGGTGTGTGAAGAGGATAACCTGGGTGCCCCGCGAGAACTCGCCGAACACGGCCAGGGCGGCTGCGGCCCGCTCGTCATCGAAATTCACGAGGACGTCGTCGAGGATGAGCGGAAACGGTGGGTTCCGTTGTAGATGCCGCTCCAGGTACGCCAACCGGAGGGCCAAGTAGAGCTGGTCCCGGGTCCCGGCACTCATCCCTTCTACCGTGACCTCCTCGGTCCGGCTGCCGTCCGCGCGGAGTCCCACGAGCATCGGTTGTTCCTTCTCGGTCAGTCGCTCGCCCAGGCCGCTGAACGCCCCGCAGGTCACGCGCGCGAAGAGCGCGCCGGCCGCCTTGACCAAGTCGCCCGCATGGGTCTCCCGGTAGCGCTCGATTTCCTGCTGGAGCAGCGAGGCCGCCAGGCGGGCCCGGAGATATCGCCCGGCCTCCGTGCGGATCCCGGCGAGCAGGGCTTGCGCCTCGCTCGCTTTCTCGGCCGCCCGGTCGTCGCCCGCCACGGCCGCCAGTTCGTTCCGCGCCACGGCCGCATCGCCGTAGAGGGCCTTCAGCGTGATGTCCAGGTCGTTGATCTCGCGGTCGAGCGCGGCGAGCTGAGCTGGCAGCGTGTCCGGATTGACGAGAGCCGACTCCGCCGCAAGCGTCTCCAGCGTCCCCGCCCCGGCAAACGGCCGGAGGAGGGCCTCCACCCGGGCGAGCTGCTTCCGGCACTCCCGCTTCTCGGCCGCTGCAGCCTCCACGGTCGGGAGCTCGCCGATGCCCTGGCAGCCCGCCTCCGCGAGTAGCTCGGCCAGGAGGCGATCGGCGGCCTCGCGATCGCGCTCCGCCGCCTCGCGGTCCCCATCGAGTTGCTGTGCCTGTTTGCGGAGGGCATCCCGCTGCACTTCCTGCTTCGCGGCCGCATCCCGCCTCCGCTCGAGGGCGCGCACCGCATCGTCAATCGGCAAGGAATCGAGGAGATCGGGGGCGAGCGCGTCCACCACCTTCCGGGCGCGTCGCTCGTAGTCGGCCATGAAGGTCGAGATTTCCTGGACACGGCCCGCGGGCTCCTGGGCCCGTTCGAGGGCGGCGAAGAGCGCGGCGATCTGGTCGAGCATTGCTTGCGCCTCGCCGGGCGTCACCCCCGAGTCCAGGCCCAGGGGCGCCAGGGTTTCACTCCACTTCCCCGGACCTCATCCAGCTTCGCGTTGGCAGCCTCGAGTTCGCCCTCGGCACGTGCCACCTGGTTGTCGAGCGTCTGCCGGTCCCGGTCACAGGTCAGGCGCTCCTGCCGTTGCCGCTCGGCCCCCTGCACCCACGCGTCCACCCGGGGGCAGAGCTCCTGGAGCGATTCCTCCGGGCCCCCGCGCTCCCCCGCCATCCCGGCAAAGCGCTCCCCGAGGTGCTGGCGGCGATGGGCCACCTGCTCTCCCAACGTCCGCTGGCGCGTCTGGAGCGCACGCCGCTCCTCCGCCAGGGCCAGCAGTGCTTCGCGGCGCTGGAGCCAGGGGCGCATCTCCCGCGGCGGGTGGGGTTGGATGGCGCAGGCGCTCCAGGTCTCTTCCCATCCCCGCTGGAGCTCCGCCGCGCGCTGCTCAAGGCCGCCGATCTCATCCGTCAGGTCTCGGATCAGCTCCGCCTGGCGCTCTCGCTCGGCCGTGAACTGGGCGTGCTGGGTGACCCGCTGCGCCTCGCGCCGGAGCCGGTCCGCCACGCCATCGGCCTCCTCCACGGAGGACTCGTAGTTGTCGAGCGCAGCAGGATCGGCCGGCGCCTCAGGCACCACAGCCAGCCAGCGCTCCCGGATCGAATCCCACTGTGTATCCCGCTCCTCCCGCGCGCCGGCGAGGTCGTCCTCGGACGCGACGGCGCCCGCTCCATCGAGCGCCCGGAGGGCCTCCAGAGCCCGGGCGAGGTCCTCCCTCGCTTCCCGCAGCCGGCGCTGTCGATCGAACAGATCGGCCATGACCTCCGCCCGGGCCAGCTCGGCGGCCTCGAGGGACTCCGTGCTGGGGACTGGGAGGCGCTCACACTGGTCCAGGGATCCGGTCCAGAGGCCGAGGCGAGCCAGTTCAACGGCCGCCCTCCCCTCGATCTCGAGCTGCGCCTGAGCGCATTCCCCCAGCTCCCGTTCCGCAGGGATGGCGTCCCGGGCGAGCTGCAGCGCCTGCCGCAGGGGCTCGGTCTCCGGCGGCTCAGGCATCTTCTGGAACCGCCCTTCGAGCACCTCGCGCTGGCCCCGGAGGTCGGCCGGGGCCGTGGCGAGCTGTTCGACCTTCCCCACGGCCCGGTGGAGCGCCTCCCCCCGCTCCCTGATCCGCTCGCGCAGGGCGGCCGGGACCCGGAGTCCCTCGGCGTTCTCAAGGGTCAGGTCTGGCCGGAGCGCTACGAGGATCTTCCGTGCCGCCTCCGTGTGGCTGTCCCGGAGGCGCTCCTGGGTGGGCAGGTCGCGCACCGCACTCTGGTACTGCCCGAGCTCCCCGTAGATCTGGGTGATCGCCTGGCTCTCAGCCAGCAGAGCCTCAGGAATGACGAGGGCCTCCAGCTCGGAGGCGAGGGCCTCCAGCTTTCCCGCCGCCTGCTCGGCCGCGGCAGCATGTCGGGCGAAGGCCTCCTGGGCTTTCTGCCGTCGCGCCGGGAAGTCCTCCGCGAGGTCCGGCGCATGCTCGCGGGCGGTCAGCCGGCCCGCGTACCCCTGGTGCTCCGCGAGCAAGGGGATGGCCTTCTGCAGGCGCTCCAGACGCGCGCTTTCAGTGCGATGGGCGCGGACCTCCCCTTCGACCTCGTCGATCCTCCGCCGGAGGCCCTCCTCCCTGGTGCGGAGCTCGGCCACGGCCTTGCCCGGTGTGCTGAATTCCTTGACCGCCGAGACGGCCTGCTTGTAGTCCTCGAGCAGCTTGTTGAGGGGCAGCTTCTCCCCGCGGGGCTTGAAGAGCCGGTCGGCCTCGGCTGTCACATCGGCCAGGAGCCGCTGGAGCCGGACTCCACCGACGGCCGCAGCGAACAGCGTCTCCCCGGCCGCACCCCCGCTCTTTAGGAGCTGCTGCCCACCGCCCACCAACTCGGCGTGCCCGAGCCCGAAGAGGAGCGTGAACCGCTCCGGCGGGACACCTTCTAGGAGGGCCAGGAGGACCTCGTCGCCGACCGGTTGCTCCGCCGCGTCACGGAGGGTCTGTTTGGCCGCTTTCCGCCGCACGAGGGTACGGACCGTTCCGTCGGTGGTCCGGAGGGTGGCGTGCACCCGGAGCGCCGGGCCGCCGTGGCGGAAGGTGTCGGGGCTCTGCACCGGAATGCCAAACAGGAACCCGTGGATGGCGCGGAGGGCGGCGCTCTTCCCGGCCTCGTTCGCTCCGTAGACGAGGTGCAGCCCCTCCTGGCCAGCGGCGAGATCGAGCGTCACGTCCTGGAAGTGCGCGAACTGCTGGAACCGCAGGCGCAGGAAGCGCATCAGGCGTCCTCCCCGGCGAGCAGGTGGGCCGCAAGCGCCTGCTGGACCTCGTCGAGGAGCGTGCGGAGCGCGTCCAGGTCTTCCGGAAGGACCCCGTCCGGACCCCGGTGGAGGTCGGGCGGAAGCTTCGCGTCCAGGGGGCCGAGCGCCGCCCGGATCGCGGCGAACGCAGCCTCCGGTGCGGCCTTGAGGGTGTCCAGCGATCGCAGAAGGCCCCCGATCGCGTCGTCGCGCGCTGCGAGGTTGGCGATGGCCAGGGGGGAGCGGGTCCGGCAGTGCACCGACTCGATCCAGAGTTGATCGCCAGCCAGGTCGATCGCGAGGCCGCGGATCTCGTTGAGGGTGCGCTCGGGCTCGCGGACCAGGTCCACATGGGCGGGGGTGGCCCCCGTGAGGAGGACCCGGACGCCGAGCGCGCGGTCTTCGGCCTCCGGGAGGAGCGCCTCGAACCGGGTTCGGATGGCGTCGAGCGCCGCGCCGAGGCCGGCCGCGTCCCCGAGCGCCACCTCGCAACGCGCCCAGCGGACGACGTCCAGGGCTCGGAACTCTGGCTCGCCGATCCGGCCCTCGTCGACCCGCACGAGGTAGGCGCCGCGGGGCCCGGGCTCCCGGACGTGCCGTCCTTGGAGATTGCCCGGGTACACGATCCAGGGCGAGCGGCGGAGGATCCGCCGCTCGTGCACGTGCCCGAGCGCCCAGTAGTCGTACCCGAGGGCCGCCAGCTCCTCCAGGGTGCAGGGGGCGTACGGCTCGTGGGCGGGGTGGCCCGCCGCGCTGGTGTGGAGCAGGCCGACGTTGAGGGCCCCCCGCTCCGCGGGCGGCCAGGCGCCGAGGACGCTCTCGGCGCAGTGGCGGGTGGCGAAGCCCTGGGCGTGGACCACCAGGTCCAGGTCCGGGAACTCCACGCGGCCCGGGCGCCGGGTGGGGGCCAGGGTCACGTTGGCGGGCGGCTCCAGATGGCGGGTGATCTCGCTCGCTGCGTCGTGATTGCCCGACACCAGGACGACCGGAATGCCCTGCTCCCGCAGGCGGGACATCTGCCCATTGAAGAAGAGGCCGGTGTTGTAGTCGCGCCAGTCCACGTCATGCAGGTCGCCCGCGAGCAGGACTAAGCGCACCTCCTCCGCGATTGCCAGATCTACGAGGGCCCGAAAGGCTTCGCGCGTCGCTCCCCGGATCCGGTCCACCGGCGCGCCCTCGTATCGCTCGAGCCCGCGCAGGGGACTATCCAGGTGAATGTCGGCTGCGTGCAGGACCGTGAACGACGCCATGGTCATCTCCGGGGCACCCGCTCGGTCCGAGGTTACAATCCGTTCAGGAAGAGGCGGACGCCAATGTGAGTCATCGCCAGGCTGGGGACCTCGACCCCTTGACCAGCCAGCTCGGCCGCGAGGACCCGGTGGGCTGCCATGACTCCCGGGGAGGCGGAGGTGGCGAAGAGCACTTCTCCTTGCCGCCGCGCCCGCCCGAGCCACGTGCGCCACCCGGCGGGCCCTTCCATTCGGACCCGGACCTCCCCCGCAAGTGCCGGGAGCTCGCGCCGGAACAGGCTGGCCACCTGGTAGAGGTAGGCCATGTCCTTGGCCCGCCGGTCCTCGTGCGTCCGCTCCCCAGCAATGAGGAGCTTGTGCACCATGAAGCATCCCGGATGGGGGACCTGGACGGCCATGGGCTCCCGGTCCGTTTCGAGCCCGACGACCCCCCTGAGCGACACGCGCCAGGGCGTCTCGAGGAGCAGGTCGAGGTACCGCAGGCGCTGCGCGGTCACGCCGGTTTGGACGTCACTCGTGACCGTGACACGGCCGCTCCGATCGACCGGCGGGCCTGTCAAGGGGGTCAGGAACTCGACGCTGTACTCCTCCTCGCCCTCTGCGGTACCGGACGGACGGGCGAACACGAATTTCATCACCGGGGGGATGCGATCCCCCCGGAAGTCCGGCCGGAGGCCCGCGGTTTCGGCCAGCGCGGCCAGGGGACGGCCCCGCACCGGGAGGCGAGCCGGCGTCGCGAGGTCTGCATCGAAGGTCCGGAGGATCCGGGTGGCAGCCGGCATGGCCCGCGGGTGCTGCTCGTAGAGGCGGACAGCGAACCCGCCGACGAGGACGACCCGGTCGAGGTACGGTTCGAACGCCCGCAGCACGTGAACCAAGAAGGCCTCCGGGGAGCTAAAGATCATGCGGCGCCTCCGCCGCCTGCCGGAAGACCGCCGTCAGGATCCGCTCGTGCACCACCTCGGCCTGCTCCCGGCCGCGGTCCGGGAGGTGGTACAGGTCCAGGTAGACCTGGAGGGCATCGCAGACCGGGACGCCGTCCATGCGAGAGACTCCCCCCAAGGCGCCCCGAGGATACCGGGGCCGGAGGAGGACGACCGGCGCGCTGGCGCTGGAACTCGGGACCACTTGTAGTTTCTCGAGGAGGGCCGAGGGATCCCCGGACACGTACAGGTGGACCGAGCGCGCATCGGAGTGCTTCAGGCGAAAGAAGCGGCAGGCCTGGTGGCCCGTGAGGGCAAAGGCGGGCGCATCCGCCGGGAGCTGGCGAAGGCGGTCCAGGAACTCCGCGAGGTATTTCGCGTCGATCCGCTCGCCGAAGACTGGGACGCAGGCGAGGGCCTCGTTGTCACTGATGCGATACCGGCCGCGCCACTCGGTGAGGAGGCGCCCCCCCTCCTCCAGCACGGGGATCCGGCCCATGACCTTCGCTAAATACCCGCTGCGTTCCACGGCGGCCGCCCAGCGATACACTAAGGGTGGGGCCACCGCGGCAAGCCTGGCGAGTTGGGCCAGATTCCGGATGGCCCCTCGGGGCCCGCCCCACTCGCTCCCCTGCGAGCGACTGAAGAGCAGGACCTTGAGGAGCCACTGATCCAGATCGCCGAACGAGAGGCGGGCGGAGGCGTAGCCGGGCCGAGACAAGTCAAGCGGCGACCGCCATTCACGAGACGGCCAGCCAGCGCGTTCAGCGCGGTCCTCGATCGCCTGCTCGTCGCCCCCGGGGAGATGGGCCGCGAGGTTGCCCCGGCTGTCCAGGATGAACCACCAGAGCCCCGGCGCGTACAGCGCCACCTGGGCCTTGAACCGTCGCACCCCTCGCGGATCGAGACCCTCCACATGCAAGGCTAGGAGCGGTTCCCAGCCCTCGAGGCGATGCGCCGCTTGGAGCACGAGGATCGGCCGGGCCAGCCACTGGAAGAGCCAATCTGCGAGCTCACGCGCGGCCTTGATTTCTACGCCGAACTGGCGCCGCTGGCGTACCAAGACGAAATCCAGCACGGGGCCGCGCCGCAGGCCTTCTGCTGGGAGGGGCACTGCCTCCTCGCGAACCTGGAACCCGCGCTTCGCGAGGGCGTGGAGGATGGCCTCGCGGGCCACAGAAACGGCTGACTGATCGGGTTCGGCGGCGATCTTTGTTCCTGGCACCATTGGGCCCCTGTGCTGGGCTAATGATGCTCGTGTGAATATTACTTGTCAAGTATTTATTTACTTACTATATATCTATATACTTAGCATGTAATTAATGTGCAACCGCGGCAACCGGAAACACCCGTTTGGCCCCCTCCTCGGCCCACAGCCTCATTGAGACCGATACGGCCAAGTGATACCACCCCAAAAAGTAATGACTCTGCCCCGCTGATGTCCAGGGCAATGACCCGAACGGCAGGACCGACCGCGTTCGAGCGGATCGCTGTCGGGTGGCCGGTGCCGCTCACCCGACTCGACGAGACTCCCCCGGGACGGATCTAGAGGGAAATCATTGGTCGTGGTACCTGGCCTGACGGCATGGAGACTGTCAAGCAATCAACGTGCTCGCCCCGTTGCTGTACATTTCGCAACGCAACAAAACAGATGCGATAGTCGTCAGTCGGAAAGTCTGACGGACTCAGCGCTTCGACCGTCTGACGGGTCGCTTCGGGGCTGTGGAGCATCGCGCCGAACACAGAGGTGGCAGCCTGCGCGGCAAGAGTGGAGGATGCCGCGCTCATGGCTCCTTTTCCTTCCCGCTGGCGCCCGACAGGCGGTCACAGAGCGCCTCGATGTCGCTCCGGCGCCATGCGGAGGTCCGCTCCGATAGCTTCACCTGGCGCGGGAACTTCCCGCAGCGTATCCCTCCCCACCAGGTGGACTTGCTCACCGGGATGATCCTCAGGACTTGCGGTAAACGCAAGAAGAAGGGCTCCTCAGACATTGTCATCACCCTCCGGGAAGAGCCGCCACGCGGACGCGCCCAGGACTTTGACCCATCTACGCCGACTGTCAGGGCCAAGGTTTCTACACTATGGGGTAGCCATCCTTCTGGGAGTGCGCCCCCGGTCCGCATTGGACCGTCAATGACGATTCTGCCAGGATTTTCGGTTATGACAGTCGCAGGAATTTGTAATCTGTAAGATTTTCTAAGTGTTCTTGCGATCACCCGCATGCGACCCTGGGGGGATGCGATTATTGGGGATGGGCCTCATGCGGGACCGCGGAGGACAAACTCAGGAGACTTCCCGCGCAGCGATGATGCGGGAAAGGTGAACATATGGCAGATACGTGGCCTGATGTCTATTTGGCCTGCCGGATTCTACTGGTGAGGGGAGGCGGCGTGAGGGAGGAGCGAATCGTGGTATGGCGTATCGCGATTTGGGGGGTCACCCCCGATCCGAAGCTTCCGTGGTGGGAATCGGATGATCCTGCTCAGGCGCGCCGCTGGGGATCGAGTAGGCGGTGAGGGTCCCGGCTGGAGATTTGGGTAGGGAGGGTGGAGGGGCCGACGGCGGACTCTCCTCCGCGTCCGCATCCCTTGATCCAGCTTCGACCGCCCGGTGGAGGTCCTCACGGTTGAGATGGAGGTACCGGTCAGCGAAGTGGCACGAGGCGTGCCGTAAGAGACAGGAGATCGTGACGGGATTGGCGCCGCCACGCAAGCGTTTGATCGCAAGGTCGTGCCGCAGATCGTGCTGACGCCTGTCAATAATAATCCGAAGAAAAGGTTCCGTTTACACTCTCCGCTTCATCGGCAAGACGACCGCCCCTTGCTTCAGCCCGTCCAGGTAATCGGCCCACATCTGCATCATCTCCCGACGCTCCTGAAGGTGCGTGGTGCGATTGTAGGCTCTCCCAAGGGGGTCTCTCACGGCATGGGCCAGCTGATGCTCAATCAGTTCCAGCTTAACCTGTAGCACTTCGTCCAGGATCGTCCGCGCCATCGCCCGGAAGCCGTGACCGGTCATCGTGTCCTTGTCATACCCCATCGAACGCAGTGCCGCGAGGACAGTATTCTCCGACATGGGGCGTGATGAGGATCTCCCCGACGGGAAGACATACCGACTCTCACCCGTCAGTTGCCGCAGGTCGCTTAGGATCTCCACCGCCTGGTGGCAGAGGGGCACCACATGCGCTTGCTTCGTCTTCATCTTGTCGGCCGGGATATTCCACACGGCTTCGTCCAGGTCCATCTCCGTCCACTCAGCGTGTCGCAGTTCCCCCGGGCGGACAAAGAATAGGGGCGCCAAGCGTAGGGCGCACTTCGTCACGAAATGCCCTTGATAGCCCTCTATGGCCCGCAGGAGGGGCGCCACCTCTTTCGGGTCAGTGATGGCTGCATGGTGCTTGTCACCCGGTTGCGGCAACGCGCCGCGGAGGTCGCCCGACGGGTCGCGCTCTGCCCGCCCTGTGGCTACGGCGTACCGGAAGACCTGACCCGCGATGGTTCGGATACGATGGGCAGACTCGAGGGCACCCCGGTTCTCCACCCGGCGCAGAACCGCCAGGAGTTCCGGCGCCTTGATCTCTGTGATGGGCCGCTTGCCGATCCACGGGAACAGGTCGCGCTCTAGGCGGCTCAGGATCGTAACGGTATGACCTCGCGTCCAGGTCGGGGTGAAGCGTGTGTGCCACTCTCGGGCGATCACCTCAAAGGTCTCTACGTCTGCGTTTGCTGCCTGCTTCTTGGCCTTCCGCACGGCCCCAGGGTCAACACCTTGGGCGACCTGCCTTCGGGCCTCCTCGCGCCGCTGGCGGGCAACGGCAAGGGAGATCTCGGGGTAGGTGCCCATACTCAGCAACTTCTCTTTTCCGTCGAAGCGATACTTAAAGCGCCAGCCCCTACCCCCTTGTGGAGTCACCAGGAGGAATAGCCCGTTGCCGTCGAAGAGTTTTAGCAGCTTGTCGGAGGGCTTCGTGCGACGGATCCGCGCATCGCTCAGCAACATAGGCCTCTCCTCCATTTTGGGGGTAGTAGCATCTCCGTGGGGGTACATTTAGCCGAAATGTACCCCAAAGTACCCCAGATGCTGCTATACTCTGTAGCACATACCTGGACGAATAAAAAGAAAAAACCCGCTAGAATCAACGGGTTTCATCTTTCCTAGGATGTCCTAGGATTGCCTTCTGGTGGAGGTGGGGGGAGTCGAACCCCCGTCCGAGAACCTGTCAATAAAGGCATCTACGTGCGTAGCCGGCGGTTTGTGTCTCGCCGTCAAGGGACCCCCCCGGCGGGGTTCTCGACAGCCAGCCCATTGGTTTTCGTCCGACCGGCCCCGGGCCGGGACCGGCCGGCTTAGCCTACCTGTATGACGCCCTGATCCCGCCCGGCAGGCAAAGCGAGGAGGACGTTGCTGCTAGTTAGGCAGCGAGGGCCAATTCGGAATTGGCAGTTGTCTTTTTCCCACCTTTTACGAGCCGGTGGGGACTCGGCACGCCACCTTTATCCCCTTGTCCCCGTCGAAACCGTTGCACCCCCTTCTTGAGCCATCAGCTTTCAGCGGTCAGCGCTCAGCTGCCTTCGCTGACTGCTGATTGCTGAACGCTGACTGCTGATGTCAGGTGTCAGATGATCCCGGCCTCCTTGAGGATTCCGCGCAGCTTGCCCTTCTGCTCGTCATTCAGGGGGAGCATCGGGCTGCGCGGATTGCCGCCGTAGAACCCCACCATCTCCATGGCAGCCTTGAGCCCCGGAACACCGAACTGGGCCGTCACGGCGGCGTTCGCGGCGATCATGCGCAGCTGCAAGTCTTTGGCGTCCTCATGCTTGCCATGCTGGAAGAAGTTCAGGATATCGCAGCATTGCTGCGGCGCGATGTTGGCCAGCGCCAGCACCCCGCCGATCGCCCCGATGCACAGGGCCGGATAGAGGAATCCGGCCGAGCCCGCCAGCACCTGGAATCCGGGCCGGGCCGATCGAATGATCTGGCCCATCTTGGCCACATTGCCGCTGCTGTCCTTCACCCCGGCGATGTTAGGGTGCTGGGACAGCTTGATGACCAGCTCGGCCGACATGTCCACGCCGGTATTGCCCGGCATGTTGTACACGCTGATGGGAATGGGTGAGGCATCCGCCACCCGTGTGTAGTAGTCGGTCAGGCCGGCGTTGTCCATTTTGGACTTGTAGTAGCTCGGGTTGATGAACAGCGCCACGTCGGCCCCCAGCCCCGCCGCCTTCTTGGTTAGCGCGATCGTGCTGTGCGTGGACTCGCATCCGCAGCCGGCCATGAACAGCTTCCCCGAGGGGATATGCTTCCGGGCCGCCTCGAAAATGGTCAGCTTTTCCGTCTCGCTGAGGTACGGCATCTCGCCGTTGCTCCCCAGGACCACGTATCCGGCCAGCGGGAACCGGTTCCATTTCTCGAAGTTCGCCGCCAGGGCTTTCAGGTTCAACTCCCCCGCCTCGTCGAACGGCGTCGGGATGGGAGGGAAGATACCAGCCATCGAGGGCACACGTGTCGCCATGAGAACCTCCTTTGAAAACATCATGAGTGAAAGGTCATCCGTGAAGGTATCTTACCACACTGCCGGGCCTTTGTCAGGCGCCGTCAGCCCTCGCCCCGGTTGGCGCGGCCGCGGGAAGCTCTGGCCACTTCCCGGTCCGCTTCCCGCTCTTTGATATCCTCACGGCGGTCGTATTCTCGCTTCCCACGGGCTAAGGCCAGCCCCACTTTCACGTGCGGCCCTCTCAGGTACAGGCTCAGCGGGACGAGGGTCCGGCCCTTCTCCTCGACCTTTCCGATCAACCGCTGAATCTCCTCCCGGTGCATCAAGAGCTTGCGGGGGCGCAGCGGATCCGGGTTGAACTGGCCGGCCGACTCGTACGGGCTGATGTGGCAGTTGTAGAGGACCAGCTCGCCCCGCTCGAAGGCGGCATAGCTGTCACGCAGGTTGGCCCGACCCTGCCGGACGGACTTTACCTCGCTGCCCAGCAGGGCGATTCCCGCCTCGTAGGTCTCCTCGATGTGGTAATCGTAGCGGGCCTTGCGGTTTGCGGCCAGGGTCCTCGCGCCCTGCGCGACCGATCGCTTGTCTTTCCCTGTGGATGGGGACATGGCGAGACGACTGTATTCGAGGGGGAGCCAGCCTGCAAGGAAAATTCAGCGGCGGGGTTGTCGGCCTGCGGCTGTCCGCCCGCTGTCCCGCTTGGCCGCACCCGGTCTCCGAGGGGGGACCCGGCGCCGGCTCGGGTCACGCCGAGGCGCCGCAGAACGGCGAGAGCATATCCAACACTGGACGCGAGAGGGATTCGAACCACCGCACCCCATAGCTCACCGGCTCGTGACCCAGGCCGGGAACCACGCTGGTCCAGACAATTATCCCCCTCAGGCGGAGCCCCTCCGGCCCGGCCGGCACGAAAATAACAATCTTGGTCCGCGGCGGCAATACCCGCATCAGGCGAAGCCCCGCTCCACCGCGGCTGAGATTGAACAGGGAGCCCGAGAGGACGCTGAAGGCGGTGCCCTCCCAGGCGTGGAGCACCTCCAGGCGGACCGGGATCATCGCCGGATAGCGGGGAAACTCACGCGGCTCTCTCTCCCGATCCTGTGAAATCATCGCTCCCCTCGGGTGCCCCCGCTGGCGGCCTGCACCGGCGCGGACTCCCCCCTTCGGCTGCCGCAAGAATTCCCGGACCGCCCGAACGAGCCCTCGACGCCGGACCCGCCTCGCGTTATCCGCCCAGTGCCCTCATCGCCTTCTGGATGTTGGAGACGGTGAGGATGACTCGCGCCCTCCCGACCCCCTCCGTCGTGGCGTAGGCGCACTTGATGTTAACCTTGGCCTGCGCCAGTTGCCGCGCCGCCTCCGCCAGTGTCCCCGGCCGGTTTTCCAGGTCGAGAGAGACCGCCTCCTCGCGGGCGCAACGGAACTTGGCGGCCCGGAGGGCCGCCTCGGCCGCCGCCGTGTCGGCAACCAGCAGGCGGATCTTCCCCCGGCTGGCACCGGTGTCCGACGCCCACATCCCTTCGACGTTGATCCCCGCCTGGCTGAGGATCCCGCACACGGTCGCCAGCACCCCGGGTTTGCTCTGGAGGTTCAGAACGAGCTGCGTCACTTTCGGCATCTGAGGGTCCTCCTCTCCGTGGCGGCAAGTGGCCCCGCGCCCGCGGAAGCCAACCGCCGCCCTCCCCTATCGCCGCGACCCGCGGTCCAGCGATCGATACTGGATGGCCTCGGCGATGTGCTCGGGTTGGATATTCTCCGCCGCCTCGAGATCGGCGACGGTCCGTGCCACTTTGAGGATCCGGTCATAGGCCCGGGCCGACAGGCCCAACCGGTCCATGGCCGTCTCCAGGAGGCTCCGCGCCTCCCCCTCCACCTGGCAGGTCTTGCGGATCTGGCGGGTGCTCATGTGGGCGTTGCAGAAGACTTTGCTCCGACGGAACCGCTCCTGCTGAATCTGGCGGGCGCGGCGGACGCGCTCGCGGATCTGGACCGACGGCTCGGCCGCCGGCTCGCCGACGAGCTCGCGGTGCTTGAGCGGCGGCACGTCGATATGGATATCGATACGATCCAGCAGCGGACCCGAGATGCGCGCCAAGTAGCGCTGGATCTGGAGCGGGGTGCAGGAGCATT
The DNA here is from genome assembly GCA_963705305.1 of uncultured Methylomirabilota bacterium. Classification (GTDB taxonomy): domain Bacteria; phylum Methylomirabilota; class Methylomirabilia; order Methylomirabilales; family 2-02-FULL-66-22; genus 2-02-FULL-66-22. The sequence continues at coordinate 3,183,351 of OY970067.1, read as the reverse complement.
CCTTGGTGGGATCCGTGGCGAAGCCGCACGGGCATGGATTCATCGCGGCGGCCAGCATGAACCGAGCCGGGTAGGTCAGGGAGGAGAGGGCGCGCGCGATGGTGACCTGGCCGTCTTCCAGCGGCTGCCGCAGCACCTCCAGCACGTGGCGCTTGAACTCCGGCAGCTCGTCCAGGAACAGGACGCCGTGGTGGGCCAGGCTGACCTCCCCGGGCCGGGGAATGTTCCCGCCGCCGATCAGGCCCGCATCCGAGATGGTGTGGTGCGGAGCACGGAACGGACGGGTGGCGAGGAGCGCCTGGCGGGACGGGAGCAGGCCGCAGATCGAATGGACCTTGGTGGTGGAGATGGCCTCCTCCAGGGAGAGATTCGGCAGAATGGTGGGCAGCCGCCGGGCCAGCATGGTCTTCCCGGCCCCCGGCGGCCCGATGAGGAGGATGTTGTGGCCGCCGGCCGCCGCCACTTCCAGGGCGCGCTTGGCGTGCTCCTGGCCCTTGACGTCGCTGAAATCCACATCGTACTCGGCCGACCGGGAAAAGGCAGCCTCCAGGTCGATGCAGGTGGGGGCCAGCGCCTGCTCGCCGTTCAGCAGGGCCAGAGCATGCTGGAGACTGTGGACCCCGTACACCTCCAGGCCGTCCACCACGGCGGCTTCCTCGGCATTTTCCCCCGGGACGATGACACCCGCCAGGGCCGCCTCCTGGGCGGCAACCGCGATGGACAGGACCCCCCGGACCGGGCGCACGGACCCATCCAAGGAAAGCTCCCCCACGATGGCCAGCCGTCCCAGCCGATCCGGCCGCACCAGGTCCTGGGCGGCCAGGATGCCCACGGCCGTGGGCAGATCGAAGGCCGCCCCCTCCTTCTTGATGTCGGCCGGAGCCAGATTGACCGTGATGCGCTTGGCGGGAAATTCGAAGCCGGAGTTCTTGATGGCGGCCTTCACCCGGTCGCGGCTCTCTTTGACCGCCACGTCGGGCAGACCAACGGTGTTGAAGGTGGGCAGCCCCAGGGCAATGTCCACCTCGACGCCTACCAGGTAGGCGTCCACCCCGAGCACGGCGCTGGAGAGCACCTTGGCAAGCATGGGTCGTCTCCCGGCTGCCAGGGAGGGCGGGAATTCGCGCCCGGATTGTTTGTTAGCACGGACGGCGGCCCGGCGTCAACGAGAAAGCGCCGTCCCGCGCCTCCCGGACCGCTCGAAGCATATGGGGGATCACCGGCGGGGTGCCGACCCTCTCCAACACCCGGAGGGCCACGCCCCGCGTGAACGCGTCGGAAGATCCGGAGAAAAGGAGCGCGGCGACGGGCTCGACCACCGCCTCTCCCATGCGGACGAGGCGCTCTTCCGCCCTTCGCTGGGCGCGCGAGAACGGCCTGCACAGATCTTGCAGGAGTCCTTCCAGGTCATCAGGAAGCAAGCGCGTGCATGAAGGAGAAGAGGGGGACCGTGGTGGTTCCATCGGCGACCACTCCGCATGGGTGAAGAAGGCTGGGGGCGCGAACCTCCGCCCCCCCAGCCTCGACTGACCGTCCCCGAATACCTCGCCCGGTCGGCGGTGGGTGGCCGCCGGCTAGTTGTTCACGCTGACCATCTTCACGAGCTGAGGCTTGCCCTCTTTGATGATCGCGATTGGCCCCCCATAGAGCCCTTCGCCATCGGGCGTGAAGTTGTAGGTCCCGAGGACGCCCTCCACCCCCTTGGTCGTCAGGAGGGCTTCCCGGATCTTGGCCCGGTCTTCCCCGCCCTTCCGGATGGCCGTGGCGAGCAGATTCAAGGCATCGTAGGTCCAGGGGGCTTGGGTGTCGGGCTCCGCGTGGAACTCCTGCCGGTAGGCCTCGACGAACTTCCGGTTGGTCGGGTTCATCCCAGGCACCGAGTCCACGAACCCCATCAGGCCCTCCGCCGCCTCGCGGGCGAGGTCCAGGACCGGTTTCTGGGCGATCGCGGGCGGGCCGATGTACTTGTACGGCGAGCCGAGCTGGCGATACTGCACGATGATGCGGGCGAACTCGTCGGTGCCCGCGCTGTACGGGACCATCACCTGGGCCCCCGCCTTCTTCAGGCTCAGGAGCTGAGCCGTGAAGTCCCGGTCGCCCAGGTTGAAGCGCTCCCGGGCGACCAGCGTGAGGCCGAGCTGCTTGGCGTACTGGTCGATGGCGTCAGCCCCGCCCGCCCCGAACGCCTCATTCGAGTAGACGACGCCGATCTTGGACAGCTTCATCTCGTCCCGGATGTACTTGACCAGGATGGCCGCCACGATGCCGTCGTTCACCCGGCAGCGGAAGAGCCACGGGTTGCCCTGCTTGGTGATCGTGACGTTGGTCCCCCCAACCATCATGGGGATACCGAAGGCCTTCACGGCGTCGGACATGGCCAAGATTTGCGTGCTCTTCACCGGCCCGATAAAGGCGAGGACCTTGTCCTGCTCCACGGCCTTGTTCAGGGCGTTGAGGGCGCCGGGGTTGGTCGACTGGTTGTCGATGATGATGACCCGCACCTTCTTCCCGTTGAGACCCCCGTTCTGGTTGATCTGCTTTTCGAACAGACGAGCTTCATTCTGGTAGTAGGGGGCCTCCGCGGAGAAGGTGCCGGTGGTCGAGATGCCAATCCCGATCCGGATCTCGTTGTCTGCCGCCCACGCAAGACCCGATGATACCAGCAGAACTGCGGCCAAGATGGCCAGCGACCGTAGCGCACGCATTATCGATCCTCCATGAGGGTCAGGTACTTCACCGGCAGAAGCTCTTTCCGCCGACAGAGTCTCCGGTGACCGATGCGAACCACTCGAATCCGCGGCCTGGACCTGCTTCGCCCCCGGGGCTCCCCGGAACGCCCCTGCCTCCTTTCTGCAACGGGGAGAATGCGCCCGATGGTTGCGGGCGGTCCTTCACAGGCGCTTACTCTTATAGCTCCGGGGGGAAAATAGCAAGATACGCCCGGACAGTTGTCGGCTTCTGCGCACTACCGGCGGCCGGCACAGGCCGGCCCAAGTCCCGGGCGTCAGGGCGGCCGCGCTGCGATATGCGGTGCGCGGCTGAGGCAGCCCGGCCCCGATTCTCTGCGGCAGCCAATCCCACCCCCAGTCCAGCAGGGTCCCGCGGACCTCCGAAATCCGGAGAACACGACGGGTCTCGTCCCTCCCGCAATTAATCATGTCTCCCCGACAACGCTAGGGAGCACCTTGACATTCGGAGCGGGCAAGCGATACGTTGGCCCCGATTGTTTGGCACCGATGCCCGTGTGCGCGGTGCCCCGTTCTTTATCACGCCCTCACAGAGGAGGAAGCGATGTCCAAGAAGCGAAGCATTCTTTTGTGGATGTGCCTGGGGATGCTGGCGGCGGCGCCCGCGTCTGCTCAACAGGTGATCAAGGTCGGGCTCTACGGACCGCTCACGGGCCCCATGTCGCTCTCGGGCATCGCCTCCCAGCAGGGCGCCGATCTGGCAATCAAGCAGGTCAACGCGCAGGGCGGAGTGCTCGGGCAGAAGCTGTCTATGATCGCGTACGACGACAAATCGTCTCCCGAAGAAGCGGTGAAGGCGGTCACCCGAATGATCACATCCGACAAGGTCAACTGTATCGTTGGCTCGCTCCACTCGGGGAACATCCTCGCCTCCGCGCCGGTCGTCGAGAGGGCGAAGATTCCCGAGATCGGGATCGGGACGAGCCCTGTCTGGCTGCAGAAGGGGTACACCTACCTCTTCCGCCCTCTGGCGAACACGAACCTGATTAACATCCAGATCGCCAGGACGATCAGCGAACTCAAATACACGAAAATCGGGGCGCTGGGTCGCGCAGACGAATATGGAAAGAGCGGGCTGGACGATATCAAGCAGCAGCTCGACAAGTACGGCATTCAGCTCGTGAGCGAATGGTTCAACCCGGGCGACACCGACTTTACCGGGCAGCTCACGAAGCTCATCAACAGCAAGATCGACGCGTTGATCGCGTTCGGGGTGGATGCGGATGAGGGGCCGATCATGAAGCAGGCGCGGCTCAACGGCTTTACCGGCCTCGTCTTCGGTCCCGAGAGTCTGAGCGTCCCCTCCGTGAAGGAGGTGGCGGGCAAAGATGCCGACGGCGCCGTCTTCGGCGCCTCCTATGTGATCCCTTCGAGACCAGAAGAGGCTATCAACCCCATGCACCGGGCCTTCTTCAAGGCGTTCGTCTCCGAGTTCGGCAAAATGCCGGACAGCCAGACGGCCCTCCGGACGTATGATGCCGTCAAGCTGTTCGCCGAGGCATTCAAGCGGGCGAAATCCGTGAGCGGCCCGGCGGTCCGCGAGCAACTCGCCAACCTCTCCGGGTTCGAGGGCCTGGCCGGCACATTCAATTTCCGCGGGGGCAACGGCGAAGGCATCCACGAGGCGCGCATGTTCGCGATCAAGAACGGCAAGGACATCCTGCTGGCGGACTATTTGAAAGCGATGGGCAAGTAGCCGACGTTCAGCTCGAGAACCGTCGAACCGTCCGGCGGGGGTTGAATCCGCCCCCGCCGGACCGAACCGGGAGCGTGCCCAGTGTTCTTCCAGGTGCTCGTGGGGGCCCTCGTCATCGGCAGTGTGTACGGGCTGATTGCGCTCGGGTACAGCCTGATCTACAGTGCGTCCGGCCAGATGACCTTTATGCAGGGCGAGCTCCTGATGCTCGGCGCCTTCCTGGGTCTGACGTTCTACCGCTATGCGAGGCTGCCCTTCGTGGTGTCTCTGATGCTGACCATGGTGCTCATGTACCTCGTCGGCCTCCTCGTCGAGCGGCTTGTCATACGGAAGCTGGTGCAGGCCGGGGCAAACATCATCTTCATTGTCCTGGCCACAATCGCCATGTCAATTATCCTCCAGAATTTCGCCATGCTCGTCTGGGGGAGCAATGTCTTCCAGTTCCCGTCGATTTTCGCGGTCAATCGGATCCGGATTGGCGCCTTCATGGTGCCGCCGGAGGCCATCATGGCGATCGTCATCGGCATCGTCGTGATGCTGCTGTTCCACTTTTTCATGACGCGCACCCGGCTCGGTACGGCAATGCGGGCGGCGGCGCAGGATCCGATGGCGGCCAGGACGGTCAGCATCAACGTGTCGCTGACAACCGGGATTACGTGGGGAATCGCGTCCATGCTCGCGGGAATCGGCGGGACGCTGATCGGGCCGATCTACGGCGTCAGTCCGCAGATGGGAACCATGATCGGACTGAAGGGGTTCGCGGGCGCGGTGATCGGAGGGTACGGCAACATGTACGGCGCCATCGCGGGCTCGCTGCTCCTCGGCGGGATCGAAACGTTCACGGCCGCATATATTTCTTCGATGTACAAAGACTTCATTTCGTTCTTCATCCTGATCCTCTTCCTGATCTTCCTCCCCCGTGGTCTGTTCAGGGCCGGGGTGTATGGTGAGTGAGGACCGCCGCATGATTGGTCGGAGCCTTCCCGGCCGCACGTGGGCCATGACGATCCTGACGGTGCTCGGCGCGCTCTTGCCTCTGATGTTTCTCTCCGATTCCTATCTTGTGCTGCTGCTCTGCACGACGGGCATCTCGATCATCGTCGTGGCGGGACTGGACATTCTCTTCGGCTATTCCGGCCAGATCTCCCTGGGCCATGCGGGGTTCTATTGTATCGGTGCGTATACGTCGGCGATCCTCTCGCTCAAATTGGCGTGGCCGGTGTTCCTGACCATCGTGGTCGGGGGCCTTCTGGCGACCCTGGTGGCCATCCTCCTCGCCTTGCCGGCCGTGAAGCTGGTCCATCATTTCCTCGCGCTCGTCACCATCGCCTTCGGGCAGCTCACATATCTGTTCGTCGCCCAGGCGCGGGGGCTCACCGAAGGCTTCTCGGGGATTAATTTCATTCCGCGGCCTCGGGTGGGCGATTTTGTCTTCGAGTCGAACACGGCCTACTACTATCTGGTCTATGGCGCCTTGGTCCTTCTGCTTATAGCCAAGCAACGCTTGATCGGGTCCCGGACCGGCCGTGCCTTCATCGCCATCCGGGAGGATGCCCACGCCGCCGACGGCATGGGCGTGAACGTGACGAAATACAAGACCATGGCCTTTGCGGTCAGCGCTTTCTACGCGGGCATCGGCGGCGCCCTTTATGCCCACCTGATCGGATTCATCAGTCCGGAGACCTTTGTCCTGAACCAATCCATCATTTTCCTCACCATGCTTCTTTTCGGCGGGATGGGAAATTTCTGGGGCCCTATCCTCGGCGCGACGGGCCTCTCTGTCGTCGCCGAGTTTCTCCAGAAACTTGAGAGTTATCAGACGCTGGCCTACGGCGTGTTCCTCCTCCTCATCATTGTCTACGTGCCGGGCGGTATCTCTCGGGGGCTGGACGTACTGCGGGTCCTCAAGGCCGGCCTCCGGAGGCAGGGGAGCGAGCCGTGCTGACCCTTGAAGGCGTCGTCCTGCGGTTCGGGGGGCTTGTCGCCGTCGATCAGCTGTCCCTCCGCGTCGCAGAGAAGAGCATCATCGCGCTGATCGGACCAAATGGGGCCGGGAAAACCACCGCTTTCAACTTGATCAGTGGGGTCTACGCTCCCATGGCGGGGACCATTCGCTTTCGGAACCGGAACATCGCCGGGATGAAGCCTCACCGCATCAACGCGATCGGAATCGCCAGGACGTATCAGAACATTCGGCTATTCAGCGGGATGACCGTTCTCGACAACGTGCGCGTCGGGCGCCATACGCGCGCCACCTGCGGGATTGTCCGGAACCTGCTGCGGACGCCGCGGCAGCGCCGGGAAGAGCAGGAGATCGAGCAAAAGGCCCACGAGATCCTCGAGTTCGTCGGCCTGGGGCTCAAGGCCTCCGAGTGTGCGGCGAATCTCCCGTACGGCGAGCAGAAGCGCCTTGAAATTGCGCGGGCGCTGGCCAGCGATCCGCACCTCCTCCTGCTGGACGAACCGGTGGCGGGGATGAACGCGCGGGAGAAGGCCGAGCTACGAGATGTCATCGTGCGGATCCGGGAGCGCGGCAAGACCATCTTCCTGGTCGAGCACGATATGAAGATCGTCATGGGCATGGCGGAAACCGTGTATGTCATGAACTATGGCAAATGTATCGCCGTCGGAACGCCTGAGGAAGTGCAGCGGAATCCGGCCGTGATCGAAGCGTACCTGGGGACCGAGTAGCCCGATGAGCGCCCTCCTCGCCATCGAAAACCTCCATTTTTATTACGGGGCCAATCACGCCCTGAAGGGCATCCACCTCACGGTGGCGCCCGGAGAGATTGTCGCCATCCTCGGCTCGAATGGCGCAGGAAAAACGACCACGCTCCGCTGCATCTCGGGCCTGCTTCGGCGCCCCACGAAAGGGCGCATCCTCTTCGAGAACGAGAGCATTGCCAGCAAACGGGCCGAACGGATTGCCCTCACCGGCATTACGCACGTCCTGGAGGGACGCCACGTCTTCCCGAAGCTTACGGTCAAAGAAAATCTCTTCCTGGGTGCCTTCAGCAAGGAGCGGAAACTCGAGCGGGGCCTGGACTACGTCTATGCCCTCTTTCCGCGACTCAAGGAGCGGCAGGGTCAAGAGGCCGGGACGCTGAGCGGTGGAGAGCAGCAGATGCTCGCAGTGGGCAGAGCGCTCATGTCTAGCCCCAAGCTCCTTTTGATGGACGAGCCGTCCCTTGGGCTGGCGCCGCTCATCGTCAAGGACATCTTCGCCACCATCAGGAAAATCAATCAGGATGGCACGACCATTTTGCTCGTCGAGCAGAATTCAAAGGCAGCCCTTACCGTCGCCCACCGGGGATACGTGATGGTAAATGGGGAGATCACCCTGACCGGAACAGCGAGGGAGCTAATCGACAACGAGAGCGTCCGCAAGTACTACCTCGGCGAAGAATGAGAGACATCCCGGGCGAAGAAGTCCTCCTGTTCCATCCGCTCGATGGGTAGGGGGGAGGCGGTCGTCTTCTAGCTCTCCGGGCCTGCCACCTTCCTCTCGATGCCGATTCCTGCGCGCCGCAGGCCGGCGCCAACGGGCCCCCCCGAACCACCCTCGCCTTCCCGGGAACGAAGGCTGATCTGCCAAGCCGCCCCCGGAACGAGCCCCCGCCACGCGTCGTGCCAGTTGCCGGACCCTGCCCGACCGGCCGGAAGCCCCCTCCCGTTTTTTGCTTTCCGGTCAAGGGGATTCGGGCCGGTGCAGCGGTTCGGCCGGATCGACAGATTGGGAGCTTCGGAACGGTTATCCCTTGCGGCCCCGCCGGTCGGGGCGTCGGGGGACGGCCGACCAAGCGGAACCGGGAGGAGCCACCTGTCATCGCCCCTCCCCGTGTGGAGTCTCCCGCAAGGCGCCGGCCCGCGCCGCACAGCCGGCACCCCGAGCCGCTACTTCCTCACGAACTTCTGGAAGGTGTGGGCGTCGGGCGGGACCTGATTGAACTGGACGGCGAAGGTATGGGTCACCTCCCCCACGTACAGATCGCCCCGCGAGTCCACGGCCAGGCAATGGGGCGCGATGAACGCGCCGGGCGCGCACCGATCGGCACTGCACCAGCGGAACAGCACGTTCCCCTGAAGATCCAGAATGGTCAGCCCCCCGGGCAGGTCGTACCGGATCGGGCCGCGGACGAAAGAGGCCTGGCCCACTCGCCACCACAGATTGGAGACATATACCAGGCCGTCGCGGTCGATGCAGATGTCGGTGGGTCGCTGGACGTGGGTCCATTCCTCCAGGAACCGTCCATCCCGGCTGAAAATCTGGATCCGATCGTTCTCGCGGTCGGCCACCAGAACGCGGCCGTCGGGGGCGACGCGCACGGAGTGCGGCAGGTGGAACTGGCCCGGGCCGGTGCCCGGCTCGCCCCAGGATCGGATCAGCTTGCCGTCAGGGGAAAACCGGTGCACCCGGGCGTTCCCGTACCCGTCCGAAACGTACAGCTCGCCATCCGGTGCCAGGCCCACGGTGGTGGGCCGGTTGAACGGCGGCCCGCCGCGCTGGATGCTCTGCAGGGTCTTCTTGTCGTAGCCGGTGTCGGAGGCCTCGCCGGGCGTGCCGATCATCATGAGCGGCTTGCCGTCGGCGGTGAACTTTCGCACGGTGTGATCGCCGTCGTCCACGGTGTAGACGGAGTCGTCCGGCCCAATGGTGATGCCGTGGGTCCGCGGCGTGAAGATATTCTCGCCCCAGGACATGACGAAGTTCCCATCCCGGTCATAGACCAGGACCCGGGCGTCGCCCCGCGTCATCAGGTAGACCCGATCCCTGGAATCCACGGCCACGCCGTCCACATCCCGATGGACGTATCCGGCCGGAAGCTTCTCCCACTTCTCGATCACCTCGAATCTCGGTACGCGTGCCATGTGGATTTGTCTCCTTTCGCCGCAACCGCCGGCTTCCCGGCTCGAAGACCGCTTGACCCTGCCGGACACGGCTCCCTCCCGGCGGTCTCCGGCCGCACAGCAGGCGCCACGCCGGGATTCTGGTCTGGGACGCTACCCAAGGCCCCCGAACCTGTCAACCCCAAACGCCGCGAGGTCCGGGTCGAACGACATAGGCCCGGATCCGCCGGGCGCCGGCCGGGTCGTCTCCCTCGACCAGCCGGCCCCATCCGACCACCCGCGCCGTCAAGAGGCGGACGGCCGCACCGCCTGCAGGATTGCGCGGAGATTCTCGAGCGGCGTGCCGAGCGGCACGGCGCACTCCGGCGCCACCACCCGAACACCGGCTTCCATCGCGGAGCGGGCCTGCCGTGCTACGCTATCCGGCGTCCCACGATACAGGACCTCGGGATTGTTCACGTTGCCGACCAGCGACAGGCGTCCGCCCGCCGCCCGCACGGCCCGGGCCGTGTCCACTTTCGAGTCGAAGTGGAACGCGGGAAAGCCGGCATCGGCGATGTGTCCGATGCGGTCGAGCGTGTCGCCGCAAATATGGAGCACGACCGGCGCGCGCAGCTCCCCCAGCAGCTCCCGGTGGATGGGCTGGAGGAAGTCGCGGTACGCGCTGCCTCGCACGAGGTCCCCCGTGGCGTGATCCGCCAGGCAGAGGAGGTCGGCCCCGGCGGCGAGCTGTGCCCGCCCGAACAGGACGGGCACGGCCTTGAGGCCGTCCAGAAAGCGCCGCACCTTGTCGGGCTCGAGGAGCGTCTCGGCCAGAAAATCTTCGAGGCCGTGCAGGTGATACGACAGCGTCCAGGGTCCCATCACCTTGCCGATGACGGCCACCCGATCCCCATACGCATCCCGGAGAGCCCGAATGGCCTCCAGGACCGCGCGGATGGGGGGCCGCTCCAGGAAATCGCCGGGAATGCGGATCTCCTCGGGATCCGTCCAGGGATGCGTCCGGAACGTCCGGCATCGAGTCGATCGTCCCCCAGTCCACCTGGCAACCCAGGGCCGCAGCCTCCTGAACGACGCTGAATACCGGCATGATGGCGTCGTAGCCCAGGATCTCGTGGGCGCCCATCGCCAGTCTGGCCATTCCGGCCCCGTCCAGGTGGACCGCCGGAAAGGCGGAGCCGGTGAGCCGCATCTGATCCAGCGTGGCCACCGAGGTCGGACTGCCGACGGGCGTCCGGTCCGCCCGCTCGCCCAGGATTCCCGCCAGGAAGCGCGCCTTGGGGGTCATGGCACTCACCACCTCCGTCCTCCGGTCGCACGGAAGGCTCCCTCAGGCCCAGAGCAGCCGGGGGCACTCCCGCTTGCCGCCGCGTCTTGGCGCCGTCAGCCGTCACTCGTAGATGACGAACCCCGCCGCGGGGACGCGGAGCCGGACGGCGTTCAGCCCCTGCCGGATCGTCTTGACGGGGAGCGCCTCGCCGATCTGACGCGGCGCTGTCGAGTAGAGACACCTCAGCCGGTCGCCGTCTTGGTGCAGAGCGGCGTCCACGACCACCCAGGCGGTCTGGGACCGCGCCGGATCGGTGTTGACAGCCAGCAGCATTTCCTGATCGTCCAGCAAGCGCGACCAGGGAACGACCGACCGCATCACACCCCCCAGCGGCTGCGGCAGCCCGAACGTCTCCCCGTCGCCCGAGATCTCCCGCAGGTACTGGCGCCCGCGCCGCAGGATCGGCCGCTGCTTTCGGATGGCCAGGATGGCGGCCAGCGCTCGATAGATCGGATGCTCCTCATCGAAGCAGTGACGCCCGCGGGACCGGAAGGGACCAAAGGTCCCTCCGAACATCGCTTCGCGGACGAACCGGTCGTCGCCGCCCGCCCCGTCGAAGCCCTGCTCGGTGCCGTAGTAGATGCACGGAATGCCCAGCGTGGTGACGTTGAGCGCCAGCGCGCCCAGGACCAGCTTCTTCCAGGCGCCGCTTCCCGCGCAGAAGCGGGCCCTGCAGAGCCCCTTCCGGATCTGATCGTAATCGTCGACGTGGGTAATGAGCTTGTCGCGGAACCAGGTGTGAGAGGCCTTCCGCACCCGCAGGGAATGGCGGAACGTCTCGAAGTACCGCTGCGGATCCCCGGCGCCTTTGCTCAGCGATTCCAGCGCATCGGGGATCCCGGCCACCCCGGAGGCCGCGTCCAGCCCGCTCTGTTCCAGCAGCGCCACCGCCGACTCCCGGTCGCCGGTGATCTCGCCGATCAGCCAGAAGCGCTCCTTGCCCAGCCGCCGGGCGAACTCGCGAACCGTCGAGGCCAGGAAGCGGACCGCGCCCAGGTCCAGATGCCTCACCGACCCCACGCAGAGCCCGTCCAAATCGGCATAGGCGATCCAGAACTCGGTGACCCGGCAGAGCAATCTGAGAGCGGGCGAGGGGCGGTACGCCTCGTCGGGTCCCTCGCCCAGCGTAAGGTCCTTGAAGTCGAAGAAGTCCGCCCCCAGACACTCGGGGCGGTGATTCCAGTTCACGAGATGCCCCTGCCGGCTGAACAGGGCGGGGTCGCGGAATTCGATCGGCCAGATCGCGCCGTCCGGCCACGCCGGATCGTCCGGCCGGCACTCGGCCGCGACAAACGGAATGGCTGGGAGCCCCTGCGCATCCCTGAAGCCCTGCACCGCGTAGGGCCGTCCGTCCCAGCGGGGATCCAGGTACCACACTCCCCGCTGCTGGTCCCAGGTCCAGTGCCGGCCGGGATCGTAGGCGAAGACGTTGCCCGCATGCTGAAGTACGATGTCCAGGATCACGTAGATCCCGTGCCGGTGGGCGGCGTCCACCATACGCCGCAGGTCCTCGCGCCCGCCGAAGTGCGGATCCACATCCAGGAAGTTCTGGGCGCCATAGCCGTGATAGGTGCGCTCGTAGGCCGCCTGTCTGAAAACCGGGCTCACTCGAATCGCGGTCACGCCCAGCCGCGCCAGGTAGCCCATCTTGCTTGCCAGTCCCCGGAGGGTTCCGCCGACCCAGCCTGCCCCCGCCTCTCGCCACCGGGCGGCCTCCTGCGGCCGCCGCACCGCACCTCCCGCATCCCGCGCCCCAAACAGCGGCGTCATTCCCGACCTGACCGTGCGCCCGGAGTTGCCCTTGTAGCCCGCCTCGCTCCCGTCAGAGAAGCGATCCAGCATCAAGGAATAGAGGACTTGGTCCTCCCAGGCCGACGGCGAGGGGAAGAACGTCCGGCTGCAGAGGGCGGAAAAATCCACCTCGGCGAGGCTTCGTTCAACCATCATTTTCCTCAGGCTCCTCCGGGCCGTCGGCCCTCGACGACACACGGCCGCACTCGGCCGCAGAGAATAGCACAGCCGCGCCCTGTTGTCTGCCGGTGGATGGCCTGACTGCGCGGGGAAAGGCGAGCCCCCTTCAGGGAGGGGGCGGGGTCGGCCTGCAATGAGTCGGCAGAGAGCCTTGCGAGGGGCGCTCCGCAGCCGTCAGGACGCGACCGGGGCACGGGCAGGGGGGCCCGTGGGCGGCGGGTGCAGCGGCCTAGCAGGACGCTGAAAAACTCGTCTTCGCCCAGGCTGCTCAAAAAGGTCCAGATGCAAGGCGGCGTCACCCATCCCTCGGGATGGGTACCCGGGGCGGGGCACCCGCCACAGGCGGGTCAAGGCGTACTTCCGGTACGCCGCAGCGAGTGCCCGAGCGCGCCAACGCGGCAGATGGGCCTTTTTCAGCAGCCTGCTAGGGGCGATGGTTCAGGCCGCGCAGGATCGGGAGCGATTCTCTGCCCGGCGTGTCCGCCGGCAGGAGCGGCCGCTCCGGCAGCTCGTAGGAGACCTCGCGATAGGTCCCGTCCCTAAAGACCGTCAGTCGGACGATCATACCCACCTTAAGCCCTTGCATCGCTTGCACCAGGTTGTCGGGAGCATTCACCCGGATCTCGTTGATGCCGGTGACGATGTCGCCGCCGACGAGGAAGGTGTGGTCGCCGATCATCACCTCGGCTTCCCCTCCGTGGATGCCCGCCTTTTCCGCCGGTCCGCCTGGATCCACAACCTCCACCATGAGGCCGTCCACCAGAGGGAGGCGCAGGATCTCCCGCAGCGGCCTGCCCACCAGCTGCGCCTGGAATCCCAGCCAGGGCCGGATGATCCGCCCATTCCGGAGCAACTCCGGCAGCATGCTCTTGACCAGGTTGATGGGAATGGCGAACCCGATGTTCTGCGCTTCGGGCAGGATGGCCGTGGTGATGCCCACGATCTCCCCGCACCGGTTGACCAGCGGCCCCCCCGAGTTGCCGGGGTTGATGGGGGCATCGGTCTGGATCAGCGGCTCCATCAGGGAGAGCGCGGTGTTGGGCAGGATCCGATTGATCCCGGAGACGATCCCGCGCGTCAGCGTCTGATCCAATCCCAACGGATTGCCGATGGCCAGGACCTCCTCGCCCACGCGTAGGTGGTCCGAGTCCCCCGGCGTGGCGGTGGGAAGGGTCCCGGACGTGGGGGCGGGGATGCGGACCAGGGCAATATCGAAGATCGGGTCGGCCCCGACGAGCTGTCCTGGCAGATTGGTCCCATCGTCCAGCGTCACCACGATGGCCTGCCGCCCGAAGACCACGTGGGCGTTGGTGAGGATGAGTCCTTTCGGATCGATGATCACCCCCGAGCCCACCACGTGCGTGACCCGCTCGGTCGGCTGATACGGATTGATGGACCGGGCCGTGATGGACACCACCGCGGGGGACACCCGGTCGTAGAGGTCCGGGATGGCCTCCTGGCAGGCGGCACCCGCCGGCTGATCGGCCGCCCGGGCCGGCGGCACGGCTGCCAGCATCGCCGCAACCATGGCAACGCCGAGGACGAGGCCGGCATGGCGACCGGACCGGGGATCTCCGATCGGGGATGCAGGGCTCTGCATGCCACGCCTCCACTGGGAATGACGGATCCAAACTGAACTCTGCATTTCACTCTACTCGAGGAACCAGGAGGTGTCGAACGCGCGCCGCGCGTGGCCAGCCTCCTCATCCCATGGGCGGACGGGCTCCATCCCCGCGGCAGGCGCGAACCCCCTCCCCCGATGGAAAGACGGATTCAGGACGGCCGCGAGAAGGAGGAGAGGGCAACGATCCGGTCGCTGGTCTCACGCAGGCGCAGGGAGAGCAGCCGACAGAAGGCCCACAGGATCTTGGTGGCGATGGCATGGTCGTGCTCGAGGAGATCGATCAATGCATCCTTGTCCAAGAACAGGATCCTGCAGTCCTGGTTGGCGATGGCCGTCGCCGACCGCGGAAATTCGTCGATCAGCGCCATCTCGCCGAAGCATCCCCCCCGCTCCACGAAGGCCATGGCCTCCTTCCCCGCTTCTCCCACCGACTTGGTGATCTTGACCGAGCCCTCCAGGACGATGTACAGGGCCTCTCCCCGGTCCCCTTCTTTGAACAGGGCCATATCCTTGGGGTAGGTCACCTCGCGGCCGATGGCGATGATACGGTCGAGCTCCTCGGGCGAGAGGTCCTTGAAGAATGTCACACCGCTCAGGATGTCGCGCACCGCGGTTCCCTCCACCTGTTGCTCCGCCCGGGGCGGGCCAGGTGCAATGCATGCCTTACCACCACCGGGCATTCGTCATCGGCAATTGGTCATTGCATACCCGGACGGGGCGACGGCCTTCCTGTATACCTCTGGCGAGGATCCTCAGAAGAGCTGCTCCCCCTCCGCCGGGAACGCATCCCGCACCCACTCGATGTGCGGGTTGGTCCTTTCTTCGGGGAACGTCACGGCCAGCACGTCGAACCGGCAGTCCACCTCTCCCAACCGCTTTTCCGCCAAGAACCATTGCGCGGCCCGAGCGATCTGCCGCTGCTTGCGTCGGTGCACCGCCAGGTGCGGCGGACCGAAGGCCGCCGATACGCGCGTCTTGACCTCGATGAAGAGGAGGGTATCCCCGTCCTGCCCGATCAGGTCGATCTCGCCGGCCGTGCAGCTGAAGTTGACGGCCAGAATCCGCACGCCGCGGCGTTCGAGGTATCGTCGGGCTTCCGCCTCCCCCTGCTGGCCCAGCGCCCGCCGCGCCTCCGTCACCACAGGCTCCTCTGTCGCGTCGGGGCGGATGTCGCGTACTCTCTTACGCCGGCGAAGCTCAGGCGGTGGATCGGACACGGCCCGTGCTTGGCGATGAGCGCACGGTGCACCGCTGTCCCGTATCCCTTGTGGCGTGCGAACTGGTAGTCGGGAAACCGGATCCCCCACTGCTCCATGAGGTGGTCCCGGTTCACCTTGGCGATGATCGAGGCGGCGGAAATCGCCGGGACGGTCAGGTCGCCGCGAATCACCGCACGGGCCGGTATCGACAGGGGAGGCGCCACATTCCCATCCACCAGGACCACCTCGGGGCGGGGATCCAGCCGCTCGACCGCCGCCGTCATGGCCCGGAGCGTCGCGCGCAGGATATTGGTGGCGTCGATCTCGGGCGCCTCCACGGACGCCACACCGATGGACACGGCCACCGCCCGGATCGCCTCTGCCAGCCGCTCTCGCCCACGGGGGGTCAGGAGCTTGCTGTCCGTCAGTCCCGGCAGGGCGTACCGCAGGGGCAAGATGACCGCCGCGGCAACGACCGGTCCCGCCAGGCAGCCGCGTCCCGCCTCGTCCACGCCGGCAAGCCTGGGATGCCCGGAGCGGCAGCCCGGCGGCTCCTCGTCGGACCCCGGCAGCACCGGGAGCCCCACCGCCAGCCCGCGGCGTTGGGAGCGCCGGACCGTGCGGGAATTGGACATGCAGAACGCGCCCACCCTCCGGCATCGGCCGGCTAGGAGATGCGCCGCTCCTTGAGACGAGCGGCCTTGCCGCGGAGCCCGCGCAGATAGTAGAGCTTGGCCCGCCGCACCTGGCCGTGCCGCAGAACTTCGATGCGGTCGATGCTCGGAGAGTGGATAGGGAAGGTGCGCTCGACCCCGACGCCGTAGGTCACCTTGCGGACGGTGAAGGTGGCGCTGAGGCCGCCGCCCCGCTTCCGGATGCAGATGCCCTCGAAGGCCTGCAAGCGCTCCTTGTCTCCCTCCACCACCCGCACCTGAACCTTCACCGTGTCCCCCGGCTTGAAGGGAGGCAGATCAGTCCGCAGGTGCTTCTCTTCGACCGCCTGGATCAGTGCCGACATGTGCGTGCCCTCCAGTACTTTTTCTCAGGCCCTGTCCCCCGGGCCAGCGAGGATGAGTTCACGACCCCGTCGTGGGCCGGACCCCCTGTCGTTCAAGCGGTGCGGCCCGGCTCCGACTCTTCCGCCTCAACTTCGGCCAGGAGTTCCCGGTCTTCTCCGGAGAGGCTGGCCGCCGCCAACAGATCGGGCCGTCGCTCCCTGGTCCGCCGGATCGCCTCCTTGCGCCGCCAGCGGGCGACGGCCTGGTGATCCCCCGAAAGCAGCACCGACGGCACCGCCATCCCGCGGTACACGAGGGGCCGGGTGTAGTGCGGATACTCCAGGAGCCCCGCCGCGAACGAATCCGCCTGGGCGGAATCCTCGGCGCCCAGCACCCCCGGGATCAAGCGGACCACCGCATCCAGCACCACCAGCGCGGGCAGTTCCCCCCCCGTCAGGACATAGTCGCCGATGGACAGCTCCAACGCACGGAGCCCATGCGGAATGCGGTCGTCGAATCCCTCGTAGCGGCCGCAGACGAGAATCAGGTGCGGCTGCCGCGCCAGCTCGACGGCCAACCGCTGCCGGAACGGGATCCCCTGGGGAGTGAGCACGACGACCGTGCTCTCCGCCCCCCGCCGCAAGCTCTCCACCGCCTCGAAGACGGGCTCCGGCTTCAGGACCATGCCGGATCCGCCCCCGTAAGGCGCATCGTCCACCACGTGGTGCCGGTCGGAGGTCCAGGAGCGGAGATCGTGCACCCGGATGGCGACCGCCCCCTTGTCCTGGGCCCGCTGCAGGATGCTCTCCCGGAGCGGTCCTTCGAACATCCCCGGGAAGAGGGTCAGGATATCAAACTGACTCAGCGTCCTCGTCCCCTTCCGCCGACGCCGCCAACAGGCCTGCCGCAGCCGCCACCTCGATGCGACCGGCCTCCAGATCGATTCGTCGAATATACGCCCGCGTGCCGGGCAGCAGCCATTCGCCCCGCGGACCCCGGATCACGTACACATCGTGGGCCGGCGTCTCCATGATCTCCTGAACGGATCCGAGCGGGGTGCCGTCTTCTACCACCTCGAGCCCCAGGATGTCGTAGTGATAGAAGCTCCCCTCCGGGGGCGGAGGGGCCTGGCTGCGCGGGATGGCGATCTCGCAGCCGACCAAACCCGCCGCCGTCTCGGGCGAGTCCACACCGGCCAACTTGAGGAGGACCGCCTGTCCCTGCCCCGTTCCCCGCTCCAACCCGAAGCGGCGATAGGGACCCCCGGGAGGTCCGAGCCAGCACCCGTCCATGGCGGAGAAAGGATCCCAGCTCTCCGCGTACAGGATCGCCTTCACAAGGCCGCGGATCCCATGCGGCTTCACCACACGCCCGAGCACCAGGAACTCCGGCCGCGGCATGGGCACCCCGGGCTTTCTCGGACGGCGACCCGACAGGTCCGGGCCGCTAGGCCGCCGGTGGCTTGGCGCGATCCTCGGCCCGCCGACGCATGACACCGGCCTTGGCCAACAGGGCCCGCACCGTATCGGTGGGCTGCGCACCCTTCTCCAGCCAGCGCAGCACCTTGTCGGCATTGATATTCAGCACATGCGGCCGTTTCAGCGGATCGTAGGTCCCCAGGCTCTCGAGGAAGCGCCCGTCCCGCGCCGCCCGCTCGTCCGCCACCACCACCCGATAGAAGGGCGTCTTCTTGGTGCCCATGCGCCGCAATCGAATCTTGACTGCCATGCATCCTCCTCGCGGATCGTCGGACGCCTCCGCCCCCGGCATGGGAGCGGGACGGGACTCGGGTTAACGAAGGGAGAACGGCAGGCTGCGCGGCAGGCGTCCCTTCTTCCCCGCCTGCATGAGCTGCCGCATCATTTTCTGCATCTCGCCGAACTGCTTGAGCAGCCGGTTCACCTCGGTCACGCTGGTTCCCGAGCCGTCGGCGATTCGCTTGCGCCGGCCGCCGTTCAGGATCTCGGGGCGGTGGCGCTCTCCGGGAGTCATGGAATCGATGATGGCCTCGACCCGCTTGAGCTCTCGCTCCTGGGCGGTGGCGTCGGGCAGCCCTTTCATCCGGGAGAGGCCCGGAATCATTCCCACCAGCTGCTCCAACGAGCCCATGCCGCGGATCTGGCGAAGCTGGTCCCGAAAGTCCTCCAAGGTGAAGCTCTGCGCCTTGATCTTCTTCTCGAGGTCGGCGGCCTTCCGGGCATCCACCACCTGCTCGGCCCGCTCCACCAGGCTCAGGACGTTGCCCATGCCCAGGATCCTGGAGGCCATCCGGTCCGGGTGGAACACCTCCAGGGCGTCCAGCTTCTCTCCGACCCCGATGAACTTGATGGGGGCCCCCGTGACGGCCCGGATGGAGAGAGCCGCCCCGCCGCGCGTATCCCCGTCCAGCTTGGTGAGGATGTAGCCGGTGATCCCCAGAGCCTGGTTGAAGGCCGTGGCGGAGTTCACCGCATCCTGGCCCGTCATGGCGTCGGCGACCATCAGGATTTCCGTCGGCTTCACCTCGGCCTTGACGGCCCCCAGTTCCTGCATGAGCGGTTCGTCCACGTGCAGGCGCCCGGCGGTGTCCAGGATCACCGGATCCAGGAGCCGGGACCGCGCCTGCCGCATGGCCTCACGGCAGACCGCCATCGGCGAGCCCGCTCCGGCATCCCGGTAGACCTCGATACCCAGGGTCTTGGCCAGGGTCGCCAGCTGTTCCTGCGCGGCCGGCCGCTGGAGGTCGGCCGCCACCAGCAGGGGACGCTGTCCCTGCTCGCGGAGATGCCTGGCCAGCTTGCCGGCCGTGGTGGTCTTGCCCGACCCCTGCAGCCCGACCAGCATGATGACGGTCGGCGGGGCCCCGGCCGTGAGCAGGCGGCTGGCCGCCCCGCCCATGAGCGCCGCCATCTCTTCGTAGACGACCTTCACAACTTGCTGGCCGGGGGTCAGGCTCTCGAGAACCTCGCGCCCGACGGCCCGCTCTCGCACGCGCTCCAGGAAGGAGCGGACAACCTTGAAGTTGACATCCGCCTCCAGAAGGGCCAGGCGCACTTCGCGGAGCGACTCGCCGATATTCTCCTCGGTGAGGCTGCCGTAGCCGCGGAGGCGCTTGAAGATCTCGTTGAGCCTGTCGCTCAGCCCCTGAAACATCGAAAACCCCTCGAAAGGCAAAACTGGACCTTACCCGGGGGGTGGCCATTTGTCAAGATGAAAGTGCCTTGCGAGGCCATAAGATACGAGAACTTAAGGGGGGTGGGGTTGCAAAGGACGGCATTTCATCGCACGGGACGCAACCCCCGCGCAACCGGAAAAGGAGAGCGGATGAACTTCGGTGGAAACTCACAGGACGAGATGGAGATCACGATCCGGCTCGATCGCCAGGATCGACAGGCGCACATCTGCTCCACCTGGCCGGTACTGTGGCCTGACGACCGATCCCCCCGGGGTGGCTATATAGAGGCGTAGCCACTTCGGGGGTCCCGGGGAATGATCTCCACCCTGGCCCGCGGCCGTCGGCGGTTGGGCCAGATGCGATGCAAGGAGATGCGATCATGCCTACCGTCCAGCACGAGATCCGCTACCTCACCGCGCGGGAGGAAAACCCGCCTCCGCCTGTTCGCCGAATCTAGGGCTGCCCAGGCCCTCCAGAAGGGCACTGCGGGGGCGGTCCGGTCCTGGGCGCTCCTCGACACGCTCCTGTCCTCCGGCCTACGCGCCTCCGAGGTCGCCGCGGCCGTACCCCTCATTTCGGGAAGGCACGAGTCCGCGTCCGGTCAAACATCTGTTGCGCGCTGAGGCCTCTATGAATATACCGGGAGTTTCTCCGACGCTTGGACGGGTCATCTCTCCTGCAAATGGAGACATCCCGGTCGTCGTAGGTGGGATCCGCGTGGCCTTGTGTCTCCGAAGGCCTGGAGGACATCGATGGATCGATCACGTGTGGCGGCTGGAGGGTGGGCGCTCGCGGCTGCGATCATAGTTGTCGTGTCGGGCGCGATGGGGGTGGCGCAGGCGGCGGAGCCGGCGGCGCCCTCGGAACACGCGGTGCTGTCGGACCTGCGGCTCATTGAGGCGAGCACGCCGGTCCGCCAGGTGCCGGGCTGGAAGCCGCCGAGAAAGATCGTCGTCAGCGCCGCCCTGGGGCTCGGGGCCAGCATCGCGGAGCTGCGGGCCGCTGCGCCGGGCGTCCAGATCGTGCTGGCGGAGGATCGCGCGGAGACGCTCGCCGCGGTGGCGGACGCCGACGCCTACATCGGCGCGTGCGATCCGGCCGTCCTGGCCGCCGCGCCGCACCTGTTCTGGCTCCAGACCGGCGGCGCCGGCGTCGAGGGGTGCGTCGCGCGCCCGGAGCTGCGCCAGCGGAAGATCCTCCTGACCAACGCGCAGCATGTCCAGGCCCCGATCATCGCCGAGCACGTGCTGGCCCTGATGTTCGGGCTCAGCCGGGGCCTCCCCGTGTGGCTGCCCGCGCAGGCGGCGGGGCACTGGGCGCGGGCCGCCGCGCCGGCCGCCGGCCTGGAAGTGCTCGCCGGCAAGACGCTGCTCGTGGTCGGGTTGGGCGGGATCGGCACCGAGGTGGCGCAACGGGCGCACGCGCTGGGGATGCGGGTGCTCGCGACGCGGCACAGCGGGCACGAGGGGCCCGAGTTCGTGAGCTACGTCGGGCTGCCCGGCGAGCTGCTGCCGCTCGCGCGGGCCGCGGACGTCATCGTGAATGCGACGCCGTTGACCGCCGAAACCACCGGGCTGTTCAACGCGACGTTCTTCGCCGTCCTGAAGCCGACCGCGCTCTTCATCAATGTCGCCCGGGGCAAGAGCGTCGTCACGGCCGACCTGATCGAGGCGCTCACGAGCAGGAAACTGGCGGGCGCCGGCCTCGACGTCACCGACCCGGAGCCGCTCCCGGACGGCCATCCGCTCTTCCGCGCCCCCCACGTCCTCATCACCCCCCACGTCGCGGGCCGCGCCAACGTCCCGCGGGAGCGCCTGGACGCGGTGGTGAAGGAGAACGTCCGCCGGTACGTGGCGGGCGACAAGATGCTGTCGGTGGTGGACCCGGAGCGGGGGTACTAGCGGACTGCGGGCTCCAGGCGTTGGGCTCCTGCGGGTCCCCGGGGGTCACGCGGCGTCCAAGGAGCACCATCCATGCATATGCCACGGCGCCGCGGGTGAGAAGATGCAGTCGCCGGGAAATCCGAAGCTGAGATACTGACCGGGCCTGGCGCCCACGACGGTCGGCACAAGACCTCCGCCGTGCCGGTGGCGCTCCTACGTCGCCGCGCTACCCACGAGCTCTCCGCTGCGGACGTGCTCGTATTGTCTCCCCAGCATCAGGGCGATCGGGAACCAGATCGCTGAGACGACGATGCCGGAGATGGCGAGCCCGGCCACGCCGTACGGGAGCACGGCCGCGCTGAACCAGGCCGAGCTGACATCACCGAACCGGTAGACGACCGTATCGATCACGTTCTTCGCCTTGTATTTGCTTTCCTGATCGACGACCGTGAACAGCATCTCGCGTGTCGGCTTCGCGACCGCGTATTCGGCCACGCGCCGGGATACCTGCATCACCGCGAGCACCATCAGCACGGGTGAGAACGCGATGGACAGGAACGCGATGACCATGATGACCGGGTTCAGCAGCAAGCCCGCGGTCACCCCGTACCGGCGGATGATCCGGCCCGTTCCGAACAGCTGGATGAAAAAGGCGGCGCCGTTCACGACGAGGTCGATGGCCGCAAAGGCCTGGGTGCGCGCCTCGCGGCTGGCGAACGCGTCCGAAATCAAGGCTCCCAGCTGGAAGTAGACGATCGTGGAGATCCAGGTCATCAAGAGGAGGAACAGCGAGAGCAGCAGCAGGTACCGCGATTTGACCAGCAGGCTGAAGCCGTCGAACGGATTCCCCGCCAGCGTGCGATCGAGCGTCGTCTCCTGCGCATCGCCCCTCGCACGCAGCTTCTGCTTTTCTCGCTCGAGCAGGCGCACCAGCCACGCCGTTACGACGAAGCCGGCCGCCGAGATCACGAGCAGCGTGTTCGTCCCCACCAGGTTCACGAAGAGCGTCGTGACCGCCGGGCCCGCCACGGTCCCGAGGGTGCCTCCCGCCGCGATGACGCCGAACAGCCGCTTGGCCTGGGTGCGCGAAAACGTGTCAGCCATGAGGCTCCAGAAGACCGAGATTGTCAGGACGTTGAAGGTGCTGACCCAGACGAAGAAGGCGGCGGCCACCCACCGGTCGTGCGCCACGCGCGCGAACAGCGCGTAGAAGACCAGCATCGTGAGCGCGATGACGCCATAGACCCACGGGAGGAAGTTCGACAGCTTGACCCGCGAGGTCAGCCCGGCGTACACCGGCGCGAGCAGGAAGCTGACCACGAACGTGCCGGTGAACAGCTCCTGCAGATGGCGCATACCGTAGACGGTGCCCATGGCGTCCCGCACCGGCCGCAGGACGAAGTAGCTGGCCATCAAGCAGGCGAAATAGATGAACGAGAGGACCACCGCCTTCATCTCGTAGGGTTCGATGGCGGCGGCGGACGTCAAGAGCCGGGCGAGCGGCGACACATGGGATCGGGTCATGGACGGGAATCCGTGTAGGCGCGGAACTCAGGGGTCAGGGATAGGGGCTCAGGGCTTAGGCTCTCTTCCACGCTGTGGATCACCCGTTCCATTCGCGCCCTCATCTCCGCGCTCGGCAATCGACCGCGTGCGGCGCCGAGAGTCCAGGCGGCGTACTTGACTTGTGCGGTCCCGGGAACCGTGCACGTGACCGCCGGGTATCCGATAGTCCTTACGGAATGCCCGGCAGCCTGCGTGTCGTACGCGGGTTCGGCACCTGAGCGACGAGCGGCCAGAGCCCCACAATCCGCTGGTTGGAAAATCACTCGATGATCAACCCGATCCGAGGGCGGCCGGGAGTGGCGGATCCCAGGGAACAGATGACCGCCGAGACGGCCCAGCCAGGGACAACGAGCACGGGAAACCCGGCGTTGAGGGGGACGCTACCACTCGAGGAGTGGTGGGTCAAGCGGGACCTCGCAACCAGGTAGGATCGAGAACTGGCGCGGTTCCCGGAGGCGCCCCTCTGGCCGTATCCACCGGTTCCGGCTTCGCGCCCGTGTAGGGATCGCCGTAGGCCCGCCTCCAGCCCCTTGTGCCCCGCAAGGGTCTCGCCTACGTGCCAAGAGGCACAGGCTATCCGATTAGGCTAGCTGATGCCGATCTCCTTCCAGTACCTACCGGTGGTGGACCGGACGGCTCGCTCCATTATGAGTCCGCTCTCCCGGCACCAACTCGCATACCGGTGCACATCATGCTGCGGGCGCGAACTGAACCAAGGAGTTGATGTTCGCCTGCAAGGGGGAGCGCCCCCCAAGGGGCCCCCCTAATCTCCGGCTAAGCGGTGGCCAGCCGGGCGATCTTGCGCCGCGCCCGGACGAGCAAGGCGTGCTGCAGGGCGCCCGAGAGCCGCAAGAGCGTCCGTCGGGCATGCGCGACGACCTTCCCGACGGTGTTGAACAGCAGGAACCGGAGACGCTTCGGCCGGGCGGTCCGGAGATCTCCGGGTAAGGTCAACCGCTTGAGCGCGGTGAGCAGGTTGTAGGTGAGCACGTTCAGCCGGAACCAGGCGGCGTTCGCCCCGAACTTCCCACTGGGCAGCGCGGCGGCCGCCAGCTCGGTCTTGAGGACGTGATGGGTGTGCTCGATGGTCCCTGCTTTCTCCCGGTGCCACCGGAGGATCGTGAGCCCATCCTCCGGCCGATTGGTGACCACGGCGAAGTACTGCACGCTACTCCCGTCGGCGAAGAGGCTCCCCTGGCGTCGCTGGATACGCACCGCGAGGTAGCGGCGAACGCACGGCCGCGCCTTCCGGTGATCGCCATCCTCGGGGACGTAGGGGACTTCGGCCCAGGCCCGGATCGCCTCGGGCTCCTCCCGCTCGAGCTGCCAGGCGGCCGCGGGGAGGCGCCGGATCTCGGCCTGGAGCTGCGCGGACATATCGGCGCTAATCGCGTAGGCGATTTTCTTCTCCTCGCACCAGCGGAGGACCTCCGTCTCGTAGAGGGCGCTGTCGGCCCGCAGGGAGATGCGGTCCACGCCCTGGGGCAAGTTGGCCACCGCCTGTTCGAGGACGCGCACGTTGCCGCACCCGGCGGGCACCTGGCCATCGCGGAACTGGTCGTGCACGATGACATCGTGCTCGGCCCAGAGGACCACGACGGGCTGGTAGCCCCGGGTCCCGTCGTAGGCCACGGTCGCCGCGTCCTTGTGGCTCTCGACGAGCGTCGCGTCCACATCCAGGGTGGCCGTCGCCGCCCGGGCCCCGCGCTGGACGCCCGCGACCAGCGTCCGGTTCGCCTGTCCGAGGCCCGCCAAGGGGGCGGACTCCAGGGGGACCGTGGCCGCGGGCCCGGCCACCCAGAGCGGCCCGTCCTCCACGTGGAAGGCCTCGAGGAAGTCCCGGACCGTGGTCGCGGCCGGCAGGGGGTAGCCGAGCAGCGTGGCCAGGGCCTGATCCTCCCGGAGCGTCGTGAGGTCCTGGCAGCGGTCCCCGCCGCTCGTCCACAACGCGACGAGACTCTCCACGAGCTGCGAGGGGGGTAATCCGCGCTGCCGCTGCTTGACCGCAACGTGGGTGTCGACGGCCTGGGCCACCCCGAGCTGGCGGAACAGCTCGATCACGAGCGGGACCCCGGCCCGGCCCGTGACCAGCGTGGGGTCGATCGCGTCATCGATCTCGAACGGCAACCGGGGCGAGGTGTCGGGCATCGCTCTCCTCCTTGTGGTGTTTGCACCCACTGGGTGAAACCAAGCAAGGCCGATGCCAACCCCGCGGGCCGCGCGCACTGCGGGCCGCTGCGTGATTCGCGATCCCCCTCAACTTCTTAGCCGGAGATTAGGGGGGAGTCGATGGGCTTTACATCTTCACCCCTGGCATGCGAAACTCCTCCTCAGTCCGTCCGTGTGCGCTGCGTGCGCCCCCGTACCCCGAGCCGCGGCCCTGTCGCGGGCTGCGTGAGGCTCCCCGTTGCATGCTACCGTGGAAAGTCTCCAGGGCCTGATGAGCCAATGGGGCTACCTCGGGCTGCTGGTGTTTGTCCTGCTCGGCAACCTCGGGCTCCCCGTCCCGGAGGAGTCGGTGCTCTGGGTGGCGGGCTACCTGGTGTGGCAGGGCGGGTTCCAGCTCCCGCTGGTCCTCCTGGCCGGGATCGTGAGCGCCGTGGCCGGGGATAGTCTCGGCTACTGGGTCGGCCGCCGGTACGGGCAGCCCGTCGTCGCGCGCTACGGACTCTGGGCGCGCCTCACGCCACCCCGCCTCGCCACGATGCACCACTTCGTCCAGCGCTACGGGCCAGGCGCCGTGTTTCTGGCGCGGTTCGTCATCGGGTTCCGCTTCCTGGCCGGCCCCCTGGCGGGGAGCTTGGATCTCCGCTGGCACTCCTTCCTCATGGCCAACGCGTGCGGCGCGCTGGTGTACGTGCCGATCATGGTCGGGATGGGCTATGCCGTGGGGGTCGGACTGGGGGGCTACGTGGAGCCGATCTGGCGCGCGGCGGCCAAGGCGCAGCAGTCCCTCCTGCTCGGGGCGGCCCTGCTGGGCCTGCTGTACCTGGGGTACCGTGCCCTGCAGCGCCGGGGGAAAGAGGGGCGCGTGTGACTGGCCGGGGCCGCCCCCGGGCCCGCGGCCGAGGTGGTGGACCTCGCCGCCCGATGTGCCGCCGTGCAGCAGCGGATCGCCACCCTGGAGGCCGCCCTCGTCCAGGCCACCGCCCCCCTCCCGGCGACGGCGTGGCTCCGGAGCAGGAAATACGGGACGTAGCAAGGAAATACGGGACGTAGCATTATTTGTATAATCTTCTGCGTTTCTGGCCAGCGGGGGCAATAGGGGAAGCCCGCGGGTTAGGGCAAGGGAGGGGGGGTGGGAAATCCGCAGGATGCAGGCATGATGGGCTAGACCCGGCCGTGCGCGCCATCCGAGTCCCTCCCCTCCTCGGGAGAAGTGGTCCGGGGAAGGCAAGATATGACAGATAATGCAACGTCCCCTTGACACGTCCCCTTGACAACTCCGGGACTGCCTCCTGGGCTACGGCCAGGCCTCACTGGCGGTCCGCCAGGGCAAGGGGAACAAGCAGCGGGAGGTCTTCATCCCCCCGGACCTCAAGACGCACCTGAAAGCCTTCCTGACCTGGAAGCGGGACCTTGGGGAGAATGTGTCCGAGGAGGCCCCGGTCTTCCTCGGCCAGCGGGGGCCCCTCACCCGGAATGGGGTCTGGCGGGTGGTGAAAGGCCTCATGGCGGCCGTGGGGCTGGATCCGCGGTACGCCACCCATTCGTGTCGCCACACCTATGCGACGCACCTGGACCGGGCCAGCGGGAACGACCTGGCGGTCGTCCAGGAGTAAGTGGTGCACGCGAGCATCAAGACGACCACGATCGACGCCAGGGTCACCAAGGAGGACAAGCTGCGGGCGGCCAACGCCCTCACCCAGCTCCTCCACAACTCGCAACAGAAGAGAACTGGTGCGAGTTGGCCCCTCCGACGCCCCGGAAGTCTCGGAGGGCTGTCCAGCACTGGTGCGAGCTCGTGAGCCACTCTCTCTTGACCGCTGAGTTCCTGGCGCTGCTTGACCCGTACAATGGCGTCCGTGACCTCGGACCGATCTGCATGAGCGTGGCTCGAAGTGCCCGCCCGAGAGACCCACGAGGGTGCGAGTCCCTCCGGCGGGGCCCACTGCCATAGGCAGCCATGACACCAAGAGGCGGACTCAAGGGAGCGCAGGTGGGCGCCGCATCGCTCGGCGTTCACCTGATGCTCCCAACCGAGGATCCCCACTTGCGGGGACACGGGGGATGAGACCGTTCACGCCGGTTAGGAATGGAACGGCTAGTTGCATTTACTGCAAACACTAGGTAGCAACGGGTCCATTTTCTGGAGGAGGCAGGTCACGATCGCTCACCGACCGGCTTGACTCTCCATCAATGCAGCGACTTGGGCCTTGAGCTGCGCAACCTCTGCCTTGGCCTCGAGCGTTTCCCGGCGGTGCCGCACGGCCCGGTGGACCGCTAGGACCACCAGGCTGTGGTCCAGTCCCTTCACGATGAAATCGAAGGCCCCCAGTTTGAGGGCGGCGATGGCATTCTGGGAGGTGGGGACGGCGGTCAGCATGATGACGGGGAGATCGGGCTGGGCGGTGCGGAGCCGCTCCAGGACCTCGAGGCCGGACATCTCGGGCATCATGATGTCCAGGATCACCGCTTCGACCCGGTGCTGGTGGGCCAGGGCCAGGCCTTCCTGGCCGGATGCGGCGAGGAAGACCTGGAAACCGTGGGAGGTCAGGAGGTCCCCGTAGAAGTCCCGGGTGAGAGCTTCATCGTCCACGAGGAGCACGGGAATGGCCGCCGGAGCCGTCAGGGTCTGGGCACCCCCGGCCTCGCTCAGGACCGCCCGCCGATGGGTATGGCGAACCGCCTCGAGCTCGTGCAGGTAGGCCAGGGTGCGGTCGAGCTCCCGGCGGATGCTGCGGACCTTCAGCAGGGCCTCGACCCGGGCCAGGAGATCGCCGGGCTGAAACGGCTTGGTGACGAAGTCGTCGGCCCCGCTCGTCAGCAGGGCCTCCTTGGTCGCGACCTGGCCGGCGGCCGTGACGACAATCACCGGAAGGTCGGCGGTTCGCGGCTCGGCCTTCAGCATTTCGCAGACCTCCTGGCCGTGCATCCCGGGCATGAGGAGGTCGAGCAGGACGAGGTCCGGCGAATCCGCCTGTGCCAGCGCCAGGGCAGCCGGGCCATCCGGGGCGAGCCTGACCTCGTAGCCCGCCGACGTGAGGAGGGCCTCCACCAGCTCCCGGACTACGATCTCGTCATCCACGACCAGAATGCGGTGCGCCATCAGGAGCCTCCTCTGTGGTGTGGGACCGGCCTGCCGGCCATCGCAGGCAGTGCGCCACCTGTCTCATTCGTGGCCGCCGCCCGGATGTGCCAGGAGCCGCCGCAGCGTGGCGCGAAGCGTCTGGGTGTTCACGGGTTTAGCCACGAAGGCGTCGCAGCCGGCCGCCCGGGCCTTGGCCTCTTCGCCCCGCATGGCCTGAGCGGTCACCGCCACGATCGAGATCGCGGCCGTGGCCGCGTCCGCCTTGAGCTGTCGGGTCGCCTCGTACCCGGTCTTGCCCGGGAGCTGGATGTCCATCAGGATGAGGGCGGGCCGCTCCTGCCGGGCCAGGGTGATGGCGGCTTCCGCCGTCTCCGCCGTGAGGACCTCGTACCCCTCCCCCTCGAGCAAGGCCAGCATGAACTCTCGGTTCACCGGATTGTCCTCGACGACCAGAATGCGCGGTCTTACTGCGGTCCTCGACTCTCTTTCAGTCACCGGAATCTTTCAGGGCTGCATGGGCCGCTCGGAGGATTCCCGGGTCGCGCCACTTCTTCCGCCCCTCGCTTGCCGGGATCTCGAATGCGTCGATCGGAAGCAGGGCCCGCCTCCAGCGCGGTTTACCCATCCTCCACCGCGATCACGGTGTACCCCAGGCCTCCCACCATCGCGGCCTGCAGCTCCCGCCTCGTCGGATCGTCCTCCGCGGTGAGGATCCGGCTGAGCCGGACGTTCGAGGGATGGTGGACTCCCATACGGCGGCATCACGTTCTCATCCCTCGGCTCTTCCCGTCTCTCCCATCTCCTCCTGCCCGCCATCCACCTCTGCGCGCTCAGGCGAGAGGGCGGCCTGTCTAGGCCGGGTCAGGAGCGATTTCACCACCCCGGCCAGGACGCTCGGCGAGATCGGCTTCGTCAGGAACTCATCGGCACCCCGGGCGGCGGCTTGGTCGACCTGCTCCGCGCCGAGCCCGGTGAGGACCACCACCGGGAGAGTGCGGGTCTGCGCGCCCGCCCGCACGGTTTTCAGGACCTCCCAGCCGTCCACATCCGGAAGGCCGAGGTCCAGGACCAGGAGGTCCGGGCGCTGGGCGGCCAGACTCGCGAGGGCCTCGGCCCCCGTCGCCGCCACCTCGACGGCAAAGCCGGCGTCACGGAGGAGGATCGCGACCGGCCGCGCCACCGCCAGCTCGTCCTCCACCACCAGGACGCGCTGCGCAGGGGGGATCGTCAGCACCGGGAGCCGGACGACGAAGCGGGACCCTCGTCCCAGGCCGGGGCTCTCGGCCCACACTCGCCCGCCGTGGAGAGCGACCAGGGTCCGAACGAGCGCCAAGCCGATTCCCGCACCCTCATGCCGTCGCGTCGAGGATCCATCCACCTGCTCAAAGCCCAGGAAGATCCGCTCCACATCCCCCGGCGCCAGCCCAATGCCTGTGTCCTCGATGGCAATCTCAACGCTCTGCTGGGGGGCAGGGGTGCCGGGGAGCTGGGGTGAGTGATCTCCCGCGCCCCCCCGCTCATCTCCATCCTCGCTCCGGAGATATTCAGCTTGTTTGGCGGTAACTCTGATTGCGGCGCCCTCCCGGGTGAACCTCACGGCGTTGCTCACGAGGTTGCCGAGGATCTGGCTGAGCCGCCGACGGTCGGCCACGACACTGAGGGCCGGGGGACACTCCGTCTCGATCTGCAGCCGTTTCTGGACCGCCTGCGCCGCATAGACATCCACGATCTCCCGGATGAGAGGGGTCAGCAGGACGCGCTCCAGGCGTAATTCGTCCTGGCCGGTTTCGGCCTGGGACAATTCCAGGAGGTCGCTCACAAGAGCCAGCAGGTGGCGCCCGCCGAGCTGGATCCGATCCACGAACCGCTCCTGCTTGGCAGTGAGAGGTCCGGCAAGCTGCTCTTTCAGCAGTTCGGAGAAGCCGAGGACAAAATTCAGCGGGGTGCGTAGTTCGTGGGACATCCGGTCCAGGAACTCCGCCTTCACGCGCAGGGCGTGCTCCAGCTTGACGGTTCGCTCTTTCACTCGAGTTTCGAGGTCGCTGGCGTGCTGTTGAATCTGCTCGTACAGCCGGGCGTTCTCGATGGCGATGGCGGCGTGGGCGGTGAAGAGGTTGAGGGCTTCGAGATCTGCCTCCGCGAAGGGCGGCCCAGTTTCCTCCCTGCTGATCACCAGCACCCCCACGAGGTGCTCGCCATACAGCAGCGGCGTGGCCATCACAGCGGTATGCGTGGTGCCCTGGAGAAGTTTGGGAATCGCATACACCGAGGTGCGGAAGTCATTGACGATGAGCCCTCGGCGCTGCTGGGCGGCGGCCCCCGCCACCCCTTCGCCGAGCCGCAGGGGAACCGTAGGCGCGTGCCTGTCGCTCCCCGTCCACGCCACTGGAGTGAGCAGTTGCTGCCCTTCGTCCCAGAGCCGGATACTGCCGGAACGTCGCACCCACGAGGACCACGGCCCGCTGAACAATGAGGTCGAGCACTACAGCGAGGTCCAACTCGCGGGTAATCTCCTCGCTGATGCTCCGGATGGCTTCCAGGTGCCGGGTGCGGACCGCTAGGATCTCCTCGGCCTGCCGGCGCTCTGCGATCTCCCGCTGGGCGGCCTCGTAAAGATGGACATTCTCCAGGTAGAGCTGGGCGTTGGTCACGGCTCCGGCGATCTGCGAGGCAATGCGCTCGGCCAAGCGCACGTCCCCATCGGTATAGGCATTGGGCTGCCGCGACCGCAAGAGCAGCCCCCCGATGACCTGCCCCTTGGCGAACAGGGGCACATTCAGGATCGACCGGAAGCCCGCTTTAAACGTCGAGACGAGGCCCGGGAACCGCGCTGTATATGGGCCGAAGTCGTCCGTCTGAATGAGGAGACTGGCCCGGGTGCGGATCATCTCGACGTTGCTGGATCCCTCCAGGGGGTAGGGGTCGGAGGTGGTTCGACCTGGAAGCGCTTCACCCGCGATGAACAGATTCCGGACGATATTCTTTTCCGCATCGATGTGGTTGATGACAATGCGGTCAAAGGGCAGGATCTTCCGGACTTCCGCGGCAAAGTTCTCGTAGACGTCTTCGATATTCGGCGTCGAGCTGATGAGGCGGCCCAGCTCCGCCATGGTCGCGTTTTCCTGGGCCAGGCGTCTCGCCTGCTCCTCGCTGTGCCGGAGACCCTCCTCGGCCCGGATCCGATCGGCCAACTCCTGTTGGGTCGCCTCGTGCAATCGGGCGTTCTCGATCGCGACGGCCGCTTGGTCGGCGAAGAGGGCCAGGACTTTCCGGTCTTCCCCGCTGAACCTGCGCCCCGGCTCTCGCATGTCCACCGAGACCACCCCCAGGAGGCGATTTTGGTAGAGCAGCGGCTCCGCCAGGACCGCCGTGGTGCCCAGGCGCTCCACGAAGGGGGGGTAGGCGACGGGCGAGGCGGGGTAGTCGTTGACGATCATTCCGGCGCGGCGCTGCGCCACCGCCCCCTTCACGCCCTCGCCAGGGCGGAGTGTGACGTTCGCCAGCCAGTCGTCGTATCCGACCCACGCCCGGTGCCGGAGGATCTGCGCCCCCTCGTCCCAGAGGGAGAGCGACCCCGCCTGGGCCCCCGTCAGGTCCACCGCCCGGCGGATGATGAGCTGGAGGAGCAGGGTGAGATCCAGCTCCCGCGTAATCTCGGCGGCCACCGCCCGTACGGCCTCGAGCTGCTGCCGGCGACGCTGCTCTTCCCGGTGAAGCTGGGCGTTCTGGATGGCCACGGCCGCCTGCTGCGCGAAGGCGTTTAGGAAGGAGATCTCCTCCTCCGTGTATACATGGGGAGCATTCGTATTGAAGCAGAGGACACCCAGAAGGCGGTCGCCCGTCTTCACCGGCAGGCCCAGGTACGAGATGAGGCTGTATCGCTGGATGTGCTCGGGGAACCGGAGGCGGGGGTCCTCCCGGCAATCGGCCACGGCCAGGGGCTGCCCGGTGACCGCCACCTGCCCCGAGAAGCTCTCGCCGATCCGGATCGGGCGGTTGGGCTCCCCCTCCGGAGAGAGGCCCACTCCCACCCGCCAGTGCAGCATCGGGGGGGCGCCCTCCAGGAGAAATAGACGGACGAAGGGGGCACCCGAAATGGCGGCGGCGGCCTCGACGACCGTCCGCAGGACTTGATCCAGGTCCAGAGACGACGCCATGGCCTGGCTGGCCTGCAAGAAGGCAGCAAGGCGGTCGTCCCGGTTGCGCTGGCGGCTCATGCGGGAAACCCTCCCAGGGGCAGGACCACCGTGAAGGTGCTCCCCTGGCCCTCGCCCGGGGAGGCGGCCCAGATCCGGCCGCCGTGGAGCTCGACCAGGCGCTTGGTGAGGGCGAGGCCAAGGCCGGTGCCCTCGTGCGCCTGCGTACGGGTGGTCTCGAGCTGGGTGAACTCGTGGAAGAGCTTGGGGAGGTCCCCCGCCTTGATGCCGACCCCGGTGTCGGTCACGGCGAGTTCGAGGAACTGCCGGGGAGCTGGGGTGCCGGGGAGCTGGGGTGAGGTGTCTCGCGTATCACCCGCTGTCTCGGCGTCTCCGCGCCCTGGCGCCTCTGCGAGCGCGCGGGCGGTGAGGGTGATGGTGCCCTGCTCGGGGGTGAACTTCACGGCGTTCGAGAGGAGGTTGAACAGGATCTGCTTGACCCGGACGGGGTCGGCCGTGAGGGGGGGGAGGTCGGGGGCAATGGCGGCCGTGAGGACCTGCCCCTTCTCGCTGGCCAGGCCCCGGGCGATGACGAGGAGGTCCTCCAGAGTCTGGGCCACCGGGAGGGGCTCGGGCTGGAGGGCGATCTTCCCCGCCTCCACCTTCGCGAGGTCGAGGATGTCGTTGATGAGGGTGAGGAGGTGCTGGCCGCTCCCGTAGATGTGGCCCAGGTAGCGGCGCTGCTTCTCCGACAGGGCGGGCCCCGCCTGCTCCTGGAGGATCTGGGCGAAGCCGAGGATCCCGTTCAGGGGGGTCCGGAGCTCGTGGGACATGTTCGCGAGGAACTCGGACTTGTGCCGGGAGGCGGCGGCGAGCTCCTCGTTGGCCGCCGCGAGCTCCGCCGTGCGGGCAGCCACCCGCTCCTCGAGGTCAGCGGCGTGACGACGGGTGTCCTCGTACAGCTGTGCGTTCTCAATGGCCGTGGCGGCAAGCGGGGCAAAGAGGGTGAGCAGTTTCAGCTCCTCTTCCACAAAGGCTGGCTGGCCCGTCTCACGGTTGACGATGATCACACCCACCAGCCGCTCTCGGTACAGGAGCGGCTCAGCGAGAACGGAGGCGATCTGGGTCCGCGCCAAGATGGTCGAGCGCGCGTAGGGAGAGGTGCGGAAGTCGTTGACGATCATCCCTGCCCGCCGCTGCGCCACCGTCCCGGCCACCCCCTCGCCGAGGCGGAGGCGATCTGCGTGCCGCCGCTCATCAAACCCCACCCAGGTCGCCGGCACAAGGACCTGGGCCTCCTCATCCCACAAGAATACTGTTCCGCTCTGGCTTCCCAATGGCTCCATGGCGCGGTGCAGGATCAGGTCGAGGAGAACGGAAAGATCTAATTCCCGGATGAGTTCCAGCCCCGCCGCGCGCATGGCCTCGAGCTGGCTCCACCGCCTCAGCTCTCCCTGGAACAGCCGGGCGTTCTCGATGGCAATGGCGGCCTGGGCGGCGAAGAGCCGGAGCATCGCCTGGTCCTCGGCTGTGAACTGCCGCCCGGTCCCCTGGTCGGCGAGGCGGATGACGCCCAAGAGCTGGTCCCGGTAGAGCAGGGGCTCGGCGAGCATGGCGGTGACCCCGCTGTGGTCGATCACCCGTGGGTCGCGGGCCGGCCAAGTCCGGTAGTCGTTGACGATGAGCCCCTCGCGCCGCTGGGCGGCGATACCCGAGACCCCCTCTCCTAGCCGGAGGCGCCGGTTCCCCATCCAGTCCCCCATGCCGTACGACGCCCCCGGGGCCAGGGTCTGGCTGGCCTCGTCCCACAACCAGACGGTGGTCAAGCCCACCCCCGCCAGCTCCGCGGCCCGTTGGCTGATGAGCAGGAGCACCGCCGTCAGGTCCAGCTCGCGGGTGATCTCCGCAGTCACCGCCCGGACCGTCTCGAGCTGCCGGGTCCGCAGCTGCAGCGTCTCCTCCGCCAGCCTGCGATCGGTGACGTCCCGGCCGTAGAGGTTCACGTACCGGGTCGCCGAGACGGGCGTTAGGTCGATCGAATAGATCCGATCGCCGCAGAGGAGCTCTATGGTCTCTTGGCCGCCTGTCTCCAGGGCCTGCCGGACTTTCACCCCCCACTCCGCCGGGACCGGCCCGCCGGGGGCGATCCCCCACAGCCGGAGGAGCGGGCCGCTGGGCTCGTTGGCGTACAGCAGGGCCCCGTCTTCCCGGATCCGCAGGACGGGATTGGGGTCCTCGCCGGGGAACCGCGCCAGGCTCTCGATGTCGGCCAGGGCCCGTTCGTGCGCGGTGATCCGGTCCTCCAGGGCCGCGGCCATCTCGTCAAAGGCGCGGGCCAACTGGTACAGCTCCCCCGGCCCCGCCGGCAGCCCGCTCCGGGCGCGGAGGTCCCCCGCGGCCAGGCGCCGGGCGGCGGCGAGGAGCGCCTGGATCTGGCGCAGGAGGAAGAGGTCGCCCCCCGTCCAGGCCACGGCGAGCGCCAGGACGGCGACGACCCCCAGCCAGATGAGGCTGCGGCGGAGGAGCCGGTTGGCCGCCGCCACCACCAGCGCCTGGGGGACGCCGATACTCACGAAGACCCCCCTGGGCGCGGCCGGCGCGCCCAGGGGCGCGAAGGCCACGAGGCTCGGCGTGCCGTCCAGGTCGGTGGCGGCGCCGGCCCCCTCGCCGCGGGCCAGGAGCACTCCCTGCCGGTCCAGGATGGTGAGGGTGGTCCCCGGCGGCAGCTCCAGTCGCGCCACGAGCGCGTTGAGCCACGCGAGGTCCAGGGCCGCGAAGGCCACCCCCGCGACCGTCCCGGCCGGCGCGACCACGGGGAGGCCGAAGTTGAGGCCGGGCCGGCCGGTGATGCGGCCCACTTGGTACCTGCCCACGGCGAAGGTGCGGTCGGCCCGGGCCCGGCGGAAGTAGCCGCGATCGGCGAGGCTCACCGGGCCCGGCAGTGCGAGGGCGCTGCAGAAGACGTTGCCGTTGGCCCGGCTCACGCCGAGATTGGCGTACTGGGGGTACTGCGCGAGGAGGGTGTTGAACAGGGCGCTGCAGGCCTGGGCGTCCCCCTGCTGCACCGGGGGGAGCACGACGAGGGCGTGGAGCAGCTCCCGGGCCCCCTCGAGCAGGGGCCCGCCCTGGCTGGCCGCCAGGCGCGCCTGCCGCTGGAGATCCGCCTGGGCCCGGAGGGTGGCCTGGTCGCGCCCCTCCCACCCCGCGTAGAGGATCACGCCCGCGGCCGGCACCACGGCGAGGAGGACGAGAACGAGCAAGCGGATGCGCAGCCGCGAGAGCCAGTGGCGCCTCACGCGTTTCTCCATGCGCTCATCGGGCCGGGCGGGCTCGGCGGCAGGCGCAGGAGAGACCCTGGTTTCTTCCGTCCTCACCCACCTCCTTCTCGCTGACGGCCGGGCACGATGGGGATCGCCGCACGCCTGGCCGGGCTAGGACTCCTTGAACACGATCTCCAGAACTGCCTGGATGTCCGCGAGCTTGATCGGCTTCCGCAAAAGCATAGCCGGCCCGTAGTCCAGGGCGGCCAGGGTCTTGTCGTGATCGGGGAAGCCGGTGATCAAGACGACGAGCGCGTTGGGGTCCCGTCGCTTCACAGCCTTGAGGAGGAAGGCGCCGCTGATGCCAGGCAAGAGGATATCGAGGAAGATCAGGTCGAAGTGGTCCCGCCGGAGCACCCGGAGGGCTTGCCGGCCGTCGGCCGCTACAGCCACCTGGTATCCCTGCGCGGTGAGGGCCGCTTCGAACGCTTCGCGCACCACGGCCTCATCATCCACCACGAGGATGCGCCTTGGCAGAGCGGGAGGTTCGAGCGCCAGGGGGATGTGATATTCGGCGACGAGCCGGCGGAACTCCGCCCGGGTAACCCGGTAATGCCCCCCTGGGATTCGGTAGGCCTGGAGCTTCCCCGCGCGAATCCAACCGAAGACCGCGACCCGGGTGACGTGCAGAAGCCGGGCGATCTCGCCGGTGCTGAGCGGCTTCTCGTCGGGCACGCTCTGGGACCCCTTCTTGCTCTCTTTTAGGCGATGTTAACGTACTTCCTGTAAAACGCTCCTGTCAATCGGAAAATCGGTAGTGTCTCAGTTTGATTTTCTTTCCGCTTCGTGCTCATCGATCAGCCGCACGATATCCGCCATCTCCCACAGCCGGGTTTCGATTCCGGCCGCCATCGCCGGGCTGACTCTCAGCGTCTTGTGAATCCGCACGAAATTGTAGAACGTGAAGTACAGCGCCAGGGCGTGGCAGTGGTTTTCGATCTTCTTTGAAAACGCATTGGTCAGGCGAGTAAATCGGCGCATCCCCATCCGCATATTTAGGTTTTGGCGCTCCACGTAGGACGTAGAGACATGGCGCGGATCGGGATGACCCTCAACGCGGGTCTTGTGTGTGCCCGTGCAAACGGGCGGGCTGTACCGCTTCTCCGCTTCTGGCGCTTCGCCGTAGAGCTTCACGAGTTGGGCGTAATCGATGTCTGCTCCGAACGCATCCTCGACAGCGGTCAAATACGCCTTGAGTCCGTCCGTCGTGAGTTGAACGCGGCTAGCAAGGCGGTCCTTCACATCGGCGATAAAATCTGTCGCCGTGCCCGCGTCCCGATCCCCGACCAGCCAGGACATCATCAGCTTGTTATCCGCGTCAATGGCCGTCCAGGTCCACACGTCCCCATATCCCACCTGGCCGCGCTTCTCCTGGGGAACGTTCTTTTCCTTGGCGTAGCAGAATGACCAAATCTCATCGCACTGAACGCGAGCGGTCTTAAGGTTCCGCACGGCCTTGTCATGATAAGCCGCGCACGCGGCCCCCGCATCCTCCAAGAGCTTGGTTACGGTGTTGATCGACACCCCGACAATTCGGGCGATGCTGCGCATTGAAGACCCTTCGCAGAGCATCTGGAGGATCTGTATTCGCTTCTCTGTCGGCAGCTTGTTCATGATCATAGTATATGAACATTATGCTTGAGTATCAAGCATTAATTTCATTTAAACAAGATTTTTTCGCGTCTGCTCTACGTTTGGTGATATTGTCACGGTCGATAACAAAATCCCCTTCAATACTCAATGGTTATGTCCGAACAACGATTATAACAAAAAAATTATGTAGCCAGTATAGAAAAAAAGTGATAATTTTCGAATTCGTACACGATAATGGGACATGGGAGCTAACCGATTGGAGGGACCATCTCCAGAAGAAACAGCGAGCTCAGCTCGATACAAAAACCAGGATGCTACTCCAGGTCGATGATGTGAACGATCTCCCCGGAATCATCGTGGGAGCAGGGAAAAAGTATAAAACGCCGCATATTTTCAAACTGCAAATTGGAGAAATAATACGTCTTCGTCCGATGGTATCTGTTGACCCGCCTGACGGGATTACGGTGTTGTGCCGAGCCAGAGAAGAAAATTGGAAACTGGTCCCGTCCAACGCTCCATTACTCGCTGAACAGAGGAGGCAACAAATCGCGGCCGATCCAAACAGAAGGAGGGTATATGCCCGGCCGGCGTGATCTAATTAAAGAATTTCGAGACGAGGAATACCGGAATGCTTACGTAGAGGAGTTCTTGGACTCGGCTCTTGCCGCACAAATTAAAGCATTGCGAGACGCGAGAAATTTAACTCAGGCTCAACTCGCCAAACTGATCGGAACGAAGCAATCAGGTGTATCGAAATACGAAAACGTAAACTATTCAAAATGGAACATAAGCACCCTTAAATCCATCGCAAAAGCCCTGGAAGTGGTTCTTTCCGTGAAGTTCGTATCGTTTGGGGAGGCCTTAGCGGAAATAGAGGGCTTTAGTAAGCGCGCGCTTATTAAGCCGACCTTTGAGCAAGATCCGACGTTCCTCAACGTGGAGATCCGAGTTCCGGTGGTAGCAGCGGCTCCGGCGATACCACCCAGTATCACTGCGAATACGACTCTAACAAGTCAGTCGAAGGCTCGACTTTCAACTCCTACCCATAGGTACCATGCACAAATTCGTCCGATGGGCAAGAGCATGGCCTACACATATGAATCAACACCCTTCTCTCAATCTACAGGAGTTTGAGATGCCAACTCCAAAGAAGGCGGCGCAGAAAGTAAGAAAGATCAATACCGTACGAAAGGATCCAAGGCCCGTTGTCTACGCGAATAACACCTCAATTACGATTACGCCTTGGGATTTCGCGATCCAATTTGGTCAAGTGCTTGAATCGACTCCAGAGAAGGTGAAGGTTCAGGAAGAAATATGCATCTATATTTCACCCCAACACGCAAAGGTATTCTCCCACTTGATTGAGAGGCTGATAAAAGCCTACGAAGAAAAATATGGACCGATTCCAGAACCGGTGGGATCGAAGGAGGTAGTTCCTCTGTCTATCTAGATTTCCTCCACCTTGATCTTGCGGCCTTCCGTGCAATCAGGATACGCCTTTTAGCGGAGAGTTTCTTCGCCCGCGCTGGCCCCCCTATTTTTCCTCCTCGGCTGGCGTATTCTTTCCCCTCCAGCCCCGTGGTGTCCTCAATCTCCCCGGTTGCGATCTTCGCCACCTTGATGGCGGCTCCGATCACGTCGGCCGGTCGTCTTTGGCCTTGCGGTCCTCTTGGCATGCTGAGAGTATAGCACGTCCCGACCGACCCGAACAGGGGGCCCGGATTCAAACTGAGACACTACCGGAGATCGCCCCCGGTTGTTGCTAATCCCTTCGGCCGGCAAGGCCGCAGGTCGGCGGCCCGACCCAACACCCGAAGGTCCCCACACAGGAGGACACATGGCCATCGACCTCGGAACCACCTTGCGGAAGTCGCTGGCGGAGTTCCAGGCGGAGGGGACAAAGATCCTCCAGCAGATTGCGGCCATCCAACGGGTGCTGGCCGCTGAAGGGCCGGGGCGTCTGCGGGTGAGCAGACGG
The DNA here is from genome assembly GCA_963705305.1 of uncultured Methylomirabilota bacterium. Lineage (GTDB taxonomy): Bacteria > Methylomirabilota > Methylomirabilia > Methylomirabilales > 2-02-FULL-66-22 > 2-02-FULL-66-22. The sequence goes on along the minus strand of OY970067.1, from coordinate 3,144,057 downwards.
GAAGCGGCACGCCCCAAGCGGACCCAAAGGCCGATGAGCGCCAAAGCCCGGAAGACCCTCAGCCTGCGGATGAGGACGTACTGAGCGATTCGGCGGAAGCCTTCAACCGGAAGGACAGCGAAGGAGGGGCAGGAGGGTTGGTGAAGAGAGGTGCCTCTTATCTCACCCGGGTGGCAATGTCGCGGGTAGTGGGGTTGTGGTGGAGACTGCACCCCCAATCTGTGTGAGCAAAATCATCGCTAACCAGCTCAGGTCAGTAAGCGAAAGGCGACCTTGACATCGGGGGTCACGCGGCCAGCGCGCTCTCTCGGTACCGCCGAAGACCTCGGCAGCGGCGGTGACCTGCCGGACTTCCAAGATGAGAAAGCTGGATTCCCGCGTGCCTACGAGACACCACGTCCATCCCGGCGCTGAGCTCCGTTGATCGAGGCCCCTGGGGAGGGCCGCAATCTACCGCAAAGTGGCCCTCCGAGCAAACGTGAGGCACGGAGACCGAAGAGGGAGGGGGGAGCTGGCGGTCAGTATGGGGGACCACCAACCGAATGGGATAGGGTGACCACCGCCGCAGACTGCCTCTGTATCCTTGAACTGGCTGTGAATTGGGAGGTCGAGCGACTCTACGGTGTCGAGGGGTCTGGTCCCCTCGATGAGTTCTGATTTCAGTAGAGAAATGGCGCGGTATCGCCTTCAGGACTAATACCGGACCTGCCTCCCGAATCAGACACGTAGGACCCGAAAATCCCCCCTGCGAAGCCACAACCCCGCGTCGCCATTGGAGATATTGGCACGCTTCGCCCGCCTGCTGATACACCGGCAATCCGGTGCGCTTGACCATCCCGCCGGGCCCGGGTATTCTGCCTCCGGTTCCTGGACACGAGTCCACTGTGCGCCACCTCTCCTCCGGAGGCGCCGCCCGGGCCCGTCCCGGCGCGGGAAAGGTCTGCATGGGCTCGAAGAGGCCGGTGACGTCACGCCAATCGCGGGAGATGAAGAATGTGTTCGATGTACTAGCGGGGCTCGACCCCCAGGCGGAGCCCCGCCTGGCATTCCTGCGCCGCGCCCCGGCGGGGCTGTCGAACACCGGCGGAACCCTCCTGTGCCTCTCGGCCTCCTTCAACCCGTTGACGGCCGCCCACCTCTGGCTGATCCAGGAGGGCGGCCGCATCCATCCCCCGGACGAAGTGCTCCTGGTGCTGGCCAAGGCCAACGTGGACAAGGCCGCCACCGGCCTGTCCCTGGCGCGGCGCCTGGACCTGCTCTGCCGCTTCGTCGCCTCCCGTCCGACCTTCTCGGTCGCCGCCTGCAGCCATGGCCGGTTCGTGGACAAGCTGGGGGTGATTCGGCGGCAGTACCCGGAGGGAACCCGTGTGGTGTTCCTGCTGGGGCTCGACACCCTCGTGCGGCTCTTCGATCCGAAGTACTACACCGAGCGGGAGACGGCCCTGTCTCAACTGTTCGCTGCCTGCGAGCTGGTGGTCGCCAATCGGGCGCCGGAGGGGCCCGAGGCGGTCGAGCGCTTCTTGGTTCGCCCGGAGGTCACGCCATACGCCGGCCGCATCCGGCAGGTCCGGCTCCCGGACCATATCGCGGCGATCTCCGCCACAGAGGTGCGGACCCGCCTCCGGCGAGGCGATCCGGTGGCCGATCTCCGTCCCCCCCGAGATCCTCCCGTTCCTCGCTATCTGAGCAAGCTCCGGAGATGCCGGCCCGGCTTTAGGCGAGCGTGGCGTGGAAGCGTCCCGCCGCCTCAACGGCGGCGATCATCGCCTCCGTCGAGGTGGCCGCCCCCTCCACCCGGACGTGCGCCTCGTCCTTGGTCCGATCCACCGACAGCACGGTCACGCCGGCAAGCCCCTGCAGTGCCTGTGTCACCCCCCGCTCGCAGCCCCCGCAGGTCATGCCGGTCACCCGCAGCCGGAGTTCTCGACTCTGGGCCATATGCTCCTGCCTTTCTGGCCTCATCTCGCCGACCACATACTCCCGCGCGCCGCCGCCTATCCGACCAGCACCAGCCGCACATCCATCACGTTGGTGTTGGTCGGACCGGTCAGGATCAAATCCCCCACCCGCTCGAAAAACGGGTAGGCGTCGTTGTCGTCCAGGGCCGCGCGGGGATTCAGCCCCAGGGCGGCCGCCCGCGCGCACGTCTGTCCGTCGGCCAGGGCTCCCGCCGCATCCGTGGGGCCGTCCGTCCCGTCGGTCCCCGCGCTGAGAATCACCACATCCCGCAACCCGGCGATGTCCAGGGCGGCGGCCACGGAGAACTCCTGATTGCGTCCGCCTTTCCCCTGGCCGCGCAGGGTCACGGTGGTCTCGCCGCCGGAGATGAGACAGCAGGGCGGCGGCAGCGGATGGCCGCTGCTCCGGACCTCCCGGGCCAGGGCCGCATGCATCCGGGCCACGTCGCGTGTCTCTCCCTCGATGAAGGAGGACAGGATCAGGGGCGTCAGCCCCAGACGCTCGGCCTCGGCGGACGCCGCCGTCAGGGCCTGGATGTTGCTCCCCACCATCACGCTCCTGATCCGTCGGAACAGGGGATCATCGGGCTTGGGTGTCTCGGGGATCTCCCCACGGGCGCCCGCCTCCAGGTGGGATCGAATCGCAGCGGGGATCTCTGCACGAATGCGGTATTTGTCCAGGATGGCCAGGGCATCCGCGTAGCTGGTGGGGTCGGGCACGGTGGGGCCCGACGCGATGGCGTCCAGCGGATCGCCCACGATGTCCGAGAGGATCAGGGTAATCACACAGGCGGGGGCCGCCGCCCGGCCCAGCTGCCCCCCTTTGATCTCCGAGATATGCTTGCGGAGCGTATTTATCTCCCGGATGTCCGCGCCGCAGGCGAGGAGCGTCTTGGTCAGGGCCTGCTTCTCCTCCAGCCGGATGCCCGCCGTCGGCGCCGGCGTCAGGGCGGACCCGCCACCCGAGATGAGGACCAGGACGAGATCCTCCGGGGCCAGGCCCTGCACATGCTCCAGGATCGCCCGCGCGCCGGCCACGCCGTTCTGGTCGGGCACGGGGTGGCCGGCCTCGTGGATGCGGATCAACTTTGTCGGCAGCACGTGACCGTATTTCGTCACGACCACCCCCCGGCTGATCCGCTCGCCCAGGATCTCCTCCACGGCCGCCGCCATGGGGGCCCCCGCCTTGCCCAATCCCACGACCACGACCCGACCCACCTGGGTCAGATCCACCTCCTCTGTTCCCGCGCGCAGCCGGTGCCCCTCGCGCACGAGATGGCGGCGGATCGCCTCCGCCGGATCCACCGCGCGCACGGCCGCGGCGAAGATCTGCCGGGCGGCCTGCCGCAGCTGGTCAGTGTCCGTTGGTCTCGCCATTCAGGAGCCCTCCCTCCGAAGGCTCGCGCAGCCCATAGCGCTGCAGGGCCGTATAGATCGAGCCGCCGGGTTGAAGCTGGCTTTGCATCAGCACGAACTCGCCGACGCGTACCGTTCCGATCGGCGTCGCCGGCTCGGCTGCCAGCGCCGCCCGAAGCCTTTCCACGTTTCGCGGAGACCGCACCCGACCCAGGGTGAGATGGCCCGAGAATTCCCGCCGCTCCTTGGGGACGCCCGCCCGGCCCAGGCCGACCTCCACGCGCCGGGCCAGGTCCGCCAGGCGCGGAGCACCTTCCGTGACACCGACCCACACCACCCGCGGAAGCGATCCGCCGAATGTCCCCACCCCCGACAGCGTCAGGACAAACGGGGCTGCGGATGCGGCCGCCTCCGCCAGAGCAGCCCGGATTCGGTCGACCCGCTTGCGGTCGATCTCCCCTAGGAATTTCAGGGTGAGGTGGATGTTCTCCGGACGCACCCAGCCCACGTCCGCCTGGGCCGCGCGGAGCCGCCCCTGCACCTCGGCGAGCTGGTCCCGGATTTCCGCCGGCAGCGTCACCGCGACGAACAGTCGCAGGCTGCTCGCGGTCGTCCCCGTCCGGCCCACGGCCCGCGCCCCTTCTCAGCTCTCCTCGACCGGGACGCCAAGGAGATGCCGCCGCAGAAGTTCCAGGGCCATCTGGGCGGCCCGGTACTTGACGATCTCTCGATCGCCCAGGAGCCGGGTCTCGCGGCATTCCGCGCCGCCCTCCCAGGTCAGGGCCAGGCAGACGAGGCCCACCGGTTTCTCGGCCGTCCCGCCGGTCGGTCCGGCGATCCCGGTCGTGGACAGCCCGAAGGTGCTCCCGGCCAAACGTTGAACGCCCTCGGCCATGGCGCGGGCCGTCTCCAGGCTGACTGTGCCGTGCTCCCGGATCAGCGCCGGCGGAACCCCCAGGACGCTCTCTTTGGCCGCCGGACTGTAGGCCACCACCCCCCGCTCGAAGTAGTCCGAGCTCCCCGGGATGTCGGTGAGGCGGTTGGCCACCAGGCCGCCGGTGCATGATTCGGCCACCGCCAGGGAGGCCTGGCGCGCCCGGAGCAGGCCGCCCACCAGCGCCTCCAGCCGCTCGTCGTCCCGGCCGAAGATCAGGTGGCCCAGCCGCTCGCGGATCTTTGCCTCCAGGTCGTCCAGCTGACCGGCGATGATGGCCGGGTCGTCCCCTTTGCAGGTCAGCCGGATATGGATCTCGCCGGCGTGGGCCAGGACGCCGATGGTCGGGTTCCGCATGTCGCGGAAGTAGTCGCCGATGCGATGATCCACCGTGGACTCACTGACCCCGCAGGTCTTCAGGACGCGAGAGACGATCCGCCCCCGGATGCCGAAGGCCTCCCGGATGCGCGGGATCACCTGTTCGAGCAGCATGGGCTTCATCTCGGCGGGCACGCCCGGCATGCATGTGATGACGCCGCCCGGATGCCGGACGAAGAGTCCCGGAGCGGTCCCCCGCGGGTTGGGCAGCACCTCAAACCCTTCGGGCACCATGGCCTGCTTGCGGTTGTTCTCCGCCATGGGAGTCCGGCGGTGGGCGAAGCGCCGCTGGATGTGCTGCAGAACCTCCGGGTCCAGCCGGAGCGGGCGTCCCAGGACGCCCGCCAGGACGTCCCGCGTCAGATCGTCCTCGGTCGGCCCCAGGCCTCCCGTGATGATCAGAACATCGGCGCGGGCCATGGCCAGGCGGATGGCTTCCTCAATCCGGCCCCAGTTGTCCCCCACTGTGCTCTGGTAGAAGACATCGATGCCCGCCTCGGCCAGCCGCTGGGAGATCCAGCTCGCGTTGGTGTCCACGATCTGGCCGAGGAGAAGCTCCGTGCCCACCGTCAGGATCTCTGCCCCCATTGTCTCACCCGTGGACGGCGACGGGAGACCGGCCGAAGCATCCCGCCGGATGCGCTGGCGGGCCGGCTGTCGGCGGGCCTCCCTGCCTCCCCTCATGAATGCAGGAATCACAAAAAAGTGAAGTTCGTCCTCAGCAGCCACCAGGCGGCGCACGCCAGCAGCCCGGCGGCCAGGTCGTCCAGCACGATCCCCCATCCGCCCGGCAGTCGCTCGATCGCCGGAATCGGCGCCGGCTTGACCACGTCGAAGAGGCGGAACAGCAGGAAGACGGCGGTGAGGTTGTAGAGATCCGGCGGGATCGCCAGGGCGGCCAGCCACATCCCGGCGATCTCATCGATGACCACGGACGGGGGATCCGGCTGGTTCAGGGCGGCGGCCATCCGGTCCGAGGCGTAGACGGCGACGCCCGTCAGCGCGACGGCGGCCGCCAGGTAGAGCGGCCATCCCAACCACAGCAGGGGATAGCAGAGCAGAGCGCCCGCCAGGCTGCCGGCGGTGCCGGGGGCCACGGGAAGGTTCCCGAGCCCGGCACCCGTCGCCACCAGGCGGAGCGCCGATCCGATCGGAGGCCGCGGCGGTGTCGATCGGGAGGAGGAATGCTTGGCCATGGCTACCCCACACACTCCAGGATGTCCCCGGCGAGGTCGTGCTCGAACGCCTCCCGGATCCGCACTCGAACCAGCGTCCCCGGAGCCGTGCGGGGCCCCTGCAGGAAGATCCGCCCGTCCACATCGGGCGCCTGTCCGGCCGTCCGCCCGCATTGCAGGCCGGGGAATTCTACCGCCGGACCGTCCACCATGGCCTCCTGCACGCTTCCGATCAAGGCGCGCCCCTGCGTCTCGGCGATTCGTGCCTGGGCGGCCATGAGGCGGGCCCGCCGCGCCTCGGCGACCCGCCGGGGCACCTTCGGGACGAGCCGCGCCGCCGGCGTCCCTTCCTCCTCCGAGTAGCAGAAGGCCCCCACCCGGTCGAACCGCATCTCCCGGACGAAGCGGAGCAGGCCGGCGAACTGCGCCGCCGTCTCGCCGGGAAAGCCGGTGATGAACGACGTCCGAACCACCAGACCCGGGATGGCGGCGCGCAGCCGCTGGACCAGCCGCCGCAGGCCGGCGGTATCCCCGCCGCGGCCCATGGCCTTGAGGATCGTCCCATCGCTATGCTGCAGCGGGAGGTCGAGATAGCGGCACAGGCGCGGCTCCGTCCTCATGAGGGCCACCAGCTCGGGGGTGATGCGCGTCGGATACAGGTAGAGCAAGCGGATCCACGCGAGCGACCGGATCGTCAGAAGGTCCCGGAGCAGCGCCGCGAGCGCGGGCCGCCCGCCCCGATCCATCCCGTAGCTGGTCGTATCCTGCGAGACCACTGCCAGCTCGCGCACACCCTCGGTCGCCAGCTGCCGGGCCTCCGCGAGGATATCCGCGCGGGGCCGGCTCTGCAGCCGGCCTCGGATGGCGGGAATGGCGCAGAACCGGCAGGCATGATCGCATCCCTCGGCGATCTTCAGGTAGGCCATATGGGGGGCGCTCAGTCGCCGCCGCGGCATGGCCGCATGCATCAGCGCAGTGTGGCCGGTGATCCACTGCGCGGCGTTGCCCGTCCGTCCCAGCGCGGCCGCGGCGACCTCGACGATGCGGGGGAACTCCCCCGTGCCGACGAAGGCGTCCACCTCGGGAAGCAGCCCCGGCAGCTCCTCGGCATACCGCTGGGGGAGGCAGCCGCTCACCACCACGGCCCGGCAACGGCCCGTCCGCTTCAGGGCCGCAGCCTGCAGGATGCTCTGGATGGACTCTTCCTTCGCCTCCCGGATGAAGCTGCAGGTGTTGACGACGACGAGGTCCGCCTGTTGCGGCTCGTCCGCAATGCGATAACCCGCCGCCGCCAGCCGGCCCAGCATGACTTCGGCGTCCACCTGATTTTTCGGACAGCCGAGATTCACCACACTGACCGAGGTCGGCCGCTCGGCCTGATTACCGTCACGCCCCATGGTTCACCGTCACTCGATGCGGGCCGCCGGGTCCGCACGCGTCGGCACAGATTCCCCTGCGCGTCGGTCACCTGGACTGTCCGGGAGAAGGCGTCGAGAACGACAGGGAGGCGGCTGCCGCGGACCGACCGGTCTACGAGGAGCCCGCCGTCTCCTCGAGAGCCGGGGAAAGCTCCAGTCGATTGCGGCCGGCCGCCTTGGCGCGGTAGAGCGCCTGGTCGGCGTCGTGCACCAGATCCTCGATCTTCTGGTGTCGGGGGGTCAAACCGGCCACACCGACACTCACCGTCAGAGTCTTGCCTTCGGCCCCTCGGTCCCGCAGGAAAACGTGGGCCGCCACGGCAGCGCGGATACGCTCGGCCTGGAAGGCGGCCCGCCGCAGGTCGGTCTCCGGCAGGACGATGGCGAACTCCTCACCGCCGTAGCGGGCCAGGATGTCCACGGATCGCGCGTTCTGCCGCAGGACCTCTGCCACTTCCCGCAGCGCCTGGTCACCCGCCAGGTGTCCGTAGCGGTCGTTGAACTGCTTGAAATGATCCAGGTCGAGCATGAGCATTGTCAGGTCGCGATTATACCGCTGGGCGCGCCGAACTTCCAGTCCAAGCTGATGGTAGAACTGGCGGTGATTGACCAGCCCGGTCAGCGGATCGGTGATCGCCAGCTGCCGGGCCTCCTCGAACAGCCGCGCATTCTCGATGGAGATGGCCGCCTGGCTGGCGAAGGTCAAGAGCAACTGCATCTCATCCTCGCCCAGCTGGCGCGGCTCGGCCATATACAGGTTCAGGCAGCCCACCGGCCGGTCCTGGACGACCAGCGGCACGGCCACGAACGACCGGTAGCCCCGATCCCGCACGGTGGGCAGCCAGGGCGCAAAGCTGGTCTCCGCGGCCAGATCGGGAATCGCTACCGGCCGCCGCTCCAGGACGGCCACCAGGCTGGGGTTGTTTCCCTCGTATGTCCGGATGGTCTCCCGCTCCTGCGGGGAATTGTCCGACGGGTTGTACCCGGCCACCGTCGTGAGCGTCTGGCCGTCCCCGCTGAGCAGCATGAGCGACATGGCTCGCGTCTCCAGCAGGGTGGAGACCGCCTCGCTGATGCGGCCCAAGATATCCTGCAGGTCCAGACTGGAGGACATGGTCCGGGTGACCTGGTACAGCGCGTCCGATTCTCGAGCCTTGCGCCGGCTCTCGGCATATAGCAGGCAGTTCTCCAGCGCCACGGCGATCTGGCGTCCGATGGCGCTCAGGAGGCTTGCCTCGTCCTGGGACAGCTGCCTGTGGGACGTGCCCACGACGCTGAGAACCCCCAGCGGCCGCTGCTGAAACCGCAGAGGGACGGCGGCCAGGGGCAGCGACATTCCGGCCGGAGGCGGGGGAACGGCGTCGGGCTGGGCGGGATCGGGCAGGATCTGGGGCTCCTCCCCCACCAGGGCCTGCCACAGCCAATGCGTCCCGGGGGAGAGGCGGACGAGCCGCCCGTCCGGAAGGCCCTTTAGGCCGCGCCAAGCCCGCAGCACGAGCTGGCCGGTCTTCGCATCCAGCAGGTGGACGAATCCGTGGGCCAGCGCGAGGTTCTCCAGGATCTGCGCCAGCGCGCCTTCCAGGATCTCGTCCAGACCCAGGGACCGATTCACCGCCACCGCCACCGCGTTCAATGTCTGCAGCTCCCGGTTGCGCCGCACCAGCTCTGTGCTCATGGACTGGATGCGGAGCAGGACTTTGATCCGGGCCACCAGCTCGTCGCTATTGAACGGCTTGGTGATGTAGTCGTCGGCCCCGATTTCCAGCCCCTGGACCATGTCCCGGACCGCGTCCTTGGCGGTCAGCATCATCACGGGAATCCGCCGCCATCGCTCGTCGGCCTTCAGGCGGCGGCAGACCTCGTACCCGTCCATGCCCGGCATCATGACGTCGAGCAGCACCAGATCCGCTGGATGATCGGCCACCTTCGCCAGGGCCTCGTCTCCGGAATGAGCCACAGCCGTGGCAAACCCTCGCGCCTCCAGCAAGACCTGGATCATGCGCGCGATGCCGACCTCATCCTCGACCACAAGGATGGTCGATCGGGTTCCCGCAGGCGCCGCCGCCAATGTGGGCACGCCCTCTCCTCTGCCTCCGGCTGCTCCGATACGGGCCGCCCGCTGCCTGCCTCCTGTGGAGGCGGCCGGCGACGACGCACCGGAGTGCCGGAGGTCCTTCAAGATACACTGAATCAATAGCGTACAACATATGAAATGCGCAATAAAAAAATGGTGTGAGGCGCGCGGTGGCTCCCCCGTATCAAGACCGGGGCCCGCACGCCGACCGTTTGCCCTCTAGGGCTTTCTATCCGGTCTCCTCTCGAGGTTTGGCCGAAACCCCTCTCACGACCTTTACGACCTGACCTCTTGACAGACTGAAGAGCTTTGGATAGCGTCAGCCTCATTCAGCTGGGCTGCCCGGGGCCATTGGCGCGTCCAGCAGGACAGCCGTATGCTGCGCCTGCTAGCAGCCCGAAGGATTTCATCTGGAACGTCCCCGCGGAGCTCCGACTCCGATGGGGCAGCCACCCGCCCCCATCCGGGATGCTCGGGAAACAGAAGAGGAGGCGTGCAGACAATGACCTCGCGCGAAAGAGTGCTGGCGGCGCTGCAGCGGAAGGAGCCGGATCGCGTCCCGTACTGCGAGCTGGGGGTGGATCGCAGCCTGGCAGAGCGACTGCTGGGATGGGGGGCGCCGACGAGCCAGGCTGCCAACCTGGAAGGGAACGCCTACACGGTGGACGAGGCCAAGGCGCTGGCCGCGGCTCTCAAGATGGACAATATTTGTTATGTTCTCAGGGCCCCCGTCTTCGCCCGGAAGGACGCCGGCCGGGACGGCCGACTTTTCTACGGAGAAGGGCTGATTAAGACCGAGGCCGACCTAGTCGCCCTGGTCCTCCCCGATCCGCACGACGACGCCCTCTACGCCGAGGCCGAGACATTCGCGCGGCAGAAGGAGAGCTACGCCGCCTGGTTTGTCACGCGCATCGGCATTTTCCCCACGATGCTCAGCCTGGGGACGGAGACCTTCTGCCTGGCCCTCTTCGACAATCGGACGTTTATCGAGACGGTGCTGGACCGGTACTGCGACTGGATCGAAACCGTCGCGGAGCGCGTGTGCCGGCTCGGATTTGACGTTTTCGTCTCCACCGACGATATGGCCTTCAACACGGCTCCCTTTTTCTCGCCCGGGGTGTTTCGCGACCTGGTGCTCCCCCGGTATCGACGCGTGGCCCGGAAAATCTCCCTGCCGTGGGTCATCCACAGCGACGGCAACGTGCTCCCCTTCGTGGACGACCTCCTCGGCATCGGGATTGCCGGCCTGCATCCCAACGAAAAGGGCGCCATGGACATCCGGGCCATGAAGCGAGCCTACGGCAGGCGGCTCTGCCTCCTGGGGAATGTGGACCTGAACCTCTTGGGCATGGGGGAGCCGGAGTTGGTGCGACAGGAGGTGCGGGAGTTGATTCGCGACATCGCCCCCGGCGGCGGCTACATCGTCACCAGCGGGAACAGCCTGGCGGGATACCTCCTGCCGGACAACGTGCGGGCCCTGTCGCAGGCCGTGGAGGAGTTCGGCCGGTACCCCATCCGGCTGTGAGGCCGTCCGCCCGGCCGGCGGCGGCGCAGGGCGGGGGCCCGGAGCAACGGCCGATCTCGCTTCATCCCGCCGGCGACTCACCGGCAGTGGCAGGAGGGACGCATGGATGCCATGGAGGCTCTTCTCACCCGCCGCAGTATCCGGCAGTATGCCCCGGAGCCGGTCCCCGATCAAATAATCCGGAAGCTCCTGGAAGCGGCGATGAGCGCCCCGTCCGCAGGCAATGAGCAGCCCTGGCAGTTCGTCATCATCACCGATCGGAAGCTGCTCGACGCCATCCCTGCCTTCCACCCGTACGCGGACATGCTGCGGCATGCGCCCGTGGCCGTGCTGGTCTGTGGAGATCGCCGGCTGGAGCGGTACGAAGGCTACTGGGCTCAGGACTGCGCCGCCGCCACGCAAAACCTCTTGCTGGCCGCGCATGCGGAGGGTTTGGGGGCCGTCTGGGTGGGAATCTATCCCGGGGAAGAGCGCGTCGCGCGGATGCAGCGGCTGCTGCGGCTGCCGCCAGAGGTTGTCCCCCTGGCGCTGGTCCCGCTGGGCCGCCCGGCCGAGCGAGTTCCTCCGGCAGCCCGCTACGATGCATCACGGATCCACCGGAACGGCTGGTGAGGTCCCTGCCGGGAGCCCGGCCGGTCGCGTTACCCGGAGCCTACCAGGATGCTGAAATGCCCGTATTCGCCCAGGCTGCTCAAAAAGGTCCAGATGCCCCTCGACGTCGCTCGGGGCCGTGGGCCTGTCGAACGGCAAGGCGCGAGGCCTACTTCGCTCGTACGCTGCAGCGCTACGCGAGCGCGCGGGTACCTGGCCGCAGGCTGGGCACCCATCAGATGGGTACCCGGCAGATGGGGCTTTTTCAGCAGCCTGCTAGGACCGCGTCGGGGCGGGCGCCTGCTTGGGAATCGTCACGAAGAACGTCGTCCCCTGGCCGACCTTGCTCTCCACCCAGATGCGGCCCCCGTGATCCTCGACCACCGCCTTGCAGATCGTCAAGCCCAGACCGGTCCCGTCCACCGCCGCCCCGGCCGGCAAGGGAACGCGGTAGAACCGATCGAAGATCCGCTCCAGGTGCTCGGCCGGAATGCCCACCCCGGTGTCCTGCACCTCCACTAGAATGTCGCCCTCCAGCTCCTCGACCACGACCCGGATCTGGCCGCCGCGGGGCGTGAACTTCAACGCGTTCCCCATGAGGTTGGTGAAGACCTGCTCCATCCGGAAGCCATCGGCCAGGACCAAGGGAACCTGCTGCGGCGCCGTGAGGCTGAACGTAATCCCCTTGTCCGCCCCCATCCGCTGGAGCCGATCGATGGTGCCCCGGAGGGACACCACCACGTCGAACGGCTCTCTCGGCCGGGAGAACCGCCCGGCCTCGATCCGGGCCAGATCCAGGATATCGCTGACCATCCGAAAGAGCCGGTCGGCGTTCTGTTGGGCAATGCCCAGAAGCTCCCGCCCCAGCTCGACGCCGACCCCCTCGTGCAGCAGAACCTCCAGCGAGCCCTTGATGGCCGTCAAGGGCGTGTGGAGGTCGTGGGAGACCATGGTCAGGAGCTCGGAGCGCATCCCGTCCATGGCCTGCAGGCGGGCGTTGAGGGTGGAAAGCTCTTCGATTTTCTCGGCCAGATCCGTGATGTCGTGCAAGATAAGGAAGAGGCCGCTGGCAGGATCCTCCGGCGCCACCCGGGCCAGGTTGATTCGCAGCGTCCGGTCCCGGTAGCGAACCGTTGCGGTATCCGCCGCGCCGGTGTCGGCCATGGAGCGGGCCAGAATGTTCTCCAGCGTGGTCCGATGCGCGTCACCCAGCAAGGTGGTGAGCGGCTTGCCGATCAACTGCCCCTCGGACTGCCCCAGGATCTCCACCCCCGCCCGGTTGATTGCCAGGATTCGGCCCTGCTCGTCAACCTCCACCACGCCCTCCCCGATGGTACGGAGGATGGCTGCCTTGTACCGGCGCGTGGCCAGGAGCTCCCGCACCTTCTCGCGGGGAACCAGCTTCTCGAGTCCCAGCACCTCCCGCCGCGCCCTCGCGCCGTCGCGGTCCAGCCGCTCGAGGACCGCCTGGACGTTGCGCCGCAGATCTTCCAGCCGCCCCTTGGCCACGTAGCCGTCGGCCCCCATGGCCAGGAGCCGTTCCCGGTTCTCCTCGACCAGCGTTCCCGAGACGATGACCACCCGGATGTCACAGGTCTCGGGATTTTCCCGGATGTAGCGCAGGACCTGGTCCCCATCGATCTTGGGCATGACCATATCGAGGAGGACCACGTCCGGCCGCTGCCGTTGCAGCGCCTCGATCGCCTCCATGCCGTCGAAAGCCCTGCTGACCGTGTGGCCCGACTCGGCCAGAAAGTCGGCCAGGACCTCCACGCAGAACCGGTCGTTGTCCACGACCAACACGTGCTTGGACATCCCAGCCTCCGTCCCCGCCGCCCCTCCCGAGGCGGGGGCTGCACGGGCGGCTATCGCCTCAGGACCGGAAGTTGACGAACTGCATGTGAATGCCCAGCTCCTGCTCGCGCAGGTGCTGGATCACGGCCTGCAGCTCGTCCTTGTCCCGCCCGAACACTCGGACCTGGTCATCCTGGATCTGCGCCTGAACCCTGCGCTTCGTCCCCTTGATGAGCTTGGCGATCTCGCGCGCCTTCTCCGTCGGAATCCCCTGCTGGATCCGGATCTGCTGGCGCACCCGGCCGCCCGCGGCGGGCTCGACCTTTTCCCGGCTGAGCGCCTTCAGCGGCACCTGGCGCTTAACCAACTTGGACTCCAGGATGTCCAGCATCTGTTTCAGCTTGAACTCGTCCTCGGCGGTGAGCACCAGGGCATACTCCTCCCGCGTCACCGCGGCGTGACTGCCTTTGAAGTCGAAACGCTGGCCGATCTCGCGGGCCGTCTGGTTGATCGCGTTGTCGACCTCCTGCAGCTCGATCTTGGAGACGATGTCGAACGAACACTCCTTGCTCATGGCCTCCCTGCCAACTGCGCCGGGCCGGGCAAGCGCTGGCGGCCGGACCCTCGGCTATTGCCCCGGGGGGGCGGTCACGGCCACGCCCGGCGGCGGCGTGAACTCGAACTCCGATTCGGGCACCCCCGGATTTAACTTGAGATCCGTCAGGGCGATCACCGTAGTGTTGCCGTAGGCGTCGAACAGCGTCGTCCGCGCGACGGTATACGTTGCCAGATTCACCTCCAGCAAGATGCGGGCGATCCCGCCCTCCGGGCGCTTGGGCGTCAGATCCAGGATCATGCTGGAGGCCGCGGCCGAACGGGTGGCTGCGTTCTCGACCTCGCCGATGCGGAAATCCCGGCGCAGGTCGCAGTCCCCGGCCAGAAACGACAGGGGAATCCGCGAGGGCAGCGCCTCGCCCAGGGTCTGCCTGACGACCTGCTTGTCCCTGGGGCTGTAGGCCCACAGGGTCTTCCCGTCGGTGACGAACAGACGGGGGTCCGGCTTCTCGTACTCCCACCGCATCTTGCCGGGCCGCTTCAGGAGGAAGCGGCCGCTGGCCTCCTGGACCTGCCCGAGCGCCCGGTTCGTGGCGGTCTGCTGGAAATGGGCGCTGAGATCCCGGGTCCGCGCGCACGTCTCCTGCACGCGCGTGACCACCTGCTCGAGAGGAGGGGCGGTCTCGGCGCCCGCGGCGTGCCCGACCCCCCCCGCACACAGGGCCAGGCCGACTGCGAGCCCCGCCACGCCCGCCACGACATTGCGAAACGCCACGTCAGGACTCCGTGCGGGACACCAGGACCTCGCGGGGCCTGGTCCCGTCCATCGGACTGACAATGCCCTCCTGCTCCATTCGCTCGATCATGCGGGCGGCGCGATTGAACCCCACCCGCAGGCGACGCTGGATCATTGAGATGGACGCCTGTTGGGTTTGGACCACCATCTCCACGGCCTGCCGGTACAGCTCGTCCGTTGCCTCCTCGTCCGGCGAGGCTTCCGGCTCTGGCGGGAGCAGCCCCCAGACGAACTCCTCCGGCCGGGGCTGCGCCGCCAGGAATTCCACCACGCGCCGGATCTCCACCTCGGTCACGTTGCAGCCGTGGATCCGGATGGGCTTCGAGCTGCCGGGGGGCACGAACAGCATGTCCCCCTTGCCCAGCAGGGCCTCCGCCCCGTTCATGTCCAGAATAGTCCGGGAATCGACTTTGGTGGCCACCCGGAACGAGATCCGGGCGGGAAAGTTGGCCTTGATGACACCCGTGAGCACATCCACCGAGGGCCGCTGGGTTGCCACGATCAAGTGGATGCCGACCGCCCGAGCCATCTGGGCCAGCCGCATGATGGCGTTCTCCACGTCGCTCTGCCCGGTTATCATTAGGTCGGCCAGCTCGTCGATCACCACGACCAGCATGGGGAGCTGCCCGCGGTGGGAGCCCTGGGTCAACTCGTCCTCTTTGGGCGGGTCCAGCGCCATGCGCCGATTGTAGCTCTGGAGGTTGCGCGCCCCGACTTGGGCAAACAGCTTGTATCGCTCCTCCATGTGCAGGACGACCCGCTGCAGCCGCCGGGCGGCCTCCTTGGAGTCGACCACGACCTTGTCGGCCAGCTGCGGGATGCCGTTGTAGGCAGAGAGCTCGACGCGCTTGGGGTCGATGAGCAGCAGGCGGATCTCCTTCGGCTTGGATCGGAAGACTAGGCTGAGGATGAGCGAGCTGATGCAGACGCTCTTCCCCGATCCGGTCTCCCCGGCGATCAACAGGTGGGGCATCTGCGCCAGGTCCGCCACCACCGGCCCCCCCCCAATGTCCTTCCCCAACGCCAGCGGTAGCTGCAGGCCCTCGGCGGCAAACTCCTTGCCCGCCAGCACCTCCCGTAGGTAGACGGTGGCCCGGTGCTGGTTGGGAATCTCGACGCCCACCGCCGCCTTGCCCGGGATCGGCGCCACCACGCGGACGCTCATCGCCTTCAGGCCCAGCGCCAGATCGTCTGCCAGCGCCACGATCCGGTTGATCTTGATGCCGGGGCCCGGCTCCAGCTCGTAACTGGTGATCACGGGGCCGGGATTCACCGCCGTGACCCGGCCCTCCACCCCGAATTCCTGGAGCTTCTTCTCCAGCAGGCGCGAGTTCTGCGCCATCTCTTCTGGACTCGACCCCGCCGCCTCGCTCGGGGGCACGTCCAGGAGCTTCAGGGAAGGCCGCACGTAGCCCTCCTTGGACGCCGCAAAGGGAAACGTCTGCTGGTGTGCCTTGGCCGACTTGGGCGGTTTGGACTCCCGGCGCAGGGAGGAGCTGGCCTCTTCCGCCTCCGGAGTCTCGGCTGCGGCCGGCGGTGGCGGGGTCGCCTCCCCTTGGACCGGGGGTGGCGCCGACCGAGGCACGGAGCGGGAAATCCACCAGGCCCGGGAGGCCGCCAGGGTCCCCTTCGCCTTGGCGGAGAGCCAGGCCAGGCCCAGCGAGGGCCAGCTCATCAGCGAAGCGAATGAGCGCTCCGAGAGAAAGATGACCGCCAGGGCAATCCCCGTCACGGCCAGGACCCCCATGCCGAATGTCCCGAAGGAATACGCCAGCAGGCGGAAAGCCTCATCGCCCAGGAATCCCCCCGGTCGATCCACTCGTCCGCCCGGCATGACATTCATGTGGTGCAGGACGCTGGCCAGGAGGCTCAGCGACGGGGCGATCAGGGCCAGCCCGAGGGCCCGGCGCCAGGCGTGGGTGATTCGCCGCCCCCCGATGGAGATCCAGCCCCAGACGAACAGGGCCGGCGGCAGGAGAAGGGCCGAGACGCCCAGGAGGCCTAGGAGATCTCCCGCGACCTCCGCCCCGACGCGCCCGACGGCGTTGCGAACCAGCCGATCGGCGCTGGCGAAGGTGAAGAAGGAGGGATCCTGGGGGTCGAAGGTGGCCAGGCTGGCGAGAACGAGCACAGCCCCCGCCATGGCCAGGACGCCCGCCCCCTCCCGCGTCTTGTCATGGCGCCAGAAGGCCAGCAGGCTCCTGATCCACACACTCGGCCGGCTCAGATCCGCAGCCACGGGTCCTCCCGCAGGCATCCCAACGATCTCACCTTATAACGTGCGGCCGGGCAATCGCCAAGCCCTTTCTTTCGCGCGCACCCCGGCGGCTCAACCGCCGGCGAGACCCGTCCGTGCCTACAATTCGATGATCACGGGGAGAATCATGGGGTGGCGGTCCACCAGCTTCTTCAGGAACTTCCGGAGCACCGATCGGATCCGCTGCTTGATGAGGGCCCAGTCGGTCTTCTCCTCGACGCTGCACCCCTCCAGGACCGTCAGGATGAGCTGGCGGGCCTCCTCGCACAGGGGATCGTCCTCCGACAGGTGACCCACGCCCCGCGAGATGATGTCCGGACCGGCCACCACGGCGCCCGTCTTGTCAAAGCCGAGGACGACCACCACCATGCCATCCTGGGCCAGATGCTGCCGATCCCGCAGGATGGTGTCCCCGACGACCCCGACCCCCTTGCCGTCGACCAGGACGCGCCCGATCGGGACGCTGCCCACGACGGCGGCGCGACTCGGCGTCACCTCCAGCACGTCGCCGTCCTCCAGGAGCACGATCTGATCGTCCGGCACGCCCGTCTCCCGGGCCAGTCTGGCATGGGCGTGCAGATGCCGGAGCTCGCCGTGGACCGGGACGAAGAATCGCGGCCGGGTGAGGTTCAGCATCAGCTTCAGCTCCTCCCGGCTGGGATGCCCGGAGACATGGACGTTCGGCATGACGTCCTCCGTAATGACCTGGGCCCCCCGCCTGAAGAGCTGATTGATGGTGCGGGCGATCGACTGCTCGTTGCCCGGGATCACGCGGGCCGAGAAGATCACCGTATCCCCCGGCTGGATATCCAGCTGCCGGTGCTCCCCCACGGCCATGCGGGCCACTGCGGATAGGGGCTCACCCTGACTGCCGGTGGTGACGATCACCCCCTGGTTCGGGGGATGTCGCTGCAGCTCTTCCAGCCGAACGAGCGTGTCCGCAGGAACCCGGAGGTACCCCAGCTCGGCGGCGATCCGGGTATTGGCCAGCATGCTCTTGCCGTTGACCGCCACCTTCTTTCCGAGGCGCGCAGCCACATCCAGGATCTGCTGGATGCGGTGGATGTTGCTGGCGAAACAGGCCACGATGATCCGGCGGGGAGCCTCCCGGAAGACCTGCTCGAAGGTCTGCCCGATGGCCGACTCGGAGGGGGTGAATCCCGGTCGCGTGGCGTTGGTGCTGTCGGAGAGGAGCACCTGTACGCCCTGGATGCCGAGCTCGGTAAAGCGCTGGATGTCCGTCAGCTCACCGTCCACCGGGGCCTGATCGAACTTGAAGTCGCCGGTGTGGACGAGGAGGCCGGCTGGAGTCTGGACGGCGACCGCAACCCCGTCCGGAATGCTGTGGCTGACCCGGATGAATTCCACCGCCAGGCCGCCGAGCTGGATGACGTCCTTCGCCTGCACGGGCCGGAGATCGGCGGTGCCGACCAGGCCGAACTCTCGCAGCTTCTCCTGCACCAGGCCGAGCGCCAGGCGGGTTCCGAAGACAGGCACGGACAGCCGCGGCAAGAGGTACGGCAGGCCGCCGCAGTGGTCTTCGTGGCCATGGGTGAGGACGACGCCGCGGACTTTGTCCGGATGGTCCAGGAGGTAGGTCACTTCGGGGAGGACGAGGTCGATCCCCAGCATCTCCTCCTCGGGAAACATGAGGCCGACATCGATGACCAGCAGATCCTTCTCGGTCTCGAGGAGGGTCATGTTCATGCCGATCTCGCCTAGTCCCCCCAAGGGAATGATCCGCATCCACGGTTCAGGCTGGCTCAAAACGAGTGCGCTCCTCCTTGCTGGCTGAAACTCGCCATTTTCGCAATGCGGATTGGGCATTGCGGATTGGGGGAAAGCCTGCTCGTCCCTCGATTCCGAAATCCGCACTCCGCAATCCGCTGGCCGCCCGGCTGTCTCACCGGTCACTCAGGCGCGGGCCGCCACCCGTGGCTCGACGGGCGGGGCCGGGCGCCTGCGGGCCCCGACCCCCTTTACCAAGGCGACATCCAGCACCTGGTCCATGTGGTCCACATAGACGAAGCGCATCCCCCGCCGAACGTTGGCGGGGAGCTCCTTCACGTCCTTGTCATTCTTGGTCGGGATGACGACCGTCTTGATCCCCATGCGGCGAGCCGCCAGGACCTTCTCCTTGAGGCCGCCGATGGGCAACACCTTGCCGCGCAGCGTGATCTCCCCGGTCATGGCCACGTCCCGGCGGACCGGCGTCCGGGTCAGGCAAGAGATCAGAACCGTGGCCATGGTAATGCCAGCCGAGGGGCCGTCCTTGGGGATAGCCCCGGCCGGAAGGTGAATGTGAAAGTCGTGTTTGGAAAAGGTCTCCTCTTTGATGCGGAGGCCGGCCGCCCGGGACCGCGCGTAACTCATGGCCGCCTGGGCCGACTCCTTGATGACATCCCCCAGGTGGCCGGTGAGCGACAGGTTCCCCTTGCCGCGCATCATGGTACATTCGATGTACTGGATGTCTCCGCCGGTCTGGGTCCACACCAGCCCGGTGGCCACGCCGACCTCGTCCCGCTCCTGCTCGGGCTCGGGGAGAAACTTGGGCGAGCCCAGGAACCGGTCCAATCCGGCGGGCGTGACGCGCATCGTGCCCTTCTTGCCGGCCGCCACCTCCCGGGCCACCTTCCGGCACACCTGCGCCACCTCCCGCTCCAGATTGCGAAGTCCCGCCTCCCGGGTGTAGCTCTGGATGATCTTGAGGATGGCTTCGTCGGGCAGCTCCAGGTGCCGCCCCGTGATGCCGTGCTCCTCCAGCTGGCGCGGGAGAATGTAGCGGCGGGCGATATGCAGCTTCTCCTCTTCGGTATAGCCCGAGATCTCGATGATCTCCATTCGATCCTTCAGGGCCGGAATGATCGGATCGGCCAGGTTGGCCGTGGTGATGAACATGGTGTTGCGGAGGTCGAATGGCACCCCCAGGTAGTGATCCGTGAACGATTCGTTCTGCTCAGGATCCAGGACCTCCAGCAGGGCCGCCGACGGGTCGCCACGGAAGTCGGCCCCCACCTTGTCGATCTCATCCATCATGAAGACGGGATTGTTGGTCCCGGACTGCTTGATGCTCTGGATGATCTTGCCCGGCAGCGCCCCGATATAGGTGCGCCGATGTCCCCGGATCTCCGCCTCATCCCGGACGCCTCCCAGGGAGATCCGCACGAACTTGCGTCCCAGCGCGCGGGCGATGGAGCGCCCCAGCGAGGTCTTTCCCACGCCGGGCGGTCCGACGAAGCACAGGATCGGCCCCTTCATCTTCTTCTGCAGCTTCTTCTTGAGCGACCGGACCGCCAGGTATTCGAGGATGCGCTCCTTGACCTTCTCCAGGTCGTAGTGGTCCTCGTCGAGGATCTTCTGGGCCTGCTTGATACTCAGTTTGTCGTGGGTCTGTTTGGCCCACGGCAGATCGATGAGCCAGTCCAGATAGGTCCGGATGACGGAGGCCTCCGCGGCATCCGGATGCATGCGGGACAGGCGGCCCAGCTGCGTCTTGGCCTCCTGCAGCACCGGCGGGGGCATCTTGGCTTTTTCGATCTTTTGCTCCAGCTCCTGTATCTCCTGCCCCCGCTCGTCGGCCTCGCCCAGCTCCTTCTGGATGGCCTTGAGCTGCTCCCGGAGGTAGTATTCCCGATGGGTCTTGTCCATCTCCTCGCGGGCCTGGCTCTGGATCTTGTGCTGCATCTCCAGAACCTCGAGCTCCTTGCCCAGAAGCTCGGAGAGCCTGCGCAGCCGCTCTACCGGATCGAAGGTCTCCAGGATCTGCTGGGCCTGCTCGACCCGGAGATCCATGTTGCTGGCCACCAGATCCGCCAGGCGCCCGGCGTGCTCCAGATTGTTGATGATGACCTGCACATCCGGGGATACGCCCTTGCCGAGATTGATGCCCTTCTGGATCTGCTCTTTCACCGACCGGATCAACGCTTCCGCCTCCAACCCCTGCGGAGCGTTCTCAGGCTCCGCGACCTCGCTGATCTTGGCCTCGAAGTAGGGATCCCGCCGCACGAACGACAGCACCGTGGCGCGGGAGACTCCCTGGACCAGGATCTTCACGCGGCCGTCGGGCATCTTCAGCATCCGCATGATCATGGCCACGGTGCCCACGGGGTGGAGACCCTCCGGCGCCGGATCCTCCGCCTCCGCATCGCGCTGGGCCACCAAGAGGATCAGCCGTTCCCGCGACAGCGCCTCGTCCACCGCCCGAATGGATTTGTCCCGCCCGACGAAGAGGGGGAGGATCATGAAGGGATACACCACCACATCGCGCACCGGCAGGACCGGGATATCGGTCGGCATCTTGCGATCGGCCTGCGGGCGCTCGATCCCTGCACCGCTGTCCATCGCCTCATCGATGGCGTCTGTCTCTTTTTCGGCGAACGGCTGCTCCACCGCCTCCACCGGCTCCTGGTCTTTCACGCACCATTCTCCTTGTTGGTTCGCCCTCGGACGTGGACGCGACTCGCACACGGTCCTCGAGGTTCACGCGCTCTCACGCCGCCTCCCCTTCGTGGATGCTGCGCTGCGCGCTCGGGCCCGCGTGCGGCGAATGCGCGCCGGACGCGTGTCCATGTCCGGATCCCAGAGATCCTCATACAGATCCGGCCCTTCGGGCACCTCGGTCGACGACGGGTCGGCCTCCGCCCGGTCCTCCTGGCCCGGAGCGACTGGCTGCTCCTCGGTCCCCTCCGGCTCGTCCGGCCTGCTGGCTGCTGGCTGACGTGGCGGCTTCTTGTCGATCATGCTCCTCGCACGCCCTCCAAAATGACTGTCTGGATCAGCGCCGATGCGCCGCGGGGTGCTGTGAATGTCTGCCCGTCCGACCGGCCGCGCCTTCATCTGATTCCAGATCTAAGCCGCGCAGAAACTCTTTGAATCCGGGGGCCACGTCCGGCCGCCGGAGCGCAAACCGCACCGTGGTCTTCAGGAACCCCAGCACGGTCCCCGCATCGTGCCATTCCCCCGCAAATTCCATGGCGTAGATCATGTGCCGCCTGTCCTTCAGCAGCGTCTTGAGCGCATTAGTCAGCTGGATCTCGCCGGTCCGGTCCGGAGCCGTGCGCTGCAGGATCGGAAAGATCTCGGGAGGCAGAATGTACCGGCCGATGAGCGCCAGCGTGGAAGGGGCCTTGTCCACCTCCGGCTTCTCGACAAGATCCATGATGTGGTACAGGCCCTCCGACAGCTTTCGCCCCTTGATGACGCCGTAGCGGGAGACAACCTCCTTGGGGACCCGCTGCACACAGAGCACCGAACAGCCATGCTCCTCGTGCACGGCCATCAACTGGCGGAGCGCCGGCACCTCGCCGGTCAGGATGTCGTCTCCCAGCAGGACGGCAAAGGGCTCGTTCCCCACCAGCTCCCTGGCAGCCAGGACGGCGTGTCCCAGTCCCAGCGGCTCCTTCTGCCTCACGTAGCAGATCGTCACAAGATCGGAGAGGTGCCGCACGGTCTCTACCAGGTCCGGCCGGCCCCTTCGAGAGAGCATCATCTCCAGCTCGAGACAGCGGTCGAAGTGATCCTCGATGGCGTTCTTGCCCCGGCCGGTGACGACGATAATCTCCTGGATGCCCGACGCGACCGCCTCCTCGACAACATACTGGATCGTGGGTCGATCCACGATGGGAAGCATTTCCTTGGGTTGTGCCTTGGTCGCCGGCAGGAACCGGGTCCCGAGCCCCGCTGCAGGGAACACCGCTTTTCGAATGCCCACGGCGCCTCCTTCCAGCTGTTAGAATTCATCCCGCGACCGCCAGACCCGCACGTGCAGCCGCGGCTGCGGGCGAATCAGCGAGTTCAACACGCCGCCCACCAGACTGATGACCAGGGCGCCCAAGATCGCGCTGCCGAAACCGCTCACGTGGACCCCCTTGACCACGCTTGCGACCAGGGCCAGCATTGCGCCGTTGACAATCAAGGCGAACAGCCCCAGCGTCACCACCGTGATGGGAAGAGTCAAGAGGAGGAGGATTGGACGAAGCGTGGCGTTCACAAGGCCGAGGAGCAGCGCCGCCACGATGGCCGCCCATAGGCCATCCACCCTGATTCCCGGTAGTATCTGAGCCGCCACACCAATGGCCACGGCGGTCGTGGCCCATCGAACCAGGAAGTTGGACATCCGCCTTTCCTGATTTTTCAATCGGTTACCTTTATAACAGCTTACCCACGATTGTCAACCGGGTATGCCGGTTACTGCCCGCCGGGCCGATTTCGGGGGCGTGGCCCCGGCCCCGGATTGTTATGCGAATTCGCGCGATCCCACCGCGCTTCGGCGCCTACGGCCCCATTCACCGACGTCAGACTGCCCCGCTGGCGGCGAAACTGCGGAAAAATTAGTGTTTGACAAGCGCCGGGGGCTGGGCTAAGGTGCTTGGATAGCGGCTATTTCCTTCCACCCGGGGCTCAGGGTGAGCCCGTCTTGGAAATCCACAGGGCGAGACCCGCTGGGGCTTGGTTTGCCGGGGTCGCACCGCCTGGAGGAGACCGGATATGCGCAAAGTCGTCCTGGTGGAGCCGAAGTCTACCCACCTGCACGTCTACAGCCGGGTAGCCATTCCGCGCCTGGGAGTCGTGCTGTTGGGGACCATCATGCGGAACCTGGGGTACGACGTCCGCGTCTATATCGAGGACATTGCCCCTATCAATATGCAGGAAGTCCTGAGCGCGGATTTCGTCGGGGTGTCCGCCATCACCTCCACCGCCCCCCCCTCCTACGCGCTGGCGGAGAAGGTCCGGGCCGCCGGGATCCCGGTGGTTCTGGGGGGAACCCACACCTCCTTCTTGACGGAGGAGGGACTGCAACACGCCGACTACGTGATCCGCGGAGAGGGTGAGGCGGCCTTCGTCGAGCTGGCCGAGGCGCTGCAGGGCAAGCGGGACCTGGCCAGCATCCAGAACCTCTCCTTCTGGCGGGACGGTGTCATGGTCCACAACCCGGAGCGACCCAAGATCCGGGACCTGGACGTGAATCCCGTTCCCGACTTCAGCCTGGTTCACGGCTGGAGGCGGGGCGGGATCGTCAGCGTCGCCACCTCGCGCGGCTGCCCGTACTCCTGCACCTTCTGCTCCGTCCCCGGCATGTACGGGCATGCCTTCCGGACCCATTCCGTGGACCGGGTCCTGGAGGAGCTCCGGGCGCATCGGGACGCCAGCTACATCTTCTTCGCCGACGACATCTTCACGGCCAACCGACGCCGCATCAAGGAGCTTCTCTCCCGGATGATCGACGAGGGGCTGACGCCCGAGTGGGGCGCCCAGGTGCGCACGGAAACCGTGGACGACCCCGAGCTGCTGGATTTGATGCGGCGCAGCAATTGCTTCAATGTGTACGTGGGCTTCGAGTCCATCAACCCCAAGACTCTCAAGCTCTTCCAGAAGAAGCAGGACCTGGCCAAGATCGAGCGGGCCATCGAGAAGTTCCACGAGCACGATGTCAAGATTCACGGGATGTTCGTCGTGGGGTCGGATGAGGACGAGGTGGAGACCCTGGACGCCACGGCCAACTTTGCCATCTCCCGCGGCGTGGAGTCGGTGCAATTCATGATCCTCACACCCTGCCCCGGCTCTCCCGACTGGGACAACATTTACGCCAAGGGGAGCAAGGACATCATCTGTGCGGACTGGAGCCTGTACGACGGCCACCACTGCGTGCACCAGCCGCGGAAGATGTCCCCCTACGAGCTGCAGCTGGGCGCCATGAACGCCATGCGCAAGTTCTACTCCTGGGGGAACATCGCCCGCACCCTGGTACTGCGCCGGGATATCTATACGGCCGGCATCCAGCTGTACGGCAAGCGGCTCATCCATGAATGGTATAAGGCCAACGTCGGCTACGTGGCCAAGCTGCGCCAGGACCTGTACGGCGAGGTGGATCGTGTTCACGAATCCGGCCTGGTGAAGACGTGGAAGCGGGTGGCCGTCCCGGATGTGTTTCTGCAGGACCGTCTGGGCCTCCTGCTCCAGCGCTTCCTGGCCGAGCTGGGCGTCGAGGTGGTCGCCCTGCCCACGCAGGCGCAGCCCACCCCCGAGGCGTACCTCATGCCGATGGCTGCCGACTCCCTTCACCGCCTGCGCGAGCGGGTGGATCTGATCATCGCGCCCATCGTCAAACGCGCGACGCAGGGCCAGGAGGAGTTGTCGGCCCGCCTGGAGGCCCTCTCCAAGACCTTGCAGCAGAATCTGGATCGCCTGCCCAAGGTCGTCCAGCTTCCCATCAACGAAGAGCAGGGCCCGATCTTCGAAAGCTTTGCCAAGATCGGCCTGGTCTTCACCCGCAACCTCGGCCGGGTGCGTGCGGCGTACTCGCATGCCGGCGAGCGACTGGGCTTCTGGGGGGTGAACGCCCTGGGGGTGGCTCCCGCTGTCACGCCCACGCAAAGCCCCGAATAGCCTCCGCCCTCCGGGGCCCGGCGCTCCAAGCGCCGGGCGGACGGGACAGTAACAAGGCGGCAATCATCGGCCGGAGCGCTGCACGCGCTCCGGCCGCGCCGTTCCTGGATCCGGACCGCGCACAGGGAATCGCGGAGGCTGTCGGAACGTCTCGTCCCGGTCGGGCCACGGCCGCGCCGAGGGGTGGCGATTCTTTGCGCGCTTTACCGCCTCGGCGGGCGATATCTGGAGTCAGCGAAGTGGCGAGAACGTCCTCGGCGTCTAGCTCGACGGAGGCCGCCTGCTGGATCAACGACACGCTGATCACCAACCGGGCCCGCGCGCCTTTGCGGAGGAGTACTCCACGCAGTCCGGCCAGGGGCCCGCGGATCACTTCTACCCACATTCCCTCGTGCAGATAGGGGTGAGGATCGTACGGAAGTGTGCTCGTCACGAGGCGCCGAACCGATTCGATTTCGGCCTCCGGGACGGGCAGCGGTCCGTCCCGGTTGCCGATGATCTGCACAACCCCGTGCACCAAGAGGACGGTGCGGCGCGCCGAGAGTGAGAACCGGGCGAAGCAATAGCCGGGGAACAATGGGAAGGCCACCTGCTTGCGCCGGTCCTTCCACTGCCGCCACCGCTCCACGAGCGGCAGGAACGGCTCGATGCCCTTGGCGGTCAGCTGGTCCCGGACGAGCTTCTCGTGGCGAGAGCGCGTCCGGAGGGCGTACCATTCGGGAATTGTCTGAACGGTGGTCATGGCTCTCGCCATCGTCGCAGCGGATGTGGCCATGTGGGGCTCCCGCGCTGGCATCGGGGAAGAAGCCGCGGCGAGACTGTACTCACCCTCGTCGGAGGTGTCAACCCGATTTCCCAGGTCCGACCGCATCCCGCCGCCGACGGTCCGACCCGGAGTGCTGTGGGGGACGACACCGCCCGGCCTGTCAGGAACCCCGTCCTTTTCCATGACGCAGCAGAGAAAGTTCTTGACAATGTTTTGACCCCAGGGTAATGTGCGCGCCGTTTAACCCTGAGAACTGTTTTGTCCATGCTCGCGTATGCCTTTTGTTTCCGGGAATCTGACCAGGGCCGCGACGGCGCCGGGCTTTCGCCGTCGCGGTTTTTTTATTGAGCCGGCCGCTGTCGTGTGGAGGCCGGCGGGCGGACACGGGCCAGCTGGCGCGAGGTGTCCGTCGGTGTGGATGGGCATGCATGGCAAGAAGGAGGTTCGCACGTGAGGCTCACCGGGAAAGTGAAGTGGTTCAACGACGCAAAGGGATACGGATTCATCGAGCGGCCGGATGGCGATGATGTCTTTGTCCATTATACTGCCATACAGGGAACAGGCTTCCGTTCCCTAAGCGAGGGCCAGGAGGTGGAGTTCGAAGTGGTGGACGGCCCCAAGGGGAAGCAGGCTGCCAACGTCACGAAGGTTGCGCAGGCCCAGTAGCTCCCGGCGCACCAGAGTCCGTTGACGTTCAAACCCCGGCGACATACGATAGTCGCCGGGGTTTTGTTCTCTCCGCCCGGCGCCCCGGCTCCGGCCAGGGTCAGGCCCTGATTGGTGATGCCTGTGTTTGCTCCGGCCATTCGCGCCCGCCAACTACGCAAGCATTTCGATCATCTCGTTGCCGTGGACGGCATCGACTTCGAGGTCCGGGCCAGCGAGTGCTTTGGGTTCCTCGGCCCCAATGGGGCCGGAAAGACCACCACCGTTCGCATGATCCATGCCGTGACGCCGATCACGGCTGGGGAGCTCCAGGTCCTGGGGATGCGGGTGGACCGCGAGCCGGCTGCGGTAAAGCGCCGGCTCGGAGTGGTCCCGCAGGAGGAGAATCTCGACCCGGATCTCTCGGCAGAGGAGAACCTGCTGACCTTTGCCCGCTATTTCGACATCCCACGCCGCGAGGCCCGGCGGCGCGCGGCCGAGCTGCTGGATTTCATGGCGCTGGCCAGCCGGGCCGCCAGTCCGCTGGGTGAGCTCTCCGGTGGCATGAAGCGGCGCCTCCTGATCGCCCGAGCCCTCATGAATCGACCCGATCTGCTCATCCTGGACGAGCCCACCACGGGCTTGGACCCCCAGGCCCGCCATCTGGTGTGGTAGCGTCTGCGCGAGCTGAAGGCGCGCGGCACGACCCAGGTTCTCACCACGCATTACATGGAAGAGGCCGCCCAGCTTTGCGACCGGGTGGCCCTGATGCATGCCGGCCGCATCCTGCGGCACGGCCCCCCCTTGGAGCTGGTGCGCACCGAGATCGGCGAGGAGGTCATCGAGCTCCGCGCGGACGAGTCGCTGCAGCGGCGCGTCCTGGCCGCGGTCGACGGCCTTCCACTCCGCTGGGAGCGGGTGGGCGACACGCTCTACCTCTACTGCCGCGAGGGCCGCGCCCTGCTCCCCCGGGTGAGCGCCCTTGATCCCCCACATCTCCTGCACCGGCCGGCCAGCCTCGAGGACCTGTTCCTGAAGCTGGCGGGACGCGCCCTGGAAGAGGAGGATCGACGCGCATGAGCCTGGAACTCCGAGACGAATCCGGTCCGGCCGGGCTCTCCCGGACGTTGGGACGCCGATCTCCGCGCGTCGCGCTTCCCGGCTGGCGCGCCGTGCGCGTCTGGCAGCGGAACCTGGCCGTCTTCCGGAAGTATTCCCTCCCCAGCTTGGTCGGCCCCAGCATCGGAGAGCCGCTGCTCTACCTGCTGGGGTTCGGCTTCGGCCTCGGAACCCTGGTGGGAACGGTCGGCGGCCGGCCGTACGTGGCGTTCGTGGCGCCGGGGATGGTCGTCTCGACGGCGATGTTCGCGGCGGCGTACGAGTGCACCTACGGAGCGTACGTGCGCATGATTCACCAGAAGACGTACGAGGCCATCTTCACCACGCCGCTCAGCATGGAAGACATCGTCGCCGGGGACATTCTCTGGGGGGCGACCAAGGGGGTCTTTAACGGCACGGTGATGCTGGCGGCGGTCTGGCTCTTCGGGCTGAGCGCGTCGCCGTGGGCCGTGGCGGTGCCGGCCGTCGTGGCCCTGCTGGCCCTGTTCTTCTCCGCGCTCTCCCTGATGGTGGCCGCCCTGGCCCAAAGCTTCGAGTTCTTCAATTACTACCTCACCCTGGTCATCACCCCCATGTTCCTCTTCTGCGGGGTTTTCTTTCCGCTGGACTCCCTGCCCCGCTGGGCCCGGGTGGCGGCCGGATTCCTTCCACTCACCTATGCCGTGCGCGCCACGCGATCCCTCATGGAGGGCCGGCCCAGCCTCGGGACGCTTCTACCGGTGCTGGGATTGGTCCCGGCAATCATCGCCGCGTCCCTCCTGGCCGCCCGTCTGGTCCGCCGCCGCCTGATCCATTAGCAGGCTGCTCAAAAAGGCCCATCTACTGCGTTGGCGCGCTCCCGCGACGCTGCGGCGTACCGGAAGTACGCCTCGCGCCGCGGATCGCATGCCGCCTTGCATCTGGGCCCTTTTGAGCAGCCTGGGGGAAAGCGGGTGTTTCAGCATCCTGCTAGGCCGCTGCTGGAACCGGGAATCGGCGATCACGCTTGATTATTGGACAATCGGCCATTGGACCCTCGCGGCGGACGAACCGTTCCTGAATGACCCGGGTTGGCTTTTGGGTCTCAGCGGCCCGGCTGCCGCCACTCGGACTTGACAAGGTGGGCGCGGGTGGGGTATCCAGTCCCCGTCGGTGCTGCTCACGAAGCGCCAGAGATTCTGGCGATTCCCTCACCAGAGGAGGAGACGATGTTCTGCTACCTCGGCTATGTGGTGCTGTTCGTGAACGATTTCGAAGGGGCGGTGGGATTTTACCGAGACAAGGTGGGTCTGCCGGTCCGCTTCCGCGACGAGGGATACGCGGAGCTGGCCGTTGAGGGGGCGAAGCTCGCCCTGCTGGCTCGCGGGCGAGTGCCCGGACTGGTGGGGGAGAGCCAGGCTGCGCGGCCGGCTGCCGGCGCCCACGAGGCGGCCGTGACCCTGCTGGTGGAGGACGTGGACCGCACCTATCGGGAATTGGCCGACCGTGGAGTTCCCTTCCTCGATACGCCCAAGGATCGCCCGTGGAGGCAGCGGTCGGCGCACTTCCACGATCCCGAAGGCCACCTGGTCGAGATTTCCACCAACTTGCCCCGTCCCGGGCGCACGGCCGCGTGAAGGGATGGCCCGCCGACGCGTCGGCGGGCGCGCGCTCCGGCCGCACAACTCCGAAGTGACTCCGAGGCTTACCCATGAGGCACGTAAACGCGACAGCGCTTCAGGATGCAGTGACCGACGCCTGCCAGAGGATGGGCGCGAACCGGGAGAACGCGCAGGAGGTGGCGGTTCATCTAGTCCGCGCGAACCTGCGGGGTGTCGACTCCCACGGGGCGTTCCGCCTGGTCCAGTACCACGAGTGGTGGAAGAAGGGGCTCTTGAACCCCGCCGCCCGGCCGCTCACCGTCGCGGAGACGATCTTCAGTGCCAAGGTGGACGGCAGGCAGGCCTTCGGACAGGTCGTGGCCGGCTACGCGACCCGGCTGGTGATCCAGAAGGCGACCGCCAGCGGCATCGCCGTGGTGACCGGGATGAACAGCAACCATGTGGGCCGCCTGGGGGAGTATGCCGAGCGGATCATGGCGGCCGGCCTCGTCGGGATGGCCGCCGTCAATGACGCCGGGTCGGGCCAGGTGGTGGTCCCGTGGGGCGGCCGGGATCCCCGCCTCTCCACGAACCCGATCGCCATGGGATTTCCGGGGACGCGCGGGCCGGGGATCGTCTTCGACTTTGCCACCAGCGCCGCCGCCGCCGGCCAGGTCCGGCAGCTCTTGCTGAAAGGCGACCCCGCTCCGGCGGGTTGGCTCTTGGATGCCGACGGCTCCCCCACCACGGATCCGGCATCTCTGTTCGCGACGCCACGCGGGGCCCTGTTGCCGGCCGGCGGCCACAAGGGCTACGCATTGAGCTTGGCCGTCGAGGTCCTGGCGGGGATTCTCTCGGGGGCCGGCTTCCCCACATCCGCCCCGGGACCGCAGGAGATGAACGGCATTTTTCTCCTCGCGCTGGACGTGACCCCCTTCCTTCCGCCCGATCAGTTCCGGGCCCGTGTGGATCAACTCACCGCCTACGTCAAGACGGCGCGGCCTGCCCATGAAACCGGTCGGGTCTTCATCCCGGGCGAGCCGGACCGGGAGGAAGAGGCGCGGCGAGCCCGCGAGGGCATCCCGTTCAGCGACGAAGCCTGGATACTCCTGGAGGCGGTGCTCAGAGAGCTCGGAGTCCCCGTGGATTTCGCATCGGACTGAGTGCCGATCCGAGATTCACCCTCTCGCGACGACCGCCAAGCGGGGAACCGGTTCGACCGCCTCTTCGTTACCCCGGCTCCCCGCTTCTCCGATTCTCCCTTTCTCCCGCTCCTCCCTGCTCCCCTGCGCCCGAGCGTAGCGGTGCGCCCGTGCGCCGAATCTACTCGCCGGACTGCGCCGGGCACCCGACACCGTACAGGGGGCCGAACTTTCCCCACAGGTGGTCTAGTAAGAAGCGGGGGCTGAGCGGCTCGCCGGTGACGGCGACCACGAGATCGCCGGCCCGGTAGCGTTGGCCGTGCCGGTGGATGTTGGCCCGCAGCCACTCCCGTAGCGGCGCAAAGTCGCCCCGCCGGAGTTGACCCTCCACTCCGCTCAGATCGGTGCGGGCCCGTGCGAAGAACTGGGCGGCATACATGTTCCCCAGGGCGTAGGTGGGAAAGTACCCGATTCCGCCTCCGCTCCAGTGGACGTCCTGGAGGCATCCCCGGGCGTCGTCCGGCGGCGTGAGCCCGAAGAGTCGCCGGAATCCCTCATTCCACGCCCCGGGCAGGTCCGCCGCCCGCAGATCCCCCACGAGCAGCGCCTGCTCCAGCTCGAACCGCAGCAGGATGTGCAGGTTGTAGGTGGCTTCGTCGGCGTCCACCCGGATGAACGAGGGACGGACGTCGTTGACGGCGAAGACAAAGGTGTCCACATCCACCCCGTCCAGGGCGCCGGGGAACGCCCGCCGGGCTCTCGGAAAGAAGTGCTCCCAGAACGCCCGGCTGCGTCCCACCAAGTTCTCCCACAGGCGGGACTGGGACTCGTGGATGCCCAGCGAGACGGCGGTCCCCAGGGGGGTTCCGAACTGGGCCGGGTCCAGCCCCTGATCGTAGAGGCCGTGCCCCGCCTCGTGCAGGATGCTGAAGAACGCGTCCCCGAAATCCTGCAGGTTGTAGCGCGTGGTGATGCGCGTGTCCCCGGGGCCCAGGCCGCTGCAAAACGGATGCACCGTGACGTTCCAGCCGGCCGGCTTGAAAGTCGAATCCGATGACTTCGGCGGCGGCCCTGCCGAACGCCTCCTGGGCGGAGAGCGGATACTCCCGGTGCAGGATCGAAGGGTCCGGCCGCCGATCCGAGCCCCGGATCGCCTCCACCAGGGGCACCAGCCCGCGGCGCAGGTCGGCGAAAAGCGCCGTCAGGCCGGCCGCCCGCTCGCCGGGCTCGTACTCGTCCAGCAGCGCATCGTACAGGGTGTCGCCAAAGCCCACCGCCTGGGCCTCCTGGCGCTTGAGGGTCACGACCCGCTCCAGCCAGGGCCGGAAGCGGAGAAAGTCCGAGGCGCGCCGGGCCTCCACCCAGGCATCCCGCGCCAGGGACGCGGTGCGCGCGAGCTCCGTCACCAGGTCCTCCGGGATCCGGACGGCCCGGTCGTACATGCGCCGGATTTCCCGCGTGTTCACCGCGACGGGCGCATCTGCCGCCGCGGTCGCTGCGATTCCCTCCGCCGCAGCCAGCAGATCCCCGACGCGCGGATCGGTGAGCTGCCGATGGACCAGGCCCGCCAGCAACGCCGACTGCTCGGCCCGGTGCGCGGAACCCTTGGGAGGCATGTAGGTCTGCTGATCCCAGTAGAGCAGCATCCCGCAAGATTCCAGCAGGGCAAGCGCTTTCGCCCGCCGGATCAGCTCGTCGTAGGCAGTGGTAGTGCTCTGGTCCATGACCCGACCCCATTCTCGGTGAGCCGCCCGCGCCGTCGCGGGGGCTGGGATCCATCGGCGCCAGGAAGGCGACGGCCCCTCCGCCGCGGCGGAGGGGCCGGCCGAATATACCGCGGGCGCAGGATTACTTCCCGGCTTCGCGGTCCAGCTTCTCCCGGTACCGCTTGTTCAGCTCCTCGATGCCGTCGATATGCTTGATGGTGCTCCAGGCGGCCCGGGCCGCCCCGCGCATGGCGTAGTACAGGGTCTCCATGATCTCGTCGTCGGTAGCGCCGGCTTGCTTCGCGGCCGCGAAGCGTCCCGGTACTCAGGACGTGCAGCCGGCGGCCGCCATGGCGGCCATGGCCACCAGCTGCATGGTCTTCGGGTCCAGTGCGCCCTCGCGATAGTAGAGGCTTGCAAACTCTTTCATACCGGCCATCTCGTCTCCTCCTTTGGGTGAATGGGGGATCGACCCGTCCGCACGGACGGCGTATTGTAGCCGATCAGGCCCGTGAAAGAATCACGAAAGCAGAATCGCGATTGCCAAGGTCCCATTAGCTGTGTAACGTAAAGAAGCGCCAGCCCCGGCCGGAGAGGGGTCGGATCAGCAGGCGTCATGCGCATCACCGGCGTGTCAAACCACAGCGGAGGAGCGAGCCGCATGGAGAATCGGAAATCGGATTTCGACGACTGGCTGTCGAACGCGAGGGAGGGGGTCTCTCGGCGACAATTCCTCACGACCGTAGGCGCCACCGGGGTGAGCCTGGCGGGCTTCGCCATCGCCGCCGGTCCCGTGGCAGCCCAGGTGATCCACACCCCCGCCGACGGACTCGCAACCGTGGCCTCCACGGTCCGGGTGGGCGACTTCCAGGTGCCCATCTACGAGGCCCGGCCCGCGGGCGCGGGACGGTACCCGGTCGTCCTGGTCGTCCCCGAGGTGTGGGGCATGCACGAGCACATTCAGGACATCGCCCGCCGATTCGCCCGGGAGGGCTTCCTGGCGATCACCTTCGAGCCCTACGCCCGCCAGGGCGGCACCATGCAGCTGCCCGATCAGCAATCGGTCATGACGGTCGCCAACTCCGTTCCGGACGCGCAGGTGATGGGGGACCTGGATGCGGTCCTGGCCTACGCCAAGCGGCACCCGGCGGCCCGCGCCGACCGGATCGGGGTTACCGGCTTCTGCCGCGGCGGCATGTACGCGCTCCTCTTTACCGCTCATAATCTCGAGGTCGAGGCTGTGGTGGCCTGGTACGGCCCGATCAAGGCGGCCAAGACGCCGGGTATCCGGACGGTGGACCCGCTCGACATCGCCTCCCAGATCCATGCGCCGGTCCTGGGCCTGTACGGGGAGGCGGACCAGGGAATTCCCGTCGCGGATGTCAAAGAGATGGAGGCCGCGCTCAAGGCGGCCGGGACGACCGCCGAGTTCGTGACGTACCCCGGCGCGCCCCACGCCTTCAACGCGGACTATCGGCCCAGCTACCGCCCCGAGGCGGCCAAGGACGCCTGGGCGCGCTGCGTGGCCTGGTTCACGAAGTACCTGAAGTCGTAGACCGTGTACCCCGATCGCCTCGGCATGCGCCCCTCGGACCAACGGGTTGCGGGGGGCGCAACGCGTCGTGTCATGGCACTGCGAAAACGGCTCATGGCCTTCATGCTGGCGCACGGCATGCGGCGTTACGAGCGGCTGGTGGCCGATCGGAAGCGGGCGCTTCTCGGCGGCCTCGGCGGTGACATCCTGGAGATCGGCCCGGGGGCCGGCGCGAACCTCCCCTACTACCCGCCCGGGATCCGCTGGATCGGGATCGAGCCCAATCCGTTCATGCGCCCGTATCTCGCGCGGGAGGCCGCCCGCCTGGGCCTCGACGCCGACATCCGGAGTGGCACCGTTGAGCGCCTGGAGCTGCCGGATGCCAGCGTGGACGCTGTCGTGAGCACGCTGGTCCTGTGCTCGGTTTCCGACCTCAAGGCGGCCCTCTCGGAGATCCGCCGCGTCCTCAAGCCCGGCGGCCGCTTCGTATTCATCGAGCACGTGGCGGCCCCCGCCGGGACGCGGCTTCGCCGCGCGCAGCGATGGGTGCGGCCGCTCTTCCACGTCTTCGGAGACGGCTGCTCGCCCGACCGGGAGACCTGGAAGATCCTGGACCAGGACGGATTCTCCCGCGTCAGCTACGAGCACATCCGGGTTCCCGTGCCCTTCGTGTCCCCCCACATCGTCGGCAGCGCCCAGCGATAATCCGGAACCCGAAATTCGCAGTCCGCAGTCGGAAATCTCCGAGTGCCGCCAGCCGGCGAGGCAGTCGGGCAGCGAGACGGCCGAGCTGCCCCGCCGCCTAGCCGTCGAGATACTTGCGCGGGTCGGCGATCCTCCCTTCGATGGCGCTGGCCGTCACCGTGGCCGGGCTGGCCAGGAAGATCCGCGCCTCCCGCGAGCCCATGCGGCCCTGGTAGTTCCGATTGCTGCTGCTGATCATCTGGGCCTTCCGCGACAGAACGCCCATGTGGCTGCCGAAGCAGGGCCCGCAGTTGGATGACTCGACATTGGCCCCGGCCTTGATGAACACCTGGAGAATCCCCTCGTCCATGGCGCGCTCGTAGACCTGCCGGCTAGCGGGGATGACCACGAAGGACACGTCCGGGTGAACTTTGCGGCCGCGCAGAACCCTTGCCGCCTCCACCAGGTCCTCGTAACGGCCATTGGTGCAGGCCCCCAGGAAGGCATCCGTGATCCTGTCGCTGGAGACCGGCGGGAAGTCCGGGGTCGGCTGGGCCTGGCTCTTGGCCATCATCTCCGCCACCTTGGATACCGGCGTGGCGTTGGCCGGCTTGTGGGGGAACGAGACCATGGGCTCCAGCTGGGACAGATCCACCTTGAGCTGGGCCGCGTAGGAAGCGTCGGGGTCGCTGGCGAGGGGCTCCACCGGCCACTGCGCCCGTCCCCGCAGGTAGGCCTCCAGCGTCTCGTCGGTGGGCATGATGGCGGTGCGGGCGCTCATCTCCACCGCCATGTTGCAGATGGTCGTCCGGGCATCCATTCCCAGGCGCCGCACCCCCTCTCCCACGAACTCGGCCACGCGCCGCGAGCAGCCCCCCGCCCCCAGGGTGCCGATGATGTAGAGGATCAGGTCCTTGGCGTACACCCCCTTGCGGAAGCTCCCGGTCAGCTCGAAGCGGTGCGTCTCGGGCACCACGAAATCGTAGAGGTGGCCCGTGGCCAGGGCGTAGGTGCCGTCGGTGGTCCCCACGCCGAACGCCAGGGCGCCCATGGCGCCGTTCGTGCACGTGTGGGAGTCGGTCCCCAGGACGATGTCCCAAGGAACGATGTGCCCACCCTCGATCAGCACCACATGCTCGATCCCGTCGCCCTCCCGATGGACCGTGATCCCCTGCTCCCGACCGAAGGACTCCATGAGGTCCACCCCCTCCGCCACCTCGACCGAGTGCGCGGGGACGGAGTGGTCCGGTATCATGAAGACCCGCCGGGGGTCGAAGGCCCGAACCGGCGTCCCGTGCTTGGCGAAGGTCTCTCCGAAGAGCCTGGTCAGGCTCTTGATGGCGGGGGGACCGATGACGTCGTTGAAGAACAGCTTGCTGATCGGCAGGCGCTCGATCCCCTCGCCGGCCCGCACCGGCCGGCCGACCCGCCGCGACACGATCTTCTCGGCCATCGTCTGTCCCATGTGATCACTCCATCTGGCTACGATTTCGAAATGCGGACTGCGAATTTCGGATTTCGGATTGCGGAGGGCGGAGGGCGGAGGGCGGAAGCGGGACGCGAGGAGGCGTTCCCTTAATCCGCAATCGCCAATCCGCAATTCCTTAGCGGCCGTGCCGTCCCGCCAACATCTCGTCGAGGTGCGCGCGGACACGCGCGGTCATGCCGCCGGCATGAAATGTCCGGAGGTCCTCCCCCTTCATCTCAAACGGGTGTCGGGTCTCCTTGGTCCGGTTGATCACCACTCGGTTCTCCAGATCGATCTCCAGCTGGTCCCCCGCCGCCAGGCCGCTCCGATCGACCATGCTGACGAGCGTCAGACCGTTGGCCAGGCTGTTCCGGTAGAAGATATCGGGGAAGGACTCGGCGATGACGCAGACCACCCGGTTGAACTGGAGGGCGTAGACGGCCTGCTCGCGGCTGGAGCCGCAGCCGAAGTTCTTTCCCGCCACCACGATGTTGGCGGGGCGCTGGAGGCAGCGCGCGCGGAATTCCGGGTCATATCGGGTGAAGGCAAAAGTCGCAAAATACTCGGGGTCGTCGCTTTGCTGCAGGTACGCCGCCGGAACGATGTCGTCGGTGTTGATGTCGTTTCCGAAGACCGAGGAGACTGTTCCCGTGAGCATCCTGATTCCCTCGCGCTGTTGGGAGGACGCAGGCCCGGAGGCACCCGGGCTCGTCCGTCCCCATGTGCGGTTGCGTTGGCGCCACCGCCCCCGCGGCTTCCCGTCCCGCCTCCGGAAGCCCGGCTGCCTGTCCGGCCGTCTCCCCCGCCCGGGGCGGCCCGGCGGCAGCCGGGTGCATTATGCGGGAAGTGGGATCGGTTGGCAAGCCCGCGGTCACGCGGGGGCCGGCCGCTCCAGCAGCGCCACCGATTCCAGGTGGAAGGTGTGGGGGAACAGATCGATCGGCTGGAGCCGCAGGCAGCGGAATCCGACCCCGGCTAGGACAGCCAGGTCCCGCGAGAGCGTACTGGGATCGCAGGAGACGTAGATCAGCCGCCGCACGGCCATCCCGGCAATCGTTTCCAGAACGCGGCGGCTGCTCCCCTGGCGGGGAGGATCCAGCAGGACCACATCCCACGCCCCGCTCCTAGCCATGCCGGGAAGGATCTGCTCCACTTGCCCGTGCACCACCCGCCCCGCCGGGCAGCCATTCAGCGAGAGGTTGTGGACGGCATCGGCGGCGGCCGGCGCGACGGCCTCGATGCCCACGACCTCGCGGGCCGAGCGGGCTAGGGGGACGGTAAAGGTGCCGACCCCGCAGTAGAGGTCGAGGACCCGCTCGGCGCCGGTCAATTCCGCAGCTTCCAGGACCTGGGCTGTCAGCGCCTCGGCTGCCAGACCGCTGACCTGAAAGAAGGCGGTGGCGTCCACCCGGAAGCGGTGCTCCCCCACCTGCTCGTGAAGCGCCCCCGACCCGTGGCGGTCAATGCAGCGCGGCTGGTGGCGCGGGTCGCCGTCCAGCAGGACCAGGCCCTGAAGTCCGGACACCTCCTCCCGGATCGCATGGAAGAGCAGCCGGATGGCGCCGCGATCTCTGGCGCGGGCGAAGAGCGAGACCAGCGTCTCGCCCGTGCCGGAGCCCACGCTCGCCCACACATCCCGCGCCCCGGGGAACAAGCCGGCGAGCGTCGGGTGCCGCATCCCCCGCAGCACCCGCAGGACGCCCTCCAGCTGGGGATGCAAGAGCGGGCAGGCCTCCACATCCACCACGCGATTGGTCTCCCGCTGGTGAAAGCCGATGGCGGGCCGTTCCCCCGCCGCCACCTTGAATTGGGCCCGCCCCCGGTACCTCCAGGGCTCGCCGAGGGGGATCGGCGGGAGCACCGGGACTCCCGGCAGCTTGCCGACGCGCACCAAGAGCTCCTGGAGCATCTCCCGCTTCCAGGAAAGCTGGGCGCCGTACTCCATGTGCTGCCACTGGCACCCGCCGCATCGGCCGAAGTACCGACAGGGCGGATCGGTGCGGGCCGGGGAGGGCGTCAGAACCCGCACCAGCTCCGCCCGGATGAAGTCCCCCCGGACGCCCACCACCTCCACCTCGACCTCGTCGCCCGGCGCGGTGTACGGAACGAAGGCCACCCGACCGTCCGGCAGCCGGCCCAGCCCGTCGCCTTGGAACACGACCCGCTCGATTCCGAGGCGCAACCGCCGTCCCGGTGCGACCGCCGTCTCATCGCCGATCGAAGAGGAGGATGGACGATTCATCTCCTGTCCTTCTGCTCGCTCGGGGTGCACTCGCCGTGTTTCCCCGGAAAATCCATCGGCCGGGCGCGGGAAGCCCGTCTCGCGTTGGAGGGTCCCGCGCCTTTCTGGGGGGTCGCCCGGGACATCCTGCGGCCCCGCAAATATCGTAGCAGATTTGTGGTCGGACACCGAAGGGAGAATCGCCCCATCGGAAGGTCGCGTGCGGGAGAGTCGGCGACCGGATAAAACGCCGACCGCAGGAGGCGGGCCCGCCGCTACCTGCCGATCGGCCCGCCCGGCCAGACCGGCAGAACGCTCAGCAGGGCTCCCGGCGCCAACCGGAAGCCGCCGTCCTCGCATCGGCGCCCTCAGCCCATCTGCGGGGAGCTTCCTGCCGCCGGAGGTCCGAGGAGCGGAAGCTGCTCCAGGACATCCAGGTTCTCCAGGAGATCGAAGTGCTCGAGGACGTCCAGGTTCTGCGCGATCTGCAGCTCTTCTGCCGATCCGGGCACCTCTCCCATGGCCAGCTCGCGGGCCGGGCGCGGCGTGTGAAGCAGTCCGATGGCGAGGAACAATGCCAGGGCGGCGGCCGTTGCCAGAACCGGGACCGCCTGGGGGCCGCCAAACCGCCTCAGCCAGTCCGCGAGCCAGCCCAGGGCGGGAGGTCTGGGCAAAGGTTCCTGAGCAACGCGGCGCCGAACGGACTCCTCGAAACCTCTCCAGAAGTCCGGTGGGGGTTCAGGCACCGGCAAGCGCTCCACCCCTCCCAACAGCTCGCGGACGAGCGACGCCTCCTGGGCGCAGCGCGGACAGCGGTCAAGATGCGCGGCCATCCGGGCGCGCCGCGCCGGGGCGAGATTCGTCTCCAGACCATCCAGTATGCACTCCTCGATCTCGTCGCACTCGCTCATCGCAGCACCTGTCGCTTTCCAGTGAGGATCAGGGGGTCGCGTCATGCCGATCTTCCGCCGCTTCGCCCTTCCCCTGCCCTGCCGCCCCGCCGCTTTCCTGGAACTCCCGAAGCTGCCGCTGGAGGGCCCGCACGGCGTGGAAGTAGTTCGCCTTCGCCGTCCCCTCGGCGCATTCCAGGACCTCGGCGATCTCCCGGTGGCTGAGACCTTGGTGGACCCGCAGGGTCAGGGTCGCCCGCTGTTGT
Organism: uncultured Methylomirabilota bacterium; assembly: GCA_963705305.1. Taxonomy (GTDB): domain Bacteria; phylum Methylomirabilota; class Methylomirabilia; order Methylomirabilales; family 2-02-FULL-66-22; genus 2-02-FULL-66-22. The sequence goes on along the minus strand of OY970067.1, from coordinate 3,104,861 downwards.
GGAGGCAGCGCCTGGATCGCCGCGGCCAGCGCCCGATCCCGCTCCGCCGTCAGGAGGGCTTCCAGGGAATCGGGGCGGTCATCGGCAAGGCGATCCCCCACCTCCGCCGGATCCTGCCGCGCAGCCGCCTTGCGATGATTGAGACAGAGATTCATCGCAATCCGATAGAGCCACGTGGCAAAGCTGGCCTGACGCTGGAAGGTGCCCAGCGCCCGATAGGCGTGCAGAAAGGTCTCCTGGGCCAGGTCCCGGGCATCCTCGGCATTATGGGTCATCCGATACACCAGCCGATAAATACTCTGCTCGTGCTGGCGGACCAGGATCCCGAACGCCTCCCTGTCTCCGTCCAGGACCTGCCGGATCACCTCGAAGTCTGAGCGAGACAAGACCCGCCCTCAATCCACGTCCGGCGACCGCCGATCCACGGGAGGATCGGCGACCTCGCCCGGGTGGGTCCGCGAGACATCGAAGGCATTCTCGGTCCGCGGTCGCCCCGTCGGGGGGGCGGCCGGACCGCCCGGCAATATCGCTCTGGACCCGGCAGAGGAAGAATTGCTTCGCCGAGTACCCACGGGGTCCCCTCGATTTTTGAGACACCGACAAACGGAAAAGGTTGAACGCGCCCGCAGAAACAGGGGCCGGACTGCCGCCGGGTGGCCTCCCTTGCGGACATCCGGCCCCTCACAGTCCCGGCATCCTACTTGTTCCGGCGTTGGTGCCTGGTTCGTTTCAGGAGCTTTTTATACTTGTGCTTGGCGATCTTCTTTCGCCGTTTCTTCACAACGCTGCCCATGCCATCCCCCCTTTCTCATGAACCCATCGCGGGTTCCAGCTGCGGGCCCCGGGAGTCCCGACCGTCTATCCTCCGGAGGCCTCGGTTTCGTCGCCCCCTTCTCGCCGGATCTGGAATTTCTCCAGCCGGTATTGGAGCGTGCGATAGCTCACGCCCAGCAGTTTGGCCGCCTTGGCGATCACCCCGTCCGACGCCTCCATGGCCTGAAGGATGAAGTCTCGCTCCACCTCTTCCATATCGATCCCCCCCAGCGGCAACGTGAAGCGATGGGCGCCCCCGGCCGCGGCGGCCTCATCGGGCCGCGGCTCGTGAGCCGGCAGGGTGGAGAAACGGACCTCGATGGGCAGGTCCGTATAATCGATCTTCCGGCCGTCCGAGAGGAGAACCGCCCGCTGGATGACCGCCTCCAACTGGCGGACGTTGCCCGGCCAGTGATACTGGAGGAGCAGCCGCATGGCCTCGGTCGTGATGGGAAATGGCGGCTGGCCGATCTCCTTGCAGCTCCGGGCCACGAAATACTCGGCCAACTGCGGGACGTCCGTGCTCCGCTCGCGCAGGGGGGGGAGATTGATGATCACCACGTTCAGCCGGTAGTAGAGATCTTCCCGGAACCTGCCCTTCGCAACCTCCGCCTCCAGATCTTTGTTGGTGGCCGCGATGATCCGCGTGTCCACCTTCACGTTCTCCCGGCCGCCCACTCGCCGGATCTCCCGCTCTTGGAGGGAGCGCAGCACCTTGACCTGGAGATTCGGGCTCAGCTCGCCGATCTCGTCCAGGAACAGCGTGCTCCGGTCCGCCGCCTCGAACAGGCCCTGGCGGCGGCTGACCGCGCCGGTGAACGCCCCCTTCTCGTAGCCGAACAGCTCGCTCTCGATCAAGGTCTCGGGAATGGCCGCGCAGCTGATGGCCACGAAGGGGCGATCCGCGCGCGGGCTGTGGCGGTGGATGGCGCGGGCCACCAGCTCCTTCCCGGTCCCGCTCTCCCCCACGATCAGCACCGTGGAGCTGCTGTTGGACACCCGGTGCAGCTTGTCGAAGACCGCCTGCATCCGGTAGTGGCTGCCGACGATACCCTCCACGCGGAAGCGCGCCTCCAGCTGCTCCCGCAGCAGGCGGTTCTCCTGGCTGAGGCGAATGCGCTCGAAGGCCCGGTTGACGGTGAGCAGCAACTCGTTCCGCTCCAAGGGCTTCGTCAGGTAGTCGAAGGCGCCCTGCTTCATGGCCTGCTCGGCGGAATCCTGGGAGCCGTAGCCCGTCATCAGGATCACCAGCGTGGGCGGGTCGTCCCGCGTCAGCTGCCGCACCAGGGAGAGCCCGTCCGTGCCCGGCATGCGCAGGTCGGTGAGCACGAGGTCGACGTGCCCTTGGGCGCCCTCGCGCAGGGCCTCGGCCCCGTTCGCGGCCGTCTGCACGCTGTAGCCCTCGGACGCCAGGATGGTCCGCAGGATATCCCGCTGGGCCGCCTCGTCATCGACAACCAGGATCTGGCCCTTGTTCACGTCGTCGGCTCCCCGAGGGGGAGTCGCAGCCGGGCCAGGGTCCCCTCCCCCGGCGCGCTGGAGAGCTCGATCCGGCCCCCGTGCCCCTCCACGATCTGCTTCGTCAGCGCCAGGCCTAGGCCGATCCCAACTTCCTTGGTGGTGAAGTACGGCTCAAACACCTGCCCCAGATTCTCGGGGGCGATCCCCGAGCCGGTGTCCTGAAAACGGATCTCGACCCACTCGCTCGGACTGTGAATTGGCCCAGTGGTCAATCCGTCGACCGGTCTCCTCGAATCGACCTTTTGACCGGTCGACTCATGGACCTGTTGCGCCGCGACCCGCAGCACCCCCCCGCCGGGCATGGCCTGAAAGGCATTCAATACCAGGTTGAGAAAGCAGGTCTTGATGTGGGGAATATCCAGCCAGACCAGCGGAAGGTCGGCGGCGTACTCTCGCTCCACCCGGACCTGTTCCACCGCCGCCTTGTGGGCCGCCACCTCCAGCACTTCGTCCAGCAGTTGGCGGATGTCCGCGGCCTGCGCCTGCAGCTTCAGGGGGCGCCCGTACTCCAGGAAGCTTTCGATCATCTCGTTCAGGCGGTGGATCTCCTTCTTGACGTGGTCGGTCAGCCGGTTGAACTCCTCCTGGTCCTCGGGCCCGGCGGGAACAAAGCGTGCCCGCAGATGGTCGATGGTGAGGTTGATCAGGTTGAGGGGGTTGCGCACCTCGTGCGCGATGCCCGAGGCCAGGTGGGCGATGGCGGAAAGCCTCTCCGCCTGGTACAGGCGCGCTTCCAGCTCTTTGCGCTCCTGCAGCTTGTCCACCATCTCGTTGAAGCTGCTGTTCAGCTCGCCGATCTCGTCCCGGCGCTGGACGGGGAGCCGCTCGTCGAGGTTCCCCTGGGCCACTCGCTGGGCCACGCCCGCCACCTGTGCGATGGGCTTAACGTAGGTCCAGGCCAGCGCCACGGCGCCCGCGCTCCCGACCATGAACACGAGAATCGTCGCCACCAGCCGCTTCACGAAGTTGACGCGCGCCAGATCGGCGAAATCGTCTAGGATCATGCTGATCAGGATATACCCGCTGCGCTGGTTGCCGACCACGATCGGCACGAACAGGTTGTACGTCTTCTGGTTCACCCCGCCCGGATTTTCCTCCCCCAGCCGGGCGGTGATGAGGATGTCTTTGCGCCGGGGATCCACCCGAGCTCCCACCCGGCGCGGGTTGGATGAAGCGATGACTTCCTGCTCGTTGCTGACAATCGAGATCTCGCGGACCCCCCGGCGCTGGAGGCGCTGGACATAGTCCTGGAGCCGTGCCTCGCTGGTGCGGCCCTTGGAGGTCAGCTGCTCGACGCTGATCTGAATGGCGGTGCTGAGATCCGTTGTGTGCCGCTCCACCTGGGTAATGAGCTGCTGCTCGGCCTTCCAATACAGGATGAATAGTGTGGCCAGCACGAGCACCAGCAGCCCGAACATCATGGCCAGCAGCTTGGCCCAGAGACCCAACCGCCATCTTTGCATTGCCGCCATCACTCCCCCAGGTGCCGGCGTAGTCTATCTAAGGAATGCACGGACTGTAAAGGAGGAAACAGACGAGATGGGCCGTGGGGCCGGGTGGGTCGGCCAGACGGACACGCCTTCCCGAGTATGGAGAAACACAGTAAAGATGGAAAGGGGACGTTGTTCAGCTATTTCCGTTTCCGCTCCGAATCGAATAATAGAAATACATGAACTACGTCCCCTTTTTATGTTCTCTGGAGATCGGGTCCCCCGGGGTTAGGCGGAAGCCTTTGGCTGCCCCCGGGAGACGGCGGACAGGGCCGCCTTTATGACGGCGACTAACCCTTCCCCCCGAAAGGGCTTGGGAATGCAGGCGTGGGCGCCGGCCGCGTAGGCTTTCCGATTCAGCGCCACATCATCCGTGGCGGTGAGCATGACCACCGGGACCTGCCGGGTGCAGGGCGCCTGGCGGAGCTGCCGGCAGACCTCGTACCCGTCCATGCCCGGCATCTGCACGTCCAGGAGGACGAGATCGGGCGGCGCCGCGTCGGCGGCTTCGATCCCCCGCACCCCGTCGGGGGCCTCGCGGACGGTGTACCCGGCTGGCTGCAGCAGGGCCGCCACCAGCGCGCGGGTCTGGGGATCGTCGTCGATGACCAGGATGCATTTCGCCACGGGCGGGCGCTCTCTCCGGGGGCCCTAGGGCCGCCCGGCCTCCAGCTCGGCCACGCGGGCGCGCAGGCGGGCGACCTCGCTTCGCTGCTGGAGGACTTCCTGGCGGTGCCGCACGGCCCGGTGGACCGCCATCATCACCAGGCTGTGGTCCAGCCCCTTCACGATGAAATCGAATGCCCCCAGCTTGAGGGACGCGATGGCGTTCTGGGAGGTGGGGGCGGCCGTCAGCATGATGACGGGGAGTTCGGGCTGCGCGCGGTGGAGCCGCTCCAGGACCTCGAGGCCGGACATCTCGGGCATCATGATGTCCAGGATCACCGCTTCGACCGGCTGCCGGGAGGCCAGGGCCAGCCCCTCCGGGCCGGAAGCGGCGAGGAAGACCTGGAAACCGTGGGCGGTCAGGAGGTCCCCGTAGAAGTCCCGGGTGAGGACCTCGTCGTCGACGAGGAGGATGGGGATGCGGGTCGGGGCGGGGGTGGCCGGCGGCGGGGCGGCGGCGGGCGTGGCGTCGGCCAAGACGGCCTCGCGCCGGGCGTGACGGGCCAGCTCCAGCTCGTGGAGGTAGGCCAGGGTGCGGTCGAGCTCCCGGCGGATGCTCCGGACCTTCAGCATGGCCTCGACCCGGGCCAGGAGATCGCCAGGCTGAAACGGCTTGGTGACGAAGTCGTCGGCCCCGCTGGTCAGCAGAGCCTCCTTGGTCGCGACCTGGCCGACGGCCGTGACGACAATCACCGGAAGGTCGGCGGTTCGCGGCTCGGCCTTCAGCATTTCGCAGACCTCCTGGCCGTGCATCCCGGGCATGATGAGGTCGAGCAGGACGAGGTCTGGCGGATCCGCCTGTGCCAGCGCCAGGGCGGTCGGGCCGTCCGGGGCCAGCGCGACTTCGTAGCCCGCCACTGCAAGGACAGCCTCCGCCAATTCCCGGTTCACGGGCTCATCATCCACGACCAGAATGCGGTGCGCCATTAGGATTCTCCCCCAGGGTGTTGTGGGGCCGGCTCGCCGGTCCTCTCGGGCTGTTGTCCGTTTCTCTTATGCCTCGCCGCCGGGCGGCGGCCCCAGGAACCGCCGCAGCGTGGCGCGAAGCGTCTGGGTGTTCACGGGTTTAGCCACGAAGGCGTCGCAGCCGGCCGCCCGGGCCTTGGCCTCTTCGCCCCGCATGGCCTGAGCGGTCACCGCCACGATCGGGATCGCGGCCGTGGCCGCGTCCGCCTTGAGCTGTCGGGTCGCCTCGTACCCGGTCTTGCCCGGGAGCTGGATGTCCATCAGGATGAGGGCGGGCCGCTCCTGCCGGGCCAGGGTGATGGCGGCTTCCGCCGTCTCCGCCGTGAGGACCTCGTACCCCTCCCCCTCGAGCAAGGCCAGCATGAACTCTCGGTTCACCGGATTGTCCTCGACGACCAGAATGCGTGGGACCACGGTCGTCCTCGATTCTCTCTCAGACTCCGGAATCGTCCAAAGCGGCGCGAGCCGCACGGAGGATGGCCGGGTCGCGCCACCCCTTTCGCTCCTCAGCTTCCAGGATCTCGAACGCTTCGCCCGGAGGCAGGGCCCGCCGGTAGGGCCGGTCCGTGGTTAGGGCATCGTACATATCCGCCATCTGGAGGACCCGGGCCAGGAGGGGGTTCTGGTCTCCCCGCAGGCCATCCGGATAGCCAGAGCCATCCCACCGCTCGTGGTGGTGGCGGATGATCGGCACCACGGCCTGGAGGGAGCGTAACGGGCCGCAGATCCCCGCGCCGATCTCCGGATGCCGCCGGACGACAGCCCGCTCGGGTGGGCTCAACGGCCCAGCCTTGAGCAGGATCGATTCCGGGACGCTGACCTTCCCCAGGTCGTGCAGGTACCCGCCCCGCCGGAGCGCGGTCAGGTCCGCCTCCGGGAGGCCCAGCACCCGCCCGATCGCCACGGCGGAGCGCGCCAGCCGATCGCAGTGGCCCTCCGTGTACGGGTCTTTGGCCTCGATGCTCTTGCCGAGCGAGCAGAGCACCGCGTCCACCGAGTCCAGCTCGTCGGTGAACGCCTTCATCCGCAGGAGGGCCCGCATCCGCACCCGCAGCTCCGGCGGGTTGACCGGCTTGCCGAGAAATTCATCCGCGCCGGCCTCCAGGCCCTCCAGCCTGGACTCGCTCGCGCTGGCCGTGATGAGGACAAAGGGAATGAGGAAGGTCCTTGGATCGCCCTTCAAGGACCGGCACAGCTCGATGCCGTTCATGCGCGGCATCGCCACGTCGGAGATGACGAGATCGGGCGGCTGGGCTGCGACGGCCTCGAGGGCAGCCTGCCCATCCTCCACCGCGATCACGGTGTATCCCAGCCCCTCCACCATCGTGGTCAACAGCTCCCGGGTGGTCGGATCGTCCTCGGCGATCACGATTCGGCTGGGCCGGACGCCAACAGGTGTCCTGCTCTCAGGCGGCGTCACTTTCTCATTCCTCCGGCCCTTCCGCCTCTCGCGCAATCTCCTGCCCCCTCCCCGTCCCCGCCAACGGGGGCAAGTGCACGGCCTCCCTAGCCCGGGCCAACAGCGTCTTCACCACTCCGGCCAGCACGCTCGGCGAGACCGGCTTTGTCAGGAACTCGTCGGCGCCCCGGGCGGCGGCCTGCTCGGCCTGGTCCGCCCCGAGCCCGGTGAGGACCACCACGGGGAGGGCGCGTGTCGCCGCTCCTGCGCGGAGGGTCATCAAGATTTGCCAGCCGTCCATGTCCGGGAGGGCCAGATCTAGAACGACGAGGTTGGGGGGCTGTGCGGCCAGTTTCGCGATCGCCTCCCCCCCGTTTCCGCCACCTCCACCGCATAGCCGGCGTCGCGAAGGAAGATCGCCAGGAGCCGCGCTACCGACGCCTCGTCCTCCACCACCAGGATGCGCTGGGCGGCCGGCACGGCCAGGACGGGGAGCTGGACGACGAACCGGGAGCCCTGCCCGAGGCCCGCGCTCTCCGCCCACACCTGGCCGCCGTGCAGATTGACAAGGGTCCGGACGAGGGCCAGGCCGATTCCCGCCCCCTCGTAGTGCCGGGTGGAAGACCCGTCCGCCTGCTCGAACCCCAGGAAGATTCGCTCGAGATCTCCTGGCGCAATTCCGATGCCGGTGTCCGCGACGGCGAGCTCCACCCCGGGGACGGGGGACGGATGACCGGGGGTGGCGCCGGTCTCCGGTCTCCGGTCTTCCGTCACCTGGCGGGACGTCACCGTGATTCGGCCACCGTCGGGGGTGAACTTCACACTGTTGCTCACGAGGTTGCCGAGGATCTGGATCAGTCGCCGGCGATCCGCCACGACACTGAGACCCTGAGGGCATTCTGTCTCGACTTGCAGCTGCTTCTGGGCCGCCTGCACCGCGTAGACCTCCACGACCTCCTGGAGGACCGGGACCAACAGGAATCGCTCCAGCCGCAGCTCCTCCTGGCCCGTTTCGACCTGGGACAATTCCAGGAGATCGCTGATGAGGGTCAGCAGCTGGCGCCCACCGAACTGGATCCGGTCCACGAACCGCAGCTGTTTGTCAGTGAGCGGCCCGGCGATCTGCTCTCTGAGCAGATCGGAGAAGCCGAGGACGAAGTTCAGGGGAGTCCGCAGCTCGTGGGACACCTTCGCCAGGAACTCGGCCTTCACCCGGAGGGCCTCCTCCAGCTCGGCGGTGCGCTCCTTCACCCGGGTCTCCAGCTCGCCGGCGTGCCGCTGCACTTCCTCGTAGAGGCGGGCGTTCTCGATGGCGATGGCGGCTTGATCCGCGAACGAGCTGAGGTACTCAATTTCTCCAGGGGTGTACTGCCGAGGCTCCGTCGTGTTAAAGGTCAGGACGCCGAGAATTTCACCCCGGCTCTTGATCGGCAACCCGAGGTAGGTCTGAATCCCCAGCAAGCTATCCTGCTCAGCGGCGATATTCCTCGGATCGTGCTGGCAGTCGGGCACGAAGAGCGGGTGTCCGGTCTTCGCGACCACCCCCGAGAGGCTGCCCCGCCCGGCATAATCGAATTGGCCCATCATCTCAGCGGGCCGGCCGAGGACCGCTGCTAAGCGCAGCGTTCCGTCTTCCGTGTCCGCGAGCAGGATCTTGACATGCGGGGCACGCGCGATCGCGGAAGCTTCCCTGATAATGCGATCCAGGGTCTCATCGAGATTCAATCCGTCCATGACGACGCGCCCGGCCCGGAGCAGCGCCCCAAGCTCTTCGCCACGCTGGAGCGCAGCCGCATGGAGGCGGGCGTTCTCGATGGCGACGGCGGCATGGGGGGCGAAGAGGTTGAGGACCTCGAGGTCGGCGTCCGTGAAGGGCGGATCGGTCTCGTCCCGGGTGATCGTCAGCGTACCCACCAGACGATCTCCGAACAGTAAGGGCGTGGCTATCACGGCGGTGTGCACCGTTCCCTGGAGAAGGGCCGGAATAGCATACGCCGAGGCGCGGAGGTCGTTGACGACGAAGCCCCGGCGCTGCTGGGCGGCGGTCCCCGCCACCCCCTCGCCGAGCCGCAGGGGAACCGTCGGCGCGTGCCGGTCGCTGCCCATCCGGGCTGCCGAGGTCAGCACTTGCCGCTGATTGTCCCAGAGCCGGATGCTACCGAATTTCGCCCCCACGAGGGCCACGGCCCGTTCGACAACCAGATTGAGCACGATTGCGAGGTCCAGCTCCCGGGTGACCTCCTCGCTGACACTCCGGATCGCCTCGAGCTGCCGGGTGCGCTGCTGGAGGGCCGCCTCGGCCTGCTTGCGGGCGGCGATGTCACGGATCACGCTCAGGAGCACGCGCCTCCCGTCCAGGTCCATGCCACGCGAGCTCACCTCCACGGGGAAGGGGGTCCCGTCCTTCCGGCGGTGCACGGCCTCGAACAGGATGCCCTCCGCGTCGGCCTGGGCCATCTGCTCCGCGGTGAGGGGGCGGGTCTCCGGGCTCCGCAGGTCCTGGATGGAGAGGCGGAGCAATTCCTCCGGGGGGTAGCCGTAGGCGGCCGCGGCGGCCGCGTTCGCCTCCAGGATGCGCCCGGTGGCCCACTCCACGAAGAGCACGATGTCGCGCGCGTGCTCGGCCAGGAGCCGGTACCGCACCAGGGTCGCCTCCGCCCGGCGGCGCTCGGCCAGTTCCTGCTGGCCCGCCTCGTAGAGGCGGGCGTTCTCGATGGCGACGGCGGCATGGGGGGCGAACGCCGTGAGGTACGTCAGCTCCTCGGTGCTGTACTCCCTCGGCGTGGTCGTGTTGAACGTCAACACCCCGAGCACTTCCTCCCCACGCTTGATGGGCAGGCCGAGGTAGGTCACGAGGCCGAGCTCCCGGTCGCGGTCCGCGTAAAGGTTCCGGGGATCTGTCTGGTGGTGGGGGCTGAAGAGGATGTGGCCGGTCTGGGCTACGATGCCGGAGGCGCCCCGATCAAGGGGCATGAGCTCGCCGGGCACCTGCCCCGACCCGCGGGCGGCCCCGACCCGGAGGGCATTCGCCGCCCGATCCACGAGGACGACTTTGACGTGGGGCGCGCCCGAGATCTGCTGGGCCTGCTCCACGATCCGGTCCAGGATGCTCGGCAGGTCCAGGCCGGACATCACCGAGCGGGCGGCCGCGAGCAGGGCCTCCCGCTCTGCAGTCCGGCGCACCGCGGCGTCGTGGACGCGCGCGTTCTCCACGGCGATGGCGGCCTGGGTGGCGAAGAGGCGCAGCGTGTGCTGGTCTGCGGGGGTGAACGGGGGGCGCCCCACCCAGCGGTCGAGGACGAGTGCGCCCAGCAGCCGGTCGCGGAAGATCAGGGGCGCGCCCATGCAGGCGGTGATCGCGGAGTTGGCCAGCACCACCGGCACGCTGTAGGGGGAGCCCGGGTAGTCGTTGATGAGGAGGCTTTCCCGCCGGAGGGCCACCGTCCCCGCCACGCCCTCGCCAGGTCGCAACCGGCGTCCGGTCATCCAGTCTCCGTGGCCGTGCCAGGCCCCGGCGACGAGGAGCTGGGTGGCCTCATCCCACAGCCACAGGGAGTCGGCATCGCCCCCCACCAGATCCACCGCCCGCTGGGCGATAAGCGCGAGCACCCGGCGGAGGTCGAGTTCCCGGGTGATCTCTTCGGCGACTCCCCGCACCGCCTCCAACTCCTGGCGGCGCTGCTGCTCCGCTTGAAAGAGTCGCGCGTTCTCGATGCCGATGGCGGCCTGGGTGGCGAAGAGGCGGACCAGTTCCTGATCTTCGGGGGTAAAGGTCCGCCCCCCCTCATGGTTCAGGGTAATGGCGCCGATCACCTCGTCCCGGTACAGGAGCGGCTCGCCGAGCGAGGCCGTGGTCTGCGTGTGCCGGAGCGAGATCGGATTGGCGTAGCGCGAGGTGCGGTAGTCGTTCGCCACCAGTCCCTGGCGGGTTTGCGCCACCGTGCCGGCCACGCCTTGGCCCAGCGGATGCTGAATCCCGCCCTGCCACTCGCCCAGGCCGTGCCAGGCGGCCGGGACAACCCGGTCGCCCTCGACCAGATATACGGTGCCGCTCGCCGCCCTGACCAGCGCGGCCGCCCGGGCGATGAGGAGGCGCAACAGGCGGGGAAGGTCGAGCTCGCGGGTGATCTCCTCGCCCACCGCGCGGACAGCCTCGAGCTGCTCCTGACGCTCCTGCTCCTGCTTGAACAGCCGGGCGTTCTCGATGGCGAGGGCCGCGTGAGCCGCCAAGTTCTGGAACACGTCAACTTCCTGGTCGCTGAACGCGTGCGGCTCGCGCGCGAAGACGGCGAGAATGCCGTGAATCCGCTCGCCGGCGACCAGCGGGAACAGCGCGCCGGAGACCAGCCCCTCCCGGGCGGCCCAGGCCTTGTTCACGAAGAGGGGATCCTGCGCCAGGTCATGGCTGACCACGGCCTGCCGGGTGGAGGCGGCGATGCCCGCCAGGCCCTCCCCTCGCCGGAACTGGACAGTGCCGCCCCGTTCGTCCTGAAGGCCCTCGGAGGCCATGAGCTCCAGGGTCCCCTGGTCCTGCTCGCTGATGTTCCAGAGGCGGGCGGCCGCCCCAGGCATTAGGACCCGTACCGCCGCGATGACTTCCTGGTACACCGCCTCCGGGTCCAAGGTCATCAAGGACCGGGTGAGGCGATTCAGGATGGAGACGTGCTCCAGGCGGGCGACCGTCGCCTCGTGTAGGCGGGCGTTTTCGACGGCAACCGCCGCCTGCTGCGCGAAGGCCGCCAGATAGGCAATCTCTTCTTGTGTGTACTCCCGAGGGTCTGGGGTATTGAAGACCAACACCCCAAGGACCCGCTCAATGGATTTCACCGGCAGGCCCAGGTACGAGATGAGGCTGTATCGCTCGACATGTTCGGGAAAGCGGATACGCGGATCGTGCCGGCAATCGGCCACGGCCAGGGGCTGGCCGCTGGCTGCCACCTGCCCCGAGAAGCTCTCCCCGGCCTGGATGGGACGGTTGGGCTCCGCCTCCGGCGGCAGGCCCACCCCCACCTGCCAGTGCAGCATCGGAGGCTCGCCCTCCAGGAGGAATAGGCGGACATAAGGGGCACCGGAGATGGCGGCGGCGGCCTCGACGATCGTCCGCAGGACTTGATCCAGGTCCAGCGACGCCGCCACGGCGTGGCTGGCTTGTAGGAGGGCGTCCAGGCGGGCGTCCTGCGCGCGCCGGCGGCTCATGCCAGCGGCCCTCCCAGGGGCAGCACCACCGTGAACGTGCTCCCCTGGCCCTCGCCCGGGGAGGCGGCCCAGATCCGACCTCCGTGGAGCTCGACCAGGCGTCGGGTGAGGGCGAGGCCGAGGCTGGTGCCCTCCTGGGCCTGGGCGCGGGTCGTCTCGAGCTGGGTGAACTCCTGGAAGAGCTTCGGGAGGTCCTCCGCCTTGATGCCGACGCCGGTGTCGGTCACGGCGAGTTCCAGACAGGGGACCGGGGACGGGAGACGGGGGGTGGCGTCGGTCTCCGGGCTCCGGTCCTCCGTCACCTGGCAGGCCGTCAGCGTGATAGTGCCTCGGTCGGGGGTGAACTTGACGGCATTGCTGAGGAGGTTGAACAGGATCTGCTTGAAGCGGACGGGGTCGGCCGTGAGGGGGGGCAGGTCTGGGGCGATTTCAGCCGTGAGGGTCTGCGCCCGCTTGTTGGCGAGGCCCCGGGCAATGACGAGGAGGTCCTCCAGGGTTTGGGCCACCGGGAGGGGCTCCGGCTGGAGGACGACCTTCCCGGCCTCGACCTTGGACAGATCCAGGATGTCGTTGATGAGGGTGAGGAGGTGCTGGCCGCTCCCGTAGATGTGATTCAGGTACCGGCGCTGCTTCTCCGTGAGGGCGGGCCCCGCCTGCTCCTGGAGGATCTGGGCGAAGCCGAGGATCCCGTTCAGTGGGGTCCGGAGTTCGTGGGACATGTTGGCGAGGAAAGCGGACTTGTGCTGGGAGGCGGCGGCGAGCTCCCGGTTGGCCCACTCCAGCTCCGCTGTCCGTTCCGCCACGCGCTGCTCCAATTCGGCGGCGTGGCGGCGGGTCTCCTCGTACAGCCGGGCGTTCTCGATGGCGATGGCGGCTTGGGTGGTGAACGACATGAGGTAGGCGATCTCCTCCGGCGTGTACTCGCGGGGCTCTGTCGTGTTGAAGGTCAACACGCCAGCGACCTCCTCTCCGACCAGGATGGGCAGGCCGAGGTAGGTCACGTGCCCAAACTCCCGGTCCTGATCGGCGTAAGGATTTCGCGAGTCGTGCTGGCAGTCCGAGACGAATAGCGGTTCGCGGGTCGCCACCACGATGTGTGAGAGGCCTATTCGGGGCCGGAGTCCTGCGGACACCCTGGCTGTGGGGTTCTTGACCGCCTTTAGTTGGAGCTCCCCTGTCCGGTTGTCCAGCAGGAGGATTTTGACGCGGGGGCTGCCGGAGATCTGGGCAGCCTCGGTGAGGATCCGGTCCAGGGTCCCCTCCAGATTCAGGCCGCTCATGACCGACCGCGTGGCCCGGAGGAGCGCTTGTAGCTCCTCCATGCGGCGCAGGGCCGCCTTATGAAGGCGGGCGTTCTCGATGGCGATGGCCGCCTGGCTGGCGAACAGGGCCAGGATCTCCTGGTCCGCCGGCGTGAAGGCACGGTCGGGCGCCTCGTGGTTCACGTTGACGACGCCCAACAGACGCTCGCGGTAGAGGAGCGGCTCGGCCAGGACCGCGCGGTGGGTGGTCGCCGCCAGGAGGGCGGCCGTGGCGTAGGGAGACGCTCGGAAATCGTTCACAAAGAAGCCGGTCTCTTGCTGGGCGGCCGTCCCGGCCACCCCCTCGCCGAGGCGGAGCACGATGTCCGGCCGCACGGTCTCATAGCCGATCCAGGCATACGGGACGAGTCTCTGGTGGTCCGCGTCCCAGAGGCGCAGCATCCCCGAGCGGGCCCCCACCAGCGCCACCGCTTCCTGGATGATCCGCTGCAGCAGCGCGCCCAGATTCAGCTCCCGGGTGATCTCACTACTGATCGTACGCACCGTTTCCAGCCGGCGGGCGTGCGCGGCCAACTCCTCCTCCGCCTGCCTGCGCTCGGTGACGTCACGGCCGTAGAGGTTCGCGTACAGTGCCTCCGGGACGGGCGCCAGGACGATTGAAAAGATTCGCCCCTCGCATGGCAGATCAATGCCCGCTCTCGCACCTGTTTCTAGGGCGCACCGGACCCGTGCGCCCCACTCCGCCGGGACCGGGCCGCCGATACCGGTGCCCCACAGGCGGAGGAGCGGGCCGCAGGGCTCGTTGGCATACAGCAGCACCCCGTCCTCCCGAATCCGCATGATGGGACTGGGGTTCTCACCGGGGAACCGCGCGAGGCTCTCGATGTCGGCCTGGGCTTGCTCGTGTGCTTTCTGCGTGCGCAGCGCCTGAATGCCATAGGCCAGGTCGTCGGCCAGCTCGACAAGGAGCGTCTCTTCCTCGGCGGTGAACGCGTCTCGAGCCGGGAAATAGATCGTCAGCACCCCGAAGGGCCGCCCGTCCTGTTTGAGCGGCAGGGAGATGGACGAGCCGATCCCGAGGCGCATCGCCTCATCGTGCCACGGGCAGCGGGGCGGATTCCCCGGGAGGTCATGGACGACCTGCACGCCCGCGGTCCGGACGGCGGAGGCCACTGGACACGTCTCCCAGGCCGGGTCCGCCAGATCCATGGCGTGCCGGTCCAGCCGGTCCGGCTCGCAGCCCACGACTGTGACCGGTCGGACGTGACGACTATCCTCCCCTTCGACGAAGCCCACCCAGGCGGCCCGATGCCCGCCCACCTCGACGATGGTCCGGCAGATCTCCCCCAGCAGCTCCCCTTCGCCCTTCGCACGCACGAGAACCTGATTGCAGAGACTGATCGTGCGGAGATCCTGATTGAGGCGCGTCAGCGTGGCCGCGGCGCGTTTCGGCTCGGTCACATCCCGGACGAATATGCTGACCCGAGATTCCCCGCCCCGATCGGTAAAGACGGTCGAGGTCACATGACCCTCGAAACTGCTGCCGTCCTTCCGCCGGAACCGCACCTCGCCAGCGAACGGGCCCGTGCGCGCCCGCTCCTCGAATTCGGCTGCCGACCGGGGATCGGTGTTTTCTATCAGGGAGTCCCATTTCTCCCGGCAGATCTCCGTTTCTGTCCAGCCGAAGAGCCGGCAGGCCGCGGGGTTGGCGGCCAGGATGTGTCCGTCCGGGGTGGTAAGCAGCACGCCTTGCCGACTGTTCTCAAAGAGTATCCGATATTGCGCTTCGCCTGCTCGAAGGCCCTCCTCAATCTTTTCTCGGCGGCGAAATTCTCGGTGGAGCAGGAAGAGCAGCATTCCGCCGGTGACCAGGACGAATGCCCATCCTTTGTAGTTTTGTAGTCGCGTCATATGCGCCGGATTGGTCGTCAGCGACGACACGATGCGATCCGAAATGGAGATCCAGACCCCCGCCAGGAGAACGTAGATAGCCGACAACCGGAGCGCTGTCCGTCGCCCGGCCCTATTCATACTCCCCTCCGTAACTCATGCGGGGCTTCGCCCACGAGCCGTCTCCCGCCGGCTAACCCGCCATCGCCGGCATTCGAACGGGGCCCGATAATAGGCATATTGCCTTCGTCAAGCGAGATGCAAGAGCGGGGGTCGATTGATTGGGGTGACGGGTTGAGCGATGGTGTGGCTGGAGGATCTTTGAGTCCCAGATGCTCGCAATGGCGACCATCGAATTCTTCCGTTCTTTCTGAACCTTGAAAATATGCGTGAAATATATGACACCTCTACCAATCTGTGGGGGACTTGTCAACACCATCATTGCGCCCCGGTCTCACGGCGCCAAGAAAAGATCTGTGCACTCTGTTCCCGGCCCTCCTTGCTCCGCCCTCCACGCTCTTCGCCCCCCCGGTCCGTGATTGGGGTCAGGCCTTGAGAATGGGACGTTGTTCAGTTATTTCCGATATGTCATTTCCGAGCAAACCTCTTATTGCTGTCACTGTTTTCAGCCACCCTCTTCGCCTTCATCCGGTGCCCACGCCACCAAACACACCAGAGGTCTTGGGAGCTTCCAGCCTGCTCTCAGCCACCGGTCGCACTGGTCCTTCGTAACGTCCGACCCCCCCCGGGCTCTCCCCGTCGTTCCACACGCTCCAGTCCCATGAGTATCGCCTGTGAGGAAACCCCGAGGGCGCGCGCAACGGACACCACCGGGAATCCCAATTCGCGAACCGCCTTATGGCTGATCACGGCGCGCGCTCTGACCAAAAGGCGACGGCGCCCCCCACCACAACACTCCTTCACTGACAAGCCCAGATCTTTTGCGACCCGCTCGATCACCTCGTTCAGAGAAGGCTTTGCCTCTGAATGGCCCTGTCGGGAAGTCTGCTCGGCTTCCTTCAGCACCCCAAGAACGAAGTCAGGACCGCCCAAGATGCGCTCGTCTGCCGTCCACAACTCCCGGCCACGTCCCAGTACCGCCACGTTCTCCCATCCACCCATGCTGCGCCGCAGCCCTCCGCCCTGCAAGTCTGGGCGATGCCCATTCTTGGCGCCATTCCGCACGAAAGACCGATAGGCCTGCCGTGCCGTCGAGAGGCGCCCCCCAAAGCGCCCAAGCACCTCCCCGGTCGCTTGCCACGGACGAGACATCCTCCCGAGTATCACCGAATGCCCTGTCCATCTGAATCGTTCCAGAGCACCCACGTCCTTCACAATGCACGCACGGAGGGGATTCAGGTGGATGTACCGAACCAACTCCAGAAGGTAGGGATCCTCTTCGACTAAAATCGATTTGTACCGATTTTGGAAGAGATGACCTATGCGCCGATGCCGCAGGTTGAAGCTGATCGCATAGCCCGTGAGCAACTGCCGCATAGAAGCGGCAAGAGGGCGAAAGCCCGAGCGAACCAGCAGATGGACATGATTGGGAAGGAGCGCCCAGGCCAGGACATTGAGCCCGGTCCTCTCCCAGACACGCTCGAGTCGCTGGACGAAATCCGCGCGATCCCCATCCGATCGAAAGATATTTCGACGCTCAATCCCCCTCACGATGACGTGATGGAGAGCCCCCGGAGCGTCCAGTCGTGGTCCGCGCGGCATTGTAGATAGACCTTACTATTCCCGCGTTCCGGCTGTCAAGCAGTTATCGGAAATAAGTGAACTACGTCCCCTTGGGTTGCAGCAAAGAAATACCCCCGGCCCGATTGCTCAGGCCGGGGGTCTGGTCGCGGGACCGGGGAGGGGGGGAGTCGGTCCCGCGGCTTCAGCTTGTAACCCGGACTCTCTCGGCGCTTGGCGCCGAACGCCCAGGGTGAACTCCGTTAGTTCCTCGAATTAGAACGGCTTACGACTGCGTTTTGTTGATACAAGTGGCATGCCATTATTGGTCGTCCCCGACAGAGACATCTCGAGCCCCACACCATGCCGCAACTATGTACATTTATAGAGTTTTGCGGATAGAGAGAGGAGTGTTGAAAATCACGACATTGGACTACCAGATATCAGGTGAGCCACTTTGTCTCCTGTTCGACTGCCCCAATGGGACGATTGAGCAAAGCGGGTAGGGAGAGAGAAGGTTCGAGGTTCGAGGTTACGAACGACTCCAGGGGGCAACCAGGCCCTATCCCCTGCCCCTCCCATTCCGCAGGACACGTTTCAGGAACTGGCCGGTGTACGACCCCTTGACCCTGGCGACCTCCTCCGGTGTACCGACGGCCACGACTTGGCCGCCCGCATCCCCCCCCTCCGGCCCGAGGTCAATGATGTGGTCGGACGTTCTTGATCACGTCCAGGTTGTGCTCGATCACCAGCACGGTGTTTCCCGCATCCCGTAGCCGGTGCAGGACGTCCAAGAGCTGCTGGATGTCCGCGAAGTGCAGGCCCGTGGTGGGCTCGTCCAGGATGTAGAGCGTCCGCCCGGTCCCGCGGCGCGACAGCTCCCGGCTCAGCTTGACCCGCTGGGCCTCGCCGCCCGATAGAGTCGTGGCCGATTGCCCCAGCTTGATGTATCCCAGGCCGACGTCGTAGAGCGTCTGGAGTTTTTCCTTGATGCGCGGCACATTCTCGAAAAAGCGCAGGGCCTCCTGCACGGTCATGTCCAGCACGTCCGCGATGCTCCTCCCCTTGTAGGTGATCTCCAGGGTCTCCCGGTTGTAGCGCTTCCCCTTGCACACCTCGCATGTCACGTAGACATCGGGCAGGAAGTGCATCTCGATCTGGATAAGTCCGTCGCCCTGGCAGGCCTCGCAGCGGCCCCCCTTCACGTTGAAGCTGAAGCGCCCCATCTGATATCCGCGGGCCCGGGCCTCGGGGATGAGGGCGAACAGCTCGCGGATATAGGTGAAGAGTCCGGTATAGGTCGCGGGGTTGCTACGGGGCGTGCGGCCGATGGGCGCCTGATCGATGTCGATGACCTTGTCGATATGCTCGAGGCCCAGGATCTTGTCGTGCTCGCCGGGTCGCTCCCGCGAATCGTACAGTGCGGCATCCAGCGCTTTGCGGAGGATGTCCGTCACCAGGGTGCTCTTGCCCGAGCCGGACACCCCGGTCACGCAGGTGAACAGCCCCAGAGGGATCTCCACTTCGATCCCTTTCAGGTTGTGCTCTCGCGCGCCCACGATGACGAGCGCCTGTCCGGTGTGGGGCCGCCGCAGGCGCGGGACGGGGATGGCGAGCTCGCCCGACAGATACCGCCCCGTCAGGGACCCCCGGTCGCCCATGATCTGCTCCGGCGTCCCCTCGGCGACGATCCGCCCGCCCGAGACGCCGGCCCCCGG
Source organism: uncultured Methylomirabilota bacterium (assembly GCA_963705305.1). GTDB lineage: Bacteria > Methylomirabilota > Methylomirabilia > Methylomirabilales > 2-02-FULL-66-22 > 2-02-FULL-66-22. The sequence goes on along the minus strand of OY970067.1, from coordinate 3,086,260 downwards.
CCCCAGATCGATCACATGGTCGGCGGAGCGGATCGTCTCTTCGTCGTGCTCCACCACCACCACGGTGTTGCCGAGGTCCCGCAGCCGCTTCAGGGTGTTGAGGAGCCGCACGTTGTCCCGCTGGTGCAGGCCCACGCTGGGCTCGTCCAGGATGTAGAGCACTCCCACCAGCGAGCTGCCGATCTGGGTCGCCAAGCGGATGCGCTGCCCCTCGCCCCCCGCCAGAGTCGCGGCGGTGCGATCCAGCGTCAGGTAGTCCAGTCCCACGTTGATCAGGAATCCCAGCCGCTCGCGGATCTCCTTCAGGATGCGGCGGGCGATCTCCCGCTCCTTCTCCGTCAGGGCCAGGGGATCGCCGACACCCCCATTTCCCGCCAGGCTGGTGAAGAAGGCCAACGCGTCCTTGACGGACTGCCGGGTGACCTCCGCGATGTTCTTCCCGCCCACCCGGATCGCCAGCGATTCCTTACGCAGGCGCGCCCCCCCGCACTCGGGACAGGGGCGGACGCTGGCCAGGCGCTCCACGTACGTCTCGATCTCCTCCCGCACCCGGGAGGACTGGGTCTCCTTGTAGCGGCGATCCAGGAATCCCAAGCTGGCCCCGAAAAACTCCTCCCCCAGCTCCCGGAGGCTGGGGTCGTGGGCCGCCGCCGACAGGTCCACCTTGGTGCCCAGCCCGTCGCAGGCCGGGCAGGCCCCGTGCGGATTGTTGAAGGAGAAGATGCGGGGGCTGATCTCCGGGTAGCTGACCCCGCACTCGATGCAGGCCATCCGCTCGGAGAACGTGAGGTCCTTGCCCGCATCCGGCAGGTTGACGGTGACGATGCCGTCCGCCAGCTTCAGCGCCGTCTCGAGGGAATCGGCCAGCCGGCGCCCCAGGGTCTCGTTCACCACCAAGCGGTCCACCACCACCTCGATGGTGTGCTTCTTGTTCTTCTCCAGCTCGATCGCCTCGTCCAGGTCGCGCAGCTTGCCGTTCACCCGCACCCGGACGAACCCCTCTTTCCGCATCTGGACGAAGATCTGCCGGTACTCCCCCTTCCGGCCGCGGACGATGGGGGCCAGGATCTGGATCCGCGTCCCGCCCGGCAGTCCCAGCACCTGGTCCACGATCTGGGTCACGGTCTGGGAGGCGATGGGCTTGCCGCACTGGTAGCAGTGCGAACGTCCGACCCGGGCGAACAGCAGGCGCAGGTAGTCGTAGATCTCGGTGACGGTGGCCACCGTCGAGCGGGGGTTCTTGCTGGTGGTCTTCTGCTCGATGGAGATGGCCGGCGACAGTCCTTCGATCAGATCCACGTCCGGCTTGTCCATCTGCTCCAGGAACTGCCGGGCGTAGGCCGACAGGGATTCCACGTAGCGCCGCTGCCCCTCGGCGTAGATGGTGTCAAAGGCGAGGGACGACTTGCCCGACCCGGACACCCCGGTGATCACCACCAGCCGGTCGCGCGGGATATCGAGATCGATGGACTTCAGGTTATGTTCGCGAGCCCCGCGAATGCGGATGCAATCGGTAGACACGGTCTATCGCTCCTCGTGCGAAAGGGGGCCGAACGGCCAGGGACCCTTGATTATACTCCGACAAGAGCGGCCCGCAAGTATGAGACGGCCCCGTTTCCCTCCCGCCCGCAGGCGTCAAAAAAAGCCGGCGGGCAGGCTCCGGGGCCTGCCCGCCGGCACCGTCGGCCTGCGGTCTCTCAGGGGAGGGGGGTGTACAGGGATACCATTCAGGCGGGGCGCTCGGCAGCCGCGGCCAGCTGCGAGGCGATCGTCTGGGCCAGATGCTCCTCGATGGCTTTTCGCTCGACCAAGGGCAGGTCCGCAAACTGAATCCCCATGCCGGTCCCGCCCCACAGGGTGGGATCCGGATTCGCCCAGATCACGCGCCCGAGGACGGAGATCCCCTCCTCCCGATCGGGCAGGCGAAACCGCAGCATCACCTCTTCCCCGACGGCGTACGGGACGGGAGTCCGGATGAACACTCCCCACGGGGACAGGTTGAAGGTGGAGCTCTGCTGCCACAGGCCCACGCTCTGGTACTCGATGGGCAGCCCGACCTTGAGGCGAAGGCCGGTCCGGCGATCGGCCTCCACGTGTACACTCTCCAGGGCCCCCACGGTGTTCAGCCGGTGCAGCAGCCGCAGCGTGGCCCAATCGTCAAAGGGGCTGTCGCAGAGTAGCTGGGGCAGGGCCCGGGTGCCGTCCAGAAGCGCCACCAGGGCCAGGGCGGCCGGCGCGGCCAGGCTCTCGACCGCCGCCCGCACCGCGGTGGAAACCATGAGCGGGCCCTTCACGCCTGCCAGCTTCGTGCGCAGGTCGGCGATCTCCAGCTGGCGGCGGGACGCTTCGGTCAGCAGGGTCTGATTCGGTTCCGTTACTTCCCCCTCCATCGGGCTGGAGGGTGTAACGGCGCCCATCTCGAACGTTCCGTCCTGCCATCCCAAGAGCTGATAGATCGCGGCGGGGCCGCGCCGCGGCCCCTGGGCGGCCGCCGTGATTCGGCCCTCCAGCAAAACGATTTCGCCTTCCTCGTCGTCCCGCCGAAGCCGCACTCGGACGGTCCGTCCCTCGCCGCTCAGGGATCGCAAGAGAGAGGCCAGGCTTGTCGTTTCGAGCTGCCCGTGGGTCAGGACCGTCGAGTGCGGCGTCTCTTTGGTATGAGCGCGGCGCAGCACCATCCGGACCCGGGCCTTCAGCTCCTCCCCGTCGATCGGCTTGACCAAGTAATCTTCCGCCCCCAGCTCCAGCCCCCGGAGCTTTTCCTTCGAGCCGCCCAGCGCGCTCAGGAACACCACGGGGATGCCCGCGGTGGCGGGATCCTGCTTCAACTTCTCGATCACCTGGAAGCCGTCCATATCCGGCATCTTCACGTCCAGCAGGATGAGATCGGGGTGCTCATCCCTGGCGAGGCGCAGCGCCTCCTCCCCATCCTGGGCCTCCTGAATGCTGGCCGGCAGGGCGGCGAGGACCTCGTGGAGCGCCAACAGGACGTACGGTTCGTCATCCACCACCAGAATTCGCCATGTCGCCATTGACCACCGCCCATCGGCGCGAGCCCTCGACGGCCCCGCCTCATTCTTTGTCGCTGCCGGGAGTGTCCAAGTCCTCGAACTTCGCCAGCTGTCGGAAAGCCTGGTAGCGGGCCTGGATCTCCTCCCGCGTCAGGCGGCGCAGCCGATCCAACGAGAATGCTTCCACGTTAAACGAGGCCATCACCGACCCCATGATCACCGCCCGCCGCAGGGTGGCGTCATCGAAGCGCATCACGCTGGCGAGGTATCCCATGAGGCCCCCGGCGAAACAATCCCCCGCCCCCGTCGGGTCCTGGACCTGCTCCAGCGGAATAGCCGGCGCGGCGAACCAGTTCCCGTCGTGGAACAGCAGGGCGCCGTACTCCCCCCGCTTGACGACCACGACCCGCGGCCCCCAGCTGCGGATCGTTCGCACCGCCTGGACCAGGTTCGGATCGTTGGCGAGCTGCCGGGTCTCCGCATCGTTGATGACCAGGGCATCCACCAGGCTCAGCGTCTGGCGCAGCGACTCCGGCTTCCCACCAATCCAGTAATTCATGGTGTCGGCGGCGACCAGCCGCGGCCGGCGGACCTGCCGGAGGACGTCCCGCTGGAGGTCGGGATCGATATTGGCCAGGAAGACCACCTCGGAGTCGCGGTAGTCCTCAGGGATCTTGGGGGCGAACTCGGCGAAGACATTCAATTGGGTATCCAGGGTGCGCGCCTCGTTCAGTGCATAGCCGTACTCGCCCTTCCAGCGGAACGTCTTTCCCGGCATCCGCTGGATCCCCCGCACGTCCACGCTCCGGCTGCGCAGAAAGTCCAGGTGCCCATCCGGAAAGTCCTCCCCCACGACGGCTACCACGCGCACCGGAGCGAAGAAGCTCGCCGCGGTGGCAAAGTACGTGGCCGAGCCACCCAACACCTCCGTCGCCTCGCCAAACGGGGTCTTGACCGTATCAAAAGCCATTGAACCGACGGCCAGAATGCTCATCCCCTGAAAGCCCCCTGTTTTCTGTCGAGTGGTCAAGTGGTCAACATACCCAGCAGCCGATCACCCGGGGGGCCGCGCCCGGCCGACAAGGCTATCGGCCCATCGCAGCGCCTCCGCCGATCGCCCCTCGACCGCTCGACTATTCGACTGTCCGACTCCTCGGCTCCCCGACTCCCATGTACTTCCCGACGATGGGCGCCAGATCGCGCCTCACCTGCTCTGGAACTGCATCGCGCGCGGTGATGATGGCGTCCTTGAGCGCATGCGCGCAGAAACAGGCGCGCGTCTCCGGAATCTCCGCCACGGCCGCCCGGATGATCCGCTTGGCCGTCTCGACGTTCTTGAGGAGGATCTTCACCACCGCCTCGACGTTCACGTCCTCCTCGGTTGCATGCCAGACGTCGTAGTCGGTCACCAGGGCCATGGTGGCGTAACAGATCTCCGCCTCGCGCGCCAGCTTGGCCTCCTGCAGATTGGTCATCCCGATGACGTCCACCCCCCAGCTCCGGTAGATGCGCGACTCGGCGCGGGTCGAGAACTGGGGACCCTGGATGCAGACGTAGGTCCCACCCCGATGCATGGTGGCCCCCACCTGCCACCCCGTTCGATACAGGATCTCCCCCAGGACATGGCAGGTCGGATCGGCCATGCTGACGTGCGCGATCAGACCGTTGCCGAAGAACGTGCTGGGCCGCCCGTTGGTCCGATCGAAGAACTGGTCCGGGATCAGAATATCCAGCGGCTTGACCTCTTCCCGCATGCTGCCCACCGCCGAGGCGGAGATGATCCACTCCGCCCCCAGCACCTTGAATCCGAAGATGTTGGCGCGGTAGTTCAGCTCCGACGGCATCAACCGGTGGCCGCGGCCGTGGCGCGCCAGAAAGGCCACCGGCCGGCCGTGCAGCCTCCCCAGGACATACCGGTCCGAGGGGTCCCCGAAGGGCGTGCGCACGACCTCTTCCCGGACCGCCTCCAGTCCCTCCATCTCGTACAGCCCGCTGCCGCCGATGATGCCGATCAGCCGTTCCGCCATCGCGCCTCCCGCCGCATCTTGCCCCTACCTCTCCGAGAGGGCTTGGCTTGACAGGCCGCCCCTCGGATGTTAGAAGAAATCCCCCTTTTGCGCTCCGGGAGACCGCCCATGCCCAGCACCGCCTCCGTCATCGCCGCGACCCTCAAGGCCAACGGCGTGCGCCGCATCTTTGGCCTGCCGGGCGGTGAGCTGGCGGAGATTCAGGCGGCCTCCCGCGATCTCGGGATCGAATTCGTGCTCACGCGCCACGAGAACGCCGCCTGTCTGATGACTGGCGTCGTCGGCGAGCTCACGCGCAGGCCGGGCGTGGCCCTGGCCACGGTGGGACCCGGGGCCACGAATCTCGTGAACGGCGTGGCCAACGCCCTGCTCGAACGGGCCCCCCTGCTGGTCATCTCCGCCCAGGTTCCCACGACCGTCGCTCCCCTGCTGCCGCACCAGCGGCTGGAGCTGGAGGCGCTGTTCCGCCCCATCACCAAGTGGAGCCACACGCTGACCGGCACCAACACGGCCTCCGCCGTCCAGCGCGGCCCTCGACCTCGCAGTGGCGGGCCGGCCCGGCCCCGTCTACCTCTCGGTGCCCAGCAACCTGGCGCGCCAGGAGGAGGGCCCGGCGGCCTCCTCTGCGACGAGGCAACCGCTGCCACGCCTCCCGCCACGCCTCGTGGGGATGCCCGCCGAGGAAGAGCTGGCGCGGGCGGCCGCCATGATCGCCGAGGCCCGGCGTCCCCTGGCCCTGGTAGGCATCGCGGCAGACGCCGTGGCCATTCGCCCAGCCCTGCTGCGGTGGCTGGCCGCGACCGGCGTCCCGGTTGCCACCACCCCCAAGGCCAAGGGGCTCGTCCCGGAGGACCACCCCGCGTTCGTCGCCACCAGCACGGGAATGGCCGGGGACAAGCTGTTCGTGCGCTTCCTCCAGAGCGCCGATCTCCTGATCGGGATCGGCTTCGATCCCGTCGAGGCCATTCGGCCCTTCTATACGGAATCCCCGTTTCTATCCATCGCCGATTACAGCCTGGCGGAGCCGCGCTTCATGCCGGCCCTGGAGCTTCTCGGCGATGTGCCCGCCACCCTGGATGCCCTGCGCGAGCGAGTCCACGCCCGGCACGGCTGGGAGCCCGACGAGGTGCGAGCCTTCCGACAGCGCCTGATCGCCTCCCTGACGCCCGCCGCGACCCGGACCCAGGCGGGTCTGTCACCCGCTTACCTCTTTACCCGTTTGCGCTCCCTGGTGCCGCGGGACACCATCGTGACGGTGGACACGGGCGCCCACAAGCTGCTCCTGGGCCAGATCTGGCAGGCCTGGGAGCCTCGCTCCTACCTTGTCTCCCATGGCCTCTCCACGATGGGATACGCCCTGCCCGCCGCCCTCGCCGCCAAGCTGGAGCGACCCGACCGTCCGGTGGTGGCGGTGACGGGGGACGGCGGCCTGGCCATGGCCCTGGCGGAGCTGGAGACCGCCGTGCGCCTTGGCCTGCCGGTCGTCGTCGTGGTCCTGTCGGATCGGAGCCTGCACCTCATCCGCCTGCATCAAGAGCGCTGGGGCGTCCTGCCGCAGGGCGTCGACTTCGGGCCCATTGATTTCGCCGGCATTGCCCCGGGCTTCGGCGCCCGGGGGGTGCGGACCGAGAGATGGACCGAGCTCGATGATGCCGTGACCATGGCTCTTCGGTCCGATCGCCCCACCTTGATCGAGGTCCCCGTGGATCCAGGCGATTACGCGCGCATGCTGTAGCGCGCTTTTCTCGGTCCCCTGATCCCCATGCGAGACTCGACACGTGCTGCCGAAGCCGTGGGGGCTCTTTCCCGGACGTCGCCCCTCTAGATAGACAGCCCCCGCGACGAAACGTTGAACGGCGAATCCGGACCGTCGAACCCCTAGCAGGATGCTGAAATACCTGCTTTCGTCCAGGCTGCTCAAAAAGGTCCAGATGCAAGGCGGCGTGCCGGGTACCCATCCGGAGGATGGGTGCAGGAGCGAGGCGTACTCCGCTCGTACGCCCCAGCACAACGCGAGCGCGCCAACGCCGCAGATGGGCCTTTTTCAGCAGCCTGCTACTACAGGAGCCCCGCCTCCCGGAGGATGGCGGTCACCTCGGCCTTCTGGGCCGGCGTGGGATCCAGGGTGGGCCGCCGGCAGCGCGCACAGTCGATCATCCCCAGCTGCAGCATGGCCTCCTTGAGCCCGCCGGGGTGCGAGGCGACCGTGAACAGCTTGCGCACGGGGGCCAGCCGCGCCTGCAGCTCCCGGCCCTTGGCCAGGTCGCCGGCCTGCACCGCGTTGTAGATCCCCACGGCCAGGCCAGGCGCCACGTTGGCGGTGGCGGCCACGGCACCCGCCAGGTTGTACAGGAGCGCGCCGAAGATCAGCGTGTCGCGCCCCATAAAGACCCGGAACCCGGGCGGACAGGCCCGCAGGAATTCCGCCGAGCCGGACAGGTCCCCCGTGCTGTCCTTGATGCCGACGAAATTCGGAACGTCCCGGGCCAGACGGGCCACCGTGGCCATGCTCAGGCTCACCCCGGTCCGCTCGGGAATGTTGTAGGCCAGCACCGGCAGCTTGACCGCCGCGCACATGGCCCGGTAGTGCTCGAACAGCTCGTCTTGGGAGGGTTTGAGGAAGAACGGGGTGACCGCCGACACGGCATCGCACCCCACCGCCTCGGCGTGGCGCGCCAGGTCCACGGACTCCGCCGTGGTGACGGCCCCGACATTGGGCATGACGAAGACCCGCCCCCGGGCCTCCTCCACCGCGACCCCCATGAGTCGCTTTTTCTCGTCCGGGCTCAGCGCCGAGAACTCCCCGCCCGTCCCCACTGGAAACAGGCCATGCACCCCCTGGTCAATCAGAAGATTCAACACCTTGCGAAACGCCCGCTCGTCCACCCGCTCGTCCGGCGTGAACGGAGTGATCACCGCCGGGATGATGCCGCGCAATTCGTGTGCCATGGACACGCTCCCTCTGTGTGACCCCGAGCTCCTCGCCCCGGCGCCCGCGGGTTCCGCGTGACGCTAACTGACGGGCCTCGGGCTGTCAACTGGTTCTCCCCGCCGTTTTGGAGCCGGTGGGATGCTCAGCCGCCCCATCCTCCAGATTCCCCGCCGGAAGCGCCGGGGGGTCGCCCAGCCTTCCCAGCAGCCCCCGGCCGGTCATGCCGGTGATCCGCACGCGGGCCAGACCGCCCTGCAGCGCGGGATCCCCTTCGAACCAGACCTGGATAAAGTTCCCGCTCAGGCCCTCCAGGAGACCGTCGTCTCTCTCCCGGTGAAGGACCACGACTTCCAGCGTCTCTCCAACCTGCCGCCGACGAAAGGCCTCGGCCTTGCGCAGGGCCAGTGCCCGGAGCGTCCGGCTTCGCTCGGCCGTGACGGCCCTGGGGACCTGCCCGGCGTAGCCGGCGGCATCCGTGCCCGGTCGCGGGGAGTAGCCGAAGACGTGCAGACCGGCGATGGGCAGCGCCTCCAGGAGGTCCACCGTGCTGCAGAACGCCCGCTCATCCTCTCCGGGGAAGCCCACGATGACGTTGCAGGTGACGGCAATGCCGGGGACCTCCACGGCCAGGCGCTCCACCAGGTCCCGGAACCGGCCCGCCGTGTGCCCCCGACGCATCCGGCGCAGGACGGCCTCGTCTCCGCTCTGGAGCGGCAGGTGCAGGTGGCGGCAGAACCGGGTCGAGTCTGCCAGGAGACGGATCAGACCCGGGGTGACCTCGTGCGGATCGAGCGAGCTGAGCCGGATCCGCGGGGACTCCGCGAGGCCGGCAATCTGCTCGCACAGGTGGGCTAGCGTGACGGCGGGCCGGAGGTCGCGCCCGTATGTGCCGAGATGGATTCCGGTCAGAACGATCTCCGGAAACCCGGCCGCCGCCAAACGTCGCATCTCGTCCAGTATGCGCTCGGGCGGATGGCTCCGGTTGGGTCCCCGCACCGCCGGGACGATGCAGAAGCTGCACCGGTAGTCGCATCCGTCCTGGACCTTCAGGAGCGCCCGCGTGCGATCGGAGTCGAGAACAGGGCTGTAGGGATCCATCCGGCGGCGGTCGCTCACCGCCCCGACTGCCAGGCGGGCAAGCCCATTCTTCCGGGCGGCTTGGAGGTAGTCGAGGAGCTCGGGCTTCTCGGCGTTGCCGAGGACCAGGTCCACACCCGCGATGGCCGCCACCCGCTCGGGGGCCGCCTGGGCATAACATCCCGTGACCGCCACCAGAGCCGCGGGGTTTCGCCGTACCGCCCGGCGCGCCAGCTGGCGGGAGTCCGCGTCCGCCTCCGCCGTGACGGTGCAGCTGTTGATGACGTAGACATCCGCAACGGCATCGAAGGGCACGACGTCCAGGGCGGCAGCCTGCGCCTTTCCCCGCAGGGCGTCCGTCTCGAACTGATTCAACCGGCAGCCGACGGTCGCAAACGCGATTCGCATTACTCGGTCAGGTCCTGGTCACGGTTCACGGTTCAAAGTTCGAGGTTGACGGTTCGATACTCGACACTCGACATTCGCCATTCGACATTCATGATCCCTGAGTCTCCAGCTCTAGCCCCACGCCCACCACGATGCGCTCGAGCTGCACGAGATTCATGACGTCCTCGCGATTATACTCCAACAGGATCCCCAGGGCCTCGCGATCTCCCTGGCCCTCGTACCTCGCCCAGAGCTGCATGGCGTCCCAACCGCTCAAGCCGCGGGTGGTCCGGGCAATCCCGAACTGCTGCTCCAGGCGCTTGAGGCCGCCCTTTAAACCGGCCCGCCGGCACTCGCGCAGCAGATCCAGGGAGTGGAAGTGGGAGCGCAGGTCCAGACGGGTCTGCCGCTCCAGGATGGGAAGATCGAACCGGTCCCCGTTGAAGGTGCAGAGAGTGTCGACCCCTTCCAGCGCCTGCCACACACCCACGTCGGTGATCTGGCCGCCCACCAGCTGGCGGAACCCCCGATCCTCCCGGTAGATCCCCACCACGGTCACCCGTCCGCCCTCGCAGGTTTCAATGTCCAGGTAGGCCTTCATGTCTTCCGCCTTCCGAGACCGTTGGACCCTGATTTTCCGCGACGATAGCACAGGCGATGATGAATTCAACCAGGAAAGCCGGACAGGAGCGGTCCCGTGGACATTTGTGAGCAGCCGAATGGCGGCAGCAGGGCCACGGACGAGCGCGCCCCGCCGCCATCGAGCATCTTCCAAGGAGGCCCAGCTTGCGGCGGCGCGAGCCGGCGTGCTATGGTGGAGCCCTGCCCGATCCATCGGCTGGCCGCCCAGCGGCCCACACAGAAGCGACTTGACACGCGGTGGATGGGCGGAGACAATCCCCGCCGTTTTTACACTGGATTTCCCGCGGGTAAATGGAGCATCGGTCATGCGCATAGGCATCATCGGGCTTCCCGCCACCGGGAAGACGACCCTGTTCGACCTGCTGTGTCAGGCCGGCGGCGTCCACGTGGGGCCGCACGCCCACGCGGAGCCGAACGTGGCCGTGGTGAAGGTCCCGGACCCACGCCTGGACCATTTGGCAAAGCTCTTCAATGCGAAGAAGGTCACCCCCACCACCATCGAGTTCATGGACTTCGTGGGCCTGACGCGGGGAGCCGGTAAAGGCGAGGGGCTGGGCAGCCATTTCCTCAGCCAAATGCGGCAGGTGGATGCCCTGCTGCACGTCCTGCGCGACTTCGAGGACCCGGGCGTCGCGCACGTCGAGGGAACGACCGACCCGCTGCGGGACGCCTCCCTGGTCAGCACCGAGCTGCTCCTGGCCGACCTGGACACCGTGGAGAAGCGCATTGCCAAGCTGGAATCCGACCTCAAGAAGATCAAGAAGGAGGAGTCGATCCGGGAGTTGGATCTCCTCAAGCGCTGCCGGGCGTGGCTGATCGAGGAGAAGCCGATCCGCGATCTCGTCCTCGCAGAGGAGGAGGCGAAAACCTTGCGGGGCTTCGGCCTGCTCACGGCCAAGCCGATGCTCCTCCTGCTCAACGTCGGGGAGGCTCGGCTGGGCTCGCCCGATGCCGCGACCGCGCGCCTGGGGGCAGCGCTGGGCAGGCAGGGGGTGGCCGCCACCCAGCTCTGCGTCAAGGTCGAGTGGGAGGTGGCCCAACTCTCTCCGGAGGATGCCGAGGTCTTTCGCAACGACCTCGGTCTCAAGGCGGGCGGATTCGCCGAGGTTCTGCGGGCCTGCTTCGACCTGCTGGGTCTCATCACCTTCTATACCGGCGAAGGCGGAGAGGAAACCCGCGCCTGGACCATCCCCACCGGGGCAACCGCGCTCAAGGCGGCAGGGGCCATCCACAGCGACCTGGAGCGGGGATTCATCCGGGCTGAGGTCGTCAATTACGCGGACCTGGAGGCCTACGGCACCATGGCCGCCGTCCGGAAGAAGGGCCTGCACCGCACCGAGGGGAAAGACTACTGCGTGGCCGACGGGGATATCCTGCTCATCCGGTTCAATGTGTGAACGGCGGGGGTGAGGGCCCGGAGCGAAGAAACATGGCGCGACCGGCGGCTGGGACGGGCGCCGGGGCGCCTGCATGGCCGGAGGGCCGCCGCTCAGCGCGGCGCGGCGTACGGAGCCGAAATGCTGCCGCCCGAGCTTGACGAGGTCGCAGGGGGCGTGCCGGACGCTTTGGGGGATTCGCCTCCCTCCTGCTTGCTCTCCTCTGCAGCGCCGCCGGGGGCGGTCGGGGGCACCGGACGCATCCGGGATTCCTTTTCTGCCTGAGCGGCCGGTGAGGCTGCGCTCTCTGTGCCCGGCGGGGAGTAGTATTTCGGGATGGAGATGTGCGCCTTCTCGATTCGATCCACCTGGGCCTTGGGGAAGCGCAGTGTCGTTCCGGGCCGCTCCAGGACGACCGTGTCGCCCTGCTCGTAGGCTTCGGTCCCCCAGACGCTCTGACCGTTCTTCAGGTAGATCGTATCCGCCCGAGCCTCCGCGGCCAACAGGATGCATGCCAGGGCGGCGGCGATCCCGATCCAGCGCATCCGATGCCCTCCTCTCCGGTCATCCATCCCCAGCTTTCCTCAACTCTCAACGCGCCCCCCGGACCTGCAGCGGGAGGCGCTGGGGAGGTGTCGCAGATACCGCCCCGCTCGGACTCCCGACACCGCGGAATTACTGTAGAGACCTGCATGGGGAGCGTCAAGGGCTTTTCTCCGGCCGCGTCTCAGCCTGGCTGTGCGCCCCCTTTTCTTGCCTTTTCTTGCCTGGGTTGACTTTGTCGACGAATCAGGCTAGACAGGGGGCAACCGCAGTCCAGCAAGGCCCCGGATCCCGGGCCGCAGAGGAAGCCGATGTCGAAGCATGATGACGCACTCCGTTCGGGTGGCGGCGGAGGCGGGAAGACCGTCATCCCGACCCCGCGACGCCATCCCCGTTTCTCTATCACCCTCCCGGTCCGCTGCACCCTTGTCGCCGGCCGGGCCAGGCTCGGCTGGCGAGGTCGCACGGCGAATGTCGGGGGCGGAGGCTGCGCGGTGGAACTGGCGAGGCGCCTCCGGCCGGGAACCCGCCTCGCGGTCGAGCTGCAGACAGGCATCGGACCGCTACGCGTGGAGGCGGACGTCGTGTGGACCCGGCGGGTGGCCGGGCGCGTTATCCGTACGCGCCACGGTCTCTGCCTGGTCGACCGGTCCGAAATCCTGGATCTGCCGGTGGGAGCACTCCTCGGGCAATGGCTTCAAGCCATGGCCCGACAGAGCAGCCCCGATGAGCCGGCGGCCGGCCCCCGCCGGACTATGCGGCCTCCCCGCAAATCACTCTGACCTGCGGGGCCACGGGGCGGGGAATCGGTGTTCGAGGTTTGCGGTTCGAGGTCGGGCGGTCACGGCTGGCGGCTGGCGGCCCCCCTCACCGGATTGCTCAGGCGGCCGATCCCCTGCACCTCGATGTCCACCCGATCCCCGTCCTGAAGGGCCAGCGCCGGCGGGACGAAGATTCCCGTCCCCGTAGTGAGCACGGTCCCCGGAAGAACGGGGTTGTCCCGCACCAGCCAGCCGGCCAGCTCCTCCAGCCTGTGCTGCAATCCGGCAGTGCTGGCCGCTTCCGAGAAGATGGTCCGGCCGTCCCGCAGAATGCTGCACCGGATCTGGAGCCCGTAGGGATCCTCGATCTCGTCCGGCGTCACCAAGCAGGGCCCCAGCGCGCAGCAGGCGCGGAAAATCTTCGCCTGGGAGAGAAAGAGCGGATTCTCCTCCACCAGGTCCCGGGCGGACACGTCATTACAGGCCGTGAATCCCAGAAGGGTCCCTTCGGCGTCGAGGACCACCGCCAGCTCCGCTTCGGGCTGGGTGCGCTGCGAATCGCTGCGGACCGTGATCGGGCTGTAGGGTCCCACACAACGTGAGGTCGTGGCCTTGAAGAAGAGGATGGGGCGCGGACTGTCGCTCAGCATGCGGGGCCCGCCCTCCGGACCCGGACGCCCTCGTAAATCTCCGCCGAGGCCCTCCCCCCGCCGAAGGGCGTAGGTGGAGGCCGCCCCCCACACCTCGGGCGGCTCGATCGGGATCAGGATGTGCGGAGCCCGGCGCGACGGCGTTCGCTGCAGCGAAGGCCAATCCAAGGCTTTGCGGCGGAGATGTCTGGCCAGCCACTCGGCGCGGGTTGCGATTCCGCGGGCCGCTTTCCCCTGCCTGATCAGATCCAGGGACGACTCCAAGCCTTCCTCGGGGGCCGTGATGTCCAGCACCCGGTCCCCGCGAATAACCCCAACTCGCCTCCCCTTTCCAGGAAGGTGAAACTGCACCAGCTTCATCAGACGCTGCCTCGAGACATTTTAGCGCTGCCCGCCGCCCCGGCCGGATGTCACGATCCGCCGAGGCGACTTCCCATCCTGTCCGCCGGAGGGGACAACAGAAGGAGCGGACGGGCACGTGGAGGAAGACCTCCAGGATCGCCAGGCCGGCACCGTCAGGCCGGAAGCTCGCCCAGGATGGCGACGCTGGCCGAGGTGCCCAGCCGGTTGGCCCCGGCGTCCAGCATGGCCCTGGCGGCGGCCAGGGTGCGGATGCCGCCGGCCGCCTTGACGCCGAAGCGGGGTCCGACCGTCGCCCGCAGCAGCCGGACGTCCTCGACGGTGGCGCCGCCGGCCGGGTTGAACCCGGTGGAGGTCTTCACAAAGGCCGCACCCGCGTCCTGGACCACCCGGCAGGCCATGATCTTTTCGTCCTTGGTCAGCAGGCAGGTCTCGATGATCACCTTCACCGGGATGCCGGGAACCGCCTGGACAACCTCGGCGATTTCGCCGACGACCGCTTGATTGCGCCCAGACTTCAGCCGGCCGACGTTCATGACCATGTCCACCTCGGCAGCCCCGTCCCGCACCGCCAGCTCGGCGGCCCGGACCATCACCGTGGATCGCTCGCAGCCGTGCGGGAAGCCGACAACCGATACGACCCGTGCCCCGGAGTCGCGCAGGGCGTAGGCGGCCAGGCCCACGTAGCAGGGCTGCACGCAGTAGAAGCCGATCTTCCACTCCCGCACCACCTCGGCCCCCGCCAGGATCTCCGCCTCGGTGGCCTCGGGCCGGAGAGCCGAGTGGTCCAGCAGTGGGGAGAGCTCATCGCGAGTCATGTGCATTCCCTATCTTTCCGCTTTCACAAGCAGCCGTGACCAGATGAGAAGAACGCTCGGAAGCCCGGGAGGCCTTGAGCCCATGAACGCCTTCCGCTGCCTATGGCGCTCTCACACGCGGAGAAGTGGTGGGGCGTACCGTCTCGGCCGGCCGCCGCGCATGGCCAGGATCGCCAGCATCTCCCCGTGGATCCGCCCGTTGCTGGCCACCGTCTCCCCGCCGAAGATATCGAAGGGGCCCCCGCCAAAATTCGACATGCGGCCCCCCGCCTCCTCGACGATCAGGGCCCCCGCAGCGATGTCCCAGGGGGATTGATCCAGCTCCCAATAGCCATCGAGGCGTCCGCAAGCCACGTAGCAGAGGTCCAGGGCCCCTGCCCCTCGGTCTCGAACCCCCAGCGAGCGCACCGCGAACCGGCCGAAGGTCAGGACCACCGAGCCGCCAAAGCGCCGGATCCGGTGTGGCAGCCCCGTCCCCAGAAAGGCCCGGTCCAGCGCGGCCACGCGAGAGACGCGGACGGACCGCCCGTTGCACCAGGCCCCCTGCCCCCGCACGGCCGTAAAGGTCTCGCCGTGGATCGGATCGTGCACCACTCCCAGCTCCACCCGCCCGCGATGCTCGGCGGCAATGGAGACACAGAAGACGGGGTGGCCCCGCGCAAAGTTCTTGGTCCCGTCCAGCGGGTCCAGGATCCAGCGCCACTCGGCCGTGGGCCGATCATCCAGCCCCTCTTCGGCAAGGATCCCATGGTCCGGGAACCGCCGGCGCAGCCGCCGCACGATCAGCGCCTGGCATGCTTCGTCGGTGGCGGTGACCACGTCTGTCGGCCCCTTCATCCGCACCGGCAGCCGCGTCCGGAATTGCCGCCGCATCAGCGCGCCGGCCTCCGCCGCCGCCGTGACGGCCTCGGCAAGCATGAGACGATGACGTTTCGGGAGCGCCAGCGCGGGGAGCGGCCGTGCAGGCATGCGTTCCAACCCTCCAGGAAACTCCTTGACAAGCAAGGGCGCCTAGCCTACAAGAATCTTACTGTTAGCGCTAACAATTTTTAGCGGTCCGAGACATGCCAAGACGCTCGCCGCCGCCGGTCACGCTGAGAGATATCGCAAAACACACCGGGCTGTCAATCATGACCGTCTCCCGGGTCGTGCGCGGCCGCCCGGACGTGGGCGAAGCCAGCCGGCGCAGGGTCCTCGGCGCCGTCCGGCGCCTGGGCTATCTCCCCAATCCGGCGGCCCGCTTCCTGGCTGGCGGCGCCCGGTCCGCGGATGCGGGCAACCGCATCCTGGGGGCCATCTTCAGCCGGGAGGTGGTCACCTCCCACAGCTACTTCGCCGGGATCATCCAGGGAATCGCCGACGAGGCCCGGCGCTTCGACTGCCCGCTCCTCTTCGGCTACGGCCTGGGTCAATCCGCCGAGGAGCTGGATCACCCCAAGATGATCCGGGATATGATGACACGCTGGATCATCCTGGTGGGAAAGGTGCGGCCGCGCCTCGTGCACCAGCTGCGCGCAAACGGATTTTCCCTGGTGCTGGTAGATATGCGACCGCCCACCCGGGACATGGACGCCGTGGTCTGCGAGGACAGCCAGGGCGCCTACGAGGCCACCCGCCACCTCATCACCCTCGGCCACAGGGACATCGCGCTCGTCCGCGGACCGGCGCGACACCCGTTCTCGCAGGCGCTCCTCACGGGCTACCGGCGCGCGCTGAGCGAGGCCGGGATTCCGCTGCAGAAGGCCCTCATCCTGGAGGCCCCGCTGCACCCTCGGGGAGGCTACGAGGCCGCCGAGGTTCTGCTCAAGCGCCCGCGCCGCCCCACCGCGATCTTCACCAACGACGACATGGCCATCGGCGCGCTGCGTGCCGTGGCCGAGTGCGGGCTGCGCATCCCCCAGGAGATGGCACTTGTCGGCTACGACGATATCGAGTACGCCGCCCACACCGTTCCGCCCCTGACGACCGTGGCGGTTCCCAAGGAAGAGATGGGGCGACTGGCGGTGCGGAAGGCGATGGCCCAGATGGACGAGGGCGAGCGCCATGTCTACTCCACGACCGTCGTGGCCCACACGCTGGTGATCCGCTCGTCCTGCGGCGCCGCCGCCGGCTCCGCCTCCCCACCCCGTCGACACAAAAGGAGCATCCCATGAGCGAGACTCTGGCCATTCGAGGGGGGACTCCCGTCGTCCCGAGGGAGCAGCATTGTCGCTGGCCCGTGATCACGGCCGAGGATAAGGCCGCAGTCCAGGCCGCCCTGGACGCTGGGGTCGTCTCGGGGCCCTACGCCCCTCAGGTGAAAGCCCTGGAGGAAGAGTGGGCGCGCTACTGCGGCGTCCGCCACGCCCTCGCCACCAACAGCGGAACCGCGGCCCTCCATACCGCCGTGGCGGCGGGGGGCATCGGCACGGGCGATCAGGTCATCACCACCGCCTTCACCTTCCTGGCCACGGCCCTGGCGGTGCTGCAGAACAACGCCGTGCCCGTGTTCGTGGACATCGACCCGCGCACCTACAACATCGACCCCCGGAAGATCGAGGAGCGCATCACGGCGCGCACCCGCGCCATCATCCCGGTCCATATCCATGGGTGCCCCGCGGACATGGACCCGATCCTGGCCATCGCCCGGAAGCACCACCTCCTGGTGATCGAGGACGCAGCCCAGGCCCACGGCGCCACCTACAAGGGAAAGAAGGTCGGCGGCATCGGCGATATGGGCATCTTCTCGTTTCAGGCCAGCAAGAACCTGCCCGCCGGCGAGGGAGGCATGTTCGTGACCAACCGGGAGGACTTCAAGGAGCGAGCCAACCGGTTCCGCATGTTCGGCGAGGATGTCCGGGAGAGCGACAAGCGGGCCTACGACCCCTCCCGGCCGCTGGATGGCGTGCGCGAGTACAACTCCCTGATGATGGGGTGGATGTACCGCACGAACGAAATGAGCGCGGCGCTCTGCCGGAGCCAGCTCCGCCGGCTGGACGCCTCGCTGGAGCAGACGCGCCGAAACGCCGTCTACCTCAGCGAGCACCTGGGCAAGGTCCTGGGGATCGCTCCGCCCTTCATTCCCTCGGACTGCACCTCCAGCTTCTACCAGTACCGGCTGCGGCTGGACCCCCGGGCCGCCGGGGTGCAGATGCCGGCCGCGCAGTTCCGCCTGAAAATCCTGGCGGCCCTCAAGGCCGAGGGGGTCGAGGTAAGCCTGTGGCAGACGGTGCCCGTCCCCGGCCAGACCCTGTTCCAGGAGCAGACCGGCTACGGCCTCGGCTGCCCCTGGCAGTGCCCGCTGGGCGAGACGGTCAAATACGATCTGGCCGAATACCCGGAAACACTCAAGCTGCTGGAGGACTCGCTGGTGATCGGGTCTCACTCGTACCCGTTGTTCCCGCAGCCCCTCACGCTGATGCAGAAGTATGTGGAGGCCGTCCAGCGCGTCTTCACCAACCTCGATCAGGCCCTGGCCTGAAGACGCGTCCGGGCGGCAGGCGCGGACGCCCGAGCCGATCCGGGGATGCCAGGTGAAAAGGAGAGGAGCATGAGCCGAATTCGTGTCGGGGTCATCGGGTGCGGGCTCATCGGGCAGATGATGCACCTGCCCCATCTCAGAGAGCTGCACGAGCTGTACGAGCTGGCGGCGCTGTGCGACGTCTCGCCCGGCACCCTCAAGCACGTGGCGGACCACTACGGCGTCGGCAGCCGGCAGCTCGACTACCGCGACCTTCTCAAGCAGCCGCTGGACGCGGTCCTGGTCTTGAGCGCCGACTCCCACGGGCAGGTAATCCTGGACGCCCTCCGGGCGGGGAAGCACGTCTTTACCGAAAAGCCGATGTGCTTCACGCTGCGGGAGGCGGATGCGATCCTGGCGGCCCACCAGCGGGCCGGGACCACCTGCATGGTGGCCTACATGAAGCGGCACGATCCCGGCTTTCGCTATGCCCTGCCGCTGGTTCGATCCTTGAAGAACCTGCAAACCATCCACATCACCATCCTGCACCCGTCGGAGGCGAACCAGACCGGCCACCATGATCTCCGCCGGTTCCCCGACGTGCCGGCCGACGTCCAGGCGCGCCTGCGGGCCGACCAGGACTCCCTGATCCGGGAGGCCATCGGCGAGTTCACCCCCCTGGAGCGGCGGGTCTTCGCCAACAACCTCCTGTCCACCATGGTGCACGACATCAACGTGCTGCGGGGCCTGTCGGGCGATCCGGAGGAGGTCCTCTTCACCGACGTCTGGCACGGCGGCGAGGGGATGCTCACCTGCCTGCGCTACGCCTCCGGCGTCCGCGCCGTCATCAGCCTGCAGTACCTCCCCGACCTGGCGAACTACGAGGAGACGGTCGCCTACTACGGCAAGGCGGATCGGATCCGGCTGGTCTTCCCCTCCCCCTTCTTCCGGAACGTGCCCACGCCGGTCATCGTGGAGGGCATGGAGGACGGCAAGCCGTTCGAGAAGCGGGTGGTGGCCTCCATGAAGGAAGCCTTCAAGGAGGAGTTGATCCACTTCGCCGAGTGCGTGCACGAGAGGAAGACGCCCCTGACGACGCCGGAGGAGGCCAAGGGGGACGTCGCGCTCTTGCACAAGATCTTCCAGGCTCTTAAGCGACCGCTTGTGTGATCCGGTGCCGGCTCCAGAGCCCTTTGGGCGTGCCGGCCGCCGACGGCCGTATGCTCTGCCGTCCGGTCGGGCCCGTGGGGGCCGATCCGCCGGGCGGCGGTCGCGGAGGCGGTGATGCCGATCCGATCCCCCTTGACCATCGGCGTGGGGGTGCTCGGCTATGCGGGCGTGGCGAGAGCCCATCTCAACGCCCTCAAGAAAGTCTCCTATATCTTCTGGCCCGGCCCGGTGCGCTTCCGCCTGATCGGGATCTCCGGCCGGACCCTACCCGCCGTGGAGGATGCGGCGCGCCGCTACGGATTCGAGTACGGGACCGCGGACTGGCGGCGCCTCGCGGACGATTCTCGCATCGGCTTGTTCATCAACTGCGCCCCCAACGACGCCCATGCAGAGCCTTGCCTGGCCGCGGCGGCCGAGGGCAAGCACCTCCTCTGCGAGAAGCCGCTGGCCCGAACCCCCGGCGAGGCGCGCCGGATGCGGGACGGCGCGCGCCGCGCCCGGATCCACCACCAGGTCAGCTACAACTACCGCTTCGTCCCCGCCATTCGGCTGGCGCGCGAGATGATCCAGGCCGGGGACCTGGGCGAGATCATCCACTTCCGGACCCGCTACACCGACGACTCGTTGAGCGACCCGACCGTGCCCCATACCTGGCGGCAGGAAAAGCGGCGAGCGGGAAGCGGGGCCGTGGGCGACATCGCCTCCCACGTCCTGGACCTGGGGCGCTTTCTGGCGGGGGAATTGAAGAGCGTGGCCGGCCTCTCGCGCATCGTCGTGCCTCGCCGGCCCATCCGGCCGGGGTCCCGCCGAACGAGGGCGGTGGATGTCGAGGACCTGTACGAGGGGGTCCTGGAGTTCCGGAGCGGCGCGGTGGGAACACTGGAGGTCTCGACCTTCTGCCTCGGCCGGAAGAACTACCTGACAATGGAAATCAACGGCACCAGGGGCAGCCTGGGGTTCAACCTGGAGCGCCTGAACGAGCTGGAGGTCTTCCGGGCCGAGCCGAAGAGGCGAAAGGACCGCGGCTTCAAGACCGTCCTGGTCACCGACGGTGACCATCCCTACGGGGGGAGATGGTGGCCCCCGGGACACATCCTGGGGTGGGAGCACACCTTTGTTCACCAGCTTGCCCATCTGGCCCAGGCCCTCGCCGGCCAGGGGACGGTGGCCCCCTTGGCCGCCGATTTCCATGACGGGTACGTCAATGCCGTGCTGTGCGATGCCCTGGTCCGGGCCGCCCGCACCGGCCGACGCGTCGCGGTGTGACCGACAGGCACACCGACGCGTTCGGGCGGCACCATTGCGACAATTGGCCATTGGCCATGTGAGGGGACGCCTCCCGAATTATCCGGCCGACCAGCCACCCGCGATGCGAGGCGACCCGCTGGAGGTGACCCGTAGGAGGGCTCTTGACCGAGAGCGGGAGAAGTGAGAGGCTTCATGAGCCGATGTCCCGTCGAAGTGAGAAGGGGGTAATCCGAAACGTCGCGGTATGAATTTCGAGGGCGTGACCGGCGGATCGCACTTTCCCATTTCATTCAGGAGGGAGAGAGACGATGAAGACCCGGCTATGCACACTGACGGTACTGCTCTTCGCCTCCGTGGTGGTGCTAGGCGGGATGGCCGTCCCCGCGCCCGCTGCGGCGGCCTCCATACCCACCGAGCTGGTGATCGCCGACAGCCAGTCCGGGGCGAATTTTCAGGCCTACTGGCAGAAGTACGTCATCCCGGCGGTCAAACAGGCGCTGGGGGTGAACCTCAAGTACCTGGTCACCAAGGACACCGAGCAGATCGAGAAAGCCAAGGCCTGGAAGCCGGGGCAGGGCGACGTCCACGTCCTGTTCCCGAAGTCCACCGCCACCTGGGTGACCTCGGGGGTTCCGCTGGAGACGCTCACGACCGGCAACGTGCCCAACCTGGCCAAGGTTCCGGCGCAGTACCTGAAGTCCGATGAGGGGGTGGATCTCCAGGGCAAAGGTGCGCTGTACTGGCGGACGTCCTACGCCCTGATTTACAACAGCCAATACATCAAGACCCCGCCCAAGTCCTGGCACGAGTTCTACAATCGCCGGGCCGAGCTCAAGGGGCACATCGGGCTGATCCGGGCCGACGCTAAGTCCAGCTCCGCCTGGCGGCAGCGCCTCGTCTTCTTGCACGCCTTCCTGGGAGAGAAGATGGCGGAGCCTATCGGCCAGCTGATCAAGGATCCCACCTTCCAGGATGCGTGGAAAAAGCTGATCGACTTCACCGGCTATGCCAAGCTTCCGCTGCCGGCAGAGCCGCCCAACATGTTCGAGGACTTCAACGCCGGCGACACCTGGATTTCGCTTTACGCCCAGGACTACTCCTTGTGGTCGGCCCACCAGGGCACCATGCCGCCCACCATCAAGGCCGTCTATCCCGAGGAGGGCGCGGACGAGATCGGGACGGCGTACCTCGCCATCCCGGCCAACATCCCGCCGGAGTATAAAGAGGTGGCCCTGAAGGTCGTAAACTACCTCCTCTCCGACGACCAGCAGATCCGGCTGCTGACCACCATGTGGCAGTACCCGGGGACCGACATCACGGATCAGGCGCCCCCGATCGTGTGGGAGATCGTGCCCAAGCTGAGCGAGCTGGAGAAGACCGCTATCTCGCGCCGCCTCATCCGCAAGGACATGATCGACTACATCAAGGACCACGCCAAGGAGCTGATTCCGTAGCGGCCAAGCCGGCGTGGCCATGAACCGCCACAGGGCGGGGGGCGGGCCCGAACCGTCCCCGCCCATCGCGCGGCAGGGACGACGGGATGACAGGACTCTGGCGCCGACACTCCGCGAAGGCCGTCACCTTCTTCTTGCTCTTGCCGGCTTTGGTCGGATTCTTCGGCCTGTTCTTCTACCCCATGCTCCTCACCCTGATCTTGAGCTTCCGCCCAGAGGGGCAGACGCTGGGCTGGACCCTCCAGAATTACGCTCACTTCCTCAGGGACCCCGACGGCCGCTGGGTCATCCTGCTGACCTTCATCCTGGCAGTGGGCGCCACCGCGTTCTCCATTATCCTCAGCGTCCCGCTGGCCCTCGTCTTGCGGGAGAAGGTGCGGGGGCACCGGTACTACCGCCTGGTCGTCCTCGTCCCCCTGGTGGTGCCCGGTCTGATCGGCGCCCTGGGCCTCTTGCTCTTCTTCGGAACGCGGGGCTGGTTCAATCTCTTTTTAATGCAATTCGTGCCCGGGATCACCCGGCCCCTGGAGGTCAACTACACGATCCAGGGCCTCACCATGTACTACGTCTGGCTGTACTTCCCCTACACCTGTGTGACCACATTGTCGGCCCTGGAGTCCCTGGACCGCGGCATCGAGGAGGCCGGCGCCGTCTCGGGGGCCACGCGCTGGCAGGTGTTGCGGCACATCGTGCTGCCGCTCATCACCCCCGGCATCCTGGCCGGCTCGGTCCTCACCTTCATGGTGGCCTTCGGGGCCTTCAGCGTCCCCCTGATTGCGGGGGGGAACTACCGCCCGCTCTCGGTCGAGATCTACAAGGAGGTCTCGGTGCCCATCCCGGCCCACTGGTCGGGCGCCAGCGCCATCGCCATCGTCATGGGGGTCCTGCAGGTCGCTTTCCTGGTGATCTACATGCGGTTCCTCCGCCGTATGGGGGGGGCCAAGTGAGGCTGGCCAGGGCATACCTGCGGGGCATCTGGGACGGCCGGCTGATCCTCGGCTACACCCTGCTGATGAGCCTCACCCTGTTCATCGTGGCCCCCTTCCTGATGATCGTCCTGCGGTCGGTGGGGAAGGGCTGGTTCGGCAGGCTGTGGTTCCCACCCCAGCTCACGCTGGACTGGTACCGCTGGGCGGTGGAGGTGGGAAACATCCCGGAGGTGATGAAGAATACCCTGATCATCGGGATCATCGCCGTGGCCATCAGCACCGCCATCGGCATTTTCGCCGGCTGGGCGTTCGGCCGGCGCCACCTGCCGGGCAAGGAGGTGCTCATGGCCATTGTCCTGCTGCCCCGAATGATCCCTCCCATCACCTACGCGCTGGGCGTGGCCAAGATCTTCTATACCCTGGAGCTGGTGGACACCTACCTGGGCGTGGCCCTGGCGCACGTCTCGGTCTGCGCCCCCTATTCCATCCTGGTGCTTGCGGCCACCTTCGAGGGGCTGGACGAACGGGTGCTGGAAGCGGCCGGCGTCTGCGGGGCCAACACCGTCAAGCGCTTCTTCCACGTGGTGCTGCCCCTGATCATGCCCGGGATCCTGGCCTCCATGATCTTCTCCTTCACCCATTCCTACAACGAGTTCACCCTTACGCTGATGACCTACGGGCCGCACACCGTCACGCTGCCGGTGCGGACGTACCTCGCCATCGGCGACGGCTACTGGGAGATCACCAGCGCCATGGCGGTGATCATGGTCATCCCGTCGATCCTGATCCTGGCCATGATCCAGCGGCGGGCTGAGCCGGAGAAGCTGGTCGGGGGGTTCAAGGGAGTGTGATGATGCCCGAGGCCATGATCGAGCTCCGCGACGTCACCAAGCGGTACGGCTCTCTGGTCGCCAACGACCGTCTGAACCTGAGCGTCCGCCGCGGTGAGCTGATGACCCTGCTGGGCCCGTCCGGGTGCGGCAAGACCACGGCCCTGCGCTGCCTCACGGGCTACATGCGCCCCGACGAAGGACGCATCTTCATCGACGGCCGGGACGTAACCGACGTGCCCACCCATCAGCGCGAGCTGGGCATGGTCTTCCAGAACTTCGCCCTCTTTCCCCATCTGACGGTGCACGACAACGTGGGTTTCCCCCTGATGATCCGGAACGTCCCGGAAGCCCAGCGCGCCACGCAGGTGGCGGAAGCCTTGCGCCTGGTGCGCCTGGAAGGCTACAAAGACCACTACCCCCGCCAGCTCTCCGGCGGGCAGCAGCAGCGTGTGGGGCTGGCGCGCGCGCTCGTATACCGTCCCAAGGTCCTCCTGCTGGACGAGCCGCTGTCCAATCTGGATGCCAAGCTGCGCGAGGAGATGCGCTTCGAGATCAAGGAGCTGGTCACCCGGCTGGGGATTACCGCCGTGTATGTCACCCATGACCAGGGGGAGGCGCTGGCCCTCTCCGACCGGGTGGCCATCATGAACCGCGGCCGGCTGGAGCAGCTGGGGACCCCCGAGGAGATCTACGAGCAGCCCGGGTCCCGGTTCGTGGCCGAGTTCATCGGCCTCTCGAATTTCCTGGAAGGGCACGTCCAGGCGCTCAGGGGAGATGCCATGCTGGTCCGGGTCGCCGACCTGCAGGTCGCCTCGCCGATCCTGCCCCAGGTCGGCCCGGGACAGCGGGTCCTGCTGTTCCTGCGGCCCAACGAGGTCGAGCTGCTCGCCGCCGAGGCCCCCGACGGAGAGAATATCTTCAACGCCACCGTCGAGAAGGCCACGTACCTTGGGGACACCATGGACTACCGTTTGACCCTGGGCCCCGGCCTGGAGGTTCGCGCCCAGGCCGACGCCCGCAAGCGGTTTCCGCCGGGGACCGGTGTCCGCCTTCGCTTCCCGCGAGTGCGGGCCTGGGCAATGAAGGATTAACCCTGATCCGAAAGAACTGTTGAACCGCTATGACGCCACGGGGAAAGTCCGAATTTCGAAGTTCGAAGTTCGAATTTCGAGATTGAAGGGGCGATCTTGGCGGCTTGGCGGTGAGATATTCTCGGAACGGGGCCAGCAACAGGACGAGAGCCGCCGCGAGACGAGGGAAGCATGCCGAATGAAAGCCCGATTCATCTGGCCGAGCTGACCAAGGACGAGTTCGCTGCCGCCATGCGGGCGGGACGCTGGCTGCTCCTGCCGTTCGGGACCGTGGAAGCCCACGGCCCCCACCTCCCCCTGGGGACGGATCAGCTTCAGGCGGAGTACCTCTGCGTACAGGTAGCCGCCCGGGTCAACGGGCTGGTGGCGCCGGCCCTCCCCTACGGCGTCTGCCGGACCCTTCGCAATTTCCCCGGAACCGTCTCGCTCGCGCCGGCCACCCTGCAGGCCGTTGCCCGGGAGATCGTAGCCGAGTATGTTCGGCACGGAGGGCGGAAGCTTGCCCTGATCACGGGCCACGCCGAGCCGGCGCAGATGGCGGCGCTGCGTGAGGCTGTCCTGCCGTTGGTCGACGCCGTTCCCGGGCTCAGCGTCCTGGCCATCGGCCCGTACGACTTCTTGGATCCCGTCCGGCAAGAGGCCGGGCTGACGGGCAGGGACGGCCATGCCGGCTCCATCGAGACCTCCCAGATGCTGGTCGTAGCCGAGGCCGCGGTCCGGACCGATCGCGTGCCGGCGGTCACCCGCCCCCGCCTCTCCCGGTTCCGAATCACGGCGCATCCCGAGGAGGAATTCCCGACAGGCGTCCGGGGGGATACCTCCAAGATCTCCCGTGCGCTGGGGGAGCGAGCCCTCGGCCACATCGTTTCCGAGATCGTTCGCCTCCTCGAGGGGATAGACCGTGAAGGAAAAGAGTGCCACTGACGCCGAGGTGGGCCGTACCCATGGATCGTTCCGGCCGTGGGGGGCAGCCGTCCTGGATGCCCTGCGGGCCGCCCACGGGACGGTGAATCGGCTGGCTGTAGGGCGCGGACGGAGGGTGGTCGCCGGACGCTCCCCCGGCTATCGCCCCTGGGATCCGGAGGTCATCGGTGTGGATACGGCAGCCGAGCGCGCCGTGGTGGCTGCGCTTCGACACGCCGGGGTTCGCGGAACCCTCCTCTCCGAGGAAGCCGGATCGGTTCCGCTGACGGGCGGCGGCTCGGGCTCGCCGCTGCGCGATGATCCCGTCTTCGTTATCCTGGATCCGTTCGACGGGAGCCTCCTCTACCGGCGCGGCATCCGGGCCCACTGGTTCACCGCCCTGGGAATATACGGACGGGGCGGCGAGCCGCGAGCGGCCGGCCTGATCGACCACGTGACGGGCGAGACCATCCTGGCGGACAGAGCCGGCACGGCTCGTCTGGCCGCCGGCCGGACCCGCGGGGCCCCGCTGCGGCCGGCCCGCACGCGGCGCGTGGCGGGTGCGTACCTGGAAGCCTATATGATGAAGCCGTCGTTTCTCTACCCCACGGCCAGGCTCCTCCGTCCGCTCCTCCAGCACGCCAAGTGCATCCTGCCCAACGGCGGACCGGCTGGATTTGCCGACGTGGCCGCCGGCCGCATCGATGTCTACCTGGCCTGGAGCGAGGCCCTGACCGAAGTCTTTTCCGCCCTCTTCATCGCCGAGCGTGCGGGCTGCGTGGTGAGCCACTGGGACGGCTCGCCTGTGCGGTTCCGCCCGGACATCCACGCCGTGTACCGCCTTGTTTGCAGCGCCAACCGTTCCCTGCACGCCGAGGTACTTCGGACCTTGCGCGGGGCGGCGGCGCCGAAAGGATCCATCCCATGAAACTCAGCTGCATCTGTGGAAGCTTCAACCGGGCCTTCGAATTCGGGGCGATGGACCAGCTGCAATTCCTGGCGCGCTGCGCCGCAGACTTGAAGGTCCAGGGGGTGGAGCTCCAGGACATCCATTTCCCGCAGACCCGACCGTCCTACCTTCAAATGCTGCGCCACACCGCACGCGACCTCAACCTGCAGCTCGTGGCCGTCGGGGTCCACAACGATTTCGGCCGCTCCGACCCCACTCTCCGGCAGAGCGAGGTGGTCAAGGTCAAGCAGTGGGTGGAGGTGGCCGAGCAGCTGGGGGCGCCGCTGGTGCGGGTCTTCGCCGGATACCCCGAGGGCGACCGTCAGGCGCGCTGGCCCGCCATGATCGACTCCCTGCGCGAGGTCGCCACCTTCGCACGGCACGCCGGGGTGCGACTGGGGCTGGAGAATCACAACCATGGGGCTTTCACACCCACCGCCCCTCCATTCCTGCAGATTCTGGACGAGGTCAAGTCCCCCCACCTGGTGCCGTTGGTGGATACCGGCAACTTCGTGGACGGCTGGAGCTCGCTGGAGCAGGTGCTGGAAATCGCCGCCCACGTACACGCCAAGTTCCGCAGGGTGGCGGAGGACGGCTCCGAAGAAGAGGTGGACTACGCGCGGATCCTGACGGCGCTGCGAGGGGCGGGCTACGACGGCTGGATTACATTCGAATACGAGGCGGACGAGCCCCGCGATGAGGAGCTCTCCCGCGCCCTGGCCTACCTCAAGTGGGTGATGTCGGAATAGACCTGAACCGAAGAAACTGTTGAACCGCCATGGCGCCACGGGGAAAATCGAATTTCGAAGTTCGAAGTTCGAAATGGAAAGAGCCATCTTGGCGACTTGGCGGTAAGACCTTTCCAAAGCGGGACAGGACGCAGCCGCCGCCCCGCCGCCCGCAGCCATGCGTCAGATTTCGGGGATGTGACTCTGCTTGACAGCCGGCACGGGCCCGCCGGCCAGCTGGGATTCGGGGACGGCGACGGGTGGCCGGCGGCGGAGGCGGCGCTGCACGCGCTGCCATGCCGGCGCCAGCGAGGCCTGGGCCGAGTCCATGTACAGGTACACCACCGGCGTGATGTAGAGCGTTAGGAGCTGGGAGAGCAGGAGGCCGCCGACCACGGCCAGCCCCAGCGGGCGCCGTGCGTCGGCCCCCGCCCCCACCCCCAGGGCAATGGGCAGCGTGCCCATCAGGGCCGCCATGGTCGTCATCATGATGGGGCGGAAGCGGATTAAGCACCCCTCGTAGATGGCCTCGCCGGGAGTCTTCCCGGCCCGCTGCGCTTCCAGGGCGAAGTCGATCATCATGATGGCGTTCTTCTTTACGATGCCGATCAGCATGATGATGCCGACGAATCCGTAGATGTTCAGCTCTTCGCGGAAGAGGAGCAGCGTCAAGAGCGCCCCCACCCCGGCCGAGGGGAGGCCCGAGAGAATGGTCAGCGGGTGGATGAAGCTCTCGTAGAGCATTCCCAGGACAAGATAGATCACCAGGATGGCCGCCAGCACCAACAACCCCAGTCCCTGCAGGGACGCCTGGAAGGCCTGGGCCGTGCCCTGGAAGCTGGCGCTCAGGGTGGCCGGCAGGTTCAGCTCGCGCTGGAGCTTCTGGATATCCGCCACCGCCTGTCCTAGGGACACGCCGGGTGCGAGGTTGAAGGAGATGGTGACGGAGGGAAGCTGGCCCACATGATTGACCGAGAGGGGTCCGACCCCCTGGCTCAGGCGAGTGACCGCATCCAGGGAGACGAGCTGCCCCGTGGACGATCGGACGTATAGCAGGGGGAGGGCCGAGGGGCTTTGCTGGTACCGCGGCAGGAGCTCCAGGATGACCCAGTACTGGTTGGTGGGAGTGTAGATGGTAGAGACCTGCTGCGAGCCGTAGGCGTCCCCCAGGGCGCTTTCGATCTGGCCGGCGGTGACTCCCAGGGCGGTGGCCTGGTCCCGGTCGATCTCGACGATGGCCTGGGGGCTGGTGAGCTGGAGATCGGTGTTGACGTCCTGGAAGCCCGGCAGCCTGCCGATCTTGTCGAACAGGATGGGGGCCCAGTGGTACAGCTCGTTCAAGTCCCCATCCTGCAGCGAGTACTGGTACAGGGCTTCGGTCAGGTGGCCGCCGATCCGGATGCTGGGGACGACCTGGGGGTAAACCTTGAGACCGGGCACCGTGGCCAGTTGCGGCCGGAGCTCCGCGATGACCTGGTTCACGTCCGGCCGCTCGTTGCGCGGCTTGAGCCGGATCATCATCCGCCCCATGTTCGGCACCAGGCTGGATCCCCCCGCCCCGATGGAGGACATGAAGTTGTTGACCGCGGGGTTCCGCGCGACGATGGCCGCCGCCTCCTGCTGGTGCTCCAGCATGGCGTCGAACGAGACGTCCTGGGAGGCCTCCGTGAAGGCGAAGATCTGCCCCGTGTCCTCGTTGGGAATGAACCCCTTGGGGATGACCAGGAACAAGTACCCGGTGAGCCCGACGGTGACGAGCAGGACCGCCACGGTGCTCCGCGGGTGCGCCATGACCCGGCGCAGGGTCCGCGCATACAGATCCCGCATCCCGTCGAACACCCGCTCCGAGCGGACGTACAGTCGCCCGTGCGATTCGGTCGGCGGCCGCAGGAAGCGGCTGCAGGCCATGGGGGTGAGGGTCAACGAGATGACGCCGGACACCAGCACGGCGGCCCCGATGGTGACGGCAAACTCGTGCAGCAGTCGTCCCACCACCCCCCCCATGAACAGCACCGGGAGGAAGACGGCCGCCAAGGAGAGCGTCATGGACAGGATGGTAAAGCCGATCTCCTTGGCCCCGTCGAGGGAGGCCTGCAGCCGGCTCTTCCCGGCCTCCATGTGGCGTACGATGTTCTCGAGCATGACGATGGCGTCGTCCACCACGAAGCCGACCGAGAGGGTGAGCGCCATCAGTGACAGGTTGTCGATCGTGTATCCCAGCAGGTACATCACCCCGAAGGTGCCGACGATGGACATCGGCACCGCCAGGCTGGGGATGATCGTCGCCGACAGATTGCGCAGAAAGAGAAAGATCACCAGGACGACCAGGCAGATCGTCAGCATCAGAGTGAATTGCACGTCCTGGACCGATTCGCGGATCGATACCGAGCGATCATACAGCACGTGGACGTTCACGGACGGCGGGATCTGCGCCTGCAGCGCGGGGAGCAGCGCCTTAATGGCGTTCACCACCTCGATGGTGTTGGTGCCGGGCTGCCGCTGAATGGCCAACACGATGGCCCGCCGGTTGTTGTACCAGCTTGCCACCTGGTCGTTCTGGACGCTGTCGAGGACCTGGCCCAGCTCCTCCAGGCGCACCGGAGCACCCCCCCGGTAGGTCACGATGAGCGGGCGGAAGGCCGCGGCGTTCATCA
Source organism: uncultured Methylomirabilota bacterium (assembly GCA_963705305.1). Lineage (GTDB taxonomy): Bacteria > Methylomirabilota > Methylomirabilia > Methylomirabilales > 2-02-FULL-66-22 > 2-02-FULL-66-22. Next base: position 3,056,278 of record OY970067.1, on the reverse strand, counting down.
ATTGCCCTGTCGCCTGGACCGTGAAGGCCCGGTGCGGCCCCTCCAGGGTGCCCGTGGGCTGATTCACGTTCTGCTGGGCGACGGCCTGCTGGACCTCGTCGATCCCGATGCCCCGTGCGGCCAGGGCCGTGGGGTCCACCTGGACGCGGACGGCGTACTGCTGCGATCCGTACACCTGGACCTGCGCCACCCCGCTGATCATGGAGATCCGCTGGCCCATGAGGGTCTCTGCGTACTCGTCCACCTGGTAGAGGGGCAGGGTCGGCGAGGTCAGGGCCAGGTAGAAGATGGGCTGGTCGGCCGGGTTCACTTTCTGGTAGGAGGGCGGCGTGGGCATGTCGGGGGGCAGATTCTTCCCCGCCGTGGCGATGGCGGCCTGCACATCCTGGGCGGCGGCATCGATGTTCCGTTCCAGGGAGAACTGCAGCGTGACCTGCGTCAGCCCCATGGCGCTGCTGGAGGTCATGGAGTCGATGCCAGCGATGGTCGAGAACTGCTTCTCCAGCGGCGTGGCCACGGCCGACGCCATGGTCTCGGGGCTGGCCCCTGGGAGGCTCGCCGAAACGAGGATCGTCGGAAAGTCCACGTTGGGCAGGTCGCTCACGGGCAAGAGCCGGTAGGCCATGAAGCCGAAGCAGAGGATACCCGCCATGGCCAGCGTGGTCATGATCGGGCGGCGGATGAAGAGATCGATCCTCATCCCGCTGCCCCCGGCCCCGGAGCCGCCGTCGGGGTCGTGCGGATTTCCACGCGCGAACCGGGGACGAGACGCACCTGCCCGTCCGTGACCACCCGCTCGCCCGGCGCCAGTCCGGCCCGGACGACCGCATCCGCGCCGACGGTGCGCTCCACCTCTACGCCGCGAACATCGACCGTGAGATCGGGCTTGATCACGAAGACAAACGGGCCCTGCTGTCCGGTCTGGATGGCCTGGGAGGGAACCACCACTGCGTTCGGCTCAGTCGTGAGGGTGAGCACCACGGTCAGGAACTCCCCCGGCCAGAGCTGGCTGTCCGCGTTGGGAAAGGTGGCCTTGAGCTGGATGCTGGCGGTGGCCGGGTCCACCGTGTTGTTCACGAACGACAGGGTGCCCTGGACCGGATCTGCCTCATGCGCCGGCAGGGCAGTCTCCACCCTCAACGTCCCCTGCGCCATATACTTTTTGACATCATCCAGATATTTCTGGGGAACGGCGAATGCCACGTAGATGGGACGGATCTGGTTGATCGTGACCATGGCGCTGGCGGTGTCCCGCGCCTTGACCGTGCTGCCGGGGTGCACCATCAGGTTCCCGGTCCGGCCGTCCATGGGGGCGTGGATCACTGCGTAGCCGAGCTGGATCTGGGCATTGTCCACGACCGCCTGGTCCGCCTGGATGGTCGCCTTGGCATTTTCCACGGTCGCCTGGGCGGCCTGGATCGCCGCCTGGGCATTGGCCACCGCGGCCCGGTCGGCCTCCACCGTCGCCAGCAAGGCGGCGGCAGCCGTGTGAACGGTATCGTACTGCTCCGACGAGATCGCCCCCTCATCAATCAGCGACTTGTAGCGGCGGTCCTGGGCGTTGGCGTTCTCCAGCTGGGCTGTATCTCGCGCTCGGTTCGCCTCGGCTTGCTTCTCGCCGGCGCGACTCTGCAAGAGCGCAGCCTGAGCCTGGAGGAGCTGCGCCTCGTCGCGCGCCAGCGTGGCCTTGGCCTGTCGCAGCGTGGCCTCGAAGGGGGCCGTATCCAGCGTGAACAGGATGTCGCCCGTTCGGACGCTCTGCCCCTCCTCGAAGTGCACCTGGCGGACTTGGCCATCCACCTGGCTCATAACCACTACGGAGGAGATGGCCTGCACGGTGCCGACGGCGCGGATCTGGATCGGGACGGGTTTTTGCGCCACCGTGGCCACCATCACCGGCACTCCCCCCGGGGCACTCGCGAGAACCTTGCCGCTGGCGCTTCGCTCGGAGCAGGCCCCCAAAAGGAGCGCACCCGCTGCGAGGAGGAGGCATGGGGCGGCGACAACGAGATCATGGGAACGATATCGCCCATTTCTAGGGTCCGGCCTTGGCCTCATAACGCCCGCCCTTCCTCCGGAGACGGAACTGTGTTCTTTCATCAGTTGCACACGGGAGGACTCGCCTTGGCCCTTCATGCCGTGAATCCTGAAGCTGCGCTTCAGAAAGCGTACGTGTGTCCTTCGCCCGAAGGATCTTTGGCGCAGGACAAGGTGGAGACTTCTGGCGCCGGACCGTCCCTCCCCGGGGTCCGGCAAGAGGATTACAAACGACTTAGGGTAGCGCAGTTAGGGCCGCAGGACAAGGCGTCGTACGCTGCCCTAATCTCCGGCTAAGCGGTGGCCAGCCGGGCGATCTTGCGCCGCGCCCGGACGAGCAAGGCGTGCTGCAGGGCGCCCGAGAGCCGCAAGAGCGTCCGTCGGGCATGCGCGACGACCTTCCCGACGGTGTTGAACAGCAGGAACCGGAGACGCTTCGGCCGGGCGGTCCGGAGATCTCCGGGTAAGGTCAACCGCTTGAGCGCGGTGAGCAGGTTGTAGGTGAGCACGTTCAGCCGGAACCAGGCGGCGTTCGCCCCGAACTTCCCACTGGGCAGCGCGGCGGCCGCCAGCTCGGTCTTGAGGACGTGATGGGTGTGCTCGATGGTCCCTGCTTTCTCCCGGTGCCACCGGAGGATCGTGAGCCCATCCTCCGGCCGATTGGTGACCACGGCGAAGTACTGCACGCTACTCCCGTCGGCGAAGAGGCTCCCCTGGCGTCGCTGGATACGCACCGCGAGGTAGCGGCGAACGCACGGCCGCGCCTTCCGGTGATCGCCATCCTCGGGGACGTAGGGGACTTCGGCCCAGGCCCGGATCGCCTCGGGCTCCTCCCGCTCGAGCTGCCAGGCGGCCGCGGGGAGGCGCCGGATCTCGGCCTGGAGCTGCGCGGACATATCGGCGCTAATCGCGTAGGCGATTTTCTTCTCCTCGCACCAGCGGAGGACCTCCGTCTCGTAGAGGGCGCTGTCGGCCCGCAGGGAGATGCGGTCCACGCCCTGGGGCAAGTTGGCCACCGCCTGTTCGAGGACGCGCACGTTGCCGCACCCGGCGGGCACCTGGCCATCGCGGAACTGGTCGTGCACGATGACATCGTGCTCGGCCCAGAGGACCACGACGGGCTGGTAGCCCCGGGTCCCGTCGTAGGCCACGGTCGCCGCGTCCTTGTGGCTCTCGACGAGCGTCGCGTCCACATCCAGGGTGGCCGTCGCCGCCCGGGCCCCGCGCTGGACGCCCGCGACCAGCGTCCGGTTCGCCTGTCCGAGGCCCGCCAAGGGGGCGGACTCCAGGGGGACCGTGGCCGCGGGCCCGGCCACCCAGAGCGGCCCGTCCTCCACGTGGAAGGCCTCGAGGAAGTCCCGGACCGTGGTCGCGGCCGGCAGGGGGTAGCCGAGCAGCGTGGCCAGGGCCTGATCCTCCCGGAGCGTCGTGAGGTCCTGGCAGCGGTCCCCGCCGCTCGTCCACAACGCGACGAGACTCTCCACGAGCTGCGAGGGGGGTAATCCGCGCTGCCGCTGCTTGACCGCAACGTGGGTGTCGACGGCCTGGGCCACCCCGAGCTGGCGGAACAGCTCGATCACGAGCGGGACCCCGGCCCGGCCCGTGACCAGCGTGGGGTCGATCGCGTCATCGATCTCGAACGGCAACCGGGGCGAGGTGTCGGGCATCGCTCTCCTCCTTGTGGTGTTTGCACCCACTGGGTGAAACCAAGCAAGGCCGATGCCAACCCCGCGGGCCGCGCGCACTGCGGGCCGCTGCGTGATTCGCGATCCCCCTCAACTTCTTAGCCGGAGATTAGGGCGCTGCCGGTCCGTCAGGGCAGCGATGTGCAAGGGCGGCCGGGAGCCTCAGGGGATCTTGCCCCGGTCAAGTGACGGTTCAAGTTTTTCCGTCTGCTGCCGGCGAACCCCCTCGGTGTGCTCCCAGGGATGGGCATCCCCTTTGCTCCGATTGGTCCGCCAGTAGAGCGGTTGGAGGTTGGCGAGATCGTCCGTTCCGCCTGCCACCACCGGCTTGATATGATCGATTTCCCATCCAAGGGAGGTTGCCCTTCCGTAGTCGGCCCGGGCGATCAGCTTTCCACAGACGTTGAGCCGGAAGTGCTTGCGGAACTCCGGCAGCTGGCCGATCACCTGAAGGCCTTTCTGCCACACCATCTCGATGGTCTCGGCAGCGAAGGGCTGACCATGGGTATCCGTGCTCGGTGGGCGCCTGCGGGAGTCACCGATCCCATTCGCCCGGCTCTCCGGGATCCCCATCTCTTCCTCGCCTTGCAGGGGAGACCGGCAGGGCCCGCAGACCATGGCCCCGGTGGGCTGTACGATGATCCGAAAGGTTATCCCGCAGGCGGGGCATCTGGCCAGTCGGCGCGGGGGCCACGCCACCATCACGACCTCTTCCGCGGGCAGCGGCCGGAGCGGCCGCCCGCAGCACACCAGGAGAGGAGTCCCAACTGGCCGATCCCGGGATCCCGAGGGTGGAACCGGCCCAAGGACCTCGCCGTGACAGAGCCGGCAACGAAACCACTGGATCGTCCCCATACCAGCCTCCTCCTCGCCAGCTTCCGGGCCCGGTGTCGGATGGTACCATCGGCCACGAACTGTGACCCGGGGCACAAGCGCCTGCACGGCGGCCGGTCCACGCGCATCCTCACCTGCGCACCCACTTGCGCACTCTCGCCGGAGGATAAACGGCCGCCTGGTTCTGCCCGGATCAATCCTGGGCTGTGAGCTGGGCCTAACCTCCGAAGCGTGCCGGGGCCGCCCTGGACCGGGTAGCTAGCGTTGCCGGCGCAGGGCGAGGCGGGTTCGACCCGCGACTGACAGCTCCTTCGCCGCGGCCGGGATGGCCGCGACGGAGCGTGGCTGCTTTCCGTGCACTATGAGGCTGTCGGAGGGCCCCCATCGGGGATCGGCGGGAGGAGAGGCCGGCGGTCGGCTGGAGCCAGGCCAGCACGTCTTACCGAGTGGCCGGCTGTTTCCCTGCCTCATCCCTCCCGCCGATCCCCTCCCAACGTGACAGGCATGCATTCTTACCGTACTCACTCCCGGTTCGTTCTGTTTCAAGAGACCATCTCCTCCCGCAACGAATTTACGCGATCTTTACTGCCCCTCGGGGAAACCGCAGAATCCCCACCCGAACTCGGAGTCTCGCACCGCCGCAATAGCTCCCACGCGGCTGCGACATCCCCGGGCTCTCAGCATCGCCGGCCTTCCGGTCCCAGGTTCAGGGGGGAAGAGCTTGGCGCCGCTCTCCCCACACCAACTGCACTCCCCCCTTACACCTCTTGATGAATTCCGGTGTTTTTTTTCGCATCTCCTTACTAGGCACCCCGCGGCTGTCCTCCTATTTTGGGCATGGAAAGAACGCGGGGTCGGAATACCGATCCCAGCGTCAGGAGATACGGCGATGGCAAGACCGGCGGCGCGCCCAACGCCTTCAGAGGGCGCAGATCAAGGAACGGGCTTTCGGACGGTGCGGCAGCACCCAGACACGGAGGGAAATCCCGTGAAGCAGACACTCCAAGCGGCGTTGACCGCGATCGTTCCGTTCACTGCAATCGTGGCAGCAGGGATCATGCTCCGGTTCAGCCAGATCCTACACATGCTGCGGTAGGACCTGGGGGTGGGCCTAGTCGTCAGCAATGGAGACAAAGATGAAACTCCTTGACGTACTGCCCTCTGAGGTCCATGCGCCCGCTCCGCGCCCCGCCCGCCCGACCGCGCAGGCCGGAGGGAGCAGTTCCATGGGTGCCCTGGCGAAAGCGGCACAATCCGCGCCGACGCTCACGAACGCGGCCCGTCTGCTGTGGCGCACGAGCCGACCAGCTCCCCGTGGAGCTCGAATCGGTTGGCACACGGGGGAACTCATCCGGGATATACGACTCGACAGGGCTGGTTTGCCGGGCCATCGGTGACGAAAATTGACCAGAGACCTCCGATTTTTATATCCGTTTATATCAAACGACTCCTTTTCTATGGCCCATTAACTTGTATTCCCGAATTAACGGTTTAACGTCAGCCTTGTACATCAAGGCGGGGCCTCGCCATCGGATCCGCCATTCGGATCCGAAGAAACAGAGAGGAGAGGATCATGGCGGACATTCTCTTCATCGGGGGAACCCTGGCGTTCTTCGGGCTGACCTGGCTGTTTGTCGTGCTCTGTGGGCGCGTGTAGGAGGAGAGCGATGTCCGCACAGTATATCCTCGGTGGCATTGTCGCATTCGGGCTCCTCGTCTACCTGGTGATCGCCCTGCTCAAGCCGGAGGTCTTCTCATGACCGCGAACGGGATTCTCCAGTTCGTCGTGTTCTTCGGGGTCTTGCTGCTGCTCGTCAAGCCGCTCGGCGCCTACATGGCCCGGGTCTACGAGGGTCGAGCCACGTGGCTCCAGCGGCTCCTTGGGCCGATCGAGCGGCTGGCCTACCGGACCGCCGGGATCCGCCCCGAGGAGGAGATGGGGTGGAAGGAGTACACGATCACGCTCTTGCTGTTCAACCTGGCGGGGTTGCTCTTGCTCTACGCCATCCAGCGCCTGCAGGGGTGGCTCCCGCTGAACCCGCAGGGCCTCGGAGCCGTGCCCCCGGACCTCTCCTTCATGGAAGCCGCGAGCTTCACCACGAATACCAACTGGCAATCGTACGTACCCGAGACCACCGTGAGCTACCTCACCCAGATGGCCGGGTATACCGTCCAGAACTTCGTGTCCGCGGCCACCGGCATGGCGGTCGCCATGGCGCTCATCCGGGGCTTCGCCCGCCGCTCGGCGCAGACGCTCGGGAACTTCTGGGCGGACCTCATCCGCGGGACCCTGTACATCCTGTTGCCGATTTCAGTTGTGTTCTCCCTGGTCCTTGTGTCCCAGGGGCTCGTGCAGACCTTCAGCCCTTACGTCAAGGTTCCGGTGCTTCAGCACATCGCCTATGACGAGCCCGTGACGGGACCGGACGGCCAACCTGTCCTCGACGCCAAGGGACAGCCGGAGACGAAGAAGTCCACGTTGACCGAGCAGGTCCTGGCGGTAGGCCCGGCGGCCTCCCAGATCATCATCAAGCAGCTCGGGACGAACGGCGGCGGCTTCTTCAATGCCAACTCGGCCCATCCCTTCGAGAACCCGACGCCGCTCTCCAGCTTCCTGGAGATGCTGGCGATCCTTGTCATCCCCTTCGGCCTGACCTACACCTTCGGCCTGGCCGTCAAGAATACCCGACAGGGCTGGGCCCTCCTCGCGGCCATGCTCCTCATCCTCGTCGTCATGGCCGGCATCGCCATCTTCGCCGAGCAGGCCGGGAATCCGAGCCTGGCCCGGCTGGGGGCGGACCAGCAGGTGAGCGCCCTCCAGGCCGGCGGGAACATGGAGGGGAAAGAAGTCCGGTATGGCATCCTGAACTCCGCCCTGTGGGCCGCCGTGACGACCGGCACTTCCTGCGGAGCTGTCAACTCCATGCACGACTCCTACACCCCGCTGGGCGGCCTCGTGCCGATGTGGCTGATGCAGCTCGGCGAAGTGGCACCGGGCGGCGTCGGCGCCGGCATCTACGGGATGCTGATGTACGCCATCGTCGCCGTCTTCGTGGCAGGCCTCATGGTCGGGCGCACGCCGGAGTACCTGGGCAAAAAGATCGAAGCGTACGAGATGAAGATGGCCTCGCTCGTCATCCTGATCGGCCCCGCCATCATGCTGATCGGGACGGCGGTCGCCGTCGTGACGCCATCGGCGGTGGCCTCGATCGCGAATCCCGGCCCGCATGGGTTCAGCGAGATCCTGTACGCCTTCTCCGAGGGGGCGGCCAACAACGGGAGCGCCTTTGCGGGCCTCAACGCGAATACCCTCTTCTACAACACCGGCATCGGGCTGGCCACGCTGTTCGGGCGCTTCTGGATGCTGATCCCGCCGCTGGCCATCGCGGGGTCCCTGGCGCGGAAGAAGATCGTCCCGGCGAGCGCGGGGACGCTCCCCACGCACACGCCGCTGTTCGTGGCCCTCCTGGTCGGCACGGTGATCCTGGTCGGGGCCCTGACGTTCTTCCCGGCCCTGGCCCTCGGCCCCATCGTCGAGCATCTCCAGATGCTCGCCATGCAGTGAGGGGAGACTCCCATGACCGCGCAAGCGAAGGCCCGCCCGCTCCTCCATCCGGCGATCGTCTGGCAAGCCACGATCGATTCCGTCCGGAAGCTGACCCCGCGGCGTCAGATCCGGAACCCGGTCATGTTCTGCGTCTACGTGGGATCCATCCTCACGACCCTGCTGTTCGTCCAGGCGCTTCTGGGCCAGGGCGAGGCGCCGGCCGGCTTCATCCTGGCCGTCTCGGTCTGGCTCTGGTTCACGGTCCTCTTCGCCAACTTCGCCGAGGCGATGGCCGAGGGGCGAGGGAAGGCCCAGGCGGCCTCGCTCCGCAAGGCCCGCCGCGATATCCAGGCCAAGCGCCTCAATCATCCCGAGAACAAGCACGAGTTCACCCTGGTCGCGGGCACTACCCTGCGCAAGGGGGATGTGGTTCTGGTCGAGGCGGGCGATGTCATCCCGGCCGACGGCGAGGTGGTCGAGGGGATCGCCTCGGTGAACGAGAGCGCCATCACGGGCGAGAGCGCCCCGGTCATCCGCGAGAGCGGCGGCGACCGGAGCGCCGTGACCGGGGGCACCCAGGTGCTGTCCGACTGGCTCGTCGTCCGCGTGACGGCGAATCCGGGCGAGGCGTTCCTGGACCGGATGATCGCCCTCATCGAAGGGGCCAAGCGGCAGAAGACCCCCAACGAGATCGCCCTGGATGTGCTCCTGGCGGGGCTGACCATCGTCTTCCTCCTGGCCTGCGCCACCCTTCTGCCCTACTCGCTCTACAGCGTCCAGGCGGCGGGCCAGGGGACGCCGATCACCGTCACCGTGCTGGTGGCCCTCCTGGTCTGCCTCATCCCGACGACCATCGGCGGCCTCCTCTCCGCCATCGGGATCGCGGGGATGGACCGCATGATCCAGGCGAATGTCATCGCCATGTCCGGCCGGGCGGTGGAGGCCGCGGGCGACGTGGACGTCCTCCTCCTGGACAAGACGGGCACCATCACCCTGGGGAACCGCCAGGCAACGGCGTTCCTGCCCGCGCCCGGCGTCGCGGAGAAGGAGCTGGCCGACGCGGCGCAGATGTCCTCCCTTCCCGATGAAACCCCGGAGGGCCGCAGCATCGTCGTGCTCGCCAAGGAGCGCTTCGGGCTACGGGAGCGGGACCTGCGCAGCCTGGGGGCCACCTTCGTCCCCTTCACCGCTCAGACCCGCATGAGCGGGGTGAACCTGGACGGCCGCCAGATCCGGAAGGGGGCGGCCGATGCGATTGAGGCCTACGTGGCGGCGCAGGGCGGATCGGTCCCTTCGGACGTCCGGAAATCCGTGGACCGGATCGCCAAGGACGGGGCGACCCCCCTGGTCGTGGCCGAAGGGGCGAAGGTCCTGGGCGTCATCCAGCTCAAGGACATCGTCAAGGGGGGCATCAAGGAACGGTTCGGCGAGCTGCGCCGGATGGGCATCAAGACGGTCATGATCACGGGAGACAACCCCCTGACGGCGGCAGCCATCGCCGCCGAAGCGGGGGTGGACGACTTCCTCGCCCAGGCGACGCCGGAGACGAAGCTCAAGTACATCCGGGACATCCAGGCCGAAGGGCGGTTGGTCGCCATGACCGGCGACGGGACCAACGACGCCCCGGCCCTGGCGCAGGCGGACGTAGCCGTGGCCATGAACACCGGCACCCAGGCGGCCAAAGAGGCCGGCAACATGGTGGACCTGGACTCGAACCCGACCAAGCTCATGGAGGTGGTGGAGGTCGGGAAGCAGCTGCTGATGACTCGCGGCGCGCTCACCACGTTCAGCATTGCCAACGACGTGGCGAAGTACTTCGCCATCATCCCGGCCGCCTTCGCCACCACCTACCCCGCCCTCAAGGCGCTGGACATCATGCGTCTGGCGACGCCCGAGAGTGCGATCCTGTCGGCGGTCATCTTCAACGCCCTGATCATCATCGCGCTCGTCCCGCTGGCGCTCCGCGGGGTGAAGTACCGGCCCCTGGGGGCCGCCGCAGTGCTCCGTCGATACCTGTGGATGTACGGGTTCGGGGGGATCATTATCCCGTTCGTCGGCATCAAGGCGATCGACATGATCCTGGTCGCTCTGCGACTCGTGTAGGGAGGACAGCCATGTCCAAACATCTTCGGCCGGCGATCGTCTCCCTGCTGGCGCTGACGGTCCTCACGGGCCTGATCTACCCGGCGGTGATCACCGGGATCGCTCAGCTGCTGTTCCCATCGCAGGCCAACGGCAGCCTGATCCTGAAGGACGGGAAGCCCGTGGGGTCGGCGCTGATCGGGCAGCCGTTCGACGACCCGAAGTACTTCTGGGGGCGGCCGTCGGCGACCACGCCCTTCCCGGACAACGCCGGGTCGTCCACCGGCTCGAACCTCGGGCCCACCAATCCCGATCTCCAGAAGGCGGTCCAGGCGCGGATCGAGGCCCTCCGGGCTGCGGATCCCGGGAACACCGCCACGGTCCCCGTGGACCTGGTCACGGCATCGGGCAGCGGCCTCGACCCCGACATCACCCCCGCCGCCGCCCTGTACCAAGTGCACCGGGTGGCCAAGGTCCGGAACCTGAGCGAAGAGACGGTTCGCGGTCTCGTGGCAGCCCATACGAAAGGGCGCCAGCTCGGGTTCCTCGGGGAGCCGCGGGTCAACGTGCTCGAGCTGAACCTGGCGCTCGATCAGGCGAAGTAATCCTAACGGTCCCTCAATGCAAGATCGCCGTCCCGATCCCGATGCGCTCTTGGCCCAGGTGACCGCCACCGAACAGCACCAGCACCGCGGGAGGCTGAAGGTGTTCCTGGGCGCGGCTGCCGGGGTCGGCAAGACCTATGCCATGCTCCAGGCGGCGCAGGCCCGCAAGGCCGAGCAGATCGACGTGGCCCTTGGCTGGGTGGAGACGCACGGGCGGGCGGAGACTGAGGCCTTGCTCGCCGGTCTCCAACGCCTGCCCGCCCTCCACGTGGAGTACCGCGCGACCACCCTGGTTGAGTTCGATCTGGACGCCGCGCTGGCCCGGCGTCCCGCCCTCCTGCTGGTGGACGAGCTCGCCCACACGAACGCCCCGGGGTTGCGCCACGCCAAGCGCTGGCAGGATGTGCAGGAGGTGCTGGATTGCGGGATCGATGTTTACACCACGCTGAATATCCAGCACCTCGAGAGCCTCACCGACGTGGTCGCCAAGATCACGGGCGTCATGGTGCACGAGACGGTGCCGGATGCAATCCTCGACGAGGCGAACGAGGTCGCCCTCATCGACCTGCCGCCGGATGACCTGCTGGAGCGGCTGAAGGAGGGGAAGGTCTATATCCCGGCCAACGCGCAGGAGGCGATGCACAACTTCTTCCGCCGGGGCAACCTGATCGCCCTGCGCGAGCTGGCCCTCCGCCGCACCGCCGACCGGGTCGACATCACGATGCGGGGCTACATGCGCGAGCACGCCGTGCCGGGGACATGGCCCGTGGCGGAGCGCCTCCTGGTGTCCGTGAGTCCGAGCCCCGACTCGCCCCGGGTCGTGCGGGCGGCCAAGCGGATGGCGACCGCGCTGCGCGCCCCATGGATTGCCGCCTACGTCGACACCGCCCGCCCGCTTCCCCTCCCCGATGCTGATCGGGCCCGGCTTGCCGAGACCCTCCGCCTGGCCGAGCAGCTGGGCGCGGAAACGGTCATGTTGACCGGGACCAGCATCGGTGAGGAGTTGCTCGCCTATGCCCGCGAGCGGAACGTCACACGGATCGTGATCGGCAAACCCAAGCAGCCGGTCTGGCGGCGCCTCATCACCGGCTCCATTGCCGACACGCTTATCCGCGGCAGCGGCGAGATCGACATCTCGGTCATCAGCGGCGAAGGGGCCGCCGCGGGGGGCTCCCGTCCGGTCCAGCCCCGGCGTCCCCCGTGGCGGGACTATGCGATCGCGATGGGCGTGGTCAGTGCCTGCACAGCGTTGGGGTGGGCGATGTTCCCGTACTTCGAGCGTGACAATATCGTCATGGCCTACCTCCTGGGCGTGGTGGTCGTGGCGTCCCGGGCTCCCCTCGGGCCCGCGATCCTCGCCTCGGTCCTTAGCGTCGGGAGTTTCGACTTCTTCTTCGTCACGCCCTACTATAGCTTTGCCGTCTCGGACACACAGTACCTGGTCACCTTCGCGGTGATGCTGGTCGTGGCGGTGGTGATCAGCAACCTCACCAGCCGCATGCGGGCCCAGGCCGCCGCGGCCCGGATCCGCGAGCGACGGACGGCGGCCCTGTACGCCATGAGCCGCGAGCTGGCCAGCATTCGGGGCCCGGTCGAAGTCCTCCGCGCAGCGGTGCGGCACATCGGGGAGGTTTTCCGGGGGGCCGCGGTCTTTATCCTGCCCGACGGGCGGGGGGAGACACTGCGGCAGATCGGCCAGGATGCGGAGTTTCTGCAGAACACCACCGAGCTGGGTGCGTGCCAGTGGGCGCTCCAGAACGGGCAGATGGCTGGGCGGGGGACCGGCACCCTGCCGGCCGCCACGGCGCTGTTTGTCCCCCTCCGGACCTCCCGTGGAAGCGCCGGCGTGCTGGCCGTTCGTTCGGGGGATCCCGATGCGTTCCAGGTGCCGGAGCAGCTCCACCTGCTGGAGGCCTTTGCCAATCAGGCGGCGGTCGCCTACGAGCGCGCCCAGGTCGCCGTGGAGGCCCAGCAATCCCAGCTCCGGGCGGAGAACGAGCGGCTTCGCAATTCCCTGCTCTCGTCCGTCTCCCACGACCTCCGCACCCCCCTCACCTCGATGATGGGCACCGTCAGCACCCTGCTCGAGGAGAAGGACCCCCTGGATCCGGCGACCTGGCGGGAGCTGCTCCAGTCCGTTTACGAGGAGATGGAGCGGCTCACGCGCCTCGTGAATAATCTCCTGGACATGATGCGCCTGGAGTCCGGGGCGGTCACCGTCAAGAAGGAATGGCACCCGCTCGAGGATGTCATCGGATCCACCCTCACGCGCCTGGAACGGCGCCTGGCGCACCACCCGGTTCATGTGGCCGCGCCCGATGATCTCCCCCTGGTACAGCTCGACGGGGTCCTGATCGAGCAGGTGCTCGTGAACCTCCTCGACAATGCGGCCAAGTACACCCCCCCGGGGACGCCCATTGCGATCGCAGCCCTCCACGTCGGGGACGCCGTCCAAGTCGAGGTGGCCGACCAGGGACCGGGCTTTGCGGCGGGAGAGGAGGAGCGCGTGTTCGAGAAATTCTACCGCGGGCGGCCCGAGGCCCCAACCCGCGGCGTGGGACTCGGTCTGGCCATCTGCCGGGCTGTCATCGAGGCCCACGGCGGCCGGATCTGGGCGGCGACGCGGCCGGGTGGAGGGGCGCTGGTCCGGTTCACCCTTCCGGCCACGGAGCCGCCGCCGGAGGTGCCCCATGACGCCTGAGCCGTCGCCACAAGCGACACCATCGACTCCGGCCGAGTCCCCCGCGCGACCATCCGGCGGGCTGGTTCTGGTCGTGGAGGACGATCCCCAGATCCGGCGCTTCCTGCGCATGACGCTGCCGCACCACGGCTTCCAGTTGATCGAGGCGGCCACCGGGGCCGACGGATTGCGGGAGGCGGAGACGCGCCAGCCGGACCTCCTGATCCTGGATCTCGGATTGCCCGATCTGGACGGGCTGGACGTGATCCGACGCGTGCGGGAGTGGAGCGAGATGCCCATCCTGGTGCTCTCCGCGCATGGGCAGGAGCGCGACAAGATCGCCGCCCTGGACGCTGGCGCGGATGACTACGTCACGAAGCCCTTCGGGGTGGGAGAGCTCCTCGCCCGAATTCGGGTGGTCCTGCGCCGGGCGCAGCGCACCGACTCGCGGGGGCGCGACCCAGAGGGGCCTTTTGCGCTTGGCGGGCTCCAGATCGATCTCGTGCATCGCCGGGTGTCCGTCGGCGGGCAGGAGGTGCACCTGACCCCCATCGAATACCGCCTCCTGTCCACGCTCATCAAGTATGCCGGCAAAGTGGTCACACAGCGACAACTCTTGACCCAGGTCTGGGGGCCCGCCTACGAAGAGCAGGCGCAATACCTCCGGGTCTACATGGGTCAGCTGCGCCGCAAGCTCGAGCCCGACCCGACCCATCCGCGGTACCTGCTCACCGAGCAGGGGGTGGGGTACCGGCTGGCGGACGAGTAGCGACATGCACACTGGGTGGGAGGGCGCCGTGCGGCGGATGTTCTTCCGGGGGCGCGCGTGGCAAGGCCGCGGCATTCGGACCAAGCTCTTCCTGGGATACCTGGCCTTCACGATCGCCCTGGTCCTCCTGGGCGCCTGGAGCGCCTGGCATCTGCGCGAGATGGGAGGAGTCGCCCGGAGCATTCTCGCGAACAACTACGATTCGATCGTCGCGGCCCAGATCATGCGGGAGAGCCTGGGGCGCCAGGAAGTGGCGCGCCTGGACATGAGCCTCGGCAACGCGGCCGCCCGGCAAGAGCTTGTTGCAGAGCGCGGCCGGTTCGACCGGGCCCTGGTGGATGCCGCCAACAACATCACCGAGGTGGGTGAGGCGGAGACCGTCGCCGCCATCACGGCGGACCGGGACACGTACTACCGGCAGGTGGACGCCTGGCTCGCCAGGCTGAGCTCTCGCCCCTCCGGCGGCTCAAAGGGGCATGAGGGGGAATTGGGGGATCCCGCCGGTGCGGCCAGGCACCTCCGGGAGGATTGCGGGCACCTGCTCGAGATCAACCAGCGCGCCATGGAGGCCAGGGCGGCGGCGGCCACCGGCGTCGCCAACCGCTGGTTCCGCACCACGCTGGGAATCGCCGGCGCGCTGGTGCTCGCCGGATTCCTCGCCGCGCTGGTGCTCGCCAACCGGATCGTCCGGCCGCTCAGCCTCCTGCGCGCCACGGCTGCCCGGATCGCCGGCGGAGATCTCGAGGCCACGGCCGAGGTCCGGACGCAGGACGAGGTCGGGCAACTGGCGGCGGACTTCAATCGGATGGCGGAGCGGATCCGGGAGGTGCGCCGCTCGGATCTCGGCAAGGTGTTTATGGCCCAGCAGATGACGACCGCCGCGATCGATTCCCTGTATGATCCGGTCGTCATCACGGATGCGCAGGGGGCGGTCATCCGGGTCAATCCCGCGGCGGAGGAGGTGTTCGGTCCGGCCGCCACCGTCGCCGGACGGCCCATCGACGCCGTGGCGGGAGACAGCCACCTCGCCCTGGCGGTGGCCGAGGCGCTCCGCTCCCAGCGCCCGGTGGCCGGCGAGGGCCTCACCGCCGTCCTTCCGCTGGCGGTGGATGGGGCCGAGCGCGCGTTTCGCCTGCGCACCACCCCCATGCACGGGGACGACGGGCGGCTGCTGGGGGCCGTGAGCCTCCTCGAAGACGTGACGCACCTGCGCGAAGTGGATCGGCTCAAGTCCGAGTTCATCGCGACGGCGTCCCACGAGCTTCGGACGCCGCTCACCAGCATTCAGATGAATCTCCTCCTGCTCTTGGAAGAGGCGACCGCGTTTACCTCGCCGCAGCGGGACCTTCTTGAGGCCTGTCGTCGGGAGTGCGCCCGCCTGGAGCGGCTCACGCACGATCTGCTGGACCTCTCCCGGCTGGACGCCGGCCAGAGTGCACCTCGGGTCGCGCCCATGCCGCTGGAGGACGCAGTCGCGAGCGCGGTGGAGGAAATCCGGCCGCGCGCCAAGCAGCACGGTGTCGCGTTGATCCTGCAGATCCCCCCGGGACTGCCGCCCGTCCTGGCCGATCGCCTGCAGATCGAGCGGGTGGTGATCAACCTGCTCACCAACGCCCTTCGCGCCACGTCATCCGGCGGGGCGGTCCGGGTGAGGGTGTTCCAGGAAGACGGCCGCCTGGGGGTGGCCGTCGCGGATACGGGGCACGGCATCCCGGCGGCGCACCTGCCGCACATTTTCGAGCGATTCGTGCAGGTTCCCGGACGCCCCAGCGGCGGCGCGGGGCTCGGCCTGGCAATTGCCAAGCGGATTGTGGACGCGCACGGGGGACACATCACCGTACACTCGGATCCGGGGCAGGGGGCCGTCTTCACCTTTACTGTGCCGCGGGCGCCCCTGAGGAACGGGGATCCCCCGGCAGCAAGGAGCAGGGCATGAGGACATCCGTGCTGATCGTGGAGGACGAGGAGGAGATCCGGCGATCAATGCGTCTCGCGCTCGAGCGGGCGGGATATCAGGTCGCGGAGGCGACCGACGGAGAGGACGGCCTCAAGCAGTTCGGGGATGGCTCCCGGTGGACCGTCGTGCTGCTGGACCAACGCATGCCGGGGCTGGACGGGCTGGAGACGCTCCGTCAGATGAAGGCTCGCAACCCGGCGCCGCGGATTATCATGGTGACCGCCTTCGGATCCATCGAGCTCGCCGTCGATGCCATGAAGCTCGGGGCCACCGATTTCCTACGGAAGCCGACGACGCCGGACATTCTCCGGAATGCCGTCCGGGCGGCCGCGGCCAGGCGGAGCGAAGAGCCGGCCGAGCCGAAGGCGGCGCAGAGCGCGGCCGGTCAGCCCCTCGTGTCGCGTGTGACACTGAACGGGTTTCGATTCTGGCCGGACCCGGAGGAAGACTCCACGGCCGGCAGCACGCGCACGTTCGTGGTGGAACACCCGGATGGGCACCAGGAGCCCGTGCGGGTGGCCATTCTGCCCGAGGCAATGGCCCAGGCCGAGCAGGTGACCCATCGTCGAGTGGCGGGCGGCGAGGATCTGTGGGCGTGCGAGGCCGAGAAGGCCTTGGGGACCTATCTGTGGAGAACTGGGGCAGTCCCGCCCGGAGGCTCGCTTCAGCTGTCCGAGTTGGATCTGGATTCGATCGAGCTGGTGAGGCGCTGGGACATCGGAGAGGGGGACACCGGATCCGGCAAGGCGTGAGGGGCAGGGACACCAGAACGAAGGTGGACCCTTGAATTCGAAATTGCCTGTCCGCGAGTCTCTGCCGGGAGTTATAACCTCTGGCTGGCTCATCCTGGCTCGTCTCCGTCCGGCATGCGCGGCATCTCTCCCTGCCGATTCCCGGCCGCGCCCGATGGCAGGACGATCTCGCCGCGGCAGATCTTCTGGAGGGTCTCCACGTACAGGCGGTGCTCCTGCACCAGTACCCGCGCGGCCAGCGTCTCTGCCGTGTCCCCCTCCAGGACGGGCACTTGGCGCTGGTTGACGATCGGACCGGCGTCGTAGTGTTCGTCCACCAGGTGGATGGTCACGCCGGTGACCTTCTCTCCTGCCGCCAGCACCGCCTCGTGCACGCGCTTTCCGTACATGCCCTTGCCGCCGAATTTGGGGAGCAGCGCCGGATGGATGTTCAGGATGCGGCCGGCATAGGCCCGCAGGGTGACGGGCCCCAGGATCTTCATGTAGCCGGCGAGGATCACCGTATCCACCCCGTGCATTCGCAGGACGCGCAGCATCTCTTTGTCTTCCCGGGGTCCCGGGTGGGTGAGGGCGCTGATGTGGTAGTGCGGGATGCCCTCGGCCCTGGCCCGCTGCAGGGCCATGGCCTCGGAGTTGTTGCTGATCACAACGCGGGGCTTCGCATCCAGCCGCCCGGCCTTGCACGCGTCGATGATCGCCTGCATGTTGCTGCCGCCGTGCGAGGCCAGGAATCCCAGCTGTAAGGTTGCCATGACCCTCTTGCCCCTCCAATCGGCAGTCCGGCCCTTTCAAGCCCCCCCGCCGGTGCCCCCTCCGTCGAGGCCCAGCGAGCGGATCAGATCCGTGAGATACCTGGCGTCCAGGCGGTGGTAGATGCGGAGGGCCTCCGGAGACAGCCGAAAGAATCGGCCGCGATTGAGGAAACGACCGCGGGCATCCCGCTCGCCGACGGCGGTAAACGCGTAGTCGTGGGTGATCCCATCCTCGAGATCGCCCGGGATCTGGCGCGGCGAGGCGGCATGTACGTCTGTCAGCAGGCAGCGGATCCGGGCCGGGCGGCCGCGCTCCTCCCCTCCCAGCGCCCCCATCAGCTGCGTCGCCACCGCCCGCGAGAGGCCTCGCCCTCCGGCCACCGTCCCCAGCGTCTGGCGGGCAACGCGCTCGGTCTCGCCCCCCGCGGACAGCGCCAGCCGGATCACCCGGGCGAGGGTCAGCCGGTAGATCTGGTCGAACAGGCGCCTCCCCTCCGACCCTCGCGGGCACCGGAACAGGGCCGCGAAGAAATTTCGCTGGCGGTCCGGCGAGATCTTATACCAGAAGTTCCCCCCCGTGGCGCGGGACAGCAGCCGCCGGGTCCGGACGCTCTTGCCGTCTCCCGAGTGGATGCCCATGACGACGCCGAAGTGGGCGGCCACCCCCGCCAGGACCCGCACCCGGCGCTCGAACGCTCCCCGGGCGTCGCGGACATCCACATCCAGCTTGCTGAAACCCAGGCCCGGCGCCAGGGAGAACAGGGGAATGCTGCGGCGGCGAAGCTCCGACGCCAGGTAGTAGAAGTGAAACGGCTCGCTGAGGCCCGGCACCTCGTCGATGGAGACCTCCACGACGAAGGGGGCCCCGACCTTCACCTGCCGGATCTCCGCGCACGCCTCCTCGATCGCCCGCAGCGGCTCTTGAAACCGCAGGGCGGCATCCTGTACCTCGGCGCGGCCGAATGAGATTTCGTGACCGCGGCCGCCGGCCGGGTCCGGCACGCGGAACCGGCGGCCAGCAAATCGGGTCAGCAGCTCCCGCTGCTCGCCGGCCGAGAACCGGCGGCGGAACGCCGTCTCCAGCTCCGGCTGCCGTCCCTGGAACAACGCCTCGCCCAGAATGGCGTCGCCGCCGTACAGGCAGAAATGCGGGTCCAGGGTGTAGAGCGTCCGGTCGGAGGCCTCCCGCACCAGGCGGCGCGCCAACCGGCGCCCCTCCGGCGACATCCCCCGCAGGGGCAGATGATCGGCATCCGCCGCGATGGGTGTCCGGTCTCCCAGCTTGAGGCGTGCCGCCATCATGGCCAGGAATTGGCCGGTGATGGACTGCCCCGTATGCCCCAGCGGCACCTTCCCCACGCCCGGCAGCTCGATCTCTGGCGGCGGGAAGCCGGCGAGCTCTTCCAGGGGAGCGAGCTCGCGATAGACGGAGCTCTGGATGACCGAGGCGCAGAGATCGAACCGGCTGACCGTTCGGAGCGCCACCGGAAGATCCAGGACGCCCATCCGGCAGCCGATGCCGAGGCCGGGGCGGGACGGCGGGACCGGGGCGACCTGGGGCGCCACGCGGCGCAGGAAGGCCCGCAGATGGACGAGGTCCATCGGGAACGCGGCCGCCTCGCCCGCCACGCCCGAGCCTTCAAATCGGAGGCTGCACAAGGGACGCAGGCCTCCTCCCCGCTGGGGGGGGATTTGCCCCGCGGACACGGCCAGCAGCAGCTGTTCTCCATCCGGCAGCTCGCCCAGCAGCCAGAGCTCTCCCGGCAGCACCTGGGCCGAACCCGGGAACAGAGTCACGGGGGGCCGCGAGGCCTGCCGGACGATTCGCTCTAGAGAGGCCTTCGCGCCGCCGGAGTCGGAGGAGAGCGCCTGGGCCAGCCGGCGGAAGCGCCCGTCCCGAAGGGCCTGCAGCGCCAGCGTTCGGGCCCGCTCATGGTCCCACGTCAGGGTGTCAAGGAAACCGGGATTGTCCGCCGGCAGGTGGTGGGTCGGAGGCATGGGCTGCACCTCGGATGTGTGGAGAAGCGGGGTCCGCCGTCCGGCCGTGGAGCCTATCGCGGCCGCGCGGCCTCTTGTCAGATCGCGGCAATGGCCTCGACCTCGATCATCCAGTCCGGATGGGCCAAGGCGCTCACCGCCACCAGGGTGGAGGGGGGCATTTTCTTGCCGAAGAACTCCTCCCGGATCGGCAAGAGGTCCGCCCGGCGCCGCATGTCGGTGAGGTAGGTGGTCAGCTTCACCACGTTCGCCAGCGTCCCGCCGCCCGCCTCCACTTGCGCCCGCACGGCCGCGAAGACCGCGCGGGCCTGGGCGGCAAAATCTCCGGGGTGCGCCACACCGCCCGTGGGATCGTACGCCACCTGCCCCGAGAGAAAGAGGAACGTCTGGGCGCCGCTCACCCTCACGGCCTGGATGTAGCCGGCGGGATCGAACACCCCCGGGGCGCAATAGGGCTGGATGGACGCCATGATGCTCTCCTTGCACGTCTTGCCCGAATCGGGCCCGTCACGCCTCCTCGCGGAGTTCCAGGATGATGTCGGCGGCGATCCGGGCGGCCTTTCCGCACACCTCCGGGCAGCCGGCGCGATCGTGCCCCCCCGCCTTGTGGAAGGCCTTCACCTCGGCCGGATTGGCGAGGTCGTACCACCGCCCGAACTTGATCTTGTGGATGTTCGCGCAGAGGCTGTCGCCGATCTCGTCCCGGAAGCGCTGGTACATCTCCTGCGCTGGGATCTTGGCCCGCTGGAAGGCTTCGAGGTCCTCTAGGCGTGCCCGCCCGACGACCGAGCCGATGGCTATGATGCAGCCGGTGAGCGCCCCGCAGGTCTCCCCGTGTCCGACCACCCCGCCCGCAAGGGCGCTGCCTGCCTTGAAAAGCATCTCGTCGCCGACGTCAAGCGTGGCTTGCAGAGCCGCAAGCACGGCCTGCGTTCACCCATAGTACGTCATCTCGTTGTATACGGCCCGCTCGGTCACCTGGGCGAGAATCTCTTCGCGCGTCGCCATGCGTCGTCCTCCGATCTTCCCCCCGCGCCCGCACTCTGCCGTCGGGCGCTCAGCCGCGGGACAGGAGCTCGATCACGCCGGTCGTGCCGTCGATCCGAACTCGATCGCCGGTCTCCAGCGCCGCCTGCGGATCGGCGTCGAGACCGTCCACGATCGGGATCGCCACCTGGAAGAATGCCTCCGCCAGAATCGAGCACATCACGATCATCGGCTCGCTCCGGACGTTCACGATGGCAGCCGGGGCGCAGCCGTTTCGCACCGCTTCCAGGAAGATGCCCGGCGTGCCGGTGGAGCCCCGCCCGTAGGGAAAGACGAACGCCTTGCCTTTGATGGTCGTGCCGCACAGGTCGTGCCGCTTGTCGATCACCACCCCCGTCTGGGGGTCAAGGCCCTGCCAGAATCCGAAGGGCCGTTTCGACACCACCACCTCGCCTTCGAATGCTCCGGCAGCGCAGCCGCGCCCTTTGAGCACGCGACGGGGATCGCTCATGGCCGTTCCACCTTTCCCGCGATGGCCGCCCGGATGCAGGCCTCGGTGCTGGCGAACACGCACTGGCTCCCCACCGTGGTCGGGGTGTAGTAGGCGAACTTCCCGGAGTCGGTGACCAGCCGCCGGAAGCCCCAGGCCTCCAGTGGGCAGTCGTTGTGGCAGGTGCCCACCATCAGCTTCGCCCCGGCCCGCTCGATGATGTCCACGTACCCCATCGTGCGGGCCATCTCCTCGACCACCGTGTTGGTGCAGACCCACAGCTGGGTGTCGGGGTGCACCCGCTGGCCTTCCAGCAGCGCGGCATAGCGCCGCATCTGGTCGATGGAGGCGTGGGGACAGCCCACCCCCACCACGTCCACGGGCCCCTCGGTCACGGCGCCCATCTGCTCCATCACCTGGGCGATCTCGCCTCGGCCGACCCGGACCTGCTCGCCGGGGACGTGCCCGCCGCACGCCTCCTCCAGCGTCCGCGCCTCCGGGGTGATGCCGACCATGTGATACAGCGCCACCGAGCCGCTGGCTGCCGAGGCGGCGCCGAAGGCCTTCAGCTGGTCGAAGCTGGCCTGGCGCACACCGGCGATGACCGGAATCTTGTCGCCGACCGTCTGCCCCACCAGGTATCCGAGCGCCGGAAAATAGTGATCCGCGAAATCCTGGGCCAGGTCGGAAGCCAGCGTGAACAGCACCTGCCCGCGCCTGTTCTCTGGGCAGTGGAGGCCGAAGTACGGCACCCGGCCCGTGAGGGCGGCGCACAGGTCCACGTAGGCGGCCAGCCGGTTGGTTCGGGCGCCGATCACCGAGTTGGCGAAGACCACCGCGCTGGATTCCGACCAGCCCAAATGGTCGCCGAAGCGGGGGACGTTGAAGGTGGTGTAGGGAGTGCAGGTCCAGGTGGGGATCACGCCCATCTGATTCAGTAGCTCGGCGATCTTGACTTGCCGCGCCGCATAATCCGCCGGCGTCCGGAACTCCTGCCAGCGGGCGAAGTCGATGGAGCCGGGGTCGGAGGTTGTGCGGACCTTGACCCGCGCCCCCTGCTCGACCAGCCGGCTGTAGATGGCGATTCCCGCCTCGCCGGCGATCTGGTAGGAGGAGGCCACCAGGTGCGCGCTGACGATCTCGACCAGCCGCTCGGCCCCGCAGGCCTGGCCCAGCTTGACCAGGACCCCCAGGGCCAGCCGCTGCGGCTCGCCGCCCTCCCCGTCCAGGATCCGCCGCTCTTCGTCGGTCAGTTGCATCGGCTCTCCGGCGCCTCCGGCGCGGCTCACAGCCCCAGGTACGCCACCTTGACGTGCGGATTTTCCAGGAGGGATGCCGCCGTCCCCTCCAGGACGATCCGTCCGCCCTCCAGCACGTAGCCCCGGTCCGCCAGGCTCAGGGCCCGCTGGACGTTCTGCTCCACCAAAAGCAGGGCAATGCCCTGCCACCGCACCTCGGCGATCTTTTCGAAGGTCATATCCACGATGATGGGGGCCAGCCCCAGCGACGGCTCGTCCAGCATGAGGACGCGCGGCCGCAGCATCAGGCCGCGGCCCACGGCCAGCATTTGCTGCTCCCCGCCCGACAGCGTCCCGGCGAGCTGCCGCCGCCTCTCGGCAAGACGGGGGAAGATCCCGTAGACCCAGGCCAGCGTCTCCGCGCGGCGCGCCCTGGGCGCGGGCAGGTAGGCCCCCAGCTCGAGATTCTCCTGCACCGTCATCTCCGGAAGGACGCGCCGCCCCTCGGGGACATGGGCGATTCCCAGGGCGGCGATCCCGTAGGCGGGGAGCTGGTCCAGCCGCGCGCCATCCAGCTGGACGCTTCCCCGCCGGGGACGCAGGAGTCCGGAAATGGTCCGCAGGAGCGTAGACTTCCCCGCCCCGTTGGCCCCCAGAACGGCCACGCTCTCCCCCTCGGCCACCCGAAGGGTGATGCCCTGGAGGGCCGGGACCTTTCCGTAGGCGACGTCCAGATCGCGCACCTCAAGCATTCCGGTATTCCTTGCCCAGATAGGCCTGGATGACGCGGGGGTCGGACGCGACCTGGGCCGGGGATCCCTCGGCGATCTTCAGTCCCTGATCCAGAACGACGATCCGGTCGGAGAGGGACATGACCGCGCGCATCACGTGCTCCACCACCACGATGGTGAGCCCCCGCTCCCGGAGGCGCCCGATCAGGTGGATGGCCACCTCGACCTCCGTCGGGGTGAGGCCGGCCATGGTCTCGTCCAGGAGGAGGAGCCGGGGCTCGGTGGCCAGGGCGCGGGCCACCTCCAGGCGGCGTTGATCGATGGTGGTCAGGCTCCCGGCGTCGGAGTGCGCCCGATCCTCCAGCCCCACCAGACGCAGCGCCTCCTCCGCGCGCCCGGCGGCCGCGCCGGGCTTCGGGTACCTAAGGAGCGCCCCCATCAGGACATTCCGGAGGACGGAGATCTCCTTGAACGGCCGGGCCACCTGGAAGGTTCGGCACAGGCCTCGGGCGCACACCGTGTATGGCGGGAGGCCCGTGATGTCCTCGCCAGCGAACCGGACGTGACCCCGGTCGGGCCGGTAGAAGCCCGTGATGAGGTTGAAGGTGGTGGTCTTCCCGGAGCCGTTGGGGCCGATCACACCCAAGATCTCGCCTTCCTGCACGTCAAAGGAGAGTCCCGCCACGGCCTGAATCCCACCGAAGCGCCTGGCCAGGCCCTCCACACCGAGCAGGATGCCTCCCTTCATGGGCGCGCCCCACCCAGGGTCGGGAGCCGCTGCAGCAAAACCGAATACAGCCGCTCGAACCAGGGGATCACACCCCGCGGCCGCCACAAGATGACGGCGATGAGGAGGCAGCCGTACACCAAGAGCTCCAGGCCGGGGTACTGGCCGGCGAAAGCGATCTGGGTGAATTGAATGAAGGACTCCATGAAGATCGCCCCCAGCACCGGCCCCAGGGCCGTGCCCACCCCGCCCACGATGGCGACCAGGGCGATCTGGACGCTCATGGCCAGGCTGAAGACGGAGTCGGGATGGATGACATAGGTGTACTGGGCGTAGAAAACGCCCACCAGTCCCGTGACGAAGGCGCTGAGGGCCAAGGCCTGTGCCTTGGCCCAGGTCGAGTTGATCCCCAGCGCCTCGGCGGCGTGCTGGTCCTGACCGATGGCCACCAGATAATGCCCCAGCCGCATCCGCTCCATCCGCCGGGCCAGCAAGACCATCCCCACGGCCAACGCCAGCGCCAGGTAGTAATAGGGGAACTTGGAGTTGAACTGAAATTGCCAGGGGGCATTCCCCCTGTAGGGAACGGTGAGCCCGAGGGAGCCGTTAGTGATCTCGCGGAAGTGGAGCACCAGCAGCCGAAGCGCCTCCGCCAGACCGATGGTGGCGATGGCAAAGTAGGGCCCCTGCAGCCGGAAGCAGATGATCCCCACGGGGACGCTCAGGGCCAGGGCGGCCGCCGCGCCGATCCAGAGGGTGATCCAGGGCGAGATGGGATAGTGGTTGATGAGCATGGTCGAGACGTAGGCCCCCGTCCCGAAAAAGGCCGCGTGCCCCAGAGAGAGCTGCATGCCGTAACCGCCGATAAGATTCCAGGCCCCGCCCAGGACGGCAAAGACCGCCATCATGATGACGATGTGGACGTAGAACGGGTTGGGCAGCAAAAAGGGGAGGACCACCAGGAACGCCAGGATCATGGCCGGGACATATCGCCCCGGGACTCCCATGCCTTTCCCGGTTTTCCCCCCGGCTTCGCGCGCCACGCGTTCCTCCTGCCCCGCTCCAGTCGCCATCCATTGCCTCTCAGGTGCGAGGGCAGCTTCTCCCGGCCGTTCCCGATCCCGGCGCCTCCGTCAACCCATGAGCCCCGAAGGCTTGAACACCAGGACGGCCACCAGGATGGCGTAGACTGTCACCAGCCCCAGGTCCGACCCGGCAAACAGGATCCCCAATGACTCCGCCACTCCCACGATGAAGGCGGCCAGCAAGGCCCCCTGCACGCTGCCCAGGGTGCCCAGGATCACCACCACAAAGGAAATGAGCACAAAGGTCACACCCACCGTCGGGAAGACGTAGAAGAAGGGGACGATCAGGCTCCCCGCCGCGCCGGCCAGGGCGGCGCCCAGGCCTACCGCGAAGAGGTACATCCGCTCCGGGTTGATCCCCAGGAGCATGCTCACCTCTCGGTCCTGCGCCACCGCTCGAAGGGCCTTCCCCGTGTCCGTCTTGGAAAGGAAGAGTGTGAGGAGTCCCGACAGGAGGACGGCGCCCAGGAACGCGAACAGGCGGGGAATCGGGATCGTGACGCCTCCCAGCCGCCAGGCCCACTCGGCGTACACCGTCTTGACCGAGCGGAAGTCCGCCGTGAAGAAGAAGAGGGCGGCGTTCATGAGGACGACCGAGAGGCCCACGGTCATGAAGATCTGCGCCAGGTCCGGGGCGCGCATGATGGGCTGGAGCAGGAATCGCTGCACCAGCACCCCGAAGCAGAACAGCACGGGCATGACGATGAACAGGGAGAGGTAGGGGTCGATCCCCCAGAGCTTCCAGAGCCAGTAGGTGACGAACATGCCCACCATCACGAATTCGCCCTGGGCGAAATTCACGATGCGCACGACGCCGAAGATGAGGGTCAGGCCAATGGAAACCAGGGCGTAAATGCCCGCCGTGAGCACACCCGTCACGACGGCCTGAAGGATGGTCGTGAGATCCATAGCACAGGAGGGGCCGGAGCCGCGCACCCGAACCGCGGGACGTGGCCCCGGCCCCCCGGCCTCCTGAGACGGTCCGCCTAGGTGTGGTCTTGACTCGGCCTCACCGTTCTAGCCGCGCTTGTCCCAGGCCGGAACGGGCCAGATCGGCTTTACCCGCGCATCCGACTCCGGATAGACACACCGGAGCTTCCCGCTCTGCCACTGGACCATGACGGGATGGACGTGCTTGTTCCAGCCGTGCTCGTCGAACTGGACGTGGCAGCCGGGCATGACCGATCCGGGACCCTTGGTCAGATTGGTCTTGGCCAGGGCGTCCCGCACCTTCTTCGGGTCCGTCGAGCGCGCCCGCCCGATGGCGTCCGCCAGGACCCACATCATGACGTAGGCTTCCCCGGCATGCTCCATGAGGAACTCGCCGTAGCGCTTCTGGTAGGCCTCGGCGATCTTGGCCACGTCGGAGCAGTTGATGTCGTTGTTCCAGGCCGCGGCGGAAAAGACATAGTCGGAGTCCTTCCCCAGGTCCTTGTAGAAGTCGGGAATCAGGTAGCCGGCCCCGCCGGCGAAGATCGCCGCATTGACGTTGAGCTGCTTCATCGTCCGGATGATGAGCAGCGCGTCGGTGATGTAGGAGACGGGGAACAGGAGGTCCGGCTTGGCCGCCTTGATCTTGTTGACGAGCGGCGTGGCGTCGGTGAACTTCGCCGCGTAGGGCTCGGTCATGACGACGTTAAAGCCATACTGCTTGGCCCCGTCGATGACCCCTTTCGACGTGGCCGTGCCGTAGTCGGTATCCTCGTAGATGATGGCCGCCCGCTTGCCCTTGCCGGCAACCTTGGCGGCGAACTCCATCTGCATGTTCCCGAACATGCTCGCCTTGGCCGACACCTCGAAGGTGTACTTGAACCCACGGCCGGTAAGGTTGTCCGACACGGAGCCCGTGATGAAGGGGATCTGGTACCGCTCCGCCACCTCGGTGGCCACCAGGGTGTAGGTGCTCACATAGCAGCCCGTGGCCGCGGCCAGGCCCCCCATGGACATCAGCCGCTCGCTCTGGTTGCGGGTCACGTCGGCATCGCTCTGAATGTCGGCATACGTCGGGTTGATCTTTGCGCCGCCCAGGGACTTGATCCCGCCGGCGCCGTTGATGTCGTCCACCGCCAGCTTCGTGGCGTTCACGCACATCTGGCCGAAGCTAGCTTGGGAGCCAGAGGTGGGATAGAGCACCCCGATGTTGACCTCCTTTGCCGCCGCCCCGGCCGGCCTGCCGAGCGGGAGTCCGGCCAAGCCTGCCCCCACGCCGACCGCTGCCGCCCCCTTCAGAAACGAGCGCCTGCTGACAGAAGCACCAAGCCGTTCCCGACTTTTCATGGCAACTCCCTCCTCTGCGAGTCCCCAGGACACCGGGCATTCGACGGGCGCTACCCTACGCCTGACAACCGCGGCAATCAAGGAAAAATTGCGTGCCGCGCCGGCCCGGAAGGCGGGCCGGTCATTCGAGCGCGACGACGGCCTGGACCCAGTCCGTGTCCGGCTTCAGCAGCTCTTGAAACGCCGCCTGGATATCCTCCAGCGGGATGACCCGCGAGATCATGGGCTGCACTTGGACCCGGCAGCGCGCCAGGAAATGCATCGCCATCGGCCACTCCCCGGCCAGGCTGCCGTAGGACGCCTTGATCTCCACCTCCCGTGCCACCCAGTCCACGGGGAGGCAGTCCACCGGCTCCCAGCTCAGCGCGACGACCACCAGCTGTCCCAGCCCGCGCAGGGCCTGGAGGCCCTCCTGGAAGGTGGACGCGCCCCCCGCGCACTCGAAGGCCACCTCCACCCCGCTCCCCGTCTCGCCCAGCACCGCCTCCACCAGGCCCGTCTGCCGGGGGTCCCAGACTCGATCCGCCCCCAGCCGGCCGGCCAGGGCCCGGCGGGCTGCGTTGGGCTCCGAGACGTACAGGCGGGAGGCCCCCGCCAGCGAGGCGCACTGCTGAAGCAGGAGCCCGATCGGCCCCGCCCCAATCACCAGCACCCGGTCGCCCAGCCGAAGCTTCGAGAGCCGGATCGCGTGCAGGGCCACGCACAGCGGCTCCAGCAGCGAGGCCTGCAGGCTGGTGACCGAGGCCGGAATCCGCATCACCAAATCGGCGTCGGTGGCGAAGTATTCCGCGTAGGCCCCCGGCCTCGTCTCGGGCAGCAGGCCGCGCTCGCGCGCGCTGAACCGCGGGGGCAGCAGGGGCGCATCCCGCCAGGGGTGGATCTTCCCGCCGGCGCGCACCACCCGGTCGCCGATCTGGAAGCTGTCCACCTCGGCCCCGCGGGCCACCACGGTTCCGGCATACTCGTGGCCCATGATGGCCCCGGGCCGCAGCATCCCGTAGCTGTACCGATGGAGGTCCGACCCGCAGATGGCGCAGTGGCTCACCTTGAGCAGGACGTCCCGGGGCCCCACCACGGGGTCGGGAACCTCCTCCACCACGAGGAGTCCCTTCTCCTTGTACACGGCCGCCCGCATGCACGTCCTCCCGCCGGCTTCACACTCGGCCTGCCGGGTCTCCCAAAAAACAAACGAACCGCGGAAGCCCCGATGGTCCAGCTGCACGAGCCGCCGGGGTCCCCGTGGTCCATCAAACCAGTTGAACGGGCCGCCGGGTTGCGGTCCCCTGCATGACCGCCGCGCTACCTTCCGGAAGACCCATTTTGATCCGCAGATTTCGCAGATCTGCACAGATAGGTTCGGAAGGGCCTCACAACCGGGATCGACCGTTCCGCGCGATCTCTCTCATCTGCGTAATCTGCGGATAAATAAATGGGTGACCGCTACCAGGTATCTCCGGGCTTGGCGGCCCACTCGATTCCCAGCTCGGCGAGTTTGGCGAAAGTCGGCCAGCCGGTCTCCGGGTCCCACCCCTCCATTTGATAATAGAGGCGCAGGGCCCGGTCGAACTTGTCAGGGTCGATGCGCACATCCTTCAACGGCCCGTCCATGAAGGCCTCGTGGAGGCGCTTCGGCAGTTGATCGTCCTTGGGTGTGAATCCCTCGCGGCAGTTGAAGACGCGGGCCATGGCCTTGCCGCGCTCCGCCACCTTGATCAGCTCCCACAGGCTGGTGTCCCACCCGGTGACCGCCCGGGTCAGATTGACGACTTGCGTGATGGCCAGCATGTCGATCGGCACCGCCGCCAGCTGGCAGACACCCAGCGCGCTGCATGCGCTCCACCAGTTGTTGGCGTAGTAGAACGCCCGCACCTTCCGTGGCGACATCTCCAGGCGCGGCATGGCCTCGACGAGCCCCAGGGACTCCAGCGCATGCCCCCCCTTTGGGTTGAAGCCCTCGTATACGGGATCGTGCGGCGCCCGCATATGATCGGCTCCCGTTGCCGTAGTGGCGTAGGCCAGGGAGAGGCCCTGCTTGCCGCGCGGCTCGTGCATGGGGATCTCCTGCCCCTTGACCGTCAGGGCAAACCGCTCGGCCCCGCGGCCGATGCGCGCCGCCGCCCGCTTGGCCCCGTCGGCCAGGAGGTCCCCCACGCCCTCCCGCCTGGCCATCTTGTCCGCCACGGCGAGCATGGCGTCGGCATTGCCGAAGCGGAGCTCGATCCCGTCGGTGTCCTTGCTGGTCAGGATGCCGTTCTCGAAGCACTCCATGGCGAAAGCGATGGTCATGCCCGCGGAGATGGTGTCCATGACGTGCTCGCCGCAGATCTGGTGGAACTTCGAGATCGCCTTGATGTCCCCCACCCCGCAAGCCGGTCCGCTGGCCGCGATGGTCTCGTACTCCGGGCCGCCGTACCTGGACGTCACCCCCAGCTCGGGGATGCTCACCTCGCGCTTGCAGGCAACGGCGCAGGCGAAGCAGGTGCCCGTGTCCTCCATGACGGTCTCGGCCATGTACTGCCCGCTGACCTCGCGGGCCTTCTCGAATTGCCCCTTCTTAAAGTTGTAGCTGGGCAGGATGCCGTCCTTGTCCATGGCCACCACGTTCCGGGACGTGCCGAACTTGTGGAGCATGTCCGCGTCCCGGTCGTAGTGCTCGCGGAACCACTTCATGACCGCCTGGACCCCCGCCGGATCCTTGGGCTCCGGCTTCCCGTGCCCCCGGACGGCGATGGCCCGCAGCTTCTTGCTGCCCATCACGGCCCCCAGGCCGCCGCGCCCGACGAAGTGCTTCAGTTCGTTGACGATGTTTGCAAGACGCACGACCCGCTCGCCGGCGGGACCGCACTGGAGGACGCGGGCCCGCTTGTCGGTCTCGGCCGTGAGGAGATCCTGCACCTCGCCGGACGCCTTGCCCCAGACGTGCGCCGCGTCCCGCAGCTCCACCGTCCCGTCGGTGATCCACAGGTAGACAGGACGGGAGGACTGGCCGGTGACGATGATCCCGTCAAGCCCGGCGAACTTCAGCTCCGGTCCCCACCAGCCGCCGCACTCGCTCTCGCAGTAGCCGCCGGTCAGCGGCGATTTGGCCCCGGCGCTGAAGCGGTTGGTGCCCGACACGGGCGTCCCGTTCAGCGGGCCGGTGGCGAAAACCAGCGCGTTGTCCGGCCCGAGGGGATCGGTTCCCGGCTTGATCTCCCGCAGCAGGAGGTAGGCCACCATGGCCGTTCCCCCCAGGTACATGCGATATGTCAGCTCGGGGAGCTCCTCGATGGTGGTGGCGCCTTTGGTCAGATCCACACGCAGAAACTTTCCATTGAACCCGCCCGGCATGCTCGATTCCTCCTTCGTGGTGTCAGGACTCCGGTTCGCCGCAGCCTCCGCCTTCCCGGAAATCCGCCGACGTCGGCTCCTGGGCTCGTATCGAGTGAAATCAGTTCAGGCACCAAAACGCGTGGTATTACCTTAGACTGTCCGGCCGTTTCCCGCAAGGGTTAGAATGACAAAGGATCGCAACGGAAGACATGCCGCGCTCCTCTCCCCGCCGCCCGGACCAATCAATGCAAGCTCGCGGCGGGGCCCCTCAGGATCCGGCCGACCAGGAGCTCTTCGGCACGTCCTCCTCCCGGGACCAGCGACGGGCGGTCGCGTTTCCGATCACCAGCGCCACCGCCGCGAAGGGGAGCAGGGTGACGAAGGACAATGTGGGGTTCCGCAGGAAGCTTCCCGCCAGCGCCCCGAACGCATAGACGAGGAACACGGCGGCCAGGAGCCCGAGTCGACGCTCCCAGGGCGGCGCCGGTCCGCCGGAGCGGCCGGCCGGCCCGGCGGCTGCGGGCACAGCCACCGCACGATCTGCGGGACGCAGCCAGCGCGCGACGTCCACCATCAGATTCGTCAGCGTGCCCGTGATATAGGTGGTCATGACGCCCGGAACACCCAGTCGCTGTACCGCCGCGCTCTGCACCCCCATGGCCACCGCCGTCAGTACGATCATGACGGAGACCACTATCCCGGCCCGACCGGGCCCGGTCAGGTGCCAGATGGAGGCGAATAGCGCCAGGAGGAGCGCTTCCAACGCCAGCGCCTTGGTTACTACCGGAGGCCAGTCGCCTTGACGGGGATCCCGGTGGACGATCGCCGCGCCAATGGCCACCCCGCCGGCGAATCCCGCCAGCGCCAGGATATTGCGCAGCGCCGCCAGGACCTGTCCCTGCCCCACCGCCAGGCCGAGCAGCGCCGTGTTCCCGGTCATCATGGCGGTGAAGACGTGGCCGAGCCCCAGGTAGCTGATGGCGTCCACGCTGCCCGCCGCCATCGTGAGCAGAAGCAGCATGCTCTCACGGCTGAGTGTGGGCAGTCTGCGGCGCGGGTCTCGGGCCCCTCCCGCCGACTCACTCTGTTGGCTATCCATTCTGCGCTCCACGCGTGGCCGGCCCAGCGCCCCGACCACTGGCCGTCTGGCACAGCCGGCACCCTTCTACCACACCCATCCGCTCACGATGTAGATCGCCAGCCCCACCGCGCCGCCGACAAGCGTCCCGTTCAACCGGATGTATTGCAGGTCCCGCCCCACGGCCTCCTCCAGCGTCCGGGTGAACTGGCCGCTGTCCCACGCGCGCACGCGCTCCTGGATGAACCGACCCGCGTCCGGGCCCTGCCGCTGGACCAGCTCGACCAGGCTGGACCTGAGCCAGGCGTTGAGCTTGGCCCGGAGCGCTTGATCCTCGATCAAGAGGTGGGCGATCCGCACCACCACGTGTTCCGCCTGCGCCCGGAACCGCGAGTCCGGGGATGCGAGGTCCTTCTCCAGATCCCGCTTCAGACCGCGCACGCTCTCGGCCACGTATCCCCCCACCGCCGGATGTCTGAGCAGCTCTTCCTTGAGCGCCTCCCCCTGGAGCCGATACTCCTCCGAGTGCTGAAGCGCTTCGGCCAAGTCCGTCAGCTTGCTGCGGAACTGCTGCCGGAGAGGGTGGCTTGCCTGCAATCGCACCTCCCGCAGGCTCTCCAGCATGGCCTCGGCCACCCTCCGCCCGATGCTGTCTCCCAACACATCCTTGACGAATGACACCCCGGGAAGGTCGGGCAGGGGGATGCGCTGTCGTACATACGCCCGGATGAACTCTTGATTGGCGCGCACCAGCTCCTCGGCCAATGCGACGGCCGCATCCAGGACGAGATCCCCCCGCTGGCCGGCCGTGAGCCCCTGGAGCGCCTTTCCGGCCAGCGGCGCGATCTCGACGGCCCGCAATCTTGCCAGGATCGTCTCGTGTAGGAGCCGCCGGACGTCCTCATCGTCGAGCACCCGGAGCAGCACGGGGGCCGCCGAGCGCACCTGCTCCGCCACCCGCCCGGCGTTGGCCCACAGCCACTCGGCCGCTCTGGCGGTCAAATCCATCCGCTCAAAGCGCTGCCCCACGGCCTCCCCGCTGAGGAAGTGTTTCACTACGAAGTGTGCCAGCGTCCTGCCGATCCGATCCTGATTGGATGGGATGATCGCGGTATGCGGGATGGGAAGCCCCACGGGATGCCGGAACAACGCCACAACCGCGAACCAGTCTGCCAGGGCGCCGACCATGGCCGCCTCGGCAAAGGCCGCCGCGCAGCCCCAGAAGAGCGCGCGATGCTCCAGGCTCTTCGACAGCACGTAGAGCGCGGCCATGGCCGCTAGGGCGCCGGTCGCATACAGGCGCATTCTTCTGAGATCAGTCATTTCCGCCTCTTTTTTCGCGCGCGTCTCCCTGTTCGGGTTTCGATGCCGCCCGGCCGTGCCATCGCGAGGATGCTCTTCAGCACCCCGTCACAGGAATTCCCGCACCCGGACCCTGCGGGGCGACCGCCCCGTCCCGCGACCGCCGAACCGGAGAGGCAGGCCTTCTCGGGGGGTGGCCCGGGGAAGTCAGCGCCTGCAGGCACGGAGACGGCAGCCTGCCGGCGCTCGTGGCCGCGGATCGGGGGCCCGGGGATGTCTGACTGATCTCAGGCAGGCCGGAGAGTGCAACGAGCCGCTCTTCGGCGATCGCGGGCAGGATCAGGAGCCGCCGAATGGATCGGCCACGTTCCCGGGCCCTTCTCGCGCCGGGCAGGCCCCAACGACCCCTGAGAGGGGCGTCGCCATGCCTTCCCCCCGATCAGCCGTCTCCCAACGGCGTCGGGCGCCCTGTCCGTGGAAAATGCCTCCAGTCGCCCGGAAGCAGCATCCCGTTTCACCCGGCCCCTCTTCGGAAATCGTCGATCTTCATGGGGCCGGACTGCGGATGATGATCCCGTCGCTCCCTCCCTGGATTCGGCTGTTGGGTTGAGGGGGCGGCGCCTCGACCGGCTTGGCGGGTTTCGGGATGTCTCGCTGTCCGTGAATGGGGATCTCGTAGGGAATTTCCCGACCCCCGGCATCCATGAGGACCAGGACTACCCGATCGCCGTCCAGGCTCTGCTGCTCCTCAGGCAGGGAGAAGTACACAAACCCCGCCTCGGACTGGCCGGGAGAGATCGTACCCGCCTTTAACGCGCGGCCTTCGATGTCCCGTAATCTTTCCCGGTTCCGGTAGCCGGGCACGGAGGCCCCCACGACGGCACCCAGCGCCCACCAGCCGACGGGGATCTTCACAAGGGCGAAGGCGTCATAGGCGGAGAGGGATATCTCCGACCTCCCATTGGGGTGCACCAGCCGGGCATTCTGCGGATCCACCTGAACCGCTGCACGACTGCCATTCTCGATGATCACCTGAACGGGCAGCAGGCCCTTGTCCGGGAACCCCTCTCCGCCGCTGAAGGCCGCCCCGGCCCGATCGGGGGTGAAGAACGGGTCCACCGCCACCCGGACATCCCCGTGCGTCTGGCGAAAGCCGTAGCTCTGGATGGGCTGAATCGGGATCGCCGGCGGAGCACCGGAGCATCCCGCCAGCACGCAGGCGGCCACCCCCACCCATCCAGATGCCCACACCAGGTACCGTCTCATGTTCTCTCCGCCTTCCTCAAAACCACGCCGCGCACGCCGAATCAAACGGGACGTTGTGGCTAGGCCGGATGCCCCTCCAGCGTCCGCTTCGCCAAGGTGAGCGCCAAGAGCGGGAAGTATATGCGGTACATCGTATACTGAAGGTAGAAGACGTTGGGGAAGCCGGTCCCGGTCGCCGATTCCTCGTCCCAGGTCCCATCCGCCCCCTGGGTATCGACCAGGTGCCGGACACCGCGCTCCAGGCTCTCGGAGGAGGCGCTGGGGCCGGCGGCGAGAAGCCCCAAGAGCGCCCAGGCCGTTTGCGACGGGGTGCTGGCGGCCCCCACGAAGCGGTTGTGCACGTAGCTGGCGCAGCTCTCGCCCCAGCCGCCGTCGGAGTTCTGAACCGAGGCGAGCCAGCGGGCGGCCTTCCGCACCGCGTCCATGGCATCAGCGGCCTGCGCCGCTTGCAGGCCGCGCAAGGCCAGGAAGGTGCCGTAGAGATAGTCGACCCCCCAGCGGCCGAACCAGCTGCCGTTTCGCTCCTGCTGCCGGAGGAGGTAGTTCACCCCTCTTCGCACCGCCGGGTCGGCCAGGCTGCAGCCGCGGCGACAGAGCGCCTCCAGGACCCGCCCGGTGACGTCCGGGCAGGTCGGGTCCAGCATGGCGTTGTGGTCCGCGAAGGGCACCTTGGTCAGGATGGCCCAGTTGTTATCCACGTCGAAGGCCGCCCATCCGCCGTCACTCGACTGCATGTTGAGCAGCCAGTGCAGGGCGCGCTGCTCGCAGCGCCGCTGGGCCTCGGCTTCCGGCGCCTGCCCGTGTAGGAGGGCCAGCAGGACCATGGCCGTGTCGTCGATGTCGGGGTAATGCTCGTTGGAAAACTCGAAGGCCCAGCCGGAGGGCTCCAGGTTCGGCCGCTTGACGGACCAGTCTCCCCGGTGGCGCACCTCCTTCCGGATGAGCCAGTCCGCCGAGCGGCTCAGCGCCTCGGAGCCTCCCGCTCCCATTTCTCCCAGCGCGAACATGGCGTAGGCCGTGTCCCACACCGGCGAGAAACAGGGCTGGAAATAGAGCCGGTCGGCCGTCTCGGTCAGGAGGGCCTCGAACTGCCGCACCGCCTCGATCATGTCCGGATGATCCTCCGGGTACCCCAGCGCATCCAGCGCCATGACCAGGTACATCATGGATGGATAGATGGCCCCCAGGCCCTTGCTGTAGCGGGTGCGGTCGAGCATCCACTTCTCCGCCTCCCGCAGGGCCATGCGCCGGATGTCTTCCGGGCCGCGGTGCTCCCAGAGCTTGAAGGTGCGGTCCAATTGGTGAAAGAGGATCGAGACCGCGTCTCGCCTGGGCGGGCGGAAGCTCTTGCCGGGAGCCACCAGCTCCTCGAGATTGAAGCCGGGGGGAACGGGCCGCAGCCCCGCCTTGGATTGGACGATGGACAGGGGGACCACGATGGTCCGGGTCCAGGACGACATCTGATACAGGACGTTTCCAGGCAAGAGCATGAGCTCGGGCGGGATGGATGGGGCGTACCGCCGCGGGTACAGACCGAAGAGGCTGAGGTTGATCCTGACGTAACTGTTGGCAGCCTGGATGCCCCCCAGCTCCAGAATACGCTGCTGCGCCCGCTTGAGGGGACCGCTTTCGACGGCCGCGCCGGCGAGCTTCAGTGCCGTGTACGCCTTCACGCTGGCATTGATGTCGGCCGGCCCGCCCGGGTAGATGGTGAAGCCGCCATCCGGCAACTGACGGTCCAGGATGGTGGCGCATGCCTTCTGGATGCGGCTCCACGTCGGCGGCCGCCACGCACTCCCGGACGGGGGGTGGCACCAGAGCTGCACAAGGACGTAGTCGGCCTCCAGGGTCACGTCCGCCAGCAGGTCACCACACCAGAGCCCCTCCGGCCCTTGCAGGCGAAGGAGAGTCCGCGCGGCCCGCTCTGCGGCCTGCCCGGCCGCCTCCGCCAAGCTCCGCCAGCGTTGCGCCGCAACCGCGCCCCGTCGAGTCTCGAGCCGCAGCGGTGCCGCCTCAAACCCTACACGATCCGTCACGCTTCTCCCTCGGCATCCGTGGCGGCCCCGACACTCGTCGCGGACCGCCCAGGCCGCCGTCTCCATCGGGCGCGGCCCGAGTGGGCGGCCGCCCGACGCCCCGCATCGCCCCTCGGCGATCGAACTGTGAGTCTACCCAGACAACGGGATGAAATCAATGGCTCAGCGCGTGCCTTAATCTCCGGCTAACGTCGAAGGCCGGTAGTGCACATCAGTCGCGCCCGCATTCATGGCTGCGGGGGCGGCTGCCCGCCTCGGACCTGGTCGCACCCGGCGGGTGGCGCCCCGTAGAGGCGATGCACAAGTTAGCCGGAGATTTGGGGCGTGCGCCCAGCGGCGACCATCTCCGGGTGATCAAGCAGGGTCACTCTGGAGCCGGAGCCGACCCCTCTGGAGGTCAGGGGCGTCCTCCTGGGAGGCCCCTGACTCTATGCTCTCCTCCACGGCTACGACCCCGAGTCCGCCGAGCTGTTCACGGTCAAAGGGGAGGGATTCTTCAACGTCTGCCGGGCCCGCGGCCTCACCGGGAACCCGGGGGTCCTGATCTCGGCCTGCGGCGTTCGCAATCTGGGGGCAGCGCCAGCGCCGCTACCGCCCGTAGCGGCGCTGGCGCTGCTGGTAGCTGCGGATGGCGCGCAGAAGATCGATCTTGCGGAAGGCGGGCCAGTAGGCGTCGCAGAAGTAGTATTCGCTGTATGCGCTCTGCCAGAGGAGGAAACCGCTCAGCCGCACCTCGCCGCTGGTGCGGATGATGAGATCGGGGTCGGGCAGTTCATAGGTGTAGAGATACTTCCCGATCACGTCCGCCGTCAGGCGATCGGCGATCTCGGCCGGCGTCAGCCCCTGGTGCCCCCAGTCGGCCAGGATCCCCCGGACGGCATCCACCACTTCCTGCCGCCCGCCGTATCCCACCGCCACATTCAGGGAGAAATGATCGTGGTCGGCGGTGGCCTCCTCGGCGATCCGGATGGCCTCGCGCAATGAATCGGGAAGGAGCTCCAGCTTGCCGATGGCTCGGATCCGCACCTGGCGCTGGTGAATCTTCGGGTCGGCGGCCGTCTGCCGCATCCGCCGCTCGATGAGGGAGAGCAGCCCTTCCAGCTCTTCGGGAGTGCGTCCCAGGTTCTCCGTGGACAGGATCCAGATGGTGACCATCTGGATCCCCAGCTCCTCAAACCACCCCAGGGCCTCCTCCAGCTTTGCGGCGCCCCGCTCGTGACCTTGGATCACATCGCGCAGCCCCATCCACCGCGCGAAGCGGCGGTTCCCGTCCAGGATCAGGCCGATATGGCGGGGCAGGGGCCACCGCTGGAGCTCGGCCTTCAGCCGCCGCTCGTACAGGCGGTACAACATGGAGATCAGCACCGACCACATCTCCTCAGTCCCGCGCGGTTTCCGGCGACGCCGCATCTGTTGCCCGAAGCTGGTGACATTATAACGGGCGCAGAGAGCGCCCACAACACAATCCCTCGACCTCCCCTCGCCGGTGCTGCAGCTGGAGCCGGCGGCGCGGTCCTGGCGGGTCTGCCCCCGCTACCGCCACGGGGTCACCCACCAGAAGAACGCCCGTGGAACGGGCGCCGGCGTCACGACCGGCACGCGGGACAGCTCGCGATCGCCCAGGCGAACGACCAGCGTTCCCACCGGCTGACCCTTGTGCATCGGGGCCCGCAGGCCGCTGGCCATCTGGACGGCGGCCTTGACGGCGTCGCTCTCCTCCCGCTTCACGTACACCTGCACATCCGTGGTGACCACCGGCCGGAAGGCGCTCCTCGCCCGCGGAAGCCGCACCGCGTCTCCCACCGGCGACCCGGCCTTCGCCACGGTCACCTCGACGTAGCGGGCGAATCCCTCGCTCAGCAGACGGGCCGCCTCGGTGAACCGCGCCCGATTGGTGGGCGCCCCCATCACCACCGCGACGAGGCGCAGACTCCCCCGCTTGGCCGTCGCCGTGACGTTGTAGCCCGCCTGGTGGAAGTGCCCCGTCTTCAAGCCGTCGGCCCCCGGGAAATGGCCGATCAGGTGGTTACTGTTCTGTAGGATGAAGCTCCCCCCGCGGAACGGGGCGTCTTGCGTGGAGGTCCAGCGGAGGATGTCGGGGTATTTGAGAAGCTCCTGGGACAGCCGGGCCATATCCTGGGGCGTGGTGACGTCCCCGGACTGTCCGGGCGCCGGCGGCAGCCCGTGGACCGAGCTGAAGTGGGTCTGGGTCAGCTTGAGCGCGGCCGCCCGCTCGTTCATGCGGGCCACGGCGGCTTCCACGGTTCCGGCCAGGCGTTCGGCCAGGGCCACCGCGGCATCGTTG
Source organism: uncultured Methylomirabilota bacterium (assembly GCA_963705305.1). Taxonomy (GTDB): domain Bacteria; phylum Methylomirabilota; class Methylomirabilia; order Methylomirabilales; family 2-02-FULL-66-22; genus 2-02-FULL-66-22. The sequence goes on along the minus strand of OY970067.1, from coordinate 3,017,746 downwards.
GCCGAACCGATGAGCAGGGCGGCCATCATCTCATCGACGCTGAAGGTCTCCCCCTGTTTGAGGTAGACCTGGGAGCCTCCCATTCTGCTCGCCCGGGCGCTGGTCTGGACCGGGTCCGACAGCTTCAGCTGGCCATCCTTGACGGCCTCCATCACCAGGAGGGCCAGCATCATTTTTGTCATGGAGGCGGGGGCGCCGGGGCGATCGGGGTCCTGGCTGCTCAGCACGTCGCCAGTGTCCGCATTGATCACGATCCAGGACGAGGTCGTCGGTCCCGACACCTTCGCCGGCCCCGACACCCTTGCCGGCCGCGGCCGATGTCGCGCGGCCAGGGCCGGCTCTCCGGTCGAGAGCACGGTAAGAGCCAGGACCAATGCGACCACCGCCAGTCGCCGTGCCTCGCGCCACAGTGTTTCCGTCCAGCCGGACGCCCCTCCGATCCGCTCCCGCATGCACCGCCTCCCTTTTCTCTAACGGGCCGCCGCACCCGACACCGGTCGTCGGCAACCGGTGCGCACCTTCGCCACTCCGAAGCGAGCATGCCACGAGGTTCTCTTTGGGTCAACCGTCTTCCTCACCCGGAGCGCAGATTTTTCACCCCGGAACGTCCCGCACTTGCTCCGCGGAGAGGAAATCGCTAGACTGGCCCCACGCGTTTCTCGGGTTCCTTCAAGCCTATGCGCTCGCTCGGACTCGATTTTCAGGACAGCGGCGAATGGCGGGCGGCCCTCTGGGACGAGGACCGCGCCGTCGACTTGCGGAGCTACGCCCAGGTCGCTCCTCTCTGGGATCTCATCGAAGACGTGCTGGGGGCCAACCCCGCCACACCGATGGTGCTTCCCTCGGGGTTCGGCGTCCCGGTGATGCGCGCCCGGGATCTTCTGGACCAGGACATCTCGGAGATGACGATCCTGTCCGGCGGAGAGCCCGGCCGGACGCTGGCCGAGTTTCTGGACGAGGCGCGGCGGCGGGCGCCGCGGGCCTTCTGCATTCCCTCTGTGAAGCTGCTCCCCTCGATTCCCCTCCACCGTAAGCTCGGCCGGGTGGACCTCGGGGCGGCGGAGGCCCTGTGCGCCGCGGTCTGGACCATCCACTGGCTGCAGCATTCCGGCCAGGCCCCGGCTGGTTCCGATTTCCTCCTGCTCCACGTCGCGGCCGACGCCAGGACCATCCTCGCTGTCCGCGCCGGACGCATCGTGGACGGCATCGGCGGAACCGCCGGCGGTTTGGGGGCGACCGCTGCCGCAGGACGCCAGCGGCTCCTCACCAGCCTGGGGCCCGCGGCCAAGTGGCGCCGCGGCACCGGCGGCGAGGCCGAGGCGCTGGCCCCGGGCAGCGGTCTCAGGGCCCACTGGGAAGCTGTGGAGAAGGAGGCGCTGGCCTTCCTCGGATGCCACCGCCTTCCGGCGGTCGTCATCACGGGCGATCGGCGATTCGAAGCGTCCAGCGCCCTGGAGGGCCGCCTGCCCGGCGCACTCACCCTGGCATCGGGCGACGGCTACGAGGCGGCCCTGGGGGCCGCGGTGATCGCGGGCGGCCTGACGGGGGGCCCCACCGCTCCCCTCGTGGATCACCTGGGCATCCGCGAGGCGCGGGAGCGGATCTTCGACTGGCTCACCCCGTAGCGCGGAGGGGTCACCAAGAATCCGGGTCGCGGCGAAGCGGAAGGGAACGGAGACGGATGTCGGGCGGGGAGGACGGAGCTCGCGGCCGGAGCCGTGAAAGTAAAACGGGGCTGGGGAGACCCCCAACCCCTGGCCTGCTGCATGGTGGGCGCTACTGGGATCGAACCAGTGACCTCCGCCGCGTGAAGGCGGTTCCACCCCATCACGCCGAATACCCAAGGTTCAACTGCAATCACTTACGCAAGAGCCGGTATCCCTTCCCGACATTCTTCACCACGGGATTTTGTCAGCGCCGTGTCAGCCAGCGCTGAGGCGTTTCGCAACGGACACCCCCGAACGAGGCAGCGGGATCATAACACAATACGGTCTTACAGCACCAAGGTGACAAGTGCCGCTACATCGTGAACGCCAAAAGGTGCCAGGAGATCGTGAACGACCTGAGCATCCTGCACGCTTCGTTGCGGAGCCGGTGAGGTCCAGGATGCGCTTCTGTTCCTACATGGGAGGAAAGGCGCATGGACACGACCACCTGGGCAGAGCGGCGGAAGCGCGCGGTCGAGCGGTTGCTGCAGGGCGAAGCCTTCACGGTCATCTGTCTGTCGGACCGGGTCTCGCGGAGCTGGCTGTACAAGTGGTGGGTGCGCCACACCCGCGACACGGCCACCTGGTTTCAGGACGACTCGCGGCGACCGCACACCCAGTCGGGCCGGCCCCCGGCCGAGATCGAGGAGATCGTCCAGCTCGTCCGGCTGGAGCTGTACAACCCGGCCCAGTTCTGTGGCGCCCAAGCCATTCGCTGGCGCCTCACGGATCTGGCGGTCCAGCCGCTGCCGTCGGTACGGACGATCGGCCGCATCCTGGTGCGGCACGAGCTGGCGCATCGCCGCACCGGCCACTACGCCCCGAAGGGGGTGGCCTACCCGCGGCTCGCCGCGGTCCGTCCGAACGATGTGCACCAGAGCGACTTCGTGGGCCCGTGCTACCTGCGCGGGGGGCTGCGGTTCCACAGTCTCCATCGCTTGGATGTGACCACCAAGCGGTGCGGGGTGCAGCCCGTGGTGGCGGGCAAGGCGGACGTGGTCCCCGGGCTTTGGGCGCTCTGGCGCCGGTTGGGGATCCCGAAGTTCGAACAGGTGGACAACGAGCTCTGCTTCTACGGGAGCCCGGCGCACCCCCGGGGGATGGGGAAGCTGATTCGGCTGTGCCTGTGGCATGGGGTGGAGCCGGTGTTCATCCTGTGATTCCCGATAAACCGAAATGGCTCGCTCAGGGAAAAATGAACCGCCACTGAAACCGCCACCGACCTTCTCGAATGTTGTAACTACCTTATTCTACAGGTTGCTAAACATGGAGCGAGTCCGCCGTCGGCGGATTAACCGCTAGGTTGGGTTGAGGCACCAGCCGAAATCCGCCGCAGGCGGATTCGAGTCCTACCCGGGGAGCCAGGCGGGACTTGAACACGAGGGTTCTGTCTCAGGGGGCGGTCCCAGAATGGAACGGTGGATTCGATCTCCGAGGGGTAGGCGGCGGGAATTGACCTTGAGGTGGGGCGGGCTACTTCAGCCCTCGGATCCTGCTCGTCTCTATTGTTGGACTCGAATGGTGCCGGGGGATCGACACCAACGTTGGGCGCGTGGTTCTGGCTGGCATGACTTGCTCCGACGGCCGGAAGGCGTATCGCTGGTTGATGAGGAGTTACGGTCACATTCTCCGCTCGAATGGCCGGGCAGCCAGAGTGTTTTGCAGACCACCGTGGCCCTGATCTTGGCTTTCGGGCCTATCTCCTTTTCGGTGAGCGCTAGCTGTGACTCTCGCCCAACGCCACGTGTGGCACGAGCTTCAGCCCGACCGCCGCGGCCGCGGCCAGGGCGGCACCGAAGGCAAAGGGGGCCGCGGGCGAGATGTGATCCCACAGGACCCCCGCGACCACACTGGCCGGGAGTGCCATGATGCCAGTCGCGGCACTGTACAGGCCGTAGGCCGCCCCCCGACTGGCATCCGGAACCAACTCGGCCACTAACGCCTTGGCCGAGCCTTCCGTCAGCGCGTAGAAGAGCCCATAGAACGCATAGAGCCCCCAGATCATCCACGGGGCGGTCGCCAGCGCAAATCCCAGGTAGGCCAGCGCGTACACGGCCCAGCCATACCCGATGACCCGCCGCCGGCCGACGCGGTCGGCGAGCCGTCCCGCCGGGATGGCCGCGAGGGCCGAGACCAGGTTGAACACGGCGTACACGATAGGGATGAGCGCGACCGGCACGCCCACCCGTTGGGCGCGCAGGATGAGAAACGCGTCCGAGGAGTTCCCGAGCGTGAACAACAGCACGACCGCCAAGAATCTGGCAAAGGGTCCCCGGAGCACGCGCAAGGAGAGCGGCTGCTTCGTGACCGCCGTGCGCCGCTCGCGGACGAACCCGCCGATGATCCCCAGGGGAATCGCGGCCACGACTCCCGCCAGCAGAAACAGCGCGTGATAGGTGGGGGCTGGCTGGTCCATCCAGACCTTCAGAAAGACGAAGGCGAGGAGCGGGCCGATCACCGAGCCGAGGGTGTCGAGGGTCCGCTGCACCCCGAAGGCGAACCCCAGGGTCCGGTCGCCGGCCGACCCGGCCACCAGCGCGTCGCGCGGGGCGTCCTTCAAGCCCTTGCCCAGGCCGTCGCTCAGGCGGAGTCCCAAGACCGCTCCCCCCGACCCCGCGACCCCGAGACCGACGCGCCCCAGGGCTGAGAGCCCGTACCCGAGGAAAACAATCGCCTTGCGCCGTCCCAGCGCGTCGGAGAGATAGCCCGCCCCGATCCGGGCGAGGCTGACGACCGTCGTCACTGCGCCCTCGATCATCCCGATGAATTCCGTGCGCAAGCCCAGCACGCTCGTGTAGAACACCGGCAGCACGGGCAGGATCATGTCTTGGGCGAGGCCGCCGAAAAACGCCACCCACCCCAAGGCGAGCACATTGCGCCCCAACCCGGCCCTGGGAGATGTGTCAGAAGCTGCGGTCTCTGTCTGGCAGGCCTTCATTCGGTCTCCACCCCTTTTTTCCGGACGCCTCCCGCTTCCCTGCGAGAGAAGGTTTGCCCACGGCGAGGACCGGTGTCCAACTCCCTCGGGAGAGGAGACCGCTTCGATTCCGCGCGGGCCGCCATCTCCGTTCAGGCCGGTCGGCACTCCCCGAAGGATCCGGTCTGCGCTCGTCTCCCCGGGGCCGTGTCGATCGGCAGCGGCACGCCCGGCGCAGTCTTGCTCGAGGGTTGCGAGATTCCTTGAAGGGGACGCGCCGGCGCTTATCGGTGGGTTCCGCCGCCACCCTGGCGTGCCGGACGAGGATGGTTCGGGATCGATGGAATCGGGCCCCCTGCCGGCCGGGGCCCCGGGGCCCGGCGCTCCGGGGCGACGTTTTCCCGGCGGCCCCGGTCCGGGCGCGCATACGGTGGGGGCGCAAGGTACCCGCCCTCGACAACGACCGGCGGGCCCTCCCACGGCCCGACGTAGCCGTAGCCGCCATAGACCGGGGTCAGGCCGTATCCCGGCACCGCGAAGCCCACGCAGCCGCCCCAAGCGACCGCGAGCGCCGGGAGGACGAGCCCGGCGAGAACGCGTTTGGCGGCGGGCGTCATGGCTGCTCCCTGGTCTGCCCCGGCTCCGGCAATTGCACGAGGCCGATGACGCCCCCCGTGGGGTCGGCGATCACTGCGCGCCAGTACTCGGTCGGCGCGTCGCGCGGGGGGACGAGAACACGGCCGCCGAGGCTCTTCGCCTTGGCCGCGGCCGCCTTCACATCGTCTACCCGGACGAAGAGCAGCCAGCCGGGCGTGGCCTTCGGTCGCGGGGGCAGCGGGGCCACGCTGGCCCGCGAGTACCCTCCGCTGGCGAGGACGAAGACATCTCGACGATCGCCGCGGGTGTCGGGCACGACCTCCCAGCCGGCGACGGCGGCATAAAACCGGCCTTCAGCGGCGGGGTCACGCGCGAACAGCTGGGCCCAGGTCCAGTCGCCGGGGTCCGGGGTGTATTCACCCGGATTGCCCGCACTGGAGTGGAGCAGGCCGAGTTCCGCCCCTTCGGGATCGACAAAAATCGCTTGTGTTCCGCGCCGCGGCAGCTCCTTCGCGGGGAACAGCACGCGTCCGCCCGCGGCCGTGGCTGCCGCCAGCGCCTTGGCCACGTCGGGCACAGACACATAGCCCACCCAGCGGCCGCGGACCGCGTCCTGCGAGCGCACCGGCAGACGAGCCAGGCCGGCGACGGGCTCGCCGCCGTTCGCCAGCACGATGTACGAATGCGTGCCCGACGGGGTCGTGCGCTCGATCGTCGTTGCCTCCCATCCGAAGAGGCCCGTGTAAAACGCCTGCGCCGCCGCCGGATCGGTGGTGAACAAGTCGGCCCAGATGAACTTTCCGGGGAAGTGCTCCCCCGTGGGGGTCGTCTGGCTCAGGGGCGGAAGCTCAGCCGCGCTGGCCACCGCCACGGCGCCCAAAAGCACCACGCCCAGGACGTTCGCGATCATCCTTGCCATACGCGCCATACGCGATCCGCTCCATTTCCAGGGGGCCCGCCCCCGTCACCCGTCCCTTCACGTGCCTGCGACGCCCCGCTGATTCCCAGTGTATCTGGTTGACCGCGCCGTCGCAAGACGGAACGGAAGAGCGGCTCACCACCTCTCGCTTGCTAGACCGGGCTCTCCACCCCAGTCGCCGGATGAAGGGGTGCGCTTTTCCCCGCGGGATTCGATGGCCCTTGGAAGGTGGAGATTCGGGGACTCGAGTTGAGTAGAGCTTCGCAGGGCTACGTTTTCAAGGGGGTCCAGGATTCACCACCTCCCCCGGGGCTTGCCCCATGAGGATTGGGGCCGGGGGAGCGTCACCAAAAGGGACATGCACCCCTGGCCAATGCACCTACCAGCGGAAGATGCATCGCCCTAACGGTTGTCAACCGCTAGAGCATCCTGGGGGAAGTCGAAGATCCAGCGTAGTTGCGGAAGCCTGCGGGGTCCGTCCGGCAGTTATGGTGGCAGTCCGCCTATTTCCGCTAAATTCTGCGACAGGACTTCAGTAGAGGCGAGGATTCGGGGGGTTCCTATGTGGCCCCAGCGACCCCTTGTTTGTAAGGGAGGGCGCCCCCACATCTCTTTAGGTGGACGGTACTTCCGCGATACCGGAGGGCGGGGATCGGCGAGAAAAGTGTCAGCGAATTGTCAGCGGAAACAGAACAAGGGGTCAGCCTGTTTCGCTAACCCCTCGTTTTTGTTGGTGGGCGCTACTGGGATCGAACCAGTGACCTCCGCCGTGTGAAGACGGCGCTCTAACCATCTGAGCTAAGCGCCCCCACCCTCACGCTGAGGATCCCCCCGTGCAACGAGGAAAATAGATACCATAGCTCCACCGTCCGGTCCAACACTTTTTGGGGCCCCTGCGGGCCTGCGCGCCCGGGGCCGCGTCCCCGGTCCATGCCTCGTCTTCATCCCCAGGCGATGCAGTTCAGGCGCAGCGGGTCGCTCAAGTCCGGGTGCGCGGGCAAGAGGCGAATCCGAAAGCCGTGCAGGCCGCTGGTCTGGGTCTGCAGCGCTCCGGCGTAGGTTATTGATCGCGCCGCGGACAATCACTCACCGGGACGGAGCGCCGGGATTCTCCTCGGCCCGACTCCCTCCCGGCCGAACGGAGGCGAGCATGCGCCGGGCGGCCTCGGCCACCCGCGGCGGGAGACCGCCGATTCTCTGCAGCTCTTCGGCGGTGGCCGCCTGCAGTCGTTTGAGACTTCCAAATCGCTGCAGCAGCAGTCGCTTTCGCCGGGGGCCGATTCCCGGGACCTCGTCCAGAACCGATCGCAGGCCGGTCTTACCCCGCAGCACACGGTGGTAGGCCAGACCGAATCGGTGGGCCTCGTCCCGCACCTGTTGCAGCAGGTGCTTACCTCGCGATCCGTCTGGCAGCCGGATGGGATCTGGCCGGCCGGGGCGGAAGACGAGCTCCTCTTCCTTGGCCAGACCGGCCAACGGGAGATCCGGGATGCCCGCCTCCCTGGCCGCCAGGACCCCCACGTTCAGCTGTCCCCGCCCCCCGTCGAGCACAAGGAGATCGGGGAGCACCCAATCCGATCGGTCGAAGCGGCGGCGCAGAACTTCTCGCAGCATGGCGTAGTCATCCGCCCCCTCGACGGTCCCGATCCGGAACCGCTTGTAGTCCCCGCGGCGGGGCTGCCCGTTCACAAACGTGACGAGAGAGCCGACCGCCAGCACCCCCGAGATGTTCGAAATGTCGGCGCACTCGATCCGCCGGGGAAGTCGCGGCAGATTGAGCGCTTCCCGAACCTCGGCCATGGCCCGCTCCCGCGCGCCCGTGGACGCCAGGTTCTGCGTCATGATCGCGCGGGCGTTGCCCACCGCCATCTCCACCAGGTGGGCTTTGGGTCCCCGCTCGGGCACCCGGATCCCCACCGGGTGGCCGGCCCGCTCTGACAGCATGGCCGCCAGAAGCTCCTTCTCTGCGGGGAGCGTGGAGGTCAAGAGCGTCTTGGGAATGGCGCGGGCGCCCAGGTAGTACTGGGCCACCAGGGACCCCAGGACGCCGGAAGAGCCTTCGGCCGGCACCCCCTCGAAGGCAAAGCTATCGCGCCCGATGAGTTTCCCGCTCCGCACCACCAGCAGCTGAATCTGGACTTCGTCTCCTTCCTGGACCACTCCGAAGACGTCCTGATCCTCGCCGCGCGGAGAGATCGCGCGCTGCCCTTCCCCCGCCTGCTCCAGCGACGCGATCTGGTCCCGGATCCCGGCCGCCCGCTCGTATTCCAGCCGCTCGGCCGCCTCGTGCATCTGCTGCTGGAGCTGACGGACCACTTCGCCGTCTTTGCCCTCCAGGACCAGCCGCACCTTCTGGACGATCTCGGCGTACTCCTCCCGGTTGATCAGCCCTTCGCAGGGGGCCAGGCACCGGCCCAGGTGGTACTCCAGACACCGGGTGCGGCCAGCGATGCTTCGGCAGGTCCGCAGCGGAAACGTGCGATGGATGAGCGCCAAGAGGTCCCACATGACCCCCGCCGGCACGTACGGGCCGAAGTAGAGCGCTCCATCGCTCTTGATCCGCCGGACCACCTGGAGGGCAGGAAACGGGTCCTTTGGGTTGAGGCGAATGAAGGGGTAGTGCTTGTCGTCGCGCAGGACGATGTTGTAGCGTGGGCGCCGCTCCTTGATGAGATTGCTCTCGAGGATCAGCGCTTCCAACTCGTTGGCGGTGAGCAGGTATTCCAGCTCGGCGACCTGGGCGACCATGGCCTGCAGCCGCCCCGCATCATAGCCGAAATCGCGATCGCTGAAGTAAGACTGGACCCGCTTCCGCAGGGAGACGGCCTTGCCGATGTACAGGAGTGCACCCCGGCTGTCCTTGAACAGGTACACACCGGGCGCATCGGGCAGACTACGGATTTTTTCCTGGACGTCCATACCGCCTTCCGCGAGACGAGCCGACCGTCGCACACTATGCACCCCTTGTCAAGGCGCGCCGGGCGAGGGCTTTAGGCTTGACAACCCCTGCCGTTTGGGCTACGTAGGCCCTAATCCCGGGGAGGTCAGACGGCCTATCTTCCGGGTGGATCGTCGCGGCCCCGACACCGGCCAGGGGGGATCCGCGGAGGAAGACGGCATGTCAAACGGCGAGGCACAATCCGTTTGCCCAAGCGTCCTGGTGGTGGACGACGACATCGGTGTCCGGGAATCCTTCGAGGCCGTGCTCTCCAAGGACTACGAGCTCCTTTTCGCCGCGAGCGGCCCGGAGGCCCTTCGCATCTTGAGCACGCAGGACGTCAATCTGGTTCTGCTCGACATCCGCATGCCCGGCATGGACGGCATCGAAGTGCTCCGCCGGATCCGAGAGCTCAGCGACCAGACCGATGTCGTCGTGGTGACGGCGGTCAAATCCCTCAAGACGGCGGTCGAGGCCATCAAGCTGGGCGCCACCGATTACATCACGAAGCCGTTCGATGTCCACGAGATCCTGGCCCTCATCAAGCGAGTGGTCGAGAAACAGGAGCTGGTGAAGGAGGTGCTGTACCTCCGATCCGAAGTGGCGCGGGAACGCCGCTTTGAGAATCTGGTGGGACGCAACTCCCGCATGCAGGAGATCTACGCGCTCATCTCCCGTATCGCCGACAACAACGCCACGATCCTGCTCAGCGGCGAGAGCGGCACCGGCAAAGAGGTGCTGGCGCGCGCCATCCACCAGCAGAGCCACCGCGCCCAGCGGCTGTTCGTCGCCGTCAACTGCGCCGCCATCCCCTCCGAGCTCCTGGAGTCGGAGCTGTTCGGCCATGAGAAGGGGGCCTTCACCGGGGCCATCGCCACCAAGGTGGGGAAGTTCGAGCTCGCCACCGGGGGGAGCCTGTTCCTGGACGAGGTGGGCTCCATGCGCCTGGACCTCCAGGCGAAGATCCTCCGCGCCCTCCAGGAGCGGGAGATCGAGCGGGTGGGGGGGACCCGGACCATCAAGATCGACGTCCGGGTCATCGCCGCCACCAACCGGGACCTGAAGAAGGCCGTGGAGGAGGGGAGCTTCCGGGAGGATCTGTACTACCGGTTGAATGTCATCCCCATCACCCTGCCCCCGCTGCGCCATCGCCGGGACGACATCCCGCTCCTGGTCGAGCACTTCATCGCCAAATACAACCGGGAATTCAATCGCCACGTCCGGGGTTTTTCCGCCGGGGCCACGGCGGCCCTCTACCAATACGACTGGCCCGGCAACGTCCGCGAGCTGGAGAATGTCATCGAGCGGGCGGTGGCCCTGGCGCAGAGCGAGACCATCTCTCTGCGAGAGCTCCCCCTGGACCTCTCCATTCTGGGCCACGACGTGATCGAGCGGACCCAGAAGAATGGGCTCAGCCTGCGCGAGGCCAGGAATCACTTCGAGCGGCAATACATCCTCAGCATCCTGGAGAAGGTTCAGTGGAACCAAAGCGAGGCCGCCCGCGTCCTCGGCTTGCATCGAAACACCCTGCTCTGGAAGCTCCAACGTCTCGGTATCGAATCCCGCCAGCATGTTCCCACCCCTTAGGCCAAACCCACCGTCGCTCAATTCCTTATGCACATTGCACAAAAAATCTAAGGTTGCGATAAGTCCTTTCAGAAAAGAATGTTAGAGCGTTTTTCTCAATACATCCTTGATCCTGTCACAATTACTTGCCTAAAAATTTAGGCAACACGTATTCCGCACTAGCCTACTCCATAAAGGGTTAACTCCTTTATTGATCAGGAATTTCCGAACCTCCCGCCTCTTTTGCTTTGCTATGGCATACGCCCTGCTTTACTTCCGGCCCAGAGAACAGCGAAACGCCGAAAACTGAGTCAAGATGGACTTATTGGAAATCTCAAATCGAACAAAAGGAGAAACCGTCATGAAGAAGATCATCGTCCTGGTGCTGGTGGTGATCGGCCTCCTCGCGATCGTTCCGGCGATGGAAGTGCAGTCCAATACCCAGGTGTTCAGCCGCACCGGTTTTGCCGAAGGGGGCATGTAGCCTGACCGAGTTCACATCAGCATACTCGACACTTCCGGGGATGAGGCGTGAGCCTCATCCCCTTTTTGTGTTTAGTGCGCACGAAAAATACCTCGTTCTCCGGCGGCCTACCAGCCAGCAGTCCAGTCAACTCTCCGACCTCCCGGTCGGATGCTTGCGCCAACGCTACAACAGCCTCGACGCCAACTGGTCCATGGACGAAAGGCTAGACTTGAGCGGACACCTTATCTTCAAGGGCTCCGCTCTGCATTCCGCCCCCCTTCGGCGGTTCGAGTTGTCGTCCCCTTTGACGCCGGGGGCGGGCGAGTGCCCCTGAAGAACCAAGTGGGGTTTCCCCAAGAATGAAGCCGGCCAAGCAACTCCGGCTACTGTTTCTGCCGTCTACCCTTCCCGCTCGGCTTTCTCGCCATCCGTGGCTCGCTCATCACTTCGAGATTCCGAACCGCAGGACGCGCGCGCCCACCATCTGACTGAGGCGCCGGCGAGGAATTGGGTCCCCCCTGTTTCCTCCCTGTCACAATGTAATCAGTTCAGATGCGTTCAACCCCCGTGAATTTATCTTGACAACCTTTTATTAGTTGTCAGAGTGTGTCCGAAGAAGTGTCCGCCATGACCCCTGCTGGCTTCGCAGGTGCACGGCGGTAGTAGCGAGGAGGTTGTGACAAGGTCGCAGACTCAGGCTTACGATGGATTCCCTGCCGCGGCCACGACGGACATTTCACCCACCGCTCGCATGATCGGTGCCCCGGTACGCATAGGTGTGCATGATGTCCTGGCGCTTGTCGCGTATTCGCTTTGCAGGGAGGGAATGATCGGTGGTTCCTAGATCATCGTGGTGTGACTTCCGGCGCTGGAAGATCGCCTTCTTGTTGGCGTTTGTCGCCGCCTTAGGGGTACCTCCCTGCCCTGCCGTGGGTGGGGAGGCATTCGTCCGGTCCGGAGACGAGCACCAAGGTGACACCTACCGTCGTCCGTTGGCGACTGATCCGGTAACCCTGGATCCCGCTCGCCCCAACGACATCTACGGTCGTACCATTGCCAACCAACTCTTCGACGGGCTCGTTCAATTCGACGGTGCTCTCGGCATAAAGCCTGCCATCGCCGAGACATGGACAGCCTCGCGCGACGGATTGGTGTGGACCTTCAAGCTAAAGAAGGGGGTGAAATTCCACAACGGGCGGGACGTGACCGCGCAGGACTTCGTATACTCTTTCACCCGCATCGTGGATCCCGCAACCAAATCCGCAGGCGCCACCCTTTTCATGAAAATCAAAGGAGCCAGGGAGTTCGCTGAGGGACGCGCCAGCCGTGTGGAGGGCCTGGAGGCTCTCGATCCGCTAACCCTTCGGATCACTCTGACAGAGTCTCAGTCGCCCTTCGTCGCTTCGCTGGCTGTCGGCTTCGCGAAGGTCGTCCCGCAAGAGGTGGTAAAAAGCTTGGGCGATCGTTTTGGGCAGGAGCCCGTGGGCACAGGACCCTTCAAGTTTGTCAGATGGGTCCGGAACAAGGAGATTGTCCTATCGGCCAATCGGGATTATTTCGAGGGGCCCCCGAAGCTCAACCGGCTGGAGTACAGGATCTTCACCGGCGAAAACCTCGACAAAATGTTCGAAGAGTTTGAGCGCGGGAATCTCGAGGACTCAGGCATTCCAGCACGAATGCGCACGCAACTGCTTAATGATCGAAGGTACCAGTTCATCCGTCGCCCCATTCTTGGTATCTCCTTCTTGGGGATCAACACCACCACGAAACCCCTCGACGATCCGCGGGTTCGCCAAGCGATCAATTACGCGATCGACCGCCGCAGGCTCATGCACGAGATCTATGACGACCAGTACCTCCCTGCTGCTGGGATTCTTCCGCCCGGCACCTACGGCTATGATCCAAATCTCGTCGGCTATCCTTACGATCCCAAAAAATCAGCCGACCTCTTGGCCGCTGCCGGCTACCCGGGCGGAAAGGGCCTGCCGGTCATTCATATTTGGTCGGCGCGGAAGAACGACGAGGCTGTGGCCGAGCACCAGACCATCATCAAGTACTTGGCTGCCGTGGGAATTCACGCAGAGATCCATTACAACACAAACTGGCCCGAATACCATGCCGGGGTCTACGCGGGAAAGCTGCCGATCTTCCGGTACAGTTGGTACGCTGACACGCCGGATCCCGAAACGTTCCTGGGACAGCTGTTCGACTCTCGAAGCTCCGACAATTTCACGCAGCTCCACAATCGCACCGTCGACTCCCTCTTGCAGCGGGCCCGTTTCGAGAGCGACACCCAGAGGAAGCTTCTTCTCTATCAGGAAGCAGAGCGGGAGATTATGAACCTGGCACCACTCATAGTCCTGAGCTATTATTCCTACGAGCGGATTTTCCAGCCCTACGTGAGGGGGATCGAGGTGAGCGCGCTGGGAGACCCTTATATCCCCATGAAACGGATCTGGTTCGATCGGAACAAGGAGAAGTAGGCTCACCCTACGGGCGCGGTTCCGCCATGATCAACCATCTCCCCATCCGAACGAAGCTCATCTTGTTCATCAACCTGCTCGTAGTGTTGCTCGTGGGCAGCGCAGCTGTCGTGGCGCAAAGGGAACAGCGGAATGCTATTGTCGAGGAGGTGAGAAAGCGAGCCCTTATCCTGGCCAGCGGCCTGGCCCAAGCCAGCGCTAACTCTCTCGTCACATACAATTACGTGGGAGTGGAGCAGAGCCTAGCCGTTGCTACCAGAAGCGCTGAACGTCGTATACGCCGTCGTCTTGGACAAGGAGGGGCACGTTGCCGCGAGCAGCGTCCGGAATGTCTTGAGCCAAAAGGACCTTCTCCAGGACTACCAGGAGATGCCGGCGGCTGGGGACAAACCGCTGATCCGCCAGCGCAGCATCCCGGGCGCCCATAGCGAGACCGTATACGATGTGGCGGTCCCGGTCATGATCGAGGGTTCTGCGCAACGGTGGGGAACGGTCCGCATCGGCGTGTCCCTGGAGGGCATGAACAAACAGATCACACGGACCGGATGGCAGATCGTTGCCTTCGGCCTCTTGGCGGTCCTTCTCTCCAGCCTAAGTTCCGTGGTCCTGGCGGAACGAATTACCAAGCCTCTTCGGGCCCTCACCCAGGGCGTGGCCGCCGTCGGTCGCGGCGATTTCAACCAGCAGATTGAGGTGCATTCCCACGACGAGCTCGGCCAGCTCTCGGCCGCCTTCAACGAGATGAGCCGCCAGCTCTCCCACGTGCGCGAGCTGGAGGACCGCCTGCGTCGAGCCGACCGGTTGGCCGCCCTGGGGACGATGGCGGCCGGCATCGCTCACGATATCCGGAACCCCCTCACCTCGATCCTGATCTTCTCTCAGCTGATGTCCATGCACCATGATGACCCCAGCGTCCGGGAGAAGTTCGACCGGGTGGTCCCGCGGGAGCTGGAGCGCGTCCAGGCCGTCATCGAAGAGATGATGGAGCTGGCACGGCCGATGAACGTGCAGCTCGAGCCGGTGAACCTGAATGAGATCCTCTCGCAGATCCTGGAGTTGTTTGAAACCCAGGCGACGAACCAGGGCATCAAGATCATTCGGGAATTCGACCCCGATCTGCCCTACGGGATGGTGGATCGCAAGCGCCTCCACCGCTGCTTCAGCAACCTCGTGTCGAATGCCGTGCAGGCCATGCCGAATGGGGGCGACCTCAAGCTGTCGACGCAATCGGTGCCCGCCATGACGTTCGCCGTGTCCCGCCCGGCGGGCACGCGCCCGGAGCCGGCCGTCTGTGTGACCATCTCCGACACGGGGCAGGGTATCCCGCCCGAGCGTCTGTCGCGGATCTTCGATCCGTTCTACACCACCAAGGAGAAAGGGCTCGGTCTCGGCATGGCCATCGCCCACCGGATCGTGGAGGACCACAAGGGGACCATCGACGTGCGGAGCGAGGTGGGTGTGGGAACAGCCTTCACGGTTCATCTTCCGGTGGCCCCGTAGACCCCGTCTCGACCGGCCCTAGCCGTCCACCTGCAGTCCCGCCCGGTCGATGGAGAGAACCTCCGCCCGGGCCGAGATATTGGCCCGCGCCCTCCAGCAGGCCGCCATCCGGGCCCCCACCTCCTGCTCGTCCCCCGCGACCAGGGCCAACAGCGTGGGGCCGGCGCCGCTCAGGAAGCACGCCAGCGCCCCGGCGCGCTCGCCTTCCGCCAATACCTCCTCCATGCCGGGAATGAGCGGTGCACGATAGGGTTGATGCAGGCGGTCACGTACGGCCTCGCGCAAAAGCTCCAGGCGGCCGGTCTGCATCGCGCCCAGGAAAAGGGCGACCCGGCCCACGTTGAACACCGCATCCTCGCGGGGCACCATTCTGGGCAGGACTTTCCGCGCCTTGACCGTGGGCAGATGAAAGTCGGGCACGACGGCGATCGCCTTCACGTCGGCGGGGATGGGAAGCTTGAGACACCGCACCCGCCCCGCTTCCAGGGCGGCCACCGTCAGGCCACCCAGCAAGGCCGGAGTGATGTTGTCGGGGTGCCCTTCGAAGGGCAGCGCCAGGCCGAGCAGATCCTCCGGGGACAGGGACGCCCCCGCGAGCGCTGCCGCCGCCGCCACGCCGCCCAGCGCGGCGGCGGCGCTGCTGCCCAGGCCCCGACTCAGGGGGATCGCATTTCGCATGTGCACCCGCAGGCCGGCGGCCGGACGCCCCAGCCGCTCGAGGGTCGTCGAGACGGCCCGAACGGTGAGATTCCGTCCCGCCAGGCTCTGCAGCCGCTGGGCCCCCTCCCCCTCAACCTGCAGGGCCAGCCCGGTGCCCTCAATCTCCACCTCGATCTCGTTGTACAGGCCCAGGGCGATCCCCAGCACATCGAACCCTGCGCCGAGGTTCGCCGCCGTAGCCGGGACCCGCACCCGGACCTGCCGTCGATCACCCATCCGAACCTCCCTCCGCGAAGGTTGTAGATCTCCCCGACCCTCGCCGTACGCCTGCTGCGAATCACGAGGCGGGAGGCCTGGGAAATCCTGCATGCTGCGGCATGCAGGCGCTCTTTGTATACCCCAAGCGCCCTCGCACCCGCAAGTTTTCCCGATGGCCACCGGCGACGTGCTCCCGACGGTCCCCGGACGTCCCAGGGCGTGGCCGACCGCCTCCTCCGCACGGCGAACGGGCAGCGGCGACGGCGTGCGACGGAATCGACGCCGCTGCTGCCCGCTTGGGCGCGATCGCCAGACAAGGATATCGGGGATACCGCGCCCTCGCCCAAGGATCGGGCCCACGGGCTCGGGCGCTTCCCTAATCTCCGGCTAAGCGGTGGCCAGCCGGGCGATCTTGCGCCGCGCCCGGACGAGCAAGGCGTGCTGCAGGGCGCCCGAGAGCCGCAAGAGCGTCCGTCGGGCATGCGCGACGACCTTCCCGACGGTGTTGAACAGCAGGAACCGGAGACGCTTCGGCCGGGCGGTCCGGAGATCTCCGGGTAAGGTCAACCGCTTGAGCGCGGTGAGCAGGTTGTAGGTGAGCACGTTCAGCCGGAACCAGGCGGCGTTCGCCCCGAACTTCCCACTGGGCAGCGCGGCGGCCGCCAGCTCGGTCTTGAGGACGTGATGGGTGTGCTCGATGGTCCCTGCTTTCTCCCGGTGCCACCGGAGGATCGTGAGCCCATCCTCCGGCCGATTGGTGACCACGGCGAAGTACTGCACGCTACTCCCGTCGGCGAAGAGGCTCCCCTGGCGTCGCTGGATACGCACCGCGAGGTAGCGGCGAACGCACGGCCGCGCCTTCCGGTGATCGCCATCCTCGGGGACGTAGGGGACTTCGGCCCAGGCCCGGATCGCCTCGGGCTCCTCCCGCTCGAGCTGCCAGGCGGCCGCGGGGAGGCGCCGGATCTCGGCCTGGAGCTGCGCGGACATATCGGCGCTAATCGCGTAGGCGATTTTCTTCTCCTCGCACCAGCGGAGGACCTCCGTCTCGTAGAGGGCGCTGTCGGCCCGCAGGGAGATGCGGTCCACGCCCTGGGGCAAGTTGGCCACCGCCTGTTCGAGGACGCGCACGTTGCCGCACCCGGCGGGCACCTGGCCATCGCGGAACTGGTCGTGCACGATGACATCGTGCTCGGCCCAGAGGACCACGACGGGCTGGTAGCCCCGGGTCCCGTCGTAGGCCACGGTCGCCGCGTCCTTGTGGCTCTCGACGAGCGTCGCGTCCACATCCAGGGTGGCCGTCGCCGCCCGGGCCCCGCGCTGGACGCCCGCGACCAGCGTCCGGTTCGCCTGTCCGAGGCCCGCCAAGGGGGCGGACTCCAGGGGGACCGTGGCCGCGGGCCCGGCCACCCAGAGCGGCCCGTCCTCCACGTGGAAGGCCTCGAGGAAGTCCCGGACCGTGGTCGCGGCCGGCAGGGGGTAGCCGAGCAGCGTGGCCAGGGCCTGATCCTCCCGGAGCGTCGTGAGGTCCTGGCAGCGGTCCCCGCCGCTCGTCCACAACGCGACGAGACTCTCCACGAGCTGCGAGGGGGGTAATCCGCGCTGCCGCTGCTTGACCGCAACGTGGGTGTCGACGGCCTGGGCCACCCCGAGCTGGCGGAACAGCTCGATCACGAGCGGGACCCCGGCCCGGCCCGTGACCAGCGTGGGGTCGATCGCGTCATCGATCTCGAACGGCAACCGGGGCGAGGTGTCGGGCATCGCTCTCCTCCTTGTGGTGTTTGCACCCACTGGGTGAAACCAAGCAAGGCCGATGCCAACCCCGCGGGCCGCGCGCACTGCGGGCCGCTGCGTGATTCGCGATCCCCCTCAACTTCTTAGCCGGAGATTAGGGCGCTTCGGAGAGGCTTGACTTCCACCCGACGCAAGGCTATAAAACCCCGAGGGGGTCGGCACATGGACGGCACCGGGCGGCTGGCATTCGTGGGCGGCGGCAACATGGCCGAGGCCATGCTCCGTGGACTCTTGGCGTCCGCCCTGGTTGCGCCCGAGCAGGTCCTGGTTTCCGACGTCAGCGAAGAGCGACTCGCCTACTTGCGAGAGACGTTCCGAATACGGACGGCTGCCAGCAATGCCGAGGCAGTCCGCCAGGCCGACCTGATTGTCCTGGCCGTGAAGCCTCAGGTGCTGGATCGCGTCCTGGACGGCCTGGTGGATGTTGTCACCCAGAACATGCTGCTTGTCTCCATCGCCGGAGGCATCCCCATCTCCCGCATTGCCCAAAAATTCCCCCGCCCGATCCGCATCATCCGGGCGATGCCCAATACCCCGGCCCTGGTTCAGGAGGCCATGAGCGCCCTGGCCCCGGGGGCCCACGCCACCCACCAGGATCTGGAGACTGCCCGGCAGCTATTCGAGGCCGTAGGCAGGGTGGTCATTCTGGACGAAGCGCTCCTGGACGCCGTGACCGGGCTTTCCGGCAGCGGCCCTGCCTACATCTTCGTCGTCATCGAGGCCCTGGCCGACGCCGGGGTCAAGGTTGGTCTGTCCCGGGACGTGGCTCAGCTGCTGGCCGCCCAGACGGTCCGCGGCGCCGCACGGATGGTCCTGGAGACCGGAAAGCACCCCGGGCAGCTGAAGGACATGGTGGCGTCTCCTGGCGGAACCACCATTGCCGGCCTGCACGCCCTGGAACAGGGGATGCTGCGCGCCGCCCTCATCAACGCGGTGGAGGCGGCCACGCGGCGCTCTCGGGAGCTGGGCGGGCGCTGAGGCCGCGGGGACGGGCTCCGGCGGGAAGGACACGAGTCGATGTTCGTGATGGGCAATTTCATGAGCGCCCTGGCCACGATCCTGAACACCGTGCTGTGGCTGTACATGTGGGTCGTCATCATCCGGGCGCTGCTGTCCTGGGTGAATCCCGATCCCTGGAACCCGATCGTGCAGTTCCTCACTCGCATCACCGAGCCTGTGCTGGCGCCCGTCCGCCGCCGGCTGCCGTGGCAGTTTGGAATCGACTTCTCGCCCGTCGTGGTCATCCTGGCGATCTATTTTCTGCAGACTTTCCTGGTGGGAACGCTGCACGACCTGGCCTGGAGGATGCGCTGATGGAATTCTCTCCGCTCGAGATCACCCAGCGAGAGTTCGGCCGGAAGTTCCGCGGGCTGGATCCGGAGGAGGTGCAGACCTTCCTGGAGCAGGTCGCCGAAGAGATGACCCATCTCCTGCAGGAGAGCAACGACCGCGCCGGACAGATTCAGCGGCTGGAGGCCGAGGTGCACACGCATCAGGAGCGTGAGGAAACGCTGCGCAGCACCCTGGTGACCGCGCAGAAGATGACGGAGGAGATCAAGGCGAATGCCAAGCGGGAAGCCGATCTCCTCATGAAAGAGACCGAGCTGAAGGCCGAGCGGCTGCTGGAACAGGCGCACAAGAAGCTGGCCCAGGTCCAGGTGGAGATTGCTGAGCTGAAGCGTCAGCGCGACCTCTTTGCCGCCAAGCTGCGGGGCCTGCTCAAGACCCACCTGGATCTGCTGGAATCCGCGCCGGAGAAGCCGGCCGCCCCCCAAGGATGAACGCCGAGCTGCCGGCGGCGGTGCAGGCGGGGCCCGATGTGCTGTTGTCCCTCCGGGTCCAGCCGCGAAGCTCCCGGTCGGAAATCCTGTTCCGGTCTCCGCAGGACCTGATTCTCCGTCTGACCGCGGCGCCTGTGGATGGAGAGGCCAACGCAGCCTGCCGCCGCTTCCTGGCGGAACTGCTGGACGTACCGCAGTCTTACATCACCATCGCACGCGGAGAGACCGCCCGCCGGAAAGTCGTACGCATCGCCGATGCGAATGCCGCGGGCGTCCTTGCGCGCCTAACTTCTGCCGCCGGGTCGCATCCCCGCCTTTCCACCTCCGTTTGACGCGGCAACGGCCTCCCATCGGCATGCACGAGACCGGCGCGGATGCCGACCACTTCAGCCCCGCGCCGAAGAGCCCTCCGGCGCACGTCCGGGGCCTCCGCGCGGGCTGCAGCCGGGCCCTGCCGGCGGGTCAGTGTAGCCGGGAAGCCGTTAGTATTTTGGCGGCGAATACTGGGGGAGAGGCGCCAACCGCCTGCAGCCGCCGGGGCCCACCCCGCCCGGCCGGTTGCCGGTCAGCGAGACACCTGAAACTCGAACAGGCCGGGGACCGCCCGCCCCTCCACGAAGAACGAACTGAGCTCGAGGAGGACGTGCTTGACTTTTGGACCCAGCTCGCGGAAGACCAGCAGCCCTTCTCGCTCTCCTCCGGGTTGGATCACGACAAAGCGGCTGAACATCGTCGCCTGCAGGCTGACCAGGCGGGCCCCCGAGTCCTTGGTCTCCGACAGCCGCATGTACATTTCTTCATACGGGATGGTCCGCTCGGGTTGGCCACTCGGGGCAACCAGCGACACCATGCCGGGATCGAACTGCAGCTCCCCTGGGGTCGTATTGCGCACCCGCAGGAGGAAGATCGTCGGCGGCGACTCCTTCCAGAGGTCGGGTGGCCAGGGATCGACCAGCCCCGGCCGAGCCGCGTAGTACCGCGCCGCGTCCGCCTCGGCCAGCCACCGGACGGTCACCGTGGCTCCCCCGAGCGAGGCCACGACCGCGTCCCCCACCACCTGGGAGGTGGTCTGGTGCTGGACGTCCGGGCGGATTGCCAGCTCTCCCCGGGGGTTCGGCGTGGTGGCGCACCCCGCCAGCAGCAGACAGGCCCACACCGCCCAGGCACGGGCGACCCACCCGCGCCTGTTGCCACCCATCACCCGGCAGCGCATGTCAGCCGACCCGCATGGATCGGAGACGAGCCACACGCTCCTCGGTGGGCGGATGCGTGGAGAAGAGGCGCAGCAAGCTGGCCCCGCTCAACGGGTTGACGATGAACATGTGGGCGGTGGCGGGATTGGCCTGCATGGGCGTGACCGTCGCGGCCCGCTCCAGCTTCTCCAGCGCGTCGGCCAACGCCCAGGGTTTGTGGCTGATCTTGGCGCCCGTCGCGTCTGCCTGATACTCCCGCGACCGGGAGATGGCCATCTGGATCAGCATGGCCGCCAGCGGGGCGATGATGGCCAGTGCCAGCATTTCGATCAGGCCGCCGCCCCCCTCTTCGTCCTCTTGGCTGCGGCCCACACCGAAGATGGCCGCCCATTGCGCCATGCGGGCCAACATCATGATCGCCCCCGCCAGCGTGGCCGCCAGGGTCGAGATCAGGATGTCGCGGTTCCGCACGTGGCCCAGCTCGTGGCCGATCACCCCCTCCAGCTCGTCCGGGGTCAGGAGGCGCAGGATTCCCTGGGTGGCGGCCACGGCCGCATGGGCCGGGTCGCGTCCCGTGGCAAAGGCATTTGGCGTATCGGTGGGGATGACGTAGACGCGCGGCATGGGCAGGCCGGCCTGCTGGGCCAGGCGGCGCACGATGGCGTAGAGCTCGGGAGCCTCCGCCTCGGTGGCCTCCTGCGCCCCGTACATCCACAGGACGATTCGATCCGACCACCAGTAGGAGGCGAAGTTCATCACGCCGGCAAAGAGAAACGCCACGATCATGCCATGCTGCCCCCCGACCATCCCGCCAATCAGCATGAGCAGGACGGTCAGAACCGTCAGCAGGAATGCAGTCTTCACCGTGTTCGACATGAATCCAACTCCTTCGATGTGCGAGACGAGCCGTCCCCGCCTCTTTCCCCACATCCGGACGGAGCATAGAGGAGACTGCCGCAGCCTGTCAAGCCGCGCCGCTCCGCCGCGGTCTATCGTTCTTCGATGGGCACTTGCCGGACGATGCCCTTCCGCCCCAGCGGCACCAGTCCTTCGGCGTTCTCCTGCACCTGCTGCCTATGTTTGACCTCTTCCTCCATCCGGCGGAGCATTTCCTGGAGCATCTGGTTCACGCGTTCCTGCATATCGCCCATGCGCTCGAGCATGTTCAGGATGACCTCGACCCCCGCCAGGTTGACCCCCAGGTCTTTCGTCAGCCGCAGGATCATCTCGATCCGCTCGATGTCCTCCTGGGAATACAGGCGCGTGTTTCCGTCGGTCCGAGCGGGCCGCAGCAGCCCCTCGCGCTCGTAGGCCCGAAGGGTCTGCGGATGGATGTCGAACATCTCCGCCACGACGCTGATCATGTACAGGGGCCGCTTCTGTTTCGCCATGTTCCCTCGCCGGCGGAAGCGCAACCCGGACCGTCATGCCGGGCAAGGCCTGGGCTGTCCGCCGCCACTCTTACCGTGGCGCTTGCCGCGGATTCTCCGGATTCAGCCGGGCAAATTCCTGCAGAAGTTCCTGGGATCGAGCGTCCAGGTTCCGTGGCGCGACGATCTTGACCGTCACGAACTGGTCGCCCTGCCCGCCGCCCTTGAGGTGAGGGACGCCCTTGCCCCGCAGGCGAAACACCTGGCCGCTGCTGGTCTCCGGGGGGATCCGCATGGTCGTCGTCCCGTCGATGCTCGGCACGTCGATCCGGGCCCCCAGGGCGGCCTCGGTGATGGTGACAGGAACTTCCACGTGCAGATTATCCCCCTTCCGCTCCAGCACAGCATGCGGTCGGACTCGCGTGATAATGTAGAGGTCTCCAGGGGGTCCGCCGTTCCGCCCGGGCTCACCCTTCCCCTGGAGCCGGACCCGCGAGCCGTTGTCCACTCCGGGCGGAATCTTGACGGAGATGCGCTCCGTTCCGAACGTGACCCCGCGCCCGCCGCAGGCAGTGCAGACCTCCCGGCTGATCTTCCCGTTGCCCTGGCAGCGGGGGCACGGCCGACTCGTCCGCAGGAGCCCTCGGCTGACCAGACGGCCGCTGCCGTGACAATTCGGACAGACATCCAGCGGGCTGCCGGGCCGGGCTCCGCTGCCGTGGCACACCCCGCATGGAGACCGCTTTTGAATGTTGATCTCCGTCGCCAGGCCGCGGATCGCCTCCTCAAAGCCGATGTCCAGGGTGTAGTGCAGATCCTCCCCCGCGGCCGGACCCGCAGCCTGCGAATATCCCCGCTGCCCGAGGAAGTCGGAGAAGATCTCGCCCAGGTCGCCGAAGTTGCCCCCGCCGATGTTGACGTCGCTGAAGTCAAAGCCGGGGAAACCCGCACCCGGCTCCGGCCCGCGGGCCCCAGCCCCCGGGGCGAAAGCCTCATGGCCGAGCTGGTCGTAGCGCCGGCGCTTCTCCGGATCGCTGAGGACATCGTACGCCTCGCTGATCTCCTTGAACTTGGCTTCAGCGGCCTTGTTGCCGGGGTTGACGTCGGGGTGGTGTTTCCGGGCCAGCTTCCGATAGGCCCGCTTGATCTCCTGCTCCGATGCCCCGCGCCGCACCCCCAGCGCGTCGTAATAGTCCTGCTTCGTCATCCTCGCTCATCCTCCGAGGCAGGCCGCCCAGCCGTCTGTCATCCTATGATTCCTCCATGCTGATGGCCCGTGAGGTCGCCCCCGCCCGCTTGGGCATCCGGATCTCCAGGATCCCGTCCCGAAACACCGCCCGCGCCCCGTCGGGATCCACGCTGGGCGGCAGCTCGAGACTCCGATAGAACGGCCCGGAGCTTCGCTCCAGCCGCAACGGCTGCTCCTGCCCGGAGGCGGCCGCCGATCGCCGCTCCCCACGGATCACGAGGGCCCCCTTGACGATGGAGGCCTCGATGTCCTTTCGAGGAATTCCGGGCAGCTCCACTCGGACCCGCAGCTCGGTCAATGTCTCCGACACATCCATGGCAGGCGCCCATGTCCGCTCCACCGCCTGCGGATTTCCGGGCCTCGCCCCCAGCAAAATCTCGAACAGTTGATTCATCCGCTGCTGGATCGAGACCAGATCGCCGGAAGGATCCCAGCCTGGCCCCAGCCACGGTTGCCGTCCCACGCCCCCCCTCGCCCCGCCTGCGGGTCCCTACGGCCGCTCCGAGGCAGATCTTCTCCGGATCCTACCGGACCTCAATGGGGATCTTTTTCGGCCTGGCCCCCTCGGCCTTCGGGAGCGTGACTTCCAGAACGCCGTCCCGGAAGACCGCGCGGATGGTGTCCTGCCGGATGGTGGTGGGTAAAGTGAAGCTCCGCTCGAAGGCCCCGTAGGCCCGCTCGATCCGCAGGTAGTTCTCCTCCTGCACGTCCTTGGAAAAACGGCGCTCGCCCTTGAGGGTCAACATGTTGTCGCGGACGTGGATCTCGATGTCCTCCCGGCTGAGACCCGGCAGCTCCGCCTTCAGTACAATATTCTCCGGCGTCTCGTAGATGTCCACCGCCGGAGCCCACGTGGATGTCGAGATCCCCTCCTCCGGCCGGGAACGAGACAGCGTCTGCTCGAACAACCTGTTCATCCGGTCCTGAATGGAGAGCAGGTCCCGAAATGGATCCCACTTCACAACAGCCATGATTGCGTCTCCCCTCGCGTGGCCCGGCGCGCTGGGTCCCCGACGGACCCGGCGCCGGCCGGCAGCTTACCGCTTCCCCTTCCCCAGATCCTCGAACTCGGCGTCCACCACCTCGCCCTCCGGGGCCTGGCCGTCGGCTTTCGGCTGGCCCTGCTTGGCGTCGCCGGGACCCGGAGGTGCCTGTTTTTCGCGGGCCTGCTTGTACATCACCTCGGCCAGATGGTGCGACGCCTTGGTCAGCGTCTCCATGGCCTGCCGGATCCGATCCATATCCTCGCTCTTCAGGGCTTCCTTGGCCGCGGCCAGGGCGTCCTCGATGGGTTTGATGTCCGCCACCGGGATCTTCTCCCGATTCTCGTTGAGCATTTTCTCCGTGTTGTAGACCATGCTATCGGCCTGGTTACGGGCCTCGATGTCCGCCCGGCGCTTCTTATCATCCTCCGCGTGCCCCTCGGCGTCCTTCACCATCTTGTCGATATCGTCCTTCGCGAGTCCTGAGGAGGCGGTGATGGTGATGGCCTGTTCCTTCCCGGTGGCCAGGTCCTTGGCCGAGACGTTCACGATGCCGTTGGCGTCGATGTCGAAGGCGACCTCGATCTGCGGGACGCCGCGCGGGGCCGACGGGATGCCCACCAGGTGGAACTTCCCGAGTGTCCGGTTGTCGCGGGCCATCTCGCGCTCGCCCTGCAGAACGTGGATCTCGACGCTGGTCTGATTGTCCGCCGCGGTGGTGAAGATCTCGCTCTTCCGCGTCGGGATGGTCATGTTCCGCTCGATCAGCCGGGTCATCACCCCGCCCAGGGTTTCGATGCCCAGGCTAAGCGGGGTGACGTCCAGCAGGACCACATCCTTCACGTCCCCCACCAGCACACCGGCCTGGATGGCGGCGCCGACAGCCACGACCTCGTCCGGATTGACCCCCTTGTGGGGCTCCCTGCCGAAAAACTCCTTCACAATCTGCTGCACCTTGGGCATCCGAGTCTGTCCGCCGACCAGGACCACCTCGTCGATCTGGTTGGCCTCCAGGCCGGAGTCCTTCAGAGCCTGGCGGCATGGGCCGACGGTCCGCTGGATCAGATCCTCCACCAGCTGTTCCAGCTTTGCCCGGGTCAGCTTCAGGTTCAGGTGTTTCGGCCCCGAGGCATCCGCGGTCACAAAAGGCAGGTTGATCTCGGTCTCCATGGTCGAGCTGAGCTCGCACTTGGCCTTCTCGGCTGCCTCCTTCAGGCGCTGCAAGGCCATGCGGTCCTTGCTCAGATCGATCCCCTGATCCTTCTTGAACTCGGCCACCAGCCACTGGATGACCCGGTCGTCGAAGTCGTCGCCACCCAGGTGGGTGTCGCCGTTGGTGGATTTGACCTCGAAGACCCCCTCCCCTAGCTCCAGGATGGAGATGTCGAAGGTTCCGCCGCCCAGGTCGAAGACGGCGATCCGCTCGTCCTTCTTCTTGTCCAGCCCATAGGCGAGCGCCGCGGCGGTCGGTTCGTTGACGATCCGCAAAACCTCGAGACCGGCGATGGTGCCCGCGTCTTTGGTCGCCTGCCGCTGGCTGTCGTTGAAGTACGCCGGCACCGTAATGACCGCCTGGGTGACCTTCTCACCAAGGTAAGCCTCCGCGGCCTCCTTCAGCTTTTGCAGGATCATGGCCGAGATCTCGGGCGGCGAGTATTGTTTCCCCCGCACCTCCACCCGAACGTCACCGCTCGACCCGCGGGCCACCCTGTAAGGCACCAGCTTGATCTCCTGGGTCACCTCGTCGTATCGTCTGCCCATGAACCTCTTGATCGAGAAAACGGTATTCTCCGGATTGGTGATGGCTTGGCGACGCGCCACTTGCCCCACCAGCCGCTCGCCATCTTTCGTAAAACCGACCACGGAAGGCGTCAGGCGACCACCCTCGGCATTGGTGATGACCACAGGGTCTCCACCCTCCATCACCGCTACAACTGAGTTGGTCGTACCAAGGTCAATTCCGATAACTTTCCCCACTTTTTACCTCCTGGTTTTGTGGGACAGCCCATGGATTCACGTTCGCGTCGTTCTCCATCTGCTCAATGGATCATGACGCAGTCAATATAAAACTTGAGCCATTACTTGTCAAGTTCTTATATGAAGAAAATAACCAATTGATGATGAGTACTTATCAGTGTTCGTCAGACAAAGCGATAAAGTAAATAGCCATGGATCAGTACGGACCTGCCACGCTCTCCATCCATGTATTGACGCTCTTATGTGTTGACACTGTAGGATACCTAGCCTTTAATTGACCCATTCCCCTCCAAACAATGGAAGGTCAGACATGACAAGCACGCGCTGGTTCAAAGGCCTGACCCTTGTGCTGTATGCCCTGATTTTCTTCAGCCTCGGCATATACGTGCACAGCGCCTTGACGAAGCCGACTCCTCCCACATGGGGGCCGGCCGCCATCCCCCTGCGCTCCTCGCTTCCCCCCGTCTCGGACGCTGCCACACCCGACAGTCCATTCGTGCGCGTGGCGGAGCTCGTCACGCCATCCGTGGTCAACATCAGCACCGTGACGTCCCGTGCCGGGCGGAACCCCGGTGAGTTCTTTCAGCCGTTCGGCAACGACCCGTTCTTCCGGGACTTCTTCGACAGGTTCTTTGAGGGAACTCCCCACCGCCGGCAGCCCACCACCAGCCTGGGGTCGGGTGTGGTCATCGATAAGAGCGGGCTGATCCTCACCAATAACCACGTCATCCGGGATGCCGACGAGATCACTGTGAAGTTCGCCGACAATCATGAAGTCAAAGGGAGGGTCGTCGGAACCGATCCCAAGACCGACCTGGCCGTGATCCGCGTTCCAGTCAAGGCGGACCTCCCTGCAGCCCGGCTGGGCAATTCGGACGCGCTTCGGGTCGGCGAATGGGCCATTGCCATTGGAAATCCCTTTGGGCTGGACCATACCTTGACCGTCGGAGTCATCAGCGCGACCGGGCGGTCGGAGGTCGGGATCGCAACCTACGAGAACTTCATTCAGACGGACGCCTCGATCAATCCCGGCAATAGCGGCGGCCCCCTGCTGAATATCAGGGGTGAAGTCGTCGGCATCAATACCGCCATCGTCGCTGCGGGGCAGGGCATCGGTTTTGCCATTCCGATCAACATGGCCCGGAAAGTAATCGACGATCTGGTGACGAAGGGAAAGGTCACGCGAGGCTGGCTGGGCATCGGCATTCAGCCGCTCACCCCCGAGCTGGCCAAGAGCTTCGGCGTTGACGCGGAGGGCGTTCTGGTGAGCCAGGTGATGCCCAAGAGTCCGGCCGAATCGGCGGGTCTGAAGGCCGGCGACCTGATCCTGGCCGTGAACGGAACGCCGGTTAAGGATCCGCGGCAGCTGCAACAGGTCATCGCCGAGGCGGACATCGGCAAGACCGTTGAGGTGACCATACTGCGGGAGAAGATCACGCACAGCGTCAAGGTCCGGATCGGCGAGATGCCCGCCTCCTAACCTCGAACCGAGAACATTCGCGAGCCGCCATGACGCCAAGACTCCACAGTCCAAGGAGTACGGCGGCTTTGAATCGATGCTTTGGAACGCCCCTTTTAGGGGATTTGACGCGGCTCGAGCCCCTGGGCCTTCCGCTCATTCCCGCCAGGGCATTCTTGGCGCTTGGCGGTGAGATATGTTCGGAATGGGGCTTAGAAGCCCGCGGAGGACAGCATGGCGACTCGATCTCCCCATCCAGCGTGCATCGTCGTCCTGATCACCTGCCCGAACCCGGACGTCGGGGAGTCGCTCGCCCGCATCCTGGTGGAGGAGCGCCTCGCCGCTTGCGTGAACCTGGTCCCCGGCTTGACTTCCCTCTATCGCTGGGAGGGGGACCTCTGCCGGGACCCCGAGGCACTGCTGCTCGTGAAGACCCGCCGTGCCCGCTTCGCCGCCCTCAGCCGGCGGGTCAAGACGCTGCACCCCTACTCGACGCCGGAGATTATCGCCCTGCCTATCGCCGCGGGCAGCGCACCCTACCTGACCTGGGTGGATCGATCCACGCGTTGACCCCGGCTCCGGGGTCTGCAAAGGGACGCCAAGCCGACCGCCGTGGGAGCCGGCGGGTGACCTCGACACCTCCGGCTCCTCGGCCGCTCTCCCCAGCCCCGCGCCGGCAGCCCACCCTCGCGCAACAGGCAAGCAGATCTGTCGGTGCTCAGGGAAAATGTCCGCCTAACTGCTCCGAGAAAATGTCCTCGCGCGCCCATGCCACCCCGCGGGGCCCGCGGGGCTCACCGGCGCTTCCGGGCGCGGAGCTGCCCCGGATCGGGCGGGGCGGGCGTCGTGCCGACGAGGCGGTCCCCGACGGAGACCCGCCAGGACCCATCGAGACACTGCGCGACGTCGGCCTGGGCTCGAGCGTAACTCCGGCGATACGGGCCGGGGACGAGTTGGAGCACCACCTCGTCCACGCGCACGGTGTTGTCTAGGGCCACCTGCCGCGCGTAGTGGAAGGCGCAGAGGCGCGTGAGGTCGATCCCGCGGGGAACCCGGCGGTACGCCGGGGCGGCCACGGCGGGCGGCACGGCGAACTGGGCGTTGAAGGCCGGGAGGAAGGTCGTCGCGAGGAAGACGTTCGCGGCCGCCAGCGTCGTGATGCCCGCCAGGCGAAGTTCGGCCACGAGGCGATCCTGCAAGGTGTTCCAGAGGCGCTCGATCCGGCCCTTGGCCTGCGGGCTCTCGGCGACGAGGTGGTGAATCCCCAGCGCCTGCAGCGCCCGGCCGACCTGCAGCGGGTCCTGGAACCCCTGGAGCTCCTCGGCGAGCGTCCAGTGGGCATCGGGACGCACGAAGATGCCATGGGCATCCGGGTCGACCGCGGCCGGGAGCCCCACGGTGCGCCCCCCCGTGTGGAGGAGCGTGAGGGAGCCCGCCGCATCTTCCTGGGCGCGGAAGGTGGCCGCGAGGACGGCCCCCGTGGCATCGTCGATGGCCCCCAGGAGGCTACAGGGGGGCTGCGTGGGCCCGCCGGGGGCGTCGGCTCCCGTGCCGGGGCGGCCGGTGCCGCCCGGGCGAGACGAGCCCCGCGGCCCGGAGCACCCGCTGCACCGTGGCCCGGCTCACGGTGAGCCCTTCGACGGTGGTGAGCTTCTCGGTGAGGTGGACATCGTTGAGGCCGGTGTACCGTCCGCGGGCGAAGGTGACGATCTGGGTCTGGAGCTCCTCCGGGAGCCGATGGGACGCGTGCCGCCCCCGATTGCCATGGATCAGGGCCGCCGGGCCATCGCGGCGCAACCTCACCCGCAGCCGCCGGACCTGCCGGGCAGTTACGCCCAACCCTTCGGCCGCCTGGCCCAGGGAGATCCGTCTCCCTTCCAGGAGGGTGAGCACGTGCAGTCTCCGTCCTTCTTCGGGTGTCAGGGTCATCTGTCCTCCTCTCGGTGAGAGGACAGAATCCCTGAGCAGTTAGGGGAGGACAAATTCTCAGAGCATCTTCACAACAGGCAAGCAGATCTTGACAAAGACCGCAGTGACAGGTAAAAAGGAGGGCAGTATTTGTGCCCGCTCGTTCAGGGGCCTTCAAGGACGACCGACAAAACACATCACTTCCGTCATCGCTGCCTGATTCCGGGCAGTCCTAGGCGGAGGGCATTTGATGCCGGTTCGGCAACCTCCTGGACCCCTGAGCTTTCTGTGGTGTGCCCTCCTGGCCAGCCTGCTCGCCGGATGCGCGACAACGTCTCCCGTCTCGGGGCTGTCCCCCTTGCAGCGCACCGATTTGGCGCGGGGTCGCGAGCTCTCGAGCGGAGTCGAATGGACCCTGCAGTTCGGATCGCCTTCCGGCAGCCCGCCCCCAGCTCCCATCACCAGCCCCGGATCGGCCGCGGCCCCCGCCCCCGCGGCCCCGCCCGGGCCCGCGGCGCTGACCGTCGCCATGGGACGCGCAACCTCGTACTACCAGCGCGGACTCCAGGCGATGCAGAGCGGCGATGCCGATCAGGCCGAATGGGAATTCGACGCCGCCCTGGAGACTCTCCTGACAACCAATCCGGTCTACGCTCCCCCGGCCGGATTGGCAGCGGTCACGCGTCCCGTGAGCTTTCCTCCATCCAGCTGGGTGAGGGAGCTGGCGGCGCCGATGACAAACGTCGCATCGCCGTCTTCGTCGGCCGACGACTCCGATTCCACCGCGGCCGAGGAGCCGCCACTGGACGCCCCGGCGCTGCTGGGACCGGACGACATTCAGGCCGTGACCGAGGCCCCGGCCAAGGAAAAAGAGGCCCCGGACGTCGGAACCGAGGTGGAGGGATCGCAATTTCCTATCATCCTCAACGATGAGGTGGAGTCCTTCCTGGAGTATTTCCAGACCCGCAAGTGGGGCGTCATCACCCAGGCGTTCGAGCGGGCCAGCCGGTATCTCCCGATGATGCGCCGGATCTTTCAGGAGAAGGCGCTGCCGGAAGAGCTCACCAACCTGGCCTTCATCGAGAGCGCCGTGAATCCGCACGCCACCTCTCGGGCCAAGGCGGCAGGCATCTGGCAGTTTATTCCTTCGACGGCCCGCCTCTTCGGGATGCACACCTCCTGGTGGCTGGACGAACGGCGCGACCCCGAAAAATCCACCCGCGCCGCGGCCGAGTATTTGAAGACGCTTCACGAAATGTTCGATTCATGGCCCCTGGCTCTCGCCGCCTACAATCTCGGGGAGGGGGCGCTGCAGCGGGCCATCCAGCGGCAGCGCACGCGCGATTTCTGGTCGCTCAAGCTTCCCAGGGAGACCAAGCTCTTCGTGCCGGCGATCATGGCCATGACCCTCATCTCCCACTACCCCGAGCGGTATGGGTTTTCCGTGCCACCGGAAAAGGGCCTGGAAAGTGAGACGGTTCGGCTCTTGCACCCCACCGATTTGAAGATCGCGGCGCAGGCTGCCGGCACGTCCGTCGAACGGATCCGGGAGTTAAATCCTGAGTTGACCCGCGGGACGACTCCCCCGGATGTTTCGCGCTACTCCCTCCGCATCCCGGCCGGACGCACGGAGACGTTCCTGGAAGCCATCTCGCGCATCCCACCGGCGGAGCGCGTCCGGTGGGCGACCCACCGGGTCCGCAAGGGGGAGACGCTTCGTCGTGTTGCCCGTCAGTACCGGGTCGATCCGGAGGCGCTCGCGGAGATGAACGGCCTCGGCAAGCGCCAGGCTCTGAAGGTGGGCATGCTCCTGCGCATTCCCTCCTCGGCTGAAAGCGGGACGGTCGCGCTGGCGAAGGCAACCCGGACCGCCCCCTCGGCTGCGCCGGTGCGCCACGCCGGGCGCACATACGTGGTGAGGCCGGGGGACACACTGTCGTGGATCGCCAAGAGCTCTGGCGTCTCGCTGAACGATCTCCGGCGCTGGAACAGGCTCTCGAGGGATGCCGCTCTCCGTCCCGGGCAGACACTGCTGGTCGTCTCCCCTGCAGAGATTCAGGCGGCTGCTGTTCGGACACCTGCCGCGCCTGTCCGACATTCGTCCTCCCGCCCGGCTGCCAAGCGGCGGTATGTGGTCAAGCAGGGTGACACCCTCTGGGAGATCGGGCAAGCCTTTGGGGTCTCGCCCGAGGACCTCCGGCGCTGGAACAAACTCTCCAAGGATGCCGCCATCCGTCCCGGGCAGGAACTCCACCTCGTCGATCCGGCCTCCTGATCTGCGCCCGGGCTCGCGGTCCCGGGCCACCGCTCCCCTTGCCTGGTGCCGACTCTTGCTCTGTCCGGTCAGCGCAATTTCTGCGCACGGCCGAACCCTTTTTCTGCTATAGTTCCGCTCCGGGAAAGACGGGTTTCTCCCCGGGGGTCCGCGGAATGCGCGTGCTCGTCCAGCGGGTAGCCCAGGCAGCCGTCCATATCGGAGGCGAGACGATCGCGGCCATTGGGCCGGGCGTCCTCCTTTTCGTGGGCTTCCGCCGCGGGGAGGAGGAGGCGGCCCTGTCGTGGATGGTCGATAAGATCGTCCATTTACGGATCTTCGAGGACGCCGACGGCAGGATGAATCGCTCCCTCCTCGACACCGGGGGGCAGGCCTTGGCGGTGTCCCAATTCACCCTGTACGGGGATGCCCGCAAGGGCCGGCGGCCGAGCTTCGACGCAGCGGCCCCGGCGGAGGAAGCCCGGACATTATTTGAAAAATTCGTTGACTTGCTCCTTTGCCGTGGAATAATCACCGCTGCCGGTCGCTTTCAAACAGTCATGCAGGTGGAGCTGGTCAACGACGGGCCGGTGACCATCCTGCTCGAATCGCCGACGGACCCTTCGATCGACGGGTAATGTGGAGTTCAGCCATGGACGCGAGTTTTGCCGAGGCGGAGGCCGCCTCGGACTCCTCGACCATGGCTCGCCCGACAGGACAGCAGGAGAGCGGGCGAGCCGTTTTTTTTGCCTCCCGAGTCTCGCAAACACATCGGGATCCCTTTCTCCACCGGTGCGGTGATCGCCTTCTGGAGGTGGCGCCTTTCCTGACCACGCTCCTCCTCCTATCGGTCTACCCGCTCTTACGGTATCTGCTGCGGGACCCCTTCCCTGCCGAGCTGTTCCGCTTCGGCTTCATCTCATTCTGGATCGGCTTCCTGATCGTAAGCATGGTGCGGGCCCAGAAGACCCGCCAGGCCATCCTGCAAAACCAGGAGGTGGACTGGCTGGGGCGCCTGCATGCGCTGGGCCTTCCGCTTAACCATTATGCGATCTTCATGCCGCTCAAGAACGAGGGCAATCGGCATGTCCTGTTCCAGACCTTCCGGTCGGTGGAGCGGCTGCACTATCCCAGGTCGCTGGTGACGCTGGTCCCCATCGTCGAGGCGGAGGACCGGGTGACGTTGGAGAAGTTGGAGGAGGTCGTTCCGCTGTTCGCGAGTCGCATGCAGGTCGCACCCTTCATTTACCCCGCGGACGGGATGCCGGTGAAGTGCAAGGCCACTTCTGTGACCACGGCGGGCCGCTGGCTGGCCGACCAGGTCGAAGCGGACCGATTCTCGGCCGGTCCGGGCGGGGTCAAGGTGTTGATCATCGACGCCGACACGATCTTGCACCCGCAGGATCTGGGATTCCGCGAGTTCACCCACCACGAGGAGGCCGCCCGCGCCCGGGCGCAGGGACTCCGGGGGGTCGTCCTGCAGTCCCTGACGACCTACACGGCGAACTACTGGAAGGTTCCCATGCTCCCCCGTCTGCACAATACGGGCTTCGTCCTCTACCAGATGGGGAAAATGCAGAGCCGGGGTGATTACCTCGTCCTGGGTCCGGGGACCAGCATGGACCTCTGGGACTTCCGTGCCGTGGACTACTTCGAGCCCAACCGCCACAACGAGGATATGCAGTTCCGCTACAAGGTGGTGATGGAGGGCTACCGCGTGGCGCCCTTGAAGATGCCCACCTGGGGGCAGGCCCCCCTGACCAGCCGGGAATCCTGGGGGCAGATCGCCCGCTGGGCGCGCGGCGCCGTGGATGTCAAGTTCGTGGCGCGCTACCGGCGAAAGTCTCGGGATTCCCGCATGTCACCGTTGCGCAGCAAGGCCTTCCAGGCCGTTCGGGCGCTCCTGGCCAACGCCATGCCGCCCCTGACCGTCTTGCTGCCGGCCCAGCTCATCCTGATCTCCTGGATCAACCCGTGCGTGCGCGACCTCTGGCCGGTGGACGTGTTCCTGTCCCCGGACATCCTGGCCCTGAAGCTGGGCGGACGGAGCCTGTGCGTCAGCCCCATGGGCGCCTTCAACCTCATCTTTCAGACCATCGTGCTGACCTCCTCCACGATCCTCGGCATGGTGGTGGTGCCCCACACCCTGAAACCAATCATCTACCAGCCGACCCCGCCGCGCTGGCGGCGGACGCGGAAGTTTGCGGAATGGTTCCGCCTGGTCTTTTCGCCCATGAATCTGCATAACTATTTCCTCATGGCCTCGGCCCAGCTCTATATGCAGATGAAGCTGGCCCTCGGCCTGCCCATCGCCCACACGCCGGTGACCCGCAAATGACCTCCACGCCGTCAGATCGGCAGGTGGGCGGACCGGAGGACGTGCGCGGATCGGATGCGGATCGGTCTGTTCACCAATAATTACCGGCCCCTGGTCAACGGTCTGGCCACTTCGGTGGAGACGACGGCTCGCGCCCTGCGGCAGAAGGGCCACGAGGCCATCGTGGTCGCTCCCCGCTACCCACAGGCTCCCCGGCGGGAGATGGCGGTGCTGCGGGTGCCGTCCTGTCGCACCCCCACCCACCATGCCTACCGGCTCCCGTTCCCCCGCTGGCCCGGGACGGCGAGGGCGGTCCGCAGCCTGGGGCTCGACATCTACCACGCCCAGCACCCGTTCCTCCTCGGAGCGGCGGCAGGCCGATGGGCCCGCCAGGCGGCTCGGCCCCTGGTTTTCACATATCACACCCGCTATGATCGGTATGCCCACTACGCGCCGGGGCCGACCCAGCTGCTGGCCCGGCTGGCGCTCCGCCGCGCCCTGGCTTTCGCAGCCCGCGCGGATCTGGTCATCGCGCCCGGGCCGTCGGTGGCGCGCGATCTCCGGGCGCGGGGGCTTCAGAGC
Source organism: uncultured Methylomirabilota bacterium (assembly GCA_963705305.1). GTDB lineage: Bacteria > Methylomirabilota > Methylomirabilia > Methylomirabilales > 2-02-FULL-66-22 > 2-02-FULL-66-22. The sequence continues at coordinate 2,982,869 of OY970067.1, read as the reverse complement.
CGGATCGAGATCCTCCCCACCGGCGTGCCCCCCGTTGCACAGGCCGGCAGAGGGAACCGCACGGAGCGGCGTCTGGCTTTGCACCTGGACGGCGGCAGCCCGCTCTGCCTCTGCGTGGGCCGGTTGGCCCGCGAGAAGAACCTGGCGTTCCTCCTGGCCGCTTTCGCGCTGGTCCGGCGGGCCGTGCCGACCGCCCGTCTGATCCTGGTGGGGGAGGGGGATGATCGCTCCCGCCTGGAGCGGCTGTCGGCCGATCTCGGCCTGACACAGGCCGTAGAGTTCGTCGGGAGCGTTCCTCATGAGGCTATACCAGGGTATTATCTGGCGGCGGACGTGTTCTTGTTCCCGTCCACGTCCGACACGCAGGGGCTGGTGGCCCTGGAGGCTCTGGCCGCAGGCCTCCCGGTTGTGGCCGTAACCTCCGAGGCGGCCCTGGATCTCTTAAGAGACGGCCGGAGCGGTCTGCTGGCGCCCGAGGATCCGGGCGCCTTTGCCCGGGCCGTCGTGACGCTCTGGGGCCAGGCAGACCGGCGGCAGGCCATGTCGGAGGCCGGGCGGCAGGTCGCCGCCGAGTTCACACCCGAGCGGTGCGCCGAGCGGCTGCTGGCCGTGTATCGCGAGCTCCTCGAGGCGCCCGTCGGACCGCACCCCGTCTGAACGCGCCCTGCGGACGGAGGCGACCGCCTGTGGACCGATGCCTGGAAGCGTTCCTGGATCATCTGGTGGTGGAGCGAGGCCTGGCCCAGAACACCCTGGAGGCATACCGGCGCGATCTGGTGAGGTACACGGGGTACCTGCGGACCCGGCGGAAACAGGCCATGGCTCTGGACCGAGCGGAGGTCCCCCGGTACCTGTTGCTGCTTCGCGAGGCGGGACTGAGTCCGCGCTCCGTCACCCGGCACCTGTCGGCGATCCGACAGTTCCACCGCTTCATGGTGCGCGAGGGGCACGCGACCCAGGACCCAACCGCCCACCTGGAGTCCCCGCGGCCCTGGCGGCGCCTGCCCGGCGTGCTCAGCAGCGACGACGTGTCGCGCCTCCTGGAGGTGCCGATGCCGCCCACTCCCCAAGGAATCCGGGACCGGGCCATGCTGGAGCTGACGTACGCTTCCGGCCTTCGCGTCTCCGAGCTGGTGGGCCTCCGCCTCTCGGATCTGGATCTGGCTGCGGGGATCGTCCGCGTGGTGGGCAAGGGGGGCAAGGAGCGGCTGGTTCCCCTGGGGGACGCCGCGGCCGAGAGCCTTCGCCTCTATCTTCGTCGCAGCCGTCCGGCCCTGGAGAGGCCCCGCGCCAGCGCCCATCTCTTTCTGGGCCGGCACGGCCGCGGCCTCACCCGCCAGATGTTCTGGCAACTGCTGAAGCGCACCGCACGCACGGCCGGGATCACCAAGCCGGTGACCCCCCACACGCTGCGTCACTCCTTTGCCACTCACCTCTTGGAGGGCGGGGCGGATCTTCGATCGGTCCAATTGATGCTGGGCCATGCCGACATCGGCACCACCCAGATTTACACGCACCTCAGCCGAGCGCACCTCAAGGCCGTCTACGACAAGTACCACCCGCGGGCGTAGTTGGTCGGCGCCTGGGCGGGACGGCCGCCGAGACGGTGCTAGAGAAACCGAGCCACGAGGGAATGTCCATGCAAGGGAAACGGAATCCTGTTGCGCTGCTGGGCGCAGCGGCGGCTGCGCTGGCGCTGGTTGGCTGCAGCGCCTACCCCCATGTTGGGAACGGCTTGCAGTCCGCGTTGACACCCGTTCCCCCAACGGTCGTTGCGCGGGTCGGCGGCGAGACGATCACCCTGGAAGCGCTGGATCGATCAGTGGAGGGACAGCTCAAGGAGCTCGAGCGGCAGCGGGCGGAGCAAGAGTACACCATCCGCCAGACCGGTCTGGACGAGATGATCAATACGATGCTTCTGAGGGCAGAGGCCCGCCGTCGCGGCGCGTCCGAGGACGCGCTCCTCAAGACCGAGGTCGACGACAAGACGCCCGCCGTCACGGAGGCCGAGGTCAAGAGCTTCTACGAGGCCCACGCCCAGCAGATGCCCGGCCCTTTCGAGCAGATTCGGGATCGATTGCGCAAGTACCTCCAGGACCAAAACCGGGACCAGCGCCTCCGGGAATATGAGGCAAGCCTCCGCACCGCGGCCCGGGTGGAGGTGACGCTCCCCCGGCCGGAGCCGCCGCGCGTGGACGTGGCGGCGATCGGCCCGGCCCGCGGTCCCGCCAACGCCCCCGTGACGATCGTCATGTTCTCGGATTTCCAGTGCCCGTTCTGTGCCCAGGCCAATCCGACCATCGAGCGGGTGCTGAGGACATATGGGGACAAGGTTCGGCTGGTCTTCAGGGACTTCCCGCTCTCGATCCACGAGCATGCGGAGAAGGCGGCCGAGGCCGCCCGCTGCGCCGGAGAGCAGGGCAAATTCTGGCAGATGCACGATATGCTCTTCGGCCATCAGGACCGGCTGGCCATCGCCGACCTCAAGGCCGACGCGCGACAGATCGGCCTCGACGGGCCGAAGTTCGACGCGTGCCTGGACAGCGGCCGGATGGCCCCGCGGGTCAAGGAGGATCTGCAGGCCGGCGAGCGGGCGGGGGTGGACGGCACGCCGGCCTTCTTCATCAACGGGCAGATACTTTCAGGGGCCCAGCCGTTCGAGGAGTTCAAGCGGGTGATCGACGGCGAGCTGGCCCGCCTCCGCGGCTGACGGCCCTCGCTCCGGCGTCCCCGCGTGTGCCGGCCTCCGCTGAGCCGGCTTCCCGCCCGCGGGGGTAAGCGGAAACGGGCGAAGATCGCCTTGCTCCGGCTCAGCCGAGATGATCGAGCATGCTCTCGGCGTCGCTGACCTCGAACTTGCCGGGGGCCTCGACGTTGAGCCGCCTGACCACGCCGTCTTCGACCAGCATGGAAAAACGCTGCATCCGCACCCCCATTCCGCGAGAGGCCAGATCGAGCTCGAGGCCGAGCGCCCTGGCCCAGGCCGCGCTGCCGTCCCCCAGCATGCGGACCTTTCCCGCGGCCTGCTGCTCGCGGCCCCAGGCCGCCATGACGAAGGCATCGTTGACCGCCACGCACCAGATCTCGTCCACCTTCTTGGCCTTCAGCATAGCGTAGTTCCGCACGTAACCGGGCAGATGCCTGGCCGAGCACGTCGGGGTGAACGCACCGGGAACACCGACGATCACGATCCTCCTGCCCTTGGCCGCCTCTGCGACACTGATTCTCGCCGGGTTGATCGGGCACGCCGTGGCAGGGTCGAACTCGGTGCATTCCAAGAGCGTCCCGTCGGGGAGCCGATCGCCAACCGTGATAGCCATGAGCATTCTCCGCGAGCGGCCCCCTGGCGCTGCCGTCTGTGACCGCCCGCTCCGGCCGCGAATCGCCGATCCCGCCCGGGAACCGCGGCGCGCGTGGCCGCGCTCGCAATGCTTTCTGCCGTCCGGCAACGTCCTTCGCCAGGCGGTTGCCGGAGGGATTCGCCCGGTTGAGCCTTCCCATGTATACGGCCCCCCGGGGCATTTGTCAAAGGAGCACCCAAATCTCCGGCTAACCTGTGCATCGCCTCTACGGGGCGCCACCCGTCGGGTGCGACCAGGTCCGAGGCGGGCAGCCGGCCCCGCAGCCATGAATGCGGGCGCGACTCATGTGCGCTACCGGCCTGCGACGTTAGCCGGAGATTAAGGGAGCACCCTAATCTCCGGCTAAGCGGTGGCCAGCCGGGCGATCTTGCGCCGCGCCCGGACGAGCAAGGCGTGCTGCAGGGCGCCCGAGAGCCGCAAGAGCGTCCGTCGGGCATGCGCGACGACCTTCCCGACGGTGTTGAACAGCAGGAACCGGAGACGCTTCGGCCGGGCGGTCCGGAGATCTCCGGGTAAGGTCAACCGCTTGAGCGCGGTGAGCAGGTTGTAGGTGAGCACGTTCAGCCGGAACCAGGCGGCGTTCGCCCCGAACTTCCCACTGGGCAGCGCGGCGGCCGCCAGCTCGGTCTTGAGGACGTGATGGGTGTGCTCGATGGTCCCTGCTTTCTCCCGGTGCCACCGGAGGATCGTGAGCCCATCCTCCGGCCGATTGGTGACCACGGCGAAGTACTGCACGCTACTCCCGTCGGCGAAGAGGCTCCCCTGGCGTCGCTGGATACGCACCGCGAGGTAGCGGCGAACGCACGGCCGCGCCTTCCGGTGATCGCCATCCTCGGGGACGTAGGGGACTTCGGCCCAGGCCCGGATCGCCTCGGGCTCCTCCCGCTCGAGCTGCCAGGCGGCCGCGGGGAGGCGCCGGATCTCGGCCTGGAGCTGCGCGGACATATCGGCGCTAATCGCGTAGGCGATTTTCTTCTCCTCGCACCAGCGGAGGACCTCCGTCTCGTAGAGGGCGCTGTCGGCCCGCAGGGAGATGCGGTCCACGCCCTGGGGCAAGTTGGCCACCGCCTGTTCGAGGACGCGCACGTTGCCGCACCCGGCGGGCACCTGGCCATCGCGGAACTGGTCGTGCACGATGACATCGTGCTCGGCCCAGAGGACCACGACGGGCTGGTAGCCCCGGGTCCCGTCGTAGGCCACGGTCGCCGCGTCCTTGTGGCTCTCGACGAGCGTCGCGTCCACATCCAGGGTGGCCGTCGCCGCCCGGGCCCCGCGCTGGACGCCCGCGACCAGCGTCCGGTTCGCCTGTCCGAGGCCCGCCAAGGGGGCGGACTCCAGGGGGACCGTGGCCGCGGGCCCGGCCACCCAGAGCGGCCCGTCCTCCACGTGGAAGGCCTCGAGGAAGTCCCGGACCGTGGTCGCGGCCGGCAGGGGGTAGCCGAGCAGCGTGGCCAGGGCCTGATCCTCCCGGAGCGTCGTGAGGTCCTGGCAGCGGTCCCCGCCGCTCGTCCACAACGCGACGAGACTCTCCACGAGCTGCGAGGGGGGTAATCCGCGCTGCCGCTGCTTGACCGCAACGTGGGTGTCGACGGCCTGGGCCACCCCGAGCTGGCGGAACAGCTCGATCACGAGCGGGACCCCGGCCCGGCCCGTGACCAGCGTGGGGTCGATCGCGTCATCGATCTCGAACGGCAACCGGGGCGAGGTGTCGGGCATCGCTCTCCTCCTTGTGGTGTTTGCACCCACTGGGTGAAACCAAGCAAGGCCGATGCCAACCCCGCGGGCCGCGCGCACTGCGGGCCGCTGCGTGATTCGCGATCCCCCTCAACTTCTTAGCCGGAGATTAGGGGAGCACCCCACCTCTTGACAGGACAGCCCGGATCACATATGATTAGAAAGTGACACTATTTGAAAGTGAAACTAATGAACAATTCACCGGAAGAATGCGCCCGCGAGATGCTGGAGGTCGTGCCGTTGATCATGCGCGTGATCCGCGGCCAGATGCGCAGCCATCGCACACCTGACGTGTCGGTGCCGCAGTTTCGCACCTTGACCTTCCTGAACCGCCACGAGGGCGCCTCGTTGTCCGATGTGGCCGAACACATCGGGCTGACGCCTCCTTCCACGTCCAAGCTGGTTGACGGCCTGGTAGGCCGGGGCCTGGTCAGCCGGAAGGGCAGCCCGGACGATCGTCGCCGTATCAGGCTGGAATTGACGAAGCAGGGCCGGACCACCCTGCAGGCCGCCTGGTCGGCCACCCAGGCCGACCTGGCCAAGCGAGTGGCCGCGCTGGCGCCGGGTGAGCCGGCTCTCGTCGTGCAGGCCATGCGGACCTTGCGTCCACTCTTCGCCTCGGACAAGCTCGGCCAGGCCGGCCGGGAGAGGGAAACCGACTCGTAGAAGCGGGCCCCCATTCCGCGGGATTGCGGCTGACGCCGGATGCGTGCTCGGCCGCCTGTTCCGGAATGATCCTCACCCGTTGTGAAAGGGCCAGATGGAAGCCATGGACATCCTTCACGCAGAAGCACTCACGCGTCGCTTTGGCGCGCTGACGGCGGTAGACCGACTCACCATTTCCGTGCAGGCCGGCGAGATCTTCGGGCTGCTCGGCGCCAACGGGGCCGGCAAGTCGACCACCATCAAGATGCTCACCACGCTCCTCACCCCCACCGCCGGGAGGGCCAGCGTGGCCGGCTTCGATATCGTTCGCCAAGCGCGCGACGTCCGACGGGCCATCGGCTACGTGCCGCAGCTGCTCTCGGCCGACGGCACCTTGACCGGCTACGAGAACCTGCTGGTCTTCGCCAAGCTGTACGATCTTCCGCGTCACGAGCGGCAGACCCGCGTGGAGAATGCCCTGGTGTCGATGGGGCTGGAGGACGCGGCGGACAAGCTTGTCCGCACGTATTCGGGGGGCATGATCCGGCGCTTGGAGATCGCCCAATCCATGCTGCACCGGCCACGCGTGCTGTTCCTGGATGAGCCGACGATCGGGCTGGATCCCGTGGCGCGCGGGGCGGTGTGGGAGCACATCCAGCAATTGCGCGCCGAGTACGGCATGACCATCCTCCTGACCACGCACTACATGGAAGAGGCGGAGCGCCTGTGTGATCGTTTGGCCATGATGCACCTGGGCAGAGTGGCGGCCATGGGCACCTCGGGCGAGCTCAAGGCGTCTATCGGGGGCAATGGCGCCACGTTGGACCAGGTCTTTGCGCACTACGCCGGCGCGGAGCTGGCTGCAGGGGGGAATTTCCGTGAGACTTCAAGAACACGACGCACTGCCCGGCGCCTGGGTTAGCCCGGCGCCGTGGAGCCCTGCCAACTCCTGGCGGGCGATCTGGCGGTTCATTGAAAAGACCCTGGTCATCACCGAGCTGGAGGTGCGCAAGCTGCGCCACGAGCCCACCGAGCTGATGACACGCGCCATCCAGCCCGCGCTGTGGCTGTTGATCTTCGGGGAGGTGTTCACCCGGGTCCGGGCCATTCCGACCGGGAACCTGCCCTACATCGACTTTATGGCCCCCGGGATCCTGGCCCAGAGCGTGCTGTTCATTGCGATCTTCTACGGCATCGCCATCATCTGGGAGCGGGATCTGGGAATCGTGCACAAGTTCCTCGCCACGCCCACGCCGCGCGCGGCGCTGGTCCTGGGCAAGGCTCTGTCCGCCGGCATCCGCGGGCTGTCCCAGGCCGCAATCGTTTATATTTTGGCACTGTTCCTGGGAGTGCGGATGAACTGGAGCCCACAGGCCCTCCTGGGAGTGATGCTGGTGGTCCTGCTGGGCGCCGCCTGCTTCTCCACCTTCTCCCTGATCGTCGCCTGTGTGGTCAAGACACGCGAGCGGTTCATGGGCATCGGGCAGGTGCTGACCATGCCGCTGTTCTTTGCCAGCAACGCCATCTATCCCATTTCGATCATGCCGGCTTGGCTGCAGGTCATCGCACGGACAAACCCACTGAGCTACGAGGTGAATGCCCTGCGGAGCCTGATGCTGGCCGGAGGAACGAGCGGCGGTGTGGCGCTCGATCTGGCCGTCCTGCTGGGGGTGACGGCCGGTCTGGTGGCCTTCGCCGGGTGGCTCTACCCCTCGGTGGCCTCATAGGGCGGCCGGGCGCGGAGGCGGAGCGAGCGGACCTCGCAGATGCCTGGCTGGTTCCGGTCATACGTATGCGTCAGTCGTTGGGCTTTTGCCTTGACTCCAGGACACGTCGCATGCATATATTTCATTGAAACCGCTGGCGCCTGGAGTGGGGAAATGCCGACGATTATCGAATACACCGACACAAAGCGGCCCCGCAATCAGTTTCCCGAACGGATCGTATCGCCCATGCGGTCTGGTCTCTGTTGCTTTTCCGACATGGAGGTGCTCGGAGAGCCGCAGGAAGAGGGGCGGTGGATCTACGTCTATAAGCGCTGTCGCCGCTGCGGCTTTACCGTCCGCTCGATTCTCCGCGAGCTTCCCAATCTTGCGCTGATCACGAAGCTGCAGAGCGTCTTGAAATCCCCCCTCTAGCGATCCAGTCACTGCGAACTTTCGAAGCAGGTGAGCCCGAGCGGCCGTGCTTCCTTCGCACGGCATCCTCCCCCTCCTCCTGCGGGCGCGTCATCGGACAAGGGGCCTCGCGCGCGCCGCGGTCACCGTGCGGGTGAACCTCCCCCGCCTCCAAGGGAGGCGGCATCGGCAACAGCCATGTCGCGAAGACACGGATTCAGGCGGGTGTGCCGGGTCCTCTGGTACATGGGGCTGGGGGCGTTGGCAGTCACGGTCGTCCCCGTCGTCTGCCTGCGCTGGATTCCTCCCCCCACGAGCGCGTACATGCTGGAGCAGCGCGCGGCCGACATCGTTCGGGGAAACCCGCCCAGGGTTATTCGGTACCGCTGGACCGCATGGGAGTCCATTTCCCCCGAGATGCGCCTGGCCGCGGTTGCGGCCGAGGATCAGAAATTCCCGTACCACTGGGGATTCGATTTCGCATCCATCCAAGAAGCTGTGAAGGAGGACGAGGCGCGCGGCCGCCTGCGGGGAGCCAGCACGATCACCCAGCAGGTCGCCAGGAATCTGTTCCTCTGGCCCGGCCGCAGTTACGTCCGAAAAGGACTGGAGGCCTATTTCACCCTGCTCTTGGAGCTCTGCTGGACGAAGCGGCGGATCTTGGAGGTCTATTTGAATGTCGCCGAGTTCGGCGATGGAATCTTTGGCGTGTCGGCCGCGGCTCACACGTTCTTCGCTAGGCCTCCGGCGAAGTTAACGGCGGATGAGGCGGCCCTTCTCGCCGCCGTGCTCCCGAACCCGGTGCGGTTCCACGCCGGGCATCCCTCCGAGTACGTGCGGGAGCGGGCGGCGTGGATCCTGGAGCAGATGGGCCATCTGGGCGGACCGGCCTATCTTCAGGCGCTCTGACGATCTCCAGGGGTCGCTGCCCTCCTCGATGCGGCACGGCCGCCCCGCCGGCACGTCGGACGCGGCGGGAGGCCCGGGGTCAGGCGAGGTCCAGCTTGATGTGGAGCTCTTTGAGCTGGGCGGCGTCCACGGGCGAGGGGGCCCTGGTCATGAGGTCCTGGGCCTTCTGCGTCTTGGGGAAGGCCACGACGTCCCGGATGGACTCCGCCCCGGTCAGGATCATCACCAGCCGATCCAGCCCGAAGGCAATCCCGCCGTGAGGCGGCGTCCCGTACTCCAAGGCGTCCAGCAGGAATCCGAACTTCGCCCGGGCCTCGTCCGGTCCGATGCCCAAAGCCTGAAACATCATGTTCTGAATCTCCCGCCGGTGAATCCGAATGCTCCCGCCGCCCACCTCGGCTCCGTTCACCACCAGATCGTAGGCCTTGGCCCGAATCTTCCCGGGGTCGCTCTCGAAGAGCGGGAGGTCCTCATCCTGGGGCGACGTGAAGGGGTGGTGCATGGCCGACCAGCGCTTCTCCTTCTCGTCCCACTCCAGCAGTGGAAAGTCGGTGACCCAGGTGATGGCCAGCGCATCGCTCGGAATCAGCTTCAGCTCCTGGCCCAGCCGTAGGCGCAGGCGCCCCATGGCATCCGCAGCCGGCTTGGGCCGGTCCACGCAGAGGAGAAGCAGATCCCCCTCCTCGCCGCCCATCCGCTCGCGGAAGCGCTGCACAACCTCGGCCGGGAGGAACTTGGCGATCGGCGATTGAATGCCGTCGGGTCCGATCCTGAACCAAGCCAGCCCCTTGGCGCCGAACCCTTTGATGAAGGCTTCCATCTGGTCCACCTGGCTCCGCGAGAAATCCCCGCAGCCCTTGGCATTCAGCGCCATGGCCCGACCTCCAGCCTGGAGCGGCTGGGCAAAGGCGCGGAAGTCGGTTCCGGCGAAGAGGTCGCCGACGTCCTGGAGCTCCAGACCGAATCGCAGGTCCGGGGCGTCCAGGCCGAATCGCCGGATGGCCTCGTCGTAGGTGAGCCGGGGAAACGGGCGCGCGAGGCGGATGCTCTTGAGTTCCCGGAACAGCTCCACCACCAGGCCCTCCATCGTGTCCAGGACATCGTCCCGGTCCACGAAGGACATCTCGATATCGATCTGGGTGAACTCGGGCTGCCGGTCCGCGCGGAGGTCTTCATCCCGGAAGCATTTGACGATCTGAAAGTAGCGGTCGTACCCCGCCACCATCAGGAGCTGCTTGAACAGCTGCGGGGATTGGGGCAGGGCGAAGAACTGCCCCGGATTGACCCGGCTCGGCACCAGGTAGTCGCGCGCCCCCTCCGGGGTGCTCTTGGTGAGGACCGGCGTCTCCACCTCCAGGAAACCGTGCGCGTCCAGGTAGCGGCGGGTCACCTGATAGAAGCGGTGCCGCAGCCGAAGATTGCGCTGCAGGGGGGCGCGTCGCAGGTCGAGGTAGCGGTAGGCCAGCCGCACATCCTCCGCCACCTCGGTCTCGTCCTCGATCGGAAAGACGGGAGTCTTGGCCTCACTGAGGATGACAGCCTCGCGGGCAATCACCTCCACCTCTCCCGTCGGGAGATCCAGGTTTTCGCTGCCCGCCGGCCGGCGGGCCACCTCGCCGCGCACCGCCACCACATACTCCGGCCGCATGGATTCGGCCAGCCCATGTGCGGCGACGAACCGCTCCGGATTGAAGACCACCTGGACGACCCCCTCTCGGTCCCGCAGGTGGACGAAGATCAGCCCGCCCAGATCCCGGCGGCGATCCACCCAGCCGTTCAAGGTCACCGTCTGGCCGATCCGCGCAACACCCACCTCACCGCAGTAGCAGCTTCGCTTCCAGTCGTTCATCTAGACGATCTCCCGTTCGGGCAGCCGGGTCAGCTGATCCACGATCTCCGCCAGCGGCACCTCGCGCTGCGCGCCGGACAGCATGTCCTTCAGGGTCACCTGGGCCCGGGCCAGCTCCTCGCTCCCCAGGATCACCGAGTATCGGAAGCGGTCCTTGTTGGCCTGGCGCATCTGGCCCTTCAGGCTGCGGCCCTCGAGGTCCAGTCCGGCCCGGAGCCCTCGCCGCCGGAAGGTCTGGCACAGGTCGAAGGCCGCCGAAAGTGGCACCTCGCCCACGGTCGCCACGTACACGCCGACGTAGAACGGAGTCTCTGCCGGACCGGCCTGGGCCGCCAGGGAGGTGAGAACCCGCTCCTCCCCCACGGCAAACCCGATAGAGGGCGTGGGCGGCCCGCCCAGCTCTTCCAGCAGCCCGTCGTACCGGCCCCCTCCCGCCACGGCGTTCTGCGCGCCGAGGGCCGGGTTGAGGAATTCGAACGTGGTCCGGGTGTAGTAGTCCAGGCCGCGGACCAGCCTCTCGTTGATCGCGTAGTCGATTTTGAGCCCTTCCAGGAGCGTCCGGACGGCGGCAAAGTGCTCGCGGCAGGGGGGACACAGGTAGCCCGTGATGGTGGGCGCCCCGACCGCGATCTGCTGGCAGCCGGCCTGCTTGCAGTCCAGGACCCGCAGCGGGTTTTTTCCCAGGCGGACGTGGCAGTCGGCACACAGCGCCTCGCGGTGGACAGACAGGTACTCCACAAAAGCCTGGCGGTAGGCCGGCCGGCAGACGGGGTCCCCGATGCTGTTCAGGTGCAGCTGGATCCCCCGCAGCCCCCACGTCTCAAGCAGATGGTGGAGGAGCGCAATCACCTCGGCGTCCACCGCCGGCCCCGGGGAGCCCACCGCCTCCACATCGATCTGGTGAAACTGCCGGAAGCGGCCCGACTGCGGGCGCTCGTGGCGGAACATGGGGCCGACAAGGTACAGCTTTACCAGGCTGCTCCTGGCCCCCAGGTTGTGCTCGGCGTAGGCCCGCATCAACGAGGCCGTGGCCTCGGGGCGAAGCGCCAAGCTGTCCCCACCCCGGTCTTCGAAGGTGTACATCTCCTTCTCGACGATGTCCGTCCCCTCACCGATCCCGCGGATAAACAGCTCCGTCCGCTCGAAGATCGGCGTCCGGATCTCCGCGTACCCGTACCGATCGAACACGTCCCGGGCCACGGCCTCCAGCGCCTGCCATCTCCCCGTCTCTTCGGGCAGGATATCCGGAGCTCCTCGTACGCCTTTGATCACGCCGCCACCCTTCTCCTGCCGGCAGTCGTCTCTCCCCGCGATCTCGCCGAGCGTCTTTCTGTCCGGGTCAGTAAACAGGATGCCGATCGAACCGGTGGGTCGTCTCGATGAGTCGGACGGTTCCGGACCGCTGCCGCATGGCAATCGAGTGCGTCCGAGCCCCGCCGCCGAAGAAGCGGACGCCCCGCAGGAGATCGCCGTCGGTCACGCCGGTGGCTGCGAACATGAGATCGCCGCCGTTGGCCAGCTCCCCGATCCGGTAGATCCGGTCAGGGTCCTTGACGCCCAGCCGCCGGGCCCGCTCCACCTCCTGGTCGTCCCGCGGCCGAAGCCGGCCCTGCATGTCGCCCCCCAGGCACTGCAGCGCCGCGGCGGCCAGGACTCCCTCCGCGGCGCCCCCGATGCCCATGAGAACGTTCACCCCGGTCTCCGGAAAAGCCGTCGCGATGGCGGCGGACAGGTCACCGTGCTGGATGAGCTTGATACGGGCGCCGATCTCCCGAACCGAGCGGATCAGGTCGACATGCCGCGGGCGGTCGAGGATGACGACCGTCAGATCTTCCACGTAACACTTCATGGCATCGGCGATGTTCTGCAGATTCTGCGCCGGGCTCAGGCTCAGGTCGACGGCCCCCTTGGCCTTCGGTCCCACGGCGATCTTCTCCATGTATGTCTCGGGGACGCGGAGGAAGCCCCCGCTGTCGGTGATGGCAACGACGGACAGGGTGTTGGCCCGACCCTGCACCAGGCTGTCGGCATCGACGAGGGGATCGAGGGCCACGTCCAATTTCGGTCCGTCGCCCGTCCCGATCCGCTCGCCGTTGAAGAGGGTGGGCACCTCCTCCCGCTCCCCCTGTCCGATGACCACCGTCCCGCACAACGGCACGGCCTCAAACCCCCGCCGCATGGCGTCCACCGCGGCCTGGTCCGCCGCCTGCTCGTTGCCCACCCCCATCCATCGGGCCGAGGACAAGGCCGCCGCTTCGGTCACCCGAACGACTTGTAAAGCCAGATTGCGCTCCACGGTCTTTCTCCCCCCGATACCGCGCGCCGCTCCTGGCGGCCAGCCCCTCCGGGCCGGCCCGGACGGTGAAGGGCAGTATACTGCCCGCCGCAAAAGGGTGTCAACGTCAACCTCCCGTGCGTCCGGCTCTCCTGCACCGGGTGCGGGCTGCGACGCTCCCGCGGGCCACGCGTCCGGCGCGGGCAGGGAGGATCCGCGGAGGCGCTTCCGGCCGGCCTAATTCCCCCGCGGGGATGAATTGGGAATTCCACTTGACACAAACCGGCGTGTGCCATACGTTTTCACCCAATCGATAGATCTGTGCGGGTATCGGGGATTGCCTGCCATTCGAGGTGCAGCGTGAAACCTACCTACTTCTGCCCTTTCTGTGGCGCCGATCAACCCGGGGAACTGGTTCGCCAAGGCGGGCGGGTCATCATCTGCTGCAAGTCCTGCGCCTCCCCCCTAGGTGAGGCGCGCCCGGGGGCTGAATCCGCCCCAGCCGCGGCTGCCGCCCCCCCCGCGCGCCCCAAGATCCTCTGCATCGACGACGACCGCCTGCTCCTGGCCCTCTTTACCGACACCCTGGAGGGACAGAATTTCAAGGCAATCACCGCCACGGACGGCCCCTCGGGCATCGAAATTGCCCGGAAGGAGCGGCCGGACGTTATTCTGGTGGATGTGATGATGCCGAAAATGAGCGGCTTCGACGTTCTGCCGCCAGATGCGGGCCGACCCCGTACTCCGGCGCACCCCCATCATCATCCTGACTGCCATGGCTGACCCCCGCCTGAAAGAAAAGGGGGTGGATGCAGGAGCAAACCTGGCCATACAGAAGCCGTTTGATCCCAACCAGCTCATCGGCCTTATCAAGAAAGCCCTGGCGCTCAAGACCAAGCGCTAGGCCCGCCTTCCCACCCTAGGCCTTTGCGAACCGGGCTATCCGCCCGGCCACTTCCTTCCCATCGGTACTTCCCCGACCGCGGAACTGCATACGACCCGGCCCGAGACGCCGCAAGATTTTCGGACCCTCGTCGGCCTCAAACAAAGCCACCTGCCGTTCTGTATCCATGCGCGGGAATCGCCTTTCTCCTTTACGAGCGTTCGGTCAATATGATAGAAGAGTGACAGTCTGTCCGGCGGGCATGCCATTGGACTGCCAGCGCCGGACGGTGTCTCGTTTGCGCCCACTTCCTCCATCGATCCGAGGATGGATCCTGGGCGGCAGGAGAATGGTATGGCATTGGCTGGAAAGGTTGTGGTGGCCCAGGGGGGCGGCCCCACCGCGGTCATCAATCAGTCGCTGGTCGGTGCCGTCCTGGAGTCGTGGAAATTTCCCCAGGTCACCGGCGTCTACGGGGCCGTGCAGGGGGTCCGAGGGATCGTCAACGAAGCGTTCCTCGATTTGACCCGGGAAACCTCCCAGAACCTGGAGCGGGTGGCCAACACCCCCGCCGCGGCTCTCCTCTCCACCCGCGACAAGCCCGACCACAAGTACTGCCAGGAGATCTTCCGGGTCCTGAAGGCCCACGACGTGCGCTACTTCTTCTACATCGGGGGCAACGATTCGTCCGACACGGTGAACATCGTCAACCAGGAAGCCGACCGGGCCCAGTACGAGCTGCGGGCCATCCATATTCCCAAGACCATCGACAACGACCTGGTGCTGAACGACCATACGCCGGGATACGGTTCGGCGGCCCGGTTCGTGGCCCAGGCGTTCATCGGGGCGAACCTCGACAACCGATCGCTGCCCGGCGTCTACGTCGCGGTCGTCATGGGGCGCCACGCCGGATTCCTGACGGCGGCTTCTGCAATCGCCCGCAAGTATCCCGACGACGGCCCCCACCTGATCTACCTGCCCGAGCGGCCGTTCAGCATGGAGCGGTTCCTGGCGGACGTCAAGGGTGTTTACGACCAGTTCGGCCGCTGCGTGGTTGCCGTCTCGGAAGGAATTCAGGCCGAGGACGGCACTCCCATCCTGACCAAATTCATCCAGCTGCAAGAGAAGGACGCCCACGGCAACGTACAGCTCTCGGGAACGGGGGCCTTGGGGGACGTCTTGGCCGAGGCGGTGCGCGCGCAGCTGAAGATCAAGCGCGTGCGCGCCGACACCTTCGGGTATCTGCAGCGATCCTTCTTCGGCTGCGTCTCCGACGTGGACCAGCGCGAGGCACGGGAGGTCGGCGAGAAGGGGGCCCAGTTCGCCATGCGGGATAATGTGAACGGCTCCATCGCCATCGTCCGCACCGGGGACTACGCCGTTGACTACCGGCTGGTTCCCCTGATGGACATCGCCGGCAAGACCCGCCATATGCCCGATCATTTCATCAACGATGCCGGGAACAACGTCACGGAGGCGTTTCGGGGCTATGCGTTGCCGCTGATGGGATCCGGGTTGGAGTCGGCCCACCGCCTCCGCGCGCCCGTGGTCCCAAAGGTGCTGGCCTCCAAGGGCTAGCCGGCAGCGGGCGGGGGAAGGGGCGTGGCTGGCGTGGTGGCCGCCATGGATGATTTGTTCTTCGAGGCGCGCATCCAGGAAACCGCGCGGCAGCTTCACGTGCCCCTCAGCCTGGCGCGCACGCGGAGCGAGATGATCGCCCGGGCCCGGGCCAGCCATCCGGCCTTGTTGATCGTGGACTTGCACTGCCAGGGCTGCGAGCCCCTGGCGGCTATCCGGCAGATAAAGGCGGATCCCGAGCTGAAGGGGACCCGCACGCTGGGGATCTTCTCCCACGTGCGCGACGATCTCAAGGCGGCCGCGGCGGACGCGGGCTGCGACGAGGTCATGCCCCGCTCCGCCTTTGCGGCACGACTGCCGCAGATTCTCCGGGACCATGCTGCGGGCCCGGGGGCCCATTCGGCGCCTCATCCTCCCGCGGAAGGCAGAGGCTGAGCGCAGCGAGGTCAGCGATGGCCAAACACGCGCGCGTTCTCGTCGTCAGCAGCGACAACGATCTGCGTGGTCTCATCCAGGCCACGCTGGAGTCGGACGGCTTTCACGTGCGGGGTGTCGAGACCGCGTCCGGGGCGCTCGCCGCGCTGCGCCGGGAGCCCGCGGAGCTGGTCTTCACCGACGAGCGCCTGCCGGAGATGAGCGGCCTGGGCCTCCTGGAGGCCCTGCGCGAGTTGGCCGCCACACCGGGAGTCATCTTCGTCACCGCCTACGAGACCATCGACACGGCCGTCAAGGCTATCAAGCAAGGGGCTCTCTGCTACATCACCAAGCCCATCACGCGCGACCGGCTGCTGCATCTGACCAAGAAGGCCATCGAAGAGATCCGCCTCCGCCAGGAGAACGAGGCCCTGCGCCGGGAGCTGGACCGCCGGTACACCTATCAGGACCTCATCGGCAAGAGCCCGCGCATGCAGGAGGTTTTCCAGCTCTTGGAAAACCTGGCGGGGACCGAGAGCAACGTCCTGATCCAGGGGAAGAGCGGCACCGGGAAGGAGCTGGTGGCGCGCGCCATCCACTCCCAGAGCCCGCGACGGGATCGGCGCTTCATGGCCCTGAACTGTGGCGGCTTGACGGAGACCTTGCTGGAGAGCGAGCTGTTCGGCCATGTCAAGGGGTCCTTCACCGGCGCCATCGGCAACAAGCACGGGGTCTTTCAGGAGGCGGACGGCGGGACCATTTTCCTGGACGAAATCGGAAACATGCCGCCGGCGATGCAGGTAAAGCTGCTGCGAACCATCCAAGAGGGAGAAATCAAGCCGGTCGGCTCCAATCAGACCATCAAGGTCAATGTCCGGTTCATCGCGGCCACCAACCGGGATCTGATACAGGCGGTCGCCGACGGCACGTTCCGGGAGGATCTGTACTACCGGCTGAACGTCATCACGATCGCCCTCCCCGACTTGGCGGAGCGGACCGAGGATCTCCCCCTCCTCGCCAACCACTTCCTGGAGCGGTTTGCCAAGAAGATGGGGAAACCTGTCGAGCGGATCGGGGAGGAGGCCATGGGCCTCCTCCTGGACTACGCCTGGCCGGGGAACGTGCGCGAGCTGGAAAACTGCATCGAGCGGGCCGTAGTGCTGGCCAAGGGGCCCGCCATCACCGCCAACGAGCTTCCCCCCTCCGTCCGCGCCATGGGCCCCAAGGAGGGATTGCGCCTCCCGCTGGGAATGACCATCACCGACCTGGAGCGGGAAGCCATCCTGCGCACCCTCGTTCACTGCCGGGGAAACCGCGCCGCGGCGGCCAAGATGCTGGGCCTCTCGGAGCGGACCCTGTACCGCAAGCTCCGGCTGTATGCCTCGGCGTCCGGCACCCCGTCGAAAGAGATGCCCGGGCTCCTGTCGGCTTGAGCGGCTCTCCCGCCCGGCCCCCCATCCTCACACCAGCGGGACGCGCACGGTCACGCGGAGGGGATTCCCCCGATCGTCCCGCCCCAGGAACACCAGCCGTTGCACCCCGGTCAGATTCTGCGGCTCCGCGGGATTGGAGGTGGTGAGGACCGCCTCGATGGCGACCGGGGTGGTGCCTCCGGGCTCTACCCGGCTGGGCAGCGGAATCGTCCGGGTGCTGGTCACCCCGCTCAAGCTTTCGACGGTGGCCTCCACTTCCAGCAGCCGGATGCCGACCGAGCCGGTGTTGGCGAACTGGACCGTGTAGGTCCAGCGGACCCCCGCCTTGAGGAACCCCGACAGCTCCACCGCCGGCACCGGGCGCTTGACCGTGTCCACGACCGCCACGCGCAGGGGGCCCGAGTTCTCCACCTCCACCTGGATGGGCAGCCGGGGCAGCGGGGGCGGCGCATACTGGCACCCGGCTGCCAGCACCAGGGCCGCCGCCAACAGGCCCGTCCCGATTCCACCGCGTCGGATCGCATGTCTTTTCATAGCCCATCACCTTCCGGCCGCCTCGCTCGGCATCGCCGCCCGGGACGCAGCCACGGCGGTCCGGGCGGCCAGGCGCGCAGGCGACATCAGACGGACGGCACCGGCACCCGCAACCCCTCCGCCGCCTGCACGATCTGGCCCCAAGTCTGCTCCTCGACGAAGATCCCCGTCCGGCGTCGCTCCGCCTCGCACATGGCCTCTGGTTCGCCCGGCGTCAGGATCTCCTTGACGCCGGGAACCGTGGGAGACGTCTTCAGGTAGCGAGTGAGGTCGTCCACCTCGGCGCGGAACGTGTCGGCTGACACGAAGCGGGCGATGTCCACCACCACCATGAGCAGGCCGTTCAGGATCGGTCCGGGCTTCTCCCGCGAGTATCCCGCCCGCGCCAGGACTCCCGCCAGCACCTCGATCATCAGCGCCAGCGCGTATCCCTTGTGGCCGCCCGCCGGCAGGATGGTTCCTGGGGGATCGCCGTAGAGGGCGTTGGGATCCGTGGTGGGGTTCCCTTGCGCGTCGAGGACCCAGCCGAGGGGCAGCGGCTCCTTGCGGTTCCGCTTGACGCGCACCTTTCCTTCGGCCACCACGGTGGTGGCAACGTCGAAGCTGATGGGGACGCCCCGTCCGGTCGGGCAGGCAAAAGCGAACGGATTGGTGCTCAGCCGGGCGGCGCGCCCGCCCCAGGGGGCCATCCGCAGGCCGGCGCCGGCGGCGTTTACCGCCAGGAACGCCAGCATGTTCCGCTCGGCGGCCATCTCGGTGTAGTCCGCCAGGCGGCCGATGTGGTTGCTGTTGTGCACCCCCACGGCCGCCACCCCGACGGCCGCGGCCTTCTCCAGGGCCATCTCCATCCCGCGGCGGGCCACGATCTGTCCGAATCCTCGCTTGCCATCCACCAGGGCCGTGGCGGGTCCCTCCTGCACAATTTGCGGGTCGGCCGCCGGATCGGCCTCCCCCTTCTTCCAGGAGGTCACGTACTGAGGGATGCGGATGACCCCGTGGGAGTCATGGCCGCGCAGATTGGCGCGGACCAAGAGCTGGCCCATCCAGGTCGCCCCGGCCGGGGGGACGCCGATGGCCTGGAAGATGCTCACCGCCAGCTGCTCCAGCGGTTCGCAGCGAAGTGTCGGCATGGGCGAGGGCTCCTTTCATGGGATGGAGGGTCTCCACGGCGGACGCGTAGTTCCGCCTGTCTCGTTGGACGGAACCGCCAGGACGAATTCACACTCGATCAGGTCCCGCCGGACGCGGGCCAAGCCGGAAGGAAGAGTACCGCAGCTGTGGAGATGACACAAGGGCAAGCCTTGCCGACCGGCGGCGGCGCGCGCGGGATGAATGCCGAAGGATTCGAAAACCGGCTCACCCGCCGACCTGGACCACAAAGCCTGCCGCCTGCAGCAGCCCGGCCACGTGCTCCAGCCGCTCGTCGGTCACCAACGGGAGGCTCAGGGCATACTCCCGCCCCAGCCGTGCGTACATCGCCTCCCCCAGCCGGTGGTACGGCAAGAGATCGATGCGCCGGATCGGCCCGATGCCCCGGAGGAGCTGGCGCATGGCGAGGATGTTGGAATCCTGGTCGGTGAATCCGGGGATCACGGGGATGCGCACGACGGTCGGAATTCCGCGGGCCACGGCCCGCTCCAAATTTTCGAGGATCCGCTCGTTGGAGGCGCCGGTATATTGACGGTGCGCCTCGGGGTCCATGAGCTTCAGATCGTACAGCAGAAGGTCCAGGTCGACCAGCGTGGCGGCGAAGACCTCCCAGGACTGGAGCCCAGAGGTCTCCATCGCCGTGTGGAGGCCGGCCTGCCGGCAGGAGCGGAGAAGGGCCGACGTGAAGGCCGGCTGCATCAAGGGCTCCCCCCCGGAGATGGTCACCCCCCCGCCGGAGTGCCGGTAGAACATCCGGTCCCGCTCCACCTCGGCCAGCACCTCGGCCGCGCTCATCTCGCGGGCCGGCATCTGCAACGCCTCGGCCGCGCATGCCTCGACGCAGCGGCCGCATAGGGTGCAGCGAGACCGGTCGATGCGGCGGTCCGCGTCCGAAGCGACCGCGATGGCCCCCTCGGGGCAGGCCTGGCGGCACAGTTCGCAGCCGAGACAGCGCTCGGGATAGTGGAGGATCTCCCGACCCGGCAACTGGGTCTCGGGGGCGGCGCACCAGACGCACCGCAGGGGGCATCCCTTCATGAAGACGATCGTCCGGATGCCGGGGCCGTCGTGGACGGCCAAGCGGCGTATGCTGGCCACGAGCCCGCGCGCCGTGTCACCCGTCGCCTCCGCCAGCGGGCCGGCGGCGCGGGCCTGTCCCTCCGTCGGCCCCATCAGCTGTGCTCGCTTCTGAGGATGATCTCGTTCTGCGCCTGCTCGCCCAGTTCCACGAAGAAGGCGGCGTACCCGGCCACTTTCACCAAGAGATCCCGGTAGCGATCGGGGTGCCGCTGGGCCTCGCGCAGGGTGTCCGTGGATACCACCGTGATGGCCAGCTGGCCGCCCCCCATGTCGAAATACGACTTGATGAGATGACCGATGCGGGACACACCCCCCTGGCCCGCGACCAGGGCCGGAGACAACCGCAGGTTCAGGACCGTCCCGTTCGCCGCCAGCGTCTGGTCGATCTTCCCGGCGGAGCAGAGCACCGCCGTGGTGTCCTGCCGGTCGCAGCCGTTGGAGGGGCCGATGGAATCCGATAGCGGCTCCCCCGCCTTTCGCCCGTCGGGGGTGGCCCCCGTCAGCCGCCCCAGGCCCATGTTGGCCAGGACCGTCCAGAAGCCCGGCCGGAAGGTCCCGCCCCGGGGCGACCGGTATTCCCGGAGCTCCTCAGCGAAGAAGCGCTGCATCTCGATCGCGATGCGATCCACGTAATCGTCGTCGTTCCCGTACTTCGGCGCGCGATTGCACAGCATCTGCCGGAGCGTCTCAACCCCCACAAAATCGGCGGCCAGGGCGGCGCGCAGCGTGTCTATCTCGATCCGCCGCTCTTCGAAGACCAGTTTCTTCACGGCGGCCAGGGAGTCGGCCAACGTCGCCACGCCGATGGACATGGGACTGGTGTAGTTGTATCGCGCTCCCCCCGCGGCTGCCGACCTTCCTTTCGCCACGCAGTCGCGGATGAGCAGCGAGACGAGCAGCTCCGGGACCAGCCCGGCATGAATCCCATCGATGATGTTGTTCTCGATCACCATCTGCTCGATCTCGTAGGCGAGCTGTCTTTTCACGGCCGCCTCGAACTCCTCGTACGTCTGGAACGATGCGGCGTCTCCCGTCCGGAGGCCCACCTGCTGCCCGGTCAGGGCGCAGCGGCCGTCGTTCAGAGCGAACTCGACGGCCTTGGCCAGATTGATCCAGCCGCCGTTCCCGCGAATCCACACCGCCGGCGTCGCGTGCTCCACACAGCCGGTGGCCGTATAATCGCGAGCCTCCTCGATGGGGAGGCCCGAGCGCGCCAACGCCTGCACGACGACCTCGTCGTTGAAGACCTGGGGAATCCCCGTCCCCAGGCCGATGACCTCGTAGGTGCGGCGCAGGAACGGCTCGGGGGAGCCGCGGAAGATGCGCACCCCGAAGTTGGGCTGGAACAGCCGCACGTCCTCGAAGGCCTGCAGGCACATGTAGGACAGCTCGTTGGCGGCGTCGAGCCCCTCCCTGGTCATCCCGCCCACCACCAGGTTCCACCCGTTCGGATACCCGCCCCGGTACGTGGCGTGCTCGCGGTCGTCCAGCAGGATCATCTCGTTGGGCTTGATCCAGAAGCACTCCAGCAGCTCCTGCGCCCGCTCCGGCGTGAGAGTGCCCGCCTCGATGTCCCGCCGGTAGAACGGGAGCATGTACTGATCCAGCCGGCCGTACGAGGTGGAGCGCGCGTCCCCCTCGATGACCGTGACCAGGTGGCCGAACCAGAGGAGCTGCAGCGCCTCCTGGAAGCCCCGCGGCGGACCCACCGCTATGGCCTCGCACACTGCGGCGATCCGCTGGAGCTCCGCCCGGCGCTCCCCCTCGGGGGCGGCGTCCGCCATCTGCGCCGCCAGAGCGGCGTAGCGCCGGATAAAGGCCGAGCAGGCGTCGATGACGATGACCAGGGATCGCAGGAAGTTCCACTTGGCGAGGTCGTCGGGGTCGGCCAGGTTGAGCCGGCCCAGCCTGGCCTCCACCTCTTCCCGCAGGCCGCCGAAGCCCTGCTGGAGCAGATGATTCCAGTCGGGGATGCAGTGGCCCAGCATGTTCTTCTCGTGGGCCAGGGTCATGCCCCCCGTCCGCCGCATGCGTCGCACCGACTCCGGGAGGGCGGCCCACGACCTGTCGAAGAGGGTCTTGCCCTGCCAGTAGCGGGCCACCTCGCGCAGCGCGGCCTTCGTCTCGTCGGAGACCAGAAGCCGGTTCTGGCGCCGCGTCTGGATGGACTCCAGCTCTTCGTCGTCCAGAATCCACTGGACGTTCACCTCGGGGTGGACCGGCGAGCAGCGATACTTGTCGCACAGGTGGCCGACGATCAGCTCGTCCTCCAGGATGAAGATCGTCATGCGCCGGAGGATCCTGTCCAGCGCCAGCGCGCGGCGGATCTCGATCGGCTCTGCCTCCGTCTCCCGGTAGGACTCGGTGATCACGACGGCCCGCTCAACGGTGATCTCCGGAACGGCCGCCAGCATCCGCTCCCGCAGGCGCCGGATGCGGGGAGTGGCCCGACTCGCGCCCTGGAAGGTACCTTGTTCCCGGATCCCCTGGCAGCTGGTCATCGCCATCGTCGATCTCCTTGGTGGAGCGCCGTCGGTCTCCCTTGTCCCCAGGCGTTCCGAGGGGCTTCGCCTTCATGGCTTCTCCCCGCTCCCTGCCCCGAAGACCCCGACGCCACCGTCGGTGGCGATCTTATCGCACACCTCGTTGTTCGTCCATCCTCGTTCGGACTCTCTCCTCGAAGAACCCAAGCGCTTACGGCGGGCACGGGCGGGGGACAAGGGCAACCGTGGCATGCGCGCTCTCCGGGCAGAGCAAAAGACGGAGCGAAGGTGCGGCGAGGGAGGCATGCCGCGGGTCAGAGGAGTCCCGGCCGGTTAGCGGGATGCTGAAGAGCTCGATTTCGCTGAGGCTGCTCAAAACGCCCAGATGCAAGGCGCACGCGATCCGAGGCGCGAGGCGTACTTAGCCCGTACGCCGCAGCGCCGCGGGAGCGGGGCAACGCCGCATATGGGCGCTTTTCAGCAGCCTGCTAGTCTACCGTGTCACACAGATGCCATCTTATGCAGCACTGCTCGAGCCCGCTCGACTTTCGCCAGGATGTCCTCCACCTTGGCCGTCCAGGTGAACGACCGGGGGTGGCGGTTGTGGTGTGCGATGAAGGCCTCAATGGCGGCGATGAGGTCGGCGACGCTCTTGAAGACGCCCCGGCGGAGCCGCTTGGTCGTGAGCTCCCGGAACCACCGCTCGATGAGATTCAACCACGAGCTGCTGGTCGGAATGAAGTGCATGTGGAAGCGTGGGTGGCGGGCGAGCCAGCGCTGGACCGCAGGGTGTTTATGGGTGGCGTAGTTGTCCACGATCAGGTGGAGGTCCAGGTCGGGCGGGGTCTGCGCGTCGATCAGCCGGAGGAACCGGAGCCACTCCTGGTGCCGATGCTTGGGCAGGCACGTGCCGATGAGCTGGCCCGTCACGAGCCCCAGGGCGGCGAAGAGCGTGGTCGTGCCGTTCCGCTTGTAGTCGTGGGTCAGGGTGCCGCACCGGCCCTTCTTCAGCGGGAGGCCGGGTTGGGTGCGGTCGAGCGCTTGGATCTGGCTCTTCTCGTCGGCGCACAGCACCAACGCGTGCTCAGGGGGATTCAGGTACAGCCCCACCACATCGGTCAGCTTCTCGAGGAACCGCCGGTCGCGGCTCACCTTGAACGGGCGGACCCGATGCGGCTTCAGGCCGTGGGCCTGCCAGACCCGGTGCACGGTCTTCGGGCTCACGCCGACCGCGGCCGCCAGGGTCCGCGTGCTCCAGTGGGTGGCGGCGGGCGGCGCGCTGGTTGTCGTCAGGGTGACGATGCGCTGCAGGACCGCCGGGGCGATGGCGGGCGTCCGGCCGGGGCGCGGGGCATCCCGCTCGATCCCGGCCAGCCGCTGCTGGGCGAAGCGAGTCCGCCACCGACCCACACACTCGCGATCCGTGTCCAGGGCCCGGGCGACCTCGTCGTTCCGCTGCCCCGCCGCCGCGCGCAGGACGATCTGCGCCCGGCGCACGAGGCGCGCGGGGGTGCGCCGCCCCCGTGCCCAGCGTTCCAAGATGGTGCGTTCCTGCGGGCTCAGCACAATCGGCACCGCCACACGCATGGCTTGCTCCTCCTCACCGAGGAGCATACCAGAGTACGTACTATAAGTCACCGTATTTATGACACACTAGACTAGCGGCCCAGGCGGTAGAAGAGATAGGGCGCAACCGTCACCCAGAGGAGGAGCAGGCTCCAGACGCGCCCGGCCAGGAGGTCGTAGTCGTGGAACAGTCGGGTCCAGGGGTGTCCGACGACGTAGTGCCCGAACAGGAACTCGAAGCCCACGGTCAGAACCAGCCAGAGTACACCCACGGCCAGGGCCTGGTGCCCCGATGCCAGCGGCCAGAGCCGGGAGATCCCCCAGATGTAAAGCCCAAGAAGCACCGCGCCGATCAGCGTGGAGAGCTGGTGGGCGCGCAATTCACCGAGGGACTTCCCGTACCACACCTCCCGCACGGCCCCGTTTAGGATGGCGATGAGGACCATCGGCACCCAGGCGAGCGCGTACTTCCACATCGGCTCCACCCTTCCCCTCAATCCTGGAGATCTTTGCGTGAGACCACACTTGGATATTCCTCACGCCAAGACGCAAAGGTCGCAAAGTAGTGCAGGGAAAATTCGAATTTCGAAGTTCGAATTTCGAAATGAACGGCTTGTCTTGGCGATCTTTGCGTGAGTCCGAAATCTGGACCTGGCCTAAGGGAACCTGGCGCGCTGGATCACAACGCGTTGCCGGTCCTCGACCATGTCCTCGGGGGTCACGGTCCAGTGAGAGCCGCAGCCTTCGCAGATCCGGTGCCAGGGACCATATCTGTTCTCGGCCCACAGCATCGTCTGGCCGCAATCCGGGCATGGGAGGATGGTGGTGATCCAAGGCGACAGACCGCGGACGGCGTTACTGCTGCCGGGCATGGGGATGTTGGCGGTGATCTCAATCACGGCTCGATAGCCGTCGTCCGGCACCCCGCGCTCTCCCTGAATGATGCAGGTGTGGGCCACTGGGCCTCCCGTTGTGACAGCACGCAAAAGCGCTGAGGCAGTCTAGCATCTCGCCCGCACGATGTCATGCACCCGGCGCGCGCGCGAGGTCATGAATTGCGCAGATAATGCAGCGTCCCCCAGTTCATAGGCGGCCGCCCGATACTTTGGGGGACGTTGTTGACTCATTGGACTGTAGTTTCGTCGCCAGAGGCGACAGCAGTTATTACGTGCGGCGGGAAAACGTCAGCGGGGTCTGCCGGGATATGCCTCCACGCGCTTGATCCCCCGAAGCGGGTGGGATGCTACTGGGAGTTGTTCCACTCAGTCAGCAACGTCCCACAAAAATTACTACCGGTAGCTGATGCCGTTGGCATTCAGCCAGTCCTTGGCGATCTCCTCGAGCGCCAGCTCGCGAAATCGGTACCATGCGTCCTCGAGGTCCAGGTCACGAAGCGTTTCGCGAAAGCGCCGGAACGCGCCCTTTCCGTGAATCGCCTCGCGAAGGGCCTCTCGATGCTCGCGGTTCTCTTGGCTCTCCGCAAAGCGCTCCATGATGCTCCACTCATTGATCTCGAAACGATTGGGCAACTGGAGGAAGTCATCGGACTCGAGGGCCTCACGGATTTTCGGGAGCATCTCCCGCTACCACTCCGGTAGGCTGTCGTCCGGCTCGTCGTTTTCGACCAGCCGGCTTTCCTCCTCCGAGACTCGGACAATCTCGCCCGTCACACGGTTCAGATAGATAACCGCCTCCTCGCTCTGTAGCTCCAGCTCCTCGATGATCTCGCGCAGTGAAACGACTACCATAAAGCCTCCGCAGGGCGCGCCCGCCCAACGCCCAACTTAGCGGCGCCGGAATGCCGTGGCAAGCTTTTCGACCGACACAGTTTTGTTTGACTATTCAAGCTTCTTTCTGGCCGGCCGGACCTCGTACAGGGCGCGCTCTTCTCTCACGAACGCGGTGGTTTCTGTAGGTGCTTTCTCAAAGCGAAGTTCCGCTTTCGTGAAGAGGTCGGCCGTCTCGGCTTTCAGATACCGGGCGGTCATGCGGCAGTATTCCGGATCGATCTCAACACCAATGCTGTTTCGTCCGTGGCGCAGGGCGGCGACCATCGTCGTGCCTGACCCGCTGAACGGGTCCAGGACCGTGTCCTCGGTGAAGGAGAACATGCGGACCAGGCGTGTGGCAAGTTCCAGCGGGAAGGGGGCTGGGTAGTCTTTGGTTGAGGCTCCGGTGATGGTCCAGATCTGTTGAAACCACCGGTCAAAGTCGTCTTTGGCAATCTTGCTTGCCTCTCGTTGCGCGTTCGTTGGTTTCCTGTAGCCCCCGGGCTTTCGCTGCATCAGGATAAACTCCATATCGTTCTTCACGATGGCATTCGGCTCGTAGGGCTTTCCGAGAAACTTGGAGCCGTTTTCCACTTCGTAGGAGGCGTTGGCGATCTTGTGCCAGATGATGGGGTTCAGGTTGTCGAATCCGATCCGTCGACACATGACACAGATGTCGGCGTGGAGGGGAAAGACGAGGTGGCGTCCGAAGTCGCGGCGCGCGACGCAGACGTCTCCCACCACACACACGAGTCGCCCACCCGGCACGAGGATCCTGTAGACATGCCGCCAGACCTTTTCCAGCTCGAACAGGAACGCCTCGTAGTCCTGAATATGGCGAGCTGGTCCGGGTTCTCGTTGTAGCGCTTCAGATTCCAATACGGGGGAGACGTGACGACAAGATGAACCGAAGCATCATCCAGGTACGCGAGCTCCCTCGCGTCGCCGTTGATCAGCCTGTGAATCGTAGTGACCATGGGTTCACGCAAAGGCGGCCAAGTGGGCCGCGAGTGTCTTCGCGAAACGCTCGACGGACAGGTCGTCCGCCGGCGTCGAGAAGCGTCCCCCAATCCCGTCGTACGCCGTGGACGAGATGAACGCCGCTGCCGTGTAATGCCGCTCCAGCACGAGCTTGCGGCAGAAGACTTCATAGCGGCGCATGTACGAGGCGTCGACGAATTCGGGAAACACTTTGAAATGCGGCTCCTGCACCTTGACCGGGCGATTGGAGGCGACACAGTCTTCCAGCATGAAGAAATAGCCAAGGAAAGGCTGGGGGCTGCTCAGGTAGGCATGTTCGCGGTATGCGGTCCAGAGGTCAAGGGCGCTTCCGATCGCCTCCTCAGTTCGGTTGTTGAAGTTGTTGCCAAAGGATGGACCCACCTGGGACTTGGCCTCGATCGCGGCAAGGAGCGTCTTCTCGCGCACCACGAGCAGGTCCCACTCTTTGGGGGACGGAAAAATCCCGGCTGCCGTTATCAACTCCGTGAAGAGGTCGATGAATCCGTCCATCTGCGCGCCGCCGGTGACGGCGCTGCGCAGTCCCTGGTCGGCCTTCCCGGTCTTCCGCTGCCTATCTTGCTGTCCTGTCCGAGTCTTCCAAGAGTGGGCGACCGCCTTCCCCGTGCGCATCGACAAATCGCGAAGCTTGTCGTCAGGTTTCATGAGCATGGTGTATCAGATTTCCCGCGTCTCTTCAACAGGCGAAGTTCAGGTACGCGTAGACCGAGCCATTTCCCTCGTTTTGGGGGACGTTGTTGACTCAGTGGACTTCTGATCGCTCCGTTATCCCGACATTTTTGCGATGTCCGGCACGGAGAGCCTTGGAGCGTGTTCACGATCCGGGTATCGCGAGATACCGCGTCAGCATTGGGTCGCTGTGCTCCAGCACGTGCCCGGAGTCTTGCCTTCCGGCAACATATTTCTCCAAGAAAGCAATCGAGTATCTTCGAATCACCCGAAACTGCACCTCGGTGCCGCTCAGCAGTCTCGCCATGCGGTTGTCCGTAAAGCGGTTGTTGAACGAGAAATGGCTGGCCCCTTTGACTTCAAGGAAGTACTTCGGCGGCGATACCTTCACGAAAATCCTGGTCGAAAGCTCCACCATCGTCCCGGAACCGCGCGATTGGCGCTCTTCCCTTTCCCCCATGAACAGCATGGATGGAATGCGCACGCCCGCAAGCTCGTCCTCCCTGAACAGGTATCCACCGGCTCCTGTCGAGAACAACAAGACGGCCTTGATGCGGGGATCTCGCCGGTCCGGAATGGTTCCGCTCAAGCCCAGTGCGGTGAATCCTCCCAGCGAGTGACCCCCGACGGCTATTCGATCGCCGTCGATGAGTTTCCCGAAGGAGGCGGAGGTCAGCATGCTGTTCAGGACAAGGCTCATCTCGTCCAGTCGGTAGAGGTACTTCCCTCGGTCGCCGGGACCCGAATTCGTTATCTCCCTGGCGCCCCGCAGGAAGCCCAGGCGGTCGAAGTTCTTCTGCGGGCCGGTCCGGATGCGGGCCGCCGAATACTCGTCGTGATGATCCGGGCAGGCCACGACCCAGCCGTGCGCGGCGAGGGCTTCCGTGAAAAACACCGCGCTGAGGCCGCTTCCTCCATAGCCGTGGGAAAAGACCAGGAGAGGATAGGGGCTGTTGCCGGCGTCGGGTGCCCCCCCCCGACCGCGACGCTGCGCGTCGTCGGCCCCGCGTAGGTGTACGGTTTCGGCTGCGCCGTGGTCGGGTACCATACGGCCACGGTGAGCGCCTGCACCTGTCCGTCCTTTGGATACTTGAGATCGAGAATCTGGTAGCCGACATTGAACAGGGGTTGGGGTACTGCGGCGCTTGCGGCCGAGGCTGCTGCCGTGCAGCGCAGCATGATGAAAATAGCGAAGAGCCCGGCCAGGCAGACCGTCAGCAGGTTGACGGTTTCCGGCTTCCACGTTCTTGACACAGCAACCCCCCCGGCGGCTTTGAGGTGCTGCATGATTGGCGTGTTGACCTGCAGGCAGGCAGACCTTCCCCGTTATTCTTGGCAGCTTGGCGGTGAAGTGTTTGGGAAGGTCTCCTCCATGACCTCGAGGGCGAACCGGGCGGAGACGGTGGCCGGGCCGCCGCCCATCTCGATGCCCACCTCGACCGCCTCCAGGACCTCCCGGAAGCTCGCCCCGGCCCGGGCCGCCTGCTCGATGTGCCACTGCATGCAGGATTCGCAGTCCAGGACGACCGAGATCCCGGCCGCGATCAGCTCCTTGGTCTTCTTGGGCAGCGCCCCATCCGTAAAGGCCGCCTGCTCCATCGCCAGGAACGCCTGGTACACGGGCGACTTCAGCGCCACCAGCTTCGCGTGCGCCTCTTTCCGCCGCCGCGCGATCTCCTGCAGCTTGTTCATCTTGCCGCCTCCACCCCCGGTGCGCACAGGCGGGACAACCGTCCAGTGCCGGACGGCCGCGTGGCCCCGCACTAGGCCGGCTCGACCCCCTGCGCCTTGAGCAGCTCCAGGCCCAGCTCCCTGAGCTTGTATTTCTGGACCTTGCCGCTGGCCGTCATCGGGTACCCGTCCACGAAGAACACGTAGCGGGGGATCTTGAAATTGGCGATCTGGCCCCGGCAGAAATCCCGTACGTCCTCCTCGGTGATCGTGGCGCCCTCCCTCTTGATGATGAAGGCGCCGACCTCCTCGCCGTACTTGGGACTGGCGATCCCGGCGATCTGGATGTCCCGGATGCCGTCCAGCTGGAGGAGGAACTCCTCGATCTCGCGAGGCGAGATGTTCTCGCCGCCCCGGATGATCATGTCCTTGATCCGGCCCGTGATCTTGAAGTACCCGTTCTCGTCCATGGTGCCCAGATCCCCGGAGTGCAGCCACCCGTCCGCGTCGATGGCCTGGGCGGTGGCCTCGGGCAAATGGTAGTAGCCCTTCATCACGTTGTAGCCCCGGCAGACCACCTCCCCCTGCGTCCCCGGCGGCACCTCCGTGTGGGTCTCCGGATTCACGATCCGCACCTCGATCCCCGGTAGCCGCTGCCCCACCGTCGAGACCCGCATCTCGATGGGGTCATCGGTGGAGGTCTGGGTCATCACCGGCGAGCCCTCGGTGAGACCGTAGGCGATGGTGATGTCGCGGCAGCGCATGTCCGAGATCACCCGCTTCATGATCTCCATCGGGCAGGGAGAGCCGGCCATGATGCCGGTCCGCAACGTGGAGAGGTCGAACATCTTGAACATGGGGTGGTTCAGCTCGGCGATGAACATGGTCGGCACGCCGTAAAGTGCCGTGCATCGCTCTTTCTGCACGGAGGCCAGGGCCAGCAGCGGGTCGAAGCTTTCCAGGATCACCAGGGTGGCCCCGTGGGTGAGGACGGCCATGACCCCCAGCACCAGCCCGAAGCAGTGGAACAGGGGGACGGACAGGCAGAGGCGATCGGCCTCGGTGAGCTTCTGCCGCTCCCCGATGTGGAACCCGTTGTTCAGGATGTTATGGTGCGTGAGCATCACGCCCTTCGGGAAGCCCGTGGTGCCCGAGGTGTACTGCATGTTGATCACCTCGTCGCAGGAGAGGTCCGCCGAGGCCCGCGCCACCGCCTCGTCGGGCGTGTGGGCACCCAGGAGCAAGAGCTCTTGGGTGTTGTACATTCCCCGGTGCTTCTCGGGACCGACGAAGATCACACTCTTCAGATTGGGGAAGCGCGCGCTGACCAGCCGGCCCCGCTCGCAAGATTTCAGCTCGGGCACCAGCTCGTTGATCATGGCCACGTAATCGCTGTCGCGGAATCCGTCAACGAGGCAGAGGGCCTTGATGTCCGACTGCTTTACCAGATAGTCGATCTCATGGAGCCGGTACGCGGTGTTCACGGTGACCGCGACGACGCCGATTTTGGCTGTGGCGAAGAGCAGCGTGAGCCAGTCGGGAACGTTGGTGGCCCAGATGCCGAGATGGTCCCCCTTTCGCAGGCCGATGGCCAGCAGGCCTTTGGCCATGGAGTTCACCCGGCGGTCGAACTCCGCGTACGTGAAGCGCAGGTCCCGGTCGGCGTAGACCATGAACTCCTTCTCGGGATGGCGGGCAACCTGCGCCTCCAGGACCTGACCGAGCGTCTCTGTGATGTACTCCATGCGGCCTCCTCTCGGAATCAGAACGGGGCGTACACGACAGCCAGGATCTGCGCCGGCTGACTCCCCGCGCAATGCACACTGTGGGCGACGATGCTGTCATAGTAGACCGAATCGCCGGGCGAGAGGCGATGGACCTCCGTCCCGTAAGTGATCTCCACCTGGCCGGCGACGACGTAGATGAACTCCTCCCCCTCGTGGGTTGACATCTTGACCTCCTGCGCCGAGGAGGGATAGATATCGATGAGGAAGGGCTCCATGTGACGGCCCGCCTTGTCGGCCGCCAGTGAGAAGAAATCGAGGTCGCTGTGCCCGGGATGGTTCTTGTCCGAGACGTGCATGACCTTGCGCTTTTCCCCGGCCCGCACCAGCACGGGACCTACGTTTTCCCGGTCATCCAGGAAGGTGCCAAGCCGCACCCCCAGGGCCCGGGCGATCCGGATCAGGGGGGCCAGGGACGGAACCAACTCTCCCGACTCGATTCCGCTCACGACCTCGAGCCGGAGACCGGCGCGCTCCGCCAGCTGATCCTGGTTCAGGCTCCGGGATGCGCGCACCGCCTTCAGCTTGTCGCCAATCGTGTTCTTCTCTTCCATGTGCCACCTCGCCGCCTTTCGTTGTTAGCTGGACCCGCCTCCCTCCCCGTCCCTGCGGGGATCGTAGGAGGCATTGTGCACATATTTTCCATTTGTTCAAGCAAATGCGGCAGAAATCGGGCTGAGTCTGTGGGTTGACCGAAAGATCGCCGAGAAGGCAGGGCAGTTATGCGGCAGAAAGGCCCCGGTTCCGGTACCTGTGAGGCTTCGGGCGTCGCGTGACCCCCCGGATCGACGGGGTCACGCACCCTCCGGACGCCGTGCAATAGCTTTGAAGAACGTATAGCAGAAGGTCCCGTCGTTCTCCGCCGTCCGGTACAGGTCCTGAATCCCCCGTGCCCAAGAGGCCGCGTCCATCAACCCCTGGCGGATAGCCTGCTGCCCCACTCCCTCCACCATGGCCGCGAAGGTCTTGCGAATGAAGCCATCCACCATCGCCGGCCGGCTGGCGTCGGCGTAGACCATTCGCGGCGACACGCGAACCTCACGGAACCCGGCCTGGACCAGCAGCGGATACAGCCGGCGCCCTATGAGCGCATCACCGCCCGCGTCGCGCTGGAGATCCACCAGGCACTGGATGGCTTTCCGGGCGAAGTCGCTCTGGGGATGGAAGTAGGCCGAGCCGTGGTCCCCCTCGATCACGGTCAGCGTTCCGCCGGGCTTCAGGACCCGGATCATCTCCGCCAGCGCGCGCTTGGAGCTTGCCAGGTGCTCCAGGACAAAGCAGATGAAGACGTGATCGAAGTGGGCAGCATCGAAGGGCAGGGCAAAGATGTCGGCCTGCCGGAAGGTGACGTTGTCCAGCCCCGCCTGTCGCAGCCGGGATTCTGCCTGCGCCAGCGAGTCCGCCGAAATGTCCACGGAGACGAAGGCAGCATGCGGGCTGGAAGCGGCCAGCGTGACGGTCTGGGCGCCGACGCCACAGCCCGCCTCCAGCACCAGGCTTCCCGCCGGGTAGGCGGTGTCCGAGTGCAAGAGCTCCGCCAGGGTGGACGCCTGATCCATGAGGCGTCCGCCCTCCGTCGGCGAATAACCGTGCACGTATTTCCCAGACATGTGCGATCCCGCCGCCCGGCCGAGGATGGCAGCCGGCGCGCATTGCTTCTTTTGGAATTGTTGGCTTTTTACTCTTTCACCCCCGCCTCGTCAACCTCCAATGGCGGCAGAGGAATCTTGACACTCATGCCGCAGCCTTGCGTCTGCGAAATCTCACCAATATGCCAGCATATTTGGTGGCTTCAATCTGGTATCTCCATTCGACCTAGCTGTGAAAATACAAATATTTACAAGCATAATCTGGCCTTTGAATTTTCTCTTGAACCATCCGGCTTGATACAGGATGATAACGGTGCCTTATGGCGTATTCTGACTCAACGAATCGGCCGCGGATGTTCGAGGATGGCAATGCGAGGCAAGGGATATTCTGGCAAGATCCTCCTGGTTGATCTCACCTCCGGGACGGTAGAAAAACGGACGCTCCCGGACGCCCTGTACAAGAAGTACCTCATGGGAAGCGGCCTGGGAGCGCGGCTGCTCATGGACCTGGGCAACCCGCCGCTGGACCCATTTCATCCCCGCAATCCGCTGATCTTCATGCCCGGGATGTTCACGGGGACGACCATCCCCGGGGGGACACGCACCTCCGTGATCTCCCGCTCTCCCCTCACCAATATCTGGGGCGAGGCCACCGTCGGCGGGACCTGGGGCGCCGAGTTCCGATTCACCGGCTACGACGGCCTGGTGATCCTGGGCGCGGCGAAGCGCCCGGTCTATCTCTGGATCAGCGACGACCACGTCAAGCTCCGACCCGCCGAGCACCTCTGGGGAAAAGACACGTACGACGCCAACGATCTCTTGCTGGCAGAGACGGATCCCAAGGCCAAGGTGGCCGCCATCGGGCTGGCCGGCGAGAACCTGGTGCGGATCGCCTCCATCATGGTGGAGGGCCAACATGCCCGTGCCGCCGGACGCACCGGCCTGGGCGCCGTCATGGGGGCCAAGAACCTGAAGGCCGTCGTGGTCCGCGGCACCCGAGGCGTGCCGGTCGCCAACCCGGGTGGGCTCATGGGCTGGGCCTTCAAGAAGACCGTCGAGATGCCCCCCAAGTTCGGCCTCTTTACGACCTACGGCACCTCCGGCGGCATCGAGGTTCACGAAGAGCGCGGCGGCCTCCCCATCCAGAACTTCCGGGGAGGACACTGGCCGGAGGGCGCGGCCAAGATCAGCGGCAAGACCATTCATCAGAAGTACGAGGTCAAGTCCAGCTCCTGCTCCGGCTGCCCCATCCACTGCTGGCAACACGTCACGATGGAGGGTCCCGACGGGGTCCGGATGAACGTCGGCCACAACCCCGAGTACGAGACGCTGGGGGCGTTCGGCGCCATGTCGCTGAACGACGATCTGCCTTCCGTCATCCGGGCCAACGAGCTGTGCAACCGCTACGGCCTCGATACCATCTCCACGGGGAACAGCATC
This sequence comes from uncultured Methylomirabilota bacterium, assembly GCA_963705305.1. GTDB lineage: Bacteria > Methylomirabilota > Methylomirabilia > Methylomirabilales > 2-02-FULL-66-22 > 2-02-FULL-66-22. The sequence continues at coordinate 2,948,916 of OY970067.1, read as the reverse complement.
GCCTTCGCCATCGAGGCCTTCGAGCAGGGCCTCATCGGTGAGCGGGACACCGGCGGGATGAAGCTCGCCTGGGGGGATGCCAAGGCCATCCTGACCTTGGTAGAGCAGATCGCGCACCGCCAGGGCCTGGGGGACCTGTTGGCCGACGGTTCGCTGGCTGCGGCCAAAAAAATCGGGGGCGGGGCCGAGAAGCTTACGGTCACGGTGAAGGGCCTGGAGTTTCCCATGCACGATCCCCGGGCCTTCTGGTCCATGGGGTTGAACTACGCCACCGGGGCGCGGGGCGCCTGCCACCTGGAGGGGCTCCCCTTCATCGTGGAGACCGGGGTCCCCATGCCGGAGTTCGGCTACAACGCCAAGCTGAGCCCCCGCGTCACCGACGGGAAGGCCCTGCTGGCCGCCCGCATGCACAGCCTGATGGCGGTCTACAACGGGGTCGGCCTCTGCAAATTCTACGCGCGGGCCATGAGTCCGACGCCTGTCACCGAGGCCCTGAACCTCATCACGGGATGGAAGTGGACCTGGGAAGACCTGATGGAGGCGGGAGACCGCATCTTCACCCTGAAGCGGCTCTACAATGCACGGCTGGGCGTGACGCGCGAGGACGACCAGCTTCCTCACCGCATCCTCACCCTCCAGAAGCGGGGCGAGGACCTGCCCAACATCCCGCCCGAAGCGTTCGAGAAGATGCTGGACGAATACTATGAGGTCCGGGGCTGGTCGCCCGACGGACTGCCGACGCCGGAGACGCTCCACACCTTGGAGCTGACCGACGAGAAGGAAGTCGTGTTCACGTGAAGGGGAGCGGAAACGGCAACGGGCATGAGCGCGCCGGGAAAACTGTGCTCCTGGAGATCCCCCGGAGCTTCCTGCGCTACTACAATCTTCCCTCGCATCTGATCGAAGTCCGGGGGCCCCAGGAGGCGACCGTTCGCGATCTCATCCGCCTGGCCGGCCTGCCGGAGGTCGAGTTCGGCCTTGCTGCGGTGAACGGCGAGCGAGAGTACCTCACCTTCAGGCCCAAGGACGGCCACGTCGTCGAGCTGCACCCCATCCTGATGGGCGGCTGACCCATCGGGACCGGGGAGGGGGAAAGGGCCAGGGGTTCGGACCTCTGGCCCTTTTTGCTTGCCTTCTGGCCCACCTGCGCTACCCTCACACCCGTTCCGCGCGCTGAACCGCAACCAATCACGCCGCACGCTTTGGCACGGAGGAAGCGATGATCCTGGACAACCAAGTGAAGAAGACACTGAAAGCCGGGGGCGTAGTCCTCGGCACCATGCTCACCCATCTGAATCAGCCCGCCGTGGCCGTCCTGATGAAGAACGCCGGCTGGGATTACGTGTTCCTGGATGCCGAGCACGGCTCGTTCACGCCCCCCAGCCTGATGGACTTCTGCATCGCCGCCCGCGGGGTCAACCTTCCAACCATCGTCCGGGTGCCCAACAGCCGCGAGGCCCAGCGGATGTACCAGATCCTCGACCTGGGCGCCACCGGCCTGCTCTGTCCCCAAACCGAGACCCGCGAGCAGGTGGAGTTCATCATCCACTCGACCAAGTACTACCCCATGGGCCAGCGCGGGATGTCTCTGCGCAACGCCCACACCTCCTGGGGCAAGTACAAGGGGTCCGAGCTGACCCCCAAGCTGAACCAGGAGACCATGATCGTCCTGCAGATCGAGTCCAAGGAGGGGGCGGACAACGTCGCGGCAATGCTCGACGTCCCCGGCGTGGATGCCGTCTTCATCGGTCCGAACGACATGTCCCAGACGCTGGGCATTCCGGGGGACATCGGTCACCCCGAGGTATCCAAGCGGGTGGACCACATCCTGGAGGCTTGCCAAAAGAAGAACATTCCCTGCGGCGTGCACACCTACGATCTGGACTCCGCCAAGAAGTGGATCGGGCGAGGCTGCCGCTTCATGTGCCTGGGTGGCGACATGGCCTGGCTGCAGGACGCCATGCAGGCCGCCTACACGACGGTCATGGGATCGGCGAAGAAATAATCCGGGCTTCGGCCCGGCACACACGACGCGGCCGGCTCCCCCGGGAGCCGGCCGCGTGCATCTTCGACCGGAGGGCGCTCGACGCCCCGCCTCAGACCAGATCCTTGTAGATGCCCGGTCGCCGGTCCTTGAAGAAGGTCCAGTCGTCCCGCACCAGCTTGATCCACCCCAGGTCGAGGTCCGCCAGGATGATCCCCTCGTTGGGGCCGGCGGGCTCGCTGACGAAATCCCCGTTGGGATCCACGCAGAAGCTCCGCCCATAGAAGCTCATCGACTCTTCCGTTCCGATCCGGTTCACGCGGAAGGCATACAGGCAGTTGTAGACCGCGTGGCCGGCGATGGCCCGCTCCCACTTGGCGGAGCCGCCGGCCGTGGAACAGGCCGTCGGGCAGAGGATGATCTGGGCCCCCTTGAGGGCCAGGGCGCGTGCGCCCTCCGGGAAGAAGTTGTCCCAGCACGTCTGGATCCCGATGGTCGCGTACCGCGTCTTGAACACCGGGAACCCCAGGTTCCCAGGCCGGAAGTAGAAGCGCTCCTCATAGTTGGGAAGGTCGGGAATGTGATTCTTCCGGTACACCCCCAGGAGGCTGCCGTCGGCGTCGATGACCGCGGTGGTGTTGTAGCGGGCCGACTCCTCGGCCGCCTCGTACATGGGAGCCACCACCACCGCCTGAGTCGATTCCGCCAAGAGCTGCAGGGCGCGCGTCAGGGAGCCGGGGATCGGCTCTGCCAGGGCGCGGTTCGCCTCCACGGCCTTGCGGGGGAACCAGGGCCAGGCAAAGCACTCGGCGAAGCAGACGATCTTGGCTCCCCGCTCGACCGCGATGCGGGCCAGGTCCATGGCCTTGGAGATGTTGGCATCCCGCTCCGCGCCGCACGCCAACTGAATTCCCGCAACCGTGACCATACCGCCAGCCGATCCGCGCTCGCTCACTACCCGACCTCCCATGACGGCCCCGGCACCTTCACTGTTGCCCGGCCGCCTCGTCCTGGCGGCCCTCAGGCCCCACAGCACTTCTTGTATTTCTTCCCACTCCCGCAGGGACAGGGATCGTTGCGCCCCACCTTGACCCGGGAGACCGGGGCCAGGGCGGGCGCGCCGGCCGGCTGGAGGCTGCGGGCGGGAGTGGCCGCGCGCTCGCGGTGGCGGCGGGCGTCGCCCGCCGGGGCCAGGGGGAACTCCGACAGGTCCGCCATCTCGCCGACCCGCTCGGGCTCCACCGCCGCCTGCACCTTCATCAGGAACTCCACCGTGTCCTTGGCAAGACGCGCCTCCATGGCTTCGAACATCTCGTAGCCTTCGCGCTTGTACTCGACCAGGGGATCCTTCTGCCCGTAGCCTCTGAGGCCGATCCCCTCCTTCAGGTGGTCCATCGCCAGGAGGTGGTCCTTCCACTGGGAGTCCACCACCTGGAGCATGATCATCCGCTCCAGGTAGCGCATCATGTCGCCGCCGACCTGGGCCTCCTTGGCCCGGTAGGCGCCCTGCACCTTCTCGAGGAGCTCATCCTTCAGGATGGCCAGGGTCATCTCCTCGATCTGCGCCTTGCTCCAGGAGACCTCCAGGTCGAACTGGCGCTTCATGGCTTCGCTCAGGCCGACTATGTCCCACTCTTCCGGGTAGGTCTCTTCCTTGGTGTACACACCCAGCAGACTGTCCAGCGCCTCCTCGAACATCCCCTCCACGACCTCGCGCACGTCCTCCCCCTCCAGGAGCTTCCGGCGCTCGCCGTAGATGATCTTGCGCTGGGTGTTCATGACGTCGTCGTACTCGATCAGGTGCTTGCGGATCTCGAAGTTGTGATCCTCCACCCGCTTCTGGGCGGTCTCGATGGCGCGGGTCACCCACGGGTGCTCGATGGGCTCCCCCTCCTGCATGCCCAGCTTCTCCATGATCCGGGCGATGCGCTCCTGGGCGAAGAGCCGCAGCAGGTCGTCTTCCAGCGACAGGTAGAAGCGGGAGGAGCCGGGATCGCCCTGCCGGCCGGCGCGGCCCCGCAGCTGGTTGTCGATGCGGCGCGCCTCGTGGCGCTCCGTGGCGATGATGTGCAGCCCGCCCAGCGCTACCACCTTCTCGTGCTCGGCCTCGGTCTCCTTGCGGACCCGCGCCAGGGCGGCCGCATAGTTCTCGGGATCGTCGGTCTCCAGCAGACCGTAGCGCTGCATGTCCCGGACCTCGGCCAGGATCCGCTCGAACTCGCCGGGGTTCAGGCCGTCCCGGCCGATCTCCCCCCGCCGCAGCAAGTCCTCCGCCAGGAACTTCGGGTTGCCGCCCAGCAGGATGTCCGTCCCGCGGCCGGCCATGTTGGTGGAGATGGTCACGGCCTTGAACCGCCCGGCCTGCGCCACGACTTCCGCCTCGCGCTCGGCGTACATCGGCTTGGCGTTCAAGACCTGGTGGGGGGTGCCCCGCCGCTTGAGCAGCGCGCTGAGCGCCTCGGATTTCTCGATGGAGGTGGTGCCCACCAGGACCGGCCGGCCGATCTTGTGCATCTCCGCGATCTCGTCCGCTGCGGCGCTGAGCTTCTCCCGGTGGGTCTTGTAGACCACGTCGTTGTAGGAGTGCCGGATGAGGGGCTTGTTGGTGGGAATGACCATCACGTCCAGATTGTAGATCTTGGCGAATTCCGCCGCCTCGGTGTCCGCCGTGCCGGTCATGCCCGCCAGCTTGGTGTACATGCGGAAATAGTTCTGGATGGTGATGGAGGCCAGCGTCTGGTTCTCCTTTTCGATCTTCACCTTCTCTTTGGCCTCCACCGCCTGGTGCAGGCCGTCGCTCCAGCGCCGCCCCGGCATCAGCCGGCCGGTGAACTCGTCGACGATGATGACCTCGCCCTCCTTCACCACGTAGTCCACGTCCCGCTTGTAGAGGGCGTGGGCCCGCAGACCCTGCTGGACGTGGTGGACGAGCTCGATGTTGGCCGGCTCGTAGAGGTTCTTCACCCCCAGGAGCTTCTCCACCGTCAGGACGCCGGTCTCGGTCAGGGCCACCGTCTTGGCCTTCTCGTCCACGATGAAGTCGCCCACGGCGGTGGCCTCGATCTCGTGGAGCTTACCGCTGGTGATGGTGGCGGCGCGCTTCAGCCGGGGGATGATCCGGTCGATGGTGTAGTACTTGTCGGTGGACTCCTCGGACGGTCCCGAGATGATCAGCGGCGTCCGGGCCTCGTCGATGAGGATGTTGTCCACCTCGTCCACGATGGCGTAGTTCAGCTCCCGCTGGACGTAGTCCGCGGCCGCGAACTTCATGTTGTCGCGCAGGTAGTCGAAGCCGAACTCGCTGTTGGTCCCGTAGGTGATGTCCGCCCGGTAGGCCTCCTGGCGGGTGCAGGGCCGCAGGTTGGCCATGCGCATGTCCACCGCCCGCACGGCCGGATCGAACAGGAACGAGCTCTCGTGCTGCAGGACGCCCACCGTGAGTCCCAGGGCGTGGTACAGGGGGCCCATCCACTGGGTGTCGCGCTTGGCCAGGTAGTCGTTGACCGTGATGACGTGAACCCCCTTGCCGATGAGGGCGTTGAGATAGGCCGGGAGCGTGGCCACCAGGGTCTTGCCCTCGCCGGTCGCCATCTCGGCGATCTTGCCCTGGTGCAGCACCATGCCGCCGATGAGCTGGACGTTGAAGTGGCGCATGGTCAGGACGCGGCGGGCGGCCTCGCGGCAGACGGCAAAGGCCTCGTGCAGCACCTGGTCCAAGACCTCCGCGATATTGGCGTCGTCCCCGGCCATCGCCGCGGTCACCCGCTCGCGCATGGCGGCGGTGCGGGCGCGAACGTCTGCGTCCGAGAGCGCGCGCATCTCCGCCTCCAGGCCGTTGATGGCGGCGACCCTGGGCCGGAGACGCTTCAGCTCCCGGTCGTTCTTGGTGCCGACGAACTTGTGAACCCATTGATTGAACATACGGGAATGCCCGTCCTTTCGGTTTGGGACGACCTAAAAGCCCGTTTATCTTAGCAGACGAACCAGAGGGGCAGCAATGCAATTCCCCGCCGGATTGGGGTTGACACCCCCGCGGCGGAGGCTGGTATTATGAGGCTTTCCGAAGCGGCGCCTGGCAGGGGCGCGGCAGGTTTCCAGCCTTTCCGCCTTTTTCGGGAGCGAGCATGCCGCACGCCACGATCAACGGTCTCGGGCTCTATTACGACACATGGGGGGCCGGACCCCCGCTGGTGTTTGTCCACGAATTCGGCGGCGACTGCCGGAGCTGGCGGCCCCAGGTCCGCTTCCTGGCCCGCCGCTTCCGCGCCGTCGCCTACAACGCCCGGGGGTACCCTCCCTCGGCGGTCCCGGACGATCCGGCGGCATATTCGCAGGAGCTGGCCGTACAGGACCTCCGGGGCCTCCTGGATTGTCTGGCAATCCCCGCAGCGCACATCTGCGGCCTCTCCATGGGATCCTTCACCACCCTGCTCTTCGGCCTGGCCTACCCGGAGCGGGCCCTGTCCTTGACGGTGGCCGGCTGCGGCTACGGGAGCGGCGCCGACCGCGCCGGGTTCCGGGAGGCCATGGCAGGGGTGGCCCAGCGCCTGCTGGAGGACGGAATGGCCCGGGTTGCCGACGCGTATGCACAGGGGCCCGCCCGCCTGCAATTCCTGCGCAAGGACCCGGACGGCTGGCGGGAGTTCCACGACTGGCTGGCGGCAGGCTCTCCGGTCGGCCGCACCCACACGCTGCTGGGGATCCAAGCCCGGCGGCCTTCCGTGTACGACCTCGAGCCGCAGCTTGCCGCGCTGCGTGTGCCGACCCTGATCCTGGTCGGGGACGAAGACGAGCCCGCCCTGGAGCCGAGCCTCTTCCTGAAGCGGACGATCCCGGGGGCCGGGCTGGCCGTCTTCCCGAATTCCGGACACACCATCAATCTGGAGGAGCCCGACCTCTTCAACCGGACACTCCTGGACTTCCTCACTGCCGTCGAGGCCGGCTGTTGGCCGTGCCACCCCGCGCAGGCCGGCGGGACCTCCGGTACCGCGCCGAACCCCTGTCCAGGACGGGAGCCGTGAGCGATCTGCCGAGCCTGCCGCGCCGCCTGTTGGTCGCCATCGGGGGAAACGCCATCCATCCGGCGGACACCCGGGGCTCGGCCGAGGAGCAGGCGCACCTGGCCGCCGCGACGGGTCGCGCCCTCCTCCCCTTGATGGAGCTGGACAACGAGCTGATCGTGACGCACGGGAACGGCCCGGTCGTCGGCAAGATCCTCATGCGGCAGGCTCTCGCCCGGGACCGGGTCGTGCCCATGTCCCTGGACATCTGCGTCGCCCACAGTCAGGGCGGGATTGCCTACCTCTTGATGCAGGCCTTCGAGAACGCCCTGCGCGAGGTGGGCAACCAGCGGCACGTCGTCTGTCTCCTTACCCAGGTGGAAGTGGATCCCGACGATCCGGCCTTCCGGCAGCCGACCAAGCCGGTGGGCTACTTCTTTACCGAGGAGGAGGCGCGTGCCCTCACGCAGGAACTGGGATGGGCCATGCAGGAGGATGCGGGGCGGGGGTGGCGTCTGGTGGTCCCCTCGCCCAGGCCCAGGCACATCGTGGACATCTCGCTGATCGAGGCCTTGGCCAAGCGAGGCACGGTGGTCATCGCAGGGGGCGGCGGCGGCATTCCCGTGATCCGCGACCCCCAGAAGATTCGCCACGGGGTGGAGGCGGTCATCGACAAGGATCTGACATCCGCCCTCATGGCCAACGTCCTGCATATTCCGGTGATGATGATCCTGACGGCCGTCCCTCGCGTTTCCGTTCACTTCGGCACCCCGCAGGAGCGCCCCCTGGGGAGGGTGTCTGCCTCGGAGATGCGCGCGCATCTGGCGGCGGGCCAGTTTCCGGCGGGGAGCATGGGACCAAAGATCGAGGCCGCCATCCGCTTTCTGGAGGGCGGGGGCCAGCGGGCCATCATCGCGCACCTGAACGAGGCGCTGCCGGCATTGCTCGGAGAGAGGGGGACGCACATCTTACCCGATGAATCCTAACATCCGCTCAGACACCCGCGGCACGCCGGGGCGGCAACCCCCTCCCCCCCGGATGTACCATGTAACACTCCTGGGCGACCCGGCCCGACGCGCGCTCGGTGTCGGAACGCACTGGAGCGTTCTGGCCGTGTTCCGACGTTCTTTCTACTGCCGGAGCGGGGCGGGACGGCTGATCTGCCTGGGGCCGACCGCCCTCGGCGGGGGTCCCCTCAATGTCTTGTGTGCCATCCCGCCGGCTGCCGACTGGCCGGCCGCCGGACTTCATCCGGGGATGGCCGCGGGCTGCGACGGGGCTGCGCTGACCTTCCCGGAGGGGACCCGTTTCACCTTCCGCGATGCGGCCCGCTGGCGTCCGACCCCGCCTCCGCCAGGCTGGCAGAGCATATACCTGTCCCGCGGCGTGGATGCGCTCCGGTCCCGGTTGGCGGCCCATCCGCCACGCAATGGCCTGTGGCCGCTCCTCCTGCCGCTGGCGGTGCCTGCGAGCGGGCCGCGGCTGGGCACGGCGGCATGCTCCCCTCTCCTCCGGGCGGCGGTGCCGGGCATCCATGCGCTGGAGGTATGGCTGGGGGAGAGCATGGCCGGCGGCGGTGGCGCTCCGCCGTTCCTGCCTTCCGCCGTACGGGCGCTGGTCGGGTTGGGGCCCGGCCTCACCCCGTCCGGCGATGACTTTCTCTGCGGGGCGATGATTGCCCTCCACAGCCTGGGCTGGGGATTCTTGGCACGGCGGCTGGCCGCCCAGGTGATCGATTGGGGGCAGCACCTGACGCACGCCATCAGCCTGGCCCACCTGGATTGCGCCGGAGGTGGCGAGGGGTCCGCCCCGCTGCACGATGTCATTGCGGCCCTGGGAACGCCGGACGTCCCGGGGCTCGCCGCGTCCCTGACTGCCCTGGACACCATCGGTCACACGTCCGGCTGGGATGCCCTCGCCGGGCTGCTGGCGGTGTCGCGGGTGCATCTCGCACAGGAACGCCACGCCCCGCCGGGCGGGAGGTCCCCCGGACTTCTCTAGCAAGGTGCTGAAGTACTTGTTTTCGCTCAGGCTGCTCAAAAAGGCCCAGATGCAAGGCGCCGCACGATCTGCGGCGCGAGGCGTACTTCGCCCGTACGCCGCAGCGTCGCGGGAGTGCGGCAACGCCGCAGACGGGACTTTTTCAGCAGCCTGCTAGACGGCTCATGACCATGGGGAGATAGCCGATGCCGATCCGCGCTGAGGTCCTAACATCCTTCTATCAAGACTCGGTCGTCCTGATGCGGGTGGCCGGACAGGTGCGCGGCCGGCCGGGTGTCCGGGAGGCGGCTGCCTTCATGGGCACTCCCGCCAATCACGCCCTGCTGGAGCAGACGGGTCTGGCCGTCGCCGAGACACGAGCGGCCCGGCCCGACGACCTGATCCTGGCCGTCGAGGCGGAGACCGAGGCGGCGGCTGCGGCGGCGCTCGCGGCGGCCCGCGAGCTGCTCACCGAGCGGCGCCGGACCGCGGAGCAATCGGCCGAAGGCCGGCCGCGCACTCTTGACTCCGCGCTCAAAACGCTGCCCCGGGCCAACCTAGTCGCCATTTCGGTGCCCGGCGCCTACGCCAAGTTCGAGGCCTTGCGGGCCTTGCGGCGCGGCCTGCACGTGTTCCTCTTCAGCGACCACGTACCCCTGGCGGACGAGATCGAGCTGAAGCGGGAAGCCCGGCGGCTGGGACGCTTCTGCATGGGGCCTGATTGCGGCACGGCCTACCTGAGCGGGCAGGGCATCGGGTTCTCCAACGTCGTCCCCCGCGGGCGCATCGGGATCGTGGCCGCTTCCGGAACCGGCCTGCAGGCCGTCGCCTCGCGCCTGGCGGCGCTGGGCGAAGGCATCTCCCACGGGATCGGCGTAGGCGGGCGAGACCTGTCCCTCGAGGTCGAGGGGACAATGACCTTGTTCGCGCTGGGGGCATTGGCCGGGGATGCGGCCACCGAAGCCGTCGTGCTCCTCTCCAAGCCTCCACACCCCGAGATGCTGCCGCGGCTGCTGGAGGCGCTCGATACGATCCGGAAGCCCACGATCGTGTGCTGTCTGGGTGCCGCCCCTCCCGGGACGGGCCGGGCCCGCTGGGTGGAGACGCTCGACGCGGCCGCCGACGCCGCCGTGGCGGCGCTTCGGATGCGCGAATGGTCGCCGCAGGTCTTCGGCGACCTCCGGGACGTACGGACCCGGTGGGAGCGGGCGCATCGTCTCGCGGGGGCCGGCGGAGGGGGCCTGCTCGGCCTGTACACCGGCGGGACGCTGGCGCACGAGGCCCAGCTGGTGCTCGCACCCCTGCTCGGCCCGGTCGGATTCAACGCGCTTACCCGGACCGCTGAGGTGCCCCATCGCATCGTGGACCTGGGCGACGACCAATTCACCGTGGGCAGGCCGCATCCCATGATCGACCCCCAGATGCGCACGGAGCTGATCCGGGAGGCGGGCCGGTCGCCCCACGTGTCGGTTCTGCTGGTGGACCTAGTCCTGGGCCGGGCGTCCCATCCCGATCCCGCCGCCCCGCTGGCGGCGGCTCTGCGAGCAGCCCGCCGGACGGCCGGGGAGTCCGGGCGAACCCTGGCGGCGGTGGCCTCCGTCGTCGGCACCTCGCAGGACCCGCAGGGGCTGGAGCGCCAGGTCGCGCAACTTCAGGAGGCAGGCGCCGAGGTGCTTCCGGCCAACGCCGAGGCGGCCCGGTTCGCGGCCCTGATCGCACGGCCTGCGCTGGCCAGCCAACTCTTGGAGGGCAAATCATGAATCGGAAGGGGATCTTCCCGGAGACGCTCTGGGTCGTCAATATCGGGCTGGAGAGCTTCGCCGAGGGGCTGCGCGCCGAGGGCGTCGAGGTCGTTCAGGTGGATTGGCGTCCCCCGGCGGGAGGCGACCCCCATCTCACCGCCCTCCTCGCCAGTCTCCAGGACGAGGAGGAGTAATACCTCCTTTCATCCCCGGATGTTTCCGGGATGGGCATCAGTCGCGTTGTCATGGCGCGCAAAAAAGCGCCCCGGATTCTGTCCGGGGCGCTGACCTGCACGCGACTTGGGGCGGCTAGGACTGGCCGCTGCCCTCCCCTTCGCCGGCGAACTTTATTCCCGTCGTGTCAATGATATATTTCATGGGGTTCAGGACGGCTCCGTTGAGGTGAACTTCGTAATGGACATGGGGTCCGGTGGCTCGCCCGGTGGATCCCACGTACGCGATGACGTTCCCCCGCTTCACCGACTGCCCCTCCCGCACCCGGATTCTGCTGTTGTGCGCGTAGAAGGTCGCGAAGCCGTGGCCGTGATCGATGTACACTGCATTGCCGTAATCCGACAGCGGGCCGGCAAAGGAGACGATGCCGTCTGCCGTCGCCACCACCGGCGTCCCCACCGGGGCGGCGATGTCCACGCCTTCATGCATCTCGCGCTGTCCCGTGAAGGGCGATCGCCGGTAGCCGAAACCGGCCGTGATCAGGCCCTTGACGGGGGGGATGGTCGGGGTCGAGGCCAGCAGGGACCGCTTTTCCTCCAAGAGGCGATTCAACTCGCGGAAACTCTGTTCGCGAGAGGTGATCTCCTGCCCCAGGAACGTCCAGGTCGTGGTTCATCGAGTCCGCGGGGCGGACGGCCTGCTCCTTCACCGCCTCCAGCAGGGCCGTCCGGCTCGGCGTCACGGCACCCCCCTCTGCCAGGACGGGTTCCTGCGCATCGGCCTTGCCCAGGCCGGCGGCAACGCGCACCCTGCGGTCCAGATCGCGCAGCCGGGAGAGATCGCCTTCCAGCTGGCTTACCTTCTGCGCCAGATGACTCTGATCCCGCACCTCTTGGCGCAGCTGCTTGAGCTCCAGCATCCGGACGTTCAAATTGACGTATTGGTAGGTGAAGAAGCCGAAAGCGAGAAACAATAGCGCCGCGAACACGGACAGCCCGGTGAGGACAGACCGGTGGATATGAAACTTTCGAGCCGGAGAGGTGGCATCGGGAAGGACGAGTACTGTATAAAACCGGGTGGCCATTCCTGCCTCCTTGCGCAAAGGATCACGGCATGCTGCCTGCTTGGGGAGGACCCGAGGCCGGCCAGACGGCGCTCGGGATGGACGCAACTTCCCTGGTCATTGGCCAGGCGATGCCACGCCCGTGAGAATCAATTCCCTTTCGATCTTTGGGCCGCCCAGCACTCTGTGAGCGCATGCGGCAAGACAGCGCCTCCCGTTCCGTATGTGATTTTCGTAACAAATTCGGGCGCACGGTAACACGCATCGCGCCGGAGAGTCAAGCCCTATCTCCTGCTGTTGCCGGTCTGCGCACAATCGCAACTCATCGCCATCTACGGCTCTACCTCCATGATGAGCACATTTAGCCCGCGGGCGGCCAGCCGCTTGGCCAGCGCCTCCGCCTCCAGGTGGCTGGAGAACTTGCCCACCCGGACCCGGAAGTAGGTGCTGCCAGCCACCAGCCGACGGACCACTTCCACATCCTGAAAATCTGCGTCCAGTATCCGCTCCAGCTCGCGGGCGTTCTCTTCGGCAGCAAAGGAGCCCACTTGGACGGTGTATCCAGCTGACAAAGTGACAGGACCAGGGCCGTATGTCTGCGCAGGCCGAGTCACCACAACCCGGACAGGAATCACCCCGGGACCGATCATCCCCAACAGGCGCCCCGCGGCATAGGAGACATCAATGATCCGATCGTCAACGAACGGGCCACGGTCGTTTACCCGAACTTCCACGGATCGTCCGTTGTTGAGATTCGTCACCATGACCCACGTCTCCAGCGGTAGGTCCCTGTGGGCGGCGGTGAGCTGGTACATGTCGTAGACCTCTCCACTGGAAGTTCGCCGGCCATGGAAGCCCGGCCCGTACCACGAGGCCATGCCGATCTCGCCGGCTCCCAGGGTGGCTGGCGGGACGATCGCGGGGCGGGCGCAGGACGCTACCAGCAAACACAGGAGGGCGAGCCGGCCCACTTTCAATTGTCTGCCCCGCATCCGGCACGGCAAGCCTTTCACGCTACCCCCATGAACGCGAACGGATCCGGGTTCTCCAGTCACAATGGCAGTGGTGACTGTTTCAACAACCCTGGATCTGTGGCCCCAGACACCTTCCTCTCGCCCCTGCCGCTCTCCCTGCCACCGGCCTTGTAAGGCTTGCCGCGCTAGATATTCTCTGCGCTTCAGAACGATACAAGGCGGGGGTCGGTCTCTGTGCAGGCAGCGGGCCCTGGGTCACCCGCCTATCCGTGCCACCCCCTCCCCATGCATGAACTGGGCCGCCAGCCCCAAGGCAGCTTGAAGTCGAACGGCCGGCACCGGATCGTGCACGGCCCGACGAAGCGCCGCCGCGCCGGCCTCCTGTCCCATCTCCCCCAGCGCCCAGGCGGCTTGCATCCGCACGTGCGGATCGGGGTGCGCCACCAGCTCTTCCAGGACAGGGCGACCGCGGAGATCGCCCAAGCGGGCCAGCGTCCAGGCGGCGTACAGGCGCGTCGACAGCTCCGCCGCGGGACGGAGGGCCTCCAGGAGGCGGGCCGTGCCGGCGGCATCTTTGAGGTTGGAGAGGGCCTCTGCAGCATACAGGGCAACCACGGCGTCGGCATGATGCAGCAGGGCAGAGAGCGCCGCGGGTCCGGCGGGATCCCCCAGGCGAGCCAGCGCCTCCGCCGCCGGGATTCTCACGTACGGATTCGCCTCCCGAAGCATGGCATGCAACGGCCGAGCAGCGGCCGGATCTCCGAGATGGCCGAGGATCTCGGCAGCCTGCATGCGGAGGGAGTCCTTTCCCCCGATCAGGATCGCGCGCACCTCGCGCAATGCGGCCGTGTCCCCCCGTTCAGCCAGCGCCGCGGCCGCCCCCAGTCGCACCGCCGGACTCGCATCGGCGCGCGCCCGCTCCAGAGCCGCCCGCGTCTCCACGCCGGATCGGTTCCCCAGCGCGCCTGCCGCCGCGGCCCGCACCTCGGGCCGGGAATCCGTGATCGCCTGGAGCAGCAGCCGACTGCCGGCCTCCCCCGGCAGCGCAGCCAGAGCACGCGCCGTCAGCGCCCGGACGGAGGCCTCCGGCTGCGCCAGGCCTAGGCGAAAGAGGGGCAAAAGATCCGGGGCGCCGAGCGCCGCCAGCGCCGCGGCCGCCCGGCTACGCAGCAGGCCGTCCGGGCTCTGCAGCCCCTCGCGGAGCAGGGACACGGCAATCCGGCGGAACAGGAGCGGTGCCTCGGGACCGCCTTCGGGCCAGCGCGCCCCATAGGCCTGAAGCGCCTGGTCCGGATCTCCCATGCGCAGGAGGACCCGGACTCGAAGGTCGTGGGCCGCCCAGTCTTCCGGCCGTGTTTGGATCCGCTGGGATACCAGGGCCAGGGCCCGGGCCGCCTCGCCCCGCTCCAGGAGGCCGTTCACCCGCTCGGCCAGGGGCGCCTCGCGGCCACACGCCGCCCCACCCAGGATAAGCAGCAGGAGGCCCAAGGCCCGGCGCCACCGCCTACGAGGCCAGCTGATCATACTTCTTGGCGTTTCCCCGTGCCCGCGCCACGGGATACTTCTCGGCGTTCTCGCAGAGCTTCTGGCCGGCCGCCGCAATCAGATCCAGCCCCAGCACATCCGCCATCTCCGCTCCCAGGCGCCACCGGTCACCTCTCGTCCCGCGCCCCCGGAGCCCAGACCGCCCAGTTCCCGGGGAGCCCGCGGATGCGCTGGGCGCGCCGGATGGCGCCGGCCCGTTCCAGCGCGGCTAGGCCGGCCTCCACCTCCGCCAGCCCCAGGCCGAAGAGACCCCCCAGGAACCGGGGTTGGGCCGCCGCCGCACCCGCGAGGTAGGCCGCCAACAGCCGCTGGACGGCCTCCGCCCGGCCCAGATCCAGCGAGGCGGCAAGGGGGCCGGGAAGCCAGTTATCCAAGAGATCCCAGCGGTAGTAGAAGTCGGGGTCGTAGACCTCTTCCACCTTGGCCACCCAGAGCCCCCGCTGCGCCTCCGCCATGGCCCGATCGAACTCCGCGGTGCGGCCGGGGCCGCTCTGCGTGACGGCCTTCCGCAGCTCGGGCGTCGTGAGGGGACCCCGCTCGTGGAGGGCGTCCAGGACGGAGGCCGCGACGCGGCTCATGCGGCCGCGCCGGTAATCCAGGATGTAATCCCCGCTCCCGCGGCCCTCGCGGATCACGGCGCAGAAGGCGGGTAGGAGATCCAGCGAGACCAGCGTCGGCTTTCCCTTGACCAGCTTGCCGTAGTAGGTCAGGCGCCGCGCCGGCAGACTGTCCTTGAGATTCCAAGTCAATCCGATGGCCGGATCATGGTGGGTGTGCTTGGGCCACCGCGGATGGCGGTGGCCGCAGACCGCGACGTACAGGCTGGCCACCGGGAGACCGAAGTCGCTCAGGGTGAAGCAGAATCCGACCTCCCGCACGAACTGGAGGGCGGTTCGCTCTCCCCGCACACGTCGCGCCGGGAGGCGGCGGAACGCTTGATCGCGCCAGGCCTCAACCTCCTGGCGCGTCGTCACGATGCGGCAGACGACCGGCTTGGGCACGCTGGAGTCCCCCAGGATGGTGAACGCATATTACCCAATGCAGGGGGAGCAGGACAAGCAGAGAAAGCGGAACCCGCGGCCCCGCTCGAGAGCCGCAGGCGGGAACCGGGCATCCGGCCCGGGCCGATCGGCCCGGGCCGGACGGACTGTCGGTGAGTCTCTCAGGAGAGGGGCTCAGCTCCGAACGATCACCTTGATGGCCGTGGGGTCCCCGTCGGCCGCCCGGAAGGCTTCGGCGACCTTCTCCAGCGGGAACTCGTGGGTGATCAGCGCGCGGACGTCGATCTGTCCCTGGATCACCGGCCGCAGGGCCCACGGCGTCCAGACGGCCCGCTCCTGCTCGGTGTGATGAACCAGGCAGGTCGTGCGGATCTGAAGCCCATCATCGTGCCAGCGGCCGATGCTCAGTCTCACCGGCTGGGTGATCCAGCTGTAGAGCGCCAGGATGCCGTTATGCTTGAGCATGGCCGTGGCCTGGTTCATGCTGGCCTCGGTGCCGGCCGCCTCCACCACCACATCGGCTCCGCGGCCTCCGGTGAGGTCCATGACCACTTGGACCGGGTCCGTCTCGCCGGCATGGACCGTCACGTCGCTCCCCAGCCGCCTGGCCACGTCCAGCTTGCTCTTTGCCACGTCGATGGCCACGACCACGTGCGCCCCCATGCGCTTGACCGCCTGGGCGATGATCTGACCGGCAAACCCCATTCCGTAGACCGCCACCACATCGCCCAACACGGCGCCGCAGGTGAGGGCCGAGTACATGGCACACGCCACCGGCTCCCCCAGGCTGGCCAGGTCCAGATCCAGGCCCTCGGGAACCGGCTGGAGTCCGCCCACGGGGACCACGTAGTAGTCGGCAAACGTGTTGCACCACTTGAACACCATCACGCGGTCACCGGTCTTATACTCCCGCACCCGCGACCCCGTGGCAACCACCGTCCCGCCGCTCTCGTGGCCGATGAAAAATGGCAGCCGAATCTTCGGCGGGATGTCCCCCCGATACATAGCCTTGTCCGAGCCGCAGACCCCGGAGAGGTGTCCTTTCACCAGCACCTCGTCGGGGCCCGGCTCGAGGTCCCGCTCGACCAGGACCACCTTTCCTGGAGCCACCAGCTGCGCCGCTCGCGTCTTCATACCTCTGCACCCTCGTTACATGCGATACACCAGTCTCACCAGCCAGAGACCAGTATCCGGTAGGTAGGTCACCAGAAGGGTCAGCAGCACCAGGACCATCATGTACCAGAAGCCGGTCCTGAACACCTCCCACATGGACAGGTCGGCGATGGCGCAGGTCGTCATCAGCACCGTGGCCACGGGTGGGGTTTGCTGGCCGACCCCCAGGTTGATCGTGACCATGAGCCCGAAGTGGATTGGATCGATGCCGAGGTGCTTGATCAGGGGCAGCACGATGGGCACGATCAGGATGATCGCCGCGGCGCTGTGCAAGAAGCAGCCGGCGACGAAAAATGCGATGTTGAGCAGGAACAGGATGAGGTACTTGTTCTGCGTCAGGGTCAGCATGGCCTGGGTCAACTGCTGGGGGAGCCCCTCGTTGGTGAGATACCAACTCAGGACGGCCGAGGTCGCCACGATCAGCATGATGACTGCCGTCTGCATGGCGGAGTCCACGACCGTCTTCCAGAAGTCTCGCCAGTTCAGCTCCCGGTAGATGAAAATCCCGATCAGGATGGCCGCCAGTGCCGCCAGCCCCCCGACTTCGGTGGCCGTGGCAATCCCGCCGAAAATCCCCCCCCAAATCACCACCGGGATCATCAGGGCCCAGAAGCCGTCCTTTAGCGCTCGCCCCACCCCCCGCAGCGAGAACGCCGCCTCAGCCGGGTAGCCGCGGGTCCGCGCGAAATAATAGGAGAGCAGCATCATCAAGCCCCCACCGATGATGCCCGGGATAACCCCTGAGATGAACAGCTTCACCACCGAGGTGTCCGCCATGGCCGCGTAAATGATCATGGGGATGCTGGGCGGGATGATGATGGCCAGGGTGGCGGCGTTGGACACCACCCCGGCGCTGAAGGATTTAGGATAGCCCTTCTTCTCCATGGCCGGGATGACCACTTGACCGATGGCGGCGGCTCCCGCCACCGCCGATCCGGAGATTTCTCCGAAAAACATGGAGGCCACGATCGTCACCATGGCCAGGCCCCCCCGGATGAACCCCACCAGGGCGCTGGCGAGGTTGATGAGGCGCGTGGAGATCCCGGTGGTCGTCATCAGCCCCCCCGCCAGGATGAACAGGGGGATGGCCAGCAAGGGGAACTTGGAGGCGCCGCCGAAGATCATCAGCGGGATAGCCTCCAGGGGAGCCGTCCCCTGGATCAGGACGGCCAGGATGGTGGCGATGGCCAGCACGAACCCGATGGGGACGTTGAGAGCGGACAGGAACAGCACGAGGCTCAGGACGACCCAACCCATTTACTGTCCCTCCTCCATGGCTTTGCGCTTCGGGGCCTCCGGCACCTCCTGCCCGGTCACCAGCATCGTGAGCTGGACGATGCCGACCAGGACCAGGAGCACTCCGGAGATGGGTAGCACGCTGTACACCCAGGACATCTCCACCGTGGGGACCGAGACCGACGTCTCCCCCCACATGGAGCGCACCAGCACCCACCCCGATACCAGCATGACGAGGGAAAAGCTCAGGACACACACGCTGCCGAAGATCTCCACCGCCCGCTGCCAGCGAGTCGGGAGTTTCTCCGCCAGGGTCTCGAAGCTGATGTGCTTCCCTTTGGCCAGCGCCACCACCGTCCCGAACATCGTCAGCCAGACCAGGACGTACCCGGCGAACTCGTCATACCAGGACAGGGCCGCATTGAGAGCGTAGCGGAAGATCACGCCCAGCAGGACGACCCCCAGCATGGCCAGCATCAGGACCCCCGAAACGCCCAGGAGAAAAGCGATCAGGTTGGTGTAGAGCTTGCGCATGGACCTCCCTCCTTCCCCACCGGCATCTTTGGCGGCTGTGCCGTTCTACCGCAAGGCCATGATCCGGTCCACCAGCTCCTTGCCTCCCTTGACCTCTTTCGTGAACTCCTCGTAGATGGGCTTGGACGCCTCGACGAAGGCCTCCTTGTCCACCTCGTTGACCTTGAGGTACTTCTGCATCTTCCCTTCGAGGTCCGTGTCCATCCGGGCCCCTTCCTTGCGGCCGTAATCCCCCACCTCCACCGCGATCTTGGCCAGAACCTGTTGTACGTCGGGGGGCAGCGTCTTCCAGAACCGCTCGGAGATTACGGCATAGGACGGCGTGTAGACGTGGTCCGTCAGGGACAGGTACTTCTGCACCTCGTAGAACTTCCCACCGTAGATCTGGGCGAAGGGGTTCTCCTGGCCGTCCATGACCCCAGCCTGCAAGGCGGCGAAGACGTCCGAATAGGCCATGGGCGTCGGGTTGGCCCCGTAGGCTTTGAACATCTTGACGCGCCAGACGCCTCCGGGGACGCGCAGCTTGATCCCCTTCAGATCCTCAGGTTTGACGATGGGACGCACATTGTTGGTGATGACCCGGTAGCCGTTCTCCCACATCCCCAGGATCCGGAGCCCCTTTTCGGGGAGCGACCCGAACAGCAGTTTCTGAATCTGCGGATCCTCGGCCACCCGCTTCACCTGGGCGCGATCCTTGAAGAGGTACGGCATCTCGAATACGCCGAACCCCGGATCCACGGTGCTCATGACCGTGGACGGCTGGAACATTTCCAGGACCCCGACCTTGATTCCCTTGAGCATCTCCTCGTCGGAGCCGAGCTGGCTGGCGTGGAAGACCTTGACCTCGACCCGGCCCTTGAGAGCCTCGTTCACTCGCTTCGCGAACTCATCGGTTTGGAGAGCGAGCAGCGAATCCGGGTACCCTACGTCGCCCATTCGGATGACCGTCGCGGCGCCGGCAGGCGGCGCCCACCCCGCGACCAAGGCCAGTCCCAAGGCCGCGACCGCCCCCACTCGCCAGATCCTGCTCCACTGCGTTCCTGCGCGCATAGCGTCCCTCCTTCTGCGCTCGGCACAACGAGTTGAGCCTGCCGGGACTCCGTCCCGGCGCGGTGGCTTTTCCCCTCCGCGAGCCGGCCTTTACGCGGCCCGGCCCGGAGAAGAGCCCCTCAGCGCGCCCCGGCGTCAGCCCGGGACGGCCGCAGGCGTTCCGCGCTCATCTTCCGGGAGCAGGGGCGGCACTCCACGCGGGCATCCTCGACCAGCCCGGCCCGGTGGATCCCCGGGTCGACGTGGCTGGCCCCATGGGGCAGACGGGCACGCGGTTCACACAGGCAACGCGCTTGGAGTGCTCGATGCGCATCCGCGCCCCCGTTCGACCCCGGTGTCCCATCATGAACTGTTGCTCGCGTGGATATGCGGACCAGCAGCGCTGGTCCCTCACGGGCAGGTAGTAAAGCCGCGGGCTTCCGTATGACTACTCCACAGAAATTCCCCCTGTCAAGGCAAACCTGCCCGCATGTTCGGTCGGCCGGGCCGATAGGCGTCTTCCCCCGCTGATCGCGTCCGCTGCCGGGGCGATGCCCTGGCGACCCCGCATGTCTCGACAGCACCCTTGACAGCGGCCTGCCGGCGTTGCTAGGTTCCCCAGCACGTGCGGTCTTGTGCGGAGTCGGGTCGCCGGCGCCTTCGGAGTCGCCACCTTTCGCGGCCCAGAACTCGCCCGGCCGGACTTTTCTCCCCCCACGGCTGCGGCCGGGCGTTCTACCCTCCGGCTTCGGAAGAAAGGGCACCCATGACGGACTATATCGAGAAAACGCGGATTGATCTGGGCACGCAGGATCTGGTGTTCGAGCTCGAGGGCCCGGTGGCGTGGCTGACGTTCAACCGTCCACAGGTTCGCAATGCCATGACCTGGCCCATGTACGAGGGATTGCACGCGGCCTGCGAGCGCGTGGATGCCGAGGAGGCTGTCCGCATCTGCATCCTGCGCGGCGCCGGCGATCGCGCCTTCGTGGCGGGCACCGACATCTCGCAGTTCCAGGCCTTTCAGACGGCCGACGACGCCTTGAGCTACGAGCGGAACTTGAACCGGATCGTCAGCCGACTGGAGGCAGTGCGCAAGCCCACGCTGGCGATGATCCGCGGCGTCTGTGCCGGGGGCGGGGCGGTGATCGCCCTGGCCTGCGACCTGCGCATTGCCAGCCAGGACGCCACGTTCGGCGTGCCGATCGCGCGCACGCTGGGCAACACCCTGTCCGCCCAGAACCTGGCGCGGCTGGCGGCACTGGCGGGGCCGGCGCGCGCCAAGGAGCTGCTCTTCACCGCGCGCTTCCTCGACGCTGAAGAGGGAAAGGCCGCCGGCCTGTTCAGCGAGGTCGTCGCCGCCGACGCCCTCGAGCCGTGCGCGCGCCAGCTGGCCGCGGACATCGCCGGGGCCGCACCGCTGACCATTCGCTCTATCAAGGAGGGCATGCGGCGGCTGCTGGGGCATGGCCGCATCGAGGAGACGCCCGACCTGTACCTGATGTGCTATTTGAGCGAGGATTTCAAGGAGGGCGTCTCGGCGTTCCTGGAAAAGCGCGCGCCGACGTGGCGGGGACGCTGACGCCCGCCCGGACCCTGCCGGACATCCGGATCCCATGCGGTGCACCTGCCGCCCCCGTCCCGGGGACCCGCCCCCCGCCAGCGGCTCCCTGCGGCGTAGATGGGGGCGGTGATGGGCGGCCATCCTCCGCCCGCTTCCCCTTGCTCGCGTCGATGCAACGCCTCTCGGTCTGGGCATCCCCGATCCGAGTCAAGACTCACCGAGTCGTGAACAAACGTCAGCAGAACGTCCTTGGCGGCGAATTCCAGCCCAAGCTCGGCCAGCTTCGCCTTGGTCGGATTGCCGGACTTTAGATCCCAACCGCGATAGGTGTAGTAGTCGTCCTTTAGCCGCTCGAGGGTCTCCTCGGAGATCAGGCTCCCCTGCATGGGTCCTTCGGGAACGGGCTCCGTCTTGAACCGGACGGGAAGCTGGTCGTCCTTGCGTGTGAACCCCTCCCGGGCCGCGAAGCAGCGGATCATATTCCACTGCCGCTCAGCGATCTTCCGCGCCTGATCGAAGTTGAGATTCCACCCGGTGACGGCGTTCAACGCCTCCACCAGGTTGTCGTTGATCTTCAGCGGGCCCCAGATGGGCTCGCCCAGGTGGCAGACGAGGGCCGAGTCGGCCAGGATCAGCCAGTGGTTGATCTCGGCCGCCACCCCGCCCTTGCCGTCCAGAACCTTGCGGTCCACCAGGCCGCTCTTTTCCGGGGTGGGCCGGATGTCGTGGTGGCTGCCTCCCCGCGGGCCGGTGGCATAGCCGACTGCCGCGGCCGGAAATGGCCGGCAGGTATGGCCGGGCCAGTCCGTCCCCTTGTTGCTGATGACGAAGCGCTCGGAGCCCTTGCCGACGATCCTGGCGGCCTCGCGGGTCCCCTTGGCCAGCAG
This sequence comes from uncultured Methylomirabilota bacterium, assembly GCA_963705305.1. Lineage (GTDB taxonomy): Bacteria > Methylomirabilota > Methylomirabilia > Methylomirabilales > 2-02-FULL-66-22 > 2-02-FULL-66-22. The sequence goes on along the minus strand of OY970067.1, from coordinate 2,927,033 downwards.
GGCGCCTAGACCCTCCGCCCTGCCGATCATCTCGGTCAGGCGGATCATGGCATCGGCGTTCCCCCAGGTGAGCTCGAGGCCCCCCGTGTCTTCCTTGGTGAAGATGCCCTTCTCGTAGCACTCCATGGCCCAGGCCACGCTCATGGAGGCCTGGATCAGATCGATGCCGTACTCGTCGCAGACCTCGTCTACCTTGCACAGGGCCTGGATGTCATCCACCTCGCAGATGCTGCCGAAGCCGTAGACCGTCTCATAGTCGGGCCCGTTGATGATGGACTTGTATTTCCCGGAGGGAACCACGCTGTATTTGGTGCAGTTGATGGAGCAGGCGAAGCACGCGCGGTGGCCCTTGACCACCTTCTCCTTCATGGTCTCCCCGGTGATGCCGTCCACCTTGGGGAACACTTCGGTCTGCCAGTTGCGGGTGGGCAGGATGCCTGCGGCGTTCATGCTGGCCACGTTGCGGGGGGTGCCGTAGTCGGACAGACCCTTCACCGCCGGATTGGTGGCCACCAGCTCGTTGAGCCGCTGGGTGGTGTTGTACACCCGCAGCATGTTGGGGACCCTGACGCCGCCCGTGCCACGCACCGCGATGGCTTTGAGGTTCTTGGACCCCATCACGGCACCGATCCCCCCGCGGCCCGCGGCCCGGATGTCCAGGAGGATCATGGCGTACGCGGTCCCGCGCTCGCCTGCCTCGCCGATAACCGCCACATGGATTGCCTCGTCGCCGATCTCCCCGCGGATCATCTCCTGAGCCTTGAAGGGATTCTTGCCCCACAGATGGGAGGCGTCGCGGATCTCGATCCGGTCATCGTCGATCCAGAGGTAGACCGGCTTGCTCGCCTTCCCCTCCACGATCAGGCCGTCGTAGCCGGCGAACTTCAACTCGGGGCCGAAATACCCGCCGAATATACTGTGGAAGAAGGAGCCGGTCAGCGGGGACTTGGCGCAGGCGGTGGCCCGCGAGGCTGCCGGGATCATGGTGCCGTTGACCGGGCCGGTCATGAAAACGAGCGTGTTCTGGGGACCCAGCGGATCGGCTTTGGGCGGGATCGCTCCGTAGAGAAGGCGGGCCGCGTAGCCCACGCCGCCCACAAAGTCCCGCGCCCAGTCCTCACGCAGGGGCTCGGTGCTGGCCGCCTTCCTGGTCAGGTTGACTCTGAGCATCTGCCCTTTATAGCCGCCGTACTTGAACCCGTTTGCCACGATCAACCTCCTCCGATGGGAAAAATGAGAACGAGCTCATCTCCGCTTTTCACCGATCTGTCTGCGTCCAGGGTCGAAGAAATGACCTTCCCGTTGTGCACGAGCAGGAACGGGGCGGTCTCCCCGGTCTCCGGATCCACGAGCACCTGTTTGAGGCGCTCGTATTTCTCCAGCAGCGTCCCCAGTGTCCTCTTGACGGTCTCGGGAGGGAGCACATCAACCTCGACGACGCTGGCGCCGAGCGCGTCCCGGACCACCGAGAAGCCCTTCACGCTTACCCTCGCCACGCTGTCTCCTCAGCGGCTCACCGACTGGAGCCACGCCTGGGCGATCGCCTTGGCCTCGCTGAGCTTCGGCCGCGCGGGCTGGGCGTCCATCTCTCTCCACACGATGGCCTGGGGAAGGCAGACGCCCACGCAGGCCGGATTCCCGAAGCAGTAGTCACAATCCTCGGTCAGGATGGGCACCGGGATTTCCGGGATATCGACCAGGACGACCTTGATCCTGGAATCCCTGGGATTGAACTCTCCCGTCTTGATCGCGGAGCAGGCGAGCTCGCAGAGCTTGCACCCCGTGCACTTGTCCACGAGGACCTCGATATGCTTGGGCATGCTCACATCACCTCCTTGTTCTTCTCGAAGAGGAATTGTAAGGCGTCCCTCATGGACTGCTCGATGTGCTCCCGCATCAGGCGCTCGGACAGGTCGGGATCCCGGAGGCGCAGGGCCAGGAGGATCTTGCGGTGGCCCTCCACCGTCCGCCTCCCCCCGTCCGGATACTGCAGCGTGTTCTTGCGGTACCGCAGCACGTATTGCCGCATGGTGACCATCTGATGGTAGAGCCGGTGCTTGTCGGTGATCAGCTCGTGGAGCGTGTCGTGAAACCGGGTGTTCCAGCGGAAGACCTCGTCCAGGCTGCCCCGTCCCAGCGCCTCCTCGGCGCTGGCGACGGCCTCCTCCAACTGGCCGAGCAGGGGCCCGGTGAGGCGGCCGCAGATAACCCGCAAGGCATAGCCTTCCAGGACGGCTCGGATCTCGAAGAGCTCCCGGATCTCTTCTTTCGAGTCTGGCGAGGCGATGAATCCCCGCGTCGCCAACGGCTTGATCAGCCCCTCCGATTCGAGCTTGTGGAGGGCCTCACGGACGGGGGTGCGGCTAATGCCGAGCTCCTTGGCCAGGTGCTCCTCCGTCAGGCGTTCCCCGGGATTGAATCGCCCTTCCAGGATGGAGGCCTTCAGGAATTCGTAGGCGCGCTCCCTGGCCGGGAGCGTATCTGATTGGGCCGGCATGACTTTTTGTATCCAATCTTATATTTGTAGCCGCGTAATGCATGAAATATACGCCGGTCTCCCTGCCTGTCAATTATTTTTGGATACAATGTGTGAGAATGGTGACCTAATCGATCCGCGTTGTGCATCCGGGGTGCGTTGATGGATAAGGGGTTGCTTGACCCATGCTCAGGACTTCCTGGACGACTGCCGGCCGGCGCGGACCGGCCGCGCCGATAGGGATAGCCAGGCTGGGCTCGTGGATCCCGCGGGGATGGCACGCGGGAAGGCGATGGGCGGGTTCCAGCAGCAGACGGTCAACGATGGGCGCAGAAATCGCCACGTCTTCGGCGCCGCGCCCCTTGGCCGAGGGATCCAGGGTGTTATGGCCGGCGCTTCCGTCGGGCGATCGGCGGTCGGCGTCGCTTGGTCTGGCGGGTGAGGAGCCCGGTCAACTCCCGTACGTCGGACAGGCTCTCCAACTTTCGCACCACCTCCACCACCCGCCGGGCCTTTGCCGCCGGCCACCGGCTGTATGCCGCGCACCCCTTGAACTTGTCCGCCACTTCCTCGTAGCTCATGGGGTTCGCCGGACTGCCCTTGCCGAAGTCGGCCCGCCCGGTGACGGTGCGCCCATCGGTCAGTTGGATCTCGATGATCGTGGTCATCTTGTCGTAGCCGACCGCCTCAGCCTCGGGGTGCACCCCGAAATCTATCTTTCGAATCATGGCCTGGACATCCGACCGGTTGACGACCTCGTCGGTGAATTCGGCCAGTCCCGCCTTGCGCTCCAGAAGCAGAATGGCCATACAGAATTCCATGCTGAACTTGGCCTGCAGCTCCGTCGCGGGACGATGGTGGATGAGCGCATTGGGCATATTCTGGTTGGTGCCGACTTTTACCCGGACAATCTGGGATGGGCGGATGTCGTGACGGCGGATGAGGTCCAGCATCTCGGTCATCCCCGGGTGCGTGAGGGATCCGGACGGATGGGGCTTGATCGAGACGCCCGGGGTCTGGAAGGTCCAGGGGCGGCCCAGCTTCCCCAGGATGGCAGCCTCGTCGTAACCGCCGCCGGCCGCCCGGAAGAAGCCGCGGGGCGCCTCCAGGATGGTGGGGGCGGCGGTGAAGCCCAGCCGCGCGAATTCGGCGGCCACCACGCCGCTCTCTGCCGCCCGCCCGGCGTGGAACGGCTTCGTCATGGTCCCGAAGTTCTCCCGCAGCCCCGCGGACTGGCTGGCGGCGATCCCCAGCGCGACGCGTGTCCGCTCGGCGGGGAACCCCAACAGGCTGGCCATACCGGCCGCGGCCCCCAGGGTTCCGCAGGTGGCCGTGGAATGGAACCCCTCCTGGTAATGGCGAGGGAAGATAGCCTCGGCGATCTTGCTTTCCACCTCGACCCCGACAGCGTAGGCGGTCAACAGGTCGCGCCCCGATCGACCGTCCCGCTCCGCCATCGCCAGCACCGCGGGCAGCACGGGCGCGGTCGGGTGTGTCAACAGGCCGTAGACGCGGTCCTTGGCCACCGCGAGCTGCGTATCGTCATAGTCGTCGGCATGGATGGCCGTGCCGTTGGCGAAGGCGGCAAATCGCACCGGCACGCGCAGGTCCCCGCCGATCACCGAGGCCACGCCCTCGGCGCACCCGAGATCCCGGAGGTAGCGGCGGACGATGCGGCCGCTCTTGGCGACCGATCCCGCTAGCGCCAATCCCAACCCATCCAGGATGGACTTCTTCGCCAGCTGCAGGACATCCGCCGGGATGGCGGCGAAGTCGGTCCCGGTGATGAATTCGGCGGCATAGGCCGTCAGCGATCCGGCGGCACGCGGCAGCTCGGGCATAGTGGCCTCCTTGATGGCGGTCGGGTCCCCCCGCCGCCGCGGCTTCCCCGCCGGCCAGGCGCGGGCCGCGGCACAACGCCTTCGTGTATGCAGATCGCTGTGTAGGACAAGACGCCCGACCCTGTCAAGGAAAATAGCGAGCTGGGGGGGACGTCAAGGGGTGGGAAGGGAATGGAGCTCACGTCGCTCGCGGGCGGCCTCGCGGGTCATGCCCGCGCGGTCGTACAGTGTCGCCAGCTCCTCCATCATCTCGGCCTGGAGCGGGCGTGGCGAGGCCGCGGCGACGCCATCGCGCAGGGAGACGATGGCGAGATCCAGGCGGCCCGACGCCGCATAGATGCGGGAGAGCGTCCGGTAGAGCGCCGGATCCTTGGGTCCCAGCTCGATGGCCTGGACCAGGTGCTGGATGGCCTCGTCGGATCGCCCCAGTGCGGCATAGGCCGTTCCCAGGGCGGCCTGCGCGTCCACCGAGGAGGGCGCCAACGCCGCCGCCTTCTCCAGCTCGCCCACGGCCTCTTCGGTCTGACCATTCAAGAGCAGGGCCTTCCCCAGTGCCAGGTACCCTTCATGATCTTGGTGAAGGGCTTCGATCTTGCGGGCGGCTTCCATCGCCGACGGTCCGTCCTTGGCCTGGAGGGCCACCCGAAGCAGGGACGTCAGGACGGCCGGGTCATCCTGGCCGAGGAGCCCCAGGACGCGGCGGTAGGCCCCTACGGCGGCGCGGACCTGGCCGGCGGCCTCGTAGCTCTCCGCCAGCTTTCGCCAGGCCTCTACGGAGTCCAGCCGGAGCAGCGCCGCCCGCTCGTATTGCTGACTGGCCTCCAGGTGGCGGCCCCGCTCGGTCAGCCAATTCCCCAGGCCGATCCGCACCTCGTAGTCCCGGGGCTCCAGCTGCGTCACCCGCATCAGCGCCGTGATTGCCGCATCCGTACGCCCCAGCTTACGATAGGCGATGGCCAGGTTGTACTGGGCGTCCGCCAGGTCCGCATCCAGCGCCACGGCCCGTTGCAGCGCCTGGACGGCCTCCTCCAGCTTTCCCTCCTGGCCAAGCGCCGTTCCCTGCTCCAGGAGCTTCAGGGCCTCGGCCCGGTCCCGGCCCTGCTGCTCCAGTGTCTCTTCCGCCTCCGTCGTGACCACCCGGATCACCGCGAAGCCGCCCTCGGTCCGGAAGACGGGGCTGATCGACCCGCGGCGAACCCCGGCGATCGCCGCCCGGGCCTCGGGCGCCAAGGCGGCAGGATCCATGCGCCCGAGGTATCCGCCCCGCTCCCGGTTGGGGCCGATCGACCGCTCGCGCACGACCGTCTCGAACGGGGTGCCCGCCTTCACGGCCGCCAGGGCGGCGCGCATATCCTCCTCCGTCTGGACCACCAGGATCCGCATACCCACCGCTCGAGACTCTTGCGCCCGGACGGTACCGGCGGCGAGCAGCGCCAGAACCAGCAGCGGGGCGCACAGCGCCACCCTCCGCGTCCCGCCGTCGAACCGGCCCGCCATGCCGCACCCCCCTTCCGTCTGCCGAAACATTCGAGCCGCCTGCACCCCCCACCGCCGTCCGCGGGTTGCCGCCGTTCAGCCTGCCACAGACAGGCAGCCGAATCAAGTGGGACGGAACCCGGGAAAAAGACGACGGGGGGCGGCCACCCTTCTTGCCACCCCCCGCGTCCCCCTTTGAATCGGGGCACCCGCCTACTCGACCCGCAGGACCGCTCCACGGCTCCCCGACGTCACCATCTTGGAATAGCGATGCAGCCATCCGCTCTTCACGCGAGGCTCCGGCGCCTTCCAATTGGCGCGACGCGCCTTCAGCTCGGCCTCGCCGAGGTCCACCTCCAGGAGCCGCTTCTCGATGTCGACGCGGATCCGGTCTCCCGGCCTGAGCAGGCCGATGGGGCCGCCGGCAGCCGCCTCGGGAGAGACATGGCAGATGCAGGCCCCGTGGCTGGCGCCGGAAAACCGGCCGTCGGTGATGAGGGACACCGATTTGCCCAGACCGCGCCCGATGATTGCCGAGGTCGGCGAGAGCATCTCCTGCATCCCGGGACCGCCCCGCGGCCCTTCGTACCGGATCACCACCACGTCCCCCGCCTTCACCTCGCCGGCCAGGATCCCGGCCAGCGCCTCGTCCTGCGACTCAAAGATCACCGCCGGCCCCTCGTGTCGCATCATCTCGGGGGCCACACCGCCCGCCTTGACGACTCCCCCCTCGGGGGCCAGGTTACCGAAGAGGATCGTGAGGCCGCCGGTGGCCCGGTACGGGCTGGCGAGCGGACGGATGACATCCTCGTCTTTCACCCGGGCCTCCCGAATCACCTCGCCCAGGGTCTTCCCCGTGACGGTGGGGCACTCCAGCCTGAGGGCGTCGCCCTTGTCGGCCAGGCGCTTCAGGATGGCGCTGATGCCTCCCGCCCGATCCACATCCTCCACGTGGTGGTGACCCGCCGGGCTCACCTTGCAGAGGTACGGGACCCGGTCCGAGAGTTGGTTAATCCGGTCCAGCGAGTACTCGACCCCGGCCTCGTGGGCAATGGCCAGCGTGTGCAGCACGGTGTTGGTCGAGCCCCCCATGGCCATATCCAGGCAGAAGGCGTTGTCGACGGCCTCGCGGGTCACGATGTCGCGCGGCCTGAGATTGGACTCGACCAGCTTCAGGATCTGCCGCCCCGCCGACCGGTAGAGGGCCTGCCGCCGCTCGTCCACGGCCAGGATGGTCCCGTTGCCGGGCAAGGCCATGCCCAGCGCCTCGGCCAGGCAGTTCATCGAATTGGCCGTGAACATGCCCGAGCACGAGCCACAGGTGGGGCAGCCCGTCTTTTCCAGCTCCAGCAGGCCGGCATCGTCGAGCTTCCCCGCCGAATACGCCCCCACCCCCTCGAAGACCGTGGCCAGGTCCACGACGCGGCCGGTGGCCGTCTTGCCGGCGGTCATGGGGCCGCCGCTCACATAAATGGCGGGAATATTGACCCGCACGGCCGCCATCAGCATCCCCGGGACGATCTTGTCGCAGTTTCCGATCAGCACCAGACCGTCGAAGCAGTGGGCCATGGCCATGGTCTCGATGGCGTCCGCGATGAGCTCCCGGCTGGGCAGCGAGTAGCGCATCCCGGTGTGCCCCATGGCGATCCCGTCGTCCACGCCGATGGTGTTGAACTCAAAGGGCACCCCGCCGGCCTCCCGGATGGCCTCCCGCACGACCCGGCCAACCTCTTGCAGGTGTACGTGTCCCGGGATGATGCCAACATAGGAGTTGGCCACCCCGATGAACGGCTTGTCGAAATCGGCATCGGAAAGCCCCACGGCCCGCAGCAGGCTGCGGTGCGGTGCCTTCTCGTACCCCTTCTTTACCATATCGCTTCGCATCCCACTCCTCCTCGCGAGCCTGGAATCCCTCGCACGCCGGCCGTTCCGTGCCGTCAGGGGCAGCGGATCACCCCGCTCGACCGGCGGGTCACCTTAACACGTTTCCCTGCCCCGGGCAAGCGCGACGGGCGCTCAGAACCCGGTGAAAATCTGTTCGGATCCGCGCAGATGGTGGAGCTTGGCGGGATCCAGGCGGAGGAACACGTGCCCGTCCAGGATGCCCCGCTCGCGGGGATCCGGCACATCCACGATGACCTCCTGGGCGGGCCCGCCCGGTGGCGGCTCGACGTCGACCCAGTACCGTACCCACTGCCCCACGAAGGTGTGGGTCCGGATCGTCCCCTCCAGGACAGCGGCCTCGTTCCCCGCTGGCGGCGCGGCCGTGATGCCGATGGCCTCGGGGCGGATGCTGAGGATCGCCTCCGCACCCGCCTGGAGCCCCGCGCTCGGGGCATGGACCGGAATCGATCCGCCGTGGAACTCCAGGACGAACCGGTCCCCGTGCACCTCGCGGATCCGGCCGCGGATGAAATTGGCCGTCCCCACGAAGTCGGCCACGAACATGTTGGCGGGAGTGAAGTAGACCTCCCAGGGGCTGCCGTACTGCGCCACCTGTCCTTGGTGCATCACGGCGATCCGGTCCGAGATGGCCAGGGCCTCCTCCTGGTCGTGGGTGACATACACGGTGGTGATGCCGACCCGCCGGTGGATCTGCCGCAGCTCCGCGCGGATCGTCACCCGCAGCTTGGCATCCAGGTTGGACAGGGGCTCGTCGAGGAGCAGGACCTCCGGCTCCATGACCAGCACCCGGGCCAGGGCCACCCGCTGCTGTTGACCCCCGCTGAGCATCCCCGGCATGCGCTCTCCCAGACCGGCCAGGCCGAGGTCCTGGAGGGTTTGCTCGACCTTGCGTCGGATGATCTCCCGCCGGAGGCCGGCAATCTTCAGGCCATAGGCCACATTCTCGGCCACGGTCATGTGGGGAAACAGGGCGTAGTCCTGGAACACCATGGCGGCGTTTCGCCGGTGGGAGGGAATGTCGTTGACCCGCCGGCCGCCGATGAAGATCTCCCCCTCGTCGGGCTCGTAGAAGCCGGCCAGCGTCCGCAGGATGGTGGTCTTGCCGCAGCCGCTGGGCCCCAAGAGCGTCGTGAAGCTGCCCCGGGGGATCTCCAGCGAGAACGTCCCGCACCGCGGTCACCGGACCGAAGCGCTTGGTCAGGTGGCGAATGGCGATGTGCGCCGGCGCGTCCGTCATATGCGAAACAGCTCCACGTGCCGCCCGAACAGGAGGCGGGAGGTTGCCAGGACGGCCCCGCTCAGGACCAGGAGGGCCGTGGTGAGGGCCGCGGCCGCGCCCCGGTAGCCGTCGTTGGTCAGATTGAGGATCGTGAAGGTCGCCACCACGTTCTGCGAGGTCACCAGGAACACGATGACGGAGAGCGTGGTGACCGCCCGGATGAAAGAGACGACGAACGCGGACACCAGCGAGGACTTGAGCAAGGGCAGCTCGATGTCCCAGAACGTCCGGAGGCTCCCCGCCCCCATGTTGGCGGCGGCCTCGCCCAGGGAGGGGGCAATCTGCTTCAGCTGCCCGATGCCGGTCTGGTAGCCCATGGGGATGTTCCAGAAGATCATGCTGAGGATGATGATGCTGGCCGTCCCGTACAGATCCATGGGCGGGGCACTGAAGGCCAGGGAATAGCCGATGCCGAACACCACGCCCGGGATGGCGGCGGGGAGGATGGCCACGAAGTCGAGGGCGCCCCGGCCCGGGAAGGACTTGCGCGACACCAGGTACGAGCTCAGGATGGAGAGCAGGGCGGCCGCGGTTGCCGCCACCCCCGCGAAGACCAGACTATGGATCAGGGCGCGCCCGCTGGCCAGCACATCTCCCCAGTGTTTGAGGGTGGGCGTGTAGTCGAAGCCCCAGCCCCGGCTGAAGGCCCCGGCGAAAAGCCCCACGAAGACGCACAGGATGAGGAGCGCCACGAAACCGCATACGGCGAACAGGGGCCATACCACGTACCAGGGGGAGGGCGGGATGGCCAGCGCGCTCGTCTTTCCCGTGACGGTGACATACTGCCGCCGGCCCACCCAGAACCGCTGGAGGAGAAACAGCCCGAAGGCCGGCACCAGGAGGATCGAGGACAGGACGGCGGCGCCGCTAACATCCCCCCAGCCGGAGATTCGGGTCCACGCCTCGGTCGGCAGGACCGTGAAACTGCCCGCGATCATGATCGGGTTGCCGAAGTCCGCCAGAACATAGATCGCCACCAGGAGGGCCGCCCCGGCCACCCCCGGCCGCGCCAGGGGGAACACCACGGTCCGGAACACCCGCCACCCTCCCGCCCCGAGGTTCCGGGCGGCGTACTCCACCGACGGGGCGATGGATTGAAGTACCCCCTCCATCACCAGAAGGGCGATGGGAAAGAAGGCAATGGTCTCGGAGAGCCACAGGCCGTGCCAGCCGATGATATCGTAGCGCGTTCCGAACAGCCCGTAGCTCACCAGGCCGTTCCGCCCGAACATCAGCAAATAGCTGAATGCGATCATGAAGGGCGGGGAGAAGAGCGGCAAGATCGCGATGGTCCGCAGGGTCCGCTTACCCGGCAGGGTGGTCCGGGTGAAGGCATAGGCGAAGAGGAAGCCGACCAGCGTCGCGCTGGTCGTGGACAGGATCATGATCTGGAAGGTGTGCAGCGTGGCCGCCACGTAGCGCGCATTAGCCGGGAAAGTCCAGAAGGCCCGCAGGGGCGGGTACCAGAGCACCCGGAGGACCGGGTAGACGACAAACAGCCCCAGCACCAGGAAGATTCCGGCGAGCGCCAGGAAGAGCAGCGGCTCGCGCAGCAGCCGTCTCACAGGTCGTCCTCAATACGGCGGCGAGCCCGGAGAGATCTCCGGGCTCGCCCAGCCGTCAGTCAAGTCCTCTCGACGCTACTGGCCGGTGATCTGGGACCAGCGCTGATTCCAGGCGGCCAGATTCTTGGCCACTTCGGCCTGGTTGTAGTTCACGAACTGGATGCTCTCGAAGGCCGGCATGCCCTCGGGAAGCTTCACCCCCCCGCGGACCGGGTAGCGCAGCCCGTTTCGCGCATTGATCTCTTCCGGCGTGGGGGTCAGCATGAAGTCCACGAACTTCTGCGCGGCGGTCAGGTGCGGAGCCCCCTTGATGATGGAGACGCCGCCGATCTCGTAGCCGTCGTCTTTGGGGAAGATCACATCCACGGGGAGGTTCTCCGCCCGCTTCTGACGGATCAGGTCGTGCCCCCAGGCCACCCCCGCGATGGCCTGACCCTGAGCCACCAGCGGAATCGAGCCGTTGGCTCCCGGCGTGTACTGGGAGACGTTCTTGTTGAGCTGGGCGATGTACTCGAAGCCCTTGTCCATGCTTCCCAGCCGGAAGATCTGGGTGGCCACGAAGATCACCGCCCCACCCGTGGTGGTGGGATTGGCCCCGATGATCTCGCCCTTGTAGGCCGGATTCAAGAGATCATCCCAGGTGGTGGGCAGGTGGATGCCCTTGGGGGCGATTTCGGCCTGGAATCGCTTCTGGTTTACCAAAATGGCCAGGGCGCCCAGATACCAGCCGCTCCAGAAGCCGTCGGGGTCCATGTATTTCTTGTCAATCCGGGCCTTGGCCACCTCGGGGGAGACATACTTGGCCAGGAATCCCTCGTGGGCCAGGCTGTCATGGATGGAGGAGTTGCCCCCGATGAAGATGTCGGCCCGGGGGGTGGCCGCCTCAGTCTTGATCCGGGAGGAGATGGTCCCGGCCTGTTCGATCTGCAGGGCGACCTCCGCCGTCAGACCTGTGGCCTTGGTGAAGGCTTGGGCAATCTCCCCGATGGTCTTGGTATCCAGCGCCGCGTAGATCACCAGATCCGCCGCCCTGGCCACCCCGGCGCCCCCGATCATTAGGGCCAGCATCGTGCTGACAATCAGCGTGCGCTTCATGACATGTCGGCCTGGGCCGGATGTCCGGACCACGGCCACCCTCCTTTCTGGTCGAGAAGGATGGTCGACGGCGGCGATGCAGCCGCGGTCTGCCCGCCTCGGGTCCGCTCCCATCCTCTCTTCTGGTCTCTGCATCCCCCAGGACCCCCCGCCGGCCCCGCGGCCCCGTGCGTAGGGATTCGGACGAACGCACAACACCACTCAGGAAAGTTAACTTTTTTCCAATCCACGCCCCGTGTCAAGACCAAACTGCGGTCTTCCGGACATGGAGAGACGTTGCTTACATCCCGAGGACCGGCTTGGGCCGGTAGGGCGCTTCAAGCCGGGCGACATCCTCGTCATCCAGCCGGATGTCCACGGCCGCCACGGCATCGTCCACGTGGGAGAGCTTGGTCGCCCCCACGATAGGACAGGTGATGCCGGCTTTGCCGAGCACCCAGGCCAGGGCCACCCTCGCCCGCGGCAGGCCGAGCCGCTCCGCCACCTGGCCGACCCGGTCGGCGATCTCGAAGTCGGTGGGCTGGTAGTACAGGCTGTGGGCGAAGCCGTCGCTCCTGGCCCGCGCGGTGTCTCCCCCCTTCTGGGCGGTCCGGTTGCCGATCACAAAGCCGCGGGCCAGCGGGCTCCATGGGATGATGCCGATCCCCTGGTCGAGGCAGAGCGGGATCATCTCGCGCTCCTCCTCCCGGTAGATCACATTGTAGTGGTTCTGCATGGAGACGAAGCGGCTCCAGCCCCTGAGGTCGGCCGTATACAGCGCTTTGGCGAACTGCCAGGCGTACATGCTGGAGGCCCCGATGTACCGCGTCTTGCCCGCCCGCACCAGATCGTCCAGGGCGGCCAGCGTCTCCTCGATGGGGGTGACGGGGTCCCAGCGGTGGGTCTGGTAGAGGTCCACGTACGCGAGTCCCAGCCGACGGAGCGAGGCATCCATGCTCTCCAGGATGTGCTTGCGCGAGAGCCCCCGCTGGTTGGGTCCCTCTCCCATGACTCCGTGGACCTTGGTGGCCACCACGTACTCGTCCCGCCCGGCGTAGATCTCCTTCAGTAGCTTGCCGGTGATCTCCTCGCTGACGCCCTGCGAGTATACGTTGGCGGTGTCGTAGAAATTGATCCCCAGCTCCGCCGCACGCCGGACGATCGGCCGGGCTTCCTCCTCGCCCAGCGTCCACTCGCGCCACCGCTTGTCGCCATAGGACATCATCCCCAGACACACGCGGGACACCTTGAGCCCGGACTTTCCCAGGTTGACGTAGTGCATGTCGAATCTCCTTCACCCCTGCGGGAACACCAGACAGTGCCGGGCCGCCGGACCCCCAACCGTGTCCGCCGCCCGGGACTCCTAGACTAGCACAAGCTTTGTGGGGAGGGTAGCGGGACGGTTTGGCCTGGCAGCGTCTCCCCCTTGACGGCGGGCATCGGCCGGCCATACAGTCGGGCCCGTGGGAGCGACGGCGCCGTGCAGGAAGGAGGATGACCGATGGCATTTGCGGACGATCTCTACACAGCCGCCAAGCCGATCTGGGATGCCCAGCTCGACCACCCATTCGTCAGGGGGATTGCCGACGGGTCCGTGGAGGAGGAGCGATTCAAGCGGTACATCTGTCAGGATTACGTCTATCTCAAGGACTTCGCCCGCGTCTTCGCCTGGGCGGTGGCCAAGGCCGACCGGCTGGAGTCCATGGGGTGGTACGCGTCGGTCCTCCACTTGACGCTCAACACCGAGATGGCCCTTCACCGCGGCTACGCCCGGCGCTTCGGCATCACGGTCGGCGACCTGGAAGCCACGCCGATATGGCCGACCACGCGGGCGTACACCGACTTCCTCATCCGCACCGCGGCCGACGGGGACCTGGCCGATCTCGTCGCCGCCCTGCTGCCCTGCGCCTGGGGATACGTGTACATCGCGGAGCACCTGAGTCGGGGCCGTCCCCCGTCGGATCAACGCTACGCCGACTGGATCGTCCAGTACGCCTCCGACGACTTCGTCCAGGCCGCGGAGTGGCTCAAGGCGGAGATGAATCGCCTGGCCGAGGGCGCCACGCCTGCCAAGCGAGAGCGGCTGGTCGATCTCTTCGTCCTCTCCAGCCGATACGAATGGCTCTTCTGGGAGATGTGCTGGCGGGGAGAATCCTGGCCGGGGGAAAGCTGAGGGTCAACGGCCGCGGACACTATTTGCCGGATTCCGCCAGGAGGCCAGAGCTGGCCGCCGGGGCAGCAGCCCGGCGGCGCAGCCGGCGGCGCAGCGCATCCACGACCCGGATCCCCAAGAGCAGGGCCAGGATTGCCGCGTATACATACTGATCAACACGGCCGACTTTGGCAAGCCAAAGAAAATGCAGGGCCGCCAGGACGCCCACGGGGTAGACCAGCCGGTGCAGCCGCCGCCAGCGCGCGCCGCCCAGCCGCTTTACCATTCCGCGGGTCAACGTCACGGCCAGGGGGACCAGGAGCAGCAGCGCCAGCATGCCGACGGTGACATAGCGGCGCTTCAGAATGTCGGCCCACATCTCCGGCCAGTTGAAGAAGTGGTCCACGACCACCCAGACGGCGAAGTGCAGGCAGGCATAGAAGAAGGCGAATAGACCCAGGAGCCGGCGGAGCTGGAGCGGCCAGCGGATGCCGAGCAGCACGCGCAGGGGGGTCAGGGCCAGGGTCATCAGCAGCAGGCGAAACGTCCACTGGCCCAGCCAGTTGGTCGCAAAGCTGATGGGGTTGGGCCCCAGGCCGCCGGTGACCGCCAGCCGGACCAGCAGGACGAGCGGCAGGAGACACAGGATCCAGGCGGCCGCCTTGAGCCCGATGCGCGTTTGCGTCGCCACGCCGCTCCCCTCAGAAATTTTTCCGCAGGTCCATGCCCGCATACAGGGAGGCCACCTGGTCGGCGTAGCCGTTGAACATCAGCGTCTTGCGCCGCAGAAACTCCCCGATGCGCCGCTCGCTGGCCTGGCTCCAGCGGGGATGATCCACGGTGGGGTTGACGTTGGAATAGAAGCCGTACTCGTTGGGCGCCGCCGACGACCACGTGGTCTTGGGCTGCTCCGTCGTCAGGCGGATCCGCACCAGGGATTTGGCGCTCTTGAAGCCGTATTTCCACGGCACCACCACCCGGATGGGGGCTCCGTCCTGATTCGGCAAGACCTGGCCGTACATGCCGAAGGTGAGCAGGGTGAGGGGGTGCATGGCCTCGTCCAGCCGGAGTCCTTCCGTGTAGGGCCAGTCCAGGCCGCCAAGATTGAATGGGCCCGGTCGCTGCGCCGGGAACTGCTCGGGATCCAGGAGCGTCGTGAACTCCGCGAACCGGGCCTGGCTGGCCGGTTCGACCTTCTTCAACAGCACCGACAGCGGATAGCCGATCCATGGGATGACCATGGACCACCCCTCCACACACCGCAGGGCGTAGATCCGCTCCTCCATCGGGGCCAGCCGGAGCAGCTCCTCGATGTCGAATTTCCTGGGCTTGCCCACGTGACCGTCCACCTGGACCGCCCAGGGACGCGGCCGGAGCGTATGCGCCAGCCGGGCGGGATCGGACTTGTCCACCCCGAACTCGTAAAAGTTGTTGTAGGTGGTGGCGCTCTGGAAGCTGGTGGGCTTGTCTTTCAGGCTGTAGGCCGGGTTCAGCGTAGCCGGCAGGGACTGCCCCGCGGGCGTGTCCGCGGCCTCGGCGGCCGTCGGAAAGAGGGCCAGGGCGGCTGCCCCCGCGATGAATTCCCGGCGATTCAGATAGAGTCGGCGATCCGTGACCTCGGACCACGTGAATCTCGGCGCATGTCTGATCAGCATCTGACCCTCCCCTATATTTCCCGCCTCATCCGTCTCCGGCGGAGTTGACGCGGTGCCCCCGTGATTCTTGCCCGGAGCCCCATCCCGATCGCACGGGAGCCCGTCCCGGGCGCAGCCGACCCCCGACCTTTATCGTATGAAGATGAAGTTCATCATCCGCCCGGTGCGGCCTTTTTCGGCCCGATGGGAAAAAAACAGGTCCGTGCGGCAGGCGGTGCACAACGAGAGATCCTCGATCCGATCCGGCCGGACGCCCGCCTCCTCCAAGCCCGTGCGAATCATCCCGGCCAGATCCAGCCGCCAGTGGTCGGGACCCGCAGGCGCGGCGTGCCGCTCCCAGGCAAAGCCCGAGGCCAGCGCCGCCTCTCGCACGCGGGCATCCACCTCGTAGCAGCAGGCCCCGATCCCCGGTCCGATGGCCGCCCGGCAGTCGGCCGGATCGGTCCCGTAGGTCCTGGACATGGCCTCCACTGCCTTGGCCGGGATGCGGGCCGCGGTGCCCCGCCAGCCCGCGTGGACCGCGGCGACCGCCCCGTGCCCCGGATCGTGGATCAGGACCGGCAGGCAGTCGGCGGTCGAGACGACCAGGGCCAGGCCCGGCAGATCGGTGATTAGCGCGTCGCACCCGACCCCCTCGTCCACCAGACAGGCCGGGAAGCCCTCCCGCCGCACGATCGCCGCATCCACCACCAGCACCTGATCGCCGTGGACCTGCCGGACCCGGACGACCCGGGCGGGCGGAATCTCGAAGGCCCCGAAGAACCGGCGGCGGTTCTCCCGCACCGCCTCCGGATCGTCCCCGACGCTCAGTCCCAGATTGAGGGCGGCAAAGGGGGGCCGGCTCACTCCGCCCAGGCGGGTGCTGAACGCGTGCGCGATTGTCCCCGAGTCCCGGAGGAGCCGCGCCTGCGCCACGGCCGGCGAGCCGGACGCCGGCTGCAGGAGACGACCATCCCTCATGCCAGCGACGCTTTCCATCGAACCTCCCGCTCGGGTGCCAGCCCCATGCCCCGTTGGTATTCGAGCTCGAGGCGGGACCGCCTGGTCCCCACGTCGAAATGATCCCAGGGAAACCGCTCGGCGAGGGGCCGCTCCCGGCAGGCGTAGAAATCCGGATTGCCCGGCCATTCCCTGAACGCGCGCCGCCAATCCCCGCGGTGATGCAGGGCCAGCTCCAGAAGGCCCCCCACCCGCCGATCCCCCCGCGCCAGGACCCCCTGGAGGTAGGCCCATTTGGGAACATCGTGGGTGAAGCGGATCCCCGCGTGGCGAAGCTCCCGGCCGAGCGTCTGGAGGATTTCCTCCAGCCGCCGTCGCCCTGCCATGGCGCACCACTGAAACGCCGTCCAGGGTTTGGGCACGAACGAGCTGACCCCGACGGTGAGCTCCCTCGCGCGGGTGGGATCGCGCCGGCGCTGGAGGATCCGGTGCCGCACCGCCTTGGCCAGCCGGAGGATGCCCTGGACGTCCTCTTCCGTCTCGGTGGGAAGGCCGACCATGAAGTACAGCTTGACGCTGGGCACGCCGGAGTCGGCGATCAGATCCACCGCCTGGAGCAGCCGCTCCTCGTTCAGGCTCTTCCGGATCACCCGGCGCAGCCGATCGGTTCCCGCCTCGGGGGCGATGGTCAGCGTGCGGGTGCCGCTCTCGACCAGTCCGCGGACCAGGCCGGGGCTCAGGCTGTCTGCCCGGACCGACGACAGCGAAACATCCACCCCGCGGGCCCGCAGAGCGGCGATGAGATCATCGATCCAGGGATAGTCCGAGACGCAGGCCCCTACCAGGCCGATCCGCCTCCCCCGCGGAAGGGCCGTCTCGGCAGCCCGCAGGATGGCCTCGATGTGCCGGTGCCGGACCGGGCGGTAGATCTCTCCTTCCATGCAGAAGCGGCAGCCGCGGCCGCAGCCCTTGCCGACCTCCAGCAGCGCCATCTCGCCAAACTCGGTGTTGGCCGTCCGGACCGTGGAGACGGTGTCGTGATCGTCGGTGCGCGCCAGGCGCCGCTTCTTGATCGGGAGAGGCGCCCCCTCCCGGGGCACCACCTCCGCCAGCGTGCCGTCCTCGCGATAAGCGACCCCGTAGAATCGGGGAACGTAGATGCCCTCGATCCCGCAGAGCGCCCGGAGGAAGGCCGTCCGCGCCGCCGCCGGATCCCGCTCGGCCCGGCGGACCGCGTCCCACAGCAGGAAGGCCTCCGGGCCGGACTCCTCGCCTTCCCCCAGGAAGAACCAGTCCAGGAAGTCCGCCAGCGGCTCCGGATTGGCCCAGGCGCAGACCCCGCCCATGCTGACCAGCGGGTGGCCCGGCCCCCGCTCGCGGGCGCGGACCGGAATTCCGGACAGCTCCAGGATGCGGAGCAGATTGAGATAGTCATTCTCGTAGGTCGTGGAGAAGGCCACGCAGTCGAACTCGGCCAGGGGCCGCTGCGACTCCAAACCGAGGACCGGCGCGCGCAGCCGCTCGTGCCTGGAGAGGTCTTCCGGGTCCGGAAGAAAGGCCCGCTCGCAGACGATGTCGGGCCGCTGGTTCAGGGTCCGGTAGATGGTCTGGAATCCCAGGTTGGACATCCCCACGTAGTACGTGTTGGGGAAGACCAGGGCCACGGCCAGGCGTCCACCCCAGTCCTTCGCGATGGTCCCGGTTTCCTCGGCCAGCCGGCGGCGGGCTTTCTCCTTGAACTGCCAGCTCATGCCCTTCCTCGCGGCGGAGATTCGCCCCGCCGCAGCGTAGCGGCATGCTACCAGTGTAACCAGGACCCTTCAAGGAGTTTATCCTCAGTCCTGGTCCGCAAGCGCCTCGACGGATCGGCGGCGGAGCGGCTTTCCGCCCGCGTCGCAGCCGGCCTGTTGCCTCCCCCTCCGCATCCATCGCGGATACCGCTTGACCCGAAGGCCGCCACGATACTATTTTCGATCCACTCTCCCTGCGACCCTCTGCCCCCACTGGGGGCGGGGGCCGGGATCGGCCACACGGACCCATGAGGCATCACAGGCCCCAGACTCCCCACGAGGCCATGCGGGCCGCCACCGAGGAGATGATCCTCCGCGCCATCCGGATGGCCCGCAAGAAGGGGAGACCGGTCTACCTCAGCAAGACCTCCGGGGGAAAGGGGGTCGAACGTCGCCACCCTCGATCCGCGCACGCCGGAGGGACGCCGCAACCTGAACGCCTTTCTCACGCCCCTCCACCGCCACTACACGTTCTCCGGCCTCGGCGCCCCGGATGAACCCGCCGCCATCAACTGGCGGTCGCTGAACCTTCCCCTCTGGCGCAGAGTGCTCGTCGGGTTCCAGGTCGCCATCTCCTTGGTGATGAGGGGAAGATCGCTGAAGAACGGGCTCTACCGCTGGATGGGGGCGCACATCGGCAGGAATGTGGAGATCATGCAGTTGGTGTGGCTGGACCACTTCCGCCCCGATCTCATCTGGATCGGCGACAACACGCTGATCGGCGCCTTCTCCCGTGTCACCGTGCACGCCTACGAAGGCGCGGGCCGCTTCCGCTACGGCCTGGTGGAAATCGGGGCACACTGCATCATCGGCGCGGGGACCGGCATCGGACCCATCAAGATCGAGGACGGCGTCCGCACGCTGCCCGGGACCACCCTCTCACCCTATCTGGTCCGGGTGCGGGCGGGCTCCGTGGTCGGCTTCAGCCCTCCCACCGTGCGATCCCCCCGGGCCGCCCAGACCGACGACGCGCCGCCGGCGAGTCGAGAGGGCGGGGACGCGGCGAATGGATCCACCAACCTCTCCTCCTGAGGCCGGGCCGGCCCACGCCCCCCGGAGCGCGAAGCACGACGCGTCTCCGGGAGCCGGGTGGCCGTCGCTACGGAGTCGACTCCTTCCGAATCCCGTTATAGATGTAGCCTGCCGCCGCGCCCGCCACCCCTCCGGCCGCCGCGCGACTCAGTTTGCCGTCGGAGACCACGGCTGCCGCGTCAGTCGGCCTGCCGTCGGAGAAATGTCGGGATATCCAGCACCTCCTCGGTCAGATCCTCCAGGGCCAGCTGTCCCCCGACGACCTTCTTCCCCCTGCGCAGATAACTGCCGCGATCCGCGGGGGTCGGCGGGGGGGGCGCGGCCTTGGGAACGTAAGTCCGAAGATCCGTGACCGCGGGCGTTGCGACCAGCACCTCCTCCACGGGCGCATTCTCCGCCTCGCTGAACCCGGTGGCGATGACCGTGACGCGCACCACCTCGGCCATCTCGTCCTCGAGGACATCGCCGAAGATGATGTTGGCCTCCCGATCCACCAGGTCGTGCACAATCTTGGACGCCTCGTTCAGCTGGTAGATCGGCATGCTGGCGGCATGGGCGAAATTCAGCAGCACGCCGCGGGCCCCCTTGATGGAGACGTTCTCCAGCAGCGGGCTGTTGATCGCCTTCTGGACCGCCTCGACGGCCGCCTCTTCCCCGGCGGCCTCGCCGATCCCCATCATGGCCAAGCCCCGTTCCGACATGACGGCGCGAACATCGGCGAAGTCCACGTTGATGTAGCCGGGCTTCACGATGATGTCGGCAATGCCCTGCACCGCCTGCCGCAGGACGGTGTCCGCCATGGCGTAAGCCTCTCGCACCCCGGTGTTCTTGCTGGCATGGCTGATCAGCCGCTGGTTGGGGATGATGATGAGGCTATCCACGTTGGCCTTGAGTTCCTCCAGGCATCGCTCGGCCTGATCCAGACGTCGCTTCCCCTCGAACAGGAAGGGCTTGGTGACCACGCCGACGGTGAGGATCTCCATCTCCTTGGCCAGGTTGGCGATGATGGGGGCGGCCCCGCCGCCGGTGCCGCCACCCAGGCCGGCCGTGAGGAACACCATGTCGGCCCCCTGCAGGTACTGCAGGACCTTGTCGGTGTCCTCGATGGCGGCCTTGCGCCCCTTCTCGGGGTCGGCGCCCGCCCCCAGCCCCTTGGTGAGCTTCTCGCCGATCTGCAGCTTCCGATCCACGGGGGAGTGTCGGAGGGCCTGCGCGTCGGTGTTGACCACAACGAACTCCACTCCCGACATGTTGGAGGCCGTCATGCGGCCCACGGCGTTCGAACCGCCGCCGCCGATGCCGATCACCTTGATATTGGCCATCTTCTCCGCCTCCATCTCCAGACTGATCGCCATACGCCTTCCCCTTTCTGGGGCGCCGCCGGCCGGCCGGCCGCCCTTGCCTAGAAGATCTCCCCGAACCATTCCTTCATCCGGTCAATCACCTTGTCGAAGATGTTGCGGTCCGTGACCTTGCGGAACTTTCGCCGGCTGCGATGTGCCGCGCCGTAGATCCCCAGCCCCACGCCGGTGGCGTACATGGGGTTGTTGATGACATCGGTGAGGCCGCCCACCCCGCGGGGAATGCCCCGGCGCACCGGAATATCGAAGATCTGCTCGGCCAGCTCGGGAACCCCCTCCATGATGGACGAGCCGCCCGTCACCACCACCCCGCCGGTCACCCGTCCTGCGTACCCTGCCCGGTGCACCTCCCGGTGCACCATGCTGAACACCTCGTCCAGGCGCGGCTGGACGATCTCGCACAGGGTTTGCCGGGCCAAGACCCGGGGACGGCGGCCCCCCACGCTGGGAACTTCGATCTTCTCGTCCGGCCGGACCATGGAGGCCAGGGCGCAGCCGTACTTCCGCTTGATGGATTCCGCTTCGGGCCGCGGCGTTCGCAGGCCGATGGCGATGTCGTTGGTGAGGGTATCCCCCCCACCGCCAGCACGGCGGTGTGGTAGATGCTTCCGTCCACGAACACCGCCACGTCGGTCGTGCCGCCACCCACGTCCACCAGGATGCAGCCCAGATCCTTCTCCTCGGACGTTAGAGTAGCTTCGGAGCTGGCCAACTGCTGGAGGACGATGTCCTGCACTTCCAGGCCGGCCTTGTTGCAGCACTTGATGATGTTCTGTGCCGAGGCCACCGCCCCGGTCACGATGTGCACCTCCGCCTCCAGCCGGATCCCGGTCATCCCCAACGGCTCTTTGATGCCCGCCTGGTCGTCGATGATGAACTCTTGTGGAAGAATGTGGATCACCTCGCGGTCCACCGGGAGCGCCACCGCCTTGGCCGCATCGATCACCCGCTCGATGTCCTGGCGGGCGACCTCCCGATTCTTCCCCGAGATGGCGATGACTCCGCGGCTGTTGATCCCCTTGATATGGCCGCCGGCGATCCCCACGAAGACGGAGCGAATCTCCGCGCCGGCCATCAGCTCGGCGTCCTCGACGGCGCGACGCACGGAGTCCACCGTCGCGTCGATGTTGACCACAACCCCCTTGCGCAGGCCGCGGGAGGGGCTCTGGCCGACCCCGATGATGTCCACCGCGCCGTCTGCGCCGGCCTCCGCGACGATGGCGCAGACCTTGGTCGTCCCGATGTCCAGCCCCACCACCAGGTTGCTATCCTTGGCCACCGATTTCACCCTCCTCCTACCGGAGTGAAGACGACGCGGTCCTGGAAGCGAAGGTCCACGTCGCGAAAGCGGGTCAGCGGCTGGCCGCCGGCCACCAGCGCCGCGCCCAGGCGGCGGAGTTGCTCCTGCAGATCCTGGGCGCGCAGGCGGATGACCGGCATGTCCGGCCCCAGGTTCACGACATAACTCCCGTCCCCCGCCATGACGATCTCGTGCGCCTGCTCTCCCTGGATGGCGTTCGCCAGCTGGAACTGCCGCCAGACCGACAACCCCTGCGCCATCTCGGAGCTGAGGACATGGTCGCCCACAGCGACCTGGTGCTGGCTGCCCGCGCGCAGGGTCGGCAACGTCGGCAGATCGCCGTCCTCCAGCGCGGCCAGGATCACGCCGTCGGCGCTCAGGAGGTACCTGCGGTCGGCGATGAACACGGCTTCCGGCACCCGCTCCACCACCCGGACCGTCAACGCCAGCGGCAGCTGGCGCTGGATCGAGGCCTCTTTGATCCAGGGATTCTTCAGGACCCGCCGGGTGAGAGACGGTAGGTCCAGCGTGAGGATGCTGGTCTCGGGCGTGAGACCGAGGCTCGCGACGATATCGTCGCTGGCAACCTGGAGATTGCCCTCAACTCGAACCTCGGTCACCCGGAAATAGGGCAGGGTGAGCAGGCGCCGGTAGCCTTGCCAGAGCCCCACGCTCACCCCGCCCACGATCGTCAGCACCAAGACGATCCGGCAGAGGCGCGCCAGCCGGGAAAGCGACTCGCGCCGCTGCCCGCCGTGGCCGATTGACTTTCGGTGATAGTCCTGAATCACGCTGCTCTGGCCCTTCCCGGGTTCGTCACCCCGCCTTCACGTTCCAAGGTATTCCTCTCCCCCGCTCCCCGGCTCCCCTGCTCCTCTGCGTTCTCCGGCTCCCCGGCTCCCCCGCACCCCTGCGCCTCTGCGCCCGTCACTCCTCCCCCATCACCCGAATCTCCAGCTCCAGCGACACCCCCGTGTTCGCCCGCACGCGCTCCTGGGCCAGCGCCGCCAGCGCCAGCACGTCTGTGGCCGTGGCGCCGCCGAGATTCACGATATAGTTGCCATGCTTCTCAGAGATCATGGCGCCGCCGATGCGCGTTCCCCGCAGGCCGGCCGCCTCGACCAAACGACCCGCGAAATCGCCGGGCGGGTTCTTGAAGATCGAGCCCGCCGAGCGAAACTCCACCGGCTGGCGGGCGTTCCGCTGCACCAGATAGCCGGAGATCCGCCGACGAATGGCCGACGGCACGCCCGCCTCCAGTCCAAAGGCGGCTTGAACGACCACCGATCCCGCCGGCAGACCGGAGGCACGGTACCGGTACGGGATGGCCTGGCGAGGAAGGCTCAGGTCATCCCCCTCGGCCAGGACCAGCTCCACCCGGGCGAGCCGGTCCGCCACCGAGCCTCCCCACGCCCCGGCGTTGCCCCACACGGCCCCGCCCACCGTGCCCGGCACGCCGCTCAACAGCTCCAGCCCCGCCAGGCCGTGCTTGACGCAGTAGGCCAGCAGCCGGCTGACGCGCACGCCGGCCCCGGCCGTGACCTCCGAGCCGGCATGCGCAAGCTCCTGGAAGGAGGTCAGCCGGACCACCAGGGCGCGCATTCCGCCGTCCCGGACCAGCACGTTGCTCCCGCCCCCGAGCACGCGGACGGCCAGCCCCTCCCGTCGGGCAAAGGCCAGGGCAGCCTTGAGGTCGGCTCGATCCAGGGGCTCCACCAAGAGGTCCGCCGGCCCGCCGATGCGGAAGGTGGTGTGGCGGGCCAGCGGCGCGTTGGCTGCGACCAGCCCGCGCACCTGCTCCCGCAATCGCTCTGCCAGCCCCGCACTCGCGATCGGCATGGGCTCAGGCACTCCCGGCCCTCAGGCGGCGCACGATCTCGTCCCCCGTTTTCCAGATATCGCCCGCACCCAGCGTGATCACCAGATCACCGGGTCGCGCGATCGCCAGCACCGCCTCCGCCAGATCCTCCTTGCGCGGCACGTAGCTGACGTTCTTGTGGCCGTGCCCCGCCACCCCCTCGGCAACCTGCTGGCCGCTCACCCCAGGGATGGGCGGCTCACCCGCCGGGTAGATCTCGGTCACGAACAGGCAATCGGCCTGGTAGAAGGCCCGGACGAACTCGCGGAGCAGCGCCCGGGTCCGGGTGTAGCGATGGGGCTGAAAGACGGCGATGACATTCCGGCCGAAGCCGTCCTTGGCCGCATTCAGGGTGGCCTGGATCTCCACCGGATGGTGGGCGTAGTCGTCCACCACCGTGATCCCGCCGACCTCTCCCCGAACCTGGAACCGCCGGTCCACTCCGCTGAACTCGCCCAGGGCGTCGCGGATGGTGGCGAAGTTCACCTCCAGGTCCAGGCCTACGGCCACGGCCGCCAGGGCATTGTAGATATTGTGCAGTCCCGGGACCCGGAGACGCAGGCGACCCAAGGGCTGCTGCTTCCAGACGACTTCGAACTCGGAGGTCATGCCCGAGAGCCCGATGTCCCGGGCCAAAAAATCCGCCTGGGTGCGCAGGCCGTAGGTGACGAACCGCTTCTCCACCCGCGGCAGGATCTCCTGGATGTTCTCCTGATCCAGGCACAGGACCGCCAGCCCGTAGAAGGGCACCTTGTTGATGAACTCCACGAAGGTGTCCCGGATGTGCGTCAGGTCCCGGTAGTAGTCCAGGTGCTCGGCGTCGATGGTAGTGACCACGGCGATGGTGGGGGTGAGCTTCAGGAAGGACCCGTCGCTCTCGTCCGCCTCGGCCACCAGGAAATCCCCCCGCCCCAGCTTGGCGTTGCTCCCCAGGGCGTTCAGCCGACCCCCGATCACCATGGTCGGGTCCAGCCCGCCCCGGGCCAGGACCGTCGCCACCATGGACGTGGTAGTGGTCTTGCCGTGCGTCCCGGCCACGGCCACTCCGTACTTCATCCGCATGAGCTCTGCCAGCATCTCCGCCCGCTGGATCACGGGAATGAGCCCCTGGCGCGCCGTCGTCAACTCCACATTGTCCTGGCCCACCGCCGACGAGCGAACCACCACGTCGGCCCCCTGCACGTTCTGCGCCGCGTGCCCGACGGCCACACGGATCCCCAGGGCCGACAGGTGCCGGGTGGTGTCGGACTCCCGGCTGTCCGATCCGGACACACCGTAGCCCAGGTTGTGCAGCACCTCGGCGATGCCGCTCATTCCGACGCCGCCGATGCCGACGAAATGAATGTGGCGGATCTTCTTGAACACGTCCGCTCCCCGTAACCCCGCAGGCGCCTAGCAGGCTGCTGAAATACCTGTTTTCGCCCAGGCGGTTCAAAAAGGTCCAGATGCAAGGCGGCGCGCCGGGTACCCATCCGGAGGATGGGTGCCGGTGCGAGGCGTACTTCCCTCGTACGCCGCAGCGCCGCGCGAGCGCGCGGGTACCCGGCCAAAAGCTGGGTGTCCGCAGATGGGCCTTTTTCAGCAGCCTGCTAGCCGCCCCGCCGCTCGCTCCAGCAGATCCACAATCCGATCCGCGGCATCCGGCCGCGCCAGGGATCGCGCCTGCTCCCCCATGCAGCGGAGCAGATCCGGCTTTTCCAGCGCCGCCTCCAGTGTGGCGGCAATCCGCGGCCCGTCGCAGAAATCGTCGGGCAGCGTCCAGGCCGCCCCCGCCGTCACCATGGCCTCGGCATTCAGCCGCTGGTGGTCGTTGGCCGCATAGGGATAGGGCACCAAGAGGGCCGGTTTTCCCATGGCCGCCAACTCGAAGATGGTGCCGGCCCCCGCCCGGCAGATCGCAAAATCCGCAGCCCGATAGGCGGTGGCCATGTCGTCGAAGAAGGGCTCGGCGCAGGCACGCAGCCCGTGTGCGCGATAGGCAGCCCGCACCTCGGCCAGATCCCGCTCGCCCGTGGCGTGGACGAACTGGATGCGTGCCGCCTCGGCGGCCAGCCGCGGCAACGCCTCCAGCAGGCTGGCGTTGAGGCGGCGCGCGCCCTGGCTGCCTCCGAAGATAAGGACGGTCAGGCGATCCGGCGACAGGCCCAGCCGGGCGCGCGCGTCCCGCGCATCCCCCGGCCGGATCTCGGCCCGGACCGGATTCCCCGTCACCGCCACGCGTCCGACCGGGAAGAAGCGCGCGGTGGCGGGAAAAGAGACCGCCACCATCGCAGCCAGGCGTCCCAACCATCGGTTGGCGAGGCCAGGAATGGCGTTCTGCTCGTGCAGCACGACAGAAGTCCTCCGGAGCCGTGCGGCCACAACCGTCGGGACCGAAGCATACCCGCCGACCCCCAGGACCACCTGGGGCGCAAACTCCTGGAGGATCCGGGCGGCGTGCCGGACCAGCCAGGGGAGCTGGACGACCGTCCGGGTCTGCCCGGAGAGCCCCGCCCCGCTGATCCGTGAGACCTCCAGACCGCGAAAGGGCAGCCCCAATCGGCCCAAGATGGCTCCCTCCACTCCGCGCGTCGCCCCCACGAAGAGCGCCTGGGCGTCCGGCTGCCGCTTGACCAGCGCCTCCCGCACCGCCAGGGCCGGGAAGAGATGGCCGCCCGTTCCGCCCCCCGCGATCACCACCCGCACCGGCCTGCCCGCCTTTCCAGGACCCGGGGGTCCTTCGCAGAGCGTCCCCGCGCCGCTCACGTCGAGCGGCGCGAGATATTCAACAGCAGCCCCACCCCGAAGAGCATGAAGACCAGGGAGGAGCCGCCGAAGCTCACGAACGGCAGCGGCACTCCCGTCGTGGGAAGCAGGCCGCTCACCACGGCCATGTTCAGCGCTGCCTGCCCAACCACTAGGCTGGTGATCCCGACGGCCAGGTTGCTGGCGAAGGGATCGCCGGCCCGCAGCGCCGTCCGGGTCCCGCGCCACAGGAACACCGCGAACAGCAGGACCAGGAACATGGCCCCGATGAACCCCAGCTCCTCACCCACGATGGCAAAAATGAAGTCGGTGTGCGGCTCCGGAAGGAAGAACAGCTTCTGCATGCTGTTGCCCAGGCCGCGCCCCAGCCATCCGCCCGGCCCCAGGGCGTTGAACGACTGGTCCAGCTGGTAGGTGGCCTTGACCGAGGCCGTGGCCGGATACAGCTTGGCCAGCAGCCGCGCCCGTCCGTGCGGCGAGCGGAGCATCAAGACCAGCAGGGCGGGGACGGCGGCGGCGGCCGTCAGGATCAGGTGGCTGATCCGCGCCCCGCCCACGAAGAACAGAATGCCGGCAACCACCAGGAGGACGGAGGCGGTCCCGAAGTTGGGCTGCAGGATGATCAACGCCGCCACCAGAGCCGTGAGCATGAGCGGCGGAAGGAAGCCGTCCAGGAAGCTGTCCAGGCGATCCTGCCGGCGCGAGAAGTAGCTGGCCAGGAAGAGGATCAGGGCCACCTTGGCGAACTCGGCCGGCTGGAAGGACAGCCCGAAGAGCCGGATCCAACGGGTGGCCCCGTTCACCCGGACGCCCACCCCCGGCACCAGGACCAGTAGCAGGCAGAACAGGCTCCCCAGGAAAAAGAGCGCTGTCCGGCGCTGAAGCTTTTGCAGATCCCGCTCCATCGCCCAGGCCATGACCAGCAGGCCGAGGACCGCCCAGACCAGCTGCTTCTTCAGGAAGAAGGCCGGGTCGTGGAACCGGTCCTGGGCCCGGATGGCGCTGGCGCTGTAGACCATCACGATCCCGAACCCCACCAGGAGCAGGGTCACCAGCAAGAGCAGCCGGTCCGCCCTCGACTGGCCCGCGGCGGTGCTGCGCGCGGGCAGGAGCGCCCGCCAGCCGCGTGCGGCCTGGGCCCCTGCCGCCGGCGGCGCCGGGGGGGGAGCCGTCCCGGACCATCGCTCAGCGGCGGCGTCCACGGGATCTCCTTGCCGCCTCGAGGTCGCGCACGGCTTGCCGGAACACCTCGCCCCGCTCCTCGAAGTCGCGAAACATGTCGAAGCTGGCACAGGCCGGGGACAGCAGCACGGTGTCTCCGGGGGCGGCAATGGCACCGGCGCGCTCGACCGCCGCCGGCAGCGTGGCCACCTCCTCCATCGGGCAGGCCCCCGCCAGCTGGGCGCGAATCGTCGTCCGGGCCTGCCCCAAGAGCAGCGCGGTCTTCACCCGGCTCTGGACCAGCGGCCGCAGGGGCGCGAAATCTCCCCCCTTGTCCTTGCCCCCGGCGATCAGGATCACGCCGTGGGAGAACCCCTCCAGCGATTTCAGGACCGCCCCCACATTCGTTCCCTTGGAGTCGTTGATGTATCGGACCCCGTCCACCTCGGCCACCAGCTCCAGCCGGTGGGGGAGCCCGGGAAAGCTGCGCAGGGCTGCGGCGATGGCGTCCGCCGGCGTCCCGATGGCCGCCGCGGCGGCGGCGGCGGCGAGGCTGTTCTCCAGGTTGTGCGGCCCCTGGATGCGGATGTCGGCGGCGGGGCACACCTCCTGGGTCCGGCCCTCTCGCCGCAGCACCACGCGGCCGTCCCGAACGAAGGCCCCGTCCCCCACCGTCCGGGTGCGGCTGAACAAGAGAGGGCGCGCCCGGCTCCCCCGCGCGTACTCCAGCACCAGCGGATCGTCGGCGTTGAGCACCGCGAAGTCCTCGGCCCCCTGCTGCATGAAGATGCGCGCCTTGGCGGTGTAGTAGCTGCCGACATCCGGATACCGATCCAGGTGATCCGGGGCCAGGTTCAGCAGGACAGACACGTGGGGCCGGAAGGCGACGATCGTCTCCAGCTGGAAGCTGGAGAGCTCCGCCACCACCCAGTGAGAGGGACTGAGATCGGCGATGACCTGGCAGAGCGCCGTGCCGATGTTGCCCGCCACCAGCGAGGGGATGTGTCCGGCCTGGAGCATCGCCCCCAGCAGGCTCACCGTGGTGCTCTTCCCGTTCGTCCCGGTCACCCCCAGGAAACGGGCCGGTGTGATCCGGTAGGCCAGCTCCACCTCACCCCAGATCGGGATGCCGCGCCGCTGGGCCTGCCGCAGCAGGGGCAGATTCGCCTCCACGCCCGGGCTGACCACGATCAGATCCGCCTCCAGGAAGGACTCGGGCCGGTGGCCCCCCGTCTCGATCCGCACCCCTCGCCGCTCCAGCGCCTCCAGATCCCCGCGCAGCCGCTCGCGCGGAAAGCGGTCCGTGGCCAGCACGCTGGCTCCGCGGTCCGCCAACAGCGCGCACGCGGCATACCCGCTTCGCGCCAGCCCCACCACCGTCACCCGCTTTCCCTGAAACTCCAGGCTGCTCATGCGATCCTGTGCGGCCCCCCGCGGGGCGGTCCGGCCACCGTTCGAGCTCACAGGCCGAGGGGGCCTCCCGGCCCTAACGCAACTTCAGCGTCGTCAGTGCCAGCACCTGCAGGACAAACGACACGATCCAGAAACGAACGATGATCTTCGGCTCCGGCAGGCCGTTCAGCTCGTAGTGATGATGGATGGGCGCCATCCGGAAGACGCGCCGTCCGGTCCGGCGGTACCACGCCACCTGGACGATCACCGACAGGGCCTCCACCACGAAGCAGCCGCCGGCCAGCACCAGGACCAGCTCGTTCTTGGTGACCAGGGCCACCGTGGCCAGGGCGGCCCCCAGCGCCAGCGAGCCCGTGTCCCCCATGAACACCTGGGCCGGATGGGCGTTGTACCAGAGGAAGCCGAGACTCGCCCCCACGATGGAGGCCCCGAAAACCGGCAGCTCGCTGGCCCCCTTCACGAACACCACCTGGAGGTAGCGGGCAATGGCCGCATGGCCGGCGACGTAGGCCAACAGCGTGAAGGTGGCGGCGGTCATGAGGGTGGGAACGATGGCCAGGCCGTCCAGGCCGTCGGTGAGGTTCACCGCGTTGGAGGTCGCCACGATCACCAGCATGGCAAAGCCGATGTACCAGATGCCCAGCTCCGGCATCCAGCGCTTGAAGAACGGGATGGCCAGCCGGGTGGTGAACATGTCGGTGGGGAACAGGTACAGATACGCTCCCGCGGCCAGACCGATCAGGATCTGGTAGAGGAACTTCTGCGCGGGCCTGAGCCCCGTGCTGGTGGCCCGCCTGAGCTTGAGGTAGTCATCCGCAAAACCCACGCCCCCCATGGCCAGCGTCACCAGCAGGACCAGCCAGATGAAGTGGTCGGTGAGCTGCGCCCAGCACAGCGTGGCCACCACCACCGCCAGGAGGATCAGGACACCGCCCATGGTCGGCGTGCCGGCCTTCTTCAGGTGGCTCTGGGGACCGTCCTCGCGCACGATTTGGCCCGCCCGCAGACTGGAGAGCTTGCGGATGATGGGCAGCCCCAGGATCAGCGCCACCAGGAGGGCGGTCAGGAACGCCCCCGCCGCCCGGAAGGTGACGTACCGGAAGACGTTGAAGGGACCGAATCGGTGGGCCAGCGGCACCAATAGGTGATAGAGCACGGTGTCAGAAGCCGTCAGCCGTCAGCGGTCAGCGGTCAGCCAGAACTCGGACGCTTGCGCGTGGCTGATCGCTGAAGGTGGATGGCTGATGGCCCTCCTCCTTACTTTCCCGGACTCATGAGATGCTTCCGGTCCACAAGCCCTTTGCCTTCCGACGACTCGAACCGGGTTGCCGCCTTCTCTTCGTGGGCCTCCCGCGCCAGCGCCAGGAGCCGGCGGACCAGATCCACGGGCGGGATGCCGCTCGCTTCCCACAGCCGCAGGCACAGCGACCCGGGCAGGGTGTTCACCTCGTTCACGAACGGACGCCGGCTCTCCCGCTCCACCAGGATGTCCACGCGCGCGATGCCCCGCGCGTCGATGGCCCGAAAGGTCTTCTCCGCCAGCCCCCGGACCGTCTCCCTGAGCTCGGCCGGGATGCGGGCGGGGATGTGGCTCGGCGCCAGGTCGGCGGCCGCCCGCTGGTCGGCCCCGCGCAGGTACTTGTCGTCGAAGCTCACGATGCCGACGGCCCGCGCCAGCTCCTCGCACTCCGAAACGATCAGGGCGTGATTGCCCAGGACGGCGCATTGCACCTCCAGCCGGTCGTCCACCGCCCGCTCCACCAGGACACGGGTGCTGAAGTGGATGGCCTGCCGGAGGGCCCGGAGAAGCTCCGTCGGGTCGGCCGCGCGGGCGATGCCCACGCTGGAGCCGGCCACGGCCGGCTTGACCACCACGGGGTAGGGCAGGCTGGCCTCCACCTGTTTGGCCACCGCCGCCTCGTCCTCCAGCCAGCGCCGCCGTGCGAACCAGGTGGCCTCCAGCACCGGCAGGCCCGCGCCCCGGAAGGCCAGCTTGGAGAGGATCTTGTCCATGCCCACGGCCGAGGCCGCCAGGCCGGGACCCACGTAGGGCAAATCGGCCAGCTCGAAGAGGCCCTGCAGCGTTCCGTCCTCGCCGTGGGTGCCGTGCACCACGGGAAAGGCCACGTCCAGCCCCGGCCGCACGGATTTCTTGAACCACGAGGCGGCCGCCGGATGGCCGCAGAGCGCCCGCAGCGAGGCGTCCGGCGCCACGAAGAGCTGCTCCACCCCGCCCCCGCCCGTCCCCCGCTCCAGACCGCGCAGCTGGGCCTCGTAGACCCGCTGCAGCTCCTGCCGCCGGCCCGGGTCCTGGGCGGCCCGGCCCTCCGCCTCCACCTCCAGCAGCCGCACGACCCCCGGCCCGCACAGCCAGACGCCCGACTTGTTGATGTACAGGGGAACGGTTTCCACCTCGCCCGCCAGCTGCCGCAGCGCCTCATACACCTTGCTGGCAGTGGTCACGGAGATCTCGTGCTCCACCGACCGACTGCCGAAGATCAGGCCGACGCGCGTCATGGCTCCACCTCGAGATAGGTATCCGGAAGCCGGTTCTCGTACAGCAAGACATCCCCCGGCCGGACGATCCCCGCCAGGTGGTCCGCCACCTCGCCGGAATGCCGAGCCGTGCGGATCCGCTCCTCGGCGAATCCCGCCTCCAGCAGCCCCTGCCGGATGGGTCGCGTCTGCGCCGGCCCGACCAGCACCACGTAATCGCACACCGCCGCCGCCCGCTGGCCGAACCGCCGGTTCTCCTCCGCCTCGAGCGGGCCCAGCTCCACCATGCCGGGCGTGATCAGGATGCGGGAGCCCCCCGCGAACTGCCCCAGAACCTCCAGGGCCATCTCGGCACCCCTGGGATTGGCGTTGGCCACATCCAGGATCCGCAGGATGCCCCCCTCTTCCTTGATCTCCAGCCGCCGGGGGGCCGGTTGGAGCGCCGCCACCGGCCCCCGCAGGCCGTCGAGTGACAGCCCGCACTCCAGGGCGGCCGCGATCGCCCCCAGGACATTGGAGATGTTCCAGCGGCCCAGGAGGGGGGTCTCGAACGTCTCCGAACCGCCCTGCGCCACCACCACCCGGAACCGGCTGCCCCGCGGACCCGCAGTCAGATCCAAACCGCACACGGCCAGCTCCCGCCCCGGCTCCCCCAGCCCGTAGAGCAGCACCCGCTTCCCCTCCGCCCGGGCCCGCCGGGCCAGCTGGACGCAGACGGGATCGTCGGCGTTGATCACGGCCGGCGCCCCGGCCGGCAGGGCCGCCACCAGCTCGTACTTGGCCTCGGCGATTCGTTCGGGCGTCCCGAAGCGCTCCAGGTGCTGCACGCCCACGGCGGTGAGGATTCCCAGCGACGGATGGACCAGGTCGCAGACCTCGCGGATCTCCCCGGGACCGTAGGCCGACATCTCCACCACGAAGATCTCCTGGTCGTCCTTGAGCTCCTCGCGCACGACCCGGGTGATGCCCATGGTGGTGTTCACGCCGGCGGGGGTCTTCAACACCCGGTAGCGCGACGCCAGGAGATCGCCCAGGATGTGCTTGGTGGTGGTCTTCCCGTAACTTCCCGTGATGCCGACCACCCGCCCCGGATACGCCCGCATGCGCCGGGCCGCCTCGCCCAGGAAGCGCCGGGCAATGGCCTGCTCGACCGGGGCCAGCAGACGGCCGGCCCCCAGCACGCTGACCGGCGCCAGGAGGCCCGCCAGCGCCATGCCGGCGACGCCCCCTGCCAGGAGTCGCGCCGTCCAGCCGGCAGAACCGCCGGTCCAGCCGGCCACGAGCACGCCCGCCGCCACCAGGCAGGCGCTGATCCCGCAGGCGACGGCGGCGGCGCGCACCGCCCGCGAGGTCCACTGAAGATGCTGGCTGACCTGCAGGGACCGCCAGCGCCGGAGAAGCAGCGCGCCACTCGCGATCCAGCCGATGTACAGCACCGGCCAAGGGGTCCCCAGACAGGCCAGCAGGGCCACGCCGAGAGTGGTGGCAGCTTGCAGGCCGATCTCGAAGGGCGTGAGCAGTCGGCGCCAGTGCGCCCGCACCCACCGGACGTACCGGTCCGGCTTGTAGCGCTCCAGCTGGAGGAGGTAGAGGCAGTCCAGATGGCGCCCCGCAGCCACCAGACCGTAGGGAGCCAGAATCCCCGCCAGCTGGCGCGGCCACCTCGACAGGTCGACCCGTTCCCGGGAAGTCACCAGCGCGCTCCCTCCAGCAAGAACGTGCGCAGATGCCGCCGGAACTCGTCCGGGGCATCCAGGAACGGAAAGTGGCCCGCCCCGGGAAAGACCACCATACGCGCATCCCGGATCTCCGTGGCCAGGCACTCCGTGGCCGGACGTCCCACCTCGGCGTCCCGATCCCCCCACAGGACCAGGGTCGGGACGCGGATGGCAGGGAGCAGCGGCCGCAGGTCCTCGTTGACCACCTTGACCAGGGTCGGCCGCAGGCGCCCCGCGGCCCGATAGTCCCGGGAGCCGACCCGCCCGAGCCAGCGCCCCTTGACCCGCTCGCCAAGCGCCCCCCACCCGGGAAGGGAAAAGATGCGCTTCACCGCCTTCGTGCCCGCCACCCGCAAGTAGTAGCGCGGTCCCCGCCGGGGCCGGATGCCGGCGCCGGCGACCAGCACCAGCCGCGCCACTCGCGTCGACTCCCGGGCTGCCAGATGGATGGCGATCCGCCCCCCGAAGGAGTGGCCCACCAGCGCCGCGCGGGGAATCCCCAGCGCGTCCATTAGCCCGCGGACGTGCCCGGCGTACTGGCCGATGCCCCAGGCCCCCGGCGGCGGCGCGCTCCAGCCGAATCCCGGCAGGTCCACCCGAGCGACGCGGAACGCGTCCGCGAGGGCCGCGGCCGGCCCCGCCAGGCTTTCGCCCGAGGCCCCCCAGCCGTGCAGCAGGAGCACCGGCGGCCCGTCTCCCTCCAGCGTGTAGTAGGTGTCCAGCCCGTCGATCCGGATCAGCACAGGCCCACCCCATCAGCGGTCCCTGCAGGCGGACCCGCTCCCGGGGGCGCGGTACCCCGCCGTCACCAGTGCCTCGCGTGCAACCACTCTGTCGTCGAAGGGGATCGTGCGGTCTCGGAGGATTTGGGAGGTCTCGTGCCCCTTGCCCGCGATCACCACGAGGTCGCCGTCCCTGGCTTGCGCCAGGGCGGCACTGATGGCCTCGCGCCGATCTGGAATTGTAGCATGCTGATGGGCGCCCGGAGACACCTTTTTGATGCCCGCTTCGATCTCCTCGATGATGGCCAGGGGGTCTTCACTGCGCGGGTTGTCCGAGGTGACGATCGTCACGTCGGCCAGCCGCGAGGTCACACCACCCATGAGCGGTCGCTTCCCCCGGTCGCGGTCCCCGCCGCAGCCGAAGACGACGATGACGCGGCCACGGGTAAATTCGCGGGCCACCTGCAGCACGTGATCCAGAGCATCCGGGGTGTGGGCGTAATCCACCACGACCCCGAAGGGCTGGCCGGCCTCCACCTTCTCGAAGCGGCCGGGCACGGCGCGCAGGCGGCCGACGCCCCGGGCGACCGCATCCCGGTCCACCCCCAGGTGCAGGCAGCCGCCCACCGCCCCCAGGATGTTGGCCAGGTTGTGCCAGCCGACGAGCGGCGAGGCGACCTCCAGGGGACCCCAGGGAGTCTCCAGCACGGCGCGGATGCCTCCCAGGTCCAGCCGGGTCTCGCGCGCACGGATCTCGGCGGCGCCCCGCAGACTGAAGTGGAACACCCGTGCCCGCGTAGCCCCCGCCATGGTGCCGGCCCACGGGTCGTCCCCGTTCAGGATGGCGGCGGCCTCGCCGGCCTTGTGGCGCTCCGTTCCCAGCATCCGGAAGAGCCCGGCCTTGGCCTCGGCGTAGCCCTCCATGCTGCCGTGGAAGTCCAGGTGATCCTGCGTCAGGTTGGTGAAGATCCCGACATCGAATTCGCACCCGTTCACCCGGTGGAGGCTCAGGGAGTGCGAGGAGACCTCCATCGCCGCCCCCCACGCCCCCAGGCTCCTCATGCGCTGCAGGAGGGACTGGAGATCGCTGGATTCGGGGGTGGTGCGCTCGCCGGGGAAGGTCGCCGTCCCGCAGCGGTACTCGATGGTGCCGAGCAGGCCGGTCAGGCGGCCCGCCGCCGAGAGGATCGCCTCCACCAGGTAGGCGGTCGTGGTCTTGCCGTTGGTGCCCGTGACCCCCACCAGGCGGAGCTGCCGGCTGGGGTGGTCGAAAAACCGCGCGGCGGCTTCGGCCAGGCCGATGCGGGTGTCGGGCACCCGGATCACCGTGAGCCCGGGGGGCAGGAGCAGCCCTTCCGGATCCTCCTCGACCATGATGGCCGCGGCGCCGCGGGCCGCGGCCTCTCCGATGAAGCGGTGCCCGTCGTGGCGGAAGCCCCGGATGCAGACGAAGAGAATGCCGGGGGCGGCCTGGCGCGAATCGTGACCCACGCCGGTGATCTCGAGATCCGTCCGGCCGGCAACTTGCGCCTCCGTCCATCCGCTCAGCAATTGGTCAAGCCGCATTCCGCCCCTCGCGGACTCTCCCAACGGTCGATTTCGGAATGCGGATTGTGGATTGCGGAATCTGGTGCCTGGGTTACTTCCTTTCATTCCGCAGTCAACAATCCGGTATCCACAATGCTCTCGGTGCCCCGCCCCCTTGCCGCCCAGTTCCCTGGCCGCCTAGCCGCCTGCCCGGACCAGCCGGACGTCCCTCCGCGGGGAGGGGGGAACCCGGAGATACTGCATGGCATCCCGGGCGATCTCCCGGAAGGCGGGGGCGGCGGTGGAGCCGCCCCAGCGGTTCACCTCGGGCTCATCCACCGCCACCAGGATCACCAGGCGCGGCGCCTCGGCCGGAACCGTCCCGATGAAGGAGACCACCACGCGGCGGTGAGAATAGCGTCCCGTCCCGGGATCCAGCTTCTGCGCCGTCCCGGTCTTCCCGGCCACGCTGTACTCCTCCAGGGCCGCCTCTTTTCCGGTCCCTCCGTCCACGACCGCCGTCAGCATGTTGAGGAGGGTCCGGGCGGTTTCGGGGGAGATCACGCGCCGGACCACCGCCGGCTCGATCTGGCGCGACAGCGACCCGTCCGGCGTGCGCATGGCGCGAACCACGTACGGGCGGACCAGGTTCCCCCCGTTGGCCACCGCGGAGAACGCGGCCGCCAGTTGCAGGGGCGTCACCGAGATCTCCTGGCCAATGGAGAGTGTCGGCAGCGACAGCGCCGACCAGTTCTTGGGTCGTCGGATGAAGCCGGGGGTCTCGCCGGGCAGATCCACGTCCGTCAGGCTCCCGAAGCCGAAGCCGCTGATATAGTGGTAGTACAGGCTCTTGCCCAGCTTCTGGCCGATCTTGATGGCTCCCACGTTGCTCGATTGGGCCAGGATCTGCCGCACCGTCAGCCAGCCGTACTTCTCGTGATCCCGGATGGTGACCCCGCCCACCTCGATGGATCCGTTCTCGCCGAAGAACCGGTCGTCGGGATGGACGACCCCCTCCTCCAGGGCCCCCGCCACCAGGATCACCTTGAAGACCGAGCCCGGCTCGAAGTAATCGGTAACCGCCCGGTCACGGCGGGCGGCGATGCTGCTCTTCCGGTAGTTGTTGGGATCGAAGGTCGGCTGGTTCGCCAGCGCCAGGACCTCTCCCGTCCAGGGGTCCATGACGATGGCCGTCCCCCCCTTTGCGCGGGACTGCTCCACGGCGCGCTGGAGCTCGCGCTCGGCGGTGTATTGGAGGACCTCGTCGATCGTCAGGCTGAGATTGAAGATGGGGGGGGTGCGCGGCTCCGGCTCCTCCTGGCGGAAGATGATGCGCCCGAGAGCATCCTGCTGGGCCAGCACGTACTGGGGCCTGCCGCCCAGGTAGTCGTTATACTCCCGCTCCACACCCTCCAGGCCCCGGTCATCCACCCCCACCAGCCCAAGGACGTGGGCTGCCAGCTCCTGCCGCGGATAGTACCGGCGGCTTTCCGGGAAGAGACCGATGCCCTTGAGGTTCAGATCGTTGACCGCCTCCACCTGGCCGGGGTCCAGCTGCCGCCGGAGCCACACGAAGGGTTCCGAGGCGGTGAGCCGGGGGAGCAGCTCTTTGACGGTCATCCCGAGGACGGGCGCCAGCGCCCGGGCGGCGGCCCCCGCGTCCTGGATGGCCGCCGGCTGGGCGAAGGCGGAGGCCACCTGCAGGCTGACGGCGAGCTCCCGGCCGGAACGGTCATAAATCGTCCCCCGCCGCGAGATCAGGGGCACCAGCCGCTTATACTGGCTGACGGCGCGCTCGGCCAGGCGGTCGCCTTGCTGGATCTGGATGGCGTAGAGCTTTGCGGCGACGACGCCGAGGCACAGCAGGAGGAGGAGGAAGATCCCCAGGATGCGCACCCTCATCACACTCTGGCCTCCCCCCGCCTCGTCGGAGGAATCACGCGGACCGGACCTCGGACGACACGGACACCGGACGGCGGGTCGCCGCGCTCATCCCGCCGCCGGTGCCCACACTCCCCATCCGTCACTCCCCGATCGCCGCCCCCTACTGGATGCTTGCCTCGGGCATGATCACCACCTGTCCCGGACCGGGCGTCACCATCCCGAGGCGGGTGCGTGCGATCTTCTCGACACGCCTCAGCGACCTGAGCTGGGCCACCTCCAGCCGCAGGGCCTTGTTCTCCTGGAACAGATTGGCCTGGGTCACCCGCAGGCGCTCCAGGGCATAGCCTTCCCGCACCACGAGGGTGTGCTGCCAGACGTAGAAGAGCGCCCCCGCCAAAAACAGCAGCCCCAGGCCCACCGTCGAGATCGACTCCAGCCGCTCCCACCATTGCCAGCGCCGCCGCGGCAGCGGGCGAGCGCCGATCCCGACCGTCGGCCGCGTTGCCTCCAGTGCACGTGCCATATCAGGCGGCCTCCCCCGCTCCCGGCGCCCGTTCCGCCACGCGAAGCTTGGCGCTCCGCGCCCGCGGATTCGCCGCCACCTCGGCGTCGGTCGAGGTAACGGGCCGTTTGGTCAGAATGCGCAGCGCCCCCGCGGCCGCCAGCCGCCGCCAGGTCTGCTTCACGATCCGATCTTCCAGGGAATGAAAGCTGATGGCCGCCAGCCGCGCGCCGGGCCGCAGACGTCCCGCGGCCTGCCCCAGCGACCGATCGAGGCCCACCAGCTCCTGGTTGACGGCGATGCGCAGGGCCTGGAAGGTTCGGGTCGCGGGATGGATGTGGCGCGGCCAGCGGCTCCGGGGGACGGCCCGGGCCACCACGGCCGCCAGGTCGGTCGTGGTTCGGATGGCTCCCTCCGTCCGGGCCGCCGCGATGGCTCTGGCGATGCGGCGCGACCAGCGCTCTTCGCCCCAGCGATAGATCAGGTCGGCCAGCTCCCCCTCCGGCAGGCGCCCGATCAGATCGGCTACGGTCTCGCCCTGGCTCTGGTCCATGCGCATATCCAGCGGTCCTTCGCGGTTGATGGAAAAGCCGCGCTCGGCCGTGTCCAGCTGGAAGGAGGAAACCCCCAGATCGAACAGGATCCCGTCGAACCGCTCTGTCGACGGGACCAACTCCCCAAGATCCTCGTACGCCCCGTGCAGCAGCGTGGCGCGCGCCCCGAAGGGGGCCAGCCGCTTTCGCGCCAGCGCCAGGGCCGCCGAATCCCGGTCGATCCCCAGGAGGATTCCGTCCGGGTCACTCCCCAGCAGCAGCGCCTCCGCGTGCCCTCCCAGTCCGACCGTGGCGTCCAGATAGCGGCCGCCGGGGCGGGGTTGCAGCCAATCGAGCACTTCCGCCCGGAGGACCGGCAAATGACCGTTCACGGCGACATCACGCTGGCCGGACCGCCCCAGGGGGATCGACCGCCCGGCGGGCCGGACCTACGCCGCCAGGCACGCCGCCACGGCGTCGGATTGCGCCCCAACCAAGGATTCCAGGGCCGCCGGCACGGAATCGAACGTCTGGAAAAGGGAGTGCACCCGCAGCTCCTGCATCCGCGCTACCAGGTCCGGGTTGAGATTGGTCAGGGCCAGTGTTCCGCCGACCTCGCGGCTGCGGCACAACCGCTCCACCAGCACTCCCAGGCTCATGGCCTCCAGCCGCGTGACACCTCGGCAATCCAGGATCAGTGTCCGACATCCATCATGCAGCAGGCTGCCGATGGCGTTCTTGATCTCCACCATCGTCCGGATGCCCAGCTCGCCTTGCGGGTCGATTACCGCCACCTTGTGCGCCTCGGACCAGCGAACGTCCATGTGCTCCCTCCTAGAGGTACGCGATCCGGCGGATCCGGTTCATGTCCAGTACGGGCTTTGCCGGCGGCTCGGGAAGGCGTCCCCCTCGAATTCGCCAGAACCAGTCGGCGGCGCGCCGGGCCAATCCCGCCCGGCGCCGCATCGCCCGGAGTGTCTGCATGTCGCATCTGCGATCCGCTGCCATCTCGCCTCCCGCATGCGGCCGAAGGCCGTCAGGCCGCCCGTCGCCGCACTCCCTCACACGCCCAGCTCGCCCAGCTTCGCCGACAGCTCTTCGGGCGAGGGGGCCGCGGCCTGTCGTGCCCCCCAGCGGGCCCGATCCCAGATCTCGATCTGATCCATCACCCCGATGATCACCACATCCCGCGTGATCCCCGCACGCTGGCGCAGGCTCTGCGGGATGAGGATGCGACCCTGGGGATCCAGCTCCGCATCCTCGGCCGACGAGTAGACCAGCCGCAGAAAATCACGCATGTCCCGCTTGAACATGGGATTGCTGCGAATACGATCTTCGATCGTCCGCCAGACCTTCAGGGGAAAGGCCGTGATGTAGTCGTCGAAGCTGGTGAGGACCAGCGTCTTGTCCTTCTGCTTCCGGAGCACCTCGCGGAACTTCGCCGGGATGCTCAGGCGCCCCTTGTCATCGATGGCATGTTCGACGCGGCCACGGAACATGGCACACCCATCAGGTTCCACTCGATGGGACTTGATGGGATACTATACCATTTTATCCCACTTCATCCCACCACTTGGCGCACAATATACTTGGACGAAATCGGTTGTCAAGAGAATTTATTCAGATTTTTTGATGATTTGGCGCTTTCCGTGAGGCACGTTACACAGCGGCACTATGGCTGGCCCCCATCCCATCACATCCCACCCCAGGGCTGGCCGCCGGGTTTTCGGCCGCCTGCTGCGCGTCCGGGCCGCCCAACCGCTCTGACCGGCTCCTTCGCGGGCATCACCCCGCGACAGACTCGTCACCCGCCTGCGCCGATAGCCCGAGCCGGCTGCCCTCCTCCGCCTAGCCCTGACGCAATCGCCGGGCTGCGCGGCTCCGCACGCTTCGACAAGCCACGGTGGCACGACGGCGCTCGGCCCGGGGAAGAACAATGCAGGAGGGGGCAACCGGAGAAAGGCATAATTTCATGCCCGTCCCCCATTGTCATCGCGTGATAGAAGGGTGACTGCGCCGAGCTTCGATCGGGAGCGGCGGGGCGAAAGTCAACCTGGAAACAACGTCCACCAAAGCAGGTTCTCTTCTGAGGCCGGGGAGGCGTCCTCACGTTTGTGGAACCCGACGGAATACCACAATGCACTTGAGAACCTACGTCCCGTCATAACGTCCTAAGAGCCCTACCCGCCTGTCTCCTCCGGGAAGAAGAGCGCGCGCGGAACGTACACGTACCCGTCCATGATCCGGCGGGCCGTCCCGGCGATGGCCGATCGGGTCAGTGTGAAATCCCCGGACAGGCTCTTCTCAACGGTGATGACGTACTCCGAGACACCCGAGGGATGCCCCACGCGGACGAGGCCGGTCGTCTTGGCCCGCGGGCCCACGATCTCGCTCACCACCGTACCCT
The DNA here is from genome assembly GCA_963705305.1 of uncultured Methylomirabilota bacterium. Taxonomy (GTDB): domain Bacteria; phylum Methylomirabilota; class Methylomirabilia; order Methylomirabilales; family 2-02-FULL-66-22; genus 2-02-FULL-66-22. Next base: position 2,886,222 of record OY970067.1, on the reverse strand, counting down.
CGATGAGGGCGGCGGCGGAGACACAGATCCCCCCCGTCACGGCGTAGGCTTTGTGCAGGACGGCCAGGGCCTTGGTGCGGGCCAGCAGATCGCAGTCGCTTGCAGCGATGGTCTGCCCGGTGATGGTTTGGTACTCCTGCGGCGGCGCCACGAAGGCCACCTTGGGAACGGCCGGACCCACCTGATCCGGACTGGAGGCCAAGCGCATCATGACCGCCGCCTTGCTGCGGATCTCTTCCATGATCTCCAGGATCTTCGGGTTCGCGGCGGTGTCGCTCGGCAACTCTTTGCCGGTAAAGCCGATGTCTGCCGCCTGCACGAAGACGGCGGGGTTGGCCGCGTCCACCAGACTGACCCGCACGGTGCGGCCATCGGCGAGTTCCAGCCTATCCACCGTGTTCCCGGTGGGCAAGAGCTTCCCCGTCCTCGAGCCGCCGGAGTTCACGAAGTTCAGGAGGATCTTGGCGCCGGTCCCCGGAACCCCGTTGATGGCGAAGTCGCCCTGCGTGAGGGCCCTGCCCTCTCGGACTGGGACCGCCGCCTCGATGAGCTTCTCGGTGTTGGTGTTGAAGATCCGCACCGTCGTGATCGGCTCGGTGGCTGGGACGAGCCCCTCGTCCACGGCGAACGGCCCGACGCCCTGGGAGATGTTCCCGCAGTTGCCCTCGTAGTCCACGACGGCCTTCTCGATCCCGACATAGCCGAAGGTGTAATCCACATCGGCCCCTTCGCGGCGCGAGGGGGCGATGATCGCCACCTTGCTCGTCAACGGATCGGCTCCGCCCATCCCATCGATCTGCCGTGGATCCGGACTCCCGAAGATCCGGAGGATAACCTGGCCCCGGCGAGCGGGATCCTGCGGGAGCTCATTGGCCAGCAGGTAGAGGCCCTTGCTCGTCCCTCCGCGGATGACGGCTGCCCGGATTCGCTCGTATTCCCGCATGGGTCACGCTCCATTCCGGCTGTGTCTCCACCACTTCGCCCCCGTCCAGAGGTCCTGCAATTCCTTCACGGCGGCCGACCGTCTCTCCGGGTGCGTCGGCTCCTGGAACTCGCGCTTCCCGGTGGGGCAGGACACCACGCACAGACGGCAGCGCAATTCGGCCGCGCTCCAGAGCATGATTTGCTCCTGGTGGTGCAAGCACGTGAGCTTGTCGACGATGCGTGCTGTCGGTGACTCGCAATGGCCCTCATGATCGGAGGGGTTCCCAGAACGAGCGTCAGGAGAACGAACGGGGCCAGACTCAACGACCGCTGCACGAAGATCATCGGATCGCCACGGCTCAGCTCCAGGCTCTGGCGGAAGGTCGTCTCCAACATCCCGCCAAGCACCAGCCCCAGGATGACCAGGAGGCGGTCGAATCCCGGCCGCTTCAAGGCATATCCCAGGATACCCATCAGCAGGACCATGACCATAGGGGGGAAGCGCAACTTGTGCGGAAGCCGGAACAACAGCAGCACGAGACGAGACGCCTTCGCCTGGACACCCTCTGGAGGGCATCCTCGCCACCCGCGCGCTCCGGCTCGGCCCGTTGCGAGCACACGAGCCGTCAGCCTTCGGCCGACCCTGCCACAGACGCCGCGGCAGGATCACGACCGGACGGGCAGCGCCGTCAGCGCCGCCTCTCCTGTGGCTCACCAAAGAAGCGAAGGAACCAGCTGGCAGTCCCCTCGGGCGCCTCCTCCGGAACATAGTGGCCGCAATCGATTGGACCGCCGACAACCTGCTCTCCCCATTCCTCCCAGATCCGGAGGACATCTCCATATACGGTGCCGGTGTGGCTCTTGGCCCCCCAGATGACCAGGAGGGGGCACGCGACCTTCCGCTGCCTGTCAGCCGTATCCATCTCCAGGTCGCAGGTCGCACAGGCACGGTAGTCTTCACAGGAGGCCCGAATTGTCTTCCAGGTGAAGCAGCGGACATACTCGGCGAAGGCCTCGGGGCTGAAGCACCCCAGTCCGATCCCAGCCTTGGAGAGCTTTTTCTCCATGTACCACTGGGCCGGAACCGCCGCCATCATACGCTCGGGAAAGTCGTACGGCTGCGCCATGAAGGACCAGTGCCAGGACTTCATGGCCCACTCCTTGGACGTATGGGTCCAGATGTGGTAGTTGGGAAGAATGTCCACGACGGCCGCCCTCTTGACCCGCGCCGGGTGATCGAGGCACATGCGGTGGACGGTGCGGGCGCCTCGATCATGGCCGGCCACGTAGAACTCCGTATAGCCCAGGGCCTCCATAACTTCGACCTGGTCCTGGGCCATGGCTCGGAAGGAGTAATTGACGTGGTTGTTCCCGCCGTCTTCCGGCCCAGCGCTGTCACCGTACCCGCGCAGGTCGGCCGCCACGATGTGGAAGTCGGCGGCGAGGCGACCTGCGATCTTGTGCCACGACACGTGGGTCAGGGGATTTCCATGCAGCAGCAAGAGCGCCGGCCCCTTGCCCCCATGCCGCAGATGAATCCGCGCGCCGCTCGTCCGAATCTCGGTCCGCTCAAAGCCCTCGAACATGTGGCTCCCTCCGCGGCCCGCCTCGGCCGCCGATCGAGGATGCTGGACAGCCCTGAGAGGCCGCGCAGTTCCTTGCTCTCCCTCGCCTTCCGTCCCGCGTTCATGGCGTGTGAGATGCCCCCCGGAGCCGCCCGGGTGGCGGCTGCTCCTGCGAGAGACAGCTCACCGCCGAGCAGCCGCCCGGACCCGAGGCAGCCGGCGAGAGGCTCAAGCAGAAGGGACGGCGTGGTCGCGCTTGAGCTGGGCTGCGATGGGGGCAAAATCATAGGCGGGGAAGACCTCGTAGCGGAAGGCGCCCCAGGCCTTCTGCTCCATGAAGCGGTTGACGCTCCGGAAGGCGCCCGGCTCCACGCGCATCGTGATGAGGAATCCATAGGACATGGCCACCACCCAAGAGACCAGCTCCGCACCCTCCGGAGGGAAGTCCCGGTAGAACCCCGTCTTCTTGAGGTGGGTCGTGATCTCCTCAAGCGTCTTCGATTGATCGTGATGGAGCAAGACCGTCAGCAGGACCCGATTGTCCGACGCCATGGACGACCTCCTTAAGGGACGTAGGTAACTTATTAAAGTTGTTTGCCTGGCTGCAGGAAGGAGGGATCGGAGTGGCTTTTCGCTGTAGCTGGAGTTGGGAGCCGCCCGGCATGGCTGCCTTTCCGGGTTGTTACCTTGATCCCTCCGTCGCGAAACTGCTGATGGTCCAGGCGCGCACAGCCCTCGGGCGCCTCTCCAATACCAACGGGTGGCAGGCTTTCTCCCTCCTGACTGTCACATCACCATCCGGAGCTCCCCGCCCATATAGCCGGCCACGGCGACGAGCGCCGCCCCCAGCAGCGACAGGGCGAGGAGCGGGAGGCCGACCCGATCGGGTGTCCGCCGGCGCCACACGAAATTGACGGCATACGCCAGCGTGGCGGCATACGCCAGCAGGCTGTGCAGGCGATGGCGCAGCACGAGGCCCGTCCCCACCCCCTGCTGCTCCAGATTCAACAGATCCACCCACCCCAGGGCAATGCTCGCCGCAGCCCCCAGGAGGCCGAGCCCCACCAACCACGAGGCGGCCCGGGGGAACAGCGGATCCCTGCGGCGCCAGGCCAGGATGTCAAAGAGCGTGCCGGTGAGCCAGAGGGCCAGAGGGAAATGGACCACCAGAGGATGGAACAGCACGCTCGATGACCTCCACCGCCGAGGACTATCCTGTATTTCTACTTTGCCATCGTTGCATCTTCGAGCACCAGCGATACGACGTGGGCGGCGGCCTTGGCCTCCCCCAAATTATTTGACGCGATGCCCTGCTCCGCGATGTGGGCCGCCCACCACGCCTGGTAGTACAGTGCGTCCTCACCCTTCGCAGTCTTGAGGTCGGAAAGGAATCCGTCCCCCTGTCCCTTGCATGGATTCCCCGCCGCCGCGTCGAAGCCCATGCCCTGAGGACCGACCGCACAGTTGAGCACGTGATGGAGGTGCAGGTGTACCTGCTGCAGGGCCTCGGATTTAGCGGCGTATCCGGCATGGGCAAGGGCCGTCTTCAACTCGGTCATGGCGTCCGCCGCCGCAGCGACCTGGGGGAATACGGCAAACAGGCCGAACCCCCCCACAGCCAAGACGATCCCAAGCGTCACACAGCTCTTCCGGAACCAACGGATCGAATCCATGGTGTCCTCCCCTCCCTTTCGCACGGGACTGCTCCCGCGCTTTGTTTGCCTCGCCTCCGCCCTCCCCCGGGTAAAGGTCTGCTCGAGAGAAGCGCCCGGCTCTCGCCTCCCAGGCAGGAATCCAGGGCGCCGATGGCCCGACCAGGAACTGAGGGTTGCGCGGTTCGTCGCCTCGCGCTGCCGTCTCTCAGCCCCGCTGGCTCATGTGCACATCTATTCGAGTAGCGTCTGGTTGTCAAGCGGGTTGCACCAGCGGCTTCGGATGAGAACAGGGAGGCCGCCCCTGTGATGACGTGGAAGGAATGAGATACCGGCGGGCCGGGGTCATCCAGCCTCGTGGGGCATACGCCGCCTCCCGGGCCGCCCAGGCTGCCACACGGCGTCAGGGGCGGTCATTTCTCCTTGGCCACCTTGGTTATCTCCTCGAGCAGTCCGGCGGCCTGCGGGTTGGAGACCTCGTGCTCGATCAAGATCTGCGTGGGGGTAACCGGCCGCTCATAGTAGGCCTCGTTCAAGGACTGCCTCACGGCCACCACCGCGCCCTCCAGCGACATCCCGCCATACAGCCCCTTGTTGCGCGAGTAGCTGACGATGTCGACGCTGAGGTTGGCCGTGGCCCCGGTCACGCCCGCCCCCACCGGCCCGATCGCAATGCTGATGTTGGCCCCCAGCTTGGCACTGGTCGACAGGAGGGCCGAGACCCCCCGGTCGGTCAACGCAATCAAGACCACTTCGGAGGCGTCGGCCCCGGCCTGGAGCCCGAAGCTGGCCTCCCCGATGGTGTAGAAGGCGGGACCGGTCCACTTTCCGCCGACAGCCTCGTGCGCCAGGAACACCCCGCTGCCGCCGGATGCGCCGAAGATGAAAGCGCCGCGCAGGACCTGCGGGTAAATGAGAATCCCTTTGGCCTTGGGGACATAGTAGCGGAGGTTCGGCCCCATCTGGGGGTCGGCCAGGAAACTCTCCAAAGTCAGTCGGGCCTTCTCGACCAGCTGGCGGGCATCCTGGGCGTCGTCGGCCGCCGCCGGTCGGATGCCGACGGCCACGAGTGTCAGCAGCGCGGCCGCCGTGAGGACACTCGCCATTCCTGCGGTCAACCATCGGTTCTTCAAGGTGCTCACCGCTCGCTCCTTTCCCCGCGGCTCCCCGCCCACGCCGCGTCAGTGGCGGGCCCCCGGCGGGACCCTCGATCGCCAATGCCTCGCGGTCGCCGTCGGCTCGCCAGGAGCCCCGGCCACCCCGCAGCCTGATCTTCGGCGGCTCCCAGCAGCACGGCGCCAGCCAGTGTTTGTATTTCGGCAGGCGGAACAGCAAAACCTGCCGCTCCTCCGGACTCCAGTCGCCGCGGAGCCCCTCGAAGGCCCTGGACCCCGCGAACTCCGCCAGCGTGCTCACGTGGACCGTGGCCTGCGCCCAGGGCACGTACTCGCCGTTCAGCCAGACCAGCCTGCTGACGGAACCGGCCACGGCTCTCCGCTCCTACGGCACCCCCTCCGCCTTTCCGCATCTCAGCCGGTCGAGCGCATGGCGGTGGCGATGCCGTTGATGGTCAGATGTAGCGGCTCCCGCAGGGCCTCCTCCTCGCGCGCCCGGGTCCCCACGCCGGCCTTCTGCAGGGCCCGCAGCTCGCGCAGCAGGCTCACCTGGATATACGAGAGCGGGTCCACGTAGGGGTTCCGAAGCTGGAGCGACCGCTGCAGCGCCGGGTCGTTGTCCAGGAGCTCCTGCTGCAGGGTGATCCGCAGCAGGACCGCCCGGGTCGCCTCGTACTCCTCCCGGATGCGGCCGAAGATCCGCTCGCGCACCACAGGGTCCTCCACCAGCGACGCGTAGCGGTGTGCGATCCCCATGTCAGCCTTGCACATCGTCATCTGCGCGTTGTCGATGAGCCGGGAAAAAAACGGCCAGGCGCGATACATCTGCTGCAGGATCGCCAGGTGGCGCACGGGATCCTCGGCCACAAATTCTCCCAGCGCCGCCCCCAGGCCGTACCAGCCGGGCAGGTAGTGCCGGCTCTGCACCCAGGCGAACACCCACGGGATCACACGGAGGTCCTCCAGGGTTCCGGCAGCCCGCCGCCAGGCGGGGCGCGAGGCGATGTTCAGCCGGCTGATCTCCTGCACCGGGGTCGCCTCCTGGAAATACCGGAAGAGGCCGGGATCTTCCACGACCAGCCCCCGGTAGGCCCGGCATGCACGCTCGGAGAGGGCCGCCATCATGGCGGGCCAAGCCGGATCCAGCGCGGTGGTCCCCTGGATCCCGGCTGATGTCTCTAGGACCGCCGAGGCCACCAACTCTAGGTTGCGCGCGGCCACGGCCGCATCCCCGTACTTGTAATGAATCATCTCCCCCTGCTCGGTGATCTTGATCCGTCCCCGCACGGTCCCCGGCGGCTGCGCATGGATGGCCTCGTGCATCGGCCCGCCGCCGCGGCCCACGGTACCGCCGCGGCCGTGGAAGAGCCGCAGCCGGACCCCCGCCGCGGCGGCCCCGGCCGCCAGGCCCTCTTGGGCCACGTACAGCTCCCAGTTGGAGGTGAGGTAGCCGCCGTCTTTGCTGCTGTCTGAATAGCCCAGCATCACCTCCTGAACGCCCCCGCGCGCCTCCAGGTGGCTGCGATAGGCGGAATTGGCGTACACGGCGTTCATGATGGCCGGGGCATCCCCCAGCGCCTGAATCTTCTCGAAGAGCGGAGCCAGATCGATGCCGCTCCGCGTCTCCTCCCCGTCCCGCACCAGGAGCCCGGCCTCCTTCGCCAACAGCAGCGTGGCCAGCAGGTCGCTGGGCTGCCGGGTCATGCTGAGGATGACGGCGCCGATCGCCTCCGGAGCCTCCTCCGTCCAGACCCGCTGGATGAGGTGGAACAGCGCGATCGCCTCGGTCGTTTCCGGGCTGAATCGTGCCAGGTGCGCGGGCGGGATGAGGGGGCGCGGCGACTGGATTTCCCGAGTGAGGAGGGCTGCCCGCTCTGCCTCGGGAAGGTCCCGCAGATCGCCCTCCGTCAGGCGGACGGCTCGCGCCACCTCGGCCAGTGCGGCGCGGATGACCGCGGCATCCTGCCGGAGATCCAGCGGGGCCAGGTGGAAGCCGAAGATCCGCACCTGATCCATGGCCGTCTGGACCGGCCCATCCGCCCAGCGACCACCCCGGTTGTCTGCGAGGCTCTGCTGGATCAGGGCGAGATCGGCCGCCAGCTCCGCGGCGCGCCGATAGGCCCAAGAAGGGGCCGTGGCGACCTCCCGGCTGGTGGCCCGCAGGGTCGCCTCCAGACGGAGGTGCATGCAAACCAGCTTGCGCCGGTAGAACTCTCGCTCGTCCCGATCCTGGAGCGACAGTCCCGCCTCGCCGAGGGTGGCCTCCTCCGCTTCCACGGAGGCCCGCAGCTCGGCGCTGGCTCCCATCTGTGCCACCGACTGGCTCAGCGCGCCCCACAGCCGCGACAGTCCCTCCAGGTGCTTGCGCAGGGCCAGCTCCTTGTGCAGGCGAAGCGTCTCCCAGGTCGCCTCCACCGTGACATGGGGGTTTCCGTCCCGATCCCCTCCGATCCACGATCCGAACCGGAGAAAGGGAGGAATGGCGAAGCGGGCCTCGGGATAGTGTGCGGCCAAGGCCCGCCGCAGGTCCCGATAGAGGGATGGCAGCACCTCCCAGAGGACCTGGTCGAAGTAGAAGAGACCGTTCCGCACCTCGTCCTGGACCGTCGGACGCCGCGCGCGCACCTCGTCGCTCTGCCAGATGGCCGCGATCTCGCGCAGAACGGCCTCCTCCAGCTCCTGTCGCTCCTGCGCGGTGACGAGGGGATGATCCACGGCGGCCAGATGGGCGGAGATGCGGCGGGTCTTCCCCAGAATGGTTCGCCGCTTGGCCTCCGTCGGGTGGGCCGTGAGCACCAGCGTGACGTTCCAGCCGGCCGAGGATGTCTTGCAGCGCTGCGGCCGTGAGGCCGGCGGCGCGGCAGCGGGCAACTGCCTCCGCCAGCGACCCCGGCCGCGGCGCCGCCGGGGCCAGCAGCTCCTGGAAGCGGGACTTCCGGATGTCATGGATCTGCTCGGCGACATTCACCAGCTGGAGGAAGGTGGTGAAGGCCCGGATGATCTGGGTGGCTGCGCGCAGGTCCAGATCTTCCGTGAGGCGGGCGATGGCCGCCTCGCCCTGGAGCGTGAACTCCCGGCGCAGATCCTTAGTGAGATTCCGGATCTCCTCCTCCTTCTCGAACAGCGCGCGCCCCGCCTGCTCGACCAGGACCGTCCCCAGCAAATTGCCGAGGAGCCGGATGTCCCGCCGGAGCGGGAGGTCGCGGGCGGCCGGATCAGAGAGCTTGAGTTCGTACACACCCCCTCCACCGATCGGCAGACGCCAACGCAGCGATGCTGTTATAGAAGAACACCCGGCTGACCGCAAGCCCCTTTGTCGGCAGGCCGTCTGCCGGGTGTTGGCCGCCCCGCGCACCCCGGGCCGGGCGTCGTGCGGTTACGGCTGAATCTTGGTCCCCAGCACCTCCAGAAACCTGGCCAGCCAGACGGGATGCGCCGGCCAGGCCGGCGCCGTCACCAGCGTCCCGTCCACGTGGGCCTGATCCACGGGAATGTCCATGTACGTGCCCCCGGCGCGCGTCACGTCCGGCCCCACGGCCGGATAGGCAGAGCAGTGCTTCCCCGCCAGCACCCCGGCGGCCGCCAGGACCTGGGCGCCGTGACAAATCGCGGCGATGGGCTTGTTGGCCTTTGCGAAATGCCGGACGAACTCCAGGACCTTCGGGTTCAGGCGGATGTACTCGGGCGCACGCCCGCCCGGAATGACCAGTGCGTCATACCCTTCCGCCTTCACCTCTTCGAAGGTGGCATTCAGCGCGAACTGGTGGCCGGGCTTTTCGCTGTAGGTCTGATCCCCCTCGAAATCGTGAACGGCCGTCCGAACTCTCTCACCGGCCTTCTTGCCCGGACAGACTGCGTGCACCATGTGCCCGACCATCAGCAGGGCCTGGAAGGGAACCATCACCTCGTAGTCCTCGACGAAGTCGCCGACCAGCATCAGGATCTTCTTGGCAGCCATGGCCTCCTCCTCTCCGCGAGGGATCTCGCCCTCCCTCGCCCCTCATCCCGGTGCTTCCGGCCTCTGTCTCCGCCGGGCGATCGGATGCCCCCCCTGCCGCCGGACCCCGGCGGTCCCCACCCGGGCGCCCCGCGGCCTGTGTTCGATTCTACCATCCCACGGGCGGGATGCCGCACGGAATCCTGCGCCAGCCCACCTCCAGCCGCCGGACGCCTCCGGAAAGGTCGCTCCGGATGCGGATCGAGGCGGCGAGCCGCTCCGGCCGGCCGCGGGACGGGAAAGAGTCGTCGGTGGGAGATGTGTCAGGAGTTCGTGGAGAAGACGCGCCAGCTTCGTAGCGCCGAGATGATGTCATCGCGGCTGAGCATGCCGAGAACCTGCCCGTCGGTCATGACCGGGAGCTGATTCACGCCGTCCCGGTCCATCTCCTGGAAGGCGGCCCACAGCTGTGTCTCGGGCCCCACGCGCTTCATCTGATCCATGGGAATCATGGCCTCCGCCACCGTCGTGTGGGACCAGGTGTCCGGAGGAAGCGCCTTGACGCGGTGCAGGGTGAGGAGGCCGCTGACCCGATCCCCCCGCTTGACGATGAAGGTCCGCCGGCCGTTCAGCAGGACGTGCCGGTCCACCAGCTCCTGGAGCGTGTCGGCGGCGAAGATCTCGGCGTAATGTGGGTTCATGGCATCCGCCACCCTGTGGTCGCTTAAGACGTCCTGGAGCCTCTGCTGCTGGATCTGCCCCACCGCTGCTCTCTCCAAGAACCAGCCGATGAACGCAATCCACATTCCGTTGATGAGATTGCCCGCCAAGGCCTGCCACACGCCCAGCAGGATGAACAGGAAGCCGATGAACCGCCCGATGTTGCCGGCCACGAGCGTGGCCTTGTGGAGGCTCCGCGTGCTCCCCCAGATGACCGCTCGGAGCACGCGGCCGCCGTCCAGCGGGAACCCCGGAATCAGGTTGAAAAGGACGAGGGCGCCGTTGATATAGGCGAGATACTCGGTGAGGGCCAGCAGCGGCCCCACTCCCGCCATCAACGCCTCCAGCCCGCCGAACACGAGCAGCAGGCAGGCACTGACGGCGGGACCGGCCACGGCGATCCAGAATTCCGCCGCGGCACTGGGCGGCTCGGTGGCGATCTGGGCCACCCCGCCGAAGAGGAAGAGGGTGATGCGCTTGACCGGGACGCCATACCGCATTGCCACCACCGAGTGCCCCAACTCATGCAGCAGGACGCTGCCGAAGAGCAGACAAGCCGTGACCGCCGCCACCCCCCAGTATTCGGCCGGGGACCATCGTGGGAATTCCGCCGGGAAGGTGCCGGCCGCGAGCGTCCAGGTGATCAGGGCGAATACCAGAAACCAGGTGTAGTCCAGGTCGATGCGGATGCCCAGGATGCGTCCCAGGCGTATGGTCTGCCGGCTCATCTCCCGTCCTTCCTCGCCTCTCGTGAAGAGTCGTCCCGGGATGCCGTGAGCCTGTCGGCGGGCGGAAGGCGACCTGTGAGGAAGCCTTCGGGGCTCCACGGGCCCGAAGAACCCTGTCCGCCACGAGTCCCCGCCGCGCAGGGCATCACGGACACCCCGAGAGCGTCCCTGCCGGCCATATCCGGCAAGAGGGAGGGGCCGCGCGCGACCCCTCGACTTACAGCTCCTGCTTCACGGCCGAGACGGTCGTGTGGAGCGTCGCTTCAATCTTGGTTGTTCCTTGTCCCTGCTGAGCCCTCATGGATTTGCGACCTCCAGTCCCAGACACGAGTCGCCGCCCCATTCCGGCAAATCAGGCCCGAGACGGATGGCTCTTCGGCCCCTCCTCGCTCGTATGCCAGTAGAATCCCACCAGGGCCCAGATCACCAAGGCGATCCCCAGGAGCACATCCGTGTACAGGGCCGCCTCCTGGGAGGCAAAATGCTCCAGGTAGGGCGCGATGATCAGATAGACGCCCGCCAGAGCCTCGATCCACCAATAACCATACCGCATCGCCCCTCGCTCCTTTCCCCTATCCCCCGCTTTCGGGAGAAGTTCTGTTCAGCCGCAGCGCCCGGCCGCGGACCCGGCCCACCTCCTGGGGCCGAAGGCATTCGTCGCTCCACCTCTCCGGGGGCAAGGGTCGGAGGCCTATACCGTCCGCGCGCAGGGGTCGCCCGCCCCGGGACCCTTCAGCGCCTTCCCCTGCCGCTATCCTGCCTCCTCCGCCCTCGCCTCCGGCTGGATGGGCATATAGGCATTCGGCGTGCCGACACCTCCCGGCCGCCTCCCCCCGCGCCAACTGGCTGAAAAGACGAGGGTCCAGTCGCAGGAGGGCGGATGTGCCCGGTCGGCCATGGCGGGACCGCCCGATCCGCGAGAGACATGGATGGCTCCGCGGCAGGGCTAACCTCCCGTCATTTCAAGAGGGCCAGGGCCGTGGATACTTTTGGCAGTGTTGTTTCAGGAGGATACATGTGCGGCGCAGCGCGGCCGCCGTCCGGACGGGGGGCAAGAGGCCAGCCGGTATTATTCACAAAGGACGGGTCAGTCCCGAGGATCCAATGATTTTGGTCACTCCCCCAATAGTCACGAGCACTGCTCGTGAAGAACGCGGGCTCGCATGCCGTCCCGATGGTTCGCATCGCACATCCGAGCCCCGGAGGCAACCAACGTATCGCACGATCTTTACGGGCGGGAGACTAGTGAAGAGCGGCCCGCTTCTCTTGATGGGCCGGCTTCCCCAGGAAGAAAATGAGGGGCATGGCGACGAGGAAGAGAATCCCGAGCACCCGGTAGGACTGCAGAAAGGACAGAATGGAGGCCTGGCTTTGGACCATGCCGAACAGCGCAGAATAAGCCTGCTGCGACGCCGTGACCGGATCCGATCCATGACCCTGGAAATATGTGCGCAGGCCCCCCAAGGCCCGTTGCGTGCGCAAGCTATAGGGGGTGACGTGGACGCCCAGGATGTTGATGTAGACCTGAGTGGCCCGGGCAAGGATGGTCGTGGCGCCCGCGATTCCCATGCTGCCCCCGATGTTGCGCACCAGGTTGAAGATGCTGGTGCCGTTGCCCATCTCCTCCTTCGGCACGGGGTCCATGGTCACCGTGGTGAGGGGAACGAACAGGAGTGCCAAGGCGACACCCTGGATGAATTGCGGCCAGAAAATATCCCAGTATCCGGCATTCAGGTTCAGCCAGGAGAGCTGGAAGAGCGACAGGGCGCCTCCTGCAAATCCCAGTGTCAGGAGCTTCCGCGGATCGAACCGGGCCGTGATGATACCGACGATGGGCATGGCGATGAACGACCCCAGGCCGCGGGGAAACATCGCATATCCAGCCTCCAGCGCCGTGTAGCCCATGAGGGTCTGCAACATGATGGGCACGAGCACCAGCGTCCCGTACAGAACGAATCCCAGGACCGTCATCAGCCCGATGCCGACACTGTACGTACGGAGCTTGAACACCCGGAGGTTCACGACCGGATGCCGAGTGATCATCTCGTGTGCCAGGAACAGAATCAATGCCGCCGCCGACAGAACCGCAAGATTGGTGATCCAGCGTGATCCGAACCAGTCCGCCTCCTGTCCCCTGTCCAGAACGACCTGAAGGGAGCCGATCCCCACCGCCAGCATGCCGATGCCCCAGTAATCGATCCCCGCCGATCGCCGGCGAATGTAGGGAGGATCGAAGACGAACAGCTGAGTCATGAAGAAGGACAAGATGCCGACGGGAATGTTGATGTAGAACACCCAGCGCCAGCTATAGACGTCGGTGAGGTAGCCGCCCAGGACCGGCCCCAGCATGGGCGCCACCACGATGCCCAATCCCCAGAATCCCATGGCTTTCCCGCGATCCCGGGGCGGGAACGCTTCCAGCATGACCGCCTGCGAGATGGGCTGGAGCGCACCCCCGAAGGCACCCTGGACGACCCGGAAGATGACCAGAAACGCCAGGCTGGGCGCCAGGCCGCAGAGAAAGGACGCGGCAGTGAATCCGGTAACCGCGGCGATGAGTAGCCGCTTGCGGCCGAAATAGTTGGACAGCCAGCCGGTGATGGGCAGGACGATGGCGTTGGCCACCAGGTAGGATGTGAGCGCCCAGGTGGCCTCATCCACGCTGACCGAGAGGCTCCCGGCGATGTGGGGCAGCGACACGTTGACAACGGTGGTGTCCAGCACCTCCATGAAGGTGGCCAGCATCACCGCGGACGCGATGACCCATGGGTTGATCGCGGGAATAGAGGCGTTGGATTCCTGTGGCATGTCTCGCGTCTTCCTCGGGATTCGCGCGACCCGGCCCAGCGGGCACACACCCAGAGACCGGCTGCACCTGACCGAGCACGGTCCCATCGGAGAGCGGATCGCCCCGACCAGGTTGGCACGCCCCAGACGCAGGAGTCCGCACGGGCAGGAGGCTGCCTGATTCGCGCCTGCGCGCCCTTCCCGATTCCCCTATCCCTCACTTTCCCTCGCGCGAGTCCAGGTCCGGCACGGGCGTGCCCGCCGGTGCGGGTCGCAGCCACAGGAGATGTCCCTTGCCCCACTCGCGGAAGGCGTCCAGGTAGGTGTAGATGACGGGGGTAATATACAACGTCAACAGCTGCGAGACCAGCAATCCTCCCACTACCGCAAGCCCGAGCGGCCGACGCGATTCCGCCCCCTGCCCGGTTCCGAAAGCGATCGGAAGGGTGGCCATCAGGGCGGCCATGGTCGTCATCATGATGGGGCGGAAGCGCAGGAGGCACCCTTCGTAGATGGCGTCGTGCGGGCTCTTGCCCTGACGTTCGGCCTCCAGGGCGAAGTCGATCATCATGATGGCGTTCTTCTTGACGAGGCCCACCAACATGATCACCCCGATGAAGGAATAGATATTCAGATCCACGTGAAAGAGCAGGAGCGTCGCCAGGGCCCCCACCCCCGCGGCGGGCAGGCCCGACAGGATCGTCAACGGATGAACGAAGCTCTCGTAGAGGATCCCCAGGACGATGAAGATGACCATGATCGCCATGATCAGGAGGAGGCCGAGATCCCGGAGCGAGGACTGGAAAGCCTGGGCGCTCCCCTGGAAGCTCCCGATGATCGTGGCCGGCAGCATGGATCGCGCCTGCGTCTGGATCTCGTCGACGATCGTCCCCAGGGCGACGCCGGGCTTCAGGTTGAAGGAGATGGTCACGGCGGGGAGCTGGCCCTGGTGATTGATCGTCAGGGGCCCGACACCCCGGGTGAGAGTGGCCACGGCGCCCAGCGGAACCAGCTGGCCCGTCGACGACTGGATGTAGAGATCGGAGAGGGCGGCCGGATCCAGCTGGTAGCGGGGCAAGACCTCCAGGATGACCCAGTACTCGTTGGTCGGAGTGTAGATCGTCGAGACTTGCTGCGACCCGTAGGCGTCCGCCAGGGCGGTCTCGATCTGATCCGCCGTCACCCCCAGGGCCGAGGCCTTGTCCCGGTTGATCTGGACGAGCACCTGCGGATCGCGGATCTGGAGGTCGCTGGTCACATCCTGCACGCCCGGCAGGGTTGCGATCTTGGATTCGAGTACGGGAGCCAGCCGGAAAAGCTGCGCCGTGTCGGGGCCCTGCAGGGTGTACTGGTATTGGCTCTCGGTCAGACGGCCGCCGAGCTGGATGGTGGGAGGGTTCTGGAGAAAGACCTGCATCCCTGGCACGCGCGCCAGCTTGGGCCTGAGCTCCTGGATCACCTCGTCCACCGGCAGCCGCTCCGAGCGGGGTTTCAGGCGGATGAAGGCCCGGCCAATGTTGAGGGTGGCGGAGGACCCGCTCACCCCCACGGCCGAGAAGAAGGAGCCCACGTTCGGATCCTTGGCGATGATGTCCGTGACCGCCTGTTGGTGCCGGACCATGTCGTCAAAGGAGATCCCCTCGCTTGCCTGGGTGAAGGCGAAGATCTGGCCGTTGTCCTCGCTGGGGAGAAAGCCCTTCGGCACCACGGCGAAGAGATAGACCGTGCCCACCAGAAGGAGAGCGAAAACGGCCACGATAGTCCGGCGCTGCTCCAGCGCCCATTCCAGCGTGCGGCGATACGCCGCCAGCATCGCGTCGAATCCCCGCTCCCCCAACAGATATAGCCGGCCGTGCCGCTGGGCGCCGGCCTGTCGCAGGAACCGGCTGGCCAGCATGGGCGTGAGGCTCAGGGAGACGAAGCCGGAAACCAGGATGGCGGCCGCCACGGTTACGGCAAATTCGCGAAACAGGCGGCCCACGATCCCCCCCAGAAACAGGACCGGGATGAAGACGGCGGTCAGCGAGAGGGTCATGGAGACGATGGTGAACCCGATCTCGCGGGATCCATCCAAGGCCGCCTGCATGACCCCCTTTCCCATCTCCAGGTGGCGCACGATGTTCTCCAGCATGACGATGGCGTCGTCCACGACGAAGCCGACCGACAGGGTCAGCGCCATGAGGGAGAGGTTGTCCAGGCTGTAGCCCAGGAGGTACATGATGGCAAACGTGGTCACGATGGACATGGGGAGGGCCAGGCTGGGGATGATCGTCGCCGAGGCGTTTCGCAGGAACAGGAAGATCACGAGGACGACCAGGCAGACGGTGAGGAGGAGGGTGAACTCCACGTCGGCGACCGAGGCGCGAATGGTCTGCGACCGGTCGTAGAGGACCTGCATCTGGACCGATGCCGGGATCTCTTGGCGCAGGCTGGGCAGGATCTGCCGGATGGCGTCCACGACCCCGACGGTATTGGTACCCGGCTGTCGCTCGATGGCCAGGACCACCGCCCGGACGTTATCGTGCCAGGCCGCCACCTGGTCATCCTGCACGCTGTCGAGCACCCGCCCCAGCTGCTGCAGCCGTACCGGCGCCCCGTTCCGGTACGCCACGATGAGAGGGCGGTACGCCGCCGCGTCGGTGAGCTGTCCCGTCGCCTGCAGGGTGAAGGCCTGGCTGGTCCCCGACAGGCTCCCCGTGGGCAGGTTAACGTTCCCGTGGGCGAGGGCCGCGGCGACCTGGTCGATGCCGATCCCCTGCGAGGCCAACAGCCGGGGGTCCACCTGGACCCTAACGGCGTACTTCTGCGAGCCGAAGACGGCAACCTGGGAGACACCGCTGACCGTGGAGATCCGCTCGGCCAGGAGGGTCTCGCTGTACTCGTCCACGGTGGAGATGGGAAGGGTCGGCGACTGCACGGCGATGTACAGGATGGGGGCCTCGGCCGGGTTCACCTTGCTGTAGGTCGGGGGCATGGGCATGCCCGGGGGCAGCTGGTTCCCCGCCGCGGAGATGGCCGCCTGGACGTCCTGGGCGGCCGCGTCGATGTTCCGGCTCAGATCGAACTGGAGCGTGATCTGCGTGGTCCCCAGGGCGCTGGTGGAACTCATGTTGTTCAGGCCGGCGATGGTCGAGAACTGCCGCTCCAGGGGGGTTGCCACCGCGGAGGCCATGGTCTCCGGGCTGGCCCCCGGCAGGCTGGCGGAAACCAGGATGGTGGGAAAATCCACGCTGGGCAGGTCGCTCACCGGCAGCATCCGGAACGCCACGATGCCGAAGAACAGGATTCCCAGCATCACCAGGGTGGTCATGACGGGACGGCGGATGAACAGGGAGGGAATGCTCATGGGATCCCTCCGGCACCGGCGGGCGCCCCGCCGCCGAGCGACGCCTTGATCTCAACGTGCGCACCGGGATAGAGGCGCGACTGACCGTCGGTCACCACCTGCTCGCCGGGGTGGAGACCCTGCTCCACGACCGTCTCCGACTCCAGTGTCTGTCCGACCACGACCGGGCGGACCTCCACGGTGCGGTTCGGCTTGATGACGAACACGTAAGATCCTTGCTGCCCGATCTGGACTGCCTGGGATGGCACCACGGTGCGGTGGGGTTGGATGGCGAGGGTGAGGACCACGCTGACGAACTGTCCCGGCCAGAGCGAATCATTCCGGTTCGGGAAGGTCGCCATGAGCTGGATCGTCCCGGTGGTCGCGTTCACCGTGTTGTCGATGAACGTCAGGGTCCCGTATGCAGCGGGCCGGGCCTCCCCGGCGAGATAGGTCGCCACCGCCGGATCCCCCGCGGCTCGGAACTTCCGCACCTCCGCCAGGTCCTGCTCCGGGACGGAGAAGGAGACGTAGATCGGATGGACCTGGTTGATCACCACCAGGTTGGTCGTGCTCCCCTTGACCACGCTCCCCGGAAAGACCAGCAGACTCCCCGTCCGGCCGTCCATGGGGGCCCGGATGAGCGTGTATCCCAGCTGGATGCGGGCCGTCTCCACCGCCGCCTGGTCGGCTTTCACGGCCGCCCGGGCGCTTTCCACGGTGGCCCGGGCCGCCCGGATGGAGGCCGCGGCATTGTCGATGGCGGCCTGATCCGCCCGGATCGTCGCCTCCGCCGCCAGGGCCGCGGCGTGGACCTGGCCGTACTGCTCCTTCGAGATGGCCCCTTCGACGATCAGCTCCTGGTAGCGGCGATCCTCCGCCCTGGCATACTCCAGCTGCGCCTGATCGCGTGCCAGGTCGGCCTCGGCCTGGGTGTGCGCCGCAAGCGTCTGCCCGACCGCCGCCTCGGCCTGCTGGAGCTGGGCGGTGTCCCGCCCCAGGTTGGCCTGGGCCTGAGCCAGGGCGGCCTGGAAGGGCTGCTGGTCCAGCGTGAACAGGAGGTCCCCCTGCTTCACCTCCTGCCCCTGGGTGAAGTGCACCTGACCGATCCGTCCGTCCACCTGGCTCTCGACCGTCACCGAGGAGTAGGCCTGCACCGTGCCGATCGCCTGGATTTCGAGCGGGATCGCCTTCTGCGCGACGAGACCGGCGGTCACGGGAATGGCCGGTGCCCGGAGGCGCAGGGGAGCCCGGGCGGTCCCTGCCGGCTCGGTGAAGGGGCCTGCCAGCGCAGTCGCGGCCGACAGGAGCCCCGTCAAGGAAGCCATCAAGATGCGTCTTCGACAGGCCCCGCCCCAGCGGCCTCGACGACCGAAGATACGGAGAGCCATGGGACCTCTCAAACCATCAGGCCCTTCTCTTGGCCGACGGCCTCGCCGGTTCCGTCCACAGGCGTTGCGGTTGGTTCCTGCCTCATCCAAGAGTCGAGGCAGCACCCCTCCATTGTCACAACATGCCACATCCAGAGGCGTGGAGCAGGGGATCCTTCGCGGAATCGCAGATCACTCGGGGAGAGCAGCCGTACGGCAGCGGATGCCGCCGCGGCTGTCGCAGGAGCAGAGAAGCCTGGAGAGACCATGTCGGCGTCGTCCCACGGAAGCGAGGGGCCGGGGTGGCGGGAGCGCACGAAGAGCCGAACCCGGGCGCCCTCGGGAAGAACGGTGAAGAGCCCCGGCTCGTTCCCCACGGACCGAAGCCCCCCCCATATCCCGACTCGTCTTCCCCTGCCCCGGCGGCCGCCGCGCCGGCGACTCCCGAAGCCCGGCGCCGACAGCTATCTCCGCTCTCCGCGTATTTCATGCAGCGGGATCCACGAGGTCCCTTTGCCTGGGTGGTTTCCCGCGCTCCGCCCGGCTCTTCTCCAGCAGGCGGCGGAGCCCGCTTTCGTGTGCGGCCTCCTCGGCCAGGATCCGCTCGAGGCGGGTTTTGAGTCCGATGGCCCACGAGGCCGCCGCCTCTTCGAGGCGCTCCGTGTACTGCAGGATGGCCTGATGCTCCGCCGCCAGATCGTACTCCACCATGGCACGGGTATCCGCCAGGCTCTCCGGATACGGCGCCGGCATGACCGCGGGGACCCCACCCAAGGCTGCAATCTTCTCGGCCAGAAACAGCGCGTGGAATACATCGTCGATGATCTCGACGTTCAGCAGGACCCGGAGCTCATGGCCCGCGGTCCCCCGGGCCAGGGCGATCTGCTGGATCGCCCGGCAGATCGCCCCGAGTTCCTGGGCCAAGTCCCGATTCAGCCCTTCGATGAGATCGCGCTCCTTCATGAGATCGGTCGCCTCCTCACGCAACACATCCGGCTCACCCGCGGGCCGTTCCCGACGCCTGGACGGCCACGAACAGGTTTATGTCTTTCCGGTGGATCTGGAACAGCGTCGGGCTATCCTTGGCCTGGGCCTTCAGGGCCGCCCGCAGCTCGGGGATATCCTGCACCGGCTTTCGGTTCACCTGGACGATGACGTTGCCGGTCTGAATGCCGGCGTCCGCCGCCGGGCTGCCGTCCTTGACCGCCATCACCACCAGCCCATGCTGGTCCGACAGGCCGAGCTGGCTCGCCAGGGCTGGGGTCAACGGCTGGACGCTGAGCCCCAGCTTCTCCCGCTGGGGCGTCTTCTCGGCGACCTGCTCGGTCGTCGCCTTCTCTGCGATCCGCGCTGTGAGATCGACGGTCTTGTCGTTCCGGATCACCTGGATCTTGGCCTGCTGGCCGATGGGAGTCTCGGCCACCAGCATCGGCAGCTCGCTCATTCGATTGACCTTGTGGCCGTTAAACTCCACGATCACATCGCCCGCCTGGAGGCCAGCCTTCGCCGCAGGGGAGTCCGGCATCACCTGCGAGACGAGCACGCCCTGGTCCGAGCTGAGGTGCATGGCCTTGGCCAGCTCCGGGGTCAGCCGCTGGATGCCGACACCCAGCCACCCGCGGGTCACATGGCCGGTGGCCGCCAGCTGGGGAAGGATCGCCTTGGCCTCGCGGATGGGAATGGCGAAGCCAATGCCTACCGAGCCGCCGGACTGGGAGATGATGGCGGTATTGATCCCCACCACCTCGCCAGCGGCATTCACCAGGGGACCGCCGGAGTTCCCCGGGTTGATGGGCGCATCGGTCTGGAGGAAGTTGTCGTAGGGCGAATCACCGATGACCCGGCCCTCGGCCGAGATGATCCCGGTGGTCACCGTCCCGTTCAGGCCGAAAGGATTGCCGATGGCCATGACCGGCTGGCCGATCTGGAGCGAGGTGGAGTCCCCCAGCGGGACGATCGAGAGGCCTGTGGCGTCGATCTTCAGCAGGGCGATGTCGGTCTGGGCGTCCCGGCCGACGACCTTCGCCGGGAACGACCGCCCGTCGGGGAGCTTCACCACGATCTTCGTCGCATGGTCCACAACGTGGTTATTCGTCACGATGTAGCCGTCCGAGCGGATGATGAAGCCCGATCCGAGGCTGTGTTCCGTGTAGTTCTGCGGAACGTTTCCGAAGAACTGTTGGAAGAAGGGGGACTGCTCCAGCTCGGAGGCCATGGGGTTCTTCACCACGGCAGTCGTGCTGACGTTGACCACCGCCGGCAGGTCCTGCTTGGCCACCTTTTCCCACACCGAGGACACGCTGGGAACCACGGCCGTGCCGTTGGTCCAGAGGTCGGTCGGGGCGGTCGTCGTGGCGGTGACGCTGTTGACCGACCAGAACAGGGCTCCGGCGCCGAGCACCAGGAATGCTGCCACCCAGAGCCATCGCTTCTTGAGCAGTATTGTTCGCATCTCGCACTCTCCTTCGTGTTGTTGGCCTGGCGCCCCGGGTCGGGACGCCCGGAAAATCCACAGATCGCTCCGTGCCGCTTCTCACGTTGCCGGCCCCATCGTCCGGCCGGCGGGGCTGCCTGCCGCCTCTCGCATCTCCCCTGACCGGGTCAGCGCAGCCGGTGCCCTACCCGGACCCACCGAACGTCCCACCAGTGCCTGCCCTCCGACCAGGGGATCGCCACGGCCTTTCCGATCACATCGCGCTCGGTCACCATTCCCCAGTACCGGCTGTCCAGGCTGGCATTCCGGTTGTCCCCCAGCACATACAGATGGTTCGCCGGGACCCGCCGGGGGGCCAAGTTCAGCGGCGGCGTGTCGTCCTGGACGGGAGGGACGCGCATCAGCAGGACGCCCAGCGGAACCCCGTTGATCCAGAACCGTCCATCGAGTTCCGCAACGACATCCCCCGGCAGCCCGACGACGCGCTTGAGAAATTCTCTCCCTGCCGCCCGCGGAAAGCGGAAGGCAATGATATCCCCCCGCTGCGGGGACGAGAGCGCGTAGGCCAAGCGATTGATGAGGACCGAGTCCCCGGGCCGGAGCGTCGGCAGCATCGATCCGGAGGACACGGTCAGGATCTGCACCACGAACGTCTCGGCGAGAAGGATCCCTGCCCCCAGCACTGCGGCGGTCAGGAGACCCCAAAGGGCCCACCACCGCAGGCGGCTTCGCGTGTCGGAACCCTGTCTCCTCGCATCCATCTCGCCCTGAAGGGGGCCTGTGGGCCACACGCCAGGTACGCGGCCCACAGGCCAGAAAGGCTACTTGCTCTCTACCCGTGCCATGCTGGTCGCCGGCTTGACGATCCGGATCTGATCCGCCCGCAGGTGGTCCGATGTCCGGTCGTACTTCATCCAGATCTCATCCCCTCCCCGGACGGCGGACAGCGCCACCGCTCGCTTCCCTTGTACAATCCGGCTACTCGGCAGGATATCCACACCGATGACCAGCGCATTCGACCCGTGTGCCGGGTAATCGGTCACGGCTTTCGGGTTCGTGGCGAGCGCAAAACGCGTGGCGTTCATCACCAGGGTCTTTGGATGCGAGCCGAGGTCCACGTGCGTGACCACCCCGCGCACCTCCCGATCGGCGGTCCGCCGGGCGGCGGCGCGCTCCGTGGTTTGCATGCCCTTTGATTCCCTTGCCTCGGTCGAGTGCTGCCCGTTCGTCACTGCGGGCTTCGCATCCGTCGAAGCCTTGACGGCGGAGGTCGTGGCGGTTCCCGGCGTCATCGCGCCATCCGTGGCCGCCAAGACCGCCCCGCTTCCCAGCCCGAGCGCCAGCGCGCCGGCTGCCAGAATCATTAGAGTCATCTTTCCAGCGTGCATTGCCTTCCTCCTTTGATGCCGGGTCGGCAATTCACCGCCCGGCTTCGCTCCTGATGCGGCCTGCCTTGCCCACGTACACCACTCGTCCGAACTCCCGTCACCCGCGCGATGTCTTGTATGCCGCCCCGATCCGGATCGTGTTTTCTACCTGAACCGCCTCACTCACGAGCCGATGACCGACCGAAGGGCAGCGGGGCATCGATCCTAGCACGGTGATTCCCCTCCACCCTCATGCCTGCCCCGAGTGCGGCGATCCGCCCGGCAGCGTGGCCGCGGCGGCCGGCGTGAGCTGGCGCGCCTCCTCCACCACGCGGAGCAGCGCTCCGAATGGCCCACCCTTCACCAGCACCCGGAAGGCCCCTGCCCACCGGAGGACAACCTCCAGCGAGTTGTCCAGGACGGTCGTCTGAACCACGATCGGCTGGCCGAATCCCAGCCGGCGGGCTTCCCGGATAAGGCCGAGGCCGTCCAGGCGCGGCATCTGAAGGTCCGTGACCACCACGTCAAACGGATCGTGCTGGAGATGGTGGATCGCCTGAATGCCGTCCACGGCTCCAGCCGCCTGGTACCCGTGCTCCCGGAAGGCCCGCAGAATCGCCTCCCGGAGTCCGGGATCGTCATCGACGACCAAAACGCGGACCCGCCCGGGTCGATGAGCCTCCGCCTTGTCATCCGGTGATTGCATCTTGCCCTCCATGTTCAGCCGGAATATAGGCATGCATCGTGCCGACGCAGGCTGCACCTGCACCCTTCATCGCTATCTTTTGAAAACACAGGCATTTATGGGGACAACGGAGATGGTCGGCAGGGAAGCTCGGTCGGCCGAGGAAAGGCCGGGGCCGGCACGCAGGGGCGTCGTTTGTCGGGCTAACCGCCTGTCAAACCAGGGGGTCCATACGAGTGGATACTTTTGGCAAGCCGCAGTTCATGGCGACACACGGAGGCGGGGAAAAAGTTGTGGGAGGGGAGAAATCCCGTGATGATTACTCACCCGGGTATGGTTGAGGTTCCAATATATATATGCGCCCAGCGCACCTCTACTCTTGCGAACTCCTGCGTCCGACGCAAGGCCCCAGACTGGTCCTTCGATCGGCTTAGGGTGATGAGCGAAGTGGAACGGCTCATGCCCCGAGCCAAGGAGCCGGACTTTGAACTGCCCCCTGATTAGGAACTCGGCGTTCGCCGGCGTAAAGGAAGATCATCTTGACTCCGTTGGAGCGTATCATCACGAGAGCCGGGATGCAGGATAACGGAAGGCCGAGAGATTCCCTACGCACTACTCCGCGCACCCGGCCCCACCTCCAGGAGGATGTTGTCGATGAGCCGGGTCGAGCCGAAGCGGGCGGCCACCAGGGCCACGGCCTTGTCGGCGAGCCGCTCCAGCGGCTCGAGCGTGTCCGCGTCGCAGATCCCGACGTACTCCACGACCGCCAGCGGCGCCTTCCCGATCTCAATCTCGATGGCTCGCGTCAGGGCCCCGCCGTCCCGCTCGCCGCGCTCCGCCGCCGCCCGGGCAGCGAAGAGGCCCTGCGAGAGGGCCCGCGCCTGCCGGCGCTCCTCCGGATTCAGCAGCACGTTGCGAGAGCTGAGGGCCAGGCCGTCCGGCTCGCGGACCGTCGGCAGGACCAGGATCTCCAGGCCGAGGTTCAGATCGGCGGCCAGGCGCCGGACGACCAGCGACTGCTGGTAGTCCTTTTGCCCGAAGTAGGCTCGATGAGGCCGGCAGATCGCGAAGAGCTTCGTGCAGACCGTGGCGACCCCGCGGAAGTGGCCCGGCCGCGCCGCGCCTTCCCAGCGCGCCGTGAGCCCCTCCACCCCGATATACGTCGCATACCCGCACGGGTACATCCCGTCCGCCGCGGGGGCGAAGATGATGTCGGCCCCGGCCTCGCGGGCCAGCTCCGCATCCCGCTCGGGGTCTCGCGGGTAGCGCACCAGATCGTCCGGCCGGTCGAACTGCGTCGGGTTCACGAACAGGCTCATCACCACCACATCGTTCTGAGCCCGGCAGCGGTGCAGCAGGCTGAGATGGCCCGCGTGCAGCGCCCCCATCGTCGGGACCAGGCCGACCGACCGCCCGGCGGTGCGCGCCTCCTCGGCGACCTGCTGCATCCGCGCCGCGCTCTGGATGATGTCCATGCGTGCTCCTTCCGCTCCCCCGGCGCGGGCCCGCGCGGGGGCGAAGGGTGTGCCAGTCTTCGGCGGTCTGATCGATTCCCCGGCGCCTACCGGCGGGACCCCAGCGGAACGTAGTAGTGCGTGCCCGCCCGGACCTCGCGGATCTCCTTGACCAGATCCTCGAGGTCCTCGGTGCGGTTCACGAAGTCGATCTCGCTGGTGTTCACCACCAGCAGGGGCGACGCCGTGTAGTGGAAGAAGAAGTGCGCGTAGGCGGCGTTCAGCTCTTCCAGGTAGCGGCGGTCCATCTCCTTCTCGTACGGCTTTCCGCGCAGGGCGATCCGCTGCAGCAACGCCTCGCTGCTGGCCTGCAGGAAGATCACCAGGTCCGGCTTCGGCACCTGAACCTGGAGCAGGGCGTGGACGCGCTCGTAGAGCGCCAGCTCATGGTCCTCCAGGGCGAGATACGCGAAGATGCGGTCCTTGGCGAAGAGGTAGTCACTGACGAGGGTCTGGCGGAACAGATCGGCCTGGGCCAGCTCTTGCTGCTGGCGGAAGCGGTTGAGCAGGAACCAGAGCTGCGCCTGGAATGCGTAGTGCCGCCGGTCCCGGTAGAAATGGGGGAGAAACGGGTTGTCGTCGGCGACCTCCAGCAGCGTGCGGGCATCCAGCCGATCAGCCACCCGCTCTGCCAGGCTGGTCTTCCCGACCCCGATGGGGCCCTCCACCACGATGTACCGAGGCGGGCAGTTCTGCACGATCATCGCAGGACCTCCGACACGGGCCGGAGGATCTCCGAATCGAGGCGGTTCAATAGCTCGGCCGCCGTCAGCTCGAGCACGGGATGACGAACCTCCGGCGCGATGGCCGCCAGGGGAGCCAGGACGAACTTCCGCCTTGCCATCCGGGGATGCGGAACCACCAGATCCGGCTGGTGAATCACCACGTTATCGTACAGCAAGAGATCCAGATCGATGATCCGCGCCTCGCCGGGCGCATGCGGACGGGATCGCCCCAGGGACTCCTCCAGCCCCTGGAGTCCCTCCAGCAGGCCGTAGGGCGTCAGCGTGGTCGCGATGGCCGCCACCGCATTCAGAAAGGGGCCGCCCGCGGCCCCCTCTTGCGGCGCCGTCTCGTACAGCGGCGAGACACGGGGCACCACGGTGCCCGGCAGGCGGCCGAGCCCCTCCACCGCCGCGCGGCAATTGGCCTGCCGGTCGCCCAGGTTCGAGCCGATCCCGATGTACGCCTGCCCCGTCACGGCCGGGTGACCTCCACCGAGACGCCGGCCAGGATGCCGGGGAGGGGCGGGGCGGGCTTGGTCACCCGAACCGTGGCCTGCCGGATGGGAGGAAATCGCCGAAGGAGGGTCGAGGCGATCCGGTTCGCCAGGGTCTCGATCAGCCGGAACCGGTCCCCCGTCCCGATCTCCAGCACCGCGGCGTGGACCTGGCTGTAGTCCACGCCGGCCGCCAGGTCGTCGCTTGTCTCGAAGGGCTGGAGGTTCACCTGGAGCTCCACATCCACCAGGAACCGCTGGCCGAGCTTGCGCTCCTCATCGTGGACGCCGTGGTACCCGTAGAACTGGATTCCGTGCAGCTGAATGCGATCGACCATGGCGGCTCGCCTGTTCGGCAGCCCGGCGGCCCGGCCAGACTGCCGAACCGCGGAGCGGCCCCACGCCTGCCCTCAATTCCCCCGGACGCCCAGCTTCCGTATTCGCTCCACCGCCTCCCGGATGCGGGCCACGCTGACAGTGAAGGTCGCCCGCACGAATCCCTCTCCGGCTGCGCCGAATCCGCTCCCCGGGGTGACCACCACCCCTGCCTTCAACAAGAGCTCGGCGCAGAAGCTGCCGGAGGTGAAGCCGGTCGGCACCGGGAACCACAGGTAGAATGTCGCCTTGGGCGGCCGGACGTCGAACCCCATCTCCCGCAGCCCCGCCACCAGGGCATCCCGCCGCTCCTCGTAGATGCGGCAGTTATCCGCCACGCACTGCTGGGGGCCGGTCAGCGCCGCGATGCCGGCGTGCTGCACCGCCTGGAAGACCCCGGAGTCCAGATTGGTCTTGACCCGGCCGAGGGCCGCCACGAGGTCCGCCCCGCCGACGGCAAAGCCGATCCGCCATCCGGTCATGTTGTAGGTCTTGGAGAGGGAGTGAAACTCGACGGCCACCTCTTTGGCGCCCGGGATGTTGAGAACGCTCTCGGGCCGGTAGCCGTCGAAGGCGACCTCGGAGTAGGGGGCGTCATGAGCTAGGATCAACCCGTGCTGCCGGGCAAAAGCCACCGCCTCGGCCAGGAATGCCCGCGGAGCCACTGCGCCGGTGGGATTGTTGGGGTAATTCAGCCAGAGGATCTTCGCCCGGCTGAGGACCTCCGGCGGGATCGCCTTCAGGTCGGGAAGGAAGTCGCGCGCCGGGGTCAGGGGCATAGCGTATGGAACGCCCCCCGCGAACAGCGTGCCGGCCTGGTAGACGGGGTAGGCGGGGTCCGGGACCAGCACGACGTCCCCGGGATTGATGAAGGCCAGGGGGAAGTGGCCGATGCCTTCCTTGGACCCGATCAGCGCGAGCACTTCGTGGGCCGGATCCAGCGCCACGCCGAAGCGGCCCCCATACCAATCCGCCGCCGCCTGGCGGAAGCTCGCCATGCCCTCGTAGGAGGGATACTGATGATTCTTGGGATCCTGGGCGGCCCCCGCCAGGGCCTGGATGATATGGGCCGGGGTCGGAAGATCCGGGTCCCCGATCCCCAGGCTGATGACGTCCACCCCCTTCTTCACCTGCTCTTGCTTCATCCGGTCCAGCTCGGCGAAGACGTACGGGGGGAGTGCCTGCAATCTCGCGGCCTGCGGATAGCCAGCCATGCCTGCTCCCTGTGAAGGTGTCGCGGCCCGGGGCGCCTATTTCAGCCCCAGGAACGTCCAGCATGTCGTAGAGGCCCGGTGATTTCCCCACCACCCACTGCGCCGCGCGCAGCGCCCCCCACGCAAAGTTGTCCCGGCTCTGCGCGCGGTGAACGATCTCGATCCGCTCCCCCATCCCGCCGAACATGATAGTGTGCTCTCCCACGATGTCCCCGGCCCGGACGGCGTGGACGGCGATCTCCCGCGGGGGCCGCTCCCCCACCAGACCGTGTCTCCCGTACACCCCGACCGCCCCGAGGTCCCGTCCCAGCGCCTTGGCGATGACCTGGGCCATCCGCTCGGCGGTGCCGCTGGGGGCATCCTTCTTGAAATGGTGGTGGGCCTCGATGATCTCCACGTCGTAGCCGTCCCCCAGCGTTCGGGCCACCTGCGCCAGGACGCCGTACAGGACGTTCACCCCCACGCTCATATTGGGCGACTGCACGCAGGCGACCCGGGCGCACAGGTCGCGGGCCCGATCCAGGTCCGGCTGGCCGAGACCCGTGGTCCCCAGCACCATGGCGACTCCGGCCCGGCTGGCGGCCTCCAGGTGGCGCATGGCCGCGGCGGAGGCGGTGAAGTCCAGGAGAACCTGGGCACCGTGGAGGGCCGCCTCGGCGCCCCCGACAATCGGAACACCCACCGGCCCCACCCCGGCCACCTCTCCCGCGTCCCGCCCCAGGTCCACGTGGTCCGCCCGCTCCACGGCCCCGACGATCTGAAAGTCCGCGCTCTCACGCAGCAGGGCGATCAGGCGCCTGCCCATTCGCCCCGCCGCCCCCGCGACCACGGCCTTGATTGCCATGTTGCCCTCCTCGTCCTGCACACCAGGCCCTGTCCGCCTGCCATCACGCCAGAAGGCCGTAGCTCCTGAGCGCCGCCTCCAGCCGCTTGCGGTTAACATCGCTCATGGCGCAGAGCGGCAGGCGGAACTCCTCGCGGATCTGCCCCATCATGGCCAGGGAGGTCTTCACAGGGATGGGATTCGTCTCGTAGAACATGGCCTGGCAGAGCGGGAACAGCTTGAGGTGCAGCTCGCACGCGCGCTTCCAGTCGCCGCCCAGGAACGCGTGGGTCATGTCCGCCACATCCCGGGGGACGATGTTGGCGACCACGGAGATGACCCCGCCCCCCCCCACGGCCATGAGGGGCAGGGTCAGCGTGTCGTCGCCGGACAGGTAGTTCAGCTTGTTACCGCACAGGACGATGTCCTGCGTCATCTGCTCCAGGTTCCCCGTGGCCTCCTTCACCCCCACGATATTGGGATGGTCGGCCAGCTGCGCCAGCGTCTCGGGCAGCATGTTCACCCCGGTCCGGCCGGGGATGTTGTACAGGATCAGGGGCAGGTCCGCCGCATCCGCGATGGCGCGGCAGTGCTCCAGCAGCCCCTTCTGGGTCGGCTTGTTGTAGTAGGGAAGGACGATCAGGGCAGCGTCCGCCCCCGACGCCTTGGCGTGCCGGGTGAGGCTGACGGCCTCGGCCGTGCTGTTGGAGCCGGTCCCGGCGATGACCGGGACGCGCCTGTTCGCCGTCTGGATGACCAGGTCGATCACCCGGCGATGCTCTTCGTGGTCCAGGGTAGGGGACTCCCCCGTCGTTCCGCACGGGACGATGGCGTCGGTCCCCCCGCGGATCTGGAATTCCACCAGAGCCTTCAGCGCAACCTCGTCCACCTTCCCGTCCCGGAACGGCGTCACCAGCGCGACGATCGACCCCTGGAATACCCGCTGTGCCATGGCCCTACCTCCCCCCGCCTTTACGTGGGCTGCCCGCCGGCCTCTCACGCCAGCTCGTCCAGAGTGTGCTCCCCGTGGATCAGATCATCGAGCGTCTCCCGCTCGCGCACGACGTAGTACCGGTCCCCGCGCACCAGAATCTCCGGTGCCCGCGGCCGTGCGTTGTAGTTGGAGGACATGGTGTGGCCGTAGGCCCCGGCCGACATCACCGCCAGGAGCTCCCCGGGCTCGCAGGCCGGCAGCCGGCGCTCCTTGGCCAGGAAATCCCCAGACTCGCAGATGGGTCCCACGACGTCCACCGTCACCTCGGGCCGGCCGGCCGTCCGCTGCACCGGCTGGATGGCGTGGTACGAGCCGTAGAGGCTCGGCCGGGCCAGGTCGTTCATCCCGGCGTCCACCACCAGGAAGTTCTTGGCCGGCGTCTCCTTGGTGTACAGGACCCGCGTGACCAGGATCCCGGCGTTGCCGACCAGCACCCGCCCCGGCTCGAGGAGGAGCGTGGCGCCCAGATCCCGCACGATCTCCAGCAGGCCTCGCGCAAGGTCGCCGGGAAGCGGCGGCTCTTCGTCCTTGTAAGTGATCCCCAGCCCGCCGCCCACGTCGACGTAGCGGATGTGCGTCCCCCGATCGCGCAGCCTCCGCACCAGCGAGGCCGTCTTCTCCAGGGCATCCACGAAGGGGCGCACGCTGGTGATCTGCGATCCGATGTGCTGATGGATCCCCACCACCTCCAGGGACCGGAGGCGGCGGGCCGCCTCGTACAGGTCCGCCGCCTGGTCGATGGCGATCCCGAACTTGCTCTGGCGCAGGCCCGTGGAGATGTAGGGGTGGGTCTTGGGATCCACGTCGGGGTTCACCCGCAGCGCTACCCGGGCCGTGCTCCCCATGCCGGAGGCCACCTCGTGGATCAGGCGCAGTTCCTGCTCCGACTCCACGTTGAACATGAGGATGTCGGACTTCAGGGCGTAGGCGATCTCGTCCCGCGATTTGCCGACGCCGGCATAGACGATGCGCTGGGGCGGAACCCCCGCCCGGAGCCCCCGGAACAGCTCGCCGGCTGACACCACGTCCAGGCCACCGCCCAATCCGGCGAACAGCCGCAGGACGGCCAGGTTGGCGTTGGCCTTCAAGGCAAAGCAGACCAGGTGGGGGACCGACGCGAAGGCCTCGTCGAACACCCGGAAATGGCGGGTCAGGGTCGCATGGCTGTACACGTAGGCCGGGGTGCCGACCTCCGCCGCGATCTTCGCGACGGGGACCCCCTCGCAATGCAATGCGTCACCGCGAAAACGAAACTCGTGCATCCCGCAACGCCTTTCTTCCCGATGGGGAGAGGGGAACGGCGGCGTGAATGCCGGCCAATTCGGGGAATGGGTATCACACGTGACCCGGCCTGTCAAAATCAAAAATGAGCCCTGCACCATAGAAACGCTTGAACCACCATGGCGCCAAGGCTCCTCGATGCAAGTCGTTCAGCTGGCTTTCCTCCGTGCTCCGAGACGCCCCCAGGGAACTCGCCGCCGTCCGGTCCCTGGGTGATCCGTCCATTTCAACCATGGCATTCTTGGCGACGTGGCGGTGAGATTTTTCCGGAGTGGGGTTAGCACCCTGATGAACGGCGGCGCAGTCCCCGCGCAACTGGAAGGCAAAACGGGAGAGGAGAGCCGCTGGGCCGCGACGGGAAGGCGACCTCGGCCTTCTGGGTGGTTCCCCTCCCCGCGATCCGAGTGCGCCGGCCAGGGCCCGGTCGGGCGGGGACCGTGGAGCAACGGCGCGCGGCGGCAGACCGCCTCCGGACCGCCCGCTCTGCCCGAGGCCGCCCAGCGAACACTCTGGCCTGACGCCCGATCGCCTCGGGGTGGCGCATGTAGCCGCTCCGGGGGTCCCGGGGAATGAGCTTCACCCTGGCGCGCGGCCGGCGGCGGTCGGGTCAGCTGCGATGCAAGGAGATGCGCTCATGCCTACCGTCCAGCACGAGATCCGTTCTCTGACCGCGGAGGAACCTGACCCGCCTCCGCCGGTTCGCCGAATCTCGGGCAACCCAGGCCCGCCAGCAGGGCACTACAGGGCCGATCCGGTCCTGGGGCCTGCTCGACTGGAGGCGCCACCATCGAGATCGTCGCTTTTCGGCGGGAAGGGCACCGGCAGCGCCACGATGGATCCCGGCACTGTGAGGCGCGAGGCAGACGGGTGCGCAGGCGCGGGAGATTTGAGGCGCCAACACGCCCGTCGCAGGGAGACGCGGGCAGCGGACCCCGACTACGAAGGTGTCGCGACCTTCGGCGCGGGGCGGCGGTGGGTCTCGCGATAGCTCGTCCCTTCCAGGTGGAAGACCTCGGCCCGCTCCGCGAGCCGGTCCAGGATGGCGTGCGCCACGGCGTCGTCGGCGAAGATCTGATTCCACTCGCCAAACGTGCGATTCGTGGTGACCACCGTTGGCTTCCGCCGGTCATGCCGGACGGAGATCACCTGGAACACGAGGTGGCTCTCCGGCTGGCGCAGGCTGACGTACCCGACCTCGTCGATCTCCAGCAACCCGGGGCTCTGGTACGTCTTGAGCGCCCGGTGCAAGGTCTTCGTCGCCTCCGCCGCGCTCAGGTGGTTCACCATGGCGGCGAGCGACGTGAACAGGACGCTCTGCCCGCGTTGGCACTGGGCATAGCCCAAGGCCCGGGCGAGATGCGTCTTCCCCAAGCCACTCCCCCCGACGAACAGCGCCCCGATCCCCTCGACCACGAGGTCGGTGGCCAAGAGGTTCAGGTAGCGACTCCGGAGCTTCCGGGTGGCGACGCTGTACTCGAAGTTGAACGTGTCTGCCGTCTGCAGCTGGACGAAGCGCGCGGCCCTGATCCGCGCCGCCACCTTCTGCTCGCTCCGCCGCGTGAGCTCCCGATCGACGAGCCCCTCGAGCACCGCGCGGACTGCCGCGCGTTCGGCGGGATGCCGCTCGCCCCACGCGGCGAGGAACGCGGGGGCACTCATGAGCTGGAGCTGGGTCAGCTTCTCCTCAAGCGTCGGGGTTGCCATCATGGTCCTCCGGATCGGCGTCGAGGAGCAGGGCATCGTACCGCTGCAGGTTGGGGCGCACCGGCGGCACGCTCAATCGGGGATCCCCGAGCGTGAGTGGGGGCGGCGCCACGGGCGGCGTGTCCTGGAGCCGGAGCCACTGCTCGACCTGGTGGCTCCCGACGATGGCCTGGGCGAGGCACGCGGCGAGCGCGGCTTCCACCGCGGCCGGGCCATAGAGGGTCGTGAGGAGCAGCAGGTGGTCCAACTCCGTCCGGAGCGAGCGCGTCCCCGCCCGGATGAGTTCCAGGTACTGCCGGGCCGCGGGCCCCAGCGCCTGCACGGCCTCGACCTGCCAGTGGGCCTGCGCACCGGGCTTGGTGGCCAGGAGCCCGTCGGCGTGGGCCGGGAGCACCACCTCCACCCCGCGCCGCCAGCAGCGGCCATGCCGCGCCACGCGATGGGTGCCATACCAGAGGGTCACCGTGTCCGCATCCGCTCGCAGCGTGAGCGGCTTCCCCACCAAGCGCCAGGGGACCGAGTACCGGTTCCCGTCGAAGGCCACGCGGAAGCTCGGCGGCACCACCACGCTCCGCACCTCGTCCGTGTCGTACGGCTCCCCCAGTGGGAGCAAGGCCGGCCGCTCCTCGGCGACGAGGAGCGCGGGGATCTTCCGGGTCACGCGGTGCTCGCGCTGGTTCGCGATCGTGTCCCGCCACGCCTGGGCCTGCGTGTTCAGATCGGCGAGATCGCGGAAGGTCCGCCCCGGCCAGAAGTTCGTCCGGAGGTACTTGATGGCGTCCTCGACCCGCCCCTTCTCGTTCCCTTTGCCCACGTTGCAGGCCACCGGCCGGAAGCGGTGGTGGCCGGCGTACGCCAGGAAGCGCGGG
Organism: uncultured Methylomirabilota bacterium; assembly: GCA_963705305.1. GTDB lineage: Bacteria > Methylomirabilota > Methylomirabilia > Methylomirabilales > 2-02-FULL-66-22 > 2-02-FULL-66-22. Next base: position 2,853,620 of record OY970067.1, on the reverse strand, counting down.
TGGAAGCGGACGAGCTTCCCGTGCCGCTCGGCCACCGCCGTCGCCAGGTTGTCGTACCAGCACTCCTTTGGGCAGCCGCCCACGAAGGCGAAGGCAGCCTCGTGGCACCGCAGGAACGCCTCGAGGGTCTGGCTGAAGGTGAAGGTGACGGTCAAGAGCCGGGAGTAGCACAGGACGAGCACGAAGGCATGGACGGCCCGGCCGATCCCGAAGACGTCGCCGAACTCGCCCCAGTCCACCTGGGCGGCCTCCCCGCGGCCGAAGCTGAGCGTGGCCATGGCAGCTGGCGCGGCACTCGGCCGCAGCCGGCGCACGGCGCCCCGCAGCGCGCTGCTGCCGCCCCGGTAGCCCTCCTGCCGGAGCACCTGGAAGATCGTCACCGCCGAGCGCGCCGGGTCCTCGGTGAGCAGCGCCTGGATGCGGGCCCGGAACGGCGTGACCACCGTGGTCCGCGGCGCCGGCGGCGCGGGCACCAAGGCCACGCTCCGGCGCAGCGCCACCTTCCGGGCGCTCTCCCGGTGGATGCCGAGGTGGCGAGCGATCTGGCTGTAGCCCCAGCGCTCGGCATAGCGGAGCCGGAGGATCTCGGCTTGAATCGCGGCGGCCAGCATGGGGCACCTCCTTCCGGATGCCCCGGGTGTACCACCGAACTCCCGATCCGCCTATCGCGTCTCGTATCACCTTCCCGCGGCGCACTAACGGGGGCGAAGGGCCCGTGGGATCAGGGCTTGACGCCAGATCGCGTCTCGCGCCCTCATGCAGTTAGGAGGGTGTAACCCCGCGGGAACCCAGCCCGAACCGACCAGATCGCGTCTCGCGCCGTCCGGGGTGCATTCTAGGGGGCCCGAACCCCGCATGGGGGTTGCCCTTGCGCCATAATCGCGTCTCGCATCGCAGGGAGCACGCCGCGCAGGAAGCTCGCCACCTGGCGCGGGGAGACCGGCGTGGGCGCGGCCCGCGCCCGGGCCGGGTGCACGTAGTCCCGGTAGTGCGTGCGGGTCACGGCACGGTTCCGGCGGCGCCAAGCCCGACAGCTGGCGGCATGCCGCTGCTGCTGACAGGCGGGCGCCCCGCAGGTCCATTGCCGCGGCCCCAGGCGGGGATGCGGACGGAAGAGAGTCTGACAGAAGGGGCACCGTCGGCGCCGCGGAGCTCGGGGCATCGATTCACCTCCCAGATGGAAGGCGACACCGTACCCGATGGGCCGGGCTTCCGCTCAGGATGGATACCGGGAGGTAAGTTGGACCGAACCTAGGCGGGCCTCTCGAGAAAGGGAACCACCGGATGAACGATCACTGACGGTGACGACTGCCGTCGTGGTGAAAGGTGACGACGTCTATGGTGTTGCGGCCACTCGACCCCCTTCTCTCTTCCGGCCTCCGGGCCTCCGAGGTGGCCGGCCCCCAAGTCCGGGACTGCCTCCTGGGCTACGGCCAGGCCTCACTGGCGGTCCGCCAGGGCAAGGGGAACAAGCAGCGGGAGGTCTTCATCCCCCCGGACCTCAAGACGCACCTGAAAGCCTTCCTGACCTGGAAGCGGGACCTTGGGGAGAATGTGTCCGAGGAGGCCCCGGTCTTCCTCGGCCAGCGGGGGCCCCTCACCCGGAAGGGGGTCTGGCGGGTGGTGAAAGGCCTCATGGCGGCCGTGGGGCTGGATCCCCGGTACGCCACTCACAGTTGTCGGCACACCTACGCCACCCACCTGGACCGGGCCAGCGGGAACGACCTGGCGGTCGTCCAGGAGTAAGTGGTGCACGCGAGCATCAAGGCGACCACGATCGACGCCAGGGTCACCAAGGAGGACAAGCTGCGGGCGGCCAATGCCCTCACCCAGCTCCTCCACAACTCGCAACAGAAGAGAACTGGTGCGAGTTGGCCCCTCCGACGCCCCGGAAGTCCCGGAGGGCTGTCCAGCACTGGTGCAAGCTCGTGAGCCACTCTCTCTTGACCGCTGAGTTCCTGGCGCTGCTTGACCCGTACAATGGCGTCCGTGACCTCGGACCGATCTGCATGAGCGTGGCTCGAAGTGCCCGCCCGAGAGACCCACGAGGGTGCGAGTCCCTCCCCCGGCACCCTGAATGTGCGCTGGATGCCTGGGTGTCCCGCTCGGTCCCTCCCAGCAGCTGTCCCTGTAGTTTGTACTCAGAAACCCCCTCCCACGGCCCCGCGGGTCCGACACAATCCCCATAGCCAGTAGGCCAGCGTTCAGTTCAGCCCCGCTTCCCCGGCGGGCCTCCTTGCCGCGAGGCGTCCGGACCGGCCCGTTTCATAACTCCGACGGAGGGAGGCCAACCTCCTCCCCGGTGGCCATGGCCACATTTCGGCCATCGATCCAGGCAGGCTCATACACCCGGTGCGCCAGCGCCTTCAGCACCGCCGCGCTCAGGCGCGGGTCGCTGGACCTGAGAATGACGGGGTGCGCGACCCGCCCGGCCGCCGTGATAATGAAGAACACGACCACCTTCCCCTCGATCAGCCGGCCGCTGGCATCCACGGGGGCGATGGGTGCGGTCTCTGCGGTCAGGTGGGGCGGGACGTAGATGTGATCGCGATCCGTGAAGTCCACCACCTGGAAGGCGGCGTCATAGGTCTGGTGCATGATCTCATCCAAGACGGCCCCCGGCTCCAGGCTCCAATTATAGATCACCGGCTTTTCGGGCGCCGGTTGAGCCGCGGCGGCCCCGGGTGCGCCGAGCCCTCCGGCGCCGACCACCAGGCCCACTGCCAGAAGAATCCCCCGCAAGGATCTTCGATCCGCCATGCACAACCCTCCTCGAAGGCGCTCCCGCCCGCCAGCTCGGATTGCCCGAGCCCGCGGCGCGCCGCCATCAATCGTCGCCGCGCTCCCGCGTGAGCGGTTCACCAGGCCGCTCCCCGCCGCGTCCTCCTCACGGCCGGCGTGACGTCCGCGCCATGGAGCCGTCGGGGTGAATGTCTTGGGGGAGAATCGGCCGCTCGACGAGCAGCAGCGTCAGCTCCAGGGGCTGGCCGTCTCGCGCCAGCTCTAGGTGAAGCGTGTCCCCCACCTGCCAGCCGTGCAGCACGTGCGTGAGCCGTTCGGGCGTATCCACCGGCTGCCCGTTGACCCGGGTGATGATGTCGCCGCCCAGGAGGAACTCCTGAGTGCCGATGATGACATCCAGCTGCCCGCCCCGGATCCCGGCCTGCTCGGCGGGGCTCCCCGGCTCCACAACCTCGACCAGGAATCCCGGCGCCAGGGGCACGCGCAGGAGGGCTTTCAGGGCCGGCGCCACCAGTTGTCCCTGGATCCCGAGCCACGGGCGGATGATCCGCCCCGTTGTGAGCAGCGCCGGGAGGACACCCTTCACGAGGTCGATGGGAATGGCGAAGCCGATGTTCTGGGCATCGGAGAGGAAGGCGGCCGTGAGCCCCACGACCTCCCCGCAACGGTTCACCAGGGGGCCGCCGGAGTTCCCGGGGTTGATCGGCGCGTCCGTTTGAATCAGCGGCTCCATCCCGACAAGGGACATCTCGGGCAGCACCCGGTTGATGGCCGAGACCACCCCGTGCGTCATGGTCTGGTCCAAGCCCAGCGGATTCCCGATCGCCACCACCTCCTCCCCCACGCGCAGGCGGCCGGAGCTCCCGGCCACCGCCACCGGCAGGGTGCCGGCGGCCGGTTGCGGGATTCGGAGGACGGCGATGTCGAAGAGGGGGTCGCTCCCGATCACCTCGGCCGGGATGGTGGTGCCGTCATCCAGGGTCGCCGTGATCGCCTGGCGGCCGAAGACGACGTGGGCGTTCGTGAGGACGAGGCCACCGGGATCGATGATCACCCCCGACCCGATGGCCCGGCTCACCCGATTGGCGACGTTGTACGGGTTGATTGCCGAGGAGGTAATCCGGACCACCGCGGGGGACACCCGGTTGTAGATCTCGGGGAGCGAGACCGTGCACTCGCCTGCCGCGGCCCGGCTCGGAGCCTCGGCATGGGCCACGCCGGCGCAGGCCAGCAGGGCACCCACCAGGAGGAGATGACTCAGGGGGAAGGTGCCATGTGACCTGCGGGCTTCCCGCTGGCTGCGGAACATGTCCTGCCTCCCGGTACCGGACGTTCCCCAGCTCTGGCCCACCACGCCTTCCACGTCCGGGGCCCGTCCATGGCTTGCCGTCACTGCGGCGTGTCCGTCCGGGCTCCCCCGCCCTCCCAGAGCCCATGTACCCTCACAGTACGCCCGCTTCCCCCGGCCTGTTTCAGGCGGGCCCCTTCGGCGTCCACGATTATACGCGTTCTCTATCTCCCGGGGGGAGCCCCGGCCCCCCCTGCGAAACGGCGGTGAATCGCCCTGCGTACTGGGAAGGGGGAGCGGCGGGGGGCGAGAGGCCGCCAAGGCCGCCTGGGACCCGCGGCAAGCGGCCGTTTTTCTCGGCGTGGCCGTCCTGGGGGGGGTGTCGCGGATTCTCCCGGGGCACGTTTTCCCTCTGACATCTTGGCGGGAGCCCTGCTGAGCAGTGGAATCGCGGGGGCGGCCTGCCGATATGTCCCGGCTGTCCGGGAGGCCGGGACACCCCCCCCAGAGACGCCCGGCTGAAGGGGCCGACGGCCCCAGAGGAGGTGACGAAGATGCGACGGAGACGCTGGATTCCCCTCGGGCTGTTGGTCCTCCTGGCGGGCGGCCTGGCCGCCTGCGCCGGGGTCCCCGGCCCCGCCCAGCCGGGCGCGGAGCAGGCCCCCTACCCGCCGCCCGGGTTCACCCATCAGCGAACCACCACGGACATAGAAGTCTTCTGGAACTGTACACGGCCCACGCCCCAGGCGCTCGTGCTGCAGGGGCTGGCCTTCAACCTCATGCAGCCGGAGGTCCGCTCGCTCGCGTTCACCGTGATCGGCGTCAACGCCCGGGGCAGGACCGTCGCGGAAGCCCGCGACGTCCTGACCAACGTGGTGCTGAGCCCGATGCAGTCCGCCCCCTTCAAGATGGAGCTGCCGACGACGGGACAGGAGGTCCGCTTCGATCTGCTCTTCGAGTACCAGGCGCCCAACCAGGGCGGGGGTGAGAGCGGCAGCCTGCAGGACGGGACCCCGCGCGTCCTGCTGGCGGCCACCCCCCCGTTCCTCCTGGCCCAGGCGACGAATCCGTTCCTGGTCCGGGATGCCTGCGCAGGGACGATGCACCGGGCACAGTGACGAAGGCTCGTGACCGGGCCAGCCGGCAGTCCGACTGCCGCCGCCCGGATAGGGGCCGCCACCCTGTTCGCGCTGCTCCTAGTGGCGGGGGGCCTCTTCCTCGTTCGGCTGGGGACTCCCGGGCTCTTCGATGCGGACGAGCCGGCCTACGACGAGGGGACGCGAGCGGTGCTCCAGTCAGGGAACTGGAGCACCGGTGCTTGAGACCATGTGAGCCGGAGCTGGCTCTCTGATAGCATCGGCGATGTACGACGGAGGAAAGGGAATACAGATCCGGGAGGCTCCGGCTTTCCGGTCTGCGAGGCTCTGGGTGCGGCTGTTTGCCGGGCGCCCGGGGCCTCGCTGTATTCTCGGCGCTGGGGATGCCCCGTGACCGGCGGCCACGACGCCCCGGGGGATGTGCGTTCGCTAATGGGGCGTGGCGGGCTCTCGCGCGCCGGGCTGGTTGTCTTCTTGGCCGACGGCCTCACGCCAGTCCGCTCGGCGCACCCTCCTCTGAGCGGACTGCTCCCCGCGTCGGATCGGTGGGTCTCATTTTGTCGGCGCGGGCCACGGGGGAGGACGAAGGGCCAGAGGGGACGCACGGTTCCCCTTCATACGCTGGGACCCGCCTGTTCACGGGGAGCAGCACGGCCTACTGCGGCAGGGGCGGCGGGCTACCCGGCCCCGGAAGCCCGGGTCTCGGGCCGCCCGGGGACGGGCTCCACTGCCCGATCGCGTCCAGTTTCTGCAGCTGCGCCGGCGTGAGGAGCGCCTCCCCCGCCGCGACCGTCTTGATCGCCGCGAACTGCTGGTCCGCCTGCAGGGTGGCGACCTCATGCACTTTGGCGTCGATGGCCGGCAGATCCCACTGGTCCTGCTCGAGGAGGGCGTTCAGGGCGCCCTGCGCCGCCCGGATGAGCGCGCCCCGGGCGACCGCCTCCTTGTCGAAGGCCGTGCGCAGCTCCTGGAGCTTCTGGAGCTGGTCCGGGGTGAGCCCCAATTCCTGCCCGTGGGACAGGACGAGGGTGAGGAACGGCACCTGGTAGGCGAAAGCGCCGGACGGCGCTGCCGGGGTTCCGGGCTGGCCGGCCGGGGACGGGGCCACGGTCATCCAGCCTGGCGGGCACTCCTTGACGTAGGGGTAGTAGCCCGGGGGGTTCGGGCAGTAGTACCAGTAGGCGGGTTGCTGGGCCGGGGGCTGCTGCACGTACACGGGCGGGGTCTGGGCGACGACCGCGGCGGGAGCGGGGTAATACGGATAGCCATAGTAGGGGTATGGCACCCCCCATCCCCACGGCCCCACCCCGAGGGGAACGGTGACGCCGATGAAGACGTGTCCATGCGCCTGGCTGGGGACGGGACTGGCCACGAGGAGGAGCACGGCCACCGCGACTCCCCACCCGAGACGTTTGCTCATCGCCACACCTCCATGTCTTTCCGGTCTTGCCGCTCGCCTGCGGGGACTCCCCCCCCATGCGAGCCGGAGGGGCACACTGCGTCACGCTGGGCGCCCAGGTCTGCTGGCCTGACGCCCCTGCTCGGCCGAGGCCCTCGGGCGCGAATGCGATTCCCGACGAAAGGCCCCTCCGGGCAGGCGGGAGTATATTTCACTCGTGGCGGGCACTCCAGCGCGCTCCTGGAGGCCGCCCTCCGGGGGGCCACGGAACCAGGAGCCCGACCCATCCTCGCGCTAAGTCGGGGAGCTCCCGGAGCACGAACTGACGGGGTTTGAAATCAAATCATCGCACATCGACGCACAGAGAGGCAGCCCCCGCGCAACTGAAGACCGAAAGGAGCGGCTCATGGTAACGAGGGGCTGGACGACGGTGAAGCCGTCTGGACGGCTACCCCACCTAGCCACCCGAGAGAGATCGTGGAGCCTTCCCGGCCCGGATGCCGTCCCACGCCGGGGAAACAGGGCATCCTGAGTCGGGCACGGACGCGACCCTAATCTCCGGCTAAGAAGTTGAGGGGGATCGCGAATCACGCAGCGGCCCGCAGTGCGCGCGGCCCGCGGGGTTGGCATCGGCCTTGCTTGGTTTCACCCAGTGGGTGCAAACACCACAAGGAGGAGAGCGATGCCCGACACCTCGCCCCGGTTGCCGTTCGAGATCGATGACGCGATCGACCCCACGCTGGTCACGGGCCGGGCCGGGGTCCCGCTCGTGATCGAGCTGTTCCGCCAGCTCGGGGTGGCCCAGGCCGTCGACACCCACGTTGCGGTCAAGCAGCGGCAGCGCGGATTACCCCCCTCGCAGCTCGTGGAGAGTCTCGTCGCGTTGTGGACGAGCGGCGGGGACCGCTGCCAGGACCTCACGACGCTCCGGGAGGATCAGGCCCTGGCCACGCTGCTCGGCTACCCCCTGCCGGCCGCGACTCTAGCCGTTACACAAAGGTGTTGATAACGGTCGGCGTTTCGCTAGTAACAGCATGAATTGGTTGACCGAATCGGAACGCCTTGTCGGGGAGGAAATCTTCCTCGATGCCAGCCCAATCCGAAAAGGACGGAATGCGCTGTAACCACGGGGGAATCGCGCCTATTGACAAACGAATCTTCAACACCTTTGTGTAGCGGGTAGGCCGCGACCACGGTCCGGGACTTCCTCGAGGCCTTCCACGTGGAGGACGGGCCGCTCTGGGTGGCCGGGCCCGCGGCCACGGTCCCCCTGGAGTCCGCCCCCTTGGCGGGCCTCGGACAGGCGAACCGGACGCTGGTCGCGGGCGTCCAGCGCGGGGCCCGGGCGGCGACGGCCACCCTGGATGTGGACGCGACGCTCGTCGAGAGCCACAAGGACGCGGCGACCGTGGCCTACGACGGGACCCGGGGCTACCAGCCCGTCGTGGTCCTCTGGGCCGAGCACGATGTCATCGTGCACGACCAGTTCCGCGATGGCCAGGTGCCCGCCGGGTGCGGCAACGTGCGCGTCCTCGAACAGGCGGTGGCCAACTTGCCCCAGGGCGTGGACCGCATCTCCCTGCGGGCCGACAGCGCCCTCTACGAGACGGAGGTCCTCCGCTGGTGCGAGGAGAAGAAAATCGCCTACGCGATTAGCGCCGATATGTCCGCGCAGCTCCAGGCCGAGATCCGGCGCCTCCCCGCGGCCGCCTGGCAGCTCGAGCGGGAGGAGCCCGAGGCGATCCGGGCCTGGGCCGAAGTCCCCTACGTCCCCGAGGATGGCGATCACCGGAAGGCGCGGCCGTGCGTTCGCCGCTACCTCGCGGTGCGTATCCAGCGACGCCAGGGGAGCCTCTTCGCCGACGGGAGTAGCGTGCAGTACTTCGCCGTGGTCACCAATCGGCCGGAGGATGGGCTCACGATCCTCCGGTGGCACCGGGAGAAAGCAGGGACCATCGAGCACACCCATCACGTCCTCAAGACCGAGCTGGCGGCCGCCGCGCTGCCCAGTGGGAAGTTCGGGGCGAACGCCGCCTGGTTCCGGCTGAACGTGCTCACCTACAACCTGCTCACCGCGCTCAAGCGGTTGACCTTACCCGGAGATCTCCGGACCGCCCGGCCGAAGCGTCTCCGGTTCCTGCTGTTCAACACCGTCGGGAAGGTCGTCGCGCATGCCCGACGGACGCTCTTGCGGCTCTCGGGCGCCCTGCAGCACGCCTTGCTCGTCCGGGCGCGGCGCAAGATCGCCCGGCTGGCCACCGCTTAGCCGGAGATTAGGGCGCGACCAGGAGGCTTGACAGGCCCAGTCCTTCAGGCGTAGCGTCACAGCATCCCGAGCAATACGAAGGGCGCCGCCGTGCGACCGACGAGGCCCCCCAATTGACCGCGACCTGCTCGGACCAGGTGCGGCGCAACTCCAAGCGTAGGCCCTTGGCCCGGTGTGGTCAAGGGCCCTTGTATTGTGCTGGCGTGAGGGGGAGCGGGATGAGGAACAGCACGGTGGCCGTCCTGGTCGTCGTCAGCGCGGTGGTCCTCGCCGGGTCCGCGGCCTCGGTGGCCGAGCCGAAGCCCACAGCTGAACAAACGATCGCGGAGTGGCGTCAGGGTTTCGCGGCGGGCAGCGTGGAGAGGTTCGCCTGGGCCCAGGGGGCCATGGTCGCCGTGACAGTGTTCGCCCGCTGCACCGAGCCGGGCACCCCCCAGAGCTCGCGACGTACATGGGCTACACGGCGGAGCCCGAGGGGTCGGTCAACTGGGCGCTCAGCGGCTGAGCGGTCGAAAAGGGCTGCACTGCACCAACAGATGAAGCGGGCCTCGTGCGCGCCTCCCAGGCGGCTGACGCCAGCGACGAGGCGAAGGTCATTGGCCTGATCGCGGGGGCCCGGCTCCGGGAACTCCAGAACGGCAGCGGGCGGGGGCTTCGCCCACGGGACACCACACAGTAACGGTCCTTGTCCCGCCCCCGCACCCGACGGGGGACAGGGCGGCTCCCGGCCGCCGTGGGCAGAGGGCAGACCAGAAGAGGAGGCGGCCATGCCAGCACAGTCAGATGACATTCAAGCTCTCGCGCACCGGCTGGCGAAGGTGGAACGGCAGAACCGGAGGTTGCGGGGAGCAGGCATTGCGGTGGTGGTGTTGGCCGTGGCCGGGCTGGTCATGGGCCAGGCAATGCCGAGGCCGCGGATCGTGGAGGCGGAGGGGTTCGTCCTGAAAGACGGAAAGGGGACGCTGCGGGCCGCGCTGGGCGTGGTCAAGGACGCGACGGGGCTTCTGCTGTTCGATGAGCATGGCAAGAATCGCGTCCAGCTGACCGTGACCGAGAGCGGGCCGTCGCTCGCCCTGGCCGACGAGGACGGCAAATTCCGCGCGATGGTGGCCCTGGACAAAGGGTGGCCGGTGCTGGCCCTGTACGACGAGAACGGCAAGCCCCGGACCCGGCTAGCCGTGGCCAAGGACGGGCCGAACCTGCGACTGGCCGACGCGAACGGCAAAGACCGCGCCTGGCTGAACGTCACCAAGGAGGGACCGGCGTTCTACCTGTTCGACGAGGAGGGCAAGACGATCTGGAGGCGACCCTGAAGCCGCTGGCCCCGGTCAATTGGCCGACGACGCAGCTCCGGGCCGCGCAGCGGGCGAGTTGCCGAAGGCAATCCCGCGGGCGCCGGGAAAAAAGGGAACGGACTTCGTGGCACACTGCAACGGTGTGAAATTGACACACATAGTGCCCATCGCGGGCAAACCATGGCCCGGGGGGGGCGGGCCCGGCGCGGGACCTGGAGACGGGACTCCGGGCGGAGGACTTCGCGTGATCCCGTCTCCCCGAAGCTCAACCGGGGGCCGCCGCGGGCCGTGATCGACCCTGGCGAGGGCGAGGAATCCGCCCTGCGCCACGGGAGAGGGGAGACGGAGAGGAGACGACCACATGCAGGATGAATCCCCGGCGGCAAGCGCCCGCCCGACGATCCTCTGTATCGATGATGATCGACTCGTGCTCGGCGTGTGCACGGATGCCCTGGAAGCCCACGGCTACCGGGTCGTCCTGGCCACGCACGGGCTCGCCGGCATCGCCATCGCCAGCAAGGAGCGCCCGGCGCTGATCCTCTTGGACATCCTGATGCCGAGGATGGACGGGTACGAGGTCTGTCGGCGCCTGCGGGCTAATCGAGTCCTCCAGCATATCCCCATCATCCTCCTGACGGCGGTGAACGATCCGGAGCTGGAGGCGAAGGGGGCCGAAGCCGGCGCTACCCTGAGCCTCCGGAAGCCCTTCGACCCGGAGCAGGTCGTTCGAGCCGTCGAGCAGGTCCTGGGGCGGAAGGCGAGTCCCGAGGTCCCCGAGGAAAGGAACTGAGGCCATGCTTTCCGCCTACCTTGCGGCGCTCCGTGCCACCATCCTAGGGACACTCCCGCTCGCCCTCCTGGCCTGGGTGGGTGTGGAGCTGCTCTGGGGCTCCATCACCCGCCGGCGGGCCGGCTGGGAGGGGGTCAGCCTGCGGTTCCTCTGCCTCTGGAGCCTGGCGATCTTCCTGAGCGTCCCCGCGGCCGAGTGGGTGTGGCACCCCCTCCAGGCCCTCTACGTTTCCCTGTTCGGGCTGGGCGTACTGGCGTGGGCGGGGACCGCGGCGTACCGGCTCCTCACGCGGCGGCGGGGCCCGTAGCCCCGAATACGGCAAGGACGGGGAGGGGACCATGGACGCGATACCCGAACGTCGCCAGGTCGTGCGGCTGTTCGTGCCGCACCGCCTCGGCCGCCCCGAGCTGGGGTTCTGGGCAGCGACCCTCCTGGACCTGAGCGCCAAGGGGGCGCGCATCCTGCACGAGGACCCCCTCGAGGTGGGGGCGGGGTGCGTGGTGGACTTCCCCCGGGCCCTGGGGCTGGTGCGCTTCCCCGGCCGGGTCGCCTGGACGCGGCCTTACACCAGGAAGTTCATGGCCGAAAGGCTCGGGCCCAAGGCCCACGAGAGCGGCGTCGTCTTCACCGAGATGACTCCCGAGCAGGCGCGGGGCCTCAAGGCCGCCCTCTTGGTGGTAGCCGCCGTGAACGCATGGGACGTACAGCAGTCCCCATCTTGAACCCCCGGGGAGAGACCATGGCGAGACAGTGCGTGCTCATCGTGGACGACGAGCCTGGCCTTCGCAGTGCAGTCCGGGAGATCCTTCAAAGCGCAGGGTATGAGCCCATGGAGGCCGCCGACGGGACGGGGGGCCTCGCCAAGGCGGCGAGTCTGCGGCCGGCCCTCATCCTCTTGGATGTCCGGATGCCGGACCTCGACGGCTACGAGGTGTGCCGGCAACTGAAGGCGAACCCCCTCACCGCGCCGATCCCGGTGGTCTTCCTGACGGCGGTGGAGGATAGCGCCCTTAACCACCGGGCCTTCGAGGCCGGCGCCGCGGCGTGCCTCACGAAGCCGTTTCGTGCCGAGGCCCTTTTGGCCGTTGTCGAGGCATCCGTCGCGAGCGCGGGGCACCAGCGAATGCGCAAGGTGAAAGCCCGGGGGAATGGAGGCTGACCTGGGTATAGCCCGTGGTCGGACAAGTCCCGGGCCGCTGTGCAGGGCTAGGCCCGCCAGCCGACAAGCCGCTTCCCGAGCAGTTGCCGTAGGCGCCCCTCGGGGCTCTTGCGGGAGGGAGCGCATGCCCGACTACATCCAGGCGAAGCTGAAAATGAGCTCTGGACAGAAGAAACTCTTGGCCGCCATGGCGCCACTATCCACAATCGCCAGGGATCGGAGGCAGTGAGTCTTGGCCCCGGGGCGCTTTCTGGGGATTCGAGGCCGTTCTGGCCCCCGTGCGCTCCGCCCATTCCACGTATGCCATTCTTGGCGACGTGGCGGTGAGATTTTTCCGGAGTGGGGTTAGCACCCTTATGAACGGCGGCGCAGTCCCCGCGCAACCGGGGGACGACACGGGGACGGAGGGTCGACGAGCCACGGCGGCCTTGCCGAGAGAAACTCAGAGGGGGCCAGCCGCCCCGACCGCGACAGGCCGCGGGCGCGCACCTGCTCGACCTCGCCCGACTGGAGTCCGGCGTTGGATCTGCTGCGCGGCAAGGAGCGCAGGCGGCGGGCGGGGCCGAGCGTGGTCGCAACTGCCTCAGTGCAGACCGCCGGCGATCTGGTGAATCTCCGCCGGCGTGTGCTCGCCCGCGAGCGGCGTCCCCGGCACCAGATATTTGCCCATGGCCAGCCCGCCGACAAGCACGGGCTCGAACCCGATCTCACGAATGAGGCTCTCCGCCACCGCGATCGCTTGCGGATCGTCGCCCGCGATCGGCACTCCGACCGGCCCGCCTGCACGATGGGCGAGCGCGGCCAGCCTGCCGGAGCCGATCGCATTGAACGCGCGGACGAGGGGCACCCCCGGCAGGAGCTTCGCGGTCATCAGTCCCGGTCCACCCTCTCCGTTGACCGACGTGACGAAGTCTTCGCCATCGCGCCGTGCGATCGGGTTACTCACATCGATCACCAGCACCTTCTTGGCGAGGGCGGTCGCATGCGCCTGGCCGATCTGCTCCATCGCCGTGTAGGGGACGACAATCAGCACGACGTCGCCGAAGGTGACGGCCTCGTCGACCGTGCCGGCCCGTGCGAGCGGCCCGAGCCCGGCGACGAGACCCTTCAAATCCTCGGGATGGCGCGACGAGAACATCACCGGGTGACCGGCCTTCACGAAGAGCGTGCCGAGTGCGCCGCCCTCTCGTCCGGCACCGACCAGACCGATCTTCAACGGGGAACCAGTCGCCTGCGCCTCCGCGACGTGCGGCAGTGCCGCGAGTGCAAGCACCAGGATGAACAGGAACGCACGCTTCGTCATAACAGCCTCCTCAGCTCTGCAAGGGCCTCCGCCCGTCCCCACGCCTACCGGAGGACCGGCTGAGACCTCATCTCGCCGCCCGTTCCGGGATCGCGTTGTGCCCGGCCTTGCCAGGCGCATTCTTCCCCGGTAGTCCTCGCCTGTCAAGGCTCCCTGACCGACCGAAATGTCCGCTGCGCTCTGATGCCGGCCGTACCCGCGAGGTCGAGCGGGCGATGCGTGCGCGGCCCATCACCTTGGGACAGCGCACCGTGCGCACCGGACGCGGGATACCCACCGGCATGCGACTTGTCTGGCAAAGAACGCGGCGATCGGGGGTCCCGGCCGGCCTTATGGGACGCGGACCTGGACCTCTGCGGACGGGGCGCTCTCGTTCCGATGGGGAGAGCGGTCCACGGCGGTGATGGAGTAGACGTAGGTGCCGCCAGATTTCACGCTGCGGTCGGTGTATGTCGTTGCAGGGATCGGCTGGGTGGTGAGCTGCACCAGCTTGGCGCTGGGCGGCTCTTGGCGGTAGACCTGGTACCCCAGGAGATCCGGCTCGGGGTTGGCATGCCAGGTCAGCGCCACGCTCCCCGGACCAGGGATGGCGATCAGCCCGCGCGGCGGCTCCGGGGGGGTGAAGTCCTGGGGCGCGGCCGAGGCCTGGGCGGAGTCCACGCTTTCGCGCCAGGGCGGCCGCTCTGACGCTACGCTCCGCACCACGTAGTAGTAGGTGGTCTCGTTGGTCACGGCGCCATCCCGGAAACGGGTGGTGGTCACGGGAGGACCGTTGATGGGGAGCGGGTCAAAGACGTCCGGCCGGGTCCCGCGGTAAATGTTGTAGCCGACCACGCCGCCGGCCCCCTCGGCCGGGGGCTGCCAGGTGAGATCGACCATCCCATCGCCCGCCGTGGCCTTCAGGTCGACCGGCGGGGGGGGCGGGGGCGCGAAATCGACCACGGCCTCCGCCGACATGGCGCCGACCCCGTCCTTGGTATTTACGGCCTGGATCTTGTACGCGTAGCGCAGGCCGGCTTGGGCAGTGTCGTCGCGAAAGGCGTACTGGTCGCCCAGCACCGCAGCATTGTCCGGATGCTCGGCACGGATGGTGGCCAGCAGGGAAAACGTCGGACTGGCCGGCGCCGGCGCCGCCGGAGGGCCTTCCATGGCGCGGAAGAGCCGGAAGGCTGCCAGATTTTGCAGCGGCGTGCCGTCCTGGTTGCGGGTGGGACGCGCCCAGGTGACAAGAATGGCGTTCTCCTCCACCACGGCGGCGAGGGAGCCTGCTGCCTGGGGGACCGTTGGCAAGGGGGGCAGGGGTGCCGCCCTGCGCCCGCAGGCCGGCAGCAGGCACAGCACCAGGATCAGACCCGCCAGCGCGAGACCTCGGGAGCCGCGGCCGGGCGATCGGCTCATGGTCGGCGGAGCGTCCGCTTGGCCTGGGCGATGGCCTCGCCCACCAGGCGGGAGCTGGTGCCGCCTATCGAGCGCCGACGCTCGACACAGGCCTCCAGGCCGATGTATTTGAACACATCGGGCCCGATGGCCGGCGAGAAATGGCGCAGGCGCGTGAGGGGAAGCGCCTCCAGCCGCTGGTTCGTTTCCAGGCACTCCCGCACCAGACGCCCCACCGCCTCGTGGGCCTCGCGGAAAGGGACCCCCTTGGTGACCAGGTAATCGGCCAGGTCGGTCGCGTTCAGGAAACCGTCGGCGGCCGCCGCCCGCATCCGGTCGGCCCGCACGGTGATGGTGCTGAGCAAGGGCGGGAACACATCCAGCGTTTGGCGGAGCGTCTTCACCGCGTCGAAGACCGGCTCCTTGTCCTCCTGCAGGTCACGATTGTAGCTCAGCGGAAGCCCCTTCATGGTCGTCAGCAGGGCCATCAGCGAGCCGTAGACGCGGCCGGTCTTCCCGCGCGTCAGCTCGGCCACATCCGGGTTCTTCTTCTGCGGCATGATGCTGGAGCCGGTGGCGAAGGCGTCGGGCAGCTCGATGAACCCGAACTCGGCGCTGGCCCAGAGCACCAGCTCCTCCGCCAGTCGCGACAGGTGCATGGCAATCAGGGCCGCGCAGGCGAGGAACTCCACGGCGAAGTCCCGGTCGGACACGGCGTCCACACTGTTTGCGGCCACGGCGGGAAACTCCAACAGCTTGGCCACGTATGCCCGGTCGATGGGAAGGCTGGTTCCCGCCAGCGCGGCCGCCCCCAGTGGCAGCACGTTCACCCGGCGCAGGCACTCGTCCAGCCGATCCCGGTCCCGCTGGAACATCTCGAAGTAGGCCATCAGATGGTGGGCCAGCAGGATCGGCTGCGCCCGCTGGAGGTGGGTGTACCCGGGCAGGATGGTGTCCAGGTGCAGCTCGGCCTTGCCCACCAGGGCCCGCTGGAGGGCGCGTAGCTGCTCGCGGATCTGCCGGATGGCCTCCCGCAGGTACAGGCGCAGGTCCAGGGCCACCTGGTCGTTCCGGCTGCGGCCGGTGTGGAGCTTGCCCCCCACGTCGCCGATCTTTTCGATCAGGCGTCGCTCGATGTGCATGTGGATGTCTTCCAGGCCCGGATCGAAACGGAACTGACCCTGGGCGATCTCCGCCTGGATCTCGGTCAGGCCGGTCTCGATCTGCTCCGCCTCCGCCTTGCCGATGATCCCGCATTTGCCCAGCATGCGGGCGTGGGCGATGCTCCCCGCGATGTCCTGGGGCGCCAGCTGCTGATCGAAGTGGATGGAGGCCGTGAAGGCCTCCACCTGCTGATGCGTGCCTGCCTGGAAGCGACCGCCCCACAACTTCTTTTTCCGGTTCATGCGGTCCCCCCTGTCCTCGGCCCGCCCCCCCGGCTGAGCGCCCGGATGCGCAGGCGAAGGGCATTCAGGCGGATGAAGCCGGTGGCATCCGCCTGCTGGTAGACCTGGTCCGCCTCGAAGGTGGCAAACGCCGGATCATAAAGGGAGACGGCGGCTTTCCGGCCCACCACGTCGCAGTTCCCCTTGTACAGCTTGAGCCGGGCGGTCCCCGTCACCGGCTTCTGGCACTCCCGCAGGGTGGCCTGCAGGACCTCCATCTCCGGCGCGTACCAGTAGCCGTAATAGACCAGCTCGGCGAAGCGGGGGATCAACGAGTCGCGCAGGTGCATCACCTCCCGATCCATCGTGATCGACTCCACGGCCCGGTGGGCCACCTGGAGGATGGTCCCGCCGGGTGTCTCGTAGACCCCGCGCGACTTCATCCCAACGTAGCGGTTCTCCACCATGTCCACCCGCCCGATCCCGTTCTCACCCCCCAGGCGATTCAGGTGGGCCAGCAGAGTCGCCGGGCTCATCCGCACCCCGTCCACCGCCACCGGGATGCCCTGCTCGAACTCCACCTCGATGGTGGTCGGCCGGTTGGGCGCGACCTCGGGCGAGACGCTGAGAACGTACATCTTCTCCGGCGGCTCGGCCCAGGGGTCCTCCAGGATCCCCCCTTCGAAGCTGATGTGAAACAGATTGCGATCGCTGGAGTAGGGCCGCTCTGCCGTCACCGGGGTCGCAATGCCGTGCTGCTTGGCGTACTCCACCAGGTCCGTCCGCGAGCGGAACGTCCACTCGCGCCAGGGGGCGATGATGCGGATGTGGGGATCCAGGGCGAAGTAGGTCAGCTCGAAGCGCACCTGGTCGTTGCCCTTGCCGGTGGCCCCGTGCGAGACGGCATCCGCCCCCACCTGCCGGGCCACGGCCATCTGTCCCTTGGCGATGAGGGGGCGCGCCATGGAGGTGCCCAGGAGGTAGCGTCCCTCGTACAGGGCGTTGGCCATGAGGCAGGGAAAGACGAAATCCCGGACGAACTCCTCCCGGAGGTCCTCGACGTAGCAGGCGCTGGCCCCGGTGCGGATGGCTTTCTCCCGGACCGGCTCCACCTCTTCCCCCTGTCCGATATCGGCCACGAAGGCCACGACCTCGCACCGGTACGTCTCGATCAGCCAGCGCAGGATAACGGACGTGTCCAGTCCCCCCGAGTACGCCAGGACGATCTTCTTGACCTCGCTCATGCCGCCTCCAGTCCCCCCTGCACGGCACCGCGCGACCGCGGCGCCGCGGAACCCTTGCCTCTACATAACGATGCCGCCGTCCACCATCAAGGCCTGGCCGGTGATGTTGCGGGCCTCCTCCGAGGCCAGGAACACCACCGCGTGGCCGATGTCTTCCGGCGTCTGCTCCCGCCGCATGGGGATCCACTCCTGCACCCGCCGCTCGAACATCTGCCGGGGGGTGAGGTCGGCGTAGGTCGGGTCAGTGGCCCGCATCACGTCCCCGAGCTGCTTCCACATGTCCGTCCACAGGAGTCCCGGGCAGACGGCGTTCACGTTGACGCCGTACGGCGCCAGATCTCTGGCCACGATCTTGGTGAAGGTGATCACGCCCATCTTCACGACGCTGTAGGACGGCATAGACGAGCTGGAGAGGGGCCCCGCCACCGACGCGATGTTCACGATCTTGCCCGCCCTCCGCTCCATGAAGTGGGGCGCCAGGGCCTTGCAGGTAAAGAAGACCGGCTTAAGGTTCACGCCGAAGACCTTGTCCCAGTCCGCCTCCACCTGCCGCGTGAAGGGGAGGCCGACGTTGGGAGTCACCCCGGCGTTGTTCACCAGGATATCGATCCGGCCCGCCAGGCGCATCCCCTCGGCCAGGGCCGACCGGACGGCCGCCTCGCTCCGCACGTCCACCGGAAGGGTCCACGCCTGGCGACCCGCCGCGCGCACCTCCCCGGCCACCGACTCGGCTGCAGGCGCGCTGATGTCGGCAACGAGGAGATCTGCCCCTTCCCGCGCCAGCGCCAGGACGATGGCCCGACCGATGCCGGCCCCCCCGCCGGTGACGACGGCAACCTTCCCCTCAACCCGCATGGTTCGATCCCCCGGACATCCGATCACCGGTACGGCCGGTCGGCGGAGCCGCAGGTGGGCCTTTTTCAGCAGCCTGCTAGGCTGTGCCGCCCATCAGCGTGACCAAGATCGCCTTCTGCACGTGCAGGCGGTTCTCCGCCTGATCGAAGACGATGCTCCGCGGCCCGTCCAAGACCTCGCCGGTGATCTCTTCCCCGCGGTGGGCGGGGAGACAGTGCATGACGAGCACCTCGGGCCGGGCCAGTCCCACCAGCCGCGCATCCACCTGGAACAGCTGGAAGTCGCGCAGGCGCTTGGCGCGCTCGTCCTCCTGGCCCATGCTGGCCCAGACGTCGGTGTACAGGACATCGGCCTCCCGCGCGGCGTCCCCGGCGTCGTGGGTCACCCGCAGGCGGGCGCCGGTTGCCGCCGCGTCGTGGAGCGCGCGCTCCATTACAATCGAATCCGGCTCGTATCCGGCGGGGCAGGCCAGCGTGAAGCGCATCCCCATCTTGGCCGCCCCCTGCAGCCAGGAATGGCAGACGTTGTTGCCGTCCCCGACGAATACGATGTGCAGGCCCTGGAGGGCGCCCCGCTTTTCCCACAGCGTGAACATATCGCAGAGGATCTGCACCGGATGGTGGCCGTCGGTCAGGCCGTTGATGACCGGGACGCTGGAGTACGAGGCCAGCCGCTCCACCATCTGGTGGCTGAAGGTGCGGGCCACGATTCCGTCCACCCAGCGCTCCAGGTTCCGGGCGGCGTCCTGCACCGTTTCCCGCTCTCCCAAACGGATGTCCGCGGGCGCCAGATAGACGGCGTGTCCGCCCAGTTGGGTCATCCCCGCCTCGAACGTCACCCGGGTGCGGAGCGACGGCTTCTCGAAGATCAGGGCCAGGGTTTTGCCGGTGAGCAGCGCGTGCGGCAACCCCTGCCGCCGCTTCATCTTCAGCGCGGCGGCCAGATCGAACAGCCCCTGGACGTCGTCAGCCGTGAGATCGTCCAGGGTGATCAGGTGGCGATTCATGGGAGACCTCGAGTCAATCGAAAATTGAAAACGGACAATGGAAAACCGACAACCGACAATGGCAAGCCAGGCACCGGCCCTTGCATCCATTCGGCCGGTTTTCCATTTTTCATTGTCGGTTTTGCATTGCTTACTTGCTCACCCGTTCGAGCGCTTCGGTGAGGATCGCGACCGCCCGATCCACGTCCGCCTCGCTGACGATCAGGGGCGGCGCGAACCGGACGACCTGATCGCCGGCCGTGAGGGTGAGGAGCCCGCGCTCCATGCAGGCGGCCACGATGTTGCGGGCCGGAATCGACACCTGCATCCCCAAGAGCAGCCCTTTCCCCCGCACCGCGACGATCAGCGGGAAGCGGGTCCGGAGGGCGCTCAGCCGATCCAGGAAGTACTTCCCAACCCGCGCCGCGTTCCCCGGCAGATCCTCCTGAAGCATGGTCTCGACGACGGCCACGGCCACGGCCGAGACGAACGGCGTCCCTCCGAACGTGGAGGCGTGCGTCCCGGGCACGAAGCTCGCCGCCACCGCCTCGCGCGCCAGCATGGCCCCCATCGGGATGCCGCCAGCCAGCGCCTTGGCCAGGGTCATGATGTCCGGCTCGACTCCCCAGTGCTGGCAGGCGAAGAGCTTCCCCGTCCGCCCCATCCCGGACTGGACCTCGTCGAGGATGAGCAGCGCGCCGGCCTGGTCGCAGAGCCGGCGGAGCCCCGGCAGGTACTCGTCCCCCGGCACGTTCACCCCGCCCTCCCCTTGCACCGGCTCGACCAGCACGGCACAGGTGTGGGAGTCCAGGGCGCGCTCCACTGCCGTCAGATCGTTGTACGGCACGTGCTTGAAGCCCGGCATCAGGGGCTCGAAGCCGTGCCAGTACTTCTCGTTGCCGGTGGCCGTCACGGTGGCCAGTGTCCGGCCGTGGAAGGAGTGATGCATGACGATGATCTCGGTGCGATCGCTGCTCCAGCGGTCTTTGGCGTACTTGCGGGCCAGCTTGATGGCGGCCTCGTTGGCCTCGGCGCCGCTGTTGCAAAAAAAGGCCCGGTCGGCGAAGGAGTTCTCACAGAGCAGCCGGGCCAGCCGGATCTGGGGCTCGATGTGGTAGAGGTTGCTCACGTGGATCAACCGCTCCGCCTGCTCCCGGATGGCCGCCACCATGCGCGGGTGGCAGTGCCCCAGGGCGTCCACGGCGATCCCCCCTACGAAATCCAGGTATTCCCGGCCCTCCGAATCCCACACGCGGACGCCTTGCCCCCGCATCAGCACAATGGGAAAGCGCGCATAGGTGTTGGCCAGGTATTTCGACGACGCCGCCAGCAGCTCCTGCGTGGTCATGCTCCGGCTCCCTCGACGCGGCCGCGGCTCGGTTCCGCTCAGGCCACGATCTCCGTGCCCACGCCCTCGGGTGTGAGCAGCTCCTCGATGAGGGCGTGCAGCCTGGTTCCGTTGATGATGTGGGTCTTGCGCACGCCGCCCTGCAGGGCGATCAGGCAGGCTTGGACCTTGGGCAGCATCCCCCTGGTGATGGTCCCGTCCCCCGCCAGACGCTCTACCTCCAGGCGGGTCAGGGTGGACAGGCGCTGTCCCTGCCGATCCAGGATCCCGTCCGTGTCGGTCAAGAGGACCAGCTTCTCCGCCCCCAGGGCGGCGGCCACCTCGCCGGCCACGATATCCGCGTTGATGTTGTAGGTGTTGCCCGTCTCGTCGCCGGCGGTGGGCGCCACCACGGGGATATAGCCGGCCCCCTGCACGGTTCGGATGGCCTTGGGGTCCACGCGGGCCACCTCGCCGACCAGGCCCAGATCCAGCTTCTCCCCGCCGGGGCCCGCCACCGGCGGGGCCTTGCGGGCCCGGATCAGGCCCCCATCCTTCCCGGAGAGGCCGATGGCCGCCCCTCCCAGGCGGCCGATGAGGGCTACGATCTCCTGATTGATCTCCCCCACCAGGACGCGCTCGACGATCCGCATGGTCTCGGCGTCCGTCACCCGAAGCCCCTGGACGAACGTGGGCTTCAACCCGGACGCCTGCATGGCCTGGTCGATCTGCGGCCCGCCGCCGTGCACGATCACGGGCTGCATCCCCACCAGCCCCATCAGGACCACGTCCTGGATGATGGCCGTGGTCAACCGCCCGTCCACCATGGCGTTGCCGCCGTATTTGACCACCACAGTCTTCCCGTGGAAGGCGCGGATGAACGGCAGCGCCTCGATGATGATCTCGGCCCGACTGGAGTGGATGTCCATCTCGCGTCCTCAGAACCGGCCGGTCCTGCTCTTCAGGCTCTGCAGCTCCTTGACCCGGGCTTCCAGCTCCACGTTGGCGCGCGCCAGGCGCGCGTTGGTGACGGCCAGCTCGTCCACCGAAGACGTCAGCTGCTCGTACAGCTGGGCCGTCGCCAGGCTGAGGGAGACCACGCAGGAGAAGGTGGTGAACATCGCCAGGTCGTGCTCGTCGAACGGCTCGCCCGTCTCCTTGTTGTTGGCGTTCATGACCCCGATGGTCTTGCCGTTCACCTTCAGGGGCACGCACATCAGGGAGCTGGTCCGGTACTTCGGATTCCGCTCGCGCGCGTTGAAGGTGGGATCGGTGGACAGGTCCCGGATCAAGAGCGGCTCGCCCGTCTTGGCCACCCAGCCCGAGATCCCCTCGCCGACCGCGTTCGATGCGTTCCGCTGCACCTCCGGATCCAGTCCCCGGGCCTGCACGATGCGCAGGATCCCCTCCGACTCGTCCAGGAGCATGAGGGAGACGATCTCCACGTCCAGCACCACGGCCATCAGGTCAATGACCTTCTGGTAGAGCGCCCCGCTATCCTTCAGGAACTCGCCCAGCGTATCGAACCGGATCATGTTGGCCAGTTCCAGGGCGCTCTTCTGGAGGCGGGCCAGCTGGGCCATCCGCTCGGGGACGGGCAGGGCCCCCTGGCTCTGCTGGATGGCCCCCGTCACGGTTCGCACCATCTCGTCGAAGTTCAGGGGCTTGCGCAGGAAGTCCGCCGCGCCCAGCCGCATGGCCTGCACCCCGGTGAGGAAGGAGGCGCGGCCGCTCACCACGATCACGGGAGTTTTGGGGTGCTCCTTGCGCAGGCGGGGCAAGAGCTCCAGTCCGTCCATCTCGGGCATCACCACGTCCATGATGATCGCCTGGACCGGCTGCTTCCCCAGGATCTCCAGCGCCTCCCTGGCCCCCTCCGCCGACAGTACGCCGAATCCCGCCTTTTCCAGCTCGTCCCGGGCCAGGGCCAGGAACAACCGATCGTCGTCCACTACCAGGATCGTATCCATGCCGCACCGCTCGTCTGAAGTGGAAACCCACGGGGTCCGGGCGCCCCCCGGACCCGCACGGTCCGGAGCCCGGTCCCGACGTTACAGAATGTACCGGCTCAGATCCTGGTCCTTCACAATGGCGGCCAGCCGCTGCCGCACCATCTCGGCCGTGATCTCCACCCGCACGCCCGCCATGTGGGGTGCCTCGAACGAGATCTCCTCCAGCAGCCGCTCCATAATGGTGTAGAGCCGGCGCGCCCCGATGTTCTCCGCGGCCCGGTTCACCTCGGTGGCGATCCGGGCGATCTCCTCGACGGCCTCCGGGGTGAAGTGGAGCTCCACGCTCTCCGTGGCCAGCAGGGCCAGGTACTGCTTGGTGAGGGCGGTCTCCGGCTCGGTCAGGATGCGGACGAAGTCCTGCTGGGTCAGACTCTGCAGCTCGACGCGGAGCGGAAAGCGGCCCTGCAGCTCGGGGATCAGGTCCGACGGCTTGGAGACGTGGAAGGCCCCGGCCGCGATGAACAGGACGTGGTCCGTCCGCACCAGCCCGTACTTGGTGCTGACGCTGCTGCCCTCCACCAGAGGCAGGAGGTCCCGCTGGACCCCTTCCCGCGACACGTCCGGTCCGTGGGTCGCCTCGCGGCCGGCGATCTTGTCCAGCTCGTCCAAGAACACGATGCCGGAGTTTTCCACGCGGGAGATGGCCTCGCTGACCACGTCCTCCTTCTCCACCAGCTTGTCCGCCTCCTCCTGCACCAGGAGCCGGCGGGCCTCGTGCACCTTGACCTTCCGCCGCTTGCTCCGCGGAGGGAGGAAGTTGCCCAGCATCTCCTTGAGGTTCTCCTGCACCTCCTCCATGCCCTGACCGCCCAGCGCATCCACCAGGGGAAAGCTCTTGCTGGTCACCTCCACCTCGACGGTGCGGTCGTCCAGCGCCCCTTCCCGCAGCCGCTGGCGCAGCTTCTCCCGCGTGTCCTGGGCCGTCCCGGCGTCCGGGGCCGCGGCCGGCCCGTAGGCCGCGGGGCGCGAGGCCGGCAGGAGGAGGTCGAGCAGACGCTCCTCGGCCAGCTCCTGCGCCCGCGCCTTCACCATGTGGGTCTTCTCCTGGCGGACCATGTTGACCGCCAGCTCCACCAGATCGCGGACCATGGACTCCACGTCCCGGCCCACGTACCCCACCTCGGTGTACTTGGACGCCTCCACCTTGATGAAGGGGGCCTCGGCCAGACGGGCCAGGCGGCGGGCGATCTCGGTCTTCCCCACGCCGGTGGGGCCGATCATGATGATATTCTTGGGGGCCACCTCGTCCCGCAGCTCGGGAGGCAGCTTGTGCCGGCGCCAGCGGTTGCGGAGCGCCACGGCCACCGCGCGCTTGGCCTCCTGCTGGCCGATGATGTACTTATCCAGCTCCGCCACGATCTGGCGGGGGGTCAGTCGCTCCTCCAAACCGGGCCCCGGAACCTCGGTCCGCCGGGCCGGCGCCTTGGCGAGCGCGATGCGTGCCAGCTCCATGGTGCCTATAACTCCTCGATCGTGATCTGCTCGTTGGTGTACACGCACAGGCCGGCGGCGATGCGCAGGGCCTCCTCCGTGATCTGCCGAGCCGTGAGGTCGGAGTGGCGCACCAGGGCGCGGGCGGCGGCGGTCGCGTAGGCGCCGCCGGAGCCCAGGCCGATGATTCCGTCGTCGGGCTCGATCACGTCCCCCGTGCCCGAGATGATCAGGGACGACGTCTTGTCCACCACCGCCAGCAGGGCCTCCAGGCGCCGCAGGGCCCGATCCGTCCGCCAGTCCTTGGCCAGCTCCACGGCGGCGCGGGCGAGATTCCCCGAGTACTCTTCCAGCTTGGCCTCGAACCGGCCGAACAGCGCGAAGGCATCCGCCGCCGCCCCGGCGAATCCCGCGATGACCTGGTCGTTGTACATCCGCCGGACCTTCTTGGCGGTATGCTTCATCACCACGTCGCCGAAGGAGACCTGGCCGTCCCCGGCTAGGGCCACTTTTCCCTGGTGCCGGACCGAGACGATGGTGGTGCCGCGCAGCCGCGGGCCGGAGGATGCCCCGGCGCCGCCGATCTCCCCGCCCGGCCCGGCGTGGATTGCGCTCATCGCTTCCCCGCCCCGGCCCCCAGGGCCGTCAGCCGCGCCCGGGGATGCGCCTGGTCGTACACCTGCAGCACGCGATCCAGCCCCACATGCGTGTAGCGCTGCGTCGTGCTCAGGCGGGCGTGTCCCAAAAGCTCCTGGATGCTCCGCAGGTCCGCCCCCGCGCTCAAGAGGTGCGTGGCAAAACTGTGGCGCAATCCGTGGGGGGTGATCTTCTTCCCCAGCCCGCTGGCCAGGAGGTGGCGCAGCACGATGCGGGAGACGCTTCGCGCCGTGAGGCGGCCCCCGCGCCGGTTCAGGAAGAGCGGCTCCGCCCCCGCGGCCGTCCGGCCGTCCGGCAACCGCCCGGCCCGGCCGCCCTCGACATAGGCCCGCAGGGCCTCCCGCGCCGTGCGTCCCACCGGAACGATCCGCTCTTTCCGGCCCTTGCCCTGCACGCGCACCAGGCCCGCCTGCAGATCCACGGCCGACAGGTTCAGCCCCACCAGCTCGCCGATGCGCAGGCCGGAGGCGTAGAACAGCTCCAGGATGGCCCGGTCGCGCAGGGCCGGCGCCGCCGGCGCGCCGCGGGTCGTCGTTCCGGCGGCCGGGTTCCCGCCCCCCGTCGCCGCCAGCAGTTGAAACACCTCATCCACGCTCAGGTGCGGCGTGGCCCGAGCGGGGAGACGCGGCCCCTGGAGCAGGGCCGCCGGGTTCGCCTCCAGTGCGCCGCGGCGGCAGAGGAAGGCGAAGAACGATCGCAGCGTGGCCAGCTTTCTGGCCAGGCTGGTCCGCGCCAACCCGGCCGCGTGCAGCCGGGCCAGAAACCCGCGGATGGCCAGGTGATCCACCGCGGACGGACCGGGGACCGCCCGGCCCGGCTCGCGGTCCCGCAGGAACTCCAGGAATTGTGTGAGATCCACCCGGTAGTTCCGCAGGGTGTGGGCCGAGGCGTCGCGCTCTGCCTTGAGGTAGGTCAGGTACTCCGCGATGGCCGCCTGCACGCTCCCCCCAAAAGTCGAGACGGCCAGCCGCCATCCCGGCACGGAGCTGGCGACCGGCCACCTGGCGCGAAATCTACGCTGGACGGGTGAAAAGATCAAGCGAAAAGGCGCGATTTGCCTCTCCCGGGACTCCTCCGCGGCCGTCACAGGTGGCGCAAAGCCGCCTCCAGCGGAAGCAGCCAGCCATGGAAATCGGCCCGCCCCCGCTCTACCAGCAGGCGGTTTCGCTGGCGGCGGTCGCGGACGACCCGATCCAGGGGGGGCAGGAGGCCGAAGTTGGCGTTGATGGGTTGGAACGATCGCACATCGGCCTGCGTGAGGTAGCGGAGGAGCCCCCCCAGCATGCTGGTGGGCGGCGGCACCATCGGCGGCTCGCCTCGCGACAGGCGCGCCGCGTTCAGGCCGGCCAGGAGGCCGGTGGCCGCCGACTCCAGGTAGCCCTCCACGCCGGTGAGCTGACCCGCGAAGAACAGCGCCGGGTCCCCCCGAAATTGCAGCGTGGCCTCGAGGAGCAGCGGTGCGGCGATGAACGTGTTGCGATGGGCGCTCCCGTAGCGAAGGATCTCCGCCTGCCCCAGGCCGGGAATGAGCCGCAGGGCCCTGGCCTGGTCCCCCCGCCGCAACCGGGTCTGGAGGCCCACCAGATTGTACATGGTGGGTCGCCCGTCGGGGCCCCGGTTCTCCTGCCGGAGCTGGACCACGGCGTACGCCCCCCGGCCCGTGCGGGGATCCGTGAGGCCGACGGGCCGCAGGGGGCCGTAGCGCAGGGTGTCCTCCCCCCGCTCCGCCAGCTCCTCGATGGGGAGACAGCCCTCGAAGTAGTTCGGGCGCTCGAAGTCGTGGAGCGGATATCGCTCGCCCTGGAGCAGCGCCTCGCGAAAGGCCAGGTACTCTTCCCGGGTCAGCGGGCAGTTGAGATAGTCGGCGCCCCCCTTGCCGTAGCGCGCCGCCGCGAAGACGATCTCCCGGTCGATGGATTCGGCCGAGATGATGGGCGAGATGGCGTCATAGAAGTGCAGCAGCTGACCGGTGCGGCCGTGCTGCGGCGCGGCCGGGTCCCCGCCGAGGAGCGATGCAAAGCGGGCCGCCAGGTCGGCGGCCAGGCGGTCGGAGGTAAGGGGGCCGCTGGCCACGATGAGGGGCCGCGCGGCCGGCAGCGCCGGCACCTCGTCCCGGACCACGGCGATCCGGGGGTGCTCCGTGATGGTGCGGGTCACCGCGGCGGCGAAGGCGTCCCGGTCCACGGCCAGGGCCGAGCCGGCCGGGACGCGATGGGCCTCGGCGCAGGCCAGGATGATCGAGCCCAGCGCCCGCATCTCGGCCTTGAGCAGGCCGCTGGCGTCTTCCGGGGACTCCGACTTGAGGGAGTTGCTGCAGACCAATTCGGCCAGCCGGTCGGTCTGATGGGCCCCGGTCGTTGCCCGCGGCCGCATCTCGAAGAGGCGGACCGGGAGCCCCTGCTGTGCGGCCTGCCAGGCCGCCTCGCAGCCGGCCAGGCCGCCGCCGATCACCGTGATCGCCTGCTCGGGCATATCCGCAGGGGGCGGGCCGTCAGCCCTTGGCGCGGCGCTTGGCGGGATCGCCACCGGAGACAAGCGGGTCGGACGCCTCCCCAGGCGCGCCCGCGTCCACGGCGGCCGGCCCCGTCCCCGTCGCATCCGCCGGCCGCTCGTAGTCGCAGCCCTCGGCGATGCAGCGGATGGTCACACCGCGCTTCAGCCGCTTCTCCACCAAGAACTTGGCGCCGCAAGCCGGACAGGGCTCGGCCACCGGCCGCTCCCACAGCGTGAAGTCGCACTTCGGGTAGGCGCTGCACCCGTAGAACGTCCGCCCGCGCTTGGTGCGCCGGGCCGTCAGGGGCGCGCCGCATTTGGGGCAGTCCACGCCGATGGGAATGGGCTTCACGTTCTTGCACTTCGGATACGTGCTGCATGAGTAGAACCTGCCGAAGCGGCCCTCCCGGATGACCATGGGGGCCCCGCAGGCGTCGCAGATCAGGTCGGTCGGCTCGGGCGGCCGCGCCGCCGACTTGGCGACCCGGATCACCGTCTTGCACTCGGGGTACCCGGAGCAGGCCAGGAAGGGACCGAACCGGCCGCGCTTCAGCACCATGGGCTTTCCGCAGTTCTCGCAGGGCTCTCCTTCTCCCTGGATGCCGCCGCTGCCATCCGCGCCGGCGGCCGGGGCGCCGCCGTTGGCGGGCAGCTCCTTGGTGTTCTTGCACTCGGGGTACCCCGAGCAGGCCAGGAACTTGCCGAACCGCCCCCACTTGACGACCATCGGACGGCCGCACTTCTCGCAGGCCTCCTCCGTGGGCTCCTCCATGGCCTTGATGTTCTTCATCTTGTGCTTGGCCTGCTCCAGCCACCGGGTGAAGGCCCCGTAGAAGGTCCGCATGGCCTCCAGCCAATCCACGCTCCCCTCCTCGATCTCGTCCAGCTTGGTCTCCATCTGGGCCGTGAACCCCGGATCCAGGATGCGCGGGAAGCTCTCCACCAGGAGATCCACCACGATCTCGCCCAACTCCGTCGGGCGGAACTTCCCCTCCTCCTTCACCGCGTAGTCCCGGTTCTGGATCACCGACAGGATGGCCGCGTAGGTGCTGGGACGGCCGATCCCCCGCTCCTCCAGCTCCTTGACCAGCGAGGCCTCGGTGTACCGCGGCGGCGGTTGCGTGAAGTGCTGCGCGGGCAGAACGCCCCGACAGTCCAGGACATCCCCCTCGGCCAGGGCCGGCAGGGCCCGCTCCTCGTCCCCTTCCCCCTCCGGGGCCTCCCCCTGGGCGGCCTCGTCCCGCCCCTCCACGTAGACCTGCATGAAGCCGGCAAACCGCAGGTGCTGGCCGCTGGCGCGGAAGGTCAGGCACCCGGCCGCGATGTCGGCGGTGGCGGTGTCGAAGAGGGCGGGACGCATCTGCGAGGCCACGAAGCGGTTCCAGATGAGCGTGTAGAGCGCCAACTGCTCTCGCGAGAGATAGGGCGCCAGCGCCGCCGGCTCGCGCAGGATCGAGGTCGGTCGGACGGCCTCGTGGGCCTCCTGGGCCCCCTTCCCGCTGCGGTACGTGGGCGGGCGATCCGGCAGGAACTCCTTGCCGTAGCGGCGGGCGATGAAGTCCCGCGCCTCCGCCTGGGCCTCGGGCGCCAACCGGGTAGAGTCGGTGCGCATGTAGGTGATGAGCCCCACGGCCTCGCCGTCGCTCACCTCGATGCCCTCGTAGAGCTGCTGGGCCACCTGCATCGTCCGCCGGGCGGTGAACCGGAGCTTGCGCGCCGCCTCCTGCTGGAGCTTGCTGGTGGTGAACGGCGGGACGGGATTCCGGCGCTTCTGCTTCTGCGTCAGGCTGGCCACCCGGAACCCGCCGCGGACGGACTCGATCTCGGCCAGGATCCGATCCGCCTCGGCCCGGGACGGGACGGCCGCCTTTTCGCCGTCCACCCGGAAGAGGCGCGCCGGGAACTCGGGCCCGCTGCCGTCAGGTCGGGCCAGCTGAGCGGTGATGGTCCAGTACTCGGTCGGGACGAAGGCCCGGATCTCCTTCTCCCGGTCCGCCACCAGGCGCAGCGCCACCGACTGCACCCGGCCGGCGGAGATGCCGCGGCGAACCTTCTCCCACAAGAGCGGGCTGATCTGATAGCCCACCAGCCGGTCCAGGATCCGCCGGGCCTGCTGCGCATCCACCTTCCGCTGGTCGATCCGGCCGGGGCGGGTGAAGGCGTCCTGCACGGCCCGTTGGGTGATCTCGTTGAACATCACCCGGTGCACCGGCTTGTGCGCCCCCTTGAGCTCCTGGGCCAGGTGCCAGCAGATGGCCTCCCCCTCCCGATCGGGGTCGGCCGCCAGGTAGACGGCCGCCGAGGCCTTGGCGGCCGTCTTGAGCTCGGTCAGGACCTTTTCGCGTCCGGGAACGACCTTGAACTCCGGCTTGAAGTCGTGCTGCACATCGACGGCCAGGGACTTCTTGGGCAGATCGCGCACATGCCCCATGGAGGCCTTGACCAGATAATTCCTGCCCAGGAACTTGTTGATCGTCTTGGCCTTGGCCGGCGATTCGACGATGACCAGCGATTTTGCCACTCCTGCCAACTTTCCTCCCTCGGGTCTGTGCCCGGCCCCCCGGGTGCTCGACGCAGGCCGACGGGATCTGCTGCCGTCCACTCTCTTCTCCAGATGCGAAAACCCAAGGCCGGATCCGCCTTGGGTCTTGTGCCCGGACACGCGTGCCTCCCCCAAAGCTAACTCCCGTCCTTCCGCTCGAAGACCTTTCCCGGCAGCTGCCGGACGAGTCCTTTCATTTCTAACCCTACCAGGGCAGAGGCGACCCGTCCAGCGGGGAGTTCCGCCTCCGCGATGAGCACGTCGATATGCAGCGGCTGGGCGGCCAAGAGCTCGAGCACTCGGTGCTCCGCCGGCGCGAGGAGGGGCGGCGGGACGGCCGGCCGGGGCGCCGCCCGGCGGGGTCGGAGCTGCGGAACCAGCTCGCTGAGGACATCCTCCCAACTCTCGACCAGCTTGGCCCCGGCCTTGATCAGCCGGTTGCACCCTTCGCTGTAGCGGGCGTGCACCCGGCCGGGGACGGCGAAGACCTCCCGCCCCTGCTCCAACGCGTGATTCGCCGTGATGAGCGCCCCGCTCCCCACGCCCGCCTCCACCACGATGACACCCAGGCACAGCCCGCTGATGATCCGGTTGCGGCGCGGGAAGTGCGGCCGAAGCGGGGGTGTACCCAGGGGGAACTCGCTCAGGAGGCCGCCCGACTCCGCCACTCGGCTGGCCAGGCCCCGGTGCTCCGGCGGGTAGATATCATCCAGCCCGCTTCCCAGCACGGCGATGGTCCGCCCGCCGGCATCCAGGCACCCCGCATGCGCAGCCCCGTCAATGCCCCGGGCCAGGCCGCTCACGATAGTGAGCCCGCGCCGCGCCAGCTCCCCGGCCACCGCCAACCCATAGGCGGTCGCATGGCGCGAGCCCACGATGGCAACGGCCGCCGCATCCTCGGGAAGCAGTGTCCCGCGGAGGTACAGGACCGGGGGCGCCGAGGCGATTTGGCTGAGACGGGCCGGGTAATCCGGATCCCCCCAGACGAGCACGCGCAGGCCGCTTTGCTCGACCCGGGCCTGATCCTCGCGGAGCATGCGGACCCAGGGAGACCGCGACAGGGCGGCGGCCGCCCCCGGGCCGACGCCGGGGACCCGCAGCAGCTCCTCCCGGGACGCCTGCCATGCCCCCAGCGCCGAGCCGAACGTCGAGAGCAGGCCTCGAACGGCTACCCCTCCCAGCTGCGGCAGCAATCCCAGCGCCCAGCGCGCCTCGCGCTCGGACACTCGGCTGTCGGTGCGGCCCGTGCGGTCCCGCGGGCGTAACGGGCGGCCTGTCGCGACGATGGCCTCGCTCCCCTCCCCGGACAACCCGAGAGTTCTTAACGATGTTGAAATGCCCGTTTCGTCCAGGCGGTTCAAAAAGGTCTAGATGCAAGGCGGCGTCACCCATCCATCGGGATGGGTACCCGGCAGATGGGCCCTTTTCGGCAGCCTGCTAGGGCTGGATGGCCCGGCTCAGAACCACCCGATCGCCGGCCTGGCTGACCTCGGGGCTGGAGGTGATGACGGCCGTTGACGTCCCCGGTGTCACCCGGATGACCACGGCCTCGCCCAACCGCACGGGCGGGATGGGAAAGAGGGTCCCACCGACCGGATTCGCCGCCGGCCGACTCGGCCGATAAATGGCGAAGATGTCGCCCGGCACGATCCCCTGCCCTGTTCCCACATCCAGGAAGACGACCTGCTGCAGCGCCACCAACTGTTCCGACTGCGCCGAATCCACAATGGTGCCCTCCACCGACCGCGAGGTCGGCTGGGCCACCTTGTCCTCGGGGAAGGCACTCGGGGTATACGGAAGGACTCGGTCTCCGACATCCATCGGGAGGCAGGCGTGGCTGACCCGCGCTTTCGCCACCTGCTCCCGCACCTCCAGAATCTTGAGGACCCCGAGCGTTTGCCAGACCCGGCCCAGGCTCTTCCCGGTCCGGGGATCGGCCACGAGGTGCCCCATTCGGGTCACCGCCAGGAGATCGCCGACCTTGACGCTGCGTCCGGGATCCAATCCCACGGCAACGGTATCTTCGCCGGATATGAGCGTCCGGCCTCTGGCCTCTTGGACGATTGCCCCCATTCCCATGGCCGATTTCAGCTGCTCCGGCAAGAGAACAGGGCTGCACGCGATAGCCTCGGCGCTGGCGGGGGGCACGGGCGGTATCGACGTCTCCTTCACTTCG
This sequence comes from uncultured Methylomirabilota bacterium, assembly GCA_963705305.1. Lineage (GTDB taxonomy): Bacteria > Methylomirabilota > Methylomirabilia > Methylomirabilales > 2-02-FULL-66-22 > 2-02-FULL-66-22. The sequence goes on along the minus strand of OY970067.1, from coordinate 2,821,797 downwards.
GGGGAGGCAGGTGCGGGGGCTGGCTCCGGGGTCTGGGCCGGCTCGGGAGCCTCTGGCTCGGAAGCTTGAGCCGCCTCGGGTGGGGCCGCCGGCTCTTCCTCCGGCGCCGGTGCGGAAGCCACGGGGGCGGCAGCCTGGGGGGCCGGGGGGGCGGTCTGGGCCGCTTCCGGCGCCGGGGCCGGCGCGGCCGGCTGGCCGGGGATGGCCAACCGGTCACCCGGATAAATCCGGTTGGGGTTCGTGATGAAGGGGTTTTCCTCTTGGAGGCGAGGCCACAGCACCGGATCGTTCAGGAGGTCTTTGGCGATCCCCCAGAGCGTATCCCCTTCCTTGACAACATACGTCCCCGGCTGTTCGGCTGACGTCGGGGCCTCGGCGGCCTCGGCGGCCACGGCGGCAATCGGCAGACACAGGAGCGAGAGCCCGAAGCCCGCCAGCCAGATCCCCGCTGTCCGCTTCATCGACGTTCCTCCATAAGACCTTGTCGGCTCAGCTGTGCCCGCCCGCAACTTGCATCGCGCGCACATGGCGGCTGGGGGCGTTGGCAGCGGCAGTTCCGACAGCCTCGAATCCGTACTCCAGGAGCGACGCGGCATCGGTCCAGCGGCGTGGGTCGTTGAGGAGCACGGCGATCATTCGCTGGTCGGCACGGCTGGCAGAGGCCACCAGGCATCGTCCGGCCGCGTCGGTGTATCCGGTCTTCACCCCGTCCGCACCCTCCACCTGTCCCAAAAGCCGATTGTGGGTGCGAATCAGCCGGCCGGTGGCAATCAGCCGGCCGCGGCGGGTGGGCTTCCAGATCGTGACCGTGAATTCGCGCGTGCGCACCAGGCGGGCGAAGGCCGGTTGCTCCAACGCGACCCGGGTCAAAAGCGCCATGTCGCGGGCCGTGGTGTAATGCCCGGGCTCGTCCAGCCCGTGCGGGTTGGCGAAGTGACTCTGCAACATGCCGATCTGCCTGGCCTTGGCGTTCATCATCGCGACGAACCCGGCCAGGTTCCCCCCCACGTGCTCGGCCGCCGCCACGGCGGCGTCGTTGGCGGACCGGATCAAGACCGCCGCCAGGAGATCCCCCAGCGAGATCCGCTGCCCCTGGCGAAGTCCCAGCCGAAATCCGCCGACCCCCGCGGCGGCCGGGCTCACCACCACCGTATCTGCTAGGTGGCCGCGCTCCAGGATGACCAGCGCGGTCAAGATCTTGGTGATGCTGGCCGGCGGCCGGGGCTCATCCGGGTTTCGGGAGAACAGGAAGCTTCCGGTATTGCCGTCCATGAGGACGGCCGCCGCGGCTTTCACCGTGACGGGAACCGGGGGAGACGACTCGAAGTGGGGGCTCAGCTGCGGAAGCTCCAGGGACTCCGTCGCCGGCGGAACGACGGACGAGTGTCCCCGGTGCACTGCAGCCCCCCGGTGGTGCACATGGTGGCGGACGAAGCCGGGCCGACTCGGAGCCGCCGGAACGGAACCAACCAGGCCCAGGACCAGAAACCCCAACACCAACACCCGCGAGACGACGTGCCGCTTCACGCCCCCATCCTCCATTTTGCGCGGTTGCCCCGATCGCACATAAACACCTGAGAGACCCGGCGGGGCACCCGTCTCGCGTGGCCCCGCCGCACTGAAATGCACTTTTCGCGCCGGATCACCTCCCACCCCCGGCCAGCCGTCCAGCACCGCCGCCCTCTACGAGCAGATCCTCCACCAAAGCGCATAGGGCATGCCCCAGGGTGATGTGCGTCTCCTGGATCCGGGGCGTCTCAGAACTAGGAACGATAAAGGCCACGGCCGCGGCTGCGGCTAGGGTCCCCCCGGATCCTCCGGTGAAGGCAACCGTCGTGCAGCCCAGCGCGCGCGCCGCCTGAATCGCCCGCAAGACGTTGGGAGAGTTGCCGCTGGTGCTGATTCCGATCACAATATCTCCCGGTCTGGCCAGGGCTTCCACCTGCCTGGAGAAGACCTGGTCGAACCCCAGATCGTTCCCGATGCTGGTGAGCGCCGAGGTGTCCGTGCTCAGCGCGATGGCGGGAAGTGCCTGCCGGTCCCGAAGGAACCGGTTCACAAACTCCGCCGCCAGATGCTGTGAATCGGCGGCGCTGCCCCCGTTGCCGAAGAAAAGCACCTTCCCCCCGGCCCGCAGACTATCCGCAATTCCATGAGCAAGGTGCTCGATGCTCGGGGCATACTCCTGTGCGAAGCGCAGCTTCACCGCGGCACTGTCCTCGAACATTTTCTGGATCGCAGCCTGTTTTGTCAATTCGCCCAACTCCATGCCCATCAGGACTTTCTACCATGTTCACTTATCGATGAATCAGTGATCTTAAGCCTTAAGATGCAATTGGTTTCGTAAGTACACGATTGTATCAGCTTTTGTCAAGTAGAAATCACTTTGTCATCCGACCGCACGCAGCCGCCATTTTAAATTCAACAATGAATTCTGACAGAGTGGCAGCATGAATGTGGCATTAACGTGCCAGTTTTTCATCCATGGTGGAATTCCAGGGCCGGCCACCCTTAATCCGAAGCCGGTCGGCATTCGAGGTGGGAAAGCGCAGGAAGATCCGGGGAGGGTTCTCAGGCATCCGAGCCGGCGGACGCCCCGTGTAAATGAAGGTCTTTCAGCCGCAGTTGGAGCATCTCGCGCCCGTTCCAAACGTTACGCTCGGGAACGAAGGCCGCGTCCACGTACGGGCTGACAGGAGCCTCCAATCGCTCGGCGAGGCCGCCAAAGTTGAAGCCGATGGCCTCGACGACCTGCTCTCCGGTTGCCGGCTGGCGCACGCGAATCTTGAGGTGATTTCGCCCCACTCGGCGGACCGAACGCATGACCTGCAGCCGGCGAGCCACCAGTATCGGCTCGGGATTGCCCACCCCGTGGGGCGCCAGGCGGGAGAGGGCCTCGACCATCGCCAAGTCCACTTGATGAAGGGCAACCTCGGCATCCACAGCCATCGTGGGGAGGAGATCTTCCTCCGCAAGCTCGGCGGCGGCCAGGGACAGGAAGCGGTCGCGGAATGCCGGGATCTGCTCGGCCGCCAGGGTGAAGCCGCCCGCCGCACGGTGCCCCCCGTAGTGTACCAGCAGGTCCTGGCAGCGCCCGAGGGCCTCGGCGACATGCCACCCCCCGGCGGAGCGCGCCGAACCTCGGGCCCACTGTCCCTGGACGCTGATCAACGCCGTGGGGCGGCCGAAGCGTTCTACCAGACGCGACGCCACGATTCCGAGCACGCCGGGATGCCAATTCGAGGAGGCCAGGACGATGGCCCTGTCCTGGCGGACATCGTGATCCGCCGCGAGGCGGGCCAGGGCGTCTTCCAGGATCACCCCCTCCAGTTCTTGCCGGTCCCGGTTCTGCCGGTCGAGCCGGACCGCCAGCTCCCGCGCCTCCCCGGCGTCCTGGGCGAGCAGGAGGCGAACCGCCGCCGAGGCATCGTCCAGCCGGCCGGCGGCGTTGAGGCGCGGCGCCAGGCCGAAGCCCACGTGACCCGTCCCCAGGCCTTCCGATGGGATCCCCGCGACCTGCGCCAATGCCGCCAACCCCGGGCGGCCGCCCCGGATCGAGCGGGCCAGCCATTCCAATCCGTGCTTGGCAAAGATCCGATTCTCCCCCAACAGGGGAACCAGATCGGCGATCGTCCCCAGGGCAACCAGGTCCAAGAGAGGCCAGAGCTCCTCCAGGGCGCCCGGTCCGAACAACGCCTGCAGCAGCTTGAAGGCAATCCCCACCCCGCACAGATCTTTGAACGGATAGCCGCAGCCGGCTTGGCGGGGGTTCAGGATTGCCAGCGCCGGGGGCAACTCGGGGGGAGGAAGATGGTGGTCGCAGACGATGACGTCCAGCCCCCGCTCCCGCGCCAGCGCCACCGACGCGTGGGCGGTGATGCCGTGATCCACCGTCACCAGGAGGCGGAATCCTCGCATCGCGGCGTCCCGCACGATGTCGGCCGGCAGGCCGTAGCCGTGCTCCAGGCGTCGCGGCACCGCGTAGTCCACCTCCGCCCCCGCATGCCGGAGCCCCTCCACCAGGAGGACGATGCCGCTGATCCCGTCCACATCGAAATCCCCGCACACGAGGATCGGCTCCCGGTCCGCCACGGCCGCCTGCAGGCGGCCCACGGCCGCTGGCATCCCGGACATCTGCCAGGGGTCATGCAGGGCTGTCAAGGGGGATTCCAGGAAAAGGCGGACCGCTTCCGGCGTGGAGCAGCCGCGGCGGATCAGCAAGTCGGCCAGGAATACGGGAAGGCCCAGCGCGCGGCTGAGAGTGCAGGCGTCGTCAGAGCGGGACTCCGCCACCTGCCAGCGCTGCCCGATCCGCGGATGCGACATGGGGCGGTGGACCGGGCTCAGCGTTGACGCCGCCGTGCCGCCTCGCTCCGCGTCCGCCATTCGTAGATCAGCGGCGAGGCGACGAACACGGAGGAATAGGTCCCCACCACAATGCCGATGAGGAGAGCAAAGGCGAAGTCGTGGAGCACTTCCCCTCCCAGGACAAACAGCGCGAGCGTCGCCAGGAGGGTGGTGAGCGATGTCATGACCGTTCGGCTGAGCACCTGGTTGATGCTGTTGTTCATGACGTCGCCCAACGGCTCCCGCCGCCTGGCGCGCAGGTTTTCGCGAATCCGGTCGTAGACCACCACGGTGTCCGTGAGGGAATACCCGGCGATGGTGAGCAGGGCGGTCACGATGAGCAGGGTGATTTCCTTCTGCAGGACGAAGACGACCCCCAGGACGACCAGCACATCGTGGAAGGTGGCGATGGTCGCCGCCACGCCAAATCGGAACTCGAACCGCCAGGCGATGTAGACAACGATCCCGACCAGGGAGATGAAGACAGCCAGCAACGCCTTCTTCTGCAACTCCATTCCGATGGCCGGTCCGATCTCGGTGGACGACTCGACGATGAAGGGGTTGGATGGCAAGCCCTTGCGGAGGCTCTCTTCGACCTTCGCTGCCGTTCCGGTCACCTCTTGGGCGCCCCCCTTCTGCCGGATGATCACGGTGCGCCCGTCCGCGAACTCTTGCGGCTCGCTCTGCTTGAACCCGCCTTGGCTCAATGCCTGGCGGACCGCCCCCAGATCCACCGGCCTATCGAACTTGACCTGAACCGCCGCTCCCCCAGCGAAGTCGATGCCCATGTTGGCCACGCCGCGGTAGATCTGGACCAGGGCCAGGATCCCCAGGAGCACCAAACAGGTGGACACGATATACGCCACATGCCGCTTGCCAATGAAATCGATATGAGTCTTCCTGAGAATCTCCAAGGTCAGCCCATTCCCTTCGTGGGTCCGGAGCAGCTCACCCCGCGAGGCCAGCAATCCCTCCCGCACGGAGCCTTCCGGGTCCAACGGCCCATGGTTGCACGGCTCAGATGCTCAATCGCTTCAAATCCCACCGGGAGATCATCCAGTCGTAGACAACCCGCGTCCCCACCAGAGCGGAATAGAGGTTGATGGCCACGCCCAGGCTCAGGGTGACGGCGAACCCCTTGATGGGCCCGGTCCCGAAGAGGAAGAGGGCGACGGCTGTGATCAGGGTGGTGACGTGGGAGTCCACAATCGTCACGAAGGCTTTCTCGTACCCCCCGTCGATGGATGAGCGCACCGTCTTCCCGAGCTTCAACTCCTCCCGGATCCGCTCGAGGATGAGGACGTTGCTGTCCACCGCCATTCCGATCCCCAGGGCGATACCCGCAATGCCCGGCAGGGTGAGGGTGGCCCGAATCGCCGCCAGGACCCCTACCAGCATGAAGAGGTTCAGGATCAGGGCAAAGTCCGCGATTACCCCGGACATCCGATAATAGAACCCCATCAGCAGGATGACCAGGATACCAGCCATGATGGCGGCACGCACACCCGCCCGGATCGAGTCCTGCCCCAGGGTTGGCCCCACCGTGAGGTTGGCGATGACCTGCACGGGAGCAGGGAGGGCACCGGCCCGCAGGACGATGGCCAGGTCCCGGGCGCTATCCGCCGTGAAGTCGCCCTCGATCTGGCCGCGCCCTTCGGAAATCTTGGAGCGGATCACGGGCGCGCTGTACACCGTGTTGTCCAGAACAATCGCCAACTCCTGGCCGATGTTGGCGCCGGTGAAGTCGCTGAAGATTCGTGCGCCCTCACGGTCCAGTTCGAAAGCCACCACCCAGCCACCCTGGTCGTTCGGCCGGACCTCGGCCGAGGTCAGGGACGATCCGGTGAGAATGGGCTTCTTGAACACCACCAGGGGGCGCCGGCCGATTACCTGCTTGCTTTCGTTCAACACCCGCTCGTAGAGGAGCTCGCAGTCCGGCGGCAGCGTCGCCTTGCCCTGCTCTACATCCGCAGGATTGACGGAGTTGTTCACCAGTTTCAACTCCAGCAGGGCGGTCTTCCCGATCAGATTGATGGCCCGCTGCGGGTCCTTGATCCCGGGCAGCTGGACCACGATGCGGCGGTCCCCCTCTGGAACGATGATGGGCTCGGTCACGCCGAACTGGTCCACGCGGTTGCGAATCGTCTCCAGGCTCTGGCGCACCGCCAGATCCTCGATCCGCTTGGCCTCCCGCGGCTGCATGGTCAGGTGCAGCTCCGCTGGTGTCGCCCCGGGGACCTTGTCCATGGTCGTCAAGTCGTCCAGGGCCTGCAGGGCCTTGTCCCGCTCCTCCGCCTTCCCCACTTTCAGGAGGATGCCCGTCGCGCCCTCCCGCGTGAGGCTGGCGATTCCGATCTGCGCCTTTTCCAGATCTCGCCGGACCTCCTCCATCTGCCGCTCCGTGGCGTTCTGGACCGCCACCTGTGTCTGGACCTCCAAGACAAGATACATCCCACCCTGCAAGTCCAGGCCCAGATTCACCTTCTCCGACCGGGGGAGGAGGCCGGGAAACAGGGAGGGCAGACTGCCGACCGGAGCGATGCTGGGGAGGAGATAATATACCCCGAGAAGGGTCGTAAAGAGGAGCAGGAGTATCCGACCCCGGATCCGTTTGCGCACCGGAAGACCTCCCAGGAAATGACGCACGGGCTAAGGGAGCGGGGCCAAGGTGCCCCATCGCCTAGCCCGCGACCGATGATCGGCGTCGTTGAACCGCCGGGGTACTATACGCAGGCTATGTGGAAATTGCAATCCAAAAAAAGGGTGGGTCTGGCAACGAGAACTTACGGGGCTGGGATTGCAAAGGACGGCATTTCATAGCACAGGACGCAACCCCCGCGCAACCGGAATCGGCGAGGGCCGCCGGAGGCGCGGGGGGCATCCGGGAGCAAGGCGGATTTTCTATGAGGGCAAAAGGCCGAAACAGCGCATACGCGGACCCCCCTTTGGTCCGCCACCCACACAAAATTTCCAGGGTCACCCCCCCCGGACGGCTAGGGAGGTAGCGGGTCAGGGGAGATCGTCGAAAATTCCCGGCTCTACGCTGATCCTACAGGGAGAAAAGAGGGCATTCTGAGCCGGGCATGGACGTAGGCGAATCGCTAACTCACACAAGGAGGTTTGGGCGTGACGGCAGAGAACACCATGAGCGGAGAGCCGAAGTCCCGGCGGGCGCGCCAGGCCGCGGGATGGCGCCACGTCAAGGCGCTGGTCGAACCGGAACTGTACCGGCAGCTTCATGGTATCGCGGGGGCCTACCGACTGAGTGTCGAGCAGGTCACGCGGGACGGGCTGTGGTACACCGTCCAGCAGGCTCCCCGGGACTGGTGGCGGGGGCGCGCGAAGGCCTACAAGGGGCGATTCAAACGGCGGGATGCGGGGCGGAAGCGGGCCAAGCGGGGCGGGGGCGTGAGCCTGACAGATCCACCGCTTACGCCGGAGAGCAAGTAGCGAAGAGGCCTGGCGTCTGCACGGGGGTTGCGCTATGTTATACACGAGGGCCCACAAGACCCGTGACGGAGGGGGAGTCGGGTGGATTGGGTGAGGAGAGAGAGGCGAGGGGCGGAAGCGTGAAGGCATCCGCCGTGCGCGCGGGAACGGACTGGGCTGGACCTTCTCAGAAAAGGGGGTTCATATGAAACCGGGACTGTGGGTCATAATTCTTTTCGTACTCACGCTTCTGTCAGTGCCGGCTGCAGCACAAGTTCGCTGCTCTACCGATCCACTCGGAAACACCACCTGTCGGGACAGCCACGGCAACACCATCCGGGGCTCCCGCGACCCCCTCGGAAACGAGACATGGCGGGATGATAGGGGCAATACGACGCGCGAGTCCACCGATCCGTTGGGGAATCGAACGTATCGCAATGACCAGGGTAGTACGTGGCGGGGCTCCCGCGACCCCTTGGGGAACGAAACCTATCGAGACGAGCGCGGCAACACCATTCACGAGTCCACCGATCCGTTGGGGAATCGCACCTACCGCGACAACCATGGGAACATCCTGCGGTGCAGTTCAGATCCGCTCGGCAACACCACGTGCCGATAGCCTTCATGCGTCCACCAAGGGACGCGTCGTGCAGTGCGCGTCCCCGCGAGAGCGGGTGAAGGCTATTATTGGATCGGAGGATACCATGGAGCCAAGGCGCAGCATCCGGTGGTACATCGTGATATGTCAAGACATAACCCTAGCAACCCTCTTGGTCTCCTGCGCCGCAGGTCCGTCCCGCAGTTCGGCATGGGTGATCGAAAACAATCGGTGTCATATCTGGGCCGAGGCGAGCGCGAATCAGCAGTACCTCTCAACCGAACGCGGAAATGCCGCTGCAGAACAATCAGCGGGCCAAGCCGGTAGCGTGCCGCTTGTGGGGGCGGCTGCTGGGTTATCTGTATTCACTGAAATCGCCCGGCAATCGACAGAAAATGACCTGTACCGCGCCTGCATGCAGCAGGCAGGATTTGCGCCCGAGTAATCCTAGCGCGACCGCCACTCCCCGGCCTACCGTTCGCGACAGGAAAAGGCCCTCCCGAGGCCTTGGGTTCGGCTGCCCGCCGTGCGCCCGGGGTCCTGCTCTTTTTCCTTGACCTGGGATGTGCGGAAATGTTACATAAGGCCTGTCATGATGAACCGGTCAAAGGGGCACCCGGGGGACCATCCCCCGCCCTTGACTCCCGCGCACGCAACCGAAATCATACGACACATCTTCCTCGAAGGCGGCACCTTCAGCAGGACCGAACACTTTGGACGCGAACTCGGCAAGGCCAACGCGGACATGGGGGACGTGAACCATGTCCTAGAGCACGGAACTGTCAATCGCCCAGGCCAGTGGAAGGCTGGTTACCGAACCTACACCTACGAGGTCGCGGGGACGGACGTGGAAGGCTCGGAACTTCACGTGGTCGTCTGCATTGAACAGGAAAACTTCCGCTTGATTCTGGTCACGGCGTACTGAGGTATTCAGGAGGAGAAGAAGCCATGATGCGGTGCCCAGAGTGCGGCACGCGGATGCGAGCCCGACGGAACCAGACAGTCCCTTACCCAGAGAGCGGGATCCCCGACCTGTGGCTCAGAGGGATCACCGTCTACCGGTGCCGGAAGTGTGGCGCAGAGTACCCCGAATTTCCCAACCCTCTCCGGTTGCACCAATGGATCGCGGATTGGTTAGCCCAGCAACTTCTCCCTCTTCGGGGCTCTGAGTGCCGGTTTCTCAGGAAGCAGATGGGGCTGACTACTAAGGAATTGGCCGAACTCATGGGGGTCCGGCGCGAGAGCGTGACCCGGTGGGAGACCGGCGGAGAGCCGATTGGGCCTCCCAGCGAGCGCCTGATCCGGCTGATCTTCGGCGTGTGGAGTGTCCCGGGCAATGGGAAGGATCTCCCTCCGCACCTGCGGCAGATTCGAGACGCCCTCCGCTCGATCGAGCGTAAACGGGAGCGGCGGCCGGCGAAGGTTATCTTGTCCCCGGCAGCGCTGGCCCATCGGTAGAAGAGCCCCCCGGCCTAGGGTCGCTCCCGAAAAGCCGTTCCCGACGGCCTGGCCGGGGATCCCATCGGGACTCCTGCGGGAGGAACGTATGATAGAAATTCCCCCATGTCCATATGTTGGCGGGTTTCCTCAAGACTCCAGCCGGGATTTCCTCGAGCGGATATTCCGGCAGCGACTCATTGAAACGTTCGCGGTCGGTCTGGTGCTTTTCCGTGGCTCCGGCCGCTGGCCGGCAACGACACAAGCCGAGTGGCAAGCACTACTGGAAGCGTCGGGCGACCTCACCCCCGTTAAGATCAAAGAGCTTTGTCGCCTCTACTACGAGCCGCGCCTCTTCGCCCTATTGGTCGCATGCCAAGAACACCAACTGTCACTCTTGGAGGAGTACTGGGCCCGCCTCGACAAGAAGCCTGTGGCCCTGCGGCTTGTCTTCGCCATCCAATTGGCGGGGATAGATCCGGACACGGATGATTTGAAGCGGCTGGCAAGGTGGATGGGCGTAAGGCCCTTTACCCCCACGAGCGCCGATTGCCTGGAATGGGACGAGAAAGACCGACACCAGGAGGCCTTCGCTACAGTACTGGAATTCCTTAAGGCCCCCGCCAGCGATTCCACAGCCCTTGAGGCGGGACCGCACCCTTCCTTTCCGCTTCCCCTTGCGGCGAGCGAGGCTGAGTTGTGGGAGAAGCAGATCTCCGGGGTGTGGCCGCAAATCGTCCGTTTGATTACCGACAGGTTGGCCCCAGCCCTTGATGCGCGGGACCTCAAAATCGGCGTTAAACGTGACTTGATAGACAACTTCAAGCATGAACGGCGTAACCCGCTCTCATTCCCTGATAAAGTACAGGTGATAGACGAGCCCGAGGCAACAGAGGAAGGGACAGAAAATCGCCCCGAGGCGTACACGCCTATTGCCCCTGATGAACTTTTGGGGACAGAGGACCGAATCACGCTTGCCCACCTTATCGAGAAGGCGCAGGTCCCTGTCCAGGTGGAAAACGCGATTCTGGACTATTACACTACTGGCCTGACGTGGGAAGAGGTGGCCAAGCGGCACAAGACGACCCGGCAGACGATCCACAATTATCTTTCCAAGTTGAGCAAACTCGCGAAACTCTCCCCCCTGACCGATCCTTCCTAAAAAAGACGACAGCCCTTTACATTTTTCCTCCGCCCAGCGATTCCCCCTTATAGGGGGTGATCGAATATGGTGTTCATCACCGTAACCCCGAAAAGGGTTCAAGTCCAACTTTGTGGCTTGGATGGCCGGGAAGAGCGTCAGGCCGCCCTGCTCTTCGCCAAGATTTCCCCGGCCGTGGAGGAACTTCGGCGGCTGGTCGGCGGCCGACATCAAGATCGGGAGCCCGTCTCCACGGGGACGCTGGAGGCACTTCGCTCTTGACGCGGCAGGCCGCGTGACCGCAAACAGTTTGCCCCCCGCCGCGGGCTTGGCCGGCCATACGCAGCGAGGGGCAGAAGAGAATGTGAGATGTTTTTACCATCCGACACCCGCACACCACAAGGAAAAACGTCAACCGAGAGCAGCCTCCGCGAGGCGGCGCTGGCGTATCGGCGCAAGGGCCTATGTGTCATTCCCCTGCGGTGGACGGGCAACATAGAGAGCCGGAAAAAGCCAAAACTGGATAGCTGGAAAGCCTATCAGACCGAACCCCCGCACATGGATGAGGTGGAGGAATGGTGGACCCGCTGGCCGGAGGCAAACATCGGCATTCCGACCGGGCCCGTGTCCGGGGTTGTGGTTTTCGACGTGGACTTTGCCGACCTCGCCAGGGCAAAGGAAACGCTCGGGTGGAACGGCGAGACCTGGACAGCCACCACGGGCAAGGGCTTTCATTTCTACTTTGCGTATCCCACCAATGGCAGCCGGCCAATCGAGAACCGCGCAGGCATCCTGCCCGGGGTGGATGTGCGCGGCGCTGGAGGGTACGTGGTGGCGCCGCCGAGCGTCCACGGATCCGGCCGACAGTATGAATGGCTGGTGAGTCCCGAACAAGTCCCGCTCGCCCCACTCCCTGCCCGGTTGCTGGCCCTCCTGACCGCGCCAGCTGCCGCTGTCCCTGCGGGGAGCAACGGCACAATCCCGACCGGCGCCCGAAACGATACGCTGTATCGCTTGGGGCGAAGTCTCGTACTCAAGGGGCTGAGTGGGGAGGCAATTACGGCGGCCTTGCGGGCGGAGAATGCGGCGCGTTGCGATCCGCCCTTGTCGGAAGGGGAAGTCTCGGAGCTGGCCGCCCATGTCGTGACGCAACCGAACCGGCCGCGCACCGAACCGGCCGGGGGCAGTCTCACGGTGGAACACTTGACCGACCTGGGGAACGCCCGCCGGCTGGTGGCGCGGTTCGGCGATCGGTTCCGCTGGTGCGAGGCATGGGGCTGTTTCCTGACGTGGGACGGCCGGCGCTGGGCCAAGGATGATAGCGGGCAAGTCATGCGGTGGGCGAAGGATACCAGCCGGGCGGTGTACGCCGAAGCCGCGGACTGTGCCGACAAGGACACCCGGAAAGAGATCGGCAGTCACGCCCTCAAGATGGAGGCCGACGCGAAACTCCGGGCAATGGTGAACCTGGCGAAGTCGGAGGAAGGCACCCCGATTGCGCCAAGCGCCTTTGACCGCGATCCGTGGTTGCTCAATGTGGAGAGCGGAGTGCTGGATCTTCGGACGGGGCTGCTGCTGGACCATCGGCCGGAGGATTTCATCAGCAAGCTGGCGCCCGTGACGTGGGACCCGGAGGCAACCGCGCCGACGTGGGAGGCGTTTCTCCAGCGGATTCTGGCCGGGGATGTGTCCACCATCGGATTCCTGCAACGGATGCTCGGTTACTGCCTGACCGGCATCACGAGCGAGCAAGTGTGGGCGTTGCTCCATGGGCCCGGGGCGAACGGAAAGAGCACGCTGGTCCGAACCGTGATTGACCTCCTGGGGGACTATGCGGCCTGGACGCCGGCAAAGACCTTGCTCGCCAAGCGGGGCGAGGCGGCTGATAACGACCTGGCGCGCCTCCGCGGGGCCCGGCTGGTGGCGGCGGTGGAGACGGACGGGGGGCGGCGACTCGCCGAGGCCCTGGTAAAGCAGCTCACGGGCGGGGACAAAATCGCCGCGCGATTCCTCTACGGGGAATACTTCGAGTTTGCCCCCGAATTCAAGCTGTGGCTGGCGACGAACCACAAGCCGACTATCCAGGGAACCGATCATGCAACCTGGCGGCGCGTCCGGCTGGTGCCGTTCGTGGTGGAGATCCCGGAGGCGGAGCAGGACAAGGACTTGCTGGGGAAGTTGCGGGCGGAATTCCCGGGCATCCTGCGGTGGGCGGTGGACGGGTGTCTTGCTTGGCAACGGGACGGACTGGGCACGCCGGAGGCCGTGCGCGAGGCGACGGCGGAATACCGGGCCAGTCAGGACCTCATCGGGGCGTTTCTGGCGGAGTGTTGCGAGGCGGCCGAGGAGGAGACGGCCGGGGCGACGGACCTATACCGGGCCTATGTCGCCTGGTGCGAGCAGGGTAAAGAACGGCCGGAGACGCAGACGGTGTTCGGGGAAGCCCTCAATGAACGCGGGTTTCCAGACAAGCGGCACAGCGTCACGCGCCGAAAAGTGCGGGTAGGGATTCGACTGTTGTCGGAGAGGATGGAGCCGGATTCCGAAACACCGTAACAGTACGTAACGGCTTTTCGGTAACTTTTAAATGAATTTCTCTCATAAGGGACTTTACCGAAAAGGGGTTACGGGGTGTTTCGGGTGTTTCGGAAAGCGAAGCCGTGAGAACGAGTGGGAAAGGCCCGGCTGGTGCCCGTAACGCCGTGACACCTACAACGTAACTTCGCGTGAGCGTGCCCGTAACGAAACGTAACGGTCACACAGGATTGAGACCCCATGAAACAAACTGACGCCCCGAAAGGAGGCCCCATGTTTCGACGATTCGCCCTCGCTGTTCTCTTCCTCTTCGCCCTGGTGCTGCCAGCCCACGCGGCGGTGACCTTCCCCCACACCTTTTCTTCACTAACCGGGACTGTGCCGCTGTCCTACCTGGACGACAACTTTCAGGCCCTTATCAACGGGACGATCCAGCTGGTCAACCCCCTCCGCTCTTGCACCCTCGGCGCCGGGGCGAATCAGTGCCCCGCGCCCGGCATCGCCGGCCGGCTGGTCAATGTGACGGACGGCACTACGCCGGGGGTCTACCTTGACAGCGGAACCGCGTGGGTGGCCCTGGCCGCGGTCCCCGCCGGCGCCCTCACGGGTACGACCCTGGCCCCGACCGTGGTCAACTCTTCGCTGACATCGGTGGGGACGCTCTCGGCAGGGTCGATCCCGGGCTCCCTGGTGACGGGTACCGTGCCCGCGGCCACGGTCGCCAGCTCGACCTCGGGAAACGCCGCAACGGCAACCGCACTCCAAACCGCCCGGACGATCAACGGGGTGAGTTTCAACGGGACGGCGAACATCACCATTCCGACCGGCGGCACTACCGGGCACTTCACCAAGCCCACCATTGCCGGGACGATCACGATTGACTCGGTGGATTACGACATCTTCGAACTCAACTTCACTGGGGGTGGAACGTTTGCGATAAGCAATCCAACGGATACGACGACCGGGCACCGAATCACGTTCATTGTGACCTGCCCGGAATCAACGGCCATAACCATGAATTGGGGCACCGCGTACAATTTCGGAACGCATACCTTTGTCATAAACGACAACACAACCGGGACGCCCCTAATCTCCGGCTAAGCGGTGGCCAGCCGGGCGATCTTGCGCCGCGCCCGGACGAGCAAGGCGTGCTGCAGGGCGCCCGAGAGCCGCAAGAGCGTCCGTCGGGCATGCGCGACGACCTTCCCGACGGTGTTGAACAGCAGGAACCGGAGACGCTTCGGCCGGGCGGTCCGGAGATCTCCGGGTAAGGTCAACCGCTTGAGCGCGGTGAGCAGGTTGTAGGTGAGCACGTTCAGCCGGAACCAGGCGGCGTTCGCCCCGAACTTCCCACTGGGCAGCGCGGCGGCCGCCAGCTCGGTCTTGAGGACGTGATGGGTGTGCTCGATGGTCCCTGCTTTCTCCCGGTGCCACCGGAGGATCGTGAGCCCATCCTCCGGCCGATTGGTGACCACGGCGAAGTACTGCACGCTACTCCCGTCGGCGAAGAGGCTCCCCTGGCGTCGCTGGATACGCACCGCGAGGTAGCGGCGAACGCACGGCCGCGCCTTCCGGTGATCGCCATCCTCGGGGACGTAGGGGACTTCGGCCCAGGCCCGGATCGCCTCGGGCTCCTCCCGCTCGAGCTGCCAGGCGGCCGCGGGGAGGCGCCGGATCTCGGCCTGGAGCTGCGCGGACATATCGGCGCTAATCGCGTAGGCGATTTTCTTCTCCTCGCACCAGCGGAGGACCTCCGTCTCGTAGAGGGCGCTGTCGGCCCGCAGGGAGATGCGGTCCACGCCCTGGGGCAAGTTGGCCACCGCCTGTTCGAGGACGCGCACGTTGCCGCACCCGGCGGGCACCTGGCCATCGCGGAACTGGTCGTGCACGATGACATCGTGCTCGGCCCAGAGGACCACGACGGGCTGGTAGCCCCGGGTCCCGTCGTAGGCCACGGTCGCCGCGTCCTTGTGGCTCTCGACGAGCGTCGCGTCCACATCCAGGGTGGCCGTCGCCGCCCGGGCCCCGCGCTGGACGCCCGCGACCAGCGTCCGGTTCGCCTGTCCGAGGCCCGCCAAGGGGGCGGACTCCAGGGGGACCGTGGCCGCGGGCCCGGCCACCCAGAGCGGCCCGTCCTCCACGTGGAAGGCCTCGAGGAAGTCCCGGACCGTGGTCGCGGCCGGCAGGGGGTAGCCGAGCAGCGTGGCCAGGGCCTGATCCTCCCGGAGCGTCGTGAGGTCCTGGCAGCGGTCCCCGCCGCTCGTCCACAACGCGACGAGACTCTCCACGAGCTGCGAGGGGGGTAATCCGCGCTGCCGCTGCTTGACCGCAACGTGGGTGTCGACGGCCTGGGCCACCCCGAGCTGGCGGAACAGCTCGATCACGAGCGGGACCCCGGCCCGGCCCGTGACCAGCGTGGGGTCGATCGCGTCATCGATCTCGAACGGCAACCGGGGCGAGGTGTCGGGCATCGCTCTCCTCCTTGTGGTGTTTGCACCCACTGGGTGAAACCAAGCAAGGCCGATGCCAACCCCGCGGGCCGCGCGCACTGCGGGCCGCTGCGTGATTCGCGATCCCCCTCAACTTCTTAGCCGGAGATTAGGGGACGCTCGGAGATCTTGAGTTTGTTTACGACGGCAGCAAGTGGCAACTCACCACTATCCTCCCCATCCCAAACTCTTCGGGTGGAGGCGGCGGCGGGTAGTGCATGGGCGGATACGGGCGGAGCGGAGATCGTGGAACCTGGGGCACCCTGGAGAGGCGTCTTGGCCCTTGTGAACGAGAAAGCGGCGCTTGCACCAAAATCAAGCCTCCCTGGCCTCATTCCGGTCAGGTTGCCCAAGGGCGCTGTGCTCCTCCTGACGGCCCGGGAGTTTGCCGCGGGCATCCGCCGGGGGAAGGCGTGGCGCCGGCGGGCGGCTCTGGCGCGGAGGCTGGACGGAGCGGACCCGGAACGTCCCCGCCAGCCCGTGCAGGACGGACGTGGCGCGGGGAATTTTGGGCGATCGGCAGCGAGCGGCTAGAGGTAGGTAGCCTTCCAAAGGAGATCGGGGCAGGGCGGCCCGTAGGACGCGAGGCAGGGCGTGAAACTGGTGGAGGGCGTGACCATCTCGCAAGACTTGGACCCCTGGCTCAGCCTGGAGGCGCTGAGCAAGTACTCCGGGCTGTCGGTCCGGTCTCTCCGCGCCTACCTGGCCGACCCGGAGCGCCCTCTCCCTCACTACCGCATGCGGGAGCCCCACGTCATCCAGACCGGCGCCGGCCGCCTCCGAACCGTCAGCGGCAAGATCCTGGTCCGCCGCTCCGACTTCGACCGCTGGATGGACGCCTTCAAGCACACCCCCGACGTTGACCGGATCGTCGATGAGGTGGTCTCGGGCCTGCGGAAGTAGTCCCTGCCGATTTCTCTTGACAAGAGCGCAAAGACGTATATATTAATATACGTTTACTCTCACATTGGAGGTCTGTATGCGGAAGCCGCGGGAGGAGGTGGGGATGGTGCGACTCAGCGTCGTGGTGGACGAGGCGACGTGGCGAAAGCTCCGGCGCGCCGCGGAGCAAGACCGCGAGGGGGCCCGCGGGCGGGCCAGCGTCAACGCGCTCCTGCAGCGGATCATCGACGAATACCTGGCCCGGAGGGGAGGGAAATAAGCCATGGGCGTGACGGTCCGGGAGAAAGACGGCGCCTGGTGGGTGTTCGTCCACCACCAGGGCCGGAGGAAGGCGAAGCGGATCGGTGTCGGTCCCCAGAAGAAGAAGGCGGCAGAGACCGCAGCGGGCAAGATCGCGGCCAAGCTGGCGCTGGGGGATTTCTCCGCGCTGGAGCAACAGGAACAGCCCCTCACCCTCCGGGAATATGCCGACCGCTGGCTGTCGGTCTACGCGAAAGTCCACTGCAAGCCCTCCACCGTCGCCAACTACCAGCGGACCCTCCAGCACCACGTCTACCCCACCCTGGGGGATCGCCCCTTGCCGACCCTCACCCGAGGGGACATCAAGGGGTGGATCGCCGGCATGCTGGCGGGCGGGAACCTCCGGAGCAAGGGCAAGGCATTGGACCCCCGGAGCGTCTACTCCTTCCTGATCCCCTTCCAGGCGGTCCTGGCCGCCGCGGTCGATGACGGCCTGCTGGCCAGCAACCCGGCCGCCCGGACTGGCCGCTTCGCCACGAACCGGCAAGTTTCGCAGAAGGACCAGCTTGATATCTTTACGGCCGAGGAGCTTCGTAACTTGCTGACAACGTGTCAGGGTCATTTTCCCGAGAGCCGCCCCCTCGTGCTCACCTTGGCTCGGACAGGAATGCGGATCGGGGAGGCATCGGCCCTGGCCTGGGAAGACGTGGACCTTGCCCGGGGGTTCCTGCTGGTACGGCGGGGTTACTCGAAGAGGCGGATGAGCACGCCGAAGAGCGGGAAGGGCCGCTGTGTGGACATGAGCCAGCAGCTTCGGGCCACCCTGGCGGAGTACCAGAACAGCCGCACGATCCAGGCCACGGTGGACGGGAAGACTCTCAGCCCTTGGGTGTTCGGGGGACTGGACGGCAAGCCGATGGACTACGAGGGCTGGACCCGGCGGGTGTGGACGCCCCTGTTGACCCTGGCGGGCCTCCGTCTCCGGGGGCCCCATCAATTTCGCCACACCTACGCGAGCCTGCTGCTCATGGCGGGGGAAAGCCCGGCCTACGTGCAGCGGCAGCTCGGGCACGCGAGCATCAAGATGACCGTGGACCTGTATGGGCACTGGATCCCCGGGGCGAACCGCCAGGCCGTGGACCGGCTGGACGATCCGGAGGTCGGTTTCGGCGCAACCAAAAGCAACCCCGGCGCAACCGAAAACGCCTCAATCCCCGTAAGTGCCCGTTAGAACACGCTCGGTCTCCCACCCTAGAAATTGCAATCCAATTCCAAAAAGGGACGCCGGAGAGGACATTCTGGCCACAGGTCAGGCGGCCACCACGCGCACCCGCGAATCCGCGGCGCCGCCCGACTCTGCGGCGCGTTCGCAAGGCGAATCGAAGACGCCGTCAATGCGGGCGCCGTGCCTGCCGAGGTAGGTCAGGTACTCCACCGCCTCCTGCGAGATGGTCTCGCCCGGGACGAGCAGCGGAATCCCGGGCGGGTAGATCGTGATGATGTCGCAGCTCACCCGCCCCACGGCGCGGGACAAAGGGACGTACGCGTGCGGCGCGAAGTACGCCTCCCGCGGAGCGCACGCCTGGCTCCCATCGCGCAGCGGGGGGAACGCGGGAATCTCCCGGAGCCCGCCGGCCGGAGAGCCCCGGGCCCGCTGGGCGAGCCCCTCCAGCCCGCGCACCAGCCGGTCCAGGTCGTCACGCCGGTCCCCGATGCTGACGATGACCAGCAGGTTGAAGAGGTCGGCCATTTCCACCTGGATGCCGAAATCGGTATTGAGGATGGCCGAGGCGGTGTAGCCCGAGATGCCCAGCTCCTTCACGGAGATGGTGAGCTTGGTGACGTCCAGCGTCACATCTCCCCAGCTCTCGACCTGATCCGACGTGAGACAGCGGAGCCCCGGCAGGTGGTTGATGCGGGCCCGTGCCTCCTCCGCCAGCTCGATCGCCTTGCCCAGCAGCTTGCGCCCCTCCGTGGCCATCTGCATCCGGGCCAGATCCAGCGAGGCCATGAGAATGTAGGAGGGGCTGGTGCTTTGCAGCATCTGCAGCACGCCGGCCACGCGGGCCGGGTCAACGCGCGGCCCCTTGAGGTGCAACATGGACGCCTGGGTCATGCCCCCCACGATCTTGTGCGTGCTCTGAACCGTGATGTCTGCCCCCGCATCCACGGCGGAGGAGGGCAAATCCGGATGGAAGTGCAGGTGGGGGCCGTGGGCCTCGTCCACCAGCAGAATCTTTCCCAGGTCCCGGCCGGCGGCGATAATCGCCGACACGTTGGCGGCAATCCCGTAATAGTTCGGGCTGGTCAGGGCCACGACCTGCGCCTGCGGATACGCCCGCATGGCCTCCACCGTCCGCTGGGTGCTGACGTTGGCGGCGATGCTGAAATCGGGGTTGAAATCAGGCAGGAAGAAGCGCGGCGCAGCCCCGCTCAGGATGATCCCGGCCAGCACCGACCGATGGGCGTTCCGGGCCACCAGGACCTCCGCCCCCGGACAAACCGATGAGAGGACCATGGCGTGGTTGCCCACCGTCGTGCCGTTGACCAGGAAAAAGGAGTGGTCGGCCCCGTGGGCCTCCGCCGCCAGCTCCTGAGCCTCCTTGATGACGCCGACGGGCTTCTGGAGGCAGTCGACTTCGTCCAGGGTTGTGAGGTCGATGGAAAAGATCTTGCTCCCCACGAACTTCCGGAAGCGGGTGGAGATCCCCTTGCCGCTCTTGTGGCCCGGAGTGTGGAACGAGACCTTTTTGGCCTCTGCCAGGCTGACCAGCGCGTCGAAGAGGGGGGTCCGGTACTGTCGCTCGGGCGCCGCGGCCGGGCGAACGTCGAGACGAGACTGTCTGGCCAAACGACCGGCTTGCTGATGCGTGGCAGTCGCTCGCGATCCGCCCCCGGCTGGCGGCAGGCCGCCGGGGGGCATCAAGTCCAGGCGAACAGGGGGTGATTGTCCTCGATGATCCGCGTTTCCTGGGCGATCCGCCTCCGGATGTGCTTGGGCAGGAGAAAGCTGGCGTGGTGCGTGATGCCGTCGTAATACTGGAGCTCGCCGCTGATGCGGTCCAGGATCAGCTTCTCCACCTCGTCAGGTTCCAGGCGACGGGGATCTTGCCGCTTCGAGGCCACAACGAATCCCCAGGGTAGGGCAAAGGAGGGGATAGCGGCCCAATAGGGGGCCACCACCGGAAACACCTGCGACAGGGTGCTCTGGATGGCCGCATAGCAGGTGAGGTCGTTCAGGCTGACCGTGCCCGCCTGCAAGGCGACCACCCCGGCGGGGGTCAGCCGCTCCCAGACGGTCTCGTAGAACTCCTTCGTGAAGAGCAGGTAAGCCGGTCCCTCTTCGATCGGCTCCGAGATGTCGATGAGGATCACGTCGAAGGTCTCCAACGTCTCCTCGAGGTACTTGCGGGCATCCAGGTACCGGAGATCGGTGCGGGGGTCCTCGAAGGCCCCCTGGTGCCATTCGGGCAAGAGCTCGCGGCAGCGCGCCACGACCTCCTCGTCGATGTCCACCATGAGGGCGCGCTCGACGCTCCGGTGGCGGAGGACTTCACGCAGCGTGGCCCCCTCCCCTCCGCCCACGACGAATACGCGCCGCGGCTCGGGATGGCAGAGCATCGCCGGATGGACCAGCGTTTCGTGGTAGATGAACTCATCTCGGATGGCGGACTGGATCCGCCCATCCAGCACGAGGGCCTTGCCGTAACTCCCCAGCTCCAGAATGTCCATGGACTGGAAGGGCGTCTGGCGGGAGAAGAGCACCTGGCGGATGTCGTGCAGATGCCCCTCCTCCGGTCCGAAGTACTCAATGAACCAGCGATAGTTCTTGGGCGGCATTGGCCAACCCCTGGCCGTCTTTATCCTCGGCAGTCGAAATCTTGTGGGCCAGCTTTCCCGCGATCCCGGGAATCAGACCCCGCTTCACTTCAACGACAGAGGGGTTCTTGCAGCGGAAACGGGATGCCACGTAGTCTACGGCGAGATCGGGCTTGATGACCTCGCCGCAGGTGAAGATGTCCACTGCGGCGTACCGATACTCCGGCCAGGTGTGAATGGAGAGGTGGGACTCTGCGATGACCACGACGCCACTCACCCCGAAGGGGTTGAACTCGTGAAACGCGACATCGACGATCGTGGCCCCGCAGGCGCGTGCAGCACCGACCAGGATGTCCTTGACGACGTCCACTTTCTTCAGCGACTCTGGGTGACAACCATGGAGCTCGACCAGCAGGTGTCGGCCCAAGGCGTGCAATGAACTACCCCCTTTCGCTCTCGGCGCACACGCAGCGCCCGAGGAAATTTTTGAGTTGCTTATAGTGTATTTTGCGACGATTGCAAGAAAAAAATGGTCCACGGTTCGATTTTTTTCCGGCGCAGGCCGGCAGCGGCATGGGCGAGCCGTCCGGAAGACGTCTCCTCCCCACCGGAGGCCGACCTGTCCGCCGCCCTGTCTGGGCCCGAGCCGACGCGGTCCGGCGAGGCTCCACACTCCGGTGCGGCCCCGGCCCACCGAAATGGTGGCGCGCATCGTCGGAGGCTCGCAAGTAAAGAAATTTGCTTGATTCCTGTACAACTTGTGGTAAGTTTCCCCAGATTTGGAGTCAACGCGGGAATTCTGGCTCTTCCGAAGATTCATGTCGGAGCGGGCGTCTGCCAGGGCAGCCCAGGAGGCAGAGAGACGCCAGACGCGCCGACTGGAAGCGAGCCAGGGGCGCAACTCGAGAGGGCAGATGGTCCGCTGGGCTGTGCCACCCGGACAGAGCGCATGACGAGCCGAGGGCGGAAGGGCCTCCCCTGTTCGAGGACCACCGGATGTACGAAGAATACTGGGGCCTGACCGCAGCCCCATTCCAGAACGTCCCTGACCCGAAATTCCTGTACCTCTCCGACCAGCATCGGGAGGGCATCGCCCGCCTGCTCTACGCGGTGAAGCACAACAAGGGGGCGGCGCTGCTTGTCGGCGATGTGGGCTGCGGCAAGACGACGCTGAGTCGGGCGCTGATTCTTGAGCTGGAGGAGGACCGGTACGACGTGGGGCTGGTGACCAACCCGTCCCTGCCGAGCCGCGACTTCTTGGAGGAGATCGTTCTCCAATTCGGCATCACCCTCACCTCTGGAGAGAAGGGGGCGATGCTGCGGGCGCTCAACGAGCGATTGCTCCAGAACGCGCAAGAGGGAAAGGAATCGGTCCTCATCGTGGACGAAGCCCACAGCATCCGGGACCCGGACGTCTTCGAAGAGCTCCGAATGCTGCTGAACTTCCAGCTGAACGACCGATTTTTGTTGACGATGATCCTCATGGCCCAGCCCGAGATCAAGGACATAATCGGGCGGATCCGGCAATTCAACCAGCGGATTGCCATCCGGCACGAGCTCAAGCCGCTGGACCAAGCCGAGATGCTCCACTTCATCGCTTTCCGCCTCCGGAAGGCGGGATGCACGCGATCCCTGTTCGCGGACTCCGCGCTTCAGCTGCTCTGGCAGCAGAGTCGAGGGGTGCCTCGCAGCATCAACACCCTGTGCGATCTCTGTTTGCTGGACGGATATACTCAGGGCGCCCAGAGCATCGATGCCGCCATCGTGAAGCGGGTCATTGGAAGCATGACCTGAGCGACTCATGCGGCCGGCCGACCCAAGCGGCGCCGAAGGTTCGAGCCACATAAGGAGGTCCCGCCATCGTCCGTCAGAGCGATCTGGTCCGAAAATCGGGGGGCGGCTCCGACAGGAAGAAAGAGGAGCGGGTGGAGACCCCCTCCTCCGTTCCTTCGCCGACCTCGTCCTCCGGAGCGCTTTTTCATCCCTCGGCGGATCCCCCGGCCGGCCCCCCCCAGGACTCCGAGAGGTCCGAGGCCCTGTATTACCCCGCGGCCGAGCAGGAGGTCTCCCGGATCTTCCAGGCGGCCGGACGGGGGGAGCCATTTCGGGTGGACGCCCTCCAGCGTGTGCTGGCAGAGATGCTCAAAGCCTTGGCCACCGGCGACGAACTGTTTGTCCAGGCCTTGGCGGGCGAGAACACCGACCGGGATCTGCCACGGCATGCGGTGAACGTGGCCGTCTTTGCCATCAAGATCGGGCAAGGGCTCGGCCTGCGCGAGGAGGAGCTGCCCTGGCTGGCGCTCGCCGCCTGTCTGCACGACCTCGGCATGGTCACGATCCCGGCGCGGCTGCTGGAGAAGGTCGAGCCGCTGACGGCGGAGGAGATCGCCCAGCTGCGCCACCACCCGGAACAGGGATTCAAGATCCTCCAGGGACTGGGCCCGGAATTCGAGTGGCTGGCGAACGTCGCCCTCCAAGAGCAAGAGCGCGAGGATGGCAGCGGGTATCCCAAGGGCCTGAAGGGGGATGAGATTCACGAGTACGCCAAGATCATCGGCTTGGCCGACGTATACGAGGCCCTCACCCACTCCCGCCGGCTCAAGAAAGTGCGGGGGGTCTTTGACGTGATCAAAGAGCTGCTCGGAGCGGAGCGCCACCGGTTCTCGGACCGGGTCCTCAAGGGATTTATCCGCGGCGTCTCGGCCTTTCCGGTGGGGAGCCTGGTGCGGATCAGCTCGAACGAGGTGGCCCGGGTGGTGGGCACGAACCTTGCTTTTCCCCTGCGCCCCTTGGTGGAAGTCATCTTCGGCCCGAAGAACGAGCCACTGCCGAGTCCGCGCCGCCTCGACCTGTCCACGAATACCCTCGTGTATATTACCGACGCGTTTTTCGAGAAACCCTAGCCCGACCGTCCGAGAACGAACGCGCCGCCTCTTCCCCTTCTACCGGGCTCCACCTCTTCTCCCCGTGCGGCCTCGCCGATGGACGATCTTACGAGAATCCATAGCCTTCGGCCGGGTCGCCTTGGCCCTCCCGCTTTTCACCCCGCAATCGGGGAGGATCTCAGGAAAAAGGAAGATCGAGGGGGGGCAAAAACCGCATCGCGGGCCACACATGAGAAATTGGGGAGGAACGCTAATTCTCTACTTGACCTTTCCATAGATGTACACCATAGTTATGCCCACTTAGCGCGCGACTGGAGGAAACACGTCGGTGAACGAGCGGCATCCGGCCCCTCGATCCCGCGGAGGGGGGAGCCAGGCGAGCATCGACCTCCGCTCCCCAGGGGTTCTCCCAGAGCGGCTGCGGGAAGCGCTTCCTCTCAATTCTTCCCTTCACCGTCCGTGCCTCCAAACGAGCGCCGGGGCGGGGGTTCGGTCCATTACCCGTCTCCTGGTCCGTCCGCCTTCGCGACCCGTCCATCTCACGGCCAGAACTGTTTTCGTGCCGCCAGCGGCAGCGGCTCGGATGGCCTTACCCCTGCCGCCTCTTTTTTTGGGCTGGTTTTCCATTCTTTCCGGTGAGGTGCGGCGACAGGCGCCCGAAGACACTTCGAACAGCACAGGTCGGCCGGGAAGATCCTCCGCCGGCCGCCGGAACCCGCCGCTGTCGCCCGGCGCACCGAGAGGCCACACCTTTCCGGGAGCAGCCTGATGGAATATGATCTCAACCTCCGCGATTATTGGCGAATCCTGCGCAAGCGGCGATGGCTCGCCGCCTGCGTGACCGTGGCGTTCGGCGTCTTCGCCCTCGCCTTCGCCGAGGTGCAGCGGCCCACTCCCACGTATCAGGCCATGGCGGTCGTGAAGTATGACCGGACCACCACGCTCACCGGCCTCCTCGTGGATGCGTTTACCTTTCAGTCCGGTGACGCCATGGCGGTACAAGCCGCGACGGTCCGCAGCTTTCCGGTGCTGGAGCTGGCCGCCAAGAGCCTGGGGACGATCCCCGCGGGTCTGGACTCGGAGACCATTCGGCGAAACCCGCGATATGTCGAGCTTCTGTCCGATCTGCGGCTGCAGACCGCGACGACGCCCGAGGAGAATACGAACCTCATTGACATCGTCGTCACCTCCCGCGACCCGGACCAGGCCGCGCGGATCGCCAACGCGGTGGCTCGTGCCTACCAGGAGGAGAACGGCATCGCCCAAGGACGCCAGGTCACCGAGGCACGCCGCTTCATCGAAGCCAAGATGGCCGAGGTCGGCGACCAGCTGCGGCAGACCGAGGACCAGATCCGGTCGCTCCGAGAGCGGCACGGATTCGTCTCGTTGACGGAGGAGTCCAACGCATCGCTGAGCCGCCTGACCGCGCTGGAGACCGATCTCGAGAAGACGCAGCGGGCTCGCGAGGAGACGGCGGCCCAGCTCCGGGCGCTCCAGGACCCTCAGGTCGTGGAGGGAAAGGCGTCCCCACGCATCTTTACAGATGCCAGCGATCCGACCATCGCCAAGCTGAACACCACCCTCCTCGATCTCACGCTGGAGCGGGAGAATCTGCTGATCACCCTCACCCCGCAGCATCCGCAGGTGCGCGAGCTCGCCCAGCGGATCGCCGGCACCCGGGATAATCTTCTCCGCGAGCTGCGCACCAAGAGCCAGGCTCTCCTGAGCCGGATGGCAGCCCTGCAGGGCCAGATCCAGGGTCTCCGCCAGCTGCAGCGGACGCTGCCGGACCTGATCCAGCAGAACGACGAGCTCCTGCGCGAGAAGACCCTCAGCGAAACCCTCCTCACCCAGCTCCGGACGAAGCTCCAGGATGTGCAGATCCAGGAGCGGGAACTGGTGAACGATGTCGGCCTGGTGCGGCCGGCTAGCGTTCCCACCAGGCCCACCAATGCTCCGGAGGTTGCCAGCAAGGGGATCGTGGGGCTGCTCATCGGTATCGTCGTCGCCGTGGTTCTGGCGTTCGTGCTGGAGTCCATGGATACCTCCATCGCCACCATCGAGGATGTCGAGGGTTACCTGGAGGCCCCCGTGCTGGGGCTCATCCCGAACATCGATGTGACCAAGGACTCGCTGCTGGCACCCCCCGGCGACGAGGGGGAGGACAGCGCCCTGGCCAAGATGCGGCCCTTCCTCGTCTCGCTGCTGAGCCCGCGCTCCACCGTGGCCGAGGCCTACCGATCCCTGCGAACCAACATCGAGTTCCTCACGCTGGAGAAGCGGGTTCGGACCCTGTGCCTGACCAGCGCCTCGCTGATGGAGGGGAAGACGACGACGGCGATCAACCTGGCCATCACCATGGCCCAGATGGGGAAGAAGACCCTGCTGGTCGAGGCGGACCTGCGAAAGCCGTTCCTGCACCACGCCTTCGGCATCCCCAAGGATCCCGGGCTGACCGAGGTGATCCTGGGAAACAAGGACTGGCACGAGTGCCTGCGGTCGGCCCCCGATCTGATGCTGGGCCCGCTGGGCGTGGAACGCGTCATGGCCACCCCCAATATTGACAAGCTCTTCATCCTGACGAGCGGCACCCTTCCGCCCAACCCGACGGAATTCCTGAACTCCGAGCGCCTGTTCGAGCTGATCACGGCTTTTCGCCAGGAGTTCGATTTCATCATCTTCGATTCTCCGCCGGTCCTGCCGGTCACGGATGCGGCCATCCTGTCCTCGCGGCTGGACGGCACGCTCCTCGTGTACCGGGTCGGGAAGATCGCCCGGGCCGCCTTGAAGCGCGCCAAGATCCAGCTGGAAAATGTCCGCGGAAAGGTGTTGGGCGTGGTCCTGACGGGGCTGAAGGCGGAGATCAGTCCCGACTACGAGGAGATGCGCTACTACCGCTACGTCTATGGGGACGAGCCCGAGCGTAGAGCCGGCCGGCAAAAGACCGCGGAGTGGGCGGACCCACGGAGGGAGGGCCGGACCCTTTGGCAGCGTGTGAAGCGCTTTTTCGGAGCCTCCCTTCCCCTGGCGGTTGTCCTGCTCGTGAGCCTGCTGGCCGTCCTGGCCGCTGGCGCGGGGGCCTGGTGGTTCCTGGGTCTCTCGCCGGCAGTGTTCCACCCGCCGGGCCTGGGCCTCCAGGTCCATTCACCCCCGGTCGCCGCACCGTCCCCCCGGCACCAGCCGGCCCCCGGTGTCTCCAGCGTAATTCCACCGGTTCCCCCAGCCGCGTCCGTGGCGCCAGCCACCTTTACTCAGGAGGCCGCGGTCCATGCCCCCGGCCGCTCGGAGACTTCTCCGCAGCCGCGGACATCTCCGGCGCCAGCGCACGCCTTTTCCTTGCAGGTGGGCTCGTACGCCAGCCGGGCACGCTCCTTGGCGCTCGTCCGATCGCTCAGGAAGCAGGGGCTCGACGCCTACACGGTTCCCGTCGCGCTCACTGGCAAGGGAACGTGGTATCGCGTTCTCACGGGGAGTCTGGATTCCGCCGCGGCCGCCGAAGCGACGAAGCGGCAGCTGCTGGCCGAAGGCAAGATCACCGAGGCGCAGGTCCTGACCCTCCCCTTCGCCGTCTCGATTCCCGGCCTCGACGCCCCCAAGACACTCACCCGCGCTTCGTCGATCGCACGCGGATTGGGGTATTTTCCCGACGTGCGGCGCAATGGCAAAGAGGGTTCGAGCCGAGCGCTATTGATCCGGGCTTTTGCGACCCCTGAAGATGCAGAGCCGCTCGTGCAAGAACTACGCGCCAATGGACTTGAGCCCCAGCTCTTCCGGCAGTAGTCGGCCACCGGCCCTGCCCCAGTCTCCCGTCCAGAAAGCACTTGTCGATTCCTGACACATCCTTGAATTCTCGCATGCGTCGCCGGTCCGAGGCGGAACCTGGCAACCCATAGCGGGCAAGGCTTGACGGCAACCTCTGGTGACAGCCATGAGGTAAATTCTTATCGAGATTGCTGTAACCACTTGACAAATATGAAACCTGTTTACTAGTATGTTTGCTTGGAGAAGCGAACACGTGCGGCCGCTGCACCGAGGGCATCCGAACAGGGAGGGCAGTGTGCAGTGAAACCACCCAAGACGCTCGGAGTGATGTGGGGCCTGGAGATCCTGGTCGCCATACTCCTCACGGCCTGCAACACCCCACCCCTTCCCGTGCCGAACGTCCAGAATCCGCCGACGTTCTCACAGAGTACCGTTCGGGAGACTCCACCGCCCGCCGAAAATCTGCCCCCGACGACGACCGAGAATCAAATCTTCGTCACGATTGACGGAGTCCCGCAGTACCGGATCGGGCCTGGGGACGTGCTGGAAATTTTCCTCACGAGGGGCGCGACACAGGAAAAATTCGAGGCGCCCGTCCGGGTCAACGGACGGATCGTGGTCCTCATGGTGGAGGTTGATGTCCGGGGACTCACCGCCGATCAGGCGGCCACCGCCTTGCGGGAGGCTCTGTCCACCTACTTCCGGCACCCCGTCGTCGAGGTCTTGGTCAAGGAGTACAACAGCAAGAAGGTCACCGTCTTGGGCGCCCTGGGGGGCGTCTCGCGTAGCAGCGTGCTTTCGCTCACAGGGCGCACCACTCTACCGCAAGCCATCGCGAAGGCGGGGGGATTCGCCGCCAATGCGCAGATCGAGCAGGTCAAGATCACCCGCGGGAGGAATATCTACACGGTGAACCTGTTCCGCTACCTCGAGAACGGGGATCTCTCCCAGGATGTCGTGCTCGACGCCGGGGACACGGTCTTCATCCCGGAACGCAAACAGGGCGAAGAGGGGCGCGTGTTCCTGCTCGGCCAGGTCAAGAATCCCGGGCCGGTTCCCCTGCTCCCCCAGATGACACTCAGCCAGTTGATCGCGCAGGCGGGCGGCTGGCTGGATGGGGCGCTGTATGAGGAGGCGCGCATCATCCGGCCGGACACCACCCGCTCGGAGATCATCGGCATCAATCTGGCCAAGCTTGTCCTGGAGGGTGATCGGCGGGTCGATCAGTACCTGCAGCCGAACGATATTGTGTATATCCCGGGGACCAAGATCGCAAACTGGAATGCGTTCCTGGCCCAGCTGCGGCCGACGCTGGATTTCTTGACGATGCCGCTGTCGCCGATCATAACCATCAAGGCCCTCCAGCAGTAGGGGCAGCGTCGCAAGTCGCCCATGCGGGAATACGACCTCAACATCCGGGACTACTGGCGCATTTTGCGCAAGCGGAAGTGGACCGTGGCCCTGGTGGCGCTGGCCTTCGGCGCCATGGCCCTTGCTTTCGCCGAGGCGCAGCGCCCTCAACCGGTGTATCAGACCACGGCGGTCGTGAAGTACGAGCGCTCCATGACGTTCGCCGGCCTGCTGGTTGAGGCAATGTCCTACACCCCCAGCGATACCATCCAGACCCAGGCCGCCGTCGTCCGCAGCTTCCCCGTGCTGGAGCGGGCCGCCAAGTCCCTCCACCTGATTCCTCCCGATCTGGGCTCCGATGCCATCAAGCGCAGCCCGCACGACCTCCAGCTCATCTCCGATCTCCGCCTCCAGGTCGAGGCCGTCCCCGAGGAGAACACGACCCTCATCGACGTCACCGTGAAAACCGGCGACCCGATGCAGGCGGCCCGGATCGCCAACGCGGTGGCCGAGGCGTACCAGCAGGAGAACAGCGTGACCCGCGGCAGCCAGATCACCGAGGCCCGCCAGTTCATCGATGCGCAACTGGCGGAGATCGGCGGAAGGCTCCGTGAAACCGAGGACAAGATCCGGGGCCTGAAGCTGCGGTACGGATTCGTTTCCCTGGCGGACCAGACCAGCGCCACGGTGAGCCAACTGAAAGAGCTGAACAGCGAGCTGGAGAAGGTTCGCCGCACTCAGCAGGAGACCGCCAGCCAGATCCAGGCCCTGCAGGACCCGCGGGTCACGGCCGGGTCCATCCCCCCGCGCATCTTCACGGATGCCAACGACCAGACGATCTCGAAGCTGAACACGACCCTTCTCGACCTGAGCCTGGAGCGCGACAATCTCCTCATCACCCTCACCCCCCAGCATCCCCAGGTGAAAGATCTTACCGAGCGCATCGCCGCCACCCGCGAGAACCTCATCCGCGAGCTGCGCCTCAAGACCCAGGCGTTTAAGGAGCGGGCCGCCGCCCTGGAACAGCAGCTCCAGCAGGCTCGCCAGGTGGAGCGGACCCTCCCGGATCTGGCCCAGCAGTACGACCAGCTGCAGCGCGAGGCCACGCTGAGCGAGAACCTACTCACCCAGCTCCGGACCAAACGGCAGGAAGTCCAGATCCGGGAAAAGGAGCAGGTCAACGAGGTCAGCATCGTCCGTCCGGCGACCCCCTCTCGCGGCCCCCTCAACCCGTCGGATACGACCGGCAAGGGGGTTGCGGGGCTGCTCATCGGTCTGACGGTCGGCCTGGTTCTGGCCTTCGTGCTGGAGTCCCTGGATACATCCATCGGAACCATCGAGGATGTCGAAAGCTACCTCGAGGTTCCCGTCCTGGCCCTGATCCCGAACATCGACCCCGCTTCCGACGCGTTCCTCGCCCCCCAGGAGGGAGAGGCGGCGGACAGCCCGCTGGCGCGGATGCGGCCGTTCCTGATTTGCCTCCTGGGCCCACGCACCACCCTCGCGGAGGCCTATCGCGCGCTGCGGACCAATGTCCAGTTCCTGTCCCTTGAAAAGAACGTGAAGACGCTGTGCCTGACCAGCGCCTCCCTGATGGAGGGCAAGACCACCACGGCCATCAACCTGGCCGTCACCATCGCGCAGATGGGCCAGAAGACCCTGCTGGTGGAGGCCGACCTGCGGAAGCCCTTCCTGCATCACGCCTTCGGCATCCCCCGCGACCCCGGGCTGACCGAGATCATCCTGGGGACCAAGGAATGGCGGGAATGCCTCCGATCCGCCACCGACTTGATGTTGGGGCCCCTCGGCGTGGAGAACGTGATGGCTGCGCCCAACATCGACAAACTCTTCCTGGTGACCAGCGGCACGCCGCCGCCGAATCCGACCGAGTTCCTGAACTCCCAGCGGATGACGGAGCTGATCGCCAGCTTCCGGCAGGAGTTCGACTTCATCATCTTCGATTGCCCGCCCATCCTCCCTGTCACAGATGCGGCCATTCTCTCCGCCAAGCTCGACGGCACCCTCATCGTCTACCGGGTGGGCAAGATTGCCCGTTCTGCGCTGAAGCGGGCCAAGACCCTTCTCGAGAACGTCCGCGGCCGGGTCCTGGGCGTGGTGCTGACCGGCCTCAAGGCCGACCTCAGCCCGGACTACGAGGAGATGGAGTACTACCGGTACGCCTACGGCCAAGAGCCAGGACGGCGCGAAGGGTTCCGGGAGGCCCCACGCGGCCGGCGCTCGCTGCTCGGCAAAATCACGGGCTGGTTTTCATGATTTCGGCAAGCTCATCGCCGCGCTCTCGTCTGTCCCTCCGGACGGCTCCCCTTCTCCCGCCCTTGCCGCCCTGCGATCCCACCTCCGTTTCCTGTCTTCGCGGCTCGGCGGTCTTCGGCCTGATGCGACGGCCGCCAACGACGGGCGGAGGGTGACGAGATGGCGAAGATGGCGCAGCGGGCAGACCCGTCGGTTGTCGGCTCGGCGCCGCTGATCGCCTTCGTCCTGCTGCTCACGGTGGGAGGTGGGCTGCTCATCTCTCACGCGTCGCCGGGCCTCAGCCTGGGCGCCACGCTGCTCTTCATGCTCGTGCTGGCCGGGTTCCTGAACACCGAGCTGGCCCTGCACGTCATCCTGCTGTCCATGCTCCTCTCGCCCGAAATCGTCGTCGGGGGGGTGGCAGGGATCTCCATCGGAAAGCCGGAGAACAAGGGCGACCTCCTGGTTCTCCGCATCGAGGACCTCGTTCTGGTCGCGGTCGCGCTGGCGTGGTTCGCGCGCACGGCCATCTTCAAAGAGCTCGGCCTCGTCCGGAAGACCCCCCTCAATCGGGCCATCTTCGTCTACATCATCAGCCTGGTCATCCCCACGCTCCTGGGGGTGTTTGCAGGCACCGTCAGCCCCATCCGCGGATTCTTCTTCACCCTGAAATATGTCGAGTACCTGGTGGTGTATTTCCTGACGGTCAACTACGTCCGAGACGAACGCCAGGTCCGAAGACTGCTGACAACGGCATTCGTGACGTGCGCTATCGCCGCGATCATGGGCATCGCCCAGATCCCCTCGGGAGATCGCGTGGCGGCCCCCTTCGAAGGGCAGTACGGCGAGCCCAACACGTTTGGCGGATACCTGGTGTTCATGCTGGCCCTGATCCTGGGGATGGCATTGACCGCCCGGGCATTCCAGGCCCAGCTGGGCTGGTTCGCCTTTGCCGGCGTCGTGTCCCTTCCACTGCTCTACACCCTGTCCCGCACCTCCTGGATGGCGGCCGTCCCGATGTTCTTCACCCTGATCCTGCTCAGTCGCCGGCGGCTGATTCTGATGGTCGGGATCGGAATACTCATCATCGTCGGCCCCCTGGTCTTTCCCAAACAGGTCGTGGATCGATACGATTACACGTTCAATGCAAGAGTTGATCGTGGCGACGTTCAAATCGCGGGGGCTCGCCTGGACACGTCCTCCAGCGCACGCATTGATAGCTGGAAAACCGGCTTTGAGGCATGGACCAAGCGCCCCATCTTTGGCTATGGTGTCGCCGGCTTCGGTTTTATCGATGCGCAATATATTCGCGTTCTCGTTGAGGGGGGCTTGCTGGGAATTGGTGCGTTTCTGTGGCTCCTCTGGCGGGTCTCCCGCGTGGGATGGAACGCCGTGCGGAACAGCCGGGGAACGCGATTCGAGGGTATCACGCTCGGCTACATGGCTGGCTTGGTGGCCATGATTGTCCACGGTGTCGGTGCCAACACCTTCATCATCGTCCGAATCATGGAGCCCCTCTGGTTTTTGACTGGAGTCGTAGCAGTGTTGGCTTTGAACCCGCGGAACGATGCTGACACAGCCAGTCATGAGGAGCTTCGTTGATTGCCCTAGAGTTGTTTTCATTCGCAACGTCTTTCCGAACTCCCTTTTCCGGCTCCTGGGGACCGCCCAAGTGTGCTGCCCAGCGTCTCGACGGGAAAAAATGATACCTGATGCTCCGATGACAGCTTGGCCTGCTCCGATGTAGGCAGGGGATTTCCGTCGCCGGCTCGTATTGGAGTTGTTCGTGGGACTTCTCCGGATTTCTTTTAGCTCCAGACCCTCTGACTATCGATGCGGTCTTGCTCCCCGAATATTTCCCGCAGGACCGAGGCAGGCGGGAATTTCTCCCGGATGCCTATGAGTAGCGTGTACACCGAGCGGTCCCATGTCATTGTGTCTGGGGTGGTCTGGAATTTCTTTGGCCAGGGATGGGTCCTGGTAATAACGTTCCTCGCCACTCCATATATCGTAAGGACGCTGCAGGCTGACCTCTACGGTTTATACGCCCTTGCTGGTTTTGTATTGAGCTATTTTGCCTTTCTCGAGTTCGGTCTCGGTGCCGCCGTCACCAAATATGTCTCCCAATACCTGGCGGAAGGCAACCAAGAAGAAATTGTCAATTCTTTCTGGAGCGGCCTGGTGTGGCTTGTGGCCGGTGGCCTTGCCTCCGTGCTCTTGGTCTACGTATTCGCGTGGTTTATCGCGTCCACCCTGCTGCGCGTTCCCGCACGACTCCTGCCGACGGCGGTGATGGCCTTTCGCATCAGCTCGCTTCTGTTCTGTGTCACCATGTGGATAGGGCTGACTACGGGAATTCTTCGGTCTGTGGGACGATTCGCGATATTGAATCTTACGTCCGTGGTGGCTGGTACTTTGCAGATCGTCCTCAGCGTCGGACTGCTTTGGACCGGATACTCTCTTGTCGAAATGCTGTGGGCCATGCTGCTCTGTCAAACCGGACTCTTTTCTTGCCAGTTGCGGTTCTGCCTGCACTTCTTGCCGGCGATGAGAAGGCCTCGATTCAGCCGGCGTGGCATGACACGGCTCCTCAGGTTCGGCGGAATCTTGACCCTGTCGAGTTTCATCGGCCCTATGTTGACGAACGTCGAGAAGCTCTTTATGGCTCGCTTGATCTCCGTTGCTGAGCTGACGTACTATGCCGTTCCCTTCTCCTTGATAGACAGGTTGGCGTTCATCCCGTCTGCCTTTGGGGCCGTGCTTTTCCCGTCTTACAGCTATTTCTCGGCAAAGGGCCAGGAGTACAACCGGGAGTTGCATTACCGGGGCACACTGTATGTCTGCGCCTCCTACGGGTTCTTCGCGTCCTTTTTTCTCTTCCTGGGCAAGCAGTTTCTCACAGCTTGGATGGGTGCGGATTTTGCAGAGCGGTCGGCTCTTGTCCTCGCAATTTTGGCAATCGGTGGCATGTTCAATGCCATGGCTCGCCCGGCCGTCACGGCCCTTCAGGCTGTCGGAAAACCTCACATCCCCCTTGTTTTCCATTGCGTTGAACTTGTCCTGTACATCCCTTCGGCCTATTTTTGCATCAGGAGCTTTGGCATGACTGGGGCGGCGGCGGCATGGTCCCTCCGGGTCTCTGTCGATGCACTCCTGCTGCACATCGCCTCTTGCCTCGAACTGGGAGAAAAGCTGAGCGTCTACTGGACACTCGTGAGGGTCATAGCCCTCCCCCTCATGGTCTCCTCACTGGCATTTGGCGCAATCGCAGCCAGCGGGAAGATCCTGGTTACTCCGGTCGCCATCGCTGAACTGCTCGCGATTGCATCTGTGTATGCGGTGCTCGTGTGGAGGCTGGTCTTGGACGCCCACACCCGGGAAAGGGTGGCCGTTTTTTGGAAGTGGGCCTAACGAGCATCCGTAGACGGATCTCGGCCCGACTGGTCAACTATGGATCCTGAGGTTTCGGTGATAATTCCATACTACAGGGGCCACGAATGGCTCCCCCTCTCCCTGCGCAGCGTGTTGCGGCAGGCAGGAGTCACCCTTGAAGCGGTTGTCGTGGATGATGGATCCGAAGTTCCTCCAAACGACATCATAGCGGCATTCGCCGACCCGAGAATACTGGCGCTATCGGTCCCGCATGGAGGGAAGGGCCCGGCGGTCAACAGCGGGGCCCGGGTCGCTCGAGGGGACCTGATATGCATCCTGGACCAGGACGACGAGATGCTCCCGGGACGCCTTGCTGCGCAGGCGGCTACTCTCCGAGAGAACCCGGAGGTCGACGGTGTCTACTCGGATTATGAGCGTCGTGACGAAAATGGGAATTTGATCGACATTTTCCGGAGCCGGGAGGCGGGCCGGAAAGAAATGCTCCATTGCCTGGCAACCAGTACCGGACTCTTCTCCATCCAGACGCTGCTGATCCGGAAGCAGACCTTCGACCGTGTGGGCGGCCTCAGTTCGGACGACCGCATAACCGGCTTCGATGACGCCGAATTCTTTATCAGGATCCTGGCCGCGGGAAGCAGGCTCCATTACGTGCCGGGCATATTCGCCCGCTGGACTTCTCACCCCTCCAATTACTCGAAAAGTGCACGCTTCCACGAGGCAAGACTCTCCTGGATTCAACGGCTGACCGCCCTGGCAGCAGAGCATGAAATTCTGAGGGATGAGCTGCCGTTCTTCAAAGCACACAACTACGCCATGCGAGGAATCTTTTTCCTCGAGCAGAACCAGCCGGAGAGGGCTGCGCCGGAGTTCGCCAAGGCGATCCGGGCCGATTGGTCGTGCATAAACTCGCACTATCTCCTCGCGAAATCCCTGATCTGGAACGGCATCGCCCTGGTGCGTAGGAATCGTCGGAGGGCCATCTGAGGCCGCTGGGATGAAGATTCTTTTTGTCACGGCAAGGAACCCGCGCTTCCCGACGATCACCGAATACGTCGAGCGGGCGGTGCGCTCTCTCAGGCATACCCTTTTGAGCTTCGATGACAGGGCGTTCCTCTTGCCTGGGAGACTGCGGGAGGCGATTCCTTCACTTGGTGACCTCGATTTGAAGCGTCTGAACCGAAGGCTAGTGGGTGTCGTCCGGCGAGAGCGCCCGGACATGTTCCTCTGCGCGGGGGGGGAGCGAATCCTTGCCGAAACGGTGGAGGCTGCCCGGGCTGCGGGCGTGCGGACGGCGCTCTGGACGATCGATAGCGTGCAGCCTCGCGATCCGCGGGTGTCTCTCGCTCAGCATTTCGACTTTGTCTTCTGTGGTGGCACCGAGATGATCGAGGCGCTGCGGGGCTCCGCGCTGCGAAACGGGCCGTATTGGCTCCCGTTCGCGTGCGATCCAGAGCTGCACCGGCCGGTCGATCTTACACCCGCCGAGCGAGGGCGCTACGGCTGCGAGATCGCCTTCGTGGGAAGCCTGCACCGAGAGATGTACCCCAACCGGATCGCCATGCTCGAGGCCCTGGCGGACTTCGACCTGGCGGTCTGGGGTCCCGGCGCGCGCGACATCCCTTCCTCAAGCCCAATTCGCCCGAAGATCCGCGGCGATGACACCCGTGTGGAGGAATGGACGCGCGTATACAGCGCGGCCAAGATCACTCTCTGCGCGCACGATGGCGGCCAGCGCTCGGTGTGCAGACAGGCATCGCCGCGCGTCTATGAGACCATGGCCTGCGGCGGTTTTCTGCTCTGCGACGACCAACCGGATGTCCGGGCACTCTTCCAGGACGGGCGGGACCTGGCGATCTTCCGAAAGGACTTAAGCGACCTTGGGCAGAAGGTCCGGTATTACCTCGCTCGCGACGAGGCGCGCAGAGAGATCGCTGACCGCGGACGGGAGAAGGTGCGGGCGGGCCACACCTACCGCCATCGCGTGGCGAAACTCCTGGCGACGGTCACCGGTGCCCAATGACGCGCCCGGGCAAGGTAATCCATGTGGTAGAGGACCTGCGCACGGGGGGCCTGGAGAAGGTGGTGCGGGACATCGTGGCTAACCTGGACCGAACGCGGTTCGACCCGGAGGTCTGGTGCCTCGCCCGCGGGGGAGACGTCGCGCAGGAGATCGCCGCCTGCGGGGTTCCAGTCCACGTCTTCGACATGGCGGAGCGGCCGTCGCCGGGCTTCCTGCTCAGGCTGGCCGGCAGGCTGCGTCGGGCAAGCGTTCGCACCGTGCATTGCCACGGCTACACGGCCTGCACCGCCGGGAGGGCAGCGGCGGTTCTGGCGCGCTCCCCCCAGGTGTTTGCCCACATCCACACGCTAGGTATCTGGCTCCGGCCACGCCAGCGCCGTATTGAGCGGATGCTCTCGGCCTTCAGCGCAAAGGTCATCTGCGTGTCGGAAGCGGTGCGGGAGTTCGTTGTACGGGAGGAGCGGATTCCTCGCCGCAGGACCCAGGTAATCTACAACGGCATCCCGGACCCCTCTTTGCCTGACCGGGCGTTCGCCCGCAGGCATCTGGGCCTCCGGGAAGACGCTCTGGTTCTGGGATGTGTGGCCTCGCTGGAACCCCACAAGGGGCACGCGGTCCTGCTCGAGGCCGTGCGTATCGCTCGCACAAGCCTGGAAAATCTGGTCCTGCTCGTGGTAGGGGACGGATCGCTACGTGGCGAGCTGGAGGCGCGCGCGCGGGAAACAGGGACTCCGGCCATATTCACCGGCCGGCTGGCCGATGTGCGCCCGGCGCTGGCAGCCCAAGATGCCATGGCCCTTCTGTCGCTGGAAAGGGAAGGCCTGTCGCGCGCCATCCTCGAGGCGATGGCGGCCTCCAAGCCGGTCATCGGCTCCCGCGTCGGGGGGGTCCCGGAATTGGTTGGCGATGGCGTGAACGGACTTCTGTGCGGGCCGGGAGATGTCCCCGGAGCCGCCGACTGCATCACCAAAATGCTCGGCGACCCGCCCTCCGCCCGCTCCATGGGCGAGGCGGGACGGAAGCGGTTCCTCGAGAAGTTTACGCTCCAGGGGATGATC
This sequence comes from uncultured Methylomirabilota bacterium, assembly GCA_963705305.1. GTDB lineage: Bacteria > Methylomirabilota > Methylomirabilia > Methylomirabilales > 2-02-FULL-66-22 > 2-02-FULL-66-22. Next base: position 2,784,138 of record OY970067.1, on the reverse strand, counting down.
TCCGAGATAGAGCGGCTCTATGGGGGCTAGCGCGGAAAAGCGCAGAGTGCTCTATCTTTCCGGATACGCCGACCTGGTGGGCGGTGGGCAGGTGAGCTTCCTTCTCCTTTTGAAACATCTGGACAGGGAACGGTTCTTGCCCATCCTATTGTGTCCCCGGGAGGGCGAGGTTTCACGTCGGGCGCGCGATCTCGGTGCAGAGGTATACGACCTCAATGCCGGCGAGTCGCTGGATTCCCTCTCGGCGGTCCGTCATGCCCTGGCTCTGCACAGGCGCGTCCGGGCCCTCGACGCCGATCTCCTGCACTGCGACACCGTCTACGTCGCGCTCATGAGCGGGCTGGGGCTGCAAGGGCTGCGGGTGCCGGTCGTATTCCATGCCCGGGTCTCCCAGTCGGGCGGGGTGTACGACGCGATCCTGCCGTATCTCTGTGCGAAGATCCTCTGCGTCTCCCATGCCGCGGCGCAGCGGTTCTCCCCGCGATTTTCGGCCAAGGTCCACGTGGTATACAACGGAGTGGACCTGTCCGAGTTCCAGCCGGGGGTGGGCGAGGGCGCCTTGAGAGAGCGACTGGGAATCGACACGCAGGCTTTCGTCGTCGGGTATGCGGGGCAGCTCATCACGAGCAAGGGGCTGGATATTCTGATGGAGGCGTTCTCCCGACTGCGGGCAGGGGGCGCAGACGCCAGGTTGCTAATCGCCGGGAGGGGGCCTCATGAGACCGCCCTGCGAGCGGCCGCCGACACGGGGGTGCTCTTCCTGCCCTTCTCGGATGCCATGCCGGAGTTTTACTCCGCGCTGGATGTCTTCGCGTTCCCGACGCTTCACCCGGAGGGGCTCTCGCGGTCACTCATAGAGTCGATGGCCTGCGCTGTTCCGTCCGTGGCGACGCCGCTGGGCGGAAACGCCGAGACGGTGGTCGAGGGAGAAACCGGCTTCTTTGTCCCGGCCCAGGACGCCAGCGCCCTCCACGACCGCCTGCGCGATCTCTACCTGGCGCCGGAAAGGCGAAGGCAGATGGGGAGAGCCGCCAGGAAGCGGGCGGAGCAGTTATTCGACGCCGCCGCGTGCGCGCGGGCGGTGGAGGCGCTGTACCAGCAGGTCTGTCCATGAGCGGGGTGTGCAATCTCTGCGGCGCAACGGACTCCCGCGTTTTGGAAACGGCGGCCGATGGGGTGTACGTGGTCGAGTGCGCCCGTTGCGGGTTGATTTTCCTGAGCCCATTCCCGGCACTCGACAGCGCCGCGCACTACGACGCGGACTACTACCGTCCATGGCTGGAAGAGCAGGCCCGTCCCCGTGCGGAACTCTGGGAGAGGCGAGCGGACTTTCTAGAACGGTTCGCCCGCGTCGGCCACCTTCTCGATGTCGGATGCGGGGACGGGTCGTTTCTCCTGGCGGCGCAGGACAGGGGTTGGCAGGTGGCCGGTACCGAGGTGTCGGCCTGGGCCGCACGGACGCTGCGCACGAGGCACGGCCTCGCCATTACAGAGGGGGACCTGCTGGGGATCGATCAACTGAGAATCGTCTTTGACGTTGTGACAATGTGGCACGTGCTCGAGCACACGGACCGCCCTTTGCAGACGCTTTTGAGGATTCGGGAGCTACTCACGCCGGAGGGCATTTTGATTGTGGCAGTCCCCACGGCAGGATTCACCCTCCTACGCCTCGTCTATCCGCTGGCGCGGGGCAGGCGGCTCCGTTACTACACGCCGGGCGAGCGAGAGCTGCACCTGTACCACTTCACGCCGGCCACGCTGCGGGCCATGCTGCAGAAGGCGGGATTCCGGTTGCTCTTCGAGGGCATCGATGAGAGCGCGCTCCGACCGGTGAACCGCGTGCTGGAAAAAACTGCCAAGGCAATCCGCACGCTCACGGGACTCTGCTGGTCGGAGGCAATGCTGGTCGTGGCCGGCAAGGCGGGCACGTGATCGCAGCGAGGGACGTATTCCGCTGTGCCTACCTGGGGCTGAGGCGTGCGGCGCTGGCGCCCATCGCGGTTGTTCGCCGGCGGTCGCCCCTGCCGCAGAGGTGCCGGAAGATTCTCCTGCTGAGGATCGACAGGATAGGCGACTTGGTGCTCTCCACCCCTTTTCTCCAAAACCTCCGGGAATGTTTCCCAGGTGCGGAGGTCACCCTGCTGGGGATGCCATTCGCCCGCGAGCTCCTTCACGGTGGGCAGCTGGCCGATCGGATTCTGGTATTTGATCAGGGGGCGGTGACCAGCGTGGTGACGGAACTCACCTCTGAGGGGTACGACCTTGCGGTGGACATGCATTACGACTACGTACTCAAGACGGCGCTTCTCGCGTGGCGGACCCGCGCCCGGTGCTCGGTGGGGTTCGATTTCGGCGGCCGCGGGGCCTTCTTCGATATCCCCGTCCCCGCCCGCGAAAGGAAGCATTTCATCCAGGAGACCTTCGACATCCTGCGGGTCCTGGGGCTTCAGCCACGTCCTTTTCCTCTGCAGGTCCAACTCCACCCCCAGGCGAAGACCGTGGCTCGGGATCTCCTGTCCCGCCAAGGCGTTGGCGCGCGGTTCGCGATCTTCCACCCCGGGGGCTTCTACCCGGAACAGAGGTGGCCAGCACCGAGATTCGCACAGCTTGCAGACCTGACCGCGGGACTCGGGCTGTCCCCCGTACTTATCGGAGGAGAAGGAGACCGTCTCCTCTTGAAGGAGATCGCCGATGCCATGGCGGTACGACCGGCCATCCTGTGCGGGTGTGGGGTGGGGGTCTCGGCGGCCGCAATTGCGCAATGCGGCCTGTTCATCGGAAACAATTCCGGCCCCCTCCACATCGCCTGCGCCTTTGATGTCCCGTCGGTCTCCACCATGGGACCGACCGATCCCGTGCGCTTCTGGCCGCACGCCGACCGGGCCCGCGTGGTGCGCGCCCGCACGGTGAACGATGTCTCTGTGAAGGAGATGCTAACGGCGGTCACAGAGGTACTTCTGGTCGACCCACAATCGGCGTCGCCGGGCCGATACCGGCGGCCCGCCCCAACAGACCCAGAGCATGGTCGGCCTGAGGATCACCTTGGGTGATCTTGCGGAGTAGGCGCTGATGGTCCGGACCGAACCGGTAGGAAGTTGTCTCCTGTGCGCAATGCCGGGGCGGGTCCTCTACCCACAGGTCGAGGACCAGCTCTTTGGACACGAAGGGCGCTTCGGCGAAATGGTCTGCCCGCAGTGCGGGCTGATCTGGCTTTCGCCACGTCCGGTGCGGGAAGACATGAAGGAATATTACGAGGACTATTACACCCATGTTCTCCCAGGAGACAACAGGCCGACGGAAGAGCACGCTCGTTTTCTAGGCAGCGTGAGGGATGCGCTCAGGCAGATGATCTTCTGCGGGTATTACGGTTATCGGGCTGTTCACTCGCGCCACCGGTTTTGCTGGCTGGGAAGGCTCCTGGGTGGAATTCCCGTCATCCGATTGCGTGCCACCAGCGACCTGAAGGAACTGGCTCCGCATTACCGGCCGGAAGCACTGCTCCTGGACATCGGCTGCGGGCGCGGCGATTTCCTTGTCGCCATGAAGGCGCTCGGATGGATGGTTCTGGGGGTCGAGATGGATCCTGTATCGGCAGCGATCGCTAGCAGCAGAGGTATCGACGTCCGGACCGCTTCCTTCGAGGACGCGGACATTGCGGCGGAATCCGTGGACCACATTACCATGAATCACGCGATCGAACATTTCTATGACCCGGTTACTGTCATCCGAAAGTGCCATCGGATTCTGAAGACCGGTGGAACCCTAGTTCTCTATGCTCCGAACGCGGGGAGCCTGGGGCACTGGATCTTCGGCAGGCATTGGCTCCACTTGGACCCTCCCAGGCATCTTTACACGTATGCCTGCGAGAACCTGCGGGCCCTTTTGGGGAAGGGCGGGTTCACGCATGTGACGGTCAAGACCTCCGCACGTCTCGCCCCGGGGGCCTTCGATACCAGCAGGCTGATCCAACGAGGCGTGATCACCAAGGGAAAGTCGCCTCCACCTCAGCCTGGAAGAGACTGGTTTGCCTTCCGGGAGAGGCTCTTTTGCGCTCTGGGTCACCATCACGGAGAGGAGCTTGTCGCACTCACATCGAAATGAGGTTAGTGATCTTCCCGGTTTCACTTGGCGGCACTCGTATCACACTCGCCTTCAACTGGTAAGTGCGCTATGAACAGGTCTTCGTGTTTCCTCCTCCCGGTGCAGGGCGAAGTCGCATTCACTAACGTCATTGGGCCGGCGAGCAGCGCCGCGGCCCTCCTGTCCACCGTTTCGGATTCGCAGAGGCCGCTGCCAACGACTCACTGGGGAGATCCCGATGCAGGCGTCCTTGTCTGGACGCCCATCCGGCACCTCCAGGCCTCACAGGAAAAGGAATGAATCTGCCTCTCGTTTCGTGGTGTACTGGACCCTCAGACGAAGGAGGAGGTGCAGGGGTCGCGAGAGGCCGCGTTGTTAACTACACCCCGGGGATATTCCGTGGGATCGTGCTTCCTGGAATCGCCCTATCCGTCTTCGCGATCAGCCTCCGGATCCTCGTAGCAACGCGACGAGAGGGGATCGAGATAGACGGGATCGTCTATCTGGAAAACGCCCGAGCGCTGTGGACGAACTGGCGCGCGATCAATGTCTTGCACCCGCCACTCTACTCGGCGTTGATTGCACCCTTTCTCAACCTGTGGACTGACCCCGAATGGGTGGGACGGGTCGTATCCGCCGTTTTGGGCGGCCTCTGGGTTTGGCCGACCATCTGGCTGGCGCGTGAGACGACGGACGAGCCCGTGTCCTGGACTGCTGGCCTCCTGGTGGCTGTTGCGCCGGCGGCAGTTGAGGCCAGCACCAAGGTGTTGTCGGAGGCAACGTTCGGCCTCTGTCTGACGCTCTTCCTAGCCCTCCTTGCTCGCAGCCTCCGGACACGTTCTTGGGTTTCAATGTGCTTCGCAGGCATCCTGGGAGCGCTTGCCACACTGGCGAGGCCGGAAGGGATGGCCTATCTGCTCCTCGTGTGGGTCCTGTTGATTTCGGCCCCCTTGTGCTTCGGGAGAGTCTGGACGAGGCGGGCGGTCGTCACCGGACTCGCCACCCTCACGTTCTGTTGGATGGCCGTCCTGTATCCCTACATGGCACTGATTCACACGAAGACCGGGCTCTGGCACTGGAGCGGCAAGGCGGGAATCTCCCTGCTTTATGCTGAGAGCGTCGGAGACGAGCGACAGGCGAGCTTCGGCGAACGCCACCTCGTGGAGCTGCAGAGCAACGACGTTCCGAACAGTCTGGCCGAATACGTGATGGCCCGGCCGGAGACGACTCTGTGGCGCATGATCATTAATCTACACCTCATCGACAAATATGTGCTCACAACTCTCCTCACATCCGGAGGCATCGTGCTCGTCGTGTTGGGCCTCCTGCATTTGCGGTTTCGCCCTCCACCCGCCCGCCCGGAGTGGCTCTTAATAGCCGTGCTGCTTCCCCTGGCCGGCTTCCTCTTGTACTTAGTCGGGGCCCGATATTTCGTCTCGCTGATTCCCGTACTGAGTATCATTGCCGGCATCGGCCTGGCCCGGCTCGGCCGCCGGGAGGGTTCCCCTGTTCCCCGCGGCCTCTCTCTGCCCAGCCTCTTGTTGCTGATCGCAGCCCTGGTCAGCTTTGTTCCCTGGATCGCCCGGCCCTGGTTCCGCCAGGATCCGTACGCTATCGAGAAGGTTGCAGGGCTGTGGCTGCGCCAGACAGCGGGACCCGGGACCGTCTTTATAGGGTCCTACCCAGTGCTTAGCTACTATGCCGATTCGCGCGACATTATGTTCGGAAATCGGTCGCTGGAAAATCTGTTCGCAGCGGGGCGACAAGCTGGGGCACGCTTCCTCATTGCGGACAACTTTCGCCTGCCGGAATCACGTCCGGACCTGATGGTCCTGGCAGCCGGACGCCAGCAGCGCCTTCCAGGGCTGAAGCTGATTCACATCGTCGAGGATCGGGCTGGACGGTGGATTCTCATCTATCGCTTTTGGTGATGCGGGGAGTGGGATGTCGCAACGGCCGTCGTCGATGATTGCCCTCCGAACGCAGGGGAGAACCGGGACGTTGAGTGGGATCACTGGCTGCATAGGATTGGAGGCATCTCGTGGGGTCCCCACGAGGTTCCGTGCCCTGGCCCACCGCGGGCCGGATGACGCCGGACTCCATAAAAAGTCCGGCCTCGGCTCTTCCTCGTCCGGAAAATCGGATTCGGGTGGGCCGCCTGTTTGCTCTCCCTCCCCCCGCCACACGAGAAGTGCCCCGCTGATGTGGCGTGGTGGGAACCGCAAGGGAATAGGTTGAAGGACCGAAGGAAAACGTCATGAAGCTGAATCTCGGATCGGGAGGGCAGCCACTTCCGGGGCACGTGAATGTGGATGTGAACCCCATGGCTCCAGACGTAGATCTCGTGTGCGACCTCAACACATATCCCTGGCCATTCAAATCCGACACTGTGTCTGAGGTGAGCATGCAGCAATGCCTGGAGCACTTGAGGGATCACAACCAGGCTATGAAGGAGATCCATCGAATCCTTCAGCCGGGTGGAAGGGTCATCATATCCGTGCCACATTTTACTTGGCAGCTGGCCTATGCCGACCCGACTCACCACCACTTTTTTGCCTACCCCACATTCTTCTACTACGCCCGGGACTGCGGCTATTTTGACTTCCGATTTTCCAGATGCAGCGTGCGCTTGGTATTCGGCAAGCGACTGTCCATCTGGAATTATCTCTTGGAGCCGATCGCGAACTGGTTTCCCACGCTCTACGAGCAGAGCCCGCTGCGGGTGTTTCCGGCGTTGACTATAGAGGCGACCCTTTTGAAATGACTCCGAGGATAGATGCAAGCTCGCCCGATTGTCTTCCTGGCCGCACAGGTATGCCCTGCCGAGGTCGACCATCAGGCAAAGCATTGTGCCCCTTCGGACGGGTGCCCACCTCGGATGGTGTCCTGACCGGCATCACGCCAGGAACGGCGGGCACGGTCGTACCATCCGTGCCCCCGACGGAGGGGGGCGGCATACTCGATGGACGAGATAGGACTTCCGGGGGAGAACCACGCGGCCGTGGGATGATGATGCGAGGCCTCATACTCGACGAGAGCACGGCCCCGCGCCACAGCCGCCTCAAGGCCCTCGGCGCAATACAGGAATCGGCATAGGCCATGTGCGGAATCGCCGGGTACGTCGGATCCAGCACGCCGGAGCATCTGGCCGCCATGCTTCGCGAGCTGTCCCATCGCGGGCCGGACGATTCGGGCATCCATGCGGAGCCCGAGGCCGGCCTGGGCATGACGCGCCTAGCAATCATCGACCTGGCCGGCGGACACCAGCCCATGGCCAACGAGGACGGATCGCTCTGGATCGTCTTCAACGGAGAGATCTACAACCACCGCGAGCTTCGCCCGGCTCTGGAGCGGTCCGGCCACCACTTCCAGACCCACAGCGATACCGAGGTGATTCTCCATCTCTACGAAGAGGCGGGCGCGGGCTGCGTGGAGCAGCTCCGGGGGATGTTCGCCTTCGCCATCTGGGACCGGAGCCGGCGGCGCCTCTTCCTCGCCAGGGATCGGATCGGGAAGAAGCCGCTGTACCTCTGGCGGCAGGGCGACCTCTGCCTTTTCGCCTCCGAGATCAGGCCGCTCCTTGGCCATCCGGCTGTTTCGCGGCGCCTGGACTGGCAGGCCCTCCACCATTACCTGGCGTTCGGCTACACCCCGGAAGACCGGTCCATCTTCGCCGGCATCGCCAAGCTCCCGCCGGCACACGTCGCAACGCTGGCGGATGGCGAGCTGCGGCTCGAGCGCTACTGGAGCCTTCCACACGTCCGGGACGCATCCCGCGTGCCGGCCGGAGAGGCCGCCGGCCGTATCCGCCAGTCGCTCCGCGAGGCGGTGCGGCTGCGCCTCGAAAGCGACGTCCCGCTGGGGGTCTTCCTGAGCGGGGGCATCGACTCCAGCGCGGTGGTGGCCAGCATGCGCGAGGTCACGGGCCAGCGGATCGCCACCTTCTCCATCGGCTTCGGCAGCGCCGCACCCTCCTTCGACGAGCTGCCCCTGGCACGGCTGGTGGCGCGGCGCTTCGAGACCGATCACCACGAGGAGATTATCGAGCCGAAGGTCCTGGAGGTGCTGCCGGCCATCGTGCGCCACCTCGGCGAGCCCTTTGCCGACTCCTCGGCCGTTCCCACCTTCCTGGTGTCTCGGGCGACCGCTCGCCACGTCAAGGTGGCGCTGTCCGGCATCGGGGGGGACGAGGCGTTTGCCGGGTACCCCCGCTATCTGGGGGTCCGTCTCTCGGAATGGTACGCCAGGATTCCCTTCTGGCTTCGCGCCCTGCCCGAGGCCGCCCTGCTGCGCGGCGTCCCCCAGAGCGAGGCCAGTCGCAACTGGGCCGACTGGACCAGGCGGTTCGTTCGCGGGGCGCGGGATCCCCTGCCGGACCGCTACATCGGCTGGACCCGCTTCTTCAGCAGGGCCAATCTGGCCCGCGTGTCCACGCCCGCCCTGCGGGCCCGCTGCTGCGATGACCCGGAAACAAGGCAGCAGGCCGCCTTCGCCGCGCGCAGTTTCGGGGACCCCGTGGATGGCGCATTCCGCATCGACCTCAGCACCTACCTCCCCGACGATCTGCTGGTGATGGCCGACCGGATGAGCATGGCCAGCTCGCTCGAGCTGCGGGCTCCGTTCTGCGACCACCGCCTCCTGGAGGAGAGCCTGCGCATCGCCCCACGCACCAAGATGCCTGGCCTCCGCCTGAAAGGGCTGCTCAAGGCGGCCTTCGCGGATGTCCTGCCTCGGGAGATCTTGACCCACCGGAAACAGGGCTTCATGATCCCCCTGGGCCGCTGGCTGCGAACGGACCTCCGCCAGCTCATGGAGACGCTGCTGGCCCCGGAACGGATCCGGGCCCGCGGTCTGTTCGCCCCCGAAGCCGTCGAGGAGCTGAAGCGCGGGCACCTGGCCGGCAGGCAGGCTCACGGCGACCGCCTCTGGGCGTTGATGATGCTCGAAATGTGGATGCAGGAGCACCTCGACTCACACAGGATCTGGACGCTGGAATAGCCGATCGGTGAGCCCGCGCATTCCAGGAACTGCCTCGCCCACAGGGTGGTGCATTGCAATGGGCCGAACCGCATCCAGTATCCCCCCGTCCCGCGGGAATTCGCCCAGGCTGCCCGTGGCTGCCCCGGAGCGGATCCTGGTCGTCATCGCGGCAGGCCTCGGGGACTTCATCTTTTCCACGGTCGCCTTGCGGGCCATCCGGGAACGATTCCCCCGGTCCGACATATGGCTCCTGACCATTCCCGAGGTGCAGCCCCTGGCGGAGCGGTGCCCCTATGTAAGCACGGCCCTCGCTATCGACCTCCGCCACTCCCGCTCTGCCTTGAAATGGGCCTTGGGCCGGCGCAGCCGCGAGTTGTGGCGGCTGCTCTGGCAGCTGCGCCGCCAGCGATTCGACTTGGCTATCAACCTGTATGGCCTTGAGACCGTGCGCGGAGCCCTGCGGATGGCCGCCTTTCTCCGGCTCATGGGCGCACGCTGCACGGCCGGACGCTGGAGCCGCGGATGCGGATTCTTCTACGATCTGGCATCCCGGGAAGAAGGGCATGAGGTCGATGCCCAGCTGGCGGTTGCGCGCCTCCTGGGGGCGCCCAGGGTCTGTGACGTTCCAGAGCTCTGGGTGCGGGACGACGACCGGCGTGCCTGTGCTTCCCTCCTGGAAGACCACGGCATTCCGGGCCGGGACCGCCTTGTCTGCCTGCACGCGGGATCTGCCCGGCCCGAGGCCCGCTGGCCGCAGGACCGTTTTGCCGAGGTCGGCCAGCGGCTTGCCGGGGAAGGGGCGCGGGTCCTGCTCATCGGGGGTCCCAGCGACCGCGAGCTGTGCGCATCGCTGGCCGACGCCATCCCCAAGGCCATCTCGCTGGCTGGAGAGACCTCGCTTCCCGTTCTGGCCGCGCTCCTCGAGCGCGCGGCGCTCCTAGTCACCAACGACAGCGGGCCCATGCATATGGGCGCGGCCCTTCACACCCCCTTGGTCGCCCCCTTCGGTCCTGCCGACTCGGGGAGGTTTGGACCTCGCGGAAAAGGGCCTTGCCGGATTTTTACCCCGACGGGCCCGGTCGCCGGCGGAGCATGGTGGGAAGGCGTTCCGGCCGAGGCGGTCGGTAGCGCCGCCGTGGAACTCTTCCGCATGTCCCGTATCGGGAGAAATTCGCAGCCATGATCCGCGTTCTCCACATCATCACCCGGCTGGACGTGGGGGGGTCCACGGAGAACACGGTCATCTCCGCCACCCGCATGCCGCCCTCGGAGTTCCGCTGCGGCCTGATCTCGGGCCGCTCCAGCGACCCGCCGCCCGGACTGGCGGACCATCTGGCGGCCGCGGGAGTCGCCTGGACGACCCTCCCGTCGCTTCAACGGCCGGTCCGTCCCCTCGCGGATCTGTCGGCGCTCTCCCAGCTCTGGCGGGCCATCCGGACGCTCCGCCCGGATATCGTGCACACGCACTCTTCGAAGGCCGGCTTTCTCGGCCGCGTCGCCGCCAGGTTGGCCCGCACCCCCCACATCGTCCACACCCCCCACGGACACGTCTTCGTGGAGTACTTCTCGGGGCCGGTCACCCGGATCTTCATTCGCATGGAACGCTTGACGGCCCGCTGGACGGATCGCATTATTACCCTGAGCGACGAGGAGGCGCGCGATCACGTGCGGCAGGGAATCGGGCGACTAGGGCAGTTCGTCACGATTCCAAGCGGGGTGGACCTGGAGCCGGTGCGGGCGGCTCTGCCCGTCCGTCCGGCCTCGGAGGGCCCGCTGATCGGTGCGGTGGGACGCCTGGCCCCGATCAAGGGATTCCACCATCTCGTGGAGGCGGCCCCGCATATCCTCCGGGCGGCCCCGACGGCCCGCCTGGTCATCGTCGGGGACGGCGAAATGCGGCCAGAGCTGGAGGCGCAGGCCCGGCGGAACGGCCTCGGGGACCGCATCCTCTTCATGGGGTTTCGGGAGGACGTGCCGTCGCTCATCGCCGGCATGGACGTGGTCGTGCTGCCATCTCTCAACGAGGGGATGGGCCGAGTGCTGGTCATGGCCATGGCCCGGGGAAAGCCGATCGTGGCATCCCGGGTTGGCGGCGTGCCAGAGCTGCTGGGGGAGGGCGAGGCGGGGCTCCTCGTCCCGCCCGCCGACCCAGCGGCCTTGGCCGGGGCCATCACCACTTTGCTCCACGACCCGGCCCGGGCGCGGGAGCTGGGGGAAGCTGGCCGACGGCGGGCCCCCCGATACAGCGCAGAGGCCATGATTGAATCCCTCGCCGCCCTGTACCGTGAGGTGATGTCGCATGGCGCTTCATGATCGGCCCATCTGCCGCTGCGCGCCGCCCCGCAGTTTTCCGGTCTTCGCCCTCCTGGCTTGGCTCGGTCTTGCGCTGGTCCTCGTCCTGCCGTCGAGGGCGCGGGCTGGCACTCCTTTGCGGCTCGTTCCCGCCGTCATCCACGTGCACTCCACCTGGTGCGGCGCAGATGACACTTTGGACCAGATCGCGGACCGGGCCCGGCAGGCCGGTGTCCAGGCGATCTTCCTGACGGATAACCTCCTCGAGCAGTTCGAATTTGGCCTGCCTCCCCTGCGTCACCTCTTGCGCTACCGCATGGACTACCCCTCCATCCTCAGTCGCGGCCCCGAAGCGTACCTGCAGGCCATCCGTGTTATCAACGCGCGCCAGCAGCAGGTGCTGCTCATCCCTGGAGCTCAGGTCATGCCGAATTACTACTGGACCGGCTCCCTGTTTGACGGCACGCTGACCATGCACGATGCCCAGAAGGACATTCTGGCCCTTGGCCTTTTTCATGCCGAGGACTACCGGAACCTCCCTGCCGTGGGGAATCCCGGCGCTGCCCGGTGGGGGATCGGGTCCCTGTGGCTGCTCGCCCCCGTTGTGCTGCTGGTCCCCGGTCTCTGGCTGTTGCGGCTCCGCACGCGCCGCGTCGTTCGGTTCCAGCATTTCCGGGCCTCCGTCGAGCGACGCTACACGTTTTACGGAATCCTGTGTCTCGCGGCCTCGGGCCTCCTGCTGGCCAACAATTTTCCGTTTCAGCACGGTCCCGGATCCCCGTATGACGCTGGCGCCGGGCTTCGCCCGCATCAGACCGTCATCGACTTTGTGAACGCCCACGGGGGCTTGGCGGTGTGGATGCTGCCGGAGGCCAAGGACTACCACGAGATGACCGTGGCTGGCTTTCGGGCTACCATCCGGACCGATCCCTACCCGGACGACCTGCTCCGCACGGACCGCTTCGCGGCCTTCGGCGGCATCTACGAGGACACGACGACCTTCACCGATCCCGGTGCAGGCTGGGACCAACTCCTCATGGCCTATCTGGCGGGCCAGCGCGCCGCCCTTGCCTGGGCTATCGGGGAAGCCGCCTATAGTCAGGAGGGGGAGGCTGGAAAGCACTTCGGCACCATCCAGACCGTCTTCCTGGCAGAAACCAGGGATGCTCAGGCCCTGATGGCAGCGCTCCGAGCCGGCCGGATGTACGCACTGCAGCGGACCCAAGAGCAGGGGTTGGTCCTGGATCAGTTCCAGGTCGGTCTCCCGGGGCAGCCGCCGGCCGAGGCGGGAGGGCGGCTCACCGTGAACGCGGGAGACCGGCCCGAGGTGCGCGCCGCCATCGGGACCGCCGTCCCCGGAAGGCTGCCCGTCGAGGTTCTGGTCATCCGGTCCGGGGAGGTCGTCCAGACCCTCCGCGGGGAGACGCCGCTCAGCCTCCGCTTCACCGAGAGGCCGGTCCCGCCGGGGACGAATCTCTATTATCGCCTCCAGGTCCGGGGGCCGACGCCCCACCAGATTCTGAGCAACCCCATCTTCGTTCGGGCGGCTGGCGGAGCCTGACCATGAAGGTCGCCATCCATCAGCCCCAGTACCTTCCCTGGCTGGGATACTTCGACAAGCTGGACTCGGCCGATGTGTTCATCTTCTTGGACACGGTGCAATTCAAGAAGCACGAATGGCAGAACCGGAATCGCATCCGAATCAAGGACGGCTGGCAGTGGCTGACCGTGCCCATCATCGACCGGTTCCCCGAGCGCATCGACCGGGTGGAGATCAATCAACGGGCGGACTGGGTGCGGAAGCACTGCCAGGCCCTACGCCTCCACTACGGCCGGGCCCCCTTCTGGGAGCCGCTGGGCCCCCAATTGCTGAGTCTCCTGGAAACGCCCTGGGAGCGAGTCTCGCCGCTGAACGTGGCCGTGGTGGAGTTGATCTGCCGCCAGCTTGGAATCCAGACCCGACGCATCCTCGCCTCCGAACTCGACGCTCGGGAGGAGCCCACGGACCGGCTGATCGACCTCTGCCGGGCCGTGGGCGGCACCGAGTACCTCGCCGGCCAGGCCGGGCCGGAATATATGGACGCCGGACGGTTTATCCAGGCGGGAATCGGCCTCCAGGTGCAGTCCTATCGGCATCCGACCTACACCCAGCGATATACGCCTTTTGTTTCGCACCTGGCGGTGGTAGATTTACTCTTCAATTGCGGCCCCCAGAGTCTCAACGTCCTCCGATCGGGGCGCTGCTGGGAGCCTCTCCGCCCATGAAACAAGAGGGCACGGAGGCCGTGGTCAATCTCGCCGAGCGCTTCCTGGCAGCCCGAGGCGTCTTGAGGGGATGTCACCGAGGAGCACGCTCACCGAAAGGCGGAACGCATGCGAATCCTGGCCATCGGGGCTCATCCTGACGACATCGAGTTCGGGTGCGGCGGCACCCTCACCAAGTACGCCCGGCAGGGCCACCAGGTCTACCTGCTGGTCATGACCGAGGGGAGTGGAGGCGGCGACGGACTGATCCGCCGGGCCGAGCAGGAGGAGGCGGCCCGACTCATGCGCGCCGCCAAGCTCGTCTGGGGGGAGTACCCCGATACCGCCATCCCCCTGGGTCGGCCCCTCATCCAGCGGCTGGAAGGAGTCATCCAGGAGATCCAGCCGGAATTCATCTTCGTCCACTACCACGAGGACACCCACCAGGACCACCGCAATCTCTCCACCTGCACCATCACCGCCACCCGCTACACCCGCAATGTCCTTTTCTACGAGGGACCGACCAGCGTGAACTTCTCCCCCAATGTCTTCGTGGACGTGGACAGCGTGCTGGACGTGAAGATCGCGCTCCTTCAGGCTCACCGCTCGCAGGTGAGCAAGACGAATATCGAGAACCTCTCCATCGTGGATGTCGCCCGCGCCTCCGCCCATTTCCGGGGCATCCAGGGCCGCGTGCGGAATGCCGAGGGCTTCGTCCCCCTCCGATTGTTCATCAACATCAATCCCTGAGAGCAGTCAACTCGTCAACGAGTCGATCGGTCAATGGGCGATTTCATTATCGAGAGGAGATTGCGTTCGACTACCACGGAAGAGGGTCCCTGAAGGAAACACGATTCTGGTTGCGAAGGGTAGCGGTTCGTAAGATCGTTTCTGAGGCAAAATACCAACACCTTTGCGGGCTAGTGGATGAGTTGGAGCCACAGCTCAACGCTTGCATCAATTCCCTTGAGAGAAAGGCCGCCTCAACTCCCAGGAAGAAGGGTTCACGGAGCCAAGCCCCGATAGGATGACTATTTCGCGAGCGGGGTGTTCGTCTCCGGTGGGTTCTGACAAGTTGACAACTCGACCAATTGACACATCAACGAATATGGTCCCTCACTCCCGACCCTGGATCACGTCGGCCGATGTCCTGTCCGTGTCGCGCGCCCTCCGGCGCGGCGCGTTGGCCCAGGGGGCCGAAGTCTCCGCGTTCGAGGGGGAGGTGGGCGCCTTCCTGCGCCTCCCGCCCGGGGTCGCGGTGAGCTCCGGCACTGCCGCCCTGCACTTGGCCCTGCTGGGGCTCGGGATCGGCCCCGGGGATGAGGTCATCCTGCCCGCGTTCGTGTGCGTGGCGCCGCTCCACGCCGTTGAATACACCGGGGCCCGACCCCGGCTGGCCGATGTGGACCCGGCCACGTACACGCTTGATCCCGCGGACGTCCGTCGCCGCCTGACCCGGCGCACCCGGGCAATCATCGTCTCGCATCAATTCGGCCTCCCCGCAGAGTTGGACGCGCTGTGCGGGCTGGGGGTCCCGATCGTCGAGGACTGCGCGCAGGCCGTGGGCGCCTCCTACCGCGGCCGGCCCGTCGGCGGCTTCGGAGAGGTCGGCGTCGCCTCCTTCTACGCTACCAAGCTCCTGACCACCGGCGAAGGAGGCATGGTCCTCAGCCGGGACCGGCGGCTCTTGGAGCGAGTCCGCGATCGCCGGGACTACGACGAGCGCCGCCGGCATGTCGTCCGCTTCAACTACAAGCTCACCGATTTTCAGGCCGCCCTGGGACGCAGCCAGCTTCGCCGTTTTCCCGCGGCCCTGGCGCGACGGGCGGCCATCGCCGGCCGGTACCGGCGCCGCTTCTCCGACCTGCCCGTCGGGCTCCCCTGGGTTGACGACACGCGCCGTCACGCCTATCATCGATTCGTCGTGGCCCTGCCGATGCGGGCCGCTGCCGCTTCCCGCCGCCTGGCCGCCCTGGGGGTCACGGCGCGGCCGCCGGTCTTTCAGCCCATTCACGTGACCCTCGGAGTGGAGGGATTCCCGGGGACCACCGAAGCCTTTCGAAGGAGCCTGTCCCTTCCCCTGTACCCGACCCTCACCCTCCAGGAGGAGCGCACCGTGGCGAACGCTTTCCGGGGCCTCTTCGAGTGAGCGACCCTATGCGCCAAGACACGCGTTCCTGGGCCCTCCCGCCGGAAGCCACGGGCATTGCCCGATGCCCGTGGTGGATCAGCCTGGCGATCCTGATGCTGGCCGGCTGCCTCCTGCTGTCCCCCGTGCGGGATACGTGGCACCGGCTGGGATGGCGCTGGGCCTACATCCTGGTCGTATCCTTCCTGATCTCCTTCGCCCTGACCCCCTTGACCATGAGGCTGGCCCATTACTCCGGGGTCCTGGACCTGCCGGCGGCTCGCAAGGTGCACTCCACCCCGACTCCCCTCCTGGGCGGCCTGGCGATTTATCTCGCTTTCTTGGTCTCCGTCCTCGCCAACTCCATTCTGGACACGCAGGTCGTCTCCATCCTGGTGGGCGGAACCCTCCTGGTTGTCGTCGGCATTCTGGACGACATGCACGGCGTGCCGGCAGGGGTGAGGTTGCTGGCCCAGCTCGCGGCCGTGGCCCTGGTCATAGCCTCCGGGGTCGTCCTCACGCTGTTTCCCTGGCGATGGCCGGCCGATGTGGTGGACATTCTGCTCACCGTCGTCTGGCTGCTGGGCATCACCAACGCCATGAATTTCTTCGATGGCATGGACGGCCTGGCCACCGGCCTGAGCGTCATCACCGCGGGCTTCCTGGGAATCTTTGCGGCCCTGACGTTCCAGCCCTTCCTCGGCTGGTTCGCCGTTGCCATCGTGGGAAGCTGCCTGGGCTTCCTGCCATTCAACTTCCGCCCCAAGCGTCCGGCGGCCATCTTCCTGGGCGACGTTGGCAGCACGTTCCTCGGCTTTGTTCTGGCCGCCCTGGCCGTGAAAGGCGACTGGGCCGAGAACAACATCATCGATCTGGCCGCCCCTGTGCTCATCTTCTGGGTCTTCATCTTTGACATGGCCCACATCACGATATCCCGCATCACCTCCGGCAAGGTCCGCACCTTCGGCCAGTGGATCGCCTACGTGGGAAAGGACCATCTGCACCATCGGCTGGAGGCCCTGCTTCGCAGCAAACGAAAGACCGTTCTCCTCATCTTCCTCCTGTCGCTTTCCATGGGACTGGCCGCCATTGCGCTGGTGAATGCCCGCACGCGGGAGGCGGTCGTCCTGGTGGTGCAGGCGGTGGCCATTGTGAGCGTGGTCACTGTCCTCGAGCGGGCCGGCAACCAGTCCGAGCGTCGCCACCATCGCCGCAAGGACTCGCAACAACCCGGCTGACGCGGAGGTCGGAGGGGCGCGCGGAATCGCGAGGACAGGCCGGTCACGCCGGCCCCTCACCGATCGCGGAGCAATACCGCCTCCCGCCCGGACGCAAGAGGCGCCCGGGCGGTGAGAGGGGGTCTCCTGGGGCCCAGCCTCCTTCCGATCGATCAACGGACCTCGACGATGACCGTCCGCTCCCGCGGGCCGTCGAACTCGACCAGCATCAGGCTCTGCCAGGTGCCCAGCCGGAGGCGTCCACCCCGTACCGGAACGGTTTGGCCGGGTCCCAGGATCGTCGCCTTGATGTGCGCAGCAGCGTTGTTGTCGATCCGGTCGTGCCGCCACGCCCCGTCGGGAATCAGGCGGGCCAGCGCGTCCAGGATGTCCTGGCAGACGTTCGGATCGGCGTTCTCGTTGATCGCCACGGCGGCGGTCGCGTGCGGCAGATACACCAGGCAGAGGCCGTCGGCCACACCCGACCCGCGCACCAGCTCATCCACCCTGGCGGTGATATCCACCATCTCTTGCGTCTGGCTCGTTCGAACGCAAAACTCTGGCATGATCCATTTTCTCCTGTCGACACCGCACGCGTCGAGCGGCGGCGGGATCCGGCTCCCGGCGCCTGCGGTTGCCGTGATAGCATGGAGTTGCCCCTCGACCGCAGCAACTCTCTCCGGGCCTCGCGGCCTTGTCATATCAAAAGGAGTGCGGAGGGCGGCATGGACGACGAAGTCCAGAAGGAGATCGCAACCGCGGTGCGGGCGCTGGACGAGGCGCTGGACGGCCTCATCACGTTCCTGGCGACCCTCCGGCCCACGCTGCGGAACGAGATCCTCCAGATCTGCGGGCACCACTTGGAGCGCGCGCGCCAGGCCAGGGATCGACTGCAGGGTTTGCTGGACAAGTGACGTCCGGGCAGACCGAGCCCCGCCAGACACGTGTGGTGGCGGGGCGTCCGAGCCCATCCGCCGGTCGGCAAACTGCGACACCCTCGAGAGGAGGGTAGGTTAACCCCATTCTGAAAACACCTCACCGCCAAGCGCCAAGAATGGCACGGCCGGAATGGGCAAAATACCAAAGGCTTGGATCCCCGTGATGTTCCCTGAGGAGGTAATCCGGTGCCCCAGGTCGAAGCCGCCGGGATTTTTAAATTGTAGGCCCTTGGCGTCATGGCGGTAGAACGGTTCTTTCGGATCAGGGTTAGGTCACCCGCCGTTTCCGTACCGGTCGGTCTTCCCGGCCGCGGCCTCCACCAGCGCCGCCCCGATCTCTTCCCGCACGGAAAGGTTCGTCTCCACCTCCAGGGTTTGCCGCAGACCCGCGGCCGCCCCGATCGTCCCGATTCGCCCCAGCGCCCAGGCGGCATGGGCCCGCACCAGCGAATCGGGGTCCCCGCACAGACTCCGCACCAGCGCCGGAACCGCCTCGGCTCGGCGGAGATTCCCCAGGGCCACGCAGACGTTGCGCAGAAGGCCCTGCCGCTTGGCCCGCAGGATAGGGCTGCCGCGGAATCGCGCCCGGAATCCCGCCTCGGTCAGCGGGAGCAAGGGCAGCAACTCCGGTCCATGGAGCCCCCGCGGCTGAAAGGCCGGCGCCTCCGTTCGTGCGGCATGGGTGTTGTAGGGGCAGACGTCCTGGCAGATGTCGCAGCCGAAGACATGGGTGCCCATCAGCGGCCGCAACTCCCGAGGAATGGCGCCCTTCAGCTCAATGGTGAGGTAGGAGACACACCGGCGGGCATCCAGGAGGTAGGGAGCTACGAACGCCCCGGTGGGACAGGCGTCGAGGCATAGCCGGCAGCGGCCGCAACGGCCCTGGGCCGGTCGGTCGTACGCCAGCTCGAGGCCCAGGAAAAGCTCGCCCAGGAAGAAGAACGATCCCAGCCCCATCGCCAGCAGGTTCGTGTTCTTGCCGAACCAGCCGATCCCCCCCCGTGCTCCCGCCTGGCGGTCGAGAACCGGCTCCACATCTACGCAGATCCGTCCTTGGACGGTGCCGCCGACCTCCCGGCAGACATCCTCCAGCAACCTCCCGAGTCCCTCCCGCATTCCGTCGTGATAGTCGGCGCCCCACGCGTACCGGGAGACTCGGCCGTGCAGTCCACCCGCGTTCTCTCGGGGATGCGCAGTATTGTAGCTCAGCCCCACCGAGACGACAGACCTGGCCCACGGGAGAAATGCCGCGGGATGCGAGCGCTGCGCTTGCGTGCGGGCCAGGTAGGCCATCTCGCCGTGGTATCCCCGCCGCAGCCACTCGGCAAATGCCCGGCCGTGCAATGGATCATCCACTGGAGAGATCCCCACCCGGTCGAAGCCCAGGGCGATTGCTCGGTCTTTGATTTTTCGGGACAGGCCAGCCGGCCCGTCGCCGGCGGGTCGTATGGGGGGCGGCCGATCCATCTGGACTCCGTGATCGCGCCGCAAGCGCGGGGACCTTTTCCCGCGGGCTCGCCGCGCGCGCCGGGGCGATGGTAGCCGTTTAGCCCAAGGCCATCAAGGCTCTTTGCGCCAGGTCCAGGGCCGGGTAGCCGGCCGCAATCGGCGCGCCGCTGGAAATGCGCTGGCTCGTCGGAATTCGTGGGCGAGGCGCCTACAACCCTTGCGGGCTGGCGAGGGCGAGGGCGACGGTATGCTGAAGCTGCTCGACGGGAACCGGCTTGGGCAGGATGCCGGTGGCGCCGGCCTGCTCCGCCTGATCCACCACCCGCAGGTCGCTGGTGGCGGAGACCAAGAGCACCGGAATGGAGCCTAGACCGGGGACCGCCTTCAGGGCCTTGCAGGTCTCGTAGCCATCCATGTCCGGCATCATAATGTCCAGCAGGATGCAGTCGGGGCGTTCGGTCTTGGCCATGTCCAGCGCCTCCCGTCCAGACTGCGCCTCGACTACCGTGTACCCCGCCATTTCCAGGCCGTCGCGAAGCATGAGGCGAAGCAGCGGCTCGTCATCCACAACCAGGATCTTTGCCATCCGGCGATGCTCCTCGTTGACGCAAGGGGGCTATTCACTGTGGAGCCTACATGCCGGTGATGCCCACTGTCAAGGCTTTTGCGTTTTTCACCCCGCTGACGTGGGGGACCAGGCTCCCGACGTTTGGGCGGGCCGTCGACACGGCCACGCCAAATTCCCCTCGCTGCGGATCGCGGGCGGCGATGGAGAAGGTGTGGAGATCGATCATGGCGGGAGCTGCCGTTCGCGCGGCAGACCGACCCTTTCGCGATTCGGTCCCGACGACCGCCTGCTCACCATCCGAGACCGTAGCCGATCTGGCGCCGGGGGGAGACCCCCCCCTCCAAGATTCCCTGCGCCTGGTTGTAGTGGATCCCCATGACCTTGCCGTTGGCCCACTGGTCGACCAGCGTGACCTCGTGGCCGCGCCGCTCCAGCTCCGCCACAACCCCGGGGGTAATCCCGGCCTCGGCATCCACCCGGCCAGGGAAGGCGGGGCGCGGATAGAAGGAGGACGGGAAGTGGACCGAGTGAAGCGTCGGCGCGTCCAAGGCCTCCTGGATGTTCATGCCGAATACCAGATAGTTGAGGAAGAACTGCAGGGTCCACTGGTCCTGCCCGTCGCCCCCCGGTGTGCCGAAGACCATGAACGGGTGGCCATCCCTGGTCACCAGGGAGGGGGTCAGGGTGGCCCGCGGGCGCTTGCGGGGAGCCAGGGCGTTGGGCCGCTGGGCATTCAGGTAGAACATCTGGCCGCGCGTCCCCAAGGGGAATCCCAGCCCCCGGACGACGGGCGAACTGCCGATCCAGCCTCCGCTGGGTGTGGCCGCCACCATGTTGCCCTCGCGGTCCACGGCATCCAGGTGGGTCGTGTCGCCCACGTGGGCATGCCCAAACCCCAGGTCCTGCACCGCCCGCCCGACGATCTGGAGAGCCCGCCGGTTGTCTCCCACCACATCGAAGGTGGCGTAGGCGGGAACCCCCCGGCCGACGTCGCCCGGCCGCATCTCCCGCGAGGCCTCCCTTCCAATGAGCTGCCGCCGCTTCTCCGTGTAGGCGGGCGACAGCAGGGTATCCAGCGGGACCTGGTCGAACCGCGGATCGCCGTAATAGGCCTCGCGGTCGGCAAAGGCCAGCTTGGCTGACTCGATCAACAGATGGAGGCACTCCGCCGAGTTGTGGCCGAGGCCGGCGAGGTCGTACCCTTGCAGGAGGGCCAATTGCTGGAGAAACACCGGCCCCTGGGTCCAGGGCGGACACTTGTGGACATCCAGCCCCCGGTAGCGCAGCGTGATCGTCTCCTCCACGCCGGCGTGCCATTCCGCCAGGTCCTCGTAGGACAGCAGCCCTGTGTGCGCCGCGCCGCTGGCGTCTCCCACCGGCGTCGAGGTGATGAAGGCCACGATCTGCTCGGCGATCTTCCCTTTGTAGAAGGCGTCCCGGGCCGCCTCGATGCCGGCCAGGCGCCCCTTGTGCTCGGCATCCGCCTCGGCGCGGCACAGCGCTTTGAGGACATTGGCCCAGTCAGGGTTCCGCCAGATCTCCCCCACCTCGGGAACTCGCCCTCCCGGCAGGTAGATCTCGCCGGTGGTGGGATACTGGCTTGCGAACTTCTCCCGGTTGGCGGCCAAGCTCTCGTGGAGGCCCTCGTAGACAGGAAAGCCGTTCTCGGCCAGCTCGATGGCGGGCTGCAAGACGTCCCGAAAGCGCAGCGTCCCGAAGCGGGCCACGGCGGTCGCCCAGGTGTCCACCACGGCGGGGACGCAGGCGGGCAGGTACCCGTCTCCCGGGATGAGGTCAATGGCGTGTGTCCGGCACCACTCGATGGTGAAGGCCCGGGGCGACCACCCCAACCCGCACACCGCGTAGGCCTTCCCCTCCTTTGCCGAATAGACGAGCGTCGGCACCTCGCCGCCGATGCCGTTGCTCTGGGGCTCGAGAAGATTGAGGCAGAAGCACATCGCCGCCGCCGCATCGATGGCGTTGCCGCCCTTCTCCATGATGCGAAAGCCGGCAGCCGTGGCCAGGTAATGACCCGACGTAACAACCCCACGCGTTCCCCGGATGACCGGGCGGGTGGTAAATGCCGCCATGATCCCTTCTCCTCGCCTGGAGGTTCGGCCAGCCCCCCGACGGACGTGTTGGGGTGTGAGACTGGCGCGCGGAAGCAAAAACCGGGTGGGATACTACTCTGATCGGCGCGGGGCGTCAACACCCCCATGGGCTGACCGCAGACCGCCGTCCGGGCCCATACACGGCGCTGCAGCCCCCGCCCTCCGGCTCAGGTCCGGGACCGCTTTCGGTCCAGCCAGGCGATCAGCGTCCTCCCCGGGACGGTGTTCAGAACGTCCGCAGCCGTCAGCCAGGCCCGCCGGGCCACCGAGACGCCGAAGCGCATGTGGTCGAGCTGGGAGGCGGCGTGGGCGTCGGTGCTGATGACGATGGGGATCCCCAGCTCCTTGGCTCGGCGCGCGTGCACGTCGCTGAGATCCAGGCGCGAGGGGGAGGCGTTGATCTCGATCGCCGTCCCGGCTTGCCGCGCGGATGCGAAGACCGCCTCCGTGTCCACCTCGTAGGCCGCCCGCTCTCCCAGGAGGCGACCCGTCGGGTGCCCCAGGATGTGCACCAGGGGGTGCCGCACGGCCCGCACGATCCGGGCCGTCATCTCCTCCCGGCTCATCTTGAAGCGCGAGTGGACCGACACCTGCACCAGGTCCAGCTGGCGCAGGATGTCGTCGGGGAAGTCCAGGCTCCCGTCGCCCTTGATGTCCACCTCGCAGCCGGCCAGGATGTGGAAGCCCTTGAGCCGCGCCTTGAGGGCGCGAACCTCGGCGATCATCCGGACGACCTGCTCCTCGTTCATCCCGCCCGCCACCGTGGCCGACTTCGAGTGGTCGGTCACCGCCATGTATTCGTACCCCTTGGCGCGGACCGCTCGCGCCAGCTCCTCCAGGGAAAGCGCGCCGTCGCTCCAGGTCGTGTGGAGCTGGAGATCGCCCCGGATATCCTCCAGCGACACCAACTCGGGCAGGCGGCCGGCCAGGGCCGCCTCGATCTCCCCCCCATCCTCCCGCAGCTCGGGCGGGATCAGCGGCAGGCCGACCGCCCCGTACACCTCCTCCTCCGTGGCGCCCGCCACCCGCCGGTCCGTCTCTTCCTCGAAGACCCCGTATTCGCTCACCTTGAGATGCCTGCGCTGGGCCAGCTCGCGGACCCGGATGTTGTGCTGCTTGGAGCCGGTGAAGTACTGGAGGGCGGACCCAAAGCATTGCGGCTCGACCACCCGCAGGTCCACCTGGATGTTTTCCCGGAGACGCACGCTCGCCTTCGTGTCTCCCCGAAGGAGGATCTCCTGGACGTTCGGCATCCCGACGAAGACCTCCATCACCCGGGCCGGACGCGCAGAGGTGACCAGGATGTCGATATCCTTCACGGTCTCTTTCATACGCCGGAGGCTGCCGGCGGCGGCGATGCGATCCACCCCCCGAAGCGCGCCCAGGGTCTTTACGATCGCGTCGGCCAGCGGGAGGGCCGTCCCCAGCGGCTTCCGCTCCTGTCCGCTTTTCCAGACCTGGATACCCTTGAGGATGTTCTCCTGCGCCTTGGCCTGGATCCCCGGGAGCCCCGCCAGTCTGCCATCGCTGGCCAGGGCCTCCAGTTTCTCCACCGAGTCCACGTCCGCCTGCTCCCATAGCAGCTTGGCCGTCTTCGGGCCCACCCCGTGGATGCCCATCAGCTCCACCACCCCGGGTGGAATCTCGTTGCGGAGATCCGCCAGGTACTGAATCGCACCCCGCTGGAGGTATTCCTGGATTTTCGCCGCCAGATCCTTGCCGATGCCGGGGATGTCCGTCAGGCCTCCCCGCAGGGCGACGGTCCGGATATCCTCTGGCAGCCCTTCCACAGCCTGGGCCGCGCGGCGGTAGGCCCGGACCCGGAACGGGTTCTCTCCCCTGATCTCCAGGAAGTCGGCGATCTCGCCGAATAGGCGGCTGACCTCCGCGTTGCTCATCGGGTTGGGGCGCTCCCGGCTGAACGACTCATGATCTTCCCATCAACAGGATCCGTCTATCAGAATGCTGAAGAAACCCGTTTTCGCCCAGGCTGCTCAAAAAGGTCCAGATGCAAGGCGCCGTCACCCATCCCTCGGGATGGGTACCCGTCGAGGAGCGAGGCGTACTTCGCTTGTACGCCGTAGCGCCACGCGAGCGCGCGGGCACCCAGCGAAAGCTGGGTGTCCGCAGATGGGCCTTTTTCAGCAGCCTGCTAGGCGATGGAGGCCGGCCTCCCTGGCCAGGCGCACCGCCCGGTCCACCTCGGCGCGGCTGGGTCGCCGCGCCAGGGGCGAATGCTCGTGCGCCCGGTGGCAGGGCCGGTACTGGTCCATGATATTCACGTATGTCTCCCTCGACAGGCCCGCCAGGAACCCCACGACGGCGGCCGTCCCGGCCAGGTCGTCGGGGAGCACCAGATGGCGGACCAGCAATCCCCGCCGGGCCACTCCGTGCGCGTCGGTGTCGAGGTCCCCCACCTGCCGGTGCATCTCGCGGAGGGCCGCCATCGCCGCCTGGGGATACGCCTCCACCCCCGAGCAGCGCCGGGCCACCTCCGGGTCCGCGTACTTGAAGTCCGGCATGTAGATGTCAAAGACTCCTTCCAAGAGCCGCAGGGTCTCCGGCGACTCGTAGCCGCCGCAGTTGTAGACTAGGGGCACCCCGAGGCCCTGCTCCACGGCCATCGGGAGGGCCTCGAGGATCTGGGGGACCTGATGGGTGGGCGTGACGAAATTGATGTTGTGGCAGCCGCGGCGCTGCAGCGCCACCATGATGTGGGCCAGCTCGGCCGGCGACATACTCTGGCCATCTTCGCCCTGGCTGATCTCGGCATTCTGGCAGAAGAGACAGCCCAGGTTGCAGCGCGACAAGAAGATCGTCCCCGAGCCGCCGGTGCCGACCAGCGGGCCTTCCTCGCCGAAATGCGGCCCGTAGCTGGCGACCACCGCCCGGCCGCCGACGCCGCAAAAGCCCGTCTCTTCACGCAGACGGCGCGCTCCGCAGGCGCGCGGGCAGAGACGGCAGGGATCCAGCAGCCTCCGTGCCGCCTCGGCGCGCCGGCGCAACTCTCCCTGGCCAGACAGCTCGAGGTACCCCGGGCAGGACATTCCCACTCTCTCCGCGGAAATCATTGTACCACTTCGCCCGACGCGGGAACAACCTCCCCTTGGCCTCGCCAGGCCGTCGTCCGGAGGGCACAGGCAGCAATTGAAAACCGACAACCGACAATTTAAAACCGCCCAATGGCTGGCCTTCGGTTGTCCGGTTGTCGATTGTCTGTTGTCGGTTTTACATTCCAAAGGCGCGGCTGTCCGTGGTCGGTTTTGCATTTTCCACTCGGCCACCCACCTCCTGTCCTGTCTTCCCTTTCGAGCGCACCCATTCGCTTGACCGGGAAGACCTGCTGGGATAGCCTCATACGCGCGAGACAGCCCGTTTCCGATGGCCATGGGTGAGGAGGCTCCCAGGGATCCCCAGAATATTGGAAGGATCGTCATGAAGATCGAGCGTCGCCGTCCACGTCATCCCCGTTTTCCTGTCAGGGTTCCCGCGGCCACCGCGCCCGTGGACGCCGTCTGGGAAGCAAGGCCGGCTGAGGCTAGGAACCTGAGCAGCGGGGGCGTTATGCTCCAGGCTGCCGATATCGTGGCAGCGGGCACGCGGGTGCGGGTCACCCTGCGCCTCCGCAAACGAGAACCACTCACCCTGGTGGGCAAGGTGACCTGGTCGCAGCAGCATCCCGATATTTTCGGGTGGGCGATTGGTATCGAGTTCGAGGGAGAAATACCGGGCGAGATGGTGGCCGAGATCGCCGAGGAAGAGCACCCACCCTGGGTTCCCCGGACCTTTTAGCCGGATTTCAGGCTTCCCGATTCAAGCTTAGTCGACCTCACCTGTCCGTAGGTATCTTTGGAGCAGACACCAGTCAGAGGAATGCAAAGATCGGTTCCAACGCGGCAACCGGCACGTACCCAGCCGTGACCTGCCTTCCGCTTTCTCGCTGACGCATAGCCAAGACGCTCTCCGCGGGCCCCGCTGCCTGGCCTCGAGCCCGTCCGGTGTTTTCTATCCCGTGACCTAAGACAAACCGTCGAACGATGATCCCCCTTCGACTCAGGGTCGGGCCATACGCCAGTAAGTCGGACGTGTGGGGCAGGGTAGGCAGCGGCATGCGGAGACGAAAGCCCGGCCGGCCGTTCGAGACCAGGAGCAGATCATGGGCAGAGGAGGCGGGAGAAACTAACCGACAGCAGCTCTCGAAGGCGAGGGCACGGCGGGAACCCGGGCCGATCTCCCTCGTGATGGCCGGACACCGGCGGCCCGGGCCCCTTTGCCGAGCGTCCTAATCGGGCACGTTTCGCGTAAACGCGGTGGAGAGAATCTTCCGCAGCTCAGTCAGCAACGCCTCATCGGGAACGTCTCTCAGGATGACCCGCACGGCGAAGCCGCAGCTCCGGCAGCGTCGGTACTGAAACACCCATTGACCATCCTGCTCGGGCTGGCCGATCTCTTCCATATCCGAGAAGCAGCAGGGCCCCGACCGCGGCGGAGAGATGATCCGATTGGGGTACAGATTCTGGGGCGCCTTCTTCTGGGTGTACTCGACAATCGTCCGCATGGTGTGCTCTCCTCGATGGAGGGGCCTGCCGTTCGGTCCATTCGCCCTGCCGATCCGGGAGATCGGTCGAATCGGGGGCCTCACGGTTCAATTCCCCGCTTTTCGACCGATCCGCTTGCCTTCCCCCTGGGGCATCCACAGAACTCGCCCTGCCCGGCAGTCCGGCCGGAGCGGATGTGAGTGAGGGGATGCCTGATCGCCATGAATCCACGGGCACCGGAGGAAACGCGGCGTCGCGGACAACGTTTGATACTCCTCCACGGGATCCTCCCTTGGCGGTTGGGGAGGCCACGCCCATCCCCCTCGGATGTCTCGTATTCGTCGGCTCATACGCGTGGGCCTCCATCCGCCAGGGGCCGATCCTGCCCCCCTCCGGCCGGGTTGAATAGCCGCTGGCCAGGTGCTCGTAGAGCTCGGGGTATATCCGTTGGATGCAGTCGGGGCAGATCCCATGGCAGAAGGCAATCTCGGCCGTCCGACTGAAATACTCCTCCACCGGCAGCCAGGCTTCACTGCCGTCCTGGACCCGCTTGCAGCTGGCGCAGATGGACAGCACTCGCGACAAGCCCTCGAACCGATCCGGCTTGGCCTGGAGCGCTGCCGCGCGCTGGATCCGCGCGGCCTCTGCCCGTTTCTGGTGGGTCACGTTCCGTATCACCACCGCCATACCGGGGGACTTCCCATCGGGGCCGGTCAGGAGGCTGATGCTGGATTCAATCTCCAGACGCTCTCCCTTTTCGATGAGCGTCGCCTCTCCCCGCCAGAAGCCGTTCGCGCCCAGCTCCGCCATGGCGGTGCGCTCGCTCTCGGGCGTGGTCCAGCACCGCCGCAATACCTCGCCAGGGGCCCCGGCATATGCGCCCTCGGCGCCAAGGTGCAGGAGGCGCTCCGCCACACCGTTCCAATACGCGAGCCGG
The DNA here is from genome assembly GCA_963705305.1 of uncultured Methylomirabilota bacterium. Lineage (GTDB taxonomy): Bacteria > Methylomirabilota > Methylomirabilia > Methylomirabilales > 2-02-FULL-66-22 > 2-02-FULL-66-22. The sequence goes on along the minus strand of OY970067.1, from coordinate 2,756,656 downwards.
CCGCCGGCGTCGAGGATGACGACCGCCTCTTCCCACCGGGCCGGAGACGTGTCCTGGGGCTGAGCCATTCCGATCCCCCCGGATGCGTCACGCATGCCTTACTCCCCCGGAAGATATGCGCTGGCCCGGAGCACCTGCCTCCCCGCGCGCGAAGTCCCACCCTCAAAGGCCAGCCCGTCACCGTGGGCGGGCCATCCACCGCCGTCTGCGTCCCGCGACCCGCCTGTCCACACAATATGGCCTTCCCGGACGCAACACTATCGGGGAGATTGTGATTTTTCAGGAGAATCTGTCAGGAAAAACCCGAAAAAACCTGTGAGGGAGATGCCCTACCGGGGGTCGTCATCCTGGGATAGCAGCCCGTGCTGCATCGCAAAGCGGACCAGGGCGGCGCGGGTGGACACCTGAAGCTTCTCCATGAGGCGTGCCCGGTACGTTTCGATGGTCTTTACGCTCAGGAAGAGCTTGTCGGCAATCTGGCGGTTGGTATGGCCCAGGGCCAGCAGGCGGAGAACCTCTATCTCCCGGCGGCTCAGATCCCTGAGGTGATCCTCGGGCCGGCCGCCCCCCTTCGGGTCGAACGCCATCTCCAGCAGCGCCCCGGTGAGGGAGGAGTGGACGTACACTTCGCCCCGCGTGAGGGCGCGAATCGCCGCCACCAGCTCGGTGTCGGCGGCCCGTTTCACGAGATACCCTGACGCCCCCGCCTTCAATGCCTGCTGGAGATAGGCCGGATCCTCGTGCATGGTCAGGACCAGGACGCGCACCTCCGGGCAGTCCTTCCCCATCTGCTCGACGGCTGCGATGCCGCCCATCCCGGGCATGGAGAGGTCCAGCAGGACGATGTCCGGCAGGAGCGTCTTGGCCTGCCGGATCGCCTCCCGACCGTCGGCCGCCTCCCCCACCACCTCCATGTCCGGCTGGGAGTTGATGAGCATCCGGAGCCCTGCCCGGACGACGGCATGGTCATCCGTGACGAGAATCCTGATTTTCTTCATCGCTCGCCTCCGAGTCCCCCAGCGGAATCTCCACGACGACGGTCGTCCCGCGGCCCCGCTCCGATTCCACCTTGACCGTCCCGCCGAGGAGGAGCGCCCGCTCTTCCATCCCCAGCAATCCCAATCCCCCGGCCTCCCCCGCATGCCGCCGCACGGCCGAGACGTCGAAGCCCTGTCCGTCATCCTCGACGACCAGCACCACGCTTCCGTCGCGACGCTGGATGAGGACGCTCACGTGGAGGGCCTTGGCGTGTTTGGCCACATTGGTCAGGGCCTCCTGCGCGGCGCGATACAGCGTCGTCTCGACGGAGGGCGGCAGCCGGCAGCCCTCCAGGCCGTGCACATAACAATCCACGTGAACTCCGGATGCCGCCGCGTAGCCTTCGGCGTACCGCTCGACGGCGGTGGCCAGCCCGAAGTCCTCCAACACGTCCGGCCGCAAAACCCGGATCAGCCGCTGGACATCCCCCAGGGGCTTCGCCACCAGCGCGCGGAGATCCATGGCCCTGCGACGCATCTCCTCTTCGCTCTGCAGAGTGGCGATGCCCTGAAGACCCAGCAAGAGCGAGGTCAGGGCCTGTCCGATCTCGTCATGGAGGTCCCGGGCGATGCGCTTGGTCTCTTCCTCCCGGATGCGCATGGCCTGCGCCGCCAGGGCCCGCAGCTGGTCCCGCTGCACCCGCAGCTCGCGGTAGAGTCCGGCATTCTCAATGGCGACCGAGGCGGCGCTGGCGATCCCCGCCAGGCTCTGCAGGTCCGCCTCGGTGAAGTCCCCGCTCAGCTTGTTGATCGTTGCGAGGACGCCGATGGCGGCCCCCTTCGCAATCAGGGGAACCGCCAACAATGAGCGGATCCCGGCTTGCGCCAGGGAGGAGGCCGAGTCGGCGGCGCGGGGGTCGCTCTGCGGATCATTGACCAGGGCGGCCTGTCGCTCGCGGAACACCCACCCCCCCAGGCTCCTGCGGACGGGGATGCTCCGGCCGCGAAGCGCTGCCACGCCGGATCCCTCCAGCGCTTCAAAGCGGAGCTCGTCGGTCGCCGGATCGTACAACAAGACGGCGGCGCCCTCCGTGGCGACAAGCCCCCGGACTTCGTTCACCAGCAGCCGCAGGACCGCCTCCAGCTCCAGGGATGAGGTGAGGGCCGCGCCGATCCGGTCGAGGGCGGCCACCTCGCCCGCCCGGCGCGCGAGGAGCTGGCTCAGACGGCGGATCCCCCCTTCGGTCGACAGCGACGGCACCGGGTCGATCTCGAGCGGAAACTCGGAGCCCACCAACGCTGCGATCCGCTCCCGCAGGTTTCTTTCCAGGGCTTCCTGCGCCCTGCGCAGCGACTCCTCGGCGCGTTTGCGCTCGGTTACGTCCCGCGAGATGGCCAGCACGGAGGCGATCGTCCCATCTTGCGCCCGCTCGGGCGTCAGGCGCGAGTGGAAGAAGCGGACGTCATTTTCCCGGCGGAGCTCCTCCTCGAACTGGCGCTCCTGGCCGGTTTCGACAACCTCCCGGATGCAGGCCCTCCACCGCCTTGCAGCGGATTCCGGCATCCCCGTCTCTTCGATCCTCTTCCCGATCACGGCCTCCGCCGCCGTCCCATGCGCCTCGGCACCCGCCCGGTTCACGTACAGATTCACGCCTGCCCGATCGAACCGCTCGATGATGTCGGGGAAGTGCTCCGCCAGCGTCCGATACCGCTCCTCGCTCCGCCGGAGGGCCTGCTCGGCGCGCCGCAGCGCCGTGATGTCCCGCCCCACGGCCACCGCGCCCTGGGGACGGCCCACCCCATCATACAGCGGCGCCGCGTTCCACAGGGCGATCAGCTCCTGTCCGCCCGGAGTTCGCTGGACGACCTCGACGTTGCGCACCTCCTCGCCCCGCAGCGCCGCCCGCTGGAGCGGCAGTTCCTCCGGGGGAAAGAGCGAGCCGTCCCCCCGATAGAGCTGGTAGAACGCCGGGTGCTCGTCCAGATCGAGGCCGGGCCGGATCTGGCGGTCGACCAGATGCGAATACGCCCTGTTCATGTACGTCGCCTTACCCTCGGCATCGCAGACGGTCACGGGATCCAGCATGCTTTCCACGGTGGCTTGCCAGCGGGCCTTCTCCCCCGCCAGCTCCGTCAGCAGGCGCTCGCGCTCTTCCGCGGCGCGCCTGTGCTCCGTGATGTCCCGCAGGATTGCCAGGGCCGACCGCTCCCCTTGATACATCGTGGGGGTTTCCACGGCCTCGACGTTGATGATCCCACCGTCCACCTGGACCATTTTGAACGCCATCGGCGCAGTGGAGAGCCGCTGCTCCTCCACCTGCCGCATCCGCTCGCCGACCTCCGCCCGGTCCGCCGGATGGACAAACCGCATGACGTCCTGCCCGATCAACTCTCCGACGGTCGCGCCCCCCAAGAGTCTGACCCCCGCCGGGTTGATATAGATCCACCGGCCTCCCCGGCGGACCGCCACAGCCTCCGGGGCAAATTCGATCAGGGTTCGGTATCGCTCCTCGCTGGCCCGCCATACCTCCACGGCCTGCTCCCGCTCTGTGACCTCCGCCTGAAGGTCGGCGTTGGCCCGTACCAGCTCTGCCGTCCGCTCGGCAACTCGCCGTTCCAGCTCCGCATTGGCGCGTCGGACCGCCTCGTCCGCCTCCCGGCGCTCCAGATACGTTCGAAGCATGTCGGCCAGCGAGTTGAGCAGGGATCGCTCTTCCGCCAGGAACGGCCCCTCCTGCGCCGGTGGGCGCTCCTCCATGTACCGAACCTCGATCTGCCCCCGTTTGGCCCCTGCCACGATGAGGTCTGCCTGCTGAGCCCAGGGGGACTCGCCGAATCCGGGCGTCCGCCACTCCATCGCGTCCAGTGCGACGCGGGCCGCGGCGATCTGCGGGTACTGCCACCCTCCCGGCAGCAAGCCGACGATCTCCTGCAGCACCTCGGGAGTCTTTTTCTGCTGATCCTGGAGGGCCCGCGCCGTGTGATGAAGGATGACCAGCTCGTTGACGCGCAATCGCAGGCCGTGGAGGGCCATGTTTCGTTCTTCCTCCACCTCCTGGCGACGGATGAGTAGGACGGCCACAATCCAGAGCACGCTGATTGACAGGAAATCATTGAATACCACCACACCGGTCGGCAGGACCTGCGGCTCAAGCAGGAAATCCAGTCCGACCAGGACCGTGCTGGTCCCCGCCAGGGAGACGATCATCAGCGGCCCGGCCACGTCGGCGGCTAGGAGAAACGGCACGATATAGAATAGCCGGATGGCATATCCGGGCAGATGCAAGTCCACAACGAACACGCCAACCGTAATGCCAATTGCCGCTGTGAGGTTGCGCGCACGATGCGTCATCGCCATCATGACACTTCCTTGCCTTGAAGGCCGGCCGGCCGGTCAACCGGGCCGCGGAGGTCCGGGCCGGCTACTTGTCCGGCCCGCGGTATCGACGGACACCATGCCGAGCGGGGGACATTCGATCCGATGGAGGCCCGACGCCTCGGAGACGCGACCCTGTGCGCCCAGTTTGCCGCTGTTCGCACTTCGTCGGCCGGATGCGGGCCGACCGAATGCACCGTGGCTGTTGCTTGCGATCTGAGCGGCCTTGGCGGGGAGATTTCCGGCCTGGCTCACGACCCGGGACCTGATCATCGCGGACACCACCCATGCAGGAGCACCCACGCGTGAGCCTATCGAAGGGCGATCCTCTGTGTCAATGTCAAACGTTCGGCCTTTCCAGCGAATCGCGTCCGATCAGCGCCAGGGCGCGGCCGCGGCCCGCGGAGCTCCTCCGGGATGTGGGACTGCGCGTTTCCGGGCGGCGAGGTGAGCGTCACGGGATGAAGGACCCGGAAGGGAGGGTGCGGCGGGACGGCATGGCTGCCCCGGGTCCCACCGCACAGGATCCCGGGCTTTCAGGCGGCTCGGAGATGCTCGGCATCCTCGTCCTCGAGAGAGATCGAGGGTGACGGCTGCGGTCGCCCGCGCCTGGGCGTGCCGGTTCAGTGCTGGCAGGTCGGACAGAAGTGGGTGCCGCGCTGTCCCAACAGGATCCTCCGGATCGGTGTTCCGCAGGTCAGGCACGGCTGCCCGTGTCGATGATACACCCGGTGCAGGGACGCAAAACGGCCCGGCGTTCCCGCGGCATCCCGGTAGTCCCGGATCGAACTCCCCCGGTGGCGGATTCCATCCCGCAGGACAGCCTGGATGGCGTCCCGCAGTGCCTGGATCTCCGTCCTGCGCAGCCTGGCCGCCCGGCGGGTCGGCCGGATCCCGGCCCGGAACAACGCCTCGTCTGCGTAGATGTTCCCGATGCCGGCGATTCTGGTCTGATCCAAGAGCAGCGGCTTGATCCGCGCGGGGGATCGGCAGATCCGGCGCAGCTTATCCACCGTGAACGTCGGCCCCAGCGGCTCCACCCCCAGCCGCAGCACTCGCTCCACGTCCCCCGTCGGCAGGCCGAACATCTCACCGAATTTTCGGGGATCCCGGTAGGATAGGACGCCGCCGCCGGCAAGCATGAGGCGGGCGTGGGTGTAGCCGTCCGGCCGGAACCGGTCGGCGGCTTCCCACCACAACAGCTGGCCCGTCATTCCCAGACGCACGACCAGGGTCACCCCTTCGAGCTCGAACAGGAAGAACTTTCCCCGCCGGTCCAGGGCTCGTATCCGCCGGCCCGCCAGGAGTTTTTCCAGCTCGGACGGCGTGCCGCGGCGACGGGTGAGGCGCGCTTCGCTGATGGCGGCGGATCGAACCCGGCGCCCCACCACATGGGGAACCAGATCCCGCCGGATCACTTCGACCTCCGGCAATTCCGGCATACGCCCTGACGCTCCCTGAACGATCGTTTGACCTTGTTAGGCGGTTTCGCCCGTCCGCTCCGCTGCGCCGCTGCCTCCCGGTTTTTCCACGCTCGAGTCCGTCTCGGGGATCGCCCGCACCGTGACCCGCTCGACTCCCGGGATCTCCCGCCGGGCTCTCCGGCCCAGCTCGAGCCCAAGCTCGTGCGCCTCGCGCACCGACAATCCCCGATCCATGGCGCACTGGCAGGCGAGCCAGAGTCCACCTCGGATGCGGCGCACCGAGACCCGTCTGCAGTCCCGAATCCCCGGGATGGCCACCGCCAGGGCCCATAGCCGGGCCGCCAGGGTCGCCACGTCGTCCTCGGCGGGAATCCTGCTCTGGCGAATCGGCCGCACAGGATCCATGTGGATGTTCACCTGTCCGATGGAGGGATAGTCGTGGCGAAGGTCCGCCTCGATCCGCTCTGTGACGGTATGGGCGGCCACCAGCGGCATGTCTCCCGCAACCTCCAGGTGGAGATCCACGCATTGTCGCCCAGCCTCCTCGTAGAGCAGCATGTCGTGCGCGCCGGCGGCATGCCGGTCGACGATCAGCCGGATCGCCTCCGCCAGACTCTCGTTGGAGGGCCTGAGAGGCTCTGCGTGGATCACGATGCTGGCGTCGGGGGCCACAGCCCGGATTCGCTCCTCCACCTCGCTGACCACCGCGTGGGACTCCTCGAAGGAGGCGCCCCGCCCGATGGACACCGCCGCGTCCACAAAAAGACGGGGGCCCACCGTGCGGGCGCGCAGGCTCATGGGCGGGCGCACGCCGGGGACGCTCACGATGGCGGCCCGAACCTGGTCCACCAACTCGGCGGGGGCCCGGTCCAATAGGGCGTCGACCGCCCGTTTTCCCAGGCGGATCCCGACCGTCAGCACCAGGCCGGCCACCAGGATGGCGGCGACGGCATCTGCGAGGAACAGCGTGGCGAGGCCCCAGTGTCGGCCCGCCCAGACGCCGCCCAGACCGACGAGGACGGTCAGGGATCCCCAGATGTCCGTGCGGAAGTTGAGCGCATCCGCTTCCAGCGCCTGGCTTCCCGTCTCTGCCGCGACCCGCGCCAATGCCCGCGAGCGGGAGAGGTCCACCAGGATGGAGCCGACCACCACGGCAAATGCGGTCCACGTCAGCTCGATCTCCGCCGGCTTCCAGAGCAGCCGCTCCAGGGCTTCGGAGATGATCCAGAGACAGGTGAGCAGCAGCAGGCCGGTCTCGAAGAGCGCCGACAGATTCTCCACCTTTCCGTGGCCGTAGTGGTGCTCCTGGTCGGCCGGGAGGTCCGCGACTCGGACGGCGAACAGGGTGATGATCGTCGCGACGAGGTCCATCCCCGAGTGGGCGGCATCCGAGAGAATGCCCAGGCTGCCGGTCCTCCAGCCCACCAGCGCCTTGGCGGCCACCAGCACGACGGTTGCCAGGGCGGAGATGAGCGCCACCCGGACCTTCTTCCGGCTGGCCTCACGGGTCATGCGCGGCGACCCATTCTGCGCGGCATCCATGCCACAGTCCTCGCGACCCCACCGCACGCGGGCGCCCGGCCTCCGACGCCCCCGCCTCGCCGGGGCCAGCAGCCGTGACGGGCTCAGTCCGGACCGGACCTCACTCGCGGGAGTCGGGGGATTCGAACAGTTCCGGGCGGAACAGCCGGATCTGACTCAGGGTGTGCTGCCATTCGCCGGACGAGGGGAAGGCCAGGGCAAAGGCCACCACCGAGAACCCCGCCAGGGTGTAGAAATCCAGCAGGTACCCGCCGACAAAGTACAGGGCCAGCCCCAGGATGACCGGCACCTCGGCCACCCCAAAGATCAGCACCTGGTTCGACGAGAGGGCCGACAGCACCTCGGGCAGCGCCTGGCCGCGGGCCCGCCGGACCGCCGCCTGCGGATCGAAAAGTCTCCGCCGGAGGACGGGGACCGCCAGGCAGGCCGCGGCCCCCAGAACGTACAGAGGGTAGCGGAGCCAATCCACCGCGGCGAAGATGTCCCGCCCCTGCGGGATCTGCCCCACCTTGCGGATCACCTGGACCACGATCCAGTAGATGAGGATGGAGCCCAGCATGGCCCCGTAGACGACCCGCAACGGGGCCAGGACGGTCCGCAGACGATCGTGAATCGCCCTATCCGGCATCCCGCCCGCCTTCCCCGGAAAGGGCGGCCGCCAGATCGACCGCCGCAAGATCGTCGACGATGAGAATCGGCCTCGGTGAGGGACTCCCGGGGGCACGAGTGGGTCACGGCCACACAGGCCATTCCCGCCGCCTTGGCCGCCCGCACGCCGCCCGGCGTGTCCTCCACAACCACGCATCGGCGGGGAGGAATTCGAAGTCCGTCGGCCGCCCGCAGGAACGGCTCCGGGTCCGGTTTGCCCGCCTCACAATCCTCGCGGGTGACGACGACCGCAAAGCGATCGCGGATTGCCAGGGCCTCTAGGGCCAGCTCCGCCTCCGGTCGGAGCGACCCCGTGGCCAGGGCTACGCGCCATCCGTCGGTTCGCGCCAGGAGCGCCAGCCCGTCCCGAAACGCGGGCACCCCGGCCGTCACCAGTTCCAGATACCGGCGTCCCTTCCTGGCGACCGCCTCGTCCAGCGGCCCGCCCGCCGGCAGCAGCTGCCCCAGGACTTCGCGGTCAGAGTAGACGATGTACGTGGCAAAGTACTCCGCCTCGGTCAGCCGCACCCCGTAGCTCGCCAGGACCTCCTGGAAGGCGCGGCAATGCAGCGGCTCACTGTTGATCAGCACGCCGTCCAGATCGAAAATCACGCCCCGGTCGTCTCTCACGCTGGCTTCGCTCCGCCGCCCCGCAACGCCTCGCCGTCCGGCGCAACCCCCGCCCTATCCCCGGGGGGGCTCGATGCCGTAGGCCTTCATTTTCCGGTGGAGATTGCTGCGCTCGATTCCCATGCACTCTGCCGCGCGGGTGATGTTCCAGTGGACCTCGCGCAAGCGGCGCAGAATGTACTCCCGCTCGAACTGCTCCCGCGCCTCGCGCAGGCTGCCGTTCCAGTCCAGGACGGGCTCCACCTCGATGGTCGGAGCTACCCCGGCGCGCGGGCGAAGGGAGAGGGCAACATCTGCGTCCTGGATGCTGTCCTGCGATACCATGATGACCATGCGCTCGATCACGTTGCGGAGCTCCCGCACGTTTCCCGGCCAGGGATACCGCACCAGCAGGTCGAGCGCGCCCGGGCTGAGCGTCTTCTCCCACTTGCCGTATTCCCGGGAGAACTGCCGCAGAAAATGCCCGCTGAGCAGCGAAATGTCCTCCCGGCGATCGCGGAGCGGCGGGACCTCGAAGGGAATAACGCTCAGGCGGTAGAAGAGATCCTCGCGGAAGGTGCCCGCCTGAATCTCCTTCTCCAAATCCTTGTTCGAGGCGGCAATCACCCGAACGTCCACGCTGAGCGTCTCGCTGCCACCCACCCGCTCGAAGGTCTGCTCCTGGAGGACCCGCAGGACCTTGGCCTGCGTCTTCAAGCTCATGTCCCCGACTTCATCCAGGAAGATGGTGCCGCCGTCCGCCAGCTCGAATTTGCCGCGGCGCTTGGCGGTCGCCCCCGTGAAGGCCCCCTTCTCGTGGCCGAACAGCTCGCTTTCGATCAACTCGTCCGGGATGGCCGCACAATTGACCTCCACGAACGGCCGATTCGCCCGCAGGCTGCTGCGGTGGATCGCCCGGGCCACGAGCTCCTTCCCGGTCCCGCTCTCGCCCCGAATCAGGACGCGCCCGTGGCTGGGAGCCGCCGACTGGACCTGGATGCGCAGGGCCCGAATGGCCGGGCTGTCGCCCACGATCTCGTATCGCTCCTCCAGGGTCTGCCGGAGCGCGCGGTTCTCCTGCTCCAGCCGGTGGCGGTCCAGTGCGTTGCGCACCGCCAGGACCGTCTTTTCCAGGCTCAGCGGCTTCTCGATGAAGTCGTAGGCGCCCAGCTTGGTCGCTCTGACCGCCGTCTCCACCGTGGAGTGGCCCGAGATCATGATCACGGGAAGCTCCGGGTAGAGCCGCTTCACCTCTTCCAGGGCCTGCAGCCCGTCCATCCCCGGCAGCCAGACGTCCAGGATCACCAGCTCCGCGGGCGCCTGGACCATCTGCTTCAGCAGCTCCTCACCCGTGGCAACCCCGCGGACGCGGTAGCCCTCATCCGCCAGGATGCCCTCCAGGGAGCTGCGGATGTTCTTCTCGTCGTCGACGACCAGGATCTCTTCGGTTGCCATCCGGACTGCCTCAGGTCAAGGCCGGAACCAGCGCCGGCAGCGTGATGATCAGCTTGGCCCCCCGCGGGAGGTTGTCCTCGATCCGGATCTTTCCGCCGTGTTCCAGGATGATCCGGTGGACGATGGCCAGACCCAGGCCGCCGGAGAGCCGCTTGGTGGAATAGTAGGGGAGGAACGCACGGTCCCGGTCCTCGGAGGGAAAGCCGGTCCCCGTGTCGCTCACCTCCATTCGCACGAGTCCTGTCTCCGGCTGGTAGCGGGTGGCAATCACGATCTGCCCATCCCCCTCGCCGATCGCTGCCACGGCGTTGTCCACCAGGTTGATGAGCGCCCGCTTCATATGGTCCGGGTCCAGGCTGACCGCCGGGACCGCCGGGTCCAGCTCGACCCGCAGCACGATGCCGGACTGTACACCGGCGTACAGCTGCGCCACCTGTCGAATGACCGCATGGAGATCCCCCGGTCGCGGACGAGGGCTGGGCATCCGCGCGTAGCGCGAGAACTCATCGACGAGGCTCTTCAGTCCCTCGACTTCCTGGATGATGGTGCGGGTGCATTCATCCAGCACCAACGCCGCGTCGGGGGCCCCTTCCGCAAACTTCTTGCGGAGCCGCTGCGCCGAGAGCTGAATCGGGGTGAGGGGGTTCTTGATCTCGTGGGCGATGCGGCGAGCCACCTCGCGCCAGGCCAGGGCCTGCTGCGCCCGGATCACCTCCGAGATGTCGTCCAGAACCACCAGCAGGCCCCGCGGGTCTCCGCCCGGACCGCGCAGGGCGCCCACGGTGACCATCAGGGTGGCGGGCCGCCCGTTCAGGGTCAACGTGATCTGCTGGTCGGAGGTCTCCCGCCCCTCCTCCGCCAGCTGGGCCACCAGCCGGCGGAGCGGCGCCAGGGTATCCTCTCCGAACACCTCGGCGTACGACCGGTGCAGGATCTCGCCGGCGGGCCGGCCCAGCATGCGCGCTGCCGCACTGTTGACCGTGTTCACCCGGCCACCGGCATCCAGGGACAGCACGCCGCTGGCAATCGTCTCCAGGACGGTCTCCATGTAGGCGCGGCGGCGGTCCAACTCCACGTTGGAGTGCTGCAGTTCTTGATAGGCCTGGGTCAGCTCCACCTTGCCGCGACCCAGGTCTTCGGTCATGCGGTTGAATGACTCCACCAGCATCCCGATCTCGTCGTCCGCTTTGACCTGGACCCTGTAGCTGAGGTCTCCGGCCGCCACCTTGCGGGTGCCCTCGGCCAGCTGCTGGATGGGCACGGTGATTCCTCGGGCCAGATAGACGCCCACCCAGATCGCGCCGAAGATGATCACCAGGGTGACCATGAGGAACAGCATCAGGTAGATGCCCTTGATGGGATTCTTCAGGAGGCGGAGCTGCTGGTACTCCTGCATCCCCTTCTCGATCTCAGCCGCCTTCGTGGCCAGCGCGTCCGGGATCCACGTCGTCACCGTCACGACGCCCAGGACCTCCCGCGGCTGCCCGGCCGCAATCACCGGGGCCACTGCCCGGATCACGTCCCCCTGCCAGAAGCTCTGAACGGTCACGAAGGATTCGCCGTGCAGTCCCTGCCGCACCATCGGCGAGGCGGGGGACAGCATGGCGGCCCCCGGAACCCGCGAGCCCCTCCACTGCCCTACCTCCACCTGCTTCCGGCTGAAGATCTGGAGTCCGTCCAGCCCGTACTCTCGGACCTTTTCGGTGCCCAGGCGGCGGATCGCACTCACGCTCCCCCCGGGGCCCAGGACGTCTCCCAGGCGGGCGGCCACCTGCCGCGCCTGGTTCAAGGCCTCGTCCTGGGTGTTCCGTGCGTACGCCCGGGCCACGTCGCTGGCGTTGTCCAGCGATTGTTCCACCTGGCTGTTGAACCAACTGTCCACGCTGTTGGTGATGAGATTGCTGGCGACCAGGAACAGGAGGCCCGCCGGCAGGAGCGCCAGGCTGACGAAGGCCACGGCCAGCTTCACACGGAACTTGGATCCCAGGAGGTTCTCGCGCCGCTCCAGATAGACCTTGAAGAGGCTGCGGAAGACCAGCAACACCAGCAACAGGAGGAGGACGATGTTGACGTTCACCAGGGCGAAAATCAGGATGTTGGAGGCAATGGGGGTCGGAAAGCGGAGCTGCTGGATGAGAACCTGCACCGCCGTCAGGGCCACCACCAGGACCAGGACGGAGCCCAAGATGATGCGATTCCGCCGACTCCGGCTCCCGGGATCGACGGGAGGGAGCTGGTCGTTGAGTGGCGGCGGCGCCTGCGACATACCCCTTGCCTCACGCCTCGCGAAGCGGGACCCGGCTGCCGGGCCGGCCCGGCGGCCCACTCGAGGTCATGGCGACTGATTTGAGGTCACAGTATAGGAAGGGCGACTGCCGATGGCAAGACTAAAGGGGCGCCGCAAGGCTCCGGCGGACGCAGGGGCGAAGGCGAGAATCGCCGGGCGGCATCCGGTCAGAGTGCTGCCGCTTTCAGGCGGCGTGCCGGAGGGAAGAGCGGAGAAACCCACTGCTCCACCGCCGACGCGGAAAGGCTGAACGGCTCCGGCTGCAGACCCAGCTGCTCTTGAATACGGCGGACGAGCTGGAGGTGCAGCTGGTGTCCGGCGCCATGGGCGATGACGGTGCCTACCAGGGGCTTCCCCAGCAGATACAAGTCGCCCATGAGGTCCAGGATCTTGTGCCGGACCAGCTCGTCCGGAAAGCGCATGGGCCCGTTCAGAACCCCCTCTTCGCCGATCACCAGGGCGTTCTCCAGCGAGCCGCCCTTGGCCAAGCCCATGCGCCACAGCATATCGAGGTCCCGCAGGAATCCGAAGGTTCGGCAGGGGGCGACATCCCGCGCATACCGCTCCCGCCCGACATCCATGGCCGTCGTCTGCTCTCCCAGGATGGGATGGTCGAAGCACATGGTGTAGATGACCTTCAGCCGCTCGGACGGAACGATGCGCAGACTGCGGGTCCCGACCTCCACCGTCACCGGCTGGCGGACCTTCAAAAACGTCTTAGGGGCGAACTGGCGACGCAGGCCCGCATGACGAATCAATTCCACGAAGGGGGCGGAGCTTCCGTCCAGAATGGGGACCTCCGGACCCGTCAAATCCACCTGGACGTTGTCAACCCCCAAGCCGGCCAGTGCGGACATGAGGTGCTCGATGGTCTTAACCGAGGCCCCGTTTTTGGCGATCGTAGTGGCATAGTGGGTGTCGGTAACATTTTCCAGCGCCGCCTCAATGGTGGGAGCGCCTGGAAGATCCGTCCGCCGAAAAATCACGCCCCGGTTGGCCTGGGCCGGCCGCAACATCATGACGGCATGTTCACCGGTGTGAAGACCGATCCCCTCACACTGGACTGAACGCTCTATGGTACGCTGATGGCTCAAGTTGGTCTCCTCTGGGTTCCACATAGTAACATTACTTACCAGGCTAAGCCGGTGTTACAACATGCAATGTTTATACCAGAATGAATACAGCTATTCAAAACTTAACTAGTTGAAATATAAAGGGAAGAAATGAATATTCCGGAGGGGAGAATTCTTCGGCTGATTCAGGCTGGGGGCAGCGTGGTTCTGCTGCAACGGACTGTGTCACTTTTGACCAAAGGGGGTCTTGCGGCTCTCTTGGGCGGCGCGCAGCAACAGTCGGCGCACCGCCTCCATGCAGGGTGCATCCCCGAGTATCGCCAGGGCCGATTCGACTTTGGCCCGGAGGACGGGATCCAGTTCGGCCGTCCCCGCCTCGCGCGAGGGGTGAGGGAGAGGGGCCAGGGGGAGATCGGGCAGTTCCCCCACACGAAGCACGATTCTCGCGAATGACCAGGGTATCCAGGCGCTCATTCAGGGCGGCCACGACCCGATGGCGCATCATGCTCAGGTGGTGGAGCCACACCGGGTCGCTGACGTGGACGATCAGCCGACCCTGCCGCACCGCGTACGGCTGGGCGTGTCGGGCGATCTGCGGACCGACCACAGCGGACCAGACGGTCCAGATCTGTTCCTGGCGGAAACGTGTCTCGAGGCCGAGCCGCCGCAGGGCTGCCGACACCGCCTCTCCCATCGGCACCGGGCGCCGCCAGTGTGTGCGGGTCATGGCTATTCTCGCGTTCCGGGCGAGGCGGGGGTATCGGCCCGCCGCTGAGGCCGCAGGGCTTCGTCGATCGCCTGGTTGGCCAGGGCGTCAGCCTGAGAATTCTCCTCGCGCGGGACATGGCGGATCTCAAAATGACGCAGACCGGCCAGCTTCTCACGCACAGCCGCGTGCAATACCTGAAGCACGGGATGCTTGACCCGGTATCGGCCTTGAAGCTGCCGGACCAAAAGCTCCGAATCGGAGCAAACGCTCAGGTCCGCATATCCCAGGGCTCGCGCCCGGTCCAGCGCCAGGAGCAGGGCCTGATATTCCGCCACGTTGTTGGTCGCTTCACCGAGGAATCGATGCAGGCGCTCGACGGCCCGCCCGTCAGGGCCGATCAACACGACCCCCGCACCGGCCGGTCCCGGATTCCCCCGTGCGGCCCCGTCGATATGAATGTGGAGGGTACCTGCGAGGGCGGGCGAATGGGCCTTCACGACCGGCGACCCCTCCAGGCTCTGCACGGCCTCCCGGACGGCCTGCAGCGCCTCGTCGGGACTCAGGCCGGGCGGAAGCTGGAGCGATTCGGCGCCCGGACGCGCGCAGCTCAGGCGCCGGAGCCTGGCGAGAAGGATCGCGGGGTCCACTCCGCTACCCCGCGTAGTAGAGGACGCGGCTGCAGGAGGGGCAGGTGAACATCCGGTCGTTGCGGCGGACCTCGTTATAGGCCTGAGGGGTCAAGGCGATGCCGCAGCCGCCGCAGGATCCGTCCTTGACCGGCACGACCACCACCCCTCGCGATCGCATCAACCGGGTATATTGCTGGAGCAGCTCGGCATCCAGGCGGCTGGCCTGTTTCGCGCGAGCCTCCTGCTGCGTGGCCAGTTCTGCCTGGACCTTGGCCAGCTGCGCCTCTTTGCCCACACGCTCTTGATCGCGGAGGGCTTCTGCGGCCTTGAACCCCTTCTCAGCCTCGCCCACTGTCTTTGCCGTCACGTCGGCGCGCTCCAGCAGCTCGAGAATCTCCGTCTCCAGCCGGGAAGAGCGCTCTTTCAGGCTCTCGATCTCCTTCAGGACGGCGGAGTACTCGTCGTTCGTCTTGATCTCAAAGAGACGGGCCTGTTTCTTCTTGATATTTTGGGTGATCTCGTCCAACTCCCGCTCTTTGCCGCGCCGGTCCTTCTGGATCTGCTCTGCCCCGCTCTTGGCCGCCTGCAAGCCATCCCGCGCCGTGGCCAGGCGGGCGTCCAGCGCCGCGATTGCCTGGGGAATGGCCTCCGCCTCGGCATCCAGCCGGGCAATGACTTGATCGATCTTCTGCAGCTCCAAGAGCTTATCCAGTTCGGTCCACATTCGCGACAATCCACCGGTGTATTCGGTGTTCTGGGCGAAGTAGTATTGCACACTTCCCCGGAGGGGTCAACGGCCGCTCCGGCCCCGTGTGGTAGCTCAGCAAACTTGTCCGCCTCTAACAGATCAGGGATTCTGTCCGCTCTTGTAGAGAGGAGGACAGATGACCCTGACTCCCGAGGAAGCCCGACGCGTGCACGTGCTCACTCTCCTGGAGGGCAAGCGCATCAGTCCCGCGCAGGCGGCCGAGGCGGTGGGACTCACCGCCCGGCAGGTGCGGCGCTTACGGGCCCGGCTCCGGCGGATGGGCCCGGGAGGGCTGGTCCATGGCAATCGGGGCCGCCCCGCGCCGAACCACCTGCCGGAGGCCCTCCGCGCGCAGATCGTCGCCCTCGCACGGGGGCGGGACCGCGGGCCTCAATGACCACCACCTCACCGAGAAGCTCACCGCCGTGGAGGGGCTCGCGGTGAGCCGCGCGACCGTCCAGCGCCTCCTCCGGGCGGCGGGCCTGGTCTCCCCGCGCCGGCGCCGGCCCCCCCGCCACCGGGCCCGGCGGCCCCGCCAGGCGCAGGCCGGGCTCCTCTGCCAGCTGGATGGGAGCCCCTTCGCCTGGTTCGGGCCTACCCAGCCCGCCTGCAGTCTCCTCGCCGCCATTGACGATGCCACGGGGGCGGTGCTCGCCGGGACCTTCCGGGCCCAGGAGGATGCCGCGGGCTACCTCCGGCTCCTGCACACCCTGGGGCGGACCGTCGGGCTCCCGGCCGCCGTCTACACGGACGGCCATGGCATCTTCGTGCGGCACGACCTCCACTGGACGCTCGCCGAAGAACTCCAGGGCCACCAGGATCCCACGCAGGTCGGGCGGGCCCTCCAGGCCCTCGGGGTCCACCATATCGTCGCCGAGAGCCCGCAGGCCAAGGGCCGGATCGAGCGACTCTGGAACACGTGCCAGGACCGCCTCGTCGGCGAACTTGCCCTCGCGGGGATCACCACCCCGGCGGCGGGGGACGCCTTCTTGGCGACCACCTTCTTCCCGGCCTTCAACGCCCAGTTCGCCGTCCCCGCCGCAGTGGCGACCGCTGCCTACCGGCCGGTCCCGCGCGGGGGCGACCTGGATCGGCTCTGCGCCTTCCACTACGCCCGCCAGGTGGCCCTGGATAGCACCGTCCGGGTGGAGGACGTTGTCCTCCAGCTCGCGCCTGGCCCCCATCGCCGGAGCTATGCCCGGGCCCAGGCCGAGGTCGTCCAGTGCCTCGACGGCTCCTGGCGGGTCTATGTCGGCGACCGGCTGGTCACGACCACGCCAGCGCCCCCCGATCCTGGCCAACTCCGGGCCCGGAAACGCCGCTGAGGGGGGGCCACCCCGCGCGCCCAGCGGAGTGGCGCGGGGTGGGGGGCGGACATTATCGCTGAGCTACGACACGGCCGCTCCGGCCCCGAATGCCTCCCGGAGCCCGGAGTGAGCAGCCTGCACCGGCGGGCCAGAGCGTACCACGGTCCCGACCGCACGGCCACGACGCGTCACCCCGCCCGGCGCAGACGCCGACCATCGGAGGGCGGAGGCTCTTGTACGCGACAGGGCCCCGCCCTCCGCCCCCGCGGATGCGTTGACGCTCTTCCGAATCCCCTTGACGGGTGAGAAGCAAACGCGTCATCATTCGGTGCATGCCGAGCCTGGGCCGGCCCGCCGGGGCCGACTCTCATCCCGTTCCCAACCCTTCACATCACGAAAGGGAGGCGAGCCATGGCCGATCATACGCACGGCGGAAAAGAGTGGCATGAAAATAAGCTCTGCGCCCTGGCCTGCTGCGAGTGCCGAACCGATTTGAAAGTGCTGCGACCGTTGGTCAAGAATCCCAAGTTCATCTGCAAGGAGTGCGGCAGGGCCGCTGCCAGCGGCGACAACCTCTGCGCCCCGGAACCGCTCTAGTCCTCCCACCCATGCCCCGTTCCTTGCGCCTGGCAAGGGCGGGAAGACCCTGACAGCGAGGGTGCGCCGGATGGAAGACCGGTGCACCCTCGTCCGCTTTCGACGCACCCTCCTCCCGTGTTGGGGGACGGGACTGCCGTGCGGTGCAGGCATGGACCTGTCCAGCAGGAGAGCGGAAGAGCGGAGCATCGGCAAGGGGCTTGAGCGCGTCCCCGCGAGCCAGCGATCCGCTCACCGGCCCCGGGGAGCCGGCCACCTGCCATGAGCGGCCAGGCGGGCGCTTCCACAGACGCGGCTCTGGAGTCGCCCTCACGCCGGCCTGTGGGCCTCGCAGTAGAAGTGCCTGTCGGTGTCGATCTCCACGTGGGTGGCCTTTTGGCCGCACACGGGATTCGGGTTCGAAGGGGCCGGCTGGAGACGGAACCCGCAAGTCTCCTTCGCCGTGATGGGCAGAAAGTCCGTCGTCAGGTTCAGCCCCGTGCTTTGGAAGTATCCCTCGTCGCCGCCGGTCCAGGCATCCCGCTGGGTCTTCGTATGCTCCTCACACAGGTGGAAGCATACCGATTTTGTGACGGAGACCCAGGTTGCCGGTCCTCCGCATTCCTCGCAGATGCCTTCCTCCTCCTTTCCGAGGGGGAGGACCTGCGACATCGCCTGAACGCAGTACTCGCACATACAGACCTCCCGGTGTGCGGTTTCACGAGACGGGGGCGCTCCGGAAGAGATGCAACGCCTCTTGCGGAGCAGAGAGATTTCTTTCGGAAGGGGCGGGACCTTGGTCCGGCACGATCGGTCGAGAGCAGCCGGACTTTTCCTGCAGGCTACGGCGGACACCGGCGCCTGTCAAGCGGGTTGCTCACTGGAATGTAGCAGCCCAGTTCACCCCCGCATTCTGGTCAGTGCTCGACAGGGCACGGAAGGGTTCGTGTGGCGCGTTCGCCTTTGACGGGTTCCCAGAACCTCCGGTAACATTTGGTCATACCAGGTCATACAGGGGAAGGCCAATGCGCTCACGACGGACAATGAACGTTTCACTCCCGGCCGAGATGATGGAGCAGGTTGAGTAGGTCCGCAAGGCGGAGCACCGCACGCGCTCCGAATTGGTCCGCGAGGCGCTTCGCACGTATATTGAAACCCGCTTCCCTGCTGTCACGCCCTCCGTGGAGAATTTCCGGGCGCTTCGGCGCGCACGCCGCGAACACGCCCATGGTCAATTCGTAACCCTGGACCGGCTCCTCCATGCCCTGGACGCTGCACATCGCCCGGTCAGCCGAAAAAGAGCTTGAGGGGATCCTGGAGCGCGCTCGCGCCCGCATAGAGATTGAGGATGCCGCCAAGGGGCTGGGGGCGGAATGGGAGGATCGGCTACATCAGTTGGCCACCACAGGGTAGGACACCCTGGGAGTAACTGGGTCTGACCCGTGGGTGATTTACTGCAAGCTGGAAGGTTGTCCCCAGACGCTGGAGCTTTCCCCCGTGGACGAACATCGGGAGTAGCGGTTGGGCTTCTAGCCGGAACTTCTGCACGTTGGCTTGGGGCGTCGGGTCAAACGGTGTGTGCCCCCGTGGAGGGTCCGGGGGGCGTCGAGGCGCGCTTGGCGGGGAATGGGGCGGGGGGGGCATGAGGAGCCATAGGACGCAACGTCCCGTCTTTCTTCCCGTCTTTCAGATCTCCTCTTCGTCTTCCGTAGCGAACGGTAGGCCGGGGAAGGGTCAACGCGGCGGCGCCAGCCGCGGATCGTCGCTGGCGATGCAGAGGCCGCTCGCATAGGCCACCATGGCGACCTGCGCATCATGCACTTTGCCCCTCCAGAGGTTCAACTCATCCGCCTTCGTGTGATCGGTGGGCTCGTTCTTCAGCCAGTAGTCCGCCAAATTCCTCTTCACTTTGAACACTACGTCGCGGTACATCTGACACGCCACCATCGAGGAAAACCCCCGGTCCTGCCGCCACTCACCGAGCGGCGCGTGTGTCTCGACCGAGGGCGGGAGCAGCACGCTTTTGGCGGGTGCTACAGGCGGCAGCATCAAGTACCACCCGACCTCGCCCGCCGAGACCGCTGACGGTAGGAGCAGGACCAGGATGGCGAACCGCACCGCTCGTCTGCACATATCACCCTCCGTGTTGCTCCATCAAGACGACGAGGGCGCTGCCCACAGAAACAGCAAGGCCCCGGAAGCGCGGCGGGCAGCCGAACTCAGGGCCTCGGAGATCGGGGGGCGAAGGCCTCCCGGTTGCGTATTCTATATATCCCCCGCCGTGTCCGGGCCGATTCTACCAGAAAGCCGGCCCTGGCTCAATTGGTCTCAGGCGCGGGTGGTTTCTGATGTCCCTCGCCGATCTCATTGAGCGCCGCGGCGATGCGTTCCGCATCCGGCCGTTGCTCGGTGAACGCTATGACCTTCGTTACGACCTCCTCACCTGGGAGGCCGAAGTGCTCGATAACACACCAGGAGAGCCCTGCATCGAATTTCCTTCCGCCGGCTACGATCCCTACGGTCCACATGCTGCTCTCTTTCCAAGGGGATCAAGGGGCCACACCCGCTATCCCCCATACTCGACCCACTGCATCAACCGCCATCGCTGGAGTCGCCGTCAGCATTTCCGAGGACCGCAAAGGCGCGCGCGGGATACGACGTAACAGGCCGTCCCTCACCTATCTCCCATCAGCCAGTCCACCCGACTCACCGTCGACCGCATGTCTGGTGGCGCCCCGCGCATAACATAGCGCACGCGCGTGAGTCGCGCCAGGCCCCTTCGCTACTTGTATTTGGGGACGTTGCATCTTATGACTCCTGGATCGCGACGAGAAGCCGGCGCCACCGGCCCGCCGCGCCCCCCGCCGGCGAGCTGGCCGGGGTGAGCTCGAACGCCGCACAGACCTGTGCAAGCAGGTCCCTGAGGGTCGGCCCCCGCGAGGAGGCCGGCCGCCCCGAAGGCCCGGTGCGCCCGCTGAGAACCGAGGGGCTCCGGATCTCCGTTCATGTCGACTCCTTCCCGCCCTTGCTGGTCGGGTTATCCCCCGTCCGTGCCCGGCTCAGAATGCTCTGTTTTTCCTGTGCAGGTCCGCCTTCAGCTGGGAAATATTCCACGGTCTCCCCTGGCTACCGACCCCCCTAATCGTTCGGGGGGATCGCCCGAATCTTGGCCGAAAATTCCTGGGGGCGGAAAAAGAGTGAGGTGGTCTTTAGTTGTTCTGGTGCTCCCTTGTGCCTCGAAGAGAAAACGGCCCGTGGTCCGCGGATGTTCGGGCGATACGGGCCGGTGGCTGTTGTGGTGGCTCTTGTAGTTGCTGTGCGGGGTGATACAAGCCCGTTTTCCATTGCGTCCCATGGCGTCATCCGAGCAATGAAAAGCCCGCATAACTTCGCGCTACGCGGGCTTTCTTCGTGTTTCAATTGTGGTGGGCCCAGGAGGACTCGAACCTCCGACCTACCGGTTATGAGCCGGCGGCTCTAACCAGCTGAGCTATGGGCCCCAGGCTCGTACGCCGAACCCTTTTGTCTCTTCGAACCTCCGCCCCTTCCCGCCTCGGGCGGGACGGCTCTCACCCACTGACTCTGGGCCCGGGCGGAGCCGGCTAGCCCTCCACGAAGCTCTTCAGCTTCTTGCTACGCGTCGGATGGCGCAGCTTGCGCAGGGCCTTGGCCTCGATCTGCCGGATGCGCTCACGGGTGACGTTCGAACTGCTGGCCGACCTCCTCCAGCGTGTGGTCGCAGCCGTCGCCGATTCCGAAGCGCAGCCGTAGGACCCGCTCCTCCCGCGGCGTGAGCGTCTTGAGGACCTCCTCGGTTTGATTCGAGAGGTTGGTGGTGATCACCGAATCCAGCGGCGACACGGCCGCCTTGTCCTCGATGAAATCCCCCAGATGGGAATCCTCCTCCTCGCCGATGGGCGTCTCCAGCGAGATGGGCTCCTGGGCGATCTTCAGGACCTTGCGCACCTTATCCACCGGCAGGTCGATCTTCTGCGCGATCTCCTCGGGGGTCGGCTCGCGCCCGTACTCCTGGACCAGATGGCGGGAAGCCCGGATGAGCTTGTTGATCGTTTCGATCATGTGCACGGGGATCCGGATGGTCCGCGCCTGGTCCGCGATGGCGCGGGTGATGGCCTGCCGGATCCACCAGGTGGCGTAGGTGCTGAACTTGTACCCCCGCTGGTATTCAAACTTGTCCACCGCCCGCATGAGCCCGATGTTCCCCTCCTGGATCAGGTCCAGGAACTGCAGCCCGCGGTTGGTGTACTTCTTGGCGATGCTGATGACCAGCCGGAGGTTCGCCTCCACCATCTCCTTCTTGGCCTGCAAGGCCTTTCGCTCTCCCCCGGTGATGGCCGTGAGAAGCGACCGCAGCTCTTCGGCGGAGGCATCCGCCTCCTGCTCCACCTTGGCAATCTTCTCCACTAGACCGGTGATCTGCTGCCGGATGACGTCCCCATCGCGCTTGCCCGATCGGACCCGGCGCAGAATGCCGCGGAGCGTTGCCGGGCTGAGCCCGTCTCCGCCCCCCAGGTGGCGGAGGTCGGTCTGGCTGAGCCGGGCTGACTTCCCCAGATCTACGAGATCCCGTTCGCTGGTCTCGATCCGCTCCAGGAAGCGCCGCATCCGAGTCACGACGCGGTCGACCACCCGCTGATTCAGGTTGAGCTTGCGAAGGATCTCGGCCTGCTTTTCGCCCCGCTGATTTCGTTCCGTCTCGAACCGCCGGCGTGCCCGATCGCTCAGGCGGGGGCCCGCCTTCTCCAGCCGGCGGGAGAGATCGTCCAGTTTCTCCTGCTCCCGGCGGAGCGCCCGGATCACCGGCCGGACCTCCTCCAACAGCTCCTGCTCTTTCTGCTCCGACAGCTCCTCAAATTCGTTCATGGCCAGCAGATCGGATATCCGCAGGCGCCCCTGTTCCAGCCGCTCCCCGAGATACAGAACCTCCCGCACGGCCACCCCGGCGCGGCAGACAGACTCCCCGACCTCCTTGCGCCCTTCCTCGATCCGCTTGGCAATCCGGATCTCCCCTTCCCGGGTGAGCAGCGGGGTGCGGCCCATTTCCCGAAGGTACATCCGCACCGGATCGTCGGTGCGACCCACGGGCGCAGGAGAGAGATCCAGCTCGACATCCTGGGAGGCCTCCTCGTCCGAGGCTTCCTCCCCGTCGCCTGCCTTGGGACGCTCGGGGGCGTCCAGGACCTCGATGTCCATCTCCCCCAGCGTCCGGAAGATCTCATCGAACCGCTCGGCCGAGTTCTCGTCCTCGGGAAGCTGGCTCATGATCTCGTCGTAGGTCAGGTACCCTTTCTTCTTTCCCAGCGAGATCAGCGCCTTGATCTCCTCCACCCGCGGCGGCATCGCTACGTCCGTGCGTCCGGCCACACCCGGCCGCTTCTCGGTGCCGGCACCCTTTGCGGCCTTGGCGGCTGCCTTTGCCTTGTCCGGCCGTCGGGACGGCTTCCGCGGCGGCGCGGCACGCTTCACTCCCTGCGCCCGTGCGCCACCAGAGGCCCCTGGCCTCCTCGACCGCGTCGAGACCGGCGGGCGGCGTTCCCCCTTCGGCTTCGATGCTCCACGGCTGGCATTCGGCTTCTTGACTGGTTTCGACTTGGCCATGCGGTCCCCTTTCTCCGTGCTGCCACTCGCAAATACGACCGCGGACTTCTCCCGCCGGGTCCCTCGTCAGCTCACCCAGCGCTGAGTTCTGCGTGGATACATTCGCCGTCGCATGGGTGAATCGACGGACTCAGTCATCTGGCTTGCTGCTCCCCACCGAGGGGTGTTGAGCCAGCAGGCGGAGGACTTGCTCTCGATCTCCGCCTCGATCGGCGGCATCCAGGGCCCGGCGTAGGACCTCTCGCTCCGCACGGGCCCGCTGCTGCCGGATGCGGGCCAGGCAGTCCTCGACGGTTCGATCCAGTCTAGCGTTATCCGCTGCCTGCCACGGGTCGGCCTCGGCCTCCTCCGCCGCCTCCGACCATGGCGCCTTCGCCAAGAGGGCCGACAGGCGCCGCTGGAGCTCCGGCGGCAGCGCGCTCACCGGCCGCGGCTTCCGGCCGGAGCCGGCCGGCAGGTCATCCGGGGCCTGCCGGACGAACTCGCTGAAAATGCGGCGCAAGGCGGGGTCCTCGATGTCGTCCGGCTCGATGGCTGCGGCGATGCGCTCGCGCCACGCGGGGCAGTTGAGTCCGATGGCGATTACCTGCTCTTCGGCGCTCGGCGGACCGGCCGCGGGCGCCGGGACGGCAGCGGCGACGGTGTCTCGGCTCCCCCGCCGTGCGCGATGCCGGGCCACCGCTTCCAGCAGCGTACGGTCCGCGAGGCCGCTCCGCTGCGCGACGCGCTGCACGTACCCCTCGCGGCGGATGGGATTGTCGATCCCGCTGAGGACCTCGATCAGTCCATCCACGGCCCGCGCACGCTGATGCGCATCCTGCATGTCCAGT
This sequence comes from uncultured Methylomirabilota bacterium, assembly GCA_963705305.1. Taxonomy (GTDB): domain Bacteria; phylum Methylomirabilota; class Methylomirabilia; order Methylomirabilales; family 2-02-FULL-66-22; genus 2-02-FULL-66-22. Next base: position 2,732,847 of record OY970067.1, on the reverse strand, counting down.
CCCGAGACCCGGGAATCCAGGAAGAAGTCCACCAGGTCCTGCCCGCCGGCGAGGGTGGCGGCAAAGGCTTCCGGGCCATGCTTTCGAAGAAAGGCGTCGGGATCGAGCCCGCCGGACAGGAGGACGGCATGCCACTCCAGGTCCACGTTGATGAGCTGCTCCAGGTTGCGCCGCGCGGCCCCCACCCCCGCCGCATCCGGATCGTAGAGCAGCACGATGCTGGGGGCGTAGCGCGCCAAGAGGTGGGCCTGATCCACCGTCAGGGCCGTACCCAGCGTGGCGACGGCGTGCTCGAACCCGTAGACATGCAGCGTGATGGCGTCGAAGTATCCTTCCACCACCACGGCCTGCCCCCGCTCTCGAATCGCCCGGCCGGCCAGATTGAGCCCGTACAGGTGGGCTCCCTTGTGAAACAGCGCGGTCTCGGGCGAGTTCAGGTACTTCACTTCCTGCGCGTCCAGGGCGCGGCCGCCGAACGCGATCGCCTTCCCCCCCGCGTCCCAGATGGGGATCATGAGGCGATGCCGGAAGCGATCGTACGAGCCGGAGCCGCTCTGCCGCGGAACGATCAGGCCGGCGGCCTGCAGGAGCTGGTCCGGATGTCCCTGCTTCTTCAATGCCCGCAGCAGGCCGTCCCATCGGGGCAAAGCGTACCCCAGCTGAAATCGGTCCGTCAGCTCCGCCGTGAGTCCCCGGCCTGCCAGGTACTCGCGCGCGCCGGTCCCCTCCGGTCCGCGCAGGTTTTCGCGGAAGTGTTCCAGCGCCTGTCGGTGCACCTCCAAGAGCGCCAGGCGCCCGTCGCGCTGTCCCTCCCCCTCCTCGCGCCGATGGCGGGCCGGGATGGGCACCCCCGCTCGCTCGGCCAGCAGCCTCGCCGCTTCCGGGAAGCTCAGCCCCTCGTGCTTCACCAGAAACGTGATGGCGTCCCCCCCCTCGCCGCAGCCGAAGCAATGAAAGATCTGCCGGTCGGGATTCACGACGAAGGACGGGGTTTTCTCCTTGTGAAACGGGCAGAGGGCCTTGTGGGTGCGCCCCGCCGCCCGCAGCGGAACGTACTGGCCGATCAGCTCCACGATATCGGTTCGCCGCAAGATCTCGGCGATGACGTCTTCAGGTATCACGCCGCCCCCGGCCGGCCAGGCACCGGTCCCTCCGCCCCTTCACTCGCCGACTCGCGCGGTCCCAGCTCGACGACGGTGGCCCCGGCGCCCCCCTCGTCGAAGGCGGCCAGATGGAAACTCGCCACCAGCGGATGATTCTTCAGCGCCTCCGCCAGGCCCCGCCGCAGCCGTCCCGTTCCTTTGCCGTGGACGATGCGCACGCGCTGGAGTCCGCCCAGCACCGCATCCTCCAGATACCGCCGCACGCGCTCCGTCGCCTCCTCCACCGTGCAGCCGATCACCTTGATCTCGGCCGTGAGGCTGTCCCCGGCCCCCGCCGTCCAGGTCACACCACCCCGCGGCCTCGGGGCCTCCTCTGCGGCGGGCCGCAGCGATTGGACATCCGCCCGCGTCTTCCCGAGCGGCAATTGAACCTCGACGAGCCCCTGCGGCGTCGGCTCTGACAAGACGGTGCCGACCTGCCCGAGGTGCTGGACCAGCACCCGCTGACCCGGCACGACGGTCCGGAGGCCGGGCCCTGTCTCGGGGGGCGGGGCAACCTGCGCAACCTCCGCCACGGCGGCCTCGGACATCTCGGCCAGGTCACGAATCTGCCGGCGCGCCTCTTGAATCGACCCGCCGCGCCTGAGGTCTGCCACGATCCGTTCCGCCTGCCGGCGGGTCTCGGAGGCGATGTCCTCCACCAGGCGCGAGGCCCGCGTCCGGATGCTCGCCGCCTGCGCGCGAAGCTCCTCCGCCCGGGCTTCCGCGCTCTGCCGGGCGCGCGCAGCCGCTTCCCGCTCGCGCGCGACCTCGCCGGCATCGGTCGTCCGCTGTCGGTCGAGAGCCTCTAACCGGTCCAGCAGGGCTGCGATCCCGGCGCCGGAGTCCCCCATAAGCTCCCGGGCCCGCTCGACAATCATAGGAGGGATACCAAGGCGGCAGGCGATATCGATAGCGAAGCTGCGTCCAGGAGACCCGATATGTAATGTATACGCGGGACGCAGCCTGTCAAGGTCGAACTCGACATTCCCGTTCACCATGCGTGCATCCTGGGCCACAAACGCCTTGATTCCATCGAGATGCGTGGTGGCCAGCACATGGCACCCGCGCCCCGCCAGCGCCTCCAGGATGGCGCCCCCCAGGGCCGCGCCCTCGCCGGGATCGGTCCCCGCCCCGATCTCGTCCACGAGCACCAGGCTCTGGCCGGTGGCCTGGTCCAGGATCAGGCGGAGCCGTGTCACGTGGGCGGAAAAGGTGCTGAGATCCTCCGCAATGCTCTGCTCGTCCCCGATGTCCGCGAAGACGCGGCTGAACAGCGGGAGCTGCGAATCTCCCGATGCCGGCAGATGCAGGCCGGCCTGCGCCATCAGGGCCGCCAGCCCGACGGTCTTCAAGGCCACGGTCTTCCCGCCCGTATTGGGCCCCGTGACGACCAGCACCCGGACTGCCGGCGGCAGATCGACGTCGATCGGCACCACCTCGCCGGCCCCCGCCTCCAAGCGCCGCGCGCGCCGCGCCTCCAGCAGGAGCGGGTGGCGGATTCGGCGCAACCGCAGCACGCCCCCGGCGCGCACCTCCGGCTCGGCGGCGTCCCATCGCTCTGCCAGGCGCGCCTTGGCCAGCAGCAGGTCCGCGTCCGCCAGCGCCTCCACCGTGTCGGCCACATCCGAGGCGGCGGCGCGCACCCGGCCCGTCAGCTCCTCCAGTATGCGGTCCGCCTCGGCCTCGGCCTCACGCTCCAAACGGCGGATGGCGTTGTTGAGCTCCACCACCGCGAGCGGCTCCAGGAACAGCGTGTGCCCGCTCCCGGACTGATCCTGCACGACCCCCGGCAGGACGCCCCGATAGGCGGAGGTGACGGGGATCACATACCGATCGTTGCGCAGGGTGATGACCGGCTCCGCGATGATCGGTTGGAAGCGAGAGGCCGTGAGGATGGACTGCAGGGCCTCCCGCGCGGCCTCCCGAGCCCGGCGCGCCTGGCCCCGCAGGCGGAAGAGCTCGGGGCTGGCGCCGTCGGCCAGGACGCCATCCGGCATGACGCACCGCCGAATCTCCGCCGCCAGCTCCGACGGCGGCCGGAGACCCGCGATCAGCCGTGCCAGATGCGGCCGCGTCGCTTCTCCCGATCGCAGGTGCCGCCGCAGCCGATCCGCCGCCTCCAGTGTTCCCGCCACGGCCAGAAGCTCCGGGGGCGCCAGACGGACCCCGGGGACCGTGGCGCGCTGCACGGCCGCCCGAATGTCGGACGCCTCCTCTAACCCCGGGGTGGAGCCCTGGCGCAGGAGGTCGCGGCATTCCCGGGTCTCGGCCAGGCGCTGGTTCACCAGCGCCGGATCGATCGCGGGCAGCAAGGCTTCGGCCCGCTGCCGCCCGAGGATCGAGCCCGCCTGCGCCGCCAGGTGGGCCAGGATGTCGGGAAATTCCAAGACCCGCAAGCTGTGAGCGTCCATGACCTCCGACCCGCTAGTAGCCTGCAAAAAAAAGTGCAAGGGACTCGTTGCCGAGTCCCTTGCGTTCGTCCGCTGACCTCGCCGGGCCGGCCCATACCCCCCGGCCCAGGATCACTCGTCATCCAGCGATCCTCAGCTCTTGGAGAGGACCTCGCGCACCAAGGTGCTGGCCACCTTCCCGTCCGCCCGACCGGCGATCTTCGGCATCAGCACGGCCATGACCTTGCCCATCTCCTTGGGAGAGGTCGCCTGGGCCTCTTGAACAGCCTCCTGCACCATCGTCTGGAGCTCTTCCGGAGACAGCGGCGCGGGGAGATAGGACTGCAGGATGCGGAGCTCCGCCGATTCCTTGTCCACCAGATCCTGCCGTCCGCCCTGGCCAAACTGCTCGATGGAATCCTGCCGCTGCTTGCACGAAGACGAGATGGCCTGGATCACCTCCGCGTCCGTCAGGGCGCCCCGCTTCTCCACCTCGCGGTTCTTGATCATCGCGCTGAGAAGCCGGATGACCGACACGCAAAGCTTGTCGCCAGACCGCAACGCTGACTTGAGATCCTCCTGGAGCTGCGCTTTGAGGTCCACCGGGCTACTCTTGCACCATGCGCATGCGCTTGGCCGCCTTCTTGCGCGCTGCCAGCATCTTCTTCTTCTTGCGAACGCTGGGCTTTTCGTAGTGCTCACGCTTGCGGAGCTCGGAGAGCACCCCGGCTTTCTCGCACTGCTTCTTGAAGCGGCGTAGCGCGCTTTCGAAGGACTCGTCTTCCTTCACCGTCACGCTAGGCATCCAGTCACACCCCCTTTGCGCCGTGACAATAGTGCCGATCGGTTGAGATTGAAAAAAGCTTTGAAATATAACGATTTAGCATATCCCTGACGGGTCAGCTTGTCAACTGCTTTGGCGATCGGCCCCCGTCGCGTCCGCCCCGGGGCCATCGGCTCGGGACGGGCCGTATTCTGACTTGGCTTTGCCGACTCGCCGGCCCAGCTCCTGCGCGATCTCCTCCGGCCGGATGCCGTACTGCGCCAGCAGGACCAGGCTGTGGAACCAGAGATCGGCCATCTCGTAGATGATCTGGCCCCGGTCCTCGCTCTTGGAGGCCAGCAGGACCTCGGCGGCCTCCTCGCCGACCTTCTTCAGGACCTGGTCCGGGCCCTTGGCGAACAATGATGCGACGTACGACCCTTCCGGCCGGCGACGCTTCCGATCCTGGATGACCCCGAACACCTCGGCGAGTATGCCCAATCCCGCATAGACCGCCGCCGGGTCGAATCGTCGCTCCGGTGCCTCGGCCGGCGTCCCGCCCGGTGCGGACAGCTGGCGATAGAAGCAGGAGCGGTGCCCGGTGTGGCAGGCCGCGACGACCTGCTCCACCTTGAGGAGCAGCGTGTCCGCGTCGCAGTCGTACAGGATCGCGCGGACCCGCTGCACGTGGCCCGACTCCTCCCCCTTCTGCCACAGCCGGCGCCTGGATCGGCTGTAATAGTGGGCCAGGCCGGTCTCCAGGGTCCGCGACAATGCCTCGCGGTCCATGTAGGCGTGCATCAGCACCTGGCCATCCTCCGCATCCTGGGCGATGGCCGGGATCAGGCCGCTGGCGTCGAAGCGAAGGTCGGCAGGGATGCGCATCTCCACAGTCGGTCCCTTTCATCCGCGCGGGGAACCCACCCGGCGGCACGATCGTCCGCAGCCCGTCAGAGCTTGTACCCGATCTTGCGCAGGAAGTCCTTGCACACGGCCGCATCCGCCGCCGTCTCCACCCCTTGTGGCGGCAGCCCATCCACGACCCCCATGACGCCGCGTCCTTGGTCGGTGGTCGCGACGATCACCTGGATGGGATTGGCCGAGGCGCAGTAGATGCCGCAGACCTCCTGGCACAGCTTCACCGCGTTCAGGACATTGATCGGATAGGCATCTTTCATGATCACGACGAACACGTGGCCGGCCGCCACAGCCTGGGCGTTGCGGATCGCCGCCTGCCGGAGCTCGTCGTCGGTGCCCGCAGATCGAATCAGGCACGGACCCGAGGACTCGCAGAAGGCAATTCCGAATTTCGCCCCGGGGACGGCGGAGACCAGGATCTCGTACAGGTCCTCCACCGTCTTGATGAAGTGGCTCTGGCCGAGGATGATGTTCGCCCCGTCCGGGGTCTCGATCTTGACCGCCTGGAATTCCATGGTCTCCTCCCGTCCTCTGCGGCCCGCCAGGCCGCCAGAGCCCGGCACAATGCTGGCAGACTACAGGCGGACCGGCACTCCCCGCTCCGCCAGGTAGCACTTCACCTCCGGGATCGTCACCTCGCGATAGTGAAACATGGACGCCGCCAGCACCGCATCGGCCCGCCCCTCCACCAGTCCCTGGCGGAGATGCTCCAATGTCCCGGCCCCGCCCGAGGCGATGACGGGGATCCCCACCGCCTCGGCGATGGCGCGTGTCAGCATGAGGTCATACCCGTCCTTGGTGCCGTCCCGGTCCATGCTGGTCAGGAGGATCTCGCCGGCGCCCAGACGCTGGCCCTCGATCGCCCACGCCACCGCATCCTTGCCGGTGGGCGTGCGCCCCCCGTGGATGTACACCTCCCAGGCGGCTGGCAGGGGGCGAGCCGCGCGCTCAGACGAGACGGCCTCGGCTTTCGGCGTCGGGATCGACGCCCGGGACTTCGCGTCGATGGCCAGGACGATGCACTGGCTGCCGAACCGCTCGGCGGCTCGGCGGATCAGCTCCGGCTGCTGCACGGCCGCTGTGTTCAGCGAGACCTTGTCGGCGCCCGCCTTGAGCAGATCGCGGATGTCCTCCAGGGTCCGGATGCCCCCGCCGACGGTGAGGGGCATGAAGGCCTGATCCGCCGTCCGCGCCACCACATCGATCATGATGCGTCGCCGCTCGAACGAGGCCGTGATGTCCAGGAAGACCAGCTCGTCGGCCCCCTGGCGGTCGTAGAGGGCCGCCACCTCCACCGGATCGCCGGCGTCGCGGAGGTTCACGAACTGGGTTCCCTTGACGACGCGGCCTTCCTTGACGTCCAGACAGGGAATGATGCGCTTGGCTAGCATGCCTCGCGTCCGGCGGCCAGGGCCGCCTGCAGGGTCAGTCGTCCGTCATAGAGCGCCTTGCCCACGATGGCCGCCGTGACGCCTGCGGCCTCCAGGCGCTTCAGCGCCCGGATGTGTTCCACGCAGCCGATCCCCCCCGACGCGATCACCGGGATGGGGGTGGCGGCGGTGAGGCTGCCCAGCCCATCCAGATCCGGTCCCTCGAGCATGCCGTCGCGGGCGATATCCGTGTAGATGATAGCCGACACGGGCAGCGCGCCGAGCCGGCGGGCCAGGTCCACCGCCCTCACCCCGGAGGCCTCGGCCCATCCCGCAACGGCCAGCAGGCCATTGCGCGCATCCAGGCCGAGCGCCACGCGCTGGGGAAAGACCTCGCATGCCTGCCGGAGAAAGTCGGGATCCCGGATGGCCGCGGTGCCCAGGACGGCCGCCGCCGCCCCCAGGTCCAGGACCGCGCTCACCGCTTCCAGCGTCCGCAGGCCGCCCCCCACTTGGACCGGGATCTGAATTCGCCGCAGGATCGCCTGCAGCGCGGCGTGATTGGCCGGGGTCCCGAGCAGCGCCCCGTCCAGATCCACCACGTGCAAGCGCCGGGCGCCAATCCGCTCCCACTCCTCCGCCACGGCTCCCGCGTCGGCCGCATACCGGGTCTCGCGCGCGGGATCCCCCTGGATCAGCCGGACAACGCGTCCCCCGCGCAGGTCGATGGCGGGAATGATCTCCATGGGGCGGCTCTCCGAATCTGTTCGAACGGGGTCCCTCGGATCGCCGAACCGGCGCCCCCGCCGACCCCACTCGCGCTCGTCACCTCGCCAGGGCGGCAAAATTGGCCAGGACCTTGAGGCCCAACGCCTGGCTCTTCTCCGGGTGAAACTGCGTCGCAAAGAGGTTCTCGCGCCAGATGGCGGACGTGAAGCGGATCCCGTAGTCCGTGACCCCCGCGACGACGCCCGGGTCCGCCGGCTCGACGTAGTAGGAATGCACGAAGTAAAAGTACGGATCCTCGGGGAGGCCGGCGAAGAGCGGCACCGGGCGCTCCAGGTGAACGCGGTTCCATCCCATATGGGGCACCTTCAGGCGCATGCCGAGGACCGACGGATCGGGGACGTTGTCCGGGAACCGCCGGACTCGCCCGGGGAGGATATTCATCCCCGTGTGGAGGCCGAACTCCTCGCTCTCCGAGAACAGGAAATGGAGGCCCAGGCAGATTCCCAGCACGGGCTTGCCCCGCTCGATCTCGCGCAACAGCGCCTCGACGAAGCCGTGGGCCCGAAGCTTGGCGATCCCATCGGCAAAGGCCCCCACGCCCGGAAGGACGATGCCGGACGCCTCCGCCAAGTTCCGCGGGTCCTCGACCACGATCGCCTGGGCCCCCACCCGTGCGAACCCCTTCTCCACGCTCCGCAGGTTGGCGATGCCGGAATCGATGATGGCGATCATCTCAGGCCAGGCTTCCCTTGGTGGACGGAGCCGCCCCCTGCAGGCGGGGGTCCGGACGCACCGCCTGATCCAGCGCGCGGCCCAGCGCCTTGAAGGCCGCTTCGACCATGTGGTGGAGATTCTGCCCGTACTCCACCTGCACGTGGATGGTGGCTCGCAGGTGGCTCGCCAGGCCCTGGAAGAACTCCCGCGCCAGGTCCACGTCGAAATCGCCCACCCGCCCCCGGAGCTGGGGGGCCTGAAAGACCAGGAAGGGCCGCCCGCTCAGGTCCACGACCACGGCCGCCAGCGAATCATCCATGGGGACGCGGGCCGCTCCGTACCGAACAATTCCCGCCTTGTCCCCCAGCGCCTTCGCCACCGCCTCTCCCAGCGCGATGCCGATGTCCTCCACGGTGTGGTGGTAGTCCACGGCCAGATCCCCGCGCGCCTGAAGCGCCAGGTCAAATCGGGCGTGGCGGGCCACCTGGGCCAGCATGTGGTCCAGGAAGGGAATCCCCGTATCGATCCGGTGCTCGCCGCGGCCGTCCAGCTCCAGGCTGATCCGGATGTCCGTTTCGGTGGTCGTGCGTGTTACGTCGGCGGATCGGGCCATGTCACCTCCCCGCGCCGAGGACGGCGCGCAGAGCGGAAAGGAAGGCCTCGTTCTCCTCGGCCGCGCCCACGGTGACCCGCAGGCAGTTGGCCAGATGGGGGGCGTGCGAGAAGTTGCGCACCAGGACGCCCCGCGCCAGCAGGGCCTGGTGCACCTCGTCCCCGGGCCGATCCGTCCGCACGAGGAAGAAGTTGGCCTGGCTGGGGAAGACCGTGACGCCCGGCAGCGCACGGAGCTCGGCCAGCATCCGCTCACGCTCCGCGACGATCCGCTCCGCGTTCCGCCGGATCAGGTCCGCATGCGCCAGCACCACCCGGCCGACCGCCTGGCTGAGGGCATTGACATTGTACGGGCTGCGGACCTTGTTGATCTCCGCGATCAGGGGCCCCTGGGCGACGAGCATCCCCAATCGGATGCCCGCTAGGCCGATCTTGGACAGGGTCCGCAGGACCACCAGGTGGGGATATTCGCGCAGGCGCGGGAGGAAGCTGACGCCCGCGTACTGAAAGTACGCCTCGTCCACGACCACCAGGGCCGGCGTCGCCTCCCCGCTGCAGGCCCGGAGCACGGCCTCGACCACCGGCCCGGGGAGCAGCCGCCCCGTGGGATTGTTGGGCCAGGCCAGGAAAACCAGCCGCGGCTGCTCCCGCCGGATGGCTGCGCACAGCGTGTCGGCGTCCAGGAGGAATTCGGCATCCGTCGGCACGCCGACGTACCGCAGGCCCAGTGCGCGCGCCCCCAGCTCGTACATCACGAATGTCGGCGCCGGGGATAGGACCGTCACGCCCGGACCGGCCACCGCCACCAGCAAGAGCTGGATCCCCTCGTCCGAGCCGTTGGTGACCAGGAGCTCGGCCGGCTCCACCCCCAGCTCCCGCGCCAGCAGCCGGCGCAGCTCGCGCGCCTCCGGATCGGGATAGCGGTGAAGCTCCACGTCGCGCAGAGCCGCGGCCAGCTCCTGGGTGACGGCACCGCGGATCGACTCGCCAAGCGCGAACGGGCTCTCGTTGGCGTCCAGCTTCGCCCGCCGATTCGGATCGGGCTCCACGGCCGCCTGGTAGGCCGCGAGGGCTCGAACCTCGGGGCGGATGAGCGAGCAGGGATCGAGGGTCATGAAGCCTCCGTCCGTACGCGGAGGGACTGGGCATGTCCCTCCAGCCCCTCCAGCTGCGCCAGCCGCGTGATCGGGCCGCTCCAGCGCCGGAGCGCCTCGGGACGCAGCGCGAGAATCGAGCTCCGCTTCTGGAAATCCTCCACCGACAGCGGAGAGGCGAAGCGCGCCGTCCCGGCCGTCGGCAGGACATGGTTCGGTCCCGCCAGGTAATCGCCGGCCGCTTCGGGCGTGGACGGTCCGAGAAAGATAGCGCCGGCATTCCGCACGCGGGACAGGACGGCCCAGGGATCCTCCAGGATCAGCTCCAGGTGCTCGGGAGCGATACCATTCGCCAGCGCGATCGCCGCCGGGAGGTCCGGAACCAGGATCACGGCGCCGAAGCGCTCCAGCGCCCGGCCTGCCACCTCCTGCCGGGGAAGCCGGGCCAGCCGGCGGCTGACCTCGTCGCAGACGGCCTCGGCCTGACGGCGGGAAGGGGTCAGGCAGACGGCCGAGGCCAGGCTGTCGTGCTCGGCCTGGGCCAGCAGGTCGGCGGCGATCCAGTCGGCCGGCGCCGTCTCGTCCGCCACCACCACGACCTCGCTGGGACCCGCCACCATGTCGATGCCCACCATGCCGAAAAGCATGCGCTTGGCCGTCGCCACGTACACGTTGCCCGGCCCCACGATCTTGTCCACGGCGCGCACGCTCTCGGTGCCGTAGGCCATGGCAGCCACCGCCTGCGCCCCGCCGATCCGGTAGATCTCGCGGATCCCTGCCAGCCGTGCCGCCGCCAGCACGGCCGCGGGAATCGCCTGCGCCTGACCCGCGGGTGTGCACATGGCCAGCTCTTCCACGCCGGCCACCCGCGCCGGGATGGCGTTCATCAGCACCGTGGATGGGTAGGCGGCCGTTCCTCCGGGCACATACAGCCCCACGCGGGCCAGGGGGCGGACAAGCTGCCCCAGGAGGCCGATGCCGTCCTCCTCGACAAACCAGGACTCTCGGTGCTGGCGCCGATGGAAGGCCTCGATGCGCTCCGCCGCCAGGGACAGCGCCTCCCGGATTTCCGGCTGCAGCGACCCGGCCGCAGCCTCCATTTCAGCCTCCGACACCCGGATCGTCGCCGGGCCGAGCCGGATACCGTCCAGCCGCTCCGTCTGCTCGAACAGGGCGGCATCTCCGCGCCGCCGGAACGTCCTCCAGGATGTCTCGGACGGCCGCCTCCACCTCGTGGCCCGGGCCGCGCGCCCGGTCGCGGAGCCGGCTGAGAAACGCCGCAGCCTCCTCGGACCCGGCCGTCACGATCCGCATCGTCCGCCTCCTGTGGACGCGCCGCGTGCGCTGCGCAGCGCTTCGATCACCCGCTGGATGGCTGCATATCGGGTCCTCAGGCTGGCGCGGTTGACGATCAGGCGGGCGCTGGCCCGAAGGATCTCCTCCACCTCGACCAGGCCATTCTCCTTGAGCGTGCGGCCCGTATCCACCAGATCCACGATCCGCTCGGCCAAGCCCATGGCCGGGGCCAGCTCGACAGAGCCGGACAGGTGGACGATCTCCACCTGCACCCCCTTCTGGCTGAAGTGCCGCTCGGCCAGCCGGGGGTACTTGGTGGCCACCCGGAGACAGGTCCAGACCGCGGGGTCGTCGTGCAGGCGCAGATGCGCCGGCTCGGCCACGATCAGCCGACAGGCCCCAAACCCGAGATCCAGGGGTTCGTACACGTCCCGTCCCTGCTCCAGCAAGAGATCCTTCCCCACGATCCCCATGTCGGCGGCCCCATGCTCTACATAGGTTGGGATGTCCACCGGCTTGAGCGCCAGGAAGCGCAGGTCGCGGGCCGGGTCCTCCGCGATCAGCCGCCGCGAGTCCGCCAGCCCCTCCAGGGCCGCGATCCCCAATCCGGCAAAGAGGCGAAGGGTGCTGGGGAAGAGCCGCCCCTTGGGCACCGCCACCGCGATCGGGTCGTCCGTGTTTCCCGCCCGGTCCGACGACTCCCCCGCCGTCATCCCCGCACCCGCTCCACATCGGCGCCCAGCGCCGACAGCTTCCGCTCGATGGCCTCGTAGCCCCGATCCAGATGGTAGATCCGCGAGATCGCGGTCGTGCCCCTGGCCACGAGGCCGGCCAGGACCAGCGAGGCACTGGCCCGCAGGTCCGTGGCCATCACCGGGGCCGCTACCAGGCCGGAGACACCCTGCACCACCGCCGTGTTGCCCGCGATGGTGATGTCCGCGCCGAGGCGCAACAGCTCGTTGACGTGCATGAACCGGTTCTCGAAGACCGACTCCGTGATCACGCTCCGCCCGTCCGCCACCGTCATCAGGGCCATCATCTGGGCCTGCATATCGGTGGCGAACCCCGGGAAGGGCTGGGTCCGAACGTTGACGGCTCGCAGTCGGTCGGCGGCCCGGACGGAGAGGGTGTCCTCCGCCACTTCCACCCGTACACCCGCCTCCCGCAACTTGTCGATCACCGCCTTCAGGTGGTCGGGTCGGCATCCACGGATCGTGACGTCACCCCCCGAGATGGCGACGGCCAGGGCGAAGGTGCCGGTTTCGATCCGATCGGGGATGATCCGGTGCACGGCCCCGTACAGGCGGGGAACGCCGTGGATCGTGATCGTGGTGGTCCCGGCCCCTTCGACCTTGGCTCCCATCCCGTTCAGGAGCTTGGCCAGATCCTCCACCTCGGGCTCGCAGGCGGCGTTCTCCAGCACGGTCGTGCCCTCGGCCAGGGCGGCGGCCATCATCAAGTTCTCCGTCCCGGTGACCGTTTGGATATCGAAGATGATATGGGCACCCGTGAGGCCCCGCGCCTCCGCCTCCACGTAGCCCCCGTTCAGGCGGATGCGGGCCCCCAGCTTCTCCAGTCCCATGAGATGCAGGTTGATGGGGCGCGGTCCGATGGCGCAGCCGCCGGGCAGGGAGACGCTGGCCCGCCCCAGGCGGGCCAGCAGGGGACCCAGCACGACCACCGAGGCGCGCATCGTCCGCACGAGGTCGTAGGGAGCCTCCGGTCGTGCGATCGTCCGGGCCTGCAGCCTGACGGACGTGCCTCCCTCCTCCGCCACCTCGACGCCCATATGCCGAAGCAGCTTCAGCGTGGTGCGCACGTCCACCAGGCGGGGCACGTTGGTGAGATCCAGCGGCTCCTCGCTGAGGAGCGCCGCGGCCATCAGCGGCAGGGCAGCATTCTTGGCCCCGCTCACCTCCACCTCGCCCCGCAGTGGTCGTCCCCCTCGGATCAGCAGCCGGTCCATCGCACGCCCCACTCAAGGAGCAATGAACAATTGAAAACCGACAAGAGATAACCGGTCATCCGTCCCATTGTCCAGTTGCCGGTTGCCCGTCGTCCTTTTCAATGACCGCGGTCCCCCGGTCCGTTGTCCGGTTGTCGGTCGTCCGTTTTCCATTTTCACTTTCCCTGGTCCCTCGCTCCGCTGCCCCGTTGTTCAGTCGCCGGTTGTCGGTATTTCATTTTCAATTTCCGTCGGCCCGGCGCCGCGCCGCAACCACCCGGTCGCGTCCGGCCAGGTCCCGGATGACACGGCAGGCCTCGTACCGGCCGTCATCCTCTAGGCACCCCACCACTGCCGCCCCCTGGTCCGCGCCGATCTCCATCAGCAGGCCGCCTCCCGGCCGGAGGTGCGCCGGTGCCCCGGCGACGATCTCCCGCAAGACCCGCAGACCGCCGGGGCCGCCATCCAGGGCCAGCCGCGGCTCCCAGCGCACCTCGGGCATCAAGCCGTCCAGCGCCTCCGAGGGAACATAGGGGGGATTCGCTACGATCAGATGGGCGCCTCCGGCCGGCTCATGGCCGCCCAGGGCCCGCCAGAGATCTCCCCGCAGAAACAGGATGCGGCCCTCCACGCCGTGGGCTCTGGCGTTGGCCCGCGCGATGCGGAGGGCCCGCCACGAGACGTCCGTGGCAAGGATGCTGGCCTCTGGCAGCTCCCGCGCCAGGGCCACGGCCACGGCACCCGAGCCGGTGCAGAGGTCCATGATGACCGGGCGCGCCCCGGCCGCCCCGGCGCACGCCTCAAGGGCGGCCTCCACCAGGGTCTCGGTCTCCGGACGGGGGACCAGCACCCCCGGGCACACCAGGAAGTTCAGCGACCAGAACTCGCGCCGGCCGAATAGGTAGGCCAGGGGCTCGCGCTGCTCGCGTCGCTGGAGGAGGCGCAGATAGCGGGCGAACTCCTCCCGGCTGAGCCTCCGGCGCGGCTCCAGCACCAGTTGCCAGCGGGAGCAGGCCAACACCTCGGCCAGCAGACACTCGGCATCCAGCCGCGCGGTCTCGACCCCCGCCTGCTCCAGGAGCAGCGACCCCTTGGCCAGGGCGCTTTCGACGTCCGGCAGCGCCGCCGCAGGCACGGGGAGCGCCGGGCGGCACAGACGGTCCGAAAGCTCGAGGAGGCGCAGGCGGGTCATGCCAGCGCCTTCAGCCGCTCGCTCTGATCGTAGGTGGCGAGGGCTTGGATGAGCTCGTCCAGATCCCCCTCCAGCACGCTGACTAGGCTGTGCAGCGTGAGGCCGATCCGGTGGTCCGTCACCCGGTTCTGGGGGAAATTGTAGGTCCGGATCTTCTCGGCCCGCTCGCCGCTCCCCACCTGGCTGCGCCGGTCGCGGTCGATGGCTTCTTTCTGGCGCCGCATTTCGATGTCGTAGAGCCGCGCCCGCAAGACTTTCATCGCCTTGGCCTTGTTCTTGTGCTGGGACTTCTCGTCCTGGCAGGTCACCACCAGCCCCGTCGGCAGGTGGGTGATGCGCACGGCCGAGTCGGTGGTGTTCACGCTCTGCCCCCCCGGGCCGGTCGAGCGGAAGACGTCGATGCGCAGGTCGTTGGGGTTGATCTCCACCTCCACCTCCTCCGCCTCGGGCAGGACCGCCACGGTGACGGTGGAAGTGTGGATGCGCCCGCTGGCCTCCGTGCTGGGAACCCGCTGGACCCGGTGGACGCCGCTTTCGTACTTGAGCCGGCTGTAGGCGCCCCGTCCCTCCAGGGTGAGAATGGCCTCCTTCACCCCGCCGATTCCCGTCAGGCTGGTGGAGACCACCTCCACCCTCCAGCGCTGGGCCTCGGCGTAGCGCGTGTACATCCGCAGCAGCTCGGCGGCGAACAGCGCCGCTTCCTCGCCGCCGGCCCCCGCCCGGATCTCCAGGATGATGTTCCGTTCATCGGCCGGATCCTTCGGCAGGAGCAGGAGCTGCAGCGAGGCCTCCAGCTCGCCCTGCTTGGCCTGCAGGGATTCCAGCTCCGCGGCCGCCAGCTCGCGCATCTCCGGATCGGCGGCCTCGCGAAGCAGGATCCGGGCCTCCTCCAGCTCCCGCTGGAACTTGAGGAGGCGCCGGTACTGCTCCACCGCCGAGCTCAATTCGGCGTGGGTCTTGGCCAGGCGCTGGTACTCGGACGGATCCGCCAGCACGGCGGGTTCGGACAGTCTGGTTGTAACCTCTTCGTATCGCTGCTCGACGCCTGCGAGCTTCTCAAGCAAGGTGGACATCGTATGCCCTCAAAACAGCACCCCGGGAGAGAACGGGGACACCGGATCAGTCCGGACCGAAATGCTGATGAATGGAGAGACGGAAACCCGATCCGGCGGGGATCGGCTAGTGGTGGTGCCCGTGGGCGGCTCGATGATGGACGGTGAGGTCGAAGAAGGGGAACATGGTCAGGTCCGCACCCGGCCCCCTGCCGGAGGAAGCCGGCAGCCGTCCGGCGCGAGATGATGGTCGTCCCCCTGCGCGCCGAGCCGTGGAACCGCTCCTCACCCGCATGGGAGATGTCCTCTCTAGCAGACTACTGAAAAAGGCCATCTGCAGAGACCCATCCTTCGGATGGGTGCCCCGCCCCGGGTACCCATCCCGAGGGATGGGTGAGGCCGCCTTGCATCTGGACCTTTTTGAGCAGCCTGGGCGAAACGAGCTTCTCAGCATCCTGCTAGGTCTTCGCCGCGCCGAACCCCGGGCGGGCAGCCTCTGCCGAAGGTGCCTAAGGGGTGCGGCCGGCGGAGCAGGCTCACGTCTGCGACGGAGTCGCGGCGGCGGTTTTGCGCCCGTACTTGCGCTGGAACCGCTCCACCCGGCCTTCGCTGTCAATGAGCTTCTGCCGACCGGTGAATAAGGGGTGGCACTTGGAGCAGATCTCCACCTTGAGGACGGGCGTGGTCGAGCGGGTATGGATCACCTCGCCGCACGCACACGTGATCACGGCGGGGACGTATTCAGGATGGATTCCGGGCTTCATGCTCGCGCCTCCACACTACGAATCGGTTTTCGGCCACCAAGTCGAATAGGGGGATTATATTCCATTCGGCCCGTCAATACAACATGGCCCTTCCGATCGGCCCCGCCCGGCCGGGAAGGAAGGCCAGCTACTGGTTCATGGCCCGCAGGAAGTCCTCGTTGCTCTTGGTCTCCCGCATCTTTTCCTGCAGCAGCTCCATCGCCTCCACCACCCCCATCGACCCCAGCACCTTCCGCAGGACCCACATCTTGTTCAACTCGGTGGAAGACAGCAGCAGCTCCTCTCGCCGGGTCCCGGAGCGGAAGATGTCGATAGCCGGGAACAGGCGTTTATCCACCAGGCGACGGTCGAGGTGGAGCTCCATATTGCCCGTTCCCTTGAACTCTTCGAAGATGACGTCGTCCATCCGGCTGCCCGTGTCGATCAGGGCCGTGGCAATGATGGTGAGGCTGCCTCCCTCCTCGATGTTTCGCGCGGCGCCGAAGAAGCGCTTGGGACGCTGCAGCGCGTTGCTGTCCACGCCGCCGGAGAGCACTTTTCCGCTGGGCGGGACGATGGTGTTGTAGGCCCGGCCCAGGCGGGTGATGGAATCCAGCAGGATGACCACGTCCCGCTTGTGCTCGGTGAGCCGCTTGGCCTTCTCGATCACCATCTCGGCCACCTGCACGTGGCGCGTGGCCGGCTCGTCAAAGGTGGAGCTCACGACCTCCGCCTTCACCGACCGCTGGAAGTCGGTCACCTCTTCGGGCCGCTCGTCGATCAGGAGCACGATCAGGATGACCTCGGGATGATTCTTGGTGATGCTGTTGGCGATCTTCTGCAGCAGCACGGTCTTGCCGGTGCGGGGCGGGGAGACGATCAGCCCGCGCTGGCCCTTTCCCAGCGGCGTGATCAGGTCCATGATGCGCATGGAGATCTCGTCGGAGACGGTCTCCAGGCGAAAGCGCTGATTCGGGAACAGGGGCGTCAGGTTGTCGAAGAGGATCTTGTCCTTGACCGCCTCCGGATTCTCGAAGTTGACGGCCTCCACCTTGAGCAGGGCGAAATACCGCTCGCCCTCCTTGGGGGGCCGCACCTGCCCCGACACCGTGTCGCCCGTCCGGAGATCGAATCGTCGGATCTGGGACGGGGAGACGTAGATGTCATCGGGCCCCGGCAGGTAGTTATAGTCCGGCGCCCGGAGGAACCCGAAGCCGTCCGGCAGGATCTCCAGGACCCCCTCGGCAAAGATGAGGCCGTTCTTTTCCGTCTGGGCCTCCAGGATCTTGAAGATCATCTCCTGTTTGCGCAGGCCGCTCACCCCGACCAGGTTCAGGGAACGGGCGATGGCGGTCAATTCCGCGATCGTCTTTTCTTTCAGCTCGGCAAGGTTCATTGACACTCCTTTGGTGGAGTCGGATTGCTCAGGCTCCTGGACTGACCGTTGTGTCCGCTCCGCGCCATTGACCGACATTGCCCAACTCCTTGGAAGCTGATCCGCTCAGGCTGGCACCCCGCGATGCAGGCGGGAGAATAGGGCTACCCCGGAAGGCGATGACCTCGATCGCAGTCGGACGATTGTGAACTCACCTGTTGGGCCGCGGCACTCCGCGGGCAAATCTAGGCTTCGAAGCCTCGAGGTGCGGAAAATCGTACGTGGAGTGATGCGAGGACAGATCGAAGTTGCGCAGATCTTAGAAAGACCCGCAATCCTTGTCAAGTGCTTTTTGCCGCCCCGCCGGATTCCGGGTCAGAGCGACGAAAATCCGCTCCACCTGCGCGGCGGTCGCGGCCAGATCCCCCCCGTTGTCGATGACAAAATCGGCCAGGGCCGCCTTGGCTGCCGTCGGCCACTGCGTCCGGAGCCGCCGATGGGCCTCCGCATGGGTCAGGCTCCGCATCCGCACCTGCCGGTCCACCTGCATCGCCTCGGGCGCCGTCACCACGATGACCGCCTGGAACCGATGCTGCCAGCCCGCCTCCAGGATCAGCGCGGCGTCCACCACGCAGAGCGGCCGGCCCGCCGCCTCGGCCGCCCGGATCCCGGCCTGGCACCCGTCCCAGATGGCCGGATGCATGATGGCCTCCAGCCGGCGCCGCGACTCCGCGTCATCGAAGACCAGGCGGGCCAGACGCCGCCGGTCCAGCCGCCCGTCGGCGCCGACGACTTCCCGCCCGAAGGTCTCGACGATCTGCCGGTAACACGGCTGACCCGGCTCTTGCAGCCCCCGGGCGATCCGGTCGGCGTCCACGACGGCGGCCCCGCGCGCCTCGAACATGGCAGCCACGGTGGATTTGCCGGTTGCCACTCCTCCCGTCAGGCCGACGACGATCATCCGCTCCTTTCACCCCGCGGGAGCCGGTCAGTCCGGGAGCCTCGACGGGGAGCCGCCGAGCGACGGCTGCGCGAACTGCTGCTCCAACCGGCTGAACCCCAGCTCGCGGAACAGGGCCAGCAGAGCGCCCAGATCCGGCTCGTGACGGCACAGATCCTCCACGGACCAGGGCACCTGGAGATCCGTCCGGATGGTGGTCAGCCGGAGGCTGGCGCGGGCCTGGGACGCATGACCCAGCAGCGTCTCCCGAAGCCGCGGCTTGCGCACCCCCGGGGCTTCGGCCAGGATCCCCTCCAGGGTCCCGTAGTGCTGCAGCAGCTCCCGGGCGGTGCGCTCGCCGATTCCGGGGACCCCCGGGATGTTGTCGCTGCT
Organism: uncultured Methylomirabilota bacterium; assembly: GCA_963705305.1. Classification (GTDB taxonomy): domain Bacteria; phylum Methylomirabilota; class Methylomirabilia; order Methylomirabilales; family 2-02-FULL-66-22; genus 2-02-FULL-66-22. The sequence continues at coordinate 2,714,176 of OY970067.1, read as the reverse complement.
GTCCCCGGTGAGGGCCAGGTAGTCCGGCAAGCGCTCCGGCGACACCCCGTAGCGCTCCGCCACCTCGGCTGGCCCCGAGACGTTGGGCTTCACCGTATCCCGGACCAGGATCCGGTCACCCACGAGCTGGAGGAGATCCTTGTCCCCCGTGACCAGGAGCACCCGGCGCCCGGCGGCGGCGGCCTGCACGGCCACGGTTCCCAGGATGTCGTCCGCCTCCTCCCCGGGAATCATGAGCACCGGAATGCGCATGGCCTCCAGCAGTCGGCGCACGTACGGAATCTGCTGGACCAGGCGATCCGGCATGTCGGGGCGCTGGGCCTTGTAGGCCGGGAAGTCGAGGTGTCTCCTCGTGGGCCCCGGGCCGTCGAAGGCCACGCCCACCGCTTCCGGCTCCTCCTCGCGGAGGAGCTTCAGCAGCATGGTGGTGAATCCCAGCACGGCGTTGGTGGGCGTCCCGTAGGCATTGCTGAGCGGCGGCAGCGCGAAGAACGCTCGGTACAGGGAGGCCGAGCCGTCCACCAGGACCACATCCCGCTGCCGCGGCGGGGCCGGGATCACGGCAGGTCCCTCCCGCGCGGGATATCCGGGGGCGCCGTCGGGAGGCGCACCCGAATCGTGGTGCCCCGCCCCTCGCCGGACTCGACGGCCAGCCGGCCATGGTGGGCATCCGTGACGGCGCGCACCACCGCCAGGCCGAGGCCCAACCCGCCCACCGCTCGGCTCAGGCTCATGTCCCCCTGTGTGAAGGGCTGCAGCAGCCTGGGAATCCGTTCCACGGGGATGTCGCCGCGGGTGTTGGTGATGGCGACCTCCAGCGTTTCCGCCTCCCGGGTGATCCCCACCTGGACCTCCGCACCCGCCTCGCTGAACTTGATCGCATTCTCGACCAGGTTGAAAAAGAGCAGCCGAAGCCGATCCCCATCCGCCTGGATCAAGGCAGGCGCCGAATCCAGGGCCAGTGTGATCGGCACGCCCCGCTCGGCCAAATCGGGCTGCAGTTCTCCGGCGATCTCCCGCAGGACCTCCGCCAGGTCGATCAAGGACAGCCTGCGCAGGCCCTGGCCGCGCTCCGACTCCACCAGCGCCAGCAGGTTGGAGATCAAGCGTCCCAGCCGGATCGCGCTTTTCCGCACGGTGGTCAGGCTCTCCCGCTGCTCGCTGGAGAGAATCCCGAAATGGTTCCCCAAGAGCAGATCCAGCCACCCGTGCATGATGGTCAGCGGCGTCCAGAACTCATGGGTGACGGCCGAGAGCAAATTGGATTTGACTTCGTCGATCTCCTGCAGGCGGCGATTGATCTCGCTCAGCTGGAGATTTTCCTGCCGCAGCCGCCGCTGCTCCAGCCCCTGCCCCACCACGTGGAAAATCTCGACCAGGGTGAAGGGCTTGAGGACGTAGTCGTAGGCCCCCCCTTTCAGGGCACGCACGGCCGACTCCACCGTGGCCCCCCCGGTCATGAGGATGATCACCGTGTCCGGGTAGAGGGCCCGCACCTGCTCCATCAGGACCAGGCCGTCCGCTCCCGGCATCACGAGGTCGGTGAGCAGCACGTCGAAGGGCGCCCGCTGGAGGCACGCCAGGGCCTGCCCGGCCGATCCGGCCCCCTCGGCTCGATAGCCCTCGGCGGCGAACGCCGTGGCCAGCGAACTCTGGAGGCCTTCCTCATCATCGACGATCAGGATGCTGGGGTTCGGCATCAGCGCCAACTCAGGGGCGCCGCTCCGGGAGATCGGCACCTTCTGTCCATGACTCGCTCGGGCCCGTCCCCCAGTCGCCCAGGCTGGCCTGGAGGACGGCCAGGGCGGCAACTGTCGCCGTCTCGGCCCGCAGGCGACGCGGGCCGAGCGACACCAGGCGCGCCCCGGCTCGTTCAAGCTCTTCCACTTCGTCCGGGCTCAGGCCCCCTTCGCCGCCGAGCACCAGGGTCAGGCCCGGAGCGCCGCGGAAATCCTCGCAGGCGAGGAGCAGGGGCTGCGCGTCCCGGGCCGGGTGGCAGACCAGCAGCGGCGCCTCCCAGTCGCCCGACGCCAGAAAGCCGGACAGGGTGGTGGGCGCCCTCAGGTCCGGCACATCGCTTCGTCCGCACTGCTCCGCCGCTTCCTGGATGATGCGAAGCCAGCGCTCGTTGCGGGTCGAACCCCGCCGGACCCCCTGGCGCCCCTCCAGCGGCACGATCCGCGTTGCCCCCAACTCGGTGGCCTTGGCCAGGATGAAATCCATGGCGGCCCCGCGGGGAGGAACCTGGGCCACGGTCAGGCGCAATGCCGGGGCCGCCAGGCTGCGGACCTCCCGGACGGTCACGGCCTCCGCCCGGCGGGGATCCGCCTCGGTCAGAGTGGCCAAGAGCTCGCGCCCCGTCCCGTCGAAAATCAGCAGCTGGTCGCCGCGCCGCAGCCGCAGCACGTGGAGCAGCTGGTGCGCCTGCTCCGGCCCAAACACGACCCGGCCGTTCCGGATGCGGTCGGCGGGGACGAGGAATCTTCGGTGGTGCAGCCGGCCCATGCCTTCCCCCGCCCCCGCTCGGCCGCTTCCCCGGCGGGAGCCCCTCCCCGGGGTCGGCCTGCCGAGACTGCGCCCCGGAGAACTCGCAAGCGCCCTCGTGAACGCTTCGGGATCGAACCGGTGGAACCGGGCCGGCGGGCGGCGCCTCACTCAAAGAGCGACTTCACCTTCTCCCAGAATCCCTCGACCAGGGGGCTTCCTCCGCCGTTTTCCTGGCGGGCGAACTCTTCCAGGAGCTCCCGCTGTTTTGCGTTCAGCTGCGTGGGGACCTCCACGAAGATTCGCGCCACCAGGTCTCCCTGACCGTAGCCGCGCAGATTCGGAAAGCCCTTGCCGCGGACTCGGAACTCCTGCCCTGTCTGCGTCCCCGGGGTGATCTTCAGGGTGATCCGGCCGGTCAGTGTGGGGATCTCGACTTTGGCCCCCAGGGCGGCCTGGGTAAAGCTGATGGGCACCTCGCAGTACAGGTCGTCTTCGTTTCGCGTGAAGATGGGATGCTGTTTCACGCCGATGACGACGTACAGGTCTCCCGGGGGGCCGCCCTGCACCCCCGCCTCCCCCTCTCCTGACAGCTTGAGGCGGGTTCCCGTCTCCACGCCCGGGGGAACCTTGACCGTGAGCGTCCGCTCAGCCTTGGTCTGCCCCAAGCCGCGGCAGGCCGAGCACGGATGCTCGACAACCCGGCCCTCGCCCCGGCACTGGCTGCAGGTCTGACTGACCGTGAGAAATCCTTGCGAGAATCGGACCTGGCCGGTCCCCCGACAGGCCTTGCAGGGAATCGGCTGCGATCCCGGCCGGCATCCGCTCCCCCGGCAGGTGCCGCAGGTCTCCAGGCGGGGGATGAGGATCTCCTTCTCCACCCCGCTGGCGGCCTCCTCCAGACGGATCTCCAGGTTGTAGCGGAGATCCGCCCCGCGATGCGCTCGCCGCGAACTCCTTCCGGCCCGCCCGCCGAAGAACCCCTCGAAGAGGTCGTCGAAGATGCTGCCCAGGCCCCCATCGAAATCCCTGAAGCCCTCGAAGCCGCGGCCCGGACCGGCCGTGCCGAAGCGATCATAGGCCTGCCGCTTCTCGGGGTTCCCTAGGATCTCGTAGGCCTCACTGATCTCTTTGAACCGCTCCTCGGCCGTGTGGTCCCCGGGGTTCTTATCGGGATGGTGCTGGTGAGCGAGCTTCCGGTAGGCCTTCTTGACTTCTTCAGGGCTGGCGTCGCGGGAGACCCCCAGGACTTCGTAGAAATCACGCTTCCCGTTCACGCCTGCGCGTCCTCATCACTCGGACCGTTCCCGCCGGACGACGGCGCTCGCGACACCCGGACCATGGCCGGACGGATGACCCGTCCTTCCAGAAGATACCCCTTCTGGATTTCGTCCACCACCATATTCTCATCCATGTCAGGGGTCTCGATCTGCGCCACAGCCTGATGCAGGCCGGGATCGAAGGGGTGCCCGATGGCCTGGATCGGCTTGACGCCGGCCTTCTCCAGCGTGGAACGGAAGAGGCGGGCGATCATCTCGATCCCCTCGACCAGCGGCGTCGAGCCCACCTCGGACCGGGCGGCCGTCAGCGCGCGCTCCAGATTATCCAGGATCGGAAGGAATTCGAGGAGAAGCCCCTCGTTGGCGAACTTGAGATACTCCGCCTTCTCGCGGGCGATGCGCTTCTTGTAGTTCTCGAATTCCGCCTGCTGCCGCAGGAGGCGCTCTTGTAGGCGCTCCAGCTCTTGCGTCTTGGCGGCCAGGGCGTCTGCCCCCGCCTCAGGCGCCGGACAAGCCTCCGGAGCGGCCGTGGCGGATTCGTCCGGCTGGTTCGGCGTCGGGACGATCGGTTCGCTCTGCTGTTCCATGGCTCCAGACAGACGGAACGGGAGGGTCGCCCATCGGCCCCCCCGCCCGCGCATGCGTTCAGCGGTTATGCCGCCCGTTCGGTCAGGACCCGGCTGAGGAGTTTGGCAGTCGTCTCCACCAGGGCCAGTGCCCGCGCGTAGTCCATGCGGGTAGGCCCGAGGACCCCCAGAACGCCGAGGGTCCGCTCTCCCTGCCGGTACGGGGCGGCGATGACGCTGAGGTTTTGGATATCCTGGACCGGGATCTCGCTTCCGATGAAGATCTGGCAGCGGTCCGCCGCCAGACACTCGTTCAGAATCATGACCAGCTTGGACTTGTCCTCGAAGGCCGAGAAGAGGCTCTTCATCCTGCTCACGTCGGCGAACTCGGGCTGATCGGCGATCCTGGCCGCGCCGGCCACGTGGATGTCCGACTCGTCCTCTCCCTCCAGTGCCTTGGTCCCCAGGCGAAGAGCCTGCGCCAGCAGCCGGTCGTACTGGGCTTTCTCCTCGGCCATCTGGGCAACCAAAAGGTCCCGGATCTCCCGCAGGGTGCGCCCCTTGAGAAGGTCCGTCAGGTAGCGCGCCATCCGATCCAGATCGTCCTGGGTCAGCGGCTCCTCGATCCTCACCGTCTTGTGAAGGACTAGTCCGGTGTCCGCCAACAGAATCACCAACACCCGGTCTCGGGACATAAAGACGAACTCGATGCGCTGGAACTGGGTCTCGTGCAGGCGCGGCTCCAGGGCCACCACCACGTACGGCGAGAGGGCGGCCAGCAGATTTCTGGCCTCTCTCAGCAGGTCTCCCACCTCGACCGCGTTGGGCGTCACTTGCTGCTCGATCCACTCCACCTCGGCCGCGGACAGTGGAATCCGGTCCATCAGGCTGTCAACATAGAACCGATACCCCTTGTCCGTCGGAATGCGCCCTGCCGACGTGTGCGGCTGATCCACATAGCCAAATTCTTCCAGATCTGACATGATCATTCGTATCGTCGCAGGACTTAATGAAAATCCATACTTGCGAGATATTGTCCGCGAGCCGACCGGTTCTGCGGTCCGGACGTAATCCTGGACGATCGCCCGCATGACTCCACGGTGCCTGACGTTGAGTATCCGGTCTTCTCCGCCCATTATCATAGCCATGGTTAGCACTCTATACGGGAGAGTGCTAATTTCAGCTTATACTAGACAAGGGGCTGCACCTTGTCAAGGGGTCGGAAGGACATGTTCGGCAGCAATTTTCACAGAAATTTCGCCATCAGATATTGAGGAGCCCCGACTCAACCCACCGTGCGGGGAGCAGGGTCAGTGCAGCAGCCTCCCCACCCGACTTAAGCGGATCAAGCCCGGGTGGGTGATCACATACATGAGGCTCGGGATGGCGGATTCATGCGGGATATCCTCGCTCCGGACCGAGAAATAGATGATGAATGCCTTGCCGATGACCTTGTGGAGGTCCAGCAGCCCCCAGACGCGGCTGTCCATGCTGTGATCCCGGTTGTCGCCCATCATGAACAGTTGACCGGTCGGGATGTGAATCGGCCCGAGATGCTCCTCTGCGTCCATAGATGCCGGCATGTCGTACACGGCGTACGGTTCCTTGAGGGGGGCCCCGTTAATGAGCACCTGCCTTCCCCGGATCTCCAGCGTATCGCCCGGCAGCCCGATGACCCGCTTGATGAAATCCCGGCTCTCGTCCTGCGGGAACTTGAACACGATGATGTCGTCTCGCCGGATGGACTCGAAATCGTAGATGAATTTGCTGACCAGGATATGGTCCCCGATCTGGAGGGTCGGCAGCATGGAGCCCGAGGGGATCTTGAATGCCTGCACCACGAACGTCCGGATCACCAGCGCCAGCAGCACTGCGATGATCAGGGCCTCTGCGTATTCCCGGACGACCGATTTTGTCTGCGGTGCGACAACCGGCTCCCGCAACGGCACTCCTTCGCCTCTTGCCTTTCGCACGCTCGCTCTCTCCTTCATCCGCACAAGTGGACACCCACACCGCATCCGCCTGGGGCGGAACCACCGGCCATCTCCGGCCATTGACCGGATGTCGGTGGTCGGTTTGCCATGTGAAATTCAGCCTTGACCCACCGTGAGCAGCGCCATGAAGGCCTCCTGGGGGATCTCCACCCGGCCCACCTGCTTCATGCGGCGCTTGCCCTCCGCCTGCTTCTCCAAGAGCTTCCGCTTCCGGGTGATGTCTCCCCCGTAGCACTTGGCGGTAACGGCCTTGCGCAGAGGCGGGATGCGCTCGCGGGCGATCACCTTGCTCCCGATGGCCGCCTGGATCACCACCTCAAAGAGCTGGCGTGGGATGAGCTCCCGCATCTTTTCTGCCAGCAGGCGGCCCCGCGCCTGGGCCTGGTCGCGGTTCACGATGCAGGACAGGGCATCCACCGCCTCCCCGTTCACCAAAAGGTCCAGCTTCACCAAGGGGCTCTCGCGGTAGTCCAGAAAATCGTAGTCGAGGGAGGCGTAGCCCCGGCTGACCGACTTGAGGCGGTCGTAGAAATCAAGAACGATCTCGTTCAGCGGCAGCTCGTAGGCGATGAGGACGCGGGAGTCCTGGAGATACTCGATCCCTCGATGCACCCCGCGTTTTTCCTGGCACAGCGCCAGGATCGGCCCCACGTACTCCACCGGCGCCAGGATGGAGGCCGTGATGAACGGCTCCTCGATGCGGGCGATCTCCTGCGGAGGCGGCAGCTGGCTCGGATTCTCCATCTCCGCCACCGTGCCGTTTGTCCGGGTCACCCGGTACACCACGGTGGGGGCGGTCATCAGCAGCGTCAGGTCGAACTCGCGCTCCAGTCGCTCCTGGACGATTTCCAGGTGCAGCAGGCCGAGGAACCCGCAGCGGAACCCGAAGCCCAGCGCCAGCGAGGTCTCGGGGGTGAAGGAGAACGCGGCGTCGTTCAACTGGAGCTTCTCCAGCGCCCCCTTGAGGTTCAGATAGTCCTGGCTGACCGTGGGATAGAGGCCGGCGAAGACCATGGGCCGGACGTCCCGGAAGCCCGGCAGCGCCTCTGCGGTGGGCCGCTCTGTCTCGGTGATGGTGTCCCCCACCCGGCTCTGTCGCACATCTCGGATGCCGGCGATGATGTAGCCGACCTCGCCGGCCTGCAGGCATTCCACCGGCCGCATGCCGGGGGTGAAGACGCCCACCTGGCTCACCTCGAACACGGCCCCCGAGGACATGAGCTGGATCCGGGTCCCCGCGCCCACCCGCCCGTCATAGAGGCGGACATAGACGATCACTCCCTGATAGCTGTCGTACCAGGAGTCGAAGATCAGGGCCTTGAGCGGGCCGTCGGGTGAGCCCTTCGGCGCGGGAATGCCCGCCACGATGGCCTCCAGGATCTCGGACGTCCCCCAGCCGTGCTTGGCGCTGGCGGAAACGGCCCCGCTGCCGTCCAGGGCCAGGATGTCCTCCAGCTGCTGCCGCACCCGATCCACGTCCGCGCTGGGGAGATCGATCTTGTTGATGACCGGAACGATGGCCAGGTTGTTGCGCATGGCCAGATGCGCATTGGCCAGCGTCTGGGCCTCGACCCCCTGGACCGCATCCACGACCAACACCGCCCCCTCGCAGGCCGAGAGGCTGCGGGATACCTCGTAGGTGAAGTCCACATGGCCCGGCGTGTCGATGAGGTTGAGGAGATAGTTCCGGCCGTCCGCCGCCCGATAGGTCAGCCGGACCGCCTTGGCCTTGATGGTGATCCCGCGCTCCCGCTCCAGGTCCATGCTGTCCAGCACCTGCTCGGACATCTCGCGGCTGGTAAGCGCACCGGTCTGCTCCAAAATTCGATCCGCCAGGGTTGACTTTCCGTGGTCGATGTGGGCAATGATGGAGAAGTTGCGGATATGATCCATTGAGGGGGTTCGAGGTTGACTGTTCAAGGTTCGAGGTTCTCGGTTACAGGTTCAAAGCCCGAGGTTGGGCGGCCAGGCCTGGTGGCGGAGGTCCGCTCTGGAACCTTTCCCACCGCAGCACGTCGAACCGTGAACGTCGAACCCCCGTTGGCTGCTCACCAATCGCGCTCGCGAACAAAATCCGCCAGCCGGCGCAGGGCGAGGCGGGCGGGAGAGTCCGGCACCAGTGCGAGCTGCTTCCGGGCGCGCATCAGGTAATCCTCCACCAGACGCATCGTGGCCGGCACGGCTTGATACTGCTCTACCAGGAGGCGCAAGATGGCTAGGTCGGTGTCCGCCAGGCTTTCCTGTCCAGCCAGGCGCTCCACCGTCGTCCGATCCTCCGCAGCCGCGACCCGCAGCAGGTGAATCACCGGGTAGGTGATCTTGCCTTCCCGGAAGTCGCTGCCCACCGGCTTGCCGAGCCGCTCTTCCCGGGCGCTGTAGTCCAGGGCGTCGTCCACCAGCTGGAATCCGATGCCGAGATTCAACCCGAAGGCTCCCAGGGCGTCCACCATCCGCTCCGGAGCTCCCGCGGCCAGCGCCCCGGCGCGGCAGGCGGCGGACATGAGGGCCGCCGTCTTGCCGGTCACGATCTTGAGGTACTCCTCCTCGCCGATCTTGAGGTCGTGCAGGAACTGGAGCTGGAGGATCTCCGCCTCGCTCATGGACACCGCGGCGTCCGCAAAGGCCCGCAGCACCCGGAGGTCCTGGTCCGCCACCAAGGTCTGGATCGCTTGCGAGTAGAGGAAGTCCCCCACCAGGACGGAGACATCCGATCCCCAGCGCGCGGCGGCAGATGGCCGGCCGCGACGTATGTCGGCGTGATCCACGATGTCGTCGTGGATCAGGCTGGCCGCGTGCATGACCTCGACCACCGAGGCCAGGGTGACCAGGCGATCTTGCCGATCGCCGCCGCAGGCCCGGGCCGCCAGCAGCAGGAGGGCCGGACGGATCCGTTTCCCGCCCGAGGCCAGCGCGTACCTCGCCACCACGGACAAGAGAACCGACCCCTCCTGGACGGGGGCCAACAAGCGATTCTCGACCGCTTGCAACTCGGCGGCAACGACATCAAACAATCCGTTGTAGCGTTCCAGCTGTTTCATCCGAACCCGCTGCCTCTGGAGATTCGCCGGCGACCCGGTCCCGCGCTATCCCCCTCCCCTCGGGGCCAGGAGGCATACAAGGCATACCCGCCCGCAACCTCCCACCGGAACAACCCCGGAACCCGATCCAGCTCGCGGGCTTCCGCAGCGCGGCCGATCACCATCACCCGCCGGCCGCTTTCCACCAGGCCCTGCACGCGAGCCACTCCCTCCGGAGAGCCCGAGCCGATGGAGACGACCCGGTGGTCGGCATAGAATACTATGCTTGGCGCGTTGAGTCCATAGACCACCAGGGAGTCCCGGGGCCCCAAGGCGCGCCGGGCCTCTTCCGAGAACTGGCGGAGGCGTCCCTGCAGAATCGCATAGGCCTGCGGCGCCACGGCAACCTCCGCCACCAGCAGCAGCCCGACCATCATCGCTGCCAGGACGGCGCGGCGCCGGATTCCCGTGACCGCCAGGCCGGCAGCCGTCCCCGCGGCGAGCAGGCCGGCGATTCCCCAGGCCGGCCCGCTGGGCGGCGGCACACCGTCCAGGACCCCCCGGGCCAGCGGCCTGAGCGAATCGAAAAGGAATGGCAGCAGGACGAACCCCGCGGCCAGCGAGAACCCCGTGACCCCCAGCAGCCACGGGGACAGGCTCGCGATCCAGCCGGGTGGCGAGGCCTCCCGGTCAATGGAAAACTCAAAACTGACAACCGACAACCGGTCAACGCCTTTCTCCGCTGACCGGTTTTGCGTTGTCAGTTTGCCATTTGACATTCCGCAGGCCCCCACCAGCAGCGCCAGAGCCGGGAATGCCGGGAACACATAGCTGGGCAGCTTGGTCCCGGCCAGCGAGAAGAACACAAAGACGCCCGCCGCCCAGCAGCCGCAGGTGAGCACCAGGCGGTCGGCCGCCCTGCCGGCCACGCGCCGCCGGGCCAGGCGCCAGACCTCCCACAGGGCGCCGGGCAGGTACGCGCACCACGGGAAGAACCCCACCAGGAGGACCGGCAGGTAGAACCACAGCGGGCCGGCGTGGCTCGATATGACCCCCGTGAACCGGGTCAGGTGATGCTTGATGATGAATCCCTGGATAAAGCTCCATCCGTTGGCCGCCCAGACCGCGGTGTACCATGGGACGGCGACGGCCGCGAACAGCACCGGGCCTTCCCAGGGGACCAGGCGGCGCAGCCCCGGCCGGATCTCCCGCAGCAGCCAGAGGGTTGCCCCGAAAGCCATTCCGGGGATGACCATCCCCACCGGACCCTTGACCAGCACGGCCAGCGCCATCGACAGCCAGGCGGCACGCGCCCAGCCGCGCCCCCCGCCCTCCGGCGCCGCCAGGGCCTCGATTCCGCCCAGCATCGTCCCGGTCACAAAAAGGACGAGCAGCATGTCGGTGACGGCGGCACGGGCCAGGAGCGTCGTGAGCATGGAGGTGCTGAAAGCCACGCCCGTCCACAGATCGGCCGGCGGCCCGAACCAGCGCCGGGCCGCCCAGGCCAGCATGAGAACCAGGGCGACCCCGGCCAGAGCCGACCAGAAGCGAACGGCGAACTCGCTCGCGCCGGAGACGCGGTAGGCGATGGCCATCAGCCAATAGAAGAGGATGGGCTTGTCGAAGCGAGGAATCCCGTTGAAGTGGGGGGTGATCCAGTTCCCCGACCGGAGCATCTCCCGTGTGGCCTGCGCGTAGGCCGGCTCGTCGGCATCGAAGAGGCCGGGGGTCCCCAGCCGAAAGAAGAAGAGGACCCCGGACACGAGGAGAAGCACGAGAAAGGTTGCTGCCTCTCTCCGGGAAAAGGCAGGCGGACTGCCGGCAGGCAAGCTCACGGGCCGTCGTCACCGCGCCCGATGCATCGTCTCAGCGCACACATCCCGCACCACGAGCGGCTGCACCACCTGGGCCAGGAGGAGCGGCCCGGCGGCCGCGAGCCGCACCGGGAGCGCCCCGGCCGGCAGGGAGCTGCGCTCGCCGCCGCCCCCGGTATCCCCGGGCTCCTGGTAGCGGTACTGGTAGAACAGGTCGAAGCGGGTCTCGGTCCCCGCGGTCTGCAGCGTCAGCTGGAAGGGCGTGGCGTCCATGGTGCCAACACTGAGGTCCCGCGCCATCCCCGTGGCCTCGGAGACGGTGCGCCCGCTCGCATCCACTCCCACCAGGTCGAACTTCAGGAATTGAATGTCCTCTCCCGACCACGGGTTGAACGCGAGCCCCGCCACCTCCAGGGTGTCCGGGGCCGGCCGGGCGCAGTTCCAGAACAGCTCCACCGCGGGGGAGGCCACCCGATGGGCGAACCCCGGCGGCGGGTACGGGAACTGCTCCGCGTTCGGCGGCAGGGGTCCGACGGCTCCGGCGCAGGCCGCCAGGCCGCCCACCAGGAAGAGCAGCAATCCCAGGCGAATCGTGCCCATGCGCTTCATCTTCCGCACCTCCTCGGGGGCGACCGCGCCCTCAGCCGGTGGTTCCCCGGGCGGACGTCCCGGCCCCCCGCAGGGCCAGGACAGACCGGCAGGCCGCCAGCGCGGTCCCGCTGCCCAACAACGCTCCCGCCAGCACGTCAGAGGGAAAATGCGCCCCCAGGACGATCCGCGACAGCCCGACCAGGGCGGCCACGCCCAGGAAAGTCCCTGCCCGCCGCGGATGCCAGGCGGCCAGGATGACCGCGGCTGCGAAGGCCGTCGTGGCATGCCCCGAGGGGAACGACGCGTAGGCGTAGGACGCCGGGAAACACGGAAACGTCGCAAAGAACAGCCCGCCGCCGGGTGCCGACGGCCTGGCCCGGCAGGCGATGTTCTTCACGATCTGGTCCAGGATGCCGGCGGCCGCCACGGTCCCCGCTCCCCAGAGGCCCCGCGCACGGATGCTCGCCTTGCCCTCGCACCACCCGATCAGCGCGATTGCCAGCAGACCCCCGATGTCAATGGCCCCGTACCCCAGCCGGGTGAAAAGCTGCATCGCCTCCAGCAGGCCCGGCCAGCGCCATGTTTGGACGAGCCTCATCAGGCTGTGATCGGCCATGATCACAACCGGAAGCGCGCCCAAGCCGATCAGCAGGCCGCCCCCCAGAAGCTTGAAAGGGAGCCGGGGCCGATCAATGACCTGCCGGGGATCAGTCACGAGCAGTGACCCTCAGGCTTCGTGTCATCGGCCGGGGACACCTCCGATTTTGAGACTAGCACATCGACCGGTCCCCACCAACCACAAAGTCGCTCTGGTTCGATCATCAATCGGGATAGGGGGTAGCAGGGAATCCCCTGCTACTCCCCTCCCACACCACCGGACGTACGGGCCCGTATCCGGCGGTTCAGAAGGTTGAGGTCAACCGGCAAGCCGTGGCAGCCCCAGCCGGTCAAAGTGCTGTGTGGGCAGGGCGAGCTGAAGGGCGCCCTGGTGCGCGGTCCGCCACCAGCGGCGAGCGTGAGCGGCCGCCTGGGCCGCGACGAGTTCGGATACGCCCCGAGCCCGCAGCTCCCGGAAGACCGTCGTCCCGCGCTTCCACTGTTTGAGGTAGACCATGCGCAGCCGGCGTCGAAGCCACTGGTCGAGGGCCGTGAAGATCCCCGGCGTGTCTGCGAGGCGGAAGTAGGCCTTCCAGCCCAGCAGGTACCCGCGCAGCTCCGCCACCATTCTGGTCAGGCTGCATCCGCGAGTCCGACCCGTCAGCGCCCGCACCTGCGCCTTCAGCGTCGCCAGGGCCGCTGGCGCCACCCGCCGTTTGACCTCGCGCCCCGGCGCTACCCAGAAGCTGTAGCCCAGGAACTTGCGGTCCCACGGGCGCGCGACGGCGCTCTTCGCTTCGTTGACCCGAAGCCGGAGCTTGGCGTACAGACGCCGGAGCGTCCGGAGGACATCCTCCCCCGCCCGGCGGGACCGCACGTACACGTTGCAGTCGTCCGCGTAGCGCGCGAAGGCGTGCCCCCGCTTCTCCAACTCCCGATCCACCTCGTCGAGGAGCACGTTGGCCAGCAACGGTGAGAGCGGCCCGCCTTGCGGCGTGCCCTCGTACCGTTCGATCACCACCCCCTCCGCCAGGATGCCGGCTTCGAGGTAGCGTCGGATGAGGCCGAGCAGCCGCTGGTCCGCCAGCCGCTTCGCCAGCCGTCCCATCAGCACATCGTGATTCACGCGGTCGAAGAAGGCCTCCAGATCCACGTCCACCACCCACCGCCGTCCGGCCTGGATGAAGCGCTGGGCCGCACACACCGCGTCGTGCGCCCGGCGGCCGGGCCGGAAGCCGTAGCTGTGCTCGGAGAACGTTGGGTCGAACCACGGTTGCAGGACCTGCAGGATGGCCTGCTGGATGAACCGGTCGAGCACGCACGGGATGCCGAGATTCCTCACCCCGCCGCCCGGCTTCGGGATCGGCTGCCATTTGACCGGCTGGGGCTGGTACGTCCCAGCGAGCAACTGGGCCTTGAGGGTCGGCCAGTGCGCCCGCAGGTGCCCGGGCAGGTCGTCCACGGTCATCCCGTCGCCGCCCGGACTGCCCTGATTCTGCTGCACGCGCTTCAACGCCGCTTGGAGGTTGCCGCGCTCGACCACCGCCTCCATCCGGTGGTCGGTCCCTGAGCGTCCGGCGCCGCCCGCCGCCCGCGACGCTTCGCCGCTCCGCCCGGTCGTCGGGGTTTCACCCCTTCCCCCGAACGGGAGCTCCAGTTGCCTGGCCATCTGGCGCGTGGCGTCTTGGAGGCTCACGGTCGTGGCGCTCTCCCTTCCGTTTGGCCCTTCGCCCGACTGGGCTACTATGGCCGCGGCTGACTTCTCGCGCCACCGGGTGGCGTCGCCCTTTCAGGCGTAAGGCGGAGATCTCCCCAGGTAAGAATGCTGGCCGTCCCCGCACACCCGCCGGATTTACGGCCCCGCCCCTTGGTCGCGAGAGCTTCGCGGTCATTTGCCCGCTCGCCCTGGGCGAGGTCGCCTCGTATCCGGTTCCTGTTCGTCGGCTCGCGGGTGCGCTCCCCGCTTCCTTCAGCGCCGCCCTCGCGGGCGTCACCTTGCGGTTCGCTTGGGTCCCTGCGACCAAGTCCCCAGAGGACTTGCACCTCCTAGTCAGCACCCATGCTGGGCGCACAAAAAAGCCCCAGGGGATCGCTCCCCTGGGGCTTCCGTCAAACGCTGTGGCTTAGAAGTCGTACTGGAACGACAACCCGTACTTCGCGGCCACATCCCCGTGGGTGGGGACCATCCAGGCCATGGTGCCGATGATCTTGAGCCCGGTGTAGAGCTGGTAGATGCTCAACACCTCGAGATCGTGCCCCAGGGCGCTTGCCCCGGCCAGACCGCCGGATCCCTGCTTTGCGAACGTACCGCTGTCACCACCAATGCTAATGCCGCTCGCATTGCCGACAAACCCGCTGCCGAAGTAGAGGGGGCCGTAGCACCCGATCGACCCCGGCACGTAGGTGGCGCAGTTGGCGTTCTTGCTGGTGAAGCCGGCATAGGCGTAGGCCAACCGGACGCTCATCGCCTTCACGGGGTTGTAGTCGAAGTAGGTGCCGAGCGTCCACAGGCCGGTCATCGAGGACTGGGTCATCGTCATCATGTCGAACCACGGGCCGGCGTTACCGAGGATCTGGTATGCGCCACCCGGCCCGTTCCACGCCGGCGAATAGCCGCCGGGGAAGGCGTCGCTGGTGGTGCTGCCGTTCTGCTTGTCACCCGTGGCGTAGGACCCCACGACGCTCCACGTGACGGGCCCCACCGGGATGTGGATGCCGGCGTCAAGCGCATAACCCCGGGTGGTGATCGGGGTGGCAGAGTTCGGGCAGGTCGTGCCTACCGGGCCAGTCCCCGTGCACAGGGCAGCTCCGGTCGCGCTCTGCTCCGCCGCGCTCAAGGTGCCGTTGATGGAGCCCTGAACGAAGTCGCCGCCCATACCGCCCTTGGCCCAGCCGTAGATGAAGTCAATGTCGTACGTGGCGATCCCGATCTTGCCCGTGTCGGTGAAGCCCAGGAACCAGTTGGGCCGAATCCGGTCCTGGCCGGGGCAGCCGTTGGCTATGCCCATGGACCGATCCGCCACGCAGTTGTCCCGGTTGTCCCCGTAGTCGAAGTACAGCCCGGGGTTCAGCCAGTCGGCGATCTTGGCGTCGAGCTTGGCCTCGTACACGTCGTAACTGTCGTCGATGGTGCCGGCCTGGTATCGGGAAGCCCAGCCAAGGCCGTTCGGGGCGGTCCGGACGTAACTACCCGCGAACCGGGCCTCCTGCTCGAGCCGGTACCACGCGATCCGGTAGGTGAACATCCCGGAGCTGCCGTAGGCCTGCACGCCCGCGGCGTTGTCGTCGATGATCATGCCCTTCGGCAGGTACCAGGGGATGAGCCCGGACCGCAGGCGAAGGGGCAGGTCGATGAACGGCACCTTGAAGTCGAGGTACGCCCACTCCGTCTCTTCGTTGACGCCCCGGGTGCCCAGGCCGCCGCCCGAGCTCGAGCCGGTGCGGGCCCCGGAGAACACGCCGCCAGAGTTGGTCGTGGAGACCGCGGCGCCCGAGGTGAGGACGTTGGAGTCGTTGGCAACGCTTGCCGTGTTGTTCGGGTTCTGCGTGCCGCCGCCCGAGCCGAACACCACGTTCCCAATCCGCATCCGCAGGACGCCCTGGACGTTCCCGTTGTCGTCACTGGCCTGGAAGCCCGCCCGGAACCGAACCTCAGCGCCGCGCGGGTTGTTGCCCGGGTTGGTGGTCTGGGAGCTGTCGAAGCCAACCCCGGACAGGTCGAAGAAGCGGACGCGGGTCTGCCCGAAGAATGTGAAGTCCATCGCCCAAGCTGGCGCGGTCATGGCGAACACGAACGCCGCCACGCCCACAGCCCACAAAAACTTTCTCATTAGGTTACCCTCCGTTGCAAGCCTGATGCTTTCGATCTTTGTGGATCTTCCGGTAACACCCCGAGAAAGCGTCGCTCCTCCTTTGCACATCCCCCCTTTGCGGCTGGCAGCGCTCTTGGCTGTCCATCCAGTGATCGAGATAACAGCACGTGATATTTGAAGCCCGCGATTTAAAAGGTCAGCTAGCGGGCCGAACCTTATCAAGCACCGTTCGCCGTTGTCAACCATTTTTTTCTAGGATTTTGAATAGAGCAGACAAACACCCTCTTCCCCTCCCTCTGCCCACGGCCGCCGCTGGATTCCGCGGGAACACCGGGACCGGCCCTCCGCCGCCGGCACCCGTCAGCCCTGGGGTTTGAGGGCCAGCATAATGACCATGCTCCGGCTCTTCTCCATCCCCAACAGGTTCGTCTGGACCACCAGCAGCACCAGCCTTCGATCTCCGGAGCCGTCCGGGTCAACCAGGGCATAGTCCGCGATGTAGCCGGGGAGCTCTCGAGTCTCCCGAACGTCCTGCATCGCCATGCCGTCCCAGCTCAGGCCAAAGATCTTCCCCTTGTCGTACAGCCGCGTTTTGAACGCATATCCCGTGGAGGGGGTATTGCGCGGGACGATGAGCTGTTTCTTCCCGTTCCCCAGGATATCCCCGAAGTACAATCGCCCCTGGACGTACATGCGAGTCGGCTGGAAGTCGACAAAGGAGCCCTGCCTGCCTCCCTCCGGCCATGCCTCCAGCACCTGCTCCGTTCCCCCGTAATGATCGCTCGATCGGTAGATCTCTGTCCCGCCGCGATCGTACACCCTCAGATAATCGTGCCCGTCCAGGAGGACGATCTTGGGGGCCCCGGTGCCATCCAGGTCGGCCAGGGTGAACCCGTAAATGATATTCGATTGCTTGGGGAGGGGCACCACTTCGGCGGGGACGTACTTGTTGCCGACCCAGGTGTACCTCCGGACCGGGCCGTCAAAAGGCTTGTCCAGGGTGCCCCCCTGGGCATATAGGCGCGGCGTGCCGTCCGCCCCCTCCAGCACCCGGAAGTGCAGCGGCACGTCCTCCAGGATCTTGACGAACTTACCGCCGCGGTACTCCAGCACGTAGGAGCGGAGCCCGTTGTCCGCCGTGAAGTTGGTGACGAAGAGCTCGGCGACGCCGTTGTCGTTGATGTCCGCCGCATCCAGCGCGATCACATTGTCTGACGCGGCCCCATCGTATTTCCCGATCTGCTTGATCCCCTCCTTGGCCAGATCGTAGATATAGACGCGCTGCCCATCGGTGATGGCCAGCTGCATGCTGCCGCTTCCGGTGAAGTCCCCCATGGCCATGGCCTGGCCTCGGAACGGCAGATCCTGGGACGCCAGAGAGATCCGGTCGATCTGGGGCGCCTCCGAATTGGCGGCCGACTCGCTCCCCGGGTTCGCGGCGGCCCGCGGCGCCACGTCCGGCGCCTGGGCGCTGGCCAGGGTGATGGAGTCCCCGCGCACGGTGGAGAGGACCTGGACGTCCCACTGCACCCCTTTCTCCAGCAGGCTCAGTTTCCCCAGGAGGACGGCCGAGACGTGCAGCTCTTTCCACAGGGCCTGCAGCACGGCCGGGTCCGTGAACTGGTCGGGGTTGGGCACCTTCGCGGCGGCCAGCGCCCCGCGGATGCGCTGATCAGTCATGACTTCGAAGCGGTTGGTCCTGATCAGGGCGTTCAGCAGGTCCCGGGTGATCGACCGGGCGTTGGCGCCCGCCACGTCGGTCACGTCCACGTTGGGGAGGGCCAGGATCACGCGCGCCGACGTGACGCGGACATGATCCCCCTGCTGGACCATCGTCCCCTCGGCCTGCTGGATGATCTCGGCCGCCGAGAAGTTCGGATGTACCTCCAGGATGCGCACACGGCCGACGTCCCGGTCCAGCTGCCCCAGCACCTGGCCGGTATAGGGGTGGCGGAACACCTCCCCCGCGCGGTAGACCTGGAGCTCCAGCCCGGGGATCACCTTGTCCTTGGCGCTGAGATCCAGGAGCACCCGCTCTTTCTCCAGTCCGATGACCTGGCCTTCCACCACGGGGAAGGCCTGGGCGATCTTCCCGGCGATCTCGGCAGCCGCCGTGCCGTAGGCGGCCTCCTGCGCACCGGCCGTCCCTCCCCACGCCGCCACCACCAGGACTGCCACGAGCGCGGCCAGCCCGCTGGTGCCGCGCCTTCGCATTGTTTTTTGCATGTCGTCTTTCCTCCCCCCTCGATCGCGTCGCCTGCAAGAGACCACAGCCTCGGGGGCACGATACGCCCGGCTAGGGTGTGTCGTCAATCTTCAATCGCCCGCACCGGTGTCGCCTCGTGCCGAGCCGCCATCGCGGGCGGAATATACAACCGACAATGCAAAACCGACAACCGGTCATTCGAACATTCTTGTCCGGTTTTTAATTGTCAGTTGTCGGTTTTGAATTGCGCGGATCCGTTCAAAGCAACATCGTGGTGATTTTGTACCACAGGCTGCGTTCGAGGTATCCGAGATCGAGCGGCTTCACCAGGTAATCGAACGCCCCAAGCTCGAGCGCCTGCCGGCCGGTCTCCTCTTCGTTGACCGCCGTGACCATGATCACCCCGACTTCCTGGTCGATCTGGCGAATCTGCCGGAGCGTCTCCAATCCGTTCATCCCCGGCATGCGCACATCCAGAAGGATGAGGTGGGGACGGTCGGTCTTCACCTTCTCGAGGGCTTCCTCCCCGTTGAAGGCTGCGCTCACCTCGTAGCCTTTTGCCGTCAGGAACTCCTGGAGCAATTCGACCGCATCCGGCTCGTCATCCACCACCAGGACCTTCGGCATGGTGCCCTCCTTCGGAGACGCGGCGTTCCTCTCCGGCGCGGCCCTCATAGGGGGATGTTTCCGTGCATCTTCCAGGGGCGGGTATTCCGATCGGCGGCCCATTCCCGCAGGGGCTGGATCACCTCCGGACCGGTCTCACTGCCTGCGATCACCCCGTTCTTCTATCAGTCCCTCGGGGAAAAAGCAACGGAAAAGGCTGCTTGACGCCAATCGTACGGTGTGCTAAACACTCTCAAGTTGGCGGTTCGGCGGCGTCTCGTGCCCGCCCGCAAAGAACGCAAGTGTTGGCCGGTCCTTCGAGGGAAGAGGGTCCCTGACGACGTTGGCGGTGCCTCCCGCCCTGCGAGTTTTTGTTGGAGATCCCAGCATGTCCGATGCATCCCTGGGCGGGCCGGCCGCTCACCCCCTTCCCAACCAGCCCCTGCAAGGCCTCACCGAGTCCCTGCCTCCCGACAAGGAGCGGTCGCGGATCCTGATCGTCGATGACGAGGCGCTGATCCGCCAGCTCTTGGAGGATGACCTCGTCAGCCAGGGATACCAGGTGGTCACGGCGCAGGACGGCGAGGAGGCGATGGAGAAAGTCGCGGCCGAGCCGCCCGACCTGATCCTGCTGGACGTCATGATGCCCAAGCTCGACGGGTACGAGGTCTGCCGCCGCCTGAAATCAGATCCTCGGACCATCTTGATCCCGGTCGTCATGGTCACCTCCCTCCAGGCAACCCCCGAGCGGATCAAGGGAATCGAGGCCGGGGCAGACGACTTTCTGACCAAGCCGTTCAACGAGCAGGAGCTCATGACTCGCGTGCGGTCCCTGCTCCGGCTCAAGCGCCATACGGACGAGTTGGAGAACGCCGAGACCGTGCTCTTCACTCTGGCCCTCAGCATCGAGGCCAAGGATCCGTATACCAACGGGCACTGCGGGCGGCTGTCGCGCTACAGCGTGGCACTGGGGAGGGCGCTGGGCCTGTCCCCCGACTACCTCAAGGCTCTCCACCGCGGCGGCATCCTGCACGACCTGGGGAAGATCGGCGTGCCCGACGCCATCCTGCTGAAGCCGGGTCCGCTTACCCCCCTCGAGCGCGCCGTGATCCAGAGCCACCCCGTCATCGGAGAGCGCATCTGCGCCCCCCTGAAATCCCTGAGCCTGGTCCTGCCGATCATCCGCCACCACCACGAGCGATGGGACGGGAGCGGCTATCCGGACGGCCTTGCCGGCGAGGCCATCCCCCTGACTGCCCGGATCCTCCAGGTGGCGGATATCTACGATGCCTTCACGACCCAGCGGCCGTACAAGCCCGCCTACAGCCGCGAACAGGCCTTCACGATCATGCGCGAGGAGACCGCCAAGGGATGGTGGGATGCGCGCCTGATCGAGACCTTCATCCAGATCATCCAGGAGAATCAGGCCGGCGCGTGACGCCGCCGACCGGCCCATCGGACGCAGGACGCGCCGCGGGATCCTCCCGGTCTGCGGCCCCTTGCTCGGCCTACCTGCCGGCCGCCGGTTTGGGGAAAGGCGCGGGAGCGGCGCCGGGGATCGGTGTGAAGGTGTGGGCCCCGGTCAGCTTGTCCCCGCTGAACCAGTAGCTGACCCCGTCGCTGTAGTACCACCAGATCTCGGTATTCTCGTTTCCCGAGCGGGAGAGCTCCCGGCGCTCCGGAAGGCCGTGCCGGCGCAGGATCCGTGCGCGCTCCGAGTCGGCCCCGTAGAAGGCGATCTGCCGCTCGATTTCCGGCCAGGCCGGAGTGAACCGGAGGACCTGATTGACGCGAAGGGGCTGGTCGGGCCGGAGAAACTGCGTGATGTCCAGCGACTCGGGCTTGTGGTACTTGACCTGGTCGAAGCCCGTCTTGTCGTAGAAGAAAAGGTAGAAGTTGTTGCCCAGCTGCGCCGGGACGAACTCCAGGCGATAGTGCCCCTGGGCGTCGGTGGTCGTTCGCACCTCCTGCCGGCCGCGCTCCTGATACTCCAGTCGTTTGGTCTCCAGGTCGAGTGAGCGAGCCAGCACCACGACGGGCGTGTTCGCGACCGGCCGGCCGGACTCGTCGGTCACCTGGCCGGCGAGCGTGCACGCCTCCCGGATCTCGACAGTGGCGCAGCCGGCCAAGAACAGCGCCACCACCCCCGCCACCACCACCGCTCGCTGTCCCCGCATGCCTCACTCCCTTCTGTCCCCAGACCCCACGCTGAAGGGTTATCATACCGGATGCAGCGGGGGATCTCAAGCCGAAGGAGGGGCCCCTCGACGTTTTTCGTCGGGCAGGGGCGTAGACAATTTCGAACCGACAATGCAAAATCGACAACCGCCCGCCGCAGGCGGAATTTAAAACTGACAATTTAAGACCGACAACCGGTCCACGGATCCCATTGGCCGGTTTTAAATCGTCGGTTGTCGGTTTTCAATTGGCCCGTGTCGGTTGTCCGTTTCCAATTGATGCCGCAGACGGGCGGGCCGTCTCCGTGCGGGGTCGGCAGGATCCAGATCCCGCGTCGTCCGTCGAGGTTTTTCGTTGACAATGCGCCGCGCGAGGCGGTAGAAATGCCCGCAAGGGGAAGTGGCGGAACTGGCAGACGCGCACGTTTGAGGGGCGTGTGAGGAAACTCATGAGGGTTCGAGTCCCTCCTTCCCCACCAGTCGTGTTGGTACAGCCGGCGGCCCGAAGGGGCCGCCGGCTTTTTGTTTTCAGGTAGCCCGGCGCGGCGGAATCCAAAACCGACGATGTAAAACCGACAATTGAAAACCGAAAAGCGGTCGTTGCCTCCAGTTGTCCGGTTTTCAATCGTCGGTTGTCGGTTTTCAATTGATCACTGTCGCAGGCGGGGATCCAGGGCGTCCCGCAGGCCTTCTCCGAAGAGATTGTAGGCCAGAACCGTGATCAGAATGGCCATGCCGGGGAATACCGACAGCCACCAGGCGATCTCGATATTGGCTTTCCCCTCGATGAGGATGTTCCCCCAGCTCGGCGTGGGGGGCTGGACGCCCAGGCCCAGGAACGAGAGGCCGGACTCCGCCAGGATGGCGCCGGCGACTCCCAGGGTCGCCGAGACCAGAATGGGGACCAGGGCGTTGGGGACGATGTGGCGAAGCATGACCCGGGCATCCCGAGCCCCCATAGCCCTGGCGCTCAGGACGAACTCCCGCTCCTTCAGGCCCAGGATCTCGCCCCGCACGAGGCGGGCCAGCCCCATCCATCCGGTGAAGCCGATGACGGACATGATGACCCAGATGCTGGGGCGGAGGAACGCAATGAGCGTGAGGAGCAGGAAGAAGCGCGGGAAGTTCAGCATGAGATCCACGAAGCGCATGAGCAGTTCGTCGACCCTCCCGCCGTAGTAGCCCGCCACGGCCCCGACGAGGGTGCCGATCACCACGGCGATCCCCACCGAGACGAAGCCCACCGCCATGGAGATGCGGGCGCCGTACAGCATGCGGGTGAGCAGGTCCCGCCC
Organism: uncultured Methylomirabilota bacterium; assembly: GCA_963705305.1. Lineage (GTDB taxonomy): Bacteria > Methylomirabilota > Methylomirabilia > Methylomirabilales > 2-02-FULL-66-22 > 2-02-FULL-66-22. The sequence continues at coordinate 2,691,737 of OY970067.1, read as the reverse complement.
GAGGTCGTCGGTGCCGAGCCAGTGCGCCGCGCCCGGGGGGAGGAGGATCTCCTTCACGTTATAGGCCCCGGGATCATAGGGCGCCAGGAGCGGCGCCAGGAGAGCGGCCAGGCCGAACACGATGACGACTGCCCCGCCGGCCAGGGTCATGGGGTTTCGCCGCAACTGCCGCCAGAAGATGCTCTGGCGGAAGGTGGCCAGACCCCGGCGCGAGCGCCCGGCCTCCGCTTTCCAGGGCGACCCGCCCGATCCGACCTGATGCCGGCGAGCCGCCATGCTATCCCGCCCCCTTCCCCGATACGCGGATCCGGGGATCCACTACACTGTAGAAGATGTCGGCCAGGATGTTGCCCAGAAGGGAGAGGCTAGCCCCGATGACCACCAGCCCCATGATCACCGGCTCGTCCCGCGAGTAGGCGCTCTGCACGAAGAGTTGGCCGAGGCCGGGGATGCTGAAGACTGTCTCGATGATCACGCTGCCCCCGAGCAGGCCGGGGATCATGAGGCCCAGGAGGGTCACGATGGGGATGACGGCGTTTCGCAGGGCGTGCTTGTAGATCACCCAGCCTTCCGACAATCCCTTCGCGCGCGCGGTCCGGACGAAGTCCTGGCGGACCACCTCCAGGAGGCTTCCGCGCATCAGCCGCGACAGAAAGGCCAGCCCCCCGAACGAGGCCACCAGGACCGGCAGGATCAGGTGCGAGACCAGGTCCCACACCTGCCCCCAGAAGGAGAGGTACTGGTAGTTGAGCGAGCGCAGCCCCGACATGGGCAGCCACCCCAGCTGCACCCCGAAGAGGATCATGAGCAGGAGGGCCAGCCAGAAGTCGGGCGTGGCGAAGCCGACGAAGACGAAGAGGGTGTTGAATTTGTCGAAGACGGAGTCCTGCCGCGTCGCCGAGAGGATCCCCAGCGGGATTGCCGTCAGGAGGGTGAGAAGGAATTCCAGGCTGTTGAGGCCCAGCGTGATGGGAATGCGCTCCCCGATCTTGTCGATGACCAGGCGCCCGTCCGGAGCGTACGAGCGGCCGAAGTCCAGCCGCGCCGCGCGCCAGATCCACAGTCCGAACTGCACGTAGACGGGCTTGTCCAGGCCATAGAGCTTCCGCAGGGTCTCCTGCTGGGCGGCGGAGGCGCGCACCTGGAGATTTTGCTCCACGACGGTCGGGCCGCCGGGGGCCAGCTTCAGCATCAGAAAGGACAGGCAGAGGATCCCGAAGAAGAGCGGGATCGAGATGAGCACCCGGCGGACGGCGTACGCCAGCACGACGCCTCCTCAGCGCGTGTACCGCTGCAGGGCCTTGGGCACGTACCAGCGGATGAAGTTGTACGAGATGCCCGCCGGCGCGGGGTGGATGTTCTGCACCCGCGCCGCCACCACCGGGAGGGCATCCGGGACGAACAGGAAGATGACCGGCTGCTCCTCGGCCATGATCTCCTGGAACTTCCCGTAAATGGCCTTCCGCTCCGCCTCGATGAAGGTCCGGCGGCCCGCCTCCAGCAAGGCGTCCACCTCGGCGTTCTTGAAGGAGACGAAGTTCATCTGGTCGGGGCCGGTCTGGTGGGACTCCCAGAGGTCGTACTGGTCGGGGTCCAGCCCCAGCCCCCAGCCCAGCATGACGGCCTCGAACTGGCGCTTGCGGATGAAGGTGTTGATGAAGGCGGCCCAGTCCACCACCTGGATCCGCACGTCGATGCCCACGGCGCGCAGGCGCCGTTGGATGATCTCGGCCGTCTGCTGGCGCACCTGGTTCCCCTGGTTGGTCATGATGGTAAAGCCGAACGGCTTGCTGTCGCGCGTCAGCACCCCGTCGCTGTTTTTCGCCGTCCATCCCGCTTCGGCCAGCAGGGCCTTGGCCTTGCCGGGGTCGAAGGGGTACGTCTTCACGTCGGGATTGTACCACCAGGTGCCCGGCTTGTAGGGGCCCACCGCGGGCTGCCCCAGGCCCAGGAGCACCCCCTCGATGATCTCCTGCTTGTTGATGGCATAGGCCATGGCCTGCCGCACCCGCTTGTCCTGGAAGCGCGGGTCCGTGAGGTTGAAGCCCAGGTAGGTGAAGGCATTGGCCAGGTAGCGGTATTTGCGGAACTCCTTCTGGAAGGCCGGGTAATCGGTCTGCCGCCGGTATTGGGTCGGGGTGAGCGTCGCCATGTCGATATTTCGGGCCTTCAGCTCCAGGAAGATCGTGGACTGGTCGGGAATGATCTGGTAGACGACCCGCTTGAGGTAGGGACGGCCCTCCCAGTAATCCTGGTATGCTTCCACCACCACGCGCTCGCCGGCATGCCATTCCTGGAAGACGAAGGGTCCGCTGCCGATTGGATGGCGGTTCTGCTGGGTCGTGCGGAGGTCCGCGCCCTCCTTCCAGGGGGTCTCCAGGATGTGGCTGGGAAGAACCCAGATCCCCCAGGACAACAGCCCGGGCGCGTACGGCTGCTTGTAGGTCACCCGGTAGGTCAGGGGGTCCACGATCTCGGCGCGGGCGATCTGGCGGAAGGACTCGCCGTAGGCCGTGGGCGTCTTGGGGTCGATCATGTACCGGTAGGTGAAGTCCACGTCCCGAGCCGTGACCGGCGCTCCATCCTGCCACCGGACGCCCCGGCGGAGATGGAACATGATGGTGAGGTTGTCCGGCGAGACGTCCCAGCGCTCGGCCAGCTCGCCCTCCAGCCGGAGGTCCTTGTCCGTCCGGACCAGGTTGGAGTAGATGAGACCCCCCACCTCCTGGGAGGCGGAGTCACTGGTGATGTTGGGGATGAGGCCGCTGATGTCCCCGATGGAGGCCTCGACGAGCGTGTCGCCGTAGGCTGCACCGTCGCTGCCGGCCTCCGTCGCGACGGTCTGCTCCGACCGGCTGCATGCCGCCAGCGGGGCCGAGCCCAGGAGTGCCAGGAACGTTCGGCGTCCGATCACTATTTTTTCGGGGTCTCCGGGCCGGCCGGGCCCTGACTGGCCGGCCCCTGGGTGGTCGGCGCCGGGGAAGGCGTGGCCGGAGCCGGCTGCGTCCGCGCAGGGCGCGTGTCGCTGATCACCGAGGAGCTTCCTTTCTTGGCGGCCATGACGGTGAGGGTCAGGGACATCACCATGAACAGGACGGCGAAGACGGTCGTCATCTTGGACAGGAACGTGGCAGGGCCCCGCCCCCCGAACACCGTCTGGCTGGATCCGCCCCCGAAGGCGGCGCCGATGTCCGCCCCCTGGCCGCCCTGCATCAGGACGATCAGGATCAGGCCCAAGGCGATGAGCAGATGAAACACAGACAATAGGATGTACATGCAACGTCTCCCAGGACTGCCAACCGAAGGAGCCCCCCGGCCTCGGATTATTTGCCGCCGCGCACCAGCGTGGCGAAGGAGGCGGGATCCAGACTGGCGCCCCCCACCAGCCCGCCATCCACATCGGGTTGCGCCATCAAGACGGCGATGTTGTCGGGCTTCACGCTGCCCCCGTACAGGATGCGGAGGCGGGCCGCCGCCGCGTCCCCCGCCAGTTGGCCAATGAGGTGCCGGACGAATGCGTGCGCCTCCTGGGCCTGGGCGGGGGTGGCCGTCTTCCCCGTCCCGATGGCCCACACCGGCTCGTAGGCCACGACCAGACCGGCCGAGCTCAGGTGGGGGGCCAGGCCGTCCCGAATCTGCCGTTCCAGCACCGCCAGGGTCTTCCCGGCCTCCCGCTCGTCGAGCGTCTCTCCGATGCAGGCGATGCAGGGAAGGTCATGGGCCAACACCGCCCGGACTTTCTTCTGCACCGTGGCGTCTGTCTCCCCGAAATACTGCCGCCGCTCCGAGTGGCCCACGATGACGGAGCGGCACCCCAGATCGGCCAGCATGGGAACCGACACCTCGCCGGTGAACGCCCCCTCCTTCTCCCAGAAACAATCCTGCGCTCCGATGGCAATCTCGGAGCCCCGCGCCGCATCCACGGCCGCCGCCAGGGCCGGAAAGGGCGGGCAGACGACGATCTCCACGCCCGTCACGCCCCGCACCAGATCGCGGAGCCTGTGGATCGCCTCCGCGGCCTGGCGGGCCGTCTTGTACATCTTCCAGTTGCCGGCAATGATGGGCGTGCGCATGCGTTCTCCTGTGGGGCGATGGAGGATCTGTCGGTTGGCTCTCTTCCTCGCCGACCGGCACCAAAGACCCGATCCAAGGTAAAACCGACAGCGGACAACTGACAACCGGCCATCGCCTCTGATTGACCGGCTGTCGGTTGTCAGTTTTCCATTTTCAACTCGTTCACCGTTTCTCCGTGAGAGCGGCTACCCCGGGCAGCTCGATGCCCTCCAGGAACTCCAGCGAGGCCCCGCCACCCGTCGAGATGTGGGTCATCTTATCCGCCAGGCCGGCCTGGGTCACGGCCGCCACCGAGTCCCCGCCCCCGACGATGGAGGTGGCCTTGGATTCGGCGATCGCCCGCGCCACGGCGAAGGTCCCCTCGCGGAAGGGCGCCAGCTCGAAGACCCCCATGGGCCCGTTCCAGACCACAGTCTTGGAGCCCCGGATCACCTTGGCGAAGGCGTCGCGGGCCTTGGGGCCGATGTCCAGCCCCATCCAGCCGGCCGGAATGGCGGTGCTGTCGGCAAGCTGCGTGGCAGCCGAGGCCTCGACGCGCTGGGCCACGACGTGGTCCATGGGCAGCAGGAAGGTCGCCCCCTTGGCCCGCGCCTGCTCCAAGACGCCCTTGGCCACGTCCAGCTTGTCCGCCTCCAGGAGCGACTGGCCCACCTCCATCCCCTGGGCCTTCAGGAAGGTGTACGCCATGCCGCCGCCCACCAGCAGCGCGTCCACCTTCGACACCAGGCTCTTCAGCACCCCGATCTTGTCGGACACCTTGGCCCCGCCCAGAACCGCCACGAAGGGCCGGGCCGGATCCGTCATGGCCCGGCCGAGGTATTCGAGCTCTTTCGCCATCAGGAATCCGGCGGCCGCGACGGGCACGAACTTGGTAACGCCGACCGTGGAGGCGTGGGCGCGATGCGCGGCTCCGAAGGCGTCGTTGACGAACACATCGCACAGCTCGGCCAGCGCCCGGCTCATCGCCTCGTCGTTCTTCTCGTCCCCGTCGTGGAAGCGGCAATTCTCCAGCACCAGCACCTCGCCCGGCGCCAGGGCGGCCGCGGCCTTCCGGGCCTCCGGCCCGATGCAGTCGGGGGCCATCCCCACCGGCTTCTTGAGCAGCTGGGAGAGCCGCCGGGCGACGGGTGCCAGGCTGAGGGCCGGGACGACCTTTCCCTTGGGCCGGCCGAGGTGCGAGAGCAGCAGCACTTTTGCGCCGTGCTCCATCGCATACCGGATGGTGGGGAGCGGCGCCCGGATGCGCGTGTCGTCGGTGACCTCCTGCTTGTCGTTCAGGGGGACGTTGAAATCCACCCGGACGAGAAGTCGCTTCCCGCGGAGATCGACGTCGCTGATGGAGAGCTTGGCCATGGCGCCATCCTTCCTTCTCGCCGGCCGGAGCGCGGGCCGCCGAACGCACCCGGGGACCCGGGGCCGCCTCCCGAGGCCGCACCCCAGGGTCGGGCCACGCGGGGCCGGGCGATCACCCCTTCGCGACGATGAACTTGATGAGATCCCGCACCCGGCAGGAGTACCCCCACTCGTTGTCGTACCAGGCCAGCACCTTCACCATGGTGCCGTCCATGACCGACGTGGAGGGGCCGTCCACAATGGACGACAGGGGGTTGCCGTTGAAATCAATCGAGACCAGGGGCTCATCCGAGAACCCCAGGATCCCCCGCAGGTCCCCCTCGGCGGCCTTGCGAAGGGCGGCGTTGACCTCGTCCGCGGTGACGACCTTGTCCGTCTCGGCCACCAGATCCACCAGGGACACGTTGGGAGTCGGAACGCGGATGGCTACCCCGTGCATCTTCCCCTTCAACTCCGGCAGGACCAGTCCCACCGCCTTGGCGGCGCCCGTGCTGGTGGGGATCATGTTCATCGCGGCCGCCCGCGCCCGGCGCAGGTCCTTGTGCGGCAGATCCAGGATCTGCTGGTCGTTGGTGTACGAGTGGATGGTGGTCATGAACCCGTGCTTGATGCCGAAGGCCTGGAGGATCACCTTGGCCACCGGCGCCAGACAGTTGGTGGTGCACGACGCGTTGGAGATGACATGGTGCTTGGCCGGGTCGTACCGGCTCTCGTTCACGCCCAGGACGATCGTGATATCCTCCCCCTTGGCCGGGGCGGAGATGACGACCTTCCGGGCGCCCGCCTGGAGATGCTTGGCCGCGCTGTCCCGGTCGGTGAAGCGTCCGGTGGACTCCACCACCGCCTCGACCCGCATGTCCTTCCAGGGCAGGGCGGCCGGATCCTTGCTGGCCAGGACGCGGACTTCCTTGCCGTCCACCAGCAGGGCGTTCTCCTTGGCCTCCACCGTCCCCTTGAAACGGCCGTGGACCGAGTCGTACTTGAGCAGGTGGGCCAGGGTCTTGGCGTCGGTGATGTCGTTGACCGCCACGATGTCCAGCGCGGGGTCCGCGTACGCCGCGCGGAAGAAATTCCGGCCGATGCGTCCGAACCCGTTGATGGCGACGCGAGCTGCCATATCGCCCCTCCTTCAGTTCCTTGACGTGGAAAAACGAAATCCCCGCACGGTGCGGGGGATGGCCGCAGCCTCCGATCTGACCGATTTCTCATGGTAGAGGAAGCGCCGGGAAATGTCAAATACCAACGGCCGGCGGGGAGGGTCCGCTTCGCCCCGCTGCAGCCCCCGATTTCCGCCTCCCGCAACTCACTCCACCCGGGCCAGGGTAAGCACGCCGACGGCGGCGACGCCGGCCCGGCGCAAGGTCCGCGCGCAGGCGTTCGCCGTGGCTCCGGTCGTGAAGACGTCGTCCACCAGGAGCAGCCGCCGCCCCACCACCCGCCGGGGTGCGCGCACCGCGAAGGCATCGCGGACGTTTTGCCGTCTGGCGGCGTAATCCCCCTGCTGGGGCGCGGTCGCGCGCACCCGCCGGAGGGCCCGTCGGAGCACGGGCAACCCGTGGCGGCGGCCGACCGCCCGGGCCAGAATCTCCGCCTAGTTGAAGCCCCGCCGCCAGCGCCGGGACCAGTGCAGCGGCACGGGGACCAGGGCCTCCCACTCCTCGAGGTGCAGACGCAACTGGGCCTCCTCGGCCAGGAGATCCCCGAGCTGTCGCAGCATGGGCAGCTGTCTGCCGTGCTTGCAAAAGAGGATAACCTCCCGCGCCACGCCGCCCTCGCCATAGCAGAGCGCAGCCCGGGCGACCTGGAACCAGTCCCGGGCGGTGCGGCAGCGTTGGCAGAGAGGGCGTGTGGTCCCGACGGCGGCCGCCGGGGCCGGAAACGACCAGCCGCAGCGGGCGCGGACCGGGCGGACCGTCATGGGGTGCGCTCACCGCTCTGGGGTTCCAGCCGGAGGCTGTTCAGGAAGGTATCCATATTCTGCAGCAGGGACGCCACCGACGAAAACCGCCGCTCCGGGCGCTTGGCCATGGTTCGCAGGATGACCGCATCCAGCCACTTCGGGACCTTGGCGTTCTGCTCTCGCGCCGGCACGGGGGGGGTATGGATGTGGTGGTACAGCACGTCGCCGTCCACGAATGGCGGGTGGCCGGCGACCATGTGGTAGAGGGTGCACCCCAGGGAATACTGATCCGACAATGCCGAGATGGGCTCGCCCATGATCTGCTCGGGGGCCATGTAGTAGGGGGTTCCCCGCACCGAGGTCACCTTGGCCGTGGCCTGGGTGACCACCGCGGCCAGGCCGAAGTCCATCAACTTCACGATCCCGTCGCGGGTGATCATCATGTTGCCGGGCTTCACATCCCGGTGGACGATCTTCTGGCCGTGGGCGTGGGCCAGGCTCTGACAGGCTTGCCGGAACATCTTCACCGCCTGCGGCAGCGGCAGGGCCCCCGCCTCCTCCAGAATCTCCTGGAGCGAGCGGCCCTCCACGTACTCCATGGCGATGTAGACCTCGTCGGCCGACTGCCCGGCGTCGAAGATGGTGACGATGTTGGGGTGGTGCAGGGAGGCGGCGATGCGGGCCTCGCGGAAGAATGCCTCCAGCGCCTTGGGATCTTCCCGAATGGCATCGGGCAGCACCTTGTAGGCCACCGTCCGCTGCAGGACCTCGTCCTCCGCCCGATAGACGATCCCCATGCCGCCGCGGCCCAGCTCCTTGACGATGCGATAGCGCGCCCGGCTGGAAGGGCTGACGACCTGGGTGGCCTCGCCCCCCGGAGCCCCGGCCGGCGCCAGGCGCTCGCGCAGTCGGGTGATGCGCGCCTGCACGTCCCGGAAGTCGAACTGCTCCGCCACGACCTTTTCCAGCAGTCGGAGCGCCTCCGGCAGGTTTCCCTGGCGCTCGTGGATCGCGGCCAGCTGATAGGTGGGATGGACGAAGTCCGGCGCAATCGGCCGCATCGCCGTCGCCTTCTCGAACTTCTCCCGCGCCGGCCCGTCCATGCCGCGCTGCAAAAACAGGTCGCCCAGGGCGACGGTGGCCTCCAGGTACCGCTTGGATTCCGGTCCCACCTGCTGCAGCAGGACCATCGCCTCATCCGTCGACTTTGCCTGGAGCAAAAGCATCCCCGCCCCGTAGAAGTCGCCCACCTCCCGCAGCACCCGCGCCGCTTCGCGGGGAGCCCCGGCCCGCTGGTAGTATTCAGCCGCCTCCCGTCGCTTGCCGGCCCGCTCCAGCGCCGCCGCCGCCTCGGCCGGCCGCTTGGCGGCCGCCAGCATCTCGGCCGCCCGCCCATAGTCCCCGTGACGGCTCTGCATCTCCGCCGCCTTGGGATAATCTCGAACCCGCTCGTACATCTCCGCGGCCCGCCACCACAGCTCCCCCGCCTCGAACTCGCGGGCGGCCGCCGCCTCGGCCCCCTCCGCGGCCAGCCTCTCCCCCTGGACGACGTGTAGCCGCCGCTCCAGACCGTGGGCGCGGCACAAGGCGACCGCTCGGTCATAAGCCCGGTGGCGCAGGAGCAGATCGAGCCCCGTCTCCCAGTCTCCCGCCAGGCAGAACTGCTCCCCCGCATCCGCCTCCAGCCCGGTCTGCTGGAGGGCGCGTGCCGCCTTCTCGGGCTGCCCGGAGTTGGCGTACAGGTCGGCGCACCGGCGAGCGACGGTCTGCCGCACGCGCAGGCTCTCGGCCGTATGGCCCGCCTCCATGCGCAGGCGCTGGCGAGTCAGCCAGCGCTCGAAGAGCTCGGCCGCCTGGCTGGGCTGACCTATCTGGCTGTAAAGCTCAGCGGCCCGGTCGAATGCCTCGGCGCGCACATACAGCGTGGCCGCCCTCTCCAGATCACCCGCCCGCTCGGCGGCCTCGGCGGCCCGGCCGTCGTCGCCCACCTTCTGGTACAGCGCGGAGGCCTTCAGGAAATTCCCGAGGCGCGCGTACATCTCCGCGGCTTGGAACACGTCTCCCCCCTGCTCGTAGAGGCGCGCCGCCTTGGCCCACTGGCTCTGTCGGGCCCAGACACCGGCGGCCTCCCCCAGGGCTCGCCCCTGTTCGTAGGCTTCGGCCGCCGCCGACCAGTCCTCCGCCGCCTCGTAGAACCGTCCGGCACCGATGTAATCGCCGCGGCGGGCCGCGCGCTTGGCCTCCCGGCGCGTCTGCGAGCGGGAAAACGCAGGCTGGGCGCCCCCACGACTCCATCGCAACAGGCGGGGGATCTGAAACAGGGTCCAGAGAATGGCCACGCCGGCGGCCGCCGACCCGGCGTACCAGAGCATCGAGGGGTCGTGGGCCAGATCATCCAGGCGGGCCAGCCAGATGAAGATCTGGTTCCCTACGGAGGCGCCCTCCTCTCCGCTCTGCGCCCAGGCCGGCGCGGACGCGAGGGCGAGCCACCCCATGCCCCACAGGCAGAGGAGCATCCTGAAGACGCGGTCGGACACTCGCCCGACGGAAAGGCGGGGAATCGGGTGGACCGGCATGCGCGGTTTCGAGCCCGGCGCCGCGCAGCGGTTGCGCTGGAGGGAAGTCTGCAGCGGCGGCGGGAGCGGCGTGACGTCGCACCCGCGGAAGCTCGGGAAGAAAATCGGGGGCCGAGCGGACCCGCGGACGCGGGGCCTCCGAGAAACGAACTCGGGATCGCCCCAGGAAGTCGTCATAGAATCGGCGGGTCAGATGGGGCCGCTGTGCGGGATCAACGACCAGCCTTGGCCCGCTCTTCCTCCTCTTCCTGGCAGTTGATGCACAGCTTGGCAAACGGCAAGGCCTCCAGCCGGCGCTCCCCGATCATCTCCCCGCAAACTTCGCACAGCCCGTAGGTCTCCTGGCGAATCTTCTCCAGGGCCTCATCGACCTGGGCCAGCATCCGGCGCTCCGTGTCGCCGATGGACAGCAGGAACTCTTTGGTGTAGGCGCTGCTGGCCTGATCCGCAATATCCTGGATTCCGTCGCTGCTGCTGGCCTCCAGACTCTTGGCCTTGGACCCTTGGACGCCGCTCAGCAGCGTTCTCCGCTTGGCCAGCAGCACCTGCTTGAACTTCTCCAGCTTGACTCCCTTCACAGACATCCTCATCCCTCCCATGGCCGGGACGGCCCGAATGCCGCCCCGTGAGGGCCCATCAGCGGCATGCTGCCCCAGGATGCGCCGTCTCCTCAACCTGCGTGAACGCGCAACGCGCGCCTCCCCGACGCCTCTTAGGGGGCTCGTACGACCCTCCGAACCCTCTCCCCGCTGCGGGCGCCCCCCTCCCAAAACCCGGAATAAGAAATCCTCGCGGAAGGGCGGCGGTGGCCCAAGCTCCGCGAGGTTTAGGAAAAGCCGCGTGGTGCAGCGGCTGCGAATCGAATGTGACCCGGATCAGAACTCAACCCAGAAGCTGTTCTTTCGGCGCATCCCCCCAAAGGCGCTCCAAATCATAGAATTCGCGCGTTTGGTCTTCGAAAATATGAATGATGACATCATGGTAGTCAAGCAAAATCCATTGGGCCTCGCCCACCCCCTCGCGATGGGACATGGGCACATGAGCGCGCTCCAGCCGCTCCTCGATTCGCTCCGCGATGGCCCGCACTTGCCGCGCGGACGCGGCGCTGGCAATCAGGAAGTGATCGGTGAACGCACACAGGCCCCGCAGATCCAGGATCGCCAAGTAGCTCGGTTTGACTGCCGCGGCCGCGTCCGCCGCCCAGCGCACCACCTCACTCGAGTCGATGGCTCCTCCTCCTTTTCACTCTGAGGGCTCGCGCCGGCCGCCCCCCTCCAAGTCCCAAACGGCGCCTCGATCCCCGGTACCTACGCCCGAGCCGCCGCGGCTCGCTGGTAAAGCCGGTTCTTTGCCATGTAGGCCGCCACGGTGTCCGGGACGAGGTGGCGGATGCTCCGCCCCTCCTCGACCAGGTGCCGGATATCCCGCGAGGCGATGTCCAGCGAGACGACCTCCACCAGCAGGACCTGCCGCGGGACGACCTCGCGCTCGAACCGCTCCAGGTCGATGTCCCCCACCTTCAGGTAGGTGAAGGTGGGATCTCCGAGCACGCGCCGCTGCGCCGGCCTGAGCAGCTGCTCCACCTGGTCCAGCCGCCAGCCCGGCCGCGCGGTCACGATGACCTGGGTGAGGTCGAGCAGCTCCTTGGCCTCCCGCCACTCCGACATCTCCAGGAAGGCATCCACTCCGACGATGAAGTAGAGTCGGGTGGCAGGACCCGACTGCTTCTGAAACTCCCGCACCGTCTCCACCGAGTAGGATTTCCCGGCCCGCTGGAGCTCGATGGGGGAGACGGTGAAATAGGGGGTGAACACGGTGGCCAGGGACACCATCTCGTACCGGTGCAGGGGGGAGGCCGCCACCGCCTCCTCCTTGTGGGGCGGGCGGGCCGCCGGCACGAAGACGATCCGCTCCAGGCCGAAGGCCCAATGGATCTCCTCCGCCGCGCGGAGGTGGCCGAGGTGAATGGGGTCGAATGTCCCGCCCATGATGCCGAGGCGCATGGTATCTCCGGGGTGCGGGTGCCGGCGCGCTGCCTCCGGCACGCGGCGCACCGTTAGGCCCGGGAGTCGCGAACCTGCCCCTCTCCCAGGACGATGAACTTCTGACAGGTGAGCTCGCTCAAACCCACCGGACCGCGGGCGTGCAGCTTTTGCGTGCTGATGCCCATCTCCGCCCCCATCCCGAACTCGTATCCGTCGGTGAATCGGGTGGAGGCGTTGACGAACACGGCCCCGGCGTCCACCTCGCGCAGGAACCGCATGGCCCGCCCCTGATCGCGGGTGACGATGGCCTCGGCCAGCCCCGACCCGTGGCGCGCGATGTGGGCGACTGCCTCCGCGAAGCTGTCCACCACCCGGATGGAGAGCGTCAGATCCAGGTATTCCGTGTCCCAGTCCGCCTCGGTAGCCGCCCGCACCCCCGCCGCCATCTGCTGCGTGCGGGAGCAGCCTCGCACCTCCACCCCCGCTTGCTGCAGCCGCGCCACCAGCCCCGGCAGGAACGCCTCGGCCACCCCCGCGTGGACCAGCAGCGTCTCCATGGCGTTGCACACGCCGGGCCGCTCCACCTTGGCGTTGAGGGCGATCTCGGCCGCCATGGCAAGATCCGCGGCCTCGTCCACGTAGGTATGGCACAGCCCCTTGTCGTGGGCCAGCACCGGGATCTGGGACCCTTCGCGCACCGCCCGGATCAGCGCCTCGCCCCCCCGGGGAATGACGAGGTCGATCAGGCCGTGCAGGCGAAGCAACTCCTGCACCACCGCCCGGTCGGGGGAGGGGATCACGGCCAGGCAGGCCGGCGGGAGCCCCACCGAGGAGACGGCCGCCGCCAAGACCTTGGCGATGGCCTGGTTGGAGGCGAGCGCCTCCCGGCCCCCGCGCAAGATCACGGCGTTCCCGGACTTGAGGCACAACGCGGCGGCGTCGGCGGTGACGTTGGGGCGCGATTCGTAGATGATCCCGATCACCCCCAGGGGGACCCGCATCCGCCCCACCAGGAGGCCGTTCGGACGCCGCCACATCCCCGGGATCTCCCCCACCGGGTCGGGCAGGTCCGCCACCTGGCGTACCCCCCGCGCCATGGCCTCCACCCGCTGCTCCGTGAGGGTCAGCCGATCCACGAACGCCGAAGGCTGGCCGGCGGCGCGGGCTGCCGCCACGTCCTCCGCGTTGGCGGCGAGAATCTGTCCGCAGCCCTCCAGCAGGCCCGCCGCCATGGCCTGCAGGGCCGCGTTCTTGGTCGCCCCCGTGGCGCGGGCCAATGCCTGGCTGGCGGCCCGCGCCTCGCGGGCCATGGCCTGGATGTCGAAAGCCGCCATAGGTCACCTCACCGCCCGGGCCGGCCCAGGCGCGGATCCGTGCGCCCACCGTCCCTCTGCCGACGGGATAGGCCGGGAAGGGCGTCTCAGGGCTCCACGATCACGAGGTTGTCCCGGTGGATCACCTCGTCGTAGGGCTTGCTCCCCAGGACCCCCGCGATCTCGTGGGAGTGCAGCCCCTTGATCTTGTCCACCTCCTCGCGGCCGTAGTTGACCAGGCCCCGGGCGAACTCCCGGTTGCGGGCGTCCACCAGGCTCACCACGTCTCCGGCGCGGAAGCTCCGCTGCGTTGCGCGGATGCCCGAGGGCAGGAGGCTCTTGTTGCCCGTGATCAGCGCCCGCTTGGCCCCATCATCCACCACGATCCCACCCCGGGGGACGCTGGCAAACGCCAGCCAGCGCTGGCGGCTGCGCATGCGGCTGCGCGAGGGCATGAAGAACGTGCCCACCTCCCCCCCCCGCAGGATCTCCTCCAGCACCCCGGGCCGCACGCCGTCGGCCACCACGGTGGGAATGCCCGCCATGGCCGCACGCCGGGCCGCCAGGACCTTGGTGCTCATCCCCCCGATGCTGGCCGCGCTCCCGGTGTTCTCGGCGCAGAACGCCCCCACTGCATCCTGGGGGCGGACCAGGCGGATCAACTCGGCCGTGTTGGAGCGGTGCGGGTCGGCCGTGTACAGGCCCTCGATGTCCGTGAGGATCACCAGCAGGTCCGCGTCGGCCATGTGCGCCACCAGCGCTGACAGCGTGTCGTTGTCTCCGAACTGGATCTCCTGCACCGCCACCGTGTCGTTCTCGTTGACGATGGGGACCACCTGCAGGCCCAGCAGCGTGAACAGCGTGTTGCGCGCGTTCAGGTAGCGTCCCCGGTGCCGCAGGTCCTCGCGGGTGAGCAGGATCTGCGCGACGCGCCGCCCGCAGGGCTGAAACGCCTCCTCGTAGGCCCGCATGAGGTGGCTCTGCCCCACCGCCGCCGCGGCCTGCTTCAGGGGCAGTTCGCGCGGTCGCTGCCGGAGTCCCAGCGCCTCCATCCCGGCCAGGATGGCGCCCGAGGAGACCAGGATGGTCTCGACCCCCCGAGCATGCAGCCCGGCCAGCGCCGTGGCCAGCGCGCCGATGGTCGGCCGGTCCAGCCCGAGCCCACCACGGGCCAGGACGCCCGAGCCCACCTTGACGACGATCCGCCTCGGCCGGGCCAGCCACTCCGCCCGGCTACCGGGCGGGGGCGGCTTTCGCGAGCTCATCGACTGCCCCCTGCGCTGTCCGGAGCCTGGCGGCAATCATCTCCACCAGGGCCGGGACCCCCTCGGTCGTCAGAGCCGAGACCGAGACGACCTCGATCCCGCGGGCGGCCCCCCACCGCCTGGCCTGGGCCAACCCCGCGGCGTGCGGCAGGTCCGTCTTGTTGGCCGCCAGAATGCGCGGGAGAGACAGCAAGGCGGGACGGTAGGCATTCAGCTCCCGCTCCACCGTCTCCAGCGCCGCCGCGGGATCCCCCGCCGGCCCGGAGACATCCACCACGTGGACCAGGAGGCGGGTGCGCTCGATGTGGCGCAGGAACTGGATCCCCAGCCCCGCCCCCTCGGCCGCCCCCTCGATCAGGCCGGGGATGTCGGCCACCACGAACCCGCCGAACGGCGGGATGTTCACCACGCCCAGGTTCGGGGTCAGGGTCGTGAAGGGGTAGGCAGCAATCTTGGGCCGGGCGGCCGAGCAGGCCGCCAGGAGAGAGGACTTCCCCGCATTGGGGAGCCCCACCAGCCCGACGTTGGCGATGAGTTTCATCTCCAGCACGAGGCTGCGCGCCTCCCCCGGGGTCCCGGGATCGGCGATGCGGGGCGCGCGGCGCGTGGGCGTGGCGAAGCGGGCGTTCCCGCGGCCGCCGCGGCCGCCGCGGGCCGCCAGGAATCGTTGGCCCTCCTGCATCAGGTCCGCCAGCTGCTCGCCCGTCTCGGCATCGCGCACGACCGTCCCCAGGGGGACCTTGACGAGCAGATCCCCGCCGCGGGCACCGTGCTGCTCTTTGCCTCGTCCGTGCTCGCCGCGCTTGGCCCGGTAGAGCTGCTGGTACTTCTGGTCGATGAGCGTCCGGAACGAGCGGCTGGCCTCGATGAAGATGCTGCCCCCGTCGCCCCCGTCGCCCCCGTTCGGCCCGCCCCGGGGCACGTACTTCTCGCGGCGGAAGCTCACGCAGCCCCGGCCGCCGTCCCCGGCCCGCACGACGATGCGGGCGATATCAACAAACATTGTGGCGTGGAGAGAGAGGGGGGTGGAGGCAGGGAAGATCGCCGGTCACGTCCGCGCACACCATCGGCAACGGGAGTGCGGCTCAGGCCGCAGGGGTCACGGAGACGAAGCGGTTGCCTCCCCGCTGCTCGACACTGACCACACCAGACACCTTGGCAAACAGGGTGTCATCTCCGCCCCGCCCCACGTTCTTCCCCGGCTTGAACCGGGTCCCGCGCTGGCGAACCAGGATGCTTCCCCCGCCGACCGTCTGGCCGGAAAAGGCCTTCATGCCCAGGCGGCGACCGGCGCTATCCCGGCCGTTCCGCGAGCTGCCCACGCCCTTCTTGTGCGCCATCTCGTCCTCCGTACCGGCGCCGAGGCTGGCGCCCCGGCCCGCGCTGCATTCTCAGGCGACGATCTCGGCAATCCGGACCCTGGTCAACTCTTGGCGGTGTCCGGTCTTGCGGCGATACTTCTTCCGCTTCTTGAACTTGAATACGTCGATCTTCTCGCCCCGGGCCTGGGCCACGATCTCGGAGAGCACCTTGGCGCCGGCCAGCGTCGGCTGGCCCACCCGCACCGTGCCCCCGTCCGCAACCAGCAGCACCCGGTCCAGCTCCACCCGGGCGCCGACCTCTCCCGGGATCCGCTCCAGATCCACGATCACCCCGGGCTCGACCCGGTATTGCTTCCCCCCCGACTCGACGATGGCGTACACGGGTGCTCCTTCCATTCCAGGCCGCGCGAAACTGCCTGACACGATCGGCGAGTCTTCAGGCCTCGCCTCACCAAAAAAAGCGATCCCGCCTCATCCTGAGACGGGGGATTTTCTATAACATGGAGGTCCGAAAGTGTCAAGCAATTCCGGCCCGCGGCGAGCCACTTCGTTCTCTACTGCTGCGTGGCCAGCCGCTTTCCGTTGGGTTTCATCGCACCACCATTTTCGATGCCGAAAACAACATAGGCCGTTGTTTTCGATTTTGCCGAACATCGAAAATAGGAGCCCGGGTCAGATCGCGTCGCGCTTCCGCACTTTGGCGGAGGGTCTTTGGGGAACCTTGCCCTCAATAGCGTTGAGGATTGGCCGAGCGAGATATAGGCGACCCCACTCCCTCCCCGTAACCTCCTCCAGCATCCCGCACTTCTCAAGCAGTTGCACAGCTTGGCGTGCAGTCGGGTCGGACACCTTCAGGAGGTGGACCGTCCTGGCAACAGTGAGGTAGGGGTTGACGAATAGTTCGTCGAGCAGAAGAAGCGCCCTTGGCTTGTTGCGGAGCTGGGCGCGGAACTTCTCGCGTAGATCCATCAGGCTCCCAGCCTGTTTCACCCCCTGCCACGCGGTCTCGATCACGCCAGCGAGGAAGAAGAGCAACCACCCATTCCAGTCCCCGTCCGTCCGCACCGTCTGGAGGCGATCATAGTACTCGTGGCGATGCGCCTCGATGTAGGCCGACAGATACAGGAGTGGCTGCGAAAGGCGACCCCGCTCGATCAAGAATAGAGGGATGAGCAAGCGCCCCACCCGGCCATTCCCGTCCAGGAACGGATGGATCGCCTCGAACTGCTCGTAAATGAGGGCGCACTGGATGAGCTCTGGGAGCTGATTCCGCTCGTGCAGGAACTTCTCCCAAGTGGAGAGGGCTTCCTGCATTTCGTCCGGTGGAGGTGGAACATACGGCGCGGTCTCGAGCGTACTTCCGGGCGGGCCAATCCAATTCTGCGACCGTCGGAATTCCCCCGGCGTCGCCCGCTCCCCTCGCACCCCCTTCATGAGGCGCTCACGCAGCTCCCTCACAAGGCGGAGCGACAGCGGCAGACTCTCCAGGCGCTCCAAGCCGTACTCTAGAGCGGCGACGTAGTTGCGCACCTCCCTCACATCCTCCGGATCACCATTGGCCGCGTGCGCGCCGACCTCTTCCATCAGGAGGTCGGATAAGGTCGCCCGCGTCCCCTCAATACGAGATGAGAGCACCGCCTCGCGCCGGACATACGGTGCAATCAAGAGATGTGGATTCGGCAGATGACGGCCCAGCCCTGAAAGCTCACTGAGCGCGGCGTCGGCGCGCGAGAGCGTCAACACAAGCTCGGCGGAATAGTCGAGTGCAGGCGGCAGAGGCGCGGGAACGAAAGCCGTGTATCCGGCGCGACTCTGGATGACCTTGCCTGCGGCTGGCGCTCGAAATTCCCCTGGTTCCACGCAGCAGTCCTCCATTACAGCCTTCAAAGCCGGGTTCAAAAGCGCAAAACGCTTTCAAAGAAAACGGCCAGATTCTTTCAAAGCTCTCGGCGCTTTGCAAGGAAACTTTCAAGGCGCCCCTGAGAACGCCCTTCGCAGCAGGGCGCCAGGCAGGGCATTGGTGGCGGCTAGCCCTTCCCCCAGCGTCACAAGTGCTGGCTCCACTGGGATGCGGGACGTCGCCCCCTACAGGTGTCGGTGGGGTCGATCAGGCGGGCCAGAGCGGCGCCAAGGTCCAGCAGGTCAACCGGCTCTTCGAGAGAGCCGCCGTCCATGGCGCCGAATGCCGGCTCTTCGCTCCCGCGGCTGGCAGGGATCGGGAGGACGTACCTACCCTTCCAGCAGCGAGTACTTGCCCGGCGGGTAGGTCTCTTCGGGCAGGATCTCGATCTCCCCGCCCAGGGTCTGCCGCAGAGTGTCCAGGACCTCCGCCTCCTCGGCCTTCATCCAGTCCACCAGATCGCGGGCGGCCCGGATCTTGATCCGGGGCAGCCCCTTGTGGCTCATCCGCCACTCCACCTCGCGCAGAGCCTGGTGCGCGATCGACGCGGTGGAGCGAACCCAGCCCAGGCCGCCGCAGGCGGCGCAGGTCTGGCTGAGGGACTGGTTCAGCCCCTGGCGCACCCGCTTGCGGGTCATTTCCACCAGCCCCAGCTCCGAGATCAGAGAGACATTGGTGGGCGACCGGTCGACCTTCAGCGCCTCCTTGAGCTCGGCCATGACCTTGTCCCGGTTCTCCTGGCGGGCCATGTCGATGAAGTCGATGATGATGATGCCGCCCAGGTCCCGCAAGCGCACCTGGCGCGCGATCTCGGCCGCCGCCTCGCGGTTGGTCTTGAGGATGGTCTCCTCGAAGTCGTGCTTCCCGACGTACTTCCCGGTGTTGACATCCACCGACACCAGGGCCTCCGTCTGCTCGATGACCAGGTAACCCCCCGACTTCAGCCAGACCTTGCTGCGCAGGGCCTTCTCCACCTCGCGCTCGATGCCGAAGCTCTTGAAGATCGGCTCGTCCTCGGTGTACAGAAACAGGAGCTGGCGGAGCTCCGGGAACAGCGACTCCGTGTACTCCATGCAGCGCTCGTACTCGACGGCCGAGTCCACCACCAGGCGGGTCACGTCCTTGGTGATCAGGTCGCGGAAGATGCGGAAGATCAGATCCAGGTCCTTCTGGACCAGGGCCGGGGCGTTGAGGGTCTCCCCCTTGGCCCGGATGGCCCGCCAGGTGGAGCGCAGGAACTCGAAGTCCGCCTGGATCTCCCCCTTCGCCCGCCCCACCCCGGCCGTCCGGACGATGATGCCTTCCCGCGCCGCGTTCACCTCTTCGATCACCTGCTTCAGGCGGCTGCGCTCGGCCTCGCTCTCGATCTTGCGGGAGACACCTACATGGGACTCCGTGGGCATGTACACCAGATAGCGCCCCGGCAGGGTGATGTGCGAGGTGATGCGCGCCCCCTTGGTGCCCAAGGGCTCCCGCGCCACCTGCACCAGCACCTCCTGGCCCTCCTGGATGAGCTCTTCGATGGAAACGTGGGACGCGTGCCGCGGGCGGTTGCGCCGGCCGGCCTTGGCCGGCGGGGCCTCCGGCTCGACCGCCGGCAGCTCCCCTTCCCCCTCTTCCTCGCCGAGGGCCAGGAGCTCCTCGTACGTCTCCATCTCCTCCCAGATGTCCCGCACGTACAGGAATGCGTCCCGGGGCAAGCCGATGTCCACGAAGGCAGCCTGCATGCCGGGCAGGATCTTCAGGACCCGCCCCTTGTAGATGTTCCCGGCCAGGCTCTGCGAATGGGAGTCGTCGATGAGGAGCTCGACCAGGGTGCCGTCTTCGATGACGGCCACCCGGGTCTCCACCAGGGAGGAATTGACAATGATCTCGCGTTTCATGTGGCAGACCTCGAACCTCCGCCCGCCCGTCCGCAGGAATCCCACCTCCGTTGGAGGGGAGGACGCGGAGACCCGGGAGGCCTACCCCTGGCCCTCAAGGGCGAGGGCCGTGCGCGCGATCCGCAGGGACGAGATCAGGTGCTCCAGCTCACCGGGGGGAACGCCCTGTCCCAGGAAGCTCCGCATGACCGCCTGGGGCTTGACGCTGCCTCCCAGGCCGGCCCGCAGGACCAACGCCCACTCGGGCCGGCCCGCGGTACTCGCGGCGGTGAATCCCTGGATGAAAGGGCGCGCGTCGAGGCGGACGGATTGGCCCTTCTTCTGCACCTCGACGGGAATGGGGTCCTGCGCCAGGAAGGCGGCACAGGCCTCGGTGGTGCCGAGATCGGCCAGGACAAACGCACCCCAGCCGTTCGGCTGCAACTGGATCCGGTACACCGCACCCCGTACCCCGGTGGAAAGCGACGGCCCCTGCAGGGGGGCTTCCCATGCCCGGAGAATCTTGAGCTCGGGCGCCAGGTGCGCGTTCCAGCCCGCCGGCAGTCCCACCGGATCCACCCGCCTGACCAGCTCCACCTCTCCCAGCTCGCGGAGGCCCTCCACGCCGACGGCCAAAGCCTGGGCGATGGAAAGGCGCGGCTGGGGGTTGAAGCCCTGCGTGTGGGCGACGGGGACGCCGGCGCGCCGCAGTGCGCGCTGGAGCGCCCGCATCAGTTCAAGGTGGGAGAGGTAGCGAAGCCTTCCCACCTTCTGGAATTCGAATTGGATTCTTTGCACCGGCTGCAGCGGGACGGACGGGCTCGGCGGGACCGGCTCATCCACAGGCGCCGGCGGATCGAGCCTCCGGCCCGCGGCCTGGTGTGCCGCGGGCGGCGCGGCGGCCCCGGATTCCCCGGCCGGCAGCATGCCGACCTCCTGGGCCCAGCGCCGCCAGCTGGGAACGCAGATCTCGCCGCAGCTGCCGCACGGGCCCACGTGGCAGTCCGGGGTCCCTTTCACCCGGAGAGCTCTGGCGTACTCCCGCTGGAGGTAGGATTTGGAGACCCCGCAGTCGATATGATCCCAGGCCAGCGGTCCCGCCGGGTCGCGCGGGGAATTGGCGATGGCCATGGGGTCCACGCCGGTCTCGTGCAGGACCTCCATCCAGGTCTCGAAGCGGAGCTGTTCCGTCCACCCGTCGAACCGGCACCCTCGCTGCATGCCCAGGGCGATGGCGGCACCCACCTCCCGGCCGGCCAGGCTGAAAACCGCCTCCAGGAACGATGACTCGACCTGATGCCACTTGAAATCGATCCGCGCCTCGCGCAGCCGCGCGCGCAGATAAGCCTGCTTCTCCTTCAGCACGGACATCGGCTCCTGCGCGAACCACTGGAAGGGCGTATGCGGCTTGGGGACGAAGGAGCTGGCGCTCACGGTGAGGCCGAAGCCGCGCGACCGCTCCTGCCGCGCGATCCGCGCCGACTCCCGGGCCACGCGCACCAGCTCGTCCAGATCCTCCTGGGCCTCGGTGGGCAGCCCGATCATGAAGTAAAACTTCACCGATTCCCAGCCCGCGCGGGCGGCAGTGCGAACCGCCGTGAAGATCTGCTCCTCGTCGAAGCCTTCCTTATTGATGACCGTGCGCAGGCGCGCCGAGCCCGCCTCCGGGGCGATGGTGAACCCGGTCTTGCGGACCCTGCCAATCTCCTGTGCGAGCTCGGGGTTCCGGTTGAGGGCCTCGACCCGGAGCGACGGCAGGCTGAGGGACGTCTTGTCGGGAGCCAGATCGGCCATCAGCGGTGGCACGAGGTCCCGCAGGCAGGACAGGTCCGCGATGGACAGCGCCGAGAGCGACACCTCTTCGTAGCCGGTGCCTGCCAGCGCCCGCTCCGCCATCCGGCGGATGGCCGGGGCCGAGTGCTCGCGGACCGGCCGGTAGATATACCCGGCCTGACAGAACCGGCAGCCCTGGGCGCAGCCGCGCATGACCTCGAGGTTGGCCCGGTCGTGCACGATCTCCATGTAGGGGACGGGGAACTTCCCGTAGTCCACTCCGTCCAGGCGGAGGGCCGTTCGCTTGCGGACGACCTCGCCCGGCCGGTGCAGGGCCGGGACGTACATGCCGGCGATCCCCTTGAGGGCCCGCAGCAACTCGCCGCGCCGGCCGCCCTGTCGCTTCCACTCCCGGACGACGTTGCAGACCTCCAGGGTCGCCTCCTCGCCGTCGCCGATGAGGAAACCGTCCATGAAATCGGCCATCGGTTCCGGGTTGAAGGCCACCGGCCCGCCCGCCAGGACCAGGGGATGGCGCCCGTCGCGATCCCGGCTGTACAGCGGGATCCCGGCCAGGTCGAGCATGGCCAGGATGGTGGCAAAGGACAGTTCGTACTGGAGGGTGAAGCCGAGGACGTCGAAGTCCGCCAGGGGCCGGTCGGACTCGTGGCTGTAGAGCGGGATGCCGTGGCGGCGGAACAAGGCCTCGGCATCCGGCCAGGGCGCGTAGGCCCGCTCGGCCTGGATCCCTTGTCTGGCGTTCAGCAGCTGGTAGAGGATCTTGAGGCCCATGTGCGACATCCCGATCTCGTAGGTATCCGGGAAGGCCAGGGCCACCCGGACGTCGACCGCATCCGGGTCCTTGATCACGCTATTCCACTCCCCCGCCACGTAGCGGGACGGCTTGCTGATGAACGGCAGAATGTGGTCGGCAATCGCAGAGCTATAACTCGCCGGAGCCGGCATACCGTACACCTCGAAATCGCGCATTTTCGCTGCGGATCATAGCCTACGGGAGGGCGATTTGCAACCGGAAGGGTGCTTGAGCCCCGAACGGGTTGGCCCTGAAATGTGCCATCCCAAAAGGCCGCAATAAAAGAGCGGGCGCCGGCGCTCCCGCCAGCCGCCCGCGCCTGAGATCGCAGCGGCCTCGAGGCCCCCAAAAGAAGCCCTACGGCCTGGAAGGCTGCGAGGACGAGATGTTGACCAGCTCCAGCTGCCTGGCCGATTTTGCCAAGTCCCCGAAATTGGTCCGAGCCAGGACGCTCATCATCTTTTCTTGAGCCTCCTCCCAGACGGCGTGAACGGGACAGAGATGGTCTCGCTCGCACTCCCCGGGACCCATGAGGCAGACATTAAGATAAATCGGCCCCTCTACAGCCTCGATGACATCCCTGATGGTGATCTCGGAGGCCGCACGCCCCAGAGAGAATCCTCCCTTAGCCCCGCGGTGGGACTTGACCACCCCGGCCTTGGCCAACGCCTGGAAGATCTTGGCCAGGAACCTTGGAGGAACGTCCTGGGCTTTGGCGATCGCCGAGAGCATGCTGACTTTGCCCTCTTCCTGCTGGGCAAGATAGAGGACTCCACGAATTCCGTACTCGCCGCCACGCGTCAGTTTCATCCGGCGCCCTCCTCAAGCTCGAGCCGTCGGGGCAAGCATCTCACCCAGCCCCCATCAATATGTTTAACAAGTCATGTCCCCTGGTCCGGCATAAGGGACATTTTTGACCTTCACTGGAGAATCCTCGCGCCAAACCGCCTTTTGTTTGTCCCTTTTACCTCAATCGTTCTTGGTTCGCAACAGTCGAAATGAACTATGTCCGATTCGGCGTGCATTCGTTCGGCAAGGCGATTTGGCTGGCCGTCGGCGGGCAAGAGGTCCTCGCAGCTCACACGGCGGAACATGGAGAGTCCCCACAACATCGCTCCGGACATCACGAGTACGTGCACCGTTTCCATCTGACATCCGCCGCCAAGGCGAGGCTGGAAAGCCCAGATCTCTCGGAGAGCACGCTCCAGCCGCAAGCGACCTCCGCCCTCCTCCATGCGCCGGCGTGCAAGACACGGTCGACACGCCGGAGCGATCCCCGCGGCTTCGGGGAAGAACTGCCTGCGGCAGCATCCCGTCGATCTGCCTCTGCAATCGGGAAACTCCGGGCGACCGGATCAGCGAACAGGCGAACAGGCGGCTACCACAAACAGGCCCCAAATCTCCGGCTAACTTGTGCATCGCCTCTACGGGGCGCCACCCGCCGGGTGCGACCAGGTCCGAGGCGGGCAGCCGCCCCCGCAGCCATGAATGCGGGCGCGACTGATGTGCACTACCGGCCTTCGACGTTAGCCGGAGATTAAGGCAGGCGGCTCTTCCTTGACAGGGAGGGGGCAGGATGTAATGATAGCCAAACAGTAATCGGTGGCTCCTTGATCGAGAGGGACCCATGCCGAAAATGATCGGTGTTCTCGGTGGAATGGGCCCGGCGGCCACGGCTGACTTTTACCAGAAGATTATCCGGGCGACCCCGGCCGCCTCGGACCAGGATCACCTCAAGGTCCTCATTTTCAGCAACCCCCAGATCCCCGATCGGACCGCCGCCATTCGCGGCGAAGGACCCGATCCCCTTCCGGCCCTGGTGGCGACCGCCGAGGTGTTGGTGCGGGCGGGCGCAGAGCTGCTAGCCATGCCGTGCGTCACCGCCCACCACTTCTACGAGGGCCTCCAGCGCTCGGTGCCCGTCCCCCTGCTGCATCTGATCGGCGAGACCCTGGCCGCCGTGCAGGATCAGTCTCCGCAGTGGCGCCGGCTGGGACTCCTGGCCACCACCGGCACCGTCCAGGCTCGCCTCTTCGAGTCGTTCTTCGAGCCAAAGGGGATGGCCGTCATCGCTCCCGATCCCGCCATGCAGGCCACCCACGTCATGGAGGCCATCTACGGCGTGAAGCACGGCTCGGATCTGGACGGCCCGCGCCGGCAAATTTGCGAGGCCGCCCAGCAGCTGATCGCATGTGGGGCCGAGGGTATTCTCGCCGGCTGCACCGAGATCCCGCTGATCCTCCAGTCGGGGGATGTGTCCGTGCCGGTCATCGATCCGACGTGGATCCTGGCCCAGGCTGCCGTCCGCCGCGCCCTGGCCGATGAATTGCGAACGCCGGCCGGCCGGCGCTGCTACAAAGACCGGGGCTGAGCGGATCACACCGCTGCCGCAAAAGAACGTCCATACCCTCCACCGAACAAGCTAGGCGGCGGCAATGCGCGGCGGCCAGCCATCGGTCGCCGGCCTGCCAGTGACGAGAGGGACCCCTGGTGATTCAGTTCCGCGGCGTGAACAAGTGGTTTGGGGTCCTGCATGTCCTCAAGGACATCAACCTGGACATTCGCGCGGGCGAAGTCGTGGTCATCTGCGGCCCCAGCGGCTCCGGCAAGAGCACGCTGATCCGCTGCATCAACAAGCTGGAGCCGATCCAGCGGGGCGAGATCGTGGTGGACGGCATGCCGCTCAACGATCGGGCCACCGACATCACCCGGCTGCGGGCCGAGGTCGGCATGGTCTTCCAGCAATTCAATCTCTACCCCCAT
This sequence comes from uncultured Methylomirabilota bacterium, assembly GCA_963705305.1. Lineage (GTDB taxonomy): Bacteria > Methylomirabilota > Methylomirabilia > Methylomirabilales > 2-02-FULL-66-22 > 2-02-FULL-66-22. The sequence continues at coordinate 2,666,837 of OY970067.1, read as the reverse complement.
ATGACCGCGCTCGCCAACATTACTCTCGCCCCCCTCAAGGTGCGGAAGCAGTCGCGGGCAGAGGGGGAGCGGATCGCGAGGGACCTGCTGGCCAAGGTTGGCATCCCCGAGAAGGCCGAGAACTATCCCGCCCAGCTCTCGGGCGGCCAGCAGCAGCGGGTGGCCATCGCCCGGGCGCTGGCCATGCAGCCCAAGATCATGCTGTTTGACGAGCCGACCTCGGCCTTGGATCCCGAGATGATCAACGAAGTGCTGGATGTCATGGTGAATCTGGCCCGGGAGGGCATGACGATGATGGTGGTGACCCACGAGATGGGCTTCGCCAAGAAGGTGGCCCACCGCATCATCTTCATGGACGAGGGGCGGATCATCGAGGAGGGGAACCCGCAAGATTTCTTCGCCAATCCCAAGGAAGAACGCACGCGGACGTTTTTGAGCAAGATCCTGGTCCACTAATCGGATTGACGATTGGCGGTGCGAGACGCCCGAGTGGATCGAGAGGCCCCCGCCTTCGTCGATCGTCATCGGCACTGGACAGTCCGAGAGAGGAGGAGGCAGATGCGAAAGGCGTTGAGCGTAGCGGCGGTAGCCGTGCTCGTCCTCGGCTTGACGACGGCCGGATGGGCCGAGACCACCCTGGAGAAGATCAACAGAACGGGCGTGTTCACCGTCGGAACCCGGACCGCCTCGCCCCCCTTCGGATACATCAACAAGCAGAACGAGTGGGTGGGGTTCTCGGTGGACTTGGCGAAACTCGTCCATCGGGACATCGAGAAGAAGCTGGGCAAGTCCATCAAGTTCGAGTTGAAAGAAAGCACCCCGGCGACCCGCATCCCGCTCCTCAGCAGCGGGACGGTGGATCTGATCTCCGGCACCATGACGGACACGCGGTCCCGCCGGGAAAGCGTCTCCTTCAGCCTCACCTTTTTCGTCACGGGGGCGCAATTCCTGGTGAAGAAGGGGAGTCCCATTCACGGCATCGCCGACATCGCCGGCAAGCGCATCGGCACCCAGCAGGGTTCGACCAACGAGCGGGCCCTGCGCGCGCGGGTGCCTCAGGCCCAGCTCGTCATCTTCCCGGATCAGGCCGCGGCCTTCACGGCGTTGGCCGAGGGGAAGATCGACGCCTACACGAATGACGGCATCCAGTTGGTCGGCCTGAAGGACAAGGCGCCGAATTCCGGCGAATGGGACGTTGTGGGTGATTTTTACACCTACGAGCCCTACGGCATGGCCATGCGCAGGAACGATGATGACTTCCGCTTGCTGGTGGACAGCGCCTTGATGAACGCCATCGCGACCGGCGAGTATTTCAGACTGTACGACAAGTGGTTCGGCTCCAAGGCTGATGTCCACTATCCCATCTCCGAAAAAGTGAAAAGCTTCCTCGAGTACGAGGTAGTTCCTCAATAACCCGCAGCCCGGTGCGCACCCCCCCGGGAGGCTTCCCGCAGGCCTCCCGGGGACCGCGCGCCACCGACGATGCCCATGGCCACCCTCTTCGGCTCTTCATACCAGTTCCAATGGAGCATCTTGTGGACGGGGGAGTATGGGCACTGGATCCTTGAAGGCATCCAGACAACCCTCGTCCTGTCGGCCCTGAGCTGGATCATCACGCTCGCCCTCGGAATCTTTTTCGGTGCCCTGCGCACCGCCCCGTTCAAGTCCCTCCGGATCGTGGGATCGGTCTATGTCGAGTTCTTCCGGAATGTCCCGCTGTTGGTCTGGCTGTTCTTCTGGTATTTCGGCGCCCCGCGGCTCCTCCCGCCCGCGGCGCAGGACTGGATCAACCACCACCACCCGGAGTTCTGGTCGGCGGTGGTCGGTTTGAGTGTGTACCACGGCTCCCGCATGGCCGAGGTGATCCGCGCCGGGATCCAGTCCATCCCGAAGACGCTCCTGGAGGCGTCGGTGGCCACCGGCTTGTCGACCGGGCAGGCGTACCGTCTGATTCTCCTCCCCATCGCGCTCCGCCTGATCATTCCTCCCCTGACCAACGAGTCGCTGAATCTTCTCAAGAACTCCTCCCTGGCCATGACCATCGGGGTGGCCGAGCTGACCTTCATGACCCGACAGATCGAAACTTACACCGCCAAGGCCTTCGAGGCGTTGACCGCAGGGACGGTCATCTACCTGGTCCTCTGCCTGAGCATCGCCGCCGTCATGGGCCAAGTAGAGCGCCGTTACCGCATTCCCGGCATGATCGGCCGCGCTGCCAAGGTCGCCCCATGAGCTTCGATTGGGGGATTCTTTCTGCCAACTGGAAGTTCCTCATCTTCCAGGGCCTCCTGGGGTTCGGACGTTTCAGCGGCGGAACCCTCCGCCTGGCAATCCCGGCCATGATCTTTGGCTTCCTCGTGGGCATCCTGATTGGACTCTGCCGGCTCTCCCGCAGGCCCTGGATCCATTACCCCGCCGTCGTGTACGTGGAGTTTTTCCGGGGCGTCCCCCTGATCATGGTGATCTTCTGGTTTTACTTCCTGATTCCCCAGATCACGGGCCAACACCTCCCCGAGTACTCCGTGGCCCTGGTGGCCTTCGTGGTCTTCGAGGCCGCGTACTTCGGGGAGATCGTCCGTGCCGGCATCCAGTCGGTGCCCCGGGGGCAGATCGAGGCGGCCACCGCAGGGGGGCTCTCCTACGCCCAGATGATGATTCACGTCATCCTGCCTCAAGCGATCCGGAACATGGTTCCATCCCTGGTGACCCAGTTCATCGTGCTGTTCATGGACACGTCGCTCGCCTCCATCATCGGGATGGTGGACCTCACCAAGGCAGCCCAGATCGTCACCCAGCGTGACATCCGCCCCTTCGAGATGTACAGCTTCATTGCGGCGGTGTACTGGGTCTGCACCTACAGCTTGTCGCTTGCCAGCGTATGGCTCGAGGTCAAGATGTCTCCGGAGCGAGCACACCGCTCTCGCGCCGCCCTACGCCGGGCCGCCGAGGGTGCGGCCGGCTGACCGCGTCGCGCGGCCTCAGGCGGGCGAGCGGCGCCCGTCATCCTCCCCCGCGGCGCCCCAGCCACGCGCACCCTGGGGGAGAGCCACCAGGCCCTTCACCTCCAAATGCTCCTGCCACGTGCAATACCCTAACAACAAGTGTGTATAAAGAGAGTGCGACGCTAAATGGAGCACAGGTAACAATAGTTACGATGGTGTGGACGAATCAGCCTTTAGGAATTACGTAGTGCATTGATGAAAATTTTAGCATTGTTTTTGTGGAAGAAAAGCTTCAAAGGTTTTATCTTTATCAAGAATACCGTATTTTTGCTGATAGCTGCTGGAGTCGCTGTCTCCCTATGGTTCTATTCTCAATATGTGGTACCACCTGATCGAGAAGATCCTGACCCACCTCCGACTGTGGCCCGCCCCATCCCATAGCCCGCCAGATGAGGTCCCCGGTGTCGCATCGCATGCCCCATGGCGCGTTGCGGCGTAATCCGTGGCTCCTTGCTCCGTGCCGAGCCAGGCGCGTGGGGCTCTGGCCTGCCCCGCCGGTTGTCCCCACCGATCTTGGCACCTGACAATTCCCGCCTTCCCTGCGCCGGGGTTTCGGTGCCCGCAATCCGCTGGAGCCCCGATGGACTGGATCCCTTCGTCGAGTCCCTGCACTGCGCGCCAGTTGCACTCGCTACGGGAGTACAGAACAAAAAACCGAGAGGAGGCAGCTTGTGGCTACGCAAACCGTAACCGGGAGGACCTCAGCATCCAATCGATTTCCATTGTGGATCCAAATCGTCATCGGCCTGATCCTTGGTTGCGTGATTGGCGCCTTGTGGCCGAAGCTGGGGGCAGCTTTACAGCCGCTTGGAACCGTATTCATCAAAGCGATCAAGATGATCGTAATACCCTTGGTATTTTCGGCCGTTGCCTTGGGTATTTATAAAATGAGCGCCGACTTTAAGACATTGGGAAGACTGGCCGGACTGGCCTTCGGCTGGTTTTATTTTGCCACGGGTTGCTCCATTGTTCTCGGCATAGGCCTAAACGCGGTATTCCATCCCGCAGCGGGAGTCGCCCTTAAGGCGACCGGCACTATTCCAGCAAATCTTGCGCACTCCATCGATTGGGTAAAGTTTTTGCTGGATATCGTTCCGGATAACATAGTTCTGGCGGCCGCTCAGCAACAAATCATACCAACTCTGTTTTTTGCCATTTGCTTCGGCCTGGCCTTGGGCAAAGCGGGTAAGATAACCGAGCCCGTGGTGAGGGTACTCGAAGGCATCATGCAAGCGATGTTCAAGCTAACGGAAGGCATCGTAGCCTATTCACCCGTGGCGGTTGCCGGCATCATGGCCTGGGTGTTTGCCACTCAAGGTGGCGCGCTGCTCTATGCGATGGCCAAGTTGATCGGGGTCATGTATATCGGGCTGGTAGTCGTCGCAATCGCTTTCTGTATCATCGTATCCCTGCTCGGATACCCCCCGTTCAAAACCATCAGGAAGGTCGCCGATCCGCTGCTGCTGGCCTTTACGACCTGCTCCTCGGAAGTAACGCTTCCAGTGCATATGCAGATTTTGGAAGATGCGGGTATTCCCAACAAGGTGGTATCGTTCGTTATACCCTTGGGATATAGCTTCAATCTGGATGGTTCGGCACTTTACCAATCTCTGACCGTATGCTTCCTGGCAGAAGCTTACGGTCTGCATCTTAATCTCGCCTCGATTCTCACAATTCTTTTGACCACCCTGATTGCGAACAAGGGCACCGCGAATGTAGCCGCGGCTTCACTGGTTATATTGGCCGTCATCCTGACGTCGATACACCTTCCAGTGGAAGCTATCGCAATTGTTGCGGGAGTGGATCGTTTCATGGATATGGGCCGCACTACGGTTAATGTTTTCGGTAATACCACTGCTGCCCTGCTCCTCCATCGATTCGGAGGCGAAGGTATTGCGGAGGATGCCATGGCAGCACCCGAGACGGCATAAGGAACGGTTTTTCCTGGTGAGGATACTTGCGATCCCGGTAGATTCCGAAACGTGGACTCCGCCAGGACAGGTGGAAGGGGGTGGACATTTCTGAGAGCCTGTGAAAAAGTTCTATTTTGACTTTCCAGGCTTAGTTGATCGGGGTGAACAGAGTCCGTGCAACTGTTGTCCTGTCGCTCAAGCCCTGCCTGCTACTGGCGTACGCGGGGGGTTTGGACTTTTGCTCAAGGTGCGGTCCGGCCCTGGTGACCCAGTTCATCGTGCTGTTCATGGACACGTCGCTCGCCTCCATCATCGGGATGGTGGACCTCACCAAGGTCGCCCAGATCGTCACCCGGCGTGACATCCGCCCCTTCGAGATGTACAGCTTCATTGCGGTGGTGTACTGGATCTGCACGTACGGCATGTCCCTCTTCAGCCAGTGGGTCGAGCGGCGCATGTCCCCCGAGCGCAAGGCGCCCGGGCGCACCCTTCGGCAAAACCTGGATGCTGGTCCCTCGCCCGCGGTCCTGGCGGCGGGATCTCCCCTCTAGTCCGGATCGTCCACATCAGGGGTCGTGAATTCGCCGCCTCGAATGGCCGATGGGCAATTCCCCACCCCCCGGCGGCGGCGCCGGGCATCGGGCGCTCTCACCGGCGGACCCACCGACGGGAACCCCGCGTGGCCGTCGAGCCACCGGTAGAATCGATCAATCCTGCGATATTCCGCTCACGGATTAGGCACGCGCCAGCCGGGGTGCCCCCGCAGAAGGCACGCCTCGCGCCAGCCGGCAGGACCCCGCTCCCCCCTCTTCTCCTGCGTGATCCTGAAAAAACCACGGCTTGGCGCCACCGGACTTCGATTTTTCGATCCGCCAGGATTCAGGCACGGCAGATGCTTCTCCCCACGGAGGCGTGGCCGGAATGGGCGAGCCGAAATCCGCTCGCCCCGGCCAGGCCGTCCAAGGCTGCCGTCCGGCGAGGAGGAATCTATGCGTCGCGCCCCGTGGCTCTTGGGAATCTTCGTGCTGCTGGCGGTGGGGTGGGGGCTGGCGGGTCCCTGCGCGGCCCAGTCGACGGCGTCCCCGGCCGCCATCTCGCCCGTCCCGGCAGTAGCGGCACCTGTCCCCCCACCCAAGATCGACAGCGGCGACACCGCCTGGATGTTGACCTCCGCCGCGCTGGTGCTGATGATGACGGCCCCGGGACTGGCGCTGTTCTACGGGGGCATGGTCCGCCGGCAGAACGTCCTGGGAACGATCATGCAGAGCTTCATCATCATGGCTCTCATCAGCGTCCAATGGGTCCTCTGGGGCTATAGCCTGGCCTTCGGCCCGGATGTCCACGGCCTCGTCGGCAGCCTGGCTTGGGCCGGCCTGCGGGGGGTGGGCCTGCAGCCGAATCCGGAGTACGCCGCCACCATTCCCCATCAGACCTTCATGATCTACCAGCTCATGTTCGCCATCATCACGCCCGCCCTCATCACCGGCGCCTTCGCCGAGCGGATGAAATTTTCCGCGTTCCTCATCTTCACGCTGCTCTGGTCCACCTGCATCTATGATCCGCTGGCGCACTGGGTCTGGGGGGTGGGGGGATGGGTGCGCCAATTGGGCGCGCTGGATTTCGCCGGCGGAACCGTGGTGCACATCAGCTCCGGCGTCTCGGCGCTGGCCGCCGCCTTCCTGGTGGGCCGCCGCCGCGGCTTCGGCAGCGAGCCCATGCCGCCCCATAACCTTCCCCTGACCGTCACCGGGGCGGCCATGCTGTGGGTGGGCTGGTTTGGGTTCAACGCCGGCAGCGCCCTGAGCTCCGGCGCCCTGGCCACCAGCGCCTTCGTCGCCACCCACGTCGCCACCGCAGCCGCCACCCTCAGCTGGATGGGAACGGAGTGGCTGATGCGAGGGAAGCCGACCGTGCTGGGGGCGGCCTCGGGGGCCGTGGCGGGGCTGGTGGCGATCACGCCCGCCTCCGGCTTCGTGGGACCCATCTCCGCCGTGATCATCGGCGCGGTGGCCGGGTACCTCTGCTTCAACGCGTGCAACGTCAAGACCCGTCTGGGCTACGACGACTCGCTGGACGTGGTGGGGGTCCACGGGGTCGGGGGGACGTGGGGCGCCCTGGCCACGGGGCTTTTCGCCAGCCAGGCGATCAACGAGGCCGGCCGGAACGGCCTCTTCTTCGGCCATCCTGGCCAGTTGCTCGCACAGGCCATCAGCATCCTGGTGACCTGGATCTTCGCCTTCATCGGCACGCTGATCCTGCTAAAGCTGGTCGACTGGACCATCGGCCTGCGGGTGGAGGAGGAGGACGAGGTCATGGGACTGGACCTGAGCCAGCACGACGAGAATGCCTACGCGCTCGGCCTGGTCGGAACCACGGGCCTGGGGAGCAGCGTCGGCTACGGCACCCACCGAGCCGACCGGGGTCACTGATCGCGGGCGCGCCCTCGACCGCCTCCTCTCCCCGGGCCCCGGGCGGCCGGATGCCCCGGCCGCGCCCGTCGAGGCTTGGCTCCCCGCCCATCCTCCCCCTCCGGCGCGTTGACATCTCCCCGCCCTTGGGCTAAAGGTAATCTGTCCTCGACGCCCCGGGAGGATCGCGGCCCGGGAGCGGCGCGGACGTACCGGGTTGCGGGGCGGTCCCCGATCGGAGGAGGACGGACACTGCAAGGTCCCGGTGCCGGCGATTCACCGAGGAGGAGAGGGGGGCTTATGACGATCGAGCGGACGGATGGAGAGCTCTCGGAAGAAGAGCGCCAGCGCTATACCCGGCAAATGATGATCCCCCGCTGGGGGGAAGACACCCAGAAGCGGCTCAAGGCCTCCCGCGTGTTCATCGCTGGCGCGGGGGGGCTGGGCAGCCCGGTCGCCTTCAACCTGGCCATGGCGGGCGTCGGCACGCTCCGGATCTGCGACTTCGACGCGCCGGAACGCTCCAACTTGAACCGGCAATTTTTGCACGACGATTCGCGGATCGGCATGAACAAGGCGGAATCCGCCAAGCTGACGCTGGCGCGGCTGAACCCGCACGTGACGATCGAGGCGGTCACGGAGAAGATCGAGGCGGGGAATGTGGACCGGCTGGTCGGGGATGCCGACCTGATCCTCGACTGCATGGACAATTTCCCCACGCGCTTCCTCCTCAACGCCGCGGCGGTCCGCAAGCAGATCCCCCTCGTGCATGGGAGCATCTGGGGATTCGAGGGGCGGGTCACCTTCGTGCATGTCCCGCACACCCCGTGCCTGGCCTGCACCTTCCGGGAGGCGCCTCCCCGCGAGGTTTTTCCCGTGCTGGGAGCGACGCCGGGAATCACGGGAAGCCTGCAGGCGATGGAGGCCATCAAGTACCTCAGCGGGGCGGGGAGCGTGCTCGCGGGCCGGCTGCTCTGCTGCGATTTTCTGGAGATGCACTTTTTCGAGGTGAAGCTCCGCCGCGACCCGGCCTGCCCGGTATGCGCCGGCAGCTAGCCCCGTTCCGAACATATCTCACCGCCAAGGCGCCAAGAATGCCATGGCTGGAATGGGCGGAACGCCCAGCGATTGGAGCCGCGTCAAACCCCCCGGAGGGATCGCTCCAGAGCACGGAGTCACACTATGCCTGATCCCGTGCGTGCCCTGACCCGCCTGTTCCGCTGGGGGGCCACCGTGCCGGTGGGAATCACGTACGGGGCCGAGACCGACGTGGCGCGCCGGTTCCGCGCGCTGCTGCAGGCGCAGGCCCCCGCCGGGAGTGGGGAAGAGCTGCGCCGGGCCCTGCTGCCCATCGTGAAATCGATCATCACGGCCGAGCGGGCCGAGCTCGAGCGGATGCATCGCGCCGGCGCGGGCGGCCTCGAGGTCGTGGCGCTGCATGCCGAGCTGGTGGATGCGGTGATCTGCGAGCTCTTCCGGCTGGCCGAGGCGCGGCTGGCCGAGCCGGTGCGCGATCGGACGGAAGGATGCGCGGTGATCGCGTTGGGGGGGTACGGGCGTCGGGAGCTTAATCCCGCCTCCGACGTGGACGTGATGTTCCTGTATCCCCGGCGCGTCGACGCCTACGTCAGCGCCATCCTGGACCAGGTGCTCTACTTCCTCTGGGACCTGGGATTCACGGTCGGCCACAGCTGCCGCTCCCTCGGCGATACCGTCCAGATGATGGAGACCGACATCACGGTCCGGACCGCGCTTTTGGAGGGGCGGTTCCTGGTCGGCAACCAGGCCGTTTTTGCCGACCTTCAGGCGCGTATGTGGCGGACCCTCCAGGGGCGTCGGGCCCAGCAGTACGTTCAGCGAAAACTCCAGGAGCAGGCCCAGCGCCACGCCAAGTTCGGCGGGTCGGTCTTCGTCCAAGAGCCCAATGTGAAGGAGGGGTGGGGCGGGCTGCGGGACTTTCACGTGGCCCTGTGGGTGGCGCGCGCCCGGCACCGCCTGTCCGACCTGGGGGCCCTGCCGGCGCTGGGATTGCTCTCCCCCGTAGAGCTGGCCCAGTGCCTCCAGGCGCTGGATTTCCTGCTCCGCGTCCGGAACGAGCTCCACTACCTGCAGGGAGGGAAGAATGACGTCCTCAGTCTCTCTGTGCAGGTGCCGGTGGCGGCCAACCTGGGATTTCAGGATGGGACCAGCTACGGGGTCGAGCGGTTCATGCAGCAGTACTTCCTGCGGGCGGGGGCGATCCACCAGCTCTCGCAGCACCTCATCGAGCACTGCACCGTCTGGCCAGGCTCCCACGTGGAGGCCATGATGAAGAAGCTCCGGGCGCGGGACATCGGCGATGACTTTACCGAGCTGAATCGCCAGATCCATATCCCCCCCTCCCACCAGAACAGCTTTCGCGAGGATCCGGTCCGGCTGATCAAGATCTTCTGGTACGCGCTGGAGATGGGGTACACGCTGAGCCCCGACGCCCGGGCGGCCATCCGCGCCAACCTGGACCTGATCGACGACGCGTTCCGCCGGTCGAATCGAGTCCTCGGGTTCTTCCTGGCCATCCTGCGGGGGCCGCGGGGGGTGGCGGAGGTGCTGCGCCAGATGCACCAGCTCGGCGTGCTCACCGCCTACATCCCGGAGTTCGCCCGGATCAACTGCCTCGTGCAATTCGACTACTACCATCGGTACACGGTGGACGAGCACACCTTCGTCCTGATCGACGGTCTGGAGGCGCTGCGCGACGCGGAGGATCCGCGCCTGCAGGAGTTCAAGCGGATCGCCGGCGAGCTCCGCAAGCCGGAGGTCCTGAAGCTCGCCATCCTGCTCCACGATATCGGCAAGGGGGAAGGGCACGGCCACACCGAGCGGGGGGTCGCCCTCGCCCAAGAGGTGTTAGCACGCATGGGCCTCCCCGAGGGCGACGTCACCGCCGCCCTGTTCCTGGTGGCGCAGCATCTCACCATGACCCACATCGCGGAGCGCCGCGATCTGGACGACGAGCGGCTGATCATCGACTTCGCCCGCCTGGTGGGAAACGAAGAGTGGCTCCGCATGCTCTACCTGCTCACCTATCTGGACATCAATGCCGTGGGACCGCAGATCTGGACCGACTGGAAGGGGACGCTCCTGTGGGAGCTGTTCATCAGGACTCACACCATCCTGACGCGCGGCGTCCCGGAGGGCGAGGAGGAGCATCGACGGGCCCAGAACCTGCGGGCGGCCCTGGTGGCGGAGCTGGCCCCCGAGTTTGGCGCCGATCTGGTCACACAGCACCTGGACCTCATGCCCATCCGCTACGTGCTCACCACCTCCAGCGCCAAAGTGGCGCAGCACCTCCAGCTGATCGAGCGGGTGCGGCGCGGAGAGCCTGCGGCGGTGCGCTGGTCGGCCTTTCCCATGGCCGGCTACTCGGAGGTGCTGGTCTGCGCCCCCGGGGCGCCGGGACGCTTCGCCAATGTCGTGGGCACTCTCACTGCCCACGGCATCAACATCCTGTCGGCACAGCTGTTCAGCCGGGCCGATGGGGTCATGATCCGCGCCTTCCAGGTCACGGACGGCCGGAGGGCCGCTCCGGACGACGAAATGACCTGGCAGCGCTTCACCCAGGACCTGCGCCGCGTCATTCAGGGCCAGACGGGGGTCCGGGAGCTCATCAAGGCCAACCGGCGCGACCTGCTGGCCAAGCCCTTCTCCCAGCGGGGCGAGATCCACACCCGAATCGAGTTCGACAACGTCGTCTCCGAGAGGTACACGGTCATCGACGTCCGCGCCCAGGACCGCCTGGGGCTGCTGTATGTCATCACCAGCACCCTGTCGGAGCTCGATCTGGACGTCGCCCTGGCGAAGATCACGACCGAGGCGGATCAGGCCATGGACGTCTTCTACGTGACCGAGACCGACGGCCGGAAAGTGGAAGAGCCCGCACGGATGGAGGCGATCCGGGAGGCCCTGGTCCACTCCATCGCCGAGGGCATCGCCTGAAGCCGCCAGCGTCCCGCTGGCCGGACAGCGCCCGCCGGCAGCCGCACGGGTTGCCCCCGGTTGGCCCCGGGGACCGGCGCGCACCCACCCCCATCGTTGGCACACGCGAGGCCCCGGGACAGGGACCGGGGAATTTCCCTTGACAAGCCAAGGGGGATCATTAACATGATAATCCGCGCAGCCCGGAACCCGGCCAGAAGGCTTGCCTGGAAAGGACTTAGAGGGTCTCAATGGCGACAGGCACCGCGCGCCTTGGTGACATGCTGGTCAAGGCAGGGCTCATCACACGAGAGCAGCTCCAGCAAGCCCTCCAGCAGCAGCAGACCTCCGGCGGCCGGATCGGCGCCAACCTGGTGAAACTCGGCTTCATCAGCGAAGACGACATCACCTCCTTCCTCAGCCGGCAGTACGGCGTCCCTTCCATCAATCTCTCTCACTTCGAGATCGAGGCCGGCGTCATCAAGCTGATCGCCCCCGAGCTTGCCCAGAAGCACCAGGTCATCCCCATCAACCGAACGGGGAACGTCCTCACCGTTGCCATGGCGGACCCCAGCAACATCTTCGCCATCGACGACATCAAGTTCATGACCGGCTTCAAGGTCGAACCGGTGGTCGCGGCGGAGACCTCCATCAAGAACGCCATCAACAAATACTTCGACTCGGCCGGCATGGTCGAGGACATCATGAAGACCTTCGACGACAAGGAGGTCGAGGCCCTCCGGGAGGGCGACGACTCGGTCAACGTGGCCGAGCTGGGGAAGGCCGCCGAGGACGCCCCGGTCGTCAAGCTCGTGAACCTGATCCTGACCGACGCCATCAAGAAGGGGGCGTCGGACATCCACATCGAGCCCTACGAGAAGTCCTTCCGGGTGCGCTACCGGATCGACGGCGTGCTGTACGACGTGATGCAGCCCCCGACCCGGCTGAAGGCGGCAATCACCTCCCGCGTCAAGATCATGTCCCAACTCGACATCGCCGAGCGGCGCCTGCCCCAGGACGGTCGCATCAAAATCAAGATGGGGGGCAGGGAGATGGACTACCGCGTCTCCACCCTTCCCACGCTCTTCGGCGAGAAGGTGGTCATGCGGTTGCTGGACAAGGGGAATCTCCAGCTGGACATGACCAAGCTGGGGTTTGACCCGCTGGCCCTCACGGATTTCGAAAGCGGGCTGTTGATGCCGTACGGAATGGTGCTGGTGACGGGACCGACGGGGTCGGGCAAGACGACCACCCTCTATTCCGCCCTCAACCGTCTCAACACCACCGAGACCAACATTATGACCGCCGAGGACCCGGTGGAGTTCAACCTGTCGGGGATCAACCAGGTGCAGACCAAGGCCGAGATCGGCCTGACGTTCGCAGCAGCCCTGCGATCCTTCCTGCGCCAGGACCCCGACATCATCATGGTGGGCGAGGTCCGCGACTACGAGACGGCCGAGATCGCCGTCAAGGCGGCCCTGACCGGGCACCTGGTGTTGTCCACCCTCCACACCAACGACGCGCCCAGCACCATCAGCCGGCTCCTGAACATGGGGGTGGAGCCGTTCCTGGTCGCCGCCTCCACCAACGTGATTCTGGCCCAGCGGCTGGCCCGCCGCGTCTGCCAGGCGTGTAAGGAGGTCGCCCCGGTTCCGCATCAGGCCCTGATGAGCGTCGGGTTCAGCCCCGAGGACGCAAAGTCCATTCAAACCGTAAAGGGCAAAGGCTGCATGGTCTGCAGCGAGACGGGCTACAAGGGACGGGTGGCTCTCTACGAGGTTCTGCTCATCAAGGAGAACATCAAGGAGGCCATCCTGCAGGGGGCCTCGGCGTTGGAACTCCGGGAGCTGGGCCGGAAGAACGGCATGAAGACCCTCCGCGAGGCCGGGCTCGAAAAACTCCGGGAAGGGATGACCACCGTGGAAGAGGTGCTGCGGGTGACCACGGGCGGCTAGCCCAGGCCCCGTCAATTCCTATGAAAGCGAGCGCCGACCACCATGCCCAGCCTGCATGATCTGCTGAAGGAGATGACCGAAAAGGGGGCCTCGGACCTCCATATCACGACGGGCATCCCCCCCGTGATCCGCCTGCACGGCCACATGACCCCCGTGGGGACGCAGCCACTCACCCCGGCCGAGACCAAGAGCATGGCGTACAGCGTCCTCACCGAGGCCCAGAAGCACAAGTTCGAGGAGCAGAAGGAGCTGGATCTTTCCTTCGGCGTGAAGGGTCTGAGCCGCTTCCGGGCCAACGTGTTCATGCAGCGCGGCGCCGTGGCCGCGGCCATCCGGACCATCCCCTACAAGATTCTCACCTTCGAGGAGCTGGGGCTGCCCCAGGTGGTAGCCGATATGTGCAACCGCCCGAAAGGCCTGATCCTGGTGACGGGACCCACCGGGTCGGGGAAGTCCACGACCCTGGCCACCATGATCGACAAGATCAACCGGGAGAAGGCGGAGCACATCGTCACCATCGAGGACCCCATCGAGTTCGTCCACCAGCACAAGAAGTGCGTGGTGAACCAGCGCGAGCTGTACGCCGACACCCATTCCTTCAAGGCGGCCCTGAAATCCGTCCTCCGGCAGGACCCCGACAAGGTGCTGATCGGCGAGATGCGGGACCTGGAGACCATCGAGGCCGCCCTCACCACGGCCGAGACCGGACACCTCACCTTCGGGACCCTGCACACCAACTCCGCCGTCCAGACCATCAACCGGATCATCGACGTCTTCCCCCCCACCAGCAGCCGCAGATCCGGGCCCAGCTGTCCTTCGTGCTGGAGGGGGTCCTGTGCCAGATGTTGCTGACGCGGGCCGGCGGCCAAGGGCGCGTCCTGGTCCTCGAGGTCCTCGTTCCCAACATGGCCATCCGTAACCTGATCCGCGAGGACAAGCTGCACCAGATCTACGGCATGATGCAGTCCGGCAAGGAAAAATCCGGCATGCAGAGCATGAATGAGTCCCTGCTCCAGCATTACCTGCGGCGGAACATCACGCTGGAGCAGGCGCTGGGGGCCTCGACCCAGCCGGATGAACTCCAGCAGATGCTGCAGCGGGCCCCGGCGGCCGGCCATGCGGGCGCGGGCATGCCGCCACGCCGCTAGCGGCAGGAGAGGCCAATGCCGATTTTTGTCTATAGTGGCCGAACGCGGGGCGGCCAGACCATCGCGGGCGAGATGGAGGCGGCAACGCGGGAGGCGGTGGTGGCACGGCTGCGCTCGCAGCAGGTGATCGCCACCGCGGTGCGGGCGAAGCCCAAGGCGGTCAGTCTGCTCGGCCTGGGCGGATCCGTCACGGAAAAGGACATCGTTGTCTTTACCCGCCAGTTCGCCACCATGATCGACGCTGGTCTGCCCCTGGTGCAATGCCTGGAGATCCTGGCGTCGCAGCAGGAGAACAAGCTGTTCAAGAAAGTCCTGATTGAGATCCGTCAGTCCGTCGAGGGCGGCTCCACCTTCGCCGCGGCCCTGAAGCAGCATCCCAAAGTCTTCTCCTCGCTCTACGCGAACATGGTCGAGGCCGGGGAGGCCGGCGGCATCCTGGACACCATCCTGAACCGCCTGGCCCAGTATATGGAAAAGGCCATGGCGCTGAAGAAAAAAGTGAAGTCGGCCATGATCTACCCCTCGACCATCATCTCGGTGGCGTTGCTGGTGGTGACTTTCCTGCTGATCTTCGTGATCCCGACCTTCAAGTCCATGTTCGCGGGCTTCGGGGCAGCCCTGCCGCTGCCGACCATGGTCGTCCTGGAAACCTCGCGGATCGTGATACAGTACTGGTATTACGGAGCCGGGGCGATCATCCTGACGGTGGTCTCCCTCCGGTACTGGTACTCGACCAATGTCGGGCGGACGGCCATCGACGCTTTCATGCTGCGCACGCCGGTCTTCGGCATCCTCATCCGCAAGGTGGCGGTGGCCAAGTTTACCCGGACCCTGGGAACGCTCATCAGCAGCGGCGTGGCGATCCTGGACGGTCTGGATATCACCGCCCGGACCGCCGGGAACAAGATCGTGGAAATGGCCGTCCAGAAGACCCGGTCCTCCATCTCCGAGGGGAAGACCATTGCCGAGCCTCTCAAGGCGTCCGGGGTGTTCCCCCCCATGGTCGTTCAGATGATCGCGGTTGGAGAGCAGACCGGCGCCCTGGATGCCATGCTGGGGAAGATCGCGGACTTCTACGACGAGGAAGTGGACCAGGCGGTGGCCAACCTGACCTCGCTTTTGGAGCCCATGCTCATGGTCTTCCTCGGCGTGGTCATCGGTGGGGTGGTCATCGCCATGTACCTGCCGATCTTCAAGCTGGTCACGGTCGTCGGCAAGTAGCCGTTCTCGGGCGCCACGTGCCGGAGGCCGCCTGCGCGTCCTCCGGCCTCTTTATCTGGAGAGAACGGTGCCGCAGACGCCAGATGGACTGCACACCACCAGCAGCGTACCCAGCCTGATGCACAAGCTTAAATGGCTGGTCGGGGGCCGGCTTCTCCTGGCGTCGATCCTGCTGGGCTCCGCCGGCATCCCGGATCTCCACCAGCGGCTTCCCTTCGACATCACTCCCCTGTACGGCCTGCTCGGCCTCACCTTCGCCCTGTCCCTGATCTATGCGGTGGCGCTGCGCAGCGAGCGCTACCTGGCCTTCCAGGGCCGGGTACAGATCGGATTGGATCTGGGCCTGGTCAGCCTGCTGGTGCATTACACCGGAGGGATCGACTCGGTTCTGGCCTTCATGTACATCTTCGTGATCCTGGGGGCATCCAACCTGCTGGAGCGCCGCGGGTCCCTGATCGTGGCCCTCCTCAGCAGCAGCCTGTACGGGATGCTGGTCATAGGCGAGTGGACCCAGGCTATCCGCCCGGTCGCGTTCGCCGCGGGTCCCCCCTCCCGCTCCGTCGGCTACGCGGTCTACCAGGTGTTGATCCACACCGTGGCCTTCCTGGCGGTAGCCATCCTGAGCAGCCACCTCGCCTATCGGCTGCGCCAGGCCGGCCAAGAACTGGAGCAGCGCGGCCTGGACCTCCGGAGCCTGCAAACGCTCCATCAGGTCATCTTGGCCAACATCTCCAGCGGGCTCTTGACGCTGGATCTGGACGGGCGGGTGGTCTCGTTCAACCAGGCGGCTGAACGGATCACGGGGTACACCCTGGCGGCCCTGCAGGACCATCACTGGCGGGAGACGCCGTTTGCCCCCTGTTCCTCCCTGCCCCAGTTCTTCGCCGATCCGGACGGACGGCTCGAGGAGCCCACGACGGAGATCCCCTTCCAGCGGCAAGACGGCCGAACGATCCCCCTGGGCATCGCCTGCTCTCCCCTGCGGGCCGCGGACGGCCAGACCTTGGGTCTGGCGGCCATCTTCCAGGATCTGACAGAGCGAAAGCGGGTCGAAGAGCAGTTGCGCCGCTCCGACCGCCTGGCGGCCTTGGGGCAGCTCGCCGCCAACATCGCCCACGAGGTGCGGAACCCGCTGGCGGCCATCAGCGGCGCGGTGGAGGTCCTGCGCGAGGATCTCGCTATCCTCGGGGCGAATCGGGAGCTTCTGGATATCCTGCTGAACGAGGCGGGCCGCCTGAAGCTCATCACCGGCCAGTTCCTCGATTTCGCCAAGCCGCAGCCGCTGCTCTTCCGCCCCGTACCGGTCCGCCCGCTGCTGGACGAGACGCTCCGCCTCCTGGAGCGCAGCCACGAGCGGCACCCCGACACCATTCTGGGAGTGATC
Source organism: uncultured Methylomirabilota bacterium (assembly GCA_963705305.1). Taxonomy (GTDB): domain Bacteria; phylum Methylomirabilota; class Methylomirabilia; order Methylomirabilales; family 2-02-FULL-66-22; genus 2-02-FULL-66-22. The sequence goes on along the minus strand of OY970067.1, from coordinate 2,649,852 downwards.
GAGGAGTCGCCCAATCTGGCCGTGCTGGCCGACGGGGATCAATTGCGCCAGGTGGTCTGGAATCTCTGCCTGAACGCGATCCAGTCCATGCCCGGCGGGGGCAGCCTTACGATCCTCCTGAGACCGGCGGCGGCTTCCGCATCCCCGCCGCTCCAGCCCGCCCTCCCCGGCGTGGGAGGCGGTGACCCGGCGGCGGCCGTCGGTCCGGCCAGAGGAGAATGGGTGGAGCTGGCGTTTCGCGATACCGGACGAGGGATCCCCAGCCAGAATCTGGGGCAGATCTTCGACCCCTTCTTCACCACCCGCCCCTCCGGGACCGGCCTGGGCCTGGCCATCGCCAAGAAGATCCTGGAGAGCATGGGCGGGCAGATCCGGGTGGAGAGCCATCCGGGGGGCGGAACAACCTTCTACGTACGGTTGCAGCGCGCGCCGGCCGGAGCGCCTTCGGCTCTGGAGACCGGCCTTCCGCGGCGCTGACGCCCGGTGCAGCCGGCGGGCGGCGCGGCCGCCGGCGGGCACCGGCACGGGGGAACGCGACGTGAGTCTGATTCTGGTGGTCGACGACGAGCCGGGCATGCGGGACATCCTCCGCATCCTGCTCGAAAAAGACGGCTATCGCGTGATCTTGGCCGGGGACGGGACGTTCGCCCTGGCGGCGACCGCGGCCAACCCGGTGGATCTCGTCATCTCCGACATCAAGATGCCGGGCATGGACGGCGTCGGGCTGCTGACGGCCCTCCGTGAACGCGGCCTCACCATTCCGGTCATCATGGTCACCGCCTACGCGTCGTCCGACTCGGCCATCCAGGCGATGAAGGAAGGGGCCTACGACTACATCACCAAACCGTTCAAGGTCGACGAGATCAAGCTGGTGGTCCGCCGGGCTCTGGAAGAGAGCCGTCGTGCCGCCCAGGACGGCCCGACGGCTCCCCCCTCGGAGGCGCCGGCCCTGCACGGGATTATCGGCCGGAGCCCCAAGATGGTGGAGCTGTACAAGCTCATCAGCCGGGTGGCCATCGTGGATTCCACGGTGCTGATCACGGGCGAGAGCGGCACCGGCAAGGAGCTCGTCGCCCGCACCATTCACTACAACTCCACCCGGGCCAACAAACCCTTCGTGGCGATCAATTGCGGCGCCATCCCGGAGCAGTTGCTAGAGAGCGAGCTGTTCGGGCACGTCAAGGGATCCTTCACCGGGGCCATCGCCAACAAGGTGGGGCTTCTGGAGATGGCCCGGGGGGGCTCGGTCCTGCTGGACGAGGTGGCCGAGATGAGCCCGAGCCTGCAGGTGAAGCTGCTCCGGTTCCTTCAGGATCACTGCTTCCGGCGGGTCGGGGGGACGGAGGACCTCAGTGTCGACGTCCGTGTGATGGCCGCCACGAACAAGGATCTCGCCCAGCTCATCCGGGGGGGAACGTTCCGCGAAGATCTCTTCTACCGCCTGAACGTGATTTCCGTCGAGATCCCGCCCCTGCGCGAGCGGGCGGAGGACATCCCCCTGCTGGCCGCCAATTTCCTCACCTTCTACGCGGCCCGCGCCGGACGGCCGACCCTGGGAATCTCCGCCGAGGCGCTGCAGCTCCTGATGACCTACCGCTGGTCCGGAAACGTCCGGGAGTTGGAAAACGTCATGGAGCGGGCCGTGGCCCTGGCGGCCACGGATGAGGTTCGACCGGAAAACCTCCCCCCCATGCTGACCCAGGCGTCCGCCCCCGCACCGACTCCGCGCTGGGAGGTCCCGCCGGAAGGTGTGAATCTGGAGCAGATCGTCTCCGACATGGAACAGGCCCTGATGCGGGATGCCCTCGAGAAGAGCGGGTGGATACAGACCAAGGCCGCCCAGCTTCTGAGCATCAACTTCCGGTCGTTCCGATATCGCGCCAAGAAGTACGGCCTGGACCGGGAAATTCGTGACCGGAACCATGGCGCCGCCTAGAGACGCCTCCCTCCCGCTGATGGTCTGCCTGCTGGCCGGCCTGCTGATCGCCCTTCCCTGGGTCGGCGGCGGGCAGAGCGCGGTCGGACACGTCAGCCTGCTCCTGTTCCTGGTGCTGGCCGGATTCCTCGGACTCTTTCCGCCGGGGCGGAACGTTCGGCTCCGCCCCTCACCCGCCCTGCTGCTCGCCGGGACCCTCGCCCTCGCGTCGGCGGCCTCCACCACATACCCGGATCGAACCGTCCAGGGTCTGCTCTTGCTCCTGGCCTATCTCCTCGCCGGCACTTTGGCCGCCCTCGGGACCCGCGAGACGCCGGGAGGTGGGCGCGTGATTCTGGCCGCCCTGGCAGCCTCGGGGGCTGTGACGGCCGCGGCTGGCATCATCGGTCTCGCCCGGGGAAGCGGGTGGGGGATGTACGCCTCGCTCTTGACAGGTCCCTTCGGCTACCCGAATGCCATGGCCGGGTTTCTCCTCCTGGCAGGGGGCGCGGCCCTCGTGCTGGCGCGAGAGGTTCGCACCCCCCCCGTTCGGTATGCGGCCTGGGCGGCCGGAGGCCTTGCCGCCATAGGACTCCCGCTCACGCGGTCGCGGGGAGCTCTGCTGGCCTGCGCGGTCGGTCTGGGAGCCTGGGCGCTCGTCGACCGGGCCTCCTGGTGGCATCGCCGCCGCCTGTGGCTCGGCATGGCAGGCGGGGCCCTCGCGGTCGTCCTGGTCGTCCGGGGCCGGTTGCTGCTGCAGTTCATGGCCGGGCTCTGGAATCCCGGGGGCATCGCCTGGGACACCTCCTTCGTCTGGCGGTGGCATATCTTGGGGTGGACGTGGGACATGGTGCGGGATCATCCCTGGCTCGGCGTGGGTCCGGGCGCCTTCCCCGTGGCGCTGAACCGCTACGAGCGCATTCCGTACGTGGGAGGGAAAGACCCCCACAACCTTTACCTCGAAGTGGCGGCCGAGTTCGGCCTGCCGGCCGCACTGTTCCTCCTGGTCATGCTGGCGTGGCTCTTCGGCCGGATCGGCTTCGCCATCAGGAAGAGCCCCACGAACGCTCCGGCACGACGGTACCTCGGTCCGCTCCTGGCCGCCCTGACCGCCTTCGCCTGCCACTCCGCCCTGGATCAGGACTGGAGCTTCCCCGCCATCGCTTTCGCCGCCGCTGTCCTGGTCGGCATCAGCACCGCTCACCTGACGGATGGACGCTCCCACCGCCGCTTCTCGCGCATCTGGCGGCTGGCCCTGATCGTCATCCTGGCGGCGGCGGCCCTCGTGGCCGGCACCCGCTACTACGCCAGCGTCCTCACCGAGGCGGGTCGGTTCGCGCTCACCACTGGAGAGCTCTCGGCAGCCAGATGGGATCTCCGCTGGGCGCTTCGTCTGAATCCCCTGAGTTTTGCCGCTCACGAGGCGGGGGCGCGGGCGGCCATGCAAGCCGGCGACCCCCAAGACGCGATCCGCATCGCCGACCAGATGACTTACCTCGCACCGACGGACCCCAACAGCCAGTTTCTGGCGGGCGAGATTGCTGCCGCGTCCGGCCGCTGGCTGCTGGCGCAGAAACACTTCGGGGACGCGGTTGAGCTGGCGTCGTCGTCGCAGCTCCGGTTTCATGCCGGGCTGGTGGAGGCCTTGGCGAAGGAGGCAAGATCTTCCGAGGCCCGGTGGCGCTACGAGCGCGCCCTGACGATTTTTACCCCCCGGCGCGTCATGGCGGATGAGGCCCGCTGCTTGGCACCAGGCGACCGATATCTTCTGGCCCGGATGAGCCGGATCGCAGCGGCACTCTACGCGGAGAGCGGCGATGGGTCGCGGGAGCAGACCACCTCGACCCTGGCGGAAAAATTAGCCGAGCCAGACGCTCGCGGCATCTGCGCGACGCAGGGCCCCCCCGGCCAGCGGTCGCCGGAAGAGGCAGTTCAGGGTTTCTGGCACGCCCTGGGAGAAGGCGGCTGGCCCGGCGCGGCCCGGTTTCTCGCTCCCGGCCTTTCTCCACTCCTCCACGGAACTGGCGGTGGGAGGGACACGTCTTCCGGCACCCTTGCGGCTCGCGTAAGCTGGATAGCGTCCCTCACCGGCGGGGAGCGACGGGTGGCTCTCGAGTATCAGATGGAGAGGGACATTCCCCATGAGGGCCTGCAGGATCGCTGCGCCCGGACACTGCTCCGCTTGGGGGGGGACGGCTGGATCTTGGAGCAATTGCCCATCATCCTGCCAGGACCTTGCCGGCCGTAAATCTATAGCAATAATTGTCACCGGCTGAAAATTGTTGTTCACTCAACCCCTGGGTGGCATGTGCTGCTCTTGAGCTGACACATCGTCACCGACGTAATGTATTGTTTTTGTTTGAATGCCAGTGTTGACCAAAATGGATCCATCTGACAAGTTCATGGCACACTCCCTGCACATCGCCCACTACGAGCGCCTGCGAGGACCCCACGGACTCCTCCCAGGTAAAGCGTGGGCAGAATAATGGGCATTCAACACCGGCAGACAGAAGGAGGATGGACAATGCTTAAGTTGATGCGGAGGAAAGCCAAAGGTTTCACCCTGATCGAGCTGCTGATCGTCGTGGCCATCATTGGTATTTTGGCCGCCATCGCCATCCCGAACCTGATGAGCGCCCAGCGGCGGGCGAAGTACTCCCGGGCGGCGGCCGACACGAAGACCGCCACCACGCAGATGATCGTGTACGCCAACGACGCAAACCTGTACCCCGCCAGCCTGGCGGTCCTGCGGAACTCCGGCTACGCCAACGTCCCGGACAACGACCCGTGGAACAACGCATACGTCATCTTTGACACCGGGGGCAATAAGGTTCCGGCGTCGACCGACGACGTGTGGACCTGCAGCTTGGGGGCGGGCCCGTCAACCTGTCCGGCGGCCGATGCGCTGGCCAACACCACCGGCGTCGTGGGGAGCGCCGCCTTCCCCGTTACGGGCCAGGGCGGCAGCGTCGGGTACTCCGCCATGTACGGGTCCTGGTCGGGGAACTGATCGGCACGTGTCGCGCGGTTGTCCACGGGCAGGTGGCACGCGCCACCTGCCCGTGGACTCTCCCCCGCGCATGTGGTACATGTAGAGAGGAGAGGCCGCATCCCCGGTGGAACTCGGATTGCACCGAGGCTGAACGAGGTGGCCATGGATCGCCGGGCAGCAAGAGAACACGGCTTTACGCTGATCGAGCTGCTCATCACCGTGGCAATCATTGGCATTCTCGCTGCCATCGCGATCCCCAGTCTTCAAGGGGCCATGCGGCGCGCCAGATACTCGCGCGCGGCATCCGACACCAAGCTGGCGGTTACGATGTCCGTCACCTACGCCAACGACAATAATCAATATCCCCCCAGCATCGACGCGTTGCGCAACGCCTACTATGTCAACGTCCCCGACAACGACCCGTGGGGCGTTCCGTACCAGCTGTGCCCGGTGCTCACCAGCGGGTCGGTTCCCGCCATCAATGACGACATCTATGTCTACAGCAAGGGGGCAAGCTTGGCGGGGACCTACAATGCACCGGTCAGCCCGCCCGGCAACTCTGGATCCGGTGGCTCCGTGGGCTACTCGTCCGTCTATGGATTATGGACGGGAGAGTGATTCCTCGTTCGATCTCCCGCGCCGCGTGCGTCCCGTCCCTGGTCGGTCCGGACACTGTTTTTCTCCTCTGCCCTCAAGCTGCCCGCACGGTTTCCGATCCGGTCGCACCTGGCATGGTGTCCGCCCCTGTGGCCAGTTGGCTCTGCGCCAGAGCGGCTGGAGCACCCTGATTCCCGGCAACAGGGGTCTTGTCCTGATTGGTGGCGCCAAATCGGCGGCGTCGGTCTTGACACTCGTGAATCCCACCTCCTACAATCAGCCGCGCGTCCACGGCCCCTCGATCCAGCCGGACGCGGCGCGCGGCGGCCGGGGCTGCCCGCACGCACATCCGGCCTGAGCAGGTGGAAATGCCAGCCATCCGAATCGCAGGCGTCTCGAAGGATTACCGGAGCGGATTCTGGGGACGTAAGACGCGTGTCCTTCATAGCCTGGATCTCTCCGTGGAGGCCGGGGAGATATTCGGATACCTCGGTCCCAACGGCGCCGGAAAGACCACCACGATCAAGATCCTGACTGGCCTGGTCCGCCCCACATCCGGTCAGGCCTGGTTGCTGGACCAGGACGTGGAAACGGCTCGCCTCCGATCCCAGATCGGCTTCCTCCCCGAGAGCCCGAATTTCTACGAGTATCTCACGGGAGAGGAGTTCCTCGCGTACATGGCCCAGCTGGCCGGCCTGGCCCGGCAGAGGGCCCGGGAACAGATCGCCGCCCTGCTCGCCCTGGTGGGACTGGTGAAGGCGGGACGCCTGCAGCTTCGCAAGTACTCCAAGGGGATGCTGCAGCGGATCGGCCTGGCGCAGGCCCTGCTGGGCGATCCGCGGCTCGTCATCCTGGACGAGCCCATGTCCGGCCTGGATCCCATCGGCCGCAAGGAAGTGCGGGATATCATCCTGCGCCTCCGGGACGAGGGCCGCACGGTGTTCTTCAGCACCCACATCATTCCCGACGTGGAGATCATCTGCGACCGGGTGGGCATCCTGCTGGGCGGCCGCCTGGTCCGGGTGGGTCGGCTGGACGAGCTGCTGGGGAGCGAGGTCGAGTCCGTGGACGTCACGACCGCCGGGCTTCCGCCCGGAGCCTTGCGGCGGCTGGAGGGACTGGCCGGGGGACCCCCACTGGTCCAGGGGGACCGGGCGCTGTTCCGGCTGGGCGGGCAGGCGGAGGTCGATCCCTTTCTCAGAACGGTCATGGAGCTGGGGGGACGCATCACAGCCGTGACGCCCCAGAAGCGGAGCCTCGAGACGCTCTTCCTGGCCGAGGTGCGCGCCGGGGGACAGGCATGAAGCGGATCGCTGCCGTCGCCCTCATGGCCTTCACCGAGGCGGTCCGTGATCGGGTGCTGTACGCCCTCCTGGTGTTCGCCCTGGCTATGATCGGCAGCTCGACCATTCTGGTGAGCTTGTCCGTCGGGGGCGAGGAGAAGATCGTCAAGGATCTGGGGATAGCCGCCATCTCTGTCGTCGGGCTTCTCATCGCCGTGTTCATCGGGGTGGGACTGGTCTCGCGGGAGATCGACCGGCGGACCATCTATCCGGTGATGACCCGCCCGGTGCGGCGGGCCGAGTTCATTCTGGGGAAATTCTGCGGCCTCGGATTGACGCTGCTGGTCAACGTGGCGGTGATGGCCGCGGGCCTCCTGTGTCTCACCCGCGTCCTGGAGGGCCGCTGGAGCTTCGAGCTGATGCCGGCCGTCCTGCTCGCCTATGTCGAGCTGCTCCTGTTGACGGCGGCGGCCATCCTCTTCTCCACATTTACCACGCCGACGCTGAGCGCTATCTTCACCCTGTCCCTGTTTGTCATCGGGCGATTGAGCGCGGACCTCAAGGCGTTTGCACAGCAGCTGGGCAGCCCCGCCGTTCGCGCCCTGGCCGCCGGCCTCTACACGCTTCTCCCCAACCTCAGTCGCTTCAACATCACGGAGGCCAGCATCTATCACCTCCCGCTGGGGCCGGGGTATCTCCCCCTGGCCCTGCTCTACGGGACCGCCTACATCGCCGTACTCCTGGTGACAGCCATCATCATCTTCGGACAGCGGGACCTCAAATGAGGCGCGGTGCACTGCTGGGACTCGGCCTGGTCGTGGGCACTCTGGCCGCCACGGTCCCGTTGAACCGGACCCTGGAGGCCCGGGCGCCGACCATCCAGTCCGCCAAAGAGAACTTCCTGATCCTTCCCCGCGCGGCGGTCCTGCGCCCGCTCCTCCTCGGCTTTCACCCGCTGGCCGCGGATCTCTACTGGCTGCGTACCGTGCAGTACTTCGGGGGGCGGATCGAATCCCACGAGCCCCTTCCCCAGCTGTATCCCTTGGTGGACCTGGCCACCAGCCTGGATCCCCACTTCGTGGAGGCCTACCGGCTGGGTGGCCTCTTCCTGGACATCGCCCATCAAGTTCCGCAGGCCATCGCCATCTACCAGAAAGGGATCGCGGCCAATCCCGATCGCTGGGAGCTGCCGCACGACCTCGGGCGCCTCTCCTACCTGGAATTGAAGGATTACCCGGAGGCCCTGCGCTGGTGGCTGGTGGCCAATCGCCTGCCCGGACGGCCGCCCTACCTGTCCCGCTTCATCGCGCGCCTGTACACCAAAACCGGCGCCCTGGAGACCGCGCTCGAGCTCTGGCAGAACATGTACGAGCACGCCTCCAATGAGGTGGTCCGCCAGATTGCGAAACGGGAGATCGAGAAGGTCCTGGCCGAGATGCGGGGACGCACCACCCCGGAGGCGGCAAAATGAGCCAGCCGCCCGGCCCGTGGTTGTCCGCCTGGCTCTCCGGGACCGATCGACACGCCGGCGTCCGCCGGCTGATCCTGGTGATCCTCATCGCCATGGTGGCCTCCGTCGGAACGGTCCGCTTCGATTTTGTCTTCGACGACCCGCTGGTGATCCTGGCGGACCCGCTGGTGACGGGGCCATCCAGCCTGTCCGGCGTCTTCCGGAGTCAGGTCCACGTGACCGATGTCATCTTGCCCTACTACCGCCCCCTCATCACCCTGCTCTACCGCCTCGACTGGACGCTCTGGGGAACGAACCCGGCAGGCTACCATCTCAGCAACCTGCTCTGGCATGTCCTGGCGAGCCTCCTGGTGTACGTCGTCGCGCTGCGGACGATGCGTCGGCCGATGACCGCCTGGATCGCCGCCGTGTTGTTCGCCGTGCTGCCCGCCCATACGGAGGCGGTGGCGTGGATCCAGGGTCGGGTGGATCTGGTCTCCACAACGTTCGCGCTGGCGGCCCTGCTGGCACTTCTCGGGATGCGGGAGGCGACCCGACCTGCCGCCTGGGCCTGGGGGAGCCTGGCGGGGGTGGCACTCCTGGCAGCGCTCCTCTGCAAAGAGTCGGTGGCGGTGCTTCCCGCAGCCTGGATCACGTGGGAAATCTCAGACCCGAAAGAATGTCCGCCGCACCGCCGGTGGCTGGGCGCGCTGGCCCGGCTGGCCCCCCTGCTCGCGGCGGGGGGTCTGTACTGGGGGCTCCGCACGGGCTTGGCGCATGCCCCGGCAGGCTTCGCGCTCGGCTTCCGGCCGGCCCGCCTCCGTCTGGTGGGGCTCCTGGCCATCCTGGGAGAATATGCCCGGGTCCTTCTGTTTCCGCTCCCCGCGCTCCATTTCTTCCGCGCCCTTCGGGTAGTGCCCGTGCCCCCCACCGCCCTCGGCGGCGCGGCTGCACTTGGAGGACTGGTGGTCGGGCTGCTGGCCGCCTGGCGCCGATCCCGCTCTCTCTTTCCCTGGGTGGCCTGGCTCCCGATCCTGCTCGTGCCTTCGCTCGCCCTGGTCCTGTATGCCCCGGCCCCGCAGTTTGGCTTCTTTACCGCCGAGCGGTTCCTGTACGCGCCGTCGGTGGGCTGGTGCATCCTCCTGGGGGCCCTTCTTGCCCACGCCCTCGAGGCCCGGACCCCCCTGTGGATCTCCAACTGGGGCGCTGTCGGCCTCGCTATTCTGATCGCCGGATACATCGGCCTGACCCTGCTGCGGCTTCAGCCCTGGGCCGACCCGCTGGACTTCTATCGCGCCATGGGGAGGCAGCCGGATCTGCCGGTCAAGGTTCGGGCCCTCGTCCACAACAATCTGGGTGAACTGCTGCTGGATTGGGGGGACCTGCCGGCCGCCCGCGAGGAGTTCGAGGCCGAGCTTAGCGCCGCGCCCACTTCCGCCCTCCCACGGAACAACTTGGGCGTCCTCCTGATCCGCACCGGCCGCCCGGCGGACGCGCTCCCCTGGCTGGAGCAGGCCATCCGGCTGAATCCGACCTACGAGGATGCCTACCTGAATCTGGGGGCGGCTTACGAGGCGCTGCACGACCCGACGGCGGCCCTGCGCATCTACGAGGCGGGGGCGCAGCGCGTCCCGCAATCCGCTCGCCTGGCGGCTCGGCTGAGGCGCGCTCGAACGTCCGCGGCCTCCGAGGGCAGCCCGGGGGAGGGGCGGTCGACGCCATGAGGTCCTTGTCTGACCCGCCGGATCTCGCCGTGGTGATCCCCGCATTGAACGAGCGGGAGAACCTGGAGCTCCTCCTGCCGGCGCTGCGCGACACGCTGGACGGGCTGGGGACCCGCTGGGAGATCCTGGTGGTGGACGGCGGATCCACCGACGGCTCCGCGGACGCCGCCGCCAAGCGCGGGGCCCGCGTGGTTCATCAGCAGGCGCCCGGGTATGCGGGCGCCCTGGCCGCCGGCTTCGCCGCCACGCAGGCCCCCTATGTGGCAACCATGGACGCCGACCTGTCCCACCGTCCGATCTTCCTCGAAGAGTTCTGGAGACAGCGCGAGGCGGCCGAGATCCTGATCGCCTCTCGGTATGCCCCGGGCGGCCGGGCCGACATGGGGCTGCTTCGCCGCCTGCTGAGCCACATCCTGAACCGCGTTTACCGTCGCGCCCTGTCCATGGACATCCGTGACCTCTCCAGCGGCTTCCGCATGTACCGGCGGGATGCCCTCACGAACCTGAGGTTGGCGGCGCGCGACTTCGATGTCCTGGAGGAGATTCTGATCCGCGTGCACGGCCGGGGATGGCATATCCGGGAGGTTCCCTTTCACTACATGGCCCGGAGCTCCGGCCGTTCCCACGCCAAGCTCCTCCAGTTCGGCTGGGCCTACCTCAGGACCTTGGTCCGCATGTGGCGGCTCCGCAACTCGGTCGAGTCGGCCGACTACGACCACCGCGCCTTCGACAGCCCCATCCCGCTCCAGCGCTACTGGCAGCGGGCCCGGCACCGCACCATCCTCGCGTTCCTGCGGGCGGCCTCGCCGGACGGTCGCGGGACGGTCCTGGATATCGGCTGTGGCTCCAGCCGGATCATCCAGGGACTGCCCGCCGCCGTCGGGCTGGACATCCTGCTGCCCAAGCTCCGTTTCCTGCGCAGGTCCCATTCCCGTCTGGTCAACGGAAGCATCTTCGCCTTGCCGGTCCGCGATGCCGCGTGCGACGTGGTCATCTGCTCCGAAGTCATCGAGCACGTTCCCGACCTCCCCGAGGTCATGCACGAGATGACCCGCGTGCTCCGCCCCGGCGGAACTTTGATCCTGGGCACGCCGGACTACGACCGACGGCTCTGGGGGGTTCTAGAGTGGATCTACGGGAAGCTCCTGCCGGGCGCCTATGCTCACGAGCATATCACCCACTACACGCGCGCCGGTCTCATGCAGCGGCTCATGGCCGCGGGGTACAGCGTCCAGGACCTCCGTTACGTCGGACTGTGCGAGATGATCTTTCAGGCGCGGAAGGAGTGCCCCGGCCCCTGCAGCGCCGCCGGGCGTCCTTCGAGCCGTCCGGCGCCGGGGAACACGGCCGGGGCGACCGGCGCTCCGCCGCGGCCCGGAGGCTCCGGGCCGTAGACGCCAATCGGACTGTAACCACCCGAGGGCAGTTCCCATGCCTGGATCTCCCGAAGTCGTCGTCGCCTTTCTCTTCGGTCTGGTGGTGGGAAGCTTCCTGAATGTGTGCATCCATCGTCTGCCCCGGGAGGAAAGCCTGGTGTTCCCCGGCTCACACTGCCCGGCCTGCGGGGCGCCCATCCGCCCGTGGGACAACATCCCCCTCCTCAGCTTCCTCATCCTCCGCGGCCGGTGCCGCGCCTGCCGGGCACCCATCTCATGGCGCTACCCGCTCGTCGAAGGCCTGACCGGTATCCTGTTCGCCCTGACGGTCGCCCGCTTCGGGGTCTCGCCGGTGGGGGGCGTCCTCCTCGTCTTCCTGTCCGCGCTGGTGGCCGCGACCTTCATCGATCTCGACCACCAGATCATCCCCAACGCTATCACGCTTCCGGGCATCCCCTTGGGGCTGCTGGCCGGCCTGTTCCTGGGCGGTCCGCCCATCCTCGATCGGGTGATCGGCATGCTGGCCGGCGCCGGGTTCCTGTACCTGGTGCTCTACTACGGAGGGGTTGTCTACGGCCAGGACGCCATGGGAGAGGGCGACCTCAATCTCGTCGCCATGGTGGGCGCCTTCCTGGGCTGGCGGGCGGTGATCCTCACGATCCTGATCGGCTGTCTGTCGGGCGCGGGCGTGGGCGTCGGCCTCATCGTCCTGCGGCGGGTGGGCCGTCGCCAGCACATGCCCTTTGGACCGTTCCTGGCCCTGGGGGCCGTGGTGGCCCTCTTCTGGGGGGAAACGCTCATCGTCTGGTACCTCGCCTTCCTGCGTTGACCGGGGTTGCCGGCACCGGCGGGACCGTGCGATAGTGGGGGGCGCGTGAAGCGGCATCCGGGACGGACGGGCCACGGCGTCATGCGGAAACAAGAAAGGCGTGAAGATATGCGGAGACGACAGGCGTGGAGCGTATGCTTGGCGCTCTGGTTTCTGGTCTGGCTGCCGGACGCGTGCATTCTGGCGGCTCAACCCGCGGACACCGAGGAGCGCATCGGGAACGCTGCGCTGCGCGTGGAAGAGGCAGCCACTCGCCTGGGAGAGGCGGCTGCCGAGGCGCAGCTGGCTCGCATCTTCCGGGTGAAACCACGGGTGATCTCGGACCTGCACGATCAGAAACTGGACTACGGCGAGGTTGCGGTCGTCCTGGCCCTGGCCGAGGCGGGGCATGCGTCGCCGGACGCCGTGCTGGGACTGTGGGCCACGGGACGGCTGAATTGGGGGGAGATCGCCGAGCGGCTGAAGGTGAATACGTCCGGACTCCTGCAACACCTGCAGAGCATCCGCCAGGAACTCGCCCGGCGGGCCCCCTAGCCTCCTGCCCGCGGCGTGTCCCGCATGACCATCTGGATCGCAGACTCCAGCGCCGCGACCAGCTGCTCGACGTTCGACTCGCTGAAGATGTAGGGAGGGCTGATCTGGATGTGGTCGCCGGCCACCCCGTCGATCATACCGCTCATGCCCGGAACCACCACCACCCCCTGCGCCAGCACGGCCTCCACGATCCGGCGCGTGACGCCGGCCTCCGGCGGGAAAGGTCGCTTGGTGGCCTGGTCGGCCACGAACTCCACCCCCAGGATCAAGCCGGTCCCGCGCACATCGCCCACGATGGAAAACCGCTTGAGCGTCTCCAGCCGCTGAAGCAAGACGCGCCCGACACGAGCGGCATTCTCCACCAGCTTGTGTTCCTTGAGGTACGTGAGCACGGCTAGGCCGACCGCGGAACACAACGGATGGCCGGAGTAGGTAAACCCCTGCGTCATGTGGCCCGACCCGGAGGCGATGGCGTCATACACCTTGTCGTGCAGAATCACCGCGGCGAGCGGTGCATACCCGCTGCTCAGGGCCTTCGCCGTCGTGATCATGTCCGGTATGACTCCCCAGTGTTCGATTGCGAAGTTTTTTCCCGTCCGGCCCACGCCGGTGATCACCTCGTCGGCGATGAAGAGGATGTCGTGCTTGTCGCAGATCTCCCGGATGCGCGGGTAGTACTCGGGGGGCGGAGTGACCCCGGCGGCGGAGGTCCCGATCACCGGCTCGGCGATGAAGGCCGCGATCCCCTCGGCGCCTTCCAGCGAGATCACCCGCTCGAGATCCTCGGCACAGGCGATCCCACAGCCCGGATAGCTCGTCCCGTACGGGCACCGGTAGCAATACGGTGGGTGGATCTTTGGGAAGCTCTGAAGGTACGGTGTGAACTCTCGCCGCCAGGCCGTGCGCCCCGACATGGACAGGGCCCCGATGGTGTTGCCGTGATAGCTGATCCAACGGGAGATGATGCGGTACTTCCCTTCCCTCCCCCGCTCCAGGTGGTATTGGTGGGCCAGCTTCATGGCGGTCTCGGTGGCCTCGGAGCCGCCGGACAAGAGCAGGACGTGGCCCATACCCTTCGGCGCCCAGGTCGCCAACTCCTCCGAGAGCGCCATGGCCGGCTCGTTGGCGAAGGAGCCGCCGTGGACGAAGGCCACCTGCTCGGCCTGGCCCCGCATGGCGGCGATGATCTCGGGCACGCCGTGTCCGACGTTCACCACCGAAATGCCTCCGACGGCGTCGAGATACTCGCGCCCGGCCCGATCGTAGAGGAACACCCCCTTGCCTCGCACGATGACCGGGTATTCCTTCTTGAAGTCTCGAAAGACCTGGGCACCCATATGGCCTCCTGGGCACGTCGGCCCAATTGAACCCGCGCCGCGGGCCTATCCTCGCAGCCCCGGCGGCAGCGCCTTCTCCACCGCGCCGATGGCCTCGTTCAAAATTCCGAGGAGATCGTCCACCTGGCCCTCGGTGATGATGAAGGGAGGAGCCAAGAGCAGGTGGTCGCCGGCCACCCCATCCACCGTCCCGCTGCCGGCGAAGACGACCAGCCCGCGGACGAAGGCCTCCTCGAAGACCCGCTTGCCGAACTGGTACTCCACTGGGAACGGCTCCTTGGTTCGCTTGTCGCGGACGAACTCCACGCCGGCCATGAGCCCCTTGCCCCGCACGTCCCCCACCGTCGGGTGGTCCAACAGCCGCTGGAGCCCCTCCAGCAGGCGCAGACCCATCCGCCGGCTGTTCTCGACCAGCCCCTGCTCCCGGATGATGTCCAGGACCTCCATCCCTACCCGCGCCGACAGCGGGTTGGCGCAGTAGGTGTGTCCGCCGCGGAAATTGCTCTTGTGCGAGCGCAGCAACTCGATGATTCGCTCGTGCAGCAACACGGCCGCCAGCGGCGTGTAGCCGCCCGAGATCCCCTTGGCGGTGGCGATGATGTCGGGGACGACGTGCCAGTGGTCCATCCCAAAGTTCGCCCCCGTGCGACCGAACCCGGTCATCACTTCGTCGGCGATGAACAGCACATCCAGCTCGTCGCAGATCTCGCGGATCAGTCCGAAGTATTCCGGCACGGCCGGCACGCCCCCCAGCGCCGCCCCCACCACCGGCTCGGCGATGAACGCCAAGACGTTCTCCGGGCCTTCCTGGCGGACGGCCTTCCGCAGCGCCCGGGCGCACTCCAGATGGCACTGCCCGTAGGTCAGCCCCCAGTCGCAGCGGTAGCAGTAGCAGGGGGGGATCTTCACGGCGTGGCCCAGCATGGGGCCGTAGATCCGGCGGCGGTAGGTGTGGCCGCTGGCGGTCATGGCCCCGAAAGTGTTCCCGTGGAAGCCCTGCCAGCGGCCGATCACCGTGACCTTGCCGCGGTTGTTCCGCTCGAACTCGTACTGGCGCGCGAACTTGACGGCGTTCTCGGTGGCCTCCGACCCCCCGGACAGCAAAAAGGTCTGCGCCATGCCCGCGGGCGCGATCTCGGCGATCTTCTGGCAGAGCTGGATGTGGGGCGTGTTGGCGAAACAGTGGGCTGGGCTGAAGGCGATGGTCCGGGCCTGCTCCGCCATGACTGCAGCCACCCGAGCGCTCCCGTGGCCGATGGACGTGACCACGGACGAGCCGCCGGAGCCGTCGATGTATTTCCGGCCTTTGGTGTCGAACAGGTAGATTCCCTCCCCCCGCTCCACCACGGGATAGTCCCGCTCCAGGTCGCGGAAGACCACCCGGCTCACATCCCAACCGATCACGGCCTGTCGTGTCGTCTCGTGTACATCCACCATCGTGCTCCCTCCTGGCCGCGCTCCGCCGCCGCATAGCGGCGGAGCCCCGTAGCCGGACTAGAGGATCTTTCCCAGGAACTCCTGCGTCCGCTGGTTCTGCGGGTGGTCGAAGATCGCCTGCGGCGTCCCCTCCTCGACGATCCGCCCCCCGTCCATGAAGATCGCGCGGGTCGCCACTTCCCGCGCGAAGCTCATCTCGTGGGTGACGACGATCATTGTCATCCCGTCGCGGGCGAGCTGCTTCATGACGTCCAGGACCTCCCGAACCAACTCCGGGTCCAGGGCCGACGTGACCTCGTCGAAGAGCATCAGCTTGGGCTGCATGGCCAGGGCCCGCGCGATGGCCACCCGCTGCTGCTGCCCGCCCGAGAGCTGGGCCGGGTAGGCCTCGGTCTTATCCTGCAACCCCACCTTGGCCAGCAGGGCCAGCGCCTCTCTCCGCACATCCGCCCCGGGGCGGCCGCGCACCACCAGGGGAGCCAGCATCACGTTGCGAAGGGCCGTCAGGTGCGGAAAGAGGTTGAACGACTGGAAGACGATGCCCACCTCGGCGCGCACCTGGCGGATGTTGGTCTTGTGGTGATCCAGCCGGATGCCGTCGATCCAGATCTCCCCCGACTGCACCGGCTCCAGATAGTTCAGGCAGCGGAGCAGAGTGCTCTTGCCCGAGCCGCTGGGCCCGATGATGACCACGACCTCCCCCCGGCTCACGTCCAGGCTGATGTCCTTGAGGACGTGGAGGTGTCCGAAAAACTTGTTGACCTGCTTGACCTTAACCACTGACCTTCAACCTCCGTTCCGCATACAGGGCCAGCCGCGACAGCGGGTAGCACAGGAGGAAGTAGAGCACCGCCACGATCCCGAACACCTGGAACGAGAGGAAGGTCTTCTCCATGAGGATCTGGCCCACCCGGGTGAGCTCCAGGTAACTGAGGACGGAGACGATGGACGAATCTTTGATCAGACCGATGAGCAGCCCCACCCCCGGCGGAATCATTACCCGGACAGCCTGCGGCAGGACCACCCAGCGCATCGCCTGGAGATACCCCATCCCCAGCCCGCGGGCCGCGTCCCACTGCTCCCTCCCCACCGACTGGATCCCCGCCCGGACGATCTCCGCCATGAAGGCGCTGGAGTTGACCATCAGCGCGGCCACCCCCGCCATGAAGATCGGCACATCCAGACCCATCAGCGGGAGGGCGAAAAAGATCAGGTAGAGCTGCATGAGCAGGGGGGAATCCCGAATCACCTCGATGTAGGCTGCCGCCGGCACCCAGAGCCAGCGGACCCGCGAGGCCCGGGCCAAGCCCACGACCACGGCGATCAGCGTCCCCAGCCCCAGGCCCGCCACGCAGAGCGCGACTGTGTTCCCGAGCCCCTGTAGGAAGAGGATGGCATCGTAGATGTTGAGGGAATTTTGCACGTACTGTGGCATGGCGGCCTGCGAAACCTCGTGGCGTCCCCGCGTCTGGGGCGGGGCTAAGCGGGGCGGCGGAACAGCCGGCGCCCCATAAGCTTCAGGATCCCCGAGATGGTGAGCGTCATGACGACGTAGATCAGTGTCACGACCAGATACGTCTCGAAGGAGCGAAACGTGGTCGACGCCAGCTCCTTCCCGCGCAGCGCCAAATCCTCGACCGAGATGGTGGACACCAGCGAGGACCAGAGGATGATGCCGATGAGCTGGTTGCACATGGGCGGGTAGATGACTCGAAAGGCCTGCGGGAAGACCACGTAGCGCATCAGCTGGGGATAGCTCAACCCGAGGGACAGCCCGGCCTCGAACTGGCCCTTGTGGATGGCCTCGATGCCCGCCCGGACGATCTCCGTGAGATAGGCCCCGTTGTTCACCACCAGCCCGATGAGCCCCGCCGTGTAGTTGGGAACCTGGATGTCGATCTGGCTCAGGCCGAAATAGATGAAAAAGAGCTGGACGAGCAAGGGGGTATTGCGGATGAACTCCACGTACCAGGCAGCCGGCACGCGAAGCCAGCGAAAGCGCGAGAGCCGGCACAGCGCGCCGGCGGTCCCCACCCCCAAGCTGAAGACGAGCGTCAAGAAAGAGATGTGGAGTGTCACCAGGGCCCCGTTGAGCAGCAGGGGCAGCTCCTGGAAGACTGGACGGAACTGGAAGACGTATCCGTGCATACGGCGGCCAACCTCTCAGTTCGCAACGGTACACCGCCCCGTGGAGTATCGCCCCCGGCCGGGACAGGCCGGGGGCGTCCTCCCGGGAGCCGGCTACCAGGTCGGCGAGACGCGGAAGGGCTCAGCTCCGAAATACTTCTTGTAGAGCTCCTTCATCTGGCCGCTCTGCTGCAGGCGGTAGATGTAGAAGTTGAGGTAATTCAGCCACTCCTGATCGAACTTCCGGACGCCAAAGCAGTACGGCTGGAAGGACAACGGCTTGTTGAGGTAGGCCAGGCTCTTCTCGCGACCGGCGTGGTAAACCGTGTACGTGTAATCCTCGACCTGGGCGTCTGCCTTCCCCTGCTGGACCGCCAGGAGGGCCGTGGAGGCTTGGTCAAAGCGCAGGATGTTCGCCTTGGGAGCCTCCTGCTTCACTAGGATCTCTCCCGTGGACCCCGTTGTGACGGCTACACGCTTTCCATTCAGATCCTTCCAATCCTTGATCTTGGCGTCCTTGCGGAAGATGGCGCCAATCCCGTCGATGACGTAGGGATCGGTGAACGTGATGGCCTTGGATCGCTCCAGGGTCGCCGTGAAGTTCGAGATGGCCACGTCGATCTTGCCGGACAGCAGGAAGTTGATCCGGTCCTGGGTGGTGGGCACGGGGACCAGGGTGAGCTTGACCTTCAACACGTCGGCCAAGTCTTTGGCGATCTCCGGGTCCATTCCCACAATGTTGTTCTGGGCGTCCCGGAACCCCCAGGGCGGGAAGAAGTCGAATGTGCCGACGATCAGCTCCCCGCGCTTGATGATCGTGTTCAGGGTATCCTGCTCTTCCGCGGCCGTGGCCGGCACGGTCCAGGCCACGCTGGCGAGCAGCACGGCAATCCCGAACAACCCCAACCAGAAGCTGCGCCTGTTCATCGCCTGCCCTCCTCTCGTCTGTGCGGCATCACGGGATGCGACGCCGATGTTGCGCGATCCGACCGGCGAGACCTTCGGGTCCCCACCCCGGTCGCGCTGGCTGTCCTTCCCATCGAGACTGCGCCCCCCCATCGCCGCCCCCATCCCCCAGCCGCGGGTCAGCGGCCGCGACGCTTGGCCGCCAAGCTCCCGGCTCGCCGGACGTGCCGGGCCGACGGGGAACGGCTTGCCCGCCGTGCGGGCCGCCCTTGAATCACCTTGGTCAAGAAGAGACCGACGACCTCTCCCAGGTGATCGCCCATCACCCGGCTGGCTCGGGCCTTGTCCCGGCGGCGCAGCGCGTCCAGGATCTCCTGGTGGCCCCGCACGATGGCCTTCATGTCCCGGTACATGAGGTTGGTGGCCGACAGGAACAGGCGCACCTTGCCGTCCATTCCAGACCAGACATCGTAAAGGATCGAATGCCCGGAGGCTCGGCAGATGAAGGCGTGGAACTCGTAATCCAGCTCGATGACCTCTGCGAAGGCCTCCCGGCGCGCCGCCCGCTCCATCTCGGTCACGATGGCCTGCAGCGCCGCGTAATCCGCGGGGGCCAGCTGGTCGACAGCCAGGTAGGCCGCGAAACCTTCCAGCACCCCCCGCAGGCTCGCCACGCCCCGCACCATGTCTTCGGTCAGCTCCACGACCCGAGCGCCCCGGTTGGGCGTCTTGACCACCAGCCCCTCCCGCTGCAGTTGGGCCAGGGCCTCACGGATCGGAGCCCGGCTCGTTTTCATCTGACGGGCCGTGGCGACCTCCAGCAGGCGCTCACCGGGACGGATCTTTCCCTCGGCAATGGCCCGGCGGATATGGTGGGCCACCTGCTCGGCGATGGTCCGGTAGGCCACGGGGGTGACGCCGTCAAGCAGCGGGGCTCGGAATGGAGGCATGCGGCTTCGCGTATCGCGCGGCATCGAGATCTCTGCCCGGCGGGCGAAAGCATATTGTCGAATGTCGACATTTTTATCGCAGGTGCCAGGACAACGTCAAGCGAAATTTCCGAGCGCTCAAGCTGGGATGGCGCGTGCTTGGCGAGCCCTTTGGAGAACGGCGGGTTACCGCCTCGGCTCTCGTCGCGGTCGGACCGGGACTCCTGGTCGCGGCGATGCGCGGCTGATCTCTCGCGGCGGGGCGACGCGACCGGCCGCCCCCAGCGGCGAAATCTGCTCGTCCATGGTTGCCGGGAGGCGGGGCCCTAGTCTTTCCCGGGAAGCTCGGGGAGCAGGGCCAGCAGCACGGGGAGGGGTGGATCCAGAAACTTGAAGGCGGTGCGATAACGGATCGCAGAGCCGCTGCTGCTCTTGACGAGGCTGACGGCGCTGCGAACGACCTCCGCGCGCAGCGACACCTTTCGACCGGCCCGGCGAAACTCGGCGTCGAAGGTTTCTCCGAATCGGAAGGCGCTTTCGTGCTCGATGAGAACGCCCATCGTGCTGATATCCAGCACCGGGATGGGCACGTGGCGGGGCAGCAGCAGCTCTAGGGGCGGGGAGGGCTGAACGCGGCGGGCGGCGCGGCGCTCTTTGCGGGAGGCTTTGACGGTCGGACTTGAGAGCAGTCGCCTGAGCTGGCTGTCATCCATCGGCTCCTGGCTCACCGACTCGGCGGTCTCGGGCTGCGACGGGGGAGCGGCCGGGGACGGGCTGGGGGGCGGAGGCACCCCTACTTCCGTGCTCGCGTGGAGCTGGACGAAGAAGGTCAGATTGCACTTCGGACAATAGGCCGGAGGCCGTGCCCGCCCGCGGACGACGTGCCCGCAAAATCGACACACGTAATCGCTCACGGCTCCTCCCTCGCCCCGCCCGCCTCCTCCGGGGCGCCGAGCGGTGACAGGACGCGATCCCAGGCGGCAGGGTTTCCGAATGTCCCCGAGTGCAAAGATGTCCGCCCGCACGCCTCAGGGCGAATTCCGAAAAAATTTTGATCGAGTACTGGCCGCCACCGCGGAGAAGCGGCGTTGGCTCATCCGACCCCCCGGTCAGGACCGGAGGGAACCCGCCTCCCGTCTGCTGCGATCCCGGAAGGCGCCTGACCCACTGCAGTTAGCGCACTATATTGCCACGCGCAGCGTTTGTCAAAGGGGAACAGCACTCACAGGGACCGGAGGGAGGGACACCTCCCGGACACCCGCGGCGGGAGGATCAGGCCGGCAGGCGCCAGGTGGCGCCGATGTCGCGGAGGGCCAGTCGAGGCGCTGTGCCGTTTGCCGCCGTGACCAGGCGCTGGAGCGGCTCGAACGGCCGCTCGTGCGAGAGGCGGAACGTGCGCCAGTGCATAGGGACGAGGTAGCGGGCCCCCACGGCGTGGAACAGCTCCCAAGCCTGTTCGGGACTGGCGTGGCTGTGGATATACGGATCGTACCCGCCGATGGGCAAGAGGGCCACGTCGACCCGCCGCCCTCGAATCGCCGCAGGGAGCCGCTCGGTATACGCCGTATCGCCGGCAAAGAGGATGCTGCGCTTGTGCCTGGTCAGGAGGAATCCGTTGTACCCCCGATCCCGATCCCACGGATAGCGGCGCCCCCAGTGCTTCACCGGCAGCGCCTCGATGCGCACGCCTCCCACCTCTGCCGTCTGCCCCCAGTCCAGCTCCTGGAGGTGACGATACCCCAGCCCCTCGATGAACTCCCGCGTATCGCGGGCCATGATGATGGGCACATCTCGCGGGAGTCGGCGCAACGACGGAATGTCGTAGTGGTCCATGTGGGCATGTGACACGAGGATGAGGTCGATCGGCGGAAGGTCGCGGATCTGGAGGGCCGGGGGGACGAAGCGCCGGAGGCCCAGTGTGGGCAGGCCCGGCAGGCTGACCCCGATCCACTGGCTGAAGACCGGATCGGTCAGGATCGTGGTGCCCTCCAGGTTGATCAGAAAGGTGGAATGGCCGATCCAGGTCAGGGTGATGCCCCCGCTCGACCACCTCCGGGGTTGGGGCCGGTCGGTGGATACGAACCGGCCGAAGTCCCAGGCCTCCCAGTCACCCGGGTCGGGCTCGCGGTTCAGGTTCCCCCACCAAATCCGGACGGAGCGCAACGTCCGTCCCACCGGCGAGGAGTCGAAGGACTGGGCCCCCGCCCGCCGCGACAGCCCCACCACGCCGGCGCTGAGGATCCCTAGCGCTAGGAGCCTGCGTCGCGTCCGATCGGGATCAGGCGGTGAGCCAGCATTGGAATTGTGCAGAGACTTTCGCATACGTGTTCGGAGCAGAGCAACCCTCCCGGTGTAGTATGCCCGACCATCCAGGCGATGGCAATCGGAAAAGCTGTCGGAGGCCGCGTCGACGGAGCGCACAATGGAAGAGCTGAGCTCGGAACGGGGGGCGAACAGGTCCCGCAGGGCTGAGGCTGGCGCCGTCGAGGCGGGCGGATTCGAGCGGATCGCGCGGTTCACTCCTGCAGGGCCAGCGCCGCGGCGCCCAGGACGCCAACGTCATCCCCCAGGGCCGTCGGAAGGATCTGCACCTTCTCCGCCTGGACGAGCTTGACCCGTTCGCGCACCTGGCGCCGCAGGGGCTCGAAGAGCAGCGTGCCCGCCTTGGCCACCCCTCCCCCGATGATGATCCGCTCCGGGGCCAGGATCGTGATGAGGGCACCCACCCCCAGGGCAAGCCAGCCGACCGCCCCCTCCCAGACCTCGCGCGCGAGGGCGTCCCCTGCCGCGGCCAGCGCCACCACCTCGGCCGCGGTGAAGGCCGGCATGTCGCGCAGCCGGCTCTGGCGGCCTGCCGCCAACAGGGCGCGCGCCCGGCGGGCGATGGCTGTCCCCGAGGCCAGGGCTTCCAGGCACCCGCGGTTCCCACAGCCGCAGAGGGGTCCGCCCGGCTCGAGCGTCATGTGCCCCACCTCCCCGGCGCCGTCCCCCAGTCCATGCCAGAGCCGCCCGTTGAGGACGACCCCGCCCCCGATCCCGGTGCTCACCGTGATGTAGACCATGCTCTCCGCACCGCGGCCCGCCCCGTACCGGGACTCTCCCAGGGCGGCGGCATTGGCGTCGTTGTCCAGAACGGCGGAAAGGCCTAGGGCCCGCGCCACATGGTCGACCAAAGGGACCCGCACCCACCCCGGCAGGTTCGGCGGGTTGAACACCAGGCCGGCCCGGCGATCCACCGGTCCGGCGCAGCCGATGCCCACGCGCCGGATATCGGACGCGAGAACCTCCCGGCGCGACAGGAGAACGCGGCCCAGCCGGACGATCCGGTCGAGCACGTGCGCCGGCCCCTTGCCTGCCTCGGTGGGAGTCTGCTCCCGAGCCAGGACGCGCCCATCCGCATCCACGACACCCGCCGCCAGTTTGGTTCCGCCAACGTCAATCCCCAGAACTGTCATGGTCTCGTTCCTCTGCTGGCCGGCCCATCCCCCCCGGCCGCTCCTCAACTCCCGCCTTCGCGCCGCTCGCCCGCAATCGCCGTCCAGGCCCGGAGGGCCTCCCCGACGCTCCAGGCCTGGGCGACGCACCCGCGCGGCAGGAAAGGAGGATCGCCGTCGAAGAGCTCGGCGACGCTCCCGAGGCCGTAGTCGGCGAGGTGATGGGTCAGCGGCGCCAGAAAAGCCAGGGCGGCCTCGGGATCCCTGTACACCCTGAAGTGGGCCAGCGCGAACGGGCCCAGCAGCCACCCCCAGGCAGGACCCTGATGGTAGGCGCTGTCCCGCTCCCGCGGACCGCCCGCGTACCGGCCGCGGTAGCTCGGATGCGTCGGGCCCAGGCTCCGGAGGCCGAAGCTCGTCAGCAGGTGGCTCGCACAGGCCTCCACGATCCGGCGCTGCCGGTCCGGCGGCAGGGGGCTGTCCGGGAGCGAAACGGCCAGAATCTGATTCGGCCGCAGCGCGGCATCGACCCCGTCTGGCCCGTCGATCACATCGTAGCAGAACGCGCCGGCTTCGTCCCAGAACCGCTCGAAGCCGGCCCGCACGCGCTCGGCCGCGCCCTCCCACTCCTCCGCCGGGCGGCCGAGACATCGGTCACACGCCGCCATGACCCGCAGCGCATTATACCAGAGGGCGTTGATCTCCACCGCCTTGCCGGTCCGGGGGGTCACCACCCAGTCCCCGATCTTGGCGTCCATCCAGGTGAGCTGGACGCCGGGCTCCCCGGCGCGGAGCAGCCCATCGGCGGAATCCACGCCGA
The DNA here is from genome assembly GCA_963705305.1 of uncultured Methylomirabilota bacterium. Lineage (GTDB taxonomy): Bacteria > Methylomirabilota > Methylomirabilia > Methylomirabilales > 2-02-FULL-66-22 > 2-02-FULL-66-22. Next base: position 2,626,162 of record OY970067.1, on the reverse strand, counting down.
TGCCGTAGCGGGTGCCGGCAAGATACCGGTGCAGGATCTCATCCAGCACCGGCCGGAGCGTTGCCAGGAGGGCGTCGTCACCCGTCGCCTGATAGTAGGCCCGGATGGCCTGGAAATACCAGAGCGCGGCATCGACGGAGGTGTACTCCGGAGGCTGGCCGGCCTCGGGGAAGCGATTGGGGAGCATCCCCTGGTCCACGAAAGGGGCGAAGGTGGTCAGGATCCGGCGGGCGTCGGGGGCGCGGCCGGTGGCGAGCAGGAGCCCGGGCAGGCTGATCATCGTGTCCCGGCCCCAGTCGCCGAACCAGGGATAGCCGGCGATAATGGACAGCCCGTGCGGCTCTTCGGGGAGGGGACGGCCCACCACGAATTGATCAGCGGCCAGCACCAACTGTCGGACCCACTCCGGCGCCTGCCGCGCCGTCGGCGAGGCCATGCGCCAGGCGGCCAGGAGGCTCGCCTCGTACCGCTGGTGTCGCTCCCAGGCCTCCGCCGCCTCCGGAGCCGACTCCTCGGCCGAGCAGACCAGGGTGAGCGGCCGGTCCGGCGCGAGCCGCGCACGGAACGTCCCGACATGGAGATGGTCCTCGCACGCCTCCAACCCCCGCGCCCGCTCGGCGGCCAGGTCGAACCCCACATACCACTCGTGGGCGGGCTGGACATCGGCCTGCTCGGCCAGAAGCAGCAGGGGCCGGGCCTGCTCGAAGGCCCGCACCCGCAGGCCGCCCGGAACCGGGTCCACGCCCATCCGCCAGCCGGCACCCCGTGTGGCGCCGTGGAACTCGCGGTAGTTCACCAGGACCTTCAGCTCCAGTTCGGCCGGCTCCCGGCCCCGCAGTAGCCGATACCGGACGTAGGTTGTGTTGGCGCCCTGCTCCATCCAGATCCGCTTTTCCAGGAGCGCATCGCCACAGGCGTAGATCCAGACGGGACAGGTGCCCTCCAGCCGAAAACTTTCGATGGCCTGATAGCCGTGCGGATCCACCGTGCCGTCCGCCCAGCGGTTACTGGACAGCGGTTGGACGAGGCCGGCGTACCGTACCTGCTCCTCCACCTTGGCGACTAGGAGGGTCCGCCCCAGGGGCGGCCGGAGGGCGGCCGTCAGGATGCCGTGGTACCGCCGCGTCAGGAGACCCGCCACCGTTCCCGAGGCGAAGCCTCCCAGCCCGTTGGTGCACAGCCACTCGCGCGACTCGGCCGCCGGGAGAATGCCGCAGATCTCCCGCCCGAAGTCCACGGGGGCGGACACGCCGAGCGCGGGTCTCGGATCCGGCGAGACCTCGTTCGTCGGGATCACCCGGCACCTCGCCGTCACTCGCCGCTCTGCTGGAGGAGCTTGGCCACGAGGGCGGTCCAACCGGTCTGATGGCTGGCTCCGATTCCGGCGCCGTTGTCCCCGTGGAAGTACTCGTAGAAGAGTATCAGGTCCCGCCAGTGAGGATCGGTCTGGAACTTGTGCGTTCCGCCGTAGACCGGTCGCCGTCCGTCGGGGCCGCGCAGGAACAGGCGCGTCAGCCGGCGCGACAGCTCGGTGCCAACATCCCAGAGGCGCAGGCGCGTGCCCGAGCCGGTGGGGTACTCGACCCGGAATTGATCTCCGTAGAAGTGGCCGAACTTCTGCAGCGACTCGATCATCAGGAAGTTCGCGGGAAACCAGACCGGGCCGCGCCAGTTGGAATTTCCACCGAAGAGCCCGCTGATGGACTCCGCCGGCTCGTAGTCCACCCGATACTCCTTCCCGTTGGCGGAGAAGACATAGGGATGGTCCCGGTGGTAGCGGGAGAGGGCGCGGATTCCGTGGGGGGAAAGGAACTCGGCCTCGTCCAGCAGGTAGCCGAGGACGCGCTGCAGACGATCCCCCGTCACCAGGGAGAGCAACCGCCTCGTCCCCCCGCCCGGCAGCTTCTGGGGGATGATGTGGCCCACCAAGAGCGGGCGATTGCGGATGAACCACATCATGCGCCGGTGGAATTTCGGCAGGTGGGTCTTGACGTCCGGCTCGACGGTCTCGACGGCAAACAGCGGCGCGAGCCCCACGATGGAGCGGACCTTGAGCGGCTCGAGACGTCCGTCGGGCAGGTGGAGGACATCGTAGAAGAAGCCGTCGTCCTCATCCCAGAGCTGGATTTCTTCTCCCCCCATCCGCATCTGGTTGATGGCGTGGGCGATGTACACGAAGTGCTCGAAGAACTTGGAGGCCACGTCCTCATAGGCCGGATCCTTCCGGGCCAGCTCGAGGGCGATGGCCAGCATGTTCAGGCAGAACATGCCCATCCAGGCCGTGCCGTCGGACTGGTCGATGTGGCCGCCGGTGGGCAGGGGCGCGCTTCGATCGAAGACCCCGATGTTGTCGAGTCCCAGGAAGCCGCCCTGGAAGACGTTGTGTCCCTCGGGGTCCTTGCGGTTGACCCACCAGGTGAAGTTCAGGAGCAGCTTGTGAAAGACCCGTTCCAGAAACAGGCGGTCGGCACTGCCGCGGATGCGCCGCTCGATCTTGTAGACCCGCCATGCCGCCCAGGCATGCACGCAGGGGTTCACGTCCCCCAGCCCCCATTCATAGGCGGGGATCTGCCCATTGGGGTGCATGTACCACTCGCGCAGGAACAGGACCAGCTGCTCCTTGGCGAAATCGGGGTCCATCAGGGCCAGCGCCACGGCGTGGAAGGCCAGATCCCAGGCGGCGTACCAGGGATATTCCCACGTGTCGGGCATGGAGAGGACGTCCTCGTTGTAGAGGTGCGTCCACTCCGCGTTCCGCCCGCGGCGGCGCTCCGGCGGCGGGGGGGGCTGCGTCGGGTCGCCCTCGAGCCAGCGCTGGACGTCGTAGTGGTACCACTGCTTCGACCAGAGGAGGCCCGCCAACGCCTGCCGCATGACGGCCTTGGCGTCGTCGCCCAGATTCGGGGGGACGACGGTGGCATAGAATTCCTCCGCCTCGCGCTGCCGGTCGGCGTAGACGCGCTCGAAGCCTTCTCCCAGCGGATCTCCGGCTGGCAGGGCTCCGGTCAACCGCAGGCGCCACTCGGCCGGGTGGCCGGGCTCGACCATGCGGGCATAATAGGCCGCGGCCTTGGTCCCCTGCTGGGCCGGATTCACGGCGTCCCGGCGTCCCTCCACCACGTAGGCGTGGAAGGCGTCCTTGGTGAAAGGCTGCCCGCCCTCGAGGTGAAACAGGCGGCCGAAATTCGTCTCGTTCTCGGTGAAGAGAAGCTCCGGCGTTCCTCCGCAGACCAAACGAAAACGTCCCAGGCTGGAGTGCTCCGCCAGGATGGCCGTCCGTCCGTCCGGGGAATCCTCACGGCGGAGCGCGGGCCGCGGCGCGCCGGCATCCCAGCTCCAGGTGTTACGGAACCACAGCGTGGGCAGCAGATGAAGGGGCGCAGGCTCGGGCCCCCGGTTCCACACCGTGATCCGGATGAGCAGGTCGTTGACGTTGGCCTTGGCGTACTCGACGAAGACATCGAAGTAGCGGTCCCCGTCGAAGACCCCGGTGTCCAACAGCTCGAATTCCGGCGCCCTCCGGCCGCGCCTGGCGTTCTCCTCCACCAGCCGGTCGTAGGGGAATGCGGCCTGAGGAAACTTGTAGAGCCCCCGCAGGTAGGAGTGGGTCGGCGTGGAGTCCAGATAGAAGTAGTACTCCTTGACGTCCTCGCCGTGGTTCCCCTGGGGGCCGGTCAGGCCGAAGAGCCGCTCCTTCAGGATCGGATCCCGCTCGTTCCAGAGGGCCAGGGCGAGACACAGCCGCTGGTGGTTGTCGCAGATCCCCAGCAGGCCGTCCTCGCCCCAGCGGTAGGCCCTCGACCGGGCATGGTCGTGGGGGAAATACTCCCACGCCGCTCCATACGCCGAGTAGTCCTCGCGGACCGTTCCCCACTGGCGCTCCGCCAGGTAGGGACCCCAGCGCCGCCAGTGGGCGGTCCGCGCCTCGGCGGCGGCCAGCCGCTCCTCCTCCGCCGTCAGCGGCCTCTCCATACTTTGCTAGCCTCCGTGCGCGAACGCGGGATAGAGCGTCATGCCGCCGTCCACCACCAGGCTGTGCCCCTGGACGTAGTCCGACTCGTCCGACGCCAGCCACACGGCCGCCTTCCCGATGTCCTCCGGCTGGCCGATCCGGCCGGAGGGGATGAGCCGCAAGAGCTGCTGCAGCGCCTCCGGGGTCTCCCAGGCGGCCCGGTTGATGGGAGTCTGGATGGCGCCCGGGGCGATGGCGTTGACCCGAATCCGTTGGGGCGCCAGCTCCTGTGCCAGCGTCTTCACCAAGAGCATCACCCCGCCCTTGGAGGAAGCGTAGTTGGCGTGTCCGGCCCAGGGGATGATCTCGTGAACAGACGAGATGCAGATGATCTTCCCCGCCGCCCGGGAGATCTCGGGCCGGACGCCCCGGCGGATCATCTCGCGCGCAGCCTCCCGCGTGCACAGGAACATCCCGGTCAGGTTGACGCTCAGCACCGTGTTCCACTGGGCCAGGGTCATCTGGGTGACCGGGGCGTCGCGCTGGAGCCCGGCATTGTTCACCAGGATATCGATCGTTCCCCAGGACGCGATCATCTCCCGGAACATGGCCTGAACCTCGTCCTCCTTGGAGACATCGGCCCGGATCGCCAGGGCGTCGCTGCCGCCCGCCTTGATCTCGTCCACCACGGCCTGCGCCGTCTCGGGGCCGGTCACGTAATTGACCGCGACCGCCGCCCCGGCGGCGCCCAGAGCCAGCGCCACGCCCTCCCCGATGCCGGAATTGGCCCCCGTCACCAGCGCTTTCTGCCCACGTAACGGCTGCGTCGACATGCCGTCCTCCTCTTCCCGTGCGCCTCACGCCGGCCCCGGGCGGACCGGCTACCGAGGCGGCCGCTTCCGCGCCGCCTCGGCTCGCATCTGCTGCATGGCGCGGGTCTCCTGACGAGAATATGGGATCAAGCCGGGATCCACCAGAGGAATGAGTCCACCCCGCTCCCCCGTGAACGGTTCCCGCCAGCCGGCGCCGTCCAGGCGCGGAATTGCCGACCCGGACGGACGGTACCGGTCCCAGGCCCAGTTGACGAGACAGGGGGACCCCCCCGCACATTTGCGGGGGCGGCGCTTGCACCGGCCTTCGGGCCGGCAGGTTTCTCAGGCCACAGAGACCGGAGCGGCCCGATGCGTCGTCGTCGACAGGATCAAGGAGGAGAGCGCCATGCATGCGGCCATGAGGAGGAAGGCGAGGGTGTAGCTTCCCAGCAGATCGAAGATGACGCCCCCCAGGAGCGGACCCACGGTGGCGCCGAGCCCGAAGCCGATGTTTTGCAGGCCCAGCAGGAACCCCAGTCGCGGGCCCTGCAAGCGGTCGGTGAGAAGTGCCGCGTACACGGGAGTCGCCCCGCCCAAGGCCAGCCCGGCAGCGACAACGAACAAAAGGAGGGTCGCCACCTGGGAGGGAGCGCGGACGAGAAGGAGCGCCCCGTAGGCGACCACATAGAGCCCGGCCACTCCCGCATAGGTCTTGAGGCGCCCCAACCGGTCGGAAATGGCTCCGGCAGCCAGGCCGCCGGGAACGGCCAACAGGGCGCTTGCGGAGAAGTAGGACGCGGCGGCCATCCGGCTGAAGCCGGCGTCTACCAGGTAGGCCACTTCGTGCACCAGCAGGGCGTACATGGCCATTCCGCGCAGGATGTTGGCTCCGAAGATGGGCCAATATCCCCGCGGCAGGCCGCTCGACGGCGCTCCCTCCGGTGGCGGCCGCCGGGTGGCGTGCCCGGCGGAGTCCGGCGTGACCACCGGGATGCCGTCCGGCGTGAGCCCCATCTCCTCGGGAGTGTCGCGCAGGATGCCCAGAACCAAAGGAAGGGCGGTCCCGGCCACGACCAGACCGAAGAGGGCGTTGGTGGACCGCCAACCCACGGCCGTGATGCCGAGCTGGGCCAGCGGCCCGAAGACCGCCGCCCCCAGCGGGATTCCCGCCTGGGCAATTCCGATGGCGAACCCGCGGTAGCGCACGAACCAGCGTGAAAGCAGGGAATTGTTGGGCACGTAGCTGACCCCGCTTGTGGTCACGCCGCCCAGCAGCCCGTAGACCAGATAGAATTGCCACAGGCTGTGCGCCCGGCTGGACAGGAACAGCACCAGCGCCCAGCAGCCCGTGCACCAGGCGATCACGCGCTTCGGCCCCCAGCGGTCCACCAGGATGCCCAGCGCCCACCCGCCCAGCGCGTAACACGCCATGTGGACGGAGAAGGCCGCAGCGGCCGCGCTGCGGCTCGACCCGAACTCCTCCATGAGGGGCAGCAGGAAGATGGAGAAGGATTGTCGCGGGCCCACGGAGATGCCCCACGCCGTGAGGATCGCCCCTGCGACGATCCAGCCGTAGAAGATTCGCATGCGGATCGCATCCTCCTACCGGGCGAACCGCCGCCGAGGGATCCGCGGGACGAGAGAGCGGCCTCGTCTCTCAGGGCGCCGTTGACCTCCAGCCCCTGGGAGGTTCCTCCCAGGGGCTGGAGAGAATCTCGAGGTCGGGCGCGGCTGCACACCCTGGAACCCGCCGGGCGCTGAAGCCCTCGACGCGGCCGCGATGGGCACGATCGGGATGGGCGATCAGGATTTATGGCAGGTGAAGCACTTGTCCCCGTCCATCACGCTGAAGGCCCGCTTGCCGTTGTGGCAGGCGCCGCAGTACTTCCCCGCCGCCATCCCATCCATGGTCAGCTTGAGCCCCCCCTGCTGCATCTTGAAGAGCGCGGGATGGCAGGCGCTGCAGCTCAACCCCTTGGCCAAGTGCACCGTGTGGACGAATGTCACGGGTCCGGGCGATCCCGGCTCGGCCGGCAAGGTGACGGCAGGCGGACCGGTAGGTGCAGCCGTCTTGGCCCCCTTCGCGGGGGGGCGGAAAGAATGGCACGCGGCGCAGGGCTGGCCGGGATAGTGCTGGGTCTTGTCTCCGTGGCACGTCAGACAGGTCTCTCGGCTCACGGGCAGCCAGGTGTGGGGTTTGTGGCAGGCGGTGCATCCCACCGAGGGGTGCATGCCGGCCGTGTGCAGGCCGCCCAGACCCGAATGGCAGGTCGTGCAGGCCGCGATCGGCTGAAGCTGCTGCTCCTTCTGGTGGCAGCTCTGACATCCCAGAGAGGTCATCGGCGCGCCCGACGTGGGAATGTTATGGCACCCGGCGCAGGTTGCCGGTTTGGCCGGTCCCCCCGTGTGGCATCGGTCGCAGAGAATCTCGGCGTGCTTGCCGGCGAGCTTCCAGGGGTGGGCGAAGCCCGGCGTGGCCGCCACCCGGACAAAGCCGGTCGGCCGCCTTTCCAGGAAGTCGTGGCAGGCGTTGCAATTTCGGCTGATCACCTTCCCGTCCTTGCTCACGTGCTTTCCATCGTGGCAGCGGAAGCACCCCGGCCACTCCCGGTGCCCGATGTTGTCCGGATAGGCCTGCCAGCTCACGCGCATGTAGGGAAAGAAATTCAGCCGGTAGATCTGCTGCACCCCCTCGACCGCCGAGCGCAGCCGCTGATCGGATGCCTTGGCGATGCCCGGGTAGTTCTTCTCGTAGAAGCTCCGGATGTGCTGGTCGATCCCCTTCTCGGCCTCCGCGGTGGTGGCGTAGGGCTGCACCAGCGCCTCGACCGCCACTTTCTTGATGGAGGGGAGGTCGGGGGAGATCTGCCCGCTCTCCATGGCGAGGTTCACAGCACGGGTGGGGGGCAGGAACCGGTGACTCGGCTGGTTATGGCAGTCGATGCAGTCCATCCGGCGCATCTCCCCCTGCGTGCGCTGCTCGGGCGTGAGCGGATGGTCCGTCGATTCGTATTCGGTCACGCGACCGTGCATGTCCTGGATGCGCACCCAGGGGATGACCTGGCGCTTCTCGTCGGCGGCGATGTACCAGATCTTGTTGGCGATGTTCATGTGCCAGTGGATCCCCTCGCTCAGGCCCCGCACGCCCCCGCCCCCAGTCTTGACCAGCAGGTCCACCTCCCGTCGCGTGTTCTTCTCATCCGCGCCGTAGTACACCTGGACGGAGAGCTGCTCCCCCCAGAACTTGGCCGGCCAGTGGCACTGCTCGCAGGTCTCCTGGGCGGGACGCAGGTTGCTGATCGGCGTCGGGATCGGTCGGGAATACTTGTGGAAGAGGACCGAGTAGACCTGGTACGCGCCGGAAATCTTGGAGCGAACGAACCATTCCGCCCCCGGCCCGATATGACAGCTCACGCACGCGACACGCGCGTGGGGCGAGTGCAGGTAGGCCACGTACTGGGGCTGCATCACGGTGTGACAGGTCTGCCCGCAGAAGGCCACCGAGTCGGTGTAGTTGTAGCTCTCGTAGCCCCCCACGGCGGACAACCCGAGAAAGAGAATGATCGTGAGGAAAGAGCCGAACAGGGCCAGGCGGTGCCGCCGGTTGTTCAGGTCCAGCCGGGGAAGCTCAACCACCTGGACCCCATGCCGCAGTCGATAGAACTGGAGGACAGCTCCCCCCATGGCCAGCCCCAGGCCGGCCAACGTGACGCCGGGAAGGATCATATATGTGACGATGCCGAGGTAGGGATTGTGGGTCGACGAGAGGAAATCCACGAACAGGAGGAAGACGTTGGTGGCGAAGCTCAGGGCCGCGAGGACGCCGCCGATCAGGCTGATGTAGTTCCGAAACAGCCGGCGCAGGGTAATCGGCATTCGAACCCGCCCTCCCCAGAGGTGCCCTCCCGGGCGTTCACGTCACCGTTGTTCGGACACTGGGCCGCAGCATCATATCCAACATCCCCAGTCGGCGCAAGGGCGGGTTGCACCCCGCCCTCCGCGCAAACGAGCCACGGACCGGCGATCGGTCGGTGGCTTGTTTCATCGACCGAGCATAGCCGATTTCCTCTTGACAGGGCTCCGGGTCGTGGGGGATCTTTGGCTCGCCGAGGAGGGGCGGCGTCTGCTGGGGGTTCGCGGGTTCCTGGCGTTCTAGCGCCCGCGGACTATCGTGTGCGGTTTCTTGAAGACTCCTCCTCAGCCTTACCCAACGCTCGAGCTGCCAGAGAATGGAAAGCGGGCCACGCCCGCATGGCGGCCCCTGCGACGCAGCTTCCGCCCGCCGCCGCAGGCCGCACTGTCGACACGGCTCCCGGTCGGCGGTCATCTTTGCCACCACACGGATCAGGGTGGGAAGCGCTACCCTCGATGGGCCGCCGAAAGGTTCGCGCCTCAGCGGAAATCCGGAAGAGTGGAATCCTGTGGGACGCAAACGGCCCGCAGTGTGGGAGGGAGGACACGGATGGGGAAATTCCCGAAGGATATGGAGCACCTCGTCCGGATGGCGGCGCTCTTTCTGGCGGGACTGGTGCTTTTCATGATCGTGCGGGCCCTGCTGGTCCCGAAGGGTTTCTACGAATACGGCCACTTCCGGTCCGGGGCGCTGGCAGACAACGCCTCCCGGCCAATGGCGTTCGCCGGACGGCAGGCCTGCGCATCCTGCCATCCCGACGTGGTGGACGAGCGCAAGGGCAGCCACCACGAGATCATCGGGTGTGAGGCCTGCCACGGGCCCCTGGCCAAGCACGCGGAGGACCCCGGCAGCCTCACGCCAACGCTCCCCGACGCCCGGACGATCTGTCTCGTCTGCCACCGCCAGGATGTGACCAAGCCCAAGACGTTCCCGCAGGTGAATCCGCAGGAGCACGGCGGCTCCGCGCCCTGCATCTCGTGTCACAAGCCTCACCATCCCGAGATCGCCTAGGAGGCCTGGTATGCAAACCGATCGCCGGGAGTTCCTCAAGCGTACGGGTAAGTTCCTTATGCTGACCTCCGCCGCCGCAACGGCCTGGGATGCCGTGTGGGCCGGGACGCCCGAGGCGGCCAGCACCTATCGGCTCCGCGACCACTGGTGGGGGATGGCCATTGACATCGAGAAGTGCATCGGCTGTGGAAACTGCGTTCGTGCCTGCAAGGCCGAGAATAACGTCCTCCTGGAGCCATACTATTTCCGCACCTGGGTGGAGCGCTACCATGTTCCCGAGGGGGACATCGAGCACCCCGAGGTGGACTCGCCCAACGGCGGCTATGACGGGTCCCCCGCGCGGTACCGCGCGGGGGACGGCTCCAAGAACTTCTTCGTGCCCAAGCTCTGCAACCACTGCGCCCACTCCCCCTGCGTGCAGGTCTGTCCCGTGGGGGCCACCTTCGAGAGTCCCGACGGGGTCGTCCTGATAGACAAGACTTACTGCCTGGGCTGCCGGTACTGCGTGCAGGCCTGCCCCTACGGCTGCCGGTTCGTCGATCCGAGGACGATGACGGCGGACAAGTGCACGCTCTGCTACCATCGGATCACGAAGGGGCTCACCACCGCCTGCTGCGAGACCTGCCCCACGGGCGCGCGCCGGCTGGGAGATCTGAAGAATCCCAACGATCCCATCCACGACTTCATCCGGACCCACACGATTCATGTGCTGAAGCCGCAGCTGGCAACCGGGGCAAAGGCGTATTACAACGGGCTGGACGGCTCGGTGCGATAGGGGGTGGCGATGGAGACGTTGCTGCACGGCGTCCAAGGGTTCATGTATCCGAACGAGATCGAGCTGCAATGGAGCATTCTCATCGTGCTCTACCCCTACATCACCGGCCTGGTGGCCGGCGCCTTCATCCTGGCCTCCCTGGAGCGCGTGTTCAACGTGGAAGAGGTGCGGCCCACCTATCGCCTGGCGCTGCTGACGGCGATGGCCTTTCTGCTCGTGGCCCCCCTTCCCCTCCAGCTCCACCTGGGCCATCCCGAGCGCTCCTTCGAGATGTTCCTGACCCCGCACACCACCTCCGCCATGGCCATGTTCGGCTTCGTGTATCTCTGGTACCTGATGGCGGTGCTGCTCTTAGAGATCTGGCTGGATTTCCGCAGGGACATCGTCCTCATGGCCCGGCAGAGGAGCGGCCTTGCCCGCCAGCTCTACCGGGCCATGGCGCTCTGGTCGGACAACATCAGCCCCCGCTCGCTCGAGATCGATGACAAGGTGGGGCGCTTCATCACCATCGTGGGGATACCCTCGGCATTCCTGCTGCACGGCTACGTCGGGTTCATCTTCGGCTCGGTCAAGGCCAACCCCTGGTGGTCATCCCCCCTCATGCCGGTGGTCTTTCTCTTTTCCGCCATGGTCTCGGGCATCGCGCTGGTCATGGTGCTCTACATGATCGCCAGCCGCCTGCGCCGCACCCCCCTCGATATGCGGTGCCTGGATACCATCGCGCGCTACCTGCTCTATGCCTTCATCATCGATTTCTCCCTGGAGATGCTCGATCTGGTCCACCGGATCTACGAGGCCGATGAATCCTTCCGCAGTCTCGACTTCATGGTCCACACCAAGCTGTACATCCCTCACATCGTCATCCAGATCCTCCTGGGGACCCTCTTGCCCATCGCCATTCTGGGTCTGGTGCAGTTGGTGCGGCTGCGCGAAAACTCGCGCAAGGCCGCCTACGCGGTCTCGGGCCTGCTTACGCTCGTCGGCATCTTCGCGATGCGGTGGAACGTGGTCATCGGAGGGCAGCTCTTCTCCAAGAGCTTCCTGGGGTACACGACCTACAAGCTGGGCTTCGCCACCCGGGAAGGGCTGTTGCCGGCCATCATCCTGCTGATCCTGCCCTTTGTCATCCTGTGGGTCCTGGTGAAGCTGCTGCCGCCCTGGACCCACGAGGAGCCGGCCGCCTAGCAGCCTGCTAGCCTTTGGGGTTGGTCGAACTCCCAACCCGGCGGTCCGCTCCGGCCGCGCGCGGGGAAATGCGGTGGCGGCTCAGGAACACCCACCCCTCGATGCGCAGGCGGCTGGCCAGACTGGCCATCTGCCAGAGCGCCAGGCTGGCCTCCTCGGTCGGGCCATTCTCTCCCCGGTGGTAGGCCTCCGCGGCGCGGCGGTACGCGGCGACCAGACGGATGAGGTGGCTGTCCAGCGATTCGCGGCTCCCGTTCAGCCAGAGGTCGTCGGCGATCTGCAGAAGGAGGTGTTGCTCATATCCGAGGCGCGCCGCTGCCTGTTCACGGAACACCCGGGCGTGGATGGCCTCCAGGCGGGGCATGTTGTTGGGAATGATGGGGTCCTGCTCCAGCATCCAGGCCAGCAGCGCCGGGATCTCCTGGGGTGACTGGGCGGGAGGTGGCAAGGGGGACTCGAAAACCAGGAAAGCCTCGACGCCCATTCGGACCGTTGGCTGGGAGGGCTTGCGCGGAGCCTCTTGCGATGGAGGGGGCGGCTCGGCGGCCATCGTCGGTCGCGCGGGCTGGGCGTCATCGGGGGGCGAGGCGTCGGCCGGCGGCGCGGCCTTCGGGGCAATCGGCGGCGAGGTCTCGGCTGCGGCGTCCCGCGCGGGCTTCTCGGCCTCGGACCCGCGCACGACCGGCCCCGTGTTGGGGTCCTCCACCTGCATCCTGCGCAGCAGGTACACGTCCCCCGGAACTCGACCGCCGCGGAGGTGCTCTCGGAGATCCGCCGCGCCCTCGGGTCGAAAAACCATGTAGCAGGCGGGACAGAACGTTGCTTCGGCGGCGACCGTTTGCTCGCACGCCGGGCATGTCCGCGTTCGTCCGCTACTCCCGCCGCCGAAGAGCCGCAAAGGCATCCGTGCCTCGAGGAACCTCCCGGAGTTCAGCCACGCTTCGGGAAAAGATAGCACCGAACGAGCCACCCGTCAATTTCGCCCCTCGGCGCTCCGCGACCGATCCGTCTCATCCCATCGTCCAGACCCGCTCCGGCTGGACGCGATAAATCACGCGAACCTCCCCTGCCTGCCGGTAGGGATACCGGTCCTGCCCGAGATATTTTCGGGCCAGCGCATCGATATGGGCGTCCGCCCCCTCCTCCGTGATCTCCTCCACCCTGCCGCGGATGCCGAGATAGCGGTAGGGATTCTCGGGGTCCTGGATTGCCAGGGCGACCCGCCGGGTGCGCCGCATGTTTCGATCCTTGACCCGCCCCTTGGCCGAGTTGATGCGAACGGATCCTCCGGAGTAGTCAAACCAAACCGGCGTGACCTGGGGGCTGCCGTCGGGCATGATCGTCGCCAGATGTGCGAACGCCTTTTTCTCCAGTAAGTCGCGGAATCCTTGAGGGATGGTTGCCGCCATGACGCCCTCCTTTCCTGTCGTCGATCCTCGCGGGGACCAACGCTCACAGAACTTGCACGATGAGACCCGTTTCTCCGAGGATGGCAGCCACGCGCTCGCAATCGGCGGCGCCTCCCCGATAGACCTCCGCCAGGCCCTGGGTATGGACGCGCCACGCCAGCTCCTCGGCAAGCGGCCGTGTCATTCCAGGCACGGCCTTCAGCAGCTGGCTGATCACCTCGTCGAAGGTGTGACACTCGCAGTTGAAAAGGAAAACCTTGCTGCCCTCGCCCCCTCCCGAGCGGGTCGCGGTCTCTTCCTCGGGAACGACCCGTCCGCTGGACGCACCGACCGAAATGACCGGACCGCGTATTGCCGGTGGTGCGGCAGACTCCGCTCGCGTGCACACGTTTGCCATGGCGACGCTCCCTTCTCCCGTAGAGCCTACCGCGCCACCTCGCCGCGTGCAACCCCCACCACATCACCGCCCGTACGGCGAGGGTGTGCCCGTGCACCGGGAATCTGGGCGAGTCAAAAAAGGGGGGAGGTCAGATGATGAGGAGATCGCCCTCCCGCGCCAGGTCGCACGCGATGGAGAGCCCGCTGGCCGCGACCCGCTGCTGGACGGCATTGCGAATCCCGTCCAGAACGCTGTCGGAGTGATCCGGATCGTGATGAAATAGGAGCAGCTGCTTCACACCGGCCGTCACCGCAATGTCCAGAACGTCCGTCCAGGCCGAGTGCCCCCAGCCCCGTCGTCGCGTGAGCTGCTCCGGCGTGAACTGGGCGTCGTGGATCAGAAGGTCGGCGTCCGCAAAGAAGCGGACGAAGCGGTCCACCTCGTGGGCCACGGCGCCACCGGCGCTCTTCCACCCCGCCGGCAGCTCGTTGTCGGTGGCGTAGACCACGCGCTTGCCCGCGTGGGACAGGGCGTAGATGAGGGCTCGTCCAGGGTGAAACGATGACAGGGTCTCGAAGGGGACTCCGCCCAGCGTGAACGTCCCCTCCCCGATCTCCTTATAAGAGAGGTTGGCGCCGAACTGGTCCAGGCTCACGGGGAAATAGACCGAGGCCATCTGCCCCCCCAGGATCTGGAGGAGGTCGGCCGTGGGCTGGGCGGGTCCCACCAGCGTGAACGCATTGCCCGGGGCGTAGACGGGCGCGAAGAACGGCAAGCCCTGGATGTGGTCCCAGTGGTAGTGGGAGAAGCAGAGAAATCCCCGGACCGATCCGGCCGGGCGCCGCATGGTTCGCCCCAACTCGCGCAGACCGGTGCCTCCGTCCCAGATGAAGATATCCTCGACCCCAGAGAGGCGGACTTCCACACAGGGCGTGTTTCCGCCGTACCCGACGGCGTCCCGGGAGGCGATGGGGATCGAGCCCCGTACTCCCCAGAAGCGGATGCTGATCTTGCGGGCCAGGAAGTCCCGGACCACGTTGAGGAGTCGCTCCGGGATGAACGGCTTCTCCAGGAAGGCGCTGGCCCCCACCTCCCGGGCCATCTGCTTGTCCGCCTTGTAGTGCTTGGCCGAGAAGATGATGATGGGGCCGCGGTAGGGATCGGGATTGTTCCGGAGGCGCCGGCAAAGTGTCAGCCCATCCGTCCCGGGCAGCATGATGTCCAGGAGAATCAGCGACGGCCGTTCCGAGGCCACGGTCTCCAGCAGTTCCTCGCCGTCCTCGAGGCTCACCGTTCGATAGCCGGCCGGCTCCAGCACGTCCTGGCACAGCTGGCGGATGAACCGGTCGTCGTCCACTACCAGGATGGTCTCGCCTCCCCTGCTCTGCTCGCTTCCCATTGGTCCCTCAACCGCCGCACGCGGCGTTCCGAATGTCCGGGAATCCCGACGCCCTCCCCTCAAGCGCAGTGCGCTCAACGTCGCCAACGCAACCCAAACCGTTGATACATAGCCTGACCGTCGCGACGGTGTCAAGCAAAGGATTGGAGAGGACCGGACGACCGCAGATCAGCAGGGGAGCGCGGTGGGACAGGGAAGATGAGAATGCACGGCGGCGGAGCGAGCATGTTCTCAGGCATCCCGCCCCGCCGCCGGACGAGCTCGGTTGGCGCCCCCGACTAGGAGACGTTGACCTCGATCTTCCAAGGCTTGGCCTGCTCCTTCTTGGGCAGGCGCAGCGTCAGGACGCCGTGCTTGAGTTCAGCCGAGATGCGCTCGCTCTCCACCCCATCCGGCAGCTCGAACTGCCGGAGGAAATTCAGTACCAGGCACCAACCTAGGTTGCGCGAATCTCCTGTCGCATGAAGGCGATATAGCAGACGGCAAAGCACACCGCCGTGATGGCCAGCAGCGAGATCAGGTAGGGGGCCACGATCAGCATGCTTTGCAGCAGCGACAGCGGGCTCTGGAAGCGGCTGAGGGACAGCCGCTCCATGGGGCCCATCAGGACCAGCGAGCGCGTCGTGCTGCGCATCGGATCCAAGACGACCGACGTCCCCTGGCTGTACAGCGTAATGGGCGAGAACGTGGAGACGAATTCGCGGATGTGCTCGTGCTGGAGCACGACCTCGACCTCGGCCGAATTCTCTCCCGGGCTCGGGGCGATCACGTCCGCCGCCAGGTTGGCCCCCATCGGCACGAAGAAGGCGAAGAAGATCCAGAGAGCCAGAGAGGCCAGCGCCGAGGTCGCCATGCTGCGGAACAGCACCGAGCAGAGGATCGCCACCCCCAGCCAGAACCCGACGTAGACGATGCTCACCACCAGGTAGAGGGCCAGCCGCCCGACCTCCTCCCACCCCGGCACCACCCCCAGGACCACCAGGCCCATGCCGGAGATGAGCAGGGCGATGGACAAGAGCATCAAGCCGATGGTGGTCAGGCCGGCCAGGAATTTCCCGTTGATGACCGCATCCCGGTAGATCGGCTGGGCCAGGAGCTTGCTGAGGGTCCGCGCGGTCCGCTCCCGGTTGATGGCGTCGAAGCCCAGGACCATCCCGATGAGCGGTCCGAAGAAGGCGATGAACTGGGCCAGCGAGAAGAACGCCCCCGTGGAGGTGAACAGCATCAGGAACACCAGGGAGGGCTTGGCGATCCCCTCCAACTCCTTCCTGAGCCCGCTGCCGACCATGTAGCCCGTGATGAGGCTGATCATCAGGATCACGGTGAGGAGCAGGATGAACCGGGTGCTGCTGAAATGATCCTCCAGCTCCTTGCGATAGATCGCTGCGAGTCCGTGCATGGCAACGCCTCCAGGCAAGCCGCGCCCTCACGAGCCGACCGGAACGCCCTCCCGGAAATACCGCATGTAGATCTCTTCCAGCGTGTAGTGCTGCTGGTCGATGCCCAGCTTCCGCTTGGCCAGCTCCTGGATGGGCCCCACCGCCACCAGGCTGCCCTTGAGCATGATCCCCACTCGATCGCTGATGCGCTGGACTTGGTCCAGGAGATGGGAAGAGAAGAAGACGGTCATCCCCTTCTCCCGGCTGAGCCGCTGGATGAACTCCAGCATCTTCTGGGTGCCATCCGGATCCAATCCCAGCGTCGGCTCGTCCAGGAACACCACCCGGGGCTCCTTCAGCAGCACTTCGGCAATGCCCAGGCGCTGCCGCATCCCGCGCGAGTAGGCCCCCACGCGTTTCTTTCCCTCGCCCAAGAGGTCGACCTGGGCCAGCACGGTCTCGATCTTTCCCTGCAGACCGCCGTCCCGCAGGCCGTTCAGCCGGCCCACGAACTCCAGGTTCTGGACGGCGGTCATGTCCTCGTAGAAGCCCACGTTTTCCGGCAGGTAGCCCACGATCTTCTTGACCTGCAAGGGCTGCCGGGTCGGATCGAATCCGCAGACTCGCGCGCTCCCGGAGGTGGGCTCACTCAGCCCCAAGAGCATCAAGAGCGTGGTCGTCTTCCCGGCCCCGTTGGGCCCCAGGAACCCGAAGATCTCGCCGGCGGCGACCTCCAGGGTCAGGGCGTTCACCGCCACTTGGGCGCCGTAGCGCTTGGTGAGCTGGTGGGTCTCGATGATACTCTCCATGATCTCGTCCGCCTCTCCTGTCTGCCTGCCAGGGAACTTGGCCATCCGGCAACTCGGAAGCCCGGACCTCCAAGCGTACCAGGGGCCGGTGGCCCGGTTGGCGCCTACCGCCGGCCAAACCAGGCGAACAGGCCGCCCATCCCGGCGATCACCGCAACAATCAGGCCGACCCCGATCCAGCCCCAGGCGGTCGGCGCTTTCACCGTGACCCGCATCTCCACCGTCTTGCTGGCCTTCTCCCCATCGACCGAGAGCGCCACCGAGTAGTCGCCGACCAGCGCCTCCGTCGAGGGGGTGATGGTCACTTCCACCTGCTTGATCGCCCCCGGATCCAGGGACTCGATCTTGTCGGGCTTGAATGCGACCTTCCAGTTCTCGGGATTGAAGGCCGACAGGCTGATATTGTGATTGACCGCCGAGCCGGTGTTCTTGATCACCAGCGACATCGTCGCGGCCTTCCCGCGGACCGCATCCAGCGACAGCAGGCCGGTCGGGGTTCCCGCATCCAGCCTGTAGATCCCGGTGAGAACCACCATCAACTTCGCCTCGGCCTGCGACTCGCCCGAGTTGATCCGAACGAGGATCGGATACTGGCCCGCCTGGGTGTCGCGCTGAGGGGTGATCTGCACGGCCACGGTCTGGCTGCTCCCCCCGCGGATACGCAGGCTGGAGATCTGCTTGCTCTCGTAGGCCGGTTTGAAGTTCACATCCCACTTCTCGGGCACCTGGGCGCTCAGGTTGAACGTCCGGTCGTTCTCGCTCTTGTTGGCCACGTCCAGCGAGAACTCAAAGGTGGCATCCGTCTGTCCCTTCAGGACCGGGTAGGAGGTGGTAATCTGAATGTCCTGCGCGCCCATGCGGCTTCGCTCCCGGGCGGTGATCGTGAGCGTCTGCGAAGCCGTGAGCTGGCCGTCGGCCGTGATCCCCTCCAGGTCGAAGGCGTAGGTCCCCGGCCCCACGTTCTTGTCCGGGTCCGCGGTGAAGGTCAAGGTGCGCGTCTTTCCGGCAGGAACGGACACCCCGGTGACCGTGAAGTTCCCTCCGATAAGCTTTGCCTGCCAGCCTTTGGGGACGGACTTGAATTTCAGGGCGACCGTCTCGTCCCGCTTGCCTTTGTTCTCCACTGTAAGATCCATCCGCACCGACTCTCCAACGGGCACCACGACCGCGGAGTATTCCGTGTAGAGGCCGATGCCGCGCTCGGGTCGATGGTCCTGCGCAGCCTGGCCTTCCGCTGCCCCGGCAATTAGGGGGGCGGCGAGGAGCACGATCGCTGCCAGGAACGTGGCGCACCCGCGGAACCAGCGCGGGGACCCGCCCCGGCCTGCGTCAAAGACCTCCCGTGCCGACTGGACGACATCCAGAGCCATTGATGACCTCCTGCATGCACCCCTGGGGGGCAAGAGGGCCCGGGACCCCGAGCCCGTGTCTTATGGAATGGGCCTCATACGTTCCGGCGGTGCCGCTGCCGGATTCTTCCATCATGCGCGGGTCGAATGACGCAAGTGCGGACTATACCCGATCTATCCGACGGAAGATACTAAAAATCCCCCCACTGTCATTCCTGGCGCAAGGTTCTCGGGCCGAACCGGAGCAACGTGGGCCACAGATCGACGCCCAGGGTCTTCTTGACCAGAAAGGCCTTGGCGCCGGCTGCCAGGGCAGTCCGCCGGTATGCCTCATCGTCGTGGACCGTCAGGATCACCACG
This sequence comes from uncultured Methylomirabilota bacterium, assembly GCA_963705305.1. Taxonomy (GTDB): domain Bacteria; phylum Methylomirabilota; class Methylomirabilia; order Methylomirabilales; family 2-02-FULL-66-22; genus 2-02-FULL-66-22. The sequence goes on along the minus strand of OY970067.1, from coordinate 2,607,430 downwards.
ACCATTCCCGGCCAGCGCGCCTTAAAATGGCGCGCTGCCTCCAGGCCGTTCATCCGCGGCATGACCAGGTCCAGGAGGACGACGTCCGGGCAGACCGCGCCTGCCAGCCGGAGCGCCTCCTCGCCGTCGGCAGCCTCCCCGACGATCGCTACCTGCCTTCGCTGGACGAGGAGCTGCCGCAGGGTATCGCGGAATTCGGGATCATCATCCACCAACAGGAGCCGCATGTCCGATCCCGGCAGAAGCACGCGTAACGCCCGGCCTTCGCAGAATGGACCCACGGGTACAGTAACGGAAGGCGCATTCGCCCGGTCCTCGGATCCGGGAGATCTCCCGCAGGGGCCGGAATCTCCTCCGCCCGTCGCGGGCACCTGCTCCCTTGCCGGCAGGCACACATCCATCGTCGAGGACTCCCGGCCGCCGCGCGCAGGGCTCGTCGCGAGCGCAGCCGTCCTCAACAGGATGCCTCCGGCGGGACCAGGCGGGTTCTTCACGCCACCAGGCCGATCTCCCCGGACCCGCTCGTCGTGCGCTCCACCTCTTCCTGACAGCGGGTGCAATAGTCGGCAAACGGCAGGGACCGGAGGCGGGCGATCGGGATCTCCTCCTCGCACCTGGCGCAGTACCCGTACCGCCCCTCGGCATGTCGGGCCAGGGCATCCTCGATGCGGCTCAGGGTCTGTGCCAGCCGATCCACACCGGCCGAGCTCAGCTCTTGGGTGAACCCATATGCCGCCCGGTCGCTCTCGTCGCCCACCTCCGGCCGGCCCACTTCGCGCAGCGCGCGGGTCATTGACTCCAGTTCCGTCCGGACCTGCTGGCGTTCCACCTCCAGCAGGTGGCGGAGGGCCACAAAGCGATCCTTCGAGCCGGAGCCGCGACGCTGCCCGGATTCCTTCATAGGTTTCTGTCGAACGCTCATGCGGTTCCTCGTTCACAACCGATCCCCGGAGCCGCGCCCCGCGGGACCGGCATCATGCCGACACCTCGATGGAGCGGCCGGGCAGACCCGGAGGAAAGCGGTCCCCCCGCCGAACTCACTGGCTCCAGCCTGGTTCCAGGCCCACGATAGCACACGCGGGGAAAGGCGGAATAAGGAAGGTACCCGAATTCCTGAAGGGAAATCCCCCAGCAGTGGCGTGCCTGGGCGGCCGGCACCGGGGCGGCATTGGGAAGGAATTAGTGACCGGATGGAGCGGTCAGGGTCTGCACGTGCTCGAAGAGCTCCTCGGCCCGGATGGGCTTGGTCATGAACACGTCAATGCCCGCGCGCTGACCGTGCCGCCGGTACTCGTCGTCTTTCAAGCTGGTGATGGTGAGGACCGGCGTCTGCCGGAGACGCGGATGGGCTTTGATCTGCTGGCAGAGGGCGATGCCATCCATGCCGGGCAGCAGGATGTCCGTGATCACCAGATCTGGAACCCATTCCTGGGCCAGACGCAGCGCCTCCTGCCCGTCACGGGCGGTGACCACGTAATGGCCAACCTCCGTCAACAGGTCCAGCAGGTAGAGCCGGAAATGCTCGGTGCTGTCCACCACCAGGATCCGCCGTCGCCCTCCCGGCATGGGCACGCGGGCGGACGGTTCGGAGATCGGCGTCAGCTCTTCCGGCCCGACCACGCGGAGGTTGCCGCAATTCGGACAGCGTACCCGGCGCGCCTCGCCTGCCCAGTGCCGGGTCCGGCTTTCGGCGCCACACTCCTGGCATCGGAAGGCAAACAGGAACATGGAGGCGGACTGGCGCACCTCCGTGGCCCGGCGGACCAGCCCGAGAAGCTGGTCCACCGCAAATGGCTTGCGCAGGAAGCCCAGCGCTCCCACCTGGGTGGCCAGTCGGGCGTCGGCGTCGCTTGTGAACGTTCCCGTGATGATGACGACCGGCAGATTGGGCCGCAGGCTCTTGTAGGTCTCGCACGCCGCATATCCGGAGAGCCCGCCGGGGAGGATGACATCGAGGAGGATCAGGTCGACGGATCGACTGCGCAGGATATCCAGGCCACCCTGGGCATCCCCGGCCACCACGGCCTCGTGCCCACTGGCACCCAAAACCTCGGACAGTGTCTCCGCCACGCCCGCGTCGTCATCGACGATCAGGACGACCACCGTTTTCCCCCGTAGGTGGTTCGACCCCTCTCCCCCTTGACCGGCAGACCCCACCGGGATCCTTCGGCACCCGGGGGCCTCTTTAGGGACCCGACTCCTATGAGCATGACTAGTTGACGCCTGAAAAAATGTCAAGGAATATCAGGACAAATCGAGGTTCTTATGCCTGACTCGCCCCTGCTGCTCCCCGCTCCGCGTCGCGCGTGTCAGGAGGTCATCGCCCGACAAAGTCTGGCAAGCCTCGCCGCACCAGGCTGATCCCGAATGCGGCCAGGAACAGGTTCGCCACCTTGGCCACGGCCTCGGAGCCGTTCTCGCCGAGGACCCGCCCGATCCGCTGGGCATAGCGGAGAACGATGAGCGCCAAGCCCATGTTCGCCCCGAAAGCGATCAGGGTGACCGCGTGGCCGTAGTTCTGTGTCAGGACGACCAGGGCGGTGAGTACGGCCGGTCCCACGATCAAAGGCGTGCCCAGGGGGACGACGCCGATGCCGGGGGTGGGCCGTCGGATGACCCTGCCAGGATTGAGCAGGTCGTGAATCGATAGAACCAGGAGCAAGATGCCCCCGGCCACTTGAAAGTCTCCCACCGTCACCCCCATCACCCGGAAAATCAGATTTCCCAGGATGAGGAACCCGAGCCCGACGGCAGTCGCCGTCAGCGTGGACTGCCACGAGAGCCTCCGGCGGTCCTCGGGAGACATCTGGTGGGTGAGGCTCAGGTACAACGGGAGGACCCCCAGGATATCTACCGCCACAAAGAGCGCAACGAAAGCCACCAGGATTTTCTGCATGGATGCCTCTCGGGGTGCGTCGGTACGGTGCGTTGGCCGTGGGGGCCGCCGCTGGACTCCGGCGACCGGCCGAGGACTCAGGGCTGAATCACGCCCCGGCGAATGGCATATCGGGTTAGACCTGCAATATCATGAATATTCAGCTTCTGCATCAAACGTGTCCGGTGCGCATCGGCGGTCTTGGTGCTGACATGGAGGATCGCGCCGATCTCCTTTGTCGTTTTCCCCTCCGCCACGAGCTGGAGCACCTCCCGTTCGCGTGGGGTGAGGACCGCCTCTCCCCCGGGGGGCCTGGGGTCCCGCAGGGCACCGACCAGCGTCGCGGAGACGCCCGGGCTCAAGTACACTCCGCCGGCCGACACCTCGCGGATGGCCTGCACCAGATCCGCACCCGCCTGCGTCTTCAGGACGTATCCCCGGATCCCGATCCGCATCGCCTCCAGAACGTATTGATCCTCGGCGTGCATGGTCAGCAGGATAGGCCGCGGCCCCCGCTCCCAGTCAATCATCTGGCGGCTCGCCTCCAGGCCGTTCAGCAAAGGCATACTGAGGTCCATGGCGGCCACATCCGGCTTGGTTTCGCGGGCCCGCCGGAGAGCCTCGTGGCCGTCGGCCGCCTCCGCCACAACCTCTAGGTCCGGCTCCCGCGTGAGCAGCGCGCGCAACCCTTCGCGCACGATGGCGTGGTCATCGGCCAGCAGCACACGGATCACGGCTGCCCATCCACGGGAATCGTCGCGATCACCTCCGTTCCCCTGCCGGCGGCCGAGGTGATCGACAGGCGCCCCCCCACCGCGTCCACACGCTCGCGCATCCCGATCAGGCCCAGGCCGCGGTCCCCCCGGCGCGCCAGCGCGGTCTCAACGTCGAACCCCTGGCCATCATCCCGCACAACCGCACGGACCGTGCCGTTCCCTAGCCAGACCTCGATCGCCGCGGACATGGCCTGCGCGTGTCTGGCGGTATTGTTGAGCGCCTCCTGGACAACGCGGTACAGGACGGTCTCGATTCCGGAAGGCAGCCGGCCGACCGGCGCCTGGACGGCCACGCTGATCCCCGTCCGCTCCGCCACTCCTTGCGCCAGCCATTCCAGGGCGGGCGCCAGCCCCAGGTCGTCCAGGATGGTGGGGCGCAGCTCCCGGGACAGCCGGCGGAGTTGTTCCTCCACCCGGTCCAGCAGGTCATGAACCTTGCAGACTGTCCCTGCCCCCGCGGGCATCCGCTGGGCTAGGTCGTCCAGCGCGATATGCACCGAGGCCAGCAGCTGGCCGGCCTCGTCATGCAGCTCGCGCGCGATTCGCCTGGCCTCCTCTTCGCGGGCCCGGAATGTCCCTTCGGCCAGGGCGCGCAACCGGTCTTGCTGCGCCAGCATCAGCTCGCGCAGGGTGGTATCGCCCAGCGCTATCCCTACCAGCCCGCCGATGGCCTCGACGAGGGCCAGATCCTGCGGGGTCAGCGGCGTCGGGGCGCGACCCGCCACCAGCAGGACACCCAGGACCTCCTGGCGCCCGGACACCGGCACGGCGGTCATGTGGCGGAAGCCTTCGGCCACATACAGGGCGCGTAGCACGGGCGTCGGGTGCGCGTCAACGGCGCAGGAAACGACGCGGCGCTCCCGGATCGCCCGGGCCGCCAGCAGCGCTTTGTCCAGCGGCAGATGGGTCATCTGCTCGCGGAAGCCGGATGTGGTGCCGGCGAACTCTCGCAGGACCAGGATCGACTGCGAGGAGTCCAGGAGGTGAAGCGACACGGCCTCCACGCCGGTCGCCCGCTGGATCTCCTCGATCGCCACCCGGACCACTTCCTCGGCCTCGCCGGTGCGTCCCAGAGCCACGGCCGCCACATACAGGGCCTGGGCCAGATCCTGTGTCTCTCGCGTCTTCTGCACAATCCCCCCTGCGATCAGGCCCCCCCTCGCCGGCTAATTGAAAGCCAAACAACGGCTGCTGTCAAGTCGTCCGGGGCCGCGGCCCTCTCGGGGATTCCGCCGGCGATTCCCCCTTGACACCCGGATAACGCGGTGGGATGCTTTTGACGGGAGGCCTCGTCGGGCGTCGCGGGCGAAGCCGGAGCTGCCGGAGCGATCCGAAGATCTTCCGGGCTGGCCGCACGGGCGCCAACCGCTGCTGCTGTCGTCTGCGGGCTCGTCTCGTCCGAACCGAATGACCCGCGCGGGTCTCATCCCGCTATCTCCTGCAACCAGGGCCGGCGTGTCGAACGGCTCGGGGCGGGCGCTCTGCAGCTGAAGCGCGAGGCCTTGGAAACCCAGAACAGAGGCCGGCAATCTCTCTTCGGCGGCGCCATGGCGACATTGGCCGATTCCACGCTCCGCGCTTCCTTCGAGCTGCTTCCGACGCCGGCCAAGCCCGGCGGTGCGCTGCCGGCCGACAACGCATCATCCGAAGCCCTACCGGAAACCCTCCTGATCGGAAACGTCCTCTGGTTCATCCGCCTCCGCTGGGTGGCCATCTCCTGCCTGGTTGGGTTCGGCGCCTTGGGCGTCCTCGCCCACACCCTGTTCACTCCGCTCGGCCTGCGGCCGCCGAATGTCTGGCCGTTCGTCGCCGCCGGCATCCTGCTCGCGGCGAATGTCGGCTTCCTCTGGCACGCCGAGCTGCTCGTCCGGCAGCCTCCCGGCCAGGGCGCCGCGCTCAATCTGTGGAGCCAGATCATCGTCGACCTGGTCGTCCTCACCATGGTCGTCTACTTCTTGGGAAGCCTGCAATCCCCGGCTCCCTTCATGTACTTGGGCCACGTCGTGCTGGCGTGCATCTTCTTTCCGCGCCGGCGAAGCCTGGTCGTGGTCCTCATCTCCAGCGGGCTGTACACCGGCTGTGTCGCGCTGGAGCTGCTGGGCGTCATCCGCGCGCCCGGCATCTACGCCGACCGGACGCTCCGGAACGTTATGGAGGCGCACCTCGCCCTTCCGTGGGTCACGGTCCTGGCAGCCTTGGCCATCTTCTTCGTCGTCTGGTACCTGGCGTCCCACCTCGCGGCGATGGTGCGGGGCCGCGACCGCAGGCTGGCAGAGGCCAACCGGCGCCTCACCATCGTCCAGGCGGAGAAGGCGCGCCACATGCTGCGGACCACGCACGAGCTCAAGGCGCCCTTCGCCGCCATCGCGGCCAACGCGCAGCTGCTGCTCAAGGGGAGCTGCGGCATCCTCCCCGACGAGGCCGCCGAGGTGGTGCGCCGGATCGCGGCCAGGTGCCGCAGGCTGGCCCACGAGATCCAGCAGATGCTCCAGCTGGCCAACCTGCAATCGGAGAACGAGCGGCCCCTCTCGGTCGAGCTGGATCTGGCCGACGTCGTTCGGTGGGCCATCGCCAACGTGGGGGCGCGGGCGGAAGAGCGCCGCGTCACCATCGAAACGCAGCTGGCCCCTGCGCGCGTCCGGGCCCCTGCGGACCACCTGAAGATGCTGGTGACCAATATCGTGTCCAATGCGGTGGTGTACTCCCACAACGGGGGCAGGGTGCGCGTGACCTGCGCCGAGGAGCCGCCGCGGACCGGCGTCATCGTCGTCGAGGACGAGGGAATCGGTATTCCCCCCGACAAGCTCCCCCGGATCTTCGACGACTATTACCGCACCGACGAGGCTGCGCGGCACAACAAGGATTCGACCGGCCTGGGGCTTGCCATCGTGCGCCATATCGCCAATGCCCACGGGATTCACATCCGGGTCGAGAGCGAGGCCGGTCGCGGGACGAGATTCACCCTCCGCTTCCCGCCGCCGGCCTGAGGCGGGGACACAGGAAAGGAGCAGATGCGATGGCCTACATCTTGGTGGTGGACGACGACGAGGATTTTGCCACGGCCGCTGCGACCGTGTTGCGCGGCGCCGGACACGAGGTGGAAATGGCGCTGGACATTCCCTCTGCCGTTCGCGGCATGGAGGGGCGACACCCGGACCTGGTCGTCCTGGATGTGATGTTTCCCGAGAGCAGCACCGCCGGCTTCGACTTGGCCCGCGCCATGCGCAAGAAGCACGAGGGCCTCAAGCAGATCCCCATCCTGATGTTGACCGCCGTCAACACCAAGTTCCCTCTCGGGTTCAGCGCCAAAGACATCGACGATGATTGGCTGCCGGTGAGCGACTTCCTGGAAAAGCCGGTCGATCTGGACGTCCTGGAGAAGCGCGTCGCGACCATCCTGGATCGGGCGAACCAGATGCAGCCCTAAGCTCCGGGAGCCCGGGCCCGTCCCGCGTTCACCCCCCCGCCGACTCCATTCCCCGGGGATTCGACGAAGAAGGCATACCTCTTGACAATAGTCGTTATAACGACTATATTACTTTTCATGACACGGAAGCTGCAGTCGCAGATCAAGCAGTCGAGGCCGATTCGGCGACTGGAGGAAGAGGCTTTTGTCAGCATCGCTCGTATGTCGGACCTCCTGTTTCAGGGGGTCGCAGAAGCCCTCAAGCCCGCGGGCCTCTCCCCGACCCAGTACAACGTCCTGCGGATCCTCCGCGGGGCAGGACCCGGCGGGCTGGCCTGCCGGGAGATCGGCGAGCGGATGATAACGCGAGACCCGGAACGTCACCCGGCTGCTGGATCGGCTGGAAAAGCGCGGCTTGGTGGCGCGAACCAGAGAACGGGAGGACCGGCGGGTCATCACCACTCGCATCACCGACGAGGGATTGCGCATCCTGGGTGATCTGGACCAGCCCATTGCCGATGTTCATGTCCGGCAGTTGAGCCATCTCGGGGAGCCCAGGCTCCGGGGACTCTTGGAGATTCTGGAGACGGCGCGCAGCCGGGCGGGCTGATTTTTTTCGCCGGATACTTGTTGCAACGACTACCTACGTGCCTGTTTTAGGATCCGACCCCTCATGCGGCGGGGCCCGCGAAGGCAACGCGCCTCCGCCGAGAGGCACCGCCGGCGGCGGTGTTCGGCTTCGCAAGAAAGGGGAATGGGAGGGGGAACCGATGATCAAGGTGATCAAATCAGGAGAGCGATATCACGCGGACATGGGATGGCTGTCGACGTTCTGGCATTTCTCCTTCTCGGAGTACTACGACCCCGCCAACATGCAGTGGGGTCCCCTCCGGGTCTTCAACGATGACGTGATCCAGCCCGGCCAGGGCTTCGGCTTTCACCCGCACCGGGACATGGAGATCATCACCTACCTCCTAGACGGAGAGCTGGAACATCGCGATAATCGCGGCAACGTGGGCGTCATCCGGCCGGGAGAGGTGCAGGTCATGGTGGCCGGGACGGGCATCGTCCACTCCGAGTACAACCATTCGAAGGAGCGCCCGGTCCATCTGCTCCAGCTCTGGATCATGCCTCGCACCAAAGGCCGGACGCCCCGCTGGGAGCAGCGGGCCTTCACGGCGCCGGAGAAAGCCGGGAGGCTGCTGCCGGTCGTGTCGTCGGGCGACGTCCCGGGGACGCTGGCCATCGACCAGGATGCCGCGATGTACGTGTCATCCCTCCGGGCCGGCCAAACTACGACGCACGCCGGCGGCGAGGGCCGCCGCGCCTACCTCTTTGTGATCGCGGGCGGCCTGCGACTGAACGGAATGCCGCTCGCGGCCGGCGACCAGGCGCGCATTGCCGACGAGCGGACGCTGACCCTGGAGGCCGCGGAGGATAGCGAGGTGCTCCTGCTGGATCTTCCCTGAACCGAGGCCCGGAGCGGCCGCCCCCGGCGGATCCCCGGATCCGTGAGGGGTTTTGAGCAGAGGAAAGGAGTCTCCATGAGGACGGATATGTCGAACCGGTGGCAGGATTGGGGGATCACCGTGCTGCGCGTGGTGATCGGGGTGGTCTTCCTCATGCACGGCGGGCAGAAGCTTTTCTTTCGGGGGTTCGCCGGGGTGGCCGCCTTCATGGCAAGCGTCGGCATCCCGCTACCCATGCTGTCGGGGGTCGTCGTCACGCTCGTCGAGTTCCTGGGCGGCCTGGCGCTGGTCTTCGGCCTGTTCACGCGCTGGGCCGCTGCCCTGCTGGCCGTGGACATGCTGGTGGCCATCCTCACGGTCCACCTGCCGAACGGATTCTTCCTGCCCAGGGGGTTCGAGTTCGCTCTGACCCTCTTGGCGGCCAACGTGGCTCTGCTGCTGCTAGGCTCGGGCAAGGCGTCGCTGGGCCGCGCCATGTGCGGGAAGCACACCCCCGAATCGTGACCTTTGAGTCCTTCACAGGGGAGGCCGCGCGACCGCGGCCGGAGCAGCGGCCCGCGCGGCCCCCCTTTCCGAGGAAAGCGTTGCTTCTTTATTCTCCTTGCTCGGGACCGCGGATAATCGGCGCCTTCCGGAACCGCCCCATTCCCGCGAAAGCTCCGCAGACAGGATGACCCCCCCGGAGGTCACCCATTTCCGGAAGGCTATCGGCCGGCGGCGTTCCCTGACCATCTTGCTGGAACGCTTGCTCCCGCGAGACGGGAAAGGTAAAGGCGGAAGGAGTGGCCTCACCCCCAAATCTCCGGCTAACGCGTCCATCGCCTCTGCGGGGCGCCGCCCATCGGGTGCAGCCAGGTCCGATGCGGGCAGCCAGCCCCGCGGCCATGATTGCGGGCGCCACACGGGTGCGTTACTGCCCTGCGACGTTATCCGGAGATTAAGGTCACCCCCTAATCTCCGGCTAAGAAGTTGAGGGGGATCGCGAATCACGCAGCGGCCCGCAGTGCGCGCGGCCCGCGGGGTTGGCATCGGCCTTGCTTGGTTTCACCCAGTGGGTGCAAACACCACAAGGAGGAGAGCGATGCCCGACACCTCGCCCCGGTTGCCGTTCGAGATCGATGACGCGATCGACCCCACGCTGGTCACGGGCCGGGCCGGGGTCCCGCTCGTGATCGAGCTGTTCCGCCAGCTCGGGGTGGCCCAGGCCGTCGACACCCACGTTGCGGTCAAGCAGCGGCAGCGCGGATTACCCCCCTCGCAGCTCGTGGAGAGTCTCGTCGCGTTGTGGACGAGCGGCGGGGACCGCTGCCAGGACCTCACGACGCTCCGGGAGGATCAGGCCCTGGCCACGCTGCTCGGCTACCCCCTGCCGGCCGCGACCACGGTCCGGGACTTCCTCGAGGCCTTCCACGTGGAGGACGGGCCGCTCTGGGTGGCCGGGCCCGCGGCCACGGTCCCCCTGGAGTCCGCCCCCTTGGCGGGCCTCGGACAGGCGAACCGGACGCTGGTCGCGGGCGTCCAGCGCGGGGCCCGGGCGGCGACGGCCACCCTGGATGTGGACGCGACGCTCGTCGAGAGCCACAAGGACGCGGCGACCGTGGCCTACGACGGGACCCGGGGCTACCAGCCCGTCGTGGTCCTCTGGGCCGAGCACGATGTCATCGTGCACGACCAGTTCCGCGATGGCCAGGTGCCCGCCGGGTGCGGCAACGTGCGCGTCCTCGAACAGGCGGTGGCCAACTTGCCCCAGGGCGTGGACCGCATCTCCCTGCGGGCCGACAGCGCCCTCTACGAGACGGAGGTCCTCCGCTGGTGCGAGGAGAAGAAAATCGCCTACGCGATTAGCGCCGATATGTCCGCGCAGCTCCAGGCCGAGATCCGGCGCCTCCCCGCGGCCGCCTGGCAGCTCGAGCGGGAGGAGCCCGAGGCGATCCGGGCCTGGGCCGAAGTCCCCTACGTCCCCGAGGATGGCGATCACCGGAAGGCGCGGCCGTGCGTTCGCCGCTACCTCGCGGTGCGTATCCAGCGACGCCAGGGGAGCCTCTTCGCCGACGGGAGTAGCGTGCAGTACTTCGCCGTGGTCACCAATCGGCCGGAGGATGGGCTCACGATCCTCCGGTGGCACCGGGAGAAAGCAGGGACCATCGAGCACACCCATCACGTCCTCAAGACCGAGCTGGCGGCCGCCGCGCTGCCCAGTGGGAAGTTCGGGGCGAACGCCGCCTGGTTCCGGCTGAACGTGCTCACCTACAACCTGCTCACCGCGCTCAAGCGGTTGACCTTACCCGGAGATCTCCGGACCGCCCGGCCGAAGCGTCTCCGGTTCCTGCTGTTCAACACCGTCGGGAAGGTCGTCGCGCATGCCCGGCAGACCCTCTTGCGGCTCTCGGCCGCCCTGCAGCATGCCTTGCTCGTCCGGGCGCGGCGCAAGATCGCCCGGCTGGCCACCGCTTAGCCGGAGATTAGGGTCACCTGTCCCTCCTTGACAAGAATTCCTCGGCGGGACATGCTTTCTCCGTCTGAGATTTCGCCGGGACGAGCTCGCAGCAAAGCGGGCATCCCCCTCTTTCCGTCTCGGCGACTTTCCCGTCACACCCTGACACGAGGCAGTCCATGCGAATCTACGAACAGAACTGGATGCAAATCGAGGCGAGTCTCCGGCGCGAGGATCGCGCCGTGCTGCCCCTCGGCAGCACCGAGCAGCACGCCTTTCTCAGCCTGGGCACAGACGCCATCCTGGCCGAGCGGGTCTCGGTCGAGGCGGCCGAGCCGCTGGGGGTGCCCGTCTACCCCGCGCTGCCCTTCGGCATCAGCCCCTACTTCCGGGCCTACCCGGGCTCCGTGTCGCTGCGGGTCGAGACTTACCTCGCGGTCGTGCGCGACCTGCTGGACAGCCTGGCCGGCAGCGGCTTCCGGCGCATCCTGCTGGTGAACGGCCATGGCGGGAATGCGCCCGTGCAGGGGCTCGCCCGCGAGTGGATGGCCGATCATTCGGGAGTGCGCGTGCGCCTCCACAACTGGCGGAACGCCCCGCGCACCCGGGCCAAGGCGGTGGAGGTCGATTCGGTGGCCTCGCACGGTTCCTGGATGGAGAACTTCCCATGGACCCGCCTCGCCGGCGTCGCGGTGCCGGCCGAGCGGAAGTCCACGGTGGACCTAGATCGCGTGCGGCTGTGCGATCCGGCAGCCCTGCGCAGCCTGATTGGCGATGGGAATTACGGCGGGCATTACCAGCGCGCAGACGCCGAGATGGAGGCGATATGGAAGGTTGCCGTCGAGGAAACCCGGCTCCTCTTAGAGGGTCCTTGGTTATAGGGTCCGCGGTCGGATCTCGCATACCGCCGATCGCATGAGGTGACTCCTGGCTTCCCTGTATATCCACATCCCCTTCTGCGAGCGGAAGTGCCTCTACTGCGACTTCTTCTCGGTCGAGGCCGGCCGGGTGCCGGAGGAATTCGTGGCGGCGCTCTGTCGCGAGATCGCCCTCCGGGAGGAGTTCGCCACGGGGGATGCGTTCGGGACCATCTTCTTCGGCGGCGGCACCCCCTCGCTCCTCACCCCCCGGCAGCTCGACGCCATCCTGCGCCGGCTTCACGCCACGTTTGCCATCGCCCCGGACGCGGAGATCACGCTGGAGGCCAATCCCGGCACGGTGACCGGGGAGAGCCTGCGGGCCTACCGCTCGCAGGGGGTCACCCGCCTGAGCCTCGGCGTCCAGTCGTTTCACGACTCCGAGCTGAAGGCCCTGGGCCGGATCCACGACCGGGCGGAGGCCCTCCGCGCTGTCCGGCTCGCCCGCGCCGCCGGCTTCGACAATCTCGGCCTCGACCTCATCTATGCCATTCCCGGCCAGACGCGGGACCGCTGGGAGGAAACCCTGCGGACCGGCACGGCTCTCGCGCCGCAGCACATCGCCGCCTACGCGCTCACCCTGGAAAACGGGACGCCGCTGGCGCGCCTGGTCGAGACCGGGAACGTCCGGCCGGCGCCGGCGGACCTGGAGGCGGAGCTGTACGAGCGGGCCATGGAGATCCTCGAGGCGGATGGCTTCGAGCACTATGAGGTCAGCAACTATGCGCGGCCGAGCTTTGCCTGCCGCCACAACCGCGCCTACTGGTCCCACCAGAACTACCTGGGCTTGGGCCCCTCGGCACACTCCTTCTGGAAAGACGCGGACGGGGCGGGCGGGCGGCGATGGTGGAACCTGGCGGATGCGGCGACGTACCGAACGGCGCTTCAGGGGGGCAAGCTGCCGATGGGGGGTGAAGAGCGAGTCGACGTGCCCACTATGCTGCGCGAGCGGATCTTCCTGGGACTGCGGAGCGGCGGGCTGAACCTGGCCCGCCTCCGCATGGAATTCGGGGACGACCTGGCGGCGCGGTGCGGGGCGACGCTGCAGCCACTGCTGGCCGGGGGGCTGGCATCTCGTGACCGGGATGTGCTCTGCCTCACGCGGCGGGGATATCTCGTATGCGACGAGATCTGCCGGATGTTTCTCCCGTAAATAAAGGCGTTGCAGCGTACGAGCGTCCGACCGGACCGCAATCCGCCTGTGCCCTCGTACGGTTGTACCCTCGTCCGCCTGTGTCCCCCCTCCCCCCTGTCTCCCTCGGCGTTTCTGCGTGAGGTGGCTTTCCTCGCGTTGGAACTAGTGCGCGCTCAGGACGCAGAAGTATTCAGCCTCGTGCATCCGCTGGTTGTGCGCCCGGCAGGTCGCACACAAAAACTTTCCGGGGCTCTTTGGAATCTTCTTGTCGCACCTGAGGCAGTTCCGGTACGACCGCGATGCGTGCCTGGAGCACTGGGAAACTGGCGATCTCGCCATCGAAATCCCCCCTATTTCCTTCCAGGGCGGTTCAGCCCGTCCGGAGACATCTGCAACTCCTTCAATCCTGACCGCGCGCCGCCGGGGCGCGGCCCCATACGGACGCGTCACGCCCCGCCATCAGGCGGCGGCCTGCGGTGCTCACCTCACCAGGACCAGGCCGGGCCGCGGGGGCACGGGCAGACCCTGCGCCTCGCACCACTTCGGATACTGCCGACACATCCGCCACTCCATGGAATGCCGGATCTGGGCAATGCGCAGCTGATCGGCCAGCGTCGCGCGGCGAACCGACTCCGTGTACGTGACCGTGGCATAATACAGAGATACCGATGCCAAGGCCGAGGCGACCAGGGCCGCGGCCCCCGTCAGGCACACGAACAAGTCCCGCAGGCGGTGCCGCCGCCAGAACCGCCGCCACCACCTGTCACTCGCCCGCTCTATGGCGAAGCGGGTGCGCATTTCCAGCAGCTCTCCGGGCGTCCCGTTTCGCATCTCGCGAACCTCCTTCAGCGGAGCGCGCGTTCCTCGGCTCCGTCTCTTGCCCCCGTCGCCTCCTCCCGCTCTCTTCGATCACTCGCCCCGGCCCCGCCGGCGACCCGCCCTGAAGATTCTCCGGCTCGAACATGGTCATCCCGACGCGCCTCTCAGCCCCATAAACAAGAAACCCCGCCGGAGGATCACGCATCCTCCAACGGGGCACCCTTTGCCCTCATTCTTAGCCTCCTGCCGAAACGCCAGCCGGCTTCGCCTGTCCAGTACCTGTCTTTTGCTACTTCCCTAAGCCCTCCTCGTCAAGCTCCGAAATTTGTCACTCGCCGCCCGTCTGGCCTCGGCGGCGAACCCCGGCGTGACAGCTAGACCTCCATGACGGGCCGCATTGCCTCGAGCACGCTGGCTCGCAGGAAATCCCGATTCAGCCGCGCAATGAAATCCAGGCTGACCCCCTTCGGACACACTGCCTCGCACTCCCCGTGGTTGGAGCAGCTGCCGAAGCCCATCTCCTGCATCCGGGTCACCATCCGGAGGGCGCGCTGGTAGCGCTCGGGCTGCCCCTGGGGCAGGAGTCCCAGGTGGGAGATCTTGGCCGCCGTGAACAGCATGGCCGACCCGTTGGGGCAGGCGGCCACGCAGGCGCCGCAGCCGATGCAGGCGGCCGCATCCATGGCCAGATCAGCCGCCTTCTTGGGAACCGGGATCGCGTTCGCCTCCGGCGCGCTGCCCGTCCGGGCCGAGATGAAGCCGCCCGCGTAGATGACCTGGTCCAGGGCGCTCCGATCCACCACCAGGTCCTTGATGATGGGGAAGGCCCGGACCCGGAACGGCTCTACCACGATGGTGTCCCCATCCTTGAAATGGCGCAGGAAGAGCTGGCAGGCGGTGGTCAGCTTCCTCGGGCCGTGAGCGATCCCGCCGATCACGACGCCGCAGGAGCCGCAGATGCCCTCCCGGCAGTCGTGGTCGAAGGCAATAGGGACCTCACCCTGCCTCGTGAGCCGCTGGTTCAGGACATCCAGCACCTCCAGGAACGACATGTCGGGCTGGACGTCGTCCACGGCGTACGCCACCAGCTTCCCTTTCGCGGTGGGACCGGCCTGCCGCCAGATCTTCAGGGTCAGCTTCATTTGTAACTCCGCTGGCTCAGGTGAACGGTTTCGAAGCTGAGGGGCTCTTTGTTCAGCACCGGGGTCTCGCCGACGCCGCGGTACTCCCAGGCAGACACATAGGCGAAGTGCTCGTCGTCCCGCAGGGCCTCGCCCTCGGGCGTCTGGTGCTCTTCGCGGAAGTGGCAGCCACAGGACTCGTCGCGCGTGAGGGCGTCGTACACCATCAGCTCGGCGAATTCCAGGAAGTCGGCCACCCGCCCGGCCTGCTCCACGGATTGGTTGAACTCCATCCCCTCGCCCGGCACGCGCACATTCTTCCAGAACTCCTCCCGCAGCGCCGGGATGCGAGCCAGGGCCTCCTGGAGCCCCTTGGCGTTGCGCGCCATGCCGCACTTTTCCCAGACCAGGTGGCCCAGCTCGCGGTGGAACGAGTCCACCGTGCGCGTGCCGTTGATAGCCAGCAGCCGGGCGATGCGGTCCCGCGCCTCCTGCTCCACCTGGCGAAAGGCTGGGTGATCCGTGGAGGGCCGGTCCTTGGGCGAAATCCGCGCCAGGTAATCCCCGATGGTGTAGGGCAGGATGAAGTAGCCGTCCGCCAGCCCCTGCATCAGGGCGCTGGCCCCCAGCCGGTTGGCGCCGTGGTCCGAATAGTTGGCCTCGCCGAGGACGTGCAGGCCGTCCAGGTTGCTCATCAGGTTATAGTCCACCCAGAGCCCGCCCATGACGTAGTGGATGGCCGGGTAGATCCGCATCGGCTGCGTGGAGGGATCCTCGCCCGTGATGCGCTCGTAGATCTCGAAAAGGTTGTCGTAGCGCTGGCGGATTACCGTCACGCCCAGCCGCCGGATGGCATCGGACAGGTCCAGGTACACGCCCCGGCCGCCGGGCCCTACCCCACGCCCCTCGTCGCACACCTCCTTGGCGTTGCGGGAGGCCACGTCGCGGGGGACCAGGTTGCCGTAGCTCGGGTACTTGCGCTCCAGGTAGTAGTCGCGCTCGTCCTCGGGGATGTCCTGGGGGCGCCGCGTGTCCCCGGTTCGCTTGGGCACCCAGATGCGCCCGTCGTTCCGCAGGGATTCGCTCATCAGCGTCAGCTTGGACTGGTGCTCCCCGCTGACGGGAATGCAGGTGGGATGGATCTGGGTGAAGCAGGGGTTGGCGAAGAAGGCCCCGCGCTTGTGGGCCCGCCAGATGGCGGTGACGTTGCATCCCTTTGCGTTGGTCGAGAGGTAAAAGACGTTCCCGTAGCCGCCGGTGGCCAGGACCACGGCGTCGGCCGCGTGCGAGGTGATGTCGCCGGTCACCAGGTTGCGGACCACGATCCCCTTGGCGTGGCCGCCCACCACCACCAGATCCAGCATCTCATGGCGCGGATACATCTTCACCTGGCCCAGCGCGATCTGTCGCGCCAGGGCCGAATACGCCCCCAGCAACAGCTGCTGCCCCGTCTGCCCGCGGGCGTAGAACGTGCGCGACACCTGCGCCCCGCCGAACGAGCGGTTGGCCAGGTAGCCGCCGTATTCGCGGGCGAAGGGAACCCCCTGGGCCACGCACTGGTCGATGATGGCCATGCTCAGCTCGGCCAGCCGGTAGACGTTGGCCTCGCGCGAGCGGTAATCCCCGCCCTTGATGGTGTCGTAGAACAGGCGGAAGACGCTATCGCCGTCGTTCTGGTAGTTCTTGGAGGCGTTGATGCCCCCCTGGGCGGCGATGGAGTGGGCCCGTCGCGGGCTGTCCTGGAAGCAGAAGCAGCTCACCTGGTAGCCGAGCTGCCCCAGGGTGGCGGCGGCTGAGGCGCCCGCCAGGCCGGTTCCCACCACGATGAGGCTGTACCTCCGCTTGTTGGCCGGGTTGACCAGCTTCATCTCGAAGCGGTGCTGGTCCCACTTCTTCTCCAGGGGACCGGCGGGAACCTTGCTGTGCAGTTCCATGGCGCGGACCTCGGCGGTCACCGGACGATGCCGGTGAGGACCGCCACGGGAATGAGGATGTAACCCCCCGCGATGAGCACGGCCACCACGGGGATCAGGAGGCGGCGCAGGCCTTCCCGGGTGGGGTAGGTGATGCCCAGCGTCTGGAGCATGCTCCATGCGGCATGGTAGAGATGGATGCCCAGGACCAGCATGGCCAGAATGTACACCCCGGCGATAGCCGGAACCTGGAAGGCCGACACCACGTTGCGATAGACATCCGTCTGGCTGTACCCGGGCCCGGTGCTGAGAAAGGTGAACATCATCAGGTGGTAGATCACGTACAGGAAGATCAGCGGACCGGTGACGATCATGGTGCGCGCGGCATAGTTGGTGGCCTCGTCCTGGCGCACCGTGTAGTTCACCGGCCGGGCCCGCCAGCTGGCCACCGTCACCTGGTAGGCGGTCAGCAGATGCAGCACCAGTGCGGCCAGCAGGACCACCCGCGCGGGCCAGAGCAGCTCCGCCGTGCGCTTCAGGAAGGCCGCGTAAGCGTTCAGCTGGTCGGGGCCGAGGAAGATCTGCAGGTTCCCCAGGAGGTGCACGACGACGAACCCGAACAGCATGAGGCCGGTGACGGCCATCAGGATCTTTTTCCCGACGAGGCTCTGGTAGAACGCAATCGCGCGTGTCATGGACCGCTCCCTGTTCGTTCGGGTCGAATCGGCGGCAAAGGCGGTTGGCATGATAGCCGAAGACCGACCTCCAGGCAAGCCGGTCGATGGATCATTGGCGCTCGATCGGACAACCCCGTCCCCGGTCCGGGAGGCCGACCGAGGGGGACCCGCACTCCCTCGCCAGGAACGCCTTGAACGGTTATGATTCCCGCAGGGCCTCCCATAGATACGGAAGCGGCTGCGCACCCGATGCGTGACCGGCTAGAGGGTCGGACTCGAGCATGCGACGATCATGGCTGCTGCTCGGCGCGCTGCTGGGCGGGCTGACCGGCCTCCCCCTTATCGCCCTGTCCTACCTGGGCGGGCAGTGGGCGGGACTCCCCTTCGTCCCGTTCGACATCTTCGATTGGCTGGCCCGCGTCCTCCCAGGCGTCATCCTGCGAACGACCATCGATCTCATCGTGCGGCTCGTCACCGTCCTTCACCTGGGGCCCACCAGCATCGCGGCCAAGCAGATCGAACAATTCCTGGCGATTTTGCTGGTGGTGGCGGGCACCATGGTCGTGGGGGCCATCCAGGCCCTCAGCCTGCGGCACACCAGCCTGTCGGGAGTCCGCGTGGGCACGCGTGTCGGCCTGGTGCTCTTCGCTCTGGTGGTGTCGGTGGAGGCCGCTCTGGGGACTTCCCTGGGCAGCCGTCCGGTGGGGGCGGTGCTGTGGCTGGCGATGCTGATCCTGAGCTGGCCGATTGTGCTGGGGATGGGGCTGGCCGCCCTGGGGGCAGACGGTGCCGTGTCCAGAGCCTCCGAGGCGCCGCGCGTCTCCCGCCGCACCCTGTTGGCCAAGCTGGCCGGCGGCTCGATCGGTCTGGCCTTGGCGGCGTGGGGGATCGGCCGCCTGATCGGCGGGTCCGCTTCGATCACGGGGGCAGGCCGGCCGCTTCTGCGACCGGCGGGTAATTCGGAGTCCCTCATGAGATCGGCCGGCGGTGAGACCGCGGCCGCCCTGCGCGGCCGGATCCCACCGGCCCCGGGGACGCGGCCGGAGGTCACGCCCACGGCCCGCTTCTACCGGGTCGACATCGACGCCCGTTCGCCGGTCATCGACGAAGCCAACTGGGTTCTCAGGGTGGGCGGCCTGTTCGAGAGGCCCCGACCGCTCCGCCTGGCGGACCTGCAGGCGTTTCCCGCCGTCACCCAGGCCATCACGCTGTGCTGCATCTCCAATCCCGTGGGCGGGGACCTCGTCGGCACCACCTACTACACCGGGGTCCGGCTGCGCGACCTTCTCCAGCATCTGGGGCTGCGCCCCGAGGCCCGAGCCCTCCAAGTGGATGCCGTCGACGGGTTCTTCGAGCGCGTGACGCTGCAGGACATGTCCGACCCCCGCACGCTCCTGGTCTACGGGATGAACGGGGAGACGCTTCCCCCGGCACACGGGTTCCCCCTCCGGATTTACATTCCGAACCGGTACGGAATGAAGCAACCCAAGTGGATCGCCTCCATCAAGGCCATCGACCGCACCGAGGGCGGGTACTGGGAGGACCGGGACTGGAGCAAGCAGGCCATCCCGCAAGTCATCTCGGTGATCGACACAGTCGCCGTCGGCGACCTGCGCGACGACCGGATCCCGGTGGGGGGCATCGCCTGGGCGGGCGATCGGGGCATTCGCAAGGTGGAGATCCAGGTGAACGGCGGCCCGTGGATCGAGGCGGTCTTGCGGACGCCGCCCCTGAGTCCGCTCGCCTGGGTCCAGTGGCGCTATGATTGGCCCAAGCTCCCCGGCCGACACACCTTCCGGGTGCGGGCCACGGACGGCACGGGCGCCCTTCAGGTCGAGACCCTCCACGATCCGTACCCGGACGGCGCCACCGGGTATCAGTCGGTCACCGTGACCGTGTGAGCCCCGGAGGCGGAGGGACGCTAGATGGCGGCGGCGATGTCCGGCCGACCGTGCGCGCGCAGGAACTCCGCCACCTCGGGCAGGCGGGGGATGCCGCGCCGGCCCCCCAGAAACCGGCACTTCATGGCAGCCACGGCGTTGGCGAACGCGAGCGTCCATTCCAGCGGCCACGCCCTGAGCTCTCCCACCGCACAGGCCCCGTGAAAGACGTCCCCGGCGCCGTTGCTGTCCACCGGCTTGACCGGAAATCCAGGGACACGCACGACCCGCCCTTCGCTGTAGCCCATCACCCCGTCCGCCGCCAGGGTGACCGCCACGCGGGAGGGGCCGCGATCGGTCAGAGAACGGAGGCCGTCCTCCAGCCCGCCTTCCCGGGTGACCGCTCCCAGAAAGCGCGGATTGCAGACCAACAGATCCGTCCGGGGCCAGACCTCCTCGATGCCGGGAACGATCCGCTCGCCATCCATGGTCACGAGCATGCCGGCCTCGCGGGCCCAGCGGACGGCCTGGAGGGCCGCCGCCGCGTCGATCCCGTCCACGTGCAGGAGGCGACCGGCCGTGATCGCCTCTCGGCTCAGTTCCTCCGGCCGGATGGCGTAGGCCGGCGGCCGCCGGAAGAAGAGCGTGCGCGCGCCGGTGGCCCGATCCGCCAGCACCAGACTGACATGGCCGGGGCTGCCCTTCGCCCGGATGACGTGGCGGACGTCGATCCCCTCGCGGGTGAGCGTCTTGAGCGACGCCCGCGACCAGAAGTCGGTTCCCACCTTGCCGACGTAGCGGGCGCGGAGGCCCAAGCGCGCGCAGGCCGCCATGGCCGTGGCCACTACCCCGCCTCCCTGCACGTCAAACTCCCGGAACTGCGCCTTGGTGTCGGGCTGCGGGTAGCCCTCGATGATGGCGATGAGATCCAGGGCGTTGGTGCCCAGTCCGACCACGTCGAAGGGCCGGGGGTGCGGATCGACCGGGGTCATGCCTTGATCGCTCCGGCCGTCATGCCGGCGACCACGTACCGCTGGAGGAAGATGAAGGCAACGACCAGCAGGGCGCTGGCGAGGACGGAGAACGCCATCATCACATTCCATTCCGTGACGAACTCCGCCAGCAGGCTGTAAATCGCCATGGTGATGACCCGCTTCTCCCAGGATTCGATCAGCACCACCGCGAACAGGAGCTCGTTCCAGGCCAGCAGGAACGTGTACAGGCCGGATCCCCCAGCGTGCCCGTTTTGCCTTGGTCGATGTGCCCCCCCGCGCGGCGGACGTGCCCGGCGCTCACGGCAGGCCGGATCAGAGGCATATTCGCCGCCTCGGGCGGGGGCGTACCCGAACTTCGGCCTCGGAACGCATGGAAAGAGATGCCGGCGGCCGCACCCGGAGGGCGTTCACCGGCCCAGCGCCTGGGCCAGTGCCGGTGGGACGGGGACGGGCACCGGCACCGCCGGCGTGAGCCGCCCGACCAACTCGTTGGTCCCCCCGACCTTCATCCGCTGAAACATCTCGCCGAACATCGCTTCCAGGGAGGCCATGATGGCCTCCTGGATATCGGCCGGCAAGCCCCAGAAGCGCGCCCTCATCCCCGCCCAGGCTTTCTTCCGGGTCGTGTAGATGAACTGGGCTTCGGTCTGGCCGGGCGACCGCTCCCCCGCGTGGCGGGCGAAGATGTAGGCCCGGATCTCATCCTTGACCTCTTGGGGCAGCCGCGGATGATCGAAGATCAGGTTGTTGAAGCCTAGCGCCAGGTGGATCTCCACCGTCCCGGTCTCCGGGAATTTGCTGAAGGTCTCCATGGGAAGGGTCGAGGCCCCGTGCTGCACCGCCCCGGCCAAGCCGAACTCCTCCCGACCGACCCGGGAGATCTCACGGAGGGTGTCGAAGGCCACGTTTACCCGGGCTAGGCTCCCGTCCGGCAGGACCTTGCCGCCGTGGTGGGTGCCCGAGTTCACGCTGACCTTGGTGATCCCGGCCCCGCCGCCGGCGGCCGCCAGCGCCGTCGGGTAGGTGGCCATGAAGGCCCTCAGCTCGTCCGGCGTGGTGTTGTGCGCCCCCACCTCGCCGATCTCGGCCCCCACGGAGATCGTCACTCCCGGCGGCTCCAGCTCGCGCACCAGCCGGGTGAACCGCGCCGTGAGCTCGGCGTTCAGCCGCTGCTGCTCCACCAACGTCGGCAAGGCGAGGTCCACCACGGTGGAGGCGTCGACGTCGATGTTGAAAAAACTGGCGGCAACTTGCTCCCGAATCACATCCGCCAGGCGCTGCGTCTCCGCCCGAGGGTCCTGCGCGTAGCGTGTGGCGTTGACCTGGTCGTGGTCCGCCTGAAGGAAGACCGGCCCCTGGTGTCCCTCGCGGAGCGCGGCGGCTAGCACGCCGGCGGTGTACTCTGCAGGCGGCTGCGCCGCATAGATCGCCTCGGCCAGAGCCTGCTCGAAGACCAGGAGGGACGCGTCCATTTTGCGCGCCGCCCGAAAGGCGGCTCGGCAGGTCTGGTAGGTCCACCCGCGCAGATTCATGGCCGGCACGGTGCGGTCCCCCCACCGCCCCTGTCCCCGCGCGCGGTACAGGTCCTGGATCGAGGCGGGCACCACGCCGGCCGCGTGCGCGGCCTCGCGGATGGCCCAGATGGCCGCTTGGCGGACCTCCGGCTCGGCCAGGGCCGCGGCCTGCGCCCAGCCGTCCAGCATGGCGGCGGGGGGCCGGGCGCCCTCCGGCAGGCGCGGGGATTTCCCCTGTGTCAGGCCCAGGGTCTTCAGATCGCTGACCAGCTCGGACATGGTAATCGCCTGCATTGCCTGCATCCTCCGGTTTCAGGGGTTTCGGACGGAGTGCTGCTCGCCCGCCCATTGATCAGGAGCGGACCCGCCGGGCGCCGCCGGCCTGCCCGCCATCGGCCTCAGGCCAGGCCGCCCAGCGTTCCGATCAGGCGCCCGATCCGTGGGCACGGGCACGACCGACAGCCGCGGCAACCGCCCATGGGCGCCTCCGTCCGAGTGCGTGTGCGGCGGGAGTATAGCAGGTCTCACCCGCCAGCGCGAACCCGAACCGACGCGGACACGGTCTTGCCGTCTCCCGTTGCACTCCGCATTTCCCTCCGAAACCAGCCGCCCTTCTGCACCAGATTCCCGCAGCATCCTTCGGCCGGCATCCGCCCGGGAATGGGGCATCATGTCCAATTTGAGACACGCCTGCACCGCCGGTTGCGACGGTGGGACACATCGGCTATAGTGCTCCGAGATGAAGGGGGGTCCTGCGGTGTTTTTTGACTCACATTCTCACCCCTATATGTCCGACTTCGACCGGGACAGACCGGAAGTCCTGGCGCGGGCCAGGGCGGCCGGCGTCTCTTGCGTGATCGCCGTCGGATATGATCTGGCCTCCAGCCGGCAGGCCGTTTCGCTGGCCGAACAGGAGGATGGGATTCTCGCCTGCGTCGGCATCCACCCGCACCACGCGCAGGACGTTCGAGCCGGACGCCATGCAGGTCCTGGAGACCTTGGCGGCGCATCCCCGCGTCGTCGGCATCGGCGAGACGGGTTTGGACTATTTCCGGGACCTGGCGCCCCGCGAGAGGCAAGCAGCCGCCTTCCGGGCCCAGGTCCGCCTGGCCAAGGAGCTGGGCCGCCCCCTGGTGGTCCACACGCGCGACGCCCACGTGGACAACCTGCGGCTCCTCGGCCAGGAAGCAACGGGGCTGCCCGCCGTGATCCTGCATTGCTTCCAGGGAGACCATGCCGTCGCGCACGAGGCGTGGGCCCGGGGCTATTACACGTCGCTGGCCGGCCCCCTCACCTACCCGTCCGCCAACGGTCTGCGGCAGTTGGCCGCAGAGGCGCCCAAAGACCGGATCCTCATAGAAACCGACGCGCCCTACCTGCCGCCGGTCCCGCATCGCGGCCGGCGGAACGAGCCCGCCTTTCTCCGTCTCGTCGCGGAGGCCTTGGCCGCCGCGTGGGGATGGAGCCCGGAGCGTGTCGGACAGCTCACGGCCAGGAACGCCTGCCGCGCCTTCGGTCTCCCCGACCCCGGAGGGCAGGCATGAGCCTCGGCGCCAAGGTCACGCTCTGGGTCCTGATCCCGATCCTCCTGGTCCTGGCCGTCTTCTCGGTTATCACTTTGAAGCGCGTTCAGCACCTCCAGCAGCAGGAGATCTGGGGCGAGGCCGAGCGCATCGCCAACACCATGGCGATCCCCGTCGCCGATGCCCTCCGCCGTCAGAATGCGGCCGATTTCCTGACCATCGTCGAGCGCTCCAGCCTGGCGCCCGGCCGGTTCGGCCTGGTCGTTTACGACGCGTCCGGCCGCCCCATCCTGCGCTGGGGACTGAGTGCCGACGCCCCACCCGTCAGCCGCGGGGAGCTGACCACCGTGAGCGGCGTCCCCCGGGGGGCCGGCGTGGTGGAGCAGCTGGGGGGCGTCCCGCTTCGCAGCCAGCTGGTGGCCTTGACGGCCGATGGCGCCGTCCTGGGCGGCCTCAAGGTGTCGGTGAGTCTCGAGGAGATCCAGGACAGTCTCGCCCGCGAGCGGAACTACTTTTTGGGCCTGCTGGCGGTGATCTCCGTAGCCCTGATCGTGCTCATCACCCTCACCATCCGGCGCACGGTCACGGCGCCGCTGGCAAGACTGATGGAGCGCGTGGCCACCCTCGGCCGGGGCCAGGTGCCCGCCGAAGTCGAGGTGCCGGGACAGGACGAGGTCGCGCGGCTGGCCAGAGAATTCAACCTCCTCGCCGTCCACCTGGAAGAGGCGCGCCAGCGGCTGGTCCAGGAGAGCGCCAACGCCTACAACGTGATCCAGGGCATCACCGATGGCATCATCGGTGTGGACCGCCACTGCCGCATCCGAACCTGGAATCGGGCCATGACCGAGCGGTACGGCATCGCCGAGCCCGCCGTGATGGGCCGCGGCCTGTTTGAGGCCTTCCCCGCCCTGGAGCGGGAGGGCCTCCGGGCGGAGCTCGACCGGCTCTTGCGGGGCGAGACTCGGGAGTTCACCCTGCGTTACTTCGACCACGAGACACTCCATCGCGGACGGGTGGTCCTGAACATCCGCGGCAGCGCCCTACGGAGTCCCGCAGGCGAGACGGACGGCGCCGTGCTGGCCATCGAGGACGTGACCGATCGCGTATCGCTGGCCCAGGAGGTGCAGCAGGCGGAGAAGCTGGCCGTGGTTGGGCAGTTGGCGGCGGGGATCGCCCACCAGATCGGCACCCCGTTGAACGTGATCTCCGGCTCCGCCGAGTACCTGATGATGGAGTGGGGAGCCGAGCGGCCTCGCCCGCAGGAACTGGAGATCATCATTGCCCAGACGGACCGAATCACCAAGCTGATCCAGCAGCTGCTCAACTTCGCGCGCCCGGCGCGGATGGAGCTGGAGCCGGTCAAGTTGAACGACCTGCTTCACGAGGTCCTCGGCCTCACCGAGCACCAGATCGCCAAAGGCCACATCGCGGTCCGCACCGATTTCCAGTCCGATCTCCCCGCCATCATCGGCGACACCAACCAGCTGGAGCAGGCGTTTCTCAACATCATCATCAACGCCTGGCATGCCATGCCGGACGGCGGCAGCCTGGCCCTGGCGACCCGCGCCACGCCCCCGGGAGATCGACCCCGACGCGGAGGCCGCCCCGCGCCGCGAGGCGTGGAGATCAGTATCGCCGATACCGGCACCGGCATTCCCGCCGAGCACCTGCCGCGGATCTTCGACCCGTTCTTCAGCACCAAGGGGGTCGGCAAGGGAACCGGCCTGGGGCTGGCCATCAGCCGGCGCATCGTGGAGGATCACCACGGGAGCGTCGAGGTGTCCAGCCAGGTCGGTCGGGGGACCACCTTCACTATTTGGCTGCCTGCCGAGGGACAGATCGCATGACGACGAAAGCGCGCATCCTGGTTGTGGACGACGAAGAGCAGATGCGGGGCCTGCTGGCCAAGGTCCTGGACAAGAGCGGCTATCAGGTCGCGGCCTGCGGGGACGGGGCGGAAGCCCTGGCCGTGCTCGAGAAAGAGCCCATGGATCTGGTCGTGACGGACGTCCGCATGCCGGGGATGAGCGGCATGGACGCGCTGAAGGCCATCAAGGAGCTGAATCCGGACACCGTTGTCATCATCATGACGGCCTTCGGGTCCATCGACCAGGCGGTGCAGGCCGTGAAGGAAGGAGCATACGACTACATCAACAAGCCCTTCAAGATCGACGAGATGCTCCTGACCATCGACAAGGCCCTGGAGGAGCGGCGGCTGCGGCACGAGGTGAGCAGCCTGCGGCAGGAGCTCCGCACGCGCTACCATTTCGAGAACCTGATCGGGAAGAGCCGCGCCATGCAGGAGGTGTTCGGCCTGATCGAGCAGGTGGCGGGCAGCCGCAGCACCGTGATGGTCTACGGCAAGAGCGGGACGGGAAAGGAGCTGGTGGCCAAGGCCGTCCACTACAACAGCCCGCGGGTTTCCAAGGCCTTCGTCGCCGTCAACTGCGCCGCCATCCCCTCCGAGCTCCTGGAGTCGGAGCTGTTCGGCCATGAGAAGGGGGCCTTCACCGGGGCCATCGCCACCAAGGTGGGGAAGTTCGAGCTCGCCACCGGGGGGAGCCTGTTCCTGGACGAGGTGGGCTCCATGCGCCTGGACCTCCAGGCGAAGATCCTCCGCGCCCTCCAGGAGCGGGAGATCGAGCGGGTGGGGGGGACCCGGACCATCAAGATCGACGTCCGGGTCATCGCCGCCACCAACCGGGACCTGAAGAAGGCCGTGGAGGAGGGGAGCTTCCGGGAGGATCTGTACTACCGGCTGAATGTCGTGCCCATCACCCTGCCGGATCTCAAGGATCGGCAGGAGGACATCCCGCTGCTGGCCAATCACTTCATGCAGAAGTTCTCGCAGGAATCCAACCCCAATATCCGGGAGATCTCCAAGGAGGCCATGGCCATCCTCCTGAGCTACGGCTGGCCCGGCAACGTCCGCGAGCTGGAGAATATCATCGAGCGGGCGGTGACCCTGGGACGCGACCCCGCCATCCAGCCGGGCGACCTCCCCCCCCACCTGGCCGGCGGCACCGATCCGCTGGAGCGCGCCCTGGCCAAAGAGGCCACGCTGGAGGATCTGGAGAGGGATTACATCGCCATGATTCTCCGGCGCACCAAGGGGCATCAGATCCGCGCCGCCTCCATCCTGGGGATCGACCGCCGGACCCTCTACCGCAAGATCCGCCGGTACCATATCAAGCTGGGCGAGGACTGAGTCCCGGGTCCGCAGGGCCGCCACCGCGGGCACGCTGTCCCCTTCCCGTCCGCGGCGCCGGCCCCCTCACACCCGTATCCCGTGGACCCCCTGCCGGGGAGCCGGTATGCCTTGACTGTGGGGCGCTGAAGCCTACATTACTGTATGAGAGCTGAGCGAGGATTCCCCATGTGCGAGGCAGTCGGGAGGCCCCGGGCCGGACCCCTAACGTCGCCTCCTCCGGAAGGAGGCAGCGGCCTCAGGACGGTCGCCAGCGACCGTTGCTGAGGCGTTTGTGTTTTTAGGGGACCGCGGCATTCGCATTCCATGAAATGGGCGACCATGCCGGATGCCTTGTTGAAACAGCTCATCGAGCGTGCCTCCGATTCGCTGGCAGACCTGGTGTACCAGCGATTGGTGGAGGACCGGCGCCGGATGTCCGGACAGGCCGACTCGTCGGGCAGCGCTCCGGCCTGGGATCAGATTGCTGTTCTGGCGGTCCAGGAGAGCACCTTCACCCAAGCCGAGGCGGACGAGCTCCTGCGAAAGTTGCAGGAAGGGCTCCTGCTCCTCCCGTATACGGATCCCCCGGATGCTGCTCCGTCCGGTGACACGCCGCGAGACACGGCGGACACATTGGACGAATCGTCGGATCAGGAAGCGGAGAAATAACGTCCGCTTCCCTCTCCTCCCTCCGTCGTCAGCAGAATCTGCAGGGCATCGCCAGGGGCCGGCCGCGCTCTGCGAGGCGTTGTGGCCCAAATTTGGACCAATTTGCCTCAGCCAGCGGGTCCTCCCGGGAGAATTCATCCAGATCGAACCCGCCCGCGCGCGGGGGCGGATTCCCTTCTGGGCTCGCAAGTCTCGATAGATGAAGGTTGCAGATGGCCCTTTCGCCCCCTCTCGAAATCTCTGGAGGAGCATCGAACCCCTTGGTATCGGAATTGCGGGTATTTTCAATCGGGGATGCGTGTGTGTTCGATTTCCCACTGGCCGTGTTTGGCGTATCCCACCTCTCTCACCTGGGAATAAGATACTGCAGGATGGGAGATTGCTTTTTTTCATATAGGAGAAGGCCGACAGTGGTCACCGCGGGCAGGAGAATGGGCGGGACCGTCTCGCCCATACACCGCGGAGCCGAGATCCATGGAATCGCGGAGGACACAGGAAGAGCCGTCCTCCTCAGGAGGAGCCGAAGATGACCGTAGAAAATGATGCGCTGGAGTACCGCCGTCGACACCGTGGCCTGATTGGGGTGGAGAGCAAGGTGCCTGTCAAGGACCGGGGCACACTCAGTCTGGTGTACACACCCGGAGTCGCCGAGCCCTGCATGGAGATCTTCCGGGATCCCAAGAACTCGTTCGAGTACACCTGCCGGGGCAACACCGTGGGGCTGATCACCGATGGCTCGGCCCTCTTCGGCCTGGGGCAGGCCGGACCCGAGGCCGCGCTCCCTGCCATGGAGGGAAAGTCGGTCATTTTCAAGACGTTCGCCGGCATCGATGCCCTGCCCATGTGTCTGAAGGCCGAGTCCCTCTACGACATGATCCAGGCCGTCACCATGCTGGCTCCGACCTTCGGCGCCTTCTGCCTGGAGGACATCGTCTCTCCTCGCTGTTTCTCCTTGGAGGACCACCTCCAGCGCGCCGTGAACGTTCCCGTCTTTCACAATCATGCTCATGGGGCCGGCATCATGGTCCTGGCCGGTCTGAAGAATGCCCTGCCCCAGGTGGGCAAGCGATTGGAGGACGCGCGAATCGTCGTCTGCGGGGCGGGTGCGGCTGGCGTCGGTGTGGTGCGACTCCTGCTCGCGGCAGGGGCTCGCCACATTGTCGTCTGTGACCGGGCGGGGGCCGTCCACACCTACCGGCCGAGCGATATGAACTGGGTCAAGGCCGAGATCGCCCGCCAGACCAACCCGGAGAACGTGGATGGACCGCTGGCCAAGGCGATCATAGGCGCGGACGTCTTCATCGGCCTCTCGGCCCCCCAGATTCTCACGCCCGAGATGGTGTCGCGCATGGCGGCCGATCCCATCCTCTTCGCCCTCGCCGTCCCCACACCGGAGATCTCGCCGGCTGAGGCCAAGCGGGCCGGCGCCAAGATCGTGGCCACGGCGCTCTGCGACTACCCGAACCAGCTCGATATCGCGCTGGTCTTCCCGGGGGTGCTGCGCGGGCTGCTGGACGTCCAGGCCCGCAACGTCACCACCCAGATGCTGCTGGCGGCCGCGGACGCTCTGGCGGGGCTGGTGCCCCAGTCGGAATGCTCCGCCGAGCGGATCGTGCCGGCGGTGTTCGACTTTCGCGTGGCGCCGACCTTGGCCGCGGCGGTGGCCCGGGTTGCCATGGCCACGGGAGAAGCCCGCAAAGAGATGGACCCCGAGCGCATTGCCGAGCGGACGCGCCGCTTTATCTACGAGGGCAGCTTCCCGGTCGAGCCCCGAGCCGCCGGAAAGCCGCTCACGCAAAAAGAGGAAGCCCTGGACCTGCATCGCCGCTTCCGCGGGAAGCTCCAGGTGGTGAGCAAAGTGCCCATCCGGGACGCCAACATCTTGAGCCTGCTGTACCTGCCCCCCGGCTCGACGCTGCCCGCCGAGGCCATCCTGAAGGACCCGGCCAAGGTCTACGACCTCACCGCCAAGGGGAACCTGGTGGCGGTGGTCTCGGACGGGAGCGCGGTCCTTGGTCTCGGCAACATTGGCGCCCGGGCCGCCATGCCCGTCATGGAGGGCAAGGCCGTGCTCTTCAAGACCTTCGGCGGCGTGGAGGCCTTCCCGGTCTGCATCGCCACCCAGGACGTCGAGGAGATCGTGGCGGTGGTCAAGGCCATCTCCCCGGTCTTCGGCGGCATCAATCTGGAGGACATTGCCGCACCGCGCTGCTTCGCGGTCGAGGACCGGCTCAAGAAAGAGCTGGATATCCCGGTCATGCACGACGACCAGCACGGGACGGCGGTCATCGTGCTGGCAGCGCTCCTGAACGCCCTGAAGATCACCGGGCGGAGCGTGGCCGACGCCCGCGTGGTCCTGAACGGGGCCGGGGCCGCCTCCATCGCCGTGGCCCGGCTGTTCCTGAAGGTCGGCGTGAAGGACCTGATCCTGTGCGACAGCCAGGGGATCGTGGTCGAAGGGCGGCCCAAGGGGATGAACCCGGTCAAGGCCGAGATGGCCTGCATCACGAACAAGGAGCGCCGCAGCGGCGCGCTGGCCGACGCCCTGGTGGGGGCCGACGTGTTCGTCGGGCTCTCGGTGGCCAAGGCGGTGACCCCGGAGATGGTGCGGACGATGGCGAAGGACCCCATCATTTTCGCCATGGCGAACCCCGTCCCCGAGATCTTTCCGGAGGAGGCCAAGGCCGGCGGGGCCGCCGTGGTGGCCACCGGCCGGTCGGACTTCGAGAACCAGGTGAACAACTCCCTGGGCTTCCCGGGCATCTTCCGCGGCGCCCTGGATGTCCGCGCCCGCGAGATCAACGACGCCATGAAGATCGCGGCGGCCCACGCCATCGCGAACCTGGTGAGCGCGAAGGAGCTGAAGCCGGAGTACATCCTGCCCTACATGCTGGACTTCCGCGTGCCGGTGGCCGTCGCCAAGGCGGTGGCCACGGCCGCCATGGAGACCGGTGTGGCCCGGCTGCAGGTTGATCCCGAGGTGATCGCCGAGAACGCCCGGACGTTCATCTACGAGGGAAAGCTGGGACTGGTGGCCTGACGCAGCCGGCTGAGACCGGGTCAGGAGGGGGCATGCAGCGCACGGTGACCGCAACCGAGATCATCCAGAGGGACCATAACATCATCCGGAAGGCCCTGGTGGCCCTGGACAAGGCCCTGTTGATGCAGACCTCCCAGTGGGCCATCGTGGCCAAGAACGTGGCCACCTACCTCGATATCCAGCTCCGAGAGTATCTCGGGTCGGAGGAGCGTTGGCTCTTCGCCCCGCTGGCGGAGACCGGCCCGGACGGAGCCGGCGTCGCTGCCGAGCTGGCGCGGGAGCACCGCGACCTGGAGGCCCGGCTGGCCGAGTTCAAGGCCCTCACGCGCTGCCCCATCACCGATGAGATCGCGCCTCTGGTGCGGGAAAAGGGGATCGGCCTGGTGAAGGAGTTCCTCCATCACATGTTCCTGGAGGAGGAGGTGTGCTTCACCCTGGTCGAAACCCGCCTGGGCCGGGCCCACCTCGAGCAGGCGGGCGCCCACGTTCTCCTGCTCCGCGAGGCCGGGAAAGAACTGGAAGAGCCCGCCGCAGTGGATTGATCGGCAGGACGCGGATACGCAACCCGGACCGCCCTGGTGGGGCGGTCCGGGTTTGTCTTTCCCCGCCATGGGTCGGATGTATTTCTGCCCAGGTATCTCCCAGCACATCCCCCCCGCAATCGACCCCGTCCCCTGATCCGACTGCCTGCCTCCGACTGCGGAACGGCCCAGGCAAAGATCATCATTCGGGAAGGTGTGGAACAGGCTTTGCATTCCACTTGACACCGCCATCCCAAGGGTACACATTCCCGGAATCGAGCGGAAACCAGAAACGCTGATGCTGGAGGTGCTCGTGATCGGGAGCATACCCGTTGCTGTTCTCGCCAATGGCATGAGGCTCCCGCCAGCCAGCCTGGCAGAAAGGAACCAGATCGCCCCCGGTCGGAACCCGAGATTCGTCCGGCGCCCCCCTTCCAACCTGCCCGGCCCGCGGAACCTGCTTCACGCTCTCACAGTGTGGGACCCGTCTGATGAATCGTCTCGCCTGCCTACAGCCCGGCCCGGACGGCGACCCCCCCGGCCGCGGTGGGTCCGCCGGTTGGCGCAGGGGCGGGCCTTCCGGTTGCGTGGCATCCCCCGAAGGTCTGAAAGCATGAGCGAACGCTATGGACGCCATCACGATCCGGATCGCCGCATGCGTGGATATCGGGGCGCCCCCCGCCAGGGTGTTTGCACTGATCAGCGACGCCGAGGCCAAGGCACGTCTCAACCGCTCGGTCCAGGTCATCCGGATCGAACGGGAGACGCCGGGACCCCTCGGCGTCGGCAGCGTGACCTTCTACCGGATGCAGCACGGAACCCGGATCTTCGAGTACTGCATGCGGTGCACTCATTTCGAGCCGGATCGACTGATCGAGAGCCGAGCCGAGCTTCCCATCCTCTTCACGGTCCGGCTGGAAGTGGAGCAGACGCCGACCGGCAGTCGCCTCAAGCAGTCCGAGCAGTGCGAGGCGAGCCCAGAGATGCTGGAGGGCCTCCCCGCCACCCCCCGCGCAGAGCGCGCCTGGAGGTTCATCAAGCTCCTCCATTTCGTCGTCCCGGAGATGGCCCAGGGGACGTGGGAGGTCATCGCACGCGAGCGCGCGGATTCCCTGCGATTCCGGATGCAGCGAGAGCTCGAGACATGGCTGCAGGCCATCAAGGAGCACATTGAATCCCGGGAACCATCCGCTCGCTAGTCGCCTGCCGACCCCGTGACCGGCGAGGCGGCAGGCCTGCATGAGGATTGATGCATGTCGCTGCGGATGAAGATGATCCTCGGCATCGGGGCCGTCCTCCTGCTGGTCATCCTCGTCTACACCATCCTCGCCTCGAGCATCCAGGTGAATCGTCTGATGCTGATGGCCAGGCAAGAGGCCGATCTGATTGCCGAGGTATCAGTCCGGGCGCTGGCCCGGGCGATGGAGCGCGGAGAGACGCACGTCGTCCAGGCAATTCTCACCCGGATCGGGCGCCAGCCGGTCCTGGCCGGCATTCGGATCGTGGCCGCCGACGGCACCATCCTCCGCGCGAGCAAGCCGGAAGAGGAGGGGCAGGTTCTTTCGCCGGAAGAATTGCCCAAGGATGCAACCTTCTCGGAGCCGGTCTGGAACCTCCGGGAGCGAACCGTGGGAGTGTTCCTCCCCATCCCGAATCGTCCTAGCTGCGCCCGCTGCCACCAGCGCAAGACCGCGGTCCTCGGCTACTTGAATGCGCAGGTGTATGTTCCCTCGGCGGATTTGTGGGCCGATCCCCACTGGATGTACATGATCGTCATCGGCGTCGCGGGACTCATCGCCGCCGGCGGAATGATCTGGCTGTTCTTCTCCCTGGTGGCCGGGCAGCGGATTCATACCCTGTCACGGACGATGAGCCTGGTGGAGGCCGGCGATCTCACCGCCCGCGTTCCCGACGACAGCCGGGACGAGCTGGGACGTTCTGGCCAAGAGCCTCAACGCCATGGTGGCTCGATTGGCGGAGGCCCGACGACAGCTGGAAGACCGCCATGCGGACGAGATCCGGCGGGCCCAGGGCCTGGCGTCCCTGGGCACGATGGCCGCGGGCATCGCCCATGAGATCAACAACCCCATCGCCGGGATGCAGAACTGCGTGCGGACGCTCCTGAAAGGGGCGCGGGACGAGGCGCAGCGGGTGCAATACCTGGAGATGCTGCGGGAGGGATTGGACCGGATCGGCCGGACCGTCGGGCAGCTCCTGAATTTCGCCCGGGAGGCCAAGCCGCGGCTTCTCCCCGTGGAATTGACCCCCCTGCTCCAGCGCTGCCTGACCCTCCTCGAGCACGAGCTCACGGCCAGGCGGATCACCTTCTCCCTGGCCATGGAGAGGGCGGCTCCCGGTCTTTTGGCGGATCCGCACCAGCTCGAGCAGGTCTTCCTCAACATCCTGATGAACGCCATCGAGGCCATGCCCGAGGGGGGAACGCTCACAATCGACGGCAGCCTCTGCCGGAGGGCGATCAAACCGTTCGTCGAGGTCCGCGTCGCCGACACCGGCATCGGCATCCCTCCCGACAACCTTCCGCGCATCTTCGATCCGTTCTTCACCACCAAGGAGGTCGGGAAGGGAACGGGGCTGGGCCTCTCCGTAACCTACGGAATCGTCAGGGCTCACGGGGGCTCCATTGCCGTGGACAGTGAAGTCGGCAGGGGGACCACCGTGACCGTGGCCCTCCCCGCCAGCGGAGACTGAGGCAGCCATGCGACCGACCATCCTGCTGGTAGAGGACGAGCCGATCCTCCGGTTGACACTGGCGAACGACCTTGGCGAGGAAGGGTTCGAGGTCACCAGCGGCTCCGATGGGGCGGAGGGCCTTCGCCTCATCCAGGCCCGGAGCTTCGACGTGGCGCTCTTTGACCTCAAGCTCCCCAAGGTGGACGGCCTGACGCTGCTGCAGACCTTCAAGGCGGCGAACCCCCAGGGCCTTGCCATTATGATGACGGCCTTCGGCACGATCCAGTCGGCCGTGGCGGCGATGAAAGCCGGAGCCACGGATTACCTGCTGAAGCCGTTTCCTTCGGAGGAGCTGCTCACGCTGCTGCGGGGCCTGCTGGTCCAATCCGGCCGGGCTCCGCGCGAGCGGACGGGGGCCGGACAGGTTCAGCGGTTCGCCGACCTCATCTACGTCAGCGAGGCGATGGCGCGGATCTGCGAGCTCATCGCCACCGTGGCCAAGAGTGACGCCACCGTCCTCATCCAGGGCGAGACGGGAACGGGGAAAGAGCTCGTCGCCCGGGCCATCCATCAGCACAGTATGCGCCGGGCCTACCCGCTGGTGTCGGTGGCGTGCGCCGCCATCCCGGAGACACTCCTCGAGGCGGAGCTCTTGGGGCACGAGAAGGGCGCTTTCACCGGCGCCATTCGGGAGCGGAAGGGGCGGTTCGAGCTGGCCCATCGGGGCACCCTGTTCCTGGACGAGGTCGCGGATCTCGGGCCCGCCGTCCAGGCCAAGCTCCTGCGGGTCCTGCAGGAGAAGGAGTTCGAGCGGATCGGCGGGAGTCAGACGATCAAGGTGGATGTCCGGCTGCTCTCGGCTACGCGGAAGCGGCTGGAGGACGAGGTGCTGGCGGGGCGCCTGCGGGAAGATCTGTTCTATCGCCTCAAGGTGATCCCCATCCTGCTCCCGCCTTTGCGGGAACGGAAAGACGACGTCCTGCCCCTGGCAGAGCATTTTCTCGAAAAGTACGCGCGGCCGCTGGGCAAGACCATCCATGGCATCGCTCCCGAGGCCTCCCGGCAGTTGCTCGCCTATGCCTGGCCCGGAAACGTCCGGGAGCTGGAGGCCAGCATCCAGCGCGCCGTCACGCTGACCAAGAACCCGGTGCTCACGGCAGAGGATATCTTCCCGGAGGCCGCTCCGGTGTCCGCGGAGCTGGGGAGCCTCGCAGCCCAGCCCCTGATAGGCGCCGTCCGGGAGACGGAGCGCCGCTACCTTCAAGAGGTCCTCCACAGCGTCGGCGGGCAGCGACAGAAGGCGGCAGAGATCCTGGGCATCAGCCGGAAGACACTCTGGAAGAAGATGAAGCAGCTCGGCCTTGACTAGCGTTTAGCCCCATTCCGAAGAACTCTCACCGCCAAGGCGCCAAGAATGCCCTGGCTGGAATAGGCAACATGCCAAAAGGATTGGAACCGCACCACGCCCCCTGGGGGGCGTTCCACTACCCTCGAATCAAAACCGCCGGACTCTATAGACCGCGATGCCTTGGCGTCATGGCGGTTAAGCAGTTTTTTCGGTTCGAGGTTTAGCTGCCGGCGGCCGGCCGCTGAAAGCCACGAGGTGGACCATGGTGGCGCTTGTGACGGGAGGAACGGGGTTTCTGGGATCGCACCTGGTGCAGATGCTGCGCGAGCGCGGGATGGAGGTCCGGGTCCTCCTCCGGCCGGGCACATCGCCCGGCGTGTCGCTGCCGGATGTGGAACACCGGGTGGGCGATATCCGCGATCTGACGGCAGTCCGCGAGGCCTGTGCCGGCGCCGCCACCGTCTTTCACCTGGCCGGTCTCGTGGCCCCGTTCGCCCCCCGCGAGAGACATCTGGACATCAATGTCGGCGGGACCCACACCGTGCTCGAGGCCTGTCTGGCGGCTCACGTCGAGCGATTCGTGTACGTGAGCAGCACGGTCGTGTACGGGGTCGAGCGTGACCACCGCGGCCTCACCGAGGACGCCCCGCGCGCCGCGGCGTTCGTCGTCCCCTACGAAGAGAGCAAGGTCAAGGCCGAAGAGCTGGTCGAGGAGCGCGCCCGCGAGACCGGACTGCCCACGGTCATCCTGCGGCCGGGCATGGGATGGGGACCGGGCGAGCGCGTGCTGCTCCCGCACCTCATTCATCGCCTGGCATCCCCCCTTTTCTTCATGGTGGGCAACGGCCGGAACACCCTGGATCTGAGCTATGCGCGCAACGTCGCGTACGCCCTCTGGCTGGCCGCGACGCGCCCCGAGGCAACGGGGCGGATCTACAATGTCGCCGACGGGTTCGGCGTCGTCTGCCGGAAGTTCCTGACGGCCCTGGCCACGGCGCTGAACTTGCCGGTTCCCTGGCTCCGCATTCCCAAGGCCTTGGTGGCGCCGCTCCTGGCCCTGATGGCCGTCCCCGAGGCAGAGCCTTCCGAAGGCCACTTTCGACCATCGCGCGCGGCGCTGATGCGCCTGTGCGCCCTGTATCGGGACAGCGAGCCGGACATCAGCCGGATCCGGAACGAGCTGGGATATGTCCCCCCGGTGGATTTCCCCACCGGCGTGGCCGAGACCGCCGCGTGGTTCCGCCAGACCCCGCCGGACTGGCACGCCACTTGAATTGCCTATGGGGGCGGGAGGGGATCGAGCATTTCTCCCCCGCGCGTGGACGTCCAGGAAGGCGAACGGCAGACCCCTCGATCCTGTGCACGTTTCATGGGCGCATGGCGGGCCGAGGGACGAGTGGCGGATGGTCAAGCGCGTCGTCGAGTGGTTCCGGCATCGCACGGGCGGGCGGACCCTTAAGGCCTTCCAGGTCGAGGTAACTTCCCGCTGCAACCTCCGCTGCGTGATGTGCCCGCGGGTCGGCCTGGCGGACCGGTGGCGGGAGATGGATCTGCCGTGGGAGGCTTTCCAGCGCATCGCTCGGGCCTTCGACCGGGTGAAGCACGTCCACCTGCAGGGGTGGGGCGAGCCGCTGCTCCACCCCCGCCTCTTCGACATGATCGCCGTGGCCAAGGACGCCGGGTGCCGGGTGGGCTTCACCACGAACGGCATGCGGCTGACCCCGGACGCGGCGAGGCGACTTGTGGACCTGCGCTTGGATCTCTTGGCGGTCTCCATCGCCGGCGCCACGCCGCGCACGCACGAGAGCCTTCGGGTGGGCTCTGATCTCCCGCTGATCCTCGAGAACATCCGCCGCCTCCTGGCCCTGCGCAGCGACCACGGGCGGGACGCGCCCAAGGTGGAACTCTCCTATCTCATGACCAGAACCAACATGGAAGAATTGCCCCAGGCGGTGGAGTTAGCCGCATCCCTCGGCGCGGACGAGCTGTACGCAACCAACCTCGATTACGTTGTGACCCCCGAGCAGGATGCCCTGAAGGCTTTCAATTGTCCGCCGCCGCTCTGCGAGGCCTTCTCGCAGAGCGTGGAGCTCGCCGGCAGGAGGGCGGAGCGGGCCGGTCTGGCATTCCGGTCATACCCGCTGGAGCCCGACGAGGCGGCAATGTGCGAGGCCGACCCCCTGGATATCCTCTTTGTATCCTGCGACGGATGGGTCTCGCCCTGCACGTACATGGGGCTGGCCGGCCAGAGCGAGATCCCGCGGTATTTCGGAGGCCGATCCCTCAGCGTGCCCCGGGTCCGGTTCGGCAACATCAAGGATCGGGACCTGATGGCGATCTGGAGCAGTCCCGCCTATCAGCAGTTCCGGCAGCAGTTCGCGGCGCGCCTCTCCGAGGCAAGGACGCGTGCCCTGGGGCTTTCGGCCCTCTCCGGGGATGCATC
Source organism: uncultured Methylomirabilota bacterium (assembly GCA_963705305.1). Lineage (GTDB taxonomy): Bacteria > Methylomirabilota > Methylomirabilia > Methylomirabilales > 2-02-FULL-66-22 > 2-02-FULL-66-22. The sequence goes on along the minus strand of OY970067.1, from coordinate 2,570,074 downwards.
CGAGCCTGGAACGGCACCCCCCGAACCCTGCCGCACCTGTTACAAACTGTACGGCTTGTGATGAACCCTCCCGGCGTTACCGATCGGTAACGCCGATCCCCGCTGACGTTTCAAAGCGGTAACCCGGGCCTTCCCCCTTTTTTCGCAACATACGATTTCCATACAATTTTCCTCGGCTCTCCGGCCCGGCAAGGTCCTTGCTACCTCTTTCCATTTACAATGGAAGGGCGCGGTCCTCTGCGTAACGGACGTACTCGTTCATCTCGAGTGGGGGGTAGAAAAATGGAGAGGACAAAGTTCATCCGAAACAACGAAGACTGGTGGTCCTTGTGGATTGGGCTCTTCGTCTTCCTGGTGGGCCTGGGTGTTCTTGCGGGGGTGGATCTCCTCGGCTGGAGCGTGGCCACCAACACGTGGACCGATATCACCAAGTCCATAGCCCCGCTGTCGAAGAACTACGCCGGGATGCCGGGGATCCTTTCCCTGGTGTGCACTTACATCTTCATGCTGGTCATCATGGGGGTGGGGGCCAAGGCGCTGAAGTTCAACTTCGGGGAATTCGCCCTCGGCTTCACGGTCATCTTCTGGGTCAGCTATCTGTGCTGGCTGGTCGGCAGCTGGGCCTACATTGCGGCCACCCCCAACCAGCTCAAGGCCTTCCACATCTCCTGGGCCCTGGGGTTGACCGGTGAGTCCGGATATGTCGTGGCCCTCCTGGTGGGCCTGATCCTGAGCAACTTCTTTCCCGGAATCACGGCGGCCCTCAAGGAGGCCACCCGACCCGAGTGGTACATCAAGACCGCCATCGTGATCCTGGGGGCGTCCCTGGGCGTCAGCGCCGCGGGCGCCACCGGCCTCGCCAAGGCGATCATATTTCTCGGGTTCTCGGCCATCGTCGTCGCCTACCTGATCTTCTGGTCCCTGGTGTATCTCATCGCCCGCAAGGCCTTCGGGTTCAGTCGGGAATGGGCCGTCCCCCTGGCGTCCGGCATCTCCATCTGCGGCGTCTCGGCAGCCATCGCCACCGGCGCGGCGGTCAAGTCCCGCCCGATGATTCCCGTAATGGTCTCGTCGCTGGTGGTCCTCTTCGCGGTGGTCGAACTGCTGTTCCTGCCGTTCATCGCAGAGACGTTCCTGTACCATCAGCCCATGGTCGCAGGGGCCTGGATGGGTCTGGCCGTCAAGACGGACGGCGCCGCGGTGGCCAGCGGGGCGATCGTGGATGCCCTGATCCGGGCCAAGGCTCTGGCCGCGTCAGGGGTGAACTACAAGGAAGGCTGGATCCTGATGACGGCTACCACGATCAAGATCTTCATCGACATCTTCATCGGCGTCTGGGCCTTCGTGCTGGCCCTGATCTGGTGCTACGCCATCGACAAGAAGCCGGGCGAGACCGTCTCGGCGGGGCAGATCTGGGAGCGCTTCCCCAAGTTCGTGATCGGGTACGCCCTGACGTTCCTGGTGATGCTCTTTCTGGTCCTCAATGTGCCGAGCATCCTGGGTGCGGCCAAGCTGGCGACCGGAGAGAGCAACGTGTTCCGCGTGCTCTTCTTCGCCATGACCTTCTTCACCATCGGGCTCGTCTCGAACTTCAAGAAGCTGTGGGAGGAGGGCATCGGCAAGCTGGCGCTCGTGTACCTGGTGTGCCTGTTCGGGTTCATCATCTGGATCGGGCTGGTGATCTCGTGGGTCTTCTTCCACGGGATCGTGCCGCCGACCGTCTGACGTGACAAGGGCGTCCCTGCACGATCGGGGGCGTGAGCGGTTCTCAGCAACGACAGGAGGGAACACCATGGCGCAACCACACGCCGCTCCGACGGGAGAAAAGCTCGCGGAAGAGATGGCAAAAATCTCCTACGAGCCATTCTTGCCGGTCGAACGCAAGCTGGTCACGTGGAGCCTGGTTCTCGGGTTGGTGCTCTTGGTGGTGCTCGTGATTATCGGCACCGCCATCTTCCCCGGCTAGCCCGCCGGGTCCGATAACCGCCCAGGCCGGATTCCCGAGTTCGCGCCGTGGAGCGAGCCCGGGGATCCGGCCGGAACCCCCGTAGGGAGGAGGCAGGCGGGTCCTGGCGGATCTTGGTTGTCCGCTCCTGGCATATCGGATAGGAGGTGCGCCGCCCACATTTTGAGGCATCGAGGCGGCAGCCTCGAGGGTGGTGGGTTTGTCTGTCCCTGCGAGGCACGGACCGGGGGGCGTGCCGGGGGCTGCCCGGTATTGATGTGCGAGGGCTCGCCGCATAGCGTCTTCTCTGGGATGAATGTAGGAGTGTTCGGGTGGTGCCTGTTGTTCATGAGATAATGGGCCGGCCTCTCCAGAAGGTGCGGGAACAGGCAGAACGTGAGCACATCGTTTCTGTGCTCCAACTGACCGAGGGGAACCGGGCTCGGGCGGCACAGATTCTAGGGATCAGCCGAAAGACCCTGTGGAAGAAGTTGAAGCGTCTCGGGCTTACTTGGCCGGTCCATGTTACCGGAAGGTAACGTGCCAGCCTCGCCCGTTACCTTTCGGTAACGTGCCCCGTCTGTGCTTCTTTCCCCCAAGGTCCATTTCGCAAGCTTTTGCAGCCCTCGGCGGACCTGGCAAATGCCTTGCCTGCCATCCTTGATGGCGGAAAGCCGTATTCTACGCGTCCACGGAAGGACGCGAAAAGCTGGGGAAAGGAGACTCCACGCGTGGCCGTTGTCGTCAAGAAGGTGCGCAAACTCGGATCCGGGGGAGGCCAGCCACCAAGCGACCGGGGCGGTTCGCCCATGCGCCCGTACTTCAGCGAGAGGACCCCGGCCTGCTCCAAGGCCTGCCCCAACCATCAGGACATTCGCTCGGTCATCATGACGCTGGCCCTGGCGGAGAAGCACGGAAAATCTCTCTCCCAGGCGATGGAGGAGGCGTTCTATCTCCTCGCCGACAAGAACCCGCTGCCGGCGAGCTGCGGCCGCGCCTGCCCTCACCAGTGCGAGTTGCAATGCAGCCGCCTACAGGTCGACGAGCCGGTCGCGATCAACTGCCTCGAACGGGCCGTCGGGGACTACGCCCTCCAGCGGCAGCTCCCCCTGCGCTCGATCACCGAGGAACGACAGACCGAGCGAATCGCGGTCATCGGTTCCGGACCTGCAGGCCTCTCCTGTGCCTACCAGTTGGCGCGGCGCGGCTATCCGGTCACGGTGTTCGAGGCCTTCCCCAAGCTCGGCGGCATGCTGCGGTACGGGATCCCAGCCTTCCGCCTGCCCCGCCCGGTGCTGGACGGAGAGATTGCCCGCCTGGAAACCCTCGGGGTGGCCTTTCAATGCAACAGCGCCCTCGGCAAGGACATCACACTGGATGCCCTCCGCCAGGAGTACGCCGCAATTTTCGTCGGCATCCGGGCGCACCGCGGGGTCGTCCTGGATCTGCCCGGCGGGGACGCCCCCAACGTCCTGTCCGCGGCCGAGCTCCTGCACCGCATGAACGGCGGCGAGCCCCTGGAGGTGGGAACAGAGGTTCTGGTGGTCGGGGGGGGCGATACGGCCCTGGATGCGGCCCGCGTGGCACGCCGCCTGGGGGCGCACGTCACGATCGTATCGCGCCGCAAGGCGGAGGACATGCCCGCCGGCAAGCAGGAGATCGAAGAGGCCAAGCGCGAGGGGGTCGCCATCCAGGGCCAGGCGGTTCCTTCGGCCGTTCGCATGGAAGCAGGGCGAGCAACCGGCCTTACCTGCCGACGCGTTGCCGACGCGGGACAGCCCCGGGGGGCCGAAGCAGAGCTCTTCCTGCCGGCCAGCACGATCATCGTGGCGGGCAAGGCCGAGCGGGACACGGTCGGCCTGGAGTCCCTACGGGGCGAGGGAGGATCTGTCTCCACCGACGCGCACGGGGAGACGGCCGTCCCCGGCACGTTCGCCGCGCCGGACGACCTGGATCTGGGGATCGTGAGCACGGCCGTCTTCCGGGGTCGTCGCGTCGCCGAGACCATTCATCGGCGGCTCCGCGGCATCCAAGAGCCCGAGCCGGCACCCCCGCCCGTGGCCACCAAGGAGACGCTGCGACCGGAATTCTACCCCAAGGCGCCGCGGTCCGTCGCGGCGACGATCCCGGTGGAGGAGCGGTTCGCCGATCCGGACCGCGAGGTGACCATCGGCCTCGCCGAGGACCAGGCGCTGGCCGAGGCCAAGCGCTGCCTGAGCTGCGGCATGTGCTTCGAGTGCGATACCTGCTGGCAGTACTGCCAGGAGCGGGCCATCCAAAAGCCGGCGGAGGCCGGCCAGCCCTACCGGATCAAGCTGGAGTTCTGCACGGGTTGCAAGAAGTGCGCGGAGCAGTGTCCCTGCGGGTACATCGAGATGCGCTGAACGCCAGGTTCGGGTCACCAACGAGGGAGGTGCTGACTCATGGCCGATGACACGTCGCTGCCCAAGACACCACAGCTGGATCAGTTGGAATCGGGGCCCTGGCCCAGTTTCGTCAAGGAGATCAAGCGCGCCGCCGAAAGCAACGCCATGTCCCGCGACGTCCTCGGCCTGCTGGAACTCTCCTACGCTCAGAAGATCGGGCATTGGAAGCACGGCGGGATCGTCGGGGTTCGCGGATATGGCGGCGGGGTCATCGGGCGGTACTGCGATCTCCCCGAGCAGTTTCCCCACGTGGCGCACTTCCACACCCTGCGGGTGAACCATCCGGCCGCCTGGTTTTACACGACGGAGGCGTTGCGCGCCGTCTGCGACCTGTGGGAGCGGCACGGCTCCGGCCTCACCAATATGCACGGGTCCACGGGCGACATCATCCTGCTGGGGACGCGCACGGAAGAGCTGGAGCCGACATTCAGCGATCTCACCCAGAACGGGTTCGACCTGGGAGGGTCCGGCTCGGTGGTCCGAACCCCCAGCTGCTGTGTGGGGCCGGCTCGCTGCGAATGGGCCTGCTTCGACACGCTGCAATGCATCTATGACCTGACCATGTACTACCAGGACTCGATGCACCGCCCCTCGTTCCCCTACAAGTTCAAGTTCAAGGCCTCCGGCTGCGCCAACGACTGCGTGGCGGCCATCGCCCGCGCCGACATGAGCATCATCGGCACTTGGCGCGGGCCCATCCAGATCGATCCGGCAGCCGTCCGGCAGTACGCCACCGACGGGATCGACATCCAGGCCGAGGTGATCGCGCAGTGCCCCAGCAAGTGCATGGCCTGGGACGGCAAAGAACTGTTCATCGACAACGAGTGGTGTGTCAAGTGTATGCACTGCATCAACGTGATGCCCAAGGCCCTGCGCCCGGGTCCGGAGCGCGGCGCCACCCTGCTCATCGGCGCCAAGGCGCCGATCCTGCAGGGCGCCATGCTCTCGTCCGTCCTGGTGCCCTTCATGAAGATGGAGCCCCCCTACACCGAGATCAAGAAACTGGCGGACAAGATCATCGATGTGTGGTCCGAGGAGGGCAAGAACCGCGAGCGCGTGGGCGAGTTCATCCAGCGGGTCGGCCTGGGGAACTTCCTGGAGGCCATCGGGGTCGAGCCCCAGCCCGAGATGGTGGCCCATCCGCGCGAGAATCCGTACGTCTTCTACGAGGAATATTTGGAAGAGGAGCCGACCCAGGCCTAGGCATGATCCGGCGCCCCCCCCGGCGGACGCGGCGCCCTCACAGGGGAGAATCCACCCATGGCCGAGACCACTGTCCAGCGGAAGACCGATATCGGGCCCCCGCATTATCAGAAGTATCTGCCCCCCATCATCAAGAAGAACTATGGACAATGGCAGTGCCACGAGATCCTCAAGCCCGGCGTCATGGTGCACGTGGCAGCCTCGGGCGACAAGCTGTACACCGTGCGGGCGGGGACGCCCCGCCTTCTGAGCATCCAGACGATCCGGGAGCTGTGCGACTTGGCCGACACGTATAGCGGCGGCTACGTCCGCTTCACCAGCCGGCACAACATCGAGTTTCTCCTCACGGATCCCGGCCGGATCGAGCCCCTGATTGCCGATCTCAAGACGAAGGGCTTCCCGGTGGGCGGGATGGGCAACAGCATCTCCAGCATCGTCCACACGCAGGGCTGGATCCACTGCCACACCGCGGCCACCGACGCCTCCGGCATCGTGAAGGCCGTGATGGACGAGCTGATCGAGCACTTCACGACGCTCACGCTGCCGGCCAAGATTCGCCTGGCGCTGGCCTGCTGCCTGAACATGTGCGGCGCCGTCCACTGCTCCGACATCGCCATCCTGGGCGTTCACCGTCGACCGCCGAAGGTCGATCACGAGCGGCTCCCCAAGGTCTGCGAGATTCCCAACGTGGTCGCCTCCTGCCCGACCGCGGCCATCCGTCCCACCCGGATCGACGGCAAGGAGACGGTGGAGATCCTCGAAGAGAAGTGCATGTTCTGCGCAAACTGCTACACGGTGTGTCCGGCGCTCCCCATCAACAACGCGCTGAACGACGGCGTTTCCATCTGGGTGGGGGGCAAGGTCAGCCACGCGCGGCATGCCCCCATGTTCTCGAAACTGGCCGTGCCCTATCTGCCCAACAATCCGCCGCGCTGGCCCGAGGTCGTGGCCGCCGTGAAGAACATCGTGGATGTCTGGGCGGCGGACGCCCGGAAGTACGAGCGGATCGGCGAATGGATCGAGCGCATCGGCTGGCCCCGCTTCTTCCAGAAGACGGGCATCCCGTTCACCAAGCAGCACATCGACGACTACCGCCACGCCGAGACGAGTTTTCAGCGCTCCCTGTACTTCAAGGGGTGAGGAGGCTTCCATGGCCGACCCAGTGACCGTCGACGAGCTGGCTGAAGCAATGTATCAGATGGTCAAGGAAAGCACCGGGAGCCGCCGGTTGCGCCCGACGGAGCTGACCAAGGCGATGATCGAGCGCTTCGGCGCAGACCGCTGCAACCGGGACGCCTGCAAGGAGGCGCTGCGTCATCTGACGGACGCGGGCCGCTGCGTCTACACCTTCTACGACGGGAGCTACGTCGAGCTTCCCTCGCAGCAGGACAAGGGCTCGGGCGATTGAGGGATTCGCGAGAGGGATGATGGGAGACCCAGAAGGCATGATGAGTGCGGCGTGCCCCCGGGTGATGCTCTGCGGCCTTCGCGGGAGCACCGGCAAGACCCTGATCGCCCTGGGGCTGATCGGCGCCTGGGAGGCGCGGGGGCTCGCCGTCGCGCCGTTCAAGAAAGGGCCGGACTACATCGACGCCGCCTGGCACACGCGGGCGGGCGGGCGCCCCTGCCGCAACCTGGATACGTTCCTGATGAGCGAGGAGCACATTCGCCGCTCGGTCGGTGAGCATGGGCACCTGGCCGACGTGACCCTCCTCGAGGCCAATCATGGCCTGTTCGATGGGGTGGGGGCCGAGGCGGCGGCCAGCTCGGCGGAGCTGGCCAAGCTTCTCCAGGCGCCGGCCGTCCTGATCGTCGATTGCACCAAGACGACTCGGACCGTGGCCGCCATGGTGCTGGGCTGCCAGCACATGGATCCGGAGCTGCGTCTGGCCGGGGTCCTGCTGAACCGCGTGGCCACGCCCCGCCAGGAGCGGGCGATCCGATCCGCCGTGGAACAAGTCTGCGGTTTGCCCATCCTGGGCAGCCTGCCACGGCTTGCCGACCTGGAATTCCCCGAGCGGCATCTGGGCCTGCTCACCCCGGCGGAGCACCCCTCGGTGGCGGAGCCCATCCGCATCGCCCGTCGGGTGGTGGGGGAGCACGTCGACCTGGACGGGATCCTCCGGCTGGCGGCGTCCGCCCCCCCGCTCCACTGGTCAGGGGAGAGCGAGTCGCAGGCGGTGGCGGGCGGCGTACGGATCGGCGTGGTCCGGGACAGCGCCTTTACGTTTTACTATCCCGAGAACCTGGAACAGCTGCAACGGCTGGGCGCAGAGATCGTGGAGGTCAACGCGCTCGGCGACCCCGATCTGCCCCCCGTCGACGCCCTCTATATCGGCGGCGGCTATCCGGAAACGCACGCGGCCGCCCTGGCCGCCAACCGCAGCTTCCGGGATGCGCTGCGTCGGGAGATCGGGGCGGGGCTGCCCGTAATCGCCGAGTGCGGCGGGCTGATCTATCTCGGCGAGGCGATACAGATCAACGGGACCGCCTATCCCATGGTGGGCGTGTTCCCCGTCACCTTCGAGCTCGGCAGGCGGCCCTGGGGCCACGGCTATGCGGTGATCGAGGTGAGCGGACCCAACCCCTTCTTCCCCTGCGGGACGAAGCTTCGGGGGCACGAGTTCCGCTACTCGTATGTCCGGTCCGCCCGGTCGGAGGATCTGCGCTTGGCCTTCCGGGTGGAGCGGGGCACCGGATTCGATGGCGCGCACGACGGCCTGACCCATCGAAATGTCCTGGCCTCCTTCGTGCATTTTCATGCCGCCGGCACCCCCGAGTGGGCACCCGCATTGATCCGGCAAGCCCGCCAGCACGCGGCCAGGCGCCTGGCGGCCGCCGGAGGGCTGCAGACAAAGGCCGCCAGGCCCGTGGAGACGGCCCTGGCCGGAAAGGGATTAGGAATGTCGGCTCCCGTGTGAGCCTTCCCCAACCAACGCCGCGGCCTGCGAGGCCGGCGGCAGGACGATCACGCGCAGGAGAGGAGAGGATAGACTATGGCAACCGTCGTCTATGCCGGCAGGCAAATAGAGGTGGACGAGGATGGGTTCATCCAGGACCCAGATGTGTGGGATGAAAGCCTGGCGGCCGAGCTGGCCAGGGATCAAGAGGGCATCCAGGAGATGACGGAGGCCCACTGGAAGGTGGTCAAGTACCTCCGCGACTATTACACGAAGTTCAAGATTGCCCCCATGGTCCGCAAGGTGTGCAAGGAAACCGGGTTCGACCTGAAAGAGATCTACGCGCTGTTCCCCTCGGGGCCGGCGAAGGGGGCCTGCAAGGTAGCCGGTCTTCCCAAGCCGACCGGCTGCGTCTAGCAAGGCAGGTCCATGAACGGGGGTGACGTGCCTTCGCTGGCGGAGATGTTCGCGACGAGCCGGAGCCGGATCGTCGGGGCCTGGCTCGCGCGAACCCTGGACACGTATGCCCCGCAGACGGCGCATTTCTTCGGGCGCGAAAAGGATCCCTTCCGAAATCCCGTCGGGGACGCCCTGCGGCACGGCCTCCCCGCCCTCTTCGATGAACTCGTCGCAGGGATGGACCCGGCCCGGCTGGCCGGAGTGCTGGACCCGATCGTCCAAATCAGGGCCGTGCAGGATTTCACCCCCGGCCAGGCCCTGGCCTTCCTCCCGCTGCTGAAGAAAGTCATCCGGGAGACGGTCGCCGGCCAGCCGTCGCCCGGGGAGCAGGCCCTGACGATCCTGGAGGCGCGGATCGACGACCTCATGCTGCTGGCCTTCGATTGCTTCGTCCGGTACCGGGAGCGCATCTATATGCTCAGGGTGAACGAGGCCAGGCGGAGCTTGTCCGGCCTGGCGCGGATCAATTCAGACGAGCGGCCGCCGGTCGCCACGGCCCCCGGCGCCGCCCGTCCCACTGGGGACGAGCGGCGCCGGGCGGGGTGAGCGGCGGTGCGCGCACTGACGGCACTTGTCGCGGTAGTCCTTCTGGCGGCCCTGGCCTTTCTGAGCGGGCAGACGGAGGGGCTGCGTGTCCTCTTCGGGATCGTCGTGCCGTACGCGGCCCTCCTGACCCTGCTGGCGGGCCTGACCTACCGGGTCCTGGTCTGGTCCCGCGCGCCGGTCCCCTTTCGCATCCCCACCACCTGTGGACAGCAGAAATCCCTTCCCTGGATCAAGGCCGGCTGGCTGGAGAGCCCGTATTCCGGCGCCGGCGTGGCTGCCCGCATGGCTTTGGAGATCGGGCTGTTCCGATCGCTCTTCCGCAATATCCGGGTGCAGCTCCGGGAGGGCGTCCGGCTGACCTACGGCGAGGACAAGCTCTTGTGGCTGGCCGCCCTTGTCTTCCACTGGACCTTCCTGGTCATCTTCCTCCGTCACCTCCGGTTCTTCCTGGAGCCGATCCCGTCCCTCGTCACCCACCTGGCGAGCGTTGACGCCTTCTTCCAGATCAGCACGCCCGACCTCTACGTGTCCGATCTCCTCATCCTGGCGGCCCTGGGCTACCTCCTGCTCCGGCGGTTGCGCAACGGCCAGGTGGCATACATCTCGCTCTTTTCCGACTACTTCATCCTCTTCCTGCTGTTGGGAGTGACAGGCACGGGAATCCTGATGCGGTACGTCGCCCGGATCGACACGGTGGCCGTGAAGCAGTTCGCCCTCGGCCTGGTGACCTTCTCGCCTGTCATCCCGAAAGAGGTGGGGCCGCTCTTCTTCACCCACATCTTTCTGGTCAGCCTGCTGGCCGCCTGGTTTCCCTTCAGCAAGCTGATGCACATGGCCGGAATCTTCCTCAGCCCGACCAGGAACCTGGCCAACATCAACCGGGAGAGGCGTCACGTGAACCCCTGGAACCCCCCGGTCGCGGTCCACACCTACGACGAGTGGGAAGAGGAGTTCCGGGACAAGATCGCCGCGGCGGGCCTGCCGCTGGAACGGGAATAGCCCATGGCGGACGACGCTCCGGCCCGGGCAGAGCTGGCCCAGATCGATTACCGCCTCCCGGCGAGGGAGTGGCAGGATCCATCCGTCACCTTCCGCAAGGGGGTGTTCTGCTATCCGGCCGCCCCCAAGCACCTGGAATACCTCGGCCTCCCCAATCCCCGGAAGTGGTCCCCCACGGACGAGGACTGGAAGCTCCCTCCCAACTGGCAAGCCATCATCCTGGCGGGCCTGAAGGATCGCCTGGAGCGCTTCCGCTCATTCCGTCTCTTCATGGATATCTGCGTCCGCTGCGGGGCCTGCGCCGACAAGTGCCATTTCTACATCGGATCGGGCGACCCCAAGAACATGCCCGTCCTGCGGGCCGAGCTGATCCGGTCGGTGTATCGACGCTACTTCACGACGGCGGGCCGCCTCTTCGGGAGACTAGCCGGCGGTCGCGATCTCACCGAGGCAGTGCTCAAGGAGTGGTTCTACTACTTCTACCAGTGTACGGAGTGCCGCCGCTGCTCGGTCTTCTGCCCTTACGGGATCGACACAGCCGAGATCACCATGATCGGCCGCGAGCTGCTGAACCTGGTGGGATGCAACATCAACTGGGTGCTGGAGCCGGTGGCGAACTGCTACCGCATCGGGAATCACCTGGGCATCCAGCCCCACGGGTTCAAGGACAGCCTCGACTTCGCCGTGGACGAGCTGGCGGAGCTGACGGGCATCCGCGTGGAGGCCCCCATCAATCGGAAGGGGGCCGAAGTCCTCTTCGTCGTGCCGTCGGCCGACTACTTCGCCACGCCCCATTACTACACCCTTCTCGGGTACCTCCTCCTGTTTCACACCATCGGATTGAATTACACCTTCAGCGCCTACGCCTCCGAAGGGGGCAACTTCGGCCTGTTCTCCTCCCACGAGATGATGAAGCGGCTGAACGCCAAGATCTACGCGGAGGCCAGGCGGCTGGGGGTCAAGTGGATCCTGGGAGGGGAGTGCGGTCACATGTGGCGGGTCTTCCATCAATACATGGACACCCTGAACGGGCCCGCCGACTTCCTGGAGGTGCCCGTTTCGCCCGTCACGGGGACGCGCTTCGACCATGCCCGGGCCACCAAAGCGGTGCATATCTGCGAGTTCACCGCCGACCTGATCCATCACGGGAAGCTGAGGCTTGACCGCTCGCGCAACGACCACTGGACCGTGACCTTCCACGACTCCTGCAACCCCGCCCGGGCCATGGGGCTGTTCGAAGAGCCCCGCTTCATCCTCCGGCAGGTCCTGAACCGGTTCCACGAGATGCCCGAGAACACCATCCGTGAGCAGACCTTCTGCTGCGGAAGCGGCTCCGGCCTGGGAACCGATGAGAACCTGGAGATGCGCCTGCGCGGCGGGCTCCCCCGCGCCAACGCGGTGCGCTACGTTCACGAGCGGCACAACGTGAATCTGCTGGCCTGCATCTGCGCCATCGATAAGGCGACCCTGCCGACGCTCCTGGAATACTGGGTGCCGGGGGTGGAGGTCGCCGGCGTACACGAGCTGCTCGGCAATGCCCTGGTCGTCCCGGGGGAGAGGGCCCGAACGGCCGACCTGCGCGGCCAGCCCCTGGCACCCGGAGTGGAGCCCGCCCATGTCTGATCGGGGCAGGATCCTGGGGGGACTCGTCCTCTTCTTGGTCGTTCTCACCGCTCCCGTCTGGTACAACCTGGCCGCGGGCACGACCCCCAAGGGCCCCGAGCCCAAGTTGCCCGTCCAGGAGAAGGACTGCGTGGCGCCGGTCGAATACATGCGCACCTCCCACATGAAACTCTTGATGACCTGGCGGGATCAGGTGGTTCGGCAAGACCAGCGGACCTTCACGGCCTTCGACGGCAAGACCTACACCATCGGTCTCAGCCAGACCTGTCTGAAGTGCCACGCCAGCAAGGCCGATTTTTGCGACCGCTGCCACGGCTACGCGGGCGTCACACCCACCTGCTGGGAGTGCCATATCGACCCCAAGCTCGTCCAGGGGGGCAGCGCATGAGCATGGACAGGAGGGCGTTCCTGGGCGCGGCAGGGCTCTCCGCGCTGGCGGTCGCCGGGAGGTTCTCTCTCGATCGGCTGGCTGCCGCGGCCCAGCCCGAGGCCGGGCCCGCCGCCCGGCCGGCCACCCGCTGGGGTATGGTGATCGACCCGCTGAAGTGCCTGAAGGACCGGGGTTGTACCGACTGCATCGCCGCCTGCGACCGGGCCCACAACATTCCCCACTTCGCCGACCATGCCCACGAGGTCAAGTGGATCTGGAAAGAGCCCTTCGAGGACGTGTTCCCCGACCGGGATGACCCGTACACGGCGGCGGCCCTGCGAGGCCAGCCCGTTCTGCTCTTCTGCAATCACTGCGACAATCCCCCCTGCGTCCGGGTCTGCCCGACGCAGGCCACCTGGAGACGACAGGACGGGATTGTCATGATGGACTGGCACCGCTGCATCGGCTGCCGGTACTGCATGGCCGCCTGTCCTTACGGCTCGCGCAGCTTCAACTGGCTAGACCCACGACCCCATATCACAGCGCTCAACCTGGGCTTCCCCACACGCACCAAGGGCGTCGTGGAAAAGTGCAATTTCTGTGAGGAGCGGCTGGCCAAAGGCGAGCGGCCGGCCTGCGTGGACGCGTGCAAGGAGAAGGCCCTGGTCTTCGGGAATTTGGCGGACCCTGCCTCGGATGCGCGCGAGATCCTGCGCGCCCGGTACGCCATCCGGCGGAGGCCCGAGCTGGGGACGCAGCCGGCGCTCTATTACCTCGTGTAGGGTGTTTCCATGTTTATGTTCGAGCGGGCGGTGACCGGCAGCCGCAGGTACTGGACCTGGTTGGGGATCCTGGCGGTCATTATCCTCATGGGCTTCCTGTGCTACCTGCGGCAGCTCCAGATCGGTCTGGGCATCACGGGAATGAGCCGGGACGTGAGCTGGGGCCTGTACATCGCCCAGTTCACCTTCTTCGTGGGGGTGGCGGCCTCGGCGGTCATGGTCGTTCTCCCCTACTACCTTCACAATTACAAGGCCTTTGGCAAGATCACCATCCTGGGAGAGTTCTTGGCCATCTCCGCCGTCAGTATGTGCATGCTCTTCATCTTCGTCGACATGGGCCAGCCCATGCGACTGCTGAATGTCCTGCTCTACCCCACACCCAACTCCATCATGTTCTGGGACATGATCTCGCTGGGCGGGTACCTCCTGCTCAACGTGGCGATCTCTCTGGCGAGCCTGCGCGCCGAGGCGGGGGGCGTCGTCCCCCCGCGATGGGTCAAGTTTGTCATCGTCCTGTCCATCCCGTGGGCGATCAGCATCCACACCGTCACGGCGTTTCTATACAGCGGATTGCCGGGACGCAGCTTCTGGCTGACGGCGCTTCTGGCCCCCCGCTTTCTGGCCTCCGCCTTTGCCTCGGGACCTTCCCTGCTCATCCTGCTGGCGTTGGCCATCCGCAGGCTGACACGATTCGACGCCGGCCGAGAGGCCATCCAGGGGCTGGGGCTCATCGTGACCTACGCCATGATCATCAACACGTTCTTCATCCTCATGGAGGTCTTCACCGTTTTCTACAGCCATATTCCGGAAGACATGGCGCACTTCGAATTCCTGTACCTGGGGCTGCAGGGGGAGAGTGCGCTGGTGCCCTGGAGCTGGGCCTCGGTGATCCTGGCCGCAGCTTCGCTGATCCTGCTCATCACCCCGCGCTACCGGAAGAACGAGCGGTGTCTTGCGACGGCCGCCGCCATGGTCTTCGTGTCGCTGTGGATCGATAAGGGCCTCGACCTGATCGTGGGCGGGTTCACCCCTTCGCCGCTGAGCCAGGTGACCCGCTACGTCCCCACGGTTCCGGAGGTGGCGATCACCTTGGCTATCTGGGCCGTGGGCTGCGCGATGATCACGATCTTCTACAAGATCAGCCTGTCCGTCCGGGAGGAGCTGGCCGAGTCGTAGGGGTCTTCGGGAATCGATGGATGCAGGGCGGACGCCACGCCGGCTGCGGCGTCCGCAGGAAGACGAGATGCCGCAGGCGGAACGTTCGAGGGATGGCGACGGAAGCGCGAAGGGGACGGGAGGCGTTGCCGCGCCGGCCGCCGCCGGGAAGGCCGTCCCGGCGCCCCGGCCCCACCAGGTGCTGGGCCTCAGCTACTACATGGAGCGCCTCTATTCGGGCGACCGGGTCAAGCGTTTTCTCGAAATCTTCGCCGCAGTCCTCCAGCACAGCAACTACGCCCAGCTGATCGACACCTACGCGCGGGTGGGTGCCCGCTGCGCCCACTGCGCCGCGGCATGCCAGATCTACCTGGCCACCCGGGACCCCAAGGACATCCCCTGCTACCGGACCGAGCTTCTCCTGGAGGTCTACCGCCGCCACTTCACCCTGCGCGGCCTCCTCCAGAGCAAGCTGGCAGGCACGATCTACCTGACGGACGAGCGCATCCGGGAGCTGGCCGAGTCAGTCTATCATTGCACCGGCTGTCGGCGCTGCTCCTTCGAGTGCCCCATGGGGATCGATCACGGGCTGGTCACCCACCTGTCGCGCTACATCCTGAGCGAGATGGACGTGGTGCCCAAGGCCCTGGTGGTCGCCTCGCGCGAGCAGCTGGAAGGGGAGGCCGGAAACACCTCCGGCATCCCGGTTCCCGCCCTGCTGGATACGCTGGAATTCCTGGCGGACGAGATCAAGGAGGAGAAGGGCCTGGAGGTGTCCTTCCCCACCGATCAGGAAGGGCGGGACTTCGTGTTCTTCCCCGCGGTGAGCGATTTTCTCCTCGAGCCCGACGTCCTCAAGGGGATCGCGCTCACGTTCCACGCAGCGGGAGAATCCGACCGCTGGACCATCGGCACGGGGTACTACGACGGCATCAACTACGGTCTATTCTACAGCGACTGGTGCGCCGAACGGATCGTCCAGAAGCTCATTGCCGAAACGACGCGCCTGCGCGGCAGGTCCATCCTCATCGGCGAGTGTGGGCATGCCTCGCGCAGCGCAAAGCTCTTTGTCCCCACGTTCGGCGGCGGCCGGGGCGCCCTGCCCGTGACGAACATCATGGAATACACGCTCCAGGCGCTCGAGTCGGGAAAGATCCGGCTGGACCCCGGCGCCATCCGAGAGCGGGTCACCTACCACGACCCCTGCAACATCGCCAGGACGGGGTGGATCGTGGACCAGCCCCGGCGCATCCTGAAGACCTGCTGCCGGGACTACGTGGATATGGAGCCCCGCGGCCCCAAGAACTTCTGCTGCGGCGGGGGCGGCGGGACCGTCTCCGTGGACGAGATCCGCCCGTACCGGACCAAGGTCACGGGCAAGCTGAAGGCCGACCAGATCCGGGCAACCGGCGCTCAACTCGTAGTGGCGCCCTGCGCCAACTGCAAGAAGCAGCTGCGGGAGGTCTGCGAGGACCACGGACTGGACGGGGTCCAGGTGGTGGGCCTCCATGATCTGATCTACAAAGCCCTCGTTCTCTAGCAGGATGCTGAAGAACTCACTTTGCGGCAGGCTGCTCAAAAGGGCCCAGATGCTAGGCGGCCCGCAAAGGGCCGAGTGAGGCGTACTTCCGGTACGCCGCAGCGAGTGTCCGAGCGGGCCAACGCCGCAGATGGGCCTTTTTTCAGCGGCCTGCTAGGTGTTCGGAGCAGGCGCATGGACTCGCTCATGTGGTTCGCCAGAGGGCCGCTGCTGTATCTTTCATTCATGGTGCTGTTCGCAGGCCTGGCCCGGCAGCTCGGCCTGACCATCGCGGAGCTGGTGCGGGCCTACCGGAAGGCCGGCGACCAGGCCATCCCGTACCGGCTCCTCCTCCGGCAGGGCTGGGGCTGGATCATCCCCGTCAACGCCCTGCGCGGGACCCGGATTCCGTACACGCTGGCCTCGTTGGTATTTCACCTGGGCATCATCCTGCTGCCCGTCTTCCTCGCGGGCCACGTCCGCCTCATCCGGCAAGGCATCGGGCTGGCGTGGCCGTCGTTGGGCGGCCTTCCCGCCGATGTCCTCACCTGGACGACGGTGGCCGCCTTGCTGGCGCTGCTGGCTCTTCGGCTGGCGAACCGGGGATCTCGCGTCCTGAGCACCTTCCAGGACTGGTTCCTGCTGATCCTGTGCCTGGTGCCGTTCGCGTCGGGATACTGGGTGGCTCATCCCGCCCTGAATCCACTCCCCTTCCGCCTCATGTACCTCGTGCACCTGTTGAGTGCCGAGCTGCTGATGATTCTCACGCCCTTCACCAAGCTGGCGCACGTGGTCCTGTTCCCGTTCACCAGGCTCTCCTGGGAGCTGGGCTGGCATTTCGTCCCCGGGGCCGGGGACAGGGTGCGGATCGCCCTGGGAAAGGAGGGCGAGCCCGTATGATCGAGACCCCCGCCATCCTGACCGATGTCACCAAGTGCATCGGCTGCGAGGAGTGCGTGACGGCCTGCAAGAAGATCAACGGCCTGCCGGAGGCGGACGTCCCGCCGCGGAAGGGGGCAACGGCGGATGGGCTCTCCGCCACCCGCTGGACATCGATCATTCGGCGGCCGGCCAATCACTTCGTGCGCAAGCACTGCCGCCACTGCCTCCACCCGGCGTGTGTCTCGGTCTGCCCGGTGGGGGCACTCCAGAAGACCTCTACGGGGCCGGTGATTTACGACAAGAGCCTCTGCATGGGCTGCCGGTATTGCATGCTGGCATGCCCGTACGGGATCCCCCACTACCAGTGGACTTCCTTGTCCCCGTCCGTCCGGAAATGCATTCTGTGTTATCCGTCCCTGCTGGCGGGCAAGGTTCCGGCGCCGGCCTGCGTGACCGTGTGCCCGACGAAAGCCAGCATCTTCGGCTCCCGCGCCGATATGCTGCGGGAGGCCAAGCGGCGCCTCGCCGCAGAGCCCACAAAGTACCTTCAGCGCGTCTGGGGGGAAAAGCAGGTGGGCGGGACCTCCGTGCTCTACGTCTCCGATATCTCCCTCGATTTCCTAGGCTGGCAGGACAGCCGGTACCTCGACGACGAGCCGCTGCCGGAGAAGACATGGGAGGCGCTCAAGTTGGTGCCGGCGGAGTTTGTGGGTATGGGTGTCCTGGTAGGCGCCTTGTGCTGGATCATCGAGCGACGACAGAAGCTGGCAGGGGGAGAGCAGCCCAACTCGGGCGGCACGGCGGACACACACGAGACCGAGCATGAGCCATAGCCGGATCTTCGCGTTCAAGGGAGTCCTCTGGTTCCTCGCCGGCCTGGGGGCCGCCGCGGCCATCAACCGGTTCACCATGGGCCTGGGCGTCTCCACCGCCCTCTCCGACACGACCCCCTGGGGGCTGTGGGTCGGCTTCAACGAGATGGGCGTCATCGCCCTCTCGGCCGTGGCGTTCACCGTGGCCGCGGTGGTGCATATCTTCCACCGCGAGAAATACCACGTCGTGGCGCGGTATGCCATCCTGACGGGCTTTCTGGGGTACGGTGCTGCGGCCACCGGGCTCCTCTTCGAGTTGGGGCTCCCGTGGCATATTTGGCACCCCATCCTGTACTGGAACATCCACTCCCCCCTCTTCGAGATCTCGTGGTGCGTCATGCTGTACCTCACGGTGCTCACCCTCGAGGTGGCGCCCGTGATTCTCGAGCGCACGCCCTTCCAGCGCGTCCGTCGCTTCCTGGCGTCCCTGTCGCTGCCCATCGTGATCCTGGGCATCATGATCTCCACCCTGCACCAGTCCACCCTCGGCACCCTCCTGCTCATCATGGCCTTCAGGGTCCATCCGCTCTGGTACAGCCCCCTGCTGCCCGAGCTGTTCTTTGTCTCCTCGATCTGCATGGGTCTCAACCTGATGATCTTCGTCTACTCCGCCATCTCCTGGGTCTACAGGCGAACGCCCGAGCCGGCCGTCCTGAGCGGGCTGGCCAAGGTCTCCGCCTGGGCCCTTCTCTTTTACCTCGCCTTCAAGATGACGGATCTGACGATCCACCACAAGCTGGGGCTGATCGCCGCGGGGACCTGGGAGAGCAACCTGTTCATCCTCGAGATGCTCCTGTCCGCGGTCATCCCCATCGGGCTGTACGCCATTTCGGGCGTGCGGCGGTCCCCTCCGGGGGTCTGGCTCGTCTCCTGCTGCGCCGTGCTGGGCTTCGTGCTGAACCGGGTCAATGTGTCAGGACTGAGCCAAGTCTGGGCGACGCGCGTTTTCTATTTTCCCGCCTGGCCGGAGTTCGCCATCAGCATTGGCATCGTCTCCGCCTGTGGCCTGCTGTTCTTCTTCATTCAGGAGCACTTCCCGGTCGACCCCGAGGCGCTGGGAAAGATCGAACGGGAGCGCGAGGCCGCCGCAGAGGCCCTCCCCCGGTTTGCCCCCTTCACCCAGGTCTGGTTGGGCGAAGACTGGCGAAAGGCCGCCAAGGTGTACTCCATGCTGTTCGTGCTGCCCATGAGCCTGGGCCTGACCCTGGCACCCAAGACTGAGCCGTTCGTCCAGCTGGCGGCGCAGCGTGCCCGCGGCAGCGACGTCCTCAGGATGGGCGACGCACCCCAGTATGTGTACTTCGACCACACGCAGCACCAGAAGGACCTTGGAGGGGAAAAGGCCTGCGGACTCTGCCACCACCTCCACAAGGCGGGGGACGTTGGAACGCCGTGCAGCGAGTGCCACCGCTCCATGTACACCGCCACCGACATTTTCAATCACGAGGCCCACGTGGCGGATCTTGAGGGAAACCTCTCCTGCGTCAAATGCCACGGCGAAGAGAGGCCGTTGCGGGTGGCGGCGACCACAACCTGCGAAGAGTGCCATCGGAAGGACATGATGGCGGTCAATCCCGTCGTCAAGACATTCGACAGCCCGTGGGCGCCCAGCTACCGGGACGCCATGCACAAGATGTGCATTCCCTGCCATGTGAAAAGAGCGGCCGATCCGGCGCTCAAGCGCCCCGACCTGGGCTACTGCGGCGGGTGCCACAACGAAGGAACCAAATCGGAGAAGATCTACCAGGAGGAGGTGCAGCCGCTGCCCAGCGAGTTCGGCGCGTTCTGACCCACACCCCGAACTTCAGAACCTCACCTCGACGGCATCTCGTCGGCTCACCGGTGACAATTCTTCCGGGACATGGGGTTCAGGTCCGCGACGGACCGGACGCGAAGGTCAGGGACTGCAGCGGCGAACCCGGGCGGCAACGGAATCCCGGCCTCGCAGATCGTGGGGGAAAACGAGTCACAGCAAGGAGAAAGAAATGAACGGTCAACGGAGAGATGTGCTGAAGATGCTGGCCATGGCCACCGGGGCGATCGCCCTCACCCCGGCCGCAGCCCGAAATGCCCGGGCCGTCCAGGACGCCGAGACCTCCCCCACCCTTCCGTGGCCCTACCAGAAACTGGATCCCCAGGCCGCCGCAGAGCGGGGATATGCAGGCTACTATAAGGGAGCGTGCTGCTACGCGGCATTTGACGGGATCATCGGGGGGCTTCGCGAGGCGGTGGGGCATCCCTATACCCTCTTTCCCATGGAGATGATGGTATTCGGGGAGGGGGGCGTGGCGGGCATTGCCTCGCTTTGCGGAGCGTTGAACGGGGCCTCCATGGCAATTTTTCTGGTGGCCGGCGGGCTGGACCCGCAGAAGAAACAGCAGGCCTACGCCCTTATCCACGAGCTCTTCAACTGGTATGAGCAGGAGGAGCTTCCCGACTACCGGCCCAAGAATCCCAGATTCGAGATCAAACCCTCCGTCGCCCATTCCCCGCTGTGTCATGTGTCGGTGAGCCGATGGTGCAAGGCCACCGGCTTCAAGTCCTTCTCAAAGGAACGGGCCGACAGGTGCGCCTGGCTGGCCGCATCCGTGGCGCGATACAGCGTGGAGCTCTTGAACAGCCACATGGAAGGAAGCTTCAAGGCCGCCCACCTTCTCGCCGCGCAGGTGCAGTCGTGTCGGGGCTGTCACGACCAAGGGGGGGCCGTCGAAGACAGTCGCGGCATGATGGACTGCCGCTCGTGCCACTTCACGGGAAAGCTGAAGCACCCCTAGCAGGCTGCTGAAAAAGGCCCTCTGCCGAGACCCATCCTTCGGATGGGTACCCCCCGCGCTCTCGCGACGCTGCGACGTACGCGTAAGGTCGCCTCGCGCCCGCTCCCACAACAGACGCGCAGCCGGGGCATCGATTTGGCTTGAAAACCCCGGACGAAAGGGGTAAGTGTATGGTGGACTATGCGGGAGCTCGGGAGACCGGGCTGAGAGGGTGGCGAGTGGCCACCGACCGCTTGAACCTGACCTGGGTAATGCCAGCGTAGGGAGAAGGCAGTTTCGTCGAACCGCCGCTGGGTTTCCCCCGGCGGCGGTTTTGTCTTCTCCGGGGAGGTGGAAACACATGAGCACCGATGCGTACGACACGGCAACACGGAAAGTCTATGTGACCGGCACGCTGCCCGGCGTTCGGGTTCCGATGCGCGAGATCGCCCTGACTGCCCCGGAGCCTCCCGTCCGTCTCTATGACACCAGCGGCCCCTACACCGACCCTGCATACGTGGCCGACATCCGTACCGGCCTTCCGGCTCTCCGGCGATCGTGGATCCTGGATCGGGGCGATGCGGAAGAGCTGTCCGCAGACACATCGAGCTCTCGTCGGGTATGCGAGGGAGACCCCACCCCGTCCGAGGTGCGGTTCCCTGCCAGTCCCAGGCCGCTTCGCGCCAGGGCGGGGCACCGCGTGACCCAGATGCACTACGCCCGGCGCGGCGAGATCACTCCCGAGATGGAGTTTGCGGCCCTCCGGGAGGGAGTTTCTGCCGCCTTCGTTCGGGACGAGGTGGCCCGGGGACGGGCCATCATCCCGGCCAACATCAATCACCCGGAGGCGGAGCCCATGATCATCGGGCGCAACTTCCTGGTGAAGATCAACGCCAACATCGGGAACTCTCCCGTCGGATCGTCCATCCAGGAAGAGGTCGAGAAGATGCGTTGGGCCATCCGCTGGGGGTCCGACACGGTCATGGACCTCTCCACCGGCGCCGACATCCACGAGACGCGGGAGTGGATCCTGCGGAACTCGCCCGTCCCCCTGGGGACCGTGCCGATCTACCAGGCGCTGGAGAAGGTGGGCGGCAGGGCCGAGGAGCTGACCTGGGAGATCTACCGGGACACGCTCATCGAGCAGGCCGAGCAGGGGGTCGACTACTTCACTATCCATGCAGGCGTCCGGCTCCACCACATCCCGCTGACCGCCCCCCGGCTAACGGGGATCGTTTCGCGGGGGGGCGCCATCATGGCCAAGTGGTGCCTGGCGCACCATGTCGAGAGCTTCCTGTACACCCGCTTCCGCGAGATCTGCGAGATCCTCGCGGCCTATGACGCGGGCTTTTCCCTGGGAGATGGGTTCCGCCCCGGCTCCACCGCGGACGCCAATGACGCCGCCCAGTTCGCGGAGCTGGAGACTCTGGGGGAGCTGACCCGGGTCGCCTGGGAGCAGGAGTGCCAGGTCATGATCGAGGGGCCCGGCCACGTCCCCCTTCATAAGATCCGCGAGAACATGGACCGGCAGCTGGCGGCCTGCCAGGAGGCGCCGTTCTACACTCTCGGCCCTCTCGTGACGGACATCTCTCCCGGCTACGACCACATCACGTCGGCCATCGGCGCCGCCATGATCGGCTGGCTCGGAACGGCCATGCTGTGCTACGTGACCCCCAAAGAGCATCTCGGATTGCCCGACCGGCAGGACGTGAAGGAGGGGGTGATCGCCTACAAGATCGCGGCGCATGCGGCCGATCTGGCCAAGGGGCACCCGCGCGCCCGGGAATGGGACGATGCCCTCTCCCGGGCGCGCTTCGAGTTCCGCTGGGAGGACCAGTTCAACTTGTCGCTGGATCCGGAGAGGGCCCGGGCCTACCACGATCTCATCCTTCCGGCCCCCGACGCCAAGCTGGCTCATTTCTGCTCCATGTGCGGGCCGCGGTTTTGCGCCATGAAGATCACCGAGGACGTCCGCGAATTCGCCAGCCAGGAGGCGCAGGAGGAGGCTCAGGTGCGCCAAGCCGGCCTTCGCCAGCGGGCCGAGGAGTTCCGGCGGGGGGGATCGGAATTGTACCTGAAGCGCTGAGGATTGCTCCTCCGCGAGGCGAGAATACCGGCAGGCGGGGGCGGAATCGGAAAGCAGACTCTCCGGCGGCGCCGCGGCCCGGGGGCCCCGTGCCGCCGGAGAGTTTTCCCGCCGGTCGAGCCGGCGCGGGACGGTCCGGAATTACTGGTCGCGCAGCCGCCTGTTCAGCTCGGCCTCGATGCGGACCCGGGGGGCGGCCCCAACCATCTTGCCGATGGTCTGGCCATTCTTGAAGAGCAGGAGCGTCGGGATGCTCATGATGCCGAGCTGCCGCGCGACCGTCGGGTTATCGTCCACGTTCAGCTTCGCCACTTTCACCCGGCCAGCCAGGCTGCCGGCGAGCTCCTCCATCACCGGAGCCATCATCCGGCACGGCCCGCACCATGGCGCCCAGCAATCCAGCAGGACCGGGGTCGAGGACTGCAGAACCTCCTGCGTGAACGTCGCGTCGCTGACCTCCAGCGGGCCCGCCGTGGCAGTCTCCTTCGTTCCCATCGCATCGGCCTCCTTTTCCAGTTTCCTCTTTCAGGTAGTGCGATGCACGGAGACGGCCTGGCAATGCAGCCTCCTGTCGTTTCCGTGCTCCGTTCGATGCAAGGCTATCCGGCCAAGCCCGCACTCCGGGACCACCGGTCCCGCCGTGATCGCCCTCAGCCGAATCCCGAAAAATTGGAGCTGCAGCCGCCACTCGTCCGCCCGGCGACGGGCGACCAGATGCGCTCGACCTCCCTGGCCTCGCACTCCGGGCAGGCCGGAGGATTGTCCGGCGCGGCGCGCTGACGCATGATCTCGAAGACATGTCCGCACCTCTGGCACTCGTACTCGAAGAGGGGCACCCGAATCACCTGCCTTCTCTTTCTCGATCGGACCGTGTCCGCACCTAAAACCCACGGGGCCGGAAAGCTCGATCGAGTGCCCTTCCGGTCTCCATAGGCTTCGATCCAGAAGGTGCTTCGAGGATTCGCCGGTTTTGGCGGGCACGTGCGTTTATCCGGCAACAAGAATGAGGCAGAAATCAGGATATTGCCTCTCTGATTTTTTCCTGTCGAGAACTGCGGCATATCGCACAATCCGAAGTCCGGAATCCTACGAATCAGAATGACCTTTCCTGAGATCCGCTTGTCGGCGCAGCGGCCGTCATTCGCGCGCAACTATCGACCCTTCTTGACATCACTCGTAAATCTTCGTCGGCTGTCTGGGGGAAGATAGGGGGTTTTCCATGTGGCACAGGCATTGCTTTTTCTCTTAGAGGGGTTGTGTGTCAACCGGCCGGGGCGAAAGTTGCCCGGGCTGATACGCCCGACCCGGCAACCGACAGCTAATCGGTCGCGAAGGACTACAGGCCGCGCGGGCCCCGGGAGGAAATCGGGGCGGGGGCCGTTTGTCAACACACCATCAAGAGGCAGGACGATCATGATAGCGCTCCGGACTCGCGAGGACGTCCTCGCCTTGGCTCGTGAAGCCACCAAGACATATGTCAGCGCCGCCGTAACCATTGAGATCAACGATGCCTGGTGCAAAGGGTGCGGCATCTGTGTCGAATTCTGTCCCAAAGATGTTCTCCAGATGACTCCGCTGGACAAGGTGGAGGTCAAAGCCCTGGAGGCGTGCACCAAGTGTCTGCGATGCGAGCAATTGTGCCCGGATTTTGCCATCGTCGTTTACGGCGAGCCAGGCAAACCCAAGGCCTGAGCGAAGCGGCCGCGGCAGAGGACTTTTCCCGGCGTGCCGCCGGACGCCTGGGCGGCCGGTCCGGGAATGGGAGGATGCGTGAGCTCACAGACAGCACCGCAAGTGAAGCTCCTCCAGGGTAACGAGGCGTGTGCCCTGGCCGCCATCGCGGCCGGCTGCCGCTTTTTCGGCGGCTACCCCATCTCGCCCTCGTCGGAGATCGCCGAGAACATGTCCGTCCTCCTCCCCCGGGTGGGCGGAAAATTCATCCAGATGGAGGACGAGATCGCCGCCATGGGCGCGATCCTGGGGGCCGCCATGACGGGCGCCAAGACCATGACGGCGACCAGCGGCCCCGGCTACTCGCTCAAGCAGGAGAACATCGGGTACGCCGTGATGGCCGAGATCCCCTGCGTGATCGTGAATATCATGCGGGGCGGACCCAGCACCGGCCTGCCGACGATGCCGGCCCAGTCGGACGTGATGCAGGCTCGCTGGGGGACCCACGGGGATCACCCGGCGGTGGCCCTGGTGCCCGCGTCGGTCCGCGAGGTGTACGACGAGACCGTCCGGGCGTTCAACATCGCCGAGCGCTTCCGCATCCCCGTGACGCTCCTCATCGACGAGATCATCGGCCACATGCGCGAGCGGGTCGTGGTCCCCGACACCAAGGACATCATCCTCTGGGAGCGCCCGCGGCCCACGGGGCCGCCGGAACAGTACCTCCCGTACGGCGATACGCCCTCGGGGGTTCCTCCCATGGCCCCCTTCGGGGAAGGCTACCGCTACCATGTCACGGGCCTCTACCACGACGTGCGGGGTCTCCCGAAAGACAGCCCCGAGGTGGTGGATCATCTCCAGCGGCGCCTCATGCGCAAGATCGAGCTGGGCCTGACCGATATCCAGAAATATGAGCTCACCTCGCTGGCCTTCCGCGACACCAAGCTGGCCATCATCGCCTTCGGCGCCTCCGCCCGCTCGGCCAAGGCCGCGGTCCGGCTGGCCCGCAACAAGGGGATCCCGGTGGGGCTGTTCCGGCCCGTCACCCTCTGGCCGTTCCCCGAAGGGCCGGTCGAGGATCTGGCCAAGCGCATGCACCACCTCGTCGTGGTCGAGATGAACCTGGGCCAGATGGTGCTGGAGGTCGAGAGGGTGGCGCGGCATCTGTGTCCCGTCCACCGTGTGAACCGCGTGACGGGCGAGCCCATCCCTCCCCAACAGATCCTGGAGAAGATCGAAGAGCTGGCCCGCGGCTGATCGGCGGGGCAGGAGGATCCGCGTGTTCGACTACGAGAAATACCTGCGGCTGGAGATGTTCCCGCATATCTGGTGCTCGGGCTGCGGCTGTGGCATCGTCATGAAGAGCCTCATCCGCGCCGTCGATCGCGTCGGGCTGTCGCAGGACGCGGTGTGCATGGTGTCTGGAATCGGCTGCTCCAGCCGCCTCACCGGATACGTCGACTTCAACACCCTCCACACCACCCACGGCCGGCCCATCGCCTTCGCCACGGGGGTGAAGCTCGCCAAGCCGTCCTTGTCCGTCATCGTTATCACCGGGGACGGAGACGCGCTGGCCATCGGAGGGAACCACTTCATCCACGCCGCCCGGCGGAATATCGATCTCACGGTGCTCCTGTTCAACAACGGCATCTACGGAATGACCGGGGGCCAGCTCGCGCCCACCACGCCGACCGGCAAGGTGGCCAGCACCGCTCGGCAGGGCAGCATCGACCCCCCCTTCGACGCCTGCAAGCTGGCCGTCGCCGCCGGGGCCACTTACGTCGCGCGTGGGACCTCCTACCACACCCAGCAGCTGGACCGGCTGATCGAGGGCGGCATCCGGCACAAGGGCTTCGCCCTCATCGAGATCCTGGAGAACTGCAATACCTACTACGGGCGGCCCAATAAGATCAGCCTACTTGACCTGCTGGACTGGGAGAAGAGCAACACGGTGAACGTCAAAGCCGCCGAGCGCATGACCCCTGAGCAGCTGCAGGGAAAGATCCTCACCGGCCTTCTCCACGAGATGGATCGGCCCGAATACACGGCGCAATACGAAGACCTGATCGCCCGCGAGCGGGCCAAGGCCGCAGTCTAGCCCCCGTCGGGCATGCGAGGGAGTCCAGCCCATGATCGGTCGGTGCGAGATCCGGCTTAGCGGCGAAGGTGGCCAGGGGATTGTCCTCGCCGGAGTGATCCTGGCCGAGGCGGCGGCCATCTACGAGGGAAAGAACGCCACCCAGACCCAGGTGTACGGTCCCGAATCGCGCGGCGGGGCCAGCAAGGCCGAGGTCATCATCAGCGAGGAGGAGATCGACTACCCCAAGGCCATGGCAGTGGACCTGTTGCTGGCCCTCACGCAGGCGGCCGCCGACAAGTATGTCCACGACCTGAAGCCGTCAGGAATCCTCGTGGCCGATTCCTTCCGCGTCCCCCAGCTACCCGCCGGCCAGTTCGTCGTCCGGCACCTGCCCATCATCGAGACCGCCAAGGAGACCGTGGGGAAGGCGATGGTGGCCAACATCGTCTCCCTCGGGGTCATCGTCGGGCTCTCCAAGGTGGTCTCGCGCCAGGCCATCGAGCGAGCGGTGCTGGCCCGCGTTCCCAAGGGGACCGAAGAATTGAACCGTCGCGCCTTGGCGGCGGGCTTCGCGCTGACCGGCGCCGAGTGATCTACCGCCCCCGGCCCGAGCAGCGCGCCGTCGGCCTCTCCAATCCCGGCCTTCCCGCGGAATCTCGCAGCTTGCCAAATCCCGTGTAGTCTTCTGCGGTGCCGCTTCCAGTCGGTAAGGCCGCCGCCAAGATGACTTCTTCTCGGGTTGACGCTCCGCGATCTCATCAAGCGCGCTCCCATCACGATCAAGCCGTCCAACAGCGTGGAGAAGGCGGCGCTCCTCATGCACGATCGCAAGATCGGCTGTCTGCCGGTTGTGGACGATGCAGGAATGCTGGTGGGTCTGATCACCGAGACCGACCTGCTGCGGGCCATCGTCGAGATTCTCGGCTACAAAGAGCACGGCACACGCATTGCCTCCGAGATGCCTGACCGCCCTGACGCCTGGCGCGAGTTGGTGCGGTTCCTCCAGGATTTCGAGATGGACGTCCGCAGCCTGATGACCTACCCGCTCCACGCGCGCCCCGGGTATCGTGACGTTGTCATCCGGGTGAAAGGGGAGCAGGCCGAGGCCCTGGCCGGCGGACTGAAAGCCAAGTACGGGGAGAGCGTGAGCATCCTGGTCACGTAGCCCCGAGGCCCGGCGCATCCCGCCCCCTCCCGATTCGGGCTTCTCCGGGAAGACTGCCACGCTTCCCCGTTCTCCCCCCTGGACCCCTTTATGCGAAGCGGACCGAGGCCGCCCGCGTCGGCTTGGCCGCCGGCGCAGGCATTCGACCCGCGGCGGTGATGCCTGTGTGCGGCCGTCAAGTATGCGCGAATGCCTGAGACAAAGGGTCTCACCCTTTCACAGGACTGCGACAGAGTCGGAAGCAAGACGAGGCCGGTAGCATATTGCTCGACAGCATCGCTCCACCGAGAGGGTTTTCGTCGCCGAGAACTCGGTGTTTCTAGATAGATTGGGGCCCTCCTCGATCAGCGCAGTGTCGTCCTTGCTCCTCCACACGGGTGGAGCCCATGGCACTGGGATTGCACCACCCAGGTTGAGGGTTGAACGGGGGGGCTGAGCGGGGACGCGGACATGGAGATCTTGAGCGGGCATCTGCTGATCGTTGACGATGACCCGGAGATGCGGGATCTCCTGCGGAAGGTCCTGGAAAAGGAAGGGTACCGCGTGTCCGTAGCCGCCGACGGGCACGAAGCCGCCGCGCTGGCCGGCGGCGGTCGTTTCGACCTCGTCATCACCGATATGTTGATGCCCCGCGACGGCGGCCTGGAACTCCTCGATTTCCTCCGCCGCAGCCACCCTGGCGTACCCGTCATCATCGTCACCGCCTTCGGAGATTGGCAGAGCTACAGCAAGGCCCTGCAGCTGGGGGCAGCCGCGTTCATCAGCAAGCCCCTGAAGATGGCCGAACTGGTCGCCGCGGTGCATACCGCGCTGGCAAAACGTGGGGCCATCACCTCGTCCTGACTGCCGGGATCGTCGTTCGGAGGGAGGGTGCCGCTATGCTGAAGATCGGACGCATCCTGTTCCCCACCGATTTCTCGGAATACGCCGACTACGCTTGGTCCTATGCCCTGCCCTTCGCCGCCGAGTTCGACGCCGAGGTGCACCTCCTCCACGTCCTCACCCCGCCCCCCCGCCTGACCGAAGCCTATGCCGTCCAGTTTGACGCCGATAAGGTTGCCCAAGCGCTCACCGACGAGGCCAAGGTATCCCTGGACCGGCTCATCCAGGCCGCCAAGGAAAAGGATCTGGTGTGCCATGCCGACGTGGTGGCGGGGGTGGACTTCCGTGAGATCATCGAGTATGCACGCACCCACGAGATCGACCTGATCATCATGGCCACCCACGGGCGGACGGGGCTGGCCCACGCCTTGCTGGGGAGCGTCGCCGAGAAGGTTGTGCGCAAATCCCCGTGTCCGGTGCTGATCATCAAACATCCGGCCATGAAGCTCGAGATGCCGTAGCGCGCGGGTTGGAGGGGGCGCCGATGCTCTCGCGCATTTTGATTCCGCCGGACGGGTCTGCGCTGGCGGAATCGATTCTCTCCCCGGTGATCGATCCGGCCGGGCGGTGCGGGTCCGAGCCGGTCCCCTCCCGCCCCTCCCGCATTTCGGATCTGCTGCTGTCCGGCGAGGGGACGGCGGCCCCGCCATTCCGGGAGGCGCCGCTGCCAGCCGCTCACCGGCTCCCCCTCGGGCCGGACCGTCCCGCGCCCCCGATCCGCCACATCGGCATATACGCCGGGACCTGATCCGGCCCGGCGTCAGGCCCCCGCTGGCCGCTCGTCTAGGCCGGCCTGGGCCCTGGGGAGGATTCCCATGCTGGTCGAGAAGCGCATGACAACGCATCCGATCTCGGTGAGCCCTCTGGACACCCTCCAGCACGCCACCGCGCTCATTCGGGAGCGGGGCATCCACCATCTGCCCGTGGTCGAGGCCGGCCGCCTGGTCGGCCTCGTCACCGACCGGGATTTGCGCCAGGCCTCGCCTTCGCCCGCCACCAGCCTCGAGATGCACGAGCTGCATTATCTGCTGGACAAGGTCCAGGTGCGTGAGATCATGGCGGTCAAGCTGTACACCGTCGCCCCCGATACGCCCATCGAGGAGGCGGCGCGCCTGATGCTCGAGCACGGGATCGGTTGCCTCCCCGTGCTGCAGGCAGGGTCCCTGAGAGGCATCATTACCCGCACCGATATCCTGCGCGCTTTCGTGGAGCTGACGGGCCTCCTGAACGAGCAGGCGCGATTGGAGCTGGTCCTGGAGGACCGGCCGGGGGCGTTCCTGGACATCTGCCGGATCATCCAGGAGCAGGGAGGCGACATCGCCGGCCTCGTCACCGGAACCGCCACCCATCAGGGTCAAGAGAAGCGCGTGGTCATCCTTCGCCTGGAGGGCGTACGGGTCGACCCCCTGGTTGCGCACTTGGAGGCAGCCGGTCACACCGTTCTTTCGACCGGGAGGTAGGAAGGCGTCGGGCGAGACGGGGCGGCCCCTCCGCGCATGGCCCGGCGGGGTCCCGGGCGAATCCGACGCCATCCCGGGCGACATAATCGCGCCCGCTCGCGGGCTGTGCGAGCGGGCCCCGCGGGCGCTGGAGGCGGCGGCATCAGCCCCGAAGAGCGCCGGATGGAAGAGATGACCATGAACGGCACCCAGGCCGACTTCACCGCGACCAAGGAGCTGCTCGCGTCCGTCGGAATTTCCATCAGCGGCACCTTGGCCCGCACCCGCGAAGAAGCCGTGGCGACCGCCGTGGAGGCGGGCTTCCCCTGCGTCATGAAGCTTGTCTCCCCCAACGTCATTCACAAGACGGACGCCGGCGTCGTAATCCTGGACATCGACGGCGCCCCTGCGGCAGGCGACAGCTACGACACCATCCTGGCCAATGCGCGCCGCGCGGGCGCCCAGCGCATCGACGGGATCCTGGTGCAGAAGCAGGCCAAGCGAGGGTTCGAGCTGCTGGTGGGCGCGCGCCAGGACCCGACCTTCGGGCCCGTGACCATGATCGGCTACGGGGGACGCCTCGTTGAACTGTTCAAGGATGTGGCCCCGGGGATCGGGGTGCTGAGGCGAGGCGACGTCGAGCGGATGCTGTCGGAGACCCTGGCCTCGCGGGTGATCGAGGGGTTCCGGGGCCCCGCGCTCGACAAGGATGCCGCCATCGATCTGGCCATCCGCGTCTCCCAGCTGATGGAGGCACGACCGGAGGTCACCGAGCTCGATCTGAATCCGGTGATCCTGTATCCGAAGGGATGCTGCATCGTGGACGCCCGCGTGATCGTCGGGGCGCCCATCATCCACCCCCGGGCCACCGACCTATCCGAGGCCCGGCTGCAAAGCCTGGAGGCGATCTTCGAGGCGGACAGTGTCGCGGTGGTGGGCGCGTCGCGCCCCGGCTCCATCGGCGGAATCATTCTGAAGAATTCCAGCCGCGTGCGGCGGCTGTACCCCATCAACCCCAAGCGCGAGACCCTGATGGGGATCAAGTGCTACAAGGACTTCGCGGATCTCCCGCGCCCCGCGGACGTCGCCGTGTTTGCCGTGGCGCCGGAGACGACGATCGCCAGCTTCCGGAAGTTCTGCGAGGCCGGAGGGAAGGGCGCCATCCTGGTGAGCGACGGCTTTGCCGAGATCGGGCGGACCGACCTGGAAGACGAGCTCCGCGCCATCTCGGAGAAGCACGGCGTGGTCTACATCGGCCCGAACTGCCTCGGGGTCTTCGACAACTTCTCCGGCCTCAACACGTTGTTCCTGCCGATGCGGCGGCTGAACGTCAGCACGAGGCCGGGGCTGGTGGGCGTCATCTCGCAAAGCGGCGGGGTCGGCCTCGAGCTGCTGGAGATGGCGGCGGCCGACAACCTGGCCATCGGCAAGTGGGTCTCCTGCGGGAATGCCAGCGGCATTTCCATCCCCGAGCTGCTGGCGCATATGGGCGACGACCCGCGCATCCGGGTCATCGCCGTCTACGTGGAGGGGCTGCGCAACGGCCTCCAGTTCATGGAGGTCGGGCGCAAGGTCGCCCAGCGGAAGCCCGTGATCATCATCAAGGGGGGCATGGCCGGCGGGGCGGCCGCCACCCTGTCCCACACCGCGTCGCTGGCCGGCTCGTTTCAGGCGTTCAAGGCCGCCTGCCATCAGGCCGGCTTGTACCTGATCGAAGAATTGACCGAGGACCCGAAGATTCTGATCAACGTGCTCTCGATCCTCACGACGCAGAAGCCGGCCCGGAACAACCGGGTGGCCGTCGTGAGTGTGGGCGGCGGGGCCGGCATCCTGCTGGCCGATCAGATCACCTCGAACCGCATGCAGCTGTCGGTATTCTCCGACGGCTCGCGGGCCGCGCTCTCGCGGCTGCTCGACGCCAAGATTCGCGCCGCCAACGACTCCGAGCGGGCCCGCATTGCGGAGCGGGTGGCCTCCAATCCCCTCGACCTGTTCGGCGATGCGGACGACGACCGGCTGCTCGAGGCCATCCGAATCCTCAACGACGATCCCAATACCGATGTCATCGTCGTGGGCCTCTACCTCCAGATCCCGTACCTGTCCGAATACATCGCGGAGCGGCTGGCCGAGCTCATGCGGGAGATGCGCAAGCCGCTCATCATCTCCCCGCGGGGGTACTCGCACTACGTCCAGAATACGACCGAGTACCTCGCCCAGCACGACCTGCGGACGTATACGGTCCCGATGGTCAAACCGCTGGCCATCGCCCTGGACATCTGGAGGCGATACGACCTCGATTTCACCAGCGAGTCCGCGAAGCCGGTCGCGCTGCCGCGCACCGTAACCGGGGCATGGAGAAAGCGAGACGCGTGATGAGGCGCACCTTCTTCTGTCTGACGTGCCGCGCAACACTCAACCCGAACGTGAAGATCATCCTCACCCTGGAGAGGCAGCGGCGCCGCTGCCTCATCCTCCTCAGCCCCCGGGTGGGGGACTACAGCATGATCCTGCCGGGGGATGTGAAGCTGCGGCCCGGCGAAGAGGTGGAGTTCCTCTGCCCGGCCTGCGGGGCCCGCCTGCGGAGCGAGACCAGCGAACACCTGGCGGAGATCGGGTTCCGGCTCGAAGACGGCACCAAGGGTCGCGTCTACTTCTCCCGCAGGTACGGTGAGCACGCCACCTACCTCGTGACGAAGGAGCACGTCCGGGCCTACGGCGAGAATGCGGGCCTCTACGGCGATGCGAATTTCTTCGGCGCGGGCGGCGCCAGGGAGTGACACGCCGCAGGCACGCAGGGACCGCGCTTGACTTCGGCCGGACCTCATCCTAATGTTATGCGTGGAGGATTCGTGCGGCAGTCCGAGGCCTGCTCGTCGCCGACCGGGCGGAGGGCGAAGTCGAGGGGATGGAGCGTGCAGAGGAATGCGGTCGGTGTCGGCGACGCACCCGGCGGGTCGGCCCTGGACTTGCCGTTGCGTTCGAGCACGATCCTGGTGGGGCATGCCGGCAGCGGAAAGACCGAGATCGCCATCAACCTCGCCCTCGGCCTGCGCCAGGGCGGCGCCGCCGTGACCCTCGTGGACCTGGACCTGGTTAAGCCGTACTTCCGCTGCCGGCTGGCGAAAGACGAGTTGGAGGCCCGGGGAATTCGGCTGGTGGCCCCCGGGGGCGACCGCTTCTACTCCGACCTGCCCATCCTCGTCCCCGAAGCGCGAGCGGCTGGCCGTGATGGGAAGGATGGCCGGGTCATCTACGATGTGGGGGGTAGCGATCTCGGCGCCCGGGTGCTGGGGAGCTTCGGGGATCTGCTGGATCCGGTCTCCACGGACCTGCTCTTCGTGGTGAACGGCAGGCGGCCGTTCGCGGAGGATCTGGCGTCCCGGCGCGCCATGCTGCTCGATGTGCAGGCCGCCGCCCGGATGCCGGTGACCGGCCTGGTGGCCAACACGCACCTGATGCAGGAAACGACGGTGGAGATCGTCATGGCGGGGATCTGCGCGGCACGGGAGCTGGCGGCGGCGACAGGCATCCCGCTCCGCTTCTGCGCCATGCTCGCCGGGCTGGTCCGTGGGGTCAGCGGATCGGGAGGGGAGGCCGACGGCCTGCCGATCCTGCCGCTGGAGCGGTACATCGTCGCCCCGTTCATGCCGCCGCCGCCAGGGGTGCCCCGGCGGCCGAGCGTGGTGTGACTGGGTTCGGAGAAGGAGTGGCGTATGCCGACCGTCCTCGTGGAGAAGGATCGGTGCAAGGGGTGCGGGCTCTGCGTGAGCGCTTGCCAGTCTCACGTCCTGGCCATGTCCCACGAGATCAACGCGCGAGGCTATTTCTTTCCCATAGTCGAGCATCCCGATGACTGCAACGCCTGCCGCCATTGCGCGCTGGTCTGCCCGGACGTGGCCATCCAGGTGGAGCACAAGGGAAAGGCCACCACACGTCCCGCGGCGCTCGCCGACATCCCCATGCACTACTGCCCGGGCTGTACCCACGGCGTCATCCACCGGCTGGTGGCCGAGGCCATCGACGCGCTGGGCGTGCGAGAGCGCACGGTCGGCGTGGCCCCGGTGGGCTGTTCCGTGCTCGCCTATGACTATCTCAATTGCGACATGCAGGAGGCCGCCCACGGCCGCGCCATGGCCGTGGCCACGGGCATCAAGCGCGGCCGGCCCGGCCTGATCGTCTTCACCTACCAGGGGGACGGCGACCTGGCCTCCATCGGCATGGCCGAGACCGTCCACACCGCCAACCGCGGGGAGAAGATCACGGTCATCTTTGTGAACAATGCCATCTACGGCATGACGGGCGGCCAGATGGCTCCCACCACCCTTCCCGGCCAGGCGGCCTCTACCAGCCCGCACGGCCGTGATGTGGCGCTGGCGGGCTACCCCATCCGCGTGGTCGAGCTGCTGAAGGAGTTGAAGACTCCGGCCTACCTGGCGCGCGTTTCGGTCCACGAGCCGAAGGCCATCCTCCAGGCGCGCAAGGTGATCAGGACGGCCTTTCAGCTTCAGGCCGACGGCACCTGCTTCTCGTTGGTGGAGGTCCTGTCCACCTGTCCCACGGGGTGGGGATTGCAGCCCCACGCGGCTGCCGGATGGCTGGCGGAGCACATGATCCCGTACTACCCGCTCGGGGAGTTCAAGACCCCCGCGCAGGGGGTAGTCAAGGAGACGGAGCGATAGCCATGCATACCGAGATTGTGCTGGCGGGATTCGGGGGGCAGGGCGTTCTCCTCATCGGCAAGGTGTTGGCCTACGCCGGCATGCGGGCGGGACGCGAGGTCACCTGGATGCCCGCGTACGGCCCGGAGATGCGGGGCGGGACCTGCAACTGCACGGTGGTGCTCTCCGACCGGCCGATCGGCTCGCCGATCAGCAAATCCCCCCACGGCCTCATCGCCCTGAATCTGCCGTCGCTCGACAAGTTCGAGGACGCGGTGCGACCGGGAGGCATCGTTGTGGTCAACACCTCTCTGATCAACCGTCTGCCCAGTCGGACGGATGTGGCGGTGGTCGCCGTGCCGGCCAACGAGCTGGCTATCCAGTGCGGCAGCCCCCTGGCGGCAAACATGGTGGCCCTGGGTGCCTACGTGGGGGCCAGCGGCGTCGCCGAGCTGGAGCAGGTGAAGGCCATCGTGGCCGAGTCCTTTGCCGCCAAACCCGCGCTGGTGGCAGTCAACCACGAGGCCCTCTCCCGCGGCTTCGCCCTCGGACGGGAGAAGGCCGCGGTTGTCGCCGCGTCGTAAGGAGCGGTCCATGGCCAAGAAGCTCATGAAGGGATGTGAGGCGATCGGCGAGGCGGCGATCCAGGCGGGCTGCCGTCTCTTTTTCGGCTATCCCATCACCCCCCAGAACGAGATCCCCGAATACCTGGCCGCGCGCCTGCCCCAGGTTGGCGGGACCTTCGTGCAGGCCGAGAGCGAGGTGGCGGCCAGCAACATGCTCTACGGGGCCGCGGGGGCCGGCTGCCGCTGCTTCACCTCCTCCTCCGGTCCCGGCATCAGCCTCATGATGGAAGGGGTCTCCTACATCGCGGGCGCTGAGCTGCCGGTGGTGATCGTCAACATCATGCGGGGCGGCCCCGGCCTGGGCGGCATCCTCCCCTCCCAGTCGGACTACCTGCAGGCGGTCAAGGGCGGCGGCCACGGAGATTACCGCTGCCTGGTCCTCGCCCCCTCCACCGTTCAGGAGGCGGCGGATCTGGTGCAGGAGGCCTTCGAGCTGGCCGACACCTACCGGAACCCGGTCATGGTTCTGGGCGACGGTCTCATCGGCCAGATGATGGAGCCGGTGGAGTTCTCCAAATCGGTCGACCCCCAGGATCTCCCCCCCAAGCCCTGGGCCACTACGGGGGCCGCAGGCCGCGCGCCCAACATCGTCAACTCCCTGTACCTGGATCCCGAGAAGCTGGAAGCCCACAATTGGAAGCTCGCCGCAAAGTACGCCGCCATGGCGGAGCACGAATGCCGCCACGAGGAATGGAACCTGGACGGAGCCGTGGACGTCCTCTTCGTGGCCTACGGCACCGTGGCCCGCATCTGCAAGAGCGCCATCGAGGCCCTCAAGGCGCGCGGGGTGAGGGCGGGGCTGTTCCGGCCGATCACGCTGTTCCCCTACCCGGGCGAGGCGCTGGCCCGGGCGGCCGGGAAAACGCCGCACATCCTGGTCTCCGAGCTCTCCTGCGGCCAGATGCTGGAGGACGTGCGCTATCACGTCGCGGGCGGCCCCCCTGTGGCCTTTTACGGCCGGGTGGGCGGCATGGTCATGAGCCCCGACGAGCTCGTGCGTGAGGCCCTCAAGCTTGTCGGGAGGGAGGGCTGAGGCCGCACGCTGCCGCCTGCCGTTCTCGCCCACTGTCGGGGTGTGAACCGGATCTCTTCCGGGCGCCTCCCTGTCCAATCCCATTGTCTCCACCGGTGAAGGTCAGAGAGGATACCGTGATGCTCGATGGATTTTTCAAACCCAAGGCCGTGACGGTCATTGGAGCCTCTCGGGAGGAGGGGAAGGTCGGCTTCAGCATCGTCCTCAACCTCGTCCGGGGCGGCTTTCCGGGCCCCATCTACCCCGTCAATCCTAAGGCCAGCGAGATTCTCGGTCTGAAGTGCGTCCCGGACCTCGGCGACGTGCCGCCCGACGCCGACCTGGCTGTCCTGGTCATTCCTCCCAAAGCCTGCCTGCCGGCGCTGGAGGCCTGCGCGGCCCGCGGCATCCGCCATGCCGTGGTGATCTCGGCCGGTTTCAAGGAGGTCGGCGGCGAGGGGGCCGAGCTCGAGCGGGCCCTGCGGACGCGGGTGCGAGAACTGGGGGTGCGGGTGGTGGGCCCGAACTGTCTCGGGATCATCGACACCAAGAGCCGGCTCAACGCCACCTTCGCCGCCGGCATGCCCCCGGTGGGCGAGATCGCCTTCCTTTCCCAGTCGGGCGCCCTCTGCACGGCCATCCTGGACTGGGCCATCGGCAACGACGTGGGATTCTCCAAGTTCATCAGCCTGGGAAACAAGGCCGACACCTCCGAGGTGGACTTCATCGAAGCCCTGGGTGCGGATCCGGAGACCCGCGTGGTGATCGGCTACATCGAGGGGGTCGAGGACGGCCGCCGCTTCATGGAGGCCGCCAAGGTCGCCAGCCGGAACAAGCCGCTCATCATCGTGAAGTCGGGCGGCACGGCCGCGGGTGCCCGCGCCGCCTCCTCGCACACCGGCACCCTCGCCGGCTCCGAGAAGGCCTTCACTGCCGCCTTCCATCAATCCGGCGTCCTCCGGGCCGAGAGCATCGAGGAGCTGTTCAACTTCGCCCGGGCCTTCGCCTACCAGCCGCTGCCCAAAGGGCCGCACCTCTGCATCGTGACCAACGCCGGCGGTCCCGGGATCATCGCCGCCGACGCGGTGGAGCGCTCCGTGGCCAATATGGCCAGCCTGACTCCCGCGACCGTCGAGCGACTGCGGGCCGTCCTGCCGCCCACCGCGGCGTTCTACAACCCGGTGGACGTCATCGGGGACGCCAGGGAGGATCGCTACAAGGCGGCCCTGGAGATCGTCGCCGCCGATCCCAACGTGGACGGCGTCCTGGCCCTGTCTACCCCCCAGGCCATGACGGACAACGAGAAGTTCGCCGAGGTGGTCGGCCTGACGTCCAAGCAGGTCGGCAAGCCGTTCTTCACCGCCTTCATGGGCGAGGCCAGCCTGCCCAAGGCCCGGGTGATCCTCCGGAACTACGGCGTGCCGCAGTACCCGTACCCGGAGCCCGCGGTCCGGACCTTCGAAGCCATGGTCAAGTACCGCCAGTGGCTGGACACCAAGCTCGCGCCGCCGCGCGAGTATCCCGTGGACCGGGAGCGGGTGGCGGCGGTGTTCCGGGAGTCCCGCCGGCAGGGCCGGACGCAGCTCGGCGAGCGGGAGGCCCGCGAGGTCATCGCCGCCTACGGCTTCCGCCTGCCGCAGAACGTGGTGACCCGCACCGTGGACGAGGCCGCGGCCGCGGCAGAACGGATTGGCTTCCCGGTGGCCCTCAAGATCGTGTCCCCCGACATTCTGCACAAGACCGACGTGGGCGGCGTCCGCCTGGGACTGGCGGACGCGGCGTCCGTCGCCGAGGGCTTTGCCGCCATCGACGCCAACGTCCGGCGTCTCTTCCCCAATGCGGCCATTCATGGGATCGCCATCCAGGAGATGGTGGTGGGAGGCAAGGAAGTCATCCTGGGCATGACCCGGGATCCCCAGTTCGGACCGCTGCTGATGTTCGGGCTGGGGGGGATCTACGTCGAGGTGCTCAAGGACGTGGCGTTCCGTGTGGCCCCCATCGGGCCCGACGAGGCCAACGCCATGATCCGCGAGATCCGCTCCTTCCCCTTGCTGGGCGGGGTCCGCGGGGAGAAGCCCTCGGACCTGGCCGCGATCGTGGACGCCCTGGGGAGACTCTCGCAGCTTTGTCTGGATTTCCCCGAGATCCTGGAGCTGGATATCAACCCCCTGCTGGTCAAGCCCGAAGGCGGCGGCGGCGTGGCCATCGACGCCCGCCTGGCCTTGGCCGGCTGAGCGGCGCCCGGCGGCCGGGACGGGCCCCCGGCCCGCCGCACGCGGTAAAGCGGACTTCGACATCGAGGGCAACGCCGGCCCTCCGGGGTCGGGCGTCCCTTCCGCAAGAAGGGAGACATGCGATGCGGACCTTATTCATAGGGTCGACCCACGAGAATTCCGGGAAGACGATGATCAGCATCGGCCTGGCGCCGGCCCTCCAGGAGAACGGCTACTCGGTGGGCTACCTGAAGCCGCTGGGCAAGCAGCCGACGACCGTCAAGGGCAAGGTCGTGGACGCCGACGCCCAGTTCCTCCGCGAGGCCCTCGGCCTGTCCGAGCCCCTGGAGCAGATCTGTCCGGTGGTCCTGACGCAGGATCTGGTGGCCCGGGGGCTGCGCGGCGAGGTGGAGGACATCTGGCCGAGGATCCAGCGGGCATTTGAGGCCGTCTCCCAGGGGAAAGACGTCGTCCTCATCGGCGGCGCAGGCACCTTGTGGGATGGAGCTTTCCTGGGGATCTCGGGACCCTGGCTGGCCAGACAGTTCAAGGCCCCCGTGCTGCTGGTCGATCCCTACGTCAACGAGGTGTGTGCGGATTGCATCCTCATGGCCAAGGAGCTTCTGGGGGACCAGCTTGTCGGGGTCATCCTGAACCGCGTCCCGCCGCAGGGGCTGCCCGAGGTCGAGCAGATGATCGTTCCCTTCCTCGGGACCAAGGGGATCGAGGTCCTGGGGGTCCTGCCCCTGGACCGGCTGCTGGACGCCATCACCGTTCGCCAGATCGTGGACACCCTGGACGGCAAGGTGATCTGTTGCGAGGACAAGCTGGACGAGTTCGTGGAGCGGTTCAGCGTCGGCGCCATGGATGTGGAGCACGCCCTGGGGTACTTCCAGAAGCTGCCCAACAAGGCCGTCATCACCGGGGGAAGCCATGCGGACATCCAGCTGGCCGCCCTGGAGACCTCCACCAAGTGCCTGGTCCTGACCGGCGATCAGATGCCCAACGCCGTCATCATCGGGCGTGCCCAAGAGCTGGGGGTCCCGATGATCATCGCCCGCTACGACACCCTCACCACGGTGGAGAGGCTGGAGGCCGTGCTCGGCCGCATCCGAATCCGCGAGACCAAGAAGGTTGCCCGCGCTCGGGAGCTGCTGCACGACCGCCTGAACTACCGCCGCATCATCCAGAAGCTGGGAGCCAAGTAGGCGGCGTCTCCGGATCGCGAAAGCCCTGCGGGGAGACCGGCCTGGCTGTCAGCTAGGCCGGTCCTCTATTTTGACAGCAGGAGATCGCCCAGGGTGCAGGCCAGCATCCCCAGGCTCAGGATGGCGTTGACGTTGAAGCAGGCGACCTCGACCTTGGTCAATCCATGCCGGCGCAGCAGGATGTGCTGGTAGACCAGGAGGCCTGCCGCCAGCACCAGGCCCGCCGCATACACCCTCCCCAGATCCAGCAGCGGGATCAGCAGGCCCAGGCAGAGGACGGTGAGACCGTGGAAGAGCCGCGCCACGGCCAGGCCGCGCTGCTCGCCGAAGCGCGCAGGCAGGGAAAACAGGCCGGTCTGCCGGTCGAATTCAACATCCAGCAGCGCATAGACGACATCGAAGCCCGCCACCCAGAACAGGACCGCCGCGCCGAGAACCAGCGGAGCCAGGGCAATGGCGCCGGTGACGGCGATCCACGCGCCCAGGGGCGCCAGCCCCAGGGACAGCCCTAGGATGACGTGGGACAGGACGGTGAAGCGCTTCGTGTAGGAGTACCCGGCGAGGACCACGATGGCCCCAGGGGCCAGGGTGAAGCAGAGCGGGTTGAGCATCCACGCCGCCAGCAGGAAGATCCCGAACGAGACCAGCACGAACGCGAGCGCCTCGCCGGCCGCAATGCGTCCCTGCGGGATGGCCCGCCTCCGCGTGCGGGGATTCATGGCGTCCAGATGGCGGTCGGCGATCCGGTTCATCCCCATGGCGCCGCTCCTGGCCCCCACCATGGCCACCAGGATCCAGGAGAGCGCCCGCCCCGCGGGGATCCCCCCCGCCGCCAGCACCGCCCCCATGAGGGCGAACGGCAGGGCGAAGACCGTGTGCGAGAAGCGGATCATCTCGAGGTACGTTCGCAGCTTCTGGAGCATTCCTCACCGCTCACGGCAGTCAGCAGTCAGCGGTCAGCCCGATGCACTCGGCGCAGGCTGCCCGCTGAGAGCTAAAGGGTGCCGAAGAACCCGCTTTCCCCCAGGCTGTTCATTTCACGCCGACATGCACGGCGACGATCCCTCCGGTATAGAGCGTGTGGGTCACCTCGACGAAGCCGACCTCCCGCATCAAGGCGGCCAGCTTTACCGGAGCGGGAAAGTCGGCCACCGAAGCCGGGAGGTAGGCGTAGGCGGAGGGATGCCCCGAGACCCACCGGCCAATCCGCGGCAGGACGCGCTGGAAGTACCAGAGATACGCCCCGCGAAAGATCCGACCCGGCGGCGTGACAAAATCCAGGACGACGGCCCGCCCGCCGGGACGCAGCACCCGTTGCATCTCGGTCAGCGCCCGCCGGCGATCCGGCACGTTCCGCAGGCCGAAGGCCACCGTCGCCGCGTCAAAGGCCTCGTCCGGAAATGGCAGGGCCTCGGCCCGGGCCTCCTCCAGGGCCGCCCGTCCCCCCAGCCCCGCGGCCTGGACCTTGGCCAGCCCCCGCGCCAGCATGGGACGGCTGAAGTCCACCCCGTGGATTCGCGCCTTGGGAAACTGCCGGCCCGCCTCCAGCACCATATCGGCCGTCCCGGCGCACACATCCAGCAGCCGGCCCTGCGCGGGAAGATCGGTGGCCCGGATCGCCCTACGCCGCCACACACGATCCCGTCCTGCGCTCAGTAAGCGGTTCAGGAGGTCGTAGCGGGGGGCGATGGCCGAGAACATCCGCTCGATCGCCGCCCCCGGCTCATCGGTCACGCTTCTCACGATCGCCGGAGGCCTCCATGAAAGGGCAGGACGGCAGCCATCTCTGGGTGGACAGCGAGGATGAGGGCGCCACCCGGCGGTGCCACTCTTGGTCCCGGCCCCCGCGGGCGACGCGGGGAACCGAGCCGGGCCGAGAGGACTAATCCTTCTTCAGGCGGAGATTCAGCCCCTGATCATACTCGCGCTTGGACACGACCAGTTTCAGGCGAGAACCGGGCTGCAGAGCGGCGCCGTCCCTGAGGCCGTTGAGGCTGGCCAGATCGAACCGCCTCCCCGCATCCTGGAGCTGGTCCCGCGCGATGCTCTCCAGGGTATCCCCGGCCCGAACTGTGTAGATCCTCAGGCGCTTGCCATCCTCCGGGTCACCGTATTTCAGCCCCTCCATGTGGGCTTTGTACATGTCGGCCTTGATCTCCATAGACCCGCCCCGCGACGCCAGGAGCCGCGCCATGGTGTCCGCCTTGGCGACCCGGATATTGGTGTCGGGGTGGGTCCCCTCGAAACCGTGATACAGGGTCTGGCCGGTGAGGATCTCCATGCGTCGCATATCTCGCAGGAATACCGCCATCCGGCGTGGATCGTAGCCAGCCTGGTAGGAGTAGTGCAGGCCGCCCTCATCCGCCTCCTGCTCGAACTCCCGACCGTATCCCAGGAGCATGTAGTTGGTGAGGTGGTTGGAGATCAAGGCGATGCCGCTCGCGGCAGAGCCGGAGCCCGCGGCAGCGGCGGCCCCCACCCCGATGAGCGTGGCGAGCTGGGCCCCTAGAGCCTGGGTCAGCAGCTTGGCCCCGTGGCGGGAGTTCACGTGGGTCATCTCGTGTCCCAGAATCCCGGCGAGCCCGGCCTCGTCGTTCAGCATCGCGAGGATCCCGCGGGTCACGTACACGAAGCCGCCCGGCAGCGCCATGGCGTTGACGCTGGGGTGGTCTACGACCTTGAACTGGAAGCTGAAGCGGCTGTCGGATGTGGCCACGACGCGCTGGCCGACCCCCGCCACATAGTTCTGGATGGCCGGACCGTCGTAATAGCCGAGCTGCTTGAGGATCTCGGGGTCGGTCTCCCGGCCGATCTTCACGTCCTCGGACTCGTCGAAGATAGTGTAGGCGGCGCTGGCCCGCGGCCAGAGACCGACCGCCAAAAGCGACTGCCCGAGCAGCGCCAGGAATCGGCGGCGTCCCCAGCCCTGCGAGCGCGCTGCACAGGCTGCACACCACTGCATGGACCTCACCCCCGCTCTCCCCTGCGCCGGATTAGCGGCGCAGCCTCGCCTCCGCTGCGCGGATGTTCAGCTTGGCCTTGGCGGCCAACTCCCCCTGCGGGCTGTATTTCAGATACAGCTTGTACTCGGCCACCGCCTTCTTGTAGAGCGCCTGATCGTCGGTGCCCAGCTTAGCCTTGGTGTGGAGGGCTAGCGCCAGGTGGAAATGGGCGTCGGCGTAGTCCGGCCGGAGCTTGACGGCCTTCTCGTATTCGGCGATCGCCTGGTCCAGGGACTCGAAAACCTTTTCATGGTACATCACGCCGAGCTCGTAGTGCGCCTCGGCCTGCATCTGCGGCGACGGCGGCTTGACGCCGTCCTGGCTTGCGGCGAAGGCCGTGCCGGCGATTCCCGCCAGAAGGACGACCGCACAGCCCCACGACAGCCAGCACTTGGATCCGCCCATCACGCTCATTCCCCGCTCCACTTCTGGATGTTGGCCAGCCCTCGAGCCGTCCGTGGCCCCACCCAAGGACGCCGGCCTTTCATGCGGCCGGTCGAGGAGTCATGCGCTCTTCCCGCAGACAGCGCTCCCCATTCCGACACAGGAAAAGCATAACATACAGAGAATAGGCACACAAGAATCCGGGCGCCGGCGGACCAGCCCCGCAGGCCTCTGAGGCAGGGGCGTTCATCCGGCGGGATCCCGGCGGCGCCTCCGGTCTCGTCGCTCGGCCCCTCCGGCACCCACGCGGAGGCATGCCCGGAACCAGCACCATGCAGGAAACCCTAGCGAACGCCCCCGCTGCGGTCAACCGGAGAAGGCGGAGCCCTTTTCTCCGGCTAAGGAGTTGGGGTGCATCGGCAATCACGCGGCGGCCCGCAGGCCACACGGCCCGCAGGGGTGGCATCGGGTTTGCTTCCGTGACAGCTTGGGGACGTTGCATCCGGACATTCCTAGCGATCTTGAGGCAGGAGAGCACGCCAGCGCGCGGCTTCCCGGGCGCCACGCTGGGCTGCCTTGAGGACAGCGGCGGGCTGCACTCCTATGGGGGCCGCCAGTGGCCGGGCGGGGCGGGCGCAGACCTCCACCCAAAGATACGCAATCCCCGCCCGCGCCCGCTGCACCGCCGTCCGCCGGCCGCCGCCCCGGAGGGATTCGGGCGTCAGACCGACGGCCCGGCACACGGCGGTCACCAAGGCGTGGAGCGCCACGCTAGGCGGCCAGGCCCCTGTGTCCTCCTCCGCCATCTGCCGGCACCGCTCGACGAACGCGCTGCCGCCCAGGATCCGCTCGTCCCCCGTGAAGGCCTCCCGGCCGTGGCGGAGGGATGCGACTGCAGTCCAGCCGCCGAGGCTGCGGCGCAAGCCGCCGCCCTGGAGCTCCGGTCGCCGACCCAGCGGGATGCCCGCACCCACGAAGGCACGGTAACCCTTCCTTGCGCGGGCGGGCGTGGACCCGAATTGGGCCAGGACGGTGGCCGTGTCCTGCCAGGGGCGCGGGACGGTCCCCAGGAGGGCGCTATGGCCAGTCCAAGGGTACCGGTCGAGGGTCCGGCGCTCCGGGAGGATGCCGGCGCGGAGGGGATTCAGGTGGAGATAGCGAACGAGCTCCAGGAGGTAGGGCTCCTCCTCCACCACAATAGACTTGTACCGATTCTGAAAGAGGTGGCCGGCCCGCCGGTGCCGGCGGTTGAACGCCCCTGCGTAGCCCGTGAGG
The DNA here is from genome assembly GCA_963705305.1 of uncultured Methylomirabilota bacterium. GTDB lineage: Bacteria > Methylomirabilota > Methylomirabilia > Methylomirabilales > 2-02-FULL-66-22 > 2-02-FULL-66-22. The sequence continues at coordinate 2,525,939 of OY970067.1, read as the reverse complement.
AGCGCCCGCATTACGCGGCTCAGGGGGCGGCTTCCCGTCCGAACCAGGAGGTGGGCGTGGTTCGGGAGGATGGCCCACGCGTACACCGTGAGGCTGGTCGCCGGTACCAGCGCGGCCAGGCGGCCAACGAAGTCCGCCCGGTCCAGATCATCCCGGAAGATCGGGCGGCGTTCGAGGCCGCGCACCATCACATGATGCAAGATTCCCGGGGCATCGAGACGCGGTTGGCGAGGCATGGCAGGCTGAGGATAGCACCAGGAGTGTTCGGATGCAACGTCCCCTATTGCTATTCCGTCCCCTATTGCTTTCTGGTCGTGTCGTTGCATCTTCTCCTGGTAAACCATCACCGACACCGAGACGCCGTAGCCCGCCAGATCGCAGGCATCCAGGCCGCACCGCTTTTGGCTTGACAGCGCTCCCTTGGCCGTGAGAGCGTTGCAGCATTTGACGCGGGATCTGAGGCCTTCAGGAGAGAGAGCGCGGTGACGGTGGCCGCCCAGTCCACCCGCCCCGTTCCCGGAGCCTCCAAACGTGCCGTCCGCGTCTTGTCTCGCCGTCTTCTCACCGCTAGGTCGGACCGCCCAGACTTGGGGCACACCACAGGCTGACCATGACCGACCATCCCTTGGCCCTGGACCTCTTGGTTGTTGCCACCTTCTTCGCCACAACGCTCCAGACGCTGGCGGGTTTTGCCTTCGCCCTGATCATGATGCCCATCGTCACCATGATCCTGGGCGTGCGCACGGCCGCCCCCTTGGTCGCGCTGACGGCCCTGACCCTGTATGCTGTGAACAGTATCCGGTATCGCGCATCGCTGAATCTGGGGGAGATCTGGCGGCTGGGGGCAACCGCCGTGGCCGGGGTCCCGATGGGCATCTGGGTGGTCGCGAACGTCCGCGAATCCGCTGTCAAGCTGCTGCTGGGGTTGATCCTGATTGGGTACGGCCTCTACGGTCTCAAGCGTCCGCACCCACTGTCGCGGTGCTCACCCCGCTGGGCCTACCTTGCCGGCTTTCTGTCCGGAAGCTTGGGGGGCGCGTATAACACCTCCGGCCCGCCCTTGATAGTGTATGGCGCCCTGCGACAGTGGCCCAAGAATGAATACCGCGCGGGGTTGCAGTCGCTGTTTCTCGTGAGCGGCGTGTTGACGGTCTTATCGCATGCCGTCGCGCATCATTTGACGCCGCCCGTTCTCTGGCTGTATGTCTGGACCCCGCCCGCCCTCCTTCTGGGGATCCTGACGGGTGTCTGGTTGGATCGGTACGTGGACAAAGAACGATTTCGCCTCCTTGTCCTGATGATGATCCTCCTCTTGGGTCTCTCGCTTGTTCTCAACCTGGGAAGACGCTGACCGATTGCCAAGCGAGGGACCCGATAGGATGGCGCGCGTAGAGGGAGTTCAAACGGACTCCCCTGCGAGGAAGGCGCTCAGGGAAGTTGGGGGGCGGCAGTCCTGGAGCCGGCGCTCGGACTTGAACCGAGGACCTGCGGTTTACGAAACCGCTGCTCTGCCAACTGAGCTACGCCGGCGTAGGGTCGAAGTGTAATCAACTCGGCCTGGCAAGGCAAGCCCTTTCCTCGGGCGGCCGACGACCCAGTCGCCCTTAATTTCCGGCTAACGTCGCAGGCCGGTAGCGCACATGAGTCGCGCCCGCATTCATGGCTGCGGGGCCGGCTGCCCGCCTCGGACCTGGTCGCACCCGACGGGTGGCGCCCCGTAGAGGCGATGCACAGGTTAGCCGGAGATTTGGGGTCGCTGCCGGCCCTTGATCCTTCGCCCGAACCGGGGTAATCTAACCGCGTCCCGAATCCCGATCTCTCGCCAAGATCGCGAAGATCGCCAAGAGAAGCCTTCTTCAATTTCGAAGTTCGAATTCTCTCTTGGGCGCCCCTGGCGTCTTTGTGTGAAATGCGTTTCTGCATTTTTGGGTCATTGCTGCCTGCCGGGATGGGCGGCGGAGAGGATTCAACGCGCGAGGGGTCGGCGCCAACATGGCCGCCGGATCGGCACGGGGATGTTCTTGCAGGCCGTCGGCGTCCTGGTGTGGGCCGTCCGGCGGGCGGGGACCCGTTCGCCCGTCCCGCTCATCGTCCTGCCGGTCCTCGCCGTCCTGACCACGAAACTCGTCGAGCGGCAGGGAGGGCGATGGTTCCGTCGCTGGGCTGAGGGGCGGTTGGCACACCCAACGGGGTCTCCCCGCTAGACTCGCCGGGCAGCGTGTCCGGCGGTTTCCGGTACTTCGACACACCTACAAGGAGGGGTCCCATGCACTTCACACGAAGCCGGCATGTCCTATCCGTCTGGCTGGTCCTGCTGCTGGTCGCGCTTACGGCCGGCCTCGCCCAGGCCCAGACGACTTCCCGCCTGGATCAGATCGTCCAGCGTGGCGTCCTCCGCGTCGGGACGACGGGGGACTACAAGCCCTTCAGCTTCCTGAACCCGGCCACCAATGACTACGAAGGGCACGACATCGATGCGGCCCGGCTCCTGGCCGATTCCCTGGGGGTGAAGGTCCAGTTCGTCAAGACCACCTGGCCGACCCTGCTGAAGGGCATCCAGGACGACCAGTACGATATCGCCATGACCGGCATCACCCGGACCCTGGCGCGCCAGCGGGTGGCGGCGCTCTCCCACGCGTACATCAATGTCGGCAAGTCCCCCCTCATCCGGGCGGCCGACCGGGAGCGCTTCAAGACGCTGGCGGACATCGACCGGCCAGGCGTGAAGATCGGGGTGAACCCCGGCGGGACCAACCAGCGGTTCGTGGATGCAAACATCAAGCAGGCCACGATCGTCGTCGTGGAGAAGAACCTCAGCATCCCCGACAAGATCCTGGCGGGCGACCTGGACGTGATGATTACGGACAACGTTGAGGCCATGCTGATCGCCAAGCAAGAGCCGCGCCTCTTCGCCGTAGCGCCGGAGAACACCTATACCAAGGACGATTTCGGATACCTCCTGCCGCGGGACGATCCGGCCTGGATCAACTACGTCAACCTGTGGGTGGACCTGATGAAGCTGAAGGGGGAGTTCGCCCGCCTGCAGGAGACGTGGATCCGCTGACGGGACCGGCCTGCCCGCCGGGCCCGCCGATGCGGCCGGCATCCTGGCTGCTGAGGGAGGGGAGGCATGCGGAGCGTTCAGATCGGCGCCGCGCGCCTGGAGCTCGTCGAAGGGGATATTACGCGACAGGAGACCGAGGCCATCGTCAACGCCGCCAACACCAGGCTGCTGGGAGGGGGCGGCGTGGATGGGGCCATTCACCGGGCCGGGGGGCCGCAGATCCTGGAAGAGTGCAAGAAGATCGGCGGCTGCCCCACCGGCGAGGCCCGCATCACCGGCGGGGGGCGGCTCCCGGCCCGATGGGTCATTCACACCGTGGGGCGGGTCTACCGCGACGGCCGCCACGGCGAGCCGGCGCTTCTGACCGGCGCCTACCGGAGCAGCCTCCAGCTTGCCTCCGAGCGGGGAATCAAGAGCTTGGCCTTCCCCTCCATCAGCACGGGGGCGTATGGCTATCCGCTGCCCGAGGCCGCCCGAATCGCCCTCACGACCGCCCGAGACTATCTCGTGGCCCATCCCGAGATCGGCCTGGTGCGCTTCGTCCTGTTCGGCGAGGCTGCGCTCCGGACGTACGAGGCCGTCCTGGACGATCTCCAGGCCGGGCGGTAACGGGATGGCCGGAAATGATGGAAAGAGGACGCTGGTAAGAAAGTGAGTTGCTTGGCGATCTGACGCGGAGGCATGGAGCTATGCTTCGGGCCGCTTTTGTCACTTGGTGGCTCGCAACGCCGATGACGGCGCTCACCCGTGGCTGCTCGCGAGAACAGGCAGGCCCCAGGAGGGCGACAGCGTGAGGCTACGCCTTGCCGTCTTCGATATGGTGGGGACAACCGTCCATGCCGGGGATGAAGTGCCCTCGTCGTTTCGCAGGGCGCTCTCGAGCGTCGGCGTCAAGCTGTCCGACGCGGCGGTCGCCGGGGTTCGGGGTCGCTCGAAGCGGGAGGCCATCTCGGACCTGCTCGCGGCGGATCCAGCGACGGCGGGGAGCGCCCCGGAGCTCTCCCGAGTCGTCTTCGAGCGCTTCCAGGATTCCCTGCGACGGGCCTACCGCGCGAACGCCCAGCCGACCCCGGGTGCCGAGTCCGTCTTCGAGGGCTTTCGTGGGGGCGGGATTGACGTCGTGCTCACCACAGGACTGGATCGGGACACCGCCTACCTGCTGGTGCAGAGCCTGGGGTGGGATACCCTCGGCCTGCGGGGCCTCATCACCGGCGATGACGTGCGTCGAGGACGGCCTGCCCCGGACCTCATTCATGCCGCGATGCGCCTGGCGGGGGTGGTGGACCCGGCAGCCGTGCTGGTGGTGGGGGACACGGTGTCGGACCTGGAGGCGGCGGCCGCCGCCGGCGTGGGATGGAGCATTGGCGTGCTGACCGGCGCGCATACCCGGGCCCAGCTCGAGGCGCATCCCCACTCGGCCATCCTGGAGACGGTGGGGAACCTGCCCCGGTGGCTGGCCGAGGCCGGCGCGCTGATGTGCTAGGAGGCAGCAACGATGTACGTACCGTCGCATTTCAAAGAAGCCGATCTCGACCGGATCAAGACACTTATTCGGACCCACGACTTCGCGACCGTTGTGTCCTGGGACGGGACTCGGCCGATCGCCTCCCATCTGCTCGTCGAGCTCGAGGAAGACCCAACGGGAATTCTCCGCCTGAGCGGCCACATGGCCCGCGGGAATCCGCAATGGCGCACCTTTCGACCCGAGGCCGAGGTGCTGACGATATTTCAGGGGCCGCACACGTACATCTCGCCGACCTGGTACACGGTGCAGGCCGTGCCCACGTGGGATTACCTTTCTGCACACGTGTACGGGACGCCCCGAATCATCGACGATCGCAACGAGCTGTACCGCCTGCTCGAGCGTCTCGTGAAACGGCATGAGGCCGGCACCGATTCGACGCCGCGCTACGACCTGGCCAGCCTTCCGGCGGATTTCGTAGATACAATGATGAAGGGGGTCGTGGGGTTCTCGATCGCCGTCACCGGGATAGAAGCCAGTTTCAAGCTCAGCCAGAATCGCAGCGCCGGGGACTTCGACAACATCATCAGGGAGCTGCGGCGCCGCCCGGACGGGGATTCGCACAAGATTGCCGAGGCCATGGCTCGCCTTCGTCCGGCGAAACCACAGGAATGATGGAGAGCTGGCGGCTCCTATGTCGCTGGGGCCCGGCCGCGAGCCGAGAATCCGGACCACGGAGAGCATCTGGAACGTGGGCAGCGGGCGGGTTCAGTCGGCACGGCGGTGCAACCCGGGCGTGGGCGCTTCACTGATGCCACCTTCTTCCGGAGGATGACCGTGCTGCACTTCGACGACTTCGACGCGCTGACCTTCGACTGCTACGGCACGCTGATTGACTGGGAGTTCGGCATCTGGCAGGTCCTGCAGCCCATCCTGACGAAGCGTCGCCTCGCCGCCCCGAAGGACACGGCACTCGAGCATTACGGCGAACTGGAGTCCGAAGTCGAGCGCGGAGAATACCACGAATACCGGACGGTGCTCCGCATGGTGATGGAGGGGCTGGGCGCCCGGCTGGGCTTTGCACCAACTCCCATGGAATTGCAGCAGTTCTCCGAGTCGGTCAAGGATTGGCCCGCCTTTCCGGACTCAGCCCGTGCTTTGCAGGCGTTGAAGAAGAAGTACCGGCTCGCCATCATTTCCAATATCGACGACGACCTCTTTGCCTTTTCCGCACAGCGTCTCCAGGTGCAATTCGACTGGGTGATCACGGCGCAGCAGGCCCGATCCTACAAGCCGTCCTTGAATAACTTTCACGTGGCGTTTCAGCGGATGGGATTGCCCAGGAACAAGATCCTCCACGTGGCCCAGAGCCTCTTTCACGACGTGGCTCCGGCCAAAGCCCTTGGCTTGTCAACCGTCTGGGTCAACAGGCGGCACAATCAAGCAGGCTTCGGAGCCACGCCCCCGGCACGCGCCCAGCCCGATCTGGAAGTTCCAGACCTGCAAACACTGGCGGAAAAGACGGGGGTGATGTGAGATGGACGAGGTCGGCCTCGCCGGCGAAGGGCGCACCATGATCGTCGTGACCCACGAGATGACCTTCGCGCGCCGGGTCGCAGACTGGGTGGTGGTCTTCGAGCGCGGCGCCGTCATCGAGCAGGGGCCCCCCGCGCAGATCTTCGACGCCCCGCAGGTCCCCCGCACCCGCGAATTCCTCAGCCATCCCGGCTGGGAGGGCTGAGCCGCCCGTCCCCGTTGCGACAGCGTTCGACCGTCGCCCTGCCGGCCGCTACCTGCTCGCCGTCAGTCAGCGCTCTCACCGCCTGTCGAGCTACCATCTCGACCCTGGTTCGGGAAGGTTGACGAAGCTAAAGGACTATCCGATGGGAAGGAATCCGAACTGGGTGGAGATCATCACCCTGCCCTGAAGGCGAGGTGGAAGCAGCGGTCGGCCATCTGCCCCCGGGGCCGTGCGCCCCTCGTCCCTGCACACTCTCAATGATATGACAGATAATGCAACGTCCCGTCTCACATGAAGAGGCAGCCGACGCGGATGATCGAAGGGCCGATAGCCCCGGCGAGTCTTCCGTTGAGCAAGGCCCGCACGTTTCACGGCCGTAGCCAAAATGGGTTCGTTGGTGAAGGCATCGAGTTCTGCCTTCGCCCCCGCACGATGGCGTGCCACGTAGGCCCTTGCTACAGCTGCCAGCCCAAGGTGACGACCTGCAGTCACCCACCCGGCATAGCCAAGTCTGGGGTTTCGTGCGCCTCGCGATGTCATGAGTTCCGCAGTCCAGCCGTCCAACGCTCAGGTTCAGCGGCGAGCTGCGTAGCGGACCGTCCGCTGGAACCGGTTGTTAGACACTCTTCTCAAGGTGTTGCTCCATTTCGACGATAGAAGCGCCGCCCCTATCCCAGCGCCCGTTTGCGTGGCCTTCTCCTGCTAATCCGCGACGGTAGTCATGCTTGCGGAATTGGCGAATTCCTCGCGCGACGGTTTGTTTCGGATGTGCCCCTCCCGGTCCGTGGGATCGCAGGCCGACCCCGTCATCACCCCAGCAGGGGCTCTGAGGCGAGGAGCATAAGCGTGATTAGGGGGACGAACGGGCTCTGGGAGCCAGGGCCAAGAGCGAGGATGCGGAGGCATCTGGCGTCTGGCGGCGGAAACACATGCCGGGGCGGACTGGGGACTTTTGCTCACTTGGCAGTCCGGGGGGGAGACGAACCCTCATGGGCACTCGGGCTGGCAAGGCCCGGCACGCCCAGTCGGCTCGGTCCGAGGCGACGGGCGCCACGATCTGGGTCAAACCGACTTTTTCGTAGGTCGTCGCGATCCTGATGTTCGCCTGTCCATGCTGCTCCTGGACGATGTCCGGGCCATTCCCGCTGGCCCAGCAGAGGTGGGTGGCGTGGAGGTGCCCCGGAGAGATTCGGCGCGTGTCGGCTGGCCCGACGCGACCGTCAGCCGGACGCCGGGCGGCGGCGGAGCCAGCCGAAGATGGTCGGGTAGAGGGGAACGAGCCAGGTCAGGATGGTCATGACGCCGAGGAGCGCCGCCACGGGGCGGGTGAAGAACGGCACCAGGCTCCACTGCGTCTTGATCATGCTCACCATGAAGTTCTGCTCCAGGATGGGGCCCAGGACGAGCCCCAGGACCACGGGGGCCACGGGGATCCCGTTGGCCTCGAAGACGTAGCCCAGGATACCCATCGCCAGCATCATGCCGATGTCGAAGGTATCATTGTTGATGGCGAAGGACCCCACCACGCAGAACATCAGGATGGCAGTGATGGGGTCGCCGGGAATCCCGAAGACCAGGGCGGGACCCAGGCCCCGGCCAGGCAGGCATTGTTGGCCGTGGTGGCGGCCCGGGTTCTCCAACGGTCGGTGCCTGGAAAAATCGGCGATTCTGTGTTACGGTGGCCCCATGAGGCCTCCGTCGGATGCGCCTGGCCGCCGTCCGGCTCGGCTCGATCGCCCGGACGCCCCCGGCACGCGGGCGACGGGGTATCCGGCTCGATTTCGCCCGCGCGTCCTGGCCGTGGCCGAGGGAAACCAAACGCGGTCGCTGATGGTAGGGCCGGTCCGTGGGCCGGAGCATCTGGAGTTGATCCGGCGGCTGCATTATTACCATGTCCCCGTCTCCGCCATCGCCGCCTCACGAATCGGGGTCTCTTTCATCGCCCTTTACCAGCCCTCTGCCCGGTTCGGGCTCTCTGCCGGCCTCGTCCAGGAATACGCCGCTGTCCAGCGGGTGTCCCGCGTCCGCCGCAGCCAGCTGCCGGGACTAGCCTGGCCCGGACGCCGGGGGCAGCAGGCCCGCTATTACCGGTTCGACCTTGGGCCGCTCTTCCGCCTTCCACGGCCCATCACAAATCCGGACCGCCTGCGGGTGGTGTTCCGATTCCCAGACGCGGCCCGGTTCTGCGGCGCCAAGACCGTGCGCCAGCTCGTGGGACCCGGCCGCCCCCGCCGACGCCCGTCGGATTGATCCTCTGGAGGCGCCCATGTCGGTGGAATTGCGCGCGACGGTAAAGCTCAGCCGGACCGAGATCGCCCACCTGTGGAACGGCGGAATTCTTTCCCTGAAGGTGGAGGGGAGGGAGGCCGAGGCCGATCTCGAGCTGCGCTGTCCCGAGACGGAGTCGGATCGAGGAACCCGGATCCTGGTGAAGCGGGTCGAGGCGGACTGATCCTTCCTCCCGCGTCGCCGCGGCGGCATGCAGTTGCGGAATGCTGCAAAGGAGTGGGCCATGCGCCTGAAGAAGGCGGAGCGGGAGTTCATCGTCTACCAGCGAGTCTGCCGCGTGGCGACCGTGGGTCGCGACGGGGCGCCCCACAACGTTCCCGTCTGTCCCCTCCTTGACGGGGAGCATGTAGTCTTCGCCTCCGAGGCGGCGGCCGTCAAGGTGCGGAACATCCGGGCCACCCCGCAGCTGGCCCTCGTCTTCGATGAGTACACGGAGGCCTGGGCTCACCTGCGCGGCATCCTGATCCGCGGTACCGCCCGCATCATCCTTGGCGGTCCCGAGTTCCGTCGCCTGCGCAGGCGCCTCTACCAGCGCTACCCCCAGTACGAGGGGTATGCCTCCCTGGAGGAGGGCGACGGGGCCATCATCGAGGTCACCCCCCGGCGCACGTTCAGCTGGGGCCTGTGAGGGCCGGGATTCTGGAGCGGGAACCGAGATGGACTCTTTCCGGAAGCTCGGAGCGGAGGTGGTGATCTGTCGGATCTGCCCGCGGCTGGTCGCCTACCGCGAGCAGGTCGCGCGCGAGAAAGTGCGCCGCTTCCGCGGAGAGAAATACTGGGGCAAGCCGCTTCCGGGCTTCGGCGATCCGCGGGGCACCCTCTTGATCGTCGGCCTGGCCCCCGCGGCCCACGGCGGAAACCGCACCGGCCGCATGTTCACGGGGGATCGCAGCGGAGATTTTCTCATCCGCGCCCTCTACCGGTCCGGCTTCGCCAGCCAGCCGGTCTCGCGGGATCGGCAGGACGGCCTGCGGCTGCTCGGCTGCTACATGACCGCGCCCGTCCGTTGTGCCCCGCCCAAGAACCGTCCCGACCGGGAGGAGATGATCGCCTGCCGGCCCTTCTTTCTCCGCGAGCTTCGCCTGCTGCGGCGGCTGCGGGTCGTCGTGGCGCTGGGACGCATCGGGTTCGACGCGTTCCTCGGCGCCTGGCAAGAGGCCGGCCGCGACCTGCCGACCCCTCGCCCCCGCTTCGCTCATGGGGCCGAGGCGAGCCTTCCCGGCGGGATCACCCTTCTCGCCTCCTACCATCCGAGCCAGCAAAACACCCAGACGGGTCGCCTCACCGCAGCCATGCTCCAGCAGATTTTTGATCGGGCCCGGGCGGTGCAGGGCACCCGCGCCGTCCCACGGCGGTGCGCCAACCCGCCACCGAAGCGCTTCAGAGGACGGGTCCGGACGACATGACGGGTCCCTAATCTCCGACTAAGCCGGGGCCAGTCGGGCGATCTTGCGTCGGACCCGGTGGAGTAAGGCATGCTGCAGGGCGGCCGAGAGCCGCAAGAGCGTCTGCCGGGCATGCGCGACGACCTTCCCGACGGTGTTGAACAGCAGGAACCGGAGTCGCTTCGGCCGGGCGGTCCGGAGATCTCCGGGTAAGGTCAAGCGCTTCAGGGCGGTGAGCAAGTTGTACGTCAGCACATTGAGGCGGAACCACGCGGCGTTCGCCCCGAACTTCCCGCTGGGCAGCGCGGCGGCCGCCAGCTCGGTCTTGAGGACGTGATGGGTGTGCTCGATGGTCCCTGCTTTCTCCCGGTGCCACCGGAGGATCGTGAGCCCATCCTCCGGCCGATTGGTGACCACGGCGAAGTACTGCACGCTACTCCCGTCGGCGAAGAGGCTCCCCTGGCGTCGCTGGATACGCACCGCGAGGTAGCGGCGAACGCACGGCCGCGCCTTCCGGTGATCGCCATCCTCGGGGACGTAGGGGACTTCGGCCCAGGCCCGGATCGCCTCGGGCTCCTCCCGCTCGAGCTGCCAGGCGGCCGCGGGGAGGCGCCGGATCTCGGCCTGGAGCTGCGCGGACATATCGGCGCTAATCGCGTAGGCGATTTTCTTCTCCTCGCACCAGCGGAGGACCTCCGTCTCGTAGAGGGCGCTGTCGGCCCGCAGGGAGATGCGGTCCACGCCCTGGGGCAAGTTGGCCACCGCCTGTTCGAGGACGCGCACGTTGCCGCACCCGGCGGGCACCTGGCCATCGCGGAACTGGTCGTGCACGATGACATCGTGCTCGGCCCAGAGGACCACGACGGGCTGGTAGCCCCGGGTCCCGTCGTAGGCCACGGTCGCCGCGTCCTTGTGGCTCTCGACGAGCGTCGCGTCCACATCCAGGGTGGCCGTCGCCGCCCGGGCCCCGCGCTGGACGCCCGCGACCAGCGTCCGGTTCGCCTGTCCGAGGCCCGCCAAGGGGGCGGACTCCAGGGGGACCGTGGCCGCGGGCCCGGCCACCCAGAGCGGCCCGTCCTCCACGTGGAAGGCCTCGAGGAAGTCCCGGACCGTGGTCGCGGCCGGCAGGGGGTAGCCGAGCAGCGTGGCCAGGGCCTGATCCTCCCGGAGCGTCGTGAGGTCCTGGCAGCGGTCCCCGCCGCTCGTCCACAACGCGACGAGACTCTCCACGAGCTGCGAGGGGGGTAATCCGCGCTGCCGCTGCTTGACCGCAACGTGGGTGTCGACGGCCTGGGCCACCCCGAGCTGGCGGAACAGCTCGATCACGAGCGGGACCCCGGCCCGGCCCGTGACCAGCGTGGGGTCGATCGCGTCATCGATCTCGAACGGCAACCGGGGCGAGGTGTCGGGCATCGCTCTCCTCCTTGTGGTGTTTGCACCCACTGGGTGAAACCAAGCAAGGCCGATGCCAACCCCGCGGGCCGCGCGCACTGCGGGCCGCTGCGTGATTCGCGATCCCCCTCAACTTCTTAGCCGGAGATTAGGGCGGGTCCGGACGACTTGCCAGAGCCGTTCCCGCCTGCTATACTCCTCCTGGAATATAAGGGAGGCAGCCCGTGAACGAACCCCTGGCGCAACGCATCCTCGATCTCATCTACCAGGATCCCGAGGTCCGGCGCTCGTATAAGGATTCCCTCACCGACTGGATCCTTGACACGCAGTCCCGGTCGGCGCCCCTGGATGCTGCCGCGCTGCTGGAGTTCCTGGCCACACACCAGCCCGATCTTCTGAACCGGCTGAAGATCAACGTCCGCATCAAAGAGGATCTGGCCCGCGCCCTGGAATCGATCGAGCAGAATTGATCGGCCCTCGACTCCCGTCCCTCGGTGCTTCCGTGTCTTTCGCGGCGGCAGTCCTTCCTTTCCCTCAGAGATCAGTTGTGACGGACGAGAAGATGCGCGGCCTTGGGGGGCGAGCAACTCTGCGGCTCGGGGCGATGCCGCCCCCTGCCATGGGATGCAGGCGGGTATTGCCCGACATTGCCAGACCCGGTGACTGAGGGCACTATGGCGGCACGTCCGCTTCTGCTGGATGTCGATACGGGTGTGGACGACGCCCTCGCCATCATCCTGGCCCTTCGCTCGCCCGAGATCGAAGTCCGGGGCATCAGCACGGTCAGCGGGAATGCCCCCGTCGATCAGACGACCCGGAACACCCTCTTGGTACTGGATCTCATGGGGGCCCAGGCCATTCCCGTGGTGAGCGGGGCCGCCGACCCGTTGCGCGGGGCGCCGCTCAGGGCAGCCGAGGTGCACGGGTCCGACGGCCTGGGAAATGTCAGCCGGCAGTTTCCCGTTCCCGCTCGACGGGCGGACAGCGGGGCGGTCGATTTCCTGCTGCGGGCCATCCGCCGCTGGCCCGGAGAGCTGACGCTGGTGGCCACGGCCCCCTTGACCAACGTGGCCATGGCCGTGCAGCGGGATCCCCAGACCATGCGGTTGCTCGGCGGCCTCACGATCATGGGGGGCGCGGTCCGCGTCCCGGGGAATGTCAGCCCGCTGGCGGAGTTCAATTTTGCGGCCGATCCGGATGCGGCCGCGGCGGTCCTCGCCGCGGGGCTTCCTGTGCGACTGATCCCACTGGATGTGACCGAGCAGGTGGTTCTCTCTCGCACAGTTGTGGAAGCCGCCGCCGGCAAGAGCCCGCTCGCCGCCTTCATCGGGAGCATGACCCGGGCCACCTTCGATTTTCATCGGGACAAGGAGGGCCTGGAGGGCATGTTCCTGCACGATCCGCTGGCGGTGGCCAGCGTCGTGGACCCCTCACTGGTCCGCTACGAGCCGATGCCTGTCGCCGTCGAGCGCCGGGGCGAGCTGACCGCAGGCATGGTCGTGGTCGACCGGCGACGGCGATCCCGGCCCGCCGCCACGGCGGAAGTCGCCGTCGAGGTGGACGCGCTCCGCATGCTGCAGCTGTTTACCCGGCGGGTCCTGGGGTGCGGGGGGCCGGAACCTGTCCCGCCGGCAGCGACGCCCGCATAACCCCCGTGCACACGGTACCATCGGCAAAGGGAGTGTCATGAAGGAAAAGCAGACGAGGCATCTCGCGCCCTCCCCCTCCGGGCGAAACGGCGAGATCGATGTGCTGATCGACCAGCTGCTGGAGGCGGCCGGCGGCTCCCCCCACACGGCGTTCCTGCAGGAGATGCTGCACAGTGTGCTCCGCCTGATCCACAACCAGGCCAGCCGGGGCGACATCAAGATCCTGAACGCCGCGCTGCGGGAGCTGGTCTATGCCTTCAAGGTCTTCGCTCCCTACCGCGGAATCCAGAAGGTGACGATGTTCGGGTCGGCCCGGCTGCCGGAGGACCAGCCCGAGTACCATGCGGCCCGGGACTTCGCGCGTGCGATCTGCGACCGGGGATGGATGGTGATCACGGGTGCCGGGGACGGGATCATGAAGGCCGGCCAGGACGGGGCCGGACGAAAACACAGCTTCGGCGTCAACATCCGCCTCCCGTTCGAGCAGCAGGCCAACACCGTCATCCAGAACGATCCCAAGCTTATCACTTTCCGCTATTTCTTCACCCGCAAGTTGATCTTCCTGAAGGAGGCCGACGCCCTGGCCCTCTTCCCCGGAGGGTTCGGCACCCTGGACGAGACCTTCGAGATTCTGACCATGATCCAGACCGGGAAGAGCACTCCCCTGCCGGTCGTCTGCATCGACCGGCCCGGCGGGGACTACTGGCGGGCATGGGATCGGTACGTGCGGGACGTCCTGGTGGCCCGCGGCCTGATCGCCCCCGAGGACGTGTCCCTGTACCTCGTGACGGACCGCGTGGAGACGGCGGTCGCCGAGATCACCGGCTTCTACCGGAACTACCATTCCAGCCGCTATGTCGGGGAGCTGCTGGTGCTGCGTCTTCAGCAGGCGCCCGCCCCGGCCGAGCTGGCCCGCCTCAACCGGCTGTTTCGGGACATCCTGCTGGACGGCGAATTGACCGTGGAGCCCGCGCTCCCCGAAGAGGCGGAGGAGCCCGACCTAGCGGACCTCCCGCGGCTCGCCCTCAAGTTCAACCGCCGGGATGCCGGGCGGTTGCGGCAGCTCATCGACGCGCTCAATCAGCTCCCTGGTCTGCCCGCCCGGCCTCTCGCGGGCAGAACCAACGGCAGCCTCTCGGAAGCTTGACCGCACCGCACCTGCCGGGAGCGACGGGCGGCCGGACCGGCGGAGGTCGACCCGGCCCACATGGAGATGGAACTTGCAATCCAGAGGGATATGAGGTAGGGTTTTTGGCCGAGTCGTCTGGAACCCAGCCAACGCTCGGAGGGGAGAGAGGTCGCCATGAGCACGGAAGAGAAGCAGGGCTTCTTCGGCTCGTTCAAGCAGAAGTTCAAGGACTACGTCTATGGGATGGCCGCCCACGAGATGACGCGCCAGGCCCTGAAGACGCGCGGCAGCATGGAGCACCTCTTCATCCTTATCACCATGGGGGATCTCCTCGGGGTCCCCATCCTGCCCCCCTACTACTCCCTCCGCCTGCTTCCATACGTCGTGCCGCAGATCTCGACCTGGAAGCGGCGCATGCTCCGCGAGAAAGACCTGACCGACGCCCTGGCCTAGGCGGCTGCCACGGACGCTGAGAACGTCCGGTGCGCCCCGGACGCGGAAAGGATTCCCCATGAACGCGGGACTCGGCCGGATCTTCAAGGAACACCCGAACCGGCGCTACATCATGTTTGGCGGCAAAGGCGGGTTGGGCAAGACCACCTTCTCCGCCGCCACCGCCTACTGGCTGGCCAAGCAGGGCCAGCGGGTCCTGGTCTTCTCCGTGGATCCCCAGGCCTCCCTCTCCGACATCTTCCAGCGGGACATCTTCGGGAAGGGGGCGGTGGAGATCATGCCCAACCTCTTCGCCCAGGAGATCGACGCCGACTCGCGGATCAAGGCCTACCAGGAGGAGATCCGCAAGAAGATCTTCGACATGTACGGCTTCGACAAGATCCCGGACGAGATCGAGAGCTACATCCAGGCCGCGGCGGCCGAGCCCGCCATGGAGGAGAGCGCGATCTTCGACGAGGTCGTGGATATCGTGGTGGCCGGGAAGTACGACTATTACATCTACGACCTGGTCCCGCTGGGACACGCCCTCTACTACCTGTCCATGGCCAGCGTCTACGACGAGTGGATCGAGCGCATCACCAAGCTCCGCGAGGACATGCGGCAGTACGAGGAGATGGCGGCCGCCATCTCCCGGGACAAGGAAGTCGAAGAGGACATGATCCTCAAGGAGCTCCAGTACATCAAGTACCGGATCGGCACCTCCTCCAGCATCCTGACCGACCGGGAGAAAACCGCCTTCTTCTTCGTGGTCATCCCAGAGGAGATGATCCTGATCGATACCCAAAAGGCGGCCCAGCTCTTCGCCAAATTCAACGTGCCGCTCTCCGGCTACATCGTGAACCGGGTGATCCCCGAGAGCCTGGCCAGCCAGGACATCCCCGAGTATCTCAAGAACCGTCTCCAGATGCAGAAGGGATACCTGGAGAAGATCGATGAGCTGTTTGGTAGCGAGGTCATGGCCCGGATTCCCGAGTTCGAGCGCGATATCACCGGACTCCCCATGATCGAGAAGATGGCCGACGCGCTGTTCGGGCCGAGCCGCTAGGCCGGTCCTGCCGCGGGGGGTGTGCGCCAATGATCCAGACCCATCCGTTGGTCCACGAGAGCATGCAGGGCTTTTTCGCCAAGCATTCCCAGTTGAAGTACAACTTCTTCGGCGGCAAGGGCGGCGTGGGCAAGACGGTTCTTGCCGGCGCGGCCGCCGTGGCCTATGCCCAGCTCGGCAAGCGGACGCTCCTGGCCTCCACCAACCCGGTCCACAGCTTGAGCGGCCTGCTGGACCAAAACGTGTTCGGTCAAGCAGTCCAGGTGAAGGGAGTACCCAACCTCTTCGCGTACGAGATCGACACCAAGGACACCATCGAGAAGTCCAAGCAGGAGATCAAAGAAAAAGTCAGCTGGTTCCTCAAGTTCGCCGAGATCCGGACCCAGGCGGACGCCTTCGTGGAGTCCGCCACCATGAACCCGGCCTTCGAGGAATCGGCCATGTTCGAGAACATGATCGACCTCATGTTCAAGGACGAGTACGAGGTCTACGTCTTCGACACTGCCCCCACGGCCAACGCCCGCCGGCTGCTGGGCATGTCCTCGGTCTACTCGCTGTGGGTCGGCAAGATGATGAAGAGCCGGGAAGAGGCCCAGTCGCTCCGCCAGGTCCTCTCCTACAGCAAGAAGAAGGAGGAGAAGGACCCCTTGATGGACTACCTCCTGTCCTTCCAGAAGCGGATGGGCCACGCCAAGGAACTGCTCACCGACAAAGAGAAGACCGCCTTCTTCTTCGTCACGCTGCCCGAGGCGCTTCCCATCGCGGTCATCACCCGGTTCATCGCCTGGTTCAAGGAGTTCGGCATTCCCGTCGGCGGGGTCGTGGTCAACATGCTGATCGACAAGCGGCAGGTGAAGCCGGACTCGCCGGAGTTCGTCCGCAACCGGGTGGCCATGCAGGATGCCTACATGCAGGAGATCGAGCAAGTCTTCGCCGGCATGGTGCGCGCCGTCCTGCCCCTCTACGAGACCGAGATACGCGGCGTCGAGATGCTGCAGCGGACGGCCGCGGCGCTGTACGCATAGCCGGCCCAAAGCCGTCGGCCATCCACGAAGAGTTGCAACCGAGCGAGCGGCCCCTGGCGGGCCGCTCGGCTGTTTTGGGGGTCCCTCGCAGCCGGCTAGGAGGGTGCTGAAAAATTCGCTTTCACTGAGGCTGCTCAAAAAGGCCCAGATGCAAGGCGGTCCGCAAAGGGCCGAGTGAGGCCTACTTCCGGTACGCCGCAAGGAGTGCCCGAGCGGGCGGGGTACCCGGCCAAAGGCTGGGTCACCGCAGATGGGGCTTTTTCAGCAGCCTGTTAGAAGCCGATGCTGGCCCCCCCGTCCACCGGCAGGACAACGCCCGTCACGAACTTGGCGGCGGGAGAGCACAGATACACTGCCGCACGCCCCACATCCAGCGGCTCCCCCACCCGTCCCAGCGGCGTCCGGTCAAGGATCTTCCGGAGCCGCGCCGGGTCGGCGTCGAAGGCCTTCCGGTTCAGCGCGGTGTCGAACCAGCCGGGCGCGATGGCGTTCACCCGGACGCCGTGGGGCGACAGCTCCACGGCCAGCGCCCGGGTGAGGGCGTGCAGGCCCCCCTTGGCCGCCGTGTAGGCCGCCACGGCGGGGATGCCGAAGTGGGAAGCCATGGAGACGATCATGAGGATGGCGCCTCGCTGCCGCGCGACCATGCGCCGGCCGCACTCGCGGCAGAGGACGAAGGCGCCCACCAGGTGGGTCTGGAGGACGCTCAACAGCTCGCCGTCGGCGGTCTCCACTGCCGGCTTCTTGAGGTAGTTTCCGGCGTTGTTCACCAGGATATCCAGCGGCCCGAAGCGCGCCTCCACCTTCGCCACGAATTCCGGGGCTGCGGCGAGATCCGTCACGTCGTGCGGAATGAAGCCGGCGCCCTCCCCGAGCTGCCGGCAGGCCCGCTCGAGGACCTCCTCGCGGCGCCCCGTCAGGACGACGCGGGCCCCCGTCTCGAGCAGTGCCTGGCAGATCCCGAAACCCAACCCGCTGCCTCCTCCGGTGACCAGGGCCAACTGTCCGTCCAAGCGAAACGCGTCCGTGCTCATCTCACTCCGCCTCGATGAGGGTCAGCACCCCCCGCATGTACCCCAGGGCGAAGGCCATCCCGGCATGCCACGGGGCCTCACAGGTCATCTGGGGGGTGTGGTCGGGGATCAGCACGCCGTCATAGCCGTTCTTTCGGAGAATACGCAGGATCCGGATCATGTCCACGTCCCCCTCATCCACGAAGACTTCGTAGTAGCGGGGGACCTTCCCTTTGACGTTCCGGAAATGGACGTAGCCGATTCTTCCCTGGCGGCTGTACCGATCAATGGCGTCGTAAACGTTCCCTTCGGCCATCTCCGCCACGGAGCCGGCGCAGAACTCGATCCCGTTGGCCGGGCTGGCTTTGAGGTCGAGGACCCGCTGGTAGAAATCCGGCTGGTAGACCAACCGGGCCGTCCCCCGCAGGGTGGGCATGGGCGGATCATCCGGGTGGAGGGCCAGGCGCACGCCCGCATCCTCTGCCACCGGGACGACGGCCTCCAGGAAATCCCGCAGGCGCTGCCACAGCTGCTCGTGGGTCACGGCCCCCACCGTCCCCGCCGGCGCGCTCGGATCGTAGACCATGTTCCACACCATGCCTGTCGGGATGAGGGTCTCGGCCGGACCGTCGGGGCCCAGAAAGCCGACCGACTCCGCCCCGCCGCGCGCGAATGGCCCCACCACGTGGCCCCAGACGCCGGCAATGCTGAAGTTGTACCCCATGCAGGGGATGCCGGCTCGACCCAGGCGCCGGATGAGTTCTTGGATGTCCCGCAGTTGCTCCTGCTTGCGCGGTCCGTCGAGCAGGATGTCGTACCAATGGGAGGGGTCGAAGTTCTCGATGGCCGCCAGCTCCAGGCCTTCCGCCCGGATCGCGGCACGCAGGCTCGCCAGCTCCTCGACGGTCCACAGGCGACCTCGGTTGTCCGAGACGCCCCAGCCGCCGCCGTGGCTGCTGGCCCCCGGCAGGCGCGGTCCCTCCTTGAAGTAGTCCACCAGGTGGGCCACGATATGCGTCGCGCCCGCCTGACGAGCGAATCGAAAATTGTCGGTCGTCAGCATGTGCCGGTACAGACCCAGGCCGAGCTGCATCGCGCGCTTCCCTTCCTGCATACCCTTCCGAACGGCGGCCGGCTTCCTGTGGACTCCCGGGCGGTCGCGCGCGCGCTGCCGTTCCCCGCGCCCGGCGCCGCGGCATGACGCGTCAGCGTCGTCCGCCCTGGGCCTCGACGGTCTTGGCGAGCTGCGGAAGGAGGCCGAAAATGGGGAGCGGAACCCGTGTCTCGGCGGCCGGAATGGGGAGACTCACCGTGAGCTGCGGCGCCTTTTGCCGAACCCGCACCCGCCAGACGCTTAGGCCGCGGACGAGGCTCATGGCCTCCTGGGCCAGGCTGCGCCCCGCCGATCCCGGCGCGGCACACAAGAGCTCCGGACGCCCGGGAAGCGGCTCGGCGGCCCACCCCAGGGTCTGGATCTCGCGGGCGCTGTCGGCGGCCCCGCGCCGCTTGGGATGATAGACCTCGAAGGCGCCCTTGACCGCCCCGGAGAGCGTGGCGCTCAGCAGGAGCCAATCGCGCCGGCCGAAGAGGCGTCCGATTCCCCACAGGACGAAGGTTTCCCGGGGCTCCAGGAGGACGCTCAGGCTCAGCCGACCGAAGGGGGGTCCCGGCTGGTCGACTTCGATCCGAAAGGCGCTCCGCCCGATCCAACGGATGGTGGCGTTCCCGCCGAAGGGCTGGAGGGAACTCCGGATCTGCCGCACCAGCGTGCGGGCGCGATACCGGTTGACCTGGATCCCAATCACGTACCAGAGGAGCAAGAATGCAGCCAGTGCCAATACCAGGTCGGTTCCGATAGACCAGTTCGACATCATGGCGTCGCGCCTCCCATGGCATCCTCCGGGCAGTCTGCCGAGACGATCCGGCGGGCTCCGGCGTCAGGCATCGGCACGGCCGGCAACGTCCGGAGGGATGGGACCCTCATCCCGCTCCTGCCAGGTCGGTGAGGTCCTTTTCCCGAAGCATGCGCCGCTTCCAGTTGCCGACGGCGGGAACGATGTAGGGTAAGAGCCGCAGCGTGTAATACGGGGGAATCACGGGCACACCGACAATGTCGCCGAACACGATGAGGACAAAGAGATGCTCCAGGTCCGCCCGCTGCTTCCGGAACATGATGACCGCGTCGTACACGGCCATGCCGTACAGGAAGCCGCGGATCCATTGTCGCCAGCCGTCGAGCCACTCGCGGAACGTCATGATAAGCTCTCAGTTTTCAGCGATCAGCATTCAGCCCTCTGCTCAGTGCACACTTTTGCAGATCGTACACGCTGATGAACGCACGCGCAAGATAACTGTCGAGGACGCTGACCGCTGATCGCTGACCGCTTCCCCTTAACCCTTCACAGCCCCGAAGGTGAGCCCCGTCACAATGTGTCGCTGGACCAGGAGCGTGAGCAGGATGACGGGGAGGGTGATGAGGGTGGCCGCCGCCGCCAGAGGGCCCCAGCTGATCTCCTCGTAGTTGATCATGTTGAACACGGCGATGGGGAGGGTGCGGGTCACGCGGCCGGCCAGGATGACCGAGAAGAGGAAATTGTTCCAGGAGAAGATGAAGCTCAGGATGCTGGTGGCCATGATCCCGGGCTTCACCAGGGGAAGGGCCACCCGCCAGAACGCCCCGTAGTAGGAGCAGCCGTCGATCAGGGCGGCGTCCTCCAGCTCCGCCGGGATGTCCTCGAAAAAACCGATCATCACCCAGATGATGATAGGGAGGCCCACCACCAGGTGGGTCAGGATCAGCGCCTGGTAGGTGTCCACCATCCCCACCTTCCGGAAGAGGATGTACCAGGGGATCAGGTAGCTGATGCCGGGGACGATCCGGGCCACCAGGATGGTGAGGGCCAGGCCCCGTTGGCGCCAGCGGGCGATGCTGTAGGCCGCCGGCAGGCCGGTCGCCAGCCCCAGGAGGGTGCAGCCCATGGCCACCACGAAGCTGTTCCAGGTGTAGAGGAGAAAGGGCTGGCTCTTGAAGACCTTGACGTATCCCTGCAGCGTCACCGAAAAGTGGAAGAAGCTCGGCGGGTACGCCGTGGCCTCGACCTGCGGCTTCAGGGACAGCGTGATCATCCAGTAGAAGACGAAGGCCATGGGGAGCATCACCAGGATCACCAGCCCATAGAAGCTCGTGGTTCGCAGCAGCCCTCTCAGCGTTTTAGCACTCACCACCCCACCCTCCGCACCTTCATCAGGAAGACCGACGCCCCCATGACCAGGGCAAACAGGGCCACGGCGATGGCCGAGGCGTACCCCATATTGAAGTAGGAGAAGGCCTGGTTAAAGAGCAGGATATTGATGGTTTCGGAGGAGTTCCCCGGTCCCCCCTGGGTCATCACGAAGATGATGTCGAACGTCTTCAGCGCATCGATGGCCCGGAAAAGCACGGCCACCACGATGGTCGGGCGGAGCAGAGGAAGGGTGATGTACCAGAAGGACTGAAGGGCCGAGGCGCCGTCGATCCGGGCCGACTCGTAGGGCTCCTTCGGCAGCGCCGCCAGCCCCGCCAGTGCGATCAGCATGATCAGGGGGGTCCACTCCCAGAACGTCCACCAGCGCCAGGGCGTAGAGGGAGGTCCGGCTGCTGTAGATGGCCATGAAGCGGCCGATCCCGACGAGGCTCAGGAGATAGTTCACCACGCCCAGGGTGGGATGGTACATCATGACGAAGATGAGGGCGATGGCGGTGGGCGTGGCCACCATGGGCAGGATGGACAGGGTCCGCATGAGGCCCCGCCCCCAGAACTCGCGGTTGAAAAGCAGGGCCATCCCGACCCCCAGGGCGGTCTCCGCCGTGACCGCCAGCAGCGTGAAGTAGAGCGTGCGGAGAAAGGCCCAGTGGAATCTCGCGTCCCGCAGGGCGATCTCCTGGTAGTTGGCCAGCCCCAGGAACTTGGGCGGGGCGATACTGGCCAGCACCCACTGCTGGAGGCTCATCCAGCCTGTATAGAATACCGGATACACGATGATGATGGCCACGACGAGGACGGCCGGCGCGGGGAAAATGACGCGGGCGTGCCGGTGCATCAGCCGCGAGAGACGCGCCCAGAAGGAGGGGCTCCCTGCGGCGGCGGACAGCGGGACGGCGGTCGGCTGGTTGGGCATGAGTCGGGGTCCGGGGGTTTCGTCAGTGACGAGGCGGCGGCCAACGCGTCTGGCCCCCGGCGGCATCCCGGGGGCCAGACCGCGTCGGCTTCTTCGACGACCCTTACTTCTCCGTCTTGTTTAAGAGGTCCTGGAAATCCTTGTCGACCTGAGGGATGAGGTCCGCCGATTTTGCCCCCTCGATCGCCCGCTGGATGGCGACGCCGATGATGTCCCGGTACTGCGTCACATCCATGATCTCGGGCAGGCCCGCCCGGCCGATCTTCAGGCTGTCCAGGTAGGCCGTGTACCAATCCCGCGGCATCTTGGGCTTGGCCAGCACCTCCGGCTCGTTCCAGGTGGACATGCGGGCGACCCCGACGCCCGACAGGAGCTCGCGCTTGCAATTCTCCTTGTTGACCGCCCACTGGACGAAGAACCAGGCGGCCTCCTTGTTGTGGCTCTGCGCGCTGATCGCCATGGCGTTGGTGTAGGTCGGCGCCACGTGGGCGGCCGGCCCCGCCGGCAGCACCGCGTAGCCCACCTTCCCGGCGACCTTGGACTTGCTGGGATCCTCGAACTGATTGGCGAAGTTCACCCCATCAAAGTAGATGGCCGCCTGGTCCTGCATGAAGGCCGAGCTGCACTCGTACCAGTTGAAGTTCACCACTCCGGGAGGCCCGTAGTTCCGGAGCATCCCCGCGTACCAGTCCATGGACTTGATCCAGGCAGGGGTATTGATGGCCGACTTGCCATCCGCGGTAGTGTATTCCCCACCGAAAGAATACACGACCCATCCCCATGGTGTGGCGTTGGCGTTCTTCAGCCCGCGGGACACAAACCCGTACATCCTGGGGGGATCGTGCAGTTTTTTGGCGGCCGCTTCCAGGTCGGCCATGGTCTTGGGAACCTGGATCCCCTTCTGCTGGAAGAGGTCCTTGCGGTAGAAAAGGGTGAAGACATCCACGAAGGTCGGAATCGCGCTGCTGGTCTTATCCGGCTGGGTCACATCCTGATGCGATCCCTTGGTAAAGTCGTTCCAATCGAAGTCCGGTGCCGTGAGGGTCTTGTCATCGAGGAACTTATTCAGCGGCTGGAACCAGCCGAACTTCCAGGCCCGCCGCTTCTCCACATGCATGCTGGCATGCCAGGCATCGATTCCGCCGGTCCCCGCCGTCATCTCCACGACGAACTTCTGGCGGCCCTGGACCTCGGGAAGCACCTCGTAGCGGACCTTGATGCCCGTGAGCGACTCGAATTCCGGGAGGTGGGTCACCATCTCGTCCACCCAGGGATGCTTGTAGAGCAGCAGGAACAGCTCCTTCCCCTTGTACCGCTGCCAGTTGAAGCTCTGGGCGCGGGCCGGAGTGCTCACGAACGGACCGAAGGCAACCCCGGCCGCGGCCGTGGCACCCAGCCGAAGCACGTCTCGCCGGGTGATCCCGTTCGAACCGCCTCCCTTTCCTCTGCGTGCCTTCATGACGGCGTCCTCCCTGTGTGAATAGGCCACGGTGACCAATGCTTCATTGACACCCTATCCAGTCCAATCCCGGCTGTCAAGCCCATCGTGCCGGTCCGGACCCTTCCGGGCCCCTCTGCCCGGCCGCCGCATCCGGGGCGGATTCGGGCCTCACGACGACGCCCTCCCGGGCCAGTGGCGGCGTCAAGATCCGGATGCGGCCTCCTCTCGATCAACCCAGAATGAGTCGCGGCAGGTAGAGCACCAGTTCCGGGAAAATCGTGATCAGGATCAGAACGGTAATCAGGGGAATCAGGAACGGGGCCGTGGCCCGGGTTACTTCCTCGAAGGAGAGGTTGGCCACGCGCGCCATGACGAACAGGACGATCCCGATGGGCGGGGTCAACGTGCCGATGATCAGATTCAGGACCATCACGACCCCGAAGTGGACCGGGTCGACCCCCACCGCCGTGACCACCGGCAGGAGCACCGGGACCAGGATGACCATGGCCGCCAGGGTCTCCATGAAACACCCCACGATCAGGAGAAATACGTTGATGATCATGAGGAGGGCGAGGGGGTTCTTGGTCGTCCCCAGCAGCAGGGCCCCCAGCTGCTGGTTCACCTGGGCGCGGGCCATCACCCACCCGAACAGCGAGGCCGTCATGACCAGCACGAGGACCACGCCGTTGGTCTCCACCGTGTCCAGGAAGAGGCGGGGCAGGTCTCGCCAGCGGATCTCCCTGTAGATGACCATCCCCAGAAGGATCCCATACAGGGCGGCGGCGAATGCTGCCTCGGTGGGCGTAAACATCCCGCCGAACATCCCCCCGAACAGGATGGCCGGCGTCATGAGGGACAGGAGGGCTCTCCGGGTCTTCGTCATGACGGTGCGGAAGGTGGGGGCGGGCCGCAAGCCGAAGCCCCGGCGCTTGGCCATCCATACCACCATGATCATGAGGGAGCCGCCCATCAGGAGTCCCGGGATCACCCCCCCAAGGAAAAGCCGGCCGATGGAGGCCTCCGCGATGACCCCATAGATCAAGAGGGGGACGCTGGGCGGGATGATGGGACCAATCGTTGCGGCGGCCGCCGTGATGCCGGCGGCGAAGGGTCGGGGATATCCGGCCTCGGCCATGGCTTGGATCTCTATCGTCCCGAGGCCCGCAGCCTCCGCGACTGCCGACCCGCACATCCCGGCGAAGATCATGCTGGCCACGATGCAGACGTGCGCCAGACCCCCGCGGAACCGTCCGACCAGACATTCGGCAAAATCGAAGATGCGGCGGGTGATGCCGGCGGTGTTCATCGCCATGCCGGTCAACATGAAGAACGGCGCCGCCAGCAGCGGGAACGAATTGGCGGAGGCCGTCAGCCGCTGGGGAATCGAGAGGAGAACTTCCCCGTGGACCATCAGGTACACCGTGCAGGCCGTGCCGATGGCCAGGAAGATCGGCATCCCCACCAGCATGAGGGGAAGCCACATCCAGATGAGGGGGCCGCCGATCATAGTTGCATCTCCTTCAGCGGGCCCCCACGCGGGATCCAGATGGCCTCAGCGGTTTCCAGCATCATCAGGACGGCCGAAATGGGCACCGCCATGTAGATGAGGGACCAGGGGATCGGAATGGTGATGGCAATCAGGCTGTGCGAGCGCACCGCGAGGATCGCCCCCTGGATTCCCAGCTCGATGAGAAACAGGAAGGCGACAATCTGCCAGGTGACGGCGATCATGCGCGCGAGTCGTGCGGGCAGCTGGTCCGCCAGCAGCGTGATCGCAATGTGGTTTCCCCGACGCAAGGCGATCGGCGCCCCCAGATAGCACACCCAGATATAGAGGTATCGGGAGGCCTCCTCGCTCCAGACCAATGGGGACCCCAGCACGTACCGACACGTCACCTGCAGGATCATGATCACGAAGATCGCCGCCAGCAGAGCGACGCAGATCCAGCAGGTGCATCGATCCAGGGCGGCGGTCAGCCGCGCCAATGGCGCGGCTGCCGCCCCGTGAGCCGGATGTGCCGCACTCGCCCCTGTCATTTATTTTGTCTCCACGATCCGCTCGTAGAGGCCCTTCCCCCACTTCGCCTCGAACATCTTGGGGAGAGTGTCGAGCACGGGTTTCCGGAACGATTCGAACGTCCGGCTGGATTACCTCCATCCCCGCCTTCTTGAATTTGTCCACCAGCACCCGCTCGGCCTCGAGGGTTTCCTGGTTGTTCCAGGCAATCGCCTCGGCCACGGCGCTGCTGACGATCTGCCGATCGGCGGCCGAGATGCTCTGCCAGACCTTCTCGTTGACCAGCACCAATCGCGGAGTCAGGATATGGCTGGTGAGCACCAGGTACTTCTGTACCTCGAAGAATTTGCCTGACTCGATGGTGGGGAGCGGATTCTCCTGGCCGTCCACCACGTTCTGCCGCAGCGCCAGGTACAGCTCGCCGAACGTCATCGGGGTCGGCTTGGCTCCCCAGGCCCGGGCCATGGCCAGAAAGACGTCGTTCTCGGGAACCCGCAGCTTGAAATCCTTCATGTCGGCCGCGGTCCGGACGGGCTTGTTGGTGGTGGTAAGCTGCCGTACCCCGTAGTAGGTCGTGCCGACGATCCGCATGCCGCGCTGTTGGATGAGAAGCGTGTTGAGCTCCTGCCCGATGGGACCGGCCATGACCTTGGCGAGATGCGCCGCGTCCCGCCAGACGTACGGCGCCTCGAGGACTGAGATCGCCGACACGAACTGGCCGATATTCGCCGCCCCTTCGGTCACCATGTCCTGGGTCCCCAGCGACACCGCCTCGATCATGTCCTTGGAGCTGCCGAGCTGGCTGTTCGGATAGCCCTGGATCTGCACTCGCCCTTGGGTGGCCTCGCCGACCTTCTTGGCGGCCCGCTCGATCATCCTGTATGCCACGTGATCCTGCGCTTGGACGTCGCCCCACCGGAGGACGGTGGCCGCGTCGACCGTCGCCGAGAAAAGGCACATCACACCGATGCCCGCCAACGCACTCAGCCAGGTCTTCATGACGACCTCCTCCTTGTTCCTTTGCCTTCCATGTCTCCCCCACCCCAGGAGCGCCTGTCCGCCTCAGCGCACTCCACGTCCCCCTGTTCGCACCCGGGTCGACACTCCAACCGACAGCGCCCCCCCGCTGATCGCCTCCGGCGGAGTTTCTCCGGCCGGCGGGGGCCGCGACGGGAGGTCTGTCACGGTACCCTTTCCTTCCCGATTCCTCCGACACGGCCCGCCTTCCGTCTCGAGCTCGGACCGGGGCCCTCCCGGGCCTGTGGCGGGGGCCCGCAGGACTCCCGTGCGATCAGCTCCGGCTTCAGCACGACATGGCGTGGCCGGCGGCCCGTCCGCGAGCCGATCCGCTCCAAGAGCAGGCGCATGGCCTCGCGGCCCAGCGCGTAGACCGGCTGCCCCACCGTGGTGAGGGGAGGCTGGGTCAGCGTCCACCACTCCATATCGTCGTAGCCCACCAGGGAGAGGTCCCGCGGGATCCGGAGCCCCAGCTCGCGCAAGGCATGCAGCGCCCCGACCGTCATGAGATTGTTGGTGCAGAACAGCGCCGTGGGGCGCGGGGCGATCCCTAACAGTTCGTGCGCCAGCCGGTGACCGCTGTCCTGCTTGAAGTCCCCTTCACGGATCAGCTCGGTTGCCGCGCGGATTCCCGCATCCGCCAGGGCCGCCAGGTAGCCCAGCAGCCGCTCGCTGCCGGTGGATCGCTTGCTGGGGCCGTGAATGATGGCAATGCGGCGGTGGCCGAGGCCTAGCAGGTGCTCCGTGGCCAGGCGCCCGCCCAGCATCCCGTCCACCGTGACAGTATCCGCTGCGATCCCGGGCCAGGCGCGATCGAACAGCACCAGCGGGATGCGCTCTCGGCGCACGTCCCGTACCACCTGGCGGCTCTCCGCCGTGGTGGCCAGGATGATGCCGTCCACACGCTTCTCCACCAGCACCCCGAGGTACTGCATCTCCTTGCGGGGATCCTCGTCGGTGTTGCACAGGATGATGTTGTAGCCGTTTTCGTTGGCCACGTCTTCCACCGCCCGGACCGCCCGGATGAAGAAGGGGTTGCCGATGTCGGAGATGAGGAGGCCGATGGTGTGGGTGCGATGGGTGACCAGCCCGCGGGCCAGGGCGCTGGGCCGGTAGCGCAGGCGGGCGGCGGCGGCCAGCACGCGGCGGCGGGTCGCCTCCCGCACGCTGGCACTGCCGCGCAAGGCCTGCGACGCCGTCCCCAGGGAAACGCCGGCGGTGCGCGCCACGTCCTTGATCGTCACCATCGGGAAGCTCCCGGCGGTTGGAGAGGATTCAGGGAAACCGGACGTTCACGACGCCGCCTCGGGCGTGCGGGACGGGGCCGCGCGGCGGCGCGATTGTCCCCGAACGTCCAGCGAGACGGCGAGAACATAGGGCGTGCCGCCCGGCCATGTCAAGAGAAAATTGAAACGTTTCAATCCTAATTCGAACTGCCGGCCCACTACGACGGCCTTTCTGCTCCTCCCCCGCTGTCGGTGTCCGGACCGCCAGCGCCCGGGATCTCCCGGCCGCCCCCCACATTGTCCTTGACTTACCATACATGCGTATGGTAAGAGAGCACGGAGATCGAGGAAGGCACGATGCGACCACAGCTCACGGCCCGACAGCGCGAGATCCTGGATTTCATCCGCCGGTTCATGACTCAGGCGGGATATCCCCCCACCGTCCGCGAGATCGGTGCACACTTCGGCTTCGTGCCCCGCAGCGTCTTCGACCACCTCAAGGCCCTGGAGCGCAAGGGCTACCTTCGCCGCACCGCCACCAAGTCGCGCTCTCTCCAGCTCCTCGAGCCGGCGGCGGCTCTCTCGGCAGCGCCGGCCCGGAAGGATTCCGCGCCGTTCCGTGAACTGCCCATCCTGGGCCGGGTGGCCGCCGGCGACCCCCTGAACGTCCGAACAGAACATCGAGGGAACCCTGGCGGTCTCGCGCGACTGGGTGAATGGGGACGACGCCTTCATCCTGAAGGTCCAGGGCGAGAGCATGATCGGGGCCCACATCCTCCCTGGCGACCACGCCCTAGTGCGCCGCCAGTCCACCGCCGAGAACGGGGACGTGGTGGTGGCCCTGGTGAACGACGAGGCGACCGTCAAGCGCATCCAGTTCAAGCCCGGCATGATCGTCCTTCAGCCGGAGCACCCCAGCATGCCCCCCATCGAGATCCGTCCGGGCGAGAAGAACTTTCAGATCCTCGGCAAGGTGGTGGGCATCCTGCGGAAGCTGTAGCAGGCTGCTGAAAAAGGCCCATCTGCGGGGACCCATCTTGCGGACGGGTACCCCGCGCGTTCCCGCGACGCTGCGACGTACCCGTCAGTACGCCTCCGACCCACCTCCGGTGGGTACCCCGCGGCGGGTATCCATCCCAAGGGATGGGTGACGCCGCCTTGCCGTTCGACAGGCTCACGGTCCCGAGCGATGTCGAGGGACATCTGGACCTTTTTGAGCAGCCTGGAGGAAAGCGGGTTTTTCAGCACCCTGCTACGTATTCCGGAGAAACGCAACGTGTCCGGCCATCTGAGGCTCGACCGAGATCAGCCACGATACGGAAAGTCATCCGCAAGCGGCGTCTCGGCTCGGACACCCGGCGAGAAGACCTTGCCTACCGGCTGAGCCGGCCCTCAGCCGAACGGGTTGCCGTCGTGGACTACTTGCGAAGGCAATACCATGGAAGTACAGCCAGACTTCAGAGAACCGCTCGAGTTATTCAGCGCGCATAGCGTCGAGTACATGATCGTGGACGGCTATGTGCTGGCCTTCCACGAGGCTCCACGGTTCACGGGGGACCTGGACATCTACGTGCGGCCCGCTGCAGCTTTGGACAGACTGTATAATCCCTGTTAGCCGGAAGAAGAGACTTGAAAAGACCAATGGTATGATATATCGTAATACCGGAGGCGAAACCCGATGGGCACAGCGAAGATTGCAATCACGATCGAAGAAGAGCTCTTGGGGAAGCTCGATCAACTTGTTTCGTCCAAAGTCTTCCCCAATCGGAGCAAGGCAATCCAAGAGGCAGTTCAAGAGAAACTGTCCAGAGTCAACCGGAGTCGTCTTGCCCGTGAATGCGCCAAGCTCGATCCGAAGTACGAGAAGGCCCTCGCCGAAGAAGGCATCTCACAGGACGTGGGCGAATGGCCAGAATACTGAGGGGTGAGGTTTACTGGGCCAACTTGGACCCTAGCCGAGGGCACGAGCAATCAGGGCAACGACCTGTCCTGGTGCTCAGTCAAGATGTCTTCAACGAGAGATCGGGTGTTGTCATCGCCGTGGCCCTGACCAGCCAACCGCAAAAGGCAGGCTTCCCCCTCACACTCGAGTTGAGCACTCCAGGTTTGCCGAAACGGTCATGTATCAAGATCAGTCAGATTCGTACGCTGTCTGTGGAACGTCTCGGAAAGCGAATGGCCCGCGTGCCACCAGAAGCGATCGACCAGGTCATCGAAGGGCTGAATGAAATCATCGGCGGCTAACCTCCGAGTCCAGCGGCCAGCCTGCGGCCGCCGCTGATTCGGATCGTTAGCCCCCAAGTCAACGTATGCACCCACAAGTAACGGTCACAAGCCATGTGTCGGGCTTCGCGGCGTCATCGCTCGCGAAGTTCGCTGCACTGACGCCGTGGGCGCTGGCGGCACAATCCGCCTTTGTCGTGAGAGAGCTGCTCGCATCCGCGCCCACGGCGGAGTTTGGCATCTCGGATGAAATCGCGATCCATCGCACGGCCGTCGTGGAACCCGGGGCGGTCATCAAGGGGGCGCTCATCCTTGGCGCCAGCTGCTTCGTCGCGGCGGGCGCCTATCTTCGCGGCGGCAACTGGATCGCTGACAACTGCACGTTCGGGCGCGGAGCAGAGCTGAAGTCCTCGTTCGCGTTCCCGGGCACGACACTTGCGCACTTCAACTTCATGGGTGACTCAGTCCTCAAGCGCACCGAGCTCCTCGACCAGGAGTTGCCCTGGCAGGATGAAAGATGACCGGGCTGCGCTTGGCCCTCCGGGCTGCCTTGTACATGGGCTGCTTTGCGCTCCTGTGGGGCTGGCTCGCCCTCGCGGTGCGCGGCTGGGACCCGCGGTTGGGGGGGCCGCTGCCCGCTTGGCTCCAACCCGTCGGCGCCGTCGTGGCATTGGCGGGCGGCGCGCTGGCGCTCTGGTGCGGCTGCCTCTTCGTGGCGCGCGGTCATGGAACGCCCGCGCCCTTCGATCCCCCCCGCGCGTTCGTCACGGAAGGGCCCTACCGCTGGACGCGCAATCCCATGTACGTCGGCGGCCTCACCCTCCTGGCCGGCGGCGGTCTGTGGCTGCGGTCTCCCGCCATCCTGCTCCTCGCCGCCGCCGCCTGGAGTCTCGTGCACCTGTTCGTGACACTGTACGAGGAGCCCCGGCTGCGCCGCCAATTCGGCCCCGCCTACGAGAGCTACGCGCGCCGCGTCAACCGCTGGCTCCCGCGGCGGCCGTCTTCGCCACACGGCGCGTAGAACGGGCAGTGCAAGCATAGGGGACGTTGCGACTTTATTGACATTATTCCGTCCGCCGGCCCCGCGCGCTCCCGCCTCCGCCCCCAAGCCCATTTGCTTCTTTGGGCAACGTCGCCCCGGGGAAAGCCGTGGCGATTGAGTCCGCCCGCCTGAGGACGTATACTCATGGCCGCTCCCTGATTCGGCGGCATGCTGCGGGAGAATCGCGGCCGCGTGGTGCGGCCCTGCAGGAGGGTTTGCCCGCAATGGATCCTGCAAGAAACGTGGCCGTCGTCGGCGCGAGCGACAAGGTCCACCGGTACTCGCACCGGGCACTGCAGCGGCTGCTGGCCGCCGGGTTCTCCCCGATCCCCGTGTCCAGGTCCGGCAAGGAGATCCTGGGCCTGAAAGGATATGTGTCTCTGACGGCCATCCCGGATCTCGTGGATACCGTCGCTGTCTATCTCTCACCGGCAAAGCAGGCCCCGGTCATCCGGGATATCCTCACGATCTGGCCGCGGCGGGTCATCTTCAATCCGGGTGCCGAGAATTCCGGGGTCTACCCTGCCCTCTCGAAGCAGCAGATCGAGGTCGTCGAGGCCTGCACGCTCGTCCTGCTCTCGACCGGCCAGTTTTGAGACGCTGCCCGCCCGCTGCGACCCGGGAGGCGGGACGCGGCTACGGGCGGAGACATGCGGAGGCTCGAGATGAACCTGTTCGCCTACGGGACCTTGATCGATCCCGAGATCATGCGGAAAGTTGCGGGCGAGCTGCCCCGCCATGCTCCGGCGGTGCTCTACGACTACGAGCGAAAGATTTTGCGGGACCGGCCCTATCCAGGCATTCGAGCCAAGGCGGGCAGCGCCGTGCGGGGGCTGCTTTACTTCGACATCTCGGCGCAGGGGCTGGACCGGCTCGATCGCTTCGAGGGAAAGATGTACATTAGAACGGAAGTCTCTGTGATCCCCGAGGGGGGAGCCGCTGTCGCGGCGTGGACCTATATACTTTCCCCCGGCTTTGAGGGAGAGCTATGCGACGCGGATTGGTCGTATGAGGATTTCCTGCGGGAGGGAAAGGCGGCATTCGAGAGCGGCTACGAGGGCTTTCGTAGATCGGCGTAACGAGGGGGCGCTGCCGGCAGAACGTTCACCCTACCATTTCCATCATGCATGCGAGGAGTGCACCCGAATGATTCCGATCACGTGGGAGCAATTTGAACAGGTCGAGTTGCGGACGGGGACCATCGTGACGGTGGAGGATTTCCCCGAGGCTCGCAAGCCCGCTTACAAGATCACGGCCGACTTCGGACCGGAGATCGGCCTCAAGCGGTGCAGCGCCCGGATCACTGATCTCTACCGGAAAGAAGACCTGGTGGGCCGCCAGGTCATCGGTGTCGTCAACTTCCCTCCCAAACAGATCGGCCCTGTCAGGTCTGAGTTTCTCCTCACCGGTTTCTGCACGCCGGATGGAGCGGTCGTCCTGGCCATCCCCGAGCGGCCGGTCCCCAATGGTGTCAAGCTGGCCTGATGCGATGGGCTTCTGCGCCTCCGAGCTTGGGTCGGCCATGATCAAGATTGGCACCAGCGGCTTCAGCTACCCCGAATGGCGCGGTCCCTTTTACCCTGACGGACTCGGCCAGCAGGATATGCTCGACTTTTATGCCAAGCATTTTCCTACCGTCGAGATCAACTCCACCTACTATCATATCCCGCCACCCCGCACCATGGCGGCCATGGCCAAGCGCGCAGGGGGGCGTGTCGAGTTCTCGGTCAAGTGCCATCAGGAGATGACCCACGCCCGGGAGAGGTACGCGCAGGCGCTCCCGCATTTCCAGGCGGCTCTGGCCCCCCTGCGGGAGGCCGGAGTTCTCGCCTGCGTTCTCGTCCAGTTTCCTTTCTCCTTCAAGGCCACGCCCCAGAACACCGCCTATCTCCGGCGCATCGCCGAAGACCTCCGCCCTGATCCCGTCGTGGTGGAGTTCCGGCATCGGAGCTGGACGACGGAGGATACCTTCCGCCTGCTGGCCGGCCTGGGGGTCGGCTATTGCTGCGTGGACGAGCCGCGCCTTCCGAACCTGCCGCCCCCCGTTGTCCGAGCCACCGCCCCGCCGGGCTACGTTCGGTTTCACGGTCGAAATCACCAGAAGTGGTGGACCCATGCCCAGGCCTGGGAGCGATACGATTACCTTTATGACGAGGCCGAGCTGCGGGAGTGGATCCCCAAGATCCGCTCGCTGGCCGAGGCCGTGCAGAAATGCTATACGTTTTTTAACAATCATGCCCGAGGCCAGGCCGTGACCAATGCCCGGATGCTCGCCGCGCTCCTGGCTGGCTGATCGCTTCTCCACTTGCGGGGCCTGCCCTCGGGTGGCATGCCCGGGGCCAGGCCGTCACGAACGCCCGGATGCTCGCGACGCTCCTCGCCGCCTGACGGCTCCCCGGCCCTGCACCTCTTCGCCTCCCTCCGGGCCGGAGGCTGCGCCTCTGCGCCCCTGCACCCCCGCTCCCATTCGCCCGAGCGTAGCGGTGCGCCCCCTCTCCCCCCTCGCCTGTACTTCCTGACATCCAAGAGGCCGCCGCTTTGCCCTCTTGCCTGCCACTCCGGCCTCTGATAGCGTTGTCAGCGAAGTGGGACCCTGCCTGCAACCGATTTACGGGAGGGCCGCCATGCTGCTCCGGGAATACCCCAAGCACATCACGCTCCGCGACGGGACCGTGGTCACCCTGCGGCCGATGGTGTCCGAGGACGGACCGGCGCTCCTGGATTTCTTCCGCCGGCTTCCGCCGGAGGACCGGCAGTTTCTCAAAGACGACGTCACCCGGTCCGAGACCGTGGAGGCTTGGAGCCGCAATCTCAACTACGCCCGAGTGCTGCCCATCCTGGCTGAACACGAGGGACGGATCGCCGGGGACGCGACGCTGCACCGACAGACTGACGGGTGGATGCGTCACATCGCCCAGATCCGTGTGGTCACCGACGCGCGCTACCGTCGCCGTGGCCTGGCCACCGCCCTGGCCCGAGAGATCTTCTACTTGGCGCTCCAGGGCGGGCTGGACAAGATGGTGGCCGAAATGGCAGCGGACCAAGCGGCCGCCATCACAATCTTCAGGAAGCTGGGCTTTGAGCAGGAAGCTCGACTGGCCAACCAGGTCGTCGACCTGCACGGCCGCAAACATGACTTGGTCATCCTGACTACCGATATCCCCACCCTGATGCAGAAGATGCAGGATTCGTTCTTTCAGGCCGCCGGCTCGGTGGAAGACTGAGGACGGACATGCCGTCGCCTGCGGCTGCAGGTCCCGGCCGCGGCACAAGGAGAGCATTCCCGATGGCCGAAAAGAAGATGCTGACCGGTCACACGCGTGAGATGCTCCAGCGAAAGCTTGAGGATTTCCTGACCAGCCTGGCCAAACGCTTTGGCGACATGAAAGGAAAGATCGAGTTCGCCATACCGCCGGATGTCTCCTTCAAGGATATCGGGGGGTTGAGCCGGGCCAAGCAGGAAGTCGGCGGCCTAGTCTCCGCCCTGAAGAATCCGGATCTGCACAGGAAATGGGGAACCCAGCCGCCCAGAGGTGTGTGCTCTACGGCCCCCCGGGGACCGGCAAGACCCTGCTGGCCAAGGCGCTGGCAGGCGAGGCCGACGCGGCCTTTCTCCATGTGCGCGTGACGAACGTCGTGACGAAATGGTACGCGGACTCGGTGGATGTCCTCCAAGAGGTGTTTGCCCAGGTCAAGGAGTGCGGACGCTGCATCCTGTTCCTGGACGAGATCGACGATTTGGTCTTCGAGCGCGCCGCCCCGGAGGAGCTCCGGATCGCCAGCCGCCGGCTTGTGAACAGCGTGGGCGAGCATCTCGACGACCTCGGCCAACCGGGCGACGTGTTGGCGGTCGCCTCCACGAACCGCCCCGAACGTCGTGGATCCCACCCTGATTCGCCCCGGGCGCATCGACCGCATGATCGAGGTTCCCCTCCCTGAAAGCGACGAAAAGGTGGAGATTCTTCGAATCCATGTCGCCCGTGCGGAGGCCATTGCCGGCCGGAAGCTCTTCGCCGACCTGGACAGTGACGCCATCCTGGCATGGATGGTCAAGATGAGCAGCGCCGATATCGCCGCCATCGTCCAGAAAGCCCTGGAGAGCAAAGTCCACCAGGAAGGCGCAGGAAGCGCGCCGGGGGCGGTGACGACCCAGGAGATGCAGCGGGCGATCGAGGACTATCGAAAAACCAAGGAGATCATCGAGAAGATCCGCTACGGGCAGTACCTCTGAGAGCCATAAGAGATCAGCGATCAGCAGCGAAAATATATGGCCGCCCGCATGGGGCGGCCATTGAATGTTCCGTGGCCATCCGTTCCCGAGTGACGGCCGACGCCTGCCTCGGCCTCACCGCGTCCGCTTGCCTCGATCCTTGCGGAGCTGCTGGCTGCGGATCAATTCCACCGTGTACCGGTACCGGTCGGAGCGGAAGTAGGTATCTACCGTTTCCACCGGCTGTCCCTCGGCGGCGTACACGGCGGTCTCCATGTACAGCACCGGATCGAACACGCTCACCCCGAGGAGTGACGCCACCTCGACGTCAGCCTTGATCGCCTCCACGGAGTGGCGGATCGTCCCCAGCGAAATGCCCAACCTCTCCTCGAGGAGGTGCAGCATGGTGTGCTGCTGGAGGTCCCGCTCGGAGATCTTCGACCCGACCTCCGGCAGCAGGTAGTTGATCACATAGGAGAAGGGGGCCCCGTCCACGGAGCGCACCCGCTTGAAGCGGATGACCTCCTCGCCTGTCGGCACCCGGAGGGCCGCGGCCACCCGTTCCGGCGCCGGGGCGGGCCGGATCTCCATGATCTTCACCTCGGCCTGGTGTCCCTCCGAGAACAGGTCCTCGGTGAACCCCGTCAGCTTGACCGACTTCGTTTGGGTGGCCTTCTCGGTGACGAAGGTGCCCTTCCCCTGCTTCCGGTACAGCAGGCCTTCCGAGACCAGAGCCGCCAGCGCCTGGCGCACGGTGGCTCGGCTGATCTTGTATTCCCGGGAGAGCTCCTGCTCCGTCGGCAGCTTGTGGTGCGGCAGGATCTCCCCACCCTCGATCTTGGATCGCAGGATGTTCTCAAGCTGATAATAGAGTGGAATGAACCGGTTGGGAAACGTGCTGGCCGAATGCCGCCCGCTTCGCCCTTCTCGCGTGCCTGTTTCTTCCGCCTTGCTCATGGTCCCTCACCCGTCTGTTGGTTCCCGCAAGATGGCGCCCTTCGAGGCCGATTCGGCGAGGCGCGCGTAGCGCGCCAGGATGCCTCGCAATTCGCGTTTCTTCGGCTGCCAGACCGACCGGCGCCGGGTCAATTCATCCGCCGGCACCAAGAGATCCAGGCGCCGGTTGGGGATATCGTACGCGATCAGATCTCCGTCGCGGACCAGCGCGAGGGGACCACCCTCAGCCGCCTCGGGTGAGATATGGCCGATGCAGGGCCCCCGGGTGGAGCCGGAGAACCGGCCGTCCGTCACCAGGCCGCAATGTTCGTCCAGCCCCATGCCCACCATGATGGCGGTGATCTGGTGCATCTCGCGCATCCCCGGTCCCCCCTTGGGTCCCTCGTAGCGCACCACCACCACCTCGCCCGGCCGCACCACGTCTCCCAGGAAGGCGCGGACCGCCTCTTCCATGCTTTCGAAGACGCGAGCCGGCCCCCGGTGGGTCAGCATATTCTCGAAGCGCACCGCCGTCTGTTTCACCACCGCCCCGTCCGGGGCCAGACTGCCCCGCAGGATCGCCAGCCCGCCTTGGGGGTGGAGGGGATCGGACAGCGGCCGGATCAGCTCGCGGTCCCGCACCACCGCCCCCGCGATATTCTCGCGCAGGACCTGGCCGGTGACGGTGGGAAGGTCCAGATGCAGGAGATCCCGCAGTTCGTGCATCAAGGCGGGGACCCCTCCCGCCTGGTCCAGGCGGCCTACGGCGTACTGTCCCGAGGGCTTGACGTTGCAGAGGTGCGGCACGCGGCGCGCCACGGCGTCGAACTCGTCCAGTTCCAGGGAAATGCCCGCTTCATGCGCGATGGCCAAAAGGTGCAGGACGCTGTTGGTGGACCCGCCCAGGGCCATATCCACCATCATGGCATTCTCGACAGCCTGGCGGGTCACGATGGTGCGCGGCGTCAGCCCCTTCTTTAGGCACTCGATCACCAGGTGTCCGGCCTCCCGGGCCAGGGCCGGACGCAGGGGGTCGATGGCCAACATGGTCCCGCAGCCGGTGGGCGACATCCCCAGAGCCTCGATCAGGCATCCCATGGTATTGGCCGTTCCCATCATGGAGCAGGAGCCCGGTCCGGGCAGCGCCGCCTTCTCGATCTCGGTTAATTCCTCCCGCGTGAGCTTCCCCAGCTTCACCTGCCCGGCGAACTCCCGCATGGTGGAGAGGGTGATGTCGGTGTGTTCCTTGTACGTCCCGGCCTCCATCGGCCCGCCCGTCAGCACGACCGTGGGGATATTCACCCGGAGGGCCGCCATGAGGTGCCCCGGCTCGATCTTGTCGCAGCTGGAGACCATCACCGCCGCATCGAACCGATGCCCCTCCAGCATGATCTCCACCGTATCGGCGATGGCCTCGCGGCTGGGCAGCGAATAGCTCATCCCGATGTGCCCCTGGGCCATGCCGTCGCAGACGGCGATGGTGTCGAACTCCAAGGGCATCCCCCCGGCCTCCCGCACTCCCTGTTTGACCAGCTCCCCCAAGGCCCGCAGGTGGAGGTGCCCCGGGACCACGTCGGTCCAGGAGTTCACGACGGCCACCAGGGGCTTCGCCATATCCTCGTGGCTGACACCGATGGTGTGGAGCAACGCTCGGTGAGCTGTCCGCTCCAGTGAGTCGTGCAGGTCGCGGCTTCGCCGGTTTAGTTCTTGCGGCATCTCGGAACCTTCAGAAAGCGGACGGAATAAAGAGCCCGCAGCCAATCCTGTTTATACATCATGATAACCAGGCTAACTTATCTACCACAGCGCCAATTGTCTGTCAAACAGACAAAGTTCGTGCCAGCCCACAACCCACGACGGGAGCAGGCCAACCGCGGAAGGACATGAAAGAAGTCCCCCCGCCTTCTGAGGAAATCTCCCCCCGAGCGCAGGGCTTCCGCCCCCGACCTTGCCACGCTAGGATAGATGAAGGAGTCCCGCGCTCAACCAGGCTCCCTGAAAACATCGATCGAATGGGAGGAAACAATGGCGAAGCTGAGTGCTGCGGCAATCAAAGGGCGGTTGGCCCGCCTCAAGGGCTGGAAGCTGGCGGGTAACGCGATCCAGCAGCAGTTCGTCTTCAAGGACTTCAAGGAGGCGATGTTTTTCGTGAACAGTGTGGCGGCCATGGCCGAGAGGGCCGGCCACCATCCGGATATTGCTGTCACCTACAACCGGGTCACCCTGACGCTTTCCACGCATGACGCCGGAGGGATCACCAGCAAGGACCTCGCCCTGGCCGGGGCCGTGCAAATGCTCGTGTGACGGGACGATGCCGCCCACGCCATGCCGGTCATCGGACGAACGCGGCCGGTCGCTGTGCCAGAGCATCCTGGATTCGGATCCGATGCATGGGGAGAACGTCGGGCGGGAGATCGGCCGGATCGAAGAACCGGAGCTCGAGCGTCTCCTCGCAGGTCGCCAGGCTGCCGCCCAAAATCCGGCACTCGAAGAATAGGTTGACGTAGTGGACCACGTTGTCGTCCGGGTATCGCACGACCTGGAGGGCCGGATCGGAGTAGACACCCACCAGGCGTACCGCCTCGACCCTCAGGCCGGTCTCCTCGAGGACCTCCCGCAGGAGGGCCTGCGAAACGGACTCCCCGATCTCCACCGATCCGCCCGGGAGTCCCCAGCGCCCGTTGTCTGACCGACGCTGCAGCAGGATCCTCCCCTCCGGGCTCATCACACATGCCGCCACCGAGGCACGGATCTCCTTGGCCTGGCTCGCATCGGCTTCCGGTCTCACCGTTCCATCCTGGGACAACCCCCCGACTCCGGCCCGTGAAGAGTCCACCCCTCTCGGCCGGGTCTCCGGAGAGATAAGGGAAACTAGCATATCAAACGACTCCTGCCCCGGCAAGCGACGGCCCCTCGGCGACATCACCGGCAGCCGACAGGCACGGAGAATCTTTCCCCCCGATCAACCCGAGCCGGC
The DNA here is from genome assembly GCA_963705305.1 of uncultured Methylomirabilota bacterium. Taxonomy (GTDB): domain Bacteria; phylum Methylomirabilota; class Methylomirabilia; order Methylomirabilales; family 2-02-FULL-66-22; genus 2-02-FULL-66-22. The sequence continues at coordinate 2,487,045 of OY970067.1, read as the reverse complement.
GGGACAAGCGTCAACCTAGCGAAAAAACAGGAAAATCAGCCAGAAAATGGGTTGACAGTCACCGGACAGCGCAGTACAAAAGGCCCATATAGTACCACCGGATGTCGGCGCATCCAGGAAGGCCGTTATCGAGAGATACCCTCTGAGCAGGATCGGGTAAGGTTCTGCCCGGCGGGGCAGGACTCCGGCTGAGGGAACGCCACCCCGATGGCCAGCCGCGGCGATGTGAGCTTCTACAAGGATCTTCTGCACAAGCCGGTGGTGGACCGGGATGGATGTCCCGTGGGGGCCCTCCTCGATCTGGCCGCCAGGCCCACGTCCTCCTGCCCTGAGGGCCCGGTCGTCCATCATCTGCTCGTCCGTCGCGGCCGGGGCCGCCACGCCGCCGGTCAGGGCCGGTTCGGCGACCTGCTCGTCCTTCCATGGGATGCCGTTGAAACCCTGGAGATGCGCTCCATCCGCCTGCGGCGCACCTCGGCCGAACTGACCCCATCGCCCATGGAGTCCGGCGAGATCCTCCTGCGGAAGCACATCATGGACCAACAGGTGGTCGATCGCCTGGGGTTCAAGGTCCAGCGAGTAAACGACATTGCCATGGATTTTTCCGACGGATCGTTGCGCTTGTGGGGGGTGGATACCGGGCTGCGCGGTTTCCTGACGCGCCTCGGGCACCGCTGGGGTCTCCTGTTCTTGCTGCGCCCGGTCAATCGCCGGATGCCCGGCCGCGTCATCCGCTGGAATCTCGTGGACCGGCTGGAGCCCGCGCGCGGGCACATCCGCCTGCGCCTGTCCATGCAGGAAGTCCGCCGCGCGGTCCGGACCCCCGTCGAGCCCACAGAGTAGGATGGCAGGCCATGCCGACCTTTTCCCTGACTCAACTGCGCCACCGCCCCGTGGTGGACTCCCAGGGGGCCGATGCCGGACAGGTGGAAGATCTCGTCGTCCTGGCCCTGGGCACCCATCCCCAGGTGACCAAATTCCTGTTGCACCGGCCCGATCGCGACGACATCCTGCTGTCATGGGAGGCGGTGGCCGAGCTCCCCGCCGACCCTGACGCCCCCCTTCGCCTGCGTGGGACGCTGGCCAGCCTCACTCCCCTCCCGCTCCGCCCGAACGAGATGCGGCTGGCCAGGAACGTCCTCGACAAGAAAGTGGTGGACACCGCGCGCAAGAAGGTGCTCCGGGTCAACGACGTCGAGTTCGAGGTGCAGGAGGGTCGCCTGCGGATCACCGGCGTCGAGGGCGGCCTGCGGGGGTTGCTCCGCCACCTGAAATCCGAGCGGTTGGCCGAGCGGCTGGGAGCCTGGCTGGGCAAGGAACTCCCTCGCGAGCTGGTCCCCTGGGAGGCGATGGAGCCGGTCGAGACGGAGCTGACCCGGGCCAAGCGCCAGGCCGTCTACACGAAGCTGGCCAAGCTGCACCCGGCCGATATCGCAGACATTCTGGAAGAGCTGAATCCCGGCGAGCGGGCCGCCCTGCTGGGCGCCCTGGACGAGTCCACCGCCGCCGAGACCATCACCGAAGCCGAGCCGGAGGTCCAGGCGTCGGTCGTCCAGATGATGGAGCCGGAGCGCGCGGCGGACATCCTGGAGGAGATGGAGCCGGACGAGGCGGCCGACATCCTGAGCGACCTGCCCGAGCACAAGGCCGAAGAGCTCCTGGAAACCATGGAGCCGAAGGAGGCGCATGAGGTCGAGGAGCTGCTGGAGCACGAGGAGGACACCGGCGGCGGCCTCATGACAACGGAGCACGTGGCCTTCCGGCCGGACCTCACCGTGGCCGAGGCCATCCAGCGCATCCGGGACGAGGCCAAGGACGCCGAGACCATCTACTACCTGTACGTAACCGACGACCGGGAGCGGCTGCTGGGCGTTCTGAGTCTGCGGGAGCTCATCCTGGCCGACCCGAGCCAGCGTCTGGAACAGATCATGCACACGGACGTGGCAAGCGTGCAGCCCGAGACAGAACTCCGCCAGGTAGCGGAACTCCAGACGAAGTACAACCTGTTGGCTGTTCCGGTGGTGAGCGGCGAGGGTGAGCTGCTGGGCATCATCACGGTGGATGATGTCCTGAACCTCATCCTGCCGATGATATGGAAGAAGCGGGCCGTAAAAAGGTTCATCTAGTGGTGGCCGCCCCGCGTGTCCCGCAGGCGGCTGCACCGCCGCCCCGGCGATTCGGGGGCAAGCCATTCCGGCCGTGTGTCGCCGGCCGCGCGGAGTCCTGGCCGACCCATGCCCATGCGCTGGAGCCGCATCCGACGCCGCCTGTTCCTGTTCCTCACGGTGATGGGGCCGGGGATTATCACGGCCAACATCGACAACGATGCGGGCGGCATCACCACCTACTCCGTGGCCGGAGCGCAGTACGGCTATAGCCTCCTCTGGTCCCTCATCCCCACCACCGTCAGCCTCATTGTCATCCAGGAGATGTGCAGCCGGATGGGGGTCGTCACCGGCAAAGGCCTCGGCGAGCTGATCCGCGAGCGCTTTGGTGTCCGGATCACCCTGGCCGTGATGGGAACCCTCATCCTGGCCAACCTGGCCAATACGGCCTCGGAGTTCGCCGGGGTCGCGGCCAGCCTGGGAATCTTCGGCGTCTCCAAGCTGATCGCGGTGCCGCTGGTCGCCGTCCTCATGGGCTGGCTGGTCGTCCAAGGAAACTACGGCTTCGTGGAGCGAATCTTCCTCTTCGCCAGCGTGGTCTACCTTGTGTACATCCCCTCAGCCCTGCTGGCCAAGCCCCCGTGGGGCGAGGTCTTCCGCCAGACCCTGCAGCCGAGCTTCCGGCTGGACACGAGCTACCTCGTTACCCTGGTGACCGTCATCGGAACCACGATCGCCCCCTGGATGCAGTTCTACCAGCAGTCCTCCGTGGCCGACAAAGGGATCCGCATCAAGGAGTACAGGTATGCCCGCTGGGACGTCATCCTCGGTGGGTTCATGACCGACATCGTGGCCTTCTTCATCATGGTGGCCTGTGCTGCCACGCTCTACGTCCACCGAGTGCCGATCGAGAGCGCCAGCGATGCGGCCCTGGCCCTCCAGCCTCTGGCCGGGCGGTACGCCAGCCTCCTCTTCGCCGTGGGGCTGCTGAACGCCTCGGTGTTCTCCGCTGCCGTCTTGCCGCTCTCCACCGCGTATGCCGTGTGCGAGGGCCTGGGCTGGGAGACCGGGGTCTCCCGGACGCCGCGAGAGGCCCCCGCTTTCTTCGGCATTTACATCGGGATGATCGTCCTGGGGGCGGGTCTGATCCTCCTCCCCCGGGCGCCGCTGCTCGAGATCATGTTCCTCTCCCAGACGTTGAACGGACTCCTGCTCGCCCCCGTCCTGATATTCATGCTGATCCTGATCAACGACCGGGAGGTCATGGGCCGTCACGTGAACTCCATCCCCTTCAACTTGGTTACCTGGGGAACGGCTGCCGTGATGATCGCCCTGAGCCTGCTGCTCCTAGTCGTCAGCCTCATGTGAGCCGGAGCCAGGGCTGCCCCCGGGCCGACCGAAATTCCATTGGAGCCCCGACCGAATCCTGATATCCTCTGCGAAATTTCCGCCGGGTCGCCGTGCTCCCTGGCGCCGGCGGATGGCCCCTATGGGCTCGGCCGGGAGGCTGACCGGTCGGAAGGGTGCAGGGTGGCCACGAGCACGGCGCCGAAGAGTTATGCCATCCGCGACTGGCCGGAGGGCGAGCGGCCGCGCGAGCGCCTCGCCGCCGAGGGCGCGCGACGGCTGACGACCGCCGAGCTCCTGGCCATCATTCTCCGCACCGGCTCGCGGGGACGGAGCGCCGTGGACTTGGCGCGGGTCCTGCTGCGCGAGTGGGGGGACCTGGCCGGTTTGGATGCGGCGGAGCCGGCCGAGCTGCGGGCGACCGCCGGCGTCGGTCCGGCCAAGGTGGCGCAGCTCAAGGCGGCGCTGGAGCTGGGTCGCCGCCTGCTGTCCGAAGTGGAGCGGGCGACCCGCCCGCGGATCACCTCCTCGCGGGACGTCGTGGGCCTGGCGGCCCCGCGCCTACGCGGCCTGCAGCAGGAGCGGTGCGAGCTGCTCCTGGTCAACGGAGGCAACGAGGTGCTGGCGCTGGAGACCCTGAGCGAGGGCTCGCTCACCGAGAGCCCGATCTACCCGCGCGACATCGTCCAGCGCGCCAACCGGCACCACGCCGCCGCCATCATCCTGATCCGCAACCACCCCTCCGGCCATTCGCAGCCCAGCGCGGGCGATCGCGCCCTGACCGAAGAGCTGGTCCTGGCCGGCGAGCTGCTCCGCATCCCGCTGCTGGACCACGTGATCGTGGGCCGGCTGGATCATTACAGCTTCGCCGACCATGGTCTGATCGAGGAGTATCGGCGCCGGCGACGGTCCCCAGCCTGAGGCGCCGCAACGGAGTATCACACCGTGCCTGAGTCCCCCCACCCCCTCCGGCGGGACGACCCCCGCCGGCTCGTCGCCGTGGCCCTGGGCGACGCCCCTGCCGACCTCGTGGTCCGCGGGGGCGTCCTGGCTAATGTGTACACCGGGGAACTGCTGGAGGGATGGGGGGTGGCTGTGGCCGGGACCCGCATCGCCCTGGTGAGCCGCGAGGTGGGCCATACGATCGGTCCGGCCACCGCGGTCATCGAGGCCGAGGGGCAGGTCATCGCCCCGGGATACCTGGACGCCCACACCCACCTGGATTGCATCCACCGCCTCGACCACTTCCTGGCCGCTGCCGTTCCCACGGGTCTCACCGCTGCGGTCACGGAGACCAACGCGGTGGCCAATGTGGGGGGCTATCCGGCGGTGGCCGCCTTTGTCGACAGACTGTCCTCCCTGCCCATCACCGTCATGGCCACGGCCCCCACGATCTCATACCTCTGCTCCGATCGGGGGGACGGGCAGCCCATGATCGATACGGAGGAGATGGCCCGCTTGCTGGAAGAGCCTGCCGTGGCCGGCCTGGGCGAGGCCTACTGGCCGGCGGTCCTGGCGGGCCAGGCCGAGCTGCCGCTCTTGATGGCCAAGGCGGATTCCCTGGGCAAGCGGGTGGAAGGTCACTCCGCCGGGGCACGGGGGAGAAAGCTGGCGGCCACGGTGGCCGCCGGGGTCCGCTCGTGCCACGAGTCGACGACGCCGGGGGAAGTCAGGGAGCGGCTGCGTCTCGGCCTGACCACTATGATCCGGGATGGCTCCATCCGCCGGGACTCCGCCGCCCTGCGCGGCCTCCTGACCGGGATCAGCCCGCGCCGCCTGGTGCTGGCCACGGACTCGGTCTGGCCGCACGACCTGCTACAGCGAGGCTGCCTGGACGAGTCCGCGCGGCAGGCGCTCGGCATGGGCCTCACGGCGATGCAGGCCCTGCAGGCCATCACCCTCACCCCAGCGGAGCACTTCCACCTCGAGGGTCGCCTGGGAGGGCTGGCGCCCGGCCGGCAGGCGGACATCCTGCTGCTCTCCGACCTGGCCCAGTTTCGCCCCAGCCTCGTCCTCGCCCGCGGACAGGTCGTGGCCCGGGACGGGTGCATCACCGTCCCTATCCCGCCGGTCAGCCTCCCCCTGGAGCTGTTTCCCGCGCCGCGACTCTCCCGCCCGTTGGGTCCGGACGACCTCCGGATCCCCGCCCCCGCGGGGCGGGAGCGGATCCGCGTCCGCGTCATCCGCTTTTCCACGGAGATCGTCACCACCGAGGAGATCCGCGAGCTGCCCGTCCGGAACGGGGCGCTCCACGCCGACCCGGCCGGCGACCTCCTGAAGGTCGTTGTCCTGGATCGCCACGGACGGGGACAGATTGCCCGCGGATTCGTCTCCGGCTGGGGCCTCCGGGAAGGGGCCCTGGCCACCAGCGAGAGCTTCGAGACCAGCAACCTCGTCCTCATCGGCGGAAACGACACGGATATGCTGGTCGCGGCGGAGCGGATGCTGGCCCTGGGCGGCGGCATGACCGTCGCGGCGCGTGGAGCCATTCGGGCCGAGGTGTCCCTGGCCATGGGCGGGGTCGCCTCCAACCGGCCGCTGCCGACGCTGGCCGCGGAGATCGACGCCTTCCAGGCGGCGCTGCATGCATTGGGCTGCGTGCGCCGCAGCCCGTTTCTCAGCGCCCAGGTGGTCACCTTCACGGCCATTCCGGCCCTCCGCATCCGGGAGCGGGGGCTGTGGGATGTGCGCCGAAACCACGTGGTCCCCCTGGTCGCGGACGGGGGGGCGGAAGGGGAGGATCATGCCGAACCGTGACAAGCCGGTCCCCATCGACGAGGAGATCCTGGAGCGGCTGCACCGGGGCATCCTCCTCCGCACGGGCGCCTACCACACCAACGAGCATATCGTCCTGCGCTCCGGGCGCCACACCTCGGAGTACGTGGCCAAGGCCCTGGTCACGACCGAGCCGACGTTCACGGAGGGCCTGGGCGACATCATCGCCACGCATTTCAGCCGCTACCAGGTGGATCTGGTCCTCACGACCGGGTACGGGGCCGGCCTCCTGGGGTATTGCGTCGCTCGCACCCACCCCTCCCGCCCGCGCTTTATCTTCGCCACCAAGGAACGCACTGCGGCCAAGCATACCGAGGTGGTGCTGCCGCCCGAGTACCGGGCCTTCTTCCCGGAGGGGGGGCGGGTTCTCATCGTCGAGGACATCGTCACCACGGGCGAGACGGTCCGCAAGCTCATCAGGCTGGTGGAGCGCACGGGCGGGCAGGTGATCGGGGTGGGAGCGATCTGGCGCCGGAGCAGCGGCGTGAAGTTCAAGTACCCCCTTTTCACCATCGTGACGCGCGACGTCCCCACTTACAGCCCCGAGGAGTGCCCGATGTGCCGGCAGGGTATTCCCATCAATCGGGACATCAATCCGGGGGGAATCGAGGAAGAGCCGTAGTTCCTGGCGAGGCCTCCGAGCCCAAAAAAACTCTTACACCTTTCGAGGCCGGGCCCTGCGCCACAGGGATCGGGGGCGCGACGGCCGCTCTCTCCTCGCCTTCAGGATCGCCGAAACCAGCTTCTTCGTCCGCACTCACTGACATTTCGCTGGCCGGATCACCCATCCGCCGTATGCATAAGAAACAATGAAATCAACATGTTACATTTCAAGACATTTATCATCATCCAATTTCTATTCCTGTGCCATTCTGTCGCTGAAACACTTGGGTTCTTTCGGAGAAAACCCTGGACAGCCCTGGGCCCATTGTCTATAGTCACTGGTACGGGCCTGGGGAAAGGATCCTGGGCGGCGAAGAGCGCATGATTCCCTGGAGGCTTGGGACGGCAGGCGCCGAATCGGGCGGCTGCGCCAGGGGACTGACGACGGGCCGACGCGGGCGCTGTTACCACTGCTGCCCTGGCGTGAGGGCCACACGGGGGGTTAGCTCAGCTGGGAGAGCGCCGCGTTCGCAACGCGGAGGTCGAGGGTTCGAATCCCTTACCCTCCACCAGGTACACGTTTCCAGCACCTCGAACGGGTCAGTTCAAACACGCATGTGAGCCCCGCTCTTTGAGGGGTTGAAAACGGTCCCGACGCAATGCCGTCGGTCCCAATCCTCGCTCACTGCAGGTTCCTCGACCCACCTCCACATCGCGTTATGGACGGCGCCGCTGGGTACCTCCAACTGATTACGCTGGGCGCCTACTTGGAGGCCTGCCGGCGTCTCCGGACCTGGCGGCAGACGGAGGACGTGTTGGCGCTCCTGGCCGGGATCGCCGACCCCGAGCTTCGTCTCCACCGATTCGGCGAGCATCTGAGGGATCGATCGCCGCAGGAGGCCGCCTGGGCCATTGCGTGGCTGCACGAACGCCTCACGAGCGGGGATCTGAAAGCGCAGCGGATCTGTCTCGGGCTCCTCGATCTGGGGCGGCTCACCTGGTTGCTGGGCCGGGAGGCCATCGAGGCCATTCGGGCTGTCTTGGAGAGGGAGGCCGATCCAAGCGCGGGCCTCTTCGTTGACGAGCGGGCGCGGACGGGCGAGAACGACGACGAGACGGTACCGCGGCCGAAAGAGCCGGTGGGCTACCGAATCGCCATGGCGCGGCGCCCGATCCCGGCCCTGATCGAGCGGCTTCTGTTTGACTCTGACGCCCGCGTGGTGCGGACGATCCTCACGAACCCCCGCCTTACCGAGGCAGAGGTTCTGAAGCTGGCGGCGTCCCGGCGCGTGGCGCCCGAAATCCTTGGGGCGGTGGCCCAGTGCGATCGCTGGATCACGCGATACCCGGTGAAGCTGGCCCTGGCCAATAACCCGGTAACGCCCACGCGAGTGGTCCTGGGTTTATTGCCCTACCTGATGCGCCAGGACCTGCAATGGCTGGCCACCGGCGCTCGCCGCGACGAGGTGCGGGAGCAGGCAGCGTCTTTGCTGCAGCAGCGGCAGCCGTCATGAGATCTGAACGGCAGCGGATTCCTCAACAGATGAATTCATAGGCACAGAGGCAAGCGGCATTCCATGGAAGTCTATCTCAGCGAAAACGCCTTCATCGGCCTCCTGGTTTCGACCATCGAGGTGTATCGCCGGGAATGCTTCGGCATCCTGCTGGGACACCGGGAGACCGACCGGATCATGGTGGACTTCGTCGTGCCCTACCAGTCCGCCAAGCGCAAGTTTCAGGAAGTCCGCATGGACTGGCACCGGGGCCAGCGGATCGAGGAGGCCGTCCGCACCACCTCCCGCTGGGAGCTGGTCGGCGACTACCACTCCCACCCGATGTACGGCGACAAGAAGGCCACCACCAAGCTCTCCAAGGTAGACCAGGAGGACTTCCGCGACGACGGCACCTCCATTGTCGTCGCCATCAACGACAGCCACCGAAAGCAGCGCTGGCGCTACGCCAACGGCGGGCTGATCTCCGGCAGCATCAACGGCTACTCCCTGCGCATGGTGGCCTACCACAAGGAAGGGGACGTCATCGTGCGGATCCCGCTGGTCTCCCCCTACGCCATCGGCTTCGGGGCCAAGACCAAGGGGCCGGCCCGCGTGGAGATCCGGCCGTTGTGAGTTCACCCCACCCCGGGGAAGGCTGCCTCGGCGAGATGCCGAATGCCGGATCGGTGTTCATCCGGGCGACCCGGCAGTTTATCTTTGTCGCAGCGGAAAGGATCTGCCCGTGACGGAGCCGCGTCCGCTCGTCATCGCGGTCATCGGCGAGGGGGATCCGACACCGGAGATCGCCGCCCTGGCGGAGGCCGTCGGGAGAGAGATCGCCGCCGCCGGGGCCGTCCTGGTCTGCGGGGGCCTGGGGGGCGTGATGGCGGCGGCCTGCCGTGGCGCGCAGAGCCGCGGCGGGGTGACGGTGGGCATCCTGCCGGGGGCGCGACATGCCGACGCCAATGCCTGGGTGACCTATCCGATTCCCACGGGGCTGGGCCATCTGCGGAACGCAATCGTCGTCCGCTCGGCGCATGCGGTGATCGCCGTGGGCGGCAAGTATGGAACGCTCTCCGAGATCGCCCTTGCCAAGATCGATGGGATCCCCGTGATCGGCCTGGACACCTGGCAGGTCAGCCGTCCGGGCCAGACGGAAGACGCTGTCCAGCGGGTCGCGACTCCGCGGGAGGCCGTCAAGATGGCCCTGGCCGCGGCTGCGGCTCGAACGGCGTGACCCGGATCGTCGGACCTGAAGAGGCCCGGGCCTTCTGGGAGGCACGCTACGCCCAGGCGCCTCTCTACGGGACCGAGCCCACCTCCGTCGCCCGCCGGCTGCTCGAGGTGTTTCGCCGCCAGAAGGTCCGGACGATCCTGGAGGCCGGCTGCGGCTCCGGCCGGGATGTCCTGCTGTACGCCCGCGAGGGCTTTGCCGTCACGGCCCTCGACCTCAGCGCCAATGCCCTCGGCTGGATCCGGGGGCGGGCCGACGCCGAGGGGCTGCGCATCATCCTGCTCCAAGGCGACCTGACCGACGTGAAGCTTCCCGCCGGAGCCTTTGACGCGTCCGTCGCCATCCACCTGATTCACCTCCAGCCCGCCCCCGTCCGTCAGGCCATGGTCAACCGGCTCTGGCAGCTCACGTGCGACGGGGGACTCGTCGCCATGGCCAACTACTCGACGGGCGAGGCCGGCTTTTCCATCTGGGATCTTTATCCGGAGCGCAACACGCGGGTGGATCCCAAGGGAAAGTTGGTCCATTTTTTCGACGCCGAGGACCTTCGGTCCCTTCTCCCCCCGGACCGCTTCGACCTCTTGACCTTGGAAGAGGTGGACCTGGCGGAGGTTCCCGACGGCGGCCCCGTCGTCCACCGCGAGTGGTTGACGGTCGCCCGCAAGATCCGCACCTGCTGACCCCGCCGGCCGGCAGCCTGATCCGGCCGACCCCGCGGCAATCCCGGCGGCCTCGCGGGCCTTTTGTCAGGAAATGGTGCACGGCCCAAATCGGGCCTTTTTCTGCGGCACGATACAAACGATGGCTGTCTGGGGTGGGCGCCCGATGCTCCCGCCGAGATGGCCGGCGAGGCGATCAGCACCTTCCGGAAGGCGCTGCGCAAGGTGGGGGCACCAACGATTACAGGCCAGCCCTGCGACGAGCTGCCAACCGTCCTGCGCGATGCCGCGCCGGAATGGGTTGACATGCTGGAGCGCTGCTGGCGCAAGCCGGCTTGAGGCTCACCCGACGATACGCATGTCTGGAATGGGGAGCGGGGGAACTGCCGCGTTAGAGCCCGATCACCCGGAAGCCGACCGCTCGGGCCGCCAGGCCGAGCGCCGCGTCGTGGGTCGCCATGACCAGGTTCGCATCGGAGCGCTCGCGCCACAGGAGGGCCGTCGCCAGGTGGATGGCGTCCAGGGTGCCGAGGGCGACGGGAAGGGGCTGCGAGGCGCGGGCGAGAATAGGCTGCGTCGGCTCGACCAGGGTGATAGCCTCGACGATCCGGTAGACCGCCTCGCGCCGCCGCGCGATCTCAGTCTCGGCGATTCCCTCGAGGAGGCGCAGCCGGTCGAGCGTCCGCAGGCATTCCACTTCCACGAGGGCACTGGCCACGCCCGTCTCGACAGCCTTCCACTCGCGGAGCGCCCCGCGCTGCCCGAGCACGACCCGCAGGACGACCGAGGAGTCAAGGTAGGCGATCACCGGTCACCGCGCTCTTTGGCCAGCAACTGGACCACGTCGGCTCGGATGGCGAGCGGAGGGGGCATGCGGATGGCCGCGAGCCTCGGCGCGCCCGGCATCGGACGCCGGACCGTCAGGGAGCCGGCCCCCGCCTGGTAGGGGATGATCTGGGCGATGGGCGTCTCCCGATCCGTAACGGTGAGGGCCCGACCCCGCCGCACGCGGCGGAGATACTCGCTCAGCCGGGCCTTCAGTTCGGCGATCCGGACGGTCTCCATGACTACAAGTTAGTCACTTCTGGTCAGAATGTCAATACCGAGGGAGGGACGGGCCGACCATTCGGAATTAGTCCGGATTTTCCTGTGGGAGAAAAACCTGGAGGCCGCCTGGCGGTCAATGCCACAAGCCCGTCGCCCGCGCATTCCGGGTCCACGTCCAGGCTGATGCACGGGCGCGCATTTTCCGTTGGCGGAGCCGCCCCGCCCCGGGTATCATCGCGCCTGACGCCAGCGACCCCACGCGGAGACAGTCGTGCGCTCACCATCCGACCACGCCGAGGAGTTCTGGACCCCGCGCCGCGCCCGCCAGTTCAACGCGGCGGTCCAGATCAGCAACTTCCCCGCGCAGACCGTGAAGGCCCTGGAACCGATTCTGGCCGGCTGTCGGAGCGTCCTGGACGTGGGCGCCGGCGTCGGCGCTCTTACCATCCCGCTGGCGAGGATTGTGCCGCGGGTGACGGCCCTGGAGCCTTCCGGCCCCATGCTGGAGGAGTTGCGCGCCAACCTGGCGCGCAGCCGCCTGACCAACGTCACCTGTCTCCCGGCCGCCTGGGGCCAGGCCCAGCTGCCGCCCCACGACCTCATCCTGGTGGCCAACGTCCGGCCGGTCTTCAACGATCTGCTCGGGTTTCTCACGGCAGCCGAGCCGCTGGCCCTGCGCGCCGTGGCCCTGGTGCAGAACGTGGGGCCCGGCACGGAGAAGTTCTATTTCGGAGAGCTGCACCCCCTGCTGCTGGGCCGGCCCTATCCCGCCCGGGAGGATTACCTCCGGACAATCACCCTGCTGCACAGTCTGGGGATCTACGCGAACGTCCAGGTCATCTCGTACCATTTCGACCAGCCATTCGAGGACATGGAAGAGGCCGTGGAGTTCTGGATGCAGCGGCTGCACCTGGAGGATGCGGAGAAGCGCCGCCTCCTGGTGGGGTTCCTGCAGAACAGGCTGGTGCGCGTGGGCTCGTGCCTCGTCGCCCCCATGCAGCGCCGGAGCGCGGTGCTGTGGTGGCGCGTGGCCTCCAAGGACCCCACCTGACCCTTTCATCCCTCGCCGGGTTCTTTTCGAATCTTCCCGTCTGTCTCTCCGTCTCTCCGTGTCACCCCCTCCCCCCTGCTCCCCAGCGCCCCAGCTCCCCCGCGCCCGAGCGTCTCTCCGGTTCCCCGGTTCTCCGTTCCCACTTGGCGTGTTTGGCGACTTTGCGTGACCTGGCAGGGGTCATCGGATACAATGCAAGTCGGCCGTGTCTGCGGGGCGTGGCGCCCCGTGCCCGAAGTCTCCGACACAAGGGGGTCTGCAAGCGATCATGCCTACCGTCGCGTCCTCGGCAACCCAGATCCCGTACTCCCGCATCCGCGAGCTGGCGGAAGCCGCCATGCGGATGGATGGCGTGCTGAAGCTCTACTTCGGCGAATCCAACCTCCCCACGCCCGAATATATCAAGCGGGCCGCCATCAAGGCCCTGGAAGAGGGGTACACCTACTATTCGGAGAACGCGGGCCTGCCGTCCCTGCGGCAGGAGCTGGCCGCCTACTACACGCGTACCCAGGGCGTGGAACTTGATCCGGGGTCCGAGATCGTCGTCACCGCCTCCGGCGTGCAGGCGTTGAACGTGACCATCCGCTGCGTGCTGAACCCCGGCGACGAGGCGCTGGTCCTCACCCCCGCCTGGCCCAACGGCGCCGCCATCGTCCAGATGGACAATGCGGTCCCGGTGGAGATTCCCCTGGTCCTGGCCGGAGGGCGGTACGCGGTGGACTTCGAGGCCCTCGAGAGCGCGGTCACGCCGCGCACGCGCCTCTTGCTGTACACCTCTCCCTCCAATCCCCTCGGCTGGGTCGCCACGGAGACGGAGGAGGAAGCCCTCCTCGACTTCGCGCGGCGGCACGACCTGTGGCTGCTGGCCGACGAGGTATACGACCGGCTCTACTACCGCACCGGCGAGCTGGGCACGGCCGCCCCTTCCATCCTTCGCAAGGCCTGCCGCGGTGACGCGGTGCTGGTGACGCAATCTTTCTCCAAGAGCTACTGCATGACCGGCTGGCGCATCGGCTGGCTGGTGGCTCGCCGGGACGTGGCCGAGCGCGCGGCGCAGCTCAATGAGTTCATCGTCTCCCACGCCACCAGCTTCATCCAGCGGGCCGCGCAATGCGCCCTGGCCAACGGCGAGGAGGAATTGCGCGGGATGCTGGCGCGGCTCAAGGCCAACCGGGATTTCTGCCTGGACGCCCTCCGGGGGATGCCGGGCCTCACCGTCCCCGAGCCCGACGGGGCCTTCTATCTCTTCCCGCGGATCGAAGGGCTCCAGGACTCCTTTGCCTTCTGCTGGCGCCTCCTGCACGAGACCGGGCTGGGGATCGCCCCCGGCGTGGCCTTCGGGCAGGGGGGCGAGGGGTCGGTCCGCATCTGTTACGCGTCCGAGCGCGCCATTCTGGAGGAGGCCATGAACCGGCTGGCTCGTTTCTTGGCAACCTCCGGGCGCTGAGGAGAGTCTCCATGCCTGCCGGCCCGTCGCGCCTGCCGGATCCGAGCCGCGTCATCACCATCATCATGGGGGGCGGCCAGGGCAAGCGCCTGTTCCCTCTCACCCGGGAGCGCGCCAAGCCGGCCGTCCCGCTGGCCGGCAAGTATCGCCTGGTGGACATCCCCATCTCCAACAGCATCAACTCCGGGATGCGGCGGATCTATCTGCTCACCCAGTTCCTGTCCGCCTCCCTCCACCGGCACGTGTACGGCTCCTTCACATTCGACCAGTTCAGCGGCGGGTTCGTGGAGATCCTGGCGGCGGAGCAGACCCTCACCGAATCGACATGGTACCAGGGAACCGCCGATGCCGTGCGGAGGAACATCGGACACCTCCGGAACGCCGACTTCGATTACGCCCTGATCCTGAGCGGCGACCAGCTCTATCGGATGGACTTCCGGCTGATCCTCCAGCAGCACATGGAGATCGGGGCCGACTTCACCCTGGCCACCGTCCCGGTGACCCGTGAGGCGGCCGGCGCCTTTGGCATCCTCCAGGTGGACGCCGAGAGCCGCATCGTCAACTACGTAGAGAAGCCCAGGACGGCGGAGCTGCTGGACGACCTCCGGCCCGATCCGGCCACCCGGCGGCAGCTCGACCTCCCGGAGGATCGGGAGCTGCTCCTGGCCTCCATGGGCATCTACCTCTTCAATCGCCACACGCTCTTCGACCTCCTCGACAACAGCCTGGCTGATTTCGGGCGCCACGTCATCCCCCAGGCCATCCAGAGTCACCGGGTCTTCTCCTACGTCTTCCGGGGGTACTGGGAGGATATCGGGAGCATCCGCTCCTACTTCGAGGCCCATCTGGACCTGGTCGCGGAGCTGCCCCGCTTCAACTTCTTCGACATGCGGGCCCCCATCTACACCCGTCCCCGCTTCCTGCCCGCCTCGAAGATCAACGGGGCGACCATCGACCACGCCATCATCGCCGAAGGCTGCATCGTCAACCATTGCCAGATCGCGCAGAGCGTGGTGGGTGTCCGGTCCCTGGTGGACGAGGGCAGCCACATCACCCGCAGCGTGATCCTCGGCGCCGACGAGTTCGAGTCGCAGGAGTCTCTCGCCCGCTGCGTCCGGGAGGGCCTGCCCCGCATGGGGATCGGCAAGCACACCCGGGTGGATCACGCCATCATCGACAAGAACGTTCGCATCGGCGACCACTGCGTCATCACCGCCGACGGCAAGCCCGACTCGGCCGACCACCCCCTCTACTACGTCCGCGACGGCATCGTCATCATCCCCAAAGGCCAAGTCATTCCCCACGGCACCGTGATCTAGCCTCATTCCGAAAATACCTCACCGCCAAGGCGCCAAGAAAGGCACGACTGGCATGGGCAAAATGCCAAAAGGACTGGGCCGCGTCACATCCCCTGATGAGGCGTTCCCATTCCTTGAATGAAGGCCGCCGCGATCCCTGAGTTGGAAAGCCTTGGCGTCATGGCGGTTCAACAGTTCTTTCGGATCAGGGCTAGAACTCCGCCTGGCGCGGGGCGCGGGGGAAGGGAATGACGTCGCGGATGTTGGTCATGCCGGTGCAGAACTGGATCAACCGCTCGAAGCCCAGCCCGAACCCGGCGTGGGGCACGGTGCCGTAGCGCCGCAGGTCCCGGTACCACCAGTAGTCCTGCTTCCGCAGGCCCATCTCCTCGATGCGGCGGTCCAGGACCTCCAACCGCTCCTCGCGCTGGGAGCCGCCGATGATCTCGCCGATCTTGGGGACCAGGACGTCCATGGCCCCCACCGTCTTGCCGTCGTCGTTCAGGCGCATGTAGAAGGCCTTGATCTGCTTCGGATAGTCCGTGAGGATGACCGGCTGCTTGAAGTGCTCCTCGGTGAGGAACCGCTCGTGCTCGCTCTGCAGGTCGGCCCCCCACTCCACCGGGAACTCGAACGCACGGCCCGACTTCCGCAGGATCTCGACCGCCTCCGTGTAGGTCAGGCGGCGAAAGGGGGTCTCGATCACATGCTTCAGCCGGTCAATCGTCCCCTTCTCGATCCGGAGGTCGAAGAAAGCCATGTCGTCGGCCCGGCGCGTGAGGAGATCGTCGAAGAGGTACTTGAGCAGATCCTCGGCCAGCTGGGCGTTGTCCGCAAGGTCGGCAAAAGCGATCTCGGGCTCGATCATCCAGAACTCGGACAGATGCCGACTGGTGTTGCTGTTCTCCGCCCGGAAAGTCGGCCCGAAGGTGTAAACCCGCGTCAGGGCGCAGCAGTAGGTCTCGACGTTGAGCTGTCCTGAGACGGTGAGCCGCGCCTCGCGCCCGAAAAAGTCCTGCCCGAAATCCACCCCGCCGCTCTCGGTCCGGGGCAGGTTCACGAGGTCCAGCGTGCTGACTCGGAACATCTGCCCAGCCCCCTCGGCATCCGACGTGGTGATGATCGGCGTGTGGACGTAGTAGAACTCGCGCTCGTCGAAAAACCGGTGGATGGCGACCGCCAGGGTGTGCCGGACCCGAGCCACCGCCCCGAAGGTGTTGGTTCGGGGGCGCAGGTGCGAGACCTCGCGCAAGTATTCGAAGGTGTGGCGCTTGGGAGTGATCGGATACGTGTCGGGATCGTCCACCCAGCCGACCACCCGGACCGCCGCGGCCTGAATCTCCACCTGCTGCCCGCTGCCCTGCGAGGCGACCAAGACGCCGTCCGCCTCCACGGCGCAGCCGGTGGACAGCCGCAGGATCTCCGACTGGTAATTGGGGAGATCCCGGCGAACCACCACCTGGATCGGATCCTGGCAGGTACCGTCGTGCACGGTGAGGAACGAGAGGCCGCCGTCGGCCTTGGAGTCCCGGCGGTTGCGCACCCACCCCTTCACGGTCAGCGGCGTTCCCGCGTCCGCCCGGAGCGCCTCGGCCACCTTGAGCCACGCCATCGAGCTTCTCCTCTTCGAGGGTTATTCCGACCTGGATTCATACCCGAGGCTGGCGCCGCATGCAAGCGGTATCCGGAAACGTGCCGGGGGGGCCTCGCCATCTGTTGCGGGCAACGCCGTGCTGGCGCGGAAGGCATCCACGCCAAGGTAACCCAGAACCAGGACGCCTGCCGACCCGAGGACCGCATGCCACACCGGTCGATCCAGCAGCGCCACCACGCCCAGGAGGGTGAGATAGGCCAGGATGCCGTGGGAGAGGGATGCCCCGATGCCGACCAGCCACGCCTGGAGGAACCCCGCCCGCAGGCCGCGCCGGATGACCTCCGTGATCACCGGCCCCACCGGCAAGGCGATGGCAATCCCGATCAGCCAGCCGCTTGCCAGCACTTCGATCATCTTGACCGCCCACGCCGCAGCCAGGCCCCGCGTCCGGTCATTGCGGTTCCGGGAGAGAGGTCCCCCGGCTCCCGGTCCGCAGGAAGGCGAGAAACGCGTCGCCCGCGGGGGACCTGGATCGGCTCTTGTGGGTAACCAGGTAGAAGGGGCGAACGAGCCTGAGGCCCCGGATCTGCACCGCCGCCAGGCTCCCGGAGCGGAGATCATCCTGGATGGCCAGGCGGGAGATTACCGCGATCCCCGCCCCGGCTTTCAGAGCTTGACGGACCGCCTCGCTGCCCGTGACTTCCAGGGTGACCCGCAGAGTCTTCGGGTCGAGGCCGCGCGCGGCCAACTCCGCTTCCATCACCTTGCGGGTCCCCGACCCGCGCTCGCGCATGACGAAGGACTGGCCCGCCAGCTCCCCGAGGCGCACGCTGCTTCGACCGGCCCAGGGATGAGAGGCCGACACGGCCAGCACCAGCTCGTCCTCGCCGAAGCGATCATGGCGGACGCGCGCCTCCTCGAATCGCGCCCCGATCAGTCCCAGCTCGTAGTGCCCCTCGATCACTCCCCGCACGATCTCGCGGGAGTCCCGGACGACAAGAGCCAAAGTCACATCCGGGTGGCCCTGCTTGAAGGCCGCCACCAAGGCAGGCAGGACATAGGTGCCCGGGATGCTGCTCCCCCCGACGGCGAGATGACCCTTCAACCCCCCTTTGTGGGCGCTGAGGGCCTCCTGGGCCTGATCGCGCAGGACCAGAATCCGCCGGGCATAGCCGTAGAGGATCTCCCCACCCCGCGTCGGGGTGACCCGCCTGCCGACGCGATCCAGCAGACTCATCCCCACCTCCGTCTCGAGGCCCTTGATGTGCCCGCTCACCGTCGGCTGGGTGAGGTGGACCGCCTCCGCCGCCCTGGAGAACCCCCCCAGCTCGACAATCCTGCAGAAGACCTCCAGGCTCTTGAGATCCATTTATGCCTCCCGAATCCCGACGAGCGACCGGTAGAGGGCGCGATGCCCTTCGATCTCTTTCTCCGGAGAAATCTCCGCCGCCACCTTTCGGCGGCCCCGCTCCCCGGGCGTCCCCGTGCAGGCCACCGACTGTGCGATCACCCGGACGCGCGGGTCGGCGCCAGGCATCTCGCGCCGGACCACCTCCCGGATGGTCTCGTGAAACACCACCAGGGCGTACGGGGTGAGCAGGGCCAGGTTCATGGGGGGAAACGGCCTATTTGCCGAAGAGGCCGCGGAAGAGGTCTTTCAACGCCTTGCCGCGATCCCCGGGGACGAGCTTTTGCAGCTCTTTGTCGATGTTTTGCTGGAGCCGTCCCAACTTGGGGAGCACGATCGGCTTGCTCGTTGTCCCGGTGACCTTGGCCTCGATGGTCGTGCGCCCCAGCTTCGCCACCACATCGAAGTTCAGGCCGGAGTCGAGGAGGTTCAGCGATCCCGCGACCGTCACGGTCCCCTCGGGCTTGGTGAGGGTGAGGTCCTGGGTGCGAAGCACCCCATTGTCCAGGGTGTAGTGTCCGGCTACGCTTTGAAACTCGTCGAGCCGGACATGGACCCCCTGGCTCGCCAGGATCGGTCCCGCCACCTCCGACAGCCGCTCCAGCGGCCGGTAATTGCTGAGGCGCCCCTCGGTGAGATGGATCGAGCCCTTCCCCACCGCCGATTCCAGGATGTCCCGGCGCGAGAAACCGGCAAACGTCAGGTCGGCCTCGGCATCCAACCCGCTTCTCAGGCTCCAGGAGCCGAGCTTCAGCGCCTTCACCAGCGGTTCCGTGGCCACCCGCTCCAGATGCGAGGTCATGGTGACTCGCGGGCTCTTGGGAAGCAGGTCCACCTCGCCCGAGGCAGTGAGCCTGCCGTTCATGAACTCGGCCTGCATGCTCGACAGACGGACTGATCCGTTCTGGTATTTGACATCAGCCCGTACCCCCGTCCAATTCAGGCCGTGGAACCGGAGCTCGCCGACGCTGACCTGCCCTTGGGCCGAGAGCCCCGAATCCGCTCCGCCGCCCCTGGAGCTCGCCGGACTCGCGGCGGCCCAGGCGGAGGCCGGCTCCCACCAGGCCTGCTTGGACTCCGGCGTCGCCAGGAGCCGGTCCAGGTCAAGCTTGGGCGATGTCATCGTAAAACTCACCTGGGGAGCGCGCAGGTCGGGAATGCGGGCACTGCCCTCCAGCTTCATTCCTTTCACGACCAGCGCCAATTTTGTCAGCACGACCCCAGGGTCCTCGCGCCGCCCCTGCATGTTCAGGCTGGCATTCTCCCCGGCCGGCTTGCGGAACGTGCCGCCCGCCTGTATGGCGACCGATTTCAGATCCAGACCGCCGCTGAAAGACGAGCGGGCAAGGGGTCCGCGTAAGGTGAGGTCACCGGAGAGCGGCCCAGAAACCCGGACCCCGCTTACCGGGCCGACCAGCGCCTTCTGCCAGGGAGAGGCCTCCACGTCACGGAACGTCACTGTCCCGTCTACCATAGGACCTTGCGCGTCGCCGGGGGCGACTTTCGCCGCGGCCTCGATCGAGCCCGACCCGGGTGTGCTGATCTGTCCCCGCAGCCAGACGCTCAGCGGCTCGGCAAGCGCCGGTTGCTCGATGCGGAGCACGACGTCGGTCAGGGTGATCGGGATGTCCGCGGTTTGGGTTTGATCCAGAAGCGTGACCTCTCCGTTCCTGACCGTCACTCGAGAGAGCAAGAGGCCGGCGACCATGGCCGGCCGGCTGGGGCGCGGTCCCTCGGGGGCAAGCTTGCCGGCCACAGGGGCCGGCCGGCCCTTGAAGAGATCGTCCACGCTCCAGCGGCCGTCCGGCGTCCGGGTGAGATGGATGCGGGGGCGCTCTAGGGCGGCGCTGCTGACCTGGACCTGCCCCCGGAAAAGCGGCAGCACATGAATCTGGATCCGCAGGGCATCCGCCGTCAGGAAGGGCTGTGGCCCGAAGCCGGTCGCCGGGGCGATCGTGATCCCTTTGGCCTCCACACCGAGGCCGTGCCAGAGGCTCACCCGGAGTGCGCCCAGCGTCACCTCTCGTCCGAGCGCCTTCCCGGCCCGGTTCGCCAAGAGATTTCGGTAGCGATCCACGTTCAGCACGGACGGCAGGATGAGGGCAGCCAGGAGCAGCAGTAAGAGCAGCCCGCCGATCGAGATGCCGACCCACTTAAACACTCGGGTCACCCATACCTCCCTGCATGGCGGAAGCAGTTTATCTTGTATTCTAATCCGGCCCAGCGGGAAAAAGCGAGGGATTTCGGGCACTGGAGCGGGCACGTTCCTGGCGTCGGGTCCCGCTTCAGGACGGGTGTGACCCTCACTCGCGCCGGAAGCGAGCCAGGAGCCCGGGGCAGTGCGTCTCGAAAAACGCGCGCTGCTCCGGCCGGAGGTCGGCCAGTCGCACGTCCTCCGGGGCGATGCCGTAGCGCAGCTCCCCCCGGGCTGCCGTCTTGGCGTTGGACAACCCGGGATTGATGTAGGCGCGGCGCGCGCCCTCCTCGTACCGAAGCAAGCCGAGCACCTCGAAGTCGTCCAGCGGCGCCAGGCCGAGCGACCTGGCGGCGGCCAGAGGGATTCCCATGGCCTGCAAGAGGTGAAACTCCTCCCGCGTGAGGGGCGAGCCCCCGAGGAGCTTTGCGACCGGTTCCGTCGAGAGGCGCTTGAAGAGCCCCACCCCCGCCTGGCCGATCCGGGACATCTCTGCCCGCAGCAACTCGAGGAAGGCCTGCACCCGCTCGGGGAGCGGTGCCGGCTGTCCCTCGCGGCTCCCGCCTGTGCCCGTCAGCCAGCCATCGAGCTCGGCCAATGCGTCGGTCACATGCTCGGCGCTCTTCTGGACGGTCTTGATGTCGTCTGCCCAGGATCCCATTTTCATCGGCGGTGTCCTTTCGGATCGCACGTCGCGAGCCGGCCCGGCGGCCCCGGCGCACCCCCGGCGTCTCGCCGGCCGGGCGATGTCCCGCCCCGTCCGGCCGGCAAGGCGAGGCGGCGGCAGCGGAGACGGCCGCGTCCCATCGAGCAGCCAAAGCCGAGCCTCCGCTCGACTTTCCCGCGACTTTGGGTCATCATTTTGCGGTTCGTTCCTGCAATCCCCCGGAGGACCCTGGACCCCGTGTTGACCGAGCCGAAGTCGGATCCTGTTTCAGGCCGCGGTCGGATCATCGTCGCCACCACCTTCGTGACCCTGGTGGTCATCTATGGGGCGTGGTATTCCTACTCGGTCTTCCTGGTCGCCCTGCTTCGCGAGTTTCACTGGAGCCGCTCCCTGGTCGCCGGCGCCTTCGCGGTCTTCGTGCTGGTCCACGGGCTGCTGGGACCGGTCGTGGGCGAATTGCTGCGCCGCTTCGGCCCCCGGCGGCTGATCATGGTCGGCGGCTGCGTGATGGGCCTGGGTCTGTTCCTGACCGCCGAGACCCGGCAGTGGTGGCAGCTCTACATCGCCTTCAGCGGGATCACGGCAACGGGGATCAGCCTCACGGGCTGGATTCCCCTGGTGGTCCTCGTCCGCGGATGGTTCCCACGGCGGGTCGGCACCATGATGGGACTCGCCTCGGCCGGCATCGGGGTCGGGATCTTCGGTCTGGTCCCCCTGGCGCAGTTCCTCATCGACACCGTCGGCTGGCGCTGGGCCTACCGCGTCTTCGGCCTCCTGGTGTCGGCATGGATCCTGCCGGCCGCCGTGGCCTTCGTCCGCGACCCCCCGCCGACGGAGGACGACGCGGCGGGACTCGGCGCCGGAGGGCCGGCAATGCCGAAGGCCGCGTCCTACTGGACCCTCGCCACCGCCGCGACGAGCTGGCGATTCTGGGGGCTCGCCGTTGTCTACTTCACCGGCAACTTCGTCACGCAGATGCTCATGATCCACCAGGTCGCCTACCTCGTGGATCACGGCGTGCTCGCCATCACCGCCGCAACCGTGGGCGGCGCCGTGGGGTTGGTCAGCATCGGGGCCAAGATCGGCTGGGGCGCCCTTTCGGACCGGGCGGGTCGAGAGCTGGCCTACGGTCTGGCTCTCGGCTGCGTGATGGCCAGCATCTGGGTGCTGGTCATTGCCGGGACTCGGCAAACCCTCCCCTGGCTCTATCTGTACGCCATGCTGATCGGCCTGGGGTACGGGGTCATGGCGCCGGTGCCGCCGGCGATTGCCAGCGATCTCTTCGGAGGGCCCGGGTTCTCCACCATCTTCGGCACCCTGTACCTGGTCCTCTGCCTGGGGCTGGCCGCAGGGACGTGGAGCGCCGGAGAGCTTTACGATCTCACCGGAACGTACGCCGTCGCCCTCTGGGTGGGACTGGCCATGGCCGTGATCTCTCCCGCGCTGCTGTGGGTCGTCGCCCCGCGCCGGCCGAATCCGCCGCCCGACCTCCCTCGGCCTGCCCGGCCGTCTCCCCGGCAATCGCGGGCTGTATGAGCGCCCCTGTCCCTTTCCTCGGCCACCGGTGGCTCGACTTCTCCCGAAATCTTCTCTCTTCAGCACCCCGGGAATTCGGGTCGTGGTGGATCTGCCGACTCGCCTGGAGGCACGGGAGGACAGATCATCCGTGTGTCTCTGGATGACGAACAATGCAATTTCGGATGCAACGTCCCCTTGGATTTCGGTCGGCGCGGTCAGCCGAAGGCCGCCCGGAGCAGCCCGACACAGGCCCCGCCCGCGATCAGCCACGTCGAATTCGCCCTGAACCGAAGCAGCAGCGCCAGGGAGAACAGGCCGATCCCGATGGACAGGGGGTCGGTGAGCGACGCCCGGGCCAACTGCCACGTGACGGCCGCCATCAGGCCGAGCGAGGCCGCGTTCACGCCGTCCAGGAGGCTCCCCGCCCACGCCGAGCGGCGAATCCGGGGAATCAGCGGGTTGGAGACGGCGACGAACAGGAAAGAGGGCAGGAAAATGCCGAGCGTGGCCACGAGCCCGCCGCGGAGACCGCCCAGAAGGTACCCGATGAAGGTGGCCGTGGTGAAGACGGGACCGGGCGTCACCTGCCCGATGGCGACGGCGTCGAGCAATTGCCGGTCGGTGAGCCAGCCGAGGCGGACCACCAGGTCGGCCCGCAGGAAGGCCAGCAGGACGTAGCCGCTTCCGTACAGCACCGAACCGATCTTGAGAAACGTCAGGAACAGGACGGGGAGGCTGAAGGCCACGGCGGCCTGCGACAGCGCGCCCACCCCTCCCATCGAAAGCAGCACGGCCCCCAGCCCCCGCCGCTGAATGGGCCGGAGCTTCGCCAGCAGCATCACCGCCAGCCCCCCGGCCACCAGCAGGGCGACTGCGTTGACCCCCAGGAAGGACAGGGCGAGGACCGCCAGGGCCGCGCCCCCGGTGAGGGCGCCTTTGACCGCCGTGCGCCCCAGCTTCCAAAGGGCTTGCGCAATGACGGCGATCACCACCGGCTTCACGCCGTACAGCAGCCATCCGGCCTGGGGCGTCGCGCCGACCCGCGCGTAGAGCCAGGCCAGCAGCAGGACGATCAGCACGGCCGGGAGGATGAAGCAGGCGCCGCCCAGAATCAGCCCCCGCCATCCGGCGCGCCGGAAGCCGATGTGGATCGCCATCTCGGTGGAATTCGGTCCGGGGATGAGATTGGTGGCGCCCACCAGATCGAGGAACTCCTGGTCGGTGAGCCAGCGGCGCCGCTTGACGGTTTCGTCGTGCATCAGGGCGATATGGGCGGCGGGGCCGCCGAAGGCGATGAGGCCCAGCCTGAGAAAGAACCCCGCCACTTCCGCCAATCGACCGACGGGACGTTGTAACATTAACTATAACTACCTTTTCCGCTCCCCCGCACCGCCCGATGGATGCTCGATAGACTCTGTTCGGTTGTGTGCGTATTCGACGCGCTTGAGGAGCGTGGCATGCCCGACCAGGAGCGGCAGGACTGCGTCTCGCGCCGTCGCGGGCGGACCGCGGATCACCCCCCCGCGCGGGCCGGCAGGCTCACCCTTGCAGCTGCTTCTTCAGCAACTCGCTGACCATCCGCGGGTTGGCCTTCCCCTTGGTGGCGCGCATCACCTGGCCGACGAAGAAGTTGAAGGCGCCTTCTTTGCCCGAGCGGTACTCGGCCACCGGTCCGGGATGTCCGGCGACGATCTCCGCGATGACCGCCTCCAGCTGCGCGGTGTCGGTGATCTGGCCCCCCTTCTTCTTCAGGATTTCGGCCGGGTCGGCGCCGCCCGCGTACATCTCGTCGAAGAACTCCTTGGCCATCTTGCCGCTGATCATCCCCCGGGCCAGCAGGTCCAGCATGGCCCCCAGCCGCTCGGGCGGGATGGGGCTCTGCGCGATGTCCTTGCCGTCCTTGTTCAGGCGGCCCAGCAGCTCGACCATGACCCAGTTGCTGACGGTCTTGGCGTCCCGGTGGACCGCCACGCAGGCCTCGTAGTAGGCCGCCAGGGCCGGGCTCCCCGTGAGGACGCCCGCATCGTATTCCGGGATGCCGTACTCCGCCACGAAGCGCTGCCGCTTGGCCTCGGGGAGCTCGGGCAGGGCGGCCCGGATCGCGTCCACCCACACCGGCTCCACCACCAAGGGCACCAGGTCCGGGTCGGGGAAGTACCGGTAGTCGTGGGCGTACTCCTTGCTGCGCATCGAGAGGGTGATCCCCTGGTCGGCGTTCCAGAGCCGCGTCTCCTGCACCAGCGCCTCACCGTCCCCGAGCGCCCTCGCCTGGCGCCGGATCTCGTACTCCAGCGCCCGCTGGACGTTCCGGAAGGAGTTCATGTTCTTGACCTCGACCTTCGTCCCGAACTCCGCGGCGCCCCGGGGGCGCACCGACACGTTGGCATCGCAGCGAAAGCTCCCCTCCTCCATGTTGCCGTCGCACACCCCCAGGTAGACCAGGATGGCGCGGAGCTGCCGCAGATACTCTGCCGCCTCCTCGGGCGTGCGGATGTCCGGCTCGCTCACGATCTCCATGAGGGGGACGCCGCAGCGGTTGAAATCCACCAGGCTGCTCTCCGCCTCCTCCATGAGGCCGGCATGGACCAGCTTGCCGGTGTCCTCTTCGAGGTGCACGCGGCGGATGCCCACCCGCTTCGTCTCGCCGTTCAGCGCAACGGTGATGTGGCCCAGCTCCGACAGGGGCAGCTCGTACTGCGAGATCTGATAGGCCTTGGGCAGGTCCGGGTAGTAGTAGTTCTTGCGGGCGAAGCGGGACATGGGCGCGATCTGGCAGTGCAGCGCCAGCGCCGTTCGGATCGCGAATTCCACCCCCCGCCGGTTGATGACCGGCAGCACGCCCGGCATTCCCAGGCAGACGGGGCAGGTCTGCGTGTTCGGCGGCGCCCCGAACGTGGTGCTGCAGCCGCAGAACATCTTGGAGCTGGTCAGCAGCTCCGCGTGGACTTCCAGTCCGATAACGGCTTCGAATTCCGGCATGCTCACTCCCCGGCAGGATCGCGCCGAATCCTCACTTCTTGCCCCCCCGGATCGCGTACACGGTGAACTCGTACCGGGTGGCGGGTCGGTTTCGTTCCACGATGGCCAGACTCCACGAGCGCTGCTCGCCCGACGCCAGGTCGCCCAGGCTCACTCGCTGGCTGCCGAGCGCGTTCTTCTTCTTGTCGAAAAACTTGACGACCACGGTGACGTCGCGGGCCGGAGTCGGGCCGAAGTTCTTGAGGGTCCCCTTCAGCGTGTCCAGCCACCGCTCGTGATCCAGAACAACCAGGTCGCCCCCCTTCTTCGTGGCCGCTTCCCCTCGGCCCGCCGACCCCGCCAGCACCGCCAGGATCAGACAGACTAGAACCGCCGGGTACAGCCGGAGCCCATCCGCTCTTCGCATGGCCGTCCACCCTTTCCTACATGTCGGGCCGCCGTGCCCTCCACGGCGTCGCCTGTTCGTAGGCGTGTGCGATCCGCAGGACCGCCTCCTCGCCGAACGGTTTCCCGATCAGCTGGAGGCCGATGGGGAGCCCCCCCTGCGTGAAGCCGCAGTTCACGCTCATCCCCGGCGCCCCGGCCAGATTCACCGAGATCGTGAAGACATCCGCCAGGTACATTTGCAGCGGGTCGTCGGTCTTCTCCCCCAGGCGGAACGCCGCCGTCGGCGAGGTGGGGGTCAGGATCACGTCACACTGCTCGAAGGCGCGGGAAAAGTCCAGGCGGATCAGCGTCCGCACCTTGAGCGCTTTCAGATAGTAGGCGTCGTAATAGCCGGCGCTCAGCGCATAGGTCCCCAGCATGATGCGCCGCTTCACCTCGCCCCCGAACCCCTCGCGCCGGGTCTTCATGTACATGTCGATGAGGTGCTCCGACCGCGGCGTCCGGTAGCCGTACTTCACCCCGTCATACCGTCCGAGGTTGGAGCTGGCCTCGGCGGTGGCCACCAGGTAGTAGGTGGCGATGGCATACCGCGTATGCGGAAGCGTCACGGGCACCCGGACAGCTCCCAGGCCCTCCAGGACCTGGATCGCCTCCCAGACCGCCACCTCCACCTGCGGGTCCATCCCGGGGATGAAGTACTCGGCGGGAATCCCGATGCGCAGACCGCGGATGTCGCCGGTCAGCGCCGCTTCGTAGTCCGGCACCGGCACGTCGGCAGAGGTCGAGTCGAGGGGGTCGTGTCCGGCGATGGCGCCGAGCAGGATGGCAACGTCCCGCACATCCTTGCCCAGCGGACCGATTTGGTCGAGGGAGGAGGCGTAGGCCACCAGGCCGTACCGGGACACGCGTCCGTAGGTCGGCTTCAGGGCTGCGATCCCGCAGAAACCGCCCGGCTGGCGGATGGAGCCGCCTGTGTCGGTTCCCAGCGCCCCCGCGCACAGGTCGGCACTTACGGCGGCGGCCGAGCCCCCGCTGGAGCCGCCGGGCACGCAGTCCAGGTTCCAGGGATTGCGCGTCGCCTTGAAGGCCGAGTTCTCGGTGGAGGACCCCATGGCGAACTCGTCCATGTTGGTCTTCCCGAGTGTGAGCGCACCCGCCCGGTCCAGCCGGTTGATCACCGTGGCACTGTAGGGCGGGATGAAATTGGCCAGGATCCTGGACGAGCAGGTGGTGGGAACATCCCGGGTGCAAATGACATCCTTGATCGCCAGCGGGATCCCCGCCAGGGAAGGGAGAGGCTCGCCGGCCGTCCGCCGCTTGCCGAGCCGTTCGGCGGCCTTCAGCGCGCTCTCGCCGGTCAGGGTGTTATAGGCCTGGATGCGGCCCTCCAGCGCCTCGATCCGCGCCAGGTAGCTCCGCACCACCTCCGCCGGCGAGATCTCGCCCTTCCGGATGAGGTCCCGCGTCTCGTGAATGGTCAGCCGATAGAGGTCCACGCCGCCGTCTCCGTTGCTGTGCCGCTCAGTCCTCGATGATCCGCGGCACGCGGAAGAAGATGTCCTGCCGGTCCGGCGCGTTGGCCAGGGCCTGCTCCTGGCTGAGTCCCGGCCGCACCTCGTCCTCGCGCATCACGCTGGTCATGGGGATCACGGTCGTCGTCGGCGCCACGCCGGTGGTGTCCAGGGCATTCAGCGTCTCCATGTAGCCCAGGATGGCGTCCAGCTCCGCCGTTATCCGTCCCTTCTCCTCCTCCGTCAACTCCAGGCGCGCCAGCCGCGCCACCTGCTCGACTTCCGCCCGCGTGATCTTGGCCACTTCAGCCTCCCTACCTCCGATCGCCCAGACGAATGCGGTCCGCCACCCCCCGCTTACAATTGCTCGAGCTGCGCCTGGTGCGCCGCCAGCTTCTTCCGCCCGACCCCCGCAAACGTCACGACCACCTTCAGGTCCGCCCCCTCGCCGATCCGCTCGCGAATCGTCCCGACCCCCCATTCCGGGTGGCGCACCCGCATCCCGACGGCAAGGTGGTCCACGAAGGGCTCTTCCGCCTCGTCCTTCTCGGCGTGCGGCCACCCCGGGGCACCCCGGCCGGCAGCCTCTCCGCTCCATCCCTCCTGCCGCTCCCGGGTCGAGGCGGAGGCCGCGATGCGGGGGGAGCCCGATTGTCCCCGGAGGCCCAGGCCGTTCATCTGCTCGACCAGACGGGCGGGCAACTCGTCCAGGAAGCGGGAGGGGAGGTTGTAGTTGTCGCTGTTGTACATCCGCCGGGAAAGGGCCGCCGAGACGAACAGCCGCTCCTTGGCCCGGGTCATCCCGACGTAGCAGAGCCGCCGCTCTTCCTCCAGCTCGTCCTCTTCGATCAGTGAGCGGGCGTGGGGGAAGACCCCCTCCTCCATCCCGGTCATGAAGACCACCGGAAACTCCAGCCCCTTGGCCGAGTGCAGCGTCATGAGGGTGACCGTGCCCGTGCCTTCCCCCAGCAGGTCGATGTCGGCAATCAGCGCCACGCTGTCCAGGAAGGCCTGCAGGCTCTGGTCTTCGCTCCGCTCCATGAACTCCCGCGCGGCCGAGACCAACTCCTCCAGGTTCTCGAGGCGGGACTCGGCCTCGATCGTCCCCTCGTTTCTCAGGTCGGCCACGTATCCCGTGGCCTCAAGGATCTCCAGGATCAGCTCCGGGACCGCCACCACTTCCATCCGGGCCCGCAGCCGCTCGATCAGCGCAATCAGCTCCCCCAGCGCCTTGAGGACTTTGGGGCCCAGGATTTTGCGTTCGCCGATCCGCCGGCAGGCCTCCCACAGGGAGACCCGCTCGCCGACCGCCAGCCCCTCCAGCTTATCCAGCGTGGCCTGGCCGATCCCCCGCGGCGGAACGTTGACGATGCGCTTGAAGCTCTGGGCGTCATCCGGGTTGGCCACCAGGCGCAGGTAGGCCAAGATGTCCTTGATCTCTTTCCGCTCGTAGAATCGGAGCCCGCCGACGATCGCGTAGGGGGTCACGTCGCGCCGCAAGGCATCCTCCAGGACCCGGGACTGGGCGTTCGTCCGGTAGAACACGGCAAAGTCGTTCAGCGAATAGCCATGCTCGGCGGACAGCTGCCGGATGGTGCGAACCACGAAGTCCGCTTCGGCCTGCTCGTCCCGCGCCTGGTAGAGGACGACCGGATCGCCTTCGGCATTCTCGGTCCAGAGGGTCTTTCCCTTGCGCCCCACATTGTGGGCCACCACCCCGCCGGCGGCGTCCAAAACCGTCTGGGTGGAGCGGTAGTTCTGCTCCAGCTTGATGACCGCGCAGCCCGGGTGGTCCCGCTCGAAGTCCAGGATGTTGTTGAGGTCGGCCCCTCGCCACCGGTAGATGGACTGGTCATCGTCGCCGACCACGGCGAGGTTCCCGTGCCGCCGCGTGAGGAAGTTGACGATCTGGTACTGCGCGTGGTTGGTGTCCTGGTACTCGTCCACCATCACGTACCGCCAGAGGTTCTGGTAGTACTCCAGCGCGTGCGGTACGTCGCGGAAGAGGAGCACGGTGAGCATCAGCAGATCGTCGAAATCGACAGCCTGGCAGGCGCGCAGTCGATCCTGGTAGAGGCTGTAGAGCTTGGCCGTCCGCTCCTCCGTGAAGTCGTTCGCCACCGCGGCATACTCCCCCGGGGTGAGCAGCTCGTTCTTGGCCCGGCTGATCCGCGCCGCCACTCCCCGCGGGTTCATCACCCGCTCGCTGAGATCCAGCGCCTTCAAACAATCCTTCACCAGGCCGAGCTGGTCCGCCTCGTCGTAGATCACGAAGCTGCTGCGGAGCCCCAGCTCGCGGTGGTACTTGCGGAGGATCTTGACGCAGGTGGAGTGAAACGTCCCCAGGGAGACGTTGAGGCCGCGCACCCCCAAGAGCTGCCCCACGCGCTTGCGCATCTCCTCCGCCGCCTTGTTGGTGAAGGTCACGGCCAAGATCTGCCAGGGCTGGATGCCCCGCCGGGCGATCAGATAGGCGATGCGGCGCGTGATGACGCGGGTCTTCCCCGAGCCGGCGCCGGCCAGGATCAAAAGCGGCCCGTCGCCGTGCAGCACCGCCTCCTGCTGGGGCGGATTCAGATCGTCGAGAATGGGATCCGTGAGCATAGTCGCGACATTGCCCCCTGCGGCGGGCGCGCCCGGCCTGTCCGCCGAAGATTTTTGATTATAGATCAGATGGAAGAGGCCGCAATACACAAAAGCGCCGGACCCTGGGACGGCTCGGATCAAACTGCCATCGAAAAAACGGGCGGGAGGCCTCGAGAGTCCTCCCGCCCGCGGACGTGTGGCGCGCTGCGCCGGTCCCAGGGCCGTTCCTACCGCCGGCGCCCCCGGGCCTTGGCCTTCGGCTTGGGCGTCGTTTTGGCCGTCCTGACCTTGGAGGCGACTTTCGCCTTGGCCTTGGCCTTCGCCCGGGCTTTGGGTGCAGCCTTACCGGCCGCCTTGGCCGCGCTGCCCACCTTTGGCCTCACAACCCGTTCCTGCCGCGCCAGGGCATCCAGGTAGCTCTTGACGGCGCGGTACTGGCTCCGGCCGTCGAGACCCGCCTCGGCCAGGACCACCTCCCCCTGCCCGCTGCCGAGGAAATGGCCCTTCCTGAAGGGATGCAGCGTCATGGAGCGACCGAGGTCCGACAGCACCCACCGGAACATTGTCGGCAGGGTGAATCCGGTGACACCCATGGCTTCCAGCGCCCGCTCCGCCGGGAAGATCTGGCGCTGCCGCACCACGGGGAGCAGATCGAACAATTCCGCGCTGGACACGTAGTAGACCCACGGATCCAGCCCATCTTTTTCGATAAGCGGCAGGGCATCTTCCACGAAGGCATAGGTCGCGGCGCTCTCCTGGAGGACGATGGTCCCCCGGCCCTCGCCCCGCGGCTTGCGCAGCAGGTACGCACCCTGGACGGCGTCCTCCACGGGCGCCAGCCCTAGCGCGGCCCGGTCGAGCACCGTCTCGTTGGGGCGCGTCACGAAGGGGACGATGACCGCGGGCCGCTTTCTCAGCGCGGCGGCCAGGAGCGGCCAGATCTCCCGGGGATCCCAGGGGGTGAGGCTGATCAGCGTTCCCTGCGGGAAGTTTTCCTGGAGGACCTGCAGGGGCTGCGGGTCGGCATGGGTGGGGCCATCTTCGCCGGTTTTCAGGCCGGCATGCGCGCAGACGATGATCATGGGCCGGTAGGGCTGGCCGGTGAGGGCGTGCCGCGCCTGCGCCCCGATGGCATGCAGGCGGCTGGCGATATGGCTCAGCGGCGCGATGAAGGCCCCGTAGGACGAGCCGACTCCGACGTGGTGCCCGAATGTGGTCAGGCCGGACAGAATCCCGGCCATGGCATCCTCGCAGATCCCGCCGACCGACAGGAGGCGGGCTTCCGGGTTGGTGCTCGCGTTCCAGTAGCCCGCCGGGAAGCCCGTCCCCGCCACGCTCAGGCTGGTCGAGCCGAGGAGATCGGCCGATCCGGCAAGGACTCCGCCTCCGGAGACCTTGTTGTAGTGCTGGAGGGCGCGGCCCAGCTCGGCCCGCAGCGTCGTGACCGTCCCGGGAGTCAGCTGGAGCGGTTCGGGCGTCCGCGTATCCTGCGAGGCCAGCTCGAACACGGCCTCCACGCGCGGCGCCCCGGGCCGCGGCTGCCGGTGCAGGGTGTCGAGCCGGTCGCGGGCCGCGACCAGCCGGGCCGCCAGGCCGTCCACCATCGGCCGGCTGTCCTCGATGACCTTGCGGACGAGCTGGAGGGACTCCCACAGGCACTCTTCCATGATGGCCGGCGTATCCACACCGGGCGCCTGGCATCGCTGCTTGCCGGCCTCGCAGGTGGGAATCATGATGCCTGCTTCCCCGGTCAGCCCCGCCAGTGCCTGGCAGAACCCGTCGGAGCAGAGCTTGTGGCCGGCCCCGTGCGAGGCTCGGCCCTCCATCCCGTACTGCCAGCCCTTGACGGTCCGGTAGACGACGGCGGTGGGCTGCCCGTTCCGCATTCCCAGGGCGGCCCGCTGGGCGGCCAGGACCTGGCGAAGGTCCTTCCCGTCCGGAACGTAGATCACGTTCCAGTCGTGCAGCTGAAACAGCTCCATCGGCGTCCACTGCACGTAGTCGCCCGGCTTCCCGTCCTCGGGGCAGACCCGGTTGGAGTCGATGGAGGCCTGGTTCCAGTCCAGGTGCATGATGGCATTTCCCAGGGACGCGGTGCCGGCGGCAGCCAGAGCCTCCGCCGCCCGCCCGGGCGTCAGCCCCCCTTCGCCTTCGACTATGTGCACGCGCGGGGCGGCCTCTCCGAAGTAGTCCCGGGCGCCGAATGCCAGCCCGAGCGAGCTGGCCACCCCCACACCCGAGGCCCCGGTGGACAGCCGGATGAACGGCGTCGCCGGGGTGGGGTGGCCGTCCAGCGCCTTGGCCCCGAACTTTCGGAACAGCGGCGTTTTGGTGATGGGATTCCGCCGGAACCCCAACAGATCTTCCAGCCGCAGCCGGAATTTGGCCTCCCGCGGGAGCAGGTGCGCCGCCCCCAGCCGGGCAATCTCATCCCGAATCGCCCACAGCGAATACAGCCCCATGGCCTTGTGCCCGGCTGCGAACGAGATGATGTCCGCATCCTCCCGGTCCGGGCTCGACAGATCGTAGTCCATGGTGTTGAACAGGAGCGCCGCCATGATGCGGCCGGCCGAGATCGAGCCGCCGGGATGCCCGGACAGGGGCACGAAGTTGTAGCAGAGGGCGCAGAGGGAACGGTAGATGAGATCCAGCTTTTCGAAGTTCTCCAGCTCACCGGGCCGCAGGAGGTCCTCCCCGCCCCCCTGTGTCTCGGTGACATTCAAGGAAACCCCACGCCGCGGTCCCAATGTCAGTGGCATCATCGCTCCCCTTTCGTTGGAGCCGGCGGGAAACTCCAGCCGGCAGATTAGCGGGAGATGGCACCTCTGGTGGGAGTGATTCGTCGACTACGACCCCCTCCGCGGGACGACCGGGAGCGTCGCCTGCCCTCGCCGGCCCAAAGGCCCCTGTCGGGGCCGTCGGATCCCCGCAGACGGAACGGTACGCCGGACCGGACAGGCAGAAACTACCGCCTGGCCCCCGGATGGATCTCGGGTCGGGTCCTGCTTGTAGGACATTTTAGCCACAGGCCCGCCCCAACCGTCAAGCCGATTGTCCCGAATTGTCCTGAATTGTTCCGATCGGCGAATCTGGCCGGCCCCCCTGGGCAGCCGCCTCCGAGGGGCGAGACGTGAAGGAGAGCCGGCCTGTGGAGCGTAGGGGGCGCGCTCATCGCATCGTGTCGCCCCGCCGACGCAGCTCTCCGATGCCGGACGCAAGGAAATCTCTCGACGGAAAGCCCGAACCTCCGTCACCAGACCGTGGGTGGCCCGTCACTCTTGCAGCACGCGGGCGATAACGGCTAGGCTCTTCTCCAGCGCCTCCACCGGGGCGTCCTCGGTCACGCTGATGGCAAAGCCGCGCTTGCTTCCGGCCTCCGCCAGGAGCTGGCGCGTGTGGGCCTCGATCACATGCGGGGGCTCGATGTGCATCGAGCTGGTGAAATTGATCCAGAGAGCCTTGCCCGGCCAGGCCTGGCGGGCCTCCCGGACCGACACGTCACCCATCGGCGGGGGGGTAATCGCCTCCACGATGTCAAACTCGGCAGTCCCGATCTCCGTGGTGAGCGATTTCAGCATCCCGTCCATGTGGACCGCCAGCTTCTTCCCGGTCCCCGCCAGCCGCCGATGCAGCTTCGCGTACTCCGGCATGAGGTAGGCCTGAAAACGCTCCTTGCCGACCACGTCGCTCGTGATGTTGTCGCCCAGCTGGAGGATCTCCACCGGGGCCCCGGCCGCCAGGTCATACAGCTCGGCGTACCGCCGCACCATGGCGGCGTGCAGCGAGTCGAACAGGTCCCGCCGCGTATGGTAATCCTCGGCGAACTGCTCCATCCCCAGCATCTGGTAGAGCATCTCCTGGATGGGGGCCTTGGCCACCCGCACGAAGACGATCCCGTCGTCCCCCATCCGCCGCCGCGTCTCGCGGATGAGCTCGTAATTGTCGTGGTAGACGGCATCCCGCACGTAGTACTCCATCACCCGGTAGTCCTCGGGACCCTTGATGAAATGGGCGTGGATCCAGTTGGAGGTGCCGTAAGCCGGGTCGGGCTGCAGCCGCTGCCACACCTCGCCCACCGGGGTGTGGATGGTTCGGCGGACGAAGGGCTGTCCGTTCTCCCAGTACTCCCGCGTGGTGATCTGGACCTGCCGGTAGGTCGCCCGGTGCGCCGGAAGGCGGGTGATCAGGCCGACGCCGGCCTCGCGCAGCCCGCGCTCGGTCAGGCCGCGGGGCAGCATCCAGTCGTAAACCGTGAGTGGGACCCGATCCGGCTCCCCCCAGTTCATGGCCGTCAGAATGCGCTCCCGGACGTTCACGCAGGATCCTCCTGGCCGCACGCGTCGCCCCGCCGGGGCGGAAGCGACCGTCTGAACTCTTCGGGTGATATTCGGTCGCCGGGAGAGTCGGGCCGGCGGCCCCTCGCGCAGCGCGCGCGCTCGGCGGGTGCGCCCTACGTGTCCGGCACCATGGCCACCACGCGCACCCACCCCGCCGTTCCCCGCTCCACCTTGACGGGGAAGGCAACGACGGTGAACCCGCTGTGGGGCAGCAGGTCCAGATTGGTGAGCCACTCCAGGATGCACATGCCGCGCTCCCCGGCGGCTCGATGGCCCTGCATGTACTGCCCTATGCGCTCCCCCCGCTGCAGCGACTCCAGCTGGAGCTGCGGGGGGCGGTCCCAGCAGCCGGCGTCGATGCTTGCCAGCTTGACCCCACGATCGGCCAGCCAGAAGGTGGCCCCCCCTGTCACCCCGGCGTTCATGTTGTCGCAGCCCGGCCGGCCGTAAAAGGCGGATGCCCCGGTCTTGATGAGCACAATATCCATCGGCTTGATGCGGTAGTCCATCGTGCCCACCGCACGCTGGAGATCCTCGGCGGTGATGTCGTGGCCGGCCGGCTTGTGGCTGAGGTCGAGCCATACCCCGTCGCCGGAGCACCATTCCAGGGGAATCTGATCGACGGTCAGGGCGGGGCGGCCGCGGGTGGTCGGGACGTAGTGCCAGGGCGCATCGAAGTGCGTGCCCGTGTGGCAGTTCAGGAAGGTGAACTCCTCCAT
Source organism: uncultured Methylomirabilota bacterium (assembly GCA_963705305.1). Lineage (GTDB taxonomy): Bacteria > Methylomirabilota > Methylomirabilia > Methylomirabilales > 2-02-FULL-66-22 > 2-02-FULL-66-22. The sequence continues at coordinate 2,452,086 of OY970067.1, read as the reverse complement.
GGCGTTGGCCGCGCCGCCCAGGAGGGCCGGATCGAGCCCGTGCCGCTCGGCCAGGCCCTTGCCGCGAGCCGCATGGCCCGTGAAACGCATCTGGGCCGGCATCCCGAAGCCGCCTCCGTTCATGAGTGGCAGGCTCAGGTCCACCAGACGATAGCCTCTCATGATCTTCCCCTTTCCGCGGCGGCGCGACTCGCCGGAACGCTGCCAGCCACACCATCCCTCCAACGGCCATGCCAGGCAAGCGCATCCCGTGGAAACGTCTCGGATCAAGAACAATCCCGCGGCCCGGGGAAACGGATTGCCGCAGATGCGAAGGCGCCGGACGGGGACGGGAAAGAGGTGGGCGGGCGGGAGCCAGCCAGCAGACCCGTGGGCCGAGAGATCTCCAGCGCGTGGGCTGCCCGGGGCCCATGCGCATGGAGCCGCCCCCCCTGCGTGGGTGGGCCGGCTCCGGGCCCTCCGTGGAGGGGGCTGCTCAGAGGGAGCCGCGCACCAGCTTGGCGGCGATTTCGGCAACGTGGCGCCCCTGGAATCGGGCGATGGCCAATTCGTTCTGGGTGGGAACGCGCTTACCATCGGGCCGGGGAGCGGTCCGGCCCTAAGCGTGGTATCCTGGGAGCCGCAATGGACCCGGCAGGCCGGACGGGGGCAAGGGGACGGGCGGCCGCCTCGGACATGAATTCCCTCCGGCGATGCCACGCGGCCCCGCGAAACAGTCCCTCGCTTCCGGTTATCCCTACTGGCAGAATGGTTTTATCTCAACTTCCCGTTTCGGCCCAAGGTCAATAGTCGAACGGAACGCCATGGAGGCACCTATGAGAAGGATTAGCGTCCTGTGCCTGCTCGTGCTCTGCTCACTGCCGGCATTCCCGGCATCCGCCCGGGCTGCGGCCTTCCTCTCCCCCGGCAGGCCCGGGCGGACCCAGGCCGCACCCCCATCCGTCGGCCAGGACCCCCTCGGGCGGACCACCCCTCAGGGCACCGTCCTCGGCTTCATCAGGGCGGCCCAGGACCAGAACTGGCCGCGGGCGGTCCAGTACCTTGACACCTCGCTCTCCCCCAAGGCGGCCGAAGAGCTCGCGCGCCAGCTCAAGGTGACGCTGGACAACGGCCTGCCGACCGAAGACCTGAGCACCCTCAGCGCGAATCCCCAGGGAAACATGCAGGACGGGTTACCGCCGGACCAGGAGTTGCTCGGGGTGGCCACGGTCGGCTCGGCGAAACTGAACGTCCTGCTTTTGCGGGTTCCGCAGAGTCAGGGACCGCCCATCTGGCTCGTTTCGCCCGAGACCCTGCGCGGCGTCCCGGCCATCTATGAGGAGATCAAGGCCCCGTGGTTCCAGAAATTCATGTGGAAGCCCTTGCGGGAAATCCGGATCCTCAATTTCCCGCTCTGGGCCTGGCTCGCGGTCGTGCTCGCCATCCCGTTTGTCATCCTCTTCGTCCGGGTGTTCACGTCCGTCGTCGTCTCGCTGCTCCGTCGAATCATCCACCGGCTTACCGGTGAGCCCGACGACCCCAGGCTCCGGAAGATCATCCTCCCGGTCCGCCTGCTTTCCCTGGCGATGGCCATCGTGATCGGGACCTGGCTGATCGACCTGCCTTTGCTGGCACGCTATTTCTGGATACGTGTGGCGAGCGCCCTGGTCATTCTGGCCGTGACATGGCTGGTTCTCCGCACGGTCGATGTCGTCGCCGAGCTGACGGTCGCACATCTCCAGCGCGTCAATCGGAAGGACCAGATCGCCCTCACCCATCTGCTCCGTCGGCTGGCCGCAGCCGCCATGATCATTCTGGCAACTCTTACCTTTCTCTACCTGGCCAATATCGATCTGACCGCCGCGCTGGCCGGCCTGGGGATCGGCGGCCTGGCCATTGCCTTCGCCGCCCAGAAGACGCTGGAGAACCTGTTCGGGGGGATCATGATCATCACCGATCGGCCCGTGCGGGTCGGCGACTTCTGCCGCATCGGAGACTACGTGGGGACGGTGGAAGACGTTGGTCTGCGCTCCACCCGCATCCGGACACTCGATCGGACGATGTTGAGCATCCCCAACGGCCAGCTGGCGGCCATGAACGTGGAAAATTTCGCCGTCCGGGACAAGATCTGGTTTCATCCCACGATCGGGGTGCGCTACGAGACCTCCGCCGACCAGCTTCGCTACATCCTGGCCGAGATCCGAAAGCTGCTGTACGCCCACCCCAAGGTCGAGACCGGCTCGGCCCGCATCCGGTTTGTGCGATTCGGCGGCTCCTCGCTGGACCTCGAGATCTTCTCCTACATCCTCACCGCCGACTATGGGACCTTCGTCGAAATCCAGGAGGACTTGCTGCTGCGCATCATGGACATCATCGAGGCCAGCGGAACGGGCGTCGCCTTCCCCTCCAGCACGCTCTACGTTGCCAGGGACTCGGGATTGAATGCCGCCAAGGCCCAGGCGGCGGTTGCCACGGTGCAGGCGTGGCGGCAGACGCAGAAGCTGCCTTTCCCCAACTTCCCTCCGGAGCACATTGCCGCGGTGGAGAATACTCTCGAGTACCCGGAAGCCGGATCGGCGCTGCATCGGGCCGGCCCGGAAAAATAGCGCGAGACGACGGCCGCGACTCGTGAGTCGGGAGCCGCGCTCTCTCAATTCTGCGGCTTCTTGCTTGATTAACATCATGACATCGGGTACGGTACTTTGTTGAATTGCCGGCCGACGCCGGGGCCCTGCCACGGGCGGAGCCCTGGGCAGGAAACGGCCGGAACACCTCGGACCGCTCGGGGGCCGTATCTGACGAGGAGGGGAAGGCGACCATGGCTTTCGTCCCCAAGAAGCTCTACCTCACGAACGGGGTGGGTGTCCACGCGGAGAAATTGCAGTCCTTCGAGCTGGCGCTCCGCCACGCCGGCATCGCCTCCCTCAACCTGGTCTCGGTGTCCTCCATCTACCCCCCGGGATGCAGGTTCATCACCCGGGCCAAGGGCGAGGAGCGGCTGGAGCCCGGCCAGATCACGTTTGTGGTCATGAGCCGCGCCGAGTCCAACGAGCCCCACCGCATGATCGCCGCCTCGATCGGGGTGGCGGTGCCGCGGGACCGGCGCATGTTCGGCTACCTCTCCGAGCACCACGCCTTCGGCCAGACCGGGAAGGAGGCGGGGGACTACGCCGAGGACCTGGCGGCCGCCATGCTGGCGTCCACGATCGGCGTGGATTTCGACGAGGATCAGTCCTGGGATGAGAAGCGCCAGATCTGGAAGATCTCGAACAAGATCGTGGTCACCCGCAACGTCACCCAATCCGCCGTGGTGGGCCGCGGCGGCAAGTGGACGACGGCGATCGCCGTGGCGGTCTTGCTCTTCGACTAACGGAGGTCCGATGGTCGAGCGCGACAGCGCCTTCCTGCACGGTGGAAGAATCCTGCCTCCCCGTGTCCGCGGGAACATGACGGCGGCGGAGCTTGTCGAGCAGGCATTTTCCGCCTACAATGCGGCGCGGCTGCGGGAGGGGGCGCGGCTCTTCGCAGAGAAAATGCTGGAGCCGGACGTCACCGTCGGCCTCTCGCTGACGGGGGCCCTCACGCCGGGAGGGTACGGTGTCTCCTGCCTGATTCCCCTGGTCGAGGCCGGGTTCGTGGACTGGATCGTCTCCACGGGCGCGAACCTCTATCACGATTTGCACTACGGCCTCGGGATGCCGATGCACCACGGCTCCCCCTTCGTCTCCGATGTCGAGTTGCGGCGGGATCGGATCATCCGCATCTACGACATCTTCTTTCCCGAAGAGGTCCTCTTGGATACGGATGCCTATATCGTGAAGGTCATCGCGGCCGAGGAGTTCCAGCATCCCATGTCCTCGGCGGAGTTCCACTACCGGCTCGGCCGCCATGTCGCGGAGCGCGAGCGGGTGCTCGGGACCCAGGGGCACTCGCTCCTGGCCGCCTGCCACCGGGCCGCCGTGCCGGTATACACCTCCTCCCCGGGCGACTCCTCCATCGGGATGAACCTGGCCGCGATGTCCCTCCTGGGCTGCCAGGGCACCATCGATCCGAACCTGGATGTCAACGAGACCGCGGCCATCGTCTATGACGTCAAGCAGGCCGGCGGCAAGAGCGCTGTGGTGATCCTGGGCGGCGGCAGCCCGAAGAACTTCCTGCTCCAGACCGAGCCGCAGATTCAAGAGATCCTGGGGCTGGAGGAGAAGGGCCACGACTACTTCCTCCAGGTCACCGACGCCCGCCCCGACACCGGGGGCTTGTCGGGGGCCACGCCCTCGGAAGCCGTCTCCTGGGGAAAGATCGACCCGGAGCGGCTGCCCAGCGCCGTGGTGGTGTACGCCGACTCGACCATCGCGCTGCCGCTGCTGACCGCCTACACGCTGGCCAGACGGGCGTCCCGGACGCCCAAGCGGCTGTACGACCGGCGGGAAGAGTTGCTCAAGCGCCTGCAGGGGGATTACGTGGCGCTGAAGCGGAAGACTCGCAGTGAGTGACGAGCGGTACGCGCCGTACCAGGAGTTTCTCGGCATCCCCGAAGGAATGAAGCCCGCGCGGGAGCCCCGGGCCGCCCTCCTCCCCATTCCCTACGATCTCACCGCCTCCTACCAACCGGGCGCGCGGCGGGGTCCCCTGGCGATCTTGGAGGCCTCCACCCACCTCGAGACATACGACGAAGAGCTGGGCGCGGACACGTGGGAGGAGGTCGGGATCACGACCCTCGCCCCGATCGCGCCCGACACGGCAGGGCCCGCCGCCACCCTGGCGCGGGTCGAGCGCATCGCGCGCGAGGTGGTCGCGGCGGGTCGCTTCCTGGTCGGGCTCGGCGGCGAGCATTCGGTGGCCGCTCCGCTGGTGCGGGCGGCGCGCACCCGCCACCCCGGGCTCGGCGTGCTGCAGCTGGACGCCCATGCCGACCTGCGGGATACCTTCGAGGGCTCCCCTCACAACCACGCCTGCGTCATGCATCGGATCGTCGATGACGGCGCACCGCTGGCTCAGATCGGCATCCGCTCGCTCACCGCGGAGGAGCAGGCGCTCATCCGCCGGCGGGGCATCTGCACCGTCTTCGCACCCGAGGCGGCGGCCGATCCATTGGACCAGTGGATTGGTCGGGTGCTGGCAGCGCTGCCGGACGAGGTGTACATCACGGTGGACCTGGACGTGCTGGACCCGGGGATCATGCCCGCCACCGGCACCCCCGAGCCTGGGGGTCTGGACTGGTACCGCCTGCTGGCGGTGCTTCGCGAGGTGGCCAGGGCGAAGCGCATCGTGGGCTTCGACGTCGTCGAGTTGGCGCCCCTGCCGGGCATCGTCGCGCCCGATTTCCTGGCCGCCAAGCTGGTGTACCGCCTCCTGGGTTATGCCTTCCTCCTCCCGCGCTGACCCCGTTCCAGGATCGCCGGCGGCACGAGCCACGCCAGCGCCCCCCGCAGGGAAGCCGGATCCTCCAGCTCGACGCAGGCCAATCCGCCCTTTTTCATGACCAGCCGACCGCCGCCTATCAGGCGGCCGATCGTCCAGCTGAAATCCGGCTCGTGGCCCACCAGCATCACCGCCCCCGCCCTCCGATGCTCCGCCAGAATGGCGGCCAGGTGGTCCGCGCCGAAGCCTGGCCCCACCCGTCCATCCGCGATCACGCGGGGCGCGCCGGCCTGCGCCCCGGCGACGATCTCCGCCGTCTGCATGGCGCGCACCAGCGGACTGCTGATGATCAGATCCAGGGGAAGCTTCAGCGCCGCGATCGCATCCGCCTCCCGCTGCATGCGCTCCTTCCCCTCGGCGGTGAGCGGCCGCGCGGCGTCGTCCCCCGTCCAGTCGCTCCGGCTGGCGGCCTGGCCGTGCCGCAAGAAGAACAAGCTCAGGCTCATGGTGTACCCCCTCCAGGCGCCTCGCGCCGCCTGTTCGCGTCGCGCGCCCTACAGGTCGACCCACCTGCGCGCGGCCGACGATTCGTAGATGCCGAGGACGATCCGAAGGGCCTTGAGGCCCTCCTCGCCGCTCACCAGGGGATCGCGGCCGGCCTGAATGGCGCCGATGATCTCCTCGAACTGGGCCGTGTGATTGACGTGCGAGATGGCGGGCGAGTTGGTGGACCCGTAAGTCACCGTCCGGGCATCCACGTAGTCCGCCTCGGTGCAGCCCTCCACCTTCCACTCCCGGATGTTGCCCCCCTCCAGGATCACCGATCCCCGCTGGCCGTGGATCTCGATCCGCTCCTTGAAGCCCGGCTGGACGGCCGTCGCACCCTCGATCACTCCCATGGCCCCTTCCGCGAACTCCACCACGGCCACCCCCAGATCCTCGGACTCGATGGCATGCGTGGAAGTCCGGACCATCCCGCAGACGCGCCTGGCCCCACCCATGAACCACTGGAGCAGATCGATGGTGTGGATGGCTTGCGTGATGAGGGCGCCGCCGCCGTCCCCGGCCTTGGTGCCTCGCCACGGGCTGCTCCGGTAGTACTCCGTGGAGCGGAACCACTTGATGTAGGCATCCCCCAGGATCGGCCGGCCGAGCAGCCCCTGGTCCAGCGCCTGCCGCAGCCGGCGGGCCGCCGGCGTGTACCGGTTCTGGAAGATGACAGCCAGCGTCCGCCGGTGCTGCCGGCAGGCCTCGATCAGCCTCTCGGCCTTCTCCTCCGTGATATCGATCGGCTTCTCGACGATGACGTGCTTGCCCGCCGCGGCGGCCCGGATCCCGTATTCGGCGTGCCAGCTCGCCGGGAGGCAGATGCTCACCGCCTCCACCGCGGGATCCGCCAGCAGCTCCTCGAAGCTTCCGTAGGCGTGGACTCCGTGCTGTTCGGCGAAGCGTCTGGCGCGCTCGGCCGACCGGCTCCAGGCCCCGACCACCCGGGCGTCGGCGACCTCCCGCAGGGCCGCCACATGCACCCCGGCGATCATCCCGCCGCCTGCAACCGCAACCCCCACTGGCGACATGCGTGCATCTCCTTTCTGCCGGCCCTCCTCGGCAGTCCGTCGGTTGGACGTGGACCCGGGGACGGAGATCTTCGCGGCCCGCGTTTGGGACCGATGCTCCTTTCTACGTCTCTTATTCTACCGCCAGCATCCCTGGATGCCGGACTCGAATCCCGGCCGGCGAGGACGCTATCAAGGTTTGCGGGGAGGTGTCAACAGCCGGCAGGTCAGCGGGGCGGGGCAACGGACTGGAGGCCGGGGGCTCGCCTCCGGCATCGGATGCGGACCATCCAATGCTGTGCTAGACTTACGGAGCTCCATTTCGACTGGCATCGCACCGCACTCGGGAGAGCGTGCGGCCGGTCGCGACGGTGGGTGATTCGGTGGGAGGGGACATGACGTTCGACATCATCTTCGTCGGCCATTACACCAAGGATACCATCGTATATCCGCAGGTCACCCGTGTTGTGGACGGGGGCGCCTTCAACTACGGGGCCCACGTGGCGGCGCGCATGGGGTTGCGCACCGCGGTTGTCACCCGGCTCGCCCGCGAGGATTGGCATGTCGTGCGCGAGCTGGAGCGCCTGGGCGTGACCCCCTACGCCACGGCTACCCCCGCCTCCACCTGCCTGCGGCTGACCTACCCGACGGCCAACCTGGATGAGCGGACGATCGAGCTGACCAGCTCGGCGGGATCCTTCACCCTCGAGGAGATTGCGGGGCTGGAGGCCAGGGCATTTGTTATCGGCGCCTCCGTGCGGGGCGAGGTCCCGGCCGAGGTGGTGCGGGCGCTGGCCGCCAACGGGGAATTCCTGGCCCTCGACGTCCAGGGGTTCCTCCGCGTCGTGCAGGACGGCCTCCTGATTGCCGATGCCTGGCCGGGCAAGGAGGAGATCCTGCGGCATGTCACCGTGCTCAAGACGGATGCCGTCGAGGCGGGGATGATTACCGGCGAGTCCGATCGATACGAGGCCGCCAAGCGCCTGGCGGCCTCCGGGCCGCGCGAGGTTCTGCTCACCCATGCGGGGGGGGTGCTTGTCTGCTGCGGCAAGGAATGCGCCGAGGCGCCGTTCGCCCCCCAGGCCATCCGGGGGCGCAGCGGGCGGGGAGATACCTGCACGGCGGCCTATCTGTCGCGGCGCCTGTCGGCCCCGCCCGCCGACGCGGTGGTCTGGGCGGCCGCCGTCACCAGCCTGAAGCTCGAGGCCGAAGGCCCCTTCCGCCGGGACCTGGGCGAGGTCCAGGCCCTCTACGAGAAGCTCCGCCAGGGGCGCTGAAATCTGCTCAGACCGGAACAGCCGGGGACACCTTGTCCGTCCTCGACCGAGGGCGTGCCAGCCCCATTCCGAAAACATCTCACTGCCGAGTCGCCAAGAATCGCATAGCTGGAATGGACGGGACGCACAGCGGCTGAAATCGCCTCAAGTCCCCTGAAGGGGCGCCCGGAGCCAAGACTCAAAGCCTCCGAACCCTGTTCATTGTAGGGCCTTGGCGCCATGGCGGTTCAAAAGTTTCTTCAGTCCAGGGCTAGGTCGCCCGCTGGTACGCCACCTCGCCATCCACCACGGTCATCTCCACCTCGACCGATGCCACGTCCCCTGGCGGCCTGCCGAAAAGGTCCTCCGCGAACACGGTGAGATCCGCCCTTCGTCCGGGGGCGAGCACGCCCAGTTCATGCTCTTTCCGCGAGGTCCAAGCGGGCTCGGCGGTAAAGCCCCGGAGGGTCTCCTCCAGGGTCAGCCGCTCGGCGGGGAACCACCCTCCCGGTGGCCCGCCGGCCAGACTCTGCCGGCTCAGCGCCGCGCGGAAGCTCAGCAGCGGGTTGATCGACTCGACCGGGGCGTCCGATCCGAACTGCACCCGAATCCCCGCATCGAGCATAGACTTCCAGGCGTAGGCGAAACGGCAGCGACCCATCCCCCACTTCCGCTCCGCCACCGGCATGTCGGTGAGCAGGTGCACCGGCTGCACCGAGGCGACCACCCCCAGGCGCCGGAAGGTGGCGAGGTCGTCCGGACGGACGAGTTGGACATGCTCGACGCGGTCGCGGCGGGGCCCCGGGAGGCGGCTGCGCGCCGCCTCGACGGCGGTGAGCACGTTGGTCACGGCCTGATCCCCGATGGCGTGGACGGCCACGTCCCCCCCGTAGCGGTAGGCCAGCTCGGTCCGCTCTTGCAGCTCGGCCGCCGAGAGGCACTCGAGTCCCCGGGTGGAGGGATCGTCCGCGTAGGGCTGGTGGAGCAAGGCTGTTCCCGATCCCAGCGTCCCGTCCGCGAACAGCTTCACCTGCCCGAACCAGAGCCGGTCGCTCCCCCGGCCCGGCTCGATCCCCCGCACCTTTGCCCGCTCCAGCTCCTCGGGCGGCAGGGTGTGGTGGATGCGTAGCACAAGCCGCTGCTCCGTTTCCAGGGCGGCCAGCGCCTCCCACTCCAGGAGGGTCTCGCAGGAGTGCACCCCCGTCACCCCGAAGCGCAGCGCCTCCGCCTGGGCGCGCAGCGCCGCGTCCTTCCGCTCCTCCAGCGTGGGGGGGGATCATCTTCTCGATGATCTTCCGGTACTCCCGCAGCAGACCCGTCGGCTCCCCCGTCTTGGGATCCCGCTCGATGCGGGCCCCCGGGGCGTCCGGTGTCCCCTTGGCGATCCCCGCCCTGGCCAGGGCCGCCGAGTTGACCCACACGGTGTGGCCGCAGTGGCGGATCAGCATCACCGGGTGATCCGGCGCAATGTCGTCGAGGTCCCGTCTGCCCGCTTCGCGCCGCTCCGCCCAGTCGTGCTCGTGCCAGCCGCGGCCGATGATCCACTCGCCCGGTACCCGGGTCCGCACCGCCTCCCGCACCCGCTCCCGGCAGGCCTGGATGGAGGGGAGGCCGCGCAGGTCGATCCGACGGAGGTACAGTCCGAAGCCCACGAAGTGCAGGTGCGCGTCCACGATCCCTGGCGTCACCAGCCGCCCGGGCAGCTCGAAGATCCGCGCCCCCCGGCTGCACGCCGCCCGCACCTCCGCGGTGCCGCCCACGGCGGCGATCCGCCCCTCCCTCAGGCACACGGCTTCGGCCCAGGGTCGCACCGGATCGCCGGTGAAGATCCGACCGGAAAGAATCGCAATGTCCATGCTCATCTCCGCTGCCGGGCCGTGTGCGGGTCCAGGATGTCCCGCAAGCCGTCTCCCAGCAGATTCAGCCCTAGGACCGTGACGAAGATAGCCAGCCCCGGAAAGATGGAGATCCAAGGGGCCGTGAATAGCTGCTCGCGCGCCGTGGAGAGCATGCCGCCCCAGCTCGGTGTGGGGGGCTGTACGCCCAGGCCCAGGAAGGAGAGCGACGCTTCCGTGAGGATCGTATAGGCCACCCCCAGCGTCGCAATGACCAGGATCGGCCCGACGATGTTCGGCAGGATCTGCTTCAGCATGATGCGGGGGCCCCCCTGGCCCAGCGCCCGGGCGGCGACCACGTAATCGAGCGAGCGGGCCGCCAGGACCTGCGAGCGCGTGATCCGACAGCTGTAGGACCAGTTGGTGAAGCCGAGAGCCAGGAAGACATTGAAGAGGCCGGGTCCCAGGACGGCCATAACCGCTAGGGCGAAGATCATTCCGGGAATGGAGAGCATGATGTTGGTGAGTCCCATCACCAGATCATCCCACCAGCGGCCGAAGAATCCCGCCGTGAGGCCGAGCAGGACCCCGATGAGGCTGTTCAGCGCCTGCGTGATCAGGCCGATGCTCAGCGAGACCCGGGCCCCGTAGATGACCCGCGACAGGATGTCCCGACCCTGGGTGTCCGTACCGAACAGGAAGGTGAGGCTCGGCGGCTCCTCCGAATGGAGGAGATCGGCGTGGTTGACCGGATCGTAGGGGGCCAGGACGGGGGCCAGGACCGCCATGAGGACGATGATCAGCGTGAGGAGGCCCCCGACCATCAGATTCTTCTGCCGGCCGAGGGCCCGCACAGTCCCGTTCATCGGTACTCGATCCTGGGGTCGATCAGGGCGTACAGCAGATCCACGGCCAGGTTGACGACGAGAAACACGACGATGATCACCAGCACGCAGCCCTGGACCACCGGGATATCCCGCTGGAAGATGGTATCCACCAAGAGCGACCCCAGCCCCGGCCACGAGAACAGCTTCTCCACGATCACGGTCTGCCCGATCAGCGAGCCGAACTGCAGCCCGGCCGTGGTGAGGACGAGGATGAGGGCGTTCCGGAAGACATGCTTGCCGTGGATCACCAGGCGCGACAGTCCCTTGGCCTCGGCGGTCCGCACGTACTCGGCCCCCAGGATCTCCAGAACGGCCGCCCGGGTGGTGCGGGCCAGCAGGGCCATGTACCCCACGCCCAGCGTGACGGCGGGCAGGATCAGGTGGGCCAGATCTCCCCCCTGCCCGTAGCCCGATGTGGGCAGCAGGCGCAGCTTCACCGAGGCGAAGAACATCAGCAGAAGGCCCAGCCAGAACTGCGGAATGGACACCCCGGAGACCGCCCCCACCATGGAGGCCGCGTCCAGCCAGGACCCCTGACGCAGGGCGGAGAGGAAGCCCAGCGGAATCCCGCACCCCACCGCGATCAGCATGGCCGCCAGCGCCAGTTTCAGGGTCGGCCACAGCCGCGCCAGCACCACGTCCGTCACGTGCTCGCGGCGAAGGAAGGACAGCCCCAGGTTTCCACGCGCCAGGTTCTTGAGATAGATGAGGTAACGGGTGTGCAGCGGCTTGTCCAGGTTCCACTGCTTCACCATCTGCTCGACGAACTGGGCGTCCATCCCCCGGTCCTGCGGGCCGGCCGCCACGAGGGCCGCGTTCCCGGGCAAGACGTTGAGCAGCAGGAACATGATCAGCGAGATGACCAGGATGGTCGGGACGAATTGCAGCAGTCGTCTGAGTGCGTACGCGAGCATCGCGAACCCGATGGGCAGCGGGCGACCCTAACGGCCGCCCGCTGCCCTGACGGAAACACCAGCGTGAACCCGAACCTCGCGACGGGGTCCGGGTTCGAGGCCGCAAACACCCTCGGATTTCCGCGGCCCCCCGCTCCCCGGGGGATGGCGCCTACTTGACGTTGGCCCGCGGAGAGCTATCGTCCACCCAGAGATCGGTCAGGTCCTGGAACATCATCTCGATCGCGGCCTTCTTGATGCCGTGGACCCACGGCTGGTGGGCGATCACCGCCTTGTTGTAGTTGAAGAACCAGACCGGCGCGTCCTCCCGGAACACGGCGTCGGCCTTGCGCAGGATCTCGTTTCGTTTGGCGATATCCCGCTCTTTGCCGGCCTGATCCAGCAGCTTGTCGAACTCGGGGTTGCTGTACTCGACGAAGTTCCCGCCCGCGGCCGAATTCTTCGAGCCCCAGCGGGCGAGAGCCTGGAGGGCGTCGCCACCCGCGCCGCTGGATACCGACCAGATGAAGGCCTGGTACTCCATCTTGCGGATCCGGTCGGACAGCGTGCCCCCCTCCAGCTGCTGGGGCTTCACCGTGATGTTGATCTGCTTCAGGAAGGGCATGATGGCCTCGACCACCGGGATCCCCCAGGACTCGTTGCTGGTCCCGATGCACTCGAAGGTGAAGCCATTCTCGTACCCCGCCCTCTTCATCAGCTCCTTGGCCTTCTCGACATTATACTCGTACCCCTTGGCCTTGGGATCGAACGCCGGCGAGGTCGTGGGCAGGTAGCCCACCGCCGGGAAGGCCTTGCCCTTCAGTAGGCGATCGATGATCAGGCGGGAGTTGATGGCGTAGTTGATGGCCTGGCGGACCTCCTTCTTGGCGAAGGGCTCGAACCTCGGGTTGAAGCCGATGAGGCGCGTGAACAGCTCGGCCACCTCCACCAGGTTCTTGGAGATCTCCGGGTCCGCCTCGTAGGCGGGGTACTGGGCCGCGCCCACCACGGTCGCGTCCAGCTCCTTGGCGCGGAAGGCGGCGTCGCGGGCGGCCCCCTCGGGCATGACCTTGTACACCACCTTGTCCAGATACGGCCTCCCCTTCTCGTAATAGTCGGGGTTCTTGACCAGGACGATCTCGCTGCCCTTCACCCATCGGAGGAACTTGAAGGGGCCCAGGCCCACCGGATCGGTCCCGAAGGCGTCCCCGCGCTTCTCCACCTCTTCGCGCGGCAGGATGGCCGTTCCTCCCTCGTACAGCGTATAGGCCGGATCGATCGGCTTGTCCATGGTGATCTCGAGTGTGAAGTCGTTGATCTTCCGGAGGCCGGAGCTATGGGTGGCCTTCCCCTCCTCGAACTCCTGGGCCCCCTTGATCACCCGGATGAAGCGGGCCGACGGCGACGCGATCTTCGGATTCAGAATCCGCTCATAACTCCAGATGATGTCGTCCGCGGTCATCCGGCGGCCGTTGTGGAACTTCACGTTCTTCCGGAGCGCGATCCGGTAGACCAGGCCGTCCGGAGACACCTCTGCCTTCTCGCCCAGTTCCAGCTTGGGCCGGTTGGCGTTGTCGTCCCAGCTGTACAGGCTGCGGTTGATGTTCATGGTCACGATGATGTCGTTGGTGTTCGGCGTCCGGTGCGGATCCAGGGTGAACACGTCCCCGCCGTAGGGCACGACGAAGTTGAACGTCCCCCCCGGGCGGGCCGCCGAGCCGACGTCCGCCGTCGCCCCCAGCATGAACAGCGCTACCGCCACGATCATAAGAATCCGTCGCATCGAAACCATCCTCCTCTGAACAACGCATCTGGACCTTCGCGCAAGACAGTGACGCCGTATAGGCACTCCGGCTCTCCGGGACGTTTACGCCCGCACGCGCCATGCCTTCCGCCGGCGCTGGCGGACCGGCGCCCCTGGAGATGGAGATGGGAAATGGCGGCCCAAGGAGCTGCGAAGCGTAAGACCCCCGGCGGCGGGTCGGGCAGACACCCGTTCATGGCGGGCCACAGCCGCACGCAACCCCCGCGGGCCGACACAGAATGTCTCAGAGCGGGAGGCGTGTCAAGCGAATAGGCGCAATGGATCGGAAGCGCGAATGGCCCGGATCGAGGCGGCGGCCACGCCCTCTTCAGCGCCGCCGACGCTAGCAGGCGTTCCGGTGCAGGATGTACTCTTCCTGGCTGTAGTGCATGGCCCTGCCGCGGACGTTCTCGAGCCCGGAGGCCCAGGGCCCGGAACAGGCGCCGGCGGTAGGCGGGGTGGTCGCGAAGGATCAGGCGAAAGGCCCAGGCCCGCGGGTCCTCCAGGAGGAGCCGTCTGGCCGAGGCGACGGCCCTCTTCAGGCAGCTCTCGAACCCGTCGAAGAGCTCGGGGATCCGCCAGGTGTCGGTCGTCGAGAGCAGCCGGTCGCCGTAGCGGCCCCGCAACGCGTCGTACTGCGCCCGGGAGACGAAGAACTTCAGCCGGCCGAACGCGTCGAGATAACGCCGAACGTCGATCTCCGGGTCCGCGCGATCGCTGTAGACGGCATGGCCGAGGCCGACGTAAAAGAGGCTGCTGCGAAACGCGCCTGCCAGGACCCGCAGGTCCTCCAGGTCGGGGAGGACATCGATCTGGCTCAGGAGGTCGAGGCTGAAGCGGTGCCGGGCGAAGAAGGAGCGGTATTCGGAAACGGGCCAGTTGAAGTAGAGATGCGCGGCGGGTGTCGCGGGGTCCCCTTCCAGCCTGCGGAGGATCTTCTCCAGATGGGGAAAGGGGATGGGAACCTGGGCGCGGTCGAAGAGGCGTTTGTAGCACCTAGTCTACCGTGTCACACAGATGCCATCTTATGCAGCACTGCTCGAGCCCGCTCGACTTTCGCCAGGATGTCCTCCACCTTGGCCGTCCAGGTGAACGACCGGGGGTGGCGGTTGTGGTGTGCGATGAAGGCCTCAATGGCGGCGATGAGGTCGGCGACGCTCTTGAAGACGCCCCGGCGGAGCCGCTTGGTCGTGAGCTCCCGGAACCACCGCTCGATGAGATTCAACCACGAGCTGCTGGTCGGAATGAAGTGCATGTGGAAGCGTGGGTGGCGGGCGAGCCAGCGCTGGACCGCAGGGTGTTTATGGGTGGCGTAGTTGTCCACGATCAGGTGGAGGTCCAGGTCGGGCGGGGTCTGCGCGTCGATCAGCCGGAGGAACCGGAGCCACTCCTGGTGCCGATGCTTGGGCAGGCACGTGCCGATGAGCTGGCCCGTCACGAGCCCCAGGGCGGCGAAGAGCGTGGTCGTGCCGTTCCGCTTGTAGTCGTGGGTCAGGGTGCCGCACCGGCCCTTCTTCAGCGGGAGGCCGGGTTGGGTGCGGTCGAGCGCTTGGATCTGGCTCTTCTCGTCGGCGCACAGCACCAACGCGTGCTCAGGGGGATTCAGGTACAGCCCCACCACATCGGTCAGCTTCTCGAGGAACCGCCGGTCGCGGCTCACCTTGAACGGGCGGACCCGATGCGGCTTCAGGCCGTGGGCCTGCCAGACCCGGTGCACGGTCTTCGGGCTCACGCCGACCGCGGCCGCCAGGGTCCGCGTGCTCCAGTGGGTGGCGGCGGGCGGCGCGCTGGTTGTCGTCAGGGTGACGATGCGCTGCAGGACCGCCGGGGCGATGGCGGGCGTCCGGCCGGGGCGCGGGGCATCCCGCTCGATCCCGGCCAGCCGCTGCTGGGCGAAGCGAGTCCGCCACCGACCCACACACTCGCGATCCGTGTCCAGGGCCCGGGCGACCTCGTCGTTCCGCTGCCCCGCCGCCGCGCGCAGGACGATCTGCGCCCGGCGCACGAGGCGCGCGGGGGTGCGCCGCCCCCGTGCCCAGCGTTCCAAGATGGTGCGTTCCTGCGGGCTCAGCACAATCGGCACCGCCACACGCATGGCTTGCTCCTCCTCACCGAGGAGCATACCAGAGTACGTACTATAAGTCACCGTATTTATGACACACTAGACTAGTGCTCCCCAGGCAGAACGGGCAATCCTGGGAACAGCCCTTGGACATGACCAGGAGCGGATAGCGGTAGAACTCGTGGTCCATGCCGAGGCAGTTCCCCTTGTTGATCATGGCGATGCGGCGCGCGTACGACGGAAACCAGTCGATCCCGAATAAAATCCCCGCATAATCCTCCGGCCCGAATCGGTAGGTGATGGGATTGGCGAAATCCGCGCCGGCAACGTTCGGCAGGCGGCGGGCCTCGTCGACATCCCCC
Source organism: uncultured Methylomirabilota bacterium (assembly GCA_963705305.1). Classification (GTDB taxonomy): domain Bacteria; phylum Methylomirabilota; class Methylomirabilia; order Methylomirabilales; family 2-02-FULL-66-22; genus 2-02-FULL-66-22. Next base: position 2,436,091 of record OY970067.1, on the reverse strand, counting down.
CGGCAGAGGGCATCCACCAGGCGCGGGAAGGCCTGCTCGTTGTCTCCCCGAATGACATAGGCCGCGCCGACGAGAGGCAGAAGCTCCCGGTGGAAGAGCTGGGCCGTGTAGCCGCCCAGGATGACCGGCGTCTGCGGGCAGAGGTCGCGCACCCACCGCACGAGGCCGATGGTCTCCGGCAGGGAAGTGAACCAGTGGCAATCGAGGATGATCGCCGAGGCGGAGCGGATCAGGGCATCGGTCAGCTCCCACGCGAAAACGCCCTGCCGATGCCAGCGCGGCGGCAGCGTCTGCATGAGCGTGGTGATCGATGTCGGAACGATAAACCAGTCGCTCTCCCGCAGCGCCGAGTTGACATACAGAACAGTGCCGGACCCCCGGCGCGACGCGCCCACCCGTCCCTCCCGGCTCGTCTGTGCGCTCCCTGCCGGCGGGCAATCCCCCGGTTGCGGCGGGACCCGCTCGGTGGACGGGTGCCCGCCGATGGGCCATTCCGCTACTCGCCGTACGTGACCCCGCAGGTCGTCGGCCGCTCGCCCGGGCGGGCGGTCCGGTACGCCAGAAACCGCCTGGCAATCAGAGTCGCCAGCCGCCGACTCTCCTCCATCAGGGCCATCAGACGGCGCTGCGATTCGCAGAACGAGCCCATGAAGCCGCCGTCCCCGGTCGGCGTGAGGGCGCAGTAGTCCCCGCAGATCGGAAGGGCCGGACATTCCGGACACCGCTCTTCGAAGAACGGACTCGCCTTCCCGCAGCGGGAGATGGACCGGGCCGCCTCGGCGCCGAGCGCCGGGAGGCCGGCGATGTGCCCCATCGGGCCCGCGGCCCGCGGAAAGAACCCGCACGGAAAGATCGTCCCGTCCGACGAGATGACGACCGTTTTGGTGCCGGCGCCGCACCGCTGGGGGACCGGCGTGGGCGGCTGCTTCCTCCCCCCGGCCGCCCACCTGGCATGGCTCGCGAATTTGTTCATGATGACGGGGTCCCAGGTCGCGAAGTCGCTCTGGGAGGCGAAGAACGCGCTCTCGAACTCGGCCTCCGCCCTCCGCGCCGGATCGGGCTGCGGCGATCCGGCCCCCCGCCCTTCCCCGGAGACGCAGTTCAGGTGGTAATGCTTGACCCCGCAGCGTCGGAGCAGCTCGAGGGTGGCGGAGAGCTCCGCCAGGGCCGGAGGGGTTCCCACCACGATCGCGGTGATCGAGCACCCCTTGGCGTGCAGCCGCTCGATGTTTGCCCGTCGCTCCTCGGCGCGGAGCGAAGCGTCCCCCCCGGGGCCGTCGTAATGGACCGAGAAGTGCGCCCGGCGCTCCGCCAGGAGCGACATGACCCCATCGTCCCAGCGAAGCATGTTGGTCTGCAGGGAATAGCGGATCTGTTTCGAGGCGGGCATCCCGCCATCCATGGCCGAAAAGAAGGCGCGGTACCACGATTCCGGCAGGAGGAGCGGCTCACCCCCCGAGAGGACGATGGAATGGTTCGGCCTCCGGGACAGTGACAGCAGGCGCGCCAGGCCTGCGGCGAGCCGGACCGGATCATGCACGCCCGGCAGGTACTGCGGAGAACCGGAGAACTGCTCGGCATCCTGGTAGCAGTACGAGCACCTCAGGTTGCATGCCGTCAGCGGACACGCGGTGACACCGGCAAGGTCTCGCAGGACGCCCTTTTGTGGAGCGGGGGCCCTCTTCATGGCCTGGGCCTTTCAGGAGCGGACCGCTGCCCGCCAACGGTTTCCCGCTTCCAGACAGGGCCTCGCATGGGCCGGCGGCACCCTTCAGCCTCCGAATGATCCGCTGGCGGCATCCGTCGTGTCATCGTGAAGCCCCGGCTGGCCGGATCGCTCAGATGTCCGCTCCTCCCGGCGGGCACCAGTTCGCGTAGCGGTTGCAGCACCCCTGCCCCTCGACATCTCCCTTCAGCCCCGTCTTCGACTCCTTGATGACCTTGGACAGGGAGGTGAACATCTTCAGGATCTCGTCCTTCTTGTCGATCCAGCGGGGAAACGTATGCTTCTCGAGCACTTTTTCCGGAACATCATAGATGATCCCCTTCGCGCTGATCACGAGCATCGAGAGCCTCCTTTCGCTGTCGCCCGGACCTCTCTCCGGGTCCCGGACTCGACCATTGGGCGCGGTAAGGAACTCGGATGTATCGATCGTCTCCCGCAAGGCGTCGTACGGCTTCTCCGCCGTCGGTGCTCAGATGCCATCGCCTCGCTTCCAGCCCCGGCCCTCAGCAGTGTCTCACCGCCTTACTGAATAGGCAACGTCCTGCCGCGCGGTTGTCTGTCCAAGGGACACGGGGCCGGCGGGGTCGGCGGAGCCGGTGGGCGGGGCGGGTGTTTGCGGATTACGCCGGCACCTCTTCAGTCTGTCTGGAGCAAGGAGAACAAAGAAGCAACGTCCCCTCGACGGTCGGGCCCCCCTCACCGCTTCGCGGCTGAGGCGCGGGACCCCCCGATCCGGCCGTGGTCGCCCAGGCGCGCCTCGACCTTGGGGAGCCATTCCATGATGGGGATGTGCTGCGGGCACTTTGGCTCGCACTCACCGCAGCGCTCGCACTTGTCCGCGTGGTGCTCGGCGGGGAAGAACATGCGGTAGGTGCGCCGGGTCTTGTCGGCATGGCCGTAGATGACGGTGTCGTTGTACAGCTCGAAGTTGCGCGGCACGTCCACGCCGTTTGGGCAGGGCAGGCAGTACTTGCACTGCGTGCAGGGGATGGGCTTGAGGCCCTCGTACGCGGCCTTGGCATAGAGGTAGAGGACGCGCTCGGTCTCCGGCAGGCTGCCGGGCCGGCTGCGCGCGGCGCTGGCCAGGTTCTGCTCCACCTGCTCCAGGCTGCTCATCCCGGAGAGGACCGTGGTGACCGTGGGCTGATCCCACAGCCATTGCAGCGCCCGGTCCGCGGGCGTGGTGCGAATGGCGGAGCGGGCCCAGACCTCCGCCACGGCCGGCGGCGGCTCTTGGGCGAGCTGGCCGCCGCGGATGGGCTCCATCACAACCACGGGGATGCCCCGGCCGGCCGCGTACTCTAGCCCTTCCCGGCCGGCCTGGTACGCGATGTCCATGAAGTTGTACTGGATCTGACACAGATCCCAGCGGTAAGCGTCCACGATCGCCTTGAACAGCGGGAGCTGATCGTGGAAGGAAAAGCCCAGGGCGCCGATCCGTCCGTCGCGAAGAGCCCGCCCGGCGCGCTCCAGGATGCCGAGGTTCTTCACCCGGGGCCAGTCGGCCGCATTGAGATTGTGCAGCAGGTAGAAGTCGATGTCCTCCGTCTGCAGGCGGTCGAGCTGCTGGCCCAGGAACGTATCGAAGTCGGCGGCGGACTTGACCCGCCAGGAGGGAAGCTTGGTCGCCAACTTGGTCCGGCGGCGGTAGCCGTCCCGAAGCGCCTGTCCCACCACCGCTTCGCTCCGGCCGTCGTGATAGCCGAAGGCTGTGTCGACGTAATTGACCCCCGCGTCGATCGCGGTGCGGAGCATGCGCACGGCCTGGGGCAGGTCGATGTCGCCGGCCCCCGGACCCCGGAGCGGCAGCCGCATTGCACCGAACCCCAGGACGGATACCTGGAAGCCGGTCGTGCCAAACGGACGGTATTGCATCCGATCTCCTCTCGGTTCGACGATGATCGCGGCATTATACGCCGCCAATGCGCTCCGGGCCAGCCGGCGCGGGCGCGGCTCCGGGGAATCCACCCCTTGGGCAGCGAATTGAAGGCCATCTGACCCTGGATGCAGAGACCAGCGATCTGGATGGGGGGCACCCGAACAACGCGCAAAGACGCATTTCCCCCTTTTTCGCGCGCGGTTCACTGCCAAGTTGCCCGGCAGGGGCGCGGGCTTGCAGCACACCCTGTCCGCAGGACGCTCAGTGTCATATATTACTACCAGACGTAGACCTATCGTCGTGTGGCGGGGATTTTTGCCGTGCCGCCACCCTGGATACCGGTTACACAGACCCGCTCGGGCTCTGCCGCCGGAGTCAGCTCGAGGGATGTGCAAAAAAGCGGCTCGGCATCTCCCATCAAACCGGCTGGCTGCGATCAGGTTCGTCGAAGGAGCGCGAGGTCGAAGGGGAAGGGAAGATGCGGAAGAAGATCATTCCTGCGGTCCTGCTGATGACAGCCCTCCTGTTCGGCGCGTCATCGCCGGCGCTCGCGAGGCGGGGTGAGAACTTTCACGGGCATGGGGGTGCCCGCCATGCGTGGGGCGGCCGGCATGGGGGGAGAGTTTTTCATGGGCATGGTGGCGGCGACGGCGGCGTCGTGATCGGGCCCGACATCTGGTGGGGAGCTCCGTGGTGGTGGGGACCCGCGTACCCGGACTACGCCTCCCCCTACTACGCACCGCCGGTGGCGTCTCCGCCGCCTCCACCCGTGTACTTCCAGCAAGAGCCCGCGCCGCCCCCCATCTACTGGTACTACTGCCCGGATTCCCGCGCCTACTACCCCTATGTCAAGAAATGCCCCTCCGGCTGGCTGACCGTCGTCCCACCCACGACCGCGCCGCCCACGAGTCCGTCGCCGTCTCCCACATCCCGTTGAGGACACGACGCTGACTGCCTCCTGGCCCCCGGGGTCAGGGGGCTTCCGTGTTTCTGACGGCGACGGCCGACAAGACCAGGACAATTCAGCCTCATTGTCCTCCCGGGCGACCCTCCCCACACACAATACACTGACAAGACCTGCTGCGTCCCCAAATCGACCTGATCTCTACCCCATCCACAAGCCCGCCTCCGGGCTTCGGAACTGCTTGACACGTGCGGTATTGTCCCGCATCGTTGCGGCTGGGTTCTTCGTCGTCCAGGCTGGGTGAGCAGCTGGCTTGCTGCACGCCCTCACCAATATCGAGGAAGCACCACGTGGGGAAGCGGCCTCTTTCACCAGAAAGGGATAAAGCTGTGGGAATCGCGCCGGCGCGATCCCGTGCGTTTGCCCGTCCCCGGATGGGGGAGCACGGAACACGAGGATGCAAGGCCCCCCTCCGCAAGCTCGAGGAGGCTGTCGTTGTCTCCGCGCCTTTGGCGCCTCCGCGGTGTACGTGACATGTCCGGGCTGATGCCGTGCGGGAACGCCTGAGCATGTCTCAGCCCGGGCCTTCGCCCGCAGGCCGCCCGACAGCCCGCCTGTTCCTTGGCGCTCTCGCCCTCTACGCGATCACCGCCGTGGGCCTGACCTGGCCGCTGGCGGCGCATCTCACTGATCACCTCATCACCCACGAAAACCTCGCCAGCGCCTCCGACCCCCCTCTCACCGCCTACATCCTGAGCTGGGGGGCCCATGCACTAGCTCATGCCCCCCTGCGGCTCTTTCAGGCCAACATATTCTACCCGGCCCGCGATGCGCTGGCCTTCTCGGACAGCCTGCTGGGCGACCAGCCGCTCTTCGCCCCGCTCTACTTTCTGACGGGGAATCCCATCCTCGCCTGCAATCTGACCCTGCTGGGCGCCTTCGTCCTCAATGGACTCTGCATGGCCTGGCTGGCCTGGGCCCTCCTCGGACGCCGGGGGCCCGCCCTGGTGGCGGGGTTCGTGTACGCGTTCGCGCTCCCCCGCTTCCCGCACCTGGTTCACCTGCAGCTGTCGTCCGCCTGGTGGACTCCCCTGGTCTTCCTGGCCGTGGAGGCGTGGCTCCGGCGGCCGCGGTGGACCCTAGCTGTGGCCGCCAGCGGTCTGCTCTGGTGCCAGTTCCTCAGCTCTGCCTACCTGGGCATCATGGCAGGGCTTCTCCTCGTCCCCTACCTGGCGGTGCGCACCTGGCAGGAGCGGGGGCGATGGCCTCGCCTGCAGGCCCTGTCGCACCTCGCCGTCGCCCTGCTCGTCGGGGCCCTCCTCTTTCTCCCCGTGGCGCTCCCCTATGCCCACTCGCAAGCCCAGTGGGGCTATCAGCGTGGCCTCGGCGACCTCGTGCGCTACAGCGCCGAGCCGGCCAGCTTTCTTGCCGCCGACCAGGCCAACTGGCTCTACGGGGCCGCCACGGCCAAGTTCCGGCGCCGGGATGCTCCCTGGGAGAGCGCCCTCTTCTTCGGCCTCCTGCCCTGGGGCCTGGCCGCCTGGGGGCTGGCGTCCCGGCGGCGGGTCGCCACGCGCGGGGGGGCGGCCTGGCCCGCCGCAGCGCCTGCGCTGGCCCTGGTGGGCGCGACGGCCCTGGTCCTGGCGCTCGGCCCCATCCTGATCTGGGGCGACGCCCCGGCCCAGTGGCCGCTCCCCTATCTCGGTCTGTTCCTTGGCCTGCCGGGGCTCGGCGGCATTCGCGTCCCCGCCCGCTTCGCGCTCCTCGCCCTCGTCCCCCTGGCCCTCTTCGCGGCCGCCGGTCTCGCCCGCCTCGCCGACTTCCTGCGGGAGCGACGGCCGGCGCTGCCGCAGCCCGGCGCCATCCTGGGAGGCCTCGCCCTGGCGGCCATGACGCTGGAGGCCCTCCATGTCCCCGTCCCCCTCCGGCCCGTGTCCCTCGGCGACGCTGCGGTCACCCGAATCCTGCGCGAGCGAGCCGCGGAGGGCGCCGTCCTGGAGATCCCCTTTTCCATCTACGACCCGCTGACCGAGGCCACCTACGCGCTGCAGAGTACGCGCGACTGGGCGCCCTTGGTCAACGGCTATTCCGGATTCCGGCCCGGCTCCTACTACGAGATCGCCGCCCTGGTGAACGGCGAAGGGCTGTCCCCCCGCGTCGTGGAGGCGCTGGGCGCCCTGGGCGTTCGGACACTGGCGGTGCACCTGGATGCGCTGCCCGAGGCGGCGCGCGCCGCCTGGCGCCAGGGCGCGCCGCCGATCCCGGGTTTGGAGCGGATCCTTGCCTTGCCGGACATCCAGCTGTATCGCATCCCGCCCGCCTCGCGGCGGGCAGCCGGCCTGGATGCGGAGGCATCGCTGCCTGCGGGCCTTCCCGCCGGGCGCCCGCTCCGGCTCCGGCTCCTCCTCCTGGAACGATCCGGAGCCCCGTGGGTCAACCCCGGCCCCCTCGGGATCCGACCGGTCCGGGTGACCTGGATTCCAGCGGACGGCGGCCCCCGGGTCGAGGAGCGTGTCGCGACCTACCTCCCGACGCTCCTGCCGGCGGGGGGTCAGTACCTGACCGCCCTCCCCCTGGAAACCCCCCGGTCCCCGGGGAGTTACCGTCTGGAGATAGGGGGAGACGTCTTCCGCCTGGTCCGGCCCGTCCTCGTCTCCCCGGAAGCGTCCTCGAGCGGAGAGCCCCGCGCGGCGCTGACCTGGCTCGGGCCCCCGGAGCTGGCGGTCGGCGTCAGCCAGCCGATCCAGGCGTCGGCGCTGGTCCGAAATGTCGGAGCCGTCCCGTGGCGGCCCACCGCCCGCGGCACCGCCGACGCGATGCCGTTCCGACGGCTCGCCACGCTTCACGATCTCGCCCTCTGGTATGCCTCGGCGGACCTGCCCGAGCTGGGGGCGGAGTGGCCGATCTGGGGAGCGGGCCGGAGCGCCCTGTGGCTGGCCACGCCCCGGTCCTACTTCGGATGCTTCATCCTGCGGACGCGCTGGCTCCTGGCGGGGCGCCCCGTCTCGACCGACCTTGTCCCCCTCCCGGACGACGTGTTTCCCGGCCAAGCCGTTCCCGTGGCCTGGGTGATCCCCGCGCCTCCCGCCCCCGGGCGGTACGAGCTGGAGCTGGCGGTGTGGGGCCCCGATTTCCTGCCCCTCCCCCATGACGGCGATCTTCCGCGCGTGCCTGTCCAGGTCGGCCGCCTCGACCGGCCCTGAGGCCGTGCCGGCGGGCGGCCTCCGCGATTGTCGTCTCCCCCTTCGGGATGGCGAGCACGAGCGCCGCTCGGCCCTTGGCAATCCAGCGTTCCACGGGCTCGGGACTGTTGTCGACCGTAGCCACCTCCGCGCCAGGGATCCCCCCAGAGCGTCAGGGTGGCGTCGACTTCACTGGGAGCAGGATAAGCCCTTCATCTTTCTTCGGATGTGGATGCCGCCTTTTCCCGCTTCCCGAACGCTTCCGCCCGTGCCTGTGTCACGCGGCAGAAGTATCCACACCGTTCATCCATGCGGCCGCACTCCAGATGGGCATGGGCGGGGCACCATTGGCACAGATTCATGAGGGGACACAGGCGGCAGGTCTCGAGATATTCAGTGTTGTCCGAGGTGATTGCGCGTATCCGCGGGGTGAAATCGAACCAGGCTTCGGCCAGCGTGCCCTGGCACAGATCGTAGAGACAGTCAGGCTGCCACAGAGACGAGCAGAGACGGAAGAGACCGTTGCAGCTCACGGCGAAACTCTCTCCTCCCGCCTGGCACTGAAAAAGACGATAATCCGGTCCTGCCTCGGCGGCGGCTGTCTCCAGCATGCCGCATCTCTTTTCCATGGCCGCCAACCGCTCCGGATCCGCCTGTTCAATCCCGATGATCTCCTCGGCCGTCAGCCTCTCTGCGCGTATTTCATCGTTTCTTCGCTCGTTTCCGTCAAACCGCAGGTGCAGCATGGGATCGAAGCGAAAAGGGCCTTTCGTTCTTTCTCGGCAGAAACGGGCGATAGCCGGCAGTTCATGCTTATTGGAACGCAGCACCATGGTCTTCAGATTCACCTTGACCCCCCCCTCGAGCAGCAGGGTCAGGCCGCGGCGGAACGCCGCATAGGAGCCGGAACTACGGGTCACCCGTTCATACGTCTCGCCCGTGGCGCCATACACGGTGACCTCGATATCCCGCGGGGGATAGCTCCTGAACAGTTGTATGTGCTTCTCCGTGACCAGGCAGGCATTGGTAAAAAGGGAAACCAACAGGCCCTTGCTCTTCAGCAGCCGGTACAGATCAGGAAAATCTGCTCGGAGAAGAGGTTCGCCGCCCGTTATCAGGCACCAGAGGGACCCGAGGGAGACAGCCTGGTCCGCAATGCGGCTGATTTCCTCCAGCGTCAGTTCATCACGCAGAGCCGCGCTATCGTCCGGCGGGAGGTTGATGTAGCAATGACGGCAATTGTTGTTGCAGCGGGCGGTCACCTCGAGATCGAAGGACAGCGGAATCCGCCTGTCCCCGAGTGCATCCCAGAGCGCAAAATCGGGCAGGCTCGTATAGGATACTAACGCTTTTCGCACGATCCGTGGCTCCTGCTGAAATAGGCATGGAGCCAGCCGGCATACCGCCGGGTCAGGGCCATGCCTCCGCATCGGCTCAGAATGGCGACCAGCAGGCGTTCGGGGCCGAGCCCCAGTCTGACTCTCCTGCCGGCGCGCTCGATACCCGTGACCCGCCCGAGAATCGCCTCTCGCGGAATCACACCGTCCGGTCTTTCAGGCATATTGTCGCCCTGGATGAAGAAGCTGTCTCCATGGACGGACAGCACCCGGTGCAGGCAAAGCCGTTGTGTTTCCGGGTGGACGAACGCCACGACGTCCCCCCGACGCGGCGCATGCGAAGCCAGGGAAGAGACGGTGATCACGTCGCCATCCCTGATGAAGGGCGTCATGCTGTATCCGCCGGCGCTGAATCGGAAGGGGAATCCTTTCCCATGCACAGTCTGCATGAGCGCAATCAGGGCCTCTCCGGAAAGGGGCAGGCCGACTTTCCGCATCGCGGGATGCAGGTATTCACGCGGCGGTCGCTTCGACAAGCATTCTCCTTTTGAGCAATTCCTCGACGATTCCAGCGACGTCCCGTTCGATCTCTCCCGGCTCGGCATGGTATTGCCGAGCCAGGGCCTCGACGATCTCTTGCAAGGTCTTTTTGCCGTCCAGCATGCTCCAGATTTCCGTACCGGATTCATTCATGGAAAACAGGTCGTCTTCCATATCGCCCACGCCGGATGTGAGGGGGACGATAATCAAAGCGCCGTCAATTTCCCTCGACACCACATCGCTGGAGTGGGAAAAAACCATGTCCATCCGTATCTTCTTCATGTCGCCGCCACTCTCCTTCTGAGGTTCTGTATTCTTTCTGCGCTGTCGCGGACCTCCCATGCCCGTTCTTTCTCCATGACGAGCCCCAGAAACCGGGCCTGCGCATGGGCCACCCGGCAGCAGTATTCGACCGGCCTGTCCAGCGTGCCGTGTTCAGACCATGACTTGGCCGGGCATTGCTCACAGAAGCCCCTCAGGAAACAGCGTGCGCATCGTTTGAGATAAAGCGGATTCGTGGCCTTCATTTCTCGAAGGCGGGTGACTCCGGACGCCAGGGCTTCTTTCAGGGCGCCTCTTTTTAAATCAGAAGTCAAATCGGGGTGTCGGAGCGACAGGCAGGGCTGGAAAACACCGTAGGCATCCACGCAACCCGGTCCGATTCCACAGGTGAACAGCCGGTCACCGGGAGGCGATGAATACCTTTCAAAGAATTCGGACATCTCCTTCAGGTACCGGTCCGGATGCCGGGTGAGGATCTGCAGGCCCTCTTCGGGAGAGACGCGCAGGCGCCTGATCCTGCTGTCTTTGGCGGCGGAATCCCGCCGCCCCCGCAGGTCAAAGAACATGGCGTACGTGGGAGGGATATCCATCCGAGTGTTGGCGGCCGCCCAGGCAGCGAATTCCGCCATTTCATGTTTATTGGGCGGCAGCAGCGCTCCTTTTACAGCGAAAGGGATCTTTCTGTCGAGCAGACACTGCACGCCATTGCGGAACTCGGCGTAAGAACCGTCAACGCCCGTGACGGCTTCATAGGACTCCCTGCTCATGCCGTATACGGAAATCTCGATATCTTCGAGGGGGGGAACATCGGCCAGCAGTGCGGCGATGTGCGGCCCGATGAGCCGGGCGTTGGTGAACAGCATCACCTTCAGCCCGAGGCGGCGCGCAAACAGGTACAGGTCGGAAAAATCCTGCCGGAGCAGCGGCTCGCCGCCGGTGAAACGGACCGTCATCACCCCCAGCTCGGCGGCCTGGCGGAGGATGTCCTTCCAGGCGGAGGTCTCAAGCTCGCGGGCCAGGCTCCGCTTGTCCCCAGCCGGTTTGTTGATGCAGCAGTGGATGCAGGTGTTGTTGCAGCGCTCCGTTAGCTCGATGTCGAGATGAACCGCGGGAGGCCCCTCTCCTCCCCAGTGGGGGGCATGACCGATATTCCTCTTATCAACATACGTGCGTTCCGTCATGCCGTGATCCCGATCGGCGGGGACGTTTCACAGTATTTTCGCGACATCCTCAATCATCCGGCCGCTCTTGTCGAACTCGAGTCGGTATGCCGGAGCCTCCCGCGCCACGGTGTCTACCAGGGCCAGGATCTTTTCCCACCAGTCGGCCGTCACCAGAGGCCTCACCACATGCTGGGCAAGAAGCCGCGCGATCTCGATGGTCCTCGTCACCGGCACGAGGCGGTTTCCATCCGCCTTTTCGAGGAACAGGATGGCGGAAAGCGGGGCGGAGCCGGCGGACACGTCCGGCAGCTCGCCGTGGCTCCAGGTCCCGTGGATGCGGAGCCCCTCCGGCCAGCGGCGCACGACGATCCGGTCGTCGCAGAGCACTTCCCCATGCGTCCGCAGCATTCTCGCCGCCGTGGTTTTCCCGGCTCCGGAATGCCCCACCAGCAGGAGCCCCTTCCCGCCGATGTCCACCCCCGCGGCGTGGACAAAGCAGGCCTGGCGGTCGGCAAGCGCCCGCGCCAGCAGGATCTGATCGGAGGGGAACAGCGTCAGGGCGTGCAGGTTCCCATGGCGAAAACGGGCTTCGCCGTGGTTGTAGATCCGCCCCCGCGTATGCCCCTCATTAAATGCGGCCGCGCAGTGGATAGATCGATCGCGCCGCCCGGGCCCGATGCCCAGATAGATCCAGGATCGGCCCTTGCGGTAGATCGCCCAGGGCGCCCGGCGGTACATCTCCTGGCCCGTGTCGTCCCGGTCAAATTTCGGGACCGAAAAATGATGGCGCAAGGAAATCGTATCTTCCGACGGGCCCTCCGCTTCGAACTTCTTGAACTTCGGGTCAAAGGTCTTTTCCGTGAACGGAAGATCGGAATCCACCCGGATCGTTACGCCGGCAATTCGGAAATACCGGCGGTGATGCCGCAGCCAGTTTTCCTTGTAAGATCGCGTTCCATCCGCAAGAGCGCACAGGTACGGGACCTTCGCCGAGTATCGGCCTTCTTCCAGGTAGGCATAGGCGGGGCACCAGCGGCAATCCACGCGTTTTTCGCAGCGGCCGCAGTTTTCCTCATACTCCGGATCGGCGTGTACCTTCTCGGCAAGCGAAGGGATGAACGCATCCCATGCCTCCCGAAAACTTCCCTTCCGCAGATTGTAGCGCAGCGCAGGGTCTTTGATGAAGGGGCAGAAGGTCATACCGCCGTAGGGATCGATGTGGAAATCCCGGCATCCTTCGATGCAGGCCTCGAAAAGCCGGCCGTCTGCGCCGGGCTGAAGGCGGGACGGCGGCTTGCCGTCCCCCTCGATCTGGGTCATCGGCCCATCGTCATCGACGGCATCGGGCGGTTCGACGCGGATCGTATCCGCCGGGTCCAACCTCTGCCGTGAAATTTCGCGGTTGCGGACGGCGCTGCGGCAGGCGGAAAGGTACAGCCACGGTGCGCCCACGCGGTACACGGGGCTCAGGGAGCGGGCGAGCCGCATCATGGCGTCGAACTCATGATAATTGTCGCGCATGGGGATGAGCTGGACGATGAAACCCGCCCTGGCCTCCCGGAGGTAGGCAAAACCCCGCAGGACCGCCGCAAAGGATCCGGGGGTCCGCGTAATGTGATCGTGGATTTCCGCGGTCGCCCCGTAGAGAGCGACCATCTTCGCGCCTTTTCTTCGCAGCAGGCGGGCGATGGTCGGCGTGATCAGCGTGCCGTTCGTATTCAGCGAATAGGAAAGCGAGCGGCGCGTGATCATATCGAAAATATCGACGAAGTCGGGACGCAGCATGGGTTCGCCGCCGGAAATCAGCCACCTGCGGCAGCCCATCGCCCGGGCTTCACCCACAATTCTATCGATGTCGTCGAATGAAAGCTCCCGTTTCTCGACTTTGTCGTTTGCCGGCAGCCACAGCCAGCAGTGGCGGCAGTTGCAGTTACACCGGTAGGTCAGATCGATGTTGCCTTCGAGGGGCAGCCGTGGGATGCGTCTCGCGCTTTTACTGAGGTTCGCTTGTCTATCCAAGAACGAAAACCTAAGACGTTTTGGAAATGGTGCTGCACCGGGTTGAGGCGCAAGTAGAACCCGTTTTTTTCTTGCAGCTGGTCTTCGTGGCGCCGGAACCCGTCAGCGTTGAGGTCTTGCAGCCGCCCAGGACATTCTCCTCCGGCGTTCCCCTGCCCAGGACGATCAATTGGGGCGGGACCCACTCTTTCCTGTCGTCTTTCATGTTCCTCCCCCTATTGCGCTTACGGCATCCTTTTCAATAGGTTCAATAAAGATACACCCTTCATAGCGAACCATCTGATCCACTGTCAACAGAAATGCGCGAAAAGAAAATCATTTCCAGCTTCCAGTCCTTTCCTATTCTCCTGAAAAATACCCAGCGAGCAGACGCTTCGGACGGATCTGCGGTCGGCCGCTCTTCCATGCAAACAACGCGATGGTCGTCAAGCTTTTCAAATACGCGCTTCTCGAACGCTCCGGTCGGAGACTGGCCCTTCTTGATCCCCTTCAAAAAGTCCCCGAATTCCCCTTCTTTCAGAATGCCTTCCGAGGTCGGAATCGGAAAGGCGGCAACCATCGCCGAAAGGACATCAAGCTTGTCCGCCTGTATCGATTCGTCAATGACCTTCAGCAACTTCTCAAGGGTCTTTTGGGGATCATTCTCCGGCGTGACGAACCCGCGACCCTTGAGAGAAAGGAACGAGCCCTTCTCAAAGACCAACCACGTAGTTCTTCCCAGCCCTTCCGGAATCTTGTAGGCAGGCGTCTTCTGCAGATCGCGAAAGAAGGCGTCAAACGCCATTTTGGGAACAAGCACGAGATCGACGGCTGGCCACCTCTGCAGTGCCTCCGTTCCCGCAGCCAGAAAGTCTGAGACCATCAGCAGCCCGCTGACCTGGATGTTGCCGCCATAAGATCTGTTTCTTACCGGGAAGACATGGTGTTCATTGGGGACATCCTGCGCAAATTCCGCCACCAGTTTGGACATTTCCGGATAGGCTGCCTCGGAAACGAGCCACAGCACGTGCCGAAAAGCCCCCCCGAAGGTCTTCAGGTTTCCCTGAAGCGTAAAATTCATGATCCGCTTGATCGGCAACCTCCGGGGCTCCAGCGGGTTCGGCTGCGGGATCACCGGAAATCGTGGAAACTTTTCCTGCATGTGCTTCACGAAATCCCCGAATTCATCCCAGGGGCATTCGATTTCCCTTTTTAACCCGGCAGGCGTTTTTTCCGAGAACCCAGGCCACCACAGAATGATGGATTTGGCCCCCGCGCCCACCAGGAAAGCAAAGGTGTTTTCGAGGTCGTTCCACCCGCAAATTCGGGGCAAAGGGACGATGGTTCCCGTAAAGTCGATGTGATGCTTCTTCAGAAGATCAAAAGAGTTCAAGGCAGTCCGGGCTCGTCTCTCCGAAGATTGGAAAATCCGGGTCCACAGCTTCGGCTGCGTGGAGTGCAGGGAAATGTTGATTTCGACCGGACGGAAGGGTTCGAGTTTTTGCACGAAACGCTCGTCGAGCAGGGAAGCGTTGGTCGTGAAGTGCAGGCAATTGGCCAGGAATTTTTCCCGGACGAGGGTGAGAATGTCAAAAAACCGGGGGTGCAGAAAGGCCTCCCCTTCCGAAATCCGCCCCGGCAGGGAATCGCTCATGTGAATATCGCCCTGATGGTTGGCGGAGCTCAACGAGAGCTGCAGCTTGACGTCTTCAATGTCCCGAAACACATTTTGCGTGACCGGGAAAGGATTCATCCGGTTCGAGCAGAAGAGGCAGCGGGCGTTGCAGACGGCGCTGATCGAGAGCTGCTCCGGGGGCTGGCCTGCGGCCAGCCACTCCTCGAAGAAGGTGGCTTCTTCCGTCTGCAGAGCAGTCCCGCAGTCCCCTCGATTCAGCCCGGATGGTTCTTTCTTGGTTGTCACTGAAGGGCCTTCGTCATCTTTCTCTTGCCGTGAGCAGCGCTCGCCCTGCTAAAGGACCACAGGAAAATGTGCGAAATGATCTCCCTGGCTCGCTGGAGATACAGTGATTTTGAGAATGCAACGTCTTTCCGGTACTGTCGCTGCCGGAGGATCCGGACCGGCGGAAAGACGGTCCGGGCGATGAATGCGATCTTGGCGAAAAAGCCCCTGTGCATCGTCAGGTAGATGAAGTAACTGCTCCCCCTGATTCGCCGGTTGTTGAACTGGAGTGTGAGAAAATACCTTTCCCCCCATGAGATATCGGGCGGTCGCAGTTTTGCCATGCACGCTTCCGGGATATTCAACGAGGTATGATATTTCACGATGGTCAGCCCGTGATACACGAACCGGGAGAGGTTGAAGCGACGGCTCTCCTCGACAAGAAAGTCCCAGTCGATGGTATCTTCAAAGGCCTTTATGGCGTAAAAGATATCGCAGACGAGAATCAGGCGGTCAAAGGAATGGCCGATCCTCAGGGCGTGTTCGCAAAGGTAGATGATCAGATGCTCCGGGCTCAGAATCCAGGCCTGGCTGTCGGCCACGACGCTCGCCGTGGCGCGTTCCAAGAGCCGGTCGATATCGATACGCTCGGCGAAGATGGCCGCCGGGATCGACGTATTGACTGGATGCCAGTGAACGTGAAGGCTTAAGGGGGCCGGTTCATGTTTGCGGTATTCCAGGCTGGCGAGATACCCGGCGGGGTTAAGGATCGCCTGTGTCGCGGTACTGTCTTGCGAAGTGTATCCTAAGGAGCACAGACGTTCGTCGGCGTTGAAGAGATCCGCTTTCCTGACCAGGATATCGACGTTTGACATCCCCCGCATGGCAATATTCGGGTACACGCGCTCTGCAAGGGCGATGCCCTTCAGGATGATGCAGTGAATGCCGGCCTCCTGAAAGGATGCCAGCACCTGCCGCAATGCGCCGATGACCAGCAGGTTGCGCTTCAGGTTGACATGGAACTGGTTGGACAAGTCCCTGTAGCATTCCGGCGGGACGAGATGTTGCAGGTTATGCTTCTTGATGTTATGGAACAGAACTGCGGAAACCCCCTCCTGTTCCGCCATTTCGCCAAGACGGGACCAGTCGGGAACGGGCACGGACGGCGCCGTCTCGGCGTTATGCTCGAACAGAAAGCCCCTTGCCTTCTGCGGTTCAAACAGAAGCATCCGCAGGAGCGCGTGATGGGTCTCCACCGCAGAAGTATGCATGTTGCCCGTTCGAACCAAGGGTGAAACGGTTTGGTCGGATCCTGGCGAATCCGTCTCCCGGTCGGAGAGGAGAACATCGTCCGGGCCGTCATCCCGTTCGATCCCGACCGAGTCCCGCCGGATTCGCCGCTTTTGGCGACCTTGCATCCCGACGGGCCGGTGGTGGCCTGCTGCGAGGAGGGCCCCGGCCCCGATCTTTACCGGCAACCTAGCGCCCCCGGTATCGCCTGTCAAGTGATCGCCCCGGCCTTCACGCCCGGAAGGGGGGGACCCGGTCAGGACCGATCGCCGGGACGAATGGCGGGATCACCTAGTTGGCTGGAAGCGCCTGGCGTGCCGGGCAGGGGGCGGAGGCCCGGAGTTAGGCTTCCAGGCCCCTTACGGGCAGGCCCGGTGGCATAAAGTCAATAATGTCGCAACGTCCCGTATTCTACGTCACCTGTCCCAGGCGGGCGGCCACCGTTACCGCCTGACGAGGACGGCATCCTGGACGGCAATGCGGCCGGGGGGCATCGGCGTTTGCTTGGGAAAGCCCACGTCGACATAGGTGACGATCTCGATGTGGGCGGGGAGGTGGAATCGCTCCCGGATGCGGGCAAGCATCTCGTTCCGGAACGTCAGCCAACAGCCCCCCAGCCCCAGGGCGTGGGCCATGAGCACCATGTTCTCCATCGCCGCCCCGCAGTCCAGCAGGCGGTTCTTCTCCAGCATGTCCGGGTATTGCACATACCCCGGCTGGATCGAGTACACGCGCCGGTCCTGGCAGGCGACGATGTGCACGGGGCCCCCGGGGATATCGGAGCCGCGAAACAGGCCGGGCTCGTTCCGTTCCCGGACCACGAGAAAGCGCAGGGAGTTGAGGTTGCATCCATGGGCCGCCCAGAGGCCCGCCCGCATGATCTCGTCGATCATCCAATCGGGCACCTCCTCCTCGGTCCAGTAGCGCACCGAACGCCGCTCGAAGAGCAGCCGCTCGACAACCTGCCGGTCCCGCGCATCCAGCGGCGTGCCGGCAAACTCTGCCAAATCCAGCGTCCCGCCCTTCTGGACGGCTTCCGCCATGGCGAGGAGGCGACGGACCCAGGCCAGATCCCCGCTGTCCGAGGGGAGTCCGCGCTCCCTCCACACTGCGAGCAGCTCCCGCACGACGTTTCCGACGGTCGGCCCGAGCGCGCCCCCTTTGGCCAGCGCCTCATACAGCTGAATTTCGACCGTGTGATGCCCCCGCTCTGTGATCATGGCTTTCAACGTCGTGGGATCCAGGGTCATCACGTTCTCGCGCGAGTAATCGACACTCACCGGAGACCTCCCGTGCCTTCGCTCGGTGCGCCTCGCTCCGCTCGGTCCAGTGGCTCTTCGTCACAAAAAGGGTACTGGATATTTTTAGGCTCCAAGTACTTGAATGTGCGGAGGCACGGAAACGCTTCCTCGACGCCCGCACCCCTACCTGCCTGGTTGCTCCCGTGCAAAGAATAGCAATCTCAGTTCATGAAAATCAACCGCTTACAGCTCACAAGGCGTCCGGTACCCTTCTTACTTCGTCCCGATTGCCTGAGGAAATTATGGCCTCGTATCGGCAGGAATTCAATACCAGCGAGGCACGATCCACGTCCTTGAGCAGGGTGGAATTCAGCACGTTGTTTTAGAGCCTACGTCCCTTTCTAACGAATATTTCTAACGAACATGAGGCTTGACTTCTGCGAACGGCGGCGGTAGGCTCTATGGGTTTCGTTAACTGCCACACTCCGCATGATCCTAGCCGGTAAGGCCCCGGCCCACACCGGCTAGCCTGTCGACTTGAGCCTCGATACATAGCTCTCGAAATCGCACACGTGGCGCACCGAACCGCGTGGCGGTTCCATCCTCTTCGGAACGCAGTAACCGTGAACGCGAAGGGAGGTGAGGCCCGGATAGCCGAATCGTCAGGGTGCGTTGCGGTGTCCCGTCCGCCCTTTTCAACAGTCGGGGAAGGAGGCCGGTATGGGAGGCATCGTCGTTCTCGTCGCGATCGTGGCTTATTGGCTCGGGTACAAGTACTACTCGGGCGGCATCGACCGCTCGGTGATCGGCGCGGATCCCGCGAAGGCGACACCCGCCAAGCTGTACAATGATGGCGTCGATTTCATGCCAGCCAGCTCGAGCGTCCTGTTCGGATACCAGTTCAAGTCCATCGCGGCATTGGGGCCGATCGTCGGTCCGATCGTTGCCGTGCAGTGGGGCTACGCCCCGGCGTTGATCTGGCTCGTCCTGGGCGTCACCTTTCTCGGCTGGGTCCAGGATTACACGGCGGCCGTCCTGGCCATGCGCAACGATGGGCTGACGATGGGCGGCCTGAGCTACAAGCTCATCTCGCCGCGGGCGCGGGCGATTCTCCTGTCGTTCCTTTACTTCTACCTCTTGCTGATCCTGGGCGCGTTCTCGGCCATTGTGGCGGGCATCTTCTCGAACCCGAACGTGCCGCTCGGGTTCATCATCCTGACGCTGGCCGGTATGCTGGCCGGCCAGATGACGTACAAGTGGCGGAAGGACTTGTTGCTGACGACGGTGGTCTGCGTGGCAATCGGAATCATCGGGGTCTGGCTCGGGACCACGGGGCCCTTCCGGGCGATCGTGGATGCGATCAACGGCGGCAAGGACTCCTTCGTCTTGTATGCCACGCCGTATGGGCCGATGAAGTGGTCCGTATTTTTCTGGGGCATCGTCGCCCTGGGATTCTGCTATCTCGGATCTGTCCTCCCGATTTGGCGGTTCGCCCAGCCGGTGAACTATATCGCATTCTGGCTCGTCTTCTTGGGCATCCTGGGGTCCGTTATCGGGATCTTCCTCCGCATGCCCAGCTTCGGGGACTTCCCCGCGTTTACCGGGTTCACCGCCAAGGGGATTATCGCCCCGGGATTCGACACGCCGCTCTGGCCGATCTTGTTCGTGACGGTCGCCTGCGGTGCGGTGTCCGGATGGCACAGCCTGGTATCCAGTTCCGGGACCGCGCGCCAGCTCGAGAAGGAGACGGACGCCCTCCCGGTCGGTGCCGGCGCGATGTTCATGGAATCGGTGCTGGCCATCGTGTCCGTCCTGTTCGCGGTGACGGCGTTCGGCGGCTTCGCCGGGTACATGGACAAGCTCACCAAGGGAGGCGGCCCGGGCGCGGTGTTTGCCGGCGGGATGGCTGAGTACCTGAACGTGCTCGGCATCCCCAAGGCCTTCGGGGGCGCATTCGGTGCGGCATTCCTGGTGATCATGGCACTGACGGTGATGCAGTTGAACCTGCGCTTCCTGCGCATCGCCGGCGGGGAGTTGGTCGGTGATGCGGTCCCCGCCTTCAAGAACGTCCACTTCGGCTCGATCGTCGGCCTCGCGCTCACACTGGTACTCTTCTGGACCGGATTCTGGTCCCGGCTCTGGATTCTGTTTGGCGGATCGAACCAGCTCTTGGCCAGCTTGTCGCTGATGTTGGTCAGCATCTGGCTAGCCCAGACCGGCAAGTCGTACCAGTGGACGCTCTGGCCGGCTCTATTCCTGTATGTCACGACGATTGCCGCGTTGGTGGTGACGGCGGTGATCTCGTTCCAGGCCGCCTTCGCACCGAACCTGAAGGCGCCGTTCGTCTTCGGGAACCTGATCGCCGCGGCCATCGGCATCACGCTGGTGATCCTCGCGCTGTTCCTGGCGTACGACGCCCTGCGGGCGTTTGGCAGGGCGCGCGCCCTGCGGCCAGCCGCAGCACGGACCTAGGGCGCTACGCACTCCCACGGGCGGGCCGGGTCCCGCCCGTGGATCCTCCCGCTACCTCCTTCGTTGCCGTCACCTCATTCGTCGCCTAGGAGACGTTGCATCCTGACACTCCTGGCGTCTCGCGGGCTTCCATAGTCCTCCGGAACGTATCATCAGGGACGCGGCGCAGCTATGAATTGACCCTGGCTCATCCCTGCCTCGAGCCCCGCCCCAGCGCCCAGGGCGCGCGCCTCATCGCCCTCGCCGTCTTCAATTCGCCGCCCACCCCGACCTCGGCGTGTTGCAGGCCCTGCCCGCATCCCCGCTCGGAGTCTGTGGGAGCGCGGAACACGAAGGGGCATCGTCCCTTCTCTATGCCCCGGCATCTAATAATGTCAATAAAGTCGCAACGTAGTATTACCTGCATGAATGAGCCAGCGCAGGCCAGACTCCCTGAGTGTGACCCCTTTCTCATGAAAAAGGCAGCTTCAAAAAGGGGTCCTTCCTCGCTATTGGTAGGGGTGTGCAGAGAGCCATCCACTCGCCCCGCACAGAGGAGGAAGAACCCCATGGCTACCCTCCGTGACAATGCCACCCGTGTCAAGCGCTTCCGGGCGCTCAAGGCTACCCTGTGGACGGATCGATCGCGGCTCCTCGTCGGGATCGACGTCGCCCAAGCCGCCCACGTGGGGCACCTCCGGCACGCGCACACGCGGGTGGTGGTCCCGACGCTCACCATCCCGAACACCCCCCGGGGCTTCGCCACGCTCTGGGCCCGGATCCAGTCGGCGCAGCGGAGCACCGGGGACCGGGGGGTCGGGTGCGGCCTGGAGCCCACCGGGACCTACCACCAGGCGGTGGCGAGCTTCCTGGAGCAGCACGGGGCGGATGTCCTGCTGCTCTCCAGCAGCGTGGCCTACTGGAACCGCCGGACCCAGGACGGGACCTGGGACAAGTCCGACCGGAAGGACGCCGCGAACTGCGCCGATCTCCTGGAGCAGGGGAAGGTGCTCTTCTACTCGCGGCCCGCCGGCCCGCTCGCCGAGTTGCGCCCCCTGGTGAAGTGCCTCCGCCGGGCCCGGAGTGAGCTCGCCGCCTGCAAGGCGCGCTGGCGCACCACCCTCCGCCCCAGTCTGGCCCCGGCGGGAGCCCCGCTCCCGAATCGCCTGCAGGTCGAGCTCCCGATGGTCCTCCAGGCCTGGGAGCGGGTGGCCCCGGGCCGCCCGGCGGTCGCGAAAGGCCGCCTCCCGCTCGGCCTCGCCACCGCCTGTGCCGACCTCGGGGCCCAGGTCGAGGCCGTGCAGGCCCGGATCGCCGCGCTCGAGGCGGCGTGCACGCCGGTCGCCGAGCGGCTTCCGGCCTCCGGACCATCCCGGGGGTCGGGCCCACGGTGGCCGCGACCCTCCTCGCCGAGATCGGCGACATCGCCTGGTTCACGCAGTTCTCCCAGCTCCGGAAGCTCGCCGGCCTCGACATCTGCCAGGTCCAGTCCGGGCGGTACGCGGGACAGATGCGGATCTCGAAGGGCGGGCGCGGCCTCCTCCGCTGGGCCCTGGTCCCAGGCGGCGCGGGGGGTCACGCGGACGGCGAGCGGCCGGGCCCGGCTCGCGGTGCTGCAGGCGAAGCGCCAGGGCGACCGCGCCGCCGGCTTCACGGCCACCGTGGAGCTGGCGGCGAAGCTCCTCCGGATCGTCTGGGGCGTGTGGCGGCGCGGGACCCCCTACGACCCGCGGCGGACCGGCGGGCTCTGCCGGGCGGCCCGCTGAGGGGTAGCAGATCCTGGTTTCCCCGGGGAGCTGGCAGCGCGATTCCTGCAACGTGGCGGCCCCCCCGGGACCGCCGGGGGACCCTGGCGCGCCGCTCCCGCTCTCCGCAGCTCGGACACGGCCGGGTGGGCCGCTCAGGCAGCGAGCAGGCCGGATGCCACGACTACGCTGGGGCGGGAGAGATCACCCGGGAGCGGTCCCGGGGGAGGCAGGCAGGACACCACGCCGGATGCGTCGGCATCCAGAGGAGGGATCCGCCTTGACACCGCAGAAACGGCCGGGTCCCCTATTCATGGATCGCCTCGAGAAAGAGCTGGCCCCGGTCAAGGAGACCGTCGCCGCGCGAGGGGATTCGTTTTGCCCCAGTCAGCCAGGCACACTCCACGTGTTCGCGCACCGCCCCCAGACAAACTGTCCGGCGTCAAACAAAGTAATTAATGTTGCCACGTCCCCTGATATACAATGCGGTCAACCAGGTTGCGGGCTGGCAGGCCCTGCGCGACAAGTACGATATGCTGTAGCGGAAATTCACAAGGCATCATGACGCCCAGGAGGAAGAGCATGCCCTCGAATGCCTCGATGAAAGCGGCGATGCTGGTGAGGCCCGAGCAGATCGAGATCTGCGAGCTGCCGCGGCCGACGGCCGGACCCGGCGAGGTCCTGATCCGCGTCCGCGCAGCCGGGATCTGCGGATCGGACATGCACCTGTACGACACCGGCCGTCTCGGGCCCATCGTGCTTCAAGATCCGCACGTGCCCGGTCATGAAATGAGCGGAGAGATCGCTGCCGTGGGGAGCGGCGTGACCACCCTGCAGGCGGGGCAGCACGTTGTCCTGGAGCCCGGATTCGCGTGCGGCCATTGCAAGATGTGCCGTAGTGGCCGGTACAACCTCTGTGGCTCGGTGCGATTCGTGGGTGTGCCTCCGAACCATGGTTGCATGGCGGAATATGTGGTCGCGCCGGCGCAGTGGGTGTATCCGATGCCGGATGCGCTTGACTTTTCGGCCGGCGCGACGGTGGAGCCGATGGTGGTCGGGCTGCAGGCGGCGGCTCACGGGCGGGTTGGCCCGGACAGTTTGGTCGCCATTTTCGGCGCGGGGATGATCGGGCTGGTGTGCCTGGAGGCGGCGCTGTCCCACGGGGCCGAACATATCTGGGTCATCGATGTGATGGAGAAGCGCCTCGCCCTCGCAAAGGAGCTGGGCGCGCAGGTCATCAATGCCCGCGGAACCGACGTTGCTCAGGAGCTCAAGCGTGTGACGGGCGGCGGCCCCGATGTGATCATGGAAGCAACCGGCGCGCCTCCGGCAATCACGGTGGCGTTCAGGGCGGCCGCGAAAGGCGCCACCTATGTCGCGGTGGGCTTCATCGACGAGCCGACCATGGCCATCGACTACACGGCCATTGTACGCTCGGGGGTGCGGATCGAGACCCTCTTCCGGTACGCCAATCTGTTCCCGCTGGGCATCGACGTATCCGTCCGGCGACGCGAGCGGCTGGCGCGGTTCGTCACCGACCGGTTCCCGCTCGAGAAGGCCGCCGACGCCTTCGGCACAGCGCACGCCCGCGGCGACAATACGATCAAGGTCCTGGTGGAGATGGCGTAGGAAGAAGAGCGGCGATTCGACCCGCTCCGTCTCCGCGATCAGGCATGCGGGGATTCGTCGCCTTGCCCGTCGCGCGCGGGAGCGGACAAAAGGGACGCTGGTAAACGGGGCTCTGCCATCGGAAGCCGGCCAAATCGCCTATGCAGCCCGGCGGGCCTTGATCCGCTTGGCATCCTCTGGGCGGAGGTTCTGCTTCGCCACCTTGAGGTCATAGTGGGCCTGGAGGTTCATCCAGAACTCCGGACTGTTACCAAAATAGAGCCCGAGACGAAGCGCCGTGTCCGCTGTGATGCGGCGTCGATTATTCACGATCTCGGCGATGCGATTCGGCGAGATCCCGATGGCTTTCGCCAGCTGGTTCTGGGACAGCCCGTACTCGGCCAGGAACTCCTCCTTCAGCATCTCCCCCGGTGTGACGGGGGCGAACTCTACCCGTGTCATTCTCCGCTCCTCAGTGATAGTCGCAAATCGCAACGTCGTGGCCGTTGTTGTCAATCCATTTGAAGATGACCCGCCACTGATCATTGATCCGGATCGAATGATATTCGTGCAGATCCCCACGCAGCTTCTCCAGCTGGTTCGAAGGCGGCACCCGAAGGTCCTGCAAACGTGACGCGGCGTGCAGCGCCTCGAGCTTGCGTTTCGCCCGTCGCGCGACCCCCTGGAACTCCGGCACGACAGCATCCCGGAAGAGCCGCTCGGTTCGTTTGTCGCCGAAGGACTTGATCATCGCCCGCAGTATACCGAATCCCGGTATACAGTCAAGCGCGGCCTCCACCAATCCAGGGGAGGCGTCACCTGCCCCTCCGAGGCTCTCCTGCGCCAGCCGCATCGCCAGCCGGGCGTCATCGGTGATTTCCCCTTCGGCCCGCCCTGCCAGGCGGGCACGGTTACCGCGTTTGCGCTCCGCCACGAAGCAGGACAATTAGGCCACAACGTCCCCTATTGTCTTCTCGGGTCGCCAAGCTCGGCAATAAGTATGGTTGACGACTTCACCTGATAGGTGTATTCTCAATCCCCATGATAAGACGTGTGGAACTGAGCGGCCTGGTCCGGAAGCAGCTCAAGAAGACCCCTCGCCACATCGTGGAGAACTTGGCAGCTTGGGTGGACGACGTTGAGACCCGCGGGCTTGAAGAGGCAAGGAAGGTTCCCGGGTACCACGACGAGCCGCTGCACGGAGATCGCCAGGGCCAACGATCCATCCGGCTGAGCCGTTCGTATCGGGCCATCTACACCGTGGAGGGCGAACGCGCCGCCCGCTTCCTATTGATCGAGGAGATCTCGAAACATGCGTACTAGGCCGAAGAGCGACACGATGAAGTTTCTGGAGAATGCCGCGGGCCGCCCCCTGACGTTGGGGGGACTGCTGGAGTCCATTCGCCTCGGAGAGGAGATGTCCCAGGCCGAGTTTGCGAGGAAGCTCCGGATCTCCGCCTCCCACCTATGCGACATCGAGAAGGGGCGGAAGGTGGTCAGCCCCGAGCGCGCGGCCCGCTTCGCCAGGATCCTGGGCCGCTCGGAGCCCCAGTTCGTCCGGCTGGCCCTTCAGGAATTGGTGGATGAAGCAGGTTTGAAGCTGACCGTGGATGTGGCCGCCGCCTAATCGACCGCTGCCCCAACCCGGCTCCCCATTCTTTCGTCTTGACTGACACAGTCCGCTGCAATACCTCTCACATCCTCCCCCGTCCGCCTCGCCACGCTCCGCTAAGCAGAACGTCATGGCCTGCAAGCCGTCCACGGCGTGATCCTGCCAGGTCTGGAGCGCCGGGCCACTTTGGCATGAGCTGCAAGGATTTCTCCGGTGGGTCGCCAGGACTCCGTGGTGGTGTCGATGGAAACATTTGACATATAATGGGCCAAGTGGCGGCAAATATCGAACAGTTGAGTGCCAGCAATTGTCGAACAGTAGCGATGTGAGTAGCATGGCGGTCAGCCACTGGCTAGGGAGACTGCCATGATCAAAAAAACCAACACTGAGAAGCGTCGTCGGCAAATGGTGGCAGGGGTGCGGCGCGGGACCCCGCTTCGAGAAGTCGCGCGGGAATTTCAAGTCGCCCCATCCACGGTCCTCTTCTGGACGCGGCGCGCCGGGACCGCTCGGTTGGCCCGCGTGGCCTGGACGGATCGCCCCCGCGGCCCGCGGACGCCGGGGAATCGGGTCCCCCGGGCGCTGGAGGACGTCGTCCTCCGGCTGCGCGTCGAGCTCCAGCAGGCCAGCGACCTCGGCGAGTTCGGTGCGCCCGCCATCCAGGCGGCCTTGCGGGAGCGTGGGGGCCCCGCGGTGCCCTCGGTGCGCACCCTCGGCCGGATCCTGGCCCGCCGGGGGGCGCTCGATGGCCGGCACCGCCGGCGGCATCCGGCGCCCCCACCGGGCTGGGATCCCTGCCTGACCTCGCAGCCGCGCAGGCCGAGCTGGACGCCTTCGACACCATCGAGGGGCTCGTGATCCAGGGCGGGGTAGCCGTCGAGGCCCTCACGGGGCTCTCGCTGCACGGGGGGCTGGGGGCGGCGTGGCCCCGGGCGGCGATCACCGCCGCCGGCACGGTGGAGGCCCTCGTCGCGCACTGGCGGGACGTTGGGCTGCCGACCTACGCGCAGTTCGATAACAACCCCGGCTTCCAGGGGGCCCAGGTGCACCCGGACACGCTCGGTCAAGTCCCCCGCCTCTGCCTGAGCCTCGGGGTGATCCCCGTCTTCGTCCCGCCGCGGGAGACGGGGTTCCAGGCCGCCATCGAGAACTGCAACGGCCGCTGGCAGGCGAAGGTCTGAGCCCGGGTCACGCACCGGTCGCGCGCCGACGTGCAGCACCGATCGGCCCGGTTCATTGCGGCCAGCCGGCACAAGGCCGCGGCCCGGATCGAGCGCGCGCGCCCGCGGCGCCCGTTCCCCGCCCGGTCGGCTTCGCCTGCAGGCCCGCTTCCCCCTGGGCGCGATACCTGCGCACCCACGCCCCTAGCGTACTAAAGCCGACTCCGAGTTCACGGGCCCCCTGGTCGACGGGGAAGCCTTCCTCCAGGCAGAGCTGCACCGCTTTGCGCCGGACCTCGAACGGGTGGACGTGGGGGTGCGCCCCACCAGCCCGCCGCGTTGCCTTCCGCGGCCCCCGGCTCTGCTTCCGTTTCCCTCCTGCCTTGCCGATCCTCTCCATGGGTCACACTCCTTTCGGTTCCTCCTGGGAACCTCGGTGTCGGAGTGTCACCCATTTTCCTCACGGACTTTTGCTCATGATCTGGTCGTTAACCCACTGTTCACGGATGCCGGCGGCGGCGCTGTCCCGCTACTCCACCGTCACGCTCTTGGCCAGGTTCCGGGGCTGGTCGACGTCGCAGCCCTTGCGCACGGCGATGTGGTAGGCCAGAAGCTGCATGGGGATGGCCAGGAGCGCCGGCGTCAGCAGCGCGGAGGCGCGCGGCACGGCCAGGCAGTGGTCCACCTTCTGCGGCAGCTCGTGATCGTCTTCCGAGCAGAAGGCGATGACGACCCCATCCCGCGCCTTGACCTCCTGGATGTTCCCCAGGATCTTCTCGTAGACCCGATCCTGCGGGGCCAGGATCACCACCGGCATGTCCTCGGTGATGAGGGCGATGGGGCCGTGCTTCATCTCGCCCGCCGGGTATCCCTCGGCGTGGATGTAAGAGATCTCCTTCAGCTTGAGGGCCCCCTCCAGCGCGATGGGGTAGTTGATCCCACGCGCCAGGTAGAGGAAATCGGTCTTGCCGGCGAACAGGGCCGCCAGCCGCTCCAGCTCGGCGTCCAGGTGCAGGACGGTCTCGATCTGCAGGGGCAGGCGCACCAGCTCTGCCAGCAGCTCCCGAACGCGGGCCGGATCCAGGGCGCGCCGCTTCAGCCCCAGGTAGAGCGCGAATAGGTAGAAGGCCACCAGCTGGGCCGTGAAGGTTTTGGTGGCGGCCACCCCGATCTCGGGCCCGGCGTGGGTGTAGAGCACGCCGTCCACCTCGCGGGTCAGCGAGCTGCCCACGACGTTGCAGATGGCAAAGGTCGGGCAGCCCCGCCCTTTCGCCTCCTTGATGCCGGCCAGGGTGTCCAGGGTTTCGCCGGATTGGCTGACCGCCAGGACCAGGGTGTCCCGACCGACCACCGGATGCCGGTAGCGGAACTCGGAGCTGTAGTCCACCTCCACCGGCACCTGGCATAGCTCCTCGATCAGGAACTTGCCCACGAGAGCCGCGTGCCAGGCCGTCCCGCACGCGATCAGCTGCACCTTTCGTATCTCGGGCAGCATGTCGTCCAGCGCCTCCGTGCCCTCGAAGAAGATCTGCGCCGACTCTTCCGAGAAGCGGCCGCGGATGGTGTCCCGGACGGCGCGGGGCTGCTCGTAGATCTCCTTGAGCATGAAGTGCTTGTAGCCGCCCTTCTCGGCCAGGATGGGGCTCCACAGCACCCGCTCGAACGTCGCGCTGCACGGACTCCCCGGCCAGCGTACTGATCCGCACCCCTTCCCGGGTCAGGACCACCATCTCGCCGTCATCCAGGAAGAGCACGTTGCGCGTATGGTTCAGGATGGCCGGCACGTCCGAGGCGAAGAAGTAGTCGCCGTCGCCCAAGCCTACGACCAGCGGGCTCTGGCACTTGGCCCCCACGATGCGGTCTGGGTCGTGCCGCCAGAGAACCCCGATGGCGTAGGCGCCCGTGACGTCGTTCAGGGCCCGCCGCGTGGCCAGTTCGATGTCCCGGTCCTCTCTCAGATACTTCTCGATGAGGTGGGCGATGACCTCGGTGTCCGTCTGGGAGCGGAAGCGGTGCCCCTCGGCCAAGAGCTTTTCCTTGAGGGCCAGGTAGTTCTCGATGATCCCGTTGTGGATGACCACCAGGTCGCCGGTGCAGTCCGTGTGCGGGTGGGCGTTCTCCTCCGTCGGCCGGCCGTGGGTCGCCCACCGTGTGTGGCCCAGCCCCACCGTGCCTGTCAGGTTCGTCCCCCAGACCGCGTTCTCCAGCTCTTTGATCTTGCCGACGGAGCGGTGGATCACCATGCGCCCCTGTTCCACCACCGCCAGGCCGGCCGAGTCGTACCCGCGGTACTCCAGCCGCTTCAGCCCCTCCAGCAGGATCGGGACGACTTTCTTTTCTCCGATATAGCCGACGATGCCGCACATCACGCACCCCTTGTCTGTGAGGCATGGCGCGAAGGGCGTGGCGCAGAGGCCCCTCTGCTCTTTGCCCTTGGCTCTTTGCCCTTGGCTCCTTGCCCTTGGCTCTTTGCCCTATGCCCTTTGCTCCGCCAGGTCGAAGTCCCGCTCGTACAGGTCGGCCACCTGCCCCAGCTCGTCCGAGGTAAGGTCCGGAACATCGGAGGCCCCGGCAAATTCGACCAGCTGCTCCTCGCTGTAGATGTTGGGCAAAACGCAGGCAAAGCACGGCTCGGCCAGAATCCAGCGGATGGCCGCCTGGGCCATCGTCCGCCCCGTGCCGCGGGTGAGGAATTCCAGCCTCGCCACCTTCCGGAGGCCCTGATCCAGCCAGGCCCGCTTGCGCTCGTCCGTGTTCACCCGGAAGAAACGGTGGTCGTCCTTGCCGAAGGTCGTCTCCCGCGAATAGCGCCCCTCCAGCAGGCCCGAGGAGTGGGGCACGCGCACCATCAGGCCGACGCCATGCTGCTTGGCCAGGGGGACCAGCGGCCGCCCGATCTGCTGCTCCAGCATGTTGTAGATGATCTGCGTGGTCATCCGCCGCTCTGCCACACATACGCGGCCTTCCTCGGCCTGGCGCAGGTCGATGGCCGGACCCAGCGTCGCGCCGTAGTGGCCGACCTTCCCCTCACCCTTCAGCCGGTCCAGCTCTTCGAACAGGTCATCCCGCCGCAGGGTATCGATTCGCGGGTTATGCAGCTGGTACAGGTCGACCCGATCCGTCTGGAGGCGACGGAGACTGGCCTCGCAGGCCCGGCGCAGGTAGGCCGGGCTCCAATCCTGCGGCCGCTCGCGCTGCCCCGGCTGCACGCCGGGATGCGTGGTGAAATCATATCCGAACTTGGTCGAGTAGACGACCAGGTCGCGCCGCCCCTGAAAGGCCCTGGCCAAGAGGGTCTCGCCCAGGCCGTCGCCGTAGACGTCGGCCGTATCGTAGAAGGTGATCCCCAGGTCGAGGGCCCGCTGCAACAGCCGGATCCCCATCGCCTCGTCCGTGATTCCCCACATGGGCGTCCCGACCGTCCAGACCCCGAAGCCCACCTCCGAGGCCTCCAGGTCGATCCCCCCAAATCTGCGATATCGCATGGGATTCCCCTCCCCCTGAACCGCCATGACGCCAAGAGAAATTCGAATTTCGAAATTGAATAGCGTTAGCTCTTGCCGGTCACCAGCCCCTGCAGGGCGGCGGCCACCTTCTTCGGGTCGTGGCGGATCGTGTCCAGCTTGTGGAGCGTCCGCCTGCCCTGCCAGCCCTCCTCCACAAAGTTCCCCACGACCGGAACGGGGCCCAGCGCCCGGACCCGCTCGATGTCCTCGGGCGAGACGCCCATGAAGTGCACCTCCTCCGCCCGGTACGTCGCCACCATATCCTCTGGAGGAATCTGGATGTTCAGCAGTGCGTAATCCAGATGGCCTGCGCCCAGGTACCGCAGGATCTCCCGCACGTGGGCGACCGGGTCGAAGCCGTCCGTCTGGCCGGGCTGCGTCGTGGTGTTGCAGATGTAGGCCGTCTTGGCCCGGGTGTCCCGGATGGCTTCCCGCACGGGGGCCGGCAAGAGGCTGGGCAGCACGCTGCAGTACAGCCCGCCCGGCCCGAAGACCACCAGGTCCGCCTCCGCGAGGGCCCGGAGGCAAGCCTCCGCCACCCGCACCTCCCGCGGCTCCAAGAACACCTCGGCGATCGGCGGCTTGCCTGTGGCCCGGACGTGGGCCTCTCCCCGCACCGTCGAGCCGTCCGCCAGCCGGGCCGACAGGATGGTGGGCGTCGAGGGAACCGGCAGCACCCGGACCCAGCATCCCAGCATCCGGGCCGCCGCCTCGACGGCCGCCTCGAAACCCCCGCACACCTCGGTCAGAGCCGCGAGGATGAGATTCCCCAGTGCCATGTTGCGGAGGCTGCTGTCCCGGGCGGGACGGAAGCGGTACTCAAACAGGTCCGCCAGCGGCCGGAGATCTGGGGAGGGGGCCGCCGCACCGGCCAGGACGCTCCGGATATCTCCCGGGGCCGGGATGCCGAACTGCTCGCGGATGACCCCGGTGCTGCTGCCGGAATCGGTCGTGGCCACCAGGGCGGTCACCGACCACCCGGAGTCTTGAAACCCCTGCACGACCAGCGAGGGGCCCGATCGTCCCCCCAGGGTCACGATCCTGGGCATGTTTCCGAAGGATCCACCCGACGTCCCGTTCAGCCCCGGCCCCGCTGCTTTCGCCACTCCGCCGCCCGGCCCGGCTTGTTCACCTGCTGGGCCCGCCCCAGGGCCAGGTCGTCCGGCCCCACCTCCTGGGTGATCGTGGAGCCGGCGGCGACGATGGCCCCCCGGCCGATCCTGACCGGGGCCACCAGACTGGCATTGCTGCCGATGAAGGCGCCGTCCTCGATGACGGTCTGGTGCTTGGCAAAGCCGTCGTAGTTGCAGGTGATCGTCCCGGCCCCGATGTTAACCCGCTCGCCGACGGTGGCATCCCCCACGTAGGTCAGGTGCGGGACCTTCGATCCTTCCCCGATCACCGACTTCTTGACCTCGACGAAGTTGCCCACCTTGGCCTTCTTGCGCACCCGGCTCTGGGGGCGCAGATGGGCGTACGGCCCCAGGACGCAGTCGTCGGCCACCTCGCTGTCCAGGACGATGCAGCCATCCAGCACCGCCACGCGGTCGCCCAGCCAGGAGTCGCGGATGCGGCTGCCGGCGTGGACGACGCAGCCCCGGCCGATCGTCGTGCGGCCCTCGATCTGCACATGCGGGTACAGGGTCGTGTCCTGCCCCACGGCGGCCAAGACCGATACGTAGGTGGTGGCCGGATCCAGGCAGGTCACCCCCTCGCACATGAGGCGCTCGACGACGCGCCGGCGCAGCACGTCGATAGCCTCCGCCAGCTCGGCCCGCGTGTTGATGCCCAGCGCCTCCCGGGGATCCTCCGCCAGGACCGTGGCGATCCGTCCGTCGCCCCGACGGAGGATCGGCAGCACCTCGGGCAAGTACAGCTCGCCCTTCACGGCGGAGGGCTTGACGCGCTGCAGGGCGGCGAACAGCTGCGGCCCCCGGAAGCAGTAGATTCCTGCGTTGATCTCCGCCACGCGCCGCTGGGCCGCCGTGGCCTCGGCCTCCTCCACGATGGCGCGGAAGGCCCTCCGTCGGTCCCGCAGCACCCGCCCGTATCCCTGCGGATCCTTCAGCCGGGTGGTCACGATCGTGGCCCGAGCCCGGCTCTGGCGGTGGGTGGCCACCAGCCGATCCAGCAGAGCATCGGTCAAGAGCGGCACGTCCCCGTTGAGGACCAGGACATCTCCCTCGAACCCCCGCAGGGCCGCCTCCGTCTGGAGGACGGCGTGCGCGGTCCCCCGCTGGTCCGCCTGGAGGACGAACTCGATCCCGTCGGCCAGCGGGGCCAGGGCCTGCCGGACCCGCTCGGCCTGATGGCCGATCACGACCAGCGTCCGCTTGACCCCTTTCCGGCGCAGGAGGTCCAGGACATGGCCGACCATGGGCAGACCTCCCAGAGGATGGAGCACCTTGACGAGGTCGGAGCGCATCCGGGTGCCCTGCCCGGCCGCCATCACGACGGCGCAGAGGTCGCGGAAATTCGTGGGGTGCGGTGCGGTCTGTCGCGGAGCCATGCGCTCCTCCTGCTGCCGGCACGAGCCGGGCCGGACATGCCATGTTCCGCCCGGCGTGCCGTTGGATGTTACCATACCGCCCGGGGGGACAAAAGGAGTTTCCCGGTCTGGGAGGGGCCGGCCGGCGGCGGGGATTAGGCGACTGCGACGTTCGAGCGCCCGCAACGCGGCCCCGACCGTGTAGAGGGACCCCGTAACCAGGATGGTGTCCTCGGGGCCCGCCGCGGCCCGGGCCGCGGCCAGCCCCTCGGCAGGATCCGCGGCCACGGTTGCCCTGGCCAGTGACGGATCGGCGGTCACCAGCGCGCGGGGATCGGCCCCCCGCTCTGCCGGCGGCTGGGTCAGGATGACCTGGTCCGCCAAGGGCGTCAGGAGCGCCAGCATGGCCCTCCAGTCCTTGTCCCGCAGGACGCCGAAGACCAGGATGAGGCGATGGAGGCCGGCCCGCTGCTCCGCCAGGAAACCCGCCAGGGCCTGGACCCCGGCCGGATTGTGGGCGCCGTCCAGGAGGATTCGCGGACGACCGGGAATGACTTGAATCCGGCCGGGCCAGCGGGTCTCGGAGAGGCCGCGGCGAATCGCCGCTTCGTCCAGCCGGAAGCCCTGGACCTCCAGGGCTTCGGCGACGACGACGGCGGCGGCCGCGTTCTCGATCTGGTGGCGGCCGGCCAGGGGGATGTGGAGGGCCGCATACTGCCGGTTGGGGCTCCACAGGTCGAAAGTCTGGCCGGCGAGCCCGGACTCCCGAACGGTCCAGCGGCAGCGCAGGGCGATCTCGGTCAGCGGCGCCCCGACGCGCGCGGCCGCCTGCCGGATCACCCCCAGGGCGTCCCCGCCCGCCCCGGTGAACACGGGAACGCCGGGCTTGATGATGCCCGCCTTCTCGGCCGCAATCTCGGGCAGCGTCCGGCCCAGGTACTCTTCGTGCTCCAGGGACACGTTGGTGATGACCACGGCGCGCGGCCTGATGACATTGGTGGCGTCCAGCCGGCCCCCCAGGCCCACCTCGATCACCGCCGCCTCCACGCCGCGCCGGGCGAAGTGCTGGAACGCCATGGCCGTGGTCAACTCGAAGAACGTCGGATGGGGCAGCTGCTCGGCGGGAGGGGGGGAACGGTCTCCGCCGCGAAATGCGCGCTGCACAGCGCGGTGATCTCGGTCGTCAGCCGGGCCACCTCCGCCTCCCCGATGGGCTCCCCGTTCACCCGGATCCGTTCCGTGAAGCTCAGCAGGTGGGGCGAGGTGTACAGGCCGGTCCGGTACCCGCCGGCCTGGAGAATCGCGCTCAGCATGGCCGACGTGGAGCCCTTGCCGTTGGTCCCGCCGACGTGGACGCAGGGGAGGCCGGCCTGGGGATCGCCCAAGAGCTCCATCAGGCGCCGGATGGTCCCGAGCCCCGGGCGCCATCCAAAGCGTCGCAGGCCGAACAGGTAACGGGTTGCCTCGGCGTAGGTCACGCGCGTGGTCCTGGATGCTGGCGGGGTCCCCGGAAGCCGGAGGGCGGCATCATCTGCGGGCGGTCGAGGCGGAGGGCCCTACCGGTCCGCCGGCTGGGCCGGCGTTCCGGCAAAGAAATCGAGGAGCTGGATCAGCACCGTTCGCATATTCCTGCGCTCCACGATCATGTCCACGAAGCCATGCTCCAGCAGGAACTCCGCGCGCTGAAAACCCGGCGGAAGCTCTTGCCGGATGGTGTCCTGGATGACCCGCGGTCCGGCGAACCCGATGAGGGCCCTGGGCTCGGCGATCAGCACGTCGCCCAGCATGGCGTAGCTCGCCGTCACGCCGCCCGTGGTGGGATCCGTCAGGACCGAGATGTACGGCAGTCCGGCCTGCGCCAGGCGGCCCAGGGCCGCGCTGGTCTTGGCCATCTGCATGAGGGAGAGGGCGCTCTCCTGCATGCGCGCCCCGCCGGAGCAGGAGACGGCGATAAATGGGATCCGCCGCTCCAGGGCCCGCTCGATCGCCCGCGTGATCTTCTCCCCGACGACCGATCCCATACTGCCCCCCAGGAAGCCGAACTCCAGGGCGCAGAGGCTCACCGGATGCCCGCCCAGCGTGGCCAGCCCCGCCACGATGGCCTCCAGCATCCCGGTGGCCTTCTGGGCGGCCTTGATGCGATCAGGATAGCTCTTTTGATCCTTGAAGCCGAGGGGGTCGACCGAATGGAGAGCGGCGTCCTGCTCCTGGAAGCTCCCGGGATCCGCCAGCAATTCGACCCGGGCCCAGGCGCCGAGGCGGAAGTGATGCTGGCAGCGCGGACAGACGTTGGCGTTCCGCTCCAGCTCCTGTTTGTAGATGATCTCCTTACACTCGTCGCACTTGATCCAGAGCCCTTCGGGCATCCGGGCCCGGCCTTCCTTGGAGCTGACGAGGGGCTCTTTCTTGAACCACGCCATAGGTTTCCCCCGCGGCCGCCGGGCTACCCTAGCCCGATCCCGGACTCGTGTCAAGTCCGGCCGAGGGCTGCCCGGATCCGTTCCGCCACGAGGTGAAGCCGGTCGGCATCGCCCGGAACCCGGTCCCAGTCGAAGCCCCTGCCGTCTCCAACCCAACGGGGAATCCGATGGATGTGAGAGTGTGGGATGGTCTGGAGGGCCACCGCGTGGCCCGGAACCCGGTCCCAGCCCCCACCCCTGCCGTCTCCAACCCAACGGGGAATCCGATGGATGTGAGAGTGTGGGATGGTCTGGAGGGCCACCGCGTCATTGGCCTGCACCACGGTCAGACCGTCCGGCTGGAGCGCGCTCCGGATGGCGAGGGCCGCCCGCTGGGCCAGTCACGCCGTGTCCGCCAGATCCCCCTCCGGGATGTCGAAGAGGGTCCGGGCATGAACTCTGCCCAGGATCAGGACGTGCCCCTCGGCCAGCGGGTTGATGTCCATGATCCCGAACGCACAGTCGTTCCCGGCCACCGGAACGCACGGCAGCCTGCCGTCCCGGATCTCGCAAAACACGCACGCCATGGCCCCTCCCCCTCAAGACGACGCGATCGCAGAGGCAGGGGGTGAGAGCCGGACGGCCTGACAGCGATGGTGCGAATTCTCCCGGCTGCTCAGAACTCCCGACGACCGCGGCCGCCGCCGAATCCGCCGCCGCCGCCGCCCCGGCGCGGAGCCTGCTCGCGCGCCTCGTTCACCGTCAGCGCCCGACCGCCGAACTCCCGGCCGTTCAGCGCGTTCACCGCCCCGTCGGCGTCCGCCTGGTTGGCCATCTCCACGAAGGCGAAGCCCCGAGGCCGACCGGTGTCCCGATCGGTGATGATCTTGACTTCGGTGACTTGGCGCCCGCCTTCCTGGAACAGTTCGCGGAGCTGCGCCTCGTCGGTGCTAAACGGCAGATTCCCAACGTACAGCCTCGTCCCCATGGTCCCGAACCCCCTTTGCCGGCCACCCGGCGATGTCCTCTGGCGAGCGGAAGACCGTCCCTGCCAGCTCCGGTCGGCGGCCGCTCCCCCCGCCCCCGGTCCGAGGCGCGCTTGCCCCGGTCCTAGTCTACCGTGTCACACAGATGCCATCTTATGCAGCACTGCTCGAGCCCGCTCGACTTTCGCCAGGATGTCCTCCACCTTGGCCGTCCAGGTGAACGACCGGGGGTGGCGGTTGTGGTGTGCGATGAAGGCCTCAATGGCGGCGATGAGGTCGGCGACGCTCTTGAAGACGCCCCGGCGGAGCCGCTTGGTCGTGAGCTCCCGGAACCACCGCTCGATGAGATTCAACCACGAGCTGCTGGTCGGAATGAAGTGCATGTGGAAGCGTGGGTGGCGGGCGAGCCAGCGCTGGACCGCAGGGTGTTTATGGGTGGCGTAGTTGTCCACGATCAGGTGGAGGTCCAGGTCGGGCGGGGTCTGCGCGTCGATCAGCCGGAGGAACCGGAGCCACTCCTGGTGCCGATGCTTGGGCAGGCACGTGCCGATGAGCTGGCCCGTCACGAGCCCCAGGGCGGCGAAGAGCGTGGTCGTGCCGTTCCGCTTGTAGTCGTGGGTCAGGGTGCCGCACCGGCCCTTCTTCAGCGGGAGGCCGGGTTGGGTGCGGTCGAGCGCTTGGATCTGGCTCTTCTCGTCGGCGCACAGCACCAACGCGTGCTCAGGGGGATTCAGGTACAGCCCCACCACATCGGTCAGCTTCTCGAGGAACCGCCGGTCGCGGCTCACCTTGAACGGGCGGACCCGATGCGGCTTCAGGCCGTGGGCCTGCCAGACCCGGTGCACGGTCTTCGGGCTCACGCCGACCGCGGCCGCCAGGGTCCGCGTGCTCCAGTGGGTGGCGGCGGGCGGCGCGCTGGTTGTCGTCAGGGTGACGATGCGCTGCAGGACCGCCGGGGCGATGGCGGGCGTCCGGCCGGGGCGCGGGGCATCCCGCTCGATCCCGGCCAGCCGCTGCTGGGCGAAGCGAGTCCGCCACCGACCCACACACTCGCGATCCGTGTCCAGGGCCCGGGCGACCTCGTCGTTCCGCTGCCCCGCCGCCGCGCGCAGGACGATCTGCGCCCGGCGCACGAGGCGCGCGGGGGTGCGCCGCCCCCGTGCCCAGCGTTCCAAGATGGTGCGTTCCTGCGGGCTCAGCACAATCGGCACCGCCACACGCATGGCTTGCTCCTCCTCACCGAGGAGCATACCAGAGTACGTACTATAAGTCACCGTATTTATGACACACTAGACTAGTCGAAGCGCTCACCGCGGGCGAGGGCCCGCACGCGCTGCTTGCGAAGGCGTCTCACAGACTCCCGCTTCTTGCGCCGGCGGCGATCGCCAGGCTTTTCGTAATGGGCCCGTCGCTTCAGCTCCTGGAGAATCCCGTCCCGGAGGACCAGGCGCTTCAAGGTGCGGATGGCCCCCTCCACGCCCCGCTCTCCGACGGACACCTCCAGAGGACGATGGCGCGTCCGCTCCCTCTCGCCGGAGGGAACGGCGTCCCCCGGCACTCCCTCATGGAACCCCATGCGTCCACCTCTCCCGACTGCCAACCGCGTTAGGCCCCCGTGCCGTCCAAAAAGAAACGCCGCAAGGCTTGGGTCCTCGCGGCGCGGGAAAACTAACACGGAACCGTCTGAACCAGAAGCATAACGATTCTACGGGGATTCGCCCCTCCGTGTCAAGCACAATCGCCATGGCCGGCCGGTCCCGGGGATCGGGCCGAGCCGCCGCCGGACCCTGGCCTCGGCGCCCGACCTCTCCCCGGCGTCGGTCCGGCCGGCGCGCCCGCCTCTTGACACCGGGGAAGGAGACGCGCTAGCGTCTTGCCGCCGGCCGGCATTTCCGCTCCGGCTGACCACCCCCCCGGATCCCCGCGGCGGAGCCAGAAGCGAGATCATTGATGCGACGCCCGGATGTGTTCTGGCTCGGGGCCATCTGCCTTTGCGAGATGGCCACGATGCTCCTCTTCCTGAACTACACGGCCGTCCTGCCCATCCTCCAGACCGAATGGGGGATGGCCAACGCGCAGGCGGGGCTGATCTTCTCCGCCTATCAGGCGTGCTACCTGCTGGCGGTGCTGGTCCTGGCCAGCCTCACCGACCGGATCGACACGCGCGCCATCTATCTGGGCTCCGCCCTGTGGGCGGCCGCGGCGGGGGCGGCCTTTCCCTTTTTCGCCCGGGGGTTTGCCAGCGCCGCCCTGCTGCGGGCCCTGGCCGGCATCGGGCTGGCCGGAACCTACGTCCCGGGGATGCGGCTGGTGGCCGAGCGATTCGACTCTTCCCACCGGGGCTTCGCCATCGCCTGCTACGCCAGCGCCTTCGGGCTGGGATCCGCAGCCTCCCTCTTCCTCACCGGATATCTGACGCGTCAGGCCGGCTGGCGGGCGGCCATGGGCCTCACGGCGGCGGGGCCCCTGCTGGCTGCCGCGCTGGGGCTCCTGGTCATCCAGGCCTCGTCCCGCCCCCGGCCGCAACGCGTCGGGGTGTTGGATCCAGAGGTGATCAGGAACCGGAAGGCGCTCTGGATGATCGCCGGCTATTGCGCGCACAACTGGGAGCTCTTCGGCATGCGGGCGTGGCTGACCCCCTATCTGGCGGCTCGGCTGGTCCGGAACGGCTCCGGCCTGGTGGAGGCCAGCAGCCTGGCGGCCGCCTGGATCTCGGGCATCCTGCTCCTGGGCGCCGCGTCGAACATCTTCGGCGGCTGGGCGTCGGATCGCTGGAGCCGCCCCCGGGTCATCATCGCCACGCAGGTCTCCAGTGCCGCCTGCTCGCTGACCATCGGCTGGTTCTTCGATGCGCCGCTGGGGATCATCCTGACGCTGGCTCTCCTGTACGGCACCTTCGTCAGCGCGGATTCCGGCGCTCTCTCGACGGGAGTCACGGAGGCCGCCGATCCCTCCCGGCTGGGCGCCACCCTCGCCCTCCAGTCCTGTCTCGGCTTTCTGGCTGCGGCGGTCTCGCCCACGGCATTCGGATTCCTGCTGGACTTCCTGCGGCCCGCCGGCCGGGCCGCCGCAGCCGCCTCGGCGTGGCAGTGGGGGCCCGCCTTCGGCCTGCTCGGACTGGGCGTGCTGCTCGGCCCCCTCTGTATGCTGGCCTACCTGTCCATCCGGACTGACGGCAGCTAAGGGCCGGAACCCGACCATTGCAGTTCGACCGCAAACCCAAAGATGTGCCCCATCACGGTTCGGCCAACGGCCTTCAGGATCATGTATAGTGAGTCTTTTTGGCGATCTTGGCGTGAGGAAAGAATCGCAGGGGAGCACCGCTGCGCTCGGGCGCAGAGCCCTTCGACAGGCTTAGGGCCGCGAGCAGAGTCGAGCGGGAGCTGGGGCGAAAGAACAAGTGCGTACGGCAAGGCAGGAACGAACGCAAAGACGCCAAGGTCGCAAAGGATGGCAGGAATCAGGAGAAAGGCGTCAAGCGGAAGCGGGACGCCCCACCGGGATCCGGCCACAGCCCACCCGCCGGCCGAGGGGCCGGCGGTCACATCGGTCGCAGCGCCTTTCCCAGGTCGACGCTCATCCGGCGGATGTAGCGCTCGATTTCCCGGAAATTATCCAGCATCGCCAGGAAGATGGACGAGGATCTGGGGGCGCAGATCCCCCGCAGCAGGCGGTCCTGGTGGCTCGAGGCCACCTCGTCGCATAGGGCCTGGAATCCCTCCCCCGCCTCGCGCACCGCCGCGGCCCGGCCTTGATCCCCCGAGCGCACGACCTCGGCAATGGCCGCCAGCAGGTCCAGCCCCCGGCTAAAGAGCTCCCGCACCTCGGCGAGGCCGCGCTCGCTGACCGAGATCCCCTCGCGATGGATGCGGTCCGTGCGCTCGGCCAGGGCCTCGACCGAATCGGCGATGCGCTCCAGTGCGGCTGGCAGGAAGGCCAGTCCCTCGGCCGCCCCCAGCGACCCGGGGTATTCCCGCATCTGCATGGCGACGTGCTCCGTCAGCCGTTTCTCGCGCAGATGCAGCGTCCGGGAGAGGGGAGCCACCCCCTCCAGGGTCGAACCCGAGCCGCGCTGGAAGCCGTCCCGGGCCAGGCGCAGCATCTTCTCGGCCTGCTCGCACATCTCAAGGATGGCATCCCGCAGGCTGTCGGGCGTCAATCGCGGCAACGGCATGCCCATGGCCCCCTCCTTCTGGCGGTCCCGGACCGGGCCTCCCCGATCCGCCGCCGGTCGCCGGCAGTCCGAGCAGGCACCGGTTTCCCCGCAGCCTCGCGTCCGCCGCGTCCCGGGGGGGTCACCGCCTCAGGCCGGCAACGCGTGAATCGATCCCCGATGGATGGACACCTGCCAGCAGCGGTCCCGCTCGATCGTCAGCAGCTGGTGGACAAAGCGAGGGATCTCCACCTCCAGGTCGAAATCGCCCTGGGCGGGAGGCCCCGGGGCATCCAGACGGAAGAACAGCGTGCGGGTCACCCCCAGGTCCAGCTCCCGAACGACCGTCCCCGAGAGGATGTTGCCGTGGTGGATGGGGTCCGGAGGGGGCCCATCCTTCCGGATGAGCCGCGGATCTTCCGGCCGGACAAAGAACACGAGGGGGCTCCCGGCCGGCGGCAGGTAGGGAACCTCGGGGAGGTTCTGCATCTCCAGCACCTGCCCCCGCCATTCCACGCGGAGCCGCTCGGGATCCGCCTCGCACACGACGCCCCGCAGCAGGTTGCGAAACCCGAGGATGCGGGCCACCGCCTCCGAGGCCGGCCTCGAGAGCAGCTCGCCCCGGGGCGCCGACTGCCGGACGCGCCCCGCCTCGTACACGATCACGCGGTCCCCCAGCTGGTAGGCCTCGGCCAGGTCGTGGGTGACCAGGACGGCCGGTACCTTCCATTCGGCCAGGATCATCCGGAGCTCTTCCCGCAGCAGCCGCCGCAGGGGCAGGTCCAGGGCCGAGAGCGGCTCGTCGAGGAGCAGGAGCGCGGGCTCGATCGCCAGGGCCCGGCCCAGCGCCACGCGCTGCCGCTGCCCTCCCGACAGCTCGTGGGGCCGCTGCCGCTCCAGCCCCGTGAGGCCGAGTCGCTGGAGGACGTCGGCCACCCGCCTCGCCCTCTCGGCCGCCGGAAGATCCCGCAGGCCGAATCCCACGTTGCCCTCGACGCTCAGGTGCGGAAACAGGGCGTAGCCCTGGAACACGTAGCCCAGGCGCCGGTCCTGCGGCGGCACATGGATGCCGGCCTGAGCGTCGAACAGCACCCGGCCGTCCAGCAGGATCCGCCCCGCGTCCGGACGGAACAGCCCCGCCAGGCACTGGAGGGTCGTCGTCTTCCCCGAGCCGGACGGACCGAACAGGACCGCCGTGCCGTCGCCGGCCGTCCAGGCCACGTCCAGGCTGAAGCCGGCCCGGCGGGTCTGCAGGCTCACCTCCAGGCGCACGCTCATGGCGCCGGCGCCCCCAGGCGGGAGGCGGCGAAGAGCACGATACAGGAGACCGCGGTGAGCGCCCCCGCCAGGATCAGCGCCTCGCTCATCGCGCCGGTTTCCACGGCCGTGTAGATGGCCAGGGGGACCGTCGCGGTCCTGCCGGGGATGTTCCCCGCCAGCATCAGGGTCGCCCCGAACTCCCCCAGGGCCCGGGCGAACGCCAGGACCATCCCGGCCAGGATCCCGTGCCGCGCCAGGGGCAGCGTCACCTCCAGCGCCGTGCGGAGCTCCGAGCGGCCGAGGGTGAGGGCCGCCCGCTCCAGATCCCGATCGACCGACTCGATGGCGGCCCGCGCGGTGCGCACGAGGAGCGGCAGGGCCATGATGGCGGCGGCGACCACGCAGGCATACCACGTGAACGTGACGCTCCACCCGGTGAGGGTGTAGAGCGGCGCCCCCAGCCAGCCGCGCCGCCCCAGGAGGACGATCAGGTAATAGCCGGTCACGGTGGGAGGCAGGACGAGGGGCAGGGTGCTCGCCAGGTCCACAACCGACTTCCCGGGAAAGCGCCGGCGCGCCAAGAGATAGGCCAGGGGGATGCCGACCAGGGCGTCCAGGCACGTGGCCACCACCGCCACCCGGACGGAGAGGAGCAGGGCGCTCACGCTCTCGGGGCTCACCGGATATCCCCCGGCGATCCAAACCCGTCGCGGACCAGGATCGCCTGCCCCGCCGGCGCGAGGAGCAGTCGGAGGAAGGCTTCGGCCAGGGCGGCGTGCCTCGATCCGGAGATGACGGCCCCGGGATACTGGACGGGCCGGTAGCTGTCCCGGGGGGGGCGGAAGGCCTCGCGCACTTGGTCCTTCCGGACCGCCAGATCGGTCGCGTACACGAAACCGACCTCCACCTCGCCGCGCGCCACGTATTCCAACACCTGCCGGACGTTCTCACCGAAGATGAGCTTGGGGCGCAGGCGATCCCAGAGGCCGAGCGTCCTGAGGCACTCCTCCGCATATTGCCCCGCCGGGACCGTCCGGGGATCGCCCACGGCGATTCGCCCCACGGCCGCTTGCGTGAGATCGCGCGGCCCGGCCGGGATCAGGCGTGAACCCGCCGGCACGATGGCGACCAGGACGTTCTCCGCAAAAACCCGGCGCGTCGCGGGCAGGATCAGCCCCCGCTTCTCCAAGGCGTCCATCTGCGCCTGGCCGGCGGAGAGGAACAGATCCACCGGTGCGCCGGCCTCGATCTGGCTCTGGAGCGCCCCCGAGGAGGCGAAATTGTAGCGGAGGACCACGCCGGGATGGGCCTGCTCGAACGCGCGCCCGATCTCCGCCACGGCGTCCTTCAGGCTGATGGCGGC
This sequence comes from uncultured Methylomirabilota bacterium, assembly GCA_963705305.1. Classification (GTDB taxonomy): domain Bacteria; phylum Methylomirabilota; class Methylomirabilia; order Methylomirabilales; family 2-02-FULL-66-22; genus 2-02-FULL-66-22. The sequence continues at coordinate 2,393,918 of OY970067.1, read as the reverse complement.
GGACACGGTGAGCTCCTGGGCGGACGCCGGCGCGGCCGCCCCGCTGGCCAGCAGGCCGGCCAGCACGGCGAACGCCAGCCGGCGGATGGTCGTCTGGGTACGCGGCGCACGGCGGCGGATCGGAGCACGGCGGAGGCGCATCCGGACATCCCTTTCCCGCCAGGGGGATCGTCTTCGGTCGAGCGGGGCAGGGGAACACCCTGAGAGTAGAGGCAGGCCGAACCGCTGTCAAGGCGGGGCGGTCGGCGACCGAACGACGGGATCCGGGTTCACCCTCGGGCGGCCCGCGGGGCGCCGGCGAATTGGATCACCTCATGCATCTCGAAGACGTTGGGGCCGGCAAACATCTCCTTGGGCGGCCGATCGGCGTGGGCGCGGCGGAAATCCTCGCTCTCGGTCCAGGCGAGGAAGGCCTCTTCATCCTCCCACGTGGTCAGGACCACGTAGTAGTCGGAGCCGCCGAGGACCTGTCCGTGCATGGGCAGCATCTTCGGCCGGAGGATCTCCAGGCGGATGAAGCCGGGGTGGTTCTCCACCAGCCCGGCCCGATGCTGGAATCGCTGCTCGAAGGCCGCCTCCTGACCTTTGGCCACCGGGATGCGGTTTGACACGACAATCATGGAACACCTCCTCAATTGAAAACCGACCACCGACAATGGAAAACCGGACAACTGGAGGGAGCGCCCGGTTGTCGGTTTTGCATTGTCAGTTTTACATTTCAGACTGAGCCGCCTTAGACGCCGGCGACCGTCATGCTTCCGATTTTCAGGGTCGGCGCGGCGACCGAGCCATGCCAGGTGAGATCGCTGCCGACCATCTCGATGTCGCAGAGCATCTCGGGCAGCCTGCCGGCGATGGTGACCTCCTCCACCGGATAGGCCAGCTCCCCGCCGTCGATCCAGATGCCGGCCGCCCCCCGGGAGTAGTCGCCCGTCACCAGGTTCACGCCGAAGCCGATCATCTCGGTCAGGTACAGCCCCTGATCCACCGATCGGATGATCTCCTCGGGCGGGGTGGGCCCTGGCGGGATGTAGAAGTTCGTGGGCCCGACGGTGGGCTGCTGACCGAGCGATCGAAGGGCGTTGCCCGTCGAGGCCAATCCCAGCTTCCGTCCGGTGTACGTGTTCAACAGATAGCTGGCGAGGCGCCCGTCCTGGATCACGACCGTGCGCCGCGTGGCCTGGCCCTCGCCGTCGAACGGCTTGGATCCCAGGCCGCCGGCCATGCGGCCGTCATCCACGACCGTGAGGCTCGGTGCCGCTACGGTCTGGCCTAGCTTCCCCGCCAGGAATGACGCGTCCCGGTAGAGGGCGGGACCCGACACGGCGGCGCATATGCTGCGCAGCAGGCTGGCCGCCATGTCGGGGTCGAAGACCACCGGCACATGCTGAGTCGGCACCTTGCGCGCGCCCAGCCGCCGCAGCGTCCGACGGGCCGCGGTCGTCCCGACGGCCTCGGGAGGCTCCAGCCCCTGCAGGCGCCTGCCCACAGAGTACCAGCCATCCCGCTGCATCCGCCCGTTCTGGCGCGCGACCGGCGATACCGACAGCATCACGGACGAGGTTCGGTACTCGCCCCCGAACCCGCGGCTGTTCGCCAGGATGACGCGGACGTTCCGAGTGGCTGTACTCGGCTCCCTCGGAGTTGCTGATGCGCGGATCGAAGTCCAGCGCCGCCGCCTCCGCCCGCTCGGCCATCCCGATCCGGTCGGGTAAAGGGAGGGCCGCGGCGGCGCCGTCCCAGAGCGCCAGGTCCGGAAGCTCGCCGGCAAAGCTCCCCGCCTCCGGCAGGCCCGCGCAGGGATCCTCGGCCGTCGCCCGGGCCACGCCGATCGTCTCCTCCACGAGGCGCTTCAGGGTATCCCGCGCCAGGTCCGACGTTCGAGGCGCTGGCCATGCGCTGCCCGACCGCGAGGCGCACCCCCAGGCGCTTCTCGCGGGCGCTCCTCACCGTGTCCACGCCGCGCATCCGGACCTGGACCGAAAAGGACTCGTCCTCCATCAGGATCGCCTCGGCCGCGTCCGCCCCGCCTGCGACGGCGTCCCGCACCACCCTGTGCGCCAGCTCCAGATAGTCCATGGATCGCCCCTGCTCCCCCGCCCCTCGGCCCGTCAGCTCTGCGTGCCCCCGACCGTCATCCCCCGGATCAGGATGGTGGGCAGCCCGACCCCGACCGGCACCGACTGCCCGTCCTTTCCGCAGGTTCCGATTCCCTCGTCCAGGCGGAGATCGTTTCCCACCATCGCCACCCGGGTGAGCGCATCCGGACCGTCGCCGATGAGGGTGGCCCCCCTGACGGGACGGCCGACCCTGCCCTCTTCGATGAGATACGCTTCGCTGGCGGAGAAGACGAACTTCCCGCTGGTGATGTCCACTTGGCCGCCGCCGAAGGCGACGGCATAGAGCCCGCGGGGGACCGCGCGGATGATCTCCTCGGGCTCGTGCGGCCCCGCCAGCATGAAGGTATTGGTCATGCGGGGCAAGGGGGGATGCGCGTAACTCTCCCGGCGGCCGTTGCCCGTCGACGCCGCCCGCATGAGCCGGGCGTTCAGGCGGTCCTGCAGGTACCCCCGGAGGATGCCCCGCTCGATCAGGACGGTCCGTTGGGTCGGCGTGCCCTCGTCATCCACGTTCAAGGACCCGCGGCGGCCGGGAAGGGTGCCGTCGTCCACCACGGTGCAGAGCGGGGAGGCCACGCGCTGGCCCAGCCGCCCGGAGAAGGCCGAGGTCCCCTTGCGGTTGAAGTCCCCCTCCAACCCGTGGCCCACCGCCTCGTGCAGCAGGATGCCGGGCCAGCCGGGCCCCAGGACGACATCCATCGTGCCGGCCGGCGCCTCCACCGCGTCCAGATTGACGATGGCTTGCCGGGCCGCCTCGCGTGCAAACCGGATGAAGCGCTCCCCGTCCAGCAGGGCTTCGTACTCCTGGCGGCCGCCGCCGCCGAAGCTCCCGACCTGGCGGGCCCTCGAGCCGTCGCGGCCGCCCTCGGCGATGCAGGTGATCTGCAGCCGGTGCAGCGGCCTCGCATCCCCCACGATCCGCCCGTTGGAGTCGACCATCAGGACCAGCTTCATGGTGGTGGAGATCGAGGCCATCACTTTCTTGATCCGGGGATCGAAAGCCCGCGCGGCGCGGTCGACCGCGTGCAGGAGGTCGATCTTGGCCTGAAGGGGAACGTCCGTGGGGGCAGTCCGGACGGGGTACAGGTTATGGGGCGAGCCGCCGGCCTGGCGGACGGCCACCCGTCCCGACCGGGCCGAATCCGCGGCGATATACCGCGCGCGCTCCGCCGCCAGCAGCAGCTGGGCCGCCGTGATCTCGTCCGAGTAGGCGTAGCCGGTCTTCTCCTCCGCCATGGCGCGCACGCCGACTCCCTGGCTCACGTGCCGGGCCGCCTGTTTGACGATGCCCTCCTCCAGGCCGATCTCCTCCGCCGCCCGGTACTCGAAGAAGAGGTCGGCGCCGTCGATGCGCTTCCCGAGGAGCGTCCCCAGGGTGCGCTCCAGCGTTTGCGACGTCAGGTCGAACTTTTCCAGGAAGAACTGCTCGGGACGCCCGATTGCGGTGGTCATGGGCAGATCGCCTTGTCGAGGAGGGCGCAGCCTGCCGTCAGTGGACGGTCCGCACCTTCTTCTTCATGTAGTCCATCAGGAGGTAGTGCCCCAGGGTCATGGGGGTGGTGAAGTAGGCCTTCCCGCGGCACATCTCGGTCACCTGCTGCACGAACCCGACCAGATCGTAGTCCCGGGCCAGCATGAAGGTGTTGATCAGGATTTCCGAGCGGCGGCAGTTCGCCACTTCCGCGAAGGTCTGCTGCAGGATCCACGGATCCAGCCCCATGGAGTTCTTGTAGATCCGCCCATCGGGCAGCGTCACGGCCGAAGGCTTGCCGTCCGTGATCATGATGATCTGCCGCATGTCCTTCCGCTGCCGGCCCAGGATGCGGCGAGCCAGACGCAGCCCCTCCTGGGTGTTGGTATGGTACGGCCCCACCATCACCCGGGCCAGCCGGCCGACCGGCACCTCCTCGGCGCTGTCGTGGAAGAGCACGACGTTGAGGGTGTCGCCCGGATACTGGGTGCGGATCAGATGGGCCAGGGCCAGGGCCACGCGCTTCGCCGGCGTGAAGCGGTCCTCGCCGTACAGGATCATGCTGTGGCTGCAGTCCAGCATGAGCACGGTGGCGCAGGAGCTCTGGTACTCGGATTGGTGCACCAGGAGATCGTCGTATTCCAGGGGAAGCGGACTCGTCAGGCCCTCGCGCCGGATCGCATGCAGCAGCGTGCCGGGAATGTCCAGGTTGAGGGTGTCTCCGAACTCGTAGCGCTTGGGGGCCTCGGACGCCTCGACGCCGGTAGACAGCTCGTGGGTGTCGTGGCGGCCGACGCTGCTGCGGCCCAAGGAGGAGAGCAGATCGCGCAGGGTGCGATACCCCAGGAAGTCGGTGGCCTTGTTGGTCAACTCGAACTTCACCTGGCCGGTGTCCGTCCCCGACCCCCCCACGAATCCCTGCGGATCCTGCGGTGTCCGCCCGGCCTCCCGGCCGGGGAGGCTGATGTATCCTTCCTGGAGCATCCGCTCCACGAGCGCCTTCAGGATCTGGTCGAGCTGCTTGGCGGACTCGGCCTCCTCCCCGTCCAGCCAGTCCTGGACGTCCTCGGAGCGGATATGTCCCCCCTCTGCCAGCGCCTGCAGGATGGCCTGGTACAGCGACTGGAGGGTCTGATCCGAGTTCGCCTCGTCGAAGTCGAAGTACTCCTGCAGGAACTGCTGGCGAAAGCCGCTCTGGAGGAGGAAATCGCCCAGCTCGCCCAGCAGATCCTCCAGGCTCAGATCGTCCCACCACCGACCGGTGTACTGGCTGTAGCGTGTGACCCGCACCCGACTCCGCCCCCGCTCTCCGCTGACGGCTGAAAGCTGACTGCTGATGGCTGACAGCTGTCTCTTTAGTTGAAGCTCCTCCGCCGCCCCCCCGGGGGACCGGTTCGCATGTCGTCCTGCGGCTTCCGCTCCACCTTGGGGGTGCCGACGAATCCCCGCTGCTCCGTCCGGTCGATCTTCTGCTGGACGTGCAGCCCTTCCAGGATGAACTCGCAGGCCGAGACCGTGAGCGCGGGATCGGCCCGCTCGGGAACGCCCAGGAGCGCCGTCATCTCCACCAGGCCGGGGACCTGCGCGAAGAAGCGCAGGGCCTCCTTGGCGGGGGTCATGTCCGCGATCTTCACCGCCCCGCCGGCGTCGAACCACTCCACCGTCTCCCGGACGGGGGCCCCGCCCAGCCGGGCGCCGAACACGCGGCCGATGGCCTCTTTGATCAATGCCTTGGCGATGACCTCGCCCCCCTTCATCTCCCCCTCGTACTCCAGCTCCAGCTTTCCCGTGATGGACGGCATGGCCGCGAACACGTCGCACGGCCGCGGGACGATGCGGGTCTCGCGGTTCGTCACCGCGCGCCGCTCGGCGCTGCTCACGACGTTCTCCAAACAGGAGATGGGCAGGCGCTGGCTGACGCCCGAGCGCCGGTCGATATGCTTGCTCTCGCGCGCGGCGAACGCCACCTGCTCGACCACCTCCTGGATGAACTCCGGGATGACTGCCCGGCCGTCGGGATGCCGCCGGATCCAGGCCTCCTGCGCCGTGATGGCGACCCCCTGGGCGAGGTCGACCGGATAGTGGGTCCGGATCTCGGAGCCGATGCGGTCCTTCAGCGGCGTGATGATCTTCCCGCGCGCCGTGTAATCCTCGGGGTTGGCCGAAAACACCAGAGCCACGTCCAACTTCAATCGCACGGGGTAGCCTTTGATCTGGACATCCCCCTCTTGCATGATGTTGAAGAGGCCCACCTGGATCTTCCCGGCCAGGTCCGGCAGCTCGTTGATGGCGAAGATCCCCCGGTTGGCGCGGGGCAGCAGCCCGTAGTGGATGGTCAGCTCGTTGGAGAGATCCAGGCCGCCCCGGGCGGCCCGGATGGGGTCCACGTCGCCGATGATGTCGGCGATGGTGACGTCGGGGGTGGCCAGCTTTTCCACGTAGCGGAGATCGCGGGGCAGCCACGCGATGGGGGTGCCATCTCCCTCCTCCGCCGTTCGCTCCCGGCAGGCGCGGCAGAGCGGGACGTACGGGTTGTCGTTGATCTCGCAGCCCGCGATCACGGGGATGTCCTCGTCCAGCAGCGACACCAGGCTGCGCAGAATGCGGCTCTTGGCCTGCCCGCGCAGCCCCAGAAGGACCATGTGGTGGCGCGACAGGACGGCGTTGACCAGCTGCGGGACGACCGTATCCTCGTAGCCGATGATCCCGGGAAAGAGGGACTCTTCCCGCTCCAGCTTGCCGAGCAGGTTCTCCCGCATCTCGTCCCGAACAGAGCGTTCGGCCATCCGGCCCGGCCCCCATCCGCTCTGCCTGAGCTCTCCCAGCGTTTTCGGGCGCAGCTCCAATTTACCCTTCACCATGCGCTTTTTCCCTCCCCAAAGACACCGAGAGCCCTCGCCGGTGCTCGAGGGCCGCTCGCAGAAACCGCCGGACCGGGGTCCGCTTCAGGTCGAGTCTAGGAGGCGTAGGATGGAATGTCAAAGCGTTTCCCGGCGGCCTCCGGACCTGCCGGAGGCGGATCGTGAGCGGCTGGATCGGATCTTCCGGGCGGGTTGACGGTCCATCCGGCACTCGTCCGCTCTACGGACGGTGCGGAGGGTGCGGAGAGAAAAGGGGACGACGGCGGGGATCCCGGCCGGCTCGAAGAGGACAGGGGTCCACGTCCCGCCGCGGTCCCCTCCCCATCAATTGGGGCGGGGACGATCCAAACTTGCGAGCGAGCCTGTCTGGCGCGACGCGATGCGCCGAATATACAGCCGATAAAACAGGGAGTCCCCCTGCGAGCCGAACCCGGTCAAAACCACGCCGTGGTTGAACCCCTGACCGGTCGGGCTGCTCCAGACCACCTCGCCGCGGAGCCACACGCCGATTCCGGCGATATCGCACTGGAGCTCGATGGTGTCACCCGGCGGGAGGCGTGTGTCCAGGAGGAGTTGACATCCGGTCGCCGACAGATCGTGGAGGAGCCCCCGGAACTTGATCCCCCCATTCGGCGATGTTCCTTCGGCCTCGTGCTCGGCCGGGTATCGAGGCGCGAGCCGCCGTTCGGACACCAACTTCTCTTCCACTGGCATTCTCCTCCTTTGCGAGAGACTGTTGGCGGGAATCTAGTGTTCCATCGTAAATCGAACTGGGCGGGGCCGTCCATGGCCCGTCCGGGGCGCTTACGGATCGCCCATTCCGTTTGGAGGAGGCTCGGGTGAAGCCTCGACGCGGTCTCCCCCCTGTTCTTTGCCCAAGTACATGGCCCGGTCCGCCAGATCGACCAGCACCAGGGCGTCCCTGGCGTCTGCCGGGCAGCTCGCCACTCCGATCGTCACGGTGATCCGGCCGTCCGGCTGGGTCTCCCGGCCGGGGAAGGGATGCTCCGCCACCGCGGCCCGGATCTTCTCCGCCACCGCGGCCGCCCGCGCCTTGTTGATTTCCGGCAGCAGGACAACGAACTCCTCCCCGCCGAAGCGCGCCACGATGTCCGCCCGGCGCGTCGTGCGCTGGAGCAGGGCGGCCAGCGACTTCAGCACCTCGTCCCCCTGGAGATGGCCGTGGGTGTCGTTGTACTGCTTGAAGTCGTCCAGATCCACCATCAGCAGGGAGAATGCGCGCTGGTAGCGGGCCGAGCGCTGCACCTCTTTTTCCAATGTCTCCTGGAAATGGCGTCGATTGAACAGGCCCGTGAGGGCGTCGCGGCTGGACAGCTCCTTCGTCCGCTGGAACAGCTGGGCGTTCTCCAGGGCCACTGCCACGGTGGTGGCCACGGACTGAAACAGGTCCAGGTCGCTTGCGGTGAATCCGTGAGGATCCGGCTTCTGGGCATTCAGGACCCCTACCACCTGAGTCCCCTTGATCCGCAGCGGCACACAGATGAAGGATCCGTAGGGCAGCCGGAACCACCGCTGCTCCAGGCAGCGCGGCTCCTTGCGGATGTCCGGCACCAGCATCGCCTGGCCGGTCTGGGCCACCAGTCCGGAGATCCCCTCTCCCAATCGAAGGGTGGGCGGCTCGCCCTCGACCTCGGGGAGGCCGAACGCCGCCCGGACCACCAGGCGCTCCCGTCGCTCGTCCAGCAGCATCATCGAATATGCGTTGACGTGCAGGGACCGCCCGATGAGGTGGAGGGCCAGCCGGAAGAGCTCGTCCAGGTTCAGCGTGGCGGACAGGGCCTGGCTCAGGTTCAGGAAGGTATGCAGCTCCCCTACCCGCTCCCGCAGGGTGTGGATCTCCTCCTCCAGTTCCCGCTGGCGATCCTGCAGTCCCTCGATCCGCTCCAGGGCACGGATCTCGCGCCCCTGCGCCTGGACCTGCGCCTCGAGCTCCCGGAGCCGCTGTCGAAGAGCCTGCACGTCCATCGCTTCCGCTTCGCTCACCGCATCAACCCTGCCGCCAGCCCCGCCCGCCTCGCCATCGGGCGGCGCCGACCAAGGCCCCCGCACCCACCGGGCCGGTCGCATCTCCCGCGACGGCCGCCCCGCACAAGCGCGGAAGCCCCGACCGCGCCCACCCATGCACCGGGGGCTTGGCCTCCAGCCTGCAGATAAAAAAAATCGCCCCATGGGCCATCGTCATGGCACAAAGGGGCGCTCCGAGGTCGGCCTGCTTCCCCGACAACCACTGCCTCCGCGTTACACGCCCACCGGACCCGCTCTCTTGTATTTTCGATGGGGGGAGAATTCGCTCGCCCCCCGACGTGCACATTCGGAGACTGCAGTTGATGGCCGGGCCAGCCCGTTGCGGGAGGCATCCGACACGCCTCCACACCGGGGGCCTGACCACTCGGACCGGAAAAGTACGCCTAAGTTGGCGGCTTGTCAAGAACGGTTTGCCGGTGAGGAGGGGGGCGCAGGGGACCCGCACCGGCGCCCACGCGCCTCGACACGGGCGGGGCCGGCGCCGGGTTTTCTGGCTTGACTTCCCCCGCTCGCGGGGGATAGCGTCTGATCCGGCGGGAAGCAAGATCCGGGGACCGCCTCGGAGGGGCGCGATGCCGGCTGCGGGTATTTTGTCCTGCATGATCCCGGGCCACCGGCAAGCCGCCGGTCCGCAGGGAGTCGGGGTACTTTCGGGGCCGACCGCCGCCGAACAGAAGGGCCGTGCGCCTGCGCGGTTCGCCGCCGAGGATATCGCACCACGCGAGCCCCGATCGCGCCGCGGTCGCCGGCAGCCGCCCCGGCGACCTCGGGGCCGGTCGGCTTTCCTGGTATGTCTCCTGGCCTTGCTTCCTCTGACGGCCCGACCCGCTGAAGGCAGTGTGGCGCGCCTTCAGCGGTGGTACCAGGAGCTCCGCGACCCGGCCCAGCGCAGCCGCTTCGGCGCCCCCATCCAAATCCAGTCGGAAGAGCACAACGATCAGTTGACCGCTAAGATGCACGCCATCATCAACCATCCTTTCGATGTCGTCGCGAGGGCTCTCGCCGCCCCCTTCAGCTGGTGTGAGTTCCTCCCACTGGACGTGAACGTGAAAGCGTGCACCTACCAAGGGGAGGGGCACGAATCGCGGCTCACCCTGTATTTGGGACGAAAGGTCTACCAGAGCCCCGCGGAAGCCTTCGCCCAGCCCTACCAATTCGCGGTTCGCAGGACGGACGAGGGCATCCTCACGGTCACCCTCAGCGCGCTCAACGGCCTGTACGGGATCACGGCCCACCGGCTTGAGCTGGTTGCCGCCGGCATCCGGGGAAGGACCGTGCTGGCCCTGCGCACGTCTTACGTGCAGAGCGCCGCCAGCAAGCTGGCCACCGCCATCTATCTCGCCACCGCGGGACGGGACAAGGTCGGCTTCACCCGGACGGACGCTGGCCCGGGCGGCCCCCCCCAATACGTCCAGGGACTGCGCGGGATGGTCGAACGCAACATCATGCGCTACTACCTCGCCTTCGAAGCGCTCCTGGATACGCAGGCCGTCCCGGACTCGCTCCGGTTCGAGGCCCGCATTACTCGGGCCTCCGAGTTGATGGAGCGGTATCCGCTCCAGCTGCACGATCTGGATAAATCGGAGTACCTCGAAGCCAAGCGCAAGGAGTGGGAGAACCAGCGTCGCCTCCAGCAGCAACTGGACGCCGCCGCGGCCCCGCCTGCTCGCTAGGGGATTCCCTGGGGAATCTCTCAATTGGAGGCAGTCCGCTCCCCCGGGCGCCCCTGGACAGGCGGGAGAGGACGAAGGAAATCCGAGAGCAACAACACGGGAGGAAATCAGACGTGAGGAAAGCGGGACACATCCTGGGGCTGGTGGGCAGCCCGAATCGAGAGGGACGGACCTTTCAGATGATGACGGCGGCGCTGGAGGGTGCGGCAGGAGCCGGCGCCAATGTCGAGCTGGTCCAGATGGCCGATCACGTGGTGGACGCCTGCAAGGACTGCCTGCCGTGGGAGTGCATGACCGCGCAGCGGTGCCGGCACGAGGATCCTGCTTTCGAGTATCTGAGCGGCAAGCTGCTCGGCTGCGGCGCGCTGATCCTGGGCAGCCCGATCTACTGGTGGGACGCGACGGGGATGGTCAAGTACTTCATCCTCAAGATGTTCCGCGTGTACGCCCGTTCGGCCCCGCTGGCGGGCTTGCCGGCCTTCGGCATCGGGGTCGCCGGCGGCACCGGAAACGGTCTGGTCTCCGGCCTGCGGCCCTTGTACCACTTCTTCCAGGTGCTGCAGATGCGCGCGCTGGAGCCGCTCCCCGCGACGCGGTTCAACTGGAGCGCCGCTCTCGAGCGGGCGGGCGAGTTGGGGGCCCGCCTCGCGGGCATGGCGGGCGAGCGGCATCGCTTCACCAGCCTGGAGGAGCGGCTGCTCTGGTACGATCAGCTGCCGTACCTGGGCCTGAGCCGGGCCGCCGAGCGGCGGCTGCTGGCGGGCCTGACGACCACGGCCCTGCCCCCGGGGGCCGATCCGGCCATCGCCTCCGGCTTGGCCCATGCCGACGCTCTGGCCGCACGCGGCGAGAGTCTGCAATCGATGCAGGAGATCACCCGGACCTACGAGGCGGGAGTCCGGGCGTTCGAGGCCGCCCAGGAGAAGGGGGTCTAGTGTCCCGGGTCAGAAATCCATGAACAAATCCAAGGCCTGCCAGGGCACCCCGAGCGCGCCGGACCCGCGGGCCAGCCGGGTCCGGTCGCCGCGGCCTCGCAGGCCCCGAATGGCCTATGAACAGGCACCCCGCGGCGCGACGCGCCCCGGCCGGGGCGGCGCCGCCGGAGCAAGGCTGGCCGGTTCTCGACGAGGTCCGGTGCTCGCAGGGGTGGCCTGGTAGGCCGGCGAATTTGTCACCGAACTTCCAACTCGGGAGACTAGTGCGGGGACGGGTTTTGCCCGTCGGGTGTGCGACCGTCCTTGATCTTCATGGAGAGGATGGCCGTGGGACGGCTGCACACCAGGGAGTAGACGCCGAAGCCGCTGATTGTCAGGCAGCCTGCCAGCCAGATCAGCCGGAGCGCCCGGACCAGGAGGTAGAGCGCCGAATCCTCCCCCTCCGCAGCTCCGAAGAGCGCATAGCCGACCAGGAGGAACAGCAGGCCGACGCCCGCCAGTGCCGCCGACGCCGGTCGACTGGGGCGGACTTTCACCCGGATGTCGGACCGCGGTTCTGGGATCATGGATCTCTCCTGCGCGGAGTCGCGGCCCTCTACGAGCTGCGCATCAACACCTATAATTATAGCACAACGAGATGGGTCGGAACCAGCCTCTGTCTTCGTGGGCCGGCGTCAGGGGATCGATGCCCAGCACCCGCAGGGTCCGGGCCCCGTTCAACTGCATGACCATCGCGTCCCCGCCCAAGGCACAGGCCGGGCGGTCCCCGGATGCGCCAGGGTGGGCGCCGAATTGGTTGCCTGATCTCCAGCCCGGCAGCCGGGGCTTGCTGCGGGGAGAGTCATCCGGTCCTGCCCGCAATTTCCCGCCACGCAGCGGCCCGCGCGGCAGCGCCCGTCTTGACGGGCCCCCCCTCCCTGCTAGCCTTCGACCCGCCGGCCCGCTCGCATCGGCGGGCGCACCTTGAACCGAAGGAAGTGTTCAACCGCCATGACGCCAAGGGCACCCCTTTCAAATTCGAATTTTCCCTCGGCGTCCTGGCGGTGAGATATGTTCGGAATGGAGTCCGTTCGGCTGAATATGGGGGCTTCCATGATGGAACCATCGGGCTTGACCGGAGCGGACGCGCTCCTGGCGACCGCCGCAGCCGCGGGCATCGAGCTCTGTTTCGCCAACCCCGGAACGACCGAGATGCCGCTGGTGGCCGCGTTCGAGCGGCAGCGAGCGATTCGACCGATCCTGTGCCTCTTCGAGGGGGTCTGCTCCGGCGCCGCGGATGGGTACGGCCGGGTGGCCGGCAAGCCGGCCATGACCCTCACCCACCTCGGCCCGGGGTTCGCGAACGCGATTGCCAACCTCCACAATGCGCGGCGAGGCAGGAGCCCCGTCGTCAACGTGATCGGCGAGCACGCCACCTGGCACCTCCCCTTCGACGCCCCGTTGACCAGCGACATCGCGTCACTGGCCCGGCCCGTGTCGGCCTTTGTAGGAACGATCGATTCCCCCTCGGCCGTCTCGGCCAGGATCCGCGAGGCCATTGCGGTTGCGCGCGTTCCGCCGGGCCAGGTGGCGACGGTCATTTTCCCCATGGATTGGCAGCAGGCGCCGGCACCGGCGGGAGGCGATGGGCCGCTGTCCCTGCGGGCGGCGCCCCCGCCCGATCCAGCCCGCATCGGCATCGCGGTAGACCGGATGCACCGCAGCACCGCCCCGCTGCTCCTTCTCGGCGGGAACGCTCTGGCGGCGCGCGGGCAGCGGGCGGCGCGGCGGCTGGCCGCCGGGTGCGGCGCGCGCCTGGTCAGCGAGACGTTTCCCTCCACCAGCGACCGGGGCGGCGGGCTGCCCTCCATCCCGCGCCTCCCCTACTTCCCGGAGCCCGCCATCGCCCTCGTCGCGGCCCACGATCTGGTCGTGCTCGCCGGCGCGGTCGAGCCGGTGACCTTCTTCGGGTACGCCGGAGTTCCCAGCACCATCACCAGGCCGGGGACCACGCTGTCGCTGGCCCGGCCGGAGGAGGATGCCGCGGGAGCGCTGGAGGCGCTGGCGGACGCGGTGGGGGCCGCTGGGGCGCCCGACGCGCGCCTGGATCCGCCGGCGGCACCTCCGCCGGACGCGCCCCTCACCCCGGCCGGTGTGATGGCGGCCCTGATCCCCCGGATCCCCGAGGGCGCGGCGGTGGTCGTGGAAGGCGGGACGCTCGGCTACCCATACTTTGCCGCGGCGGCGGCAGGCAGGCGCCATCGCGCCCTCTGCCTGTCCGGCGGCTCGATCGGCTTTGCGCCGCCCGCGGCCCTGGGGGCGGCGCTCGCAGAGCCGGGGCAGCCCGTGCTGGCCCTGGCCGGTGATGGGGCCGCCCTCTACACGGCGCAGGCGCTGTGGACCATGGCCCGTGAAGGCCTTCCTGTGGTGCTGTGCGTCGCGGCGAACCGCACGTACGGCGTCGTGCGCACGGAGCTCACCCGGGCCGGCGTGGCCGTCACCGGCCACGCCGCGGCACTCACCGGCCTCGACGGCCCGCCGATCGATTGGGTATCGCTGGCCCGCGGCTACGGCGTGACGGGCGAGCGCACCCCGACGTTCCGGGCGTTGTGCGCCGCGATTGGGCGCGCCCTGGAAGCCCGGGCGCCGTTCCTGATCGAGCTGGCGCTCTGAGCCCGAGCGACCCTCATGCCAGCATGGCCCGGCCGCCGAGGAAGCAGCCGACGGGGTGGGAGGCGCCGGGCGGCAGATCGAAGCGCACGAAAATCTCCGAAGGACGGCCCATTGCCCGCCCCTGCCGGACGGTGATTCCTTCGCCGTCGCACGGGATCAATCCGTAGGCGACCAGGCCGAAGGCCAGGGCCGTGGCCGCCACGCCGGTGGCCGCATCCTCCGGGAACCCGGAGGCCCTGGGGAACTGCCGGGCCTCGAACACGCGCTGCTCGAGCGACCGGACGGCGAACGGGTAGAGGCCGGTGGACTGGAGGGACCCGCAGAGGCCCTCCATGCGCGCGAAGTCAGGCTTGAGCCCATCCAGGATCTCCACGCCCGTGAGCGGAACGAGGGTCTTGGTCCGGCTGGTGGTGGCGTTGAGGATCGGGAGCGGCGACACCTTCGCCTCGGTGAGGCCGAGCACATCGAGGATGGCCCGTCTCGACTCGGGCTCGCCGATCTCTTCGAGATGGCCCGCCGGCTGGGTGATCTCGATGTACTCGCCGGGCTTCCCGGCGGCCCGCACGAAGCCCCGCACCACGCCGCTCTTCGTTTCGACCCTGGCATGCGCTGCGCCGAGTCGCCCGGCCTTCGAAAGCAGCCAGAGCGTCCCCACGGTGGCGTGGCCGCACATGCTCATCTCCTGGCGGGGAACGAAGAAGCGAAACCGGAAGTCGGCCTCGGCGGGATCGGTCGGCGGGAGGACGAAGGCGCTCTCCAGGCCGTACCGGCGGGCGAGCGCCAGCATGCCGGCCTCATCGTACCCCGCGGCGTCCAGGACGATCGGCGTGGGGTTGCCGCCCCCCTCGGCCGCCGCGAAGACGTTCACGACCACGACGTTGGACATGCGCGACTCCTCCCGGGGCTCGATGCCACTCGACAAATTCAGTACCGCCCATTATAGCAGCAGTCGGGCGGGCGGACCGCCGGATTCAAGGGGATGCCGGGTGGCGTGCGCGGCAGAGAGCGCACGCCGCAAGCGGCTGCGCCCGATCCGGCTCCTAAAGTTTCCTGGACAGAATCGGATAGTGTGGTATGATGTTATGTTCTTCCCCCGCAGACCGAAGCCATGTAGGCCCCGGCGGAAGACGGACTGAATAGGGCAGGTCTCACAGCCTGAACGGCGGCCTCTCCGGCGATTCCTCCGTTATCCCCTCTCACACAATCCAGCCGGAAACCACAGCGGTCACACTCGATCCCTGCGCGGATGTCGTGTGTCCGCGGAAAGTACAGGGAAAACGCATGTCGTTTGCCGAATTCGGACTCGATGCAGATCTCTTGAAGGCCGTCCAGGGCATGGGGTTCGAGGAGCCCACGCCGATCCAGCGGGCGGCCATCCCGCCCCTCATGCAGGGCCGGGACGTCCTGGCCACCGCCGTGACCGGCAGCGGGAAGACCGCTGCGTTCCTCCTGCCCATCCTCCACGACCTGCTGGAGAAGCCGCGGGGTGTGACCCGGGCTTTGATCGTGGCCCCCACGCGGGAGCTGGCCGCTCAGATCGCCGACCACCTCCGCAGCCTGGCGCGGCACACCCGCCTGACCTGCGCGGCGGTATACGGTGGGGTGGCCATGGGGCCCCAGGAGCAGGCGTTCCGCAAGGGCGTCGATGTCATCATCGCCACGCCGGGACGGCTGCTGGATCATTTCCAGTACCCCTACGCGCGCCTGTCCGGCATCGAGTATCTCGTCCTCGACGAGGCGGACCGCATGCTCGACATGGGCTTCCTGCCGGATATCCGCCGCGTGCTCAAGCATCTGCCTGCCAAGCGCCGCACGCTCCTGTTCTCGGCGACCCTGCCGGCCCCCATCGTGGAGCTGGCGGACGATCTTCTGGACAATCCCGTGGCCTTGAACGTCGAGCGGAGATCCGCACCGGCGGCCGGCATCACCCATAGCGTGTACCCGGTGCCGCACGAGCTGAAATCGCACCTGCTGCTCAGGCTGCTCAAGCAGGGACCGGCCAAGAGTGTCCTGGCCTTCACCCGGACCAAACACCGGGCCAACCGCTTGGCCGACTTCCTCGAGCGGCAGGGAGTTTGCTGCGCCCGCATCCACGGGAACCGCAGCCAGACGCAGCGGACCGAGGCGCTGGCGGGATTCAAGACCGGCCGCTTCCGCGTCCTGGTGGCCACGGACATCGCCGCCCGGGGCATAGACGTCGAGGCGCTGGCGCTGGTGGTCAACTTCGATGTCCCCCACCTGCCGGAGGACTACATCCACCGCGTCGGGCGCACGGCCCGGGTCCAGGCGACGGGGGACGCCTACACCTTCGTCTCGCCGGACGAGGAGGGAAATCTGCGCGCCATCGAGCGGCACATCGGGAAGCCCTTGCCGCGCCTGAAGGTGGCCGATTTCGATTACACCCACCGGCCTGCGGAGCGGCTGGAGATCCCCCTGGCCGACCGCATCGCCGCCATGCGCGCCCGGAACCGGGCGGCGCGCTTCCGCGTCGCCGCGAGCCCGGCCCGTTCCATCCCGGGAGACACCGCCGCACGCCCCGCCGCCAACCGGAGGGTCGCCACGGGATTGTCGGGGAGGCCGGCACCTCGCCGCGCCGGGTCGGACCGCCAAGGGGCAGGCCTCGCCTGGCTCCGCCAGATCACGGACCGCTCCGAGCGGCCGGCCGGCGCGGCCCGCTTCCAACAGGGGGGCGAGAATCGTCCGGCCTTCCGCCGACGG
This sequence comes from uncultured Methylomirabilota bacterium, assembly GCA_963705305.1. Classification (GTDB taxonomy): domain Bacteria; phylum Methylomirabilota; class Methylomirabilia; order Methylomirabilales; family 2-02-FULL-66-22; genus 2-02-FULL-66-22. The sequence goes on along the minus strand of OY970067.1, from coordinate 2,377,442 downwards.
CCCGGAACAGGCCGCTGACAATCCAGGCAGACTGTTCAAGGATGAAAGAAAGCGCCGGTCGGACTCCGACCGGCGCTTCATTTTTCCAGAGCCAGGGATTCCCCCCGGCGCGCTAATCCTTCCACGCCGTATAGGCGATCCAGGCGGTGACGGCCTCCACGGCCAGGATGAGTCCGACGCAGCCGGGCCAGCCGGCCTGTCTCCAGAGCAGGCCCGGGATGACGGAGCCGGCCCCGCCGCCGAGGTAGTAGAGGGAGACGTACAGACCGGCGGCGGACGAGCGGGCGTGACCCGCCGCCTCCCCCACGTGGCTGGAGGCCGCAGCCTGGCACGCGAAGACTCCGGTGCAGGAGAGGGCCAGCCCGGCGATCACGGCCGCCAGGACGTGAAGGAGGGTCAGGAGGATGCCCACGCTGCCCAGGCAGACCGCTCCCACGAGGGCGCGGCGATACCCCACCCGGTCGATGATCTGGCCGGCGGACGGGGTCACGGCGGCGCCGATCAGATACACGGCGAAGATCGAGGAGAGCGCGCCGGGGCCGAGGCCGAAGGGCTTGTCGGCCAGGTAGAAATTGACGTAGGTGAATGAGGCGACCTGGACGAACAGGACGTTGAACCCGACCGCGTAGGTCGCGAGGAGCCGCGGGTTCCGCACGTGCTCGCGGAACGCCCGGAGGGAGGCGAAGGCGGTGCGCTGCCGGATGAACTTGGTGGAGCGGGGCAGCAGCCACCATGTCGCCAGCCCCCCCAACATGGCCGCCACGCCCAGCACGACGAAGGCCGCCGGCCACCCCCGGTGCATGGCGACCAAGCCGCTGGCGAAACGGCCGGAAAACCCCCCGACCACCGTTCCGGTGACATAGGTGGCCATGGTCGCGGCCACCACGTGGGCCGGCGACTCCTCGCTGATATACGCCATGGCGACGGCGATGATGCCCGGCACGAAGAGGCCCTGGAGAAATCGCCACAGGATGAGCGCCGGGAGGCTGCCGGCCGTGGCGGCCAGAACGGTCGGGATGGAGAGGCCGATCATGGAGGCCACGATGACCCGCTTGCGGCCCACCGCATCCGCCGCCAGCCCGACGAGCGGGGCGGCCAGCGCCACGGCGATCACAGATGCCGTGACGGTGAGGCTCACCAGCAGCTCGGAGGCCTGGAAGAGCTCCCGGAACAGCGGGAGCAGGGGCTGGGGGGCGTAGAGGGTCAGGAAGGTGCCGAACCCCGTGAGGAACAGCGCCACCTCGCGCCCGCTCCGGCGCGCGGATGCCGCGCGGGGCGGCTTGGTCCAGTCGACCGACTGTGATACGGCAGGCACCTCGATCATCCTCACCGAGACACTTGCTTGGGGAGCTGTTTCACTTCTTGCCCAGAGGGGATCGACTCGGCTGCGCACACCGGCCTCCCGCCGCCCGCCTCCCGCCGGGCGGCGGCCTCATGTGCGTGTGAAACTACTGCCACATTCCTCTGATGTCCAATATATCTCTCTTGAATGAATGAGACGTAATGGATATCATTTTCCACATGGAGCTTCGACACTTGAAATACTTCGTCGCCGTGGCCGAGGAGCTGCATTTCGGCCGCGCCGCCCAGCGCCTGGGGATCGCCCAGCCCCCGCTGAGCCAACAGATCAAGGCGCTGGAGGCCGAGATCGGCGCCGCCCTGCTGCACCGCACGAACCGGCGCGTCGGGCTGACCGCAGCCGGAACCGCGTTCCTGGCGGAGGCCCGCAAGGTGCTCGATCAGTCGCAGCACGCGGTGCGCGCCGCCCAGCGGGCGGCTCGCGGCGAGATCGGGCAGCTGGCGGTTGGGTTCGTCAGCTCCGTGGCGTACGGCATCTTCCCCGAGATCCTCCAGGAGGTGCGCAGGCGGTTCCCGGACCTGTCGCTGACGCTCCAGGACATGACCAGCGAGGAGCAGGTCGAGGCCATGCGCAGGGATCAGCTGGACGTGGGGCTGGTGCGCCCGCCGGTGGCGGATGCCGGTGGGCTCTCGGTGCGGGTGATCTGGCGGGAGCCGCTGATGGCGGCCGTACCCGAGACGCACCGACTGGCCCGTCGGCGGGAGATTCCACTGGGGGCCATGGCCGGGGAGCCGTTCGTGCTGGTGCCGCGGCGGCTGGGTCCGGGATTCTACGACGAGATCATCCGGCTGTGCGCCAGCGCGGGGTTCACCCCGAAGGTCGTCCAGGAGGCCCGGGCGATGCAGACCATCATCAGCCTGGTGGCCGGCGGCATGGGTGTGTCGCTGGTGCCGGCATCGCTTCGCAACCTCCAGCGCACGGGCGTCGTGTACCGGCCGCTGAAGGCGCCGACGACGGACCTGGCCGCCATGTGGCGGGAGCACGATGATTCGCCCGCGCTGCGGGCATTTCTGGAGTCGGTCTGGCAGGTGACGGGCGCGGCCCCCGCACTGAACGGCGCGCCCTCCCGCTGACAGCGGCCGCGCGCGCATCGGGCCACGGCCGGCTGGATCGCGGGGCCGTCAGGTCCGCCCGCGCAGCGCCACTGCCTGGAGGCCGACGATGCTCTTGCCGTCCCGGATGGTGCCGTCGGCGATCCGCCGGAGGGCCTCCTCTAGCGGCATCTCCACGATCTCCAGGACCTCGTCCCGATCGAGGTGCTGCCGGCCGGCCGTGAGGCCGGTCGCCCGGTAGGCGTGCAGGACCTCGTCCGAGAATCCCGGGGTGGTGAGGAAGCTGGCCAGGTGCTCCAGCCGGGTGGCGCGATAGCCGATCTCCTCCTCCAGCTCCCGGGCCGCGCAGGCTCCCGGCTCCTCCCCCGGCCGGAGCGTCCCGGCGGGGATCTCCAGAATGTAGCCGCCGGCGGCGTGACGGTACTGCCGGATGAGCAGCACCGTCCGCTCGTCCTTCATCGGCACGATGGCGGCCGCCCCCGGGTGGTGGACGATCTCCAGGTCGACCGTCTCGCCGTTGGGCAGGCGGACCGTCTCCAGAGTCAGGGTGACCACCCGGCCGCTGTAGATCATCTTTGTCATGGCTCTCGACCCGCCTTTCTGTGGTGTGGTCAGGACGTGCCGTTCTGGCATGGCGCCCAAGGCATGGGGCATAGGGCCAGAGGGTGGGGCCAATGCCCCGCTCCATGCGCTATGCTCTATGCCCCATGTCCGCCCCGCCGAAGAAACGGTCCAGCCAAGGCTCCGGCGGGCGGCCGCGGACCAGAACGTCGATGAGGAATAGCATCAACGGGAGCTCGTCCGGACCGAGGCGGCCCTGTTCCGCCAGGCGGGGAAGGAGGCGCGCCATGCCGCGAATGATCTCCGCCCCCTCCAGCGTCGCGCCCGCCATGATCTCGCGAGCCTCGCGGACGCTCTTGCCCATCCCGAGCAGGCTGCCGAACCGCACCGTGCGGCCGCCCTGGCAGGTGACGTACAGATCCCCGGCCCCCGGCAGCCCAGAGGCGAGATGGCGCGGCGCTCCCACCACCTCCAGCACCCGCGCGATCTCGGTGCAGGCCTGGCCGAAGACGGCGGCCGCCAGGTTGTGCATGTGCGCTCCGGCGGGATCCGGCCCCCCGGCTCGCTCGAGCATCCCCAGCACCAGGCCGACGGCCACCGCGTAGGCGTTCTTCAGCGCGGCGCAGTACTCCAGACCCACCAGGTTGGTGGTGGTCCAGACATGGTAGTAGGCAGTGCGGAACACCGCCGCCAACCCCTCGACCAGCCGGCCGTCACGAGAGGCAAAGACGACGCAGCTTTCGCGGCGGGCCGCCAGCTCCCCCGCGATGCACGGCCCCCCGATCGCCGCCAGGCCGATCTCAGCCCGAACGCTTTCCGGCAGCTCGCCGGCCAAGACGTCGGGAAGGATGGCCGGCTCTCCCTCGGCCGAGATCTCCAGGCCTTTGGTGACGGCGATGATTGCCTGCCCTGGACGAAGATGCGGCGCCAGCCTCCGTCCGATCCAGCGCACCCCCAGGGAGTTCACCCCGCTGACGATGATCTCGGCCCCGTCCAGGGCCCCCGCCAGCTCCTCGATGAAGAACGGGCGGACTCCCGGCGGCAGTGCTCGCCGGAGCCGCGGATGAACTCCCTGGTCCCGGCAGTGCTGGATGATCTCGGCGTCCAGGTGCGTGCCCACCAGGCGCACGCTGTGGCCGTTGTCCGCCAGGGGATAGGCGATGGCGGTGCCCATCATCCCGGCGCCCACGACCGTCACGATGGCCATGGCAATCTCCCCTGCCTCCCGCCGCCCTCCCCGTGAGGCTCAGCCCGGAACTCTCACCGCCGCGGTCTTCGCGTGCTCTGCGGTTGCACTGCGCTCTGCGGATTCAATTGGCGGCCCGGGATCGGCGAGCCGTCCGGCTTCGCCCCGGAAGCAACAGGACCAGCGGCATCGCGACCAGGAAGATGATCCCGAACAGCCAGGAGACGTTGTTGTAGGCCAGCATGGCGGCGTGTTGGTTCAACAGCTGGTCGATCAGCCCCAGCGCCTTCTGGGGCGCCTGGGCGGCACCCACTCCGCGATCCTTGAGGATGGCGATCAGGCCGGAGTCGAACTGCCGGAACGTCGGGTTCAGCGCGCTGATGTTGGCGCCCAGGCGCGCGCGATGGAACTGCGACCGGCTGTCCACCAGGGTTGCCACCAGGGCGTAGCCGATGTTTCCCCCGACCCGCCGCGCCAGCGTGTACAGGGCGGAGGCGGACGTGACATCCTCCCGGGAGACCGTGGAGACGGAGACCGTGGTCATGGGCACGAACAGAAAGGGCATCCCGGTGCCCAGCAGGACCATGGCGGGCACCATGTTCCAGAAGGCCGCCGCCAGGGAGAGCTGCGCCAGCTCGCGGTACCCCTCGAAGACGACCACGGATCCGAACACGATGAGCCAGCGGGCGTCCACATGATTATACAGCCACCCCACCACGGGGTTGAGGATGAAGATGACCAGGGCGCGCGGCAGGAGAACCAGCCCCGCATCGAAGGCCGTGTATCCCAGCAGGGTCTGCGTGAACTCGGGCAGCACGAAGGTCGTGCCGTAGAGGGCCACGCCGAAGATCAGCCCCATGGCGGACCCCACGCTCAGGGCGATGTCGCGAAGGAGGCGGAGGTCCACCACCGGGGAGCGCGCCAGGAACTCCCACACCACCAGGAGGACCAGGGCCAACCCGGTGACCACGCTGGCCTCCACGATCCAGCGGGACTCGAACCAGCCGTACTGCTCGCCCCGCTCCAACACCACCTGGAGCCCGGTGAGCCCCACTGTCAGGAGGGCGATCCCCGTCCAGTCGACCCGCCCGACCCCGCGCCGCAGGTAGGGGGGATCGTGGATCAGGGCGGAGACCAGGAACATGCCGAGGATGCTGAAGGGAACATTGATGTAGAAGATCCACGGCCAGCCGAACCGATCCGTGAGGTATCCGCCCACGACCGGACCCAGCGCGGGCGCCACCACCACCCCCATGCTGTAGACCCCCATGGCTATCCCCTGCTCGGCCGGCGGGAACGTCTCCCGCAGGATGGCCAGGGACAGCGGGATCAGGCTGCCGCCGCCCATGCCCTGGATGGTGCGGTAGACCAGCATCTGGGTGAAGCTCTGGGAGGTCCCCGCCAGGATGGACCCCGCCGTGAAGAGCGCGTAAGAGGCCAGGTAGAGCCGTTTCCGTCCCAGCAAGGCCGTCCACCACCCCGCCATGGTCAGCATGATGATCTCGGCGATGCTGTAACTCGTGGCCACCCAGGTGATGGACGAGAGGCTCTGGCCGAAGTTCCCGATCATATACGGAAGCGCGACGTTGACCACGCTGATGTCCATCACGACCATGAAGGTACCGATCGTCATGGTCAGGGCGATCAGCCAGCGATTGGTGTCTGGCCGCGCTCTCGCGGCCTCCGGAGCGGGCACTGGAGGCACCACGGTTGGACTTCCCGGATAGGCAAGAGGATGTGTCTGGCCCATGGGGTATCAGTCGCGAGGGAGGGGCGGAGGAGCCGACAGAACGCGGGTGGGACGTCCCCGGCGGACGAATACGCACCACACCCCTGCAGAGCACCGAACCGCCATCGAGAGAACTCACCCGACCGAAATGGAAAAAGAAGCGAAGATTCAGCCGGTCCGATTGCACCCTGACGCCGCATGCGCCACGCCGGATGATGTGGATAGCTCCGCTGCTATAGTGCGCGATTAACCCGCGCTTGTCCACCCCGCGGCTCCCCCGTGTCGAGCGAGGCGGGGCGGCCCGCGCCACTGGGGACTCACCCGCCTTTGCCATCCGATCGGGGCTGTGGTATGAAGCAGGCGGCTAGCTGATCGCCCGGACTTGCCGTCGCCGCAAGAACACTCGCGCGCGCCGGGTGCCGGCGGGAGAGGAGCATTCGCATGAGCCAGATTAAGATTCGTGTGGGCGTGATCGGCACCGGCCATATCGCCGACATGGTCCACGTGCCCTCACTGAAGCTCTGCCCGGATCTCTGCGACGTCTTCGCCGTCGCCTCCCGCCTGGAGGCCGCGGCCCGGACCTTTGCCAAGCGGTGGGACATCCCCCGGGTGCACCCCAACTGGCGGGCACTCTTGGCCGATCCGGATGTGGACGCGGTGGTGGTCTGCCCCCCCAGCGACCTCACGGCCGCCGTGGCCGGGGCGGCCATCGCGGCGGGGAAGCACATCCTGTGCGAGAAGCCCTTGGGGCTGAATTTTGCCGAGGCGCGCGACCTCTTGGCGGCAGTCGAGCGCACGGGGCTCGTCCACATGGTGGCCTTCACCTTCCGGTTCGTCCCGGCCCTACGGTACCTGAAGCGGCTGGTCGGCGAAGGCCACTTCGGCGAGATCCGCCACTGGCGGCTCTCCTACTTCACCGATTTCATGCTGGACCCGGCCGCGCCCGCCGCCTGGCGGAACCAGCGCGCCCACGGCGGCTCCGGGATCCTGGCGGACATGGCCTCGCATGGGATCGACTTCGCCCGGTATCTGCTGGGGGATATCGCGGCCGTGTGCGCCGTGAGCCGGCTGTACGTTCGCGAGCGCCCGAGCCCCACCGGAACCGGGATGGTGCCGGTGGACGCCGAGGATGCCTGCGCCTTCACCGTGGAGTTCCGGAACGGGGCCATTGGAACCTTCGACTTCAACCGGGCCGTGGCCGGCCGCGGCGGGAGGGGCCGGCAGAACTACCAGTCCATCGAGGTCCACGGAACGGGCGGAGCGGCCGTCTACGAGCTGACGCAGCCGTTCGAGCTGCAGTTCAGCTTGGGGCCGGCCATGACGCGCACCCAGCAGTGGGTCCGGGCCGAGGTGCCGCTGGACCTCCGCAAGTATCCCGGTTCCCCCCGGAATCCCCGTGCGGACGATCCCCTGCTGGGATACAAGCTGGACCAGGGGGTGGCTTTTCTCAGAGCTCTCCGTGGGGAGACGCAGGACTATCCCACCTTCCGGGATGGCGCCGAAGCGCAGCGGGTCGTGGACGCCGTCGACCTGGCCGCCCGGGAGCGACGTTGGGTGGACTTGTGAGCGTACCCGAGGCCTCGATTCGGGCCGTCCTCTTCGATTTCGACGGCGTGCTGGTGGACAGCGAGCCGGTCCGTTTCCGGGCGGGCGTGCAGGCGCTGGCCGAAGTCGGGGTGACGCTCACCTGGGGGCGCTTCATCCAGGCCTGGCTTGGCCGGACCGACGAGGCGGCGCTTCGCGATCTGCTGGGCGACCGCTTCGAGGCCCACGGCCGGCAGGTCGTGCTGCGACGGAACGCGCTCTACGAAGCGTGCCTCGACGAGGTGCCGGCCTTCCCGGACGCCCTCCGCTTCCTTGGGCAGCTGCCGGTCGGAACCCGGCTGGCGGTGGCCACGGGGTCGCGGCGCGCCGAAGTGGAGCGCATCCTCAACCGCCTCGGCTTGACGCGCCGCTTCGATGCCCTGGTCACGGCCGAGGATTACCGGTGCGCCAAGCCGGCCCCCGACCCGTTCCTGGCAGCGGCCCGCCGCCTGGACCTGCCGGCGGCCGCCTGTCTGGTTCTGGAGGACAGCCCCGCCGGCGTGGCCGCCGCCCGGGCAGCCGGGATGCCGGTCGCGGCGGTGAATCGCGGGCGGGGGGCGATGGGTCTGGAGGAGGCCACCTGGACGGTGCCGACTCTGGAAGTGCTCAGGATAACACCGGCGGGAACAGTCTTGGTAGCGCAGTAGCCGCCACGGCAACGCGCGCCCCTATGCCTCTGGTCTCCGCCGTCGGCCCATCCCCGACCCGAATTCCGGGACTCCGCATCCTCCGCCGGCCGTCTGCCGCGCCACACCCCCGGAGAACTTTCGAGGCTGCGGAGATCCTCGCGCCCCTCTGCTGCCTGCTTCCCATCCGGACCGGGGCCTAATCCTGTAGCCGGGGTCCGATGAGAAGCTTTCGCAGGGCCTCCTCGCTGTCCACGGAGGCGACGGCAATGACATCATCCTCGGGCTGCAGGATCGTCTCGCCACGGGGGATCACGGCGGTGTTGCCCCGGACAACCAGGGAAATGGTGGCATCTTTGGGCAGATCGAGATCTCGCAGGGGAAGCCCGATCGCCGGAGAGTCCGGCGGGAGCTTGGCGTCGACGATGGACGCGCCCGCCGCACGCAGCCTCAGGAGATGCACCAGTGAGTGAGCCGGAATCTGGGCCTCGAGTTGGCACAGGATGGCGTCCGTGCTGCTGACGGTCGCATCGATCCCGAGCTTCTTGAAGATTCCTTCATTCTTGGGGTTGTTAATCCGTGCGATGGCCCGCGGGACCGCATATTTCGTCTTCGCCACCTGGCACACCACGAGGTTGTCCTCGTCCTCTCCGGTCACCGCCACGACCACCGCGGCGCGCTGCATGCCGGCTTGCTCCATAATCACCGTGTCGGAGCCGTCCCCCTGGAGCACGACGGTCTCCAGAGCCTGGGAAAGCACGGCGACCTTCCCGGGATCCCGTTCGACGACCACGACCTCGTGCCCCTCTGCCAGCAAGCTCTTGGCCAGATAGAACCCGACCTTGCCCCCGCCGACCACGATGATGTACATGGATTACTCCTGCTGTCCGGTAATCAAGGCCTGCTTGACCAGTTGAGCCCCGACGGTGGTCGTTGCAATGGGCTCGAGGCCGAGGTGGCGGTAGATCTCCACCCGGTTCGGATCGGATATCCGAACGAGGACCTTCGGCACCCCGAACACGGTTCGAGCCACCTGGGCCGCCATGATGTTGGTGGAATCCTTGTCACTGGTGGCAACGAAGGCATCCGCCTGGGCGATGCCGGCGGCTCGGAGCACATCTTCGTCAATGCCGGTCCCCACCACGGTGGCCCCCTCGAAGTTCGGGTCCAATCGACGGAACGCGTCCGCGTTCCGATCGATCACTGTGACGTGGTGGCCCCCCCGGGCCAAGTCGGCGGCAACCCGGCTGCCCATCCGCCCGCAGCCGAGAATGATGACTTTCATGCTTGGCCTCCCTCTGCCAGGATCGGGGTCCGATCGACGATCACCTCGCAGGACGCCCGACGCATGATTTCGCCGATAGTGCGCCCCAGGTCGCTGGGGATGATGCGGCGTTTGCCGCCCACGCCGAGGATGATCGCATCAACGTCTTCGTCCCTGGCGACTTGCAGGATGCCTTCGGCCGCCTGGCGGTGCCGGACCAGGCGTCGTTCGACGGGCAGCCCGTGCTGGGCCGCCAATCGCGCTGCATCATCCAAGACCGCCTGCCCGCGGGCCTCGACCTCCGTCAACTGAGTCACCAGCGCCAGACTTAACGGCACTTCGATCACGAAGGCAAGGATGAGCTCCGCCTTCTGGGTCTCCCCGAGGCGGGCGGCGATCTCCACGGCCCGGGTCGAGGGGATGGCCTCCACCACCGGCACCAAGATCCGTCGGAGAGCTGCCACGGATTGTTGGGCGACGGCCACCGTCTCAGGCAGTGATGGCGGCACGCGAAACATCCAGAGGAACAGGTAGGTCATGGCCGACAGGAAACTCAGCGCCAGGATGACGCCAAGCGGGCTCAGCTGCACGGTGGGGCTCATCATGGCTCTCTCCTGGTCACCTGGCGAAAGACGCGGTACCGCGTGCGGGCCAGATGCAGGCGGTGCGCGCCGAAGACGAGAAAGGCCGCGGCCGCGAGCCCGCCGGGCACGCTCACGGCGTCTGCCGCCAGCATCCGGTACACCATCAGGAAGCCGATCAGGACGGCCAGGCCGCCGAGGAATATCCGATACCGGTCAGCGCCGGTGAAGCGTTCCGGCGCCGGCAGCCGTCGCCGACGGGGCTCCATTGCTCCCACCCTCCTTATTCCGCGGAATCGCGTTTCTTCCGTTCTCGGATGGCCCTGGCACGTGGCGCATCTGCTGGCGATCCCGGCGGCGCAGGGCCTCTTTATACTGCGCGACCAGGGCATACTCCTCGGCGGACGTGAGGACCCGGATCTGCTCCTGCTCCCAATCGTGCGGCACGTCGCCATACAGGGGCAGGTTTTGGCTCCGCCGATACAGGAGGTAGTAGCCGATACAGAGAAGAACCCATGCCGGCCCTGCAATACGCCCGATCTGGTGCGTCAAGATGACTTCAAACAAAATGAAGGAGACGCCCAGCAATCCGAACACTCCGAGGACCGGAAAGTCGACGGTCTGGCCCCGCCAGGAGAGCTTGATGTTGCCCGGCATCCGGTAGGGGCGGGGGGAGTACGGGTCCACGATGCGGAGCCGGATGAGCGCGATGAAGACCAGGGCATATCCGAGCGTCGCGCCGAAGGCGTACATGTTCCCCAGCGTGTCGAGCGCCCCGCTCTGGAGCGTCCCGTCGGGGCCCACGCGCGAGGCGAAGAAGGCGAGGACCGCTTCCAGCGCCCCCATGGCCCCGAACACCACGATGGTGCGCACCGGCGTCCGGTATCGGGGGTGCACCTTCTCCAGCCAGCGCGTGGCGAGGTGCAGCTGGCTCATGGAATAGGTGAGGCGGCTCGCGCCCATGACCCCGGTGTTGGCGCTGATCAAGAGGATGGTCGCCCCGAGGACGGCGGCGAAGGGACCGGCTAGGATCCCCAGGTACGGAATGCGTTGGGCGAGCTGGGCAATCGGGTCCGCCTCGCTGACCTGGTGCCAGGGCATGATGCCCAGGGTGACGGTCGAGAACGCCAGCGCGAAAATGAACACGGTGGAGATCAAAGAAATGGAAGTCCGCGGGATGATGGTCGCGGGCCGCCGCGTCTCCTGTGCGGCCTGGCTGATGCTCTCCAGGCCCACAAACGAGATGATGGCGAGGGATGATCCGTACATGAAGTTGGCGGGAGAAACAGTCCGTAGGGCTTCGCTCCACTGCGCGGCCAGCAGTTGGGGGTTCCAGGCCAGGACAAACCCGAACGCGATGACGGATGACTCGAGAATGATATCCACGCACCCCAAGGACTCGTTGAGAAAGGAGGACTCCCGCACGCCTCGGATGTTTAAGTAGATCAACAGGGCGATGAGGGCCAGCGTTTGGAGCTCCCAGACGATCGGAAGATTGGCCAAGAATCCCGTCGAGACCAGGCCGAGCGATCGCAATGTGACCTGGCGCAGGTCGATGCCCAAGAGCGGCGGCGAAAAGAAGTTGATGTACCCCGCCGAGGCCACGGCAAACAGCGCGATGTCAATGGTGTAATCCAGGAGGAGGGCTGCGCCGGCCACGAATCCCCAGAAATCGCCGAGGCCGCGGAGGGTGAAGTAGTGTCCCCCCCCGGCGACCGGATAGGTCGAGGCCAGCTCCGTGTACGCGAGGCCGATCATGATGTACACGACACCGGCCAGTGCAAAGGCGGCAGGCGCCAGCCCTTGGGCAGCCGCTATGACGAGGCCCAGGGCTGCATAGATGTCCGCCCCCACATCCGCATAGCCCCACATGTACGAGCCCCAGATGGTGACATCGCGTCGGAGTTGAAGCTGCTCCCCGGCTGTTTCTGATTCGGATACCGCCACCGTACGCCTCCGTCCGTTCGACATGCACCGAACACTCGCCACACCACCCGTGACGTCCCTGCCGCCCGGAATGTCCGGGGAGGGTCCACCGGGGCACGCGTCTGCCCGCCTCCTCCGCTCCAGATCTTCGGAAGCCGCGCCTCTCTCCGGAGTCAAGGTCGACAAGTCTTCCGACCTGCGGCCGCCTCCGGGGCCAGCCGGCGTTGCGACATGGCCAGATTACAATCGGAAACCCCATGCGAAGGCAAATCAATCTCGTGTAGAAAAACCGGCGCGGAGTATCAATCGATATAAAATCTCCGCCAGAGGCCGCCAGCGAAAAAAAGTGAAAAAGTCCAGCAACCAAGAGTAATTGAAGGCATTCGGCCATCACGGAAGATGGGACGATGAGCTTCTGGACCATATAAAAAGCGTATAAACGAGCTGCCCTTCATCTTGAAAGGAGAGAGCACACCAACCCTTCTGCAATACTGGGTGTCAGGATCCCGGCCCGGACCGTTCCCGCCTCGCCGAGACTGCGGAATGCTTCCGAGGCGAGGGCCGGGCCGAAAACGGGTCCAAGAGAATGCCGAGCGCCGACCTATGCGGGCTCCGCGCGATCTCCCTGGAGCGGGCGTCGAACGCTTGGGCGCAACGGGGATCCGGGGCCGCCCGCAACGCATTCTCGACAGTCCCGCCATCCCCCCGGATGGCGGGATGATCGCCCGAGACACCACCTGCAGGCTTATTGTTGCCTCGACCCAAACTCCGCCTTTCGCCAAGACAGACTCCCCCGCGCGCTGCGGCAACACCCGGCGGATTGGCTGTGAACAGGCGCCTGTTTTTTGACAGCCCCGGTTCGGTCCATTACAATGTCAAAATCTTCCTTCAACCCCAACCCTGGAGGAGCGAACAGGATGACCCCGGACCCCGACCAGCCTCCCGGACACCGCCGCCCTCGCAGCGCTTCCGACCTCTCTCACATCCGACGATTGCGGCGGGCCCGTATCGCAGCCCGGAACGCCTGGCGCGTGAACAGGCTCTTCCTGTACGCGGCCGTCTGCGGCGTCTTCGGAGGATTGGGAGCCCCCCTCTTCACCTGGATGCTGGATTGGGGAGAGCGGCTGTTCATGGGGGGCATTGCCGGCGTCTTCCTCGGCCGGCCGGGCCTGGCCAACACGACGAACCATTTCGGACACGGCTGGTATTGGCTGCTCCCGATCAGCACCACGCTGGGCGGGCTCCTGTGCGGATTCCTCGTCTATACCTTCGCCCCCGAGGCGGAGGGCGACGGCACCGACGCCGCCGTGCGCTCGTACCATTTCGGCGGCGCCCGGGTGCGGCCGATCGCCCCCGTGATCAAGGCCATCTCTTCAGCCATCACCATCGGCTCCGGCGGATCGGCCGGCCGCGAGGGGCCCACCGCCCAGATCAGCGTAGGCGCCTCCTCCATCTTCTGCGACCTGCTCGGCTTGGGGATCACCGAGCGGCGGATTCTGGTCCTGTCGGGGATGGCGGCGGGCCTGGCCGCCATCTTCCGCTCTCCGCTGGGGATGGCCATCTTCGCCATTGAGATCCTGTACGGCGGCCTGGCCTCCGAGTACGAGGCGCTCCCCTTCACCCTGGTCGCCTCGGTCGTGGCCTATGCCGTGAACGGCCTGTTCGCCGGGTGGACGCCCATCTTTCTCCTCCCATCCGGCATGGGTTTCAACCGTCCTGTGGAGCTGGTCGGATACGCCCTGGTCGGCGTGGTCGCGGGCGCCATGGGGGCCATCCAGCCCACCATCTTCTGGAGGACCCGGGATGTCTTCCGAAGACTGAAGATTCCCGTCTACTTCAAGCCGGCCCTGGGCGGGCTCCTGATGGGCCTCTTCGCCATCGCGTTTCCCCAAACGCTGGCCACGGGGTACGGGTACATTCAGATGGTCCTGAACGGAACCCTGGTCGGCAACGGCCTGCTGCTGCTGGCCTTCGCCAAGATCATTAGCATGTCCCTCACCCTGTCCTCCGGCGGCTCGGGGGGGACCTTCGGCCCCAACGTCTTCATCGGATCCCTGGTCGGGGGCTGGGTGGCGTTCGTCGTGGACAAGTGGATCCCCGAGGCGCACCTGGTTCCGGCGGCCTTTGCCGCCGTCGGCATGGGAGCCGTATTCGCCGGGTCGGCTCGCGTGCCCATGGCCACCCTCATCATGGTGGCCGAGCTGACTGGAGGCTACCGCCTGATCGTGCCGTCCATGCTGGCCACCTCCTTGAGCTTCCTGGTCCAGCGGACGCTGGTTGCAGGCGCGCGCTACCCCATTCTCACGGAGTCACAGGTGGAGGCTCGGATGGACTCTCCCGTGCACCACCTCCGCCTCGTCCAGGGGGCGCTCCGGATCCTGGGCGGGCGGTTGATCCAGGATCTGCGGGGAGTAAGCTTGCCCGACCTCGGCAACCTGCTCCGCTCCGGCCTCTCCATCGGGATTCAAGGGGGAAAGGGCCGCATCTTCTCCGTCATCCTGGAATCCGGTGACGATCCGTTCCTCGGCCAGACGCCGGCCGAGGCCTTCCTCCCCCACCATGATGACCTGGCCGTCGTGGCCGTGATCCGGAACGAGACCGTCCTGTCCCCGACGCATGCCGGCCCGCTGGAGCGGGGGGACCAGGTGATCTTGGCTGCCGAGGAGGCGGTCTTCAGCGCCTTCGTGCAGAACCGCGAGCGGGTGGAGGGCCCTGCCCCCGGGATCGAGTGAGGCCCTTCAAGCCGCTCCGGAGGCGAACGGCTCAGCGGGAGCACTCCCCGGCCGGGTCCCGGCGCAGGAATGGCGTACACCTCCGAGCGGCCGGCACGCGCCGGGGGCACCGGAATCCGCGCAGGCCGGCGGCGGGTGACCGCCCGACCGTGTAGGATTGTTCACGATCGGCGAACATGCAAGGGAGGCCACTGTGCGCACCAACAGCCTGAAGCGAAAGCTGACAGCTGGCAAGCGGGCCTGCGGGGCTCTGGTGGAATTCAGCAACCCGGAAGTGATCGAGCTGCTCGGCCACCTGGGGATCGATTTCGTCTTCATCGACGGGCAGCACTGCGGGGTGGGCGCGGAGACGGCGCGCGGGCTGATCCGGGCGGCCGACGTCACCGGCATGACTAGCATCGTGCGCGTTCCGCGCAACGATCCCTCCGTCATCCTCGAGTTCCTGGAGACGGGGGCCGGCGGGATCGTCATCCCCAACATCACCACCCGGGCCGAGACCGAGGCCGCCGTGGCGGCCATGCGCTACCCGCCGGTGGGCGTGCGCGGCGGCTTCGGCCGCTCCCGCGCCGCCAACTACGGCATCACGCAGACCCAGGTGGAGTACTTCACCAAGACGAACGAAGAAGTCCTGTGCATTCCCCTGCTGGAGGATGAGGCCGCGCTGGACCACCTTCCCGGCATCTGCTCCGTCCCGGGAGTGGACATCGTGCTCATCGGACCGGGGGACCTGGCCCTGTCCATGGGGATTCCCGGCGGGTGGAAGGATCCGCGGGTTCAGGCCAACGTGGAGAAGATCCGGGCGGCCGCAGCCGCGGCCGGCAAACCCACCATGCTGGTGGCGCTGGACCCTACCGACGGCCGTGCGCTTTACGCACAGGGCTTCCAGATCCTCATGGTGAGCCTCACCGGCCTCCTGATCGGGGCCGCCCGCTCGTTCTTGCAAGAGGTTGGTCGGGGCTGACCGGGGGAAGGACGGCTCCAGGTGCCATCACCGGGGTTGATGTGATAGGCTAGGGGGGCTGTCCGTGCGGCGATGCCGCCGGGCGCCCGACGCGGATTCGTCCAGAGGAGCGTGCCGATGACGCAGCAGGACCGCCTCGACCAGCTCTGCATCAATACGATTCGCATGCTGGCGGTGGATGCCGTCCAGCAGGCCAAATCCGGCCATCCCGGGATGCCCATGGGGGCGGCGGCCATGGCCTACGTCCTCTGGACGCGCTTCCGAAAACACGATCCGACCGATCCGCACTGGCCGGATCGCGACCGCTTCGTCCTCTCCGCGGGCCACGGCTGCATGCTCCAGTACGCCCTGCTCCACCTGACCGGCTACGACCTGAGCCTGGACGAGATCCGGCGCTTCCGGCAGTGGGACAGCAAGGCCCCCGGCCATCCGGAATACAGGCTCACGCCGGGAATCGAGACCACCACCGGTCCCCTGGGCCAGGGCTTCGCCAACGGCGTGGGAATGGCCATTGCCGAGCGCTGGCTGGCGGCCCAGTTCAATCGACCCGGCCGTGCCATCGTGGACCACTACACCTATGCCATCGTGAGCGACGGCGATCTGATGGAGGGGGTCGCCTCCGAAGCCGCCTCGCTGGCTGCCCATCTCAAGCTGGGGAAGCTCGTCTACCTCTACGACGACAACCATGTCTCCATCGACGGCAGCACGGACCTGGCCTTCACCGAGGATGTGGCCCGCCGCTTCGAGGCCTATGGCTGGCACGTCCAGCGGTTGGCCGACGGCAACGACCTGGCGGCCGTCGACGCCGCCATCCGGGCGGCCCAGGCGGAGAGTCTGCGGCCTTCCCTCATCCTGGCCCGGACCCACATCGGTTACGGCAGCCCGAACAAGCAGGACTCGTCCAAGGCCCACGGCGAGCCGCTGGGCGAGGACGAGGTGAGGCTCACCAAGGAGAGCCTGGGCTGGCCCCTCTCCCCGGCCTTCCTGATCCCGGACGAGGCCCTGCGCGAGTTCCGTCGGGCCGTGGAGCGGGGCCGCGCCTGGAGGGCCGAGTGGGACCAGCGGATGCAGGCCTATCGCGCAGCCTTCCCCGCGGACGCCGCCCGCTGGGACCAGTGTGCGAGCGGCGCGCTTCCCCCCGGCTGGGACGCCGGCCTGCCGCGCTTCGCGCCCGGCGACCCCCCGCTGGCCACCCGAGCCGCCTCGGGCAGGGTCCTGCAGGCGCTCTCTCCCAGGGTCCCGAACCTCCTGGGCGGCTCGGCCGACTTGGCCCCCTCCAACAACACCCTGGTCAAGGAGGCGGGCGTCTTCGCGGCGGGCTCGCCCGCCGGGCGCAACTTCCATTTCGGCGTCCGGGAGCATGCCATGGGCTCCCTCGCCAATGGAATGATGGTTCACGGCGGCCTCCGGCCGTACACGGGGACCTTCCTGATCTTCTCCGACTACATGCGCCCGGCCATCCGTCTGGCCGCCCTCATGGAAATCCCGGTGATCTTCCTCTTCACCCACGACAGCATCGGCCTCGGGGAGGACGGGCCGACCCACCAGCCCGTCGAGCACCTGATGGCCCTGCGCGCCATTCCCGGACTGACGGTGATCCGGCCGGCCGACGCCACCGAGACGGTGGAGGCCTGGCGGGCCGCCCTCGCCAACCCTGGCCCCACCTGTCTGGTCCTGACCCGGCAGGCACTGCCCATCCTGGACCGGACGGAGCTCCAGGCCGGCGGCGTCGAGCGCGGCGCCTACGTGCTGGCCGATGCCCCGGACGGCAGCCCGGACGTAATTCTGATCGCCACCGGCTCCGAAGTCCCGGTGGCGCTGGGCGCCCGGCAACTGCTGGCGGACAAGCAGGTGGCGGCCCGCGTGGTGAGCATGCCCTGCTGGGAATTCTTCGATCGCCAGCCCCGGTCGTATCGTGAGAGCGTCCTGCCCCCGACCGTCACCGCCCGGGTGGCCGTGGAGGCGGGAGTCCCGTTGGGCTGGGACAAGTACGTCGGGACCGGGGGCGGTATCGTAGGAATGACCCGTTTCGGCGCATCGGCGCCCGCCAAGGTGCTTTTCGAGCAGTTCGGGTTCACGCCCGAGAACGTGGCTGCTCGTGCCCTGGCGATCCTGAAGCGATGAGGCGCGGCAGTCCGCCGGTCGCACGTCCGCCCGTCCAGTTCGGACACGGCGGGCCCTCCGACCGGCGCGCTGCCCGGCTATCCTGGGGGGATGCGTCATGAACATCAAGAGCCCGTCGGGGCTTCACGCGGTCGGCCTGGACGCCTATGCCGTTCCGCTGTCGGCCGCCTTCGCGGACCTCACCGAGCGGCAGGCTGTGTCGCGGCTCTGGGCCAAGGATGCGGCCCTCTGGAAGGCGGAGCCCGCGCACCAGGCGGTCATCAAGAACAGCTTGGGGTGGCTCACCGTCATGGAGACCTCCCGCCAGCAGGCCGCCGACCTGGCCGCCTTCGCCACGGAGGTCGGGCGGGCGGGTATCACGGACGCCCTGCTCCTGGGGATGGGAGGCAGCAGTCTCTGCCCCGATGTTCTGCGGCTCACCTTCGGCCAGGGAGCCGGCCATCTTCGTCTGACCGTCCTGGACTCAACCGATCCCTCCACGATCCAGCCCCTGGATTGGTCGCTGGATCTGGCCCACACGCTGGTCATCGTGGCCAGCAAGTCCGGAACCACCCCGGAGATCGCCGCCTTCAGCCGGTATTTCTTCGCCAAGGTAAAGGCGCTCCTGGGTGACCGGGCCGGCCAGCAATTCGTCGCCATCACGGACCCCGGAACGCCGCTGGAGCGGGCCGGGGCCAAGGCGGGCTTCCGACGCATCTTTCTCAACGCGGCGGACATCGGCGGGCGCTATTCCGCCCTGTCGCTGTTCGGCATGCTGCCCGCAGCCCTGATGGGTGTGGACGCGCCCCGCCTGCTGGAGCGCGCCGACCACATGGCCCAGGCCTGCGGAGCCGCGGTTCCGCTCCAGGAGAACCCGGGCGCCTGGCTGGGTGCTGTCATCGGTACCCTGGCCAAGGCCGGACGGGACAAGCTGACTTTCATCTGTTCCCCCGAGATCGCCTCATTCGGCACCTGGGTCGAGCAGCTCATCGCCGAGAGCACGGGCAAGGATGGCACCGGGATCGTGCCGGTGGAAGGGGAAGGGGTCCCCGACCCCGCCGCGTATCGGGGGGACCGGCTGTTCGTCTACGCCAAGCTCCAGGAGTCGCAGGATCATACCCGGGATCAGTCCATCCGGACGCTCGAACAGGCGGGGCATCCGGTGGTGACGATCCTGCTGAAGGATCGATACGATCTGGGGGCCGAGTTCTTCCGGTGGGAGGTGGCCACCGCCCTTGCCGGCGCCGTGCTGGGCGTCAATCCTTTCGACCAGCCCAACGTCCAAGAAAGCAAGGACAACACCCGCCGCCTCCTGGAGGAGTTCAAGGCCAAGGGCCATCTCCCCGAGAGTCAACCGTTGCTCAAGGCGGACGCGGTGTGCCTTTACGGCGATGCAGCGGCAGCGACGAGCCTGAAGGGGGCCCAGAGCCTCGCGGAGGCGCTCCGGACCTACCTGGGGCACCGCAAGGTGAACGAGTACGTGGCCCTTCTCTCCTACCTGCCCGGGATGGCCGGCAATGCCGAACTGCTGGCCGCCATCCGCCTCGCGATCCGCAATCGGTATCGGACGGCCACGACCCTGGGGTACGGCCCCCGCTACCTGCATTCCACCGGGCAGCTGCACAAGGGGGGTGGCGACCACGGCATCTTCCTCCAGTTCACAGGGGAAGAGCCGGTCGACCTGCCTATTCCCGGCGAGCCCTATTCCTTCGGGACGATGAAGGCGGCGCAGGCGCTGGGGGATCTCGCGTCCCTGCAGAGCCACGGGCGCCGGGTCCTGCGCTTGCACATCACGGGACCCGTCAAGGCGGGCCTCCGGCAGGTGGTCAAGGCCGCCGGCGAGCTCTGAGCGGACGCGGCCGACGGCTCTTCTCGACCGGGGGCGGCCGTCGGCGAACGGCGGGGGACACCATCGCATCCGACCGGCCCCTCCAATGGACTATCGTCGAAACACCCGCGGCCGCGGCGGCGCGGATCGTGTCGGTGATGCAGGCGGCCGTTGCCGCGCGGGGCCGGGCGGCGGTGGCCCTGGCCGGTGGACGCACCCCCCGCGAGGCCTATGCCCGCTTAGCGGAGCCTCCCTGCCGCGAGGCGGTGGACTGGTCCCGGCTGGAAATCTTTTGGGGAGACGAGCGCTGCGTTCCCCCGGACCACCCCGACAGCAACTTTCGCATGGCGCGCGAGGTTCTGCTTTCCCGGGTACCCGTTCCGCTGGCGAATATTCACCGGCTGCGCGGCGAGCTGGAAGACCCCGAGACCGCCGCCCGGGAGTACGAGGCCGTCCTGCGGACGACGCTCCGCCCGCTGGGGGATCGGCCGCCGCGGCTGGACCTGGTGCTTCTCGGCCTGGGGCCGGACGGGCACACAGCCTCGCTCTTTCCCGGCACGGCCGTCCTGCGAGAGGCGCGCTCCTGGGTGCGTCCCGCCTGGGTGGAACAGCTTCAGGCCTGGCGGCTGACCCTCACCCTGCCGGTGATCAATGCCGCCCGCCATGTCCTCTTCCTGGTCACCGGGGCCGACAAGGCCCCGGTCGTGCAGGCCGTGCTGGAGGGGCCGCGGGATCCCGGTCGGCTCCCCGCCCAGCTCGTGGCGCCGACGGAAGGACGCGTGGAATGGCTGCTCGACCGGGAGGCAGCCGCCCGCCTCACTCACTCCCACTGAAAGGACCGGAGCCGTGAATCCGAAACAACTGGCCGCAGAGCGCGGCGCTAGCCTGGTGGAATCCGGCATGGTGTTGGGACTGGGCAGTGGCTCGACCGCCACCCTCGCGGTCCAGGCCATCGGCCGGCGACTGCTGGATGGCGGCCTCCGGGACGTCAGCGGGGTGCCATCGTCCAGCGCCATCGCCGCGGTGGCGAAGGAGGCGGGGATCCCGCTGACCACACTGGATGCCCACCCCGTCCTGGACCTGAATCTGGACGGGGCCGACGAGGTGGACCCCGACCTGAACCTGATCAAAGGCCTGGGCGGGGCGCTCCTCTGGGAGAAGATCGTCGCCACTGCCTCCCGCCAAGTGGCCATTCTGGTGGACGACTCCAAGCTGGTGCCCTGCCTGGGAAGCAAGGCGCCCCTCCCGGTGGAGGTCGTGCCCTTCGGCTGGCGCACCCACCTCGCCTTCGTGGAATCCCTGGGGGGCCGACCCGAGCTGCGCACCCAGGCCGACGGCCGGCCGTTTGTCACCGACGAGGGCAACTACATCCTCCACTGCCGCTTTGGCGAGATCCGGGATCCGGCCGCCCTGGAGGCCAGCCTCTTGCAGCGGGCCGGCGTCGTGGGAACGGGTCTGTTTCTGAAGGTCGCGGACCGGGTGATCATCGGCGGCTCCGGCGGGGTCGAGATTCGCCAGCGCCGCGGGTGAGGATGGGCGCCCGCACCGGGCAGGCCGCGGCGGCGCGGCGGGCCTCGCAACCGGCCATCGCATCCCTCCGAGGGAGGGAAGGGATCCTGCATCCATGGAACCGCTGACCTTCTTCCTGCTGCTGTTCGGCGCGTCGCTGGGGGCGGGCGTGCTGGGCGCCCTCTTGGGACTGGGAGGCGGCGTGATCGTCGTCCCGACCCTCACCCTCCTGGTCGGCCTGAACTTCCACTATGCCATCGGGGCCAGCATTGTCGCCGCCATCGCCGTCTCCAGCGGCGCCGCGGCCAGCTACGTGAGGGACAAGATCACGAACCTGCGCATGGGGATGTTTCTGGAGGTGGCCACGACCACCGGGGCGGTGACGGGGGCCTATCTGGCCGGACTTCTGCCGGGCCGGGTGCTGTCGATCATCTTCGGCCTCATGCTGGCCTACGCGGTCTGGAGCCTGCTGCGCACCCCCCACCAGGACGTCCCCACGGGCGTGGTGACCAGTTCGCTGGCGGCGCGGCTGCGCCTGCCGGGGGCCTACTACGACCCGGCGCTCAAGCGGCGGGTGGAGTACCAGATCACGGGGGTCCCTCAGGGGTTCGGGATGATGTGGATGGCCGGCCTGATCTCCGGCCTGCTGGGGATCGGGGCCGGGGTCTTCAAGGTCCTGGCCATGGACATGATGATGAAGGCCCCGCTGAAGGTCTCCACCACCACCGCCAACTTCATGATCGGGGTGACGGCCGCGGCCAGCGCCGGCGTCTACTTCACCCGGGGCGACATCAATCCCTTCATCGCCGCCCCCGTCACCCTTGGCATCCTGTCGGGGACCATCGCCGGAACCCACCTGCTGCGCCACCTGCCCGGCCGGGCGATCCGGCGCATCTTTGTCGTCGTGCTGGCCATCGTAGCTTTCCAGATGATCTGGCGGGGCCTGGCGGGGACGATCCGATGACGCCGGCGCCGAACGGATCCGACCACGAGGGCCTGGAGAAACTCACCCGCATGGAGCTGGTGATCAGCCACACCCTGCTGATCGGGGTCCTGCTGAGCGCGGCGGTGATCCTGACCGGGATCGCGCTGTTCGCCCTCAACCACAACACCGGCTATGCCCCGGTGCTCCCCCACCATCTGTCCGATCTGATCGCCTACCGGCAGGACCGCGGTCCCGGCTACTTTCCCTCCTCGCTGGCCGCCGTCCTCAGCGGCGCGGCAGCGGGGAAGCCGTACGCCATCATCGGTCTGGGCATCCTCCTGCTCATCGCCACCCCGGTCATCCGCGTCGCACTCTCCGTCTTCTTCTTTCTGGAGCAGCGCGACCGGCTGTACGTCGCCATCACGCTGATCGTGTTCTCGGTGCTGCTGTTCGGCCTCTTCGGCGGGGTCGGCTAGGCGGCATCACCCGGCTCTGTCCGGGGTCGGACACGCGGAGGCGCCATGCATCCGTACGAGCTGCACTTCTTCCCGCACCCGCCGCTGTACACGCTCTTCTTCTTCCTGTTGCTGGGCTTCCTGCTGCTCCTGCTGGTGTTCCACCTGATCGATTACGCCTACGAACGGCTGGGGCTGAGCCATCGGGCCGCCCTTGCGATATTGTTCGCCTCCCTCCTGGGGAGCGCCATCAACATCCCCGTCGCCGAGATCCCGGCCCAGCGCGTGGTGGAGGCCCAGGTCATCCAGCTCTTCGGCATGCAGTACGTCGTGCCCAGCGTCGTGGATCACCAGCGCACCATCATCGCGGTGAACGTGGGGGGCGCCGTGATTCCCGTCCTCCTCTGCACGTACCTGCTGGCCCGCTACGGCGCCAACCGGCGCCTGCTGCTGGCCCTGGGCGTGGTGACGGTGGCGACCCACCTCCTGGCACAGCCCGTGGCCGGCGTGGGGGTCACCCTGCCGCCGCTGCTCCCCGCCCTGACGGCCGCCGGGGCGGCCATCCTGCTGGACCGGCGCGCCACCCCGCGGACCGCCTATATCTCCGGGACGTTGGGAACCCTCATCGGAGCCGATCTCTTGAATCTTGGATCCGTCCAGGCGCTGAACGCTCCCGTGGCCTCCATCGGGGGTGCGGGGACTTTCGACGGCGTCTTCCTGACCGGCATCGTGGCGGTGCTGCTGGCGGGATTCGCCTGGACCGGCCGGGGCTGACCGAGGCCGTTGCGAGCGCTCGTCCCGGGGCTCCGCTCTTACTGGATGGGCGGACAGATGTACCCGGCCCCGCTCGGATTCGGGAAGCAGCCCACCGACTGGGGAAGTACGTGCCGAGGCAGCCAGAGGGCAACGTCGGGAAAGATGATGATCAGCGTGATCACCAGGAAATATACGCCGTACAAGGGGACGGATTGCCGCAGGGCCTTGAGGAACGACACCCCGGCCAGCGTGGAAGACAGGAGAAGGATGAGCCCGTACGGGGGGGTGATCAGGCCGAAGGCCAAGCTCACGATGATGAGCACTCCCATGTGCACGGGATGGATATGCGCCACCTTCTCCAACGAGGCGATGATGGGCATGAAGATCGCGATCGCCGGAACGCCATCCAGGAAGTCGCCCGCGATGGTCAGGGCGAGCACCAAGAGATACATGATGATGATCCGGTTCCCCCCGGATGCCGCCATGATCCAGCCGTCCACGATGTCCGGGCCCCCCAGGTAGGCAATCAGCCACCCGACGGTCGAGGCGGCCGCCACCGCGGACATGGGGAGGGAATACAGCACCGCCGCCTCCATGAAATCGCGGGGCAGGCTCCGGATGTGCCGGCGGTTCAATATGGGCAGGAGCACGACCAGGATGTACGTGACAGCCACCATGCCCGCCTCGGCGGGCGTGAAGATGCCGCTCACCACCCCCCCCACGATGATGATGGGAATCATCAACGGGAGGATCGCCGCCCGCGCCGCGATCCCGATTTCGCCGAGGGTCGCACGCCGCTTCTTAATCCCGGGTGGACCGAAGAAGTAACTGTACGTCATCAGGCCGATGCCGACCATGAAGCCCGGCACGGCTCCCCCCAGGAACAGCCCGGTGATGGACACGTTGCCCACCGCCCCGTACACGATGGCCATGATGCTGGGCGGGACCATCGCGGCAATCGTCGACGCGGCGGCGACGAGCGCCGCCGAGAAGGCCGGCGGATACCCCTCCTTCTCCATGTACGGCATCACGACCGTGCTGATGGCCGCGGTGTCGGCCGTCATGGAGCCGGAGATCCCGGCGAAGATCATGCTGGAGACGCTGACCACGTGGGCGAGCCCGCTGCGGAAATGACCCACGAGCACCTGGGCGAACCGGATGAGATTCTCGGTGACGTTGGCCTGCGTCATGACGTCCCCGGCCAGGAGGAAGAACGGGATGGCCAGGAATTCGAGTTTGTTGATGCCGTTGAACAGCTCGCCCATGATGGAGGGCAGCGAGATCGGCGTGAAAAAGGCCGTGGCGACGATCGCGCCGCTGCACAGGGAGAAGGCGACGGGAACCCCCTGGTATCCGAGATACAGGAACACCGTCACCATCACAATCAGGGCAATCGAATTGTGATCCATACCCGATCCGCTTTCAGAGAACCGGAACGGGGCCGGGTCCGGCCTGCGCCCCCTCCGGGGGCTCGAAGCCGCGGCGCCATCCGTTGATGAGCTCTTCGATCACGAACAGGGCGATGAGCCCGCCCGCGGTGGGGATCGCCGCAGTCAGCACGGCGATGGGGGTGATCGAAGGCATCAGGAACGTCCCGAAGCTGTCCAGGTAATTCTTGTATCCAAACACCATCATGCAGGCGGCCACTCCCAGGACCACCAGGCGATTGGCGATTTCGATCAGGAGCCGCTTCGTGCCGTGGAGGGATTGGCTGACGGCGGTCAGCCGGAAGTGCTGGTCCCGCCGTACAGCCACTCCCATGCCCAGGAACACACCCCAGGTGAAGAATCCGCTGGCAAACTCGGCTGCATCCAGCCAGGGGCGATGCAGGGTCCGAAGCGTGACGTCTGCCAGTTCGACCAGCGTGAAGCCGAGCAGCAGCAGCGCGCACAGGACCATGAGCCCCCGCTCGAGCGGATCGAGCACGGGCCACTTCAGGTGCCGAAACGCCTTCACCGTCACGCGGGGCTTCGGCGCCCCGGAAGTTTCCCCGTTGCCGACGGTCGCCATCTTATTTCAGGTTCCGAACCAGGCTGAGAAGCTGCACCGAATAGGGGCCCAATTCCTTCGCCAGGGAATCCTGGAAAGGCGTGGCCACGGTCACCATGCTCTTCTTGTCCACCTGGTCGTTCCACTTCACCCCGAGGCCCTGGAGTGTCTTCACGGCCGCCGAGCCCAGCTCGAGGGCCCTTTGCGTCGCCAGCGGCCGAGCGTACTCGGCAGCCTCGACAACCCACTTCCGCTGCTGATCATTGAGGCTGCCCCACGTCTTCTGGCTCATCCACAGGTGGAAATTGTTCGCCTCGTGCTCGGTCTTGTTCAGGACGGGCGCGGCCTCGTAGTGTTTCGCCTTGAGGTAGTTGTCGTTGCCGTTCTCCGCAATCTGCACGAGGCCGGTCTCGAGGGACGTGAAGACCTGTCCGAAGGGCATGTGCACCGGGATCGCCTTGTACGCCTGACCGAAGAAGGTGTCCTCGGTCTTGGTGGCCTGGACCCGCACCTTTTTCCCCGTCACATCGGCTAGCCCTCCGATGGCGAACTTCGCGTACATGTTCCGCATGCCCAGACTCATCAGCCCCAGCGAGAACGCCCCCGTCACATTGTCCGTGATCATTTTCTTAAAGGTCGCATTGATGGTGGGGTCGCTCACGGCCTTGGCGAGGTGCGCCTCGTCCTGGAAGATGAAATGCAGGGAGAACACCCCCGATTGCGGCACGGTGGCCGAGGTGTTGGCGGTGGAGTTGATGGCAAAGTCGATGTCGCCCTGGCGCACTTTCTGCGCCATCTCGGGCTCCTGCCCCAGCGCGCCGTTGCCAAACTCCTTGACCCGCAGGGTGCCCCCGCTCAGATCCGACAGCTTCTTGTCGAGCAGTTGCGCGCAGACGGTGTAGGCGGTGCCGGCGGGCTGGTCGTGACCGAAGGTGAACGTCCGGACCTCCGCGGCGCGTCCGCTTCGTGTGGTCCCCAGAACCGCGGCGCCAAGGCCGGCGGCTGTCGACCGAATCAGGAACGCACGTCGAGTGAGCATCGCATTCTCCTTCCGCTGTGAAGAGGAAAATAAGGAAAGGCACAAACACCCAGAGTGCGAGGGGACGCGTCAGACGGGATCGGACGAAAGAGAGCCGCTTCGGGAGCTGCGGGTTCGCGCGGGTCGCCGCAGAATGCGGCGGCACCGTGATTGAACGCAGAGCCCGGAAGGCAAAGGAGGAGTCCATCGGCTGCAGATTATTCGTGCGGTCGGCTCCGGAACGCCGGGCGCACTGGCATCCTGGATCGGGAGAACGGCCTCCGCCGACGACTCATCCTCCGGCCAAGGCGCCTTCAAGGTCATGCGGGGGTACGATCCGTCAAGGCCCAGGATCTGCACATCCAGGTAGGAGTTGAAGACCAGGAAGACCAAGAGCAGGAGTGTCCACCTGATCGACGACGGCCATCTCTGGATCCTGGTGGTCACGGCACCACAGCTCCCCTGAAAAAAGGATGGGAGGGAGGGGGAGTAAGAGCTAGCACACTCCCCGATCCCTTGTCAATCATCTGTTCCTCTCCCGCGAGCCCCGGATCCGTGCTCTGGTCCGTCCCGAGTGGCTGCCGGCGCGGCCCGCCGCCGGCTCAGATGACCTGCTGCCGGGCGAGGGCGCCCACCTCGGCGTCGCTGTATCCCAGCTCGCGCAGGATCTCCCGCCCGTGCTCGCCCGGCGTTGGCGGGACTCGCCGCGTTCCGGCCCGGCCGCCGGAAAATGTCAGTGGAAAGCGCAGCAGCCGGATCCGGCCGGCAATCGGATGCTCCACCTCTTCCGTGACATCCGCCTCCTGGACGGCCGGATCGGCGAGCACCGCGTCGTAATCCTGCACGGGAGCCGCCCAGATTCCCTTTGGAACCAGATACTCGATCCACTCGGCGGTCGTCCGCGTCCGCATGACCGGCTCGAGGATCCGGGCAACCTGCTCGCGCGCGGCGTGGTTGTACCGCTGGCTGGCCAGCGGCTCCAGCGCGGGAACTTGCAGGACCTCTTGCAGCACCGGCAGGGGCGACATCGATAGCGCCATCCAGCCGTCCCGCGTCTCGTAGATCCCGTACGGCCCCGGGTGGATCATGCTGGCGAGGCTTGTCGGGCTCTTCCGCAGGGTGGCGCCATTCAGGTAATAGCTCAGCACTTCCATCTGCAGATCGAGCGCGGCGCGAAGCATGGTCACCTCGATGCGCTGCCCTTTACCGGTCCGGGTGCGATCAAACAGGGCGGCCAGGACACCCATGGCCAACAGGGCGGCTCCGTGCTGGTCAACGACCGGCCCGCCCACCGCCGTGGGGGGCTGTCCCGCCCGCCCCGAGATGCTGGCAAGACCGCTCATCGCCTGAATCAGCAGGTCTTGCCCCGGCCGCTCCCGATAGGTGCTGGCTTCCCCGTACCCCGACGCGGAGGCGTAGATGAGGCAGGGGTTGAGCGGCGCTACGTCCTCGTACCCCAGTCCCAGCCGCCGCATGACCCCGGGACGAAAGTTCTGCACCAGCACGTCCGCCCCGGCGACCAGCCGTTTCGCCACCGCCACGCCTTCGGGCCGCTTCAGATCCAGCGTCAGGCTGCGCTGATTGCGATGCGCGCAGAGGAAGAATGCGCTCACCCCGTTCAAGAACTGGTCGCAGCCCGCCCAGTTGCGCTCGAACAGTTTTCCCCCCGGCGGCTCGATCTTGATGACATCCGCCCCCATGTCGGCGAGGTACTGCACGCCGGCCGGCCCGAGGAGGAACTGCGTGAAACTGAGAATGCGAACCCCTTTCAGCAGGGCCAACGGCTCATCGGACCGCATTGTATCCTCCGAGAACACACGGGTGTCGCCGGCGGCTTGGACGGCCGCCAACGGGGACCATTCGGGACGGGCGCCACCTGTCGTCGGCGGCGCGCACTCCGCATCGTTCCGCCCCGTCCATGCATGCCCGATACAGAATCCAGTCGGGCATTCCGGATACCGGCCGGCAGAATGTATTTCCCCTGGCTCTTCAAGGTCAAGGGGAAATCTGCGGCCCCGGCGATTGTCCGCTCGGGCAGTCAGCCGACCGAGACGGGCGGCGAGGCGGCCGGCCCATCGCTCGACTCGAGCCTGCCGCAGCGGAATCGTTCTTAAGGTGCCGAGGGGATTCGCCCAGGCCGGTCGGTGCTGATCGATGTCGCACCCGCCAGACGCGGCGGGGGCCCGATCGGCGAAGAAGATCCCGGCCGCATCGGGCCGAAAAGTTGAGGAAGGGGGAGAGGAGAGCGGCGGGCCGGCCGCCGGCACCGGGCTCAGCGCAGCCAGCGCCCGACCCGATCCCAGCGGATGTCCCACCAGCCTCTCCCCTGAGACCAATAGATGAGCATGGCCCTGCCGACGACCTTCCGCACGTCCACCGTCCCCCAGAATCGGCTGTCCAGGCTGGCCCCCCGGTTGTCCCCCAGGACGAACAGTTGGCCCGGTGAGATTGACCATGCCGCCATGGCGGCCTGCGGGTCCGTGTCGTCGGCATCCCGGATCGTCGTCGCCCGCACGGCCGGGTGCCCATTGACATAGAAGCGGCCGTGGGTCTCTTCAACCACATCCCCCGGCAGGGCGATCACGCGCTTGATGAATATCCGGGCTTCCTCCTGGGGGTATCGGAAAGCGATGATGTCCCCTCGCCGGAAGGCATGCAGACGATAGGAAAGTCGGCTGACCAGAATCCGATCGCCCGGCCGCAGGGTGCCCATCATCGAGCCCGACTCGATCGTGAGCGACGTGACCGCCAGCCACCCGGTGACGAGCAGAACGACAGCTGCTGCAGCCGCTCCCCCGGCGAGCCCCGTGCGGGGGAGCGGGCGCCGGCTGGACGCCCGGGGAGTCTCGGGGCCCCCGCTGTCGTGCACCTCGCGCGAGTCTCCGTCGCCTGCACCTGGTCTCGGCCGCATCACCTGTCCCGAACCTAGGGGGGTGGCCATGTAGAAACGGCACTCGGACCCGCAGGGGGGTAGCCCCCTCTGCGCGGGTCCGGGGCCACTACGGCTGCCCTCCTCCCCTGCTATTTGGCAGCCATGTTTTACGCCTTGGGCTTGCTCTTCAGGATGTGAATGGTGTCGGCGGAATTCTCCTTGGAGGTCCTGTCGTACTTCACCCACACTTGGTTTCCGACCTGAATGTCCGCCAGGGTCTTGCTGGTTTTGCCTTCGCGTATGACCGTTTTCTCCGGAACCTGCATCTCGACGGTCAGCTCCTTCTTGTGCCTGGCGGTTCTGACGGCCAGCGTCCGGGTCGTGGCGTCCACCTCCGTCACCTCACCCCTGACGATGTGATGGGCCTCGCGCTCCATGTGGGACGCCGGGGCCTTGGTGGCCTCCACGGCGGTGCTTGCCGTCTTGGCGGCCGCCGGAGCCTGGCTGGTCTCCGTGGCCGCAAAGGCCGACCCGGCCAGCACCAGAGAGCCTGCGGCCAAGAGCGCCGTCACTACTCGCATTCCACGCATGAAACAATCCTCCTACGGCTGTGCGCCGATCCAGACGGGTGGAACTGATCCTCGGGACTCTCTCGCCACCCGCGAGAAGCCCCCGGGCCGCACCGATGCGGGACTCATGGATGCCATCCGCGCCCGAGCCGCATTCAGGGGCCACGGCCTGTCGCATGCCGGAAGCCTCCCCCGCAGATTTCGGGCGCGGGAGCGTGCTCTTCCCTCCGTTCACGGCGATCCGCCCGCGGCAGAGCGAGGCACTCGCGTCATCCCGGCCCGTGCGAACCGACAGAGGCGTGCGCCACTCTACACACCTCCTCGACCGATCCCACCAAGTCCCCGATGGGGGACCCCTTCATCACGACGCGGAAGGCCCCTGCCCCCAGGAGCAGGGACTCCAACGTGGGGTCCAGGAGGGTCGTCTGGATCACCAGCGGCGGCGAAGCGCCTCCTCGCCGGACCTCCCGGAGCAGACCGAGGCCATTCAGGCGAGGCATCTCAAAGTCGCTGACGATGACGTCGTACCCCTCGTGCCGAAGGCACGCCAGCGCCTCCAGGCCATCTGCGGCCCCGTCGGCTTGCCACCCGATCTGTCGAAACCCCCGCAGGACCATCTCGCGGACGCTTGGATTGTCGTCCACCACCAAGACCCGGGTCCGATCTGCGGAGGCGCCGACTGCCGTCACGCCCATGGCCCCCCCTTTCTTGCGTCGACTGCGCTCCTTCCCAAGCATCCGGCGTGCCGGAATCGCCCCACTCCCATCCCGGCCCCCTAACCGCAACGAATCAGCGGTCTTGTGGTGACTCCGGGCCCGGCGGTACCGGCTCGCCGTCTCCTGACCGGGCGGCCACCCGGACCGCTTCCGGCCGGCGATTCCGCCTAACTGGCTGTCAACGCAAGGCTGGACGGATGTGGATACTTTTGGCAGGAAACGGTCTCGGGCGACACACTTTGAAGAGGTAGCGCCGGCGGGTGGGAAGCTCCCGAACGTCTGGCCCCTCTCATCTTATTGCGATTTCACGTGGGAGGCATTGGGCGGGAAGGTCGCCCATTTCAGGCACGAGAAGGCGGCGCAAAGGACGAGCACGCTCGGCCCCGCGCGGACCTTCCCGTTGTCCCAGGCCAGGATCGCCGGGCCGCGGAGGTGGCACAAGGAGATGGCAGACGGATGCGGAGAGTGTCGGTGCCCTGAACCCGTCGCGCCTCGCGAAGGAGACGCCGACGCGCCAACGTCCGGAGGCCATGAGCAGACCAGTAGAATCTAAAAGCCTGCTAGGCCCCCGCTCGCCTCCGCCATTCCCGTCACGCCAGAATCCTGCCCGGATTGGTCTTGATCATCGTGCGAATGGCCCGGGCCGGGAGTCCGTACTGCAGCATTTCCCGAATGTACCAAGCCATCATCTCGACCGGTCGCGGGTTGACCACCTGGCCCGAGTCGGTGGACATGATGCAGTGCTCTGGTCCTATGGCCTTGATGGCATCCCCCAAGGCGCTGGGCGGAATCGGATGGGACACCTGGCGCGTGCAGTCATTGAAGACATGCTCCAGATACGTGGCTCCCGCAACGAGCGCTTCCCGCATCTGGTCGAGCGAATAATTAACGAAGGTGGCCAGCGGGTGGGTGACGACGATCTTTTCGACCCCGGCTCTCCTCGCCTCGCGAATGAGCGCCAGCCCTTCTTCCGGAGAGAGATGCCCGGTGGCCAGGATCATCCCGTGGCGGGCAATCGCCTCCAGCACGGGCCCCACCTCCGGGACCAGGCTGCCGTCCTCGCCGAGGATGGAAATTCCCCGGATGTCTTTGGGCATGGTCTTCGCGAACATCGGGACGTGGTTCACATGTTTCAGATAATAGGCGGCATGGGTCGTGGGCATCCAGACCTGACGGGCACCAAGTTTCGCCGCGCAATCCACCGCGTACTTGTTGAGTCCCCCGACCGGCCAATTGAGCGCCACCCCGCCAAACACCGGGAAGCCGGTGACGGCCTGGGCGATCTGTGCCCGGTCTGCGCTGATGGTGACGTGGCTCTTGATCAGAACCGCAGCCATCCCCGCCCGCTTCGCCTGGCGAGCCACCTCGATATCGCTGAGCAGGCGGGGATAGATGTCAGGACCGGAATGGATATGGAAATCGATGGCTCCCCGCAGCATTTCCTTGGCCTGCTTCTCCAGGGTTCTTTCGTTGTTCCTCGCTTTTGCTGTCATGACCTTCCTCCATTGAGCCAGCCTGAAACGGTCCGTGCGTCTGCCGCTCTCCCTTCGCATCCGGCGAGAGCGACGCTCATCCAGCCAGGTGGAATTTCGCGGGTAGGAACAGGGTAAACCAGGGCACCAACGCCACCAGAAGGAGGCCTATCCCCACCACCACCAGAAACGGGATCAGGGCCCGGGTGGATTTCTCGATGGTGGTTTCGCACACGGCGCAGCAGACGTAGAACCCGTTGCCGACAGGCGGGATGAAGATCCCGATCCCCATGGCCAGCACCAGCATGATGCCGTAATGGAGTTGATTCAGGCCGACCTGGCCTGCAATGGGCATCAGAAGCGGCGCCAGGATGAGGAGGGCGGGCAGCCCCTCCAGGATCGTCCCGATCACGATGAGGAACAGGATCGAGCCGAACAGGAACACCCATTGGTTGTTGTGGACATGGGTCAGGACCCCGGCGAGCGCTTGCGGCAGGTTGGCCACGCTGAGCGTCCAGGAGAAGCTGGAAGCCGCTGCCAGGATGAACAGGATCATCCCCGACAGGGCCGCGCAGTCGATCACGCTCTTCACAAAGCCTCGAAGGCCGAGCTCGCCGTAGATGGCGGCGAGAACGAGCCCGTAGACCACCGCGAAGGACGACACCTCGGTCGGGGTGCCGATGCCGAGCAGGATCCCGCCGAACAGGATCACCGGCATGAGGAGGGGCAGCACCCCTCCGAGGATTGCCCTCATGAGTTCCCGGAAACTCGCCCGGGGTACGCGGGGCGCCTTCGACCGCCGGGCCTGAAGGTAGATCAGCCCCATGAGGCAGAGGCCGATCACCACGGCTGGGATGATCCCGGCGATGAAGAGCGCCCCGACGGAGAGCGTCGTCACCGAGCTCAGCACCAGCATGGCCAGGCTGGGCGGGACCGTCTCCCCCATCACGGCCGAGGCCGCCAGCACGGCCGCGCTCTGCTCCATGCTGTAGCCTTCCCGCCGCAGCATGTCGCGCATGACCGATCCCACCGCAGCCACGTCGGCCGTCTTCGCTCCGGAGAGCCCGGAGACGATGTACATGCTGACGACGGTCACCTGGAGGAGTCCGCCCCGGAGATGCCCGAACAGCGCCTTCACCAGGCGGACCAGCCGGAGGCTGATGCCGCCCTTCTCCATGATCATGCCGGCAAAGATGAAGAAGGGAAGGGCCAGCAGGACAAAGTTGTTGGTGCCGTCGGCCGCGTTCTGGGCCAGGGCGGTGAGCGGCACCGTGCCGGAGGTATACAGATACACGAAGGCGCCGAAGAGGAGCCCGAAGGTGACGGGCAGCCCGAACATCAGGAGGCCAAAGAAGAGGCCCAGCGCGAGGCTGAGGGCCCCAGGCCCCGCGAACCAGGGTCGCCAAGTCCCGCCCGTCAGCACGAGGAGGAGCACGAGGGCCGCGAAGGCGGCGCCCACCGCCAGCACGGTCGGCCGGTGCTGGCGGAGGAGTCGCTCGATCGCCGTCACGGCGAGCAGGACCATGCTGACCACGAGCGGAATGACGAACCAGCCCGCGCGTATCTGCAGGATCGGCGTCAATTCCTGCCATCGGGCGGCGAGCAGGGGAAGCGCACTGAGTCCTGTGACGACTGCCATGGTGAGGACGATCAGGTCGACCAGCGCGTGGCAGGCGGGCTGGCATGCGGGCGGCAGCGCCTCAACCAGCGCGCGGACGGAGACGTGCTCGCCGCGCCGATAGGCCAAGACGCCGCCCGCGAAGGCGATGGTGGAGAGCGCGAGCTGCGCCGTCTCGTCCGTCCACAGCAAGGCCATACCGAGAAAGGAGCGACTCATGGTGTTGAAGAAGACGACCCCCAGCTCACCCACCAGAGCCGCAGCCACAGTCACCCCCATCGCTAGGTCGATGGCTCGGCTCCATCGCGTTCCGTTCCGCGAACACGATGCCGCTGCATCGGCCCCCATGGCGACCGGAGGCAATGGGCCGGTCCTCTCCTCCACGCTTTCCTCCCTCAGCCTGCGAAGATGCACACACCCTCTGTGGTCCACCCGCTCCGGCCGAACCCGAGCAGGTAGCTCACGCGGAACTGCTGTTTGGGAGACTGCCCTTCCGGTGCGCGCCCTAGCAGGCTGCTGAAAACCCGCTCCGACCAGGCTGCTCAAAAAGGCCCAGGTGCAAGGCGGCCCGCAAAGGGCCGAGTGAGGCGTACTTCTGGTACGCCGCAGCGAGTGCGCGAGCGGGCGGGGTACCCATCCGAAGGATGGGCACCCATCAGATGGGTACCCGGCAGATGGGCCTTTTTCGGCAGCCTGCTAGCTCGCCGCCTTCATCACCCGGTCCATGAACTCGGGGCCGATTTTGGGCCGGAATTCCGCGTAGACCGGCTGCATGGCCTTCTTGAAGGCCGGGTAATCGATCTCATCGATAACCAGGCCGCTCTTCTCGCAGATCTTGCGGTCCTCCAGCGACTTTTCGGCCATGAGCGTGCGCCAGAACGGCATGATCTCTTTCGCCGTCTCGCGAATGACCTCCTGTTCTTTGGGGGCGAGGGCATCCAGCCTCACCTTGCTCGCCATCAACACCCCGGCATTGTACACGTGGTTGGTGAGACCGACGTACTTGGTCACCTCCACGAGCTTGGTGCTGATGACCGCCAGGAAGGGCAGCTCGTACCCGTTGACCGTGCCCTGGGAAAGCGCGATGTAGAGCTCCGAGAGGTCGAGCACGACCGGAACGGCATCAATCGCCTTGAACATGGCGGCGTACACCGCGCCGGGTTGGACCCGGATCTTGAGCCCCTTGAAATCCGCCGGCGTCTTCAGGGGGTGCACGTTCGTCTCCGATTCGCGCCAGCCGTAATGACCCCAGGTCAGCCCATAGATCCCCTTGGCCGGCATGTCATTGAGCAGGTCCTGACCGATCGGGCCGTCGAGCAGTCGCTCGGCCGAGGTGGCGTCCTTGAAGAGGAAGGGCAGATCCAGCACCTGGATGCGGGGAAAGTAGGATTCGAGGAACCCCGTCGTCTCCATGGCCAGGTCCACGATCCCGGTCGAGAGGCCGGAGATGACATTGGCCATGGTGCCCAGCTGGCCGACCGGGTAGACGCGGACCTCGACCGACCCTCCGGTGCGCTGCTTGACCAGCTCCGCGAACCGCGTGGCAACCGTCTGGCCCGGGTGGAGTGCCGTGTCCGCGTGGCCGAGTTTGAGCACGACGGGCTGACCCGCGGCCCGGGCTGAGCGCTCGCCGAGGTTGAGTGCCGTGACACCTGCAGTGGCTGCCGCCGCAACGCCAAGCCCACGGGTGAGAAACTGTCTCCGGCTGACATTCTTCATTGTTGCGCCTCCCATGTTCACCGTTTGTTCAGGCACCAGTTGTCGTCCGGGAGTCTCCCGGCCGGCACGCGAGGTGTGGACCTCTCAATCCACCCCCTCGTTCGAACACCCCCCAGTACGACGCTCGATGCACGCAGGCTTCCGCCGGGCGCAGCTAGCCCCATTCCGAAAATATCTCACCGCCAAGGCGCCGAAGGAAAATTCGAAATTCGAATTTGAAAGGGGTGCCCTTGGCGCCACGGCGGTTAAACAGTTCATTCGGTTCAAGGCTGGAAGCCAAAGAGCCTTGCCGGGTTCTCGACGAGGATACCTCTGCGGGCCGTCTCATCGGGCACCCAGTCGATGAGCAGATCGAAGAGGTCCGTCGTGTTCGGCATCCTGCCCTTGAAGACGGCGTGCGGCCAGTCGCTGCCCCAGAGGAGACGATCCGGCCGCGCCTCGACCAGCGCCCGCGCAAACGGGACCAGATCCAGGTAGGGGGGCGCCTCGGCCGAAAGGCGGTATGCACCGGTCAGCTTCACCCAGCAGCGTCCTCCTCGGACGAGGTGCAGGAGCGCCCGGAAGGCCGGCTGCTCCAGCCCTCCTTCGGCCGGGCGAACCAAGCCCAGGTGGTCGATCACGAAGTCCGATGGCAGCCTGGCAAGCCGGGGCTCCAGCTCGACCAGATGATGTGGTCGCAGCAGAAGCTGGAGGTGCCACCCCATGTCCTTGACCCGGGCGGAGAGGCGTTCGAGAGCATCCAACGGCAGGCCGCCCGCATGCGCGAGGATGAAGCGGACGCCGCGCACCCCGTCCGCATGCAGGCGCGCAAGCTCCTGGTCCGGCGTGTCGGGAGGAACGACCACAATGACGCGCGCCGGGAGGCCGAGCTGGGGGGCCGTTTCCAGTTGGCAGCGATTGTCGCTGCCGTACACGCTCGGCTGGATGAGCACCGCCCGTGCGATGCCCAGCGTGTGGAAGAGATGGCGACAGACCGCCGGGAGGGCGTCCGGCGGCGTGTACTCCCGGTCGGCAACATACGGATAGCGCGTGGCCGGCCCGAGGATGTGGAAGTGGCAGTCGGTGGCCCCGGCCGGAGCCGCCAGACGCGGCTGCCGAGGGTGCGGGTCGGGCCCCTGGCAGACCTCGGTCATATTCGCGCCCTTTCCCCCTGCTTCACAGGGTATCCAAGAGCGCCCGCACCGTCTGCATGGCCCGGCGGGCCGCGGTCGGCGAGTCGGGCAGTTGCTCCATCTCCATGGTGATGAAGCCATCATACCCGATCAGCTTGAGCGCCTCCAGCACCTCGCGGAAGTTGATGTGACCCGCCCCCGGGTACCATCGATTGCTGTCGGCAAAATGCACGTGGGCGAGATGCGCCTTCGCCGCCATGAGACTCGCGGGGAGGCAGGCATCCTCGATGTTCATGTGAAACGTGTCGGCGACGATGCCGAGGTTCGGGTGCTGCAGCTCTTGGACGAACGCGATGCCGTCCAGGACGGAGAGCAGGGTATTCCCCTGAAAGCGGCACTGGGGCTCCAGGAGGACCCGCACGCCGCGGGGCTGGCCGTACTCCGCCGCATTCAGGAATCCCTCCTTCATCCGCCGCCAGGCCTCTTCGGCCTCCGGCCCCCCGGGGACGCTGCCGCGGATCCGCCCGAGGTGAATCTTGGCCCCCCAGCCAGCGGCCATGTCGATATAGTCCCGCAGCCGCTCCTGGGCGGCCCGCCGGATCGCCGGATCCGGGTCGGTCAGCGTCAGGCCGTCCTCGCTGGACGGGCCGGTGCTCAGCTCCGGCACCGCGAGGTTGTGGCGCCGGATCGTCGCGGCGATGCTGCGCCGATCCAGCCCCTTCGGGTTCCGGGCGAAAAGCTCAACCCCCTCGTAACCCAAGGCCTTGAGCTGCGAGCAAATGGTCTCCAGGTCCCCGCGAAAGCACTGCATCTTCTTCGCCTGGCAGTCCGGAAGGGCCACCGCATAGCTCAACTTCATCATGTGCGTTCCCCCGGCGCCCCCGTCAGAAGGGTGCGCAATCGGGCCACCGCCGTGGCGGGGCTGGTCAGGACCGGCACGCGCACCCTCGCCTGCGCCTGGAGGCGAACCAACGCCATGGAGACCTGCGCCAGACAGATCACATCCACGGCGTCCGCGAGGCGCTCGGTCGCCTCGATGACGAGGCGGTCGTGGGTGGCCGAGTCGCCGGCGTTCCCGGCGGCGAAGGCCCCCTCCGCCACGCTCGTGCACACCGCAACGTCCATGCCGCGGGCCGCCGCACCCGCCTTCAGCTGCGCGGCGGCGGCCGGAGCGGCGGGGGGATTGGTGGCGACGACCCCGATCCGCTTCCCGGCGTCCAGGGCCGCCGCGATCATGGCTTCATCCGGTTTCAGCAGTGGAATCCGCACCAGCCGCTTGGCCAGGTCCTCCGCCTCGGGAAACACGGAGCAGGTAAAGAGGATCCCGTCGCCCCCCGTCCGGGCCGCATAGAGGGCCAACTCGCAGATGCGCTCGACGATGTGGGGTGTGAGACCCCCCTCCCGCGTGTAGGCCGGCATCAGATCGTCATCGAGCAGGTTGCAGACCTCCGCCTCGGGCCACCCCTCGCGGAAGGCATGCCGCATTGGCGGGATCGCCGTGGCCACGGCATGGATCAGCACAATACGTTTTTTCACGAGGGTCTCCGCTCGGCGGTCACACTCCGTGTGCGCTATTCGTCAGGACTGTCTCCTCATCCGATCAGATGGGAGGCGAGCGCAGGGAACATCAAAACGGCTGCGTTTCCCCGGGCCGGCAGCTCAAGTCTCTGTATCCTGCCAAGCCTTCTGACAGGACCTCGACGCCGATCGGATTAACCTCCGGCGGGAGGATAGGTGGGGCAATCACACCTGTCAAGCCTTAATCCCCCGGCGTGTGGTGGCTGGGCGAGATCAATCCTGCAGGGTGGACAGGTCGATGCCGTGCCGGACCGCCATGCGATACAGGGTGCGCCGCGTGATTCCCAGCCACTCCGCAGCGCGCTTGCGGTTCCCCTTGGACTGTTCCAGGGCGAACAGGAGGTGCCGCCGCTCCATCTCGCGCAAGGGCAGCACTGGGGCGGTCGCACTCCCGTGGCGGCTGGGCGGGGCCTGCATCTCGGGCGGCAGGTCCTGGGGGAGGAGGACCGGGTTCTGGGTCAGGATCACGGCCCGCTCGATGGCGTGCTCCAGCTCCCGGACGTTGCCGGGCCAGGCGTATCCGCAGGCGAGGGCCATGGCCTCGGCGGAGATCCGCTCCACCGGCTTTCCGACCTCCCGCGCGTACTTGCGGAGGAAGAACTCCGCCAGCAGCGGAATATCGTCCAGCCGCTCCCGCAGGGGCGGCAGCGTGATCGTCACGACACTCAGCCGGTAAAAGAGGTCTTCCCGGAAGTGGTGATCCTTGACCAGCGTCTCCAGGTTCTTGTTGGTGGCGGCGATCACCCGCACGTCCACCTTGATGGGATCGGTACCGCCCACGCGCTTGACCTCGTGCTCTTGGAGGACGCGCAGGAGCCGCGCCTGCACGGCGGGGGAGACGTCCCCGATTTCGTCCAGGAAGCAGGTGCCGCCCCGCCCCACCTCGAAGAGCCCCCGCTTCATGTTGGTGGCGCCGGTGAAGGCCCCGCGCTCGTGGCCGAACAGCTCGCTCTCCAGAAGGGTTTCGGGCAGGGCCCCGCAATCCACCGTGACGAACGGGCCCTGAGCCCGCTCGCTGTTGTGGTGGATGGTCCGGGCCACCAGCTCTTTGCCCGTGCCGCTCTCCCCCTGGATCAGGACGGTGCTGCGGGTGGCCGCCACCCGGGCCACCGTCTTGAAGATATCCAGCATGGGTCCGCTGGCCCCCACCAGGTTCTCCAGGCGGTATTTCTGCCGCAACTCCTGCCGGTAGCGCTGGTTCTCCTGTAGCAGGTGCTTGCGCTCCAGGGCCCGCTTCACGGCGATGCGGACCTCGTCCAGCTTGAACGGTTTGGGAACGTAGTCGTAGGCGCCCGCCTGAATGGCCTGGATGGCCATCTCGACCGTGCCGAAGGCGGTCATCAGGACCACGGCCGTATTCGGATTGATCTCCTGGAAGGCCCGCAGGACCCCTAGGCCGTCCAGGTCCGGAAGGCGAATGTCCGCCAGGACCACATCGAAGGCCTCCGCCTTCCCGGCGGCCACGGCCGCCTCGCCGGTGGGGCAGGCCGTGATCTGATGCCCCTCTTTCTTCAGGAGCTCCGTCAGGACCGCCAGGATGTCCGGATCGTCGTCCACAACCAGAACCTTGGATGGCTCCATGCGCTCCTACCCCGCCCGAACGGGCAGTTCCACGATGGCCCGAGTTCCCTGCCCCGGCTCGCTCTCCAGCCGGATGGCGCCGCCGTGATCCTTGACGATGCGCCGGCAGATGGCCAGACCCAGGCCGGTCCCGCCCGAGGCCCGTCGGGTCGTAAAGAAC
Organism: uncultured Methylomirabilota bacterium; assembly: GCA_963705305.1. Taxonomy (GTDB): domain Bacteria; phylum Methylomirabilota; class Methylomirabilia; order Methylomirabilales; family 2-02-FULL-66-22; genus 2-02-FULL-66-22. Next base: position 2,337,900 of record OY970067.1, on the reverse strand, counting down.
GGCTCGAAGACGCGGGTCAGGACCTCGGCGGCCATGCCGGGCCCCGTGTCTCGGACCACTACCCGGATGCCCGCCTGCCCGCCGTCCCGGATCGTGGGCCCAGTCGTGACCTCGAGGCTGCCGCCGCTCCCCAGGCTTTCCAGGGCGTTGGTGATCAAGTTCAGAAAGAGCTCTTGCATCTGGCTCGCGTCGGCCGCAATGGCGGGCAGACCCACCGCCAGCTCTCGCCTGGCGACGATCCTCTTCCTCTCCACCTCCGGACCCACCAAGAGCAGGAGATCGTCCAGGAGCGCGTTGATGTCCAGGGGGGCGCGCGTCGGCTCAGGACGGGCGGCATCCAGGAATCCCTTCGCCGCCGCCACGGCCCGCTCCACCTGCGTGTGGATGGTGAGCAGGCGGCTCTGCAGCACGGGGTCGGCCACCTGCTCTGCCAAGAGCTGCAGGTGGCCCGAGACCGCGGTCAGGGGACTCCCCACGTCGTGCGCCATGGCGGCGGCCATCTCCCCGGCGGCCGCCAACCGCTCGCTGCGGGCGATCTGCTGCTGGGCCGCAAACAGCCGCTGGTTCACCGTCCTGAGCTCCAGCGTGGCCTCGGCCACTTGACGTCCCAGCTCGGTCTGGAACGATCCGACGCGCTCCAGCATCTGGTTCAGGCCTCGCGAGAGCTGGCCGACTTCGTCCTCACCGCTCGCGGCGATTCGCACCCTCAGGTCGCCCTCCTCGGCTTGGCGCATCGCCCGCACCAGATTCCCGACCGGCGCGGTGAGCGCCCGGTTCATGAAGGCGGAGAGACTCACCACCACGAGCAGCAGGGTGGCCGCCCCCAGCAGGATAGCCTGACGCTCCTCCTGCTGGGCCAACGCGTCCACGCGATTCAATGGAAGGGCCAGCGACACGACGCCGACGCTCCGTTTCCCCTCGCGGATGGGCACGGCCACCTGCCAGAAGCGCTGCCCGTCCGCGTTCTTGATCGTGGCGATTTCCTGGTCTTCGCGGGCCGCGATCTCCGCCTCGGGGGCGGGCGGCTGCACGGTACCGGCCTGGGCCTTCAGCGTGAGGCCCTGCGGGCCCGTTGCGTAGATCGCCGCCTCCCGGACGAGCCCGCCGCGGCCCGGGAGTTTCCCCAGCTCCTGCTGGATCGTGCCGTCCTCGGAATGATCCGTTTCGGCCGCCACCGCGGCCGCCAGCTCGCGCCCCAGCGCCAGCCCGCTCGTGCGGATGTCGTCCTCCAAGGCGCCCCGCGTCAACCGGACGGTGAGGGCGGTGCTGGCCGCCATGACCGGCAGGACCACCCCGATGGTCACCGCCAGGACCTTGAGCCGCAGGCTCCAGTTGCGCCACATCGCCCCCTCCGTCCGGCGGCCGGCCCGGGTTGCGCTCGCGTCCGTACGCCATGATAGGACCGCAGGTGGAGCGACGCAAGGTTCTCGCATGTCTCCGCGGCGCCCCTATCCGCTGCCACCGTCGGGTCCCCGGCATCGGCGCCCATGGCGGCCGTCTGTCAACCTTGAACCGGAGGACCTGTTTAACCGCCATGACGCCAAAGCTACCCCTTTCAATTTCGAAATTCGAATTTCGAAATCCGAATTTTCCCTCGGCGCCTTTGCGGCGAGGTATTTTCGGAATGGGCTAGCTGGCCCGATGGGATCGGAGAATCTCGAACAGCCGCCACCCCAGGATGGCCAGCGTGCCGCAGATCACGAGAAGCAGCACCAGGTGCTCCACTTGGCCCAGGAGGTGTTCCACGCGCCGGAGATACCTGCCCAAGCCGAGGCCGATGCCGTAACCGATGCCCACCGCTCCGGGCACGTACATCGACGCTCCCAACAGGTTGGCGATCAGGAAAGGGATGGGCTGCAGACCGGTCACCCCCGCCATGGGCCCGGCCATGAAGCGGAGCCCGGGCATGAACCGCGCCGCGAACACTGCGCGCGCGCCATACTGCGTCACCAGGCGCTGGGTCCAGTCCAGCCGCCGGGGGGTCACCAGGATCCAGTGACCGTAGCGCTCGATGGCCCGGCGGCCGTACTCCCGGCCGATCCAGTACCCGAGGTTGTCTCCGGCCACGGCGCTTGCCACGCCGACGATCAGCACCACCGACACCCGGAGATCGCCGCGCCAGACCAGGTACCCCGCCAGGATCAGGATCGTATCCTCGGGAATGGGAAAGCCGACGTTCCCGAGGATCACGACGATGGCGATGGCCAGATAACCCCACTGCTGGATGAGCAACGCCGAATCGGGCATGCCGTCAATCCTGTCGGCGGCCGGCCGAATGCTCTGCGGGCCGGGGGCCACCGTTCGAATTCACAACGGGGATTTGGGGCGGCGTGCGTGCCTCTGGGGGCCGACCCGTGTAGTGTACCAATCTCGGGCCGCCTGCACAAGCAAGGAGAGCCTCCCTTAATCTCCGGATAACGTCGCAGGGCAGTAGCGCACCCGTGTGGCGCCCGCAATCATGGCCGCGGGGCTGGCTGCCCGCATCGGACCTGGCTGCACCCGATGGGTGGCGCCCCGCAGAGGCGATGGGCACGTTAGCCGGAGATTTGGGGCCTCGAGGCCCTGGAGCGGATCGGGACGCATCTCACAGAGTCGCCGGTCGTCGTCTCCCCGCAGAACGGACTGAACCAAGAGGCGATCGCCTCGCGCATCGGGGCCGGCCGCACCATCGGTTGACGGGACCGGCGGCGCCCCGGACTGCCGCCCGCCCCGCCCCGTCAGCGCCGCCGGGCTTTCGACAGGACCGCCAGCGTCGCCTGGACCATGGCCGCCGCCTGGGTGAGATGGTGGCAGACCTCGTTGCGGCGGCGGACCAGCGCGACCTGGAGCTGGCGCGCCTCGTCGCTCTTGGGGGGCAGCGATCCCAGCCGCCGCATGGGCTCCAGGCCCGGAAATGGCGGGACCGCCAGCGTGGGGTCGTGCTCGAAGCGGCCCGCCCGGCAGTAGGCGATCGGGATCAGCTCCCGCCCCAGTGTCATCAGGCAGTCGTTGACCAGCTCGACGGCCGCGGGGGCCAGCCCGCCCGCCCGGATGCGCCGGGAGAGGGCCGCCACTCCCTTCTCCAGTTGGTCCAGCCGCGCGAAGACCGGCCCGAGGTCGAACCGCCCCTTCCCCTCCTTCGCGTATCGCGCCAGCACCGCCCGGCTCTCCGTCACGGTCGCCCGATAATCCAGGGGCAGCACCGGATCCTCGAGCAACCGCTGGGCGACGAGGGCATACACCTGCGCGTCGCGCACCATGAGGTCCGGATCCAGCTTGTCCAGTGTGTCCTCCCGCGTGTGCCACCACCACCCCAGGCCGCCGCTCCGGGCCTGGCCCCCCATGAGCTGAGCGTAGCCGCGGGCCGTCTCGGAGTCGTTCGCCGGCTGCTCGGAGAGGGTCATGAAGAGCGAGGGGACACCGTGTCCCCAGAAGGATTGATCCCCGGCGCGCTGGGGCCGGGCGCCGGCGAGGCGCTGCTCGGCCACCTTCTCCAGGATGGCCGAGGCGAACTCCCGGACCTCCACCATGACGACGGCCTCGCCGAGCAGCGTCGCCCCGCGGCCCCCCGTGGAGTCCACGTTGAGGTGCAGGACGCAGTGGTCGTGCAGCTCCGGCCAGAACTGGTCCGCATACCAGGCCGAGCCGGCGTAGCGCGCATGGGAGTGGCCCGACCAGAAAGCCAGCCGCAGGTCGCGCCGCAGCCGCTTTTGCCGGCCGGCCATGATGCGGGCGACCTCGAGCTGCGTGGCGTTGGCGGAGGCGTTGTCCATGACCCCGTAGTGCCAGGAATCTACGTGGCCGCTGAACAGCAGGAAATCCCCGTTGCTCCGGGGGGCCCGCAGGTGCGCGATGAGCACCGGCAGGGGCCGCCAGCGGGTATCTACCTGGGCCCGCAGCCGGACCCGGACCGGCCCGCCCTGGAGCGCCGCCCGCAGCCTGTCACCCTCTTCGCGCGTCACGGACACGACGGGGGTCCTGGGGAGGAGCGCCGCCGTTTCCGGCGTGGGAGAGCCCCACACGATGGAGGTGATCATCTCGTGCAGGTGCTCGCCGCAGACATGGATCTGCGCCGCCGCGCCGGCGGCCTCGACGTGGAAGACCTTGGAGGGCATGGCCAGGCCGTCGCAGACCGTCGCTTTGCCCTTCAGGGCCCGCTGGCGCAGGCTCGGAACGTCCGCCGCGCCGGCATCCGCCAGCTCCAGCACGATCCCCCCGGCGGGGGTGGAGGCCGCCATGGCGTGGGTGATGCAAGGAATGCTCTCGGGGGGATCACTCAGGATCTCCATGAGGGCCGCCCCCGGCCAGCTGGTCCAGCATTCCGGCCGGTGCTCTTCGATCTCGTATCCCCACCTGGCCAGCGTCCGGGCCATGTACCGGAAGGACTCGCGCTCTTCCGGCGAGCCCGACAGCCGGACCCGCCGGGCGATCCGCATGACATGCTCCTGCAGCCGCTCCGCCGACACCTGCCCGATGACCGCCTGGTCTTCTCGTGAGAGCTTCACGGTCGCCTCCAGTGGTGTCCCAGGACTGGGACCTTCCCCCCTCCCCGCGGAGGGATCATCTAACATTCCAGGGAGGCATTTCAAGCCCTCTTTCCTTCGGCAGAATACTCAGGCGGGCAGGTCCCTTGGAGAGGCGGACGGGGCTTTCCTGTTGGCCTCCTCGGCAAAGTCGCTTAGAGTTATCCTTGGGGCGGGGAAACTCGGAAGTCGCCATGGCGCCAAAACCCTGCAGACCATGCAGCGTAGCCGCCCCAGCTCTCTGCTTCAGAGCACCCTTCCAATGGAGGAGATCCGGAATGCGCCGATTCGATCCCTCGGCAGCCGACCAGCTGCTCTCGGCCGAGCGCATCGCCTGGCTGCACCCCGAGAAGATCCTCGCCGCCATGGCTGTCGCGCCGGGCATGCGCGTCCTGGACTTCGGCTGCGGTCCGGGTCTGCTCACACTGCCGCTGGCGCGCAGGATCGGGGCGGCCGGCTGCGTCGTCGCAGCCGACATCGCCCCGCCGATGCTGCAGTATCTCGGCCGGCGGCTGGCCGAGGCGGGCCTCTCCAACGTCTGCCCCGTTCAGAGCGACAACTGCCGGCTGCCCTTTGCCGGCGGCTGCTTCGACCGCGTCGCCCTCTCGCTCGTGCTCCACGAGGTGGATGATCCGGACCAGCTCCTCCGGGAGGTTGGGCGCATCCTCACAGGGGGCGGCATGCTGACCGTGGTGGAATTTCACCCCTGGCAGACCGCGCACGGGCCGAAGCCGGCCATACGCATTCAGCCCGCGCAATTGGCCCGCGGGCTCGAAATGGCCGGTCTCGTATCTGCCGGCCCCGGCGAGACGCTCAGCGAGGACGTCTACCTGCAGACCGCCGGCAAGCCTTTCCGGTGAGAACGGGGACGGGCGCGGGAAGCCCCGATCAGTCGCCGGATTTGCCGGGCGGGGTGACCGGTGGGTTGTGGGTGATCGGACGCCGGTGGGAAGGGCGATTTCGAGTCTCCCTCATTATACGAGCTCGAGGATGTGCAGCCCGCGCACGCGGTCGAGTAGATAGATGATCCCGCGCTCGTCCACGGTGACGTTGTTGCTCTGCACGCGGTCGGAGCCGGGCGGCGGATCGGGCAGGAAGTGCGCGACTTCCCGCGGTGCGTGCGGCCGCGCGATGTCGATCAGGCGCAGCCCGTGCGCGAACCAGGCCACCGGAATCTCGGTGCCCAGGACTCGCTCGCACGGCTGGTGGCAGCCTGTGGCGTACGGCTGTCGCTCGGGCGGGATGCCTTCAATCTGGAACGAGGAGATCGCCGCCGGGTGCCGTTCGTCGGTGATGTCGACCATCCACAGGAAGGCGGAGGGATACGGGGGGCACCCCGCGAGCCGCTCGACGTCCTCGTCGGCCACCAGGGCAAGATCGCGGTTCTCGAGCTTGAACGGGATGCGGAGGACGGTGTGCGTGGGCCAGGGAAATGGCGGGCTCCAGTCGAGGCCGGACACCAGTCTAGGCTTCGCCATGTCCTCGATGTCGAGGATCACGAGGCCGCCGTGCCAGTAACTCGTGTAGAGCCGGTTGGCGTGGCGCAGCGGATGGTGGCAGCGGTGCGCCGTGCCCTTCCAAGTGGGGGTCTCGCCCCCCGCAGTCCACTGGCCCGGCATCCACCAGCGCCCGACCTCCTCGGGTCGCGCCGGGTTGCCGAGGTCCAGGATCATTACGATGTTGCCCACATAGCCGTCCCACGTCGGCGAGATGTAGGCGTAGCGGCCGTCGAAGTCAAAGCGGTGCACGCCGCTGGCCGGCCCGCCCGGCACCCACCGGTCGGTGGTGTCCCACTCCGCGATGAGGCGAGGCGTGCCGGGCGTGGAGATGTCGTAGATCGACAGCCCGCCGTGGAACCCCTCGGGCGGCGATCCGCCCTTCAATGCCTCCGAGGAGGGAATCTCGCGGTTCGTGATCATGAGATCGCCGGCCACGCGCACCTTGTGCGAGTGGGTGCCCGCGGGCATCGTGATCTCGGCGAGCGGCGTCGGGCGCCGCGGGTCCGTAACGTCGATGATCGTCGTGCCGTGGGGGTCGCGCATGTTGCCGATGTAGGCGATGCCGTTTTGCACCACCACCTGGCCGCCCCCGGCGCAGTCGTGCCATTTCAGCAGATTGAACCCCTTGCCCTGGCCCATGGATCTCTCCTTCTCTCGAGCTGGTTCCGGGACAGCCCGTACTCGGCCAGAAACTCCTCCTTCAGCATCTCCCTCGGCGTGCCCGGGGCGAACTCCGCCCGTCCCGTGTTCTGCTCCTCAGGAGAGATCCGCCTCGACACCGCGAAAATCGCTGGGTCCCTCTGCCTTTACTCGTCCCGCACTACAGGCCATTCGACTTGAGGGCGGACGTGCCCCGCCATCAAACAAGGTAATTATGTTACAACGTCCCCCCCTGGACAGCGGACACCGCTCTTACGGCAGAAGCTCAAACGCGCGACAGTGCCTGGGGCGAAAGAGGCTGAAGTGTCTGCGGTCGGTGGTGAGGATGATACGGATGGCGAGACGCTCGGCAATCGCCACTGCGGTAGCGTCAACCAAGCCGACGTTCGCGTCCGAATATTTCTGAAGGACCTGGTCGGCTCGCGCCAGGTCCGATAAGATCACCCCCTCCAGCAGCAACTCTCCGTCAAGAGTCGCCCGAATCAACCGCCGCTCCGCGGCGATCCCCAGGTGGCTGCCGACAAGGTAGCACGCTTCGGTCAGCACCGTGACTGGGACGATCCGGTCGCCCGGGTGGTCTTCCAAGGCGGCAACCATCCGGGCGTGCCATTGGTCGTCGCGGTCGGCCAGCGCGTAGAGCGCGCCGGTGTCCAACAGGAGGCCGGCCATCAGCGGCCAAACCCTTCCTTGAGGAGTTCCTCGGCCCGTTCCGCAATGTCCCGCCGGCCGCTCCGCCCGATGGCGATGATGCTCAAGGGCTTCCGGCCCCCGCGGTGCTTGGAGACATAGGCGGAGAGCGCCTCTCTCGTCACCTCCGCCAGTGTGATCCCTCGCCGTCTGGCGATCGCGCGCAACGCGTCGAGCACGCTGTCGTCCGCAAATACTGTCGTGCGCCGCATCGGCTCCTCCTGTATGCATACGTATGCTCGCATATATCCGACCCCGTGTCAACCGCTCTTTGCCGTCTGCGGCCCGTTGCGGTGAGCCGGATCCCGTCGTGGCGGGCTCCCCGGAGCGCCCGCGGGAGTCCCGGGTGAGCCATGCGGCGGCGGATGTGGTGAAATACGGCTTAACGCGACCCGGCAGGGAACCCTGCCGGGTCGCGGAGCGGGCTGGGGTGCGGCGCCTGGGACTTACTGCGGGGCGACGGTGACGACTTTGAGGAGCTTCGGCTTGCCGTGCTCGATTTGGACCACGGTGGCCGTGTGGAGGCTGTCGCCGTTCGGGGTGAAGCTGTATGTCCCCAGGACGCCCATGTAGCCCTTGGTGGCCAGGAGGGCCTCGCGGATCCTGCCGCGATCCTCGCCGCCCACCTTGATGGCGTGGGCCAGGAGCATCAGGGCGTCGTAGTCAAAGGCGGCGAACGTGTTCAGGTCTTCGTGGTACTCCTGCCGGTAGTCCGCAGCGTACCGCTGCAGCGCCTCGCCCGGCACGTTGTCCATCATGGCGATGAGGCCCTCGGCGGCCTCCTTGGACAGCGCCAGCGTGTTCTCCTGCGCGCTGGTGGGGGAGCCCAGGAACTTGTAGGGCGAGCCGAGCTGCCGGTACTGGCGCTGGATCACGGCGATGGCCGACCCGGCCGTGGCATAGACCACCATCACCTCGGCGCCGGCCTCCTTCAGCGCCAGGAGCTGCGCGGTGAAATCCCGGTCGGTTCCGGTGTACTTTTCCCGCTTCACCACGGTGAGGCCGGCCTGCCGGGCGTACCTCTCCACCAGGTCGGCGCCGCCGGTCCCGAAGGCATCGGCGTCATGCAGGATCCCGACCTTGGTCAGCTTCATGTCCTCCTGGATGTACTTCACCATCCCCCGCGCCACGATGGAGTCATCCGGCCGGACCCGGAAGAGCCAGGGGTTGCCCTGGTGGGTGACAGCCACGGCACTCCCGCCCACGAGGGTCGGGACCGCCGCCTTCTTGATGGTGTCGGACACCGCCAGGATCTGGGTGCTGGTGGTCGGCCCCAGGAGGGCCAGGACCTTGTCCTGCTCGATGCTCTTGTTCACGGCGGCCAGGGCGCCCGGGTTCGTGGACTGATCGTCGTTGACGACCACCTGGATCGACTTCCCGTTCACGCCCCCCGCCGCGTTGAGCTGCTTCTCCGCCAGTTTCACCGCCTTGATCCAGAGGGCGCCATTCGCCGCATTGACCCCGGTGACCGGGGTGTCCATCCCGATCAGGATCTCGCCGCCGGCCGCGCCCGCACAGAGGGGCGCCCATATCCAGAGCAGCGCCGGGACGATCAGTAGCACCAGGACCCGCATCGTCTTCTTCACCACGATCCTCCTTGTGTGATGGGACCCGCACCCTCGGCTTTCTCGCCGGCCAATGGGGCGCCTTGCGATTGACAGCGCAGAACCGGCCGGCTCCCGCATTACGATGGGGAGGCAAATGCGCGGCAGGATACCACTGGCATGGGTCTTGGGTCAATCGACAGTCGGGACAAGCGATGAACGGACGTGAGAGGGGCCGGTGAGCATGCTGTCAAGCCCGCCACTTCCCCGAATTCCTTCCCTCAGTATAAAGCTTCGGATCGTCAGGCGCTCGACCCAAGCGAGGCCCAATCCACGTTTTCGAGTCACGTACGCAAAGTTAGGACTCTGAAGATTCGCACGTAATGCGAATAATGAGGCAACTTCCCCTTGTACTATAGCACGTTCGAGTTGAGGGCGGATGCGGCCCGGCATCAAACAATGTAATTAATGTTACAACGTCCCCTTTGACGTACGTCAGCGTCCGCGGCGGCGAGCTGTGGAGGGGTGCCAGAGCGGGACCGTCCTGCCCTAGCCGATGTCCACGGCGGGATAGGCTTCAACGTACTCCTCGCCGTTGCAGCCGCAATAGCTGACGGTGCGCGCCGCGAAATCCACGTCGTACCGGACGACGCCTGCCCGCCAGGCGGCTGCCAGGAATTCCGGGAAGGTGCTCTCCCCGGCCTGATCGGTGCGCAGCGCCTTGATCAAGCCGTCGCGGTTGAAGGCGGGCACGTCCATGGCGCCTGATGCCAGCGGCTTCCCCTGGATCACCACCGGCCCTTCCCTCGTCAGGAACAGGCTCTGGCAGGCGGGCAGGGACCAGATGTTTCTCGTCACGCCCGCGCGTCGCAACATCTCCGCGAGCGTAGGGGAAGCCGCCGACCTTGGGGCGGATGGCCATCGCCCGTTTCTGTGCCGCCTCCAGATTCTCGATTGCCTTGCTCATTCGTGTTCTCCTGGTCCGAAGGATAACGCAGTCTCACTGCGCGAAGTACCGTAACGGACTAGGGCGGTTCCGGCAGCATCCAATCGCCTACAGAAGCCGAATTGCCCCGTTGAATTCGAGTGTACAAAAACCTTCGGGTCCCCTTGTGTGACCGAGGGGACGTTGCTTCTTTGTTATACTTGCTACACATCAGCAATCGGCCGCCCCCTGTGTCGGTGGGCGCGCGGCTCGAGGGGGACGTCGCCGCGTTCTTCATCTTTAATCGAAGTCGTCGGGAGGACGGGCGGTCGGGAGGCAGCGGCTGAATGGAGGATGGGAAATTGACAGCCAACCACGCACGACCGGGCAAGGGGCCAGACAGCGGCGGGCAGAAATCCGCACGGCGGACATCGGGCGCGGCCGATGGCCGCGACGTCCGTAGTCTTGTTACGGGACGACCAGCTTGAGCGGCTTGAAGTAGTCCCGGTAGAATCCCCGGTCCCGCGTGAGCAGCCGGTCGGCCTGGACGAGGGCGTGGCCGCCCACCAGGAAGTCGGCCACGATGCGCCCCTTTTCCTCGGACCGTCGCCTGAACCGATACCAGCACTCCGCGGCGCGGAGTGCCGCCTCCTCGCTCATGGCCGAATAGGCGATCCCGATCTCGCGGAGCGCCTCGACCGCCCGCACCTGGGCGTGCCCGAAGGCGGTCGCCACCTCGGCCCATACGACATCACAGGCCACCAGGGATCCCTCGCGCGAGCAGCGGCGGAGCGCCTCCCGGGACCCGGGCCCATGATCCGGATCGGGCTCCAGCACATCGATGAGGATGCTCGAATCCACCGCCGTGATCACAGCTCGCCCCGCAGCGCCCGGATGATGTCGTCGGTCCGCCGGCGGCGCCCGAGACTGCCGTACCAGCGGTCCAGCGCACCCGCCGCCTCCGCCTTCTCGGCGACGAGCCGGTCGGCCTCTTCCCGGAACTCCAGCACGGTCCCGGGGCGGATGCCCAGCCGCTCCCGCAGCCGCTTCGGGATCGTCACCTGCCCTCGTTCAGCCACCACCGCCTTCATGGGTCCCTCCTCGCAGGTTCCAAGCTGTAGTATGCATTTTACTCCACGCATACATACTTTGCAATGCATACTCACAGATCGAGGCGGCAGACGTGTTCGACCGATACGAGCGGGTCGGCGGGCCTACGGGCAGTGGGCGGCCAGCGTCGCCTTGGCGGCCGCCGCCTCCCGCGACCGGGGGTACCGCTCCAGCGCCTCGCGGAGCGTCTGGCACCCGCTCCGATCGCCCGCCGCCAGCCGGGCAGTCCCTTCCCGGAACCGCGCCTGGGGCACTTTGGGGCTGCCGGGATAGTCGCGCAGGAAGGTCCCGTACTCGGTCACGGCGTCGGCGTATCGGCCGATCGCGAAGTATGCTTCCGCCAGGAAGAATCGAGCATCCGCCGCCCGCCGGTCGGTGGGATCCCGCGTCAGGAACGCCCGCAGATCCTCGATCGATTTCTCATACTCCTGCCGGACGTAGGCGGTCATGGCCTCCGAGAACAGGGTGTCGGCGGATCCGGCGGCGGGCGGAGCCGACGCCATCGTGCCCACCGGCTTGGCGGGTTCCGCCCGCGCCGCCATGCCCTCCGGCATGGGCGGCGGGGGCGGCGGCCCGGTCTGAAGGCGATTCACCTTCGCCTGCTCCGACGCGGACGGACCGGCGCTCAGATCCGGCGCGGCCACCCGCCGCTCCGCCTGAGCCGATTCCTGCACGCGTGCAGCCGGCTGTTGCGCCTTTTCGATCCGGGACGGCGCTTGCAGTTTTGCCTCCGTCTTCGGCGAGACGGTCGGAAACGGCGGGGGCGGCGCAGGCTCGATGCGCTTCACCGTCCCGCCGGCAACCGGAGACTTGGAAGCCGTCGCGGGCGCGGCCGGCGCTTCGACCGGGGCCGGCGCCGCGGCAGGAGCCGGAGGAGCCGAGGGGGCCGGGGCGACCGCGCGCGGCGGGGCGGGGCGCGGCGGCTGCCCGGTGCGCTGGTACACCAGCAGGCCGGCGAGGGCCAGGACGACCAGCGCGGCGGCATGGATCGGAATCTTTACCCGCAGGGGAACAAAGATGGCGTGTGCCGCCCGGGTCCACCATGGGGGCGCTTTGACCTGCTGTCGGACGCGGACGGCGAAGTCGAGCGGCGGCTCTTCCAGCCCCAGGCCCGCCACGCCCCGCACGGTCATTCGAAAGGCGTCCCACTCCGCCCGGCAGGCCGCACAACCGTCCAGGTGACGGCTCAATTCAACCAGGCGCGAACCGCTCAGGATCCCGTCGTAGAGCTCGGAGAAGGCTTCCCGGGCCTCATCACACGTCATGGGCCGCCCCCTCCGTCAAGTGGGGCTGCAATCGAGTCTTCAACTCCATCCGGGCGCGGTGCAGGCGCGACCGGACGGTGCCCAGCTCCAGGGTTAACGTCTCGGCGATCTCCTCGTAGGACATGCCCTGGATCTCTCGCAGGATCAGGATTAACCGGTGGTCCTCGGTCAGGTTCAACAGTTCCGTCTGGATGATCCGGCCGAGATCCCGCTGCTCCACCAGCGCGTCGGGGAGCGGAGATCCGTCCGGAACGCTGTCGGCCGTCGCCAGCGGATCCGTCCCATCGAGGGCCGATCCGGTTGCCGCAGACAGGGACGCCCTGCGGGTGCGGGCCGCCAGGCAGTTCAGACAGTGGTGGCTGGCGATGGCATAGAGCCAGGTCGAAAACCGGGAGGCTCCTGCGAAGCCGGAGAGGCCTCGGTGCGCCTTCAGAAAGATCTCCTGGGAAGCATCTTCGGCATCGGCCCGGTCGTCCAGCATGCGTACGGCCAGCGTGAACACCCAGCGCTCGTAGCGGCGGACCAAGGCCTCGAAGGCCCGGGCATCCCCGGCTTGCGCCCGCTCTACCAGCCGCTGATCATCATCAGCCGGAGCGGCTGCCATCGTCGGCGCGTCATCCCCCTGCATGCTTAGACCCCCTGACGGGTCGATGAGTTCCCGGGCCGCCACCCGCGGCACCGCGGGGTCCCCGCCGACCCCGGCGAACCCGAGCCCGGACGGCGCTGCATAATATCACTTCCCCAGGGTGGAAGCGCCAGGAAATTCTGTATCGGGCGGCCGGTGCCTCGCCTGTCTCACACCCGCATTTTTACTTGCGGCCGGGGGATTCGTCTGGTATGGTTTGTCGAGTCATTTCTGACCATTCGGTCGGATTTGACCGGAGAGCCAGGAAGATCCACATGGCGGAAGCCGCACTCAAACAAAGTCGAGCCTCCCGACGCCGCATTCAGAGCTTCGAGAACCTGGTGCGCGCGGGCTTGACAGCCATCGCGCAGCGTGGCTACTACGACACCACGGTCGAGCACATCACCGAAGCCGCCGATGTTGGCAAGGGCACTTTTTACGCCCACTTCCATTCCAAGGAGGGCCTGATCCAGCACCTGATCCGGCACGGATTCGACGAATTGATCGCGGGCGGGCGGACCACGGCCGGCGCCGACGGAACACCGGCGGAGCGCCTGGCGGCCTTCATCCACGGGCAGTACTGCGTCCTGAGCCGGCGCCGCGACCTGGTCGTTCTCCTGCATCAAGTCCGCGGACTGCTGGTCCTCCACCCGAAGAGCCGTCCCCATCTCCGGGAAGAATATCGTCGCTACGTGCGCTTTCTGATAGAGGAGTGCCGACGCATCCTGGGAGAGGCCCAACTCGAAAACGACGAGGCCAGGGACCTGGCCTGCGCCATCGCAGGCTTCGTGGCAGGCACGCTGACATTCGAGATCCTGTTTCGAGGAAACCCGGGGAGGCAAGCCAGCCTCATGGGGCCCATCAACGCCTTTGCAGCGGGCGTCGCCGAGCGCTACTGCCGTTCGCCGGCCGCCCAGGGGGAGAGCTAACCCAAGGAGGAAACGGAGGAGACGACCATCACACGTCCGGGGGCTGGAACGCGCCCGCCGGCCCCAGGAGGGACGGGTTTTTTTCTTGAACTGGAGGGTCGCGTGACTTATGCTTGCGCGCGTTGGCAGGCACGGCAGGGCCGTGCCGCGATGCGTGCCGGGATTAACATGAATGCTGATCTGAAAGGAGGAGCCTGATGCGAGTTCGTTCAAGCATGCACATCCTCTTCACCGTGGGCGTCCTCGTGGGCTCCCTGGCCCTTCTGGGTTGTCCCAAGCGGCCCGAGGTCGCCCAGGCCGGCCCGGGGGCCGTCGGCCCGTCCGCGGCCACGGCCCCGGCACCCGCGGCTCCGGCCCCGCGCACCGGCGAGACCCCGGTGACCCGGGCCACGCCGCCCAGCGCCACGCCCGTGACGCCGGCGTCGGCCGCCCCTGCCCCCCAGGTGACCGCCTCGCCGCTCCAGGATGTCTTCTTCGACTTTGACAAGTCCGCCATCCGGGACGATCAGAAGAGCGCCCTGAGCGCCGACATCGCCTGGTTGAAGGAAAACGCCGGCGCGAAGATCACGGTGGAGGGCCACTGCGACGAACGCGGCACGGCGGAGTACAACCTCGGCCTGGGCGAGCGGCGGGCCAAGGCGGTGAAGGATTACCTGGTGGCTGCCGGGGTCCCGGCGGACAACATCGCCACCATCAGCTACGGGAAAGAGCGCCCCTTCGTCCTCGGCCACGACGAGAGCGCGTGGAAGTGGAACCGCCGGGGGCATTTCGTGATCACCGGCAAGTAGGATTGCTGTTCCCGGTTTCAATCCGAAACCGCCCGTCCCTGTGGGACGGGCGGTTTCGCTTTCCCGGATTCCGCTCATGCGCCTGCCATCTTTCCTGACGGCCTCATCCCGGCCCGCCCCCCTCCGCATTTCGCTTGCGCCCATCCGCCGATTTTGCAAGAATTCCGCTTCGGAGGGGATCCCGTGGCGTGATCGACGTTCCGTCGACCCCCACCCGTCGCGGTGTCCCGAAGCACTTCGAACCCCTCGGATCCTAGGCCAGCCGCCGCATCACCGCCGCGACGACTCGGGGATGCCGTCGGACAACCATCGGAAATAAAGGGGATTCGCCATGCCCAAAGGATATATGGGGCGGCTGCTCTGGGTGGATTTGACATCCGGGAAGGTGGGCACGACGGACTTCGACGAGGCCACGGCCCGCGCATTTCTGGCGGGGAGCGGGCTGGGAGCAAAGCTGATTCGCGACCGGCTGAAGGGCATTCGCGGTCCCCTGGATCTCTCGAATCCGCTCTGCTTCATGCCGGGCCTGCTCTGCGGGACGATCGTCCCGGGAGCCAACCGGACCAGCGTGTGTGCGCTTTCGCCCGCGACCACCGCATGGGGAGAGGCGCGGGCGGGCGGGGCCTGGGCCCCCATGTTGAAGTACGCCGGGTACGACGGGGTCATCTTTACGGGGAAGGCCAAACAGCCTGTGTATGTGTGGATCGAGAACGGCCGCGTCGAGATCCGGCCGGCCGAGAAACTCTGGGGCACGGGGTTCTTCGAAACCGATGCGCGCCTGCTCCAGGAGACCCATAAGGACGCCATCGTGGCAGCGATCGGACCGGCCGGCGAAAAGCTCAGTCGCATGGCGTGTGTGATGTTCGAGGGGACATACGCCCGCTCCGCCGGCCGCACGGGCATGGGCGCCGTCATGGGCTCCAAGCACCTGAAGGCCGTGGTCGTGCGCGGGACCGGCGGGGTCCCGGTGGCGGATCCCACCGGCTTGATGCGCCGCGCCGCCGCCTACGGTGGAAAGGAAAAGCAGCGCTTCAAAAGGAACTTCGAGCTGGGAACCGCAGGCGGCGTCATGGCCACGGAGGCCGTGGGAGACATGCCCATCCGCAATTTCTTGGGGGGACGCTGGACCCAGAAGGCGGAGCGGATCTCGGGCCAGACGATGTTCAAGAAGTACGGAAAACACGAGCGCTCCTGTCTCTCCTGTCCCTCGAACTGCACCCTGGTGACCGAGATTCCCGGCACCACCGTGGGCCACGCCCCCGAGTACGAGACCATCGGGGCCTTCGGCAGCATGTGCGAGAACGATTCACCCGAGGTGATCGGCCGCTGCAACGAGCTGTGCAACGACTACGGCCTGGACACCATCTCGGCGGGAAACACCATCGCCCTGGTCATGGAGGCCTTCGAGAAGGGGCTCGTAACCGAGCAGGAGCTGGACGGAATCCGGCCGGCCTGGGGGGACGGGGAGGCCATGATCGCTCTGCTCCGTAAGATGGGAACGCGCCAGGGGATCGGCGATGTTCTGGCGGACGGGACGCGGGCGGTAGTCGCGCGGCTGGGCAAGGCGCTCGAAGACATGCTGGTGGAGGTCAAAGGGGTCGAGATCCCCATGCACGATCCCCGCGCCTATTGGTCCAACGCGCTCAACTACGCGGTGGCCAACCGGGGCGCCTGCCACATGGAGGGGGTCACCTTCACCGCGGAGAGCGGAATGCCCTACCCCGACCTCGGCTACACGGCTCCCATGAATCCGTACATTCCGGACGGCAAGGCCGAGCTCACGGCGAAGATGCACGACCTGATGGTCCTCTATGACGGGCTGGGCATCTGCAAATTTTACATCGTGGTGGCGTACGGCCCGACCGCCATGGCGGAGTGGCTGAACTATTGTACGGGGTGGAAGGTGACGCCCGGCGAGCTCATGCAGACGGCCGAGCGGATCTTCACCACCAAGCGCCTGATCAATGTCGGGCGCGGCCTGTCGCGCAAGGATGACGTCCTGCCCCGCCGACTGCTCACGGTTCCGCAACGGGATGACATCGGCCCCGTCGACCCACAGGCCATGGAGCGGATGCTCTCCGAGTACTATCGCTTGCGGGGCTGGGACGCGACGGGCGCCCCGACCCGGGAGCGCCTCAAGGCCCTGCATCTGACCTGAGGGGCCGAAAACAGTCCGGCCGAGGCGGGCGGCTGGCCTGCGGCGGACCGGTCGGCCGCCGGACACACCGGGGCCGTCGCGGGCACGGATGATTGCGAGCAGGAGCGATCCTGCGGGCAGGGGGAGGACAGCAGCTAGGGAAGCTCTTCCAGCGAGATGACCTGACGCTTATTAACGGCCAGAAATCCCGGGCTGGCATTCGGCTCGCCCTCGGGGGCTGCGTCGGTCAAGGCAAAGAAATCGCCTTTGAGATTCAGGGCATCCAGCGTCCGGATGTTCTTGGGCTTGCTCATCTTCCCGACGATCACACCCGCCAGCGTCACCACTCGGATCCTTACCGACGTTCTCGTCTATCGCCATCGTGTCTCCTCCATGGATACAGGTCCTGGCGTGGAGCGACGCCCGCGGTCTTGGAATGCATAACAGCAGGTCGGCGAAATGTCAATGGTTTTGCGCAGACGCACACCGGGAGGGTTCGTCTGCGGAGCGGCACGAGGCCGTCCCCCCGCAGCGCGGCGGAAGGTTTGATTTTCGACCGGTCTCGTGGTACAAATGCATACGAACGCGAGGATCCCGGGCCTCGGCGAACGGGGGTACCTATCCTGCCGCCCACCCTTCCGGGAAGTCGGAGGCATGTGTGGGCGACCTCACGGTCGTAACGGGCGGAACAGGATTTGTCGGGGCAGCGGTGATCCGGCACCTGCTCTCCGCCGGCCATCAGGTCCGGGCCCTGGTGCGGCCCCAGAGCGACCGTCGACTGCTGGACCAGCTCTCCGTAGAAACGGTTGTCGGCGACCTCGGCGACAGCGAGGCCTTGCGCCATGCGCTGTCGGGCTGCCGGTTGCTGTTTCACGTCGCTGCCTTATATAGCTTGTGGGCGCGGGACCGGCGGCAGTTTTATACCATCAATGTGGAGGGAACTCGCCGCATTCTGGAGGAAGCCGCCCAGGCCGGGGTGTCCCGGGTTGTATATACCAGTACGGTGGGGGCGCTCGGAATCCCCAAGAGCGGACAGCCCGGGACCGAAGAGACCCCCGTCACGCTGGCGGAGATGGCGGGGGATTACAAGCGATCCAAGTTCCTGGCCGAGGAGGTGGCGCGCGAGTACGCACGGCGGGGTCTCGCGGTGGTGATCGTCAACCCCAGCACGCCGGTAGGGCCGGGTGACCTCAAGCCCACACCGACCGGTCAGATGATCGTCGACTTCCTGCACGGGCGGATGTGGGCGTACCTCCCCACCGGCTTGAATCTCGTGGACGTGGAGAACGTCGCGGCAGGACACTTGCTGGCGGCCCTGCGCGGCCGGTCGGGTGAGCGGTACATCCTCGGCGGGCGAAACCACACCTTGCGGGAGATCTTCGCGCTGCTGGGACGGATCGCGGGCATTCGCCCGCCCCGCCTCCGAGTGTCGGCGGGGCTGATCCTCCCCTTGGCCCACCTCTCCGAGTGGATCGCGGATCATTGGACGGGGCGGCCGCCTCTCATCGCCGTGGACGCCGTGCGCATGGCGCAAAAGGTCATGTGGTTCGACTCGACAAAGGCCGTCCG
This sequence comes from uncultured Methylomirabilota bacterium, assembly GCA_963705305.1. GTDB lineage: Bacteria > Methylomirabilota > Methylomirabilia > Methylomirabilales > 2-02-FULL-66-22 > 2-02-FULL-66-22. The sequence goes on along the minus strand of OY970067.1, from coordinate 2,319,660 downwards.
CGAGCTGGGCCTGATCCAATCCCCGGTCGAGGACGCGCTGGCGCGGGCCGTGTGCTGGTTCCGGGCCAACGGCTACGCGCCCGCCGGATGATGTCGGTTCGCCATGGGAGGGGGTGTCGGCGGGCACGACCGCGCCCCGTTAAGCGCGCATGAGCGATGTCCCGCGGCTGCTGCTTGGCAGCCTGTGGCTCCGCCCGTATGTGTTCGCTTTCCTGACCGTCCACCTGTTGGGGACCAGCGGGCTCCTGGGCTGGCGACGCACGACGGCCTTCACGGTGATCACGTGGGCGGTGGCCTTCGTGGCAGAGGCCAGTTCTATCCGGACGGGAATCCCATTCGGGTGGTATTATTATGTGCCGACGACAGCCCATCGCGAGCTGTGGATCTTTGGGGTGCCGTTCTTTGATTCGCTCTCGTTCTCGTTCCTCCTGGCGGCCAGCTACGGGCTGGCTTGGCTCCTGCTGGTCCCGGGACGCCCGGGCGCCGGCAGCCGTCCGTCCCGAGCGGCGCACATCCTGGTCGCCGTCTGCCTGTTCGTCCTGGCGGATGTCGCGATCGATCCGGTCGCCCTTCGCGGGGACCGGTGGTTTCTGGGTCGGATCTACGGCTACCCCGAGCCGGGGATTTATTTTGGCGTTCCGCTGGCCAACTTCCTCGGCTGGGCGGTGGTGGGTCTGGTGGCCGCGGGGTTGTACCACGCCTGGGAGCGCCGGCTTCCGGCGACGGGGCTGATCGGCTGCCGCGGGCGTGCCCTGTTGTGCCCGGCCCTGTATTTCATCGTCCTGGCGTTCAACCTCGGCGTGACCTTCGCCATCGGCGAGTGGCGGCTGGGATTGACGGGGCTGGCTCTGGCGACACCGGTCGCGATCTGGACGCTTGCAATCCTCGCGGGTTTGAGGTTTTATACCTGGCGGCCGCGAGGGGAGGGGATACGCGCATGAGGTTTCCCGTTCAGCTGCATTACACGCTGACCAAGTACATCCTGGCGAACGCCCTGCGGGGGCGCAAGCGGTACCCGTTCGTGCTGATGCTGGAGCCGACCCACCTCTGCAACCTGGCGTGCGAGGGGTGCGGCAAGATCCGGGAGTTCGAGAGCACCATCCGGGACATGATGCCGCTGGAGACCTGCCTGAAGGCCGTGGAGGAGTGCGGCGCCCCCATCGTCTCGATCTGCGGGGGCGAGCCGACCATCTACCCCCACCTGGGCGATCTGGTCTCAGAGCTCCTGCGCCGGAAGAAGTTCGTGTACCTGTGCACCAACGCCATCAAGCTCGACAAGTGGCTTCCCCAGTGGCGGCCCAGCCCGTACCTCACCATCAATATCTCCATGGACGGCCTGGAGGCCACCCACGACCTGGTGCGATCCCGTACGGGGCTGTACAAGATCGACATCCGCATGATCAAGCTGGCCAAATCCATGGGCTTTCGCATCGTGACGAACACCACGATCTACAAGGAGACCAGGATCGAGGAGATCGAGGCGCTCTTCGCCGAGCTGGAGGCCATCGGTGTGGACGGCTTCCTGGTCTCTCCCGCCTACGAGTACGCGATCCTGAAGGGGCGGGATATCTTCCTGGAAAAGCGGCAGACGCATGAGAAATTCCAGCGGGTCTGGGAACTGGCCAAGCGCTATCGCCTCCTGAGCACTCCCATGTACCTCCGCTTCCTCAAGGGCGAGCGCGAGTTGAAGTGTTCCCCCTGGGGAAATCCCAACTACAATCCACGGGGCTGGAAGGGGCCCTGCTACCTCATCACCGACGCGCACTACAAGACGTTCGACGAGCTGATGACGAAGACCGATTGGGAGAAGTACGAGAACAAGCGCGACGAGCGCTGCACCAACTGCATGATGCACAGCGGCTTCGAGCCCACGGTCATTCGAGAGGTCGGGAAGCGATGGAAAGATCTGTGGGAGATGGTCCGTTGGAACCTCGTCTGACGCCGGAGGCCCTGTGAATCCCCGTCCACTCCGCACGGCGCGCCCCGCGGCGCGCTCCCAGGCACATGCCGACGTCGAGCCCGCCCTCCAGCGGGGGATCGAGCGCCTGCTGGCGCTCCAGCAGCCGGCGGGCTTCTGGCATTTCGAGCTGCAGGCGGACGTCACCATTACGGCCGAGTACTTGCTGTTCCGCCGCTGGCTGGGGACCGCCGACCCCGTCCTCGAGCGGAAGGCCGTCCGCCACCTCCAGTCCAGCCAGCTCCCGGACGGCGGGTGGCCGATCTACCAGAACGGTCCCGCCGACATCAGCGCCACCGTCAAGGCGTACTTTGCCCTGAAGCTCGCCGGGGTCCCTGGCGCCGACCCCCGGATGGCCAGGGCGCGCCAGCGCGTGCTCGAGCTGGGCGGGATCACGCGCGTCAACGTCTTCACCAAGATCCTCCTGGCCCTCTTCGGCGAGTACGAGTGGGCCGGCGTGCCCTGCATGCCGGTGGAGATCTGCCTGTTGCCGCGCTGGGCCTACTTCAACCTTTACACGATCTCCTACTGGTCCCGGACGGTCCTGGTGCCGCTCTTGATTATTTTTGCCCGGCGGCCGGTGCGGCCCGTGGCCCCGCAGCACCGCCTGGACGAGCTCTTCCTGGTGCCGCGGATCCGCGCGGACTTCTCGCTGCCCCGCGATCCCCGGACATTCACCTGGCGGAATTTCTTCCTGGTCGTGGACCGCGTCCTCCGGCTCCATGACCGCTTTGTCCGCACCCCCCTCCGGCGGCGCGCCGTCCATGTCGCCGAGCGCTGGATGGTGGAGCGGATGCAGGGCGCGGGCGGCCTGGGGGGCATCTTCCCGGCCATGATCAACTCGGTGATCGCCCTGATCTCCCTCGGATACCCTCTGGACCATCCGACCGTCCGGAAGGCCATGGGTGAGATCGACGCCTTGCGGATCGAGACGGACGAGACTCTGCGCGTGCAACCCTGCGTCGGCCCGGTCTGGGATACCGCCCTAGCCGTCAACACCCTGATCGCCGCAGGCCTCCCGGCCGACCATCCCGCCCTGGTCCGGGCAGGGGAATGGCTGCTGTCCATGCAGACGACCTGCCCCGGGGACTGGCAGTTCAAGGCGTCGGGCACGGCCCCGGGCGGCTGGGCCTTCCAGTTCGAGAATGCCTACTACCCCGATGTGGACGATTCGGCGGTCGTCCTCACGGCACTGCGCAAGATCCGCACACTGGACGAGGAGGCCAAGACCCGCAGCATGGCCAAGGGTCTGAACTGGGTGCTGGCCCTCCAGGGGAGGGACGGCGGCTGGGGGGCGTACGACCGGGACAACAACCGGATGGTTTTCAATCGCATCCCCTTCGCGGACCACGGCGCCCTGATGGACCCCAGCACCGAGGATCTGGCCGGGCGCGTCCTGGAGGCGCTGGGGTATTTCGGTTTCCGCCCGGATGAGCCGGCCGTGGCGAGGGCCATCGCCTTCCTCAAGACCAGGCAGCAGCCGAACGGGTCGTGGTACGGCCGGTGGGGCGTTAACTACATCTACGGAACCTGGTCTGTCCTGGCCGGCCTGCGCTCCATCGGCGAGGACCTCGGCCAGCCCTACATCCGCAAGGCCGTGGACTGGCTGCTGAGCCGCCAGAACCCGGATGGAGGATGGGGGGAATCCTGCTTCTCCTACGATAACCCTCGCACAGCGGGGATGGGCAAGAGCACCGCCTCCCAAACGGCGTGGGCCCTGCTGGCCCTGCTCCACGCCGGCGAGGCGGCCCACCCCGCGGTGGCGCGCGGCATCCGTTTCCTGGCGGACAGCCAGCGGCCCGACGGCCTCTGGGAGGAGGCGGAGTTCACCGGGGCGGGGTTCCCCCGGGTCTTCTATCTCCGCTACCACGGGTATCCCGCCTACTTCCCGGTCTGGGCGCTCGCCTTGTACCGCCAGCATGTGATGGATTTGGCTGGAAGTCGGCCGACAGGGACGGTGGCCCCACTGGTCAGCCCGCCCCGGTTCGGTCCAACGCCGGCTTGATCCTCCGGGGCGATTCCCATGGCGACTGTCGCGTGGGCCCGCTGCCTGGACGCCTCCCCCCGGCCCGGCCTGGTTCTCCGCGCCCGCTCATGACTTCCCACCTGCTTGTGGTCGTGGCCCTGGGACAGGAGCGGCGGACCCTGCGGTCCTGCCTGCGGCCGGCTCGTCGCCGCCGGCTCGACGGCTTCCCGGCCGTTTTCGGGCAGCACGGACGGCAGCCCGTGGTGCTGATGCAGTCCGGCCTCGGCGCGGAGCGAGCACGCCAGGCGGTCCTGACCGCCGCCCGCCGGCTGCCTCTGCACTCCGTGTGGTCGGTCGGCTTCGCGGGCGGCCTGATCGACGGCCTCCGTCCCGGCGATCTGGTGTGCCCGACCTGCGTCCTGGAGCAGGACGGCCGCCGGGCGGAACACATCGCCAGCCCGGCGTCGGCCCCCAGCCTCGTCTGCGCGGCCATCCGCGAGGCCGGCATCGCCGGCCATGTCGGGCGCCTCCTCACAACCGCCGCGCCCCTGAGGACCCCGGAGGCCAAGCGGGCCGCCCATGGCGGCACCGGCGCCGTCGCGGTGGATATGGAGGCCGCCGGGGTGGCGGCGGCCGCGCGCGAATTGCGCCTCCCATGGTGTGCCATCAAAGCCATCCTGGATCCGGTGGCACTCGCCCTGCCGCCCGCCCTCGCGGCATGCACCACCCCCGGCGGCCGCCTGTGCTGGCGCGGCCTGCTTGCTTTCCTGCTGGCGGGGCGGGAGGAGCGGAGCATCCTCCCCCAGATGGCGCGAGCCGCCGGACAGGCCCGGCGCGCCCTGCGGCGCGGCATTCCCGCGGCCCTGACGGCGTGGGCCGCCTTGACGACGCCTCCACTGTCCAGTAGGATGTAGCCCGATTCGCCGCGCCTGAGGGACGCGGAACCCCCGGAAAGCGCCGTCTTCGCGGCCGCCGAATTGCGACCGCCGCGGGCGAAGGGCCCCAGATGCCTCGCTTCAGCGCATGGATGCCGGCCGGACTGCTGCTCGTCCTGCTCCCGTTGAGCGCCGGGTGCGCGACCGGTCGGATCGTGGACGGGGTGTATCGCGACATCACGCACGACTTTCAGGTGGGCCTGCCGCACGGCTGGGTCCCCCTGGATCTCAAGGGGGCCGCCCTAGCATACCGTGATCCCGGACTCGGCGCGGCGCTGGCGCTCCGGACGGGCTGCGAGAATCCCGAGTCCGGAACTCTGTCCTGGGTGGCGCGTCATCTCTACTTCGGCCTAAAGAATCCCCGCATTCTCCAGCAGGAGGATATCCGGCTGCATGGCGACGAGGGGGTCCGCGTCCATCTCCTGGCCACGCTGGATGGGGCACCCGTCGAGGTCGAGGGGGTGACCCTGCGCCATCACGGATGCCTTCTGGATTTCATGTACGTGGCTCCGCCGGACAGCTTTGTGCGCGGCCGCCCGGTGTTCGAACGTCTTCCTCAACAGCTGGACGCCGCTGGCCGCCCGGTGATCCGCCGACCGCCTCGTGCCCTGCGGAGAGTGGGGCGCACAGGCGCCGGCGGCGCGTACCCTTCCGGTCGCACCCGTCCGAAGGAAGGCGGCCCGCGGCGGCGGAGATCCTCCTGAGCCTATGAGACCTCCGATGCGAGAGTTCCTCGATGAGCTGGGACGGCGCGGGCTGCGCCTGATCGCCGACCTGGGCGGCCTGTCCGTCCTGGCCGGGCAGACCCTCTACCAGGCCGTCACCCCGCCCTATTCGCTGCGACTGCTGATCTCCCAGATGGACGACATCGGCGTGCGATCCGTCTCGATCGTCAGCGTGGCCGGCCTCTTCGTGGGGCTGGTGCTGGCCCTGCAGACGACCTACGGGCTGGCCCGCTTCGGCGCCAAGGGGACGGTGGGGATCATCGTCGGCCTGAGCATGGTGCGGGAGCTGGGACCGGTCGTCACCGCCATCCTGGTCGGCGGTCGGGTCGGCTCGGGCTTCACGGCCGAGCTGGGGGCCATGAAGGTCACCGAGCAGATCGACGCCATGCGGGCGCTGGGCGTGAACTACATCAAGAAGCTGGTGGTGCCCCGGGTGCTGATCACCATGCTGTCTCTTCCCCTGCTCACCATGATCGCCAACACGCTGGGCGTGTTCGGGGGGATGGTGATCACGCAGTATGAGTTCCAGGTGGACTACCACCAGTATTACAACACCCTGGTCCAGTACATTCGCCTGGCGGACATGCTGAGCGGCCTGGGCAAGACGGTGGTCTTCGGATTCCTCATCGGGCTGATAGGATGCTACAATGGTCTCGCCACCCGGGGAGGCACGGAGGGCCTCGGCCGTGCCACCACCACGACGGTCGTGACCGCCTCGCTGGTCGTTTTTGTCTCCGACTTTTTTCTCACCAAATTCTTTTGGTGGTTGGAGGGGTGGTGACGCCTGGACGCGGGTCTGCCCCCGCGCCGGAACGGGGCGCCCCGGCCCGGGCGGCGCCGGACGGGATGGCCCTCGAGCTCAAGGGCGTCTACAAGTCTTTCGAGGAGAATCACGTCCTGCGCGGCCTGGACCTCGGCATCCGGACCGGTGAGTCGCTCACCATCATCGGCGGCAGCGGAACCGGCAAGAGCGTCCTGCTGCGGCTCATGATCGGCCTCCTCAAGCCCGACGCGGGCCAGATCCTCCTGGAGGGCCGGGACATCGTCCCGCTGTCAGAGCAGGAGCTGCTCGGAGTCCGGCAGGGCGTGGGCATGGTCTTCCAGGGATCGGCCCTCTTCGATTCCCTCAGTGTCGGCGAGAATGTGGCCTTCGCCCTGCGCGAGCACACCACCTGGAGCGAGGCCGCAATCCAGGACCGCGTGCGGGAGGTGCTGGGACTCGTGGGGCTCGATCAGATCCAGGCCATGGATCCGACCGACCTGTCGGGGGGGATGCGCAAGCGCGTGGCCATGGCCAGGGCCGTTGCCTTGCCTCCCCGTATCCTGCTCTACGACGAGCCGACGACGGGTCTGGACCCGACCAACGTGGAGAAGATCACCGAATTGATTCTGGACCTGCAGCGGAAGCTGGGGGTGACCTCGGTGGTCGTCACGCACGACATGGCGAGCGCCCTGAAGGTCTCGGACCGCCTGGCCATGCTCAAGGAGGGGCGGATCGCCGCCATCGGGACGCCGGAAGAGATCCAGTCCACGCACGACTCGCTCATCCGCGATTTCATCGCCGGGCACGCGGGCGGGGGGGCGACCCACCGCTGACGGGCGCAGCGCCGGGGCTGAACGCGGAGTGGGATGGAGCCGCGATGACCGAACGACAGCTGCAGCTTCGCATCGGAGCCTTCGTCCTGACGGCGATCTTCCTGTTCGTGGCCTTCGTCCTGTCCATCGGCAGCCGGAGCGCCTTGTTTCAGCAGCGGTACTCCCTCTCCACCTCCTTCAGCACGACGGAAGGCCTGGTGGAGGGCTCGCCCGTCCGCCTGGCCGGCGTCGCGGTGGGGAACGTCACCCGGATCGGCTTCAGCCCGACCCTCAGCAACCGTCGCATTCAGGTCACCCTGAGCATCGAGCGACGGGTGCAGGACCGCATCCGGCAGGACTCGGTGGCCAGCATCGGCACCATCGGGCTGGTGGGGGACAAGGTGCTCGACATCACGGTCGGAAGCTCCGACCTGCCCGTCGTTCCCCCGGGCGGGGCGCTGGAGAGCGTGAACCCGATGGACTACTCCGCCCTGCTGCAAAAGGGAAACACCATTCTCGACCACGTCACCCGGATCAGCGCCTCGCTGGACGAGTTCCTGTCGGGGGGCGGGAAGGCGGAGGGCCAGAACCTGAGCGAGGCCGTGCGCTCCCTCCGCACCACGCTGGTGGAGGTGGAGAAGGGGCAGGGGCTGCTGCACGACATCATCTACGGGCCGGAGGGGGCCAACCTCCTGGTCCGGATGGACCGCACGATGCAGTCCCTGGAGCGGGTTGCTCACGCCATGGAGACCGAGCGGGGGCTGCTGCACGCGCTGATCTACAACCCGCCGGACCAGACCCTGGGGCGGCTGACCCAGACCCTCGCCGATGTGGACGATCTCGTCCGCGAGGCCCGGGAGGGTCACGGCCTGCTGCACGCCTTGCTGTACGACCCGCAGCGCGCCGAGATCCTGACCCACCTGGAGCAGGCCAGCCAGCAGTTGGAGGCGCTGACGCAGGCGGCCCGTACGGGGAAGGGGCTCCTCCCCACCCTGCTGTTCGATCCCGAGGGGGCCAAGACGCTGGGTGATGTCCAGGGGGCGGTCACGGACGTGCGGGCGGCGGCGGTGGACGTGAAGCGCGCCGCATCGGACCTGCAGGCGATTGCGGAGCAGCTTCGCCAGGGGCAGGGAACCCTCGGCGCGCTCCTGGAAGACCCCACGGTCTACGAGGACCTGTCGGCCCTTCTCCGCGGAGCCCAGCGGAGCTTCCTGCTGCGGAGCCTGATCCGCGCGACTCGAGACGAGGGGGCGCAAAAATCGCCGTAGCCAGCCTCGGCGCGTGCATGCCGGGCCATCCGGGGTCCGGCGCCGGCCGGCGAGCCAACCAGAATATGGCGATGCATGTGGTCATCCACGGTCACTTCTACCAGCCTCCCCGCGAGAATCCCTGGACGGGAGTCATCGAGCGCCAGCCCAGCGCCGCCCCTGCCCACGACTGGAACCGGCGGATTCTGGGGGAGTGCTACGCGCCCAACGCCCGCTCCCCGGTGCTCGATGCGCGGGGGCAGATCCAGGATTTCGTCAACACCTACGAGTTCCTCAGCTTCAATTTCGGGCCCACACTGCTCTCCTGGCTGGCGGGGGCCGCCCCCGACGTGTGGACGTCCCTGCAGGAGGCGGATCGCCGCAGCCTGTCCCGCCTGGGCCACGGCAATGCCGTCGCCCAGGCGTATAATCACATGATCCTCCCGCTGGCGACCCGGCGCGACCGCTGGACCCAGATCGTCTGGGGGGTCCGCGAGTTTCGCCACCGCTTCGGCCGCGATCCCGAGGCCATGTGGCTGCCCGAGACGGCGGTGGATGCCCTCACCCTAGAGCTCTTGATCCGGGCCGGCATGCGCTACGCCATCCTCTCCCCGGCGCAGGCGGCGCGCTGGCGACCGCTGGGCCAGGAGGCGTGGCTCACTCGCGGGAGCGCCGAGCTGGATCCCCGCCGGCCCTACCGCTGGCTCCTGCGCGACGCGGATGGGCGGCCCCAAGGGGATCTGGGCATCGACATCTGCTTCTACCATGCCCCGCTGTCTCGCGGGATCAGCTTCCAGCACACCCTCAAGGACGCGGATCTCCTGGCGAGACGGATCGAGGAGGCGGCGGCCAGCGAGGCCGATCCGCTGATCCTGATTGCCACGGACGGAGAGTCGTTCGGCCACCACGAGCCGTTCGGCGACATGTGCCTGGCCAGGCTGTTCACCCGCGAGGCCCCGCGGCACGACTTCCAGCCCACGAACCTGGCCGCCTACCTGGCGAGCCACCGCCCCGCCTGGGAGGTGGATTTGCTCCCGGAGAGCGCCTGGAGCTGCTCGCACGGTGTCGGCCGCTGGCGCGAGGACTGCGGGTGCAGCACGGGCGGCGGACCCGGCTGGAGCCAGGCGTGGCGGGCGCCGCTGCGGCGGGGCCTGGACCGCCTGCGGGACATTTTGGCCGATCTCTTTCAGGACGAGGGGGAGACGCTCTTCCGGGATCCCTGGGAGGCCCGCGACGCCTACATCGATCTCCTGCTGGACCCGCGGGAATCCGTCCGCGAGGCCTTCTTCGCGGGGCACCAGGTCCGATCGTTGACCCGGGACGAGCGCGGCCGGGCCTTGCGTCTCCTCGAGATGCAGCACCAGGCTATGCTCATGTACACCAGCTGCGGCTGGTTCTTCGCCGACATCTCGGGGATCGAGACGGTGCAGAACCTCCGCTACGCGGCCCGGGCCATCGAGCTGGCGGCCCCCTTCGCGCCCCTCGATCTGGAGGCGATTCTGCTCGATGAGCTGGCCCGGGCCAAGAGCAACGTTCCGGAGCACGGAGACGGGCGCGCGATCTGGGAGCGCCAGGTCCGCCCTTCCCGTTTCACGCCCGAGCTGGCCGCCGCCCGCGCCCTCCTGGACGGCCTGCTCGGCCGCACCGTCGCCCCGCAGACCCGCTACCGATGGCAGCTGAAGCTGGATCCGGTCGTCCAGGAGGGCGCCCTGCTGCTGGCGGGAGTTCAGGCGGTCTCCGAGATCACTGGCGAAACGCTGAACCTTGGCGCCGCTTGCCGCCGGGACGGCCGGTTCGATTTCCTGGCCGGCATCGGCCCCCGGCCGGCCCCCGAGGCCTGGCCGCAATACATAGCGGACAGCCGGGCGGCCCTGGGCGCGACAGGCGCGGACCTGACGGCCTGGAGCGGGCGATACCGGACGCAACTCGTTCGCCTGCGGGACTTCCCCCCCGACGAGCGGCATGCCGCCCTGGCCGAGCTGATGGCCGGAAGCTTGGCCGGCCTGCGGGAGTCGCTTCACCGGGTGGGCCTGGACGCGCTGCCGCTCGCCGAGGTCATGGCGGAGGCCGGCATGCCGCTGCCGGCCTGGATGCGGGCCGCGCTCGAGGAGGACTGGTCGCGCCAGGTGCTCCAGGCCATGGTCGCCCTCGCCGAGGTGTCCAACCCTCAGCGCTACGCAGCCGTGGTGGATCTGGCGGACCGGGCCAGGCACCTTGGGCTCCGTCTCGACCTGGATGCCTCCTCGACGGCGTTCGGGCGGATGCTCTGCGCCCGCCTGGCCGCCATCGCCGACTCGTCCGCCCCGGAGGTCTGGCAGCAGTTTCTCGATCTGCTCCACATCGGCGGGCGCCTCGGGCTCGGCCTGCCGGAGCAGGAGCTGCGGATGGCGGTGTTTGCCCTGCTCCGAACGCGCGTCCCCGGCCTGGTGGCCGGGTTGCGGGACGCCGGCGACCCGGCCTACCGGCAGGTGACGTCCATCCTGGCCGTGGCCGGCCGTCTCAACCTTCGTACGGACGACGTGCGCGAGCGGCTCAAGCCGCTGGAGGAGCCGTTCAACCGAGATCCGGCCAACTGGCCGTGACCCGGCAAAGCGCCGGCTTATAACTCATAACCCCCGGTCTTGTCATGGGCAAACTTCGACGGCAGTTGCAGATCAAGTTCATCACCGGCCTCCTGGTCATCGTTCCGCTCGCGGTGAGCGTCTGGACGTTCTGGGAGCTGTTCGACTTCGTGGACGGCCTCCTGGCCCCGCTCATCTCCGACACCTTCCCCATGCGCCTTCCCGGCCTGGGGCTCCTGGTGGCGATCCTGCTGGTCATCCTCATGGGATTCTTCGCGACCAACGTGGTCGGTCGCCGGATCCTGGGGTGGATGGACCTCCTGCTGTACCGGATCCCCATCTTCCGCAACATCTACTCGGCGGTGAAGCAGCTGCTGAACGCCTTTTCCCCCGACAATCAGGTCGCTTTCCGCGAGTTCGTCCTCGTCCCCACCCGGGAGAAGGGACGCTACTCCTTCGGCTTTCTCACCAGCGAGGTGGACCTGCAGCGGGGAACCGGGGAGACGGAGCCTTTGGTGGCCGTGTACGTCCCCACCAACCACCTCTACCTGGGAGATATCGTGCTGGTCCGCCGCGAGGAAGTCATCCTGACCCGCCTGACGGTGCCCCAGGGGATCCAGATCATCCTCTCCGGAGGCATCAGCACCCCGCACGTGCTGCGGCAGGAGCTGCCCAAGCAGGATGCGTAGTCGCGGCCGGCGGACGAGGAGAATCGCATGGAGGGTTCCGTGCTCCCCAACCTCTGGCTGGAAGCCATCTTCATCGGCATCCTGGTCCTGCTGAACGGCTTCTTCTCCGGCGCCGAGATCGCGCTGGTCTCGGCCCGGCGAAGCCGCATCCACCAGTTGGCGGACGAAGGGGACACCCGTGCCAAGCGCGTGGTCGCCCTCCAGGAGGACCCGGACCGCTTCCTGGCCACGGTCCAGATTGGCGTCACCTTCATCGGTACCCTGGCTTCCGCGGTAGGCGGCGCCACGGCGGTGCGCGCCCTCTCGCCCCTGATCCGCAAGATCCCCGTCCCCCTCCTGTCGTCCCTGGCAGGGCCGGTGGCCCTGGCCCTGGTCGTCGTGGCCATCACGTACGCCATGCTCATCCTGGGCGAGCTGGCGCCCAAGTCGCTGGCCCTCCGCCACGCCGTGCCCGCCGCCTGCTGGGTGGCGGGACCTCTCGACCGGCTGGCGCATCTGACGTTCCCCCTGGTCCGGGTGTTCACCGCCTCCAACCGGCTGGTCCTCCGACTCCTGGGCCAGAAGGGGGCTGCGGAGCGGGCCTTCGTCTCGGAGGAGGAGATCAAGCAGCTGCTGCGGGAGGGGCGCGCCCAGGGGATCTTCGACCAGGCAGAGCAGGAGCTCATCCACAGTGTGTTCGAGTTCACCGAGGCGTCGGCCAAGGATGTCATGATCCCGCGCCCGCGGATCCAGGCGATTGACATCGAGACGCCGGTGGAGCAGATCCTCGCCGACATCATCGAGACAGGCAAATCGCGCTACCCCGTCTACCGCAACAGCCTGGACGAAGTGGTGGGGATCCTGTACGACAAGGATCTGTTCCGCCTGCTGGTGGAGAAGAAGCCGATCGCCCTGGCCGAAATACTGCGCCCCGCCTTCTTCGCCCCGGAGACCGTGCACGTCAGCCAGCTGCTCAAGGTGATGCAGAAGCGGCGGATGCCCATGGCCCTGGTGGTAGACGAGTACGGGGGGGTAGAGGGATTGATCACCATCGAGGACCTGATCGAGGAGATCGTGGGCGAGATCGAGGACGAGGCGGACCGGGAGCCGCGCGCGGTCCAGCGGCTGCGCGACGGCTCGTACATCGTGGACGCCTCGATCAGCATTCACGATCTGGCGGACCAGCACAATCTCCGGTTCCCGGAGTCCTCGGAGTACGAGACGCTGGCTGGCTTCATCCTGTCCCAGCTCCAGCGGATTCCGCGGGGCGGAGAGATCGTCACCTACGAAGACTGGCGCCTGACCATCGTGGAGATGGACGGCCGCCGCATCGCCCGTGTCAAGCTGGAGCGCACAGGAAAGGGCGAGGAGCGGGCTGGCGGCTTCCGCCCCAAGGCCGATCCCTGAGTGAAGGCGTTCCATGCGTACCCGCCGCCTGCTCCTCTGGTCGTCCGGCGCCCTGCTGGCAGCGCTCATCGGCGTCTATGCCGCGAGCCAGACGGCCTTCGTCCGCCGCCAGGTCCTGACCTGGGCCGAAGAGGGCCTGACGCATGCGCTGGGGCGTCAGGTGAAGATCGCGGACGTGCGCCTGCAGCCCTGGGTCGGCCGGCTGGACCTATACGGGATTCGGGTGACCCGTGGGCTGGAGCCCCCCCAAGGGCCCCTCCTTCTGGTGGAGGCCCTGCGGGCGCGCTGGAGCTGGACCGCGCTCTTCCGCGGTCGGCTGCTCCTTCGCCAGATCGCGCTGACCCACCCCGTGCTCTCCCTCCTGCCGCCAGCCCCTGGGACTCCCGCACTGACTATGCAGGATGTTCTCCCCGCCCTGCTCCAGCCGCAACCGCTCACGGTAGGCGGATGGCCCGTCATCATCCGGCAGGCTGTTGTCCAGACCGGAGGCCTGCGCTGGACGGACGCCGGCGGGCAGCAGGGCACCCTCGCCGATCTGTATGGCAGCCTTGACTGGAAACCGGCCCCCGACGGAGTTCCCTCCGTATCGGCCGCGCTCCATGCGACCCGCCTAATCGCCTCCCTGGGTGGCGCCAGGCGGCAGGTGGATCAAATCGGCCTGCGTCTGTCCGGGACGGCGGCGGGCATGACCGTCAGCGCCGCCGAGTTCAGCTTGGACGGAATCCAGGTGACGGCGACGGGCCGGATCCGAAATCCACGGGGGCCGGCCCGGCTCGACCTTCAGGTGGGCATCCGCGCTCCGCTGCCTGCCCTCCTTCATCTGGCGGGGTTGCAGCGGAAGGCGGAAGGCCTGGCGACTGTGGCGGGAACGCTGCGGGGGCCGTGGGAACAGCTGGCCTTCCAGGGGGAGGCCAGCCTGCAACTCGGAGCGGGCGCTGCGGAGCCGTTTCGTTTCACCCTGGCCTGGGCCGACGGCCGCTTGGAGCTCGCCACCGCCCCCGGTGCGGGAGCGCCGGCGAGCTCCGTTCAGGGGCGATTGACCTGGGAAGCGGCGACTCGCATCTTCCGGGCACACCTTGCGATCGCGGACGCCGACCTGGCGTCGCTGCGCGGCCTCCCCGTGGCCGCCCTGGCTCTGGCGGGCATCTCTCCCCCGCAGGATCTGCGGGGCCGGCTGAATGCCGAGATCGACGTGACGGGAGAGGGGCTGGACCTGGCCGCCCTGCGTGGCCGCGGCAGGCTTCGCGTGGACGATCTGGGACTGGCGGGGGAAGGGCCGGCTGGACGACTGGAGGCCCGAGTCGTGGCCGACGAATCGGGACTGGACCTCACCCCCTTCACCCTGACCCTTCCGGGCGGAGAGGTCCGGGGGCGCGGCCGCCTCGAGTTCTCAACCGGCCGGATGCGCGTTCCATTCGCGGCCGACCTCAGGGATGTGACCGGCATCGCCCACAGTTTCGGTCTGCCGCCTTTGGGCGGGAGAGTGACCTTCCGAGGTGAGCTGGCCGGTACCCGGTCAGCCCCGCAGTTGCGGGGCGCCCTCACCTGGCGGGAGGCGCACCTCGTCACTCGGACCTTCGACCTCATTCAGGGAGACATCGCGCTGGCGGGGCGGACCGTGAAGACCGCGCGCCTGTCCCTCCGCCTCGGCCGGACGGCCATCAGCCTGCGCGGCAGCGCCACGGCCATGGGAGCGACCCCGCTTCGACAGCTCGACCTGAAGCGGGATGTCCGCTTCGATCTTCAGGGCGAGGCCAACCCGGGACGAACCGCCGACTTGATTACGTTCCTTCCCGAAGAGCTGGAGGTCCACGGGACATTCCGGGCCTCGGGCCGGCTGAGCGGGACGCTGGCGGATCCACGCGGCGAGGTCCGCCTGACGCTGGGGAACGTCCAAACCTGGGAAGAATCCTGGCGGGAGGGCGCCGCCCTCATCCAACTCGGTCCCCAGGGGATCGGGATCACGCGGATCCTGCTGCAGCGCGGTAGCGAAGAGGTAACCGGCGAGATCGGCATCGGGAAGGACGGCGTCCTCCAGGGGCGCCTGTCCAGCACCCCGATGGATCTCGCCCGCGTGGGGTCGCTGTCCGGCAGCCAGCTGACCGGGCGGGCCGTGTTTCAATTGCGCCTGGAGGGGACGCTGAAAGATACCCGCACGCTGGGGCAGGTCGCGGCCCAGACCCTCGCCTACCGCGGCATCCCCCTGGGCCCGACGGCGGTCACGTACACATTTGAGCAAAAAGCGCTGGATGCAACCCTCGCCTTCCGAGAAGGAGGGTACCGCCTGCACCTCGTCCTCAGCCCCCCGCCGGACCGCACCGTCCAGGCGGAGCTCACCCTGGTGAGGGCGGATCTGGATTTGGTCTCCCGGATCGCAGATGTCCCGCTTCTCCGCCGCTGGCAGGCCCAGGGGAGCGGGACTATCGTCCTGCGCGGCCCGGCCGATCGTCTGGAAGGCAGCGCGGGCGAGGCGAGCTTCACTGCCCTGCGCTTCCAGGTGGGAGGGCAGTCCTGGGAGAGCCAGGGCCCTGTCCAGGTCGTCTGGAAGGGGTCTGCGGTCACTATCCAGCACCTGTCCCTGCAGGCGGGCCAGCACAAATTCGAGATCCTGGGGAAGCTGTTCGGCGGTCAGGCGACCGACCTCCGGGTGGCGGGCCACCTCCCCTTTGCCGCCCTCGACGGCATGCTGGCGGCCGTACATCCCACGGCCGGACTCGCCATCGCCGACGTGCGCGCGACCGGCCCCCTGGACGCCCCGAGCCTTCAGGGGACGCTCGAGATCGCAGAGTGCGGCCTGTCCGTGACGGGGCTCTCCGCCCCGTTCGAGGACGTCCGTGCGGCCCTCGAGCTGCGGGGGGACCGCATCCTGATTCGCCAGTGGCAGGCGCGTCTGGCCCAGGGGACCTTCCGGGGTGCCGGGGAGATCCAACGCCGGGAGAGCCAGTGGGAGGTTCACCTGACATTTCAAGAGGACGGAGGGCGGGCAGCCCAGCTGCTGGCCGGACTGTACCAGGGAAAGGACGGGCTGACAGGCGCCCTCTCCCTGGGAGGGACGCTGTCCAGCCACGGCGAGACGCAGGCAGATTTCTGGTCCCATCTGGACGGGAAGCTCAAGCTCGTCATGCGGGACGGACGCATCGGAAGCAACACCATCCTGGCCCGGATCTTCTCCCTGCTCAATGTCTCACAGCTCCTGCACCTGCAGGTGCCGGATCTCTTCGGCAAGGGAATGGCGTATCAGCAGCTGACGGCGGACATGACCATCACGGACGGCGTCCTCAAGACGGAGAATCTGATCCTGGACAGCCAGTCCATGAAGGTGAACGCCGTCGGCCAGGCCAACCTCGCCGACAACACCGTGGACCTGACGGTGGCAATCAAGCCGCTGCAGACCGTGGATACCCTCGTCACCCACATCCCCATCGCCGGCTGGCTGCTGGGCGGAAAGGAGAAGAGCCTGCTGGTCGCCTACTACCATGTGACTGGTCCGCTCCACGACCCCCGCGTCGAGCCGATCCCCCTGAAATCGGTCGGCCGGAACATCTTCGGCATCTTCCAGAACCTGCTCGACATCCCCGAAGCGCTCATCGGGACCTTCAAGGACCTGGAGTCCCAGCCGCCCAAGGCCGACGAGGGGAAAGGACGCTGAGGTGCAGGTTGCACAGAGGAGCGGAGGCGTAGGGGCGGGGCGGGAAGCGAACAGGGAGAGGGGGAGCACGGGAGAGGGGGTGAGGCGGAGCCTGCGAACCGAAGGCAAGAGATCGAAGAGGCAAGGTGCGCAATCTGCACCCACTGAATCAGCAACCGCCATTTATTCCGGCGGGCCGGGCGGGAAGGGGCGGTCGGGACGGAAGGGATCCAGGGGGATGGAAGACCTGCCGGTAAGGATCAGCTCGCTGAGCAGCTGTCCCGTGATGGGCCCGAGCAGGATGCCGTGCCGGAAGTGGCCGGCGGCCACGAAGAGGCCTGGGCGGCCTGGCACTGGGCCCAGGAGGGGGAGGCCGTCCGGCGCCGCGGGCCGGAGACAGCCCCAGCTCGCCACCATCTCCGCCTCCCGCAGGGCCGGGACCTGGGCCGTCATGTGCGCCAGGATGCCCGTGACCCCCTCGATGGTCACCCGCTTGTCGAAGCCCACGTGCTCCACCGTGCTGCCGATGATGTGCTCCCCGCTGGCCCGCGGAACGGCATACGCCGCCATCCCGTACACGACGTGACGGACGGCCGGCGTGGCCATCCGGGCCACGATGATCTGGCCCTTGGCCGGAAAGATCGGCAGCGGGATGCCCGCCGCCCCCTCGAAGTCCTTCGACCAGGCCCCCGCGCAGAGAATCACGCGGCCGGCGGCGATGCGCTCGTCCGCCGTGCGGACCCCCGCGACGCGGTCCCCCTCGCGAACGAGATCGACGACGGGGCAGCCGGTGCGAATCTTCCCGCCCAGCCGCAGCAGGGCGGCGGCCAGGGCCTGCGTCACTGCGGTGTTGTTCACGTGGTGATCTTCGGGAAACCAGCCCGCCCCGCGGACCTCCGGGCTCAGGCCGGGCTCCAGCTCCCGGGCCTCCCGGTCGCCCAGGTGCTCGGCCGGAAGCCCCTGCTCGACCTGCCAGGTCACCCGCTTTTCGACCGCCGCGTCCTCTTCCTCGGAGAGGGCGGGGAGCAGGTGCCCCAGCCGCCGGTACTCGATGTCGATCTCGGTGCAGTCCCAAAGCTCCTCCGCCAGGGAGGCGTACAGGTCCCGACTCGCAAGCATCAGCGGGAGCAGCGGATCGCCCTCCTCCGTGTGTGTCTGGGCGGTCAGCATCCCGGCGGCGCCGCTGGAGGCCTCGGCGGCGACCTCGTTCCGCTCCAGGATCAGCGGGTGGACCCCCGCCTTCGCCAGGTGGAATCCGATGGCGCAGCCGATGATCCCCCCGCCGACGATGATCACATCGGGACGTGCCACGCGCAGTGCTCCTTCCTCTCTCGCCGATACAAGCCGCCCCCGCCTGGGACTCGCCCCGGATCTCTGTTATGAGTCCTATCTCTGAGTGGATGCCCAGCGATGCCTGTCCGCGGGGGACAGGGATGGGCGGGCCGCTCGATCACCCGCGGACCGGGGGCCGCCTGACGCCGCGGCCGGCGGTGCTCGCCCCACTCCGAAGATCTCTCACCGCCAAGGCGCCACGAATGACACGGCTGGAATGGGCAACATGCCAAAGGACTGGAACCGCGTCACCTCCCCTGGGGGGCGTTCCAGTGCCTTGAAGCAAAACCGCCGGGATCCATACACGGGCGAGCCTTGGCGTCATGGCGGTTCAACAGTTCTTTCGGTTCAAGGCTAGGATACCCAGCCAGTCTGTCGGGGTCAAGCGCCAGCGGATGCCGATTCCGGGGCACGAAAGACCACCTGGGAGTGATGCAGGTGCAGGAAGTCAGTCCGCCGGGGAGGATGCGTTCGCATCCAGAGGAGAGATTTTCCTTTACGGCAAAGAAACGGCCGGGTCCCGTATTAGAGGAGCGAGCACCGCGAGCCACCGATCCGCTGGAGCGCGGGGTTCGGCGCTCTACCAGCTCGAAGGTCAGATCGGTTTAGGCGCTGGCGACGGCTCGAGGAGGCTCAGCAGTCCTGAGCTGTCGAGTCGGCCGAAGCCGGCCCGGCTCGCCTCTCCGTACAGCTCGCACGCCTGCCTTGCGACTTCAGTGCGAGCGCCTGCGCGCTCGGCCAACTCGAGGGCCAGGCGCAGGTCCTTCCAGGCGAGGTCGACGAAGAAGCCGGCCCGATAGTCGTGGGCAACAAGGGCGGAGAGCTTGCGCTCCAGAATGAAGCTCGCGCCCGAGGCGCGGGTGAGCACCTCGCCGACAGTCTGCCGGTCGACGCCCAGGCGATCGGCGAGCGCCATCGCCTCGCAGAGGGCTGCCTGGTTGGTGAGCGACACGTAGTTGTTGAGGAGTTTCAAGATGTTGCCCCGGCCCGGCTCGCCCAGGCAGAAGAGGTTCTTGCCGATCGCGCGCAGGACGCTCTCGTAGGGCGCAACGTCGTGGGCCGGCGCGCCGATCATCACGGCAAGCGTTCCGGCGACGGCGCCGCTCACGCTGCCACTCACCGGCGCGTCGATGAGCCGAACCCCGCGCTCCGCGGTTCGGGCCGCCAGCCGCCGCGTCGTGTCGGGGCTCACGGTGCTCAGGTCGAACACCACGTGGCCGGCGTGAGCGCCGGCGATCAGACCCGGCGTCCCTGCGGAGCCCAACAGCACCTCCTCCACGCTGGCGTCGTTCGGCAGGCTGGTCAGGGTCACCTCCACCGCAGCTGCGACCGCGGGAAGATCGGGCGCGCGGCGCGCCCCGAGCTTCTGAAGCGGCGCGGTTGCCTCCGTGCGCGCGTCGAAAACGGTGAGTTGATGGCCTGCCTTGAGGACATTGGTCGCCATGGGTCCGCCCATGTTACCGGTGCCTACGAAGCCAACGTGCATCGCTCTCTCCTTCCCGTTCGGACCGTTCAGCCTGAACTCCGTTCGGGCCCTCGACTACATGAAGCCGGCGGCCAACAACAATTCTCCCAGACGTTGCAGTCAAAAAAGTGCATCGTTTTGCCCGGGACCTCCTCTCGCGTGCGGTTGCGAGACATCACGCCCTAGCGAAGGAGGGACAAAACGATGCAGGCCGAATTTACGCCCATGGGCGGCCAGAAAGCAATCGGTGGCACCTTCACGGATAAGCCGGTGACGGTGTTCGGGGGCCTGGCACTGTTCCTCGCGTCCGCCCAGTGGATCGGGGTCGCGCAGACCCTGGAGGCCGCACTCTCGTTGGAAGTCCCCTCGCCCAACGCCACGCCGCCGCACCAGATCCTCCTGGCTTTCTTCACCGGGGCCCGCCGCTTCGCCCAGCTCGCGTCGAGGGGACGTTGCATCCAAAGTTGCATTATTGCTAGGAGAGATTACACGGAGGCCCGTGGCGCCCCGAGGACTCTCGATAGTCAGTCGGGTCGTCGCCGGGACGCGGCGCACTTATCTCGCTCGTTCGAAGCTCGCTGGGGCCCCTCCCGCTATTCTCCCCTCCGAACAGAACACGCCGATTCTTGGAGAAAAATTGGCGTTCTGCCATTCGAGGCTTCCCTTCACAAGAACGGGGACCGAAGATTCCGCCGCAGGCGGATCGCACGCCAGCGCTCGACGAGGGTCCGGATAGGCGGGGCAATGCGGGCACGGTCGACCTTCGGGCACTTCCGCTTTCTGAGGGCGAAGGAAATCGCATATGACTTATATCAGATATCAAAAAGCGGCCCTCCAGCCAAGGAGCTCATGAAGGAGGAGCGCCCAAGGACACCTCCATTCCTCCAGAAAAGCAAAGACTCCGGCTTGTTTCGCCAGAGCCTTTGTCTTTCGACATTACATTGGCCGCGGGGACCGGATTCGAACCCGATCCGGGGCATTCTCCGGGTCACAGCAGCAGCTGCACCGGGTTCTCCAGGATCCGCTTCAGCCCCTGGAGGAACTTCGCCCCCATGGCCCCGTCGATGATCCGGTGGTCGAACGAGCCGGTGAGGCGCATCCGCGGCCGAACGACGATCTGACCGTTCACCACCGCCGGCCTGTCCTCGATGGCCCCCACCGCCAGAATGGCCCCGTGGGCCGGGTCGATGACGGCGCTGAACTCCAGCACCTCGAACATGCCCATGTTGGAGATGGCGAAGGTTCCGCCGGAATACTCCTCCGGCCGCAGCTTCTTGCTTCGGGCGCGATCGATCAGGCTCTTGGCCTCGCGGGCGATCTCGCCCAAGGTCTTCCGATCGCACTCGCGGATGACGGGCACGATGAGGCCGTCTTCCAGCGACACGGCCACCCCCAAGTGCACGTGCCGGTACAGCCGCACCTTCCCGTCCTTATACGCCGCGTTGACGGCCGGATGGCGTGTGAGGGCCAGCGCCGTGGCCTTGATGATGATGTGGTTGAGGCTCAGCTTCTCGGCCTCGGCGCCGATGGCGTTCAGCGACTTCCGCAGCTCCTGGGCGGCGCCCATGTCCACCTCCACCGTCACGGTGAAGTGCGGGATGGGGGCTTTGCTCTGCACCATGCGGGTGGCGATAGTCCGCCGGATCGTGCTCAGCTCTTTGTCCTCGAACTCGCGGGCACCCTCCGGGACCTCCGCCCCCCCGCGATGCTGCGCCTGCGTCGCGATGGCGGCCTCCACGTCCCGCTCCAGGATTCGTCCGCCGGGGCCGCTTCCCTTGACCTGGGCCAGATCGATCCCGGCATCCCGCGCCATGCGGCGCGCGATGGGAGACGCGGGAATCCAGCCGCCTCCGGCTTGAGGCGGCGCAACGGCTGCCGGCGTCGGGACCTTGTATTCCTCCGTCGGCGGAAGCGTCGATGGGGGCTCGGCCTGTGCCGGGGCGGGCTTGGCCTGGGGCGCGCCCTCCGCCTTGACGCCGGCCGGCGTGGCGGCGGGCTTGGATTCCCTGGGTTGCCCCTCGGCCGGCGTGGCGGTCTCGTCGCCGGACAGCAGACCCTGGATGTCCTCGTCCGGCTCGGCGATGACGGCGATCAGCTTGCCCACCGGAACGGACTCGCCGTCCCCCAGCAGGATCTTCCGCACGACTCCGGAGCCGAAGGCCTCCAGCTCGATCTCGGCCTTGTCGGTCTCGATGGACGCCAGGACATCCCCCGACTGCACGCGATCCCCTTCCTTCTTCAGCCACTGCAGGATGCGTCCCTCTTCCATGGCATCCGAGAGCTTCGGCATGATCACTTTGGTCGGCATGGCCAGCTCCGTTGGAATTGAAAGCCCTCAAACCGACATCGCGAAGTTAAAACTGACAACAAACAACGGAAAACCGGTCAACGTTGTGTCCGTCTTCAGTTGTCCGTTGCCATTGTGAAATTTTCAGTTACCCTCGCAGGATGCTGAATAACTCATCTCGCCCAGGCTGCTCAAAAAGGTCCAGATGCAAGGCGGCGCGCGATCCGAGATGCGAGGCGTACTTACGGGTACGTCGCAGCGTCGCGGGAGCGCGCGGGTACCCAGCCGAAAGCTGGGTGTCCGCAGATGGGCCTTTTTCAGCAGCCTGCTAAAGGGCAAGGGCCTGTTTGATCCCCGCGATGATGTGGCTCTTGCTCGGGGTCTTGGCCCGCTCCAGGTTCCTGGCGTACGGCATCGGCGCATTAGCCCCGGTCACCCGCACCACCTGGGAGTCCAGGTAGTCGAAGGCCTCCTCGGTGAGGATGGTCGCAATCTCCGCCCCCAAGCCGGCGAAGCCGGCCCCGGCCTCGGCGACCACCGCGTGATGGGTCTTCTTCACCGATTCAATGAGGGTGGTCTTGTCCATGGGCCGGAATGTGCGGGGATCCACCACCTCGACCGAGATCCCCTCTTTGGCCAGCTCCTCGGCCGCCTCCAGCGCCTGGTAGAGCATCCCCATATAGGCGACGACCGTCACGTCCGCCCCCTCGCACTTGACCTCGGCCACCCCCAGCGGGATGGTGTACTCCTCCTCCGGCACCTCGCCCTTGACCCCGTAGAGCGTCTCGGCTTCGATGAAGATGACGGGATTCTCGTCGCGGATGGCGCTCTTCAGCAAGCCCTTGGCATCGCGGGGGGTGGAGGGCCGGACCACCTTGAGGCCCGGCACGTGGTAGAAATAGGCCTCCATGCTCTGCGAGTGCTGGGCGGCGAGCTGGGCGGCGGGCCCTCCTGGACCGCGGATGACCATGGGAACCCGGAACTGACCGCCCGACATGTAGAGGATCTTGGCGGCGTGGTTCACGATCTGGTCCAGTGCCACGATGGCGAAGTTGAAGGTCATCATCTCCACCACCGGCCGCAGGCCCACCATGGCGGCGCCGATCCCCGCGCCCACGAAGCCGGCCTCGCTGATCGGCGTGTCGATCACCCGCCGCGCCCCGAACTCCTCCAGCAGACCCTGGCTGACCTTGTAGGCGCCCTGGTACACCCCGACCTCTTCCCCCATCAGGAAGACCCGGGGATCCCGCCGCATCTCTTCCCGCAGGGCCTGGTTCAACGCCTCGCGATACGTGATGATGGCCATGTCAGGCTCCGCCTTGGTCGCGCATGGAGCATAGCGCTCAGCGCAGGCCGTTCCCTGCTTCCCACACCATGCCCTGGGCGCTGTGCGCCGCGCTCTCACACATACACATCCGTGAGAAGCTCTTCCAGCGGGGGCTCCGGCGAGGCCTCGGCAAAGGCCACCGCCTCCTCGATCACCTGGTTGATCTCTTGGTCCATCGCCTTGTACTCGGCGTCGCTGATGATCCCTTCCCGGCTCAGCTGATCCCAGAGATGGACGATCGGATCCGACTTCCGCCACTCGTCCACTTCCTCCCGGGTTCGATAGATCGCCGCCGCCGGATCCCGCGCGGAGTGGCCGCGAAAGCGATAGGTCCTGGTCTCGATGAGGGAGGGGGTGTGCTCGCGACGCGCCCGCTCGACGGCGCGGCCCACCGCCTCGCGCACGGCCAGCACGTCCATCCCGTTGACCTGCTCCCCCGGCATGGCGTATGCCTCCGCCTTCTTGTACAGATCCGTCATCGCCTGCGTCCGCTTCAGGGCCGTCCCCATGGCGTACAGGTTGTTCTCGCAGATGTAGATGACCGGCAGCTTCCAGAGGGAGGCCAGGTTGAGGGACTCATGGAAGACCCCCTGGGCCACCGAGCCGTCCCCGAAGAAGACCAGGCACACCTGGTCGCCTCCCTGGTAGTTGATTGCCAGGCCCACGCCCGTGCCGATCGGCAGCTGGCCGCCCACGATCCCGGTCCCGCCCAGGAAGTTGTGCTCCTTGGAGAAGAAGTGCATGGACCCGCCCTTCCCCTTGCTCAGCCCGTCCACCCGGCCGAACAGCTCGGCCATGGCACGGCGGGGATCGGCGCCCTTGGCCAGGCAGTGGCCGTGCTCCCGATAGCCCGCGATGACATAATCATCCGGTCGGAGCACCGAGATGGCCCCGACGCAGGACGCCTCCATCCCGACATCCAGGTGGAGGAACCCCCCGATCTTTCCCTGCGAGTACGCCTCGGCGGCCTTCTCCTCGAAGCGTCGAACGAGGAGCATCTGATAGAGAAGATCCACCAGTACTTTCTTGTCCATCGACGGTGTCCTCGCAACCTCCGGGATCGATTCGGCGGCCGCTTTGCCGGAACGTCTGGCCATGACTGGCTCCTCTGGACCGGGAATAGGTAGGGCTGGAATCGGGCCGGGACGTTGGAGCGCAGTATAGCCAATAACGCCCGCCATGCAAAGGGCTTTGGCGACCGCATCCCGTGCGGGCCGCGAACCGGCGGCAGGCCCCGGGACGCCGAAGGCGTGCCGGCCCCGCAGGCGGCGCTACCCGCCCGTCACCAGCGGCAAAGATGGGCCGAACTTCCCGTGCCCCGTGAGCGCCTCGACGCTCACCCGCCCCGCCAGGTTTCGGGCCACCTCGCGGAAGACCTCGGCCACGGGGGAGCTCGGGTTCCGCAGCAGAATCGGCCTGCCGTCGTCCCCGCCTTCGCACACTTCGCCGTCCAGGGGAATCCCCCCCAGGAACGGGGTCTCCAGCTCTTCGCTGGCTTTGCGGCCGCCGCCCTGGCTGAAGATCGGCGTCTCGCGATGGCAGGCGGGACAGACGAACGTGCTCATGTTCTCCACGATCCCCAGGATCGGCACCTGCATCTTCCGAAACATCAGGAGCACCCGGCTGGCGATGGTCATGGCGAGGTCCTGCGGCGTGGTGACGATGACCACGCCGGACATGGCCAGGCCCTGCGACAGGGTCAGCTGCGCATCGCCCGTCCCCGGGGGCAGGTCGATCAGCAGGTAGTCCAGCTCGCCCCAGGCCACGCCCCGCAGAAACTGTGTCAAGGCCTTGGTCACCATGGGGCCCCGCCAGATCACGGGAGAAGAGTCATCGGGCAGGAGAAAGCCCAGGGACATGATCTTCACCCCATGCGCCTCCGGCGGGATCATCCGCTGCTGGGCGTCAATATCCGGCTTGTGCCGGATCCCCATCATCTGGGGAATACTCGGGCCGTAAATATCCGCATCCAGGAGCCCGACGGCTGCGCCACTCTCGGCCAGCGCGACCGCCAGGTTGACGCTCACGGTGGACTTGCCGACACCCCCTTTCCCGGAGGCCACTGCAAGGATGTTCTTGATGCCCGGAATGCCCCCCGGCTCGGCCATGCGACGGGAGGCGGCCACGTTCGAGCCCCACCGGACGGTCACCCGACCGATGCCCGGAATCCCGGCCAGCGCGTCGCGGCATTCCCGCTCGATCTGGGCTTTGAGGGGACATGCCGGCGTCGTCAGCACTACCTCGAAAGTTATGTCGTCCCCCTCGATTTTCACGTTGCGGATCATGCCCAGCGTCACCAGATCCCGGTGGAGTTCCGGGTCCTTGACGGTGGACAAGGCCTGCAGCACGGCCTTCTCTGTGATCATCGGCTCCATTCCTCTCAGATCAGGCAGCTTTCCTCTTCCGGTCCCCCCCGCATCAGTGATCCACGCCGATCATGACATTGGACGCCTTGATGACGGCGTAGACGTCCTTCCCGACCGCCAGGGCCAAGTCGTTCACCGACTTCTTGGTGATGATGGAGACGATCTGGGCCCCTCCCGGCAGCTCGACGGTGATCTCGGCGTTGACCGCGCCCATATCGATGTGCTTGATCTTGCCCTTCAAGGTATTGCGTGCGCTGATTTTCATAGGAGTTCCTCCCGTTGTGTTGTCCGGAGGCGCCGTCGGCTCCCCCGCCAGGCGGCCGAGCCGGCAGAAGGGCCTTAGTACGCGAAGGATCAGTCCAAAGTATGCACTGTCAAGGGTCGTTTCACAAGTCAGACCGGCCGGCGCATCCGCTGGTGGGGCGAATCGCCCACGGGGGGAATCAGCGCGGGATGAGGTGCACTGCAGAGGCCTTGAAGCTGACGATTACCCGGCTTCCCATCGCCAAATTCAGATCGTGAAAGGACTGCTTGGTCACCAGCGCCACCACGCGCGGTCCGCAGGCTACCTCCACCCGATACTGCGCCGCCAGCCGGGTGACCTCCACGACCTGACCTTCCAGGCGATTGCGGGCGCTCTCGATCCCCAGGGGCGCATCCGGGGGGCGGATGACGACATCCTCGGGACGGAGACACACCAGCATCGACCTGCCCACAGAGGCCTGCCCCAGCGCCTGAATCCTGGCCCCATCCACCCCGACCGTCAAGAGCCCCTCGTGCTCCTCCACAACCCGACCAGGCAGGACGGTCTCCACACCGACGAAGCGGGCCACCGCCTCGGAGTTCGGATGCCCGAAGACCTCGGCGGGGGCGCCCGTCTGGCAGAGCCGTCCGTCCATCATGACAGCGATGCGATCCCCCAGCCGGAGGGCCTCCTCCCGATCGTGGGTCACGAAGATGGTGGTGCACCGTTCCTGGCGCAAGAGGTCCTGGAGCAGCGTCAGCAGCTCGTCCCGCGTGGGAGGATCGAGGGCCGAGAACGGCTCATCCAGGAACAGGACGTCCGGTTGGAGGGCGAAGGCCCGGGCCAGGCTGGTGCGCTGCGCCTCGCCGCCAGAAAGCGTCCGTGCCGGCCGGTTAGCCAGGTGGGCGATTCCCAATCGGGACAACCAGGCGTCCAGCGCCTTCGCGGCCTCCAGACGGCGCAAGTGCCGCAGCCGGAGGCCCAGCGCCACGTTGCCCCGGACCGTCGTATCGCATAGAAGAGGCTCCTGAAAGACCGACGCGAAGCGCCGCCGGATCGCCAGGAGGGCCCGGCTCGATCCCGGGGCCGGCGCTCCCCGGAAGCGGACCGTGCCGCCGGTAGGCCGCTCCAGCAATCCGAGGATGCGCAAGAGCGTGGACTTGCCTCCCCCGTTGGGGCCCATGACCGCCAGGATCTCCCCCTCGCGGACCTCGATCCCCGGCACGTCCAGGACCGGACGGCTGCCGTAGGATACGGTGAGATCCTTCCCCTCCAGGATGACCATGCTCACCGGGCCCGCCCGCGCTGCTGGATCCAGGTGAGGAGGTAATTGACCGCGAAGGCCAGCAAGAGGAGGACCAGGCTCAGGGCAATGGCCAGATCGAAATTGCCCTTGCCCGTCTCCAGGACGGTGGCGGTCGTCAGGACCCGCGTCTGGCCCAGCAGGTTTCCGCCCACCATCATGGAGGCCCCCACCTCGGAGATCACCCCGCCGAATCCGGCCATCACCGCAGCCAGGAGGGGCAGGCGCGCCTCGCGCACCAGCAGCCACAAGAGCTGCCAGCGCGAGGCGCCCAGGGCCAGGAGCTGGAGACGCAGCCGTGGGTTGAGCTGCTGCATGGCCGCCACGGTGAGGCCGGTCACGATGGGGGCGGCGATGATGAACTGGGCGATGACGATGGCGGTCGGAGTGTAGAGCAGCTCCAAGAACCCCAGCGGGCCGCTTCGCCACAGGAAAATGCTGACGAACAGGCCGACCACCACGGGGGGAAGGCCCATGCCCGTATTAACCAGCGCCAGACAGAGGCGCCGTCCCGGAAATCGCGCCAGCCCCAGGGCCACGCCCGCCGGAATGCCCGCCAGCAGGCTCAGGAGCGTGGCCCCTCCCGACACCTTCAAGGACAGCCAGGTGATCTGCAGGACCTCGGGATCACCCGCCAGGAGCAGCCGGGCCGCCTGGACTAGCCCCTGCCAGATCAGCTCCATCTACACCCCAGAGGAAATCTTCAATAGAAAACCGACAACCGACCACCGGCCAATGGCTCATCCATGTCGTCCCCGCCGTCGATTTTGCCTCGCCGGTTCTGCATTGTCGGTTGTCGGCCTTGCATTGTCAACGCGGTCATTCCCCCAGGCCCTCTTCCTGCTTGCCCGCGTCGGGGAAGAACAGCGACTGCCCGTACTTGTCCACGCCGAAGGTCCGGATGACTTCCTGGGTCTTCTTCGCCAGCATGAAATCGGCGAACGCTTCCCCGCCCGCCACATTGACCCGCGGGAATTTTTGGGCATTCGGCAGCATGACCGAGTAGATGTTGAGGAGGATCTTGTCCCCCTCCACCATTGGTGCCAGCTCTACGCGCTTCTGAAAGGCCAGGTATGTTGCCCGATCCGACAGGGTGTAGGCCCGTTTCTCAGAGGCGATCACCAGTGTGGCCCCCATGCCTTGCCCCGATTGGAGATACCAGCCGCCGGATGGACTCACCCCCGCCGCCTTCCAGAGCTCCTTCTCCCGCGAGTGCGTGCCGGAGTTGTCCCCCCGCGAGACGAACGTGGCCTTGGCCTCGTCAATCCTCTTCATCGCCTCCGCCGCGCTCTTCAGCCCCTTGATCTTGGCCGGATCGGCGGCCGGCCCCACGATCAGGAAGTCGTTGTGCATGACCAGCCGCCGGTTGAGAAGCAGGCCGTCAGCCACATATTTCTTTTCCACGGCCGGGGCATGAACCAGGCACACATCCGCCTCGCCTTTGGCGGCCAGGGCCAGGGCGTTCCCCGTGCCCACCGCAATGGTCTTCACCGTGTACCCGGTCTGCTTCTCGAACATGGGCACCAGAACGTCCAGCAGGCCCGAGTCTTGCGTGCTGGTCGTCGTGGACAGGATGACGGCCTGACCGGCCGAGGCCGGGCCGGACATGCCGAAGCCTGCGAGCAACAGGGCGAGGCCGATCACCGCCCAGGCAGACCTCCAAGACTGCAAAAAGGATTTCCGTGTCATCGAGTCCTCCTTTGGATGTGTGGAAACAGAGCCTCGGGTATGCATGGAATCCAGCGCCATCCGGTCTGCCCATCCCACAGTCCGCGGGCGATCGGGGATGGTCGCATATACTTATATGCTTATCCTAGCATAGTCAAGCCCGCGAAAAAACACTGGCTCACGATCCCTGCTCGCGGAAGACGCGGGCAAACTGCTGGCCGACTTCCGAATCGACCCTCCGGTGCAAGAGCCAGTACCGATTCAAAAACTCCCACACCCTTGGCGTGATTCGCATGCCGCTCGGGGGTCCACCGCCTGTCTGCCGCGCCGGGATCCGAAAGCCCGCATCCTCCTCAAGCTCCCGAGGATAACCCCAGGTATACCGGTACGACATGCCGAGCCAGCCGGCCGCCTTTCGCAGCAACCCCAGCTCCTCGATCATCTCCAGGACCTTGGCCCGGCCGTTCCCAGCCCTCCAAAGATTCTTCCCGGCGGGCCTGTCATCAACTTGTAATATGCCTGTGATATCAGACCGCCCGACACGGAAACCGCTTGCCCCGGGTGTCCGGAACTGCCTATCATGGCGGGTATTGCGCCCGCGGCGGAACGAGAGGCTGCGCATGGAAACGATCCTAGTCATCGAGGACGAGCGGGACATCGCGGACCTGGTCAAATTCCACCTCGAGAAGGCGGGGCTCAGCGCCCGCGTCGTCGAGGATGGCAAGCAGGCGCTCGATCTCATTGCCCGGGACCACCCATCCCTGGTCATTCTCGATCTCATGCTGCCCGGACTGGACGGCCTGGAAGTTTGCCGCCGGCTTCGGGGAAACGCGGCCACGCAGAACATCCCCATCATCATGTTGACGGCCAAGGCCGAGGAGGTCGACCGGATCATCGGGCTCGAGATCGGCGCGGACGACTACGTCCCCAAGCCTTTCAGCCCGCGCGAGCTGGTGGCCCGGGTCAAGGCGGTCCTCCGCCGCATGACCCCGCCCGCCGCGGCCAGCGAGAGCCCCGTGGCTGCGGCCGGACTCCGTCTGGACCCCCTCCGGCACGAAGCGACCAAACGCGAGCGACCGGTCTCCCTCTCGGCCATGGAATTTCGCCTCCTGGAGTTCTTTCTCCGCCATCGCGGCCGCGTATATAGCCGGACCCAGCTCTTGGACCAGGTGTGGGGACAGGATCGGTTTGTCGAGCCTCGCACGGTGGACGTTCACATCCGACGCCTCCGTGAAAAGGTCGAGGACAATCCCCGAAAGCCCACCCTGATCCTGACCGTGCGGGGGCTGGGGTACAAGTTCCGCGACGACGCCGAGTGACCGCGTCCGTCCCGCTGCCGCCCGGGCGGTCCTCGGCGCCAGTCGCCCTGACGTGCGAATCACGATCGTCGGCAAGTCGGTCCTAACCATCAGCCTGCTGATCGCGTTCAGCCTGGCCGTGGTGGGGGTGTACCTCGAGCGGCGAGAGCGAGCGGCCATCGTCGATCAGACCGTGGTCCGCTTGGAGGCTCAGGCCGCCCTCCTCACCCCCGATCTGCCGGACCCATCCCTCCTCAACGACGCCTGGGCCACGGGCGTGAAGCAGCGCACCAAGGACCGGGTGACGCTGATCGCCACGGACGGGCGGGTGCTGGGCGACTCCGACGAAGCGTCCGTCCGGATGGAAAATCACGCCGGCCGGCCCGAGGTTGTCGCCGCCCTGGCCAAGGGCAGCGGCTACGCGCTCCGTTACAGCCACACCATTCACCGGGATCTCCTGTACTATGCCCAGGCGGTATCGGTGGGCAACCAGCGGCTGATCCTGCGCCTCTCCGTTCCCCTGGCAGAGGTCTCGCCCGCTTTCGGCCAGTTCCGCGACGACTTTCTGCTGGTCGGCCTTATCTCGCTGGTCCTGGCCAGCGGCATCGCGCTGTTGTCGGTGAGGGGCATCGCCCGGCAGCTCCGCCAGATGGTCGGCTTCGCCCAGACGACTGCTCGCGGCGAGAGGGCCCCCCGGCTCCCGCGCCTCTCACGGGACGAGATCGGCGATCTGGCCGATGCCTTGAACACCATGGCGGCGGACCTGCAGGAGACCCTCCGCCAGCTGGAGGAGGAAGGCCAGCGCGCGCGCACGATCATGGAGAGTATGGGGGAGGGCCTGTTGGTACTGGATGCCCGCGGAAAGATCTCCCTCGTGAATCCCGCCGCCGAGGCCCTGCTCGGCCTGCGGCGGGATCAGGCTCTCGGGCGCCTGGCCCTGGAGGCGGTGCGCAGCCACGAGCTGGACGATCTGCTCAAGGCCGCCGGCCGGCGGCAAGAGGGGGCCAGAGCCGAGATCACGCTCGTTTATCCCCGCCGGCGCATCCTGGCCGGGACCGCCGTGGCCATCCGGGATGCCGCCGGCCTCCACCAGGGAACGGTCGTGGCGCTGCGCGACATCACCGAGCTCAAGCGTCTGGAAGAGGTGCGGATGGAGTTCGTCCTGAACGTCTCGCACGAGCTTCGAACCCCGCTCACCGCCATCCGGGGATATGCCGAGACCCTGCTCGACAGCGGGGCGGGGAACGGGGGGGAAGTTCAGAAGTTTTTGGAGGTCATCCTCCGGCACGCGGAGCGGCTGGGTCGCCTGCTGAACGAGCTGCTGGACCTGTCCAACATCGAGCTGGAGCGAGCGCCGTTGCAAATCCGGCCGATCGACCTGGCGGACGTGGCACGGCATGCCGTGGCCGCCCTGGCCCCGCAGGCCGAGCAGAAATCGATCAGCCTTTCCGGCGATATCCCCGAGCCGCTTCCGGCGGTCCTGGCGGATCGCGACCGGTTAATGCAGGTGCTGGTCAACCTGCTGGACAATTCGGTCAAGTACACGCCCGAGGGAGGGCGGGTGACGCTCCGTGCAAAACCGGCCGAGCTGGAGGCCGCTCCCGCGGGGACGACCCGCCCCGCCGTTGAGATCCTCGTGGAGGACACCGGCATCGGGATCCCGCACAAGGATCTCCCGCGCGTCACCGAACGATTCTACCGCGTGGACAAGGCACGATCCCGGGAGCTGGGTGGAACCGGTCTCGGCCTGGCCATCGTGAAGCATCTGGTCCAGGTGCACGAGGGGACCCTCCGCATCGAGAGCGAGCTGGGACGGGGCACCCGCGTGTACGTGACCCTGCCGTCCACCACCGCGGACGCCGCCTCGCCTTCCTAGCCGCTTCGCCCCCTTTTTGCGCAGAATTCACATCGCGGTCATTCCCCTGTCATCCCCGTACCTCATCTTCCTCCCCAAAGAGAGCCGGGTAGTGTTGAACCGCCATGGCGCCAAGGCTCCGGACTCCAAGGGGGAGGGCATATTTGACGCAACGCTTGGCGGTGAGATGTTCTCGGATTGGTGTTAGCCCTTTGAGTGGCGGGGGAGCATGCCACACCTCATCGTGATCGAGGACGAGCCGGATGTCGCCAGCCTCCTGGCGTATTCCTTTGCCAGCACGGGCTTCTCGGTCGCAACGGCGCCGGACGGCATGGCGGGGCTTCACGCCGTGCAGGCTCGCCATCCCGACCTCATCCTGCTCGATCTGCTGTTGCCTCGGCTGGACGGCCGAGAGGTCCTGCGCGTCCTGAAGGCCGACCCGGCGACCAGGAATATCCCGGTGGTGGTCGTATCCGCACTCGCGGACGCCACATCCCGGCTAGCCGTTCTGAGCCAGGGGGCTGCCGACTTTGTCGCCAAGCCCTGCAGCGTGAAGGAGGTGGTCCGCCGGGCTCGCGCTGCAATGGATCGCACGGAGCCGAATAACGCGAACGCGGGAGGGAGGGAAACGGATCATGCGGGATGCGACGATCCTCATCGCAGATGAAGATCAGACTTGGGTCCATTCCATGGCCCGGCTGTTGGAGGCGGAAGGATACCGGGTCCTGCGGGCACGCACGGGAGTGGATGCCCTGTACCAGGCGAGGATGCGCCGGCCTGACCTCGTCCTCTTGGATCCGGATCTACCCCAGCTCGACGGCTGGGAGATCTGCCGGCGGCTGAAGCGGTCCCCGGACATGCGCAATGTCCGGATCGTCTTGCTGACCCTCAAAGGGGAGACGGCCTATCGGGCCGGCGCGGATGGGTATCTGGTGAAGGGCGGGCAGGTGGAGCCCACGCTGCCGCCGGTCCGGTCATTCCGGCACCCGGCCCCTGGAATCCTGGAGGAATTCCTGCATCGGCGTGCCGTAGCTGCCTGAACTTCCCGTCCCGGCGGCGTACGAGAATTCATCTGCTCGTCATCGTGCCGTAACAATTCCGGATGATATTCCTGGTGTCATGCACACGACGGCGGCTGTCATCACGGGGCTGAAACCAATCATTCAAGCCTGCCTGTTCCTCGTGTGGGTCACGGCGTACCTGGCTTCGGTGTACTGGATCGGCCGGCGCCGCAGGGCCAGGCTGGCCCGTCCGGCCGGAACGGGAGCGCCGGAGTATCGTGCGGACAAGGATGTTGGGCTCTGGCTCGCGGCCTTTGCCGTGGGCCTCATCTTGCTGGCCATCGTCTTCCTCGGAACCCAGGTTATTACGCATTCCCTGTGAACGGTATGCCATTAGGGGCCATTCCCCCTTGGCTGCGATAGGCAGGCCGAGAGATTGTGGGGATGGCTGTTTTCTGCTTTCGCTGCACCCACAACCGGCTGGAAGTGCCGGTGACCGGTCTCGCGCTGCTCCCATGACGGTATGGCAGGCGAACCGGAATTCTTACAAGGTTGTAACAATCTCGTAACCAGCCTGTAACCAGCGCAGGAGACACTCAAAAAAGGAGCGCAGACCATGTCCAAGGCTTCAGTTGTGTGGAGTCGTCTCAAGATGATTCTGGTCGTGGGAGGCCTCGCCTTGCTTCCCCTGGCCATGGGAGGCAGCCCGGCCTCGGCACAGATCTTGATGAACGGTGCCGGGGCGACGTTCCCCTACCCCATCTATTCAAAGTGGTTCGACGAGTACACCAAAGTGGATCCGAGCGTCCGCTTCAATTACCAGTCCATCGGCAGCGGCGGCGGCATCGAGCAGACGCGCAAGCAGACGGTGGATTTCGGGGCCTCGGACGCTCCGCTCTCCGATCAGCAGCTCGCCGATATGGGGCGGCCGATCCTCTTGATCCCAACCGTTGCGGGCTCGATTGCGATCAGCTATAACATCCCCGGAGTCGGCGGCGGGCTTCGCCTGACTCCCGAGAACATCGCCGATATCTATCTGGGAACCCTCACCAAGTGGAACGATCCGCGGATCACGGCCAACAACCCGAAGCTGAATCTTCCCGATTCCGCCATCACGGTGGTGCATCGCTCTGACGGGAGCGGCACGACCTTCCACTTCACCTCGTTCCTTTCCCTCGTCAGCCCCGAGTGGGCCAAGAAGGTGGGGCACAGCACCAGCGTGAGCTGGCCGGCGGGCATCGGCGGCAAGGGCAACGAGGGCGTGGCCGGCCTGGTCAAGCAGACCCCGGGAGCCGTGGGGTACGTCGAGCTGGCCTATGTGATCCAGAATAAGCTCACTTATGCCGAGGTCAAGAACCGCGACGGCCGGTGGGTCGCGCCCAGCCTGGCGGCGACGACCGCGGCGGCGGCCGGCGGCGCCGCCGAGATGGCCAAGCTGCACGATGTGCGTGTGTCGATCTCGTATGCCCCCGGGCACACCACGTACCCGATCGCGGGCTTCACATATCTGCTGATCCCGAAGGAACAGGTCAACATGGAGAAGGGCAAGGCGCTCGTGAACTTCCTCTGGTGGGCGATCCACGACGGAGAGCGGTTCGCATCGGACCTCCTGTACGCCTCGCTCCCCCCGCAGGTCGTGAAGATCGACGAAGGGCTGATCAAATCCATCACCTATCAGGGAAAGCCGCTTCTGGAAGCACGGTAAACGATGTCCAAGTCCGCCATCCCGGAGGGAGGGACGGCCAACGGGCTGTCCCTCCCGCACGTCGCAAGTGCCGGCCGGCCAAAAGCGGCCTGGGGCGATGGGCTCTTTCGATTCATCCTGCGCGCCGCCGCCCTGTCCCTCCTGATTACCGTCGTGGCCATGGTCGTCGTGATGACCCAGAGGGCCTTCCCGGCGATCCGGACCTTCGGCTGGCATTTCATGGTCACTTCGATTTGGAACCCCGTCACGGAAGAGTTCGGGGCTTTGCCGCTCGTCTATGGGACAATCCTCTCGTCCATCCTCGCGCTGTGCATCGCGGTCCCGCTGGGCATCGGCACCTCGGTGTATCTTGCCGAGATGGCGCCGTTCTGGATCCGGTCTCCCATCGCGTTTCTGGTCGAGCTGCTCGCGGCCGTTCCCAGCGTCGTGTACGGGTTGTGGGGCATCTTCGTCCTGGCCCCCTTCCTCCGGAACTGGGTGGAGCCCGCCCTGGGGAAGACCCTGGGGTTTTTGCCCCTGTTTCAGGGTCCCCCGCTGGGGGTGGGGATGCTGGCAGCCGGCATCATCCTGGCCATCATGATCCTCCCCTACATTGTCGCGGTGGCGCGAGAGGTCCTGTTGGCCGTGCCGAATTCCCAGCGTGAGGCCGCGTTGGCCTTGGGGGCGACTCGCTGGGAGACGACACGCCTGGCGGTCCTTCGCTACGGGAAATCCGGGTTGATCGGGGCCGTCCTGCTTGGCCTCGGACGCGCCCTGGGCGAGACCATGGCGGTAACCATGGTCATTGGCAACCGCCCGGACATTTCCGCCTCGCTCTTTGCCCCCGGCTACACCATGGCCAGCATGATCGCCAACGAGTTCACGGAGGCGACCTCCGATCTCTACCTGTCGGCCCTGATCGAGGTGGGGCTCCTACTGCTGGTCGTGACCGTGATCATCAATGCCCTGGCCCGCCTTCTGGTTTGGAGTGTCGGCGGGACCGTCCGGGAGGTCCGAGAGTGAATCGTCACATCCGGCCAGCGGTCAGCATGCTGATGGAGTGGCTGGCGGCCCTGTCTGCCGCCACGGTGGTCCTGCCACTGATCCTGATTCTGATCTTTCTCGTCTACCAGGGCGCCTCCGCAGTCAACCTGGCCTTCTTCATCCATCTGCCCAAACCCGTCGGCGAGCCTGGCGGGGGAATGGCCAATGCCATCGTCGGCACCTTGATCCTCGTCGGCCTGGCCTCCTGCCTCGGCCTCCCGATCGGCATTCTGGGGGGCGTCTATCTGGCCGAGTCGCGCGACCGGCAGCTTCCCGGGGCGATCCGCTTCCTCGCCGACGTCCTGAACGGCGTCCCGTCCATCGTCATCGGCATCTTCGCCTACACGGTCGTGGTCCTGCCCATGCGGCGCTTCTCCGCCCTGGCCGGCGGATTCGCGCTGGCGGTCATCATGCTTCCCATCGTTCTCCGGACCACGGAGGAGCTGCTGCGACTGGTGCCTGCCTCCCTGCGGGAGGCCGGCCTGGCGCTGGGCATTCCCCAGTGGAAGGTGATCCTGCGCGTGGTCCTGCCCACCGCCCGATCCGGAATCATCACGGGCGTCATGGTGGCGCTGGCCCGCATCGCGGGGGAGACGGCCCCCCTGCTCTTCACGGCCTTCGGGAACCACTACTGGCAGAGCGGCCTGGACCAGCCCATCGCCGCCCTGCCTCTCCAGATCTTCGTCTACGCCATCGCCCCCTACGACGACTGGCACCGGCAGGCCTGGGCGGGGGCGCTGGTCCTGATCTCCTTGATCTTCTTGACCAGCCTGGTCGCCCGCACGGTGACTAAGGGTCGCTTCGGCGGCGTGAGGTAAGTATGGCGGACGGCATTCGGGTGCGACAGCTCCACGCCTGGTTCGGCCAGGTCCATGTCCTCCAGGGGATCGACCTGGCGGTCGATCCCCTGGCCGTGACGGCGATCATCGGCCCGTCGGGATGCGGCAAATCGACCTTCATCCGATGCCTGAACCGGATGCACGAGGTCGTCCCGGGTGCCCGAGCCCAAGGCCAGGTCATCCTGGACGGAGAGGACCTGTACGCGCCCACTGTCGATCCGGTGCACGTCCGCCGGCGCATCGGCATGGTCTTTCAGAAACCGAACCCGTTCCCGACGATGTCGGTATTCGACAATGTGGCGGCCGGACTCCGTCTGGACGGGGTTCGGAACCGCGGGGTCATCCAGGAAACGGTCGAACAGGCCCTGCACCATGCGGCCCTCTGGGACGAGGTGAAGGACCAGCTGGGGAAGTCGGGCGCCAGCCTCTCGGGTGGGCAGCAGCAGCGGCTGTGCATCGCCCGGGCGCTGGCGGTCAAGCCCGAGGTCCTGTTGATGGACGAGCCCTGCTCGGCCCTGGACCCCATCGCCACGACCAAGATCGAGGAGTTGATCCTGCAGCTCAAACAGGATTTGACGATCGTCATCGTTACGCATAATATGCAGCAGGCGGCCCGGGTATCCGAGATGACGGCGTACTTCCTGCTGGGGGAGCTGGTGGAATTCGACAAGACTTCACAGCTCTTTACGAATCCCCGGGATCGGCGGACCGAGGATTACATCACCGGCCGCTTCGGATGATGCGGGTGATCGTTCTCGGCGGCTCTTTGAGTGTCTTGCTCGCGCGCGAGGCTGTCCACCTCCCTGGCTGCCGCCCGCAAGAATGAGGACGAGATGACGCGCCATTTTCACGACGAGTTGGAGGACGTTCGACAGAAGACGCTCAAGCTGGGCAGCCTGGTCGAGACCATGGTCGAGCAGGCCGTGACTTCCCTGGTGGATCGGGACTCCCGCTTGGCCGAGGAGACCATCGCCGCCGACAAGAAGGCCGACACTTTGGAGGTGGAGATCAACGAGGACTGCATCCGATTGCTGGCGCTCAACCAACCGGCGGCAATCGATCTGCGGTTCATCACCACCGCCATGAAGATCAGCACCGACCTGGAGCGGATGGCCGACCAGGCCGTGAACATCTCCCAGCGGGCCCTCGAGCTGAACGAAGATCCCCAGCTCAAGCCCTACATCGACATCCCCCTCATGAGCCAGATGGCGCAGAAGATGCTGCGGGACAGCCTGGATTCCTTCGTGCGCAAGGACGTCGCTCTGGCGCTCGAGGTGATCGAGACCGACAACAAGGTGGACGCCCTGAAGGACCAGATCTTCCGGGAGCTCCTCACCTTCATGATGGAGGATCCGCGGACCATCACCCGGGCCATCCGCCTGATCCTGGTGTCGCGCTACCTGGAGCGGGTCGCCGACCACGCCACCAACGTCGCCGAGATGGCCGTGTACCTCGTTGAGGGCAAGAACATCCGCCACGCCCCCTACCCGACCGCCCCGCAGGACCACCCGTAGCTCCGCCTGGCCGGAGTCCCGCGCGCCGTCCTTTCTGCGCCCCCACGTGGCCGCACCGCAATCGGATCATCCGGCGGGCCACAACGCCCGCCCCGCCATGACCCACAATTGGCAGATCAACGTGCGATCGATCCGCATCCTGCTGCCTGCTGCTTGGAACGTGTCTCAGACTCGTTCGAGGGGGTGGTGCGGCTGCGGCGGCAGTTGAACGCGGAGCGGATCCCCGGGCCTCACCACACCTCCAGAGAGCACGACACCCATCACGCCGGCCTTTCGAATAATCTTCCCGTCTTCATCACGACCCAGTACCGCCCTCATCAGCCCGGACCGGAAGTGATCCAATTGCACACACGGGTTGCGAAGGCCCGTTATTTCTACCAGCGCGGTCATCCCCAGGTACACCCGTGTGCCTGCTGGCAGGTCAAGCAGACCAACGCCGCGCGTGGTGATATTTTCACCCATCTGTCCGGGTAGGATATCGTAGCCCTTTCCCCGAAGCTCATCGAACAGCTCTGCGTGGATCAGATGCACTTGGCGGAGGTTGGGCTGCGTTGGATCGCGCGCGACCCGCGAGCAATGCTGTACCGTCCTTCCCAAATGCGCATCCCCCTCCACGCCGAGCCCCGGTAGGAGCTGGATGCTCTCTTCCGCCTGCTTGACAAAAGTATGCGTCGCGCTTCGATGAACCGCCAGCACGATCCCGATGCCGGGTTCCACACCGTTGCTCCGTTCCGCTACTGACGGTGGAGCTTGGCTTTCATCCTGGTGGCGAACGTCTCAAGGAGTATAGCAAAGGCCAGAATGAAGTACGTGATCAGCCCCACTTCCCGCAGATCGAAGTAGAACCCGCTGGCCATGAACAGGTCAAAGCCTATCCCGGCCGCTCCGGCTGCCGCCCCCATGGCCACGGCATTGCCGAAATTGATCTCGAACCTCAGGAAGGTCCAGGACAGCAGATAGGTAGCCGACGACGGGAGGACCGCCTGGAAGACAATCTGCCACCAATTCGCCCCGGTGGCCATCAGGGCTTCGATGGCACTCCGGTCCAGGTCTTCAAAGGACTCGGCATACGCCTTGGTCAGGTACCCGACCGAGTGGAATGTCAGGCCGATGACGGCCGCCGTGCTGCCCAATCCCGCAGCCACCGCAAATATTAGCACCCAGAGGATCGTCGGAACTGCGCGAATGAATGCGACAAACCCCTTGACGGCATTTGTCAGGCGTTTCGGGGCCAAGTTCTGCGCCCCCATGAGCCCGAGGAACAATGCCAGGACCGCACCATACACGGTAGTGAGAACTGCCAGGCCGATCGTTATCACCACTTCGGAAAAGGCATCTCGCACCGTGAGGCGGTGGGAGAACGGGTGCAGGAAGATTGTCTGGCAGTTCTTCAGCGTATCGACGATCCCCTGCCGTATGTCGACGCCCGAATAATCCATGCTCAGCAAGCCGTATACGGTAACCGCCGCCAACACCAGCAGGGTGACCCGGATCGCGACATCGGCGCGGGTGACGGGCATGGTCGAAGCCGGCCGCAGGCCTCGTCTTTCCTCCAGGCCGTTTTCCGTCCCCCAATGCTTCAACTGCGCGTCAACTTCCATCAGAGAATGATCCTTCGGACATAATTCGACATCGCTTCCATGGCAATAACGGCAATGATGGTGACAACCACCACCAGGCTTGCCGCGTGGTAATTGAAGGATTTGTAATACACATCAAAGGCGAACCCGATACCGGTCCCGGTGAGGAATCCCACCAAGACGGCGTCCCGGATGTTTGTTTCAATCATGAACAGGAGCCAACTGACGATCTGGGGCATGCCGGATGGCAGAACCGCCTGGAAGATGATGTGGGGATACGCCGCGCCGGCCGCCCGCAAAGCTTCAACGGCGTGGCCACCCACTTCATCGATCGTCTCCATGAACGCTCGGGTGAGAAATCCAAGCGAACCGAGGAACAGTGCCAGAAAACCGGTGACGGAGCTTTGATTGAAGGCCAACATCAACACCATGGCCCAGGCAACCAGAGGGATGTTGCGGAAGAAAGAGCCGATGCCCCGGGCGATGACGGTGAAGGCGGCATGGGGCCGTGTCGTCCGGGATCCGGCCAATGCCAACACCATGGACAGGCAGCCGGCCACGGAGGTTGACGCGACAGAAATCAGCACCGTGTCCCATAGCTTGCTTGTAATATCCGGGAGTTTTGCGAGCGACTGTGCGTCCGGATAGAAATTGGACCCCCCCCAGACGAACGCCTTGAAGAGGCTGGTGAACCCTTTTTCAATGTTGTACTGGGTAATGACAATCGAGGCGACAGTCAGGAGGGCGACCGCGCCGAAGAATACCAGGGCATTGTTCCGGCGCCTGGTGAAGACGTCAACTTGCATTGCAGCGTCGATTCCCCATGATGGGTGACGGACCCGTATTCCCCATCCGCTCAGCACACACGACACTGCGCCGACGCAACCACCGGACGGTAATGGTCCCCCATGTTGAGTATCAAACCATTGCACTCCGAATCGTAAATCTCAGCGATCCGTTCGCTGGTGAGTCGGGCCGGAGGGCCGTTGAAAAGCACTCTCCCCCTGCTGAAACCGATGATCCTATCCGAGTAGTTAAGGGCAACCTCCACTTGGTGCAGACTAATGATCAGAGTGATGCCCCAATCCGTGCAGATGCTTCTCAGATGGTCCATGATGATCTTTGCGGTGCCCGGGTCCAACGAGGCGATCGGCTCGTCACACAGGATCATCTTGGGATTTTGCACCAAGGCCCTGGCGATGCCCACTCGCTGCTTTTGGCCGCCGCTCAACTGATCGCAGCGCTTATACAGATGCTCGGTCAGGCCGAGCATCTCGATAATCTCACAGGCCTTCCTTTTTTCTTCCTGCGTATATCTGCCCAGTGCACCGGCCAGCGTGGACTTGTACCCAAGCCTGCCGTGGAGTACGTTCTCGATGACAGTCAACCGCTCAACAAGATTGTGTTGCTGAAAGATCATGCCTATCTTTCTTCGTACTTCCCGCAGTTCCCCCTTCCTCAGCCTCGAAACGACAACTCCCCCAAAAGAGATCTCACCATCTGTTGCCTCAATCATTCGATTGATACAGCGCAGAAGTGTCGTTTTTCCCGACCCGGACGAGCCAATGACGGAGACGCACTCTCCCTCGTTGACTGTAAAGCTGACATCCGCGAGGGCCGGAGTCGCCCCGTTGTAGCATTTCCTGAGGTTTCTCACTTCCAGCAAAGCCATACGGATTTCCTCAATAACGGAGGGGCGTCGAAACACGCCTCGCCCATGTGTAGGCATGGACACGGTCGGCTTGGACGCCCCTCATCGTCAGCTCTTCTGCCGAGGTCTTTGGCCAGGGCACCCTCGGCGATTCAGTCCTTAGTGGATGCCGAGAACCTGCCTCATCGGGTTGTACCAGGCGTCCTCGACTTTGACAAAGACGTGCGGTTGAACGAAGAGGCCGGCGACGGTGCTTCCCTTCGGGCGGAAGATCATCTCGTTATTCTTCACGTCGTCCGCCGTCAGCGCCCGAACAATTTTCTCAAGGGTGTCATGAGTCAGGAAGGCGTCGTTGGCCTCAAAGGGGGTGTTGAGGACCGGAATCGACTTGATGATGATGAATTGCGCGCCGGCCAGGTCCGCAAAGGGGGCGTCGGCGCCCTTCCGTACCGTATAGACCGCCCCCTCCTGGTTGTCGGTGCCCGAGGCGAGATCCAGGTAGCTCATGACGTCGATGTCATCCACGGCGGCGACGTCCACCTTGCCCATGAGGAGGTTGGCCAAGGACAGCTGGTGAGAGCCCGAAAACATCACCTGGCGGAAGAACTTGCCCGCGCCTCCTTGCATGAGGTCGTCCCGGGTCAGACCTTTCCACCTCTCCTGCTTGTGGAAATTGGCCAAGATGGCCGAGGACGGCATGTTGAATCCCGAGGTCGAGCTGGTTGACACAAAGGAAATCCTCTTTCCGGCAATGTTGTCAATCGAATAGCCATCGCTCGACTTGTACTGGCCCTCGTTGCCCTTCTTGACAAGGAGGCGGCTGTGGTACAGGGCGTCCTGCGTGGTCCCCGAATCTCCACTTTCGACCACCAAGGGAACGATGTGAGGATTCCTGGCATGGCCCGTCATGTATTCGAAGGGTCCGAGCCAGGCCATCTGAGCATCGCCGGAGTCTATCGCCGCGATCGCGATGTTGTAGTCCGTGGTCAATTTATCTTGGACCTTCTTACCGGTGGCGTTGGCGATAATCTTATCGAACTCCGCGCGCATGGCCTTCTGGTTGTCTCCCGAATTGTTGGGCAGCCAGGTCAAGGTGATGGTATCAGGCTCTTTGATCGAGGAGGCTGCCGAGGCGGAGCCCGCCAGGAGGGTGCACGCCACGAGCGATGTCGAGAGAAGAACTGCCAGGAACCGCGACACTCCTTTCATACCGATGCTCCTTTCATGACTACGTGGATGCGACGTATCCATTGATGCATGCGTGGTCTACCACTCACTTTCAGGATTTGGAGGGGGAAGACAGTTGCCGCTGATGGGCCGCTTCTCTTCCTCAATACAGGGATATCATAGGGCGGTGACGTGAAATCCGCGTTACCGCACGATGAAGATCCGCGGCGGAAGGGCCTTCCCTCCTGCGCGCCGGCGGCACCGAACCCTCAGGGCAACACGGCCACCCGGATCCCCATGGCGGACTCGGCCAGCTTCAGCGCCGCGTTGATTTCATGCAGCTCACACCGATGGGTAACCAGTTTGTGAAATGGAAATTTGTGATTCGTCTGGGACAGGAAGTCCACAGCCATCTGAAGGTGTTTCGTGTCGTAGTTGTGAACGCCGTGGATCTGCAACCAGCGAAAGATGATATCGGAAGCGTCGTAGCTGAACTGCGATCCAGGAAGGGGTGTGCCGTGAAGCACCATCCGGCCCCCCGTCCGCAGGCACTTCAGCCCGACAGGGATGAGGGCCGGAGCGCCCGCCACCTCCATGGCCAGATCCACCCCGTGTCCCCCGATCAAGGACCGGACCGTCTGAACGACCCGTTCGGCCTCCATCCCGTTCGTGTTGATCACGTCGGTGGCTCCGAACTCTCTCACCAGGTTCAGCCGATGATCCAGAATATCCGTGACGATCACTTTGTTGCACCCGGTGTGGCTGGCGAGCGCCGCCGCATAGATGCCAAGTGCGCCTGCCCCCAGGATCAGGACATTTTCGAAGGGGCGAATCTTGAGGACGTCCCATCCTGCCGACACAGTCGCCAGGGCGCAGTTGGCCGGCGCAACCTCCTCGTTCGTCAGATTGTCAGGGATCTTGACCACACAGGTCCCCGGAGTAATGTAACAGTGCTCCGCAAACCCACCTTGAAGATGCGGGGGATTCTCGCAACTGTCGTGCCCGTACTTCTTCAGGCGCATGCACTTCATCATCAGGCCTTTTTCTCGGCAGGAGTAACATTTCCCGCAGCCGTCCATGATCGTCCAGGTGATCCGATCCCCGACCTTGAGGGGGCGGTCGCCCGAGTCATGGGTGACCCCTTTCCCCAGCTCCACGATCTCGCCCACGATTTCATGGCCGAGGATGACGGGGGTGGGGCTGCTCCGGCGACCCAGCCACGTGTGCAGGTCCGATCCGCAGATTGTGGAACACAGGATCCTGACCAGCACCGCGCCCGCCTCCACCGAGGGAAGAGGGTACCGGCGAAACTCCAGGGGCTTGTTGGGCGCGATCATGACGGCGGCATTGGAAGTTTCCGGCATCTTCCCTCTCCCGTGCGAACGACAGGCTCTCTGGAGGCGATCGAACTTCCGGGTCACGCGAGCTCGACCCGGGTCAGGCGGCAATGAGTGCACCCTGCTCAGCTGAACTCGGCTTCGATCAGGTGCGGCAGATCGGCCACACTCGGGATGACGTGCGTGTGCCAGTACTTCCCCCAGTCGGTGACGGGCCGCGGACCGCTGAGCACGCCGATCACCCCTCGGCATCCCGCATTGCGACCCTCCAGCATGTCAGCCGGCGTGTCCCCGATCTTGATCACTTCGTGCACGCTCTGGATGCCGAGGCGGGTCATCGCGTAGAAGATCATGAAGGGCGCCGGGCGGCCCACCTCCCCGGGGACATGCTCCACGTCCACCGAGAGGTCCACCAGGCGATCCCGCACCCAGCCCAGGCCTTCCATGATCGCCTCGGTGATGATCCGGTGGAAACCGGTGTCCGTCGCCACCTTGATCCCGTGCGCGTGGCACCAGCGGAACACGTCGGCCGCGCCGGGTACTTCC
This sequence comes from uncultured Methylomirabilota bacterium, assembly GCA_963705305.1. Taxonomy (GTDB): domain Bacteria; phylum Methylomirabilota; class Methylomirabilia; order Methylomirabilales; family 2-02-FULL-66-22; genus 2-02-FULL-66-22. Next base: position 2,275,483 of record OY970067.1, on the reverse strand, counting down.
TTGCACTGCGTCCGGTAGTGGCCGAGCATGAGCTCTTGATATCGGTCGAACACTCTTTTTGCCTCAGCGTACGTGGCGGGATCCTTGATCTTCTCGAAGTCTTCGAAGTCAATCTTGCGCCCCCGGGCCCGGGCGATCAGGAATTGATACAGGTGAATCTTGTTGGTCCCCATGTGGTACAGAATCTCCTCCGGCGTGGTCGTGAGGCCATATTCCTGCGCAGCCGCATAGAGACAATCCCGCACCCCGGTATCGTCATGAACAGTCGTTCCGGACAGGTCGAACATCACCATGCTGATCTTGCCCATCGGGGCGGCACCTCCTCAATGCGACAGGTGGGAGACGCATGCTTAGCCGGCTGGTTCGAGCCGGAAGCGTCGGACAGGGGCCTTGTCAGGGAACGCCGGGAGGCCCTGCGAGCGCAACCCCGCCGCCTTCCCTGCCCCGCCGCGCTAGGCGGCCGCGGCAGCGCCGAGTGATCCGTATCCGGCGGCAAACACTTCCCGGCCTCCATGGAAGGTCCGGGTCACGACGGGAATACCCTGTCGCTGGTTGACGATCACGAGGTCGGCGGCTTTTCCAACCTCCAGCGATCCGATGTCTCGGTCCAGCCCAAGCGCACGCGCCGGATGCAAGGTCACCAGGCGTAGGGCCTCCGGCAGGCTGGTCGCCCCCTTGGCCTGCAGCCCGACGGCCGCGTGGAGCAGCGACGCGGGATAGTAGTCCGAGCACAGACTGTCAATGCCCCCCTGCCGGATCGCCTCGAGCGCCGAGAGATTTCCCGAGGTGGAGCCCCCCCGGAGCGCGTTGGGGGCACCCATGACGATGTGGAGCCCGTGTTCCCGGGCCGCCAGCAGCGCCTCGACGGATACGGGAAATTCCGAGATGGTGATGCCTCGCTGCACGGCCCAGGCAACGTCCCGCGCGGATTCATCATCATGGGACGCCAGGACGACCCCCCGGGCCCGGGCCGCCTCTGCCAGCCCAATCGCCGTCGCCTCCAGGAGCTCGCGATCCTCCCGCTTTCGCCGGTGCTTTTCCTCCGCCAGGCGAAGCACAGACTCCGGGTCGCGGCCGAGGGTGGGCGCGTAATAACGAACAAAATCGGCGAGACTCTTGAATTGCCGCGCCCCGGGGGCGTGGTCCATGAAGGAGACCATCGCCAGTGCGCCGGCCTCCAGAAGCCGGTGGACGGTCGGCGCTGCGCGAAAATCCGTCACCTCGTACCGGGCGTTGAGGAGGTGCCGAACCAGATAGGTGGTCCTTCCCTGCCGGAGGATTCCTGCAGTTCGCTCGGAGTCGGCGTAGGCGCGGAAGTCTCCGTCGGTTTCGGTGAAGCACAGCCCGTGCACGATTGTCGTGATCCCGTGGCCCGCCAGTTTGCGATCGAACTCCATGAGGGCCAGTTCTACCGGCATGACGGCCGAAGGTCGCGGCCGGATCTCCTTTTCCAAGGCGTCCGAGTGCAGATCGATGAAGCCCGGCGCAATGAGGCCGGAGACCCACAGCACCTCTTCGCCGCCCAGCGGCGGCGTGGTCTCCAGCACGGCGGCAATGCGCCCCCCTTCGATGACGAGCGCCCCTCCGCTGATCACCCGGGTGGGCGTCGCAATGTCCCCGCCCCGGAGGATGAATCGCCTCGCCTCCACAGCATGTCCCCTCTCCGTCATGGCGCGTCACCATTGCGTCCGGCGCGGATATCGGCCAGCGCGACCGGATGGCAGAGCGGATCCCCGGCGAGGAATGCGATTGGCTCGCCCGAGTACGCGGAGGCAGCCACCGGGAATAACGGGCTCCCCTCCGGCGTGGTCAGGACCCCGCCGGCTTCCAGCAGCACAGCGGCGGCCCCTGCTACATCCCATAGAAATGCCCGTTGATCATGAATCAGCGCCAGACCTCCGGAGGCCGCATAGCACAGCTGCAGTGCCGTCGAGCCAAACCGGCGCAACCGATATCGACGGAGCCACCGCGCGACGAATGGCGGGATCTCCCCTTCGTAGGGGGTCCGGATGGCGACAAAGGATTGCGAGGAGAGCGGCCGCGGGCGAAGCCGGAGCCGGTGGCCGTTCAGCCAGGCTTCCAGCCCCGCGCAGGCAAGATAGAGCCAGTTCGCCGTGGGATCGTATACGGCGCCCGCCCAGGATTGCCCGTCTCGCAGGACGCCCACGGACACTGCGAAGCCGGGAATTCCCAGACCGAAGTTGGCCGTGCCGTCGAGGGGGTCCAGCACCCACCAGGTCCGCGTCTCGGGAGGCCAGGTGGCCGGTTCGGACCCCTCCTCTCCGAGGATGCCGTCCTGGGGGAATTCCTGCCGGATCTTGGCCGAGATATACTGCTGGACGGCGATATCGACATCCGTCACCATTGAGCCGTCCTCTTTCCACTGAATCTCGGGCAGCCGGGCGCGCTCCAGGGCAATCCGTCCCCCCAGCAGGGCCAGCCGCCCCGCCAAAGCCGCCCGGGAATCCCCGGCCACCGGCAAGCAACGCCTCACGATTCAACCTCCTGCAGATGGAGGCGACGGTCGACGAGCGCGGTCGGCACGGCATCATGGAGCACGGCGATGAGCGCGGTACCGGCCCGCTTCAGCTCGGCCAGCAGGGAGAAGACGATGTCGCGCCGCGCGGCATCCAGACTGGCCGTCGGCTCGTCCAGCAGGATCAGCTCCCGCGGGGCGATGAAGGCGCGCGCCAGGTTCACCCGCTGCCGCTCGCCGCCGCTGAACGTGGCGGGAAAGCCCTCCCAGAGGGGCTTGGGGATGTCCAGGCGGGCCAGCATCGCCTCGGCGCGGCGCCGCGCAGTCGGTGCATCCAACCCCAGCTCCAGAAGCGGCTCGGCCACCACGGCCGCGGCGGATTGCCGCGGGATCGCGGAGAAGAACTGGCTGACATACCCGACGGCCCGGCGCCGCAGGTCCAGAATGTCCGACTCGGGCGCGGACGCCAAGTCCACGCTTCTCCCGTCGGTGTGGAGGACGGCCCGGCCGTGTGAGGGGCGGTAGGTTCGGTACAAGCACTTGAGCAGCGAGGATTTCCCCACGCCGCTCGGACCCTCAATCTGGAGGCACTCCCCGGGGTCGAGGGTAAACTGCACATCCACGAACGCCATCAGCCGCTTCCCGCCCAGCATGTGCAGCGTGAAGCCTTTCGTGAGTTCCCGGACCTCGAGACGCGGCGTCATGGTCATGTCAGCATGGAATGCACGAGGAGTTGCGTGTACGGCTCCTGGGGGTCCTCCAGGATCTGGTCCGTGAGGCCCGCCTCGACGACGCGCCCCTGCTGCATCACCAGGGTCCGGCGGGCAAGCAGGCGGACCACCTCCAGATCGTGCGACACCAGGAGCATGGCGGTGCCGAGGTCCCGGGACAGCTCCCGGATCAGGTCCAGGAGCCGCGCCTGGATCGAGACATCCAGCCCGCCGGTGGGCTCGTCCAGCAGCAGCAGGGCCGGGCCGCTCGCCAGGGCCTTGGCGAGCTGCACGCGCTGCTGCATGCCTCCGGAGAAGCGCCCCGGCAGTTCGTCCATGCGCCCGACGTTCGAGCTCGACCCGGGCAAACAGCTCCGCCACCCGGGCGCGGATCCGGCCGTAGTGGCGCCATTCCGCCATGAGGAGTGCCTCGGCGACATTGGCCCCCGCCGAGAGGTCGAAGTTGAGCGCCCGTTGCGGGTTCTGGTGAACCAGGGCGATCTCCCGGTGCCGCAGCCAGCGCCGGCTCTGCGCGTTCAAGGCGAAGAGCGCCTGCGGCCCGCGGCCGGGGCTCTGGAAGACGGCGGACCCGTGGCTGGGCGACAGCGCCATGGCCAGGGCGTTCAGGAGGCTCGATTTCCCGGATCCCGACTCCCCCACCACGCCGAGGACCTCGCCGGGCTGGACGTCAAAGGAGACGCCTCCGCAGCCCACCACGCCGTTCGGGTACGTGACGGTCAGCTCCCGGACGGACAGGAGCGGGATCATGTGGAGCGCCCCGCCAACGATGGGTGAGCTCCTCCCCACTCGCGCGGGATGTCGGGGTCCTCGCGCCGCCGCCGGCAAAATGCGGTATCGGAGCACTGGAAGCTCCGCGTCCCCGCCGCATCCAGAATCACCTCGTCCAGATAGGTATCGGTGGATCCGCAGCGCTGGCAGGCGCGACGGTCGAAGGACTCGGCCCGGAAGGGGTGGTCCTCGAAGGCGAGCGAGACCACGTCGGTGAGGGGGGGCACCGCGTAGACCCGCTTCTCGCGACCGGCGCCGAAGAGAAACAGGCAGTCCGCCTGATGCAGCTTCGGATTGTCGAACCGCGGCACCGGGCTCGGGCTCATCAGGTAGCGGCCGTTCACCAGGGTGGGGTATTGCCAAGGCAGGGTGATCGTGCCGTGCCGGACGATGTCCTCATAGAGCGCGACATACATCCGGCCGTAATCCGCCTCGGCGTGCATCCGCGCGGTCTCCGTCTCGCGCGGCTCGACCAGCCGGAGAGGCTCGGGATACGGCACCTGGAGCACCAGGAGCTGATCGGCCCGCAGGCGCTCCTCGGGAATCCGGTGGCGCGTCTGGATGATGGTCGCCCGCGCAGTCTCGGTGGTCGTGGCGACCCCCGCGGTCCGCGCGAAGAAGCGCTTGATGTTCAGCGCGTTCACGCTGTCATCGGCCCCCTGGTCGATCACCTTGAGCGTGTCGGTGGGCCCGATCACGGCGGATGTGATCTGGATGCCTCCCGTCCCCCAGCCGTACGAGATGGGCAGCTCTCGCGAGACGAAGGGCACCTGGTACCCCGGAATGGCCACCGCCTTCAGCAGGGCCCGGCGAACGGCCCGCTTGGACTGCTCGTCCAGAAAGGCAAACGCGTAGCTCACGCGGAGGTCTCCGCGTGGACCGGCTCGGCCGCGGCGGCGGGGGCCGCCCTGCCGGCGCGGGCCCGGTCCAGCTCGGATTGGAAGTCCACGTAGTGGGGGAGCTTCCAGTGATTCGTGAAGCCCTGCGCCTCGATGCCATCGATGTGCGCCAGGACGAATTCCTGATCTTCGGCCGGGGCCGACGCCCGCTCGGCCATCATGGCCCGGTCGAGAATCGCCATGCAGATGGCGCGCCGCTCGTTCTGGCCGATGGCGAAGCCGTATCCCAGATGGAAGCGGGGCGGCCCGCTCTGCGACTCGTCCCCGCCGCCGTCGCGCGCGATCAGCTCCACCTCCGTCACGAGCACCTCGCCGATCGTCACCGGCTCGGGCTCGCCGGGGACGTAGACCCGCACCGGCAGATAGCCCACGCGCAGCTCCGCCACCGTGGGATGGACGTTCCCAAAGCCGCGCATGCTGGAATAGGCCAGCGCCAGCAGGCCTCCTTCGTCCCCCCGCGCGAGGTGCTGGAGGCGGGCGGATCGCGGCATCGGGAATGCCACGGGCTCCCGCGTAATGTCGACCGGAATCGGCGCGTCCCGCCGCGGCTCCGGCAAGAGCCCCTCGCGACGCAGAAACGTCGAGACCTTTTCGACCGGGAGCGTGCCGGCCGGCATGGGCACACAGGGCGCTTCGGGAAGGGCCTCGGACTCCTCCAAGAGGGAGAAGTCCAGGAGCCGTTGGGTGTAATCCCGCGTCGGGCCGAGGATCTGCCCGCCCGGCACATCCTTGAAGGCCGCCGAGATGCGGCGGATGAGACGCAGCTCCTGGGTTCGCTGGACGGGGGTGGTCTCGAGGCGCGGGAGCGTGGACCGGTAGGCGCGCACCAGGAAGGCAGCTTCGACGAGGTCGCCCTCCGCCTGCTTGACGGCCAAGGCCGCCAGGGTGGCATCGAAGAGCGAGCCCTCGGCCATCACCCGATCCACGGCCGACCGCATCTGCTCCTGGATTTGGCGGACCTGAATTGGCCCGGTTTGTCCCCGGCGCCGGTACAGGACCAGGAGGGTTTCGCTGTTGCGGATGGCATCCTCCCCGCCGCGGACCGCCACATACCCCACGTCACACCTCCAGCGTCCAGCGGGTCGAGCGCGGGATCACCGCCAGCCGGCCGTCCGGCGCGGCGAGCCAGATGTCCACCCCCATCGGAAAATCCCGGAGCGAGTCCAGAACTCGCCACTCGTCCGCGGCAATGCCGGTCACCGCGAGGCGCCGCTCCATCGGAATACCGGGACCGGTGAGCCGCAGCAGGACGGATCCCCTCTCCCCTAGCGCTGTGGGGGCGTAGACGAGCGTCGCCCCCTCGTGCGGCGCCTCCAGACGCCCGCATTTGGCCCCACGAACCCGACCGCCGGACCCTTCCCCCGTGACGACCACAAAATCAGCGTCTTCCAAGGCGGCCGGCCGGACACCTGTGTTGGTGCGCAGATACTCGGCCAAGCCCGCTGCCTCGGGTCCCTCCACGGCGAGCATGACCTCGGGGTCCAGGATGCTCAGCAGGAGTGCGCAGGCGGGCCGCAGCCGCTGCGGGGGGATGGCGAGCCGGGCGTGGCCGAGCGGCACCACGGTGCCGGGACGCGCCGTTGCCTCCAGCAGCCGGCGGAACATGGCCTGGGTATCGGAGGCGTTTCCAAAGCCGGGTTCGCGCAAGGCCGCCTCGCTCATCGCTGCGGCTCCATGGTGTCGAAACGCACGCGCGTGGACTGCACCATTTCCTGCTCGGCATGGCGGCCGCGAAGCAGCCACTCGCGCTCGTCGGCGAGGCTCTGGAGGATCTCCGGTGCCATCGGCAGGCCGGCCTGGAGCGCGGCATCGAGGATGGCGCAGCCGCGGGCCCGCTCCAGGTCTCCGCCCAGACAGACGCCAAAGCCCAGGCGATCGGCGAGGTGCACCTCGCAGGTCGACACCAGGATCTCCCCGGGATGAAACGGGTTGCCCTCGACCGACTCCTCCACGGTGAGGAGGAGCAGGCTCTGGGCCGGAGGGCGTGTCACCTCGAACGAGGCCAGGCTTTCAACTCGGCGCGCCAATCGCGCCACCGTATCCGGCCGGCTCTGGGACAGCACTTCCATCCAGGCCGCCCGGGAGCGGGGCAGCTCACTGCTTCCCTGGAAATCCATATGCCTTCACGCTTCACAGACGCTTCATCAAATACTTCGGAGACTCCTCGAATCCTCGCCGCTGGTAGAATTCATGGGCCAGTGCACGCCGGCTGTGACACCGGACAAATTCCCCTGTATGGGAATACCCCAACTGGGTCAGCAGACCCGCTACGCCATCGGCATCCGCCGAAATCGCCTTCCTGATGAATCGGAGAATCGGCATGCGTACGCTCATTCCGGCAGAACTCTGGTGCCCCTGTGTTACCGGGTGCGAACAGTTCGATGAATTCCTCGGGTCATCGGTCAGCCGGTTCGGCAGACGCCCGCAAAGCCGACCGGCACGCCTCCCCCTCGCGATGTCACCCAATTGTCACGTGCGCAATACCCTCTCGTAATACCGGCGTGGGTAGAGTCGCTCCGCTTGTCTCGCAAGCGCTCGAAAGGAGCCTCGATGGATGTGTCTGTTCGCACTGCTCCCTACAGCGGCCCGATCCGGGGCGCTGTCCTGGATTGGGCCGGCACAGCCGTGGACTACGGCTGCATCGGCCCGGTGGCGGTGTTCTTGGAGGTCTTCCGGCGCCGCGGAGTCGAGGTGACCGTGCAGGAAGCCCGAGGCCCCATGGGACTCATGAAGAAGGACCATGTCCGAAGCATGTGTCAAACACCATCCGTCACGGCCAAGTGGCGGGCCGCGCACGGCCGCAAGCCGGGCGAGGCCGACGTGGAGCCGCTCATGACCGAATGCGTCGCGCGCCACGCGGCCCCCATCCCGGGACTTCTCGAGGCCGTCGAGACCCTCCGGCGGAGCAGGGTGCGGATCGGCTCCAGCACCGGATACACCGGTCCCATGATGGAGATGCTGGTCCCCGAGGCCCGGCAGCGCGGCTATGCCCCGGACGCTGTCGTGTGCTCCTCGGATGTCCCGGCCGGCCGCCCTTTCCCCTGGATGTGCTACCTCAACGCCATCCGGCTGCAGGTCTATCCCATGGAGGCCATGGTGAAGATCGGCGACACGGTGAGCGACATCCAGGAGGGGCTGAACGCCGGCATGTGGACCATCGGGGTGGCCAGGACCGGCAACGAGCTGGGGCTCACCGAGGCCGAGGTTGCCGCGCTGGACTCTCGGGACCTGGCGGCGCGCCTGGAGGCCATCAGGCGGAGGCTCCGGGAGGCCGGGGCCCATTACGTGGCGGACGGCGTCGCCGACTGCCCCACACTCGTCGAAGAGATCAACGCGCGATTGGCGCGCGGCGAGCGGCCCTGAGGGACTGGAGGCCGCTCGCGCCTGTCTTGCCAGGAAATTCGCCGCCTGAATCGATGCGCACCGCCCGACCGCGCCTGAGGAGGCAACCGTGGACGTTCGCTCGCTGCCGGACAACCCGTATCTGTTGCTCACGCCCGGTCCTCTGTCTACCACCAAGACGGTCAAGGCCGCCATGCTCCGCGACTGGTGCACGTGGGACGAGGACTACCATGAGATCGTCCAGACGATTCGGAACGGCCTGGTGACAGCGGCCACGAGGGCCGAGGGGTACACGGCGGTCCTCATGCAGGGCAGCGGCACCTTCGGGGTCGAGGCAACCATCGGCTCCGCTCTTCCTGAGGACGGGACGCTGCTGGTCCTGGTGAACGGGGCCTATGGCGCCCGCATGGCGCAGATCGCGCGGCGGCTGCGCATCCCCTTCCTCGTGAACGACAGCGGCGAGGTCAACCCGCCGGACCTTCAGGTCCTGGGACGGACGCTCGAATTGCGGCCGGATATCACCCACGTGGCGGTCGTGCACTGCGAGACCACCACGGGGATGCTGAGCCCCATCGCCGAGATCGGCGGCGTCGTGAAGCGGTTCGGCAAGACCTGCATCGTGGATGCCATGAGCAGCTTCGGGGGGATTCCGCTGGACGCCGAGGCCGTCGGGGCGGACTTCCTTATCAGCAGCGCCAACAAGTGCATCCAGGGGGTGCCGGGCTTCTCTTTCGTCATCGCCCGCCGCGCAGCCATGGAATTGCTGAAAGGCCGGGCCCGCTCCCTGAGCCTCGATCTGTACGATCAGTGGCGGGAGATGGAGGAGCACGGCGGCAAGTGGCGATACACGTCCCCCACCCACGTGGTCCGCGCCTTCGCCCAGGCTCTGCGCGAGCTGGAGGCGGAAGGCGGGGTCGAGGCGCGCTACCGCCGGTACGCGGAGAACCACCGCGTCCTGGTTCGAGGCATGCAGCATCTGGGTTTTGCCGCCCTCCTCCCCGAAACCCTGCAGTCCCCCATCATCACCGCGTTCCTCACGCCCTCGCATCCCGCGTTCGAGTTCCCGCGATTCTATCGGGAGCTGAAAGCACGCGGGTTCGTGATCTACCCCGGGAAGGTCTCGACCGCCGATACGTTCCGGATCGGGAACATCGGGGACGTGACGCCGGCGGACATGCGGCGCCTGGTGGACGCGGTGGCCGCCTGCATGTTCTGGCGGTGAGCCTGGGCCCGTGCGGAGACCGGATGCTTGGGAGACGGGGCGGATGCGCAGCGCTTCCTCGGAGGCGCATTTCTCCCGAAGCGGGGACCGGTTCTTCAGTTCGCGGATGCGTGTGCTTTCTCGCTCTTCAGCAAGGCTGTCGCCAGCTCGTACAGAATCGCGTAGACCTCTTCCAGCGACGGGGCCGTGACCTTGAACTGGGCCGGCCCCGCACCAAAGCCGACCTCGACACTCACCTCTCCTTCGAGGCCGCGCGACGGATCCGAGATCCAGGCGTCACGAAAGGCGTGGGTGCGTCCGAACAGGTCGCGGACCTTCCACAGGACCGCCTGGCGATCCATCGGAAACGAGGGAGACCCCGCGTATCCCAACATCGCTCCTCCGTCATCCCGTGCGGCAGAGCCTCTCTGCCGTTACGCCTGCGGCTGCCGAGGCCGGCTCACTCCCGAAGGGGATCACGCCGCGCTGCGCGCCAGGCGGGCGATCTCGTCCCGCTCGCGCTGTGCCAGCGCGGCAATGACGAAGTCGGCGGCTGCCAGGTTCGTGGCCAGGGCAACATTGTGGACGTTGCACACCCGCATCAAGGCCTGCACGTCAGGATCGTGCGGCTGGGCGGTCAGGGGATCCACGAAGAAATGGTCATACGACACGAGAGCCAGGGTTCTCACAAGGCCCCTCCGACATTCCGCCTGAATTCCCCATCCGAGCCCCGGAACTCCCCCGCGGAGTGTGTCGACGTTCCACCCCCCGGGCCTTCTTCCCATTCCTGCCGTGGCCGCCATGGCGCCCCGGCGGCGAGGTATGCTCGAAACGGGGCTGGGCTTCCGGGTAAGGACGTTGATTCCGATCAGGTTGGCCGGGAAATGCCACCGCTCGGGCCGGCCCGCCTCACGCCGCCGGACGGATGGTGCGGGGAGCAGGGTCCCCGGGGCGGCACGCTGCGGAGACACAGATCGCGGAGTCGGGGGCCGACTCTCCGTCCGCCGCCAGGTCAGCCAGATCCGACCAGAATTCCCGGAGCGCGGCGTCCCAGGTCCGATGCTCCACATGCTGACGGGCCTCCAGGCCCATCCGGCGGCGGCGGGAGGCATCCGACGCGAGCTCCCGAATCGCCGCGGCGAGCCGCTCGGGGTCCCGCCGCGGGATGAGCAGTCCCGTGATCCCCTCGCGGAGGATATCCTGGGGGCCGCCGGCGTTGCAGGCGACGACGGGAAGTCCCGAGGCCTGCGCCTCCAGCACCACGTTGCCGAGCGTGTCGGTGCTGCTGGGAAAGACGAAGATATCGGCGGAGGCGTAGGCCCGGGAGAGCGATTCGCCGGAGAGGAAGCCGGTGAAGAGGACGGGCAGCCCCGCGCAGACCCGTTGCAACCCGTCCCGATAGGGACCATCCCCCACGACGACCAGGGTGATATCCGACCTCAGCTCGCGGAGCTGGCGGTAGGCCCGCGCCAGGATATCCAGATCCTTCTCCCGCGCCAGCCGCCCCACGTACAGGAGCTTGGTCTCTCCGTTCAGGCCCTGCTGATGCCAGAGGGCGGGATCCCGCCATTGGGGATGAAATGCCTCCAGGTCCACCGCTGCCGGAAGCAGCCGCAGCCGCTCCCGCGGGATCCCCCAGTCCGCCAGCTCTTCGCGGTATGCCGAGGAGCGCACGTAGACCCGATCCATCTGGCCGTAAAACCATCGGGCGTACCGCCGCGTCAGATCCGCCACCTGCTCGTCCTGGGTGTACCGGAGCGCATACTCCGGCAGGTCGGTATGGTAGATGCCGACGGCCGGGAGCCCCAGGAGGCGGGCGGTCGCCAGACCGGTCAGGCCCAGGCTGAACGTGGTGCTGATGATCACCTCCGTGAACCCCTGCCGCTCGCAGTAATCCACCACGTTCAGCACCGGAGGGAATGCCAGCGGCTGGAACACATATTCGGGGAACGTGATGGTCCCGATGGGCGGGAAGTTCTTGAGCCTTCCGCCCAGGGGCGGGGGATCCTCCGTGGACGACACGATCGTCAGATCGGCTCCCACCCTTCCGGCGGCCTCCGCCATGGCAGCGACCGTCGTGGCCACGCCGTTCACCTCGTTGAGCGTATCCGTGAACCAGGCCCGCTTGGGCCGCGGTCCCGCCGACGGGCCCGGACCGCCAAATCGCCGGCGCACCTCGGCCAGGAAGCGACGGTCCTTGTTCTGGCTGTGATAACTGAACAGGTACGGCCCGGTCCCCAGGATGACCGGCCCCAGGGCGCTCAGGGCTTGCAGGCTGCCGAAGAAGCTTCCTTTGAGGAATTTCTTCACCGCCGTGCGGGTGAACTCGAAGAGCAGTCGGTTGGTGAGCTGGCTGGCCAGGAAGAACGTCTCCCGGTTGAGGCGGTGGTGCGCCGGACCCTCCACCGGCAGCGACGCCGACTGCCAATCGCGCGCCATTACCTCGCGCAGAGCGTCAATCGTCACTTCCTTGAAGGCCCGCTCCTCGCGGCGATGCTGCTCCTTCCATGGGGACATGGCCCGCCCCCATCCCCGGATACGATGGAGGATGCGACACCCGGGGGTCTCCGACTCGAAGAACTCGCGAAGCAGCTGGCCGAGGAGATCGCCGCCCGGCCCGGGGCCCGCCCGGAACTGGCTGCGGTAGAATTGATGGGCGATGGCGTACAGAGTGTGGGCAAAGCTCTGCGCGGTTCCTGGGGTGCCCTCCGCCCTGGTCAGGCCGCGCCGGAGATGGTCCAGGAACCCGGCCCGGTCTTCCGCCCCGTCCGCCACGGTGTATGCCTTGGCGACGAACAGTCCGCTGTGATCGTCGGAGCCGCCCGTTCTTCCCTTGACCCAGGGGCTCTCCCCGACGGGCTCCAGATCATGGGTGTTGGCAAGATCGCTGATCAGCCCCGCGCTCAGCCGCGAGAGCAGCCAGTGCATCAGGTCGCGGCTGCTCCGGTGGCGGCTGGCATTGACCACCTCGAAGCAGGGGAACAGCAGCAACAGGCGCTCCAGGTGCCAGAGCGAGAAGCGGCCGCCGACCCGCAGCAGCGGATGCGCCACGCTGTGGGCCAGCCGTTCGCGCTGGAGGTAGGCCTGGAGGTCGTAGAGATTGTCCCGCAGGCGCTGGATCTCCCCGAACTGGTCTTCGGTCACATCGAACACCAGGACGTGGATTCGGCACCGGTCCTCCGGGAAGCTGGCGGTGGCCTCGACGCTCACGAATGCCTCCGGCAGCCCTGCGATCTCCAGGGCTCCGCGGATCTCGTTGTGATCGGTGATGGTCACTAGGTCCATCCCGCGCCTTCGGGCCAGGTCGTAGACTTGTCGCGGCTCCGTGTAGCTCTCGCGGGCTCCCAGCCGCCGCAGGAGCCATTCCTCGGGCTGGTCGGAGCATCTCGAATGACAGTGGAGATCGGCTTTAATCGCCATCTCGCAGCTCCTCGCCTGCTGAATATCCGTTGCTTCCCATCCCTCGCCGAAGGGAGGGCCCCGGCGCGCCCTTGGGCGCGCCGGGGGGGAGGAGGGTCACGCATCGCGGAGGGAGGACCTCGCGACGCATGCCATGAGACCAACCCAGGATGACCCGGTGATGACCCCGCCGTGACATTTTCTCCCTCGCAAATTCACTCTCCCGTCATCCGGCAGTCATTCCGCCGCAATCTGTTGCCGGTATCTCTCCCCCGTCCCAATCTCTCCTCCCATGCGCTGACACCGGGAGAGACCACAACGATCCGGCATACAAAGGAGGCAACGGTGAGTCACATCGGTGGTGCGGAGTTTCACTGGCGCGAGCGGGGGCAGGGTGAGCCGATTCTGTTGCTCCACGGCCTCATGGGCGAGGTGGATCACTGGGAGCCGGTCCTCCGGACCCTGGGCAGATTCTGCCGTCCCATTGCGCTGGCCCTCCGGATCTTCGATCTCGACCTCGCCGAGATCTCGCTGCCGGGCCTGAGCGAGCGCGTCAAACGGTTCATGGATCTGCGGGGACTGGATCGGGCCGTCGTCGGGGGGAACTCCCTGGGCGGCCACGTGGCGCTGGAGCTGGCCCTGGCTCACCCCGCGCGAGTCTCCGGGTTGGTCCTCACCGGCTCCTCGGGACTCTTCGAGCGCAGCTTCACGCGGGGAGTCCCCCACCGGCCGAGCTGTGCCTGGGTCCGTGAGAAGATGGAGGAGATCTTCTACGACCCGACCCTGGTCACCCCCCAATGGGTGGAGGCCGTCCAGCAAGCCGTGACCACGCGCGATGCCGCCCTGCGACTGCTCCAGGCGGCGCGCGCGGCCAAGCGCCGGAACATCGAGGAACGTCTGCCCAGCATCGACGTCCCGACCTGCATCATCTGGGGCGAGGAAGACCGGATCACGCCCCCCGACGTGGCCCGCCGCTTCCACGCGCTGATTCCCGACTCCGATCTCTTCCTCATGCCTCGTTGCGGCCATGCCCCCATGCTGGAGCGGCCGGAGACTTTCAACACCATCCTGGCGGGATGGCTGGCCCGCACCCAGGAGCGCCGCCAACGCCCCGTCGCGCTTGCGGGAGTGGCGGCATGATCGGCCGCCCGCTCGCCGCGCTCCTCGACTGGTATGCGGGGCAGCGCCGCCGGGCCTGGGAACAGATCTGGCGGCGTGCGGCCGAGATGCAGGAGCGAACCCTCCTTCAGATGGTGGCAGCCGCCCGCCTCACCGAATTCGGCCGCGTCCACGGGTTCGCCGGCATCCGGTCGGTGGCCGACTACCAGGCGCGGGTTCCGGTGCGCGGGTATCTGGATCTTCAGCCGCTCCTGGCGCGCGCCCTCGAGGGGGCGCACGATGTCACATGGCCGGGGCGACCCCGCTACTGGGTGAAGACGTCGGGCACCACGGCCGGAGACAAGCTCATCCCGGTGCCCCCGGAAGCGTTGGCGTCCCACCGGAAAGGGGGCTGGGATGCGCTCCTCCTGGCTGTGGAGCGGGTCGGGGCCGCCCCCCTCCTGGGGGGATCGCTGCTCTTCCTGGGCGGCGCCTCGACCCTCACCCCGATCGGCAACGGGTGTCTGGTCGGCGACCTGTCCGGACTGGTCGTCCGCCGCCTCCCTCCGGGGATTCGGGGGCGATATTCTCCGGGGCCGGCCACCGCCGCCATCCCGGACTGGGAGGCGCGCATCGCGGCCGTGGCCGCCCTGGCGGCGTGGCAGGACGTGCGACTCCTTTCCGGCATGCCGTCCTGGGTCACCATCCTCTTCGAGCGCATCGCCCAGGCCTGCCGGGACGCCGGCCGCCCCATTCAGAGCCTGTCCCAGCGCTGGCCCGACCTGCAAGTGTTCATTCATGGCGGCGTGGCGTTCGAGCCCTACCTCCGGACCTTCGAGGAGCGGATGGGGCGCCCGCTGCACCGGATCGAGGTGTACCCGGCATCGGAGGGTTTCGTGGCCGTCCAAACCGAGACGGGCGGCGGCCTCACGCTCATGCTGGACTACGGCATCTTTTACGAGTTCGTGCCGCTCGAGGATCTGGGCAGCGAGTCCCCCCGCCGCCACACGGTGGCCGACATCGAACTGGGCCGTGTCTACGCCATCGTCCTCAGCAGCCCTGCGGGCCTCTGGTCCTATCTTTTGGGGGACACGGTGCGCTTCATCGCCCGCGACCCGCTGCGTCTGCAGATTGCCGGCCGGATCCGCCACTTCGTGAACGCCTTTGGAGAGAACGTCATTGTCGAGGAGGTCGAGCAGGCCATGGTGCGGGCCTGTCAGGTGACGGGCGCGGATGCGGTGGAGTTCACGGTCGCGCCGCGCTACCCCTCGCTGGGCGAGTCCCGCGGCGGGCACGAGTGGCTGGTGGAGTTCCGCACTTCCCCGCCGGACCCGGGCGTGTTCCTCCGGACCCTGGACGAGACGCTCATGAATCTGAACAACGACTATCACACCAAGCGGACGGGCGACGTCGGCATGATCCCCCCCCTGGCCACTCCCCTGCCTTCCGGGACGTTTTACCGATGGCTGCGGAAGAGCGGAAAGCTGGGAGACCAGCACAAGGTGCCCCGGGTCACCAACGACCGGACCGTCGCCGATGGCCTGCTGGCCGTGGCCGCGGAAGACCCGGGCGTCCTGGCGGCCGGCCTCGGCAGTGAGGTCCTGGTCTGACGGCCGACAACCTCCCCGGAGCGGCGGGGGCCGCCCGAAGATCGAGTCCGGCGACAGCGCACGACGGCCGCTGAAGGAGACGGCGATGGCCATACTCGTGGGCGGACTTCTCGCCCTCTTTGCGTTCGGCATGGTAATGCTGGACAGGCTTGTCTCACGACCGCCTCGCTGCCCAATCTGTCGAATTCCCTCCGAACCCGTATCCGACGCCCTGTCGTCCCGCTACCCGCAGATCATCCGGGTCGCCTACCTGTGCCCCCGATGCTTGCAGGTGGTCGCCTGTCGCTTCATCGGGCCCGAATTGGAATAACGGTGCCGGTGAATTGATTCGATCGGCTCGGCGTCTCCGGCCGGGTATCGGTCCGCGCGCCATCGCCATGGCTCTCGTCCTCCTGATTGTTGGAACCGCCTTCGCCGCTGCCGTATCCTGGTGAGCTGCCGAGACCCCCCTCTTTCGGCCCGACAGTCGTCAGTCCACCGGCTCCGCGTGGCAGCAGTGCATCCTGAGCTGTCTCCGGCTGCAGGTGTAGATTGCATTGCCGTCCGAGCCGGCATATAATACACCCCCTGATGGAACAAACCGGGAGACTCGGGAGGCAGCTCATGGAGAAGGGAACCTGGACGGTGAAGGTGGGCCTGGCCCAGATGCTGAAGGGCGGGGTCATCATGGATGTGGTAACGCCGGAGCACGCCAAGATCGCCGAGGAGGCGGGCGCCTGTGCCGTCATGGCCTTGGAGCGCGTCCCCGCCGACATCCGGGCGGCCGGCGGCGTGGCCCGGATGGCCGATCCGACGGTGATCGAGCGCATCAAGCAGGCCGTGACGATCCCGGTCATGGCCAAGTGCCGGATCGGCCACTTCGTCGAGGCCCAGGTCCTGGAGGCCCTGGGAATCGACTATATTGACGAATCCGAGGTCCTCACCCCCGCCGACGAGGAGCACCATATCTGGAAGCACGACTTCGCCGTGCCCTTCGTCTGCGGCTGTCGGGAGCTGGGAGAGGCCCTCCGGCGGATCGGCGAGGGTGCGGCCATGATTCGCACCAAGGGCGAGGCGGGCACCGGCAACGTGGTGGAGGCCGTGCGCCACGCCCGGTCGGTGCTGGGCGAGATCCGGAAGCTGCACGGGATGAGCCAGGACGAGCTGATGGCGGAGGCCAAGCGGCTGGGGACCCCCTTCGAGCTGGTGGCCGAGGTGGCGAAGGTGGGCCGGCTCCCCGTCGTGAACTTCGCCGCCGGCGGCATCGCGACCCCCGCCGACGCCGCCCTGATGATGCAGCTCGGCGTGGACGGCGTCTTCGTGGGCTCGGGGATCTTCAAGTCCTCCAACCCGGCGGCCCGCGCCAAGGCGATCGTCCAGGCCACCACCCACTTCAAGGATGCCAAGCTGATCGCCGAGGTCTCGCGCGACCTGGGCGAGGCCATGCCCGGGCGCGATGTGCGATCCATGAAGCCGGAGGAGCTGCTGGCGGTCCGCGGCTGGTAGCCGGTACGACCAACTCTCAATGGAAAACTGACAACGGAAAACCGGACAATGCAGGATCGTCTCCTCCATTGACCGGTTTTTCATTGTCGGGTTTTTATTTTCACGTGCGAGCCATGCCAACCATCGGCGTCCTGGCCCTGCAAGGGGATTTTCGAGAGCACCGTGAGGTCCTGGAGCGGATGGCGGTCCCGGCCCGCGAGGTCCGCGTCCCCCAAGAGCTCGAGGGCCTCGACGGCCTCATCATCCCCGGCGGCGAGAGCACCACCATCGTCCGCCTGATGCGCACCTCTCGCCTGCTGGAGCCGCTGCGGAAGCTGGCGGCCGACGGCCTCCCCGTCTGGGGCACCTGCGCCGGCATGATCCTCCTGGCCAGGCGCCTGGACGCTTCCGGCGTGCCCGCCCTGGAGGCGATGGATATCGCGGTGCGGCGGAACGCCTTCGGGCGGCAGGTGGACAGCTTCGAGACCGACCTGGACATCGCGGGGCTCGACGGCGG
Organism: uncultured Methylomirabilota bacterium; assembly: GCA_963705305.1. Taxonomy (GTDB): domain Bacteria; phylum Methylomirabilota; class Methylomirabilia; order Methylomirabilales; family 2-02-FULL-66-22; genus 2-02-FULL-66-22. Next base: position 2,257,978 of record OY970067.1, on the reverse strand, counting down.
CCCCTTCCACGCCGTCTTCATCCGCGCTCCCATCATCGAAGACGTGGGATCCGGCGTGGCCGTGCTCTCCCGCCTAGGCGACGGGACCATCGTCGCCGCCCGCCAGGACCGGCTCCTGGCCACCGCGTTCCACCCGGAGCTCACCCAAGACACGCGCCTGCACGGCTTCTTCCTGAATCAGCTGGTTGGAAGGCAGTAGCGATCCCCTTCGCCCTCTCCCCGCCACCGCCGGATGATCCGGAAGAAGACCGACAACCTACGGGCCGAACGCCATCCAGAAAAAGAAGGTCAGCCCGCTGCTCAAGTTTCTGGGGAACTTCTGGGGCCCCATCCCCTGGATGATCGAGGTCGCAGCGGCCCTGTCCGTGGTCGTGAGATATTGGGCGGACTTCATCATCATCATGGTCTTTCTCGTGTTCAATGCGATCGTGGAACTCTGGCAGGAATTTCAAGCCTCCGATGACCAGGCCGTCATCACGGGGCTCCGGGATCGGACGGCCCTCCGGCAGTTCACGCAGGTCACGTTCGTGCCGTTCGACCCCGTCCGCAAGCGGCTGCGGCACCGCCCCGGAAGAGAACGGACATCCCGGAAGCTTTTTGCCAGGGAGGGCCGTCTGTCTCCTGATCCGGCGGCGAGAGCCGACGGGGCCGCGACGACTGGACCGGGCCGGCGCGAAATGGTGCCGGCGGGCACGGTGCCCGCCCGCTCAGGTATTCCGGGTGTCGGGAGATGAGGAAGGCGGGGCGGCAATCACGGCCGGCTGCGGCGGTTCTTCCACGCTCGCGGCGGCCGGGGTCTCGGATGCGGCCGAGTCGGCGACTGCGGAGACCTCGGCTGGATTGGGAGTCGCCGTGACTTCGGCCGGTCCCCTCAGGCCGGGAAGGTCGAGCTGCTCTTCGGGACCGAGCGCAACGGACCCCGTGCCGGCATCGGGCGATGCCGAGGGGGAATCCCCGGCGGGAACGGTCGCGTCGGGAGCCAGCGTGAGTGGGGCGGCGGCATGGTCGGGCTCCTCCGATCGCGCTTCCCGATCCAGATTGTCGAACTCGCGCTGGAGGCCATCGCGCAAGTCGTCCGAGGCCCGCCGCAGCTCCGCCATGGCCTTGCCGATCGTCCGCCCGATCCTGGGCAACTCCTTGGGTCCGAAGACCAGGAGGGCGATCACGAAGACGATCATCAGCTCCGGCATACCGATGCCGAACATAGCTTCCGCTCCTGCGAATGGCGCAATTTCCGCCACTACGTAGGGTACAATCGCGACTGACCAATGTCAAGACAGGCGCCCGCCGTCCGAATCCCCTTCCCCGCTCAGGAGCGCTTCAGGCAGATCTCTTCCAGCAGGTTCGCCACATCCTCGCACCGGTCTGTTGTGGTCTCCATGGTCTCGTAGATCTCCTTCCACTTGAAGACCTCGAGCGGTGCCCAGTCTCCGGTGAAGAGGGCCGCGATGGAGCTCCGGGCGATCTCGTCTGCCTCGTTTTCCAGCCGGTTGATCTCGATGCAGTGCGGCTGGACGCGCGCAAGATTCGGCAGGGCAGTCACCCCCTCCACAATCTGCGCGGTGGAGCGGACGATGACCCCCGTCAGCCGCAGCGCCTCCGGCGTCGGCTTGGCGACCTTGTACATCGCCATGCGGGCCGCCGAGCCCTCGATGAGATCGATGACGTCGTCCAGGGCCGAGGTGAGCCTGTGGATGTCCTCCCGGTCTCCCGCCTTCAATGATGTCTGGTGCAGCATCTGGAGGATGCGATGGGTGATCTTGTCCCCCTCGTGTTCGTACTCCTCGACCGCCCGCCACTGCTCGTCGCTGCCCCGGAAATCTTCCAGCATCTGCTGAAGGGATCGCGCCCCCTGATGCACGTTCCGCGCGGCCTCGACGAACATGCCGAGGAATTTCTCGCCCCGGGGAAAAAGACGGAGTCCGACCATGCTCGCCCTCTACTCTTCTTCAGGCTGGGGAGCCCGCCGCGGCCAATGCTGCCAGACGAACCATGCCGCAGCCGCCCCCAAGCCGACCACGATGACCACATCCAGAGAGCGCAACACGCCCCCGACCCGGTCCCAGTGCTCGCCCAGCAGCATCCCCACGTAGGCCAGCACCCAGCTCCACGGGAGGGAGCCAAGAAAGGCGTACATCAGGAACCGGAAGAAGGGAACCCGCGCGATGCCGGCGGGCAGCGAGATGAAGGTCCGAACCACCGGCAGCAGGCGGCTGAGGAAGGTGGCGGCCATCCCGTATCGGGCGAACCACCGATCGGCCCGCTCCACCTCCCGCGGCGTGATGAGCGCGTAGCGACCGTAGCGCAGGATGAACCGGCGCCCGCCATAGGCCCCGGCCGCATAGGCCACCGCCGATCCCACGGTGCAGCCCAACGCTCCGGCCAGCGACACCCCCCACAGCGTGAACCGCCCCTGGCTCACCAGGTAGCCGGAGAACGGCATAATGACCTCGCTGGGCAGGGGGATACAGGCGCTCTCGACGGCCATGGCCACCATGATCCCCCCATATCCCAGGGTGCCGATCGTCCGGATGACGAAGTCGGACAGCAGGGTCAGGATCCCGGCAAAGATATCCATGCAGTCTCGCGTCGCACGGCGGGAGATGTCGTCGTGGGGCGACCGAACCGCTGTCCTCCCTCGACCGGCCGCTCAGTCCCCCTGGCCCGGAGGCCGCCGGGTGATCATCCCCACCGTCTCGATGCCGGCTGCCTTCAGAAGGTCCATGACCTCGATGACCAAACCATACGGAACCTGGGCGTCACCGCGGAAGTAGACGATGCGGTCGTGATTCTGGGTGAGGGCCACGAGCCGATCCCGGAGCGCCGTGCGGGGAACCTCCTGGCCGTCCACCAGGATGCGCCCCTCCCGGGTGAGGGTGACGGTGATCCGCTCCTGCTCCTTGACGTCCGACTGCTGAGACTGGGGGAGCTGGATGTCGGTCCCCCGCTGCAGCATCGGAGTCGTCACCATGAAGATCACCAGGAGAACCAGCATCACGTCCACCAGGGGGGTCACGTTGATCTCTGACAGGACGCGGCGATCCCTGGCGCGCGAGGGCAACATCATGGCCATTCCGATTTCCCTTCCTGCTGCGAAAGATCCCGCGATGCGGCGCCGTCGGAGCGGCTGCCCGGCGTGGAGCGCCCGGCCCGCGCAGTTACCCGGCCCCTCACGCCGGATGCTAAAAAACCCGCTTTCCCTCAGGCTGCTCAAAAAGGTCCAGATGCAAGGCGGCCCGCAGAGGACCGAGCGAGGCGTACTTCCGGTACGCCGCAGCGAGTGGCCGAGCGGGCGGGTACCCAGCCGAAAGCTGGGTGTCCGCAGATGGGCCTTTTTCAGGAGCCTGTCACGCCGGATGCGACCCCCCGGAAGGCCCCGTCGCGGCGGCGTGCTGAATCCTCGCCAGAAGCTCGGAGGCGGCCCCATCCATCTCGGTGGCGAAGCCTTTCACCCTCGAGACGAAATGATTGTACGCCGTGACGGCCGGGATGGCCACGAACAGGCCGGCGGCCGTCGCCACCAGGGCATCGGCAATTCCCGCAGAGACGGTCCCCAGACCGCCGCTGCCCGTCCGCGAGATGGCGTCGAAGGCACTCATCACCCCGATCACGGTGCCGAACAGCCCGACGAAGGGACTGATATTCCCCAGCGTGGCCAGCGAGGTCAGTCGGTGTTCCAGCCGCTCGATCTCCGCGGCCGTCACCCGTTGCATGGCCTCCCGGGCAGCGACAACGGCCCGGTCCAGGGCCGCCCCGCTCCGGAATCCCGGGTTCTGGGAGGCCGCCGGCGCAAGCTCGCGCAGGCCGGCTGCCAGCACCGGCCCCACGTGCCCGCCCTTGCCCTGCTCGCAGACCGTGAGGGCCTGCTGGAGCTCCCCCACCTCCGTCAATTCCAGCACCCGGGCCAGCAGCCCGGAAGACGATCGCCAGCTCTTGCGAAGGGTCCGGGCCCGCTCGCCGATGACGGCCAGCGAGTAGACGGAGAAGAGCGCCAGCACGGTTAGGGTCACGGAGACCAGGGGCCGCGCGGCGTGCATCAACGATTGGATGACAAGATGTTCCATGGCCCTATCCACGTGGGATGCAAGCGGCATTCCCTCGATTGGAAGGTTTTTAGTATACCCCCCTCACGACGCGGCCCGCCAGCAGAAACATGAATCTGCTTGTGGGGCACTAGGGCGTCTGCTAAGGTGCGGGCGATATCGGCGCCTCCAACCCGGCGCCCTGGCTCAATCACATGGTTCCCGGTCTCAACAGCACCGTCTCCCACGCAGGTGTCGAGTACCACGTCCAGACCGAGGATCTGGGCGACAAGGATCCGTGCATCCTGACTCTGGTCTACCGCGCCGGCGCCATCGTGGCCCGGGAGAAGCTCGATTACCGGGATATTCCGGGCGGATCGGCTTCGGCGGCCCGCCTCAAGGAGTTGCTCGAGACGCAGCATCAGCGCGCCGTCGCCCGCGCCTCTGCGGGAGCGTTCGACCTGCCGGAACGGCAGCCGCCCGCCCCGCGGGTGAACGCCTCCGGCCCCGCCACCCTCCACTCCACCCCGGAGCTGGATCAGCGCATCGCCGAGTACGTCCGCAAGCGCACCGCCGCTCGACGCCGGTAGCCCCTCCTCCCCCCCCTGCCGATATGGGGATGCATCACGCGGCGGAACCTTCCACCGATACTCTGGGGTATTACGGAGTCTGAGGACACAGCACGGCTGGACCCGACCCGCCGACCGAGTCGCCATTCGGGTAGGAAGCTGGAGGCGGTTACGGTGTCGGCTCGATCCGAAGCGCCCGGGGCTCTTCGCTGCCCCTGGGCAACGGCTTGAGGGAGTCCTGGAGGCGCAGATCGGCCTGCCGAGTTTGTTCCAGAACGCGGGAGAGCACCTTGCTCCGCCCGCCGTCCTGCGTCTTGTATTTCTGATAAATGGCATCCAGCTCGCCAAAGAGTGTCTGGGGCCGGTACTCTGTCGCGGTCGCATAGCGCTCGATGGCTCCCTGGCGCTCGGCGCAGTATTTCGCCAGCAGGTCAAACTCCTCGGTGATTCGGGGCTCGGCCAGCGCCTCCACCAGCTTCTGCTGCTCTTTCAGGTACCGACCGAACGGCTCCAGCCGCTCTTCCAGGTCGCGGAAGACGTGCTCGATGCCCCGCTGCTCGTCCTCCAGGAATTGTGCCAGGGGGCGCGGCTGCTCGTCGAGAAAGCGGTTGGCGCGCTCGAGAATCTGCCGCTGCTCTGCCAGGAACTTGTCGAACGCGTCAAACTGATCCTTCAGCTCCGTGTTCAAGTGCATCCCGACGCGCTCGAGATTGTGGGACTGCCCTTCCAGATACTGGCGAAGCGGCTTGATCCGTGCCTCCAGCAGCTTGAGGGCCTGATCCACGTTCCGGCGCTGCTCCAGGAGGTGCCGCTGGAATGGACCCAACCGCTCTTCCAGCAGTCGCTTGGCTTCTTCGATGATGCGGATTTGCTCGTCGAATTCCTGTGCGATGCGCTCGAGGGATGGCGAAGAGGACCAGACAGACACTTGGTTCCGCCGTTTTGCTGAAGGGAGCAGTTCAGGAAGCGGCCGTTCCATATCCGTGGGAGGATCCTCCCCCCGCTCTGGACGGCCGGTCCACCGAGACAGGAACGAGGAGGTCGACATGTTTCCCCCTGAGACGCATTGGGATGTCACCCACTTCAGGAGGCCTGTAGGCCTCTGCCCGCACGGACACGAAGCGGCCGTACGGTCTCATAAATGTTTGGAGGTGTCAAGCAAAAACCCGGCGCGGAGGTGACTGCCAGCGCCCGTCAACCCGCATCCGCCGCAAGGTCCCCGCCGGTCCACACCTCGACCCCGAATCGGCGGAGCAGCGTGGCCAGCAGCGCCACCGGGAGCCCAACCACCGTGAAATAGTCCCCCTGGATCCCCTCCACCAAGAGCGCGCCTCGCCCCTGGATGCCGTAGGCTCCGGCCTTGTCCATCGGCTCACCCGTCGCCACGTACGCGGCGGCCTCCCCTGTGCCGAAGGTCCGCATGCGGACGAGAGTTGTCGATGCCGCCACCTCCGTTCGGCCGGTGGCCGCCTCCACCACCGCCACCGCGGTGATGACGCGGTGGGTCCGACCGGCCAGTCGCTCCAAGAACGCCACGGCCTGGGCCGTTCCCTGGGGCTTGCCCAGCACCTCCCCCTCGCACTCCACGATCGTATCCGCGCCGATGATGATCCCTCGCCCGGCCCGGGCCGCCACCTCGGTCGCCTTCGCCCGGGCCAGGGCGACGGCCCGCCCCGCGGGATCTTCCCCTGCGAGGGCGGCCCCGCTGCCGTTCTCGTCCAAGCTGCTGGGCAGAACGCGGAACGAGAGACCCATCTGCTGGAGCAGGGCCGCACGCCTGGGTGAGGCAGACGCGAGGATGATGTCGGTCATGGGAGAGCCTTCAGCCTTCAGCCGTCAGCCGTCAGCCGTCAGCGGGACATTTGAACGCTGATAGCTGATGGCTGAATGCTGTTATGCCTGTCCCTCACAGCTTCCGGTAGATGACTACGGCCAGTGCGATACCGAGAAGGCTGGCCAGGTTGATCCGCATGGTCAGACCGAACGTCAGCGTGACCACCCTCAGGTCCAGGACCGCCGGGGGGGAGAGGCCCGGATTGATCCCTTTCGAGAACACCGTCTCCAGGAAGCCTCCCGGAGCCAGCGCCGCGATGACTTCGCCGATGACGCTCCCGATCAGCGCGCCCAGGATCAGAATCACCAGCAAGACGACCACGCTATCCATTTTCTTCGCCACGGGTGACCCCCTCCTCCGGGGCGGCCGGCTCCCAGACGGGCGCCTTCCGCAGGACCATTCCGAAGATGAACAGCACGCAGGTGCTGCCTGCCAGGGCCAGCATGGACAAGCGCAACGTGACCGACGAAATCAGCAAGGCCGTCAGGGCGTGCGACAAGGCGAACAGGTAGATGAGGAGCACGGTCTCGAGACGGCCGAGCCCCAAGCGCACCAGCCGGTGCGACGAGTGGTCCTTGCCGCCGACGAACGGGGATTGCCCTCTCCGGAGGCGCAAGACCACCACCAGCGTGGTGTCGAAGATGGGGTAGGCCAGAATCAGGATCGGAATCACGACCGAGGTGGGAACCGTCGGGCTCCGCCAGCTGCCCAGGGTCGCCAGCGAGGCCAGCGTGAAGCCCAGGAAAAGACTTCCGGCGTCTCCCATGAAGACGCGGGATCGGAAATTACTGGGCAGGAATCCGATGCAGGCCCCGGCCAGGGCCGCAGCGGCCGTGGCCGTGGGCAGCTGCTCCGGCCCCACGTCCATATAGCGTGCCGCCAGGGCGGCGAACGTCAGGCCTGCGATCGCCGCCACCCCTGCGGACAGACCGTTCATGTTGTCCAACAGGTTGAAGGCGTTGGTGATGCCGACGATCCAGAGCAGGGTGATGGGGATGCCAAGCCACGGACTGCCCAGGAAGCTGATCTGGACCCCTCCGGCCACGATGATGGCCGCCAGACACCCTTCGAAGACGAGCCGGAGCCACCAGCGCAGTCCTTCGGCATGCGGATCGAGATCATCATGAATGCCGAGGAGCAGGATCAGTCCTCCCCCCGCCAGAATCCGAACCGAGATCCCGCGCACGTCTCCACCGGCCAGCACGCCGCACGCCTCGGCCAGGGCGATGGCCACCCCTCCCAGCAGCGGGATGGGATGGCTGTGAATCTTCTTCCCCCCGGGCCGGTCTACGATCCCGAGCCGCAGCGCCAACACCCGGCAGACCGGCGTGAGCAGGAGGGCCGCTCCGAGGGCCGCCACGAAGGGGGCGACGAGAGGGGACAGATATCCCATGGCCTACAGCCGGACCACGCTGCCCCGATCCTGGGAAAAGCGGCGGGTGACGCCCGTGGCATCCAGGAGCAGCCGGCTGTGTTCCAGGATCCAGGGGATATCGAACCGGCTGTGCGCCACCGCCAAGCAGACGCAGTCCTGGGCCTCCAGGAGATCCGCGGTGAGTGGGGTGGAAACCAGACGGGGAGCCCCCGCCTGACCAGGGGCGTCCTCGGCGTCCAGTGAGATCTCGGAAATGAAGGGGTCGTGATAGGCTACGCTCGCCCCCCGGCCCCGGAGGGATCGCAGCACGGCCAGGGCCGGACTGTTCCGTGGATCGTCGATGTCCTTCTTGAAGGCCGCTCCGAGCACGAGGACCCTCGCCCCCTGCAGGGGCTTGCCCCGGCGGTTCAGGGCCTCGGCCAGCTTGTTCACCGTGTAGAACGGCATGGAGGAGTTGACCTCGGCGGCGAGCTCGATGAACTTGGTGTAAAAATCGTACTCGCGGGCCTTCCAGGAGAGGTAGTAGGGGTCGACCGGGATGCAGTGGCCGCCCACTCCGGGGCCGGGGTAGAAGGGCATGAATCCGAAGGGCTTGGTGGCGGCGGCGTCGATGACCGCCCAGATGTCGATCCCCATCCGGTCGCAGAGCTTGGCCAGCTCGTTCACCAGGGCGATGTTCACACTGCGGAAGATGTTTTCCAGGAGCTTGCACATCTCGGCCACGGCCGGGCTCGGCACCCGATGGATGTGCTCGGCGGGCACCAGGCAGCCGAAGAGGGCGGCCGCGGCCTCGGTGGAGTCGGGGTCGATCCCCCCCACCACCTTGGGGGTATTGTGGGCGGAGAACTGGCTGTTGCCGGGATCGATCCGCTCGGGGGAAAAGGCCAGGAGGAAGTCCGTTCCCGCCCGGCGCCCGCCCTGCTCCAGCAGGGGCCGCACCAGCTCCTCCGTGGTTCCGGGATAGGTGGTGGACTGGAGGACCACCAGGGCCCCGGCCTTCAGGTGGGGCGCCAGGCTCCGGCAGGCGGCCTCGATGAAGGAGAGGTCGGGAGCTTTCATCTTGGTGAACGGGGTAGGCACGCAGATGACCACGGCATCCGCCTGCCGGCAGGCCGTGTAGTCGGTGGTGGCCGTCAGGCGCCCCGCCTGGACCTCGGCGGCGAGGTCCGCACCGGGGACATCCAGGATGGGGCTCTCCCCCCGTGCGATGAGCGCCGCGCGCCGCTGGTTCACGTCCACGCCGATCACCTGGATCCCGGCCCGGGCGAACCCCGCCGCCAGGGGGAGCCCGACGTAGCCCAAGCCGATGACGGCGACGGTCAGCTCCTTCGTCCGGACCCTTCGCGCGAACTCTTCCGCGGTTGTCTGCATGCTCAGCGCTCCTCACTCGTCGCAGGCCTCGGGCGGCGCCCGGGTCCTGACCCCTCGGGCGTGAAATGCACCCGGCACCACTGGGTCGTCTTCCGGAGCCCGGTCTCCAGATCCACCCGAGCCGTGAAGCCCAGCAGGCGCTTGGCCTTGTCGATGGCCGGAACCCGGCGCCGCGTATCCTCGAAGCCCTCGCCGTAATAGGCCTCATAGGTCACGAAGGTCAGGGGGGACTTGGAGCGCACCAGGCGCTTGATCGTCCGCGCCAGGTCCAGGATGCTGGTCTCCACGGGATTGGCGATGTTGAAGGCCTGGCCGACCGCTTCCGGGACCTCGCCCGCCAGGAGCGTGCCGGCCACGGTGTCGGCGATGTAGGTGAAGCAGCGGGTCTGCTTCCCGTCCCCGTGGACGGTGATCGGCTCCCCGTGCAGCGCCTGGCGCGTGAGGTTCGCCACCACACTGCCGTATCCCCGCTCGTCCAGTCGCGGTCCGAAGGAGTTGAAGTAGCGCACGATCGCGATGGGCAGTCCCTTGGCTGCGTAGGCGAAGGCGAAATGCTCGTCGATGGCCTTGGACATGGAGTAGGACCAGCGGGTCACGGCGGTGGAGCCGAGGACCCGGTCGTCGTCCTCGTGGAAGGGGACGTGGCTGGCCTTCCCGTAGATCTCGGAGCTGGAGGCGATCACGGTCCGCTTCCAGTACTTGAACGCCAGCCCCAGCACCGTCTCCGTGCCCCGCACGTTGGTATTGATGGCGGCCAGGGGATCCTGGAGGATGTGCCGGACCCCCACCGCCGCCGCCAGGTGGTAGATCCGGTCCACCGTGGGCACGAACTGCTCGAGGAGGGCTTCGTTGAGGATCGAGTCGTTGATGAACTGGAAGCGCGGGTGGCCCAACAGGTGGCGGATGTTCTCGATCCGTCCGGTGGAGAGATTGTCCACCACCAGCACCTCGTCGCCCCGCTTGAGCAAAGCGTCCACTAGGTGCGAGCCGATGTAGCCGGCGCCGCCGGTCACCAAGACGCGCATTCGCAGCCTCCCCCCAGCCTTTCAATGAAAAACGGACAACTGACAAGGTAAAACCGACAACCGACAACTGGAAACCAGCCAACCGTCGAAATTGACCGGTTGTCAGTTGTCGGTTTGCAACTTTTCATTGCTCTGCTTCTCTGCCAGCAGCCTTGTGTACAACTCCTCCATCCGCTGGATCAATGCGCCCACGGCATGCCGCCGCAGCGCCACGTCCCGACCCGCTGCGGCCAGCCGCCCCCGGAGCCCGGGATCCGCCAGAAGCTCGCAGATGGCCCGGGCCATGGCGTCCGGATCGCCGGACGGCACCAGCCATCCGGTCTCTCCATGCGCCACCAAGTCCGCGACCCCTCCCACATCGGTCGCCAGGACAGGGGTGCCCGCCGCCATCGCCTCGATCAGAGCCACGGGGGTCCCCTCGCTGCGCGAGGCAGAGATTACCACGTCCAGGCCCCCCAGGATAGTCTCAAGGTCGTGCCGCCATCCCAGGAAGTGAATGCGGGAGCCCAGCCGGAGGCGCTCGGCCATTCGCTCCAATCGCCCTCGCTCTTCCCCATCCCCCGTCACAAGCAGGTGGGGGGTCCCCGCCTCTGGCGGCAGCCGGTGGAGGGCCTCGAAGAGCGTGGGGTGATCCTTGACGGGCACCAGGCGACCGACGATCCCCAAGAGGGGCGTCTCGGGCGGCAGGCCCAGGCTCGCCCGGATCCCCGCCGGATCGGGCCGCGCGCGACGGAAGCGCTCCAATTCCAGGCCCAGCGGCACGACCTCCACCCGCTCCGGCGCGCCGACGCCGAGCGCCAGCAAGGTCTCGCGCAGCCGGGGACTCACGGTGATGACCCGAGTGGAAAGGCGAGCCAGCCCCCGCTCGATCCGCAGAAAGATTCCGGAGGCCGCGGGTGAGAAGTAGCCCTCCAGGACGTGCCCGTGAAACGTGTGCAAGATCACCGGGACCCCGCTGAGCCGCGCTGCCACCCGCCCCAGTGTCCCGGCCTTGGCGGTGTGGGTGTGGACGATGTCCGGTCGGAGACGCCGGAAAATGCGCATCAACTTGACCAGGGCCACCAGATCCCGCTGCGGCCGGATGGCCCGGCCGAGCTCCGGGATGATCTCCGGGGTGATCCCCCGCTCCCGGGCCGCCCAGCTTAGGTCCCCCTCCGCCGGGCCCACGACGCCCGTGATGAGGCGGGTCGCGAATCGCCGGGGATCCATCCCCGCGGTCAGGTGGATGACATGCCAGGCCGGGCCGCCCACGTTCAGTCGGGCGATCACCCGGGCGACCCGGATGGGCCTGCCCAGCGGCGAGCCGCTTGTAGGCGGCTCTTCCGGTTCACTGGTTCGAGGTTCGAGGCTCACGGTCCGATTCACGGCACAGCCCACATCTGCCGACCGAAGACCTCCGGCTTTCTGAAGATCGGACGCCCCTCTGCTTCGCTTCCTTCACTCCCCTGCTCCCTTTCGCCCCCGCTCCCCTGCTGAGCCTTTTCTCAGCGCTCATGATCTCTGAACCAGGCGGCCGTCTGCCGGAGCCCTTCCCGGACATCCAGACGGGGGCGATAACCCAGGACGGCCTCCGCGCGCCGGATCGAGGCGTAGGAATGCTGGACATCGGCCGGCCGCGGCGGCTCGTAGAGCGGCGCGAGGCTCGTGCCCAGCGCCTCGTTGAGCCAGGCCGCCAGCTGGTTCAGGGTGCTGGCCTCCCCGTAGGCGATGTTGAACACCTGCCCCGCCGCCCCGGGAGCCTCCGCCGCCAGGAGATTCGCCTCCACCACGTTGGCCACCGCCGTAAAATCCCGGGACTGCTCCCCATCCCCAAAGATCACCGGCCGCTCCCCCCGGAGCATCCGCCGCAGGAAGCGCGGGATGACCGCCGCGTACTCCGAGTCCGGGTGCTGGCGCGGCCCGAACACGTTGAAGTACCGGAGGCTGACGGTCTCCAGGCCGTAGACCTCGGTGAAGACCCGGCAGTAGAATTCGGCGGCCAGCTTGGAGACTCCATAGGGGGCCTTGGGGGACACGGGCATCTCCTCCGTCTTTGGGAGTCCCGGGGTGTCCCCGAAGACCGATGAGGAGGAGGCGTAGACGACCCGCCTGACGCCCGCCCGCCGCGCGGCCTCCAGGAGCGTCAGGGTGCCGCCCACGTTCACGGCGTTGGTCGGGCCGGGCTCCTTGATGGATCGGGGATTGCTGTTGAGGGCCGCCTGGTGGAGGATGACGGCCGCCCCCGCAACCGCCCGCTCCACGGCGGCGGGATCCCGCAGATCTCCCCGGACCACTTCGATGCGATCCTCGATGCCGGTTAGGTTCTGCGGGCGTCCGGTCGAGAAGTCGTCCAGGATGCGGACGGCCTCCCCGCGCGCCACCAGCGCGTGGGCCAGGTTCGATCCGATGAAGCCCGCCCCCCCGGTGATCAAGTATCGCGACATGTCTCTTGTCTCCCTACATAACTGTCGTCAGCGCGCCAAATACATGTAGCCGAGAAGACTGCCCGTTCTTTTCGATGGAAGTCCGGCGGCACGGCGTCACCATGGGAAGCGCTGGAGCAAACTAGGCGCGTGGGATCGAGCCCTTGCCTACCACGGGCGCCGCACGTCTCAGTTTGAGGACAAGAGCCGCGAATAGGATCCATAAGATCCCCTCAATGGGCAAGCGGAAACGGTCATATCCAGCAACCGCACTCGTCAAGGCGACTACGTAGACGCAGGTCAGCCCCAAAAAGGTTAGCCATAGTCGATTGTTTTTGTCTCTCCAAAGAACCCTGTATCCCCAGGCGGCACCAACACAAAAAACCAAGACACACAGGAGCCGACTCGCTATGTTTACCACTGGTGGAAGCAACAATCGCTCCTTGACGGCCTGCTCTAATCTCACGCTCAGAAAAGATTCGTTCACCAGTCCGGACCGATACATTAATTCCTGTGCAGTGGCCGGAGACGTCAGCATGTTAATCGCATTTTTGCCTGCAATTTCTAGGAATGCCACTGGGTTCCGAAGTACATTTTCGATTCCAATCCGCTGCAGGTAGCGATCTGCGACGACTTCCGGAACTTTCAGCTGTCTCTCAACGTCCTGCAGGATTCCTGCAGGGTTTTTCGAGTTGGCGACGATGTCGCGGGCCGCCGCGAGTTCGGGTTCCGCTTGGCGCTCTGCGGGGGAGGAGGAGTGAGTCAGGCGGAACGTGGACCAGACCATGCTCAGGCCCTGATTCAGTTCCAGGCCCCAAAAGTCGAGCTGGATCTTGTTTCGCACCATCCACGGGCCGAGGATGAGGACAATCCCAAGCAAGCACGCGAGGCCATCCCGTACGATTGCGCGTATCGACCAACGGGACAAGACGATTGTCAGGATCGGAACAGCTGCGTAGTACTTGAAGAGGGGTCGCGTCAGCGTGGCGACGCCAATCAACAGCCCCCAGGTTAGAAATGACCTGGCCATTCGAGAGCGGAGTGCCCACACGCCAGCAAGCAAAGCCGAGGTGACCAGGAAGGCGAAGAGTGTGTCCGTCAAAATGTAGGCGGCCTGCAACAGTGGTAGCGGGTCCAGGGCAAAGAAGAGCCCAGCCAAGATACCGGCACTCCTTCCAACCGTCATAGCTCCCAAAAGAGCTACCAGGCCAGATGTGGCTGCAGACAGGACTGCCTGCTCAATAACGATTGCCCAATCGCCGGCGCTGGTCTCCCCGAATAGTCCGTACGTCCCAGCAAGAAGGTACTGATAAAGTGGGACCCGATGGGCAGAGGGCAGCCATTTACCCGCTACCTGATCGAACTGGGCATATTCCCGTGTTGTGAGTACGTTATGAGCAAGAAGCTTGTATTGGAGAGTATCCGGGGAGGAGAGCGGTCCGACAGCGAGCAGGAAGGCCACGCGCAGACAGAACGCAAGCGTCAAGATAATGCCGCACGTCCGCCCCAATGAGTATGAGAAGACCTCTGTTGAGCCTTCAGCCAAGCCGCACTCTCCCCGATACCGGAATTGAGACAGCCGATGACTTTCTTTGATCGCTCAGCACAATCCCTGTCCCTAGTCTGACCTGACGCGTCCCAACAGGCTGCGCTGTTGTGCCAGCGCTCCGTCCCTGTCGATATGCGTCCGGTGCCACAACTCCAGCATCAGGAGCGTCCAGAGCAGGTAATGCCAATTTGCGCGACCCTCGAGGTGCTCTGTCAAGAGGCGCTCCACATACGCCGGCTGAAAGTACCCCCGGGCCCGCGCCCGGGAGCCCAGAAGCGTCTCCCGGACCAGATCTTTCAGCTCGTGCCGCAGCCAGTGATCGATCGGCACCCCGAATCCCATCTTTGGCCGATGCAGGATCTCCGGCGGCAAAAGACCTGCCAGCGCCTGCTTGAGGATGTATTTCTTGGTTCTTCCTCGGATCTTGAGGTTCGCAGGGATGGTCGCCGCGAACTCCATGAACTCGTGGTCCAGGAAGGGCGAGCGGGCTTCCAGGGAGTGGGCCATGCTGGCGATGTCCACCTTCACCAGGAGATCGTCCGGGAGGTAGAGGGCCACGTCCACCCCCAGGGTGGCATCGGCAAAATCCGGGGCATCGCTGTCGCGATAGGCCGCCAGCAGGGGCTCCAGGCCGTCCGCCCCGCCTGTTGCAGTCTGAAACTCCGGGGTGAGCAGCTCCCCCCGGCGGTCGCCGTAGAAGTGGCACATCCAGCGGGCGTAGCGACGTTCGGGGGCATCGGCCAGTCCTTCCAGGAACCGGCGCCCTCGAGAGAACAGGCTGGTGCGGCGGCCGGATCGCGGCAGGAGCCCCAGCCCCCGGCGGAGCGCTCCGCGGCACAGCCCCGCGCCGGGCCAGCGGTCGAAGGCGGCAGCCATGAGATTCGCCAGGTAGCGATCGTAGCCCCCGAAGTTCTCGTCGCCCGCATCCCCGTTCAGCGCCACGGTGACGTAGCGCCGCGTCATCTCGGCCACGTAGAACGTGGGCACGGCCGACGAGTCGCCGAACGGCTCGTCGTAATGCCAGGCCAGCTTCGGCAGGATGGCCGCCGCGTCGGGGCGGACCACCAGCTCGTGGTGCTCGGTGCCAAACTGCCTGGCCACCTGGCGGGCATAGCGCAGCTCGTCGTACTCCGGCTCGGCGAAGCCGATGGAGAACGTCTTCACCGGTCCGCTGGAGACCCGGCTCATCATGGCCACCACGGCGCTGGAGTCGATCCCGCCGCTCAGGAAGGCCCCCAGCGGCACGTCGCTCACCAGCCGCACGCGGACGGCCTCCTCCAGACGGTCCCGGATCTGGGCGCACCACTCCGCCTCCGACCGTTCGACCTTCCGATCCCGGCGCAGGCGCCAGTAGCGAATCACCTCCACCTGCCCGTCCCCTGCCTGCGCCGCCCGCGCGGCAGGTAGGCGGCACCGGAGATAGTGGCCGGGGGGGAGCTTCTGCATCCCCTGAAAGGCGCACGCGGGACTGGGGACGTAGCCATAGGCCAGGTACAGGGAGATGGCCGCGAGGTCCGGGCGCGGCTCCACGGCGGGGTCCTGCAGGATGGCTTTGGCCTCCGAGGCGAAGCGCAGGGCCTCCGTGTCCCGCTGGTAGTAGAGCGGCTTCTTCCCCAGGCGGTCCCGGGCCAGAAACAGGGTTTTCGCGCGGGCGTCCCAGATGGCCAGGGCGAACATCCCCCGCAGCCGCTGCAGGCAGTCTACCCCCTGCTCCTCGTAGAGGTGCAGGATCACTTCCGTGTCCGTCCCGGACCGGAAGTGATGGCCCCTGTGCTCCAGATCGGGACGGAGCTCTTGAAAATTGTAGATCTCGCCGTTGAAGACGATCCAGACGGTCCCGTCCTCGTTGGCCATGGGCTGGTGTCCGGCCGGGCTCAGGTCGATGATGCTGAGTCGCCGGTGGGCCAGGCCGACCGGGCCGTCGCAGTAGATCCCGGCGTCGTCCGGGCCCCGGTGAGCCAGGACGGCGTTCATCCGCTCCAGGACCTCGCGCTCCGCTAATCGCGAGCGATCCAGGTACATTTTCCCGGCGATGCCGCACATACGCTTGCGTAACCTCGCAGGCCCCCGGCGGGCTCAGGGCTTGGTCGCGATCGCCAGCAGGCTTTGTCCCAGGGGCGGCGGGATGATCTGCTCAAGTCGAGAGAGCCACGGAATGACCAACCGGTCGTACGCGGCCACGCTCCGGGGGCTCAGGGTGGCCCGCCGCAGCACCTTTCCCGCCAGGAACCAGGCCGCCACCCCTGGAAGGTTGCGATATGCAAGTCGCTCGACACGGAACCCGGCCCGCGTCACTTTGTCCGCCAATTCTGTCAGAGTGTACCGGCGTTCATGCCCGAACGCGACATCGAGTGTTCCGAAGAGCCATGGCAATGCTGGAACCAGCAGGAGGAGGCTTCCCTGCCGTCCCAGCAGCGAGTGCAGCATCCGGAGCACGGCCACATCCTCTGGGACGTGTTCCAGGACATTGACGAGAACGGCCGTCTCCAGCTCCATCGTCCGAAGCTCCGCCTCCGCCTCGTGGAGCTGCAGGGGAATCAGGGTGACGTTGGGCCGCTCCCCCAGACGCTCGACCAGGCGCGGAAAGAGATTTCGGGCCGGCTCCAACAGAACCAGGATTTCGGGTCCCGTGGTCAGGAGATGGGACGCGAAGGAGCCGAGCCCGGCCCCGACCTCCACAACGCGGTGCCCCAGAAACGGCCGGAACTCCCGCAGGATCCAGCCGTGGTAATTGTTGGCGCCGTCCATGGCCGCCAGCTCGCTGCTCGGGTAATCCACCTCCCCACTCCCCCGGCTCAGTCCAGGAATCGAAAACGAACGAGCGCGCACAAGGCGACCAGGCCGTCCTTCCAGGTGATCTTCTTTCCCTCCTGGTATGTCCGGCCGAAATAGGAGATGGGCACTTCGTAGATCCTGAGGTGTCGCCGGGCCATCTTCATGGTGATCTCGGGCTCAAAGCCGAACCGATTCGAGCGGAGGCGGAGCGACTTCACCAGATCGCTGCGGAACACCTTGAAGCCGACCTCCATGTCGGTAAGATTCAGGTTCGTCAGGACGTTGGAGAAGAGCGTAACCAGCCGATTGCCCAGGGCGTGCCAGAAATAGAGCACCCGGTGGGGGCCGCCATGAAAGCGGTTCCCGTACACGACATCGGCCATTCCGCCGAGGATGGGTCGGAGCAGCAGCGGGTACTGCTGCGGGTCGTATTCCAGGTCCGCATCCTGGATCAGCACGATGTCCCCCGTGGCCGCTTCCAGTCCCGTCCGGATTGCCGCCCCCTTGCCCATGTTCCTGGAATGCATCAGGACGTGCACGGGCGTGCGGAGGTCGCCAAGGGAGCCCAGCGCGGCCTGCGTTCCATCGCTGGAGCCGTCGTCCACGACGATCAGCTCCTTCTCCAGCCCGGCGGCATCCGCCATGTCCACCCGGCGAAGGATCTCGCGGATCGTCTGAACCTCGTTGAACACCGGCATGATGATAGACAATCGCCTGGGGGTCATGGGTCTCCTCAGTGCACCGGTTCCGCCCTGCCTCCCCGCCGAGCCAGCGCGGAGATCAGCGCCGGCACAGCCGCGAGGGTCGTCTCCAGACCGGCCGCCACATTGGCCATAGGTTGGTCTCCGGCCGGGCTCAGGTCGATGATGCTGAGTCACCGGTAGGTGAGGCCGACCGGACCGTCGCAGTAGATCCCGGCACCGTCCGGCCCCCGGTGCGCCAGGACGGCGCTCATCCGCTCCAGGACGCCCCGCTCCACGGGCTGCGCCGAATCAAGATGCAGCTCGCCGCTGATGCCGCACATGCTGTCCACTCGCTCCACTGAAAGCCTGGTGCCTGCCCTACCCCACAGGAGATCCAGGCGTCCGCTCACCTCCGGAGAGGGCACCGGAGGAGGCATCTTGCTGCCGGCGCCCGCAGACAGCGACCGGGATCTCCAGGGTCTTCACATCCACCAGCCCCGCCTCCTCGAACCACCCCCGCACCTCCTCAGGGGTATGCATGGACTGGTAGCGGGGCGAGTACCAGTCAAAGGTATCGAGCACGCGCCAGCTCGCCTGTGGGTGAAGACTGGTGGGCAGCAGCATCTGCGTTAGGATCCCCAGACGGGGAATGCGGTGAAGGTAGTAGAGGGGAACGGCGATATAGCACAGGGCATGCAGGAGGTGGTGCGGCAGCCGGGTCGTTACTCGCCGGTACGCGCTGGCCACCCGGGCCCAACTGCGCATGTGCTTGTAGACCCAAATTGCGATCGTCCCACCCGGCTTCAGCAGGGGCACCAAGGCCCGGAACGCCGCCCGGCAATCCGGGGTGTGATGCAGGACCCCGATGCTGTAGATGACATCAAAACTTTCCGGTGGGAACGGCAACTGAAAACAGTCAGCCTGAACGATTGCCACGTTGTCCCGTCCCCCCAAGTTGGCTTGCGCCGCCTCGATGGCCAAGCTCAGGTCGACGGCCACCACCCGTCCGCCCCAGCGGCTTGCCACCTCGGCAAAACGCCCCATCCCGCACCCCACGTCCAGGACGAGGCGGTCCCGAACGGCCTCGGGCGTCAGGGCGGTCTTCTGCCGGAAGGTCCGCTCCGATTCGCCCCCCGGGCCGGCATCAAGCTGGGTCCGCCTGTGCCGCCGCCACTCGAAGCCAAAGCTGCCAGCATACGCTTCGCTCTCGACGAAGCGAGGGATCCCGCGGATCAGCCCGTAGGGGCGGCCGCAGCGCTGGCACCGGCGCTCGCCGTCGCCCCACCCGCCGGGCGAATGGAGCGGCGTCCGACACGCCGGGCATACCAGCAGGTGGCTAATGTCGAGCGGCACTGAGCAGCTCCTCGTAGATTGCCTCCATCTCCCGAACCATGCGATCCATGTCGAACTGCACGCGTGCTCGCTCTTTCCCTGCCCGCCCCATGACAGCCGCACGTTTCGGATCGGCAAGCAGGGCAAGCAGCCCCTCGGCCAGCGCATCCGGATCCCCCGGCGGGACTAGGAGACCCGTCTCGCCGTGACGGACAGCCTCAGGGACTCCGCCCACACGGCTGGCCACCACCGGTTTTCCTGCCGCCATGGCCTCTAGCACCGCGTTGGGAAACCCCTCCTCCAGGGAGGGAAGGGCTGCCACAGAGATCTGGGCGAGCAGCTCCGGAACGTCCCGCCGGCTTCCCAGGAAGCAGACCATTTCGGCCACACCGAGGTTGGCCGCCCTGCGATGCAGCTCTTTCCGACAGGGGCCCTCGCCAACCAGCAGAACCCGGGTGTCCGGCCTGGCCTCGCGGATCCGCCGGCAGGCCTCCAGCAAAACCAGATGGCCCTTGTAGTGGATCAGGTTCGCCACCACCCCGATGACCGGCGCCCCCGCCGGAATTCCCAGCTCCTCGCGGAGGATCGGATCGGGGGGTCGTGCGTACCGATCGGCATCGATCCCGTTGTATACCACACGGATCTTCGCCGAAGGCATCCGCTCCCTGGCCATCACATCCTGCTTGACCGCCTCAGAATTTGCAACCAGCAGATCCGTCCACCGATTGGCCAGGCGCTCCAACCGGAGGTAGTGAGGCTTCTGCGCCTTGAACCACCCCAGGCTTCTTCGGCTGGCCACCACGATGGGCACCCGCACCGCCTTAGCCGCAAAGGTCCCGATGATGTACGCCCAAAACAGAAAGCCATGAACAATGGCTGGCTGCTCCGCCCGCATGAGGCGGGTGAGCCGCCGCAGTTCCTCCGCGATCCGGGGGAGATAGAGGACGGTCCAGAGTCCGTGCTTGAACCCACGGAAGCCGACGATGTGCACCGGAACCCCCGCCTCGCGAAGCGTCTCAACGTAGGGCCCACCCAGCGACAGTGAGCAGACCACCGGCCGAAACCGGTTCGGATCGAGGCGCGTAGCCAGCTCGACCAATTGCCCCTCGGTTCCGCCCCGTTCCAGGGTCCCGATGAGATAGAGGATCTTGACCGGTTTCACGCCCACCTCGCTGCTCAGGTCGCCCGCGGAGGGGCGTACACCGCGCGGAATACTTCCAGAGTCTGCGCCACCATGGTCTCCGCGGAGAACTGTTCGGCCACCCTGGCCCGTGCCGCCGTCCCCAGGCGTGTGGCCCGCTTCCGGTCGACAAGAAGGGCCCCGATGGCTTCGGCCAAGGCGGCAGGATCTTCCGGGCGGACCAGAAGACCGTCCTCCCCCGGGCGGATGGCGTCCGTGTTTCCGGCTACGGCGGTCGCCACGATAGGAAGCCCTGCCGCCATGGCCTCCAGAAGGGCCAGCGGGTGCCCCTCGAACCGGGAGGGCAGAACGAATAGGTCCGCCTCGTCGAGCGCCGGCCTCACGTCCTTTACCTGCCCCGCGAAGTGCACCGCGTGGCCGAGGCCGAGCTCCGCCGTCAGCCTTTCCAGGTCGGGGCGGTCGGGGCCGCCTCCCACCAGCGTCAATGAGACCGGGCCGGCGACGGCGCGCGCCCGGGGGAGCGCGCGCAGCAAGAGGTCTTGACCTTTTTGGCTAACCAGTCGCCCCACGCACACGACTCGCCACGGCCCCTCGGGCCTCCGCACCGCTTCCCGGCGGCGAAACGCCGCCACGTCAACGCCGTTTGGCACAATGTGGCATCGCTCGCGGTGGACTCCTCGCGCCGCCAGCTCGCCGGCGGTCGTTTCGTTCAAGACGATGAACGCATCCGCCCGACGCAGCACCAGCCGGACCAGACTCTCGAGCGTGGGCCGGTCCAGGCCTGCGGCCAAGGGCCAGAACCGCATGCCGGTGAAGCGATCCAGATCCCCACCAGGACCCGCCACGACAATCCGCACCACGAGCCGGACCTTCAGGAGGGACTTGAGGAGGGCGGCGGTCACAGCGTCCCAATACAGATAGGACGTTTGGATCACATCGAAAGCGCCACGGCGGCGGACGAGGAATCCTGCCAGGGACGCAACGTAGGTCGGTCCGTAGAGCGGCCCGCGGGAGACCGGTCGGATGACTCGGTCAATCCGGACGCCGTCCCGGACCTCCGCCGCCGCCCCCGCAATGCGCTGCGTGGTCACGGTGACCCGGTGCCCGGCCTTGGACAATCCGCGGGCAAGCAGATCGGCAACCCGCTCCTCTCCCCCCACAGCCGGAGGAAACAGGGGGGAGGCCAGGCAGACCCGTAAGCTTTGGAGGTTTCGCGACATGCCTTCTTCCGGCACGGCCGGCTCCCGAGGCGCCTCCGTCATCGGATCCCTCGGTACACCGCGAGGATCTGGTCGACCACCCGCGGCCAGGCGAAACCCTCGGCGCGCGCCCGCGCGGCCCTGCCCATGGCCGCCCGCCAGCCGGAATCGCGGAAGACATCGAGCATCGCCCGGGCCATCTCGCCGACATCCCCCGGGGGAGTCAGGACGGCGCAGGACGCGTCCACGTAGTCGCGCACCCCCCCGACATCCGTGACCACCAGAGGGAGCCCGCAGGCCATGGCCTCAAGAATGGCGTTGTTGGCCGTGCAGTCCAGCAAGGGCATCAAGAGGAGCGCCGCCTCGTGGTAACAGCGGAGGAGCGCTGCCCCATCGAGACCGGAGCGCACCTCGACCCCGGGACGTCCCTGCCACGCCGCCGCCCGGTCGGCAGGGAGCACCAGGACAAAGCGCAGGTCGGACCGGACTTGCCGGACGCGGCCGATCACAGCCTCCAGGGTGGCAAAGTCCCGCAGCCATTGCCCAACTACCAGGCACATCCCCCCAACCGGCGGCGAGGCCGGCGGTCGATAGAACTCGGTATCGATACCGTGCGGAATCACGAAGGCCGGCGGCCGCCGCCGCATCCCGTCCAGGAGCGCTAGTTGATTCCGGGCCACGAAGATCACGGTGGCCAGTCGCTCGAGGTGCCGTGTGTCCCGGACGTACTGCCCGAACACCGACGGGGGCAGGTGAAACGTTGCCACCAGCCGCCGACCGGGATTGCCGGGGATGGCGGCGGCATACCGGTAGCTGTTCTCCCCCTGCAGGAAATGGAGGATCGGGCGCCGCCAGGCCGTGACAGCGGCCGCCCAGGCCTCGGTGAGGCACGCCTCCGGACCATACCAGGAAAGCCCGGAGCGGCGCACTGCCGGTTGGGTCAGCCTCCATACACCCCGGCGAGGAAAACCGTGCACGCACTCTACGGCCTCTCCTCTGGCCGCCAGGTGCATCGCCAGCTGATGGTATCCGGAGGGCCCGGCATGGTGGAGGGCCCGCTGGACGATCAGCGCCACCCGCGGGGCCGCCGTCATGAAACCTCCTCGGGCCGGCCGGGCTTCAGCAGAAGGAAAGTCACCGTTCCGAAGAGAAACCCGTACCAGCGAAAGGCCCAGTGGACCAAGTGAACCAGGGGGCCGATCCGCGCCAAGGCCCGTCGGATACGCGACCCCTCCGCCGGTGGCCGCCGGAGCTGCCGCCACGGGCTGCGGACTTCCTCGAACCCCGCTTGGCCGAGACGCCGGCGGATTCGCCACGGAAGCTCCAGCCACACATCCCATGGCTCGTCCGGCGTCCGCCGCCCCCTCAGGTGGGCATACCGGCCGGCCAGCCAATGGGGCAGCCAGCCGGCAAAGAGAAGATCCGTATGCCGCTCGTGGAGCGCCAGGCGGTGGGGAGCAGACAGGAGCAGGAGCCCCCCGGGTTTGAGGACCCGGTATGCCTCCTCCAGCAACTCCGGGTATCTCTCCACGTGCTCGATCACCTGGTCGCAGACGACGAGGTCGAAACGGCTCGTGCAGAGGGGAAGCCGTCGGCCGTCCCCCGCGACGCGCCGGAGCTCCGCCCCCTCATCTGCCGCGCGGAGACCGGCCAGCTCGAGCATATGGAGCGACGAATCTACCCCCAGGACGCGGTGCCCCGCCAGGGCAAAGGCCACCCCCGTACCCGCCGTTCCGCAGCCCAAATCCAGGACCCGGGACCCCGCTCGGAGTCCGGCCGATCCAGCCAGCGGCAGGTGAAGCCGTTGCGCGAAGCCCACACGCTCGAGATGATCCCGAATCCAGAACTCCCGGAGGGGATGCCCTCCTTTCTCGGGAGCCTCCAGCCAAGCCCTTAACCCCGTCTCGAACCGCTGGCACCCCATGCCCGGACCGCCCGTCTTCAGCCCGCCGGCGCGTCTTGAGCCAGCGCGGTGTACACTGCATCCTGCTGTCTGGCAATGATCCGCCAATCATACCGATCCATCACGGCCCGCCGGGCTGTCTCTCCCAATGCTTGCCGTTCCGCTGGATCTTCCAATAGGCGGCAGACGGCTTCGGCAAGCGCCTCGGATCCGTCCGCCACCACCAGCTCTCGGTCCTTGCTTACCCGGAGCCCCTCGCACCCGACCGAGGTCGAGACTACGGCCTTTCCCATGGCCATGGCCTCGAGGATCTTCAGCCGAGTCCCCCCTCCGTTGCGGAGCGGAACCACATAGACGCTGGCCGCGGCGATGTACGGCCGAACGTCCTCCACCGTTCCGGTGACGATGACTCCGTCGTGCGCTGCCAGTCCCCGCACCGCCTGGGACGGCTCCGCCCCCACGATCGTCATGCGGACCTTGGGGTGTTGCCGGCGAATCCGGGGCAGGATGTCGGCACAGAAAGAGATCATGGCATCCACGTTGGGCTCCCAGAACATCGTCCCAGTGAAGACCAGGCTGCCGGCCTCTTCCCGGCTCGGATCCGCCCGGTGGAAGTAGGCGGGGTCCACGCCGTTGGGCACGACCCAGGTTCGAGCGGCAGGCGCCAGGGATCGGAGCGCCGCGCGATCCTCCTCCGAGACGGTGACGCAGTTGCCGTAGATCCCGGCTATCTGCCGCTCATAGCGCCGAAGTTTCTGCCACTCGACCCATGCCGCTAGCCGGTGGCCGAATCGCGTCTGGAGATCCGCTCGCCGGCGGGCGATGAGGCTGTCGATATCGAGGCAGACAAGGAGCTTGGGAATCCGAATGTCTAGCCCCGAGAGCCAGTGACCGGCGTGGGCATGCTCCACCTGGATGAGGTCAAAGGCCTCGAGCCGGATCCCGCCCAGCTTCCGGCGGACCGCCTGGCCCGCCGCCCGGGTGACTGCGGTCCGCTGCGGGGCCGGGGAGAGGATCCGGAGGTCTTCCGTCAGCTTCCCACCAGCTCGGGTGACCGAGCGATATCCCGCGGCGAGACCGGGGTACCGGTCGCGGAGGCGACGGCGAACGGAGTTCACTCCGGTTTCCCGCTTCCTCCCGTCCTGGACGGTCTCGCCAGCCGGAATGGGATCCACCGCAAGGGGCAACGCCCTAAGGAACTCGAGGAGGTGCTCGCTCCCCGCCCATACCAGTGGCATCACCGTGAAGGTATGGCGCGAACACAGCTCGCGGAGCAGACAGAACTGCCGTGCCTCGCCTCCCGGACCCGGAAAGCGGGGAATCTGGGGGGTTACCACCAGGATCCTCACATCCAGCCCCCGCGCCATCCGGCCCGATGCCGCGCCACTGCATTCTGCAGAAAGGCTTCAATCTCCGAGAGGATCCGGTCCAGCGGGAACCGTTGCTCGACGGTTCGCCGCCCCGCTGCAGCAAGGCGGGCACGCAGAGCCGGATCGAGCACGCGCTGAAGCTGAGCGGCCAGGGCGGGAGCATTCTCCGCCGGAAACGTCAGGCTGTTCTCCTCATCCACGAGCACCTCGCGACTCCCGCCCGTCATCGTACCCACAACCGCCAGCCCGGAGGCCATCGCCTCCAGTAGCCCGATTGAAAACGGCTCCTCGAAGACAGAGGGAAGCAGGTAGACATCGTGATCCCGGTAGAGGTCCGGCATCCGCTCCCAGGGGACCTGCCCGAGGAAGCGGACATGCTCGCGTAAGGAAGAGGCGTGAAGCGTGCGCTGGAGCCCGGCGAGATATTCGGGATCTTGCGGAAGACCCGCGGCGCTGAGGGCCACTCGTTCCACCGTTCCTGCTCGCGCCATGATCTCCATTGCTTCGACGACTGTATGAAACCCCTTGTCCCTGGCCAGCCTGCCCGCAAAGAGCAGTCGGACCGGCCCGTCCTGGACCTGGCGAGTCTCCGGATGAAACCGGCCAAGGTCCACCCCGCGATAGATGATCGCGGCGTCTGCGACCGGAAAGCCCTTCCCAACGAAGATCTCCCGGATTCGTCGACTGGTGAAGTAACTGCAGGAGAGGTCAAGGCACTCGCGGCCAGTTGGAAGCCAGAGGTCAAGGACCCGCCGGACAACTGCCTTCGAGGCCTGACGGTACGGCCGGCCCGCTGGAGCAGCCCAGAAACGCACCCAGAGGTCGTCGAGGCAGCCCAGGGAGAGCCACTCCGCCGAGAAATCGTACACAACCGGGACTCCGGATCGGTGGGCAGCGTAGAGCAAGCTTTGGGGCACCCCGTACAGGCTGAAAACGTGAATCACGTCAGGCTTCGCCTCGGCAAGGGCACGACGAAACGCCTGGCGGTGCCGCCACTCCCGTTGAATTAGCTCGCGGCGGGAGAGCGTTGCCGGCTGGGGAAACGCCAGCACCCGGTGGACCTCCCCGTCAACTCGCGGCCGGGCCAGGCCGTAGGTGCTGGTCAGCACGGTCACGGCATGGCCCCGGTTCCGGAGATAGTTGACGACATCCAGGCAAACCAGCTCGTACCCTCCGATGTAATGGGGGGGGTAGAGATTCGTCATTACCAGCACGCGGAGTCCCATGCGATCTTCGGATCGTCCTACTGTCAATCCAGGTCCCCGCGGGCCTGTGGCGCTTTTGCCATGCTGAACCGCGGCTCGGTCTGGCTTTCGCCCCTGTCAAGATAGATCGCCAGTCGTGTCCCGTGGATTTGGAACAAGCGGTGAGTCGACGCCAGCTCGTTGAGACGCTGGGCGACGCCGGCGCAGTCCGGATGCCGCTCCTCCCAAGCGTAATCATCCCAGATGATCGTCCCTCCGGGCCGGAGGAGCCTGAAAGCCGTCTCTGAATCGCGCCTTACGTAGGGATAAGTATGATTTGCATCGATCAAGACAAGATCTATCGTCCCATAGTATGGGCTGTGATCGAACGTCAACGTATTCCCGAGGAGCTGGTGCACCCTGTTGGCAAAGCAGGTGTCACGGTAGCATGCCCCCACGACGAAGGCCGACGCATCGGCCCCATCCACTGTCGTCCGCAGGGCAGCCCGGTCGGCCGCATCCAGGTCCAGCGTAAATATGTCCGCATCCTCGGGTGCATTCATGGCCATCACCAGTGTCGTGGCACCGGTATACGTGCCCATTTCATAGATGCGGCGAGCCTGCGTGTAGGAGCAGACGGCGGCTACTGTCAACAATTCTGGAAGCGGAAGCGCCCACTCACCCCGGCGCTCCAACCGCGAGACCGGGAAGCGTAGGTCGATCTTCTCGATGCCATGGAACAGTTCGCCGAGGGAGCACATGGGCAACAAACCAGGGATCTCCCGTGCAGCCGCTGCGGGGGACGGGCGTCTCCGAAGCGCATCTCGCATGGCCGTCCAGATTTTCATTCCGACGTTCCCCCGGCTATGCCCCTGCCTTCGCCATCCCTGCCAAAACCTGCTGGCGCTTACCGGGCCTGCCCGATGATCAAGGGCCAGGCGCGATCCGCCTGAGCCAGCCGCAAGGGTGATAGGTCATGACGTAGCGTAGCTCGATTTCCGTATCCCGCACGAACTCGGCGTGCCTCCGGAGAAACGATTCCACGGCCCTTTTCGGCCCGGGACGGGCTCTCCGATGATACGCCATCTCGTCAATGCAGCCGTCCTGCACATGGATATAGGACGCCACGGGAACCAGGGGTGCGTAGCACTCCAATTCCGCCTCGACGTGGGACGCAGCGTGGTCGGAATCGAGGACAACCAGGAGGCGGCCTACTGCTGGCGCACGGAGACGTTCTGCCACATGCGCCACGACTGCTGGATCAGCCGATGAGCCTCGGACGTATGTGATCCGGCGATGTGGAATCGTGGCCACCGGGTTGATGTCCACGCTTATGACCTCGCCATGATCCAGCAAGTCGCAGAGGGAGGCAAAGAAGAACGCCGAGCCGCCACGGAAGGTCCCTGTCTCTAAGATGACGTCCGGCCTGATCTCAGCGATCACCTCCTGTAGAACCCATACGCCGAGAGGAAACTGCCAGAGATGTCGGCCCAGCCACTTCGCGTTCCGAAAGTTGTCGGTGCGTACCACCATGACTTCGAGGGCACGACGGATCGCCCAATGGTCGAGAGCCCGCGAGACGAGACCGTCTCCTGCCGGCGTCCAGAAGCGGAACAGCCCACGCAGAATCTGTCTCATCCTGTCGTCCATTCCGCATCCTCCAGGTAGGCGCACGTTCCCGGCACCCAGGGATACTCCCGGTAGATGCCGTCCATGACGACCTCGAACGCGCAGATGCCATCCACCGTCTCGATGTGTTCCGTCGAGCCCCGATCCGCCAGATGGGTCACGAGATAATATCGCCCCAGGTAGAGGCGGGGCCGCGGGAGGGTGCATCGCAACCGCACGCGTCCCTGCCGGGACCAACGGCGATCGGAATCGTGCAACCAGAGGTGGGCAACCGGCCTCGCCTGCTGATCACAGATCTGGAAGGAGAAGGCACCCGATTTGGGCGCGTCCGCAAAGACCACCTCAAATTCGCAGACGAGCGGCTCCCCGTGTCGGTGGATCTGATTCGGTTCGGACGTGATGACCCGGGCGAAGCTGACGCCGGTCACCTTGGTAGGATCAATGTACTCGCCCGCAGGCCCCTGTTTCTCACCCCACAGATCCCGATAGCACCTGAGTGCAGAGGCAGTATCGCCATCGAAGAGCATCCGTCCCGCGTCGAGAAGGATCGCCCGACGAGTGAGCGTGGAGATCGCGTGCAGGTCGTGACTCACGAAGAGGACCGCCCGTCCCTCTTCCGCAACCTGTCCCATCTTTCCCAGACACTTCCTCTGGAATTCCGCATCCCCCACCGAGAGGACTTCATCGACCAGCAAGATCTCGGGCTCCAGGTGGGCTGCCACGGCAAAACCCAGACGCATGAACATCCCGCTGCTGTAGTACTTCACTGGTGTGTCGACAAATTTCTCCGTCCCTGCGAAAGCCAGGATCTCATCAAATCGACGACGGACCTCGGCTCGTCGCATGCCGAGTATGGCGCCATTCAGGTAGATATTCTCGCGGCCGGTCAATTCGGGATGAAACCCGGTCCCCACCTCCAAGAGGCTGCCCACCCGGCCCGACACCTCCACGCGTCCCAAAGTGGGTTTGGTGATTCGCGACACAATCTTCAGCAGCGTACTCTTGCCGGCTCCGTTTCGACCTATGATGCCGACGACATCTCCCCGACTTACCCGAAGACTGAAATCCTGCAGCGCCCAGAACTCCTCCTGAACTGCACTTGCCTTCCTCGCTCGAAAAGTGGAGCGGAACAGCTCGGTCACTTCCTCCCGCAGGGAGCGATAGTGCGGACCGCCGCGTCGGTATTTTTTCCAGATGCCATCGAGCACCACGGCAGCCATGTCAGATCACGTCCGCAAAGGTGTCTTCGGCCTTTTTGAAATAGCGGTAAGATGCCCAGAGGACGATCCCGGCGACCGCCGCCGCCGGAACCAGGAGCCGCAGATCGGGGGCCAGCCCTCGGACCAGGACCTGGCGGAAGCCCTCAATGATGGCAGCCATTGGATTCAGGAAATACAGGGTCCGGTACCGATCAGGCACGACGCTGGCGGGGTAAATGACCGGGGTGGCAAACATCCAGAGTTGGATCACAAGGGGCACAGCGTGCCGCACGTCCCGATAGGAGACGTTCAGCGCAGAGAAGAAAAGGGCTGCACCTATCGTGAAGACGATCTGGATCGCGAGCAAGGGGAGAATCCACAGAATCGACAGTGTCAGGGGCACTCGGTAAACCAACATCATGCCGAGGAGAACGAGGCCGGCGATGCAGAAGTCAAATCCCGCGGCCAGCACTGATGCAAGAGGGAGAACTTCCCTCGGGAAATAAACCTTAGTGATGAGTTGGGTATTGTTAGTCAAGCTCGGAACGGCGAAGGCAAGCGACGTTGCAAAGAAGGTCCACGGCAGGAGGGCGCTGTAGACAAAGAGCGGATAGGGGGTGCCGTCGCTTGGGATATGCATGAGCCGCGAGAAAAAGAGCGTGAAGACCATCATCATCGACAGGGGCTGGATAATCGCCCAGGCAGCCCCGAGAACCGCCTGCTTGTAGCGGACCGCAATCTCTCGGAGGGTGAAGGTCCAGATCAATTCGCGGTACTGAAGGACCTCCATGTTGTCAGACCTCAAGCCAGCCAACGGCTTGGCGGGCGAGGGGTCCGCACCAAATCGGCGGCAGCCAGACAGACGGTGGCCGGATTGCCGAGCTGGCTTGATCATGGATCCCGCCGGGTGCAGCCAGTCTCACCGCCGCGCCTCCTCCACCGTGCGCGCTTGGTGCCATCGCCGTTGACTCGTTCCGCATGGGTTCCTGGCGTCGTGCCGGTTCCAATGCAATACCGAAAACCGACACCTGTCAACCGGTCAACTTCTCGATTGACCGGTTGTCGGTATTCCAGTGTCGGTTTTCCCTTGCCCGTATTCCCCCCGCTGCCCGTATTGCTGCTGGTAGTACGTGCGGTACTCCCCGGAGAGGATCTCCTGCCACCAGGCCTCGTGCGTGCGGTACCAGTCCACGGTCTGCGCGAGGCCCTCCGCGAACCGGATGGTCGGCGCCCAGCCTAGCTCCCGCCGGAGCTTGCCGGCGGCCAGGGCGTAGCGCCGGTCGTGGCCGGGCCGGTCGGCCACGTGCCGGAGGAGGGTTTCCGGCCGGCCGGTGAGGCGGAGGATGGCCCGGGCCACGTCCAGGTTCTGCGCCTCCTCGCCGCTCCCGATGTTGTACACCTCGCCCGGGCGGCCGGCGGCCAGGACCGCGGCTAACGCCCGGCAGTGATCGGCGACGTGGAGCCACTCCCGGACGTAGCGCCCGTCCCCGTAGATCGGGAGCGGCTCTCCGCGGCAGGCGTTCACGACCATGAGCGGGATGAACTTCTCCGGGAACTGGTAGGGGCCGTAGTTGTTGCAGGTCCGGGTGATGAGGACCGGCAGGCCGTAGGTCACCTGGTAGGCCCGGGCCAGGCAATCCGCCCCGGCCTTGCTGGCGGCGTAGGGGCTGTTGGGGAGAAGCGGCGCGGCCTCCGTGAACGCCCCGACCGGGCCCAGCGCGCCGTAGACCTCGTCCGTGGAGATGTGGAGGAACCGCCGCACCCCGGCCGCCCGGGCGGCGTCCAGGAGCACCCGCGTCCCCTCGACGTTGGTCCGGACGCACTCCGCCGCCCCCAGGATGGAGCGGTCCACGTGGGTCTCGGCGGCGAAGTGGACGATCGCCGCTACCCGCTCCTCGGCGAGGAGGGCGCCCACCCCTACCGCATCACAGACATCCCCCCGGACGAACCGGTAGCGGGGCTCCCCGTCCAGGTCCGCCAGGTTGCGGGGGTTCCCGGCGTAGGTGAGCCGGTCGAGGTTCACCACCCGGGTCTCCGGGTGCTCCGCCAGGAGGTGCCGGATGAAGTTCGCCCCGATGAACCCCATGCCGCCGGTGGCCAGGATCGTGCCGGATAGGCCCGTCATGCGTCCCCTCACCTCAATGCAAAATGAGAAACCGACAATTCAAAACCGGCCGATATGCCGTTCGTTGCTTCTCGATTGTCGGTTGTCGGTTGTCGGTTGTCCATTTTCAATTTTCCATTCTCTCGTGCCCGTTCACACGCATGCTTTCACCGCCCCGATCACCTCGTCCACGTCGCCATCCGCGAGCTCCGGGTACATGGGCAGGCACAGGACCTCGCGGCTGGCCCGCTCCGCCTCGGGGAAATCGCCGCCCCGATAGCCGAGGTCCCGGTACAGCGGTTGAAGGTGCAATGGCAGCGGATAATAGATGGCGGTGCGGACGCCGCGGCTTGCCATCCGTTCCTGCATCTGATCACGGTCGGGCACTCGGATCGCGAACTGGTGATAGACGTGCTCCGTTCCCGGCACCTCCGCCGGCAGCCCGATCCCCAGTCCGGCCAGCCCCGCGCGATAGCGGGCGGCGATGGCGCGGCGGCGCGCGTTCCCCTGCTCCAGGAACGCGAGCTTCACCCGCAGGATGGCCGCCTGGATCTCGTCCAGACGGCTGTTGTATCCCAGCTCGTCGTGGATGTAGCGCACCCGGCCGCCGTAGACGCGCAGGCGCGCCAGATGCTCGCCCAGCCCGGCGTCTTGCGTCGTGGCCAGGCCGGCGTCCCCATAGGCCCCCAGGTTCTTGGTCGGGTAGAAGCTGAAGCAGCCGATGTCTCCCAGGCCGCCCACGCGCTTCCCCCGGTAGGTGGCGCCGATGGCCTGGGCGGCATCCTCGATGACCCGAAGCCCGTGGGCCCGCGCCAGGGCGAGCAGGGGATCCATGTCGGCCGGCTGACCGTAGAGATGCACCGGGATGAGGGCCTTCAAGCGCCCCTCGGGGCGGGGCCCCGGGCCGCCCCCGGCCAGGGCCTCGCGCACCCGCTCCGGGTCCAGCAGGAACGTGTCCGGCTGGATGTCGGCAAACGCTGGCCGGGCCCCGGTGTACGAGATGGCCGTGGCCGTCGCCACGAATGTAAAGGGGGATGTCAGCACGACGTCGCCCGGACCGATTCCGCAGGCCCGCAGGCCCAGGTGGAGGGCGTCCGTGCCTGAGGCGACCGCCACGGCGCGGGCCACACTCAGGAAGGCCGCCAGCTCCGCCTCCAGGGCCTGGACATTCGGCCCCAGGACGAATTGGCCGCTTTCCAGGACCTGGAGCACCGCCCGGTCTATCTGCTCGCGCATCCGCTGGTATTCTGCCTGCAAATTCAGGATCGGGATGGCCATGGCCCTGTCCTAAAGAGTGGGTCGGGGCGTAACCTCATGAAGTTCTGCAGCTTTCGTTCCATAAATGAAAAAGCGGTGCTGAGCCTCATCCGCAGCACCGGCAAGAACCCTCTCGAAACGGGACATTAGCTGTAAAATTCAATGCTTGTCAAGGGAAAAGGCGCAAGACGGGTCCCCCATGGGCAGGCCGGTCAGCGGGACTGGGAGTGGAAATGTGCTATCAGCGCATCGGTTAAGGCTGGGATCGTATAACTTTCTGGCACGACCTGGCTGTCGATCTGCCGGCGCGCCGCTGTCTCGGCCGTGATGGGCCCGATGCTGGCCACCACCACCCCCTTGAGCAAGGCGGGCGCCTCCTCGCCGATCAGTTCCAGGAAATGCTTCACAGTCGACGAGCTGGTGAATGTCACGGCGTGGATCTTCCCCTCCCGCAGAAGACCCCGCACCTCATCGACGTTGGGCGCGCCCCGGATCGTCCGGTACGCCGGCACCACGTCCACCAGCGCTCCCCGACGGGAAAGCTCCTCCGGGAGGATCTCCCGCGCCTCGGCAGCGCGGACGACCAGGATCCGGCCGCCCTCGAGCGGCCTGCTCCCCACGGCCTCGACCAGGGCTTCGGCCCGGAATTCCGGCGGGACCACGTCCGCCCGGACGCCAAAATCCAACAGGGCGGCAGCCGTGGCCGGGCCGATGGCGCACACGGTCACCCCCGCCAGATCCCGCACGTCCCGACCGGCCTCCAAGAGCCGCTCCCAAAAAAATCGAACCCCGTTGGCGCTGGTGAAGATGACCCACTGATACTCGTGCAGTCGGGCCACGGCCGCATCCAGGGGTGCCCAGCTCTCCGGCGGGACGATGGCGATGGTGGGAAACTCCACGACTTCCGCGCCGGCGGCCTCTAGGAGATCGGCCAGGGCGCTGGCCTGCTCGCGCGCCCGGGTGATCAGGACCCGCTTCCCGAAGAGGGGCCTGGTCTCCACCCAGGCAAGCTTCTCCCGCAGGCCCACCACCTCCCCGACCACGATCAGGGCCGGCGGGCGGATCGCGGCGGATTTTTCCACGAGGTTTTCCAGTGTCCCGGTCACTACCTCCTGGTCGGCCCGTGTGCCCCAGCGGATGACGGCGGCGGGCGTGGCCGGCGGCCGTCCGTGTTGCTGGAGCCTCGCCACGATCTCGGGCAGCTGCCCCACCCCCATGAAGAACACCAGGGTGCCGATTCCCGTGGCGATCTTGTCCCAGGCGATGCCGGTTGTTTCCTTCGTGGGATCCTCGTGTCCCGTCACGAAGGCCACCGTGGAGGTGAAGTCCCGATGCGTGAGCGGGATGCCCGCATACGCCGGGGCCGCCACGGCCGCGGTGACCCCGGGAACCACCTCGAAGGGGATGCCGGCGGCCGCCAGCTCCTCCGCCTCCTCGCCGCCCCGGCCGAAGATGAAGGGGTCGCCGCCCTTGAGCCTGGCCACCACCTGTCCGGCCTTGGCCCGCTCCACCAAAAGGCGCCCGATGCCCTCCTGGGGCATGGCGTGCGCGCCCCCGCGCTTGCCCACGTAGATCAGCTCCGCCTCCGGCCCGGCGTACTTGAGCAGCCGGGGATTGGCCAGCGCATCGTAAACCACCACGTCGGCAGCCGCCAGGCAGCGCACCCCGCGCAGGGTAAACAGGCCGGGATCGCCGGGGCCCGCCCCGATCAGAAACACCTTCCCGTGCCCTGCGCCTGCGGATGTCACCCCTGCCCTCCCGTTCCTCCGGCGGCGCAGACGGACGCCAGGATTCCGGCAGCGCCCCTGGACAAGAGCTCTTCCGCCAGGCCCGCGCCGAGCGAGTCCGGGTGCTCCCGCGGGGCCCGGCGCTCTCCCCGAATCACCTTCGCGCCGTCCGGGCTGGCCACCAGTCCCCGCAGCCGGATGCCGTCCGCCTCTAGGGTCGCCAGGGCCGCGATCGGCACCTGGCAGCCGCCCGCCAGCCGGGCCAGCATGGCCCGCTCCGCTCGAACGGCGGTGTGCGTCTCGGGATGATCCAGTGTGCGGACGATGTCGGCGATCCCCCGCTCCCGATCCACGCCGGCCGCCACTCGGCCCTCGATCCCCAACGCCCCCTGGCCGATGGCGGGGAGCAGAATCTCGGCCGGGAGCACCTCGCTGACCAGATGGCTCAGGCCCAGGCGCTTCACCCCCGCGGCCGCCACCACGATGGCGTCGAGTCCCTCCGAGCGGAGCTTCCGGATGCGCGTATCCAGATTCCCCCGCAGGCCGACCACCCGGAGATCCGGACGGTGGTGGAGAAGCTGGGCCTGGCGGCGCAGGCTGCTGGTCCCCACGATCGCGCCGCCGGGCAGGTCCGCCAGGCGTGCTCCCTGCCGGGAGATGAGGACGTCCGAAGGGCTTTCCCGTTCCGTCACCGCCAGGATGGCGAGACCCGCGGGCAGGTCGGTGGGGACGTCCTTCATGCTGTGAACCGCCAGATCCACCCGGCCGGCCAGCAGGGCCTCCTCGATCTCCTTGACGAACAGCGCCTTCCCGCCCACCTGCGCCAGCGGGACGTCCTGGATCTTGTCCCCGCTGGTCTTGATCCGCTCCAGGGACACCTGCAATCCCGCGAAGGCCCCGCGCAGCCGCGCCGCCACGTGCTCCGCCTGCCAGAGCGCCAGCGGCGAGCTGCGCGTGCCGAGAATGAGAGACGTGCCGCGCTCGACATTCGACCTGCGCGGTTCGAGGTTCACCCTACTCCTTTTCTTCCAGGCCGAACAGCCGCCGCAAGACGGTGGAATAGAGATGTCCGTCCTGCAGGACGGCTCGCCGCCGCAGCTCGGTCATGGGCTGGTGCAGGATCTTGTTCACCATGGCCAACGTCATGGCGATGACCGTCTCGCGCTGCGCGGGGGTCAGATCCCCCATGCGGGCCATGGCCTTGGCCAGCTCCGTCTGGCGGATCTCCTCGACCCGCTTACGCAGGGAGACGATGGTGGGGACCACGTCCAGCCCCTTGAGCCAATCCAGGAACACCTCGACCTCGCGCCCGATGATGGTCTCAGCTCGCTCCGCCTCCCGCTCGCGCTCCTGCAGGTTTGCCGACACCACCGCCTGGAGATCGTCGATGTTGTACAGATAGACGTTGTCCACCTCGTTGCAGGCGGGGTCGATGTCGCGCGGGTTGGCGATGTCGATCAGGAAGATCGGCCGGTGCCGGCGCTGCAGGGTGACGGCCTGCATGTCCTCTTTCTTCAGGATCATGTGCGGGGCGCTGGTCGAGCTGATCACGATGTCGGCCCCGACCATCTCGTCCCGGAAAGACTCGAAGGTGACCGCCCGCCCCTCGAACTCGGCCGCCAGCGCCACCGCGCGGTCGTAACTTCGGTTGGCGACCAGCACCGACCGCACCCCGTCGTCCAAGAGATGGCGCAGGGCCAGCTCGGCCATCTCCCCGGCGCCCAGGATCAGGACGGTGCGGTCCGCCAGGTCGCCGAAGATCTTCCGGGCCAGCTCGACGGCGGCCGAGGAGACGGAGACGGCCGACGCGGCGATGCCCGTCTCGGTCCGGACTCGCTTGGCCACATGAAACGCCTGCTCCAGGAGGTTATTGAGGATGACGCCGACCGCCTCCTGGGCGCGCGCCACGAAGTAGGCGGCCTTCACCTGGCCCAGAATCTGGGGCTCGCCCAGCACCATGGAATCCAGGCTGGAGGCCACCCGGAAGACGTGGCGGACCGCCGCCGCCTCGGTGAGGATGTAGAGCGCGCTGGCGAAGCGGGGCGCCTCCTGATTGTGGTAGGCCGCCAGACACTCCGTGACGGCCTCGGCGACTTTGCCGAGGGGCCCGTCGGCGACCCCGTACACCTCTACCCGGTTGCAGGTGCTGACCACCATGCGCTCCAGGAGATCCGGCACGTCTCCCAGAAGCTCCAGCTGCTTGGGAAGATCCCGCTCGGAGACGTGCAAGTGCTCGCGCAGCTCGATCGGCGCCGTCTTGTGGCTCAGGCCGAGGACAAACAGCTCCATGTGCCTTCCCGCGGCGGCGGCTCGCCGCCGCCGGCCCTCTCTACATGCCGGGACCGCCCTTCCAGATCTTGACCCCGAGAAACGCGGAAAGCACCAGGCAGAATCCCAGGATGGCGAGGACGGCCGCCTTGCGGCCGCGCCACCCGGCGGAGACCCGGGCATACAGCAGGCCTGCGTAGATCAGCCAGCTCACCACCGACAGGACCTCGCGCGGTCGCCAGCTGAAGAGAGACCCCCGGACGTGCTCCGCCCAGATCGATCCGGTGATGAGGCCCAAGGTCAGAAGGGGGAACCCGAACAGGATGGATTTGACGCCGACGTCGTCCAGCACCTCCAAAGGAGGCAACCGGAAGTGCATCCCCCCGGGGTGCCGGGACTTCAGTTGGCGCTCCTGGATGAGGTACATGAGGCCGGCGCAGGCGGTCAGGGCAAAGGCGGCGTTTCCGAAGACGGCCAAAGCCACGTGCACCCACAGCCCCAGCCCCTGTACCTTCGGCCCCAGGCCCGCCAGGCGCTCGGGCAGGGCCGCAGCCGCCGAGCCGGCCAGGAGCACGATCGGCAGGGCGAAGGCGCCCATGATCCGGTCGTGGTAGCGGAATTCGACGATCAGGTAGATGAGGGCGACGGCCCAGGCGAAAAAGGACAGGCTGTCGGAGGGACTCCCCAGGGGCGGCCGGCCGAGGCTGTAGAGGCGAACCGCAAGGGAGAGCGTGTGGAACCCGAGCCCCGCCAGGGTGGCCGCGGTCGCCACCACGCCCAGGATCGCCCGCTTGGCCACGACATGCAGCAAATAATGGAGCGTCCCGACGGCGTATAAAAGAACGGCCAGGCACAACAGGACGAAATGAAGCGTCATGACCATTGGCCCCGTCGGGTCAGCGCCCGGCCCCCACCGGCAGGGCCGCCCGAAGCAGTTCGGCAACTCGCGCCGCCATACCCGCCGCATCTTTCCGGGCGGCGAGCTCGAACAAATCCGAATCGACGGCCCGGCGGTACAAGGCCTGCCGGGCGGCCGGATCCGGAATCTCAACCCGGGCCCGCCGGCGCAGGCCGCGTAGCGCCTTCAGGACGGCCTCGTATTCGGGCCCGACGGTCTCTTCCAGCCGCTGCCGCAGCTTCCTGGCCAGAGCCGGACTGCCGCCGCCCGTGGAGACGGCGATGGTTAGCTCCCCGCGCCGGACTACCGCCGGCACCAGGAAACTGCAGCCCGCCGGATCGTCGGCCACATTCACCAGGAGACCCGCCTGCCGGGCCAGAGCGGCTACACGCCGGTTGACCTGCGGATCGTTGGTGGCAACCAGGATCAGGAAGAGCCCCGAGACATCCCGCGCCTGCACGGGACGGCAGGACAGACGGATGCGCCCCGCGGACGCCAGGGCCGAGAGACGTGCGGTCACGGCGGGGCTCACCACTTTCACCGTCGCCCCGCTTTCCAGCAGTCCGGTCACCTTGCGCTCGGCGACCGCCCCCCCGCCCACCACCAGGCACAGGCGCCCCGCCAGATCCACCAGCATGGGATAGAGCGCACGCCGGCCCCTCGGCCCGGCATCCGCACCCCTGCGGGGCGGCGCCTGAGGAGAGAGCGGTCGCAGGGCCCTGGCCGCCGCCCGGCCGCCTCTAGTCCTTGTTGTTACGCTTGCCCGAGCCGAGGAGACCTTTGACCTCTTCGACAAACTGATGGACATCCTTGAACTGGCGGTAGACCGAGGCGAAGCGGACATAGGCCACCTCGTCCAGATCGTGCAGGCGCTGCATGATGATCTCCCCCATTTCCGCGGAAGAGATCTCCCGATCCGGCTTCTCGGACAAGCGGCTCTCGACGTCGGCGGCGATGGCCTCCAACTGGGCGACGCTCACCGGCCGCTTCTGGGTGGCCTTCAGCAGGCCGTTCAATAGCTTGTGCCGGTCGAAGGGCTCTCGCCGTCCGTCCTTCTTCACCACCATGAACTGGATCTCTTCGATCCGCTCGTACGTGGTGAAGCGCCGATGACACTCCAGGCACTCTCGGCGGCGGCGGATAACTTCCCCGTCCTTCCCTTCCCGGGAGTCCACCACCTTTTCCGACGTTTGGCCGCAATACGGACAGCGCACGGGGTCGCTCCACTGCGTCGGGGCTCAGGGAGACAGCCGCTCCCGGTACAAGGGGAAAGCGGCGCACAGCTCGCGGACCTTCCCCAGGATCCGGGCCTGCCGATCGGCATCCTCGACGTCCGCCAGCACCTCGGCGATGAGGGAGGCGACCCGCTGCATCTCTACCTCGCGCATCCCTCGCGTGGTCAGCGCCGGCGTCCCCAGCCGGATGCCCGAGGTCACCGTGGGGGGCTTGCTGTCGAAGGGGATGGCATTCTTGTTCACCGTGAGTCCGGCCTTGTCCAGAGCCGCTTCGGCCACCTTGCCCGTCAACCCCTTCGGTGCGAGGTCCACCAGCATGAGGTGGGTATCGGTCCCGCCCGACACCACCCGAAAGCCCTGCGCGATGAGCCCTTCTGCCAAGGCCTTGGCGTTGGCAACGATCTGCTGCTGGTAAACCCGGAATTCGGGAGTCAGGGCCTCCTGGAAGGCCACCGCCTTGGCCGCAATGACGTGCATCAGGGGGCCCCCCTGCATCCCTGGAAATATGGTCTTGTTCACCGCCGCCGCATGCCGCGCCGGGCACATGATCATCCCGCCGCGCGGCCCCCGGAGCGTCTTGTGGGTGGTGGTCGTGACCAGGTCACAGTACGGGATGGGGGAGGGATGCAGCCCGACCGCGATGATCCCAGCGGGGTGCGCGATGTCCGCCATGAGATAGGCGCCCACCTCGTCGGCGATCTCCTTGAACTGGTCGAAGTGGAGCGTGCGGGGGTAGGCACTGCCCCCCGTCACGATCATCTTGGGGCGGTGCTCCTTGGCCAGCCGGCGAACCTCGGCCATGTCGATCTGCTCGGTGGTCTGATCCACCCCGTAGGGGATGACCTTAAAGAAGCGGCCGGAGAAGTTGACCGGGCTGCCGTGCGTGAGGTGGCCCCCATGGGCCAGATTAAGGCCCAGGATCGTATCGCCGTGGTTCAGCACGGCGAAGTACGCCGCCATGTTGGCCTGCGCCCCGGAATGGGGCTGGACGTTGACATGCTCGGCCCCGAACAGCTGCTTGGCTCGCTCGATGGCGAGGTTCTCGGCCATATCCACGAACTCGCAACCGCCATAGTAGCGCTTTCCCGGATACCCCTCCGCATACTTGTTGGTCAGGGGGGATCCCATGGCCTCCATGACCGCCTCGCTCACGAAATTCTCCGAGGCGATGAGCTCCAGCTTGGAGGCCTGCCGTTCCGTCTCC
The DNA here is from genome assembly GCA_963705305.1 of uncultured Methylomirabilota bacterium. Taxonomy (GTDB): domain Bacteria; phylum Methylomirabilota; class Methylomirabilia; order Methylomirabilales; family 2-02-FULL-66-22; genus 2-02-FULL-66-22. Next base: position 2,218,723 of record OY970067.1, on the reverse strand, counting down.
AGGCGGATGATCCGCGCGACCTCCGGATCCGCGTCAATCAATCGCTTCACGGCTGCACCCTCCGCGAGGTGAAAACATGTGGATCACCCTCTCGGGCCGCTTAACACCAGTGCTGAGAAGCCCGCTTTCCCCCAGGCTGCTCAAAAAAGTCCACATGCAAGGCGGCGCGCCGGGTACCCATCCGTGAGGATGGGTGCAGGCGCGAGGCGTACTTACGGGTACGTCGCAGCGTCGCGGGAGCGCGCGGGGTACCCGTCCGGAGGACGGGTCTCCGCAGATGGGCCTTTTTCAGCAGCCTGTTAATGGCCGAGTCTAGTCCGGGGGGTAAGGCCTGTCAAGGGAAAGGCCGGCGGCTCGCGGCGGCGGAGGTCGTTCGGAGACGATGCGGCGGGGTGCAGAGGGCTAGCGGGGAACGTTGGTGTAGAGGAGGGTTCCCTCGGCGGTTGTCTGCCGGTAGACGCCCGGGGTGGAGGCGATGCGCCGTGCCGGGCCGTCCTTGCCGCGACGTCCCGAGGCCGGTGCGGCGGGATCGCGGGGGGCAGAGCCGGAGCGTCCGTAGTAGCGCAGGACGCGGGCGACGTACTGCCGCGTCTCGGCATACGGCGGAACCCCGTTGTACCGCAGAACGGCGCTCTCGCCCGCGTTGTAGGCCGCTAGTACCAGGCGGAGCTGGCCGGGAAACTGATCCTGCAACGCCCGCAGATGCTGGACACCTCCGCGAATGTTGGCGCCCGGATCGAAGGCGTCGCCCACGGCGTACCGATCCGCCGTGCCCGGCATGAGCTGCATCAGCCCCTGGGCCCCCTTGCGGGAGACTGCGCTCTGGTTGAAGTTGGACTCGGCCTTGATGATGGCCCTCACCAGCGCCGGATCCACGGCGTACTCCCCCGCGATGGCGTTGATGAGGTCCGCATACTGCCCGTGGACGAGGTCGACTCCCGGCGGCAGGCCGAAGGCCGGCAGCCGCTGAAAGTAGGGCTTGGTGGGCGCATCGGTGAAGTGGGCCGTGCCCTGTCCGTCCACGTAGACGTAGACGGCCGATTGCGCACAGACGGCCACCGACAGGAGGAGCACGCCTCCGGCCAGGGCGGCGAGGGCTGCCGATTCGACTCGTCTCATCGCTGGGAATCTATACCAGACCGTTCTCTCGGTGGCAAGGGCCAATCCGACGCCGCTAAGGGCCGGTGGCCTCGCGGGCGCCGGCCCAGGGAAGGGGCCGGCATGCTTCCCTGCATGTCCGGCGGACGGAACTCGGGAGGTTTTGCCTTGACAGTCCGGCGCTCGCCGCGTCATCGTACGCGACTGTCGTGCGGAGAGGTTGCAGGGGTCCGAGCAGTCGGCCCCCTCTTGCCGACCCCGCCGTCTATCCGGTTAGCGAGATTCGGCGACCCGCGTGCCACTATCGATGCCAAACAGGAACCGCGTCTCGTCATCCAGCAAGGGTCCTCTCGCCCCTGCCTATTCCAGCCTCGCGCTGCTGCTTTTTCTGGGCGCCTGCCTGTCCTTTCTGCTGCGGCCGGGTCCGGCCATGCCGGCGGACACCGAAGCCCCTTCGATTCCGCCGCCGCCGGATCTCGTGAGCAACCTGCATCCCATCCCCGCGTTCATCCTGGAAAAAAAACAGGAGGGGAGCTACTTCACGGGCATTCCGGTGATTGCCAGCGATCCGGAGACCGGGGTGTCCCTGGGGGCCAGCATCCAGTGGTACGACAACGGCTCCAAGGACAACCCCCTCTTCTATTATGCCCCGTATGAAAGAATGATCAACCTGACCGCCGATGCCAGCACCGAGGGCTATCAGGAGTACATTCTCGAGTACGATCAGCCCTACATCGCCGGCTCCCCCTGGCGCATCCGAGCCCACGCAGCCTTCTACGAGGACAAGTATGCGGACTACTTCGGGGTGGGCGAGAAGACGCTCGGGCAGCTCAGCTTTCCGGGAACACCCGGGGTGACCTACCAGCGCACGAGCAGCTACTTTGACGCCCTCAACGAAGTCCGCAATGGCGAGACCTGGGCCCGCTACAACTCGTATGACCGGCGCCAGCCCCTGCTCGTCTTCAACCTGGAGCGCAGCCTGTGGGGAGGCCTCCTGCGTCCGCTGATCGGCTTCCAGGTCTCCCACGTGGATGTCCGGGATTACACCGGCTCAATAGTGAACGGGGCGGTGAATCAGGAGACGCTGCTCTACCAGGACTACCGGAACGGATCCATTCGGGGCTTCGACGGGGGATGGCTCAACTTCGCCCGCGTTGGCCTCACCTATGACTCCCGCGACTACGAGCCCAACCCGACCTCCGGCATCGTGGGCCAGGCCCTCCTGGAAGGGACCTCGCCATGGGTGGGGGGGAACTCCTACTTCGGTCACCTCACGGTGGGCCTGCAGGGCTACCATCCCCTCATCCCGAAGGTGACGCGGCTGGTCCTGGCCGCCAACGTGGTTTATTCGGCCCATTTCGGGGACGCGCCGTTCTATGCGCTTTCCAGCCTGGCCGTCCCGGGGGACGAGGCCAAGGAGGGGCTGGGAGGCTGGAGCACCCTCCGCGGCTACTACGACAATCGGTTCGTGGGGAACGTGGAGATGCACGGGAGCCTCGAGCTCCGCTGGACCGCCTTCGAGGTCGCCGCGTTGCGGCAGAACCTGCAGTTCATGCTGGTGCCCTTCGTGGACGCCGGCCGGGTGTTTGACCGGATCGCCGAATTCAGCGCAAACGACTGGAAGGCTTCCGCCGGCATCGGCCTGCGACTGATCTGGAACCTCGCTACGATCATCAGCTTTGACTACGGATTCAGCAAAGAATCCAGCCTGTTCTATCTGCAGCTCGGCCATCAGTTTTAGCCGTGGCTCGGCCCGAGTCGCCTTCGCAGGCGCCCCGCCGCCTCCCCCCCTCGGCGACATTTCTCCTTGCCGGTTCGGTGCTTTCCTCGTATGGTACGAACCGGATCTGCCGAGGCGGCCGATCGGCCGCCCCTGTCTTTCCGCCGGGCTCACGACCCCGCGTACCGGCACATACCTGGGAGGACCCTGACCGTGGCTGAATCCGCCGGCCCGCTGTTCGAGGAACTGGTCAGAATCATGGCCCGGCTGCGGGGCGAGAACGGGTGCCCCTGGGACCGGCAGCAGACCCACGAGAGCATCAAGCCCTACTTCGTCGAGGAGACGTATGAGGTCCTGGAGGCGATCGACGAGGGGGATGCCGGCAAGCTCTGCGAAGAGCTGGGGGACGTCCTGCTGCAGGTCGTCTTCCACGCAGAGATGGCCGAAGAGGCCGGACTCTTCGGCATCGCGGATGTTCTCAGGGCAATTGCCGAGAAGCTGATCCGACGCCACCCGCACGTGTTTGGCGACGTGCAGGCCGACACGGCCCAAGAGGTCCTGTTCAACTGGGAGCAGATCAAGAAGACCGAGCGGCAGCACACCCGGGGGCGCGCCTCCCTGCTGGACGGCGTTCCGCGGGATCTCCCGGCGCTGCTCCAGGCGCACCGCCTGCAGGAGAAGGCCTCCCGCGCCGGCTTCGACTGGGCGGAGGTCGAGCCGGTCCTCCGAAAGGTCGAGGAGGAATACGGCGAGCTCAAGGCGGCCATCGGCGAGCGGCAGCCCGAACGGATGGAGGCCGAGCTGGGCGACCTCCTCTTCAGCCTGGTCAACCTCGGCCGCTTCATCGCGGTCAACCCCGAAGAGGCGCTCCGAAAGACGATCGCCCGCTTCATCGCCCGCTTCCAGTACATCGAGGAGGAGCTCGCGCGCCGCGGGACCTCGCTCAACCAGACGACGCTCCGGGAGATGGACGCCCTCTGGGACGAGGCCAAGGCGCAGGGGCGGTAACATGCTGCTGAAAAAGACCCATCTGCGGAGACCCGTCCTTTGGTCGGGTACCCCCCGCGCTCGCGCGGCGCTGCGGCGTACCGGTTAAGTACGCCTCCGACCCACCTCCGGTGGGTGCCCCGCGGCGGGTACCCATCCCGAGGGATGGGTGACGGCGCCTTGCCGTTCGGCGGGCTCACGGTCCCGAGCGAAGTCGAGGGACATCTGGGCCTTTTTGAGCAGCCTGGGCGAAAACGTGTAATTCAGTGTCCTGCTAATGGCGACGGGGGGCATGACGGTGGCCGACGCAGCCGGGCAACCCTGACACGAATGACGCAGCCCAAAACGGATCTCTCGGACATCTTCGGACCCAAGGGCCGGCTGGCGGCGCGGCTTCCCGAGCTCGAATACCGGCCGTCCCAGCTTCAGATGGCGCGGGCCGTGGATCAGGCCATCACCGCCGGAGGCACACTCCTGGCCGAGGCGGGCACGGGGACCGGAAAGACCCTCGCCTACCTGGTCCCCGCCCTCTTGTCCGGGCGGAAAACAGTGGTCGCCACCGGCACCAAGCCCCTCCAGGAGCAGCTGTTTTTCAAGGATATCCCGCTGCTGACCTCGATCCTTCCTGACGCGTTCGAGGTCAGTCTCATGAAGGGACGCGGCAACTACCTCTGCCGCCGGAGCCTGCGTCGCCGCCTGGCGGAGGCCCCCACCCGCCGGGACCGGCAGACCCTGCAGAACATTCAGCGCTGGTCGGCCACCTCGCCGCGCGGGGATCGGGCCGAACTGGATTTCCTCTCGGAGAACGACCCCCTCTGGGATGGTATCGCGGCCTGGTCCGAGACCTGCCAGGGCACCTCCTGCGAGGACTACGAGACCTGCTTTCTCACCCGCATGCGCCAGGAGGCCGCCGCCGCCGATCTCGTCATCGTCAACCACCACCTCTTCCTCGCCGATGCCGTCCTGCGGGACACCAGTCTCTTCCAGGTGATCCCCTCCTGTGCGATCCTGATCCTAGACGAAGCGCATCTACTCGAGGAGGTGGCGACGGATTTCTTCGGGACAGAGATCAGCGATTCCCGCATCGACCGGCTCCTGCACGATGTCCATCGCGAGGGGGCCGTTCTCTCCGCCGCCGGGCGCGACATTGTCACGCACGCGACGAGGCTGGCCGAATCGTCGGCGCGCTTCTTCGGGTCGCTGGAGCTTCCCGAGGCAGCGCGACGCCTCGGCCCGGGCGATCTGGAGGGACCCTGCGGGGACGCCGGAGGCGACCTGGCTCGCGGTCTGTATCTCCTCCACGATCTGATCCAGGCGGCAACGGAGAAGCCGGAGGGGCTGCTGGCCTGTGCCCGGCGCGCACGCGAGCAGGCCGCGACCTTGCGCGAGTTCCTGGCCCTGCCGCCTTCGGCGCCGGACGGGGACGGCGGGCCTCCGGTGGTGCGCTGGATCGAGCGGCGGGGACGGAGTCTCTGCCTCCGGATCTCCCCTCTGGACGTTGCCGACGACTTCCGGCGGACCATCCTGAACTCCGCCGATACGGTCGTCCTCACGTCCGCTACCCTCGTCGCGGGCGGCCGCTTCGATTTCCTGCGTGGGCGGCTGGGCATCCAGGACGCACGGGAGTTTTCTGCGGGATCCCCCTTCGACCATGCCAGCCAGGCCACCCTCTACGTGGCGAGGCATCTGCCAGATCCGCAGGATCCCGCCTTCGTCGCGGCCGCCGCCGGCGAGATCGGCGAGATCCTGGAGATCACCCGGGGCCGCGGCCTGGTGCTCTTCACCAGCACGGAGGCCATGGAGACCTCCGCCCGTCTGCTGGAAGGCCGCCTGGAGTTCCCGCTCCTGGTCCAGGGGCAGGCCCCGCGCACGCAGCTGCTGGAGCGCTTCCGGAGGGAGGTGGCCTCCGTCCTGTTTGCCACGCGAAGCTTCTGGCAGGGGGTGGACGTGGTCGGGGAGGCGCTGAGCTGTCTCATCGTGCACAGGCTGCCTTTCGGCTTCCCGGGCGAGCCGATTCTGGAGGCCCGGCTGGAGCACATCCGTCAGCGCGGCGGCGACCCCTTCTGGGAGTATCAGGTGCCGGCCGCCATCATCACGCTCCGGCAGGGACTGGGACGGTTGATCCGGAGCGCCCAGGACCGCGGCGCCCTGTGCATCCTGGACGGCCGCCTGCTCTCCCGCTCGTACGGTCGGGCCTTTCTGGAGAGCCTCCCCCCCTGCCCTGTGACGACGGAGCGCGCCGACCTGCAGGTGTTCTTCGGGGCGGGGGAGATGCCGAGCCGCGCCCGCCCCCGAGCGGTCGCCGACCCCGGCCCGCTGAATCGCCGGACGGCTGCGGGATCCTGAGGGGCCATGCCTGCTCTGCTGATCTTCGTGGATGGGCTGGGCCTGGGAGAGGACGACCCGGCGACGAATCCCGTCGCCCGGGCCCGCCTGCGGCGCCTGCGCGTCCTCCGCGACCGTCCGGTATCCGACCCGACGGCGGCCCTGGCGGTGACGGATGCCTGCCTGGGTGTGGACGGGCTTCCCCAGAGCGCCACCGGGCAGACGGCGATCCTGGCCGGCCTGAACGCCCCGGCGGCCGTCGGCCGCCACATCAACGGCTACTGCACCAGCTCGCTGGCGGAGCTTTTGGACGGCCGCTCGCTCTTCAGCCGGGTCGCCGCCGCCGGGGGCCGGGCGACCTTCGCCAATGCCTACACCCCGCGCTTCTTCGAGCAACGGCCCCGGTTTCTCTCGGTGAGCACCGTCGCCGTCCTGCGGGCGGGGCTGCCGCTGAGGACGCTGGAGGACCTGGCTCGCGGCGAGGCGGTCTTTCACGACTTCACCAACCGGCTGCTGCCCGAGCGGGGCTACGTTCTGCCGCCCGTTACCCCGGAGGAGGCGGGGCGGCGGCTGGCGCGGCTGGCGGCCACCCAGGCCTTCACCATGTACGAGCATTTCCTCACCGATCGCGCCGGCCACGCCCAGGATATGTTTCACGCGGTCGAGGTGCTGGAGAATCTGGAGGACTTCCTGGATGCCGTCCTCTCCGCGTCGGATCTCTCCGGCACCCTGGTGGTCCTGACGAGCGACCACGGGAACCTGGAGGACCTGTCCACCACCCGCCACACCCGGAACCCGGTCCCCACCCTCCTATGGGGGGCGGGAGCCGCACAGGCTGCAGGGACGATCCGGGACCTGACCGACATCGCTCCGGCTATCTTGCGCCATCTGGATGTGCTATGATGAGAAGTAGGCGAGCCTGCACACCAGACACGGGAGCCGAGGACACTCCATGCCTGCGACTCCGATGAGAAGCGTATCGCGCCTCGCCGGTTTCATCGCCGGCCTGCTGCTCATCGGCTCGACCTGCCCTGCCGCCCTCGCCTCCACCCCCGTGATCCATGTCATCCGCGTGGACGGGGTGATCTCCTCCGGGGCCGCCGACTATGTGATCTCGGCCATTCAGGGCGCGGAAAAGGACAACGCCGCCGCTCTGGTGATCCAGCTGGATACCCCCGGAGGCCTGGACACCTCCATGCGGGCCATCATCAAGGAGATGCTGGCGGCCAGGCTGCCCATCGTGGTCTACGTCTCCCCTAGCGGCGCCCGGGCCGCCTCCGCCGGCGCCTTCATCACCATGGCCGCCAATATCGCCGCCATGGCCCCCAGCACCAACATCGGGGCCGCCTCGCCCGTCGCCATCGGCGGGGAGATGGGCAAGACCATGGAGCGGAAGGTGATGAACGACGCGGCGGCCTATATGCGGACGATCGCCCAGAAGCGCGGCCGGCCCGTGAACCTGGCCGAGGAGTGGGTGCGCAAGGCGACGTCCATCACGGATGAAGAGGCGCTGAAGGTCAAGCTCATCGATCTGGTGAGCCCCAGCCTCACGGATCTGCTCCAGACGATCGACGGCCGCGTCGTCACCACGGCGGCCGGCACAGTCACCCTCCACACCAAGGATGCCGTCATCCGGAGCGAAGGCATGACGCTGCGGGATCAGGTCCTGAAGATCATCACCGATCCCACCATGGCCTACCTGCTCCTGATCCTGGGCCTGGCCGGGCTGTATTTCGAGTTCACCACCCCCGGCGCCATCCTGCCGGGCGTCCTCGGTGGGATCAGTCTGATCCTGGCGCTGTTTGCCTTCCAGCAGCTGCCCATCAACTACGCCGGGGTGCTGCTGATCCTCTTGGCCATCGTGCTGTTCATCGCCGAGATCAAGATACTCTCCCATGGCGTCCTGACCCTGGGCGGCATCGCGGCTATGATCCTCGGCTCCATGATGCTCATCAACAGTCCCGCGCCCTACATGCAGATCTCCATCTCCGCCATCTTGGTGACCGCCCTCGCGACCGCCGGCTTCTTCGTCTTCGTGGTGGGGGCCGGGGTGCGGGCCCTGTTCAGCAAGACGTCCACGGGCATGGACGGCCTGATCGGGGAGATCGCGGTCGTGCGCAGCCGCCTGGAGCCGCGCGGGCAGATCTTCCTCCACGGCGAGCTGTGGAACGCCGTGAGCGAGCTCCCGATCGATCCCGGGGCATCCGTCCGGGTGATGGCCGTGGACGGGCTCACGCTGACGGTCATCCCGGTGGAGCGTGCCACCGATACAGCATCCAATTCCGTCACCTCGGGGAGGCCAGTATGACTACGCTCTTGCCAGCCGCCATTGTGCCGATGATTTTCCTCCTCATCATCTTCCTCTACATCTTCGCCAGCTCGGTGAAGGTGCTGCGCGAGTACGAGCGCGCCGTCATCTTCCGCCTCGGCCGCCTCTCCAAGGCCATCCTCAACCCGGGCGGAAGCGGCAACGGTCCCGGCCTGATCCTGCTCCTCCCCATCATCGACAAGATGGTGAAGGTCACGCTTCGCACCGTGGCCATGGATGTCCCCTCGCAGGACACCATCACCAAGGATAACGTCTCGCTCAAGGTGAACGCCGTCATCTATTTCCGCGTGATGGACCCGGAGCGGGCCGTGGTGGCCGTGGAGGACTACCTGTTCGCCACCTCGCAGATCGCCCAGACCACCTTGCGCAGCGTCCTGGGCCAGTCCGAACTGGACGAACTCCTTTCCGAGCGGGACAAGATCAACCAGAAGCTCCAGCGGATCATCGACGAGCACACCGGACCCTGGGGGATCAAAGTGACCGCCGTGGAGGTGAAGTTCATCGACCTCCCCCAGGAGATGCAGCGGGCCATGGCCAGGCAGGCCGAGGCGGAGCGGGAAAAGCGCGCTAAGATCATCCACGCCGAGGGCGAGCTGATGGCGTCGGAGAAACTGGCCCAGGCAGCGCACGTCATCGCCTCGGAGCCCATCACTATCCAGCTCCGGTACCTCCAGACGCTGTCCGAGATCGGGACCGAGAAGAATTCCGTCATCGTCTTCCCGCTGCCGATCGAGATGATGCGATCGATCATCGGGGAGAAGAAGCCGGCATGACGGGTTGCTCCCCCGCCTGCCCGACGGCGCCCGGACGGCTGCGGCGCCGTTCCCTTTTGACCGGCACAGGCTCCCGCACGGCCGGAAGACCCCTGCAGTCTTGGGGAGGGGCCCCATGACCGCGTACGCGAACCTGGCGGGTCTGGAGCTTGGCGACGGATTTCCCGTCCGTATCCTGGGGGTCATCAACGTGAGCCCCGAATCGTTTTACCGGGGCTCGTTCGCGGACGGCGAGAGCGCCGTCCGCGAACAGGCGGAGCGCATGGTGGGGGAGGGGGCGGACTGCCTGGACATCGGCGGAATGTCCAGCGCCCCCTACCTGGAGACCGCCATCGACGAGGCGGAGGAGACGCGGCGGCTGGTCGCGGCAATCGGCGCGGCCCGGAAATCCGTGAGTGTCCCCATCTCGGCCGACACCTGGCGCAGCCGGGTGGCGCTGGCGGCCCTGGACGCCGGCGCCCAGGTGATCAACGACGTGACCGGCTTCCGGCACAGTCCGGAGATGGCGGAGCTGGCGGCCAGGCGGGCGCAGGGGGTGATCCTCATGGCGGCGGAATTAACCGCTTCCGCCCAGGACCCGATTCGGACGGTGCGCGGCCTCTGGGAGGAGAGCCTGAAGATCACCTGGCGGGCCGGGGTTCCCCCGCATCGGGTGGTGCTGGATCCGGGCATCGGCTTCTTTCGCTCGGCATTCCTCCCGTGGGATGCGTGGGATTGCACCATCTTGCGGGAGCTGCGGGAGTTGGCGACGCTGGGCCATCCGATCGGGGTGGGCCTCTCCCGCAAGTCCTTCCTCGGCAAGCTCTTGGGGAAGTCGGATCCGGCGGATCGTTTGGCGGGCTCGTTGGCGGCCACGGCGGTGGCCGTGCTGAACGGGGCCCATCTGATCCGGACGCACGACGTGGGTCCCACCCGCGATGCCGTCCGCGTGGCCGAGGCGCTGCGGGCGGAGTGATGCCGGGCGGCCCCTTCCGGCAGGCCTCGGATGCGTCCGCGGGGCCGATCGCGGCTGCGGCCCGCCGCCGGGATCCGCGCCTGGTGTGACGGGCGCGCCGGGGCGAGGCCCCTGCGAGGGGACATGGATGCCGAGGCGCTGCTGATGCTGCTGGAAGGCCTGGCCGAGCGGCTGCAGATTCCCGTGAGCTACGCCGCCCTCGCCACCGAGGAATTGCCTGGGCGGGGCGGCCTGTGCGTCATCTACGGCGAGCGGCGCATCATCATCGAACGCTCCCTCACCTCGCGCGAGAAAGCCCGCCTGCTGGCCGAGGGAATCGGCGCCTTCGACCTGGAGGGTATTTTCTTGCCTCCCGCCGTCCGGGTGGCAATCGAGGAGGCCAGGGCCGCCCGGCCGGACTCGCAGCGCTCCGACACCGCCGGGGGGGCGTCCGGCCACACGGGGTCGGAGGAATCTTCCTGAGCTCGATTGCGGAGCGAGGCGATGGGACGCAGCGTCCGCTCCACGGTATTCCGACACCTTCTTCTGGCGGCGGCTCTCCTCTGCGGGTTGGGCCTTCCGGCCGCGCATGCGGTCGCGGGGGAATTCGAGGAGGGAGTCGATCTCTACCAGAGCGGCCACTACCGCTGGGCGCTGGAGAAGCTCAGCGAGGCGGTTGCGCGATCCCCCCGCAACCCCGAGGCCTTATGGTACCTCGCCGAGTCGTACCGGCAATTGGGAGACTTGGCCGGATCAGTCACCATCTACCGCCGGATCCTCGATGTGGCCCCGGGCTCTGCGCGGGCTCGCGATGCGCAGCAGGCCTTGACGGCGCAGGGCGAGCCCGCCCGCCTGACCGTCTCCGTTCCATTTCAATCCCGAGGGACCGCCATTCTCGTTCCTGGACGCGTCAATGGGGGGGCGCTCGGCTACTTCATCCTCGATACCGGGGCCACCTATGTGGCGCTCAACCGCTCGGCGGCCGACCGGCTGGGCGTGTCCGAGAGCCAGAGCCGGGTTACGCTGCGGACGGTCACCGGCCTTGTTGAGGCCCCTCTGGGATTGCTGGAAGAATTGGACGTTGGCGGCGCGGTGGCTCGATATGTCCCGGTCGTGATCCTGGACCTGCCCTCCTCCCCTCCTGACGTTATCGGCTTGCTCGGATTGAGTTATCTCATGCGGTTTCGGGTTGGGCTGGATGCTTCCTCAGGGCTTCTTATCCTCGAAAGTGGCCGGTAGCATTTTCCTGAAGTTGTCTGCTCGAATACATTCATAAACAAGCATACAGTGTATAAATTATTAAAAATAAACCATTTATAAGTGTGTGAATTTTTTTATTAGATACTTGACAATAGTCGGCTCATGTAATATAAACATAAGCGTTCATGGTATAGCGTAAATGGGTGATCGAGGACAATGACTGCCTGGAAAACGAAAAAATCCAGGCTGCATCGAAATCGACAAAAGGAGGTAACGTCAGATGTTTCTCGAGAGATGGAAGCCGCGAATGGCCTCGGTGAATCGGTGGGATCCCTTTGCAGAGGTGGCTGACCTTCGGCGGGAGATGGATCACGTTTTCGGCGATTTCTTCGGCCAGACCCCGTTCCGGATGGCCGCCACCGAGTCCATGTGGAGCCCGCTGGTGGACGTCCACGAGACCAAGGACAGCCTGGTGCTCGTGGCGGAGCTTCCCGGCATCAAGCAGGAAGACATCCAGGTGTCCATCGAGGGCGACACGCTGACCCTGAAAGGCGAGCGGAAGCTCGAAAAGGAGGTCAACGAGGATCAGTACCACCGCGTCGAGCGGAGCTACGGCAAGTTCGAGCGGAGCATCCTGCTGCCCTCCATGGTGGATGCCGGTCGGGTGAAGGCCACCTACCGGGACGGCGTTCTGGAGATTCAGCTCCCGAAGAAGGAAGAGGCCAAGCCCAAGGCCATCAAAGTCGAGGTGGCGTGAAGGCCAAATCGAGACGGAGGGGAGCTGTTCACATACGAAGAGGGAAGGAGGCTCGCCTCCTTCCCTCTTCTTTTCTCGCAACGGGCCGCTTCTTACGACCGGAATTCTCTACCGGACTGGTTCGAAAATCCCTTGGCGTCTCGTCACACCGGCCTCGGCTCTCGCCGGGGTCCAAGATCGCGGCTCGACTGGATTCCGGCTTCCGCCGGAATGACGGCCGGGGTCCAGACGGCCTGTCGTCACCCCGGCGAAAGCCGGGGTCCAGACCGTGAAATGGATCAGAGGGTTAGCGCTACGCCCCCAGCATCCCCCGGACGATCGTATCCACCGCCGCAGCCTCGTCCAGGCCACGCGCCATGAGCGTCTCGAGTTCCTTCCGGTTCACGGTTCCGATGGCCGCCTCATGGGTCACCTGTGCCGTAGGATTTGACACGCGGACGATGGGAATGGCGCTGGCCAGGGCGCGGTCGCGCACGATTTCGATGCAGTCGATATGCCCCCTCGTCTCCGGGGCGTTCCCTTCGGTCGTCCCGATCACCTCGCCGCGCGCCTCGCCGGCGAGGGCCAGCCGGGCCTTGGCCAGTCCCCGGGCGCCGGAGCCGTTCAGGCGGATGGTCTCCGCCACCTTGATCCGATCCTGGCCGGAGCCCAGAACCCGGGTGGTCAGCTCGGCGATCCCCCCCTCGGCCACATCCACCGCGTAATCCAGAGCCATCGTGCCGACCCGTCCCTTGACCAGGCTGAACGTCGTCAGGAAGCGCCCGCCGCTGTCCACCACCACCCGGGCGGTCGGCAGCACCTCGACGCCCCCGGTCGGCCCGTGGAAGTGCGCCTCGGTGTAGCGCAGCGTGGCGCCCCGACCGACGTGGATCGTGGCATCCATGACGTGGCGGACCTCCACGGCATTCGGGAACGTGCAGTGGGCCAGGAACGCCACGTCGGCATCCTCGCCCACTTCGTAGCTGGCGACAATTTCCTGCACGCCCCGCTCCGGCAGCACGCCGAAGCATAGGTGGACCGGCTCGGCCAGGCGCGTCCGGGGCAGGACCCGGATCGTGGCCTTGATGCCCTGCGGCAGCTCCTCCGACGCGAACTCGATGCCTGGAACGGTGCGCGCGTTCAGCACCTTATTCCCGCTGACCACCATGCTGGCAGCCGTGGGAAGGACCAGGAGGCTCGGATTGCCGCCGGCCTGGGCGTAGGCGGCTGCCATGGCTTCGAAGTCGCTCATGATCGCTCCCCCCTCCGGAACCCGCCTGGCGGACGCCGACGGCCTCGGCCTCGGGGGCGCGGTCCGGCCCTAGGCGGCCCAGCAGGGCGTCGCACGGCCGGCACCGGCTGCGATAGTGCTCGCGCACGACGCCCGGCTCGCCGGTCTGCGTCACCGTTCCCTCGCACATCAGGGAGGCCACGTCGCACGCCTCGGCCAGCTCGTCCCGGTGGGTGATCACCAGGATGGCCGTTCCCTCGGCCGCCATCCGGCGAATGAGCGCCGTGATGTCCCCGAGGGAGAGGACGTCGATGCCGGAATCCGGCTCGTCCAGGATGGCCAGCCGGGGCCGCATGGCATAGATGGCCGCCAGCTCGATTCGCTTGCGCTCGCCGCCCGACAGGCTGCTGTTCAATGTCCGCCGGATGTAGCGGGCGGGCGGAAGGCCGACGGCCTCCAGGGCGACCTGCATCCGGTCCTCCCGGCGCTCCTTCATCCCCGCAACCAGGTACGCTTCGACCGTCAGCCCCTCGATCCGCGCCGGCTCCTGCCACGCCAGGGTGAGGCCCAGGCGCGCCCGCTCCGTGATACCCGTGCCGGCCAGATCTTTGTCGGCAAAGCGGATCGAGCCGCTGTCCGGCCGGTATCCGGAGCATCCCATCAGCGTGTAGGCGAGGCTGCTCTTCCCCGAGCCGTTCAGTCCCAGGAGGCCGTGAATCTCCCCCTCGCCGACCTTCAATCCCACGCGGCGCAGAACCTCGCGGCCGGCGCGCCGGAGCGTCAGCCCCTCGATGTCAAGAAGCGGTATGCCGATCATGGCAAGCCTCCACCCGTCTGTCGCGATCTCAGGCCGGGAGACCTCCGATCATTCCAGGCCCCGGGAGATGGACTTTTCGTCCGACCGGGGGCGAACCACCCCTCGAGCGCTCCCGGCAGCTCCCCTTCCCCCGCGGTCAAGATGATAGTAGCAGGTGCGTCGTCTTCTGCCCAGGTCCTGCGTGACTTTCTCCCTGTTCCCTGACAATCCGGGGGTCAGGCGACGCCTCGGTGCGGCCCCGCTGGCGGGATTCCCGTCGGGACCATCACTCGCCCATCGCGTCCTCCGACCGCAGGTCCAGCCACATGGCAATCGCCGAGGCGCAGCAGGCGCCCTGGAACTGGGTCGTCTCCCGGATGGCCCCCGGCACCTCGTCCCGGGCGATGCGCTTGAATCCCCACGACTCCGCCAGGCCGGCGACGGTGGTTGTCAACAGGTACGCCCGTTCGACGCCGCTATCCCGCGCCTTACGCACCAAGGCGTCAAAGAGCCGCCGCCCCGTGCCTGCACCCCGGAAGGCCGGAGAGACCACCAGAGACCGGAACAGGGCATTCGCCCCCAGAACCTCCATGCCGATGCTCCCCACGACCTTACCGCGACGCCGCGCCACCAAAAACGCCGAGAGATGCGATCGGACATCCGTGGGGAGGCCGGCCTCGGTCAGCAGCCGTTCGATGGACGGCAGATCGTTTGCCCGCGCAGGCCCGATCGCAACCTCGGTAGCCACGGACGCCGGCTGCGGCTTCACCCCCTCGAACCGCGCACTCCAGATCTTTCCTGCCGCAGCCTCGGCCAGGCTTTCCACGTTGCCTCCGGCCTCGTCGCCCACACTGCAGCAGGTGCTGGCGAACAACCCCCGGAGCTGGCTCGCGTCGTAGACGGTCCGGGCGGTCACCCGGACGTCCCGCAGGCCCGCCGTTTCGAGTCCCGTGGCATAGGCCCCCTCGTCGATGGCGCCAGCGAGGCAGCCGGTCCAGGCATCCCGGCTTTGCCGGACGGCCTCGGGCAACTCTGCCGCCACGATGTCGGAGATGGAGATTCGTCCCCCGGGCCTGAGGACCCGCACGATCTCGCGGAACACCGCCGGCTTGTCCGGACTGAGGTTGATCACGCAATTCGAGATGAGCCAGTCCACCGAGGCATCCTCGACCGGCATCTTCTCCGCCTCACCGAGACGGAACTCGACGTTGGTGATCCCGGCCTCCCTGGCATTCTGGCTGGCGCGACCGATCATTTCCGGCGTCATGTCCAGGCCAATGACCCAGCCGGTTGGCCCCACCTTCTCCGCAGCGATGAAGCAGTCGATCCCCGCCCCCGAGCCGATGTCCAGGACCACCTGGCCCGGCTGGACCGCCGCGAACGCCAGCGGGTTTCCGCAGCCGAAGGAGTTCTCGACGGCGTCCGCCGGCAGCCGGCTCAGCTCGTCCGGGCCGTAGCCGGCGACCTTGGCAAAATTCCCCTTCGCCGCGACAATCTCCGGTCCGCAACAGGAACCGGTAATTTGCAGCGGCTGGGCGGGCGACGGTCCGCAGCAGGATCCCTGCCGCTGGATGGCCCTGGCGTACCGGCCCTGACCGCCTCTTTGATTTCCTGCTCATCCGGCGTATTCATGCTCACAGCAGCCTCCTTGGATTGGATGACCGGCAAACACAAGTAGTAATTGTACAATACAAACATATAAAGAAAAGAAGCTCAGCCACTGCGGCACGCGTCTTGCCATCGCTGTGCGCCCTGGACCAGCGCATCGAGGATCGTGAAGGCGCCCGCCCATTGATCCGCCGGGATCGACTGCAAGATAGCCTTCTGGCTCTCCACCATGTCCCGATGAATGGCGGCCAGGACGGCCTTCCCCTGCGGTGTGATGGATACGTGCACAACCCGCCGGTCCTCGGGATCCGGCCGCCGCTTGATGTGCCCTTTGCGCACCAGCTGCCCGGCGACGCGCGTCATCGTGCTGACGGACTTGAACATCCGTCGGGCCAGCCGCTGCATCGTCAGATCCCCATCCTCCGCCAGCACGTCCAGGATGTGGCTCTGGCTGATCGTGATCCCGTAGCAGCACACCTGGTTCCAGTCGCGAAACTGGTAGCGTCGTATGAGTTCCTTAGTCAATCGGTGGAGCCTCTCGGCCCCTTCATCCAGGGTCAGCATGAATCCTAGCCGTTCCTTGAGTTATATTTGTACAATACAAGTTACTCCAATGCCAGTCGCCTGTCAAGGCTCTTCATCTGTCGAGATCGCATGAATCTGCGGAATTCTGCTCGGTGAGCCCATAAAGAGAAAGAATCCCGCTTGACACTACAGATATAATAATGTATTTGTATGTATATGCAAATACATGATGAGTCAAATACTCCGTCACGCGAAGAATTACAAACGGTCTTTCGGATGCAGGCCGAGTTCTGCAAGGCCCTCGCCAACGAGCATCGCCTTGCGATCATGTACCACCTGGCGCAAGGAGAGATGTGCGTCAGCGACTTGGCCCGTATGCTCCAGGTTCCGGTGTACACCCTCTCGCAGCACCTGCGCGTGCTGAAAGAGCGGATGCTGGTCCGTCCACGGAAGGAGGGGCAATCCGTCTACTACTCGATCACCAATCCGACGTTCATTGAGGGATGCCGGCTGATTCGGAAGGCGCTCGTCGAGCAACATCGGGCCGCAGGGATGTCGCTCCTCGCAGCCAGGTTCCTCGACGGCGCAAGCACGTCCGAGGAGACTGCTCGGCCCGCTCCCGCTCGAGCGGCCCTCGAACCAGAGCACCTCCAGGAATCGCGCCTGGCTGACGGAGCGCGCTGAACGCCCCGGGCACGCCCGCCGAGGTCCGGAAGCTCGCCGCACGCTTTTCGGAGCGCTCCAACAGCCTTTCGTACGAATCAAACCAGATGCCGTGCCCCGGGACTCCCGGATGCCGGGATTGCGGGTTTGGATTGTATTTCACACCCGGGGCGCGCCGACAACCATGCGCCATGAAAGGAGCCAGACATGGACGTTGAGGAGCTCGAAGACATCACCCCCGATCATGTTGTGGATGCCCGCGGCAGCGCCTGCCCTGGCCCCCTGCTCGAAGCCAAAAAGGGCATGGGCACGGTGAGCGTGGGCGGGGTCGTCGAGATCCGCTCCGGCGATGCCGGTTCGCGCAACGACATCCCCATATGGGCCAAGAAGGTCGGCCACGAATTCCTGGGCGCCCTCCGGGCGGCCGAGGGCTACGACCGGATCTTCGTGCGGCGAGGCAAGTAGCCGGTGAAGTGTTTGGATGGCCTGCGTGCCCCCCTGGGTGTCATAGGGGGCGCGGGGGCGCATTGGTTCGTCCCACAGGAGTTCTTCCGTGAGTGAGCATACGACTGTGCGGGATCAGGCCAGGATCCTGATTCTCGCGACCGCGACCTGCGCCTACCCGGCCGCCGACGCCACGGGACAGGCCCATCTCCACTACGCCCCCAACACCTTCATCCTGCGGGTGCCCTCGCCGGTGCTCTTTCCCGACGAATTCTACTACCGCTGCTTTGCCAAGGGCGTGGGCGGCATCCTCGTGATGTCATGCGGGCACGAGTGCCCCTATGTCGGAGCGTTCGAAAAACTCGCCGCCCGCATCGACCGGGTCAAGCTCGGCCTCAAGGAGCGCGGCATCGCGCCCGAACGGCTGCGCCTGAGCGCCATCTGCACGGTCTGCACCAAGCCGTTCCTCAAGGAGATCGACGAATTGAACGCCGTGCTGGCCGGGGCCCGGGAGGTCGCTGCATGAGCAAGGATTCCAGGTTCGACGCCCTCGTCATCGGCGCTGGCATCGCGGGCTTGCAGACCGCTCTCGACCTGGCCGACCAGGGCTTCTCGGTGGCGGTCGTCGAGCGCAACCCGAGCATCGGCGGGGCCATGATCGGCCTGAGCAAGGTCTTCCCGACGCTGGACTGCGCCAGCTGCATCACCACGCCCAAGATGGCGGCCGTGGCTCACCATCCCAACATCGCCACCTATACCTATATCGAGCTCCGCTCGGTGCGGCGCGAGGGGGGCGTATTCAAGGCCGCCCTGCGCAAGAAACCCCGCTACGTGAACGAGGCGGACTGCATCGGCTGCCGGCTGTGCGAGTACGCCTGCTCGGTGGAGGTCGAGGACGAGTTCGAGGGGCGCATGGGGGCGCGGCGGGCGGCCTACATCCCCTTCACCAACGCCATTCCGCAGACCGCCCTGATCGATCCCGATCACTGCATCCTGTGCGGGCGCTGCGTGGCGGCCTGCCCGACCGGCGCCATCGTGCTCGACCAGCAGCCCCAGGATTTCGAGCTCGAAGCCGGCGCCGTGGTTGCTGCCACGGGCTGGCAGCTCACTCCCCTCGAGGCCAAGGCCGAGTACCGCGGCGGCCAGATCGCAAACGTGCTCGCCCCGACGCAGATGGAGCGGCTGCTGGCGCCGCACGGCCCCTACGGCCGGGTGCTGCGGCCGTCGGACGGCAAGGTCCCCCAGTCGGTGGCCTACGTGCAGTGCGCCGGCTCGCGCGACCATACCCTGGGCGTGCCGTACTGCTCGCGCGTCTGCTGCATGTACGCGATCAAGCAGGCGATGCTTTTAAGCGGCGCGCTGCCCTTCGCCGACATCACCATCTATTACATGGACATCCGCGCCTTCGGCAAGGGATACGAGGAGTTCTACCGCTCGGCGCAGGCCATGGGCATCGAGTTCGTCAAGGGCAAGGTGGCGCGCCTGTCGGAGAATGCGGACCAGGGCGTGACCGTCCGCGTCGAGCGGATCGATCAATTCGGCCAGGTCGAGGAGCGCGCGCACGACCTGGTCGTGCTCTCGCTGGGCCTGCGGCCCGCCGTCGACCTCTCCCGCCTGCTTGCCCTGGAGACCGGCAGCGACGGCTTCGTGAGCGTGCCGCACCCCAAAGACGCGCCCTGCCGCAGCGGCGTCGACGGCATCTTCGTCGCCGGCACGGCGACCGGTCCCAAGGACATCGTTGACGCCATTGTGGAGGCGGGGGCGGCCGCCGCCGAGGCGAGTCTCTATCTGCGCGCGCACGGTTTCGGCGGGCGAGCGGCTGGGGCCCACCCCGCAGGCGCCGCCGAGGCGCGAAGCGCGGCCGAGGTACCGGCATGACGGCCCAGCAGTCCACGCCGCGCATCGGCGTCTACATCTGCCATTGCGGGGGCAACATCTCCGACGTGGTCGATGTCCAGCAACTGGCCGACCGGGCGGCGGCGCTGCCCAACGTCGTGGTGGCCCGCATGAACGTGTTCATGTGCTCCGACCCGGGGCAGAACGCGATCGTGCAGGACATTCAGAACGAGCATCTCGACCGTGTCGTCGTGGCGGCGTGCTCGCCGAAGCTGCACGAGACCACCTTCCGCGGTGTGCTCGGGCGGGCCGGACTCAACCCCTACCTCTACGAGCACGTGAACATCCGCGAGCAGGTGAGCTGGGCGACCGGCGACCCCGGGCAGGCCACGGCCAAGGCGGCCTCCCTGGTGGCCGCCGCGGTCGCCAAGGCGTCGCGCCTCTCCGCCCTCGAGCCCATCCGTGTGGAGACAACGGCCAGAGCCGCCGTCATCGGCGGCGGGGTGGCGGGCCTGCGCGCGGCCCGCGACCTGGCGCGCGCCGGCATCCAGGTCGCGCTGCTCGAGCGCAAGGCCGTCCTCGGAGGCAACGTGGCGGTCCTCGACCGCCTGTTTCCCAACGAAGAGCCCGCGGCCGACGTCCTGACGCGGCTGGCCGAAGAGGTCCTGGCCGATCCCCGCGTGACGGTCTACACGCGCGCCGTGGTCGAACGGGCCGAGGGGTATGTGGGCAACTTCACGCTCTCGGTGAGGCAGGAATCCGACGGGAAGGTGGTGGACGCCGCCGCCCGTCGTCACGGCCGGGCTCCGGGCGGCTTCCGTCCGTTCGAGGGGTACGCGCTCGACGGCGCCGCCTCCGGCGCCCAGGCTGCGGCGGCTGGAGGCGCCCCCGCTGAGGCCCCCGGCGGCCGCGTCCTCACCCTCGAGGCCGGGGCGATCGTCGTCGCCACCGGTTTCGAGCACTACGTCCCCGGCAAGGGCGAGTACGGCTACGGCCGCATCCCGCAGGTCATCACGCTGCCCGACTTCATCAAGTGGCTGAGCGGCGTCACTGCCGGCGCGGGCCTGCCGGAGCGGGACGGCCGCCCGATCGGCAGCGTCGCCTTCATGCACTGTGTGGGCAGCCGCCAGGCCGAGGGCGTGAACAAGCCGCAGGCCGACGGCAAGATCAACGAATACTGCTCGCGCGTGTGCTGCACCGCCACGCTGCAGGCCATCTGCGATCTGCACGAGAAGCGGCCGGATGTGGCGACGTTCGACTTCTACCAGGACATCCGTACCTACGGCCGCGGCCACGAGGACTACTACGAGAAAGCGTCCAAGAGCGACACCGTCTTCGTGCGCTGGAGCGCTCAATCCCCCCCCAGCGTCACCAAGGCGCCAGCGGGCGAGGCGAGCCCCGTGATCGTCCGCTGCAAGGACGGACTCACCTGGGGCGAGGAGGTCGAGGCCGCTGTCGACCTGCTGGTGCTTGCGGTCGGCATGAAGCCGGCCGACGTGTCGTCGCTGGTCGGCAGCCTCAAGCTGCCGGTGGGCACCGACCGTTTTCTGCTCGAGGTCCATCCCAAGCTGCGTCCGGTCGAGCTCGCCGTCGGCGGCGTGCTGGTGGCCGGCACCAGCCAGGGGCCCAAGGATGTGACCGAAACGACCGCCTCGGCCTCCGCCGCGGCAGCCAAGGCGATGGCCCTGCTCTCCAGGGGACACGTCGAGCTCGACCCGTTCGTGGCCCACGTCGAGGCCGGGCGCTGTGAGGGCCACGGCCTGTGTGTGCAGGAATGCCCCTACACCGGCGCCATCGCCCTCCACGAGTATCCCGACGGCCGCTCCCGCGCCGTCGTGAATCCCGCCCTCTGCTCGGGGTGCGGCGCGTGCGTGGCGGTCTGCCCGGTCCGCGCCATCGACCTCGCCGGCTGGACGCTCGACCAGTACGATGCCATGGTCGATGCCCTCCTTGTCGGCTCGGAGGCACTGGCGAGATGACTCAGACGAGCGAGCAGAAACAGGCGTTGAAAGACACGCTGAAAAGGCTGCGCGCCGAACGCGCGGGGATCCTGGAGACCGCGACCCAGCAGAACAAGCAGCGGGCTGCCGCGCGGCGCAAGATCCGGGCCGAGTTGGCCAAGGGACCGGCGACCGTGCCGACCCTGGCCGGGGCCTGCGGCCTCACCGCGCGCGAGGTGCTCTGGCATGTGGCGGCCATGCGCAAGTACGGCGAGCTGGCGGAGGACGCCCAGGACGGCGAGTATTTTACCTACCGGCTCGTGCAGGAGAAAGGCAAGGGAGACTAGCCGATGGCCATGCGTGTCGATACCAGCGTGCTGAAAGACATGAAGCGGTTCGGCGCCTTCGACATCGACGCCTGTTTCAATTGCGGGAACTGTACGGCGGTCTGCCCGCTGTCCAAGGAATACGTCGCCTTCCCGCGTCGCGTGATTCGTTATGCCCAGCTCGGGCAGAAGGACCACATCGCGGCGAGCCGCGAGCTCTGGCTGTGCGACTACTGTGCCGAGTGCTCCGACACCTGCCCCCGCCAAGCCGAGCCCGGCGAGTTCATGGCCTCCGCCCGGCGCTACGCCATCGCGCGCTTTGACCCGACCTCGATCGCGGGGCGCCTGTACCGGTCGAAGGGGTTGGCCGCGGGCCTGCTCGCGATTGTCTTTGCGGGCCTGCTCGCGATCCTGCTCGCGCGCTCGCCCGGGCTTCCGCCGGGCCCGGCCGACGCGAGCGCCCTGCTCACGTTCGTGCCGTACGAGACCATCCACTGGCTCGGCATTGGTGTGATGGTCGCCGTCGCGGCGATGACCGCCGCCACACTGCTCAACATGTTCTGGATGATCTCGCGGGCGGCCTCTCCCGGCGGCCTGGGCTTGCCGGAGGTGCGGCCGGGCCTGTTTCCCCTGGGGGCGGCGTTGATCGCGCTCAAGACGACCATGGCCGAGGTCGTCGGACAGCGCCGCTACCGCGACTGCGACTCGGAGAAGACCCAGCCCCCCGGGCCGCTCCTCCTCCGCCGCTGGTTCGTGCATTACTCCATCATGATGGGCATGGCCGGGCTGGGTCTCGCCACGGTCCTCGACTACCTGTTCAAGACGCCCGGATCCTATGTGCCGATCTGGTATCCGATCCGACTGCTGGGCACCGTGGCCGGGGCCTTCTTCGTCTACGGGACGACGGTGGCCATCCTGCAGCGTCTGCGCAAGCCCGACAAGTACTATGCGCACACGGGCCTCTCGGATTGGCTCTTCCTGGGGTTCCTCTGGCCCATCGGCATCACGGGCTTCATCCTCGAGCTGGCCGACTACGTTCCGCTGGCCGGCGGGGCGGGGGTCGCCATGGGGGTCATCTTCCTCGTCCACATCGCCCTGGCCATGGAGCTGATCCTGCTCCTGCCCTTTACCAAATTCGCCCACATCCTCTACCGTCCGGCCGCCATCTGGTTCACGGAGTTTTGGCGCCTGCGGGCGGCCAGTGCATAAACCGGCTCGTGAAAAGAGACGCCGGGTGGTGAAAAGAGGGGATTCCGGGGGCGGCCCGGAGGACGTTTGCAACGGTCGGACGCCGAATGAGACCAATGCCTTTGGCAGGGATGAACAGAAAATATGGATACCGTTGAGATACAAAAACTGAATGAAACCGTTGAACGGCTCAAGAAAGAAGTGGAGACGCTCCAGGCCAATCTGCCCCAGGACAAGCTCTCCATGGTGGTGATGAGCGGAGACCTGGACAAGCTCCTGGCCGCTTTCATCATAGCCACAGGCGCGGCGGTCATGTACGAGAAGGTGTCCATGTTCTTTACCTTCTGGGCCATACCGGCCCTGAAGGACCCGAAGAAGAGGGTCGCCAAGTCCCTCATCGGCAGGATGTTCGAGAACATGCTCCCCAAGGGGGCGGCGGCCCTTTCCCTCTCCAGGATGAACATGGCCGGGGCGGGGAAAGCAATGATAAAGTGGCTCATGAAGAAGCAGCATGTCATGAGTCTGGGGCAGCTCATCCAGACCGCGGCTGATTCTGGCGTGCAGATCTATGTCTGCCAGATGAGCATGGACCTCATGGGGTACAAGATGGAGGAGATGATAGAGTACCCGAACATGAAGGCGGCTGGCGTGGCCACGTTCCTGGCCGAAGCCGGCTCCAGCAAAGCGACGCTTTTCATTTGACGTGCTCACCGAAGATAGCCAGCGGAGCAACCTTCGCAGGCGAACGACAGGTCTGGTAGTCCAATGACAATTCGATGATGGAGGGAGAAATGCCAGCCGAAGAGGTCAAGGCCGAGAAGATGGTGATCGTCGCAACCCACGGACCGGAGGATCCCGAGCGGGCCACGCTGCCCTTCGTTGTGGGAAACGGCGCCCTGGTGATGGACGTGAAGGCAGTCGTGGCCCTCCAGGGGAACGGGGTCTATCTGGCCGTGAACGGGACGAACGAGCATGTCTTTGCCGGCGGCCTTCCCCCGCTCAAGGACCTGATGGACAGCTTCGTGAAGCAGGGCGGGCAGCTTCTGGTCTGCTCGCCATGCATCAAGGAGCGCCGGATCGGGGTAGAGGCGTTGATGGATGGCGCCGAGCCGATCGCGGCGGCACGGCTGGTCCAGGAGTGCCTGGAGGCAAAAGCCACGCTCTGCTATTGAGTGGAGGGTCTAGCCCTGACGAGGAGAAGGCCGGGCACGCCATCGCGAGCGGAGGGATCGGAGAATACCAACGCGAAAGCGCACTTCCTCTACGCCCTGCGGCCGGGTCACCCGGCCTTTCGTCCCTCGACCGGCTGGGAAGATGACGTTTCCTCTTCGACGGCCGTGGTGCCAGGGACGCGGGAGCGCCGGTAGCTTTCCGCCAGAAGCTCCATGGGATGGCAGACGCGGATGCCGGATCCGCGGGCCCGCAGCATGGCGGCGAGCTGGGAGATGCACGAGGGACACCCGCTCACCACCACCTCGGCCCCGGTGGCCAGGATATTCTCCACCTTGGCCGCCCCCACCTTCTCCGACAGCTCGGAATGGAGCACGCAGAAGGATCCGGCCCCGCCGCAGCAGACGTTGGCGTCCTTCATCTCCACGAACTCCACGCCCGGGATGGCCCGCAGGATCTGCCGCGGCTGCTGCTTGACGCCCTGCACCCGCCCGAGATGACATGGCTCGTGGTAGGTCACCCGGATCGGCAGCTCGCCCTCCGGCCGGAGGAATTCCTGCGCCACCAGGAATGCCGACACGTCGAAGACCCGGTCGGAAAGCGCGCGGGCGCGAGCCCGATACTCCGCATCGTCCGCCAGCACCTCGCCATACTCCTTGAGCGCCGCCCCGCACGAGGCGCAGTCGGCGACAATCGCTTCGTACTTCTCCAGGGTCTGGATATTCTGGCGCGCCAGGCGGCGAGCCCGCTCCAGATCGCCGTACACGCGGTGCGGCAGTCCACAGCAGACCACCGGCGGGGACTCCACCCGATAGCCGGCCAGGTTGAGGGCCAGATGGGTCGCCTCGGCGGCATCGGCGTAGCCCCAGTTCATGAAGCAGCCCGCGAAGTAGGCGACGGTCCCCCGCTCCCCCTTCCCGTTGCCGGCGAACGCCAGCCGGCGTGCCAGAAACGGCGGGGACGGGATGGGGGGCGCGGCCCGCACCGCGGCCCGCACCGATTCCGGCAGGAGGAGGCCCGCCCGCGTTTCCGCCACCTGAAGCACGCCGGAGCGCTGGAGCAGGCGCATCCCCGGCATGCCGGCGCGCATGAGGCCGGGCGTGGCCAGCGCGGTCAGGAACAGGCGAATCGGCAGCGGGATTCCCAAATCCCCCGCCAGGGCGGCGCGGGCTTCCAGGAACAGCTCGGTGGTGGGAACCAGGCTCGGGCAGTTCTGCGCGCAGGCGCCGCACAGCAGGCATTCCTCCAGCTTTGCGCGCACGGCCTTGGTCGCCTCCAGCCGCCCGTCCACCGCCGCTTCCAGCAAGGCCAGCTTGCCTCGGGCGGCCATTCCCTCGAGGACGGTCTGCTGGTACAGCGGACACACCGACGTGCAAGAGCCGCACTTGTTGCACTTGAACAGGGAGGAGACGTCCCGGATCTGCATGCTACGCTCTTCCCCAGATCTTGCCGGGGTTCAGGATATTCTTCGGGTCGACCGCGCGCTTGAGGTCCGCCATCAGCTTGACCGTCTCCGGGCTGAGCGCCAGCCCCAGGAACGGCTTCTTGCTGAGACCAATGCCGTGCTCCCCGGACAGGGTGCCCCCCAGGCGCACGGACGCCTCGAAGATGGCGCCGATGGCCCGTTCGACCCGCTCCATTTCCTGGTGATCGCGCCGGTCGGTCAGGATATTGGGGTGCAGGTTTCCGTCGCCGGCATGGCCGAAAATGACGATGGGCAGCGAGTACTCCCGGGAGATGCGCTGGATCTCGCGCACCATCTCGGGGATGGCCCGGCGCGGCACGCTGATGTCCTCACCGATCTTGCTGGGGCGGGCGGCCGAGATGGCCGGTGAGATGGACCGGCGCGCCTTCCAGAGGTCGTCCTCTTCTTTCTTGTCCTTGGCGACCTGGAAGCTGCGGGTTCCCTTCTCGCGGCAGATCCGGCCGATGAGGTCGGCCTCCGCCTCGACGGCCGCCGGCATGCCGTCCACCTCGATCAGGAGGATGGCCTCGGCATCCCGCGGGAGCCCCAGCTTCAGGTAGTCCTCGACGCAGTTGATGCTCATCTGGTCCATGATCTCCAGGGTCGCCGGGATCACGCCCCCCGACATGATCCCCGCCACCGCCGTGGCCGCGTCGTCCAGCCGATCGAAGACGGCCAGCATGGTCCGCTTGGCCGGCGGCTTGGGCAGCAGGCGCAGGATGATCTCGGTGATCACCCCCAGCGTCCCCTCCGAGCCCACAAAGAACTGGACCAGATTGTAGCCGGTCACGTTCTTGATCTGCCGGCCCCCCAGGCGCACGATGTCACCGGACGGCAGGACCACCTCCAGCCCCAGGACGTAGTCCTTGGTGACCCCGTACTTCACCCCGTGCGGACCGCCGGCGTTCTCGGCCACGTTGCCGCCGAGGGTGCAGTAGTTCAGGCTGGCGGGATCCGGCGGATAGAACATGCCGGCCGCCTCGACCGCCTTCTGGAACTGTCCCGTCACCAGCCCCGGCTCGACCACGGCCACCATGCTGTCCTTGTCCAGCTCCTTGATGGCCCGCATGCCTGCCAGCACCAGGGCGATTCCTCCCTCCGCGGGAACGGAGCCTCCGGACAGGCCCGTCCCCGCCCCCCGCGGGACGACCGGCACCGCCCGATCCGAGGCGAACTTGAGGAGCGTGGAGACCTCCTGCGTCGTGTGCGCCATCACGATGATGTCGGGCAGCGCCTTCGTGCTGGTCCCGTCGTAGGCGTACAGCGTGCGATCCTCGATCGAGTCGAGCACCTGCCCGGCCGGGACCAGCCGGCGGAGATCCGACGCCAGGGTACGACTCGCAATGGCCATGATTCTCCCTTCAACCACGAGGCGGCGGACTCAGGGTTCTGCCCCGGGCCGCGCAACGGGTGCAGGCCGGCCCCGATCTCGGGGCCGCGTCCAGATCATTCTAATCTTACAACTCGGCCCTTCCAACCCTGAACAGAATCGGCTCTGGTGCGGCTGATTGTCCGACATTCCGACCGCAAGGACTCCGGAAGATCCGAGACCCGGCAGATGGAGCGGCGGCGGGTACGATACCCGGAGGGCATTTCATTGGCGGTGCGGCGGAATCCGCTCCGGACGCTCAGCGGGTCAGCTCCGCCAGGAACCCCTCGACAGCCGCCAGGTACCGGTCCACCTCGGCATCTCCTATGGGGACCGAGAGGCAGCAGCGCCCGCCCTCCGAGATGAACAGCCCGCGATTCAAGCCGAAGAGGAAGAGAGCCCGGTGGATGAGGCCGCTGGCCCGGAGGGTGGACCGATAGTCCCACACCGGGCTCTCGCTGAAGTGGATCTTCCACATGGAGCCGATCCCGGTGATCTGCATGGGCGCCCCGAAGCGCTCCCCCAGTTCGCGCAGCTCCCGCCGCAGGCGATCCCCCGTCCCGTTGAGGCGGGCATAGACCGGCTCCGTCAGCTGTTCGAGCGTCGCGATGCCGGCGGTCATCGTGATGGGGTTGGCATTGAGGGTTCCGTGGTGGGGGATCCGGGCCGGCCCGGAGGCCGTATCGAACAGCGCCAGGATGTCCCTCCGCCCGCCGAAGGCCCCCACCGGGAAGCCGCCCCCGATGATCTTGCCGAGACAGGTGAGATCCGGCCTGAGGCCGAAGAGCTTCTGAGCGCCGCCTCGATCCAGCCGGAAGCTCTGCACCTCGTCCAGGATGAAGAGGATGCCGTGCCGCTCCGCCTCCGCCCGCAGGCCCCGAAGGAACTCCGGCTCGCCGGGGATGAAGCCGACGCTCCCCAAGATCGGCTCGACGATGACGGCGGCGAGCCGGGCGGCCTCCCGATCGAGGATGGCACGGGCCGCCTCCAGGTCGTTGTAGGGGAGGATCACGACGTGCTCCAGGGCCTCGGCCGGGATCCCGGCGGAATCGGCCACCGCCCGAGGGGTCTTGGCGGGACCGGACGCATCGGCGGGCGGACGGACGCTGACCTCCACCGAATCGTGCGAGCCGTGGTAGCCGCCTTCCATCTTGGCGATCGCCGAGCGTCCGGTGAAAGCCCGGGCGGCCCGGATGGCCATCTGGGTCCCCTCGCTCCCACTGTTCGTGAAGCGGACCTGCTCGAGCGAGGCCACCCGGTCCACCAGCATTTCGGCCAGGATCGTCTCGAGCCCGCTGTTGGTCTGGAAGGCAGTGCCGCGGCCGAGCTGTTCCTCCACCGCCTTCACGACGGCCGGAGGCCGGTAACCGAGGATGAGGGTCGTGGCGCAGTTGAAGAGGTCCAGGCGGCGGTTGCTGTCGATATCCACCATCCAGCAGCCCTCGCCGGAGGCCGTCTGGCACGGGAACGGCGGGAAGAAGCACAGGCCGCGGGAGACACCGCCGGGGAGCACCCGGCGCGATCGCTGGTAGGCCTCTTTCGATCGCGGATTGCTCTGTTCATAGACACGTTGCTCGCGCGCCAGGATCTCCTGTGCCCGCGGTTCCAGCTCTCTCAGCGTCGCCATGGCGTTGCTCCTCCAGTGCGGCCGCCTGCTACGGCACGACACCGTAACTTTGGCGGGATCGCTCGCCTGCGTCAAGCGGATTCTGCCGGCGGGGACCGGCGCAAGGCCTCCCTCTCCATGAACTGAATCGCCTTCCGCCCTCTCATTGACTTCCCATCTGAAGTAGCTACAATAGCTACTGAAAGGAGCAGGCTATGAGCAGCGTCGGTGTCAGGGAGTTGAAGAACCGCCTCACGCATTACCTTCGGCGAGCGATGCGGGGGGAAGAGGTGATTGTCACTGACCGGGGGAAGCCCATCGCCCTGCTCCAGCCGATCGAATCGGCCAGGCAGGTCAGGAGCCAGGAGGCCCAGCTGGCCCAGCTCGCCGCCCAAGGCTTGTTGACCCTCCCGACCCGAAAGGCTTCGCGGTTCCGTCCGATCCGTGCCAAAGGTCCGCTCGCCTCCCAGATGATCCTGGAGGACCGGCGGTGATCTACTTCGACACGAGCGCGCTGATCAAACGCTTTCTTGTCGAGCCGGGATCTCCCCTCGTCTATTCGCTCCTGACCAGCGAGGCGAGGGTGGCAACCGCGAAGATCGCCTACGCGGAAACATACGGTGTTCTCACCCGGAAGCAGCGGGCCGGGGATCTCTCCCGGGTCCAATACGCCCTCGCAGTGCGTCGGTTCGAAGAGGAATGGAAGGTTTTCACCCGCATTGACCTCCGCGATGAGATCCTGGTGTTGGCCCGCGAACTGATTCAGCGCCACCCCCTGAGGGCTTTCGACGCCATCCATCTCGCCTCCGCCCTCAGCCTCAAGCGCGCCCTGGATGAGGACATCACGTTCGCCGCGGCGGACGCGCAACTTCTCCGAGCCGCCGGGGCCGAACGCCTTCGCCCGCTGGATGTCGAGGGGACGCACGCCACCTAGCCCCAGCAGACGGCACAGGACAAGAGCCCCTGGGGTTCGGGCGATGCTTCGGCCGGGTCCTCCGCACCGTATCCGTTTGACCATCCAAGCCGCCACAAGAGTCGCGCCCATCCGGGGGGCGGCGGGGGGTCTATGAGGATGAGGAAGCTGATTCCCTGATGGAAGGAGCACGCCAGCTGGAGCGCCCCGGGCTGGTGGAAGGGAAGGCGGTAGGTTTGGCCGGGGGCCAGCCGCACCGGCCCCAGCTGCATGGGGACCACATCGTCGTTGCGGAGGACCAGGATGTCCCGCACCCCCATCATGAGGCGAACGGTCGACGGCAGGGCGTATTGGTCGGGGCTGCCCAGCCTGGCGGCTGCTCCCTTCGGGATCACATACACCAGCTCCCGCTCACCGGGCGGGCGGGGCGCCACCGGTGCCAGCGCGAGCCAGCCGACGGTCGCCAGGCCACCGATCAGAACCAGGACCCCCCCGAGCAGGGGGAACCACCGGACCCTCATCAGTGCACACCGCGCCCCGTCAGCGAACCGGGACGTCCAGCGATAGGGGGGCCGCATGGGCGAAGGTGAGCGTGATCGGGATGCGATCCCCCGGATGCAATGGGCGCCTCAGGTTGATCAACATGATGTGAAATCCCCCCGGCTTCATGGCCAGGACCCCGCCGGCGGGCACCGCCAGCTTGGCCACGGGGCGCATCCGCATCACGTCTCCCTCGCGGAGCGTCTCGTGCAGCTCCACCCGTTCGGCGGCGGGGCTCGTCGCCCGGAGCAGGGCATCCGGGTGGGAGACGAAGTTGCGGAGGGTCACGTAGACGGCCCCATTGCCGGTGTCACCGTGCCTCCGGCCCGGCTGGGGCATCAGCATGGGGGCCTGCCGGGCCCAGGCGTCAGTCACTCGGACGGAGGCGGCCCGGGGAATCTGCGCCCCCCGGGCCAGGGGCGCGAGGCCGAACACGCAGACGGCGAGGCTGAGAGAGCACACGACGGGGAAGCGCATGAGTCACCTCGGCAATAGGAGTTGAAGGTCGTGGCAGATGTCATCCACCGGAGTCCCGAACGGGATGGCCAGGCGCAGGTCTCCTTTGGCGTCGATCACGAACGTGGTGGCCGAATGGTCCACCACGTAGCCCTCGGACGAGCCGGGCACCCGGTGGCTCTTCACATAGACCCCGTAGGCCTTCCAGACCTTGGCCAGGGTGGTCTTGGGGCCGGTCAGGCCGACGAAGGTGGCGTCGAAGGCGCGGGTGTATACGCGAAGCCGCGCCGGGGTATCGCGCGCGGGATCGACGGTCACGAAGGCGACCCGGAGGTGCTGGGCGGCCGCGCCGAGCTGCTTCCGGACCTCGGCGAATTCGGCCAGGGTGGTGGGGCAGACATCGGGACACGAGGTGTACCCGAAGTAGAGCAGCACGACATTGCCTCGCCAGTCGTGGAGGCGGACCGTCGTGCCCCGGTCACTGTGGAGGGTGAAGTCCGGCGCCGGGGCCGGCGGCTCGAGGACGCCCGTACGAAACGGAGACTCGGCCGCCGTGCAGGGGAGAACCAAGAGCAACAGGAGCGCGACGATGCATGTGGACCGCATCATGGTCTCTCCGCAAGCAGCTTGAAGAGGGGTCCGGAGGGCAGGTATCGCCGGACGCCCCGGCGTCTGTATGGGCCCGCAGGGTCCTCGCCCGGGCCATACCCGCCGGGACGTTTGTGAAGGACTGTACCCCCGTATCGCAGAGGGGTCAAGGAGCAGATGAGGAGTTCTGAGCCAGGGGAGAGATCACAGAGTCCGGGTTTGAGCCCCCGGTACGCCCCTGGGTCTCCTCCGCAGCTCCGAATTGATGGACGCGCCCTTGGATCGCAAGTGCCCTTCGGCCGCCACGACGCCGAGACACCGCAGTCCAAGGAGTCCGGCGGCCGCGATTCGAGCCAGCGGCCCTCTTAGGGGACGTCACGCGGTTCCAGTCTTCCGCATCTTGCCCGTATCATCCGTGCGATTCTTGGCGCCTTGGCGGTGAGGCACTATCGGGATGGGGTCAGCAGCACCCACAGGCTTCCCCGCGAAGCGCGCGCCTCCCCTCCAGGCAGATGAGTGGCACCGCGACGAGGGCGGCGGCCGGATCGATCCAGGGCATGGAGAATCCGGCATTGAGCGCGAGCCCGAGCAGCGTAATGGCCGCAAGATACGCGCAGGTGGCCGATTGCACGGCATCGGCGGCCAAAGCGCTATTGCGCAGCCGCCGTGCCGCGCGCCGCTTGGCCCCGCTCAAAACCGGCATGGCGACGAGCGCGGCGACCGTGACCCCGATCCCCAGCCAGCTCGGCTCCGGCTCGAGGCTGCCGGTCAACGCCACGAGAGCCGTGACCGCAACCACGCCCGCCAGCACGAACAGGAGCATTCCGGCCCAGCGGGCAGCCCGCGCCTCGCCGAGAGTGAAGGCGGGGACGAACTGGAGCAGCACCACCGTGGCGGACAGCAGTTCCACGAAGCTGTCGGCGCCGAAGGCCAGGAGCGCAGGGCTCTGCGCCCGCCAGGCCGCGACCAGGGCGATGCCGCACTCGATCAGCATCCAGGCGAGGGTCGCCACCTGCAGTCGGATAATGTGCCGCGAAGAGGGATCGCCCGGGTGACACGTGTTGCAAGAAATCCGAGCCTTCGCTGTTATCCGGAACGGGCTCCTCATGCTGAAAGAATACCACCATTCCACATGATGGGGTAGGGCACATACCCATGGGCATGACGAGAGCAGGAGGGGGCCTCAAGGTCCAGCAACACGGAGGACTGGAAATGCACGAGGGGGAATCGCGGGGTAAAAAGGGCCCCCATCTTGATGGATCTTTACACCCGAGCGGCGTGCGCGCCGCAAGGGTCCGCACGCCCAACACCCCACCACTCCTGGCATCTTGGGCACGGCCGGACGCCCGCCGCCCGCACGGGACATTGAGGGCTCTTGACGAGTTTGGGGGCCTTCTTGTGCGTCTCTTTACTAGGCACCGTGCGGCTGCCTGCGTATCGTGATGCTGGAAAGTGCGGGAGGGCCGCCCGCGGGCAGAGGAGAGCTCCCATGCGGCTTCACCTCACTACGGTGCGCCCCCCCGTCGGATCGGGGTGGAACCGGGGGTAGGGGCTCCTTCGAGGAGGTCAACATGCGTGCCCAGGGATCGTCTAATGGTGCCCGCCGTGGGACCGGGGGTCTCGAGGATCCAGAGACCGGGAGCATGGATCGCTCGCGGCGGCAGGAGAGGCTGGGACCCTTTTGGCGAACGCTCTCCGTACTCGGTCTCGTGGCGATGTTCCTCGTCACGCTGCAGGCGGCGGCCCTCGTGACGGAGACCTGGCAGTCCTCTGGGACTCCGGCGCTTGAGCATCCTGTGGCGCTCTTCGAGGCCCACCAGGCGGATCGCGGAGGCGATCTCTCCAATCCGGGGAGCGTCCAAGGGAGGACGGGCCTGGTGCTCCGCCTCCTCCGGGGAGAGCCGGCGGAGGCCGTCGCCGCGGAGAGCCATGTGCCCGTCCGGGAGCTGGAGAGGTGGGAGCGCCGGTTCATGGCGGCTGGGCAGCGCGGACTGCACGGCGAGGACGCGGAGACTCCCCAGGGCCCTAGGGCACCCAGTCTGCACTAGAGGGTGCGGGTCGCGAGGAATGACCCGTAAGGAGCAGGGCGATGAAGATGGTAGAGGCCATGAGCCGAGAGGTGGTGAGCCTCAGGCCGGAGGATTCCATTCAAGAGGCGGCGCGGCTGAGGGGAGCGACGCCGTGCGGTGTGCGCCCGGCGGGGCGGCAGGAGGTGCCGACAATGCTCAAGCTGACCGCCGTCAATACCTGGCTGCATGTGGCGCTCGTTCTGGCCCTGGTCCTGGCCGTGACCAGCGTCGGCTCCTTGGGATGGCTCCAGGACGCCTTTCACCGGCAGTCCGTCGAGACCTGGCAGCGCCTGTACCGCGGGGCCCTGCAGACCGCTGCTGTCTCCCCGCCTCGGATGGGGGGCCTTGGCGAGCGCCGTCAATGATCGG
This sequence comes from uncultured Methylomirabilota bacterium, assembly GCA_963705305.1. GTDB lineage: Bacteria > Methylomirabilota > Methylomirabilia > Methylomirabilales > 2-02-FULL-66-22 > 2-02-FULL-66-22. The sequence goes on along the minus strand of OY970067.1, from coordinate 2,185,519 downwards.
CAACGGATCGTGCGCGGCCGCTCACCGGTTTGAGGCGCGGCCGTCTCCCGCTCCCCTTCCCACCCGTTCTAACCTCTTTCTGTCGTTGTCGTCCTCAGGGGATCCCCCCGAGACGCCCGGCTGGCGGCGGGGCTGACGCAGGCAGGGGTGGCGGCGAAGCTCCGGCGCCCGTAGCGCTACGTCTCGAAGGGCGAGTCCTGGGAGCGGCGGGTGGACGGGTTGGGCGATGGGGGCTCCTGTTTAGCGCGCATTGTCTTCATGGCAATTGCGACCATCTTCGCCCTCGCTACCACTCCCCCTTCAAAACTCAGCGTCGCCATGCGTCGGTAGTCTTCAGCCGCCATGACCGGAACCTCCAGATTCTGGCCCATCCCCTCAATGCACTGGCACTCATTCGGAACCGCCCAACGCGATCCGCATTACCCGGTCCCCGCCTTGCACTCAAGGCGCCGCCCCGAGACGGTCCAGGACCAGGCCAGACGCGGAGGGCGACCGTTCACATCCCGAGGGCCGCGCGCAGCTCGGCTCTCGCCTCGGCGAACTCGGCCCGGAACTGCGGCTGATTCATGGCAATTGCGGCGAGCACGGTTCCGGCGGTGCGTCCGGCCTCGATGTCGCTCCGGTAATGCACGCCGCAGATCAGCCGACTCTCCGCGAATTCCTGAGTCCGGGCGAAGATGGCCGCGCGCTGCTCCGGGACCATCGCCGCCAGCACCACTCCCATGTAGTAGCCCGTGGTCGTGTGGCCGGACGGATACGCCTCACTGCGGGGGCGGGGACATACCGGCTGGAGATCGCTGGCGACCGCGTACGGGCGCGGGCGGGCGAACCCCGCTTTGGCCGGAGCGGTGGCGACCTCCTCATCCGCCATCAGCTTCTTGAAAAAAGCGGCCGTCTTCGGGAGCTGCGCGGGCGTGAGTGGCCTGTTGAAGACGATCAGGAGGCGGAACACCGTTATTTCCGCGTCCGCCTGCGCGACCGCCACCCGCGCAGGCGTGCGCGTCGCCTGGAGCTGCCGGAGCTCGTCGAGCTCCGCCCCCGTGACGGGGTCCTGCGGCCCAGGCGGCGGCGGGAGCAGGACGAGCAGGTTGACGGTGTCGGGGGAGACGAAGAACGACTCACCGGCGTGTGCGGGCAGGAGTCCCGGGCACGCGACGAGCAGGGCGCACACCACCATGACCCGAAGCCTTCGCATAGGTCTTTCCTCCCAGTGCCAACGGGAAATGCGGGGATGCGACGCGATCGACGGTCTGGGGAACGTGGGGAATTCTTGAGAATCGCCGTGACAATTTGTTGACATTTGTCTCACAGTTCGATGACGAGTGTCGGAGGTTGGAGGCAGAGGCGGAGGGGGTCTCAGGCCGGCCGACGGCGGCCCGAGGCGCGGATCTCGGCCACTGGAGGCGAGACCTCCGGTTCGAGTCCTGCCTGGCTCTGGCCTGCCCCCACTGATCAGTGATACACTACCGCTCCCGGTATTCCGCTTGACACCCTTCGCCCGCTGGTGGTAGCGTCCGCCGCATCTTGCGTTCCTCGCGGGTTCTCCCGTCGGTGCGGCCGCCCCCGGGCCGGTCCGTGTCCTCCGGCCCCGGAGTCCAGCCGAGGGCGTTTTCCAACTTCCTATCCGGTCAGCGCCCGCGAGACCTTCTCCCAGTTGTGGAGGTTTGCCTGCGTCGGCGCCCTTGCGACCCTTATTCAGTTCTGCATACTGATTCTGCTCGTGCAGCGGTTGAAGTTCGATCCGGTTCCTTCTTCCGTTGCCGGCTACCTGGTCAGCGTTTGCTGTAACTACTACCTTAACTGCCGGATCTCGTCCAGGGCCAGGGCCCGAAAAAAACCGCCGCGATGTTCGCCCTGACCACGAGGACGGGCCTTTTGTTCAACGTGGTCGTCATATGTCCGAAATAGCTGCGCGCGACCAGGCAAAAGGGCCGGGCCGGCTCGACGACAGGGGCCGGCAGTTATGGCTTGGGGTGTTGATCTGGCTGATCCCCTTCCTGGTTATCTCCGTCCTGGTGGCCGCAAACCCCGCGCACCGCAGCGTCACCCACCTCTACCATCAGGCGAGCGCCGACTGGTGGGCCGGGAAAGACATCTACCGCGGCCCCGGAGGCATGAACTACCTGCCTCAGTTCCCGGTGCTGTTTGCCCCTTTCCATTGGCTGCCCGTGCCGGTGGGCGATATCCTCTGGCGCCTGTGCACGGTGGCCCTCCTGGCAACGGGCGTCTGGCGCTTTCAGCGGGAAGAATTCGGCCCCGATATTGCCCGGGCTTTTCTTTATGCTTCGCTTTTCACGATGCCCCTGTGCCTCGACGCACTTAGAAACGGACAGGCAAACGGGATATTTGCGGCGCTCACCCTGCACGCCGCGGCGTGTCTGCCGCGCCGGCAGTGGTGGCGGGCTTCGACCTTCATTGTGCTCGCGCTCGGCGTAAAACCTCTGGGCGCCGTGCTGCTGCTTCTGGCGGTGGCGGTTTACGCGCCGCTGCGCCTGCGCATCCTTCCGGTGCTTGCCGCACTGTTCTTGCTGCCTTTTTTGTTCGCGCCCGCCGTTTACGTCGCAGCCCAACATAGAGCGTTTTTTGCGAACATTCAAGCGTGCGCGGCGGTTACCCAGCACCGTTTCGCGGACATCGGCGGCGTTATCCGGACCTTGGGCTGGGAGCTGCCGACCCGCATATCGTTACTCCTGCGCGTCGCAGCCGGAGGGGTGGCCCTGCTGTTGTGGTGGATCGGGGCCGAGCGGCTCCGCGAGCCCTTCCGGGCCATGTGGCTCCTGGCGCTTACCACATCCTACCTGATGCTGTTCAACCCAATGAACGAAGCCAACAGCTACGTGATTCTCGCCCCGGCCATGGGACTCTGGGCCACGGCGGCGATCGGCGCCCCCACGGCGCGCAGGTTCGGATGGCTGGCGGCGTCCCTCTGCTTGTCCATGAGCCTTCTGCCCAACCTGCTGCGCCCGGTGTTCGGAAATTACTTCGCCCTCTTTTGGCACCCGGTGATGACAGCCGTTTTTATCACGATGCTCGCCTCGCTGCTGCGGCGTCCGGACAGCCCGTTTGCCGGCGTGCCCGCGATCCAATGAGGTGGTCCACATGGACGTATCTTCCGCGCAAAATCCCGCCCGCCCTTTCGTAAGCTTTCTTTTGCCCTGCTATAACGAGGCGGCGGCGCTCCCGGAAACCTATCGCCGCGTCAAGGCGGTAGGAGACTCGCTCGGGAAGGCCTACGAGATCGTTTTTGTAAACGACGGCTCCACCGATGACACACTCCTCCAGGTAGTCCAATTCAGCCGCGATGATCCGGCGGTAGTGGTGCTGGACCTTTCGCGCAACCACGGCCATCAACTTGCCATCTCGGCCGGACTGCATTACTGCACGGCGGATCGGATTCTCATCATGGACGCCGACCTGCAGGACCCCCCCGAACTGCTGCCCCGGATGCTCGCGCTGATGGATGAAGGGGCCGACGTCGTCTACGCCCAGCGCCGAAGCCGGCCGGGAGACGGTGTGCTAAAGCGCATGGCCTGCTCGGTTTTCTACCGTTTTCTGAGAGCTTTGTCGGACATCCCCATTCCCGTCGATGCCGGTGATTTTCGCCTCATCTCAAGACGAGTGCTGGAGCTGATCCTGCAAATGCCGGAACGCCACCGCTTCATCCGCGGCATGGTGAGCTGGGTCGGCTTCCGCCAGACGCCTTTTCTCTACGACCGCGACAGCCGCGTCGCAGGGAAGACCAAATATCCTTTCTGGCACCTCCTGCGGCTGGCGCTCGACGGCATAGTCGCCTTTTCCACCCGACCCCTGGCGCTGGCCAGCTACGCCGGACTGCTCTTTGCGGCCGGAAGCCTGGTCCTGCTCGGCTACATCCTCTACTCCTGGCTCTTCGTCGGCAAGACCCCCCAAGGCTGGGCGAGCCTGATGATCGTCGTGACGGTCATGGGCAGCATTCAGCTTTTCGTGTTGGGGATTATGGGGCAGTACCTGGGCCGCATGCACGAACAGGTTCGCGGCCGGCCGATGTTCATAGTAAGAAACGCCTTCAGGAACGGCACCGCCGTGGGCCCGGACAACCGGCGTCGCCCTTGAGGCCTGCCGGTTTGCCCGCGCTATCACCTTGCCCCAGCCGGCAGCCGGCAGGCGCCCGCACTACGGCTTGAGATCGATCTGCCCGGGATAAGCCTCAGATGATTCGGTGTGGCGCGCCGGGTCCAGAAGAAGCCGGGCTCGCTCCTCTTCGGGAGCGTCCTCGTGACGGTGCCCCTTACCCAATGGAATCGGTGGTTCTCTAATCTGCTGCAAGGCAAGGACTTCCCCGCCTTTCTCCACCTGCTGGGATGGTTCGCCGTGCTGGCGATGGGCTACATCATCATGGTGGTGTTCGCGCTCACCTTGGCCCAGATGCTGCAAATCGGTGGCGGCGCTGGCTCACAGGATGGGGCTACTTCCTGTGGTGACCCTGGCCTCGGTCCTATCGGATGAGGTGCACAGTTCGAGTCCCGCATGGCTCCCCAAGCAGGGCAAACCTCTAGCCGTTACACAAAGGTGTTGATAACGGTCGGCGTTTCGCTAGTAACGGCATGAATTGGTTGACCGAATCGGAACGCCTTGTCGGGGAAGAAATCTTCCTCGATGTCAGCTCAATCCGAAAAGGACGGAATGCGCTGTAACCACAGAGGAATCGCGCCTATTGACAAGCGAATCTTCAACACCTTTGTGTAGCGGGTAGGGCAAACCTGGGCACTGGTCGGAAACAATCCCGCGAGCGCAACAGCGGAGCGTCCAGTATAAACCGCTGTCCGGCGGGCCGGCTCTCGTCCTGCAATCGTGCGGGCGCTCGCGCACTCACGACGCCCGGTAGCGCTCACCCCACCCGGACCCGGGCGATGCCGTCCATCCCCATCAAGTCATTAAGGCGCGTGAGCAGCTCCAGATCCCGCCAGGGGCCTCTGACGGCGAATTCGTACGTCGCCCCGTCTGCGGCGGTGGTGCTGAAATTCACATTGAGGATCTGGAGGTGCTGGGTGGTGAGGTACTGTGTGAGGTGGGCCAGGAGCGGGCCATTCCGATCCTGGCAGTCCACCGCGATCGTCTTGTAGCTGTCCCGGCGGATGTGCCCTTCCCACTGCTTGACGGCCGTGAGGGACACCAGGCCGAGGCCCGTGCAGAAGAGCGGCAGGAGCAGCATGCCCGCCCCACAGGCCATCCCGACCCCCGCGTTGAACCAGAGGGTCGCTGCCGTGGTCAATCCCCGGGCGCCCCCGCGGTCCTTGAGGATCACGCCCGCCCCGAGGAAGCCGATCCCCGACACGATCTGCGCCGCGATCCGGGCGGGGTCGAGGGCAACCGGGATGGTGGCGGCCACCTCCCCCGGCTTGTAGTAGAAGTACTTCGAGAGCACCATCATGAGGGCGGCCCCGACGCACACGAGGAGGTTGGTGCGGAGCCCGGCGCTCCGCCCGTGGCGCTCCCGCTCATACCCCAAGGCAGCCCCGCAGAGAACGGCGAGCACTAACCGGAGTAGCAGGTGGATTTCATACGGATACGCGTTCATAGGTGTACCTCCTATGGCAGGGAAGCCATCTGGCTCGCGACACCAGAGGTCACAGCAAGGTGGCTGCGAATATAGCGCCTCTCCTTGCGGAGTTCAAACGGCAAGCCCCCCGTCGCAGTAACACGGGGGGCTACGGATACAAGACCAGGGAGGGGGGAGGTCCGGTCCGAGAATCGGGGGTACTGCCGACCAGGGCCGAGCGGAGATCGGGCAGCCTGAGCCAACGTCGCGCGACGAATCTCCGGCCGTCGGGCCGCCCGCCCGGACACTGCGGCGGCGGGACGGGACACGCCGTGCGCACGGAGGCGCACAGGCCCCCAGATCCGTCCGGGCGTCGCGGGTCCGGTGCCTTGGTGCAGACCAGGGGCTCGGGAAAAGCCGGCGGATTTCAGACCGCTACGCTAGCAGGATCCTGAAAAACTCGTCTTCGCCCGGGCTGCTCAAAAAGGTCCAGATGCAAGGCGGCCCGCAAAGCGCGGGGCACCCGCCACGTGCGGGTCAAGGCATACTTCCGGTACGCCGCAGCGAGTGCGCGAGCGGGCGGGGTACCCATCCGAAGGATGGGCACCCATCAGATGGGTACCCGGCAGATGGGCCTTTTTGAGCAGCCTGCTAGGCCGACAGGCCCTTCTTGCGTCCCTGGGCCAGCTTTACGGCCACATCGATGGCGTCCAGCATGCTCTGCTGGGCAGCCGTTCCCTTGCCCGCCTTGCCGAAGGCCGTCCCGTGGTCCACCAACGTCCGGATGATGGGCAGCCCCAAGGTGACATTCACCCCGCTCACCGACGTCCACTTCTGGGTGGCCCTGTCGAACGTGAAGCCCAGGGTCTTCAGGGGGACGTGCCCCTGGTCGTGGTACATGCAGACCACGATGTCGTAGAGGCCGCCGCGGGCGCGCCCGAAGACGGTGTCCGGGGCGATCGGGCCATCCACCTTGATGCCTTCCGCCTTGGCCGCCTCGATCGCCGGAATGATCTCCTTGATCTCCTCGTCGCCGAACAGCCCGTGCTCGCCGGCGTGGGGGTTCAGGCCGGCCACGGCGATCTTCGGCTCGGCGATGCCCAGCGCCTTGAGCGCCCGATCGGCCAGCCGGATGACGGTCAGGACGCGCGGTTTCTTGGTGCGCTCGATCGCCTGGCGGAGCGAGACGTGGGTGGACACGTGCACCACCCGGAGGTCCTCGCCCAGCAGCATCATCGCGTAGTCCTTGGTGTTGGTCAGGGCTCCGAAGATCTCCGTGTGGCCCGGGTGGGGGCACCCGGCCTGGTTGATGGACTCCTTGTGGATGGGCCCGGTGACGACGGCATCGATCTCGCCCGCCAGGGCCAGGGCGATCCCCTTCTCGATATACTCCACCGAGGCCTTGCCGCACATGGCGCTGACCTTCCCGTATACCAGCTTGGCCATGTCCACGTTGGCGAGATCCAGGACGTCCATCGTGCCCGACGCGAAGCGCGCCTCGGCCACCTTCGAGATGGTCGCGATGGCCAACGGGAGCTTGGTGATCCGGAGCGCATCGGCCATGGCGCGGCGGTCGCCGATGACGAACGGCCGGGACTTCGCGTACACCGAGGGATCCGCCAGGGCCTTGGCCGCGATCTCCGGCCCGATGCTGGCGGGGTCCCCCATGGTAATGCCAAGAATCGGTCGATCCATGATGTCTTACCTCCCGGAAAAAGATTCTCGAGGGCGTCGCAACGCACCGTGAGGGTTGCCATGGGAACCGGCGGTCGCAACATCCTCCTTATACATAACACAGCGGTGGACATTCGTCATTGACCGGCCTTCCCACACGCGCTAGCGAGGCGGCCGGAGTGCCGCAACCACGGCGTCGCCCACGGCCTGAGTGGAAGCTCTCCCGCCCAGGTCGGCGGTGTGGTTGCGGGGGTCGGCCAGCGTGGCCTCCACCGCCTTCTCGATGGCGGCGGCCGCCCGGCCCAGCTGGGCGTCCCGCTTCCGGTCGGCCAGCCACTCCAGCATCATCCGGACGGAGAGGATCTGGCCGATCGGATTGGCGATGCCCTTCCCGGCGATGTCCGGCGCCGTGCCGTGGGACGGCTGGAAGATGCCGTGCGCGTCCCCCACGTCGGCCGATGGGGCCACCCCCATCCCCCCGATCGTTCCCGCACCCAGATCGGAGATGATGTCTCCGAACATGTTCTCTGTCACGACCACGTCGAAGCGCAGGGGCCGTTGGACCATATACAGCGTCATGGCATCCACGTAGGCATGGTCGGTCGATATGGCGGGGAATCCCTTTGCCACATCGTCAAAGACCTGGCGGAAGAAGGCCATGCTTTTCAGGACATTGGCCTTGTCCACGCAGGTCACCCGCCGCTGGCCGCCCGGCGGCGCCCCGCCTCGTCTTTCGGCCAGGCGGAAGGCATAGCGCACGATCCGCTCGGTCCCGGGCCGCGTGATGACCATGCTGTCCATGGCCACGTGCCCGCCCACCCGCAAGCCGCCGGCGAACAACCCCTCCGTGTTCTCCCGCAGGATGACATAGTCGATCGGGGGATCACCGGCCAGCACGGCGGGGATCCCGGCGTACTTCTTGATGGGGCGGATGCCGGCGTACAGGTCCAGGAGGAAGCGCAGGGTGACCTGCGGCCGGATCTCCGTCCCATCCGGCCAGCGGATGTCTGGAAGCCCGGCGGCCCCCAGCAGGATCGCATCCGCCGCCCGGCATGCCTCCAGCGTGGCGTCCGGAAGGTCGGTCCCCGTCTCCCGGTAGCAGCGGGCCCCCACCGGGTGCTCCCGGCAGGCAAAGCGCAGGCCCGGGAATGCGCTCTCCACCGCCCGCAGAACCTTCAACGCCTCCGCCATCACCTCCAGGCCGATCCCATCGCCCGGCAGCACTGCGATTGCATACGTCGCCATGTGATTCCGCTCCTCTGCTCCCCTTTTTTCGTCGAAGGGCGCAGCCCGAATTCGGCGCCGCGCTCCCCACGAGCCAGCTTCTCAGCTCGCCCCGCCTTCACCGAAGCTGCCGCAGACCGCCTTGCGGCCCTCCCGCACCAGGAAGGATCCGCGCGCCAGGACGGACTCCACGTTCCCCGCTCTGCCGAGGAGCACGAGGTCCGCGTCCCGTCCCGGCCGCAGGTAGCCCTTGCGAGACAGGCCGAGAAGATCCGCAGGGTGTGCCGTGCAGAAACTGGCCGCTTGGCCCCACGACAGCCCGCCCTCCTGCGCCAGCTCCCGGATGGTCAACAGCAGCGACTCCGGCCCGGCCATGTAATGGCCCACGACCCGACCGGATGCATCCGTGCGCGGGTAGGCCGCCCCGCTGTCGGTGCTGAGGGTGATCCGTTCCGGCGGCACTCGCTCCGCCAGCGCCTCCTGGATCGCCCTGGCCGGAGGCAGCGCCTTCGGGTGCCCCGTCTCCGGCCGCTGCATGCCGGTGATGTCGATGCTCCCCCCGGCCCGCGCGTATTCCCGGGCCTGGGTCCAGAGATGGGAGTTCCGGTTGACGTGCGTGGCCACCAGTCGGTGAGCCGGGATGCCCGTTCGCCGTTGGATTTCCCAGAGCGGCGTAAGGCCGTCGGGCTCGTCCCCCACGTGCGCGTGCAGGACCGCCGCCTTTCCCGCCAGGCGCCCGCCCGTGAACGCGGCATGCGCCAGCCGGCACAGCTCCTCCAGCGAGTAGACAGGCGCCATGGGCTCGGAGATGGCCGCCTTCACGCCGAGCACCCGATCCACGAAAGCCACATCCGCTTGGGGGTCTCCGGTCAGCGTCGGCACCGGGTGCCGCCACCCGCCTGTATAGCAGTAGGCAGTGAGACCTTCGGCCTCCAGCGCCGCTGCCCGGGCCAGGAGCGCCGGGATGGTCCGGCTCAGGCTATCCGCTCCCAGGGGCGAGACCGCAGTGGTGACCCCGGCGCCTGCGATTCGCTCGATCTGGAGATCGGTCGTCCGGGTTGTCGGCCCACCCATCCCGCTGGCGCCCATGACGTGGAGGTGCCCGTCGATCAGCCCTGGGAGCACCACCCGATCAGCGATCACGACGGTCTCCCCGTCGCCGATGCCGGTCGGGACGGCGAGACTCGGCCCGACCGCGGCGATCCGCCCGTCCACGATCAAGATATCGGCGATGCCCCGATCCTCGGGATCAAAGACGTGCCCGCCCCGCATCAACAGCCACGCCATATCCACTCCTTCAACTGGATCCGCAGATTACGCAGAACCCGCAGATTCTCTATGGGAGAAGATGAGGCGCTTGTATTGCAGCGATCGCGCCCCGAAATTCATCAAGAGGCCGATTGTATATCCCGTCGCTTTCAGATAGTTGAGCACCTGGGCCTCCTCCACTCCGGTCACCTGCGTAAGCGCCTTCAATTCCACGATGACCGAGTCGAAGCAGACGAAGTCGGCCCGGTACGATGTCGACAGCCGTTCGCCTTTGTAATGGACGGGCAGTTCCACCTCAGCCCGAAACGGGATCTCTCGGCGCAGGAGCTCCTTGCTGAATGCCTCCCGGTAAACTGCCTCCAGGAATCCCGGCCCCAGAATGCGATGATACTCCATGGCGGCACCAATGATGGCGAAGGTTCTGCGATCATCCTCGGAGCCTCGCATCTGAGATACCTCGGCACTATCTGCGCGATCTGCGTAATCTGCGGATCGTTCTTGGTTCTCAGTCGCAGAGGATGCCGCCGTTCACCTCCACCGTCTCGCCGTGCACGAAGCGGGCGGCATCCGACGCCAGGAAGGCCGCCACGTCGGCGATATCCTCTGGCTCCACCAGACGGCCCAGCGGCGTGTTCTTGGCGATCCCCTCCATGACACTGGCCGGCCAGTCCCTCGTCATCTCCGTTCCGCTGGTGCCGGGGTTCAGGCCGTTGACCACGATGCCGTACTGCCCCAGCTCCTTGGCCAGCTTCTTGGTCATGGCCAGGACGCCGCCCTTGGAGGCCACGTAGTGGATGCCGGCCATGGTGCCGCCGTTCCGCGCCGCAATGGAGGCGATATTGACGATGTGGCCGCGGCCCTGCTTCCGCATGACGGGAATGACGGCCCGGCAGCACAGGAACGTCCCCTTCATGTTCACGTTGACGATCCGGTCCCATTCCTCCTCGCTGGTCTCCTCCGTCGGAACCAGCTTCCAGATCCCGGCGTTGTTGACCAGGACGTCCACCCGGTTCCCATACCGGGCCAGGGCTTCTTTGAGCAGGGCATCCACGGATACTGCCGAGGCCACATCCACCTTCACCGCCGTCGCCTCGCCGCCGTCTTTCTTGGTCAGGGCCACCGTCTCCTCGGCGCCGGGCAGGTTGATGTCCGCCGCCACCACCCGGGCGCCCCCGCGCGCCAGCCGCCGCACGATGGCCCGCCCAAATCCCCGGGCAACTCCTGTCACGATCGCCGTCTGTCCCGCGAACTCCATGCGAAAGTCCTCCTCTCCCCTCCAGTACGACATGCCACAATGAAGTACGGGCAACCGACATCTGACAACCGACCAACCCAATTGACCGGTCTTTCATTGTCGGTTGTCAGTTTTCCATTCCCGTCACTCCCTGGCGATCACGCCCGCGCTCAGGAAGCCGCCGTCCACGTAGAGAACCTGGCCCGTGACGTAGCCCATGTCGGGCGAGGCGAGGTGGGCCACGGCGGCGGCGCAGTCCTCCGGCGAGGCCAGGCGCCCGGTTGGAATCCTGTCCATCCGCTTCTCGATCTGCTTCGGCGTGAGGTTGGTCAGGGTGTATCGCGTTTCCACGACCCCCGGGGCGACGACGTTCACCGTGATGCCCAGGGGGGCCAGATCCACGGCCATGGCCTTCGCCAGCGCGTGGACTGCGCCTTTGGCAGCCGTGTAGGCCGTGAAGGGAACCATGAGCACCGAGCCCGCAATCGAGCCGATGTGGATGATCCGTCCCCATTTTCGCAGGGCCATTTGCCTGGCCGCCGCCTGGCTGCAGAGGAAGTAGCTGTCCACGCACACCTCGAACGTCCGCCGCCAGTCGGCGTGCGAGGTCTCCAGAAAGTGCTGGCGCTGCCGCCAGGCCGCGGCGTTCACGAGGATGTCTACCGGCCCGAGCGTTTGTGCCACCTCCCCGAAAAACGCGTCCACCGTCTCGGCCCTCGACAGGTCAAGCGCTTTGGCATGAAACGTGGCGCCCGCCTTCCGCAGGTCTGCGATGACCGTTTCCAGCTTGGCGGCGGTCTGGCCTGTGACCGCCACGGCGGCCCCGTCGGCCGCCAGTCGCAACGCCGTCGCACAGCCGATCTCGCTCGTCACACCCGTGACGACTGCCACCCGCCCAGCAAGACTCATGACGCACTCCTTGTCCGTCTCTTCGAGGGTACCAGAAGGCGAAGCGATTACATACCAGCCCGGCACGCCTGTCAACCGGCAGCCCCCGGAGGGGCTGCCGCTCGGACGATTTCGCGGACGATTGCACGTGCAATGGTGGGGGAGGAAAGGCCGCCGGCGCCTTCGATTTAGCCCTTCACCGCCCCGGTCATGGCGCTGACGTACTGCTCCACGAAGAAGGAGTAGATGAAGGCCACCGGGACCGACCCCAGGAGGGCGCCGGCCATCATGGGGCCCCAGTAGAAGGTGTCCCCGCGGACCAGCTCGCTCACGACGCCGACGGGGATCGTCTTCTGGCTGGCGCTGGAGAGGAACACCAGGGCGTAGAGAAATTCGTTCCAGGAGAGGGTGAAGGCAAAGATGCCCGCCGAGAGGATCCCCGGCATGGCCACCGGAAAGATGATCCGCACCATGGCCTGGAGGCGGGTCGCCCCGTCGATCTGGGCGCACTCCTCCAGCTCTTTGGGAATGGTTCGGAAATACCCCATCATCAGCCAGGTGCAGAAGGGAATAAGAAACGTGGGGTACGTCAGGATCAGCGACCAGGGCGTATCGGCCAGGTGAAAGGTCCGGATGACGTCCCCCAACGGAATGAAGAGGAGGGTCTGGGGCACCAGGTAGGTGACGAAGATTCCGGTCCCCAGCGCGCCGCCGCCCGGGAAGCGGAGCCGCACCAATGCATACGCGGCCAGCAGCCCGCAAAACAGGGAGATGATCGTGGACATGGTGGCGATCATCAGCGTGTTGAGCAGCCAGCGCGCGAACAGGGTCTCGCGGAAGAGCAGGGCGATGTTGTCAAACGTCGGGTGGAGGGTCCAGAAGGGGGAGAAGTTCGGCCGGTTCCAGGGGATGTACATCTCCCGATCCGGCCGGATGGCGGTCAGGGCCATGTAGTAGAAAGGGAACAGGGTGAAGACCATCACCCCCCCGAGGGGGAGATAAAGGCCCACCCAGCGCCGCCACCGCGCCCCGCTCACCGCTGCCATCAGGCGCCTCCCTTGCCGCCTTCGCCGCGGCGGACGTACCAGAGCTGGAACAGCACCACCAGGAAGAGGAACGGGAACATTGCCAGCGACGCCGCGGCCCCCTCGCCGAGCTTGGCCGTGGCAATGCCGAGCTGGTACGCGTAGGTGGCGAACAGATGGGTGCTGTTGGCCGGGCCGCCGCCGGTGAGGATGTAGACCAATTGGAAGTCGGCGAACGTCATGATGACGGAGAACAGAACCACCACCATGGTAACCGGCATCAGGAGCGGCCAGGTCACCTTCCAGAAGCGCTGCCAGGCCGTCGCCCCGTCGATGGCGGCGGCCTCCAGCACGTCGGGATTGACGGTCTGCAGCCCCGCCAAGAGCGTGATGGCGAAGAAGGGCATCCCCCGCCAGACGTTGACCAGGATGACCGAGGTCATGGCGGTGATGGGCCCGCCCAGCCAGTCCACCCGGAATCGGATCAAATCCAACCGGTACATGATCCAGTTCAGGATGCTGAAGGTGGGGTCGAACATCCATTTCCAGGCCAGAGCCGAGAGGACGGTTGGCACGATCCAGGGGAGCAGCATGGAGGCCCGCAGGAGCCGCTTGAAGCCCAGGAGGTTATTCATCATCAGGGCGACGACCATCCCCAGCGCCAGCTTCAGGACGGTCGCAACGCCCGTGTAGACGAAGGTATTGGTCGCTGCGCGCCGGAAGATGTCGTCGTGCCAGAGCGTCACGTAGTTCTGCAGGCCGATGAAGGTGCCCGCCTGTCCCACCACCGTATTGGTAAAGCCGAGCCAGATCCCCCGGACGAACGGGTAGGCCACGAAGAGGGCCAGCATGATGCAGGCGGGTAGGAGCAGGCAAAAGGCGAGCAGCCACTCCCGCCGCTCCGTCGCGCTGGCGGTGCGCAGCCGTCGGAGCGCGGAACCTACGGAGAGGCCCGACCTGGCGCGCGATACCGAGCTGGCGCTGCGTCCGGATTCGACCACAGATACGATCTCCCCTGGGAGAGAAATTGGTGAAAGCCGGCCCGGGGGCCGCGTGCGTGACCCCTGGGCCGGAGCCGTCCCGTCCTCAGGCGCCGTAGATCTTCTTCAGCTCGCCGGCGGCCCACGCCAGCGACTGTTCCGGCGCCGTCCCCTGGATGGCCTTGGTGAACATGTCCACGATGATGTACTTGGCCAGCGCCTCGGAGGCCTTGGCGCTGGGCGGTCCGGCGTACCCCAGGTGCCGGGCGTCCTTGATGGTGTCCCTGAAAGGCGTCAGCTTCGGGTCCGTCGTCCAGGCGGGGTGGTCGAACCACACCTTGGTCGGCGGGATCATGTAGCTGGACATGGCGATGAACCAGGGCTCATACTGTTTCTTGTCCATGTACCAGCGGATGAACTCCTTGGCCAGCTTCTGGTTCTTGGAGTACTTCATCACCGCGCTGCTGTGGGTCGCCATGTGGTAGAAGCGGCCGGCCGGCCCGCGGGGATTGGGGGCGTGGTTCATGGCCTTGGCAATGTCCGGGAACTTCTCCTTGGCGACGAAGTAGATGCTGGCGCCGTTGTTGGTGATCGAGATGCTTCCCGCCAGGAAAGCCCGGTTGTTGCTGGCATCATCCCAGGACAGCCCGCCCTCGTCGAAGCAGTCCTTCCACATGGCCGTGTTCAGCTTGATCGCCTCCAGGGTCCCCTTCTTGTCCAGGGCCACCGTCTTGCCGTTCCTCTCCACCTCGTAGCCGCCGTAGGCCCACACAAAGGGGTAGCACCAGGAGTTGGGGTCGTTCACGCTGTGGCCGAAGCACTGCCCCACCGGGTGCCCCATGCTCTTCAGCTTCTTCCCGACCTCCCGCAGCTCCTCGTAGGTGTCCGGGAACGTGTTGAAGCCGGCCTCCTTCAGCCAGTCCTCGCGGTAGTTCATGGTGTTGGAGAGAACGCCGTAGGGCACCGCCAGCCATCGCGTGCCGACGTAGGCGTTGGCTTTGGAGAGGTCCCAGTAGCCACCCTGGGTCTTCCCGACGGCCTCGGCGAGGTCGCTCACGTCCGCCAGGCCGTTGGCCATGAGGTGGGGGTAGTTGTTTTGGAACATGACGATGTCGGGCCCCGACTGGGACATGATCGCGGCCGCCGCACGGGTCTGGATGTCGTTCTCCCCGATCCGCTCGATCTGGACCTCGACCCCCATCTGCTTCCCGAACTCCTCGCCCTGCGCCAGAAACAGCGTGTCCCCGGCAGGGATGAAGTTGATGCGGGTGAGGAGGTGCAGCTTCGTCCCCTTGGGGTAGGCCGGAGCCGTGGCCGCCGCCACGATCCCCGGGATGCCCCCGAGACTTGCCGCGCCCGTGACTGCGGCGGCCCCTTTCAGGAAGGTCCGTCGCGGAATGGCCCCCCAGCCCCTGGCATTCTTCTGGCCTCGGTCTCTGCTCATGACATCCTCCTCCTGTTCCCGAACGGGACGTCGTTTCCAGCCGCTGCACGATCCCCCTGCTCGCTCTTCTCCCGTCACTCCCCTTGCGTCCTCCATCCCGTGCCGGCTTCACCCTCTCCGCCGGCCCTCGGTCCCGCCGCTACCGCTTCGGGGCAAACTCCTTTTCCATCTCCTGCCGGAAAGCCACGGTGGGATCCTTGGCATCCGCCTCGACGTCGGCCCAGGTGACGAGCTGGCCTTTTGCCACCGGACGCACCAGCTTCATGTGGGCCAGGCCCAGCGGGAGACCCTTCTTGGCCAGCGACGTGGCGGCGGGCATGATCTTCCCCCAGACCATATAGCCGCCCTCCCCGTCGAGCACCTCTCCCGCCTTGAGGTCGCGCTTGGCCGTGGCCACCACGTCGGCATGCCACCCGACGGGGGAGCCCGTGGGCTCGCCGCGCCCCATGATGGAGGCCACGCTGACCCCGAGCTCGAGGCCGATCAGGTGGAGCGGCCGGTACAGCCCGGCGTACTTGCCCGTCTCGTCGGGGAGGAGCCAGTACTCGTTGAAGCAGCCCTGGGTGTAGGCGGACGGCGCCTCGTAGGTCACGTACACGCCCATCTGGAGGTGCCCCGGAACAGGCGTGCGGTCCCGGTTCAGGCTGGAGATGACTTCCACGGTCCCCGCATGGTGCAGGACCCCGCCCGCCTCCCTGGGTTTCAGATGCTTCGCTACCTCGACGGCCGACACCGGCGGAAATCCGAGTCCGTCCGGCGGCGGGACGAGGCCGGTGGCGTTGCACACGGCGGTCATCTCGATGCCCGACTTGGTCCCGTCGATGAACGAGTTGAACATCTTGGGGTTGGCTCCGGCCTTGGCCGCGGTCTCGGCGCTCCAGCCGAAGTTCTCCCAGACGGTCTCGGGCGTGGAGGCGTGAAAGTCCGGGTGGTAGCGGGTCCCCTTCCCGGCGCACACGACAGGGAAACCGCAGGTTCTGGCCCAGTCCACCAGCTCGCAGATGATGGCCGGCTGGTCCCCGTAGGCCAGGGAGTAGATCAGCCCTGCCTCCTTCGCCCGCCTGGCCAGCAAGGGGCCGGCCACGACGTTGGCCTCGACGCACACCATGATGAGATGCCGCCGGTGGGCGATCGCGGCCAGGGCATGCCGGATGCCGGCGGGCGGAACGCCGGTGGCCTCCACCACGATGTCCAGCCCGTCGGCGGCGATGAGGGCCATGGCGTCATTGGTGATGTGGGTCCCGCCGGACTTCAGCGCCGCCGCGAAGGACGGAGCCCCATATCGTTCAGCCGGCAGGCCGACGCGCCGGCAGGATTCGCGGGCGCGCTCGACATTCAGGTCGGCGATGCCCAGGACGTGGATCCCGGGGGTGAACCGGGCCTGCGCCAGAAACATCGTTCCGAACTTCCCGGCGCCGATCAGGCCGACGCGGATGGGGTGCTTGGCCTCAGCTCGTTCCTGCAGAAAGCGATGCAGATTCATTCTGGTCCTCCATGAAGGGGATGGCGCCGGCGTCGCAAGCAGGGACACCGCACGGGCCCGCTGCCCGGCCGATCCGGGGCATCGGGCTTCGCCGGATCCCGGTCCGCGACACCCGCAACCGGGGCAGGCACGCGCCCCGCTCGATCAGACGACACAATCTCCGGCCCAGGGGCGCCGGAAGCGGCCCCCGGGCCGGAGGAGGCATGCTCAGGCGCTGTAGATCTTCTTCAGCTCTCCGGTGGCCCACTTCAAGGCGTCCTGCGGCGAGGCGCCCTGGATGGCCTTGGCGAACATATCCACGATGATGTACTTGGCCATGGCCTCTGAGGCCTGCCGGCTGGGAGGTCCGGCATAGCCCGCCCAAAGGGAGTCTTTGATCACATCGCGAAAGACGGTGCACTTGCGATCACGCACCCAGAGCGGATCATCGTACCACATCTTCGTCGGAGGAATCGAAAACGTCCCCATGGCCTCGAACCACGTCCGATACTGCTCTTTGGCCATGTACCAGGCGATGAACTCCTTGGCCAGCTTCTGGTTCTTGGAGTACTTCATCACGATGCTGGTATAGGCGGGCAGCTGATAGAAGCGGCCCGCCGGCCCATTGGGCATAGGGGCGTGGTCCATGTCGGCATAGACATCCGGGAACTTGTCGCGCGCCACGAAGTAGATGCTGGGCGAGTTGCCGGTCACAGAGATGGAGCCCGCCAGGAAAGCCCGGTTGTTCGAGGCATCGTCCCAGGAGAGCCCGCTATCATCCATGCACTCCTTCCACATGGCCGTATTGAGCTTGAGCGCCTCCAGGGTGCCCTTCCTATCCAGGACCACGGTCTTGCCGTCCTTGGCCGTCTCCGCACCGCCGAAGCACCAGATGAGGGCATAGCAGTAGTTATTGGGGTCGTTGGTGCTGTGGCCGAAGGCCTGGCCGACCGGATGCCCGTTGGCCTTCAGCTTCTTCCCCATGGCCCGGAACTCGTCCCAGGTCTCCGGGAACTTGTAATAGCCCACCTCGCGCAGCCACGACTCGCGGTAATTCCAGGCCCACGCGTACACGTCGTGCGGGACCCCGATCCAGCGGCCCCCGGCAAACGCGTTGGCCTTGGCCAATCCGTAGAATCCGCCCTGCGCCTTGCCCAGCGCCTCGGCCACGTCGCTCACGTCCACCAGGCTGTCGGCAATCAGGAGAGGAAAGTTGTTCTGGATCAGGATGATGTCGGGGCCGGACTTCATCTCGACCGCCGAAGTGGTTCGGGTGGGGACGTCGTTCTGCCCGATGAGCTCGACCTGGACATCCACCCCCATCTGCTTGCCGAACTCCGCCGCCTGCGCGACGAACACCTTGTCCCCCGCCGGGACGAAGTTGATCTGCTGCAGCATGTGCAGCTTGGTCCCCTTGGCATACGCCGGCGCCTGGGCCGCCCGCACGATGCCGGGAATGCCCCCCAGAGCCGCCGCGCCTGCGGCCACGACCGTGCCCTTGAGGAAGGCTCGGCGCCCGAGTCCGCCCTGCGCCTCCTGCCGTCGCTTCCTGTTCACGATTCACCTCCCATTCCGGATGTGCCGCACACTGGGTGCGCTCGCGATGACGTTCCCGCCGATTTCCCGTCCGTGCGCCCTCCTTCCCGTTCAGCGGTTTTGGGATTGCGCAACCTCGGCTTCCTCCATGTCCGCCTCCTGCTCCAGCCGCTCCACCGACCGCCGGACATGCAGCCGCATGGCTGCCTCGCTGGCCTCCGGGTCCCGCTGGCGCAGCGCCTGCAGAATGGCCCGGTGCTCGGGAAGCGTCTCCACGGGGGGCCGCACCAGCCCGTCTTGGTACACGAAGAACATCATGTTCACCGAGTCCATGGCCGCGGCCAGATGCTCGTTTCCAGCGATCTCCACCAGCCGCCAGTGGAAACGCCGGTCCCGTTCCACGTAGCGCCGGATCAGGGCCGGGGTCAGCTTTCCCTCGAATCCCCGAAAGAGCTCCGCCAGCCGATCCGTGTCGGCCCGCTCGATCCGCGTCGCTGCCAGGCGGGCCGACAGCCCCTCCAGCGCCTCGCGAACCCGGAACAGTCGGGCCATCTCCCGCTTGGTGAAGCGCCGGACATAGATCCCTCGGCGAGGCAGCAGCTCGACCAGCCGCTCCTGCGCCAGGCGCTTCAACGCATTCAACACGGGCGTCCGGCTCACACCCATCCTACGCGCCAGCTGGTCCAGGAGAATGCGCTCTCCCGGCAGGATACGGCGGCTGCCGATGAGGGCGCGGAGGCGGGTGTAGATCTTGTCTTCGAGATTTTCGTGCTGGATCGCGAGGGACACCGGGCTACCCGCGAGAAGCTGCCATCCACCCGCCGGGCCCGGTGGAAGTCTCGGAAAGGCAACGGTCGGTGGGTGGGCGGTACGCGCTCGCGGCATTGCCGACGCCTTTCGAGGCCGGGATGGAACCGCTTGCCGAGCGTCCGGGATAGGAGAAATTTCAGATTTCACATGTATTCCGAACAGGGCTCTGTGTCAAGCAAGAAATCGTCCAGAATGGCGGTGAGATATCTTCAGATTAGGACTAGGCTCCTCGACGGAGGAACCGGAGGGCCTTGACAAACGCGGCCGGCTCGCCGAAGCCGCCGGCCTTGGTCACCGTGGGCAATCCCCGCAGCTCGCCGCCCACCAGGCGGCCCCACGGCACGCCGGGCTCGATTTCTCTCACCAGCTCGATGCCGGCCGCCCCCAAAGCTCGACAGGCTGCCGTCGCGATGTCGCCGCCGCACAAGACCAGCCCACCCAGCCGGCTCCTGCGGGCGGCCTGCCGCGCCGCCTGCCCGAGGAAATCACTCAGGGTCCCGCTGGCCGAGGGCCGCAGGCTGCGCCGCCGGGCTACGGAGGACGGCTGGGTCAGGGTCAGGATCGCGTTCCGGCCGGCCAGAAGCTCGGCGGAGAGCTTCCCCACGACCCGATCCAGCTCGCGGCGAAAGCGGTCCCGCCCGGCCACAACCTCACGGATGATCACCCGAACGGCACTGGCGCGGCCGTCTGTCTCCAGCCGGGCCACCTGTCCCAGGCTCACCGGGTTCGGAGATCCCACAACGAACAACACCGGGTCTTTCACCGCCACCCGCGCACCGGAACGGCGCCGGGGCCAGGAGAGCATCCCGCTCAAGGCCGCCGCCAGGCCCGCAGAGCCCGCCGTCACCCGGCACAACTCCTCGCGGACCATGAGGCGGGCGATCCGGGCGAGATCGTGCGGGGTCACGGCGTCCGCCAGCACGATTCCCCCGGGCCCATCCCGCCACTCGCGCAGGGTGCGGCCGGCCTCGGCAATGCCGCCCCGCAGCACCGCCAGGCAGAGATGATGCACGGGACGCCGCTGCTGGCGCCGCAGGAGGGTGGGCAGATGCGATTCCCGGATAGGCGCCACGGGATCGCGGCCAACGGAAGTCCGATGGACCGGCGTGCCTCGGACGGTCAAGATCCCATCGCGCACGGCCCGGTGCGCGGGCGGAAACGCCGGCACAAGAACGGCCAGGGGGGCCGGATACACGTCCAGGATCGCATCCAGCTCAGCCCCGATGTTTCCCCGAAACGTGGAGTCGATCTTCTTGTAGATCGTCTCGACGCCGGCCTTGCGCAAAGCCTGGGCCGCCACGCGGGCCCGCTGCGCCGCCGCCTGGGACGAGAGGGCGCGGCTGTCGGTGTTGAGCACCAGCACGTCCGTGTTGCGCGCCAGGGAGCCCAAGTCGTGCAAGTCCAGCGGCACGATGGTCCGCGCGCCCCGCCGGGCGAATTGCACCCCGGTATCGTTGGCTCCCGTCAAGTCATCGGCGATGATGCCCAGACGGAACGGCATCGGTCCTCCCCCATGCGATGGTACGCCTTGCGGCCGGTGTGAGGTACGGAGTCGAACCTGTCGATCGCTCTCCGATTCCGGCGGTGGAAGCCGGGTGGCCGGCAGGCGCGGGTCCTGGCCCTCGACGGACCGGCACCTCCCCAGGGAGAACGACCGGACGGGTCAGCCCCGGTGCCGTGGACCGCCTCCGGCCAGCGGCGGAAAGATGGCCAGGGCCTGGCCGTCCTTCAGGACCGTATCCGCCTCCGCTCGCATGCCGTTGACCACGGGGATGCCCGGGATGTCGGGCGGCATTCCGAGCTGATCCATGACCTCCCGAACGGTGGCCCCATCCCGGACCTCGAGCGCGGCTCGGCGGTTCTGCGCCCCCGGCGGAAGATACTGGCTGAGCCCCGCGTACAGGGCGACCTCGATCCGCATGACGGTGCCCCGCCCCGCAGCCGGGTTATCCTGGAGGAACTCGGGCGCCCCACGCGCCCGAAGTCGCGAGCGCCCCGCCGCACGCGCTTCCGGCCAGTCGATTGTCCCGCAAGATCCGCCCCCACGAGATCGGTCCTGCCGCCAGCTGATCCGGCGAGACCGTGAAGGACTGGCGGGTGCGGATGAAATTGTGGAGGATCCCCGCCTCCGCGTTCATGTTGGGGCCCACCAGGATGGCCCCGACCAACTGGCCGTCCTTGTAAACCAGCTTGCGATAGGTGCGCTGGTCCTCATCCAGCCTGGCATGAATCCGGTATTCGGACTGGTCCGTCTCCTGCCACAACCCTAATGACGCGATGGGGAGCCCCAGGACCGAGGTCGTGTTCATGGCCATCGAGCCCTCGTACCGCGTGGGCACCCCGGCCATGTTGAGACCCGCCACCCGCCCCTGGTTGAGGGCTTCCGGCCAGATCGCGATCACCACACGCTGGCCGGTGAACATGTCGCTGGTCTCGGCCACGTCGCCGGCAGCGAAGATGCGCTTGATGCTGGTCTGCTGGTGCGCATCCACCAGCACCCCTTGCTTCCGCTGGATCGTGGTCCCCTCCAGGAACTCGACGTTGGGGCGGACGCCGACGGCCATGATGCACATCTGGCAGGGCAGGAACGTGCCGTCCTCCAGCCGGACCCCGGCCACCCGGCCGGCCTTGCCCGCCAGCTCTGCAGCCCGGATGCCGGTCCGCACCACGTGGCCGTGCTCACGCAGGAGGTCCTCGAAGAGCCGCGCTGCGGTCGCATCCACCATGGCCGGCATGACGTGGGGCATCTGCTCGACCAGGGCGATTTTCCGTTTCCGCTTCACCATGGCATCCGCCGCCTGGATGCCGATGAGCCCGGCGCCGATGACGACGACCCGCCGGGCTCGCGCCAGGCCCCGATGGATAGCAATGGCGTCGGCCCGTGTGATGCAGGGGTGGACCCCTCGCAGGTGCACGCCCTTGATGGGCGGGATCACCGCCGATGACCCGCTGGCGATTAGCAGGGTGTCGTACTTCAGCGTCCTCCTGTTGGACAGCCTCACCGTTCTGGCCTTCGGCGCCACCTGGACGGCGGCCACCCCGGCCAGCAGGCGCGCATCCAGCCGGGCGAAGTACTCCGGCCCGTGGGTATTCATCCCCGCGACCTTCACGGTGCCGTCCAGGAAATGCGTGAGGCCCACCCGGGAATACAGCGGGGCCTTTTCCTTGGAAAGGACAGTGATCTCACACTCCCGGTCCACCGACCGGATCGCCTCCAAGGCCGCCAACCCGGCCGCGCTGGCCCCGACGATCACATGGTGCTTCTTCGTTGCCCTGGCCATGAACCTACTTTCCTGCTCGGCCGGTGCCGTCCGCCGCCCGCTAGGCGGCCACCTCTTTGTAGGTCTCCCGAAGCTTCTGCGCCGTCGCCATCTGCCGCATCCGCACCTCGCTGTCCTCGTCCAGATACTCCAACGCCTTGGGGGTGCAGAACTTCACGCACTCGGGGTCGCCGTCGACGGACAGGCAGTGGTCGCACTTCTCGGCCTTCCCCCTCTCGGGAAAGAGAACAATGCTCCCGAACGGGCAGGCCAGCACGCACATCTTGCAGCCGACGCACTTGTCGTTCAGGACCTGATACGCCATCGTCGCCGGATCCCGTACGATCGCGTTGGTCGGGCAGATCTTGGCGCACCACGCCTGGTCGCATTGCGTGCATGCCGTGGGGATATACATGGCGTCTTCGAGGAAGATATTCACCTGGATTCTGGAGCGGCTGGGATTGAATTCGCCGTGATGCTTCATGGAGCAGGCCAGCTCGCAGGCCCGGCAGGCCGTACACCGCTCCGGATGGATCACTAGGACCTTTGCCATTGCTGCCCCCCTTCCCGTATCCTCGTTTCAGGCCGATCGGCGCCATGGCTGGAGAGACGTCAGAACCGGATCGACTCCCGCGGGCCCCGAGCGGCCGCACCTTTCACGGACCGGCAGATCAGCTGGTGGCCATAACGGTGACCCCGCTGCGGACGGGTGGAGAGAGAAAAGCCTCCCCACGAGTCGGGGAGGCGAGGGATCAGTCTGTGACGTCCGCATGGAGGGGATGTCACGGCTGTATCTACACCGCTGGATTCCCGGCTGTCAAGGGGATTCCAGCAGTCGTGATTCCTCTCCGGGCCCTTCGATCATCCCCGGCAGCCGGGCCGCCCGGCGTCGGTCACGGCTTTCCAGGCCAGGGGCACAAGGACCGTACGTCGCACTGGGGGCAGCGCGGCTGTTTGGCCTGGCAGGTCCGGCGGCCGTGGAAGATGAACAAGTGGGTCGCCTGCCCCCACGCCTCGGGTGGGAGGACCTTGCAGATGGCGGCCTCGATCTTCTCCGGGTCCTCCGTGTCCACCAGCCCCAGGCGGTTGGTCACCCGGACCACGTGGGTGTCCACACCGAATCCCGGCAGGCCGTAGGCGTTGTACAGGAGGATGTTCGCGGTCTTGCGGCCCACGCCCGGCAGGGTCACCAGCTCTTCCATGGTGCGGGGGACGTGCCCCCCGAAGCGCGTGGCGAGGTCTCGGCAGCATCCGATGATGTTCTTGGCTTTGCTGCGGAAGAATCCGGTGGTCCGGATCTCTTGCTCGAATGCATCCGGGTCCGCCTCGGCATAGGCCTTGGCGGTGCGGTACTTCTTGAAGAGGGCCGGCGTCACCTGGTTGACGCGGGCATCGGTGCACTGCGCCGAGAGGATCGTCGCCACCAGGAGCTCCAGGGGCGTGTGGAAATCCAGCTCGCAGCGCGCCTGCGGATACGTCCGCTGGAGGATCCGGAGGATCTCTTGCAGCCGGCCCTGGAGCGGGCCGGCAGCCGCCTTGCCACTCTTGCCAGCCGTCTGGGCGGCTCGCCTGGCAGCTGTCATTGCCGTCCTCGATGGCGGGGGAAGGCGCCCGCTACGCCGCTCCCCTCCCTTTGCTCTTCAGCCAGTGGCCGACTGCGGGTAGACAGACACCGCGGTCTCCCAGTGTCCCGTCTCAATGGTTCGCATTAAGAAACACCGCCCCGGGGGCGGCCCGAAAGCCCGGACCGCACCCAACCTGACGGTTGGGTACCCGTCGGCCGGTTTCGGGACGCCGTGGCTATGGGGGACTCGCCGTGAGCCACCTTCTCCCGCCCACGGCGCGACGCGCCCTTCCGAGGGCGGCGGCGCCCGGGTACCCGGCCGCTAGGCTGGGTGCAGGTCGAGCGGTACCGGGTACCCGCCCGAATGGGTGGGTGTGGTCCCAGGGCTCAGAGGGGCGGCCGCGGGGGCGGTGAACCTATTGCCCAATTTTCAGGGACGGGACGCTAGTCCCGCTGCAGGATCTCGATCGAGATGCCATCCGGCCCCTGGATGAAGGCGGCCTTCGTCTTGGGGTTCACCTGCTTCAGCTCCTGCGTGAACGCGACCCCCCGCGCCTTCATCCGGGCCACCTCGGCGGCCAGATCCTTGGTCCGCAGGCCGAGGTGATAGACGCCGTAGCGCACCGTGCCCGAGCCCTGATCCACGACCTCGTTGGCCCGCTTGGGGGAAAAATTGTACCACAGGCCGCCGATGTCCATGGTTACGATGGGCATCCCGTTCGCCTCCCACCGGGAAACCTCCGCGGCGCCGAAGTGCTCCTTGAAGAATGCCACGGTCTTCTCGGGATCGCTGCACTTGAAGTGGGCGTGATCAAATTGCCAGCTCATCGCGTTTCTCCTTTATTGTCCATGGGGCGCCTCGGATCCCGTCTCCGGGCCTGCCCCCCCTCACACCGACGGGTAGCTCGCGACGGACTTGCGCGCCCGGCGCGCCGCTCCGGTGCGGTAGGCCGCCTCGGCCACCGCGCCGGCGACGGCCGGCACGATCCGCGCGTCGAACACGCTGGGGGTGATGTACTCTTCGTTCAGCTCCCGCGCCCCGACCAGCCCCGCCAGGGCCTTGGCCGCCGCGCTCTTCATCGCCGAGTTCACGTGCGAGGCCCGGGCGTCCAGGAGCCCGCGGAAGAAACCGGGAAAGCAGCAGACGTTGTTGATCTGGTTCGGGTAGTCGGAGCGGCCGGTGGCCATGACCCGCACGTAGGGGGAGGCCTCCTCGGGCATGATCTCGGGGACCGGATTGGCCATGGCGAACACGATGGGATTCTTACCCATCTTCTTGACCGCCCTGAGCGGCAGCGTCCCCGGCCCGGACAGGCCCAGATAGAAATCGGCGCCCCCGATGACCTTGGTCACGTCCCCCTTGAGATTCCGGGGATTGGTGGCGCGCGCGTACCACTCCTTGATCGGGTTCATATTCTCCCTGCGCCCGCGGTACAACGCCCCCTTGGTATCCAGTCCGATGATCTGGCGAACCCCCATCTCCAGGAAGATCCTTGTGCAGGCCACCCCCGAGGCTCCGATGCCGCTGATGACGACCTTCAGATCCGGCAGCCGCTTCTTGACGATCCGCAGGGCGTTAAGCAGGGCGGCCAGCACCACCACCGCCGTGCCGTGCTGGTCGTCGTGGAACACGGGGATATTCACCTCGCGCTGCAGGCGCTCCTCGATGTCGAAGCAGCGGGGGGCCGAGATGTCCTCCAGGTTGATGCCGCCGAAAGCCGGGGCGATGAGGGTGGCGGTCCGCACGATCTCGTCCGGGTCTTGCGTGTCCAGGCAGATGGGAAAAGCATCCACGCCGCCGAATTCCTTGAACAGGGCCGCCTTCCCCTCCATGACCGGCATGGCCGCGGCCGGGCCGATGTTTCCCAGCCCCAGCACCGCCGACCCGTCGGTGATCACCGCCACCGTGTTTTTCTTGATGGTGAGCTGGTGCGCCCGCTTCGGATCCTCGTGGATGGCCAAGCAGACGCGGGCCACCCCCGGCGTGTAGACCATGGAGAGGTCGTTCCGTGTCTTGATCGGCCGCTTGGAGTTCACCGTGATCTTCCCGCCCAGGTGGGCCAGGAAGGTCCGGTCGGACACGTTCACCACCTTCACGCCGGAGACCTTCCCCACGGCCTTGGTGATGGCAGTCTTGTGCTCCTCGTCGCGGGCGTTCACGGTGACGTCCCGGATGATGGTGTCCTTGCCGAACCCTGCGATGTCCACCGCCCCGATGTCGCCCCCCGCCTTCCCGATGGCGGATGTCACCCGGCCCAGCATCCCGGGCCGATTCTGGATCTCCACACGCATGGTGATACTGTAGCTGGCGCTGGTCCTGATCATGGCGCTGCTCCCCCCGCGGTGCCGGCTGGAAGCCGGCACCCGTCCCCTCGAACGGCGCATCCTCGTTCCTCCTCTCTCCGACCGGGCTGCTGAAAAACCCACTTTCCCCCAGGCTGCTCAAAAAGGTCCAGATGCAAGGCGGCGCGCCGGGTACCCATCCGTGAGGATGGGTGCAGACGCGAGGCGTACTTACGGGTACGTCGCAGCGTCGCGGGAGCGCGGGGTACCCGGCCGAAGGCCGGGTGTCCGCAGATGGGCCTTTTTCGGCAGCCTGCTACCGGCGGCCGCCTGCCCGAGCAGTCGGGCGTTTCACCGCGCTGCCAGGAAAGCCTCCAACCGTTTCAGGGCCTCGGCCAGATTCTCCATGGAGTTCGCATACGAAAAACGCAGGTAGCCCTCGCCATTCGGACCGAAATCCACGCCTGGCGCCACCCCGACCTTGGCCCGCTCTAGGATATCGAAGGCAAAGGACAGGGAATCCGATGTGAAGCGCTTGGCGTTGGCCAGAACGTAGAAAGCGCCGGTCGGCTCGCAGGCGATGCCGAACCCCAACCGCCGCAGCCCCGGGATGATGAAGCGCCGGCGCTCGTCGTACACGGCCCGCATGCGGGCCGTCTCCGGCCCCCCCTCGCGCAACGCGGCGATGCCGGCGGCCTGGACGAAGGCGTTGGCCGAGATGAAGAAGTTCTGGTGCATCTTCTGAAGCGGGCGGATCATCTCGGGGGGAACGATGGCATAGCCCAGACGCCAGCCGGTCATGGCGTACGCCTTGGAGAAGCCGTTCAACACTACGGCGCGGTCGGTGAACTCCAGGATGGAGTGGGCCCGTCCTTCGTACACGAGGCCGTGGTAGATCTCGTCCGAGATCAGCAGGCACCCCAGCTCGGCCAGCGCCGCCATCCGCTCTGCCGAGAGCAGCGTTCCGGTCGGGTTGGCCGGTGAATTGATCAGGATCGCCCGGGTGCGAGCTCCCAGCCGCTGCCGGACGGCCTCGGGCCGGAACTGAAACCCATCTTCCTCGAACACGTCCACGCTCGCCGACTCGCCGCCACAGAACTGGATGAAGTTGGCATAGCAGGCGTAGCGCGGATCGGACAGGATGACCTGGTCGCCCGGCTCGAGGAGGGCCGAACAGATCATCCACATGGCCGGCGAGGTGCCGGCCGTCACCAGGATCCGCTCGGGCGACACTTGGACCCCGTACTCCGTGAAGTAGTGCTCGGCGATGGCCTCGCGGAGGGGGAGGATCCCCAGGCTGTGGGTGTAGCCGGTCTTCCCCTCGCGCAGGGCCCGGACCGCCGCCTCCTGGATGCAGGCCGGCGTCGGAAAGTCTGGCTCGCCGATCTCGAGGTGGACGATCTGGTCCCCCTTGGCCTCCAACTCCCCGGCGCGCTCCAACACCTCCATGACCAGGAACGGAGAAATGTCCTGCGCTCGCCTGGCAGCCACTCACGCCTCCTTCGCACAGTCCCCGATCGCGCTGCCCGCCCGCCCTCACAGCGGTTTCGAGCCGCGTTCACGGATCATAACACAGGCAGGGAGCGAAGGAAACCGCCTGCCCGAACTGGTTCGCGCGGATAGATCACGGAGGATTTGCAACCCGTCGGAAGCCGCTCCGCCCGGCGTGCCAGAGGGAACTCGAACGACGCGCGCTCTCGCCCCCCCCGTCAAAACCCTGTCCGCCAGGACGGCCCGGCGCCGCGCCGATCGCTCCCAAGACTCGCTAGACCCCTACCTCTTCATCCTGTATCCGATATCCGAAGCCTCCGTGCCGCCGGTGCGGGGAGTGCTTCGGCGTTTCTGATTGACACCGCCCACGCTCCTCGGTAGCCTCCGATCAAATAGCCGAAGGACTCTTTGGACACTTCTCGAAGAACGTGAGGCATTGCGACGTTCGCCTTCGGGCTGTCCCGTCACCAGCCAAGGAGATACCCTGTGCCGGATCTCACGCATCTGTCCCTGTTCATGCTCGCATCGGTGATTTTGCTGCTCACCCCCGGGCCGGCGGTCCTGTACATCATTGCCCGGAGCGTGGACCAGGGCCGGCGGGCGGGCCTCGTGTCGGTGTGCGCGATTGAGGTTGGCAACTTCTCGCATGTCATTGCGGCGACCCTCGGGTTGTCCGCCCTGCTCCTTTCGTCTGCCCTCGCCTTCTCGGTTGTGAAGTACCTGGGTGCCGCCTATCTGGCCTACCTTGGCCTTCGGAAGCTGTTCATCCGCGAGGCTATGCACGTGGCCGGCAACGGCCGCCCACACAGCCTTCGGCGGATCTTTTCGCAAGGGGTGCTGGTGGCGGCGCTGAATCCGAAGACCGCTCTCTTCTTTGTCGCCTTCTTGCCGCAATTTGTCGACCCGTCCCGAGGCGCCATCGCCGGACAAATGTTCCTCCTGGGATGCCTCTTCATCATGCTGGCCATGGTCAGCGACACCATGTATGCGCTGTTGGCAGGTACCGTCGGGCAGTGGCTCAAGCGTTCTCCCGCGGTCGCGGGGGCAGGGCGCTACGTGGTCGGCAGCGTGTATATCGGACTGGGCTTGACGGCGGCACTGGCCCACGTCCGCCAGCATTGAGCCAGTCGCCTGACCCTTCATCCCGGCAGAAACTTCTCCTCTCATTGCGCAGAATTGCTATATCCGCGGAGCCGAGGCGGCCTCGAACTGAGCGCCTTGACCGCTTCCATTGACCCGCGCACCTTCTTCCGGTAGCCTGCTACCGTCTTGGGCCTGAGGGCCCCGGTGCTCGTTCGATCCTGTCCTGCTTGCTCGGGGTTCGGGAGACGCGCAAAATGCATGTCCTGCAGATCATGATCCTGGCGGGGATTCAAGGACTGACAGAGCTCTTGCCGGTCTCCAGCTCGGCCCACGTCATCGTGGCAGAGCGTCTCATGGGGCTCGATCCCGGGTCGCCCGAGATGACGTTCCTGCTCGTCATGCTGCATACGGGAACGATGTTCTCGGTGCTGATTTACTTCTGGCGGCGCTGGAAGCGCTTGCTGGCACCAGCGGAAGTGACGCCCGATGCGGCGGGCAACATCGAGAAGGGCCACTTCTTGAAGATGATCATTCTCGCGACCGCGTGCACGGGAGTCCTCGGGCTGGCCATGAAAATCATCATCGAGCAGGGGATCCTGGAAGGAGCGCTTGGATATCCGCACGGAGAGGTGGAGCAGCTCTTTCGGAACCTGCCTTTGATCGGCGCGGCGCTCCTCGCGGGCGGACTGCTGATCATCGCGGCAGGGATCTGGGAGAACGCGGAGAAACCCGCTGGTCTCAATGTGGTGTCGTCCGTCCTGGTCGGAACGATTCAGGGGCTCTGCCTCCCGTTCCGGGGATTCTCGCGGTCCGGGGGCACGATCTCCGCCGCGCTGCTTTATGGCATTCGCCGAGATCTGGCGGAAGACTTCAGCTTCGCTCTGGCGGTGCTCCTGACGCCGCCCGTGATCGTGCTGGAGCTTCGGCGGCTCCTCAGAGCCTCCGGCGTCCATGCGATCACGGGCGCCAGCCCGACCGCCCTGATCTTGCCGGGGGTTCTCGGCATGTGCGGCAGCTTCCTGGCGGGGCTGGTGGCGCTGTGGTGGCTGTCCTCCTGGCTGGAGCGGGGCCGCTGGAGATACTTCGGCTATTACTGCGTCTTCTTCTCGGCCGTCGTATTCCTCAGCCAGGGGATCGGCCTCTGAGAAGCGTCCACCTCGACCGGGCGGGCGGTGGAGTCTTCCACCTCTCTAGTCGATGCCCCAGGTGACCGCACCTCGCGTCCTACCCGTCGCCCGGCGGACGGCGGGCAGATAATTCCACTCCGTCAACAACGCCCTACAGGGAATATTTTCCGCCCCTCCTGTTCCTGCGCTAGCCGTTCACCAAAATGTTGATGCCACCGTGCGATTTGTAGGGAAGCGCACGATTTGCATGCCAGAGGAGAATTGGCCATTCCCGGAACAATTCTTCCGCAGCCATCCCGCCGCGCGGGCGCGCCGTAACCTGTGGTAATGGGAGTGTAATTCTCCACACCGGTGCCTCCTGCGGTCCGGCCTGTCAACATGTTTGGTAAGCGGCCAGGCTGCTGCGACGGGGCGGGATTGTGGTTGACAGCCCGTGAGCCCGGCGATACACTCCCACTGATGGTTCGCCCGATTGCTCTCCTGCAATCCACGGGGTGTTATGCGAAAAGCATATAACATCCCCACTTCGTCAGTCCCCCTCTGTAAGTCCTTGTGTTTCCAGAGTCCAGACGGGTTCAGCAGATGGGCTGTTATTCTGTGAGGACTTCATGCCCGTGAGACATCTTCTTTCTCGCGCGCATCTGTGCAGGCCGATGCTGGTGCTTTTCGTGTGGACGCTGATATGGTCACAGACCGTGTCGGCTGCCGGCCCCACGATCAGGATCGCCGCGGGACCCGGCAGCTTCTCCTTCGTAGACGAGAAAGGCGACCCGTCGAAGGAGATCACCGTCTACACGTACCTGCCCAGGGGGCTCAAGCCGGACGCGGCGCCGATCGTCTTCGTCATGCACGGCCATGGCAAGAACGCCAAGGGCTATCGCGACACGTGGATCGAGCATGCCGACAAGTACGCATTCATGGTGGTCGCCCCGCTGTTCGACCCGGAACGATGGGGCGGCGGCGGGTATTCCTACGCCAGCGTCGTCGGCAGGGACGGCAAGCTTCAGGATGCGTCGATGTGGTCGTTCAGCGTCATCGAGCATCTCTTCGACTCCATCAGGGAGGCGACCGGCAATCGGAGCGCAAAGTACTTCATCTACGGCCACTCCGAAGGCGGCCAGTTCGTGCATCGCCTCGTGCTGTTGCTGCCCGACGCCCGGTATGCCAGAGCGGTGGCCGCCAATCCAGGGTGGTACACGATGCCGAGGTTCGACATCAACTTTCCCTACGGACTCGGCGGTTCTCCCGCCACTGAGGAATCGCTGAAAACGAGCCTCGGTCGGGAATTTATTCTCATGCTCGGCGACCGGGACACGGACCCCAACCACAGAGAGCTCCGTAAGACGCCGCAGGCGATGGCCCAGGGCGCCTACCGCTTCGAGCGCGGCCAGAACTTTTTCACGGAAGCCGGCCACCGCGCCACGGAGCTGAAGTGCACGTTCGGGTGGCAACTCCAGGTCGTGCAGGGGGCGGCGCACGAGAACAGCAAGATGTCCCGGCCCGCCGCGGCGGTGCTCATGCGGCACTGATTCACCCGGCGCGGGGCGCGCACCCCGGTCTGCCGCTGAGGCGCGATTCGTTAATCCTTCACGCCACCTAAATTCCCTCCCTCCAGTGTCCAGATTTTTCCTAGCCGTTACACAAAGGTGTTGATCCGGTTCGGACCCCTTTGGCCTGGAGACGGAACGCCCTCTGCTTCCAAAGGGCTGATGGGATGCTGCGTCGACATTGCGTCAGAAGTAGATAATGTCCTCGAGGCTCACCCTTCCTTTAGCCAACCCTAATCGCATGGCCGGTGTGGTTCCTCCCCTGCCCGACAAGCAGTAGTTGTAGTAGACCCGGAAGATTGTCAAGAGTCTCACGATGCTCTCGGGATCGTACGGGCTGTACCCATACCAGGTTCGCTGGAGCGCGCTGGCCGAGGCAATGGGTCGTTCGAGCATCGAGAGCCGGCGACGCACCTGCATGAAGAAGCAGTCGATAGCATGCAAGGAGGCCTTGTTGTAGAGCCACGCCTGGTGGTCCTCGTCGTAGTCCCCGTAGTCGGTGAGGCAGCAGACGGCTTTGCGGGGCTCCCCCATGTGGGGAAAGGGGTGGGACAGCCACTTGTCCTGCCATTTCCCCAGAGTTGCCATTTCCCGCATCTGGGCTTTGATCAGAAGGAGCTTGACCTCGGTGTCGGAGAGGCTGGGATGCCGCTGGCGCGCCGCCCGGAAGGCCGCTCGGCTCTCGGCGATGGCGGCGCGCTTCTCGGCGATCGTCAGCTTGGAGGCGATCCGCACGTAGAAGGCGTCCGCCCGGCGCGCGGCAATCTCCGGCTGGAAGGCGGCGAGGCAGGCGGCGCGCATGCCCGAGTCCTGATCGAGGAAGAACCGGAGCTTCTCGACCCCGCCGAACAGCGCCCGCAGATAGAAGAAGTGGCCGTAGAGCGTATACTCGGCATGGATCTGCATCCCCTTGGCCGGGAGCCGCCGATCCGGGGATTGGACTTCAAAAGCCTCGACATCCTCGCGCTCGAGCGCCTCCTCGTAAGTGGCCTGAATCTCCTCCGACAGCGGCGCCTTCCCGCGGCGGCCTCGCCGAGCTTTCCGGTGGAGGCCCTCCGTGTAATCCGCCGCGAGCCAGCAACGGGCGTACCGGCGGAAGGGGCGTTTCGCACCCAAGTCCCCACAGGCCTGGGCCTCGGCCTCCACCACGGCAGGCTCCAGAGCCGGATCGTAGTTCAGGTGCACGCCAAACACGTAGCCGGAGGTGGTGTCGGCCGTCCCGACAGCATGGAGGAGGACATTCCGGCGATCGGCTTGCTGGGACCAGTTCACCATGTACTCCTGGCGATCGGTCGCGAGATACAACCGGCGGAAGGCCAAGCCATCGAGGAGTCGACGCTCCCGCTCGGCGATGAACGCCTGGCACTGGGTCGCGAGAAACCGCACCTTGCCATACAGGGCCGGCGGCGCGATGCTGGCCACCTCGCAGATCCGGCGCAACGGGGCCTTGTTCACCAAGAGGCTGAAGATCGTCCGATTCTTATGGGGAGCTCTTTGCCGAACCGTGGCCATCCCCACCGAGAACGTCTTATGGCACGCCTTGCAGCGGTAGCGCTGGGATCCCGAATGGCTCCTCCCGAAGGATTGGTAATGGCCGGGGCCGCGGGTGATGGGAACGCTGCCGTGCGCGCACCCCAGGGTAGGGCAGGCGGGGGCCGGGCGGAGCTGCAGGCATGCCAACAGTCGTCGCTGTTCCTCGGCGATGGCCCGATTGCTCTTGATTGGCGGTTCTTCTCGGCAGAACTGACAGTGTAGGAGGGGCACTGACGGAGGGGTGGCCCGGTCCAGTTCATAGTGGTCGTGGATCGCGCCGAAGGCGATGGGCGTACGCGAGACCCACGCAAGGGCCGGCACCCCGTAGTTTGGGCACCGGGGATTCTTACAGAAGTTCACCTGGATCCCATCTGCAGGGGGCGGGATCCGCGGCGTCTTGCCTACGGAAGAAATCTTCTCGAGGGCAGTGCTCCCCTTCGGCGCAGTAAGCACAAGGGGTTTGTACTCCAACCCCCGACGCTATTCAACACCTTTGTGTAACGGCTAGAGATTTTTCCCGCTCGGGGAGCCGGCTCGGACTCGAATCGATGCCGTCTCCTTCAGACGTGAGAATAGTCGCGCGCCGTTCTTGCCCTCCGCATTCCATTTCCATACTACGGCGGCTCGGGGTTTCCCGCGGATGGATGGCACGCCCCGTCCCCGGGGGGACGGGTCGCTGGCAGGTGTCGGAGCGTGGTTACGACGGGAAAGGAGAGCGAGCCGAGGGCGGCATGGCCCGAAACCTGCTCTGACGGGGCCGCCCGCCGCGGCGGCGGCTCCGCCTGCGATCCCGCACGGCCCTTACCGCTGCCCCCACAGGTGGGCCGCCCCCGCCCCGAGGGCCATGACAACCGCCGCCACCACGAAGATGCCGCGGTAGCCGATCCCCTCCGCGATCACTCCGAGGCCCGCAGAGGCCAGGACCACGCCCAGGTCGTAGGCCCCAGAGTAGAGCGCCACGGCCCACCCCCGGCGATCGCGGGACAGCCCGACGAGGAGCATGCCATAGAGGACTGGCATGACCACCCCATGCGCAGCGCCGCAGGTGAGCCCGACGAAGACCAACCGGAGCACGCCATGCCCGAGGGGCAGCGCCGCCAAGCCGATGGCTAGGGCCCCGTACGCGGGCAGGAGCATCGTCGGCTGCACCAGGCGGCTCACCCCGAGGCCCCCCGCCAGCCGCACAGCCAACAGCCCGGCGAAATACGCGAAGAAGAACAGGCCGACCCGCCCCGGGGCGGCGGCGATCTGGGCCACGGGGACGAAGGTTGACAGGGTGCCGAAGACCCACCCGACCAGCAGGCTCCCCAGCAGGAGCGGGCCCGAGCCGGGCGGGAGCCCCGGCCGGGCCGCCGGTCGCTCTACGCGCGGCCGCGCCGTTTCCGGGAGCCGCAGGACCAGGAGGAAGCAGGCGGCCAGGGCGAGGGCCGCGGCCCCGAACAGGGGGAAGAACCCCGCCCAGCGGATGAGGGCTTCCCCCAGGCCGGGCATGACGGCCGAGGTCAGGTTGATCGAGACAGTGTAGATGGCGTACACCTGCGCCCGTGCGCCGGGCGGGCCCAGGTCGGCCACCACCGCGCCCAGCCCGGAGTCGATGCACGAGGTCCCGATCCCCTGGAAAACGCGCAGGAGCAGGAAGGGCCCGCCGACCTGCGGGAACACGAAGAGGGACAGGATCGCCAGCAGGGCCACGAGCGCGCCGACCTCAATCACCCGGCGCCGGCCGAGGCGGTCTAGGAGCCGGCCCCCCAGCGGGCGGGCGACTAGCGAGCCCGCCCGGAGGAGGCCGACGACGAGGCCGATCTGGGCGGGGGAGCTGCCCTGCTGCTGGAGGTAGATGGGGAACAGGAGGAAGAACGCGCTCGACGAGTTGAAGAGGAAGCCCGCGGCGTTCGTTACCCGCAAGGCCGTGTGAAAGCGATGGGGCCGAGCCGGCTTCACCACGGCCGTGGCTCGCGCCGCTGCGCCCTGGCGACCCGATCGGGACCAGCCTCCACCGCCTCGGCACCGGGGACCGAGGCGATCGAACCCACGGCCACGATGACCCCTCGGTTCCCGTCACTGCGCGAGATCGTGTCGCCGAGGCCCACAGAGTTGGTCATCGATCCGCACCATTTGACCCGGAACCGTTCGGTCGTCTCGCCTATCGCGGCACCAGTTCCCCGGGGCGGGCGTCCCACCTCCCATGCCAACACGTGCCGGGTCCGCATTTCTCCCCAGCCGACGAGCCCGTCTGGGCAACCCGCTCCCCCGAGGCACCTATTCGTTCGGACCGAGGAGGGAGCCTTGCCGGCAAGCCTCCCACGCGGCTCCTGTCCGCTTGACCGATTTTTTGGGTGTCTCTTTCCGGGGGCCGCGAACACACTGAATCTGCTCCGTAAGAACCGGACCCATGTCCCCCAATCGTGCCCGTCAGTAAGGACTCCAAGCCGGCCAGCATGGACAACGTTCTGGCGGAGCACCGCGCGTCCCCAGCCAGCCCATCAACTCGTTTGGCGTCACATGAGCGGGCCCGGGTAGACCCGCGGGATCTCCACGGTCTCGCTCGAGATGCTGGTGACCCCCTGGACGCGCTTCGCCACCTCGACGACAGCGTCCATCATGGCCACGCTGAAGACGGTCCCCTTCAGCACCACGTGTCCCGCCTGGGCGGCGACCTCGACATTGAGGCTCTTGACCACCGGATCCGTGGCGATGGCGGCGCGGACCCGCGCCGCGAGGCTGAGGTCGCGGATCCGCTGCAGGGATTCCGGCGTAGGCTGGTACCGGGGGTGCCGGGCCGCCCGCACCAGGAAGTCGGTGTAGAAGTCCCAGGCATCATCTTGGGTGTTGAGCACCAGGTCGTAGTTCTCGGGCCGGCTCCAGTCCACCCCGAAGAGATAGTCGATACGCCCGGCCATCTCCCGGTCATACCTGTAGACCTTGGCCGTGGCCGCCTTCTGGTTCACCTTTTCTTGCGCCATGACCCGACGCACACGGACTTCGAAGGGGGCCATGATTCTGACCCGAACCGCATGCCGAATGCCCCGGAGAAAGAACGGCCCGCTGCGACTGGCCGTGACCAGATTTCCCTTCTCCGCGAAGGCGTAGTAGGCTGCCTCAATGAAGATGACATAGCGCCCTCTCTCGGTGTCGAAGCGCTCCCACAGGGACGGGCGGTGCTCCACGACCTCCACGAGTGTCGCCTCCGGCACCCCCATGGCGTGCGCGGCCTGCAGAAGGATCTGCCGGTCCACGTACGCGAAGTCTAGCGCCTTGGCGACAGCAGCGCCGATCTCGTACCCTCCGCTTCCCATTTCCCGGGAAATCGCCACGATGGTCATGGCGGCACTCCTTGCTCCTCCTGAGCTCCCTCGTCGACTGCACGACAACAGAGCCGGAGGACTACTCTTAACCCGCCCAGGCTGCGCGGTCTCGGTCCCCACCCGCTTGGCGAAGAGGTCGGCATGATGGATAGCGAAGACCGCGGGGCTGGGTTGCCCCGGCACGCGTCGACGAGCAGGCGTCGGGACGCGAACCCGACGCTCTGGCCACGAGGGGTATGGGCTCGACCCGCGCCCACAAAAAACGCTACGCCGAGCCCGACGGCTTGTCAAGGGGAAGACCCCCGGGGCAAAGACCCCAACTCTTTGGTTGGAATCACCTCAGAAACTCGCAACAGTTCGTCACGGGTTTCAAATAGGTAGGGAGCACTCAGGCCCCCGACGGCGGCTCGGCGACGGGAGGGGCTGAAGCGGCCCACCCCCCCCACCCCAGCAGGCCGAGGCCCAGGATCGAGGCCAGGGCCAGCCCCCCCGCCAGCCCGTACGCCGCCGAGACCCCGACCCAGTCCGCGGTCGTGCCCACGAAGAGCGCCCCGAAGGGCGTGCTGCCGACAAACACGAAGGCGTAGACGCTCATGATCCGGCCCCGCATCCGGTCCGGGACCACCAACTGGAGCGTGGTGTTGCAGGCCGCCACGAACACCATCTGGGCAAACCCGACGCAGGTCAGGGCAAGCAGGGCCGCCCAGAAGGAGCGGATTCCCGCGAGCAGCAGCGTGAGGGCCGCGGCAGTGCCGGCCGTGCCCAGGAGCAGGGCGAAGGGCGGGCGGCCCGTCAGCAGCGTCGCCAGCGCCAGCGCCCCGACGATGGCCCCCGTGCCCACGGCGGCCATGAGGAGGCCGAAGCCGTGGGCCCCCGCGTGGAGCACGTCCCGGGCCAGCAGGGGCACCAGGACGTTGTGGTTGGTGACGAAGAGCCCCAGGGTCAGGAGGAGGCTCAGGGGCAGGGCCACAAGCGGGGTGCGGACCGCGTAGCGCAGGCCGGCGGTGATCTCCTCGCGGACGGTGGTGCCCTGCGCGGGGCCCGGCCGGCCGTCGGCCCGCATGGCCGCCAGGGCGAGGATGATGGGCAGGAAGCTCAGCGCGTTGAGCCCGAAGGCCGGCGCGGTCCCGTACCGATCGATCAGGAGGCCGGCGATGGCGGGGCCCACCATCCGGGCGCCGCTGACCACGCTGGAGTTGAGGGCGATGGCGTTCGGGAGGTCCGCCTTGCTCGCCATCTCCACGACGAACGCCTGCCGCGTGGGCATATCGAGGGTGAAGGCCAG
The DNA here is from genome assembly GCA_963705305.1 of uncultured Methylomirabilota bacterium. Classification (GTDB taxonomy): domain Bacteria; phylum Methylomirabilota; class Methylomirabilia; order Methylomirabilales; family 2-02-FULL-66-22; genus 2-02-FULL-66-22. The sequence goes on along the minus strand of OY970067.1, from coordinate 2,147,977 downwards.
GCCGTAGCAGGTCGCCAGGAGGGCCACGTGCCAGTACTGGACGACGCCCGCCCACACGAGGACGGCCAGGAGGAGCGCCTGGCCCATGAGGGCCGACTGCGTGCCGACGAGGACGCGGCGCTTGGGGAGCCGGTCGGCGATGGCCCCCGCCACGAAGGCGAGACAGAGCATGGGCGCCGTCTGGAGGGCGCTGATGAGCCCCAGCTTGAATGCCGAGTTGGTCAGCTCGAGGACCAGCCACGCCTGCGCCACGCTCTGCATCCAGGTGCCGATGAGCGAGATGAACTGGCCGGAGAAGAAGAGGCGGAAGTCCCGATGGTTGAGGGCGCGCAGCCCGGTTGGGAATCGCATGCGTCGATCTGCCTGAACTCGCGCGGGGCACCCCCCCGGACGCGGGCGCATTCACGCTGCTGCGTTCGCGGGAAGCGGAGCGGTGCCGGGAACCGCCGACGGGAGCCTACGCCCCCCGGGCCGGGCGTGTCAACGGCAAACGGTCTGCTGATAGATCTACGATCGCGCCCGTTAGGGCGGCGATTAGGGGACCACAAGGCCCTCAAACTGCTTCAGATAGGCGGAGCGGAGGCCGGGGTCCGCCAGCTTCACCGTCCCCCAGATGTATCTCCCCTTCCAGAACAGCGTCATCTCTCCGTGATAGGGATCCTTGACCTGGTACGCTCCCTCTGCCAGATTCGCCTCCTGCCTGATCTGCTTCAAGTACTGTCCCAGCATCGCGCGGGCATCCTCCAGACTGTCGCCCACAATGACGAAGAGCTGATACTTCTGACCCGACCGCTCGTAGTCGGCGAGGAACCCCGCGTGGAGGAATCCATACCCGAGGAAGTCCTTGGCGATGAACTTCTCCGAGTTCGGCGTCTTCCCGTCGGCTGGAAATACCGACAGGACCGCCGGCAAGGCGAACCGCGCGGGCAGCTCTTGCGAAATCCGCCGGGCGAAGGCCAGCAGGATCTCCCGGTCGTCCGCGCCGGTGTTCTCGCTGCTCAGCTTCACATAATAGCGGTCCTGGATAAAGTTGCAGACCCCGTTCTCGTAGTAGCCCTGGGTCCCGAGCGCCAGAAACTCGCTGCTTGGCACGCGCTCCTGGCTGTAGATGCCGAAGGCGCGGTCCGCGTCCCGGTGGCGGTAGACCTCTGCGCTCACCGACATCTTCTCCTTCCGGTACTCGACGACCTGCAGCGCTTCGAAATCGTACTTCACGTAGAGATCGGCCCCGCCGTCGATGTATTCGTAGAGCGTATCGGGCGAGAACACCTGGGGCGGGCCCACCAGTGTCCATCCGTTCACCGCAGGAAACGCGAACGGCACTGCGTCGGCCGCCAGCGACGGGCCTCCCCATAGGGCCACCCCAAGCAGGACGGCAGCGAGAGCGCTCCCCCTCTTCATGCGCGATCCTCCCCCGGTTGCCTAGGCAACACGGCCGGGCGACACGTCCCGCAGGCGGATGACGTCACGAACCCGCTCGGACACGTTCCAGCGATTCGTGCAGGTCACAGGGCAGGCGCCGCAGTCTCCGCACACCGTGTCCGGCAGCGCCAGGGACAGCACCAGATCCTGGGCCGCCACGAGGTTCCGGTACCCGTACACGTACATACGGGCGCGCATCAGGTCGGGGATCGGCAGCGCCTGTGCGCACTGGCCCACGCACGCCCCGCAGCCCTGGCAGTACAGGCCGGCCGTTACTGCCCCCTTCCGGAGCTGCTCGCGCTCCGACGCGGTCAGGGTGAGGTCCTTGAGGACGGCGAGGTCGAGGGCCATCTGATCGAAGGTGGTGAAGCCGCAGATCACGGTGGCGACGTTCGGATCCTGCAGCACCCACTTGATGCATGCGCGCGGGTCGATCTGGGTGGAGGCATACGCCCCTCCGCGATTCCCCCCCATCGACTTCATCCCCACGATCCCGAGGCCGGCGCCAGCCGCCCTGGCGATGGCCCTCCCCACCTCCTCCGCGTGCTGCTGGCGGAAGTTGTAGGCCACCAGGGCGACGTTGTAGACCTTGGAGTCGGTCGCGGCGTCGACCACCTCGGGCTCGTTCCGATGCGTGCTGACGCCGATCCATCGGATCTTGCCCGCCTGCTTCGCCTTCTGAAGGGCCGAGAGGATCGGCTCGTGCAGCGTGGCCCCCCGCGTCCAGACCCCATGGTGGTGATAGATGTCGATGTAGTCCAGCCCGAGGCTCCTCAGGCTGGTGTCGATCTTCCTGGTGTACGCCTCTTCCGTGGCGTCCGGCCCATAGCCGCCGGTGGTCTGGTCCTTGGGGAGGGTGGCCTTGGTGGCAATGATGAAGGATCTCCGCGGCCGGCCCTTGAGGATCTCGCCGACCATGGACTCGTTGGTGCCGCGCTGGTAGCTCTGGGCGGTGTCCAGGAAGACGTAGCCGGCGTCCAGGGCGGCGCGCACCAGCTCCGGGTTGTCGGTGTTCATCACCCCCATCGACACGATCGGCACCCGGATACCGGTCCTGCCGAGGACGCGGGTCCCCTCGAACTTCTCCGGCGCGTCCGGCGGCCGGCTCAAGGTGACGCGCAGGTAGGCGAGGCCGCCGAGCCCTGTCGCAGTCGTCTTCAGAAAATCCCTTCTCCCCATCACCAGCTTCTTTTCCATTGATCGGGCCCTCCTGTCAATGCCGCTCAGGAAACGACGGTCCGGGTGCGTTCGGTCAAGGCAGGAAGCCTTTGGGCTTTTCCCCCGCCGGCGACGTCGCCTTCGGCCCACCCTCTTGTTCCCCCGGCTGGACCTTGAGCCCCTCGGATCGCAGGATGAACAGGTCGTCGGCCGGATTGGGCTTGAAATCCAGCTGCAGCCTCCTGGCCTCGGCGACGTACGAGCCGGTGCGCATCCGGATCTGTCCGATGGGAGCCACCACGATTGCCGAGTCGCCCTCGACGGGGCAGCGCTGCTCGCAGTAGCCGCAGCCGTTGCAATGGGCCGCAATGACGACCGGCCGGCGATATCCGTCGATGTTGCGGAAGACGATCGCATGGTAGGGGCAGATTTCGTCGCACATCAGGCAGAGCTTATCCTGGGCCCAGACCAGGCACATTTCCTTGCGGAGGATGGCCGTCCCGAGCTTGGCGTGGGTCTTCTCCTCGAGGCTGAGCGACCGGATCGCCTGGGTCGGGCAGACCTTGCCGCACACATTGCACTCCTGCTCGCAGGCCGCAAAGCGGAGATCCAGCTTGGGCGTCCAGAGGCCCGCCAGGCCGCCTTCCCACAGGCTCGGCTGGAGGGTATTGGTGAGGCAGGACTTCGCGCACTCGCCGCAGCGGATGCAGGTGGTGAGGAATTCGTTCTCGGGCAGGGCCCCCGGCGGGCGGATAAGCTGGGCCTTGTTCTGGAGGGGCGTGAAGGGCGACTGTTGGACCACAAACCCCAGCCCTAGGCCGCCGGCCACGGAATAGAGGAACCCGCGGCGGGACAGGTCCGGCTGCGAGGCTTCCCGCGCGGGGAGCAATCGCGGTGAGGCCGGAAACGTGATGGCATCCTCTGGGCACTGTGCAACACAGGTCCGGCACTGGATGCACTCGGCGAGTCGCGTCCCGCTCTGGTCCGTGGCTGCCCCCATTGGGCAGGCATCCTGGCAGATCCCACAGGCGGGACACTCCGGCCCGACCGTCCGGCGCCAGCGCCCCAGGGGCGAGAAGAGGCTCAGGAGCGCGCCGAGAGGGCAAAGATATCGGCACCAGAAGCGGGGGGTCAGCCGCCCCAAAGCAATGATGCCTGCGAAGATGAGGAACGTGATCAGCGTCATATAGAACACGGGCTGCGCGTAGGACAGGTTGGCGATGTTCATCCAGCGCATCGCCTCGGCCACAGGGCGGAAGGTGTCCAGCAGGATATTCACCACGCCGACGAAAAGGGGAAATAGCGCAAAGGTGTAGGTGCGCGTGAGGAGAGAGATCGGGTCCAAGAGATAGACCAGCGAAGACCCCGCCACCGCGGCAGCCATGAAGAGGGTCAGCACCACGTACTTGACCGGGCGGAGTGCGGGATCGGAATCGAGCGCGCGCCGTTTTACCCGGCGGAAGAGGACGAGGTCCAGGAAATCGAGGAGCGCGCCGAGGGGGCAGACGTAGGCGCAGAAAAATCGGCCGACGAGGATCGTGGCCAGGAGCAGTCCCAGCCCCCAGAGGGCCCGGCCGACCCACGCACGGCCCGCCAGGATCGCACTCAGGCCAAGCAGGGGGTCCAGCCGCAAATAGATGTCGGCCGGCAGCCAATCCGGAAGCCGGTAGTTGGCCAGCGCGAACAGGACCGTGAACAGGGCCAGCGAGAGGCCCTGAACGGCACTCCTCATGCAGCGCCTTTCAAGATGTTGAGCTGCTCCACGTCGATCTTTCCGGCTCCCCGCTGGCTGGCCGCCAGCAGGTGCTCCACCTGGCGGCCCTTGAAGTGCTGGCCGTACCAGGGGGCTACGGACACGCCGAAGGAGTCCACCGCGATCGGGTCGGTGCCGGCGATGACGAGGTTCGGTTTCACGACCTCGCCGGGCCCGCCCGGACCACCAGTGGTCAGGGCACGCGTGGCGTCCAGCACGGTGAGCCTGGGGCGAATCGCCGTGGTCAGATCGGCCAGGGCCTGGTTGATGTCGTATTTGCTGTGGAAGCTCCGGCGGTCCCAGATCAGTCCCATCAGGCCCTTCACACCCATGCTGACCCCGGTATCGGAGTGGGATTTGGCCTGCGGGAGACAGATCAGCACCTGGCTGTCGAGCACCTCCTTGAGAACTTCCACCCGGTCGAGGACCTTGCCCTGCGGGACCTTCACTTCCCGGTAGAACTTGTGGTCGGTGAACATCTGGACGTAGACGTTCTTCAGGCTCCTGCAGGCGTCCGCCACGCCCGCGCGCCGCAGGCAGAGCTCGGGGGATTGGAGCGGGTTGTCCACCACCATGACCTGCTCGGCCCCCGCTTCCAGGCACATCTGGGCAACGGCTTGGACGAGGGCGGGATGCGTGTTCGAGGCGCGATCCGGCCCGCTGGCGAAGGACATGTTGGGCTTGAGAACGACGCGATTGCCCTTTTGAACAAAGCGCGACATCCCCCCCAGGGCCTCGACGGCCTTGCGGGCAGCCGCCCCCGGCTCGCCGGTGATTACGGCCAGGTCGGGCCCCGCTGCCGCTCCGGCGGATCGTGGAACGCCGGGCAGGCTGAGAGCTAGGCCGGCGGCCGCCCCTAGCAGAAGCTCCCGTCGTGTCAGGCTGTGCGGATCGTCTGTCACGGTCCCCTCCCTCAAATGGACTGTCATTTATTGAAGCAACAGCCTCATCCTGTCAAGTGCAGCCGTAAGGTTGTCGCAATCAACGACGCGGGCAGGCTTGTCTACCGTCTTCCCAACGCCACGTTCACCCGCTGCTCTCCCTTGCAGCCCTCCCCGTCCCAAGCCGGAAATCCGCTGCGAAGCACCCCGCCTGCCCCCCGTGTCCCCTGCTTTTCTCTGACCGCGGAACCAAAGCCCACCACCCCATGCCCGAGTTAGCTGCGTCACCAGCTTGCCCCCACCGATTGGTCCGCCCGAATGGTAGTCCAAATCGGCTCCTGCCGCCAGCGGGGGTCCCACACGCCGTTAGAGGCAGGCGAAGGGTCTGCCCGCGAAGGCCAGCAGCCCACCCAAGACCAACCCATGCCAGCCGAGACAAGAGACAAAGCCCCTGGTAATTCATCGACTTACCGAGGGGCATCAAAACAGGTCAGAATCATTCTTCAGGCCACACACCCCCCTGAATCTCAACCTTCCAGAGGCTATCGAGTCCGGCTGGGGATCCGAACCTCGCCTTAGCTGGTGCAGATCAGGCATTGTTTCACTCTGCGACGAATTCGACTCCTGCACGGAGAGCCGGGAAGCACTCGAATGCTGCCTTGCTTTCGCTTTCTTCCATCCCCCCACCCCTGTTGACTCAACTCCTTGCATTATAGTCATACGGCTTCGCTAATGCGGATGTAAGCCGCAGACCTTGCCGGCCGGGTTCCCGCCGTACGAGCTCGGATACGCTTGCTGGGAGGGTGAGACTACCGCCGATGTGGCCTGGAATTCGCTGAGGCTCGCGGAGAGGGCGTGGCTGTTCGCCAGAGGGCCAAAGCCCCCAAGACAGCCAGCAGGGTGATGATAGTTGCCGAGGCCACGCACCACGAGCAGACGGCCTTGATGACGTATATTTCGAGGTACGTGAGGTAGGCGGAGAACCCGACTCCGCCCAATGAGAGGAGAAAGCCGAGGAGGAGCAGCCGGCGCGGCCTCCCGCCGTCCGCCGCCAGGGCCGCCAGGGCCAGCCCCAATAACAAGAGGTATCCGGCAAAGCCGATGAAAGCAACCGGAACGCCAAAAAATCGCGCGTAGGGACTGCTGTTCACCGTATCGCACTGCGCCCAGCGGCTGCACACCAGGTTGCCCCCGGTCAGCCGCTCGAAGCTCAGGTAGCCGGCGACGAGCAGGCCGGCCGCCGAGAGCGCCATCCACCCCCACAGCCAGCCCTGGAGCGATCGCGCGGCTCTCCTCTCTTGGGCTATTGTCTTCTGTTTACGCATCCGTCGCTCCGCGGAGGAACCTGGAGGCCGCCAACGAGCTGCCGAATGGCCGCGATGCCGTTCGCCGCACAGTACTGCTCCAGCCCCTCGATAATCTTCACGCTCGCCGCCGGATCGATGAAGCTGGCGGTGCCCACGGCCACGGCCGTCGCCCCAGCCAGGAGGAATTCCAAGGCGTCTTCCGCCGTCGCGATTCCCCCGATTCCGATGATGGGCAGGCGGACCGCCCGGGCCACCTGCCAGACCATGCGGACCGCCACCGGGCGAATGGCCGGTCCCGAGAGCCCCCCCGTCACGTTGGCGATCTTGGGCCGCCGGGTCCGCACGTCGATGGCCATGCCCACCAACGTATTGATCAGGGACAGGCCGTCGGCGCCCGCTTCCGCCGCCGCTCGGGCGATGGCGGCGATATCCGTGACGTTCGGCGAAAGCTTGGGAATGATGGGGAGGCGGGTGGCCTCCCGTGCGGCCGAGACCACCTGATGGGTCAGCCGGGGATCCGTGGAGAAGTCCAGTCCCCCCGCCACGTTCGGGCAGGACACGTTCAGCTCGATGCCCGCCACCCCCTCGTGATCGCCGATCCGCTTGGCCAGCTCCCGGAAATCCTCGATCGACTCCCCGGCCACGTTGACGATGAGGGGAGGCCGGAGCCGCCGCAGGTACGGCAGCTTCTCCCGCAGGAACGCATCGATGCCGACGTTCTGCAGGCCGATGGCGTTCAGCATGCCCGCCGGCGTCTCCACGATCCGCGGGGCAGCATTGCCGGCCCGCGGCAGCCGCGTGATCGTCTTCACCACGATGGCGCCGAGGCGATTGAGGTCCAGGTAGGCTTCGAACTCCTGGGCGTACCCGAAGGTCCCGGAGGCGCTCATGACGGGATTCTGCATCCGAATCCCGGCCAGATCCACGGACAGATCCACGGCGGGCGAGGACTGGCCCGCGCCGGACGGGACGCCGCTCATGGCAACTCCGGGAGAAGCGATGCGGCGGAACATCGGTTCACCATACCAGCTCCCGCGAATCGAACACCGGGCCGTCCTTGCAGACCAGCCGGTAACTTCGCTCTTCGCCCCGGCGCTCGACGGCGCAGCCCATGCATGCCCCGAAGCCGCAGGCCATGTTCGCCTCGACGGAGACCTGGCAGGGCACCCGGCAAGCCTCCGCCAGGCAGGCCACGGCCGCCAGCATCCCGGGGGGGCCGCAGGTGTACAGCCGGATCGCCGGAGGAGAATCCGGCGACCCGGTATTCCGCCGGTCCGCCCCTTCCCGGCTGCCGGGCGGCCCGAGCGCCGCCGCGCCGGTCCCCAACCAGGACGCCAGGAATGGAGCCAGGAGGTCGGTGATGAGGCCGCGGGTCCCCAGACTGCCGTCCTCGGTGGTAACGTGCACGCCGGATGTGCCCGCCTCCTCAAAGTCTTTGAGGCAGAGAATGTCCTCGGCCGTCTTCCCACCCAGAAACACATGGACACTTCGAATTTCGAATTTCGAATTTCGAATTTCCCTCGCCACCGCGGCGATGGGCGGCACCCCGATGCCCCCCGCCACCAGGACGGCCGACTCCCCGCGAGCCGGCGGCGCAAAGCCGTTGCCCAGCGGGCCCAGAAGCTCCACCGCCTGTCCCGGCTCCAGCCGGGCCAGATACTGCGTCCCCTTCCCCACCACCTTGTACAGAACCTCGACGATGGGAATCGCCTCCCCGAGATGGGTTTCGGCGGCCCGCCCCGCCGAGAGGCGATAGATGGAGAATGGCCGGGGCAGGAAAGGATCGCCGACCCACGGGGGACGCACCATGACGAACTGCCCCGCCCGGAATTCCTTCGGGAATCCCGGCGCGCTGACCCCCAGGTGCAGGTAGGCGGCCGACAGCCGCCGGTTGAACGCGATGGTTGCGCGCACGCACGATCCTCACGCCGGTACGGTGTGGTGCTCCTGGAGGGAACGGATGGACATGCTGCGGTGCCGCAGCGTCCGGATCGCCTCCGCAGCGGCCGAGGCGGCGGCCATGGTGGTGAAATGCGGGATACCCATGGTCACCGCCGTCCGGCGGATCGAGTAGGAGTCCAGCCGAGCGCTGCGGCCCTCGGGCGTGTTGATGACCATGGCGACTTCGCCGTTCTTCATCCGATCCACGATGTGGGGGCGAAAGCCCTCGGTCACCTTGTACACCCGCTCGACCGGCAGCCCGGCGCGCTGGATCACCTCGGCCGTCCCCTCGGTGGCCAGCAGCTTGAAGCCGATGGAGACCAGGCGGGTGGCCAGAGCCACCACCGCCAGCTTGTCCCGCTCCCGCACGCTCAGGAAGGCGGTGCCCCCCATGGGCAGGCTGCCGTTGGCCGCGATCTGCGACTTGGCGAAGGCCATCCCGAAGTCGGCGTCGATCCCCATCACCTCGCCGGTCGACTTCATCTCGGGCCCCAGGACCGCGTCCACGTTGGGGAACTTGGCGAACGGAAGGACGGCCTCCTTGACCGCCACGTGGCGCAGCAAGCGCTCCTCCGTAAAGCCCAGCTCGACCAGGCTCGCCCCCGCCATGACCTTGGCCCCCAGTTTGGCCAGGGGCACGCCGATGGCTTTGCTCACGAAGGGGACGGTGCGCGAGGCGCGCGGGTTGACCTCCAGGACGTACACCGTCCGGTCCTTGATGGCGAACTGGACGTTGATGAGGCCCACCACGCCCAGCTCCAGAGCCATGGCGCGGGTCTGCTCGCGGATCTCGGCGAGCAGCGTCCCGCTCACCGACCAGGGCGGCAGGGAGCAGGCCGAGTCCCCCGAGTGAATCCCTGCCTCCTCGATGTGCTCCATGATCCCGCCGATCACCACGGTGCGGCCGTCCGAGATGGCGTCCACGTCCATCTCGATGGCATCCTCCAGGAACTTGTCCACCAGGACGGGGTGATCGGGGGAGGCCTGGACCGCCCGTTCCATGTAGTCCTTGAGGTCGGCCTCGTCATAGACGATTTCCATGGCGCGGCCGCCCAGCACGTAGGACGGCCGGACCAGCACCGGATACCCGATCTGCCGGGCGATGAGCGCGGCCTGGGGGAAGGACGAGGCGGTCCCGCATGGCGCCTGGTTCAGTCCCAGCCGCTGCAGGAGCTGCTTGAAGCGCTCGCGGTCCTCGGCCCGGTCGATGGCGTCGGGCGAGGTCCCCAGAATCTTGACCCCGGCGCGCTGCAGGGGCACCGCCAGCTTGAGCGGCGTCTGGCCGCCGAACTGCACGATGACCCCCACCGGCTTCTCCCGGTCGGTGATATTGAGGACGTCCTCCAGCGTGAGAGGCTCGAAGTAGAGCCGGTCGGCGGTGTCGTAGTCCGTGGAGACCGTCTCGGGATTGCAGTTGACCATGATGGTCTCGTACCCCAGCTCGCGCAGCCCGAAGACGGCGTGAACACAGCAGTAGTCGAACTCGATTCCCTGCCCGATCCGGTTGGGGCCGGCGCCAAGGATCACGACCTTGGGCCGGTCCGAGGGGCTCGCCTCGCATTCCCGCTCGTAGGTGGAGTAGAGATAGGGGGTGTAGGCCACGAACTCCGCGGCGCAGGTGTCCACCATCTTGAAGGTGGCCTCGATCCCCATCCGCTTTCGGGCGTCGCGCACGGTCAGCTCGTCCGAGCCGACCAGCTGGGCCAGGCGGCGGTCGGAGAAGCCCAGCGACTTGGCCTCCCGCATCACCGGCTCCGTCAGCAGGCGCATGAGGGGCGACCGCCCGCTTTCCGCCCGCCGCAGCCGCTCCTCGGCCTCCACGATCTCCTGGATGTTCGCCAGGAACCAGGGGTCAATCTTGGAGAGGGCGGCGATCTCCCCCAGATCTATCCCCAGCCGGATGGCCTCGGCGATGTGAAAGAGCCGATCCCACTTGGGAACGCGCAGCCCCTCGCGGATGCGCTTGAGCAGCCCCTCCCGGCCGTCCGCCCCCTCGCGCGACCGGGACTCCAGGCCGCAGACGTCGATCTCCAGCGACCGGACCGCCTTCTGCAGCGCCTCCTTGAAGGTCCGTCCGATGGCCATGGCCTCGCCGACCGACTTCATCTGGGTCGTGAGGGTGTCGTCCGCCCCCGGAAACTTCTCGAAGGCCCAGCGCGGGTACTTTACCACGCAGTAGTCGATGCTCGGCTCGAAGCTAGCGGGGGTCTCTCGGGTGATGTCGTTGGGGACCTCGTCCAGCGTGTAGCCCACCGCCAGTTTGGCCGCGATCTTGGCGATGGGGAAGCCGGTGGCCTTGCTGGCCAGGGCGGAGCTGCGCGAGACCCGTGGGTTCATCTCGATGACCACCATCCGGCCCGTCTCCGGCTCCACGGCGAACTGGATGTTGCTGCCGCCGGTATCCACCCCGATCTCGCGGATGATGGCGATGGCCGCATCGCGCATCCGCTGGTACTCCTTGTCCGTCAGCGTCTGCGCCGGCGCCACCGTGATGGAATCCCCGGTGTGGATGCCCATGGGGTCGAAGTTCTCGATGGAGCAGATGATGACCACGTTGTCCTTCAGGTCCCGCATGACCTCCAGCTCGAACTCCTTCCACCCGATGACCGAGGCCTCGATCAAGACCTGGTGGACGGGGCTCAGGCTCAGGCCCCACAGAACGTGTTCCTCGAACTCCTCCCGGTTGAACGCGACGCTCCCGCCGGTGCCCCCCAGGGTGAAGGACGGCCGGATGATGGCCGGGTAGCCGACGCGCTCCACGATCCCCAGGCCCTCGTCCAGCGAGCGCACGTAGCCGCTCTCCGGCACCTCCAGGCCGATGGCGGTCATGGCCTGCTTGAAGAGGTCTCGGTCCTCGGCCTTCTTGATGGCGTGCAGCTTGGCCCCGATCAGCTCGACCCCGTAGCGGTCCAGGACCCCCGACTCGGCCAGGGCCACGGCCGTGTTGAGGGCCGTCTGGCCGCCCAGGGTGGGCAGGAGGGCCTCCGGCCGCTCCCGCTCGATGATGCGGCCCACCACCTCGGGCGTGATCGGCTCGATGTAGGTCCGGTCGCCGAACTCGGGGTCGGTCATGATGGTGGCCGGGTTGCTGTTCACCAGCACCACCCGGTAGCCCTCCTCGCGGAGGGCCTTGCACCCCTGGGTCCCCGAGTAGTCGAACTCGCAGGCCTGGCCGATGACGATCGGTCCCGAGCCGATGATCAGGATGGTGCGGATGTCAGTTCGCTTCGGCACTGCGGGCTCCGCTGCCATCGGCAAGGCTGAATAGATCGATGGGATAATACACCGGAATCGCAAGGACTCGGGCGACTCGGCAAGCCAGCACCCTTCTGTATCTCAGGATAATCCAGTGTTCACCCTCGATTCTATGGTGCCGCGCCACGAAAATGCTCTGCATACAGTTGGAGGCCAAGACTTCCAGCGGCATCGGGGTTCCCCCGCGCAACTCACTCCTCACGTTCGCGAACAAGTTGCCTAAGGCAGACCGGGAGGGCGACGGAATGGGTTCGACATTCATCCGACCAACGAACGACCTACGCACACTCACCGCCTGGCTCATGCCAATGCTTAACCTAGAACAACCAGAGATTCGGCTTCGTGAAGACCTAAAATCGCACGCGCGACGTCAATTTACCGAACTGGCCTAGCGGTACGCTTCTGATCGATGCCTCACTCGCATCACGCGAACAACTTTAGCCCCATCGTCGATCTCATAAATGACTCGATAGTCGCCAATCCTGAGACGCCAATCGCTTTGCGAGCCCCTGAGCTTGCGCGAGCCTGGCGGCCGCGGGTTACCCACCAGTCCCCGGATTCTGGCTACCACCCGCGCGAATTCTGCCGCGGGGAGGCCTTTCAGATCTCGCTGGGCCGCCCGTTCGAGCAGGACATCATGCACGCGGCGAATACTCCTTCAAGAAATCTTCAAGCCGCACGAAGTGAAGCTGCCCCTTGCGCATTGCGGCCAGAGCTTTCAGGTCCTCCACGTCCTCAAGTCTCTCCAGCATTTCTCGGTATTTCTCGATATCGAGGATCACCGCTGCAGGCTTTCCATTCCGCAGAACAATCTCTGGCTCCTTCCGTTTCGTCTTCATACCTTCTCCTGACCCCAATATGCAAAATTCACATTCAGTTGGTGCGTCCGGCGGTCAGCCCCGCCGCTTGTGGACCAATTCCTCCATCCGCTGCTGTTTTCCGTGGGGCGGTCCGACATCCTATCCCCCCTTCTGGAGTCCCGCCGACGGCGAGGATACGTCTCCTCCCCGCTCCCGCTCCATCATCCCGACGAACCGCCGGAAGAGGTAGCTGGCGTCGTGGGGACCGGGCGAGGCCTCGGGGTGGTACTGCACCGAGAACACGGGCAGCCGCCGGTGCATGAGGCCCTCGCAGGTCCGGTCGTTGAGATTCACATGGGTGAGGACGACGTCCTCCGGGCCGCCGAGCAGGAGGTCGCGCGGCGCCTCCCGGAACGACGCCATGTCCACGGCGAACCCGTGGTTCTGCGAGGTGATCTCCACCTTGCCGGTGGTCAGGTCCTTCACCGGCTGATTCCCGCCGTGATGCCCGAACTTCAGCTTGTAGGTGCGGCCCCCCAGGGCCAGCCCGAGGATCTGGTGCCCCAGGCAGATGCCGAAGATGGGCCGCCTGCCGAGGAGGCCGCGCACCGCCTCGATGAGGTACGGGACCCCTTCCGGATCGCCCGGTCCGTTGGACAGGAAGACGCCGTCCGGCTGGAGGGCCAGGGCCTCGTCCGCGGTCGTCCCGGCCGGCACTACCGTCACGTCGCATCCGGCACTGACCAGCTGCCGCAGGATATTCCACTTGATGCCGCAATCGTAGGCCACCACCTTATAGCGAGTCCCGCGCTGCGCCCCGCGAGCGGCGAACAGGCCGAGCTGCGCCGCGTCGCTCCGCGGCTCGGGGTGCGCGACGCTCCCGTCCGCGTAGCCGCGCGGCCATTCCCAGACCCCCTGCCTCCAGCCGAACGGCTGCTGGCAGGAGACTTCCTTGACCAGATCCCGGCCGATCAGCCCGGGCGACCCTTTGGCCTTGGCAACCAGGCTGCCGGGATCCGGGTCGGCGGTGGAGACGACCCCTTCCTGCGCGCCGTGATCCCGGATGTGACGGGTCAGGGCCCGCGTATCGATCCCCTGGATGGCCACGATCCCGTGGTCGCGGAGAAAGGCCTCCAGGGGCTGGCGTCCCCGCCAGTTGCTGGCCAGGGGGCTTCCCTCCTTGATAACGAAGCCCTCCACGAACGGCCGCCGGGACTCGACGTCTTCCGGATTGACGCCGTAGTTGCCGATGAGGGGATACGTCATCGTGACGATCTGCCCCTTGTAGGACGGGTCGGTGAGGATCTCCTGGTACCCGCTCATGCAGGTGTTGAAGACCACCTCGCCGACGGCCTCCCCTTCGGCCCCGTAGGATCGTCCCTCGAAGATGGTCCCGTCGGCCAGGGCCAGCAGTGCCGGCTTCATCCCCATGCCCGCTCCCCGCGGCGCCGCCTCATCCCTGCAGCTCCCACACGACCTTGCCTCCCACGATGGTGCACAGCACCTGCCCCCGCAGCTTCCAGCCGTGGAAGGGGGAATTCCTCGCCTTGGAGGCAAACTGCTTGACGTCCACCGTCCACTCCCGGGCCGGATCCACGATGGTCACGTCCGCGTCCGCCCCCACGCTCAGCGTCCCCTTGGCCAGACGGAAGACGCGGGCCGGCTCGCAGGTCATCCGCGCGACAGCCTGCGGCAGGCTCAGCACCGCGCCCTCCACCAGAACCGTCATGACGAGGCCGAAGGCCGTCTCCAGCCCCACCACCCCGTTGGCCGCGTAGTCGAACTCCACCTCCTTGTCCTGAATCACGTGCGGGGCATGATCCGTGGCGATCGCGTCGATCGTCCCGTCGGCCAGGGCCGCCTTGAGCGCCGCCACGTGGCGGGCCGACCGCAGCGGGGGACTCATCTTGGCATTGGTGTCGAAGCTGCAGATGGCCTCGTCGGTCAGGGCGAAGTGGTGGGGGGCGACCTCACAGGTCACGTGGAGGCCCCTGGCCTTGGCGTCCCGGATCAGCTGGATGGCCTCGGCGGTGCTGACATGGGCCACGTGGTAGTGGCCCCCGGTGAGCTCTGCCAGCAGGATGTCCCGCGCCACGATGACCGCCTCCGAGGCGGCCGGGATGCCTTTCAGCCCCAGCTGCGTGCTCACCCGGCCCTCGTGCATCACCCCTTTCCCGGTGAGGTGCGCGTCCTCGGCGTGCTGGATCACCGGGATGTCGAACATGCTGGCATATTCCAGGGCGCGACGCATGAGCTCGGCGTTCATGACCGGCTTGCCGTCGTCGGAGATGGCCACGCAGCCGGCGCCGACCACCTCCGCGATCTCCGCCAGCTCCTCCCCCTGCTGTCCTTTGCTAATGGCTCCGATGGGGAAGACGTTGACCGCCGCCTCCTTGCGTGCCCGGTCCAGGATGAACTCGGTCACCGACTGGTTGTCGTTGACCGGGCTGGTGTTGGGCATGCAGCAGACCGAGGTGAAGCCGCCGCGCGCCGCCGCGCGCGTCCCGCTGGCGATGGTCTCCATATCCTCGCGACCCGGCTCGCGCAGGTGAACGTGCACGTCCACGAAGCCCGGACAGACCACCTTGCCCCGGGCGTCCAGCACCCGATCGCATTCCGGCCGCGGGCAACCCGGGATCCCCGGCTGGGGAGCGCGCACCTCGGCGATGCGCCCGTCCTCGATCACCAGATCTAGCGCCGCATCACGTCCGTTCGCCGGATCGACCACCCGTCCGCCTTCGATGAGGATTCGCATGCTCGCTCCGCTCGCTGTTCGCGGTCCGAGGTCCGAGACTTCTCGCCCGCCGCCCCTCGAACCGCCTCAGTTGTTGCCGCCCTGTCCGCCGGCCAGGAGGTACAAGAGGGCCATGCGGATGGCCAGACCGTTCTCCACCTGGTCGAGGATCAGGGAGTAGGGCCCGTCGGCCACCTCCGGCGCGATCTCCACACCCCGGTTGATCGGCCCCGGATGCATGATGACGACGTCCGCCCGGGCCCCCTTCAGCCGCTCGAGATTAAGCCCGAACAGCTTGGAATACTCCCGCAGCGTCGGGAACAGGCCCGCGCCCATGCGCTCGCGCTGGATGCGGAGCATCATGATCACATCCACATCGGCGATGGCCCGCTCGACGGCGGTGAACTTCTGGACCCCCAGTCCCTCGACGTGGCGGGGCAAGAGCGTCGGCGGCCCGCAGACCCGAACCTCCATCCCCAGCTTTTGCATGGCCAGGATGTCGGAGCGGGCCACCCGGCTGTGGAGGATGTCGCCGACGATGGCCGCCTTGAGCCCCTGCAGCTGCCCACGCTTCTCGCGGATGGTGAACAGATCCAGCAGGGCCTGGGTGGGGTGCTCGTGGGCGCCGTCGCCGGCGTTGATGACGGACGCCTTGAGCAGTCGGGCCAGGAAATGGGGCGCTCCCGCCACCGAGTGGCGGATCACCACGACGTCCGGATGCATCGATTGGAGGGTGAGGCCCGTGTCCTTGAGGCTCTCCCCCTTGACGACGCTGCTGGAGGACGTCGAGATGTTGATGACGTCGGCGCTCAGCCACTTCCCGGCGATCTCGAAGGAGGTTCGCGTCCGCGTGCTGGGCTCGTAGAAGAGATTGATCACGGTCTTGCCCCGCAGCGCCGGGACCTTCTTGATGTCCCGGGAGGCGATCTCCTTCATGGAGGCCGCCGTATCCAGAATCAGACCGATCTCCTCCGTGGACAGCTCTTGGATGCCCAGCAGATCCTTGCTCTTCAATCCCATGGTCCACCTCCGCCCGGGGCCGTCCCCTCTTCCTCGAAGGGGGATCCCGCACCGTCCGGGCCCCCGGCCCGATCCTACCCCTTCAGCGACTCGTAGATGACGACCCGGTCCACCCCGTCGGCCTCGGTCAGGAGCACCTGCACCGCCTCCTGCTGCGAGGTGGGCACGTTCTTTCCCACGTAGTCCGCCCGGATGGGCAGCTCGCGGTGCCCGCGATCCACCAGGACGGCCAGCTGCACCAGACGCGGCCGCCCCAGATCCATGAGGCCGTCCAGCGCGGCCCGCGTCGTCCGGCCCGTGAACAGCACGTCGTCCACCAGGACCACCTTCTGGTCGTCGATGGAAAAGGGGATCTCGGTCCTGTGCACCGTGGGCTGCGTCGCCGCCCGCCCGAAGTCGTCCCGGTACAGCGTGATGTCCAATGCCCCCACCGGGACCTTGACGCCCTCGATCTCTTCCAGCTTGGCGGCGATGCGGTGGGCCAGCTCGATCCCGCGGCTCCGGAGTCCGATCAGGACGACCCCCTCCACCCCCTTGTTTCGCTCGGCGATCTCGTGGGCGATGCGGGTGACCGCACGGGAGATTCCCGTCGCATCCAGGATCTGGGCCTTCTCGCGTCGCTCGTTCATGCTGCCTCCAGGCACAAAAAAACCCCCTCGCCGCTCCGGGCGAGGAGGTCGCTGGTAGAGACTGTGTGTTGCGGATGCACGGCCTGACTCCTTTACGGACTTCGCGGAGTCCGCTTAAAAGGCTGGGTCTCTTTTAGCAGAGACATCCCCCGCCGTCAAGTCGAAAAAACCGCCGGCCCCCGCCCGCGTGGAAGGCGCGCCGCCGGTCAGGACGCCTCCCGCAGGAGCTCGACCGGGGCGAAGTCGTCGGTAAGGAGGGGAACGTCGCCAACCGGGATGGGCGCTTCCACGAGGTAGGAGGCGTACTCGGCCAGATCCGAGGCCGGGACCAGCTTGCCTTCCGCGCGTCCCGCCCGCGCGATCAGCTCGCCCCGGCTCAGGCGGGCAGACTCCTGCGTGGCCAGCAGGATGATGTTGATGTCTCCCAGGAACAGCCCGTTTCGCGTATCGTAGGTGGGGACCACGTAGACCGTCGGGAAGACCGTGGCCAGCGTCCGGTAGATCGCCCGAAAGAAACCGCTGCGGGGGCCGTACGGGCTGCCGATGATGTTCGAGACGACGACCCCGCCGGGGGCCAGCCGCGCCCGAACGGCCTGGTAGAACTCCCGCGTCACCAGGTGGAAGGGGATGGTGTCGGAGTTGTAGGCGTCCAGGAAGACCGCATCGTACGCGGCGTCGCTCTCCTGGACGAAGCGCCGTCCGTCCTGGACGTGGAGTCGCATCCGGCCGTCCTGCGGCACCTGGAAGTACCGGGTGGCGATGCGCCGGACCGCCGGATCGATATCCGCCACGTCCACCGTGATCTGCGGGAAATCCCGGTAGAGCCGCTTGGGGAACGATCCCCCGCCCAGGCCGATCACCAGCACCCGGCGGGGATCGGGCTGCAGGGTCAGCGCCAGCGCCAGGAACCGGGTGTAGCGAAGCTGCAGCTCCCAGGGGTTGGACTGGAGCATGCCGCTCTGCCGGAGGTTGTCGAAGTCCAGGTAGCGGCTCCCGCCCTCGTCGGACACCCGGATGTGGTTGTAGAAGGAGTCCGTGTCCAGCAGCAGGCCCGGCTCCGCCGCGCGCGTCCTGGCCGCCCACACGACCGCCGCCAGGAGGATGGCGAGCGTGATCATCGCCAGGCCGGCCCCCAGCCGCCGTCGCTCCGCCAGGAAGACGACCACGGCCACGATCAGCAGCACGAATCCTAGGCCGTGGACGATGTTGGCGACGCCCAGGACCGAGATGAGGTAGAAGGCCGTGAGCAGCGTGCCGGCGATGCTCCCGGCCGTGGAGACCGCGTACAGGCCCCCCGCCGTGGTCCCCACCGAGGCCACCGCCCTGGCCTGGAGGCGAACGGCGAACGGCGAGATCGTCCCCAGAAACACACTGGGAAGGAGGAACAGCACCAGGCACGACAGCAGCGGGCCCAGCCGCGCCCCCAGCTCGCTCGTCGCGATCGCCTGGTTCAGGGCGGGATACACAAAGGGGAGAAGCCCGATCATGAGCCCGGGGACGCCGATCAGCCCTGCCAGGACGGAGTAGCGCGGCCACCGATCCGCCGCCATCCCGCCCAGCCAGTAGCCGAGGGACAGGGCCGCCAGGACGACGCTGATGAGGCTTCCCCAGACGAAGATCGAGTTGCCGAAGTAGGGAGCCAGCACGCGGCTTCCCACGATCTCGAGAGCCATGAGGACGCCGCCGCACACGAAGATCACGGCGTGCAGGAGCCAGGGGTGCGATCGGCGCGAGTGCCTGACCAGGTGGTCGGCGGCGTCTTCCCCGCGGTGTTCCTTACCTCGCTTCGGCATGGGTGGACGATCCTTTCGTGGCGTGAGCGGTTACCGAGTCGGAAGCCGGGCGGAGCCCGGCCGCCCTCGATAGGGGTTCTCCAGATACTGCCGGGCCACGTCCTTGGCCGGGGCGTCGGTGGGAATCGCCAGGGCCTCGCGGTATCGCCGCTCGGCCTCCGCCCGGTCTCCCTCCAGGTCGAAGATCATTCCCGACCGGGTCCATGCCCAGGCGGTCACCCAGCGGTAGCGCGGCGGCGTGGGGGTTTCAACCGCCTGCTGGAAGAACCGCAGGGCGGCGGCGTACTCCCCCTGGTCCATGTAGATCTTCCCCAGGAGCTGCTCGTAGCGGGACCGGAGCGCCGGCGGGAAATGCGGCGCGCCGGCCGCGATGTTCTCCCCCGCACGGCGGGCGATCGCCAGGGCCTCGGGAAACCGCCCCAGCTCCGAGGCGGCAGAGGCCGTGGCGAAGTACACATCCGGATTGCCTGGGTAGCGCCCCAGGAGATCGCGACCCAGCCGTAGGGCCTCGGTGTACCTGTGTTCCTGTCCTGCGTACAGCTCCAGGAGGGCCAGTCGGGCCGTCATCTTGAGATAGGCTCCGCCCTCGGCCACCCGCTCCAGCTCTTGCAACCCCTGGGTCGCATCCCCGCGCGCCAGCACCAGGCCCACGGCCGGCCGCAGGAGGCCGGGCAGGCGTCCCAAGGCATAATCGTAGAGGCCGATTCCGTAGTAGGCATCCGTCAGGGACGGATCCAGCGCCAGCGCCTCTTGGAAGCAGCGCAGACCGTCCCGCAGGGCCTGCCAGGCGGCGACGTAGTGCCCCCGGCCGCTCTGCACCAGTGCCTGGCTTCCGTGACTTAGCCCCAGCAGCAGCTTCACCTCGGGATCGGCGGGCCGCGTCTGCTCCAGGCGTTGGCCGGCGGCAATGGCCCGGGCTACCTGATCCAGAAAGCGATCCAGGTCCGGATCCGGATCGTCCATTTCCCCGGCCCGGGTCAGCGCCGTCACGCCCAGGCAGAACCGGCCGGCGGCCTCTCCTTCGGGCAGGGCCAGTAGGCGCGAGCACTCGACCTCGGCCCGGTCCGCATCCAGGTTGAGCAGCAGATCGCCGGCCACCCCCATGGTTGCCCGGATAGCGGGAGCGGGGTCTTGGGCGCACACCGGCCCGCCCGCCAGGCTCACGCCGATCAGGAGGCCCAGGGCGGCTTTCCATGGGTGGCGCATACGCGAACTGTAAGCCGAGGAGAGGGGCCGTGTCAACGACGGCAGCGCAGGGAGGCGCCGGCAGCCCCGGCCGCCTCCGCCGAAAAGACCGCGGCCCCCCGATGAAGGAATCCGGAGGGCCGCAGGCGACTGCCGTCGGCAGTCCATATTGTCGAGCGCGGGGTCCCGCCTTCAGGCCGCGGGCACCCCCGTCGAGGTCAGGTCGTGCGCCGGGTCCGCAGGCGCTCGATGGCGGCCTGCAGGCTGGTCTGCATCCGCCGCAGCGCCTCGGCCAGATCGCCGATCTCGTCCTTGCGCTCGATCTCGATCTTGGCGCTCAGCTCGCCCAGGCTGATGCGGTCCGCCACCTCGGTCAGCTGCATGACGGGGCGGGTGACTCCCCGGGCGATCAGGATCGCCACCAGGACGATCAGCAGGGCGAAGAGGCCGGCGGCGGCCGCCGTGACCTGGGTCATTCGGACGGCGGCGCTGGTGAAGGACGGATCCGGCGCCTGCAGCACCAGGTGCCAGGGCATGGCCTGCAGCGGCACCGACGCGGACTGGTGGGATACGGTGCTGTTGTCGGCCGCGGCCTCGAAGGTCGTCGCCGCGCGGGCCTTGATGGCGGCCGCCACCTGGGGGAGCGGCAGGACATTCACCCGCTCGGTGGTGGCCGTGCCGAAGCGCTTCTCGGCCACGATCTGCTTCGTCGTCTCCGGGTCGAGCGGAGCCACCGCACGATACAGCAGGGTCTTCACCACCCCTTCCCGGTTCCCCTTGCTGGCGCTGTGGGCGATGCGGATCCCGTGGTCGTCCAGCAGCATGGCCACGGTCCCGGGAACCGACTGCTGGGCCGCCTGCTCGACGAGATCCCAGAGCCCGTACAGGTCGAGCCGGCTGCGGACCACCGCGATCACCTGATTGTTGCTGTCACGCACCGGGGCGCTGGTGAAGATGGAGGGCTTGTTGGTGATCACGGAGACCGACGGATCCGAGATGTAGGCCTTGCCCTTGAGGGCCTCGATCACATACGGGCGGAACGAGACATCCGTCCCCACGTCTCCGGGGGCGGAGGACAGGATGATCTTCCCCTCGCGATTGACCACCGCGATGGAGCCGTAGTTCTTCCGCGACGCCTCCGCCTTGAGGGAGGCCAGGGCGATTTGCCCCCATGCGTCGGATGGGCTCATGGCGTACGCCACCACTTCGGGGAGCTGGCTCACGGTGACGATGTCCTCCTGCCACCCCAGCAGCTGGTGATCGAGCTCCCGCGCCACCTCGGACCCGACCCCCAGCATGTTGATGCTGGCCTGATGGAGCAGGGCCCCGCGCGCCATGTAGATCGTGAACGCGGCGACCGCAATGAGCGGAATCTGGGAGACCAGCAGGAGGATCAGAATCATTTTGGACCGCAGACGCCACTGGCCGAGCGACCAGTGACCCCCCCGTTCCTGGACGGCAGGCGCCTCGATTGCCGATGCGGTTGTCGTTGCCACAGCGCTCTCCTTTCGATGATCGCATGCCGGGCGAGTGCTCCGGCATTGACCTCCGGGGGGTTATATCTTTCGGATCGCCCCCAACATGATCTGCTGGAACTTCACCCGGCGGGCCTCATCCGGAACCGCCTGGCTGAGACGCTCGACCAGCTCCGGGATCCGATCCCGCGGGAAGCCCTCCCGGCTTTCGCCCATCGAGCCGATCTCGTCCTCCAGGGTGAATTCGGCCAGCGGGCCGATGACCCGGGCGAACTCAGCCAGGAGCTGGTCGAAGAACGCCCCGTTGATCGTGGGGCGCGCTGGTCCGCCGCCGCCCGTGGCCACCTGAAGGATGCCGGACCGGGAGAGCTTGTCGGCCACCTGCGCCACCGCCGACTCCTCCATCCCCAGGGCCCGGGCGATCTCGGCCACGGTGCGGACGCCGTCAAACTGCACCAGCACGCGCCAGGTCGCGGGTGTCAGCGTGACCTCACCTGACAGCTCCTTGTTGGCCAGCTTGAAGATCACGCGGGAAAGGTTGCCTGCCGCCACCATGAGCGTCACCTCCTTCCGTTCGCCCCGCCGTATCCTTCATGAGTGCGTCCGGGGCTGCGGACCGAACCCGCCTGTCCACGTCTCGAGACCTCAGACGGCTTTGAGTCCCCCTTTCTCCAACAGCGTACGGGCCGGACCATCCAGCTCCCGGCTCAGCGTCTTCGCTCGCAAGGGCGCCGCGCCCGCCAGGTCGCGCTGGAGCTCGGCGTCCGTCTCGAAGGGATTGGCGGCGACATTCAGCGCCATCCGCAGGATGGGCAGGTTCGCGTCGGGGCCGCACACCGCCACGGCGAGGGCGTTGCCCAGATCGCGCGCCACCACCACCTTGCCCTCGAACCGGACCTCGCAGCCCTTGAGCGGCCACCGCGCATGCATGGCGGCCCAGCACTGGCAGAGGGCGAGTCCGATCCGTTCGAACAGTCGCCGGTTCCATCCGGCAGGCAGCAGCATGCCGACCACGGCCCCATGATTGTCGCAGAGGCAGGCCCCGTCCACACCGGGGACCTGTGCGAGCTGTTCGAGCACTCCCTGGCACCGCTCTTTGAGGCGGAGCAGCCGCCCTCCGCTCCAGGCCGAGGAGGCCTCTTGTGTGACGATATTCGCCATTCCGTCCCCGCCGCCTCAGGCCCCGAATGCGTCGGCCAGTGCGTCCGCCGCCCCGATCTCCGCCAGCCGCCCGCCGTACCGCTTTTTCAGACTATTGGCGGCCGAGGTAATTCGTCCCGCCAGGTCGCGACCGCCCGGCTGGCCGGCCAGCATCCGCAGGCTCCGCCCCAGCGCCCGGCAGAGCCCCTGATTGACCACGGCCGCGGCAGCCTGCCCGTCGTATCGGACCCGCCCCTCGTGATACTCGAACTCTGCGGCGAACGGATCGAGGAATGGGAATGTCTCCGCCAGCTCGACGCAGGCGCGCCTGAACGCCGCCTGGAAGGCGCCCGCCTTCGTCGCGCCGTCCACCGCGCTCTCGACGGTCTTGAGCACCTCCTGCCACAAACCCAGCTGTTCCTGCAGTCCCGCACCCTCGGGGGCCTTCGCCGCCGCCTGAGGGGGCGCGGGTGGCAAGCCGTACACGTTGAACGCTGCCCCCTCGGCCGCCGCAGCGCGCACGAGCTCTTCCAGCACCCCTGCACCGGCGGCGGTCTCGCCCTGGCAGTCGAAGACGCTCTCCAGGACCTTTCCCTCCCACAGGAAAACGGTCCCGCTATCGCCGCTCTTCGAGAGCTGCACCTCGACGTGACCGCTGTGGCCTCGACCCTGCAGGCCCGCGATGAGTCGATCCAGGCTCGTGAGGTCGCTCGTCAAATTCTTGTAGAGGGGCTCGCCGTGGAGGAAATTTCCCATCAGGCGGACCAGTTCCCCAGGTAGCCGAAAGACGCTCAGTAGCCCGTCCCGCTCGCGCGCCTTGGCCAGCACGCCTTCGATGGAGGAGCCGTCGTTCGTCCGCCGGCCGCCGGTCTCCTCAATGGCGCCGGCGATCTCCCCCTCGCCGATGAGCAGAATGCCGAGGTAATCCCGCGCCGTCAGCTGGATGTAGCCCGTAAACCGGGTGGCCTTCAGCTCGCCGAGCATGGCGTCGATCTGGGTAAACGTCGTGTTCAGGTGCTCGTACATCACTTCGCCTTTAGGGAAAATCATCGCGGCCTCCTCGACAATGACGGACAGCGCCAGCGCCAATTGTTCATACCGTTTCGGCCCCCCGATCAGGCGAAAGATACGGCTGGAGGAGCCCCGTCACGGAAGGGAGCGAGGCCCGTGTGTCCAGCCAGCAGCCCAGATAGGAGCCGTCCTTTTTCGTGATCCATAGCTTCTCCGCCGGCCCGGAGAGCAGAGCCTCCGCGAGCGGCCCGCAGGCCAGCGCCGCTCCGATGCCCTCCAGCCGGCCCGCCACGAAGGCGACCAGAGCCGCCTCGGCCGTTGCCTGCCCCTCCGCAGCCGACGCCCGCACGCGCCCGGCGCCGCTGACCAGCACGCCTCCCCGCAGGCCGTGGGTGCCCCGCAGGCTCCGCAGCCGGGACTCCAGCCGCTCGTCGCGCTCGGCCCGCGCTTCGTCCAGACGGCGGACCCCGTCAAGAATGAGGGCCACCCACGGCGTATTGACATTCCGCTCCGTGCTCGTCGGCTCGTAGTCGACGCGGAACTCCGCATCCTCCCACGTGAGCAGCTCGTGGACCGCCTCCTCCCCCCTCAGGTTCTCGACACTGGCGAAGATCAACTCCCCGTCCGCAAAGACCAGCCGGCCCTCGCAGGTCCCCCAGACCAGAGAGATCTGGGCGCGCTGGCGCTCAATGCACTGCAGCTGCACCAGGCTGGGAAGGCTCACGTCGCGCAGGGTCCCGATCAGAGGCATGTCGGCTGTCCCCCCTTCAGGCAGCCGTATGGTGCGACGCGCCGCGAAGGGTCCGTCAAAGATTCGACTCCGGCGACCGCCCGCCTTGGGAACGGGTGATCGCTGCCGGCCGGCCGGATCTGTTCCGCGCCGGGGCTCAGTCGGCGCGCGGCTCCCTGAACGCGATCTTGAGGACCGCCTCAATGTTCGAGACCTTGACCGGCTTTGCCAGCAGCATGGCCGGTCCGTGCGCCAGTGCGGCCAGCGTCTCTTCGTGATGCGGGAAGCCGGTGATGATCACCACCAGGGCCTCGGGATCCCGGCGTTTGATGGCCCGGATGAGCGAGCCGCCGCTGAGGTTGGGGAGGAGCATGTCGAGGAAGATCAGATCGAAGTGGCCCGCTCCGAGAATCTTGAGGGCCTCGCGCCCGTCTGCCGCCAATATCACCTCGTACCCCTTGCCCTGCAAAACGGCCTCAAAGGCCTCCCGCACCGAGGGCTCGTCGTCCACGACCAGAACGCGCTTGGGGAGCGGTCCGTCCAGCGTGAGGGGAATGTGGTTATCGGAGAGGAATTTCCGGAATTCCGCCCGGGGAATCCGGTGCCGCCCGCCGGGCACGCGGTAGGCTTTGAGCTTGCCGGCTCGGATCCAGCCCAGGACGGCGACCGGCGTCACGTGGAGGAGCCATGCCACTTCACCGGTACTCAGAGGTCTTTCGTCGGACACGGCCGTGACCCTCCTTTATGTTATTTGCAAATTTAGGCTAATTATCGAATCATTGGTTTGTCAAGTTCAAACTGAATTTATTGAGCCGCCAAGGCGCCAAGGTCGCCCCTTTCAACTTGGAACTTCGAAATTCGAAGTTTCCTTGGCGCCTTGGCGGTGAGATGTTCGGGACCGGATACCGCCACCCCCTGCCGTTCGTTGACGCCCGTTCCGCCTCCGTGGTAGCCTTCGCTTCAAGCCGGGCGCTCGGGCAATGCGACCGTCGGGTCATCGGCCGGCTGCACAACATATCGGGAAGGCACCGCGCGACCGGACGCTCGACGAATTCGTGACTGTATCTACAGGAGCCGTGAATGCCCACTGCCGACAACCGAGTGATCGCCGCCCTGGACGTCCCCACGCTGGCCGCGGCGGCCGATCTGGCCCGCCTGTTGGCCCCGCACGTGGCCGCCGTCAAAATCGGGAGCCAGCTGTTCACCGCCCAGGGTCCGACGGCCGTCCGGGCCATGCACGAGCTCGGCCTCCGGGTTTTCCTCGACCTCAAGTTCCACGACATCCCCAACACCGTGGCCGGCGCCGTCCGTTCGGCCTCGGAGATGGGCGTGTGGATGCTGAACGTGCACGCCAGCGGCGGGTCGGCCATGCTGCAGGCCGCAGCCGGCGCGGCCTCCACCCCGCGCGCGGACGGCTCACGTCCGCTCCTCCTGGCCGTGACGGTCCTGACCAGCCTGGACCAGGCCGGCCTCCAGGCCGCGCTCGGAACGATGCGGAGCCTGCCCGAGCAGGTGCGGCACCTGGCAGAGGCGGCGCGAGCCGCCGGGCTCGACGGCGTGGTGGCCTCGCCGCACGAGATTGCGCTCCTGCGGCAGACGTGCGGGCCGGACTTCCTGATCGTGACGCCCGGCGTCCGGCCGGCCCGGTCGGAGCAGCAGGACCAGCGGCGCGTGCTCACCCCGGGCGAGGCCATCCGGGCCGGGGCGGATTACGTGGTCGTCGGCCGTCCCATCCTGGCCGCGCCCGACCCGGCGGCAGCGGCGCGGGAGATCGCCGCGGAGTGCGCCGCCGCACGGGATCACGCCTGATCGCCGTCTGCCCCGTCGACCCCGTACCAGCGAGGATCGAGATGCTGACTGAAGCCGACGGACAACTGGTGGAGGATCTGTTCCGGATCCGGGCCATCACCTTTGGAGAGTTCCGGCTGAAATCCGGCGCCCTTTCCCCCTTCTACGTGGACCTCCGCGTCGTCATCTCTCATCCTTCAGTGCTTCAGGCGCTGGCCCTTCGCCTGCTGGAGGTCCTGCGCCCCCTCCGTTTCGACCGGATCGCCGGCATCCCGTACGCCGGCCTGCCCATCGCCACCGCCGTGGCGCTGGCCGGGCACTTCCCCATGCTCTACGCGCGGAAGGAGATCAAGGAGCACGGCATCCGGCGGGCCATCGAGGGAGAGTTCGCGCCCGGCGAGGTCGTCGTCATGCTCGACGATGTGATCACCGACGGCGCCAGCAAGTTCGAGGCGGCCGAGCCGCTCCGCGAGGCGGGGCTCACGGTGCGGGACTTCGTCGTCTTCCTGGATCGCGAGCAGGGCGGCGCCGACCGCCTCCAGGAGAAAGGGTACGCGCTGCATCGCGCGCTCCGAATCTCGGCGGTGCTGACATACCTGCGCGACGCCGGTCGCATCTCCGGCGAGCAGTTCGACCGGTGCATGGCATTCATCGCCTCGGTGCGCTTTTAGCACGCTGCTGAAAAAGCCCCATCTGCGGCGTTGCCGCGCTCCCGCGGCGCTGCGACGTACGCGCTCACCGGGACCGTCTTTCGTCACCCCGGTGAAAACCGGGGCCCAGAGCGTGAACTGGATCGCAGGGGGGATCCCTGGATTCTGGCATCCGCCGGAATGACGGAACAGGCGCCCTGGATGCCGGCATTTGCCGACATGAAGGCCTCGCACGAGGAAAGAAGCGCTGGACGCACTACACGAGCGCTCGGGATCGACCGTACGGATGAACCGATGAGCCTGGAGCTGTTCCCGCGCGAATCTCCTCCACCCCGGCGGGGGGCGCCGCTGGCCGATCGGATGCGCCCCCGGACGCTGGAGGAGTTCGTCGGACAGCCGCACCTGCTAGCCCCCGGGAAGATCCTGCGGGTGGCTCTGGAGCAGGGCGAGGTTCCCTCGCTGATCTTCTGGGGCCCGCCGGGGACCGGCAAGACCTCCCTCGCCATGCTCGTCGCCTCCCATGTCCGGGCCGCCTTCATTCCCTTCTCGGCCGTCACCGCGGGCATCAAGGAGATCAAAGAGGTCATCGCCGAGGCCGAGCGGTGCCTCCGCGGGGCGGGCCAGCGCACCGTCCTGTTCGTCGACGAGATCCACCGCTTCAACAAGGCGCAGCAGGACGCCTTCCTGCCCCACGTCGAGCGCGGCACCATCACGCTCATCGGGGCCACCACCGAGAATCCCTCCTTCGAGGTGATCGCCCCGCTCCTCTCCCGCGCCAAGGTGCTGGTCCTCCGCCCGCTCGGCGAGCCCGACATCCGGGCCATACTGGAGCGCGCCCTGTCGGACCCGGAGCGCGGGCTGGGGCGGCGCGGCCTTCAGGTTTCCGAGGACGCCCTGCTGGCCATCGTGCGCTGGGGGAACGGGGACGCCCGGGCGGCGCTGAATCTCCTTGAGCTCGCCGCGCGGCTGGCCGAGGCCTCGGCCCGGACCGGCCTCGTCACGCCGGCGATCGTCCAGGAGGCCGCCCAGCACCGCAGCCTCCTTTACGACAAGGCGGGGGAGGAGCACTTCAACCTCATCTCCGCCCTGCACAAGAGCCTGCGGGGCAGCGACCCCGACGCCGCCCTCTACTGGCTGGCGCGCATGCTGGCCTCCGGCGAGGACCCGCTCTACATCGCCCGCCGGCTGATCCGCTTCGCTTCGGAGGATATCGGCAACGCGGATCCGGCCGCCCTCTCCCTGGCCGTGGCCGCCAAGGAGGCCTACCATTTCCTCGGCAGCCCCGAGGGAGAGCTGGCCCTGGCCCAGTGCGTCACGTACCTGGCCACCGCGCCGAAGAGCAACGCCGTGTACGAGGCCTTCGGCGCGGCGCAGGCGGACGTGGCCTCAGCTCCCGCCGAACCGGTGCCCCTCCACATCCGGAACGCTCCCACACCCCTGATGACGGACCTCGGCTATGGGGAGGGCTACAAGTACGCCCACGACTACGAGGATGCCTACGTCAAGCAGGATTATCTGCCGGAGCGGCTGCAAGGGCGCATTTACTATCGACCCTCCGACCGGGGACTGGAGCGGGAGATTCGCAAGCGTCTGGAGGCATGGCGCAAGAAGGGATGACTCTGCTTTTTGCCTTGACACTCTTGGAGCCGCTTTGATATGAGCCTCCCCGGAATGGTTTAACAACGTGCTGAAAAACCCGCTTTCCCCCAGGCTGCTCAAAAAGGTCCAGATGTCCCTCGACTTCGCTCGGGACCGTGAGCGGTTCGGCTCTGCTCACCGCCCTGAGCTTGTCGAAGGGCCCGTCGAATGGTCCCTCGACTTCGCTCGGGACCGTGAGCCTGTCGAATGGCAAGGCGGCCTCACCCATTCCTCGGGATGGGTACCCGGGGCGGGGCACCCGCCGCAGGCGGGTCAAGGCGTACTTCCGGTACGCCGCAGCGAGTGCCCGAGCGGGCGGGGTACCCATCTGAAGGATGGGTCTCTGCAGATGGGCTTTTTCAGCGGCCTGTCAGGCTTGATCGTTTTTGCCGGCTGTCAATCGGTGGATCACGGAGAGGAGGTTCGCCCATGACGAAGGCGGAGCTGGTGGCTCGAATGGCCAAGGATGCCGGGATCACCAAGAAGGCGGCGGAGGCGGCGCTGGACTCGTTCACCGCGGGTGTGCGGGATTCCTTGAAGCGGGGCAAGCGGGTGAGCCTGGTGGGATTCGGTACTTTCTCTGTCGGGCGCCGGGCTGCCCGGAACGGCCGCAATCCGCAGACGGGGGAGGCGATCAAGATCAGGGCGGCCAAGCTGCCGAAGTTCAAGGCGGGGAAAACCCTGAAGGACGCGGTGCGCTAGGGCGGGGGCGGGACAGCCGGCACGCCGGCGAATCTGTGAACCAGCACGAGCCCTGGATACTCTCCAGGGCTTTCGTGTTTCCCGTCACTTCCCGCGGGCGCGGCGCTCGGGCTTCACGGCTGCGGCAGCGTCCGCTCCAGCATCCGCCGCAATGATCGGCCGCAGAAGTCGCGGGCAAAGGCCTCGCCGTGGATGTCCGCCAGCCGCTGGGCGAAGGCCGGGACGGCCGACGCCGACGCGAACTCCGGGAAGGTCACCGGCGGCGTAGTGATTCCGGAAAAGTCGCTGCCCAGGACGACGTGCGCCGGCACGGTGCGCGCCAGGAAGTCAATTTCGTCCAGGTAGCGCCGGAAATACCCCACGAAGCCCGGGTGGGGCGACAGGCCGATGAGGCCCCCCGTCCGGGCCAGCCGCTCCGCCTGCGGGCGCAGGAGGCCGCGCTGGCCGAACAGCCCCAGCACCGGCTCGTCGAGGAAGCCGTGGCTGTAGTGGACGGGGCGGCCCGCCGCCAACGCCAGATCGATCAGGTCGCGCTGCGTGCGGTGGTTGCTGTGGGCAATGTCCACCAGGAAGCCGATCTGCCAGGCCCGCTCGACGAATTGCCGCCCCAGGTCCGTCAGGCCGCGACCGGCATCCCCGCGGGCCCCGCCCCCGAGCGCGTTGTCCTCGTTGTAGAGCGGGGCCAGGCTGCGAAACCCCATGGCCCACAGCCGGTCCAGGCCGCCCAGGTCGGCCATCCCCTGGACGAAATACACGCCCTCGGCGTGCAGGACCTGCCGGCCGGCTCCTGCCAGGTCGGCGGCCGCCCGCACGACCGGCATGCCGGCCAGCGACCGGATGGTCGCGACCTCCGATTCCAGCAGCGCCCACTGCGCATCGCGCGGGGCATCCGCCAGGCGGCCGGTCGCGCTGAAGATCCCGCCGAGGCGCCGGCAGGTGGGCAGATCCAGCTGCTTTTCGTACCTGTCCCGGTCCCGCACGTCGGAGACGAGCACCCTGGCATCCGTGTGAAAATCCCACATATCACCGAGGTCCAGGTCCATTTCACCTCCGCCGGTGAAACTCCCGGGAGGGGAAATTCAGCCAAGGATCGTCTTCAGGGCCTCCAGCGTCCAGAGGATCCCGGCGCGATCCACGTCCTTGTGCGTCACCATGCGGATGCGGTCCTGGCTGACGGCGAGTGCTTTGATTCCCTGCTCGCCGAGCTTGAGGACCAGGCCGGCCGCGTCCAGGTCCGGCCGCTTGACGGTGAAGATCACGATGTTCGTCCTGACCAGGTCGAGGGCGATCTGGATTCCCGACAGCGCGGCAAGCCCCTCCGCCAGGATCCGGGCGTTCTCGTGGTCCTCGCGCAGCCGGTCCACCATCGTCTCCAGGGCGACGATGCCCGCCGCCGCCAGAATCCCCGCCTGCCGCATCCCGCCGCCCACCATCTTGCGGGCCCGCCGCGCCCGATCGATGAAGGACCGCGTCCCCGTGATCACCGACCCCACCGGGGCCGACAGCCCCTTGGACAGGCAGAAGGTCACCGAATCCGCCTGGGCGGCCATCTCCGCCGGCGGCGTACCGGTGGCCACGCAGGCGTTGAACATCCGGGCCCCGTCCAGATGAACGGCCAGCCCGTTCTCGACGGCGATTCGGCGAATCGCTTTGAGCGTCTCCAGGGGGTACACCGTCCCGCCGCCGCGGTTGTGGGTGTTCTCCACGCAGATGAGCGAATCCTTGGGGTAGTGGATGTTGGGCGATCGGATGGCCTGCCGTACTTCCTCGGGGTCCAGGATCCCGTGGCAGCCGCGAAGCGTGCGGGGCTGCACGGCCGAGAGGACCGCCAGAGCAGCCACCTCGTAGTTGAAGATATGGGAGTTCTCGTCCAGGATGATCTCTTCGCCCCGCTGGGTGTGCGCCATCAGGGACACCTGGTTCCCCATGGTCCCAGAGGCCACGAACAGGCCGGCCTCCTTCCCCAGGCGCTCCGCCCCCATGGCCTCGAGCCTGGCGACCGTGGGGTCCTCGCCGAAGACATCGTCCCCCACCTCGGCATCGGCCATGGCCCGCCGCATCTCCGGCGTGGGCTTCGTCACCGTATCGCTGCGGAGGTCCACCACCCGCTCAGCCGCTTTGGATACCATCACGCGCTCCTCTTCGTACCAGGTCGAATAATATTCCGCCGATTCGCCCATGCTCGCTTCCCCGTCTGGGATGACGTGAAGCCTCTGTGACCAGCTTCTCCAACCGCCGGACAACTCGTCCATAGCAGGCTGCTGAAGTACCAATTTCACCCAGGCTGTTCAAAAAGGTCCAGATGTCCCTCGACTTCGCTCGGGACCGTGAGCCCGTCGAACGGCAAGGCGGCGTCACCCATTCCTCGGGATGGGTACCCGGGGCGGGGCACCCGCCGCAGGCGGGTCAAGGCGTACTTCCGGTACGCCGCAACGAGTGCCCGAGTGGGCGGGTACCCGGCCGAAGGTTGGGCACCCATCAGATGGGTACCCGGCAGATGGGCCTTTTTCAGCAGCCTGCTACAGGTCGCGAAGCCGGCGCGCCCTCTGCCGCTCGGCCTTGGGCAGGCGCTTGGCGACTCCCTTCCCACTCTTCTTGGGCCGCTCCTCTTCCTCTTCGCCGCCCTTCAGGACGGCGACCCGGCTGGCGTCCAGCCGGGCCAGGAACTCCGGGCTCGAAATGCTGGCGGCGCCGCCCCGCCGGGCCGCGTCCATGACCTCACGGTCGGAGCTGACGACCACGGTCCCCTCCCCGCCCTCCGCGGCCAGGCGGGCGATCACGGCATCGGCGGTCTCGCCCATCCGCGAGAACCGGACCGAGATCCCAGCCACACGCTCCAAGGCATCCGAGGCCCCGCCCCGCTCCTGCCCGTCAAATACCACGGTGAGCTGGTGGCCCTTGGCTCGACGGTACGCCCCGAGCTCCTCGAGCAGGGCCTGCCGGCCCGCCTCCAAATCGGTCCGGTCCAGCATGGCCAGCTCCGGCCACTGGCGGATCAGATTATAGCCGTCAATGATGATGTGCATCTTCAAGTGTCAAGTCGCCAATTGACGAGTTGACCAGTCGGCTACTCGACCCCCCGCGCGGCACCGATCGCGGCCAGCAGCTCGGCGGCCGCCGCACCGGGATCCGGGGCGGCCATGACGGCCGAGATCACCGCGACCCCGTCCGCACCCGCCGCCATCACCTCGGGAATCCGGCCAGCCGTGATGCCGCCGATAGCGAGGATCGGCAGCGGCTCGGCCGCGCGGGCCTCCCGCAGGATGGTCGGCGTCAACGGCGGGCCATAGGGAGCCTTGGAGGGAGTGGCATAGACGGGACCCAGGACGGCGAAATCCGCCCCGCCCCGCGCCGCCTCGCGCACGTCCGCCGCGGAGTGGCAGGAGACCCCCAAAAGCTTCCCCGCCCCGAGAAGCGCCCGCGCCTCGGGCACGGGCAGGCTCTTCCTGGTGAGGTGCGCGCCGTCCGCGTCCATCGCCAGGGCCACGTCCAGGCGGTCATTGACGATCAGGGCCGCCCCGGCCGCCCGGGTGAGCGGCAAGAGCGACTCCGCCAGACGGTACAGGCTCCGGGTGTCGAGATCCTTTTCGCGCAGCTGGACCGCGCGCACTCCCGCCTGCAGCGCCGGCTCCAGGACGTTGCGCAGATCGCGTCCCCCCGCCTGCTGGCGGTCGGTGACCAGGTACACCCCCCAATTTCGAACTTCGAACTTCGAACTTCGAATTTGCACGGGGCTACTCGATCATCCCCTCCATGCTGGTGGAGGCGCTGGCATAGGACTTCTTGGGGATGCGTCCCGCCAGGAAGGCCTGGCGGCCCGCCTCGACGGCCTTGCGCATCGCCTCCGCCATGAGGACGGGATCCTTGGCCCCGGCGATGGCCGTGTTCATCAGCACGCCGTCGCACCCCAGCTCCATGGCCACCGCGGCGTCCGAGGCCGTCCCCACCCCGGCGTCCACGATCACCGGCACCTTGACCGTCTGCAGGATGATCACGATGTTGTGGGGATTGCGGAGGCCCAGGCCCGAGCCGATGGGGGCCCCCAGCGGCATCACCGCCGCCGCCCCCGCGTCTTCCAGCTTCTTGGCCATGATCGGGTCATCGTTCACATAGGGAAGGACGACAAATCCGTCCTTCACCAGGATCCGGGTGGCCTTGAGCAGCTCTTCGTTGTCGGGGAAGAGGGTCCGCTGGTCCCCGATGACCTCCAGCTTCACCATCTCGGACATCCCGACTTCCCGCGCCAGCCGGGCGTACTTGACCGCCTCCTCGGCCGAATAGCAGCCGGCTGTGTTGGGCAGCAAGGTGTACTTCTTTGTATCGACGTAGTCCAGGAGCGACTCCTGGGTCCGGTCCAGGTTGACCCGGCGCACCGCCACCGTGACGATCTCGGTTCCCGAGGCCTCCAGCGCCTTCGCCATGACGTGGAAATCCGCATACTTCCCCGTTCCCACGATCAGGTGGGAGCGGAACTCCTTCCCGGCGAACTTCAATGTCTCCCGACCGTGCATCCCCCACCTCCTGCTTTCCGGCGGAATCCTGCAACCTGCCGCGCACGGCAGTCCGCTCAGCCTCCCGCCATGAACGTGAGCACCTCCACCGTATCCCCCGGCTGCAGCACGACCGACTCGTACCGGTCGCGCTTGATGATGTCCAGGTTGACCTGGACGGCGACCCGCTGGGGATGCAGCCCCAGCTCGTCGAGGAGCTGGCGAATGGTGACGCCGTCCCGGACGTTGCGCGCCTTGCCGTTCAACCGGATCTCCACGACAGTCCCCCCGCCCCTACAGGACGCCAATAAACCCGCTTTCCCCCAGGCTGCTCAAAAAGGTCCAGATGCAAGGCGGTGCGCGATCTGAGACGCGAGGCGTACTTACGGGTACGCCGCAGCGTCGCGGGAGCGCACCAACGCCGCAGATGGGCCTTTTTCGGCAGCCTGCTACAGGACGCCGGCCCGCTTCCCGGCCTCCAGAACACGCTGGATCACGTCGGCGGTGCCCCGCGTCATCTCGTATTGCGGGAACTCCTCGGGGGCGACCCAGGCCACTTCCAGCGCCTCCTCCGAGGGGGTCGGCTCGCCCCCCGACCAGCGCCCCAGGAAATCCACGATCACGTAGTGGTACTGCACCCGGCCCTCGCCGTCCCGCGTGACCCGCTCCAGCACCTCGATCACGTCGGTCAGCTCGACCTCGATCCCCAGCTCTTCCCGGATCTCCCGACGGGCCGCCGCCTTCAGCTCCTCACCCAGGTGCACGGCCCCGCCCGGCACGGACCAGACTCCGCGGCTCGGCTCTTTCCCCCGGCGGGCCAGCAGCACGCGCCCATCATTGACCACGATGGCGCCCACCGCCACGAACGGACGATCAGGATACGTGCGCTTCATCGGCCCCATGCCCATGCCCCGCCTGCGCAAAAAAGAACGCGGCGCTCCTCGGAGCGCCGCGTCTGAATCGCCGTCTGACTCGCTTCCCTACGCCGGTATTAACCGGGTCAGGTTCAGAGGGTTGTCCCCGCCCTGCGGCGAGGACTCTCAGCGCCTGCTCCCCTAGCGGTAAAATGAATATAGGTCAATCCGGCCGGACCTGTCAACAAAATGTTCCCCCCGCTTCTATCCGCTATTGCTCGCTCTCTCCTTGGCTCGTTTGTCCTCATGAGCAGGATGAGGACGGGCAGCGTAGCTTGCTCGCGCAAAGCTGTGGCCACCGCGAAATAGTCGGTCATTAGATCAGCGGCCCCGCGAGGTCGAGCGTGAGGACTGAGGAGGAATCCAGACCTAGGAAGACGGCCTCCTGGGCGCGGGCCTATGCGTGCCTGCACGGTCTCTCGAACCTGGTGTGAAGGCGCGGGCTCCCGTACCGGTCTTGCGAGCTGGGGTGCGGGCAACTACATTGATTTCCCTGCGGGACGCGGCCCGAAGAATCCGGCCACGCGGGTAAAGTCTCTCGTCCGACGCGGGGCGGGGCACGATCGAGACGTATTCGCGCAGGCTGGCCAAACTTGCAGCGTTCCCGATCTTTACTCGCCCTTACCTCTGGTGTGTCGTGGCCTCCCGGCGCCATGCGCGAAGCCGAGCCACGAGCGGGCGTACCCAAGGGTGATTGGGGCCCAGCAAGGCCACCCCCGCGAGCAGGAGGGGGATGCCCGGGATGACCGGCAAAAGCAGGCCGACCATTCCGGCGGCGATCAGGGTCACTCCCAAGATGCGGCGAAGTGTCTTCCCCAATGGACTCCTTCCCTGTTCAGCGCCGATGTGCGCGCGACTTGCCAGCAGCCCCGGATGCCATCGGCGGGTGGATTGCCTGCACCGGCCGGTCTTGCGAGATCCTATCGGACCAGGGACCGGTTGGCTGCGTCGGGGACCGCCAGAGTTGGTGGACAAGAGACGCCGCCATCGAGACGGCCAGAACACCACCGATGATGACCAGCGAGGCTCCCGCCGGCACGGGGTAGACGTCAGCCAGCAGCATTTTGCCTCCCACGAATACGAGGATGCCGGCGAGCCCGAGCTTGAGGTAGCGGAACAGCCCCAGCATCTCGGAGAGCAGGAAGAACAGGCCGCGAAGCCCCAGGACCGCGAAGATGTTGGAGGCAGCCACAATGAAGGGATCCCGGGTGATGCCGAAGATGGCCGGGATGGAGTCGGTGGCGAAGAGGAGGTCGGTCGTGCCGATCACGATCAGCACGGGGACCAGCGGAGTGGCCAGCCAGCGTCCATCGCGGCGCACGAGGAACTGCTGGCCGTGGTACTCCGGCAATACCGGGACGAGCCGTCGGAAAAGGCGGAGGATCGGATTCCGGTCGGGGGAAACCTGCACCCCCGGTTGCCGGAAAAGCTTCCAGCCCGTGACCATCAGGAAGGCGCCGAAGAGATAGAGGATCCACTCGAAGTGCACCAGCAGGGCCGCCCCAGCGGCGATGAAAACACCGCGGAAGATCACCGCCCCCAGGATCCCCCAGAGCAGCGCCCGGTGCCGGGCGCCCTCGGGCACCGCAAAGGCGCGGAAGATCACCACAAAGACGAAGAGATTGTCCAGGCTCAGGGACCACTCGATGAGGTAGCCGACCCCGAACTCCAGCGCCTTCTCCGCCCCGTGCCGGAGATGGATGCCCAGACCGAAGAGCGCCGCCAGGGTCAACCATCCCAGACTCCAGAGGGCGGCTTCCCGCAGGGATAGCGCGCGCGGGTTCCGATGAAACCGGAGCATCTCGCCGAGCAGCATCCCCAGCACGATCGCCGCAAACCCGATCTCCAACCAATGCCCTGCCACAGGTCCTCTCCTGAAAACAAAAACCTCCCGCGTCCGCTTCGACACAGGAGGTCTCGATCACGGGAATCGGGTCCCGCCGGTGAACCGGATCGCCGCCTTCGAGCGGGCGATCGTCCTGACGGTGTCACCTGGGTGGAGGTTGATCTACTCCCCTCTTTAAAGGAGAGGATAGGGGCGCACCCTAACCTGCGCAACCGAAATCGGTCCGGCGCCAGCCGATTTCTCCCGCATGACCAACGCGTTCTGGACGGCCGTGTGGAGCAGCAGATGTGTGCGATCAGCAAGCGGCGCCTCCGCGTGGACGGTGACCCAGCAATAGGGGCCTGCAGTTTTCGTTATCTTTGATTTGAGGGCCCGGGCAGAATCCAGTCCTCGTAGAAAGATCCCCGGCACGGGTCTAGGTGTGCGTGCGCGGTCTCCAGACCTGGTGGGAAAGCGCGGATTTCCCATGCTGGTCGTGCAACCCGGAATGCGGATGACTACATTGACTATTCCTGCGGGGTGGGGCACGATTGAGACATATTCCGTAAGCTTACAAAACTTGCAGCGTAGTATTACCCGCATGAACCAGGTACCAGCGACTAGACTCCCACAGTCTGGGCCCCTTCTGGTGAAAATGGCAGGTTCCAAAAGGGGTTCTTCCTCGCTATTGGTAGGGGTGTGCAGAGAGCCATCCACTCACCCCGTACAGAGGAGGAAGAACCCCATGGCTACGATGCGAGACAATGCCACGCGTGTCAAGCGGTTCCGGGAGCTGAAGGCCACCTTACGCATCAACCGCCAGCGCCTCCTGGTCGGGATCGACGTCGCCCAAGTCGAACACGTGGTGCACCTCCGGCAGGCCCACACCCGGGTGGTCGTGCCCACCCTCACGATCCCGAACACCACCCGGGGCTTCGCCCAGCTCTGGGCGCGGATCCAGCAGGCCCAGCGGAGCACCGGGTGCCGCGAGGTGGTCTGTGGCCTCGAGCCCACGGGGACCTACCACCAGGCCCTCGCGGTGTTCCTGGAGACGCAGGGCGCCGACGTCGTCCTGTTCTCCAGCAGCGTGGCCTACTGGAACCGCCGGACCCAGGACGGGACCTGGGACAAGGGCGACCGGAAGGACGCCGCCAACTGCGCCGACCTCCTCGAACAGGGGAAGGTGCTGTTCTACAGCCGGCCCGATGGCCCCCGCGTCGAGTTGCGGCACTTGGTCAAGTGCCTCCGCCGGGCCCGGAGCGAGCTGGCGGCCTGCAAGGCGCGCTGGCGCACGACCCTCCGCCCGGCCCTCGGGCCGATGGGGGAGCCCCTGCCCAACCGCCTGCGGGCGGAGCTGCCGGCGGTGCTCCAGGCCTGGGAGCCGGCGGCCCCCGGGCGCCCAGCGGTGGCGAAGGGACGGCTGCCGGTCGGGCTCGCCACGGCCTGTGCGGACCTCGGGGCCCAGGTCGATGCTGTTCAGGCCCGCACCGCCGCGGTCGAGCAGGCCCTGACGCCCCTCGCCGAGCGGCTCCCGGCCTACGCGCTCCTCCGGACGATCCCGGGGGTCGGGCCGACCGTGGCCGCGATCCTCCTGGCCGAGATCGGGGACATCGCCTGGTTCACGAAGTTCTCCCAGCTCCGGAAGCTCGCGGGGCTGGACATCGTGCGGGTGCAATCCGGGCAGTTCGCGGGGCAGGCGCGAATCTCCAAGTGCGGGCGCAGCCTTCTGCGTTGGGCGCTGTACCACGCGGCGCTGGGACTGGCGCGGACCGCCGCGGGGCGGGCCCGGCTCGCCGCCTTGAAAGCGAAGCGCCAGGGGGACCGCTTCGCTGGCTTCAAGGCGATCGTCGAACTGGCGGCGAAAGTGCTCCGGGTCGTCTGGGGCGTGTGGCGGAGCGGGACCCCGTACGACCCACGCCGGACGGGCGGGCTCCAGCGGCAGGTCCGCTGAGCCGGCCGGCGGGACAGCGTCTGTCTTCCCCGGGGAGCTGGCAGCGCGATTCATGCAACGTGGCGGCCCGGTGGGACCGCCGGGGGACCCTGGCGCGCCGCTCCCGCTCTCAGCAGCCCGGACGAGGCCGGGTAGGCCGCTCGGGTGGCAGCGAGCAGGCCGGATGCGACCACTACGGTGGGGCGTGAGAGACCATCCGGGAGCGGTCCCGGGGGAACGACGGCAGGCAGCAGGTGTGAGATGCGTTCAGGACTCGGCATCGCGAGGAGGAATGTGCCTTGACAGCGCAGAAACGGCCGGGTCCCCTATTTTTTCAGAATTCCTGATCTGCTCGAGCCGAACACGTTTGGTGAGCTATCACAAATATCGCAAAAAAGCGTTGACACGTTTATAGCAATTATGCGATACTTCGTCCGGTACGAAGCACGCCCGAGGGCACGCCCGATGCCACAAACCGATGTGGTGTTCTTCGCTGAGGACGATGGGTCTGCGCCCCTGCTGGCCTGGCTGGATGACCTTTCGTCGAAAGTGCAGGACAAGTGCATCGTACGGATCGAGCGCCTCGCGGAGCTCGGTCATGAGCTGCGACGACCCGAGGCGGATCTACTGCGCGACGGTATCTATGAGCTGCGTGCCCGGCAAGGAAACGTCCAGTACCGGATGCTCTATTTCTTCCACGGTGGCCGTGCTGTCCTCAGCCATGGGTGCACCAAGGAGGGCGCTGTCCCGCCGGCGGAGATCGAC
Organism: uncultured Methylomirabilota bacterium; assembly: GCA_963705305.1. Classification (GTDB taxonomy): domain Bacteria; phylum Methylomirabilota; class Methylomirabilia; order Methylomirabilales; family 2-02-FULL-66-22; genus 2-02-FULL-66-22. The sequence goes on along the minus strand of OY970067.1, from coordinate 2,109,041 downwards.
CGGGCTCTCCGGAATCGGGCACGGTTTGAACAGAACCCGCAGAAACACACCTACGAGGAGTGACGCCATGGCCAAGAAGGAGCGGACCCGGAACGCTGTCCAGATCCTTCACGGTCGATACGTGAAGGACGATCCCGAACGGAAGGCCGCCCTCCAGGAGGAACGCGTCAATGCCGAGGCAGCCCGCCTCATCCACGACATGCGGACCGCCGCGGAGCTGTCCCAGCAGCAGCTCGCCGAGCTCATCGGCACGACCCAGTCCGTGATTAGCCGGCTCGAGGATGCCGACTACGAGGGGCGGTCGCTGACGATGCTGGATCGCATCGCCCGCGCGCTGAACCAGAGGCTGACCGTGGTCATGACCGCGAAGGATCCCGAAATCCAGGAGGTGCGGGAGGCCTTTCATCGGGTGATCCAGATGCTCCGCCGGTCGCGCGGGCTCACGGTCGCGGGCCTAGCCGACAAGACGGGGGTGGATCGGCAGGAGTTGGCCGCGCTCGAGCGGAATCCCGGATACCGGCCGTCCCCGCTGACGCTCCACCGGCTCGCGACCTTCTTCGGGATCCCCGATCGCAAGCTTGCGGTCCTCGCCGGCGCCGTCCGGGAGGTGCCACCTGACGTGCGCGAACGCGCCTTCGCCTTTGCCGCCCAGTCGGAGTCCTTCTCGAAGCTGACCGCCGAAGAGCAGCGGGCGCTCGATGAGTTCGTGGCGTTTCTCCGGTCCGAGGCGTAGCGGTCGACAGGAGTCGATGCGTGGTGGGGCACGATTGAGGCATATTCGCGTAGGCTGACGAAACTTGCAACGTCTCCGATTTGTGCACCCCCTCTGCGCAGTAAGCACAAGGAGTTTGTGCTCCAATCCCCGACGCTATTCAACACCTTTGTGCAACGGGCAGGGCGAATCTGATGCTATGAAAGCGCTGCGCCTCCTGAGCACTGCAGCGTATGCTGCGGTCGACCCGGGAGGGGGTGCGGGCGGGGTCCCCGCTGAGAGGAGGCGCGCTGCCATGGAGTACATCGCGTTCGATGCCCACAAGCGGTACACCCAGGTCTCGGTGGAGACGGAGGACGGCCAGCGCCGGTACGAGGGCCGGATCGACCACGTCCGGGGCGCCCTGCAGCAATTCCTCGCGACCCGCGAGCGGGGTTCGCCGGTGGCGGTCGAGACCGTCGGCACCTGGGACTGGATCGTGGACGAGATCGAAGCGGCCGGCCAGGTCCCGCAGCTGGTCCACGCGCGCAAGGCGAAGCTCCTGCGCGGCCTGGGGACCAAGACCGACACGCTCGACGCGCGGGGGCGGACCCGGCTGCAGCGGGCCGGGACGCTCCCCACGGTGTGGATCCCGCCCGGCCCCCTCCGGGATCAGCGGGATCTCCCCCGCACCCGCATGGTCCTCACCCGGGAGCGCACCCGGCTCAAGAATCGGATCCACGCCACCCTGGCCAAGGACCGGCCTGCGCCTGGAGGGGACGAGCGATCTCTTCGGGCGCCGCGGGCGCCAGTGGCTCCTCACCACCGCCCTCCCCCTGCTGGCGCCGCACAGTCGGGACCGCCACGGAGCGCCTCCTGGAGCAGCTGGACGTTGTGTCGGCCCAGATCGAGGGCTTCGAGCCGCGCCGGCGCGCGGTCTTTGCGCCCACCCCGGAGCTCCAGCTCCTCCGGACGCTCCCCGGGGTCGGGTGGGTGCTGGCCGTGGTCCTCCGCCTGGAGATCGGCGACATCCGCCGCTTCCCGCGCGCGGCGCAGCTCGCCGCCTATGCCGGCACCACGCCGCGCGTGCACGCCAGCGGGGGCCGCGTCCACTACGGCCAGCTCCGGGTGGACATCACTCGCTACCTCAAGTGGGCCTTCGTCGAGGCGGCGAGTCCCACCGACCGCACGCGCCCCGCCCGGCCGCACCGCCACGTCCGTTGCCTCTATACGCGCATCCAGCAGCGGAAGGGGCACGCGACGGCAATCGGCGCGGTCGCGCGCCACTTGGCGGAAGCCACCTATTGGATCCTGACCAAGCGGGAACCGGACCCGCGACCCGGCGGCCCGCCCGGCGTCGTCCACGGAGGGACCAGCGCGAAGTGCCCATGAGCGGGAGACGCTCGGAATCTGATTGCGACGTCCCTCCGGGACACCATCATGCCGCGATGACGGCGAAGATATGGTTCCGATGACACCGGCACCCGAGGCCCGCAACCCGTAGGGAGGGAGACCGAACCACCCACAACCGCGCGCGGGATCGTCCGCCGGCCCTGCGCCCCACCTTCGGGCGCGCTGGGCCGGGCCAGGCGTGGTCTATCCCCAATCCTGCCGCGGGGCTCTTGCGCAGCGAATGTTATTGGCCTTGCCCGGAGTAGCGCTTTCAGATATGGGCACTGGCAGGAGCCAGTGGCGTTCGCCCGAAGTCTGGAGCATGAGGGCCCCGCGGGCAGGAATCCGCCTACCACGGCGTCAACAGCAATACACCCGCGAGAATGCTGAGGATCGTCAGGGGCACACCGATCTTCAGGTGCTCGGTGAAGGAGATCCGAACGGTGTGGCGGGCGCGTTCCACGACAATCAAGTTGGCAATGGAGCCGAGGAGCGTGAGATTCCCGGCCAACGTGGAGGACATGGCCAGCGCCAGCCAGCTGCGTGGCGGGTTGGTGAGGTGCGCCATCAAGGGCTTGAACAGCAGGACCGCGGGGACGTTGCTCACCGCGTTGGAGAGCACCGCCGCCAGGCCGCTCAAGACGGCGATGCGGTTCAGCTGCAGGTGGGCAGCCAAGGCGGCCAAATCGTCCAGGAGCGCGGTCTTCTCGACCCCGGCAATCACGATGAAGAGACCGGCGAACAGGACCAGCAGGGACCAGTCGATCTCGCGGTAGATCTTCTCGGGTTTCACCCGGCGGGTGACCAGCAGCAGGGCCCCCACGACGATGGCCACCTTGGGGACGGACCAGTCGGCAAAGAACAGGACGAGCATGCACGCGGCCCCGAGGATCGATCTCCAGAGGAGCCCGCGGTGCACGCGGATACGCCGCTCGTCGATGTCCACCCTGGCATGCCCGGCGAACTCCGTGCGATACACCAGGGAGATCAGCAGGATCGTGAGCCCCAATCCCACGGCGGCAATGGGGGCCAGGTGCGCGGCAAAGGTGCGGTAGGGAATCTGCGAGAAGGTGCCAATCAACATGTTCTGGGGGTTGCCCGTGATGGTGGCCACGCTGCCGATGTTGGCGGCCGTGGCCACCGCCAGGAGGTAGGGGACAGGATCGCGCTTCAGGCGGGTGGCGATGTCGCAGACCAGCGGCGTCAACACCAGGCACATCGTGTCGTTGACGAAGAAGGCCGAGAACGTGCCCGCCACGCCAACAATGGCGCACAACAGATAGAAGGGCCGGTGGATGCGCCGGACGACCCAACTGGCGACCAACGCGAAAAAGCCCGAGAGCCGGAGATGGGCGACCACGAGCATCATCCCGAAGAGCAGGATGAGCGTCTCGTAGTTGATCGCATGGAACGCTTCCTCCAGCGAGAGCACGCCGAACCCCACCATCAGGCTGGCCCCAATGATGGCAGCCCCCGTGCGATCCACACGCGAGGCGGGCAGACGCCCCACCGCGAGGACGAAGTAGGTGCCGAGGAAGATCAGGAGCGGTGTCAGCATCAGGTCACCGACTCCAATCGGTGGTGGCATCTCGCTGATGCATTCTTGCGCTCCTTAGGATGAGCGATCCGTCGACCTTGGTGCCCTTCTCAATACTTTCCAATCTGCCGGTAGCGGGTTCCGCGCGAAGAATTGCTCTTCCGGGAAGTGTGCGGCCAACCTAATTATGAGCGATTTGTTTGAGGAGAACGGGTAACACTTCCTTGTTTTGGGTGATGGTGATCACCCCCTTGCTCTGTAACCAGGTCTCGACCGCCAGCCGCCGGGCGGTTTCGGTTTGGCGTGGGGTGGGAACCGCCTGGGTCTGGACGAGCGCCCGGGTCAGGGCGTCGATCTCCTCGAAGATCTCCCTCCGCTTGCGGCGAGTATACGCCTGCAGCGCTCGCCGCGCATCCTGGAACACCTGGCAGGCCATGCGCCCCTTGAGACAGCGGCGGGGGCGATGGTTCAGGTCGTGCGCCAACATCTCCGCACAGCCTTGCACCTGGGACGCCGGGATCGGACCACTGGCGCGGAGCTTCGCCGCCAGCGGCACCTTCAGTTCCCCGACCGCGCGCTCCATCCCGCCGTTGTAGGGCGGGTAATGGGGAGGCGAGTTCAGCGGCAGGACCCCGTACCGGGCCAGCACCTCCTCGACCGCCTGCTGATTGAGATTGGACCCGTTGTCCCGCTTGAGCACCAGCGGCGGGCCATACTGCACGAACAGGTGTTCCAGGCGCACGGCCACGGTTGCTCCCAAGATCCGTTCGTCCACCCACGGGGGGAACTTATAGCGGGAGGCGAGATCCTGTACTTGATGCAAGCGCAGGACCTGGTGGGGCCGTCGCGCCAGTTCCGCGTCGTCCAGGGACCAGACCAAGCCGGGTACGTGCCAGGTGATGTGGCGGCAGGCGGCCTGGCGCTGCTGGGCCCGCTCCCGCCGCAGCGTCGCGGTCAGCGCCTGCAGCGTGCGGCGGGAGACCTGCGGGTGGAACTGCCGGTACACCGCCCCGACGCCCAGCTCGCGGGCGACCTGCTTGGGGGGGGACCCTTCCTCCAGGCAGAGCCGCACCGCCTTGCGCCGGGTCTCAAACGGGTAGGCGTACGCGTGCGGCCGCCCCACCCGCCGTGTTCCCTTCCGCGGGGCGGGGTTCCTCTTCCTCTTTCCTCCCGCCTTGCCGATCCTCTCCATGGGTCACACTCCTTTCGGGTCCTTCGGGGACCCTCGGTGCCGGAGTGTTACCCATTTTCCTCACGGGTTTTCGCTCAAGATCTGGTCGTTAGCCCAATCTTGCATCGGGTCCGTATAAGCCCCCGCCTACTGACGCTATTCAGGCCCTGGCAATGATGGGTGAAGATTAGAACCGAGGTGGTCGGGATGCTATAAGGCTTCCGCATAACACCCCCTGGACCGCAGGAGAGAACTCTGGCGAACAGTCGGTCAAAAAAGTATCGCCGCGCGGACGGGCTGTCAACCGCAAACGCCCCCCGTATCAGTAAGCACGGGGGGCTGCGGATTCAAGGCAGAGCGGATTCCGGCTTGGATTTGGGGAGCGGTAGTTCTGCTGAGGTTGGGAAAAATTTGGGGGGCAGTCGCATCCCCAACGAAAAGCCCAGGAGAGGCAGCGCAACGATTCCCGCCACCCCTGCTGGGCTTCGTCGATTCGCTTACTTAGGCTCCCTTCTTCGCCGCCCCATTCCCTGGAATGAAGCATTTTATGCTGTCTGGCCATTCCCCACGTGGGGTATAGTGCGGGCATGGATGCGCTGATGCTCGTGGCGACGGTCGAAGACGCCCGACGCGCCCTTCTCGAGACAACGGTGAGGGCCGTCCATCCGGCCGGGCCGACGGGCCTCTGGATCGAGCTCCTCACCCCCCGCGGAGCCGAGGCGCTGCTGGTCGACGCGGACGAGGTCCTCCCCCGCCTGGCCCGAGGGGCCCCGCGCCCGCCCCGCCTGCCGCAGCCATCGCCCCTGGCCGCCCTGGCGCGCCAGCATCTGGTCGAGGCCCGCTTCCAGGGCCTTACCCAGCGCGGCCTGGACCGGATCGTCAGCCTGGAGTTCGCGCCCGTGCCTCCCGCAGGGGGCGGCTGCCGCCTCGTGGTCGAGCTCTTCGGGCGGGCTCCCAATCTCTTCCTCGTGGATGCCTCGACCGGCCGCATCCTGGAATCGGCACGGCGGGTCTCGGCCGCCAAGGGTCGCCGCCTCGCTCCCGGCGAGCCGTACATCCCGCCGCCGGCTCCGCTTCGGCCGGACCCCCGGCTGGTCGGCGACCCTGCCGCCCTCGCCGAGATCCTGGCGCCGCAGATCGCCGCCGGCGTCGCTCCCCCGCTGGCCCTGCGTCAGGCGCTCGCCGGTCTCACCGATCTCTGGGCCGAAGAGGTCGTCGCCAGGGCGACGGACGGCACCGCAAGCGCCCTGGCCCGGGCATTGGCCGACCTGCTTGGGGAGGTCGAATCCGGCCCCTGGGAACCCCGTCTCATCCTGGGCGCCGCCGGCCAGCCCGTTGCCGCCTGCCCGCTTCGGCTGCGCCACCTGCCGGATGAGCGACAGGATCCCTGCCCGTCCCTCGGGGTCGCCGTCGAGCGGCTGGCAGCCGTCCAACAGGATCTGCGGAGCCATGCCGCCCTACAGGGATTCCTCCACCAGCTCCTGCGGCGCCTGGACGAACGCCTCCGAACGCGGCGGGACAAGCTGAGCGCCGAGTCCCTGGAGTTCGCCCGGGCCGACACGTACCGGCGGATGGGAGAGGCGCTGGTGGCCCGGCAGTCCGAGGTTCCCCGGGGGGCGTCGGCTGTGACGTTGCCGGATTACGCCGGCGGCCCCGACGCGACCCTGACCATTCCTCTGGACCCCGCCCTGTCGCCGGCCGCCAATGCCGAGCGGCTCTTCAATGCGGCCCGCCGCGGGCGGCGCGGGGCCTCCCGCGTTGCCGGCCGCCTGGCCGAAACCGAGACCGATCTGGGGCGGGTCCAGGGCTGGGCGCGGCGAGTCGAAGAGGCGCCGGACCGGCGGGCCCTCGAGACGATTCGGTCGGAACTGGAATCCGTGTCGCGCCTCCTGACGCCGCGGGATCGGGCCGCGCTGGGGTCATCGGCCGGCCGGCCGACTGCCGCTCCCTCCCGGTCTCCGGCCGCCCCCCCGCGGCCCGCCGGGGTCAGGCCGCCTCGCGGCCGGACACAGGGGCCGGAGCCGCGGCGGTTCGTCTCGTCGGAGGGGCTTCCCATCCTGGTCGGCCGCGACAACGCGGGGAACGACCATCTGACCGTCCACCTGGCGAGATCCGAGGACCTGTGGCTGCACGTCGAGGGGTTTCCGGGCTCCCACGTGGTGGTCCGCATGCAGGGACGGGCGGGCGGCGTGCCTCGCCGGACTCTGATCGAGGCGGCCCAGCTGGCGGCCTACTACAGCCAGGCCCGCTCTCACGGGAAGGTCGCGGTGAGCTACACGCTGAAGAAATACGTGCGTAAGCCCCGCAAGTCTCCCCCCGGCCTGGTGACCATCACCCAGGAGAAGACGGTCATCGTCAAGCCTGACAAGGAGCTGATAAACAAGCTGGCCGAAGGCGGGGAAGAGGTAACCGACAACCGGTCGACAACTCATTGACCGGTTTTGCATTGTCGGTTGTTAGTTTTGCATTGGAGGTGTTGTGCGCGCCGCCGTCGTGGATGTCGGGACGAACACCCTGCGTCTGTTGATCGCCGATTCGGACGGCGCGGGCGGCTACCGGCCTGTCTTCGCCGCCCAGGAGATCACGCGCCTGGGACAAGGGCTGTTGCCGACCCGGCTGCTCCGGCCCGACGCCATGCAGCGCAGCCTGGTCGTCCTGCGGCGGTTCCAGCGCTTCGCCGCCGACCACGGGGCCACCGTCGTAACGGCGCTGGGGACCAGCGCCCTGCGCGAGGCGCGGAACAGGGAGGTCTTCCTGGACGGCGCCCGACGGGAGGCCGGTCTCGACATCCGCGTCATCTCCGGCGAGGAAGAGGCCCGCCTCACACTCCTCGGCGTCCGAGCGGCTCTCCCCGAGCCTCCGGATCACATGCTCCTCATGGACATCGGGGGCGGGAGCACGGAGTTCCTCCTGGCGCGCGGAGCGACGATTCTGGAGGCCGAGAGCACCGGCCTGGGGGTTGTGAAGCTCACCGAGGCCTATTGTAGGAGCGACCCGCCCGCGCCGCCCGAACTGGCCGCCATCCGGGACGCCGTCTCCCGGCGGCTGGCCCGGCTGGAGAGGGTCGGCCCGGCCGCGCTGGATCCGGGGACGCGCTTCGTTGGCACCGCCGGCACCGTCACCACCCTGTCGGCGATCGATTTGCGCCTCGATCCTTACGATCCGGCCCGGGTCAATGGACACCGGCTCCCCCTCCGTCGGGTCGCCAGCCTGACCCGGGAACTGGCGGGCTTGCCGTTGTCGGCCCGGCGGCAGGTGCCCGGCCTGGAGCCGGGCCGGGCGGACGTTATCGTGGCGGGGGCGCTGATCTGCCAGATCGTCATGGAAACGTGGAATTTCGCCGATCTCACTGTCAGCGACGGAGGATTGAGAGAAGGCATCCTCCTCCATTTCTTTCGGCAACTCTCCTCAAACGGTCCGGCGAATCGGGAAACTTGACAACGCCGGGGTGATTTGCTACACAAGTAGGAACGATTAAGTAAGATGGAGGGCGCCGGAGCCTTCAACTCCACCATCGCTCCATGGACTCTCGCAAAGTACTCATCCTGAACCAAACCTTCGAGCCGTTGCAGGTCTGCGGAACTCGGAGGGCGGTGATTCTCCTCTTCACCGGAAAAGCCGAACGGGTCGAAGACACCGCGCTGGTCATGCGCTCGCCCTCCCTTGCCTTCGCGGTTCCCTTGGTGATCCGGCTCCAGCACTTCGTGCGGAAACCGATCACGCCGGCGATCTCCTTTAACAAGAAGAACATCCTGAAGCGGGATGCCTACACCTGCCAATACTGTGGTCGCAATGGCGGCGAGCGCATGACCATCGACCATATCATCCCCAAGTCCCTGGGGGGACGCACCGTCTGGGAGAACGTGGTCAGCGCCTGCCGGGCCTGCAACTTGAAGAAGGGAAACCGACGACCCGGCGAAGCCGGAATGCACCTCCTCCGCAAGCCCACCAGGCCGCACTCATTTTCTTACCTGGGCATCCTGGCCCGGGCATCCCCCCAGTACGAGGGCTGGCGCAAGTATCTTCCGCTGGACATCGATGGGGGAGCGCCGCCGGCTCTGCCGCGCTGAAAGACTACGGATGGCCCGCAAGTCCACACCAGAACCCCGGCTGAGCCTTGATGAGACCCGTCCGGGCCCTCTCCCGTCGTGGGAGCGCTTCTCCCCCCCCGTCGCCGCGGCCCCCTTCAAGCTCGTCTGCGACTACGAGCCGCGCGGGGACCAGCCCCGGGCCATCGACCGGCTGTGTGAAGGCCTGGACGGCGGGCAGCGCCACCAGGTCCTGCTGGGCGTCACCGGCTCGGGCAAGACTTTCACCATGGCGAACGTCATCGTCCGCCTCCGGCGCCCGACCCTGATCATGGCCCACAACAAGACGTTGGCCGCCCAGCTCTACAACGAGTTCAAGCAGTTCTTCCCCGGCAACGCCGTCGAGTACTTCGTCTCCTACTACGACTACTACCAGCCCGAGGCGTACATCCCCCAGACCGACACCTACATCGAGAAGGACGCCCTCATCAACGACCACATTGACAAGCTCCGCCACTCTGCCACGCGGAGCCTCCTAGAGCGGCGCGATGTGGTGATCGTCGCCTCCGTCTCGTGCATCTACGGCCTGGGCTCGCCCGAGGTCTACTACGGGATGGTGCTCCTGCTGGAGCAGGGCGGCGCCTGCCCCCGGGACGCCATGCTCCGCAAGCTGGTGGAGATCCAGTACCAGCGGAACGACCTGGATCTCCACCGCGGAACTTTTCGGGCGCGGGGGGACGTGGTCGAGATCTTCCCCGCCTACGAGGACACGGCCGTCCGGGTGGAGCTGTTCGGCGACGAGGTCGAGGCGCTGTACCGGCTGGATCCCCTGACGGGGGACAAGATCGAGCGGCTCCACCGGGTTCCCGTCTACCCGGCCAACCACTATGTGACTCCCCAGGACCGTCTGGAACGGGCCTTCTCCGGCATCGAGGCGGAGCTGGAGGCGCGGGTCGCCGAGCTGACGGCGGCCGGAAAGCTGCTGGAGGCCCAGCGCCTGGGCCAGCGCACGCGGTTCGATCTCGAGATGATGCGGGAGATCGGGACCTGCAAGGGCATCGAGAACTACTCCCGCCACCTGTCCGGTCGCGCCCAGGGGGAGGCGCCGCCCACGCTGATGGATTACCTCCCCGCCGACGCCCTGGTCATCATCGACGAGTCGCACCAGACCGTCCCCCAGATTCGCGGCATGTACCACGGCGACCGCTCCCGCAAGGAGACGCTGGTGGATTACGGCTTCCGGCTGCCCTCGGCGCTGGACAACCGGCCCCTCACCTTCGGCGAGTTCGAGCGTTGCGTGCATCAGGTGCTGTATGTCTCTGCCACGCCCGGGCCGTACGAGCTGGAGAAGGTCAGGGGGCGCGTGGTGGAGCAGATCATCCGCCCCACCGGGCTGATCGATCCCGAGATCCTGGTCCGCCCCACCCGCGGGCAGATCGACGATCTCATCCACGAGATCCGGCTCCGCGCCGACCGCGAGCAGCGGGTCCTGGTGACCACGCTGACCAAGCGGATGGCGGAGGAGCTGACCGACTACCTCTCGGAGGTCGGCATCCGCGTCCGCTACCTCCACTCCGACATCGACACGCTGGCCCGCAACGAGATCATCCGGGATCTCCGGCTGGGCAAGTTCGACGTCCTGGTGGGCATCAACCTGCTGCGGGAGGGATTGGACATCCCCGAAGTCTCGCTGGTGGCGATCCTGGATGCCGACAAGGAAGGCTTCCTGCGCTCGGCCGGCTCCCTGATCCAGACGGCCGGGCGGGCGGCGCGGAACGTGGAGGGACAGGTCATCTTCTACGCCGACGTGATGACCGGCTCCATGCAGCAGGCGATCGCCGAGACCGCCCGCCGGCGGACGCTGCAGCTCAACTACAACCGGGAGCATAACATCACGCCGGAGACGATCAAGAAAGCCATCCAAGACGTCCTGGCCAGCATCTACGAGCGGGACTACTACACCGTCCCGTCCCTGCGGGACGAAGAGATCGAGTACATCCCCCGGGAGGAGATTCCGGCCCTCACGGCCCAGCTGGACAAAGAGATGCGGGCGGCCGCCAAGCGGCTGGACTTCGAGCGGGCCGCGGAGCTGCGCGACCGCATCGCCAGCCTCGAGAAGCGACGGCTGGGGATCGTGGAGACGGGCGTATGATGAGCAGGCTGCTCAAAAAGGCCCATCTGCGGCGTTGGTGCGCTTGGGCGCTCGTTGCGGCGTACCGGAAGTACGCCCTGACCCGCCTGTGGCGGGTGCCCCGCCCATCGCGCGCCGCCTTGCATCTGGGCCCTTTTGAGCAGCCTGGGCGGCAGACGCCGGCAGCGAACCCACGGCTGGGCCGGCGGCCATGGGCTCTCCTGCGCACTCCCGGACGCTCTCGAAGGGCTCGCGGCCGGGCCTGGTGGCTGGCCTGCCTTTCCGTGCTCTGTCTGCCGGTCCTCGCCGCGGCGGCCGGGGCGGCCGGCGCCCCCGCCCCCGTGATCACCGAGCTCACGATCCGGGCAGAGAAGATGGGGGACGCGCCGCAAACGCTCGTCGTGCGGGGCCGCGGATTCCAGCCGGACTCGGTCGTCCATATCAACGGGCAACCGGCCGCCACCCGCTTCCGGTCCGCAGAGGAGCTGGACGCGGCGATCACCTTCCGGCTCTTCGACAGCCCCGGCGACCTCCCCGTCATCGTGGTACCGCCGGATGGGGCCGGCGGCCCCTCCAACGTCGGCATCCTGGAGATCCCGGCCTCGCCTCCGGTCCCCGGACGGTTCGTGGTCTTCACCTCCGATCGCCGGGGGGGGCGGAACCATATCTATCTTCTGGATCGCAAATTCGGGCGGCTGGACCCGCTGGAGGAGGCCAACAGCTATCAGGCCAGCGACGAGTACCCCTCCATCAGCGCCGACGGCCGGTTCATCGTCTTCCAGTCGAACCGCCGGCACGGCCAGTTCGACGTCTTCCTCTTCGATCGGGAGACGCGACAGCTCGACCCGTTGCCGGAGCTGAACGATCCGAACGCGTTTAACGGATTCCCCTCGCTGAGCGCCGACGGCCGGTTCATCGTCTTTGAATCCGACCGCGGCAACGGGAAGCCGAAAGTCTTTCTGTTCGATCGCCAGACGCGCTCGCTCTCGGAGCTCCGGCAGGCGAACGAGCCCGCGGCCGACAACGGTCTGGCTGCCGTCAGCAACTGAACGGAGGGTTTCCACTACCACCACCAGCCCGGCACGATTTCGGCTGAGGGCGCCCCAACAGGCGAGACCGGCTCCGCCGGCCGGCCGGAGTCACCCTGGCTGGACCAACCCACGGGGAGGAGGACACCATGAAGGGGACAGTGAAGTGGTTCAACGTCACGAAGCGCTTCGGATTTATCGTGCGCGAGGATAAAGGGCCCGACGCCTTCGTCCACGCCAGCGACGTTGAGGGGGGGCAGACACTTCGTGAGGGGGAGACCGTCGAGTTCGAGCTCGGTCAGGACGATCGAGGGCGGCCCAAGGCCATCCAGGTGAAGGTCGTCACCTCCTGACCCTCATCCGAAAGAACTGTTGAACCGCCATGACGCCAAGGTCGCACCTTTCAATTTCGAAATTCGAACTTCGAAATTCGAATTTTTCCTTGGCGCCTTGGCGGTGAGAGTTTTTTGGATTGGGGCTAATCGACGGCGGCGGTCTCACCCTGTCGGCGGAAGACTGCTACCTCTCCGTTGCGCCGGTTCCCGCCGGGTCCCGTCGTCTCCCGCTTCCGGGGAGTGACCGACGGGACCCGGCGGGATCTCGCCGGCCAACCGGAGGAAGTCCGCAGGCAGCGGGGCGGTGAACTCTCTCCAGGCTCCGTCCTGCGGATGCTGGAATCCGAGCCGCCAGGCATGCAGCATCTGCCGCTCGGCGGCCGGGCCCTCCTGGCCGGTCCGGCGGCGCTCCCGCCGTCCCCCGTACACCCGATCACCGACCACGGGATGGCCGATATGCGCCAGGTGCACCCGGATCTGGTGGGTGCGGCCCGTCTCCAGACGGAGCTCAACCAGGGTCATCCCGGGCAGCCGTCGGAGCACCCGGTAGGCGGTGCGGGCCTCCCGGCCGCCGCGCTCCCGGACGCCCATGCGCTGCCGGTCGGTCTCGCGCCGCCCGATGGCCGCCTCGATCCGCCCCGCCCCCTCCCGCATCTCGCCGTGCACCAGGGCTAGATACCATTTCTGTACCACGCGGGTCTTGAACTGCAGGCTGAGCGCGTGGTGCGCGGCTTCCGTCTTGGCCACCACCATGACCCCGGAGGTGTCCCGATCCAGGCGATGCACGATGCCCGGACGCTCCACGCCGCCGATTCCCGGCAGCTCCCGGCAGTGCGCCAGCAGGCCGTGCACCAGCGTGCCCGTGCGCCGGCCGGCCCCCGGATGGACCACCAGCCCCGCGGGCTTGTTCAGCACCAGCAGGTGGGAATCCTCGTGCAGGATATCCAGGGGCATGATCTCCGGGACCAAGGCCAGCGGGACGGCCGGCGGAATCTCCAGCCGGATGCGCCCTCCCGGATTCACCGCGCGGCCCGGCTTCTGCGGATGCCCGTCCACCAGCACCCGCCCCTCGGCGATCAGTCGCTGGATGTGGGCGCGCGACAGCCCGCTCACCCGCGCCAGGAACATGTCCAGGCGCTGGCCCGCCTCGTTCGCCCCCACGACAAACTCATGCAGGTCCATGGTAGGGAAGGCGGCCGGCCGACCAGGCCGGCCTCACGGACGGGTCGCGGGCGGCTCCCGGAACCATTCCAGGAGCAGGTCCAGCAGCATCAGGCCCACCCCGATCGAGATGGCCGAGTCGGCGGCGTTGAAGGACGGCCAGTGATACTGGTGCAGGTGAACGTCCAGGAAGTCTACGACCATCCCGTAGCGCAGTCGATCGATCAGGTTGCCGGACGCCCCGCCCAGGATCAGGGCCAAGGCCGTGGAGACCAGGCCGGCCCGCGGCATGACCCGGAGCCGGTAGACCAGGATGAGGACGATGGCCGCCACGGAGATGGCTATGAAGAACGGGTTGCGCACCTCCTCGGGCAGACCGGCCAGAAATCCGAAGGCGGCCCCCGGATTCAGGACGAAGCTGATATCGAAGAAACCCGGCACCACCGAAATGGTCTGGCCCAGCTGCAGGGACCGGACGATGACTTCCTTGGTCGCTTGGTCCAGAAGGATGACGGCCAGGGCCGTGAGAAAAAAGCTCATGACCCCTGCAGCGCCTCCGCACAGCGCCGGCAGAGCTCCGGGTGCGACGCAGAATTTCCGATGTCCTCCCGGTAATTCCAGCAGCGCTGGCACTTCGTCCCCGGCGCGCGCGTCACCTTCACCACGAGACCGGATCCGGCCGGCTGGCCGCCCCGCCGCACCGCCAGGCGCGACACGATGCAGATCGTCTCCAGCTCCTCGCGGTGGGCCGCCAGGAACGCCTCGTCCGGCTCGGGCGCCTCCAGCTCGACGGCGGCCTCCTGGGAGCTGCCGATTCGCTTCTCCTTCCGCGCCAGCTCCAGACCCCGCAGCACCTCGTCCCGGACCCCCAGCAAGCGCTCCCACTCCTGGGCCAGCGGCTCGTCGATCAACTCCGCCCGCACCGACGGAAACTCGGCCAGGTGGACGCTGGCCGGCTTGTCCCGCATGGGGAGATACCCCCACACCTCATCCGCGGTGAAGGAGAGCACCGGCGCCATCAGCCTCACCAGCGCCGCCAGCACCTCGAACAGGGCCGTCTGCGCCGAGCGCCGCAGGGGCGACGCGGGGGGCGAGGTGTAGAGCCGGTCCTTCAGGACGTCCAGGTAGAATGCGCTGAGATCCACGGCGCAGAAATTGTGCAGGCTGTGGTACAGGACGTGGAACTCGTAGCTCTCGTAGGCGGCGCGCACCCGCTCCGTCAGTCGCTGCAGCCGGTGCAGGATGAAGCGATCGATGGGCAAGAGCGAGGCGGCCGGCAGCGCGTCCCGGCCCGGATCGAAGTCGTACAGGTTTCCCAGCAGGTACCGGCAGGTGTTTCGGATGCGCCGGTACCCCTCGGCCAGGCGGGTGAGGATCTCGTCGGACAGGCGGATGTCGTCCCGGTAGTCCTCGGCCGCCACCCACAGGCGCAGGATCTCCGCCCCGTACTTCTCGATCACCTCCTGGGGAGAGATGACGTTCCCCAGGGACTTGGACATCTTGCGGCCCTCGCCGTCCACGACGAAGCCGTGGGTGAGGACCGACCTGTACGGCGGCCCTCCCTGGACACCGACGGCGGCCAGCAGGGACGAGTGGAACCAGCCCCGATGCTGATCGCTCCCCTCCAGGTACATCTCCGCCGGCCAGTGCTGGTCGGGCCGGACCCGCAGCACGGCCGCCTGGCTGACCCCCGAGTCGAACCAGACGTCCAGGATGTCCTTCTCCTTCCGGAACGCGGTGCCCCCGCAGGTTGGACAGGTCGTGCCCGGCGGGACGAGATCCGCCGCCTCCCGCGCAAACCAGGCATCGGCCCCCTCCCGGTCCATGAGGGACGCCACATGCTCCAGGACGGCCGGATCGGCCAGCAGGCCGTTGCAGGCCGTGCACACCAGCAGGGCGATGGGCACGCCCCAGGCCCGCTGGCGGGAGATGCACCAGTCCGGCCGGTTGGCGATCATCCCCGCGATCCGCTCCTCCCCCCAGGACGGGATCCAGCGCACCTGCCGGATGCCGTCCAGCGCCTTCTGGCGCAGCTGGTTGGCCTCCATGGAGATGAACCACTGGGTGGTGGCCCGGAAGAGGATGGGGTTCTTGCAGCGCCAGCAATGGGGGTAGGTGTGCTGGAACGGCTCGGCGTGGAGGAGTGTCCCGTCGGCCCGCAGCTTTTCGATGATGGCCCGGTTCGCCTCCCAGACGTTCATTCCGGCGAAGTGGGCCACGTCCGGCACGAAGCGTCCCTGGTCGTCCACCGGGTTGTACACGGGGAGCGCGTGCTTCATCCCGGTCTCGTAGTCGTCGGCCCCGTGGCCCGGCGCCGTGTGGACGCAGCCCGTTCCCTGGTCCATGGTCACGTACTCGGCGGTGAAGATGGGCGAGGGACGGTCGAGCCAGGGGTGGCGGGCGGCCAGGCCTTCCAGCCGGGAGCCGGGAAAGCGGCAGACGACGGCGGGGCTGGCCAGCCGGCACGTCCGGGCCGTCTCTTCCAGCCGCTTTTCCGCCAGGATGAGATGCCGTCCGCCGCTCCGGATGACCACGTAGTCCTCCGTGGGATGGACGACGATGGCCAGGTTGGCGGGCAGGGTCCACGGCGTGGTGGTCCAGATGGCGACGCCGACGGAGGCCCCGGCCAGGCCGGGATCGAGCGCGGCCGGATCCGAGGCCAGCGGGAACACCACGTAGATCGAGGGGGACGTATGATCCTGGTATTCCACCTCCGCCTCGGCCAGCGCCGTCAGGCAGGAGGTGCACCAGTGCACCGGCTTCAAGCCCCGGTAGACGCTGCCGGCCAGGACGAACTTGGCCAGTTCGCGGAAGATGTTGGCCTCGTACCGGAAATCCATGGTGAGGTAGGGGGCGTCCCAGTTGCCGAGCACCCCCAGCCGCCGGAACTCCTCCCGCTGGATGTTGATGTATTTTTCCGCATAGGCGCGGCACATCCGCCGCTTCTCGGGGATGGGAATCTCTTGAGCCCTGCCTCCCAGCTCTTTGTCCACCTGGTGCTCGATGGGCAGCCCGTGGCAGTCCCAGCCCGGCACATACACGGCATCGTCGCCCCGCATGGAGCGGGACTTGATGATGAAGTCCTTCAGGATCTTGTTGAGGGCGTGGCCCATGTGGATGCGGCCGTTGGCGTAGGGAGGCCCGTCATGCAGCACCCACATCTCCCGGCCGGCCCGCGCCGCTCGCAGCAGCTGGTACAGGCGCTGCGTCTCCCAGCGGCGCAGCCTCTCGGGCTCGCGCTCCGGCAGGTTGGCGCGCATGGGGAAATCGGTCTTGGGCAGGTTCAGCGTGGCCTTGTAGTCCATGTCGGCTTCGGTCCTTCGGGAGCGGCGGGCACGCCCGCAGTTCCCTCTCCACCCCGGCAAGACTCGCCGGCGCGCCGAGCCTCCCGGGAGAGGGATCCCGCCAAGAAAAAACGCCCCACCCCGGGGCGTCGTCCATGGTATCGCAGAGGCGGCGTGAGGCAGTCAAACCTAGCAGGGAATCCCGCCGGTGTCAACCGACGCGGCGGCGTCGAGGCGCCGGTAATCGCCGGGAATTCCGGCCGTTGCCGCCACGACCCCCCGGGGGCCGACACCCGTCGCGGCGCCAGCCGAATTGGTCTCCGAGGGTTGGCCCGGGTCCGAAGCCCTGGAGCGGATGAAGGGGGCCGTGCCACGCCCCCTTCCTCTCACACGCCCAGGAGGCGTACTTTCAGGCTTTCGTCGTGTCGCAATGTCTCCGCATCGCCTGCGTAGGCGATTTCGCCGTTGACCATCACATAGGCGCGGTCGGCCATCTGGAGAATGAGGTCGACCTTCTGCTCCACGATGAGGATGCTGGCGTGCCCCTGCAGCTTCCCGATGGCCGTCAGGACCTCGTTCACGATCGCGGGCGCCAGACCTTCCAGCGGCTCGTCCAAGAGCAGGAGGTCGGTCGGCGCCATCAGGGCCCGGGCGATGGCCAGCATCTGCAGCTCGCCCCCGCTCAGGCTTTCCCCCTTGGACGCTTGGATCCCGCGGAGCGCGGGGAAAAGGGCGAAGGCCTCCTCCACGCTCCATCCCCCCGGACGCTGGGCCAGCTGCAGGTTGTCCAGGACCGTGAGATTGGGAAAGATGCGGCGCCCTTCGGGAACGATGGAAATCCCCGCGTGGTTGATCCGATGGGGCGGCCGCCCCCCGATCCGCTGGCCGTGGAGCTTGATGGTCCCGGCCATGGGCTTGACCGCGCCGATGATGGTCCGCAGGGTGGTGGTCTTGCCGACGCCGTTTCGTCCGAGCAGGGCCACAAGCTCGCCCTTGCCCACTTCCAGGTTCACATTGTGCAGGACGCGGCTTCCCCCGTAGCCGGAGGTGACGTTTTGCAGGGTGAGAATCGCCTCCGCAGCCCCCGGCCGGGCGGTGCGGACGCCGACGGTCACCGCGGGGTGGGCCTCCTCACGCCGCCCAAGATAGGCTGTGACCACCTGCGGGTGATTGACGACCGCCTGGGGCTCCCCCTCCGCGATGATCTGCCCCTGGTGCAGGACCGTGATCTGATCGGAGAGCGCGATGACCCGGTCGATGTCGTGCTCGATCAGGAGGATGCTGTGCTGGCCGGCCAGCCGCCGAATCAGGGCGGCGATCCGCTCCCGATCGTCGCTGGCCAGGCCGGCCAGGGGCTCGTCCAAGAGCAGGACCTCCGGCTCGGTGGCCAGGGTGATCGCGATCTCCAGCAGGCGCTGCTCCCCGTGCGGGAGGTCGTTGGCGGTCTCCTTGACCCGGTCCCCCAAACCGACGGAATCGAGGATCGCCCACGTGCGCTCGATGATGTCGGGGATGGCGTAGGCGTCCCGCCACAGCGAGAAGCGGTGCGGCGAGCGCGCCTGCACGGCCACCCGCACGTTTTCGAAGACGGTCAGATTCTTGAACATGCTGAGGATCTGGAAGGAGCGGCCCAGCCCGGCGTTGATTCGCTTGTCCGGCGTCATGGAGTTGAGACTGCGCCCCTTGAAGCGCACCTCGCCCCCGTCGCTGGGCACGAGTCCTGTCAGCATGTTGAAGAGCGTCGTCTTGCCCGCGCCGTTCGGTCCGATCAGGCTGTGCAGCTCGCCCTGGCGAAGCTCCAGATTGACGGCGTCGGCCACCACCAGATTGCCGAACCGCTTGGACAGCGAATGGACGGACAGGATGGGGCCGTCGCCGCCGGCCACCGTGCGGCCGTTGCCGGGCACGCCCACCGCCGCCGGGCGCGGCGGGATGACCGTGCGGGTGAGCCCCCACCGGGAGCCCCGGCGGAGCCGCGCGTAGATGCCCGACAACCCTTCGGGCGACAGCAGGATGAAGCCGATGAGAATGGCCCCGAAGAACAGCCACCAGTGCTCGGTGTACGAGCTCAACTGGTCCCGCAGGATCACGAAGACGGCGCTGCCCCACATCGGCCCCAGGAAATGGTGCATCCCGCCGAGAATCGTCATCATCACCGGGTCGCCGGCATGCTGCCAGCTCATGATATCGGCATAGACCCCCTGGATCAGAAAGGTGAGGAGGCTGCCGGCCAGGCCCATGAAGGTGGACGAGAGGACGAAGGCCACCAGCTTGTATCGGCCGGTGTTGTACCCCAGGCAGCGGGTGCGCTGCTCGTTGTCCCGGATGGCCTCCAGGACGCGGCCGAAGGGCGAGTGAACGATTCGCCACAGCAGGTAGACCGCGCCGAGGACGATGATCGAGCAGAACGCGTGGAACAGCAGGCGGTTGTCCAGGCTGGGCCGCGTGATCCCTTGCAGCCCGTTCTCGCCCCCGGTCACACTGGTCCACTGAAACGCAATCTCGTAGAACAGCTGGGTGAACGCCAGGGTCAAGAGGGAGAAGTAGAGGCCCCGGCGCCGCAGGATCAGCAGGCCCAGGAGGACCCCGGTGACGGCTGCGACGGCCGTCCCCAGGATGACCGCGAGATACACGTTGGAGGAGAGGTGGATCTGGGCCAGCCCGGCCCCGTATGCGGCCACGCCGAAATAGGCCGAGGGGCCGAACGACACCAGGCCGGTATATCCCAGCAGCAGGTTGTAGCCGATGCCGTACAGCGTGTAGAGCACGATCTCCCGTGCCCAGGCTGACCGTGGAGCCGATCCTCGGGAGCACGAACGGGAGGAGCGCAAAGACGACGGCGAGGACCACAATCGGATGGTTGAGGGTGCGCCTGAGCTGGCTCATTCGAATCGCTCCCACCGCTCGCCGAGTAGACCCCGCGGCCGCACCAGGAGGACCAAGGCCATCAACACGTACATGACGGCGCTGGATGCCTGCGGCCAGAACTGGATGGATAGGGCGACACTCACCCCGACCAGCAGTCCGGCGATGACGGACCCCAGGAAGCTGCCCAGGCCGCCGATCGTCACCACCACGAACGCCGGCATGATGGCCAGCTCCGCCATGGATGGCTGGACGGTCCACAGCGGGGCCGCCAGGACCCCGGCGACGCCGGCCAGGGCCGTCCCGAACCCGAAGGCAGCCGTGAAGACCGTCCGGAGGTTGATGCCGAGCATGCTGACCATCTCGGCGTCCCGGCTCCCCGCCCGGATGATGCGACCCCATGGCGTCTTCTCCAGGAAGAGCCAAAGACCCGCAAGGATGAGCACGGTGATAATCAGGACCGCCAGTCGATATTTGGTGATGAAGATCGGGCCATAGGCGAGGAACCCCTCCAGAAAAGCAGGGGGGTTGAACGGAAACCCCAGCGTGCCCCACACCGTCCGGATCAACTCCTCCACAAATAAGGCCAAGCCGAAGGTGAGGAGGAGTCCCAGTAGCGGGTCCTCGCCGTAGAGGGGCCGCAACAGGGTCGCCTCGACGAGCATGCCCACCACCCCTACGAGGAGGGGCGCGACGATAAGGACCCCCGCATTCCCCACAAACGGCCGCACCGTCAGCGCGAAGTAGGCACCCAGCGCGAAAAACACCCCGTGGGCGAAGTTCACGATGCCGATCATGCCGAAGATGACGGACAATCCCACGGCGATCAGGACGTACAGGAACCCGAGCACCAAGCCGTTGATCACCTGGGCGATGACGAGGTCGAGCATGCCCATGCCCCCCTTCCGTCTGTGTGCCAAAGCGGCGCCGGGGGACAAGTCCATCCCCCGGCGCCGCCCATCCGCCTGCCGCGCAAGCTTCAATACACAAGAGAGGCTAGTTGAGCGGCCCCATATGGCACTCGCTCTCTTGCTGCGTTCCGTAGAATTCGTTCAGCGCTGCCTCGCCACCCTTGGGCTCTTGCGCAGTGATCTTGAAGTAGTCGTACTTGGTGGTGATGGGATTCCTCACGTCTGCCACGTACGTGGGTTGGATGAGCTGGTGGTCCCAGGAGCGGTAGTAGATGGGCATGTCCTTGTAGCCGGTGAACTTGTGATTCTCGAGGAACTCGACCAGCTTCGCCGAGTCGGTGGAGCGGGTCTCCCGGATGGCCATCAGGATGGACGTCATGGCAAACCAATCCCCCCAGCTGTTGACTTCGGGAGCCCCCTTGAACTTGGCCTCGTACCGCTTGACGAACTCCTTGCTGCTGGTGGTGTTATACGGGCTGTCGTAGTTCCAGAGCTTCGGGTAGATCCCGGTAGAGGCTTCCGGTCCTGCCGCCCAGAAGTCGGAGTCGTTCACGATGGGCGAGGACACGACAACGCTCTGGGTCATGCCCATGTTGTGCATCTGCTTCAGGAAGGCCGTGAGGTCCGTGCCCCCCTCGCCCAGGAACGCCACCTGCGGCTTCTCCGCCCGCATCTTCAGCAGATAGGAGCTGAAGTCCGTCGTGCCCAGGGGCGCCTGGTCCTCCCCGACGATCACCGCGTCGGGATGCTCCTTCTGGAGGAGGGCCTTCATCTGCTGGTACGCGTCGATGCCCCAGGCGTACGACGCCGAGAGGAAGTACCAGCGCTTGTTCTTCCCGTTTTGCCAGAGCGACGGCAGCACCGTTTGCACCGTGACATGGTTCGGCAGATCCACCCGGAACGTGTACCGGTTGCAGTTCTTCCCGGTGATCTCCGTCGCGTTCGGATCCGAGGCCATCAGCAGGACCTTCTCCTGCTGGGCGATGGGCATCATGGCCAGCACGTTGCCGCTGCTCACCCCGCCCTGCACCGCTACGACCTTGTCCTCTTCAATGAACTTGCGCATCCGCTGCACCGACTGCTGGGGATTCGACTCGTCCTCCCAGAGCAGCTGGATCGGCCGGCCCAGCACCTTCCCGCCGAAGTCGTCCACGGCGATCGTGGCGCCGTTGTACCCGTACATGCCCTGCACGGAATAGGTCCCGGACTTGGGCAGCAGGATCCCGATCTTGATGGGCTCGGCCGCGCGGGCAGCCGCCCATCCGCCGAGGCCGCTGAGCAAGACGAGGGCTACCCCGAGGACGATGGCACCGCCGGCCAGGCCGAGCCACCGCAGGGAGCCGTGCCGCGGACGCGGCGAGCTTGTGGGTCCGTGGTCCTTCATTTCCGCGCCTCCTTGTACGCTCCTGGCGGCCAGGAAGCCCGGCCGCCCAGTTACAACACGCATCACTCGCAGATGGATTCCCCGGAAGGCCTGCGGAGCCCGCCGCGATCGATCCCGAGACGGCAGCCGCCGAGGAGTCCTCGTGGAGGGAATGCCGGGCCGCCTGCACCGGAGGGGCCCCCGAAAAGACCGGGAGGCTCCGCGGCCTCACGGGTCCGGCAGGCTCTTGCGATCTATCACCCCCCTTCCCGATCCGCCGGTATCCGGCGGCTGTCCCGCCCGAGGCGGGGTGCGGTTACCCTCTGCCGGAGGCAGAGGGCGCGTCGATCACGGTGCAGCGCCCACCCGGGAATGGAGGATCACCCCGGCGGCGAGATGGCTTGACCGAAGTCGCCCGCCGCGGTCATGCCGCAACATCAGGCAGTGAATGCCGCGGTCTATCCAATGACGCTGCGTCCCGCCATTGGGCGGTAAACTCCCATCCCGTTTCCGATACGATCCGAGCGGAGACGTATGAATGCGGTCAGTGCGGTGCCCCATGAGCCGGCCGGCACCGCAGGCAGGTCGTGCTTTCTCTCGATCGCCTCGCCCGACTCGCAGGGGCGTGGTCAATCTGGTTACCGGCAATCGCGAACCGTGGAGGAGGAATCCGGAAGACGGACATCACGAACAAAAACACCGCCCATCCATCCAGAGAAAGAATCAGGGCGTCCATCGCCTCGACCCGTGCGTTGCGGGCATGCAGCGGCTGCGGGTCTCTCGTGCGTGATATCCCGCCTGCTCTTCAATTAAGCACACTCAGCGCTCGAGCGTCAAGCGGTAATCGCCGCGCCTCCCAGTCAGTTGATTCTCGTCGGCGCCGAGCTGCCCGGGGGGGTATCCTACGTGGTTTGCACCATGATCACGCCAGCGAGGACCATCCCCCCGCCCAGGATCTGGAGCGGGAGCAGGGTCTCTCCCAGCAGCAGGAAGGCGGCGGAGGCCGCCACCACGGGCTCCAGGACGCTGACGATGCTCGCCTGCGTGGCGGCGAGGATGCGCAGACTGCTGATGAAGAGGCCGAAGGGAATCACGGTCCCGATGCTGGCGATGGCCAGGAACGCCGCCCAGGTCCCGGCCCCGTAGAGGAGGCTGGCGAGCCGCCAGGGAGGCAGGATCGGCATCCAGACGGCGCTGGCCCACAGGTAGGCATAGGCGAGGAGCGTCCAGGGGGGGAGCGTTCGAAGGGCGGCCCGGCTGGTCAGGATGTAAAAGGCGAAGGCGAACGCCGTGCCCAGGCCCGCGGCGACGCCCAGGAAGTCGGTGCGAAGCACCGCCGGGTCGTAGGCCCGCACTACCAGCACGGATCCTCCCACCGCCAGCCCCAGGCTCATGACCAGCCGGCCGGAAAGCCGCTGCCGGTCGACCAGCAGCGAGTAGAGCGCAACCAGGACGGGGGCCTGGTACTGGAGCAGCAGGGCCGTCGCCACATTGGTCAGATGGATGGCCTCGAAGTAGAGAAAGTTGTTGGTCATGAGGCCGCCCACGCCCACGATCCCCGCCGCCCAGAGCTGCCGCCGGCCGACCCGCAGCTGTCCGATGTTCACGGCAGCCAAGCCCAAGAGCAGGATGAGGGCAGCCAGGTATGATCGGACCACCACCAGGACCAGCGGATCCACGCCGCGGTCGCGGAATAGAAGTTTCGCCACCGTGGCCATGGTCCCCCAGCAGATGGTGGCCCCGACAACCATCGCATACCCGCGCCACTTCTTTTCGGTCACGCTCGTCCCTTCCGGCCAACCGCCCCGGATGGCTGCCCGCCGGATCTCCCGGCTGCCCCTGCCGGCTGGTGCACCCTAGCATAGGCACCCGCCTTCCTCAAGGGCTCGAGCACCCTTCGGCCGGGCGCGCCCGGCCGGGAATCGCCTTGACACATCTTGCGGCGCTTGAGTATAGTCCCCAAGGAATGTCGCCTGCCTTGCAGCAGCGCCATCCCGGTGCGCCCCGTGTCCAGGCCGCCGGCCACGCCGCACGATCCGGGGTCTTTCCGTCGCCATTCCCGTAAGAGGATTCGCCTGATGAAGCACTACCTGCTCGCGCCGGGTCCCACCCCGATCCCCCCTCAGATTCTCCAGGCCATGGCCCAGCCCATCATCCATCATCGGACGCCGGAGTACGAGGCCCTGTTCGCCGACGTGCGCCGGGACCTGCGCCTACTCTTCCAGTGCCAGAACGAGGTCCTGATGTTCGCCGCCTCGGGGACCGGGGCCATGGAAGGCGCGGTGGTGAACACGCTGTCCCCGGGCGACCTCGTGGTGGTCGTGCGCGGGGGGAAGTTCGGGGAGCGCTGGGCCGAGATCTGCGAGGCCTACGGGGTGCGCGTCCACCCGGTGGACGTGCCCTACGGGCAGAGCGTGGACCCCGCCGCGATTGCCGCCGCCCTGCATCGCGAGCCGGACGCCAAGGCCGTCCTCGCCACCCATAGCGAGACCTCCACCGGGGCGATGCACGACATCCAGGCCATCGCCGCCGTCGTCCGCCAGACCAAGGCCATCCTGGTGGTGGATGCCATCACCAGCCTGGGGGTCATGGACCTGCCCATGGACGCCTGGGGGGTGGACACCGTCGTGGCCGGATCCCAGAAAGCGCTGATGCTGCCCCCCGGTCTGGCCTTCGCCGCCGTCTCCGACAAGGCCTGGGCGCTGGCTCCCCGAGCCCGGCTTCCCAGGTACTATTTCGATTTCGCGGCCGAGCGGAAGGCCATCCAGGCTAACCAGAGCGCCTATACGCCCGCGGTGTCCCTGGTCGTGGGGCTGCGGGAGTCCCTGCGGCTCATCCTGGCGGAGGGACTGTCCAATGTCTTTGCCCGGCACGAGCGGCTGGCCCGCGCCACCCGGGCGGGCATCCAGGCGCTGGGGCTGGAGCTGTTCGCCGAGCATCCGGGGAACGCCTGCACCGCCGCCAAGGCCCCGGCCACGGTCGACGGGGGGACCATAGTCAAAGGCCTGCGCGCCCGGGGAATCACCATCGCCGGCGGGCAGGGGAGCATGAAGGGAAAGATCTTTCGGATCGCGCACATGGGCTATGTGGACGGCTTCGACATCCTGACCGTCCTGGGGGCGCTGGAGATGGTCCTGGCCGGCCTGGGGCATCCCCTGACCTTGGGCCGGGGTGTGGCGGCCGCCGAAGAGGTCTTGCGGGCGTAGGGCCGCGATGGTCCGTCGCACGGGGGGACGCATGACCGGTCAGTTCGAGTTGCCTATCTCGCGCGCACGGGTCCTGGTGACCGACAACCTGTCGCCGAAGGGGGTGGACCTGCTCCTGGGAAGTCCGGGCATCGAGGTGGATGTCCGGAACTCCATGTCGCCCGAGGCCCTCAAGGAGCGCCTCCAGGCCGCGGACGCCCTCATCGTGCGCAGCGCCACGCGGGTCACCGCGGACGTCCTGGCGGGCGCGCCGCGGCTCAAGGCGGTGGGCCGAGCCGGCGTCGGCGTGGACAACGTCGACCTCGAGGCCGCCACGACCCGGGGCGTGGTGGTGATGAACACGCCGGGTGGCAACGCCATCAGCGCCGCCGAGCACACGCTGGCCATGCTCCTCAGCCTGGCCAAGCGCATCCCCCAGGCCGCCGCCTCCATGAAGGCCGGGAAGTGGGAGAAGGAGAAGTTCGTCAGCACCGAGCTGTCGGGCAAGACCCTGGGCATCATCGGGTTGGGGCGGATCGGCAGCGAGGTGGCCAAACGGGCCAAGGGATTCAATGTGCGGCTGCTGGTCTTCGATCCCTTCATCAGCGCCGAGCGGGCCCAGGCCCTCGGCGTGGAGCTGGCCGAGCTGCCCGACCTGTATCGCCAGGCGGATTTCATCACCCTCCACATTCCCCGGACGCCGGAGACCGCAAACCTCATCTGCGCCGCGAGCATCGCCCGGATGAAGGACGGCGTCCGAATCGTGAACTGCGCCCGGGGCGGCATCGTCAACGAGGCGGACCTGCACGACGCCCTTACGAGGGGCAAGGTGGCCGGGGCCGCTCTGGACGTGTTTGCCGAAGAACCCGTCACGGACAGTCCCCTGTTCGCCCTTCCCAACTTCATCTCGACCCCGCACCTCGGCGCGGCCAGCGAAGAGGCCCAGGAGGCGGTGGCGGTGGAGGTGGCCCAGCAGATCGTGGATTACCTGCAGCGGGGCATCATCCGGAACGCGGTCAACGCCCCGTCGGTCCCGCTGGAGCTGCTGCGCGCGCTTCAACCGTACCTCACCCTGGGCGAAAAGCTGGGGCGCCTGGCGTCCCAGTTGGCCGAAGGGCGCCTGGCCGAGGTGCAGCTGGCCTTTCGCGGGGACATCGCCAGGCTGGACTGCGCCCCGTTGACGGCGGGGACGGTCAAGGGGATCATGGACCCCATCCACGACGACGTGAACATGGTCAATGCTATGGCGGTGTGCCGAGCGCGCGGCGTCCGGGTGGTCGAGACGAAGTCCGCCGAGCTGACGGATTTCGCCAGCCTGATCTCGGTCGCCCTGCGCACGGACCAGGGGGAAACCCGGGTGGCCGGCACCCTCTACGGGCAAGCGCCGCGGGTCGTGGACATCGACGGGTTCCGCCTGGAGGCGGTCCCGGACGGCTACCTCCTGATCTTTTCCAACCTGGACGTGCCCGGCATGGTCGGCCGGCTGGGGACGCTCTTGGGACAGAGCAACGTCAACATCGCCGGGATGGCGTTGGGGCGCGAGCAGCGCGGCGGCCGCGCCGTCTCGGTGGTGAACGTGGACGAGCCCATCCCCGGGCCGGTCTTGAACGAGATCCGGCGGATGCCCAACGTCGTCTACGCCAAGCTGGTCCGGGTGTAAGGCAAAAAGCGGTTGACCTGTTCGAGGTTGCAGGTTCGATGTTCCGGATTGCGAACCTCGAACAGAAGACGTTCGAACCGGAAACTGCGAGTCGTGACCGATGATCCCTCGCACAGCCATTCCGAAAGGGGTGCGCGTCTTCACCCCCACTGAGACCGCGCAGAGGCGCACGGTGGAGCAGCGCCTCCTCTCCGTCTTCGAGCGCTGGGGGTTCCGGGAGATCACGACCCCCACGTTCGAGTACTTGGAGGTGTTCGAGCGTCCCACGGGAGAGGAGGCCGACGATCAGATCTTCAAGTTCGTCGACCGCCAGACCGGCCGCCTGCTGGCCCTGCGCGTGGATCTGACCCCGCAGGTGGCTCGGCTGGTCGCGACCACCCTGCGCCGCGCGTCCCTGCCCCTGCGTCTCGCCTACGCCGGGAACGTGTTCCGCTACCACGAGCCCCGCGCCGGCCGGCAGCGGGAGTTCCGCCAGGTCGGGGTCGAGCTGATCGGGCTGGAGGATGCCGAAGCGGACGCCGAGATGATCGCCATGACGGTCGAGGGCTGCCAGGCCGCCGGACTGACGGCCTTTCAGATCGACGTGGGGCAGGTAGAGGTGGTCCGCGGCCTGCTCGATGCCTTGCAGCCGCCGACCCCCCTGCGCTCGCGCATCGTCTCGGCCGTGCGTCGCAAGGACCCTGCGGAGCTGGAGCTCCTCCTGAAGGAGGTCCCTGGAGATCCCGCCTGGAGGGAGGCCCTGCTGACCCTGCCCCGGCTGTATGGCGACCGCGGGATCCTGGCGGAGGCGTCCCGGCTGCGGCTCCCGCCGGCGTCGCGGGCGGCGGTGTCGAACCTGGCCGACGTCGTGACCATCCTGGAAAATTACGGGCTGGCCGAGCACGTGATCCTGGATTTGGCGGAGGCGCACGCATTCGAATACTGCACGGGGATCGTCTTCGGAGCCTTCGCCCGCGGGCTGGGGTACCAGCTGTCCGGGGGCGGTCGCTACGATCATCTCATCGGGCAGTTCGGATATCCCTGTCCGGCCACGGGGTTCAGTTTTGACCTGGAGCGGGTCATGGCCGCCCTGGAGGCGGCCCAGGCCCTGCCGGAGGCTCCCGGGCCGGATGTCCTTCTGATCGAGTTCAATCCGGACAAGCGGGTCGCCCACCGGCTGGCCCGCCTGCTGCGGAGCCATGGCATCCGCGTGGCTCGGGACATCATCAAGCGCGACCTGGAGGGCTCTTTGGCGTATGCCCGGGCCGCCGCCATCCGCTGGGCCGTGATCCTCGGCGCCGGCGATCAGCCGGCGGGCGCGCTGCTCCTCCACGAACTGCGAACCGGGGCGCAGCGTACGATGGCCTTGGAGATCTTCGAGGCCGCCGTGGCCCGGGGGGACTCCCCGTGGCCGGCCTGAGCAGGGACCTTTCGGCCCGGGAGCGATGCCGACCGGACCGTCTGGGAGGCGATCCAATCAACCGGTAGGACAGAGTGCAGTCGAGGGACGCCATGTCGAACCTGATCGTGGTCGGTGTGCAGTGGGGAGACGAAGGCAAGGGGAAGATCGTCGACGTCCTGAGCGAGCGGTTCGACGTCGTCGCGCGTTACCAGGGCGGCAACAACGCGGGCCACACCGTGGTGGTGGGCGACGAGAAGGTCGTGCTGCACTTGATCCCCTCGGGGATCCTCCGCAAGGGGAAGACCTGCGTCCTGGGAAACGGCGTGGTGATCGATCTGGGCGAGCTGATCCAGGAGATGGACCAGCTGGAGCGGCTGCACGTCCGGTTCGAAGATCACTTCTTCATCAGCGCGCGCGCCCACCTGGTGCTGCCCTACCACAAGCTGGTGGATGTGGCCCGCGAGCAGTGCGCCGTCAAGAAGATCGGCACGACGGGCCGCGGCATCGGCCCGGCCTACGTGGACAAGATGGCCCGGGCCGGCATCCGGATCGGCGACCTCCGCCATCCGGCGTTGCTCCAAGAGCGGCTGGCTCAGAACCTGGCGGAAAAGCAGGCCCACTTCCCCGAGCACACGGCCCTGCAGGCGCTGCGGGCCGAGGAGATCCTCGGCGACCACCTCAAGCAGTTCGCGCGCGTCCGCGGGATGCTGGCGGATTCGGGGCAGATCCTCGACCGGCTGATCCGGGAGGGGAAGCCGGTCTTGTTCGAGGGGGCGCAGGGGACGCTCCTGGACGTGGACCTGGGGACGTATCCCTACGTGACCTCCTCCAGCGCCACGGCCGGCGGGGCCTGCACCGGCACGGGGGTGAGCCCCAAGCGGATCGACGGCATCCTGGGAGTGTGCAAGGCCTACACGACCCGCGTGGGCGAGGGGCCGTTCCCGACGGAGCTGACCGACGCCACGGGCGAGCTGATCCGCAAGCGCGGGGCGGAGTTCGGCGCCACCACCGGCCGCCCTCGCCGGACGGGCTGGTTCGATGCCGTGGGGGTGCGCTATGCGGCCCGCGTCAACGGGCTGGATGCCATCGCCCTGACCAAGCTGGACGTGTTGGACGAGCTGGACCCGATCCTGGTGTGCACCGGCTACCGGTACGGGGGGGAGCTGCTCGAGGAATTCCCCAGCGACCCGGATGTCTTGGCCGAGTGCCATCCGGTGTACGAAACGCTGCCGGGCTGGCGACAGACCACCGTCGGCGTCCTCGACGAGACCGCGCTGCCGGCCACGTGCCGATCATATGTCAAGCACCTGGAGGAGCTGGTGGGCGTGCCGTTCACCCTCATCTCCACGGGCCCGCGCCGCGACCAGACCATCGTCCGGCCCAGCACCCTGTGGAAAGGCTGGGGCCTGGCCTGAGCGCGAGGGGCCGTGGCTCGGGTGAGGTCAGTCTCTTTTGACTGTCCCGCCGCGCGGGGCTATAATTTGATCCGTCTTCGATCGTTCCGCCTGACCCGGTAGCTCAACTGGCAGAGTACCGGCCTTTTAAGCCGGGTGTTCCGGGTTCGACTCCCGGCCGGGTCACCATGTGTTCTTCAGCACTTACGCCGTCGCCGGGATTCCCACGAAAAGCCCTGGTGCCGGTCTGGGTGCCGCTTCCACGCTGAGTCAGCCGCTCCACCGCCGCGCGTACATGGTCCGGCGACAGGTGCGCGTACCGCTGGACCATGACCGCCGTTTTCCACCCCCCGGCCCGTTGCACGGTGTACAGGTCCACGCCCGCCATTGCAAGGCGAGATGCGAAGGTGTGTCCGGAGGTCATGGAAACGAAAATCTTCGATTCCTGCCGCCTCCAGGGCCGGATACCAGGCCTTGGCGAGGTTGTGCAGGAAACGGCCCTTGTTTGAGCAGAACACGTAGGGGCTCAGGATCTCCCGCCCGCCTTTCGCCTCCGCCCGGGCCTTCTGGATCTGCTCCCGCCGCACGGTTTGGAGCGCAGCCCGGACAACGCTGTTCATCACCACGGATCGCCCCTCGCCCGACTTAGCCTCGCGGACCCTAAGCGTCCCCGTGTAGAAATCCACGTCATCCCACCGGAGGGCCAATAGCTCTCCCTGCCTCATCCCCGTGTGAAGGGCCACGGTCACCAGGGGCTTGATGCTCTCGGGAAGGTGCGCGAACAGCCGGGCCTCTTCCTCGGCACTCAGGCACCGATTCCGGGCATTGTTCTCCTTGAACAGCTTGACCGCTCGCACGGGGTTATAGGTCAGCTTCCCTGTCTTGATCCCGCGATTGAAGATCGCCTTGAGCAGCTTCAAGTGGTGATTCACGGTCGCGACCTTCAGGGGGTTACCCCTTTCCTCGGGATCGCCGCCCCGCCGGCCGCCGCGGGCCGTAGTGGCCAACGAGACCTTGAGGGCCTCTACGTCCTGGGGCGTGATATCGCGAGCAAGCTTCCGGCGGAAGGCTTTCAGCAGCCTGGCCAGCCGCGGGCGGTCGTCCCGGTGCGAGCGCTTGTTCGCCTCGGCATAGGCCTTGTACTCTCGGCAGAGGTCCTTGAACATGATCGGATGCGGTCGGGGGTCAAGGTTCGGACAATACTCCCGCCCATCCCGCCGGGCCTCTCGCACCTCTCGCCGCCTGGCCCCGTGCCGTTCCTTCGCCAGCCCACGGGGGCCGACCTTCTCCCGGTGTTCGTGGCCAAGGGTACAGTGCCAGCGAATCCACCACTCCCCGCCGCGCTCAAACACGCCTTTGACCTTGGGTGCGGCTGGTCGCTTCCCCTTCACCATTTCCGCTATTCCGCTTTCCTGGGTGCGCTTCTCGCCCATGCTACCTCCCCTCCTGTCTTTACTGCAGGCGGTCTGCCTGCTCATGCAATCGCAGAATGTAGCTTGTCACGCTCAGGCCGCGCCGCTTCGCCGCCTGCTCGATACTGGCCTTCTCCGTTGCGGACAGGCGAATTTGCAGGACGGCATTCTTGCGCAGGATCGTCCGCAGACGCTCCGGGGGAACGTCCTTGAGGGCCTTCGCCAGCTTGTCCAGCTTCCTCGTCTGCTCGGGTGTGGGCTTCTTCGCGGTCATGGGGTGTGCCTCCCTACGCCGCCCGCTCCAGGTGGCGGGCGCGCGCGATGATGCCTCGAATCACCGTGGCCGACCAGGGCCGTCCGCTCTTGGTCGGGATGCCCCGCCGCCCCAGCTCGCCCGCAATGGCGCGGAGGCTCCATCCCTCGCCCCGGAGGTCGCAAATCAGCCGGACGTTCGCCTGCTCCCCGGGGTTCTCGGTGAGGGTAGCGCCGTCCTGGGCCAAGTCGTACCCGAAGGGGATCGCCCCGGAGATCCGCCGGCCCTGGGTCCGTAGGTGGGACATGGCCGTCCGGGTGCGCTCCCCGATCTGCTCCCGCTCGAATTGGCTCAGGACGGCCAGCATGTTGAACACCATCCGCCCCGCCGCGTTCGTGGTGTCAATCCGCTCCGACAGGCTCACCAGGTCGGCGCCCGCCTTGGCCAGCCGTTCCCCGATCTGAAGGGTATCCTTGATGCTCCGGGACAGCCTGGACAGGGAGTACACCACCAAGGCCGCCCGCTCCCGGCAGGCTTGCGCGAGGGCCGCCTGCAACGCGGGCCGGTTATCCGCCCGCTTCGCGGAAAGCCCCGCGTCCTGGTGGATAGTCAGCAGCTCCGCTCCGTTCGCCGTCGCCCACGCCTCGATGCGCTCCCGCTGCGCCTCCAGGCTCACCCCGGTGTCCGCCTGCCCTTCCGTGCTTACCCGAATGTACCCGATGGCCTTCATGATGCCCCCCGCTTGTATTGTCTACCGAGAATATAGGGCAGGACAGGAGGGATGTCAATACAAATAGTAATGACAGGTCCATTTTCTTCCGGCGGGTGTTAGCGAGGGTTCCCTCGCTCACGGCGCGGACGGAGATTGCTTGCAAAAAGAGAGGGCAAAGGCCCGTCAACGGGGCAACTCAATTTGTCCCGTTGCTTCCGTCTTGGGGGCCTTGGCGAGTGGGCCTTCCAGGGGCGGAGTTGCCCTCCAAAAACCGCTTGTCGCCACCCAGCCTCTCAAGTATTATCCGGGGCACATTGCGGTCTCACATTCTCTGCCCACTTGCGGCACGCTTCAGCATGTAAAGAGGGCCCGCTGCATGGTCCGCGCAAAACGTCAGGAAGTCGTTAACACAGTCCTGGCCCAGGTCCTACAACAGCGTGGACTAATCGCCGCACCTGAACTGATTCTTCCCACCCCGCTGACCGGCAGAACCGCGCTCCCCGATGTGATTGTGGATTTCAACGGGCTCAGGCTTGCAATAGAAGCCGAGTTCTCAAGCACGCGCAATGCCGAGCGAGCGGCTTACGATGCCGCCCAGGAGAGAGTAGAAAACGGAATCGCACACATCGGCATGGCGGTCATTTATCCGGTAGATTTTCGGACGCTGGACTTCGAATCACTTCCCTCAGCATTCGATACCAACTAACCCTCTACGATTTGCCATTGTAACGGAGTCCTTTGCTACGCTCGAGCAGCTTGAGCTATTTCCCGCTCCCCGGCGCACCCTCCCATTCCAACGCGGAACAATAGACGATATCGCTGACTCACTGCGTCGTTGCTACGAGCAATTGGTTCGGGATGAGGTATTGGCACGAGCTGTTGACATCGTTGAACAAAACGTCAACCTGCTTGTCGGCACACTTATCAGCCAACCTGCTACGGTAGAAAGATTCGCAGCGGCCCTCGACCTTCCGCCCCTCCCCCCGACGAGAAGCACAAGGCTACGCCAAAGACAACACACTGCCGTTTGCAGAATATCCGGACTTGTGGTCTTGAACGCTCTGATTTTTCAGGAAGTTCTCTCTCGAAGTAGGCGAGACGTACACCCTCTCCAACGCTTTCGCGGCCCCCAGGAAGTCGTAAACGGGATCGCCGATCATTGGCGATTCATATTGGAGGAAGTTAACTACTACCCCATCTTTGCCATCGCACGCAAAATAATTGCCTCTCTTTCCGCCGACCAACCCGTGCACCAGGCTATCACGAGACTCATTGACGCAGCCCTCCAGATTGTCGCTTGGCGTGCCCCACTACGCCATGATTTAGCTGGCCGGATCTACCATAGGCTCCTCGAGGAAGCGAAGTACCTAGGCGCGTTTTACACCTCAATCCCCTCTGCGACTCTATTGGCCAAGCTTGCCCTCAGCGGCCCCGTATACCCCGCTGACTGGTCGAGCCCTCAAAGCATCGCCTCTCTGCGGGTCGCTGATCTCGCCTGCGGTACCGGTACTCTCTTAATGGCAGCAGCGGACTCAATCACCGACAATTACGTTCACGCCTGCGTTCGCCAAAGGGTTAGGCCCAACTTTGACGAATTGCAACGAGCCATCGTTAGCGATGTGCTCTACGGTTTTGACGTTCTCCAATCGGCCATTCACCTTACAGCCTCCACCCTAACCCTCCGAGTCCCAAGCATCCCGATCAACGTCACCAACCTAAGCCAACTTGCCTTTGGCGGTCCGGAAGGCAAAATGGGTAGCCTGGAGTTCTTAGAGTCCAGAACTCTAGACCCTTCCCTGTTATCCCGAGGGCAAATGGTTTCCGGCACGAGTCCGGCGGCCACCACCAACCAGCATGCAATTCAACTTCCGGACCTAGACCTATGCATAATGAATCCGCCGTTTACGAGCAGCAGACAACCCAACCGTCTTTTTGGCACCCTGCCCACCACGGAACGCGCTCGAATGCAGGCCAAACTCGGTGCCGTCGTAAGGCGAACTCATCTCAAGGCTAGCATCACCGCTGGCCTTGGCTCAGTATTCGTCGCGTTGGGCGATAAGTACCTGAAGCCCAATGGCAGACTAGCCCTTGTCCTCCCGCGCTCCCTCCTTTCCGGTGTCGCCTGGCAG
Source organism: uncultured Methylomirabilota bacterium (assembly GCA_963705305.1). Lineage (GTDB taxonomy): Bacteria > Methylomirabilota > Methylomirabilia > Methylomirabilales > 2-02-FULL-66-22 > 2-02-FULL-66-22. The sequence goes on along the minus strand of OY970067.1, from coordinate 2,075,018 downwards.
AAGACAAGAGAATTGTTTGCCGACGAATACCACCTCGAGTACATCATCGTCAGCCATGACCCGCAACGCTGGAACTTCTCCGAGAACACGAATCTAGGGGAAACACTCATTCTCGCACGCCGAAGAAACGCTGCCGCAGATCCAACAGAGAGCACGCTCGCGGTCAACCTTTGGCGGCAGCCCAATAACGCCATTGAAGCCCTGCACGTCGGCCAGGCAATCCTAGACGCACAAGCCCCGGACGTATTCGGCGGCGCAGGGGTAGCCGAGATATTCTCCTCGGGTACGAAATGCGGGGAATTGTTGTCTGTACCGTGGTCAATTCTAAGCACCAATTTGTGGCTGTTCCCCGTCGCATTTGCTCAGACGGAACTCACAGAGCCGGTTCCGGAAAATAGGACAGGCGTTTAAGTGAAAACTCTGCTCTACTGGACGGGACGCATCGCCGTCCCACAAGGAGAGCAGCCCATGAAACGGTCCCGACGGAACCACGCCCCCGCCTTCAAGGCCAAGGTCGCCCTGGCTGCCCTGAAGGGCGATCGAACCCTCGCCGAGCTCGCGCAGCAGTTCGACGTCCACCCCAACCAGATCACGCAGTGGAAGGCCCAGCTCCTGGAGCGGGCGCTGGAGCTCTTCGCCACGTCCGCCGAGCGCCAGGCCAGCGTGCCGGATGTCAAGGCGTTGCACGCGAAGATCGGCCAGCTGGTCCTGGAGAACGATTTTTTGGCCGGCGCGCTCGGTCGCATCCCCGATGCGAGCGCGAAGCGATGATCGACCGCCAGCACCCCCTGCCCGTCACGCACCAGTGCCGCCTGGTGGCCGTGACTCGGTCCTCGGTCTACTACACCCCGCGCCCCGTCCGCGCAGGGGACCTGGCCCTGATGCGGCAGCTCGACGAGCTGCACCTGCTGCATCCCTTCGCTGGGAGCCGGATGCTCCGGGACCTGCTGCGCCTCCGGGGCATGGCCGTCGGCCGGAAGCACGTGGCCACGTTGATGCGGCGGATGGGGATCGCAGCGCTGTACCGGCACCCCCGCACCACCCAGCCGCACCCGGGGCCCCGGGGGTTCCCGTACTTGCTGCGCACCCTGGCGATCACGGCCCCGAACCAGGTCTGGGCCATGGACATCACGTACCTCCCCATGCGCCGGGGCTTCCTCTACCTGGTGGCCGTGCTGGACTGGGCGACCCGCCGGGTCCTGGCCTGGCGCCTCTCGAACACCCTGACCGGGGACGGTTGCCTGGAGGCCCTGGAGGCCGCGATCCGGGCCCACGGCTGCCCGGAGATCCTGAACACCGACCAGGGGAGCCAGTTCACCAGCATGGCCTTCGTCGCCCTGGTCCAGCAGCACGGCATCGCCCTCAGCATGGACGGCAAGGGGGCCTGGCGCGACAACTGCTTCGTTGAGCGCCTCTGGAAGACCGTCAAGTACGAGGAAGTGTACCTGCATGCCTATGACTCGGTGCCTGACGCCCAGCGGCACCTGGTCGCCTATTTTACTTTTTACAACCAAGGCCGGCCTCACACAGCGCTGGACGGCCAGACCCCCGATATGGTCTACTTTGCCTCGCGGCCTCAGCTCGAGGCGGCGTAACGTGACCCCGGCAGAGTTTCACTTATCGCGCCCCGATTCCTGTCCAGCTCTTTGGGGCCACCGCTCACTAAGACTTTTTACCAACTTCTCGCCGGAAGTGTGCGCATACCTGGTCACGGAGTGGTGGCCAGGCTTCCCCTTTGCCCTCTAGGTCACCTCGGCACTCTCGGCCCCGACCCTCGAGAACGTCTACGACGGTTTCTATCCATCCAGCGACCCTACACCGTTTCCCGCACTATGGGGGCACGATGCACAGGCTATCCGCTCCATGAGCCAGCCCCCGAATCAATACTTGGTTCCTCTCACGGCACCGCGTCGAGGCCGCACCGTACTTAGAAGAACCACCGATCTCTGGCCCAAGGCGGCCCACGTGATGATTTCTCAGCGACCTCGCCTCAATACCAAGAGCTTGGCAGCAGTCCGGGTTTCACAGAAAGCACTTGGCGATGTTTGGTGGCCCTTCCTATTCGATTACTCCGGCTCGAATCTCGAGGCATACGAGAAGACACTCGTACTGTGGCTGAACTCGACCCTTGGATTGTTGATGCTATTCGGTCACCGAGAAGAGACCGAAGGCGCTTTCGTTCAATACAAAAAACCTGTGCTTACCAACATGCCGGTCTTGGATGTGCGCACCTTACACGCTGAGCAGCTGGACGTATTTACCAGTCTCTTCGATCAATTGAGCAACACGACTCTGAGGCCCTTCCCGCACATTGAACACGATCATACGAGGCAAGCAATAGACGCGGCGTTTTCCGCAACGTTTGACATCCCTCAGCTAGCGAACATTCCCCCCTTACTTGCCCGAGAGCCTTTCCTTTCTCTCGACTTAACTCGGTTAATACCCCCACTTAATCCCTAACCTGCATTATTCACGAATCCGTGCTGTCAAGCCCCCCGGTCGCCTCCGTGTCGGCTCGGGATGCCCCGTTTTTCCCGCGCGTGGGGGGCGGCACCTCCGGGTCGCCATGTCGGGCATCGCGTTACCATCGCAGCTTCGTGCGGTCCGGGGCGATTAACGCGTCTGCGACACTACGCCACTTGCCGAGCATCGTATGGCAGCCGCCCGCCTTCTCTGCTTCAAGCAGTTTGGCGAAATGCTCGCACGCCAAGATGAAGTCCTCAAACAACCCGTTGAGGGACACCGGAAGGATGGTCTTAGCGGCGTCCACTTTCACCAGTTGCATGTGAGTCCCGGTGAATGCCTTGCCGCCCACTGGGTAGTCAAAGTCCTCGGTACGCTCAACCATTATGCCCCATGAGAGCACGGGGGTTGATGCAGTCTTGCTCTCAAGCTGCTTCGGGTGGCGCAAGTGAACCGTGCCGACGCGATACATCGCGTACAGATGGCCAGCGAACACCTTGTAACATTGATTGCCGGTCGCAGTTGTGAATACCGTCTCCACAAAGGTCCGGAACTTCTCCGGCGTGGCGATGCGCCGGGGGTCTTTGCCGTCCCAGCCTTCGAATAGGGCCGCAACGTAGTCGATGTCGCACATGATCGCGCGCGTCGCTCCGAAGAATTTCGCTTCGCGAACGAGCGGCTCGGTCTCGTGTCGTAGCGTGCCGACTATTTCCTGGCGAAGATGCTCCGCCGCTTCGTCGTATGTCATGCCGGCCTTCAACGCGCCCATTGTAGATGCCCCTCACTCGATTGCCGTCCTTCGTTCTGGCACCTCTCCCGTCAAGAGGCTCTACTCTTGTTCTGCGACCTCAGTTGACAGCATACGCCACTTTCTGTTCGGCTCATCGTATTTGTATACGACCCCATCTATCGCATAAGCCCCGCCCTCCGCCAGACCGTACAGTTGGACCTTTCCCCCCTGCATGGTTACCGCGATTTGCTTAAACTGAATTTGGATCTCCATCTCTTTTCACCTCCCTATCTCCACTCACTACTTTTGCTGCACCCAGTACACCTAGCCATGTGTCGGCCCAGGGGAGCGCCGCACCTCCGCCCCATGCCCCCACTCAATCCGCACCAAGAACGGACCCCTAGAAAAAAGGAAGGCCCTGGGCGCACGGCGGGCAGCCGAACCCAGGGCCTCGGAGACCGGAAGGCCGGACCCCCCGGAACTTATTCAATTCTCTGCCCGCCGCGCTTCCAATGGAATCCTTCTACGCCTGTCGGTACGGTGCTGTCAAGCCTCCCGGTGGCGTAGTAGTGTCCCCATTTCAATTCCTGCCGATAGGCGCAGAAATTAAAATCGGGTGTAGGGCTTGGAGGAGTTGCTGACCGAGGTTATTTCAGCCTCCAGGCTCGGCGTTCCTTAGCTTTGCCGTTTCGCCGTCCGGGAGTCTGTCAATCTCTAGGCGTGTCCAGCAAGTGCGGGAAGTACTTGCGGACGAAATCATTCTCCTTGGGAAGGTACGACAGAATAATCTTCTCTCTCTCTACGAACCCCATTCGATTTGGAAGTTCCTCACTCATCAGCATTAACACTTCCGCATTCTCGAGGGTTGGCTCAGCGAATAGCGCGAATGCGTCTGTAGGGTCTGCGTCCTCGCGCCGGTGCGGGGTTGCTCGGCATCGCAATTTCTCGCCACGCGCCAGAGTACGGATTACCCTTCTCCCTGATGGTCTTTTCCAGAGAAGCCCAGAGGGATCGCGGTCTTCTCCTTCGTACTCATACTGCCAAATATCCACTGACTCACGTTTGGGTTCAACCACATCATCGAAGATCCAGAAATACTCTACCGCACGTGGGGGTCGCGGGGCGTGTTGCGTCTTCAAAATCAAATCAAGGCTGGTGGCGAGGCAGAAATCAACGTTTCCATCGGTCCAATTGGCCCTGTGACCTGTCGTGCGCAGGTCCCACTTCAGACTCAGCTCTCCTGTTCCCAAGTCCTTTGATACCCTGGGAAGAAACTGTTGAAGATTCAGGAAATCACTTGGCCGAACACCATAGGGAGCTAGCATAAGCGCATGCTCCGAGCTCGTCGAACCCAAGACGGGGAACCGGATGCCAGGAAACCACTCCAGGGCCAAGTATACGGCACAGCCGAGTTCTTCAAGTGCCTCTCGATGGTGCCCCCGCTCACGCTTCTCCCTAGCCTTAACGAAATGGTCTCTAACCGACACATCCTCAATCAGCCCCTCCAGGTTAATTTCCTCAAGGCACAACCCGAGATAAACTCGGCACCATTCGTTCACCCAATCCCATGCATTCTCGACTACCCTATACCATGTACGCGAATCAGGCAGATTGCCATAGTGTTTAAAGGACACCCTCGCGTCATTCAACTGGCGAACGAAGGAGATGCCGGGAAAGGGATCGACATCGGGACACACATCTCGAATCTTGGCCGGATACTCCATGAGGTAGGCCTTGGCCGTAATATCCCTAGCTCCAAGATGCTCCGCTATGGTGGCAGCGGCGAGTTCTACGGCATCATGGGCAGTAAGGATCATTTGCGCGACAGCTACTGCATCGGACTCAGGTCGTAGTTGTCCGTGATTGCTTTCCAACAAGTGCTTGCTTACGAGTAGACGACGAACGACATTCTCGGGAATGAGAGTGGCCATCACCCACCTACGTGCCATTGCGACGCGCGAGAGCCTTCCTGTTCCGGGACAAGCTATTTTCTTTGCTTCTTCATTCGAATCCTACCACAGGGGATAGTTAGATTCAAACTAGGATACTACCAGGTTGCCAGGTTCTCCTCTCAGGGGGGCAGTCTTCGCGGGCAGCCGTGGCGAGGGGTCCGGGTGGGACTGTGGACACATCCGCTCACGCGAGGGCGACCGGGCTTCGGGGTCGGCAGACCCTAGCGTCAGACGGCCTGGCCGCCCGGCCGCGTATCTCATGTGCCGCCCCTGGGCGCTTGCCCCTGGCCAAGCGTCAGGCGCGCCTGCCGGAGGGTCCTGATGTGTTAATCCCTGTCGCCGCCGTCGCGTCGTCCCGGCCGTTCGCGGGCAGATAAAACTTGACGGTGGTGGACTCCGCTTGAATCGGCCCCCCGTCCTTGCCGGTCAGCGCCAGCCGCCGGCCGTGGAGCAGTTCCACCGCCCGGGCCAACTCCCGCAGGCCGACCAGGGCCGTCCGCAGGTCGCCTTTCTGCTCGGCCAGCTTCGCCAGCCGCCGGGCCTCGGTCGCGATGAATTGAACTTGGTCAAGCAAGCCGTCCGCCTCCTCATCCTCCCGGCGGTCCTGCGCTGCGGTCAGGGCCTCGCTCACATGCGCCCGGTGCCGCACAAGGGCCGCGGCCGATGTTCCAAAACGTGCCGCGATGTTCCGCAACGGCTCTTCCCGCTGTACCAGCGCCGCGTCAATCTCCGCCCGCCGGGGGTGCCGGCAAGGCTTGCAAGTCATGGGCATTTTCGCTCCTCCCTCTCCGGGCCCTCCGGCCGTTCCCTGTTCCGCAATCGTTCCGGCTCACCCACCCTTCCTGCTTTTTTTGGTTGCAATCGTTGCGATGGAATTGCTGCCGCTGCAGGAAGGGCTTCCCCTGTTTTTTATGGTCGGATCGGTCCGAACGTTCGGACGAACCTCTCCACCCGCGCCCGGCAGGCCCTTTTTTCCTGTCCGACACCTGTCGGACCGGTCGGACCGTCCGGACAAGCACGGGCAATCGCGCGGCCTTCAGCGTAGCCGCGCCTCCGGGTGGGCCAATCGCCAGGCCCGGAACCACGTGTCAGCCTCGCGGGGATGGTCACGGAAGATGTCCATGATGTCGTCGTACAGTGCCTTGACGTTTGCCTCCGTCCAGGTGGTCTCATCCATCGTGGCCCAGGTGTCCAGGTAGCGGCTCAGCCGCTCCCGTGGGGTCAGGTGGCGACCCAAGAGGTCTAGCTGCCCGTCCACGGCGACAGCCGGCGCCTCCCGCCTCTCCCGCTCGATCTCCTGCACCAGCTCCCACAGCCTGCCCATATTCCCCCCGTGAGTTACCGCACCCGCGAATTAAGCGAAGAAAGCGAAATAAGCCCCTGCTTCTCCTACCTTTCTGCGCTTACTTCGCTTTTTTCGCAGCCCGGGACTGTCCAGCGTGTCCGGGGTCGCCCGCCTGTCTGCTCCACCTTGGGCACGATCAGCCCCAGACCGGCCAGCGATTGCAGCGCTACCCCTAGCCGTCCGCTCGACTGGTGGCGCCCAAAGACATGGTGTAGATCAGTCTCGGTCAGCCCCTCCTGTCCCGCAGCCCGGATCGCCTCTAGGGCCTCGTCAGCGACCCAATCACCGAGCTTTCCACCGAAGATATACACTGCGGACATGTCCATGTAGTCCCACAAGGCCAGTGCCGCCCGTAGGTGAGGGCCGCGCACGGTGGGCGATGCGTCCAGTAGCGCGTAGAGGCACGCCAGCCGCATAACCTGGGCCTCGGCCCGACCGAGGATCGCCCCGACCAGCCCCGGCTTGGGGGTCGATAGGCGCGGGTAGATCGCCCGCCACAGATCGGTGGCCTCGGTGTCCCGGGTGAGGTCGCTGATGATATGGGCGTAGTCCACCGCGACCGACAGCCGCTTGCTCAGCCTGTCGATGATGGACGCGGGCACCGGCTCGCCGTCAGGCAGGAATTTCGACCGGCGCACCAGCACCCACAGGAAACGGTTGCACCAGCCGTTCGCCGCCTCGGTCTCGGTCAGGTGGCGGAGTAGCTCTTCCTGCGTGATGTGGCCGACGATGGAGATATGGGCGCCCGTCGCCCGGATCGGCGAGGTCTTTGTCAGGGGGGCGAGGGGATCGGCGCCGTCCCACGCCCGCCGCAAGACCGGCGACAGGATGTTACCCTCCCGCGTCCCGACCTTTAGCACTTGCGCGAATTCCCCTTCGATCGCCAGTAGGCGCTTGTCTTCCACGCCCGCGTCCACCAGCACGTCCTGCGTGGTGCCCGTCTTCTTATCGGTCTCGGTCCGATAGACCGGATCCCGGACGGCATGGATCAGCCCCTCGCCCGTGCTCAGCCCCTCCACCACTCTTGACCGCTCCCACTCCTCATCCACCAGGCGACACAGCCTCCGAGGGGTGGACCAGCTCTGCCCCTTCCGCCCTTGCGCCGTCGGCCCGACCAGGACGGCGAAGAGATTCAGATGGTGTCGCGTCGATTCCACCAGGAAGCCCGGGCCCCGGCCGGCGATGTTGCCGAACGCCACCAGGATGTTGACCAGCACCCCGACCGGATCAGCCTCCGTGTATGGGTTAACTGCCGTCACGATCTCGCCGGCCAGGCCGTAGAGGGCCTCGACCGGCAGGGTGGGCCAAGTAGGTATAGGGGAGCCTCGGCCCGGGGCATCCTGGGCACTCCGGGGGATGCCCAGCCACTCCGACACCCGCTCCAGCACCCGCTGCCCGTCGGTGAGCAGGTCGGCCAGCGTCGGCCCACCCGTGGCCTTCCGATCCGCCTCCAGCGTCTTCATCGTGGACCGTACAGACGCCAGCCGGTCTCGGCCCTCGTCATCGTGGGTGGCGACGGTGAGGGCCTCAATCACCAGCATGGTCTGGTCGGCAGTCCATCCCGCTCGGAGCAGGAAGCCAGCCAGCGCGTTGTAGGCGTCGTGCCTGCTCCCGCGTGCCGGCCAGTGTCGCGCCAAGATCGCCACGGCCGCGACGCGGGCGACTGACGATTGCAGGGGGGCGGCGTCCACCGTCTCCGGGTCGCCGTCGGCGTCCCAAGTGACCGCCTCGCCCGACGGGTTGACGCTGGGGGGAATGAGTGTCTGCCCTCCAGTGGACCGCAGCTCCACTAGCATGGCGTTGTCCACGTCCCTATACTGCCTGGTCGCTGGAATGGGGGTGGGTACATACCATCTGTGTGACCGCGGCTTGGATGCCCGGCCGTGGATCATGCCGGTCTTCGGCAGGAAACAGTCTGCTACGGCGAGGGCCTCGGGAGAGTCAAGGTCCACGTCCACCATCTTGGAGGCCTCGCCCAAGATGATGCCGATGTTCTCCCCGTTTCCGAAGTACCCAGACAGATCGGCCTCGGCGAGCCGAAGATGCTGCCACCCGTCAATGACGGGGCCCTTGCGACCGCGGGGGACTGGTACCACGAACCGGGCTCGCCGGACTTGTTCAATTGCGGCGTCCCGCGTGCTCGCGGTCGCCGTGTCCGTGGCGCTCATCGCTCAGCCCCGCTCTCACTGACGGGCCGGAGGGCCGGGCGTTCGCCTCGGCGGACCAGCTTTTCGAGGTCACACCTGCGGAAGCGCACGGCGCGCGCGCCAAGCTTGATATAGGGTAGCTTGCGCTCAAACGTCCACTTTCTGATCGTGCTGACTTTCAGCCCGAGGAATTGAGCAGCTTCAAGTGGAGTGAGAAGTGGTTCAGACATTGGCTGCCTCCCGGTGCGGGCGCCAAACAAAAGAGGCTACCGCAACCTGTAAGGGTCGCGGTAGCCTCCCGACTGCTACCCGCCGTCCGGGTGACGGCCTCACGCAGGCTCAGGCTTGCGTGCTTTTCGGGTTATTCGATTGTCAACTCAACGATCGAGTCTTCCGGCCGCTCCTGGGTTTGTGCGCAAGACTCTTCGGACTTCTCCTCTCGACTCTTGAACCAGGCGAACAGCTTGCGGGTTGCCCGAGCCAGGATCTCCTGCGCACGTTGCTGCATCGCGTGGGGCAGGTCATGGAGCTTCGCACGCTCCGCCGCCGGTCCTTCCCAGACAAACATGGTCGGGCCGAAAAGGTCTGGATGTTCCAAGGCCGTCTTAGTCCAGAAAATCTGCACGTCCTCGGGGCGCTTCTCCCGATTCCGCCACCGCCCGACGTGAGCCGTGAATGCTCGCTTGCTATCGTCCGTAACCATTAGAAACTAATGCTACCCGTTCATTCTCGATTGGTCAACTGTAATCACCAGCCACACGCAATGAATCTCTCTGCTCATTCCCGAGAGGGTCTTGTGTCCCTCTCTCACCCGAAAATCTGGTGCCGGTCTGGGTGCCGGTTCCAGTGCCGGTTTTCCGTCAGACTCCAGCGTTGTCAGTCAAACTCAATCCGCCTGCACTCCCGCTCTAACCTCTTGACATTGCCTGCTCCATCGCACATTATCACGCGCGGTCACTCTCTGGCGATTCTCCCCCGGATGGCACTTTTAAGCCGGGTGTTCCGGGTTCGACTCCCGGCCGGGTCACCATGTGTTCTTCGGCACTTACGCCGTCGCCGGGATTCCCGCCAAGAGCTTCAGGCCAACGAGGCCACAACGAGGCCGCTTCTGTTGACGCGCTCAAGAGAGGGTGATAGGTTCCCTGCGCAAACCCCGCTCTCCCAATGAAAGGTGCCATGCGGAGAACTGCCTTCGTCCTGCGCGGCTCTGTTGTCCTCGGAACGGCCCTTCTGCTCCTCAGTATCCCGGCGTTGGCAGCAGATGATAGCCCCATAAGCCGCGCCAGCCTCAAGGGACTCAAGGCTGTGACTGTGGTGGTCGAGCGCATGGACCCAGACGCCGAAAAGGATGGACTCACGACAGACCAACTCCAGAAAGATGTAGAATCGCGCCTCCGACAGGCGGGGATCACGGTCGTTCCTCTTGTTCCTCCTTCCTCGTTCCTGTACGTCAATGTGCACGCTCTCAAGACCGACGCGGGCTTTTACGTTGCTGCTATCACCGTTGAATTCAACCAGCCCGTTACTCTCTTTCGCGACCCCAAGATTGTTCATCCTGCTGCAACCACATGGAGAATGCACAGCATCGCGGTGGCTGCTAGCGACAGATTGGGCATCCTGCAAGGGCAGGTGGACACCTACGTGGACGAGTTCATCAACGCCTACCTCGAACAGAATCCCATGCAATAGGAAGCCCGGCCGATGCCTCGCCATGCCCCTAGAAAATCCCAACCTGTCATTCTTCATGGGGTGCGTGTTTTTCCATTCTCTCTTTCCCCCTTCGCAATCGAGCTGGGTTAGAAGTGATAGCCCATACACCCCCCTCCAATTTATGACGAGTTCCCCTCACCGGCACCCACCCCCGGATTTTTGACAGGTTCCCTGCAGGGGACAGTGAGGGCTTCCGTTAAAGGAAGGTCCGATGAGCGGAGACGATCTGGAGCTTGGATTCGATGCCGGCACGGGCAGCAGCCGACGAAAGGGCGCCCCGCCGCCAAGCGCTACCGCAAGCCCCCCCCTGTTCGCGAAGGCCATCGCTCTACGTGCTCCCGTGCTTCCGGTGCTGGCAGCCGTCAGCGTGTGCCATTTTCTGAACGATCTTGTCCAGTCTCTGATCCCGGCCATCTACCCGATCCTGAAGGGTACGTTTCACCTCACCTTTGGGCAGGTGGGCTTGATCACGCTCACGGTGCAATTGACCGCCTCCCTGCTGCAGCCCCTGGTCGGGCTTGCGGCCGACCGCCGGCCCATGCCGTTTTCACTGACCTGCGGCATGGGGTGTACGCTGGCGGGCCTTCTCCTGCTTGCCCGGGCCCCCACGTATGGGGCGCTGCTCCTGGCTGTCGCCTTGGTCGGCATGGGTTCCTCCGTGTTCCATCCGGAATCGTCGCGGGTGGCGCGGCAGGCTTCGGGGGGCCAGCTCGGCCTCGCGCAATCGTTGTTTCAGGTCGGCGGGAACGTGGGGCAGGCCCTGGGGCCGGTACTGGCTGCTTTCATCGTCCTCCCACGAGGGCAGGCCAGCCTGGCCTGGTTTTCTCTGGCTGCCCTCCTCGCAATACTTGTGCTGGCGAAAATCGGGGCGTGGTCCAAACGGAATGCCGCTCGGCCGGCCTCTAGGCGCTTGCCCCAGGATCCGGAACACCCGATGATCTCGCCCCCGAGAGTCGCCCGCACCATCGCGGTGTTGCTGGCGCTCATCTTCTCGAAATACGTCTATCTGGCCAGCTTGACCAGTTATTACATCTTTTACCTGATCAGCACGTTCCACGTGTCGGTGCGCAACGCGCAACTGCATTTATTCGTCTTCCTGAGCGCCGTGGCGGTCGGCACGCTCATCGGCGGTCCGCTCGGGGACCGCATCGGGCGCAAATATGTGATCTGGGGTTCGATCCTGGGCGTGCTCCCCTTCACGCTCCTCTTGCCCCACGCCTCGCTGGTTTGGACGGGGCCGCTCACGGTCCTGATTGGCCTCATCTTGGCGTCCGCCTTCCCGGCGATTCTGGTGTATGCACAGGAACTGATCCCGAGCAAAGTGGGCCTTATGGCCGGCCTCTTCTTTGGGTTCGCTTTCGGCGTCGGCGGCCTCGCTGCCGCCGTCCTGGGCAACCTGGCCGACGCGACGAGCATCAGGTTCGTGTATCACGTCTGCGCGTTTCTCCCTGCGATCGGGCTCTTGGCTGGCTGGCTGCCGGACCTGGAGTGGGCGCGGAGCCGCGCCCGCTTTTCCCATACAGGCCGCGGATGAGCGAGGCACTGTAATTCGCAAGGGTAATTGGATGGATTCGCGATTGGGGACGTTGCATCCTATGACTCCTGGATCTCATCAAGGAGCCGGCGCCACCGGCCCGCCGTGGCTGCGCCGCGCCGGGCCGCTTTCGGGATCGCCGCCGGCTGCACGCCAAGATAGGGCGCCAGCGGGCGGCCCGGCCGGCCGAGGACCTCCACCCAGAGGTAGGCGACGCCTGCCCGCGCCGCGACGGCGGTGGGGCCGCGCCCTCCACCGGCGAGCTGGACCGGGGTGAGCTCGAGCACCGCACAAACGTGCGCGAGCAGGGCCCCGAGGATCGGCCCCCGCGAGGCCGGCCCCGCGGGGGCCGCCGCCTGGCACCGGAGGGTCTCGACGAAGGTGCTCGATCCCAACACGCGCTCATCGGCCGCGTAGGCCTCGCGGCCCCGTCGGAGTGCCTGGACCGCCTCCCAGCCCCCCAGGCTGCGCACGAGGCCGCCCCCCTGGAACTCGGGCCGCCGCCCCTGGGGGATGCCGGCCGCCACGAAGGCCCGATAGGCCCGGCGCGCGCGGAGTGGGGTGGGGCCGAACTGAGCCAGGATCGTCCGCGTGTCCTGCCAGGAGCGCGGCACGGTCCCGAGGAGGGCGCTGTGCCCGGTCCAGGGGTAGCGATCCAGCGCGGCGAGGGTCTGCACCCCGGTCGCCCGGAGGGGGTTGAGGTGGAGGTAGCGGACGAGCTCCAGCAGGTAGGGCTCCGCTTCCACCACAATCGACTTGTACCGGTTCTGGAACAGGTGGCCCACCCGGTGGTGGCGGCGGTTAAACGCCCCTGCGTAGCCCGTGAGGAGCGCGCGCATGACCCGGGGGAGCGGCCGACCCCCCGTCCGGACAAGCAGGTGGGCGTGATTGGGGAGGAGCGCCCAGGCGTAGACGGCGAGCCCCGTCGCCCCCACGAGCGCGGCGAGGCGGCCCACGAAGTCCGCGCGGTCCCGGTCGTCGCGGAAGAGGGTCGTTCGCTCGATCCCCCGCACCATTACGTGGTGGAGGGTCCCGGGGGCGTCGAGGCGCGCTTGGCGGGGCATGGTATGGGGAGCGTATCACAAGGAGTCACAGGATGCAACGTCCTGTCTTCTGTGCTTCAAGGCACTGGACCCCCCAAGGGGCCTGACGCGGTTCCGATCCTTTGACATCTTGCCCATTCCAGCCAGGGCATTCCCCCGCCCTGCCATAAAGCCCTTCCCCCGCGAACCGGGACCGCATAGAATGACCGGCGTGGCGTGGCGCTGCGGTCGGATCCACCCGGTCCCAGACGGCACGGCCAGCCGGGAGGCCCGTCATGAGCGTGCGGGAAGTGCGTGACGTCCTGATGTGGTGCACGATCATCAACTTCGGTGTCCTGTTGCTCTGGTTCGCGATGTTCGTGCAGGCCGGCGACTGGATCTATCGGCTTCACGGCCGGTGGTTCCCCATGCCCAGGGAGGCGTTCACTGTGGTCCACTACTCGGGCATGGGATTGTTCAAGCTGGCCATCCTGATCTTCAACCTTGTTCCCTTTCTTGCCCTGCTGATCGCCGGGTGAGCGAACTCTTCTGCATGGCGCACAGGGTGTCGTCAGGCGGGTGGCGCCGGACCGGCTGGAGGTCTGCTATCCCCAGGCGATCGTCGAGGGCGCCTTGGGCGGCCCGAGAGTCAGCGGCACGTGCCTCCTACGGCGCCTTCCAGACGACCTTCTCGTCTTTGTTGATGAACTTGATGGCCGGCGGCTGGTCCTTTTCGATGACCAGCTCGGCACGGCCGGCGGGAACGGCGATCCCGGTCCGGGGTCCGTACATCGCGAGATGGGGGGCGCCGTCAGCCGCCACACTGACGTCAACCACGATCTTGCCTTCCTCGTCCCGCAGATGAAGCGCCGGGGTGCCGTCCCCGCGGACCATCAGCTCCGCTCGGGCCACCGCCTTCTTGTCCAAAAGCGCCAATGCCACCGTGTCGGCGATATCGAATCCGAGGACGGCCCGAGCGACCCCATTGCTGTCTCGAAGAACGAACCGCTCTCCCTCCACCCACTGGGGCATCTTGACAACCTTGCCCTGCCCCATCAACACCACGGCGGCAATGCCTGCCAGGACCACCGCCCCCGCCCGCTTCAGGCGGCGATTCTGCCGCTCCACGCGAGTCAGCCGCTGCGCCATCGCCTGAATGTCCGGTGCCTCTGCGGTCATCTGCGCGCTCTCCTTTTTTGACCGGCCACCCCAAGACGGGCGCCGGGTAGACGCACCATCCCAAGCAGAAAAACGTGATTGGATGTGCCGGAAAGAAACGCTAAGCTCCGGCAGGGCGGATGTCAAGGAGGAAGCGGGAGACGTTCCCGGACGGCAGGGCGGGCCTGCCCTCCGGTCCGCGGCAAGAGAGCAGGAGGCCCGCTTATCCCGTCGTCACCACCGGCTCGTTCTCGGCGGCTTGCGCCATGCCTTCCGGGCGCACGACGAAGACGGGGCAGGGGGCCAGGCGCAGAACCTTTTCCGTCACGCTGCCCATGAACGTACGGGCCAAGCCCGCACGACCGTGCGTGGCGATGACAATCAGGTCACATTCCAGGTCTCCGGCGGCGCGCAGGATTTCCCGATAGGCGGTGCCCTGGGCCAGCACCTCCCGGATTCGCAGCCCGCGGCCCCGCACTGTTTCCGCCAGCCGGTTAAGCTCGGCCCCGACCCGCACGCGGCTCTCTTGCTCGAGGCGGTCCCAGATTCGTCCGGTGATGCCATGATGCACGTCCGACTCTTCCGGGGTCAGGACGTGCAGAATCAGCAGTTCCGCACCAGAGCGCTCCGCCAGCCCGAGGGCATGCGGGAGGGCCTTTTCGGCGCATTCGGAAAAGTCCGTCGGCCAGAGAATCCGTCGGCAGCACATCCGGCTTCCGGTCGCTTCTGCTGCAGCGTGCATGGCCCATCCCTCCTATCGCCCCCGTTGTGTCTCGCTCTCTCGACACCCTCATCGTGTCGGATGGCATCGCATCGGATGTTACTGGAGGGTTCACCCGGAAAGCTATGCCCGACTCCCCCACCTGTCAAGAGGTCCCGCCCGCGCCGGGCGCTAACAGCCGGAGGGGTGCAAGGCGTGCTAGGCGGCGGGAACGTGATTTGCCAAGGCGTCCGCGGTGATGTCGTAAATGGCAGAGATCGGACATCTCGGACTGTGCTTGTACAGTATCGAACAATCCGCTGCCAGTGCCTCAGCAAGATTCTTCTCGTCCACAATTGGCTTCTGGTTGGCGCCATAGGCAGCTTCCTCCCATTCGCGAAACCTTTGGGTTCATCAGACGATACTGTTGACTTCCACTCGATGGGGGCGTATAAGGGATTCCATCTTTGGTAGGAAGACCGCTGTGGTGTGCCAGACGTTTCGCAAGGCCTTTTCGCTGCATCTCAGTCTCACGCTGGTGCTCTGCCTGGCGCTGGTCGCCCCCTTGCTCGCCACCTCTCCCGACTGGTCAGACGAGGCAAGTGCGTCCGTGATCTTGCGAGCCCCGGATGCCCCTCTGGCTGTTCTCGCCATCACGCCAACTGTCCGCACCGAGAAGCGGCCGCCTTCGAGCCGCCTCGCTCTGCAAAAGCGCGATCGGATCACTCGGTTGGTCCAGCTCCGGCCGGCCAGAACTTCCCAATCCCGGCCGCTCGCGCGGCAGCTCTCCCGCAACCTGCCGCGCCGACTGCTCTCACTTCGCCAGACCACCTCGCGATCCTCTGACGAGCCCAGTCCGCTGTTGATTTCCTGATCACCAGAACCGATCCGCAGGAAACGTTTAGCTGCGTGGCGGCGTCTGCGTGGGTGCGGACGCCCTCCCGCGGGAGAAACGCAATGGCTGAGCAGATGACTAATCGGGTTGGTCCGAAGAAGCACCTCACCCGCATGCAGTCCATTGTGGTAATGGTGCTGGGCGCGGCCATGATCCTCATTCCGTGGATGATCAAGGTCGAGCCGGGAACCTCACTCTACTTCGGCAAGGTGTGCGTGGGGCTCGTTGGATTCGTGGCCCTGTGCCTGGGCTCTTACTACCGGCCATAGCCGTCCCGGGCTCGCAAGACCCATCACCGCACGGCCCGCATCACCGGATGCGGGCCGTGCCCTTTGTTTGCCCCCGATGCGACTGCCCGCGGGCGCGCCCGGTGGCGCCCCTGCTCTTGTGAGTTTTGGTGCGAGCCGCCTTGTCTTTCGGGGGCTTCATGCGCAGGCCGTATTCGCCGGCGCAATCTGTGTCATGCGGGAAGCTCCACTCCCGCGCGGCACAGCTTCCTCGCCATCTGCTGGGCCGACTCGAACACCACAGCGCGGATCCCGGCCCGTTCCGCCCCTTCCACATTGGCCGGACGGTCATCCACGAACACGCAGGCCTCGGCGGGTAAGCCGGAGCGCCGCAGCGCCTCGCGATAGATGGCCGGATCTGGCTTCATCGCTCCTATCCGATACGAGAGGATGAACTCTGCAAAGAGCTGGAGAGCCGGCTGGGTTTTCCAGACGTAGTCGAAGTGGATTTCGTTCGTGTCCGAGAGAAGGTACAGCGTGTAGCGTTCGCGAAGCCTCCGAAGCAACTCGCCGGTCCCAGGGATCGGAGTGAAGATGTCGCCGTACATCCGGCAGAACTCTTCGTACGGAATATCCTGGCCCAGACCGGCCATCACCGCGCGATGGTACTCGCGCCCGGAAAGCATGCCGGATTCGAATTCCCGCTGCAAGCCGACGGCGAAAGCCGCATCGCGGATCTCGGGCAGCGTCCGCCCAGTCCGCTGCGCCATTCGCGCACAGAAGAGGTCGTAATCGAAGCTGCAAATAACCCCCCCGAAGTCACAGATGATCAGACGAATGTCAGAGCCGCTGCGATGACTCACGCTGCTATACCTTTCGATTGACGCCGAGCCTGGTCATGGATGAGGGCCTGCCGCCCGTGGGCAGACCATCTACGCATAGCCTTCTTACAGCAGGCGGGCTATTTCCGGAAAGCTGGATACCCGGTGCGTCGGTGGTGGCACATCCGGTGGCAGCGGCTTCGTCCCGTGATCGATCCAGATGACATCCATCCCGGCCCGGTGCGCCCCCAGGATGTCCAGCTCCGGCGTGTCCCCGATGAAGATCGCCTCAGCCGGCCCGATGTCCATCCGGCGAAAGATCTCCGCGAAGATCTCCGGCCGCGGCTTCACCCACCCCACGTCCGCGGAGACCACCACGGCGTCGAAACGGCCGCGGATGCCGTGAGCGGCCAGCGCCGTCTCCACGAGGGGGGTGTGATCGCAGTTGGAGAGGAGGCCCAGGCGGTATCGGACATGGAGGGCCTCCAGGGTCGTGCGGTGAGACTCGGGGAACTCGATCGCCCGGCCGACCAGGCGGATGTGCTCTTCGATCCCGGCCCGGATCAGCGGCGCGTCGCAATCCCGCCACGGAATGTGGAGACGCGTCAGGAGGATGCGGAACCGTTCCACTGCCGTGACCTCCCGCTGCTCGCGGCAGCGGATCGCCTCCGCATCCTGATAGCTCCCCACGAAGGCCCGGGCGAACTCGGGGAACTCCACATGGCCGCACAGCGGTCTCAACACCTCGTACACGTACCGGCTGGTGGACCGAATCTCGGAGCCGTCGATTTGGATTTGCGGCAGGTGGCGATTCTCAAAATTGACCAGCGTATCAAACATGTCAACGATCACGGTGGTGTAGGTGCGCATAGGATCCCTCTGCCGGACTTTTCCGCGGCCGCTCCCTCTCCACTCCCGCCTGCGGTGGCGCCGCTGTGCCCTTCATCCAGGAAGAAGGAGGATACGTTGAGGAGAAAATATCGTCAAGTCGGCTTGACAATCTCCGATCGCATCTCCACCCTCGAGCGCCCGTATACGAACACAAGGATCGTCAACTCCAACAGACGCGGGGACCCAGAATCTGGCGTAGCGAATGATTCCAGACCCAATATCTTGTGGTCCGATGACAAATAATAGTTGACATCCCATATAGTATTGGTATTTTTACTCCAACGTCGCCCGATAGGGGGCAGGCGATCAGGCGGGCTGCCGAAGGCTGCATGCCCGCAGAGGAGAAGGGGAATGGCCACGAAGAAGGCGGCGTTCGGCGGCTACACCATCAACTTCAAGGGGCGCACCGACACGGTGGAGGCCGTCTTCGGCGACAAGCCGATCAGCCCGAGCGAGATGACGAAAAAGATCTGGGCGTACGTCAAGAAGTACCGGCTGGCCAAATCCTAGTCCGGTCTCTTCTTTCGTTGCGACGGCCCTCCCGGTATCCCCCGGCCGGTGGACGGGAGAAGGGGGGGAGGTTTTCCCGCGAGCCGATCCGGCCCTGCCACCCGGCGGGGCTGGTTTTTTTGGTCCGGTTCTTCGCCCCTTTGAAGGAACCGGCCGATGTCAGGCGGCTTTCCCTTGACCTTCCCGCCCACTCGGTGGCATCCTGGTCTGGTCTCTTCTTGCGGGAGAAGTGCAGAAAGGGACCCGGTATGCCCACGGAAAGTCAGCTGGTTGCCATTACCCTCCACCGCATCCCCAGAAAGCATGTCTGCGGGGTCGTCATCCTCACCCGCCAGGAGGATGAGTCCTGGGCCGGCAAGTGCAGCAAGTGCGGCGAGGACTTTCGGGTTGAGCACGATCCCAAATTCGAGATGCAAGTTTTGGCCATGCGAAACTAATCTTGAACCGCCATGACGCCAAGGTGCAACAGCCAACGGGGTTCGGAGGCTCTGAGTGTTGGCTTCGGGCCGCCCCCGGGGGCGGTGAATTTCCTTCACAATCTCTAGGGACGGAACGCTAAACCCTTTGCGTATAAACTCGTTGCCGAATCTATGAATCGAAGGGCTAAGCGGGACGCGGAACAGCTCATCCTCGGCCCGGCTGCTCAAAAAGGCCCAGATGTCCCTCGACGTCGCTCGGGACCGTGAGCGGTTCGACTGTCCTCACCGCCCTGAGCTCGTCGAAGGGCCTGTCGAACGGCAAGATGCCGCAGATGGGACTTTTTCAGCAGCCCGTTAGCGGTGTTGGGCCAGATCGAACAGCAGGAACGTGATGGCGTACAGAAGCGCGATGGCGGCTCCGCCGGCATACGCCCGGGGGCTCAGGCCTGCCGCCGGAGCCCCCAGCAGCCAGGACGCATTGGCGATCCCCAGACTGACCAGCGACGTGCCCAGGCTCAGATAGGCCAGGCTGACCCAGATCCGCATGACGCTCCTCCAGCAGGTGGCAATCGAGTAACCCCGCTCCCCCGGCTCCCCGAACTCACACGATGCGGAACTGTTGCGAGCCGAGGTGTTCGTTCTTGCACTGCGGACAGCGGGATGGATCCGAAAAGCGCGACCGATCCTTGAACCGGAAACCGCACTGGCGGCACACCGGCGGCAGGATCTCGAGTCTCTGGCGCGGCGCCACGGAGCGGGCGATATGCTCCAGATCGTTTATGATGATCCGCTTGGCCACGACGTACCGCGCCGCCAGCTCGTCCAGGGTCCAGAGGCGCTGGCATAACAGGCTTCTGATCTCTTGACGTCGCGTCTGCTCCATGCTCTCACCTTCGGGTCGAAAGCCGAGATCAGGGCTGGTGACCTCCGACCTGCACCCCCGTCCACTGCTCCCACAGGCTGATTAGGATGGGCTGGGCCTTGGGTCCCTGCCCCTGCGCCTTCACCATGCGGAAAAGCTCGTGGGCCAGGGCCGTTACCGGCACGGGCACATCCAGGGACCGCGCCATGTTCAGGGCATATCCCACGTCCTTGGTCATGATGTCCACGGTCCCGCCGGGGACGAAATTCCGGGCCAGGAGACGGGGGACCGTCTCCTCCATGACACGCGAGCCGGCCCAGCCGCCCTTGATGGCCTGATGCAGCGTGGCCGGGTCCAGGCCAACCTTGGCCGCCAACCCCCACGCCTCGCAGACCGCGGCAAATCCGGCCGCCACGATCATGTTGTTGAGGAGCTTGGTCGCCTGGCCCAGTCCGCTGCCCCCCATGTGGACGACTGACTTGCCCACGCAGGCGAGCAGGGGCTGGCAGCGGGCAAACCCCGCCGCCTCGCCGCCCACCATGATGGACAGGCTGGCGTCGATGGCTCCCTGTTCCCCGCCGCTGACCGGCGCGTCCAGGAACGTGATGCCGCGATCCGCGCAGGCTGTTGCGCAGTCCTGGGCCACCTTCGGCTCCGTGGTGCTGAGGTCCGCGATGAGCGCGCCCGACGGCATGGCCGAGAGCAGCCCCCCCTCGCCGGTGACTGTCCGCCGCACCACGTCGCCGGTGGGGAGGGAGAGGAACACGACGTCTCCTGCCCGCCCGACCGCCTCGACGGAGGCCACGGCCTTCCCGCCCGCCCGCGTGAAAAGCTGCATCCGGTTGGCGTCGGGATCATAGCCGGTCACCGGATAGCCGGCCTTGAGGAGATTCCGGGCCATGGGCCCGCCCATGACGCCCAATCCGAGGAAGCCCAGCGGTGTGTTCGGCATGTAAGGTCCCTCCTTGCGGAAGCGCAGAACGCCTGGTACGGCACCTGTCGGTCAGAGAATCGTCCGCCCACCGTCCACGGGCAGGGCCACGCCGGTAATGAACGCGGCATCGTCCGAGGCCAGGAACAGCATGGCCCGGGCGATGTCCCCGGGCACCGCGGCGCGGCCCAACGGGCAGATCTTGGCCCAGGCGGCGAACTGGGCCTCCACGTCGTCGGCGGGGCCGGAGTTCCGCACCATGGGAGTGTCCACGAACCCGGGGCAGACGCAGTTGACCCGGATGCCGTCACGGGCCCCCTCCAGGGCGGCCATCTCCGTGAGCTGCATCACGCCGGCCTTGGCAGCGGCATACGCCGCATGGCCCTCTTTCACCCGCAGGGCCATGCGCGAGGCGATGTGGACGATGGAGCCGCCCCCCTGCTCTCGCATCACCCGCATCGCGGCCTTGGTGACCAGAAACGCGCCGGTGAGGTTGATCTCGAGCACCTGCTGCCATTCCGCTTCGGAGGTCTCCTCGATCGTGTGAATCCGCAGGATCCCGGCACAGTTGATGACGACGTCCAGCCGGCCCGAGATCCTCCGCGCCCTCTCCACGACCGTCTGCACGTCCTCCCAGCGGGTCACATCGGTCCCCACGGCCTCGGCGCGGCCGCCCCGCTGCCGGATCGATTCGACTATCGCGGCGGCCGCCCGCTCGTTCAGATCCGCCGCCACCACGGTCCCGCCGCCGGCCGCGAACAGCTCGCACGTGGAGCGTCCGATCCCGGAGCCCCCACCCGTGACCAGTGCCACCTTGCCTGTCCAGCCCATGCTCCCTCCGCAGTTCCGTCCCCCGCGGCTAGCGCGGGCGATGATGCTAGGCTACGCTTCCTCGCGTTCGAAGGCAACGATCTCGACGATCCGTCCCGGCGCCGCGACCGCAGGGGCGGCGCTATCCCCCCACCGTCACAGCCAGTCCCGCCGCACGAGCCAGCGCGGCCAGCTCCTCCAGCCGCCCCTCGCGGATCGCCTCCCGCCCGCGGAACACTTCCTCCCGGCCCAGGAGCCGGTACTTGGCCTGTCCCAGCCGATGGTACGGCAGCAGGTGGATCTCGCCCAGTCCCAACCCGGCGACCTGCCGGACCAGTTCGCCGAAGACCGCCGGATCGTCGTTGAACCCCGGAATCACGGCCACCCGCGGCCAGACCCGGGCCCCGGCCTCGAGCAGGCGATCCAGGTTTCCCATCACGAGGCCGACATCGCCGCCGGTGTGCGCCCGATGCGCATCCGGATCCGGATGCTTGAGATCATAGAGGAACAGGTCCGTCCAGGGGAGCGCCTGCCGGAGGCGGGGCCAGGGAACATGCCCAGAGGTCTCCACGGCCGTGTGGATCGCGCGATCGCGGGACGCCCGGAGGATCCCCGCCGCGAAATCGGGCTGCGCCAGCGGCTCGCCGCCCCCCAACGTGAGGCCGCCGCCGGAGTTTCGGTAGAAGGGCTCGTCCTTCAGCACCTCCGCCAGCACGGTCTGGACGGACATGGACCGGCCCGCCAGGGCGCGGGCCCCCGAGGGACAGACCTCCACGCAGGCGCCGCAGGCCAGGCAGCGTCCCCGCTCGAACACTGGCGTCCCCCCCTCCGCCACCAGGGCCGCGCCGTTGGTGCAGACCCCCTCGCAGACCCGGCAGCCCACGCACCTGGCGGGATCGAAGAGGATCTCCGGTCCGGGCTGTCGGCCCTCCGGATTGGCACACCACTCGCACGACAGGGGGCATCCCTTGAGGAAGACGAGCGTGCGGATGCCCGGGCCGTCGTGGACGGAGAAGCGCTGGATGTCGAAGACGATGCCGGCGTCGGGCGTCTGGGCGGGTGCGGGATCGGATTGCCGGGCTTCAGAGAACATGCTCGGTCCGCTCGATGATGTCCTCTTGGAGCACCCGGTCGATGGTGGTGAACAGCACGCTGAAGCCGGCCACCCGGACGACCAGATCCCGATGCTCTTCGGGATGCGCCTGCGCCTCGCGCAAGACGTCGGAGCTGACGATGTTGAACTGGACGTGTTGCCCCCCCAGCTGGAAGTAGGTCCGGATGAGGGCCGCCAGGTTTTCCAGCCCGGTCTCCCCGGCGACCGACTGCGGGCTCAATTTGATATTGAGCAGCGTCCCGTTGGAGGACTCCAGATGGTCCAGCTTGGCGGCGGACTTGACCACGGCGGTCGGGCCGCGGCGATCCCGCCCCTGCGCCGGGGAGATGCCCCCGTCGGCCAAGAGCATCCGCGCCGTGCGCCCGTCCGGCGTGGCGCCCACGGCGTCCCGGAACAGGGCATGCGCCGAGATGCTCTGCAGGCCCGGCTCGAACCGACCCCCGCGGACGTTGCGGAATCGCTTGAATCCTCGAAGGATCTGGCTGGCCAGTTCCCGGGCGATGGCGTCCACTTCGTCCTCGTCGTTGCCGTACTTGGGGGCCTTGTGGAGCAGCATCTGGCGCAGGGCCTCCCGACCGGCGAAATCCTCCGCCAGTGCCTGCAGCAGCTCCGGCATCCCCACTTTTCGCTCCTGGAATACTAGCCGCTTGACCGCCATCAGGGCGTCGGCGGCGTTGGCCAGACCGACGCTGTTGGGCGCCGTGTAGTTGTGGACGGCCCCGCCCTCTTCGTAGCACAGGCCGCGCGTCAGGCAGTCGTCCACCACAAGCGAGACGAAGGGATTGGGCGCCAGGGCCCCGTGGGCGGCGTCCAAGACGTTATCCGCGGCCACCAGCAGCCGGATGAAATGCTCCAGCTGCCGGTCCAGGGCCGCGCGCACGTCCTCGTAGCGGGCAAACCCCCCGAACGCGGCGTCGCGCGGGCCAAGCTGCCGGCCGCTGACCGGATCGGTGCCGTTGTGCAGGGCCAGGCTCACCACCTTCCCCAGATTGAGGAAGCCGGCCGGATAGTACCCGTTCGTGCGGCCGGGCACCTGGGGCTCGACGCAGCCCACCTCGGCGTACCCGCGGGCCTCCTCCAACCCGGCGCCCATCCGCTGGAGCAGCGGGACGATGATCTCGTCGTTGAAGAAGGCGGGCATGCCCAGCCCCTCGCGGGCCAGCGCGGCGGCCGCCTTCAGGAAGGGCGGGGGGCTTCCGGCGTGCACCCGCACCGAGAGCGAGGGCTGGGGCAGGCGGGTCCGGCGGGTGGCCTCCAGGCAAAGGAAGGACAGGTCGTTGGTGGCGTCCCGCCCGTCCGCCGTCTGGCCCCCGACGATGAGGTTCTGAAACAGGGGGTATCCCCCGAACCCGATGGAGGCGGTCCGGTCCCGCAGCTTCATGATCTCGTTGAACTTGATCCAGAGGCAGTCCAGCAGCTCCAGAGCCCGTTCACGGTCCAGCCGCCCCGTCTGGAGGTCGGCCGCATAGGAGGGGGCCATGTACTGATCGAACCGGCCCGGCGAGATGGAGTGGCCGTTGGCCTCGATCTGGATGATGAGGTGGACGAACCAGAAGGATTGGAGGGCCTCGTGAAACGTCGCGGCCGGCTGGGCCGGCACCTTCCGGCAGACGCGCGCGATCTCCTGGAGCTCCGCCCGCCTGGCCGCATTCGCCTCGCTTCCCGCCAGGCGAAGGGCCAGCTCTGCGTAGCGGTGGGCAAAGCGGATCGCCGCCTGGCAGACCTCCACCGCGGCCAGGCAAAAATCCCGCCGCCTCAGGGAGGCCGGCTCGGTAAGGTCCAGGGTGTTCAGCATGGATTGGGCCGCGTCCGCCAGTCCCGCCAGTCCGCGGGCAAGCACGCGGGAGTAGTCGGGGGCCAGGTGCCCCACGCCGCAGCCCATGCTGGTCAGAAGAAAGACCAGGCCCTCCTGCGCCCGCAGGACCTCCTCCGGCATGGCCGCCGCCGCCCGATCGCGAAGGGCCCGGCCCCGCCAACGCGGAAGCAGGGATCGCAAGGCCTCGGCCGTCTCGGGGGAAACGGCAAACCGGTCGGCTGTCCGCCGGGGGAGGGTGCCCAGCTCGTCCAGGATCCATTCCCAGGAGTATTCGGGGAAGACCGGGGCCGCGCGCGGCCGGGAGGCCTGGTTCCCGACGATCAGCTCATCGGGCCCGATGAAGATGGTCATCCCATCCAGGGCGGCGGCCAGGGCCCTGGCCCGCAGGCGGACGGGCGGGAGGGACTGTCCCAGCTCGTCGTAGCACTGGGTGACGATGGCCACCCGCTCGTGGCAGATCGACGGCTCGTGCGACAAGAGCCGGCCCCGCAGGCGGGTCGTCCGGTCGAGCGCAACCGCTGATGTGATCATGGCGATGCAACACCAGGGGCCGCAGGCGCCCCTCCGCAGAGCGCCCGGGGGTGGGGCCGGCGCGGCCGGCCCACCCCCGGGCGCCAAGACACTCGGCCGCTACTTCGCGGCGTCCCGCACCATCTGGACCAGGTTGTGGCCGATCTCCGGCTCGTACTGGGCGATGATGTGCTTGACGGCATCCTGGAAGGGCTTCTTGTCGGGGATGGTGTTGACCTTGACTCCCTTGGCCCTGATCTTCTCCAGGCTTTCCGCGGTCGCTTTTTGGATGTAGTCCAACTGATAGTTTTCGGCTGTCTTCCCCGCCTGGAGGATGGCCTTCTGAATCTCCGGCGAGAAGCTGTCGAACCGCTTCTTATTCATGATCAGCACGTTGCACGAGATGGAGTGCTCGTCGAGAGAATAGTACTTGATCACGTCAATCCACCCCCAGCTGACCACGCTGGCCGGGTCGTTCTCGCCGGCGTCCACCACACCCGTCTGGAGGGAGGTGTACAGCTCCGAGGCCGGCATCGCCGTCGGCAGCATTCCCATGGCCTTGAACATGTCAAGGTACACGGGGCTCTGCATGCTCCGGATCTTCAGGCCCTTGGCGTCCTCCAGCTTGTTGATGGGCCGGACATTGTTGAAGATGCTCCGGACTCCCGGCAGGATGTAGGCAAGCTGCACCACCCCGTGCACCTCCTCCTGCTTGGCCAGCGTCTCGCCCACCGGCCCCTGCACGACCCTCTTGAAGTGCTCGACCCCCTGGAAAAGGTACGGGAGGTCGAAGACCTTGAAGGCGGGCGCCCAGCCCAGCACGTAGGTCGTGGCCCCGATCCCGAAATCGGTGGCCCCGCTTTGGGCCATCTCCAAGAGCTCCCGCTCGTTGGCGCTCAGCGACCCGGAATAGAATACTTTGACCTTCACTGCCCCCTTGGTCGCCTGCTCGATGGCGTCGGCGAAGACTTTCGGAGTGTCGCCGAGGTATCCGCCCTTAGGGGGCTGGCTGGTCCCGAGTTTCAGGACCACCTCGCCAGCCTGGGCAATCCCTGCCAGCACGAACGACATGACAATGGCGATCACCAGCGCCCACCAGGCTCCACGCTTCGCACCCATCGCCTCCTCCTTCCAGTGTTCAGTTGCCCACGAGCAGCCGTCCAGGCCTGCTCAGCCACCCATCGGTTCCCCGCCTTCCATCCGGGCGAGGCCCCCGCTCACTTCCCCAACGCCAGATTGGGAATCCACATCACGAAGCCCGGCGCATACGCGATGACAAAGAGGATCACGGTCATCGCCAGGATGTACGGGATCATATCCATGGTGAACTCATCGATCCGCAGGCCCGAGATGGCCGCACCGACATACAGGCACGATCCGACTGGGGGCGTGGCCAGTCCGATCGTCAGCCCGAACACCATGACCACGGCGAAGTGCACCGGGGAGATGCCGATGGATTCCGCCAGCGGTTGAAAGATGGGCGAGAAGATCAGGATGGCCGGGATAGGATCCATGAAGCAGCCGACGATCAGGTAGGTCACCAGCATGCCGGCAGTGATCAGAACGGAATTCGTGGTGATGGAGGTGATAAAATGCCCCACCGCATCCGGCACCTCGGAGATGGCGAAGATCCATCCCAGGACCAGGGAGGCGCCCACGCAGGCCATCACGGCGGAGACGCGGCTGACCACGGTGAGTGAGCTCTCATAGAATTGCTTCATGGTGGGAAAGCGGCGGAGAAGGATTGGCCCTACGATCAGGGCATAGAAGATCGACACGTCGGCGGCCTCCGTCGGCGTGACGATCCCGGCCAGGATGCCGCCCATCAGGATCACCGGGATCCCCAGGGCCGGGAAGCTGCGCGCAAAGACCCGGACGCGATCCATCCAGGTCATCGGGGGCGAGGCGGGGAAGCCGCGGGTGATCCCGTAGTAGATGCTCCAGACCAGCATGGCCATCGCCGCCAGGACCCCCGGAATGATCCCGCCCAGGAGCAGGGCCGCCACCGAGGTCGTGGTGGCCAGCGCCGCCACGATCATCAGGTTGCTGGGCGGAATGATCACCCCGATGGTGGACGCCACCACCACGACCGCCGTGGCGTACTGCTTGCGGTAGCCCTGCTTCACCATGGCTGGAATTAACAGGCTCCCCACCGCCGAGGTGTCGGCGACCGCCGCCCCCGTGATCCCCGCGAAGAACATGGCGACCACGATCACGATGTGCGAGAGGGCCCCCTTCACCCGGCCAATGATGGCGTTGGCCACGTCGATGAGCTGGTCGAACAAGGCGGTCAGGGACATCAGATCGCCCGCCAGGATGAAGAACGGGATGCACAGCAGAATGAAATTATCCACCCCCCCGAACACCCGCTGGGGAACGATGTTGATGGGAACTTCCGGGTGCAGGAAATGGAGCGACACGAAGCCGGTAAACAGCATCGAATAGGCGAGCGGCATGCCCATCAGCATCGTGCCGAAGAACAGGACCAAAACGACAGTGGCGGTCTCCACGTCGGCCCCTCCTGAGCCTTACGCAAACGGATTGTCGGTTCCGCTCCGCAGCTTTTTGATATCCATTCGCAGCCGGTTGATGAGGGCGAGCACCACGAAGACCGGCAGGGACGCATAGATGTAGCTCAGGTGCAGCTGCATGACGGCCGAGACGTTCTGCGCCCCCAGCTTCGTGTACTTGATGGCTTCAAAGAAGAAGAGGACCAGGGTGACCAGAATGCACAGCTCGACGAGAATCCAGATGGCGAAGCGCAGCCGAGGCGGGGCCTTCTCCACCAAGAAGGTGACCCGAAAGTGTGCGTTCTGGCGCTCCGTGACGGCGACGCCCACGAACGCCAGCCATATGAAGGCAAAGCGTGCCACCTCCTCCGTCCACACCAGCGGCACCTTGAAGACATACCGCGCCATGATCTGGAGGAAGACCACCACGACGGTCCCCCAGAGGATCAGGATGGATGTGGCATCGCAGAGCCCGTCGAAGAGACCAAAAGCGATCCGGAGAGCCGATCGCCGCTCCAGGCGGTTCGCGGCCGTCACTGCGGATTCCATTT
This sequence comes from uncultured Methylomirabilota bacterium, assembly GCA_963705305.1. Classification (GTDB taxonomy): domain Bacteria; phylum Methylomirabilota; class Methylomirabilia; order Methylomirabilales; family 2-02-FULL-66-22; genus 2-02-FULL-66-22. The sequence goes on along the minus strand of OY970067.1, from coordinate 2,047,390 downwards.
CTCCCGCCATACCTTCCTCCTGCATTCGTTATGACCGGGGGTGACGACCCGCCGGAACCCCTGCCCCCGTGGCATCCGCCATAGCAATCAGGTTCGGGGCGGACAGGAGCTCCCGCTTCTCTCCGCTCGGGACGGCGTTCAACACAGAACCGGGCAGCGCCCCGCAGCTCCCCCGAACGATCAGGGTCGGGGCCAGGACATGCTGGAAGGGCGTCCGCGCAAATCGATCCGGATCGCGGATGATCTCCAGCAGCCAGCTCACCGCCAGTTGGCCCATCTCGGCCCGCTGCTGCGAGACCGTGGTGAGCTGGATGCGCCGGTGTGCCGCGATCCGGATATCGTCCACGCCCACCACGGCCAGATCGCCGGGGACCCGCATCCCGAGATCCGCCGCCGCCTCCATGACGCTCAGGGCGATCAGGTCGGTCCGCGCCACAATGGCCGTCGGCCGGTCTGGCGCTTTGAGAAGGTCCACGGCCATCTGGTAGGCGATCTCGGACTTGGTCGCCGAGGGCCGGACCAGCTCCGGATCCGCCGGCAGCCCCGCCTCGGCCAGCGCCTGCCGGTACCCCTGGAGGCGCTCGCTGGCGGTGGAGAGCTCGGGGCGGCTCCCCACGAACCCGATCCGCCGGTGGCCGAGGGTGAGGAGGTGCCGGGTGAGGTCGTACCCCGCCTTGACGTTGTCCAGCACGACGTAGTTCCCGCGCCCGGAGCGCAGGCGCCGGCTGTACATCATGCACGGGACGCGGGTGTCTAGCAGCTTCTCCACAACCGGGTCATCCAGGAACGCGCTGCCGATCAGGATCCCGTCCACCCGGCGTCGCAGCAGGACCTCCACCGATTCCTCCTGCAGGCGGGGCAGGTTGTCGATGTTGCAGAGGACGACGCTGTAGCCGTGACCGCGCGCCGTCTCCAGGATGGCCGTGGCGGTCTCCGCGCCGAACGGGTTGGGCAGATCGGGCGTCATCAATCCGAGCGTCCTGGTCTCCCGGCGAACCAGCCCCCGGGCCACCTGATCCGGACGGTAGCCGAGGCGGCGCATGGTCTGCTGAACCTTGGCCCGCACCGCGGGCCGGACATTGGGGCGATCGTTGATCACGCGGGAGACGGTGGCGGGAGAGACCCCGGCCCTGCGAGCGACGTTGCCGATGGTAGGCGGGCGGTTTTCAGCGGTCCGGTCGGCCACGGCCGCTCCTCGGGTTGAAAGAACTTGGAAACGCTTTCAACGGCTTTCACCCCTATCAGCAGCCCCCCGGCCGTGTCAAGCGAAAACCCGCTGTCATCGGCTCCGGCGGCCCTCCCAACTCCTTCCGAAAACACCTCACCGCCAAGGACACCCAACGCACGCGTTGGGTAGCCGGAATACATTGGCTGGAAAGGGCAAAATGCCAAAGGACGGGAAGCGCCTTACGTCCCCTCGTGCGCTCCAGTACCTTGAATAAAAGCCGCCGGGATCCATAACCTGGAGAGCCTTGGCGTCAGGGCGGTTAAATGGCTCTGTCGGTTCAGGGCTAGTATTCCTTCAGGAGCTGCCGCGCAATGACCACACGCTGGATCTCGCTGGTCCCCTCCCAGATCTGGTAGACCTTGGCCTCGCGGTACATGCGCTCGACGGGGAAGTCCGTGCTGTAGCCGTACGCCCCGTGGATCTGGAGAGCCTCGCCGGTCACCTTGACCGCCAGGTCGGATGCCAGGAGCTTGGCCTCCGCCGCCTCCCGGATGATGGTCCGCCCCTGATCCTTCAGCCAGGCCGTGTGCCGCAGGCGCAGGCGGGCGGCCTCGATGCCGGCCGACATGTCCGCCAGCTTGAATTGGATCCCTTGGAGGTTGGCGATGGGACCGCCGAACGCCGTGCGCTGCTTGGCGTAGCGCACGGCCTCCTCCATGGCGGCCTGCGCCAGCCCCAGCGCCTGGCAACCGATCCCGATCCGGCCGGTGTCCAGAGACATCATGGCGCGCTTGAACCCTTCGCCCTCGCCTCCCAGCAGGCATTCCCGGCTCACCCGGCAGTTATCGAGCACCACCTCTCCGGTGGCCATGCCCCGGACTCCCATGAGGTGCTCCTTGGAGCCCGGCGCGAACCCCGGCGTCCCCTTCTCCACCAGAAAGAGCGTGATCCCCTGCCGCCCCTTGCTCTTGTCCACCGTGGCCACGACCACGGCCAGGTCGGCCAGCATGGCGCAGGTGATGAACCGTTTGGTGCCGTTCAGGACGTATCCGTCCCCGTCCGGCCGGGCCGTCGTCTGGACGGCCGCCACGTCCGAGCCCGCGCCGGGCTCCGTCTGGGCGATGACGCAGATCTTCTCTCCCCGCGCCATGGCGGGCAGGTACTTTTGCTTCTGCGCATCCGTGCCGTTCTTCAGGATCACGTCCTGCATCAGCTTGGCCAGCAATTGAATGTCGGCCACCGCCACCGAGGCCCGGGCCATCTCCTCCTGGGCGACGGCCCAGCAGACCGTGTCCATGCCGGCCCCGCCGTACTCGGGCGGCAGGGTCATTCCCAGGATGCCCAGCTCGGCCAGGCGGCGCCAGAGGTCCCGGGGAAACTCGTCGGTGCGGTCGATCTCCGCCGCCCGCGGCTTGATCTCTCTTTCCGCAAACTCCCGCACCGTGTCTCGCAGCATCCGCTGCTCATCCGTCAGGTTGAAATTCATCTGCGCCTCCCCAATCTCGGCGAACCATCAACCGGTCTTGCGCTGTCGGTGCGGCATTGCCGGTTCTTCATTTTGCATTTTCTGCCGCCCGCCGCCACACCATCAGCCCGTGCTCTCCCTCCTGGACCACCTCGTTCCGCTGGTTGAGCATGGAGACGTACTCCACCACGATGCCGCGATCCGGCCTCTTCGTCTCCCGCTTGCTCTGGACCCGGACCCGCACCCGGATGGTGTCTCCGATCAGGATCGGGCCGGTGAATTTGTAGTTCCAGTACAAGGACGCCACGTAGCGGGCGGTGGCGAACTCCGGCAGGCGGAACTTCAGTCCCTCGGCGATGGCCAGGCCGAGGAGCCCGTGGGCGATGCGGGTTTTGTAGGGGGTGGTCTTGCAGTACTCCTCGTCGCAGTGCACCGCGTTCCAATCGCCCGAGAGCGCCGCAAAGCTCACGATGTCCGCCTCCGTGATGGTGCGGGCGGGCGACTGGTACTCCTCCCCCACTTGCATGTCCTCGTAGTAGCGCTCCATCGAACCTCCTTCCGGCGCGAACAGGTCGGCGCGGTCCGAGCCTGCCGTGGCTACCGGCTCCACTCCTCTGCCAGACCCATCGGCTCTTCGCGGAAGATGCGGGAATCCATCGAACGGACATCCGGGGCCACCCGCAGCGGGAAGCCGATCCGGGCCCGGATCTCCCGATCCAGGTCTACGCCGGGCGCCACCTCGACCAGCACAGGCCCCTCCGGGGCCAGCCGAAAGGCGCACCGCTCGGTGAGGTACCAGACCTCCTGTCCCTGCGCGACGGCCCGTCGCCCGTTGAACGTCACATGCTGGGTCCGGGCCACGAATTTCTGGAAGCGCCCGTCCTTCACGATCCGCAGCTCGCCGTGCTCCGCCCGGACCTCCAGCCCCCCCGCCGTGAGCGTGCCGCAGTAGATCAGCCTCCGCAATCCCTGGGAAAGGTCGATGAATCCCCCCGCCCCGGCCAGGACGTGCGGCTGGGCCGCCAGGCGGCTCACGTTGGCGTTGCCGGATCCGTCCACCTCGGCAAAGGCCAGGCAGCCCACGTCGATCCCGCCGCCGTCGATCAGGTCGAACTGCGCGGCCGGGTCGATGATCGCCTCGGGATTGTGGGAGGCCCCGAAGGCAAAACCGGTCAGAGGCAGCCCCCCGATCGAGCCCTGCTCGACCGTGAAGCTCAGCTGCTCGTACACCCCCTCCTCGAAGGCGATGATGGGCACCAGGGAGGAGATGCCGAATCCCAGATTCACGATGTCGCCTGGGCGGAGGCCGCACAGGGCGCGGCGGGCGATCATCTTCTCGGGGCCGAACGGCGCCGGCTGGATGGGGAGCCGGGCTGTCCGGATCTCGCCGCTGATGGCCGGGTCGTAGGCGATGCCGGTGTTCTGGCGCTGCTCCGGGTCCACCACGATGGCGTCCACCAAAATGCCGGGGACCTTCACCATCTGCGGCTGCAGGGTGCCTGCCGCCACCACCCGCTTGACCTGAGCGATCACCCTTCCGCCGGAGTTATGGGCAGCCATGGCCTGCGGCAGGACCCCCATGAAGGTCCCCTCGTGCTCCAGCGTGAGATTGCCGTGGGCATCCGCCGTGGTCCCCCGGATGATGGCCGCCTGGATCGGAAAGGCCCGGTAGAGCAGCCACTCCTCGTCCAGCAGCTGCACCACCTCCACCAGGCCGGGCGGCGTCACCCGGTTCATCCGGCCCCCCTGGTCGCGCGGGTCCACGAACGTGCCCAACCCGATTCTGGTGATCACGCCGGGCTTCCCCGCGGCGATATCGCGGTGCAGGTGCAGGAGGGGCCCCAGGGGGAAGTTGTAGGCCTCCACCTGGTCGGCGTGGATCATGGCGGTGATCTTCGGGGAAGGCGCGGCGGCCGGACCGTTCACGTAAGAGCCGCCGACCAGCCGCTTGATCAGCCCCGGGTGGGCCAGGTGGTCGAGCCCGACCGTGCCGAAGGAGTCCCCCACGGCCAGCGGGAACACCACGGTGAGCTGCTTCGGCTCGCCCGCCGCCAGGAACCGGGCCTCGATGCCCGCCAGCACCGCGTCCGGGACCAGCTGCGCCGCCGAGCTGCTGATAGTGACCGTCGCCCCGTCGGGGATCAGGCGGGCCGCCTCCTCGGCGGTCAGGATTGGCTTGTCCTTGGCTGCCATGGCTATCTCCGTCGCCTGACGGACATTGCCTCGCGCGTCGTACCGTGTCGGCTCAGTGCGGGTGTTCCCCCAGCCGGGGGAGGCGAACGGCGGTTTGCTCCATGCGCCCGCCGACCAGCCGGGTGACGATGCTCTGCTCCCAGCGGGCATCGTCCCGCTGCGGGTAGTCCTCCCGGTAGTGGCTGCCCCGCGACTCGGTGCGCCACAAGGCGCTGCGGGCCATGATCTCGGCCACCGTGAGGAGGCTCTCCACCTCCAGGGTGCCGGCCAGCGTTCCCGGGCCGTCCACGTTGATGTCCTGCGCCTCGCCCCGCAGCCGCTCGATCTCGCCGAGACAGGCGCGCAGGCTGGCGTCGCTCCGGACCACCAGGAGGTGCCTGGACATGCACTCCTGGATCCGGCGTTTCACCTGGCCCGGCCCCAGGCTGCCGTGGCGGGCCTTCACGCCTGCCAGGCGGGCCTCCTCGGTCTCCACCGATCCCCGGGACACCGAAGGGACGGCCCGATCCCGCGCCCGCTGCGCTGCGGCGCGGCCGGCCCGCTTCCCGAACACCTGACAGGTGAGATTCATGTTTCCGCCCAGCCGGTCCGCCCCGTGCGGGCCGCCGGCCGTCTCACCGCCGGCGAACAGGCCGGGCAGCGTGGTCTCGGCGGTGGGCTCGATGCGCAGGCCGCCGTTGACGGCATGCCCGAAGCAGGCAATCTCGATGGGCTGCTCCGCGATGTCCAATCCGTGGTTCTTCTGGATCCACTCCCGGGTGATGCAGTAGAGGCGCCGGGCCTCCCGGCCGCGGGGCGTATCCGGGATGTCCTCCGGCCGCGTCCGGCTCAAATCCAGATGCACGCCGTGCCGGGCCGTCCCGCGACCCGCCGCCAGCTCTTTCTGGATGGCGATATCGAAGTAGTGCGATCCGTCGTAGACGCTGAAGGGATAGTGGCGGCTGCGGGCGTCCAGGCATTGCCGGGCCGACCAGTCGGGCGGGAGGTAGCGCTCCAGGTACTCCTCGCCGCGCGCATTGGTCAGGCGGGGATACAGAGCCAGCAGCCAGGCGTTCAACGTGTTGTGGACCGGGTGGACGATCCCGGGTCCCGCTTGCATGAACTCCATGTTGACCAGCTCGGCCCCGGCGCGGTAGCCCAGCGCGTAGCCGTCCCCCGTGATGTCCGCCGGATTGAGGTTGTGGAGGAAGAGCTTGCCGGCGCCCCCCGTGCCCAGGATCGTCGCCGCCGCCTCGAAGACGATCAACGCACCCTGCGCGTCCAGCCCCACGGCCCCGACGCAGGATCCCCCCTCCACCACGAGGGACGTGATCATGATCTGCTCGTTGATGGGAACCCCCCCGTCTTGGAGCTCCCGCTTCTGGGCCGCCACGATGGGCTCGGCATGGCCCGGGATGATGTGCATGCGGGGCCGGCTGGCGAAGCACCCCACCACCTCCAGATAGCGGTCCCCGTCCATATGGAAGGGGATGCCCAGCCGCTCCAGCTCGCGCAGGCTGGCGGGCGCCTCCTCGGCCACGATGCGGGCCAACCGCTCGTCGCACGTGCCGGCGGCGGCGGCCAGGATGTCCCGGAGGTGCTCCGCCGGACTGTCGGCGGGATCCACCACGCCGTCGGCGACGTTGTATCCGGCCGCCTCGGCGACTTTGGCGGCGCTGGTGCCGCTCCTGCCGAACTCGCCCTTCATCACCAGGGTCACGCGGGCCCCCTGCCGGCCGGCCTCGATGGCGGCCCGGCCGGCCATTCCCCCGCCGCCGATCACCAGCACCTCAGTCTGTATCCGTCGCATGGTCGCCCTCTCTGGGCCCGCCGATCGGGATCAGCCGATCCCCGCCGCGGCCTCCCGGGCCATCAGCGCTCCGCAGGTGCGGCGGATCACCAGGGCGGGACGCAGGACCTGCTGGATGGGCTCGCGGATGAACCGCTGCGGGTCCCGGATGATTGCCAGGACGCCCTCAGCCGCCCGCCGCCCCATCTCCGTCTTCTGCTGGGCCACCGTGGTCAGCTGGACGGCATGGTGGCCCGCCATCTCGATGTCGTCGATCCCCGCCACCGCCAGATCTTCCGGAACCCGCAGCCCCAGCTCCCGGGCCGCGTGAATCACCCCGAGGGCCATGACGTCGTTGGCCGCGAGGATCGCGGTCGGACGCGCGGGATCTTTCAGGAGATCTAGCGCCGCCCTCGCCGTCGCCTCCATCTGGAAGGCCCCCGGGCGGATCAGGCTCGCCTCCGCGGAGATCCCCGCATCCCGCAAGGCCCTCCGGTACCCCCGGAGCCGCTCCAGCGTGGTGGACACCTGGGACAGCCCCCGCATATACCCGATCCGCCGGTGGCCCAGCCCCAGGATATGCCTGGTCAGGTCGTAGCTGGCCCGCACGTTATCGAGGACGATGTAGTTGCCGCGTCCGGACCGGAGCCGCCGGTTGTACATGATGCAGGGGAATCCCGTGTCGATGAGCCCGTCCACGACCGGGTCATTCAGGAAGACCGACCCGAAGATGATCCCGTCCACACGCCGCTGCCGCAGGACCTCCACGTACGCCGACTGGAGGGCGGGCCGGTTCTCGGTGATGCACAGGATCACGTTGTACGCCTGCTCGCGCGCCGCCTCCACGATCGCCCGGGCGGTCTCCCCATAGAACGGGTTGGCGATGTCCGCCACCACCAGCCCCAGGGTCCGGGTTTCCCGCCGGGCCAGACTGCGGGCCACCTGATCCGGGCGGTACGCCAGCGCCCCCACCGCCCGCAGGACCGCCGCCCGGACGCGCGGCCTGACATGGGGGTAGTCATTGAGGACGCGCGAGACGGTCGCGCGCGAGACACGGGCCCGACGGGCCACGTCGCCGATGGTGGGGGTGTGTCTCTTGTCGGTGCGGCGTCCGGCCACCAGGCGCCCCCATGGGGTGGCATTCTTGAAACCGGTTTCAAGACGGCGCCCACCCTATCCGAGAGGCCCGGCGGCTGTCAAGGGAAAATCCGGCGGAGGCGGGCGCCAGAGCCGGCCCGGCGGGCAGGGTAAAGATTCGACCTGAGCGACGGTCAGCGGTCGGGGATGAGGATGCTGCGAAGCTGGGAGCGTTCCGCCACCAGGGTCAGCGCCTGGCGAAGCGCCGACAGCGGCAGGCGCGCGGTGATCAGGCGCTCCACGGGCACCTCGCCCGCCGTGAGCTGCCGGACGGCCTCGGCCACGTCGGGTGGGGTGTGGTGGTAGATGGGCAGGATGGCGATCTCGTTGTAGTGGAGGTGCCCGATGTCCATGGGCAGGGTCTGGCCGGGAGCCACCCCGCCGAAGGACACCAGGGTTCCGCCCCGCCCCACCAGGCTCAGCGCCTCCCGGTGGGTCTCCAGGGCCCCGATCACCTCGATGACCACATCCGCGTCCGGGCGGCCGATGGCCGCCTGCAAGGCGTCCCGGGAGGACGTGGCGGCCGTGTTCAAGGCGTGCGTCGCCCCCACGACCTCCGCCACACGGAGCCGCTGATCCAGCCGATCCAGCGCCACGAGGAGCAGATCGGGACCGTGGCGTCGCCGCAGGGCATTCAGCATGAAGAGGCCCATGGGGCCGGCCCCCAGCACCACCACAACGTCTCCCGGCGCCACCGGGATCCGGCGCGCGGCATGGAGGACGCAGGCGTACGGCTCGGTGAACACCACGCGGTCCAGTGGCACGCCGGCCGGCACCGCGTGGAGGTTCGCCCGCGCCAGGCGCGACGGGACCAGGATGTAGGGGGCGAAGGCGCCATTCACGTAGAGGATCCGCTCGCACATGCTGGGCCGCCCGCGCCCGCACTGCCGGCAGACCGGTCCGTCCTCGGGCAGGCAGGGGACCGAGTTTGCCGCCGCGACGCGCTGTCCCGGCCGCCAGCGCCCTTCCGCGCCGGGTCCCACCTCGACCAGCGTGCCGGCCCACTCGTGGCCGAAGAGCCCGGGGATGCGGATCATGGGATGATGGCCGCGGAGGTAGACTTTCCGATCGGTGAAATCCACTGAGGCGACATCCACCCGGGCCAGCACCTCGCCCGCACCGGGGACGGGGATGGGCACCTCCTCCATGCGGATGTCCTCGGGACCGTAGAGGACGGCGGCGCGCATCCGGCGATGTGCCGGCGGGGCAAGCGGAACCGGACAGTCCGTCGGGGCTCTCATGGGTGGAAGATCACCTTGGTGGCCCGGCCGTCCCGCTGCATCTCGACCCCCTCGCGAAACGCGGCCAGGGGCAGGCGATGGCTGATCAGCGGCGCGGCCCAGACCCGGTTGTTCTTGAGGAGATCAAAGGCCTCGGCCAGCGCGGCGGGCGTGGAAGAGTAGGTCGAGAAGATCGCCAGCTCCCGGTAAAAAAGATCGGCCACGTCCACGGGGAGGCGCGGACCGTCCGAAGGGCCGGCAAAGACGTTGAGGCGGCCGCCCGGGCGCAGGGCCTGCTGGATCTGGGCCAAGAGCGGGCCGTTGACCACGGTCAAAATGGCCCCGTCCAGCCCGACCCCGCCCGTCAGGTCCGCCACCGCATCGCAAAGCTCCTCCCGGGCCGGGTTGATGGTGGCCTTCACCCGAAGGGCCCGGGCCAGCGCCAGGCGCGACTCGGAGATGTCCACGACGAAGGGCTCCACCCCCCGCGCCGCCAGCGCCTGGGCGACCAACAGGCCCATGCTCCCGGCGCCGATCACGCCGATTCGGTCTCCCGCCAGGACCTGGGACCGCTCGATGGCGCGCACGGCGCACCCCAGGGGCTCTGTGAAGGACGCCGTCTCGAAGGACATCTCCTCCGGCAGGGCAAAGGTCACCCGGTCCACGTGCAGCCGGGGAACGCGGATGTACTCGGCAAAGCCGCAGGGATCGATGTTGGTCGTTTTGAACTGCCGGCACATGGACTCGTTCCCGTGCCGGCAGGCCCAGCAGGCATCGCAAGGAACGTGATGAGCGGCGGTCACCCGATCGCCCACCCGGAACCGGGTCACGTCGGAGCCGATCGCGCGCACGATTCCGGCCACTTCATGCCCCAGACCGACGCCGGGAGACGGGTGGGGCTGGGCGAGCTTGGCCAGATCGGTCCCGCACAGACCGCACGCTCGCATCTCCAGGAGGATCTCCCCCCCGTGAGGGCCGGCTGCGGCGCCTCGCACAGGGCGAATCCCCCGGACGGTTGGGCCAGGATCGCTTTCATGATCCCTCGGACTCCGGCTCCTCCGCCGGAGGCACGCGGTCGCTTCGCCCCGGCACCGGAGGAACGCGATGCCGGCGGCGATCCTCATCCGGACGATCGGCGCCGGCCGCATCCCCCCGGACGGTCCGCGCCTCGTCCGGATCCATCGCTCGCTTGCGGAGTCCCTTGAATGGAAGGGAGCGCGCCAGCACCTTCTCCTTGCATTTGCTGCAGCGCCAGCCCAGGCAGAGCCCGTACTTCTGCCAGATCCAGTCCGCCGGGTACATCCGGCCTCCGCACTTCTTGCAGTACTTGGGCACGACGTCCCGGCTCCAGCGCGGACTGGTCGGTTCTGGCCGCGGCTGCGGCTTCGGACCGCGCCGCCCCCGGCGGCGCCGACCCGTCCTCTCCCCGGGGGCCCTTGCCCGCTCCCCCGGACCCTTTCCCCCTCCCGCCTGGTCCATGCCTCCTCCCGACTCGGTCTATCCCCCTGTGCAACCCCCGCCAACGGTCCTCCACCGGCCCTATCGACCCTGAAGGACTTCCCCGATCTTCTCCCACCAGGATGAAACTTCGGTGGTGATGGGAAGCCTCATCGATCCGGTCCGGGTGACTGGCGTTCGCCGCGACAGATCGAACAGGGGCAGATATCCCGCAGGTAGGCATAGGCGTAAATCCCCGTGTCGTGTCCGTCGCTCCACGCGAAGTTGATGGCGTACCGCCCGACGGGTTTCACGGCGACGACCTGCACTTCGCCGGGCCGCACCACCGGGCCGCTCAGGACCGTGAGGCTGAGGCCCACCTTGGCCGATTCAGCCTGCCGACGCTCGACACAGGGGGCGCACGGACAGACCTGGCGGAGGTAGTCGAACGGATACGCGCTCTCATGATCGTCCTGCCAGCGGATGCTCACTTCCCGCTGGTCACGGCGGACCGTCACTTCGGCCGGATCGGTGGAGGCAGTCGATTGCATGATTCCTCAATGCCCGTTCTACGACGGCGGCTCGAATGGTACCGTGTTAATCCGCAGGGAACAAGCCGGGCGGAGCCGGGATCACAACACGCCGTCTGGACCCCGGCCGTCATTCCGGCCCCGGCTTTCGCCGGGGTAAACTCCAGCTGGAATCCAGTCGTACCTCTGTCAAGGCGGTGAAATCCGCGGCCGGGGGTGATGACACGTCAAGACCTTTGAGACACACGAGGCTAGAACCCGCGCTGGAGCTGGAAGGAGGTGGCCATCTCCTCTTCGGCCTCGGGGATCATACCCATGTCCCGGTACACCGTGGACAGGCTGGTGTGGTACAGCGGCTCCCGATCGTTGGCGGCGATCGCTTTCTTGATGGCCTCGGCCGCCTCGGGCAGTCGCTTGAGCCGGTGCAGCGCGTGGCCGATGGCCAGATGGGCGTCGGCATAACCGGGATCGATCTCGACCGCCTTCTGCAACTCGGCAATGGCCTCCGTGTATTTGTTCTGGCCGTACAGGCCCAGGCCATTCCCGAAGTGTTCCTCTTTGGTCGTCATGGAGCTCTCCTCCGAAGGGCTGCCTCGTCTCTTTTGGTCACGACGGTTCCCCGCCGCCAGGCGCGGGGGCGCTGGCCGCGGACTTTCGGTGGCGGCGGCGGCGTTTCTTGGCCGGCGCAGCCGCCTCCCCCCCCGGGGGGGTCGCCGGCGCCGGGCGCGGGGGGGCGCCTCGCATGGGGGTGCGGCGGCGCGACGGCCGGCCTGCCGCCTCGGTGCGGGGGGCGCCGTGGGCTCGGGCGGGCCCCTCGTGGAGGAACAGATCGTCTTCCGGCCATTCGACGGGAATCTTGTGACCGATGAACTCCTCGATGGCCTCCAGTGACAGGACGTGGGCTTCGTCCGCCAGGCTGATCGCCTTCCCCGAGGCCCCGGCCCGCGCGGTCCGGCCGATGCGGTGGACGTAATCCTCCGCATCCTGCGGCAGGTCGTAGTTGATGACGTGGGTGACCCCTTCGATGTGCAGTCCTCGCGAGGCCACGTCGGTCGCCACCAAGATATGGAGGCCCCCCTCCTTGAAGGCCTGCATGATCTTCAGCCGTTTCCGCTGGTCCACGTTGCCCGTGATGGCCTGCGCGTGATAGCCCTGCTGAACCAGCCGTGTGGCCAGACGCTCGGCCTCGTGCTTCATGTTGGTAAAGAACAGGATGCGCTTCCCCTTCTCGCGCGCCAGCAGGCCGAGCAGGAGTGAGAACTTTTCGTCCTTCGCCACATGGTACAGGACCTCCTCCACTCCTTCCGCGGTCACCTGCTCCGGCGCGATGGCCACCATGGTCGGGTTGTTCATGCACTCGTAGGCAAGCTCCAGCACCTGGGTGCTCAGGGTGGCGGAAAAGAGGCAGGACTGCCGGTCCTGGGGAGAGGGGAGGTGGCGGACAAGATAGTGGATGTCCTTGATGAACCCCATATCGAACATCCGGTCGGCCTCGTCAATGACCAGGACCTCCACCGCGTTCAGCTCATACACCCCCTGCTTGAAATAATCGATGAGGCGCCCGGGAGTCCCAATGAGCAGATCCACTCCCGCGTGGAGGGTCTGCCTCTGCTTGATGTAGTCCACCCCCCCGTAGACCACCTGGATATCCAGGCCGGTGAACTGACCCAGCAGGTGGGCGTCGCTGTGAATCTGGACCGCCAGCTCCCGCGTGGGGGCGACCACCAGGGCGCGCGGCGCGGAGACGCCAGGAGTCCGCCGGTCCGGCTCTCGCAGAAGGCGGTTGTAAATGGCGATGAGGAAAGCCGCCGTCTTTCCCGTTCCGGTTTGCGCCTGGCCCGCCACATCTCGGCCGCGGAGCGTAATGGGGAGCGCCTCTTCCTGGATAGGCGTGCAGGTGCTGAACCCCGCGGCCTGAATGCCGCGCACGACGGGCTCGGCGAGATCAAAGGCGGAAAACTCTACGCTCATGGGTGGGAGATGGCCTCACGCTTTCTTTATCTGACGGCCGGGCTTTGCAGGGGAGCTGCCAGATCCGGAGGGAAAGACTCTTCCGGAGCGGGAGACCGCTGCAGGATCGCTCCGGCAGGCTGAGATCGGTTCCCCAGGCACCGGAGAAGACGTCCCAACCAGACCGGGGACAGCTGCGGACCGGATCCCTGCGCCGACGTTGAAACGCAATTTACACTTCCAGGGCCCGCCCTGTCGAGGAGTTTTCATCCCCGGTTGCTTCGCCTTCGGGAATTCACAGCAGAGGCATGGCTGATCTGTTAGCTCGTTCACACCATGCTCGGGGACATTGTGGCGAGAAGGAGAGGCTTGATCGCGCGGGCGAACACACGGTACCACAAAGGAGGAGACGCGGTGGGCGTGCACAGGCGTTGAGGCCCCTGTCCGAGCCCTTGTCCGCTCAGGCAGCCTGACGCTCGCCCGCGAGATGCGACACGTATCGTCGCAGCCCTTCGAAGAAAAGCCGCTCGTAATCCAAGAGGGACGAGAGAGAGTTCTCTTGATCCAGCCGCTCCAGCTCGGCCCAGAGATCAGGCTGGTGTTCCCGCAGATACGGGATCGCGCCGGCAATGTATTCCCCCTGGAGTCGCTTCCCCATAGCCGCAACCAGGTTCTCCAAGTCTTTGTCGCTCAGACCGGCGACCTGATCGAGCTCCTCTCGGGTGTCCTCTCTCTCCTGTATGGCCAGCATAGGTCCCTCCCTTCTTCAAGGATGCCTCGCTCTGGCTTTCAATGTCTTCATCGGCCATCCTGTTGCTATTCTTTATACCATACATCCGTTTGGATGTCAAGCATCCATGAGAGGAAAATCGATGAAATACGGTGCGACATTCGAGCCGGTGGCGGCTCGAATTGGGCGGGGTCCTGTGAGGGCTTCAGCGAAAACCGGCGGAAATTGACGCGAGAAGAATGGGAAGGAGGCGGAAAGCGATTTCCCGATCGATCATGGTCCGGGGCCGGTGGTTACCTCCCGGCTTCCGGTCATCCCGGCGCCTCCCGAAAGGGCCGGAAACAGATGCACCTCATCCCCCTCGCCCAGGACGTGGTCCGGCGAGACCAGGCGCCCATTGACGACAAGCAGGATGGCATCACTCTCCACCCGGACGGCCAGGGCCTCCAGCAGGTCTTTCAGGGCACTCTGCGGAGGCAACGTCACGTCCAGGCGTCGGAGCGGCCCCGAGGGGGTCTGGCGCTGCAAGGTGGCGTGCAGGTGCGCCGTGATCACCAATTGAATATGCCGTCCAGATCGTCTTCCGAGACATCGAATCGCGAGTTGTGGGGCGGCAGCTTCTCGGTGGTCATCCACTCCGGGATGCGATCGTCCGCCGCCGTGAAACCGGCCCGCTTGTTGAACTCGCGCTCCAATGCCAGCGTCTCCCGTCCCAGCACCTGCAGGATGTCGGGGCCCACCTGCCAGCCGTAGCGGGCGTTCAAGAGGTCCGGGATGACTTCCGGCGCCACCATGAAGCCGAACCCGGAGAAAATGCAGGCGCCCAGCGTGTCGAAGCCGGCCATGTTGATCTGGGCCCCGCGCGAGGTCGCGATGTTCGCCTTGGGGTCGAGGTGGTCGACCTTGGCGCGGACCGTGTTTCCTGCCGTATGGTCCGCCCCCTGGGGCGACGTGACGTAGGTGATGCCCGTCCCCTTGATGGCGCGCGGCTCGTAGGCGGACATGGCCTGGCCCTTCACCACGGGAACCCGAAGGACACCCAGGACCTTCCCCGCCATCGCGGCCCCGTGGCCGAGGATCCGGCCGAGCGGCGTGCCCTTCCGGATCTCCTGCATCAACTCCAGCGCCCGGGCGCCGTCTCCGAACTGCATCAAGCCCGCCTCGGCTGCCACGCCCAGCGCGGCCCCCATATCGATGGTGTCCAGACCCAGGTCGCTGGCCTCCCAGTTCAGCCGCGCCACGGCGTCGAGGTCCTTGATGCCCAGGTTCGACCCCATGAGGCCGATGGTCTCGTACTCCAGCGGCGAGACGATCGCTTTGCCCTGCTCGTCCGCGTAGGTGTTCGAGCACTGGATGACGCAGCCGATCATGCAGGCGTGGGTGGGCTCGCTCTCCCCGCCCCGCGCGAGCAGCGCCTCGCGCATATACTCGCCGCTGATGGTCTCGGCCCCCTCGAACTGGCCGCTGCTGAAATTGCGCGTCGGCAGCCCGCCGAAGGCGTTACACATCATGACCATGGCGGGCGTGCCGTACTCCTGGTAGGCCTTGGTCTGCGGGTGGTTCAGAGTGTTCTGGGTGAACTTCTTCTGGGCTGCCTTGAAGGCCTCCCGATCCGCGATGGGCGGTCGTGTTCCGCCCGAGTCGTCGAAGACGATGGCCTTGAGCCGCTTCGACCCCATGACCGCCCCCAGGCCGCCCCGGGCGGCGATCCGCGAGGGCACGTTGTCCTTGTCCAGGTTCTGGATGCCGGCCGCGAAGAGGCGCTGCTCGCCGCCAGGGCCAATGAGGGACATGGCCACTTTCTTTCCGTACCGTTGGAGGAGCCGGTCGGCGGCGGCGTGCACCCCGAGGCCCGCCACGTCGTCCGCCGGGTCGAACCGGGCCCCCTGAAGGCTGAGGTGAAGCACCCACCAGCCCGACGCGCACTTGTCGCCGCCGCGGCACTGCCCTTCGAGGATCAGGGCCTTTATCCCCATATTCGTCATGTGCAATCCGGTGGAGCCGCCCGCGTTGGCCTCTTTGATCCCTCCGGTCATCGGACTCTTCCCGCCCACGGACACCCGGTCGCAACTGGTCAGGATGTGCCCGACCAGCAGGCCCGGGGCGAAGACCAGCCTGTTCAAGGGGCCCAGCGGCTCGCAGGTGGGCGGGACCTCCTCGACGAGAATCTTCGCCGATAGGCCGCGACCTCCCAGACGGCTCCAGGATTCCGGCACCGCATCTCGCTTCAGACTCTTCTCACTCAGATTCACGCGCCACACCTGCATGATGTCTCTCTCCTTCTGCACGATTCAACGCTCTCGCAGGACGGCGAGAGCTGGGCATACGCCTCGCGCCGGGAACCTCCACCCCACGTCGAGTGAACCCCCTTCCCCGGCGAATGCCCGCCTCCACCAGGAGGCCGGCCTCATGCGCGTATGAGAATGCCGTGGTTTTCCCCGGGTGTCAAGACGGGCCGCCGCCCCTGCCCCGGGGGATCCGGCGCATCACCCACTCCTCCCCTGTGCCTGCTGGTAGAGGAACAGGGCCGCCGCCTTCATGGCCGGCCCGTGGCGATAGCGGGCAGGTCCGCGTAGGTGATCGTTCGGATGCCGGCCGCCGCCAGCGTTGCCTTCACCTGGCCATCGCACAACGCCAACAGCTCCACCTCGCGCTGCAGCCGGTAGCTGCTGGCGCGCAGCGGCTCGTCGGGATGGCCGGGGTGGCACATGACCTCCGTCACCCCCGGAGGGAGGTTTTCCAGCAGACCCCGCAGCCGCTGCGGGGTCCAGTAGGGCTCGACGCCCACGTCGCCCACCAGACGATCCACGGCCGGGAGGCGCCGCCGCCTGATCCGGTCGGTCATGTGCGCCGAAAGGGATCGGATGGGAACCCCCAACCGCTCGGCCAGCTCCAGGACCACCTCGAAAATCCGAGGATGCCGGTGGATGTGATGATGCGTGTCCAGGTGGCTGGGCAGCCGGCCGTAGGCGGCAGCAAACCGATCGGCCTGCGCCGCCAGCTCTCCTCGGATTTCCACCAGCCTCCCGGCCTTGTCCAGCCGGTCTGGCTCCCGGAGGAGCCGTCCCCGCTCATCAACCAGCGAAGGGACCTTGGCCGGCGGCAGCACCGGCGGACCAAAGGTCAGATTGAGATGGAGGCCCACACCCAGCCCGGCGTGGTCCCGAGCCAGCTCGCAGCTTTCCTCCAGATGGGAGAGATTCACCATCACCGTGGTACTGGTGACAATGCCGTTGCGATGGGCCTCCAGGATGCCCTGCGTCACCCCCGGCGTCAGGTTAAAATCGTCAGCGTTGACGATGAGAAACGATGGCACGGGTTACTCCTTCTCCCCGCAGAGCACAAGCCGGCCGCATGTTTCTGGGCGCCCCGCCGGGAGATTCCCCTCGACATCGAACCCCCGAATGTGGTCCAATCGCTCCCGGGCGAGGCGGGGAAACGGCTGATCTTCCCTCGCCAGGACGCGGCCCTCCAGGCCGGCGGTCCGCAGCATGCCCAGTGCCCGCCCCACCCCCAGGAATGCGAGCAGCGTGAATACCAGACGCCCTCGGGGCTTGAGGTATCCTGGAGCCTCCAGGATGATCCGTTCCAGGATCGCCCAGCCGTCCGGACCGCCGTTGTCGGCGAGCGCCTGTTCGTCGCCCCAGTCCCGATCAACCGGAGTCGGCATCTGGGGTGGATTGGCGGCGATCAGATCGAACGCCTCCTCCGCCAGCGGTGCGAAAAGATCCCCCGTCCGCACATCCAGGCGATTCCCGATCCCGTTGAGCAGGCCGTTGGCGCTGGCGCAGGCGGTACAGGCCGGGCGAATGTCGGTCGCCACCACCCGGTGCCCCATCCGGGCCGCGACGATCCCGATGAGGCCCGCCCCGCAGCCGAGGTCTAGGACCCTGTCCTCTCCCTGCAACGGAAGGTGGCGGAGCAGGAGAAAGCTGCCGAATTTTGGAATCAGGCCTTCCTGGGGAATTCGAAGAATGCAGTCGCCGTAGAGCACGAAGTGCATCGGGCCGTGGTCTGCCATTCCTGGCTCCGGGATCAGGCGATTTCGCAGCATGCCCACCCTATCAAAGCTGGAACATGGCGTCAATTCCGCCGCAGCCCGCTCTCCGCAAAGAAGGGGGGACAGACCGGTGAGAGCAAAGGGAGGAATGCCATGAAGGCGATCTGGCTCGTTCTGGGAGGCCTGACGCTTGTGCTGGCGAGCGGACCCCTGACCGAGGCGGCCCAGTGGAGCGGCCGCATCATCCGGCTGCTGCCGGATTCGGCGTTCGCGGTCGTCGAGACAACGGCCGATGGGACGATCGTCCGCCACCTGCCGCACCACGATGCCCGCGGAGACTTGGACATCCCCCATCTATGCAGCGCCCTGGCGCGGTGGGGCCAGGTCAAGTGGGTGGACGCCCGGAACGCCGACATCGCCAAGCGCCATCTGGAGATGCATCTGAAGGAAGTCGG
Organism: uncultured Methylomirabilota bacterium; assembly: GCA_963705305.1. Taxonomy (GTDB): domain Bacteria; phylum Methylomirabilota; class Methylomirabilia; order Methylomirabilales; family 2-02-FULL-66-22; genus 2-02-FULL-66-22. Next base: position 2,029,337 of record OY970067.1, on the reverse strand, counting down.
CCGGGCCGCCTGCCGCCCGGCCCAGAAGGAGGGTCGTCGAGAGCATGGCGACGCCTTGTTCGGTGAAGGCGTAGGGGGCATAACGCCGTCCCCCGCGGCCGGGCTTTGAGGTTCCAGATTGGAACCTCAAACGCGCAACCTCCTCCGGTGATAGCTGAAACAGGCAAGCAAAGCTTGATGCGGTATTGGGCCGGCCGAAGAGTTGGCCCACGGGCCGGCGCGCCACCGAAAGGCAGCGCCGGTGCTCGCCGCAAGCCAGGTGTATCGCGTGACCGGGGCGCTCGACGGGGATCGCGGCACCCGCATAGTCCACGATCCCCGTCGTCCGGTCCAGCGCGTCCGGGGCCTCCGGGTGATGGAGGAAGGCCGGGCGCCCCTCAGATCAGGACCGATCCCCCATCCACGAAGACGGTCTGGCCGGTGACGAAGTCCGAGGCCCTGGAAGCGAGGCAGATGGCCATTCCCACGTAATCCTGCGGATCGCCGAGGCGCCCCATGGGGATGGACTGCATGCGCAGTTTCAGATCGTCCGGATGCTCCTCGAAATACTTCCGGTTGATGTCGGTGATCGTGGGAGAAGGGGCAATCGCGTTGACGTTGACGTGGTACGGCGCCCATTCCAGGGCCATGACGCGCGTGAGGTGGGAGACCGCGGCCTTGGTCACGGCGTAGGCCCCCCGCAGCGGCTGGAGGACCTGGACGATATTGGAGGAGATGTTGATGATCTTCCCCTGGCGCCGCGCGATCATCTCGCGCCCGATCACTTGCGAGCAGAGAAAGATGCCGCGGAGGTTCGTGTCCATCATCGCATCCCACTCGGCATCCGTCGTGTCCTCGATCGGCTTCCGCTGAATGACGCCGGCTGAATTCACGAGGATGTCGACCCGGCCGTGGTCTCGCAGCACGTCGGCGAGCAGTTCCTGCGCCGAGAGCCGGCTGGTCACGTCCAGGGCATGCGAGGTGACTCGCAGTCCCTTGGCGCTGAGCGCATGCGCGGCCTGCCCCGCGTTGCGCGAGGCAATCACCGTTTCCGCCCCTGCCGCCGCCAATCCCTCGGCGATGGCCAATCCGATTCCCCTGGATCCTCCCGTCACAATAGCCACCCTGCCTGAGAGATCGAACAGCTCCTGCACATTCACCACGGCATCCTCCTTTGCCCCCTCCCCCCCAGCGCTCTTGTCGACAGGATGCACTCCACTTCCCCCGACATCGAGCCCGCCGACCTCGGCTCGAACGGAAGCACCGCACGGGGAGCCGGACCCTACCACCCCATCGACTCGGAGGCGGAAGCCCACGGCCCTCGGCCCCCTAACTCCCCGACACTATAGTTCATTGGGCTCATGTCCTGCGTGAAGTAAGAAATATGTCAAGCCCAGGATAAAAGTCAAGCCGCCGGTCATGGATCCTTCCAGGTATGTCCGATAGACTGATTCACGGATTCGCTTGACTTTTGATTTCGATAGTTTTTAAGATCCGCTAAATCATTCGGGCAGATGAGGGTTGCAGTGCGTCCGTTTCCTGTATCGCGGCATTGAACGAGTCAAGCCGCAGGAGGAGAGCCATGCAGCAGCTCTGGTCCAGATGTCGCATCGCGCCAGTGATCCTCTTCGTTGGGCTCGCCCTGGCCCTGGTCGGGGGGGCCCCACCCGCCCTCGCCGGGCAGCCCATCACCATCTCGATCCTGGACAACGGGGGCGACTACGCTTCCACCGGGGTGATCATCGAGAACTACAAGAAAGCCCACCCAGACAAGGTAAAAGAGATCAAGCTCGAGCGCGGGCCGGCTCCCGAGACGCCAGCCAAGATCAAGGCCCAGCAGGACGCCGGCCGGGCCGATATCAACCTGGTGCTGACCGGGCAGGATGCCGGCTCCGTCCTCGCCGCCAACAAGCAGCTCATTGAACTGTTCCCCAAGTACAACAAGATGTTCCCCGAGAGCGAGCTGAACGACGCGGCAAAGATCCTGCAGGATGCGGGCGGCGGGGTCCTCATGCCCACCGTGGTGAGCCCCGGCGGTCCGGTGTTCATCTACAATCCCGCCAAGGTGAAGAATCCACCCAAGACCGCTGCCGAGCTGCTGGCCTGGGCCAAGGCCAACCCTGGCAAGTTCATCTACGCCAGGCCGGCGAACAGCGGCCCCGGCCGGTCGATCATGTGCGGCCTGCCGTACATCCTGGGCGACAAGGCCCCCATGGACCCGGAGAAGGGTTGGGACAAGGCCTGGGCCTACATGAAGGAGCTGGGAAAGTACGTCGAGTACTACCCGACCGGCACGCTCTTCACCCTGCGTGAGTTCGCGCAGGATCAGCGCTGGATGATGCCCGGCATCATGGAGTGGGACATGAAGCCCCGCGCCGAGGGCGTGGTCCCGCCGGAGGCCAAGATCACCATCTTGGACAACACCACCTTCGTCGTCGACGGCCACTACTGGGGCATCCCCAAGGGCGTTCCGCAGAACGAGGTGGACGTCCTGCTGGACCTGATGAAGTTCATGCGGCAGGTCGACCAGCAAGAGCTGACCTGGAAGGCCTTCATCGGCCCGACCATCAAGGCGGCCACGCTGGACAAGGCACCCGCCGACATCCGCGACTACGTGAAGGAGTTCTGGCGACCGCAGTACAACGAGATCGGTCCCGGCAAGACGTATAAGATGGCGCCGCAGCTCGACTTCAAGGAGCTGACCTACGCCATGGACCGCTGGGACCGGGAGATCGGCGCCCAGCAGATCAAGAAGTAGCTAACAGCCATCGCGGAGGCTTGCGGAGGGGGGAGGACTTTGATCGAAGGCCCTCCCCCTTCCGCGTCGACTGGCGGGGAACCATGAAAGAGACGATTGATTCCTTGCGATTCCGGATCACCAAGCGATTCGGAACGAAGACCGTGCTGCGGGATGTCGCACTCGAGATCCGCGGCAAGCAGTTCGTCACCTTCCTGGGGCCCAGCGGGTGCGGGAAGTCCACGGCGCTGAACATCATCGCGGGGCTGATCCCTGCCACTGACGGCGAAGTCTGGATCGACGAGAAGCGCATCGATCACCTGCCGCCCGAGAAGCGCGGCTTCGGCATGGTCTTTCAGAACTACGCCCTCTTCCCCCACATGACCGTCTTCGGCAACATCGCCTTCGGGCTCCAGCTCCAGCGCCGGCCGGCGGAGGAGATCCGCCGCCGCGTGCAGGAGATGCTGGAGCTGATCCAGCTGCCCGGCTTCGAGGACCGCTATCCCGGCCAGCTCTCCGGCGGCCAGCAGCAGCGGATCGCCATCGCGCGCGCGCTGGTCCTGCAGCCGCGCCTCATGCTGCTGGACGAGCCGCTATCCAACCTGGACGCCAAGCTGCGGATCGAGATGCGGGCCGAGATCAAGCGGCTCCACACCAGCCTGGGCCTCACTTCCATCTACGTCACCCACGATCAGGTGGAGGCCCTCTCCCTCTCCGACTGGGTGGTGGTGATGCGGGACGGCCTGCTGATCCAGGCGGGGACGCCGCAGGAGATCCACGATCAGCCCGCGAACGTGTTCGTGGCGGATTTCATGGGGTTCCGGAACTTCTTCCAGGTTCGGGTCGCGGCCCTCGGATCGGACCGGGAGGTGGAGGCCGCTGGCAACGGCATGAAGATTCGGGGGAAGACCCGCCACACCTTCGCCCCCGGCGCCCCGGCAGTGGCCGCCATCCGGCCGGACGACGTGGTGCTGGGTGGCGACGCCGCGGGCCCGAATACCTTCCACGGCAGCGTGGAAATCGTGGAGTATCTGGGCCGCGAGGACGAGGCGATCGTGCGGCTGGAGGCCGGCGGGCGCCTGTGGGTCCGGACCGGGGCACGCGTGGTCGTCCCGGGCGAGCGCGTGACCGTGGTCCTGCCGCCGGACAAGGTCATCTTCCTGCCGGCGGAAGAGTCCGGAGGGACGGCATGAGGCGCCTGCGGACCGGCGAGCCCAGCGAGCTGGATCTGCTGGCGATAGCCTGTTTGGCCCCGTCGCTGCTCTACGTCCTGGTCCTGTTCGTGTACCCGTTCCTCTACGGGATCTACCTGAGCGTCCGCCCGATGAAGTTGACAGGCTTCAGCCTGGCCAACTACATTGCCTTCTTCACCGACCAGTACGAGTACAAGACCGTAGGCATCACCTTCCGGATCGCCGTCCCGAACACCATCGTGGTCGTGGCGGCGAGCCTGCTCTTCGCCTACAACATGCGCCGGGGGATCTGGCTGGAGCGGACGGTCACCACGATCCTGGTCCTCCCCATCTCGCTGGGCGTCATCCTGCTCAGCCAGGGAATCCTGGGCTTCTACGGCGGGAACGGGTGGTTCAACCAGTTCCTGCTCGACACCGGGATCCTTCACGACCCGTTGGTCCTCACGCACAACTATATCGGCGTCATGCTGTCGCTGTTCATGCAGCAGTTCCCCTTCTGCTTCCTCATGTTGTTGGGCTACATCTCGGGGATCGACCCCAGCATCGAGAACTCGGCCCGGACGCTGGGCGCGAACCCATGGACGGTGTTCCGGCGCGTCATGCTGCCCCTCATCGCCCCCGGGCTGGCCATCGCCTTTGCCCTGGTCTTCGTCATGAGCTTCGCAACCTTCCCCTCGGCCATCCTGCTCGGGCAGCCGCAGGGCGCCACCCGGACCATCGCCATCGCCGCCTACTCGCAGGCCTTCGAGCAGTTCGACATGTCCTACGCCTCGGCCATCGCCGTCATCATGGGGCTGTTCCAGCTGGCCGGCCTGCTCCTCATCCTCCTCCTGCGCAAGCGCATGGTCATGGCGGCGACCATGGGGGTTGGGAAGCGCTGATCCGGTGGGGGCAATTGAAAATGTAAAACCGACAACTGACCACCGGCCAAGCGCGATCCCGCCAAACATTGTCCGGTTGTCCGTTGTCGGTTGTCAGTCTGACATTGGCTTCATGGATTTCGGAATTTTTCATCTCTGAGGAAGGACCTATGCGCGGGCGACTGTGGGGATTGGCGCTGTACATGTTCGTCCTGGTGTTCATCCTCAACCTGCTGGGGATCGTCAGCCATGTCACGGTGAGCGCGTTCGCCTACCGCTGGTTCGGCACGCCCCTCCCCCGCGGCTTCACCACCCAGTGGTTCACCTACGCCTGGAAGGAGTTCGGCCTCGCCCACGTCCTCGCCATCACCATCTACATTGCCCTGGTCGTGGTATTCCTCTCCCTGCTCCTGGGCTTCCCCGCCGCCTACATATTGGCTCGGCGGAACTTCCGGGCCAAGCCCGTCCTGATGCTGCTCTACTTCCTCCCCCTGTTGATCCCCCAGATGACCTATGGCATCCCGCTCGCGACCACCATGTTTCGGCAAGGGATCGGGGGCACCGTGACCGGCGTTATTCTCGCGGTGATGGTCCCCATGGTCCCCCTGGCCATCTTCATCCTCATGCCCTTCTTCGAGCAGATCAGCCTGAACTTGGAGTGGGGCGCGGCTATGATGGGTGCCAATCGCCTACAGACCTTCCGCCGAATCCTCCTGCCGCTCGCCTTGCCCGGCCTCCTCACCGCCGGGATCCTCATTCTCGTGAATACGGTGTCGAACTTCGAATTGACCTTCCTGGTGTCGGGGGCCGGCTCCCAGACGCTGGTCGTGGCCCTGTTCTACAACATCTTCGCCGGCGGTGTCCGCCCCGTTTACTCCGTGGACGCCATGGCCCTCATGTATATGACCATGGTGCTGATCCTCCTGATCATCGCCCTGCGCTTCGTGCGTCCCACGCAGATGGTCTTCCGTCTGGATCAGCCCAAGCGCTGAGCCGGCTGCGGCTGCCGGCCAGCGGCCAGCCATCCGGGTAGCCGGCACCCACGGGGACGGTTTCTGTCCCGTGGGCCGGCAGGCCCGCCTCCACGAGGACCGGTGAATTATCCCACGGCGATCCCCCCTTCGGCTCCGCTCGGCAACGGAGGAAAGCGATGAAGAATCACGCACCGCAAAAGGCGAATCCTCAGGCGCTGGAACGACTCGCCTCGCTGGCCTTTCAGCGAGTCGGAGTCCCCCTCGACGATGCCGACTTGACGGCCAGGATCCTCGTGGATGCCGACCTGCGGGGAATCGATTCACACGGGGTCATCAACCTCTACGGCTACTATATCAAGGGCATTCAGGGCGGGGCCATCAACCGTGCTCCGGAAATACGCATCACGTCGGGCAGCCCCACCACCGTCGCGGTTGATGGCGATCGTGGCCTGGGATTCGTGGTCAGCCACAGAGCCATGGAGGAATGCATCCGGATGGCGCGGGAATACGGCACCGGATGGGCCACCGCGTACAACAGCACCCATTCCGGGGCGGGGGCATACTACGTGCGCATGGCGGCGGAACGGGACATGATCGGCATCCACGCCTCCACGGGCGGCTCGACGGTGGCGCCTCCCGGGGGGAGGGGACGGCTCCTCGGCAACAATGTGATCGCCTTTGCCGCCCCGGGGAGGACGCACGGCCCCTTCGTTCTGGACATGGCGCCGACCATGGCCATCGCAAACAAGCTGCACATGCTCCAGTGGGAGGGAAAGCCCATGCCGGAAGGCTGGGCCGTCGATGGGCACGGACGCCCGATCACGGATCCCAATGTGTACTTCGCCGAGGAGGGGGCCATTCTTCCCCTGGGAAGCACTGCCGCGAACGGCGTGCACAAGGGATTCGGACTCTTGCTCCTGTCAGATATTCTCACCGGGCTGCTGTCCGGTGATGGCGGGAGCATGTTCCGCCGAAAAGGCGAGCACAGCCATGCCTTCTGCGCGTTGCGCATCGACGCCTTTCCGACCGCCCGCGAGTTCAAGAACCTCATGGATGAATTGGTGGAAAAACTCCACGCCGCCCCGACCGCAGCGGGTGCGCCTCGCGTCCGGTATCCTGGCGAGCGCGCCAATCTCACCTATCTGGAACGGTGCGCGACAGGCATCCCCCTGCGCCAGCATGTTGTGGATGATCTGCGGAAGATGAGCCAGGAGCTGAGCCTGCCGCTCGACGACCTGTGGATGGGCCAGCCCTGATTCGAGATTCATTGTCTCGCCAGGCTCGCCACCGGCGACCCGCCCGGAAAAACACTTGCCTCCGGAGTCATAAAGGCTGTAGGAATACGCCCGGGAAACAGTCGAGGTGACGTGTTCGGGCTGCCGGATCGCGAGGGAAGGGATGATTGACGAGCGCAAATCTCTCCGGATCCCGCGGGTTGCGGGGATCAAGACCGTCGCGGAGTTCAAGGCCCACCTGGCCGCGCTGCCCATCCACATGGCCTGCGATGACGAGTTGCTGCCCCCCGAGCAGAGCCCGCTGGACCAGCCGATCAGCGTCTATGGCCGGACGGTGGGGAACCGTTTCGCCACCCACCCCATGGAGGGATGGGACGGCGGGTTGGACGGGACGCCCACCGACCTCGTCCTGCGACGGTGGACGCATTTCGGTCTGTCCGGGGCCAAGCTGATCTGGGGTGGCGAGGCGGTTGCCGTCCGCCGCGACGGCCGCGCCAACCCGAACCAGCTTACCTACAGCCGGGCCAACGAAGCCGCGCTGGCAGCCCTGCTCACCACGCTCAAGAACGCGCATCGCGAGCGGTACGGGACCACCGACGATCTTTTCGCCGGCCTTCAGCTGACCCACTCGGGGCGATTCTCGCGCCCCGAGCCGGATCACCGGCCCCGACCGCGCATCGCCTTCCGCCACCCGGTCCTGGACGCGCGGCTCGGGATCACGGACGACGGACCGATCTTCAGCGACATGGAGCTGTCGGACCTAGTCCAGGACTACGTCGCCGCCACTCGCTTCGCCGCAACATGCGGCTACGACTTCGTGGACGTCAAGTGCTGCCACGGGTATCTCCTGCACGAGCTGCTGGCCGCCCACACACGTCCCGGAGCCTATGGGGGGCCCTTCGAGAACCGCACGAGGCTGTTCCGGGAGATCGTCCGGGCCATCCGGCAGGAGGTTCCGGGACTGCATCTGGGCGTCCGGATCTCCATCTTCGACCTTGTTCCGTTTCGGCACCCGGGGCCGGAGGGGGGAGGGCGGGGTGTGCCCGTCGATTTCCGTCCATTCCTTCCCTGGCGCTACGGATTCGGCGTGAATCCGGAAAACCCGCTCGAGATGGACCTGACCGAGCCTCTGGCCTTCCTGCACCTCTGCCGGGAGCTGGGGATCCGTCTCGTCAACACTACATGCGCCAGCCCCTACTACAATCCCCACCTCATGCGGCCCGCGGCCTTCCCTGCCTCGGACGGCTACCCGCCTCCCGAAGACCCGCTGGTGGGATGCGCCCGGCTCCTGGAGGCGACCGGCCGCTGCAAGCGCGCCGTCCCGGAGCTGACGCTGGTGGGGACCGGCTACACCTACCTCCAGGAGTTTCTGCCCTACGTCGCCCAGGCCCAGGTCCGCCTCGGCCGCGTGGACTTCGTCGGCGTGGGCCGGATGCTCCTGGCCTATCCGGAGTTCCCGCACCGGGTGCTGACAGGGCAGCCCTTGGACCGGAAGCGTCTGTGCCGCACCTTCAGCGACTGCACCACCGGGCCGCGCAACCGGATGGTCTCCGGCTGCTACCCGCTCGACCCCTTCTACAGGGCCCGCCCCGAGGCCGAGACGGTCAAGGCCATCCGCAGCAGGCAGGCGCACCGGTGAGCGCCGGCATTGCCCACGCCGCCGGCATCTCCTTCCCGGACACCCCGCCGACCGGAGGATGGACCCATGCCCGACTACTATGAGCTCAGGCGCTACCAGCTGCGCAACGGCCCCCAGGGCAAGCGCCTGGACGATTTCCTGCGGGATCTATTCATCCCCGCGCTGAATCTCTACGGGGTCCATCCTGTCGGGGCGTTCACGGGTTATCTGGGAGATCGGAATCCCGCCGTCTACGTGCTGCTGCGCCACACCTCGCTGGAGGGGGTGGCGGCCGTGCGGGCCTGGCTGGCCGCGGACCTGGAGTTTCAGCGGGCTGCGGCCTTCTTCCACGGCGTCCCCGCCACCGATCCGTCCTTCACCCGCATCGATAGCTCCCTGCTGGTGGCGTTCGACGGCATGCTGGAGCTGGAGGTGCCCGTCGGAGCGGCCACCCAGCAATCCCGGATCTTCGAGCTCCGCGTGTACGAGAGCCACAGCGAGGCGGCCCTGCGCAAGAAGATCCAGATGTTCAACTCGGGCGAGATCGCCATCTTTCGGCGGACGGGTCTGCGCCCGGTCTTCTTCGGGGAGACCCTGGTGGGATCGCGGATGCCGAGTCTCGCCTACATGCTCGTCTTCGACGACCTGACGGCCCGCGAGTGGGCCTGGGGGGGGTTCCGGGAGGACCCGGAATGGAAGCAGCTGTGGTCCACGCCCGGATTCACCGACCCCGAGATCGTCGCCAATGCCGGCATCACGCTTCTGAAGCCGACGGCCTACTCGCAGATCTGACCCGCAGGAACCGCAGGGGTGCATCGCTGCGCTCGGGCGCAGGGGTGCGGGGGCGAAAAAGACCGAGGGGGAGGAGGCCTACTTCAGGAGGTCGTAGTCGAATCCGACGCCGAAGACGGCAAACAGCTCGTGGTCTCTATTCCGGTCCTGGAGATTCACGCCGAACTGCGCGTAGATTCGCGGCCGGTCCAGCAGCCAGACATTCTCTTTGGGGACCCAGTACAAGACGCCCCCGGCCCGCTGCCGGGTCAGGTCCGCGTCCCCGGCGTGCGTCACCTCGTAGTAGGGTCCCGCCAGCAGGACCTCGTCCTGCTTCCCCTTCCAGGCCTCGAACAGCGCCTGGGTCCTGTTGGCCACCAGGAAATCCCCGTTCTTGAGCAGCGTGTCATACTCCAGCTCGTGGAAGTACGGCCCGCTGCCGGGAAAGAGATAGTAGGCGGCATCGGTCTGGTTCCGCAGGATGAAGGGACCCACTTTGGCCCGAAGGGTGGGTTGAAAAAGAATCCGATGCCCCGCCCCGGACTCCTCCTGGTCCTTCCGCGCATCGACCTCCTTGTCGCCGAATCGCGCATCCGCGGAGGGGAACGACAGCAGCCCGCCGTTCGCGCCGAAGTACGTGTAGAGATCGTATTGGAGCCGGAGCTGGGCGAAGAGGGCCGGCATCCACTCGCCGTAGACGGACGCCTGCGCATAGGCCGGATTCACCCCCAGCATGCCGCCGGCCTGGAGGTAGGAGGCGGGGATCCCGTAGGTCCTGTCGAACTCCTGGATCCATCGGCGGAACCCGCCGACGACGAGCATGACGCCTTCGGGGTTCGCCTCGCCGACCAGGTCGGCCTGCAAGGCGGTCTCCGTTCGGGCGATCTGGGGCTCTTCGGCGACAGGGCTGCGGGACGGCGTGGGCGTTTGGGCGAGCGCCGTGGCAGGACAGAGCAGTGGAACGAGAACAATCAATGTGGCAACGCTCGCCCGCACTGTCCGGCTCCTTTCCTCCCTGATCTCTTTGGGTGGGAGACTTTTCACGGCGGACGCTCGGGGACGCTGCCATGCTGCTCGATTGCGCCGGTCGTCGTGACGCCCCCAGGGGCCGGAACCGGCCCGTCAGGCCCGATCCGGTCTTGCCTTTTCCAGCGCCCCTCGGATGACGGCCGCCAGCTCCTCGAGCGTGAACGGCTTCTGGAGGAACCCGTCCAGCCCGGTCTCCTGGATGCGAACGGCCGCCTCGTCCGCGCCGATTCCGCTGCAGAGGATAACGGGGACTTGGGGCCGGATGCGGCGGAGCTCGCGGCACACCTCTGCGCCGTCGATCCTGGGCATAGCCAGGTCCAGCAGGACCGCACTGATGTCCTGGGCGTGTTCGCGGAACAGCTCGATGGCCTCCCGGCCATCCGACGCGGAGAGCGCACCGAAGCCCATCTCCTGCAGCATGGCTTCGGCCACGGCGACGAGGGTGACCTCGTCATCCACGACCAGGATCGTCCCCCGCCCCTGCCAGGTCGGCTCCGCCGTGCGCGGCGCGCTCTCCGGCTCGACCGGACGGCCGGAGACCGGAAAGAGCACGGTCATCGTCGTGCCGCGTCCCGGCAGGCTGGCCACCCTGATGGTCCCGCTGTGGCGCCGCGCGATTCCGAGAACCGCCGCTAGGCCAAGGCCGCGCCCGGTGACCTTGGTCGTGAAGAACGGCTCGAAGATGCGAGACTTGACCTCTTCCGTCATCCCGCATCCCGTATCCGCCATCTCCAGCATGACGTAGCGCCCGGACGGAAGGCTCTCCCCGGTCTGGCCGTCTGCCAGATCGGCGGCGGTGCACTCTCGGACGCTGGTGCGAATGCTGATCGCCCCGGCCCGATTCCCGATGGCCTCGGCCGCATTGAGGATCAAGTTCATCACGACCTGGCGCAGCTGCGTCTCGTCCCCCTCGATGGGGGGAACCTCCTCGCCGGGCTGAAACTGGAGTGTGCAGCTCTGGGGAATGGAGGCCGCCAGCAGCTCCATCGTCTCCGCGATCAGGTCCTCCAGGTGAAGCGGTCGGAAGACCACGCGCCCGCGACCCGCGTACGCCAGGAGTTGCTGGGTCAGCCCTGCCGCCCGTCGAGCCGCCAGCACCACCTGCTCCAGGCTCTCCCGTGCCGGTGAACCGGGCAGCAGCCTCAGGCGCGCCATGTCCGCGTGACCCAGGATTCCCGTAAGCAGATTGTTGAAGTCGTGAGCGATCCCCCCCGCCAGGACCCCCAGGCTCTCCAGCCGCTGCGCTTCCTGGAGTCTCGCCTCCGAGCGGCGCCGCTCCTCCTCCGCATGCTTGCGCTCGCCGATGTCCCGGACGACGCTCACCCAGCCGATTCGCTTCCCGGACTCGTGCATCAGGGGCACCACGCTGTGTTCGCTGGGGAACACGGTCCCGTCCTTCCGCTTCATCCGGAATTCCAACAAGCCGAGGAAGCCGCGTTCCTCCACCGCCCGGTACAGATGGAGGCGAAATTCCTCCCGCGCCTCGCGGTCCACGTGCAGGACATCCACGACCTGCCCCACGAGCTCTTCCCGCGAGTAGCCGAAGATGGTCGTGGCGGCAGGATTGCAGTCGAGGATGCGCATCGTCTGGGCGTCGATGATGAAGACCGCCTCCCGGAGGCTGGCGAAGGTCTTCTGCAGCAGCTCCTGCGATCTCCGCGCCTCCTGCTCGGCCTGTTTGAGGGTCGTGATGTCCGTGATGAGTGCCATCAGGAACTCGATGCGGCCCGCCTCGTCCCGGACGGGGACCTTGACGGTATAGGACCAGCGCTGCTGCCCGGAGGCGTCCGTGGATTGCTCCTCGCGCTCGACCCGCTCCAGCTCGCCGCGCAGGATGGCCAGGTTCTCGTCATGGATGGCGCGGGCCGTTTTGGCGTCCGGCACCAGGTCGAAGCTGTTCTTCCCCACCAGCCCCTGCGGAGGCTGTCCGAAGCGCTCCGACAACATCCGGTTGGCCAGGAGGATGCGCCCCTCGCGATCCTTCACGTAGATGGCGCTGGGGGAATTATCCAGGACCCGTTGCAGCAGCGAGCGCTGCCGCTCGAGCTCCTCCTGGGCCCCCAGCCTTTCCGAGATGTCGCGGATGGCCGCCACGTGCACGTTCCGCCCCTGCCAGACGAAATGGCGGGCCGCGATCTCGACACAAAACACAGTGCCGTCCCGCTTGCGGCCGTAGCGGAGGGGAACCCGCGACTGATGCTCCAGGGTTGCCCGCCGGGTCGCCCCCGGGTCTGCCGACAGATCGGTATGGTGCATGCGCAGCAGCTCGCCCCGCTCGTATCCGTAGAGCGCCGCCGCCGCCGCGTTGACCTCCAGGATCCGGCCGGTTGCGTTGTCGATCAGGAAGATGGCGTCCGACTCCATCTCGAAGAGCTGCCGGTACCTCTCCTCGCTCTCGCGCAGGGCCGCCTCGAACCGCTTGCGGTCGGTGATGTCCTGCAGGATCCCTCGCAGCCCCACCGCGCGCCCCTCGTAGAGGATGGGCGAGGCATGGATCAGGGCGGGGAAGGCGCTCCCGTCCTTTCGCAGGACGGTGTACTCCACTCCGCCGGGATCCTCGCCCGCGAGCACCCGCCGCATGTTCTCCAGCGCCCGCGCCCGGTCCTCGGGGGCGATGATCTCCAGGACGTTCAGCCCCCGCTCGTAATCCTCCTGCGAGTATCCGAAGACCTCGAAGGCGTGCCGGTTGGTGAAGAGCAGACGACCCTCGTCGTCGACCTCGAACACCACGTGCGGCAAAGATTCCGCCAGCTCCCGGTAGTTCCGGCGGCTCAGGCGTATGGCCGAGGCCGCCTGCCCGCGCTCGCCGGGTTCCCGCGATTGCTCGTTCATGCGTCTTCCCGTTTTCTACGGTAGGGACGTAACGGCCGGGGCAGCGACAGGTCCACGGCAGGATTCCCTCGTCGTTGCCACGCGGCGGACACTCGCGTGTGTATCGCAATGGACGGTGGCTGTCAAGGTGATTGGTATGAACCGCCAGCCCGACGAGGCACGGGAGGAGCGAGGAGGCGGCGGGACCGGCACGGGCGGTCCAGCCGGGATGGAGGCGGAGCAGGGATCGATCACGCGGATAATTCGCCCTCCGGTGTGATCCGGATCAGCACACTGGTCTTGGCAGCCAGGCCCTTGCGGATATACCGGCCCATCCACAGCGGAACTGCCAGCCAATACTTACGCCGGTGGGCCGCCAGGAGCGCCCGCTCCAGGTCCGGACGATCGTCCACCCACTCGGCGTACCCCTCGAAGGCGGGGCCGTCTGGCGTACCCACGTGCACGGTCACCCGGCCGGTACTCGAGATACGGCTGGCCTTGAGGCTGGCCCGTTGGGTCGTGAAGTACACCGCACCCTCGTGGTACCACAGCCAGACGGGGACTGTCCCGGAGCGGCCGCTCCGGCCATACGTCGTGAGATACATGTACTTGGCGGTTTGCAAGGCGTCGGCGAGGCCAGGATCCATGGCGCACCTGAGGGCAAAGAGCATGGAGCGCAGGGCACAGGATGAGTCTGTGGGGCGGGGCGTGCGGTCGTACGCGACGGTCTGGGACCCGTCGAGCCGCCGCGACTGCCTAGCCGTTTGGCTGTCCGGCAGCGACCGGCACCATCCGGATAGCGTTTAGGGCGAGGTGCTCGCACACCTTGGCACACACCTGGCAGCCGATGCACTCCTCATCCCGGATGTGGACGGGAGGAGCCGGCGCCGCCGCGGCCTGTGCCGGCGGCTCGTGATCGATGCAGTCAACCGGACAGAAATCCAGACAGACGTCGCACCCCGTGCAGGACGTGTTCACGACGGCCAACAGCCTGGGGTGCGGCTTCATCGCGCCTGCGGCACCGCGCCTCATAGCACTCCCAGCTGCAGGCGGGCAGCCTCGGACATGCGGGAGGGGTCCCAGGGGGGATCGAAGACGATCTCGACCTTGGCGTCGGTCACGCCGGGAATGGCCCGCACCTTTCGCTCCACTTCCACGGGAAGCTCCCCCGCCACCGGGCAGGCGGGCGATGTGAGCGTCATTCTGATCTCCACCGCTCCCGTCGGGCTCGCCGTAACGCCATAGACGAGCCCCAGCTCGTAGATGTCCACCGGGATCTCCGGGTCGTAGCACGTCCGCAACGCATCGACAACCTGCGACTCGATTGCTCGTGGGTCCACAGCGATGCTCCCCATGCCTCTCTCGTCCGTCCCCACCTGGATGAGCCTTCCTGACCGCGTCGTCCGAGCGCCGGCCGCCTCCGGTGGTCGCGGCGCGCTCCCCCTCACTCCGTGGAAACGGCCTCCTCCGCGCCTGCCAAGGCTGCGTGCAGGGTGTGCCAGGGCAAGCTGGCGCACTTGACCCGCACCGGGAACTCGCTCACCCCGCAGAACACCGCCAGCTTGCCCAGCTCCATTGGATCCGGGGCTCCCCCCTCCCCGGTCACCATATCGTGGAACTTCTTGAACAGCGCCTCGGCCTCGGCCCGCGTCTTGCCCTTCAGCACCGTGGTCATCAGCGAGGCGGCGGACTGGGAGATGGCGCAGCCGGCGCCCGTGAAGCTGATGTCCTTGATCACCTCCCCGTCCATGTGGAGGTAGACGGTGATCTCGTCCCCGCAGAGGGGATTGTGGCCCTCCGCGTGCCGATTGGCATCCGCCAGCTTCTGGAAGTTCCGCGGCTTCTTGTAATGATCCAGGATGACTTGCTGGTACAGCTCCCGCAGATCCGACATCAGGCGAATACCTCGCGCGCCTTGTGGATCGCCTTGGCCAGGGCCTCGAGATCCTCGCGGGTGTTGTAGAACGCCAGCGACGCCCGGGCCGTGGCGGGAACCCCGAAGCGCTTCATGACCGGCATGGCGCAGTGGTGCCCGGCCCGGACCGCCACGCCCTCCAGATCCAGGATTGTGCCCACGTCATGGGCGTGGATGCCGTCCAGCACGAATGAGAGCACCCCCGCCTTGCGCGCGGCGGTGCCGATGATCCGCAGACCGGGGATCGCGGATAGCAACTCGGTCCCGTAGGCCAGCAGGTCGGCCTCGTAGGCCGCGATCTGATGCATGCCGATCCGCTGGACGTACTCGATGGCCGCCCCCAATCCGATGGCCCCCTCGATGTGGGGCGTGCCGGCTTCAAACTTGTACGGGAGGGAGTTGAACAGCGTCTTCTCAAAGGTGACGGCGCTGATCATGTCCCCGCCCCCCTGGTACGGGGGCATGGCCTCCAGGAGCTCCGCCTTGCCGTACAGGATCCCGAATCCGGTGGGACCGAAGAGCTTGTGGGCGGAAAAGGCGTAAAAATCGCAGTCCAGGTCCCGGACGTCCACCGGCATGTGGGGCGTCGCCTGCGCCCCGTCCACCAGCACCGGCACGCCGCGATGGTGCGCCAGGGCGATGATCTCCTGGACGGGATTCACCGTGCCCAGGGTGTTGGAGACATAGGCGACCGCGACCAGCCTGGTCCGGTCGTTCAGGAGCCGCTCGTACTCTTCCAGGAGGAGCTCCCCGGCATCGTTCATGGGAATGACCCGCAGCTTGGCCCCCTTCTCTTCGCACAGCATCTGCCAGGGCACGATGTTGGAGTGGTGCTCCATGGCCGAGATGATGATCTCGTCCCCCGCCTTGACGCGGCTCCGGCCGTAGGTGGCGGCCACCAGGTTGATGCTCTCTGTGGTGCCCCGCGTGTAGATGATCTCCCGGTCGTGGGCCGCATTCAGGAATTCCCGGACACGGCTGCGCGCACTCTCGTAGGCCTGGGTGGCCACCTGGCTCAGGAAGTGGACCCCGCGATGCACGTTGGAGTTTTCCGCCACGTAGTAGCGGACAATCCGGTCGATCACCGCTTGCGGCTTGTGGGTGGTGGCGGCGTTGTCGAGATAGACCAGCCGCTTCCCGTGAACCTGTTCCTGGAGCGTGGGGAAATCCTGACGGATCTTGTCGTTGCCGAATCCCACCAGGCAGTCCTGGCAGGGCTCCTCGGTCACCCGCTGCGCCGCGTTGCTCATCGCACTCCCTCCACGAGATCGCCGTGGGACATCCACTGCTTGACCAGCATCTCCAGGTGGCGGCGGATCGGCTCGACCGTCATGCGCTGGAGGCTCTCCCCGGCGAAGGCAAACAGCAGCAGCGCGCGGGCCGCAGCCTCGCCGATACCGCGGGAACGCAGGTAGAAGATTGCGTCGTCGTCTATCTGGCCGATCGTCGCGCCATGAGTGCACTTCACGTCGTCGGCGTAGATTTCCAGCTGGGGCTTGGTATCGATCTGGGCATCCTCCGACAGGAGCAGATTCATGTTGGTCTGCTTGGCATCCGTCTTCTGGGCGTCCTTGTGCACGATAATCCGGCCGTGGAAGACCCCTCGGGCCTGACCGTCCAGGATGCCCTTGTAGAACTGCCGGCTGGAGCAGTGCGGCTTGGTGTGCTCCACCTTCATGTAGTTGTCCATGTGCTGGCGCCCGGTCGGCATGAACAGGCCGTTGATCAGGCACTCCGCCCCCTCCCCGGCCAGGACCGGATGCACGTTGCGCCGCGTGAGGGCCCCGCCCAGCAGGACCGAGTGGGTGGTGACGCTGCTGCTCCCCTCCTGCTGGACCCGCAGGGTGGAGATGTGGAACGCGCGGGGATTCTCCCGCTGGATGAAATAATGAGCCAGCACGCTGTGGTCCCCTGCCACCACCTCGGAGACCGCGTTCGAGAAGTGTACCCCCTCGCCCAGCGAGACGAAGTCCTCCAGGATGGTGGCCTGGCAGTTCTCGCCCGACACGACCAGGGTGCGGGGATGGGTGATCGTGGGCTCGGGCCCCGCCGTGGAGACGTAGAGCAGGTGAATCGGCTCGGACACCACCACGCCGCGGGGAACGAGCACGAGCGCCCCGTCTTCCAGAAAGGCGGAGTTCAGGGCGGAGAAGGGGTCGCCGTGCGCGTCCACATACTGCCCCAGATGGAACCGGATCGCCTCCCGGACGTCTCCGGCCGGCGCGTCCGCCAAGCTGCCGATCTGCACTCCCGGGGGGATGGCGGCCAGGGACGAGAGGGACGGCGCATACCGGCCGTCCACGAAGACCAGTCGGCAGCCGGTGAGGCCGGGAATCGCGAAGCGGGCGAGGGCCTCCGCCGCGGGAACGCTGCGCCGGTCCCAGGCCGGCCGGAAGGCCGTCTGGATGAGCGGCGTCAGATTGGTGAAGCGCCAGTCTTCGTCCCGCGCCGTGGGGAATCCCAGCACGGTGAAGCGGTCCAGTCCGGCGCGCCGCAGCGGCTTCAGCCATGCCTGGCTGTCCCCCGTCATGCGCTCCTCGAACCGCGCGAAGCTCTCCACATACCGCGAGATATCAGTCTGCCCTTTGCGGGCGAGTGTGGCTGCCATGACCCCTGTGTCCTTTCGGTTACGCGTTGGCCAGCACGGCGGTCCGGGCCTCCTGCTCCACCCAGGCGTAGCCCTTCTCTTCCAGCTCCAGGGCCAGCCCCTTGTCTCCGGACTTGACGATCCGCCCGTCCACCAGGACATGCACGAAGTCCGGGACGATGTAGTTGAGCAGCCGCTGGTAGTGGGTCACGACCAGGATGGCCCGCTGAGGATCCCGCAGGAAATTGACCCCGCTGGCCACGATCCGCAAGGCGTCGATATCCAGTCCCGAGTCGGTCTCGTCCAGGATGGCCAGCTTGGGCTGGAGGACGGCCATCTGGAAGATCTCGTTCCGCTTCTTCTCCCCGCCCGAGAAGCCTTCGTTGACCGCCCGGTTCAGCAGCCGGTCGTCCATCTCCAAGAGCTTCATCTTGTCCTTGACCAGCGCCAGGAAGTCCATGGCGTCCAGCTCGTCCTGGCCGCGGTACTTCCGGGCGGCGTTGAGCGCGGCCTTCAGGAAGTAGGTGTTGTTGACCCCCGGGATCTCCACCGGATACTGGAAGGCCATGAAGAGCCCCTCGCAGGCCCGCTCCTCCGGCGCCATGTCCAAGAGGCTCCTCCCCTGGTAGAGCACCTCCCCTTCGGTCACCTCGTAGATCTCGCGTCCGGCCAGGACCTGGGCCAGGGTGCTCTTTCCCGAGCCGTTCGGCCCCATGATGGAGTGGACCTCGCCGGCCTTGATCGTAAGGCTCACCCCTTTGAGGATCTCCCGGCCGTTCACCTTTGCGTGCAGGTTCTTGATCTCTAGCATGGCTCACCTTTCGTCAGACGAACACAGAAGAGGATTATCCCACGCTCCCCTCGAGGCTCACGCTGAGAAGCTTCTGGGCCTCGACGGCGAACTCCATCGGCAGCTCCTTGAACACCTGTTTGCAGAAGCCGCTGACGATCAGGTTCACGGCGTCTTCCTTGGAGATCCCGCGCTGATTGCAGTAGAAGATCTGGTCGTCCCCGATCTTGGACGTGGAGGCCTCGTGCTCCATGCGGGCCGTGGAGTTCTTCACCTCGATGTAGGGGAAGGTGTGGGCCCCGCACTTGTCGCCGATGAGCAGGGAGTCGCACTGGGTGTAGTTGCGCGCCCCTGCGGCCCCCTTCTGGATCCTCACCATGCCGCGGTAGGTATTCTGCCCGTGGCCCGCCGAGATCCCCTTGGAGACGATGGTGCTTTTGGTGTTCTTGCCGATGTGGATCATCTTGGTGCCGGTGTCGGCCTGCTGGCGATTGTTGGTGAGGGCCACCGAGTAGAACTCGCCCACGGAGTTGTCGCCCTGGAGGATGCAGCTCGGGTACTTCCAGGTGATGGCCGAGCCCGTCTCCACTTGAGTCCAGGAGATGTGGGAGTTCCTCCCCAGGCACTTGCCCCGCTTGGTGACGAAGTTGTAGATGCCCCCCTTCCCCTCCTTGTCGCCCGGGTACCAGTTCTGGATGGTGGAGTACTTGATGGTGGCGTCGTCATGGGCGACCAGCTCCACCACGGCCGCGTGCAGCTGGTTGGTGTCCCGGATGGGCGCGGTGCATCCCTCCAGGTAACTCACGTAGGCCCCCTCGTCGGCGATGATCAGGGTGCGCTCGAACTGCCCGGTGTCCTGGGCGTTGATGCGGAAGTAGGTGGACAGCTCCATGGGGCAGCGCACGCCCTTCGGGATGTAGCAGAAGGATCCGTCGCTGAAGACCGCCGAATTCAGGGCGGCGAAGAAATTATCCGTGTGCGGGACCACCGAGCCCAGGTACTTCTGGACCAGCTCCGGATGGTTCTGCACCGCCTCGGAGAACGAGCAGAAGATGATCCCCAGCTCGGCCAGCTTGGCCTTGAAGGTGGTCGCCACCGACACGCTGTCGAAAACGGCATCCACCGCCACCCCCGCCAGGAGCTTCCGCTCCTCCAGGGGGATCCCCAGTTTCTCGAAGGTGCGCAGGATCTCCGGATCCACCTCGTCGAGGCTCTGCAGCTTTTTCTTCGGCTTGGGTGCCGAGTAATAGACGATGTCCTGGTAGTCAATGGGCGAATAGCTGATGTTCGCCCACGCCGGCTCGGCCTGGGCCTTTTCCAGTCGAGCCCAGTGCCGGTAGGCCCGCAGCCGCCACTCCAGCATGAACTCGGGCTCTTGCTTCTTGGCCGAGATCATGCGGATGACGTCCTCACTCAGTCCCCGCGGTATCGTGTCGGCCTCGACATCAGTCACGAAGCCGTACTTGTACTCCTGATTGGCGAGAGCCTCGATGGTGTTCGTGGAGGTGCTCATAGTCTCTCCCTTGCGTGCTCAGTCGATATGACGCCCGGCGCCCACGACGCTCCGCACCGGTCGGATTCGTCGGCTCGATCCTGATCCGGCCTCCACGGCGTGCGTAGGGCACGCGGCCCGCACCAGCTCGGCCAGCGCCGCCGACGCCCCATCGTCGGCGTCTGGGGCGAGTGCGGCGTAGGTGACCCCCTTTTGCGTCAGGGCCCGAAGGTCGGCCGGCGCCTGCATGGAGACGGCCACAATCGGTACCTGTGGAGCCAACTCCTGAATGGCGGAGACCAAGAAGAGGCTGTTCAGCCCCGGCGTCTCCAGATCCAGGATCACCACGTCGGAGGATACTGCGCGGACCGTCCCCAGCAATTCCAGGCCGGACTCACAGACCGTGATCCGATCCTCGATTCCGAACAGTCCTTCGATGATCGCAATGACCCTCGGATTTCCGGAGCAGACAACGATCTGCATATCCTTCATTTCCTCTCTGCGCGGTTAGCTTCCATTTCTAGAGAGAAGCAACACCCGTACCAATTCTATCGTCATTCTCTCAAATGTATATAACTAATTGAAATAATTTATGTAGTAAGTACTTAACCACAGAAATTATTCAATCTTGAGCATCCAAGAACGGTGGGAGTTTCTCCGGGGGGGCGGGAGTTTCTCCGGGGAAGCCATCCAGATCGAATTGACGAATCAAAGAGCGTAGCAGGGTGCTGAAAAACTCGTTTTCGCTCAGGCTGCTGAAAAAGGCCCGGATGCAAGGCGGCGCGCGAGACGTACTTACACGTACGTCGCAGCGCCGCGGGAGCGCGGGGGCACCCGTCCGAAGGCTGGGCACCCATCAGATGGGTACCCGGCAGATGGGCCTTTTTCAGCAGTCTGTTAGGAGGCCGGTGGAAGGGGGATCCCGTAGTCTTTGATCTTCTTATTGAGGGTCTTGAGGTCGATGCCGAGCAGTCGAGCGGCCCGCATCTTCTTCCCGCCCGTCTCCGCCAGGATCCTGGCGATGTGCAGCCGTTCCATATCCGAGAGCGAGACCGGCATGGCGGTGGCGGCCGGCGCCGCCGACGCGCCTCCCCGCAGGGTTGGCGGGAGGTCCTTGACCTCGATGACCTGGCCGCGGGTCAGGATGATCAGCCGCTCGATCATGTTCGCCAGTTCGCGGACGTTTCCCGGCCAGCTGTAATCCGCCAGGCACCGCATGGCCTCGGGGGAGACCCCCTTGGCTTTCCGACCGCTGACCTGCATGGCGGCCAGGAAGTGCTCCGCCAGCAGGGGGATATCTTCTTTCCGCTCACGCAACGGCGGCACGACGAGGTTGACAACGTTCAACCGATAATACAGGTCCTCCCGAAAGCGGCCTTCACGGACCTCCTCCGCCAGCGTCTTGTTCGTCGCCGCCACGATGCGAACATCGACGCGATGCAGCCGCGTTCCCCCGACCCGGCGCAGCTGCCGCGAGTCCAGGACCTGGAGCAGCTTGGCCTGCATCGCGGGGCTCATCTCCCCCACCTCGTCCAGGAACAGCGTCCCACCATCGGCCACCTCGAACAGTCCCTCTTTGGCGCTGGAAGCCCCCGTGAACGCGCCCTTTTCGTGGCCGAACAGCTCGCTCTCCAGCAACGGGTCCTGGAAGCCTCCGCAATTGATGGCGAGAAACGGTCCGCCGGCCCGGGCGCTTCCCCGGTGGATGGCCTGCGCCACCAGTCCTTTCCCGGTGCCGCTCTCCCCCTCGATGAGAATGCTGGCGTCGGTGGGTGCAACCCGTTCCACGATTTCGAGGATCGCGGCGATCGCCGGGCTCCGTCCTTGGATGGGGGGCGAAATCTCTCGCTGGGCCACCATCTGCCGCAGGGCCGCATTCTCTTTCTGCAGCCGCTTTCGCTCCGCCGCCCGGCGCAGCACCACCTCCACCTCGGCCAGCTTGAAGGGCTTGGTGAGGTAGTCATACGCGCCCAGCTTCATCGCCTCGATGGCGCTGGACACGTCCGGATGCCCGGTGAGGACCACGACCTCAGCCGACACCCCGGACTCCCGCACCCGGCGGAGCGCCTCCATGCCGCCGATTCCGGGCATCTTCAGATCCAGCAGGACGACGTTGAAGTCCTGGGCGCGGAGCTGCTCCAGAGCTCCCTCGCCGCTCTCGGCGACCGTGACGGCGCAGCCGGCTCGCGGGAGCTCCTTCTCCAGAAGGAAGCGGATGGGGCGCTCGTCGTCCACGACCAGCACCCGGATGGGTTCTCCCTGCGGATGGTCTTGATTCATCTCACATCTGCCCTCCGTGGCCGGCGGAGAACACGAGCGGCAGTCGGACGGTGACCGCCGTGCCTTCTCCCAGGCCCTTGCTCCAGACGGAGAGGCGACCGCCGTGTTGCTCCACGATGCTCTGGCAGATGGCCAGACCGAGACCGGTCCCTTTCCCAACTTCCTTGGTGGTGAAAAACGGGTCCATGACCTTGTTGAGATTCTCCGGGGCGATCCCGCTGCCGGTATCCGACACGACCAAGTCCACCCAGGCTGTGGGTTCGGTAATCAGGAGATCCGATGGCCCGGCATCCTGAGAGGACCTCTCGCCCGCATGCCGAGCTGCCTGGGTGCCAGGGTGCTCTGCCGGCGCCAGGCGGGCGCTGACCTGAATCATTCCCCCGCCCTCGATGGCGTCCAGAGCGTTGGTGAGAAGGTTGAGGACCACCTGCTGGAGCATCTGGTCGTCCCCCAGGACCTCGTAGGTCTCCGGGAACGACTCCACCTGGATCTGCCGGTTGGCGAGGCTGGCCTGGCGTTCTGCGAACGAGACGGCTTCTCGCACCACCTGGAGAAGGTTCACGGGGCCGAAGCTGGGCTCGCGCTGGCGAGCGAAATCGAGGAGCCGCCGGACGATCCCCGCGGCGCGGGCGACCTCGGACTGAATCATGTCCAGGTATTCCCGGCACTCCCCGGACCCGGACGCGTCGAGCCCTCCGCCCTCGGACATGCGCCGCTGCAAGGCCTCGGCGAATCCGGCCACCGACGACAGCGGGTTGTTCAGCTCGTGGGCCAGGCCCGCCGCCAGCCGACCCAGGGACGCCAGCTTCTCCTGACGCACCAAGAGGTCCTGCGATTGTTTCAGCTCCTCGTACGAGCGACGCAGCTTGTCGTAGAGGCTGGCGTTCTCGATGGCGATGGCCGCCTGCGCCGCCAGGGTCACCGCCAGCTGCTCGTCCTCCTTGGTGAATTCTTCCGCGCCCTGCTTGTCCGTCACGTACAGGTTCCCGAAGACCCGGCCTTTGGACATGATGGGCACGCCCAGGAAGGAGCGCATGGGAGGATGGTGCGGGGGGAACCCGGTGGCGCGAGGATCCCCCGTCAGGTCACGAAGGCGCAGCGGCCGCGCCTCGCGGACGACGATGCCCAGGATCCCCTGGCCGGTGGGAAGCGGGCCGATGCGCGCCCGCGTCGCCTCATCGAGGCCGGTCGAGACGAACTGCTCCAGGAGGCCGTTCGCGTCCAGGACGCCCAGCGCCCCGTAGGTGGCATGCAGGAGCCGGCAGGCCAGCTCGACGATGCGCTGGAGGACGGACGTGAGGGAACGCTCCGCCGCCAGGACCAGCCCGGCCTCCACCAGGGCGCCGAGCTGCTCCCGGCCTCGACCCACGGCCCGCTCCCGCTCTTGTACGAAGGCCATGGCCACGATGGTCAGAATCCGGTTGGCCACCGGTTCATAGACATCCAGCGCACAGGCCTGGTCGGCGCCGTGCCGCTCGCAGTCCAGGCAGATGAACCGGCTGCACACGTCCCGCAACACCAGCAGCCGCCCGATAACCTGCTTGGCCCCGATGCCGCGGAAGACATCCCGCTCGGCCACTTCTTCGGCGTACGCCTGCGCGCTGTGGTACCGGCCGGTCTCCAGGCATTCCATCAGCACGTCATAGATCGCGGCGGACTCCGCCTCGGCCTCCTCCGGAGTGAGCCGCTGCAGCAGGCGGCGGGCAGCCATCTCGGCTTTCCAGGCCCGACGCACGGCCTCGCCGTGCGCGCGCAGGCGCGCCACGATCGCCCGAGTCATCTTGTTCGGGGGCGGGCTCGCCAGGCTCCGCTCCGTGGGTCCGGCGGTTCGATTCTTGACCGGTCGTTCACGCGACATTGCAGCCGTCGCCTCTCAACGGCGGATCCGCCGCAACGACAATCGTCGGCGGACCGCAGATCTGCCTGCCTAGCTTACGACGAGCCGTCCGGTCTGTCGATCGGAAACCCGCGGGATATGGCGCGATCAACTCTCCGGCCGCCAGGCCGGTGCGGGGACGAACGGCAGGGCAACGACCTCCGCCTCCAGAGCTTCCTCTCCGGCCCGGATGCGGAGGCGCGTCCCCGCCTCCGAGCATTCGCGCCGGATGAACCCCAGGGCGATCACCCGGCCCAGGGCGGGCGACGGGCCGGCGCTGGTCACGCTGCCGACCTTCTTATCGTCCGCCAGGATGTCCGCTCCGGAGGGCGGCGCAGTCGCCCCCACCACGACCAGGCCGCACAGCCGCCGGTTGACGTGGCCCTGATGCTCGACGCGGATGACGACCTCTTGCCCGACGTAGCAGCCCTTGGTGAAACTCACGTGGGCCGGCGTGAGGGCCTCCATCAGCAGATGTCCCTCGTCGAAATCCACCCCGTACCACGGCCAGCCTGCCTCCAGGCGCAGGACATCCAGGGCCGCCATCCCGACCGGGCGGGCATCGATATCGAGACGCCTCAGCGCCTCCCAGACCGTTCCGGCGGCGTCGACGGGTATCCACACATCGTACGTAGGGAGCTGCAGCCACCGGCTGGCGGCGACCCGGCCGGGGACGTCTCCCAGCCGGACCTCTCGGTGGTGCCAGGCGGGAAGATCGGCCACCGCCTCTCCCGCCGCCTGAGCCATGAGGCCGGCGGCGGCCGGGCCTGCCAGCATGAGGTGGGCAAGGCGGGCGCCGGCCGCCTCGACGGTCACGTCGTCGGCGATGATGTGGCGATTGAAGGCGGCCCGTACGGTCTCTTCACGCTGCCTGGGCAGATCCACCCAGATCGAATCCGCCAGCCCATACACCGCCAGGTCGGACAGGATATGCCCCTTGGCGGTCAGGACGGCGGCCGGCTTGCCTTCACCGGCTTGCAGCCTGGCCACGTCGTTGGTGACCTGGCCGTTCAGCCAGCGGAGACGTTCGCTGCCCGTCACCTGCAACAGTCCGCGGAAGGACAGGTCCACCAGGCCCACGCCGCTCCGGACCGCCCCATACTCCCCGGCCGGGTCGCCGTAGTCTTCGGGCAAGCGCATGCCAAAACGGACACCCCAGGTGGCCCCCGCAGCCCCCTCGGCTTGCGCAAAGGGGCTCGCCGCTGCTACCGGCTTTCCTTCGCGATCCATGGCGTGCGACTCGTCCATCACGACATCACCTGTCCGCCGCAGAGCCACGGTGGGCGGTCAGAACATGACCTGCCCACCGCAAAGATTGACAGCCTGGCCCGTCATCCCGGCGGACGCGTCCGAGGCGAGATAGACGACCAGGTCGGCGATCTCTTTCGGCTCTAGCATCCGCCGGATGGGCACCGCGGCCAGCGCCTGCCGGCGGAATTCCTCCGCGGTGATCCCCATGGCCACGGCTGTCTCGGCCATGCCGCGGGCCGCCATCTCGGTTTCCACCCACCCCGGGCAGACGGCGTTGACCGTGATGCCGCGGTCCACCACCTCCAGCGCCAGGGCGCGCGTGAACCCGATGATCCCGTGCTTGGCCGTGCAGTAGGCGGTGTAGCCGGGGACCCCGAATCGACCCAGGACCGACGAGATGTTGATGATGCGGCCGCCGCCGTGCGCAGGCATCCAGCGCAGCGTCTCCCGGGTGACGCGGTAGGTCCCCAGCACGTTGGTATGCAGCACCTGCAGCCAGCGGTCGTCCTCCTCGGCATCGATGGGGATGCGCGCATTCATGCCGGCGTTGTTGACCAGGATGTGGATCTGCCCCCAGTGCCCCACGATCCCCTGGACCATGTTCCGGACGTCCGCGGCCTGCAGCACGTCCGCCGCGAAGGCCAGGACCCGCCCGCCGCCCGGCGAGATCTCGTCGGCCGCACGGCGCGCCGCCTCGACATCCCGGGCGCAGATGGCAACCGCGGCCCCCGCGGATGCCAGGGCCTTGGCGACGGCCATGCCGATTCCCCGGCTGGCCCCCGTGACCAGGGCGACTCGATCCTGCAGTGCGGCCATCGGTCCCTCCTTATCGCCGTCGCCGGTGTGACCCACGGCCGGCCCGCAGGGCCTCCCGCAGCGCCCGGACCTGGCTCGTCTCCCGCTCCTGCATGGACTGGAGGACGCGGTAGGTGATGCCCTCATCCGGCGGGAGCAGGTCCACCGCCCGTGTGTACCAGTGCAGGCCCCGCCTCTTCAGCCAGAGGTCCAGGATGAGGGATGCGCGCACTCCCAGGACGACCGTCATCGCTCCCAACAGCCAGAATCCCGCGCGGGCCAGCCCCGGTCCGGCCGGCGGACGGCCACCATGACGGCGGGCCAGGGTGCGCATGTCCGCCTCCAGGCGGCGGTTCTCCAACCGGAGCGCCTGCAGCGTCTCCTCGACGCGCGTATCGTGGGCGGCGTCGTGCTGGAGCCGGTACATCTCTTCCATTCCCAGCGTCCTGATCAGATTCCACCAGAGGACACCCCGGAGACTCCAGCGGCGACACGCCGCGTTCCCGGCCACCCAGGCGTCGCACGAGAATCCCCCGGCCCCCGTCCAGTACAGCACCAGGGCGCAACCGATGAGGCCCAGATTCTTGGCCAGCCCGCCCAGACCTCCCTGCAGGTAGGCCGGCGACGTCCAGCCCACAACGGCAGAGACGGCCGTGAGCAGGAGTACCTGGAGGACCGCCATTCCGCGGACCCAGAGCCCGATCAGCAGGGTCAGTGCCAGCGCCATCTCCACGCCGCCCAGGCACCGAAGGAACGCCGGAACGTGAGGGGCCCCGATCAACCCGGTGTGCTCCAGCATCTCGGTCGCCCCGGCGCTTCGGGACCACCACGCAAGGAGGAAGCCCTCGCAGGCCCACATGCCCCCCAGGCCGATCCGGAGCAGCAGCGGAACAGCGGATTCGGGCGCGGCCCGCCTGCCCGTCATGAGGAGGAGGCCGATGCCGCCGGCGATCAGGGGGATGTTCTGGGGAATGGCCCCTGTTGCATCCAGCAGTGATTCCGGCCGAAGGACGATCAGCGCGGCGCTCAGGGCACCCAGGAGCAGGCAGTGCGCCAGCACCGCCCCCTGGAGAATCCACCCCTGGAGCAGCAGCAGGCCTAGGACCAGCTCGAGGACCCCGATGCCTCGGAGGACAAGGGCGTGGCCGCCGGGAGGGGTCCAGGACGCCAGGAAGCCGGGAACGTGTGGCATCGGCGCAAGGAGCTTGGTCACCAGTCCGTCATACACCCAGACGGCGCCGAGTCCGACCTGCAGGAGGAGGCGGATCGGCGATTCTCCAGGATGGCGCCCGCCCATCATTCCCCCTACCAGGGAACCTCGGCGCATCCGGCCTGCGCGTTCGCCAGCCGAGCCAGGACGAAGAGCAGATCGGAGAGCCGGTTCATGTATGCCAGGATGACGGGCGGAACGTCCGCGTGCTCCGCCAGACCGGCGATGCGCCGCTCCGCGCGGCGGCAGACGGCTCGGGCCAGGTGCAGGCGCGCACCCGCCTCGCTGCCGCCCGGGAGGACGAAGGCCTGCAGCGGCGACAGCGCCTCCTCCGCACGATCGATGGCCCGTTCGAGGGCCGCCACCGTCTCAAAGGAGACCGCCACTTTGGGGGGCGCGGCCGGTCTCTCTGTCCGCGCGTCCGCCAGCTGCGTCCCCAGCGCGAACAGTGTGCGCTGGATCCCGGTGAGGAGGGAGGACAGCTCGGGATCGGTCAACGCCGCGCCGGCATGCCCGAGACTGGCGTTCAGCTCGTCCAGCTCCCCGCACGCCTCGACCCGCGGGGCGTTCTTCCGCACTCGCCCTCCGCCCAGCAGGCCGGTCTCCCCCGCGTCACCCGACTTGGTGTAGATTTTCACGCTCGGCCCCCCGCGCTCCCGGCCCCCGGCCGGCGTCAATTCAAGGTGACCACCCGCTGCCGAAGCGACCGAAGATGCTCCCGAATGACCTCGCCGTCCTCAGCCTGCGGCGCCTGCCGGAGATATCGCTCCAAGTCGGCGATGGCCTCCGCATACCGTCGGAGCTGCGAGGAGAGCAGTCCCCGGTCGCGAATCTCGGTGGCGGAATCGGGAACCAGGATCAGCAGTCGCTCCACGATCGATAGCGCCCGCTCGTAATCCTGCCGGTTGAAGTAGATGACCTTCAGATTCGTCAGCATGCGGAAGAGGATCTTCCGAACGTCCACGGCCGCCAGGAAGCGGGGCTCGAACGCCAGCTTCCCGTCGCTCAGCCGATCCATGAGGCGCTGGCAGTCGCCCCGCGACAGCAGGGTTCCCGCGTCGAAGACGTTGATGAGAATCTCTTCGTCGGGCCCCGTGTATTTGACCAGGAAATGGCGCGGCATGCCGACCCCCTGCAGGCGCAGGCCGATCCGCCGCGCGACCTCCATGTACACCACGGAGAGCGTAATGGGAATCCCGGTCCGCCGGTCCAGCACGTCGTTCAGAAAGCTGTTCCGCGGATCGTAGTAATCTTCCCGGTTCCCGTGAAACCCCTGTTCCCGGAACAGGTAGTCGTTCAGGGCCGCGATCAGGCGGTATGGATCGCGCGTGGGACCGGCGTGGCTGTGCACGGCGGCCCCCATCTGGTCCAGCCTCGTCAGATGGCGGCGCACGTCCAGATCGGGGTACTCTTCTTTGGCAATCAGCAGCGCGGCTTCCGCCAGATCCACGGCGCCTTCCGGGGTATTCACCAGTCTGGCGAAGGCAAGCCGACACGGAGGCGGCGTCTTGGCAGGTTGTTTCGACATGATCCCCTTTGATGCTATGCGATCTGCGTGGGGCGCTTTAGCCCTTGCCGTCCTCGGCCCGCTCTGGCATGCTGTGCCGAACGAGCATGAACTCCCCGGTCCGCGCGATGCGCTGGCGCAACCCCCTGATGGCGGCGGGCATCCTGGGAATTGCCATGATCCTGGGGGTGGAAAAATTCGCGCTCTATTTTCCGGAGCGGAAACTCGAGGCAACCCCGCGGAGCGAAGGGCTTGCCTACGAAGACATCTGGTTCCCGGCCAGCGACGGCGTGCGACTGCACGGCTGGCTGATCCCCGCTCCGGGAGCCGAGGCCACGCTCGTCTGGTTCCATGGGAACGCGGGCAACATCAGCCACCGGGTCAACAACATCCGCTACGTTCACCACCTGCTGGGGGTCAACGTCTTCATTTTCGACTATCGCGGGTACGGCCGAAGCGGGGGGAGTCTGTTCGCCCTCTCGGAACAGGCCACCTACCGCGATGCCGAGGGGGCATTGGCCTGGGTGCGCGGATGCCCGGACCTGGCAGGCAGCCGCGTGGTCTACTTCGGCCGATCCCTGGGCGCCGCCGTCGCCGTCGAAATGGCCCAGCGTCATTCGCCTGCCGGCATCATCCTCGAGACGGCGTTCACCTCCCTGAAGGATATTGCCCGGGTCGTCTACCCCTACGTGCCGCTCTTCTTCCTCCGGACCAAGTACGAATCGGCGCGCAAGCTCCCCGGGATACGGACCCCGATCCTGGTCGTCCACGGGGATCAAGATGAGGTCGTTCCCCTCGAGCAGGCCCGCCGCCTCTACGCGGCTGCCAACGAGCCCAAAACCTTCTACCTCATCCCGGGTGCCCACCACAACGACACCTACGTCGTGGGGGGGGACGCCTACTTCGACGCCCTGGCTCGTTTTCTGAAGGCCCTGTAGGCAAGAGAGTTATACCACGTCAAGCAGGGCCTGCAAAGGTGTCCGGGCTCTTCCCCTGCTCCCCCCGGCGTGGTAGACTGCATCCGAATACGGGGGGCTGAAGGTGGCCGTGGTCGCCCTGGGGGGAGGCATGAAGGTCAGGTTCACCAAGAATGCCCGAGGCCGCATGCTGGACCGCGGTATTGAGGAGGCGGACGTGCAGGCGGTTCTGAAGGCCCCGGATCATCTCGGCCCCAGCTTCGAAAAACGGTGGCATGCCCGAAAGCAGATGGATCGGCGAACCCTGGAGGTCGTCTTCCTGCGGGACCTGATGCAAACCCAGGTGATCACGGCCTACTGGCAGGAGCCATCTCCATGAAAATCAGCTATGATCCCAAGGCCGACGCCCTCTACATCAAATTTCAGGACGGAAGCGCCAGTCGCACGCGGAAGGTGGAAGAAGGATTGCTGGTCGATGTGGATGAGCACGGCCGCCTGTTCGGCATCGAGATCATCGGCATGAAGGGGCGAATCCCCATTCCCGAGCTCGGTCGGGTCATCCTGGACTTCCCCATCGGCGGCAGCGAGCCCGCCCCTGCCTGACCCCAATCCGAAAGCATCTCACCGCCAAGGCGCCAAGGAAAAATCCGATTGTCGAAGTTCGAGTATCGAAATTGAAAGGGGCCATCTTGGCGTCACGGCGGTTGAAAATTCCCTTCGGTTCAAGGTCACCGTGAATAGTCGATGAAGGCCGCCGCAGCATCTCTTCTCTTCTGGATCGAATGGCCAATTGGCAATGACCAAGGGTGAGGAAGGGTGA
This sequence comes from uncultured Methylomirabilota bacterium, assembly GCA_963705305.1. GTDB lineage: Bacteria > Methylomirabilota > Methylomirabilia > Methylomirabilales > 2-02-FULL-66-22 > 2-02-FULL-66-22. Next base: position 1,998,690 of record OY970067.1, on the reverse strand, counting down.
GGGCACCGCGGCCCGTTTGTCGAACGACCGGCTGTCCGCCCCGCTACTTGCCCCGGCGCCGCACCACCTCGGCGATTCGCCGGATGTGTTGCGGGGTGCTGCCACAGCACGCTCCCACGATGCTGGCCCCGGCGTCCAGGATGGCCGGGTAGGCGGCGGCCATGTCCTCCGGGGAGAGGTCGTACACCGTCTGGCCGTCGACAACCCGCGGGATCCCCGCATTCGGATAGGCGACCAGGAATCCGGGGGCGGCTTCGCGCATCTGACGAAGGATGATCGGCACGCGACCCGGTCCGCCGTCGCCGCAGTTGCACCCCACCACATCGGCCCCCGCCTCGCGGAGCTGGCGGGCAGCCGAGGCGGGGTCCGTCCCCCACATGGTTCGGTCCACATTCTTCTCCCGAGCCCACTGGAACGTCATACTGCACAGCACCGGAAGATCGGTGGCCTCTTTGATGGCCCGGACGGCGATCACGGCCTCGTCCGGAATCATCATGGTCTCGACGGCAAAGAGGTCCACTCCCCCCGCGGCCAGGGCCAGCGCCTGCTCGCGAAAGCTTCGGTAAAAGGCCTCGGCCGGCGTGTCCCCCAGCGGCTCGAAGGTATCCGGCAAATGACCGGTCGGTCCGATGGAGCCGGCCACGAACCGGCCGGGAGGGCAGACGGATCGGGCCAGCCGCGCCGCTTTTTCATTCAGCTCCTGCGCTCGTTCCTCCAGCCCGAAGGCCTGGAGCTTCAGCCGGCTCCCGCCGAAGGTGTTGGTCTCGACGAGAATCGCTCCCCGCGTCGAAGTACGCCCGATGAATATCGCGGAGCACGTCGGGCCGCTGGTCATTCCAGAGCTCCGGGCAGCTCCCGCTCTCCAGGCCGGCTGCGAAGAGCATCGTTCCCATGGCCCCGTCCAACACCAGCACCTCGGACTGCAGCCGCTTGAGGAGCGCTTGGCCTCGCGATTCCATGCCCGCCCCACCTCCTGTGATGTGAGAGGACGCTCATGCGATCGGCACCCGCCGAGAGGATTTGCGAAATTGGTCATTGGTCATTCGCTCGGGAGCATTCACGAGCTTCTTCGTGAATGCTCCGGACTGCGGAGCCGGCGGACGGGTCTTTCTACCTCGGAGAGCCCGCCGCTGACAAGGGGAATCCCCGGGTCGCCGCCGCTTGCCGCAAATTTGCCTTGCAATGACGCGTTCGGAGCGAGGATACTCTCGCCGGCAATTGGAGGGATGCGGGCGGCGGCTCATCCCCACGGGATGGGACCGGGCGCGCTTTCCCTCCCGTTCCGATAACTCGAGAGGGCGAGCGCGGTGTTAGGCTCGCCCGCTCCCACACCGCGGCTGGTGGAGGTGCCTCATGGGACTCCTGGTCATGTACACGGATCTGGTCCACAGCGATGCCGGCATCGAGCGCGAGGAGCTTGCCAAGATCGGCGCGGAGCTCAAGGTGGCGCAGTGCCGAACGGAGGAAGAGGTGGCAGAGGCCTGCCGGGACGCCGACGGCCTCCTCGTGACGTACTGTCCGGTAGGGCGGCGAGCGTTCCCCCACCTGTCGCGATGCCGGGCAGTGGTGCGGACGGGCGTGGGCTACGACTGCGTAGATCTTTCCGCCGCCACGGAGCACCGGATCATGGTATGCAATGTTCCGGACTACTGCATCGAGGAAGTGGCCGACCACACCCTGGCCCTGATCCTGAGCTGGTCGCGCCGGATCGGCGAGCTAGATGCCCAGGTGCGCCGGGCGGGCTGGGGACAGCCCTTGAAGCCGGTGTACCGCCTCGCGGGGAGAACGCTGGGAATCTTGGGCCTGGGGCGCATGGGGCGGGCGGTGGCCGCGCGGGCGAAGGGATTCGGCCTCACCCTGCGTGGATACGATCCCTACCTGTCGCAGGAGGCGTTCGCCGCCGCCGGCGTCGAGCCGGTGAGCTTGGATGTCCTGTTCCGGAGCGCCGATATCCTCACCCTCCACTCCCCGCTGTCCTCGGAAACCCGGGGCATCATCCGCATGGAAACCTTGCGCCAGATGAAGCCCACGGCCCTCCTGGTAAACACCTCGCGCGGGGGGCTGGTGGTGACCGACGATCTGGTCCGGGCTCTCCAGGAGGGCTGCATTGCCGGTGCCGCGCTGGACGTGCTGGAGGTCGAGCCGCTCCCGCTGGATCACCCGATCCGGACGCTGCCTCGCGTCCTCCTGACGCCGCACGCAGCCTGGTTCTCCGAGCAGGCGGAACCTGAGCTTCGACGACGCTCGGCGCAGATCCTCGCCCAGGCGCTCCAGGGAGAGCGCCCGGCCTCGCTGCTCAACCCGGAAGCGCTGGGGAGATGACGGGGGAGCGGGCGCCTTGGCGGTGAGGTATTTTTGCAATGGGGTTAGGAGGGGTTCGGGGGGGCTGCATGCGGACCGGCCGCCGCCTCGAATTCCTCCCGGGAGATGAAGCGGCCGCCCTGAATCTCCTGGCGCTGGATGCGGTAGCCGGAGTCGAGGGTGATCTCGGCGGCCATCAGGCGGAAGCAGGTGCTGTCCATGATCTCTTTCCGCGCGTAGTAGCCGCCTTCGTCTCCCATGCTGAGATCGTGGCGTCTGTCCAGCCGGACGTGCACCTTGGCCTTGCAGCGACCGCATTCCACATACACGTGGATGGCATCATCGGTCGCTGCCGGCCCGGAGGATGAGAAGAGCGAGGTCAATCGCTGGAGCAGTCCCATCGCGTCCTCCTCACCGCTGTCGCCGCGGAGCCTTTCTCTTGCACGGCTTCAAAACTTTCCCGAGTCGCAGCCAATGACCTCACCATACCGTAAACACGCCTGTGTCGCAAGTCAGCCGTCCGCCCCGCGAAAGCAGGAGCGGGGCACCGCAAGCAGGGGGACTGCCACGAGGCAGAAATGGGCGGCCGCCCAAAAGGATTCGTCCCGGGAGAGGATTTCTCAGCCTTCGTGGTCAACGAGGGGGTCGTCGACGCGGAGGGAGAGCTGCCAGACGGCCAAGGTGGCGAGGAACGCTTCGCGGCAAGCGGGACACATTCCGTGACTGACCGGCAGCGAACGGGCAGGCTTTCTGGCGAACCCATCGGGTCCGTCCGCGCGCGAGCCGCACCAGGCACATGTCTGGATCAATCCTGGCGAGTATTCCGGATCTGTCGGCATCCGTCCCGCCTCGTTGCGGCTGTTGCAAAGAACGGGGATGGTATGAGTGAATCGCGGCGAGCGCGTGTAAATAGGCTATGTCGCTCCCCCGTTTAGGACAAGGGGGAAACCTGTGGATGGGAGATGTTTCTGTGTGGATAACTTCATTTTTTTCGTGAATCGCCTGTGGATTATCCGTGGACGGCCGATGACTCCCACGCCCGGCGGCGGCCCGCGGCGGTTCGGGGGGCCCCCTGGGAAGACATCTGCAGGGAATCACATGTGTGGCATGCAGGTGGACGCTAACAAGACTGGCCTTCGAGGCGCAAGAAGAGCGAAAGAGACCTGGAACGTTGAGCCAGGGCCACGCCCGTCACTGTCGTTGTCTGTCAGTATGCCATGGGTCCCGTCGCCACCGGCCACACCGACGGATTGCGGATCTCATCTGGATCCCGAGTGTCCCCATTCACAGCGACAAATCTATCCGATTGGCCGAAGGGGGCACTCCGCTTCGCGGGCCTTCTCGATGTCCGAATTCCCCCGCCCGCCAGGAAGCGCCTCGCAGCTTCCCCCACCCCATCGCACGCGCAGGGCGCCGCTGGCGGGCGGCCTGGCGGTCATGGGGTTGGAGACGCCTCGTCGCACGCCGAATCGGACTTGACGCAGAACTGCCGCCGGTCCGGACCGGCCGTGGCCATGCAGTTGCTCAGGGCCTGCTGCTCTGCCGCCTCGCGGGTGGGCGCGACGGCCCAGCCGACGCCGGGCGTTCCGGCTTTGGGGTCCATGGCGACGGAGACGCATTGACGGTGGAAGCTCATCACCACGGTGCACAGCCGGCGGGCCGTGTCGGTCGACTCCTTGGCGGTGCTGCAGAGTTCGAGCGCCTTCTGGCGCGCCGTCTCCTCGCTGGGTGAGTTGATATTCCGGCCATAGGCGAAGCCGTCCTTCCCAACGTCGGGGGGAACGCCGACCGCCAGTGCCCCGTCGGCCGTGGCCGGGGATGGCACCAGCAACATCCCCCAGACCAACGCGACCGCGACGATCGCCCCTCTCGCCACGAGAACGAACCCGCTCTCCGTCGTCATCGATCTCCCCTTTTGATGTCGGAGGTGCACCCCGGCGTCACGCCCACTTCGTTACCGTTTTGACGGATCTTCAGCGCGCACGAGGGCGTCTCCATCGTTCCCACGCATGTCCCGTCCCTCGCCCCAGATCGCTCGACCCGAGTTCGCCGCAGCGTCGGCGAATCTCCGCACACGTCCCCGGCAGTCGCCCGTGCCGCGAGAGCACAACCGCACGGCACCCTTGTAGAGGAATCCCGGCGAATAGTTCGGATCCGTCGGCATCCATCCCGCCTGCTGGCAGCCGAAGAAAATAGCCGTGATCCTAACGAGGAACCCGGTGAAAGCGCACCACGATGGTATATCATCTCCTCTTTCAGGACAAGGGGCAACTTGTGGATAGAGCTGGTTTCGATGTGGAGAACTTCGATTTTTCCGTGGGTCGCCTGTGGATTATCCGTGGACGGCCAGGAGGAGCGTCCATAAAATCATAAAGTTCCCCATCGCCTGCTTTTGTGAGCAGGCTGCAGGAGAGCAAATAATGGTTGACAGGGGGCAAGAAGCGTCGAATCCGGTCGCTCGGGGGCATGGATTAGCGGCTTGGGCCTGGACGATCTCCCTCCCTCGACAAGGTGGCGCCGGAAGCCGATCAACTACAGGTCTCGCAGGGAGTCCTCGATGATGTTCAGGGCTTCGTCGATATCCGCCTCGCTGTGCTGCGAGGAGAAGCCGTGGTGCATGGTGTGACCGTAGTCGTGGAGGTACAACCCTCGCGTCACGCAGCCCAGGACGAATTTGGTTTCCATGCCCCGGTTGGCCCGGATTGCCTGCCGGTAGTCTGTTACCGGATCGGTGATCCCCAGGTAGATGCCAAAGCGGGCGCCGATCCCCTGGACGACCCCCGGAACGCCCGCGGCCCGCAGGGCCTCGCGGATTCCGGCATACAGCCGGTCGGCCAGCCGGGAGATATGGGGGTAGAAGTCGGGCTTGGCCAGCTCCTGCTGGCAGGCGATGGCCCCCATCACGGCGGTGAGGTGGCCGGTGTAAGTGCCGCTCATGACCGTGCGGCCCACCGGGTTCAGGACCGACATCACCTCGGGCTTTCCGCACACGGCCGCGATGGGCACGCCGCCGCCCAGCGCCTTGGCCAGCGTGCAGAGGTCGGGGGTGATCCCGTAGTGCTGCTGGGCTCCTCCCCGGCACATGCGGAAACCGGAGAGAACCTCGTCGAAGATGAGGACGATCCCGAGATCCGTGCAGCGCTGGCGCACCAGCCGGAGGAAAGCAGGATCCGCCGGGACGCAGCCCTGGTTGTAGGCGATCGGCTCCATGATCACGCCGGCCAGCTCGGTGTGATGAGCCGCGACGGCCCGTTCGAACGCGGCGGGGTCGTTGAAGGGGACGACCACGACGAGGTCCGCGAGGGCCGCAGGCATTCCCTGGGTGTCGGGCAGAGGCGCCACGGTCCCGTCGGAACGCACCTCCCCTGGGGGCGTCGCGCAGTTCCACCAGAGGAAATCCTGCATGCCGTGGAAGTGGCCCTCGAATTTCAGGATCTTCGGCCTTCCGGTGTAGGCGCGCGCGATGCGGATGGCCCCCAGGGTGGCCTCGGTGCCGCTGTTGGCGAATCGGATCTTCTCGGCGCAGGGGACCGCCTCGGCGACCAGGTCGGCCAGCCGCGACTGGTGCTCCGTCTCGCCGTTGCAGATGACCCCGATCTCCAGGGCCTGCCGGACCGCGGCGGTGATGGCGGGATGACCGTGACCGAGGAAGTTCGCCCCGCTCCCCGTGAAGAAGTCGATGTATGCTTTCCCGTCCACATCCCAGATGCGCGAGCCTTCCCCACGGGTGAGATACAGGGGGCGCTTGAGCAGCGGATGGTACCGGCCGCCTGCGCCTCCTCCACCGATCAGGTGTCGCTGGGCTGACTCGAAAAGCTGGTCGGATCGCATGGGCCTCTCCTTGGTCGAGGGACCGGCGCCGGATCGCTCGTGCGCGGTCGCCTAGGTGCCTCCAGCTCTGGGCGCCGCGCGAACGGGGGCCTGACGGCGCGGGGCGGACGCTGCTGCGCTGCGTACCCCCTGCATGGGGCGCCGGCGGCGGCGACCCACGTCCAGATCATACGGAGTTTACCACGTGGAGCCTCTCTCCCCTCAAGAACGCCTCGAGCGTCGCATAGGCGATCCGCAGCATGTTCTCCCCCGCCTCCTTGGAGTTATAGGCGATGTGCGGGGTGACCAGGACGTTGGGCAGGGCCGCAAAGAGGTAATTCATGGGTGCCGGCTCTTCCTCGTGGACGTCCAGCGCCGCCCCGGCGATCTTCCCCTGCTGGAGCAGCTCGGCGAGCGCCCCGGTGTCCACGAGCTTTGCCCGGGACGTGTTGACGAAGTAGGCGGTCGGCTTCATCCGTTCCAGCAGGGACCGGGAGGCCAGCCGCTCCGTCTGGGCATTCAAGGCCAGGTGGATGCTCACCACGTCCGCAGCGGAAAAGAGCGCCTCCAGGGACACCAGCGTCAGCCCGTGGACGGCCCGATCCGGGGCGGCGCTCCGCGTCCAGCCGAGGAGGCGCATGCCGATGCCCGCACCGAGACGCGCCAGGTCGGTGCCGATGGGGCCCAGCCCGACGATGCCGAGCGTCTTTCCCTTGAGGTCCACTCCCTGGAACTTAGCCGACAGCCACTCGCCGTGTCTGAGGCTGTAGTAGGATGCGGCGATGTGCCGGGTGAGGGCCAGCATGAGTCCCAGCGTGTATTCCGCCACGGCCGTCGCGCCGTACCCCGGCGTGTAGGCGACAGCCACCCCGTGCCGGGTGGCCGCCGCGACGTTGATGCAGTTGCCGTAGCCGATGCCGAAGAAGCAGATGAACCTGAGCTTGGGGCAGGCCGCGATGACCTCCGCGTCCATGACCGAGTAGTCCAGGAAGACGACCTCCGCGTCGCGGAGCCGTCGGATGAGGTCGGCCTTGTTCTGGGGAGGCGTGTCGTAGTAGTCGACCGTCCCCAACTTCTTCACGGGCAGGAGATCCTCCGGCTTCTGCACACAGCCGCTTCCCTCCGGGAAAACAATATGCATGGCGCTGCTCCTCCGGAAGAGGGGTGAAGGCCGACTCGGGTCCGGGGCGGCCTGAGCGACCCTTCTCCGGGCCCCGGCTGCCCGATGCCACCGGTGTTCGCCAGATATTTACCAGAACCCCGATGAAGACACAAGCACCCGGAGAGCTGTGCCCCGGGTGCGTGTCAATCCGGCGAACGAGGGGAGAGGCCCGGGCGGGCGCGCTTCCCTGCGCTACAGGCGGCGACTCGGGCGGAGCCCGACGGCCGAGCGAGGAAGGAGCCTCTCCGGGTCATGGCGCCGGTCACGTTCGGATCACGTGCCAGTCGCGGCCGAGGTCTCCGAGCCCCTCGCATCCGGTTCTCGTGACGACTACGGCGTCTTCAATCTTCACGTGTCCGACCTGGGGATGGATGAAATCCGTCTCGATCGAAAGAACCATGCCCGCCTCGAGCGGCCGAGGGTTGCCGCCCGAGAGGTCCGGCTGCTCGTGGGACACCATGCCGATGCCGTGCGCCACGAACCGTCCGTAGTCCGCGTATCGCTGCTCGCAGACCGCCCGCTCTCCCTCGGCCTGCAGCTCCCGACACGGGAGGCCCGCGCGCACGATCCGCCGTGCCCGCCCCTGCACCTCGATGCAGGCTGAGTGCAATTCCCGGGCGAGAGGAGCAGGCTCTCCCAGGCAACCCATCCGGCAGATGTCGGCCAGGTAATCCCCGTCCTCTCCTCCCGCATCGATGTGCAGGATGCGTCCCTGCTCCCAGCGGGCAGAGGAGGGCACCCGGAGGGTCCCCGGACCGGCGCACGCGAAAGCAAACAGGAAAGCGACGTCCCGTCTGGCCATCTCCCGCGCCACGGATCGCGCGATCTCCGCGGTCGTCATGCCCGGCCTGCCGGTGGCGAAGGCGTCCCGGATCGCCTCGGCGACCCGGTCATACACCGTCCGCAGGTGGGCCACCTCGGCAGGCGTCTTGACGGCCCGGAGCTCGTCCAGGATGGGCGTGGCGTCGGTGAACGTCGCGTTCGGGAGACCGCGCTGCAGGGCCAGCAGGGCGTCTGCCGGCAGGAAGGGCAGCTCCACACCGATGGCTCCCTCGGCACAGCCGAGCTGCCGCGCCGCCAAGGCTGCGCCTTCGGCTGCGCTGACCGTCCCCAGAACGGTGTGAAACCGGTGGGGAAACCACAGCCCCTCCGCCTCGATCTGGCTGCGCTCGTCCACGCGGCCGATGTAAAATGCATCTGCCAGGCGCCCCCGAGGCAGGCCGACGAACGGAAGGTACCGACTCCGACCAAACCGCGGCGCCCGGGAGAGGAAGTGGTAGGCATAGCCTCCCGCGAGATACCGGACGTTGTGCCGGCTGGAGGCGAGGAGGAGGGCGAGTCCCCCCTCCTCCATCAGGCGCCCGAGCTTCTCCGCGTCGAATGGAACCATGCGCCCGCTCCCCTTCTCGGCCTGCCGGCCTCCGCCGCTTCCTCTCTCCCCCTCGATAGAAGTGTGCATCTCGCCTCACGTTCAGGCTCGTGAGTTACAGTCCGAGGCATCATCCTCCCGGTGGACCAAGTCTTCCAAGGGTCCGCGGTTGCCCCGCAATCGGTCCAGGATGGCTTCCTCAATCTGGATGGTCGACTTCCATGGCCATGCCGATTTTCTGTTCCTGGCCAATGGCCACGTATCTTCAACCCGTATCGGGGTAGAATATGCCCGGCTGCTCACTCCATATTCCCCGTCATCGAAATCGGACACCGACAGCATATCCGTCAAGGCACGGCATTCAGGCTATCGCCAGGAACCACCCTGCTGAATAATTCCGCCGATTGGTCCTATTCCGACCGTCAAAGGCCCTCAGATTATGCCGTCGCCTCTCAACTGCTTTATTTCCTGTCGACTGAGTCCCAAAAGTGTGGAGTAGATTTCATCATTATATTCACCGAGTGACGGGGCGGGGAACCGCCTGTCACCCGGCGTCCGGGTCATCTTAAACACTGAGCCGGTTAGCTTCACCTTCCCGGAAACGGGTTGTTCCACCTCAACAATCATCTCCCGGCTCAAAAGCTGTGGGTCATTGGCAACCTGATCAAAGTCGGGGACGGGTGCGTAAGGGATACGGGCAGCCTTCAGCTCATTGAGTATCTCTTCCACGTTCCTTTTCTGGCTCCAACTTTCGACCAGGGCGGTCACTTCGTCTTGGAGGTAGGTCCTGTGCTCGCGCGTGTCATATCTTGTATCGCCGATCAAATCCTCCCTGCCAATGACGCGAAGGAAGTTGACCCACTGATTATCGGTTATGATGCACATCACAAAATAGCCTTCTTTGGCGGCGTAACTTCCAAATGGCGCGCTGTGTGGAGCCCTGTTGCCATATCGTTTGGGGATTTCGTGAGTCACGAAATAATCCGCGCGTTCCGGGAAAACAACCGCCCATATGCCATCCTGCATGGAAATGTCGATCGCCTGCCCTTCTCCCGTTTTCATCCGGTAATGAAGGGCCGCAAGAATGGCGATGGCGGCATTATACGCACCTAAGAGATCTCCCATTGCTGGCCCGGCCTTGGTAGGCGGCCCATCCGGGAAGCCGGTTACACTCATCATCCCTCCCATCGCCTGGGTAATCACGTCGAAGGCCGGCTCGGTGCTCCGGGGACCCGTATGCCCGAAACCGGTGATTGAAGCATAGATGAGGGACGGGTTGATCTCGCTCAATTCCTGATAGCCAAGGCCGAGCCTCTCCATAGTTCCAGTCGCGAAATTCTCAAGAAGGATGTCCACCTTCGTCACCAGTAGCCGGGCCATCTCCAATCCCTTTGCACTCTTGAGGTTCAGGGTGATGCTTTTTTTGCCACGGTTCCGGCAAAGGAACTGCAGTGCCTCCCGCGCTTTGGTCAATGGCATGCTGACTCTCTCTGCATCACCTTTCCCCGGGATCTCCACTTTGATCACTTCAGCGCCGAGCTCTCTTAACATCATAGAACAATGAGGGCCGGTATTATACTGGGTAAAATCCAGAACCCTGACCCCATCGAGGGCCTTAGCCATCTTCTGAACTCCTTTCGAATGATTGGAGACTCTTCACGGAATTGTGTGGGTGGTTTTTCCTCTGTCGCGCCAGAAATTCCCCGAGAGACAGGGATGCTTAGGGGCTTTCCACCGGTGAAGAATCTGGCATGATGCTCCTTGCGAAATCAGCGACGCCTTCAGGATGCCTATCGCTTCTCTGGGTTTCGCCCGCCTCCACAGTCCGGAGGATCTTCGAGGGGCCCGACGCCCGCGTCCTCCGGCTCACCCACCGGGCGCACCTCTCCCTGCACGGACAAATGCCGCTCCAGGTGCTGCTGGCCGCCAACTGGCGGCTCCACACCGCCTGGCTGCTCAAGGAGTCGCTCGACCAGCTGTGTGGATATCGCCGGGCCTGGTGGACCCGCCCCTTCTTCGATCGCCGGAAGGACGCGCGGCAGGGGCAGAACCTCGCCCCCTTCGGGCAGTTCGCGGCCAAGATGGAGAAGAACCGGGGCGGGATCGCCGCGTGCTGTACCGTGGCCGAGAAGGTTTCGCTCGGCTTCGTGGAAGGGATGAACACCAAGATCCCCGTCATCCAGCGGCGCGCGTATGGCCTCCGCGCTGAACAGTACCTGCGCCTCAAAATCCTGACCGGCATGCTACCGGGACCGTAAGACGGACACAACGCACCCGCACGAGTACACGAAGAGCTCAAAACGTTTCAGGCAGACCCGTAAGGCTTACGCCTTAGTCACCATCCTGTCGCTTGTCACTTCACATCTACACTCACAATCCACGCCGGCGCGTCGCGGCTGAACCTCGTCGAGCGTTGGCTCCGAGTACTCGCCACCAGTCGCATCCGCCGGAGGATCTCCGCGAGCGTCCCGGCCCGATCCGCACCATTCAGGAATATATCGCTGCGCCCAATCCCCGCCCGAAGCCCGTTTTCGCCGTCAGGACGACTTCCGTATCGTGTAGCTCCGTGTCATGCCCATAGAGGGATCCGTGTGCGCCCCGTACGGCGGAATCGGATACCGGAAGCCGCTCTTGCCCAGGCCCTCCAGCCCCTCGATCCCCCGGGCAAACTCCTCGGGGGGCAGCGCGACCAGCAGTTCGTCTTCCGCCACTCCCCCGTAGCGTCGCTCCGCGTAGCATGGGATCGAGATGGAAGTCTCCCGCGTCTTCAGCGCCCGTCCCCACGAATCGGAACAGGCGCTCTCCCCTACAATGGTCATGTCGTAGCGCCGGTAGCGCTTCCACTGCAGCCCGTTGACGAAGAGGATGGTCTGCGCCGGGGTCGCATAGAAGAGGACAATATCGGGCGGGCTGAGCCGCGCGGCACGAAGCGGCGACAGCACCACGGCCGAATAGCGTCCCGGCGCGACGCGGATCATCTGCGCCTGGTGCGCCCGCGCGGCGTCCTGGTTTGCGAACCATACCCCGGTCAACAACTCCCCCGTCAGCAACTGCTCGGCCGGCGCGTTGAAACCGATGACCCCCCCGCAGTTGCTGTCCTGCTGAAGGTTATCGGGGGTGATGCCGAGCGTGAACCCTGCCATCCGGCTCTGGGTCACCAGCTGGCACATGGCAAAGCGGTATCCCTCGGTCGGCCTCCGTAGGCCAGGGATGTTCTCCATCTCAGCCACATCCTCATAGAGTTTCACGCCGACAGGGATCGTGCGGATACGGAGCAGATCGATGAGCTTGTCCGCCAGCGCCTTGAGATTCGCGCTGGACGTGTCGTACTCGCTGGGCATTATCCCTTCAGACATCGTCCCATTCTCCTGCACAAGAATTTCAAAGGAAGGTCGCGCGCCCTCGTCACGTCGCGATCTCACAGGGCCCGAGAACAACGGAGGGCGTCACGCAACCCGGAGGTCTGCTGGACCCTCGGCCCCTCTCCATCATGCTGCGAGAGCTCGCGTTGGGCGGCGCGTCCCGCGCGCACGGTGCGCTCGCTAGGCCCCGCAGGTCAGGCACCATCCGACGGCGACGCCTCCTCCGTACCATACCGCCCCGCCACTCCTCACTTGGCGCACTGAGTAAACCACTCCGGATGGAGCGGGGGAAGCGTCTCGACGATGACCTGCTTTCCATCCTGAATCTTGACCACGGAGCTTTCCCTGTCGAGATCCCCATTCTGATCATAGTGGATGTTCGCCAAAACTCCCGGATACTTACTGACGCACAGGGTGTGCCCATGAAGGGTATCCCGGAATTTCTGCTGATCGAAAGAGCCGGCGATTTCAGCGGTTGCCTTGACAACGTAGGTGCCGATGTACCCCTTGAAGAAGTTGTGGTCAGGGACTTGCCCGTATTTCTTCTCATATTTCTGGGCGATTGGCTTGAAGGCTTTCGACTCCTGACTCATATCCACGAATCCCTGAATCCCCTCGGCGGCCTTGCCGGCCAATTTTACGGTCTCCGGGCCGACCAGCGTCGCGTGATCAACGATCCGCATGGCTTGGTCCACGCCCATCTCCTTCGCCTGCCGCAAAAATCTGCCGCCTTCCTCCTCGTGAATATACGCAAAGAGCGTGTCTGCGCCCGATGCCTTCACACGCGCAAGCTCTCCGGTGAAATCCGCCTGCCCAAGGTCAGTCCCGAGGTCGGCTACAATCTTGACGCCTTTCGCTTGGACGAGCTTCACCAGGGCATCCCGCCCGCCTCGCCCAAACTCGTCGTTCGCGTACACAATCGCCAGCTGCTTGACCTTGAGGACATCCGTTACCCACAACGCCACCTTTTGCATGCTGAGGCTCGAACTGTACATGGTTCTGAAGATATTGGGGTTCCCCCGGTCGGTGATGCTCGGCGCTTCCGCCGCCGTGAATTGGGGGATTCCTGCCGCTTGCAGGATGGGCATATTCGCCAGGGTGATACCGCTGTAGCAGGACCCCATAACCACGAAGGGCTTTCTATCCACCGCCCGTCTCATCATGGCCATGCCCGTGGCGGCCTCGGTCTTTGTGTCCAGGGTGAAGGTGGTTACCTTTCTCCCCAGGATCCCGCCCGCCGCGTTGATTTCCTCCACCGCCATCAAAACCCCATTTTCCCAGAAGTGACCGGTCGATGCCCCACTCCCCGTCATCTCCGCCACGATCCCGAGCGTGACCTCGTCCGCCTTCTGCGCGTCGGCCGGGACGCCCAGAGCCAGGAGCATGACCCCGACAGCGATCACCGTGACGTAGACTGGAAGCCATTTCCGAGCCATTGTCGCCCTCCTTGTGAAAGACTCAAAGACCGTCAACAAGAATAAGACCCGCTTGGTCACACCGTGGTGCGCAGCAGTCGTCTCCGGCGGCTCTCTCGCGGTCTCGGGCAGGGAGCATGGACGTCTTCCGCCTGAGTCCACCCGGCCTGCGCCTCGCGACAGCGTTGCAGCGGCAATCATTCCTGTGCCGGTGTCACTTCTGCGTACCTCACTGGGCGATAAAGCCCTCGGCGTCATCTGGCCAATGGACAAACTCTTCCACAGGGCCGCGCGTGCTGCGGAACTGGTTCAGAACGGCTCTTTCATCGGGATGGCCGATCGCGATGGCGACGACGATCTTCTTTTCCGGGGGAATGGCCACGTATTTCCGAACCGTGTTGGGATAGTATGCTGGCGACTGCTCGATGCATGTCCCAAGGCCCCTTGCTGTAGCAAGGAGACATATGTTTTGAACAAAGCAGCCGCAATCAAAGAGCGAGAGCTCTCCCAATTGGCCGTCGAGGCAGACGAAGATCGCCTGGGGTGCGTCGAAAAATCTGAGCATGGACAAGAAAAAGGCCGGCCGTTGCGTCTTGTCCTCGCGGTCGTAGCCCAGCAATCCCCACAGCTGCTTGCCGTTTTCTCGCATCCGCCCCAGATAGGGCTCTCTCCGGAACCCCAAAGTCGTGAAATCCGGACGGGGGGGCGTCCCCTTGGCGCCCTCGTCACAGAGGGCCTGGGCCAACGCCTTCAAGTTCTTCCCCCCTGCCACCCAGCATTCCCAGGGTTGGGTGTTGATCGACGACGGCGCCCACAGGGCGGCTGACAGAATCTCCCGGAGAATCTTCCGGGGAACCGGCTCCGACGTGAATTTCCGAATGCTCCGTCGCTCCCGAATACTCTCGCCGAGCTCCATCGACGCACCCACTCCTTTGCCCACGTGCTTCGCCTCCTCACGCGCGGCGCAATACCGCGTCCCATCCGGGCATCCTCCCTCGGACGGGACACCTCTGGTTCTGAACTAGCCCCGCCGTTCTCCTGCGAGAGGCAGCAGCCAATTACCTTCCCTCGAATAGCTCCTGCTTGATTCCCATGGCACCAGGAAGGAACAGCCTCTTGTCCATGGGCCGCAGATCTCTTGCGGTTTTCGGCTTGAAACCCATGTGGGCAAGGATATCCTTGTCAATGTCAACGCCCGGCGCCACTTCGGCCAACTCAACACCCTCGGCAGTCAAGCGAAACACGGCTCGCTCGGTGATGAAGAACACCTCCTGCCCCCGCGCAATTGCGTCACGCCCGTTGAACGTAATTTCATCGCACTGATCGACAAATTTGACTACCCTTCCTTCCTGGAGGATTTTCAGTCCGCCGTCGTCAATGCCGACCTTCAACCCTCCCGCCCGAAGCGTCCCACAAAAGACGACCTTGCGGGTATTTTGTGAGATATTCACAAAACCGCCCGTCCCAACCAACTGACCGCTAAATTTATGCACGTTCACGTTGCCGTGGCGATCTACCTCGGCAAAGCTGAGGAAGCAGATATCAAGCCCGCCCCCATCATAGAAATCGAACATCGACGGCATATCAATCACGCCATGCACGTTCACGCTCGCGCCAAAGAAGATACCCTGCGCGCTAATCCCCCCGATTGGTCCTGTCTCGACCGTCAGCGTGAACTCCTCATCGACGCCTTCCTCTCTTGCGACGATTCCTATTCCATCGGCTATGCCGACGCCGATGTTCCCGACGTCGCCGGGCTTAACTTCCATGAGCGCGCGCCGCACGATGACCTTTCGCTCATTCAGAGGCATGGGAGTGGCCGCGCTGTCCTCAAGAATATAGTCGCCGGACATGAAGCGGTTGACCGGAGCCCCATACAGCTGCGTCTGATCCGGAACCACGACCAGCGCATCGATGAGATATCCGGGAACGACGATCGTTTTGGGGTGAAGGCTCCGATTCTTGACGACGCGCTGTACCTGCGCGAAGACCTTGCCGCCGCTGTTGCGCACGGCCGTTGCCAGCGCAAGATTATCGAGGTACATTACCTCGTCTTCCATCGACAGATATCCCTCTGCGTCAGCCGTTGTCCCCCTGAGCAAGCCGACCGTTGGAAAAATCGAATGGTAGAAGAGATACTCCTTTCCGTTGATGACATACAATTCGACCAACTCCTCCGTAGTTACTTCATTGACCTTCCCCCCCCGCTGCCTTGGGTCGAGAAACGTCCCCAGCCCAACATGCGTGAGTATCCCGGGTTGCTTCGCCGCCGCCGCCCGATACATCTGAGTCATAAGACCCATTGGAAAATTATACGCCTCGACCTCGTTGCGATTTGCCATCTCCGCAAGTCGGGCGGATTGCGCGTAGTGGCCGCCGATGAGGCGTTTGACCAGCCCCTTTTGCGCGAGCGGCGACATCCCTTTATCGGCACGGTCGCCTAGGCCTGTGGCATGGAAAAAAGTCAAGTTCTTGGGGGTTTGTGTTGTCTTGTACCGGTTAGCCAGCGCATCAATGAGCACCGTGGGCTCGGCAATGCCGCCGCCCGTCCCGCCAAAGGCGACGATATCGCCGTCCTGGATCATACCAACGGCCTCCTCGGCGCTTATTATCGGAACCACACCGCTTCCCGCTCTAACTCCCGCATGCACTGTCTTCCTCCTTTGCCCTATGTGTTCGAAGGAAGGGCGTTACGATAGGCAACCAAGAGCTTATCTACGATGAAGATGACCGGGTCGCCATCCTGCGTTTTCACATACGTTTCAAAGGTCAACACCCCGTACTGACCGTCGCGTGTGCGCTTCTCCGCCAACTTGAATTCACAATGCAGGATGTCCCCGCCAAACACCGGCTTGATGAAGCGGATCTTGTCGTAACCATAATGCGGGGAATACGGCACGGCCGGACTGACAAGCTGGGAGAATATGGCATCTGCAATGCCAACGATCATGATGCCGGGTGCCAGCAGATTGGCCCGCCCGAAGTGTGCGAGGCAAGCCTGCGGATCCTTATGAATGGGCTGATCAATTTGCGCGGTCTCGCAATATAGACGGATGCCGTCATCGGTAATGGTCCTGTCTGGAGATGTAGTTGTTTCTCCTAGAACGAAATCCTCGAAATACTTACCGGTTATCATTGAGCTCCCTTCTTCAGAGCAGCTGTCTCACTCGCACGTGAATCCCGTGTGTTCCCGATCGGCGCCGGGGCGCTCGCCGCGTTCGACGAAAGGGACGCTGCGTCCTCGCGTGACGAGAGTGTAGGCGCAGGCACCTCCGACTGGCCACGCGCCCACTACAGTGGCATCAAATCGAGGCTTCGATACGGCTCCTGGTGTTTCCTGGTTTCAGTCATTCACCCTTGATGCAGCACAGTCTTTGCCGTGCGACTGGTTTTTGCGGCGCTGGGCCCGGAACGCTAATCGGCGGTGCGGGCCCAGCGCGCGATCATCAGGGGTAGAAGCAGCAACCGAAAGGTTGCACGAGCACAAACGGCGTACGGCGACCTACTTGCATTCCGCGAGCAGTGCCGGCTCCAGCGCGGGGAGAGTCCCCTGCAGAACCTGCTTGCCATTCTTGGCGGTGATGATGAACGTGTCCCGGTCAAAATCCCCCTTCCCGTCGTAATGGACGTCCAGCAGAATGCCCGGGTGCTTCTTGGCGCACAGGGTCCGGTTATGGAGGAAATCCCGGAACTTCTGCTGGTCAAACGATTTCGTCTCCTCGACGACGGCGTTCGCGATCTGCAGCCCAATATACCCTTTCATGAAGTTGTGGTCCGGCTGCTCCTGGTACTTCTTTTCGTATCGCGCCGCTACCGGCATGATCGCCGGGGAGGTATTGGTCAGGCCAACATGCGCGAGCGCCCCGTCCGCGGCATCGCCTGCCAGCCGCAGGACGTCGGTGGTCAAAAGTGTGCTGGATCCGACAAACCGCATCATCTTGTTCAGGCCGATTTCCCGCGCTTGGCGAAATACCCGGCCGGTTTCCTCCTCATGGACGGCAAGGAACAAGGTGTCGGCCCCCGAGGCCTTGACCCGCGCCAGCTCTCCCGTGAAATCGCTCTGTCCCAATTCGCTGACGACATCCGCAACAATCTGCACACCCTGGGGCTTGAGGAGCTCCACGAGGGGGTCTCGCAATCCTTTCCCAAAGGCGTCACTGCTGTAAAGGATCGCCAGCTTCTTGGTCTTCAAGACATCCGTGAGCCACTTGACGGTCTCCTTCATCTCGAGCGCGCTGTTGAGCTCCATTCGGAAGATATTCAGATTCCCCTGCTCGGTTATGGCGGGCGCGGAGGACCCTGTGAATTGCGGGATGCCTGCCCGCTCCAACACCTTCATGTTGACAATGGTGGAGCCGCTGTACACGGTCCCCATGACGACAAACGGCTTCTGTTCCACGGCTTTCATCATCGCGGCGACCGAGACCGCCGGCTCTGTCCTGGTGTCGAGGCTGAATTGCTCGACCTGCCGTCCGAGCATTCCCCCCTTCGCGTTGATGTCGTCCATCGCCATGACCACGCCGCGTTGAAAGCGAATGCCATCGGTCGCGCCGGAGCCTGTCAGCTCGCACACGATGCCGATTTTTACGGGCTCGGCTGCGACACTCAAGCTCGCAAGCACGAGTGAGATCATGGCTGCTACAGCACCGATCCCAAAGATCCTTCGCGTCATTGCCCTCTCCTTTCCCGCATGCACCCCGGCTGATTGTATGCACAGTTCATGACGTTTATCCGATTCCTCACCTTGCGCCCTCCAATCGCACCACCTCCTCCTCCAGAGGTCATCAAGCCGCCCTCATTCCAAGGCGTCCATCCTCGATTCCACACCCGGTGAACAATCGCTCGTCAGGTGCGCATTCCAGGGGCCGCACCGGCATTCCTTCCCTATATTCGGGTATTCAGGGGATCATGTTTTTTTCCCAAGATAGGTATGTTTTACCCGTTCATCGTTGAGCAGGTCCTGGGCCGACCCGCTCATTTTCACCTGGCCCCCCTCAATGACATACCCGTAGTGGGCAGCCTTCAAGGCAATGTTGGCATTCTGTTCAACCAGGGCAATCGTCGTTTCCCCGTTTTGATTGATGATATGGATGGTTTTGAAGATGTCCTTGACGAGACGTGGCGAAATCCCGAGCGAGGGTTCGTCCAGCATCAGGAACCGGGGCTTGCTCATCAGGGCCCGGGCGATCACGAGCATCTGCTGCTCCCCGCCGCTGAGAGTCCCTGCCCGCTGGTGCTTCCTCTCCTGCAGAACCGGGAATAGCCTGTAGCACTCCTCCATTCTCTCCTGGATCTGCTTCTCGTTCTTGACCGTATACGCCCCCATCTCCATATTCTCCAGGACGGTCAAGTATGGAAAGACCATCCTTCCCTGCGGGACGAGCGCGATGCCCTTCTTCAACCGTGCCAAGGGCGATAATTTCGATAGGTCCTCCTCCTCGAACAGGAGCTGCCCTTTTCTGGCCGGCAGGAGGCCAAAGATGGTCCGGAACAGTGTCGTCTTGCCTGCTCCGTTTGGCCCGATAATCGTGACGATCTGCCCCTTTTTGACATCCAGACTCACGCCGCGGAGGACTTCCGACTTCCCGTAACCGGAAACGAGCTCCTTGATCTGTAGCATCATTCCTCCGCCCCGAAGTACGAATTGATGACCTTCTGGTTGTTCTGAATTTCTGCCGGGCTTCCTTCCGCGATCTTCTCTCCGGCATCCAGGACGGCAATTCGCTCGCACAGGCCCATCACCACATCCATATTATGCTCGATCACAACGATCGTATGGCCACGCTTGTTCAGCTCCCTGATATAGTGCATCATCTGTTCCCGCATCTCGATCTCTACACCGCACGTCGGCTCATCCAGGAGAATCAGCCTCGGCTGGGACATCAGCACCATGCCAAAATCCAGCAGTTTCTGCTGGCCGTACGAGAGATCCCTTGCATACTCGCCCTTGACTACCGCGATTCTCAGAAACTCTAACAACTCGACGGCCCTGGCTTCGTTCGAATCCTCTCGGAACTTAAAGAGGCGGCTGAACATGCTGCCCTGTCCCTCCTGAATCGCCAGGAGCATGTTGTCCAGCACCGTCATCTGGGGAAACGCCTCGATCAGTTGAAATGTCCTGCCAATCCCCATCCTGTAAAGCGCATACGGGGGTTTATTTGTGACATCCTTTCCTTGGAAGAGCACCTTCCCCCGCGTGCATTTGAGAGCTCCTGTCACGCAGTTGAAGAAGGTCGTTTTCCCCGAGCCATTCGGGCCTATGAGCCCAAATAGCTCCCCTTCATTTACGTACAAGTCCACCCCTTTTAAGGCCGCAAACCCTTGAAAGTGTTTCTCCAAGCCCATAACCTCGAGTGCTCTCTTGGAAGTCATCGGGGCTCCTATCTATTTCGTCAGCAGCAACTCATTCTTCCCCGTCAATTTCTTGTATCCCCAATCAACCACACTTGCCATCCCTTTGGGCATGAAGATCAAGATGAGCATAGCGGCCAGCGCATAGAGAATCGGGAACAGTTTGTCCGTAATCCGCAGACACTCGGGCAGGATCACGACGATCATCGCCCCGATCAGCGGACCCTCGAATCTTCCGACACCTCCGACGACCACCATGAGAAGAAACTGGAACGAGAACCCCAGGGCAAACATCGTGGGATCAATATAGCCAAAGAGTGGTGCGATCAAAGCTCCACCAAGACCGGCAAAACTCGATCCGATGGCAAACGCCATCAGGGTATAATTGCGTACGTTCACGCCGAGCATTTCTCCTCGCGCCTCGTTTTCCCGAATGGCCTTGAAGGCTCTCCCCCATTGCGAGTTCAAGAGCCAAAAGGCGAGAAACAGGAGCACACACGTCACCACGGCGACGAGGACCTGATATCCACGAGCGGAAGTGAAGGCCAGGAGACCGACTTTGGGCCGCTCAATATTAAATATCCCGTATGGACCTCCCGTCCACTTCTGTTCGTTGATGAGAATGAGGTACACAATGATATTGAACCCCAGGGTCACCATGGCCAGAAAATGCGTCTTCACCCGCAACGCCGGAAAGCCGAGGGCCAATCCGATCACAAAGCACACAAGCCCCGCCAAAGGAAGCGCAATCCAAAACGAGACGGTAGGAGCTCCGAGGGCAACGACGTAGGCTCCAATTCCATAGAACGCGGCATGCGCCAGGGATATCTGGCCTGCGTAGCCCAAGATAATGTTCAGGCCGGTGGCGCCGATCATATAAATGCAAGTGAGGCTGCATATATACAGGAGGTACTGCGATCTAAAAAAAAGCACCGGGATCAGGAGAGCAGCGAGCGTGCAGAGCCATCCAATGAGCACATGTCGTGCTTCCATCCTGCGTTGAACATTTTCCATACGAATCCCTTTCGCCGACAGCTCTGTTAGGGTGCGGACTATTCCTTGGTACCCAGCAAACCCTCCGGCTTGAAGAGAATCACGACGATCAGCACGATCAGGACAAATCCCGATTTGTACTGTGTCGAGATGTAGGCGGCGGTAAACGTCTCGATCAGCCCCACCAGAAGCCCGCCCAACAAGGCCCCCCTGACCTGATTGAATCCACCGATGATGGCCGAGTAGAAGGCCTTGAGGCCAAGCTCATATCCCATGTCGTACTTGACCATGTAGATCGGAGCTGCCAATGCTGCGGCAAAGGCGGCCAGCACCGCATTGATGGTAAAGGCGAGCAGAATCATCTTTTCGACATCGATCCCCATGATCTCTGCCGCCTCGCGGTTCTGGGCCACAGATTGTAAGGCCTTGCCCGATTTCGTCCTTCGAATGAACAGATGCAGGCTCATGATCAGTACAGCCGCCACGAGGATGTTCCAGAGATCAAGGGAGGAGAACATCGCCCCCGCATACTGGAGAGGCTTCTGGGGAATCATGGCCGGGAAGGCCAGCGCCTCGGGTGTCACAAAGAGGGTGAGGGAATCCTTGATGAGAGAGCTGAACGCAATGGTGGCGACGACAAACAACATGAGGCCTCTCACAATGAGCGGATCGACCAGGATTTTCTTGACGACCAGCCCCAAAAGGAGAACCGCGCCAAGGATCCCGAAGAGGATGGCAAGCGGCAAGGGGACCTTGAGGACAGTGTAGAAGAGCAGCATGAGGAAGGCGGGGACGGTGACGAACTCTCCCTGCGCAAAGTTTACCAGTCGGGAGGTCTGCCACAGCAAGCAGAAGCCGATCGCGATTACCGCATAGATAGCGCCAAGCGATAGACCCTTAATCAGCAGTTGAGCGACCATCTCATTCACACCTCCCGTGGTGTTTCACAAGTCTCAAATCGCGCGCCCGCACTGGTCACCAGCGCATCGATCTCAACGCCGAGATCGACTCTGCTCGCGGCGAGCGCTCTTCGCATCGTCCCTCCCGGGCTTCCACGGCTCGGGGCGACTCATCGGATCCGGAGTGCGGCGTCATCTCCCCCACGCTACCGCCGCACCGTGGCTTCGGCGTACAGGACGCCGAATCGCCACTCCGCGTGCAGAATTTGTGTCACAAACCACCGGGACAGGACGCTGGGCCCTCACCCTCGCATTTCCGGGGCCGCTGCGGTTTGTCGGACACCTAGACGGTTTGTCATTTGATAATCGGCTGAGATCTTTCTTAAAATTGCATCAGCCTCGGTGACGACGCGCTCCATCAGCTCACCGCAGGTCGGAATGTCTTTAATGCGGCCGACCACCTGTCCTGATGGGGAGAACCCTTTCCGAATGTCCCCTGTAACGATGGTTAAGCGATTCTTCTCCATGCCGATCAGGTATTGCGGAAGGGAGGCGTGCACCAGTTTGGCGCCCCTTGCGGCCGCCATCATTTCCCGCCAACTAGCACGGTAGGCTCTCTTGGCGGAAAAAAAGAAGTAAGGCAAGTCCCAGGGGTGTGTCCACCACCCCTTATAATGTTTCATTTTCTCGCCTCTCAGCACCCTCATGGGGAACCCATCCCAGACGGCACTCACTACGGCATCCGCCGTATTTGACTTTATATACACGTCTTTCAGCACGGCTGGAATCGGGCTCTCCTGAGTAATGGCAAAGCGGGTACCCATCGCAATCCCTTCAGCTCCGAGCGCAAGTGCCGCCGCCAGGCCTTTGCCATCGCAAAAACCACCCGCTCCGATAACCGGGATCTTAACATTTTCGGCTACCTCGGGTATGAGCACCATCGAGGACACATCACTCGCGTGCCCGCCGGCTTCCCATCCTTGGACGATAACGGCATCGGCACCCCCGCGCTCTACGCTTAACGCCTGTCTGAGACTGCCCACGGTGGGAACATAGAGCATCCCCTCCGGCTTTTTGGTATTCATCAGGGTGAATGGGTTTCGCAGGCCGGAGCACATGACGGGCACTCTTTCTTCTAAGGCAACACGGAAGTGAACGGGAAATCGGGGTGCCACCGGCACCAGATTTACTCCGAACTTGCCGGTAGTCATTTCTTTCATTTGGCGTATCTCGGTCCGCAATTCTTCGGCGGACTGGCCGGCGGCAGCCAGAATGCCAAGGCCTCCCGCCTTACAGACAGCGCTGGCCAAAGTTGTAGAGGCGACCGAGGCCATACCGCATTGGACAATCGGGAATTTCGTGTTGAGTAAGTCTGTCAATCTAGTCTTCATGCAGAATACCCCTGAAGCGATGCGATTGGGCAAAGGGATGACCCCCACGCTGAACAGCGAGAAGAGACTGGGGTAAGTGTCCGCGTTGATGATCTCCCTGCGCTACCGGTGCACTGCGGTTTCGGCGTACAGGACGCCGTCCCGCTCCAGGGCCTCTACCTCGGCCCCCGAATACCCCAGGGTGGTCGCGAGGATTTCCCGATTGTGCTCACCCAGCAGCGGCGCCGGCCGACGCGGTGTAACATCCACGTCTGAGAACTTGAACGGCACATTGGGCATGGTGATGCGGCCCAGGACGGGATGCTCCTGCTCAAAGAGCATGCCGCGCGCCCGGATCTGGGGATCGGCTACCACCTCGTCGATGCGTTGCACTAGGGCACATGGCACGCCGGCCGAGTCCAAGGCCGCCACGCATTCTTTGCGGGTTGGCTGAGCCGACACCCACTCTTGCACGCGCGCCAGCAATTCCTTCCGATGGGCGTTCCGGCCTGCCAGGCTGTGGAATCGGGGATCCGCTGCCAGCGTCTCTCCTCCTACGAGTCGGGCCAGCCGTTTCCATGCATCATCAACCTGGGCAGCGATCCCCAGGTAGCCGTCGCGCGCTTCGAAAACTCCATAGAGCGTGGATTGCGGCAGATCGGACCCACTGCGCTCCAGGATCTCCTTGCCGCCGCTCAAGGTGTAACACTGCACCGCGAACTCGTGCAGCGCTACCATGCAGTCGTAGAGCGCCATGTCGATGTGCTGGCCCCGCTGTGTGGTTTGCCGGCCCACCAACGCCGCGCAGACCGCTGCTACTCCATGGATGCCCGCGAACATGTCGGCGACAGGCACACGCAGCAACGGCGGCGCCTGCCCGGGCGTCCCAACGAGATCCATGACCCCGCTCTTCGCCTCGCCGATGAGCCCGTATCCCGGCCGACCGGCGTCAGGACCGGTATGGCCGTAGGCGGAGACGGAGCAGTAGATCAAAGCAGAATTAAGCGCAGACAGTTCCGCGTATCCCAAACGTAGCCGCTCGAGGACACCCGGTCGATAGTTCTCGACGAAGACGTCCGAGGCCCGCGCAAGCTTATGGAGCACCTGCAGACCCCGGGGATCTTTGAGATTCAGGCACAGCCCCTTCTTGCCCATGTTCTGCTGGATGTAGTAGCCGCTCTGCCCCTCGATGAGGTAGGGATGGGTGCGTGCCTCATCGCCGGCTGTGGGACGTTCCACCTTGATGACCTCGGCGCCGAATGCCGCCAGGCATCGAGTGAGGTACGGCCCGGCCAAGAAATGCGTGAAGTCGATTACACGAATGCCTTCCAGGGGAAGGGGCTGACTTGGCATCATCGATCCTCGCAGCCTATCGGAGCATTCGGATTCACCGGTGTCCGACGCACTCGCCAATTGAGTTATGCCCCGCCCTGGGGGCTGGCGGCCCGGCGGGGAATCATCAGGCGGTGCTCCCCCCGCTGAACTACCTCGCCCCGCTGGTTGATCAATTCCGTGGCCAGGTAGACAATCCCCCAGGCCGGCTTCTTGGTCGTGCGCATGCTCGCCACGCGAAACTTCACGTGGACCGTATCCCCGATCTTGATGGGCGCGGTGAAATCCCACGTCCACCCCAGGGACATGCCGGGGGGGAAGCGGTACTCGGCTTGGGTCTTCAGCCCGTCGGTGACCGCCAGGCCCAGCAGCCCGTGGGCCACCCGGGCGCCGAATGCGCTGGTCCGGGCGTACTCATCGTCCACGTGGGGAGGCGAGTGGTCGCCAGAGACGCCCGCATACGCCAGAATATGCGCATCGGTGA
Source organism: uncultured Methylomirabilota bacterium (assembly GCA_963705305.1). GTDB lineage: Bacteria > Methylomirabilota > Methylomirabilia > Methylomirabilales > 2-02-FULL-66-22 > 2-02-FULL-66-22. The sequence goes on along the minus strand of OY970067.1, from coordinate 1,973,842 downwards.
TTGTGACCGCGGGAGTCACACACTCATCCCCCACCTTCGCATCCTCGTAGTAGTGCACAGCGGACATGTGGCTCCTCCGTTCGAGCAGGTCAGTCGCCCACCGACCCCCTGTTTCTGTCCATGACCTCCCTGTTCGTGCAACCCGCCCTTGACTCTGAAACCCCACGGCGCAGCGCTCGGCCTTTCAGCCGCCGAGGTACAGGCGTTTGACCCGTTCGTCGTTTCGGATGACCTCGCCCGACCCCTCGTACCGAATCATGCCCACCTCGATCACGTACGCGCGATCGGAGATCTCCAGCGCCTTGGCCGCGTTCTGCTCCACCAAGAGGATGGTCTGGCCTTGCTGCTTGAAACGGACGATGATCTCGAAGATCTGCTTGAACACCAGCGGAGCCAGTCCCAGCGTCGGCTCGTCGAGGAGCATCAGCTTGGGCTTGAGGATGAGCGAGCGGCCGATTTCCAGCATCTGCTGCTGACCGCCGGACAGATCGCTCGCTCGCTCATTCCGCTTCTCGCGCAAGATTGGGAAGACCTCGTACACCCGATCCAGCTCTTTCAGCAGTTCAGCCGTGCGCTTATGGATGTAGGCGCCCAGGAGGATATTCTCTTCCACCGACATCAACGGAAACACGTTACGCCCCTGAGGAACCAAGGCCATCCCTCGGCGGAGGAGCAGCTCGGGCGGCCGATTCGTGACCTCCTCCCCGGCGAAGACCACACGGCCCTGCCGGACCGGAAGGAGACCGAAGACGGTCAGGAACAACGTGGACTTGCCGGCCCCATTGGGACCGATGATGGAGACGATCTGCCCTGCCTCCACCTTCAGGCTGACGCCGTGGAGAACTTCCGACTTACCATATCCGGCGTAAATGTTCTCGACTTCCAGCAGGGCCATGCCTAACTCCCAAAGTAGGCTTCCATGACCAGCGGGTTCTTCTGGATCTCCTCAGGGGTCCCTTCCGCGATCTTCTCCCCCTGGCTCAGGACTACGATGCGCTGGCACAGGGACATCACCACCTGCATGTTATGCTCGATGACCACGAAGGTGTTTCCCCGCTTATTGAGATCTCGGATATAGCCGACCAGCCGTTTAACGACAGTCGGGTTGACGCCGGCCATGGGTTCATCCAGGAGAACGATCTCGGGGTCGGACATAAGCGCCATGCCGAAGTCCAGGATCTTCTGCTCCCCATACGACAGGTTGGCTGCCAGGCCGTCTTTCGCCGCGAAGAGATCCAGGTACTCCAAGAGCTTCAGCGCGCGCTCCCGCTCGTCCGTCTCATCCAGGCTCAGCAGGCGGCGCAGCATCGTGCCCTTCCGCTCTTGTCCTGCCATGAGCATGTTGTCCAGCACAGTCATTTGCGGAAAGAGCTGGATGAGCTGGAAGGTTCGGGCGACCCCACGATGATAGATGGCATCGGGGTTGCTGCCGGTAATGTCCTCGCCCTTGAACAACACCTGTCCCCCCGTGACCGGGAGGATCCCGGTCACACAGTTGAACACGGTCGTCTTCCCGGAACCGTTCGGCCCGATCAAGCCCAGCAGTTCCTTGGATTCGACGCCGAAACTCACATCCTGCACGGCGCGCAACCGGAAGAAGTGCTTGCTGAGGCCGCGAATCTCGAGCATTGGCATCCTGGCTCTCCCTTGCCGGGATTATTTCGAATGCCAAACGGCAGCCGATTTCTCCACGCCGGGCGGCTGGGCCATTCCAGGCTTTTGACCGGAGGCCCACCCGACCGCCCAGTCCCAGAACGTCACCAAGCCCTTGGGCATGAAAACCATCATCAGGATGACCGAGAGCGAATAGATAATGAGGTAGAGCCCCTCGGAGCCACGGAGCGCCTCGGGCAGGAGAGTCACCGCCGCCGTCCCGATGAACGGCCCCTCGAATCGGCCCAGACCTCCCAGGACCACCATGATCAGAGCTTGGAACGAACGATCCAGGGTGAATGCGCTGGGGTCGATATACGTCAGGAGGGGGGCGAACAGGGCCCCGCCGATCCCGGCATAGAACGAGCCAATGGCGAAGGCCATCAGCTTGTAGTTCCGCAGGTTCACTCCAACCACCTCGGCGCGCATCTCGTTTTCCCGGATGGCCCGGAATGCCCGACCCCACCTGGAATGGAGAATCCAGTAGGCCGACGCCACAACCAGCGCGGTCCAGCCCAGGATGTAATAGTAGTAGGCGCGGTCCGACGCGAAGCGAAGCGGTCCCCAGGCGGGTCGCTGAATGGCATTGATGCCGAAGGAGCCGCCCGTGAATGATTCCCAGTTGCGGATCACCAGATAGACAATGACGTTGAACCCGAGCGTCACCATGGCCAGGTAGTGATGCTTCACCTTGAGGGCGGGAAACCCCAGGACCAATCCCCAGAGAAAGGCGAAGAGCGCCCCGGCGAGAAGCGCAACTTCGAACGGGATTCCTCGGGGGACCAGGAGGGCAACGGCGTAAGCGCCAAAGGACATCATGGCAGCCGTGGCCAGCGATATCTGCCCCGCGTACCCAAGGGTGAGGTTCAGGCCGATCACCGCTATCAGATACACCAAGGTCAGGCTGGCCAGGTAAAGCTTGTATTGTTCCAGCCCCAGGGGGAGCAGGAGGAGCACCGTAATGGCGATCAGCAATCCCAGAATCCGCCGGCGCGTCATGGGTGTCTCCTCCCTACGACCATTCTTCCTTGACTCCCAAGATGCCCTCGGATTTGAAGAGCAGGACCGCAATCAAAATGACCAGGGCAAAGGCGTCCCGATACTGGCTGGAGATGTACGCCGCCGAATACGTCTCGACCACGCCCACCAGCAGTCCCCCTAGGAGCGCGCCCCGGATCTGGTTGAACCCACCGATGATCGCGGCGTAGAACGCCTTCAAGCCCAGGCCGATGCCGATGTCGTACTTCACGAGGTAGACGGGCGCGATGAGCACGGCCGCAGCCGCCGTTAGTGCCGCGTTGAGAACGAAGGTGAGCAGCACCAGGCGGGAGACATCGATGCCCAGGGTCCGGGCGAGGTGGCGGTTCTGCGCCACAGCCTGCATGCCCCAGCCCATTTTGGTCCGCGAGATGAATAGTTCGAGCCCCCCGGTAATCGCCGCCACAAACACCACGTTTCCGATCTGCTCGACGGAGAAAATCACGCTCCCCACCTTGATCCCCGTCCGCGAGAAGATTGGCGGGAACGGAAGGGCCAACGGGGTCCAGAATTGTTGCAGCGAGTAGCGAACCAGCATGCTCAAGCCGAGGGTGGCAATCACCAGGGGCAAGACTCCCAAGTGGATGAGTGGGTCCACCATGGCCTTTTTGACCACAACACCCAGAAGCAGGGCGGACACGAGCATCGTGCATACCAGCGCGACGGCGAACGGCAGTTTGAGCACGCTCCAGAACAGTACCATCAGGAACGCCGGGAGGGTCACGAACTCCCCCTGCGCGAAGTTGATCGTATTGGAGGTTTGCCACAGGAGGACAAAACCGATCGCCACCATGGCATAGATGGAGCCAATCGAGATCCCGGCGATGAAAAGCTGAAGAACATCTGTCATGCCAGTCCCCCAGGATTACCCGAGAGAGGGGGAGCCGGGGCTCCCCCCCCGGTCGCCGCTTTAGCGACAGGCCCGCTTGGTGTAGGGCCCGTGCAACATCGGCACGGCCTCGATCACCTTCTGCTGGCGGTTCTGCACCTCCACGATAAAGCTTTGGCGATCGGCATCCCCGTTGTTGGCCATGTACATGTCCATGAGCAACCCGGGTTCGTCTGCCGTGGTGAACAGGTTGTTATGCAAGCAGTCGCGGAACTTGGCCTGGTCGAAGGCGCCTACCCGGTCCACGACTGTCTTCACCATGTGGACTCCGATATATGCTTTGAAGGCGTTGTGGTCTGGCCCGTGCCCGTACTTCTCCCGAAACCGCTTGGCCACGTCCACCATGGCAGGAATGGGCGCATCTGCCGTCATCGGCACATGGCACATGGCACCGTTCAGGGCGTCCCCGCCCGCATTGATGGTGTCCTGAGTGCAGAGGGTTGTTTCACCGACCGCATGGATGTTCAGCCCGAGGCTGCGGAGTTGGATCATCAAGCGCGCGCTTTCCTCCTCGTGGAGGTAAATCATGACGTAGGTAGCCCCGGAGGCCCGCACCTGGGTCAGCTCCGGTGTGAAATCGGCCTGCCCCACCTCTGTGGAAATATCCGCAACGGGGGGCTTGCCTCTCTCCTTGAGAAACTTGAGGAACATGTCCCGACCGCCTTTGCCAAAGGCGTCGTTCACCCAGATCAGCGCGATCTTCTGCGCCTTGAGATCGTCGACGAGCCAGCGGACAGCAATCGCAAAGCTGACCTGCTGAGTGAAGGAGGTCAGAAAAATATTGGGATTCCCCTTTTCGACCAGGAACACCGCTTCGGACCCGGTGATCTGGGGGATGCCGGTCTGGCGCGCAAGGTCCATGTTGGCCAGCGTGCCGCTGCTGTACACCGGCCCCAGGATGGCAAACGGCTTCTCGTTGAGCGCGCGACGCATGACGGACACGGCGGTCGGCGGGTCCGACTGGGTGTCCATGGTGATGTTCTCCACCTTCCGGCCCAGGATCCCGCCCTTCTTGTTGATGTCCTCAACCGCCAGGTTGACTCCGTCGCGCCACATGTTTCCAACGGGCGCGCCGGCTCCCGTGATCTCCGCCAGGGTGGCGAGCTTGACGGTCTGGGCGAACGCGGGCGGTACGGCCGCCAGTGCGGCGACAAGCGCCACTCCAAGGACCAGCAGGACCCCACGTCGCCCCAGGGCGAATCCTCCCGGCAGGGACATGCCCTTTTCCCGCGATGTGCCTCCGCCGCACCCCGTGCGCATGGACACCCTCGAGCCTCCTCCCATGCTTGCCATCTCCTGCCCTCCTTGGGGCCCACGGCCCCCGATGAAGAAGCCTGGTTACTTCTGGCGCTGCCCTGAGTGTCCCGCCTCCTCTCCGTCCGCGTCCTTCAAGCAGAGGTGTCACGGCGTCAAGATGATCCGGCCCACCGCCTCCCGGTTCGCGAGCTGGCAATGGGCCTCCGCGGCTTGGGCGAGCGGCATCGTCTTCCAGATGGTCGGCGTCAGCCCGGTGCGGTGCATGAAGTGGAGGATCTCGTGCAGATCGTCCCGCGAGGCGCTCTGCACGCCGTAGATCTCCCACTCCTTCAGGATGATCAGCGCGAGATTCATTTGCACCGGTTTCCCGTGCAGCTCACCGACGATCACGTAGCGTCCGCCCCGCGCCAGGCTGCGAAGCGACCCAGCGAAGGCTGGGCCGCCCACCGTCTCCACGACGAGGTCCGTCCCCGCTCCGTCCGTCAGCCTGCGCACTTCGTCCCCAAAGGTGCCATCGCCGTTGACGATGACCTCGTCCGCCCCTGCGGCCTTCACCCGTTCCGCCTTCGATAGCGATGCGGTGATGGCGATGGTTCTCGCGCCACACTTGCGCGCGATCTGGATGGCCGCCATCCCCAGACCGCCGCTGGCGCCCGTGACCAGCACGGTGTCCCCGGGTCGGATCCGCCCAACCCGTCGGATCGCCTTGTACGGCGGCGCGAAACAGCAGGCGGCCAGACATGCGTGCTCGAACGGCAGCCCGTCGGGAATCCGGACGAGGTTGGCGCTGGGAAGCGCGACGTATTCTGCGTAGCCCCCATCCCGCCCCTGGCCGATGTCCCCCTTCAGATGCACACAGAGAGAGGGACGCCCCCGGCGGCACCATTCGCACTCGCCGCACGCCTGGAAGTTGAAGGAGGCGACCCGGTCACCCGGCGAGAGATCCTTGACCGCAGGGCCCACCTCGACAACTTCCCCCGCGAGCTCGTGTCCGATGATCCGCGGAAGCGTTGCTCGGGACCGCATCCCCGAGCGCACGATCATGTCCAGATGACACACCCCGCATGCCCGGATACGGACCAAGGCCTCCTCGGGGGTCGGCGTCGGCTGCGGCACCTCCTCTACTTTCAGCTCTTCCGGTCCACCATAGGCATGAAGGACTACCGCTTTCATCGCGCCTCCTTGAAGTTATGCAACGGGCAGCGGTCGCCGCTGGGAATGCCTCAGCGTCCTGTGAATCGCGGAGGCCGCTTCTCCTTGAAGGCCTGGACGCCCTCCAGGCGATCCTCTGTTGTGCACAAGACGGCATGGCGGTACTCATCCTCGCGAAGCGCGTCCTGGAGCGGCATCTCCAACCCTCGTATGATGGATTCTCGAGTCACGCGAAGGGCAACCGGGGCGAGGGCCGATATCGTCCGGGCCACCCGTTCAGCCTCGACCAGCAGGTCGGCATGGGGAACCACCCGGTTGACGAGACCGATGCGCTCCGCCTCGGCCGCCGGAATGATGGCGGCGGTCAGGGCCAGTTCCAAGGCGCGATTTCGGCCGATCAGCCGGGCGAGACGCTGCGTCCCATTGGCCGAGAACAGCCCCAGCTTGGGCTCCGGCAGGCCGAAGGTGGCCCGATCCGACGCGATCATGAAGTCGCACGCCATGGCGATCTCCAGCCCGCCGCCCAGGCAATGCCCGTTCACGGCCGCAATGACCGGCTTCCCCAGCCCCTCGATGATGCCGATCTCCAGGTAGCGGTTCTGCTCCAGTCCCTGCGGTTCGGCCAGGCCTCCTGCGATGGAATCGATGGTCGTGAACCGCTTGATGTCGGAGCCCACGCAGAAGGACTTGTCCCCGGTGCCGGTCAGGATGGTTACCCGCACGCCAGGATCATTTCGAATGGTTGTGAAGATGCGGACGAGCTCGGCATGCGTTCGAGGCGTGGTGGCGTTCAGTGCGTGCGGCCGGTTGAAGCGGACCACGGCGATCTGCTCCCGCAATTCCACCGCGGTCTCCTGCAGGTCTGCAAGTTTCTCCACCCCATCACTCTGGCCCATCTACGTCTCCTTATTCACGTCTCCTTCAATAGCGCGTCCACCACGACGACTGGCTGGTCCAAGGCATACGGGACCACGTACTTCGAAGACCGCCGCGGGCCGATGGCTCCGGCTAAAAGACACCCTCGGGGAGTTGCACGTCCCAGATCCGCTGCATCTCCTCGCGAGGCACATCGAAAACCGTGTTGAAGGGCGGCAGCGGCTCGGTCCGCATGAACTCGGGTACGTCGCACAGCTCGTCCAGCACGCCGGCGAGGCGGTTGAAGTCCCGCTCCATTTTCAGGCACTCGATCCCCATCTGCCGCACCTCGGCAAAGGTGAGGGACCAGCCGTACCGGGCGTTGAGCAGCCGCGGAAGGAGGTCGGGGTTCTTCACAAAGGCCGGCCGAATGAAGAGGCAGACCCCCAGACTGTCGAGGAGTGCGGCCCGAACCTGCAGCCGCAACGACGCCTCGACCTGCCCTTCCTTTTTCTTCTGGTCAAGGGCCTTGGCCATCTCCAGGGCGTTGCCCGCGGTGTGATCCGCCCCCATGGGGGAGGTCACATACGAGACCCCGATCCCCTTCAGCGACCGCGGGTCGTACGCGGGGATGGCCTGCCCCTTGACGGCGGGGATGCGGCCGACCCCGAACACGCGCCCGGTCACGACCACGCCGCTTCCCAGCACCCGGCCGAGCGGTGTGCCCCGTCCGATCTGCTGGACGAGATCCTTGGCCCCCGTCGAGTCGCCGAAGGGGATCACGCCGGCTTCCATGGCCACGCCGATGGCCGCCCCGGTTTCAATCGTATCAACCCCCACCTGATTGCAGAGGTGGTTGATCCTGGCCACCTCATCCACATCGTCGATGCCGCAATTCGAGCCCAGCAGGCCGATATTCTCGTACTGCAGCGAGGCCACCAGCGTCTTCCCGCCGGGGTCGGGGAAATTGTTGGAGCACTGGATGTTGCAGCCGCGAACGCACAGGACTCCCCGCTCACCCTCGCCGCCCCGACCCACGATCAGGTCGGCCACCCGCTCGCCCGAGATGGCCTCGAACCCCTCGAAGTGGCCGGTCCGGAAGTTCCGGGTCGGGAGAATGCCGAGGGAGTCGCAGATGGACAGAACGGCCGGCGTCCCGAAGTCGTGGCGGTTCTGGGTCTTCGGGTCATCCCGCAGGATCTGCCATAGCTCCCGGCCGGCCGCATTCAAGGCGGCGGGGTCATGGGCCGGCTCCGGCCGCACGCCCGCATCGTCGATGACGATCGCCTTGATGCCCTTGGCGCCCATCACGGCGCCCAAGCCGCCGCGCGCGGCAAACCGCGCCTGGACACCCGTCTTGTCCGTGGTGGCGATGGCCGCGCCGCCGAGCCGCATTTCTCCCGCCGGCCCAATGCAGAAGATACCGACATCCTCGCCGAACCGCTCGTGCAGAAGCTGAAAGGTCCGCGCCACTTCCGCCTTCCGCAGCTCCGGCGCGGGCAGCAGCTCACACCTGTCTTTTCCGATCCAGAGCACCCGCGCCTCGGCCGTCTCGGGCGCGTCCTCCAATATCAGCGCCCGCATACCGAGCCGCGCCAGCTTCCTGCCGGGCTCGCCGCCGACGTTGGCCTCCTTGACACCGCCCGTGAGCGGGCTTTTGCCCCCAACGGAACATCGCCCCGCCGTGGTCACCGAGGTGTCACCCAACCATCCCGAGGCCACGATGAGCCTGTTCTCTCTCCCCAGCGCATCACAGCTGGGGCGCACGTCGCGCAGCATCAGGTGCGCGATCAACGAGCGGCCTCCCCACCGAAGCTCGTCCTCCGAGCCGGCTGTGATGCGAATCTCGCCTGTCCGGGTGTTGACCCTCACGATGTTGCGCACGTCCGACCTCCTCGAACTGGAATCGCCAGTGTGTCCTTGCCCGTCACTGCATGGGTGAGTACGGAGTGGGCCGCAGGATCTGGGCCGTGAGGCACCGGACCAGCGGGCCGTTCTTCTCCGTCTCCGCAAACTTGGCCGACCGCTCTGGATCCGCCAGGAAAGCGCCCCACTTCTTTTCCCGATCGGCCAGGCTGTCGTAGGCCAGCATGTAGATCAACTGATCCGAGGAGCCCCCCAGTTCGTTGGTCCAGAATCCCACGGCACGAATGGCGTGTTTCTGAAAGAAGCCCAGCGTGATCTCCGCAAAGCGCTTGTGCAGATCCGCCAGGCGTCCGGGCATCGCGGTGTAGGTACGCATCTCGTATATCATGGGGGGAACCTCCTTTTGCGGCCTCGCTTTTCGCCGCGTTTACGTTGGACGATCCGCCCCCCAGTCCAGCGGCTCTCGGCCCGCCGCCGCCACGAGGCTTTTCAGCATCACCTCGCGAGGGGCGGGTCGGCCCGTCAGCATCTGGAAGGAGAAGGGCGTCTGCTCGAAGATATGGGTCAACCCATCGCACACCAGGGCCCCGGCGGCGAGGGCGTCAGCCTGCAGCGCGCTGAGCCCCCCGCGCTGGTACACGATGTCATAGACCAGCAGGCCGGGCCGCAGCGCTTCCCGCGGCACGGGACTGGGGTCGCCCGGCCGCATCCCCAGAGGCGTGGCATTGAAGATGACCGCCGCCGTGGCCATCGCCGGCACACCCTCCGCCAGATGGCCCGCCTCGACGGGCACCCCGAGCCAGTCGCGGGCCCGCCCGGCGAGCGCTGTGGCGGCTTCCACGCGCCGGGCCAGAACGAGCACCCGGGTCGGCGGGACGCGCCGCAGCGCCTCCAGCATGGCGGCCGCCGCGCCGCCCGCCCCCAGGATCACCGCCTGCCCCCTGGCCACCGTGGCCGCGCGACGACCCAGGCAGGCGGCGATGGCCTCGACATCGTTGTTGTGGAGCGCAAAGCGCCCGTCGCGGTTGATTATGAGATTGGCGGCCTCGCAGCGGCGGACCGCATCCGAGCACTCGTCCGCGGCGGCGAGCATCTCCTGTTTGTACGGCATGGTGACGATGGCCCCCAAACAGTCGGGTTGTCGCAGGCGCGCCAGGGCCTCCCGGAGCTGGGCCGGGGGCACGTCGAGCAGCCGGAATTCGCAGTCCAGCCCCAGCGCGGCATAGGCGGAATTGTGGATCGCCGGCGAAAGCGAATGGGAAATGTGCTGTCCCAGAAGAAATGCATATCGGGTCTTCGTCATCCCGCACTCCATCCGCTGACGATGTCCGCCGATGCGCCCCGCCCCTTCTATCCCTGTCCTGACAGCAGCGCTGCCGCGGCCCGAAGGCTCAGGAGATAACTCTGAACCCCGAACCCGGCGATGATGCCCTTGGCCAGGGGAGAAACGTGGGAGACGTGTCGGAACTCCTCCCGCGCGTGGATGTTCGACATGTGACATTCGATGATGGGGACCTTCAGGATCGCCAGGGCGTCGCGCAGAGCGATGCTGTAATGCGTCCAGGCGCCGGCGTTGACGATCACCGCATCGACCTTGTCCAGGTGCGCCGTGTGGATCTTCTCGCAGATCTCCCCTTCGAAGTTCGTCTGGAAGGTCTCCAGCTCCACCCCCAGCTCTCTGGCCAGGGCACTGAGCTGCTGATTGATCTCCTCGAGGGTGATTGTCCCGTACTGGGTGGGGTCGCGCTTCCCGAACATATTCAGGTTGACCCCATGCAGCACCAGGATCTTCTTCATGGTCATCTCCCCTTGTGACGGGCTGCCTACATCTCGAACAGAACCTTTACGCTGTCCCCCCGGCTGAAGGCCTGGAAGGCCTCTTGCGCCTGATCGAGACGGAACGACCGGGTGACCATGGGCGCGGCCAGGACCTTCTTGTACTCGATCCAGCGCATGGCTCGCAGGAAGTACCGCGGAAGGGTCGCCACGTCTCCGGACATGGTCACACCAGCCCGGAGGAGGGTGAGCGGGCTCATGGCGGCTTCCGGATAGAGACCGAACAGATGCACGCGGCCTCGTGCCGCAGCCAGGTTGACGGCCAGCGGGACGGTGGCGGGATGGTTCGCGGTTTCGACAACAATGTCGGCTCCCAGGCCGTTGGTCAGCTCCCGCACCCGCTTCACCACGTCTTCCTTACTCCCGTTGATGATGTGGTCGGCTCCCAACTGCTTCGCGATCTCGAACCGCTGAGCGTCCTGGTCCAGGCCGATCACCATTATCTTGGCAGCACCCGCCGACTTGAAGGCTTGCAGATGGAAGAGCCCGATCGATCCCGGGCCGATGATGGCCACCGTGTCGCCGAGCACCGGTTTCACATGCTCGAAGGTACGGACCGCCAGGCTGATCGGTTCGATGAAGGCGGCATCGACCGGCGAGATGCTTTTCGGCAGCTTGCAGGCGGTGAAGGCCGGAACAGCCCGGTATTCCGCGAACGTTCCGTCGCAGGTGATCCCCAGATGGCGCCACGTCGAGCACATGTTTGGCTGCCCGTTCAGACAATCCACGCACTGCCCGCAGCCCCACAGCGGGTTGAGGCCGACCTTGTCACCGGCCTTGACATGCTCCACGCCCTTGCCGACCGCGGCCACCTCTCCCGCGCCCTCGTGGCCCATGATCATAGGGATCGGCACGGGGACCCGTCCCTTGTACTTGTTGTTCAGGATCATCACGTCGCTGAAACAGATCCCTGCGGCCCGCATCTTGACCAGCACTTCGCCGGGTCCGGGCTCCGGGACGGGAAGCTCTCGGACCTCCATGGCCCCCGCATCTTCCCGCGCTTTCACAATGGCTTTCATGTCCAGACCTCGCGTGTTGAGACCGCGGGGGAGGGTCGAGCGGCGCCTCCCCCGCGGCCGATGAACCAAGGAACGGGCTCTCCCAAGCTGGGTGAGCGGCTTAGGAGCCCGGACTCTGGTTTGCCTTGACGACTGCCCTTTTCACAATCCTCCCGATCACGCAGGCCAGGCGATCGTGTAGAGGTGCCTGCCGCCCCTGTCCGGCCCCTTGAGGAGAAGATCGATCTCCTCCGCGCTCCTCTGGGTCATGTACTTTGCCTCCGGCAGCACCCCCGGAGGGAATTTCGCCCGGATGTCGTTGTGCAGCTTGACAACGTAATTCATGTAGTTCTCGATGGCCTGGTAGGCTTTCTCGGCCTTGGCGAGCGACGGCTTGCCCAGCACGCCTTCCGGATAGACCGCGAACTCCACCCCGCTGCCGCCAACGTGGCTCTGGCCGGGAATGGGGTAGTTGTAGATGTCGCCGCCCTTGTCGATATGCCCCTCGGGCAGGAAGCCCCACGTCTTGGTGTCGACGCAGTTCTCCATCTGCACGAACTCGGGGAAGAGCGCCAGGCAGATGGAGTTCTCCGCCTCGTCACCGTGCCGGAAGGGGGTCTCGAAGGGGCCGCCGTGGGCCTTGTCCTTCAGCGCGTCGCCCATGATCTTCATCACGTCCAGGAAAATGATCACGGCGGGAACTTGGTACTTCTTGGCCCACTCCTGGATGGCCGATGGGATGATGTATTCTTGCCCGTGGCTGCTCATCAGGATCTGCTTGCGGAACCCTGCGTTCCAGTACCCTGAGACGATCGAGCGCACGAGCGCCGATGTCAGATCGTCGGGGATGGGAACGGTCCCCGTCTGCCCCAGGTGGGCGAAGGGATGCGAGGCGTACCAGAGTGGCTCCGCCACGGTGCATCCGGTCTTCTGCGCGATCATCTCGCACATCCTCGTCACGATGAACACGTCCTCGCCGTACGGCTGCGCGTCGCCGTGGTTCTCGGTCGAGCCGAACGGGATGAGCAGGATGTCGTTGACCTTTAGGCGCTCCTCGATGTCCTTCTTCGTCATCGTCTGGTAATAGATCTTCGAGGGCTTTTCCATGTGCCCGCCTGCCGGCGGGAATTTCCAGTCGCTCATGGCGTCCCTTACCTCCTTCTCGATGTCATGTCTGCACTCGATGCCGCGGCAACTGCGGCGCATAGATCCAGACGAACTTCGGGTTGAGTTTTGCCCCTCGTTACTTGCGGTGGCTTGCCAGCTGGGGCGCGTAGATCCAGACGAACCGAAGGACCTCGCTTCCCGTGTTCAGGATCTTGTGCGTCTTCCCCGGCGGGTTATAGATCACGATCCCCGGCCCGATCGGAATCTCCCGGTCCTCGGTGACGAACTTTCCGGTCCCCTGCAGGAAGAACATGACCTCCTCTTCCTTCTCGTGCTTGTGCGCCGGCACCATGCTCCCCGGCTCGGTCTCGTTGACGCCCATCGCCAGATTTTGCGCGCCAACGGTCTTTTCCGAGACGAGAATCCATGACGTCCGGGGTGGATCCCGCCGCTCTCCAGGGACATCCTTGATGTTGACGACTTTCAGCTCGGACATCGCGCCTCCTTTTCTTGCAGGGTGCCGCGCCGGCGCCGCCGACAGGATCGGCGCCGGCCCCACACGATTTCACGACTACCGGATGAGGATCCCGCCGTTGAGATCCAGCGTCACCCCCGTCACCCAGTCCGACCGATTCGAGGCGAGGAAGAGGACCGCGTCGGCCACGTCCTCGGGCAGGCCGTCCTTCTGGACTGCCCGGCCGGCATTCCACTTGGCAAACACCTCCGGGGGGTATTGGCGGGTTTGCTCTGTCAGGATCGGACCGGGGGCGATGGCGTTCATGTAGATCCCCGACGGCCCCAGCTCCCGGGCCAGGGTCTGTGTGATGGCGATCACGGCGGCCTTGGAGGCCGCGTAATTCACCCCTACGCCGGGCCGGCCGGTGCGCCCTCCCAGGGACGCGATGTTGACGATCTTGCCCCGCCCCTGCTTCTTCATGATGGGGGTCGCGGCCTTGCAGCAGATAAAGACGCCCGTCGTGTTCGTGTTCATCACCTCTTCGAAGAGATCCACGCTCATCTCTTCGATGGGCTTGTGGCGCGAGATGCCAGCGTTGTTGACGAGCACGTCCACCCGCCCGAACTTCTTCATGATCTCGGCGAAGGCCTGCGCCACTTGGTTCTCCTCTCGCACATCCGCCCGGACGTAGAGCGTTCGCTTGCCGGAGGGATCCAGCGTATCCGCCACGCCCTTCGCCAGGCCGGACCGATCCCAGGTGACGACCATGGCCCCTTCGGCATAACACCGCTCGGCGATCCCCTTTCCCAGCCCCTTCCCCGAACCCGTCACGGCCACGACCTGATCCTTCAGCTCGTTCATGCTATCCTCCTTCGCCCTCCCCACGGCGGCCATCTTCCTCAACACCGACGACAGTCCTCGCTCAGAAGCGCAGGGAACTCTTCGCCTTCTCCAGGAGCTGGTTCAACATCTCGACGGAGGGGTCGCTCAGCCGGATGCCATGCGCCCGGCTCGTCTTCTCCTTCTCCGACTCGATCTCCCCGGGGAGATAGATGCGGGACGTACCTTTCGCCTTCCGGCTGCTGCGGATCGAACCGACGTACCCCTTCAGGAGGCCCCGGAATTGGGCCAGGGGCATAAACCGCTCCACATCGATCGCCAGCATCAACACCCCGACACGGGTCGGCCCCATGAGCTGATGGAAGCTCTTGATATCCGGCCCGAACGCGGCCCCCGACAGCATCCCGGCGAGGACGTCCACCATCAGCGCCAGGCCGTACCCTTTCGGCCCGCCGATGGGCACGAGTGTCCCCTTGAGCGCAGCCCCCGGGTCCTCCGTCGGCACGCCGAACTCGTCATGCGCCCATCCCAGTGGGATCTTCTCCCCCAGCCGCTGCGCCTTGCGGATCTTGCCCCGCGCCACCAGGCTCGAGGACATATCCAGGACCAGCGGCTCGTCGTCGCCGGGCACCGCGATGGAAAGGGGATTGGTACCGAAAAACGGCTCGGCACCCCCCCAGGGAGAGATGGCGGCGTTGGCGTTGCCCATCGCCACTCCCACGAGCCCCTGCCCCGCCGCGCGGAGGGTATAGAACGCCAGGAAGCCGATGTTGTTGGTGTTGCGGACGAGGGTGAGGCCGATTCCGAACTCCCGCGCCTTCTGGGCGCTCAGCTCCATGGCCTTCGATCCGGCCACCTGCCCGATCCCGTTGCCCCCGTCGAGGAGGCCCGTGGCTCGGTCCTGTCGGACGATGGTGACCTGCGTCGGGACCGCCACCATCCGGGCCTCGATGCGCTCGATCAAGAGCTTGAGGTAGGGCAGCCCGTGCGTGTCCGTTCCCCGCATCTCGGCCTGCACCATGCTCTCCGCGGCCAGCCGAGCCTCATCCTCGGCTGCGCCATACCCCGTGAGCACCTGACTGACGGCTGCCTTCAGTTGCGCCTCGGTGACAGTAGGCATGGCTCACTCCTCGACAAGCCCGAGCGTCTCGAACACCTTGCCGAGCTTGTTCAGCTCGACGCTCGAGATGCCCGCCCGCAACTGCTCGGCTTTCTTCTCTTCGGCGCGCTTCCGCTCGAGCGACTTCTCCAGGACCCTCTCGCACTCCGCCCGCTCGACCACGACGAGTCCGTCGTCATCTCCCAGGATCAGGTCCCCCGGCTGAACCATGATCCCCCCGAAGACCGTCGGGTGATTGATCAGGCCCAGAACACTCTTCACCGTGCCCCGGATGGAAAACCCCCGGCAGAAGATCGGGAGTCCCATCTGGATGAGCTCGGCGGAGTCGCGGACGCATCCGTCGATGGCCAGCCCCCCCAGGCCCCTGGCCTGGCCCGAGGTCCCCATCAGTCCGCCCCAGTATCCGCCTTCGTAGCAGCCCCCGACGGTCGCCACCAGGACATCGCCCGGCTGGGCGCGCTCCAGAGCCTTGTGTAGCATCAGGTTGTCCCCGGGGTGGCACTGGACGGTGAAGGCGGAGCCGCAGAGCCGGACCCCTCTGGCAATGGGCTTGATGGCTGGATCGACGGCCCCTTTCCGGCCGGATGCCTCGTGGACGGTTGCGGCCCCGACCTCTCGAAACTGGTCGATCACGGATTTCTTCGGTCGTTCGATCTTGCTGATTACATGGATCATGTCTCACTCCTCCGGCTCGCCCTACGTCATTCGCTTCAAGTAGTCCATGGCGTTTTCCAGGTGCGTGCGCACCGCGCGCTCGGCGCGATCGGCGTCGTGAGCGAGCAGCGCATCGAGGATCTCCAGGTGCTCTTTGAACGAGTGCTCGGCCCGTTCTTCGTGGAAGTTGCTGAAGAAATAGAGGCGCATGCGCTCGATGTGCTCCTGGAGGCTGCGGTAGTACTCAAGCAGGCGTCTGTTCCCCAGACATTCGAAAACAAACAGGTGGATCTGGTCGCCCGGCGTGAAGTAGTTTCGCGAAGTGGGGCGGCTCTTGCCCTCGGACGATTCAAACTCCTTGCGAATGGCCAGGGCCCTCTGCTCGCGCACGAGGCCCTGGGAGACCACTCTCCTGATCACCTCGCATTCCAGCATCTCCCGCATCTCGAACAGCTCCCTGACATCCTGCGTGGAGATTCTGGACACGAATGAGCCTCGTCCCGGGAAGTTCTCGACAAAGCCCTCCTTCTGCAGTTGCTGCAGGGCCTCCCGCAACGGCGTCGTGCTCGTTTTCAGTTCCCTGGCCAGGAGAACCTCATTGATCGGCTCGCCGGGCTTCAAGGAGTGGGTAACGATCCGCTTCTTCAGTGTTTCGTACACGATGGCTTTCTTGCTTTTCGACCCGATCGCCATTGCCGCCCCCCTCACTATATTTTCATTATACTCCTTCTATAGAGAAAGAATAGTCCTGACAAAACCAATGTCAAGAGAAATGTAAGTCGCAGCAAGACAAGGCGCAGCAATCGCGCGGGAGGATTCCCGCGTTCTGCGCACGGTCTGGTCCGAGGCCTTCGTCGTATCGGCATACATCGCGGCCACGTGACATCGAACGTATGGGCGGTTCATGAGGCCGCTCGGATCCTTGCGCAGTGGAGGAGCTATAGACCGAACCGGCACCCAACGCGAGGGTAAGGATGCATCGTCAGCGTCGCAGACCCCCGTCCTGGCTGGCGGTCGGCCTCCGCCCCTCAACGCTGTCAAGCAATAGCGTGGCGATGTCCAACACCCGCATCCGCTTGTCCAGATCGCGAAGCTTTATCGAGTCATCAAGCATCTGGTGGCAGTAGGGACAACCTGTCGCGATGACCGCTGCGCCAGCCTCGCGGGCCTGGTCGACGCGCAGATTGTTGACCCGCTCTGCACCATCGGCTCTGAGGTCCATCCAGAAATGTCCACCACCGCCGCCGCAGCAGAAGCTGCGCTCTTTGCAGCTGGCCATCTCAGTCACGGCGGCGCCCGGAATGGCCTCGAGCAGCTTCCTCGGGCCATCGTAGATTCCCTGGTACCTGCCCAGGTAACAGGGGTCGTGGTAGACGATCTTCTCGCTGCTGGGCAGGGAGGGCCGGATCACACCGCGCGACACCAACTCCTGGAGGAGCTGGGAGTGGTGGACGACCCTCAGCTTCGCTCCGAATTGCGGATACTCGTTCGCCAGGACGTTGAAGCAGTGCGGGCAGCTCACCAACAGCGTGCGGAAGGTCCGGCCATGGAGGGCCGCGACCTGCCCCTTGGCGTTCTCCTGGAACAGTCGCTCGTCGCCCAGCACCCTGGCGGGATCCCCGCAGCAGGTCTCGTCGGCGCCCAGGACGCCGTAGCTGAGCCCCGATCGCTCCAGCAGCTTGAACACGTCGGCCGCGATCTTCTGCTTCGACTGGTCGAATGTGCTGAGGCAGCCGACCCAGTAGAGCACGTCGACATCTCCGCCGGATGGCACTACCGGCACCTTCATCTGCTGGATCCACTGGCTGCGGAGGTTCCGGTTCCCGAAGGGGTTGCCCTGCGACTCCATCAGCTTCAACGCGCGCGAAGCCTCGACGGGCAGCCGGGCCTGCATCATCAGCTCGTTCCGGCGCACCTCCACCATCGTGTCCACGTGGTCGATTGCGGCGGGACACACCTCCACGCACGCGCTGCACGTCCGGCAAAACCAGATAAACCGCTCCTCCAGCAGACCCCCGACCAGTAGATCCTCGCCGCTGCCTCCTCCACGTCCGCCTCGGTCGCCCGACAGCTCGCGGCCCGCCTGGACGAACCGCTTGGGCGAGAACGGCTCTCCCGCCTGGAAGGACGGACACACCTCCTCGCATCGCCCGCACGAAATGCACACATCGAAGTCCAGCCGCTGCTTCCAGGTGAAGTCGCCCGCCCTGGCAATGCCCAGACTGAAAGCCGCCTCGTCGAAATCATCGGCGGCCATGAGGGCTTCGATGTCGACGCGCTTCAGTTCACCGCGGGGCCCGAGCTTGGAGAAGAACACGTTGGTGGGCAGGGCCAGCAGGTGAAAGAACTTCGTAAACGGGATGGTCGCAATCCAGGTCATGGCCAGCGCGGTGTGCAACCACCACATCCATGCGTGAATGGGGCGGAGGGTTTCGCGTGAGATCCCGGTGAAGGCCCCACTCAGAGCCCAAGCAACTGGGGACACGTACGCCCAGCGGCTGCCGAGCACGGCGATGCGAAGCGCTGCGACCGCGAAGCCCGTCAGGACCAGCAGCGCGACGAGCAGCAGCGCCCACGAGTCCCCCAGCGTCGTCTCGATGGTTTTCGGCTTGAGGACATACCGACGCAGGCCGGCGATGACCACCCCGGCCAGGATCAGCGCCCCGCCGACATCGCAGCCCAAGGTGAGGAGCACGTAGAGCCAGCCCCTGAAGAAGTGCGCCCCGAAGTCGTAGTCCAGCGCCACGACCGATGTGGTGACGAGGAGGACGAGGAAGGAATAGAAGATGAGGCTGTGGAACCAGCCCGGCAGCGCCACGTCGCGAACCCGCCTCTGGAAAAGCACCTCCTTGATCAAGATTGCGAGCCGCCTCCCCCAATCACCGAGCCGCTCCTCATCCGCCTTCCCCCGCCGCCACGCTGAGACCCGTCGGTATACGCCAGCGGTGAAGATCGCCAGCGCCACGCCGAACAGGACGTACATCACCCAGGGGGCGTGGACGTTCCACATGATCGGCCGCGTTGCCTGTCCGAGATCCACGATCGAGTCCCCTTTCCTTCCCAGAGGGTTCAGACGAGCGGCACGGAAATCTTTCGGATCAGTGCCTGCGTCTCTGGGCGGATTCCCCGCCAGATGAAGAAATTCTCGGCGGCCTGCTCCAGCAGCATGCCGGTGCCGTCAGCCACACGGGCTGCACCGGACTCGCGGGCGAATCGCAGGAATGGAGTGAGGCCTCTCCCGTACACCACGTCGTAGGCCAGGCCGCATCGCCTGAACGCGGCGGCAGGGACCCTGGGAGGCTCGCCGCTGGGGCTCGGCGGGGTGGCGTTGATGACGAGATCGAAGGGCTCATCCGCGACCTCGGTGTATCCTCCCGCCACGACGTTGCCGCGTCCCGAGACCTGCGCGCCGAGCGCGCGGGCCTTGGCGGGGGTGCGATTCGCGATGGCGAGGAGCGCGGGCCGCTCCTCGAGAATGGGCAGGGCTACGCCGTGGGCGGCGCCGCCTGCCCCCAGCAGAAGCACGCGTGCGCGGCGGAACACACCCCTCAGATTGACCCGGATGTCGCGGACCAGCCCGACCCCGTCGGTGTTGTCCGCGAAGATTCGCTCGCCGTCGAGTCGCATCACGTTGACAGCGCCCGCGAGCTGTGCCCGTTCGGTGAGCTCGGTCGCCAGCGCGAAGGCCTCGATCTTGAACGGCATGGCCACGTTGATGCCCTTCCCGCCTTCCGCACGAAACGCTGCCAGAACCGCCGCGAATCCGTCGAGGGGGGCCTGGATGGCCTCGTAGCTCATGGCCTGCCCGCTTTGCCGGGCGAACTCCCGGTAAATAAAGGGGGACTTGGTCTGGGCGATCGGATTGCCGATCACGACGTACCGGCTCGTCATCTCGGCCTCTTTCTCGGCCCCGCAGATCCGCCGCCGATCGGTCAGTCCGGGGTCACGGCGGTCCCGAGCTCCGCGGCCCGCTTGGCTGCCAGGACGACGCTCAGGGTACGCGTCGCGTCGGCGCCGGTGATGCGGGGCGCCTCCTCCCCGCGAATCACGCGGCAGAAATGACGGAGCTGCCGCTCGAGTGGGTCGGCCGGCTCGACGGCGATCCGCTCACAGCAGAGCGGCGCAGTCCATCCCTCCTCTCCCGGGTACCGCCAGAGCTCGAGCTTCGGCACCGTGAGCGACGCGGCGACCCCGGCGAACAGGTAGCAATTCTCCCGCTGCTGCGGGAAGAGCGCATTCTCTCCCGAGGTCAGTTCCCAGCTCCAGGGCGCCGCGACCGCATCCGATGTGATAACCGTGCCGAGCGCCCCCCCGGCGAATCGCAAGCTCAGCGCCGCGGTGTCCTCGACGGCGAAGCCCCGGACACTGCTCGAACAGTAGGCTTGGACGCTCTCGATCTCCCCGCAGACGTACCGGAGATCGTCCAGGTCGTGGATGAGATTCGTGAGCATTGGACCGCCGCCCGGCTCGCGGCGCCACGCCAGCTCGTAGTACGCGCCCGGCTTCCGCACGAGCCAGAGGGCGGTCACCGCAGTCAATCTCCCAAGCAATCCGCCCCGGACGATCTCGCGCGCCTTCTCGATGATGGGGTTGTGGCGCCGGTGGTGGCCGACGAGTAGCGCGACCCCTGCCCGCTCCGCCGCGGACGACAGCTGTCGTGCAGCCTGGACCGACTCGGCGATGGGCTTCTCCATCAGCATGTGGATGCGCCGCTCGGCGCAGGCGATCCCCATCGCCGCGTGGAACGGGGTGGGGGAGGCGATGATCGCCCCTTCCGGCTTCGTGCGGTCCAGCATCTCTCGATAGTCCGCATAGTACGGCACGCCGATCCGCGCCGCGTATTCCTTCGCCTCCGGCGCCGGGTCGGCAACGGCGACGAGCTCGCAACGCGGCTCGGCACGGAGAAGGTCGACATGTTTGCGGCCCATGCTGCCGATGCCGGCGACGGCGATGCGAGTGGGATTCACGCTGTGCCTCCGTTCAGGCGGTGAAGTGGCTCGACGGCATGATGATCGGCTCGCAGGGTATCGCCGGGCCGACGTCCGTGTGGCCAAGGACACTGCGTCTTGCGATCGCCGATGCCGAGCGCGTGGACGAGGGTGAGTGCCCTGGGGGACCCTGTGCTCAGGAACCGCCGCTCGATGGCGGCAAAAAGGCAGGACGCCTCAAGGAGCCCGCCGCCGCCGATGAGGCCGACGGTGTCGCCGTCCCGGATGAGTTCCACCGCCGCCTGCGCGGTCGTAAGCCTATTCTGGATCATGCCGGTCTCCCGCCTTGCGGGCTAGACGCGCACGTCGTAGAGCAGGTCGCCGTGCTTCAACGCGGCGCGCGACACCAGGATGCGGTGGATCTCGGAAGTGCCGTCGAAGATCCGGTACACGCGCGAGTCGCGGTAATAGCGCTCGATCGGCAGCTCCTTGCAGAACCCCATCCCGCCATAGATTTGGACGGCACGATCGATCACCCGTCCCATGGTCTCGGCGGCGTGAACCTTGACCATCGAAATCCAGTCGCGCGCATCGCGCCCCTGGTCGATCTCCCAGGCCGCACGGTACAGCAGCAGCCGTGCGGCGTTCACCTCGATGACGCTGTCAGCGATCATCTGCTGAACCAGCTGGAAGTCTCCGATCGGCTTTCCGAACTGCTTCCGTTCGCGGGAATACTCCACCATCAGGTTCAGGGCGTGCGTCGCCTTGCCGACCGCCCGGGCGCCGACCTGCGCCAGGCGAACGCGACCCAGCGTCTCCAGCACGATCCGCATCCCCCGTCCCTCCTCCCCCAGGAGGTGCTCGGGTCCGAGCTTCATCTCGTCGAAGAAGAGCTCGACATGGCTGGTCCCCGTGAGCCCCATCATGGCCTGATTCCGGCCGACGGTGAGGCCCGGCGCAGATTTGTCGACCAGGAATAGGGAGATCCCTCGTGGCTTGCTGTCCGGGTCCGTCACGGCGGAAACGATGAAGAAGTCGGAGTACTCCCCGTCGCTGACGAAGTGCTTTTGCCCTGTGAGTGACCAGCCCGCGCCGTTCTTCCTGGCACGGGTGCTGATCCCGGCGGCGTCGGACCCGGCGCCCGGCTCGGTCATGGCGATCGAGCAGATCCGCTCGCCCTTTACTGCCGGCAGCAGCCAGCGCTCCTTCTGCGCGTCGTTGCACACCAGGAGCGCCTCGTAGACGTTCCCGAAGGCCCGCCGGATGAGGATATCGGTGGTGTGGCCAAACTGCTCCTCCACCAGCATCGTATCCACGGCGGAAAGCCCTCCACCCCCGTACTCTTCGGGGATGTTCATGGCGTAGAAGCCGAGCTCTCGGGATTTCTGGAAGATCTCCTTGGCCTTGGCCGGGTCGAGACGCCCTGTTGTCTCGATCTCCTCTTCGAGCGGCTTCAACTCGGTCTGGATGAAACGACGGACCGCGCTGACGAGCATCTTCTGTTCGTCGGTCAACGAGAAGTCCATGGCGATGTCTCCCCTGGCATGTGCGGCAACGCACCGCGCCGCCGGTATGCAGCGGTCCTTGAGAAGTGGGGATCGGCGAGGAATGTCGGCATTGAAGTCCGAGTGCGTTGGCTGTGAGCAGCTCACGGTCGCGACGGCACGCGCCAGGCGGCCGTCGGCCATGGGGCCGTCACGCCTGTGCGGTTATCTTCTTTCGGAGCTCCGGGATCGCCTCGAACAGGTCCGCGACGAGCCCGTAGTCCGCCACCTGGAAGATCGGGGCTTCCGGATCATTGTTGATCGCGATGATCACCTTGGATCCCTTCATGCCTGCGAGATGCTGAAGAGATCCGGAGATGCCGGCGGCTATGTAGACCTCCGGAGCCACCACCTTCCCCGTTTGACCGACTTGCCAGTCATTGGGAACCCAGCCGGCATCCACCGCGGCCCGGCTCGCTCCCACCGCACCGCCGAGGTCGTCGGCGAGTCCCTCGATCTGTTTGAAGTCCCCCTTCGTTCCGCGTCCGCCGGAGACGACAATGCGCGCTTCGGTGAGATCCGGCCGGGTGCTCTTCACCTCATCGAACTCCACGAAGCGGGTCCTGAGCGTCGTCCCGTCCAGGGAGACGGCCACCCGGGTCACCGAGCCGGAGCCTTCTTTCTTGGCCGCCGGAAACTCGCTCGCGCGAACCGTGAACGCCTTCACGGGCGTGGTCAGCTCGACCTCGGCAATGACACTGCCGGCCCACATGGGACGGCGGAGCAGCACGGTGGCGCCTTCTCCGGCGATCGCCACGACGTCGGTGGCGCACGCCGCGCCCAACTTGGTTGCCGCACGGGGCAGGAGGTCCTTCCCCTGGGCCGTGGCGGCGGCGATGATCCACGTCGCACCATCGGCCCTGGCCGCCTCCGCGACCACCACCGCAAAGCTCTCTGCGAGGTAGTGCTGCAGCACCGGCGCGTCGGCAAGCTTCACCTGGACGCCGAGGTCGGCCAGTTCCGTTGCCACGGGTTCCACGCCGCAGCCGAGGACGAGCGCCGAGACCTGGCCGCCGATGCGTCCCGCCAGGGTGCGGCTGGCTCCCAGGGCGGCGAGGGACGCCTTCTTGATGTGGCCGTGCGACTGCTCGACAACAACGAGGATACCGGACATGGCTCGCCCCCAGAGGCCTCAGAGGATCTTGGTCTCGTCATGCACCTTCGCCCAGAGCTCGTTCACATCGGCGACCTTCACCCCGGCCTTGCGCTTCTCGGGCGCGAGGAGCCTCTTCACCACCACCGTGGGCCTGAGGTCGACGCCAAGGCCGGCTGCCTCGATCTCCTTCAATGGCTTCTTCTTCGCCTTCATGATCCCCGGGAGCGACGTGATCCGCGGCGTATTGAGCCGCAGGTCGGTCGTCACCACTGCAGGCAGTTCGAGCTCGAGCGTTTCCACGCCGCCGTCGACCTCGCGCACCACCCGGATGCGCTTGCCAGCGGCGTCGACCGCGATGCCGGGGAGCCTTTTCCGCTCCGCCTCGCTCTCCAGGCTCTCCTTCTTGGAGGCGAAGGTGGCCTGCGGCCACGAAAGCTTCTCGGCCAGCACCTGGCCGGTCTGGTTCTGGTCGTCGTCCACCGATTGCTTGCCCAGGATCACGATGTCGGGCTTCTCCTCCTCGACAACCTTCAGGAGCAAGGCCGCGACGATTCCCGGGTCCAGCGCGCCGGTGTGCCGCACCAGTACGCCGCGATCGGCGCCCATCGCCAGCGCCGTGCGGATCTCGGCCATGGACTCGCTGCCACCGATCGAGGCGACCACCACCTCCCCGCCGTGCTGCTCCTTGAGGCGTAACCCTTCCTCGACTGCGATCTCATCGAACGGGTTCACCTTGTAGGTGAGGCCTTCCGTGTTGATTCCGGATTCATCCGGTCTCACGCTGATCGTCGATTCGGGGTCCTCGACACGCTTGCTCGTCACCAGGATCCTGAACGCCATCTGCTCTCCTATCGACGGGTTGGGCCGGCCGACCCCCCATGCCCCTCCCATCAGTATATCTTCGCTATAGTGCAATTATATAATAAAAATAGTCATTGGCAGGCTAATGTCAAGGGAAAACTGTAGCGCCCGCAGACGAATCGTGGCCCACTACCCGGGGAGGGTGGGTTGGCAGCTGGCCGGCGCCCTCCCGCCGGCCATCATCGGAAGAATGGAGACGACATCGGCGGGGGCCAGGGGCGTCTCGAGGTCCGCGCCGTGGCGCGCATCCCGGCCGTTGACCAGGACCAGGACCGACTCGCCCAGCGTCTCACCGTCGAGCACCCAGCGCTGAAACGGCGGGCCGTATTTCTCGGAGAGCTGGCGGAGCAACTCGCCCAGGGTGGACGGACAGGGCTCCCATTCAATCTGCTTTTCTTGCGTGATGTCGCGCAGGCTCGCGAAAAACTGGATCACCACGGCGGCTGAACTCCATCCCCGGCCCCGCGACTCCCGCCCGCTGCGGGGGTGGACGCACCTCTCCGCCCCCGCAGTGTCCGGTAGCTATCCTGCGCAGGCCGGCAGCGCACCCTCGCCGCTTCTAGCAAGATACTGAAAGGCCCGGTTTCGCCCAGGCTGCTCAAAAGGGCCCAGATGCAAGGCCGCGCGCGATGGGCGGGGCACCCGCCGCAGGCGGGTCAAGGCGTACTTCCGATACGCCGCAGCGAGTGCCCGAGCGGGCCAACGCGGCAGATGGGCCTTTTTCAGCAGCCTGCTAGTTCCCCAACGACGCTTCCGTCGCCTTGACGGCGTTCAACACCTTATCGATCCATGGCCGTCCAATCTGTTTCTCCAGGTACTCGATGACCGCGGGCTGCGCGGCCGCCTTGAAGGCCTCCTTCTCCGCAGGCGTGGGGGCGTACACCTCCATCCCCTTGTCTTTCAGGAACTGGATGCCGAGGGACGAATCGAGCGTGTCGATCCCGTCTTCAACAACGCTGGCAGTGAGCGCCGCGTTCTTCACAATGGTCTGATACTGCTTGGGCAGGCTCTGGAAGAACTTCTCATTCATGAGCATGAAGCTGACCCCGTACGAATGCCCATCCAGGGTCAGGTACTTCTGCACCTCGTAGAGCTTCGCGAACTTGATGGACGATACGGGGTTCTCCTCACCGTCGACGACCTTCTGCTGCAAGGCGGTATAGGTTTCCGTCCAGGGAACCGGGGTCGGGGAGCCGCCCAGGGCCCGGACGAGCGACATGTAGACCGGGCTCTCCATCACCCGGATCTTCATGCCCTTTAGGTCCGCCGGCGACTTGATCGGCCGGGTCGAGTTCGTGAAGTTCCGGAACCCCACCTGGCCGTACTCCAGGATCCGCATCCCCGACTTCTTCAGGCACTCCTGGGCCAGATCCTTACCGAACGGCCCGGCGAGGACATTCCACGCCACGAGGTACGAAGGAAAAAGATAGGGGATGTCGAAGACCTGCGCCTCCGGGCAGAAAGTGCTAAACGGCCCGGACAGCATGGACACCTGAATGCTGCCCAGCTTCGTGGCCTGAGCCAGCTGGGCTTCCCCTCCCAGTTGGCCGGCCGGGAACAGGTTGACCGCAACGGCGCCGCCCGTCTCGCTCTCCACCATCTGCTTGAAAACCGACGACGAGGCCGCCTTCCGGGAGGTGTAGACATCCGGTGGGTCCGCATGGCCGAGCTTAATCTCGAACTGCGCCGCCTGCGCTTGTGGGACACCCAGCCAGGAAGGTCCCGCCAACGCCACCAGACAAATCCCGAGGGTGATCAGACCGAACGCCAATGATTTCCTCATCGCATCCTCCTTCAATGCACACCCGCGACGTGTAGACCCCTCGCCAGAAGCCTGGAAACCTCTTCACCTCCTCCCCGAATGATCATGATCCCGGATCGGGAAATAACGGCCGCCCGCCCCCTGTGGGCCCGGTCCTGCCGGACGATGTCCGTCCGCTGTTCATTTCACCGAAAGATGCAGCGCCGCTGGCAGCGCCAGGCTGAACCACGGAACCGCCGCTATCACTATCAGCCCCACAACCGTGATGGCCAGGTACGGCAGGAACCTGGGGGTCGACTCCTCCACGCTGGCCTCGAGCACCGCGCAGGTGACGAAATAACAGATCCCGAAGGGAGGGATGAACGTCCCGATGCCCATGGCGATAATGATCACGATGCCGAAGTGCAGTTGATTCACGCCGTATTGTGTGGCGAGCGGCAGCAGCAGCGGGCCGAAAATCAGCAGCGAGGGCAGGCCTTCCAGCATCGAGCCCATGACAATCAACGTCAGGATCGACGTGACCATGAACACGGCGGACGACCCCCCCAGACTGTTCAGAAACTGCGTGATCAGATTCGGCAGGCCGCCGATGGTGAGACTCCAGGAGAATGCGCATCCCGCGGACACCATGAAGAGGATCATTCCCGAGGCCACCGCTGCATGCCCCATCGTAGCCGAGAGACCGGGGACTCCCAGGCTTCGATAGAGTACCATGGCGATCAGTATGGCGTACACGACCGCGAAGGAGGAGACCTCGGTCGGCGTCGCAATCCCGCCTGCGATTCCCACGACCAAGATGACCGGCACCAGCAACGCCGGCACCGCCAAGAGGGTGAGCTTGGTCCTCACCCCCCACGACACCGGCTCGCACCTCGGCCATCTTTTTAGTCGCGCGCGGCAACAAATGAAGACCATCAGGGAGAGCGCCATCAGCGTGGCTGGAACCACCCCGGTCACAAAGAAGGTGCCGACGGAGAGCGTGGTGATCGATGCCAGCACCATCATGACGAGGCTGGGCGGAATGGTTTCACCCATGATCCCCGCGGCGGCAAACGCAGCCGTACTCTCCGCTGGATGATACCCTTGTTCCTTCAACATGCCCTTCAATGCGGTGCCAACCGCGGCGACGTCCGCGATCTTGGACCCCGAGATTCCGGAAAAGATGTACATGGCGACGATGACGGCCTGCATGAGCCCGCCCTGGAAGCGGCCCACCAGCGAGCAGACCCAATCTGCCAGGGGTTTCGTGAGACCCCCCTCGGTCATGATATTGCCTGCTAGGATGAAGAAAGGAACGGCCAGCAAGATGAAGCTGCTGATTCCATTCTGCATCGCGAACGGCACGGCGATGATCTCGGCGGATCTGGCGCTCACCAGAGACATGTACGCCACAATCGTCAGCACGAAGGCGATCGGGACGCCGAAAAGGACCATCGCCAGCAAGAGCAGCAGGGCGATCGAAATCCCACCCAGGCCGTTCCACGGCCCCGTGTATTGCTGCGCCCAGAACCAGATCGATCCCAGTACCAGGACGAGTACTCCGCCGGCCACTGAGATCCGGAGGGGGTACCTGACCAGCCGTCTCAGGGAAAATACGGCCAGCAGGACCATCCCGATGATGTATGGCAGGAGTGTCCACGATATGGGAATCTGAAGAACAGGAGTCCAGTTCGACCAAGAGCTGGAAAACATCGGATAGGCGAGGCCGATCCCGACGGCGGCGACGGCCAGCGTGATGCAATGCCCCGCCGCCTCCCCGTACCCTCGCAATTTGCTCGGGAGACGTTCCAGCACGTAATGCACGGACATGTGCAAGCCGCGATGGTACGCGATAGCACCCCCGATAAATGCCAAGGAGGTCAGCGCAAACCCCGCGGCCTCGTTGGCCCACTCAATGGACTCTCCCCAAATGGCGCGCAACATCGTATTCCCGAACAGCAGCACCAGCTCTGAGAACAGAATGAATATCAGAACCGCATCGAAGGTCCTTTCCAGCCACGGGGCGAATCGGCAACTGTCCGCGAGAGCGGACAGCTGCCCGGGCGGGTTGGCCATGACATCAATTTCCGTGCCTCCCTCGAGGGGGGCGGTCACTCGCTCAGACATCCTCGCCTCATTCGCTGCCCGATTGCCGACCTCGGCCCGTGCGCGCGTTCCGTTTGGGGCGCCTCTGACGCCGATCGAGGTGGCTGGCGCCACCTCTTGCTTTCAGACCAAAGAAGGCAGCAGGAACCCTCTATCAGCGGATCAGGATCCCTCCGTTCACATCAAGGGTTACACCGGTCACCCAATCCGACCGTCTCGATGCCAGATAGACCGCGGCGCCGGCCACATCCTCCGCCAACCCGTCCTTCAGAATCGCACGACCGACGTTCCACGAGGCGAACGGCTCGGGAACGTACTGCCGTGTTTGCTCCGTCAGGATCGGACCGGGAGCGATGGCGTTCACCCATATGCCAGAAGGCCCAAGCTCCTTCGCCAGGGTCTGTGTGAGGCCGATGACGGCCGCCTTCGACGCCGCATAGTTGACGGCAACTCCCGGCCGGCCGGTCCGACCCCCCAGGGAGGAGATGTTGACGATCTTTCCCCTGTTCTGTCGCTTCATGATCGGGGTGACCGCCCGGCAACAGATGAACGTCCCCGTGACGTTGACCCTCATCACGGATTCGAACATTTCGACGGTCATGTCTTCAATCGGCCGATGACGGGAAATCCCCGCGTTGTTGACCAGGACATCTATTCGTCCGAATCTGTCTCCCGTTTGCGAGACCGCCCGGCCAACGTCTGCCTCGCTCGTGATGTCGACCCCTGCGGCAAGGGTCCGCTGCCCTGACGCATCGAGTTCCGTCCGCGTCTGTCTCACCAATCCGAGGTCCGTATCCCACAGGGCGACCCGAGCGCCTTCCCGGAAGAATGCGTCGGCAATGCCTTTGCCTATCCCCTTTCCCGATCCTGTGATTATCGCCACGAGCCCTTCCAGTTCCATTCACGCCACTCCAAGGAAGAGGCCGAACAGCGCGGCATCGCACGGATGGATGATCGCCCCGCCGGGTTGCCCTTCTCCGGTGTTCGGTGGGGCACAAGTGATGTTGGAGGGCTTACTGTCAGTTCTCGAGATCCTTTTACCTCAAATGATATTTTTGATGTAGTCGAGGGAATTCCTGAGATGCATCTTGATGGCCTGCTCGCAGCGGGCCGGGTCCCGCGCGGCCAGGGCGTCGAGGATCTCGAGGTGCTCCTGGTACGAAGCCTCCGACCGCCCGACATGGGAATTGCTGAAGAAGTGAATGCGATGCCGCACGATGTGATCCAAGAGCCGTCGGTAGAACTCCTGCAGACGCTGATTCCCC
Organism: uncultured Methylomirabilota bacterium; assembly: GCA_963705305.1. Classification (GTDB taxonomy): domain Bacteria; phylum Methylomirabilota; class Methylomirabilia; order Methylomirabilales; family 2-02-FULL-66-22; genus 2-02-FULL-66-22. The sequence continues at coordinate 1,944,579 of OY970067.1, read as the reverse complement.
AGCGACTCGAAGATGAAGGCGTGGATCTGGTCGCCCGAGCGGAAATGGCTGGGCAGTCTTCCCGGGGGCGACTCCTGCCCGGACTCGAATGCCTTGCGGATCGCCTCTAGTTTCCCGGGGTCATGCTTGAGCGCCGCCCGCTTGCCTGCTTCGCACTCCAGGATCTCTCGGATCTCGAAGGTTTCCCGGAGATCCTGGAGGGAGATGCGGGACACGAAATTGCCCCTTCCAGGGAAATTCTCAACAAACCCCTCTTTCTCTAATTGCTGAAGGGCCTCGCGGATGGGCGTCTTGCTTATCTTGAGGTCTCTGGACAGGATCGCTTCGTTGATCGGTTCGCCGGGCGGCAGAGCATGGTTGATGATCCGCTGTTTCAGCGTCTCATAGACACGCAGCTTCTTGCTCTTGAAATCTCTCATTTCTTCTCAACCTGCGTAGATTTTCACACAAATTCCTTTGAAATATTTCGGAAATATCGGTAGCATAGGTTCAAGGATGCTGTCAAGGGATTCTCATCCCTCCATTTCTCCCACAATCCCTCGAGGGAAACCAGTCAGGACCCAGGGCGGAGGAAAAATGAAGGCGGCGGTTCTTGTTGCACCCGGCAAGATAGAAATGGCGGATATCCCCGCCCCTGACCCGCAACCGAAGGAAGTCTTGGTCCGCCTCCGGCAGGCGGGGATATGCGGCACCGACTATGCCGCATATTCTGGATCGCTCCGCGGACCGCTCCCGCTCGTCCTGGGCCACGAGGCGGTGGGGGACGTTGCGGCGCTGGGCCCCGGGGCGTCCCGTTTCCACATCGGCGAGCGGGTCGTCCTGCAGCCGAATTTCGCGTGCGGGGCCTGCGACATGTGCCGAAGCGGCCGGATCAACATCTGCCGCCACAAGGTACGGCTGGGCTTGGACGTCCACGGTGTGTTCGCCGAGTACGTCGCCGCCCCGGAGAGCTTCGTGTGGGCCCTTCCCGAGGGACTTCCCTACGAGACGGCCGTCTTCGCAGAGCCGCTGGCCGTAGCCTTTCATGGTTTTCGCGCAGCCCTCCCTCATCTCAGGGAAAAGGTCCTCGTTTATGGGGCCGGTGCAATTGGACTTCTGTTTGTGCAGTTGTGCGCTCTGGCCGGTGCGGACGTGTCGGCCCTGGACGTCGCCGAGCCCCGGCTGGCCCTCGCCGCGGAATTGGGAGCGAGGCCCCTACTCGCCTCAACCTCGGAACTGCAAGATAATGCAGACTCGTTCTCAATCGTCTATGAAACCAGCGGTGTTCCCGAGGCGCCGGGCCAGATCGTCGCGCTCAGCGCCCCTGGGGGCCGGGTGGTGCTCACCGGGCTCCCCGACAAGGAGTCCTCCGTGCCCTCGGCGCTGATCACCCGGAAGGAGCTCAACATCTTGGGCTCCATGATCTACACGGACGAGTTTCCGGCGGTCCTCGACCTTCTGAAGGAGGGAAAGATCCGTGTCACTCCGCTCCTGACGGAGGTGAGGCCCCTCGATGAGGTCGGCCAAGCTCTGGCAGACTTTCGCTCTCCTCGCCGCGTCAAGACCGTCATCAGCATTCCTTAAGGATACTCACCGCCGGCCAAGGTCGCCGGGAGTCCCGCGAGACCTGCCCTGTTGCTGGGGGTATGCGGAGGGGTTGGATCCGGCTGGCAGGCCGGGCCTGGGGCTCGGCGGTCCCGGCCCGGCGACCTCGGGGGTGGGGGAATTCGGCCTCGCAGAGATGGGCGATCTGGTCAAGGCGCCATTCAGCCAGGGAACAGGGATCACCCAACCGGCATGCGCGGGAGGAGGAAGTTCTCTCCCACGAACGATGCCTTTGCCGGTCATCCTGAACGGGTGCGCGAGCCCCGGCTCAAGTCGGCGGGGGGCATTGCGCTTCCGCTTGACTGGTCGCTTCCGATGCCCTAAGGTACATCCTATTCAGAGTCCAGAAAGATCATCGAGCGCCATGACACCAGGATTCCCCTCCAGCATTCCTGGTGGGGACTTGACGCGGCTCCAGCCCCTCGGTAATCCGCCCATTTCAGCCATGGTATTTCTGGCGCCTTGGTGGTGAGATATCTTCGGAACGAGATCTACGTACTTCCCGCCGACCTCACGGAAGCAGATATGACACAGGCTGGCAGACAAAATATTATCCTCGCGGGTTTCATGGCCACCGGCAAGTCCTCGGTGGGCCGGCGCCTGGCCATCCGGCTGGGGTACGACTTTCTTGACCTCGACACGCTGATCGCCGCCGAGGCCAGGATGCCCATCTCGCAGATCTTCGCGACCCAGGGCGAGTCCGCCTTTCGTGCCCTGGAGACCCGCATGGTCGAGCACGTGGCGAACCGGACGGGCTGCGTGGTGGCCACCGGGGGCGGGACGATCGTGAACCCGCACAATCTGGAGGCGCTGAAGCGGGACGGCCTGGTCATCACGCTGACCGCCGACCCCAAAACCATCCTGGCCCGCATCGGCTCGGTCGACGATCGACCCATGCTCTGGGGCGGGGACACGCTGGGGCGCATCCAGACGCTTCTAGAGCAGCGTGCAGCGGTCTACGCCAGGGCCGACCTCATCGTGGACGCCTCCGCGCAGACGATCGACCAGGTGGTGAAGCACATCCTGGATTTCCTGGACCTGCACCACGTGGCTCCCCGCGGACCGGCGATGGCGCTGCCGGCCGCGGCCGAGGGCTTCCGTCTGGCCCTGGGGCCCCGGTCCCACGAGGTCATCATCGGCCCGAACATCCTGGGCGAGGTGGGGCGGTTGATTCAGGGCCTCGACCTCGCCGGGACCGGCGTGCTGATCACCAATCCCAAGGACAACCAGCGCTTCGGCCTGCGCCTGGCGCGCGTCCTCGATGAGAGCCGGTGCGTCGTCACCTGCCTCGAGATCCCGGAGCAGGAGAAGGACAAGGGGCTCGAGCAGCTCAGCTGGCTGTACCGGCAGATGGCCAAGCTCCGGCTGGAGCGCCGGTCGCCCGTCTTCGCCCTGGGGGGCGTCGTCATCGAGGAGATCGCCGGATACGCCGCCGCCACGTACCTCCGGGGTCTCCCGCTGATCCATCTTCCCACGTCGCTGATCGCCCAGGTCGACACCAGCATCGGGGGCAAGGTGGGGGTCAACCTGCCGGAGGGAAAGAACCTCGTGGGGACCTTCCATCAGCCGCGCCTGGTGGTCAGCGACGTGGAGACCCTCACCGCCCTGGAAGACCGCGAGTTCCGGGCCGGCCTGGCAGAGGTGGTGAAGGTTGCGGTGATCCGGGATCGGGAGCTCTTCGAGTACCTCGAGGGGAATGTGGAGGAGGTGCTCTCGCGCGACCTCCGGGTCCTGGCGCGCCTCGTCCGCCAGGCCTGCGAGATCAAGGCCAACCTGGTGGAGGCGGACGAATGGGATACCGGCGTGCGGGCCCTGCTGAACTTCGGCCACACGGTGGGCCATGCCCTGGAGGCCGCCACCGGGTACCACGGCCCCAATCACGGGGAGGCCGTGTCGATCGGCATGGCGGTGGCCGCGACCCTCTCGGCCCACCGCCGGCTCTGCAGCGAGGACGACCTCACCCGCCTGAAGCGGCTCCTGCAAGCCTTCGGCCTCCCGGTGACACTCCCCATGGATGCCGTGGAGGTTACCCGGTTCGTCCGGTATGACAAAAAGATCCAGAGCGGCCAGATCCGGTTCGTCCTGCTCCGGGGAATCGGCGAAGCGACCCTGGAGTCCCTGGACGGTTTCGGGGAGCTGGAGACGGCCCTGGCAGCCTGCGCCTGATCGGCGGTCCAACCCTCCGCCGGCCGCCTCCTCCGTCCACCCGCCCGCCGGCCGATCGATCGGGGGGAGCCCCCCGGGTCCCCGGGAGCCGCGCGGACCCCGCGCCGGCCGTTGATCCGGCCCACCCGCAACTTTCCGTTGACAGAACCCGTCCAATCATTTAACTATCTAGTTAGTCAATTCATCCCGGTGCGGTGGTCGGCATGGGCAATCACATCCAGCGGGGCGGCGGGGACTCGCGGGCCATGATCCTGGAGGCCGCGGGGCGGATCTTCGCCGAGCAGGGCCTGTCGGGGGCGCGGACGGACGCCATCGCGGCCGAGGCCGGCGTCAACAAGGCGCTGCTCTACTACTACTTCAAGAGCAAGGAGGACATCTACCACGCGGTCCTGGACGAGCACATGCAGGGCTTCCAGCGCAAGGCCATCGAGATCCTTTCGCAGGACGGCCCGGCCGCGCCCATCCTCCTCGAGTACGTCCGCGCCCATTTCGACTTCATCGGCGCGCACCCCCATTACCCGCGCCTGTTCCAGCGCCTGATGCTGGCGGGCGGGCGAGGGGGCGACCGGCTGGTGACGGAGCGGATGCTCCCCGTGGCCCGCGCGCTCGGGGCGCTGCTACGCCGGGGCATCCAGGCCGGTGAGTTCCGGCCGTTCCAGGTGGACCATACGGCGATCTCCCTGGTGGCCCTGACGGTCTTCTATTTCAATGCCGCACCCGTCATTCGCCTGGTGAGCGGACAGAACCTCTTCAGCCGGACCAACCTGCGGCGGCGCAAAGCGGAGGTGGTGCAGTTCGTCCGCTACGCCCTCTTGACCGATCCGGAGACAACCGCCTGATGCGACGCAAGATCCTGCTGGCCCTGGTGATCCTGGCCGCGGTGGCCGGCGGCCTCATGTACTCCCAGGCCCTCCTGCGCCCGCGGGAGATGGTCCTCACGGGGATCGTTACGACGGATGATGTGGTGGTGAGCTCCCAGATCCAGGGCCAGCTCGCCCGCCTGCTGGTGAAGGAGGGAGACACGGTGCGGGCCGGCCAGCTGCTCGCCGTGATCCAGCCGCAGGAGCTGGCGGCCGACCGGGCCTACTACGCCCACACCGAGCAGAGCGCCACGGCGCAGGTGACCCAGGCCGTGACGACCCTGCGCTACCAGGAGGCGCAGACGCGGGATCAGATTCGCCAGGCGGAGGCGGCCCTGGCCGCGGCCCAGGCCCAGGTGACCCAGGCCGCGGCGGATCTGGAGCAGGCCCGGCTCGACCACAGGCGCATGCAGGAGCTCTTCCGGGAGGGCGCCATCGCGGCGCAGCAGATGGACCAGGCCCGCACGACCCTCCAGGGACAGCAGGCCCGCGTGGAGTCGCTGCAGAAGCAGGTAGAGGCCCAGCGCGCGGCCCTCGCCCTGGCCCAGTCCACGGAGGAGCAGATCCAGATCCGGCGGGACGAGCTGGAGGCCATGCGCCACCAGCGGGCCGCCGCCGGAGCGCAGAGACAGAAGGCGAATGTCCGGCTGGACTACACCGAGATCCGGGCGCCGATCCCGGCGGTCGTCGCGCTGGACGCCGCGCGGCAGGGCGAGGTGGTCAATGTGGGCCAGCCGATCCTCTCGCTGATCGATCCCGACAACCTCTGGATTCGCGCCGACGTGGAGGAGACGTACATCGACCGGATCCGGCTCGGCGACCATTTCCGGGTGCGGCTCCCCTCGGGTCTGGAGAAGGAGGGGGCCGTCTACTTCCGCGGCGTGGATGCCGACTACGCTACCCAGCGCGACGTCAGCCAGACCAAGCGGGACATCAAGACCTTCGAAATCCGCCTCCGGGTGGACAACAGCGATCGCCGGATCTGGCCCGGCCTGACCGCGTATGTACTGCTCCCCCCGCAGGACGTGCGCTGATCACCGCCGTGCCCGGACCGCTGTCTGCGGCGGGAGGCGCAAGGCGACCCCATATGCCGGCCATCGAAGTCAACCGAATCCGAAAGAGCTTTAATTCTTTCTGCGCCGTCGACGACCTGAGTTTCGCGGTCGAGGAGGGAGAGATCTTCGGCCTGCTGGGCCCCAACGGCGCGGGGAAGTCCACGCTCATCCGCATGCTGACCACGCTCCTCCCCCCCACGGCCGGCACGGCGCGCGTCAACGGGTTCGACGTGGTGGCGGAGGCGGATCAGGTGCGCACCTCCATCGGCGTGATCCCCCAGGCCATGACCTCGGATCTGGATTTGACCGCCGCGGAGAACATGCTCATCTTTGCCAAGCTGTACGGCGTGCCGCGGGAGAGGCGCAGCCGGGTGATCGATCACCTGCTGGGGGTCGTCGACCTGCTGCCCTGGAAGGACAAGCCGGTGAAGAACCTGTCCGGGGGGATGCGCCGGCGGCTGGAGATCGCCCGCGGCCTGGTCCACGAGCCGAAGACCTTCTTTCTGGATGAGCCCAGCACCGGCCTGGATCCCGCCTCGCGCGTGGCGGTGTGGGAGATGATCACCTCCCTGAAGAAGGAGCGCGACCTCACCATTCTTCTGACCACCCACTACATGGACGAGGCCGACAAGCTCTGCGACCGCATCGCCATCGTCGACCACGGAAAGCTGGTGGCGCTGGATTCGCCCCTGCGGCTGAAGGCCTCCATTCCCGGCAGCACCATCCTGGAGGTGAGCTTCTCGCAGGTCCCGGACGGGTGGGGAGATGTTCTGCGGGGGCTGGCGGACACCCAGGACGTGAAGGCGGACGGGCACGTCTTCCGCATCAGCTCCGACAACGGACCCCGCACCACCCTGGAGCTGCTGGCGGCCGCCCGCCAGGCTGGGCTGTCGATCACCTCGCTCTCCGTCCAGAGCACCACCCTGGACGACGTGTTCGTGCACTTCACGGGCCGCCAGCTGCGGGACGCGCTGCAGGATGCCCTGAGTTACGATCCCAGCTTCATGTACCGATCGCAATGAGGAAGCCGTTCCATGCACCGAGTGCTCGCCCTGATTGAGCGGGACGTTCCGCAAGTTCCTGCGCAGCCCGACCCTGATCCTGGTCTCCATGTTCTTTCCGCTGGTGCAGCTGGTGATCCTGGGCTACGCCTTCGGCGGGAAGATCCAGAATCTGGAGGTCGGTCTGGTGGACCAGGACCGGGCGCTGCAGACGGTGAAGCTCCGCGAGATGTTCGGGGCCATCGCCGCCAATGCCCGCACCTTCACGACCGTGGATTACACGGATCTGCGGCAGGCCATGACGGATCTTCGGAATGGCAAGATCAATGCGGTGCTGAACATTCCCCCGCGGTTCTCCCGGCGGGTGCTCAGCCAGAACGAGCCGCAGGTCGCCCTGATCGAGGACAACACGGATAATTTCTCGGTGAGTGCGCTCCAGGCGGCCTTGACCGATCTGCTGGATGCATTCAATCACGGCGGCATCCAGCCGCGGGTCAACCCGGGCGCCACCCTCTCCGTGGTGGAGATCTATCCCTACGTCCCGTACATCCAGTACCTGCTGTCCGGCTCGATCGTGCTGGCCATCTTCGTCTCGGCCATGATCGGGGGAGGCATCATCTACATCGACGACAAGGCCCGCGGCCTCCACGAGGGCTACCTGGTGACCCCCATCAAGAAGTTCGAGCTGATTCTCGGCTTCACCCTGTCCGGAGCGCTGAAGGCCTTCCTGGCGGGGCTCGTGCTGACCACTCTGGGCTCGCTCATCGCGGGCATCCCCAACGCCCTGGATCCTCTCCGATTGTGCAAGCTCGTGCTGGTGATCGCGGCCACGGCCCTCGCGCTCATCAGCATGATGTTCCTCATGATGGTCCGCGTGAACGACCCGCTGGTGCCGCGCGCCACCTTCGGCGTGCTGAACACGCTGCTCTTCTTCCCCAGCGGGGCCGTCTATCCCGTCTACGGCTTTCCCCAGTGGATGCGGACGTTCTCCGCCTTCGACCCCTTCACGTACGCCGTGGACGCCTTCAAGAGCCTCCTGCTGAAGAACACCTCGCTCACGGCGATCGCCGGGGATCTCGTCTTCTTGGTCGGGTTCACCGCCCTGATGTTCGTCCTGGCGACGGCCCTCTTCCGCCGGACGCTGTGAGCCTCACGACGCGGGGAGCGGACCCGGACGGGAGACCACGGCTGGCCACCCACGGTGCAAGCCCACCTTGAACCGAAAGAGCTCTTCAACCGCCATGACGCCAAGATCGCCCCTTTCAATTTCGAAGTTCGAACTTTGAAATTCGAATTTTTCCCTTGGCGCCTTGGCGGTGAGATACCATTCGGAATGGATTCTACTGTCGAGGCGGCACCGTCTGCGGAACCACCTGCATCCAGCCCTCCGGACAGGCCGTGACGTAGGGATAGTACGCCCGCGAGCTCCCGCAGTAGTACCAGTACTGCGGCGTGGCCTGGGCCGGCGGGGGCGTCGTCACGACCACGGGCGGCACGTACGGGTTGGGATACGGGTACACCGGGGCTTCGTAGAAGTACCACACTCCGCCGACCACCCACCACCAGCCCAGGCGCCCGTGATGCCGGGTGTGCGCCCAGTGTCCGCTCCGCCATATATGGAGGTCCCGCTCCTCGAAATGCCGGATGTCGTGGTGCCGGTCCCAACCCGGCCCCCGGTCGTGCCAATCCTGCGCCATCACGTTCGGCGCCATGGCAAACCCGAGGGCGGACGCCAGAACGATGCCGGCGGCCCGAACAAGCCATGATCTGCAGTTTCTGCCCATTGTGTCTCCTGTCGTGAGGCTTCCGCGGCCCGCTGGCCCCAGGAAGCCGGTCGATGGCTTCGGCGCGGCTCTCCTATATCTATTTATATTATACTCGCACGGCTGTTCCCGTGTTTCAAGTCGAGGGGGGAGGTGCAAGAGGCGAGAGTGTGTGACCCGCCCCCCCACTGGGCTAAGGGATATTGGCGTGGAGCGCTCACCGCTCTGCGTATTTGTCCACATTCTCCTTGGTGACGACCACGACGGGCGTGCGAATCTCCTGCGGCACCTTCTCGCCGTTCAGCGCCCGGACGGCGGCCACGATGCTCCAGTAGGCCTGCTCCTGCGGGGCCTGGGAGATGGTGAACTGGATCTTGCCGGCCTTCACCGCGGCGACCTGTGCCGGATAGACATCCATGCTGGAGATGATGACCTTCCCTTCCTTGTCGGCGGCCTTCACGGCCTCCACCGCCCCCAGGCCCATCTGTCCGCCGATGCACAGGATGGCGGTGAGGTCGGGCCAGCGCTCCAGCGTGTTCTCGGCGACGTTCCGGCTTTCGTCCAGGGTCCATTTGCCGGTCTGGGAGGCGACCTGGATCCCCGGGTACTTGGCCAGCACCTCTTTCACGCCTTTGAGGCGATCGTCGGCGGTCTGCTGCCCGGGCAGGCCCTCCAGGATCAAGAGCTTCCCTTTCCCACCCATGCGCCGGACCATCTCCTCGGCCATGGTCCGCCCCACCAGGATATTATCCGCACCGATGTAGGCAACAAAGCTGCCCCCCGAGCCGCGGGTGTTGCCGTACACCACCGGAATCTTGGCCGCGTTGAGCTTCTGCACCCCCGCCGCGATGGCCTGCGTGTTGGTCGGCGCCACCACAACCGCATCCACCTTCTTCGAGATCAGATCCTCCAGGATGCGAATCTGCTCCTCCACGTTGTCCGGCTTGGTGGGGGCGAAGACGGTGACCTCCACGCCCAGATCCTTGCCGGCCTGCTCGGCAGCTCTCTGGTGCGTGAGCCAGAAGGGGTCGGTGAGGTTCTTCAGAACCACGGCGATCCGATAGGGCCTGGCCGGCTTCACTTTGGTGTCGAACTTGTACACCGGCTCGAGACTCTGCGATGAGGCGGGCGTCACCACGGTGAAGGCGAGCACGAAGGCTGCGAGGATCAGCGGAACCAATCTGTTCATGGCGTCCTCCTCCGAAGCGCGCTTCGGATCGAGTGAGTTGCACGCATGGCTGCGGCCATCCCCCGGGCAAGCAGCCGATCCGGCGGGTCCTCTCTTCCCGGCCGTCCAGAGAGACCCCTCGCCGACCTCAGGTGTTCCCCCCGGCCACGGCCCACCGCGCCCATTGATCCAGGAGCACGGCGATCACGATCAGGGCTCCCAGCACGACTCCCTGCCAGACGGATTCCACGCCCAGCAGGTTCATGCCATTCTGCACGATGGTCATGATCAGGGCGCCGATCACGGTGCCCACGATGCCTCCTTCGCCGCCGAAGAGGCTGGTGCCGCCGATCACGACGGCCGCGATCGGCGGCAGGAGCATGTTGGCCCCGATCCCCGCCTCGGCCGCATTCAGGCGCGCGACGTAGACCAACCCCGCGGCGGCCGCCAGCGACCCGCTCAGGGTGTACGCCAGGGTGAGCGTCCGGTCCTTCTTCACACCGGAGAGGCGGGCCGCCTCCGGATTGGCGCCGACCGCATAGAGGGCCCGACCGAAGGTGGTGTGCCGCAGGAGAAAGTAGGTCGGGGCCCAGAGGACCGCCATGGCGACGATCGGCATGGGGATTCCCATCAGATTCCCCACCCCCAAGAATCGGAAGTTCTCCTTAAACCCGTAGATGACCTGCCCCTTGAGCAGCACCACCGCAAAGCCGGAGGCCACCCACATCATGCCGTAGGTGGCGATGAAAGGAGGCAGCTTGACCACCGCCACCATCACTCCGTTGAGAAACCCCAGCACCGCCCCCACCGCCAGGCCTGCAGCCAGGGCCAGCAGCAACGGGATGCCGGCCTTGAGCCCCAGCGCGGCGATGACGCTGGACATGGTCAGCACCGCGCCGATGGACAGATCGATGCCCGCCGTGAGGATGACGATGGTCTGGCCGATGCCCAGGATGACCAGAAGGCTGGCCACGCGGAGCACGTTCAGGGCGTTCGTGCCGGTGAGGAACACCGGCGAGGCGGCCGTCATGACCAGGCACAACAACACCAGCGCGAACAGCCGGGAGCCGGTGGAGAGCAGGCGGCGATCCAGGTGCCGCCCCCGGACCCGGACCTCGGCGGCGGGGCTCACGGGATCACCCCCCGCTGCTTGAGCAGGACGTTGAACACGATGGCGGCAATGATGACCAGGCCGATCAGCGCCGGCTGCCACATCCCCTCCACCCCGACGACGTTCGAGCCCGTTTCGCAGAACCGCGATGAGCAGCACGCCCAATACCGTCCCCGCGAGGCCCCCATTGCCCTTCTCGAAGCTGGTGCCGCCCAGGATCGTGGCCGCGATGGCGTCAAACTCCCACCCGTTCCCCACGATGGGATCGGCGGCATGCAGACGGGCGGCCATGATCACGCCCCCCAGCCCGGCCAGGGCACCGGCCACGACGTAGGTCAGGAACTCCCACCAGCGGGTGTTGACGCCGGAGAGGCGCGTCCCCGCCTCGTTGCCCCCGATGGAGATGATGTATCGGCCGAAGTCTGTCTGGTACAGCACGATCCAGGCCAGGAGGAACACGAGCCCGGAGACGACCGTCGGCATGGGCAGCGGTCCGACGGACCCGCTCCCCAGAAAGATGAACCCGGGCCGATCGGTATAGATGGCCCCCTGCCGGGTAAAAACCAGAGCCATCCCTGCGGCCATCCCCATCATGCCCAGGGTGGCGATGAAGGGAGGGAGCTTGCCCAGCGTGATGAGGAGCCCGGTCACCGCCCCGCAGGCCACCCCCGTCAGCACCCCCGTGAGAATCGCCGCCGGCAAGGGCAGCCCCTGCTGCAGCGCCAGGACGCTGGTGACGCCGGCCAGGGTGAGGACGCTTCCCGGGGAGAGGTCGATGCCTTCCGTCAGGATCACCAGCGTAGCCGCCACCGCCAAGATCAGCAGGACGGACCCCTGGAGCGTGATGTTCAAGAAATTCCCGGCGGTGAAGAACCCCGGGGCGGCCAGGCCGAAGAAGGCGATCAGCAGCAGCAGCACCCACGCCACCGGCGGGACCCTCTTCCACGGGGCCGGCGTGGTCACGTTCTCCCCCGCTCTCTCCGGGTCGTCCATGGCGCTCATCACGCGACCTGGTGCCCCATGGCATATGCCACGATCCGCTCCTGGGTCGCCTGCTCGCGGGGAACCTCGGCCACAACTCGTCCCTGCCGCATCACATAGATGCGATCACTCATGCCCAGGATCTCCGGCAGGTCGGAAGAGATCATCAGCACCGCGGCACCCTGTTTGACCAGCTCGTTCATGAAGCCGTGAATTTCCGCCTTGGCCCCGACGTCGATGCCCCGGGTGGGCTCGTCGAAGATGAAGATCTTGGAGTGGGTGCAGAGCCACTTGGCCAGCACGACCTTCTGCTGCGTCCCACCGGAGAGATATTGCACCAGTCGGTTGGGGGAGGGTGTGGCGATCCGGAGATCTCGGATATACCGGGCCACCACCTCGCGCTCCGCGCTCTTGTCCACAACGCGGCGCGGGAACAGGCGCCGCAAGCTGGCCAGGACCACGTTCTCGCTCAGGGAGAGGATCATGGCCAACCCCTGGAGCTTTCGATCCTCGGGCAGCAGCCCCATCCCCAGGCTCACCATCTTGTCCGGACTGGCGGCCCGCACCGGCTGCCCGAAGACGGAGACCTGGCCCTGCTCGACCGGGTCCGCGCCGAAGACCGCGCGAGCGAGCTCGGTGCGCCCCGCCCCCACCAAACCGGCCAGCCCCACGATCTCCCCCCCGTGGACGGTCAGGGAGGCCCCGCGCAGCCGGGTCCCGCTCACCAGCCCCTCCGCCCGCAGCGCCTCCTGCCCCCGGGGCTGGTAGTCGCGCGGGAACATCTGGGTGATGGTCCGTCCCACCATCATGGCGATGAGCTCGCCTACCGTCGCCTGTTGCACCGGGCGCGTGCCGATCAGCTTGCCGTCACGCAGAACCGTCACCCGATCGCCGATCTGGTGCACCTCCTGGAGGCGGTGGGAGATATAGATGATCCCGATGCCCTGCTGCTTGAGGCGGCGAATCGTGGCAAAGAGCTGCTCGATCTCGCGCTCGGTCAGAGCCGCCGTCGGCTCGTCCATGATCAGGATCTTGGATTGCATGGAGAGGGCTTTGGCTACCTCCACCATCTGCTGCTGCGCCACACCGAGGCTCACCACCTTGGCCCGGGTGTCGATGGCCATGTTCAGGCTGTCCAGGAGACGCCGGCTCTCGGCATGGATCCTGGCCTGGTCCAGGAGTCCCCACCGGTGGGGAAAGCGGCCCAGGAAGATGTTCTGAGCCACGCTCAGGTAGGGGGCCAAGTTGAATTCCTGATAGATGATCCCCACGCCGAGCCGCTGGGCCTGGCGCGGGTTGGCGAGGCGCACCGGTCGTTCGCACAGTTCGATCGTCCCCGCATCGGGCTGGTAGGCGCCGGCCAGGACCTTCATGAGCGTGGACTTGCCCGCCCCGTTCTCGCCCAGAAGCACATGCACCTCTCCCGGGTACAGGTCAAAATCGATGCGGTCCAGGGCCAGCACGCCTGGGAACGTCTTCGTGATCTGTCGCGATCGAAGAAGGGGCTGCTCTGGCATCACTGGTCCCGTTCGGTCATGCGGCGGCCCGGAGAGGTGAGCGGCTATCCGTTGGGCAGGAGGATCACCTTGAGCGCCCCGCCTTTCCGCTGGATGAAGGTTTGCAGGGCCTCGTTGATCTGCTCCAGCGGGAAGTGGTGCGTGATCATCGGCTTGGCGGCGATCCGGCCGGCCGCCAGCAGCGCCAGGCTGCGCTGGCAATCGGCCATGCCCTCGCCCCGCACCCCGGCCGCCCGCATGTCTTCCAGGACGAAGCGCCGGAGGTTGATGGTGGCCGGGGTGTGCGGGTCGCCGATGAAGGAGATCCGCGCGCCGCGCCGCCCCATCTCGACCGCCTGCGCGGCCGCCTCAGAGCTTCCCGAGCACTCCAGAATGAGCTCGGCGCCGAGCCCCCCGGTTTCAGCCTTCACCACCGCGACCGGATCCTGCTCGTGGACGTTCACGACGACGTTGGCGCCCAGCGCCTTGCCTGCCGCGAGCCGCTCGGGGCGAGTCCCCGTCAGGATGACCTTGGTGGCGCCCAGCGCCTTGACCAGCTGCACACCCATCAACCCGATGGGGCCGGGCCCCAGCACCGCGACCGTCTCGCCGCCCAGAAGCCCGCCCACGTTGTCCAGCGCGAAATGGACGCAGGCGGCCGTCGTCACCAGGGCGGCCTCTTCATAGGCGACATTATCGCCAATGCGGTACAGCGTGCTGATATGGTTCACCGCATATTGGGCGTACCCCCCGTTGAAGGTGAATCCGTAATGCCGGTGCCCTGTCTCCGGCTTGCCGTAGTTCAGGCAGATCGTGTACCGCCCCCGCTTGCAGTTGATGCAGTGACCGCACCCCTTGTGGGACTCGATCGCCACCCGGTCTCCTACGGCGAACCCGGTGACCCCGGGGCCGACCGCGACGATCTGTCCGCTGTATTCATGGCCGGGGATGAAAACCCCAAAGGGCGGCATGCCGGGCCACCCCTCTCTGATGACGCGCGGATCGGTGCCGCAGATGGCACACGCGTGGACCCGCATCAGCACCTCCAGGGGGCCGGGGATCGGCACGGGACAGTCCTGTACCCGCAAATCGTTCTTCCCATGCAGCACGGCGGCGCGCATGGTCTTCGGGACCCCTTCACTCATGGCCTCGCCCCCTTTGTGTGTGGGTTTTTCTCGCCCGGCCGCGGCTGCCCCCACGCCGGATTTGCCTGCCCTGCGGATCGCGATGGAATCAATATCGGATCATATTTTCGGCCTAATATGCCCATGCCATGTTGGGCTGTCAATCGGTTGCGGTGATGGCGGTTGTGTTCGCGGTCGGCCACGCAGCGCCGGGTCCCCCGCGGGCACCGCATTCGGGCCGCGCGCGCCCCGACTGATTTCGGTCACGAGCGCTCCCTCCGCGGACCCGCGCCCCGGAGGGGCTGTAAAAAGGGGACCTATCCCGGGCCCTCCGCGGCCAGGGCTGCCAGGCCTCGGAGGCCTGCGGCTTCATTGTGAATCCAGACCGTCAGGTAATCGAGCAGTCGCGGGGCGGCGGGCAGGTCGAGCAGTCGCTGGGCGAAGGCGTCGGCGGCGATCTCGCTGAGCTGCGCGATCCCGGATCGCAGGATCAGCGGGCCGAGCCGGAAGGTGACGACGCGCACCAGAGCGGCCGCCCGACCCAGGGAGGACTCCTCCAGGTGGTGAAACAGCTCATGGGCCAGGTAGACCGGGCGTACGTCGCGGATGCCCAGAAGTCCCGTCAGATCCTGATCGGCCAGGAAGCGATTCATCTCCTCGATGGCCCCCGTGTAGAGGGTGATCGTCGGAGTTCGGTGCACGTAGGTGGAGGTCTGCACGAGCTTGCCGTACACGTAAGGCGCGTCGCTTTCGACAAGCCGAACGCCGAAATGCTTTACGAGGGCGACGGGATCGGCCGTGCCGTGACGAGTCCGGCACTCGAGTGCGGCCTGGCGGCCCGCGGCCGCGGCGCGCTCGATGGCCGGCTGGCGGAGGTCCACGGGGATCTTCGCGTACACGAGATCCTCGCGCAGCATGGCCGCCCAGAGGGCCGCGTCTACCGGACGGGCCAGGGCCGCCGCCACCAGGCGCGAGACCTCAGGATTCCGCTCCATTCCAGCTCTCCACTACATCCCCTCTCGCATCCCGGCGATGAGGACGATCGTCTCGGTCGCGGGGTGTCCCACCGTTTCGGTCCGGGCCACCTCCTCCGCCTGCTCCAGCTTCTGCATGCCCGACAGGTCGATCAGCCGGCTGCCCACCAGCAGGAACATGTCTGGGTACACCGTGGCGTCCCCGACGTAGACGGTGCCCTTCTGCCAGAGGCCCCGGAAGGCCTCCGCCCAGACCGCCACGGTGGTCGGCTGCACCAGGGCGACCTCGCGCTGCAGCTTGACGAAGCCCTGGTGGTCCACCACCCGGATCGGTCGCCGGGTTGTGCGGAACACCCCCCATTCCCGCCGTTCGAGCTGCCCCTCGTACACGCGCAGGGTCTCGGTCTGTCCCAGCAGGCGGACGGTGGCGGGGTCGGCATGCATGGATTGGGCGGCGATGGCAGCCGCCTCTGCCCCGCTCACCGCCCTGAGCAGATCGCGGGCTTTCAGCTCGGTGGTGCCGAGCGCCGTCGCGCGCACCCGGCTCTTCTGGCTGTCCACCTCGATGTACACCTGCACGGACTCGGGCGCTGCGCCCACCCGCACCGCGGCCTCCACCGCTTCCCGCTTGATGGCCGCAATGTCCTCGGGGCGGGGGTTGGGGATCGTGCGCTCCACGATGTCCCGGATCATGGACAGCGCCACCCCGATGGAGGAAATGACCTCCGCATTCTTGGCGATCTGGTACTCCAGGCCCATGGCCTGCGCGGTGAAGGGGATGAGGGCCGCCGCGCCGCCGCCCCCGCCCACCAGGACCACCCCCCGGCGCTCCAGCTGGTACTCCGCGATGAGCGTTTCGAGGAGGGCGGCGATCTTGGCCGAGGGAATCTCCAGGATGCGCCGGGCCACCGCCTCCACGGGCTGGCCGAGGCGGCCGGTTAGAGCCCCCATCGCCGCCCTGGCGGCCTCCGGGTTCCCGTAGGCGTAGTGGCCGGGCTGCGCCAGCCCCAGGACGTTGGCCGCGCAGGTGTTGGTGATCGCATAGGCCTTCCCCGCCCGCGTCCGGACCGCCGCGTAGTCCTCCGGATCCGCCGGCCGTGGGCGCACCAGGATCAGTTCGCATCCGCGCAGCTCCTCGGGGTCGGCGAAGGCCGCGTAGGGCAGCCCAGCGATGTGCGCGCTCCGCGGCCCCACGTCCACGAGCTGGCCGTGGGCCAGCCGGGGCATGCTCCCGCCGGCAACGCCCAAGACGCGCACGTCCAGAGAGTTCAGGAAGGTGCGATGGCCGCCCAGGTCGACGTATTTCACCATGGGACGGCCGTTCTTGATAACGCCGATATTGGTGCTGGTGCCGCCCACCTCGAAGAAAATCCCGTCGGAGACGCGCAAATACATGAGGGCGCCGGCCACGCTGGCTGCCGGTCCCGAGAGCATGGTCACGATGGGCCGCTTGCGCATTTCGGCCACATCCATGAGGCCGCCGTCCCCGCGCATGATCATGAGGGGGGCTTCGATGTGGGCGCTGCGCACGCTCCGCTCGGTCATGTCGGCGGTCTCCACCATCTTCGGGAGGATGGAGGCGTTCACCACGGCGGTGCGGGTCCGCACGGTCAGCCCGTACAGCTTGGTGATCGCGCTGCCGCCGCAGGCCGGCAGGCCGAACGCCTCCGCGACCTCGATGACCCGGCGCTCGTTGGCGCTGCTGTCCACCCCGAACGCTTCGCTCGCCACGATGACGCGGGCCCCCTGGCGGGTCAGCTCTTCCAGCGCCCGGCGCACGGCGTCGGTCGTGAGATCGGCCGTCCGCAGGTAGGCATGGAAGGTGGGTAGCGTCTTCCCCGGTGCCAGCTGGATGTCCCCGATGCGGGTCTGGCGGCGCGCCAGCCAGCTCTGCAGCCAGGAGCCGCCCATTCCCAGAATGCCGACCGGCGCCACATCCCCCTCCAGCAGGGCGTTGGTGGCCTGGGTCGTGCTGTGAGCCACGAAGCGCACCTCGCAGGGCTCGATGTGCGTCTGGGCCAAGACATCGTGAAAGACCTGGATGACCCCGGCGGCGACCCCCTCGGCCGCGCGGTGGGTGGTCATGGTACTGGCCTTGCCCACGATCTCGAGGCTGGCGTTGTCGATCGCGACCGCCTTGGTGAAGGTGCCGCCCACATCGATTCCGATCCGGACTTCCATCCGACGTCCCTCCGGAGCCCCCCGGGCGCCCGGGGGCGTTCTGCCTGGTTTCCGCCGGCGCCCGGGAGCCCCCCGCGAGATGGGAGGCAGCTCCCGGCCGGCGGCGGCCCGCTTCGTCAGGAGTGGAGGATCAGCACAGCGGCGATGGCCGAGAGGATCGCCGCCACCCAGGAGAAGGGGAGGGTCTTCTTGATGTGGACGACCCCGGGGACGTTGAGGTAGCCGAGGGTCCAGAGGACCCAGGAGTTGATCGGATCCGTCGACCCATGGACGTAGTTGGTCCCTTTCCAGGCCCCGAAGAGGAAGCCGGGGCTGACCGTCTTCATACCCAAGAACAGGGGCACGAGGGCCGAGCCGACGCCGGCCAGGCAGACCGGGCCCCGGTAGATGGCCAGCGGGGCGAAGATGCCCAGGAACGCCACGATGGTCCAGGGGGTGCTTGGCAGCAGCCCGCCCAGCAGGCTCTTCAATGGGGCCTGCACCTCGGGGAGCGAGGAGGCTTTGATGATCGCGCCGATGATCATCCAGACGGCGCACACCGGTGCCATGCTGCGGAAGCCGTCATAGAGGGCCCGCTGGAGCAGATCCACGCTCTGGCGGAAGGGGCGATGATGGATGGTGGCCAGGAGCGCCACGACCACGCCCAGGAGAAAGGCCGGCACCAGCGGCCACTTGAAGATCATCACCACGGCGACCGGCACGATCGGGGTCAGCAGGGCGAACCAGGGCGCCTTGCGCGCCACACCGGATTTCGCCTCGTCGGCGCTCCCGTGGCCGTATCCGCTGGAGGTGTTCACCGCGTGGGCGCGCACCGGGCCTGTGGCACGGATCCTCACGATGGCCATGACGATGGCCAGCGCCGCCCAGATGAACAGCTGCACCATGGACAGGGTAAAGAAGGCGTTGAAGTCCTGGGGGATCTTGAACAGCGCCTTCCAGATGCCCCACTCCACGAGGCTGAGCTGGATGCCGGCGATGATCGAGAAGGTGAAGAGCGGGGCGGCGACCTCCGACGGGATCCCCAGGTTGAGCATGATGGGAAAGACGATCACGCCCACCATGACCGCGGCCCCCACGCCGTACATCGAGGTGAACAGGAAGGTGATCACACACACCATGGTGATGGCCACGGCGAGGGGGCGGTCTCCGGCCAGCTCCGCCGCGTTCCGGATCAGGGTCTCGGCGATGCCGGTCTGCATGAGGCACTCCGCCATCCACGCCCCCATGATGATCACCATGGTGGTGGTGGCGAAGCTGAAGATCCCGCCCTCAATCACATCGGTGAGCACCTTGTGGCCGGCCCCCGCCATCAGCCCCCAGATAATCGCCAATCCGATCAGCACCGGGACCATGGGGTAGCCGCGCATCAGCAAGATGCAGGCGACGAGCCAAAGCCCCAGAATCGCAATACCCAGAAGACTCATGGTCTTGCCTCCATACCCGGCGCCGCGCACTCTCGCACGGGATCGACGAATACTGGCTGCCGGGCCGTGTGAGGGTTGGAGAGCTCATCCCGCCGCCCCGGCGGGGGAGGCCGCCCGGCCCCCCTCTCCGCCATGAGCCAGGCTCGGCCCCCGCCCCCTCGCGTGGGGGCTGGAGGCGCATCCCGGGCGGCCCCCTCGGCCGGGGCGCTGCGGGCGTCCTGGATTCCGAGGCCGGGAGGCGGGGTCACGCGAATCGTTCGGGCGGGCGCGGTCTGGAAGGGGGCATCCGCGCGGCCGGGGAATCCGGGAGCCGCATCCCGACTTCCCCTCTCGAAGATCTGGACGCCGCCGAGCGGCGGCGAGTCAAGCAACATGGCGGAAGCTGCCGATGACGCGCAATCGAGTTGCTCGCTACTGCTTCCGTGGGGCCGTCCGGGGAATGGTCGAACAGAGAATTCGTCCCCCAGGTCATACAGGGGGCCCGTTGTTTGTCGGTATGCCTATCAATACCCGCCCGGATTGTCAATGCGAGAATGCTCCGGATCTCGCTCGCGGAACGTTGCACCCCGCCGCGGCCGGCGGCGGGCGGGCCCCCGGCCCTCCGCGGGGCGGTCCTGTTCGATCTCCAGCACCTTCCTCGAGGTGCGGCTTGACACCCCGGCGCTTTCTGGTGGATGTTCCGCTGGTGGGCGGAGTTCCCTGCGTCGCCGCCGGGAGGCGGCGCGCCGTGCGGGGCCGGCTGCCCCGGGTCCGACCCTTGCAGAGGAGAGACGTTCGATGAAGAGGTCTGATCGACCAGGATCGAGCCGGTCTGCCGCCCACCGGGCGGGGGGCGCACGCACACAGGGAAACCCCCAATCTGCAACGGGGAGGCGGACGGGCCGCGGCGGTTCCCCGACCGAGGCGGAGCCCCGCTACGACCTGCTGGTGAGGGGCGGGGAATTCATCGATCCGGCCTCGGGCCGGCGTGGGCGGCTCGATGTGGCCTTCGCGGCAGGCCGGGTGGCCGCAATCGAGCCGGCCATCGACCCGGCGCGGGCGAGCCGGGTGGAATCGGCGAGCGGGGCGCTGGTGGTGCCCGGCTTGATCGACGATCACGTCCATGCCGCGGAAGGCCTGGGCGAGGCCGCCAATCCCGACGCCATCGGCATCCGCCGCGGGGCGACCACGGTGGCCGACGGGGGCACCTGCGGCGCGTCCAGTTTCGGCGCCTTCCGGCCGGTGATCGCGGCCAGCCAGACCCGCGTCCTGGTGTGGCTGAACATCTCCAGCATCGGCCAGACCGACACCCGCCTGGGCGAGCTGGCGTTCCTGCCCCTGCTGGATGTCGATGCGGCGGTCGCGCTGGCGCAGCAGCACCCCGACGTCATCGTGGGCTTCAAGGCCCGCCTCAGCACCTACGTGACCGGGGGGGGTCCCTGCCTGCCGGCCCTGAAGCTCCTCCTGGAGGCGGGCAACGCGGCCAAGCTTCCCGTCATGATCCACGTGGGGGACACGGTCGAGCCGCTGGGGCAGATCCTGAATCTCCTCCGCCCCGGCGATGTGGTCTCCCACTACCTGACCAGCCGCAAGTCCAATATCCTGGGCGTGCAGGCCATCCCGGGCGCCTCCATCATTCCTGAGGTCTTCGCCGCCCGCGAGCGGGGCGTCCGCCTCGACACGGCACGCGGTCGGAACCACATGGCCTTCCCCCAGATGCAGGCCGCCGTCGAGCGGGGCCTGCTGCCGGACAGCTTCAGCACCGACCTGACCAGGGTCAATGGCGCCGATCCCGATTTCAGCCTGATGATGGTGGCCACCCAGTTCATGGCCTTCGGCGTGCCCTTCGAGGAGTGCTTGCCGCGGATGACCGTGAATCCCGCGGCCAATCTCCGCCACCCCGAGCTCGGGAGGCTGGAGATCGGCGGGGTGGGCGACGCCACGCTGCTCCGGCTCGAGGAGGGCGAGTTCACCGTGACCGACGTGGACGGACGCACCCGGAAGACCGGCCGGCGGCTGGTCGCCGTGGCGGCGGTCCGCGCGGGCACCTTCATGGAGCTCCCCCGCCCCGCCGGCCGCTGACAGCGGGAGGGGGAGCCGACACCGAACCTTGAACCCAGAGAACCATTCTCCCGCTATGACGCCAAGAGAGCCCCTTTCGATTTCGAAATTCGAATTTTTCCCTTGGCGCCTTGGCGGTGGGATATTTTCGGAATGGGGCTAACGCAGGAGGAGTCTGCATGAGCCAGCACGCCGATCCACACCCGGGTGGCCCGGGCAACCCCGCGGCTCCGCGTCGCGTCCTTATCGTCGGCGGCGTCGCGGGAGGCGCCTCATGCGCGGCGCGCCTGCGGCGCCTGGACGAATCGGCCGAGATCGTCGTCTTCGAGCGCGGTCCGTACGTCTCCTTCGCGAATTGCGGGCTGCCGTATTACGTCGGCGATGTCATCGCGGAGGAAAAGGCCTTGTTGGTGGCCTCGCCGGAGCTGTTCCGCGTCCGCTTCAACGTCCAGATGCAGACCGAGACCGAAGTCACCGGCATCGACTGCAGGGCGCGCACCATCACGGTGCGCGATGGAAAGAGCGGCACCAGTCGCACGGAGCGCTACGACGCGCTGGTGCTGGCCCCGGGCGCGGCGCCGATCCGCCCCTCGCTGCCCGGCGTGGACCTGCCCGGCGTCTTCGCGGTGCGCAGCATCCCCGATTCGCGCCGCATCCGGTCGTGGATCGCCGAGCGGAACGCCGCCAGCGCGGTGGTCGTCGGGGCCGGCTTCATCGGGCTGGAGATGGTCGAGAACCTGCGCCACCGGAAGCTGGCCGTAACCGTCCTCGAGAAGCTGCCGCAGGTGATGCCACCGCTCGATCCGGAGATGGCCGCGCCCCTCCTGGAGCACCTCCGGGCGGAGGGCGTGCAGCTCCGGCTGGGCGACGGGCTGGCCGCCATCGAGCGGCGCGAGGACGGCGGCCTGCGCGTCGTCGCCGAGAGCGGGGCAGCGCTGCCCGCCGATCTCGTCATCCTCGCCATCGGCGTCCGGCCCGAGATCGCCCTGGCCGAGGCGGCCGGCCTGCGCCTGGGGCGGCGCGGGGGCATCGCCGTTGATGACCAGATGCGCACCTCCGATCGGCATATCTGGGCCGTGGGCGACGCCGTCGAGGTGCCGGATGTGGTGACCGGCCAGGACACCGTCCTGCCGCTGGCGGGGCCGGCCAACCGCCAGGGCCGCGTGGCGGCCGAATCGATCGCCGGGCGGGCCACGCGGTTCCGCGGGGTGCAGGCCACCGCCGTGGTGGGGGTGCTGGGCCTGACCGTCGCCTCCACCGGCGCCAGCGAGAAGGGCCTGCGGCGGGCGGGGGTCACGGCCTTCCAGAAGGTATACCTGCACCCGTGGCACCACGCCAGCTACTACCCCGGGGCCAGCCGCATCCACCTCAAGCTGGTGTTCTCGGTCCCCGACGGGCGCATCCTGGGTGCGCAGGCGGTCGGGCGCGAGGGGGTGGAGAGGCGGATCGACGTGATCGCGACGGCCATGCAGTTCGGGGGCACCGTCCACGATCTGGCCGAGGCCGAGCTGTGCTATGCGCCGCAGTATGGCGCCGCCAAGGATCCGGTCAACATGGCGGGAATGCTCGCGGCGAATGTGCTGACCGGCGACATGCCCATCGCCGACTGGGCGGAGCTCGCCCGCACGGATGCACTGGTGCTGGATGTGCGGGAGCCCGACGAGTTCGCCGAGGGCCACATCCCCCGGGCGATCAACCTGCCGCTCTCCCGGCTTCGCGATCGGTATGGCGATCTGCCGAAGGACCGCGATCTTTGGATCTGCTGTGTGGTGGGACAGCGGGCCTACTCCGCGACGCGATTCCTGGCGCAGCGCGGGTATCGGGCGCACAACCTGTCGGGAGGCTACTTGACCTACACGGCCATGAAGGCCGCCGGCCTGCTGCCGTGAGCGCGGGCGGGGGGCGCTACAGCCGTCCGCCGCGCAGGCTGAGAAACTCGCCCGTCAGGTAGGCCGGCGCCTCGGCCACGAGGAAGCGCACCACCTGCGCCACCTCCTCCGGCTGGCCGAAGCGGCCGATGGGGAACTGGGCCTGCAGCCGCTCCCGGGCCGCGGGGGTTGCCGCCAGCGATTCCATCATCTCGGTCTCGATCACCGAGGGCAGGACGGCGTTCACGGCGATCCCCTCGCGGGCGAGCTCGCGGGCGGCCTTGGCGGTCAACGCCAGGAGGCCGGCCTTGCTGGCCGCATAGTGTGCCCCGATCGCCCCTCCCGTCTTCGCCGCCCCCGAAGAGACGTTCACGATCCGACCCCCGCCGGCCGCCCGCAGGCGCGGCACCGCGGCGCGGAGGCAGTAGAAGGCCCCGTCCAGGTTTACCGCCAGCGTGCGTCGCCAGGTGGCATCGTCGATGGCGGTGAGGGACTCGATCCGGGTCCCGATGCCGGCGTTGTTCACCAGGGCATCCAGGCGGCCGAAGCGCCGGTCGAGCGCGGCGAACATCGCCTCGACCGCCCGTGGGTCGGCCACATCCGCCTGGAGCGCAGTCGCCTCCCCGCCGCCGGTCGCGATCGCGGCGACGACCGCCTCCGCCTGATCCTGCCGGTTGGCGTAGTTGACCCCCACCGCGTACCCGGCGCGGGCCAGCTCCAGCGCGATGGCGCGGCCGATGCCCCGTGAGCCGCCCGTGACGAGGGCGACGCGTGTCTGCATGATGCTCCTCCTCTTGCCGGATCTCGTGTGGCTGCGCCGCGCCGGTCCGGCGCGGGCTTCCGACATCCCTGTGCGCCGACCCTACCCCGGGTGGACGGCCCCGTCAAGGGGAAGCTCCTCGGCTGGCGGCGGGCACCCGTCAGGTAAGCGGCACGCCCCGCCGCCGGCGGAGCGTGACATCCGGCCACTCCCGCGGCCGGAGCGAGGGACCGGCGGGTCGCCGCGGGGAGGGAGAAGGGACGTGCCGGCCAATCGAAAGGCTAGCGCCGCACGTGCCAGGAGGCGCCGCCGCCCTCTTGTGGCGCGCGCGGAATACGGTCAGCCAGCGCACGTCGTGCGCGAGGAATGTGGCCCGACGGCGGCCGCGACGTCCCGTTCATCCGACGACGAGCGCGACCCCCTGTCCGTCGAGCCGCACGCTCCTGCGCTCGCCGGCGGGCAGTACGACGCGGATGCGCTCGTACGGCAGCCGATAGCCGCCGCTCTTGCGCGCCTGCAACGCGATCGTCGTCGCGCCCGTCGTCATCTCGAACGCGACCTGCGCCCAGTCGCCGTCGCGATACGCGAGCGTACGCCCGTCGTCTTCGTACAGCGTGAAGGTCGTCGTCATACGGCCGCGCCCGGGGAAGATGCGCAGCGCGCGCGACGGCTCGTCGTGCCGCCTGCGCATGTCGTCTGTGTCCGTTGTCGGAACCATTGCGCCGGCCGGAACGAAGAGAGGGATGCGCTCGAGCGGGGCTGGCGCGCGCACTGTCCTGCGGGCGCCGAAACGGTTTCCGGACCAGAAGTCGAACCAACCGGCCGGTCCCTGTGGCAGATAGACCCGCCGCTGGCGTTGGCCGGCTTCGACGACCGACGCCACGAGCAGGCTCGGCCCCAGCATGAAGTCGTCGCTGTCGGCCCAGGCGCTTGCATCGGGCTCGAATTCGTAGAACAGCGGCCGCAGCATCGGCTCGCCGAATTGCGCGGCGCGCCAATAGAGCGTGTACAGGTACGGCATCAGCCGGTAGCGCAGCCGAATCCAGTCGCGGATGATCGACGTCACGCTCTCATGCAACCACGGCGTGTTCACCTCGCCGCCGGCCTTCCACGAGTTCATGATGAAGCGGGGGCTGAACGTCGCGCTCTGCACCCATCGCACGAGCAGCTCGGGATCGGGAACGGGGCCGGCGAAGCCGCCGACGTCGTGGCCGACGTTGAACATGCCCGACAGACCCATCGTCAGGCCCATGCGGATGTTCCAGCGCAGCGTGCGCCACGAGGTCGCATTGTCCCCCGACCATGTCTGCGCGTAGCGCTGGATGCCCGGCGGCCCCGACCGCGTCACCGTGAAGACGCGCTCGCCCGGGAAGCGCGCCGCCTGCGCCTCGTAGCTCGCACGTGTCATCAGCAGCGGCTGCAGCGGGCGCGATCGCGCGATCGGTATTGGCCGGCCGAATCCGTGCGACGCGGCCGCCTCGTCCCAGATCTCGTACTCGTTGTTGTCGTTCCAGCCCAGGATGCCGTAGTCGAGCAGCTGGCGCGCGAGCGACTCCTGCCACCACCGGACCCCCTCGGGATGCGTGAAGTCGATATGCGCGCCCTGGCCATCCCAGAACTGGCTGATCGAAGGCTCGCCGCCTCCCGCCTTGT
Organism: uncultured Methylomirabilota bacterium; assembly: GCA_963705305.1. Lineage (GTDB taxonomy): Bacteria > Methylomirabilota > Methylomirabilia > Methylomirabilales > 2-02-FULL-66-22 > 2-02-FULL-66-22. Next base: position 1,919,370 of record OY970067.1, on the reverse strand, counting down.
TGACGAACGCGTTGCGCGCCGCGACCTCTGCGAATGCGGGATGATCGTCGAGCAGGCAGGGCTTGACGTTCGCGACGAGCCGGATCCCGGCGCGCTCGAACTGGCCGACGAGCGCGTGGGGATCCGGAAACTTGCTGCGGTTCCATGTGAAGACGTACCGGCGAGGACCGACGCTGCTGTACCCCGAGCCGAAGTGGAACGCGCTGATCGGGATGTCCTTTTGCGAGGCTGTGCCGATGAAATCCGACAGTCGCGCCTGCGCATCCGGCGCGTCGGTAAGGCTCATGGCCGTGTTCGCGTAGCCCAGGCTCCAGCGGGGGCCGAACGCCATCCGGCCGGTCAGCTCGGCGAACTTGCGCACGACGTCGCGGACGGCAGGGCCGACGGAGACGTAGTAGTCGAGGTCGCCGTCCTCGATCTCGCAATAGCGGTAGAAGCCGTGGTAGTTGTCGTGTTCGCAGCCGAGGTCGAACGTCGCGCTTGACAGCGTGTCGTAGAAGAGCCCGTACGCCACGTTGCTGGTCGCGTCGCACACGATGAGATACGGCCAGTGCTTGTACAGCGGATCGCTCGTCTCGGCGTCGTAGCCAAGCGCATCGAGCGCGAGCGTGCGAAGTCGCCGCCCGTGCTTGTCGAGCGGGCCGGTCTTGTCGCCCAGCCCGAAGTAGCGGTCGTCGGATTGGCGGACCATGAAGTGGCGCAGCGTCCCGCTCTGAGGACTCCACTGATAGGCCGAGGTAGGGCGATCGGCTGCGAAGCGCCCGGCGCCTCGCGCCGACCATTCGAGCCCGAACGGATCGAGCCGCGCCGCGACCCGCAACGCGGGCGTTTGCAGGACGACCTCGCGCTCGCCGGTTTCGACATCGAACGCCGGACGCTCGAACGCCGCAACGTCGAGCCGATCGCGCCCCTCCCAAGGCACGTCGCCGCCGTTGGGCGCGACCATCCACGTGCGCGGCTCGCGCAGTCCTTCCGGCGGAAGGAACAGCACACGCACGAGATCGTTCGCGAGAACAAAGATGCGGCACTGCCACCCGTCTTGCAGCGCGAACCGCGCGCCATCCGCGCTGCGCTCGACGAACGACGCGGCGACGATAGGCTGCATCGCCTCAGGCCTCGGGGCGCGCCGCCAGCTTCTCTCCGCTCGGCAGCGTGCAATACAGGAAGGCCGTCGCGCCCCGCGGTTCGAGGAGCTCGACGCGTCCCCCGCGCAGCACGACGATCTTGACGGGCATCGCCATCGCTTCGATCTGGTCGTGCGTGACGGAGATCATCGTTGTCTTGAGGCGCTGGTGCAGCGCGGTCATCTCCGTCTGCATCTGCACGCGAACGGGAGAGGAAGTTGGGAAAGTCAGCCTCGCTCGGACGCGGGCCGATCGGGCGGGACCGGCCGGGGGCGGCCGAATCGTGACGGGAAAAAGCCCAGGAAGTCGAACGGCAGGGACGCTACCACGGCCAGGGTCGCAGAGTCAAGCGCCGAAGGGCGTCTCGCTCATGGCGCATAAACTGGAATACGGCTCCGGTTCGGAGTCGAGGCAGCTCGCAGCCTTCCAGCGGGTTGCCGCGCACTTTCGTCTCGGCGAGAGGCCAGCGGGCAGCGGAGGAGGCTGATCGCTGCGGATGCGCGGGTGCTGGGGGACCCAAAACGGCCTGCGAGCGGCTTCGGGAACCACGTCAGTCAGCCAGCAATTCCCTTGACTTGGCCGTGCACGTGGGTTAATCGTTGGCCGCTTCGCCATCATACGGACGGGACGCAGGTCACGATGAAGATCACGTTCGTCGGCGGCGGCAGCATGGTACGGGGCGCGTCTCTGACACCTCCCCTCGATCACCGAGTGGCGGACCGACGGCCGGGACGGGCACGCCTTCCTCAAGGACTGGCTCGCGCAGCTCTGCGCCCGACGATTTTCCAAGGACAACCTGGTGAACACCTGTGACAGCGTCTTCGAGGACTGCCGCGCGGGCGTCCCGGCCGCTGGCACGCCGGCGGGGGGGCGCCCGGCCTGCGCGGCGTTTTTGGAGGCGGACAGCCGCTCATCATCCTGTGAAATGGCCCGCGTCTGATTGACCGGCGAAGCCCGCAAGGGCAAGGGGGACCCCATGAAGAGAGCTGCTCTGCTCGCAGCAGTCCTGCTCCTCCTCGGGATGGCCCTGGTCGCAGGACCGCCCGCCGAGGCCCAGGTGACGACCCTGCGCTTCCTCTGGTTCACGGATGGGCCGGACAAGCCGGCCATCGAAGGGCTGGTGAAGAAGTTCAATGAGGCCAACCCCGATATCAAGATCGAGTTCTCGATCGTCCCCTTCGCCGAGCTGAATCAGCTCCTCGTCACGCAGGCCTCCGGCGGCCAGGCGCCCGACCTGGCCCGCGTCAACGAGCCGTACCGCTACTTCCAGTACGCGCTGGATCTGCGGCCGTACCTCAAGAACCGCACCTTCATCAAGGAGTTCCTGGACGAGCCGGTGAAGTCCGTCACCGGCCCGAAGGGGGAAGTGTTCGGCATCCCCCACGATCTCACCATGAACGGGCCCTTCGTCAACGTGAGCCTGTTCAAGCAGGCCGGCGTTCCCCTGCCCGCCGGCGATCGGGTGACCTGGGAGGAGTGGATGGCGGCGCCGGCCAAGGTCCAGAAGGCCACCGGGGTGGCCTTCGCGGCGACGGCGGACCGCAGCGGGCATCGCCTGGACGGCTTCCTCCAGTCCTACGGCGGCGGCTACTTCACCGCCGACGGGAAGGACGTCCGCATCACCAGCCCGGAGACCCGGAAGGGGGTCGAGGCCTTCGTGGGCTTCCACAAGAACGGGACGATGCCCCTGGACATCTGGGCCGGCGGGACGGGCTACGTGGGCGCCAACCAGCAGTTCGTCAACGGCCAGCTCGTGTTCTACATCTCCGGCAACTGGCAGGTCTCCCAGTTCGACGAGGCCATCGGCACCAAGTTCGAGTGGAAGGCGGTCATGAACGGCTACGACGGCCAGCACGGTGGCATGCCGGGCGGCAAGTTCATCATCGCCTTCAAGAACACCAAGGCGCCCGACAAGGTCGCCCGCCTCATGGAATTCCTGGGCAGCGCCAAGGCCATGACCGAGTACGTCAGCCAGGCGATGTTCCTGCCGACGCGGAAGGACCTCGTCCGGCGGGGGGTGAAGTACCCGGTGCGGAACGAGGACATGAACACCTTCGTCAAGGGCCTGGGGCAGCTCCCGCAGTCGGCGTACGTGGACAACTACAACCTCCACTTCGGCCCCGTCGCCAACGAGGTCCGCGACCGCGTGACCCAGGCCATCACCGGCGAGCTCACGGTCGACAAGGCGCTGGGGCTGGCCCAGGCCAAGGCCAAGGAGCTGATCAGGCAGTAGCCCTCGGGGCAGTCCGCCGCCGGCCCCTGCCCCGAGGGGTCGGCGGCGGCCATCGCTCACCCGGCGCAATGTCGGGCTGGAGGCCGGCCGCCATGCAAGCATCCCGCCGTGGTCGGATCAGGATCACGCCGTACCTGTTCCTCTCGCCCAACTTGGCCGTCTTTGCCATCTTCATCATCGCCCCGGCCCTGTACAACTTCTACCTCAGCCTGTTCCGGACCTCGCCCTACCACCCCCCCGAGTTCGCCGGCCTCGCGAACTTTCGCTACCTGGCCCAGCAGGACGACCTGTTCTGGCGGGCCATGCAGAACCTCGTGGTCTTCGTGGTGGGCGACGTCGGCCTGATCACCCTGCTGTCGGTCCTGATCGGCGTGCTGCTGAACCAGAACGTCCGCCTTCGCGGGTTCTTCCGGAGCGCTTTCTTCTTCCCGGTCCTCCTGTCGCCCGTCGTGGTGGCCCTCGTGTGGCAGTGGATCCTGAACAACCGGTTCGGCGTGCTGAACGCCGTGCTGCAGGACCTGGGCCTCGCGCGGCAGCCCTGGTTGCTCCGCGCGGACTGGGCCATGTTCTGGGCCATCTTCGTCCACGTCTGGGCAACGCTGGGATTCTTCGCGATGATCGTGCTCGCCGGCCTGCAATCCATCCCCGCCAGCCTGTACGAGGCGGCCCGAATCGACGGCGCCGGCCGGTGGGCGGGCTTCCGTCACGTGACGTTGCCCATGCTGATGCCGACCATGATGGTGGTCCTGATCCTCAGCATGATCCGGAGCTTCGAGGTCTTCGACCACATCTACGTGCTGACCGGCGGCGGGCCGGGGACGGCCACGCTCCTGATCGTCCAGTACATCTACCGTTCCGCGTTCCAGCTCGACCAGTTCGGGCTGGCGGCCGCCGCCTCGCTGGTGCTGTTCGTGGTGATCTTCACCCTGACGGTCACGCAATACCTCCTCGGCCGGTCGCGGGAGTCGATGTGAGGGAGCCAGCATGACGACCTCTGTCACGATGGCGCAGCCGCGCAGCGGACGGGTGGACGCGGCCACGATCGGGGCGTACGGCTGTCTGGTGCTCGGCACCGCGGTGATGTTCCTGCCGGTGCTCTGGATTGCCCTGTCGTCCTTCAAGGGCCTGAGCGAGATCTACCATATTCCACCCACCTTCCTGCCGCGGCACTGGATCGTGACCAACTACTCGGGCGCCCTCGTGCGCTTCCCGTTCCTGCGCTACCTGGCGAACAGCGTGACGGTGACGGTGACGGCGACCGCGCTCACCCTCAGCATCAACTCCATGGCGGCCTTCGCCCTCAGCAAGTACCGTTTCCCCGGCCGGGATGCCGTCTTCCTGGTGATCCTCGGCACCCTCATGATCCCGCTGCAGGTCATCATGCTGCCGGTGTACCTGGTGATCGCCAAGCTCGGCATGGCAAACTCCCTCTGGGGCATCATCATCCCCCCGTCGGCGACGCCCACCGGGGTGTTCCTCCTGCGGCAGTACATGCTGACCATCCCGGACGAGCTGCTCGAGGCGGCGCGCATCGACGGGGCCGGCGAGTTCCGGGTCTTCTGGCAGGTCGTCCTGCCGCTCACACGACCGGCGCTGGCGGTGCTCACCGTGTTCTCCGTCATGTGGCGGTGGAACGACTTCCTCTGGCCCCTCATTGTGATCAACCAGGATCGCCTCTTCACCCTGCAGCTGGGCCTCGCCCGCTTCCGGGGCGAGCTGGTGACCGACTGGAATTACGTCCTGGCCATGACCGTGCTCTCCATCATCCCCGTCACGGTGGTCTTCGCCGTCCTTCAGCGGTACCTGGTGAGCGGGATTGCCACCACCGGCCTGAAGGGATAATCCCGCCGGCCCCGACAAGGAGGCGTCTGTGCAGGCCCTGCGATTGCTGTTCCCCGAGGTCAACCAGGCCGCCTGGGAGCATTTCGAGATTCCCGAGCCCCCCGAGGCCCATGCCGTCGTCGCGCGCTCGCTCTGCAGCCTGGTCAGCCCCGGGACAGAGCTGGCCATCTTCACCGGCAGCCACATCGGGTTCAGCCTGCCCCGGCCGCCGTTCCCCCTGATGCCGCACCGGCCGGGCTACGCCATGGTGGGCGAGGTCCACGCTCTGGGGAGCGAGGTGCGCGGGCTGCAGGTGGGACAGCGGGTCCTCATGGAGGCCGGACACGGCACCTTCGCCGTGGCCGACACGCGGACCCACGCCGTGGTGCCGGTGCCGGACGGCGTCCCTGGCGCCCGGGCGACGCTCGCCCGCCTGGCCGGCATCGCCTTCACGGCCCTGCGCCTGGCCCCGCCCGAGCTGGGCGAGCACGTCGTCATCCTGGGGCTGGGACTCGTCGGCCTGCTGGCCGGCCAGCTGTACCGTCTGGCCGGCGCCCGGCCCGTGGCGGGCGTGGACCGGCTGGCCTCGCGGCTGCGCCTGGCCGAAGGCATGGGCATCCTCCCTGTCGACACCTCGCGCGAGGAGATCCCGATCGCCCTGGAGCGGGCCCTGGGGGCCGGCGGGGCGGACATCGTCGTGGAGGCCACGGGCAATCCGGCCCTGGTCGCCATCGCCCTGGAGGCGGCGGCCCGGGGCGGCAGGGTCGTCCTGCTCGGCTCCACCCGCGGGACCGTCGCCCTCGATGTCTACAGCCTGGTGCACCGGAAGGCCCTCCGCCTGGTCGGGGGACACGAGACCGCGCTGCCCTTCGACGCCGGCCACGTATGGCCCCGCCTGCGGAACCTGCGCCTGGCCCTCGATCTTATGGCGGCGGGCGACCTTACGACCGAGGGGCTGATCACCGATGAGCTCGACATGGACCGGGCCCTGGGCGCCCACGCCATGCTTCGCGACAATTCGGAGTCGCACCTCGGCCTCATCGTCCACTGGCGCTCAGGCGGGTGAGCGCCATGCGCGGACCCGGATCGACGCTGGCCCACTACGAGCCGGAAATGCTGGCGGCCTCACCTAGTCCCCGCCTGACGTGATCGGCGGAAGCCGCACGGAGGATCCCATGTTCGAGCTGGCCGTCTTCGCCGATGACATCGACCAGGACCTTCCCCGGGCGCTCGACGTCGTCCAGGAGCTGGGGCTCCGCTGGATCGAGATTCGCAGCGCCTGGGGCAAGAACCTGGCAGACCAGCCGCAGGAGACGGTGCTGGAGGTCTGCAAGACCATCCGGGAGCGGGGCCTGCGTGTCCCCTGCGTCGCCGCGCCGCTGTTTAAGTGCTACCTCGGAGGTCGGGGGACAGCCCCTGCCGAGACCCACCACGCCCGGCCCCGGGATGAGGCGGGCGAGATGGATGTCCTGCGCCGGGCCTTCGGCATCGCCAGGCTCCTGGAGACCCGCCTGATCCGGTGCTTCTCCTTCTGGCGCATCGAGGGCGACCCCGGCGCATTCTGGCCGGCGCTTCACCGGCGATTGCAGGAGGCGATCGCCCTGGCCCGGCAGGAGGGGATGACCCTGGTGATGGAGAACGACTACGAGTGCAACGTGGGGACAGGCGCGGAGGCGGCGCGCCTCCTCGACGAGCTGGACTCGCCCACCCTGCGGCTCCTCTGGGATCCGGGAAACGCCTACTTCGGCGGGGAGGTGCCCTTCCCGGACGGCTACCGGCGGGTGAAGCACCTCGTCGGGCACGTCCATGTCAAGGATGCCGTGCGGGACCCCGCCACCGGCATGGCGCGATGGGTGGCGCTGGGAACCGGAGAGGTTGATCTGCTGGGACAGCTCCGCGCGCTGGCCGAGGATGGCTACCGGGGGGTGATCACGCTGGAGAACCATTACGTCCCGCCGGGCGGGCGTCCGGAGGACGGCGTGCGGGAGTCCCTGGCCGGCCTCCGCCGGCTCCTTGAGCGAGTTCGCTAGCGCCGGAGGGCCTCGTCGAAGGGATCAGGGATTCGCACTGGGGAGCGGAAGAAAGGGGTTGCCGCCGGGACGGTGGAGGCGATAGAAGTATGTCCCGGTGTCGAGCCCTTTCACGAAAGCGAGGCGTGAGTGAATCCGGTCGAACGACTTCAGCGTGTCCTGAACCTGCAGCCGGTGGATCGTGCCCCCGTGATGGGCGTGACCAGCGTCGTGACCGTCGACCTCATGCGGCAGGTGGGGACGCGCTGGCCGGATGCCCACCGCGATCCCGAGCAGATGGCGCGTGCCGGCGCGGCGGCGCACCTCGTCTGCGGCCTGGAGTCGGTGAAGGTGCCCATCGACATGACGGTGGAGTCGGAGGCCCTGGGGGGTGAGGTCGATTTCGGGACCCAGACCGCGCTGCCCAGGCTCCGAACGCCGCCCTTCCGCACGCCGGAGGAGTTTACCCTCGCCGACGACCTCCTGGCCCGCGGCCGCTTTCCGGTAGTCCTGGAGGCCATCCGGATCGCCCGGAGACAGTACGGCGGGCGCGTGCCGGTCATCGCCTCGGTGCTCGGCCCCTTCACGCTGGCCGGCTGCCTATTCGGCGTGGAGACCCTCTTGGTGTGGATGCTCGACGAGCCGGAAAAGGTGCGGGCGGTTGTCGCGACCGCTGCGCGCCTGGAGGCGCGCTACCTCGAGGCCCAGTACGCCGCCGGGGCCCACCTCATCCAGGTCGGGGATCCCACCGCTTCCGGGGACCTCATCTCCCCGACCCAGTACTTGGAGCACGTCTTCCCCTCCCACCGCCGGCTGACAGGGGGCATCGGCCGCCCGCTTATCATCCACATCTGTGGCGACCTGACCCGGCAGCTGCCGCACCTGGCGGCCGCCGGATTTCGCGGCGTCAGCTTCGACGCGAAGACCGACATCGCGGCCGCCCGCGCGCATCTCAAGGGCCGGGCGGCCCTGATCGGGTACCTGCCGACCTCGCTCCTTCGCGACGGCTCGTCCGGCGAAGTGGCTGCTGCGGCCAGGCAGTGCCTCGCCGAGGGCGTGGACATCCTCAATGCCGGATGCGCCGTCGCGCCGGACACGCCCGTGGACAACATCCGGGCCATGATCGAGGCCGGGCAGGCAGGCCGGAAGGAATAGGCGGCGGGACCGGGAGCGCGATGCTCGCGAAGCCTGGGGGCATCGTGGGTCCCGGCCCTCACCAGCGGCCGTACTTCTCGAAGACCTCTGCCATGGTCTTGCCGGCCCGCAATTCCTCCTTCATGCTCCGCTCGGCCTGGTAGCAGCCCTCGGCGGCCAGGAGCACCTCCTCCACCAGGGGCCGCGGCACCACCACCACCCCGTCGACGTCGCCGAGGACCAGGTCCCCGGGCCGCACCTCGACCCCCTGGAAGCGGACCGGGTGGCCGGCGTGGACCGGCCGCCAGCGCCCGACGGAGGAGACCGGCCAGAAGCCGGTGTGGAAGATCTGGAACTCGGCCTGGACGATCATCTCGGCGTCGCGGATCGGCCCGTCCACGACCACGCCACGGCAGCCGTTGTTTCGCGCCACCAGCGCCATGAACTCACCCCAGGCGGCGCAGACCTTCTCCTTGCCTGGGTCGAAGACCACCATCGAATTCGTGGGGATCCCGCCCAAAAACGTCAGGATGGCGGGCCGGCAGTCGTAGCCCACGTCCGCGCAGGCCTCCCCCAGGGCCGGGTAGGCAAAGCCGGCCGCCCGCCGGGTGGGCAGCAGGGGCCGGAGCGCCGCGCCGAGGCACTGGGACCGGTACCCCTTCTCGTCCAGGATGTCGGCGACCGCCCCCGTGTACAACCGCTCGTACCGCTCGCAGATCTCGCGCGAATCCATGCAGGTGTCCTCCTGTGCCCGCGGGTTGAGAACCGCCCTCGCATACCACGGCTCGGCCCGCGGGGGCAACGCCTATTTGGGGGAGGGACGCCGGGCCGGACCTCCGCTGGCGGGACCCGGCGCCTCCACGGCGCCTGCCCGCAATAGGCATGTCCGTTGAGTTAACAAAACCCTCAACGCGTCTTCACCCCCGCACCCTCTCTCCCTGTCGCCTCCCCATCTCGTTTGCCTCTGCGCCTCTTCGCCCTCAGGAGGCGGTGCGTTGGGCTGCCTGTATCCCGTTTCCTTCCATTTCGAGACTCGCATTCCGAAGTTCGAATTGTCCCAGCTCCCCCTCGGCGCTCGCGCCTCCGGGGCTCGACCGCCTTGATCGGCAGGAATTGCGGGCGCCATTCAAGGACCTCAGCCGCTCACCTCGCAAAAGTGTCCGGTACCCTGCTTTCGGACCCCGGCAAATCACGCCGGGTCCGGGTACCGATAGAATTCGCCAGGACGAAGCAGCTTGGCCCGGACCCCCGGAGCGCGGGATTTCAGCTCCTGTGCGAATCGCACTCCTTCATCGAAGCGATAATGGATGGGGATCGCCACTTGGACCTTCAGCCACTTGGCGACGAGGGCCGCCTCCGCGGGGTAAAGCTCCGTAAAGGACTGGCCCATTACATTGACTCCACCAACTCCGAGAACGGCGATCTGCGGTTCGTATAACTCCCCGAACAGCTGATGATCCTTGCTGATCGCACTGTCGCCTCCCAGGAAGATGCGGTCTCCCTCCGGGGTGGTCACGAGATAGCTCAGAGGCGGCGCACTGATGTATGCGTTCGGGCCAACCTCTCGAAATGACAGATGTTGGGCCGCGAGCGCCTTGACGCGAAGGCCCTCAAACTCGAACTGGACGCCGGGAACCATGTGGTAAATGCGCTCTCTCCTAATGCCGGCCGCCAGGGCCAGGAACCTGGTAGCGACATCGCAGACCAGCGTCGCTTTGCTCCGGCGGAGGATGTCGAACGCCTGCCCGAGGTGATCCCCTGCTGCGTGGGTCACCAGGACCATGCTGGCCTTATCAAATTCCTCCACCTTCGCCGGACTCGGCGGCACATCCTGGTCGGGCGCTCCCGTGAGTAGTGGATCGAGGACAATCCGCCGCCCATCGGCCAAACTCATTTCAAAGGCCGACCAGCCAAGATACCGGAGGGTTATTGCCACAATGGACCTCCTCTGCTTGCGGGTAAGCGCCGGCACACTACCGCTTCTGATGCGCAGGGGGCTATCCCCCTCTTCTCCAGATGGTTGGAAGTTCTTCCCTTGAACTGCGTCCCCGAACTCACGAGGCCCATTCGACGCTACCGGAGACGCCTTTGACGACCCCGGGCTTCACCTCAAGGGATAACCAAAAAGAAGGTGCGGCAAGAGCAGGGAGAAATTGGGCTCCAGCGAGACGAGAATCAGATCCAGCAGCATGATCGCAAGAAACGGTAACGCCGCGAGCGCCGCCCGCTCAATTCGCACCTTGCCGATTGCGGCTGAGACATACAAGGTGAGACCGACCGGCGGGTGGATCATGCCGACTCCGGCATTAATGACGAATATCACCCCCCAGACCACGGGATCGACCCCCACATTGTGCAGGAGCGGCATCACCGAAGGCAGGAAGGCAACGATGACCGCCGGAGGCTCAAGAAGGACCCCCGTGCCAATGAAGAAGAGGTTCAGCAGCAGAAGCACCATGTACTTGTCCTGGGTGAGGTGAGAGACGACCTCGGCGATGTGTGTCGGGATCAGATCACTCGCCAGCATGAACCCCACGGCGACCGAGGTCGCCGTCAGGAAGAGGGTCATGCCGCTCGTATAGCCCGCCTCTAGGGTGGAATGGACGATCTCCTCAAGGTTGATGCGCTTGCGGTAGAGCGTCACACCAAGCAGGAGCACGTAGACGAGCAGCACCGCCCCGGCTTCCGCTGGAGTGAAAATCCCGGCGAGAATGCCCCCCACCACGACGACCCCGGCGAACAGGCCGGGGACGGCTCGCCAGATGCGTGGCAGGATCTCCTCGCGGGGCACATGCTCAGCCGGGTACCCGTTCCTACGGGCGTGCACGTACGTCACCAGCGCAAAACTCGCTGCCACCAGGAACGCCGGCACGATGGCGGCAGCGAAGAGGCGGCTCACCGACACGTTGATGACCGCCGCATAAATCATCAGGGCGATGGCGGGCGGGCACATCAGACCCAGCGTTCCTGCCGACGCCTGCAAGGCCACGGCGAAATCGGCGCGGTACCCTCGTCGCTGCATCTCCGGGATGACCAGTGCCCCGATCGCCGCCGTATCCGAGACAGCCGATCCGGAGATGTCGGCAAAGATCAGGCTCGTGACAATGTCGGCCATGCCGAGGCCGCCCCGCACCCGCCCGACCAGCACCTGCGCAAAATCAACCATCCGTTCGGCAATGCCCGCTACGTGCATGAGGGTACCGGAAAGGATGAGCAGCGGAATCGCCAGATAGGTAAGTGTTTCGGTTCCGAAGAATATCTGCATGGCACCCGTCAGGAAGGGCATCGTGCCCACGACCGACAGGTAGGCGATGGCCAGCAAGCCGAGGGCGAAGGCCACTGGCACACCCAGGAAAAGCGATAGGAGGAAGACAACCGTGAGGAACCAGTAGCGCGCCGAGCCAACGAGGGGCAGATACAGACCGAGGGGAAGATACAGCAGACCGAACACGGCCGCGGCAAACACGAGCTTCCCGATAATCGCTCTCCAGCGGTCCTCGGCCACGATGCGGCGCAGCCAGTGTACCAGCATCAACCCACTCGCCACCGGAATGGCTGCATACGACACGGTGCTGGGGAGGAGGAGAACGTCGGTATGGACCCGCACCGTGGAGGGAATGGCCTCGATGCCCGACATGAGCAGGCTCAAGAGAAACCCCCCCGCCAGCCCGTCGGCAAGGAAGTTTGCCACTGTTTGCCCGGCGGGCGGGAGGGCCTGCACCACAAAGCGGACCCCCGTGTGCTTATCGTGCCGATACCCTGTGGCGATGGACAGGAACGTGGACCAAACGAACAGCATCATCGCCAATTCGTCGGACCACGCCAGGGAGCTATTCAAGACGTACCGACAGAAGACTCCCACCGCCATCAGTGCCGCAAATCCGGCCGTCGTCGCCAGGTAGAAAACCTCGGTTAGCCGGTCCAGGGCATCGCTGAGGAAAACAACGGGCCCGCTCCCCCGCCCCTCCTTCCTCTCCATCCGCTCTCCTTCTCTTTCGAACGAACGGAAAATGCTCGCGAAATTGCTCTAACCAACGAGGAGGCCCGACCAGCGAGCCGATGGGCCTGCGGCCCGCCTCCGATGTGCTCGGGTCCCATCGAAAGACACACCGGGAAGCTGCTGCCCGACGCGTGACGCAAGAGACACTACGAGGACCGGCAGCCCCAAATTGCCTGGGCGGCAAGCCTCGCCTAACGCCCGTAGTTCTTCTGGATCTCGCGGGCCAGGTCCAGGTCGATCTTCCCCTTGAACTGTTCGGCAACCTCCTGCCAGACCTTTTCGCGGACCGACGCCCACTGCGCGTATTCAGCCGGGGTGGGGAACACAATCGTCACGCCTGCCTTCTTTGTAACCTCCAGAGCCCGATCGACGAACTCCACCGCATCCTTGCGGTTGAAGGCCTTGGCCTCCTCTGCGGCGTCATGCAGGACCTGCTGTTGACCCGGGGTCAGCGAGTTGTACTTGCTGGCATTCATGTACAAGGGCAGCACGAAGTTCCGGAAGGGCAAGGCGAGGTAGTACTTCGTGACCTCGTACAGCTTGATCGAGGCGTAGGCGGGGAGCGTCGAGCCGGTCGAGCCGTCGACCACTCCCTGCTGCACCGCGGAGTAGAGCTGGCCCCAATCTACGGGAGTGGGATTGGCGCCCCAGGCCCTGAACAGGGCGAGGTCAACCGGCGTGGTCATCGTCCGCAGCTTGAGCCCCTTGATGTCGGCCGGTACCCGCAGGAGCTTATTGCGGGTCGAGATGTTGGCTCCGTTGATCGGCGAGGTCGACGTGTGGGTGATAAGCATCAGGACCTTCACCCCCGCTTCCCTTTCGAACTGCTCGATGATCTTCTTGCCGTGGGGATCCTTGTCGAAAAAGTCCAGCACGGCCGCATCGCTTTTGAAGAGGAAGGGCAGGTCCAGAGTGAGGAACGCATCCGTGAAGCGGGACAGGCTGCCCGCCGCATCCGTGCCGATGTCCACGCTCCCGCTGATGACTGCCTGGGTCAGAGCCGGGCCAGCTCCGAGGGATTGGTAGAAAGCTTGGACATTCAACTCGCCCTTGCTCTTTTGGGTTGCCAGCTCGGCGAATTTCCCCACCGTGGTGGCCAGAGAGGACTGCCCGCCCGGATCTCCGCAGCCCGCTCGCAAAAGGAGCGGCTGGCCTGCCGAAGCGGCCACCGCAGCAACAAGCACAGCGGCAATCGCAGCCAGAGTCAGGCGAGTTAGCTTGACGGTTCGCATGGTTTCTCATCCCCTTTCTACGTGATGAACCAGAGTTTCAGGGGCCGCCGCTTGCTGTGCAATATCTTCGGATCTCGAACGTACGGTTGATGGTCTTTGTGGGTCAAGTCCCACTGGCGGGAGAACATGTCCTGACGCTGGGATCATTGCTACACGATTGCCCCTCCCTTCATGTCCCCAGGGGGCGGGGGTGGCGCCGGCACCTCGGCGGTATCCCCCCACATTGGCGGGCGTGTTCTTGGCCTAGTACCCTCCATTCTCCTCCGATGCTGGTCCCGATGCCGAGAGCTGGTCTATATCAGGTCGTGGGGGGGTGATGTCAAATGAGAAATCGCCCCCGCCGGGATTTGGGAGATCGTCTAGCCATCCTGCTGAGCAGTTCCTGCGCACGCGACCGAAGGCGACAAGGTGTGCCGGGATGCCCTGGGAAGTGGTGGCGTGGGCAACGTGTAGTCGGGGAGCACTTCCACAAGCGCACGAGACTTGTTGCGTCCCCAACTACACGCGACGCCTCCGGCGCTGTGTCAGTCCTCGGGGATGATCTCCGCCCAGCCGTACGGGTCGGGCGCCTCGCCCCACTGGATGGCGGTCAGGCGGGTGTAGAGCTGCCGGGTGATCGGCCCCGCCTGGCCGTCCGTCAGATAGGTGTAGTCCTTGCCGCGATAGGTGATGGCCTCCACCGGGGTGATGACGGCGGCCGTGCCCAGACACCCCGCCTCGGTGAAAGTCGGGAGCTCGTCGACCGCGACCGGCCGCTGCTCGACAACGAGGCCCAGGTCGGCGGCAAGCTGCCGGACGCTCGCGTTGGTGATGCTGGGCAAGATGGACGGGCTGGCCGGTGTGGCGTACCGGGAGCCGATGATGGCGTAGAAGTTCGAGGAGCCGGACTCGTCGAGGTACTTCTTCTCCCGGCAGTCGAGGTACAGGACCTCGGCGTAGCCCTGCGCCTTGAGCGGCGCCGTTGCCCGGAGCCCCGCGGCGTAGTTGCCCCCGCACTTGACGTCCCCGACGCCCCCCGGGGCGGCGCGGTCGATCGCCTCCTCCACCCGCAGGCGAACCGGGGTGAGACCCCCCTTGTAGTAGGGCCCGACGGGGGTGACGAGGACTAGGAACAGATACTCCGTGCTCGGCTTCACCCCGATCTCGGGACCCGTCCCGAGCAGGAGCGGGCGCACATACAGGCTGGCGCCGCTCCCATACGGCGGGACGAACCGCCGGTTGGCGCGCACGACCCGGTGCACGGCGTCGCGGAACAGCCCTTCGGGGACAGCCGGCATCAAGAGCTTCTGGGCAGAGCGTTGGAAGCGGCGCGCGTTCTCGACCAGCCGGAACGTCTGGAGGCGGCCGTCGTGCCGCTGGTACACCTTTAGGCCCTCGAAGATCTCCTGGCCGTAGTGCAGGCACGTGGCGGCAATATGGAGAGGGACGTGCTCATCGGCCGTCAGCTCTCCGGCCGACCACTCGCCATTCCGGAACCAATACCGGATGTTCCCATCCGTCCGCTGATAGGCGAACGGGAGCGTTGCGAAATCAAAGGGTGCGTGCTCCATGGCGGTTTCCTCCCGTCGCCGCCCCGAGATTGCGGCGACTTCATGACGTGTGCGAAAAGGCTGCCTCGCGCGCAGCGGACCGCCCGAGGCGGCTCCGCCGGCGCGCACCGCACTGGTCGGCGAATCCATTCCGCGCCTCTCCGGACAGGCACGTCAGTGCCCCACGCGAGCCTGTCCGCGGACGGGAAGACCGCCGGCGGCCATCGGGAGCTGGAGTGAGAGGACGGGGGGAATGCGGACTGCCCAAGCCGTCCGGCTCAGGCCGCACCCGAGCGGGCAAGCGCTCCCTAGTGGCGGGCCTCGTGAGTCGACGTATTATCCTCCAAAGGGGCGAAGCGCACAAAGGGGAATCCGACCATGGTCATGATGATCACGCCTTTCGGGTGCGCCACTGCGCGGCTCGCGGAGATCGGCCCTGGCGTCCCGTCTTTCGTCTGCTCCGGCCACTGCCGGAGTCCGCTCCAAGGGCCGCGTACCGGGCGCGCGGCATCACAGCATCCTCGCCGGGCCCATCCTTGGCCAAGAATTGAAAGCGCTGCTCCGGGAATTCAAGCACTTCGCTCCCCAAAGCTTTCCGGTACCTTTTTCTCAGGTCGAGCAGGTCTGGGACGTCGGCCACTCGGTCTACTTCGAGTGGGCCGGGGTCCTCAATCAGCTGGTCGATCGGTTTCTCGCTGCCGTGGGCTAGCCCTGGCTGACAGCCCCCGGCTGGCGAACGACGACCAGGGCCTTCTGCCGGGGCCGGCAGATCTCCGAGGCGAGATGTTCATGGATGCCCGAACCGGACGACCGGCATTGCAACGGAGTGGGCGAGACTGGATGCGATCCGACAGCGCGCCGGCTTCCGCTCTCACTGACGGGAACAAGGCGCGCGGAGGCCGCCATCATACACAGAAATTGAGCTTACGTCCCGTTGGATCGGCAGACGGGCGTGCCTCAGCAGGAGCAGGTGCGGCGTGGGAGGGACGAGGCAAGCTGCAATCACAGTCCTTGGCCAGGGCAGCAGGGCAGGCGCATAAAGGCGCCTGAGGACTCCAGGCGGATCCTCAGAAGGTCGATGTTGGGGGAGAATCGCACTTGTCGAGAAACTCAATGATGTCCAGGTACAAGACCCCAAACAGCGTCACGACGAACAGGATCTCAAACATTCCGTTGCCTCCTGATGAAGGGCCGTTGTGGTCGCCTTCGATGCAGGCGACCACCGATCTTCTGGGTCCTGGCATCCGGGGGTACGTTGACTGTCCGAGTGCAACGGGTGTTCCAAGAAGGCGGCTTGCCAAATTTTCGAGCACTCTCCATTCAGAAGCTTACCAAGGACTTAGGGGCTTCCGGTGCTCGTGGATGGGTGGCTTGTCGTCTCGTGTGAATCATTTATGCCATAGTGGCAGTCTCGCCAAACTCGTGACATGTCATTTTGACTAAATGGAATGAAATGCGTGACGGAAGACACACGAGGGGGATGGAGTCAAATATTGGCCAATGCCGGGTTTTGGGCATGAGGGGCGGACACGACTCGACCCACGATGCGGCATCTTATAAAGAGGCCCCGCAAATCCATTCGGGGCGCGCCTCCCGTTTTTGCGACGGCGCCACCTCATTGTTTCCGCGGGCCTCGCCGCTCTCGAGCATGCAATGCGCTACTCGGCCACCCACGGAGCTGGGGCCGGGCTCCCAACTGGCAGATTCGGCTCTCCCCGGCCCCCTACCGATAGTTTTGACCGCCAAGCATCAAAATCGCGCATGAGGAAATACACGTGATCAGTTCTCAGAAGGTTTCTGATTTTTCCTCTCAAATGGCACGCAGGGATTCAAGCCTTGAGTCTCCTGTGTCCACATCACCCCTGGCCGCGTTCATTCCTCCTGCGCAGGCGGCGGAGTCCTCCCTGACCGTGCACTCCCTCACTACGAGGCACGTAGCCGTCCCATAGCCTTTTCTGCGGAAGACGACAGAAATTGCAGTGTCCCCTGTACCCGGCGTCTCCACGGCATGCCTCCCGGCCCCTTCCCGCGATGGACACGTCCGATGAGTCAACAACGGCTCCCAACCCACAGGCTGAGGCGGCCGCATGCTGGTCGCAATTAAGGTAATCAAGGTAACTACGTCCTCTTCGATACACGACCGAGCCTGAGCCGGAGATTGACACCCAGGACGGGTGCATGTACACTCATGTGCACAGTGTGGAGGAGTGCCCATGACCAAGACGATGTCCATCACCCAGGTTCGATCGCAATTGCTGGAGCTGGCCGAGGCGCTGAACCAGCCCCCGGCGGGAAGCGCGGTGACCGTGACCAAGCGGGGAAAGCCCGTGCTCGCGGTGCTCCCGTGGGAGTTCTACGAGAGTCTGGTAGAGACCCTGGAGATCCTCGGAGATGAGGAGACTATGCGAGCGCTGCGGCGAAGCGTCAGGGAGGCGCGGAGCGGAAAGACCATCCCGTGGGAGAAGGTGAAGCGGGAACTGGACCTGTGATGCCGGGCCCATATCGCGTCCGCCTAGCCTTGACGGCCCGCAACATGCTGGCGACAATCACAGATCGCCGCACCCTGGAAACAATTCGGGAGCGGATCGACGGGCTCGCCCTCGATCCCGAGCTCCAAGGCAAGTCGCTTCTCGGAGAACTCAAAGGCTTCCGCAGCGTGCGGGCCGCTGGCCAACGATTCCGCATCATCTACCGGGTGCGCCGGACCCAGGTAGAGGTTCTCGTGGTCGCCGTCGGACCTCGTCGCGAGGGATCCCGAGAGGACATCTATCGGCTCGCGCAACGGCTGATGCGCCTCCGGCTTCTCGCGTAGGTCAAGACCCTCCGCCGATAATCGGACCGCGCTGTCACCTCGCACCGCACCTGGTCGCCCGGACACCAACTCGGGCAGATTCCGCGGCGCGCCGCGCCGCGCGGAGGGGTCTTCCGTGATATGGGCGAACCGACCGGGCCCGTCGGTCCGTCGTCCCGGTCGGCGGATATGATTCTCGCAAGGCCGCTGCGAAACAAGCGCCCTTAGAAGCAGCGTTCCCTTTTTCCGTCAACTCCCGGACTCTTCGAGAGTCCCGTTCAGGCATGGATCCGACACGCTGTCTCTGCTCCAACGTCCCGCATTCCGCAGACCGCAGGGGAGCCAGGCATGCCTCCGCAGGAACCACCAGCGGCGCCTCGCGGTGGCCCGTGCGCAGGGTGTGCAATAGGCCGCTGGCCGCCGCCGGATCCCCACCCTTCTCACGGCGTTCTGCCACACGTGCCGAGCTCCGGTCTCCCCCACGGCTGCATCTCTCCGATTCGCCGATTCCCCGATTCTCCCTTGCTCCACTGCGCCCAGGCTCAAGAGACCTCGCCGGCTTGGTAAGCGTAGGTTAACATAGGCAACAACGCCACTAATCTCATGATGCAATGAGTGATCTTTCCTCTCCTTCGATGAACAGATGCAATTGACAACCAAAGGTAGATTCCGCATAGTAACGGCATTGGCTGTCTCGGTGATTGGAGGCGTCGGCCGCGAGGCCCAGGGGACAAGCGTCGCCGGCGCTTTCCAACCGGCTCCGGCCCAGCGCCAGGAGGATGGCGGATGGCGGAAACGCTGGCATCCAAGCGTCACGTGATTGACGACGAGACGGACCCGATCGAATACTGCCATGCCCAGGGCTGGACGGACGGACTCCCCGTCATCCCGCCCACCCCGGACCGAATCCACGCCATGCTGGAGGCGGTCCGGCTGGCCCCCGATCACCAGGTCGCCTACATCGCCCATCGGGCTGTCCCCATTACGGCCGAGAAGGTCGCCATCAACGCCGTCCTGGCTGGCTGCAAACCCGAATATCTGCCGGTCGTGCTGGCCGCCGTCGAGGCGATCGGGGAGCCCGCCTGGAACTACCACGGCCCCGGCACGTCCACCGCGGGTGCCGGCGTCCTCATCGTCGTCAACGGCCCGATCGCCCGGGAACTCGACATCAACGCGGGCGATAACCTGTTCGGCCCGGGCTGGCGGGCCAACGCCACCATCGGGCGCGCGGTGCGGCTGATCATGCGCAACGTCTGCGGGTCCCGCCCGGGCGCGCTCGATCGGGGCACGCTCGGGCACCCGGGCAAGCTCTCGTACGTCATCGCCGAAAACGAGGCGGACAGCCCGTGGACGCCGCTGCACGTTGAGCGCGGCTTCCGCCCCGATCAGAGCGCCGTCAGCGTCATGGCGGCGGAGGCCCCGCACCAATTCTACAACCAACTCTCCAACACGGCGGAAGGGATCCTCGCGACGCTGTGTGACGATATGCGCGTGTCCGGGAACGTCGTGGGCCAGCCCCAGTACCTGGTCATCCTGGCCGGCGAGCATATGCGCACGATTGCGCAGGACGGGTGGCCCAAGGCCCGGATCCGCCAGTTCATCTTCGACCACACCCAGAACTCGCTCGCCCACCTCAAGCAGACCCACCGCCTCTCGGGGGCGGTGAAGCCGGGTGACGAGACGCGCCTGCGGCCGCTCGTGGAATCCCCGGGCGATATTCTCGTCATCGCGGCCGGCGGCCGGGCCGGCGCCTTTTCGGCCTACGTCCCTGGCTGGGGGAGCCGGCGCTCCTCCCAGGCGGTGACCAAGGAGGTCAAACAATGATGGAACTGCTCGATCCCACTCTCGAAGCGGCCCCGCAGACCGTGGCCTACGCGCCGCGACCCGCATCCCTCGCGGGCAAGCGCGTCGGCTTGATCGACAACACGAAATTCAACTCCGACCGCCTGCTGCAAAAGATCGGGGAGATTCTGAAGGCGGAGTACGGGGTGGCCGAGACCCGCATGTGGCGGAAGCAGAACGCCAGCGTGCCCGCGGATGAGGCGATCATCGCGGAGCTTCGCCGGAGCTGCGACCTCATGGTCGCGGGCATCGGTGACTGAGGGTCGTGCTCATCGGGCAGTGTGCTCGACGGCATCTTGTTGGAAAAGGCGGGCGTGCCCTCGGCCGCGATCGTGACGGACCCGTTTGAGGTGACGGGGCGGGCCATGGCCGAACAGTGGGGGCTTCCCTACTACCGGTTCCTCACCATGCCGCATCCGACAGCGAACCTCACCGAAGCCGAGCTGGTCCAGCGGGCGCGCGCCATCACCCCGGACGTCGCACGGCTCCTGCTCCAGGGGCAGGCGTGACCCACGCCACGGAGCGACATCGGGTGATCGATCGGACCCCTCGATCGGGCGCAAGTCGCCGCCGGGCCGGGGGGACTCCCGGCTTCGCCGCATCCGGCATCGAGCGGGAGCTTGTTCTCCGAACGCCGAGACTCCACCGGTCCCCGCCCCCGGGCGGAGAGGGAGATTTCCGCCGGCCATGCGGTGGAGGCGCGGCGCGGCCCAGCATCAAACAATGTAATTAATGCTGCCACGTCCTCATGGATTTTCGCCCCCACCGCACGAGGAAGTCGTGCGGCCTCGCATCGGCATGTACTCGACGCCAACGAGGCACAACCCACGTCTTCGAGCAGCGCCCAAGAAAATAGGTCTCTTAAATCTACTACGTCCCTTTGACGGGCCTGGGCTCTCCGTCGGTGGCCTCGCCAGCCTCGAGATCCTGTTTGGCGGTGGCCGCCAGGTCGGCTTGTATCTCAGCCGATGTCAAAGAGGATCTTGCCGCACTTGCCCGAGCGGGCCGTTTCAAAGGCCTTTTCGAACTCCTCCATGGGGAAATGATGGGTGAGCACGGGCGAGATGTCGATGTTGCCCGAGTCGAGGATGTCCGCCGCCTCGGTCCAGGTCGAGAACATGGTCCGGCCGGTGATCCCGTATACCGTCGCCTCCTTGTAAATCACGTCATTCACGAGATCGAGTTCCACGGTATTGTTGAAGAGCCCGACCAGGGACACGGAGCCGCCTCGGCGCAGGGCTTTGAGGCCCGTCTGGCAGGCTTCGCCGTTGCCCGAAAGCTCCACGAAGATGTCCACCCCGAACTCTCCAGTGGCCTTCATGATTTCCTTGACCACGTCAACCTTTTGGGGGTTCAGGACGACGTCCGCGCCCATCCGGCGGGCCAGCGCCAGCCGTTCCTCGCTGACGTTCCGACGAGAAGATCTTCATGGCGCCGCTCATCCTGGCCACCGCGAGGGCGAACAGGCCAATGGGGCCGGCCCCGGTGATCAGGACCCGCTTTCCCGCGACCTTGTGCCGGGTCAAGGAGTGGACGCCGATTCCAAAGGGTTCATAGACCGCGCCAATATCGGGGGACGTGGCGGGCGAGAGCTTCCAGGCGCATATCTCCGGGATGGCGGCATACTCGCTGAAGGTGCCGGTCGTGTGCACGCCGATGATCTTCATGTCCCGGCAGACGTGCATCAGTCCGGTGTTGCACTGAAAGCAGACCTCGCAGGGGATGTGGGTTTCCACAGCCACGAGGTCGCCCTTCTTCAGGCGCTTGGTGTTCTTCCCCACCTCGACGACCTCGCCACAGAACTCATGCCCAAAGATCATGGGGAGCTTCAGGCGCTGCTGAGCGTAGGCGGTCCAGAAATAAATGTGGATATCCGTCCCGCAAATGGCCGCTCGCTTCACCTTCACCAGGACCTCGGTGTCCCGGATGCCGGGGACCTCGACTTCCCTGAGGACGGCGCCCGTCTGCGGTGTTTCCTTGATCAAGGCCTTCATTTTCATCGGAGACTCCTTTCAGCCCAGGATCGATTGGCGGCGTTTCAGACCCACGGGAAAAAGGACTTCCCCCTACTCCACGGACTCAAGTCCAAGGTAATCATAGAGGCCTACCGGAATTCCCGGAGTTTGGCGGGTTGTCCTCGCGGATGCCCTTTTCCCCCTTGCCTGCTTGGCAAGAGAACCCTTCTCCTCCCCGCGTAACCCGTACTCTTCCTGCTGCCCTGAAGAATCCAGTCCGAGGCAATCATTCACTAATCTTAATTCAAACCGGCTCCTAACGCCAGCCCCTGGAGCCGCAGCGGGGTGAGCGTCGGCGAGGGGTCCTACTCTCCTTTCACCGTGGTTTCCCCGGGCGTCTGGATGGAAAAGTGCGCGAACGACGAGTCCTTGGTGGCCCCATGCCAGTGCGTCTCGTTCTTGGGAATATACACGACCATTCCCGGCCTGACGGTGTGCTCTTCCTTCTCTGTCGCCACAATGCCCCTCCCCTCGGTTACGATCAGAACCTGCTCGCCGGTGTGGGAGTGCATCTTGTTTCCGGCGCCAGGGCCGAACTTGACCATGCTGACCACAAGCCCCGCCGTCCCCTTTTCGACCAGAGGTTGTCTCTCTACGGTTCCAAAGAAAAGGCCCAGCGAATCAGGCATCACCTTCAGGTTATCTACCTGGATTACTTTCATGTTTTCCTTCCGCTCTTGTCCAAATTAGGGTTGGGAGTTGAGCCTCCTCGCCTCTGGTGGGGTTGCATGAAAGAAAGATACCGGACACTATTCCCACGGTCACCAATCCGCCTCGACAGGAATGGTCCGCCTTGACACCGCAGAAACGCCTGGGCCCCCTTGCCGAGCACCTTCTCCTGACGGGAACCGCTGGGCCTTTGGGGTCGACGGCCCTTCCCGATCCGGGCTCGCGGGGTTCCTCGGCGCTCTATGGGGCCACGGGGATCGGCTTGATCAGCTTGGCCTCCCCGTTCTGGATGACGGCGGCAAAGGCGGCGCGGAGCCCCTCGCCGTCCGGCGAGAAATTGAAGGTCCCGATCACCCCCGGGTACCCCTTGGTGGCCAGGATGGCCTCCCGGATCTTCGCCCGATCTTCCCCCACCTCCCGGATGGCCTTGGCGAGCAGCTGCAGGGCGTCGTAGTTCCAGGTGGCGAGCATATCCGGCTCGGTGTTGAATGCCCGCCTGAAGTCCTCGATGTACTTCCGGTTCTGCTCGCTCTGGTTCGGCAGCACCTCCACGATGCCCTCCAGCCCTTCGGACGCGTCGCGGGCCAGCCCCAGCACGTGTTTCATGGCGAAGCCGGCGATGCCCACGTACGTGTACGGGGAGCCCAGCTGCCGGTACTGCGTGTGGATCTTGGCCAGCTCGACGGTCCCGGCGCTGTAGGGGACGACCGCCTCGGCGCCCGCCCCTTTCAGGGCGAGGAGCTGGCCGGTGAAGTCCCGATCGCCCAGGGTGAACGACGCGCGCCCTACGATCGTGAGCCCCTGGGCTTTGGCATCCGCCTCCACCAGATCGGCGCCCCCCATCCCGAAGGCCTCGTTCGAGTAGAGGAGGCCGATCTTCGTGAGCCGCAGGTCCTCCTTGAGGAACTTGACCGCCGCCGCAGCCATGATCGCGTCGCTGACGCGGCAGCGGAAGAACCAGGGGTTGCCTACCTTGGTGATGGAGGCGTTGGTGCCGCCGACCATCATGGGGATGCCGTAGGCCTTTACCGCGTCGGACATGGCCAGGATCTGGGTGCTCTTCACCGGCCCGATCATGGCGAGCACGTGATCCTGCTCTACGTTCCGATTCAACGCCGCGAGGGCGCCGGGGTTGGTGGACTGGTTGTCCGTGATGATGACCCGGAGCTTCTTCCCGTTGACGCCGCCCGCCGCGTTGATCTGCTGCTCCGCGAGGTGGATGGCCTTGACGTACAGATCCGCTTCCGCGGCCCAGCCGCCCGTGAGCGGGGCGCTCATGCCGATCCGAATCTCGCCCGGCGTGGTCTCCCCCGCCCACGCCGCCGACCCGAGCAGCAGCACCACCACCGCCAGGAACCCGAGGCCCCCCAGCCTTCGTCGCATGGCGTTCCCTCCTTCCGAGGACGCAGGCCCCGCCGGCGGGATGCACGCGG
The DNA here is from genome assembly GCA_963705305.1 of uncultured Methylomirabilota bacterium. Classification (GTDB taxonomy): domain Bacteria; phylum Methylomirabilota; class Methylomirabilia; order Methylomirabilales; family 2-02-FULL-66-22; genus 2-02-FULL-66-22. The sequence goes on along the minus strand of OY970067.1, from coordinate 1,895,538 downwards.
GCGGCCGGGAAGGGGAGAAGACGCTCCACTCCCCTGGCGCCTGTCCTCCGTCCGAACCCTTATCCCCTCTCTGCGGTGGGCATTGTGTCAGCCCCCAAAAACACACGCCCCCGACGGTCATCGCGGAGGCCCGGGGGATGTAGAACGCTGTCCGGACCCTGATCGGGCATCTCGACGCACCTTTCAAGGCCGGCGCTGGGGGAGGACCCCAAGGTACCGCCACGCGCTCTTTACCAAAGCTCGAGGACGCTTGTCAACAGCAACGCCCCGGTTGTTCGCCCCCTGCGGACCCTCGCGTGCGCCCGGCCCGCGCCGCCGCAAATTATCGCTGCCGATTCCGCGATGCCAGCTTGTCAAAAACGAGCGCCGGCAAGCCGGCCTGCAAGCCCATGAGGACGGCCAACATTCGTGCCATCCGCCCATTCCCTTCGCGGAAAGGGTGAATCAAGTCCAACTCTACATGGATTACCGGCCGCGCTGCTGCGGTGGAAGAAGCCATAGTTCCCCTGGAATCTCATTCGCAAGACTGCGATCCCCCTTCGCTCCTCGACAGAAACGGGTGAGAGAATCTTATGATTTTATGGACGTCCCCCCTTACGGGTCCCCTATTCTCTCGCCGCGGGCTGTTCATGGGTTCCGCTTGTTGATGAGGTTGACGATGACGCTGACGAGCACGGACTTCTCCGCGGGGCTGCTCTCGGCGATGAGCAGGGTCATGGCCACGAGGGCGTTGTCGGCGATACGCTTGGTGCCGTCAGGGCGGTAGAGTGCGCAATTCTTTTGTAGGAACCAGAGGAACAGGGCGGCGGCGATGCGCTTGTTGCCATCCACGAAGGGATGGTTCTTGACCAGGAAGTACAGCAGGTGGGCCGCCTTCTCCTCGATGCTCGGGTAAACGTCCTTCCCGTCTGCCGTCTGCATCACCGACTGGAGGGAGCCGCGCAGGCTGTTGTCTTTCTCCCGGCCGAAGAGGTCGGAGGCCTTGAACTTCCCTCGGAGTCGCTCGATGGCATCCCGCGCTTCGTCATACGTCACTGCGACAGCGTCGGCCCGGGTGGTCCCGGCCACCGCAACCCGCTGATTGTCGTAGTCGTCCAGCAGGTCGAGCGCGTAGCTGTAGTCGGCCACCACACGCAGAAGGGCGGTCGCCTCGTCCCCTTTCAGCTCCCGCCGCTCGGCCACGTCGGCGATCAGCCGGATGGCCTGGTTCAACTCCTTCAGCCGTCGAGCATTGACCGTATATCCTTTGAGGAGGTGGTCGCGCAGGACGCCAGTCGCCCAGACCCGGAACTGGGTCCCTCGCTTTGAATTCACCCGGTAGCCTACAGAGATGACGGCATCCAGGTTGAAATATTCAACTTGGTAGGTCTTTCCGTCGGAGGCAGTTGTTGCAAAAAAAACAACAACTGAATCCCGCTCTAACTCCCCGTCACCAAAGACCTTTCGCAAATGGCGGGAGATAACGGATTTATCCCGCCCGAACAGGTCGGCCATCTGGTTCAAGTTCAGCCAGATGGTCTCGCGCTCCAACCGGACATCCAGGGTCACGGTCCCATCGGGCGCCCGGTAGAGCGCGACCTCGCCGCGGTCCGATCCGTACGCGGCAATGGGCTCCGCCACACCCCGGGGCTTGACTCTGCGCTTCACAATTCCTTCTCCAGGAGCTGCTTGATCTCTCCCATGATCTCCCCGATGCGCTGCTCTTTCTGGAGGATGCCGTCCACAAGCTGCTCGGGCGGAAGGTGGATGATGTCCTCTTTACCACGAAATGCGGGACGCTGCAATTTGCGTTGCCTTGCTTCGCCTCCCAGGAGGCGGACCCACCCCCGGGCCTGCGCCGCCCCCCGGCGGGCCGCTTGGTGGGCCAGGGCGCGGGGCCGCCCGGGGGACGCCAGCCCTGCGTGGCAAGGGATCGTCGAGGAATCCTCCCACCAGTTGGCGAGATTTGCGGCGTCTTCAATTACGGTCGGCGCGGCCCGTGGCGCCGGCTTGGGAGATCAGAACGTAATGCAAATAAAGCAGCAACGTCCCCTACTTTTCTCTCTCAATGGATGAGAACGGAAATCCAGTAGGCTAGGGAGCCCGCCGCCGCCATGACCACGAGGCGGAAGATCAACGACCAGGCCAGCGTCGTTCCCACCTCCCGCTGGAACGCCCGGCGGCCGTGGGCCGAGGCGCGGCGCAGCGTCAGGCGCCAGGTCTTGAGCAGGAACCACAGATACCCGGCGAGGGTCAGCACCGCTGCCACCGCCACGGCCGGGACCGCCATGGCGAGCACGCCCTCCCGGCCCGCCGCCCACCCCAGGAAGATCCCGCACAGAATGGTCATCGCCAGGAACATGGGATTCTTTCACTCCTCCGCAGGCCAACCCCTCCGTTTGCGCGAGGGCCCTGCTCCTGCCCGCTCCGGATGCCGGACTTCCACCGGCGGGTTCCAGCGTATCCACGGCATGCTGGCCGGTACCTTTCTTATGTCCCCCCTACGCGAGGGCGGGGAGGCGCCGCCTTGCCATCCGGTAATCTGTCTCTCCTTACGCCAGTCTCTTGAAGTCGATATATCCGCGCTCTACATCCGTGCGGACCAGTTGTACACGCAGCGTGTGGCCGACGTCCACGCCTTCAAACCCGCTCTCCAGCCTTCCTTCAATGGGCGGACGCAGCAGGCGGACCCACGTCCCTTTGTCCGATGCGCCGGTGACGACGGCATCGAATTGCTCCCCGATCCTTGCTTGCAGCAGCATCGCGGCGGCGGATTTTGTGACCTGCCGTTCAACTTTTTTCGCTGCGTCTTCCGCTTCGGTGCAGTGCTTGGCGAGCGTGGCCAACTCGTCGTTCTCGTAGGGCCCGGAGTGTCCCGCCTCCGATGCTTTCAGCAGGCGTTGTGTAATCAGGTCGGGGAATCGGCGGTTCGGGGCGGTGGAGTGCGCATAGTCCTTGACCGCAAGACCGAAGTGCCCGGCGACATTGCCTCCCGGAAGTTGGACGACGTATTCACCCGGACCCAGCAGTTTCACGACGCTGAGAGAGAGATCGGGAAAGCGGAGAGGGTCAGCGGCTCTCGCCGTGACCAGGAACTGCTCCAGGGCCTGTGCGTCGGGTTCCGTGGGCAGTGTTGTGCCCCGCTCGGCGGCAAGCTCGACGATCCGGTCCCAGCGTTTGGGGACGCGGACCACGCGCCGCAGCGACGGACACTGCTTTGCCGCGAGGTATCGTGCGGTAACGCCGTTGGCGGCGATCATGAAGTCCTCAATAATGGCCTTGGCCCGGTTCTTTTCGTCGGCTTCCAAGTCCTTGAGCTCATCGCCCTCAAAGACCGGACGGACTTCGACGGTTTCGAGAGTGAGCGCCCCGTGCAGGTGCCGGAGCGCCTTCAGCTTCTGCGCCACGCGGTCCTGGAGTCGCAGGGTTTCCTCCAGACCGCTGACCGTGCCGATCCCTCGGGGCATCGGCCCGTTCCCCTCCAGCCAGTCGGCCACGCTGTTGTAGGCCAGCTTGGCCCGATTCCGCACCGTCGCTCGATACAGGTCCGACCGCTGCAGCGATCCGTCCCCGGCGAGAACCATTTCAACGACGATGGCCAGGCGGTCGGATTCGGGGTTGAGCGAGGTAAGATCCGTGGAGAGCTTCTCGGGCAGCATCGGAAACGTCTCGGCAACCGTGTAGACCGAGGTGGTGTTCTGCCGCGCATGCTCGTCAAGCGCCGACCGCTTCGGGACGAGCGCGTCCACATCGGCAATGGCGACCAGGACCTTGGCGGCCCCGTCGGGCAGGGCTTCGGCAACGGTCAGCTGGTCCAGATCCCGCGAATCATCGTTGTCGATGGAGCACCAGGGCAGGTTCCGGAGATCGCGCGTCGATCTGTCAGCTCGCGTCGCCGGCCCGTGGATTCCGTCGAGCTCGGCGAGCGCCTGGGGCGGGAAATCGGGAACAAGTCCTCGTTCCCGCATCGCCCGATGGGCAATTCTCTGCAGGATCACGCGGTGTTGTCTGTCATCCATCTCCGTCCTCATGCCACCCTCCCGGAATGCCCTGTTGGGGGTTCTCGCGCAAGGAATGCATGCTACTCGCCGCCGCTTTGAGGCATCTTGACCACGCCGGATCCAGGCTACTGGGGCTCCGCCTGGTTCGCTGCACGCTATCCGCCGTCGGCGGACGGGGTTGCGCGCTCACCTCGGTGAGCGCTCGTCAGGGAACTCGGTGTTTCAGGTTACCCCTCACACCTCCCTCAAGCTACCCGGGCGCGCTGCCCGCTCCCGGGGCCGGACTTCCACCGGCGAGTGCTAGAGTATCCACGGCATACCGTCCGGACCCTTTTTCACCCCGAGAATTTTTCCCAGTGCTATGCGGCCCGTGCGGCTGCGGCTTCCAGCAGCTCGTGCACGAGCGTCTGGTAGGGCTTCCCCTGCCGCGCTGCCAACCGGCGGAGTTTGGCCAGGAGGCGGGGATCGAGGCGGATGGCAATGAGCTGCTTCGCCCGGCCGGTCGCCGGCCGTCCCACCCGGCGCGCACGCCGCAGCTCCGCGTCCGTCAACTCCGGAATGTCGCTGAAGTCGATGCGGCTATCCGGCATATGCCGTGCGCTCTTTGCGCGAGGCTTGGCGCGCGCTGGTGACGCGGATCGTTTCTTGATCATGGGGCTTCCTCCTCACCGTATACACGACCAGCAGGATTCGGCCGGCTCCCGACCTGCCGAGGCGCCTGTGCCGGCTCTCCCCGTGCGAGTGCGCCGGATCGTCCCAGTCGAGGCCCGCCGGATCAGCAAAGACGGCCGCCGCCTCGTCGAATGCCACGCCGTGTTTGTCAGAGTTCGCCTGCGCCTTCCTGACATCCCAGGAAAACATATTAGTGTATATACACTAATTTTTCGACCGCGTAAAGAGGGCGCCTATCGAGGCCGCAGCGCTTCGATAGGAATCCCCCCTCGTTCGGCAGCCCTTCTTTTCAGGGAATTTTATGATTGTACGGAACGTCCCGATCACAGGAGCCTAGAGAACGGGGCAAGAGGCGTCAATTCCCCGACAGGGACCGCGGGCGGCACAGGGAGATCGGGGACATTGGCAGGGCTGGCACGGCAATCCATTACGCAAACCAGTCGGTCCCAATCGGCCGGTCCGCGCGGCCCGAGGCGCCGGGCTGGAGGTTGGACCGTAATGCGAATACTGCAGCAACGTCACCTAATCCATTTCCGCGGTCACCAATCCGCATCGACAGGAGGGATCCACCTTGACGCCGCGAAAACGGCCGGGTCCCCTCTCACGCCCGCCGGACCAGTTATCATCGACTCAGCCTCCATAGAGCTTGGGATCTGCGATGTCTCTCAAGCCGTCCCCCAGCAAATTGAAGGCGAGGACTGAAATCAGGATCCCCAGGCCGGAGAATACGGAAACCCAGGGAGCCATCACGAGAAAGTCCACACCCTCCCGCACCATGTTGCCTAAGGTGGGTGTTGGCGGCTGCACTCCTACACCCAGGAAGCTCAAGCTCGCCTCGAGCCGAATCGCGGTGGCGAGCCAGAGCGTGCTCATGACGAGGGTATCGCCAAAAATATTCGGCAAAACGTGGCGTCCAAGGATGCGGAGGTGTGAGACACCGATTGATTTCGCCGCTGCGATATATTCCAACTCTTTGATCGCCAGGGTAGGAGCATGGCTCATCCGAGCAAACCGGGGGAGCATTAAAGCCGTGATCGCTATGATGACATTTCGCATTCCGGGCCCCAAGACGATCATCACCATGACCCCGAACACTTCATCGGGAAAGCACATCATGATATCGAGGAGACGCATAATCCCCATTTCTGTCCCCCCCCCGGAATACGCCGCGATCATGCCCAAGGCAGTCCCTACAACCATTCCGAGAAAGATGGAAATGACTCCGACAAAAAGAGAGACCTGCGCTCCGACTAAGACCCTTGACAGGACATCCCGTCCAAAAACGTCTGTACCGAAGAGATGGGTTGCTTCCGGTGCTGTAAGACGATGATACACGTTTTGAGTGAGGGGGTCATAGGGGGAGATCCAGCGAGCTAAGATGGCAATCAGGACCAGGATCACGCAGATCCAGCCACCTACAACCGCCGTCCTGTTCCGAAGGAAGATTTTGACTAGCCTTTGGCCGCTCTGTTCCATCGGATCTCAACCAGATCGATAGACAACCTATTTGTTTCTCACCCTGGGGTCAATGAGCCCGTAGACCACATCGGTAATAATATTGATGGCGATGACGAACGTGGCAAACATTGTCATCACCGCCTGCAGTGTCGTGTAATCACGCTGTTTCAGCGCCCCGATCATTATTCTCCCCAAACCGGGTCGGGAGAACACGATCTCGACCATGACCGAGCCGCCGGTCAGCACAATCGCATAGATGCCAATAAGGGACGTGATCGATAGGAGTGCGTTTCTCAAGAGGTGCTTATAGATCACCATTCGCTCGGTCAGTCCCTTTGCCCTCGCTGTCCTCACATAGTCTTCATTGAGCGAGTTGAGCACCGACGACCGCGTCATACGGGTGACATATGCCATCATGATGAGCCCTAAAGTGAGTCCCGGAAGAATTAAGTGGGAGAGGTTACTCTTCAGGTTGTGGATGTCCCCCCCGCCTACAACCGGGAAGAGGTGCATCTGGATTGAAAACACGAGCATCAGGAGTATTCCAAGATAGAAGCTTGGGATCGAGAGCCCGGCGAGAGAAAGGGTCCGCACAACGGAGTCCACAGGCGTGTTGCGCTTCAGGGCGCTATAGATCCCCATCGGAATCCCGCAGAACGCGCCAAGGAGAATGCCGACGAGGGTGAGCTCCAAGGTGTACGGCAGGTCGCGGAGCAGGTCTGCGGCGATCGGTCGTGCGCTCAGCATGGATCGACCAAAATCCCCGCGGAGCAATCCGGTCATGGACTCAAAATACTGCGCCAGCATGGGCTTGTCCAAACCCATTTCCCGCCGCAGGGCCTGCACAGACGCTTTGGAGGCGTAGTCACCGAGCCTCACCTGCGCTGGGTCCCCGGGTGCAATCCGTATCAGGACAAATGTCAGCGTCACCACGATGAGAAGGGTCGCGATCCCGACCAAGACCCTTCGAATGACAAGAGCAATCATCATCCAGCCCCTGAGGTCCACCGGCAAAGAGGAGGCGCAGAGCGATTCTGCGCCTCCTCGTCGGGGTGTTCCGTCCTACTTGGCTATGTAGGTTTGCTCGTCGATGACCGGAGAGTTCAGGATAACCGTGTCCAGATTATACCCCCAGTGGAGATTGTTCGATCGTGCGAAGGTCCACTTCTTGACGAAGATCGGGTATGAGACGTCCCAGTCGAGAAGCTTGAGCACGGCCTGTTTCCAGATCTCATTCTGTCGCTTGGAATCCAATTCAGTGCGCGCCGCTTCAAGCAGGTCATCGATCGTCGAGATCTTGCCGGACCCGTCTGCGTCGACAGCTCCGACGTGGGAAAAGTTGGTAATGGGCGCCTTGCCCGTAACGACGATGGAGCTGGAATCGTAATAATGTGTCAGGCGAATGTCACTGGTCGGGCGGATAGAGTTGTAGAGCACCAGTGCGCACTCGTTCGCACGAATCTTCTGGTGCCAGGTGGTATGATCGACCATATCAAACTTCAGGGTGATCCCCACCTCCCTGAGCTGGGCCTGGATATTCTGCATGGGGATCATGTACTCCCCGCGCTCCGTCTGGAAGAATTCCAGCGTCAGGCCGTTGGGGAAGCCGGCTGCCGCCAGAAGCGCTTTTGCCTTCTTCTGATCCCGTGCATACAGGTAGTCTTTCTTATCCTTTTGACCTTGCTGTTTCAGCTCCTCGGCTGTCATCCACCCCCCTTGAGGCCGCTGCGTCTGGGTATAGGCTGGTGTCCCGATGGATGCGCCGATCGTCGCCACAACTTCATCGCGGGAGATGGCATACGAGATAGCACGCCGCACTCTGATGTCATTCAGGGGGGGCTTCGTCATGTTGAAATGGAGATCTCCCTGCTCCCCTGGTCCAAAGATGTCCACCGTTACCCCCGCGACCTTGTGCATCTCGTCCACCCAAGGCTGGGAGGGCGGGCCCTCAATCGCATCAAGCTCCTTGTTCATCAGGGCGAAGTTCCGACTGCTCTGGTCCGGCATATAGTACAGCTCTACTCCTGCAAGCTTCGGAGCTCCTCGGAAGTACTTGTCATTTCTTACGGCTACCAGTTTCTGCTTGGGAACATACTCCTTGAAAATAAAGGGCCCCGTTCCGACGGGGTGCTTTCGAAAATCCTCCCCCATCTCTTCTGCGGGCTTCTTCGGAATGACGAACCCGGCGGAATAGGCAGCGACCTTGGGGAGAAAGAGTTGTTCCGACACCGGCTTGTCCAGGATCACCCGGACCGTGTACGGTCCGTCGGCCTTGAAGGTCATGCCTGCATACTCAGCGGCCCTGGAGGACTTAGCCGGATTGGCAGCCGATTGATAGGAATAGACCACATCCTCGGAGGTCAGCTCATACCCCGGATGATTATTCCAGGGGTGAACCATGACCCCCCGGCGAAGGTGAAACGTCCAGGTGCGCCCGTCTTTCGAGACCGACCAGCTTTGGGCCAAGTCTGGCTGGAATTGGGAGATGTCCCCGGGTTTGTAGCGGACGAGACCGTTGAAGAACAATTGGACCGCAGCTCTGTCTTGCGTCGCCTGGGCAAAATGTGGGTGAAGATCGATCAAATCCGAGGCATCGTATCCGATTCGCAGTACGTTATCCGCTGCAGAGCTGGACGGAGGCATGACACAGAGAAACATCAGGACTGCGAAGGCGATTGCGAATACACACCTGACGTGTTTCATCGAATCCTCCTTGTTGGACAAAACGAACCCGTGACCGATGACACCTTTCGTCAATCGCTCCTTTCGCCTTCTCAGCTTGTGTTTCCTGGCCCGCGGGACAACGAAATCGGCTGTTGAGGAATGCCCGGGGAATAGTACGGTCCCGCCCGCGCGAGGACCTGGTCCGGGACCACGCTCGCAAGGTCTCCGTACTTGGTGTAGCTCCAAACGGGCACAACCAGATCGAGGTGTCGCGAGCACGCGGGCAGGCATTGGACCAGGCCAGCAGTGCTGCGCGATCCATGCGTGTCAATGGTCGCGTAGGGAGGGTTGCCTGGATCACCCACACTGAGCCGCCGCGGATCGCCCAAGAGAGACGTGGGGCCCACGAAGCTCAGGATTGGACGTGGCACACGCTCAACCCTAAAGAAGATAACACAAACCGCCAGAAGCCGCCAGTGCTGTCCGTTCGACCATTGGGGTGGCTCAGTCTGGACAACCCCCGACCGGCTCTGCTGGGTGACCCCATGTGGCTCTGGATGGGGGAGCGCTGATATGGCGGTCGTGACCCATGCGGCCCGGTGCGAGCGGTGCCAGAACCAGGGGGAAGTAAACACGCAGGGGGCGTGGCCGCTTCAATTCTTCGGCAGCCCCGCCGCCCGGCTCGCGGTGCTCGGCCCCTGCCTCCGGCCTTTCATCGCCTGTCCGCTGCCTTCTGCCGGATGGTCTTTCTCCCTTCGTGTGCGCTATCCCTACCCGCCGCCTTTGGCGCCGGAGATCCTCAACTCGTGGACATAGCGCCCCGGCATCGAACAAGGTAATTAATGTTACAACGTCCCCTCGGTGTCTTTCCCGGGGACGGACTAGCGGCGAGACCCCGCATCTCCACACCCTGCCTTCCGATAACCTCCCTTGATTGGCAAGTCCACTGAGTCAACAACGTCCCCCAGAACCTGCCAGACTTCAGAATATTCCCAGTAAATCCCACCGATCTTCCCACTGGCGAATGCGGCCTAGCGTGATGCTGTGGTGCTTCGACGAAGGGCTGACCGCGCGGACACCGCCATGTCGCGCAAGATATGCCTGGTGGGCCTGAAAAATGTTGCGTCGGATCCACCAAGCGGGCACAACGTAATAGTCTGGGGAAGACGGAGGATCAACCAAATCGACAAAGACCCAGAATTCAGTATTGTTCTGTGTTCTTCGGCATCTCCTCCCCTCATCGATCGAGGTTTGCCAAGAACCTGCCTTCCGTGTCTTCACTTGGAGTCTCACTGTACGAGAGATGTCCAGATTGCTGGCGAGAACGTCGATTCGCGGCATGTTACCCGCAAATGTAACTGCATAGGCCCCCCTCCGGGACAACTCCGCCGCGACAAAATACTCCCCGGCCCGGGCCGTCTGTTGATTCCTTGCTCCTGTTGCTCGGCGCATGAAATCCCTCGTTTGCCTCGCTTGGAAGAAAGCGCGCTGCAATTTACGTCGCCTTGCCCAGGTCCGCCAGGAGACAGTCCCGCTTCCGGGGAGGCGCCGCCACCGCGAGACGTTCCAGCTCTTCGAGAACCGCCTGCTTGTCATCGGGGGGCTTCAGGAGCATCGGATAGCCCTCATCTGATTATGCGACACACGCCCGAAGCCCGCTCCCAAGGCCGGACTTCCACCGGCGAGTTCCAGCGTATCCACGGCATGCTGTCCGGGACCTCTCCTCGGCGACTACTTCCCGTAGCCGGGGGCAAGGGCATAGGTTCCGTCACTCCGGAATGAATCGGCGCGGTTCATCACGACGTTGGCTGTGGCGAAGCCGTTATGGTTGGTTGGGGAATACGTGCACCTACACCAGGTCCCTGGAAATGTCTTGCCGGAGTTCAGGAACCGCCGCACGTCGTCTGCTTTGCTCGAGCCGGCTCCCTCCATTCCATAGCGAATGAGATGGACCGTATCGTATCCGGAAGCAATAAAGAACAGAGGGGTGTCGCCGATGGGCGCACCCGCTTCCCTCAGAAGTGTCAGCAGCTTCTGTGTGCTCTCCGGCAACGTGCCGGCCTCGTCGTAGCTCATGGATCGGTAGCCAACCTGGTACACGTCTTTCCAGTTGTCCGGCTTTGCAAGCAGGGCTTTCGTCTGGGCATGAGCCAAGGACGGATGACCAGCAAACGGGGCGCTCCAACCCAACTCGGCCCGTCCGTTCAGGAATCGGGCAATCAGGCCGGTCGCATTCGTCCAAACGTCCATCGCCTCGGCCCCCGAACTTCGGGCTTTGCGTACATCGGCGAGCACGTCGGCTTGGGTTGGTTCCACGAGGCCCCGGTAAACGACGTCTATCCCACGCTCTTTGAGCATTCGCTCGGCTAAGTTCACCGATGCCGTCCCATAGCCCGTTGTGTCCCCCAGGAGACCGATCTTCTTGGCCTTCAAGATATTCACGAGGTAATCGTTCGCCGCACCGATCCACTGGGAATTGGATGGGAAAATCCGGAAGGCGTAGGGATACTTCTCGGCATCAATCAATTCATCCGCCGCCCCGATCACTATACTCAGAACCTGTTTGTGGCGCGAGATCAGCGAGGTAGTTGCCATCCCCTCGCCCGAGTTCGTGGGACCGACAATGAATTCCACCTTCTCATTGTTGATCAGCTCCAGGGCCGCATTCACAGCTTTCGTCGGATCCCCTTGGGTGTCCCGGCTGATGAGCTCAATCTTGCGCCCTTGAATTCCACCCGCCTTATTGATTTCCTCGACTGCGAGCGTCATCCCCCGCTGGATGCCGATCCCAGGGCTTGAGTTCGGCCCAGTCAGGGTGATGAGATTTCCCACTTTGATCGGGTTGCCGACACCGCTCCCCTGCGCCCCGAACGAGGGCAGCGAAATCCCCAAAACTAGAATCATAAGAGCCGCTATACGACAGGTCTTTCCCATGTCCCATCCTCCTTCTGCCCATTCGCGGGCTCGCAAGCCCTAAAAAAGGTACGAAAAAGGTACCGGACACCATTTGGTGCCTAACCCTAATCTCCGGCTAAGCGGTGGCCAGCCGGGCGATCTTGCGCCGCGCCCGGACGAGCAAGGCGTGCTGCAGGGCGCCCGAGAGCCGCAAGAGCGTCCGTCGGGCATGCGCGACGACCTTCCCGACGGTGTTGAACAGCAGGAACCGGAGACGCTTCGGCCGGGCGGTCCGGAGATCTCCGGGTAAGGTCAACCGCTTGAGCGCGGTGAGCAGGTTGTAGGTGAGCACGTTCAGCCGGAACCAGGCGGCGTTCGCCCCGAACTTCCCACTGGGCAGCGCGGCGGCCGCCAGCTCGGTCTTGAGGACGTGATGGGTGTGCTCGATGGTCCCTGCTTTCTCCCGGTGCCACCGGAGGATCGTGAGCCCATCCTCCGGCCGATTGGTGACCACGGCGAAGTACTGCACGCTACTCCCGTCGGCGAAGAGGCTCCCCTGGCGTCGCTGGATACGCACCGCGAGGTAGCGGCGAACGCACGGCCGCGCCTTCCGGTGATCGCCATCCTCGGGGACGTAGGGGACTTCGGCCCAGGCCCGGATCGCCTCGGGCTCCTCCCGCTCGAGCTGCCAGGCGGCCGCGGGGAGGCGCCGGATCTCGGCCTGGAGCTGCGCGGACATATCGGCGCTAATCGCGTAGGCGATTTTCTTCTCCTCGCACCAGCGGAGGACCTCCGTCTCGTAGAGGGCGCTGTCGGCCCGCAGGGAGATGCGGTCCACGCCCTGGGGCAAGTTGGCCACCGCCTGTTCGAGGACGCGCACGTTGCCGCACCCGGCGGGCACCTGGCCATCGCGGAACTGGTCGTGCACGATGACATCGTGCTCGGCCCAGAGGACCACGACGGGCTGGTAGCCCCGGGTCCCGTCGTAGGCCACGGTCGCCGCGTCCTTGTGGCTCTCGACGAGCGTCGCGTCCACATCCAGGGTGGCCGTCGCCGCCCGGGCCCCGCGCTGGACGCCCGCGACCAGCGTCCGGTTCGCCTGTCCGAGGCCCGCCAAGGGGGCGGACTCCAGGGGGACCGTGGCCGCGGGCCCGGCCACCCAGAGCGGCCCGTCCTCCACGTGGAAGGCCTCGAGGAAGTCCCGGACCGTGGTCGCGGCCGGCAGGGGGTAGCCGAGCAGCGTGGCCAGGGCCTGATCCTCCCGGAGCGTCGTGAGGTCCTGGCAGCGGTCCCCGCCGCTCGTCCACAACGCGACGAGACTCTCCACGAGCTGCGAGGGGGGTAATCCGCGCTGCCGCTGCTTGACCGCAACGTGGGTGTCGACGGCCTGGGCCACCCCGAGCTGGCGGAACAGCTCGATCACGAGCGGGACCCCGGCCCGGCCCGTGACCAGCGTGGGGTCGATCGCGTCATCGATCTCGAACGGCAACCGGGGCGAGGTGTCGGGCATCGCTCTCCTCCTTGTGGTGTTTGCACCCACTGGGTGAAACCAAGCAAGGCCGATGCCAACCCCGCGGGCCGCGCGCACTGCGGGCCGCTGCGTGATTCGCGATCCCCCTCAACTTCTTAGCCGGAGATTAGGGCGTCACCTCGTGACTTGACGAGGGCAAGGTTTCAATTCTTGACCGACCCCGCCGCCGGGGAACATAGGATGCCAGAAGGGGTGGATTGCCCAGGCGCGCTGCCGTTCGGCTGAGCTCACGACGAAGCCCGCTCCCAAGGCCGGACTTCCATCGGCGAGTTCCAGGGTATCCACGGCACGCTGTCCGGTACTTTTATTGCGCACCTCTCCTGCTTTCGCCCCCCCCGCGCGATTTACGACCTAGATCGGCCTAGACCAACTGCTCAATAACGGTACTTGCGCTGACAATTCCACTTGAACTGAATAGCCGCTACAGGCCGTCAGGGCCAAGAGATATTTGAAGAGGCGATCGCAGTTTCGCATCGACCATGGCAACCAAGGCATCCGCTTCGACCAATACAACCTCGTTTACGTCGGTTTCCATCTTAATAGACCTAATAGACTCGTCGAAATCATCGACAAATGTGCTCGAGATGACAACATAGTAGATATTCCTGAGCGAGCGTCGCCGCTTCAGTTCCCGGCTTTGAGTCGAGATGTACTCGCGGATCGTGCGATCATCCGTCCCCATGCTGTACCCGCCGCGGCGAATCTTGCCGTCCCACAGAATCGCATAGCTGTCGTCCAAGGCCACGGCTACTCCGTCCGGAACGCGCCCTTGACCCTGCCCCAGCAACTTCGTCTCATAGCCAAGCATGGTCAACGCCGCATCGATATACTTCTCGAACGCACGCTCCAGGGTTGTGCCCGATTGCCTGGCGAGGTCTTCAAGACCAGCTTCATGCCGCGCGATGCGCGGAAGAATGGCCACGATTGACGGAACATAGCTTTCAGGAAGTCGACTCGAGTCATCGGTCGCGCCTGTGCTTGCCTGCGCTCCAAGGTCGTGGCTGGCAGCGCGCCCTTCTTCGGCCCGTGCAGCCCCGTACGGATTACCGGCTTTGAACCAGAAAACGTGCTCGACATCGTAGAGCTGAAAGCCACGGCCGGTCTCCGAGGCAAATAGCCGGCCCAAATCTTCATGCAGTCGCTTGTACGCCAAGTAGTCCTCGGCCATTTCACCAGAGGGTTGCCAAAGGTTCAGGTCTACCATGGCATTGATACTGCTAATACAAACGCATGAATTCCTGTTACGTGGCCCCGGCCCATTGCCTGTCAGGGGCCTTTCCCGCTCCGCGTGGAAGGCCGCAGATACGAACGCTAAGCCGGAGCGTGTATCATCAATAAAAAATGCGTTTGTATTAGTGTAGTACACGGGCCAGGTGTCGCGATTCTGGATCTGCCAGAAGTAGGAGAGGAAAAAGGGGATACTGCCGAGCTTCGGGCAACCATATCGGGTATTGCCAGCACTCACCCATTGCTCGCCAAGTCGCTGCACGTAGCTGGCAAAGGTTTTTATGCGACTGGAGGCAATCTGCTCGTTAGTGGGCAGGGCAACCGCAGACTTGATTTCCTGATCGCATTCTTTCGGGTTATCGGCTACGTTCACCACCATGTTAAAGAACATTTGGCCCTTGATACCCTTGAAGCCCCAAAAAGGATTAAGCTTGTTTAGGCTGTCAATTCTCGATTTGAATTCAGACAGTTCGGTGGCACCTCCAAGGTAGGACTGAACTAACGGCCTTAAATCGCTCTCGATCAGCGCCATGCGTTGTTGGTCCAGCGTCTCATCCTCTTGCACAAGGTTCCGCGCTTCTTGGTATTGA
This sequence comes from uncultured Methylomirabilota bacterium, assembly GCA_963705305.1. GTDB lineage: Bacteria > Methylomirabilota > Methylomirabilia > Methylomirabilales > 2-02-FULL-66-22 > 2-02-FULL-66-22. The sequence goes on along the minus strand of OY970067.1, from coordinate 1,880,521 downwards.
TGCAGTGCCGTCAATGCCCGCTGGCGTTGTTGTTCATTAAGCATGATTAGCTCCCGCAAAAAAGGTACGCGCACCATATATGGCGTAGCCTCGTGATTTAAAGAGGGTATGGCTCCCATTCTTCGCCGAACCCGCCGTCGGGCGGCATAGGATGCCATGAAGGCCGGATGGCCCACCGCGCGTTGCTATTCGGCTGGGCTCACGACGAAGTCCGCTCCCGGGGCCGGACTTCCACCGGCGAGTTCCAGAGTATCCACGGCATACTGTCCAGTTCCATTCACAGCATTACTCCGTTCCTCCCTACCCCCTCTGCCGTCGGAACCACTGGACATTTCCGCATCTTCCACAGATGTAAGCATCGAACGTCACCGAGTGTTCAACCCCGGGCTCGTGCAAGCGCATTACCGTCTCAATCCCTTGCCCATATGTCCCTTCACCGCAATACCTGCATAAAGAACCTTGAATGCCGGGATAGAAGTGCTCTGCGATCAGCCTGTATACAGTCTCAACAATGGGGATTAATTTCTCGGGCGTAAGTCTTCGGGCGGGATCTTCGACTATGGTCTGCGCTAGGATCCTCTCCGACACATACTCCAATTGAGCAGCACTAGTGATGGCGGAAAGATCTGCGAATGCCTCTCTGGCAATGTGCCTTCCGGTTAGCATGAAATAAAGCACCTTCCCGAGTGAGTATGAGTCGACCGCCGAAGTCACCTCTGTCAACCGTCCCCTCTCCATTTCCGGAGCCATGTAGAATCGGGACCCTACCTGCTCCATTGTTTCCGTCAGTCGGTTATCCTCATCCGTGAAATAGCACAGACCAAAGTCTATAATAATAGGGTTATCATCTTCGTCGAAAACGATGTTGTCCGGCTTCAAGTCTCGATGAAAGATCCCCTGCGAGTGTGCATAGTGGACGATCTGGCACAATTCAACGAAAAGGACAAGCGCATCAAGCGATGCCATCACGCCAGCCTCAACTCTTTTCGTCAGTGTTCCGCCTCGATAGTAATTCGTGACGTAGTACGATGGCTCGGAAAGCGAGTAAGCCACGATCGGCGCAATTCCGGGATGCTTGAGCTTCATTCCGGCTTTTACTTCTTTCTCAAATCGGCTGAGCCGATTATGGTTCTTCAATCTTTTTAGGACGTACAGATCGCTCCCCTCTCCACGTGAATCCTGGACGATATATACATGCGCTTGTCCGCCGGTCTCTAAGTCCTCCCTGACCTTCCACCTGCCACCAAAGATTTTGGCCATTTCACTCCCTCACACCTGCAGCCTTATCTTGCGAGCTCAGGCGAGCCTTCTCCTCTGGACCGCGGGTTCTGTATCTCCGGCATTCTCCGGATGAAGTGCGGGACATTGCAATCTACGTCGCCTTGCCCTGGCGACACGGGGGGCGATTCCGCTCCAACCTCTGCACCGCCCCGCACCCCCAGGTAGGCCATGGCGCGGCAGATCCCCAAGACCGCGGCGAGGGGCCGCCAGGGATGACCGAGGCGCTCCACTCAGATATAGGCGATCCCCGCCCGGGCGGCGCGGCCCGAGGCGCCGGCCTGGGAAATTAGACCGTAATACAAGTAAAGCAGCATCGTCCCGTAATTGCGGCACGCTGTCCGGCACCCTTTTCAACGTCCTCGCCAAACACATCCTTGGTCAAGAATTGAAGCCGCTCCTCAAGGAATTCAAGCAATTAGCGACCCAAAAGTGTCCAGTACCCTTTTTACAGACCCACATTCGTACCTGCCTGGCTCTCTCCGCGCCTCATGACCAGCGTCCCTGAGACGCCAGGTCCAAGGAACTGGCATCGCGTCGGTATCTTTTTCCTCGATGGGCAAGTCCACTGAGTCAACAACGTCCCCTGGAATTATTGCCCGGGTGCCCCAGGAGACAGCGCCCCTCCCCGGCCAGTGCCACCACCGTGAGGCGTTCCAGCTCGTCGAGAACTGCCTGCGCGTCATCGGGAGCCTTCAGGAGCTTGGGATAGCCCTCACCTGATTATGCGAAGCACGGCCGACAGCAGTTTTCGGCGCCTCCGCTCAGTCGGCAAGTCCACTGAGTCAACAACGTCCCCCAGGAACTGGGCGGCGCGGGGAGCACGCCCACTCCCGAGGCCGGACTTCCACCGGCGAGTTCCAGCGTATCCACGGCATGCTGTCCGATCCCTCTTCACCGTCCTCGCCAGACCCACAATCTGCCAAGAATCGAAACCGCCTCTCAAGGAATTCAAGCAGTTAGCGACCAAAGGGGTAGAGTAGAGCACTGGCTATTCGAGGGTAGGTCGCGCCTAGCTGTTCCCGCCCCTTTCGTCTGGCGGTGCCTCACGAGCCCGACCCTGCTCGAGCCCCAGCGCCCCCTCATCGAACCGGACGTGCGGTTTGCCCGCATCCGGCTCTCCGGTCACCTTCACCGCCCGGCATGCGTCGGAGGGGTCCAGGGCGCCCGCACGGGCAACCGGTAGAGCCCCAGACGCCCGTAGAGCACAGTGCACGGGAGCGCCTGGTACGCTCGCGTCCGATGGCGGTGCTTGCGCCGCAGGTACGTCCGGACCCGTTCCTCGATGAACCACCGTAGAGCGCTGAAGTCGCGCGTGCAGTGTTGGAAATGGAAGTACCCCGCCCATCCGCGGACGACCTGATTGACCGCCGTGATGAGCGTCGGGGTCGGCAGCGCCAGGTGGTCGCGGCCGGTGAGGGCCTTTACCCGGTCCCGGAGCTGCTGGCGGGCAGCGGCGGAGGGACGGATCAGAGGAAACAGGCGCCCTGTCCGTGGGCTCCGCACGAGCCGCACCGTGAACCCGAGGAAGGTGAAGGCCTGCTGGTGCGCATCCAGGCATCGGGTCTTCGCCGGATTCAGCGTCAGCCCGAGCGCCTGGAGCTGCTCCGCCACGACCGCCTGCACCTGGGCCGCCTTCGCCCGACAGCACACCACGAAGTCATCGGCGTACCGGATGAGCCGGGCCTGCCAGCGACGCTCCAGCCCGCCCGCTCGCCACGCCCTATCGAAGGCGTGGAGGTACACGTTCGCGAGCAGCGGGGAGATCACCCCACCCTGTGGCGTCCCGCGGCGAGTCCGCTTGCCGCCTCGCGTCTCCCGCTTCCCGTCGTCCCGCTCGACCACCACCGGGGCGCGAAGCCACTGCGTGCAGAGCCGGAGGATGGCCCGGTCCGTCACGCGGCGCGCCACCGCCGCCAGGAGTTGGCCGTGCGGAATCGAGTCGAAGTAGGCCGTGAGGTCGGCGTCGAGCACCTGCGTGTAGCCCTGCGCGAGCGTGCGGGAGATCTCCGCCAGGGCCTGGTGCGCGTCCTTCTTCGGCCGGAAGCCGTAGGAGCACGGCTGGAAGTCCGCCTCGAAGATCGGCTCCAGGACCAAGACGGTGGCCGCTTGGACTACTCGGTCCCGCACGGTGGGGATGCCGAGGGGCCGCTCCCCGCCCTTCCGCTTGGGGATCATTACACGCCGGATGGGATCGGTTCGGTAGGTGTGCGTCCGGAGTTCCTCGGCCAGACGCGCGAGGAACGGACCGACCCCGTCCGCCTCGACGGCGGCGATGGTGACGCCATCCACACCGGCGGCGCCCCCGTTCGCGCGCACCAAGGCCCAGGCGTGACCCAGGAGGTCCGCCCGATAGACCTTGTCGTAGAGGAGGTAGAACCGGAAGGTGGGCTCCGACTTGGCCTTGCAGTAAAGCTTCCGCTGGAGGGTGCGCACTGCTTCTGGAGGTTCAAGCCTCACAGCAATCCTCCTCGCGTCCCGCCGTGGGAAGCGTGGTGAGAGCACGGCCCCTTCCCTCCCCAACGGTTGTGTTGTCCGTCGGGTGCTGGCGGTACTGTGGGCCGCTCCGACTGCCTGGGCAGCCCGGCGGCGACTTCGGCGGTGCCTTATACGCCCCGGTTGGCCTCCTGTGGGCCACTGGCCAGGCTCTCCCGTGGTGCCCTCTGAAGCTGTCCCCGCATGCCATCCCTGCTACCCCGGAGGGCCTCAGATGACCCGACAGCCGCGGTGGTCACCCAAGCACCGGTCTTCCTCCCCGGACAACGGAGTCGACGCCCTCACTGAAGTTAACGAGGCTACCCCTGGGTTCGCTGCACGCTACGGCCTGCGAGGTTGCGCACGTCCGTCGGACGCGCTCGTCAGGGAACTCGATGCCTTGGGTTACCCCTCGCACCTCCCTCGAGCTACCCGGGCGCGCTGCCCGCTCCCGGGGCCGGACTTCCACCGGCGAGTTCCAGAGTATCCACGGCATACCGTCCGGTACCTTTTTTAGTCCCATGGTATTCCCGGCATACTATCCGGTACCTGATTCCTAGTCCCCGGACTCCCAGAGGGTTCCGCAATGAGTGCGATGTTCAGATAGCGCTCGCGTGTCTGTCAGACTCGCCACGTAATCCTTCGCCTGGATAAGGTCCTTCGTCGGGATTAGCCAATTCTCGCTCTGAGACTGCAGTTGCCCGCCGATCGCATATTCATACGCAATCGTGCTCACGCGGCGCTTAGATAGTGCTACGTGTGGACCGATCTGTGCAACGTACCATTTCATGTAGTCGGAATCCTGCAAACGTGCATGCATCCTTCTGAACCGCTCCTCAACAAGATGCGGCGCAACGGCATACACAAGGAGGAGATCACTCACAACCTTCGCCGCGCGATTATTCGCCGCGACCACGCCCGCATCCCTATGCAAGATGCCAACCTGTAAATTCCGCCATACCTCCGATATGTCTTCTGCCAGGCCGTCTGAGTACACCACGACATACGAATTGTCGGACCGCAGATCACTGAGGCTCTTGAACCTCGCGATCCTCCTGTCTGTGGCTGTCAGGATATCCTCCATTATGACCTTTAAAACAGCCCTTCTCTGTGAAATGAAGCGTTCGTACAGCGACTCGTGATGGCTCGGTATCAGGTCAATTGGCGGCCGATGAAAGAACTTGCATTCCATCAAAGCCGGAAGATCAATGATGCCGTTACGTATGCCGTCCTCAAGGTCAGAAATGAAATACGACACTTTGTCGGCAATTCGTACCGCCTGGCCCTCCATATGACAGGATAAGTCATTCGCAAGGTCTTCATGCTTTGTTCTCGTGGAAAGCCAGCGCTGGCCCAACTTCTCGTCCCCTCGAAAGTAGGTATGTTTGAAAATACACTCAATCACTTCGAAAGTCAGATTGAGACCTGGGAAGCCGCCAGCTCCAGGAGATTGATAAACGTCCTCAAGCCACCGGACCACGTCCACCCCATGCTCGTAGTGGTTGAATCCGTTCAGATGCGGGTTTATCTCATTCAGCACGGCATCAATGGCGTGCTCCCCAGCATGCCCAAACGGTGCGTGCCCGAGATCGTGAGCCAGTGCGCCAGCTTCAGTCAATTGATGGTCGAGCCCGAACGCGGCAGCGATGGTTGTCGCAAGTTGCATAACCTCGATTGTGTGCGCAAGCCGGCGTCGAAGATGGTCGTCGCTCCTGACTGGAAACAGCTGGGTCTTGTTTGCCAATCGCCTCAGGGAATGCGACCACAATATCCGGTCCCTGTCTCTCTGAAAGGATATGCGAAACCCGTCGGACTCATACTCGTGTTGCCGTGCGGTAGGATGCGCGGCTACGTCTGAAAGAGTATTGTGTCTTTGGGCCTCCAACTCGTCTGGTCCACGCCGCCTCGTTGATTGCTCGTCGTCACTCCACAGGCCGAGCGCGCCCGCAAAGACCTCGACCTCTCGGTCGAGGGGCCCTGATGACTCCAGGGTGCTGAGGGCTTCTTTGATCGACTTACCTGATTGCCAGAGTTCTAGAATGCGCCGCGCAAGCCCAGCGTCACGGACCTGAACACCCTTCTTGTTGGAGCCCCAGACGGCGACAGCCTCAATTGATGGCGTTCGCATGCTGACTGTGGTTTCAAAAGATGCCACCTGCTCCACAAACGACGGCATCTTGGCGGTCACCCGATCAGGCGCAAGGAAATAGCGACGACGCCCTGGAACCCTGGAGAAGATCTCGATCCTGAACGGAGACACTGGGCCTGCCGTGAGGGTAGACTCTGCGGACACTCGGAGTACTAGCAGATCACCCCGGCGCCAGGACTTGCCAGTAAAGCCCGGAATGGAGGAGTATGCGCAGGATTCAAATTCTGGCACAGTAGAGTCAACGCAATCTGAGTCCAACGCCGCGATTTCGAAATGAGCGGCAAGAAGTCGAGCGAGCAGTTCACTACGATCAGCCACAACTCCCGCCCTGGTTAGGCGAGAAGGCAACACGCAAAGGATAAATCCTTGGGGAAAAAGGAGTTCCCGTGCCCGCGCAATAAAGAGTTGGACCTCCCTGTTGTACCAGGGAGGATCCACAAGGACGACCGAATGTTTCCCCCCTAAACCCTCCGGGATCGGGCAGGACGCGTCGTATATTTGCTTCGTTCCGGAAGCGGGAAGTTCCAATGCGCGAAGAACATCCGGGTCGATGTCGAGGACGGTTGTAGGTGTGTTGTAGCAGTGCGCGTAATGGAAGGCAACTGATGGTGCGCCGAGAAATGCTGCAGGCTGATGTCCGGCGAATTCCCAAACATCTTTCGACAGAAAGGATACCGTATCCAGTGTGAACCACCACTGGCTGACCATCGGATTGGGGGCTGGCAGTTTCAACGGTAACGCGGCGGTGAGGCGTCGGGCTCGAAACGAATCGATGGATGAAACAGGTTCAAGGATCGGACGATTCCCAATCTCGTCCAGCAGTTGACGAACGAGCTTCGGATCGGCTCCGCCGAGGGCTTTGAGAATCTCGGTGAATTCTTTGATGCCGGTCGAAAGTAGTCGCTCGATGGCCTCCCGCACTTCGTTCTCGTAATGCTTATCTCCCGGAGACACGTGACACCCTCCATCAATTCGAAGTCCTTTTCTTTCGCCAATTTCCTTTCTTGGAGTTGCGCTCTCGGCACACTAAAAACGCGTTCTCTAGTTGACTTCGACCGCCCTTGCTATGCGGTTTGATGTAATCGATCGTGAAATCGTCCCACGTCAATGGAATACGGGACGCTCCAATTTACTTCGCCTCGCTTAGCCTCCGAGGAGGCGGCCCCACTTCCGGGCATGCGCGGCCCCCCGGCGGGCCGCTTCGCGGATCACGGCGAGGGGCCGCCCGGGGTGCGCCAGCCCCGCGTTTCGAAGCATGGTCGAGGAGCCCTGCCAGTTAATAAGAATGCAGTGTCCCCAATTACTTTGAGCGCGTCCCTGATGGGCGCAATGGCCGCGAGATTGGCCATCTTGGCTCAGCCGACAACCACACAGTTGGCCTTCAGAAAAAGAGCGTCCGTGTCCCCATCTCTTCCTGCACGGGTCCCTCGGACGACTCTTTTTTGTTCTATCTCTGTCCCTCTTTCAGTGTGCTTAGGTTTTGTTTCGTTTCCGCAATTCAGTACAGGCTTCCCGCCTCTGCCGCTGCATCCGTGCGAGTGACCGACTGAAGCTCCCCTTGTATCGGTCATCTTTTCGAGGGGAGCTACCGCCTGCCACATCAACAATGTGGCACAGTAGCCGGTACACTTTGCGAGCATATTCTATGTGCTCCGTCTTGTAGTGTCCGGCAAGAGGAATAATTGCATCGTCCTTAAGACCATCGCCCTTGGTTGGATGGACCAGAAGATTCCGGATTTCATTCAATTTGTTCAGTGCTTTCAGAAGACGTCGATCGAGCACCTTGCTCTCATCAAGAACTTTGATAATCTGGCCTGCAGTCAGAGCCCTCGCCTTGATCCCACGGATACATTCAATCTGGTCGGGCTCCAGTTGCGCTTTGTGATTTGTCTCCAGTCCATCGACCATCTGATGAAGAAGGACGTCCAGGCAGATGCAGGAGATGGTTATAGCTTCGAATGCCCTGTTTTCCTCGAAATTCTGGCGCACGAGATTCAGGTAGTTTGAATACAGGGAAATCAACCGCCAACCACCTCCGGCGCTCATTGGCGAGCGAATTGCCGTCATCACATTCCGTCCCTGCGGTTGCGTGAATTCCCCAGATCACTGGCCCTTGACATCTGCGAGGATTCCGCAGTTCGGGCAGAGCGAATCCGCGCAAGGAGACAAGACGCGGATTCATAGGGGCGGCCTTCGGCACGGGCCAAGTCGGCCTCGGTCGGGACCAAATCGCCCTGGAATGCCCCGGCCAGGATCCCTTGCCTCATTTTTTCCACGTATGACGTTGCTACCGTCACTCGATTTGCAATTCTCTCAGTTGAATTTAAGAGCGACTTGGTTCTCCTTACTGCCTCACGTTGTTCATCCACTGAAGGAATCGGTACCGGGGTACTTCGGACATCTGTCTGGTTAATACTCGCCTGATTGACGGCCCATTTCGCGTCGGCTATCAATCTGGCACGCCCGTCATCACTGCGTAGATACATATGCAACCACTCGGCCATTACCGCCCCGGACACGCGAATCCTCATCATATTTGACTCGAAAACCGCCGGACAAATACTCTGAGGAACGACTATGGACTTGCCGAGATGTGTTGGGCTATTCACCCTATTTACCAACAAATCTCCAGACTCGAGACCGTATAAGGACCTCTCATCACTGCTGGCGCGGAGCCTTAAGAGGGAGCTGCGTGGTTGGATAAAGTCGTCCTGGTAATTCTCGATCCTGACAATAGGCACACCGTCACCATAGTCTGAGGCTGGCTTATATAGGCCGTTCTGCGGCCCATATGCGATAAGGGCATCAAGTGACACCCAGATCCACCCACGGGGCAATTCAGGCAGATTGCTAACATCGATGCCGATTGACTCTTCGGTAGATTCTGATCCAGCCTTTCTGTTTGCGCTACGATTTCCACCCCTTGTATCGCCTCCACGGTAATTGAGTTGCTCTCTGAGCACCGCTTGGCGCCTATTCAATTCTGTCTCTTGTCCGATCCCTTGGTCGCGCCAGTCTGATGTAAGGCGACCCGAGCAGGCGGCGGCGAGGACGGATTGGCGGAAGCGTTTGAGGATGGCAGGGACACGTGCCAGCCGCTCGCGTCCGGCGTTCACGCGTGCGAGCAACTCCTCTACCTTTGCCACAATCCGCTTCTGCTCGGCCAGAGGAGGTAGCCTGAGTCTAATGGCTTCTAGGTGATCTCGTGTGATCGCTGTAAACGTGGAGCCGGTTCCTTGCTCGGCAAGGGCTTTTTCCTGTAACCGAAGAGCGTAAAGTATGAAGAGACTGGGAATTCCGCCTAGCGGGCTCAACGCAGAAAGACCCCGGCCGATTGCGCAGGTCTGATCGGCGATGTTGGTCGGACCTACAGGTGCCCGAATTGAAATAAGGATGTCGCCTGGGCGAGCAGTCTTTGATGGTGCTGAACACCACTTACGAGCCGTTGGATGAAGGGGCCCAAAATCCGCCTTGCCCTGAAAGAAGGGCAAGCCATCCCTCCTCTCGTTATAGGTTCTCCCTGGAGGTGACTGACCCATATTGATGGCGCAAACATCGGGCAGCCTGACAAGGCACCACCCCTCAGGCAGTTCCTCAACATCCAATGAATCTTCAATGGGCAAATCGGGCTTTGTTGCGGTGATGGCCATCATGCCTGGCCCCCGTTCCCGTTCTCCAGCAGGACCAGCACCTTATTCAGCTCTTCCACCGCGGCCTCCAGCTCGCTGATGGCGTCGGTGGCGAGTTCTTCGGGCTCGGGAAGGTCGTCGGGGTCTTCTAGGGATTCCTCTTTCAGCCACTTGAAACTGTCCAGCTTGAAGCCGCGCCCCTTGACCTCGGCGATACCGAACGAGCGCCAACGGTCTTCCTTGGAAGCGCTAGGCTTCCGCTTCGGTCCTCCGTTGGGGTCGGCCCCGTAGCACTTCTCGAACTCGGCGAAGTGGAACTCGGCGAGGGGACGATCCTTTTTGGTGATCCCCGGGACGTTGGTCCGGGCGTCGTAGATCCAGACGGTCTCGGTGGGATAGCCCTTGGTGAAGAAGGCGACGTTGGCCTTCACGCCGGGGCTATAGGGGGTGAAGGTGCCCCGTGGGAGGCGGAGGATCGTGTGGAGGTTGCAGTCCTCGGCCACGATCTTGAAGACCTCGCCCGCCTGGTCGGCGAAGAGGCAATTGTCGGGCAGGACGATGGCGGCCCGGCCGCCGGGCTTGAGGAGGGTCAGGACATGCTGGACGAAGTTGAGCTGCTTGTTCGAGGTGGCGACAGTGAAGTCCTCGCGGACGGGCGCCTGATTCGCCCCCTTGGTCCCGAAGGGGGGATTGGTCATCACCACATCGAACCATTCCGAGCGCGGCGCCTCGTAGATGGCGTCTCCCAGGTGGATCGTCGGCTCCAGCCCGTGGAGGAAAAGGTTCATGAGGGCCAGGCGGCGAGGCCGGGCCACGAGGTCCTGGCCGTAGTAGGTGCTCTTCCGCACGCGCTTCCAGACATCCCGCTCCAGCGCGCCTTTTGTCTGCGCCATCAGCCACTCGTACGCTGCCACCAGGAAGCCGCCGGTGCCGCAGGCGGGGTCGCAGATGGTGAAGTCGCGCCGGGGCCGGGGATCGGGCCGCATACACCGGACGATGGTCTGGATCAGGATCCGGGGGGTGAAATACTGGCCCGCGCCCTTCTTGCCCTCACTGGCCGCCTTCTCCAGTAGCCCCTCGAAGGCTGCCGCCTTCACGTCCACCTCCAGGGCCGTCCACTCGGTCTCGTCCACCAGGGTGACAAGCTTCTTGAGGTTGACCGGGTTGTTGAAGCGGGACTGGGCGTCGGCGAAGATGTCGCCCAGGATGCCCCCCTGCTTACCGAGCCTCCGCAACGCATCTTGATAATGCTCGGATAGGTCCGTCCCGGCCCGTTTGGTCAGGCTGCTCCAGTCGGTGTCCTTCGGCAGGGCCACGCCCCGCTCGTCGGCCATCTTGATGAAGAGAAGATACGTGATCTGCTCGATGTAGTCTCCGTGGTCGATCCCATCGTGCCGGAGGGTATGGCAGAAGCCCCAGAGTTTTTGGACGACGTTGCTCATGCCGCGATGGCCTCGTTCAGCCCGCGCAGCAGCGCCGGCAGGCTGTCAGTGAACGCCCCGTTGGCCCGGCCCCAGCCGCCGTGCCGGCTGAAGACGGGAAGATCGTCGAAGTCCTGCTGCTCGATGGACAGGTTCTCTACCAGGTGCACCCGGATCCGGTCCAGCCACTCCTGCTGCTCCGCCGTGAACGTCCGGCCGGCGGTCACCCGCAGAAAGGCCCGCTGGACCCGCTCCCCCGCAGTGAAGAGCGGCTCGTCCTCCCGGGCCGCGTGCTTGACCATCGAGATGATGTCCACCAGCGCCTTCCGGTAGTGCAGCTCGTGCGCCCGCTGGAGGCTGGCCTCGGTAAAGTGGCGCGACGACTCCAGCAGGCGCTTGCGCAGCTCCGTGAGGGCCTGCGGGTTCCAGTCGCGGGGAGCGGTCAGGAGGATCCGAAGGGCGGCGATCTCGTCGGCGTTCTCCGCCACAAAGCGGGCGAAGGCCGCCAGGTAATCGTCGGGCTTGTACTCTGTCCCATCGGGGCCGCGGACCAGCCGGGTGCTGTCCACGGTGTCCTGGGCCTCGTAGGCCACGACGAACGGCCGTGCCTGCCGGGGGTAATCCTCCAACAGCTTCTGGAAGTCGGGATCGCGCAGGATCGCCATGGTGTCGGAGAACTCCCGGGTGAGGCGCGCGGGCAGCTCGGCGGCGAAGGCGCCGAGATCGCCCTGCGGGACGAACCGGGCGAAGAGGTCCCGGGCGTCCCCCGACATGGCTTTGGCAATCCGGTGGAAGCGCTTCACCAGGCAGCGGGTGTTGTAGTCCCGGTCCCGGTTCTGCCAGATGTCCTCGATGAGCTCCGCGATCGCCCGGGTCTCTTTGAGGGGCAGCTCGGCGGTGATGCCCGTCACTTTGCGGAAGTACTCCAGAAGCGACCCACCCAGGCAGTCGAAGACGGTGAAGTGGGTCTTGTCGGGGAAGTGCTCGCCCTTGCGCGTCCCCCGCCCCAGCATCTGCTCGAAGAGGATGCGCGATTTCACCGGCCGGAGGAGGACGATGAACTCCAGGTCGGGGATGTCCACGCCCGTCGAGAGCATGTCCACGGTCACGACCACGGCCGGCAGTTTCCGGTTGCGGAACTCCCGGATGCGCTGGAGGGGGCGGTCCACCCGGCCGGTGATCTTCTGGACGAAGCTGTCGCCCTGGCCGAAGACGTCCCGGGCGAGGTCCACAAGCTGGTCGGCGTGCGAGGTGTGGGGCAGGTCGTGAACGGCGAAAATCAGCGTCTTGGGGAACCGGCCGTACTCTGCCTCGTGGGCGCGGGCGTAGCTCCGCACCTCTTCCAGGATCTTCCGGTTGGAGTCCGGGGCGGTCACCCCGCGCTCGATGTCGGTCGTGTCGTACTGCCGCTCCGCCTCCAGGAGGTCGAGCTGCTCCGCCCCCGTGGCGGGGTCCACCATCCCGACCTGCTGCCCCTCCGGTAGGAAGAGCCCGTGCATCCGGACATCCGACCGGACGGCTACGGCGTCGTAGTCCACCAGGTACCCTTCCCCCACGGCCCGCTCGTACTCGTAGCGGAACACGAGGTTGGTGAAGTAGCTGGTGGTGTGGGCAGCGGGGGTCGCCGTGAGGCCGATCTTCACCGCGTCGAAGTGCTCCAGGGTATTCCGCCAGACGGCCACCTCGGCGGCGGTGTAGCCCCGGTGGCACTCGTCGGCGATGACGAGGTCGAAGGCATGGATGGGGACGTCCAGGCGGTCGGCGTCCGGCTCGTCTTCCTCGTCCCCGGCCGGGAAAGCCGCGGCCCGGCCGAAGAGGTTGATGGTCATCCGCTGGATGGTGCTGATGTAGACGAAGGCGTGGCTCGCCTGAGGCGCCGTGAGATACGAGACCGGCAGGACGTTGGGGTCGAACGGCTCGCCCTCGAACGTCTTCCCGCCGGAACCGCTGGCTGTACACCTCGTAGATGGCGGTGAATTTCTTCCCCGGCTCGGCCTCGAAGGAGGCGAACTCGCGCGCCGCCTGGGCCGCCAGGGCCCGCCGGTCCACCAGGAAGAGGACCCGCCGGGCCACGCCGGCCTTCATCAGGCGGTAGACCTCGTTCACCATCGTGAACGTCTTGCCGGTCCCCGTGGCCATGGCGACCAGCATGTGCCGTTTCCGATCGGCGAGAGCCTGCTCGATGGCGGCGTTCGCCTCGCCCTGGTAGGGGCGGAGGCGGGGATGGTTGTTCGGGGTCAGGAGCAGCTGGTCACAGGCCGCCTCGGTGTCGCGGGCAAGCAGTTCGCGCAGGGCGTCCGGGGTGTGGAAATGGGCGATCCGGCGCGAGCGGCTCTGGGGATGCCGCACGTCGTGGTGCCAGAGAACCTCGCCGTTTGTGGCATAGAGGAAAGGAACGTGAAAACCGCTGAAGTCGAGGGGGCTCGCCGTGGCCCCGCGGGAATAGCGCTCGGCTTGGGTCAGGGCATTCTGCGGGCCGAGGGTGAGCTTCTTGGCCTCGACGACGCCGAGGAGCCGGCCGTCCACGCAGAGGGCGTAGTCAGCGGGGCCGTTGTCGGTGGGGAACTCCTCGACAGCGAGGGCATCGGACTTGCCGAACGGGTGGGTGGGGTCAAACTTCACCACCCGCCAGCCGGCAGCGCGCAGTCTGGGGTCGATCAGGCGCTTGCGGGTGCGCCACTCGGAGTCTTGGGGGCCTGCTCGCGCCACGGAGAGGCGACTCCTATCAATGAGAAGACAATCGCCGATCCTCGGACGAGAATCGGCGATTGGGTCGGCTAGGAATGTCCCGGCATCGGCTCGAATGCGGAGTGACGTTCGGAGTGGTGACGCCGACGTTCTTCCGGCTCCTCCACCGTTCTCTCCTCCGGGAAAGACAGAGGTCAGTAGTCAGAAGTCAGGGGTCAGCCTCCAGCCAGGGACTGGTCTCCTTCGCGCCCTTGGCGGCTTTGCGTGAACCTGCCTCCCCCTCTCCAGATCCGCCGTTCCAAGCCAGCAGGCCAAAGGTCAGAGATCAGAGGTCAGCGATCAGCTACCGGAAAAACCTCTGAGCCTCACGCCAAGATTGTCACGACGGGAAACGGTGAACCGGAGAACCGGGGTGTCGGAGTACCCCCATCAATGCTCAGTCTCCGTATCTCCTCTCCTCCGCTGCCCCGTTGCCCTCCTCCGCCCTCCCACCCCCAACTTAGGGGACGTTGCTTCCTTATTATCCTTGTTCCAAATCGCCTGGCGCCAGGCCTTGATAATTTGCTTTACCGCCCCACTCCGACCCGCCGAGGCTTCCCGTATGGCGGCCGTCTCTCCTCCACTCGGAAGCCGATGGAGCGCCGCAGCTTCTCGGGTGATGCCATGAGCTGCCGGATGGCATCGAAGACGATTTTGAACTGCGCATCGTAGCGCTTCTCCATTTCGCCAAGCCGGCGGGCCAGGTCGGCATGACCGGCGAGCGACTGGCGCAGACGGACGAAGGCACGGACCACGAACACGCTCATCTCCACGGCCCGCGGACTCCGCAGAACATTCGCCGCCATGAGCGCGCCATGTTCTGTGAAGGCATACGGAAGGAACCGTGGATTTCGGTGCTTCTCGGAACCGGTCACAATTTGTGACCGGTTCCCCCTTGCACCTGAGGTTCCAGACTGTGATTGTAGGTCGGCAACCTCTTGAAACGTGAGCCGAAACAGAAAGTCAACAGGGAAGCGCCCGGGGTTCCGCTTCACCGCCTGGTTCAAGGCCTTGGTGGTGACGTCATAGAGCTGTGCCAGATCGTGGTCCAGTATCACGCGTTCGCCACGGACGACGACGATCATCTCCTCCACTCGACGAGCAGCAGCCTGGATACTACTTCTGCCCTCAGGCATTCGCCCTCTCCGAAACGCGCCGTTTCTCCGTGGCCCCGTTGCTCTCCTCCGCCCCCCACCCCAAACTTAGGGGACGTTGCTTCCTTATTATCCTTACACCAAATCGCCTGGGGTCAGGCCTTGATAATTTAGTCTTCCGTCCCACTCCGACCCGCCGAGGCTTCCCGTACGGCGGCCGCCCCTCCTCCACCCGGAAGCCGATGGACCGGCGCCCCTTATCGGCGGGCGCCATAAGCTGGCGAATGGTCTGGACCAGCGAGCGGATGGCTTTGTCGTGGCCCGCAGCCTTCCGGTCCAGCTCGTCCAGCCTCCTGGCAACTTCCTGATTCACGACCGCCATCTCTCGCAGCCGCACGAACGCTCGGACCACAAAGACGCTCACATCAATGGCCCGGCTGCTGTTCAGGACGTTTGCCGCCATGATGGCCCCGTGCTCGGTGAAAACGTTCGGCCGCTTCCGTCGTCCGCCCCAGAATCTTGATGTCGCATTTTGTGTCAACGGCCGGCCATTGAGAGCCACTCAGGGTCACCCCATGGTGAGCCAGCGAAGGACGTAGCCGGGTCCCTCGCAAGTGGGTTGTCCGGACCTTTACGCTGGGCGTGCCTCCTGCTTCGGTGACGGCTTACTGCGCCGCTGGGCCGCGAGCTGCTGCTTGGTCTGCTCGGCCCGGTAGCTGGCCCCCGTGATCTCCACGAAGTGGGCCCGGTGGGTCAGCCGATCCAAGGCCGCGGAGGCCAGGAGCGGCTCGCCGAAGATCTCCGGCCACTCGCTCACGGCCCGGTTGCTCGTGAGCACGATGGACGCGCGCTCGTACCGCTCGTGGATGATGTCGTAGAGGTCCTCGGGGCCGGGGGCCCGGAGGGCCTTCAGCCCGAAGTCATCCAGGACGAGCACATCGGGCCGCAGGTACTTGGCCAGCCGGTGGGCGAGCGTGCCGTCGGCCCGGCCGCCGGCCAGGGGGCCAGCAGCTTCCCGGTGGACACGAAGAGGACCTCGTACCCGCGGCGGCACGCCTCGTGCGCCAGGGCTTGCGACAGGTGGCTCTTGCCCACGCCGGTCGGGCCGTAGATCAACACGTTCTCGTGCCGTGCGACGAACTGGCAGGTGGCGAGGTCGAAGACCTGGGCCTTGTTCAACTTTGGGTTGAAGCCGAAGTCGAAGCCCTCGAGCGTCTTGCCAGGATCGAAGGCCGCGCGGCGGAGGCGGAGCCGGAGGGCGGACTGGGCCCGCCGCTCCACCTCGTCGTGCAGGAGCAGGGTCAGGAACTCGACGAACGAGGCGCGGCTCTCGATCGCCTGGTGGTTGCGCACCTCCAGGGTCTCCAGGATCCCGGAGAGCCGGAGCGTGCGGAGCATCGGGGTGAGCTGGTGCGTCAGTTCCATGGGGGACCTCCTTCGCCACCGGGGTCGGGGAAGAAGTCGGTCCAGGGGCGCGCATGCCGCGGGGGCGGTGCGGCAGGGGGCGGCGGAGGCGCCAGCCCCAACTCGAGCAGCGGCTGCCGATCGAGGCCCGCGGCCAGGATGGTCTTCACCGTGGCATACCGGATCTCGCCGACCGCGAGCGCCCGGGCACAGGCGGCCTCGAGGCGCGCCGCGCCGTAGCGCGGCGCCAACCGGAGAACGCCCTGGGCGGTCCGCAGCCGATCGAGGGGCCGCTCCCCCAGCAGGGCGGCGATGAACGCGGCGCAGGTCGGGCCGATGTCGGCGGCCCGCTGCTGGCACCAGAGCGGCGTCTGCAGCAGGAAGTGGACCTTGTCCGGGGGGAGGTGGTCGTGGAGTGTGCGCCGCTGCCCGGGGCGGGCCGCGAGGTGCGTGGCGACCAGGGCGTGCTCGTGGAAGAGCTGCACCTGGGTGGCCGTGGCCCGCACCCAGAGCCGCTGCCCGATCAGGCGGAAGGGCGCCGAGTAGTAGGCGCCAGCGAAGACGACGTGGCAGTCGGGGTGCAGCTTCGCCTGCTTCCAGGTCACCGGCGCCCACGGGGTCGCCGGGAGCGGGAGGAGCGCGGCCCGCTCGACCGTCTCGAAGGCCACCAGGGGCTGCTGCTTGATCGTGCCGTGGCGGCGCCTCCCGGCGGTCTCCAGGCACCAGCGGAGGCCGTGCTGGTTCGCGTGGTGGAGGTCGCGGAAGGCCTGGCCGGCGAGGCAATTGCGCTTCACGTAGTGGACGCCCCCCTGCTCGACCTTGCCCTTGTGCTCGGGGGTCCGCACCCGACAGGGCGCGATGAGGAAGCCGTAGTGCTCGGCGCACTCTCGGTAGACGCGCTGGACCTCCGGGTCGTAGAGGGCCGCGTGGACGATGGCGGCCTTCAGGTTATCGAGCACCACCCGGCGCGTCACCCCCTGGAACCACTCGAAGGCGGCGCGGTGGCAGCGGCACCAGGTGGTCACGGTCTGGTCGAAGACGAACTCCACGGACCTGGTGGCGGCTGAAGGCCAACGTCATCACGAACGCCCAGGCGCGGCGGAGGCGGCCCTGGTCGGGATCGAAGAACTGGCCCGCCGCGCCGAAGTCGACCTGCGCTTCCTCCCCCGGGGGCGTCTCCACCCGGACCGTGGCCCGCGGGGTCGGCGGCTCCAGGCGGCGGAGGAAGCGCTTCACGGCGGAGTAGCTCCCGGTGAAGCCATGCTGTTCGACGAGGAGCTGGAAGATCGCCTGGCCCTCCACACCCTGCTGGCGCCACGCCACCACCTGCGCGCGGAACGGGGCCACGCCGGACTGCTCGAGCCGGGGCTGGGCGCGCTCCGGCGGGTGGAGCAGCGTGGCCAGCGCGGCCGCGTCGGGCAGTTCGCCGGTGAGCAGGCCGTGCTGCCGCGCCCAGCGGTGGTAGCCGGCCACGGTGTTCCGACTGAGCCCGAGTTCGCGGGCGATCCGGCGGGCCGGCTCTCCGAGGCGGAGCCGGCGGAGCACTTCGCGTACATCGGTCACCTCGCACCTCCGTCCAGCCATGGGGCACCTCCGGGTTGGGGTTCCCGGAGAGCAAGCCCCCATGTGGCTGCGAAGCGCAAGGGACCCGGCGGCCTGCTGGGGTGGCTCAGTATCAGGCGACCCGAGGTGGCTCAGTATGCCCGACCCTGGGTGGCTCAGTATCCCCGACCCCGGTGGCTCAGTATAGGGTGGCCGCTGACACCTGAGCAGGGGGTCGGGGTGGGCCTTGCGGGCCCGGGTCACCCTTCGGTCCAGATGCACCGATCGGACCGACCTCGCCTCGGTCGCCTCTGGGCCCTGGCAGCCCCTGGGGTCCTGCGGCGCCCGCTGGTCCTCTTCGACCCTCCGGCCCAGGCTGGCGCTGTATATCGGCCAAATGCTTAACCAGCTTGCCTACTCGAGCTTCGAGCGCATCCAGGCGCTCCGATACCGAAGGCTTGCGGAGAGCACTTGGTTTGGCGGCACGCGCCCTCTTGCTCTGGCGTTTCGGTGCTTCTCGTTTGGCCGGTCTCCTGCTTGGGCTTCGAGCCATAGCAGCCTCCTCCGTGAAAGGGGACGTTGGATACGTACGCTACGTCTCGCTCACCGATTGCGCGGTCCCGAAACACATCGGCCCTCTGGGGATCACCGTCCCCACAGGGCCCACGGGTTCGCACACCATGATTTCTGCATCCGGCATCGCCGCCGTCAGAAGGAGTCGCCGGGGAGCGCCTTTCAAGCAGAATGACCGTACCCTTTATCGGAGGGCAAAGTCAAGGTGCAAAATGAACGCGAGTACTTGCGGCCCTCCTGTTTCTTTCTCCTGCCGGCGGCCGGATCGGTCCCCCCCGCTCTCCCCCCTGGGGGGACGGGAGGGGGGCGGTGTACGTAACGGGTTCGAGTCTGATGTGGCTCCCCATCAAGGGCGAATCTCTAGCCGTTACACAAAGGTGTTGATAACGGTCGGCGTTTCGCTAGTAACGGCATGAATTGGTTGACCGAATCGGAACGCCTTGTCGGGGAAGAAATCTTCCTCGATGTCAGCTCAATCCGAAAAGGACGGAATGCGCTGTAACCACAGAGGAATCGCGCCTATTGACAAGCGAATCTTCAACACCTTTGTGTAGCGGGTAGGGCGAATCTGCCCACTGGGAGGAGAGGAGCGTGCTGGCGTGAGGGCTTTAACGCCTGGCGCATGAACTGCGCGCGAAGCGAGGCTGCTCGATGCAATTGTCATCCCCGCGCCGAGGCCGGCCGATGGACTCGCATCATCCGATTGCCACCCCGCTGAAACTCGTAGGGAACCGGCTCGATCGACATCCCGAATCCCGCGGCCTCGACGCACCGCGCCACCGCCTCGACGTGGCGCGACTCGGTGCCGTCCAGTGCCAGGAGCGGGAACACCCTCACTTCCCCGGCGATGCGGCAGAGCTCGCGCATGGCCGCGCAGTGGAACGCCGCGCTCAGCTGTTCGGTGTACAGGAACAAGAAGTGGGAGCACACGGCGAGGTCGAAGGATCGATCCGCAAACGGCAGCGTCGGCAGCGCGGCCTCCACATAGCGCCCCTGCGCCTTGCCCGCGTCGAAGTCCTGGAGAAAGGTCCGCATGGCCGCCATCCGGGCGGCCCCCAGCTCCTCGACCGACGCGAACGTATCCCACACGAACCCGGCCCGGTTCGCGCGCGTCTGGGCGAGGACGACGTCATACGTCGCGGCGATCCGGCCGCGGATGGACGCCGCGTCATACCGGTACAGCGGATCGCACGAGACGACGGTGCGCCCACGGCGCGTCGCTTCCGCATTGAAACTCGCCGGCCCGTCCGCACACCCGAGGATGCGCGCCTGCGGATCCACATCGCCCAGGGCGAACATCTGGCAGTACTCCCCGAACGACCGTCCCCAGGGGACTACCTCATCGAGTTCGTACACACCTGTCCCCGCCAATGCGGATAACGTCCGGCTTCAGGCGCCCCCCCCTTGCGGCGCGTCGTCCTGCAAGCCGTTGTTCGGTGGCACTCGCGCCCAGAAGACACTGTTATGAGTGGCTAATTTCGGCCATGATCCGCCGCTGGCAATGTTTCACCAAAGCTGCCCTTGGTCGTGAACGCGGCGGGGTTTCTTGCGTGGGTTGATGGGGCGGTGAAGTACCTAGCCTTTCTTCGGCGACCAGCCGTAGACCTTGGCGCAGGCGCCGCCCATCAGCATCGCCCGTTCGCTGTCGCTCAGGCGGTCGGTCTGGCGGAAGGGCTCGACGGCCTGTTCGTAGTTGACGACCGCGAAGGCGCGGGTCCAGTCGGTGCCCCACAGGCAGCGGTCGAAACCCCAGGCGTCGAACACGCGGGCGAGCGGGTCCCAGATGTCCGGGAAGGGATACGGCTCCCGAGACAGCGTGCAGGCGCCGCTCACCTTGATCACCGCGTTCGGGCGCTTGGCGAGCTCCAGCACCTTCGGCAGGTCGCCCCAAGGCTGGGGCGGGGCGGGCGGCGTGCGGGGCTGCATGATGCCCAGATGGTCGATGATGAATCGCGTGTCGGGGTAGCGGTCGATCAGCGCAGCACCCGCGTTCAGGTTACCCCAGCACAGTATGTTGACCGGAAAGTCGTGCCGAACGGCTCCGCGCAGGATTCGGTCGATGCCCGGGTCGTTCGGGTCGTGCCCCGCCTCCTTCGTCATAATGATGCGGATGCCGACCGTGCCCGGTGTCTTCTTCCAGTCGGCGATGACATCGGCCACCGCCGGGTTATCCGGATCGACCGGCTTGACGAGCGCGAACCGGCCGGGGTGGGCCCGTTGCACTTCCACCGCGTAGCTGGCGTCGTACCGGTACATGGAAAAGGCGGAGATGAAGATCGCGCCGTCGACGCCGACCTTGTCCATCGCCGCCACCATCTCGTCACCCGTGACGTGAGCGGGCCAGTTCGGCACACTGTGCCAGGGCCGTTTCGGCGTGTTCGCCTCATAGACGTGGACCTGGGAATCGATGATCGCCATCGGGGAAGCCCCTCCGTGCTAAGCGGTTTCATGGTACGAAAACAGGTCGTGTCTGCCGCCTCCAGAAAAGAACCGGGCGCTGTGCGTTCCCGATGCCGGCGCATCGTCCCTCCTCACCCTGACCCTCTCCTTCCGGAAGGAGCGTGGATCTAGCACCGGTGAGTTGCAAGACCTACCGGTCAAAACCATCTCGCGCATCATGAGTACGCTGATCCCCTTGCGAACCGATAAGGTGATTGGCCGCCTACTGAAAGTGTCTATGACGGCTGTGGGTCGCAAACAGCCATCAGTGGCGCTGATCGTTTTTGTTGCTGGCATCGTGCCGCTGAACTACGCTTAGATGGTTTCCGCATAACGCGCCCCGGATAGCAAGAGAGAAGTCGGGCGAACCGCCGGTGGAACAGTATCGCCGGGCTCTCGGGCTGTCAACCGCAAACGCCCTCCGACCCAGTAGCACAGGGGCCGCCCATACAAGGGGACGTAGTAGACTTAATAGACTTATGGCCCGGGACGCAGCGCAGTTCTGAAACTAAATTGACTGATCCGGCCGGGCAACGGCTTGCGCATTCTCTCCGGAATTGCGGATGGATAGGGGACGCGCGTCGAAGAGTCTGAGAGTTCGGCCAGGGGCTTGACCGGGCGGCCCCGGTGCCTGAGGGGGGTGGCTGACCAGATTACCAAGGCGGGCCGGGCGGCCCGAATCAATCTGCCCGGATGACGCCCTGACGGGAACCAGTTGGGCTACAAGCGTGCGAGAGCTCCGGCTGGAGTAGCGGGCGGGGTGGTGTCCCCAAAGGGACCCAACCCTGCGTGGACATTTGCCATCGAGGGTCTGGTGATGTCGCAATGACGACAGGAAAAGCGGTGATTGATCGATGTCATTGGAATGGCGGGGATCGGTTGTCTGCGCGTCCATTCATAGGACGGCAGCTTCCTGCGGACTACACTACGGCCTTCCCGACAAAGATCAACTTGCGGCCGGACGTCGTGCAGTTGCGGAGGGAGGGTTGATCGGGGGCTGCTAGCGGGTACCTGCCTCTCAGCCAACTGCAGTCGCGGGTGGTCGGCCCGCTTCAGTTGGCGCGGGCCAAGACCTCCGCGGCCCACTGGTTCAGGCTCTTGCCCTGCTCTTCGGCGATCATGGCGGCGCGGGCGTGAATCTCGGGGGCCACACGGAGAAGGATCTTTCCCGAATAGGACTTCTGCGGGGTCCGGCCGCGCGCGGCACAGTCGGCCAAGTAGTGATCAATTGCCGCGTGAAAGTCACGACGCAGCTTGGCGACCGTCGCGCCCTGAAATGTGATGCGATCCTCGATCCCAAGAACACGGCCAACGAAAATCTCGTCCCGCGGATCGTACTCGACCCGGGCAGTGTAGCCTTTATACGTCATGGTGTTCGTCATGGCTGGATCTCCAGCGCGGGCAGGAACTCGCGCACCTCTTCCACCTGATACCGCTTCGCCTCGTGCACGGGGTGTGGCCGATGCAGGTAGAGACGCCTTCCCTTCAACTCGAACACCACGCGCGAGGCGGCGCCCTCCCGGACCTCGCCGCCCAGGGCGACGATCAAGCCGGCGACATCCGAGAAGCGCAGATTGGTGCGAGTCGGAACAGCAGACACCGCTCGCAGCGTCCGTCGCTGCCTGGTCGTCATGAGAGTATGATAGCACAGAATGCTATCAAGGCAAACGGGAGATCATCCTTGGTCACCGGCGGAGAACTCGGCGTCGTAAGAGCAAGGGGGGCGGTTGCCCGAAAAGCCTGATAACTCGGCCACGAGCTTGATCGGCCGACCGTGGTGCCGGGGAGGTGGCGGCCGAGTGAATTGTGCAAGGCGGGGCGTTCGGTGCGAAACACCACTATCAGGATCACGCTCCAAGGGGGATCAAACACACCGGAAGAGCGCGAGGAGTCGAGCAGGGGTGGTTATGGTGTCCCCGGGGGGACCCGCGGGCGCCAGATTACGCCGCCGGCTTCCAGGTCAGGGCCAACTTGCGGCCCGAGGCCGCACAGTCCCGAAGGTAAAGGTTGATCAGGGTCTGGTACCGGACGCCAGTCTCCTCGGCCAACTGTTTGAAGTAGCGGATGGTCGGCTCGTCCAGTCGGATCGTGACCTGCCGCTTGAGCTGCGCCGTATAGGGGTTCCGGGTCGCCTTGCTGAAATCATACTGCTTTCTCATGGGCCCCACCTGTCCGCGTAGACCGCCGCCTCCGGCTTCGTGGCCTTCCGCGCTGAGATGATTCGAATGGACGCGTCGCGGCGCCGGTAGCAGTGGCAGACGACCAGCAGCCGGAGCGTGGCGCTGAGTCCGAGCAGAATGAACCGGTCTTCCTCCTCGGAATGGTCAGGGTCTGCCAGGAGCAGCGCCCGTTCATCATAGAAGATCGTCGCCGCCTCCTGGAAAGAGATCTTGTGCTTGCGCACGTTCGCACGATTCTTGGACTCGTCCCACTCGATTCGCAGCCCTGGCATGAAACAAGTATACCGACAGTGTAACTACAATGCAACTCGTCTGACTCAGCCACGCAGCGTTTTGATTCAGGCTCACGTCTCCGCCGCCTTGCGCTCGAGATCCCTGAGTCGCACCCGGGCTGCGCCAATTTGCCCTGCAGCGCCTTCCGGTCTGAGTCGGCCATTCAGCCCGGCTCCCACAATGCCCTTTGTTCCTTACTGAAGCTGGATGGAAATCATACCCTGGTGTGCGGAACCTGGTGTCTCGGGTTATAAATCCTCCAGCAAATCCAAGGCCTACCGGGGTGGCCTGGTGGGCCGGCGAATTCGTTACCGAACTTCCAACTCGGGACACTAGCGCGCTCTGTCATCGGGGACTCCCGCGCTCTCCAAGACCGGCGATGTGGTGAGATGCTGTGCCACGCGGTGCGACCACTATTATGGCCGTCGCCCGTGTTTGCGGACAGAAGGGGCCGAGGGCAGCATGTTGCAGGCACGGTGGTGTCCCCAGGGGGATGCGCTTTACATATACGGTCCGACGAGTACCTACAAGGGTTCTCCTTGAGCAACTGGCACCCGCGTTGTGGGTATGGTCATCTACGATCCCCCTTCGTACGTCTCCCGCCGCGTGATCCCGCGTTGAAACACGAGGTACTCTGCCCGGGTCATCTGCGGTTTGGCCTGGGCCACGACCTCGCGGGCCCGTCGGGCCCCATCCCCGAGCAGGTCAACGGCCATGCCGGCGAGCAACTTGGCGTTCGTGACGTACGCTAGTGCCGGGTCGACGATCCGGTAGTCGGCCCCGTGCCCGGCGCCCGCGGCCCCGCCGATGTAGGGATGGAGCGTGGGCATGACGTGGGACAGGTCGCCCAGGTCGGTCGAGCCCGCCCGGTGCCCGAGAGTGCGGACGTGCTCCGCCCCGACGAGGGACACCGCGAGCCGGCGGAAGTGTTCCCGGAGGAGCGGATCATTGGCGACCGGCAGGTAGCCGGGCCAGGTCTCGATCTCGACCGTGGCCCCCAGGGCCAGCGCCCCCGCCCGGAGGGCCCGGTCCACCTTGCGGTCCGCCTCCAGGATGGCCTGCACCGTCTTACCCCGGACGTACGTCTCCAGGCGGACGTCGGCCGGGATCACGTTCACCTGGGAACCGCCCGCCGTGATGATCGGGTGGATGCGGATGCTGTCCTCGTCCCGGAAGGTCTCTCGGAGGGCATTGATGGCCGCGAGCGCGATCTGGGCCGCATACAGCGCGTTGACGCCCAAGTGGGGCGCGCCCCCCGCGTGCGCGGGTCGGCCGATGTAGCGGATGGTCTTGACCACGCAGCCGTTGTTGGACTCCGGGACCCCGACCTGGCCCTCTTCCGGGCGGGAGGTCGTGTGGATCATCACGGCCAGGTCCACATCGTCGAACTGGCCGAGGCGCAGGAGCTCGGGCTTGCCGCCGAGGAACTCGAGGCGCCCCGCCTGGCGTTCCGCGAGGCGCCAGGCGATGTCGCCGTACTCCTCGGCCGGCACGGCGAAGAGGACGACGCGCCCGGCCAGGTGGGCCGCCGCGCCGCTGGCGACGAGGCCCATGGCCGCCCCGAGGAGCGCGGCGATCTGGGCGTTGTGCCCGCAGGCGTGCGCCGCCCCGGTGGCCGGGTCCCGGTCGGGATGGCCGTCCACGACCAAGGCGTCGAGCTCGCCGAGCAGGGCGACGCTCGGCCCCGGCCCCGCTCCCCCGGGGAGCTCCGCCCGAACCCCGGTGATGGCGAGCCCGGTCCGCGGTGGGAGGCCGAGGTTTGTGAAGGTCTCCTCGACCAGGCGCGCGGTCTGGACCTCCTTGAAGCCGAGCTCGGGATGCTGCCGGATCCGCTCGCCCATGGCAATGATCTCGTCGGCACGCTGGTCAATGGCCGCATAGACGGAACGCTTCACTTCGTCGAGAGTCATCTCCGTCCTTCCCTGTACGGGTGAGGTGCTGCGATACAATGGCGGCATGGTATCACGCATTCGGCTCGCGGGTGTAGACACATGTGCTTCCCGAAAACGGAGCGCACGCCGAAGAGAATTTTTGCGGACGGCAATTTTTGCGCGCAGTGGAGCGATACTCCGGCAGCAGCGACCTATGCTGCGCCTTTCGCTGAGACAAAGCATCTCACGCCCATGGCCCTGGTGGGGGATTGCGGCTACACACGTCGGGAAGCACGGACTCTCAAACCGCCACATTAACTGGACTTTCCTCGTCTCGGCCACCTGCAATCGTTCTGCGCGTCTCCTGGCACCGGTCTTGAACCATTTGCCGACCGCAGTGAAAGGCCGAAGCGAGCTTGGAAGCACGTGCCAAGGAGGAGTGATGCAGTACGGAAACAAGTCCGACCGGGCGTCCGTGAAGAACCGGGACTGCGCGTGTGGAAAGACGTCGGATCCGAAAGTGGAGTGCCCCTGCCACGTGGGGCAGATCGTGTGCGTGGGGCACTGCGACTGCGCCGAGCGGGCGATGCCGGTGCGCATCCTGCACATGCCGTCGTAGCGCGGGGACTCGCGGACTCAAGACGACCATTGACGGGCCCATCGCCAACCTCACCGTGATTCCCGCCACAGAGTGCGGCATGGGCATCCATACAGCTGACCACGGCGATGAGGCGGCTGTCGAGGACGAGACCTCCGGCTCTCGCGAGCCGAAGGCTTTTTTGTGCCTGCCGCTTTGGGCTCGCCCCGCGCTCAACCTGCTGCGTCGGAGGTGTATATCCTCCTCGTCGGTCTCTTTCCTCCGGCCGCTCCAAGTGCAGGGGCTACCCCAAAAGCGCGGCTGGGACAGGGCCCCATACCACGCCGAAAGGGGTTCCCAGGAAAATGGGAAAGCCGGCCGTGTGCTTCCCGAAGGGGAGGCTGGTCCGCCGACCTTTCGACGACTCCATCGTTACCGACACGGGGTGCCGCCGCGGCCCGGTGTCGCGGTGGAGACCATTCCGCGCGCGGACCATCCCACCCGCAACGGCGCGCCGGGCAGGCCCGATGGGCATCATGCAACAGGTCCTGTGGTCACACACGGAATTCGTCGCGGCAGGCCGCTGGGTCCAGAGTGAGAGAAAGAGCACCCGGGAAGCTGATTACGTATTTTCAGGAGCCACAGGTACTCGGCCAGGGTACACAGCGGGCTGCACCCGAAACGACTTCTCCTCCCGCAGCTACCCGTATCAGGGTGAGGTCGTCGTGCACCTGCGAGGCACCATCGCTCAGGAGTAGGGTACTTTTCCGGAACGGATGTCTTACGGTATCGAGGGCGGACTTCCCGGCGTGGAACGTATATATAAATGGTGTCCCCAGACTTCCTATGACCCCTTGTCAAGAGCACGGAGTAGTATTGCCTTTAGAAAGATGCTCATGCTGCCTGCCGCAACTGTTGGCGCGTCCTCATGGCGAGATGGTAGTTCTCGTCATAGGCGATCTGCCGGGTCCAGAGCACGAAGAGGATCTTCACCCACTTTGCTGCGAGGGCGCGGAGCGCGGCCTGGTGCCGATGGCCGCGCGCCCGCTGCTGATCGTAGTAGGCCCGCGCCCACTCGCTGGACTTGAGCGAGCAGAAGGCGAATTGCTGGAGGGCCCGACGGAGGTGGAGGTTGCACGCGAAGCGAAAGCAGACCGCGTGGGACTTGCCGCTGGATCGGGTCACCGGGACCACCCCGCTGTGCCCCTGGAGGTGCTGCCAGGACACCCAGCGGCTGGCCGCATCACCGAGCTCGGCCCAGATCGTGGGGACCAGCGTCCCCTGGCTGGCCGGCAGGGTGGTGGCCCACGCCGCCGCCGGCAGCGGCGCGAAGAACTCCATCACCGCCTTGCGGGAGTCGTCCACGGCCTGGACGACGGTCTCGAGCGGCCGGAGCAGCACGAGGACGAGGCGGCGCTTGGCGCGCACCACGTGCTCCGGCACGGGCAGCTGCGGGTGACGGAACAGTTCCCAGAGGGCGGCCGCCGGCTCGGCGTTCCAGCGATGCAGGGTGGCGAATCGGAGCCACTTGGCCCGGGCGAGCGCCGCCAAGGCCGCGGGGGTCGGGTAGGCGCGAAGGAAAGCCGCCGCCCGCTTGGTGGGGACGTCGCCACAGACCTCCAGGGCCCGGGGGTAGTACTCTTTCAGCGTAGCCGTGAGCTGATTCACGAGGCGGGTCTGGTCGCGCACGAGGCGCGCAGAGTCCCGTGTGAGGAGCTTGAGCTCCTGGGCGGCCTCCGAGCTCGGCTGCAGGGCATGCAGATGAGGGTGATCCGTGCGGAGGAAGGCCGCCAGCACGTGGGCGTCGAAGGGGTCGCTCTTGGAGGCGTTCATCCGGTAGCGGTCCCGCGCCCGGTCCAGGGCCTTGGGGTTGATCGGGAACACGCGCCCCCCGTGATCCAGGGGGAAGTCCACCACCCGCCCGTCCGGCCGCTCGATGGCCGCCCAGAGTTCCGCCCCGCTCGCCCGCCGCTCATCCAGCCAGCGCCCCCACTCGGCGAGCCCCTCGGCCGTGTGAGGGACGACCCGCTCGAGCACCCGGGCCCCCTGTGTGTCCTCCACCCTGATCGCATGCGCCGTATCGGCCCAGTCCACCCCGATGTAGCACCGCATCGCCTGTCCTCACTTCTCCCGTCAGCGGATCCCGGAGTCCGGAACGGCGGGTTGGCCTTATATCGGTCCTCGAGAGGGACGACTTCCCATTGAACCTGACGCCGTATAGTCGCTGGAGGGGACGGTCTGGGGATGATCCTCGCCCGGGATGGGGGGACTCCGGTCCTCAACCAGCGAACTCCGGATCCTGTCTCGTCGGGGGAGCCAGAATACTCGACGTACTCTCATTTCCCTCGAAGAGAATATAAGGGGGACCCGAAGGCTTTTGTACACTTGACATCGCAGGCATCATACGCCTTTAGAAACACGAGGTTCCGGCGGCTTAGATCGCCATTATGAACGGCGAGCGGCGTGAGGTCCGGCAGGATGGGGTTTTCAGGAGGGACAGGCGCGCCGCGTGCTACCGAACGTATTCCTGTTCCCCGTGATTTCCCTCCTTGACACCCCCAGCCCGCCGGTGGTACCGTCCCTGCCGTATTGAGGTCTTCGCGGGTTCTCCCCTCGGTTCGGCCGCCCCGTGGCCGCTCCGCCTCGTCCGGCCCGGCGTCCCGCCGAGGTCGGTTTCCAACTTCCTATCCGGTTAAGGCCCCCGCGCTGCGCCGCACGCACAGGCCGTGCGGGGATGGTCGGTGGTGGGACGGATTCTCCTACGATCTTTCCCATCACAATTTCGTGAAAAGGTTTGAAACGGAGGAAAGAAAATGAACGAGGCAGTCGCAACTCCGACCAGTAAACAGATATATAAAATCGCACTGGCGAGCATTATCGGCTCGGTGATCGAACAATACGATTATCTGGTCACCGGTGTGATTGCGGCGACCGTCTGGGGCGGCATCTTCTTCAAGCTGCCGGCTCTTGCGGCGCTCGCAGCGGCGATAGGCGTCTATGGTCTTGGCATCATCATTCGCCCGGTTGGCGCTTATATCTTTGGCCATCTCGCCGACCGGCGAGGGCGCAGGGACGCGATGGTCTATGCGCTGGTGCTGATGGGCGTCAGTACGCTGCTGATCGGACTTACGCCGACCTATGAGAGCATCGGCGCCAGCGCGGCGGCGCTGCTGATCCTCTTTCGGTTGATGCAGGGTATCAGTTTCGGCGCCGAGTTTGGCACCGCGTCAACCTGGGTGGTCGAACAGGCAGCGCGTTCAAAGCACCGCGCTTTCTGGGGTGCTTGGGTCGGTTTCGCAATCCCGATCGGGCTGCTGCTCGGCTTCGGCTCGGTGATCTTCGTCAAGTCGCTGATGACGCCGCAGAACTTTATTGCCTGGGGCTGGCGCATCTTCTTCTACGCCGGCTTCTTGGTGGCGATCGTCGGCATTGTCATCCGCACGCGCACCATGGACAGCTTTGTGTTCGATCAGCACAAGGCACAGAACGCGATTCTCGAACACCCAGCGCGGCAGGTATGGCGCGAGATGCCGCTGACCATTCTGCGCACCTCCCTGGTGAATGCAATGTTCGGTGGCTGCTTCTTCCTCTACTTCGTGTTCGGCACCAGTTACATGAAGGCGGTCGGCTTCACCGGCGACGCGCCCGAGAAGATCGGACTGATCGCCGCAGCTTTCATGTTGGTGTTCATGATCATCGGCTCGCTGCTCGCGGATCTCATCAATCGCCGGACGATCCTGTTGATCGCCGCCGTCGTATTCCTGGTCTTCGCGATTCCGTATTTCTCTCTCGTCAATACCGGCAGTTTCATCCTCGCCATGGTTGCGGAGATCATCGGCTTCGGCTTCGTGTTCGGCTTTGGCTACGGCGCGATTCCGACCTTTTATACGGAGAATTTCCCGACGCGCTATCGCGCCTCAGGCGCGAGCCTGGCTTATCAAATCTCGCAGGTGTACGGCGGGGGACTGATCCCGATTGTTGCCGGGTTGCTCCTGCGCGCCTACGGCGTCCGCGAGGCCTATATCTATATCGGGCTTCTGGTGATGGTCTACGCGGTAATGGCGATCATCGCGATTCTCCGGACACCGGAGACCAAGGGTGTTAATCTTGAAACTTAATGTCATGGGTCTGGCCGCGGGGTAGCTCAGCGGACACCCAAAATACCGAACATAAAGATAGTACACAAGATACTATCTGGCCTCCCTGCCTGGAAGCCTCACTAGAACGTCGCCCCCACGCAGGAACTCCTGGCCGTTGTAATGAACCCCGACCAAACCCGCCGGCAAGCTCGTTTCCTCCGCTGAGTGTCCCTCCCGAAAACTCATCGCACGTCGGCCCTCACGCAGCCCTCCGTTCGTAGTGGTAATGCAACCCACCCACTTCCGGCACCGCGATGATGGCACCCTGATCCGGCCGCTGCACCGGGCGCCGGTCGGGAGCATCCATGGCCAATGACAAGGGCGTCCGCCAGCGGTGATAATAATCGACGTATCGCGCGAGGATGCGGCGGAGATGCTCTTCGCTGCAGACGATCACGTGGTCCAGACACTCCCATCGAATGCTCCCGATGAGGCGCTCCGCAAACGGATTCTGCCAGGGACTCCGCGGCGGGGTGAGCACTTGCGCCAGGCCCAAGCCCGCCACGCGCTGCTGAAAGGTCTGGCCATACACCCCATCGCGATCCCGGAGCAGGTACCGGGGGGCCGTACGCCAGGGGAAGGCCTCGACCAGCTGCTGGGCGGTCCAGTGGGCGGTTGGATGCGCGGTCACAGTGAAATGGAGAATCCGCCGGCGGTCATGCGCCAGCACGATGGGCACAAAGAGCACCCGGAAGTTGACCGTCGGGGCCGTGAAAAAGTCCAGCGCGACGATCTCCGAGAGGTGAGCCTTCAGGAAGGCTCGCCACGACGGGGAGGGCGGCCGGCGCGGGCGGATGCGATAGTTCTCGACCGTGGATTTGGCCACCGCGATGCCCAGCTTCCGTAGTTCCCCCACGATCCGTTGACAGTCGTTTATGGTCAGTCCGGAGCAGTCTCCGCTTGCAAACAGGCGTCCAGACCTGTTCCTCGGGGCGTACTGTCTGTCTCCATAAGCTTGCGGAGCGGCCTGCCGTTTGCTATATGTGGACCCAGGTAATCATAGGTGCCTTCGCGCTGGGAGGCGACCATGAAACGGCTCCTCGGTGTGGCCGCTTTGCTCGGGGTGGCGGTGCTGCTGCCTTCGCTGGCCGCGGCGCAGAACTGTAGCAGCCCGCCGGCCGGCTTTGGGGGGGCGTGGTGGCGGGCGTATGCGGCCTGGTGCTCCGCGTGCGGCGGCGTCCCGAATTCAGGGAGCATGAGCTGCGCGCCCGGCCCGAACTGGGGCGGCCGAAGTACAGGGCCTCCCGCGTCGCCCTCCATTGACGACGAAGCCGAGCGCCAGCGGCAGGAGGCCCAACGCCAGCGCCAGGAAGAGGAGCTGCGGCGGCAGGAGGCCGAGCGCCAGCGGCAGGAGGCCGAGGAGGCTCAGCGCCGGCAGGCGGAGTTCGAGCAAAGCAAGCAGGAGGCGCTGCGCGACATGAAGGGCATCGCGGGCGAGCTTGGCCTGGAGGGGGCCGAGACCGGGAACACCCTCGGGCTCAAGGGCCTCGGCGATACGGGCACGGGCGCCCTCGGCCTGAAGGACGCTCCCAGTTCGAGCGGCGTGCAAACGGCGAAGGATCCGGGATGCCAGTGGGGCAACTTGGGATCCGCCGTGGTCGATCTCCGCTGCCTGGGCCTGGACCCGGACAAACCGATCACGCTGGATCCGCACGTCGTGCGGGGCGAGGAGCGCGTCTTCCCGGCCCAGATTGACCCGGCCACCTTCCAGAACGCCAACTACAACAAAGGCTTCCAGGCGCTGATGCGGCCGACGTTCAGCGTCCAGGACGCCCAGGATGCGGTCGCGTACTTCAAGCAGGCGCAGTTGCAGCGCCCCGACGACCCTCTGGTGCGCAACGGCCTGCTGCTGGCGCAGGACATTCTGAAGGGTCGCCAGCAAAAGGAGCAGGAAGACAAGGACCGGGCCATGCAGTGGCTCTACCACGGCCTGGCGGCCCTGATGATGGGTGACGCAGCCACGGCCAGCGATTCCGCCAAACGCGCCGGCCAACTCGACCCCGGCAACAAGGTCATCGCCAATTGGGACCTGGCCCTGGCCGTGATGTCGGCGAACTTCAAAGCCCCTGGGCACGATGTTACTAATCTGTGCATAATAGTATTGACATACATCGCTAGGGATGCTGTGAAACCGGTATGCGACTTAATGATGCCCGCCGCCTCGATCACCGGATGCTCACCGAACTGCGCACCCGCGCCGTGACCCAAATCCAGGGCGGGGAGAGCCCCGAAGTGGTGGCGCGGGTCTTCGGGGTGTCCCGCCAAGCCGTGTACGGCTGGCACGCCCTGGATGCCCGCAAGCGGGGGGGCCGGCCGCCGAAGCTGGACGGGAAGGCCCTCCGCTGGCTCTACGACACGGTGACCGGGAAGAGCCCGCAGCAACTCCACTTCCTCTTCGCCCTCTGGACGGCCTCGCTGGTGGCGACGCTCATCCGGGACCGGTTCGGCATTCCCCTCAGCCGCAGCTCCGTGAGTCGGCTCCTCGGCCAGCTCGGGCTGAGCGCCCAGCGCCCCCTGTGGCGGACCTACCAGCAGGACCCGGCCCAGGTCGAGCGGTGGCTCCAGGAGGAGTACCCCCAGATCGCGGCGGCCGCCCAGCGCCAGCACGCGCGCCTCTTCTTTGGCAACGAGGCCGGGATCCGCTCGGATGCCCACGCGGGGACCCCCTGGGCGCCCCGCGGCCAGACCCCCATCGTCTCGACCACCGGGGCCCGCTTCGGCCTGACCCGGCTCTCGGCCGTCTCCCCGCGGGGGGAACTCCGGTTCATGGCGACCAAGGGCCGGGTGGGCGCGAAGGTGTTCATCGCGTTCCTCAAGCGCCTCCTCCACGATGTCCCCGGCGTCCTCTTCGTCATCGTGGACGGGCACCCGGCCCACAGGGCGAAGCGCGTCGAGAAGTTCGTCGCCTCCGTGGCGCCCCGGATTCAGCTCTTTCGCCTCCCGCCCTACGCGCCCGAACTAAACCCCGACGAGTGGGTCTGGAACGATCTCAAGAACAACGGGATCGGCCGGATGGCCCTCACCGGCCCCGCCGACCTGCAGCGGGCGGTGCGCTCGCACCTCCGGCACCTCCAGCACTCCCCTCTGATCGTCCGGTCCTTCTTCCAGGCCCCCACGACCAAGTATGCGGCGGCCGCCTAATGTCTACACTATTATGCACTGGTTAATAAGACCGTGGAGATGCTGGTCGGCAACGCTCTGCTCTCTGAAGCGTGGGGAAACTACGCCACCGAGGTCAGGGAGATGGAAATGGCCAAGAGCCTGGCCCCTGACAGCACATACGTCGACGAGATCCTGGACCACGCCCGCCATCTGGCCTCCGTGTTCCCGGTCCATAACGCCATGCGCCCGGCGCAGCCATAGCCCGCAACGCCTGCGCGGCCCTCCCCCCGTGCCCAATCGAAAAATGCTGTACCAAGGAGTGACAAACCATGAAGACAAGAACGATTCTTCTGGGAATTATGCTTTTCCCGCTGTTATGCGCGGTCGCCATTCCGGCGCGGGCGCAGACGGCTGACCCGCAGCAGACGCTCAACCAATACGTCGCCGATCTGCAGAGCAACCCCGGCGACACGGCGCTGCGGGAGAAGATCATCGCGCTTGTGCAGACCATGAGTCCGGCGCCGGCGATTCCCGAAGAGGCCCGCGCGCACTACGTCATGGCGCAGGCATTCACGGAGAAAGCGACCGAAAGCAGCGGCTTCGCCAGAGCCATTGATGAATACAAAGCGGCGCTGCTGGCCGCTCCCTGGTGGGCGGAGGCCTATGAGAAGCTGGCCATCGTCCAGAAGGCAGCGCATCAGTATGACGACGCCATCGCCAGCCTGAACCTTTACCTGCTGACCCACCCCGCCGACGCCCGCGACGCCCAGGACGAAATCTACAAGTTGAAGGCGTATAAGCAGGCCGCGGCGGAAGAACAGGTGAAGAGACAGCAAGAGGAGCAACAGCGAGCCTGGGAGTCAAGCCCGGCAGGAATTGCGGCAAAGAGACAAAAGAAGCAGCAAGAGCTGCTCGCCCGACTTAACGGCGCGCGGTTTCTTTGTGGAGCTTGGGAGATAGATGTACAGGGAAATAAGCTCAATTACGGGGTTCACTCTGCCAACGGATGGGTGCACATGGGGCCAGGGGAATTGACCCTGGATGGTTTGGAAGCCAGTTGGCCCGGCCAGTGCTTATATGCGCCGGGCCTCGAAAGAGATTACACATACAAGGTCAAGATTAGCGATGATGGCAGCTCTCTAGATCTTTGGGGCGGTGGTGGGGCTTGTAATCAAATATGGACCTACAAACTCAATGACATTCACTGCGATATAAAGTGTGCTGGCGGAAGAAGACTCAGTGGAAATGGCAACGAGTACTGTCCGTAATTAGGGCGGGTGGACCATGTTTGTCGTCTGTTGGAAAACATGGGGGTAGTTCAGGAATCCGCGCATTCGGGTGTATTTCTTGAATACGAAACGACCCGCATTACCTCCGCCTGTGACTCCGCGAATGTGAGTCACCAGTCACTTGCAGGCGCAGCATCTGATCCGGAGCCGGGAACCGAAGGGCGGAATAATCCGGGACGTTGCCAAGTAAACCAAGGTGTGCGAGCCGCAACTCCATCAGGCCACGCCAGCCGCGGCTGGAGGCGCCGGACACGCTGCACCAGGTGAGGGTGCGCGGGATCGAGCGCACCAGGCTCTTCCGCGCCGACACCGATCGGACGGACTTCCTCGTCCGCCTCGCCGCCCTGGCGGAGCAGGGGGCCCTCACCGTCTACGCCTGGGCCCTCCCGAACCACGCCCACCGCCTGGTCCGGACCGGGACGCGCCCCCTGCCCCGGAGCATGCGGTCCCTCCGGACCGGCTCCGCCGGGGCCGTCAACCGCCGCCAGAAGCGGGTCGGGCACCTCTTCCAGAGCCGCGACACGGCCCTCGTGGTGGCGGCGGCGCCCTCCCTCCGGGACCGCGTCCGCTACCTGCACCTCCACCCGCGCCGCGCGAACGGCGTGCCCGCGCTCCGGACGCTCGCCCGCTGCCCCTGGACCGGCCACAGCGCGCTCGGGGGAACGGGCCCCCGGGCCTGGCGAGACACGCGGACCAGCCTTGGGCAGTGCGGCCCCCGCCCGCGCGCGGCGGATCGCGGGGATGCGCGGATCCGCGGCCGGGCGGCGTTTGCGGCGCAGCGGCAGCCGGCGGGGGCGTCGGCCGCCCCGGTCCGCAGACCCGCCCTCCGGGGGGCGCCCCGCACGGCCCGGGGCTGCCGCTAGGGCGGTCTGG
The DNA here is from genome assembly GCA_963705305.1 of uncultured Methylomirabilota bacterium. Lineage (GTDB taxonomy): Bacteria > Methylomirabilota > Methylomirabilia > Methylomirabilales > 2-02-FULL-66-22 > 2-02-FULL-66-22. The sequence continues at coordinate 1,845,486 of OY970067.1, read as the reverse complement.
GGCGGGCCACCCTGGCGGGGGGGCCCCGGCGCGGTGGCGCGCGCCCGGGCCGGCATCGCCTCCCGCTGGGTGGCGGTGGGCGGGCACCCCGCGGGGCCCCGGGCTCCCGTCCTCGGGGTCTCCCCCCAGGCGGTGTCCCAGGCGGTAGCGCGCGGCCGCGTGGAGCGCGCGCGGTGGGAGCGACTGCTCACGGCCGCTCCGTGAATTGCTTGGCAACGTCCCGGATTACAGAAAGAGCCGTCGATACGTGCTGCCTGTTTGACAGCCTGAGGCTGGCCCGCTAGGCTCCCCCCATGGCCACTCCGCTCCGGGTGCTCATTCTCGAGGACAGCCCCACGGACGCCGCGGTGATGGTCCGGCATCTCGAGGAAGCCGGGTACGCCCCCGACTGGCAGTGGGTGGAGACCGAGGCGGATTTCCTCGCGCACCTCACCCCCGCCCTGGACCTCATCCTGGCCGACTACACCCTGCCGGGCTTCACCGCCCGGGACGCGCTGGGGCTCCTGCGCGCGCAGGGCCGGGACATCCCGACGCTCATCGTCACCGGGACCGTCAGCGAGGAGGTCACCCTGGAATGCCTGCGGCTCGGGGCGGCTGACTACCTCCTCAAGGACCGGCTCGCCCGGCTCGGGGACGCCGTCCGGGGGGCGCTCGCTTACGGCACCCTCCGCCGAGCGCGGGCGGCGGCCGAGTTGGCGTTCCGGGGAGGTGAGGAGCGCCATCGCCGGTTCTTTCAGCGCGCCGTACTGGGCATCTTCCAATCGACGCTGGAAGGGAAGCTCCTCGACGTTAATCCCGCGTGCGCCCTCATGTTCGGCTACGAGTCTCCGGAAGAACTCGTGCGGGCAATCAATGATGTGGCAACCGACCTGTACGCGGACCCGCCACAGCGCGCCGAGATCGTCAAGAGGATTACGGAGAGCCGTGTGCCGATCGTCGTGGAGACCCTGTATCGACGCAAGGACGGCAGCACGTTCCCGGGTCTCCTCCACGTCTGGGCCGTGCGCGATGAAGTGGACCACCTCCTCCGCCTAGAGGGTTTCATCGAAGACATCACCGTCCGCAAGCAGGCCGAGGCGGAACTCCGGCACAGCGAGGAGGAGGCGCGACGCCTAGCCCAGGAAAAAGCGATCATGGCGGAGCTGGGGCGGCTCATCAGCTCCACCCTGAATATCGAGGAGGTCTACGAGAACTTTGCTGCGGAAGCCCGGAAGGTCCTGCCGTTCGACCGCATTCTCATCAGCCACATCGATACGGAGAAGAATGTTGTTCGGAATCCGTTCATCGCAGGCGAGGGCCTCCAGGATCGGAATACCTCGGAGGAGTATCCCCTGGAAGGATCGGGCCACGCCGAGGTGGTCCGGACCGGGGCCAGCCTGCTGATCCAGACGGATGACTTTCGAGCATATGCAGACAGATTCCCGGGCCTCGTCTCGACCTTCCAGGCAGGTTTCCGGTCGATTCTCAATGTCCCCCTGTTCTCGAAGGGCCGGGTCATCGGGGGACTGCTCCTGCGGTCGCGCCAGGCCAACGCCTATACCGACCGGGATGTGCGGCTCGCCGAGCGCATCGCTGGCCAGATCGCCGGGGCCGTGGCCGCCAGCCAGCTCTACAGCGAGAACGTGCGCCTCTACCAGACGGCTCGGCAGGAGATCGCCGAACGCCAGGAAGCCGAGGCGGCGCTCCGGGCCCGTACGGCGCAGCTCGAAGCCGTCCGAGAGGTGAGCACCGAGCTCACCCACGAGCTGGACCTCACCCGCCTGCTCCAACTCATTGTGGAGCAGGCGACCCGCCTCATGTGCGCGACCTCGGGGACGTGCTTCCTGTGGGAGGCGGCGACCGGCCAGCTCGTGCCGCAGGCCTGGATCGGCTACGAAGCTTGGCGGGCCGACACCCCGCAGTCGCTGGAGGGCGGCCTCGCCGGGCAGGTGGCCCGGCGCCGGGAAGGGGTGGTCACGACCAACTATCCCGGCGAGCCGTACGCCGACCAGCGAGTGCTCGCGCGGAAGCAGATCAGTGCCGTGATGGGGGAACCGCTTCTCTATCGCGAGCGGCTCATCGGCGTCCTGGCGCTCGACTACGAGCACCCCCGCGAGCAATTCACCCCCGACGAGCGTAATCTCCTGCGGGTGTTTGCCACCCAGGCCGCCATCGCCATCGAGAACGCGGGGCTGTATTCGGAGGTCCAGCGCCACGCCGCCGAACTGGAAGAGCGGGTCGCTGCCCGCACGGCCGAGCTGGCGGCGGCCTCCCGGCACAAGTCCGAGTTCCTCGCGAACATGTCCCACGAGCTCCGGACCCCCCTGAACGGGATCCTCGGGTTCGCCCAGATCCTCCAGGAGCAGGTCGGGGCCGCCCTGTCGGAGAAGCAGCGCCGCTACCTGGGCCACATCTACGGGAGCGGCCAGCACCTCCTCACCCTCATCAACGACATCCTCGACCTCGCGAAGGTGGAGGCGGGGAAGATCGCCCTCCAGCCCGAGCCCCTCCCGGTGGCCCAGACTCTGGAGGACCTCCTCGTCATCGCCCGGGGCCTGGCCAGCGAGAAGGGGCAGGTCCTCACGGCCGCCATCGCCCCGGACCTCCCCCCACTCACGGCCGACCCCGTCCGCTTCAAGCAGATCCTGTTCAACCTTCTCTCCAACGCGGTGAAGTTCACCCCCGAACGGGGCACCATCACCCTCACCGCCCGCGCGTGCGCCGAGGCGGCGGGAGCCACGCGAGACACCTCACCCCCGCTCTCCGGCGCCCCTGCCCCCCCGCGGTTCCTCGAGCTCGCCGTCACCGACACCGGCGTGGGGATCCGGGCGGAGGACCTCCCGAAGCTCTTCCAGAACTTCACCCAGCTCGAGACCACCCGCGCCCAGGCCCAGGAGGGCACCGGCCTCGGTCTCGCCCTGAGCAAGCGGCTGGTGGAGCTGCATGGCGGACGGATCTGGGCGGAGTCTCCTGGCGAGGGTCGCGGGAGTACCTTCACCGTGCGGATGCCCTTTGCGGGCCCGGGAAGCTGACGGACGATACGGGCCCCACCCCCGTAACTCAAGGATGCGCCCGCCCGCCTCGAACAAGAGTCCGGATCAGCCTTGCAGGCGGAGGAATGGGATAGTTGATTTCGATGGGGGGTCAGTTCAACGCGGGAAAATCGTCAAGGAACAGATCCAAACCGAATCACACTTACGTATATATAAATGGTGTCCCCAGGGGGATTTTTTCCATAGATACAACCTCCTGTAAGACCGCCCCGTAGGTCAACTCTCCCCGAAACTCATACGTCCACGTGCCGTCTCCCAGCTCGACCGGATCGAACGTCACGCGGTCCGCCAGGAGCCGCTTCAGGGCTTGCCGGGCTTGCGGCACGTCGCCACGGAGGAGGGCGGCAAAGCGGCCGAGCTCCCGCGCTACATCCCGCTCGATCCGCTTCAGGTCAAGGACGCCGAGGGCTGGCGGCACCGTCAGGCGGGCGAGTTCCCCCTCGATGTCCCGGAGCCGGGTTTCGGCCTTCTCGATCTCCGCCACCAGGGCCGCCGGGCCATGGCCGTTGCCGATGGCCGCCACGAGGTGCGCGATTTGCCGGGTGAGAGTGGCCCGCTCCTCTTCCAGGGCGGGCCGCCGGTCCGGCTGCGCGGCGAGCTCCTCTTGCACCCGCGCCACCCCGTACTCGACCGCCCGCAGGAACCGCGCGGGGGTGAGGAGGGCCTCCCGCTCCAGGGTGGCGAGGAAGGATTCCTCGACCAGTTCCACCCGCTGGGAGAGGCGGTTGTCGCAGACGCCCCGCTTCAGGGCGTGGGCGCAGCCGTACCGCCGGTACTTGCCCCCCGCCACGGCGAAGGTCCCCCCGCAGACGCCGCACTGGGCCAGGCCGGAGAGGAGGTACCGACCCTCCCGCCGGAGGTCCGGGGCGGCCACCCGGCCAGCGCCGGGCTGGGCGAACTTCTCGGCCTGCCGGGTGAGCTGGGCCTGGACGGCGGCCCACAACTCGTCCGGGATGATCTGCAGGTCGGGGGCGGGCTGCCGGAGCCACTCCCGGGCCGGCCGGCGCGCCGTGAGCCGGGCCCGGCCGTCGCGGTCCGTGTGCGTCGTCCGTCCCCAGACGAGCTCCCCGCGGTAGAGGGGGCTGTGGAGCATAGCCCGGATGGCCGTCGGCGCCCACGAGCCGGTCCGGGGGGCGGCCACCCGCTGGCCGGTGAAGAATTCCGCGCTCTGCGCGGCATAGGTCGGGACGCCGTTCAGGGTCTTGGCGATCTTGGTGATGCCCCAGCCGGCGGCGTACATCCGGAAGATCCCCCGGACGATGGCCGCCTCGGCCGGCTGGATCCGACGCTTCACGCAGTCGTGGGGCTCCCCGGGGGGGACCTCCTGCCCGGCGCGGTAGGGGACATTCTGGTAGCCGTAGGGCTCCCCGCCCGTGACGAGGCCCTGGCGGGCCTTCCGCTCGGCGGCATCCCGGGCCCGCTGCCGGGCCTTCTCCCGCTCCAGCTCGGCGCCGAAGAGCGTGAGCGAGGCCATGATCTTGTCGAGGGCCGAGTCGAGGCGGGCCTCCCGGTCTTCGAGGTAGTAGAACACCCGGACGCCGGCGTCAGTGATCTGCTTCAGGAGGTAGCCCGTTTCGAGCTGCTCCCGGCCGAAGCGGGACTCCTCGGACGTGACGACCGCGTTGAAGGCCCTCCCATTTTTCAGGGTGTCAAGGAACCGCAGGAGGCCCGCCCGCGCCCGGAACTCCGCCCCGCTGACCTCGTCGTCGAGGTACACGTGGCCCGGGAGGGCCTCCCCGCCCCGGGCCTCGACATAGCGCGTCGCCTGCTCGACCTGGCGGGTCACGGACTTGTGGTCCTCGTGCCGGGCGTCGAGGGTGGACTTCCGGCCGTAGATGGCGAAGCAGAGCCCCGCGAAGGGGCGCCCGGGGGGGCCGGGGTCCGGCTGGGCGGGTGTTCGGGTGTATCTCATGCCTACCTCCCGAGAGACCAGATCTCCTTCGCGCCCCGCGCTACCGCGGGCCCTGCGCGCGGAGGAATTGTTTGATGAGCCGCCGGACGATCCCGGACGCGGACACCCGGATCCCCGTCGCCTTGGTCTCCGCCTCGGCGATCCGGTCCAGGGCCCGCAAGTCCCGGTCATCCAGATGGAGCGACGTCCGTTTCATGGCCATGGTGATATTACCTCCATCAACAAGTTATTACTTAAGTAATAATCCATCAAGCCCCCTGGTAATGATTTCGAAAAATCTGGATCTAGGCAATCAATCATTTGCCGACCTGGAGGGCATGGGAGGGTCGAGCTGGTTCCCTTCCTGAGTCGATGCCCGGATGCAGTCCCCCTTCGGGCTCCTCTGCCTATCCTGCTCGGACCGCCCGCCCGCCGTTCGGTACTTGCGGAGGACGGCCTCCCCCGCGAGCCGGCCGACTACACGCAGGAAGTCATCGAGGACGGGAGGGATGGAGGCATCGGCGGGAGGGATCTGCCTCCGCCGCACCTGCCGCGCGGCCCCACTTTCTTGTCTGTTCCGTCCCCCTAGCATCCTGGGCCTCGTACCATTCGGAACGGCTGGGTACAGCGGGCCACGCTAGAACCTCAGCTCTCATGCTGGCGAGACGCGACCTCGCCGCCGCTCTGGCCCCCATGACCTCGTCCTGGGAGGTTGGACAGACGCATGGAACACCCTTCAGGGGTGCTTCCATGCGTGTCCACCCACCTGCCCTCAAGCTGGGCATCTGTTCGGTCGCTTGGACAATCCGGCTGCTGTCCAAGCATATTCTCCTGTGCCTCTGCGGAGTTCGGCCAGTAACGGCGCGGCTGCTTGGAACTCTCCTGGTGTCCAACCACTTCGCCCGCCTCTTCGAGCCGCTTTAGGTGCCGACGGATCGTCTTGTCGCTCATGTCCACCGCCTTTGCGAGTTCCTCAACAGAGGCTCCAGGCTGGTCAGCCACAGCCCGCAGCACCCGTCCCTGATTCGCCCCGGACCTCCCCATGCGATCCCCGCTGTTCGCTTCTCCGCCATAGACCATGCGACCATCCTGATACTGCACGCGAAACCGCGCAGCGGTGTCTCCGTCTTTGGCCTCCACCTCGACAAGGGCGATCCCACGCCGCACCAGGGTCAGGTAAATCGACGACTCCCCCCACCCGTGCTGTGCGATGGTCCCGGCGAGCATTTCGCCCTTCCGCCGGCTCTGTCCGGCCGCCTCCTTGCGGTTGTGCTTTTGCACCCGGAACACGCAGCCGAACTCACGGTGCAGATCGTCGAGAAAGTTCAGCAGCGGCTTGATCTCCTCGGGTTTGTTCGGGTTCACCGCGTGCAAGCGATCGAAATGCTCCAGAAAGACCACGTCCGGCCGGTGGAGTTCGATGTGGCGGCGCAGGAGCTGCCGGCCGGACTCCAGGTCCAGTCTCACCCCCGCCTTGATGAGGAAGCGCAGGGCCTCTGGCCCGGGCACCTCGTCTGGCGGGCGGCCTTTCACGGCTGCGTGGTACCGACGGTGAAGGCGGTCCTGGCGGTCCTCCTCGCTGACATACAGGACCCGCTGTTTCTGCGTGGGAAAGTGCCCGAGGAAAAGCGTCCCGGTCGCACACGCCCGCGCCTCCTCCAGGCTGAGCACCCAAATCTCCGGCTAACGTGCCCATCGCCTCTGCGGGGCGCCACCCATCGGGTGCAGCCAGGTCCGATGCGGGCAGCCAGCCCCGCGGCCATGATTGCGGGCGCCACACGGGTGCGCTACTGCCCTGCGACGTTATCCGGAGATTAAGGGAGCAGGCCTTTCATTGACTTCGGGGCCCCGCCAGTCCAGCCGTGGTCGTCATGGACTCGAACCTTTTCGATGTCCCACGGCAGCTCCGGAGGCGGTGTGAGGAACGCATCTGCGCCTATTGTCAAATCTCTCTCGGGCTCGGGGGTGACGGAGGCCCGAAGCTCCTCCAAGACCCTCAGATGTTTCACGAGCACTTCAGCAGGATCCGCACCCGTTCGGGCCTCACTCGCGGCCTCCCGGCAGACCTGGTAGAATTTCCGCAGGAGCGCGTACCGTCGCACGATGCGAACGTAATGAACCAGGGGGGCTGAGGTCGGGACCGCGTCCACCAATCCGGCCAGGTAGGCGGAGCCACCGACGGCCTGGAGGCGGCCGCGCCGTTCCAGATCCTCGCCGACGGTGACGAGGTTTACGATGGACTCTCGCGCGACGAGGGATTGGATCACCCCAAAGATCTCCCCGTGGATATCTCGGTATAAGTCCGATGGGGAGAGCATGGCAGTCGCTTGCCGCGCCGCCTCGTCATCCTGCAGGCAGGCCCCTAGGACCCCGACTTCCGCCTCAAGGTTGTGCCAGACGGGCTTCGAGGCCTGCGACGGCCGGCTCGTCATCGCCGTAGCCCTTGGGCGAGGAGGCCTTTCAGGTCCCGCATCGCCCCGAGCAGCTTCCGCGCGTCCACCTTGACCCCCGCGTAGAAGGCGGTCACCTCATCGGCCGCAACGTCGCCGAAGATGAAGACACGATGGCCGGGGCCACCGTCGAGCTGGCGCAGCGGGTGATCGGTGGCGAGCAGGTAGCTGGCGAGGTGAATGTCGCTGGTGGCGAAGTCTCCTCGGGAGTTCATCTGCATCCCGCGTTAGGGCGCTGGAGCCTCTGCGCTCCTGTGAAAAAAGAACGCCCCGACACTCACGTGGAGGTCGGGGCGCGGCTGGAATTCGGAGGGATCACCGCAGGCAGGTCCTCACCCTCCGAAGACGTATCCTCGCGCGCTCGGTGGGCGGCTTTGGTTCGGCGAATGGTTCGTGGGGTACCGACTCGCCGGGGCGCGGGACGGGTGAGTGGCTGGCGCGCTACCCCGCGGACGGCCGTCACCTTCGCAAATACCCGCGCACCTTCTCGGCGGAGAACGACGTGGACCTGGCTGGCTTTGCCGATCTCGCGCTCGACAGCCTCGTACAGGCGGTCCAGGCCCCATGCCCGTTCGCCGCGCTTGACCTCCACCTCGATCCCACTGACCGGCACTACCCTGCCCTCCCCGGCGCTTTCATTCTCCGGGACCAATACCGGGCTGATCGCCCTCGCCTTTTCCTCGGGGGTAGGCTCCAGTACCCGGGCATAGACATCGGGGTCCTGGAACCGGTCGCGGATCGCGCGCAGAGAATAGCCGAGCTTCTGGAGTCCCTGGACGCCACTGATCACGCGAACCACCTCTGGGGGGAATAGGACTTGCGTTCCGCGTCCTCGGCGGATGATGACAGGTTTGGGGATCAGCCCCAGCTCCCGGTACCAGGACAGCGCCTTTCCGGTCAGCCCAGTCAGGGTCAGCACTTCTGTTCGCGTGAGCATATGAACATCCATGATTCCATGGGCGATCGCAAATAATATAGTCGCGCTTATTCCCACCGTCAAGAAGAATCGGGCAGCACCTCAGATCGGGCGATCTTGAAGGTCCTCTGCGGAGTACCGCCCGGAACGGATTCGCTCTTTCTTTGCGGCTTGTGCTTCGCGCCCGTCACGGAGCAGGTAAAGCAGAGCGAGAGCACCAGTCGGTGGGACAATGACCGTGTCGGCCAATTTCGAACCCAATAGCCGCTCGCTGATGTGGTTCAGCACTTCATGAACAGAGGCAATGGCAGCCGATACATCGGCTCTGCTTCCAGGGGTCAACGGCTTGCTGGTGGGCTGGAGAGCTAGGGTGCGATCCCTGTGGCCGATGTGTCGATTTCGCCAGTCCCGCGCAAAGGAACACGCTGTCAGCGCCCGGGACACGAGTTCCGCGACCTCACCTCGCAGATTGGGATCCTCACACAGTTCCGGTAGTGCCTGGATGGACAGGTTTTGCCTGCCCCTCATCACTGATGGATCGGTGAGGCGGCACAGATGCAAGAGTGCGTCCTCCCATAGAGTGTTCTGGAGGATTTTGAAGAAGAGACCGGCGGCCTCGTTAAGAAGGCCCACACGTTCAGGAGAGGTTCCGTACAGTTCCCGATACTCGGTCCACTTCACCTGTAGCCACGCGACATCGCTCTGCAGCTCAGAGAAGACTGGGCCGAGCCTCAATCCAAGTTGGCTCAAGTGCTCTGCCTTCACTTGATCTGCCGTGTGTTCCTCACTCATCGCACGCGCTCCTCCCAGCTGCTTCGCAGTTAGCCACTTTCAAACTCGGGGCAGGACTTGGCGTCTGTGCTCGCGTTGGCGTTTGCTTGTTACCTGACGCCCTCACCAGCGGTTCAGCGAGGAGCTAGCCCACCTCCGACGAGTCGATACCACCGATGCCCACTACCGCAGCAACATGCTGGTTCCGGGCTGCCGATCCCACTGAGCCGACACACGGTTCGGCGTGACCTCGACGGGAACGCATTGCGCTATCCCTTCGAAGACCTTGAGGGGCAAAGGATTGGCCGCGTGTGGGTGATGGTACAGCCGAAGTCCAGCAGAGATATTCCCCTTATTGCACACCCTCACGCAATACATTACGGCACTGATTCTCGTGTGCTGAGGATCACTCTTGCCATTCGGGCCGAAGCCGAAGAGTCCGCCGGGTTCCCGATCCCACACGGCGTCACCAATCCCCTTTGGCGTCCGAGAGAATCTGAGGCGATCTCGGCCCCACAGCGCCCACTCTAGCGAGGTGTGGGTAACGTGCGTCCAGGCGCCCTCCCAGACGAAAATCACCAGGGGTACTCCGGTTGCCTTGACCGAACCGTACTTCGCCGACTTGCCGCGCAGTGCGTCTCGGATCGTGGCGTAAGTCGAAATCTTGCCACCTGGCCCGACGATTCCCTCGACGATCGGCGAGTCCTCCGATCGCGTGCTGACTGACGACAGCACTATCGAGAGCCCGACCTGGTCGTCAGACAAGGAGAGCCTGGCTCCATCGGCGGGGCACGTGTCCAACCAAGCGGCTACACTCTGTCGCAAGCGCTTCAGACTGGGCCGAGTCTTGGGCAAGTGGACTTCTTCGATAAAGACGCCGGTTCGGCGGCGAATCGTGTCGAGGGCATTGGCCACATAGTGCAGATCGTCGTCCTCACGGCTATACTCCCGCTCCTCGAATGCGGTCAGCACTTCGGCAACGAAGTGGTCGCCGCCAGTGTAGGGGACGGTGAAGTCCGGCGTGAGACCCGCGATCGGCACCTCGTAGCGCGCCCTCCATCCCCGTTCGACGAAGATCCGAGAGGTCAACAACTCGTAGAGCCCGCTCCAGAACTGGATCGCCCTCAGACCCCGCAGGTTCCCGGCAAGCACGGCCTTCCGATCTGCCGGACCGTCGAGTTCTCGGAACCACCGCTCAATGCGCTCGATCTCCCCGGCCGCGTTCTCGTGTTGGCCGCGGAGGAGCATCAGTAATGGCCGCGTCTCGTGCTGCCTCAGCCTCGGCAACCTCTCCACGAACTCCTTTGGATAGAGCGTGGAACCGTAACTGTCAGGCATCAGCCCACTCCTCCACCGTCTTGATGATACGGTTGAGCCTGGCGCTGACCTCAGCAGGATCCTCTTTGCCGATCTGAGGGGGCAAGCAGTGGAGCCTTCGCCCCGCAGCTGTTGAACGGTAGGGCCCGAGGACCCTCCAATTGTATCCACACCCCATCAAGTCTCCCTATCCTCCCCCTTGTGAATCTGGTCCGCCGCAGTCGATCCAAGAGTTGCAGCGTGCGCCTACGCGGGAAGTTCATGCTGACCGTAGGGGAGATTGGGGGAACGCTACCGCTTGCCCGTCGGTGATGTCAAGAACGACCGGCACAGGGGGGAGAAAGCCAAGGGCACAATCAGGTGATTTTGACACTCCGGCCAAGAAGCTGGGAAGATCTGAAGTTCGAGACCTTTTGGCAGAGGTCAGCAAGGGGGTATTGCCCAAGACCCGAGTTCGAGTCCTGCCCGGCTCCCCATCAAGGACGAATCCGGGCGTTGGATGGAGTAGATCTCAATCTGGTGATGTGGGATGGCCGGACTTCTTGGCCTCCTGAAGGTCAATACGCGCACGGTGTCCGTGCTTCTCCAGAAGGTGGAGAAGATTGGCTCCGTTGAGAAGTGTGAGGGGTTTCCCTTTGGCGAAAGAATACGCATCCGGGCCATAATCGGACGTGGTAACGAGAATGCCTTTTGTGGCCCCCTCATTCATCACGGTTCCGTACAGGTCCCGCACGGCTGAGACGCCAACGGTGTTGGTGTAGCGCTTGGCCTGAATGACGATCTTGCCCCCACGGATCGGGTCGGGATCGAACGCCACCGCGTCAACTCCTCCGTCTCTGCTGGCTTGTGTGATCTTCACTTCTCCGCCGGAGCTGGTGAACTCCTCCTCGAACAGTTCCCGGATGAGATGCTCAAAGTCCTCCCAATCTATCGCGGCTAGATTTGTGGCCTCGTCCAGGGTGCCCTCAACGGAGCGCGCCTCAACGAAACGCTTGTCTGTGCGGTCCATCTGGAGAATGGGGGCGATAGGCGTCAAGCTGTGAAGCTTCGAGCTGCCCACCCCTTTCATATTCTTGAAGCACGCCTTGGGCTCAACCTGGCTTAGGGTGACGTTGAGGAACTCCGACTTCTGCACATGGAGGGAGAGGATGCACGGGCGGATGTTCTGGCCTGTCCCCTTGTCAATGGAGTCCACAAAGCCATTGAACGCAATCGAATCAAGCGCCCCTATCGTGTCTGCCTCAAAGAGTTCATGGACAGAGCGGAGAGTTATCTGGTAGATGAGGCTATCGTAAAGCTTCGTCGCTGTACTCTCGGGAATCTGCACTTCTTCGATCTCATCCCGACTCTGTATGTAGCGCACCTCCTTCAACCGAGGCAGGGACTCAATGCTTGGAAGCTCGTAATCAACGATCAAGGTCTTGGTGTTTGAATTGTACTCTGCCTCGACGGCGGGGGTGATCCAGTCTGGATATTGTGAGCGTGAGAGGACCAACTCGCAATAGTCCTGAATGGCCCTCGGGTCGCCACTCTCGTAGGCCTTGCGGTGCGCGTCGGTCTGCTCATGCTGTTTCGCTTGCGCTGCCGTGAAGGCGTCTCGCTCTTTCTCCCATTCTATGCTTGCCCGCTCAAAAGCTTCCTTTGCCTTTGCGTTCTCTTGTGTGACCCTTGCCAGCTCTTTCTTCCATGCATGTTGGGTCTCAAAGAAGGCCTTCCTGGCCTCTTGCTCCTTGCGGGCGCGATGGGACGGCAGAAGCTTATCAAGAATGGAGAGGTCAGGTTGAAACTGTGCGTCTTCCCGCTGGGGTTCCGTTGGAACTGGGAGAGAGGCGGGGGGATTGGGCTTGGCTTTCGAGAACTTCGCCCGGTCCTTTATGGCCTCCCAGTTGATGCGATCATCCACCGTCAAGGCGTGGGTGAGGATTTCCTCCACCTCCCTCAGAACCTCCCGCGCCTCTTCCGTCCTCTCTGCCGCAAGCTCTTTCTTGTCCTGACGGTCCTGTACCGCCCGCTCCCGAGCCTCGTGCTTCTCGTCTGCGTCAAGGACTCGTTGCCATTGACGGTCCCACGCAGCCTGTATGATTTGAGCCCTCGACTCAGCCGTAAGCCGATCAGGTCCAGTGATACGGCGATACCTGCCCAACCCGACATGTCTCAATTCGATATAGTAGGCCATGGTGCGACACCCTCATGTCTCAAGCGGAGACTAGTTCTCTCGGCTCGGCGGGAAACTAGACGGATGCCCTGGTAGCTCTGACGGGTGACTGGAATTGGTGAAAACCACTCAGGGCCAGCCGTGTGGCCCATTCTACGCGGTTAAGCAACGGTGTGGGCGAGCGCTCCCGCAAAGCGAGGGTGAAGCCGGGAGGCTCATAAATCAAACTACGCCTCACGGGTCGGGCGTGTCAAGGGGAAAGACTGAGCCTTAATCTCCGACTAACCTCGCAGGCCAATAGCCCACCCGAGTCGCGCCCGCATTCATGGCTGCGGGGCTGGCAGCAAGCGGGAGGTGCAGGGCCCGTCCTGGCGGGCACGATACGATTAGCTGGCGGGGGTGCAGAGTTCGGGTCCCGCACGGCTCCCCGCAAAGGGCGGATCTGGGCACTGGAAGGAAAGAGCGTCACTTCTTGAGAGGTGAGGAGAGACAACACTACGGCCATATCCGCACAGCCCTAAGGGCCGATCAAGGCGCACCCTCTGTGCCAATATGAATGAGACACTCCCCCCTTCGGAGTTTAGAGTAGAGGGCGGGGAGGAAATGGGCGATGGGTGCCTTCAATGATGTGGCGGTTCCGAGAGCAGGCGTGCACGAGGTCGAGGTGGTGGCCAAGGCCAGCCGGCGGCGGTTCCCGGCTGAGTACAAGCGCAGGATCCTCCGGGAGGCGGACACGTGCACGGCGCCCGGGGCGATCGGGGCCTTGCTGCGCCGGGAGGGGTTGTACTCCTCGCACTTGACGACCTGGCGGGCGCAGCGGGCGCGGGGGGAACTGGCGGGCCTCACCCCGAAGCAGCGGGGACCGGCCCCGAAGGCCAAGAACCCCCTGGCCGCCAAGGTGGCCACGCTGGAGCGGGAGGTGAGCCGCCAGACCGCCCGAGCCGAGCGGGCCGAGGCGTTGGTGGAACTCCAAAAAAAAAGTGGCGGAGCTCCTGGGGACCCCGCTCCCACGAACCGGCGAGAAGCCCTGATGCCGCTCATCACGGAACACAGCGTCATCCTGGGCGTGGCCCCGGTCTGCCAGGCGCTGGCCGTCCCGCGGGCCACGTACTACCGCTGGCACCAGCCCAAGCCCCGTGGTCCGGCAAGACCCCGGCGGGCGCCCCGCGCCTTGCCGCCGGAGGAACGCCAGCAGATCCTGGCTGTGCTGAATGACGACCGGTTTGCCGACTTGGCGCCAGCCGAGGTGTACGCCACCCTCCTCGACGAGGGGAAGTATCTCTGCTCGATCCGCACGATGTACCGGGTGCTGAAGGCGAACGCCCAAGTCCACGAGCGCCGGCGGCAGTTGCGGCATCCCCGGGCCGCGGCGCCGGAACTGTTGGCCACGGGGCCCAACCAGCTCTGGAGCTGGGACATCACCACGCTGAAGGGGCCGGCGAAGTGGACCGCCTTCTACCTGTACGTCATTCTGGACGTCTTCTCCCGGTACGTGGTGGGCTGGCTGGCGGCGCTCCGGGAGTCGGCGACCTTGGCCCAGCGCCTGATCGAACAGACCTGCGCCCGGCAAGGCATCGCGCAAGGCGAGCTGACGATCCACGCGGATCGCGGCTCCGCGATGATCAGCAGGTCCGTGGCCCTCTTGCTCGCCGACCTCGGGGTGAGCAAGACGCACAATCGGCCGCACGTCTCCAACGACAACCCGTTCTCGGAGAGCCAGTTCAAAACCCTGAAGTACCACCCGGAGTTCCCGGACCGATTCGGGTCGCTCCAGGACGCGCGGAGCTTCCTGCTCGACTTCTTCCTCTGGTACAACACCATGCACCATCACAGTGCCTTGGGCTGGCTGACCCCGCACGATGTCCATTACGGCCTGGCCGCGACGCGCCTCGCCGAGCGGGAGGCAGCCCTGCGGCAGGCCTTCGCAGCCACCCCGGAGCGGTTCGTCCGAGGGCTGCCCACCCCACCGGCCCTCCCCCAGGCGGTGTGGATCAACAAGCCGCGGACGCTGGACGAGCATGACGAAGCCCTGGGCGCCGTGGAGCCCGGCGAGCGCGTGGCGCGCCCGACGGGGTGGTGCAGCGCGCTGGCCGGGCGGACCCTGGATGGGGAGGTCTCACCCTCCGCACCCGCGAATGCGACGGAGCTGGGGTTGGCCGTTGTACACTAAACTGAGACTCGGAGTGTCTCATTCTTGTTGACAGCTTCCGCAACCTCTCAACGCATACCTTCATAAGGATACTGGCAAAGCCGCCGGGAACTCTTTCTCTTGCCAGCCTGGGGAGCCATAGTCGACGTACAATCCCCGATAGCCCATCAACTGAAGGACTACCCGGTTAATCAAGTTGACTTCCCGGTAGAATCGAGATATCAGGTCCTGTAGTTGTTGTTTGTCTTCCGGTGGCGCCACCAAAGCCCCGTGTGCCGCTGGGTGCCGAGTCTTCTTCCACGCATCAATATCTTCTGTGGTCACCCCCAAGAGCCCCTTGCGTTGCCAGTCCCAAAGCACATCTGATGGTCGTCCCCTCCTGAATGCCGCAACCGCACCTCGAAGCCGTTTAATGAACTCTGGGGTAAGAGTCTTTGCGTCTTCAGCGGTTTTCAACAATTCCTTCAATGCCTTGAGATCTGCCTCCATGCTGTCACTACTATCACCCCCGACCTCATTCCCTTTGTTTGTTTCGGACTGATGTTGAACGAGCGAGATGAGGCCTTCCAAGCAAATGCTGGCCACCGCAAGTCGAGTAGGGAACGCATTGTCTGCTGCATCCCAACAGAGCCAAAGGTGCTTTGCCACTCGCTCACCTTGCTTGGTGAGGAAGAAGTCTATGGCTCGCCCAAGAAGATTCTCGACCTCAGCCAAATACGCAGAACTCGTCCCAAGAGGCGTGGCAATCGAGCCATTGGTCGGCTCCCGATCGGCAACGAACAAGCGACGCGTCTCTCGACCTGGCACGAAATCTTCAAACCCCAGCAGGAATTGTCGGCGGCCAAGCACGAAACCAAAGGCGTGGGCGACAGCCACAATTATTTCAAGCGCCTCGGAGCGCGGCGAGGTCCCGGTGATCTCGACTTGCACCTCATACCACCTATCCGTGCGCTGACGAGCGTAAAGGCTGCCAAAACTAAAGTCCACCAGTAGGCAATCACGGTGGGACGCCGAGGATGTCTCACCATCATTATGGATTTCGGTGTGGGTCATCCTGGGCCACTCTTTTGGCGAGGGGCCAAGAAGCGCTCGAACCAGCCGAGGGTGCTCCCGGGGGATGGTTTCGCGAGTCAGGGCCAGGCCGTCAGTCTTGAAATCCCAGAGAACCAGAGGTGAGCTTATTCCGATGGAGTAACCAACCGGCCACTCAGGATGAGTTGAGACATCCCATCCATCTTCCGTACGACCAGAAGCAGATATGTATTTCCCATGGGGAAGAAGATGCCCGAGAGCCGCACCGGCCCGAAGAATATCTTTCTTCAAGACGTTTGCCCCGTCGGTGTGCGCAATAACGCGGATTCCTGAATCCATCCCCCACGTTATGTGTCCGCTCCCGCGAAAGCCAGCAGAGCCCCCTCTTATGAAAGACAATGTAGGCAAAACGATTTCAAGCGTCGCGCCAAGCAGTGTCTCCCGCCAGTCGTCGGCCATAAGGCACCTCCAACTGTTCGCAACCACCCCAGAGATTGAAGGTCAACGCCTTGCCGATAAGCCGCAGGTGGAGCGAGTCGGCTTCATCGGGGGGTTAAGCGTTTCGGTCGTTTTGTTGTGCGCGCGATGAGAACAAGTCCGGGGACGATCTCCTCCTCGTCCCTGCTGATGCTTAATCCCTTCCTATTGCGGAAAGCCCAAGCAATGGCGGAATGTGGTATGGAATAGATACCTTCGAGCCAGCTTGCAATGTGTGCTGCCATGCCAGCTTGCTTGGTGGGTGTGTAATATGGCGCAAGGAAAAGAATGCCGAGTTGTATTTTGCGGGCGCAGGTGAGCGAGGCTGCGTCCCTGGTTGCATCCGAGAGGGCGGCCTCAATGGAACTAAGTTGCTTCTTGGGTTTGACTGTGGCAGGTTGCCACATGTGTTTCGCCTCGATATGAAACTCATACCTATCATGGCGGAAAATCCAAAGGTCGCATCGTCCCTGACGGCGTTTGGCCTTGGGACCCTTTTCGGTGCGCCACTCTTCTAACGCTACCCCGCCTGAGCGCCAAGCGCCTTGTGCGAGAAAACCTATACAAGGTCGCTCACCGTAGTGGCAAGAGTAATCAACACCCCTGAGCATCTTCGCGTAATCCCGTTGAGCTTCGAGCCAGCCTTGCAAGACCGGCTTGAGTGCGGGAATCTCCGATGCTTCGCAATGTTCGTCTTTTAGGAATTTGTTCATGGGTGTCAGCGCCTAGTTTAGGGGAAGAAAGGCGAGAAAATCGTTGACGGGAGCGTAGCGAAGGGCTTACGCGGTGTCAATCAGAATCGCGCCCCGTTGCAGTAACCTAGCCGTTCACCAAGGGTGTTGATACCGGCCCATCATCGGTCGACAACTGACCGATTTACTTGCCAGAAGGGGAATCGGTACCTTCGGAAGAATTCTTATGCAGCGTTCCAGCCGAGGGGGAGGTTGCCGGAGCTCACGGTAATGATTGCATACTTTCCCGGAGTAGCACGTTTACTATCCTGGCGCGTCAACACCTTTGGTGAACGGCTAGTTGGGCAGTAACACGGGGGGCGGTGACACGGGGAGCTACGAATACAGGACATAGAGGGTCTTGGCCTAGAGTTTGAAGTGGGTAGTCCAGGCAGGGCCGTGGCGAGATGGGAGAGCCTGGGCGAACCTGGCGGGCCGGTCTCGGGTGTGCGAAGAGGAGAACCCTCCTGCAACGAGGAACAGGGAGCGGGGGGAGCGGGCGAACTGCGGAGGCGAGCGAACCCGACCCACCATACGATCTTGCAGGCCTAGGACGTTGGGACGAGGGCGACCTAGCCGGCCAACAAACTGCTCCTTGCTCGCCTGGGCAAAAGTCAGGATGCGGGTTTTGCCACGGCCTGGGCGCGATCCGCGTGGAGGACCCGGGCCACCGTGCGGCGGGAGACCTGCAGCGTCCGGGCGATGGCCTGGAGGGTCTGGCCGGCCTCCCGGAGGCTGGCGACTTGGTCCCGGTGGAACACCCGGCGGGGTCGGCCAATCGGCTTGCCCGACCGGGTCCCCTGGAGCCGGGCCCGGCGGAGGCCTGCCTGGATCCGCTCCCGGATCAACTCGCGCTCGAACTCCGCCATGGCGGCGATGACGGCGAACATCACGCGCCCGCTCGGGCTGGTCAGGTCGAGCTGCTCCCGGAGGGAGACGAACCCGACGCCGAGGTGCTGGAACTCCTCTAGGGCCCGGACCAGGTGGGGGAGGGACCGGCCGAAGCGGTCGAAGGCCGCCACCAGGACGGCGTCCACTCGCCGCGCCCGCGCCAGGGCCATGACCTGGTCGAGGCCGGGCCGGCGCTCCTTGGCCCCGGAGACCCCCACGTCCACGTACTCGCCGACCACTTCGAACCCCCGGGCCGCGGCGAACCGCCGGAGGTCCTGGAGCTGCGTCTCGGGATCCTGCTCCTTCTTGGTGGAGACCCGGCCGTACAGGATGACGCGCATGGGCTCCTTCCCTCAGAGGGCCGACACGGGGCGGCCTCAGAGCTCCACTTGCCAGTGGCACGTGAGGCAGCAGAGGTCTTGGGATGGCGGCTCGCCCCGGGGTCCGGGCTCGCTTTGCGCGTAGAAGAGCTCCCCGGTCCGGCCACACGCCGGGCAGGGGATGTCGTCGTCCAGGAAGACCCTGGTCTCCTCGCCGAAGGCGGCCTTGACGAGGACCCTGACGACCGCTGCAAGGTCCGGTCCTGGAGGGGGCCCGGCCGGCGGCCGTCGCGGGGGCTCCAGGGCGGCCCCGCCCGTCATCGCTGGCGCGGGGGGAGCAGCAAGGCTGGAAAGGGCCGCGGCGACGGAGGCGGAGAGCGTAACGCCGGCAGCCTGGGCGCGCTCCGCGAGGCGCGTGTATACGTCCTCCGGTATACGGCAGGAGAGGCAGCGGGCGCGGGATGTTGACATGGGGGACCCTCCAAAAAAAGAAACGCCGGAGACCTGTGGCCTCCGGCGTTTGCATGGTTGACGTGCCTTCTCAGCCTGCCCCCTTATACTCCAGAGAAACGCCCCATGTCAACAATGTCACCGCTAAGCGTCAACATCCGGGGCTGGGTCCCCGTCAACGTCGGGGAAATGAAGGAGGTCGGAGGTTTCTTGTGGGGGGTATTTGGCGCGAAATACCCGCAGAGCCAGCGATGGAGGAGCTACGGCCGGAGGGCCGGGGGGACAGACCCCAAATGGAGACATGGATCGCGCTCACGTTCGGAGAACGATGGAGGGGGGTTAAGCGGACCAGAGTAGGTCATGCGTTTGGGGTGCCGGAGGAGCGTCGCGAATGCCTGGCCGAAGGGGAGCCCTGCTCCGTGCCGCGGCCCCGACAGCGCCCTTGCACGGGTGAGCCTCACGCCGGCCACCCGGGCGCCTGCGCCCACCGCTCCCGCACCCGGCAGACCCAGCCACCGGGCGAGAGACAACTTCACTCAGGCTGGCCCGCAGCCAGGCCGCGGCGGCTGCGGGGCCGTCCAACCCGCGGCAAAGTCGCAACGAGGTACACGCCTGCGCTCAGGGCGGTGATCCAGAAACTGCTGGGCCAGTCGGTGTAAAACGCCAAGGTGATCCCTGCCCACGCTTCCGACAGGGCGAGGCCGGCGGCGAGCAGGAGCCCCCAGCCGACGCCGGTCGTCAGGCGCTGGGCGGCCGCGGCCGGGCCTACCATCAGGGCGAAGACCAGGAGCACGCCGACGATCTGCGCGCACTCGGCGGTCGCCACCGCCACGATGGCCAGGAACAGGACGGAGTAGAGCCGGAGGGAGACCCCCTTGGCCTCGGCCAGTTCCGGCTGCAGGCTGGCGAACAGGAGCGGGCGCGCGATGACCGCGAGCGCGCCCACGCTGAGCACGCCGAGCACCAGGAGGAGCCACACGGTGCGGACATCCACCGCGAGCACGTTGCCGAACAACAGGGCGGTCGCCTGCGTGGCGAAGGCGGTGTAGAAGTGCAGGAACAGCAGGCCGAGACCCAGGGAGAACGCGAGGACGATGCCGATCGCGACGTCGCGCTGGGCGAGCCGCTCGCCCAGCATCCCCATGCCGAGGCCGGCCGCCACCGTCATGAGGACCAGCCCCCAGAGGGGCGTGACGCCGAGGAGCACCGCACCGGTGGCGCCCGTAAAGCCGACATGGCCCAGCGCGTGCCCGGCGAAGGTCTGGCCACGCAGGACGAGGAAGTACCCGACCAGGCCGGAGACGACCGCGACGATGGTCGCCGCCGCGAAGGCATTCTGCATGAAGTCATAGCTCAGCACGGTCCTGTCGACCTCCCTACCCGCCGTGGGTCCCCGCCGATCCGTTCTCGTGGCGATGGACTTCCCGTTCCACCTCCTGGCCGCCGGATAGCACGAAGATCCCCCCCCTCAGCCGGACGACGTCAATCTCAGATCCATAGAGGCGCGACAAGACGGGCCCGGTGATCACTTCGTCGACCGTGCCCAGCGCCGCCTGGCCCCCCCCGAGGTAGAGCACGCGGTCGAGGGCCCCGAGCAGGGGGCTCAGTTCGTGGGCGCTGAACAGGACGGTGATCCCCAGCGCGCCCTGGAGGGATTTCACCAGCGCCACCACCGCGTGCTGGTGGGTGGGGTCGAGGTTGATCAGCGGCTCGTCCAGCAGGAGGAGCCGCGGCCGGCCGATCAGGGCCTGGGCCAGGAGCAGGCGCTGCCGCTCACCCCCCGAGGTCTCGGCCAAGGGGCGGCGCGCCAGCTCGCGGGCGCCCACGAGGGAGAGGGTCCGATCGACCTCCGCGCGGGCCGCCTTGCTCAGGATCGGCAGGCCCAGCCGGTGACCGTCCACAACCCCGGCGACGAACTCCCACCCGCTCAGGCGCAGGGTCCCGACGCTGCTGCGGATCTGCGGCAGGTAGCCGATGGCGGGATTGCCCCGGGCCGCCGGCCGGCCCAGCACGCTGATGGTGCCACTGCGGACCGGCAGGAGGCCCAGGACGGCGCGCATCAAGGTCGTCTTGCCGGCCCCGTTCGGCCCGAGCACGCCCACGAACTCGCGGGGCGCGATGTCCAGGTTGACGCTGGCGAGCACGACGTGGTCGCCCAGCCCCAGCGTGACATCGCGGAACTCGATCGCGTTCACGGGGCCTGCGGGGGGAGTGCCCGGTCCACGGCCGTCAACTCGCTCATCATCCAGTGCTGGTAGTCCTGGCCGGCCGGCTCCGTCTCGGTGGCCCCGACGACGGGGACGTGCGCCGCGTGGGCAAGCGTCTGCATCCGCTCGGCGATCGGGTCGGTGGCCTGGCTGTTATAGATCAGCAGCTTGACTCGGTGCGTCTTGAGGTCCCGTTCGAAGGCCGCCACATCCGAGGCGCTCGGCTCGGTGTTGTTCATCACCGCAAGCTGGAAGGACTGATTCCTGACCTGCATGCCGAGCGCGTCGAACATGTAGCCGAAGATCGGCTCCGTGGCTGTCACGGGCGTGCCCGCCAGCCGCTGGCGGAGCGTGGCGATCTTCGCCTGGATGGGCTTCAGGGAGTCCTCGAAGCGGGCCAGGCGCTGCCGGTAGTCCCCCGCGTGGCCGGGGTCGTCCGCCTGCAGGATCCCTGTGAGCGTTCGGGCCAGCGCCAGCATCGTCGCTGGGTCGTACCAGAGATGCGGATTGTCGCCGGGCTTTCTGCCGACCAGATCCGCGACGACGATCGTCTGGCGATCGGCAGCGCGCGCGGCCCCGAGCAGTGTGGTCATCCACGGATCATAATCGACGCCGTTGTAAATGACGATGCGGGCGGCCGAGACCGCCCGGCCGACCGACGGGCTCACCTCGAACAGGTGTGGGTCCTGGTCGGGATTGGAGAGAATGCTGGTCACTGTCACGGCGGGACCCCCGATCTGTTTGGCGATGTCACCGTAGAAGTTCTCGGCGGCGACGATATTGATCGGTTGGCCGAGCGCCGGCGCCGCCGAAAAGGCGAGGACCGAGCCGACTAGCCCGCAGATGACGATCAGGATACGCATGCCTTTTCTCCTCTGAGAACGCCCCGTCGGACGTTCCTGGTAACAGCCCCGGGGGGCGCTGCCCCGCCGTGCCCACAGCAGACGAGGGAGCGCATACAAACGACCCAGTTGACTCGCCCACCTTATCGCATGACAAGAGTCTTGAAGCAAGCATAATGTAATGATATATTGTTGCATCTTAGAGCCACACAATCTGAGGATGGAGGTGAGACATGGCACATCGGATCGTGAGGGGCAGCTACAGAGCGGGTCGATGCAGCGCCGGACCACGCCTGGGGGCGCTGCTCCTCAGCGTCGCCGCCCTCCTTGCGGCCGGACCCGCATGGGCGCAGACGGCTGCGTCGGCCCCAGGAAGCGACGCACCAGCGTCGGGTCAGGTGGATACCGGCGGATTGTGGACACGGGACACCCTGCTCGGCGACGTGGGCGGGGTGCGTCCGGCACTGGCCACATACGGGCTCTCGTTCGGGCTGTCCGAAACCAGCGAGGTGCTGGGCAACGTCACCGGCGGCACGCATCGCGGCGCCGACTACGACGGCGTGACCCAGATGAGCCTCACGCTGAACACTGAAAAGGCGCTCGGCTGGGCTGGCGGCACGTTCAACATCAGCGCCCTGCAGATCCACGGCCGCAACCTGAGCCAGGACAATCTCGGCACCCTGCAGACCGTCAGCGGCATCGCGGCGGACCGCGCGACCCGCCTCTGGGAGCTGTGGGTCCAGCAGGAGTTTCTCGCCGGCCGGGCCGATGTGAAACTCGGCCAGCAGAGCCTCGACCAGGAGTTCGTCGTCAGCCAGTACGCCGGTCTGTTCCTCAATGCGGCCCTGGGGTGGCCGGCGGTGCCGGCGGCCGACCTCTATGCCGGCGGGCCGGTCTATCCCCTTTCCTCGCTTGGCGTCCGGCTGCGCGCGCATCCGAGTCCGGCGCTGACCGTGCTGGGCGGCGTTTTCGACGACAACCCGCCGGGCGGTCCGTTCAGTGACGATAGCGCACTCCGCGACGGCGAGGCGTCCGGTACGCGGTTTAGCCTGAGCACCGGCGCCCTCTTTATCGGCGAGCTGCAATATGCGGCTGGCCAGTCCCCGACCAAGGACTGCACCAGTGTGACGTGCGGTCTGCCCGGCACCTACAAGCTGGGCGCCTGGTTCGATACCGCCGGCTTCCCGGACCAGCGTTTCGGCACCGACGGCCTGTCGCTGGCCAATCCGCTCAGCAACGGCGTGCCCCGCACGGATCGACACAACTTCAGCATCTACGCGATCGTGGATCAGACGGTCTGGCGCGCCGGGTCGGACAGTCCGCGCTCGGTCAGCGTGTTCCTCCGGCCGATGGGCGCCCCGAGCGACCGCAACCTGGTCTCCTTTAGCCTCAATGCCGGGGTAACGCTGCAGGCGCCGGTCGCCGGGCGCGACAACGATGCGGTCGGGATCGGCTACGGCTTCGCCCAGGTCAGCCACGGCGCGGCCCAACTGGATCGCGACACCGGCTTCTTCTCCGGAACGCCCTACCCGGTTCGGTCAAGCGAAAGCTTCCTCGAGCTGACCTATCAGGCCCACCTGGCGCCGTGGTGGGTCCTGCAGCCCGACTTTCAATACGTGTTCCACCCGGGCGGCGGCATCCAAAATCCGGCCAACCCGAGCGGGCGGATTGCCAATGAGGCGGTCCTCGGGCTCCGGACGGTCATCACCTTCTAGAATGGCATGCAAAGAGGGTGGGAGGTCCGCGTGTTCGAGAGACCATCGGCCGCGAGGGGGCACTGTCCGGTGCGACGCGGTGTGCGGCCATCGTATGGGGCGAATTAATGAGGGCGATTCGCACGCGCGGATCAATTGGAGGCTGATGGAAATACTGTCGAAATCCAGGCTTTCCCCGGCGACGTGGGCACGCGCGCCGGCGGCTTCCCCTGCGGACCGTCGGAGCCTTAGTGCGATTCCTTGAGCTCCTCCCTCCCCCTCCAGGAGCCGCTTTGACAAGAGACATCGAACGGAGGTAAGGTGTGGTACATGGCTGCTTCACATACACCCGCGGGTAAGACGCACCGGGCCGCCATCAACCGCGCCCTTGACCGGGTCGAGGGGCAGTGTCGCCGGCGCGGCGTTCGACTCACTAGGCTCCGACGTGCAGTCCTCGAGCTGATGCTCGGCAGCGAACAGCCCGTCCGTGCGTACGACCTGCTCGCCAAACTGGACGCCACCGTAGGCGCCAAGACACCGGCCACGATCTACCGCGTTCTCGATTTCCTAATGGCCCACAAATACGTGCACAAGATCGAGTCCCTTAATGCATTTGTTGTTTGCCTTGACGTTGACCACCCCCACGACGGGCAGTTCATCATCTGCACCAACTGCGACAACGTTATGGAGATACGCGACGCAAAGGCCACGCAGGCCCTACGCCGCCATGTAGAGAGCCAAGGTTTTCAGGTTAGAGAACAGATTATCGAAGTGCGCGGGCTTTGCGCGGGTTGCCAAACCAAGCAGCGGACTACGGCAAGGCCGCCAGATGTTTTGGCCTAACCCCACTAATTGGTCCGCCCTGAGGTTCGTTCCGAGAAGTCTCGCAGCCGCCCGGGTTCGGGCGACTCTGAGCCCCGGCAGGCGAGGGGGCGGCCCCTGAGGAGTTTCCTCAACAGCACCCCCAGCCTCCCCTGCCAAGCGCGTGCCTCCCTTCACGGCAGATGATTGGTGCCGCAACGAAGGCTGCGGACGCCGGGATCGCGAGCCTCTCCGGCCCGTGCTCATTCGTGGACCATTCGACTGGTGCTCCTGTGTCTATCACCACCCGGGTGCAGGTCGGATAAGCCGCCATGCCGAGCCGTTCTCTGGAAGGCCATCGGAGGCTCGCCCGGCTCGCTGGCACCGAATGTCAAGCCGAGGGCTTCTTGGGGGTTTGAATAACCATTGCAGGGTGCCGGGGGGCCGGCACCCATGTTGTGCGCATGATCGTAACAGGGAGGGCTTGTTGAATTGGCAGAACCAGCGATGGGGGGACTACGGCCGGAGGATCAGGGGGAGAGGCTGCAGCAGTTTGCAGCGCGGGCACATCCCCCATGCATGCAAGTCGGGCGGGGTCACGCGGAGAAAACGTAGGTGGAAGGCGATGTCGGCGTCCTGTTGATGGACGAGCAAACGCCGACAGCGTGCACAGCGGATCGCGATTACAGACGGCAGGCCCGGCAGGTTAGGCGGCAAGGGCCACCCGCCCGCGGAACGGGACGCGAAGCCCTAGGGCACTCAGGATCTTCCGTGTATCTTTACGTGGTGTCCCCAGCGGGATTCGAACCCGCGTTGTCGGCTTGAAGGGCCGATGTCCTAGGCCGGGCTAGACGATGGGGACACGGGACAGCCGCACGGATGTCTTCGGGATGTCCAGCGGGAAGGAGCACCGCCGCCTTTATAGCACATGACTCGCCCGCGTGCCAAGTGCGTCCAGTCGGACGAAGAGGATTCGGCGGCCTGGCTACCCGGCGGCGTCCGCGCGCCCGCCTCAAGAAGCGGGCCGGGGGCCCCAGCGCCGTTCTTTCGCGGGCAGCTCAGGGCAGTCCGATCCAGATCGAGCCGCTCCGGACCTCGACCCGGTAGCAGCGGAGGCCGGCCAGCGGCCGATCCAGGCAGTCCCCTGTACGGAGGTCGAAACGCCAGCCGTGGCCTGGACAGGTCAGGACGGAGCCCTCCAGGCGACCCCGCTCCAGGCTCGCCGCCTCATGGGGGCAGGAGTTCTTCACGGCGAAGAAAGTCCCTCCCGCGTTGAACACGGCAATCTCCCGCCCCTGGATGCGGACGATCTTTGATTGACCGCTCGGGATTTCATCCGCCGCCGCCCTGACCAGCGCTGCCATTGGCGTGGAATGCTCCTCTAGCCCAGATGGTTCATTCGTGCAAATGCGGCCGCCCGCTGTGTACCCGAGTTGTGTGAAAAAGTCAATTGCGGAGCTCTCCGTCCCCGACATTTACCCGCGGTCAGGGCCTGGCAAAATCCGGTACTTCCGGGAACGGCCGGGAAGCGCCGAAAAGAACGACATTTCCATTGACGAGGCCCAAGTGGGATACTAAGGTTACAACTCCTCGCACCCCACATGCCGGAAAGGCCATCCTGCCGGGTGGTTCCATCCGGGGGGGACGAGGAATGGGGGCAGGCCCCACCGTTTGAGGAGTCTGGCTGGCCGATAGCGGGGGAATGGAGCCGGGATGCGCTGCCGGCATACGGTGCCTGACTGGCACCGGTACGTGGAATCGACGGAGAACGGTTCGGCCATCATGGCGGGATGCCGCTTGCTGGTCAAGGAGGGCGAGCGGGCGCACGACCCCCGCAGCATCGCCTGCGCCTACTGGAGGCATCAAGAGCAGTGCCCGCTCTACGAGGGGCCCGGTGCCAGGCGTGCGCCGTCTCAAACGCTCCCGGCAGACGCGGCGTCCTCCGCAGACGTGCCGGTGGATGTCGAGACGGTGTGGCCCGTGCGTTCCCCCACGGCGCCGGATGGAATGCGGGTCCTGATCATCGCGCTGGGCGTCCTCTCGGTCCTGCTGCTGTGCGCCGCGGTGTTCGCCTTCGCCGGCCTGCGCGGGCCGGGGGGGCCGGGCATCCCATGGGGGGTGATGGCGGCGGCAGCGGCGGTCTCCATCGCGACTCACGTGCTGGCCACGCTCAGGCTGTGGGCCCGGAGGTGATGCCGGCACAGGGAAGGTTCGAGGGACGAGCCGGCCGGGAGGCAGACGAGTTCCGGCGAGTGTTCATACGAGCCGCACAACGTTCCCCTTGCGGATCGGAGGCCCTTTCGGGCATTCGGCCACGGCCGGATGGCGGCAGGGCGGTCGGACGCGACAGTCCGAGCTGCAGGCGGGGGAGCAGGAGAAAGGAGACGGGCAATGCGCACACGAGTCGTCTGTACCCTGGCGATCGGCTGCCTGATCGTGGGTCTGCTGGCGGGCTGTGCCGCGACCGTGGTCCGGCAGGACACGGGCAGCCTTCCGAACGCCGAAAACCCCGAGTTCCTGTTTCACCCGTTTCGGCTGGCTGCCGTGGGAGCAAGTGCCGCGGGGAACATCCTGCAGTACGGGTTCGTGGAGCCGTTCTATTTCATGATGAACAAGGTACCCGATTTTGCCGGGCTGAGCCTGGAGGAACGCCAGTACCTTCAGGAGCGAGAGGAGGCCTGGAAGCAGTTCGTGGCCAAGCAACTCCCGTCCAAGCAGTAGGCCGGTTGCAGCGGCAGCCGGCTCGGGGGGCGGGACCTCGGACAGCCTCATGGGCACGGGCGTTCGGATCGGCGCGGGCATGCGCCGTCTCGCGCGGATCTCGGCCTCGTGCCAGGATGGCGGACGCAGGCTCGCGGGCGGAGCGAGAGGGGGGCGAGGCGCGTGGCTACCAAACGATCCACACGGGCGAAAGGCCGCGGCCCATCGGCAAAGCAATCCGACGGGAGGGGACGGCTCACGGGGCCCGACATCACCTTGGACGCCGAGGATATCGCCCTGGCCCGGCTGCAAGCCCACCTCCGCAAGACCGAGGCGATCCACCCGCCCGGATCGGATGTCGACTCGCTCGGCCGGACCTCGGTGCGGCTCCCCGGCGATCTCCTCCGCCGCGCTCGGCAGCGGGCGCGGCGAGATGGACGGACCATTTCCGAACTGGTGGCAAGCGCCCTGGAGTCCTTCCTGGAAGCCAAATGAGGCTCAGGTCCTCGCTTCAAGACGGAAACAAGGTTTCCACACGGACGGCATGGCTGCCGGACGGCGCCTCATAGGTTGACGGGTCGCCCCGCAGGACCTAGAATCTCCCACCAGGGCCCGCGCCATCCCCGGCCCAGCGGGACGGACGTGCCTCGCGAACAACGGTCCGGACCACCGGAGCGGGGGAAAATTCTCCGCGCGACTTGCATCAAAGGACGATCCCGTGCCGAATAGCCCTTCAAGGCCCCCCGCACCGGCCCCGCAGCAGCGCGGCCGGCGGGGCATCCCGACGTGGGCCCTCTCCATCGGAACGCTGCTCGGACTGGCCGTGGTCGTTGTGGTCGTGCTGATCGGCAGCCTGCGCCCGCCGGCGGGGGAGATGGCGGTCTCCGGGGCGTCGAGCCAACCGCCCGAGTCCATGCCGTCGACCGCGGTGGCAGGAACCGGCGGTCCGGCGATCACCGGCGCGGTGACCGTGGCTCCGGAGTTGGCGGGCCGAGCCAGCCGGACGCATGTTCTGTTCATCATTGCACGGAAGGGAGCGGGCCCGCCCTTCGCGGTCAAGCGCATCGTCGACCCCGCGTTTCCTCTGGCCTATCGGATCGGTCCCGAGGACGTCATGATGACCGGGGCGCCGTTCGAGGGTGAAGTCAGCGTGGGCGCCCGGCTGAGCGCCGCGGGGAATGCCGGTCCGGCGCAGCCGGGCGACCTGGAGGGAGAGCATCCGGGTCGGGTCGCCGTCGGCGCGCACGGCGTGGACATCGTCATTACGCAGGCCCGCTGATCCGCGGAGCGCGGGCCGAGGTATGCGAATGGCGGAGGTCGCGTGCCCCGGCTGCGGGGGAGACAGAAACGCCCCATGCGACCGTTGCGGCGGAGACGGCGTCCTTCTTTGCGCACGCTGTGACGGCAGCGGCATGATCACGGCCGATGCCGAGCCGGCGTGACCTGCAGGCCGGCCGTCCACCGCCGAGGGTCGCCGGGGGGAAGCGCCGATCGGCTGCCGGAGGATGCGGGCCGTGACGGATGTGAAGAAGGTGCGGCGGCTGCTGACCGATCTCAAGGTGACGGCGAACTTCCTGCGGCAGTACCCGCAACTGGCCGTCAAGGTCGCGGCCGTCCTGGAGAAGAGCCCGAGGACCGGCTCGTAGGCGGGAGCCGGCCGAATTCGGGGGGCAGCCGCGGGATCGGCGGTGAGTGGGGCGCATGGAACGGGCTGGCGACCATCCGGCGGAGGGGGCGATGCAGGCTGCGCGCAGCGTCGCGGGGGGCAGCGACGAGGCGCGCTGCGTATGTTGTGGAATCGTGGTTCCGGAGCGTCCCCGGGGATGCAGGTGGCCCTGCCCCAATTGCGGCTTTCTGTATCCCTTGGGGGACTGCACGGACTAAGCGCGGTCGGGGGGCAAAACGGGGCCGCCGGCCCATCACCGTCCCGGGGCACTGCCCGGGGACTTTTTTAATGGAGGGCAAGATGCCGTTCGTTACGATCACCGTGCGCGAAGGACGGACCGTGGAGCAGAAGCGGGAGATGGTGAAGGCCGTGACCGAGGCCATCGTCCGGACCGTCAACGTCAAGCCGGAGGCGGTGCACGTCATTGTCCACGACGAGCCCGCTCACAACCTGGCCCATGCGGGTGTCCTGCTCTCTGACCGCGGCTGACCGGGAGGCATCCGGGGACGGCGTGGCGCACGCAATGACATCCTACGAGGCCAGGGTGGCGCCGGACGGTCGCGTGCAGGAGCTTTTGCAGCGCTCTCCGGGGGGAGACCTCCGGGCGATCGTCCCGGAGTCGGCGGAAGGGGTGGGCGTTCTGGCGGGAGGACGCGACATCCTGTATCACTTCGAGGATGACGGGCGCCGCCGGAACGTGCCTTACCCGGAGCTTCTAGAGGCCATGCATCGCGAGATCCAGCTGGCCATCCACAAGGCGCGCCATGCCGAGCTTCTGGACGAGCCGGAACTGATCCCGAGCCTTCAGCGCCTTCTCGCGGATCTCGGCGCCAGGGCTGCCGCCTTTCGCCGGGCGTGTGGCGATCCCTCGTCCCCGCGATGAGATGGAGTGGGCGATCGACCTCACCTCCCGGCGGGACGCGGCCTGGGGAGGTTGCTGACGCACGTGTCGGCGCTGGGCGGCCGGCTGCCCGCCCGGTGAATCCGGGCGTCGGCAGGCCGGGGCCGATGCCGGGGTGTTTGAGCAACATCCGAGAGGCGCCGGGCACCGCGGTCGGCCGTGAAGGGACGAGGAAGGGGAAGAGTGTGGACGTTCACTCGGTGGATGAGCAGCGGATCGTCGAGTTTTACGACGCTGTCGGAAACGGGTACGATGGCTCGCTGTATTTCCTGGCGTGCGACCCTCTCTACCAGGTCGAAATCGAGAGGGTGACGAGGGGCCGGCGGTTTCGGTGCATCCTGGATCTTGGCTGCGGCACCGGCAAGCAGACGGTGCTCCTGGCCCCCCACGCGGACGAGGTGCGGGCCGTCGACATCTCCGGCACCTCGCTGCGGCAGGCCGAGGCACGCTGCCGCCTGGCCGGGCTCCAGAATGTGCGTTTCTACCAGCAGAGCATCACCAACCTCCCAGCGGAATCCGGGACCGTGGACGCCATCTTTTCCTATGGAGATGTGATCTCGCATCTTTACGATTCGTATCGCGAGGTGTTCAAGGAGAGCGCCCGCGTCCTGGCGCCGGGTGGCGTGATGGCCTTCGAGATCGACGGCAAGTGGGAGCTGGACATGTTCCTCCACCAGCCTGCGGAGCGGGCCTGCGCCTGGGCGGCGAAAGGCGTCGGGCACCTGCGGGTGTGGAACGATATTCCGTGCAAGACGTTCACCGACCCAGAGCTGCGGAGCCTGCTGGGGGAGGCGGGCCTTCGCGTCGTGCGGACTCAGGGGGTGAACATCTTTCACTGCCTGCTTCCTGAGCGGATCCTCATGGGTTCGCCCCGGGCCGCGGGACCGGTATGGCAGAGGATCTCCCGCGCCCTCCGGCGATTGGATGCTCCGGTAGGCGGCGTTCCCTGGTTCTATCGAATGGCGTCGACGCGATTGGTGGTGGCGAGCAGGGGGTGAATTCCGATTGCCGCCTTCGGCTGGAAGCGTGGCGGCCGGCGGAGACATTTTCCGGAAACGCCGGTGATGGCGCCGCGAACGGCCGCGTCGAGCGGCCGCTCGCGGCAGCGTGCCGCCATCAACTCCAGGCTACCCAACGGACACGGCAGACCGACGGGAGGAGCACGTGGCAGAAATCCGAACCTTCCGGCAACCGCAGGGGAACGGCTGCGGAATTCAAGCGCGTGCGTTCTGCTGCCAGGAGGCACGCTCTTTGAGGGATTCCTCCACCAGGGGGAGGCGAAGACCATAGCGCTCGCGTAGGATCGAGAGCGCCACCGGATCCCCCGCCTTCGCCCCCTGGATCAATTTTGTTCGGGCCAATGATTCGGCCAGCTCGAAGTCGTCTATTCGGCGCTTAATTGCCAGATATTCTCGTGTTTTCATGTTCCATCTCCCGCAATGGGCGGTGTCCACATCGGGCAGTCAATGTTCAGGTGGATTGATTTCTTGACAATTCTTCTTTGCATCAACCGAGCCAAATATAAATTATTGTAAACGAAGGATTCATTCGAATAAATGGACTGTCGAAAAGGCAGAGTGAAGAGGTAAAATCTGCCACTACGTCTTTTCCTGGACAAGCAAAAAACGGCTGATTCACGGCAAGATGATCACCGAAGAGAGAGGAGGTGGGAGGCCCACACGGCAAGGTTCTGGTATGGTGGGTCCGGTCACCGGCGCGTTTCGGCGCCCGCCGTCAAGCGAAAGTTACCGACGCGCCCTTCAGGGCGTCCGGCAAGGCCCGCCCGATATCGCGTGCTTCGCGGAATGCGAGGAGAAGATCCTACGCGCGGCCTGACGCCGGGCAGGCAAGGACAGAATCGGATGGGATCGAGAGAGGAAGCGCGGACAAGACAACTCAGCCCCGACCGACTTCGGTGCCTCGACTTCTTCCGCGAGTTCTCCCTGCCGGAGGTGCGCCGATTGATCCGTGCCGGGGGCATCTGCCGGCTGGCGGACGGGGAATTTCTGGCGACCGAGGGTACACGCAAGCAGCGTCGGATCCTCTACGTCATCCTTCGAGGCGAGCTCCAGTACGTGAAGCGGATCCGCGGGGAGCGCGCCAGTGTGGTCCTGAGACTCCAGCCGGGCGAGGTGGGGGGGTTCCTGACCTTCTTCAACGACGATCCGTCTCCCGTCTCCGTCCGCAGCGTGGGCCAGAGCCTCGTCTTCGAAATCGGGCGGAGGGAATTCCAGGCGCTGATGGCCGAGCAGCCGCCTCTGGCCGTGAAGGTGCTCCTCGCGCTCTTGCGAGAGACGATCGGTCGGATGGACATTCTGCTGCAGCAGACGGCCGCTACGAGCGCCTGGGCCCTGGATTTGAGCCACATTGTGCGGGCGTTTCCGCTGAGCGCAGAAGGATGAGGGGCATGGGCGATCCGGCGCGGAGAGGGACGCAGCGGCGATGGGTGCGATGCTTGGATTGATCTGGAAGCTCTTCCGCCTTTTGCTGGTGGTCCTTGTCCTGGGGGTCGCCCTCTACCTCGGCGGCCCCCTCCTGCTGGGAGCGGCCGGCCGATACCTGATCAGTCAAGATCCCGTGACCAAGGCGGATGTGATTCTGGTCCTCAGCGGCCAGCCGTTCCTGCGAGTTCCGGAGGCTGCGCGCCTCTACCATGAGGGCATCGCTCCCACCATCCTGCTCAGCAACGCGCCTCGAGCCCCGGGATTGGAGGACTTGTTGCGGGCGGGGATCCGATTTCCCGATGAGCAGGAGATTTCCCTGCAGATCCTCGGAGCCCTGCGCGTCCCACCAGAGGCAATTCGCCTCATCCGAGATCGATGTGAGACTGTTCAAGACGAGATACAGGCAGTGGCGCGATTCTTGAAAGCGCATCCAGCGGGGAAAATGATCATCGTCACCTCGAAAAGTCGGAGCGTTCGCATTCGGAAGATATTCGCCGCCGGGTTGGACCCAACGGTTTCACTCATCGTCCACCCCGTCCCCAGCGATCCCTTCGATCCCGCCCGCTGGTGGCAGGATCCGAGGAGCCGCAGGCAAGTCTTCCAGGAATACGAGGGGTTGGCAGACTTCTGGCGGCTGCGGCTTTGGCACGCCGTCGGCCAGCACCTCCACGCCCTGCCACCGCCCGTTCGGGTGCGCTGAATGACCGGGGAGCTGGAACGACCCGCCATACCCATAGAAGTGGATCTGCTCCTGGAGCTCCTGGAACGACGGGACGATCTGGTCCGGGCCATCCAGACGGGGACGGTCTCCGGCAGCTGGGATCAGGTCATGGGCCCCTTCGATGCACTGATGGTGGCAATCAAGCGGCTGGAGGAGGGCGTGGCGAATGCGGCGCGGGATCGCGCCTCGTAGCGGCGCACCTGCCGCGCGCCGATCCGGGCGGTCGCTCGGCATTGGGGATTTTACACATCGGCATTTGAGGGATTCCGGATCTGTGATATACAGTTCTTCCGGGGCGAGCCGGCCGTCTCTGCTCCGGACTCCCATGGGGTGACGCGACAAGGAGAGAGCTATGGCAGAGGCACAACAACCAGTTCAGCCGCAGGCAGGGCCGAAAAAGAAGAACATGCCCAGACTGGTGTCGCTGATCGTCGCCTTGCTGGGCTGCGTGGTGGTGGCGGTCCCCATCCTCTTCAACGTGGGAGGCAACCCGGCCCCGCTCATCCTGATCGGCTCGGGGGTGACGGTCGTGGCCCTCGCCCTCTTCCTATTCTTTTCGATCTGACGGACTGTCGCCGGGCCTTCCGCCCTGGGCGGAGGGCGAAGCGTCCTCCACCTGGCCGGGAGCGGCAGGCCCCCTCAATGCCTGGGGTCGCCGCACCAGGGACCCGCCCCTGCCCGCCCGTGTACTCCCGGCTGGATTGCCCCACGACTCCGTAGCGCTCGCCCGAACCCGGCCCCGCCTTATCAGCGCTCCCGGCTCTCGAAGCGAAGGGAGTCCATGAACACGTCCTCGAAGCGTGGATGCTTGGAGAGCTCGAAGTAGGAGACGCGCCTCGCCAATCCTTCGGCGCGCTGGCGGATGGATCTCGAAAGCAGGGCCATGCGGGATCCCTGGCCCGCGGCGTTCCCGACCCCTTGGATGCGCTCCACCGGGATGGCTGAAGGGAGCATGCCGATCCCCAGGGCGCTATGCTTGTCCACGTAGTTGCCGAAGGCTCCCGCGAGGAATACCTCCGCAATCTGGGAGGGCTCGATTCCCAGCTCTTCCAGGAGGATGCGGATCCCGCACAGAATCGTCCCTTTGGCCAGCTGGATCTGCCGGACATCCTCCTGGCTGACCGCCGTCAGGGGATCCCAGGACAGAACGAACTTCCAGGAATGCTTCTCCCCCACCACACGCTCCAGCACCTTCGGCGCCAGGCGGCCCTCCAGGGCGGGACGGGGCAACAGGCGCCCGCCGGGATCCACGATGCCGCAGCGCACCATCTCGGCCAACGCGTCGATCAGGCCCGAGCCGCAGATCCCCCTGGGCGGCACATCGCCGATGGTCCACACCCGGACGTTGTCCCGGATCCGAACGCGGTCGATGGCCCCGGTGGTGGCGCGCATACCCTGCCGGATCTCTGCCCCTTCGAAGGCGGGACCCGCCGGAGCGGAGCAGGCCAGGATCCGGTCGCGGGAGCCGACGGCCATTTCTCCGTTGGTCCCGATGTCCACGGCCAGGTTGATTGCATTCGATTCATCCAGTCCGGTGGCCAGGAGGACCGCCAGCAGGTCCGCCCCCACATACGCCCCGATCAACGGCAGGAAGTCGACCAGGGCATTGGGCAGGGCGAGATCCAGGTCGGAGGCCCGGACCATGGCGCCGTCGCGGGTGACGGGGAGGTACGGGCTGAGGACGATGCCCGACGGGGGAATGCCCAGGGCCAGGTGGTGCATCACGGAATTGCCGACCACGGTCACGCAATAGACGTGGCGTGGATCCACTGCCTCGCAGCAATCCGCGATGATCTGGTTGAGGGTCTCGATCACCGCGGCCTGAACCTCGGTCAGGCCGCGGTCGCCCTCCAGCGCATGGCTGGCTCGGGACAGAACGTCGCCCCCCCAGCGCTGCTGCCCGTTGAGCCGGGAGGACCGGGCAACCTCGCGTCCGGAAAAGAGGTCCAGGAGGTATCCGACCACGGTGGTGGTCCCGATGTCGAAGGCGATGCCGTACGCGACTTCCCGCCGGTCGCCCCCCTCGACCGCCAGCAGCTCCTCCCCGTGCGTCCCGTGGTCCCAGAGGGCGGCCGTCACCTTGAATGCCTCCCGCCGGAGGATGGTGGGCAGGGTGCGCAGGGCTGACAGCCCAACCTGGACCGGACCCCCCAGCGCTTTCCGGATGCGCTCCACGTCCGCCAGATCATCGTGGAGTGCCGGGGGGGGCAGCTCCAGATAGACCTTGCGGAGTGACGGCTCCGGCTCGACGGGGACCTCGATGAATCCCCCTTTGTCCAAGATTTCTTCTTCCAGGAGGACTTCCACCTCTCCCATCGGACGGGCTTGGCAGCCCAACCGGATTCCTCGGGCCAGGTCCGCGTCGGTGAGCAATTCCCGCTCGAGGGGTGTCGGCGGGGTCACGGGCCCCCGGGGCTCGCAGCGGCACTTCGCGCACTTGCCGCGGCCTCCGCACAGCGAGGGAAGCCCCAGGCCCACGCGATGCGCCAGATCCAGCAGCGTGGCATCGGCCTCGGTGCTGTGAGGGATTCCCCGGGAAATGAACGTGACACGTCGGGTCGTCATCGGCTGTCCTCAAGAGGCGCGATGTCGCGGTCCGTGCACCGGATCCACGGGTTCTTATACGTGAGGAACACGAAGTTGGCAAGATCTGCCGGCGCGGAGGGCGGCTCTCCGGGCGCCGGCAAGGGCGGGGCGCGCTCACCAGTCTTCATCACCCGCGTCGTCTTGGGAGGCCTTTCCGCCGTGGTGCTCCCGAATCCACCGGGAGATGCGCCCCCGAACCATGTAGGCCAGGAAAGCCAAGCCGGCGGTGGCCGTCAGGATGACGACAAACTCGAGGTAGCGGGCGCTTCGCACGTTGGCCCCCTGAACCGACAGCAGCCAGGTGCCGGGCATCCGCCCAAAGATCGTGATGGCCAGGAATGTCCCAAACGGCAAGGGGCTCACTCCCAGCAGGAAGCAGAGGAAATCCTTGGGAAATCCGGGAATGAGAAAGCAGAGGAACGTGGCCAGCTCGCCGCCGGTCCGGGCCAGGAAGTCGAACTTCCGGTAGACCTGCTTGGAGATGAGGCGTCGCACCACCGGAAGGCCCAGCCAGCGCCCCATCCCGAAAGCCAAAGCCGAGCCCAGGGTGAGCCCGAGGGTCGAATAGAAAAAGCCCAGTCCGGTTCCGAACAGGTAGCCGCCCACGAAGCCGGTAAGCTCTCCCGGGATGGGAGCGATCATGACCTGGAGCGCCTGGAGGAGGATGAACACCAGCGGAGCGTATGGGCCGAACGTTTGGAGGAACGCCTGGATTTTCCGTTTGCTGGAGTAAAAGCGGGCCAGGGTCCGGTACTTGGCGACGGCGGGGTTGCTGGAAAAGGAGAAGTACAACAGGGCTGCCAAAGCCAGCAGGCCGCAAATCCCCGCCACTCCCCACCACCAACGCTTGCGAGTCCGCGACGGGCCAGAGGCCCGCGGCGAGATGGAGGATGCCGCCATGTCCCTCTCGGGTTGTGAGAACACTGCACAGACGCTGAAGTATATCCGGTGGCTTGTCGGGCGTCACCCCCAAGCGGGTCACGGGCTGCGGAGCGGGTCCCCGTGCCCCCCGACTTGGTGGAGCCGGATGAAGTTGGTTATGCCTCGCACCCGCAAAGGGGCGCCTGCCACGATGACGAGCGGATCGCCCTTCGCGACAGCCCGTTGGCCGAGGAGGGTGCGTTCGATCTGATCCACCAATTCGTCGAGATCTTCGACGTACCCCATGATCATGGGGACGACCCCCCAGTGCAGGCACAGACGTCGCCGCACCGCGTCCGACGGGGAGAACGCGAGAATGGGAACGTGCGGCCGGTATTTCGAGAGCAGGCGTGCCGTGAAGCCGCTCTGGGTGAAGGCCACGATGGCCCGGGCCGAGACTTCGCTGGCGGCGCGGCAGGCCGCCTCGCTGATCACATCGGGGAAGGCGGAGACGCGCGCGAGGGCCCGGGCCTCCACGAATTGCGGCAGCGCCCGCTCCGCTTCGAGGGCGATCCGGGCCATGACCCGGACGGCCTCCACCGGATACTCTCCTGTGGCCGTCTCGGCCGAGAGCATAACCGCATCGGTTCCATCCAGGATGGCGTTGGCCACGTCCGACGCTTCGGCGCGGGTCGGGCGGGGATGGGCGATCATGGATTCCAGCATCTGCGTGGCGGTGATGACCGGCAAGGCGTGCTCCCGGGCTTTCCGGATGACCGACTTCTGAATGAGGGGGACCTCCTCCAGCGGCATCTCCACCCCCAGGTCGCCGCGGGCCACCATGATGCCGTCCGCTACTTGCAGGATCCCGTCCAAGTGCTGGATGGCCTCGGGCTTTTCCAGCTTGGCGATCACCGGCAGGTCCCCCGCGGCCCGCGCGATCAACTCCTTGACCTCGCGGACATCCCCGGGGCCCCGAACGAAGGAGACCGCCACCGCGTCCACTCCCTGCGCCAGCCCGAAGGAGAGGTCATCCCGGTCCTTGTCGGTCACGGACGGGATGCTGACGGAGACGTTGGGCAGATTGATCCCCTGGTGGTCGCCCACCTCCCCGCCCGCCACGACCCGGCAACGAACCGTCTCCCGTCCCGCCTCCAACACGCGGAGCTCGATGACGCCGTCGGCCAGCAGGATGCGATCGCCCACCTTCACGTCCCGGGGAAGCCCATCGTAGGTGGTGCTGGCCTGGCTGGCCGTGCCTTCGACCGGACGGGTGGAGAGGGTGAAGTCCGTGCCCTCGACCAGCTGGGCGCGTCCCTGCCGGAAGGTCCCCAGCCGGATCTTGGGCCCTTGCAAATCCTGCAGGATCGCCACCGGCGTCCCGTCCTGGGCGGCAGCCTCGCGAATGCGGGCGATGATTTGCGCGTGCTCCTCATGCGCGCCATGGGAGAAATTGAGGCGCGCCACGTTCATGCCGGCCTGGATGAGGTCGCGAATCCGGTCGGGAGAGGCGGTGGCCGGTCCGATGGTACAGACGATCTTGGTGCGCCGCATGCTCATGCCTTCGGATGCCGGCCGGGGGATTCGGACGGGCCTCCCGCCGGATTGTCCGCGGGGACCGGATCGCGCAGGAGCACGCGGGCCGGTGCCCCGTCGGCATCCCGGATCTTCAGTGGGAGGCAGAGCAGCTCGTACTCCCCCGGCGGCACCGCCGAGAGGTCCAGGCTCTCCAGGATCACCACGCCCGCCCGCAAGAGGATGCGATGGGCGGGGAATTCTTCGGAGGCATACGGATCGGCCGACGGACCGTCCAGGCCGACCAGCCTGACGCCGGCCTCCACCAAAAGATGCGCCGCGTCACCCATGAGGGCGGTGTAGTCCGGGCGAAATCGCCCCTCGAAGGCTTGACGGGAGTTGGGCGTCTTGAGCAGGAGACGTGCAGAGGATCGGAGGTCCAGGTCGCGTAGGCTGGCGGCCCCGATGTGGCCCGGCCCGGGCAGATCGTAGAGGCGGGCCGGCCCCACCAGCACTTCCAGGGGCAGGCGGTCCACGCCCGGCGCCCCGGACAGGAAGTGGGCCGGCGCGTCCACGTGAGTGCCCGTGTGGGTCCCCATGGAAAGGTGGGAGACGGCGGCGGGCGCCCCGTCGGCCAGGACGGCGTAAGGCCGGACGGCCACCTCGGGGTCTCCCTCGTAGACCGGCATGCCATGATAGATCGGCCGCGTGATGTCGAAGATGCGCATATGCTCTCCGCAGGCCTCAATGCGGACGGGCCGGCTGCACGTGATCGCGCCGGCCGGGCCGAGCGGGGCTGGATCAGGCCTCCGCCGCCGGCATGAGAGGGACCCGGTAGCCGGCCAGCATGCCGCCATCCACGTAGAGCACCTGCCCGGTGAGATAGTCGGAGGCCGGCGAGGCCAGAAAGATCGCGGCGCCCATCAGGTCCTGTGGCGTGCCGATCCGACCCCAGGGAATCAGCGCCTGGACGCCCCGGGCCCAGGCCTCATTCCGGAAGAGATCGTCATTGAGGGGTGTGCGGAACCATCCCGGGCCGATGGCGTTGACGTTGATCCGGAACGGGGCCAGCTCGAAGGCCAAGTGCTGGGTCAGCATCTTCACCCCGGCCTTGCTGGGGGCATATGCCGCCTGGTTGGTGGAGGCGACGGTGCTGGCCAGCGAGGCGGTATTGATGATCTTACCGCCGTCTCGCGTCTTCATGATCCGGGCCGCCGCCTGGCAACAGAAGAAGACGGCCTTGAGGTTCAAATCCATCACGGTGTCCCAATCCGCCTCCGTGTACTCCCAGCTGGGGGCCCGCCGGTTCGTACCGGCATTGTTGACCAGAATATCCAGCCGACCGTGGCGCTTGCTGACCGCCTCGAAGAACGCCGGAAGCTCCCGGAACCGCGTCACGTCCAGCGCGACCCCCTCCGCCTTCCCGCCGGCCGCCCGGATCTCCGCCGCAGCCCGGTCCACGACGTCCTGTCGGCGGCCGGCGAGGACTGTCAGTGCGCCCGCCTGTGCCAGCCCCTCCGCCATGCCCCTTCCCAACCCCGTCCCGCCGCCGGTCACGACGGCCACTCGTCCGGTGAGATCGAAGAGATGTGTTCCCATGCCGCACCCTCCAGAAGGTTGAGCCATGTGCTGGTGTCCCTTGCACATACCAATAAACCGGGGGAGCCGTCCAGCACTTTCTCCAGCCGGCGCGGCCCGGACGGCGGGAAGGGGAGGCGTCGCCCCTTCTCATCGGCCGTGGGGTACGGAGGCCCGGGACGCATTGTTCAGGTTGGGATACATATCACAATTCTTTCCTTGGCAGCCATGTGGGCGGCACGTATAGTTCGCAGCCAGCGGGCGGGCTGTTCCTCATGCGAATCCTTGCCCGTGTCGCGACGGTCGGGATCGTGTGGAAACCCTCCCCCTCCCCGCCACGCGGTCCCGGCCGCCGCGCGCTTTTTGGCTGTAATTCAGCACCTGTCCCGGTCGGGCCATCCCACGGCTTCTCCGGGTGAGCCGCGTGGCTTTCGCCTGACGATTCCCCCCCTTTCCGCCCGTATCCCCCGTCAGAGTCCAACGCCGGCATCGCCCATGGAGGTGTCTGGATCCGGTCGGCCCGGCGGTTGGCCGCCCCCTCGGGCCTCCACGCTCAGGTCGCACGACGCGGACAGCGTCCTTCCGGTCGAGTCCGGCGAGGGCGGCGCGGCGAATCGGATCGGCGGAGGCCGGAGGCGGCCCCCTCGCCGGGCGCGCGGGGGCTGCGTTTTCATCTTGACAGTTGGCCAAGCTGCACGCTAGCGTTTCTGCCGCGCCCACCGGCGTCTGCCGGCGCTGCGGACCGGGGCGAAGGCATCCCACAGTGGGCCGTCGGCGGCAGAAGATCAGCCCCCAAGCCGACAGGAGGTCACCGCCCGATGGATACGGCCATGAGTACGGCCATGGTGGTGGATGACGAGCGATTCTTCCTCACCGTCCTGGGAGACTTTGTCAGCGAG
The DNA here is from genome assembly GCA_963705305.1 of uncultured Methylomirabilota bacterium. Taxonomy (GTDB): domain Bacteria; phylum Methylomirabilota; class Methylomirabilia; order Methylomirabilales; family 2-02-FULL-66-22; genus 2-02-FULL-66-22. The sequence continues at coordinate 1,805,489 of OY970067.1, read as the reverse complement.
CGTCTGAACATGCGCCCCCTGCTGGTGCAGGACGGTGAGACCGCCCTGTCTCTTCTCGAGACGGAGACCGTGGACATCGTCCTTCTCGATATCATCATGCCCGGGATGGATGGTCTCGAGGTCCTGCGGAAGATGAAGGATCGCCGGCCCAGCCTTCCCATCATCATGGTCACGGCCACCTCGGTGATCGATCACGCCATCGGGGCGCTGCGCGAGGGGGCAGATGACTTCGTCCGGAAACCGGTCGATCTGGACGAGCTGGCCTTGTGCATGAGCCGGGTGCTGACCAAGGTCAGGGTGGCCAGCCTCCCTCCCGATCCCCGCACTTCGGCCAACGAGCGGCGACGGGCGGCTCGGGTCCGGATGCGCCTCAAGTCGCCTGCCCAGCTCCAGCTCATGGAAGTCAGCCTCATCGACATCAGCCTTTCCGGCGCCCTGGTCGAGCACACCGATCCCGTGCGTCCCGGCGAGATCTATCGGCTGTCCTTCGCCGTGGATGGACAGCGGGTCCAGGTGCTCGCCCGGGCGGTCCGGGCGTTCGCCAGCCACCGCGTCACGGTGGCCGGCGGAGAGCGCAAGGTCATCTACCGCACCGGGATGGAGTTTGTCGGCGTCGAAAAGGGAGCCGCCGACCTCATCTCCGCCTACATCGACCGTCTCCTCAAGCAGGGCGGGGGGAAGCTGGCCCCCTAGCCGCCGGACGATGCGCGCTCGGGCCGGGTCCCGCCGCCCCGTCCCCCTCCCACAGCGACGCTCCTATGATGCGGCCCCCTGCCGCCCGGGGGCGGGCGGTCATCCCCGGCCGTCGGTAGAGCGCCTTCCGCCCGATTGGAAGGGCCTCCGGATATCGATCCCGCATACGGAGGGCGCCGCGCGGGATTCAGGCTGCGCCCGCCTCTTTTCCTTGACGACATTGCCGCTCTCTTGGTAGCGTCTGTACGTATCCGCGGGCAGCCGAAAGCGATCTCGTCGGAGTTCTGGGACGGCCGGTACGGGACCGGCGAGTCCCAGCATGTGCTGAGCGCGGATGCGCGGAATCTGGGCGTGGCCCTGGAGCGGGCCCACAAGGATCTCGCGGACGACGAGCCGCAGGGGGGCGAGACGGACGCTCCCCTGGAGTACTTCAGCGGAAGCCGCAAACGCCTGGTGCAGGAGTGCGTCGCCCTCTGCCGTGCCGGTGGATTCACGATCGCGTAAGCGGCGAGGCGATTTGTTCCTTCCACCGCACCTCACCCTATTCCCCTGAGAGGAGGACCCGATGAAAGGCAGTGCGAAGGTGATCGAGAAGCTCAACGCGCTCCTGGCCGAAGAGCTGACCGCCATCAATCAGTACATGGTGCACTCGGAAATGTGCGACAACTGGGGCTACGAGCGGCTCCACAAGGCCAACGAGAAGCGAGCCATCGACGAGATGAAGCACGCGGAGAAACTGATCGGGCGCATCCTGTTCCTGGAGGGGTCGCCCACCGTCAGCAAGCTGAACGCCATCGCCATCGGCCCCGATGTCGAGGCCCAGATAAAGAACGACGTGCAGGGGGAGTATGATGCGGTGCGGTCGTATAACGAAGGGATCCGGCTAGCGATGGAGGCAGGAGACAACGGCAGCCGGGAGCTCCTCGTCTCCATCCTCAAGGACGAGGAGGCGCACATCGACTGGCTGGAGGCCCAGCTGGACCAGATCAAGCAGATCGGGGTTCAGAATTACCTCGTCGAGCAGATCGGCTAGCGAGGGGTGGCGTGCCCGCCGACCGGTTCTCCCGCTCCGGTCCCGGAACCGGGGGATGTCCGCGGGCATGCTCCGCCGCCATATCCATCTCGAGGCCGGCAGGCGGGACCGCGCGATCCGGATCCGTTCCGGCGGATCGGGCGATCCCGCCCCGTTCCGGACTTCTTGCCGATATCATCTTTGGGCAGGCAGGCTGCCCATTTTCCAGACCGATTTGTGTCCAGGGCCGCGCGGAGCCCCGTCGCTGTGGCCGGCTGCGCCGAGCGGGCCTTGAACCGGAAAACTTCTCGACCGCCATGACGCCAAGATAGCCCCTTTCAATTTCGAAATTCGGACTTCGAAATTCGGATTTTTCCTTGGCGCCTTGGCGGTGACATATGTTCGGAGTGGGGTGGGATGAGGGCGGGGGCATTCGTGCCGGCCGCCAGATGCAGCCAGGGAGGCGGACATGACACCGGATGGCAAGCCGCGTCTGGATCGGGATCGGTACTTCATGGGCATCGCCATGGCGGTGCGGGCCCGCGCCAACTGCCGGGGCAACCACGTCGGCGCGGTGCTGATCCTGAATGGGCACGTGGTGTCCACGGGCTACAACGGGACCCCCTCCGACATGGTCAACTGCGAGGACGGGGGGTGCGATCGCTGCGCGAACCGGGAGAAATACGGGGCCGGCAAGGGCTACGATCTGTGCATCTGCGTGCACGCCGAGCAGAACGCCCTGCTGTCCGCCGCCCGATTCGGCATCCCCGTCGAGGGGGCGATCCTCTACACCACCATGCGCCCGTGCTTCGGCTGCACCAAGGAGCTGCTGCAGGCCCGGATCAAGGCCGTCTATTACCTCCACGACTGGCGCCATCCCGACCCCGACGTGTGGCACGAATACGAGAAGCTACAGCAGCGGTTCCCGGGCGGCATCCGCAAGCTGGACATGGAGGATCCGGAGCGGGACTGGGCGGTGTCGGTCAAGACGCCCGTTCCCGAGGAGAGTGGGCACTCGATTCCCGGAAACTAAGTGCTTAGCGGCCTAAATTCCACGACGTATCCATTGACCGCTTAACCTCCCGGTCCCCTGGGCCGACCCGAGACGCCGCGCCACACCCATCCTCCGGATGGGTACCCGGCGAGCCCGGGTCCGGCCCGGAGGCCACCGTTTTTTGGTGGCCGACCCCGGGTACCCGGCCGAGTAGGCTGGGTGCAGGGAGAGCCGGCATCGGGTACCCGCCCGCAGGGTGGGTGCAGGCGCCAAGCGTCCGAGGGGCGGCCCGGGGGACCGGGATACGTCGCCGCAATTACGGCCAGGAGTACTAAGCCCATCCCGAGAACATCCCACCGCCAAGACGCCGAGGAAAAAATTCGAATTTCGAAGTCCGAATTTCGAAATTGAAAGGGGCGTGGGGACCTGCCCATGGACCGGATCACCCGCCGGTGGCTTCTGGAACATCATCGGGACGTATCTGCCAGGGTGGAAGTCGGCAGCCTCGCCGCCATGCCCGAGCGAATCCTGCAGTTCGGCGAGGGGAATTTCCTGCGGGGCTTCGTGGATTGGATGGTGGATGCGCTGCACCGCCGCGACCTGTTTTCCGGCCGGGTGGTGGTCGTCCAGCCGATCCCGCAGGGCCGGGTGTCGGAGCTGAACGAGCAGGACGGCCTGTACACGCTCCTCCTGCGCGGGATCCAGGACGGACGGCCCGTGGAGCGCCGGCAGCTGATCACCGCCATCTCGCGGGGACTCAACCCCTACGCGGACTGGCAGGGGTTCCTGGCCTGCGCCCGCAACCCCACGCTGCGCTTCCTGGTCTCCAACACCACCGAGGCCGGCATCGCCTACGCCCCGGAGCCGCGACCGGACGGTGGCTCGCCCGCCACGTTCCCGGCTAAGGTCGCCGCCCTTCTGTGGGAGCGCTTTCGGGCATTCGCCGGCGCTCCGGAGGCCGGCCTGATCGTCCTTCCCTGCGAGCTGATCGACCGGAACGGGGACACGCTGAAGCGGATCGTGCTGCAGCACGCCGAGGCCTGGGGCGCGGGGCCGGGGTTCGCCGCCTGGGTACACGGCGCCAACCACTTCCTGAACACGCTGGTGGACCGCATCGTCCCCGGCTACCCGCGGGAGGAGATCGCCGCGCTGACCGCCAGCCTCGGGTACGAGGACCGGCTGCTGGTGGCCGGCGAGCTGTTCCACCTGTGGGTCATCGAGGGAGACCGGCGCCTGGCCGAGGAGCTGCCGTTCCAGAAGGCCGGGCTGGATGTCGTCTGGACGGACGCGCTGAAACCGTACCGGGACCGCAAGGTCCGCATCCTCAACGGCGTGCATACCATGACGTCGCTGGCCGCCTACCTTGCCGGCCTGAACACCATGCGCGACCTGGTGGAGGACCCGGTCGTCCGAGCATTTCTGCGGGTCGGCCTGTTCGAGGAGATCGTGCCGGTGGTCCCCCTGCCGGAGGAGGAGACCCGCCCCTTCGCCGAGGCCGTCCTGGAGCGGTTCGGCAACCCGTATATCCGGCACGAGTTGCTCAGCATCTGTCTGAACTCGGTCTCCAAATTCCGAGTTCGCGTGCTGCCCAGCCTGTTGGACTACCAGCGGCGATTCGGTGCCTGGCCGGATCGCCTGGCGTTCTCGCTGGCCGGCCTGCTGGTCTTCTATCGGGGGACGGAAATCCGCGAGGGAGCGCTGCTCGGCTCGCGGGACGGCGCGCTCTATCCCATCCGGGACGACGCCCCCGTCCTGGCCGCCTTCTCGGAAGCCTGGGCGGCCTTCGACAGGTCGCGCGATTCCCAGGCCCTGGTGCGAGGCCTGCTGGCGCAGCCGGCGCTCTGGGGCCAGGACCTGACGGCGCAGCCGGGGCTGGCGGACGCGGTGACCCGCCACCTGACGCGCATCCTGGGGGCGGGAATCCGTGCGGCGATGGAAGAGCTGGCGGGGCGGGAGAGATAGGGCGGACCGGCCCCTCGGGCGTGGCGAGGCTCGGCCCGACCGGCGGGCGTCAGGCCGAGGAGACTGCCTCGGCGGCCTTGCGGCGGCGTCCGAAGATGCGGGCCATCCAGATGCTCACCTCGTACATCAGGTACAGCGGAAGCCAGACCACGAACATGGTGATGAGATCGGCGTGGAAGGCGGCGATGATGGCGCTGGCCAGCACGGCGAACTTTCGCTGCCGGGCTAGGAAGCTGGCGGTCACCAGGCCCATGCGGGCCAGGACGGCAGAGACGATGGGCAGCTCGAAGACCAGGCCGAAGATCAAGATCAGGCGGAGGCAGAAGTTGATGTAGGCCGTGAGGTTGAACCAACTCCGCAGGGACACCGACTCGTAGGAGAGGGAGAAGTTGATAATCACCGGCCAGATCAGCACCAGGAAGAACGCGGCTCCCAGGAAGAAGCTGAAGGTGCCCGCCACAATGAACGGACCGACCATGCGCCTTTCCTTGTTGGTGAGCCCGGGGCCGACGAAGGCCCACATCTGGTAGAGGATGACGGGAAGGGCCAGCATGATGCCCGCCAGCATGGAGATCTTGACCTGAATGAAAAAGGGCTCCAGGGGAGCGCTGTAGTTCAGTTTCCGGTCCTCGGGATTGATGAGGGCGGCATCCTCGCCCAACTTGAAGCGATCGTAGAGGGCGGGGAACCGCCGCTTCACGACCTGGTAGACGTCCTGCTTGATCTCCGTGAGGTAGGTATGCCCGGTGAGGGGCCGCTCCACGAAGTTGAGGAGGTCGCCCGAGAAATGCCAGGCCACGCCCGAGCCGACGAGGACGGCCAAGAGGCAGTAAAAAAGACGCGACCGCAGCTCGGTGAGGTGCTCTATCAGCGACATGACCTTTGGGTCGTCCATGCTTCGTCACCCGGTCGGCGTGTGAGTGTGTAGGGCCGAACCGCCGTAGTGTACTCCAGAAGAGCAGCAATGGAAAGACCGGAGGCGTTCCCCTAATCTCCGGCTAAGCGGTGGCCAGCCGGGCGATCTTGCGCCGCGCCCGGACGAGCAAGGCGTGCTGCAGGGCGCCCGAGAGCCGCAAGAGCGTCCGTCGGGCATGCGCGACGACCTTCCCGACGGTGTTGAACAGCAGGAACCGGAGACGCTTCGGCCGGGCGGTCCGGAGATCTCCGGGTAAGGTCAACCGCTTGAGCGCGGTGAGCAGGTTGTAGGTGAGCACGTTCAGCCGGAACCAGGCGGCGTTCGCCCCGAACTTCCCACTGGGCAGCGCGGCGGCCGCCAGCTCGGTCTTGAGGACGTGATGGGTGTGCTCGATGGTCCCTGCTTTCTCCCGGTGCCACCGGAGGATCGTGAGCCCATCCTCCGGCCGATTGGTGACCACGGCGAAGTACTGCACGCTACTCCCGTCGGCGAAGAGGCTCCCCTGGCGTCGCTGGATACGCACCGCGAGGTAGCGGCGAACGCACGGCCGCGCCTTCCGGTGATCGCCATCCTCGGGGACGTAGGGGACTTCGGCCCAGGCCCGGATCGCCTCGGGCTCCTCCCGCTCGAGCTGCCAGGCGGCCGCGGGGAGGCGCCGGATCTCGGCCTGGAGCTGCGCGGACATATCGGCGCTAATCGCGTAGGCGATTTTCTTCTCCTCGCACCAGCGGAGGACCTCCGTCTCGTAGAGGGCGCTGTCGGCCCGCAGGGAGATGCGGTCCACGCCCTGGGGCAAGTTGGCCACCGCCTGTTCGAGGACGCGCACGTTGCCGCACCCGGCGGGCACCTGGCCATCGCGGAACTGGTCGTGCACGATGACATCGTGCTCGGCCCAGAGGACCACGACGGGCTGGTAGCCCCGGGTCCCGTCGTAGGCCACGGTCGCCGCGTCCTTGTGGCTCTCGACGAGCGTCGCGTCCACATCCAGGGTGGCCGTCGCCGCCCGGGCCCCGCGCTGGACGCCCGCGACCAGCGTCCGGTTCGCCTGTCCGAGGCCCGCCAAGGGGGCGGACTCCAGGGGGACCGTGGCCGCGGGCCCGGCCACCCAGAGCGGCCCGTCCTCCACGTGGAAGGCCTCGAGGAAGTCCCGGACCGTGGTCGCGGCCGGCAGGGGGTAGCCGAGCAGCGTGGCCAGGGCCTGATCCTCCCGGAGCGTCGTGAGGTCCTGGCAGCGGTCCCCGCCGCTCGTCCACAACGCGACGAGACTCTCCACGAGCTGCGAGGGGGGTAATCCGCGCTGCCGCTGCTTGACCGCAACGTGGGTGTCGACGGCCTGGGCCACCCCGAGCTGGCGGAACAGCTCGATCACGAGCGGGACCCCGGCCCGGCCCGTGACCAGCGTGGGGTCGATCGCGTCATCGATCTCGAACGGCAACCGGGGCGAGGTGTCGGGCATCGCTCTCCTCCTTGTGGTGTTTGCACCCACTGGGTGAAACCAAGCAAGGCCGATGCCAACCCCGCGGGCCGCGCGCACTGCGGGCCGCTGCGTGATTCGCGATCCCCCTCAACTTCTTAGCCGGAGATTAGGGCGTTCGCGGGGCTCCCCGAGGCCAAGGCGCCCGGCCTCGGGGAGTGGGAGTGTACCGGGAAGGTCTGCGGGACGGCGGGAAATGGCCGGCCGACCGCCGGGGATCAGACGATCTGGATGGCCATCTCCGGGATGACCTCTCCGATCTCCCAGACCGCCTCGCCCGCGGTCCGGAAGTGCTCCACAAGGTGCCCGGCCAGCTCGTCAGGAATGGAGAAGAGGAGTCCGCCCGAGGTTTCGGAATCGAACAGAAGATCCGCCAGCTCCTGAGGGACGGCGGGCTCGATGTGGAGCGTGAGACGGCCTGCCCGTGCGCAGTCCTCCAGGAACGACCGGTTGCGGCCCAGTCCGCCGGCAAAGCAGCCTTTGGCGGCATACCGCCGGGCCCCGGGCAGCAGCGGAACCGCCTCCGCCCGGATGCGCATGCCGCAGCGGCTGGCCTGGATCATCTCATGCCCGTGTCCGAGGAGGCCGAAGCCGGTGACATCGGTGCATCCCAGGACCTCCAGGGTCTGGAGGAGGTCGGCGGCGCCGCGGTTCAGCCGGCTCATACTTTGAACGGCCCCGTCGATGTGGACCGTCTCCGCCCGGCCGCCCTTGGCGGCCGTGGTGATCACGCCGGTGCCCAACGGCTTGCTGAGGAAGATGCGGTGACCCGGCCGGAGGCCGCCTTTGATCATGATCCGCGCGGGGTGCACCAGCCCGGTGACGCAGAGGCCGTACTTCGGCTCCTTGTCCACCACCGTGTGGCCCCCGGCGACGACCGCCCCCGCCTCCGCCACCTTGTCGGCGCCCCCCTGGAAAATCCGGCTGATGGCGGAGCGGGGAAACTCCCGCGGGAACCCCGCCACATTCAGCGCCAGCAGGACCCTGCCGCCCATGGCATAGACGTTGCTCATAGAGTTGGCGGCCGCCACGGCTCCGTAGGTGTACGGATCGTCCACGATGGGCGGGAAGAAATCCACCGTCTGGATGACGGCCTGTTCCGCGTTCAGGCGGTACACGGCGGCGTCGTCGCTCCGCTCCAGGCCCACCAGGAGATCGGGGTGGCCGGGCGCGGTCAGTCCCTCCAGTACCTCGTGCAGGTCCGCCGGACCCATCTTGGACGCTCAGCCCGCGCAGGACGCGTACTCGGTGAGTCGGATGTCTCTGCCCGATCGGGCCAGGCGCTCGTCGGTGGAAGGCATGGGTCTCCTCGCATTCGCTCCCGTTGCCGTCCGTGCCCGCTCTTCCCTGCGAGTGCCGCGCTCGGCATAGCCGGCTCCCCCGCGGGTGCGGGGAACGAGAGCCGTGTCATGGATACCACAGCAACGCGGATGGATCAAATAGGTTTCACCGATACAGGAGCGGGACAGTCCTCGGTCCGCAGCCTCGCCAAAAGGTCAGGTTCGGGTCCTTGCAGAGTTGGCGAAAGGGGGGAAGCGGAGCCGGGTCGGTCGGCGCCCAGGGAGATCGACCATCCGGCGACGTTACCGGCCGGGAGCCGGCGCGAGAATCCAGCGAGACCGGGAAGGGGTCGCCGGGGCGTGGGGGATCAGTACTTCACCCACTCCTTCACGTCGATGTCGATTCCACAGATCTCACAGTAGGCGGTCTCGCCGCGGACCCCGACCAGGTCGACCTGGTGCTGGTAGCAGTAGGGACAGAAGCGGTAATCGTGGACGGGCTGCGTCTCTTCCTCCTTGTCTTCCATGGCGGGTGCCTCCTTGGGTGATAGCGAATCCATCAAAGCTGAGCCGAGCTTAGCCGACGGGAACGGCGTCGTCAATCCGTCCGCGGGCGACCCCAGGCCTCCGCCGCCCTCCCTGTTCCTGATCGTTTGGGGCGGTCCGGATGGTCCGGCAGAGACCAGGCCGATCGCCTCTGCATTGACAGGCACTTAAGCGTGTGATATGGTCCAAAAAAGGTACCCCGCAGAGGCGATACCGGGGGGTCGAAGCAGGGGACAATGGGGGAGTCAGGGCTTGAGCCCTGATTTTTTGTTCAAGGCGGCATACATGCATCGTTGGCGCGGATGGATGGGTGTGCCGGCAGCCCTGGTGGCGGCCTGGCTCCTCTTGCTGCCGGCCATCGTGTGGGCAGGGGCCCTCGAGCGGGCCATGCTGGGCAAGTCGACGATCGTCGATCTGAGCCACCGCACAGCGGCCGCGCCTTCCGCCGCCAATGCGCCGCGACACCGGCCCGAGGACGGCGAGGCCGTGGCGGAGACCGGCAGCGCGGCCCCGCCCGCCTCCTGCCTAGACGATTTTGGTACCCGAATGACGGTGCTGGAGGATGCGCGGCGCGTCCGCATGAGCGTGGCGAGCATCCCCGTTCGCGATCTGCTGGTGCGGGCTGTGGTGGTGGATATCTCGGCCCGAGTGGCAGAAACCGCCGGCTATCGCCTCACCATCGGCGATCTGAACGCGTGGGAGCGCAGCAACGGACGCATCCCCGGGCAGAGTGCGGTCCTCCTGCGGACCGGGTGGGACCGGGTCTGGATCAACCCGACCCGTTACCTCAACCGGGACTCCCAGGGCAGTCCCGAGGTGCCGGGCTTCTCTCCCGAGAGCGCGGCGTTCCTGGCAGCGCAGCGCGAGGTCCGCGGACTCGGTCTGGACGCGTTCGTTCCCCGGGAGCCCGCCGGCCCGGATGGCGGGACGATCGTCCCCGGTCCGGCCGGTGTGTGGGTGCTGGAGAACTTGACCAACTTGGAGCGTCTGCCGGCCAAGGGGGCCAAGCTGGTGGTGGCCCCGGTTCGCGTCGAGGCGGAGTGCGCGCCGGCGCGCGTGTTTGCCATTCTGCCGTGAGCGGTCGCTGCCGGCCCGGGGGGCGATCTCGGACGGCGGGTGCGCGCCGCCCGGGCCGCGGGCTGTCATTGGCCGGGAATTCCGAGGGGGCGGAGGCAGACGATGGCCCGTGATCCGATCCGTCGCGTCGCCCGCATCCCGACCGCGGTGCTGTCGGATGCCCTGGGCCGATTGGGCACCATGGTGTCCGCCATCAAGCCGATGACCTCGGCAGCGCGCCTGATCGGCGTGGCCCATACGGTTCGCTGCTTCCCCGGCGACAACCTCAGCCTCCTGAAATCCCTGGCCGAGGCCCGCGAGGGCGAGGTGCTAGTGGTGGACGGCGGGGGAATGCTGGAGGCGGCGCTGGTCGGCAACCTCATGGCCATCGAGGCCCGGCGAAAGGGGGTGCGCGGCTTCGTCGTGGATGGGGCCGTGCGGGACCTGCGAGAGTTGGACGCCACCGGCCTGCCGGTCTTCGCGCGAGCGGCCACGCCGCGCATTGGCACGGCGGAGCGGCTGGTCGAGACGCAAGTTCCCATCATCTGCGGCGGCGCATCAGTCCAGCCGGGGGACATCGTCCACGGGGACGAGGATGGCGTGGTCGTCTTCAGCGGCGCGCGGCTCCGCGAGGTGACGGCCCGCGCCCTGACGATCCTCCGGAACGAGGCGGCCGTCGAGCGCCGGCTGCGGCGGGGCCAGCCGCTGGCGGAGCTGATGAAGCTGTTCGATCGCCTGAGCGAACTTCGTAAGCGCGCGTGAGGCTGTGGCCGGCTGGGCCTGCCGCCGGAGGCGGGCGCGGCCGGGCTTCGAGAGGAAGGGGTGGTGCGACGATGAGCAACCTCGGCTCCGCTGCCCTGGTGGTTCTGGCCGCGGTGAGCGTGCTCTGGACGCTGTTGCTGATCCTGGTCATGCTGGAGCTCCGGCACGTCTCGTGGCGGCTGCAGGAGTTCATCCGGTCCCTGGAGATGGAGCTCAAGCCGGCTATCCTGGAGGCGCGAGAAGCCGTCCGCAATCTGGGCCAGGTCGCCCGCGGCGTCTCCGACGCCACGGCGCGGCTGCAGCGGCCCTTGACGGCCTTGGAAGAGGCCGGGGAGAACATCCGGGTGACCACCGGTGTCCTCCGCAGCGTCTTCGGCTCCAGGATGATTCCGGTGGCCAGCCTCATCGCCGGCCTGCGGGCCGGCGCCAAGGCGCTGTGGCATATGCAGAAGGGGCGGCACAAAGGAGGGAAAGACCATGAGTGAGGAGCGCGGCTATTCCGGTGCGGCGGTCGCGTTGGGCTTCATCCTGGGCGGAGCGCTGGGGGCCTGTCTGGCATTTCTGTACGCCCCCGAGTCCGGACGACGGACGCGGGAGCGGTTGCGGGACTTGGCTGCCGACGTGCGCGACAAGACCATCGATTTCTCCGATGAGATTCGGGATAAGGCCGAGGATGCCTTGGAGCGGGGACGGGAGGTCTACGAGGAGAAGAAGACGATTCTCTCGGCCGCCGTCCAGGCGGGGAAGGAAGCCTTGGAGCGCGAGCGCGAGCGGTTGTCGTCGCGCTAGGCGTATCGGCATCCGCACCCCGCGGCGGGGCCTCCCGGCCCCGCGCCCGTGCGTAGAGATCCGGCCGGCGGTGGGATCGTGGGGGCGCTGAATCCGGGAGGATGCAGGCAGGGGCCTGCCCATATTTTCGAAGGACTGCCCATGAAAACGATCGTGCTGGAAGAGCCGGGACGCTTCCGGCTGACCGATGCCCCCCCTCCCCGGGGCCTGGCCGCGGGGGAGGCGCTGGTGCGCGTGCGCCGCGTGGGCGTGTGCGGCAGCGACATGCACGCCTTCAAGGGCAACCAGCCCTTCTTCACGTATCCGCGCGTGGTCGGCCACGAGCTGGGTGTTGAGATCGTGGAGATGGGGACGAACGACGCCGGACTGGCGGCCGGGGACCGGTGCGCGGTGGAGCCCTATTTGAACTGCGGCCGCTGCATCGCCTGCCGCCGCGGGAAGCCCAACTGCTGCGTGCGCCTGGAAGTCCTGGGGGTGCACAAGGACGGCGGGATGCAGGAGCTGCTGCGGGTGCCCGCGGCCAAGCTGCATCGCTCGGTGCGCCTCTCGCTGGACCAGCTGGCCCTGGTGGAGATGCTCACCATCGGGGCCCATGCCGTCCGCCGCGCCCAGCTGGAGCCGGCGGAGAACGTCCTGGTGATCGGGGCGGGGCCGATCGGCCTCTCCACCATCCGGTTCGCCCAGCTGGTGGGAGCCCGGGTGCTGGTCCTGGAGATCAGCGAGTGGCGGCGCGAATTCTGCCGGAAGCATCTGGGGGTGGAGACCTGCCTGCCCGGGGGGACGGCGGCGGCGGCGGCGCTGGAGTCCCTGCTCGGAGGGGACCTGCCCACGACCGTCTTCGACGCCACCGGGAGTCCCGCGTCCATGGTGCAGGCGGTCCAGTACGTGGCCAACGGCGGGAAGCTCGTCTACGTGTCCCTCGTCCAGGCGGACCTGACCTTCCGCGATCCCGAGCTGCACCGGCGCGAGCTCACCCTGCTGCGCAGCCGCAACGCCACCGCCCAGGATTTCGCCTGGGCGCTGCAGGCGGTGGAGCAGGGGAGGATCGATCTGGCCCCCTGGATCACCCACCGCGCGCCGGCCGACCGGATGGTGGAGGAGTTTTCGGGCTGGCTGAATCCGGAGCGCGGAGTGGTCAAGGCCGTGGTGGAGTTCTGAGTCGTGGAAGAGCTCCCCACGAGGTGTTGCATGGATTCAATGGATGCAGAGGCTGCCGGTCCGGCGGCGAAAATCCGGCAGGATCCCTTCGCCCGGTGGATGGGCATTGAGTTCGAGGAGATCCGGCCGGGGTATGCCCGCGCCTGCCTGCGGGTGACGCCCGCCATGCTGAACTTCCACGGCGTCCCCCACGGCGGCGTCGTGTTCAGCCTGGCGGATGCCGCCTTTGGCGCGGCGTCGAACGCCCACGGGCAGGCGGCCCTGGCCCTCTCCGTGACGATTCAGTTCCTGGCGCCCGCCCCGCTGGGCGCTCGCCTGGTGGCCGAGGCGCAGGAAGTGCGCCAGGGCCGCCGGGCCGGATTCTACGCGCTCACCGTCCGGACGGAGGCCGGCGAGGTCATCGCCGCCTGCCAGGCGGTGGCGCACCGCCGCTCGGCCCCCCTTCTGGCGGGGTAGCCGTAAAGCGCGCGCCGGTCGCGCCCTGGCAGGGAGGGCCGGCGGGAGCACGCCGGCGGCTCGCCATGTTTCCCCTTGACGCCCTCACCGTAGCACCGGATACTCCCCCCGACTCCTCCCATCCCACCACCTGTCCGGATCCACGGCCGATGCGCGCGCGGCTCCGGCCGACGCGGTCGGCGCAGGGAAGGATGGGCCTCAGCCCGCCCCGGCCGGAGGCGTCGTCCCCCACCAGGGTGACAGGCCGCGGCGGGTGAGTTGTACGAGCCTCGCATGACATGAGAAGGGAAACGCTGTACAGCAGCTCCGGCCGATCGCAGCCGGTGCGCCGCCTGGTCGGGCAGGCTGCCCAGCCGACCGACACGCCTTCAGCTCCTTCCCGCAGCCGATGGTCTCCCCGCCCGGTGCTGGCATTCCTCAGGCATCGCGAGCGCCTCTTCCTGGTGGCAGCCGGCGGACTGGTCGTCCTGCTCGTCGTGTGGCTGGCTGGCGCGACGCACCCTGGGCCGCCCCAGATCACCCAGGGGGACATCGACGCCGCCGTGCTGCACACCCTGGAGACCGCGCGGCTGCCGTCGGCCGCGGCGCGGGCGTACGAGATCATTCGGCCTTCCGTCGTGCGCGTGCGCGCCATGGGGCATGCCGGCAGCCACAAGGATGAAGACGTTGAGACGGCGGTCGGCAGCGGGGTCGTCATCGTCGACAAGGGAATCATCCTCACCAGCCTGCACGTCGTGGCGGCGGCCCAGCGGGTGGAGGTGGCGTTCTTCGACGGGCTGGAGTCGGATGCCACGGTCGTCGGGGTACAGCCGGAGAACGACCTGGCGGTGCTCCAGGCGGCGACGATTCCAGACGACCTCGCCCCGGCGACCCTGCGCTCCACCGCGGACCTCGCCCCCGGCGACGAGGTGGTCGCCGTCGGCTTCCCGTTCGGGATCGGCCCCTCCGCAACGGCCGGCGTGGTGTCCGGCTTGCGGCGCGAGTTCCAGTCGCCGGAGGGGCAGCGGCTGCTGACGAACCTCATCCAGTTCGACGCGGCCGTCAATCCCGGCAGCTCCGGCGGGCCGCTGGTGACCACCGACGGGGCGGTGGTGGGCATCGTCACCGCGATCCTGAACCCCAACCAGCAGCGCGTATTCGTCGGCATCGGATTCGCGGTGCCCATCGAAAATGCGGCATCCGCCGTGGGAATCCACCCCTTCTGACATTGAACCGCCATGACGCCAAGGTCCAACATCCAACAAGGTTCGGAGGTTTTGCTTCAAGGCACCGGAACGCCCCTTCAGGGGACTTGAGGCGGTTCCAATCCCCGGGCACTCCGCGCCCGTTCCAACCGTGCTATCCTTGGCGCCCTTGGCGGTGAGATGTTTTCGGGATGGGGCTAGCAGGGCGTCGGCACCGGAAAGGCCATATGGAGACCAGCGACACAGAGCGCAGCCACGGCTCGTTCCTCATGGAGCAGATCCTCTACGAGGTCAAGAAGGTCGTCGTCGGCCAGGATCACTTCCTGGAGCGCGTGCTCGTGGCCACCATGGCGCAGGAGCACCTGCTGGTGGAGGGGGTGCCCGGGCTGGCCAAGACCTTGACCATCAAGACGCTGGCCCGAACCATTCGCGGCTCGTTCCGGCGCATCCAATTCACGCCGGATCTCGTCCCCGCGGACATCGTGGGGACCCGGATCTACAACCAGAAGACCGGCGACTTCGCCACCGCGCTCGGCCCCGTCTTCACCAACCTCCTGCTGGCCGACGAGATCAACCGCGCGCCGGCCAAGGTCCAGAGCGCGCTGCTGGAAGTGATGCAGGAGCACCAGGTCACGATCGCCGGAGAGACGCACAAGGTCCCGGAGCCGTTCCTCGTGATGGCCACGCAGAATCCCATCGAGACCGAGGGCACGTACCCGCTGCCCGAGGCGCAGGTGGATCGTTTCATGATGAAGGTGCTGGTGGGCTATCCGAGCGAGGAGGAGGAATTCGTCATCGTCGACCGGGTCACGGGGGTGGCGGAACCCGCCGTCGCCGCGGTGGCCACGACCGAGCAGCTGGGGGCGCTGCAGCGGGACTGCCGCCGCGTGTACGTCGAGCCGTCGCTCATGCAATACGCGGTGCGCCTGGCCGCGGCCACCCGCAATCCGGAGCGCTACGGCCTGGCGGAGCTGGCGAAATACCTCTCCTTCGGCGCCAGCCCGCGGGCCCCCATCCATCTGATCGAGGGAGCGAGGGCCCTGGCCGCTTTGCGCGGGCGCAGCTATGCCCTGCCGGAGGATGTGGCGGACCTCGTGGCCGACGTCTTCCGGCACCGCCTCGTCCTCACCTACGAGGCGCTGGCCGAGGGAATGACCGCCGACGACCTGATCCGCCGGGTCATGCAGCAGACCCCGGCGCCCGAGAAGCCGCTGGAAGCCCATGTCCGAGTTGCCGCAGGATCCTGAGCGCATCCTGCGCCGGCTGGAGTGGACGGTGATCCGCCGCCTGGACGGGGCCGTGCACGGCGATTACCGGACGCTGTTCCGCGGCTTCGGCCTGGATCTGGCCGATCTGCGCGAGTACCAGTACCACGACGACGTCCGGCACATCGACTGGAACGTCACCGCGCGCCTGCAGACCCCCTACGTGCGGGTCTTCAACGAGGATCGCGAGATCACCGGCTGGTTCCTCCTGGACCTCAGCCCATCCATGGACTTCGCCTCCCGGGAGACCAAGAAGCGGTCGGTCTCCATCGAGTTCGTCACCGTGCTGGCGCGGCTCCTGACCCGCCACGGCAACCGCGTGGGGGCGCTGCTGTACGGGGACAGCCTCGATACGGTCATCCCGGCGCGGGCCGGACGGCGGCACGTGCTGCACCTCCTCCACCGGATGCTCTCCCGGCCCGAGCGCTCCCGGTCGGCGCCCACCGATCTGCGCGAGTTCCTGCGCGCCGCCTTCCGGCTCATCCCCCGCCGATCCCTGGTGTTCGTCGTCTCGGATTTCATCAGCCTGCCCGGCTGGTCGGAGCCGCTGGCCCACCTGGCGGTGCGGCATGAAATCCTGGCGGTGCGGCTCTACGATCCGCTGGAGACGGACCTGCCCGACCTGGGACTGCTGGTCATCCAGGACGCCGAGACGGGCGAGCAGGTGCTGGTGGACACCCACGACCGCGCCTTCCGGAGGCGCTTCGCCGCCGCCGCGGCGCGGCGCGAGAAGGCGCTCCGCCTGGCCTTCCGCGACGCGGGCGTGGACGCGCTGGAGCTGTCCACGGAGGATGACCTGGTGGAGACGATCCTGCGCTTTGCCGATCTCCGCAAACAGCGCAGCCGGCTGGCGGGCGGGGCGACGCTGCCCGCCCACCTGGAGCGAGTGTCGCCATGACGTTCCTGTGGCCCGAGATGCTCTGGCTGCTGCCGCTGGTGCCGGCGCTGGTCGCCCTGTATCTCCTGCTGCTGCGCCGGAGAAAGCGGGCGGCGCTCCGCTACGCCAGCCTGAGCCTGGTGCGGGAGGCCATGGGCGGGGGCCAGCGGCTCCGACGCCACCTGCCGCCGCTGCTCTTCCTGCTGGCGCTGGCCGTGCTGATCGTGGCGGTGGCCCGCCCGGCCGCGATCGTCAACCTCCCGACGACGCAGCGGACGATCATCCTGGCCATGGATGTGTCGGGCAGCATGCGGGCCACGGACGTAAAGCCGAGCCGGCTGGTCGCGGCGCAGGAGGCGGCCAAGGCGTTCGTGGCCGGCCTCCCCCGCAGCGTGCGGGTCGGCGTGGTGTCCTTCGCGGGGACGGCCGCGGTGGTGCAGGCGCCCACTTACAGCCGCGAGGACATCCTGGCATCCATCAACCGGTTCCAGCTCCAGCGCGGCACCGCCATCGGCAGCGGGATCATCGTCGCGCTGGCCACCATTTTCCCGGACGCCGGGATCGATGTGAGCGAGGCGATCTACGGCCGCGGCTTCCAGCGGTCGCCGTCGCTGGACCTGGGGCGTTCCCCGGAGAAGGAGAAGAAGCCGCTCACCCCCGTCCCGCCCGGCTCCTACGATTCAGCCGCCATCGTCCTCTTGACGGACGGCCAGCGAACGACCGGGCCCGACTCCATGGAGGCCGCCCGCATGGCGGCCGACCGCGGCGTGCGCGTCTTCGCCATCGGGGTGGGGACGCCGCAGGGGGCGGTGATCGGCTTCGAGGGGTGGTCCTTCTACGCGCGCCTGGACGAGGAGACGCTCAAGGCGATCGCGGACCTGACCCGCGGCGAGTACTTCCGGGCGGGCACCGCCATGGACCTGAAGAAGATCTACCAGGGGCTGAGCACGCGGCTGGTGTTCGAGAAGCAGCAGACCGAGATCACCGCGCTGTTCGCCGCCGTCGCGGCGGTCCTGGCCTTCCTGTCCGCGCTCCTGTCGTTTCTCTGGTTCAGCCGGATCTTCTGATCGCGTCCGGCCGGGGCACGCCCCGCTAGGCGGAGGCGCTCCCGGCCCGGCCCCGGCTCAGCGCCGCCACTTTGGCCGTGAAGGCGCGGATGTTGGCGGTCGGCACGCCGGGCGGCATGCCGCCGCCGCAAGAGAAGAGGATGCCCCGCGTGTCGGGCAGCGCCCGGAACTGCGCCTCCACGGCCGCCTCCACCTGGGCGGTCGCTCCGGAGGCCAGGACGTCGCGCGGCGGGATGTTGCCCATCAGGGCGACGGCGTCCCCCGCCCAGCCCCGGAGGTCCGGCAGGGTGACGTTGATGCCCATGTTGAAGAGGTTGATGCCGGTGGCGTGCAGGTGCGGGGCCGAGGCGCGGCACGGCGAGTCGTTGTGAAAGAAGCGCACCGAGACGTCCAGGCGCGTGAACAGCTCCTGCAGGTACGGCTGCGCAAACTCCACGAAGTCCTTTTCGCCGATGAACCCCACGATGTCGTCCAGGAGCAGCACGCCGTCGATGGTCGGAAAGCACTCGCGCTGATAGGCCAGCCAGGCGCCCAGGAAGTCGGTGATCAGCCGGAGCAGCCGGTGGATCTCGTCGGGGCTGGCCTTCATCTCCGTCAGGAACTCGGTGGTGCCCATCAGGAAGGAGGCGACGTTGAGCGGCCCGCGGGAGATGGCGAACCGGATGGCGTGCCCGGCCGCCCGGATGCGCGGCTGGCAGTGCTGGAGCCGCTTGATGACGAAGGGCAGCAAGCCGTCCCGTCGCGGATCGGGCCTCGCGAGCTGGCCGATCTGCTCCACGTCCTGGATGACCTTCTCGGCGAAGGGGAACTCGTTCTCGTGGAACAGGCATCTGGCCCCGAAGGCGGACGGCTCGGTGCACATCCCGAACTCCGACCAGAAGCCCGGCAGGAAGAGGCAGTCCGGAAACTCCCGGATGGCCCGGAAGTTCGCCTCCAGCCAGCGTTCCTCGCTGCTGTAGTAGTCGAGGATCGACATCCCAGCCCAGTTCGGCAGCCAGGGACTGTCGATGATGAAGGCCACCGGCGGTGTGATCGTCTCGCCTCGAATGGCGGCCACCAGGGTCTCCCACTGCGCGTCGTTCATGGTCGTTTCCCCCTGTGCGCCGTGCGCGCGTCGTGACCCCGGCGGCATCGTCGGCAGGGACGCCGCCGTCCGCACGCGTCCTTCGCCTGGCAGAGCTTATACCAGAGAGCCGCACCGCCGGCAACCCCGGGCGCCGGTGCCGACCGCGCCCGGCGCGACGGCCATGCGGTGGTGCCGGCGAAAGGGAAAGCGGCGGGGGAGGGACTGCGACGCCGCGCGGAGCCCGGGCCGTGATCTTCCTGGGCGGGGATCGGTACGCCATCCTGAATCCGATCGCGGCCAGCCTGGCCATCGCCGCGCTAGCCGCCCGCCAGGGCCGCGACGATGAGGAGGGGCTCCCTCCCCGCCACGACCGCATCGGGAAGCGGTGCGTCCGGCGACTCGTGAGACAGATCCAGCTCGCAGGCGAAAAACCTCATGTACGGCCGGCGGCGCTGCGTGACGTGGTCGCGGATCATCCCGCGCAGCCACGGATAGGCAGCCTCGAGGGCGTCGAGGACGGCGCACAGGGTGACCGGCCCCTCGACCGGAAGCGCGACCTCTCCGGAGACGTTTGCCAGCGTCCGCAAATGGGGCGGGAGCACGACCCGGATCATTGGAGCGTCTGGGCTTCCACGGACAGGACAGACGGCAGGTTCCGGACGACGGCGGTCCACGTGTCCCCGGCATCGGCCGAGGCGTAGACCTGCCCCCCGGTGGTCCCGACGTAGACGCCGCACGAATCCAGCGCGTCCACCGACAGCGCGTCCCGCAGCACATTGACGTAGCAGTCTCGTTGCGGCAGGCCGTCCGCGAGCGCCTCCCATTCGTTGCCACCGGTTCGGCTGCGGTACACGCGCAATCGGCCGTCGGGGGGATAGTGCTCGGAGTCGCTCCGGATCGGAACGACGTAGACCGTCTCCGGCTCGTGGGCATGGACGGCGATCGGAAACCCGAAGTCGCTCGGCAGGTTGCCGCTGATCTCGTACCACGACGCTCCCGCATCGTCGCTGCGCATGACGTCCCAGTGCTTCTGCATGAACAGCACCCGCGGGCGCGAGGGGTGCCGGGCGACGCTGTGGACGCAGTGGCCCACCTCGGCCTGCGGGTCGGGGAGCTGGTACTGCGACTTCAAACCGCGGTTCGCCGGCTGCCAGGTGACGCCGCCGTCATCGGTCCGAAACGCGCCCGCAGCCGAGATGGCGACGAGGATCCGATCGGGAGTGCCCGGATCGAGGAGGATCGTGTGGAGGCACATCCCCCCCGCTCCGGGCTGCCAGAGGTGTCCTTTCACGGCGCGCAGCCCGGAAAACTCGCGCCACGTCTTGCCGCCGTCGGCAGACCGGAACAGCGCGGCGTCCTCCACCCCGGCGTAGATGGTCTCCGGATCCGTCGGCGACGGCTCGAGATGCCACACGCGCGCGAACTCCCAGGGGTGCTGCGTGCCGTCATACCACTGGTGGGTGGCGGGACCCCCGTCGTACGCGAACAAGTTGCCCACCGGCTCCCAGGTCCTGCCGCCGTCGTCGGAGCGCTGGATCGTCTGCCCGAACCACGCGCTGGATTGCGAGGCGTACAGCCGGTCCGGGTCCAGGGGGGACCCCTTGAGGTGATAGATCTGCCAGCCCGCAAAGTGGGGGCCGCTCACCTCCCAGCGGTCCCGCTTCCCGTCCGATGTCAAAAGGAACGCCCCCTTGCGCGTCCCCACCAAGACCCGCACCCGGCTCATGCGTGACTCCTTCCTGCTATACCAGCAACGGGCGGCGGCCATTCGAGCGGCCGCGACCCGAGATGGAACCATCGGTGCTCACTCCCCTCCGAAGGCAGGCCGTGTCTGGCAAAGGTTCCAAGGGCGCAACGAAGATCTGGGGCGTTCCCGGAGCCCCTACCTTAGTACTCCTGGCCGTAATTGCGGCGACGTATCCCGGTCCCCCGGGCCGCCCCTCGGACGCCTGGCGCCTGCACCCACCCTGCGGGCAGGTACCCGATGCCGGCTCGCCCTTGCTCCGGGTCGGCCCAGGGGGCCGGGAGGTTAAGCGGTCAATGGATACGTCGTGGAATTTAGGCCGCTAAGCACTTAGCGGGTCGCCTCCGGGCCGTGCGCCGCTGGGCAGCGGTTACAGGGACTTGTGCGTCCCGTCGCAGAAGGGCTTGTTCTTCGACTGCTTGCACTGGCACAAGTGGGCGGTCTCGGTCTTCTCGGCCTTGAAAACCAGCGGCCGGAGATCCGTAGTCTTGTGGGAGCCGTCGCAGAACGGCTGGCCCTTGGAGAGGCCGCAGGCGCACCAGGCGTACGTCTTGCCGGCTTCGAGCTGCACGGCGGCGGGCTGTTTGGCGGCGATCTTGGGTTCGCTCATGGGAGTCTCCTTTTAGTTGTAGCAGGCTGCTGGAAAACCCGTTTCCATCCAGGCTGCGCAAAAAGGTCCAGGTGCAAGGTGGCACGCGATCCGCGGCGCGAGGCGTACTTACGGGTACGCCGCAGCGTCGCGGGAGCGTGCGGGGTACCCAGCCGAAGGCTGGGTCTCGGCAGATGGGCCTTTCTCCGCAGCCTGTTAGTCCTTCATCGTGTCCGGATCGATCCCCAGGCTCCGGCACCACTGCCGGTAGGCGAGGGGCGAGATCTCGGACGGTTTGATCTCGCTGCGGCCGCCCCAGAACACGTTGGTGTAGGAGACGGGGATACCGGCCTCGGCGAGATGTGCATCCATGGCAGCCTTGTGGGCGAGCAGCAGCCGCTTGTCGGTGCCGTGGGCGACCCCCATGATATTCACGTGATGGAACTCGGGGCCTCCCTCGCGCCAGTAGTCGTGGGTCATGATGTGGTGGCGCCCCACCTCCCGGCCCGCGTCGATCTCCCGGCCCGGCGGGACCGCCCAGTGGAACAGCGCGTTGAAGCGGGTCACGCGCTCGCCGCCCGCCACGGGCTTGGCGTGCTCGAGGAACGTGGAGAAGCGGCCGATGATCTTGCGGCAGTCGAAGTCCCCGGCCATCGCCAGGAATGTCTCCAGCGGGACGCCCGCCTCCTGGGCCCGCGGAGCCCAGAGCTGGGGAACGATCTCCCCCGGCGCGAACTCCCGCTTCAGCGCCGTCAGGACGCGCCATTCCGCCTCGGTCAGCGTGGTCACCGTCACGTCCGTCACGTCGGCCGGCACCTCGGCGCGGCTGCCCGGCTCCAGCCCGCGCCGCCGCACGTGGCCGACCCCCAGGGTGAACAGCTTCTTGGCGGGCAGCAGCAGGAACCGCTCCGCGCCCGTCTCCCGCAAGAGCAGCTGGCAGTGCCGGGTCATGGAGAAGCCCTGCGGGACTTTCAGGGTCGTCCACAGCCGGTAGGTGGCCCCGGCGGTGGCGACATCGGTGGTGCGGATCACCACGTGTCCGCTGAACGGGTCGCGGTGATACATGTAATCGAAGGCCGCGTCGAGCTTCGACTGGGGCACCTGCCAGGCCACAAGGGCGCCCTGGGCCAGGTTGGTGGCGAGGAGCGTCTGCCGGATCCGCCGGATCGTCCCCGCGGAGAGCATGGCCCGGAGGCGGACGATCACCTCGGACGGCTCGACGCCCGACAGCCGGGAGATCTCCCCCAGCGGGTCGCGCTGGAACCCCGGCAGCCGGTCCTCGGCCACCGCCAGGATCCTGGCGTTGACCGGGTCCGTGAAGCTCGTGGAGATCGTCGTCGTCATCCGGCGTACACCTCGTTCCGGCCCGGCTCCGGTGAGATCCCGGAGCAGCCGCTTCCCGGCTATTCCGGCCGCAGCCTCCACAATCTACCCTGTTAAGCCTCGAAGGCAAAGTCTCTCTGTGCTGCGGGGAAGAATGGAAAGGGGGGGAGAGATTGGAAGGCAGCGCAGCCTGAAGCAGGCAGCGGGTGAGGACCGGGCTTCAGGGCGCCCCCGGATCTGCCGCCGCAGCCCCGGGTCCTCAACCCCGGACCATCCGGAGATCCTCAGCGGCCGCCGCCGCGACCATCCCGAAGTCGTTCCGGATGCAGACGAACCGGAAGCCCTGGGCCAGCCGGGCCTTCGCCGCCGCGGCGTTGGGCGTGTAGATCCCGGGCGCCTTGCCGGCCGCCACGGCGGCATCGCGGATCGCCAGGATGGCCTCCTCGACGGGGGGCGGATACTCGGCCAGCTCGGAGGAAAAGCCGAGGGCGACGCTGAGAATCGTTGGGGCCGATGAAGCAGCCGTCGATGCCGGGCACGCCCAGGATCTCCCCAGCGTTCCGCACCGCCTCGGCGGTCTCGAGCATGGCGATCACCAGCAGCTCCTCGTGGGCCTTGGCGAAGTAATCCGCGCCGCCGTAAAGGCCCCCGCGGATCGGGCCCCAGCTCCGAGCGCCGGCGGGCGCGTAGCGGACGGAGCGCAGGACGACCTCGGCCTCCGCGCGCGTGTTGACCATGGGGACGACCAGGCCGTAGGCGCCGAGGTCCAGGGCGCGCTGCAGGTCCGCCGGCGCGTTGGCCGTCACGCGGACCAGCGGGGTCGCAGGGGTGCAGCTCACCGCCTGCAGCATGGCCAGGAGATTCCCCGGGTTGCTCTCGCCGTGCTGACAATCCACGATGACGAAGTCATACCCCGCCTGGCCGAGAGTCTCGGTGAGCAGCGGGCTCCCGCCCAGGCAGAACGTGCCGAGAGCCGCCTTGCCCTGGAGCAGGCGTCGCTTGGTCTGGTTCGGTCGCATCGACATCCTCCTGTGCCTGTGATGATCATGATTGGGCCACCGCGAGACGATACCCCCGCCGCGATCGTGCTGGCAAGCTTTCTCTGCCGGAGGACCGGTATGGCAATCGATGTCCCGGCGAGACGGAGCCGCGTGCGACGCTCGGCCACGCCGGATGCGGCCGCTCGCCGGCTGCCTGCGATGCGGGGCTTCGCCCCGCTCGACGCTACGTCCCTGTGTTGGGCCGAGAAGGGCGGATGCGTTCGTCATGTTAGTCAAAGACGTCCCCCTTGGAATCGGAGACGTGGTTGACGCAGCGGACCGGGGACGGCCCGCGATATAGCGGCGCCTCGTCCGGCCCCGATGTCGGCGGCTTGATCGGCCGGGCCGGGGAAGATGTCAA
Organism: uncultured Methylomirabilota bacterium; assembly: GCA_963705305.1. Lineage (GTDB taxonomy): Bacteria > Methylomirabilota > Methylomirabilia > Methylomirabilales > 2-02-FULL-66-22 > 2-02-FULL-66-22. Next base: position 1,781,875 of record OY970067.1, on the reverse strand, counting down.
CTTACCCAAAGACCTCGCCAAAAATAACCCATAACGTGGCCGCAGGCACAACGCATCTGGCATGGGTGCTAAGAACAAAGGCCATCCTGATGACTAGAAGCAATCGCAACGCCCTGGAGGACTCTGCCCTGGATTATGGCGCCCAAGCGCTGCTGCCATACGGAATCTTGGTTGCATTTAGTAGAACTATATGGAATACTGATTACGATGATACTTCGCCGACAGTGGATCCGTCTCATTGAGAGTGCCTGGAAAGATCGGCGCGTGGTGTGGGTCTCGGGCGTCCGACGGGTGGGGAAGACCTGCCTGAGCCAGTCGCTACCGGACATCACCTACTTCGATTGCGAGCTCCCGCGGGTCCGCCAGCTGATGGTGGATCCGCAGGGCTTCTGGGAGGGCCTCTCGGGGCGGCGCGTGGTCCTCGATGAGATCCATCGACTGCCCAACCCGTCAGAGATCCTCAAAATCGCCGCGGATCACTTTCCTCGGGTCCACGTGCTCGCCGCAGGCTCTTCGACGTTGGGAGCTTCCGCCCGCTTCCGCGATACGCTGACCGGCCGGAAACGGGATGTCCGAATGACCCCGATGACGCTGGCCGACCTCAGCGATTTCGGGAACGGAGACCTCCGCCACCGGCTGCTCCGCGGGGGGCTTCCGCCGTTCTTCCTCGCCGACACCCTGCCCGAGCGCGACTTCCAGGAGTGGATGGACGCCTACTGGGCCAAAGACATCCAGGAGCTGTTTCGTCTGGAGCGGCGGGGAGCCTTCCAGCGACTGGTGGAACTCCTCCTCGCCCGGAGCGGCGGGATCTTCGAGGCGACGGAGTACGCCCGGCTCTGCGAAATCAGCCGCCCCACGGTGAGCAGCTACCTCGACGTGCTCGAGGCCACCGCCGCGGCCCACGTGATCCGCCCCTTCAGCACCCGGCGGACCACCGAGATCGTAGCCGCCCCCAAGGTCTATGGCTTCGATACGGGATTCGTCTGTTACCACCGCGGCTGGTCCACACTCCGAACGGATGACCTAGGAATTCTCTGGGAACACTTCGTCCTGAACGAGCTCCTCGCCATGCTCCAAGGTCAGCCCCTGCACTACTGGCGGGACAAGGCCGGACACGAGATCGATTTCGTACTCAAACGACGCGGCCAGCCGCCGCTCGCCATCGAATGCAAGTGGTCTGCGGCCGAAGTCACCATCGAAGGACTGCGAGCGTTCCGCCACCGCTACCCCGAAGGGGAGAACATCGTTGTGGCACAGGATGTGACGCACGCCACCACCCGAACCCTCGGGGGAGTCCGCCTCATCGTCGAGAGCCTTTCCGGACTGGTCACACGTCTCCAGCGCACTTGAAGCCCGAAGGGCAATCCGGTCTGCCCGCCCCCCTGTCATTTGTCCGATCAACCTGGCCGGAAATAACCCATAAAGTGGCCGCATGTCCAAAACGGAAGCATACCGTGGCCCCCCGGATCTGAACCGGCAGCGTCCCGAGAACGAGCACGGTGCCTGCGGCTGACGCAAATGCCCCAGCGTTTCATGAATCCGCCGGTCGTGAGCGGCCCTCGGAAAACCAGATTGACATAGCGATCAACATGTGGTTTCATCGTATCAAGAGGTGACCACAATGCGAAAGGCATCCGGCCGACCCAAGCGATCCAGCGGGACAGCCCCCACCCGAAGAGCGTCGATCGGCATTCGGGCCCTGAAGACCAATGCCTCGGCCATTGTGAAGGACGTGCGGACCCGTCGGGTCACCTACGCCGTGACGAGGCGAGGGGCGGTGGAGGCCCTCATCGTGCCAGTGGATGCCGGAGAACGGCTCCTCGCCGCCCCCCCGCAGAACAGCGCCTGGGAAACGTGGAATGCTTTGGCTGCGGCACTCGCCTCAGAGGCGCCCAGCACGCTCCGCTCGGCGGCCACGGAACTCGCGCGGATGAGACGATAGATGCGGCTCCTCACGATCGACTCCAGTGTCTTTGTCAGCCGGGCACGCCCCCATGAACCGGGGCACCGCCACAGTGTGGAGTTTCTGGAGTGGGTGCGGACGGCGGGTCCCCGGCTCTTTATCCCGACGCTCGCGGTTCCCGAAGTCGCCGCGGCTCTGACCCGCACCGGGAGCGACCATGAGGTCGCGCAGCGATACGCCCTGGCGATCGGCCACCTCCCGAATACCGTGTTGGTGGCATTAGACGACGGGCTGGCTCGCCAAGCGGCTGCCCTCGCGGCCCAACACCGGCTACGAGGCGCCGATGCAGTCTTTGTCGCGTCTGCGGCACTGTTTGCCGCCGAATTGGTCACCCTCGATTCCGAGCAACTGGAGCGGGGCGCCTCGGTCGTGCAGACCCTCACACCAAAGAGCTTCCTCGCCACAATCACATCCTAACCCGCTCTCCGTCCAAGCGCCGCCCAGGCTGATCGACCGCAGCATCCCCGTGAAACCCGCCCTGATCTTCGTCTACTCAGCCATCGGACGGCTTTGAAGAGCGCAACTTCCCCTCGGCACGTCTTGTCCCTTAGCGCATACAGTGGCCACGCGGCCATTTCATGGGTGAAATCTCACACACCGGCTACCGCTTCCCCGGGCCGGCCACCACGTGGGTCGGCATCCCCGCCAGGAAGTTCGCGATGTTTTCCGCGGCCATCAGCAGGCCGGTCTGGTTGGCCTCGGGTGTCATGCCGGCGCAGTGCGAGGTCAGCAGGACATTCGGGAGCCGAGACAGGGGATGCCCCGCCGGCAGCGGCTCCGTCTCGAAGACGTCCAGGCCGGCCCCGGCGATCTTCCCGGCCTGGAGCGCCTCCACCAGAGCGGCCTCGTCGATCAGCGCGCCGCGGGCCGTGTTGAGGACGTAGGCGGTGGGCTTGAGGAGGGCCAGGCGCTCTCGGCTCAGGAACCGGCGGGCCTCCGGCGTGGCGCGAAGGTGCAGCGAGACGACGTCCGAGGTCCGCAGGAGCTCGTCCAGCTGCACGTAGCGGAGGCCGGCGCCGGCGGCGAACCGGGGGTCGGGATGGTAGGTCCACGCCACCGCCTCCATCCCCAGCCCCGCGGCCATGGCCGCCACCTCGCGGCCGATGAGCCCCGTCCCGATCAGGCCCAGCCGCTTGCCGCGCAATTGGGGGACCAGATTTCGCGGCCAGCCCCCCTGGCGCATGGCGGCGTCCGCCGGGGCAAGCTGCTTGATCAGGGCCAGCATCAGCGCCACGGTGTGCTCGGCCACCGAGACGGCGTTGGCACCCGGCGTGTTGGTCACCGTGACGCCCCGGTCGCCGGCCGCCTTCAGGTCCACATTATCCGTCCCCGTTCCCCAGATGGAGATCAGCGTGAGCTTCGGACAGGCCTGCATCACCTCCGGCGTGAAGCGCGTCCGCCCCCGGATGTTCACCGCCACGTCCGCCTCGCGGATCCGTTCCGTCAGGACGGCGGGATTGGTTGCATCCGTGTCGTACAGCCGCACCTCGCCGATCGTCCGCAAGCGCTCCAGCGCCGCCGTGCCGGCCAGAACCGGAGGGTTGTCATCCGGAACCACGATCAGCATAGAACCCTCCTCGCTGTCAAAGAGACGCTCTTCCTCCGGTCGTGAACGGCACGTGTAGGAAATGAAAAATCGCACAAGGGTCCGACCGGAGTCAACGCTATTCGGAGGCGCGCGTCTGGTTGCGCCTGCGGGACGGGCTATGGTAGCATGCCCTTCCATGGAACCCGCGCCGCAGTCGAGCCCCGCCGCCGCCCCGCCCCATCCCGTCCTGAACGCCATGGTCGTGTGCGATTCGGCCATGCAGGACGAGGCCACGGGCAAGACCACGCTGGTGGGGCTGTTCGAGAACATCAGCGCCACCCAGTTCCCCACCCTCCACGGCCTGCTCTGCGTCTACGCCAAGCTGACCGACGCCCAGGGGGAATACCGCATCCGCCTCGAGTTGGTTCGCCTGGAGGATCTGGCCGTTGTCGGCCAGGGGCGGCTGGGGGTGACGTTCGCCGACCGCATGACGCCGGCGGAGCTGGTCTTCCAGATCGCCGGCCTCCGCTTCGAGCGGCCGGGTCGCTACGAGTTCCGGCTGTATGCCAACGACCACTGGGTCGGCAGCAAGTCGCTGTCGCTGGTCCAGGCGCCGGAGTCGCAGGCGCTGCCCGAGCAGGTCCACGTGTTCGGCTCGCGCGTGACGGTGCGCTGGCTCCAGTTCATGCTGCCGGGGCTCCGGCCGCCGGCCGGCGCGGCCTGATCGCCGCCGAGCCTTCCCGGCTTTGAGGGACCGGGCCAACACGAATCTCCAGGCGGCGGCGCGCCGGCATCGGGCCATGTTCAAGGCCCTGGCCGCGCGCGAGGTCGCAGATGCACACCGGGCCATTCAGGCCCACTTCGAGCGGCTGGAGCAGGAGCTGGAGTTCCTCCTGGCCCCCACGGCGTCGCCGCTCGCCTGCAGGGTACGGCGCGCCTACCGCGCGGCAAGGAGGTCGTCATGCCTGAGCCAGCCATCACCCCGACGCAAGACGCCCTGTACCAGGCCGCCCGACAGGTCCTGCCGGGCGGCGTCTCCTCCTCCATCCGCTTCAGCAAGGCGTTGGGGCGGCCACTCTTCATCGCCCGGGGCGAGGGGGCCTACCTCTATGACGTGGAGGGGCGGGAGTACGTGGACCTCCTGACCTCCCACGGGGCCACGATCCTGGGGCATAATCATCCCGGCATCAAGGCGGCCGTCCAGGAGGCCCTGGAGTGCGGGATCGTGTGCTCCAGCGAGACCCCGGCCCAGGCCCGGGTGGCGGCGGCCCTGGCCGAGATGGTGCCGTGCGTGGACATGGTCCGATTCACCTGCTCGGGCACCGAGGCGACCATGCACGCCTTGCGCCTGGCCCGCGAGTACACCGGGCGAGAGAAGCTCATCAAGTTCGACGGCCACTTCCACGGCTACCACGATTATGTGATGTGGAACTATGGGGGCTTCGGCGGCGGAGACGAGATTGCGGGCGCGCCCCGGCATAGCGTCCGCTCCGGCGGCGTCCCGGCCGGCATCGCCGACTACGTGATCCTCCTGCCCGGCAACGACCTGGAGGCGGTGCGCCGGGCCCTCTGGCTGCACGGGCGCGAGATTGCGGCGGTGATCCTGGAGCCGATCCACTACAACGCGGGTTGCATCGTCCCCCCCAAGGAGTATATCCAGGGGCTGCGCGAGCTGACCCGCGAATATGGCGTGGTCCTGATCTTCGACGAGATCCTCTCGGCCTTCCGGACCGGGACGGGCTGCGCGCAGGCCTACTTCGGCGTGGTCCCGGATCTCTGCACCATCGGCAAGTCCATCGCCGCCGGGACGCCCCTCTCCGTGTTCGGCGGCCGCCGCGAGATCATGGAGCACCTGCGACCGCTGGGGAACGCGGAGCACGGGGGGACGTACAACGCGCACCTGATCCCCATCAAGGCGGCCGAGACGTGCCTGCGTGAGATCCGCACACCCGGCTTTTACGACCACATCTTCGCCCTGGCCGATCGGCTGTATCCCGGCCTGAACGACATCTTCGCGCGCCAGGGCTTTCCCGCGCGCTGCCAGGGGCTGGGGGCGCGGTTCGGGCTGTACTTCGGCTTCAGGGAGGAGGTGCGGGACTACCGGGATACCGCCAAGCATGACGCGGAGCTGGGCGTGCGCTTCTTCGCCGGGATGATCCGGCGGGGAGTGTTCTTCTGCGACGCGGGCGGCAAGCCCATGCATCACGGCTTCTCCGCGGCCCATACGGCGGCGGACATCGACCGCGTGCTCCAGGCCGCGGAGGACACCGTCAAGGCCCTCGCCGCCGGCCGCTAGCCCCCATTCACGAGCCCCTCTCCGGACGCGGACAGAATTCGCCCGCAATCCGGAGAGGGGCCGTGTGTTCTTACACCCCGGCGGAGTCCGCGCGCCGCCTCCTTCCGTCTCCCGACATCCCCCACGGGATCAGGTCTTCGCCGACGCGCGCACCGAGCCGAGCCGCAGCATGAAGGCGGAGGCCAATGTCAGGACGCCCATCAGCGCGAAGGCCAGCGAGAAGGAGGAAGCCTCGGCGAGATACCCGACGGCGGAGGGGACGGCCCCCGCGCCCAGAAGCGAGCCGATGACCGTCACCAGCGAGATCGCCAGGCTGCGGAGCTGCGGCGGGAAGCTGAGCGAGACCAGGGAAAAGCCCGCCGGGAAGAAACAGACGACCGCCGCCGCCTGGAGAAAGACCAGGAGCGGGGTGGCGACCGGTCCGCGAAGCAGACCCAGGAGGAGGGTCAGCGCCCCGGTGGTGATCTGAAACCCGACCAGGGCCCGCCGCTGCCCCAGGCGGTCGGTCAGCCAGCCGGCCAGGAAGACGAGGGCCAGGCCGGAGATCCGGGCCAGACCGGTGAGGGTATTGGCCCAGCTCCGCTCCATGCCCATCTCGCTCACCAGGAACAGGGGCATCATGGTGTACAGGCCCAGGCCGGCGCCGATGGCGACCGCGAACAACGCTGCCATGATCCAGAGGAGGGGATCGTTGAGCAGCCGGAGTGTCCCGGCCAGGCGGGGCGGGTCGCTCGCCTGGGCGCCGCCCCGCCCGAGCGCGGGGTAGAGGCCCCCGAGGAGAGCGGCCGCCACGCCCAGCACCGCCAGGATGCCTCGCCAGGGAAGCCAGAGGAGCACCACCTCGGCCAGCAGCGGGGCCGTGATGTAGCCGAGGTTCGGCGCGAACTCGTGGATGGCCACCGCCTTCCCCCAGTGGGCGGAGGCGACCAGCTCGGTAATGGTGGCAAGGCCGGACGGCAGGTACAGGCCGGCGGCGGTGCCGAGGCAGACGAGCCCCACATGCATGCCGGCAACGGTGGACAATCGCGAGATGGCCAGCATGGCCACCCCCACGGCAATGGAGGAGAGAGTGATGGTCCGGCGAGGGGTGAGCCTGGAAGAGACGAGTCCCGAGACCAGCAACCCCAGGGCATAGCCGATCTGCTGGAGCAGGAACAGCGTGCCGGCCGCTCCATGCCCCAGGCCCAGCTCCGGCTCCACGATGGGCAGCAGCGGGACCAGGGCGACCCGCGAGACGAAGTTCAGGTAGAAGATCCCCGTGAGCAGCAGCAGGGGAGGCAGCGCAAAAGGAAGTCCGGTCATGTGTCCTCGATCCAGGGGGACGCCTAACGAGCGCGCATCGGCCTCCCGGCGCCGGCCAAGACTACGGCCGCGATCCGCTTCCGGCAAACGAATTCTCGACGCCAGGTGCCGCCTGTCCGGGAAACGGGGCAGGACCTGGGCCCTGGTCAGACGTGGTTCCGGAGCATGAGTTCCTTGGGATGGGGGTTGAGGTAGACCTGGTCCAGGATGTACGGGACGCCCATCCGCTGGAGGTGGTGCTTGAGGAGGGTGAGCGGGACGATGAGGGGGACCAGCCCGTTGGCGTAGTCCGCCATGACGGACAAGAGCTCCGCCTTGTCGCGGGGGTTGAGGTCCCGCTTCAGGTAGCCCAGCATGTGCTGGAGGACGTTGCTGTGCTTCTTGGTGGTGGCCTTGACCTTCAAAGCGGCCATGAAGAGCGCGCCGTAGCGGGCCTCGAGCGCTGCCGGGGAGAGCCGCTTGGCGTCCGCCACCAGGCGTCCCATTTCCGTATAGTGCCTGGGGCTGTGGGCCAAGAGCAGCAGCTTCTGCAGGGTGTGGAATTCCACCAGCGTTCCCCGGGTCAGGCGGCCGGCCGTCGCGTCCTTCCAGCGGCGGTAGCAGAAGACCCGCTCCACGAAGTTCTCCCGCAGGGACAGGTCGTGCAGGCGCCCCTCCTCCTCCACCGGCAGGAGGGGGAAGCGGTCCAGCAGGGCCCGGGCGTAGATCCCCACGCCGGTCTTGGCGGGGATCCCGCTCGAGCCGTACACCCGCACCCGCTCCATGCCGCAGCTGGGCGAGTCACTCTTCAGGATGTAGCCGCACAGGTCCGCCCGGGCCAGCGCGTCCAGTCGAGGCCGGGCCCAGGCCTGCATGGCCTCGGTCTGGTCCCCGCCGCTCTTGCCGAAGACCAGGCGGGGCGCCGCGGGGGTCCCGGTAAGCCGCAGGGTCTCCCGCGGCGTCCCCAGCCCCATCTCCACCTCGGGGCAGACGGGCACCCATTCGAAGAACTGGCCCAGGGTGTCGGTGAGGTACCGGTCCCGCTTGTGGCCGCCGTCGAACCGGACCTCGTCGCCCAGGAGGCAGCTACTGATCCCGACACGAATGGCTTTCCCCAAGGTCTTCGGCTGCGAGCTGGCTGCAGCTGGCATGGAGCGATCACTCCTCCGGCATCCCCGCGGATGGTCTCGGCCTCGTCCGCTACCGGAGCAGCGCGGCGTAGGTCGCCTCGTCGAAGCCCACGATAAGCGTCCGCCCCTTGCGCAGCGTGGGGGCGCGCAGGTTGCCCGTGGGGCCGAGGAGGAGGCCGAGCAACGTGCTCCTGTCCGGCTTCTCCTTCCTGAGGTCCACGTGCACCACCTGCTTCCCCTTGCTGGCGTAGATCTCGTCCGCATCGCGGAGGAGGGCCAGAGCCTCCTTCTCCTGCAGCGTGTTCTTCCGGGCGTCCACCTGGATGGCGGTGTCAATGTTATGCTGCGCAAGGAACCCCTGCGTCTTGGCACAGGTCTTTCAGCCGGGGCGATGGTAGCTCCAATCAACGCGTGGCATGGGTCGCTCCTTTCGTGCGTGGGAGTGTGGCCGGGGCCGTGACGGCGAGATCCGGTCGTCCCGCCTCCCGGCACCAGCGGTTGACGCGCTCGAGGTAGCCGCGGACATCGGTTTTGGTCTGCATGCCGGCCAGGGACATGACGCGCACCTTGCCGAACACGGGACGCACGGGAGGAATCGGCGTCATCCTGGCTCCGTGCCGCGGGCGCGTCCGGCCTCCTCGGTCAGGCTGCCTGGCAACCCAAGAGGTGGCGCAGGGCCGCCTCCAGGTCCGGGTAGCGGTGGCTGTATCCCGACTCCACGAGTCGCGCGGGCACCACCCGGACACTGGCGAGGAGGAGGGCGTCGGCCATCTCCCCCAGCGCCAGCCGCGCCGCCAGGGCGGGGAGGGGGAGGATGGCAGGCCGGGACAGGACGCGAGACAGAGTGCGTGTGAAGTCGGCGTTCGTCACGGGAGCGGGGGCCACCACGTTAAGGGGGCCGCGCGCCCGCTCGGCCACCATGGCGTGGAGGATCACGCCCAGGACATCGTCCAGGGCGACCCAGCTGACGAACTGCCGCCCGCTGCCGATCCGACCCCCCAGTCCCAGCCGGAATACGGGCAGCATCTTGGCCAGCGCGCCCCCCGCCGGGCTCAGGATCATGCCGAAGCGCAGGTGGACGACCCGGCTGCCGACCTGGCTGGCGGATTCCGTCGCCGCCTCCCACTCCCGACACACGTCGGCCAGAAACCCACCCCCCGCCGGGCTGTCCTCCCGGAGCACCTCGTCGCCCCGGTCCCCGTAATACCCGACGGCCGAGGCGCTCACCAGCACGCGCGGAGGTCGGGGCAGCCGCGCCAGATCCTCGGCCAGCCGCCGCGTGCCCTGGACGCGGCTCTGGCGGATGGCCTCCTTGCGCGCCGGCGTCCAGCGGCCGGCGGCGATGTTCTCGCCGGCCAGGTGCACGACGGCGTCCACCCCGTCCAGACGGGAGGGATCGGGCAGTCCCCGGACGGGATCCCAGGCCGCCTCGTCCGCTGTCCGGGGCGCGCCGCGCACCAGTCGCGTCACGCGATGTCCTCGGGTGGTCAGGAGGGAAACGAGGGCCGAGCCGACGAGACCGTGCGATCCGGTGACGGCCACATGGAGCGGCGGAGAACCGGCCTCGAGGTGCATGCCAACCTCCTGGCTCGTGACGGCGTGGCCATCGGCGGACATCCGGGCCAGCGCCCCGAAGCCACCCAGGGTTGGCGGAAGTCTACCATACCTGGCGGCCGGGCAGAACCGGACTCCGGCGCGGCCCGGGGCTCCCCGGCCTTGACACCTGGCCGTGGCTGGAGGTAGGGTCGGCGGGATGGCCGGGCCGGGCGAGTTTATCCCGTGGGAAAGGAGCGAGCGTCATGCCGGATTCCACCGTCACGGGCTGCAGCCAGTCGCACGTCATCTACCCCCGAACGTCGAGGGCCGATCTCGAGCAGGGGATCAGCATCATCACCCGGGCGGAGGGGGTGCGGATCTTCGACCAGAGCGGCAAGGCCTACCTGGACCTGGTCTCGGGCTGGACCCGGCCGGTCCACATCGGCTACGGGCGGAAGGAGATGGCGCAGGCGGTTTACGACCAGCTGCTGGCGCTCCATTACTTCACCCCCATGCAGTACGCCAATCCTCGGGCCATCGAGCTGGCCGCCGTCCTGGCCGGCCTGGCGCCGGGGGCCATCAACCAGTTCCTGTTCGTCTGCGACGGATCCGAGGCAGTGGAGTCGGCGCTAAAGCTGGCCCGCCACTACCATGCCTACCGGGGGGAGCGGTGGCGGTTCAAGGTCGTCACGCGGCGCGGCGCCTTCCACGGCATCACGGGGGGAGCCATGCGGGTCCTGGGCAGCGTCCTGCCCGCGCGCCAGATAATGGAGCCCCACGCGCCGGGCACGATCTTCGCCGAGTCTCCCTACTGCTACCGCTGTCCGATCCACCTCAGCTATCCCTCCTGCGACATCGCCTGCGCGCGCGATGTGGAGCGCCTGGTCCAGTTCGAGGATCCCGCCCAGGTCATGGCCTTCATCGGAGAGCCCATCCAGCAGCTGTTCGGAGCCTGTCGCCCGCCCCGGGAATACTGGCCCATCATCCGTGAGATCTGCGACCGCTACGGGATCCTCCTCATCGTGGACGAGGTCATCTGCGGCTTCGGCCGCACCGGCCGGTGGTTCGGCATCGAGCACTTCGAGGTCCAGCCTGACCTCGTGCTCATGGCCAAGGGGATCTCCAGCGGGTATGTGCCGCTGGGGGCCGTGGGGGCCACGGATGCGGTGGTGGCCCCCGTGGAGAATTTCGTCAATCTCCAGACCTACATGAATCACCCCGTGGCCTGCGCCGCCGGCCTCAAGAACATCGAGATCATGCAGCGGGAGAACTTGGTGGAAAACGCGCGGGTCATGGGGGAGTACTTCCTGGACGGCCTGCGGACGCTCCTGCACCATCCCACGGTCGGCGAGGTCCGGGGCACGGGTCTCTGGACGGCCTTGGATTTGACGGCGGACCGGGCGATCCGCGCGCCCTTTCCGGCCGAGCGCTTGCAGCGCATCGTGGATCGCGCCAAGGAGCGAGGGCTCATCATCAAGCACATGAACAGCGCGCTGGAGTTCGCGCCGCCGCTGGTCATCACCCGGCCGGACATCGACGAGGCCGTCCGCATCCTCGATCGGTGCCTGACGGAAGAGGAGAAGACCATGGGTCTCTGACCCGGGGTTCAGGGCTTCGAAGCCCTTCGCCCCGGGGGGAACGCCTTCCTCGAGGGCGGTTGAAGGCGTTCCCCTCCTGCCGGATCGTCCGGAATTCCCACCGCCTTGGTGTCCGAACCAAGGTTCGCTATTCCAGCCAATGTCCCGCATTTCATTGATTTCCGGGCCAGTCGCCTCTAGCGTGTAGGCAGAGGCTGGACTGATTCCTTTGAAAGAAGGAGGAGGAGATCGGCCGCGAGAAGGGTACCTGCGAGGTATATTCTCCCAGGGCGCTCTTCGCAGCTGGAAAGATCGCTTTGCAAAGAGAGGGGCCACGACTGGATGCCCCTGCCGCGTTCGCCTGCGAGCGGAAGGTTGCTCACCTGGAGGGGAAGCAGAGGAGTGCGGCATGACGCTGTTCCCTACGACACGTGTTTGAGGAGGTTTCACATGCCGCCAGAACTCGATCCCGTCTTCAACCCCAGTTCGGTCGCCATTATCGGCGCCTCTCGCCGGGATGGAACCATCGGGAACCAGGTTACCAAGAACCTGATCGAGGGGGGATTCCCCGGACCCATCTATCCGATCAACCCGGGATCGGACGAGATCCTCGGCCTGAAGGCGTATCCGTCCGTTCTGGATGTCCCGGGCCCGGTGGATGCCGCCGTCTACTGCATCCCCGCCGACAAGTGCCTGGAGGCGGCCCGCCAGTGCGCCAAGAAGGGAGTCAAGGGGCACATCGTCATCACCAGCGGCTTCGGCGAGATCGGCAAGCACGCCGAGGAGTGGGAGCTCGTCCGGATCGCCCGCGAGTCCGGCGGCCGGGTCATCGGCCCCAACATCGTGGGCATCATGAGCAATCCCGGCCGGGCCAACGCCAGCTTTGCCCCCATGCTGCCCTATCCCGGCCAGACCGCACTCATCTCCCAGTCGGGGGCCCTCATCATCGCCCTGGATACGGTCACGCACGTCCGCCGGTTCGGCATCTCCTCCATGATCTCGCTGGGGAACATGGCGGACGTGGATTTCGCGGACTGCATCGAGTACTACGCCCAGGATCCAAACACCAACTGCATCGCCCTCTACATCGAAGGGGTGCGGAGCGGCCGCAATTTCCTGCAGGCCGGCCGCTGGGCGGGCAAGCCCATCGTGGCCCTCAAGGCCGGGGTGTCAGCCCACGGGGCCGCCGCCGCCGCGTCCCACACCGGCTCGCTGGCCGGCTCGGCCAAGATCTACGAGGCCGCCTGCAAGCAGGTCCGCATGATCTGGGCCAGCGATCTGGACGATCTGTTGAACCGCAGCCAGGCGCTGTCCATGCAGCCGCTGCTCCGCGGGGACAATGTCGTCATCATCACCAACGGCGGCGGGATCGGCGTGCTGGGCTCGGATGCGGCCGAGCGGCAGGGCATTCCCCTGCACACGGCGCCCCCCGAGCTGCAGGCCGAATTCCGGAAATTCATGCCGGACTACGGGAGCCCGAAGAACCCGGTGGACATCACCGGGGGATCCGGCGTGGCCGGGTACGAGGGGGCCCTGGAGATCGCCCTGAAGGCGCCCTGGGTGCACGGGATCGGGGTCTTCTACTGCGAGACGGCCGTGACCAAGGGCCTCGACATCGCCGAGACGGTGATCCGGAAGCTGCGGGAGTCGGGGGTCAGCGACAAGCCCATCGTGGCCTGCTTCGTGGGAGGGGCGGGCAGCGTGGAGGCCGGGAAGCGGCTGCTGGAGGCCTCCATCCCGTATTTCGACTGCCCCAACAAGGCCATGGCGGCCCTGGCGACCCTGCGCCAAGCCGCCAAGTACGCGGAAGAGGGCTGCAAGATCGATTTCGAGCCGTACACGGACGTGGACAAGCGGCGGGCCCAGGCCGTCATCGCCAATGCCCGCCAGAGCGGGCGCACCGCCCTCACCGAGCCCGAGGCCAAGGAGGTCTTTGCCGCCTACGGCCTGCCCGTCACCCGCGCCGCGCTGGCCAAGACCGAAGAGGAAGCCGTGGCCATCGCCGGCCGGTGCGGCTATCCCGTGGTCCTGAAGATCGTCTCGCCGGACATCCTGCACAAGAGCGACGCCGGCGGGGTGAAGGTGAACATCAAGGATGCCGAGGGCGTGCGGGCGGCCTACCGGACCATCCTGGAGAACGCCCGAAAGTACAAGGCGGACGCCGATATCCACGGCATCCTGGTCTCCGAGATGGCGCCGGCCGGAACGGAGGTCATCTGCGGCACGGTCTGCGATCCGACCTTCGGGCCGACGGTCATGTTCGGACTGGGGGGCATCTTCGTGGAGGTGCTGAAGGACGTCACCTTCCGCGTGGCGCCGATCTCCCAGGAATGCGGGATGCTGATGCAGGCCGAGATCCGGAGCTTCCCCCTGCTCGAGGGCGCCCGGGGCGAGAAGCGGCGGGACCAGGAGGCCGTCGCGACGGTCCTCAGCCGCCTGAGCCAGCTGGTGAGCGACCTGGAGGACGAGATCGCCGAGACGGACGCGAACCCGGTGCTCGTCTATGCCAAGGGCAACGGCTGCAAGGTCGTGGACGCCCGGGTCATCCTGAAGAAGCGGTGATCCAAGGCCCGGGAGAGGCCTGCGTCGCACGGGGGCAACCCGGAAGATTTCAGCTTGACTTTGCTCTTGTATCATTGATAGCGTGCATACGTTAAGGGACCTTGCCGGCGATCGCCGCAGTAGGAGACTGATGGCGGCTTGCACGGCGGTTCGTGCGAAAGAAACACGGCGGCCCGCCTGAGGTGACGGCACCTCGAGCAGGCCGCCGTGTGTTTTTTGAGGCCGCGGCGCGGGACGCCGACGGTGCGGCCGGGACGTGAGGCACTTGCGGGCAGGATGGGAAAGGAGGTGAACGCAACCAATACACGGAACACCAGGGACGCGCTCCGATGATCCAAACACGGCTTTCTCTCGTAAAGGAGAATCGGAATGGGAAAGACGAAGGAGCGGAAGACAGGCCAGGTGAGCCGGCGGTCCTTCCTCAAGACCGCGGGACTCGTCGGCGTGGGCGCGGCCGCCCTCGGGTCATTGCCCAACCGGGCGTTCGGTGCGGCCCCGGCAGTTATCAAGGGCACCTCACTACGGATTCTCCAGGCAACCTATTTCATCGCCCCCGCTCAGGACTTCTTCAAGAAGCAAGTCGCGGAGTGGGGGAAGATGGCCGGCGTCGACACCGCGGTGGACTTCCTGAACTGGCCCGACCTGCAGCCCAAGATCGCCGCGGCCGTCCAGGCCGGCGGTACGGACGTGGTGGACCTGTGGCCTACCTGGAATTTCCTGTACAGGAATAACCTCGTCGACCTTACTCCGGAGGCGGAGGAGGTCGGCAAGCGCGGGGGTGGCTTCGAGCAGTACGTGCTGCGGTCCGCTCCGGTGAACGGCCGCTATCTGGGGATCCCTCTCGGGTACAGCAACGACTCCGTGAACTATCGGATCAGCTGGCTCAAGGAAGGCGGGTGCCCCAACGCGGAGGACGGCAACAAAGTCGATCTGACCTGGGACGAGTACCACGCCATCGCCAAGAAGTGCAAGGCGGCCGGCCACCCGTTCGGTCAGGCGTTCGGGCACAGCACCGGTGACCCGCCGAGCTTCGTGTATCCCTACATGTGGGCCCACGGGGCCATGGAGGTTTCCAAGGACGAGAAGCATATCGAGTTCAATAAGCCTGAATTTGTGGATGCCATGCGGAGGTTCCTCCAGGCCTGGAAGGACGGCTATGACGAGACCGGCACCTCCTGGGACGACAGCAGCAACAACCGGGCGTTCCTGGCGGGCCAGATCGCGTCCACGCTGAACGGCTCCAGTATCTACTTCGTGGCCAAGAAGGACCAGCCGCAGATCGCGCAGGACATGCACCACATGCTCATCCCCAAGGGCCCGTCCGGTCGGTTCTACTGGCTGGAGACGCGGACCTTTGCCATCCTCAAGAATTCCAAGAACATTGCGGCCGGGAAGGAATTCTTGAAGTGGTGGTTCGAGGACGAGCAGTACAATGCCTGGTGGCGACTCCAGGAGGGCTACCAGCTTCAGCACGTCACGAAGCTGGCCAATGACCCGATGTGGTTCAAGGACCCGAAGATGGCCCCCTTCCGGGAACAGCCCAAATATGGCATCAACGCGGGCTACGCCGGGCCGCCGAACGAGAAGGCAGCCCTGGCTTGGTCGAAGTACATCCTGGTCGATACCTACGCCAGGGCGATCCAGTCGGGCGACGCCAAGGCCGCGGTGGAGTGGGGTGCTGAGCAGCTGAAGCGAGCGTACGGGCTCTAGTGGTGGTCCTGACCCGGACGGCGTGGGGGTCCCCACGCCGTCCGGATTTCCTTTTGCGTTCGCGCTTGGAATTCCAGAGCAGCCGCAGGCGATGCGGCTGCTCTCGCCTTGGAGGGTGACTTGAGTCCCAGGGCTGAAATGCACGGCACCGCCGTGACCTCGGGGTCGCTGCTGGAGCGCGAGTCGAGCCTGGGCGTCATCCTGATGCTGCCCGGGGCCTTGCTGCTCATCGTGTTCATGGCCTATCCGTTCTTCTACGGGGTCTGGCTGTCGGTCACCGACAGCGCGATCGGGCGGATGGGCCAGTACATCGGGCTCAGGAATTTCTCGGATCTCCTGAGTGACAGCATCTTCATCCAGACGACGTGGAACACCTTCATCTACGCCATGGTGACGGTGCCCTTCAAGGCGGCCCTGGGCCTGGGCCTGGCCCTGGTGCTGAACAACCACATGCGGTTCAGCAATCCGATTCGCGCCGCGGTGATGATGCCGTGGATCGTGCCCACCGCGCTCTCCACCCTGGGCTGGTTCATGATCTTCGACCCGGTGTTCAGCCCGATCTCGTGGCTGCTCAAGCATTACGGGCTCATCCAGCAGAATATCAATTTCCTGGGAGATCCAAAGCTGGCCATCTCTTCCGTGTGTCTGGTCAATATCTGGCGGGGGACCCCCTTCTTCGCCATCACCATCCTGGCCGGCCTCCAAGCCGTGCCTGCCGATCTGCACGAGGCGGCGGCCATCGACGGCGCCGGTATGTGGCATCGGTTCCTGCACGTGACGGTGCCCCACGTCAAGGGGGTCGTCCTGATCGCGACCCTGCTCTCCATTATCTGGACGTTCGCGGACTTCCAGCTGATCTACGTGTTGACCAAGGGGGGGCCTGCCAACATGACCCATATCTTCGGCACCTACGCCTACCAGATCGGATTGGCGGCGACGGAGATCGGCATGGGGGCGGCCATCGCCCTGTACATGTTCCCGATCCTGACCGTGTTCGCGGTGATCCTCCTCGCGTATATCCGGAGGGAGGAGTAGGATGGTCGGGAGCGAGCGGTTCACGAACCGGCTGCTGAACATCTACCTGCCGCTGGCCTTCTATCTGCTTTTCCTGCTCTTTCCCTTCTACTGGATGGGCATCGTCTCGTTCAAGCACACCAACGACCTGTTCGACATGAAGTACAATCCCTTCTGGATCCACCGCTTCACGTGGGAGAACTACACCTATCTGTTTACGCATACCGCCTTTCCCGAATGGGTGAAGAACACGCTGATCGTGTCGGTCGTCTCCACCCTGCTGTCGCTGGTCTGCAGCGTGTTCGCCGGCTACGCCCTGGCCCGGCTGCGCTTCCCCGGAAGCAATTTCCTGGGGGTGGGGATCTTCCTCGCCTATCTGGTCCCGCCCACCCTTCTGTTCCTGCCGCTGGCGCAGGTGATCTACAAGCTGGGTCTGTACAATACTTACTGGGCCCTCATCCTGACCTACCCCACGCAGCTCATTCCCTTCGCCTCCTGGCTGCTGATGGGGTACTTCCGCACCATTCCGAAAGAGATCGAGGAGAGCGCCATGGCCGACGGCTGCTCGCGCCTCCAGATTCTCTGGCGGATGGTTCTGCCGCTGTCCGTGCCGGGCGTGCTCTCGGCGGGGATCTTCTGCTTCACCCTCTGCTGGAACGAGTTCCTCTACGCCCTGATCTTCATGTCCTCCGGCGACATGAAGACCATCCCGGTCGGGGTGGTGAGCGACCTGATCAAGGCCGACGTCCTGTTCTGGGGCTCGCTCATGGCCGCGGCGGTCCTGGGCTCGCTCCCCGTCGCCTTCATCTATTCGTTCTTCGTCAAGCACTACGTGTCCGGGCTCACGGCGGGGGCGGTGAAGGGGTAGAAGGCTGCTGAAGAAGGCCCATCTGGCGGCGTTGCCGCACTCCCGCGGCGCTGCGGCGTACGCGGGAAGTACGCCTCGCGCCTCGGATCCCGCGGCGCCTTGCATCTGGGCCCTTTTGAGCAGCCTTAGCGAAGGCGAGATTTTCGGTAACTTGCTAGCGACGCGCTGGTCCACTCGCCGAGCAGATGCCAGGGCCCTTCGGGGAGTCCCCGAAGGGCCGCGGTGTTCTGCGAGGGACAGCGTTTCGTCCGGGGGCGGGCTCAGTCCAGGGGGACGCGGGTGTGGCCCTCAGCGGTGTAGCGCTCGTAGTCGGCCTGGTAGTTCCGCTTCGCGGTCGGGTTGATGACGATCATCTCGACCGCCACGTGGTCCGGCTGGCCGGCGACGTAGGCCACCGCGTCGGCGATGTCCTCGGGCCGCAGCATCGTGGCCAGGTCCTCCTTGGCGGGAGGCCGCGGCCGCAGGGTCAGGTTGGGGGTGTCGGTTTCGCCGGGGGCGATGACGCAGGCCCGGATTCCGTGGCGCCGCTCTTCGGCGTTGATCGACCCGGCCAGGGAATGCATCGCGTGCTTGGAGGCGGAGTAGGCCACGCCCGCCGGGGCGCTCGGCTGGAGGCCGGCGCCGGAAGAGATCAGGACGATCAACCCCCGACCCGCCTGCCGCATGGGGGGAAGAACCCGGCGGGTGAAGAGGTACGCGCCGGTGAGATTGGTCTCCAGGACCCGCCGCCAGTCCTGGGGCGACGTATCGGCCAGATTGCGGTGAAACGTGTTGGTGCCGGCGTTGTTGACCAGGATGTCGATGCGGCCGTAGCGATCCAGCATCGCCTGGACGGTCCGCTTGGCGACCTCGTCATCGGCCACGTCCCCGGAGAAGTCCACGACCTGGCCTCCCCCGGCCCGGATCAGGCCGGCGCTTTCCGCCAGCCGGTCGGCGCTTCGCGCGACCAGGCCGAGGATGGCCCCCTGGCCCGCCAGGGCGGCCGCGATGGCGCGCCCCATGCCCGTGCTGGCGCCGGTCACGATGGCAACCTTCCCTTGCAAGCCTCCCATCCCGCTCCTCCTTGGTTGAAGGGTGTGTGGTGCCGCGAGCCGCCTCCGGTCAGACTTGCGGTTGGGGCACGATGCGGAGGAGTATAGCAGGAACCCCGGCTGGGCGGGCAGGGAAACCCGGGACATCCACCCGGGCGCCGCACGTCATCACGAGGCTCCTACCAATTGGGCTTGACGCCCCACACGCGCATGCTACGGTCTTGCGCAGCCTGGAGCAGCGGGATCCATGCGGGAACAGGAGGGGATGGCGATGCCGATCGACTGGGAGGCCCTCTGGAAAGAGCTGGCCTCGTCCGACCGCATGGCCGGCGCCGGGGATCAGGCGCAGATGGTCGCGCGGTGGCGGCGAGTGGCGCAGCAGCTCGACAAGGGGGAGCGCCGCGAGCCGGAGCCCCTGCTGGAATTCATCCTGGGACGGCTGGCACCGGAGATGACGGTGCTGGACATCGGGGCGGGCATCGGCCGCTGGAGCCTGCCCATCGCTCGGCACGTGCGCCGGGTCACGGCGGTGGAGCCGCTCGCGGAGATGCGGCAGATCCTCCTGGAGCGGGCGGCCGCCCGGCAGATCGGCAACCTCGACGTGGTGGCCGCGCCCTGGATGGAGGCCGACCTGCCGCCCCATGATGTGGTCATCGCCGCCCACGCCACCTATTCCACCGCGGACCTTGCCGGCTTCGTCCGCAAGATGGCGGCCAGCGCGCTCCGCACGTGGTACCTGGCGCTGCGCGTTCCGGCCCATGACGGCGTCATCGGAGAATTGTCGCAGCGGATCCGCGGATGCTGGCACGACAGCCCCAATTTCGCGGTGGGCTATAACCTGCTCCTCGTGGCGGGCTTCTACCCGAATGTCCTGATGGAGTCGCGCCCGGCGCGCTCGTGGGGCGATCCGACGCTGGAGGCGGCCCTGGAGAGGGCCAAGCGGCAGCTCGGGCTTCGCGGGACGCACCATGACGAGCTGGTCCGGGAGGTCCTCTCGCGCCGCCTCACCTGTGAGGGCGGGGGCTATCGCTGGCCCGACGGGATGCGCTCGGCATTGGTGTGGGCGGACGTGGGATAAGCAGAATCGAATCCGGACCCTCACGAACCGCGGCGGCGAGCCCCGGGCGAATGCCGACTCGCCAGCGGCCGCGACCCGGCGGCGCACGGTCTGACCCGGCCGGCCTCCGCGAACGTGCTTGCCCATCCTGCGCCGCAAACCGCCTGGCGCCTCCCGGCGCGGTCGGCATGGCCGTGGCCGGACCGCCAAGTTCCCGTCGGCCGTGGCAACGAAGGTATGGGGCTGTGGACGTTTCCCGGCGTGCGGGGGAGATTGCTGTTGCTCGCCCGGGGGACGGGGTACAGTATGGCCTGACCTTTCATCCCTGGCCCGAAAGAGCTCTTGGACCACTATGACGGCATGATAGCCCCTTTCAATTTCGAAATTCGAAATTCGAATTTTTCCCTTGGCGCCTTGGCGGTGAGATATTTTCGGAATGGGGTCATCCGACCCGAAGACCGGCAGGAATTCCCCGGCGTGGCGAGAGCCGCGGTCGCATCAATCTGGGAGGAGGATGCATGGCGAAGACGCGAATCGACAACAACGTGTCCATCTATCCGATGCCGGTGGCGCTGGTGGGGGCCGTGGTGGATGGGCAGGTAAACTTCATGCCGGTCGGGTGGATCTCGCGGGTGAATTTCCAGCCGCCGATGGTTGGCATCTCGCTGGCGAAGTCGCACTACACCTGCAGCGGCATCCGCGAGCACAAGGAGTTCAGCGTCAACGTCCCGGGGCTGGACCTCGTGGAGAAAGTGGACTACTGCGGCCTCGTCTCCGGCAGGGAGACCGACAAGGGCAAGCTCTTCGGCGTCTTCTACGGCGGCCTCCAGCACGCCCCGCTGATCCGGGAGTGCCGACTCTGCCTGGCCTGCACGCTCGTCCAAACTGTTTCCTTTCCCACCAACGACCTCTTCATCGGAGAGATCGTGGAGGCCTGCGCCGAGGGAGGCGTGCTGATCGGCGGCGCTCTGGATGTCACCCGCCTGCAGCCCTTCACGCTGACGATGCCGGACAACACGTACTGGAAGATGGGTGAACGGGTGGGCGGCGCCTGGGATGCCGGCAAGCGGCTGATGAAGTGAAGAGGCGCGGCGGTCATGTGCGTGTATCTGCCCACCCTGTTGCCTGCTCCGCGGGCGCTCCTGCTGCTGGTGGGGGCCGTCCTTTCCGCCTGCGCCGCCCTCTTCTCGTCGTTGACGATCCAGGTGACCGACCAGGCCCTCCGCTGGGCCTTCAGCCTCGGGATCATTCGCAGGGAAGTCCCGCTCTCGGAGATTCAGACGGCCGAGGTCACCCGAACACGGGTGATCCACGGGTGGGGAATCCGCGCAACGTCCCGCGGTCGGCTCTACAATGTCTCGGGATTCGATGCCGTGGCCGTCCGGCTGAAGAACGGGAGAGGGATCATCCTCGGCACCGACCAGCCCGAGCAGCTCCACGTCGCGATCCTGCGCGCCATCGGATGAATCGATCGCGCCGCAGACGATGCGGATCCATCGAAGCCATCCAACCACTCATCGAGGGCCACACCCATGACAGACATGAGACACCTGGACCCCAAACAGATTGCCGGTGAGATCGAGGCGATCCACAAGCGGTATGCGGATGGACCGAATTGCGCGGAGCGGGTCTTCCTGGTCGTGCGTCACTTCGTGGAATCTGACATCCCGGTGGAGGCCGTCGCCATGCTCTCGGGCCTGGGGGGCGGAATCGGGGGAACCCGGGACAATGTCTGCGGGGCCGTGTCGGGCGGGGTGGCGGCCCTCGGCCTGATGCACGGGCGGCGCAATCCCCCCCAGGGCAGCAAGGAGCGGGCCTACGAGGTCAGCCGGGATTTCGTGTGCCAGTTCCGGACCACGTTCGGAGCCACCGGCTGTTGCGAGCTCATCGGGGACTTGCTGCGGCAGGGGACGGCCGAGGCCGAAGAGCGTCGGAAGGCGCGCTGCTTCCAGTACACGCTGAACGCGGTCAAGCTCTGTCTCGCGACCCTCGCCAGGTATGCGACAGTCTATCCCGCCGACCCGCCACGGGGGCGGTCGTAGTCAGTCCCGTCGTCCGCCGTAGGGACGGACGGGATCGAGGACGCTGGAGATCGGATCGCTGGCGGGGTATGATTCTGAAGACGGGATGCCGCCAGGGGGGCGTGCGCCGTCGAACAGGAGGATCTGTGATGCCTCAGAGCGGGGAGACAGCGGGAGCGAACGTGCTGGAGGTCCTGGTACAGGAGCTGCGCAAGCTGAAGACGCAGGCGGACAAGGCGATCGCGCAAGTGACCGACGACGCCAAGCTGCGCACCTCGCTGGACCCGGAGTCGAACAGCATCGATATCTTGGTGCGGCACGTCTCGGAGAACATGCTGTCGCGCTGGACCGACTTCCTCACCGCGGATGGGGAAAAGCCCACCCGGAATCGGAACGCGGAGTTCGAGCCGGCGCCCGGCCTGACGCGAGCGCAGCTGCTCGCGACCTGGGAAAAGGGGTGGGCCTGCCTGTTTGGGGCCCTGGGGTCTCTCACGCCCGCCAACTTCCAGAACCGGGTGACAATCCGCGGACAGGAGCTGACGGCCCTGGATGCCATCATGCGGGCGTTCTCGCACTATGCCGCCCACGTCGGACAGATTGTTTTCCTGGCCAAGCACCTGGAGTGGCAGCGCTGGCAGTCGTTGTCGGTTCCCCGGAAAAAGCCCGCCCAGCGATAACCCCGCCCGCCGCGCGAGCCGCCGCCCGTCCCGGAGCGGGGAGGCGTGAGCCTCCTTCACGCTCCGGGAGGATCGGTGCGCCTGTCCCTCCGGCGCCTTCGTGCGTCGACTCGCCGCCACGGTCACGTATTTTTCTTGCCGGTTCCATCATCTGCTCGCTCGGCACTGAGTCCGGGGTGAATACGTTCGCTGCCGAATGTATGAATCGAAGGACTTAGCCGGGTATAATATCCACTAGGACGGAAGCACCTGCCCACGGGAGGCTGACCGTTCGGCTTGGCCCCCCGGATGGCCGGAGGACGGCACCGAACTCTTCCGATGTGCGCCGATGACCGGGCGCAAGGGGGGACGACATGAAAGCGGTAATCTTCAATGAGTTCGGCGGTCGCGAAGTTCTCAAGTACACCGAGGTGCCGACGCCCGCTCCCGAGGAAGGGGAGGTCCTGGTGCGGATCAAAGCCGCGGGGGTGAATCCCGTGGACTGGAAGATCCGCGCCGGCTACTTGAAGGAGTTCTTTCCACACACGTTCCCCATCATCCCCGGCTGGGAGTTCGCCGGGGTGGTGGAGACGCCCGGGTTCAGCGTCCGCCGGGTCAAGGCGGGCGACGAGGTCTACGCCTACTGCCGACGCCCCGTGATCCAGCGTGGGGCCTACGCCGAGTACATCTCGCTCCCCGAAAGCTACCTCGCCCGGCGGCCCCAGAATATCTCGTTCGATGAGGCGGGCGCCATTCCCCTGGCGGGACTCACAGCCTACCAATCGATTCACGACGCCGCCAAGGTGAAGACCGGCGAGACGGTCCTCATCCTCGGGGCGTCCGGCGGGGTCGGAAGCTTCGCCGTCCAGCTGACCAAGATCGTGGGGGCTAGGGTGGTCGCGGTGGCGAGCAAGCGGAACCACGAGTACCTCAAGAGCCTGGGGGCGGACGGGGCGGTGGACTACACCGGGGGGGACTTTCGAGAGGGGGTCAAAGCCCTCCTGCCGCAGGGCGCGGACGTGGCCTTCGACTGCTGCGGCGGCGACGCGCTGGCGAGGGGCTATGACTGCGTGAAGAAAGGCGGTCGGGTGGTTTCGATCCTCGTCCGCGAGAGCGAGCTCGCCGCCAAGAAGGGGGCAACGCACCACTACGTCTTCGTCGAGCCGCACGCTCCGGAGCTGGACCACATGCGGGGGCTGGTGGAGGCGGGAAAGCTGAAGGTGCACCTCAGCGGGGTTCATTCCCTGGCCGAGGCCGCCACGGCTCACGCGGCAATCGAGTCGGGCCACACGCGCGGCAAGCTTGTCCTGACGGTGGGATAGCCCGGAAGGCCAGGCGGCGGAGGGACCGGACCGTGCGGCCGCCCCGTCGCCGGAGATCGGGGCCATCCAGGGGGAGCCTCCCGATCATGCCGGAGGCTGGGGGGGGTGTTGCGCCGCCGTGACCCGGATGCCCCTGCGCCGATCCAGGGCCTCGGCCAGGACCGGCAGGAAGAAGAGGCCGCCTGGAAGCAGAAACACGACGAGGGCGGGGACCAGCTTGCACATGGTCCGCAGGTGGCTGCGGATCTCCCGCAGCTCCTTCCGGGTCCAACGCTCCCCGGTGTTTCGCTCCTTCATCAGGAGCTGCATCACTCCCCGTGCGGCCAGCGTCTGATCCAGGAGAAGCTGCCGATGGCGGGAGAGCCGTGTTCTGAGGAATCTTGCCATCATGATCAGGCTAATGATGAATGCCGGGATCCGTCCCCCACGTCCGTATACCATACCCTAGCACATCCCGCCAGGCAAGGAAACGGTCTGTCGATCGACCATTCGCCCGCCCCTCCGGCTGGAACCGAAGCAAGGTAAGCTGATCTCCGTCCTTCTCGTCGGCGCGATTCGCATTGGAGCTGCCGGCGTAGGTGCCGTCGGCTGGCTCGGGCGCGCTGTCCGCCCTCACCACCGATTTCGTCACCACCGATTTCGTCTTGACAATTCCTTGATGTTGGAGTTAGCGTTTTAGCAAAATCTTGATCAACGTTCAGATTATGCGGAGGCAGGATGCCTGCTCGCGGGGATCCCATATTATCGGAAAGGATTCGTGCGCGCACCACCATCGGGCGCGGCGCGGACTCTACCACGGCCCCTTGGGCGAACAGCAGGCCCAGGGGGCCGCGCTATTTTGAAGAAGATCCGTCTAACCGTGCGCCACCATGGACTTTCTCGGAGCGTGACTGGGATGCGGCGCCGCATTTCCGGTGCTGGCTTGGGCGCGGCACGGGCGGGCCATACAGGCGCCGCGAGCCCCCGGTGACGCCGCATGGGTGGCGCCTGCCCCGGCCGGTCCGGGAGTGGACAGCGATCCGGGGCGTCGGTTGCCGTGAATAACACCTTCGCCCGCGGCTGCCCCAGGCAGAGGGGCACGGGCAGAAAGGAGGGGATGGGCTAATCGGGGGGCGTACCGCACCGAAAGGGTGGATTGTCCCCGGGGGGAGACGTCCCCGTGGGGATGAGGAGGAAAGGCAGCCATGAGTCCGGAGGCAGTGTTGTCCAAAACGGACCCGGGTTGCGGTCCGCGCTTTGAGCAAGACGACTTTCCGGCCCCACCGCGAGACCTGAGCTTCCGAAAGTTGATGGCCGTCCTAGGGCCGGCCGTCATCGCCCTTGGCGGCACCATCGGGGGCGGTGAATGGCTGGTCGGCCCCTCACTC
The DNA here is from genome assembly GCA_963705305.1 of uncultured Methylomirabilota bacterium. Lineage (GTDB taxonomy): Bacteria > Methylomirabilota > Methylomirabilia > Methylomirabilales > 2-02-FULL-66-22 > 2-02-FULL-66-22. The sequence continues at coordinate 1,756,956 of OY970067.1, read as the reverse complement.
TTCGTCCAGTGGGGCCTGGCGCTCCTCTGGATCACGACCGTGTCCTCGATCCTCCAGGTCTTCTTGAACCTGGAGATGTGCCGCTACACGCTCTACACCGGGGAGCCCGTCACCGTAGGCTTCATGCGCCTGGCTCCCGGCAAGGCCTTCTGGGGATGGCTGTTCACCATCGTGGGCTTCCTGGAGCGCGCCCTGCCGGGATGGGCCCTGGGGGCGGCGACGGCCCTGGCGGCCTTCCAGCTCGGTCGGATTCCGGGAGCCCCCGACAAGGGCACCGTGCTCATCTGGGGGTACGTCGTGTTCGCCTCCTGCTGTCTGATCATCTGCCTGGGGAAGACCATCGAGCGGACGCTGGAGTGGGCCAACTGGATCATGATGATCGTGGTCCTGGGAGGGCTCTTCCTCCTGGACCTCTATATCGTTCCCGGCTCCGTCTGGTTGGAGGGCTTCAAAGGCTTTTTCACGTTCGGCTTCGTGCCGAAGGGCGTGGATCTGCTGCTCCTCGGGGCGCTGGTCGGTTACTCGGCGTACGGGGGCTTCGGAAACAACGCCATCAGCAACTGGTACCGGGACAAGGGCTACGGGATGGGCAGCAAGGTGGGCTACATCCCCGCGGCCGTGGGCGGCAAGGAGATCCACGTCTCGCACGTCGGCAAGGTCGCCCCGCAGACGCCGGAGAACCTGGACCGCTTCAAGGGCTGGTGGAAGCTCCTGAACATCGACCAGTGGTTCATATTCTACGGCGGCGCCATGCTGGGCATGTTCCTCCCGGGGATCCTGTACGTGGCGACGCTTCCCCACGGCCAGAAGCTCCCGTCCTGGGGCATCGCCGCATCCACCGCCAGCGGCCTGATCCAGCAGCTGGGCAACTTCGGCTGGTTCCTGGCGCTGTTCTTCGGGTTCTGGATCCTGTACAGCACCGCCATCAGCAACGTGGACCTGGTCGTCCGGCAGGCCACGGACATGCTGTGGTGGGGGGTGGAGGGCATCCGCCGTTGGGGCAAGGAGGACATCCGCCGCGTCTACTATACGCTGCTGGTCGTGTTCTTCGCCTGGGGGGTGGCCTTCGTGAACATCACGCTGCCCCTGGTGATCTTCGCCATCAGCGCCAACATCGCCAACTTCACCATGGCCACCTCGGCCGCCCTGACCATCCGGCTGAACCGGAAGTTTTTGCCCAAGGAGTACCGGGGCTCGACGTTCCGTGACGTGATGCTGATCCTGAACATCCTGTTCTTCGGGTTGTAGTGGAGCGAGGGCGCGCGGGGTCTCCGCCGGCCAGCGGGGGCCCCGCGCCGATTCTGCCACGGGACGCCGCCCAGATCGAGGATCGAGAGCCACCGATGCGTTTGTCTACCCGCCGAGCCCATCCCGCTTCCCGTCTTGACAATTCCCTGAGGTTGGAGATAGTGTCGTGCCGCGTTCGACGCTGGCCCTTCGGAGGGGTGAAGGGGACGGCATGCCGGCTGACGGCGAATGGCCGACCAGGGACGTTTCCGTTCCTCGGTCGCGCGGATGGATATCCGGCCCTTTGGGGAGGCGGGAGCCCCGGAGGGCTATTTTTTTCTGATGCGTCCGGGCGGCCTGGCCCGGGAGCGTGCCTTCTTTTTCTTCTGATGACCCGCAAGGCCGCGCCGGCATTCGTATGGAGGGCAGAGTCATGGCACAGGAAAGAAGGATCGGGCTGCTGGGATACATTCTGATCGGATTCGTGGTCGGTGTGCTGTTCGGTCTCGTGTTCAAGCAGGCCAGCCTCTCCATCAGCTGGCTCGGCGACCTGTTCGTCCGCCTCTTGAAGATGCTGATCGTGCCCCTTGTGTTCTTCTCGCTGCTGACAGGGGTGGCCTCCATCAGCGACCCGATGAAGCTGGGGCGCGTGGGGGTGAAGATCATCGGCATCTATCTGGCCACGACGGCGGTTGCGGTCACCATTGGGCTCATCCTGGCCAGGATCTTCCATGTGGGGGCCGGGATGAAGATGGCCGAGGTGACCGGCTACAAGGCGCCCGCGGTTCCCCACCTGAGAGAAGTCCTCCTCAACCTGGTCCCCACCAACCCGGTCGAGTCGCTGGCGAAGGGCGACATCCTGCCCATCATCGTTTTCGCCCTGCTGTTCGGGCTGGCCGCCGTCATGGCCGGGGAGAAGGGGCAGCTGGCGATCAAGATGGCGGAGAGCGGCGCTGAGGCCATGTACAAGCTCACGATGATCGTGATGTGGTACGCCCCCATCGGCGTTTTCTCGCTCATTGCGGCCACGGTGGCCAAGCAGGGCGCCGAGGTGCTCCTGCCCTTCATCGATCTGATCCTGATCTGCTACGTCGCCTACCTCGTCCACGTGGCGCTCATCTACACGTCGATCCTGCGGTTCATCGCCAGGGTCAACCCGCTGCGGTTCTTCTCAGCCGTGTCCGAGGCCAGCTTCATGGCGTTCGTGACGCGGAGCAGCAACGCCACCCTCCCGGTGACGATGCGGGTCTCGGAGGAGAAGGCGGGCATGCCGCGGGACATCTTCAGCTTCACGCTGCCCCTGGGGGCCACCATCAACATGGACGGGACGGCGATCTACCAGGGCATCGCGGCGCTCTTCATCGCGACGATCTACGGGGTCCATCTCGGCTTCGGCCAGTACCTGATGATCATCCTGCTAGCCACCCTGGGCTCCATCGGAACGGCGGGCGTGCCCAGCGCCGGCCTGATCATGCTGGCCATGGTCCTGCAGGGGGTGGGCCTGCCGATCCAGGGCCTGGCCCTCATCGCGGGGATCGACGTGATCCTGGACATGGGGCGCACCTGCCTGAACGTCACCGGGGATATGGTCTGCACGGCGGCGGTGAGCAAGTCGGAGGGTGTGTACGGCGCCGAATACCTCGCAGCCCCGACCGCGGTCCACGCGACGGCCAAAGCATAGGTATCTGCCGCGCGGGCGCGGTGCAGCCAATCGGCAGGATGTTGCTGTCAGGGCCCCGCACGGGGAGGGTGCGGGGCCCTGACATTTCCGGGACAGGGCGCCGGCCGGTCTCGCTCACGCCCTTCACGTGTGCGCGGAGGGCCAATTGCAGACCTTGCCGGCTGCGGTCGGGTCGCAATGACAGCGTGCCGGCGGGATGCAGGCGCCCCGGCGGGGTTGGCCACTTTTACCGAAGCCTGGGAAGGGAGGGGCCCGCCGATAACGGAAGGGAGTCCGACCGTGGGAGGAATCGGCAGCGAGTTCCTGGAGCGGACAAAGTACCGCCACCTGCAGCCCTCGGAGCATGCCAGGGGGATTCCTCAGCCGCCGCTTCAGCTGCCGCGCGATCCGGCCGGTGCGCTCACACGCCCCCGCAACCCGGGGATCTCGGGGTGGACGATGCCGGCCTCCGCCGGATCATCGGGGGGCGGCGGACGCTGCGAAGCTACGCGCCGACCCCGCTGACGCTGGAGGAGGTGTCGTATCTCCTCTGGTGTACCCAGGGGGTCACGGAGGTCGCCCCCGGGGTCCGAACGACTCGGACCGTCCCCTCCGCGGGAGCCCGGCACGCGTTCGAGACCTCCGTCCTAGTGAACAGGGTGCAGGGGCTGGGGCCCGGCCTGTACCGCTTCTCGGCTCTGGAGCACGCGCTGACCGCCGCGAGGGCGGAGGCGATCGGCTGCGCGTCTGCGCCATCGCGGCCTTCGAAGACGATGAAGTGAACGGCCTGCTCGGCCTCGACGGCGAGCGACAGTTCGCCATCTACCTGGCGACGGTCGGAAAGAAGTGATCCCCGTGAGGGGCCGGTGGCTCTCTCCCGCCCCTCCTCTCGGTCCCCAGGCGTGCGGCGGCATAGAGGGGGCTCTTGGGTTCCCCGGGTGGTCCCTCCATCGTCTGGACGGCTCGCGACGCCGCACGCCGGGCTCACTCGCGACCCCGGTCGAAGCGTCCTCCCCGCCCGCAGCGGCATCGGAAGACTCGCCCCAGCCGCGGGATTGGACTAGCGCGCTGCGTGGACTCTCTGGGCGCGGGCAGTCCCGACCAGGAGCGTGGGGCGGAGGAGGTGGGCCAGGGGGAGCGTCACGAAGACGAGCAGGGCGATGGCCGCCAGTGTGGTGGGAACGCCGGCCCGGTCGGACAGCAGGCCGAAGATCGGGGGCGCCAGGGCTCCGGAGCCGATGCCCACGGTGTAAAACAGACCGTAGGCCCGGGAGCGGCGCTCCGGAACCACCAATTCGGCCACTGTGCCGTAGAGAACGGACGAGGTGCCGTTCAGTACGACCCCGAGAAAGGGCAGGACGAACAACGCGGGATGGAAGGTCACCAGGACGAGGAGCAGGATGCCCAGGCCGGTGGCCGCCTCGGTAAGGATCACGGTGCGAATGATCCCCAGGCGCTCGGCCAGGGCCCCGCACAGGAACTTGCCGGCGGCGCCCCCCATGAAGGTCAGGCCGAGCGCCAGCCCCATGATATCGAACGGGGCCCCTTTGCCGAGCAGCAGGAACGGCAGGTAGGTGAGAAAGGCGGTGCGGGTGCCGTTGTCGATGCCGTGAATCGCCGACAGCAGCTCGAAGCCGCGGCGGTCCCGGATTCCCCAGCCCGCTGTGGCCCCGGCGGCAGGGTCCTTTTTGGCGTGGGGGGGCGGGGGCGGAGCCAGGCGCGACAGGATCACCAGGATGGCCAGGGCGGCCAGCATCCCGAGACCGCCGATGCCGCGCGTCGTCCAGCGCCAGCCGATCCAGCCGGTCGCCAAGGCCACGCAGGCGGGGAAGAGCGTCTTCCCCACGTCCCCCGAGAAGTTGAAGGTGCCGAGCGCAACGCGTTGGGGCCCTCCCTCGTAGGCCAGGGACACGAGGGAGGAAGACAGCGGATGCTGCACTCCCGAGCCCAGCCCGGCCGCCACCAGGATGAAGAGCAGGCCCGCGAAGCCGCCGGCGGTGCCGAGGAAGAGAAAACCCAGGGCCGTCAACGCCGTCCCGGCCGCCAGCAGCCGCGTCTCGCCCACCCGTTCCGCCAGCAGGCCCGCGGGGAGCTGGAACAAGGACAGCGCCCCGGAGTAGCCGGTCTTCAGCAGGCCGACCTGGGCGAACGACAGCGAGAATTCCCGGGCCCACACCGGAAACAGCACGTACAGAAGATCGGAAAAGCCGTCGTGCAGGCAGTGGATCGTGCAGCTGGTCGCCAGCGTGGCGCGTGCGCGGGGCGTGGACATGGCGGGGATTCTTTCAGTCCATCTGCTAGCCTGTCAAGTCCAACCTGCGGGGCCCGTTCATGCTGCGTCCGCCGCACCCGCACACGCCGGAGGCTTGACGTCGAGGCGCACGGCCCATACGCTTACGTTTGGCGCCTTGGCGGTGAGAGTTCTCAGGAATGGGGCCGAATCACGCGGGGGATGCGTGGGAACGGAGGAGGCAAGGTGAGAATGCCGCGGTGCGCACTGGCGGTCGGGGTCCTGGTGAGCCTGCTGGCGGCGCCGGCCTGGGGGCAGATGGACCAGATTCTCAAGGGGCTGGGAGGCCTCGGCCTGGGCCAGCCGTCCGGACCGAGCGACGCCCGAATAGCCTCCGGCCTCAAGGAAGCCTTGCACATCGGGACGGCCAACGCGGTCAGTCTGACCGGACGGCCGGACGGCTACTTCCGAAACGAGGCCATCAAGATTCTCATGCCCGAGAAGCTGCGCACGCTGGAGGAGGGGCTGCGCGCCGTGGGATACGGTCCGCAGGTCGACGAGTTCGTCCTGAGCATGAACCGGGCCGCCGAGCGGGCGGCGCCGGCGGCCAAGCAGATCTTCTGGGACACCATCGGCCAGATGACCTTCGAGGATGCCCGCCAGATCCTGGGGGGAGGCGACACCGCGGCCACGGAATACTTCAAGCGAAAGACGACGGACCGGCTGGTGGAGGCATTCACTCCCATCGTCCGCCAGGCGACCGACGAGGTGGGGGTGACCCGACGATACAAGGAGCTGGTGGGCCGCTTTCAAGCCATTCCCTTCGTCAAGACCGAGAGCCTCGACGTGGATCACTACGTCGTGACCAAGGCGCTGGACGGCCTCTTCTACATGCTGGCCCAGGAAGAGAAGAAGATCCGGACCGACCCCGCCGCGCGGGTCACGGATCTTCTGAAGCAGGTCTTCGGCCGGTAAGCGGGGCCCCCGGGCCCGCGGTGTCGGACGGGATCCCCGGACTCCGGGGACGGCGGTGGGCTGGCGGAGCAGGGGAGGGCCCTATCTGGCCGCCGCCTTGATCTGGGCGGCCACGCTGGCCAGGTCCTCCTTGGCGGAGCTCCGGATCAGCGACTGGATGCCGCCGCCGCCGTCGCCCGCGTAGCGCGGGATGAGATGGACGTGCAGGTGATTCACATGCTGGCCCGCCGCCCAGCCGTGGTTCCACCCCACGTTCATCCCCGCCGGCTTCAGGGCGGCGTGCAGGAGCGCCATCACGGCCTTGACCCCCAGGAACAGCGGCCCCACCTGCCCGTCCTCGAGGTGGTCCAGCCCCTCGGCGTGCCGCTTGGGAATCACCATGGTGTGGCCCCGGGAGGCCGGGTGGATATCCAGGAACGCCAGCACGCTCTCGTTCTCGTAGATCACGTCGGCCTTGGCCTCGCCCGCCACGATCCTGCAGAAGATGCAATCGGCCATGCGCCACTCTCCCTGTCGCGAAACGTGCAGTGGGATGCTGCGTGCCACGCTGCCTTCCCCTCGAGCCATTCTATCCACGGGGGAATGCCGGGCGCAAGGAGAAAGGCCCCGGCGTCCTCTCTCCCGGACCCCTGCGAGGCGCCCGTCCCCGGCTGGTCCGCGGGCGCAGCGTCTCGGGTCGGGCCGGAGGAGCTAGACCTGCAGGGCCAGCGGATGCGGTGTAGTAGTCGCGTTGCTCGGAGCGAAGGGGACCGTTCCACGTCCGGGTCACTGGCTGGAACGATCGCGCCCGGGTGCCGGCCGCGCGGGATTCGCCTTGACACCTCCGGGGGGCCTGGATAGCCTACGGCCGGTTCCCCGCCGGGCGCCGCCGCGGGGCAGAAGAAGGAAGAGGACCCCTCCATGCGCGAAGTCTTCACGATGTGGCGCCACACCAAGATGGTGGTCCTGGTGGCCCTCACCGCCGCCGTCTATGCCGCCGTCCTGATCCCCCTCAAGGGCATTCCCCTCATTCCCGGCTTCACGGAGCTCCGGCCCGCCAATGCCATTCCCGTGGTCTTCAGCCTGCTGTTCGGGCCGGCGGCCGCCTGGGGCTCGGCGTTCGGGAACCTCATCGGGGACTTCTTCGGGACGCTGGGCCTGGGCAGCATCGGCGGCTTCATCGGGAACTTCTTCTACGGGTACATCCCCTACAAGCTCTGGGGCCGGATGGGGCTCCTCTCCTCGCGGCAGCCGTTGGACAGCCGCTCGGGGCGCTGGCTCCTCGAGTATCTGCTGGTCGCCTTCCTGGCCAGCGGCGTCTGCGCCGCGATCGTCGCCTACGGCACGGATCTCTTCGGACTGGTGCCCTTCGGGATCCTGGCCTCCGTCATCACCCTCAACAACTTCCTCTGGGCGGCGATCCTGGGACCATTCCTGGTGTGGCTGATGTTCCCGCGCGCCAGGCGGTGGGACATCCTCTGGACCGAGATCCTGGAGCCCGATGAGATCTCCCGGCCGGCCTATCCCTGGATCGGCGTCGTGCTGATGTGGATCGGAGGTGTCAGCGCCCTGGCGATCGGCCTGCTGATCTCCACGGGGCTCTACGCCGCGCTGCCGTTCCGGTTCGGGACCGGCAGCACCGGCCTGGGGGTCGCCCTGGGCGCCCTCCCCTCCCTCCTGCTCTTCCTCGTGGGCTGTTGGCTGGCATGAGCGCGGCCGGGCCGACCGTTCCGTGCCGACGGGCTGCTGCAGCCGGCCCCGGTCGCGCCGAACGCCGCCGAGGGGTCCCGGCGTGATCCATCTCGAGAACGTCGCCTTCCGCTACCGCGCCGCCGCCTCGCCCGCCCTGCGCGACGTGACCTGCCAGGTCGCGGTCGGGGAGTCCGTGGGACTCCTGGGCGCCAGCGGCGCCGGCCGCTCGACGCTGGCGGCAACCCTCAACGGCACGATCCCGCATCTCGTCCGCGGCGAGATGCGCGGGCGGGTCCTGGTGGCGGGCGAGGACGTGGGCGCCAGGCGTCCCCGCGATCTGGCCGAGACCATCGGCTTCGTCTTCCAGGACTTCGAGGCCCAGCTCTTCTCCACCACCGTGGCGCTGGAGGCCGCCTTCGGCCCGGAGAACCTGGGAGTCCCTCGGGAGGAGATCGTCCGCCGGGTGGAGGACTGCCTGCGCCTGACCGGCCTGGCGGGTCTCCATCACAAGTCGCCGGCCGCCCTGTCGGGGGGCCAGAAGCAGCGCCTGGCCCTGGCCTCGGTGCTGGCCCTCGCCCCCCGGGCGCTGGTGCTGGACGAGCCGGCCAGCGACCTGGATCCGGCAGGACGGCGGGACCTCATGGAGGCCGTCGCCCTGCTGCGGCGCGACCGGCCGCTCACCCTGATCCTGATCGATCCCGAGACCGACGCGCTGGCAGGGCTGGATCGCCTGATGGTCCTGGAGGAAGGACGGATCGTCCTGGAGGGCGCGCCGGAAACGCTCTGGCCCATCCCGCACCGCCTGGAGGCCCTGGGCGTCAAGCCCTTCAGCCTGGCGCGCCTGGCGCGGGCCCTGGGCCTCGCCGGGCCCTGGGCCGATCCCCAGGAGGCGGCGACCGCCATCCGGCGGTCGGGCCGGCGCGCCGACCCCCAGGCGATCGACCGGCTGCGGGCGGCGGACGCCCGCCCGGCGTCCGGGGAGCCTCTTCTGGAGGTTCGGGATCTGACCCATCGCTACCCGGACGGGACCGCCGCCCTTCAGGGTGTGTCCCTCAGGATCGGCCGGGGCGAATTCGTGGCGATCCTCGGTCAGAACGGGAGCGGCAAGACGACCCTGGTCAAACACCTGAACGGCATCCTCAAGCCGACCGCGGGAGAGGTCCGCCTCTTGGGCCGGGGCCTGGCGGGACAATCCGCCGCGGGCATCAGCCGGCAGGTGGGCCTGGTCTTCCAGAACCCGGATCACCAGATCTTCGCCGAGCGGATCCGGGAGGAGGTCGCGTTCGGTCCCCGCCTCCAGGGGCTCTCCGGGCCGGAGGTCGCCCGTCGCGTCGGGGAGGCGCTCGAGGCCGTGGGGCTGTCGGGGTACGAGGACGCGGACCCCTTCATCCTCACGAAGGGAGGGCGGCAGCGCGTGGCCGTCGCCGGGGTCCTGGCCACGCAGCCGGAGGTTATCATCCTGGACGAGCCCACAACCGGCCTGGACCACCGCGAGCTCCAGGGCATGATGGGGCTGATCCGGCGGCTCAACGAGGCCGGCTACACCATCGTCATCATCACCCACGCCATGGACGTCGCGGCCGCCCATGCCCGCCGGACCGTGCTGATGCAGGACGGACGCATCGCGGCCGACGGGCCCACCCGCGACGTCTTCGCGGACGAGGCGCGCCTGGCCGGCCTGGGGCTCACCCCGCCTCCGGTCGTCCAGGTGGCGAACCGTCTCGGCGTCCCGGCCCTCAGCCAGGAGGAGCTGGTGGGTGCGCTGACCCGCGAGGCCGGGCCATGAATCTGTTCCTCTACGTGGACACGGCCAGCCCGGTCCACCGGCTGGATCCCCGGACGAAGCTCTTCCTGATGCTGGAGAGCTTCGTCGCCGCGGTGATGTTCTCCCGGCCGGGGCCGCTCGCCGCCCTCCTGGGGATCCTGCTGCTCTACGGGGCGCTGGGCGGGACCCTGGGGAACCTGCGGCGGATCTGGCCTCTCCTGGCCGGGATCGCCGTCTTTTCCATCGTGACCTGGTCGGTCGTCGCGCGCGGGACAACGCCGCTGGTCTGGCGGGTGACGCTGGAGAGCCTGTCGTACGGGGTCGGGGCGGCGATCAAGATCGACGGGATGATCATCTCGGGCCTGATCTTCCTCAGCGCCACGCGGATCGAGGAGATCGTCCTGGGTCTCATCCGCCTGCGGGTTCCGTACCGGGCCGCCTTCGCCTTCTCTCTCGGGATTCGCATGGTGCCCACAGTCATCGGGACGGCGGCCACCGTCATCGAGGCCCAACGCTCGCGCGGCCTCGACCTCGAGGAGAAAGGATTCCTGGCCCGGCTCAAGGCGTACATCCCTCTCCTGGTGCCGATCCTCCTCCAGACGCTTCGCAGCACCGACCAGCTGGCCAAGGCGCTCGAATCGCGGGGATTCGGAGCGCGGAGACGGCGGACTTCCTATCTCGAGATCGGCTTCCAGCAGAGGGATGTGGTGGCGCTGGCCCTGGGCGGCGTGATCCTGATGGGGTTCCTGGCCATTCGCCTGATCGGGTAACGAAAGCCGGCAAACCCCTCCCTGCCGGCTACGGCCTCACCTCTTTCTGGATACATGCTGGGCCACGCCGATCTGTACAATACCTTTTGTATCTTTTTTACTTGCATTCAATCATTGATGGCACTACGTTGATCTCGCACCGGCAAGTGGGCAGCACCGTCGTCGAGGCGAGCGAAACATCCCCCTTGAAGGGATGCCTCGCCGGGAGGGGGCAAGATGATACGACGGAATCCCAGTGTGCCAGGTCGAATGAGGCGGGCCAATCTTGGATCTCACGGAGAAAGGAGTCCCCCGAGAGATTGGAAACATCACGCCGGCGGCTGATTCCCCTCGATAATTCGAAGCCAGCCACGGCAGCGTCTGAGTGACCCGGACCGGCCCCCGCAGTCGCCGGCCGGGGGATCAGAACGCGGGCGTCTCGGCCCCGCCAAACCGAGCCGCCTCATCGTCAACAGCTAACCGGGCGGGGCTCTCATGCGGCCTCGCCCGAGGTTTTTTGGCCCGGCCCGAAGACAGCTCGCCGCCAAGGCGCCAAGGAAAAATTCGAATTTCGAAGTTCGAATTTCGAAATTAAAAGGGGCGATCTTGGCGTCATGGCGATTCAAGACCCTTCGCGGTTCAGGGTTAGAGAGGGATCGGGTTGGGTGAGGCGTGGCTGAGGCGGGGTCAGGACGACCGACGCGGCCCGGTCCACGGGGCGGGGCCGGGGGCCAGTACGGATCTGCCGACGGGACGCCAGATAGAAACGGCCTGGCGGCCCAATCGATCGGGCGCCAGGCCATGTGGGTTGCTTCGCATCACCGGCGCTGCTTCATCTGCTCTTCTTCTGCCTCCCGCAGCAATTTGATGGCCTCGACAACCTTTGTATGAGCGGCGACCGACAGGTTGCTGATCGTCCGCAGGGCCTGCAAGTCGGCGATGGCTCGCCGCAGACCTTCCTCGACCGTCATCAGGACCGCCTCCTCGTTTTTCCTCTCGACCCGTCCCGGCTGAAGACGTGCTTGGATATCATGGCCGGGTGCGTACGTCAAGACCTGGATGGCGGGTCCGCCGGTCATACACATCTGTGCGACGCTCGGATGTCAGGAATCGCGGAGGCGGGCGGCTCGGCGAGTGCGCGGCTGCCTCATCCCACTTGCCTCAGATGGGCCTCGACCACGCACTCGCCCGTCTCCATGTTGTGGACGATCACGTCGAGGGGGGTGCCCTTGCTGACGAGGGCCGTGTACAGCTGCACGATGTGCGTCTTGCAGCCCCACACCTCCTGCCCCATGGTCTCGCCGACCTCCCGCACCAGCAGCCGGTGAGTGGCACGCACCGACTCCTTGCCGTCTTCGTCCCGGCACGGCAGGCAGGTGTAGAAGCACCTGGGGTGGGTCACTGATGCGGTTCCTTTCTCGGAGACGCAGGGCGTCGCGGCCTCGGATCGAGAGGATGAACGCGGTCGCCGTCCCTGATGGATCCGCGTGGCGTGCGGCCATCCCCACCGCGGATGCCACGCTAACGAACGGTCGCGGACCTGTCAAATGCGGAAGGAGGGGGTGCAGGAAGTCGGACACGAGCAGGATACCGGATGGAGGCAAGGCCGCCCGCGCCAGAATCCTGTTGACGCGCGGCGCCCATACGTCGACAATCCAGGCCACGAGGGCGAATAGCTCAGGGGGAGAGCACCTGCCTTACAAGCAGGGGGTCGGTGGTTCGAAACCACCTTCGCCCACGAATGAAACCAGGGGGTCCCGAAAGGGCCCCCTGATCTTTTTTCCAAAACGTGCCCGAAAACGTGCCCGTGAGCGTCGGAGGCCAGCCTGTCTTCACACGCGCTGACATCGTGGACAGGAGCGGGATGCCGAGACATTTCGCATCGCCGGAAGACGGCAGTGGGGCTGGAGGACACGATGATGTCCGAGCACGAATCCACTTCAGGCAGGATGTATTTTGCGTACGGATCGAACATGGATGCCGCTCAGATGCGGCGACGCTGCCCGGAGGCGATGCGACTGGCGAACGGCGTCCTCGCCGGATGGCGATTCAGGATCAATCCACGCGGTGTCGCCACGGTCGTTCCGGAGGACTCAGGAGTCGTGAACGGAATCCTGTGGCGGATCTCGGCCAGCGACGAGCGATCTCTCGATGGATACGAGGGGGTGAAGGCTGGCCTCTACAAGAAGGCAAATCTGAGGGTACAGGCTGGTCAAGGCCGCGAGTGTGAAGCAGTGGTCTACGTGGCGACTGACGCGCGTATCGGCAGGGCGGCGAGACCGGGCTACCTGGAAGCCATCATTGCCACCGCGGTGAGCAGCGGCTTTCCCTCCAAGTACGCCGAGGAGCTCCGCGCATGGTCCAGGACCGGCGGGTAGCCTTCATTCGTAAGTGGTTGGCGAGGGGCCGGCAAGAAGAGGATCTGTTCGATCGATTCTTAGCGCGATGGATTGCCCTGGTCATCGCCGCGCAACGATTGCGGGATCATTACGGAGATTCTGTGGGGGGGGATACAGATCGGCTGCGCGTCATTGACTACTTCTCGGCGAATCGAGATTTGGTCTTGGGGGTTCTCGCCGGGCACGAGCGCGAAATGAAGGAACTGGCCGGGCGGCATGGACAAGTTTATGGGAATCCGATTGTCGATGCCAGCCGGGACCTTCGGCCATTGTTTAGGAGCCTTGCTCAGCACTACACCTCGAACGTGCCGATGGCGTCAGACGAGCTGGTTCGCGCGGTCGCCGAGCTGCTGAATAAAATCCGCAATAACGTGTTCACGGTGTCGGCCATCCTCCCCGATGGAACCATCCTTGAGACGGTCTGCCGGCCCCAGGAGAACTGGTCGGCCTTTGCCGTCTGGCAGGGTGGGGAGTGGCGGATCCAGCCCGGCTTCAGAGTGAACTCTACCGAGCGTCTGGTGCCACACTCGCCTCAGAATAACCTTGGGCTAACGACCAGATCATGAGCAAAAGTCCGTGAGGAAAATGGGTGACACTCCGGAGCCGAGGTTCCCCGGGGGACCCGAAAGGAGTGTGACCCATTTCCCTCAAAGAAATCGCTCACAATTAGGTTGGCCCCACAGCGGGATCATCCGGAAGAAGCTCCAGCTCAGGACCCAGAAGAGCCACGGGGTGTTCGTGATCCCGGTGTCTGAGAAGCCCAAGCTGGAGCGGCTATATGAGAGGTATGGGGAAAATCGTGATCAAGTCGGGGAGGAGCAGGCTGCGCAGGCAGACGCCGCGGGTGAAGGTACATCTGCCGGACCGCCGGTGGACAGCGAGGCGGGGGTGTCGGCCGCCAGAGTCGTTCAGTCCTTCGCAAAGCGCGAGGATCCGAACGGCGGACCAGAGGGTGCGAGCCGTTCCTCCGGCACCGACCCCTAATAAAATGGGCGGAGCCAAGCAAACAAAGCACATACAACCCGCATTCAACTTCATTCCGAGCCCGCCCGCGGCAAAAAGTTCCAGTTGACCAGCTATAGATACGGCGCCCACCGCTGGTCTCAAACGGCAGAATCTCTCAAAGGACTCAAATAAACCCGGGGGACCGCTCGGAGTGCGAATTCAGCACCCGTGTGGCCGAAACAGATTTGCGAACTTTTGTTTATTATAATCTAAAGTGACATCATATATGATAAAAGTCATTGACAACTTGAAGACTTTTGCTATTTTGGTACACATGGGTGACGACGCTGCAAACTTCCCCAATCCGATTCCGTTGGATCAATTGGAATTACGAGTGATCCAGTTGCTTCGGCAACGCCCTTGTTTTTCACGTGCCGACCTCGTTGACGCGACAGGGTTAAGTCGGAGCCGCGTTAATCAGGTACTTCTCGCACTTCAGCAGCAAAACTGGATCACGCCGAACGGGGCAGGCGACTCCACCGGTGGACGCCCTTCGATGTTGTTCTCGTTCAATAAGAACGCACGATATGTGCTGGGCTTGGACTTTGGCGCGACGGTTTTCCGGGTGGGTATCAGCAACGTGGCGGGCGAGATCCTGGCCATGCGCGAGGAGCTCCTCGACATAAGGGTGGGGCCAGATACTGCATTTGCAGTCGCGTTGCCCATCGTTCGCGAATTGCTGCACCAGCAAGAAATCCGAAATGAGAGCATTCTCGGCATCGGCGTCGGTGTGCCCGGTCCGGTGGAGTTCCTGACCGGGCGTCCCATTTCACCGCCGATTATGCCTGGGTGGGACGGGTGCCAGATCTCAGATTTCTTCCGGAAGGATTTCACGTGCCCCGTCTTCGTGGACAACGATGTGAATGTTATGGCCCTGGGCGAGCAATGGGCGGGGACCGGCCAAGGCGCGAGCAACTTCTTTTTCATAAAGGTCGCGACCGGAATCGGCGCCGGACTCATCTGCAACGGACACATTTACCGGGGCGCCCAGGGCTGCGCGGGGGATGTGGGCCACATTATGGCCGACAGTTCTGGGCCCCGGTGCAATTGCGGCAACATTGGCTGCCTCGAAGCGATAGCCGCCGCACCGGCCATCGTGCGACAAGCGGTGGCCGCCGCGCAAGAGGGCCGCAGTCCGGGACTCGCTGATCTGCTCGCCTCTCAAGGGCATTTGACGGCGGTTGACGTCGGGCGGGCGGCGGCAGAAGGCGATCAATCGGCAATCGACATCATCAGGCACTCCGGGCGGCTCATCGGCCAAGTTCTCGCCGGTTTAGTGAATTTCTATAACCCATCGCTCATTGTCATCGGTGGCGGTGTCTCACGCGTCGGACACCTACTGCTGGCCACGATCCGCGAGACCGTGTACCGTCGGTCCCTGTCGTTATCCACCCAAACCCTGTCCATTGTGACATCGGCACTTGGCAACCGGGCCGGGGTGATAGGCTGTTCGATGATGGCAATCGAAGAGACCTTGGCCGCCAGCGCTATCACGCACGAACGGCCTTCAACCATCCTGGTCCGAAACGGAGGGAAGACCTGAGGATCGCTCTTCGAAACTTCGCGGGCTAACTAGCGACAACATAGACAGCGCGATAACCCGATGCGCAAGGAGAAAAGACAGTGGAGACTTTCCGGCGTTCAGTCCCGTACGGGTACACGTCGGTCTGGGCAGAAAAAGACAAGTACAACGTCAAAAATACTCCGGCCCCCGGGCAGCGCCCCGTGCGGATCGGGCTGATCGGTCTAGGGGGCGTGGCGCTGGGAAAGCACTTGCCCGCGATCCGCAGACTGCAGGAAACCGGCTGTCCTATTCAGGTCACCGCCGCGGCGGAGATCAATGATGCGCTCCGCGCCAAATGCCAGTCCCTCCACGGATTCCGCTGCTATGCCGATTTCGAAGAGATGCTCGAGCGCGAAGAGCTCGATGCCGTCGAGGTCCTGACCGACCCGGGAGAAAGCCGCCTCAAGGCCCTGCGAGCCGCCGTCGCCCGGCGCGTGCATCTGTTCGTGGAAAAGCCCTTCCTGTTCCTGGGCGTGCCCCGGCTCGCCGAGAGCATCGCCGAAGCGCGAACCATCGTTGCGGAGGCGCGAAAGAATCAGTTGGTGGTGACGACCGGTTTCATGAAACACTTCTCGCCCCCGTATGTCGTGGCGCAGCAATTGATCCAGGCCGGGGAGATCGGCACCCCAGCCCTGATGGCCATCAAATTGTGCCAGGGGTGGTCGCGGCACATCTTGCTCGAAGGCCAGGCCTGCCATAACTTGCACGTTGCCCACTGGATCGGAGGCACCATCACGGGTCTCCATGCGTTCGGCATCAACCAGTTTGCCGAGCCCAACTATCCCTACGACAACATCGTCGTGAACGTCGAGTTCGCGTCTGGGGCAATCGGCGCATTCTACTTCAACTCCTCATCGCCGTCGTTGAAGCCCTGGGAGCGCATCGAAGTGTTCGGCGACCGCAAGTGGCTGGTCGTGGAAGATGGCTTTTCCGTCACACTGCACGATAGCGATGAAGGGCCGTCCAAGACCTGGGCGCCGGTCATGCCCCACACGCTGTTCTTCGATGAAGAGTTCAGCGGATACGTCGGAGAGATTCGAGCGTTTGCCGACGCAATCCGAGAGAAGCGCGATGCTCCGGTAACCGGGGAAGACGGGATCGAGGCATTGGTGCTGGCCCGGATGATCCACGCCTCGATTGAAGGGCGACGATACATCAGCCGGTCCGACATCGTCGCCTAACCGCCAACTCACTCAGGGAGAATACCATGCCATTCAAGGTCAGTGCTTGCAGCGCGAATTTCGGTCGCGCGGATCTGTTCCAAGTCGTGGACCGGCTGGCGCACGCCGGGTTCGACGGCGTGGAGATCACGGTGATGTACCACGCCATCCCGTCGGAGACCTCCCCCCAGCGCCGGAAAGAGATCAAGCAGTACATCGCCGGGACCGGCCTGCAGATCAGCGCCCTGCATTTCATTTTTCCGGGCGGCCTCAAGATGACGGCCGAGGAAGCGACCGAGCGCCAAAATGTCGTGGACCACATGGTCTCCGTCATGGAGCTGAGCGCAGATCTCGAAGCCCCCGTCGTGGTCGTGGGGGGTGGTGGGCTGCGGTCCATCCCCGAGGGTATGGACCGCACGGTGGGATTGGATCGGGTCCTCGGCGTGTTCGGGCAGGCGGCGCGGCGGTCCGAATCCCTCGGCGTAACAATGGGCTTCGAGGCCCTGAACCGCTATGAGACCAGCCTGGGCCATACCCTGGCGGAATGCTCTGGGTACGTAGAGCGCGTCAATTCCCCGATCCTGAAAGTCGTTGGGGACACCTTCCACATGAATATCGAAGAAGGCTCGCTGCCCGCCGCCATTGAGAAGGCGGGTCCGCGGCTTGCGCACTTGCATCTTCCGGACAGTCACCGTCTCGCGCCGGGAGAGGGGCACATTAACTTTCCTCCCATCCTGCAAGCCCTGCGCAATATTCGATATACGGGGTTCTTGTCCTTCGAATTCTTTTGGATTTCTCCGCGCTTGCTCTACCTGCCGACCTTCGAGGCGTGTGAGGCGGAAGTGGTCCGAGGCCTGGCGTATCTCAAGAAGATCGGAGTGCGGGACTAGGCAAACCAGCCGGAATCGGTTCGAGGAGGTCCGCATGGCACAACCCAAGGTGCTCATCATCATCGGCGACGCGACCGAGACGGTGGACACCCTATATCCCTATCTCCGGGTCCAGGAGGAAGGCTTTCAGCCGGTGGTCGCCGGCCCGGAGAAGCGGCGCTACAACATGGTCATGCACGAAGTAAAGCCGGGCTGGGACATCACGCGGGAATGGGAGGGCTATACCCTCGACGCCGACCTTGCGTTTCGGGATGTGCAGCCGGAGCAGTACATCGGCATCTTCTTCAGCGGCGGCCGGGCTCCGGAGTACATCCGCGATGATCCAGACTTGATCCGCATTACCCGGCACTTCTTCGATCTGAACAAGCCGATTGCCAGCGTCTGCCATGGCGTCGAGATCCCCGCCCGGGCCGGGTGCGTCAAGGGACGCCGGATGACCTGCGTGCCCAAGTGTCGGTTCGACCTGGAAGTCTGCGGCGGGACCTATGTGGATGAGCCGGTCTGCTTCGACGGGAATCTGATCAGCGGGCGGACCTGGCATTTCCACGGGCTTTACACGAAGGAATGGGTCCGACTGCTGCACGCGCAAGCGGGTCAGCAGCAGCCGGCGCGCTAGGGTGGCGTCGCCCGGCCGGCTCCGGTCCGGGCATCTCAAAGGAGGCCTCCATGAAACGGGCAGTGATGGTGAGCGCTCTGGCCGCAATCTGTGTGGGCGTGCTGCTCGCGACGGCTGTCGCCGGCGAGAAGCCATTTGACTGGAAGAGGTATGCCGGGACTACGATCAACGTGGAACTGGCACTCCAGCCGTGGTCCGACTTCTTGAAGCCCAAGATTGCAGAATTCGAGAGTCTCACGGGAATCAAAGTCAACATGAATGTCATGCCGGAGGACCAAACTCGGCAGAAGCTCGCCATCGCCTTCACATCGGGCAAAGGGGACGTGGACGTCTTCGGGTCGCAGCGCCATCAGGAGGGCATGAAGTATTATCAGGCGGGATGGTACGAGCCCCTTGGCAAGTACGCGAAGGACCCCCAGTACAGCTCACCGGATTTCGACCTGTCCGACATCTCGGCCAAAGGCATTGATGACGCCACAGTAAACGGGGAGCTCATTGGCATCCCCTTGTACACGGATCTCGAGATCCTTATGTACCGCAAGGATCTCTTCGCGGCCGCCGGTCTGCAGCCGCCGAATACTTTTTCGGAACTGGAAGAGGCCGCCAAGAAGCTAACGGACAAAAGCAAGGGAATCTACGGGATTTGCTTGCGCGGCAAGGGCGCTGCAACTACCACAATCTTTTCTGGGTTCCTTTACGGGATGGGTGGCAGTTGGGCAGACAAGAACAACAATCCGGCCCTGAACACCCCAGCGGCCCTGAAGGCTTTCGAATATTATGGCCGACTGGCTCGCGAATGCGGGCCTCCCGGCGTAGTGAACTACCACTGGTTCCAATGCCAGAACCTGGTCCAGTCCGGCAAGGCCGCCATGTGGGTGGATTCCACCGTGCAGGCGAGTGCGCTCTTCGATGTGAAGACCTCACAGGTGGCCGACAAGATAAGCTTCGCGGTCTTTCCGGAAGGTCCGGGAGGCCGGAAACCGGCCGGGGGAAGCTGGTATCTGTCGATTTACTCCAAGTCGAAGCACAAGGAGGCCGCTTGGTATTTCATCGCCTGGGCGACTGGAAAAGAGAACTCCCTCAAGGCGCAGCTGCATGGCATCCCCACTGCGCGCATCTCGCCCTGGGTCTCCGAAGCGTTCAAGAAAGGCGACCAGCACCCCGATTTCACCAAGGCGATTGTCGAGTCGATCAAGCTCAAAGACACCCCCTCATGGGGATCTCCGTGGATAGCCGGGGGTGAAATGCGGGACGTGATTGGAGCCGTGGTAGTGACCGCTATCGAGGGGGGCGACGTCAAGGCGGCTGCGGATAAGGCCGTGGCGCAAATCCAAAGCATCCGCGAGAAGAGCGGTGAAAAGATCGTTCCAAGCAAGTAAGGCTATGGCCCCCGCCTTGTCCCGGGAGTTATCCGAACAGGGCGGGGGTACCGCCCTTAGGCCACCGGTGCGAGAGGCCGGATTCGTGCGGATCTGGGTTGAGCGGCATCTGGGCATCCTGCTGCTTCTGCCGGCGACCACTGTGCTTTCCTTGATGCTGCTTTTCCCTCTGGCGTACACTGTGTACTTCAGCTTCCATACCTGGTTCGCTTCCAGCGTGACCCCGCCACACTTCGTTGGGCTTAAGAACTACGCGGATATGTTCCACGATCCGAGATTTCTGAACGCGGTCGTCCGGACTTTCCAGTACAGCGGGTTGGCAGTCGGGGCAGAGGTGGTGCTCGGGGTTGCGATCGCGCTGCTGCTCAATCGGACCTTCGTCGGGCGCGGGCTGGCGCGTATCCTCTTTCTCCTCCCCATGGTGGCGACTCCGGTGGCCATCGCGCTGGTCTGGGTCCTGATGTACGATCCCTTGGCCGGGGTGTTGAACTATCTGCTCAGTTCGTTGCACCTGCCCACGAGCTTGTGGGCATATGACCGGCGGACGGTCATCGCATCGCTCGTGCTCGTGGACGTGTGGCAATGGACGCCCCTGATTATTCTCATCGTCATGGCCGGGCTCGCGACTGTCCCGAAGGAGCCGTACGATGCTGCACTGATCGATGGGGCTTCGGACTGGCAAGTCTTGCGGTATGTCACTTTGCCCTTGATCCGGCCCCATATTGTAGTCGCGGCCCTTTTCCGGGGCATCGACGCGCTTAAGACCTTCGATACCATCTTCGTTATTACGCGAGGCGGGCCGGCCTTCGCATCGGAAACCCTCAATGTGTACATCTACAGTAGTGCGTTCGAGTATCTCCATATCGGGTACAGCTCGGCCATGCTGGTGGTGTTCTTCTGGATCGTGATGGGCGTGAGCCTAGCCTTGATCGCAGTGCGGCGGGCGCGCAGCTAGAGGCGAGACGACATGCAGGGCAAGAGGCGTATTCTCCGGCAGGTCGGGTTCTATACATTTGTCATCGTGCTGCTCGGCGCCTATCTGTTTCCGTTTTTCTGGATGGTGCTCTCCTCGCTCAAGAACCAGATCCAGAACATGGCCGTCCCGCCGCTCTTCCTGTTTTCGCCGACGCTCGAGAACTACGCCAAGATCTTCTCGGAGTACCCGTTCGGCCGGTTCCTGTGGAACAGCTCGATCGTCGGGTTTGGATCGGCCGGCATCGGCTTGCTGCTCGGCATTCCCGCCGCGTATTCGATCGCCCGGTACAAGCATCGCGGATTCGCCCTAGCGGTGCTCGTGTCGCGCATCACGCCCGGCATCAGCTACCTCGTGCCCTGGTTCATCATCTTCACGCAGTTGGAGATGATCGGCGGCTACACTGCCCTCATCCTCAGCCATCTCACAATCGGGCTGCCCCTGATTATCTGGATCATGATCGGCTTCTTTGAGGATCTGCCCATCGAGCTGGAGGAGGCCGCCCTCGTGGACGGGTGCTCCCGCTGGCGGGCGTTCTTGCGGATCGCGGTCCCGCTCAGCGCGCCGGGTTTGGCCGCTTCCGGCATTCTGGCCTTCATCATGTCCTGGAATACATTCATGTATTCCGTGGTCCTGGCCAACGAGAAGACGCGCACGTTGCCGGTCGCGGTGTTTGGCTTCCTGTCATATGCGAGCTTCGACTGGGGGGCGCTCACGGCGGCGGCAACCCTCATCACGCTGCCGGTGATCCTGCTCTCGCTGATCATCCAGCGGCATATCGTGGGTGGGCTCGCTTTCGGCGGGGTTAAGGGATAACAAATCGGGTGAGGTCTGGGCGAGGAGCGTCCATGCGATTTGCTATGTGCAACGAGCTGCTCAAGCATCGGGGGCTCGAGGGGTCCATCCGCGAGTTAGCCGCGCTCGGCTATGACGGCGTCGAGGTCGCGCCCTGGACCATCGGGCAGGACGTCATGGCGGTCCCCGTGGTAGAGGCGCAGCGGGCCAAGACGGTCGCGAAAGATTCTGGCATCCAGATCGTTGGCGTGCATTGGGTGTGGGGAAACTCGCCCGAATACCACATCACGCATCCCGATCCGGCCGTGCGCGAGCGCTCTCTGCGGTACCTCGAGCACGCCGTGGACCTGTGCCACGCGATGGGCGGGACCCGGTTCGTGTTCGGCTCGCCGAAGCAGCGGCGCATCCTGGACGGCGTCACACCGAGCGATGCCTGGGCCTACGCCAAAGACGTCCTGGCGGCGCCGCGGTTTTTGCAACGCTTGAAGGACCACGGGATCACCTTTTGCTTCGAGCCGCTCTCTGAGAATCAGACGAATTTCATTACCCGGGCCGATCAGGCCCTGCGGTTCGTGGAGGAAGTCGGCCATCCCAATTTTGCCATGATGCTGGATGGGTACAGTTTGACCTGGGAGGAGGACCCCATTCCAGCGGTCATCTGTCGCATCCGGGGGGATCTCCGCCATTTCCACGCAGATGATGAAACGGGGAAGGGGCCAGGCGCAGGCGAGGTGGACTACCGCGATGTGGCGACAGCTCTGCGCGAGATCGGCTTCACGGATTACGTGTCGGTCGAAATTCACGATTTCAACCTCGATCCCGAAGCCACCGTGAAGCGCTGCCTCGACGCACTGCGGGACGCATTCGCCCGCTGACCGGGTCCGCGCGCCGCACTCTGGAGCCGGCTGCTTTCCCAAAGGGCCAGGAGAGGAGAGCGATGAAACTCGGCGTCTTAACCGTCCTGTTTGGAGCGGAACCTTTCGAGGCCGCGCTGGACCGGATTGCCGGTTTCGGATTGGACGCGGTCGAGATCGGTACCGGCAATTACCCCGGCGACGCGCACTGCAAGCCGGAGGAGCTGCTGGCTGACGCCGGAAAGCTCCGGGCCTTTCGCTCGGCGATCGAGACGCGCGGGTTAACCATCTCCGCGCTTAGCTGCCATGGCAATCCGCTCCATCCGCGATCCGAGGTGGCCAAGGCGCACCACGACACCTTCGTCCGGACCGTGCGGCTGGCGGGGGCGCTCGGCATCGATCGCGTTTGCCTATTTTCCGGGTGTCCGGGCGACAGCGATACCGCGCAGTTCCCGAACTGGGTCACGTGTGCCTGGCCGCCCGATTACCAGCAGCTCCTGGAGTGGCAATGGACAGAGAAGGTGATCCCCTACTGGTCCCAGCAGGCGGCGTTGATCGCGAACCATGGCGTGCGCCGGCTGTGCTTCGAAATGCATCCCGGTTTCGTGGTGTACAACCCCGAGACGCTGCTCCGATTGCGCCACGCCGTCGGGGACTGCATCGGCGCCAACTTCGATCCAAGCCATTTGTTCTGGCAAGGAATCGACATCACCGCGGCGATCAAGACACTCGCGGCGGCCAATGCCATCTTTCATGTCCACGCCAAGGATACGTACATTGACCCGGAGAACACGGCGAGGAACGGCGTGCTCGATACCAAGCCGCTCGCCAATGCCCGGGATCGCTCCTGGATTTTCCGCACGGTCGGGTATGGGCACGGCCAGCTCGAGTGGCGCCAGATTCTGAGCACGCTGCGCCTGACGGGATACGACGACGTGCTGAGCATCGAGCACGAGGACTTGCTGCTTTCGATTTCTGAGGGATTCGGACGGGCCGTGCAGTTCCTGAAGGACTGCCTCATGCGCGAGGCGCCCAGCGCGGCATGGTGGACCTAATCGGGACCCAGTTGTTGCCATACATGCAGAGGAGACAGGCATGACGCAAATCCGGGCGGGGATCCTCGGGGTCGGATTCATGGGGGGTGCACATACCGAAGCGATTCGGCGCCTCCCGGGCACCGAGGTCGTTGCCGTGGCGGACGTGGATTCGGGCAAGGCCCGGCGGGTGGCCGCTGCGCTCGCGATTCCGACCGTCCATGAAGACCCCATGGCCCTGATT
This sequence comes from uncultured Methylomirabilota bacterium, assembly GCA_963705305.1. GTDB lineage: Bacteria > Methylomirabilota > Methylomirabilia > Methylomirabilales > 2-02-FULL-66-22 > 2-02-FULL-66-22. The sequence goes on along the minus strand of OY970067.1, from coordinate 1,733,766 downwards.
CAGGACCCCCGCATCGACGTGGTGCACAACTGCACGCCCAACGATGCGCACCTCCGGTTGAATCGGGCCGCCCTGGAAGCGGGCAAGCACCTCATATCCGAGAAACCGCTTGGGCTGGACAGCAGCGAGACTCGGCTCTTGCTCGACTTGGCCGAGCGGACTGGTCGGGTGGCAGCCGTGAACTTTGGCTATAGGTATTTTCCGCTCCCGCAGCACGTCCGGGCGGCGGTCCAGTCCGACCGGTACGGCAAGGTCCTGCTCGTGCATGGCCAGTACCTGCAAGATTGGTTGCTCTACGCCCGCGATTACAACTGGCGCATTGACCCGAAACGTGGGGGGGCGTCGCGGGCGGTGGCGGACATCGGATCGCACTGGTGCGATCTCGTCCAGCATGTGACCGGATTGCAGATCGTGCGGGTTTGCGCGGACCTCGGTCCGGTCCATGCCGTCCGCCAGCGGCACGTCACGGAAGTCGAAACCTTTGCCGACGCGGGGGCAGGCGCGACCGTCGAGGTGCCGGTGGAGACCGAAGATTATGCGGCGGTGCTCCTCGAGTTCAGCGGCGGCATCCGGGGCACCTTTTTCGTCTCCCAGGTCAGCGCCGGTCATAAGAACGGATTGGTGTTCGAAGTCGATTGTGCGCAGGCGTCACTACGGTGGGAGCAGGAGGATTCGAACAGCCTTTGGATTGGATACGGGGACAAAGCTAATGAACGCTTGGCCAAAGACCCCGGCCTGCTCGCGGATGCGGCGAAGGGCTATGCGAGCTATCCGGGCGGACATGGCGAAGGGTACCCGGACGGTATCAAGAACCTGCTGCGAAACGTCTATGCGCGCATCGCCGATGGTTCGGCAGCGCCGGAGTATCCGACCTTCCTCGAGGCGCACCGAATCGCTCTCCTGGTCGAGGCCATCCTGGCCAGCAATCAGAAGCGCTGCTGGGTGGATGTGCCGGCTGCGTAAGGACCGACGCTCCGATGCTGTTGGTAGGGGACATCGGCGGTACGCACGTGCGGCTGGCCCTGGCCAGCATGGACCCACACGCGCCCATCCGGCTTCAGGCCCTGCAGACCTACTCTAGCCGGGCCTTCGAAAGCCTGGAGGACGTGATTCGGCAGTTCTTCGATGGTCATACGAAGGAGGTCTACTCGGCATGCCTGGGGGTGCCGGGCCCCGTCGAGAGCAATCGCTGTACTGCGACGAATCTCCCTTGGATCATTGACGGCGCTTCACTGGCCCGGGCGGCCGGGCTCGAGACAGTATGCCTCCTGAATGACCTGGAGGCGACCGCTTATGGCGTGCTGACCCTGGAGCCCGCCGATATGGTGGTGCTGCATGTAGGCCGGCCGGCAGCAATCGGTAACAAGGCGGTGATCGCGGCTGGCACCGGCTTGGGTGAGGCCGGCATCCACTGGGATGGCCATCAGTATCATCCGTTTGCGACGGAAGGCGGGCACACCGATTTCGGGCCGCGGAACGATGAGGAATGGCGGCTGACCCAGTTTCTTCAGGTCCGCCTGGGTCGCGTGAGTGTGGAACGCGTCGTCTCCGGGCCGGGCATCGAAGCGCTGTTCCAGTTTGTGTTGCAGGACACGAACACTCCCACCCCGGAATGGTTTGAGCGCCTCGGGAGCGAGGACGACGCGTCCGCCGCGATCACCAAACGTGCGCTGGATAGGTCCGACCCGTCCTGTTTGCGGACGCTCGACTGGTTCGTCTCGCTCTATGGAGCGGAGGCCGGGAACTTGGCCTTGAAACACCTGGCGACCGGCGGTGTCTGCGTCGCGGGCGGAATCGCTCCCAGCGTCTTTGGGCTGCGGCAGCGGCAAATTTTCATGGAAGCGTTCCTCGCCAAGGGCCGCATGCGTCCGCTACTCGAAGGCATTCCGGTATCCATGGTGGTCCACCCCGCGTGCGCCCTCCTCGGCGCGGCGGCATTTCTCGGCGGTACCACTCATCGTTTGCCATAACCAGCGTTTGCTCACGGTGAGTCGTTCATGTCCCGTTTAGCCATCAACAGCGCCTCATTGGCGGGAACACTCGAAACGAAGCTCCGCGCCATCTCGCTCGCTGGCTTTGAAGGCGTCGGCGTGTGGGAATCGGATTTGTGCAGCCATCCCGAAGGCAGCCACGCCGCGGCAGGTCGTATTGCGGCGCAGGGCCTCGCGGTCCCGGAGGTCTTCACCCTGCGGGACTGGCAGTTCCGGGCGGGGGCGGAATATGCTACGGCCCTGGATCGCGCCCGAGCGTTCTTCGAGTTCGTGGGTAGGCACGGGTACGGCACCGCTATCGTGGTCGGTGCGACGGACGCCGGTCCGATGGATGTCGCCGCGACCCAGCTGCGGGAGCTCTGCGACCTCGCGCGTCCGCATGGGGTGCGGTTGGCGTACGAGCTGTTTGCCTGGGCACAAAGCTTCTCCCGCATGCAGGACGCGTGGGACATCGTGCGCCGGGCCGAATCGGACAATCTGGGCATCGTGCTGGACACGTTTCATTTCTGCCTGGCCGGTTCCACGCTGCAGGAGCTGGACGCCGTGCCGGTGGAGCGCATCGCAGTCGTGCATCTGGCAGACGCGTCGGCCTCCGCGCTCGACATGATCACGCTCTGCCGCCATCGTCGCGTCTTCCCGGGTCAGGGAAGGCTACCAATCCGCAAGATTGTGTCGGCGCTCGAGGCCCGGGCGTATGCGGGCTGGTACTGCCTGGAATTGTTCAATGACGAGTATGCGCGGCGCGATCCGACCTGGGTGGCCGAGGAGGGCATCGCGTCCGTTCGGCAACTGTTCCACACAGGAAAGTGAGGAGGCGCATGGACTTTGACGGGAAGGTGGCCGTGGTGACGGGCGGAGGCTCCGGGATTGGGCGGGCGACCTGCGAGGTGCTGGCGAAGTATGGCGCCAAGATCATGGTCCTGGACATTGATGAAAAGGCCGGGAAGGAGACGGTCCAGAAATTGACGGCCGCGGGCAGAGCGGGGGCTTTCCAGCATGTCGACGTGACGGAATGGTCCTCGGTCCAGGACGCCTTCTCGGCGACCCGCCAGCGGCTCGGATGGGTGGAGGTCGTCGTCAACTGCGCCGGGATTTTGACCTACGCCTCGATCGAGGATCTGGAGCCGGCGGACTGGAAGCGGGTCCTGGACGTGAATTTGACCGGCGCCTTTTACGTGACGAAAGCGGCATTCAAGACGATGGGCAGCGAAGGGGGAGGGATCGTCCATATCGCCTCGCGGATGGCGTTGCGCGTGAAAGAAGGGCACGGAGCATACGCCGCGGCGAAGGCCGGAGTGATGCAGTTGGCTCGCATGGCGGCGCTGGAGGGCGCGCCGCGCAAGATCCGGGTGAACTGTATCTGTCCGGGCATGACGGATACCCCCATGAACTGGATCGCGTACGGGGAGCAAGCATTCGAGGGTTGGAAGGCCCTCTGTCCCCAGAAGCGGGTTGGACGCCCAGAAGAAATCGCCGAAGTGATCGCATTCCTTCTGTCCGACAAGGCCTCGTACATTACCGGGGCGGTGCTCCCGATTGATGGCGGGCGGACATTGCTCTAGCAGGATGCTGAAAAACTCTTAACTTGGTCGGTCACGAGCGAACGCCTTTGCGTATATTGCGCCTGAGCATTCACTCTCACCAGGAGGCGACAGCGTGCGCGGCGACGATACCCAGCACGGCGGGATGTGGAGCTACATTCAACCGGAGCAGCGGGTCCCCCAGGACCACCCGCTCCGCCCGATTCGGGCAATGGTAGACCGGGCGTTGAAAGCCCTGTCCCCGCGCTTCGCCCTGCTGTATTCCTACACCGGCCGCCCCTCGATCCCGCCGGAGCAACTGCTCCGCGCCCTGTTGCTCCAGGCCTTCTGCAGTGTCCGGAGCGAGCGGCAACTCATGGAGCAGCTCGACTGAAACCTACTGTTCCGCTGGTTCGTCGGCCTCTCCATGGACGACCCCATCTGGGATCCGACCGTGTTCACGAAGAATCGGGACCGCCTCTTCCCGGGGGACATCGCCCAGGCGTTCTTCGCCGCCGTCCTGAGTCAGGCCCGCCAGGCGAAACTCGTCTCGGCCGAACACTTCACGGTGGACGGCACCCTCCTGGAAGCCTGGGCCAGCCACAAGAGCGTGAAACCCAAGGAGCAGCCCACGTCGCCCACGGACGATGATCCGGGGAACCCGACGGTGGACTTCCGGGGGGAGAAGCGGACGAACGCCACCCACCAGTCCACGACCGATCCCGACGCGCAGTTGGTGCGGACGAGCAGGGGCCGGGCAGCGATCCTGGGCTACCGGGGCCACGTCCTGATGGAGAACCGGCATGGCCTGGTTGTCGGCGCGTTGGCCACCCAGGTGGTTGGTGCGTCCGAGCCCGCCACCGCGCTGACCATCGCGACGGCCATCCCGGGGGAGCACCGCGCCACCCTCGGAGGTGACAAAGGCTATGACACCGCCGCCTTCGCGGCGGGCTGCCGGGGCTTGAAGATCACCCCCCATGTTGCGCAGAACTTCAATGGCCACCGCGGGAGCACCCTGGACGGCCGGACGACGCGCCACCCTGGCTACGCGATCACCCAGCGGTGCCGCAAGCGGGTCGAGGAGGTCTTCGGGTGGCTGAAGACCGTCGGGCAACTCCGGAAGCTCCACCATCGCGGCACTGCCCTGGTCAACTGGGTCTTCCTACTCCGGACGACGGCGCACACAGTGGTAGAGGTGCCGCCCAATCGTCGGCCAGAGTGGAACCCCCACCAGCGGATTTCCTGGGGGATCGCGATGAACGGCGAAGTACAGCCCTTGGGGTAGCGCAGAGGGCGCGACGTATCCGGCGCTTTGGCTTCGACCTCGATCGGGGTTACGGTGGGATGCGCCTGGGTCTTCTGGTATTGGGCATTGTTTTGCTGCCCGGATGCTCGTCCGGCATATAGAAGGGGAGGCCATGGGGTACGAGGGAACGCGGTCGTACCGACCACTGATCATGGGACAGCGCGGCGCCGTCGCGTCGAACCATCCGCTGGCCACGCAGGCCGGGCTTCTCTCGCTTCAGGCGGGCGGGAACGCGGTCGATGCGGCCGTGGCGGTGGCCTCGACGCTCGGCGTCGTCGAGCCCATGATGTCGGGGCTCGGCGGCGACGGGTTCTACCACGTCTTCCTGGCCGGAAGCGGCGAGGCCGTCATCGTCAACGGGACGGGCCCGGCGCCCCGAGCGGCGACCCCCGAGCGCTACGCAGAGGGGATCCCGCTCAAGGGCCCGCTGAGCTTTCAGACCCCCGGCGCGGTCGGGGCCTGGGGGGCGATGCACCACCGCTTCGGCCGCCGGCCCTGGGCCTCGCTCTTCGAGGCCGCGATCCATTACGCCCGCGACGGCTTCGGGGCGACCCGCGCCTTCCGCCACTTCGCCGGGGAGCAGCAGACCTCGCTTGCTGCCGACCGGCGGAGCGCCCGGACATTCCTCCGGGGCGGCGCGCCGCCCCCGGTCGGGGAGCCGATCCTCCAGCCGGCCCTGGCCAGGACGCTCGAGGCGCTGGCCGCCGCGGGCGCGGGCGACTTTTACCGCGGCGGAATTGCCAAGGCACTCGCCGCCGGGTGCGAGGAGGTCGGAGCCCTCGTCACGGCCGAGGACCTGGCCGAGTTTTCCCCCGAACTGCAAGCGCCGATCGAGGTCTCCTACCGGGGCCATACCGTGCGGGAGGCCCCGCCGAACTCGATGGGCTGGGTACTGCTGGAGGAGCTGAACATCGCCGAGTGCTTCGATCTCGCCGCCATGGGCCCCCTGACGGCCGATACCATCCATGTCTTGGTCGAAGCGAAGAAGCTCGCCTTCGCCGATCGGGAGCGGTACGCGTCCGACCCGCGCCGGTTCACGGCACCCCTGGACGAGGTGCTCTCCAAGGCGCATGCGGCGCAGCTTGCGGCCGCAATCGACCTGCGGCGGGCCGCACCTCCCCTGCCGACCCTCGGCCCCTTGGCCGGGACCGACACGACCTACTTCGGCGTCGTGGACGGCGAGGGGAACGCCGTCTCCGGCATCCAGAGCCTGAACAGCGCCTTCGGCTCCGGCGTCATCGCCGGGGGGACCGGCATCCTCCTCAACAACCGCATGGCCCCCTGGCATTTCGAGCCGGGCCATCCCAATCGTCTCCAGCCCGGGAAGCGGGTCCGGCATACGATGAACCCGCCCATGATCTTCAAGGACGGGGATCTCTGGGGCGTCTTCGGCACCCCGGGGGGCGATAACCAGGTCCAGATCAACCTGCAGGTCCTGACGGCCCTGATCGACTTCGGCTTCGATCCCCAGCAGGCGGCCGAGGCGCCCCGCTGGTCGAGTAGCCAGCCCGGCCAGGAGGCCAATTACCCTCACGCGTGCCCGGACGCCCTCAGCCTGGAGGCCCGCTTTGCGCCGGAGGTGCGCCGCGAGCTGGCCGCCCGGGGCCACCGGGTGGTGGTGCTCGGCGAGTTGGAGGGCCCCTGCTCGATCGAGATCATCCGGCGCCATCCGGCCACCGGTCTCCTGATGGCCGGATCGGACCCGCGGCGCGACGGCTGGGCGTTGGCGTATTGAACCGGCGCGGGTGAACCGGCAGTCAGGCGGGATCCTGCGGGATACTAACCTCAGAGTGGACCAATCCGTGGAGGCAGGCCAGCCAGTCTCGGTCCGGGCCTGCCGGCGCCGTCGCCCGGAGTGCCAGCCGCCCCGACCATAGGCCATGAGCTCCCGCAGGACACCGGGGTCGTGACGCGATCGATTCTGGGCGGACCTCATCATGGGTACGGGCTTGAAAAGCCGGCGGCGTGATTTCTGCGGACGACAGGATCCTGCCAGGTCTTTCGCATCCGCGTATTCCTGGAGGCACAGGCGGCAGGCTGGTACTGTCCACACGTCAGGGTTCTGCCTTGCAACAAGAGCCAATTCTGCAGATGCTCCGATTGCCGATTCTCTCTCTATCCAACCTCTCGCGCCTTCAGAGAGTGGATGCCCAGGCTCTTTTCCCATCGTGAACAAAGTCCCTGTGAACAGTCTGGGCCGAGTGCGGCCTGGGCTTTTGGGAAAAGGGGGCTTCCTGTCGATGGCTACTTGACCGTCCAGGGCGCCTGGGGTTCCTGGATGCACAGCTTTCCCCCACTCACCTCAAACGCCGCCCCGGTGATGAGGCTGGCCGCATCCGACGCCAAGAACGTGTAGACCTTGGCCAGCTCGACGGGGTGTCCCACCCGCTGCAGGGCCACCTTCGCCACGATGCGGTCGGAGTCCGTCGCTAATCGGGTCTTCATCATCGGGGTGTCGACAGGCCCCGGGAGCACGGAATTGACCCGGATGCGATACGGCGCAAGTTCCCCGGCGGCAACCTTCGTCAGCCCGCTGAGCCCGGATTTGCTGGCGGCGTACGCGGCCCCCCCGGCGGAGGGGATGACTGCGGCGAAGGACGAGGTGTTGATGATCGCCCCACCGCCACTCGTCCGCATGTACCCGGCCGCCGTCCGAATGCCCCAAAACACGGCCGTCAGATTGGTCCGGAGCACCAGCTCCCAGTCCTCGAGCGGTAGGTCCAGGAGCGGTGTCCGGCTGGCCATCCCGGCATTGTTGACCCACACATCGATCCGCCCGAACCGCCCAACGACCGCGGCGGCAAACTGGCTGATCTCCTGGGGGAGGCTCACATCCACGCGCTCGGCAACCACGGGGAGAGCCTGCCGCTGGAACGTGGCAGCCGCCGCGGCCACCTTCGATTCATTCTTGCCGCAGATCGCGACCTGGCTGCCCTCGCGGGCAAATTCCAGTGCCGCGGCCAAGCCAATGCCACTGGTGCCCCCGGTGATAACCGCCACCTTCCCTTGTAAGCCGAGTTCCATGCCTTTCCCTCCGGGGCGTCGATGGCATCCCGGGTGCATTCGCCGCCGGCACGCGTCTCATCGACCAGTCGCGAGGGTCCCGCCCCGCCCGAATACGGCCGCTCTGCGGTCTGTAGCCATTCCCCTAGAGGCGGGGTTTGCAGAGAATCTCCTTGACCCGGGTGTCGAAGAATCTGTGGGCATTGGCGGGTTGCAAGACGACGGCGGTATCGGCCCCGCGCCCTTCGGCTCCCGTCCCGGCGATCGCAATCACGTCCTCATCCGTCCGCACGAGGCCGGCGTCCGCCGCCATCGCGGCGATCTCGCACACCACCTTCATCCCCTGTCCAAACACCCGCAAGGTCTGCGCGACGATGTCGATCCCCGCCCCAGGTTGGCCTGCTTGGGGAAGCGTCACCTGATTCATCGCGCGCACGAGCCCGCCCAGCGCATGGGTCGTCGTCAGGAGGGTGCCGCCCTTGGCCTCGACGAGTTTCCGATTCGCCTCCGTGAATTCCTGCGTGTTCGGGGTCCTGGCTCCCGTGGCGAGGGTGACAATGATTACCCGCAGCCCCGTGAAAACGTCCATCGCCTTGACCGCTGTGTCCCCGCTGGTGGAGGCAACAAGGATCTTTGTGATCCCGAGTTCCCGCGCCCGCTTGTTGGCAAGGCGGAGCACCGCCTCCGTATTTTCTTTGCCGGGCCTGTCAAAATAGACGATCGTGTGTTCCGTCATGGTTTCCTGCTCTCCGGAAGAGTGGGGGTTCGAGAGGTTCCTCACTTCGCCCTGTCAGATTCCCCAATCTGCCAAATAGATCCGTCCTGAATTTGCCCGACAGCGGGATTTTCTCCCTCGCCTGTTGAACCCCTGTTGGAAGACACCATAGCCTCGGTTATGGGCGCTGGGGGTCTCAATATTCCCTCCCTGTACAGCGAGTTGCAAGTAGGATCTCTTATGCCCTACCTCCTGTGGCTCCTGGAAATACAGAATCCGCTGCCCGGGTGCGCTTTCTCTCACTCTGGAGCCAGCGGCCTGCCGCGAAGCATGCCGTGGTTGTCCACAGGCCCCGGTCGCCGGAGATCCAGCGGGCTTGCCCTGCGCGCCGTTGCGGGCGGTCTGTTCCGCGCGTGGATGGGTCTCCACCGCAACGTCGGGACGCTGCGGCACCCGCGCGCGGCGCGGGCGTGGGCAAGGCGGAGGAGCTCCCGGCCCGGCGACGTCCCGGGCCGAAGCCGTCTGCGGCGCGCCGCATCGGGCGCCTTCGGCGGGCGTGCCGGGACCCCGTGATCGTCGGCTGCGCGGCCCATCCCCGCCGCGTGCGGGCGGGCTGCGGGTGTGTCTTCTCCCGGCTGGCGGTGCCACGTGCCTGTGGCGGTGGATTCGCCTAGCGGGTGGCCGACCCCATCACCCGAGCAGAATGCTGTCCTCGCCGGGCCAGAGGGAAGGGGGGTACCCCACCAGCATCAACGAAAAGCTGCGGGAGGGCCAGCGTGCGATCCGTTTTCGGGAAGCACAGGTTCAGCACGACCATGGACATCTACGCAAAGTTGACGGCCAACATGCCGCTCGGGGAAGAGGAGCACGACCGCCTCAACAGATTCACCAGCAAGGCCCTCCCGGCGTTCACGGCCGATATGCCCGAGCAGCCTGCAGAAGGGGAACGCAGCGAGGATTAAGGAGAACAGTCATGGACGGGATGAACGTGGAACAATTGGATCTAAACTCATAGGAGGCCGTTCGGCCGGGGCGCAATATGCCCCTCCCGTTTCGTGACCTCGTCGGCGTAGTGAGCGCGTTGCGTCCGCGACGAGCAGAGGAAGAAGGCTGGACCAGGGAGAACGCTCCCATACGAGGTCAAAGGATGGGATCCACCGCTTGCTGCTCACTAACTCAAGGAGAGGAAAAGATGACAAAAAGCATGGGACCGATACACCTGGATGAGGACGAATGGCTCGAGTTGTACAGCGGTCTCAGCTCGATCCTCATCGACCTCGACAGGCAGCGGAGCGCGGGCGTGTAGGACGAGAGCTTCACCGCTTACTACGAGTTCATTCGCAGGCTACGATTACGACTCGGCCCTGACGGAAGCCATGCCTTTCGAAGAGGAACTCGCCCGGCCGCGAAAAATCTCATCGCTGCCCGGCACGCGGCTGGGACGACGTCTATCGTGGAACTGATCCAGCGTCGGCGCGGCCGACAAGCGTGAGAGTCAGTGGAGCTAGCGTAACGGGTGTCACAACTCTCCTCGGGCCGGACACAAAACCCCTCGGGAGAAGGACTCCTCCCGAGGGGCTCCTATTTCAAGAGAGCGGGAAATCTTGCTCATCACGACTACGTTCAGGACGCTTTGGCCTTCACTGCCCGCCGCTTCGCCCAGAACGCTTTCATCCGCTGGCTCAGGGCCTTCCGGGCCGCCGCACTCATCGGCTTGCGCCCCGTGGCCCGCCGCTTGACGGGGGCACGGTGGACCTGCCCGCGCGTCTCGCCGGCGAGGAGCGCCCGGATCCCAGCGATCTGCCGGTCCAGGCGGGTGCGTTCGATCTCCAGGTCGGCTAAGGCCTTCCGGAGGGTGGCGGTGAGATTCGTTGGCATGGGCTTGTCTCCTCTCGCTCGTAAGAGAGCGACGACCGCTGGTCGAAACAGGGCACGCCACATTACAGGGGTGGACTGGGGTGCCGGATTGACGACCTAGACTAGCAGAAAGCTCGGACTGATTCTATTACTTCCTGACGGCGGTGCCTTACACAGGGCATGTGCCCTGGTCCGGGAGGCTGGGGGAGACCTCGGGCGGCCACCTGGAGGGCATGGCTACCCTTGCGGATTGGGAGCCTCGGAGGCTTGCCGGGTCCTCAGCATAGCTACGCAAGCGCCCCACTTGGCTCAGAACGAACCGCCGCTCCTAAATTTGACCCTTCTAGCTACCCGAAAGAAACGCGCTTCAATACTGCCCTAGCGGAAGAACACCGCTACGGTAGCGAGAGCGGTCGCGTCGGTACTCACTCGCCGAACAGGGGGGCCGGGAGCACTGGAAGACGTCCGCGGTACCAGCCGGCACAGCAAGCATCTTGTGGTAGGGCCCGAGTTGGTGCTGGTGGTTGCTGAGGCGCTCACGGTTGCTGTGGTGCAGGGGGGACCCGCCTCGACGCTCGGCACGAAGGTCTCCTCGAACACCACCGCGGCCTCCCCGTACTAAACCTGATTCGTGTGAATGCGCCCGAAGAAGAGCCCATCTATTTTCCCCACCAGATGGATTCTGGTCTGGGATCGCGGAATAGTTTATCCTTCAGAAAAGCGACTGCACGCGTGATCCCCTCCTCTCTTGAAAACAAGGCATCCTCATGCTCGACACTAATGGCCCCCTCGTATCCGATTCTTCTTAGTTCGAAAAAGATCCTATTCCATGTATCCGGAGAATGACCATATCCAGGCATTCGGAAAAACCAGCTTCGATCTGCGATCTGGTCATAAGGGCGAGTGTCAAATACGCCATTCCTGGCTGTCTCAATCGGATCTATGAACGTATCTTTTGCATGGAAGTGGAAGACAGCCTCCTCTTCACCTAATTCGCGAATAGCCACGCACGGATCAATCCCTTGCCAGAAGAGATGACTCGGATCCAGATTCGCTCCGATTTCCGGGCCAATCGCGTGCCGCAGAGTTAGAAGGGTGAGTGAGTTGTATACCATGAATCCTGGGTGCAGCTCGATAGCCAGCTTGCGAACACCCAACTTTCTCGCCTCGGAGGTAAATCCCTGCCAATATGGAATGAGCTTCTTTTGCCACTGCCAATCCAGGACCTGGCGAAAATCCGGAGGCCAAGCACACGGAGCCCAATGCGGGAAGAGAGCGCCATCGTGGGCGCCTGGGCATCCAGAGAAAACGTTCACAACTCCGACCCCAAGCTCCGCTGCTAACTGAAGGGTGCGAACCATAACACGATGATGGGCCACAGCAACTTCCTTTTGAGGGTGCAAGGGATTGCCTTGACAGCTCAAAGCGCAAATACTAAGCCCTCGCGTTTCAATTGCGAAGCGCAAGGAACGAAGTAGGTCTCTTGAAGTCAAAACCCTATCGAGATCGAAACAGGGAGTGCCTCCGTAATTGCCTGTTGGAATCTCAACTGTATCGAATCCGTGAGCCGCGATCTTGTCCAGTATCGAGTCGAGTGTGTCAGGTGCGAATACGCCTGCGACTATGCCCAGCCTCATTGCTAACTCCTTTCCGTCCACGCACCGAGATCGATAACATACCTAAAGACACGCGCCGACACAACATCGGACGACCACTCAAACAAAAAGCGCAGGCATCAAGCTCTGTCGTGGCGCCAATAATCTGACCGAGCCGACCGACGTTGAGTTGCTACGGTCTCTCGCACTAATCTCAGATTATCAGTTCGTCAATACATGCGCCCTACTAGGGGCAACCTTCGATCCCAAACCGATGTTGGCCAAGAGACAGCGGCGTCGGCCGAGTGGCTTCTCGGAGTGCCCGGCCCTGCCTTTGCAAAGTCGTGATAGCGCCGAGTAGTCGCGTCGATAGGGCACGTGCCGTGCCTCAGTACTTCGGGTGATTGAGGGTAAGGGTGATTGTCCCGGGTTTTGATGCCACCAACGGTATGTAGGCAAACGTTGAACATCCGTCATTGAACGTCTCGAAAGGGATGTCCTTCCCGAGAAGAGTGACCCCGCTGATCGTACTATGCCGCATGTGAAGACAGAGGGCGAATTGTATTGGAAGGTCGTTCCCAAAGTACCGAACTCGAGCAACGGTTGTCGTGGGAGTTGGCATCTCCCGGTGCGGGATGTCGAAGTTCCCGCGTTCGCGCCAGAGCCGGATTCGTGATTTGCGGCGTTCGGCGGCATCGTTGCCAATTGCGCGTATCGAGTTGCGGAAATCTCCCTGGATCAGATTCGTGGGGTAGCCCTTCTCTCTTTCCCACGGAAAGCGGCCGCACCCCATCTTCAGCAGCGTCTCTGCAATAGCCAATCCACTCTTGGCAATGTCGTCAGGATTCGTCACGGACCAATGATTCACCTCGTCGCCGAACACCACGCAATGCCACTTCCGATACGCTGGGCCGCAGACGTAGTTCGTATACCCCTCTCTCGATGGCGGGTGATTCGAGAGCTTCAACTTCAGAATCATCGGAGGGGGAGTCGTAGCCGTCGTACGGGGATTGGGTGTTCAGCAAATAGACTTTCTCCTGCATGTAGGCCCACGGGAAGTTCCCGATCAGTCGGTCCCCGAAGTAATATTGCCAGAGGTCTTCCAGTGTATGAAGCTCGTATGGCCAGCCAGATTCCTCCGCAGCCGCGATCAATTTGTGCGCGAGAAACTGGTGAATTTGGTCGTCCATCCCCCACCTGGTTGTGTTGGCGGGGATCACCACCTCCATGTCGCCGCGATCATGTCTGGCACCGTTGGCCTGACCGAGGCTGTGGTAATCGACCATCATATCGGGAGGAAACGCGTTGAGTAGAGGTGCTAGGATAGCTCGCTCGTGATTCGTCATGCGTGTGCGCGACGAATTGAATTTGTCCGTCACCATTCCATCGGGATTCAGAACTGGGACAACAATGACCAACTGACTGTCTCTAATTGCCGCGCGTCCTCACTGGCCAGATACTGGATAATTTCCGGTGCGACGACACGACAGCCTTTCTCTTGGCCGTGTCGGTTGAGTATGATCAATGCCACCTGTTTTTCGTTGGAAGGTATGGTCCGGTTGGTAATCATAATCGCCGGAATATCCCGATGTCCAGCAGACCTCCCGAGGACGCGTTTTTCTGTTGTCTCGTTGTTATGCCTTACGAACGCGTCGAGCCAATCGGTGAGTTCCTGCCATCCCTTCTCCCACTGGGATGTGATCGAAAACTGCCGATCCTACCCCACGTCGAGACGCGGCTGACAGCGTTGGCGACAGCGTACGTTCGAGATGCGGTGCGGAATATGAAGATGCGACGTTAGAGGAGTAAAGCACTTCTGAGAGATTCCGACCAAAAAGGTCGATGATTTGGCGTCTCCGGAAAATAGAATGGCTTACCAGTGCGCATATCGTTTCCAACCGACACAGAAGGTGGAGATGCATCGGAGTTGCGGCGAATGACGGATGATCGGCGGGGACTTCGGGTTGCAGCGTGAGTTCCCCGGCATCCAATGCCTCGCTGAGGTTGGAATCTAGGGATGACGCTGAAAAGAGGGCGTCAATAAGAAAAAGATATCAGGTTTATCTTCACACCAAAGGCCCAAAACCGGCACAGGCCACTCCCGAGTTGCGGGTTTACTTAGAAAGCGAAGCGGATTGCATTGTAGCCCAGAACCGGCGCATACTCCAGAGTCGAGTTGCTCGATACGAGACGGTAGCAACCCAGCGGGTCGGATCGAAACCAGCACTGTGAGGCTGCCGCTCGACGCCACGCTTCGACCTTTTCGCTCAGCCTTTGACCGCCCCCGCCGTCAAACCCTCGACAAGGTACTCCAAGAAGAAGGAGTAGATCAACGCTACCGGAACCGAGCCAAGCAAGGCGGCTCCCATCAGCGAGCCCCAAAAGAAGGTATCGCCAACCGTGAGTGACCCCACGGCTCCTACAGCAACCGTCTCGTTGACAGTGGATTGAATAAAAGTGAGTGCGTAGATGAACTCATTCCATGACAGCGTAAAAGCGAAGAGGCCCGCCGAGACAATTCCAGGCAATGACAGCGGAAGTGCGATCTTGAACAGCGCGCCCATTCGGCTGCAGCCATCGATCATCGCGCATTCCTCTACCTCCTTGGGAATCCCCTTAAAGTAGCCCATTAGTAACCAAGTGCAGAAGGGTATTAGGAACGTCGGGTAGACGAGTACGAGCGACCAGATGGAGTCAAATAATCCAAACGAGCGAACAACGTAGGCCAATGGAACGAACAGGAGAGTCCGCGGCACCAAGTAGGTCACGAAAATGCACAACCCCAGGACCTGCGCGCCCCGAAAGCGAAGACGAGCTAAACTATATCCGCCGAGGATTCCAAGGAAAAGAGACAGACCTGTCGAGAGCACGGAAATCACAAACGTATTCACCATCCATCTGGCGAACGGATATTTGGTAAACATGTATTTATAGTGATTGAGCGTGGGATGATAAACGAGAAATGGCGCTTCCTTGGTGTTGTATAGTTCCGTGTTCGGCTTGACAGAGGACACCGCCATCCAGATAAATGGCACAAGTGTGGTTATCAGGAAGAAGAGCACGGTGCCGTAGACAACGATCGCCTTACCTAAATGGCGCCGGCGCTTGGCCTGCCGAGCAAGAATGGTGGCCATGTCTCAGTTCCCCTCGCTTCTCAGATACCTCAGCTGCAACAACACCACTATCACCAAGATCGGAAACATGAAAAGTGAGATCGCCGCCCCTTCGCCTAAACGCCCGTTCTGGATCGCTACCTGCTGCGTGAGGGTGGCAAACAGGTGAGTCGAGTTCCCAGGCCCTCCGCGGGTTAATACATAAACAATCTCAAAGTCAGCAAACGTCTGGATAATAGAGAAGAGCGTCACTACCGCTGTCACCGGCTTCAGTAGGGGTACGGTGATTCTCCAGAACTTGTGCCAGACCCCAGCGCCGTCGACTTCGGCTGCCTCGTATAGTTCCCCCGGTATTGTCTGCATGCCCGCCAGGAGGGTAATACCGAAAAAGGGGACACCACGCCAGACGTTTACGATTTGAATGGACAGCATTGCCCAAAACCCGCTTCCCAGCCAGATAGGTCCCCTTTGGAGCAGGCCGGTATTAACTAAAAACCAGTTGATGACGCCAAAGTTCGCGTCGAACATCCAGAGCCAGGCCAGGGAGCTGAGCGTCGTCGGAATGATCCACGGAAGGAGCATCGTGCCGCGGATTAAATTCCTAAGCGGCAATGCCTCATTCAGCGCCAGTGCCATCGCCATTCCTAGAGCCAGCTTGAAAACAACGGAGACAAAGGTGTAATTAAAAGTGTTTACTACCGTTTGGCGAAAAACAGGGTCCTGCAAGAGCTTGACGTAATTTCGGATGCCAATGAACCGTCCTGAGGACTCCACAGCAATGATTTTGTTGGTCAGGCTCAGGTACATGCCAAGGACAAACGGGTAAGCGACAAACACCACGAGCACCGCCAACCCTGGAGCTAGCAGCAGATACCCTAGGAGGCTCTCACGCTCGAGAAGCGTGCCTAGTCGCGCGCGAAAATGTAGGTTCTGCACGATAAGAGACACATCCCGCATCTGCATTCTTGTTTTCTCCTGCTGGTGGTCGACAGATCTCGACTGGGTGCGATGCTTCGAGGAAGCAGGGATTCTCATTCATACCTGGGAGAAGCCGCCGACACGAAATGCATATATTAGCGATGCTTGACTTAGCTAAGTGCCCGCATCTTCGGTCATCCTTGCGAAGGAGGGAAATCTCTTGGGGAATGTGGGCCAACGCGAGCCTACAGGAATTCATGCGAGCGTCCAAATAGCACGCTGCCTGGTACCTTCTTCCGGGAAGAATCGCCATATGATACATCTATCGAAAAAAGGTCACCGATTTCAATTAGAGCTATCTACCGAGTACCTGCTGCTTGACCCACAAGCACGGGACGACCACGACAACCGGCTTCTGCCAGAACCACCTGCGGGATACGCCTCATATTCGAATATAATTCGCGCCTAATGTGACAGGTTGGAACTCGAGCTCGCCCGTATCTGCGTAACGACAGCACGCATAACCTCGTTCTACGTGACAGGGAAAGGTTGGGAGATGTGACTCCTGCAGGAAATCGGATAGGACGGACTGCTGTATGGTCGGGCCCCTGATGTCCGGTCGAAGTTCCCTCTCATCCTTTGGCCTCTCGGCCAGACCTCAAATCGATCCAAGGCCTGGGACTGTCGAGTTGGTAAACAGAATAATCCCTGGGTTGCCAGTGTAGTGCTACTGAACTGATTTTCCGCTTCCGACCATCCGTTCATGTATTTCCTTCGTCCTCAAGCACAGAACACTTGTGAGACCGTAAATTACCATCAAGCCGGAAGGGCTGAAGCCGATTCAGTAGCACTACACTACAAGTGTGCCCACCTCCGCTTGCTTCCAGACGCGAGTATCTATTCATAGCTGGACGGAAGCACACGGATTAGTGATAGCACACTATGACGTCATAATTATTTTCTTGTACTGGCCGACGGCCCATTTCACAGCTTCTTCGGGTGTGCTGCCCTTAACGACCATCGTGGCCATATCAATCAAGGTAAAATTGTTGTACGCCTCCGCGGACGTCCGATTGACTGGACTGGGCCAACCATTCACGTGTCCGAAAGCCATCGAATCCAAGCTTGGTTTGAGGTTCGGCTTTTTCCACAGCTCCAAACCGGCCATGTTCTTGGTCATGCCCATCCGATCGCCAAGGGTTGCGCTGATCCACTTGCTATACTGTGGCCCCGACATAAGGTACTTCATGAGCGCTTTGGCCTCAGCCTGCACTTTGGAATATTTGAGGAGGCCAAACTCCTGAGTCTCCGTTTTTAAGTGCCTACCGCCGGGCCCCTTGGGTAAGATGCTGTGTTTGGTGACCGGCACCAGCTGCGGCGCATCCTGGAAGGCCGCAGCCCAGATGCTGGGGCTGTTGCCGGTAAGGGCCATCTGGCCGGCAAGCCAGAGCCGATTATTCGAGGAATCATCCCAGGAGGTACACGCAGGATCAAATGCTTCGTCATACAACCGCTTGATCATCCGAAGACACTTAATTGTTTCTGGGCTATCCACAGCGAGCGTCTTGTTGTCCTTCTCGAACTCCCTAGCTCCATAGGACCAGAAAATGCTGTACATGAAGCTACCGCCGTCGCCCGCGGCGTGGGCGATTGGCCAGCCCACAACCCACTTGTTCTGGCGCAGCTTCTTGCCCACCTCGAGCAATTCATCCCAGGAATCGGGAACTTGCAGCCCAAGCTGGTTGAAGACATCACTTCGGGTGCAGAGGACTTCAGTTGTCCCTGTGTGGGGCACCGCCCGCCAGACGCCGTCGACCATGCAGAACGTCCTTGGCGAGACCGTAGAAGCCGCCCTCCTCTTTCTCGATGGTCGCGGCCACGTCGCTAACATCTGCCAACTTCTCGGCATACATGTGAGGTGTGCCATCGAACAGATGGATCACGTCCGGCCCGGCACCCGCCTCGGCAGCGGCGGCCAGCTTGGCTGGGATGTCATTCATCGAAATGATGTCGCAGGTGACATCGACGTTATTTGCCTTGCCCCAGCCCTCTGCTTGCGCCTTGAATATGTCGTTGGTGTTGGGACCGAAAAAGCCGCGCACGACCATGGTGAGTTTGGGCTTAGCTTGGGCGGATGCAACCCGGGCGATCGGCGCAGAACTGGCGCTAAGCGCCAACCCCAAGGCCGCTGTTCCCACAGATCCCTTGAGGAACGCCCGCCTCGATACTTGTCTTGTCATTCGCCTCTTGCTCTTCATGGGCGCCTCCGTTGGTAATTGAGAAAGTCTCCGATCTCTGTGAAAGCTGAACCCCGTTCGATATGATCTCTTTCCCTCCTTTCTGCTCCTCTACCTGCGTGCAGCTTGGCCTTAAAACATCGCCGCCGTGCCGCTAATGAGGGCGTGGCGAAATCATCCTGGAAGAGCATGCAGGTGGCCCCTCAGTTTACCCCATGCGCGCCTCTTCTCACCCTCTCCATTCCGCCAAATGTCCATACGTCTTGGTCATACTGGCACCTGTGCCTTAGTCGGTTATACCTGAGACGACTGTCTTGATTTCTGAATCGGTCAGCTTGACGTAGGGGAACTCCATGATGGGCTGCATCATGGGCCAAACCCAGAGATCGTAGCCAGGGTTGCTGGGCAGCGCCCATTGGTCCCACGCCGGCTCGATGACCGTCTCGGGCCGCAGCATCCAGCCCAGGTCGTAGACGGCCTCAGGTTTCTTACCCATGAAGACCAGTTTGCCGGTGTATTTCCCCTCGACTAGGTAGACGTTGGGACAGGTGTAGAAGATCTCCCAGCCCTTCTGCCTGATCGATTCCTCGGCGAACTTTTGGATCACGTCGGGATGCACGCTGGTGTAAACGTTGATATGCCCGTGGGTAGTGTTCGGAGCTATTGAGAGCTCCAGCCCCTTGTGCCAGTGGTCCGAACGGAAGTACTCACAAAGGGCGTCCTCCTCGGCCGGCCCAATGGACGGGCGGAAGTGGAAATCACTGTAAAATTCGCGAATGTAGGAGCGGTTCCACACGCAGAGGTTGCAGTCACTTTCGCGTTTCGCGCCGTCCTCCGTCGCTGCCAAGGCTACCTTGGGGTTGAAGTACCAGTTGTAGTCAAGGTGAGCCTTCCCCTTGGGTTCGATGCCATGCAACGAGCCCATCTCGCCTGGCCGTGGCGCAGTGTAGTTAATCTTGCGAGAACTAGGTACCCCCTTAGCCTCTAGGTATGCGCAGAGGATCTGCTTTATGTCTTCCGGATGCACGCAAGTTTCCGTGTAAGCATGAATATGCGTGCCGTGGGGGTCTGGGTCTTGCATCAGGGGGCCATAAGCCGGCGCCAATGGTCGCCCTTAAAGTAGTAGATCAGTCCATCGACAACGGCCTTTGTTTCCATTCACCCGTCCTCCTTCTTCCAGCGAAAAGTAAAGGGTCGCAGCAACCTACTTCTTGCGAGTCTTGATTGTCCCTCCTTTCTGGACGCCTCTAGCAAGGGGAAACGCCCACTAGCGTGTCAGCTAACGTAAGACGTGGCGGCCTTTGTGCACAAGAATTCGAATATGTACGGCCATGCGATATCGTCAACGAGCTTCTAACAAAGTCATGGCGCCTCGGTAGAAACCGCCATCAATGGCCACTTCTGCGTTCCTCTCCTAGCCCCCTCAGCGCCTCCCGGCTTTCCTCTTCCGCGAGGCCGCCGACTGCGCCCTTCCCCCGAGAGCGGCAGGGGTCGGGGAGGCCCGCACCAATGCGTGGTTGGCGGGACGCTTCTTCACCTCCACCCCGGCCAGGTGCTCGAGGACCTTGGCCACCGCCGAGTCGTCCTCGCGCGCCAGTTCAGTCACCATGCCCGCCTGGTAGGCCAGGTAGGCCGTAGGGGTGAGCAGTAGGGGCGTCTTGGTATCGCGCGCTGTCTCCAGCAAGATTCCTAGGTCTTTGTGCAAGATTTCGAGCATCCCGCGGTTGGTGAAGTCGCGCGCCATCAGGTGGTCCACCCGGTTGCGGAAGGCCCACGAGTCGCCCGTGCCGTGGCTGATCACCTCGTAGACAAGTTCGGGGTCCAAGCGCAGCTTCGTGGCCAGCACCACCGCCTGGGAGGCGGCGACATCGTGGACGCTCATCAGCATCTGGTTGATCATCTTTAGCGCTTGCCCGGACCCCACCTCTCCGCCCGCGTAGTAGAGGTGCTTGCCCAGCGACTCCAAGACCGGGCGCGCCGCCTCGACTGCCTCCGGTGGGCCGCCCAGCATCAGCGTCAGCGTGCCGTCCTTGGCGCGGAGCCAGTCGTCCCTCACGGGCGAGTACGCATAGCGCGCCCCGGTGCGCGATACGAAAGAGGCCAACTGCCCCTAGCCTGGGCGGGGGAGATAGGACTCATCCCGACCCCCGTCTTGCCAGGGCCAAGCTTCCCACGAGCGCCTTTCTCGCCCGCTAGCACAGCCTCCGCCTGCGGGTGGTTCAAGACCATGATCACCGGCATGTCACTTTTAGCCGCTGCCTCCCGTGAGGAGGACGCCACTCGCGCCCCGGCCGCCGCCAGTTTCCGTCAGGGGCTCCGGGCGAAGGTCGTAGACCGCCAGCGGCCAGCCCGCCCGCTGCACGCTCAAGGCCATTCACTCTCCGAAGACACCCAGTCCGATGAAGCCGGCCTTCGGTTGCCTCATAGCCCCCCTCTTCGTTAAGCCGGGTGGAATCGAAGCTTCCTAGGTCACGGTCGAGCCACCATCCACGGCCACGGTTGCCCCCACCATTGTGTCGGATCCGGAGGACGCCAAGAACACTACCGCCGTCGCGACGTCTTCCGGCAGGCTGAACCTTCCGATCGGCACTCGTGTCAGGCGTTGTTTTCGCTCTTCAGGGAGCCTCAGGCTGTCTCGATTAATATCTGTCTCAGTTGTGCCAGGCGCCACCGCGTTGACGTTGATGCCATAAGGCGCCAGTTCGATGGCCATTGCCCTGGTGAGTTGGCGCAGCCCACCTTTGGAGGCGCAGTAGTGACTGCGGTTCGGCTGTGCGCGTTCGGCGACTTCTGATGTCACATTTATGATCTTCCCTCCGCCCTGCTTTACCATCTGCTTGGCGACAGTTTGCCCCACAAAGAAAGGGCCGGTCAGATTGGTGGTAAGGACCTTCTCCCATTCTTGGTCGGTCAGTTCAAGGAAAGGCGTACGCGTGAGCACGCCCGCGTTGCACACGAGAATGTCAATGCGGCCGAAGTGCTGGAGCACTTGCTTCACCATCGCCTCAATCTCTTGGCGTCGGGTCACATCGGTCTGAACGAGCAAGGAGCGCCGTCCCACGGCTTCCACTAATGCAGCGGTCTCCTCGGCGGCAACAGCGTTTCTCACGTAGTTCACCGCCACGTCAGCACCTTCTTTGGCCAGGGCCACCGCAATCGCCCGACCAATCCCTCTGCTAGCCCCCGTCACCAAGGCGACCTTTCCTGTTAGCTGCATTCCCTCAGTCCTTTCCGCCGTCTGCCGGGTGTTGGTTTGGCCTCGTCTTCCCATTTCTATTGCCACGCCTACGTTGTCCGCAACTGATGAATTAGCTGTCTTGTAGGGCCATATTCTGCACAAACATGTCAGAGTATCTACGCTGCAGTCGGGCCTCCTGGAGCAGTTGCTCCGTGGCCACATCGACCGCAGCGAGAGCCGTTCGGAGCGGGGGCGGTGCCTGGGACGCAATCCGGCGGTCGAGCGCCTGGAACCCGAGCCGCGGGACTCGCGCGTAGAGCTTGGTCGGGAACAAGGCTAGACGCCGACCGTGCGGCATGAGCGTATAGCAAAGCTTGCCGTCTACCCGGACAATGAGGCCTTTGCGGAACAGGCGCCGGAGATCGTAGCCCATCTGGCGGGCGGTGTAGTCGGCGTCCGGCACGCCGAGTAGCTGGGCGATTTGTGGATGGAGCACCCGGTTATTGGTGATGCCCGCCGGGGTGAGGCCGCAGAGGCAGCAGGCGGCGGGGGGGGCCATGACCCGCGGCTGGCCGAACTTCAGACCGGGGATCGGCTGCCCGTCGGGCGTCCGGCTAGGCAGGATGAGCGCCGCGAGTTGCAGCTCCGCGAGGCCGCAGTCGTGGGCCAACCGCTCCGCGGTGCGCAGGCGGCCGTTGATGCGCTGCCCGAGCGTCCGGAGGTAGGAAAAGTTGCTCGGACCCCTCTTGACCCCGAAGTCGTAGGCGTCGTTGACGGGGGTCTCGGTGCGCAGGGCGGGCCCCTCCTTGCAGGACTGCGTGATGTGGCAGCGCGTGCGCTCGACGTGTAGGCTGCGCACGACACCGTCGGTGATGATCCGGGTGCGGAAGCGGCCGGGGGTGGCCCGGGTGATCTTCCAGTCGAAGTGGAGTTGCAGCCGGCTGGGCCGACCCAATTCCAACTGGTCCCGGAGGACCTCCTCGAAGAACTCCCGCCCGCACAGGGGCCGGTCCAAGACCTGGGTCCGGCTCATCTCCAGCTGGTCGCATCGAGCTAGGGAGTGGCTTAAACGGAGAGTCCTGTGCTGGCGTTCCTGTCGGATTCTAAGAATCAGAGCTTGGACGGCTTGGGAGGTGCGCCAAGGACTGATCCGACGCACACATGGGCGAGCCCGAAAGCCTGTGACGCCCTCCGCCGCATGGCGTTGCAACAGCGCATGGAACTGGGTCCGCAAGATTGCGAGGAACCGCCAATTCTGGCGGACGTTGTGGGTGAACTGTTCGCAGTGCTGAATCATGCGGAACCGCGCTTTTGCAGGATTTGGCAAGGATGCCTTCCCCATCCGAGTGTCACGCTAATGGCCAAAGGCTAGTGAATGTTCGGCACTCGCCACTGTTCAGGCACTTACTGAATTCGTGAAGTACTCAGCGATTCCCTCCTCGTTACGGTCAATCGCATTTCTCAGCACCTTAGCAAATCGAATTTGTGTCTCAATCAACGCGCTGCGAAATCCCTCCCTGTCTCTCCTTTCAATCGCTTGAACTAATTCCTCATGACCGCTCTGATCTTCGGCCCAGCGGGTAAGCGAGTGCGCTTCGCCAATATAGCGGTAGCGATCTAGACAATCAAAGATGCCCATCACAAATCTCGTAACGAGGGGCCACTCAAGAGATTCTAAAAGCATTTCATGCAATCGATAGTGATATTTCGAGTAGGCCTCCCAATCATGTTGCTCTAAGGATTCCCTCATGCGAATGACGAGCACCTTGAGTGCATTGATATCGTTGTCATTCTTAGTTATATGATCCAATATCATTTCCAAGTAGGCATCTTCTAGTGTCGAACGGATGAAGACATACTGATCCAGTTCTTCTAGTGAAAGCAGGGGTACCTGAGAGGATTGATGAGGTTTCGAGACAATGAACCCTACCGCTTCAAGCTTGAGGAAGGCCTCACGGACTGGCGTGATGCTGATGCCCATTTCGGCGGCGACTCCCGATTCGGTGATCCTTTCCCCAGGTAGGAGCTTTCCATGGAGGATCATCTTTCGAAGAGTGTTGAAAGCCTCCTCCGTCATGGAGGCTCGAGCTTGCATCTTCGGTAGCTGGAACTGCATACTTGGTCTCCCCCTCATAATCGCCTGGATCTGCTGGCGTGCCCGTACGCTGGCTCATGACTCAATTGGTCCGCATGCTGGTCTGTCCCGGGAAGCAACCCCACGATCTCGCCGGGCCCTCCGCAGGATGGCCGAAGGGAAATGCGCCCACCACCCTTGCCCGAGACACAGATCGCCTGGACCACCCCGCAGGATGTGCCAACGGTGTATTCCACCGTGACGAATTTGTCTAAGAGAACTCCTCATTGAGGAGCCAGCTCCTGCATTATCAAGCATTTAGCGTCTGATTGACGTAACCCATTGGGTGAATGGAGTAGGCAGAGAAGACTATTTTAAACATGCTAGAGATATATACCTTTAATCTTACATATTCTACCTTCTACCTAAAATATAGTCACGATGCGAAATAAGTCAACAGCTGTTCCATGGTTTGTGGTAGCGAACAAGGCAATGTGCTCGCTCAGGACCGGCCCGTATAGGCTCGGCCTTGCTTTCCTCTTGAATGCTATCATGAACGGGAGCCTGGCGCATCTGGTACTGTGGCCCCTTCCAACCGGAACTTGCATCGATGCTCCGAGCTCCGCAGGGATGTCAGCGGTGTCCGTCTTCCAGGCCCTGTTCCGTCCGGATCCCTGGCTGGGGCCCCGCCAGTGGACCTGCGGGGCCCCAGCCCGTCGGCAGCGGCGGCGCGTGGTGAGCTGCGGGGACTGATGGCGCCCGAGGTCCCCGCGCCTCCGTCTGCCTCCCACCCAAACGTGCCGGCCTCCCATCGTGGCGGGGCCGCCAGGGTCTCGCACCTTGAAAGTTGACAGTATCTTTCGTGGCACGACCAGACCTTGCCAAGCCTGCAGGAACGGGCCCTTAGTGGATGGTTTGCTTGAGATACCGTGGGGCCCGCCGGATCATCCAACAGCGGGTAGCCTGGGACAACACGGAAAGGCCATACCAGCGCCAATAGCACCTCAAGGCGATCCGGTACCGAACTGTTATGCAATCCAGGCGGCTTAACTGGAGGCGCCACGTTCGACACCGTCACCTTTCGGCGGTCATGCCGAGATCGGCATGAGTGGTGAAAGGTGACGACATCGACGGTGGTGCGGCCACTTAACTTCACGGAAGGGGAGAAGTGGCACCGTGAAGGTAAAAACGATGGCCGAAGGTGGCCTTAGACGCACGAGAGGGGGGGAGCTTACCTCAGCGGGACCGTCAGAGACTGCGATGATCCGCCGAATCTAGCATAGAGCTGTGCTCGCGACATGGAACTACGCGAACAGACAGTCCCATTTTCCATTTGCCGGTAGCAGAGCGGTCCCTCGTTTTTCCATGTTAACTTGACATGTTCGAATCTTAGAAAAGGCGTAACCGAGATGTCCAACATTTGCCAGTACTTGCAGAGCAGCCGAAAGATCAACTGAGGAGAATGATGGAACTCTCTTGGATTTTGACAAACTGCTATTGACAAATGGACTCATCGTGATACATTTGATATAAAAGGTTTAAAGTATAAGGTAGTTTGTCTATTAACTAAAACGGATGTTATTAGTGATATATGCAAATCGACAGTGGCGTGACTATCTGTATGCGACCAAACATTGCCATTAAAATGATTAGAAATGTCTTGCATCTTAGCTTTCTGTGCCTGGAATCCGATGGCCCCAGACAGACCCTAGGGAGCCGAGAAGAGGTTCCACGGGAACAACGCATTAAAAACTGGGGGTTGGAGCGGCTATTCGAGAGCCAAGGCTTCCCGGCTGGTTTTCCGTTTCGATCCAAGCCAAATGCCTACTTGTGCAGGCTCGCCACGGCTGACTCTGGATTCACCGTCTCGCTTCTCCTTCAATGTGGACCTATTTGGCCAAGGGCTTTCGGCGCTATTTTTGATAGATACGGCACAGACGAGTTGGTCGACTAAAAAGGCAGGACCCTCTGTTTAAGGGACATTTGAATGAACAAGTGACCGCGGCCAGAATAAAGGGTTGAGCTGGGGCGTCTAGCAACCGATCCGGTCCCTGAGAAAGAAGGTAGAGGGTTCTCGGCAAAGTGATCGACCATCTGATGCAGAGTCCTAATTACGGAAGGAAAAGAATGGGCTTAACATTACCTAAGATCCAGAATCGCAACTCAATATCCGATGAAGTGTTCCAGATCCTGCGGGATCTCATTCTCAAAGGAGAGATCAAACCTGGAGAGCGAATCACCGAGGCCGCAGTGGCCGCCCAAATCGGCGTAAGTATCACTCCAGTGCGCGAAGCCTTCCTCAGGCTCGAGGCAGCAGGGCTTATCGTCTCCAAGACTCGTCAACCCTCGCAGGTGGCTATGCTCTCCCTGCAAGAGTTAGAACAGTACGTCTTCATCCGCTCAACTTTGGAACAGGCGTGTTTGGATAGGCTTCTGGATCATATTACGAACGACGATATATGTACACTAAAAGGACTTGTCACGCAAATGAGGCAATCCCTCG
Source organism: uncultured Methylomirabilota bacterium (assembly GCA_963705305.1). Taxonomy (GTDB): domain Bacteria; phylum Methylomirabilota; class Methylomirabilia; order Methylomirabilales; family 2-02-FULL-66-22; genus 2-02-FULL-66-22. The sequence goes on along the minus strand of OY970067.1, from coordinate 1,707,756 downwards.
AGGAGCGTGACTGGGAGTCCTACGCGAAACACCATTATTGTCTCCATGAGCGGCTTGTGCAATCGGTTCATTGGCCTATCCTCACACGGGCCGTGATGGGTATCTTTAATAGTTTGAATCGCTACCGTTTCATTGGTGATGCACGATCCCTCGACTTCTGGAGTGACGATCAGAAAGGACACGAGGAATTGATACGGGCGATTGAATGCAGAGACAAAGAAGCCGCTCGACGTTTGATGATGGAGAGGCACCATAGACTTGTTGAGCTCCTGAGGGGCGCAGTCGAACGTGGCGACACAGGGATCGCCATCTATTTCACTGAATTCCTGAATAAGCAAGAATGATTGCGGAATGCCTGAGTTTTGTGTCGCCTTTGAGGTCCCGAATTCGGCGCCGTGCCAGGGATGGACACGAAGGAGGGATCTTGTTTCGGCGTTCAATGCGATCTTCCCTTCCATGAAGCGGTGTGAAATCTTGCGCAATGATGCGGACTCAACATGCGATGAACGGCCCCTTGAGATCGAGAAACGCCGGCAGTTCCTCCAAATGGGCAGATATCCGAAAGCGGCCGCCGGCTCCGCCTACAATCCGAACAATAGCGAGGAGGTAATTCAGACTGACGAGGCGCTTTCCGGCGCCCCTTGACTTCCCTATCGCTTTGGTCTTGGGTCGCGCCCGTTCACCGCAAGTCCTTGTGGTTGCTGCGCAATGCCGATCGATTCCATGGCGGTTCCCGGAACGCCATGCAATGTGTGTAGGTATCCGCCGGACAATCTGAGCAGGAAGTGGGAGAAGGGGCTCCTCTATGAAGAAGTAACACTAGACGGAGGCGCGCCATGATGCAAGATGTGACGCTGGAGAAGGACGGACGATCCCCACCCAGGGGGACGAGACGGTAGTTCAATGAGGGAAAAATCAGCGGGCTGGTGGTCGACCTAACGCAAAGAAAGGGATACTCCATGAAACAAGAGGCGATGGTGCAAGAGTTGACTGATTATTTTCGGTCCTCGGACCAGTGGATGCGCTTGCTGATGATGCTGCAAGATCCAGATCCCCGAAATTCCCATGTGCACCTGTACATGGAAACATCGATTCACCCGACCTCGCTGCAGAAAATTGTCGAGGGATTCTTTGAGATTGTCGGGTGGCCCAGCGATCGATTGATTGATTGGTTGACGCCCAAAAAAGGCATGGGCTCGCTGCACGGAATCGAGCCGAAAGGGAAGCCGCATTTCGACATATTCTGGGTCTACAATAAAGATGTTGCCATCAAGCCGATGGAGGGAGGCGAAGGCGGCAACAATCTCCTAGGATGGAACCGGTGGTACATTGAGACGTTTTATAAGAACTATCCGTTCCGACGGGCCACGGCGGCAGACGAGAAAGCACTTGAGCAGTACTTCAAATCGGAACACTGGGAGAAGGGTCTTGAGTATGTCAAGCGGCCCAATACCCGGCACTTTCATTTCAACATTGAGACCTCCATACATCCTGAAGACATCCGACGCCATGCAGTTCCAGCCCTCAACAGCAGGGGCTGGGAGGTCTTCTATGTCTGCCCAAACGTTTTCAAAGCGAAGGGGGAGTACACAGGGAAGCTGGTGTTCCTAGGCAAGAAGCCGGAAGCCGTGTACGACATCGGGTGGCTGTTCAACCCGAATGTAACCATCAAGCCGGCTGAAGAGCCCTGGAACTTCCCGACACCCATCGGATATGATTGGCTGACCTGGGAGATGGTGGAGGAGGAATTAAAGGCACATCCCTACGTCAAATTGGATGAAGCCGACGTCAAATCTGTCTTGGATGGATGCGTGGCCAAGCACAAACCTCGGTAAACCACTCGAACTCTCCAGCCCGGCACTGATGTGCCGGGCTGGAGGTTGGTTTCGCGGGGCGGCGGTATTTCTCCCTAAGGTATTTACAGGAGAAATCGGAATGCGGCTCGCGTTCAATAGCGTAGCGTTCCATCAAAGTGCGCTTGACAGGGTTATTCCCCGACTTTCCGAACTAGGCTACGATGGAATCGAGTTGAATGCCGAGACCCTTCCGTGGGCCGCACCCCACGTCACACCTGGGCTAACACGGCAAGAAAGAGACCACCTTCGGCAGTTGCTCCACCGTCACGCTCTTCCTGTTTCCTCGATTGCGGCTCACATTAGTTTTCTCTCGATAGAGGCACCCGCGCGCCAGGACGCGAGGGCGTTTGTCAAAGGGTGTATCGACCTCGCCTGTGACCTCGAGGTACCCGTGGTCCATGGCCTTACGGGCTCCCCTCCCCAAGGTCTGCCTGCTGAAACTGCCTGGGATTGGCTGCTAGCTGGGATCCATGACTGTCTTGAGCACGCAGCAATCCGAGGTGTCACCTTTGCACTCGAACCAGTGGTCAATATGATGGTCTGCGACTCTAAATCGATGCGACGGCTCCAGGCGGAGCTCGGGGATTGCCGGCTCAAGGTGAATCTCGACCCGAGCCACCTCCAAGTTCATGGCGACGATCCTGGCCGCGCAATCCGGGATCTGGGCACATCTATTGTGCATGTCCACCTGAAGGACGCCGTCGGGACCCCTGACAAATATGCCTTCCCCCCGCTTGGGCAAGGGTCTATTGATTTCATCGACGTCTTGCGTGCGCTGAGGGAGGTTGGATTCGACGACTTTCTTTCGATCGAATATGAGGCGAATGCATTCGGGTATGCGGGTGAGCCTGAAGATGTGGCAAGGGAGAGCCGACACTTCTTTGAAGAGATTTCGCGTCACGCTTTTGGGAAAGCCCAGGAGGGGTTCTGATATGAAACCAGTCCGTGTGGTGCTCGTCGGGTGTGGAAAGCACGCAAGCATCATACTCCATCCTTCTATCCGGGAGATTGAGGACGCGGAAGTGGTTGCATGCTGTGATCTCGATTCGGAGCGTGCGCAGCGCGCTGCCCGGGGCTTCGGAAATGTTCCGCATTACACGGATGTGGAGCAGATGCTCAAGAAGGAGCGGGCAGATGCTGCCGTCGTGTTATCCGTTCCCACCGTGCAGCCGAAACTCACCATGGCCTGCCTCGAGGCTGGTTTGGATGTCTACAGCGAAAAACCGCTCGCCACGACCCTTGCGGAAGCCGAGCGGATTGCGGAGACCGTGGCGCGGACAGGGAAGCAGGTCATGGTCGGATTCAACAAGCGGTTCAACCCGTTGTATCAGCGAGCCAAGACCATCTCGATGCTCCCGGAGTTCGGCGGCACCTCGATGCTGGACGCCAAATTTGTCGGTGGTCACCGGCCGTCAACGCTCGACCAGTTGACCGTCGGCGCCGTGCACTTGTTCGATTTAGGCCGCTTCTTCATGGGGGAGGTCCGAGAAGTCATCACGCGGGCCTACGAAATCCGAGCTGGCCAAGTGGCCTTCGCGGTCACGCTCTCGTTCGCGAGCGGGGCGGTTGGCGCCTACAATATCAATAGCCTAAGTGTCTGGTACACTGGCGGAGAGCGGGTGGAGCTTGTGGGGAACAACAACGTTATCGTGGTGGACAACAGTCGGATATTCCACTGGTGGAAACCCCCGAAATCTTCCCGCCGGATTGGTCAGACGCAAGATATGCTTGAGGAGCCCACCCCGGCCGAGTATCTGGAGCCGCAATCCACGCATGTGAGCTTTCGGGAATGGCAGACGTACGTCCTGAACGGGTACCATGGCGCGCTCTCGCACTTCATCAGCTCCGTGGCTGCAGGGGAGCCGCTCAGCCCCGACGTTCGGGATGGCATCGAGGCTCTCCGGATTGCGTTGGCAATCTACGACGGATCCAAGACAGGCGAGGCGGTGAGGTTGTCGTGACTTGGCAATGAAAAAGGAGACTACAATGAATCGGGCACAGATCGTCGGCGAGGTGATGGACTATTTTAAATCCGATCAGTGGAATGCGTTGTTGGATTTATACCGCCATCCATCGGAGGAGGTCTATCACATCCACATCTTTGTCAACAATGCGATTGACCTGAACAGCCTTAGCCCGATTGTGGCGGCGAACCTCAAAAAACAGGGCCTGCCCATCGATCGGAAAATCGACCTAACATCCCCTCGCCCCGGCTTGTCCGGCCTGCACAGCGTGCACCCCTTCGGCCCTCAGCCTGGTTTTGACATGTTCGGCACCTTCAAGGAGGGGATCGCACTCAAGCCAATGCCCCCGGCCGAAGGCGAGGAGGGGAAGAATCTGATCTGGTGGGGGAAAGGCTATATGGATACTTACCTAAAGCAGTTCGAGTTCAAGTGCGTCGGCCCGAAGGAGCGCCGGATCATTCAACAGTATTTTGTTAGCAAACATTGGAAGGAACTGCTGTACCTAGTTGAAGATCCACGCGTGAGCGGGGTCACCCATGTGCATGGCAATTACGAACTGAGCATCGACCCCGAAGTCTTTGCTTTGTTTACGATCGAAGAGATGAAGAAGATAGGATGGCAGGTGGGCCACTATGTCCCATGCGTCTATCACATGAAGAAAGGCTATCAAGGGAAAATCATCTTCCTCATGGCACACCCAGAGGAGGTTTGGGACATCGCCTGGCAGTACAATCCTAATGTTGTACTACAGCCTGCCGAAGACTGGTTCGACCTGCCCGCCCGACCAGATTTCGACATATGGACGCAGGCCATGCTGCAAAATACGCTGTCCAAGCATGAATTCGTCACGCTGACCGAGAAGGAGACAACCCAGATTCTCAGTTCTTTCTAAAATGAGATAGAATTAGGGCGGCGACCCTTTCAAATACTAATGCATCGAATGTACTTACACTGCGGCGGGCGGAATCCCAACGACCCTCCGCCGCAAGCTGAGGGGTTAGCCCTGTGATCGCTGTCGAGTCCTCCGGTGGACATACAGCACGGATCCCACGGTTACGTCGACTCGAGGTCGACGGGACTGGCTCGCCGAGCCGAAGAACCGGCTCGAAGGCGCCACTCCGCTGGCCGGATGCCACCTAAGCGTCCCCTATGTTTTGGCGCCCTTGTCGCCCGCCCTGCTTGACTTGAAGATGGGGGTGTCCGCTATCGCCGGGTTAAGTGATTAAGGAAGCAAATCATATGAAAGAAATGCAGCCGATGAACGATCGAAAGAGGCCCAAGCGAAAAAACATTCTCAGGGAACTCTTGAAGGATGGGAAACCGAGCTTGGGGACACACGTCCATGCGATATGGCCGGGCCTAGTGGAGGTTATTGGCCAAACTGGGGTCATCGATTATATCGAATTTGTGGGTGAATACGCCCCTTACGATCTCTCCTCATTGGAGAATTTTGGGCGTGCCGTAGATTTATTTGCTCACATGTCGTCAATGATGAAAGTTGAAGAAGAGCCGAGAGCATACATTGCGAGCCGGGCGCTTGGTTCTGGAATTCAGAATATTCTATTTCCTGATGTCCGGACGGTTGAGGATGCAATGCAGTGTGTTGCTGCCGTACGGTCCGAATCACCAGTCGGTGGTGGCAGGAATGGGGCAGGAATGAGGAGAGATGTCGGGTATGTAATGTCCCCAGGCTCAGAGGTGTATGTGGATCAGCTTCAAGATAGTGTCATTGGTATTATGATCGAGAAAGAGTCTGCCATAGAGCGGCTTAAAGACATCCTTGCGGTTCCTGGGATAGATATGGTCCAGTTTGGCCCTGCTGACTATTCTATGAGCATTGGAATTCCCGGGCAATGGAATCACCCAAGGGTTAGGGAAGCTGAGCGCTACACCATCGAGACAGCGCTTGCCATGGGGGTTACTCCCCGAGTCGAACTCGGTGAATGCAAGGGAGCGGATTGCTACTTGCGAATGGGGGTAAAGCACTTCTGCATAGGCTGGGATGTAGAAGTCATATACAAGTATTGTATGGAGCAAGGATTGGCCTTTAGAAAGTTGTTCCGCAGACAATCAGACGGATAGATAGATGTAGGCCAGGGGTATGTACGTGAAAGATCTACACGGCATCGTGGTCGCGACCGTCACTCCCATGAATCCGACCCAGGAGCCTGATCTCGGTGCACTCCGGGAACTCATCGAGTTTCTCCTGAGGGCTGGGGTGCACGGGGTATACCTGCTTGCTAGCCAGGGGGAGTTCTTCTCGCTGACGCGGGAGGAGCGGCGGCGCATCGCCCGCGCTGGCGTGAGGGCAGTGTCAGGTCGCGTGCCAGTCATTGTCAATTCCGGGACTGTCTCCACCAAAGAGACACTTCACATCTCCCAAGAGGCGGAAACAGAGGGCGTGGATGGATTAGGTCTGATCACGCCCTACTACCTGAAGCCCTCGACAGAGGAACTGTATCAGCACTATCGGGCGATCATCCGCGGCGTGCGCTGCCCGGTGTACGCGTACAACAATCCCGCCCGTGCGGGCGGTGTGGCGCTGGACGTGAAGACGGTCAAGCGGCTTGCGCGCATGTCGAATCGCTTTGCCGGGATCTTCGATGGGACCGGAAACCTTCGGCTCGCGAAAGCATGTGTACCGCTTCAGGGAGGGGCCTTCCGTTACCTACCCGCTGGTCAACTGGATTTTGCCGCGGCAGTACAACTCGGTGCACGCGGGGCTGTTCTCGCGACCGCGAATGTGGCCCCACGGGAATTCATTGCCTTGTACGAAGCGGCCCGCCAGGGGAAGCGTGCAGAAATCGAGCGCCTCCACAAGGTATTAGAGCCGTTCGACATCCTGTTCCGAACAGGTCCCTTCCCCGGGACAATAAAGGCCTGCCTTGAACTGACAGGTCTTCCTGCCGGACCACCCAGAACGTCCGGCGATGCCGGTCTCGCAGGGATTCCGGAGGAAGGCACGACGCATTCTCAAACAGCTGCAGCCTTGGCGAGCATCAGTCCAGTCCGAAAGTATGGGCCGTAAGTAGCCTGAGAGGAGCCATGATGAAAGCAAGTGTGGGGGTAATTGGATTGGGATCTATGGGTTCCGGTATTGCGCGTAACTCGATCAAGGGAGGTCATGAGGTTTGGGTTTACGACGTCAGGCCGGAGCCCGTTCAAGCGCTTGTTGCCGAGGGGGCGCACGCGGCCGCCTCGCCTCGCGACCTTGGCTCTAAGAGCAGTTTTATCTTCTCGGTCCTCCTTAATTTTCCCCAGATCCAAGAGGCGATATTGGGCGCAAATGGCGTCTTGGCAGGCATGCAAGCAGGCACAACCTTGTCCATCTGTTCCACGATTTCCCCCGGAGAGGTTCAGGGTGTTGGACAAGCCGCAGTACCTCGAGATGTGCGGGTGCTGGATTCCCCGATGAGCGGTGGCGTTCGGGGTGCCCAAAGCGGGAACCTCACTCTGATGTTAGGAGGCGACCCGCAAGTCTTCGAGGCTGCGCGTCCCATCTTACGGGCCGTGGCGAGGAACGTGTACTTCTGCGGGAAGAACCTCGGTGATGGGCAGACCGTCAAAATGATCAATCAGCTCCTCGTCACAGTCGGCTTCATTGTGATGGCCGAGGCCGTAGTCCTCGCCGAGAAGTCTGGCTTGGACCTGTCCTTGGTTCATGAGGCGATCAAAAACAGTGCGGGAGATTCATGGGTGTGGCGCGACAAGCTCCCCTTGATCATCAATCGCGACTTCACGACCCGAGGGGCGCTCGACATTCAGATAAAAGACATGAACGTTGTGCTCGAGACGAGCCAGCGGTTGGGGGTTCCCCTCATCCTCGGGGCAGCAGCGCAGCAGATCAACCTCATTGCGCAATCCAAAGGCTTGGGGCGTGAGGATGCCTCAGCGGTCGTCAAGCTCGTCGAAGAATGGGCAAGTTTTTCACGCTAAGCTGGTCCTCTCGACCGCGCGATAGCCAAACCCCTCGAAGGAGGTGATGCCGTGTAGCGTGGGAATGGTTTGAAGGAGCAAGACGATCTTCCGTTACAATCGGCGGAATGGAGGAGAGTCAGATGAAACGCTTGGGATGGATGTTCTGTGTGGTTGCGACACTGGTACTTACTTTGGGAGCAGGCGCTCCAAAGGCTTCAGCGCAAACGAGACTCACCGTTACGGTTCGCGGGCAATTTACACCCACTACCAATGATGTGTTTAAGCAGCAAGTCCAGGATTGGGCGAAGTCGAAAGGTGTCTCGGCAGAGGTCGAGTTTGTATCGCTGGATGATCTAACCGCGAAAGCCGCGGCGGCCGCAGAGACCGGTGTTGGGCCGGATATCATCTACTTCCCGGTCACGGGCCCCAATCTGTTCGCCGATAAGCTTATCAACATGGACGATGTTGCGAACGACCTCGGAGCCAAGCTCGGTGGTTGGGTGGACGTTGCCAAGCAGGTCTGCATCGTCGGGGGCCACTGGAAAGCCGTCCCCCACTATGGCTCTTTCCACGCCCTTGTTTATCGCAAAGACCTGATCAAAAAAGTGGGAGAAACGCCTCCGGATACCTGGGAGGACGTCCTCCGAATTGGGAAGAAGCTGCAGGCAGAAGGCCATCCGGTGGGATTCCCGCTTGGCCATGCCACCGGTGATGCTAACAATTTTGTCTATTCCGTCCTCTGGTCATATGGGGCCAAGGAAGTGGAAAAGAACGGCAAAACGATCGCGCTCAACTCTCCCGAAACTCGCGAGGCTCTCGAATTCATCGCGAAGCTTTACAAAGAAATGCCTCCGGCCGTGTTAGGCTGGGATGACTCCTCGAATAATCGCATGTATCTCGCCGGAGCTATCTCAATGACCGGGAATACGGGAAGCATCTACTGGGCTACAACGAAGGACGCGCCGGCTCTCCGTCCAGTTACCGGTCATGTCGTTTACCCGCGAGGGCCAGTCGCCCGGGCTCAATACGCCGAAATGTATGAGTTCGGCGTGTTCAAGTACAGCAAGAATCAAGGCCTGGCGAAGGATTTGATCCGGTATCTGATGGCGCCGGAGCAGTATGGGAAATGGCTCGAGTCGGGCGAGGGAAACATGAGCCCGATCCTGGGCGCATATGTCGGCCTTCCCATGTGGACGAAAGATCCGAACCTGAAAGCGTATGCTGAAGTTTCGCAATACGTTCGGGCCATCGGCTGGCCGGGGCCGGTTACCCGGGCGGCAGCGGAGGTGAATGCGAAGTTCATCCTGGTAGATATGGCAGCGAGGGTTGCCCAAGGAATGCCGGTCCAGGAATCGATAAACAAAGCGGTGGCAGAAATGAAAGAGATCTATTCCAGACAGTAGGCTGGTGGCCGACTCCCCTGTCAGGGCGCAGGTCCTGACAGGGGAAAAGCCCTTAACCCTTGATCCGGTAATTGTCCCGCTACCAAGGCACCAAAGGCGAGATTGGCGACCAGGACCCAAGGTACCGAAAAATTGAGACACCCGGGGAGCCCTTACGAGCAGGCCTATTTGAACTAAGCGGGGGCCTGCACTTCCTGAGAACTTGGGGGTTTGGGGTGTGAAGGTTGTACGGAATAGCACTAGGCCAATTGCTTTCGGTGTTGCCTCAGAATCCACAATTCAACGTGCCATGAAGCCAGCAATCGGCTCGCATTTGTGAGGTGGGCAAAGATCCCGGCAAACAGGTGGGCACAACAGGAGATTCGATGATCTCATCGGAACGGGGCGGTGTTTCTCAGAAAGATATAGGGGGAAGAATGGATGTTCCCCTTGCAGGAGTGGCCGCAACCCGAACGAGATACCTTCGCGTATTCTCTAACCATGAGGAAACAACTGCCTATCTTATGATGCTTCCGATCCTTATTTTAGTCCTCGGCCTAATGGCGTATCCGTTTGTGCTGGCCGTAACGTGGAGCTTCACAGATAAAGTAATCGGGCAAGCTGGGAAATTCACAGGCTTGCAGAATTTTATCGCGCTGGCACGCAGCGACATTTTCCGTCAGATGCTCCATAATGCTGCAATTTACTGCATCGTTTCAGTGATCCTAAAAGTAGCGCTCGGAACAGTGATGGCGTTGGCGCTCAACCAGATTGATTGGCTCCGCAGTTTCTTTCGTGGAATTCTCCTCCTCCCCTGGGTCATCCCCACCGCGCTGAGTGCCCTTGTGTGGCTTTGGATGTATAACGACATGTTTGGGGTCATCAACTATCTTCTCCGGACGCTTGGAATTAGCAAGCAGGGATTTCTCTGGCTCGCTTCGCCACATTTGGCCCTGGTTTCCGTGATCATCGTGAATGTGTGGCGAGGCACGCCCTTCTTTGGCATTGCACTACTTGGAGGGCTTCAGACCATTCCGGAAGAACTCTACGAAGCAGCTGCTATCGACGGTGCAAGTGCCTGGCATCGGTTTCTGCATGTGACCCTACCCCATCTGCAGAGCGTACTTGCAGTCGTCACGCTATTCTCCACGATTTGGACGTTTTTCGATTTTGAGATTGTCTACATTATTACTCGCGGCGGCCCGATGAACAGCACTCACATCTTTGCCACGTTGGCGTACCAGACCGGACTCGTCGCAGGTAGAATCGGAGAGGCGGTCGCGATCTCCCTCTACCTCTTTCCTGTATTGGTAGTAATGATCTACCTGCAACTCCTGTATCTGCGCAGGACGGAGGTCTAGGATGCGTTCCCTCGGTGCGACGGCCGGTTGGAATTCTCGCGTTTACAGCATAATGGCCTACGCCGTCCTTGTGCCTTTCCTGATTTTTAATTTGTTTCCGTTTGTCTGGATTACTATCACCTCACTCAAACCAAACGGGGACTTGTATAACATCTCCCTTTCTCCGTTCGCACTCCCGCGGGTTACCTGGGAGCACTATGTGTATCTGTTCACAAAACTTCCCTTTCTTGTGTGGCTGCGAAACAGCGTAGTTGTCGCCCTTGGAGCAACGGTTATCTCTCTAATCGTTGGAATCTTGACGGGCTACAGCCTAGCTCGACTACGTTTTCGCGGATCCACGTGGATGGCGACAGGGCTCTTCGTTACCTACTTGGTCCCGCCAGCGATGATGTTCATCCCTCTAGCACACGTCGTTCAAGCGCTCGGACTTGGAAACTCTGACTTCGCGCTTATCGTGACGTATCCCACGTTTTTGGTTCCATTCTGCTCCTGGATGCTTATGGGGTATTTTAGGACCATCCCGAAAGAAATTGAAGAATGCGCGATGATGGATGGGTGTGGAAGAATTCGCACGTTGGTTCGCATTGTCCTACCAGTTAGCTTGCCCGGCCTTGTGTCGGCAGGGATTTTTGCATTTACTCTGTCCTGGAATGAATTCTTGTACGCCCTGGTTTTCATCCAAAGCGACGCCAGTAAAACTGTGCCTGTAGGAGTGGTGAGTCAACTTGTCCTCGGTGATGTGTTTTTTTGGGGTCCGCTTATGGCAGCAGCTCTCTTGGGCTCACTTCCAGTCGTCATCGTGTATATGTTTTTCCAACGTTATTTCGTTGCTGGAATGACTGCTGGAGCAGTGAAGGGTTGAAGTGAGTGGGGGATGGAGGAAAGAGGGTAGGAAAGGGCGAGAAGCGTTTTCGGGGTGGATTACGGACGACCTTATTACGGGTGGGTGCAATAGGTGTGGGTACGTCGCGCTGATACGCGAGACTTTAGATCCGACAGGAGGGTGCGACCTCCAGGACCGTGCGAGTCTTCCCGTGGGAACGAGGGCAGAGCCCGATTAGATGCCCAGTACATTGTGGGTTCATCACGGAGCAGAAGCAGGCAGGTGGAAGATCATGGGGAACGTACCGGCACAGCACATGGGGCGTCTTGAGGTAATGCAAGCGAGAGCGAGAGCAATCGCGCAAGCAGGAGGGCTCGAAAGGGCAATCTCGAGCGGTGCAGTCCCGCAAGCGATCACTACGACCTTGTCGGAGGGTGTGGTGCTGGGCCTTCTCAAACAAGGGGTGCGAAAGTACCTCGTTGTGTTTGGACATGGGTCCACCGATTTGGGTGAGGTGCTTCGCGTCTATGAAGAGGCTGGGCTAACGCGGACGTTCAATTTTCGACACGAAACGGCCATGGCGCATGCGGCAACCACGCTCAAATGGCAGTATGGTGAGACGCCGGCGGTGGTGACCTCTATTGGCCCTGGTGCCCTGCAGGCATTTGCTGGCTCGCTCGCTGCCGTCTCCAACGGGATCGGTCTCTACCATATCTATGGGGATGAGACAACCCACGGGGAAGGTCCGAACATGCAGGCCATCCCCAAGCATGTCCAGGGCCTTTTCGGGCAACTGACGGCGCTGATGGGGGAGTCTTACACCTTGCATACGCCGGAGGCATTGCGGGCGGCTTTGCGTCGGGGGAGTATTGCAGTGCACCGCTCTTTCCGAGCCGTTCCCTTCTTTTTGCTCCTGCCCTTGAATACCCAGCCAATGCAGGTGGTGCTTAACTTGCGCGCTTTGCCGGATGCCATCACAGCGCCGCCGGCGGCTGTGGGCGATGCCCATGTCCTAGAGAAAGCCGTCGAATTAATTCAGACTCATCACCGGATCATCATGAAGGTCGGTGGGGGTGGCCGCTTGTTTCCGTCTGAGATCCGGGCCCTGGTTCAGGCGGTGAATGGGGTCGCCGTTCTGTCACCCGGGGCGTTAGGAATCCTGGCACGTGGCGACCCGCGGAACATGGGAGTAGGTGGGAGCAAGGGCTCGCTGTCGGGGAATTTCATGACGAGCCAAGCGGACCTACTTATCGTAATCGGGTCACGTGGTGTGTGCCAAGCGGACTGTTCAGGCACCGCCTATGCCTCGGTTGACGGTGTGATAAATATCAATGCGGATCTGACAGATGCAACGCATTACAACCGCACAGTCGCTTTGGCAGGCGACATTGGTGTTGTGATCCGTCAGCTTCTTGCTGCTCTGGAACAACACGGTGGGACTGATCGAGAGCAAGGGGCCAGTTGGTTGCAACTGGCTGCCGAGAAAAAGCGAGAGTGGGAGGGGTTTAAGGCAGAGCGGTACGCCAATCCTGCTCTCTGGGATGATTTGTGGGGAGGTCACGTCCTGACCCAGCCCGCGGCGATCAAAATCGCCGCGGATTTTGCCAAGGAGATTGGCGCGGTCAAGTATTTTGATGCGGGAGATGTACAGGCGGTAGGATTTCAAGTGGTAGAAGACGATGAGCCAATGCAGACCATTACTGAGACGGGTGCCTCCTATATGGGGTTTGCAGTGAGTGCCCTGCTTGCGTCGGCGATTGCTGATGCACCGCAATACGGGATTGCTTTCAGTGGCGAGGGCTCATTTATCATGAATCCTCAGGTCCTGCTGGACGGTGTGGAGCACGGTGTGCGCGGGACAATCCTGCTCTTGGATAACTGCCGAATGGCAGCCATTTCAGGATTGCAGGAGGCTCAGTACGGCCATGCGTTTCGCACTAGCAGCTCGGTGCGTGTGAACTATCTCCGGTTGGGTTCGGTTATTCCGGGACTGCGGTGCTTGGACGGCGGGAACACTCCCGACTCCCTTCGAAAGGCTCTCATCGACGCCTCCAAGTATGAAGGCTTGTCGCTGGTTCATGTGCCGGTATATTATGGACCGCACCCCCTTGGAGGGTTAGGCGCTTACGGTGTGTGGAACGTTGGGAACTGGTGTGAACATGTTCAGCAACTTTATCATAGGCAAGACATTTAGGCTTCACCAGCAGAAGTCCTTTGTTTCCGAAATACTTCGCCCGGCCCAGATTCCTCCCTTCGCCAGTGGCGAACCTGCATGGTTTGTCCGGTCAGCGGTACCGACGACATCCCATTTCCAGCCAGAGCAAATCAGATGGGCACCCTCTCTTCGTCCAATATTTCGTGAGTGTGTGGTATTGCCCATCATTGGGAAATCGTGGTTACGCCTTGAGGGATTGCCTCCTATTCGTGTTTGCACCTACGCGGGGCTCGATCTTGGCATGGGCGAGGCTAACATCTCCGAAGATGAGCAGCAGACTTGCTGCCATGCCGTGATTCGCTCGGGGGGTGACTCGTGGGGTCCATGAGGCTAGGGGTTGTTGGAGTGGGGAATATGGGTCGAGGCATCGCTCAGAACCTCCGGAGAGCTGGCTATGAGATTGAGGTGTGGGACATTGCCCAACGAGCCCTGAAGGTATGGCGGCAGAAACCAGGGGTTACGATATCAACGCCGTCTCAGATGGCGTATCGTTGTGGAGCGGTGTTTCTTGTGGTCCCGGGGGGCGCTGAGATTGAACGAATGTTAATTGGAGAAGACGGGATTCTCGCCAATGCTCATCACCAGCTCGTCCTGTACGATATGACGACATCGGATCCGTTGAATTCCCGTCGACTGGCTCGAATGACGGCTAGGCGGGGTGTCGAATATTTCGATGTCGGAATGAGCGGAGGGGCTCAGGCTGCTAAAGAAGGAACCCTCACGTTGATGGTCGGAGGAAAATTGAGTGCGTTTCGTCGTACGCGCAAATTCCTAGCTCCCTTTGCTAGCAACATTTTCTTCCTAGGTAACAGCGGAGCTGGTCACACTATGAAACTCATTCATAACCTGGTATGCCATACAATTTTCCTAGTCACGTGTGAAGGGTGCAATATAGCCAAAAGGTGTCGAATCGATGTTAAGGATGTCATTACCGTCTTCAACCACGGGAATGCAAGGAGCTATATCAGCCAAGTTCGCTTCCCGCGCCACATTCTTTCGAAACAGTGGGATGGCAGATCGCGTGTATATAATCTCTACAAAGATCTTTCTATGGCTGTATCATTGGCCGATCGCGTGAGCGCAGATGCCACATATGGAAGGGAGACGCTCGCTTTTCTTAAGGCAGCGGTCGACTGTGGAATGAAGGACAGTGACTTTACACTGCTATATCGCGACTTCAGGAGGGTAAGGGAGACGCAAAAGACTTTGACACGTAAACAATGAGGCGCGGAAGGGTTTATGGATCGAGCAGAATAGTTAGTTCGTTGGGCTCGGCCGCGCCTAGGGGACGGAGATCGGACGGCGGAATGTGCAATGAGTTCAGACCGAAGTGGAATCGACCGGTTGCTGATTGCGATCAATGTGGGGCACACTATCGAGGTTAGCTCTGTTGCGGCAAACGGCGAACCGCGCGTCCTGCGCGGCGAGCTGACGATGAGTCCCGGGGCGAGGCTTGGAGTGATTAGTCGCAACCGTGAGGGAGCGGACGTGGCGATTTTGGCAACAGGCATCTTCGTCCATAACGCCATCCTGGCAGCAGGGATGCTCGAGGCCCGTGGGATCGGTGCACGGGTGCTGGACCTACACACGATCAAGCCCCTGGATGAAAAGGCTGTGGTGTCGGCCGCCCAAGAAACGGGGGCTCTTGTGACGGTCGAAGATGGCAACATTCTGGGTGGACTGGGCGGTGCCGTCGCGGAATTGATCTCCGAGAAATGTCCTGTCCAGACAAAGAGAATCGGAGTAAGGGCTGTGTTCGGCGAGTCCGGGACGGCCGAGGAGATCAAAGCGCGCTGCGGCCTGACGCCTGCCGCCATCCAGAACGCTGTCCAGGAGGCTGTGAAAGCGAAGGCAGAAGGCGTCCCCGCCAAGAAAGGCAGGACTCCCGACATCCGAAGAGGTCATGGCGGCCACCGAAGGCAACTGTGATGAAGAGATCTCAACTTATGGGGAGGCTGAGCCAAGGAGATAGAGGAGTCCGAATTTGACATGGGCGTAAGTCCGGATGGAGGGCAGAAAGTGCACGAGCGGTTGAGGCTGTAACCGAACAGTTTAAGGAAGAGAGAACAGGAAAGGAGCCGCTCCCCCTATTGGGCTGAGTTATTTTCTCTCGCCCTTTTTTCTCTAGGAATGGTTAGAGCTCGAATCTGCCGTCCACTTGGATTGGACCTGGGATCTTCTATTTTCAGGGTGTCTCCACAGAATTTTAATGTCTCCTTCTTGCCCGTGTTGATTAGCCAAAACCGTGACGCAAGCTTTCGTGTTGACGCGTCGACGCGATCGGATCATAGTATTATTGTTTATTTCTTACAGAGACAGCTGGGCGAAGAAAGGGGCTGTACAACGCCCATGGAGGGCTTGAATGAAACGGCAGCGTGACTCACGCTCTGGCAGGCCGGCGAGGAGCAAAAAAGCATCCCAAAAAACAGCCCACCAACCCGTGGAGACTCCAGTGGGCCCCTTTGATTACCTTGGGATGGATTCTTCAGAGCAAGAGGAAGAGTGCGGGATACGCAGGGCTGAGAAGGGGGCTGTTGGCAAGCAAGTAAGACGTAAGAAGACATCCGCGAGCGGAACACAGCTAACTCCAGATTTTCCGGTAGGCCTCTATGATTACCTTGGACTTGAGTCCGTGGAGTAGGGGGAAGTCCTTTTTCCCGTGGGTCTGAAACGCCGCCAATCGATCCTGGGCTGAAAGGAGTCTCCGATGAAAATGAAGGCCTTGATCAAGGAAACACCGCAGACGGGCGCCGTCCTCAGGGAAGTCGAGGTCCCCGGCATCCGGGACACCGAGGTCCTGGTGAAGGTGAAGCGAGCGGCCATTTGCGGGACGGATATCCACATTTATTTCTGGACCGCCTACGCTCAGCAGCGCCTGAAGCTCCCCATGATCTTTGGGCATGAGTTCTGTGGCGAGGTCGTCGAGGTGGGGAAGAACACCAAGCGCCTGAAGAAGGGCGACCTCGTGGCTGTGGAAACCCACATCCCCTGCGAGGTCTGCTTTCAGTGCAACACCGGACTGATGCACGTCTGCCGGGACATGAAGATCATCGGCGTGCACACGACCGGCACCTTCAGCGAGTATGCCGCCATCCCGGAGATATGCGCCTGGAAGCTCTCGCCCGCCACGTCCCCCGATATTGGCGCGGTCTATGAACCCTTTGGAATCGGCGTCCACTCCTTGACCCGGCACAAGGTCGCGGGAAAGCGGGTCCTGATCACCGGGGCCGGCCCCATTGGCCTGTTCGCCCTCGCGGTGGCCAGGATGAGCGGCGCCATGAAGATCTTCTCGTCGGACGTCAGCGAGGAACGGCTGGCGCTGGCCCGCCGGATGGGCGCGGACGTCGTCCTGAACCCCCAAAAGGTTGACGTGGTCAAGGAAATCATGAAGGCCACTGGAGAGTTCGGGGTGGACATCTTCGTGGAGCTTTCGGGCAACGGCGAAGCCTGCCAGACGGGCCTCAAAGCCCTGCGCCGAGGCGGCTCCGTGTCCCTGGTCGGGCTCTTCAACAATACCGTGGAACTCGATCTCGTGAATGACGTGATTTACAAGGAGGCGACGGTATACGGGATCACCGGCCGGACCATGTTCTCGACCTGGACCGAGGCGGCGGACATCCTCGACTCGGGCAACATCGACATCTCGCCCGTGCTCACCCATCATTTCCCCATGGAGGAGTTCGAAAAGGCCTTTGAAACGGCCCGCTCGGGCAAGTGCGGCAAGATCCTCTTCGACATCGGGTAATTCAGGAGATGAAATGGAGACCACGGCAGGGGGCGAGTAAATGCTATCGAAATTTTTCTATTTATTGATATTTGGGTACGGAGAGGACGAAGCTACGGATTCCGATTATCCGAAAGGGGGTGAGAGGCGTTCTATGTGATATGCGTCCCCATTGGTTCCCATTAACCTTTTTGAAATGGGTTAACAGGGAGGGCCTCCATGAAAGCCCTATCGAACTCGAGACCGAATTGGAAAGTGGGGCGACGAGAGTTCATCAAGACTGGATTGGCTGGCCTGGGCTATCTAACGGCGAGCGGAATCCCGGGCAAGACGTTTGCACAGGCGCCTGCACTGATTAAAGGGACCCGGCTTACCATCTTGCAAGCGTCATACTTCATTGCACCCGCTCAAGAGCTTTATAAGAGCCAGGCACAAAAATGGGGCCGGGATAGTGGTGTTTCGGTGATGGCCGATTTCATAAACTGGCCAGATGTGCAGTCCAAAGTTGCTGCAGCTATTTATGGCGGAGGCATTGACATCGCGGAACTCTGGCCCGGCTGGAACTTCCTCTACAGGGACAATTTAGTCGATATGACAGAGGAAGCTGAGGAAGTCGGTCGCCGAGGGGGAGGCTTCGAACCTTATGTATTAAATTCTGCCAGAGTGAATGGAAGGTATCTGGGCATTCCCCATGGTCAGAACAACAACTCTGTAAATTACCGGATTAGTTGGTTCAAGGATGCCGGGGTCCCGTATGCAGAGGATGGCAGGAAATTAGATTTCACGTGGGATGAGTATCATGCCATCGTCAAAAAATGTAGGGCAAATGGGCATCCGGCTGGCCAAGCCTTGGGTCACAGCATGGGGGACCCGCCGTGTTTTTGCTATCCATACCTGTGGTCTTACGGTGCCATGGAAGTGGATAGGGATGGCAAAACGGTCCTATTCAACAAGCCGGAGTTTGTTGACGGGATGAAAAGCTTCATCCAGGCTTGGAATGACGGCTATGACAAGACCGGCACCTCTTGGGACGACAGCAACAATAACCGCGCATTCCTGGCGGGGCAACTGTCGGCTACCATAAACGCCTCCAGCATTTACTTTGCCGCCAAAAAGGACAGGCCCGAGATCGCACAGGATATGAATCATATGCTCTTTCCGAAAGGGCCTGCAGGTCGTTTTTACTGGCTCGGTAGTCGGACCTTTGGCATTTTGAAGAGCTCGAGGAATATCCCAGCGGCCAGGGAATTCCTGAAGTGGTGGTTCCAGGATGAGCAGTACGGCGAATGGTTACGCCTTCAGGACGGTTATCAACTTGCCACCACGAAAAAATATGCGGATGACCCGATGTGGGATAAGGACCCGAAGATGTCAGTTTTCCGGGACGTGCCGAAGTTCGGCCGCGACATTGGTTATGCTGGCCCCGCCAACGAAAAGGCTTCGCTGGCCTTTTCGAAGTATATCGTGGTTGACACTTTTGCGCGGGCTGTCCAATCCGGCGACGCTCTGTCGGCCATTAGGTGGGGAGCCGAACAACTGCAGCGTATCTACGGAGGATAAAGGGTCTGCGTTTGGCGTTTTCGAGGGTTAAGTAACTCTTGGTGGTGAGACGTGACTTACGTGACAGCATCTCTTGTCAGTTCCGCAATGTCTATGGTTATTGAAAGGGGGCACACATGAACAGGCAGGCTATCCTCAATG
The DNA here is from genome assembly GCA_963705305.1 of uncultured Methylomirabilota bacterium. GTDB lineage: Bacteria > Methylomirabilota > Methylomirabilia > Methylomirabilales > 2-02-FULL-66-22 > 2-02-FULL-66-22. The sequence goes on along the minus strand of OY970067.1, from coordinate 1,688,812 downwards.
AGGCAAAGGAATATTTTGCATCGTCGGATCACTGGCGCAGGATTTGTGCCGCGCTACAGGATCCCGATCCAACGGGGACGCATATCCACACCTATGTCGATACGTCAATCCATCCTGATTCACTCGAGCGGATCATGTGTGGCTACTTTGATCGGATGGGTTGGCCGTCTTCACGGAAGATAGACCATATGTCTCCTAAAGCCGGAATGGGCAGCCTCCATGGCGTGGAGCCGAAGGGGAAGCCGCACTTCGACTATCAGTGGTTTTTCAAGGCCGACGTTGGCCTTCGTGCCTGTGAGGGGGGCGAGTCGGGTTGCAATCTGCTCATCTGGAATCGCTGGTACATCAATCAGTTCTGTCGACAATTTCCTTTCCGGGCCCCAGGGCCAGCTGAGGAGAAAGCAGTCGAAGCATACTTCAGGTCCGATCACTTTCGCAAGGGTCTAGACTTTCCAGTCAAGCCTACAACGGGACACACGCATATCAACGTCCATACATCCGTCCATCCCGACGTGATCCAGCGTCACGCCGAGTTAGCACTAGCTAACCTGGGCTGGAAAGTATACTATACCTGTCCGAACGTCTATCTCGTACAAGGGAAATATCAGGGCAAATTGGTCTTTATGTGTGAGTCGCCAGAAGTGGTTTGGGACATCGGTTGGCGTTTTATCCCAAATGTGATTATAGAGCCGGCGTTGGAGAAATGGATATTCGACGCCACCCCAGGTTACGACGTTCTGGACTTCGGCCATGCTGGCTGAAGTCATGGCCCATGATTACGTTCGCTTAACCGACGGCGAGGTTCGTGAGGTCCTGGCGGCATGTCATTTTCCAGGGTAGCGCCTTGAGCTGGAAATCGACGCGCAAATCCCGGGACAGCTCGAGTACGTCAAGCGCCTTGGACGTGTGAGCCAGCCGAGTTCAGTTGTCGCAGCCCCCGAGGTCCGGAAGCATGGATGATTACCGACTCCACGCTGCACCCTGTCCTGTGTGGAGCGGAGGTTTTGGAGCAAAGCTGGCTGGTTTTCGACGAGGTCCAGTGCGTGTAGACGTGGGCCGGTAGGATACTGAATTCATTACCAAAGTTAGGACTAGTAATACCGGACGATGGATATACAATCGTCCGCTTCAAGAAGTAGTATTTTTGCGGGCACTGGTGTCCGGTGAGGGCATCGGCACGGTCAGTGGCGAGGCGTAGCCATTGATGGAGCTCACTTTTCATCGGAGCGGTAATCAAGGCACGGTTTGACTCGAGATCGGAAAAGTTCGACTACCGGACTGGTACGACTATATGAGAAGGGGCATTCTATGGGTCAACCAAAGGTCGGTTTCATTGGACTGGGAGCTATCGGCAAGTGGATGGCTTTGAGCGTGCGCAGGGCGGGGTTACCGCTATTGGTCTACGACCTCCGCCCAGAACCCATGGCAGAGCTAGCGACGGCCGGAGCTGATGTGGCGTCGTCCTCGCGGGAGGCAGCAGCCAAGAGCGACGTGTTGGTGATGATGGTTCTAAATCACTTACAGGCGGAGACGGTATTGGCGGGTGAGGAGGGCGCCCTGGGGGGGCTGGGTCCTGGCAAGACCGTGATCGGGATGAGTACTATCTCGCCCGCCCAGGCTAGGCATCTGGCCTCCCTGGTAGTGCCGACAGGGGCGCGTTATGTTGACTCGCCCGTGAGCGGGGGCTGGCTCCGCGCTAAGGACGGAACACTGACTTTGATGCTGAGCGGTCCACCGGAGGCAATCGAGGCGGCGCGTCCGGTCCTGGAGACGATGGGCAAGCACCTCTACTACGCTGGCGAGGAGGTGGGCTCTGGCCAAGCGCTGAAAATGATCAACCAGATGCTGATGAGTATCCACGAGGTCGCCGCCTCCGAGGCGATGGTGCTAGCAGCGAAGTTGGGATTAGACCCCGAGCTCGTATATGAGGTGATCAGCCACGGCACCGGTGACTCATGGGCCTTTCGCAACCGGGTGGATCGCCTGATGGCGCGAGATTTCACCAATCGCGGCGCACTCGAAATCCTGCACAAAGACATGGGGATCGTGCTGGAGGCAGCGCGTGACACAAAGACACCGCTACTACTGGCCCCTATGGCCTACATGGCCTACCAGGCGGGTATGGTGGCAGGACTGGCGCGTGAGGATGACTCGGCCGTGGCCAAGGTCCTCGAACAACTAGCCGGGGTGGAGGTGAAGAAGCGCCTTACCAAGACCAGTTAGGTGCCAACCTCATCGAGCTCGGTCGCAATCGGCAATATCATTTTGTCGCGTTTTCGCCTTAGAGCGTGTCGCGTGTACGCCGAGTGCGAGAGGGTGAAAGCACTGAATGATCACCGGTGCGTACGCACACGTGGAGATGCCACTTAAGTTCACTTTCTACTGCCCGTACTAACAACAACGAGCTTGTAAGCGATACATGCCGCACCTCAGTGTTTACATCTTCGGCTTTTCGCGCGAAACTGGGAGGGCCCTCAATAGATGGCGGCCTGGGACCAGGTAAAAGGAGTTCATGCTTTTGTGTTAGGCGTCACTTCGTCGGCAGACGAGGTGGAAGCTAAAAAGCGTGGGCGGGCAGCTCGACTTCCCGGGTGCGGTGCACTCCAAGGCGGACAGTCGAGCCCATCATCCTGGGGCCTGAAAAGGTCGGGTCTTCGATGAGGACACATGTGAATAATGCGATGCGATTTGAAAACAAAGTAGCATTGATTACAGGCGCTGGCAGCGGTATTGGTCGGGCAACAGCATTGTGTTTGACGCAGGAGGGAGCGGCAATTGTGGCTATGGGCCGCACGGGCAGCACAGTCGAAGCCACCGCCCAAGATGTGCAAAAGACGGGTGGGCAAGCTCTCAAAATCGTAGGTGATGTTTCGAACGAAAATGATGTGCAGGGCGCGGTAACCGCCGCGGTTCAGAAATTTGGACGTCTGGACATCCTCATTGCCAACGCTGGCATACAACTTCACACCCGTGACCGGCCGATCCACGAGCAGACCCTAGGCGCGTGGGAGGATACGCAGGCAGTAAATGTACGCGGCGTCTTTCTTGCTTGCCGTGCAGGGATTCGGCAAATGCTCGCCCAAGGCCAAGGGGGGGCGGTTGTAGTCACGGGCTCGATCGCGGCCCTCAGTGCCTCCACGCCGCAAAATCCCGCATACACGGCGAGCAAGGGGGCGCTCCATGCGTTCGTGCGTGCGCTCGCGGTGCAATATGCACCTCAAGGGATCCGATGTAACATCGTCGCTCCTGGAGCATTGGAGCGGCCGCCGGATAGCGAAGAACTAGACTTGTTCGCTCGAGAAAGCCGGCTAAGGGCGAAAATCCCTATGGGGCGACTCGGCCGGTTTGATGAAATCGCTCCTGTTGTGGCCTTCCTTGCCTCAGAAGAAGCGAGCTATTGCACAGGGGGAGTCTTTGTGGTTGATGGGGGATTCACCGCTATGTGATTCATAGGGGAACTCTGTAGCGCAACGATCGTGACCTAAACCTTAGCTCGCAATGCTGAGCATGAAGGGCATCGACAAGAATCCCTGCTGACTCAAGAACGGATGGTGGCGTCTCCGTCGTGGTGGATTTCCCTGAATGCTGGAGAGATTGTCATCCATCGGTATACCCCGGCAGGTTCGGCGCTCATAGTATGGTCCAATGGTTGAATTCCTGCCGAAATTGATACACATGCGCTGGCAGCGATGCTCTTTGCCGGCAGAGTGGTCTATTCAACTTTTTACTGAACCTAAAATGTTTGGACCGCTGGGCCTTGTACTGCTCCTGCCATTTCCAGACAGTGAGCCGCACTGCTGCCCCAACGTTACTCGAAGAGATTCAGCTGATTACCAGAATCGGCCTCCAGCGCAAACTGTCCTTCCCGAATGCCCATCGCACGTCGGCCCTTATGCGGCTCGCCGTTCATAGTGGTGATGTAACCCATTTACCTCTGGGACCGCGACGATGGCGTCCTGATCCGGTGGCTGTACCGGCCGCCATTTGGAGCATCCATATCCAAGGCCAGGTGCGTCCGCCAGGGGTGATAAAAATCGGCGTATCTCGCGACAAGGCGGCGGAGATGCCCTTCGCTAAACACGATTACGTGGTCCAGGCATTTTCGCCGAATCCTCCCGATCACCCGCTCCGTATACGGATTCTGCCACGGACTCCGTGGGACCGTAAGTACTTGCGCCATGCCCGAACCTGCCCTTCCGGAAAACCCATCTTACCCTCGGCCTCAAAGTGTCCGTCGTTCATAGTGGTGATGGAACCCACCCCACTTCCGGGACCGCGACGACGGCACCGTGCTCGAGTGGCTGCACCGGGTGTTCGTCTGGCGCATCCATGGTCAACGATAGGTGCGTCCGCCAGCGCCGATAATGCGCAACGCACCGCCCCAGGTCGAGGTGACAGTGATCCTCGCTGAAGACGATCATGTGATCCAGGCATTCCCGCCGAATGCTCCCGATGCGGGGCTCCGTGTAGGGATTCTGCTAGGGCCTCTGCGGGGCCGGGAGCACTTGCGCTGTGCCCAAGCTCGCGGCGCGTTGTTGAACCGTCTGGCCATGCACCGGTCGTCAGAAAAAATCCCTTCTGCGAACGTGTTCCACGCTGCTTCCCTGTTGGCCGAAAATAATTCTACCCGCTATGCACGCCGTGTTTCGGTTTCGCTATGGCATCTCACTGTGGCGGCAATTATTAGTCCCGGCTCGTGCAATCTGCGAAGCCGGGTGCTCAAGCGGTCGAATGGACCTGTACGACCGCCCTCACAGTCTGCGGTCGAGGCCAGCGATGCGTTCTAGAATTTTCCATGGATGGATTATCGCCGGAGTGGTGTTCCTTGCCTTCATGATTTCGGTCGGGCCCCGCCAGGTCTTTTCAGTGTTTCTCATCGCGTTACTTGAGGAATTTGGGGGGAGTCGAAGCCGAATGGCCGGGATATTCTCCGTGCACATTATCGTGTATGGCCTGAGCGGCTGGGGCCTCGGCGCTTTGATCGATCGTGTCGGCCCCCGCAGGGTACTCGTCGGGAGCACAGTCATCTGGGCCTTGGTCCTCCTCGCGTGCAGTCAAGTCCGGCAGTTTTGGCAGCTCTCTCTCGCGTTCGGCGTCCTCGGAGGGCTTGCCGACGGCGGGATTTCCTATGTGCCAAACAACGCCTTGATCGCCCGGTGGTTTGTCCGCTACCGGGGGCTCGCCACCGGCTGGGTCCTTGCCGCCCTTCCGCTAGGCGCGGCGCTGTTTGCGCCCCTGGCGCAATGGGGAATTGCGGAGGTCGGATGGCGGTCCACCTATGCGCTCTTCGGCATCCTAATCCTTACGACCTCCCTGCCGCTGCTTCTGGGCCTGGTACGCGATGACCCTCAGGAGATCGGCCTCTCCCCGGATGGGCGCCCGGCCGTGGACCCTGTTCCGGCGAAAGCATCTCTGGACGAGACGGCGCAGGGATTCCCTTCCGGCTACTGGTGCATCTTCGCCGCGAATATCCTGCGCGGCACGAGCATGTACGCGCTCGTTGTGCACGTGGCGCCGTATCTCGTCGATGTCGGGTTTTCCAAGATGGCTGCGGCGGCGGCGTTCTCAGGGACATTCGCACTGGCAACGATCGGGGGCTTAGTGTCGGGGGCCCTCTCCGACCGCATCGGGCGGCTGCCAACCTACGCCGGCATCGCGGTCCTGTACGCGTTGGGATATAGTGCGCTCCTGGCGACCCGCCCGGGGCACGGCTGGATGCTTGGGGTGTGCGTGGTCACCGCAGGCCTGGCCAGCGGCAGTGCCCCGCCCGTGTTTGCAGCTCTTCTCACCGACCGGCTCCAAGGGCCCCGTCTCGGGCATCTGCTCGGGCTCCAGAACGTTGGGTTCAGCCTTGGAAGCATGATCGGCCCGTACGTTGCGGGATTAGTGTTCGATCGGCTGGGAACGTACACGCTAGCGTTTGCGCTCATGGCCGCAGCCATGGTCGGCTCATTCTTGCTCGCCTCGATTCCTGCACTGCTCGAGATGAGGGCGAGGACATGATGAACGTCCACGTCCTCCAGCACGTGCCCTTCGAGGGGCTCGGCAGCATCGCCCCCTGGCTCGAGGCGCGGCACGCCAAGATCACGACGACGTGGTTCTCTGCCGATCCCAGCCTCCCCCCCGTGAACGGACTTGATCTCATCATCGCGCCGGGTGGGCCGATGAGCGTGAACGACGAGACCACCCTGCCGTGGCTCCGGCCCGAGAAGGAATTTCTCCGCGAGGCGATCCAGCGGGGCGTCGCCGTCCTCGGGGTGTGCCTCGGGGCCCGGGTCATCGCGAGTGCCCTCGGCCCTGATAGACTCCCCGCTTTGAATCACACCTGACGGGACTTCCCTCTGAAGAGGGGCCCCCGGGGTTGGGCATGCCACGGTTGCGGTCCTGTGTTGAACGGGGCTAGGCTTTGGCGGCGCTCCCGAGGGATCGCGTGTGGTTCCGGCCCGCCAGCCTTCGGTCGCGGACCGCCCTCGCGGCTGACATTCGGTCTCTTCGCACATCTCTCCCGTCGGCCCCGCGAGGCATTTCGACGCTGCTGGCGTGGACGGTGCCGCCCCGGGCGGCCCCGGCGTCCAGCGGAGCCCCAGCGCCTGAGCGCGGCCATAGCCCGGGACACCGTCACCGGGGGCTAGGCACCGATGGCCGCGGAGCTTCTGCTGGCCCCGGGGTCGGGTCTCGCCGCGGCCGTCCTCTCTCGTCCCTTGGGCCGGGCGTGCCGCCCCCGCCGCCCGAGCCCCCGGTCGCGCCGATGGTCGGCCATCTGCTCCCGCGCGAGCGCCGGGTCGGAGCGCAATCGATTGTGGGCGGACTCCATCCCGAATACCAGCTGGAAAGGCTAGCAGCGTCACCGGAGGAATGAATTTGCGGAACACAACTGGCAACGGCTCCGGGTGGGCCGTCCAGACCGCTCCCCTGGCTGATCTAGATAAGAAAACGGTTTGGACCCCAGAGAGGGAAGGCTATCAGTTACAGGGAAAGGGAGGGAGCGAATTATTGCGCAGGGAGGTGGCCCCACGGAGTTGGACAGGAATCCGGGCGCACTAAGTGAAGCTCTGCTCGGGTCACGTTACGCGGCCTCGGGCTGAGACTGCAAGGCAAAGTAGACCATATCCGGGGTCCGGCCGTCCAGCGCCGCATGAGGGCGGCCGGAGTTGTAGAAGGTGAAGTACCGGGCCAAGCCCCGCTGAGCCTCGCGCACTGTGGCATACGCATGCAGGTAGACTTCCTCGTACTTCACGCTCTTCCAGAGGCGCTCGACGAAGAGGTTATCGCGCCAGGCGCCTTTGCCATCCATGCTGAGCTGGATGCCGTGCTGGTGCACCATATGAACGAAGGCCGTACTCGTGAACTGGCTGCCCTGGTCGGTGTTGAGGATCCCCGGGCAGCCGTGGGCGCGGACAGCCGCCTCCAAGGCGTCGAGACAGCAGTCGGTGGTCCGCGGGTTCGAGAGGCGCCACGCCAGGCCGCGGCGGGTCGCCCAGTCCAGGACGGCGACGAGGTAGAGGAAGCCGTGGCGCATCGGGAGGTACGTGAGATCCATCGCCCAGACCTGGTTGGGCTGCGTAATCGCCAGATCCCGGAGCAGGGACCGGGAACACCCGATGCCCCGAGTGCGGCTGGGTGGTCCGGGGCGGCCGGTAGAGCGCGACGATGCCCATCCGGCGCATCAACGTGGCTACGTGCTTCCGCCCGACGACCACGCCCCGCAGCCGGAGCAGGTCCCGGAGCATCCGGCTCCCGGCGAAGGGGTGTTCCAGGTGCCGCGCGTCGAGCTGGCGCATCAGGGCCAAGTCCGCCGGGGGCCCCGGAGGGGGCGTGGAGGCCACCGACGACCGCGGGAGCGCCAGGAGTCGGCACTGACGCACCATCGGCAGGGCATGCTGCCGGTCAATCATCGCTTGCCGCTCGCATCGGGGAGCCGACCGAGCGCGCCGGCCAAACAAGCGTTCGCCAAGACCAGCTGGCCGATCTTCGCGTGCAACGCTTTGACGCCGCGGCCGGCTGCCTGGCGCTCGGCGGGAGTGGTGAAAAGCTCGATGGCCCGTTCCAGGAGCTGGCTCTTCCACTGGGTGATCTGGTTCGGGTGCACGTCGAACTGCTGCGCGGGTTCGGCCAGCGTCTTGTCCCCGTTCAGGGCGGCGAGGGCCACCTTAGCCTTGAACGCGGGGGCGTGATTCCGTCGAGGGCGTTTCATCCGCTGCTCTCCTTTCCGGGACGGGCCATCGTCCCGTCTAGTAGAGCAGAGTTCTCACTTACGCGCTTGTCCTATTTTGCGGGGCCGGCTCTGCCTTCCCGTCCTTGCGGCGCGTGCTGTGGCGCAGGTACATACTGGGCCCGATATACGCGAGATCTCGGGCCCCGTCAGTGGGGAGGTCGCCACTACATGCCGTTTATCGGCGTCCTGGTGCCAGCAGGCGCAGACTTACGCCAACGCCGAGCCTCGGTTATGTTCTCGTGAACCCCCAACTGCGGAACTTGGGCTAACGACAGACTGCGCCTTAGATTCGCACCGAACGAGCCCACGCGATCTTCTTCTCCCTTAACCAGACTACCGTGGAAGAGAGTCTACCCGCCAGGCCCCAAGATGGGCGGTTCTTGCACCCGGATCCGTTCGTACGCGGCAATTGGGTCGAAGTCCAGAGGAAAGCGTCCGATCTGAAAGGCATCCAACGAGAGCGAAGGCCTACCGCATAGGATCATCTCCGCGATGAGCTTTCCACTGATCGGTCCCAGTGCGAAACCGTGTCCACTGAATCCACAAGCGTTACAGAACCCTTTCGGTCTGTCAACGAATCCCATAATCGGGATCTCATCTATCGTTCTCCCCGAAATCCCGGCCCAGGCCCTCACCACTGTACTCATTTTAAGAGCTGGGAGAAGTGTGCTGGATCGACCAGCATAGCGCATGATCGTCTTACCTGTGGTTGCAGTCTCGTAACTTACTCGCTCCCAAGGGCCGCTCCCCCCAATGACAACACTACCGGCCCGAGTCTGGTTGAAGTAGACGGTACTACCCGAAACGAATTGATCAAACAACGGAGGGAGTCTCTCGGTTGCCATGATCTGGTTCCGCCGGTTAATGACAGGAACGTTACACCCAGCCAGTTCTCCAATTCGGCGTGCCCAGGGTCCAGCTGCATTGACCACCACTGGCGTCCGAACCATTCCCTCCTGGGTCGTAACGCCTCGGACCTCCCCATCGACCACCTCGATACCTACTGCTTCCGTGTGGAGCATGACCCTGACACCAGAACGTGCGGCTGCTCGTCCGAAGCCAATTGTGGTGGCCATCGGGTTGGCTTTTCCGTCGGTTGGGCAATAGCTTGCCGCCACGATAGAGTCTGAAAGAGCTGGGCAGACTTGCCTCGCCTCCTTCCCACTCAGAAAGGACAAGTCAAGCCCGAGCGATTGCTGCCGAGCCACCGCGAGCTTAATGTGCTCTGCTTCTTCATCGTTAGTGGCAACGAGAAGATTGCCGCCGCGCCGGTACTCATTGTCACACTCCAACTCTTCGCCCAGGGTTTGCCACATCTTGATGGATTCCATAGCCATCGGCAATTCCCTCAAATCACGCCCCTGCTGTCGCACTCCGCCGCCATTACGACCTGATTCCATGAAGCCGATGACTTCCTTCTCCATCAATACCACCTTGTGGCCAGCCTTTGCGAGATGGTAACCAATAGAGCATCCGATGATCCCCCCCCCGATGACGACTACCTCTGCCTCATCTATGATTCGCGTCACCTTCTCCTCCATGCCCTCGCTCGATTGATAGGGCTCCGTCCTGCCACAGGTCAGCAGTCGTGGACAAGGCGTGGACCGGAACGGGCTTCACTGGCGGTCGAAGTGTATCGAGCGGGATCTCACTGAGGGGAGTTCGGGTTTCTCTGCTGAGAAGCTGCCGCACCAGGAAACCACACATCCGCCCCTGGCACCGACCCATTCCTGCGCGGGTGCGGGTCTTCACCCCCCGTGGGGTGGGGTCGCCATCGAAGAGCGTCTTTTTCACTTGGCCGGCAGTAACTTCCTCACAGCGACAGATTACCGTGTCATCGGTGATGATGCCAAAAAGGCCAGGTTTGATAGCCATCATGTCGCCTGCCAGCTCAGCAAACCGCCGAGCCGATCCTAGTCTCTTACGGGCCCGTCGCTCCTCTCGCTGGCGGTCGCAGGCAGCAAGGCGCCCCAGGGAGCGTGCTGCCGCAATCACAGCCAGTCGACCCTCTTCTTCAGCGACATCCGCGCCCCCGATGCCGCCTACTTCACCGGCCACATACACGCCTTCGATGCTGGTCTGCTGATTAACATCATGCCAGGTTATCCATCCACCAGCGCGTTCCTCAAAGAGCAGCCTGCAACCCACGAGACTCGCCAGCTGGATAGAAGGTAGGAATCCGTAGGATAGACAGAGGCAGTCCGCCTCCAGTGTTCGTTCGGTACCTGGCACGACCTCCCAGTCCTCGTCTACCTCGGCCACAACCACGGCTTCTAGATCGTCCCTGCCCAACGCCCGTACCGGTACCTGCCGCTCGTGATAGGGGGCTCGCGCCCTCTGGAGCTTTAACCAATACTCTATCCCTTCTCGCATTTTGCTCCAGTGGCCTAATGATCGAAGGGCGTTCTCCATCGAGATTGGTGACCTTGCAGAGGCCTCGAGAACATCGACCACCTCCACTCCAGCCTCTACGAGCTGGCTAGCCACCTTTAGTTGGAGGGGACCGACTCCGGCGAGTACCACCTTTCGTCCTGGCAGGATCCGCTGAGTTACCAGGAGAGTCTGGGCCGCACCTCCCATCATTACGCCGGGCAAGGTCCATCCCGGAAACGCGATCGGAACTTCCTGGGCACCAGGGGCAAGGACGAGTTTCTTGGGACGGAGGAATTCCGTACGGTCGTTTCGGTAGAGGGCCAAAGTCCGCTCACCGAAGATGCCCCAGACGAGTGTATCGGTCATAAGCTCCACACCCGTACTCTGCAGTCGCCGAATGATCTCCGCCCCATCGGCATACTGGCGGCCTTCCTTCCTGGGATTGTTGAGAGAGAATCCTTCCGGAACCTGCTTGTAGAACTGGCCACCGAGAGTGTGGTATTCCTCGATGACAACAGCCTCCACTCCGATCTCGGCCGCCTCGAGAGCAGCGGCCAGTCCCGCCGGCCCGGCACCTACGATAGCAATCTCCACTTCTCGCATTGCTGGTTTCTACCTCCAACCTGGCATAGCTGGCCCTAAGTTCCCTAAGGTAACCCTCCGGCTGTGCCGGGCGACTCCCGGCGTTTGACAATTCCATGATTAGAGCCGGTTCCGGAAAATAGGACAGGCGTTTAAGTGAAAACTCTGCTCTACTGGACGGGACGCATCGCCGTCCCACAAGGAGAGCAGCCCATGAAACGGTCCCGACGGAACCACGCCCCCGCCTTCAAGGCCAAGGTCGCCCTGGCTGCCCTGAAGGGCGATCGAACCCTCGCCGAGCTCGCGCAGCAGTTCGAACGTCCACCCCAACCAGATCACGCAGTGGAAGGCCCAGCTCCTGGAGCGGGCGCTGGAGCTCTTCGCCACGTCCGCCGAGCGCCAGGCCAGCGTGCCGGATGTCAAGGCGTTGCACGCGAAGATCGGCCAGCTGGTCCTGGAGAACGATTTTTTGGCCGGCGCGCTCGGTCGCATCCCCGATGCGAGCGCGAAGCGATGATCGACCGCCAGCACCCCCTGCCCGTCACGCACCAGTGCCGCCTGGTGGCCGTGACTCGGTCCTCGGTCTACTACACCCCGCGCCCCGTCCGCGCAGGGGACCTGGCCCTGATGCGGCAGCTCGACGAGCTGCACCTGCTGCATCCCTTCGCTGGGAGCCGGATGCTCCGGGACCTGCTGCGCCTCCGGGGCATGGCCGTCGGCCGGAAGCACGTGGCCACGTTGATGCGGCGGATGGGGATCGCAGCGCTGTACCGGCACCCCCGCACCACCCAGCCGCACCCGGGGCCCCGGGGGTTCCCGTACTTGCTGCGCACCCTGGCGATCACGGCCCCGAACCAGGTCTGGGCCATGGACATCACGTACCTCCCCATGCGCCGGGGCTTCCTCTACCTGGTGGCCGTGCTGGACTGGGCGACCCGCCGGGTCCTGGCCTGGCGCCTCTCGAACACCCTGACCGGGGACGGTTGCCTGGAGGCCCTGGAGGCCGCGATCCGGGCCCACGGCTGCCCGGAGATCCTGAACACCGACCAGGGGAGCCAGTTCACCAGCATGGCCTTCGTCGCCCTGGTCCAGCAGCACGGCATCGCCCTCAGCATGGACGGCAAGGGGGCCTGGCGCGACAACTGCTTCGTTGAGCGCCTCTGGAAGACCGTCAAGTACGAGGAAGTGTACCTGCATGCCTATGACTCGGTGCCTGACGCCCAGCGGCACCTGGTCGCCTATTTTACTTTTTACAACCAAGGCCGGCCTCACACAGCGCTGGACGGCCAGACCCCCGATATGGTCTACTTTGCCTCGCGGCCTCAGCTCGAGGCGGCGTAACGTGACCCCGGCAGAGTTTCACTTATCGCGCCCCGATTCCTGTCCAGCTCTTTGGGGCCACCGCTATTGTGCAGTTCGCCGAAGATCGCCACTAGGCTCTCCTCGCGAGAGTATTATTTGGCCCGTAAAGGGCTTGCAATACCCTAGGGGGTGACCGGTGATGTGATGACCTTCATTCCCTCGCGTACCGGGGTGATACAGGCACGGACATTGCCCACTCCCTCTATCGTTACCATACAGTCATAACACAGGCCGATCCCACAAAACATACCCCTTGGCTCACCGCTGACTGTGTGGCGAAACCCGCGGTGCCCCGTCGCAAGGAGGGCAGCCGCAATCGTCTCTCCTTCGTATGCGACGATTGCCTCTTCACCTACGGAGAGATGTACCTCTGGCCCACGGTGTACATTTGCCTGTTCCCCTGAGCCCTTTCTCAGTCAAAGGGTCCCTCCTTCTCAATCGTGCAAAGAGAGAGTGTGACTCTTTCGCGCTCAATTCACCTCAGACCAGTGTGGTTAAATGCCGCCGCCCGCTAACCGCGACTGTCGACACTTCGGGTCCTCCGCCAAAGTTGTAGCTCACCCGATCCGATCTCCTTCCACTTCATGCCCTATCGGACGAGTAAGAGGCCCCGATCTCGGGAACGGCCAAAGCGAATATACGTCACAGCAAATGGAACATTGAGTGTCACACTGCGTCTCCTTCCGCATCGGAATCGACACTACAACGTCAGTTAACTTTGGGCGTCACCTCACGCTTTCTTGACCCACCACTCATTCGCATTCCACATGTCATCATACATGCAGGGGTTCGGCCAGAAGTTTTGAACGCGGGTCTGCGCCCCTCGGAGCATTACATAATGAAACATCGGTAGATACGGAAGTTCGTCCACCAATATCTCTTGGAGGTCCCAATAGATTTTCTTTCGCTTCTCCCGATTCATCTCTCGTGCCCCGGCTTCACACAGCTGGTCCACTTTTGGATTCTCGTACGCAACACTATTCCGACCCATGCCACCTTTGGCGGGGATGTACTTGCTATCCAGACGGAAGGTAATGTCTGGGTCGCCACCAGCGACCGGCATCCCGTTGAATATCGTCTGGAACTTGGACATCCGGTAGAATTCGCCAAAAAGAACAGCGGCTGGCTTGTTATTGATCGCCAACTCGACGCCGATGTTTCGCCACTGCTGCTGTAGGATCTGCTGTGTCTGCTCCCGTTGCTGATTGCCGGCGGTGCAAGCATTCTCGATGGTGAGGCGTTTCCCGTCCTTGACGCGGATACCATCCGGACCGACCTTCCAGCCCGCCTCTTCTAGTAACTGCTTGGCCTTCTCGGGATCGTACTTGTGATACCCCTTGACCTTGGGATTGTAGGCCCAGGACATGGGGGGAATGTAAGTTTCTGCTTCCAGCTCGACCCCAAGGTAGACCTTGTCGATGATCGGCTTCTTGTCCATACCAAAGTAAATGGCCTGCCGAACTCGTTTGTCATGAAAGAGTGGCAAGAGCATGTTGGGGCAAATGGCCTCCCAGGTGTAAGAAGGGGTCGCGAACGCCTTGACGTTGGGCAGCTTCTTCACATCGGAGAAGAGATCTGCCGGAATACCCTGCTGTCCGAAGATGTCGACCTCACCCGTCTGGAGCTGGGTGAACAGTACGTTGAGGTCGGGGGTGAACTTGAAGTTGACCCGATCCAGGTAAGGCCCAGGGCCGTGATACGCCCGGTTGGCCTCCAGCGTAACGTGGTCTCCCATCACCCACTCCACGAACTTGAAGGGTCCGGTGCCGATGGGTCGCTTGGTGTTAAACTCATCCTTGTTGATGTCCGGACTCTTGGACAGGATGTGCTCCGGTACGATGTACATGTCGGAGAGGGTCACCAGGATGGGAGCGTAGGTCTCCTTCATCTTGAACTTCACCGTGAAGTCATCTGTGGTCCACATCGATGCGATCTGATCAAAACCCGAAGTCGTGTGAACCCTCACCTTGGGATTTAGAATCGTCTGCCAGTGGAACACGACGTCTTTGGCGGTAAAGGGTTGACCGTCATGCCATTTGGCATTCTTGCGGAGCTTCACAGTAAAGAGCGTCCCGTCTTTGGAGATGCCTCCGTTGGTCTGCGTCGGAATTTCGGCCGCCAAGTTGGGGACATAGTTTCCCTTGGGATCCATCCGCCAAAGAGAATCGAAGATGCACATTTGGACGCCTCGCTGGGCCTCGAAAAAAGGCATCAGGGGATTGAAGGTCTCCAGTTCCTGCGAGGTGCCAACGGTGATCTGGCCCCCCTTCTGCGGTTGGAGAGCCGAGGTGGTCGGTACAGGTTGGACAGGCTGCGCCGTCTGGGCAGCGCCGCCATGGCCTGGCCACAGCATGCCTGCTGCAGCCAGGCCACTGGCGACGGTTCCGCTTTTGAGTAGCTGCCGCCGAGAGAGCAATTTGCTGGCGCTGCATTTGTCGATCTTCCCCCGCGTCGCCATGGCATCCTCCTTGTTGGGTGTTAGCGAGAGGCACATGGTCCTCACATCAACCCCGACCTACCCCGCACACTCGCGAACCCTTCCGGTCAACGCTCAGTAGATGCTTAGTCGGGGATCCAGAGCGTCGCGCAGTCCGTCTCCGGCAAAGTTGAAGCCCAGCACGGTCAGGGTGATCATGATTCCAGGATAGACTGCCACCCAGGGGGCGTAGAGGACGTAGGCCTGAGCGTTGTTGAGCATGTTTCCCCAACTCGCTGTCGGGGGTTGGATGCCGTACCCGAGGAAACTCAAGAACGATTCCGTCAGGATGGCAGTCGCCACGTTTAATGTTGCCGCGACCAGAACCGGAGCCAGTGCGTTTGGCAAGAGTTGCGCGAAGATGAGTCGGGTGTCGCTCGCCCCGAGTGCGCGAGCCGCCAGGATAAACTCCTGCTGCTTGATCGAGAGGATCTGGCCGCGGACCAAGCATGCCACCGGCATCCAGGAGTTCGAGCTGATGATCAGAATGATGGTAGTTAGGTCGGCCTTGAGGAACGCCGAGAGGGCTAGCAACAGAAAGATCGTCGGTATGGAGAGCAGCACGTCCGCAAACCGCATAATCAGGGCATCGACGGCCCGCCCATAATACGCGGCCAGGGCACCGAGCACTGATCCAATCACTACCGAAACCAGCGCAGTTACCAGTCCGACGGCGAGGGAAACCCGGCCAGCGTACAGGAGACGGCTGAGGAGATCTCGGCCTAGCTCG
This sequence comes from uncultured Methylomirabilota bacterium, assembly GCA_963705305.1. Classification (GTDB taxonomy): domain Bacteria; phylum Methylomirabilota; class Methylomirabilia; order Methylomirabilales; family 2-02-FULL-66-22; genus 2-02-FULL-66-22. Next base: position 1,673,074 of record OY970067.1, on the reverse strand, counting down.
TCGGTGCCCAACAGGAACCCGGCCTGACCGGGCTTGGCGAATTTGTGGCCCATGTCGATGTAGAGTGGGTCGTGGGGGGCGACCCAGGGGGCGAAGATTGCAAGCAGCACGAGGAGAACCACGACAACCGCACTGGCGGAGGCCAGCCGATTGCGGCGGAACTTAGCCCAGACGAGGGACCGGTTCCGCCGGGACCCGGCAGCGAGAGCCGACGGGCCTCCGGCCGCCTTGCCGAGTATCTCGGAGGGGCGTATTGCTGTGTGACTCGTCTGGGGCTCCTTCAAAGACGCATGCGCCACACGCTCACCTCAAGCGGATTCGGGGATCCACAACGGCGTAGAGAATGTCCGCCAGGAGGTTCCCAGCCAAGACGAGGACCGACGTGGCGAGGAGCAGTCCCAGGATGACGGGATAATCCTGGAAGCCCAGGGAATCGAGATAGAGACGACCGACACCCGGCCAGGCGAAGACGGTCTCGGTCACCAGCGCTCCCCCGATGAGGTTCCGGAACTCCAATCCAGCTAGTGTGATAAGCGGGATCAGCGCGTTCCGGAGCACGTGGCGAAGGAGGATCCTCCCCGACCGAAGCCCTTTCGCCCGCGCGGTCCGGACGAAATCCTGTCCGATCACCTCTAGCATACTCGAGCGGGTGTATCGGCTCCAGGTCGCGGTCATCCACAGCCCAAGAACGGTGGCAGGTCCAACGAGGTGGATGCACCGATCGGAGAGTGAGAAGGGCACCCCGAGGGTGGCGATGCCACCGGACGGGATCCAGCGCAGCATGCCCGCGAACACGATGATCACCACCAAGCCGAACCAGAAGGTGGGCACGGACAGGCCGACCATCGCCCCAGTGGTGGCACAGTAGTCGAAGAGGCTGTAGCGACGGACGGCGCTCACGATGCCCGTGCTGATGCCGAGTGTGATCGCGATCAGGTAGGCGGCGCCCATCAATTCGAGAGTGGCCGGCAGCCGCTCCAGGATGATTTCGCCGACCGGCCGCCCGGTACGGTAGGAGTAGCCCAGGTTGCCTGTGGCCATCCCCGCCGCCCATTTGACATATTGTAAGGGGATCGGCTGGTCGAGGCCGAGGAGGTGCTCGATCCGCCGCATGTCGGCCTCGCTCATGGAAGGACTCTGGGCATAGACGGCCATAGGGCCGCCCGGAGCGAGGCGCATGAGGACGAAGGCAGCAAACGACAGGCCCACCAGCAAAGGGATCCCCAGTAGAAACCGTCGAAGGATGTACCGCGCCATCCGAACTCTCCCCTTCAGAGTTCCTGCTGGGCTGAGTCCGCCCGTGGTTGGCCTGCCCCCACTGATTGGTCCACCCGCAATGTTAGTTTAAACCGGCTGAGGTACCCCCGGAATCTGGTCAAAAAATAGGTGGAGTTTTTGACCTCTGTTGTTCGATCTGGCCTGATTTCTCAAGCGATTCTCCGTTAACCTGAAACCGGCGCCATCGGACTGAGGGACAATTCAACAGGCCAGTGTCCGCGCGCAAAGGATGAGCTTTGGTGCTTTACGGGGGAACCTCACCAAAAGTGCGGTTGGCCCGAAAAGGACTTTGTTCCATTTCTCCCAGGCCTCACGCTGCCAGCTTTGATTCGGCAGCAGCTTGATGCGGCGGATTCAGGTTAATGTAACTCAACTGAGGGTCTCAGCCAACATGCGTGAGTCCGGCTTAACGGGAACAGTCTCCAGCTCCCGCAACGCTACGGTCGTCCACCGAGCCGCCACTTCCGCGGGGGTCCGGTCCTGCAGCGCGGAGTGGGGGCGGCGGCGATTATAATCCTCCCGCCAGCGTTCGAGCTTCCGCCGGGCATCGACCAGCGAGAAGAAGACCTCCACGTTCAGGCACTTGTCGCGGAGCCGGCCGGTGCACAATTCAATGAAGCCGTTCTCGACGGGCTTCCCGGGGCGGAGGACGTCGAGCTGGACCCCGTGCTGGGCGGCCCAAACGTCCAGGGCCCGACTGGCGAACTCCGCGCAGCTGTCCACCGTGATGGCCTGCGGGGCCCTGCGGCAGTGGACGAGGGGCTCCAGGACGACCGCGACCTTCTGCCCGCTCAAGCTGCTATCCGCGACCAGTCGCAGGCACTCGCGGGTAGCCTGGTCGAAGACGGTCAGCACGCGGAACCAGCGCCCATCCACCAGCCGCTGGTGGACGAAGTCCATGGCCCAGCGCCGGTTCGGCGCGCGGACTGGGATCTGGGGGAGGCGCTGCCGCCGCGCGGCGCGTTTCCGGGGTTTCGTGCGCCCGAGCAAACCATCCTTCGGGTCGAGCCGGGAGCTCCGTTTCGCGGTCCCCGACCAGCCCTCCCGCCGCCGCAGCCCCGGGAGCCGGCAGGCCCCGCGCACTCGGCTCGCGGCCAGTTCCCGGAGGCGGATCCGGAGCGCCTCCTGCGAATCCCGGTGTGGACGGGTCCCGCGCCGTGGACCGGTGGACCCTGAGGAGCCTCGTCGCCCGACGCTCGCCTGGAGGGTGTGGCAGTCCAAGCTCAAATCCGCCACCAGCCGTTTCAGCTTGGCGTTCTCCTCCCGGAGCTGGCGGAGTTCGCAGAGCTCGCTCAGCCCCAGCCCCGCGCACCTCTTCTTCCACACGTAGAGGGTCTGCTGGCTGATGCCGTCCGTCCGGCAGGCCGCCACCCCCGCTTCCCCGGCCTCGACCACGTGCAAGGCCCGGAGCATATCCTCCTCACTGCGGCCCTTCTTGGGCATCCTCGTGGCCTCCTTTCCGGTGTAAGAGAACCACGCGATGGCCAAAAGCTCAACTTCGAAGTGGATCAGTTTTCGGGGGTTGGGTCACGCTGAGAGGATCGGGAGCCCCGCCGTTCAGATTCGATCGGAGATAAGTAGAGTAGACCCTCCGAGCGCGACTATTATGCTCAACGATCAGTCTCGCCGCTTCTTCTGCAGCGCCCTGCTCGATGGCTTTGACTAGGCGTTGGTGGTCGGCTTGGGACTGTTGTGCAAGATGCGGTATCAAGCTGAACATTGCGCGAAAACCGTATCGGTCAGTTCTTTCCCACAAATCTCTAATCATTTGAAACACCAAGCGGTACGGGCACGCCTGGTAGATTGTAAGATGAAAGCGCTTATTGAGAGAGGCAAATTGCGGCATATCGTTATTATGAAGGGCCGTATCGAGCTCACTTAAATGTTCCGCTATTACCTTCAACTGTGATGACTCGATCCGGGGTACAGCCTCCTTTATCGCCCAAGCCTCCAAATGCTCTCTTACGAGCCTCGTTTCCTCTAGATCAGTGATGGCCATTTTGGCCACCTTGGGAGGGTGATGGTGTTCCTGTACTATGTGGCCTTCACTCATCAATCGGCGTATTGCCGCACGTACTGGAATCACACTCACGCCCAGTTTCACGGCGATTCTCGTTTGTACAAGCGTCTCACCGGCCGCAAATTCTCCCGAAAAGATAGCTTCTCGAATCCGCTCATATGCATATTGTTCTTTAGAAATATGGGGTCTGGTTTTCCTGGATTTGAATGCCATTTTCTTCCAACGTAGAAAAAGGAAAAGCAAATTGACTTAGAGCTTATCCCTGAATAACGATTACCTGGCGAAAGACGATCAATGCGCATGCGAGCTCCAAGAGTGCCAGGTGACTGGCCCGCAGCTTCTCGAAGCGCACGAGCAGCTTCCGGAACCGGTTCAGCCAGGAGAGCGTGCGCTCAACCACCCAGCGCCGGGCGCGACCCCGCGGGTGGTGACGGCGCGGGGCGGCCTCGCCCCGCTGGGGCACATGCGGCCGGTACCCGCGGTGGACCATCGCGGTCCAGGCGGGCTGCTTGGTGTACCCCTTATCCGCACACAACTGGTGCCGGACCGCCGGCCGACCCACGACCAGGCCATCCAGCGTCGGCGTCAGGAGGCGCACGTCATGCCGGTTCGCCCCGCTGACGACGCTCGACAGCGGGATTCCACGGGCGTCCACGAGCAGGCGGCGCTTCGTGCCCTTTTTTCCCCCGATCCGTCGGGTTGGCCCCGACGGCTTCCTGCGCCAGGGGGGCTTTCCCGAGCGCCGTATCGCCGCGCTGCCACGCCCAGGCAATGCCCTCCAATTCATCGTATTCCGCCAGGCCGTGCCGCCAGAGCCGGACGAAGACCCCGGCGCGCTTCCAGGCGAGGAAGTACTTGTGGATGGAGCTGGGGCTCCCGAACTGCGCCTGGGGGAGCGCCTTCCACTGGCACCCCGTCCGCAGCGCATACACAATCCCCTCGAAGACCCGCCGGGGGTCCAGCGGCTTCCGGCCACCCCCGGGCTTACGCTGGTACCGCTGCCCCTTCAGGCGTTTCCGGGGCGGGATCAGGGGGGCAACCTTGGCCCACAAGTCGTCGGAGACGGTCCAGGATCGGTGTGCACTCATGGAGATACATTACCATGAGCGCGAAATGCGTACAATATCTATTTACGGATAAGCACTTAATATCTACCCAGGGACGTTCGAAAGCCCTCGCCTACAGGCGAGTTTTGGAGATCGTGAAACACGAACTCAACGTCCTCTCGGAGACCGTGGCACCCGGCCATATCCACTTGCTGATCACGCACCACTGATGTCAGGTGTGACGTTAATCGTCCACTGGCTCAAGGGGATCAACTCCCACATGTTCCTCGAGAAGTTCCGCACCTCCGGAATCAGTTCTGGAGGCCCCACCTTCGGGCACGTCGCTACTTTTGTGGTAACCTCGTCCGCCCTCACCGAAAAGATGGTCATAGATTACATCGCCGAAGAAGAAGGAACCCAATCTGGGCCGGCCAACCGACTTCGAACAGACTTTCAGCCGACGCCGTCCTTTCGAGGCGGTGTTTTTAGATCCAATGTTATATATACTCTAACGTGGGGATATGTCAAGGAGGTTCTGAATGATCCTCCTGCCGATTAACGAGTTGAGCGACCATTATACTCTAAATATCCTACCCGTTTTCATGCATTTTACATTTTCTTCCTGATAGAGGCAGATATTATCCTTGACAATTAATTCGATATGCATATTATTATATCGAATCCTAGATTAGATCCAACCTTATATAAGGTCCCTTCAAATTCAAATGCGTCTCCGACTGCTCCCGAAGACAGCTCCTTGCCTTGGAAAATTGAATCCTTGCCAGGAGGGATGGGTCATGAGAAGGATTGGTGGGGCACTTGCCATCGTCGCATTGCTTGTCACTTGCTGGGGAATTCCGCACTCGGCCTTCGCCCAAGGAGTAATTACTCTCGGCGCCGCCTACCCCCTTACGGGATCGGCAAGTCTATATGGGATCGGCGGTAAACAGGCGCTCACGATGGGGATGGAAGACGTAAACTCGAAGGGAGGGATTAACGGGAAGAAACTCGATCTCATTGTTTATGACACGACGAGTAAGCCGCCGGTCGCGGCCACGCTGGCACAGCGCCTGATCTATGAAGACAGGGTACCGGTGGTTATGGGCTCACCAAATAGCATTGATTCCCTCGCGATGATGGAAGTGACGGAAAAGGCCAAGGTTCCGCTCTTCTGTTCTAGCGGGGCCTCGCCACTCATCACAGAAAAGGGGTACCACTGGGTCTCAAGATTGGCTTTAACGGATAAAAAGACCGCGATTTTGCTGGGACACAAAATTAATCTAAAACCGGAGTGGAAGAGAATTGCCACTCTCTATGAGAATTCCGATTATGGCCGACCACCCAGTGAGATTGTGGCGGACATTGTCAAGAAATCGCCCGGCAAGCAGTTGGTCGCTACGGAGGCGTTCAGCAGGGGAGATACCGATTTCCACGGGCAACTAGAAAAGATCAAATATGCTGGGGACGCCGATCTTCTTGTCGTATGGGGATACTATACTGAAATAGCATTAATAACGCGGCAGATGAAAGAGGTGGGCTTGAAGGCGCAACTGATAGGGAATGCATCCCTACAATTTCCAGAATATGTCCAGCTATCCGGATCGGCGTCGAATGGCGTAATGTTTATGCAGTCTACGAGTTCTTACTACAATCCCGACCCAAGAATGCAGGAGTTCGGGAAGCGTTTTGTGGCTAGGTGGAACAGTGTACCATCCGATACTGCCATTGATAGTTATGACGGCATCAGAGTCGTGGCTGATGTTATCGGAAAGGTGGGGACCGATCCTGAGAAGATCCAAAATGCCCTGAGAACTCTAACCTTCCAAGGGGTTGGGGGTGAAATCAAATTTGACGCGACCGGCCAAGCCGAGAAAGGCGCGATTATCTATAAGATCCAAGACGGAAAGACGTTGTTTGTAGAGTATATGAAATAGTAGCGCAAGCTCTCGTGTGCTGAGTGAGAAGCCCGAGATCGATTTCGAAGGCACTCGTGGTGGAGTCTGCCGGGACGTGATTCGTGATATCGAGGGCCTTTCTCTGCGTGAGCGACGGTGCTCCGGAACGTGTCATGGGATTTCTAAGGCGGCTAGCGCCCGGTCTCCGTGAAATTGCCCGTAGAGCCGCGTAGTGGTTAATGAGCGACGATCGGCTGTTGTGTGTTTCCTTGATTTACCCCCTTTCCGATCGGCGTTCTCAGAGCTGTGGTTTATTATCTTTATGAGTGATATTTTTAAGCGGCTTGCTATCCTCAACCCAGCCTTGGGCGGCTGGGGCAATCGCGGAAGCAACTGCTTCCTTACAGTCGCGCGCCTCCGACAGCGAGGCACCAGACCGACAAAGGCAAGCCGCACAGCGATGCACCGCTGGTGCTCATGATGTTCCGCAGGTCGGCTGCCAGCAGGGTCTGCGCCTAGACGCAGACCTATTGAACTTCCTCCGCGGCCTTCAGGAGCTAATGCAAACGTGAAAATCCCTGTAACGTGGTCTCGAACAGCACCCTCTCGGGGGCTTTCTACACTCTGCATGGAAGAGACGCTGAGCCGGAGACCGTAGCGAGAAAAAAAGCATTTGCAGGAGAATCAGGTGTGAGTAACGTCCTCCAGCAAATCCTTTTCGGTTTGACATTAGGAGCCACTTATGGACTGGTGGCTCTTGGCTTTTCTATGCAGTATCGAGCCATGAACCTTCTGAATTTTGCGCATGGCGAGAGCTTTATGCTTGGGGCGTTCATTGGCCTGTTTTGCCATGTTACTCTCGGCTTGCCTCTTTGGATTACGTGGGTTATCACCATGTTAGCCTGTGCTGTGGTCGGAGTCATAATTGAATATCTAGCGATCCGCCCGCTTTATTCAGCTCCCATGCTAACACTGTTTATATCCACCATTGGCATATCTATGGTCTTACGGCAATCTGCCAACATTCTAACAGGAGCGGTCGCCTACCGATTCCCGCCCACCCTGAGCGAAGCACCCGTCATCATCGCAGGGATCGCGCTGATCCCCGATCAGTTATGGACGCTGGGAATGGCGCTGGTGGTCGTAGCGTTGTTGCATGCTTACCTAAAGAAAACGAGAAGCGGAAAAGCCATGCGGGCAGTAGCGCAAGATCCTAACATCGCAGCACTAATGGGAATTAATGTTCCGCGATTCAAGTCATGGGTATACGCTCTCAGCACGATGTTAGGGGGGGGCGCTGGGTTGCTTTTCGCGCCTCTCGCCTTTGTCACATTCGATATGGGTCTGTGGATGGGGATCAAGGGATTCATTTGTGCTATTGTTGGAGGAATGGGGAGCCTTCCAGGAGCCATTCTCGGAGGTTTCATTCTTGGAGTCATAGAGCAGTTTGTGAGTATCTATCTGTCTTCGCTCTACAAGGATGTTATTAGCTTTTGTCTATTGATCTTAGTGATCGCAGTGCGTCCTAAGGGGCTTCTGTTCCGCGCGCGGCGGGAGAAAGTGTGATGATGACGAGAAACCTCGAAGCCCGGCTTAATCATTGGATCATAACGCTTTTTTGCGCTGCGATTCTTGTGTTGCCCTGGGTTGCGAATCCCTTTCGGGTCCGAGTGTTTGTTCTCACAGGCATCTACACGGTCGCTGTTATGGGGCTGACACTCTTCATGGGGTTCACCGGACAGATTTCTCTATGCCAGGCAGCATTTTTTGGAATTGGCGCCTATGCATCCGGAATTATGACGATCGCTGGGATTCCATTCCCTTTGGCCTTTATAGCGTCCGGACTGATCGCGACGCTGTTTGCCCTCGTAATTGGGTTTCCCTGCCTTCGCACGCGTGGACCGTACCTTGCGATGGCGACACTTGGATTTACCTTAAGCATGACGGTACTTTTTAAAAATGCCACGACTCTAACGGGCGGTGTGTCGGGCCTAGGGGCCATCCCGCCGGCAAGGATAGGACCCATTGTGTTCAGTGGTTACATTTCGTATTACTATTTAACATGGGTAGTTGTTGCTGGGATCGTATATCTCACGCACCGGCTGACGACCTCCAACATCGGATTAATCTTTCGTGCCATTGGAAATAATGAGCTCGCCATCGAAGCGCTCGGCATAAATGTTTACATGTATCGGCTACTGTCATTTCTGATCTGTGCATTCTTGGCAGGAATTGCGGGGAGTTTGTATGCTCATCTAGAGGGGATCATCGCGCCCGAAAGTTTTACATTTGACGAATCGGTCATGTTTTTGACTATGACGGTTATCGGAGGGCCTACTAGTATCTATGGGGGTTTGGTGGGCTCGATGATTTACACGGTCATAGGGGAGCAACTGCGGTCATTCGACCGGGGACAAGTGATAATTGTGGGACTGATCCTTATCATGATCGTGATATTCCTTCCTCGCGGGGCGATTAGCCTGCCCCGCCAGATCGCGCAAGTTCTTGAGCGGAAACAATCGTCGTTTTCATGAGTGTGAGATCATGCACATTCTAGACATACAGAATGTGTCAAAAGCATTCGGAGGCGTGCGCGCGGTGCATGATGTGTCGATGAGCGTCCCGAAAGGGAGGATTACGGCTTTAATAGGCCCCAACGGCGCCGGGAAAACCACATTGTTCAATGTCATTTCTGGCGTTGATACGCCGGATGCGGGCCGCATTTTCCTGAATGGCAAGGACATAACACGGTTGCGGTCGTACGGATGCGCGCGACTCGGCGTCCTGCGTACGTTTCAGAGGAGTATGCTGTTCGATGATATGACTGTCCTAGAGAATGTCGTCTGTGGCAGCATTTGGGTCAGTGAGTTCGGAAGTGTGGGTGGCCTACGACACACTGCAGCCCACAGAGCGGCCGTTGAGCGAGACCGGCTCAAGGCTGAGGAGCTTTTGAGGCGGGTCGGGCTCTTGAAGAGGCGAGACCTGATGGCGAGGAATATTCCATATGGAGAACAAAGGCAGCTGGAGCTCGCCAGAGCCCTCGCATGTGATCCAACAATTCTCCTGCTTGACGAACCTGTTGCGGGAATGAGTCCTGAGGAGTCATTGGAGATGGCGCGGCTCATCACGCACATCTCCTCCGAAGGGTTGACCGTCTTCTTGATCGAACATAATCTCGATGTTGTCATGCACCTCTGCGACAGCATTTATGTCATGAATTATGGTGAGATCATCGCCAGTGGGACGCCAATGGAAGTTGGCGGCAACCCGAAGGTCATCGAGGCGTACCTCGGAAAGAAAGGCGCGAGACGTGCTGCAGATTAAAGGCCTATATGCTGGTTATGGCGGACTCATGGCCTTAAAGGATATTACGTTGAATGTAAAGCCGGGGCAAATTGTTGGAGTCCTAGGAAGGAACGGGGCGGGCAAGACGACGCTTCTCAATACCATCTCCGGCCTGATTAAACCACGAGGAGGAGAAATCACCCTGAGGGAAAGGAATATCGCTGGGCTGGCGCCCCACGAGATCGCGCAACTGGGAATAGCCCACGTGCCAGAAGGGAGACGAATTTTTCCAGAACTGACCGTCCGAGAAAACCTTGAGGTGGGCGCGTACGCGAAGTGGCACGCGCGCAGTGAACGGTTAGCTTACGTCCTAAGCATATTCCCGCCACTCCGGGACCGCTTGAAACAGACAGGGGGCACCTTGAGTGGTGGTGAACAGCAAATGCTCGCAATAGGTAGGGGCTTGATGAGTGGTCCGCAATGTCTCCTCCTGGACGAGCCCTCGTTGGGGTTAGCACCTCGGATCATTGAGGACCTCTTTGTGGCCATTGAAGTTATTAATCGTCAGGGGATGACGATTCTGCTTGTGGAGCAAAATGCCGTGTTGGCGCTTGAACGAGCACACAGGGCGTACATTATCCAAAACGGTGCGCTGGCTTCCGAAGGTCAAGCCGGTAGCCTTCAGGATTCGGATTTAATTCACGCAGCCTATTTGGGTTTAAAGGCAAGCACGCGGTCGCAATAGTACTGCTGGGCAGCTTTTGTGTATTGCTGGCGACCGTAGACCGTAAGTATCTCGACAACCGTTATACGCAGAGAGGCGAGTCATGAGAAAAGAAGTGCCCCCTATCAAATCATTTAAGGCGCCAGCTTCCTATTATTCTCTCGCGACAAAGGCTGGCCCGTTCTTGTTTCTCGCTGGTCAGATTGCCTACGATCCCGACCGAAATATCGTCATTAAGGGCTATCGAGACCTGCTGGACGAAGAGGGGAGAAAGTTGGCAACTGGCAGGACCCATACGGACGAACGGGAAGGGCGCATAGCTTCGCAGGCTTGGTTCATCCTTAGTAATACGAAGAAGATACTTGAAGAGTTGGGGTCGTCGATGAATAACATTCTGTATACGCATATCTATATGGTGAATATGGACCGAGATTTCGCTGTGTTCGAACGTATTCGGATGATGTTCATGAAAAAGGATCCTCCGGCGAGCACGGTACTTGAGGTGCCACGGATCGGTGTAAACGACGATTGCTTGATGGAATTCGAACCGATTGCTTTGGTGAACGAGTAGCGTTGTGGGTAGTGGGAGCTGCTGCGGTAGAGATGGAGCGTTTGGCTAGAGTTCAATGGACATATCCAGAAACGTGTGGGAAGGTTCAGGGAAGGAGAAGGCCATGGGCAACAGGACGGTTATGGTATTTGGGGTGGGGGACTTGGGTGGATGGGTTATCGAATTCTTGGCGCGCCGGCAAGGAGTATCATCAATAATTGGATGTGACAAGAGGGCGGACTGGGGGCGGAAAAAGATCGATGTAGCGGCCGTGGGGGCAGGCGCGGAGGGCTATGACAAAACCTTGCTGTTTGAAGAATGTGATGTGTTTGACATCGACAGGACTGCCGAACTGATTAGTAAACATAAGCCTGACCTCATCTACAGCGGAATGTCGTTAATGTCCTGGTCGGTTTACTGCTACTTGCCGGATGAGATCCATGAAGAGACGAAGAAGATAGCGGGCGGCCCCGTGGTGCCGGTTCATCTGACCCTGATTCATAAACTTATGCAGGCGGTCAAGAAGTCTGGTACCAATCCGGTTGTCATCAATCACGCTTGGCCCGACATCGTCAATCCGATGCTGTCTAGAGCTGGCCTCGGGGTGCTGGTCGGGGCCGGCAATCTAGACAACATCGTTTCTGAGATTCGGCGGAAGGTCAGTGTGAAGGAGGGCGTGCCGATTAGCGCCGTGAGGGTGTACTTCTTCTGTGAGCATGTTATCAATGTGATGGGGGTGAGGAGGGGGATCCCCTACTTCCTAAAGATCATGCTCGGGGACAAAGACGTGACCAACAGATATGATACGGCTTCACTGATCTCCGACAGGCTCATGGCACCTTGTCCTCCTGGGTGGACGAGTTGGATCATCCATCCGGCCGTCGCGGCCTCGGCCGTGAAAAATATTATGGCGGTTCTGAATGATACCAACGAATTTACCCACTCGCCCGGCCCGAATGGCCTGATAGGCGGCTACCCCATGCGGATTGGAGCAAAGGGTGTGAGGATTGAACTCCCGCAGGGGATGACCATGGAGCAGGCAATCAAGTACAATGTTGATCAGGCACGATATGAAGGGGTAGAGGCAATTAAGGAGGATGGAACGTTACTTGTGACGGAAGAAGCATATGAAATCACTAAGAAATTGCTTGGCATCGATTGCAAGGAAATCAGAGTTGCTGACAGTCCGAAATGGGCTAAGGAAATTCTTCAAGCTTTTAAAATCCTTGGCAAGAAATACAATGCGCCAGTCCCCGCTTACTGAAATGTGGATGGATCAGCTACCACGGGGAAATACTTACGCATGGCTATTGAGTGTCCGTCATTCGTGGAGGGCACTTTGAGGTGGAAGCACGTGGCGTCGGCGAGCCAGTCTCGGAGCGCTAAAAGCTCCGGGGTCGTGGTCTCGAAGGCCTGGAAAACCTAGGCTCGCATGCGCCCCTTCCTCAGGGTCCGTACGCAAGCGGTGGTGGTGGCCTGAGGTAGATCCGACCCGGTACGGGGTTCGAACAGCACATGCATCGCGCCTTCCCTTCACCGGGCGTCCAGAGGAGCTTCACGATCGAGACTCTGCTCGGAGCGACATGACGGCGTGCCTGAAGCTCCCGCATCCAACTTATGCCGGACTTGCGGTACCAAGAGTGACCGACGTCGGTCGGGGGCCGGGCTGCCGCTGAGGACAGCCTATTTTCATGTGGCGCGGAGTGCAGGGTGGAGAGCGACGGGACAGCTTTGGTCTTCAGAGGGCATCTCAACCGTGAAAGTCGTAGTTGCAAAATCAGCGAGCCGGAGTACAAGGCCAAGGAATTGTGAGACTTTCAATAAAGGACGCTAATGTGTCCTCCATTGAGTGCCTCAAGCCTGCGATATTGAGAGAAGGCAGGGTGGCTTGCTATGAGCTTTGGCAGCATCGCAGTTTTCGTGAAAATTACCCTTTTGGCGGTCGTTGCGACTTGAGAGCCGTCGCTGTATGTTTACCTTGCAATGGGTTTCAAAAGCTGTGCGGAGGCTGATCCCATGGTTGTAGAACCGAAGATGCCTACATCCGTTAAACCAGTTAGGGGAAAAGTGCGCAGAGGTCGACCGAGTATAGAAGTGGAAGTCGGCGTCGACGTTGGTGGGACTTTTACGGATGTTGTCTGCCGCGACAACAACGGAGTGTGGCGGTTTACCAAAATACCGTCAACCCGGCACGATTCGAGCTTGGCGGTGTTGTCCTCCATTCGCCATATGTCCGCAAGCTGGGGAGTATCGGCGGGACAGGTTGTAAAGTTCGCCCACGGATCAACCGTTGCCACTAATGCCGTATTGGAAAAAAAGGGTGCAAAGTTAGGCCTTCTCACCACCGAGGGCTTCAAAGACGTTCTCGAGATTGGGAGACAACGCCGGCAACAGATGTACGATCCTATTTTGACGCCTGAGACTCCGACCTTCCTGGTACCGGGAGCGCGGCGGAGAGAAATTAGGGAGCGACTGGCCGCATCTGGAAAGGTGATAATACCCATTGATGAAGCCTCAGTGCGGCAAGCGGTAGAGGATTTAAGACGCGAGAGTGTTGAGGCAATTGCGGTTGTGTTTTTGTTCTCTTTCGTCAATCCTGCACATGAGCTACGTGCCCGCGAAATAATCCAGGAAGTATATCCGGGCGTGGATGTCTCGTTATCACATGAGGTGGATCCGACCTTTCGCGAATATGAGCGAACGGTGGCAACTACCTTCGATGCGTACCTCAAACCCGTGATCGATCATTACCTATTAAAGGTCGAGAAGGGGCTGTCAGCGTCGGCCGTCGTGGCGCCGCTCCAGATTATGCAGTCACGCGGCGGCTTGATGGTCTCGGAAATTGCCCGTAGGCGCCCAATACGAATGTTTCTGTCCGGGCCAGCGGCCGGTGTCATTGGAGCGCGACTAGTCGGGCGCGCTGCTGGTATTGAAGATCTCATCAGCGTAGATATCGGGGGAACGAGTTGTGACGTTGCCCTGATCAATAAAGGGAACGCCATCATTCGAACTGAAGGCAACATCGCAGGCTTCCCAGTCCGGGTAGGCATGGTGGACGTCAATAGTATCGGCTCTGGGGGTGGAAGCATCGCGTGGCTAGATGCGGCCAAGGGCCTTCGAGTTGGGCCGGAGTCTGCAGGGTCCGATCCCGGCCCGGCTTGCTATAGTCGGGGCGGCTCTGAGGCCACAGTAACCGATGCCTCGATAGTTCTCGGCTACATAGATCCTGATTATTTTGCTGGCGGCTCATTGAAGCTAAATCCTGATTTAGCATCGGTTGCAATTCAGGAAAAAATAGCCGCACCGATGGGGCTCCCTTTGAAGGTCGCGGCCCTGGGTATTCACCGCGTGCTGAATGCGCAAATGGCTGAAGCCATACGGCTTATTTCAATACGCCAAGGAATCGACCCGAGGACTTTTACATTGCTGGCGCTCGGCGGTGGAGGAGCTGTACATATAACGGCGTTAGCCAAGGAATTGAATATAACGAGGATAATCGTTCCCCGGTATCCTGGTGTCTTGTCAGCCGCAGGGCTGCTCTCTGCCCCTGTGGAGCACGAGGCGACGTCGTCATTTGCTCGCCCGCTAAGTGGATTAGCGGTAGAAGACATGGTAGAGCGACTTAAGTCATTGGACGCAAAGTGTTCTGAACTGATGGCCGCCGAGGAGATTGACGAAGCAAACATCGTCATAGCCTATTACGCAGACGTCTGTTACATTGGCCAATCGTATACAATAGAGGTTCCTATTTGCGTTGAGAATTCAGACCTCTTACAGAAGCTCTATGATAATTTTATCCGGATCCATGATAGCGTTTACGGTTATTGCACTGATGCGCCCGCATGCATTGTAAATCTGCGAAGTATCCACCGGGCCATAAGACTGGAGCATGTCGATTTTACCCGTGCAGCAAGCTCCAATGCAATACCGCAAAAAGGGACCCGGCAGATTTTCTTGCCCGGAAGTGGCGAAGCCGTTAAGGCGAAGGTGTACGACAGAGATGCGCTAGGGACAGGATATGAATTTACAGGGCCCGCAATAGTCGAGCAGGAGGATACGACAACTGTAGTTGATATTGGCTGGTTCTGTCAGATTGACGCGGCGGGTAACATGCTCATGCATTGTTAGCATTAGGAAACCGCCGTTACTGGGGCTGTCAAGCAGATCGAGGTAATTCGAATACGACAGGATTATTGCAAGACAATATTGTGGCAGGAGCAAACAATGAGACACAAACAGCACGCGGCGCCCATTGACCCCATAACAATGGAGGTCGTGAGACACAAATTGGACGGGATTTCAAATGAAATGGAGGCAACCTTACTGCGGAGTTCCTTTTCCCCCATTGTGAAGGAGGGGCAGGATGCTTCTGCGAGCCTCTTTAACGTGGAAGGAGAAACATTATCGCAAGCGTGCGCGACGCCAATTCACCTCGGAACATTAATTCCCATTGTTCGTACTTTTATAAAAACGTTTGGCATTGAGGCAATGCAGGCGGATGACATTTATATTATGAACGACCCCTACCTCGGTGCGACACACCTACCCGACATTGGGCTCGTGGCCCCGGTAGTGTTTCACGGTCGCCCAATTGCCTTCGCTGCGGCTATGACCCATCACCAAGACATCGGAGGGATGACGCCGGGCTCGGTTCCTACGATGGCAACAGAACTTATCCAGGAGGGAATTCGTATTCCGCCTTTAAAGCTGCGAGATCGCGGGGTGATGAACGAGACACTAGTGAAGATGCTTCGTGCAAATGTGCGAATTCCCGAAATGTTTATGGGAGATCTGAATGCTCAAATTGCAGCGTGCCAAACTGGCGTCAGAAGGTTGAATGAGCTCATCTCGAAGTATGGAACGCAGCATTTCATGGGTATTTGTGATGAACTGTTAAACCGGTCGGAAGAAATGACACGGGAATCAATAGGAAGGATTCCCGAAGGCACTTACCGATATTCAGATCAGATGGACAACGATGGTATAGATTTAGAAACCCGAGTGAGGATAGAGGTAGCTGTAACGGTAAAGGACGGGGATGTGCATTTCGATTTTTCGGGATCAAGTCAGCAAGTTAAGGGCCCCTTTAATTGTGTGCCCGCAAGTGCCATTGCGGGCTGTTATTGTGCAATACGCGCCCTAACAGATCCGACAATTCCTACAAATGCGGGATGCTTTCGCCCGGTTAAGGTGACTTTGCCGGAAGGGAGCATCGTGAATCCATTTGAGCCTGCTCCAGTGAGTTGCAGAACTGCAACAATAAAACGGCTTACCGGGTGTATCCTCGGCGCTTTTAAAGATGTTTTGGAGAAGCAAATCCCAGCAGACGCCAGTGGGGAGCTCTTGGCGGTGACGTTTGGAGGGGGGAGGTGGGACGGAACACCCTATATTATTGGTGAATTGATTGCGGGCGGCAGCGGCGCGAGCTACCGTTCTGACGGGGTTGATGTGATAGAAACGGATGCTTCAAATTGCATGAACATTCCTGTTGAGGCACTCGAAATGGATGCGCCTATTCGGGTGAATTGCCTGAGGTTACGGCGTGATTCGGGTGGTCCAGGACGTTATCGAGGAGGCCTTGGTTTAATGAAGGAATTTGAGGTACTTTACGGGAATGTAACACTTACGCATCGAGGGGAGCGCCATTACTACCCAGCCTGCGGATCCCATGGAGGAGGCTCTGGTGCCGTAGCAGTTTCGCGTATCAAACGAGTTGATGGGAAGGAGGAAGTTATTCCGTCGAAGGTGATAACACAACTATATGAGGGAGACCGCCTCATAATCGAGACAGCCGGCGGCGGAGGGTTTGGTTTTCCACAGAGCCGTCCGCGTATCGAGGTGGACGAAGACGTTAGGAACGGAAAGGTAAGTTCAGAGATGGCCCGGGTGGATTATGGTGTGACAGTAGAATGAGAACCTACCCGTTGGGGCCAACGCCGGAAAGGAAATGTTGGCAATAACCAAACGGAACAAAACAGGTTGGTTTTTCTAATATCGATGGCAGGGAGCCTGTGCTGCAGCGGCTTGTTGATGCGGTGGAGGTGAAGGAGTAGGCGTGAAAGAGGCCCGTTGTATCCTGCTCCCCGTGAAGTTGACGCCACCCTGACGCCATGGGAGGATCCCTGGCACGGAGGTGGCCATGGTCGACGAGAGCCCCGAACCGGTGGAGCGATGGACCGCCAAGCGCCGAGCAGCCCTGGTGGTAGCGATCTTGAAAGGCGAGACGACGGTCGCGGAGGCCGCCCGCCAGCACGGCCTCACGGTGGCCGAGATCGAGAGCTGGCAGGACCGGTTCCTGGTGGCGGCCGAGAACGCCCTCCGGAATCGGCCGAAGGACGAGGACGCCCTGAAGGACGCGCAGATCAAACAGCTCAAGCAGAAGGTCGGGGAGCTCGTCCTGGATCTCGACATCCTCAAGGAGGCGCTGAAGGGCCGCCCTTTCGGGCCGACGACGTCCGGCGAGTAAGCGCGAGCATGTCCGACGTCTCGCAGCGCCGACTCTGCCGGGTGCTCCAGGTGCCGCGCTCGGCCTGGCGGGCGGCGCGACGCCCGTCCCGATCCCCGCGGCCGCCCCGGCCCCTGAATGGCGATCTGGTTGCCCGGGTGGCGGCCCTGATCCAGGCCCACCCCACGTTCGGGTACCGCCGGCTGTGGGCGCTCCTCCGGTTCCGCGAGGGGCGCCGGATCAACCGGAAGACCGTCTACCGCGTGCTCCAACACTACGGCAGGTTCGTCCACCAGCGCCCCCGCACGCCCCGGCCGCGGGTCCACGGCCGGCAGAGCGTGGCCGCGACCCCGAACACCCGCTGGGCCGTGGATGTAACCCATATCCCGTGCGGCACCGATGGCTGGGCGCACCTCACCGCCGTGGTCGATTGCCATGATCGGGCGGTGGTGGGGTACGAGTTCGCGTTGCGCGGCCGCGCCCAGGAGGCGGAGTGGGCCCTGGAGGCGGCCTGTCTCGCCCGCTTCGGCACCGTGCGGCCCACAGGCCCGACGCCCACCCTCCGGAGCGACAACGGGCTCATCTTCCAGAGCCGGCGCTTCCGGGCGGCGTGCCGAACCTACCGCCTCCGCCAAGAGTTCATCACGCCGTACACCCCGGAGCAGAACGGGGTCATCGAACGCTTCTTCCGCAGCCTGAAGGAGGAGTGCATCTGGCAGCAGGTCTTCACCGGCTACCAGGAGGCCCGGCAGATCATCCGCCGGTGGATCGCCTGGTACAACACGGAGCGGCCGCATCAGGCCTTGCAGTACCTCAGCCCGGCCCAGTACCGGGCGCGTTATGCACCCCAGGTGGCTTGACTTCGGGGGAGCACTACAGTTGACTGATCGCCTTCCGGGCGGTGGCGCCCACTGATCGCTTGGCTCGTCAGGCAGTCGGCAGCGGACGCTATCCCACCCGTTAACGGTGACGCACTCGCCATGTGGCAAGGAGGCTTTGGGATGAACGATGAATTCGGGATGATGGGTGTTGACTGGGAGCAGCGCATCGACTTCGACCGCCTGCGCAAGGAGCGTGTAGCCAAGGCCCAGGCCGTCATCGCGGCCTCCGAGGCGGATCTGCTCTTCGTCTTCCGGACCGAGGATGCCCGCTACCTCACCGCATACCGGCACCACCTCGGGCCTGCGGCTGTGATTGGAAATGCCACGGTGGTCATCGGCGACAAGACGCCGCCGATCCTCTTCACCATGGACGAGGGGCACTGCAACGCCCGCATGCCCTGGCTGCAGAAGGGGCAGGTCCAGCCGCGCGCCAACTTCCGCGAGATCGCCGGGATCCAGGAATTTGCGGAGCGGCTGCGCGGCCTGGTCGGCTCCCTCGCGGGCAAGAGCATCGGCATCGACATGTACACACCCTCCATGGCCGAGGGGCTGCGGAAAGCCTTCCCCGAGAGCCGCTTCGTGGATGGCTACGAGATCTTGATTCAGGCCAAGATCATCAAGACCGAGGACGAGATCCAGTGCCTGAAGATCGCCAACGCCATGACCGAGGCCGCGATGGACGCCGCCCTGGCCGTCCTCAAGCCGGGGGTGCGCGAGTGCGAGGTGCTGGCCGCCGCCTGGCAGCGGATGACCGCCATGGGGAGCGAGTGGACACAGTGCTCCAACATCGTAGCATCCGGCCCCTACACAGCCCCCTATCGGCGGTTCACCTCCGATCGCATCATCCGGCTGGGGGATCCGGTCATTATCGACATCGGCGCGGTGTTCAACGGCTACTATGGCGATTTCACACGCACCTGGATCTGCGGCGATGTCTCCCCCACCAAGGAGCAGATCGACCTGCACCAGGCCTGCTACGACGCGCTGCACCGGGCGGTGGCCGCGACCCGGCCTGGCACGACCAACGCGGAGGTGGTCACGGCCTGCGGCGAGCAGTACGTGCTGAGCTCGCTGGGCCACGGCAGCGGGCTCAACCCCTGGGAGCCGCCGCACTTCAGCGTCACCTCGAAAAACGACCCGCTCACGCTTCGCCCTGGGATGGTCGCCAACTACGAGCCGTACTACGGCAAGCCCGGCGTCGCTGGCTTCCGCCTCGAGCACAATCTGGTGCTCCGCGAGGCGGGGCCCGAGGTCTACACTAGCTACCCCTTCGACGCGCGGCTCCTTCGCGATGTCCACCCCCTCGACCCCTCGACGGGCCGGGTGATCCGGAGGGGATGAGATGACCGCCGTAGCGGAGGGCACACCGACCTCCCCAACCTTTCACCTGGACGGCCGGCTGGCCGTTGTTATGGGGGCGAGCGAGGGCATCGGGCGGAGCCTCGCCTTCGCCTACGCCCAGGCCGGAGCCCGCCAGATCCTCGTCAGCCGGGCCCCCTCACACCTGCGACCCTGGCCGAGCCCCTGAAGGCTATGCTTGGCTCTGAAATCGCTCGCATCGACCTGTCGTTCCTGAAAACTCGTAATCAGCTTCCCTGTGCTCCGCAAATAATCTATCCGCCATGCATTCTGCGCTGGTAGACTCCCGGCTCTCGCACTCAACCAGCCGACGATTCCAACCTGAAGTAGGGGGAGTCCGGGTTCATGGAATGTGTAAAGCCGTGGGTTCACCTTGGCCGGGGCATAGCGGGCCTCGCGATAGATCTCGTGCTGTTCGTCGGGAGCGCCCTCCGCTCGCGGACCGCTCTGGTCGCTGAGAATCTGTTCCTTCGCAAACAGCTGGCCCTGTACCGCGAGCGGCAAGTGAAACCCCAGCGGGCGTCGGATCCGCTGCGGCTCGCGCTCGTCCTGCTCGCGCGCGGCTTCGCCTGGCGGGAGGCGCTCACGATCGTCCAGCCGGCCACACTGCTCCGCTGGCACGGGAACGCCTTTCGGCTCGTCTGGCGCTGGCGCTCGCGGCCGGGCCGGCCCCGGCTCCCGACGGAGCTCCGGCGGCTGATCCGCGACATGGCCCGGGAGAATCCGACTTGGGGCGAGGAGCGGATCACCGCGGAGCTACTGGTCAAGCTCGGGATCCGGGTTTCGCCGCGCACCGTCCGCCGGGACCTGGGCCGCACCTCTGGCGGTGGAGGAGAAGTCCCCCGAGCGACCAGGCAACGCTGGGCGACCTTTGTGCGGAATCACGCTCAGGCCCTCGTGGCGTGCGATTTCTGCGTCGCGGTGACGGCGACCTTCCGGATCCTCTATGTCTTCGTCGCGCTCGAGGTGGGCAGCCGACGCCTGCGCCACGTCAACGTCACGGCGCATCCCACCGCCGCGTGGACCGTGCAGCAGTTCCGGGAGATCCTTGCGGAACCCCATCCCTACCGGTTCGTCCTCCACGATCGGGACAGCATCTATTCACCCTGGCTCGACACCGCCCTCACCGCCATGGGTGTCCGGGTCCTCCGGACCCCCGTTCAGTCGCCCATGGCGAACGCCTTTTGTGAAAGACTCCTGGGGACTATACGCCGGGAGTGCCTGGACTTTCTGATCCCGTTCGGAGAGGAGCATCTGCGTCGGGTGCTTCACATCTGGCAGGTTCATTACAACCGGGCGAGGCCACACAGCCGACTCGGTCCCGGCCTGCCGCAGCCCCCGCCCGGCCTGCCGGCTGCCTCTATGATCGGCCATGAGCTCCCGCGAGACAGGCGGGTCGTGGCGCGATCGATTCTCGGCGGCCTCCATCGTGAATATGGCTTTGAGAGGTGGGCGGCCTGACATGTGGGCGAGAATAATTGGGGTTGTCTCGAAATAGGGGGCGGTGGGAGGTCTGATCCGCCGGGTGCCTCCTGAGCGCCGACCCGGCCGGCGACAGCGCGCAACGCTGGCGCTCGCGCCGGGCCGGTCGGCGCGGGCAGGCAGGCAGAGGACCCGGCGGCGAGAAGAGGGCCCGGGAGGTGTAGCTGCTGGAATAGAATGGGGGCAAACCCCTCCGACGAAGGAAGGAGGTGCCCCCATCGAGAACCAGCGAACCCTCCAGATCCACCTGGTCCTCGAGGTGAAGATACCCGAGGAGGCCAGCCTGTTTCAAGCGCTGACCCTCGGCTTCTGGCGCTTCCAGGGCGTGGCGGTGAGGACGCTCTTCACGGCCGTGCTCCAGGCCATCGAGCGCCGGACCCGGGCCGAGCTGGAGACCCGATTCCCCGGCCGGTTTTGCGACAAGGGGACCCAGGGCCGCCGCTGGTAGCTGCCCTTCGGCCAGTTGGGCTTCGCCCTGGTGAAGCTCTGGGATCCGGTGGCCCGCCGCACGGTGTACCCCCTCAAGGAAGCCCTGGAGCTGCCCAAGCGTATCCGCTGGTGCGAGGAGACGCTGGTCCCGGGCTACCGCCTGGCGGTCCTCCAGTCCTTCCGCCAAAGCCAACGAGCGGTCGCTGGCCTCGCGCCCGATGGCCGGGCCCCCAGTCCCGCCACCATCCACCGGCGCTTCCAGGGCTTCGCCGCGACCCTGGACCCGGTCCCGGACTACACCCACCGGCCTGGCCCGAAGCCGGCCGCCTTCCAGCAGGCCGATGGGACGAAGCTGAAACTGCAAGCGCAGGGCCACGCTGCCGGGAGCACCGATCTCCGCCTGGTGGTCGGCAGCCGCACGCCGCAGGGCCCCCTGGAAGTGCTCGATTACAGCGTAGGGGACGCCTGGGAGACGATCGCCGAGCGGCTGCGCCAGCGCTTCCCGACGCCCCCGAAGGTCCTGGTGAGCGATGGCGAGGAGGGCATCCCCGAGGCCTTGGCGGGCCCCGGCACCCTGCATCAGCGCTGCTTGGTCCACGGTCGGCGCAACCTCCCCTTCGCCCTCTACCAGGATGGGTACCGCAAGGCCGCCCGCGGCCGCATCGAGCGGGCCTTCGCCCGCATTCCCGGCCTCCAGCTCTGCCAGGCGGAGCTCGCCCGGCTGGATCCCACCGACAAAGCCGCCCTCCGGGAGTTGCTGGCGGCCTCGGAGCAGGCGTTCGTCGCCCTCCAGCGGAAGCTCCCGGCAGCCGACTTCCCGCATACGCGGGCCTACGTCCTGCGCCTCATCGAGGATGGGCTCACCTACCTCTGCCATCTCCTCGCCACTGGGGAGAGGATCCCGCTCTCGACGAACCGGCTGGAGAGCATCTGGAGCCGGGCGGTCCTGCGCCTCAAGCAGATTGGCCGGCGCTGGTCCGTGCCCGGCGCGCTGCATATGCTGGCCGCCTGTCTCGTGTACGCCCTGCACCCCACCCGCTACGCAGAGGCGGAGGCCGCCCTCGGGGGCGAGCACGTCCCCCAACTCTCGGTCCTCATCACCTCGCTGGAGACGGTGTGGGCATCATGAGCGCCCCCTACTTTGAGATAAGCTCGAATAATTGCGGACGTCAGGAGAATTTGTTATTGACATATTGATTGTGTTTGTAGTATTTATCAGTCATCAGACAATCAGATGATAAGTTAATATGATGAGATGATCTATGGAAATTACTGAGGGAACTATAACCTTCCTTCGTGAACCTCATGTGGGAGGACAACACGTGGGGAACACGATCGAGTCCAAGCATCTGACGCCGATCAGCCGACAGAAAATCACCGATATAATCCTCCAGCGCCTTATTAACCTGATCCTGGATGAGGGCCTCCGCCCCGGGGATCGGCTCCCCACCGAACGGGATCTCATGACGCGGCTCTCGGTGGGCCGATCGTCGCTGCGCGAAGCCGTGCGCGTCCTCAGCACGATCGGTGTGGTGGAAGTGAACGTGGGGGAAGGCATGTTCGTCGGGAACGGGGGTAGCTCGGCGCTCACGCTGCCCCTCTCCTGGGGACTGCTCATGAACGATGACAGCGCCCGGGAGGTGATCGAGACCCGGCGGATCATCGAGGTAGAACTGGCTGGGCTGGCCGCCCAACGGGCGACCGATGAAGACATCGCGATGATCAAAGGGGACGTGACGCAGTTGGAAGCCAGCCAGGACGATGGGCCCGCGTTCGTGCGGATCGACTTGGATTTTCATTTGGCGATCGCCCGCGCCGCCCATAACCAGGTAATGTTCCATATCCTAGAAACGCTGCAACAGGTCGTACGGGCTTGGATGGACAAGGTGACCGAGGAGTACTTCGAGGGCCGCCCGCAGCCGGCATTTGCCGAGCACGCCGCGGTCGCAGAAGCGATCGCGGCCCGCGACGAGCCGCAGGCCCGTCAGGCCATGCGGGGGCACTTGGATCGCGGCGCGGCGCGGCTTCTCGCGGTGTTGAAGAAGAGCCGCATCACCGATCGGCAACCGAAGGGGTAAGCCGGGTAGGATCGGAGCGGGTTCAATCACGACCCGCACCGCTGTGGGCCGAGGAGGAAACGTAATGACGTGGGTGCTGCTGAGGGGCGGGCAGGTGTTCGATCCGGAGGATCGAGGCATTGCGGATGTGCTCATTGTGCAGGACGAAATCGCCGCGGTGGCGGTGAATTTGACCCCCCCAACGGGGATCGGCGACGGCGAGACGGTGGACGTTCTCGGGACGCATCGTGCTTCCCGGCTTAGTGGATGGGCACGTGCACGTCATGGGGGCGAGCGGGCTCGGCGGCCCCACCACCCGCAGTACGGATCTGCAGATCGAACACATTGTGAGTGCGGGGGTGACGACGGTCATCTCGCCGCTCGGAGCCGACAGCCTGAGCCGATCTGTCCCGGGGCTCTTGGCCCGCGCAGCCGCCTTGCGCGCGGAAGGCATCGCGGCCTATTGCTATACCGGGGGCTGGAAGAACCCCGTGCCCACACTGACCGGCAATGCGCAAGCGGATATCGCGTATGTGCCGGCGGTCCTTGGGGTCAAGGTGGCTATTTCCGAGCCGCTGGCGCCCGTTTATAGCCTGGATAAGCTCTGCAGCCTCGCCTACGCGGCCTGGACCGGGGGGCGGCTCGCCGGAAAGCGGGCCGTGTTCCATGCGCACGTCGGAGATCATCCCGCAGGACTGATGCCCCTGCCTGAGGTCCAGCGGCGGACGGGAATCCCGTCGGATCGCCTGGTCGCGACGCATGTCAACCGGAATGCAGCCTTGTGGAAACAGGCGCTGGAGTATGCTCTGGCGGGAGGGAGCATCGATGTGACCGCGACGGAGCGGCCCGAAGAGGGTTTTCCGGAGGCCGTCCGGCCCGCGCAAGCGATCCGGGGAGCCCTGACAGCGGGGGTGGCGGCCGCGCGGATTACACTCTCGTCGGACAGCGGCGTGCCCTACATGCAAGTGGATACATCCGGCAAGGAGCTCGGCCTGCATATGGTGGGGCCCGGACGTGTTCTGGACACCCTCCGCGAACTGGTCGATACCGGCATGGCGTGGGGAGACGCGGCCGCCTTCGCCACGCGACATCCCGCTGATCTCCTCGGTCTTACGCGCAAAGGTCGGCTGACGGTGGGATCCGATGCCGATGTCCTGGTCCTGAATGCGGAAGGCGCCGTGGATCGGGTGTACGGCTCGGGCAGCTTGCTGGTCAAGAGCGGACAGGCGCTCGTGCGGGGGGCCCTGTGGGGCTGCGCCATCGCCTGAGCTCATGCCGGCGAGACGCGAGCGGCCGAACGGTCGCATGCGCGATTGCGGGCGAGGGCTCGGAGCTTGAGAACGCATTGAATCATGCAGCCGTCTCGTGATCGGACGGCAAGCCGATTCTGGACAGGGTGATGGAAAAGAGGACACCGGAACGATGTCGGGTGATGTGATCGCATTCATGGCGCAGGTGATGGACAAGGTAAAGGACGCAGGGCACCAGCTGCTTCCAGACCAATTCCGCCTGGTGGAGGTGCCTGCGGGCGCCACCGATTTGGAGGCCGCTCGGATCGTGGCGCAAGCGGGGTATTTCCTGGGGTTCATTGTCAGGCCCATGGCACCGGCCTTCTATGAAGCACTGGAGGGGACCACCCGGCTGGTGCAGCTCCTCAGCGCGGGCTATGACCAAGTGGACCTCGGGCGCCTGCGGCGCAGCCGGATTCCGGTGGCTACCAATGGCGGGGCGAATGCCGTGGCGGTGGCCGAGCACACAATCCTCTTAATCCTGGCCGTCCTCCGGCGTCTCCGGGCACTGGACGCCCGCACGCGATCCGGAGAGTGGCGCCCGCAAGGGACGGAGAGCGAGATCTACGAATTGGACGGGAAGACCGTCGGGATCGTCGGGCTCGGGGCGATCGGGCGACACGTGGCAACCCGCCTGCGGCCCTTCGGGACCTGTCTCCAGTACTTCGACGTGCGACGACTCCCCGTGGAGGACGAACGGGATTTGGCACTCACCTATGTGGCGCTTGAGGAGCTCCTCGGGACGTTCGGAACGTCATGAGCCTGCACGTCCCGCTGAGCGCGGCCACGGTGGGGCTGATGAGTCGGCGCCGAATCGCGGCCATGAAACCGGGGGCCGTCCTGATCAATACCTGCCGGGGCGAAGTGGTCGATGAGCGGGCCCTGTACGAGGCGGTTCGGGACGGTCATCTGCTGGGCGCCGGACTGGACACCTTCGCGGCTGAGCCTCCGGACAAGGACAACCCCCTGTTCACCCTGCCCAACATCCTCGTCACGCCGCACATCGCCGGGCCGACCTGGGAGAGCTGGCGCAAACGGTTTCAAAACGGCTATGCCAACATCGCGCGCGTGGCTGCGGGGAAGCCACCACTCTGGGTCGTCCCGGAGCTCCGCGACATGGTCCCGTGGTGGGCCGAGTAGCCAGCGAGAACACGTGCAGGTGCGGGGAGAGCAGAGATGCGCATCATCGATCTGAGCTTTCCGATCAGGCCACATTTCCGGTGGGTTGGGAGAACCGAGCTGCGGTCGGCCCATGCGCGGGGTGACATCTTCCAGGTCACCGTGCTCACCATCAATTGCCACGCCTTCACGCACGTGGATGCTCCCATCCATTTTCTGCCGGGGGCGCAGCATATCGCCGAGCTTCCGATCGACCGGTGGGTGGGGGAGGCAGCCGTCGTGGACCTGACGCATATCGGCGCGAATACTCCGGTCACAGCGGCCGATCTCGAGCAGCACGGGCAGCACATCCGTCAGGGAGACATCGTCCTACTCCGGACCGACTGGCCGAAGCAAATGGACGTCGCGACCGAGCAGTTCTGGCGGGAGGCCCCCTATACCGCCCGGGATGCCTGCGAGTGGCTCATTCGCCGGCAGGTGAAGGTCGTCGGGTATGACTATCCTTGTGATTACTGTATCCGGACCATGGCGTTCGAGCCTGCAAAAGCACTGACGCGAGAGGACAACACGACCCACGCGGCGTTTTTCCCCGCCGGGATCGCGGTTGTGGAGAACCTCACGCACCTGGACCAGATCGGACGCCCCCGGTGTCGATTTATGGCCTTGCCGCTCCCGATCGAAGGAGCAGACGGTTCCCCGGTGCGCGCGGTGGCGATCACTGACTGAGGGGCAGCCACTCGGCGGCGCCTCCCCTATCGATCGCCGCGCACTTGACCGTTGAGCTGTGCCCGGGCCGCCCTACGGGCCGGGTGCTCCTTGCACGCAGGCGCGCCACAGGCGTGGAGCGAGCCCCCAGGGCTGCCGGGAACGTGGGGCGTGTAGAACTCCAGGCATTCTGGAGGTGGCGTCAACGGACTGGAGTCCTTCGGAGAAGGAGGAGGAGCAATGGGGATGCTGAGCGGATTGATCCTCTTAGCGAGTTTCGGGGTCATGCTGTACTACCTGTGCCGGGGTGGTTCCATCTTCGTCGGCCTCTCGCTGACCGGATTGTTTTGGGTGGTCGTGGCGGGGATGCCCTTCCACTCCATCCTGTCCAACGTCTTGCAGGCGGTGGTGGAGAATATCGCCCCGACGATCATGCTCATGATTCTCGGGAGTTGGCTTGGTCAGGTGCTGGTGCAAACGGGGATTGTCGCCACGCTCATTCGCCGGACGGTGGAATTGGGCGGCGATCGTCCGTTGGTTGTCGCGACATTAGTGTCCATTGTCACCGGGTTCATCTTCACGGCCGTGTTCGGCGTGGGCGGCGCCATCGCCATCGGGGTCATCGCCTTTCCCGTTCTGATCTCCTTGGGCATCCCTCCCTGGCTCGCCACGGCTTCATTTACGACCGCCATCGGGGCCGCGATGCCGGTGAATATCGTCAACATCAATCTCATCGTGACGTTCTTCACGATGGCGGGCGTCCCGAAAGGCGCGATCTCGGTCACAAAGTACTTACCCTACGGCTTTGTCTTCTTCGCGCTTTTCCTCCTGGCCGATATAGCGATGCTGGCGTACTACATAAAGTACAAGAAGGTTCTGCAAACCGCGTGGGCGACACGAATCGCCGAGGTCCTCCCCCCCCTCGCCAAGGAAGCGCCGTGGTACAGCCTGATTACACCCGCCATACCGATCATCATGATCATGGCGTTCCACTGGCCGAACGTGCCGGCATTCCTGGCGGCCATTCTGATTGCGCTGCTGACGACCGGTCGATTGCTGCCCCGAGGAGGCGGGGTCGAGGTGCTGCAGAAGACCTTTCACGACGGGGTGAGCGAAATTGCCGGGGTCATGCTCGCGTGGATGGGCATCCAGGTGTTCGTGATGGCCGCCTCAAAAGCGACCCCGATGTTGCAGCCGGTCCTCAGTCACATCTTGCCACATAGTGCTCTGGGGATCGCCCTGTTCTTCGGCCTGCTCACTCCCCTGGCATTGTACCGCGGCCCCCTGATGGTCGGAGGGGCCGGCGCGGCTCTGGTGGGCTATTTGGCAGCCATCGGGAATCTGCCGCTCCTGCTGATCTTTGCGCTCGCCCAAATCCCGAGTGCGTACGCCAACGGAACCTGTCCGACCCAGTCGTGGACCATTTGGGTCATTCACTATGTCAAGGTCCCGCCGCTCGACCACATCCGGCCGAGCTTTGTCACGAATTGGATTGCGGCCATCCTGGGCTGCCTGGTCGCCTTCTATGTGTTCGGGAGGTAGGCCGAGAGTCTCGGGCCTGTTGGTGGTGTGGGGCGAAACAGGCTGACGAATCTCTGGCGGCCTGCGGACAGGCTTCCCGGTCGTAGGTGCCGGGCCGGTGCCGGAGAGGAACAAATTGGCAAAGGCCGCGGCGCGAGCGCCGCGCCCGTGCAAGAGCTGGATCGGGCTTGCCTTTCAGGAAACGAACGGCTCCGGAAGCGCCTCGGCATACCCAGATTGCCAGAGTAAGAGTGCCGCGGAAGAGGGGCGGGAACATGGGGAAGCGCATGGTGCGAATGGGGATTGACGTTGGCGGGACATTTACCAAAGCCGTCGCGATCGATCACGAGACGCATGAGATCCTGGGGAAATCGGTCGTCCTCACCACCCATGCCGCGCCAGAAGGGGTGGCTCGCGGCGTGGTGGCGGTCTTCAAGGCGTGCCTGGAGGAAAATGGGATTGCGCCCGACGAGGTGATTTTCTTGGCCCACAGCACCACCCAGGCCACGAATGCGCTCCTGGAGGGCGACGTTGCGCCCGTGGGCATCATCGGGCTTGCGACGGGTCTGATCGAGCGCTTTCTGGCGAGGCGGCAAACCGCCGTCGGCGATATTCCCCTCGCCACCGGTCGGTGGATCAAGACCTATCATACCTTCTTGTCCACCACCGGACTCACCCCCGAGAATATCGAGGCGGCGATCCGCAGCCTGGTGAGTCAGGGGGCCAAGGTGTTCGTCGCCAGCAAAGCCTTCGGGGTGGACAAGACGGGCGAGGAGACGCTCGTGCAGTCGGTCGCCTCCGAGATGCATTTTCCGGCTACCGCCGCCCACGAGATCAGCAAGCTCTACGGCCTGACCGTGCGCACGCGCTCCGCCGTGGTCAATGCGAGCATCCTGCCCAAGATGATGGAGACTGCCACCAGCACGGAGGCGAGCGTGCGGCAGGCGGGCATTCGGGCCCCCCTCATGATCATGCGGGGCGACGGGGGGGTCATGGGCATCGAGGAGATGCGGAAACGGCCGGTCCTATCGATGCTGTCCGGGCCGACCGCGAGCGTGGTTGGGGCGCTGATGTACCTGCGGGCGTCGGACGGGGTGTACTTCGAGGTCGGAGGCACCAGCACGAACATCGGAGTGATCAAGCACGGGCGACCCACCGTCAAGTACGCCGAGGTGGGCGGCCATCGGACCTATGTCAATTCGCTCGATGTGCGGGTTCTCGGCATCGCGGGGGGGAGCATGGTCCGGGTGAAGGACGGCCGCATCGTGGATGTCGGTCCCCGGAGCGCCCACATTGCCGGCCTGGCCTATGCGGCGTTCACGCCACCTGAGGAGATCGTGGATCCAACCGTGGAATACATCCAGCCCAAGCCGGGCGATCCGGCGGACTACGTTGCCATCCGCTCGACCACCGGCAAGCGGGTCGCGGTGACGGTGACCTGCGCCGCCAATGCGTTGGGGCTAGTCGCGCCCCAGTACCATGCCGCCGGTAATTCAGAGAGCTGCCGGCGAGCCTTGCAGCCGCTGGCCCAGCAGGTGGGGCGTGGCGTCGAGGACGTTGCGCGCGAAATCCTGGACATCGCCTCGCAGAAGCTGGTCCCCGTGGTGGAGTCGTTGCTCCAGGAGTACAAGCTGGAACGGGCGCAGGCGGTGCTGGTGGGGGCGGGGGGCGGGGCCGCGGCCTTGTTGCCGTACACGGCGCAGCAGTTACATCTGGAATATCAGATCCCCGTGAACGCGGAAGTGATCTCGTCCATCGGCGTGGCCCTGGCGATGGTCCGCGACGTCGTGGAGCGGGTCATTCCCCACCCGTCACCTCAGGAGCTCGCGGCCATCAAAAGCGAGGCCAAGGAGGCGGCGATCCGGGCCGGCGCCAACCCAGATGGGATCGAGGTCTCCGTCGAGATTGACGCCCTCACGCAGCGGGTCCGCGCGATTGCCTTGGGCGCAGCCGAGCTTCGCACGACGGACCTGCGCAAGGAATGCACGGCAGAGGAGGCGCTCGCCATCGCCGCGAAATCCTTCAATGTACCCCCCGAGCAGCTGACCCTCGCCGCGCGTACCGACGGACTCTTTGTCTATACGCTTCCCCCCGCGAACCGGCGCGGCTGGGGGACCCCCGCGAGCGCAGTGCGGGTGATTGACAAGAAAGGCTTCATCAAGGTCCAACGGGGGGACGTCATCGTCACAGTCGGCACCGCGGCAAGTGCCTTGGAAGATCTCAAAGGGGTGTGGGATGCCTCGTGCTCGTATCGGGACGAGTGTGTGGCCTATCCGGATATCTACCTCGGCCTAGGGGGACGGGTGGTGGACTTGTCTGGCCTGGTGGATTTCGACAGTGCCAGGAACGTGGCACAGACGGAGTTAGAGGGCCTGCCCTCGGGGGCGCCGGTGATTCTCTTGGGGGCGCGAAATGCCGGCTAGGGTCGGTGGCCTTCCCGAAAACGATCTGGCCGATCTCCTGGATCGGGCGATCGAGAGCCCCGCTGAGCAATACGCGTCCCTGCTCCTCGCGCAGGACTCGACTTTCCGCCGAGGTGCGGGTCAGGATGTGTGGCCGGTGATCCATTAGGGTCTACACCCCGGCTACAAGGAGGCAGACTGGCTGAAGCGGTACTGCGGCGTGCGGCCCGCCGCAGTCCTCGCCGAGACCTTGGGAGCCAAGGGGGCATCTGCGCGCGGGAATAACCATGGCCTCTTCAGTACCTCTCGCAGTATCCGCGCCGACCCCAAGCAATCGTGGTGTATGTGGGCACCCTCTCCACCGTCCTGACGCAGGCCGCGCGGGAAATCTGGCGCACATGCTTCCGAGGGATCGACCCGGAAGAGGATGTGGTCGCGCAGGAGCCGTCTCCTCGGATCGAGGCGGTGCGTCCGACAATTGCGACACGGACGGTGTGGGACTGCACGCGGGGCCTTGGATCAGTAAAGATGCAGCCCCTATCGCTCGCACCCAGTGAAATTGCGGCCAATGCATGTGCGAAAGAATACCTGGAACTGGCGTGCTCTCCTCAAGCCCTGGAATACCTTGCAAAGCATCTCAAGAGGGTGGAGGCAATCCGGCGGGAGCTGTTCCGTGCCGGAGCGACTTCAGAATCTGCCCCGGCATGCGTAAGTGCTACACAGCGAAGCAGGCAGTCGCGCCATTGGGAGGATGGCGAACTGTTGATCAGACGGGAGACGGCTTGCCCCTCCTCCAAGGACTACCTGATGGCGATATCGTTCAGGCGATGTTCGTGTGCCTCACAGCCTGAGAGTCCTTAGCCCTGGCAGTGAGGGTGCAACTGTTGATCCAACCTATTTGGCGGAGAGGGATGACGGATGCCGAGAATTAATAAGGTTATCGAATTATTGGCGCAAGGTCAACCCGTGTATTACCGTCGGGTCGCCGATCCAGCCGAACAGAAGTATCCGGGCGGGCTGGCCCTGGCCCGTACCTGGGCGGACTATATCGATTACAACATGGAGTTGACGCCATTCGACGTCTCACGCCTCCGGGAGTTTATGCGCGGTCTGGTGGACGGGGGGCCCACGAAGAGCGGGCATCGCACTCCCGCCGTGATCGTTACCATGCCACTGGAAGGCCGCAATGAGCAGACGCTTCGGGCCAACGCCTGGATCATTCGGCAATTGCTCAACACCGGTGTTCATGGGCTCCACCTGTGTCACGCGGAGACACCTGAGGCAGCAAGAGCCTTTGTCGAGACCTGCCGCTTTGCGTTCCACCGGGCGGGCGTCGGCCAGGGACTGGAGGAGGGCCGGCGGGGGCACAGCGACGAGAAAACTCCGGCATTTGTCTGGGGACTCTCCGTGGCCGAATACAAGCAACGGGCGGATGTGTGGCCCCTGAACCCGAATGGTGAACTGATGCTTGGACTGAAGATCGAGACCAAGTGGTGCGTCGAAAACTGCGAGAAGACCGTGCGCGTCCCCGGGCTCTGCTTTGGCGAATGGGGCGTGAACGACATGAGCCTCTCGATGGGATACACCAGCACCCCCCCGAAACCATACCCGCCGGACATCGAGGCGGTCCGATCCCGCATTGTGACAGCCTGCCTAGCGGCAGGGCTGTTCTTCCAGGAGGACGTTGCCCCTGAAGAGATCACAAATCAGATTGAAGCTGGCATCAAGATCTTCGCGACCGGCGGGGGATCGGAAGAGGGCGCGGCAACCGCTGAGATCGGACGCAAGTACACCAAACGGACGATGCCCTATTGATGAAGCCTTCCGTGCCCTGTGGCAGAAGGTTTGAACTAACTTTGCAGGTGGACCAATCGATGGGGGCAGGCCAGTTTCACCCGGGTTGAGCGCACGCAGAAGGTGCCGCACTCCGATGGGATCATCTATGACCGTCTTTAGTCTCGAGTCCTGTGGATCGAAGATGACCCCGATTCGTTCGAACAAGGCCGATCGTTGGGAATCTCTGTCGAGCCTGCTTGCGTGGTACTACTAATCTGTGACCGAGGGTGCCTCATTCTTGATGGGAGTTTTCGGTAGGCCGGTATAAAGAAGAGCTCGGCAAGCACACTGGCTTGCCAACTGCTGACGCGGGTCTTTCCCATCAGCGCGGACCTAAGAGTCAGTCCGCAGGAGGAATGGTATGCAACAGCGTCACGGGAGGTCCGTTGTGTTTCGTGTCGTAGTGCCACTCGTCGCACTGGGACTCGCGGTCGGCGGAACGTGGCAGCCTGCCTCCGCCCAGCAGCCGATCACGCTCTCAGTCCTCGATTCGGCCGGAGACATGGATTCGGTTGGGGTAATCCTGAACAACTACATGAAGGCATTCCCGAACAAGATCAAGGAACTCAAGGTCCAGCGGGCGCCGCAGCCAGAAGTGCCGTCGAAGATCAAGGCCCAGCAGGATGCGGGGCGATTGGACATCAATCTGCTCATGGTAGGCCAGGATGCGGGCGCGTGGCTGGTCCTCGGTGGTCAGCTCATCAAGCTCTTCCCGACCTACGATACGCTGTTCCCCCGGAACGAGTTGACGGAAGAAGGAAAGATGCTCCAGGATGGAGGGGAAGGATACCTGTTGCCCTCGACGGCCGATCCGGGTGGCCCGGTTTTCATCTACAACCCCAAAAAGGTGCCCAATCCGCCCAGAACCGCAGAAGAGCTTCTGGCCTGGGCCAAGGCAAATCCCGGCAGGTTCATGTACGCCCGGCCGGCGAGCAGTGGCCCCGGCGGTGCCCTCCTCGTCGGAATGCCGTTTATCCTCAAGGATAAGAACCCCAAGGACCCCGAGAAGGGATGGGACAAGACGTGGCCATTCTTGAAGGAGCTTGGGAGGTATATCGACTACTACCCGACCGGCACCACCGTCACCTTGAGGGAGTTCGCCAGTGAGGAGCGGTGGATGATTGCAGGCAACACGGAGTGGGATATGCGGCCGCGCGCCGAGGGCATGATCCCCCCGGATTCCAAGATCACCATCTTGGACAACACCTCCTTCGTGGTCTCGGGCAGCCACTACTGGGGGATCCCGAAAGGGGTGCCGCAGAACGAGATCGAGGTCATTCTCGACCTGATGAAGTTCATGCGGCGACCCGACCAGCAGGCCCTCACCTGGAAAGCCTTCGTCGGCCCATCCATCAAGGCCGCCACGGCGGATAAGGCGCCGACGGACCTGCAGAAGTATGTGAGAGAGTTCTGGCGGCCGGAGTATGACCAGATCGGCACGAAGTGGGGATTGACGCCCGAACTCCCGATCAGGAAACTCAGTTATGCCTTTGACCGGTGGGACAGAGAGGTGGGGGGCCAGCAGATCAAGAAGTAAGAGTCCCCATGCCATGAGGGCGAGGGGCCCTACGACTCGGTGAGCAGCAAGCAGCTGCAAGTCAATTTTCGCGATAGAGGGTCTCTAAAATCAGTCTACGATGTTATGGCGGCGCCCGGTTAACATAATGGAGAGGGTACCTGAATGGGAGCCGAGCGCACAGCACGACTAGGCCCACAACAGCCGAGACTCGTGCAGCCGAGCCGTTATGAACGTGTGTTGAAATCCGCCTCAAAAGGTGACGCCGGGCGCGTCGAATGGGACATCTGTCGATCACGACCTCAACTGCGGAGTTCAACTGAACCCCCAATATAATGGAGGGCAGAGGGATGGTCGATTCTCTAGCAAGACTTCTCGGGCAAAAGGGCACTCTCCTCGGCATCATCTGCCGGGATCCTACGCTCACCGACATGGAACTCCTGGCACAGGTGGGCTGCGACGTTGTGTGGATCGACCTCGAACACGGCGCTATTTCCACTATTGACGCGTTGCGCCTGTGTCGGACGATAACTCACCTCGGCATGGTGCCGTTAGCCCGGGTCATTGAACTCACGCGAACCCATATACAAAGTCTCCTGGATGGTGGCTTCCAAGTCCTCGTGCTTCCGCAGGTCGCGTCGGCGGCTGAGGCCCAGCGTTTTGTCGAACTCGCCAAATATCCGCCCCTGGGCAATCGAGGTGTTTCATCCTGCGCTGCCGGGAATGATTTCACGCTCGGGCCGGATCCGCTCGAAACTCTCGCCGAAGCGAATGCCGCGACTCACCTGATGGCGCTAATTGAAGATGACCGCGGTTACGAGAATCTGAGTGCCATCCTGGCCGTTGATGGGGTGGATATGATTACGGTCGGCCCAACGGACTGGGGCATCTCAAAGGGCCTGCGTCCGTCGGAGGCAAAAACGGTGCTGGCGCCACGGATCGAGGAGATCTTCGTAGCCGCGCGGAAGGCTGGAAAGCTGACAACTATGGGTGTCTCCAGTCCCGGCGAAGCGAAGCGGTACGTGAGCTGGGGAGCACGGATTATCTTTGCCGGAATTGATGTCCCGCTGAGGAGGAAAGCTTTTGATGAATTGCTAACAAGCTACCGAGGCTAGGTGAAGGAGACAGCCTCGGCAAGCGTGTTCATGGATATGAGAATCCCTGGCCGCCAAGGGACCTCATTCAGCCACAGGATTTCAGTTCGAGACCATCGGGGGTGAGGCCGAAGAGGCAGGGGGGCGCAAGGAGGGCCATGACGCGCGACTGGCGGAACTTGCGGCCGGGGGCGGGTTGGCCCGTGGCCGCGGTTGAGGAACCCCATGGGCCCGTCCTTGCCCGACAGCCGCGGCACGTACTCGTTGAGGGAAAGCCGGTCCACGGATTCCAGTCAACGTTACGTGCCCCCTGATAGGTTCCGTGACGTGTGTATGGCTTCCTCCTTGGTGCGGGAGCCAAGGAGGGGGTATCGCCCAACCGGCGTTCGTGGGAACGGAGAACTCTTACCCACAGACGTCGCCCTTACTCGTCCTTTTGAGGCGAAGGTTCGCTAGGAGGCATCATGGGACAACTCGAAGGGAAGGTAGCCTTGGTGACGGGGGCAGCGATTGGCATAGGCCGCGCCATCGCCGAGGCGTACGGCCGGGAAGGGGCCAAGGTCGTCGTGAACTATTCGAAGTCGCAGAAAGAGGCCGAAAGTACCGCGTCTCTGGTTAAAAAGGTAGGAGGGGAGCCGCTGGTGATTCAGGCGGACGTGTCCCGGGACACCGAGGTCCGGGCCATGGTGGCCGAGGTTCTAAGGCGCTTCGGACGGATCGATATTCTGGTGAACAATGCCGGGATCACCAACTTCGTGGGGTTCCATGACCTGGAGGGGATGACCGAAGACGCCTGGGACCGGTTGTTCGCCGTGAACGTCAAGGGCACCTTCTTCTGCTGTCGTGCGGTGGTCCCTCCCATGAAAAAACAGGGGCGTGGCCGGATCATCAACCTGGCCTCGGTTGCGGGCCTCAAGCCCCAGGGGAGTTCCCTGGCCTACTGCTGCACCAAGGCCGCAGTGATCCACCTAAGCAAGTGTTTGGCCAAGACGCTCGGACCCGAGATTTCGGTGAACGTCATCGCCCCAGGCTTCACGGTGGATACCCGCTGGAACGAGGGCCAGCCGAATCTGGACGCACGAATCGCCCGGATTGCCCAGGAGACACCCCTGAAGCGAACGGGGACACCGCAGGACCTCGCCGACGCGGCCCTGTTCCTCGCGATTCGTGGCGACTTTATAACTGGCGACGTAATGGTCGTGGACGGAGGCCGCCTCACCGTATGAGCCAGGGGCCAGACGGACCACCACAAGGTCAAGCGCTTCACCTTCTGCGCTCGGCACCCGACGACATAGCCGGGTCGGAGATCAATCCTTTCCCGACGCGTCTGGCCGGCCAAGAGAAGGGGAGCGCATCAATGCAAATCAGGCGCTGAGCCGGCCCGGGTGGTGCCGGGGGGACACAAGATCCTGGCCACCTCAGATCGGAACCTACGGGGACCGCTGACCTACGGGAAGGCAGGGGGTCGCATGCCGGACCCGCGGAACACATTAGGAGGACCGCATGACTCGGACCGCGCAGAGGAACCTCGATGTACTCGCGGGAGAGCTCCTGCGAGGTGCCATCGACATGCATGTGCACGCCAATCCCCACGTCGCCTCCCACCACCATATGGGCGACGCGGTGGAGATTGCGCAGGCGGCCCGCAACATGGGAATGAAGGGGATGGTCCTCAAGGATACGAGCTTTCCGACCACCGCCACCGCCTATTTCGCCAACAAATGCGTGCCGGGGTTCCACACCTTTGGCTCCATCGTGCTGAACCTCGTTTGCGGGGGCATCAATCCCCGCGCGGTGGCCGTCGCGGTGGAACACGGCGCGGGAGCTAAGCTGGTGTATTTCCCGACGGGCGACTCCTTGCACCACGCGCTGGCCCGGGAAAAGATCCAATACACCGGGATCAATCTTCCCGTCGCGCGGGAGCAGGCGATTACCATCCTCCGGGATGGTCAATTGACCCCGGAGACTCTGGAGGTCATCCGGGTGATCGCGGACGCGAATGTCTGTCTCGTGACAGGTCACCTCTCCGCTCGGGAGACGGTTCGACTGGTCCCGGAAGCGTTGACACGCGGTGTCAAAAAAATCATCGTGCTCCACACTATGTGGCAGATGATCGGGTTCACAGCCGATGACTTAAAGAAGCTGAGCACCTACCCGGTGTATTTCGAGTTCGAATTCGGCATCAGCCTTCCCTTGATGCAGTTCATCCATTGCGAAACACCCGTCAATCCCCGACGGATGCTTGAGGTGATGCGGGAGATCGGAGTCCACAAATGCATCATGACCACGGATTCCGGTCAAGCATACGCACCCTCCCCGCCAGCAGCGATGAAGTATTTCATCGCAGTAATGTTACGGTGCGGGGCGACGGAGGACGAGGTCCGCCAGATGGTGGCGGTGAATCCCGCCAAGCTGCTCGACCTGTAGTCGCCAGCGGTGGGTAGGCGCGATCGGCGTTACTAATCAGAGCATGGAATAGATGACATTCGGCCGCACCCCTGAGCTGCCCC
Source organism: uncultured Methylomirabilota bacterium (assembly GCA_963705305.1). Classification (GTDB taxonomy): domain Bacteria; phylum Methylomirabilota; class Methylomirabilia; order Methylomirabilales; family 2-02-FULL-66-22; genus 2-02-FULL-66-22. Next base: position 1,635,631 of record OY970067.1, on the reverse strand, counting down.
CTCGGAAATTGGCCAATGGTAAAAGGCACGGACCCGGTTTGAACTAACACTGCGGGTGGAACAATCAACGGGGGCAGGCCGGTCGCCGACCGGAGCGACACGAGAGGTGCGGAGCAGGGCGCGTGATTCGGCCGGAGGAATCCGTTTGGCTCTCGTGTAGGAGAAATGTAGCGGTGCCAGTCAGAGTGACCAGCCTGACCCGGTCCATGGTGTCCTTAGCACGGCGCGAGACCGTGCTGGTGGAGGTGCAGACCGATGCCGGGATTTGCGGCTTCGGGGAGGCGGTGGTTGACGGCTCTCCCCAGACGGTCTTGGGCATTCTTCGGGATTGGGAGCCCACGCTCATAGGCATGGACCCGTTCCGGATCGAGCAATTCTCCCACCGTGCCCTCCAGCTCCACAAGCCGACGGGCGTACCGGTCCTGCGCGTCGCTGCTGCGATCGAGGCGGCGCTGTGGGACATCAAAGGGAAGGCCCTGAAGACCTCTGTTTCCCAGTGATTCGGGGGTTGTAGTCCGCAAATATTCTGTCCGCACCGCATCCCGTCCTGGTAAACTCCCCACACTCGCGCCCTAACCTGCGGCCCCCGTTCCAGTCCGAAAGAGAGGAGCCCAGATTCATGCAAAGTCTACAGCCGGGGGTTCACTGTGCCCGGGTTCTGGTGAGACTCGCGGCCGATCTCGTGCAATTCGTGGGGGCCAGCCTCCGCTCGCGGGTTGCTTTGGCCGCCGAGAATCTCTTCCTCCGGAAGCAGTTGGCCCTCTACCGCGAGCGGCAGGGGACACCCCGGCGTGTCGTCCGCAAAAAATCGGTCGTGGCGAAGTTGCTTCATCGTTTGGTGGAAGAAGGCAGGGACGGAGGCCAGGCCCGACTCGGTCGATCAGCCGAATCCAAGAATGCCGGGAGCATGTGAAACTCAGTAAGCATCCAGTAAGCAGGAGCATCAAAAACAGGCCAAAATGGGCTTGGACAGACTAAAAGAGAATTCGCGTAAGTTACTGATAACACAAGTCATTCTGGACTATGCTGGAAGGGACAGAAAGTCGTGATCCTGGCTACAAGCAGGGGGTCGGTGGTTCGAAACCACCTTCGCCCACCAATGAAATCAGGGGGTTCCGAAAGGGCCCCCTGTTTTTTTCCGAAAACGTGCCCGAAAACGCGCCTGTGAGGGTAGAGAGGACGCATCACGATTCTTGGATCTCAACCACCCCAGGTGAGCCGGCCTGTTCCTTCCCACGACGTCGTTGTTCTCCGCAAATTCATTCGTTCGTCCGGTCGCGCTGCACGGCTTTCCAGGCTGTATTCGTGACGGAGCCCACCGAGAATCGATCGCGCCACGAGCCGCTCGCACTACGCGTTTGCCACGGACGCCTGCGCCGGGGTCCGGAGGACCCGGACCCCCATCGCGGTCACGGCTGCGTCGACCCATGCGGAGGAGGTGGCGTACCGAAAATTGATCTTGACGTTACAATGTCATGACAAATATTATGTTTTCCCTTGCCCAAAGGGGAGGAGCGATCATGCGCGCGACCGAGAACTTCATCCCGAACTACTATCGCCTTGAGCATCATCTCCGCGAGAGCATTCGGACCGGCGCCCTGAAGCCGGGCGACCCCGTCCCCCCCGAATCCCAGCTCTGCCAGCAGTTCGCCGTCAGTCGGACGACTGTCCGCCAGGGCCTGGCCCGCCTCGTGTTCGAGGGCCTGATCGAGCGGCACCGCGGCCGGGGGAGCTTTGTGGCAGAGGCGCGCCTGGAGCACAGCAAACCCTTCCTGAGCTTCGAGGAAGAGATGCGGGCGCGCGGGTCGCGCACCGCCATCAAACTGCTGGACAGACGGCTGGAGCCGGTAGAGGGCAAGATCGCCGAGGGTCTCGGCCTGGCCGAGGGGACGGTGGTGGTGGCCCTGGAGCGGCTGCGCTTCGTGAACGGGCGGGTAGTCGGGTACGAGATCCGGTACGTGCCCAGGCCGGTCGGCGAGGCACTGACGTCCGACGAGCTCCACAACCAGCCGCTGGTCCCGGCCCTCCGGCGCATCCTGGGCAAGTCGCCGACTCGGCTGAGTCTCACGGTGACGGCCGCTGCGGCGCGGCGGAAGGAAGCCAGAGTGTTGGAGACCAAGGTCGGCGCGCCGGTCCTGATCCGCGAGCACATATGGTACTTTGAGCCCGAAGGGCCGATGCAGTGCGGGAAGTCCATCTTCCGGGGCGATCGGTATCAGATGTTGGTGGACTTCACGGCCGCGCCCCACGGACACCCGGGCGAGCGGTAGGGGACGCACCGGTCCGGGCCGTCGCCGTCTTCGCGGCGGGCCGGATACAACGGCTGGTGCAGCTGGGGCCGGGGCCGGCACGCGCGAGGGAGACAGGGGGATGTCAGGCAGTTGGCGCGGTGTGAATCCGCCGGCCCTCCCTCTGGCGTCGCCCGGGGCGGAGGGGGACGCCCCTGCGGGACGCCTGACCCGTGCAGTCGAGCGGGCGAGCGCCTGGTATGATGCGGGCGCATCGGCGGCCTCGTCGATCCTGATGGCGGCCATGATCGGAGCCGTCAGCCTCCAGGTTGTGTTCCGCTATCTCTTGAACGACCCCTTGCCGTGGCCGGAGGAGGTCGCGGGCTTCCTCTTCGCCTGGATAGTGTACCTGGGGGCAACGGTGACGGTGTGCCGCGGACAGGTGCCGGCGGTTGGCGTCCTCGCTGACAGGCTCCCGCCGCCCCTGGCTACGCGGCTGCACCACCTCTCCGATCTCTTTTCGCTCGCCATCGGCCTGGTCCTCGTGTGGCAAGGCATCATCGCCTGCCGGGCCATGTTTGAGCAGCTCTCCCCCGCCCTGCAGATTCCCATGACGTACCCGCTGCTGGTGATGCCCATTGCGGGCGCTGGCTTTGTCCTGCATTTCCTCGCCCAGGTGGCGGTGCGCCTGCGCGGCCTGTCCGCGTCGCTCCGTAGCCTCGTGGCGCCGGCGCTGATCGTTGCCGTGATTCTCGCCGGGATACCGTTCCTGCCGTCGGCCGGAATCAATTACCTGCTCATCGTCTCCTTGGTCGCCGGTTTCCTCGGAGGACTGCCCATTGCCATCGTCCTGATTCTCTCGTCGCTCCTGACTTTGATGGCGACCTCGCAGCCGCTGCTGATCCTCCCCCAGCGCCTCTTCTCCGGGGTGACCAATCCCATTCTCATGGCGATTCCGTTCTTCATGCTCACCGGATCGCTCATGCAGTTCGGTGGGGTGGCTCGGCGATTGGTGGACTTCTGCACCACCCTGGTCGGACGCTTCCGGGGAGGGCTCGCGTTTGTGGACATCGTGAGTAGCGGGATCTTCTCGGACATCTCCGGCTCTCCGGTGGCCGACACGGCGGCCATCGGATCCATCATGCTTCCGGAGATGGTCAAGCGGGGGTACGACAAGGCCTTCGCGTCCGCGCTGCAAGCCGCGTCCGGCTCGATGGGAATGCTCATCCCGCCCAGCATCGCCACGATCGTCTACTCGTGGCTGGCGAACGTGTCGGTCGGCGCCATGTTCGCCGCCAGCCTGCTGCCGGCCTTCCTTATGATGGTCTCCTTCTGGGTGGTGGCGTACATTATCGCGGTCCGCCGCCGGTTGCCCCGCGAGCGCGCGCAGAGCGTAGGCGAGATCTGGGACGCCTTCCGTGGCGCCCTCTGGGGCCTCCTGGCTCCGCTGAGCATCCTCGGAGGGATCCTGAGCGGGGCGGTGACCCCCTCCGAGGCTGGGGTGATCGCCGTCCTGTATACGCTCATGATCGTGGTGGGGCCGTACCGCTCCCTGGGTGTCGCTGGGGTGTGGAAGAGTCTGGGGGACGCGGTCATATCGACAACGCGGGTGATGTTCATCCTCTCCGGCGCGCTGCTGCTCAGCTGGCTCCTGACACTGCAGCAGATCCCGCAGGCTCTGGCCCGGAGCATCCTGGGGCTCTCCCACGATCCGCTGATCCTCATCGGACTGTTGATGGTCATCCTGGTGCTGATCCACGAGGTCCTGGAAACGGCATCGACGCTCATGCTGATCGTTCCGCTCGTCCTGCCGATCTTCGCTCAGGCGGGGGTGGACCCCATCCATCTGGGCATCCTCTTCCTCGCCAATTCGTCCCTGGGGATCGTGACGCCGCCGGTCGGGTTTCTGCTGTATATCACCGGGGCCATCACAGGCGCAAAGCTGGAGGAGGTCACCCGGGCCATCGTGCCCTTCTGGATTGCCATCATCGTGGACTTGATCCTGCTCATCCTGATTCCGCAGATCACCATGATCGTGCCGCAGCTGTTGCACGTGTTCTGAACGGCCGAGGCAAAGGCCCCACGAAAAGGAGAGGGATCCATGAGGCGGTTCATCAGTTGTCTGCTGGGATGCGCGGCGGCCTGCGTGCTCGTCGCCGCAGGCGCGCCCCCCGTCACGGCACAGGGCCCGATCGTGATTAAGCTGTCGCACACCATTCCGGAGGGCCAGCCGATCGCAATGGCAGCCTTGCGGTTCAAGGAGCTGGTCGAGCAGGGATCGCACGGTCAGATCACCGTACAGGTGTACCCCTACAACCAGCTGGGCGGAGAGAACGAGGTCATTCAGCAGGTGCGGCAGGGGACGATCCAAATGTCCGTGGACTCCGCCAGCACGCTGGGGAACGTCGTCCCCCTGGTCGGCGTCATGGATGCGCCCTTCGTCTGGACCGACTATGCGACCCTCGTGCGGGTGACGACCGGCCCGCTCTTCGATCCCATCCGGGCCGATCTGGCCAAGGCGGGGATCAAGCTCCTGGGCACGCACTGGTACTACGGGACCCGCGAGCTCACCGCCAACAAGCTCATCCGGAGGCCTGAGGACGCCGCCGGGCTGAAGATCCGCACGCCCCCGTCACCGACGAATCTCCTGGCCGGGCGGGTGCTGGGAGGGAATCCCGTACCGCTCGATCCGCAGCAACTGTATCTCGCGCTCAAGCAGCGGGTGGTCGACGCCCAAGAGAACCCGCTGTCGTTCATATACGCAACGAAGATCTACGAGGTGCAAAGCCATATCATCTTGACGAATCATATCCTGCAGTCCCAGGTCACCCTCATGAACGAGAAGTTCTGGGACGGCCTCACGCCGGACCAGCAGAAGCTGATTGGGAGTGCCGTCGCCGCCGCCGGCGAGTATGACGTCAAGCTGACCCGAGAGAACGACGAGAAGATGCTGGCGCTGTTCGAGCACACAAACGGGGTCACGCTGGTCAAGGACCCCGACATTGCGGCCTTCCGGGCGCGGGCCGCGGCGCTGGTCCCGGAATCCAAGCTTCCCTGGGTCGGCCTGTACGGACAGATCAAGGCCCTGGAGAAGTAGCCGACGAGGCCGGGAGCCGGTTCGGCGGATCCCGGGCGCCGGCCGGCAGGAACCGGACGGGAGGGTGGGGGTGCGCCCGCGGGACGGAAGGAATGGCCACATCCGGCCGACTCCAGCCAGTTGACCGAGAAAGACCGGAAGCGAAGCCCCCGTAAACCTTACGTTTACGGGGGCTTTGTGCTCTACTGATTCAGCCTGTCATGCCTTGCAAGCAGGGGGTCGGTGGTTCGAAACCACCTTCGCCCACCACAGAGCCAAGTGAGTCCGCAGGCCTCGATCGAGCACCGGTCCCCTAACTGACAGGCCTGCTTCCATTTCGAACTTCGGATCTACCACAACCTTCTCTTCCACGTGGTCAATTACGTGCCTCATCACGGGGTTATCACTTGACGCTTGATCATGGGCTGTGCGACATTTCAGGTCAAAGGTACCGTCCGGGGGATCCCGGGTTATGATTCCGCGGGCGAGGAGAGTTCTGCAAGGGTTGGGGAGAGCGGCGAGGTGGACCCTGAGAGGAGGGGATGATTATGACGGTCCAAGAAGCGACCGCCGAGGTCTTCGTGACCGCCTTCAAGGCGCTGTCCCGGCGAGAGCAAGAGGATATCCTTGGACGGATCGCCAGGGATCGGAAATTCCGCCGGCTCATGGAGGATATTTCCGACCGCCTCGTCCTGGAGGAGGAACGAGGGAAGCCATCGAGACCGCTCCGCGAGTACATCGAGGAACGGGAGGCTCGAGAACTGGGTAAACTGAAGGCGGTTCGGTGATGGCCTACGCCGTTCGGCTCAAACCGAGGGCGGAGCACGACCTGGACCGGCTTCCCATCGCCGTGGCGCGCCGGATCTGGCAGCGGCTCCTTGCCCTCGAGGAGGTGCCGCTGGTAGAAGTCGTCCGAATCGCGCACCGGCGGGAAGTGTATCGGTAGGTCTTGGATCGGCTTTTCCCGCTTCGGTCCCCCGGATTGGGCTCCCAACCATGGCCGCTGACCTTCCTGCCGGAATTGTCAGCCCGCCGTGTCGTCTCGTTCTAGCAAAAAGAGACCACACCTCCATCCGCTCAATAGTGCAACTTCGGATGCCACGTCCCGTCGGCCTTTCCGGTCCGAACTTTGACTATGTCTTCCCTTGCGATCTTTGCGCCTTGGCGTGAGGAAAACTCCGGCGATGTTCTCACGCCAAGATCGCCAAGACAGGCCTTCTTCAATTTCGAAACTCGAACTTCGAAATTCGAATTGTCCTAGCTCCCCCTTACCCCCTCGCCCCCTCGCCTTGTCGCCTCCTCTTGCTCTTTCGTCTCCGCGCCTCTTCGCCCCCCTCCGGGCCGTAGGCCCTGCCGGGCCGGAGGCTGCGCCCCCGCGCCCGAGCGTAGCGCTGCGCCTCCCCTGGGCCTCTCCGATTCGTCGCGCGGAGTAAGGAGAATAGCGCATTGTCCCCTAACTCTCGAACTGGCTTGCACCGGCAGCCCTCCCTAGGCTATCATTATGATAGCATTCGCCTGGAGGAGAGGAGACGGACATGCCCCAGCTCTTGGTCAGGAATCTGGATGAGGATACCATCACACGCTTGAAGGCGCTGGCAAAGCGGCACGGCCGGTCGCTCCAGGGAGAGGTCAAGATCGTCCTGGAAGAGGCTGCAACGTTGTCCGCTGGCGAGGTCTCGACACTTCTCGAAAAGTGGCAGCAACGACTGGCGCGAAGGCGGCTGAGTGACAGCGCACGCATCATCCGGAAGGATCGTGCGCGGTGACGCCCCTTGTGGTCGACGCCAGCGTCGTGGTCAAGTGGCTCCTGCCGGAAGTGCACAGCAGCGCCGCGCGACGCGTCCTCACGGAAGAGAACCAGTTGCTCGCCCCCGACCTTTTGTGGGCCGAACTCGGGAATGTGCTCTGGAAGAAGTGTCGAGCGCACGAGATAGATGCAGAGGAGGCCCGTGATCTTCTTCGCGACTTCAAGCGCTTTCCCGTCAGCACCGTTCCCTCCATCTTGCTTGTCAGCGCCGCTCTGGATATCGCCTCGCTGGCCAACCGAAGCGTCTATGACAGCCTCTATCTGGCCCTGGCGATGAGCAGGCGTTGCCGCTTCGTGACCGCCGACCGGCGCCTTCACGGCGCCCTGAGGCGGGGGCCGCTCGCACCCTCTCTGTCGTGGGTTGAGGACGTCGCATGAAGTAGAATGTTTATTTCCGTTCCATCGCTCCCAGTGCCTTTGCGTTCTTTTCCCCATTTCTCCGGTTCCCCGGCTCCCCGGTTCTCCCATTCGCCTCCGCGCCTCTGCTCCTCTTCGCCCGTGCCCCTCGGCGTTCCTCTCGCGCGGGCACCGGTTGACAGGCCGGGCCGTTCCGTATATCCTTCCGTATATACATCGGGAGGGCGCGGCCATGAAGACAGCGAAGATCTTTCGCAGCGGCAACAGCCAGGCGGTGCGGATCCCCAAGGAGTTTCAGCTCCAGGGCGGGGAGGTCGAGATCGAGCGCAAGGGAGAGCTGTTGCTCCTCCGCCCGACGAAGCGATCCTGGGATGCCTTCGGCGAGAGCCTGCGTATGTTCAGCGGCGACTTCATGCGGGACGGCCGGGAGCAGCCGCCCGTCCAGCCCAGGGGCAGGGCGTTCTCGTGAAGATCATGCTGGACACCAACATCTGCATCTACCTCATCCGGCAGCGGCCCGACGCCCTCCTGGAGCGCTTTCGCCGGTTCCCTGTCGGGGACGTCGGCCTCTCAGTCATCACACTGGCGGAGTTGCAGTACGGCGTCAGCAAGAGCACCCGGCCAAAGCAGAACCAGGCGGCCCTGGAGCAGTTCCTCTCCCCGCTGGAGGTGGCCGCGTTCGACCGCCCGGCGACCATGGCCTATGGCAAGGTGCGGGCCGGACTCGAGAAGCGCGGCCGCCCCATCGGTGCGATGGACCTGCTGATCGCGGCTCATGCTCTGAGCCTGGGGGTGCGCCTCGTCACCAATAACGAGCGGGAGTTCCGGCAGATCCCCGGCCTTCGTGTGGAGAACTGGGTCTCTCAGCCGTAGGAGTCGCCAGGCCGCGTTGCATTCCCTCTGCTCCGCGTCTCCCCCTCACCCCCTCGACCTCGCTCGCGACCCTGAGCGGTTCGACTCTGCTCGGCGCCCTGAGCCAGTCGAAGGGCCTGCCGAAGGGCTCAGCTCCCCCGCACCCGGGCGCAGCGGTGCACCTCCCTCCGGGCCTCCCCGATGCAGTGCGAGGAGCAAGGAGAATAAAGAAGCAACGTCCCCCTGGTCAGAGATCCGGAGCGGGGCCGCGCAGAAGGCCAATGCACTCCTGGGGGGTCACGACCTGGACGGGCTTGCACGCCTTCTTCGGAAAGTGGCGGAGATTGTCGGTGACGAGGACAGCCTCCGCGGTGGCCGCGACCTCGAGGAAGGGGAGGTCGTCGGGATCCGGAAGGCGCACGCCGAGGGGCAGCGCGGCGACGGATTCGGCGGTGCTCCGGAAGAAATCCAGGACGACCTCCACGGCGTCGGACGGCGGGAAAAGCTGCGGACGCCGGAGGACGTCCTCGTACTCCTGGAGGATTCGGGGATCGAGGCATACGCCGGCGGCCCCATCCAGGATGAGATCGAGGAGGCGGCCGCAGGCACCCGCCGGGGTCAGGAGGGCGGCGACAAGGACGTTGGTGTCGAGGACGAGTCTCACCGGCTCGCTCGGCGCTGCCGGCGGGCCTCGGCGATTAACGCGTCAATCTCGCCCAGGGTCAGCCGATTGAGCCCTGTCGCCTTGGCGTGGGCGCGAAGGCGCTCCACGGCGACCTTGGCCCGGGCCCGACGGATCGCCTGCAGCTCTTCTTCCACGGCATCGGGTTCGATGCGGCTGACCACCGCGAAGGGGCGGCCGTTGGCCGTGAGCACGATCTCCCGGTCCTGGTCGAGGTCCTTGCGAATCGAGGCGGTCTTGCTCCGCAGCTCGCGAATCGTGACGAACTTCATCGTTCGGCCCTCCCGCGCTGGGCTATGCTTGAACCACATGTGTACCATATCGTGTACACATATGTCACCTCGATTGTGACAGCGGTGGCCCAAGGGAGCAAGCAGAATAAAGAAGCAACCCCCAGAGAGCGAGTGCGGGGGCCGGGAGGGGGAGAGGAGGCCTGGAATAGCTGTGGGAAGGGGCGAGTGGCTGGGGGAGCGTCGGCCTTGACCGAGACCGAAGATTGGTGCTATAAAACATTCGGTTTTTTGCAATCTACACGGCCGGACTCGAGAAGACGTGCCTCACGCAAAGCCGCAAAGGTCGCAAAGTAGAGCAGGGGGTAGGTTCGAAGTCCGAAACAGAAGATCGTTCTTCTTGGCGAGCTTAGCGATCTTGGCGTGAGGCTCTGAGCTTTCTCTGGGCTCTAGTTCGGTGAGTGTTTGAAGACTTGAGGTTCCATTTTGGCACCTCAAGATCCCGGGGCGGTCGCCGTCCGGGAAATTATCAGGGCCTGGCCCCAGTAGAAAATAAGGATAATAAGGAAGCAACGTCCCCCAAATCAAGGATTTACGGCCTTGATATCGCAAAATGTCAGCGGCCACCCTATACTGAGCCACCGGGGTCGGGGATACTGAGCCACCCAGGGTCGCCCAACCTGAGCCAGCAGGGTCACCCATTCTGAGCCACCCAGGGTCGGGCATACTGAGCCACCTCGGGTCGCCTGATACTGAGCCACCCCAGCAGGCCGCCGGGTCCCTTGCGCTTCGCAGCCACATGGGGGCTTGCTCTCCGGGAACCCCAACCCGGAGGTGCCCCATGGCTGGACGGAGGTGCGAGGTGACCGATGTACGCGAAGTGCTCCGCCGGCTCCGCCTCGGAGAGCCGGCCCGCCGGATCGCCCGCGAACTCGGGCTCAGTCGGAACACCGTGGCCGGCTACCACCGCTGGGCGCGGCAGCACGGCCTGCTCACCGGCGAACTGCCCGACGCGGCCGCGCTGGCCACGCTGCTCCACCCGCCGGAGCGCGCCCAGCCCCGGCTCGAGCAGTCCGGCGTGGCCCCGTTCCGCGCGCAGGTGGTGGCGTGGCGCCAGCAGGGTGTGGAGGGCCAGGCGATCTTCCAGCTCCTCGTCGAACAGCATGGCTTCACCGGGAGCTACTCCGCCGTGAAGCGCTTCCTCCGCCGCCTGGAGCCGCCGACCCCGCGGGCCACGGTCCGGGTGGAGACGCCCCCGGGGGAGGAAGCGCAGGTCGACTTCGGCGCGGCGGGCCAGTTCTTCGATCCCGACCAGGGCCGCCTCCGCCGCGCCTGGGCGTTCGTGATGACGTTGGCCTTCAGCCGCCACCAGGTCCGTGGAGTTCGTCTTCGACCAGACCGTGACCACCTGGTGCCGCTGCCACCGCGCCGCCTTCGAGTGGTTCCAGGGGGTGACGCGCCGGGTGGTGCTCGATAACCTGAAGGCCGCCATCGTCCACGCGGCCCTCTACGACCCGGAGGTCCAGCGCGTCTACCGAGAGTGCGCCGAGCACTACGGCTTCCTCATCGCGCCCTGTCGGGTGCGGACCCCCGAGCACAAGGGCAAGGTCGAGCAGGGGGGCGTCCACTACGTGAAGCGCAATTGCCTCGCCGGCCGGGCCTTCCGCGACCTCCACCACGCGAACCAGCACGGCCTCCGCTGGTGCCTGGAGACCGCCGGGAGGCGCCGCCACGGCACGATCAAGCAGCAGCCCCTGGTGGCCTTCGAGACGGTCGAGCGGGCCGCGCTCCTCCCGCTCCCGGCGACCCCGTGGGCGCCGGTGACCTGGAAGCAGGCGAAGCTGCACCCCGACTGCCACGTCGTCTTCGCTGGCGCCTACTACTACTCGGCGCCCTTCCGCCTGATCGGGCAGCGGCTCTGGGTGCGGGCCACGGCCACCCAGGTGCAGCTCTTCCACGAGCACGCCCTGGTCGCCACGCACCTCGCGGCCCGCCCCGGGCAGCGGCGCACACTCCACGACCACCTCCCCCCGGACAAGGTCCACTTCCTGCTGCAGACGCCGCTCTGGTGCCAGCAGCGGGCCGCCGACATCGGCCCGACCTGCGCCGCGTTCATCGCCGCCCTGCTGGGGGAGCGGCCCCTCGATCGGCTGCGGACCGCCCAGGGCGTTCTCCGGTTGGCGCCGCGCTACGGCGCGGCGCGCCTCGAGGCCGCCTGTGCCCGGGCGCTCGCGGTCGGCGAGATCCGGTATGCCACGGTGAAGACCATCCTGGCCGCGGGCCTCGATCGGCAGCCGCTGCTCGAGTTGGGGCTGGCGCCTCCGCCGCCCCCTGCCGCACCGCCCCCGCGGCATGCGCGCCCCTGGACCGACTTCTTCCCCGACCCCGGTGGCGAAGGAGGTCCCCCATGGAACTGACGCACCAGCTCACCCCGATGCTCCGCACGCTCCGGCTCTCCGGGATCCTGGAGACCCTGGAGGTGCGCAACCACCAGGCGATCGAGAGCCGCGCCTCGTTCGTCGAGTTCCTGACCCTGCTCCTGCACGACGAGGTGGAGCGGCGGGCCCAGTCCGCCCTCCGGCTCCGCCTCCGCCGCGCGGCCTTCGATCCTGGCAAGACGCTCGAGGGCTTCGACTTCGGCTTCAACCCAAAGTTGAACAAGGCCCAGGTCTTCGACCTCGCCACCTGCCAGTTCGTCGCACGGCACGAGAACGTGTTGATCTACGGCCCGACCGGCGTGGGCAAGAGCCACCTGTCGCAAGCCCTGGCGCACGAGGCGTGCCGCCGCGGGTACGAGGTCCTCTTCGTGTCCACCGGGAAGCTGCTGGCCCCCTGGCCGGCGGCCGGGCCGACGGCACGCTCGCCCACCGGCTGGCCAAGTACCTGCGGCCCGATGTGCTCGTCCTGGATGACTTCGGGCTGAAGGCCCTCCGGGCCCCCGGCCCCGAGGACCTCTACGACATCATCCACGAGCGGTACGAGCGCGCGTCCATCGTGCTCACGAGCAACCGGGCCGTGAGCGAGTGGCCGGAGATCTTCGGCGAGCCGCTCCTGGCCTCCGCGGCCTTGGATCGGCTGACCCACCGGGCCCACTTCGTGGAGATCACGGGGGCCAGCTACCGGGCCGAGCAGACCAAGCAGCAGCTCGCGGCCCAGCGGCGCAGTAAGCCGTCACCGAAGCAGGAGGCACGCCCAGCGTAAAGGTCCGGACAACCCACTTGCGAGGGACCCGGCTACGTCCTTCGCTGGCTCACCATGGGGTGACCCTGAGTGGCTCTCAATGGCCGGCCGTTGACATCAGGCTTGAGACAATGCTGCGACGGGCTGAAGTGGCTTTCAGCCCGTCGCAGTTGGTTACTGCAGTTGCCGCGCTTCTTTCTGCTCGTTTCGAGAATTCCCCCCTTCCTATCCCTTGCAGGCTCCCTTCCATATGCAAAAGACCATATGGAAGACCGGCCGCGCCTATCGCACAATAGCGCGGGTTGCTCCGTAATGGTCCAGTCTTTGGCGTCTCTTTGCGAGCCGCCTCGCCGCTTTCACCATCGATGTAAAGGCGAGCTAGTCTAGTGTGTCATAAATACGGTGACTTATAGTACGTACTCTGGTATGCTCCTCGGTGAGGAGGAGCAAGCCATGCGTGTGGCGGTGCCGATTGTGCTGAGCCCGCAGGAACGCACCATCTTGGAACGCTGGGCACGGGGGCGGCGCACCCCCGCGCGCCTCGTGCGCCGGGCGCAGATCGTCCTGCGCGCGGCGGCGGGGCAGCGGAACGACGAGGTCGCCCGGGCCCTGGACACGGATCGCGAGTGTGTGGGTCGGTGGCGGACTCGCTTCGCCCAGCAGCGGCTGGCCGGGATCGAGCGGGATGCCCCGCGCCCCGGCCGGACGCCCGCCATCGCCCCGGCGGTCCTGCAGCGCATCGTCACCCTGACGACAACCAGCGCGCCGCCCGCCGCCACCCACTGGAGCACGCGGACCCTGGCGGCCGCGGTCGGCGTGAGCCCGAAGACCGTGCACCGGGTCTGGCAGGCCCACGGCCTGAAGCCGCATCGGGTCCGCCCGTTCAAGGTGAGCCGCGACCGGCGGTTCCTCGAGAAGCTGACCGATGTGGTGGGGCTGTACCTGAATCCCCCTGAGCACGCGTTGGTGCTGTGCGCCGACGAGAAGAGCCAGATCCAAGCGCTCGACCGCACCCAACCCGGCCTCCCGCTGAAGAAGGGCCGGTGCGGCACCCTGACCCACGACTACAAGCGGAACGGCACGACCACGCTCTTCGCCGCCCTGGGGCTCGTGACGGGCCAGCTCATCGGCACGTGCCTGCCCAAGCATCGGCACCAGGAGTGGCTCCGGTTCCTCCGGCTGATCGACGCGCAGACCCCGCCCGACCTGGACCTCCACCTGATCGTGGACAACTACGCCACCCATAAACACCCTGCGGTCCAGCGCTGGCTCGCCCGCCACCCACGCTTCCACATGCACTTCATTCCGACCAGCAGCTCGTGGTTGAATCTCATCGAGCGGTGGTTCCGGGAGCTCACGACCAAGCGGCTCCGCCGGGGCGTCTTCAAGAGCGTCGCCGACCTCATCGCCGCCATTGAGGCCTTCATCGCACACCACAACCGCCACCCCCGGTCGTTCACCTGGACGGCCAAGGTGGAGGACATCCTGGCGAAAGTCGAGCGGGCTCGAGCAGTGCTGCATAAGATGGCATCTGTGTGACACGGTAGACTAGTATGTAGTGGGCCTTGCCGAGACGTGGCCCGCCCCCACTGATCGGTCTACCCCCAATGTGAGTTCAAACCGGTTCCCAACGTCAATACGGGGCGCGGCTGCGGAATGCGCGTGGGAGGCGCCCGTGCTGCGGGGGCGGGAGGCCGGACCCGGTCGGAAATTCGGCCGCCGGGAGCGGAAGACTTGGGACAGAGGGCTAGCCGCCCCCCAGGGGGAATTGCATGCGGCGGGGGCCGCCGAGGGAGTCGCCGGGAAGCTCGATCTCCATCTGCCCTGACCGGCTGCGATGCACCAGCAGGTCGAAGGTTCCGGGGGTGTCCCCCGTCTGGATGCGGAGGCCGACGGTGACCCCATACTGGAGGGCCAGGGTACGGATGGCCGCCCCGAGGACCGCGCGTTCCACAATCCCCTGTCGCATGGCGGGGGCGAATGCTGTTCTGATCAGGTCGGCATCCGGTCGGAGGGCCGGCCCCACTCGCAGCCTCCCGATCCGGCCCTCCTCCACTTGGATAGTTGCGACCCCATCCTGGACCTCCGATGAGAGCGGGCGCGCCAGCGCCAGGAAGTAGCCGTGCGAGCGGTAGTGCTCCGTTACGAGGTTGACGGCCGCCTGGAGCTGCTCCGACGTCCCAGGGCTTCCCACCATCCCAGCCAGCAGGGCATCCAGTTCTGGCGAGGGGACCATCGTGTTTCCGGCGAAATCGAACCGACGAATCACCCCCGGCGCGGCGGGCCTCGGTTCCTCTGCGGGCTGCTGGCGCGCGGGAGCCGCACCCTGCTTCGTCTGCTCGAGCGATTTCTCGTTGGCCTCGAGCGCCGCCCGCTCTTTCTCCAGCCGTTCCTGCTCTTCAGCCATCTGCCTTCGCTTGGTCTCGAGACGATCGACCTCGGCATCCTGCCGCGGCTCCACATTCGGCGGCGTGGCCTCCGTAGCGGCTGGCGGCGTTGACGGGACCGGGGGATGAGGCCGCGCTCCATGGCTGATCCAGACCCCAAGGAGCAGGGCCAAGCCCCCCAAAGCCACGAGACCGATCCAGGCCCGAGATCGCTGACGCGGGCCGGGCGGAGGAGAAGCAGCCCTCCTGGGTGTTACGGCGGGCGTCCGGACGGTCGTTGCGGGACCGGGTGCGGAGCGTCGGCCCGACGCAATGGCCCGTAGGGCAACCGACATGTCGCAGGCCCGCGGGTAGCGCGCGGCCGGATCCTTGGCCAAGGCCTTCCGCAAGCAATCGTCCACACCTTCCGGGAAGGCGGGGCTCAGGCGGCGCAGGGGGATCGGGTCCTCATGGACGATACGGTAGATGACGCTGCTGATCGTCTCCCCCGGAAAGGCCCGGTCGCCGCTCAGCATCTCGTACAGAACCGCCCCCAAGGAAAAGATGTCCGAGCGACCGCTCACGGCGAGTCCGGCGATCTGCTCCGGGGACATATAGCTGGGGGTCCCCAGGATGTGCCCCGTCCGGGTGAGCGATCCTCCCGTCATCATCGCGATTCCGAAATCGGCCACCTTGGCGGCTCCCTCGGAGGTGAGCAGGATGTTGGCCGGCTTCACATCGCGGTGGATGATCCCATGGTCGTGGGCATAGTCCAGGGCCGCTGCGACCTGGTCCAGGATAGGCAGCGCTTCCTCCAGGGGAAGCGTCCGGCGCTGTCGGAGACGCTGCTCCAAGGTCTCGCCCTGGAATAGCTCCATGACCAGAAAGTCTTGACCTTGTTCCTCGCCGACATCGTATATTGCGACGATGTTGGGGTGGGCCAGACGCCCGGCCGCTCGCGCCTCGCGTTGGAAGCGAGTCCGTCGCTGCCGAGTCTCATCCGCCTGAGGCCCCTCGGCCGCCGCCAAGACCTTCACGGCGACAAGCCGGTCGATCTGCGGGTCGTGGGCCTTGTACACGATCCCCATGGCCCCGCGGCCCAGCTCTTCCAGGAGTTCGTACCGACCCAAGCGCTTCACGGATCCCTCTGCAGGAGCCAACGCAGAATCCATCCCACGCCAGGGGCTGAACCGAGTGGCCGCGCGCCGGTCGAGCAGCTGGCAGGCGCTGGAGTTCTCAGTCGCTCGGGGACTTCGGGACAAGGCGGAGGACAGCTAATCTGTTGCGCCCTCAACTCCGTCCTCATTATAACCCACTCTCCCCGCCCCGGGTGGTAGGGGGCGGGGGGCGGCCCCAGGCTACTTGCCGGCGTCTTGCCGGATCTCGCGGCTGATCTGATTCTCCTGCTGGTTCATCCCGCCCTGCTGCCCCCGGGTGATGTAGCCGCTGCGGACCGTGCCACTCTTGCTGTTGGCCCGGGCGTCCGTGTAGTCTTCCTTGCGCTCGCTGCGGATCTGTCCCCGCAGCTGGTTCCGCTGTTGGGCGGTGATCTTCCCCTGCTTGTAGAGAGTGTTGACGCGGTTCCGCTCCCGATCCACGCGGTTCAGCACCTGCGTCTGGCGCGGGTGGTTCTTCTGAAACTTCGGGTCTTTCTCCGGGCCGGCCCAGGCCGGGGACGCGGGGGTGAGCAGGGCGCCGGCGAGCAGCACCCCGAGCAGCATCATCATGTACCTCGTCATGGCTTGTCTCCTCTCTGAGCGGGTGTGGCACTCAATGTTCGCTCTGCTTGATCAGAGCCCTGTCCGGGACAAACGTTTAATGCGACGCCCCCCTTTTTTTGCTGCCTGCTCGTGGGATCCGGCCGGAAGTCTGTCCCCGGCATGCAGGCCGAGGGCACCCATGCCGTACCCGTGAGACTCGAAAGCAACGTCTGTGCCACGGGGGACACCGATGGCCGATGCCATAACCCATGGAAAAATTGGCTCTTCGAGTCACCGGCCCCTCTAAGCGCGTGCCAGCGGGGCAGGTCCCGCGCGCCAAACTGACGGCCACCAGGGGGCGACGAGAGAGGCAGCCCCAGCCAGTCCTTCTGGCCGGAGGGAAGGGAGAGAACATCACGATTGCCTTTCAGAAGAACCTGGGCGCCGGTCTCCTGGGAGGCGCCGGCTTCATCCTGCTGCGCCTTCAGGGGGAGGGATTGGTCTTCGTGGCCGGCGCTGGGGCGGTCTCCGAACACCGACTCGAGTCCGGCGAGAAGCTGCGGGTGCAGACAGGCGCGATCGTGGCCTTCGAGAATACCGTGTCCTACGACATCGAATACGTCGGCAGCATCAAGTCCGCCCTTTTCGGCGGCCAAGGGCTCGTCTTCGCCGCGTTGACTGGGCCCGGGCGCATCTGGCTCCAGTCGCCCGCGCTGATGCACCTTGCGCGAAGCGCGGCGCCAGCCATACTGGAGAGCGGGACAGCGGCTCACACGGTGGCCTCCACAACCGGAGGCTTGCTCGGCGGCCTCCTCGGTGGGAGAAGTGGCGGCCAAGACGCCGGGTCGGGAGCAGGGACGGGAGCGGCGGGCTCGATCCTTGAGGGGCTCGGCAACTTGCTTGGGGGTGGGAGCGAGAAAGACAACGACAGCTAGATTAAAGGAGGGTCCTGGCCGATCTGCCAGGAGTGTTGGGAGCGCCCCAAGTCTCTGAGAAGGGAAACGAATCCCCGGCTGATTCGAATCCTGCCCGGGGAGCCTGGGAGGAATCGACACGCCACAGCTTTTGATGAAGAGTTCGGGTGATCAGAGAAGGGGTAACCATAACGCGGGTTCGAATCCCGCTGGGGACACCATTTATATATACGTTGCTCCGGAAATGCAGGACCTCCTGACCAGCAAAACCTCCTCCGAGATTCCCCGCCCTCGCAGACACTCGAGTTCGAGCCCCGCTTGGCTCCCCCATGAAGGGCGAATCTCCTGTCTTCCAAATAGAATCCGGCTGGATAGAAAGGAAGGTGCGCTCAAAGATCTCCATGTGCCGGCAGGCATAACAGTGACCGGGCGCCAAGTCTGGTCCGGCTAGCCTCCGGTCGGTCGCTCCACCGCCGCGTTCCTCACAAATGAACCACCTCACCGGGAGCACGAAACCTTGCAGGAACATTACTGCAACATTACATCAAAGAAATACGTCAAGAAACTGTTGGCCCGCCCCCAATTTCATAAATAGAATCTCCACGCACCTTCGGCCTGAGCATGGGGAATCGACATGACGCTCGTGGATCGCGCCATGCTGAAAGAGATGGGGACGGCCTTCGGCCTCGGCCTCATGATTTTCACCTTCGTCCTTCTGACGAATAACATCCTTCGCCTGGTCGAGTTGATCGTCAACAAGGGCGTCGGGATCTGGACGGTCCTCCGGCTCTTCCTGTACATCCTGCCCTACTCGCTGGTGGTGACCATCCCTATGTCGGTCCTCCTCGCCACGCTTGCGACGTTCATGCGCCTCGGCGCCGACGGGGAGCTTTTGGTCCTGCGCGGCGCCGGCCTGAGCCTCATTCGCCTCACCCGGCCGGCCGCCTGGTTCGGCCTGTTCACATGTGTTCTGACCCTCCTCATCACCATCTGGATCCTGCCCTTCAGTAACAACGCCTTCAAGAATCTGGTATTCCAGATGGCGCAGCGGCAGGTGGCCGTAGGGATTCAGGACGGCGTCTTCAACAGCAACTTCGAGGGTCTCATCCTGTACGTGGAGCACGCGGACCCAAAAACCTCCCAGATGCAGGGCATCTTCCTCGTGGATACCCGCAATCCCGCGGAGCCCAAAGTCATTGTCGCCCGAGACGGTCGGTTCACCTCGGACCGGAAGAACCTGACCATGACACTCAGCCTGAACCAGGGGACCATCCACCTGTCCGCCTCCGAGCCCTCCGGCGGCTACCGCTTGCTCACTTTTTCGAATTACACGCTGACGCTGGACATGAACCGAAACCTGGCCAGTCCCATGGAGCGCCCCATGGGCGATCAGGAACTGACGCTGACCGAGCTGTGGAAACGCGCCGCGACGCTGCGGGCGCACGGGCAAAATTACCATCCCCCCATGGTGGAGTTTCACAAGAAGCTCGCCATTCCCGTCTCCTGCATGCTCTTTCCTCTGTTGGGCCTCCCCCTGGGCAGCCGGTTCCGGAAGGGAGGCCGAGGGCTCAGCCTGGCGATCTCGGTGGCCTTCACCGTAGGCTACTACGTGCTTCTCGTCGCCGGAGAGGCCATGGCGAATGCCGGATTGGTGCCCGAGGTGCTCGCCATGTGGCTGCCCGACCTCTTGATTGCCCTGGGAGGAGGCCTCCTGTTCGTTCAAGCGAACCTCTTCCCCGGCACGCTTCGCCAAGCGCTTATACCGGCGCCGCGCCGTGCTCCCGTCTTAGGAGAGCGCGGCTGAGTGCCTCTCGTCCGCCAGATCGCTGCATCGCCTGCGAATATCCCAAGTTCAAACCGCCATGAGTGGTCGGGGAAACACGGGCGACTCGAACGAACAGCCGTTGCCCTTGCGCAGGACGAAGCCAGGAATTCAGCCGTGGGTGGATGCAGCACGCACCGGACAATCGTGCGGGCTCGCACGAGCCTCGGTCCGCTCGAGCAGGAAGATGCGGAATCGATTCCTCGGTCGGCCAGCATCCAGCGACCAGAAATCATCCACCAGCGAGCACTCGCTGAACTGGTCGAGGAGGGCATGCGGCGGGCACTTCAGCGAGTCCGTGACGTACAAGGCGCGCGTTCCCGCTGTGACCCGGTAGCCGGGCCAGAGGGTAAACTGCGTGCTCCCGTAGGGTTCGGGAGGTAGGTACGTGGGAGGCCGGTCCGGCAGATAGAACTGCATCATGCTGGCCTGCGAGTAATGATTGCCGATCAGGAGAGTTGCATCGTATCGCAGGCGCGCCCGCTCCACATGAGCAGCAAAATCCGGCCACCCCTGAGCGCGAAGCATGGGATCCAACCTCCGTGGCAGGTGCAGGATCGCCGTGTCGTGGAGGAGGGTGGTTTGCAGAAGAGCAAGGGCAAGGACGGCGCCCACCGCCCACCGCCATCGAACTCTTCGGGCGACGACCTCTCGCCAAAACACCACGAGCAGGATGACGCCGGTGATCAGCGCGGGAGCAACCCAGTTGCTCTTCCCCGCCTTGTTCAGACTGAAGAAGATGAACAGGGCCTGGACGGGAACGAACTGGCTGAGGAGCAAACGCACCCGCGTCTCGTGAGCCCGGACTCGCCACAGGCCCACCACCGCCACGACCATGCCGATCATCAGCAATGGCGAGACCACGCCTGCCTGTTCCCCCAGGAAACGGAACAGCTCGTCCGGATGGACTCCAAAGGAGTCCTGCACCCCGCTCCGAGAGTGCAGCGCGGCGATATGAACCCATCCCACCTCGGCATTCCAGTAGATGAGAGGCAAGATGGTGATGACGAATGCAGCAACCAACGCGAGACTCTGCCGGCTGAACAGGAAACGCCGGTACGGCCTCGACCAGCAGAGAAACCATGCGATACAGATCAACTGGACCCCGTTGGTGAACTTCCCGAGAAATCCGCATCCGATAATTACCCCCAGCGCGATCCAATGACGAAGCTGTTCGCTTTCGAGCGCGGTCCAAAGCACGTTGATCGCCCAAGCCCAAAAGAACACGCTTAGGGCATCAGGCACCATCAGGATAGACCCCACGGCAAGCACCGGCATCACCGCAGCCACCCCCAGGCACCACAGGGCCGTCCGATCGTCGTAGAGCCGGCGTGTCAGCACGAACAGTTGCCACCCGGTTGCGAAGCTCAGCAATACTGCCGGGGCGCGAATACCGAGCACAGTGTCGCCGAACACTCGGGTGCCGAGTGCGATCGCCCAGGCGACGCCGGGGCCCTTGTCCCGGTACGAAGCCGCCAGATGTTTGGACCACAGCCAGAAGTACGCCTCGTCGGGCACCAGCTCCACCCGCGTCGCATACCACAGCCGAAACGCGGTCAGGGCTGCCAGCCCGACCAAGGCCACGACCGCCGGCCGCACGACGCTCCGGCCTGCCTGCTCGAACGTCAGCTTCCGGAACTGGAGCGGTCATAGGATGGTTCTCCCCACCCAAGCGACGAGGGATTCAGTGAAAAATGGCGGTGCTGCTGATGCTGCATCCCGGTGCCGACCGTCGCGCATCAAAAAGACAGCCATTTCCCCTGCCACAGCTGAAACGTCATCAGGGTCCACAACAGCTTTCGATTATCGCGACGCCGCGCCAGGTGATCATCCAGCAGCCGCCTCACAAATGCCGGATTGAAGATGCCCTCGCGACGGAGGCGCGCCTCCCCCAGGTACTCTTGAAACATCTCGCGAAGGTCTCCAAGAATCCACCTCCCCACCGGGACCCCGAACCCCTTCTTGCGTCGGTGGGTGATCTCTCGGGGGAGGACCGTCCTTGCAGCTTTCTTCAACAAATACTTTGTCGTCAACCCCCGCAGCTTCAGGAGGGTAGGCAGCTGGGCTGCGAACTCCACGAAGGTATAGTCCAGGAAAGGGGCGCGCACCTCAAGCGAATTGGCCATGCTTGCTCGGTCGACCTTCACTAGGACGTCATCTTGGAGGTAGAGCTTCATGATAAGATACAAGGCCCGCTCCATCTCGTTCTTGAGATTGCTTGCCTTGATGTAATCGAAGAGGTCTTCGAAGGTGTTCCGAGTCTTGACCTGTTCCCAGATCTCCTGGCTCAGTAGGTCGCGCTTCTCGCGCTCATTGAAGGAGCCCATCCAGAGGAAGAACATTATCTCGCGGGACACACCTGCCCCGCGCAGGAGCTGTTTGATCTTGAAGTCAAAGGAGAAATTCCGGTGCGACACCGGCATTGCCTGCGCAATCCTGAGGAGGCAGGCGCGGACCTCGTGGGGAAGGATGTCGTAATACCGAATGAGCTTTAGGGCCTGGAAAGTTTGGTAGCCTGCGAATAGTTCGTCGCCTCCATCGCCGCCCATCACCACCTTCACGTGACGGGCGGCAAACTCCGAGAGCAGGTAGGTCGGCAGAATCGACGCGTCTCCGAGTGGTTCGTCCATGCACTCAACAACGCGCGGAAGGATCTCGCACATTCTTCGGGGGCTGAATGTCTCAACGCGATGGTCCACGCCGAGGGTGCGTCCCACGAGGGTTGCATATGCCGACTCGTCAAATGACTTGTCATCGAACGCAACGGTGAAGGCAGTAATGGGCGAACCGTGATGCTTGTTGGCAAGGGCTGCAACCGTGCTGGAGTCAATCCCGCCGCTCAAGAAAATCCCGATCGGGACGTCGCTCACGAGCCGGAGCCGGACCGACTCTTCCAGCCTGTACAGCAATTCTTCGGCGTAGTCCTCCTCCCGCTTGTATCCGAGATTGTCGTCCAGGAGTGGGATGTCCCAGTACCTGCTTTTCGTCAGGCTGCCCTGGGCAATGTCGAGCAAGAGCCAATGGCCGGGTTCGATCTTCTGAATGGCTCGAAATATCGAATGGGGGGCCGGGACATACTCGTAGGTGAGGTATTTGCTCAGGGAGAGGAGATCCAGTTCCCTGGAAACACTGGGGTCCCGCAGCAACGCTTTTATCTCGGACGCAAACATGAATCGCTGGCCGTCCCAGAGGTAGTGCAGCGGCTTCACGCCGATCCGGTCGCGCGCTACGAAGAGCCGTCGGGCGTTCTTATCATAGAGCGCAAACGCAAACATTCCATTAAGACGTTTGAGGCAGTCGGGGCCCTCCTCTTCGTATGCATGAAGAATGACCTCGGTATCGCTGTTCGTCCTGAACTTGTGCTCCCGGGTTTGGAGGAAGTCCCGCACCTCCTTGAAGTTGTAGATCTCCCCGTTAAATACGATCCAGACGGATCCATCCTCGTTGGCCATGGGTTGATGGCCCTCGGCCAGATCGATGATGCTGAGACGCCTGGAGGCAAGACCGACGTTTCCATCAAGGTATAGCCCGGCCTCATCGGGCCCCCGCGGCGTCAGCGTATCCCGCATGGCCTCCAGAAGTTTCTCATCAACTCGCGGACCTTGATCAAGGAATGCAACGCCGCAAATTCCGCACATTGTACCCGTCCACGCGTCAAGGATTCATCAATACATTCGTCCTTGCGCCCGGTGGCCAGGCGCGGGGAACCGTGCTTGTTTTGGCCTACCCAGGAGCCAACAGGGCAGTCGGATGTTGCGATCGGCAGATTCGTGGCAGGCGTGCAAGACTCTCCGCCTAGGGCTGATCTCCTGCCCCCCGCGGGACTTTCGCTGTCAGGAGTCGGCCGGTCGAATCACGATCTCTCTCTGGGCCGCCCCACATTAGGCACGGAGACTTGCAGGAGCATTGCCGGAAAATTACATCCATGTAAGGTTGGAAGAGAAGTTCGGGAGGTGGCAAAAACATGGTAGGCGGCACGTGAGGCATCGAGCCTTCGACGACCGGGGTCGGACCAATCAATCAACGCCCTGGCAAGTCCGACCATTCCGACGGAGTCTTCCGCTAAACACGAGAGCTAGGAGGACTATCGGCTCGCCGACCGCCACGGGAAGGACGTTCCAGGGATTCAGGGGCCGCACGTCCCGGACCGGCAGTACAGAGACCGGGCTGCTCACGATAGGCCCATCAGGGCCGGCCATGGCGGACGCGTAGATCCCCAGAGGACCGGGCTGGATCATCACCAGGTGCCAGGTGGCGGACTCCGAGGTGCCGGCCGTAAGGGGGGACAGCGCCACGGATTCGGGATCCATGGTCCAGGTCTCCAGGCCCAGGGGCACGGGCTGCCCCGGCGTCAGGTCCACCAGGCCCAGGAGCAGCGTGATGCCGTTCACCGGTTGAGGTGTCGCATTCGTCACCGTCGCCGTGACCGTCACGCGATCCCCTGTCTTGACGGTGGGTCCGATGACGACTGTCACCGTCACCCGCAGTCCTCCTGCTCCTTCTGTCGGACCCGTGCCGGCAGCGACCGCACCCTTTGCCACGAGAGGTGCAACACAGAGACCCAGTGAGGCGATCATGGCCAGAATGGTACGAGACATCGGCAACTACTCCTTCACGATGCTTACCCGCGCCTCAGCGTCCGGTGGCCCGGCGGCGCCAGAGAAGGGCCCCACCGCCCGCTAGCATGACGAGCGGCACACCGAACGCAACCGGGAGCACCGTCCCAGGCGTCAGATTATGTGTTGGGCCAATCTCCAAGATCACCGGTCGGCTGTTCGCCACGGAATGGCTGCTGCCGGCGACCGCGGTGGTGAAGATCGCCAGGCGGCCGGCCTGGATCATCCTCAGGCGCCAGGTCCCCGTGAGGTGCGCCCCCGGCGCCAGGCTGGCCGCATGGACGGCCTCGGGGGTGGGCGTCCAGTCCTCGACCCCCAGCGGGACCGCTGGCGAGCCGCTGACATCCAGCAGCGAGAGCATCAGGACCACATCGCGGAGGGGCCGGCTGCCCGTGTTCGCCACGGTTGCGACGACCCTCGCGTGGTCCCCGACGAGGCGTGCTCCGCCGGTGGCGGTGAGCTGGACCTGGAGAGGCGCCGGCTCCCCGGCCAAGCTGGACGAGACCAGCCCGAAGGCCAACGCCAGCCCCAGAACCCACCCGATCAGATGCCGCTCCTGTGTTCTCGTTGAAGCGTGCATGGTCCTGCCTTCCCTAGCTCAGCGACAGTCTGGAGATCTGGCGACGCCCGTACAGCAGGCCAGCGCCGGCGAAGGCAGCCAACACCAGAAGCCGGACCAGCTGGAACCCCAGCCCCTGCTCGTCGATGATCACACTGTCGAGGGTGTTCATCGCATTGGCGAACGGATTCACGAAATCGTAGGCGCGTCCCGCCCAATTGGCCCGGAGAGCCGAGCTGAGCACGGCGGGGATGGCCAGGCCGGCGTACACCACCAGAGCCAGCAGGATGCCGTTCCGTAGCGAGTCGGCCTGGGCCGATAGCCCGACGGTCCACCCGCCTACCCCCAGCGCCAGCAGGCTCCCCGTCCCCAGCAGGTAGACAGCCGCCGGCAGGAAGCCCCCGCTCCCGGCGGAGACGACGGCTAGGTAGGGCAGCGCGATGACGGCCATCGCCGCCCAGGGAGCCAGCACTCCCCCAAGGTAGCCGCCCAGGAGCTGGCCGGGCGAGGCGGGCGCCGCCAGGATCGCTTCCAGCGTGCCGCGCTCCCGCTCGCCCGCCACCGCTTCCGCTCCGGTCACGGTGACCGCCAGGACCCCCAGCAGGAGGACCGCCTGGCTGGTCATGAACATCATGGTCTTCTGATCCATCAGGCTGAGGTCCACGTTGGTGAGAAAGAGGTACACCAGCAGGCTCAGCAGGATGCTGAAGGCCGGGAGCCAGCCCAGTCCCTTGGGGGTGAAGGCCAGCTCGCGGAGGGCCCGCAGGCCCAGTGTCCGGGTCTTCATGCTCCGGTCCTTTCCCGCTGGATCAGCGCAAAGAACAGCTCCTCGAGGCTGGGCCCCCGGGTCAGCGCCTCGCGGACGGCCACGCCGGCCTTCACCAGGGCCTGCACCAGGACTTCCGTCTGCGGGCTGGTGCCTCTGGGGGTCACGACCAGGTGTTCCGGGTCCAGGACTCTCGCCTCGGCATACAGCTTCAGCCCCATGGCGATCTCCCACGCCAGGTCAGCCTGCGTCACGGTCAGGTGCAGGGACGATGGCATCTCGATCTGACGACGCAGCTCGGAGGGGGTCCCCTGCGCCACCAGACGCCCCTCGTTCAGGATGCCCACCCGGGCGCACAACTGCCCGACCTGGTCGAGGGCATGGCTGGAGAGAAAGACGGTCACGCCCTCCTCGCGATTGACGTGCTGGATGAGCTCCAGAATGTCCCGCTGGCCCAGCGGGTCTAAGCCCAGGATCGGCTCGTCCAGGAAGAGGACACGCGGCCGGTGGACCAGCGACCGGGCGATCCCCAGGCGGGCCCGCATGCCGCGTGAGAGGGTAGTGATCCGGCTTTGCTGCCGGTCGGAGAGCCCTACCTGCCCGAGCAGACTGCCGATGCGGTCGCGACCCCCCTTCGGCCGGACGCCGTAGAGGTCCGCAAAGAATTGCAGGTACTCCACCGGCGTCATCCATCCGTAGTAGCCGACCGATTCCGGCAGGAGGCCGATGCTGGCCCGCGCCCCGTCCCGATCGGTCTGGAGGTCGTGCCCCGCCACCCGCACCTTGCCCCGGGAAGGGGGGAGCAGGCCCGCGAGCATGCGGATCGTGGTCGTCTTGCCCGCCCCGTTCGGCCCGAGGAAGCCGTAGATCTCCCCCACCTGAACCGCCAGATTGAGATGGGCGACGGCGGTCCTCCCCGGAAATACCCTCGTCAGATCTTGGGTCTCAATGATGTTCATTGCTTCTTCCTCTCGAACCGGCGCCTCGCGAAGCCCATGACCGCTTGGGATTTCTACACAAGGCCCATGGGCGCAGCGGCAGGCACCCCCCAAGGAAGGCGACCCTCCCGGGGGGTGCCGGGGATAGGTCTATTCCTCTCCCTCCTCCTCATCGTGGCCGGCAGCCTCGACGTGCAGGACCTTGCCGTTGCCGGCATCCACCTTCACATCCTTGGCCTCGCTCGCCGTGGTCTTCACCTCCACGCTGTAGACGAGGTTTCCGTTCTCGTTGTCGAGGCTGGTCTTGAGGACCGTCCCGGGCACCTGGGCCAGGGCTGCCGAGATCGCCTGGGTCGTGTCGATTTTGGCCAGACTCGCCAGCTGGACGGCCTCGCCCCCTTCCTCGTGCCGTTCGCCCTGCTCCTCGCGGTCCTGGTCCTTCACCTGAATGCTGGCCGTGTAGACGGGGGACTCCTCGCGAACCCGGTCCCCTACCTGAACCTTGGAAGCATGGGCAGCGGCCTGGGCCCCGGCCTGCCCCGGCCCGTACCCGCCGCCGATCAAGGCAATCCCCAGTACCGCCGCACCCAGAACCATTCCGATCGTCTTCCCACTCATGTACGATCCTCCTTCGTGCCGTTTCTTTCCCGGACCGGCGCCGGCCCGGCTTACGGTCGCGACCCCTGCCGCGATGGGGAGCACGTTTGCTCGCTGTGTCACGGCATAAGATAGTCGGAGAGACTTGCACGGACATTGCCCGGGCATTACATGAGTGTAAGGCAGAGGTCAGAGGCTCGGGTGCTCGGAGGGGTTCTTCAACGGGCAGAGGCAAGAGCCGCGGGGAAGGTGAGCGTGAAGCGTGTGCCGGTGCCGGGCTCGCTCCACACCTGAACGCTACCCCGGTGCGCCTGGACCACAGCCTTGACCAGGCTCAGGCCGAGACCCAGGCCTCGCTGCGAGCGGCTCTGGTCGCCACGATACAGGCGATCCCAGATCTTGGGAAGCTCGTCGGGGTGGATGCCGCTCCCCGTATCCTCGATGACGATCACGCTTTCGTCCTCTTGCGGGTAGGCGATGAGGGTGATCCGCCCCCCCGATGGAGTGTACTTGACGGCATTGTCCAGCAGATTGGCGAGGACTTGTTGTAGCCGGGTCCGGTCGGCCGCCACGTCCAGGTCCCGTGGGACGGATGTGGAGATGGTGATGTTCTTCTCCTCTGCCAGGTACCCATACAGCTCGACAGCGTCCTCGATCAACACGGCCAGGTTGACCGGCTGGAGGTCCAGCTTCAGTGCGCCCGTCTCGGCCTCGGAAATGTCCATGAGGGTGTTCAACATCGTGATCAGCCGGTCCGACTCCTCCACGCAGTCCCCGAGGGCTTCTCGGTAAATCGACGGATCCTCCCGCGACCGTAAGGCGAATTCGGCCGTGCCGCGCAGCCGGGCCATTGGCGTCCGCAGGTCGTGGGCGACGTTGTCCAGGGCGCCGCGCATGCCCCGGATCAACGCCTCGATTCGGTCCAGCATGCGGTTGAACAGGAGCCCCAATTCGTCCAGCTCGTCGCCCGCCTGCCGGATTTCCACCCGGGCCTCCATGCTCCCCGCCTCGATGGCCCGGACGGTGCGGATCAGGCTCCGGACCGGGCGCAGGGCACGGAATGCCAGCAAGGTCCCGCCGCCGAAGGCCAGGCCGATCATGACCAGCATGACGCCGGCTACAACCCGGCCGATATGCTCGATGAGGCTGTCCCGGTCCTCCGTGCTTCTCCCCACCTGCAAGAGCGAGCCGTCCGGCAGACGAGCGGACTGGACCTCCAGCAGACTGTCGTCACCCTTCGCAGTCACGTACGTCCACTCTCCGTCCTGCACGTTCCCGAGTTGCTCCAGTTTCTGGAGCTCGAAATCTGCCCATTGCCTGGGAATCTGCAAGAGGAGCGTGTTGTTCTGCGGTCCGGCCGCGCGGACGAAAAAGGGGCCCGTCCCTTGGCGTCCCTGCGTTGCCAGGGACTCCTTGAGGCCACCGAGGCCGTCCTGCGTATATTGGGCAACCAGTTCCGTGAGCTTTACGTGAATGCTCTCCCGGTCGTTGGTCTGGAGGGAAGACGCCAGGAGAAAGTAGGCAAGACCAAAAAGCGCCGCCGCGCTGAGGATGAAAAAGGCCGTATACCAGGCGGTCAGGTGAAACCCGATGGTCTTCCGCAGTCGGCTAAGTTCCTTTAAGGACATAGCCCACACCCCGAATGGTCTGAATCATCTTGCTCGGAAAATCCCGATCCACCTTATTCCGCAATCGGCAAACCAGCACGTCCACGATATTCGTCTGCGGGTCAAAGCTGTACTCCCAGACGTGCTCTAGGATCATGGTCTTCGACACGGGGCGATCAGCATTCCGCATCAAATACTCCAGAAGGGAGAACTCCCGTGCCTGCAACTCGACGGGTCGGCCCGCCCGCGTGACCTTCCGGCTGGTGAGATCCATCACGAGATCCCCCGCCACCAGACGCGTGGGCTCGGTGGCGCCGGTCGCTCGCCGGATCAGGGCCTGGAGGCGCGCCAGGAACTCGGAGAAGGCGAAGGGCTTCGTCAGGTAATCGTCACTCCCGGTCTGCAAGCCCTTGATTCGATCATCCACCGAGCGCTTGGCGCTCAGGATGATCACGGGGGTGCGGATCTTATTTCGCCGCATCTCTTCGATAATGGCTAGGCCATCCAGCTTGGGTAGCATGATGTCGATGACGGCGGCGTCGTACGGTTCGGTGAGGGCCAGGTGTAGGCCGTCCTCGCCATTGTCCGAATGGTCCACGGCGAAACCTGCCTGTTCCAGGCCTTTCACGATGAACGACGCGATCTTCCGGTCGTCTTCCACGACCAGGACTCGCACCGGCACACCCCTCCCGCTTGCTTCCTTCCGACCTCAGTGGAGTCAGCGCCCACGCCCGGGGATCTCTCCTGACACATTTATACCCCCGAGAGGCTGCACTTTCCAGGTTCAAGTTGTCGAGAGATGGCCTCGAGAGACTCCGGCGCCAGACCGCGAGGCTGCCGGATGGACGCCCTGCGGCCAGCGCCCAAAGCCCTCGGCGCTTGGTGGTCCGTCACTCAGCCTCCCGATTTCGTTGATTTAAGGCTTGGCGGGGCTGCTCGAGAATCCATGGACAGGAATCATGAGACGCTTTGTTCTGGCAGCCAAAACATCTATCGACCGTCACCCGTCAGCTCAGCCGGTGAGGCTGTCCCCGCATGGCTACAAGCGAAGCGCCGACCGTTCCCGATGCGGGGCCGCATTTCCAGAATGCCATGCGGGCCTGGCTGGCGCCTCACCCTCCGCTGCCCCCGCCTCTGCCCGCTGAGCACCTCTCTCCGGGCCCCCGACCACCCCATCCTTTACACCGATGTAATACCCGGGTAATGTCCATGCAAGGCTCTGCGGTTATCCTATCAGCGCGGCTCAGGGAGCGAACGAGTTCCCCGCCGCGGTCCGAGGCCGAGAGTCCATCACGGCGGTATCGCCGGCGGTTGTCGAGACGGTGAGCCTTGCTCACCCGAGGATTGTCCTCGCCGCTCTTCTCCTTCTTCGTCTCGCCCTGTTAATCGCCGCCGGAATGCCTGCCTGGCACTCGGCCCCCATAGCCGTCGTGGCCCGTCAAGTTAGACGACTGAGCGCGCGCCCCGTCCGCGGGATGGGGCTGGGTCTCCTGTGGGCAGCCCTTCTCGGCAGGGCCGCCCCCGCAGCAAGCCTGACGGTCATCGGACTTCCCGTGGGTTTCCTCCTCTTCTCCCTTATCGGAGGGGAGGCGGTCCTGGGGGCGGGCCATGGTCCTCGCCTGGGTTTGGGAGCCGGGACGCCTTCCCGCCAGGATGCGGGGGATACTCGTAGGGGTCGTCGCCTGCGCGGGGGTGACTCCGTTCGCGGGGGAGGTCGTGCTGCTTGGCGCCTCGGTTGTGGGGCTGGGAGCCACCCTGGAGCCGATCGCGGAGACCCGAGGGGCTCGGCGAGCGATTCTCGAAGCGTCCAGGTGACGGGGTCCGGGTGACTTCACCACCGATGCGGCCCGGGGATCTTTGGGGGCCGACTCGGGACGGGAGAGTGTCCGATGGTCATCAAGGGCTGGGAGGAGAAACAGACACGCGTGGGCGGCGACACGGGAGAGCCTCCGCGCGATCGGGAGCCGCGCGTTGACCACGTGTGGGAGATGATCGAGCAGCACGCAGAGGACTACCTGCTCGAGGGGGAGCGGCTGCTCCGGACACTCCGGAGGATGATCCTCTTCGTGGGGGTGGCGGTCGCCCTCGCGGGGGTCGGACTCGTCGCGGTCGTCGCCTTTGCCCTCCTCCGTTGAGAAACCGCACGACCGGGGCCGACCCTAGAGGGGCGATCCGCCGCGCTCGTCTCTCTCCTGGCCCCGAGTCCCGGGAGCACATGCTCACTCTGTTGTTCCCCGGGCCGAGGGGCAGCCTCCTGTGTCCTTGTGAAGGTTGCCGCCCATCGATTACGAAATGGGGGCGAGGCGGTCTGGCATCTCCCCTCGAGACGCACCGGCCTCGGGGGGCAGCGTGACCAAGCCGGCTCCCGCCAGGAGCACCGATGGATTACACCATATTCCGACTCATCAATGATCTGGCGGGCCGGCCGGCTTGGCTCGATCGCCCCCTCGTCGGGATTGCGGTCTACGCCCCGCTGCTGTACGCCGTCCTCCTCGTGTGGCTCTGGGGCGTGCACGGGCACGGAGCCCAGAGAGCGTTGGACCGCCTGGCGGTCGGCCGCGCCTTGGCGGCGGCCGCGGTGGCTTTGGGCCTTGGGCAGGTGATCATCTGGTTCTATCCTCGGCCGCGCCCCTTTGCCACCCACACCGTCCATCTCTTGATCCCGCGGACTGCCGACCCCTCGTTTCCCTCCGATCATACCCTGGCGGCCTTCGCCATCGCTGTGGCCCTCGCTCGAACCCACCGGAGGCTCGGCGTAGGATTGTTGGGTCTGGGCATCCTTCTGGGGGTCGCCCGGGTCTTTGTGGGCACCCATTACCCCCTGGATGTCCTCGGCGGGGCGCTCATCGGTGGCGCGGTGGGCGGGGGAATTCCCAGAGGGGACCCATGGGTGCGTCCGCTGGTGAACTTGGCCGCCAAGTGGACCGACGCCGCGTGTGAGTGGCTCGCCGCCGGCCGGGGATGGAAACGGAGGCCATGAATCTCCTCGAGGCTCTTCTGCAGCTGTTTCTCCGCTTCGGCTACGTGGCGGTCTTCCTCGGTGTCATGGCAGAGAACGCGGGCATTCCCCTCCCGGGCGAAACGATCCTGCTGGCGGCCGGCTTCTTCGCCTCGCAAGGACATTTCAGCCTGGGCCTGGTTGTCCTGCTTGCCACCGCGGGGGCGATCCTCGGGGACAACCTGGGGTACCTGCTGGGCGAGAAGGTCGCCCGGCCCTTCCTCACCCGCCGCGGCCGGTTCCTCCTCCTGACCCCGCCGCGGCTGCGGGCTGCCGAGGCCTTCTTCGAGCGGCACGGCGACAAGACCATCCTCTTTGCCCGCTTCGTCTCGGGGCTTCGCGTGGTCGCGGCGCTCTTCGCCGGGCTCTCCGGCATGCGCTGGCGCATGTTTGCAATCTACAACGCCGCCGGGGCCTTCCGGTGGGCCGTGGCGATGAGCCTGCTCGGCTTCTTCTTCGGGGCGAGCTGGCACCTGCTGGAGAAGTGGGTGGGCGTCGGCGGACTCCTCGCCCTGAGTGTCGGGGGGCTCGCCCTGCTACTCACCGTCATGCTGCACCACACGCGAACCCTCCGGCGGGCGGTGGCCGCCGTCCTCCCCCGTGCCCTTGGCCGCCGCGAGGGGGTCATTCTCCTCGCCAACCTCACGGCCCTTTCCCTCTTCAGCAAGGTTATCGAGGATGTGGTCACGGGGGAGTCCAGTCGCTTCGACCGGGTCCTCCTCCACCTCCTTCACGTCCCGAGCGACTCCATCCTCACCGTTCTGGCCCAGGTGGGGAGCGCCCTGGGCTCGCTTCCCGCCGTGCTCCTTCTGGTGGCCGGCGGAACCTGGCTCCTGGCGAAGCGCGGGGCCCGCCGGGAGGCGCTCGGCCTCCTGGCCGCGGCCGGGACCGCTGAAGCCGTCACCCTGATCCTCCTCTACACCGTCCAACGGACCCACCCGAGCCTGTGGGACGTCCTGGTCCACCTCAACCACTACAGCTTTCCGAGCGGCCATGCCCTGGTGGCCACGGCGACATACGGCATGGCTGCCTATCTGACGGGCCGCCTCTGGCCAGCCTGGGAGCGGCCATCCCAAGTGGGAGCGAGCCTTCTCGTCCTCGCCATTGGGATCAGCCGAGTGGCCCTGGGGGCGAATTGGCCCACGGACGTCCTCGGAGGCTTCGCAGGCGGGCTCCTCATTCTCTGGGCGCTGATCTACTGGTACGAGGGGAACTATACGGTCATCTTGGACGGGTTGGCGCTCCTGGGGCGACGCGAGGCGGGGCAGAACCCCGGGCCACCCGGAGGCCGTGAAAAGACGGAAGGGAACGGGGTCCCCGGTGGGCAGTGAGGGGGCATGACATGGCCTGGTTTGGGGAGACCGATCCCCGGGTCTTCGTGCGGACCACCCTGGCCGAATACCGGGGTTGTTGGGGGGATCACTGGTTCCGGGCCTCCCTCCTCCAGGGAGTCTTGGGTCTGGCCGGCAGCCTGGTGGTCAACTATGCGGCCGGCACGTACGCCTCGCTCCATGCCGGCAGGGCGGTGCACGACCTCGTCCTCGATCGGGTTCCGACGCTGCCTGTGGACCTCATCTTCATCGATGGGGCGTTTGTGTTTTGGCTGTTCGTAGTGGGGATCCTGCTCGCCAAGCCGCGGACTGTGCCGTTCACCCTGAAGGTCCTGAGCCTGTTCATCGTCATCCGGTCCTTCTTCGTGATTCTCACCCACCTCGGGCCCCCCGCGCATGAGGCGATCCTCGATCCGAATCGGATCATGAGCGATCTCACCTTCGCGGGTGATCTCTTCTTCTCCGGCCACACAGGGTTTCCCTTCCTGCTGGCCCTGACTTTCTGGGAGAACCGGATCCTGCGGTGGATATTCCTCGGCTCGTCAGTCCTCTTCGCACTCGCCGTCCTGTTCGGCCACCTGCACTATTCCATCGATGTCTTCGCCGCCTTCTTCATCACCGACAGCATCTTCCGCATCGCCCAGCGGGCCTTCGCCGAGGATTACAGGAGGCTGTCCGACCAAGCGCGCGCATGACGGGCCCGGCGGCCCTGGTCGCGGAGATCGAGGGCGACCTCGCCCGCCTCGCGGTCGGTCCGGCCCTCGGCGTCCTTGACCTGAAGCGGATCAAGCGCGACATGGCGCGGGACCCGGCCGCTTCGCCGCCCTCCTCCGGGGCGACGTGCCGCAGATCCGGCAGGTGTTGAAGCGACTCTTGGCGGACCGCGTGACGTTCCGCCCTGTCGAACTCGAAACCGGCACGTGGACGTACGAGTTTCGGGGGAGCTGGCCTACGGGGCGGTCTTACAGGAGGTTGTATCCATGGAGAAAATCCCCCTGGAGTCATACGACGTATATATAAATGGTATCCCTTCGACGAAGATTCGCCTCTGGACGTATCTCCTCAAGAACATTGAATTTCGACAGAATCCCGCGGGTTGGATTCCGCCTGGGGACACCCCCCTTGTTTTCCAGTAGTTACCGCATCGGGTTCGAGGAACATCGGTTTGTTCCTCAAACCACATTTGCTCCCGTGCTTACGCTTCCAACATCTTCAAGGCTCGTTCTTCGTAAAACGTGACGGCCTGCTTGAGTTGCGGGGGCCGGATCATCGTATAGATTTGCGTCGTGTCGATCCGGGCATGCCCCAAGAGCGCCCGCACCTCTTCCAGGTTGTTCCGCTGGGCCAGGACTTCCATGGCCACGCCGTGCCGCAGGTCGTGAGGCTTCAG
Organism: uncultured Methylomirabilota bacterium; assembly: GCA_963705305.1. Taxonomy (GTDB): domain Bacteria; phylum Methylomirabilota; class Methylomirabilia; order Methylomirabilales; family 2-02-FULL-66-22; genus 2-02-FULL-66-22. The sequence continues at coordinate 1,601,615 of OY970067.1, read as the reverse complement.
CGCCGGGTAGCCGATCCGGGCCCCGTACACCTTGCACAAGCGCCAGATGTTCTTGCCCGTCATCGGCTGGCGCATCTTCCCCACGCCCTTCCGCCCCCAGGCCGACCAGAACAACGGAGTCTCCGGCGTCACGCTCCCACACTCCACCGCGAGCACCCGCTCGACGTACGCGGCAAGGAAGCGCATCACCACCGCCGGCACGGGGATGTCTTGCATCTTCTGCCCCTTGTTCAGGACGCCCCGCAGTCCCCACTCGCCCTCCAGATGCCCGACGCGCAGGGATGCCACCGCCTCCCGCCGCATGCCCGTGTAGCGCAGCAAGAGGAAGATGGCCACATCCCGGGCATGGCCCCGTTCGATAACGGCGCGCACCAAGTCATCCATGATGTCCGGTCCCGGCACCGCCGGCACGCTCCGCCGATGGGGCGGGCGCTCCATCTGGTCCACCGGATTCGTCGGGAGCACCTGGCGCTTGACCAGCCACTTGCAGAAACTCGACACGCTGGCCTGCCGGCTGCGCAAGGTCTCCAGGGCGAGGTTCGATCCGGCCATGTCGTCCATCCACGCCTGAATCATGCTAACGCTCAGATCCGTGATCCGCGCCAACCGATGCTCCTGGGCCTGGACGAACTTGCAGAAGTGCTCCAGGGTCCATCGGTACGTCTGCACGCCCCGCGCGGCCTTGCCCCGCTGCCTCAACTGGTACTGACAGAACTGCTCGACGAGCTCGACTAAGCGTTGGGTCATCGCCTCGGTCCTCCGGCCCGGGCCACGACCACGTCTTCGCCCGTCCAGAGTATGCGGAGGAACGACCCAGCCGTCAAGGGCCACGGCTCCGGGAGTCTCACGCAGCGCCAGAACCCTATGGTCTGGTCCTCACCCACGCCCACGCCTCACCGCGCATCCACGCTTGCACTTGCCCGCCTGCGCCTCTGCGAAGCCCTAGGTTTGGCGATTGTCTCCGGATGGGTATCTCTGGCCCGCTTCCCGAATACCTGCACATCTTCCCAGAGCCGCGCCACCGCCCCGCGCCCTCTGGCTCGCTTCTCCCAGGCCGAGACGCCCACCAACTCGCCCAGGTTGCCCAAATGGAACAGCCGCCCATCCGGTAGGAGGATTTCCTTGCCCTCCATCATGTCCGACCAGCGATCCACCGTCTCGCGGTACGGGCGATCCCGCATGACCCGTCGAAAGCGCGCCCAAACCTGGACGTACGGGAAGCCGAACGTTTTCTGCCAGGACCAGCCCATCGACACCAACCCGCATTGATCCGCGACGTACTGGCCCACCACGTAGCGACTCAGCCCCCTCCGGCCCCGGTATCCCGTCCTCACTTTCTTGATCCAGACGACCTCGGCCCCGTGGAGGCGCGCCCACTCCTCCGACAGCCAGGCTTGCGGGACGTAGAAGGGGTAGGCCCCGCGCCACGCCCACAGGCAATGCAGGACGCCGTGCCCCTCTCGCGTTCGCACGAAGAAATGTTGGATGCCCGGGAAGCCGAACTCGCGCTCGATTCGCTTCAAGAGGCGATCATGATGATTCGCCAATTGATCCGCATTGCCTCCAGGGGCCGTGGACAGCATCACCCAGCGCACCATGAAGCCATGCGCACCCCAATAGCTCAAAAGGGATTGGACACGCTGATAGATGCGCTTTTGGCGACGAGACCAGGGGATATGTTTCGACTTATGACTATCTTTATCAAGTGAAGCGGGGCCTACGGCCCCGGCCCCAGGAACAGCACAGGGACCACCCCCATCGAGGATGGTCCCCGCTTGACTTTGCTCCGAAACTCCCTTACGCTCCACCCCGTGGGACGGTGCTACCAACACCGTCTCATATGGTGGGGCTTGTGACTGACTCATCACACCTCCCCCCACCTGGCCCCCTGGAAGCCTCGGCTCTTCCGGGGGGCCGCCTCTTTGTTTAGGCCCTCACCACGTACGCCGTCCCGACCTCGTGCCCCTCCACCTCGTCATGCACCGTCGCCCACGCCCACGCGATCGACTCCGACCCACCATGATCCACCTGGCCTCCACAGATGGGACACTCCACCAGATAGCAGGGCTCTTTGCCGGCGGGTGTCTGTCGATGACTGGGCGTGGTGGTGTCCGACCGTCCGGGCCGGACCGGCTCCGCGCTGGCCCGGGGGGCCGGCCTCGCGTCGCCGGCCTCGGCCCTCGCTGGTCCCTGGTGCGTGCGCGGGCGGGTGCCCCCCGCAGCCGCCCGCGCTGGGTGTTCTTCGCCCAGGGCCGAATTTTCTACGCACACGATCAAAACCGACCCTCCAGGATGCCCCCGGTTCAACGTTCCGACCTCCCCCCTCACCTCAGGACCCCCCTCCGTCCGATGCTCCCCGCGAAGGTTGCCCCCCACTTCTCCATGAGGTATTCGCGCAGCTCTCCCTGGTCCTTTGCCCCGAATGTCCGCCCAGGCGTCCATACCGTCATTACGACGCCCCCTGGCCCTGCCGACTCCACCGCACGCTCCAGGACACACAGCATCGCTCGGCTGGGTGGTCCCCCTGCCCTCCTTCCCTTCGACCTCGCCCCCACCTTGGATCACCCCCTTTTCAGAGCTTCCCCTTCTTTTCGGCCGCTTTCAAATCATCCACCGCACCGAAGACCAGGTCCACGAATTCCCCCATCCCGAACGATTTCTGCTTTCCCTTCAATTTCCTCTTTTCCTTGACCAGCCGCCCGAACGCCACCCGTTGGGCCTTCAGCGAATCGTTAATCAGCGTTGACAGGTACTCTCGCCGAAAACCCAACTCCTCCAAGAGCTTCCGCACGTCCTCCACCACATCTGCATCCACCGTTACGATGATCCGCGTCTTTCCGGGGCCAACCGCCATCACGCCTCACCTCCTTCCGATATGCACTAGTGTACACTAGTGCGAAGAGGTGTCAAGTATTTTTCCACGACGTCAGAATCAGACCCCCCTTGCTCCTATATCCCTCACCCTCGCTGCAATTCCGACCTCTGCCGTTGACATTGTGCCCCACCGTCGCTACACTTCTACTACTTTCCGCGCCGTTCAACTTGCCCTCGCCAAGATCCACCCGTGTGGGTGATGATGCAGTATAGGCCCAGACTCCCACATAACCAGACTGAAATCCAGACGCCCTCAACGTCGAGGAGGCTCTAACAAAACACTTTCGATTTTTCCTCGCCGTCTAATTTTAACAAACTTGGTACCCAGTCGTAGCCCCACTGTAGAACTACCGACTATTCCAGGAGTGGACACATGCAATTACTCAGATACAAGCTTTCCAGCGGAACACATGATGGATGGCAGTTTGATGAGGTTGCTTTCGCGAGAGTCAACCTCCTAGTAGGCGACTCCGCTACCGGTAAGTCCAGATTCCTCAACACAATAGTCAACTTCACAAAACAAATCGTGTCGGACACATTACTGTACGAGGGTGACTGGGATACTGATGTTTCAATTAACGGCAAGGTCTATAATTACAAGCTACTAGTTCAGACCTCTCCCTCACGCATCAACCAAAAGGAGGTGGTCAACGAAGAATTGATTTGGAAAGACAATAATCAAGTACTGGCCAGGAGAGATCGGCAGGCATTCCATTGGAAAGATATCGAGTTGCCCAAATTATCAACGAATATTTCCGCTATCTCATTGCTTAAAGATGAACCTGAGATCCGCGATCTCTATAATGGATTTCGCAGAATTGTCGCTAGAAGGTTCTATGGCACCGACCTAAGCAATAATTTTCAGTTTGGCGCACTCGCACCAGACGCCGAGAAACAACTACTTGCAAAAAAGGACGTTCAACTCCTTCTGGCCGAGCCCATGGATTTCCACAATAGAATGAACCTCTTAAAGGCACTTGACTCTAACATGTATCATGCAATCACCGATCTGTACAAACAGGCGTTTCCATTCATTTCAGAGACAACCATACACAGTTTTTCGCAAGTATTTGAGTCTGCAGCAATGCCATTAATAGCCCCAGTGTTTTGCATCAAGGAGAAGAACATTAACGACTGGGTTCCTGTCAATGATATCTCATCCGGCATGCAAAAACTGTTTCTACTAATACTTGACTTATTTCTAATGCGAGATTCAGGGATTTTGCTTATTGACGAGTATGAAAACTCATTAGGTGTCAACGCAATCAACTTTCTCCCCGACCTTATTTATTCGATATCCGACAAATGTCAATTTATAATTACCAGCCACCATCCGTACATTATTAACAACATTCCTATTGAAGACTGGCATATCTTTCATCGCAAAGGACTTTCAGTGAGGATCAAAAGCGGTAGGGAGGTGAAGGAGAAATACAAAGGATCCAAGCAAGAACAATTTACCCAATTACTTAATGACCCATTTTATACGGACGGAATTGAATGAACCTATACGTAGTTGTTGAAGGTAAGAGTGGCGAGAGAATTGTCTATCCCAAGTGGCTGTCAATTATCAAGCCTAATTTGGTCCAAGTATTTTCCGTGAGTGATATAGTAAAGAACAACTACTTCTTAATTTCGGGAAACGGATACCCACGGTATTTCAAAATTATCGACTCCGCAGTAGAGGACTGCAATTCTAATGCTGCTATAGATGTGTTAGTTGTAGCTGTTGACGCAGAGGAGTTTTCTTACGAAGAGAAGGTAACCGAAATATTCGAATATCTAAGGGGCCGATTTGACCCTCAGAAGCTACGATTAATAGTTCAATGTCCTTGTTTGGAAACGTGGGCTCTTGGTAATCGCATAGTGTGCCGTCGCCACCCTCAAGACGTGATATTGAGGCAATACCTCAGGATGTATGACGTACGAGAACAAGACCCAGAACTTCTTCCTTCTCTCGCAGAGGAGTTGAATCGCTCTCAATCTGCTTTCGTTTACCTCAAAAGAATGTTGAAGGACCGATATCCAAGATTAATCTATACGAAAGGTAACCCACGCGTTATTAGCCATGAGAAGTACTTTCGACAGATTCACGCGCGTTTAAGCGAGACTGGACACATAAAGTCATTTGCAGCTTTTATTGAGGCTTTCATGGATTCTTAGGTGCTTACCTTGGGGGCGGTTTTCATTTGACCATTTCAAACGTCCCCTGCCAGTCCCGACATTCACCCACTAGCGGACGCAACTAGGAGTCGAACTAGTATCACTCCAGATCGGTCTTCCCAAAAAAGCACGCCCCTGTTTTGTCCGTCCCCATTTTTCGACCTTTTCGCCCTGTGTAACTTCCTGAATCCGTAAGCGAAGACGTGGCCGTAACCATAACTCGGGTTCCAATGCCGTCGGCGTCATCGCCCTCGCCAGCCGATAACGCGTCCCTCCTTGTCCACCTGCCCATACAAACTTTAACCCCCGGGTTAGCAGCCCGGGGGTTAAAGGCTTGTCCGACGGTCAACTAACTTATTGATTCTACAGCAGGGATAGTACAGGGGCAATCAACGCGGGTTTGGCACCCCATCCCTCCGGCATTGGCAGCCCCCCGCGTTACCGGGACAGCAGCGTCCGCTGTTGACACCAGTCGAGTCCTTCGATACGCTTCTGGCGCAATCCCCCGAACACATCACCCATTAAGAATCGACAGGAGGAGCCCCAGCCCTACGCGGGGGGCTTGCATCGGCAAAAGACGTATTAGAAGCCCGAAGGACAGCTTATGTGCAACGCAGCCTGCCTCCAGTTTGGGAGGTCCCACCTCTCCTCCGACGAGGTAGCGAAGAAGAAGGTCCTCGAAGTGGGAGCATTTGACGTCAATGGCTCGCTGAGGGGAATTGTTGAAGCTCTTCGACCTTCGAGCTATTTGGGTGTTGACATTGTGGAGGGTCCGGGTGTCGACGATATATGTGATATCTGCGATGTAGCTTCCCGTTATGGGAAGGAGAGCTTCGACGTAGTGATCTGCACTGAGCTATTCGAACATGTTCGCAACTGGCGGAATGCCGCTTCCAACTTGAAAAATGTTCTGAAGCCGGATGGAATCCTGCTGTTGACAACGCGGTCGCAAGGATGGGGCTACCACGCGTACCCGCATGACTTCTGGCGCTTTGAAGTGGATGATGCAAGAGTGATATTTTCCGACCTCTCGATTGAGGTCGTCGAAAGGGATCCTCGCGGCCCCGGCGTTTTTGTTAAGGCGCGGAAGCCGGCTGCCTTTTCTGAAAACAACCTGGACGCGCACGACGTGTATTCCATTATCAGGCAAAGACGCTGCAAGGATATCAGCGATTTCGATATTCGTCTGTTTCGCCTGGCAAGATGGCCTCTACGTCGGTTTCTCTCACGAGTGATGCCTACTCGGGCCAAAAGGCACTCGCTAAGAAAGTGGGTATGAGGTAAGGGCTGGCCTACCCACCCCGGAAACATGGGGGGCAAGCCTACTACTATTCGTTGCCGTGATGTGGGGACCCATCCAAAGCCCCAACTGCGGCCCTCGTATTGGCGAGCCACAACCACCCCCCGTGTTTTAGTCGTACCCAGTTTTTCATCACTCTCCATCTCATAACCGTCTGAAAACATTGGCGAAAACGTGGTCGTAGCATAAACGCGGGTTCGAATCGCGCCGGGAAAGGCATCCCGGCCGTAACCCCTTGATGGATCTAGGAAATCGTCGGCCGGGTTCGATTCTCCTCTGAGCATGAACTCCTAGATCCCATGAATGAGTATTCTCCCGCTCCATGTCCATCAAGGATAATCTTGAGACGCGTCCCGGATCGGCGTAGTTTGTGAGGGGAACCACTATCGTTTGATTCGGTGTCCCGGTTGGGACGCTGACCACTCACGGCCCATTGGGCCACCGCGTCCTGCTTGTCGTTATGGACAGGTGGGGGCCGTACATCCCGGCGACTGCGGCTTGCGTCCCGGACGCGGCCCAGAAAATCGTGTTCGATCGCTACCGGGCGACGCGCGAGGTCAAAAAGGAAGCGGCAGGTTCACTGAACCTCGACCTGGTCCGGGAGAACCGGACGCCAGGTCGAGGCTCAGCATAAGACCTTTCAGGCCTATCCTTTGAGGTCACGCAAGGTCGAAGCGATCCAGGTTCATCACCTTCGTCCAGGCCGCCACGAAGTCATCCACGAACTTCTTCTGCGCGTCCGAGCTTCCATAGACCTCCGCTAGGGCGCGGAGCTGGGAGTTTGAACCGAAGATCAGATCGACACGCGTGCCGGTCCACTTGAGCTTGCCCGTCTTGCGATCGTGGCCTTCGAACGCGTCCGCATCCTTCGAGACTGGCTTCCACTCCGTGCCCATGTCGAGCAGGTTCACGAAGAAGTCGTTGGTCAGCGTCTCGGGCCGCTTGGTGAAGACACCGTGTGCAGTTCCTCCGACGTTCGTCTTCAGTACGCGCATGCCGCCCACGAGCACCGTCATTTCCGGCGCGGTCAGGGTCAGCAGTTGCGCCTTGTCAACCAGCAACTCTTCGGCCGATACGGCATAGCGGGTCTTCTGGTAGTTGCGAAAGCCGTCCGCCTTCGGCTCGAGCGCGGCGATGGAGGCCGCATCGGTTTGCTCCTGCGAGGCGTCCATGCGTCCCGGGGTGAAGGGAACCGTCACCTTGTGACCGGCCTTCTTCGCCGCCCGCTCGACGCCGGCGCACCCGCCCAGAACGATCAGGTCGGCCAGCGAGACCTTCTTGCGGCCCTTCTGCGCGCCGTTGAACGCCTTCTGGATGCCCTCCAGCTTCTTCAGCACCTTGGCCAACTGGGGCGGCTGGTTGACCTTCCAGTCCTTCTGTGGCGCCAGGCGAATCCTGGCGCCGTTCGCGCCGCCGCGCTTGTCGGAGCCACGGAACGTGGACGCCGACGCCCACGCGGTGGACACCAGCTCCGCGACCGACAGGCCGGACGCCAGGATCTTGTCTTTGAGCGCGGCGATGTCCCGCGCATTGATCAGCGGGTGATTCACCGCGGGGATGGGATCCTGCCAGATCAGCTCTTCGGCCGGCACCTCCGGGCCGAGATAACGTGCGCGCGGGCCCATGTCGCGGTGCGTCAGCTTGAACCAGGCCCGGGCGAATGCGTCCGCGAACTGATCCGGGTGCTCCATGAAGCGCCGAGAAATCTTTTCGTAGACAGGGTCCATCCGCAGGGACAGGTCCGTGGTCAGCATGGACGGCGCGATACGCCTCGACGCGTCGTGGGCGTGCGGCACCGTACCGGCGCCCGCGCCACCCTTCGGCGTCCACTGATGCGCGCCGGCCGGGCTCTTGGTCAGCTCCCATTCGTAGCTGAACAGGTTCCAGAAGAAGTTGTTGCTCCACCTCGTCGGCGTGGTGGTCCAGGTGACCTCCAGGCCGCTGGTGATCGCGTCAGCGCCCTTGCCGGTGCCGAAGCTGTTCTTCCAGCCCAGGCCTTGCTCCTCGATGGGGGCCGCCTCCGGCTCGGGCCCCACATGGGACGCAGGGGCGGCGCCGTGGGTCTTGCCGAAGGTGTGGCCGCCCGCGATGAGCGCCACGGTCTCCTCGTCGTTCATGGCCATGCGCGCGAAGGTCTCGCGGATATCTTTGGCAGCCGCGATCGGATCCGGGTTGCCGTTCGGCCCTTCCGGATTGACGTAGATCAGGCCCATCTGGACGGCAGCGAGCGGATTCTCAAGATCCCGCTCGCCGGAATAGCGTTTGTCGCCACCCAGCCAGGTCTTCTCGGCACCCCAGTAGACGTCCTGATCCGGCTCCCAGACGTCCTCGCGACCGCCGCCGAAACCGAAGGTCTTGAACCCCATCGATTCCAGGGCGACGTTGCCCGTGAGGATCATCAAGTCGCCCCAGGAGATCTTCCTGCCGTACTTCTGCTTGATCGGCCAGAGCAGCCGGCGCGCCTTGTCGAGGCTGACGTTGTCCGGCCAGCTGTTGACCGGCGCGAAGCGCTGCTGACCCCTGCCGGCGCCGCCGCGGCCATCGCCGACGCGGTAGGTGCCGGCGGCGTGCCAGGCCATGCGGATGAACAGGGGCCCGTAGTGGCCGAAGTCCGCCGGCCACCAGTCCTGCGAGTCGGTCATCAGCGCTGCGAGATCTTTCTTCACAGCCGCCAGATCGAGGCTTTTGAACTCCTCTCTGTAGTTGAAGCCCTTGCCCATCGGATTGGACTTGGTGGAATGCTGGTGCAAGATGTCCAGCCGCAACTGGTTCGGCCACCAGTCTCGGCTCGTCGTGCCGCCGCCGGCAGGCTGTGTGAACGGGCATTTTGCTTCGGTTGACATGTGTTCTCTCCTTTCGTCGTTTGCGCTCAACGACCCGGTCCAGTTGGTGATAGGAATTTGCTTTTCGGGGTCGCGCGGGCATCTTTGCCAGTAGTAGACGTTGTTAATAATTGTACATCGTCTACATCGCCGGGCCGAAAAAAACTACTTCCGCCTCCGACCGCGCAGCACGACCTGGTATTCCCTGACCTCGAGGCCCTGGAGGGATTTCTCGCCCGTGACCTTCACGGCGTCCCAGGGTATGTCGAACACGTTGCCAGTTTCTTCATCGATGAAGTGGTGGTGCGGCGCGACGTGCGGATCGAAGACCACGACGCCTTCCTTCAGGAACTGTGTCCTGAGCAGGCCTTTCTCGGCGAACAGGTTGAGCGTGTTGTAGACCGTTGCGCGCGAGAGGGTCGGGCAGCGGTCGCGCACGTTCATCCACACCTCGTCCGCGGTCGGATGGTTCAGGGTATTCAAGACGTATTCCGCCACGGCAATTCTTTGCGGGGTCGGCTGAATCCCGTGGGCAGCCAGTTTCTTTAGCATGTCCTCCATGGTAAATTAAGAGTATGTCTAAACTTAGATTATGTCAAGTGAATCTTTCGGTGAAAACTATGCTGGAAACATCGATGCCGGGTCACAAAACACCGTACCAGCCGGAACCATTTGGGGATCCACAACCGACGTTCGCCACCTGGGAAGCCTGTGCAGGCGCTTTGAATCCACGGGTGGCTCGGATCCCGTAGTCCCGATTCCCGCCTCCCAATTCGTCCCGCGCTTGCACGGCCCTACCTTGCGCAAACGTCCTCGGCCTTCAGCGCCGAAGACGCCCGCTAATCTCTGCGCTCCAAAGGTCCTCAGGTCTCGCTTCAGAGGCAATCCCTTCTGGGGGAAATCTGTCTTGCTCAATTGGCGGTCCGCTCCCCCGGCACCCTAATTGTGCAATGGATGGGTGGGCCCACAGGCATCCAGGTTGATTGGATCGCAGCGTCGCGTTGTTGTCCGCCAAAACCCCCGTCCAGGCCCACATGCCTTCCTGCAAACGGCGTGAAACCAGGATCTTACTGGTGCGCCCTCGCCTGAAATAGACTAGTCCGGTCAGCCCTGCGGACAGACGATCTTCAGGTTCTCTTGACAGGAATCTCAGGCTGCTCAGGCGATCCAGGGGGTGGGAATTCCGGGGCCATCCGGTCTTGGGCGCTCCTCGAGGTCTTCTCGACCGACCTGGACAGTCCGGACCCTCTGGGCTGACTCCACGCGCCGACTCCTCGACGGGTGGCCCGAGGGCGAGCAGGGGGAGCAGCTGGCCTGGGGCCACCGCGACGGCACAAGTCCACGAGCGTTACTTAACTGGGCAGCAGTAGCCGGGCGCACGCCCCGGCGACGTTGCTGTCAGCCTTCTCTTCGCCGGGCATGGTCGCCCACCCCTGCTTCTCGATGTACCCGTCTCTCTGCCACGAGTCTGTCCCCTTCAGTTCCGCGAGCTTCTCGACTTTCGCCGGATCGCGGTTGAACTGGACGACACAGATCGGGGCCAGGCGATTGACGACGGCATCGTCCGCCCTGGTCTCCGCCATCTTCTGGGCGGTCGCCCCCGTGACCCATCCGCCCCAGGCGAAGCCGACGATCATCGTGAGCGCGATCGAGGCCACGCACAACCAGAAGGCGATTGTTTTCGTCGGTTGGGCGTCCCCCCACCGCTCTCCCATGCTCGCCTTCCTCTGCTGCTCCCTTCCCTTGTCGCCTCTGTCTTGTTCCATGGTCTTCTCCTCCGTGAGTGACGTGTTTCCATCGACACCGGCATGGGGCTCGTCAGGCTTCTCTGGGCGCACCCTCCTTGCACGGCAAGCATGCAAGGCCGAATCCATTTGGCTTTCCCGTGGCCTCAGGAGGTGTCCGTCGCGTTGAATCGTACGGTTGGGGGGTGATGCCGGCATGAAGCCTCCCGGGAGATCGCGACGGGAATCGCACGATATATCGGAGAGGCTCCGAAGGATCGGACGGGGAGGGGGAGTGGAGAGGCGGCGCACTGCAGAGAGGGGACGCGGCCAACGCCATCGCCGCGAGGTGGTTGAATTGGGTTGAATGCACTAAGGCTATTGTGGTCTAATTTCAGGGTAAGGTGCCGTCGCGACGAACTGTGGTGACGGTGTCTCGGCGCGGAGAGCGAATAGGTGTGGATCTTGGTACTACCCGAATTTCACATCCCTCGGCGGGTGGCGCCATGACCCGGGCGGAAGAGGGCCTGCGGGCGGAGTTGGAGGAGCGGCTGCGGTTCGAGGCGCTTCTCGCCGACCTCTCGGCCCGCTTCGTCCACGTGCCGGCCGAGCAGGTGGACCGGCTGATTGAGGAGGCCCAGCGGCGCATCGTCGAGGCGCTGGGGGTGGACCGCAGCACCCTCCTGCAGCGGGCGGAGGCGGAGAACGACCTGGTCATCACACACGCCTGGGCCGTGCCGGACTTCGCGGCCCAGCCCGGGCTCTTTGCGATCCGGGATTTCCCCTGGGTGCATCAGACGCTGCTGCGGGGCGGGACCGTGCGCTTCGCGACGCTGGCGGAGCTCCCCCCCGAGGCCACGCGTGACCAGGTCTCCTTCCGCAAGATCCACCAGAAGTCCAACCTGATCTTTCCGCTGGCCGCGAGCGGGCGGGTGTTCGGGGCGCTCTCCTTCGGCACGCTCCGGACCGAGCGCGAGTGGCCGGAACGTCCTGGTGCAGCGCCTGCAGCTCCTGGCGGACATCTTTGCCAATGCCCTGGCGCGCCAGCGGAGCGAGCAGGCGCTCCGGCGCGCCCTGGACGATGCCACGCGCCTGAAACAGCAGCTCGAGGCCGAGAACGCCTATCTGCGCGAGGCGGCCCAGGCGCAACCCAGCGAGATCGTGGGGAACTCGCCGGCGCTGCAGCAGGTGCTGTCCCAGGCGGACCACGTCGCCCCCACCGAGACCGCCGTGCTGCTGCTGGGGGAGACCGGCACCGGCAAGGGACTGCTCGGGCAGCTCATCCATCGCCGGAGCCGGCGAAAGGACCGTGCGATGGTCACGGTCAACTGCGCGGCCCTCCCCCCGACCTTGATCGAGGCCGAGCTGTTCGGGCGGGAGAAGGGCGCCTATACGGGGGCCCTGACCCGCCAGGCCGGGCGGTTCGAGCTGGCGCACGGCGGGACGCTCTTCCTGGACGAGATCGCCGAGCTCCCGCTGGAGCTGCAGGTCAAGCTGCTGCGGGTCCTGGAGAACGGGCAGCTGGAGCGGATCGGCAGCACCCGGACCCTCACGGTGGATGTCCGGGTGATCGCCGCGACCAACCGGGACCTCGCCAAGCGGGTCGCGGACGGCACCTTCCGCGAGGACCTCTACTACCGCCTGAATGTCTTCCCGATCGCCGTGCCGCCGCTTCGGGAGCGCCAGGAAGACATCCCACTGCTCGTCTGGACCTTCGCCAAGCAATTCGGCCAGGCGCTCGGCAAGCCCGTGGAGCGGATCCCCCAGGAGACGATGGCGGCGCTCCAGGGCTACCCCTGGCCCGGCAACATCCGGGAACTGCGGAACGTGATCGAGCGCGCAGTCATCCTCAGCGAGGGTTCGACTCTCCGGGTGCCGCTAGGGGCGACCGCCGGCCCGAGTGTGGCCGCGCCACCGACCCTCGCCGACGCCGAGCGCACGCAGATCGTGGCCGCGCTGGAGCAGACCGGCTGGCACATCCGCGGCCCGGCCGGAGCCGCCAAGCTGCTCGGCCTCAAGCCCACCACCCTCGAGTCCCGCATCAAGAAGCTCGGCCTCGAACGCCCCCGCTGAGCGGCTGGCCCCGCCTCCAATGGTTCGGTGTGAACTACCATGCGGTTGGATCAATTAGTGGGGGCAGGCCACCTACGATTCCGTTCGCCCTGAGCCTGTCGAAGGGCCAAGTCTCCGTTCCTTGAAGAGCGGGAAGAGACGTCCTCTGGCGGGCAGGCTGCGCTCGCTAACGCGACGTGCCGCTCCCCCTCCGACCTGTCGGAGCCGCTCCGATATCTCGGGTGTTTCCCACCGGCCCGGCCCCTCGAGTCCCGCCACAGCATCGTCGCGAACTCATTGATTTCGAAGGGCACAGTCCTTCTCTGCTCCCCCGACGCCTGGTGTGGATCTGTTGTTGCATCTTCCATCCCACAGGGACGCGAGATTCCATCCGAGAGGCAATCCAAGCGAAAGGGAACGACTGTGGCCATGGTCATTTCCACCCTGCGAATCCTCACGGCACCCCACTCCCGGGCCGAGGTGGTCCAGACGCTTACCGCGCAACTGGGACCAACGCGGGGGCAACCGGGCTGCCTCCGGTGCGATCTCTACCGCGATATCGAGAACCAGGGGGCGATCACGCTGGTGGAGGAGTGGAAATCCGAGGCTGATCTGCGCCTCCGCTTAGGCTCCGAAAGTTCCTGTGCCGTCCTGGCGGCGATCGAGCTAGCGCAAAAGCCACCCGTGATCCATTTCGACACGGTCGCCAGACGCGCGGGCTTGGAGGTGATCGAGTGGGCCCGAGGGTTGCGGCGCGAAGCGGCACGGTGAGGACCCGGCCGACGTGGTGAGGAAGACCCCTCGAACGAGTGGGGGGAGGAAGTGCGTACCACGATCTAGGCCGACCGCCCGGAAGACAGAGATCGCCCGGAGGATGAGGAGCGTGGCACACAGGGGAGCGAGGAGGGAGACCCTCACGCCTCAGTGTGTCGGATGGCGGGGCGGTGGCTCGACCTCTGGGGGGAGTTACGGGAGAACGGATAAATGCCGACCTATGAGTATCAATGCCGCTCCTGTGGGCGTCGGTTCGATGCCTTCCAGAGTATCATGGCATCTCCGCTCACGCGGTGCCCGCACTGCAGGAAGAAGGTGGACCGCCTGATCAGCGCAGGCGCCGGGCTCCTCTTCAAGGGGTCGGGCTTCTACACCACTGACCATCGCTCGAAATCCTACCAGGAGGCGGCGAAGAGAGACCATGAGAGGAGCGGCAGGGCTCCCCTCGCGGCGCAGGCCCCCTCGAAAGTCGGCACAGACCAGAAGATGGAGGCGGGACATGGATAGGATACGTGAGACCGAACCGAGCAGCGGCCCCGGCACCGCCGTCATTCCGAGGGAGGCGGACCCCCTCGAGAACCTGAAGGAGACCGCGCCCTCCCCCTGCCGGTGGCCCACGCTGGCGATCGCCGGCCTGGCGATGCGCGACGCCGACGCCGCGCTGGCGGCCGATCCCCTCTTCCATCTCTGCCCCGACGGGCACCACGGCCGGGTCGAGGTGCGCTACTGGTACTTCCACCCGTTGAATCTCTCCTGCCGGCACTGCTCCGAAAGCGGCGGCGTCTGCGTGGTGGAGCCCGAGGCCGTGGTCTGCCGCCACCGGATGGCGCAACGGACTGGACACGCCCTCCTGGAGGGATAGGACGCCATGGACAAGAAGCACATCGCCTCCCTCTGGTACTTTCTGGCCGTGTTCCTTCTCCTGATGGCGCTGCAGGACTACGTCTTTGCGCCGCACGTCGACACCCTCACCTACGGCGAGTTCACGACGCTGCTGGAGAAGGGGAAGATCAGCGACGTGGCGATCGGCGCGAAGATCATCACGGGGCGCCTGAACCGGGACGGGCTCGCGGGGCTGCTCCCCAAGGCCCGCATCGACGCCTTGACCAAGTCCGGGACGGGTGAGGAGCCCTTCATGACGGTCCGGGTGGACGACCCCGCGCTTGTTCACGACCTGCAGCAGGCCAATGTGAACTTCCGCGGCGAGGCGACGAACACGTGGCTCCCGACGCTGCTGAGCTGGCTCCTCCCCATTGGGCTCTTCTTCCTCATCTGGCAGTACGCCATGAAGAAGATGGGCGGGGGCGGCGGACTGGGCGGACTCATGGCCATCGGGAAGAGCAAGGCCAAGGTCTATGTCCAGAAGGATACGGGGGTGACCTTCGGCGACGTCGCGGGGATTGAGGAGGCCAAGGCCGAGCTGGTCGAAGTCGTCGAGTTCCTGAAGACGCCGGAGCGCTTCCAGCGGCTGGGCGGGAAGATCCCGAAGGGGGTCCTGCTGATCGGCGTCCCCGGGACGGGCAAGACCCTGCTGGCGAAGGCCGTGGCGGGCGAAGCCAAGGTCCCGTTTTTTAGCCTCAGCGGCTCGGACTTCGTCGAGATGTTCGTTGGGGTCGGCGCCGCACGGGTCAGGGATCTGTTTGCCCAGGCGGTGCAGCATGCGCCGAGCATCATCTTCATCGACGAGCTGGATGCCCTGGGCAAGGCGCGGGGGATGAATCCCCTGGGCGGCCACGACGAGCGGGAGCAGACGCTCAACCAGCTCCTCGTGGAAATGGACGGGTTCGAAACCAACAAGGGCGTCATCATCATGGCGGCCACGAACCGACCGGAGATCCTGGACCCGGCGCTGCTCCGGCCCGGCCGATTCGACCGCCAGGTCCTGGTGGACCGGCCGGACCGGAAGGGGCGAGAGGCCATCCTCCTGGTCCACACCAAGGGGGTGACGGTGGCCCCGGAGGTCGATCTGGCCGCCCTCGCCGCCCAGACCTCCGGCTTTGTGGGCGCGGACCTGGCGAACATCGTGAACGAGGCCGCCCTCCTGGCCGCCCGGCAGGGCAAGGCGGCGGTCGGACGGGCCGACTTCGAGGAGGCCATCGACCGGGTGGTCGCCGGGCTGAAGAAGACCCGGGTGATGAGCGGGAGGGAGCGGGAGATCGTGGCCACCCACGAGGCCGGGCACGCGGTGGCGGCGGCGTGCCTGCCCGGGACCGACCCGGTGGCGAAGATCTCGATCGTCTCGAGAGGAATCGCAGCCTTAGGCTACACGCAGCAGCTCCCCACGGAGGACCGGTACCTGATGACCCGCTCCGAGCTGTTCAACCGGCTGTGCGTCCTCCTGGGCGGCCGGACGGCGGAGGAGATCATCTTTGGCGATGTCTCGACCGGTGCCCAGAACGACCTCCAGCGGGCCACCGATCTCGTCCGGCACATGGTGGGCCAGTACGGGATGAGCGAGAAGGTCGGTTTGATGACCTTCGACGGCGATGGCCGGCCGGGCCTCCTCCCGGGCCTGGCCCCGCCGCGCGAGCACAGCGAGGAGACGGCGCGGCTCCTCGACGCCGAGGCCAGCCGCATCCTCACCGAGGCGCACGTGAAGGTGGGGGCCCTCCTCACGGACCAGCGGAGCCTCCTCGAGCAGCTCGCGCACCGATTGCTGGAGAAGGAGGTGGTGGACGGGGAGGAGCTGCAAACCCTGCTGGCCGGCGCGAAGCCAGCCAAAGAGGGCGGCCGGGAGCGGGAGGCGTGAAGCAGATACGCAGAGCATCGGGGTGAATCGGGGGTGGAAACGCGATGAGATCCGGACGGATGTTCGGGGAGGAGTAGCAACAATGGCAACGGGTACGGTCAGGAGGCTGGTCCGGGAGCGAGATTTTGGGTTCGTCCAGGGATGGGACGGCTTCGAGCTCTTCTTTCACCGGTCTGCCGTCCAGGGGGGAGGATTCGACACCCTGGCGGAAGGGCAGGCCGTTGAGTTCGATGTCGAGTTGGGAGACAAGGGACCGCGGGCCGTGAACATGAGAGTGCGTCCCCCAGCGCCTGAGTGGACGAGACGTCTTGGACTCCACGGGGATTGCCCTCGGCCTTTCGGCTCCGGGAGCGATAAAGACAATCCCCCGGCGAGCTGAGGAAGGAGAGTGACTATGCTTATTTCCACCCTCCGAATCGTGACGGCGCCCCAGTCCCGGGGCGAGGTGGTCCGGACGCTCGCCGCCCAGTTGGAGCCGACGCGTGTGCTCCCGGGCTGCCGCAAGTGTGACCTCTACCAGGATGTCGAAAACTCAGAAGCCATTACTCTGGTTGAGGAGTGGGAATCGCAGGCCGATCTGCTCCTCCGCTTACGCTCCGAGGATTATCGCGCCGTCCTGGCGGCGATCGAGCTGTCGCAAAAGCAGCCCGTGATTCACTTCGATACGGTCACCAGACGCACAGGCAGCCGGCTGCAGCGCTGGCGCATGCCGAGGCGGAGCGGGAGCTCCTGATCCTCATCAGAGTCACCGAGCCCCTCGTTGCGGCGGCCTCACCTTTGGCGTCCTGTTGCTCATCCTGCACGCGACGCCGGATCAATTCCGGACCGCCTGGTTTATGGAGTCCGTTATGTCGGCGGCGTTGATTGTGCTTGTGATTCGAAGTCGGAAGCCCTTCTTCAGGAGTCGACCGTCGACAAGTCTGTTCATGGCCACGCTCTTCGTTCTCCTCGCAACGGTGATCTTCCCCTTCACCCCGCTCGGACCGGTGTTTGGCTTTCGCCAGCTGCCGATTTCCTATTTCGGGCTCATCGGGGGAGTCATCATCGCATACATTGTCTCGGCGGAGGTGGCAAAGAGGATGTTCTATCGGATGGTGAGGTTGTGAAGGGGGCGTTCGGCCGATCCGAGAAAGGGTCGCCCCGCTCTGGCCGTGCATCTCGGCGGGGCCGGCCGAGATCGCCGCAGGATCCATCGCGATGGGACTCGGTGGGTATCTCGCCGCGAAGAGCGATGCCGAACACGAGCACAAACGGGCTGAAAGAGGGTGCAGCGCAGGTCATGAGCCCGGAGAACTCGGATCCCTAGACGAGCAGCCCCACGATCCCGGGTGCGCTCCCGGTGCTGCCACTGCGGGGGACCGTGATCTTCCCCATGGCGGTGGTGCCGGTGGCCGTCGGCCGGCCGGAGTCCCGGTAAGACGGATGCCGCGGCCACGAGATCCGCACGCAGGGGAACGTATTGGTTGGAGGGAGGCACGGTTCGCGCGCGCGTCGAAGAGCTGACTGGGTTCAGGCCGCCCCGTTGGTGATCGCCATCGACGGCGGGCTCTTTTGGCGACCCGAGCCTTTGAACGCTCGCGGGTACCTTTGAGGAGAGGAGGGCCGAGATGGCCAAATCGGTCGGGATTGATTTCGGGACCACCAATTCCGTCGTGGCGGTGGTGGAGGGCGGGAAGCCGATGGTGATCGTGAACGCCGAAGGGAACCGGCTGACACCTTCCGTGGTCGCTTTCGCAAAGGATGGGCAGCGGCTGGTGGGGCAGCTCGCCAAGCGCCAGGCCGTCCTGAATCCGGAGAACACGATCTATTCGATCAAGCGCTTCATCGGGCGGCTGTTCGGGGAGATCCCCGCGGAGGCAAAGCTGGTCCCGTACCGGGTGGTTGCCGGACCGGGCGAGGCAGTCCGGGTGCGCGCTGGGGGCAAGGAATACCCCCCGGAAGAAATCGCCGCCATGGTCCTGCGCGCGCTCGTCGACGACGCCTCCCGATACCTCGGCGAGAAGGTGAAGGACGTCGTCATCACCGTGCCGGCCTACTTCAACGATGCTCAGCGGCAGGCTACCAAGGACGCGGGAAAAATCGCCGGATTGAATGTCCTCCGGATCATCAACGAGCCGACGGCTGCCGCGCTGGCCTACGGGTTGGACAAGCAGAAGAACGAGACGATCCTGGTCTTCGACCTGGGGGGCGGGACGTTCGACGTCTCCATCCTGGACGTGGGCGACGGGGTCTTTGAAGTGAAAGCCACCAACGGCGATACCCACTTGGGTGGCGATGACTTCGACAAGCGGATCGTGGACTGGACCGCCGAGGAGTTTCAGCGAGATCAAGGGATCGATCTCCGGAAGGACCGCCAAGCGTTGCAGCGACTGATCGAGGCGGCGGAGAAGGCCAAGATCGAGCTGTCCGCGGTTCCGGAAACCACCTTCAGTTTGCCTTTCATCACGGCCGATGCCGCCGGGCCGAAGCATCTGGAGATGAAACTGACCCGCGCGAAGTTCGACGCGCTCACGGCCGACCTCGTCGAGCGGTGCCGGGTGCCCTTCGAGCGGGCCCTGGCGGACGCGAAGCTGGCCGCACAGGACCTCGACGAGGTGATCTTGGTGGGGGGCGCGACCCGGACCCCGGCCGTTCAGGCCTTGGTGCGCAAGCTGACGCAGGGCAAGGAGCCGCATCAGGGGGTCAACCCCGACGAGGTCGTCGCGGTGGGTGCCGCCATTCAGGCGGCGGTGCTGGCGGGCGAGATGAAGGATGTGGTGCTGTTGGACGTGACGCCGCTGTCCCTGGGGGTGGAGACCCTGGGAGGCCTGCTGACGAAGCTGGTGGAGCGGAACACCACCATCCCGGTGCGGCGGAGCCAGACCTTCTCCACGGCGGATGACAACCAGACCGCCGTGGACATCCACGTGCTGCAGGGCGAGCGGGAGCTGGCGCGGGATAACCGTACGCTGGGCCAGTTCCGTTTGGAGGGGATCCCGCCGGCTGCCCGGGGAGGCCCGCAGATCGAGGTGGCCTTCGACATTGACGCCAACGGGATCGTCAGCGTATCCGCCAAGGACCTCGGCACCGGGAAGGTGCAGCAGATCACGGTGACTGGGACCGCCCAGATGGGGAAGAAAGAGATCGAGCGGTTGCTCCGTGAGGCCGAGGCGCATGCGGCTGAGGACCGCAAGCGACGGGAGGAGGCAGAGACCCGCAACGCCGCTGATGCCCTGGCGTACCAGGTGGGGCAACGCCTGGGCGATGTTGGGGGCCAGTTACCCGTGCACGAGAAGGCCCGCCTCGACCAGCTGGTGAGCGAGCTCCGGCGCGCGCTGAAGGAGGGGGCGGACCTCGCGCGGATCCGGACCCTCGCCGATGACCTGCGTCAAGCGGCCGCGGCGCTGGATACGGCTCGCGGGCGCCCCCAGAACGCGACACCGCAAGGCGAGAACGATGTTGTAGATGCAGACTTTCGTGAGGTGGCCTGAGGCTGCGATCCGGGTCAGCCCAGCGAGTCTGCCGGAGAATCATCATGGCGGACGCTCCCCTCATCCCCAGAACCACAGATACGGACATTCCCGCTCTGGAGCAGCGTGTCGCGGAGTTGGAGCGGGCGAGAGCCGACGAGCATCAGGGCCGACTGCGGGCGCTGGCAGACCTCGAGAATTTCCGCCGGCGGACCGAACGGGAGGCCGGTGGCGCTCGCCGGGCGGGCCAGAGCGAGGTTCTGCTACCGCTCCTGGAGGTGCACGACAACCTGGAGCGCGCGCTGGCGGCCGGGTCCAGCGACCCCGCCTTCCTGCGGGGGGTCGATGCGATCGCGGAGCAGCTCCGCCGGATTGTGGCGAGCCTGGGCGCAGTCCCCATCCCCGGCGTCGGGACGCTTTTCGATCCGCGGCTCCACGAGGCGGTGGGGACTGTTCCAGCCATTGACCACCCGCCGGATACTGTCGTGACGGAGATCCGACGGGGATTCCTTCTGGGCGGGGAAGTCCTTCGTCCGGCCCAGGTCGTGGTGGCCCAGTCGACCCCGGAGGACGGGGAGCGAGAGGTCCGCCTGTCGCACGGGGTGCGCCCTGGGGCGCGGGAGGGGTAAGAACCGCCATGCCGGTCGAGTTTCGCGACTACTACGAGGTGCTCGGCGTGTCCCGAGGCGCCTCAACGGACGCCATCAAGGCAGCCTACCGCCGGCTGGCCCGGAAGCACCATCCGGACCTGCATCACGGCAAAGCGCGAGCGCAGGCGGAGGAGGCGTTCAAGGCGATCAACGAGGCGCACGCGGTGCTTTCCGACCCGGACAAGCGGGCCCGCTACAACCAGCTCGGCCCGAACGGGATGGCGGGGGGCGATTTCACACGGCCCTCGGAAGGGCCCCCCCACGGACGGGGTGAATACAGAGACCTGGGCGGCGGGGATGGCGCCGCCTACAGCGACTTCTTTGCCAGTCTCTTCGGTCGCCCGCGAGGGCAACGCCGCCCTCGCCAACCGGTCGCGGGCCGCGACATCGAGACCGACCTGAGCCTGGAGCTGGAGGAGGCCACCCGGGGTGGTCGCCGGTCGGTGACGGTCGAAGGCTCGGAGGACTGTCCGATCTGCGGTGGAACCGGCGTCGCGAAGGACCGGGCCTGCCAGGCCTGTGACGGGCAAGGAGAGATCGGGAAACCACGGACGCTGGAAGTCCAGATCCCCCCCGGCGCACGAGGGGGCACTCGGCTCCGCCTGGCCGGTCAGGGTGAGCCGGGGAGAAACGGCGGCCCGGCTGGGGACCTGTACCTCGTGGTGCGGGTGCGGCCCCACCGCCTGTACCGCATCTCCGGCGACGACCTCGAGATTGACCTGCCGGTGTATCCCTGGGAGGCGGCCGTGGGGACGGAGGTGGAGGTGCCGACGCTGGAGGGCTCGGTCACGCTCAAGGTGTCCCCCGGCGCCTCGGCTGGTCAGCGGTTGCGGCTACGCGAGAAGGGATTGGCCCGACGAGACGGGAGCCGGGGCGACCTGTACGCGCGCCTCCGCCTCGTCTTGCCGGCGACGCTCACGGAGGAGCAACGCCGCCTGCTCGAACAGGTCGGCCGGCTGACCCCGGACAGCCCTCGCCAGTGGCGCTGACGGGCGCGGCGGGTGCGGGAGCGTGGGGGAAGAGGAGGAGGCTGATGGCGTGCAATGAGGCCGAGATCCGGATTCACATCGCGGCGATCGTGGAGGACGAGACGGACGACCTCACGGCAGACGACCTCGCCCTGCGCTGCGGCCTGCCTCCGGCCGCCCTGGAAGCCTACACCCAGGTTGACGTGGTGCAGTGCAATGCCTCGACTGGGCGGTTCCCCGTCCTGGCCGTGGGTCGCCTCCGCAAAGCGATCCGCCTGCGTCGCGATCTCGGGGTGGACCTGGTTGCCGTAGGCATCGTGCTGGACCTCGTGGGCCGGCTGGAGGCGATGGAGGGGGAGATCGAGCGCCTCCGGGAGGAGCTCAGCCGCGCTCCGGAGGCGCCGCCGGAACTCCCGGCCGAAGCTGACGGCCGCTCCCCGGCCGGGGACGTGGTGCTCGACATGCACAGGCGCGAGGAGGAAGCCCGAGGATGGACCCAAATCGGATGACCGAAAAGAGCCGGGAGGCGCTGCAGCAGGCGCAGACG
The DNA here is from genome assembly GCA_963705305.1 of uncultured Methylomirabilota bacterium. GTDB lineage: Bacteria > Methylomirabilota > Methylomirabilia > Methylomirabilales > 2-02-FULL-66-22 > 2-02-FULL-66-22. Next base: position 1,579,543 of record OY970067.1, on the reverse strand, counting down.
TTGCGACGGTGGCCGCCTGAGATCAATTACCAGGGAGCTCCAACCCAGAAGATCAGCGTGACGTGATCGGAGACAGGCATGCCCCAGACGCCGCATATCGAAGGCCACTTCACAGGCTCGGAAACCGTCCGCGACATTGTCATTGGCATGGCGGATGGCTTGACGGTGCCGTTTGCTCTTGCGGCGGGCCTGTCGGGCGCGGTTGACACCACGCGGATCATCGTGACGGCGGGATTGGCCGAGATCGCCGCAGGCTCCATAGCGATGGGGCTCGGTGGCTATCTGGCCGCGAAGAGCGATGCCGAACACTACCAGGCAGAACGGAACCGAGAGGAAATGGAGGTCACGGAGAAACCGGACGCCGAAGCCGCGGAGGTCGCCGACGTGCTGACGACCTACGGCATGACCGCGGACGAGACCACGCCGGTGGTGGCCGCGATGCGGAAGCGCCCCATGGCCTGGGTCGACTTCATGATGCGATTTGAGTTGGGGCTGGAGAAGCCGGACCCGAAACGCGCGCTACGCAGCGCGGTGACGATCGCCGGTGCGTACATCGGTGGTGGGTTCATTCCTCTCGGGCCGTACATCTTCCAGCCGAAGGCCTCTACGGCGCTCGTGGCGTCCGTGGCCATCACGCTGCTCGCCCTTGCCATATTCGGATACGTGAAAGGGCATTTCACGGGGGCGGCTCCGGTACGGAGCTCCATTCAAACGATGCTCATCGGCGGGCTGGCCGCGGGAGCGGCCTTCCTGATCGCCCGAGCGATCTCATGAGGCGAGGGTTGTGCTCCGAAAATTGTCCACTGGGGGCCTGGTCCATCCTCGTTTCTCGACCATTCCCGTGACCCGCGGGGACCTCCGGTCCACCGTCTCGGCCACCGGGACCCCCAATGCGGTCGTCACCGTCCCGGTGGGCACGCAGGTCTCGGGGGCCGCGATGGGAAGAACACCACCCTCGAATCCCGCATCAAGAAACTCGGCCTCGAACGTCCCCGCTGATCGTTGGGCCCTGCCTCCAGTATCTCGGAGCCGCTCCGAGATTTCGGGTGGTCCCGCCGCCCCGGCCGCTGACATTTCACCCTGGCGTCCGATCCAATCAGTCGATTCGGCTGCGTCAAGACCTCTTCGCGCCACTCCGAGAGCAAGCTGGATCTATCTTTGCATAGGATGAATAGCGCGCACCGCATAGATAGGACGAGGATAATCCTGGCGGCAAGCTCAACGCTGATTCGACACATCGAGAAGGAGGCCGCATCATGCCGGCCAAACGATTGCTCTCCGACGAAGAGGCGCGCCGGGTCATCCAGCGCGACCTGGAAAAACGGACCCGCGCCGTGAAGGCCAGCTTCAAAGGGTGGAACGCCGGGCGGGACGAGAAGGCTGGTGCGCGCACCAGCCCCAAGGACGGCGTAGCGGTGCGGAAGATGGCACCGCCGCGTCGGCGATATTGGCCGAGTCCGAACTCCCAGCGCGCTCCAAGCCGGCCCCAGGGAAGCAAGGGATCGCCCAAGTAACGACGGTCTCGACACGCGGGGTATCGGACAGGGTCAGCTTTGCGACGTGGACTCCCCCGCCCCGCTCCTGAACGGACTTGGCCCGGCCGCGGCTTTCCGGCCAGATGGAGTAGTGTTCGATCCCCCTCACCACGACGCGGGGGGGGTACGCTGATGGCGCGAACCGACAGCAGGCGATTTGGCCCATCACAAGTCAGGGGATCGTCTGAGAAAGGGGGCCTCCCATGCCGGACGAGAGCAAGAGCCTGGCGAAATCGGTAAAGGACAGTATCGTCTCCGCAGTGAAGGGCGTCGGTGAGATCACGGACGCCGTCGTCGACACGGTGAGCGGCAGCCTGGTCAACGCGGTCACGCGCACCGGAGAGATGGGCGCGGCGCTCACCGGGGCGATCTCGGCGGTGGTGCGCGGAGTGGTCCAGGGCGTGACCGAGATCGGCGCCGACATCGGCAGCGCGGCCAAGGGGGCAGTGATCGGCGTGCTGCGCGGCACCAAGGAGGTCGGCGGCGAGGCGCTCGACGCCGTGAGCGCAACCGCCGCCGCCCTGGTCAAGAGCACGGCCGAGGTCGGCGGCGACCTGGGCTCGGCGGCGAAGGGCGCCGTCGAGGGTGCGATCGCCGGCGCGAAAGCCGTCGGCTTGAGCGCGGAGGAGGCCGCCGCGGCCGCCGCGACGGGGGCGCTCAAGGCTGCGGGCGAGATCGGCTCGGCGGCTGCGGCGCAGGTGCGCAACGCCGTGACGGGCACGATCGCCGGCGTGAAGGTGGTGCTGAAGGAGCCGTTCCAGAGCCACAAGGACAAGTAGCGGTCGGGCCCGGTCGGTTGATCTAGGGAGCCGCCGGCGTACGGGGGGCGGCTGGGGGCCGTCTACGGCGGTCCCCACCCATCCTCGGCACAGCCGGCCCGGGCTGGGCACTTCCCATCGGTGGGCGTCGCGGGGCCCGGACCGGAGGGGCGGCCCCTCCCGCGAGACGGCGCGAGGGGCCGGGGGAAGACCGGCGCAGTCGGTGAAGGAGGAAGGGCCAGGACGCTGGAACTGTTTGCGATGTGGGTGCTCGTCGGGCTGCTGGCCGGCTGGCTGGCCGGGTTCGTCATGAAGGGCGGCGGCTACGGGCTGATCGGCGACATCGTCCTCGGGCTCGTCGGCAGCCTCCTGGGAAGCTGGATCTTCCGGGCCCTGGGGGTTTCTCCCGGCGCGGGGCTCTTCATGGCGGTCGTCGTCGCGTTCATCGGGGCGGTCCTCGTGATCGGCGCCCAGCGCCTGCTCTGGGCGAGCATCTAGGAGCGGACCCTGTATACCGCAGCGGCACCGGCCCCCTGGCGGGATCCGAGGCCTCGATGAAGGCCGTGTTGGACTCCGCAGTCGCCGCCTACACGCGTGCCAGCGAAGAGCTGCGCCGCCTGGGTGAGCGGCGGCAGGCATCGCCACCTGCCGTGCCATTGGATGCGGAGTCGGGGGACTACAGACAGCACCGAATGGGAGTGCCTGCGTAGCAGCACCAGAGCGAACTCCCAGGAGTGCAGCGAGGAGGGAATGCACGATCTGCCTGGATCAACCACAACCCCCAAGGCTGTTTCCGGTCGAAACACGTGGCGTACGGAGGAGGAGAACAATGGAGCAGGATAAGGGGGGTAGAGGCGGGGAACAAACGCGGAAGCTGAGTCTTCGACAGCGGTGGGATGAGGCGCGCCCGACGAAAACGATCGTCTTCTGGTCATGGGTTGGCTCTGTTGTTCTCACAATGATCATCGGCTTTGCGTGGGGCGGATGGGTGACGGGGGGGACCGCCCGGAGCATGGCGCAGACGATGGCGGAAGATGCTGTCGTCAAGCGCCTGGCACCGATGTGTGTCGTCCAGTTCAACCGGGATCCCGGGAAAGACCAGAAGCTCAAAGAATTGGAAAAAACAGATTCGTGGCAGCGGAGTGAGTACGTAGAAAAACAGGGGTGGGCGACGATGCCCGGTGAGGAGACACCCGATAGCAAGGTGGCCTCCGAGTGTGCCAGGCTGCTTATGTTGGTCAGCAAGTAGGCCGTCCCACTCCCAGGCCGCCTGGATGGCCAGAGCGCTCACAAGATGAACAAGATGAAGGAGATGAAGCGCGGCCAGCCTTTCAGCCTTGTGACCTCGCTGCTGGTTGGATGAAAGGAGAATGCCATGGACAGCAGTTTCTGGTTGGGAATCCTCATTGGGCTCGTTGTCGGAGGCGGGGGTGTCTGGTACTTCAAGGTCCTTTCACTCAAAAAGTCCGTCATCACCATGACTGGCGAGTACCGGACCGCCGAGAAAGGGCGCAAGGACCTCGAGGAGAAGAGCAGGCAGCACTGAATCGGCGCGAGCCAGGAGCCTCTCCCTGCGCGTGCGCACGCATGGCCTGCGCGGCTTAGACAGGAGCGCCCCGGCGTTCCCAGTGCCGTGCGAGCCGATCCCTGAGGCGCGGAGCAGGCCGCCAGCACGGAGTCCGAGATGAACCGGAAGCGGGTGGTCCTCGTGGAGCCTTCGTCGACCCACCTCCACGTGTACAGTCGGCTCACCATCCCCCGCCTGGGGTCGGTGCTTCTGGGCACCATCATGCGGGATCGGGGCTGGGACGTGAAGGTCTACATCGAGGACATCGCCCCCGTGGACATGGGGGAGGTCCTCGCGGCGGACCTCGTGGGCATCTCCACCATCACCCCCACCGCGCCACCGTCCTACCGCCTGGCCGCCACGGTCCGGGCGGCCGGCATCCCCGTGGTCCTAGGGGGGACCCACGTGAGCTTCCTGCCGGACGAGGGCCTCGACCACGCCGACTTCGTGATCCGCGGGGAGGGCGAGGTCGCCTTCCCGGAACTCGCGGAGGCCCTCGAGCGGGGCCGGGGGGTCGCGGGGATCCAGGGCCTCTCCTGCTGGCGCGACGGCCAGAAGGCGCACAACCCGGACCAGCCCAGGTTGACCGATCTGGATGTGAACCCCATCCCGGACTTCTCCCTGGTGGTGGGGTACGGGCGCCAGCGCATTGCCTCGGTGGCCACCTCTCGCGGGTGTCCCTTCCCCTGCACCTTCTGCTCGGTGCCCGGGATGTACGGGAGCGCGTTCCGGACCCATTCCATCGACCGGGTGATCGCCGAGCTACAGACCCACGCCGGGACCCCCTACATCTTCTTCGCCGACGATATCTTCACCGCCAACCCGAAACGCACCAAGGACCTGCTGACCCGCATGATCGCCGAGGGGATCACGCCCAAGTGGGGCGCCCAGGTGCGCACGGAGACGGTGAACGACGACGAGCTGCTCCAGCTCATGCGCCGGAGCAACTGCTTCAATGTCTACGTCGGCTTCGAGTCAATCAATCCGAAGACCCTGCGCCTCTTCAAGAAGAAGCAAGACCTGGCCAAGATCCAGCGAGCCATCGACAAGTTCCACGACCATGGAATCAAGATCCACGGAATGTTCGTGGTGGGCTCCGACGAGGACGACGTGGAGACCATCTACCAGACGGCCCGATTCGCCCGCGCCAACCACATCGAATCCGTCCAATTCATGATCCTCACCCCGTGCCCCGGCTCGTCCGACTGGCGCACCCTCTACGCCCAGGGCAAGAAGGACATCCTCAGCAACAACTGGGAGCTGTACGACGGGCACCACTGCGTCCACCAGCCGCGCAGGATCGCTCCCTACGAGCTGCAGATGGCGGCCATGCAGGCCACCGAGCAGTTCTACTCCTGGGGCGCCATCCTGGAGTCGCTCTTCCGACGCGACCTCTTCACCGCCGCCCTCCGGTTCTCCGCCAAGCGACTGGTGGGGGACTGGTGGAAGGACCCGGTGAACCGGGCGCACACCGCGCGGCTCCGGCAGGAGCTGTACGCGGAGCGCCAGCGCGCCGGCCGGGGCGCCCAAGGTGCCGTGGCGGTCCCCGAGGCCTTCATCCAGGAGGACCTGGGGCGGCTCCTGGAGCAGTTCCTGCACGAGCTGGGCGTCCGGGTGACCCCCCTGGCGGAGCCGGTGGTGGACGCGCTGCACCGCGTGCAGCAGACGGTGGACGTGATCATCACGCCCATCGTAGAGCGGGCGGCCAAGGGCAAGGAGGAGCTGTCGCAACGTCTGGGCGCCGTGACCGCCGCCCTCCAGGGCAACCTGGACAAGTGGGCCCGGGTGATCCCGCTCCCGGTGAACTTCGAGCAGGGCCCGGTCTTCGAGCCGTTCGCGAGGATCGGCCTCCTGTTCACGGAGAACCTCGACCGGATCCGGCAGGCCTACACCCGGGCGGGCGAGCTGCTGGGGTTCTGGGGGGACGGCCCGATAACCGCGCAGCCTGTTGCCGTGGGGACTTCGAAGGGGTGAGCCGGCCGGCGCCGCCACGTTTCTCCGCCTCAAGTCCACCACGCTCGCGTCCCGTATCGAGACGCTCGGGTTCCAGCGTGCCCGCTGAGTTCCGCCTCCCCCTCCAACCCATCGGAGCCGCTCCGATATCTCGGGTGTTTCCCGCCGGTGTCCACGCGAAGACTTCACCGCAGCATCTCATCTAACCACCCGATTCATCAGGGCTGAGACCTTTTCAGGCCAATCGAGACGCCGTGTGGATCTGTTGTTGCATACTCATTTGAAGGAGGTGTCTACAGGACGGAGGGATGGAGGCTGACCCGGTCCGCGGTTGCGACATACGGAACCTCCCAGGGTGACACCTTGGCCCCACGGGAGTCCGAGGGGGTAGGACGTAAGAATCCCGGGAGATGCGGAAGGAGAGCGGCCATGGACGAGGAGACACGGTGCTACGCGTACCAGCGCTACACGATCTCGACGTTCCAAGACGAGGGCACATGGTGGGCCAGGGCCCGCGTGGCAGAGAAGGAGGCCGGGGGCGATCGCGCAGTCCTGGGCGGCCCCTGGAAGAACAAGGGAGAGGCGAAGACCGCCGCGGAGGCATTCTGCGACAGCGGGAGGGCGGGGTAATGCGCGACTCGTGGTGGGGCCAGCGGGTCGAGGAGGCCGGGCCGGACCCGGACACTACGGAGGCCCTGCAGGGGCTCCTGACCCGGATCTATTGGCAGGAAACGGCCTTGGCGGACCACCTGGCCGACCGGGCGCGCGCGGTGCGCTTCGCCCCCCACCGGCTAAGCCTCGAGGGGCTGGCCGCGCGGGAGGGCCAGAACGCTCACGCGCTGGCGCTCGAGATCGGGGGCGGAGCCACTCTGGCGGCAGCTGCGGGGACCGCGCGTCGGCGCGGGGCGCTGACGGCCACCAAGCTCATCCAGGACCTGGCGGAGACCGAAGATCTGTACACGCTGTACCGGCAGGCCCGCTGGCTGACGCCGGACGGGCTCCTCCGCGGGAGGCTGGGGGAGATGGCCGAGGAGGAGGGGCGCAGTTCGCGGACCATCCGCGGGATCCTGGCCAGGATGGACAGCTACGTGACGGATCTTCGGTAGAGTGATGAGAGAACGTGGGAAGACCTGTCAATGAATAGCAGGAGCGCTCGTGTGTGCATTGCCTCGAGGCCGTCCGGAGCCTCACGGCGTCTCCGCTCAGGCGGTGCTCGCACCGTGGGAACCTCGAGGCGCCGACCCCATCGCAGTGCTCGGCTGCACGGGTGCGCCGATCATTCCGCATCCGTTGTCGAAAGGAGCGAAGCACAATGAAGAAGATGAAGCCATTGCACGACCGGATCCTGGTCAAGCGTCTGGAGGAGAAAGAGACGAAGAAGGGCGGGATCATCATCCCGGATACCGCCAAGGAGAAGCCCCAGGAGGCCGAAGTCATCGCCGTGGGTCCCGGCAAGGTCACCGACGATGGAAAGCTCCAGCCCATGGCGGTGAAGGTGGGCGACAAGATCCTCTTCGGCAAGTACTCGGGGAGCGAAGTGAAGCTGAACGATGAGGAATACCTGATCATGCGGGAGGAGGATGTCCTCGGCATCCTGCAGTAATTCGCATGCAATCAGGCGCGGAATCGCAGTCGCTGGATTCATCACAACGGACGAAGAATGGACGAAGGAGGACAGAGCATGCCAGCCAAGCAACTGATGTTTGATGAAGAGGCCCGGCGGGCCATCATGCGCGGGGTAGATAAGCTGGCCAACGCCGTGAAGGTGACCCTGGGTCCCAAGGGGCGGAACGTCGTGCTGGACAAGAAGTGGGGCGCCCCCACCATCACCAAGGACGGCGTGACCGTGGCCAAGGAGATCGAACTGGAGGACCCGTTTGAGAACATGGGGGCCCAGATGGTGAAGGAGGTCGCCTCCAAGACCTCGGACGTGGCGGGCGACGGGACCACCACCGCCACGGTCCTGGCCCAGGCGATCATCCGGGAAGGCATGAAGAACGTGACTGCCGGCAGCAACCCCATGGCCCTGAACCGCGGGATCGGGAAAGCGGTGGCGGCCGTGCTGACCGAGATCAAGGCCCTTTCCAAGCCCACCAAGGGCAAGAAGGAGATCGCCCAGGTGGCCACCATCTCCGCCAACAACGACAAGACGGTGGGGGACCTCATCGCCGACGCCATGGAGAAGGTGGGCAAGGACGGCGTCATCACCGTGGAGGAGGCCAAGGGGGTGGAGACCACCCTGGACGTGGTCGAGGGGATGCGCTTCGACCGCGGCTATATCTCCCCGTATTTCGTGACCGATCCGGCCCGGATGGAGACCGTCATCGAGGACCCGTACATCCTGCTCCACGAGAAGAAGATCAGCACCCTGAAAGACCTCCTGCCCCTCCTGGAGCAGGTGGCGAAGCTGGGCCGACCGCTGCTGATCATCGCGGAGGAGGTGGATGGGGAGGCCCTGGCCACCCTGGTGGTCAACAAGCTGCGGGGGACCCTGAACACCTGCGCCGTGAAGGCCCCAGGCTTCGGAGACCGGCGGAAGGAAATGCTGCAGGACATCGCCATCTTGACCGGCGGCACCGTCCTGTCGGAGGAATTGGGCGTCAAGCTGGAGAATGTCAAGCTGGAGGACCTCGGGAAGGCGAAGAAGGTCCTGGTGGACAAGGAGAACACCACCCTCATCGAGGGTGCGGGCAAGGACAAGGAGATCGAAGGCCGGATCAAGCAGATCCGCACCCAGATCGAGGAGACCACCTCGGACTACGACCGGGAGAAGCTTCAGGAGCGCCTGGCCAAGCTGGCCGGCGGCGTGGCCGTGATCAAGGTGGGGGCGCCCACGGAAGTCGCCATGAAGGAGAAGAAGGCCCGCGTCGAGGATGCCCTGAACGCCACCCGGGCAGCAGTGGAGGAAGGGATCGTGCCGGGGGGTGGGGTGGTATTCCTCCGCGCCATGTCGGCGGTGGATGCGCTCAAGCTGTCCGGGGACGAGAAGACGGGTGCCAGCATCATCCGGCGGGCCCTCGAGGAGCCGATCCGCCAGATCGCCGAGAACGCCGGCGCCGAGGGGTCCATCGCGGTGCAGACGGTGCGGGAGGGCAAAGGAGCCTTCGGCTTCAACGCCGAGACCGAGGAGTACGAGGACCTCATGACGGCCGGGATCATGGACCCCACCAAGGTCACCCGGGTCGCGCTGCAGAACGCCGCCAGCATCGCCGGGCTCATGGTGACGACCGAGTGCCTGATCACCGAGATTCCGGAGAAAGAGAAGACTCCGCCCATGCCGCCGGGCGGTGGGGATATGGGGGGCATGTATTAAACGGTCGCAGGAGGCTTTCCCCCTTGTGTGGGGCATGGCATCCCGGATGGGACATCGCGGATGCCATGCCACATCCAACCAAGCAATTCACCGCCTCGAACGAGGTGCTCAGTCTGGAGTGCCGACGCCGCATGGAGAGGCGGAAGGCCATAGCTGGTGCGTCGCCAGCGAGCGAGTGCAGGCGGCGTACGAGGCGCTCAATCCGCGGGCGGCGGCCGGCACGGATGGGGGACCTGGGCACACTACGGGCGGAATCTGGAGGCTAACCTCATGTTGCGCTTGACCAGGCACAACATGTAATATAATATATATCAATAGTATAAAGTATGTAACGATGAAATAGACGGGGCGTTTGACGCGGAGGCTCGGCCGGCAGATAGGGGGGATCGGATGATGTTCGCCAATAGGTCCAGGGTTCTGCTGATTCTCCCCCAAGACATCCTCGACCGGGCGCGGGCCTTGGCGGGGAAGGCGACGACCACGCTCAAGCTCCCGGTGAGCCTGCAGATCGTGTTCCGCGCCCTCATCGAGGAGGGGCTGAAGCGGGATGGCAAGCCCAATCTGCTCGCAAACGTGGAGGCCCAGGCCAATGCGATCCGCCGCATCCGGAGCCTCGCCCGCAAAGGGGGAGCCAACGGGAAGCGCATGACTCTGCGCCCGGAAACCCTGCGGGGGGAGAAGAGAAGGGCAAGGTCAGGGACCCGATGATCGGCGTGAGATCCATCACCGGGCGGAGACGGCGCGACTCGTCGACGCCGAGGGAGCGGGCTCATAGTCGAGGCGCACGCAAGGCTCGGCGCCCTCCTCGCATCGCAGCGGGACTTCCTCGAGCAACCCGCATGCCGGCTGGTGGAGAAGGAGGTGGTCCAGGGCGGGGGGTGCAACCCTTTCGGGTCGGAGCGACGCGGCCCTGAACGGACGGCCGAGGAGGCAGGAAGTGCAGGCGCCAAGAATGGTCTGGTGGCGCAGTGGTGGGCAGTGAAATGTATGCCGGATGGCGATCCGGAAAGGAGCGGTAATCATGGCAACAGGCACGGTCAAGAAGCTGGTCCGGGAGCGAGGCTTTGGGTTCATTCAGGCCTCCGATGGGGTAGAGCTCTTCTTTCACCGGTCGGCGCTCCCGGGTGAGGAGTTCGACGCCCTGGCGGAAGGACAGGCCGTCGAGTTCGATATTGAGAAGGGCGAAAAGGGCCCGCGGGCCGCTCATATGAAAGTGGGCCCTCCCATCGCCTAAGCAGACGGGGCTCTTGGACTCCACGGGGATGGCCCCCGGTCGCTCGGGTTCGCGAATGGCCGGGGGCATTGCTTCGGTGGAGTGACGGCAGAGGACGACCATGGACGCGGAGTGGACGAGCTACCCCTATCAGCGCTACACGATCACGACCCTCCGGGACGAAGGCGTGTGGTGGGCCAAGGCCCGCGCGGCGGAGAAGGATGTGGGGGGCGATCGTGCGGTCCTCGGGGGCCCCTGGAGGAACCAGCGGGAGGCGAAGGCCTCCGCGGAGGCATTCTGCGACAGCGGGAGAGCCGGGTAATGCGCGATGCGAGTGGGGCCAGTGTGGCGGGAGTCGCAGGTCCCGGGCATCGCCCGCAGCCCCCCCCTGTAGGATGCTGCATTGTGATGCGAACCCTAGACCACACTACAAGGAGTACAAGAGTGAACTCCCCGCGGTCTACGACGGAAGGAAGGGGCGATCGGGTCCTCTCCTTCAACACACTCCAGCCTGCCAAGTCCATGTGGAAGCCGATCGTATCTCGATATGAGAAGCCTGCCTTGAGCTGCAGCGTGTGGCAGGCGGCGAGCGCGGTCGTCTCGTATGGGGTGCTGTGGTATGGGATGGACCGAAGCCTGGCGCTTTCCTACTGGATCACGCTCGCCCTGGCGATTCTTGCAGCGGGGTTCTTGGTGCGGCTCTTCATCATCTTCCACGACTGCGGCCACGGCTCGTTTTTCCGGTCCCGGCTGGCCAATGATACCCTGGGGGTGATCACCGGGATTTTGGCCTTCACCCCCTATTACCAATGGCGGCATAAGCATGCCATCCACCATGCGACGTCTGGCGACCTGGATCGGCGGGGCACCGGAGATGTCTGGACCTTGACGGTGCGAGAGTACCTCGAAGCTTCGCGCTGGCGGCGGATTGCCTATCGGCTGGTACGGAACCCGGTGGTGCTGTTCGGCATTGCCCCGCTCTTCTTGCTCGTGGTCGGACAGCGACTCCCGTGGCGGAAGGCGGACCGGCGAGAACGCCGCAACGTCTTCTGGACGAATGTGGCCCTTCTCGGGATGGCTGCCCTGCTGAGCTGGCAGATGGGTCTCCAGGCGTACCTAGCGATCCAGGTGACGGTCCTGATGATCGCAGGGTCGGTCGGGGTGTGGTTGTTCTACATCCAGCATCAATTCGACGGCGCCTACTGGGAGCACCGCGACCGCTGGGACTATGTGACGGCGGCACTCTACGGCAGCTCCTTCTATAAGCTCCCCAGGGTGCTGCAGTGGTTCACGGGCAACATCGGGTTCCACCACATCCATCACCTGAGCCCCGGGATCCCCAACTATAACCTCGAGAGGTGCTACAATGCCGATCCGCTGTTTCAGAGCGTCGAACGCGTGACGTTGCTCTCCAGTCTGAGATCCCTTACCTACCGCCTGTGGGATGAGGAGCGACGCGCGTGGGTCGGGTACGGCCACTTGAAGGCTCTGCGCAGCGAACGAACAAGAGGCTGAGGCGTATGACGCATCCCTCCCCACCTGGCATTGGCGCTCGCGCCGGTGACACGCCGGCTCTTTTCGGTCAGCCTCCGTGCCAATCGCCCCTTCACAAGAGGGCCCCATGAACATTCAGGAATGGCTCGCGCAGCTCCTCTCGCGCCCGACAGCGGACCCGCTCGACTGGGAGAGCTATTGCGTCACCATGGAGGGCGAGACGTGGAAGGCCCTTTGGCGAGAGATCGACGCGACCGAAGCGTACGAGGATGGCCTGGAAGCAGGATTGCGGCTGCTCCTGGCCACGCAGCAGCACCGCCGGCAGCTCGGCGAGCGCGGGTGCCAGGCCAACCAGATTCTGCTCTATCGCGGCATCCTCTCGATGCTCGACAAGGCCGATCGCTGGGAAGCCTACCTGGCGACCTGGGAGACGATCCGGACGCACACCAATCAATGCCGCCCCCAAAGGGGCGACACGCTGAGGGACGACGAATCCCGACTGGCGCCATTCGTGCGGCGGGCCGACGGCGGGTTCGGCGTCCCGCCGCTCCCCTATGGCGTACCGCCCCCGGCGACCATCGCCGTGCATTTCCTCTACCCCCAGCTCCGGCGCAAGGCGATGATCGAGCGAAAGCTGGCGCATCCGCGGACAGGGACGCTGCTCTCGGACCGCCGGCCCGTGGGACGGGATGCCCTCACGACGGAGGAAATCCAGGCGCGCCTCGCCCAGGCAGGAGAATCCGCCGGGTAGAGACAGATACGCCTCGGCCTCGTCGACGCTTCTGGCCCTTGACCTCGCTGTGTCCCCAGATCCTGACCACTCCGGAATCGTGACGCGCGCGCTCGGTACCGTCGCGTGGGAGGAGACCTCAAAGGTGAAGGTGGGCAGCCAGACCATTCGCGCCACCGTGCGCCAAGCATGGACACGCCTCCGCGGAAACTCTGGGCCACACGAGTACGCCGGCGACGAGCCCCCGTTCCGGGCGGAGCTGTTCAGCAGCGACCAGATGGAGCAGCATGGCAAGATGTTGGCGGGGGCGCACCGGGTGGGAGTGAGCCGCGCCCCGGACCAACTGCTGAGCCGGCTCGCCGAAAATGAAGGCGTCCTGCGGGGAGCCTGCAGCCTCCTTTCCGAGGCGGTCACGGCGAGCCGCCGCATCGCGCCGGCCGGGGAATGGCTGCTCGACAACTTCTACCTGATCGAAGAACAGATTCGCACGGCCAGACGACACTTGCCCAAGGGCTATAGCCGGGGGCTCCCGCGGTTGCTCAGCGGCCCATCGGCTGGACTTCCGCGCGTGTATGACATCGCGCTGGAGACGATCACACACGGCGATGGGCGGGTGGATCCGGAAAGTCTCAGCAGTTTTGTCGCGGCCTACCAGACGGTGACCATCCTGGCGTTGGGCGAGCTGTGGGCCATCCCGATCATGCTGCGTCTGGCGTTGATCGAGAATCTCCGACGCGTTGGCGCTCGGCTTGCGGCTGACCGCGCCGACCGCAACCACGCCGACCGCTGGGCGGACCAGATGACGGAGATCGCCGAGAAGGACCCCAAGAGCCTGATCCTCGTGATCGCGGATATGGCGCGGTCGAGGCCGCCGATGGTGGGTGCGTTTGTCGCCGAGTGTGCGCGCCGCTTGCAGGGAAAGGGCCCCGCGTTGGCCTTGCCGCTCACCTGGATCGAGCAGTGGCTCTCCGAGTCGGGCCTGACAATCGAGCAGCTGGTGCAGGCGGAGAACCAGCAGCAGGCCGCCGATCAGGTCTCCATCAGCAACAGCATCGGCAGCCTTCGCTTCCTGGGGGCGATGGACTGGCGCGAGTTCGTCGAGACGATGAGCGTCGTCGAGCGGACCCTGCGGGAGGACCCCGGCGGTGTCTACAACAAGATGGATTTTGCCACCCGCGATCGCTACCGTCACGTGGTGGAGAAGATCGCAAAGAGCAGCCGGCTCTCCGAAAGCGAGGTGGCGCGCAGCGCAATCGAATTGACCCACGCGGGGGCGGCGAAGCATGGCCACGACGATCGAGCGGCGCACGTCGGGTTCTACCTGATTGACAAGGGGGTGCCGGCGCTCGAACGCAGGACGAAGGTCCGTCGGTCCCCCGCGGAGGTTCTGCAGAAGCTGAGCCGCCGGTGCCCATTGTGTGCCTACCTCGGCACGATCCTGCTGCTGACAGTGATCCTCACCGGCACCCTTTTGGCGAAGGCGCACGCCAACGGCGTGCGCGGGTGGCTCCTCGCGCTGGTCGGGGTCCTCTCCGTCGTGTGCGCGAGTCAGCTGGCGGTCGCGATGGTGAACTGGCTGGCGACCGTGCTGGCGACGCCGCAGGTCCTGCCGCGAATGGACTTGTCTGGAGGCATTCCGCCGGAAGCGCGCGCGCTGGTCGTGATCCCGACGATGCTCACGAGCACCCACGGCATCGAGGAGCTGGCCGAGGCGCTTGAAGTGCGGTTTCTGGCCAACCGAGACCCGCACCTGCACTTCGGGCTGCTGACGGATTTCCGAGACGCACCGGAGGAGACGACGCCGGAGGACGCATCACTGTTGCGACTGGCCCAGCAGCGGATCGAAGGGTTGAATGGAAAGTACCGGAGCGCGACAGGCGACACCTTCTTCCTCTTTCATCGCCCGCGCCGATGGAATCCGCAGGAACGGCTCTGGATGGGGTACGAGCGGAAACGAGGGAAGCTGGCGGAATTGAATGCGCTGCTGCGCGGCGGCGCCAGGGATCGTTTTTCTCTCATCGTGGGGGAGAGGGCGGTCTTGTCGAACGTGAAGTACGTGATCACCCTGGACACGGATACGCAACTCCCGCGCGATGCGGCGTGGCATTTCGTGGGGACTATGACGCACCCGTTGAATCGGGCACGGTACGATGAAAAGCGGCAGCGTGTCTCCGAGGGGTACGGCATCCTGCAGCCGCGCGTGGCGGCGAGCTTGCCAGGGACGAGCCGGTCACGGTACGCGCGCCTGTACGGGAGTGAATCGGGCATCGACCCGTACACGCGTGCGGTCTCCGATGTGTACCAGGATCTCTTCCGGGAAGGCTCGTTCATTGGCAAGGGGATCTATGATGTTGATGCGTTCGAGCGGAGCCTCAAGGGGCGGTTTCCCGAGAACCGGATTCTCAGCCACGACCTTCTGGAGGGCTGCTACGCGCGAGCGGGGCTGCTGAGCGATGTGCAGCTCTATGAGGAATACCCCACCCGTTACAGCGCGGACGTGAGCCGCCGGCACCGCTGGATTCGCGGGGATTGGCAGATTGCGCGGTGGCTGCTGCCGTGCGTCCCCCGCCTCGGCACCGGCCGCCAGAAGAATCCGCTCTCTGCTTTGTCCCGGTGGAAAATCTTCGATAACCTGCGTCGGAGCCTCGTCGCTCCAGCGTTGACTCTGCTGTTGCTCCTGGGCTGGACGGTCCTGTCTCCAGCCTGGCTCTGGACCCTGGCGGTGATCGGAACCATCCTGATTCCCCCGTGGATGGCCTCGATCCTGGACCTGTTTCAGAAGCCGGGTGATGTGCTGCTCCGTCAGCATCTCGCCGCCGGGGTCCGCTCGGCCGGCCGGCACTCCGCTCAGGCGGCATTCGCGCTCGCCTGTCTCCCCTACGAGGCCTTCTTCAGCCTGGACGCGATCGTGCGCACGGCCGGTCGAATGCTGGTCAGCCACACACACCTGCTGGAGTGGAGTCCGTCGAGCGACCCGGACCGCCCGAATCGCACACACCTCGCCGCCTCCTGCCGGACGATGTGGATCGCCCCCATCCTTGCGGTCGCCGCAGCGCTTGATCTGACGCTTTCGAGGCCGGCCGCGTTCGGGGTGGCTTGGCCCATCCTGGGCCTCTGGTTTACCTCACCCGCGATCGTGTGGTGGCTCGGCCGGCCGCTCGGTCGCCACGGCGCGCGGCTCTCAGCAGACCAGACACGCTTCCTCCAGCAACTTTCCCGGAAGACCTGGGCGTTTTTCGAGACCTTCGTGGGCCCGGAAGATCATTGGCTGCCCCCCGATAACTATCAAGAGCATCCCGTGGGCGCGGTGGCGCACCGCACCTCGCCGACCAACATGGGGCTGGCGCTCCTCGCGAATCTGTCCGCATACGACTTCGGCTACCTCCCGGCCGGACAGCTCATCGAGCGCACGGCCAATGCCTTCCATTCGATGGAGGCGCTGGAACGGCACCGCGGCCACTTTTACAACTGGTACGACACCCAGTCGTTGCAGCCGCTGCCGCCGCGCTACGTATCGACGGTGGACAGCGGGAACCTCGCGGGCCATCTGCTGACATTGGGGCCAGGTCTTCTCGTGCTGCCCGATGACAAGATTCTGGGAGCACGAGTGTTTGCCGGGCTCGGCGATACGCTCGGGATTCTCGTGGACGCGGCGGGAGGAGCCGCTCCGGCGCAACTCGCTCAATTGCAGGGGGATCTGGCATCCGCATCCAAGTCTCGGCCCGCGACGCTTCTGGGGGCGCTCCGCTGCCTCGATCGGCTGGTGGCCTCCGCGGCGGAGGTGGTGAAAAGCCTCCAGATCGCCCCCGAGAGCCACGCCACCTGGTGGGCGCGGGCCCTCGCCCGGCAATGCCAGGATGCTCTCGATGAGCTGAGGTATCTCGCGCCGTGGATCGGGTTGCCACCATCTCAGAAGGCGTTCAACGACTTTCACGGACCCGATGAGATCCCGACGCTGCGCGAACTGGCACGGCTCGAGATGGAGTGGTTGCCGGGAATCGAGGCACGACTCGGCGCGGGGTCCGGTCCGGAGGAGCGCGAGCGGTGCGAGGAGCTCCGACGGCTCGTCACGGAAGCCAGCCGCCGCGCCACGGCCCGAATTGCGACCGTCGAGCGCCTGGCCCTGCAATGCAGCACACTCGCGGGGATCGAGTATGACTTCCTGTTCGACAAGGCGCGCCAACTCCTGGCGATCGGCTACAGCGTTGGTGAGCGGCGGCGGGATGCGAGTTACTACGATCTGTTGGCCTCAGAGGCGAGATTGTGCTGCTTTGTGGCGATTGCGCAGCGCCAGCTGCCCCAGGAGAGCTGGTTTGCCCTGGGACGCCTCCTGACCAGCGTTGACGGAGAGCCGGTTCTCCTGTCGTGGAGCGGCTCGATGTTCGAGTATCTGATGCCGCTCCTGGTGATGCCGACCTATGAGCACACGCTGCTCGACCAGACGTGCAGGGCGGCCGTGGGGAGGCAGATCGCCTACGGGAGAACGCGTGGGGTCCCCTGGGGGATTTCGGAGTGCGGCTACAACACGATCGACGTGCACCTGCACTACCAGTACCGGGCATTTGGCGTGCCCGGCCTGGGACTCAAACGCGGGCTCGCTGAAGATGTGGTCGTTGCGCCGTACGCCTCGACGCTCGCCCTGATGGTGGCACCCGAGGAGGCCTGCCTGAACCTGCAGCGACTCGCCGCCGACGGACTGGAAGGCCAGTATGGTCTCTATGAGGCTATCGATTATACCCCGTCGCGTGTCCCCCGTGGGCAATCGGGTGTCGTCGTCCGGTCGTTCATGGCACACCACCAGGGCATGAGCCTCCTCGCCCTGACCCATCTGCTCCTGGACCGTCCGATGCAGAAACGATTCGAGTCGGATCCGGCATTCCAGGCCACCACGCTGCTGCTCCAGGAGCGGGTGCCAAAGGCCACCGCGACCTATTCGTACACCGCCGAGCGCTCCCATTACCAGACCATGTCCAGTGGTCCGGAGACGCCGGTCCGCGTGTTCAGCGGCCCCGACACACCGATACCGGAAGTCCAGTTGCTGTCGAACGGCCGGTACCACGTGATGATCACGAACGCGGGCGGCGGGTATAGCCGCTGGAAGGAGCTGGCTGTCACGCGCTGGCGTGAAGACAGCACCCGCGACAACTGGGGCACATTCTGCTACCTCCGCGATGTGACGAGCGGGGAGTTCTGGTCTCCCGCGTATCAGCCGACGCTCAAGCGATCGGACACGTACGAAGTGATCTTCTCGGAGGCGCGCGCGGAGTTCCGCTCCCGCAGCCACGACTTGGACACCCATACAGAGGTCGCCGTTTCGCCGGAGGATGACGTTGAGCTGCGGCGGATTCGCATCACCAACTGCTCTCGAACACCCCGGACGATTGAGGTCACGAGTTACGCGGAGGTCGTGCTGGCATCGCCGGCTGCGGACGCGCTGCACCCGGCGTTCGGCAATCTCTTCGTGCAGACGGAGATCGTCCCGGAGCGGCAGGCGATCCTCTGCACGCGCCGCCCCCGCTCCATTGGCGAGCCGGCCCCCTGGATGTTTCACCTCATGGCGGTGCACGGTGCAGACGTGGAAGGGATTTCCTACGAGACCGACCGCATGCGGTTCATCGGCCGGGGACGCACCGCCGGCGATCCGCAAATCATGCACGAGTCCTCACCGCTCTCGGGGAGCCAGGGCTCCGTGCTGGATCCGATTGTGGCGATCCAGTGCCGGATCACGCTCGGTCCGGAGGCATCGGCGACAATAATTATGGTCTCCGGCATCGCTGAGACCCGCGACGGGGGCTTGGCCCTGGTGGTGAAATACCAGGATCGGCGGCTCGCGGATCGCGCTTTCGAGCTGGCATGGACGCATAGCCAGGTCCTCCTGCGGCAGCTCAATGCCACAGAGGCCGACGCGCAACTCTATGGACGCCTGGCCGGCTCCATCCTCTACGCCAATGCCTCGCTGCGTGCCAATCCGAGCATCCTCCTCAAGAACCGTCGCGGGCAATCCGGTCTCTGGGGCTACGCCATCTCTGGCGACTTACCGATCGTGCTCCTGCAGATCGAAGAGCCAGCCAATATCGATCTGGCGCGCCAGCTCGTGCAGGCCCACGCGTACTGGCGCCTCAAAGGGCTGGCGGTCGATCTGGTGATCTGGAACGAGGACCATGCGGGGTACCGGCAGCTTCTCCACGAGCAGATCATGGGGCTGATCGCCGCTGGCATCGAAGCCAACGTGACCGATCGGCCGGGCGGCATTTTTGTCCGACCGGTGGACCAGATCTCGACCGAGGACCGCATTCTGCTGCAAGCGGTCTCCCGGGCCATCCTCACCGACGGCCGGGGAACGCTAGCGGATCAGCTCAACCGTCGCGGCCTGGCGGACGTGCCGGTCCCGCGCCTCGTACCGACCCGGACCCACCGCGCCGAAGTCCAGACCGCCGCCGGGCCGCCTCGCCACGATCTGGTCTTCTTCAATGGGCTCGGAGGATTCACCCCGGATGGGCGCGAGTACGTCATCACGACCATGCCCGGGCAGATGACGCCGGCCCCCTGGGTGAATGTGCTGGCGAACCCGCACTTCGGGAGTATCGTCTCGGAGAGCGGCCTGGCCACCACGTGGAGCGAGAATGCCCACGAGTTCCGCCTCACTCCCTGGTCCAACGACCCGGTGAGCGACTCGAGCGGGGAAGCCTTGTATCTCCGGGACGAAGAGAGCGGCCACTTCTGGTCCCCCACGCCGCTGCCCAGCGGCAGCCCGCGGCCGTACGTCAGTCGCCACGGATTCGGCTACAGCGTCTTCGAGCACACGGAGGGCGGCATCCGCTCGGAGGTGTGGGTCTATGTGGCCCTGGATGCGCCGATCAAATTCGGGGTGTTGAGAGTGCGTAACGAGTCCGGCCGATTCCGCCGGCTCTCCGCCATGGGATATGTGGAGTGGGTGCTGGGAGATCTGCGGCCGAAAACGGCCATGCACGTGGTCACCGAGATCGACCCCAATAGCGGCGCGCTCTTCGCCCGGAACCCGTACAACCCGGAGTTCGCCGGTCGGGTCGCCTTTTTTGACACGGACCCGGCGCCGCGGACCATGAGCGGCGACCGGACGGAATTTCTGGGGCGGAACGGCACGCTTGCGAGTCCGGCGGCAATGGCCCGCTCGCGGCTGTCTGGCAAGGTGGGGGCCGCGCTGGACCCCTGCGCCGCGATCCAGGTGACGTTCGAGCTCGCGGACGGCCAGGAGCGTGAGGTGATCTTTCGACTCGGCGTCGGCCAAGACGCCGGCGACGCCAGTACTCTCGCGCAGCGCTTCCGGGGATCGGCCGCAGCCCGCGGCGCGCTCGAAGCGGTATGGCAGTACTGGAAGCACACGCTCGGCGCGGTGCACGTCGACACACCGGACCCGTCCCTCAACGTGCTGGCCAATGGCTGGCTGCTGTATCAGACGCTTGCGTGCCGCCTGTGGGCGCGGAGCGGATTCTACCAGCCGGGAGGCGCCTTTGGTTTCCGCGACCAGTTGCAGGACGTGATGGCACTCATTCACGCCGAGCCGCGCCTCGTCCGCGAGCACTTGCTCCTCTCCGCAGCGCATCAATTTCGAGAGGGAGATGTCCAGCATTGGTGGCACCCTCCCTCGGGCCGGGGTGTGCGGACCCGCTGTTCGGATGATTACTTGTGGCTGCCGTTGGCAACCAGCCGCTACGTCCTGACCACCGGGGACACGGGTGTGCTGGACGAAGCCGTCCACTTCCTCGACGGCCGCCCGGTCAACGCGGAGGAGGACTCGTATTACGACCTGCCCAGCCGGTCCGAGGAAACGGCCAGCCTGTACGAGCATTGCATGCGAGCCATTCTGCTGGGTCTTCGATACGGTGGGCACGGCCTGCCACTGATTGGCTCCGGCGACTGGAACGACGGCATGAACCTGGTGGGCGAACACGGCCAAGGCGAAAGTGTCTGGTTGGGCTTCTTTCTGTATGACGTGCTCCTGCGGTTCGCCGCGGTTGCCCGCGGGCATGGGGACGCACCCTTCGCCGACCGCTGCCAGGGGGAGGCGGCTCGGGTCCGCCGGAATATCGAACAGCACGGCTGGGATGGTGAGTGGTATCGCCGCGCCTACTTCGACGACGGCTCGCCGCTCGGATCGGCGAGCAACCCGGAGTGCCAGATTGACTCGATTCCGCAAAGCTGGTCTGTGCTCTCCGGGGCGGGCGATGCTGAACGCTCGCGCACGGCCATGGCGGCGATGGACAGGCGGCTGGTTCGCCGAGACCGTGCACTGGTCCAACTTTTGGACCCCCCGTTCAACACCTCAACCTTGAACCCGGGGTATATCCGCGGGTATGCCCCGGGCGTGAGGGAGAACGGCGGACAGTACACCCATGGGGCGGTCTGGGCAGCTATGGCGTTCGCGGCACTGGGCGACAGCCAGCGTGCGTGGGAGCTCTTGGCAATGCTCAACCCCGTGAACCATGCCAGGTCTCCGGAGGCCATGGCGGCCTACAAAGTCGAGCCGTACGTCGTTGCGGCCGACGTCTATGCGCTCCAGCCGCACACCGGCCGCGGTGGATGGACTTGGTACACGGGTTCGGCCGGCTGGATGTATCGGTTGATCGTGGAATCCCTCTTGGGGCTGAAGCTGGAAGCAGGCACACTGCAAGTTGCGCCGCGTCTCCCGGCGCATTGGACTGGGTTCACCGTGCACTACCGGTATCGGGAAACCGTGTTCCACATCGCCGTCCTGCAGACGAGCGCTGGAAATGGCGGCATGAGTCTGACTGTTGATGGGGTTGAGCAGGACGACAAGGCGATTCACCTAGTTGACGACCGTCAGGAGCACACGGTCGAGGTGAGAATGCCCACCTCGGGCAGCGCACGCAGTGTGTAGAGGTGATTGCTCAAAGACGCCGACAGGGCCATACGATCCCCCGCGGTCTCGACGGCCGCGGGCTCCCCCGGGTAACGGCGGCCCCTCCCCCCTCCGACGGCATGCCCTCCGCGGCCACTCCCGTCGCCCCCAGCGGTAGCGCCTTGGGCAGCGCGGCCCCGCTGGGCCGGGGACCTGTGCAGGGCTTCAGCCTTCGGCGTCCACCTCCTGCGCCCCCTGCACGGGCCGCCTCCCTGCCGCCGCTTCCGGCGCCGGGCTGAATCCGCTTTCCACGCGAAGTCCGCCAGGCCAGCCTGGGCCTCAGCCTCTGCCTCTTCTGGACTCCTCACGTCGGGGCCCCCTTGAATGCCGAGGACCTTTACCTGTTTGGTCTGGAGCCGCGCCGGCACCCCCGCGTAAGCGAGGCTGTACTCCGTCATGGCACCGAGGAACAATCGATGGGCAAATCGTCAAAATTGGAAGAAGGTAGGTAATCCCTCGTGCCATGTCACGCAGTATGCTAAACCTTGAACCGAAAGAATTGTTCAACCGCCCTGACGCCAAGGCTCCACAGTCCATGGGGTTCGGCGGCTTTGATTCGGGGCACCGCAACGCCCCCCAGGGGACATGACGGGGGTCGAGGCCTTTGGTATTTTGCCCATCCCTGCCGTGCCATTCCGGGTACCCAACGCGAGCGTTGGGTGTCCTTGGCGGTGGGATATTTTTGGAATGGGGCTAGCTCTCGCCGAGAGGCGGCGTCTCGGTGGAGAGGCATCGCCACACAGGGCAACTCGGTGGGAGCCGCGCCGCGCTTGCACGGCCCTACCTTGTGCAAACGTCCTGGGCCTTCAGCGCCGAAGACGCCCGCTAATCTCTGCGCTCCAAGGGTCCCCAAGTCTCGCTTCAGAGGCAATCCCTTCTGGGGGACATCTGTCTTGCTCAATTGGCGGTCCGGTCCCTCGGCACCAACCCCTGTAGAGCTCTGTTACGCCGCCACTCTTCCTTCAAAACTGACGATCAATCCGGCATGCTGCAGAGGGTCCAGGGGTATGTATTTGAGGAAATTCCCCCTGGGGACACGATGGCTGGTGGCAGACGTGTTACCCTCTGCCGCCAGTCCGACCTCCCCTGAGAGCAATCCGCCGTAGGAATCCTTCCCCTCGAAGCGAACTCCCATCTTGCCGTTCCGTTCGATGGGCGTCACATCGAGCCGGTCTTCCAGCATTTTCCGCAGCATCTGCCGGGCCTACGGGATGTGCTTGGCGAGGAGGCGGCGCATATCGGCGGGCTGGGCCCTCAGGTCCCGCTCCGGGCGCGTCGCACTCAGGCGGGAACCACAGGATTCTTTGTTTACCTGCTCGCGCCCATCAATACCGTCGGCAGCCAGACCGAGAGGGGTTCGATGAAGGTGATCAGAATCAAACACAATAAGAGCGGAATATAGAAAACCAGAAGTGCCCGAACAAGCCGGGACACGGAGATTTCTGCGATGCGGCTCGTCACGAAGAGCACCATCCCAACGGGGGGCGTCAAGAGGCCGAAGACGAGATTGAACACCAGGATGAGACCGAAATGTATCGGGTTGATACCGTAGTGATTCACGAGGGGCATGAGGACTGGCACGCAGATCGTGATGGCGGCGACCGTCTCCATGAAGCAGCCTACGACCAAGAGGGCGAGGTTGATCACAATCAGGACGGTATACTTGTTCAAGGAAAACGACATGACGAATTGCGCGATGTCCTGAGGAAGTCGTGCGCTCATGATCATGTACGCGAAGGCGTTCGCCCCCGCGATGATGACCATGATCTCCACCGTCACCCGGAAGGTCTGCTTCATCAGCTCCCATAGCCGCATCACGCTTACTTCTCGATAGACTGCCATGGCGAGAACCATTGCGTAGAACAGGGCCACACCAGCGGCTTCGGTCGGCGTGAAGACACCCAGCAGGATGCCGCCGAGAAGAATGATCGGCGTCAGGAGGGGCAGGAAGCCCTCCTTCAGCGACTTCCAGAGATGGGCGAACCCTTCGAAGCGGCCCCTCTGGTAACCTCCCCTCCGCCCCTGGATCGCGATCAGAATCATGAGGGTCGCGCCGATGATGAAGCCGGGGATGACGCCCGCGAAAAGGAGCCGCCCGATCGAGACCTCCGCCACAATGCCGTAGATGACGAGCGGGACGCTCGGGGGAATGATGGGTCCCATGGTGGCCGACGCGGCGGTGACGGCGGCGGAATAATCCCGGTCATATCCCGCGGCGAGCATCGCCGGTATTTCCACCTGGCCAAGAGCGGCAGCGTCCACGGTGGCAGATCCTGACATGCCGGAAAAGATCATGCTCGCGACGACGTTCACCTGCGCCAACCCGAGCCGGAAATGGCCGACCAGAGCCGACGCGAAGCGAAAGATCCTCAGGGTGATCCCGCCGGTGTTCATCAAATTGCCGGTCAGCAGGAAGATCGGAATGGCGAGCAGCGGAAAGCTGTTCAGGCCGTCGAACATGCGTTGGAGCAGGATCGCGGAATCGCCGGAGCCGCCATTATAGAGGAAGTAGAGCAGCGTCGCGGTAAAGATGATGGCATACCCTACGGGGACCCCGATAACAAAAGCCGCCGACAGGATGCCGCCAAAAAGGAGAGCCGTTTCTAGCATGTCCCTATCTCGCGCTGGTTGCCGAAGAGGGCCTCCAGGATCAGAGACGCGGAAAAGAGGGACGACATCAAAAAGCCCAGCGAAATGATATCGTAGAGGTAGCTCGTTCGAAGCCAGACCATCGAGGAAGCCATCTCCGTGCCGGCAATCGCGGACATGCGGAAGCTGTTGCGGGTGAACAGGACGTTCACGGACAAGAGGATTCCAGCGACGATCAATCGACCGATCTTCTCGACCTTGGCCGAGCGGCCGCTGAAGATGTTCAGTGCGATAAGGTGCGTCTCCTCTCGGATGGATATGCAGGCACCGAGAAACGTGAGGACAACGAGAAGATAGCGAGCCAGCTCCTCGGACCATGGCGTCGGAATCTTCAGGATGAAGCGGGTGACTACCTGAAAAAGCACGATGAAACAGATGCCAGCAAACAGCGCGGCGCAGACGCATTCAAGATAATCGACGGAAGCCGCTGTCAGCTTTCGTATTACTGGAATCACAGTCGCGCCCCATGCTTCCACCAAAAGGGCTCCGCTGAAGGGCGGAGCCCTCTTGTGCGCCGGTTCCGAGCTTTTATTTCGCGTACGACATGATCTCGTTCCAGTTTGTGACCTTCCATTTGGTCTTGAAAAGCTCTTCGACGGCCGGTCGCGCCGCGGCCATGAACGCGGCCCGGTCCGGCTCGATTCGGGTCATTCCGCCCTGGATCAATTTATCGAGCTTCTCCTTGTCGGCTTTCGCCGCGTATTCGCCGCCGGCGACGACCGCCTCCTTGGCAGCCCTTTCGACGATCGCCCTTCGGTCGGCGCTCAATCCCTGCAGGAAACGCTCGCTCAGGTTGAACATCGCGACCGACACGTTGTGGCCCGTCATCATGAGGTACTTCTGCACCTCTTGGTACTTATAGGAAAGCATCTGGGAGGGGGGCCCTTCGGCACAGTCGACAACACCGGTCTGAAGAGCAGTGAAGAGCTCCGGCAGTGCGATCGGCGTCGGGAGAAAACCCATGGCCTGATAGGTCATGACCATGGCCGGGTCCTGGGGAGTCCTGAGTTTCAATCCCTTCGCGTCGGCGGGAGTTCTGATCGGCTTGTTCGCCGAGAGGTTCCTCATGCCGCGCATATAGACTCCCATCGTACGCAGGTTGTTTTCAAGAAGGATCTTCTTGATTCCCTCCCCGGGTTTTCCGTTCCAGGCCGCCAGAAAATGGTCGAAGTTCTTGAAGACGTAGATGCCGTCAAAGAAGCCGTAGTCCTGGGTGAACATCGTCACAGGAAGAAGGCCCGTCGTAACACCCTGCGCGTCGCCGAGTTTGACGGCCTGCACGGTTTCCTTCTCTCCGCCCATCGTCCCGCTATGGAAGACTTCCGCCGTAATCGTCGAATTGCTGTAGTCGGCGACGCGCTTGGCGAATTCCATCGCGGTCACATAGGACTCGTCCCCCGGCGGATAGGCGGTATAAATTTTCATAAAGATTTTTTCGGGCTCCTTCGGTGCTCCGGCGGCAAGAGATACGACGAACAGGCTCACGAACAGAGTCGCAAGTAGTGGCCGAATAACTCTCCACATCATGCACCTCCTTAACGTGACAGGAAGTTGCTTCTTGTTGGGGCAGCGGCCATCTCGCACCCCGACGGAGCGCCCCAAAAAGCCCCCTGGCGGCCCGGTCCAGGCTCGGCGCCTTGTGTGCGGCGGAGTATCCGTTGCACCAAACATGGTTGTCAAGCCCAAATGCTCATATGAAGAACGCATGACGGAGGGCAGGAGCGTGATATGCGCAATTCTCGCAATTGGGCTGACGGTCGCCCGCCGGTCTGCCCACTAGCACCAGCGGGGGGCCCGCGAGTCATTTTAGGGAAGTCGGGGGTCTGCCCGGTTGGGTCCAAGACTGTGCCGGCGAGGACCCAAAACCCGCCCAAAACCACCCGATGCTACCCATGGCGAAAAAGGAAGCGCCATAGTAAGTCAACGAATTACCCTGGGATTTCATGTTACCGGCAAGCAGAATCCACAAGCGCCACCCTCGATTTGAAACGTAAGGGCTGCTCCCGCGGGTGGGCGCATCCTGCTGGGGACACCACCTATCTATGGTCGCCGGCCTGCCCCGGCAGCCTCATTGTCTCCTGACCGATCCCGTCGGCCCCGTGCCTTCAAGAGCTCGGCTCCTGCCCCTGCAGCCCACCTGCTACCAGCCTTCGGGTGGATCCTCATCGCGTCCATGACTCGCCCCGACCGGTCGGATTGCCGCAGATACCGCAGGCGTTCTTCGGCAATTCGGTGTATGCTTCGCGGGTCGACCGACGCGGTATTATCCTGTCTTCCCGGAGGAGGTCCAAGGTGAATGATGTTCCGGCAGCCGCGGAACAACTTGCGATAGCCCCCGCCAAGGTGCTGACGGCGGCCATCGAGACGTACGTCGCAACCAGCGTGAACAACCGGCTGCCCGGTGCGCTGGGGGAGGCCATCTGGGACGCCCCCCTCGTGGGCTTTGCCGATGGCGACGACCCGCTCTTCCAGGACTACCGGCGGATCATCGGCGACTTCCATATGACGCCGCGGGAGGCCCTGGAGATGCGCATCCGGGCGACGGAGTGCAATCGACCTCATCCGGCAGCCGTGAGCGTCATCGCCTTCGTCCTGCCCAGCACGGCGGCGACGCGGGCAAGCCAGCACCAGGAAACGGCGATCTGCTCACCCCGCTGGAATGCCACCCGTTGGTACGGCCAGGAGTGCATCGTCCGGCTGTCCCGCCACCTGGTCGCACTGCTCGAAGACCACGGCTACCATGCCGTCGCCCCGGAGCTGGCGCCTTGGTTCGAGGTCAAGCGCGATGTCCCCAATGCCCCCGCCTCGCGCTGGTCCCAGCGTCACGTCGCCTACGCCGCCGGCCTTGGCACTTTCAGCCTGAACGACGGGCTGATCACGCCCAGGGGACTCGCCGTCCGGCTCGGGAGCGTCGTCTGCGACCTTCCCATCCCGCCGTCGCCCCGTCCCGCCGGCTCCCATACGGCCTACTGCCTGTTCTACAGGAACGGGGCGTGCGGCCGGTGCGCCGCCAGATGCCCCGTGGGCGCGATCACCGCGCAGGGCCATGACAAGGCCACGTGTGCGACGTACCTTCGCACGGGAATGCCGGCCCGCCTGCAGGCGGAGGGCAGGACCGGCTACGTGGGCCCGTACCCGGGCTGCGGGCTGTGCCAGACCGATGTCCCCTGCGAGAGCCGAATTCCGGCCGGCAAGACTGATCGGTAGGGGCCGCCGGCATCCGCTCCATTCTGCTACGACGCTCGTCCTCGCTCCGCACTGGGGTTGCTGACTCATTGGAATTATTCTGACGACCTTCACTCAGGATGACAGGAGCCGTGATGCCCCGCCAGTGCGGCCGGCCGTCCTGGGCATCCTCCACCCCATGATCGTCCGCAGGATCGAGGCGGACGATCTCCCCCGACGACGCCACCCGCGCCACCTGCTCAAGGGGATCCAGGAGACAGAGGAAGGAGCGTCTGGCTTCCTGTCCCGCTTTCCACTAGCACCCCACCGATCGTGAGCGCCCGATCGATAGAGCTATCGCAGCCTGAGAGCTTTGAGGTCCTCGACCACCTGCACGATCGCCCGCTCTACGGGAAGCCGTTCCATGCTGGACGCGCCGACGAACCCCTGGGCGTCGGTGTGCGTCAAGATGTACGCCACGTCCTCCGGGCCGGCGATCGGCCCGCCGTGCGCCAGGGCAATCACCTCGGGATTCACCTCCCGCGCCGCCCGAATCATGGCCTGGGTGGCCGCGGCTGCCTCCTCCAGGCTGAGGGCATTCTTCGCGCCGATCGTCCCCCCGGTGGTCAGGCCCACATGCGGGACGACCAAGTCGACGCCCGCTGCCGCCATCTGCCGGCTCTCTTCCGGAGTCCGCACGTAGCAGGTCGTGTAAAGATCGAGCTCTCGGGCCATGCCGATCATCTCAACCTCCCGGGCGAATCCCAGACCGACCGACTCCAGATCCCGACGAAGATTGCCCTCGAAACGCGCCACGGTCGGGTAGTTGATCACCCCCGAGAAGCCGGTGTCCACGACCCGCCCGAGGAACCGGCGCATGTCGCGGGTCGGGTCGGTTCCGCAGACCCCGGCGAGGACGGGCGTCCCCTTCACCGCGGGCAGGACATGACGCTCCCCCATCTCCAGCACGATGTCATTCGCATTGCCATACGGCATCAGACCCGCGATGGAGGGCATCCCATCCATGCGGAAGCGTCCGGAGTTGTAGATGATGATGAGATCGATACCGCCCAGTTCTGCACACTTGGCGGAGAGGCCGTTTCCCGCCCCCGCGACAATCACCGGGCTCCCGGCCTTGAGGGTTGCCGCAAGTCGTGCCGCCACCTGGTTGCGACTGTACCTGATCGCCATTCGCGTGCCTCCCATGCCAATCCCTGAAATGCCTTCTACCCCTTCGGACTCGTTCGTCCCATCAATTCCAACAGCGACTTCACGACGGCATCGGCGCACGCAGGGTCGTTGATCGAGCGATCAAGCCGCACCACCTCGACACGGCTCCCCAGCGCCGACAGGGCCGATTCTATAAAGGCGAGATCGGCCTCCGGGTCGTGGAACACCCCGCCTGCCTGGTCATACTCCGAGAAGCCCCGCAGGGGCAGCATCAACACGGTTGGACCAACGGCCTTCGCCAGCTTCTCCCCCATCCATTTCCCCAGCAGGCGATTCTCGTCGACGGTGGTCCGCATCAAGGTCGTCGCGGGGCTATGGCGGTAGAGGCGTCGCCCGGTGTACTCGGGCGGGACCGTCTCCGGCGGGCCGAAG
Source organism: uncultured Methylomirabilota bacterium (assembly GCA_963705305.1). Lineage (GTDB taxonomy): Bacteria > Methylomirabilota > Methylomirabilia > Methylomirabilales > 2-02-FULL-66-22 > 2-02-FULL-66-22. The sequence continues at coordinate 1,550,665 of OY970067.1, read as the reverse complement.
TTCACCATATCCATGGCGCCCGGCAGGACGACCTGGGGAATCCCGCGCGCGCCAGCCGCTTCGAGCCGCCGCGGACCGGCACTCAACTTCCCCCCACAGAGCTCATCGGCCAGCTCGGTAGTGGTGAGATCGAGCACGCCGTCGATAGCCCCGTGTGCGATGAGCTCCTCCATCGCTCGGCCGCCGGTTCCGTTGGCGTGGAAGATCATCGTGTTAAAGCCCGCCGCCTCCAGCAGGGCATGGCATCGCATGGCCGCGCGGGTCGTGACACCGAAGGCGGTGATCGCAACGGTCGGTTTTGTCGATTCACCCTCGCACTCGATCGCGCGCTCAGCCGCCTCCACCATGCCCACGATGGCCCCGACCCCGTTGGCCAGGATGCGGCGCAGGATGGGATTCAACCCCATGATATCGGTGACCGAATTCAGCATGGCGATGTCTTTGGTCCCGACGTACCGGCCCACCTCTCCGCTCGCCATCGTGGAAATCATGACTTTGGGCACCCCGAAGGGCAGTCCTCGCATGGCCCCACAGGCGATCGAGGTCCCGCTGCCTCCGCCCAGACCCAGCACGCCGTCGATCTTCCCCTCGCGGTGCAACCGGGCCACCAGGGCGGATGCGCCCATCATCATTGCCTCCAAGGCCTTCCCCCGGTCTCCCAGCCCCGCCAGCGCAGGAATGCTGGTTCCGCCCTCCCGGGCCACCTCGTCGCGGGACACGTCGGCGGAAAAGGCCGGCGCCCCCCGCACGCCGGTATCTACGATAAGGGGACGGTGACCGGCCCCCTCGATGAGCCGTTTGATCAGCTCCGCCTGGAGACCCTTCGTATCCAGGGTACAGATAACAGCAATGGTCTTGGGGCTTGCCATACCGACGGCTCCTCACCCCGCTGTCGGCGTGCAGAACTCCTCGCGCGCCAGCGATCCTCGCATGACCCGTTCGCCGTGCCTTCCGCCGGGTCGATCACCCGCTCTTTTTGCCGGCGACCACATAATCGCCGCCATCCATCCGATAAATCAAATGAATTTTGCCTATCCCCTCGAGGACGGCGCGCCGTTCCGTCCGCCGGGAGTCTGGAAGTGGCACGTCGATCATGACAAACACCGCGAGGCTGTGAGCATCCCCTTGACTATGCTTTAAAAAGCATATAAAGAATTTGACGCCCGGCTGGTGCGCCGGCCCCGTTGCCGGGGTGAGCCCCGGATCACTCTCGGATTTCAGGGTAATGATGGAGACCAAACCCTCCCCCGCGATGCACCCCGGCCGCCCAGCTGCGCCTCCCGCCCGCACCCGGGTCTACGCGTCTTTGAAGCAGGCGATCCTGTCCGCCTCGATTCCGCCCGGCCAGCGGCTGACCGAGGTCCATCTCGCCGATGCGCTCCGGGTCAGTCGCACTCCGGTGCGGGAGGCGCTACACCGGCTCGAAGCGGAGGGCCTGATCGTGCCCCACGCCCACCGGGGCTTCATGATGCCGCTCCAGTCGGAGGCGGAGATGGATGATCTCCCCGAGCTTACGGGAGTGCTCGAGGGGCATATGTTTCGCTTTCTCGGCGAGCGGGCGAGCCAGGAGGTCCTGGCGGCTCTCGCCGAGACCGTCAGGCAGGCGGAGGCCGCCATGGCACGCGGGAGTCTGATCGGCGTCGCGTCGTGGAATCACCGGTTTCACGCATCCCTGACGGCCGGTGTTGCCGGCACGCCGCGGCTTGCCGGCCGGATGCTGGCCAACAGCCAGCATCTCATGCGCCATTGGCCGGGCGCGCGCATCTCCCGCGACGGCTGTCAGCGGGCCGTGGCGGCGCACCGCGACGCCCTCTTCGCCCTCGGGCTCAAGGACTACGAGGTTTGTGAGCGAGTCATGCGCGAGCACGGTCGCAGCCAAGATGCATTGGTATGCCTCGCGGCTCTGGCGCCAGCCCGCGTCCGCGCGTGGAACGGGTAGCCGCTGATTCAGGAGTGTGGCCCATGTCCGAATTCACGCTGGAGCATCAGGAACTCCTCAGGGCAATGGACCGGAAGTACCTGGGCTATCTCGGCGCCCTCCATCACGCGGTTGAGGAGTACGGCTACCGGGTCGCCGCGATCACGAATGTGCTGGTCGCCAAAGGCCTGTGCACTCCGCAGGAGCTCCAGGCGGCCGAGGACGCGATCCGGGCGGCCGTGATGGTCGAGAAGGCGGTCAACGCCGAGGTCCGGACGGCCGAGGAGACGGTGCGGCGGGTGCTCGAGGGGCACTAGGGATGCGCGGCGCGCCGGATCGCCGAGGCGGGAGCCATGCGCCAGCCGGCCCGACCTGACCGGCGTCCCGCACCATGACACGCAGTTGCCGAGTGTGGAGGAGCCACCGTGCAGGGAGCGTTCACCGGGAAGTACCTGCGAGTAAACCTGACTGAAGGCACCACCGCCGTGGAGGAGTTCTCTCCCCTGACCTACCGCCAGTTCATGGGGGGCGCGGCGATGGCGGCCTCGATCCTGCTGCGCGAGCTGCCGCCGGGCGTGGATCCGTTGGGTCCGGACAACATGCTCGTGTTTGCCACCTGTCCGCTGAACGGGATTCCGCTCTCCGGCACGAATCGGTTCAGCGCGGCCGCGAAGTCGCCCCTCACAGGGGGGTACGGGGAGGGAGAGGCCGGCGGCTGGTGGGGACCCGAGCTGAAGTTTGCCGGCTTTGACGGGATCATCGTGACTGGCCGGTCCCCCGCCCCGGTCTATCTCTGGATCTGCGATGGGCAGGTGGAGATCCGGCAGGCCGCGCACGTCTGGGGGAAGCTCTCCGGCGACGTACAGGATCGCCTGGTGGCGGAGACCGACAAGCGGGCCCGGGTGCTCCAGTGCGGGATCGCGGGCGAGCTCGGCAACCTCATGGCCAACATCGTGAACGAGCTGAAGCACTTTAACGGCCGGAGCGGCCTGGGGGCCGTCATGGCGAGCAAGAAGCTGCGGGCCATCGTCGTCCGGGGCCACGACCGACTCGAGCCCAAGGACAAGGAGGGGCTTCAGGCCTGCGTGAAATGGTTCCGCGAGCACTACAACCGGGACACCGACATGCTCCACAAGTACGGGACCTCGCGGAATGTCGTGGCGATGAGCGCCGACGGCATCCTGCCCACCCGCAATTTCCGGGAAGGGCAATTCGAGGACGCCAAGGCCATCAGCGGCCAGACCATGGCGGAGACGATCCTGGAGGACGAAGGGACCTGCTACGCCTGTGCCATCGCCTGCAAGCGGGACGTGAACGTCCCCGAGATGGGGGTGACCGCCAAGTACGGAGGCCCGGAGTACGAGACCATCGGCTCGAGCGGCTCGGTCTGCGGCATCGGCGACCTGAAGGCCATCGCCAAGTTCCATCAGATCTGTGGGGAGTACGTGATGGATACGATCTCGGTGGGAATGACGATCGCGTTCGCCATGGAGTGCTTCGAGAACGGGATCCTGACCCGGGCCGACACCGACGGGCTGGACCTCCGGTTCGGGAACGCCGAGGCCATGCTCGCCCTGACGGAGAAGATCGCCCGGCGCGAGGGTCTGGGAGATCTCCTGGCTCTGGGCTCGGACCGGGCGGCGAAGCGGCTCGGGCAGGGCGCGGAGCAGTTCGTCCTCACGGTCAAGCGGCAGGAGCTCCCCATGCACGAGCCGAGGGGAAAGCAGGCCCTGTCCCTCTCCTACGCCACCGCCCCCGCCGGGGCGGACCACATGCGCGCCCCCCAAGACCCGGCCTACGAGGGCTTCCACCCGCAGGGAGCGCACCCCCTGGAGCCCCTGGGACTGGCCGAGCCGCTCAAGCGCCTGGAGCTCAGCCCGCGGAAGGTGCGCGCCTACCATTACGCCAATCACTGGTGGGCGCTCTGCAGCTGCATCGGGGTCTGTCACCTTGCCTCCGCGCCCGCCAACGTCATTGGCCTCACCCTGGTCGTGAATGCCATGCGCGCCGTGACGGGCTGGGATACCAGCCTGTGGGAGCTGATCAAGGTGGGGGAGCGGTCGAAGGCCCTGGCCCGGGCCTTCAACTGCCGGGAGGGCTTCACGCCGAAGGACGACACGCTGCCCAAGCGGCTGCACGAGGCCTTCACCAGCGGGCCCCTCGCGGGGGTGCGCGTCGAGCCGGACGCCTTTCAGCGAGCTCTCCGGCTCTACCACCAGTTGGAGGGATGGGACCCGGAAACCGGCTGGCCGACCTACGCGAAGCTGGTCGAGCTGGGCATCGAGTGGGCCGCCAAACCGGGGGACTCGTGGTAGGCGAGACCCCACGGCAGCGGCCGGCCTCTGACCGCGTGGGGAGGATCCCGGGTCTGCAGCGAAAAAGGGCATGGATGGACACCGATCTGGACCGGCTCTTCGATGACCTGAACAGCCGCCTGTTCGACGGGCGGCTCCCCAAGTACCGGGTGCGAAGACGCCAGCCGCACGCCGGCGAGTTTGGCTGCATCGACGATGCGGCCAGGACCATCTGGATTTGCGCCTCGCCCGATGTGCGAAAGACCCTCCTCCACGAAATGTGCCACATCGGGACGGACGGACATGGCCGGCTCTTCCGCGCACGGCTGAGACAGCTGGCCAGGTGCGGCGAGGCGTGGGCGCAGGAAGAGCGCGCCTACTATTTGCGGCAGGCGCTGGGAATCAAGACCAGCCAGTGGATCGCCTTGTGGGAGCTGGCAAATGACGCCAATGGCGGGTTATGCGTCGGCCCCAGGTAGGCGTGGGTCTTGACAGGGCTCCGGAGGCGGCCCGATGGCCAAGATGCCCGTGATGGAGGCGGCGGTCAAGATTCTCGAGAGCGAGGGCGTGGAGGTCTGTTTCGGCATTCCGGGGGCGGCCATCCTCCCACTCTACAAGGCCCTATCGAAGTCCGGCAAGATCCGACACCTTACGATGCGGCACGAGGAGGGCGCGACGCACGCCGCCGATGGCTGGGCGCGGATCACCGGCAAGGTTGGCGTGGCCATCGGCACCTCGGGCCCCGCCGGGACGAACATGATCACCGGCCTCTACACCTGTCAGGGCGATTCCATTCCGATCGTCTGCATCACGGGCCAGGCGGTCAAGAGCATCCTGCACAAGGAGGCCTTCCAGGGGGTCAACATCGCCGAGATTGCCAAACCGGTGGTGAAGAAAAGCTACTGTGTCCTGGAGACCGCCCAGATTCCGTCCGTCTTCCGCGAGGCCTTCCGGATCGCGCGGGAGGGGCGGCCGGGCCCCGTGCTCATCGACCTGCCCCTGGACGTCCAGCGCGGCGAGGTGGAGTACGACCCGGCCGTCGATGCCCCGCTAGAGGTGAGTAAGCCGGCACCGGACATCCGGAAGATCCGGCGGGCGCTGCAGATGCTCCTCCAGGCCGAACGCCCGTTGCTCCTGATGGGCGGGGGCGTGATGCGCGCCCGCGCCTACCGCGAGTTCGTTGCCCTGGCCGAGCACCTGCAAGTCCCCGTGATCCCGACCTACATGGCGGAAGGGGGTATCGCCTACGACCATCCCCTCTACGGAGGCCGGGTGGGCTGCCAGACCAACACGCGGGGCGGCAACAAGCTGTTTCTGGAATCGGACCTGGTCCTCTGCATCGGCAACCGCTTTGCCGACCGGCACACCGGCGACCTACCCGTCTATCGCGGCACCCGAAAGTTTATCCACATCGACATCGAGCCGACCCAGCTCGGAAAAGTCTTCCCGCCCGACCTCGGGATCGTGGCGGACGCAAAGTTGGCGGTGGAGGCGCTCCTGCGGGTCGCCCGGGAGATGACCGGTCCGCGCGCCCCGGGCGACTGGGCCAAGAAGGCCGCGGATTACAAGCGCCGCTTCCGGCGCAAGATGGACTTCGACCAGGTTCCCATCAAGCCGCAGCGAATCTTCCAGGAGCTGAACGAGTTCTTCCCACCCGACACCGTCTTCGTCACCTCCATCGGGCTGTACCAGATCTGGTCCGGGCAGTTCCAGGAGATCCAGCAGCCGGAGACGTACTTCTGCTGCGGGCAGGCGGGCCCCTTGGGCTGGGAGGTGCCGACCTGCCTGGGGATCAAGCTGGGCAAGCCGGAGGCGCAGGTCGTGGGCGTCGTCGGCGACTACTCCTTCCAGTTTCTCCTGGGAGATCTGGCCACCGCCGTCCAGAACAACGTGCCCTACGTGATGGTCATGCTGAACAACGGCTACCTGTCGCTCATCCGGCAGCCGTCGAAGTACATCTACGAGATGAACTATGCTGTGGACATCGGGTATGGCGACGGGTACGGACCGGATTTCGTCAAGATCATGGAGGGTTTCGGAGGCTTGGGCCGCCGCGTGCTCAAGCCGGACGAGATCAAGCCGGCGCTGGCCTGGGCGATCGAGGAATCGAACCGACGGCGGATCCCGGTCTTGGTCGAGATCCGCGAGGACCGCGAGACGGACGCCGCCATGGGCGTCTCCCTCGACAAGATCGTAGAGCGCGATCCGGTCATCGACCTGCCGGCGGAGACGCCGGATTTTGGGGGCGGCGAGAGCGCCCGGCTTTCTGTTGGGACGGGAGTGGAAGGCTGATATCTGCGAGACTCCCGAGAACCCCCTGGCGAGTCGGGTCGTCAGGTCATGCCTCGAGCGGTGCGGCGCCGGCCGAGGCTACCAGTGCTCGCCCATGATTTGCGCGCGCTTCTGGTCGTGCTCCTCCTCGCTGATCAGTCCCTCCTGGCGAAGCGCGGCGAGCTTTCTGAGACGGGTGTCGAAATCCGGAGCGGCGTCTCCGCTCCCCGCCTCGTCGGTGCTGAGGGTCACCATGGCCAGGGGAGTGCGCCGAAGCAGCGAGAAGAGCCCCCATCCCGCCATGCCGAGGCACGCCACGATCCAGATCAGGCGAAACATCCACAGCGCCAGCTGGAGCCCGGGCTCGTCGGCGGCATCGGCCATGCCCAGGTTGGTCAGGACGAGCCCAAAGCCCAGGAAGAGGAGGCCCATGATTATCATCACGACCGCCCCGCCCTTGCTCGGCCCCACGCTCACCGAACGCTTGGATGCGCCCATTCGTCACCTCTTCATGTTCCCGACGGACAGCGCCGCGCTTACGGATGTCCCTTCATCACGTGCGCACGATATCGGCCCATCTCCTCCCGGGCCGCCGGAAGCCGGACGATGCCGAGACCGACGGCCGCCAGCAGCAGCGCCGCGCCCGCAATCCGTCGACCGGCGGGTCCGGCGACAACGGGCGCCACGGCGCACAGGGCTGCCAGGACCAGGCTCGCCACCCCGCCCGCCGACGAGCCGATAATCGATCCCATCAGCACGAGGCCCGCGGACAGCCAGAGCAGCGCGCGGCCCGACGAGGACTTCATCCCCGTCTGCCTGCACCGGAGAGACGGCCTGCCCTCATTTTGCTCCTTCGCAGTTCACGGTGCACTCTTCCCTGGTCGTGAACGGCACGATGCCTTGACAGCCGCCCCACGCGAACTCTGCGCACCGCTTCGCGGTCGCGTCGTAGTAATACCGCTCCAGGCGGGCCTTGCACGGCCCGGGGTCGGGCCGGACGTGGCATCGGGCCTCGGGGAACATGCGGGAGACGGCGTCGGCATAGTTGTTGGAGCCGGGTCCGATGAGCTGATCCGCCGACAGGGCGGCGTCCACGCCCCGCGACGGGCGCCAGCGGATATCCCGGTCAAATTGGTACGCGCCGTACCAGCGCGTCAGCTGCAGATAGATATGCTCCCCCTTGAAGAAGGCATCCGCATCGGCGTAGATCTTCCCGAGCTGCGCCGGACTGACCTGCGCTGACGTGCTGCCGGACATCCGCTCCAGGTCGAAGCAGCCCTTGAAATACCCGTCGGCCAGCGGCTGGCACAGGGTCCGGGGCGCAAACACGATCAGGTCGATCTCCCCGTGGCCCCCGAAGGTGTTCGTGGTCTTGAGTGGATAATATACCTGCTCGGACTTGAACCGGTATTGGATTGGCTCGATGAAGCGCGTCTGCGTCGTCACCCCGACCACGTCGAGCACGAAGTAGTCGATGCCCCGCTTTACATAATCGTCCACGACAGACTCGATTTCCGCGTAGCGTTCTTGCGGCGGCAGCCCCTCCGGGCGGAAGAACTCGTTCGCCCAGCGCCGTATCTGCGACGCGTCATTGACCTTGATCACGGTGATCGTGTGCGCGCCCAGCCGCTCGTGAAACCGGAGCTCCACGGCCTCCGGCGCGGGGCCGCCCTTGCTCTTGGAATAATGGAAGAACACCAGCCGGTTCTCCGCGATGAGCTTGGCCGCGGCGGTGAACGCGTCCGGCTGGGCCAGACTGACCACGGGCTCGGAGGGAAACGCGATGAATCGGACGATGGTCGTGGGCGTGTCGGCGGCGAGGTCGGTTCCGAGGATCAGAACTTCCTCCTCCAGATTGTGCAGAATGATGGCCTTCTGCGCGTCCTCATGCACTCTCGCGCTGGACGCCCGGATCATTCCCATATCGGCCCGGGCCGGCCCGGGGGAGGCCAAAGAGAGCAGGAGAAGGCACCCCAGGCACTGCCAGGCGGCTCTCAACCACGCGCTCATGAATCCCTCCATTGGATCTGTTCCACGCCGGGCGCCCGCGGACCGGCACGCCCCCGAGAGAAGGACGGAAGGTGCTGTCGTATGATAGACACCGGTTCTCCCGGGTGTCAACGCGTGGGCGCCCATGGAGAATTCCGCCGCCTTGACACGCCCTCTGCCCGGTGCTAGCGTCCGGCCCGTCGTCATGCGCCTCTGATTTCACGACCCGGCTCGACCCGCCGCGGCCGGTCTTGACATCCGGTTGCGCCGCGAAATGCTCCTTCCGCCGACGGACCGGCGACAAGGCCGGGGGTGCCCGCGCCGAACGCAGAACAGCCCGTACGGAAAGGATGATGAAAATGACTCGCTCGTCTATAGCGGATGATCTGCGCACGCTCGTGGTGCGGGCGAACCAGGACAGGTCCGGGCGGCGGCACCCAAGGGCCGAGCCCTGGACCATCCGGTGGGACATCGACGGCGGGACCTATTTCATGAAGATCGGGGACGGGGGTGTCGCGCTCACGGCACCCGGCGAGTCCCGATTCACGCTCCGCTGCTCGCGGGACGTCCTGGGGAGGCTGGCCCGGCGCGAGCTTCCCTTCTTTCTCGCCCTGTGGGTCACCGGCGATGTGCAGTTCGACGGGGAGTTCTCCGACGCATTCCGCCTCGGGTACCTCTTTCTCGGGGACAAACGGAATCGTCGCGTGGTCTTTCTGGCCCACTGTTTCTTGAATATGAACACCCGCTTCCCCGAGGGAGCGGAGTTTCCGGGGGCCAACATCCCCCTGGTCGAGCTGCTGCTGCACCACGAGGTGGGGATCGTCCAGATGCCCTGCCCGGAGTTCCTGTGCCTGGGGCTCGAGAAGACGGGCTGGGCCGTGGGGTCGGACGCGGCAATCCGGGGCGCCTTCCGCCGCGTGGCCGAAACGGTGGCCGACCAGGTCGAGGCGTACCAGGCATGCGGATGCACGATCCTCGGGATCATTGGCATGAACCCCAGCCCCTCCTGCGGCGTGGAGGTTTCAAAGGGAAAAGGGACCATGCTCGGGCTGGACCGGGACACCTCCGAGAAAGCGGAATCGGGCGTGTTCATCGAGGAGCTGGCACGGCTCCTCCGTGAGCGCGGGCTTCCGCTTCCCCCCGTGTTTGGCGTGCGCCGGACCCTGCCGGGCGAGGGCGGGCTGGAAGGACAGCTGCGGCACGTCCGGGAGCGGCTCGGCGGAAGCCCGCAGGGCCCGGAGTGCACGGCATAGCTGGCGGAGCATGAAGACCCGGCCGCCCGCGCCGCGGCTCTCTCTACCGCGTCTCGTGCTGTTGGCCGCCCAGGGGCGGTGCGGATTTCTTTATCGTGCCGGACGCTGCCTGCGTCACGATTTGAGATACCCCATCATCTGCCCGATCTTCCGGTAGCTCTCCGGCAAGGGATATTCGGGGAGGAGCGAATACCCGGTCGGCAGCTTCGAGCCCGTCTTCTCGATGCTCCGCAGGCCCAGCATCAAGTCATCCAGTTTGCCCCGGGGCGCCGTGAACACCATCTCCTCATCCCCGGCCATGGCCCGATAGTGGTCGCCGCGACAGGGGACGGCGACCTGGCACTCCCCACTCTTGATCGCCGGAATGACGCCGTAGACGCAGGCCGCGTGGCCGGAGATCTCACATTTGAGGTTGTATCCCTCCCGGTATTCCCGCCCCAGCAGGAGCAGGCACAGCTGCGATGGGTCGCAGTAGATTACCACCAGATCGGGCTCAAAACTGGTGGTGCGGAGGGGGGCCGAGACCATCCCGACATATCTCCCCGCCTCCACGCGGGGGAACTCCGCGGCATAGTGCCTGCCGGCCTCCAGCGTCGCCACGTCCCGTGGATACCGGTTATGGCCCGCCAGAAAATAGTCGGGGGGCTCGGCCAGTCCGTAGCCGACGACCGGCTCGAAACACCAGTGGTCCTCTTTCAGCATGGCCACGGTCCGTCCTTCCCGGCGCGACATCTGGAAGACCTGGCACAGGGAGAGGTGATGGCCGAAGTCCTTCAGGGGCCTCTGGGCCCCCGCAGGAATATCCTGCTCCTTTTCCAGGAGTTTCAGGGCCATGGGAAAGGTCTTCAGGCGCAGTCTTCTCTCAAGCTCTTCACCGTAGTCTTGGTACACTTTCACATCCGCCATGGCAGCTCCCCCTTGCGATTTTCCGCCATTCTCCCCTGGCAGGATCAAAACGCTGCACCCCGCGTTCCTCCCCCGGGGGGAAGCGGATCACACCCCAACCGCCCCCTCAGATCACCGGTCCGAGCACGTAGATGTCCATCGAGTCGGTATAGCCGCAGATCTCGGCCTTCGTGAGCCGCCCCGAGGCAAATTCCACCAGTTCGGCGAAGAGCCGCTTCCCTGCCGCCGGCAGAGACTCGACCCCCTCCATGATCGTCCCCACGTAGGAATCCATATGGTCGTGGAGCTTCTCCCAGGTGACCTTGTTGCCGGTGATCTTTACCACCGGGACAAAGGGAAAGCCCTGGGGGGCGCCACGCCCGGTGGCAAAGGCGATCAGCGTGCACCCCGCGGCGGCCAGACCGGTGAGGATCTCCGGCTCCCGGCCGGGCGAGTCCATGACCACCAAGCCCTTCACCTGCGGGCGCTCTCCATACTCGTACACGGCCTCCACGGGGGAAGTCCCCGCCTTGGCGATGGCCCCCAGGGATTTTTCCTCGATCGTGGAGAGCCCGCCCTTGATGTTCCCTCCCGTGGGCTGCCCCCCGCGCATGTCGCAGCCCATGGCCTTGGCGCGCCGCTCCATCCGCTCGACCAGGGCAAGGATCTGGGTCGCCACCTCCGGCGTCCGCGCATGGCAGGCCAGGATGTGCTCGGCCCCGATGAACTCCGTGACCTCCCCGAGCACCGATGTGCCGCCTGCTCCCACCAGCATGTCCGAGGCGATGCCCACCACCGGGGTCGCGAACAGCCCCTGGGTGGTGTCGGAGGCCCCGCACTTGAGGCCAAGCACCAGCTCGGACACGGGGCAGGGACACGCGGAGAGAGTCGAGGCCTCCATCACCAGATCCTGGACGAGCAGCTCGCCCTTCGCGACCGAGCGCGCCGCCCCCCCTTCCTCCTGGATCACCAGCTGCTCCACGCGCTTCCCGGACGCGGCGATCTCCCGGGCCACCTCCTCCACCTTCACGCTCTCGCAACCCAGACTGACCAGGAGCACCGCGGCGAGGTTCGGGTTCTGGCCGAGCCCGACCAGGGTCCGACTGACCCGGGCCACGTCGACCGGCATCTGACCGCAGCCTTGGTGATGCATAAAGGCGGTCGCCCCCTGCACCTCCCGGGCGATCCGCCCGGCGACCTCATTCGCACAGACCACGGTCGAGAGCACGCCCACGTAGTTCCGCGTGCCCACCCGCCCGTCCGGCCGCCGGTAGCCCTTAAATTCCATGGCCCGTCCCCTTGGATTCGAGATCGCCCCGCCCGCGCAGGCTCTCGATGTTGTGGACATGCGCATGGGCGCCGGCGGGTATCGTCTGCGTGGCCCGGCCGATGACTTCCCCGTACTTCACGACGTTCGCCCCCTGCGGGATATCGGCCATCGCCAGCTTGTGGCCGAAGGGGATGGGCTGGAGCACGCACACGACAACCCTGCGGTCCTGGACCCCCACCACCGCCTGCTCTCCGGCCGCCAGCTCCCGCAGGGCCGTGGCGACATTGTCGGCGCCGCGCAGCATGATGGCCGCGATGGGCGTTTCGGGCTGCATCTGTCCTCCTCCTTCGTGCGGTTTGCGGCACAGTGACGAGACAGCCGGGAACCCGGAAGAGATCCGCCCTGTGAATGACCCGCCGGCTGCGGTCCGATGCACCCAGCGGGTCTCCGGAGGTGCTCCCGCAGGCCGTACAGTCGTTCCTCGATTTCTCACTTGGGACACTAGCACGACGCCGCGGAACAAATCGAGTCCTTCCCTTTGCCTTGTCTGCCTCTCCTTATATCCCGCGGAACTCCCCGCAGGGAACGTCGCCTCCTTGACGCGTCCCCAGCCGGGTGCTAGTCTAGTGTGTCATAAATACGGTGACTTATAGTACGTACTCTGGTATGCTCCTCGGTGAGGAGGAGCAAGCCATGCGTGTGGCGGTGCCGATTGTGCTGAGCCCGCAGGAACGCACCATCTTGGAACGCTGGGCACGGGGGCGGCGCACCCCCGCGCGCCTCGTGCGCCGGGCGCAGATCGTCCTGCGCGCGGCGGCGGGGCAGCGGAACGACGAGGTCGCCCGGGCCCTGGACACGGATCGCGAGTGTGTGGGTCGGTGGCGGACTCGCTTCGCCCAGCAGCGGCTGGCCGGGATCGAGCGGGATGCCCCGCGCCCCGGCCGGACGCCCGCCATCGCCCCGGCGGTCCTGCAGCGCATCGTCACCCTGACGACAACCAGCGCGCCGCCCGCCGCCACCCACTGGAGCACGCGGACCCTGGCGGCCGCGGTCGGCGTGAGCCCGAAGACCGTGCACCGGGTCTGGCAGGCCCACGGCCTGAAGCCGCATCGGGTCCGCCCGTTCAAGGTGAGCCGCGACCGGCGGTTCCTCGAGAAGCTGACCGATGTGGTGGGGCTGTACCTGAATCCCCCTGAGCACGCGTTGGTGCTGTGCGCCGACGAGAAGAGCCAGATCCAAGCGCTCGACCGCACCCAACCCGGCCTCCCGCTGAAGAAGGGCCGGTGCGGCACCCTGACCCACGACTACAAGCGGAACGGCACGACCACGCTCTTCGCCGCCCTGGGGCTCGTGACGGGCCAGCTCATCGGCACGTGCCTGCCCAAGCATCGGCACCAGGAGTGGCTCCGGTTCCTCCGGCTGATCGACGCGCAGACCCCGCCCGACCTGGACCTCCACCTGATCGTGGACAACTACGCCACCCATAAACACCCTGCGGTCCAGCGCTGGCTCGCCCGCCACCCACGCTTCCACATGCACTTCATTCCGACCAGCAGCTCGTGGTTGAATCTCATCGAGCGGTGGTTCCGGGAGCTCACGACCAAGCGGCTCCGCCGGGGCGTCTTCAAGAGCGTCGCCGACCTCATCGCCGCCATTGAGGCCTTCATCGCACACCACAACCGCCACCCCCGGTCGTTCACCTGGACGGCCAAGGTGGAGGACATCCTGGCGAAAGTCGAGCGGGCTCGAGCAGTGCTGCATAAGATGGCATCTGTGTGACACGGTAGACTAGCGTCCTGCCCGCTGTCCCGCTCCGCCGATGTCATGCGGCAAACTCGGTCGGCCGCGACGGGGAACCAAACCGGGCCGCCGGTGTCTTACCGACAGAGGGAGGGGGTGGACGTCGCGGGCCATGACGGGGCGATTTCCGCCGGCCCGGGCACGCGGATCGGGGCACGCTAGGCAGTCATTGGAGGCTGGAATGCGTCAGGCGCGCAGGAATACTGGATGGATCTTGGGGCTGATCGTACTGGGGATAGTGGGCGGATGGCGAGGGGCGGCCCATGCCGCGACAGCCGGCCCCCCCGCGGAGGCGGCCGGTGCCGTGAATGCCTTCGGGTTCGACCTGATTCGCCAGCTTGGACGGCCGGAGGAGAATGTTCTGATCTCACCCTACTCCATCGAGACGGCCCTCGCCATGACCCGCGCCGGTGCCCTGGGCCGCACCGCCGAGCAGATGGGTCGGGTGCTGCACCTGGCCGGGAGCGGGGGCGCGATCAATGCGGCGTTTGCCAACCTCCAGACGGCCGTCCAGGAACAGCCGAAACCGGCCCAGAGGGCGACCGGCGCCCTCCGGGTGGCAAACGGACTTTGGGCCCAGGACGGGTTTCCGTTCCAGCCCGCCTTTCGGCAGACGGCCGAGCAGGTGTACGGGGCCCAAGCGAATGCGGTGGATTTCCAGGGCAATCCGGAGGGGGCGCGGCAGGCCATCAATGGCTGGGTGTCCAAGGTCACGGAAGGGAAGATCGTCGACCTGGTGCCGGGGGGCGGCGTCTCATCCCTGACGCGCCTCGTCCTGGTCAATGCGCTGTACTTCAAGAGCGCCTGGGCCTTCGAATTCAGTCCCCACGCGACCCATGTTGACACCTTTTACGTCGGGGGACGCCAGGAATCTGGCGTGTCCACGATGCATCTCCGCGAAAAACTCTTCATTGCGGAGACGGATGCGCTGCAGTGCCTTCAGCTGCCCTATGCGTCCGGCCAGGCCTCCATGTGGATCGTCCTGCCCAGGAAGCGGGACGGGCTTGCCGCACTCGAGCGCTGGATCACCCCGGAGCGGCTCGACGAGCTGGGAGGCAAAGCCTCATTCCAGGATGTGGCGGTGGCCCTCCCTCGTTTCACGTTTCGATCCGAGTTCAGCCTGTCCACGGCCCTCAAGGCCCTCGGGATGCGGGACGCCTTCGGGCCGGAGGCTGACTTCTCGGGCATGACGACCGGCAAAGATCTCAAGCTCTCCGAGGTGTACCACCAGACATACGTCGCCGTCACGGAGCAAGGAACCGAGGCGGCCGCCGCCACGGCGGCCCGCATGGATCTCCCCACGGCCCGGATAGGCCGGGAAGGGCCGAGGCCGGTGTTCTTCACGGCCGACCATCCGTTCCTGGTCTTCATCCGCCACGATGCCAGCGGAGTGGTCCTGTTCCAGGGACGGGTCACCAATCCGAACCCATAGGGTCAGGGGAGTGCGCCGGACGCGCCGGGGCATCTCCTGGCCTGCGGAGCCGGCGGGCAGAAATAGATGGGGGTGCGATGATGCGGGGGAAATCTGCTATGTGGCGGCTCGGAGGCCTGCTCGCCGCCGGATGTCTCATCGGATGGCCGCCGGCCGCCCACGCCGGGACCCTCGAATCGACCGGACCGACCCTCGCGCCGACCATTCCGGTCATTCCCGCCCCCCAGGTCGTGCCCCATCCGGAAGCGCAGCCGGCCCCGGCCGTCCAGCCGCCGGAGGCTCCCCGGTACACGTGTCCCCGAAGCCAGTATCTGGATTGCATGCCTCCGGTGCAGGGAGCCAAGAAGGCCCTCTGCGGCGAGGAGTACCTGAAGTGGGCCACGGCGCACTGTGCCGGCCTGCGGGTCGTCTATTGACCCCTGGCGGGACCCCGGAACGGGACGGCGGAGGAAATAGTGGCAGCCTGAGCCGTGCACACCTGATGCCGCGGGAGCGCTCGCTCACCGGCGGGCCGTGGCTGACGGTCGTGGCCCTGCTGCTCGCACTCCCGTTCCTCGCCGGCCTGCTGCCCATCGTGCGCTTTGTCCGCGAGCGGATCGACATCACGCTGGAGCCCGACGAGATTTTCGTCGCGGGATGCTACGTCTACCGCAACCCTTGGCCATTTCCCGTGACGCAGGGCCTCACGGTGCCGCTGCCGGTGGATGCGGAGCACCCCGCGTCCACGGAGCTGACGGTCACCCGCCTCACGCCCATGCCTGTAGCTTTGCCCGTCCGGACGCTGCTGGGCCGGATGGCGTTTGACGTCCGCTTTGGGGCCCACGAAGAGGTCCGGGTTGCGGTGCGCTACCGGCAGCGTGCACCAGCCTGGGAGGGGGGCGCTATCTCCTGACCACGACCCGGCCGTGGCGGCGGCCGCTGGAGGCCGCCGTGTACACCCTGCACGGGGAGGGCATGAGGCTGGTGTGGAGCGGCTACGCCCTGGAGCAGACCTCCCCGGGGCAATGGAGCTTCGAGCGGAGCCGGTTCATGCCGGCGGCGGATTGGCGGTTTTCCTGGGAGGTGCCGGTCCTGCACCGGTCCGGCTAGGAGAGCGCGATGCTGGCATTTCTCCCCCTGGAGTTCTGGCTCCTGATGCTGGCCTTCAGCGTCCTGATCGTGCTGCTCGTGATCAAGCTCGTCCGAGATATCCGCCGGCCGCCTCCGCCGCCGGCGGAGGTGACGGGGTTCCGTCCGCACTGGTTCATGCTGCTGACGGTGGCATGTGTGGCCGCCGGCCTCGGATGGATGCTGGTGGCGTTGATTCAAAAGCTTCTGGCCCCCTGAGCCATAATCGGCTGCGGGGGCCCGGACCGGAGGGAATCCGGAGATGACACGCGCCACTACGACGGGACTCGGCACGGCGATCGCGCTCATGGCAGCGGCAGGGGTGGCCCAGGCGAACCAGCCGCCCGGCCCGCAGCTGCTCCTGGCTGAGGTGGGGCTCCTCCCTGTGATGATCCTCCTCTCCCTGGCGGGCGGCGCCTACGCCATTCTGCGGGTGCTCCAGCCTCGCGCGAAGCGATGGCGTCTCTTGCGCGGCGCGTCGGCCGTGCTGGCCATTCTGGTCTCGGGGGCCAGCGGGGGGATCGGCTTTTTGGTGGCGTGGATCTTCGGGATCCTCGGCTTGCAGCGCGGCGTGCAGATGCTGCGATGGGGGCTGGGGGCCCGCACGGCCGGGGGCCGGGCCCCGCACCTCGCGTCGGCGGATCCGGGGCGGCTGTTGCCCGCGGGGATCGCGCTGCTCGTGCTGACCACGGCCCTGCTGGGGATGGTGGTGGCATTCGCGGGGTATTGGCCCGTCGGCGACGCATCCCGCCAGCGGGCCCTCCGGCAGTTCGTCGCCTACCAGCTCGCCCTCGCTCGCGTGGAGCAGACGCGGGCGGGTCGCGCGCGATTCCGCCGGATCGAAGCGAACCGCCCGCTGCAGAGCGCGTGCCCGGTGAGGCTCCCGGATGGCGCGCGGATCGAGTACGCACCGGACGACAGCCGATTCACCCTGCTGATGCCGCCGAAGACGCGATTCCCCTTCTTCCCCTACAACTACCTGACCTCCCAGCCTTCCTACCGGGCGGATGAGTCGGGGAAGATCCGGATGGTCCCGGTCCATGACCGCAGCACGGCCTGCCCCCCGGACGCGCCCGTGGTCGCCCAGGTGGGCGAGGCGGAGGTGGAGCAGATGCAGCGCCTACTGGCCGGCATGGGGGAGTGCCCGTGAGCGCGGGAGTGAAGTGATATGCACTTGATGCGCGCCACTCTGGTCATGATTCCGATATTCTTGCCGGGATTGCGGGGACTGCACATCGATGGGCTCCCTCCCATATGCCTTGATGGCCCTGGTCGGCCTCGCGCTCGTCCTGCTGTTCCCCCAGATCGCCCTGCTGCTGCCGGGACATGGCGGCTAAACCCGTCCGGTTCTTGCGATGCGCCACGCCGTGGCGGAAACGCGGCCGCGGCAGGACCGGTCGAGGCGGGCACTCCCATCGGCGGTCCGCACGCACTCCGGCCGCCCTCCCCCGCCCGTGGATTCCCCCGGGGAGACATTTCCGGGCCGTGCGGCCTCGCGGCTCCCCGGGCGGGCCGCTCAGGAGGCCGAAGAACTCTCGGACCCTCAAGCCACCCGGCGTGATATGATCGGGCGGGCCCGCGGCCCATTGTGGAAGGGCCGGCAGGGCGCCGGTATTCCTGCGGAGGCGGCCGGGTCGGGAAAGGGGTGGATCCATGGACCTGTCGCACCCCTATGATGTGCTCGTGCTGGGCGGCGGCAATGCGGCCCTGACCGCCGCGATCACGGCCCGCCGCGCCGGCGCCAGCGTGCTCCTGCTCGAGGGGGCCCCCAAGGAGTTTCGCGGGGGGAACAGCCGGCACACCCGCAACCTGCGGTGCATGCACGCGCGCCCCGTCGACGTGCTCACGGACGCCTACCCGGAAGAGGAGTACTGGCAAGACCTCCGCCGGGTGACGGGCGGGCAGACGGACGAGGCGCTGGCCCGGCTGACCATCCGCCAGTCGGCCGATTGCCGGACGTGGATGGGGGCGCAGGGAGCACGCTTCCAGGCCTCCCTGCGCGGTGCGCTCCACCTCTCGCGGACGAACGCCTTCTTCCTGGGGGGCGGCAAGGCGCTCGTGAACGCCTACTACCGCACGGCGGGCACCCTCGGCATCGAGGTCGCGTACGAGGCGGAGGTCCAGGACCTCGCCATCCGGGACAGCCGATTCACGTCCGCGCTCGTACGGCAGCGCGGGGCCACCCACGAGGTCCGGGCCAAGGCCGTGGTCGCGGCCGCCGGGGGGTTCGAGTCGAACACCGCCTGGCTGAAGGACGCCTGGGGGGATGTCGCCGATAACTTCCTGATCCGCGGCACCCCCTACAATCTGGGCCGCGTGTTGCGGGTGCTGATCGACCGGGGCGCGAAACCCGTGGGCGACCCAACCCAGTGCCACGCCGTGGCCTGCGACGCCCGGGCCCCCAAGTTCGACGGGGGCATCATCACGCGGGTGGACGCCATCTCCCTCGGGATCGTGGTCAACAAGCACGCCGAGCGCTTCTACGACGAGGGGGAGGACTTCTGGCCCAAGCGCTATGCCATCTGGGGTCGCCTCGTCGCCGGGCAGCCGGACCAGCTGGCGTACGCGATCATCGACGCCAAGCCCATGGGGAGCTTCATCCCCCCCGTCTACCCGCCGATCCAGGCGGGCTCGATCCGGGATCTCGCGCAGGCGCTCGGTCTCGATCCCGGCGCCCTCGAGGGAACGGTCGCCCGGTTCAACCGATCGGTGCGGCCCGGCAGCTTCGACCATACCGTCCTGGACGATTGCGCCACGGGGGAGCTCACCCCGCCCAAGAGCCACTGGGCCCGGCCGCTGGATGCGCCCCCCTTCTTCGCGTATCCGCTCCGCCCCGGCATCACCTTCACGTACCTCGCGGTGACGGTAAACGACCGGGCCCGGGTGATCCTGCAGGACGGCCGGCCGGCGGAAAACGTCTTCGCGGCGGGGGAGATCATGGCGGGAAACATCCTGGGAAAGGGGTACCTGGCCGGCATCGGGATGACCATCGGCACCATCTTCGGACGAATCGCGGGCCAGGAGGCCGCGCGCCATGCCATCGGCTAGGACGATTCCCCCCCGCTCGTCCAGCAGGGCGAGTGGTTCATGCGCATCTGCAACGCCTGCCGCTACTGCGAGGGGTACTGCGCGGTGTTCCCGGCCCTCGAGCGGCGACTCACCTTCGGCGAGGGCGATCTGAACTACCTGGCCAACCTGTGCCACCAGTGCGGATCGTGCTATGACGCCTGCCAGTACGCGCCGCCCCACGAGTTCGCACTGAACTTCCCGAGGGCCCTCGCCGAGATCCGGGGGGCGACCTACCGGAAGTACGCGTGGCCCGATGCCCTGGCCGGACTGTTCCGGCGCAACGCCTTGGCGGTCGGCCTCATCACAGGGGCAAGCCTGGCGCTCCTCCTGCTGGGGGCGCTCATCCTGGCGGGTCCGTCGGCCCTGCTCTCGCGCCACCCGCTCGCCGAGGGGGCCTTCTATGCGGTGCTCCCCCACCATGTCATGGTGGCTCTCTTCGGCGCCGCATCCCTCGGCGTCCTCGTGGCGTTCGGGGTAGGAGGCGGGCGGTTCTGGCGCGACACCGGCGAGCGGTTCGGCGCCCTGGCGGATCCGCCCGCCCTGAGCCGGGCGGCGCTGGATATGCTGCGGCTCACGAACCTCGGCGGAGGCGGCGAGGGCTGCTTTGCTCCCGAGGAGGAGCCCAGCCTGGTCCGGCGGCGCTTCCACCACGTGACGTTCTACGGCTTCCTGCTCTGCTTTGCCGCTACCACGGTCGCCGCCTTCTACGACTACGTGCTGGATTGGCCGGCCCCCTATGCGTTCTGGAGCCTCCCGGTCGTGCTCGGAACCACCGGCGGGTTGGGGCTCTTGATCGGACCGGCGGGGCTGCTCTGGCTGAAGGGCAAGCGCAATCCGGTTTTGACGGATGAGAATCAGCAGGGGATGGATATCGCCTTCCTGGCGCTGCTGTTCCTGACCAGTCTCACGGGACTCCTGCTGCTGGCCCTGCGGGAGACCTGGGGCTTGGGGCTGCTGCTCGTGGTCCACCTGGGCGCGGTCCTGGGGCTGTTCCTCACGATGCCGTACGGCAAGTTCGCCCACGCCGTCTACCGTGCGGCCGCCCTGCTCAAGTTCGCGATCGAGGAGTCCCGGCCGCTGCCCAAGTACGGCTCCGATTGAAGGGAGGAAAGGGCGCGGGCTGAGAGGGCGCCGGGGCTCAGGCCTCCGGGTGCCCCGCCCTGCAATTCCCGGCGCCTTGGCGGTGAGAGCTTTCCGACGGGGTCAGTTCAGGCGAGGATCATCGGGAATGCGATCGACATGCGTCTGCATGAGGGCCAGAAATGGGTGGCGGAGACTCTGCAGGTAAGCCAGCGCGTGGGGGTTGTGCCGGTATTCGACAAACGGCTGGGCATAGTACTCGATGGCGCCGCCACCGATGCGGACGCCCACGAGGCCAATGGGATGGCCGCCGGTGCCGATGAGGCTGTTGAGCGCGCCCAGCGGATCGTCATCGACGGCAAAGACGAACTGGGTGACGTCGTTATTCACCACGGCGATGGCGGCCAAGGTGAGGCCTGCGGCCCTCGCCTGCAACTCGGCAATGAGTTCGGGGGTGGACCGGGGGGACCGCGCAGGCCGCCGGCCCGCCGGCGCGGCCTCGTCGGGGAATCCGTCATTGACCATGCCAGCAGAGTAGCACGGTAAGGCGGGGGAGCCTACCATTGGTTTCAGTCGGCGCCCGGCGGGCCGGACGGATGTGGGAATTCAATTGACAGGAACAGCGAGGTCGGGGATAGTTCATGCCCTGAATCGACCATGTCGGTGTATGGTTGCGGCAGCCACCAGGAAGGACCCGACACGAGACGGGTCCTTTTTGATTCCTGCAGAGGGCGACCGCGTGGAGGGGGCGGAGCCCCTGCGAGCGCACAACCAACGCTGGAGGAATCGATGTCGGTGCGACTTTTCGTGGGGAACCTGGCCTATGATGCGACGGAGGCCGAGCTGCAGGAGCTGTTCTCCGCTGTCGGTTCGCCGCTGTCCATCCGGATGCCCACAGACCGGGAAACCGGCAAGCCGAGGGGATTTGCCTTCGTCGAGTGGAGCGACTCGGCGCAGGCCGAAGAGGCCGTCCGCCGCTTTCACCAGCAGCTCTTCAAGGGGAGGCCGCTCGTCGTCAACGAGGCGCGTCCCCGGGAAGAAGCGGCTGGGTCCAGATCCAACACTTTCGCCCAGGGGGGGCGGGCAGCTGGGCCGGGTGCACCGGACCGCGCACCGCGGCCGGCTCAGCCGACGAAGACCTTTGGCCCGGACGCGCCGCCGCACGGGAGACGCAAATCCAAGGGGCGCAGCTCCAGGGAAGAGCGCGGGCCGAAGGGACCCATCCGCGAGCGCAGCCGGGGCCAGTTCTTCGCGGGAGGCGCAGAGGATTCCCTGGACGATCAGGAAGTGGACGATAGCCTTTTCTGGCTGCGCGCGACGCCGGATCCCCAGGATGCGGAGTGACGCTTACGCCTCAGATCTTGGACTCTCGGAAGGCAATCCGCCGCACCCGAAGGAATAGCAGGTCGGTGATCGACTCCATCGCTCCCGCAGGGGGCCGGGCCCCCGGCACCCTAATTGTGCAAAACACCCCATGGCGGACAATCCTGGTGACGCTCCCCCACAACACGGCCACATCTCATTCTGGGCTGCCTGCCTGATCCTGACCGATCATCCAGACTTGTCCCAGTATTCGGATGCAGATGAGCGCCGTTCCTGTATAATGCGCCCATGAGCAAGTACAAGCACGTCCTCGCCCTGAACCCCTATTTTGCGGATTCCACCGCCATCATGGGGACCTTTCCCCCGACCGGTCTGGAGTACATCGCGGCCAGCATGCAGGGGCTGGTCGGCAAGGTCACCCTCCTCGATCTGCGCTACGAGACGGCGTACCAGGATCCCACGGTCCTGAGCGAGTTCATCAGGAACGAGATCGACCTCCTGTGCGTCAGTATCCGTTGGCAATCCCAGTTCCGGGAGATCTGCGACTTTGTGGCACGGCTCCCTCCGGAGATCACCACGGTCGTGGGGGGCTACCAGGCGACCGTGGAAGTCGAAGACCTCTTCGGGCGGTGTCCCAATGTCGACATGGTGGTGCGCGGCGAGGGCGAGGGGGTCATTCGGCAGGTCGTTTCCGGGGTGCCGCGGGCGGATATCCGTGGGCTCTCCTACCGGGAGAACGGAGGGATTTTGCACAACGAGATCCATCCGCTCCCCGACATTGCGACCCTTCCGTTTCCGGACCGGTCCCTGAGACGCCACGACTACTATTTCACTCAGCACGGCGTCCGCCTCAGCAGGCATACCTTCGACACGGTGCTGACCACGCGGGGGTGCCCGTTCAAGTGCAAGTTCTGTACGTTCAGCCTGAACCCGCTGGGGCAGAAGCGGGGCTATTCCGAGCGGCCGGTTGAATCGGTCGTCGAGGAATTGAAGACGGTGGCCGCAGACGCGGTGCTCTTCAGCGACGACAACTTCTTCAACAATCCCCAGCGGTCCGAACGGCTGTGCGACCTGATCATCGAGAACAAGATCCGGAAGTCTTTTGTGGTCCAGGCCCGGATCGACGTGGCGAAACACCCCAGGCTGCTGGACAAGGCGCAGCAGGCGGGCTTCAAGATCCTTCTGATCGGCATCGAGTCTCCGCACGACCGGATCTTGAAGCAGCTGCAGAAAGGCATCACCCAACAGCAGGTGCGGGACGCCTTTACCGTCCTGTCACAGTACGACTTCTATCTGCACGGGTACTTCATCTACGGCAACCTCGGCGAGACCGAAGAGGAGATGCTCTACATCCCAAAGTTTGCGAAGGAGATCAAGCTGGACTCCATCTCGTTCCAGAAACTCCGCGTCGAGAAGTTCTCGCCCTTGAAGGAAGCGGTTGAGCAGACGCCGGGCTATCACTATGACCGTGTCGGCGGCCCGGTGTACTCGGACCGGTACGGGCTCAAGGAGCTCGGGCGGATCCGCGACCGGATCCGCTCGGAGTTCTACGATCTCCCGCAGATCGCCCATATCATCAGGAAAGCCGGTCGCCTCGGGATCGTCCGGTGGCGCGACCTGGCGGATGCGCTTCCGCGTCTCCCGCTCCTCGGGTATCGGTCGGCCCGACGCTGGATGCGAAAGAGGCGAAAGAGGGCCTAGTCCTCTCCGGCCACGCCGGCCCCGGGGGCCCGCCCGTTTCGGTCGGCAAGACAGCCGGCCACAATCTGGTTCGCTCCCCCGGCACCGCCCCATACGAACCTCGCCGTGGTGTTCAGGCTCGCGTTTATCCTCACCGGACGGCAAGGGTACAGGCGGCGAGGGCATCCCCCTCATTCGTGGCGGCCTCCCCTCCCGACGCTCCCGCCGCCGGCCGGTCAGGCCGATGCCGCCCGGTATTCGGCGAGCAGTGTTCCGATCAGCGCCTTGACGGACACGATCTCCGTCGCTCGATGGGCGTTCTCGCCGGCGAAGGCAAAGCCCCGATCCATCCGGCCGCGCTGGGCGCTGATGAGGGCCAGGGCGATGCAGTAGGGGCTGGTGGCGTAATCGCAGGTCACGATACAGTGGTACGGGCAGGAGAACGGCATCCGCTTGCCGGCATTCACGTCCGCGAGGAATTGGTTCCGGATCGCCCGACCCGGCATCCCCACCGGGCTCTTGATGATCACCAGGTCCTCCGGCGTCGCCCGAATGTAGGCCTCTTTGAAGGCCGCCGAGGCGTCGCATTCGTGGGTCGTCACGAAGCGCGTCGCCATCTGGACGCCAGCGGCGCCAAGCCGCAGGAACCGATACATGTCGGCCCCGGAGTAGACCCCCCCGCCCGCGATGACCGGGATGGGGCGTCGCGCCTTCTCCTCGATGGGCCTGATCTCCGCGAGGACCTCCGCGAGGAGCCGCTCCAGCGCGTAGGCCGGGTCGGCGAGCTGCTCCGGTTTGAACCCCAGGTGGCCGCCCGCCCGCGGTCCCTCGACGACGACCGCGTCCGGCGGATAGTCGTACCGCTCCATCCACCGCCTGGCGATGATCTTGGCCGCCCGGCCGGACGAGACGATCGGCACCAGCTTCGTGCGATCTCCTCCCCGGCGGTACCGGGGAAGATCGAGAGGCAGGCCGGCCCCCGAGAAGATGATGTCGATGGCCTCGTCGAGCGCCGTCTTCACCAACTCCCCGAAATTCGAGAGGGCCACCATGATGTTGACGCCGACGATTCCTTTGGAGAGCTCTCGCGCGCGCCGGATCTCCTTGCGGAGTGCCCGGAGATTGGCGGCCTCAAAGTCCTGAGCCAGGTTTGTCTCGATCATCCCGATCCCGGCGCAGGCGATCACCCCCACCCCACCCTCGTTGGCCACCGCGGCGGCCAGCCCGGAGAGCGAGACCCCCACCCCCATCCCGCCCTGGACGATGGGCAGCGGCGCAGTCAGATCCCCGATGGAAAGTGATTGGGGCCTCCGGAAAGGCATAGGCGGATCCTTTCTGTGGCCAAGTCGTTCGGGCAAGCTGCCGGCCACGGTCCCGGTTGCACAGCAAGGCTTTGCGTTAGGGCTGTGGACTCGAGAGCCCCACGGCGAGGAACTTCTCGATGTTCAGCGCGAGGGCCACGGGGAAGGCCGCTGACGGGCCCACAGGAAGATCTTGTGGCGGCGAGTATACACCCAATTGCGGGGCGCGTCCCCGCATTTTGACTCCCCTCCGGGCGATCCCCGGGAGACGCCCCTCTCTCCGCCCGCGGCATCGAATCGGGTGCAGCGCATCCGCTCACGGGGCGAGGCCGGCGCGGGCGCGGCGCAAGGCGTCGGCGTATCCCTCGGGCAGGTTGACCGGCTTCCCCTCCGCCGACCACCAGTGCGGGATCTGCGTGTAGATCCAGACGTACTCGTCTGCGGCCTCCAAGGCCGCCCGGACGCTCCGCTCGAACTCCTCGGGGGTGTAGAAGTTCCTGCTCCCGTCCACGCCGTTCCAACCGATGGCCGTGGAGTCAAAGTCCATCCAGAGCCCGAACCCCACCGAGATCAGGCGCTGGTACTTCTGCGGGTCGGCCACCAGGGGGAGCAGCCCCTGCCGGATCGTCCGGGAGGCGTCGGCGAACGCGGCGACGTCCTTGTCGTGGAAATAGGCCAATTCGTACCCGTCCACCAGCCGCGTCTGCCCTTGCGCCGCCTCCACCATGCCGTCCAGGAACGGCACCAGCAGCCCGTACTCGGTGTCGGCGAGCGGCGCCTTTCCCTCCTGCGTCTGCCGCCAGGATAGGCTGTAGCCGAAGGTGAGGAAGACCGTCAGTCCCGGATAGCCCTGCTGGAAGGCCTCCATCACTTCGCGGCCGCGCCGCCGGGCTTGGGTGGCGTATTCTTCCCACGATTTCGCGCCGGCGTCCCGCTGCTTGCGGTAGTCGAACAGCGGCGCATTGTACTGCTCGACATCGAACAGGACCCCCCTGGTACCCCCCGCGCGCGCGACCTCCGCCGCCAGGCGGGCGTTGGCGAGGATGGCCGAGAAGTCCTCGAACCAGTCTACATCGCCGGGGACAGTGTTGAAGCGCAAGAAATTCCGGGTGAACCGGGTGAAGCGCGTGGCTTGGAGATCGGCCAGCGCCAGCTGAATCTCCGCCCGGGTGAAGGCGCGCCGACCCCAGGCCTCCCACATGAACTGACCGGGCGTTCCGTCGGGCTTGACGTAGGTGATGTGAAACACGCAGCCGTCGAAGGGGCTCCGCTCCATCTCGGCGATGTGCCGGCGCATGAAGGCCGTGTCCGGCTCGTCCCAGCCGAACTCGATCAGCCTCTTCTGGGTGACGGCCGCCCCCGATTGGAAGGTCGCGCAGCCGAGCGGCGCTCCGGCCGACGCCAGGGCAGCGATCAGGAGGAGCCAGCGCATCAGGACGGCCTTCGTGCCCGGGCGCTCCACGAAACTCCTCACCGGCAGCCCGCCCCAGCCCGCCGTGGGGCCGCCGCCATCAGGGGCCCTCTTGCTGGTCCGGCTCGCCGCCCGGCCTGGGTCCCGCCGGGCGACCGACCGGCAGCTCGCCTGAGGAGAGGGCCAGGATTAGCTCGCGGACCCAGATCAGCGGTCCGAACTGAACCCCGTGACGGGTGTGCGGCCCAGTCGAGGCAGGATCGACCCAGACGACCGTGGCCTCGGTCGTGTAGGCGCCTCGCGGTGTAGGCAGTGCGATCTCGATCACGGATCCCACGGGGAACCGCTGGGGCAGGGATACGGAGAGGCCCTCCTGGCCGATGTCCTCGGTCCAGCCCTGGACGGGCACCCCCGTACCGGCGGCAGGACGGCACCGCGCCGGGAGCCGCACCGGCACGCGGCTGGCATCCTGCGGCAGCCTCCCGAGGCGCTGGATGACCCTGCGCACGGCCCGCTTCTGTTCCGGGATGAGGCCGGTGAACCTGATGCCGTGCAGCGTGCCCCTGCCGGCCGAGCCCCGCCGCCCGACCCAGACCACTTCGGCCTCCATGGTCAGCCCCCCCTCGTCGGTCTGCAGGGTCACGTCGAGGAGTGTGCCCGGCGCAAGGCTCTCGGCCAGCTCCAGGCAGGCCCCCCCGTCGCTCAGGCTGCACGAGCGGCCCTTGCCGCTCCGGGGGGCCGCATCCGCCGTTCGGAACAGAACTGGCAGAACGATCGGGAACCGCGGCGAGCGATGCAGCGGCGATCCGTCGGCCATGACGGGACCTCCAGTCGCGAAGGCTCCCCCGACCGGCTCCACGGGTGCGGGGTCGCGTATCAAGCTGGCAAGGGTCCAGGGCCCACACGGCCCAGTGCGCACGGCAGGAACGGACACGGGCGGACACGGCAGCCCGACGGCGATCCGGGTGACAGGCTTCCCGGACACCTGAGCCTGTCAACACGATTCTGCAGTGCCGCGAGGAACGGCTCCCGGCAAGCCCGGGCCGGGCCGGCTAATCGCCCAGGCAAGTGCCCACGCGTCGCGCTGCCGCCACCCAGGGATGATTGAGAGGAACGAACTTCAGCTTGCGCGCCACGTCCTCCAGCGGCACGGGCTTCGCGCTGTCGGCGCGCGCAGCCACCATCACCCCATAATGGCCTTTCTTGATGAGGTCGGCGCACGCCGTGCCCAATCGCGTGGCGAGGAGTCGATCCGCGGCCGACGGCGTCCCCCCTCGCTGGAGATAGCCGAGGATGGTGACCCGCGACTCCAGGCCCGTCAGCTGCTCCAGCTGCTTAGCCAGACGGAAGGTATGGCCGGCCTGCTGGGTTTCGAGCTGGCTCACCGCCGCCTCGGCCTTGCCCTTGGCGGCCTTGGACGTCGCCCGCTTGACGGCATGCTGGGCGGCCTCCAGGGCCTTCGCATCCTGTTGCGAGATGGCGCCCTCGGCCACGGCCACGATGCTGAAGCGCTTGCCGCTGTGGCTGCGGAGGCGGATGGCCTCGGCCACGCTTTCCACGTTGTACGGGATCTCCGGAATCAGGATCACGTCGGCGCCGCCGGCCATCCCCGCCCCCAGCGCCAGCCAGCCCACCTTGTTTCCCATGATCTCGACGAGGACGATGCGGTGGTGGCTGTGTGCCGTACTGTGCAGGCGGTCGATGGCTTCCGTCGCGACGCCGAGGGCCGTGTCGAACCCGAAGGTGACGTCGGTCAGCGCCACGTCATTGTCGATGGTCTTGGGCAGGGTGATGATATTCATTCCCTTCTGCGCCAGGCGCAGCGCGTGCTTCTGGGTGCCGCCCCCGCCCAGACAGACCAGGACATCCAGGTGGTGCTTCCGGTAGTTCTCGGCCATGACGCCGGTCATGTCGCGCAGCTCGCCGGCGACGGGCATGCGGTGCGGCTTGTCCCGACTGGTGCCGAGGATAGTGCCGCCCAGGGTCAGGATTCCCGACAGCACGTTGCTGTCAAGCTCCATGGTGCGATTCTCCATGAATCCCCGGAAGCCGTCCCGGAAGCCGATGACTTGCATACCGTAGAACCCGATCGCCGCCTTTCCCACCCCCCGGATGGCCGCATTCAAGCCGGGGCAGTCGCCCCCCGCCGTGAGGATCCCGATGTACTTGGCCATGCCTCAGCTCCCTCCTCGCCCGATCCGGGCGGCGCCTGGGGGACTCGCCCCGGCGGTAGTCTAGCTGACCGCTCCCCGGCTCGCAACCCCGCTGTGCATCCGCCGCAGGCCCCCCGCTTGCGATCGAACCGCCCGCGGGCGGCTCTCCCCTTGACACGATCCGACGCATTGCGCCATGCTCTCCGAGATCGCCGGACGCCGCCCAAGCAACAAGGACCGGGGCCTCCGGCATCTGTTCCGAGCCGCGGAGAACCCACACCGGGGAATCTCCGTGCGGACCGCTTGCCGTCCGCCCTCGTGCCCAGGAGGCGACCGTGCCCATCTCCGCCGACGGCCTGGAGCCGAATCAACGAGATCTTGAGGACTGCGGCTGCGGACGGGCGGCGGGCGCTGTATGAGTTCGAGGTGTATCAGGTGCTCGCGGAGCTGGGGCTTCAGGTTCCCCGGTGGGTCTTTGTCAACGACCCGCGCGAGGTGAATGCCGCACGCCTGGCCCCTCTCGGCCGGAAGCTCGTAGTCAAGGTCGTCTCGCCACAAATCGCCCACAAGCAGCGGGTCGGCGGCGTCAAGGTGATCGAGCAGGACGACCCGCTCTTCGTGCAATTCGTGATGGCACGGATGCAGGAGGAGGTGTCGAGCTATTAAACGCCGGCCCAGAGGCCGGACCTTCGCGGCTTCCTGAACTCGGGAATGCCGGCCAACATCGCCTGTCCGGAGTTTGCCCGGGAGCTGGCGGATGTGCTGCCGCCGGGCGTCCGCGTGATCGGCCCGAATTGCATGGGCGTGTTTACGGCGCCCACGGCGGACCGGCCGGGCCTAAACACCCTGTTCATCGAAGAGAAGCGGCTGGAGGTGAAATCCTCGGGCCACAGCAACACGGTGCTGCTCACCCAGAGCGGCGCGTTCGCGGTGACCGCCCTCGACAAGCTGCACAACGCGCGGCTGTTCCGGACCATCGTCAGCTTCGGCAACAAGTATGACGTCAAGATCGCCGATCGCCTGGCCTATTTCGAGGCGGATGCCGGAAGCGATGTAATCGCCCTGTACATCGAAGGGCTGGATCCCGGCGAGGGGCGGCAGTTCTTCGACCTGGCGCGACGGGGCAGCAAGCCCATCCTGGAAGGGCACGGCTTGCCCGTCTACACGGACATCCGGGCGGCGATCAAGTCGATGGATACCTTCGTCACTTGGAGCGCGAAGCCGTAGCGGCCCCTAGCAGGCTGCCGAGAAACCCGTTCCTCCCAGGCTGCTCAAAAAGGTCCAGATGTCCCTCGACTTCTCTCGGGACCGTGAGCGGTTCGACTGTGCTCACCGCCCTGAGCTTGTCGAAGGGCCTGTCGAACGGCAAGGCGGCGTCACCCATCCCTCGGGATGGGTACCCGGCAGATGGGCCTTTTTCAGGAGCCTGCTAGAGGGCCCGGACGGCGCGGGCCAGGCGGGCCAGCCCTTCCTCCAGCAT
The DNA here is from genome assembly GCA_963705305.1 of uncultured Methylomirabilota bacterium. GTDB lineage: Bacteria > Methylomirabilota > Methylomirabilia > Methylomirabilales > 2-02-FULL-66-22 > 2-02-FULL-66-22. The sequence goes on along the minus strand of OY970067.1, from coordinate 1,520,949 downwards.
GGCCCGCGGGCAGGCGAAGTTGATCCGGACGAAGCCCTCTCCCCCCGAACCGAACGTGTAGCCCTGATTCAGGACCAGCCGGACCTCCTCGAGGAGCCATCGCTCCAGGCTGGGGGGATCCATGCCCAGCTCCCGGCAATCCAGCCAGGCCAGGTAGGTGCCCTCGGGCCGCACCAGGTGAAGACGCGGCATTTCCTCCGCCACAGCGCGCTCCAGGACGGCGGCGTTCTGCTCCAGGTACGTTAGCAGCTCCTTCAGCCACGGCTCCCCGTGGTCGTAGGCGGCCTTGACCGCCTCCAGGGAAAAGACATTGGGGCCCGGCAAGCCGCAGGCCCGCAGCGTGTGCTGGAACTCGCCGCGGAGCTGCGGGTTGGGGATGAAGACCATCCCGGGATGCAGGCCGGGCAGGTTGAAGCTCTTGCTGGGCGAGGTGCACACCACCGAGCGCTGGGCCAGCTCCTCCGACAGCGAGGCAAACACCGTGTGGGCGTGGCCGGAGAAGACCAGGTCGAAGTGAATCTCGTCGGAGATGACCAGGACCCCCGATTCCAGGCACAGGCAGGCCAGCGTCATGATCTCCTCCAACGTCCACACCCGTCCCACCGGATTGTGGGGGCTGCACAGGATGAGCAGCTTGGCCTGGCGCAGTTTGGCCCGCAGATCGTCGAAGTCCATGCGGTAGCGCCGGCCGTCGAAGCGGAGCGGGTTCTCCACCAGCCGGCAGCCATTCTCCTCCACCCCGCGGAAGAACGGGTAGTACACGGGCGGCTGCAGGACGACGCCGTCCCCGGGCGTGGTGAGGGTTCGAATCAGCAGATTGACGGCCGAGACCACCCCGGGCGTGGAGAGAATCCAGTCCTCCTGAATCTCCCAGCCGTGGCGGCGGAGCAGCCAGCCGCGGATGGCGGCATGGTAGCCGTCCAGGCCCGCCGGATACCCGCAGATGCCGTGCCGGGCGCGGCGGACCATGGCCTCCACCACGGCCTCGGGCGGCCGGAACTCCATGTCGGCCACCCAGAACGGCAGCAGATCCTCCCCGCTGACCCTGTAGCGGCGCTGGATATCGTCCCACTTTATGCAGTCGGTGTTCCGGCGATTGACGACCGTGTCGAACGGATAGTCCATCGGAGCTGTCCTGCGGATGTCCGCCGTGATTACAGGGAATAAGCCCCTAGCGCAGGAGCTTCGGATCCAGCACGTCGCGCATGCCGTCCCCGACCAAATTAAAGGCCAGGACGGCGAGGGAGATGGCCACGCCCGGATACACCGCCAACCAGGGAGCGATGAGGATCTCGTCCACTCCGGACTTGATCATCATCCCCCAGGAAGGCGTGGGCGGCTGCACGCCCAGGCCCAGGAAGCTCAGGCTGGACTCGATGATGATCGCCGTGGAGATCCAGAGGCTGCCCATGACCACGATCTCGCCGACAAGGTTCGGCAGGATATGGCGGAGGATGATGCGCGTGTCCGAGGCGCCGGCAGCCTTTTCGGCCAGGATGAACTCGTACTCGCGGAGAACGATCGTCTGTCCTCGCGCGACCCGCGCAAAGCGGGGAACGAACGCCAGCGCGATGGCGATGATGGTGTTCCGCAGTCCGGGTCCGATGGCGCTGACCACCAGGAGGCCCAGCAGCAGGGACGGGAACGCCATGAGGCTGTCGACGATCCAGGTGATCATCCGGTCCGACCGCCCGCCTCTATAACCGGCGAGCACCCCGAGCCACAGCCCGAGGACCATGGCCGCCGCCACCGAACTCAGCCCCACGAAGAGCGAGACCCTGGACCCGAGGAGGATCCGGGAGAGAACGTCCCGGCCCAGCTCGTCCGTGCCGAGCCAGTGGGCGGCCGATGCGGGGGAGTACCGCTGGCGGACATTCTGCTCGCGCACGTCGTAGGGGGACAGCAGGCCGGCGAAGATGGCGACGACAAGCAGGACGACCACCAGGACAAGGCCGAAGACCGCCACCTTGTTGCGCCGGAACGACAGGAGAGCTCTCTGCCTCGCAATGGCCATGGTCGCCCTTCTACTCGTACCGGATGCGCGGGTCGATGACGCCGTAGACGAGATCCACCCCCAAGTTGACGAACACCACGATCCCCGCGTAGATCACCAGCCCCGACTGGATGGCGTTGTAGTCCCGCTGCTGAATGGCCCCGATCAGAAATTTCCCCAGGCCGGGCCGGTTGAAGACCATCTCGGTCAGGATGGACCCGCCCATCAGGACTCCCACGTAGACGCCGATGACCGTGACGATCGGAATCAGGGAGTCCTTGAGGGCGTGCTTGAAGATGACCTTATACTCGGGAAGCCCCTTGGCCCGCGCCGTGCGGACGTAGTCGGCGCCCAGGCGCTCCAGCATGCTCGACCGGCTCATCCGGGTCGTGAAGGCGGCCATGGTCAGGCCTAGGCTCAATGCCGGCAGGACAAGGTAGTACATCTGCTCCAACAGGCCGCTCCCTTCGCGGAACCCGATGATGGGAAAGAAGCCGAGCTTCACGGCGAATAGGATCAGAAGCACGACGCCGAGATAAAACGCGGGCATCGAGAGCCCGGTGAGCGAGAAGACGCGGAGGAGGTAGTCCGCCATGGTGTTGCGCCGGAGCGCGGACACGATGCCGAGGGGAAGGCCGACCACGACCCCGATGATGATGGCGGCGAGTGTCAGCTCGATGGTGTACGGCAGGACCTCGAGGATTTCCGGAGCGATGGGCCGATTGTTGATCATTGACCGCCCGAAGTCTCCATGCAGCAGGCTGAACAGCGACGTGCCATACTGGACCAGGAGCGGCTCGTTCAGCCCCAGCGACTCCCGCAGATTCCGCAGCGCCTCCGCGTTGGCGTATTCACCAAGGATCACTTGGGCCGGATCGCCGGCCACCACCCGCATGACGAAGAACACGATGGTGAAGACGAAGAGGATCTGGGGGAGCGTCCAGAGGATTCGGCGCAGTGCAAACCTCAGCACGACATATCTCCAGCATTACCCGGAAGGATAGCCAACCGCCTCGCCCTCCGAGCAAGAAGTGTGTCCGGTGCGGTGGGTGGGAGCTTCCCGCCCGGGAGGCTCCCACCGCCACACGGTGCCGCTCAATGTTTCAGGAGCTTCGTCTTCTCGGTCACCTCGATGACGTAGTACAGGGTCTCGTACGGATTGGTGTCATACCCCAGGTCCACCCACTTCTGGCGCGTCATGGCCACCCGGTTGAGGAACAGGGGATAGGCGGGCAGGTCCTTGTTGATCTTCTGCTCGGCCAACATGAAGAACTTCTTTCTCTCCGCCAGATTCGTCGTCGCTGCCGCCTTCTGCAGGTATTCGTCGATGCCCGGGATCACTTCCCCGTAGTGCGAGAAATTGGTGATCGCCGTCGGCTTCCCCACGATGGCATCCTTGCTGTAGAACTCGGTCAACAGTGAGCTGGCCACGGGCAGACGCACGCCGCCGTAGATGACCACGGGGTTGACATCCTCGCGGATGAGCTTGTGATAGGTCGGGTGGTCCACCACCTTGAGATTGAACGTCACTCCGATCTTACGCCACTGCTCCTGGACGATCTTCATGGGCTCCAGGTAGTCCCAGGATCTGGCGACGTTCACGTCCCCCAGGTCGAATCCATTGGGATATCCGGCCTCCGCCAAAAGCTTCTTGGCCTTTTCCGGATTGTAATTGTAGGGGTCCATCCCCTCCTCGGTGTACCCGAAGTAGCCGGGGGGGATGGGACCGATCTGGGGTCCACCCAGCACCGGGCCCACGAGGTCGACAAAGACGTTCCTGTCCAGGGCGTAGGCCAAAGCCTGCCGGACCCGGAGATCGTTCAGCGGCTTCCGCGTCATGTTGAACACAAGGATGCTCTGCTGCGGCGGGTTGGGGGGCATGAGCACCAGACCCAGCTTGGCTGCCCGCTCGGCCCACTCCTTCCGGCGCACGCCCGCCCCCAGATCGATCTCCCCCTTCTGCAGGGCCAGCATGACGCTATTGTCGTCTGGCATGAAGAGGTACTCCACGGTCTCCAGGATGGGAGCGCCGCGGAAGTATGTGGGATTTCGCTTGAGGATGACTCCCTGTCCCGCGGTGTAGGACTCGAACACGAACGGTCCCGTGCCGATGGGATTGAAGGCGATGTCCTTGCCGAACTTCTCCACCGCCTTCTTGCAAACGATCTGGCCGCCATGATAGCCGATGACGTCCAGGGCGAAGAACGGGTCGGCTTTTTTGAGCCGGATGCGCACTGTAAGCGGGTCCACGACTTCTACGGCCCGGACGTTGGCGTACTTCTTGATCCAGGGCGATCCGCTCTTGGGATCCATGATTCGATCGAAGGTGAACTTCACGTCTTCGGCCGAGACTTCCCCGAAGCCCTTGTGCCACCTCACCCCCTTGTGCAGGTGAAAGGTCCAGGTCAGGCCGTCGGGTGAGACCTCCCACCGCTCGGCCAGGTCACCCTCGATTTTCTCCACGTTGAGCTTGCCGTGGGGAAACCGAAGTAGGCCATTGGTGATCTCACCGACAATCTCGCTCTCGCCGGTGAGCGTGGCGTAGGCCGGGTCCAAACTGCGAATGTCGGCCACAGGAATGGCGATTCGGATATGCTGCTCCTTGGCCAGCTCCTGGGCGTTCCCGAGCTGGGGAAGCAGGCCGACAAGAACCACGATCGCGCCGATGGCGATCCCCGCGAAAGTCCTTCGCATCATTCCTTCTCCTTTCCTCCCCTGCATCCCGGCAGAAGACCTTCCATATCGCAGGATCTTCGAGATCCTGTCCAGCACTCGCCGCCGGGGAGGACAATGCGATCCCGGCATCGGCAGGTCAAGACGGGCGCCCGTCTGCTGGCAGCGCCGCGAGATCGAGGATGCGATTGGCCCGGTCGGCCGATCCACCTGTTCCGAGGCGCTGGACAGCTGCCCGCAAGGCCTCGGAGGGGGCCGGTCCCAGCACGGGACGGGTCAGAGCGTCGAACTTCCCCAGGAGCTCCACCGCGGAAAGGGGGTTGGTACAGTCGCCCAGGGGGGCATCCACCTCGGCCGCGTACCATCTTCCGCCCGCGCGGACCCGGAGGCAGCACGGGAACTCCCGCGGCCGCCGCCGCGTGTAGGCCCCATCGACCACATACCGGAATGCCGCCGCAATCCTCTGAATCGAAGGGTCCCGCAGGCTCTCCTCGCGATAGTCGCCCGGCATGGCATCTCCGCGCACCAGGGCCAGGGCAATACCGAACGGCATGCTGAACTGGGCCTCCACGATCGTGCGAGGGTGGACCTTCGCCTCGATGGGCTCCACCACCAGATCGAGGTCCTCGTCGGGGATGCGCGCTTCTACCTGCTCCACGCACGCCGCATCGAATCCGGGCTGCTGCCGGATCTTCAGCGCCGCCGTGATTGGCCCGTGGATGGTTCGGCAACAGGCAAACCGCTTGAAGGACATTCGGCAGATCTCGAAGCGCGATCCCAGTTCCTGCACGAAGATCGCCGGATCCCAGGCGTCAGCATAGGCCCGGCAGAAATTGAACCGACCGGTGAAGATGTCATCCGGCCCCAGATAGCCTTCCGTGGCCAGAACTGCCGCCAGCAGGCCGGATTGCGCCGCCCAGCCCGGCTGCAACTTCTTGGTCCAAGCCCCGTTCTGCAGATAGCTCATAAGGCCGCCCGCCATGCTCCCGGCGATTCCCCAGGCGCTCTGGAACCCGCCAGGGTCCAAATCCAGGATCTTGGCGCAGGCCGAGGCGGCTCCGAACACACCACATATGCCTGTGGGATGAAAGCCCCGATGGTAAGGGGTGGCACCCCGGATGGCCATCCCCAGGCGGCAGGCGATCTCGTAGCCCGTCACCACCCCCTCCAGGAGTCGCGCACCCGGGATTACCCCGCTGTAGCCGGCGGCCAGCACGGCGGCCACGATGGGACCTCCGGCGTGTACGCTGGAAAAGGAGTGCGTGTCGTCCATCTCCAGTGCGTGGGCCAGACTTCCATTCACGAGCGCCGCGGCCCGGGGCGCAAACCTCGCGGCGCCGCCGAAGACGGGCAACATCCCGACCTCTCCCGACTTGAGCAGGGTCGCCTGCAGGCGGCTCACCGCAGGGTCCGCCCCCCCCGCCACACCGCATCCGACGCAATCCAACACGGCCTGCCGCGCCGCGTCCGCCACGGCCGGATCGAGATCAGACAGCCGGAGCGCGGCCGCGAACTCGGCCAGCGTCCTCGTCAGGGAGCGGTGTGGACCGCCATCGGATGCGTTGCCCGCCGCCGCCATTCAGCCCTCCGCAGCTTGCCCGCAGTATCTCAGAATCGCCCCGTCGGTTTTCCGAGCGGCCGCCAACGTCCGACAGACCTGATCCACCAGCTCCCGGGCGAACCCGATGTGCTTCCGGTAGTCCAGCAGCCCGTCAATCTCTTGGGGAGAAAGATGCGCCGACGCCTCCGGCAGGGTCTGGAGGACCTCGCGAAGAGACCGGCCACTCCGGTGCGCCTCCAGGCACGCCTTGCCGATGACGTGATGCGCCGTCTGCTTTCCGATCTTCTCGCCGAGCTGGAACATGAGCCCCTCGGACAAGAGCAGTCCGCGGAGCCGGTCCAGGTTGGCGGCAAGCCTGTCCTCATGGATCTCCATCGTCATGACCAGCCGCTTGGTCATGGCCAGCATGGCCGCGAACAGCATGGAGCACTCCGGCAGGGACCACCAGTCCGTGCGCCAGCTGCGGCTGTCCCGCTCATTGGCAGCCTGGATGGCCTCCATGGCCACCAGGGCATGGGCGCGAATGACGCGGGACAGCATCACCACCTGCTCGCAGATTTCCGGGTTGCGTTTGTGCGGCATGGTGCTGCTGCCCACGTAGCCCTCGGGCAGCGCCTCGGCGAACTCTCCGATCTCGGTTCGACCCAGCTCGAAGATTTCGTTGACCAGCTTCCCGATGGTCCCGGCGGCCATGGCCACGTGGGTGGCATACTCCGCCAGGTTGTCTCGGGCGTTGCCCCACCCCACGTCGGGCACACCCAGGTCCAATGCCCGCATCAGCCCCGCAATGGTCTCCATGGCCCTCGGCCCCAGACCAGCCATCGACCCGGCCCCGCCGTGAAGCATCCCCACGAACAGGCGCGGCTTCATCTCTTTGAAGCGTTCGATGTGGCGCCGAATCTCGCTGACCCACACCGCGAACTTCAACCCCAGGGTGATGGGCAGGGCCTGCTGGCCGTGGGTCCGGCCGCACATCGTCGTGTCGCGGTGCCGGAGGCTCAGCTCCATCAGCGCAGCCTCGATGGCGCGCAGGTCCCGCAGGAGGATCCCCAGCGCGTCCCGGAGCTCGAGCACGGCGCCGGTATCCTCGATATCCTGGGTCGTGGGGCCGTAGTGGACGTATTCGCCCAGGCCGCCGGCGCAGGCGCGTTGCAGCCCGCGCAGCAGGGGGACCAGGGAATGCTGCGTCTGCCGGAGCTCGGCCTTGAGCCGGTCGAGATCGATGTTCTCCAGCCTGGCCTGGCGCGCGATTTCCCGGGCCGCCTCGGCAGGGATCACACCCAGGTCGCCCTGAACGCGGGCCAGGGCCGCCTCGATGTCCAGCCAGCGCTGGTAGCGACGCCGATCGTCGAAGACCGCGCGCATCTCCGGGGTGCTCCAGCCATCGCCGTAGAACTCCGACTCCAGGATCGTGGACGCCATGAATCCTCCGCCTGCCGCCCCGCCGTTGCCGGCCCCCGAGGCCCCGGCCACGCGGGCGCGGCCTCCTCCCGCGTGGCCATCTGCCGCTCCGCCAGCCTTTCCGGTGTGACGATCCGTGTGGTGAGCTCGGCGAGCCGCGGCGGCGCACCTGAGATCCCCTCGGGACGGTGATCCCCGGGCCGCATCCGGCGGCTATCCCAAGAATTCCTTCAGCCGAGCCATGGCCTCCGCCAGGCGCTTCGCCGGATGGGTCAAGGCGATGCGCAGGTACCCTTCGCCGTACTGTCCATACATGGAGCCGGGGATCATCCACACGTTGATCGTGTCCAGCACCTTGAAGCAGAAGTCCTGGGAGATGAACCCGGCCGGAATGGTGGACCAGACGTAGAACGTGGCCTGAGGCAGATCGACGTCCAGCCCGACCGCGCGCAAGCCGTTGACCACGATGTCCCGTCGCTCCTTGAATGTTGCATTCCGAGCCGCCATGAAATCCACCGGGCCGTTCAGGGCCGCCGTAGAGGCCACCTGCATCGGGTAGTACATCCCCCGGTCGGAATGGGACTTGATCTTGGCCATGCCGGCGATGACATCCTTGTTTCCCACCAACATCCCGGTGCGCCAGCCGCAGCAGTTGTAGCTCTTCGAGAGGGAATGGAACTCCACTCCCACCTCCTTGGCGCCGGGGAACTGCAGGAAGCTGGGTGCCCGGTATCCGTCGAATGCGACCTCCGAATACGGGTTGTCGTGCACGACGATGACGTTGGCGGCCTTCGCCCACGCCACCAGCCGGCGGTAGAATTCGGGCGGGGCCACCGCCGCCGTCGGGTTATTCGGGTAGTTGACCCAGATCATCCGGGCCCGCTTGGCAACATCGGACGGGATCGACTCCAGATCCGGGAGAAATCCGTTCTTCCGGAGCAGGGGGATCGGCTCCACCTGGCCCCCGGCAAGCTTCACCCCCGCCACGTACGAGGGATAGCAGGGATCCGGCACCAGGGCCGTGTCGCCTGGGTCCAGCAGGCACAGGTGGATGATGAACAGCCCCTCGCTGGAGCCCAGGAGCGGAAGGACTTCGGTATCCGGATCCAGCTCGACTGCGAAGCGCCTCCCGTACCACCCGGCGATGGCCTCCTTGAGAGGCCGGTTGGAATAGAAGCTGGGGTAATGGTGATGGTCCGGGGCGCCCACCGCCTCCTGCAGGGCATGCAGCAGGTGGGGCGGGGGCGTGACATCGGGATCCCCCAGCCCGAGATTGATGACGTCCCGCCCTTCGCTGCGCATTCGGGTGAGGCGCACGTTCATCTCGGTGCCCAAGTACGCTCGGAAAGCCTCCAATCGCGACGCAACTCTCACGGTTCGTCTCCTTTCCTCTCAGTCCCGCTCGTCCTCGTACACGTTGGCAATACAACACAGGAACGTCGCGGGCTCTGAGTCGCTCAGATTCCTCATGCTGTGAGGCTCCATGCTCGGCACGTAGATGAAGTCGTTGGGGCCCACGAGCTTCTCCTCCACGACCTCGTCGGTCGTGGGGTCATGGCACACGCAGCTCATGCGGCCGGTCAGGATGTACATGGTCTGGTGATACAGGTGGTTGTGGATCGGAATGAATCCCGATGGACCGATGGTGAAGAACCGAAGCCCATACTCCGGGGATCCATCCGGCCCCGCCTGGGAGAGCCATCGAATCCAGACATCTTTGACCTCGAGCGGCTTCCCCTTGTAGGGGAAGGTCTGGATCTTCGTGTCCTTCCGGTCATTGACGTTGAGCACCTGCATAGGATTCCCTCCTTCGGCGCGAGCGCCGCTGGTCAGAGGAGCTGCATCTTGATCCTGTCGATGAAATATTGGACGTGGGCTTCCATGAGCTGCCCGGCTTTCTTGCCGTCCTTTTCGTGGAGGGCCGACTGAATGCCGCGAAGCTGGTCAATGACCTCCCGGCTCGGGATGACCTCGCTCAGCGATGAGCCCCACAGGCGCGCGCAGCGGCTGTGGAGGTTCTCCAGAAATTCCTGGAGAATGGTGTTTTGCGTAGCCACATAAATGATCTCGTGGAAGCGCGCATCCAGCCCGATGAGGCTTCGGTGCTCACCGTCTTCCAATATCCGATCCGCATCCGCGACCAGCCCGCTCATTTCCTCCAGCTTATCGGCGGTAATGCGCTTGGCGGCCAGCTCTCCCGCCAGGCCCTCGAGCTTTATCTTGACTTCGAAGGCGCACCGTATCTCATTGATATCAATAGGCGAAACGTACGTCCCAAAGCGAGGGATGACGTTGACGAGCTTCATCTCCTCAAGCTTTCGAATCGCCTCTCGCAGGGGGGTTCGACTGACTTTGAATTCCTGGCAGAGCTCTTTTTCGGTCAGGCCCATTCCCGGGGGATAGTCCATGTAGACGATCCGATCGCGGATGGTCTCAAAAATCTTGTTATGTCGCGTTACTTTTTTGTAAGTCATTGTATTTACAGTAATATACTTTATATAGTCTTACACCAATTCTTATTGGAGTTTTACACGTATCACCAGCGAATTATCCTGTCAAGCGGGAAAATTCGCCGTCCATAGAGACAGAAGTTCTAGGGATGGGGCTGTCAACGGGTGCGGCCGCGGGGCCCGCATCACTCGGCAGGCTGTACAAAGAAATCCTGCAAGTGTTCTTTCCGGCGCACGCTGGAATTCGATCCCGCCCGTCTGTTTCCCGTGCCGTGATCATGTCGCGCAGATGCGAGCGAGTGCCTGGCCTTCCGTCCCTCGTGTCAGCCGCTCACACCGATGCTCAGTGTCCGCGGGCGGCGATCTTCCAACGGCCGGCCACCTGCCCCTGCCCGTTCACCACCACGGCCTCGTCCCACAGGTTCACCGTCGAGCAGACGTGGACCGGGACGACGTAGATCGGCGTCCCGACTGTGGGCTCCGCCGAGGCGTCGGGCAGGCGGACCAGCAGATGCTCCTCCCAGCGCCCCACCACCTCGCTCCCTGGCACGGAGATCACCTGGGCATGCGGGATGGCGGGATCGGCCGACACGGACTTATAGCCGGCATCCACCGCGAACAGGCTGGCTGTCGGCCGGCTGATCACCCGGCCGATCACCAGGGCGGCCCAGGCGAAGTGCCCGGGCAGCAGATCCTCGTACCCCTTGTCCCAGAGGATCCAGGTTCCCGGAGACACCTCGTCCACCCCATCCATCTCCGCCGCCAGGTGATAGTCCAGCGAGTTTCCGACCGTCACGCGGGGCACCGGGATGCCGGCGGCCTCCAGCCCACGTCGCATCGCCACAGTCGCTTGGATGGCGTCCCGGTACACCCGCTCCCGCTCTTCCGCCTCACCGCGGGCCGGCCGGCTGCCGTAGCCGTGCAGCCCGGCGAAGCGCAGCCCGGGCGCGTCCTGGATGGCCCGCGCCAGCGCCGCCGCCCCCGCCGGCGAGGCCACGCCCGTCCGATCCAGGCCGGCATTCAAGTCCACCATGACTCCCAGCTCGACCCCTTCTTTGGCCGCCGCCTGCGACAGCGGCGGGATGAGCGCGGGCGCATCCGCCAGAGACGTCGAACCGGACGAGCGGGTACCGTCTCTGCAGGGCCGCCACCCGCCCCGCCATCGGGCCGACCACCGGATACGCGACCAGCACCTCCGCTGCCCCGGCGCCCGCGGCCATCTCGGCCTCTTTGATGGTGGCGCACTTGAAGCGCTGGATGCCGGCCGCCATCTGGAGGTCGAGAACCTCCCGGCACTTGTGGGTCTTGATGTGCGGCCGCAGGCGGGCGTAGCCGCCCAGCCGCTCGCCCATGTGGGCGATGTTCCGGCGGATCTGATCCTCGTAGAAGACCAGGGCCGGCGTCTCGAGCTGCTCGAACGTCCTGAATGCGGTAGCAGGGATCCATGCGTGTGTCCCCTCGCGCGTGTGGACCCGGAACCGGGGGTATGGCAACCGACGGGAATGAACCAAGTCGGCGGCTGGATCGGAGCCAGAGCATCCCCTGCCCGGTCCCCAGGCGTCAAGAAAAAACCCGCGGCGAGCTGCCGCCGGTCGCAGCACGCGAATCCGCCCGTAGCGGTTGACACGGCCGAACGACCGCCTACAATGGCAGCCGATCGACACGAAGGAGGAGCCATGTCCGGCCGCGAAGTGAAAGATATCCGCATCCGGGAGGCCGTCCTGGAGGACGCGCCGGCCATCGCCCTGATCTACAACCAGGGGATCGTTGACCGGACCGCCACCCTCGAGACGGAGGAACGGCCAGTCGAAGAGCGGCGGGCCTGGCTCCAGGCACGGGGGCCCCGGCATCCCGTCCTGGTGGCCGAGACGGACGGTCGGGTGGTCGGGTTCGGCAGCCTGAACTCGTTCAATCCCCGGAAGGCGTACGATTACGTGGCCGACTTCTCGCTCTACGTCGAGCGCTCCTGGCGCGGCCGCGGCGTGGGGGGACGGCTGCTCCAGGCCCTCACCGAGCGGGCTCGAGACCTCGGGTATCACAAGCTAGTCCTGGCGGCCTTCCCCTTTAACCCGGGCGGGATGGCGCTCTACCGGGCGGCCGGCTTTCGGGAGGTGGGAATCTACAAGGAGCAGGGTCTCCTGGACGGCCGCCGGGTGGACATCGTCATCATGGAGAAGCTGCTGGGCGACCGGGCCTGATCGCCCCGGAACGGCCCGCGCCCTCAGCGGCGTTTGTAGCGCCCCACGATCTCGCCGCGGGCCAGGATGTGGCCCTCCATCACCTTCAGCAGATCCGCCTTGGTCAGGCCCGGCCTGAGGTCCAATCGGCTGTCCAGGGCATACAGGGTGAAGACGTACCGGTGGGCCGGTCCGTGCGGCGGACAGGGGCCCCCATAGCCTGTCCGCCGGAAATCATTCACGCCCTGGATCCCGGACCCCGGGACGGCGTCTCTCGGCGGGACCCCCTCGGGGAGGGACCGCACGTCCGCCGGAATCCCATAGAGCACCCAGTGGACCCAGACACCCCCCGGCGCGTCGGGATCGTCCACGATCAGCGCGAACTCCTTGACGCCCGCCGGCACGTCGCCCCACCGCAGGGCCGGCGACCTGTCTACCCCGTCGCAGGTGTAGGTCGCCGGAATCTCCCCACCCGCCGGAAAGCCCGGACTGGATAGGTCCAGGGCCTGGGCCGCGCCTGCCGCTACGAGCAGCCCGGCTGCCAGGAGCCACGCGGCCCCTGTCGGGCTGACCCGCCGCCGGGCGGACCGGCTCGTTTCCGTCGCCCTCCGCATCTGGCGCATCTGGAGTCCTCCCGCGCCCCGCGACCGGCCGGACGGCGGCCGGCCGGGGCGACCGCCTCCCGCCATCACGCATCCTGCATCTCGAGCGAGGTCGAGATGGCGATGCAGCCGCCGATGCTGCGGGCGACCGGGCAGTGATCGGCGTGGATCCGAAGCACCCGCTCCGCCGCCTCGCGCTTCTCCGGCTCCAGCTTCAGCCGATAGCGCACGTGAATGCGGCGGATCACCAGCACCCGCCCGTCTGCCTCGATCTCGCCGGTGGCCTCCGAGACCAGCCGGCCTTCCCCCGCCGGAATCCCGCGCGCCTCCAGCGCGCCCCCGAAGGTTCCCGTGAGTCACCCGGCGGCGGCCGCGACGATATAGTCCAGGGTGGTGGCGTGGGGCTCGTGGACGGCGGGGTCCACGCCGTAATGCTGCGCCACCTCGGAGTGCACGCCGAACAGGGTCGGCTGTGTCTCCACCGGCAGATAGGCCCGCCGCAGCGGGCCCTTCACCCGCTCGATCCGCACGTGCGATGTGTAGGCAACCTGGCCGGACATCTGTCTCCTCCTCGCTCGGGGTTTCCGCGACGCCTGACTCATGCCGCTCCGAGGCATCATACTCCAACGGGACGCCCCGGCATAGCCCGAGGCGCGACGGTTGACACGCGGTCGCCGCTGGGGGAGACTGGACCCACGCGGCCCCCGGCGAGAGGGAGTATACGCATGCGTTACTGCGCGAATTGTTCCAACGCTTCCCGACGTTCGCGGGACCCGCACGCAGGGTGTCAGGCACGTCATTCCGGCGGAAGCCGGAATCCAGGCGGACCGACCCTGGACCCCGGTTTTCACCGGGGTGACGAAGTGCAGCGCGGCTTTCAATCTCAATGCCCGGAGAGGATGAAGCCATGCCCTCTCAGCCCCCCGCATCGCTCGAGCCTCTGACGCGCCGCCCGCTGCCGCTGGCGCAGAACCGCGTGTACCGTCGCTGGCGGGGCGGGGCCCTGCTGGACCGGTTTCAAGGCGTGCAGCGGCCGGAGGACGGTCACTTTCCGGAGGACTGGGTCGGCTCCACCACGGTCACCAAGCTTCCCAACCGGCCTCCCGAAGAGGGGTTGAGCCGCGTGACGCTGCCCGGCAGCGGAACGATCCTCCTCAGAACGCTGATCGAGCAATTCCCGGAGGCCATGCTGGGGGCCGCTCACGTGGCCCGCCATGGCCGGGAGCTGGGAGTCCTCTGCAAGCTCCTGGACTCGGCCATGCGCCTGCCCATCCAGTCCCACCCGGATCGCGTCTTTGCCCGCCAGCACCTCGGCTCGACCTTCGGCAAGACCGAGTCCTGGCTCGTCCTGGCCACGCGAACCATCGGTGTGGACACGCCCCACATCCTCTTCGGTTTCCGCGACGGGGTGACCGAGGCCGATTTCCGCCGGGCCGCCAAGGCCCAGGACATCCCGGCCATGGTCGCGGCCCTCAACCGAATCGAGGTCCGCCCGGGCGAGGTGTACCTCGTCACCGCGGGAACCGCCCACGCCATCGGGCCGGGCGTCTTCCTCATCGAGGTGCAGGAGCCCACCGACCTGGTTGTCAACGCCGAGTACTCCTTCGGCGAGATCCGCCGGACCGAGGCCCAGTGCTTCATGGGTCTGGATTTCGATCTGGGAATGCGCTGCTTCGACTACCGCGCGGCAGGCGAGGCGTTTGTCAGCCGACACACGCTGGCCCCCCGAACGCTGGCCGAAGATCCGCACGGCACGGAAGAGCTGCTCATCGGCCCCCAGCATACGCCATGCTTCGGGGTGAGCCGCCTCAGCGTGCGAGAGGCGGTGCCGGATCGGGACCGGGGACGTTGCTACGTCGGGATCGTGACGGCGGGTCGCGGGCGCCTGCGCGGCGACGGGATCGACCTCCCCCTCCAAGCCGGAGGGACGTTCTTTGTCCCGGCCCTCTCCCGTCACGCGTCCTTCGAGGCGGCGGAGGGCGCCTCCCTCGAAGTCATCAAGTGCTTCCCGCCTGCCGCCTGACCCGATCCTGGCCCGGGACCTGTGCCTGCGCGGCGGCGGGACGGCGCACCGCCGGAGGCTCCCCGGCAGCTTTTGCTGGACGCACGATAGGCTTCCGGGGTAAGATTTCCTATCACATGTGTATCGGCCGAACCATTCGAGTGCCCGTAGCTCAGCTTGGATAGAGCGTCGGCCTGCGGAGCCGAAGGTCACGCGTTCAAATCGCGTCGGGCACGCCATGCTGTTCCAGCCGGGTGGGTTCTCCTGCCATGCCTCTCGCCCGGTTTCCACCTTCGGGCGCCGGATCGATCGCGGCACCGAGGGAAGGCCTCGACCGTCACCGAGGGGACGGCCGGACGGCGGCCCATCTGGGGCGTCCGGTGCTGACGATGCCAAGGAGGATCCGCATGGGGGCGGTGGATATCTGGGAGGTCGAGTCCTGCACGGAGATCGAGGCCGCGCGGGGGCGCAGTTCGCAGCCCCGGCTGACCGCCCGGCACCGCGGCGCCGCCGGACCTGCGGGAGCGATTCCCGCGGAGGGCCTGCACCGCTTCTGCGATCTCACCTGGTTCCCCCGGTTTATCGCCGCCGGGGAAGAGCGCAAGCATTTCACACTGTTTCAGGTCCGGGGGGTGGACGGGGTGGCGGACGGGGTGTACGGCACCGGGGCTGCAGGACCGGACGTCAAGGTCATCTTCAACCGCTGGTTTGGAGACCTGACGTAAGCCTCAGGCGCCCGCTCCGGCCGCATTCCCTCTGGCGGGGATGATGACGATGGTCGCGCCTGCTTCGCAAGAGCAGATGGTGCCCTGTCCCGGCTGCGGCGGGCGCGGTCGGTTCGAGTGGCCCCAGAATTCCAAGGTTCCCAAGCAATGGGCCCCCAACGCCGCCTGCGGCATGTGTGGCGGCACCGGCAAGGTCCCGGCGGCCTGGCTGGGCGGGAAGAGAGCCGCCCGCTGATTCGATCGCCGAGCCCACGACTCGACTTTCCCTGACCCAGCGCCGGTCCTCGCGCCACCCGCCTAAACGGCTGTCCGTCTCTCCCGCAAGAGCCTCGAAACCGCCCGCCCGGCTCCGGCCTCCTCGGCAGAATTCACAGGAAGCGTCGGCCGGCGTGCCTTCACGGGGACACGGCCTCTCTGCCTCACAGGGCTCTAGGCCGCCTCTCTCAGCGCAGCTGCGAGGCGTCCGGGGCGGCGGGAGATGCGGCGGTCTTTCCGGACTGGGGCAGCACCGCCAGCCAGGCCCGCCGCAGCACCGGCCCGCCGGAAACCCGGCAGGCCTCTACCGCCTGAGCCAGGTGGGCGAGACGCGCCTCGGTCGCGGTGAGGCGGTCGAGAGCCGCCACACGGTGACAGACCAGCAGCTCGTAGAACCGGTTGGGATGCCGCGGGTCCTCCCACACCGTGTAGGTCAGCCCCTCGATCTCGCTCAGAACTCCCGCGACATCGTCCACCAGCGCCAGGAAGCGCGGGCGGTGTGCGGGCGCAACCTCGTAGCCGAGCTGGAGCATGACCATGCGCCCGCTGGCCAGCCGGTCGCGTATCTGCGGCAGGGTGACTCGGATCGATTCCCCGGGCTGCTCCGGCGTGGCGGAGGGGCGGACCAGGAACCGGATCCGCGGGTCGCCCTCCCCATAGTACGAGGCCTGACGGGCCCCACGGCGATAGCCCGCCAGATTTCCGATCGCGAAGACGACCAGCGTCCCCCCCAACAGGGCAATGAACAGGAGCGAGTTGTCCTGCAGCGCCTCCGCCAGCTTTCCCAGCACCGCCTGGGCGGTGCCGACTGCGGACGGACGGGCCGCCCGCTCGGCCGGCGGGACCTCCCCCGAGCGCTGGCGGACGAGGAGGGCCACCTGGGCCGTGCGGGCCAGCAGCTGCTCGGTCAGGCTCTGGTGCTCCGCCGGCGGAACATCCGTCGTCGCCTCCAGGGAGGCGGAGAGGTGCGCCAGCCGCTGGATGTACGCCTGCAACGCCTGAGTGGACCACGACCGCAGCTCGCTCATCGGCCGGCCCAGCTCGGCCTGAATGGCCTCTCGATCGGAGAGCGGCGGCGCGTGATCGCCGGCCCGCCCCGATCCGGATGCCGCCTGCCCGGCCGAGGCCGGCAGGGCGGCCAACGCCCCCACTGCCAGCCAGCCGATCACCAGCGCTGCGGTCCAACCCCGCCACAATTGCGTCGTTCGCATAGCCTCGGAGGGAGGAGGAGACACGACCCAGGCCCGAAACCCGCAGGCCCCGCGGGCGGTGCGAGCGCGCAGGGACTCTCCCGGACCCGGCGCGCCGGTTCACCAATAGCACAGCCATCCGCTCCGAGGCAATGGAAGAATGGAGATGGGAAGCGTTTCTGCGTGATTCGGCGCGGCGGGATGCACCTCCGCGGGCCCCAGAGCCGTGCCCAATCGGGGCCCTGCCGGAGGAGCATCGACAGCAGAATGGCAGGCCGCACGTCGTCTACGGGAGTCCGAGCAGCTCTCCCAGTCGCTTCGGATCGAAACCGACCACGGCTTCGCCATCGATGATGGTGACCGGGGTGGCCCGGAAGCCGCGGTTGAGCAACTCCTGGAGCGCCTCTGGATCCTTGCGGATGTCTTTATTCACAAACGAGATGCCCTTGCGAGAAAGGAACTCTTTCTCCTGTTCACAGCTGCCTCACCCGGGCTGCGAGTACACGATCACCTCTTTCGCCATCCTCTTCCTCCTTGCCTATCTTGCCTGTCAGGTCCCCACGCGGAGGCCCGTTGCGCTGCCGGGCCCGCTCCGAGCGACCTCTCCTGCACTATACGGGATTAGACCGGATCGGGTCAATGGAGCGCGGAGCCGGGGCGGGGGCTGGCAAAGGTCGCCGCCGTACGGGTCCCACAAGACCGCGCGGGGCCTCCAGGGGCCCCGCGCTGTTGGTGTTCAGCCGAACGACGGACCGCGGCTCACTCGATCGCCGCGGACGGGATCCGCATCCCGTAGAAGGACAGCCACACGAAAACCACCGACACCAGGAAAAAGATGACGGCCGCCAGGTGGCTCGTGAAGGCGGGAAGCTCCAGGGCCAGCTCCACGGCCAGGAGCCCGAACAGGGTCGTGAACTTGATGATGGGGTTCATGGCCACCGAGGACGTGTCCTTGAAGGGGTCGCCCACCGTGTCGCCGACGACCGTGGCCGCGTGCAGCTCGGTACCCTTCATATTGAGCTCAGTCTCGACGATCTTCTTGGCGTTGTCCCAGGCGCCGCCGGCGTCGGCCATGAAGATGGCCTGGTACAGGCCGAAGATGGCGATGGAGATCAGGTAGCCGATGAAGAAGTAGTGGTTGACGCAGGCGAAGGCCAGGGTCGCGAAGAACACCGCCAGGAAGATGTTGAACATCCCCTTCTGGGCATACTGGGTGCAGATCGCGACGACCTTCTTGCTGTCCTTGACCGACGCCCGCTCGCCGCCCCCCTCCAGCTTGATTGTGCGCTTGATGAACTCCACGGCCCGGTAGGCCCCGGTGGACACCGCCTGGATGGAGGCCCCGGAGAACCAGTAGATCACGGCGCCGCCGGTGATGAAGCCCAGGAGAAAGACGGGATTCAGGATCGACAGGCCCAGCGCCACGTCGGCCTCCCCGAACATCTTGGTGAGGAGCTGGATGATGGAGAAGATCAGGGCGGTCACGCCGGTGACGGCGGTGCCGATGAGCACCGGCTTGGCGGTGGCCTTGAACGTGTTGCCGGCCCCGTCGTTCTCCTCCA
Source organism: uncultured Methylomirabilota bacterium (assembly GCA_963705305.1). Taxonomy (GTDB): domain Bacteria; phylum Methylomirabilota; class Methylomirabilia; order Methylomirabilales; family 2-02-FULL-66-22; genus 2-02-FULL-66-22. The sequence goes on along the minus strand of OY970067.1, from coordinate 1,502,358 downwards.
GGAGGGCCTTGGCGTTCTCGAAGTCGGGGGTGAACCCGAAGGTGGCCCGGATGTCCTGCGCGATGTTGGGAAGCGTCTCGATGGTGGAGAGCTCGTACACCGACTGGGCGTTGTCGGTGACCGGACCGTAGGAGTCCACGGCGATCGTCACCGGGCCCATGCCCAGGAAGCCGAAGGCCACCAGGCCGAAGGCGAAGATGGCGGAGGCCGCCATCAGAGCCCCCAGCCCGGCCGTGCTCACGCCGTAGGCGATCGCCATCAGGGCCACGATGGCCAGGCCCATCCAGTAGGCGCTGAAGTAGCCGGCCACGAGGCCCCCCAGGATGTCCAGGGAGGCGCCCCCTTCGCGGGCGGCCGAAATGATCTCGCGCACGTGGCCCGAGTTGACGGAGGTGAAGACCTTGACGAGCTCGGGGATCAGGGCGCCGGCGATGGTGCCGCAGCTGATGATGGTGGAGAGCTTCCACCAGAGCGTGGAGTCGCCGCCCAGCGTCGGAACCAGCGCGGCGGACAGGACATAGGTCATGGCGATGGAGACGAACGAGGTCAGCCACACCAGCGTTGTCAGGGGAATCTCGAAGTTGAACCGGGTGCTCTCCGCGTACTTGGCCTTGGCCCAGAGCTGATTGAGGTAGTAGGACAGGGCGCTGGTGACGATCATGCCGATGCGCATCGCGAAGATCCAGACCAGGAGCTGGACCTGGACGACCGGGTCCTTCACCGCCAGGACGATGAAGGTGATCAGGGCCACGCCGGTGACCCCGTACGTCTCGAAGCCGTCCGCCGTCGGCCCGACCGAGTCCCCCGCGTTGTCACCCGTGCAGTCGGCGATGACGCCGGGGTTGCGGGCGTCGTCCTCCTTGATCTTGAAGACGATCTTCATCAGGTCGGAGCCGATGTCGGCGATCTTGGTGAAGATGCCGCCGGCGATGCGGAGCGCCGCCGCGCCCAGGGACTCCCCGATGGCGAAGCCGATGAAGCAGGGGCCGGCGGACTCCCCCGGGACGAAGAGCAGGATGATGAGCATCATCACCAGCTCCACGCTGACCAGGAGCATGCCGATGCTCATGCCCGACTTCAGGGGAATCGCCATGGTCGGATAGGGCTTCCCGCCGAGGCTGGCGAAGGCTGTCCGGGAGTTGGCCAGCGTGTTGATCCGGATCCCGAACCAGGCGACGCCGTAGCTCCCCAGGATTCCGATGATGCTGAAAATCATGATGATGAACACCCGGTCTGCCGAGAATTTCAGCAGGAAGCCGAAGTACACCACCATGATGACCCCGATGAATGCCCAGAGGATGGCCAGAAACATCCCCTGTTTGATCAGGTAGGTCTTGCAGGTCTCGTAGATGAGGTCCGAGATTTCGAGCATGGCCCGATGGACCGGTAGCTTGCGGATCTGCATGTACTGGACGAGCCCGAAGACCATCCCCCCGATGCAGATGAGGAGGCCGAAGAGAAGCAGGGTGTGTCCGGACATTCCCAGGAAATTCACCGAGGTGAGGTCTGGAATGTTCAGCTCTGCCTCGCTGGCCCGTGCGGGACTGGGGACCAGCCACGTCGCCAGGGCCAGCAGCACCGGCACGGCCCTCAGGACGGCCGCCACCACAACACGCTGAAAGGACTTGCACGCACGCGGGCTCACACGCATCTGAGTAGCTTCGTTCACGACACTTTCCTCCTAACGGCCCCCCCCGAAACTGTATTGAAAACGCAGAGTGATCGGCGAGTAACCTCGTGCGGTCAACGCGGTGCAGCCGCCGTCCGACGATCATCCGGGCGGAACCGCTCCCCAAGAGACACCGGACTCTGCTGCCCGGAGAATTGCGGAGTCGTCGGCCGCCGAACCCTACCAAGGCGCCGGGTGTGTGTCAAGACGAATGCATCGTGTCGCTCGGACGGCTCCGCGGTTGTCCGGAGACCCGCCTGGCTGAAGAAAGGCGCAGGCGGCCGGTTCACACCCGGCCCCCGCGCGTCCTTTTCCATTTGACACGCCTGTAGAGCCGGCTCTATCCTACTTTTCACGACCACACCGATTGGCGGGAAGGAGGCAAGACCCTAGGCGCATGGCAGAAACAGAACGCATGGCTCCCAAGCGCGTGTCCCTCGCCGCCGGCCCGGAGCTGCGGGATTTATTCGGTCGGGGGGACGAGCACGCTCGGCTGGTGGAGGAGGGCTTGCAGGTCCGGCTGGTGGTGCGGGACGGCCTGCTGACGATCTCCGGGGCCGAGAGGGCGGTGGCCGTGGCGGAGCAGGTGGTGGGAGAGCTTGCAGCCCTGGTTCGCCAGGGACGCCCGGTGGGCAGCCAAGATGTGCGTCTGGCCATCCGCCACGTGACGTCCCACGAGGTCGAGCGCTTCCGCGACATGCAGGCCGAGGCCGTAGAGGTGTCGGCCAAGAAGCGTCCGGTTCGCCCGAAGAGTCTCGGCCAGAAGCGGTATATCGACGAGATCCGGAAGCACGACATTACCTTCGCGATCGGCCCGGCCGGCACGGGCAAGACCTACCTGGCCATGGCCATGGCCGTGGCCGCCCTCCTGCACAAGGAGGTGAACCGGATCATCCTCACCCGTCCCGCCGTGGAGGCGGGCGAGAAGCTCGGCTACCTTCCGGGGACCCTATCCGAGAAGATCAACCCCTACCTCCGGCCGCTGTACGACGCCCTGTTCGACATGCTGGAGACGGAACGGGCGAACCGGCTGATCGAGCAGGGCACCATCGAGATCGCCCCGCTGGCCTTCATGCGCGGCCGGACCCTCAACGAGTCCTTCATCATCCTGGACGAGGCCCAGAACACCACCTCGGAGCAGATGCAGATGTTCTTGACGCGTCTCGGTTTCGGCTCCAAGGCCGTCATCACCGGGGATATCACCCAGGTGGACCTGCCCGCCGGGCGGGTGTCGGGTCTCATCGAGGTCCGGGGCATCCTCAAGGATGTCCCCGGGATCCGCTTCGTCCACTTTACCGAGGAAGACGTCGTCCGCCACGAGCTGGTCCAGCACATCGTTCGGGCGTACGAGGCCTATCGCGGCGTCCCCACGGACCCGGAAGCCTAGCGTGGATCTCCGCTTCTTCAACAATCGCAGTTTCTCCGAGGCGGCGGACCGGAGCCGCCCCCCGCTGCCGCGGTCCAGCCACCCCCTGGCCCCCATCCGCCGCATGGTGGCCAAGCTGGAACAGCAGCGGTGGTTCCTCCCGGTCATCACGGCCTTTTTCGTTTTGGCCAGCCTGGAGATCTTGGTCTCCGCCCTGCCCCTGCCCCTGGGGGCCTGGTCGGTCCTCGGCCTGTTCCTGCTGGTGCTGTTCCTGTTGGGCGCGCTCTATATTTACGTGCGGGCCTTGCAGCCCAAGGACATCCGGCGCCCGCGCTGTGTGGCACTGCTCGGCACGATCATCCTCGCCGTCCTGCTGCTCACCCGGTACGGCCTGGTCCTGGTCTCCTCCCTGCACCAGACTCTGCCCTACATCCCCGTGTCTGCCCTGCGGGCGGCCCTGCCGGTGCCGTTGGGCGGGGCGCTCCTCACGGTGTTGTTCAATATCCGGCTGGCTTTCGCCGGATCCCTCAGCCTCACCCTGCTGACGGGACTCCTGCTGGCCGCCCCCATGGATTACTTTCTCTACACCTTCGTGGGCAGCCTGGCCGTGATCTTCGCCCTGGCCGGGCGGCAGCGGCGCACCGCCTTCTTCCGCGCCGGAGGGGTGCTGGGGCTGGCCAACGCCTACACGCTGATCGCCTTCGTCCTGATCGAGGGCGCTTCCGCGACATTGCGCGCGGACATTCTGGGCGGCTTGATGAACGGGGTGATCGTGGCGGTCCTGGCCACGGGCCTGCTGCCCCTGCTGGAGAACGCCTTCGGCCGCACGACCTCCTTCACGCTGCTCGAGCTGGCCAACCTGGACGAGCCGATCCTCAAGCACCTCTTGATCACGGTGCCGGGCACCTACCACCACAGCATCATGGTCGGCACGCTGGCGGAGGCGGCGGCCGAGTCGATCGGCGCCAACGCCCTCCTCTGTCGGGTGGGGGCGTACTATCACGACATTGGGAAGATCCGTCATCCCACCTACTTCATCGAGAACCAGCCGGATGCGGCCAACCGGCACGACAAGCTGGCCCCCAGCCTGAGCCGGACCATCGTCATGTCCCATGTCAAGGACGGCCTGGAGATGGCCCACACCTACGGCCTGCCCGAAGTCATCACGGACATGATCCCCCAGCACCACGGAACGCGGCTGGTCAGCTTCTTCTACCAGCGGGCCAAAGAGATTGCCGATCCGGAGCTGCAGGCCATCAAGGAGGAGGATTACCGGTACCCCGGGCCGAAGCCGCAGACCCGCGAGGCGGCGATCCTGATGCTGGCCGACGCCGTCGAGGCGGCGACCCGGACCCTCACCGACCCCACGCCGGCCCGCCTGCGCGGGGCGGTGCAGAAGATCATCAACAGCATCTTTGTGGATGGCCAGCTGGACGAGTGTGACCTGACCCTGCGGGATCTCCACCTCATCGCCAACAGCTTTGTGCGGCTCCTCACGGGGATCTTCCACCACCGGGTGGAATACCCGGATGCGGAGCGGCAGGAGCCCGGCCGCAAGCGGAACGAGAATGGCGATCAGTCTGCAAAACCGACAGCGGAAGGTCCCCGTCGAGAGGGCGTGGCTCGAAAAGGTGGCCCAAAAGACACTGCTCAGGCTGAAACGCCCCCGAGCGGAGTGTAGCCTGGTGCTGGTGAACGACGCGGCCATGGCCGCACTGAACCGCGGCTTTCGCGGCGTTGACGGTCCCACCGACGTGTTGGCCTTCCCTATGACGGAGGGTCCGTTCGGTGGCCTGGCTCCGGACCTCTTGGGAGACGTGGTGATCTCGGCCGAGACCGCCCGCCGCCAAGCCGGGGCCGATCCCGGCGGCCTGCGAGCGGAGTTGGCCCTGCTGGTGGTGCACGGCATCCTCCATCTCGTTGGCTATGACCACGGGACCCCTCGCGACCGGCGGCGGATGTGGCGCGCGCAGCGGGCGATTCTTCGGGACTGCGGATTGGCGAGCCCGCCGACTCTCCGCCATCCCCCGGCCCGGTCGACCCGTGGGTAGTCGCCTTCGGGCCCGGACGGCGCCCGCACGGCCGCAGGCCGCTGGGGCCTGCGTGCTGCTATTGCTAGCTGTTCTGTGGGCGACCTTCCCATGTCCGGCGGCGGCCGCCTCCACGCCCCTCCAGCTCCTCCTGACACCGCAGGACGTCAAACAGGGGGGCATCGCCACCCTCCAGATCGCGGCCTCCGCTCCCCTGCGCGAGCTGCGGGTTCAGGCCGGGGGACAGGACGTTGCCGTCGCGCACGCGCCGGATCCCCGCCGGGCCCTGGCCTGGATCGGCGTGGACTTGGAGCACCCCCCGGGGCCGATGGGAATCCGGGCGGACGCCGAGGACGCAGCCGGCCGGCCCGTCTCGGGCGAGACGACGCTGGTGGTGCTGGATGCGGACTTCCCGGTCCAACGCCTCACGCTGCCCCGCACCTTTGTGGAGCTGGATGCGGCCACGCTGGAGCGGGTGGCCCGGGAGAAGGCGGTCCTGGACCGGGTGTGGGAGATCCTGTCGCCGGCACCGCAGTGGCACGGGCCATTCCAACTCCCTCTCGACGGAGCGACGGTCTCCGCTGGATTCGGCTTGCGGCGCATCATCAATGGGGAGCCTCGCTCCCCGCACACCGGCGTGGACCTTTCGGCAGCGGCGGGAGCACCCGTGCTGGCCGCCAACGCCGGGACGGTCGCCTGGGTGGGCCAGCAGTTCTTCGCGGGGACGATGGTGATCCTGGATCACGGGATGGGACTCTACACGATGTACTTTCACCTGCAGGACATCCTGGTCCAGCCCGGCCAGCACGTGGAGCGAGGGGACCTCATTGCCAGGGTCGGCAGTACCGGGCGCGCCACGGGCCCCCACCTGCACTGGGGGGCCCGGCTGCAAGGGGCGCGCATCGACCCGTTGGAACTCCTTCGCCTGGCGGTCCCGGATTGAAGCAGGTCTGGCTGGCTCGACGTCCGTCTCCCGGGATGGCCGGCCCGTCGGCGCCGCCGCTGGTCGTGTGACCCTGGATCCCTACCCATGAATGCCCGCGCACAAGGACCGAAGGGCGATTTCCGCACCGGATACGTGGCCGTCATCGGGCGGCCGAACGCGGGCAAATCCACGCTCGTGAATCGCCTGCTGGGGCAAAAGCTGGCCATCGTCTCCCCGCGCCCCCAGACCACCTGGCACCGGGTCCTGGGGATCAAGACGCTCCCCGCCGCCCAATTGCTCTTTCTGGACACGCCTGGGATCCATCGGTCGGAGGCCCTCTTCAACCAGGGCCTCGTCCGGGCGGCGCTCAAGGCCATGCAGGAAGCCGATGTGATCGTATGGCTGCAGGATGCCGCCCGGCTGGAGGATCCGGACGACCAGCTGATCCTGGCGGAGCTCCGGCGGAACCCGCCCCGAAGCCCCGTGATCCTCGCGCTCAACAAGGTGGATCTGGTGGCCAAGCCGCTGCTCCTCCCCCGCATCGACCGCTGCCGGGCCGAGTATCCCTACGCTGAGATCGTGCCCATCTCCGCGACCGCCGGCGACAACCTGGATCGGCTGGAGGCCGTGCTCGTGACGCTGCTTCCGGTAGGACCCCCCCTCTATCCCCCCGAGGACCTGAGCGATCGTCCCGAGCGATTCTTCATCGCCGAGATCCTCCGCGAGAAGGTCTTCAGCCTGCTTCGGCAGGAGCTGCCCTACGCAACAGCCGTTCAGGTGGAAGCCGTCCACGGGCGGGAGGGACGGAACCTGACCGATGTGGAGGTGACGATTTTCGTGGAGCGGGAGACCCAGAAGGGTATCGTCATCGGCAGCGGCGGACGGACGCTCAAGTCGATCGGGGCGGCTGCCCGCCCCGAGATCGAGGGGCTTGTGGGGACCCCGGTTTTCCTCCGACTTGCGGTCGCGGTCCAGCAGGGGTGGCGGAAGGACCCGGCAACGCTGAAGCGTCTCGGCTACCTGGAGACCTAGCCCTGATCCGAAAGAACGATCGAACCGCCATGACGCCAAGGCTCGACAGCTCTGGGATCCGGCGGCTGTCCTTCGAGGCATGGGCGCGCCCCCACCCCCGGCGGGGACCCCGCCGCGACAGCGGCTCGCCACCTACGTGTGGCAAGTGCGGAGTCGGTAGGGTACACTGGGCCGCAGGCTGGGGACTGTCGTCGAATCGACGGCGAAGATCACCACGACAAAGGAGTGAGAACGATGAAGGCGGCGGTTCTCGTCACACCTGAGAGGATGGAGATACGGGACCTTCCTGTTCCAGAGCTGCGGCCGAAGGAGGTCCTGGTGCGCCTCCGGCAGGCGGGGATATGCGGCACCGATTATTCCATCTATTCCGGATCGATCCATCGGCCGCTCCCGCTCGTCTTGGGCCACGAGGCGGTGGGTGAAGTTGCGGCACTGGGCCCCGGGGCGTCCCGCTTCCGGGTCGGCGAGCGGGTCGTCCTGCAGCCGAATTTCGCGTGCGGGGCCTGCGACATGTGCCGAAGCGGCCGGATCAACATCTGCCGCCACAAGGTGCGGCTGGGCCTGGACGTCCACGGGGCGTTCGCCGAGTACGTCGCCGCCCCGGAGAGCTTCGTGTGGGTCTTTCCCGACGGGCTTCCTTACGAGACGGCCGTCTTCGCAGAGCCGCTGGCTGTGGCCTTTCATGGCCTCCGCAAAGCGCTTCCCTGCCCGGGCGAAAAGGTCCTCCTGTACGGGACCGGTGTGATCGGGCTGCTGTTTGCCCAGCTCGCCGTCCTGGCCGGTGCGGATGTGTCGGCTCTGGACATCGCCGAGCCCCGGCTGGCCCTCGCGACGACGCTGGGCGTGAAACGGGTGTTCCGCTCATCTGCCGAGCTGGAGCCCGAGGCGGGCACCTTCTCCATCGTGTACGAAACCAGCGGGATCCCGGAGGCCCTCGGGCACATCGTCGCGCTCAGCGCTCCTGGGGGCCGGGTGGTGCTCACCGGACTCCCCGGCAAGGAGTCCTCCGTGCCCTCGGCGCTGATCACCCGGAAGGAGCTCACCCTTCTGGGCTCCATGATCTACACGGACGAGTTTCCGGCCGTCCTCGACCTTCTGAAGGAGGGAAGAGTTCGGGTCGCCCCGCTCCTGACCGAGAGGAGACCCCTGGACGAGCTTGGGCAGGCGCTGGCGGATTTTCGCTCTCCGCGCCGGGTCAAGACGGTGATCACCATTCCGTAAGGGACAGCGCATGCCCCTGCACAGCACAGATGCCATCGTGATCGGCGGTCACGATCTCTCCGAGGCGGACCGCATCGTGGTCTTTTACACCCAGACGGCGGGCAAGGTCCGCGCGGTGGCCGAGGGCGCTCGCCGGATCCGGTCCCGATTCGGCGGGAGCCTGCAGCTCTTCGCCTGCGGGCGCCTGGTCTACTTCGAGCGGCCCAACCGCGGTCTCCACAAAATCAACGAGTTCGCCGTCCTCCGATCGCACCAGTCCCTGTGCGAGGACCTGGACCGGATCGCGCTGGGCTCCGCCGCGGTCGAGGCGGTGGCGTTGGGCGTCGAGGAGGAGGAGTCCTTTCCCGACCTGTATCGGCTGCTTGGCGAGGGCCTGGATCTTCTGGAGGAGGCCGAAAAGCCTGGCCTGATCCTGCAGGGGTTCCTGCTGCGCCTGCTGCGGCTCTTGGGCTACTCGCCCGAGCTTGGGGAGTGCGTTGGCTGCCGCCGGCCGGTCGCCGCTCACGCAGAGCTGTTCCTGAGTCCCGCCCAGGGCGGTCTGACGTGTGCCGCCTGCCGTCCGAGGACGCCGGACGCCGTCCCGGTCTCGGCGGAAACCCTGGGATTCCTGCGGGGAGCCAGCCAGTCCCCGCTCCGCCTCCTGGTGCGCACGGTCGTCCGAGAGCCCGTGCTCACGGAGGTGAGCCAGATCGTCCAGCTGTTCCTCCGGCAGGCGCTGGGGCGTCCGCTGCGCTCGGCGGAATTCCTCGGGCGCCTGTAACCTCATATGAATAGGGGAGTTTCCGCTTGAGGAGGGGGCTTTTCCCTTGACAGTTTCCCGGCGACTTTGTTAGTCTTCCCGTTTACGTTCGGCTGAAACGCCCCCGTGAGGTACCCATGACCTTTCAGGAACTGATCCTCTCGTTGGAGAGCTTCTGGGCCAAGCAGGGCTGTGTCATTCAGCAGCCCTACGACGTCGAGCTGGGAGCCGGGACCAGCAATCCCGCCACGTTCTTCCGCGTGCTCGGCCCCGAGCCCTGGAACGTCGCCTACGTGGAGCCCTCGCGGCGCCCCGCGGACGGTCGGTACGGCGAGAACCCCAACCGGCTGCAGCACTACTATCAGTACCAGGTGATCCTCAAGCCGTCCCCCGCCAACGTCCAGGAGATCTACCTCAAGAGTCTCGAGAACTTCGGCGTCGATCCCCTGAAGCACGACATCCGCTTCGTCGAGGACGACTGGGAGTCTCCCACGCTGGGGGCCTGGGGGCTGGGCTGGGAGGTCTGGCTGGACGGCCTCGAGATCACCCAGTTCACCTACTTCCAGCAGGCGGGGGGGATCGAGCTGAAGCCAGTGTCGGCGGAGTTGACTTACGGGATCGAGCGCATCGCCATGTTCCTGCAGGGCGTGGACAACGTCTACGACCTGCAATGGAATCAGAATGTCACGTACGGCGAGATCCACCATCGCAGCGAGGTGGAATGGTCCGTTCACAACTTCGAGGAGGCGGACGTCTCCCTGCATCTCCGGCTCTTCGACGAGTACGAGCGAGAATCTCTTCGCCTCATCGACAAGGCGCTGGTCCTTCCCGCCTACGACTATTGCCTGAAGTGCTCCCATACGTTCAACATCCTGGATGCCCGCGGCGCCATTGGGGTCACCGAACGGACCCACTACATCGGCCGAGTCCGTGCGCTCGCCCGCCGGTGTGCCGAGGCGTATCTCAAGCAGCGGGAGGAGATGGGCTTCCCGCTGCTCAAGAGTCGGCCGGCTGACGGGCCGGAAGGGGGCAGGTGACCTCGCCCGGGTCGGGTCACATGCCCGCTGGCTCCCCGAGCGCCGCGCGCGGCTCGAGCGGAGGCCGCATCCTGCGGGAGGAACCCCCGGTTCGGCTCCGCGTGCCACCACCGGGTCGAGGGAGAAGGCGTCGACGAGAGGCGCTTCCTTAAGGGACACCATGAGCAAGGAACTGTTGTTCGAGATCGGCACGGAGGAGATCCCCTCCGGCTACCAGCCCGCCGCCCTGGAAGGCCTGAAGGCCATGGCGCGCCGCCTGTTGCAGGAGCAGCGGCTGACCTGGACCGACCTCCGGACGCTCGGGACGCCGCGGCGGTTGACGCTGGTCGTGGACGGGCTGCCCGAGCGCCAAGCGGACGTGCGGCGTGAGGTGGTGGGCCCCCCCAAGGCGGCCGCCTTTGACGGGGAGGGGCGACCCACCCGGGCCGCCGAAGGGTTCGGGCGCGCCCAAGGAGTCCCGGTCGAGCGGCTCCAGATCCGGGCGCTGGACCGCGGGGAGTACGTGGTGGCGGTCCTGGAAGAGCGCGGGGCTTTCACGGCCGATATCCTGACCACCCTCCTGCCCAAGCTGGTGGCCGCCCTTTCCTTCCCCAAGTTCATGCGCTGGGGGGCGGGGACGTTTCGCTTCGTCCGGCCGGTCCGCTGGCTGCTGGCCGTCCTGGACGGACGCGTCATCCCGTTCAGCCTTGACGGCGTGCAGTCGGACGCGAAGACCTACGGCCACCGCTTCCTGGCCCCGCGCGGGACGCGGGTTCGGAATTTCCGAGACTACGTGGAGAAGCTCGAGGAGCGCCATGTGATCGTGGATCCGGGCCGGCGGCGCGAGCTGGTGCGCAAGCTGGCCACCGAGGCCGCGGCGGCCCTCGGGGGGAAGCCGCTGCTGGATGCCGCCCTGGTGGAGATCGTCGCGGACCTGGTGGAGGACCCCACCGCCGTCTGCGGCTCCTTCAGATCGGAGTATCTGGAGCTGCCGCGCGACGTCATCATCACCCCCATGCAGAAGCACCAGCGCTACTTCCCGGTGGTGGACGATGCCGGCCGGCTGCTCCCGCACTTCGTGACCATCGCCAACATCCGGGCGGGGGACATGGACCTGATCCGGCAGGGCAACGAGCGCGTGCTCCGCGCGCGGCTGAACGACGCCGAGTTCTTCTACCGGGAGGATCGCAAGCGCCCGCTGGCGGAGCGGACGCCGGAGCTCGCGCACATCATCTTCCAGGAAAAGCTGGGCACGGTCTTCGACAAGGTGCAGCGGCTCCGCCGCCTGGCAGGCCTGCTGGCCGAGCGGGTGGATCCGGTCGCGCAGTCGACCGTGATCCGGGCGGCCGAGCTGTGCAAGTGCGACCTGGCCACCGGCATGGTCAAGGAGTTCCCCACGCTGCAGGGCGTGATGGGGCGCGAGTACGCGCGCCTCTCCGGCGAGCCGGACGAGGTCTGCCAAGCCATCGAGGAGCACTACCTGCCCCGCTTCGCCGGGGATCGGCTGCCGGCCTCCAGCGCCGGCGCCCTGCTGGCGGTGGCCGACCGTTTGGATTCCATCGTGGGCTGCTTCACCATCGGCCTCATCCCCAGCGGCTCGGAGGATCCGTATGCGCTGCGCCGCGCCGCCCTGGGGGTGGTGCAGACGATCCTCCACCGGGATTTTGGCTTCCCGCTGGAGGAGGCCGTGGCCGACGCCCAGGCCGGTTTCCCGGCGCCGACCCGGGACCCGCTCATCATCCGGCAGGGGGTGCTGGAATTCCTGCGCGGCCGGACCCAGGCCGTCCTGACGGAGCGCGGCCTGCCGGCAGACGTGGTGGAGGCGGTCCTCTCGGCGGGCTGCGGGGACGTGCGGGACGCCGCCCAGCGCGCCGAGGCGCTGGCGATCATCCGGCGCGAGGCGGATTTCGGCGAGCTGTCTGCCGCCTTCCGGCGGGTGGTCGGCATCATCCCGCAGGGATTCGACCGGCCCGTGGATCCGACGCGGCTGGTGGAGGGCGCGGAGCGGGCGCTCTTTGCCCAGGCGACGGAGCTGAAGGCCGAGGTGGACCGCCTGGTGGCGGCCCACGAGTACCTGGCCGCGTTGCAGCAGATCGCGGCCCTGAAACCCGTGGTGGACATGTTCTTCGAGGAGGTCCTGGTGGTCGGCCCGGACGAAAACCTCAGGCAAAATCGCTTTGCCATCTTGACAACGGTGCGCAACCTGTTTGCGCGAATTGCCGACTTCACGAAAATCCCCGGGTAGGGGGAAAGAATCGGAGGGCTCCATGGCGACGGCAAAGAAGTGGGTGTACTTCTTCGGCAACCAGAAGGCGGAGGGGCGGGCGGAACAGAAGAACCTCCTGGGCGGCAAGGGGGCCAACCTGCACGAGATGACCCGGCTGGGGATCCCGGTCCCCCCGGGCTTCACGATCACCACCGAGGCCTGCATCGCTTACACCGGCGGCAAGAAGCAGTACCCGCAGGGCATGTGGAAGCAGGTGGAAGAGGCGCAGAAGAAGCTGGAAAAGGCCATGGGGGCCGTCTTCGGGGATCCCAAGAACCCGCTCCTGGTCTCGGTCCGATCCGGGGCGCGGGTGTCCATGCCCGGGATGATGGACACGGTCCTCAACCTGGGGTTGAACGACACCTCCCTCCAGGGCCTCATCGCCCGCTCCGGGAACGAGCGCTTTGCGTATGACTCCTACCGGCGGTTCATCCAGATGTTCGGCGACGTGGTGCTGGGCATCGAGAAGGCCGCCTTCGAGCGCATCCTGGAGGCCAAGAAGCACGAGAAGCGGGTGAAGCTGGACACCGAGCTGACGGCGCAGGACCTGAAGGAGCTGGTGGGCCTGTTCAAGCGGGTCGTGCGCGAAAAATCGGGGAAGGAGTTCCCGCAGGATCCCAAGGAGCAGCTCCGGCTGGCCATCAACGCGGTCTTCGGCTCCTGGGACAATCCCCGCGCCGTCACCTACCGGCGGCTCAACAAGATCCCGGGGAACTGGGGCACCGCCGTCAACGTCCAGGCCATGGCCTTCGGCAACATGGGGGAGAACTCCGGGACGGGCGTCGCCTTCACCCGCGATCCGGGCACGGGCGAGCGCCGCTTCTTCGGCGAATACCTCATGAACGCCCAGGGGGAGGACGTGGTGGCCGGCGTGCGCACCCCCGTCCCCATCAGCGAGCTGAAGAAGGGCCTGCCCAAGGTGTACGCCGAGCTGGAGCGGATCTACCAGCGGCTCGAGAAGCACTACCGGGACATGCTGGACATCGAGTTCACCATCCAGAACGGCAAACTGTACATGCTGCAGTGCCGCGTCGGCAAGCGCACGGCGGCGGCGGCCGTGAAGATCGCCGTGGACATGGTGAAGGAGCGGTTGATCAGCCAGCCGGAGGCGGTCCTGCGGGTCCAGCCGGAGCAGCTCGACCAGTTGCTGCATCCCCGGGTGGACCCGGCCGCCAAGCCCCAGAAGATCGCCAAGGGGCTGCCGGCCTCCCCGGGCGCGGCCGTCGGACGGGCCGTGTTCACCGCCGCCGAGGCCGAGGAGATGGCGGCCAAGGGGGAGAAGGTGGTGCTGGTCCGGACCGAGACCTCGCCGGAGGACATCGGCGGCATGCACGCGGCCCAGGGCATCCTCACGGCCCGGGGCGGCATGACCTCCCACGCCGCCGTGGTGGCGCGGGGCATGGGCAAGCCGTGCGTGGCCGGCTCGGGCGACATCACCGTGTACGAGGAGCACGGCTACTTCTTCGCCAAGGACCTCAAGATCCAGCGTGGGGACTACATCACCCTGGACGGCGGCACCGGCGACGTCATGCTGGGCGAGGTGAAGCTGATCCAGCCCGAGCTGTCCGGGGACTTCTCCACGCTCATGACCTGGGCGGACAAGTTCGCCGAGATCGGGGTCCGCACCAACGCCGACACTCCCACCGACGCCCGCGTCACCCGGCGATTCGGCGCCGAGGGGATCGGCCTGACCCGGACCGAGCACATGTTCTTCGAGGGCGACCGCATCGACGCGGTCCGCGAGATGATCCTGGCCGGCGACGTGGAGGGCCGGAAGCGGGCCCTGGCCAAGCTCCTGCCCATGCAGAAGCAGGACTTCAAGGCCATCCTGGACATCATGGGCAACCTCCCGGTGACGATCCGTACCCTGGATCCGCCGCTGCACGAGTTCCTGCCCAAGACTGAGGCCGACATCCAGGCGCTGGTGGAGAAGACGGGGATCCCGGCCGAGCGGCTGCAGGCCAAGGTGTCCAGCATGCACGAGTTCAATCCCATGCTGGGGTATCGCGGCTGCCGCCTGGGGATCGAGTATCCCGAGATCACCGAGATGCAGGCCCAGGCCATCTTCGAGGCCGCCTGCGAGCTCCGCAAGGAGGGGAAGAACCCCTATCCCGAGGTCATGATCCCGCTGGTGGGCACCCTCCAGGAGTTCCAGCTCCAGAAGGACATCGTGGAACGGGTGGCCCAGGAGACCATGAAGCGGTACGGGGTCAAGGTCCGTTACATGATCGGCACCATGATCGAGATCCCGCGGGCCTGCCTGGTGGCGGACCAGATCGCCCGGGAGGCCGAGTTCTTCTCCTTCGGCACCAACGACCTCACCCAGACCTGCCTGGCGCTGTCCCGCGACGACGCGGGCAAGTTCCTCCCGCTCTACGTGGAGCGGAAGATCTACGCCGAGGACCCCTTCGTCAGCATCGACCAGGAGGGCGTGGGCGAGTTGATGCGGATCGGCATCGAGCGGGGCCGCAAGTCCCGCAAGAGCCTGGAGATCGGGATCTGCGGCGAGCACGGCGGCGAGCCCCGCTCGGTCGAGTTCTGCCACCAGATCGGGCTGGACTACGTGAGCTGCTCGCCCTACCGCGTCCCCATCGCCAAGCTGGCCGCAGCCCAGGCCACCCTGAAGAAGAAGGTCAAGGTCAAGGAGATGGGCGAGAAGTAAGCGTCTGTTTCCTCGAGAGTTTGCCAACGGGGGTTCCGGATCACGGGACCCCCGTTGGTCTTTCCGGGCCTGGCGCGACGGAGGAATCGACGGGAACCCTCCGGCTGGGAGAGCGCACGTCAACGGGGGAAACAAGCCCTCACGTCCGCTTCACGCTTCGTCGGGGAGTTCCTGGTGGGGGGCGCTTCCTGCGCTGCCGTCATCCCGCCTTCGCCAAAGGAACGACTTCCCGCGCGAGGCGATCCCCGAGGAGATCCTTCTGCACCTCGAGGTCGTAGTGCGCCTGCAGATTCATCCAGAAGGGCTCTGAGGTGCCGAAGTAGCGGGACAGCCGCAGGGCCGTGTCGGCCGTGATCGCCCGCTTGCCGTGGACGATCTCGTTGATGCGGCGCGGCGGCACCCCGATGGCCGCGGCGATCCGGTACTGCGAGACGCCCATCGGCTTGAGAAACTCCTCCAGCAGGATCTCCCCCGGGTGGACCGGGGCCAGTTTCTTGCTCGGCATGCCTCCTCCTCAGTGGTAATCGGCGACCTCCACCCGATAGGCGTCCCCGTCCCGCCACTCGAAACAGATACGATACTGATCATTGACCCGAATGCTGTATTGCCCCGTGCGCTTCCCGCGCAGCTTCTCCAGCCGGTTGCCCGGGGGGATCCGCAGGTCGCGAAGCGTAACGGCCCCGTGGAGGAGCACCAGCTTGCGCAAGGCCGCCCCCTGAAGGGCCGGCGGAAATCTGCGCGACCCCTCCCGGGTGAAGGTCCGCTCGGTGTCGGGATCCCGGAAGCTACGGATCATGGGAGAGGATGCTAACGCCGCACGGTAATAACGTCAAGCGTTATCAAGCCCCGCTCCCGCGCGGCAGCGACCGCAGGCACCGCTATCCCCCCTTGCAGCCTTCCGAGGACTTGTCTCCAGCCCCCACCCCTCGCGGCCGGCCCGATGCCTTTGAGACAAGTTAGTCAACTTATTAGTCAATTACGTCCCCTATTTCTGGCGGGGTGACGCGGGCCGGGATTCCCCGGCGAATATGGCGCTTGAAGAAAACGAGCGGATGGCCTACGGTATTACGTACGCTTGCAGATTGCCGGGAGAAGGTTCCCATGACGAGCATGACCGTGACCGAAGCGCGCCGTCCAGGAAACCCTGTACCTGCTTTCCATGCCGGGAATGCGCGCCTCCATCCGCCGCGGGCTGAAGACGCCGGTGGACAAGTGTCATACGGAGTTCGGTTGGTGAAACGGGAGTCGCTCTTGCCGTCCAGAGCCAATTCCGAAAAGGTTTTCGCGTTGACACCTGGGACGGCAGACGGTACGCTTTTGTTGTGGCTTTCTTACGCAAGTGAGGTTTCTCGTGGGCAAGGTGCAAGATATCGAGAGCCAGATCAAAGCCCTCTTACCTGACGAGCTAGCCGTATTCCGTCGGTGGTTCGCGCGATTTGATGCGGAAGCCTGGGACCGGCAATTCGAAGCTGACGTCAAGGCCGGCAAGCTGGATTCTCTGGCACAGCGTGCACTGCAAGACCACGCTGCCGGACGATCCACCGAGCTGTGAAGCACCACGCCTCCCCCGCCTTCTGGACCCAATATCGCGCCTTGCCTGACTCTGTGCGGGAACTCGCCGATAGGTCTTTTGCTCTCCTGAAGTCGGACCCACGCCATCCATCGCTCCATTTAAAGAAGGCTGGCAGCCTCTGGTCGGTCCGGGTCGGTATGCGTCACCGGGCGATCGGCGTCGAGGCGCCTGACGGGGTGCTTTGGTTCTGGATTGGCACCCACGCCGAATACGACAAGATGATCGGTTAGGGGGAGCGTCCTTCGTGGCTGGAGATGGATCTGGCTACTCGGAAAACTCTCTGATCGAACGGCCGGCGATTGCGCTCTTCAAAGAGCTGGGGTGGGAGACCGCCGACTCCTTCCACGAGTTCGGGCAGGCAGTCGGGAGCCCGCTTGAGCGCGAAACGCCCTGCTCGAGTTCGTCTCGAACGCGGCGGGCGATACACTCAGACCGGACCTTCGGGCCGGACCTTCCTGCGCCGACTCCGGTCTTGCGGCGAACGGGTCTTCGGGGTAACGTAACCCGTGATGCTTGGTGGCGCGCGGGAGCTTCACGGCCGGTGGGGGGTTTGTCCCGGGAAGATGGCCGAGTCTTGCAGAAATCGGGGGAGCGCGCGAGAATCGGCCGCACGAAGTCCTGGTCGGGCGCGGGAAGAGGTTGCGGCATGGAAGAAGTGATCTTTGTCGTGGAAGAAGCCCCCGAAGGGGGGGACACGGCACGCGGCTTGAACGCGTCAATCTTCACGGAGGCCGACACGTTGGAGCAACTGCAGAGCCAGGTCCGCGATGCCGTTCGATGCCACTTCGATGAAGGCCAGAGGCCCAAGGTCGTTCGGCTCTACTTCATTCGCGAAGAGGTGATCGCCGTATGAGGCTTCCCCGTGACATCTCGGGTGAACACCTCGCACGCACCTTGAAGGCTCTTGGGTACGAAGTCACCCGCTAGACCGGGAGCCACATGCGCCTAACCAGTCGGGCAGGCAAGGAACACCACGTCACCATTCCTCGTCACTTCCCCCTGCGCATCGGCATCCTCGCAGACATCGCGCAGCACCATGGCTTGAGCCGTGAGGCGCTCGTCGAGCGTCTCTTCCAGTAGGAGAATGGCCATGGGGCAGCGGGCCGTATCCAAGCCAAAGATGGTTTCTCCGGGCCCCTCCGTGTTGCGGAAACAGGGAGCCGCCGCCATGGTCTCGGCACGAGCCGCGGGCCGCGGTGGGACAAGATCACGCAACGGGGTCGCGAGGTGAGCACGGCACGAACCATCCCCCTGCGCATCGCCAGCCTGGCGAAGAACCTTCTGTATCTCGGCCAGGTGTACGCCGATCCGCGCGACGCGCTGAACGAGTTCGTCTCGAACGCGGCGGACGAGTAGGCGCAGGCGGGGCCTCCCGGCCGGACCATCCGGATCCTGCTCCGCCGCGCCGGACGCGATCCGCATATCCGCATCTCCGACGAAGGGCGCGGCATGACCCGCCAGCGCCTGGAGCAGGTGGCGGGGAGCCTGTGCGAGTCGGAGAAGGCCCGGGCCCGGGAGGCCGAGCACATCATCGGGGAAAAGGGCATCGGCCTCCTCGGCTTCGCATCCATCGCGGAGCAGTGCGACATCGTCACCCGCCACGAGGGGGAAGCGGCCACGTGGCGGATGCGCCTGCGGCGCGGGGCCGAGACCTGCGAGATCGGCGAAGAGCCGGCGCGGCTGCGGAGCGAGCCGGGGACGGACGTCTACCTCACAGGGATCGGGAAGGACACCTGGCGCGTCCTCTCCATCCCCAAACTGACCGAGTACTTTCGACTCCGGCGGCGGCAGGCGCTCCTCGCGGGCGACTACATCATCGAGCTGCTGGAGGGCCGCAAGAGCGTCATCGTCCGGCCGGAGATCTACAAGGGGATTCAGTTCGAGGCGGCTTCTGTCCGGACGCCCCACGGACAGATCCGGATCCACCTCTTCCTCTGGCCCACCCCGGCTGCGGGGCGGGGCGTCTCCCTGGTGGGGAATGGCGGGACCACCATCCTGGACGACCTCGCCGCCCTGGACGAGTTCAGCGGGAGCCCCTGGAATACGGGCCAGATCCAGGGCGAGGTGATCTTCCCGGCGCTAGAGCAGACGACCGGCCGGAAGAGCGTGGTGCGGGACGCGGCGCGCTTCCCGGCCCTCCTGGCCGCCCTCCGCGACCTAGAGGAGGGGCTGCGGGAGGAGCTGGCCCGCATCACCAGAGAGCACCAGGAGCGCACGGACCGCGAGCTGTTCCTGCGGCTCCGCGAGATCTTCGCCCAGGTGCTGCGAGACCTGGCGGACGTGGAGAACCCGCTGCGGGGACCGGTCTCGGACCCCGCCGGCGAGCCGGCACCGGGCGGCATAGAAGGGAATGGGGCTCCCGGAGGGCGCCCGGAACGGGCCGGCGAGGCCCCCGGCCGGTCGGCCATCGAGACGGTCAACTCGGAGGCGCCGGGCGTGGCCCGCCAGCGTCGCCGGCCGCTCCCGAGCTGGCAGCTGATCCCCTTTTCCGAAGAGAAGCGCCATCTCCGCAGCGAGCTCGATCCGGTCGCCCGGGTGATCCGGGTGAACGAACTGCATCCGGATTACCGGGCCACGCGGGACGACCCCGCGACCCAGCTCCGCTACCTGATGATGCTCACCGCCAAGGAGCTGGCGCTGTGGCAGAATCCGCAGAGCGACGCCCTGGCGGCGGCCGAGGACATGATCCGGATCCTGGTCCGGGCCCACCGATACGCCCCCGAGAAGCGCTGAGCGGCCATGGCGCGGATCGTCAGCTTCATTAACTTCAAGGGCGGCGTGGGCAAGACCACCTGCACCGTGGAGATCGCCGTCTGCCTGGCCGCCTATCACAGGAAACAGGTTCTCTTGATCGACCTCGATCCCCAGACCAACGCCACCTTCTACCTGCTGGAGCAAGGGTTCTGGGTGGACTGGGTGCGGCGCAAGGGCTCCCTCCGGAATCTGTTCGAGGACTACATCGCCCGGAAGCAGACCTTCAGGATCGACCGGGCCATCGTCTCGGACGTCGCCGCCGGGGGCCTGGCGATCCCGGGGCTGGACCTCCTCCCCTCCCACCTTTCGCTCGTCACCATCGACGAGCGGCTGGCCGGCGCGAGCGGCTTCGACCGGGGGCTCTTCGGACCGCAGGCGATGCTGAAGGCCCACCTGGCGGATCTCGAGGATCGGTATGACTTCATCCTCTGCGACTGTCCGCCCAACTTCAGCCTAGTGACCCAGAACGGCCTCTTCGCCAGCCGGGCCTACCTCGTCCCGACGCTCCCCGACTACCTCTCGACGCTGGGGATCGCCCTCATTCAGCGTCAGGTGGATCGGTTCGTGGCCGGCATGCGGCGGACGTTCGAGGTGATTGGAGCGATGTACGAAGAGCCGAGGCTCCTGGGGATCCTGTTCAACCGCGTGCGGGTGCTGGAATTCGGGCCGCCGCTCCGGCTCCCCAAGGTGCAGCAGCAGGCCATCCAGGGGGTCCACAACACCCCGGGGCGCACGGGGCTGGTGTTCCGGCGCTTCATCACGGAGAGCGTCGCCGTCTCGGAGGCCCCCGAGGGCAAGATCCCCATCTCGGTGTCCCCGGACCGGAAGGTCAGGGCGCTCCAGGATCAGTTTCGGCGGGCGACCGAAGAGCTTTTGGATCGGTTGGCCGCATCCGAGGGAACGTGACATGGCCGGAGGAATGCGCACCCACGAATTCGCCGAGTGGCTGGGGAAGCTCCGCGCAACCCTGCTGGAGGGACCCGACCTGCCCCTGGCGGACCTGCTCAAGGCGCTGGGGGTGGAACGGCCCAAGTCTGCCCGGCGGCCCCGGCAGCCCGCGGAGCCTCTTCCCCCCCTCGATATCACCGTCCTCAGCCGGGAGGAGCTGGCCGCCGCCCTGCAAGACAAGCGGCGATTCCGGACCAAGCGAGCGCTGGTGGAATTCGCCCGCCAGCAGAGTGTCCCGGCTTCCGAGAAGGACCGGGTCGCCGCGATCATCGGCCAGATCCTGCGCGTGCTGTACGACATCCCCCGGGAGCGCACCGAGCTGCGCGGCATTGACTGAGAGCACAAGCCGCCGCATCCAAATAAGGGGACGTAGTAGACTTATTAGACTTATGAGGATCGAGCGACGCGGCAGTGTTCCTGTGCCGCGGCGCCGGACGAGATCTCTTCGATCATCCGCTGTGTGCGGGCTCCATCGATCTCTCCTTGACACCTCGTACCCCCGGGGGATAGCGTCTCCTTAATAGACTGCTGAAAAAGTCCCATCTGCTGCGTTGCGGCGCTCCCGCGGCGCTGCGACGTGCGCGTTAAGTACGCCTCGCGCCGCGGATCGCGCTGCGCCCTGCATCTGGACCTTTTTGAGCAGCCTGATCGAAAAAGAGTTTTTCAGCACTCTGCTAATCTCTTCCGAAGGATGCTCGGCCCCTATTGACCCCACACGGAGGCGCACGGCATGGACACCAGCAAGACCTATACGCTCAGCATGGCCCCCCGCATCGTCTTCGGCGTGGGGACCGTCCGGCAGGTAGGACCTGAGGCGGCCCGCCTGGGGATCTCCCGCGCGCTCGTCGTCACCGACAGCGGGCTGGCCCAGACGGACATCCCCGGCCTCGTCACCGCCCAGCTCGACGCCGCGGGCATCGCCTGGACGCTCTACGGCGAGGTGGAGCCGAATCCCAGCGTGGCGACGGTGGCGAAGGGACTCGCGCTCTACACAGCCCAGCGCTGCGACGGCCTGGTGGCCGTGGGCGGGGGCAGCCCCATGGATGCCGCCAAGGCCATTGGGCTGCTGGCCGCCAACGGCGGCGATATCCGCGAGTACTTCGGGGCGGATAAGATCAGAAAGCCGCTCCCGCCGCTGATCGCCATCCCCACCACCTGTGGGACCGGCTCCGAAGTCACCCAGTTCACCGTCATCACCGACACCGAGAAGAAATTCAAGATGGGGATCGGCAGCCCCTACAACATCCCCAGGGTCGCCCTGGTGGATCCGTCCCTCCTCGTGAAGCTCCCGGGGCGGCTGGTGGCCTCGACGGGGATGGACGCGCTCTGCCACGCCGTCGAGTCCTACACCAGTCAGGCGGCCCAGCCCGTGTCGGACTCTTTCAACATCCAGGCCATCCGGATGATCGGGCAGCACCTCCGGCCGGCCGTGGCCAACGGGAACCTGGCGGATCTCAGCGGCATGGCCATGGCCAGCATGCTGGCGGGCCTGGGCTTCAACAATACCCGCACCACCCTGGTCCATGCCATGTCCCATGCAGTCACCGGCCACGCCCAGGTCCCACACGGGGTCGCCAACGCCATCCTCCTCCCGTACGGCATGGAGTTCAACCTCATGGGCAGCCCCCAGCGGCACGCCGATATCGCGGCGGCGCTGGGGGAACCCATCCACGATCTCTCGGCCATGGAGGCCGCCCGACTGGCGGTGGACGCGGTCCGCGAGCTGGCAGCCGACGTGGGCATCCCCCGAAGCCTCCGCGAGGTGGGGGTCACCGAGGGGATGATCGATGCGCTCGCCGACGGTGCCATGCGGTCCGTCACCGGCATCTCGCTGAACCCCCGCCGGCCCGACCGGCAGGACGTTGTCGCCCTGTACCGGAAAGCCCTGGGATAGGCGGGAGGGACCATGCGGATCTCGTTCGAGCAGGTGGATGTGTTCGCCGACCGGCCGTTCGCGGGGAATCCGCTGTGCGTGGTCCCGGACGCGGCGGGTCTGTCCGCCCGGCAGATGCAGGCCATTGCCCAGGAGATGAATCTGTCCGAGACGACCTTCGTGCTTCCGCCCACGGACTCGCAGGCGACGTACTGGATGCGGATCTTCACCCCCGCCCGCGAGATTCCCTTCGCCGGCCATCCCAGCGTCGGGACCGCCTACGTCCTGGCGCGCGCCGGGCGGTTTCCCCTGCAGGAGCCGGTCACCCGGATCTTCCAGCAGGTGGGCATCGGCACCCTCCCCCTGGACATCGAGGTGACGGACGGCCGGCCGGGGCGCGTGGTGATGACGCAGGGCAAACCGGTCTTCGGCGGGGCCGCCCGGGACGTCACGCCGCTGGCCGAGGCGCTGGGCCTGGACCCGTTCTCCCTGGCCCGCAGCCCGCTTCCGGTCCAGGTGGTGTCCACCGGGCTCGAGCATCTCATGGTGGCGCTCCCCGATCGGGAGGTGCTGGGGGCGATCCGGGTCAACCCGACGGCTCTGGGCCACCTTCTCCGCGAGGCGGGAGCGCTCGGATGCTATGTCTTCGCGTTGGCGGGGGCCAAGGAAGAGGTGCTGGTCCGCTCGCGCATGTTCGCTCCCGGCGCCGGGGTCCCCGAGGACCCGGCCACCGGCTCGGCGGCAGGTCCCCTGGGGGCCTACCTGGCCGTTCACGGCATCCTGCCGCGGGACCGGGAAAGCTTCGTGATCGAGCAGGGAGTGGAGATGGGGCGGCCAAGCCGCATCTGGGTCGAGGTCACCCGGGACGCGGCCGGTATGCCAACGGGCATCCGGGTCGGCGGCAGCACCGTCCCCGTGATCGCGGGGAGCATCCAGCTGGAGGGAAACTAGGCACAACAGCAGTGTCAGCGGGAGTCCGCCTGCCCCGGAGGGCTGTCGGGTTGCGCTCGGAGGCTCTCATGACCGAGGTGAGTCTGTATTACCGCGACGGCTGCTCCGCCTGCGATCAGGCCAGAGAGTATCTCGCGCGCCACGGCATCGCCTTCACCGGCCACGAGGTCGCCGCCGAGCCGCTAGACGCCTCCGCCACGCTGGATATCATCCGCCCCTGCCGACGGTACTTCGTGAAGGCGGGGGACGAGGTCTTTCTCTGGGACCGCGATCAGGAGGAGGTGCCCGGCGAAGCCCTGCGGCGCCATTTCGTCCACCTCGACGGCCAGATGCGGATTCCGGTCCTCATCGCCGGAACAACGGCCGTCCGGGGATTCCTGCCCGAGGTTTATGCCGAGCTCCTTGGGACACCGGGCTGAGATCCGGGCGGCGGCCGGTGCGAACACAAAAACGGCTGGAGGCCCCTTCCTCCAGCCGTTTCGTATTCCCGTCTGCCGGCCCTAGCTCGGCCAGCCGATATACTGGCCGTCCTCCCAGAGTTCGATCATCCGCCGCAGAACGGCCACCGAGGCGTCGAACCGCTGCGCCTGGCTCATGTACCCTCCGTTGGACAGCGGCGCGGACTCCAGGCGGGGTCGCTGCTCTTCGGGCAGCCGGTAGTAGGCCGTGCGCAGGCGCTCGAGGGTCCCGCGGTTGCAGATGTCCAGGTTGGAGGCCGGCGCGATCAAGGGCCGCGGACTGTCGTGGAGCGGCCCCCAATGCAGGCAGTCCCGCAGATTGATGCCGACGAGGTCGCGGGCCAGGCGGGCGAACTCCATGAACCAGTCGGTGGTCCCGGCGCCGCAGACCAGGCAGCCCGAGCAGCCGTCGTGGACGACCACCGCCCGGTAGGCGCTGACCATGGGGCCGTCATCCGTCATCCAGTAGACGTGCTTGTAATGCCGCAGTCTGAGGGGCGGGGGTGGGGGGGGCCTTGCGTCGCGTGGCGCGCCCCGCGCCGACGGCGAACCGCCAGTGCGTTCTTCGTCATGCTGTGAGTGTAGCCCAGGCTTTCAGAGTCAGGCAAGGGAAAATCCGGGTCATCGCCCGCCGTCGGTCGCGGCGCTCTCCAGCCTGAGGGCCAGCTCTTCCCACTTGCTGTAGAGGGCTCTCGCCTGCTCCTCCAGCCCCTTCCGCTCCCGTGCCACCTCCCGAGCCCGCTCGCCGTCCTTGTACAGGTCGGGATTGGCCATCTGATCGGTGAGGTGCTGGATGCGCCCCTCCATGGCCGCGATCTCCGACTCCAGCTCCCTCAGCCGGGTTTTGAGAGGCCCGACCTCCCGGCTTTTCCGCTGGCGTGCCTCCGCCTCGCTCCGTCGGATCTCCTTCGCACTCACCTTCGGCTCCGCGGCTCTCTCGGGCCCGGAGCCAAGGGCCGGGGGCTGGGGATGGGCGGCAGGCTCGGTCTTCACAGTTCTGGCCGAGGGCTGAGGGCTGAGGGCTGAGGGCTGACCGACATCCTTCTTCTCCAGGTAGTAGTCGTAGTCGCCCGCGAACTCGAACAGCCTGCCCTCCCGCACCTCCACGACCTTGGTGGCGATGCGGTTGATGAAGTAGCGGTCGTGCGAGATGAAGAGAATGGAGCCTTCGAACTGATCCAGCGCCTCTTCCAGGACCTCGCGCGCCGTGACGTCCAAGTGGTTCGTGGGCTCGTCCAGGCACAGGAGGTTGGTCGGGCGCAGCAGCATCTTAGCCAGGGCCAGCCGGCTCTTCTCGCCTCCCGACAGGACGGCCACCGGTTTCTCCACGTCGTCGCCGGTGAACAGGAAGGCCCCCAGGATGGTCCGCAGGCGGGACTGCATTGCCAGATCGGCGACCGCGGCCAGCTCCTCCAGCACCGTGTTGCGGGGGGTCAGGGCGTCCAGTTGATGCTGGGCGTAATAGTGAACGCTCACATTGTGGCCCAGGACCCGCTCTCCCCGCTCGAAGGGCAGGACTCCGGCAACGATCTTGAGCAGCGTGCTCTTGCCGGCCCCGTTGAGTCCCACCAAGGCCACCCGCTCCCCCCGCAGCAGGCGGAAGTCGACCCCGGCATAGACCACCACGGAGCCATAAGCCTTGTGAAGTCGGCGCAGCTCGGCGACCAACGTCCCGCTACGCGACGGCTGCGGGATGCGGAAGTGGATCCGTTTGGGAGCGCGGATCATCTCCACGTGCTCCATCCGGTCCAGCTGCTTGATCCGGCTCTGCACCTGGCGGGCTTTGGTGGCCTTGTAGCGGAACTTCCGGATGAACCGCTCCATCTTCTCGATCTGTTCGGCTTGGCTCCGCTGGGCGGCTTCGAGCTGCTCCTGCCGCTGGAGCTTCTGGGCCTGGTAATCGTCGTAATCCCCCGCATATAGCGCGAAGCGTCCCAGCTCCAGCTCCGCGATGCGGTCCACGACGCGGTTCAGGAAATACCGGTCGTGGGAGATGATGACGACGGTCCCCTCATAGGCCCCCAGAAAATCCTCGAGCCACTGGAGGGACTCCAGGTCCAGGTGATTGGTGGGCTCATCCAGGAGAAGCAGGTCCGGCCCCTGCAGCAGAAGCCGCCCCAGGGCCACCCGCATGCGCCAGCCCCCCGAAAATCCCGCCAGAGGGGCGTGGACGTTGTCGGGCCCGAATCCCAGGCCGCCCAGGATTGCCTTAGCCCGTGCCTCCAGGCCGTACCCGCCGAGCGCTTCGTATTGATGCTGGAGATTCCCGTACCGCTGCACGATCTCCTCGGAGGCGCCGCCCTCTGCTTCCGCCATCTCGCCGGCCAGCAGCTCCAGCTCCGCCTCCAGCCGCTGCACTTCGGCGAACCCCGCCAGAAGGTGCCCCAGGACGGTCCCGTCCCCGGCGCTGGTGATATCCTGCGGCAGATAGCCGATGGTCGTGGACTTGGCACGGCGCACCTGGCCCGAGTCGACCTCGATCTCTCCGATCAGGACGCGGCACAGGGTCGTCTTGCCCGCCCCATTGGGACCGACCAGGCCGACACGCTGCCCACGGGTGATGTGCCAGGTCAGATCGCGGAGCACGATCTGGCCGCCGAACGACTTGTTGACCTCTTCGAGCTGGATCATGGAAGCCGGCCGCCCCTTCGTTACTCGGGCACGGCGGCGCGCACCCCCCGGCCGCCGCCGTCAAGCCGGGACATCGTATCACGGGATCCCGATGGGCGGAAGACGCGCGGGCGCGGCCCCCGTGCTCGGGTCCGTTGTTGCGGACTCCCGCACAAGAGGGGCGACGTAGGAGTGGGGGTCCCTGTCAGGGGGTCCGGAAGGGGGGTCGGGCGCGGCGGACGCCATTTTCGCGTCCCCTCGGTGCACCCTCAGGCGGCCGACGAATGGTCCCCGCGGTGACGGCCGGCGGCGCGCACCGGCTGAAGACCAACCTCGTCCTCCTCCGGCAGCGTCCGCTCCGCAGCGGCGATCTCTGCATCGATCTCGGCCCGCGTACGGCGCTTCCGCTTGCCGGTGCCCAGGTTCATCTCGGCCAGCGCTCGCCGGATCTTCTTGGTGGCCTTGAGAACCGCCATCAAGCTGGGAGCGTAGAAGCAGCGGACGCTGTACCCGCAGACCGTGCAGCGCTTGTAATAGAAGCGCCAGTCCGCATCGATGCTCGGATCGCCGATCTGCTCCATGTGGTCCAGGCAGCAGGACGACGGATAGGGGGGCGAGATAATGTGAGTGGGGTACTCGTTCTTCGGCGGGAGATCGTCTCGATATTCGATGATGCTTTCCATCACTGTCTCCCGGTCGGTCGCGCCGGTCCCTGCCGCCGAGGCGGCGGCAGGGACCGGCATTCCTTCCAGCCCTAGTCGACCTATTTCGGCTGCAGGGCGGCAAACAGGCTGGCGCCGCCCCGGCGAAGCAGGAGGAGCTGTGGCTCGCCGGCCGGCGCTTTGGCCGCCAGCGTCTGCAAATCCTTCGCCAACGTCACCTTCTGGTGCGCGACCTCCAGGATAGACGTCTCCGGGATGCACGCCGGCCTGGTCGGCCGCGCTCCCCGGCTCTACGCCGGCCACCAGGACTCCGCCGCCGGGCGTCACGCCCAGGCTATGCGCTTCTTGCGGACTCACGTCCCGCACGGTGAGGCCCCACGTGCTCCGCGTTGCCGCCGGCGCCTCGGCGGTCGGTTCTCCGGACTGGCCCGGCATCTGGCCCACCGCAATCTCCACCGTCTGCTTCGTGCCGTCGCGCACGATCGTCACGGGGACCTTGGAGCCCACGGCCGTCGATGCCACCAGGGCAGGCAGCGCCTGCATGTCGGTGACCGGCTTCCCGTTGAACTCCGTGATGACGTCCCCCGACTTGATGCCAGCCTTCTCCGCCGGACTCCCCTTCGTCACGTCGGCAACCAGCGCCCCCGTGGCCTCCTTGAGGCGCAGGCTCTTGGCCAGCTCGGGCGTGATGGCCTGGACGCTCACCCCCAAGTACCCGCGGGTGACAGTCCCCCTTGTCTCCAGCTGCGGCAGCAAGCTCTTCATCTGGTTCACCGGCACGGCAAAGCCGATCCCTTGTCCGTTGGGGATGATGGCCGTGTTGATCCCCACCACCTCTCCCTGCAGGTTGAAGAGCGGACCTCCGGAATTGCCGGGATTGATGGAGGCGTCCGTCTGGATGAAATCATCGTAGGGGCCTGCGCCGATGACTCGCCCCTTGGCGCTCACGATCCCGGCCGTAACCGTGTTGTTGAGGCCGAACGGATTGCCGACGGCCAAGACCCAGTCCCCGACCCGCAGGTGCTCCGAGTCGCCCAGGGGAGCCGCCGGCAGCTCGGTCTCGGCCTGGATCTTCAGCAGCGCGATGTCGGTCTTGGGATCGCGGCCGATCACCTTGGCCGGGTACTCTTCCTTGTCCGCCAGCGTGACCGTGATCTCCTTGGCCCCCTCGATCACGTGATTGTTGGTGATGATCAGCCCGTCTTTCCTGATGATGAAGCCGCTGCCCGCCCCTTGCTGCTTGAACTCGCGGGGGCCTTGGGGGATGTCCCCGAAGAACTGCTTGAACATCTCGCCGAACGGGGACCCCTGGCCGAACCCCTCGATTCCCGGGAAGGGGGAGCCGGACACTCTCTCGACCTTGATCACCCGGATGTTGACCACCGTCGGCTCCAGGCTTGCCGCCAGATCGGCGAAGCTGACCGGCGCTCCGGCCGGGGGCGCGGCCACGACAGCGCTCATCGCGGCCCGCGCCTGCGTCTGTCCGCCCCATCCGCCGCCGAGCCCCAGCCCGAGTACGCTCCCCACCAACAGGCCGGCCACGGCCAGCGCCAGCGGCCCGTTTCCGCGCGTCATCCACTGCTTCCATCGCTGCCACATGGGCCTACCTCCCTATGGTTTGTCTCCCCGATCTCACCATCCGCGACACGCGGACGGCCCCGGGTACCCGCTCAGCATAGGGTGACAAGATGTGAGGAGGATTAAACCATGATTAGAATTTGCTAATCCGGAAGCGGCCCGGCGCCGCGCCGCGGTCGCCTTCTTCGTCCCCGGGCCTCCGGCCCTTTTTCCTTGACTTCCCTCCGTCCTCGCGGGTAGCGTCTCGCCGACCCGTGTGCGTGGCCCGAAACAGGGGAGGCGCGGCGGTGAGATCAGGCGACTGTCCCATCAGGCGGTCCACCCTCATCCTGCCGATCAACGTTCCGCGGTTCGTCGAGAAGGCGCACCTGCGCGGAGCGGACGCCGTCATGCTGGACCTGGAAGATTCAGTCCCGTCCGCGGAGAAAGAGCGCGCCCGGCAGCTCGTCCCGCAGACCGTCCCCCTGGTCGGGCGGGGCGGGGGCGAGGTGTTTCTCCGGATCAACAACGAGGGAACGGCTCTCCTCGAGGAGCTGGATGCGGCGGTCCGTCCCGGCGTGGATGGGATCTGTGTTCCCAAGGTGGAGTCGGCCGAGAACGTCGTGCGCGTGGCCAGCGAGAATCGATCGGCTGGAGAGGAGCCGGGGGCTCCCCGCCGGGCGGATCGCCCTCGAACTGACCGTCGAAAGCCCCCGCGGTCTGCTGAACCTGGAGGCGATCGCCGCGACCGGCCGGCGAGTCCGGACGATCGGCCTGGGGCCGGAGGATTACTGCCTGGAGCTGGGGGTCGAGCCCTCGGCGGACGGCATCGAGCTGCTCTACGGTCTCTCGAAGCTGGTGACGGTCTGCAAGGCTGCCGGGAAGAGCCCGATCGGCCTCCTCGGAAGCATCGCCAACTTTCACGACCTCTACGCGTTCGAGCGATCCGCGTCCCGGGCCCGCGACCTCGGGTGCGAGGGGGCTTCCTGCATCCACCCCCTCCAAGTGGCGGTGCTGAACCGCGTTTTTTCTCCCGCCCCGCGTGAGGTCGAGCGCGCGCAGGTCGCGGTGCAGACGTTCGAAGAGGGGCTGCGGCGGGGAACCGCCTCGGTGAACATGGCCGGCGCGATGGTGGACACGCCGGTGTACCAGCGATCGCGGCGCATCCTGGAGCAGGCCGCCGCCGTGGCTGCGGTGGAGCGGCGCAAGACCGAAGCCCTGGCGCGCCTGCGGTGACGCGAACGGGGCCGAACGCCATTGCCGCCATTCACGGGGCGGAATTCTCAGACAGGAGCCCTGCCGAAGAAGAACGCCGGCAACCCCTCGGGAGCGATCATGAATGAGGCGGATCTCACAGGGTTTCTTCGGGCCCAGCGGAATGAGGCGGCACGGTCGGGCGCCGCGCTCGCGGGCGTCCGGATCATCGATATGGGATCGGTCGTGGCGGCGCCGTTCGGGGCCACGTTCCTGGGCGACTACGGCGCCGAGGTGATCAAGGTCGAGCCCCCGAATGTTCCCGACGCCATCCGCTACTGGGCCGTGGTCGAAGAGCGGCACCAGCCCTTCTGGCTGGCCACCTCGCGGAACAAGCTGCCCATCACCCTGAACCTGAAGCATCCCCGGGGAAAGGAGATCTTCACCCGGCTCCTGGCCCAATCCGACATCCTCATGGAGAATATGCGTCCCGGCACCCTCGACCGCCTGGGCTTTCCCGCCGCCACCCTCTGGGAGATCAACAAGGGCCTCATCATCGGGCGCATCTCGGGTTACGGGCAGACCGGTCCAAGCTCCCATAAGCCCGGCTTCGGCACGCTGGCCGAGGCCATGAGCGGCTTCACCCACATGAACGCCCAACCCGGGGGGCCGCCCACCAGCCCCCCGCTGGCCCTGGCGGATATGATCGCCGGCATGCATCTGGCCCTGGGCCTGACTATGGCCCTCCGCCATCAGAAGCGTGGAGAGTGCGGCGGGCAGGAGCTGGAGCTCTCCCTGTACGAGCCCCTCTTCAGTTTTCTGGGAGCCGACTACCTGATCTACGCGCTCTCCGGCGTCCCCCCCATGCCCCAGGGAAACGAGTCGCACTACACCGCCCCGCGAAACAACTACCAGACCAGGGACGGAAAATGGGCGGCTCTCTCGGCCAGCTCGCAGGCCACTTTCGAGCGGTTGATGGACCTCGTGGGCCATCCGGAGCTGAAGCAGGCCCCCGGCTTCCGGGACAATCACGAGCGGATCCGGACGTCGAGCCGTGAAGTGTTGAACCGCGTCATCGGCGACTGGATCAAGGCGCGCTCGCTGTACGAAGTCCTGGACCAGTGCGAGCGGGCGGGCGTGACCATCGGTCCGGTCTACGACATGGCGGAGATCACCCGGGATCCCCACGTCCAGGCCCGGGGCAGCATCACCGCCGTCTACGACCCCGTCTCCGGGCGCCAGATCCCGTTTCCCCAGATCCCCATCAGGCTGTCGGCCACCCCCGGGAAGATCCGATTCCTGGGTCTGCCCATGGGCGCGGCCAACACCGTCGTCCTGGAGGACCTCCTCGGCTACTCGCCGGAGGACGTTGCCGCCCTCAAGGCCTCCGGCGCGATCTAGGAGGCTGTTGAAAAAGGCCCATCTGCGGCGTTGACCCGCTCGGGCACTCGTTGCGGCGTACCGGAAGTACGCCTTGACCCGCCAGCGGCGGGTGCCCTGCCCCGGCTACCCATCCCGAGGGATGGGTGAGGCCGCCTTGCATCCGGGCCTTTTTGAGCAGCCTCGCCGAAAACGGTTTTTTCAGCATCCTGCTAGGCTTGTTCGGTCCGGTCCGGCCCGCCCGTCGGCGCGCTTTCCGGTTGACACCCGGGCGGCCCTTGGCTAGGCTTCCCGCCGGGCATCCTGGGGCGCCCGTGCCCGGGGAATGTCGCTGTCATGAAGGCTTTGCCAGGAGCACCGGCCATGAGCCAAGAGACCATTGTGGTGGCGGACGACGACGGGCTGATCACCCAGATGCTCTCCGATTTCCTGCAGCCCAGGGGCTTCAACGTCGTCGTCACCAAGGACGGCATGCAGACGAGCATGGCCATCCGCCGGACTCCACCTGCAGCCGTCCTGCTGGACATCATGATGCCGGGCGGCACCGGGTTGGACGTGTTGAAGCGGCTCAAGGCGCTGGCGCGGCCGAAGAAGATACCGGTGATCGTCATCTCGGCCGCGGCCGACCCCGCGGTCCGTCGCCAGGCGCTGGAGCTCGGCGCCGACGTCTTCCTGCCCAAGCCGATGAAGCTGGATGACGTGTACGCCGCGTTGTGCCGGCTCCTCGGGAAAACGGCCGACCCTCCTCCCTCCAAGCCTTGAGCACCGCGGCGCCCGCCCGTCCCGCAATCGGTTTAGGTGGGGCTCCCGTTTTCCAGGACCCGCCACCTCTCCCGTTGCCTTCCGAGACGGACCTGGTCGCCCGGGGCTCATCCCCAGCCGGCTTCCTCCCGGGATGACGCCGCGCCCGGAGCCCCCCCTTTCCGTTTCAGACCGCGCAGGGTACAGTTACGGTCGGACCTGTCGGATTCCCGCGTGATTTCCCACCATGGAGAGCGACGTGAACGCAGTGCCCGAAACCAACATAGAAGAAATCTTGGCCCGCTACCCCGTCGTGCTCTTCGACGCCTACGGGGTCCTCGTCCATGCCGACGGCCCGCTGCCCGGGGCGGCGGCATTGATCAGCGAGCTCAACCGATCAAACAGGCCGTATTACATCCTGACCAACGACGCCTCACAGCTCCCCGAAACGGCGGCCCGACGCTACCGAGCATATGGGCTGGCCATCGAGCCCGGCCGGATTATCACGCCCGGCGAACTCTTGCCCGGCTATTTTGCCGATCGCCGCCTCACGGGCGCCCGCTGTGTCGTGTTGGGTCCGGCCGACACCGCACGCTATGTGGAGCGGGCGGGCGGGCGGCCCGTGGCACCCGACCGCCCCTTCGACGCACTCGTGCTGGGCGATCTGAACGGTTTCCCCTTCCGTGAGACAGTGGACACGGTGTTGACGGCCCTGCTCTCGAAGCTGGATCGGCAAGAGCCCGCCCACCTTATCCTCCTCAATCCCGACCTGATCTATCCAGACGCGGACGGGCGGTTCGGCGTGGCCAGCGGGAGCCTCGCCCTGATCCTCGAAGCGGCGCTGCAATTGCGGCACCCTGACCGGGCGGAGGGGCGCTTTCTGCGGCTCGGAAAACCCAATTCTCCTCTCTTCGCCGAGGCGTTGCGGCGGGCCGGCACCCGGGACATGGTGATGTTGGGTGACCAGCTCGAGACGGACATTCGCGGCGCCAACGATTTCGGGATCGACTCGGTGTTGATGACAACGGGCGTCCTGGTCTCGGCGAAGGTATCCGAGTCCCAGTCTCCCCGTCCAACTTACCTCCTGCGCTCGCTGGCGCCCTTCCGGTAAGGCGACGGATATTGTGGCTTCTACTTTCATCCCACGCTCTTTCTTATCTACTGACAAACTCGGTCCATGGGTACCGTAGAACGTCAGGCGGGCTGCCAATCCTGACCCCCCCCTGCACTCTTGGGCCGATTCCCTGATTCAAGCCTAACCTATGAGCTTCACTGGTGCTTTCGGTAATCGGCCCAGAGCCTGTGGTGGCGGATCATTGTGGTATCCGTTATGCACGGTTTCATGTAAAAGGTGTCAACGTGATACAAACCTCGCCGGGTTGCTATCAACATCATGCAGGTAAAAGTCTCAGGTGTGCCCCCCGTCCCGGCCGGTCCCATGCCTGTTGGACACCGCGGAGGGCCACGCGCCAAGGGTTCACCCTCGTCGAGCTGATGATCGTCGTCGTGATCATCGCCGTGCTCGCTATGATCGCTATCCCTAACATCCTCAAAGCCCAGCGCCGGGCCAAGTACTCCAGGGCGGCGGCCGACAGCAAGACTGCCGTGAGCCAGATCATCGTGTATGCGCTCAATGAGAACGCGTATCCGACAACCCTCGAGAGTCTCCGCAATAGCGGCTACGGCAACATCCCGGATAATGACCCCTGGGCGAACCCCTACAGCCTCGCCCCCGTGGTGACGGCGGGAGGCTCTCCCTCCCAGGACGACGACATCTACGTGTTCAGCACGGGGGCCAGCGCCACGGGTACCTACACCCCCGAGACTCCGGACACGGGCGAGGGGGGGGCCGTCGGCTACTCCTCCGTTTATGGAAGCTTCAGCGGAACCTGAACCATCCTGCTCGGTACCGGCCGCGTCTCGCTGTCAGGCCGGCCGGCACCCACCTCCCAGTGCGCATGGCATCGCTTCTCCCGCCTAGGCCCCCGATTTGTTATGGAAAGCGGGCGCAACAGACCCCTCGGACGAGCATCGCGCGGAGGGCGACACGATAGAATCGAGAGAAGCGCAGCCGCCGCTCGAATCGGATTCTGCTTTCGGCGTGCGCCCGGGAGAGTATAATCGGTTCCTGCGGGAGGGGCAGGAGGGGAATGCGATGGCCGAATTCAGGCGGCGGCGCTTCATCATCGTCTCGCCATTCCAGAAGCATTTCATCATCTCCCGGGTGATCATGTCCCTCGTCCTGGCTCTCGGCCTCTGGTTCTTGATCTTCTACCCCGTCCAGCTCCAGGCCATCGCCGACATCCTGGACGCACCGAGCGTGAGCGTCGTCGGAATTCCGATGCCGTCTGTGCGGGTCCTGCTCGGAATCCTGATCATTCTCGCGTGGGTGGGAGCTATGGCCGTCTTCGAGTCCCACCGCATAGCCGGCCCGATCTATCGCGTTGAGCAGGCCCTCAGGTCCCTGCTCGCCGGCGAAGATCCCGGACTCGTTCATCTCCGTCGGGGTGACAATTTCACGCAGCTGGTGCCCGTCCTCAACGAACTCGCCGTGCGGTATGCGGCCTCCAACCGGGCCGACCGGCTGCTCCGGGAGACCTTGCGTCCGGCGCTGGACGAGTTGAAAGCGCTGTGCGGCGAGGCCGGCACCCCCGCCCCGGTCCGGAGCCGGGTCGAGGAGCTCCAGGCCCGCCTCGGGGAGATCCTGGACGCCGAGGGAGAGCCGTCTTGATCCGCCGCTGCCCCCAACGTCCGATCCGATTCGGGCCCCCCATCGCAGTCCGCCGCCCGTCCGGCGTCTGATCCCCATAACTCCGGCCACCGGTTCGCCCGCGCTTCCCCTTCCCCCATCTTAGGGGACGTTGCGACATTATTGACTTTATGCTACTCTTGCCTTGCCATGCCTCGCGGACCGCGTCTTGACAGTCCGGGGGTCCTCCACCACGTGATGGTGCGAGGGTTGAATCGGCAAGCGATCTTCCGGTCCGATCGGGATCGAGAAGATTTCGTGTGGCGCTTGGGCGCCCTCGCCGAGTCCGGCGCACTCACCGCTTACGCCTGGGCTCTCCTACGAACCCACTGCCACCTCTTGCTGCGCACAGGTATCCGCCCCCTCGCCCGGAGCATGCGTTCCCTGCTCACGGGCTACGCTGGCGCGTTCAACCGGCACCACAAGCGGACCGGTCACCTTTTTCAGAACCGGTACAGGTCCATTGTTGTCGAAGAGGAACCCTACCTACTCGAGTTGGTCCGCTACATTCACCTCAACCCGCTCCGGGGCGGAGAGGTGCCGGACCTTCGCGCGCTCGACCGATATCCATGGACAGGACATAGCACTCTTCTTGGCCATTCGGTCCGGCCATGGCAGGAGGTGTCTGATGTGCTGGGTCGGTTTGCGGCCGATCCCCGCACCGCGCGCCACCGCTACCGGGTATTCGTTGCGGGCGGGATCGCCCTCGGTCGGTGGCCGGAACTTCAGGGGGGTGGACTGCTTCGGAGCCAGGGTGGGTGGGTGGCCGTTGCGAGCTTGCGCCACGGTCGCGAGGCATATGCTTCCGACGAACGGATCCTCGGAGGCAGTGTCTTCGTGGAGACGCTCCGACATGAGGTCGAACAGCAGGAGGCCCGCCGCAGGGCCATTCGTCAGAAGGTGCCCGACCTGGCGACGCTGCTCAAACGAATCGCCGCGGCCAAGCGCCTTCTGCCCGAGGCCCTGCTCGCCGGCAGCCGAAGCCGGGTGATTGCGCCGGTTCGCGACGGACTCGCGTACCTGTGGGTAGAGGCGTTGGGGCGAAGCGGGTCGGAGCTTGCCCGTGCGCTCAGCCTCAGACCCGAATCGGTCTACAGGGCGGCCCGGCGAGGTCGCGAGCGGGCGGACGAGTGGACGGCGCTGCTCGATGGATGAAATGTCAATAATGTCACAACGTCCCCTTTGCTGATGGCGAAGACGCTCGGGCGGATCCGGAAGGTCGAGCTGCACCAACATGTCGACGGGTCCATCCCGCCCCGCGTGGTCTGGCGGCTGATGCAGCGGCACGGCCTCAGCCCGGTCTCCACCGCCCGGCAGATGACGCGTCTCCTCCAGCTCCAGAAGGAGGAGGAGGGCTCTCTCCTGGCCTACCTCGACAAGTTCCACTACCCGCTGTGGATCACCCAATTCTACGAGAACATCGCGCCGGTGACGCGCTCCATCGTGGAGGAGGCCTATGGCCACGGCGTGCGGACGCTGGAGCTGCGCTACTCGCCCGCCATCCACACGTACGCGGGCCTCACCCCGCGCCAGGCCATCCGGGCGGTGCTCTCGGGGATGAACGCCGCCGTGCGGCGACATCCCGACTTGGAGGTAGGCCTCATCATCATCTCCATGCGCCAGCACGGGCCGCACATCGCCAAGGTCATCGCCCGCCAGGCGCTGGCCGAGGCCCAGCATCTCCACGAACGCTCCGGGGTGGTCGGCTTCGACCTGGCGGGTGCCGAGCGCGGGAATCCGCCCCGCCTCTTCCGCGAAGCCTACGACATCGCCCGTCGCGGCAGCTTGGGGCTGACCGCGCATGCAGGCGAGGACGAGGGGCCCGAGCGGATCTGGGAGTCCATCGATCTCTTGGGAGTCAGCCGCATCGGCCACGGCTGTTCGGCGGTGCGGGATCGCGCACTGCTCAGGCGCCTGGCACGGGACCGCATCCTGGTGGAGTGTTGCCTAACTTCCAACTACCAGACCGGCGCAGTCCCGCGGGGGATGCCGCACCCCATCCACACCTTCCTGGAGCACGGCATCCCCGTAGCTGTTTGCACCGACAACACCACGGTGAGCCAGACCGACCAAACCCATGAGAACGAGCTGCTCCGCGGGCACCTCTCCCTGACGGAGATCGAGCGCATCCACCGGCAGGCGGCCGATTACAGTTTCATCCGCAAGGTGCCCATCTTCGCCCAGCGCCCGCATCGCCCGGCCAGAGCGGGCGTGTCGTAAGCGGCCCGCGGCCATGGATGCATCGTGCGTCCCTGCGCGCGGGGTGGGTGGCCGATCAGTTCGGGAACATCCTGCGGGTGTCCGTGGTACAGAACTTCCGGGGAAGTATGAAATGTCAATAATGTCGCAACGTCCCCTATTTGTCCTATCGAGCCGCATGATCCGGATCTAGGAGAGAAAAGACCGGAGCTGCTCCAGGGCCGCCGCGCGGCGCGACAGGGTCGAGGCCTTTCCCTGGAAGATGCGGCCGGAGCCGCCGCCGCGGCCGGCCAGCACCTCGGCCACCATCCGGCCGGCCGCGGGCAGATCCACCTTTGCGCGCTCGCCGGCA
This sequence comes from uncultured Methylomirabilota bacterium, assembly GCA_963705305.1. Taxonomy (GTDB): domain Bacteria; phylum Methylomirabilota; class Methylomirabilia; order Methylomirabilales; family 2-02-FULL-66-22; genus 2-02-FULL-66-22. Next base: position 1,465,431 of record OY970067.1, on the reverse strand, counting down.
CACAGGACAAACGCCCCCTGCTCCCCCTCGCCCGCCGTGAGCAGCGCCAGTCGGTCCGGGGCCAGACGCGCGAACTCCTTGGCGGCCCGCTGGAGGAACGGGAGATCCCGTGCCGGCCAGTGGGCGGCGACCACCCCCGCGGAGCCTGCGGCTAGGACGCGCGCCGTCTCGACGGCCAACTCCTCCTCCAGGTCCCGCACGAGATGCTGGGCCGCCCTGAGTTGATCCAGCCTGGCCGAGACCGCCGCCGCCAGCTCGTCATCGGGCGCGCCGAGGAGTTGTCGCAGCTCGGCGGCCCGCGCGTGATGCAGTCCCATCAGGCGCCGCAGGCGGCCGCCGGCGACGAAGAAGAGGCGTGTCCCGCCCCGCAGGGACTCGGTGCCGAGCAGCTTCAGCGCTTCGATCTCGGCCGTCGAGCGGACGTGCGTGCCGCCGCAGGTATTGAGGTCGAGGCCGGAGATCTCCACCAGGCGAATGTCCCCCGTGTGCCCCTCGGGGAGGCCTCGCGTCCGCACCGGCAGCGCCGCATACTCTTCCCGGCCCACGCGCCGCGCGGTCACGGGACGGGCCGCCCGGATCTCGGCCGCCACCGCCTCCTCCAGCGCTGCCAGCCGATCCGCGGTCAAGGCCGGGACGTCCAGCTCGACGTCGCACACCTGAACTCCCAGATGGAACGCCGTCGTCGGCCAGCCGAAGCGTTCCTGGGCCACGGCGGTGAGCAGGTGCTGCCCCGTATGCTGCTGCATGTGATCGAAGCGTCGGTCCCAGTCCAGCGCCGCCCGGACGCGCCCGCGCGGAGGCGGCCCGCCCAGGTAGTGCCGGATCTCCCCCTGCACCGCACGGACATCCTCGACCGCCACCTGGTCGACGCGGCCACGATCGCCCGGCTGCCCGCCCCCCTCGGGATAGAAGGGGGTGTCCGCCAACACGACAAAGGGGCGGCCCTTCTCGTCGCCGTCCCGAAGCACCTCCGTGTCCAGGCAGCGCGTGTACGGGTCGCGCTCGAAGGCAAGGGCTGCGGTCATGGACAGCCTCCTCCGCGCGGTGAGGCGCCCGCCCGCCTCCGGCGACGGCCGATCGGGCGGATGGGGCCGGATTCAGCGGGGCGGGCGGGCGGCATACCGGAGGGCGGTCAGCACGTAGACCTGCGCCGCACGGACCAGATCGGCCACGGCCACCGACTCCAGGTCCCCGTGGGAGCCCTGGCCGCCGGGCCCGTGATAGACGGCCGAGATTCTTCCCTCGTTCATGAAGATGGCAGCGTCCCCGACCATTCGCAAACCCGACAGCGGCAGCTCGCGTCCGGTGACGTCCTGGTAGGCCTGCCTCAGCGTGACGACCAGCGGCTCACTCTCCGTCAGGCGGAAGCCGTCCCGCACGGGGGCGAGCGTGACCTCCACCCGCGCCCCGGTCTCGGTTTCCACGCGCTTGGCCATCTCGTTCAGCTCCGCCTCCACCCGCGCGTAGCTCGAATCCGGGCCGTAGCGACGCGTGCCCGTCAGCCGGCAGGACGTGGTCCAGCGGTTATAGAAATCCCCGCCCTGGAGGATCCCAATGAAGAAGGATTCGGAGCCCACGTAGGGGATGCTTTCCCGCGACAGCTCCGCCTGCCTCGCCTGCATCAGATTCACCATCTCGACGGCGGCCAGGATGGGATGGGGCGTTCCCGCGGGGGTCAGCAGTTCGTGGCTGGCCTCCCCCGGGCGGCTGATCGACACCTCGAAGAGGGCCTGTCCCATGCCGATGATCGGCAGCGTGTCCGAGGCGATCTCGGCGATCACGACGGCATCCCCCTTGACCCCACGGCGCACCAAATCCAGGAGGTCTTGCCCGCGGCCCCCCGGCGCCTCGTGCAGTCCGTGGGCCACGAACAGCAGGTCGCCGCTCAGGCGGGCGCGGGACCCTGCCAGCACCCACGCGGCCTCGGCCATGGCCGCCAGGCCGCCCTTCATGTCGGCCACGCCCCGGCCGTAAATGCGCCCCCCGGCCACGAAGGGCTCCATGTGCTCCACGGGGACCGTATCCAGATGGCCGTTGAATTCCAGCGTCGGCCCGCGGCCGGCGCCCCGCAGGCGCGCCACCACGCACGGGGAATTGGGAAGATCCCGGAAAATCTCAACTTCCAAGCCCGCATTCGTGAAGCAGCCTGCGTACCGCTCGGCCATCTCGCGGGTATCGCCCGTGTAGGACCGGATGCGCGCCAGCTCCAGGGTCAGTTGTTGAAGGCGGTCGGCGCTCACGCGCTGGAGCAGTTCGGATGGCACGATGTTTCCCTCGATCGCAAGGCGAGCGGCGCAGCGTGATCCGCTCGCGGTATCAGGATCGCTCTCGCAACAGGGCCTCGACGTCGGCCTGATTCCCCCGCCAGGGCCCGGGCTGCTCCTGCTTGAGGGTGGTGACGGCGCCCGCCCAACGGCAGGCGTCCGGGGGGGATGCCGCGAGCCGCTTCCCCACGTACGTGGCAAAGCAGGTGTCGCCCCGGCCGGTGCGGCCCGCCAGCCTGCGGGGGGTGAAGGGCGCCTGGTACAATCTGCCCTCCGCGTAGACCGTCACGCCGGAGGACTGGGTGAGAACGATCTCCTTGGGCCCGTAGGCCGACAGGGCCCTGGCCGCGGTTGGAAGATCCGTCTCGCCGGTGAGCAGCTCCGCCTCGGCCTTGTCCACCTTCAGGTACGTGACGTCGCGGAGGACCTCGGCCATCTCCGGCCACGGCCGGAACACCAGGGCGTCTCCTTCGGGTACGCGGACGAACCCCTGCACGTCCAGCCCCACCGGCCCCTGTGACGCCATGCGCTTGAGAAGCGGCAAGTCCACTTCGCCGGCGACGATGGGCACCAGAAGACAGACCCGGGCCCGGACGTTGGGGACGTCCTCGGGCCGGATCGGGCCGGCGAAGGCAAGCGGCCTGCAGATGCGCCGCTCCATGTCGGTGGAGGTGTAGATGTTCTCGATGCCCGTCGTGGCCGGGGCGCGCGTCGCGAACACCTCCACCCCTTCACGCGAGAGCTCTTCCAGGCGAGGAAAATCCTCGCGGTGCAATCGCGTGACGATCGCCACGCGGATCCCCAGCCGGCGCAGGGCGATACTGCCATAGTAGACCGCCCCCCCTGAGGTGTTCTCTCCGACCCCGTCCACCACCAGACGGTCCTTGGCGAAATGCCCGACCATTAAGATGTCGCACTCGGTCATGGCTGCCACGACTCCGCCCGCTGGCTGTCCGCCAGGTCCCGGTCGCCTCCCTGCGGTGGGACGTCCGCGAAAGGTTTCCCCTCCCGGCGCCGGCGGCATGGGCCGGCCTTCACGGCTTCACGGCCACGCAGATGAAGCCCAGTGTCTCGTCCGGGGCGGCGCGAAGCTCGTGCTGTTCGTTCGGCTCGATATAGACCACATCCCCCTGGGCGATGTCGTGGTACTCCTTCCCCAGCAGCACCTGCCCCCGGCCGCGGACGACGAACACCTCGTGGACTTCCGGATGATGCTCGAAGGCGGAATTGCCGCCGGGCTGCACCTCGAAGTAGCGCATGTAAAAGCCCTGCGCCCCATCCTTGGGGCCGATTAGGACCCGCTTGGACACCCCCTTCACCGTGGGCTTGTCATAGCTGACGGTCTCCACTCCTTCCCACTCATACCGTCCCACCAGCTTCCTGTGGATGACTCCCATGCCCGCACTCCTTTCGGCGGCGAGGCGCGCCCGATCCCCCGCCTCGCCCCCGCGATCAATGCCGTCCGGCCTCGCAGCCGCATCAGCCCGGTTTCTCCTGTCCGCCCTCGGTCCTCCATCGCCGAATCCAGCTTCACGCCGCGGTCACCACGCTTGTACCATTTGACCCCGGTCCGGTCAAGTCGGTGGGCCGCGGGATGTCCTATAGCGAAAGGTCTGCGGGGGGATGCGGGTCGTCAGTCCAGATCAAAGAAGAGGAAGTGGACGGGCGTCCGGGCCGCGAGCTCCAGCGAGGCTTCCTGGCTGGCAGCCACGCCGTCCCCCGCGCGCAGGCGACGGCCGTTCAGGGTCAGCTCCCCCTCGATCACCTGCAGCCAGGCGTGGCGACCAGACGCCAGGGGGATGCTGAGGCGGTCCGCGCGTGCCAGCCGCGCCAGGGAGACCTCGGCGTCGCGGTGGATGGAAAGGGAGCCGGCCCGCCCCATCGGGGATGCCACCAGGTGCAGCCCGCCCGACTGGCACCCGGCGAAAGCCCGCTGGTCGTAGCGCGGAGGGGCTCCTAGGCGGCTGGGCTGGATCCAAATCTGCAGAAAATGCACCGGCTCGGTATCGGAGTTGTTGACCTCGCTGTGGGCAATACCGGTCCCGGCGGAGATGCGCTGGACATCCCCCGCTTGCAGGACGCTCGTGTGGCCCATGCTGTCCGCGTGGCGCAGGCTGCCGGAGACGACATAGCCGAGGATCTCCACATTCTGCCGCATCTGAGTGGGGAAGCCGGCCCCGCCCATCGCCCGATGTTCGTTGATGACGCGCAGGCTCCGGAAGTCCATGAAGCGTGGGTCCTGGTACTCGTCGAAAGAGAAGGTGTGCTGGGTATCCAGCCAGCCGTGAGCGGAAGTGCCGCGTTGCTCCGATTCTCGAACGGTGATCACGGGGTCTTCCCCTCCATCGCGCCGACGGCGGTACCGCCCGAATGCGGCAGTCGCTTCAGCGTGCTCTCCCGCATGCGCTCTCCTGTTCCTGGCCGTGATCGTGGGGAGACGTTCTCAGCCTCAGACTCGCAGTTCCCCGCCCTCCAGGACCGTCCGGCCGTCCAGCGTCAAAGTGGGACGGTACATCATGCCGTCGAAGTGACAGGCGGCCTTGGTCGTCCCGCCCAGATTGGCGCTGGTCCCGAGGCCGATATGCACGGTGCCAAACGCCCCATGGTCCTGCGCCCAAACCCCGGTCAGCATGGGGATGGCCGGATTGAGGCCGATGGCCAGCTGGGCGATGTTATAGACGGCGGCGTCCCCCAGCTCCGCCCAGACTCTGCGGATCATGTCCGCCTCGTGGCCGCCCTCGACCTTCACGATGTTGCCCCGCTTCACGGTGCAGATCACGGGGGCGCGGAGCGTGCCCACTCGCAGATTGGGAATGCTGCCGTCGAAGACGATCTGCCCCTCCGTCGTGCCGTCCACCGGCGAGATATTGGCTTCGATGTTGGGGAATGCGGAGAACTTGCCCGGCCGGTCCAGGATGCAGTCGTGGGCGTTGCCGTTGCGCCCGCTGAGATCGAAGAGACAGTCGGTTCCCCCGGGGGTCGTTAGATGCGCTTTGGAGGCGGCCGTGAGCAGCTCGCCCATCTTCCGGACGGTGGGAGAGGCAGCCTCGAAATCCGCCTCCGCGCCGCCCCGGACCAGCTGGTCGGGGGTCACGGCCGGCAGAGACAGCACCCGCGCCCCCGCCGCGAGGGCCTTGCGCGTGGCGGTCGAGTGGCTGATCGAGTAGCTCACCGGAAGCAGGGCCGCGTCGGCCGCCTGCATGGCCGCGGCCACGAGGGCCGGGGGCTCGTCGCCGTCCACCTCCCGCGGCGTCATGACGATGGTGGCAACCTCAGGGGTGATATCCAGGGCGGCCGTCGCCAGAGCCTCCGCGACCAGGCCCGTCTCGGAGTCGGCGACGATCAGGACCTTCTCTCCCGCCTTGACGCGCGCCAGGACGCGCACCACCTTGCGCGCCCCGCCGATGATACCCGTGATCTGCATGACGCTCCCTCCTCCTGGACACGCCGCAAGCTCGGAACCGTCTCGACTCTCGGATCCCAGGCGTTTGCCCGGCAGCGAAGTGTGGCGTAGCATGTCGCGGCGCCTGTGCGCCTGTCAAGGATAAAGCCCGACCGGAGGGGCCGACCCCTTCACCCCTGCTCCCCTGCCCCCGAGCGCAGCGGTGCGCCCCTGCGTTTCTTGCTCCCGGTCACCTTTGCTGAATCGGGTCTAGGATTTCCGGAGGCCCAGGCGGCGGGCCAGGTGATGCAGGTTGCTGCGCTGCAGCCCCAGCTCTCGGGCGGCGGCGGCCCAGTTGCCGCCGTGCCGCTCGACCGCGCTCATGATCTCGTGGCGCCGGAAGGTGCCCACCCGATCCGCCAGCGATGCCGTCGCGGCCCCCTCCGGGGAACCTGGGGCCCCTGTCCTGGCCGCGGATGGGCTTGCCGGCCCCAACGGAGCGTCGAGGTCCAGGTGCTCCGCGCCCACCACGACTGACGCCGAGCGTCCACCCCGGGCCCGCGCGGCCCGCAGGGCGCCGCGGCTGATGACGTTCTCGAGTTCGCGGACGTTGCCGGGCCAATCGAACGCGACCAGGCGCTCGCGGGCCTCGTCGGTCATGCGGATGGGAGGCAGCCCCAAGCGCTGCCGGCTGAGGTCCAGGAACTGCGCGGCAAGGACGGGGATGTCTTCCCTCCGATCACGCAGCGGCGGCACGTGGATGGGATAGACGGCCAGCCGGTGATACAGGTCGGCGCGAAAGCGCCCGGCGGCGACCTCTGCCTGCAGGTCACGGTTGGTCGCCGCCAGGATCCGCACATTGACCCGCACCGGCCGGTCCGAGCCGACCCGCTGGATCTCTCCGTACTCGATGGCCCGGAGGAGCTTGGGCTGCAAGACGAGCGGCAGCTCTCCGACCTCGTCCAAAAACAGCGTGCCCCCGTCGGCGATCTCGAACTTCCCGGCGCGGGGACGCACCGCTCCCGTGAAAGCGCCGGCGACGTGGCCGAAGAGTTCGCTCTCCGCGATGGACTCGGGGAGGGCGGCGCAATTGATCTGGATGAGCGCTTCTTCCCGGCGCGCGGAGGCCTCGTGGATCTGCCGGGCCACCAGCTCTTTCCCGGTGCCGGTCTCGCCCGTGATCAGGACCGCCAGATCCGAGCGGGCCACCAGCTCGATCTCTTCGAGCAGACGACGCGTAGCCGCTCCGGCGCCCAGGATGTGCGCCCCGCCGGACGGACCGGCGCTGCGTTGCAGCTCGCGCGCCACTTGGCCGCGCCGCTCGGCCGTCCGCTCCAGCGCCTCGATGAGGGCCGTGGTCCGCATCGCCGCCCCCGCCAAGGCGCCCAGCGTGGCGAGCATGCGCTGGTCCAGGCCATCGAAGGCGCGGGGTTCCAGGGCATCCGAGGTCAGGGCGCCTACGACCTGGCTCCCCTCGGTCAGGCGGCAGCCGAGACAGGCATGAATCCGGGTGAGCGCGTGCGGGTGGGCGGCAACGAAGCCATCGAAGGGATCTGCCAGCGGGCTGTCCGCCGGGAAGCGCACCGGCTCTTCCGAGCGCAGGATGACATCCAGCCGGGGATGCTGCCGCCGGTCAAACCGCCTGTCCAGCGCCGCCTCCACCAGGCCGCGCGCCGCCACGGGGACGAGCTCGTCCCCCTCCAGACGCAGCAGGCAGGCGGCGTCGCACGGGATCACCCTGGTGACGGCATCCAGAAGCCGCGCGTATCGGTCGGCTGTCCCCAGGGAGGCGGTGAGATCCCTGGCGATGTCAAGGAGGACTTCCAGCTGCTGACTATGTTGTTCCATTAATAACGTGTTTACTTCATGACAACCTATTTGGGTTATAAAAATAATAACTCAATGGAGAATCGCTGTCAAAACAATAAATTAGATCCTGGCACCTGCCATGCTTTACTTCTGGTTACAGGAAGGCAACCCAAAAGGAGAAAAGCCATGACGAATGCAAGCGCCACACTCTCTGATCTCGCGGTCTCCCATCCTGGAGCCACCCGCGTCTTTCTCTCGCACGGTCTCGATTTTTGCTGCCACGGCCGGCGGCCCCTCGCGGAGGCCTGCGCCGAGAAGGGACTGGACCCCCAAGCCGTCCTGGATGCCATCGCAGCCGAGGAAGCGGCACCGGACGATGTGACGGCATGGAGCCGCCGCCCGCTGGGCGATCTCATCAGCTTCATCGTGGACCACTACCACGCCCGCCTGCGCAGCGAGCTGCCAGAGCTAATCACCCTGGCCGAGAAGGTGGAAAAGGTCCACACCGAGAAATCGACATGTCCCCATGGGCTCGCCGCCCACCTCGCGGCGATGCACGCCGCCGTCCTCGACCACCTGGCCAAGGAGGAGCTCGTGCTCTTCCCCATGATCCGGTCCGGCCGCGGAGCGGGGGCGGGCGGCCCCATCCATGTCATGGAGCAGGAGCACGAGGACCATGGCCGCTCGCTGGAGCGGCTGCGGGAACTGACCGCCGACCTCACCGCGCCGCCCGAGGCTTGCACAACCTGGCGGGCCCTGTATCTTCGCCTCGGCCGCCTCTCCGACGAGCTGATGGAGCACATCCACCTCGAGAACAACGTGCTATTCCCCCGCGCCCTTTACGAGTGACAGGAGGTTCTCATGACCGGGACGCGAAAGGCTTGGTGGCTTCTGGGGGGCACCCTCGCCGTTGCCTTCTTCATCCTGGGGTTCTTCGGCCGGGAGGTGTACCGGCAGGCCCCGCCCATACCCCAGCGCGTGGTGGCCGCGGATGGGGCGGCGGTCATGACGCGGGATGACATCCTCACCGGGCAGCAAGTCTGGCAGTCCACCGGCGGCCAGGAGCTGGGCACCGTGTGGGGCCACGGGGCCTACCAAGCGCCCGACTGGTCAGCCGACTGGCTGCACCGCGAGGCGGAGGCCCTCCTCGCCATCTGGGCCGAGCGCGAAGGCGCCGCTTCTTTCCAGGCCCTGCCGGCCGAGCGGCAGGCCGCCCTCACGGAGCGGCTGCGCACGGAGCTCCGCACCAACACCTACGATCCGGCCGCCGGCACGCTGGTCATCTCGGCCGACCGGCAGGCGGCCATCGCCCGGACAGCCCGGCACTATGACGCCCTGTTCGGCGGCGATCCGTCCCTGGACCGGCTGCGCCAGGCCTACGCCATGCAGGACGTGACGGTTCCCGACCCGGTCCGGCGAAGCAAGCTCACCGACTTCTTCTTCTGGACCAGCTGGGCCTGCGCCACGGATCGCCCCGGCTCGACCGTCACCTACACCAACAACTGGCCGCACGAGCCGCTGATCGGGAATGTCCCCACCGGAGCCACCCTGCTCTGGTCCATCCTGAGCATCTTCCTGCTGCTGGGGGGGGTGGGGGCGGTCGTGTGGTGGACGGCCTTCCGCCACGAAGCGGACCTCCCCGTCGCGCCGCCCCGGACCGACCCCATGTCTGGTATCCAGCTCACGCCCTCGATGCACGCGGTGGGCAAGTACTTGGCGACGGTCATCGGGCTTTTCGGCGTGCAGGTCCTCCTGGGTATCTTGACCGCCCACTATACCGTGGAGGGCCAGGCGTTCTACGGCATCCCTCTGGCACGCTGGATTCCGTACGCCCTCTCCCGCACCTGGCACATCCAGACGGGAGTCTTCTGGATCGCCACGGCCTTCCTGGCCGCCGGGCTGTTCCTGGCGCCGGCGGTCGGCGGGCGCGAGCCGCGCTTCCAGCGGCTGGGCGTGAACCTGCTCTTCGGCGCCCTGCTCCTGGTGGTGGTCGGGTCGCTGGCGGGGGAATACCTCTCCATCCACCAGCGGCTGGGACTGAACGCCGGGTTCTGGTTCGGGGACCAGGGGTACGAGTACGTGGATCTGGGGCGGGCCTGGCAGATCGCCCTCTTCGTCGGCCTGGTCCTGTGGCTGGGGCTCATGCTGCGGGGCCTGGCGCCGGCCCTGCGGCGGCGGGACGAGGCCCGGCCGCTGATCCTGATGTTCGCGGGGGCCAGCGCCGCCATCGGCCTGATGTACGCCGCGGGATTCTTTTTCGACGCGCGCACGCACCTGTCGGTCATGGAGTACTGGCGCTGGTGGGTGGTGCACCTGTGGGTGGAGGGCTTCTTCGAGGTCTTCGCCACCGCGGCGCTGGCCTTCACGTTTTCCCGCATGGGCTTGGTGGACAGGCGGCGGGCGGGCAACGCCGTGATCGCCTCCAGCGCGCTGTACCTCTTCGGCGGCGTCCCGGGGACCTTCCATCATCTCTACTTCAGCGGCACGCCCACCTCCATTATGGCCGTCGGGGCCGTCTTCAGCGCCCTGGAGGTCGTCCCGCTGGTGCTGATCGGCTTTGAGGCCTACCAGACCAGCCGCCAGCGGCAGGCAGCTCCTTGGATGCAGCGCTACCGCTGGCCCATCCGCTTCTTCGTGGGGGTGGCCTTTTGGAATCTGGTAGGGGCGGGCCTGTTCGGCTTTCTCATCAACCCGCCCATTGCCCTCTACTACATGCAGGGTCTCAACACGACCCCGGTGCACGCCCACACGGCGCTGTTCGGCGTCTACGGCCTGCTCTCGCTGGGCCTGACGCTCCTGGTGGCCCGCTTCCTCACCGGCGCCCGGGAGTGGCGCGAGTGGCCGATCGCCCTGGCCTTCTGGGGAACCAACATCGGACTGGTCCTGATGGTGCTGCTGAGCCTCCTTCCCGTCGGCCTGGCCCAGACTTGGGCCAGTGTCGAGCACGGCGTCTGGTTCGCCCGTAGTGCGGACTTCCTCCAGCTGCCAGCGCTCCAGACGTTGCGCTGGCTGCGCATCATCGGGGACAGCGTGTTCACGCTGGGGACGGTGTCGCTGGTCTACTTCATGCTGGGCCTGTGGACGGGCTGGAGCTATGCCAAGACACCGGCGGGCCTCCCGGAGGCGGTCGCCGGGGCGACCCACCGGGCCGCGGCCCGCTAGTCGACCGCTCCGGACACACCACGGCGGGTGCGCAGAACGCACCCGCCGTGTTTTCTTGGATGGGGGCAGACGGACGGGGCTATCGGCGGCCCGTGGCGGCCTGCTTCAGCGCCTGGTCGAGGTCCGCGATGATGTCCGCGCAGTCCTCGATGCCGACGGCCAGCCGGATGAGGGTGTCGGTGATGCCCAGCTGGTACCGCTGCTTCCGCGTGCAGTCGTAGTAGGTCACGGTGGCGGGATGCGTGATCAGCGTCTCCACCCCGCCCAGGCTGGGGGCGATGTAGCACAGCCCCAGGCCGTCCAGGAAGCGCTTGGCCGTCCCCAACGTGCCCTTGATGGAAAACGTCACGACCCCGCCGAATCCGGACATCTGGGCCTTGGCGATGGCGTGGTGGGGGTGGCTCGCCAGGCCGGGATAGTAGACCCGCTCGACCTGGGGATGGGCTTCCAGGAAGCGCGCCACGTTCAAGGCCGTGGTGTTGTGGGCTTCCATGCGCAGCCGGAACGTCTTGAGGCCCCGCAGTAGCAGGTAGCAGCAGTGCGGGTCGATGACCCCGCCCATGGCCTTGTGCAGCTTCCGGATCTCGTCGACCAGCTCCCGCCGCCCCAGGACCGCCCCGGCCAGGATGTCGTTGTGCCCGCCCAGGTACTTGGTGCAGCTGTGCAGCTCGAGATCCACGCCCCACTCCAGCGGCCGCTGATTGAACGGCGTGCTGAAGGTGGCGTCGATCATGGTCATCACGTTATGGCGCCGCGCGATGTCGCGCAGCTTTCGCAGGTCAAAGATATTGAGGTACGGGTTGGTGGGAGACTCCGAAAAGATGAAGCGCGTGCTGGGCCGGATGGCGGCCTCGATGGCCGCGTAATCCCCGAAGGGCACGATGCTGCAGTCCACGCCGAAGCGCTGCAGGTACGCGCTGCAAAACTCCAGGGTCTTCTTGTAGGCATCGTCCGTGATGACGATGTGATCCCGGCTGCGCACGAACGCCAGGATGGTCGTGGTGATGGCGCTCATGCCGGACCCGAACAGAAGACAGGCTTCGGCGCCCGCCAGCGCCGCCAGCCGGCGCTCGGCCACCGCCTCGGTGGGATTCCCGTAGCGGCCGTACTCGTAGCGGGCCTTCCCACGCTTGGTATACGCCTCGATCTCCCGGCTGCTCTTGAAGGCGTAGGTGGACGTTTGCACAATGGGGGTGGTGATGGAATCCGCATAGCGCAGGCGATCCTCGCCCGCATGGACCGAACGGGTGGAAAGTCCCAACTTCGCCATGGCCTCCCCCGTCGCGGCCCGCGATCTGGCAGTCTGCTTTGGCATCCTGTTCCTCTCGGGTGACAGGGTCCGCAATCCTCCCGGTGGGAAAACGGCGGGAGAATACCACTCCTCCGGGCGCCTTGCCAAGCGTCGGTTGCGGCCCCGGGCGATAGGCGGCGGACTGTGCCCCTCACCCGGCCAACGGCAAGAGGACGGTGAAGGTGCTGCCGAGACCCGGGGCGCTCCGGGCCGTGATGGTGCCGCCGTGCGCCTCGGCGATGGTCCTGGCGATGCACAGCCCCAGGCCGGCTCCCCCCGCCTCTCGCGAGCGGGCCGGGTCCGCGCGGTAGAAGCGCTCGAAGATCCGCGGCAACACCTCGGGGGGGATTCCCACACCGGTGTCGCGGACCACGATCTCGGCCCACTCGCCCGAGGATTCCCCCGACACCCGGGCGGCCGGGGCGCCGGCCGGGGTCCCGGAGTCCGGTGGCGGACCATCGGGCCCTCCTGGCAGGCGGCGGAGCGCCAGCCGGACCTGTCCGCCCGGGGGCGTGTACTTGACGGCGTTGTCCACCAGGTTCAACAAGAGCTGTTTGAGGCGGTGATCGTCACCCCGCGTCACCAGCGGCTCCAGTCCGTCGATGCTTACCCGCACCTGACGGCCTCGGCCCAGGATCTCTCCCTGCTTGGCGACCTCCTCCACCAGCCGGTCCAGTTCGACCGGCGCGCTCCCCCACCCGAGCGCCCCGGCATCCGCCCGCGACAGCAGCAAGAGCTCGTCCACCAGCCGCGCCATCCGCTCGACCTCCTCGAGGGCGCTGGCCAGGACCTGGCGGTACTCTTCGGGCCCCCGCGGACTCTTCAGGGCCACCTCGATCTCGCCCTTCAGCACGGTGAGGGGCGTGCGCAGCTCGTGCGACGCGTCGGCTGAGAAGCGCCGCATCTGGGCGAAGGCCGCCTCCAGGCGGTCCAGCATCCCGTTGAGGGTGCGGGCCAGGCGCCCCAGCTCGTCGTCCGCCCCCGCCTCATCCAGCCGGCGGCCGAGCTCCTCGGCCCCGATGCGCCGGGCCACTGTGGTCATCTGGTCCACCGGTTTGAGTGCCCGCCTCGCCAGCAGCCACCCGCCTCCGCCCGCCAGGATCAGGCCTAGCGGCATCAAGGCAGCCAGGGCCCATAGGAAGTGCTGCCGGGCCTTGTGCAGCCCCTCCAGGGACATCCCCACCTGGAGGACATTGACCGTGCGGCCGCGGGTCATGATGGGAACGGTCAGGACGCGCGTGGGATACGGCCCGTCGCCCGGGTCGGTCTCGAAGGTCGGCTGTCCATGGGCCGCGTTCCGAAGGGCCTCCGGGCTGACGGGAATGAGCCCTCCGTGCAGCTGCGGCAGACGAGGGTCGGGGTGTCCGAGGGGGTCCAGAAACTGGTAGAACTTGTCCGCCACACTGGGACCCATGAACTGCCGCAGGATCTGGTCCATCTCGGGAGGGAAGAAGGGGTCCGCCGCCTGCGCCTGGGCCGTGCGCGTCATGGCCTTGGCGACGCCCTGCAGGGTGGCATCTACGTCGTGCCAGAGCCCCCGCATCAAGAGCCCATAGGCCACCCCCCCCAGGAGGATCAGGGTGGCGGCCAGGATCCCCGTGTACCACAGTGTGAGTCGGGCTCGGATCGACAGCCGCGTCCTCTCAGCGCTCATCCCTGGGCTCTTCCTTCAGGACGTACCCCACCCCGCGCACCGTGTGCAGCAATTTGGGCTGGCGGCCCGCGTCGATCTTCTTTCGCAGATAGTTCACATACACGTCGATCACGTTCGTCGAGGAGTCGAACGAGTAGTCCCAGACGTGCTCGGCAATCATGGTGCGCGTCAATACGCGGCTGGGATTGTGCATGAAGTACTCGAGCAGGGAGAATTCCCGGTTGGTGAGGGCCACAGGAACGCCCCCCCGCGTCACCGTCCGCGTGGCCGGATCCAGAACCAGGTCCACCAGCGTGAGGCGCGGGGAGCGTGCATCCACCGCCCGGCGCAGCAGGGCTCGCACTCGGGCCAGGAGCTCCGCGAAGGCAAACGGCTTGGTCAGGTAGTCGTCCGCTCCCGCGTCCAGCCCCTGCACCTTGTCCTCCAGGGTGTCTCGCGCGGTGAGGAGCAGGATGGGCGTGGGGACCTTGGCTTGGCGCAGCTCCCGGACGATCTGGAATCCCGACTTTCCCGGCAGCATCACGTCCAGGATGATGACGTTGTGCAGCCGGTCCAGTCCCATCAAGAGCCCCGTCTCTCCGTCGGAGGCCACGTCCGCGGCGTAACCCTCCTCCTCCAGGCCCTTGCGAATGAAGCTGGCGACCTTGCGGTCGTCCTCGACCAGCAAGACTCTCACGGCCCCCGCACCCCGTTCGAGGTTCTCGGCGCCCGGCCCTGAATTGAGAATGCCAGGGAATGGCATGTCGGGCAAGGAAAAACCGCGCCCGCCGCGGCGTCAGCGGGGGATGGAAGAGCCGATGCGGTAGACGGCTCCGGCACGGTCGTCCGACACGTAGAGGGCGCCGTCCGATCCCGTGATCACGTCCACCGGCCGGCCCCAGGCCCGGTCGTCCTGCAGCCAGCCGGTGGCGAAGTCCCGCGGAGAGCCGGGGGTCTCGCCCCGCATCGGGAACCGGATGATCTTGTAGCCGGTGGGGACGGATCGGTTCCACGAGCCGTGCAGGGCGACGAACAGGTTCCCGCGATACTCGGCAGGGAACAGGCCCCCCATGTAGAAAGTCAGGCCCAAGGGGGCGGAGTGGGCCTGGATTTCGACGACCGGCGCCGCGACGCGGGTGCAGAGGGCCGGCCGTCTCAGATCGGGGTCCGCAATCGCCGGCCCGAGGCAATACGGCCAGCCGTAGTTCTCCTTGTCCTTGACCATCAGGATCGTATCCGGGGGGCGGTTGCCCCCCAGCCAGTCCCGGCCATTGTCCGTGGCCCACAAGGCCCCGGTGCCGGGCTGAAACGCCAGCCCGACCGCGTTGCGGATCCCCCGGGCGAAGACCCGGCCGTCGCTCCCGTCGGGATTGAACTGGAGAATGGCGGCCCGGCGGGGATCGCGCTCCACGCACGCGTTGCAGGACGAGCCCACGGAGACATACATCTTTCCGTCCGGGCCGAAAACGATAGTGCGGGTCCAATGGCCCCCGCCGCCGGGGAGGACGGGCACCACGATCTGGGACCGGCCGGCCGCGAGATCGCCCGGTCGGTAGGCGTAGCGCACCACCGCGTCCGTCTCGGCCACGTAGAGCCAGTCCCGGAAGAAGGCGAGCCCGTGCGGCCGGCGCAGCCCCCGCGCGTAGACAACCACGCGGTCCGCTTTCCCGTCCCGGTCCCGATCGGGCAAGACCAGCACCTCGCCGCGGGAGGGAACGGAGACGAACAGATCACCCGAGGGACTCACGGCCAGAAAGCGCGGCGCCCCCAGTCCGGCGGCAAAGGTGGTCAGCTGAAAGCCGGGCGGGAGCCGGATGGCCCCCTCCTGGGCGGGCGCCCGGGCCGCGGACGCGCACGCCGCAACCAAGGCGATCAGGCATGTCACCCAGACCCCGCCGCTGTGTCTGATTAGACCGCTTCGACCCATCCGCCGCACCCTATCCCTGCGGCCCGCGGCCTTTCGATCGCCCCCGGCGCGGCGCCTCGTGGCTGGCCGTCACTACCGTGTGAATCCCGCCGCGGACGTAGAAGTCCCCCACCACCGTCATGCGACGAGGGTGGGTGGCGCGCAGCAGATCGTCCAGGATGCGATTGGTCACGGCCTCATGGAAGTGACCCTCGGTCCGGAATGACCAGAGGTAGAGCTTCAGCGACTTCAACTCCACGCACCGCCGGTCCGGAACGTACCGGATGCGGATGATGGCAAAGTCCGGCTGGCCGGTCATCGGACACAGACACGTGAACTCCGGACACTCGAAGCTGATCTCATAGTCGCGGCCCGGATTCGGATTGGGGAAGGTCTGCAGCGCCTTGGAGGGCTGTGTGGGCATACGAAACTCCCGGTCAGCGGCGGCGGCGCCACCCGTCCACGCTCCAGCGCCCGGCGCCGCCGATGAGAACCACCAGCAGGAGAACCAGGAAGTGCTTGTCCGCGGTCGCGGCAGGATTGGGCCAGCCCTTGCTGAACAAATAGTTCACCACCATGAAAACGCCGCCTGCGGCGGCATATCTGGTCAGCACCCCGGCGATCAGCCCGGCGGCGGCGAGCAACTCACCCAGGCAGGTCAGGAGCGCAAAGAGGTGGTCGTGGGGAATCACCACCCCGGCAAGCCAAGCTTTGAACCAGGCATGCGGTGTGTGGGCCGCGAACTGCTGCAGTTGGGGCAGGAGCCCCTCCCCCAGGAGGAAGCCCCTGGCGACCTTACGGAGGCCGGCCCGCAGAAAGAACTGGCCCGTATACACCCGGGCCACGAGCAGCGCCAGGCCGGTGGCGCCGTCAGGGCCGCGCCCCGGACCACCCCGCGCGCTGTCCTTCCCTGCTGAGGTTCGGCGATCGCGTGCCATACTCGCCTCTGCTCGGTGTCCCGTCGCGCACCTTCGGGAGCGCCCCTGCAGGATCGTCATGGAGAACGCAGCGGCAAGGATACACCGACGGCGGATCGGCGGCAACCCGGATGGGTGTGCGGGGCCGACCCCTGGAGGCCGGGACCCCAAAACCGGCTTGACGCCGGAATGGATCGCGCATAATCTCTCCGCCAGGGCCTGACCGTGAAGATCATGGTGTGGGCCTGGGTTCTCGGGCGTGCGGCCCCATTCGCCCGCGCCGACGCCCCCGGGTTCGCAATCACCTCCGAGGAGCCACCATGAAGATCAGCTGCTGCTGGTTGTATGCGATCACCAAGTACGGCTATCCGCCCAGCCTTCCCGACACCTACACGGCCTTTGAAGAGATGGCCGGGCTCGGCTTCACCCTTGTCGAGCTGGAGGGGGTGCGCGAGGAGAACCTGCGGGCCGTCTATAATGACCGGGAGCGCCTCAAGCGGCGCTGCGACGACCTGGGGCTTCGCATCGTCAACTTCTGCCCCGTGCTTCCCGATCTGGTCCACCCCGAGAAAGCCCGACGCATTCAGGCCTTGGACCTGTTCAAGCTGGGGGTGGAGGCGGCCACCTTCTTCGGCTGCGAGACGATCCAGACCGACAGTTTCACGCCGCCGCTGACGTTCGTGGGCGAAGCTCCCTACGCCCAGTCCGTGGCCTTCGGTCAGCGCTACCAGGTCACGGTGGATCCGGAATTTCACTGGAACGATCTCTGGGGCTGGGTGACCGACAGCATCGGGGCCTGCGCCGACGAGGCCGACCGGGCCGCGTTGAAGCTCTGCCTGGAGCCGCGCGTGGGAGAGATCATCAGCAACACCGACGCTCTCCTGCGCCTGATGGAGGCGGTCGATGCCGACAATTTTGGCGCTGTCCTGGACACCGGCCACCTGCACGCCCAGAAGGAGATCCTGTCCCTCAGCGTTGAGAAGCTGGGCGGCCGCGTCTACGCCGTCCATGCGTCCGATAACGACGGCCAGACCAACCAGCACCTGGCCGTGGGACGCGGGACCGTGGACTGGGAGGGATTGCTCTTGGCCCTCAAGAAGCACGGCTTCGCCGGGTCCGTGGCCGTGGATGTCGGGGGCGTCCCGGACCTGGATGCGCAGGTGAAGGAATCCAAGGCCTACCTGGAGCAGCTGGCCGGACGCCTGGGGGTCTGACGACGCCCGCTGCGACGCCATGCCAAGGGGCGAGGACATGTACTGGGTGATCCTCAGGCGGGGAGCCTCCCAGATGCAGCGCGAGCTGGCGACCGCCTTCCAGGATCGCACGGACATCCGGGTGATCCAGGAGCGCCGCTATGGCGACCGTCGCAGCCAACCCAAAGAGGTTCCCGTCAACCGCCGGCGGACGGATCGCCGCCGGGGCCTTGTGCCGGCGACCCGCCCGAAGCCCCCGGCGAGCATCCGCCACCGCCCACGAAGCCTATGACCCGGACCTGACTCCTGCCGCGCCGCCGAAATGGGAGCGCTGCACCGGAAGTTGCGCTGCAATAGTCCGCACGCGATTCTCGCTCCCCATCATTCCGCCGCCAGGCGGTAGCCGACCCCCGGCTCGGTGATCAGGTACCGGGGGCAACCGGGATCCTTCTCCAGCTTCTGCCGCAGGTGCGCCATATAGACGCGAACGTAGTGGGCCTGATCGGTGTAATTGGGCCCCCAGACCTCGAGCAGGAGCTGCCGGTGGGTCAGAACCTTTCCCGCGTGCCTGACCAGCGCCAGGAGAAGCTTGTATTCTTGCGCGGTGAGCCGGATCTCCTGTCCGCCCATGAGTACGCGTCGTCGGGCCAGATCCACCGTGAGCTCTCCCACCGAAAATGCGGCGGCGTCGCCGGACTGCCCGCTCGGGCTCCCCCGGCGCAGCGCCACCCGAAGCCTCGCTAGAAGCTCCGCCACCCCGAAGGGCTTGCTGAGGTGATCGTCGGCCCCGGCATCCAGGGCCGCGACCTTGTCCTGCTCCCGGCCGCGCACCGAGAGCACGACGATGGGGACATGGCTCCATTCCCGCAGCCGCCGAATGACCTCCAGGCCGTCGATATCGGGCAGGCCGAGATCCAGGATCACCACATCGGGCTGCCGCATGGCGACTTCCAGCAGCCCGGCCGCGCCCGTTGCGGCCTCATAGATATGGTACTGCTGCGCCGCCAGCGTCGTCCGCAGGAAGCGGCGGATTGGTAGCTCGTCTTCGATGATGACCACCGACGGCCGGAGCTCGGCAGGCTCACCCATCTTCGTCATCCATGCGGGGGGGTGCCCCCCGGGTGGGGAGTGTGAATCGGAATACAGCACCGCCCTCCGGACGATTTTCCGCCCAGATGTGTCCGCCATGGGCATCCACGATGGCCCGACAGATCGCGAGTCCAAGCCCTACCCCTCCACGGCGGCCGCCCGGCCCGGCCTGATAGAACTTCTCGAAGAGGCGCTGCTCGCTCCCCGGAGGCAGGCCGGGTCCCGAATCGGCCACCTCCACCAGGACGCCGCCCTCCTCTGGTCGGGCCGAGACCCGGATGGAGCTGTCGGGCGGCGTGTATTTGATCGCATTATCGAGCAGGTTGGCCAGCACTTGCCCGATCAGGACGCCGTCGATCGAAACCAGGGGCAGCGCCGGGGAAAGATCCCTGGTGATGACGCGCTTTTCCCGCCGGCTGTGCACCCCGGCGATGGCCGCGTCCACCACCTCCTCCAGGGGATGCCAGTCTCGCCGGAGGGTGATCGGGCCCGACTCCAGCCGGCTCATGTCCAGGACGTTGCTGACGACGCGATTCAGCCGATCGGCTTCTTCATGGATCCCCTCGATGAGCTCGCGGCGGCTCTTGGGGTCGATGTACTGCTCGCCTTCCAGCAGGCTGCTCGCCGCCCCGGTGATGGAGGCCAGGGGCGTCTTCAGGTCGTGCGAGACGGAGCTCAGGAAGGCGCTCCGCAGCCGCTCGGCTTCGACCTCGACTTGCGCCCGCTGGGCCTCCTCGGCCAGCATCGCCCGTTCGATGGCCAGCGCCGTCTGATTGGCGAAGGTTTCCAGCAGGTGCAGCTGCTCGGGGTCGGCCAGCGTGGCGGCCGCGGGCGGCTTCAGCCCCAGCACCCCCATGATCCCCCGCGGGGCGACCAGCGGCAGGTACAGGGCGCGGCCACCGGGAAGGGTCTCGGTCCCCAGGCCGGCCACCTGGCGGTGCTCGTAGACCCACTGCGCAACCCCGATCTCGTCCCCGTCGATTCTCGAAGGCCGTGGGATAGCCCGCCCGCGGCACCAGCGCGCCGCCCGGCCCCGGGCGCAGCACGACCACCTGGCTGGCAAAGACCTCACTCATGTGGCGGCAGGCAGCCCGCAGCAGCCCCTCCTCCCCCCGGGTGCTGGCCAGCTCGCGGCTCAACTGATACAGGGCCACCGTGCGCCGCTCCCGGTGGCGCGAGGCATCCGCCTGCTGCCGGATGCGCAGCGTCATCCCACTGACCAGGATCGCGACGATAAGCATTACGGCGAAGGTGACCAGGTACCGGACGTTGGAGACGGCGAACGTGAAGTAGGGTGGGACGAAGAAGAAGTCGAACGCTGCCACGCTCAGCAGGGAGGCCAGAATCGTGAAGCGCCGCGCGATCCGAGGGGCGATGGCGATCACGCCCAACAGGTACACCATGACTACGTTGGACAGCTCGGCATAAGGAGACATCGCCCAGCCGAGCAGCGTGCATAGCCCCACCATTCCGGCCACCCAGCGGAGGTCTCCCCAGTTGACCGGCACGAGGCCGCGCGGGGGTCGGGGGGCATCAGGCCCCTCCTCGTCGCCCCGAATGACGTAGATGTCGATATCGCCGCTGCGGCGGATCAGATCGTCCACTACCGAGCCGAAGAGGATATCTTTCCAGCGGGCTCGTGCGGGCTTGCCCACCACGATCTTGCTGACGTTGCGAGCCCGCGCGTAGGCCAGGATCTCGTCGCTGGCGCGCTCGGCGCTCAGCGTGACGGCATGCCCGCCCAGCCGTTCGGCCAGGCGGAGGGTCTCCGCCAGCCCCTCGCGGTCCTGTCCCGAGAGCCCACCCCGCCCCGGCGTTTCAACGGAGGCGACCAGCCACTCCGCGTGCAACCTGGCGGCCAGGCGACACCCCGCGCGGACCAGCTTGGTTCCCAGCGGTCCGGCGCGCACGCAGACCATGATGCGCTCCGTCGTCGGCCAAGTGCGGGCGATGGCGTGGTCTCGCATGTAATCCTGCATCTGCTCGTCCACGCGATCGGCGGTCCGGCGGAGGGCGAGCTCCCGCAGGGCGATGAGGTTCCCCTTTCGGAAGAAGTTGTGGACGGCCTCTTCGGCCTGCCGTGGGACATAGACCTTGCCCTCCGCCAGGCGCTGCAAGAGCTCGTCGGGGGGCAGATCGATCAACGCGATCTCGTCGGCGCGGTCCAGGATCGAATCGGAGACCGTCTCGCGGACGACCACGCCCGTGATCTGGGCCACCACATCATTCAGACTTTCCACGTGTTGGATGTTGAGGGTGGTATAGACATGGACGCCGGCCTCGAGAAGCTCGGCGACATCCTGCCATCGCTTCGCGTGCCGGGAGCCGGGCGCGTTGGTATGGGCCAGCTCATCTACCAGGAGGAGCGCGGGATGTCGGGCAAGGGCGCCATCCAGGTCGAATTCCCGGAGGCTGACCCCTCGATATGCAAGCATCCGGGGCGGCAGGATCTCTAGTCCTTTGAGGAGCGCTTCGGTCTCGGGACGGCCGTGGGTCTCGACACAACCCACCACGACCTCGAGGCCCGTGGCCCGCCATTCGTGGGCCGCCTCCAGCATGGCGTAGGTCTTGCCGACCCCGGCGGCGGCGCCCAGGAAGACCTTGAGCCGACCCCGGCGGCGGCGGGCATCTTCGGCCTGCGCGCGCGCCAGCAGGGCCTCCGGATCGGGTCGATGCTCGTCCATGGCGGCAGCGCCCGCCTCCCGGCGGGATGGGACATCGCTTATCGCATGGCATCCAGGGCGCGGTTCAGCTCCAGGACATTCACCCGAGGCTCACCCAGAGCCCGAACTGTCGGCCCCCAGTATACCGCTCAACCGCGTGGCGCACCACGGTTTCATCGAGCCCGCAGGCCGTGAAGCCCGTCGGCACGGCCAGGGACGTGGTGGCGGGCTGCAGGAGCCTTCGCTTGCGAGCTCTCCTCAGGGGAGACACAGGTCGATGAGGAGCAGGTCGAGCCGCCTTGATGCCGATGAACGGGATCATCCCTCCGCCCGCCCCATAGATTCACAGGTACCGGCGGAGTACCGCGGCGGCCCCCAGCGGGCGGTACGCCACCGCGCGGAGCGCCAGCTTAGAGGTACGGTGAAGAGTATCCTCGGATGGTCATCCCGGGCGTCAAAAGACGGTCCGGGCGCATTAACGGCTTGCAAACCCCGGGGCAGCGACGCCTCTTGCCCCAATCTCTGGCGGAGACTGAGGATGTCAGAGGTAGCGGGAAGTTGAAAAGGGAGGCGTCTGACCAGACGGGGGAGCATTGCGTCCGAAGTTACACTCCGACGCTTGGCGCGCCTCCCTCGCGCCTCTTTCCGGTGTTCCGTTTGGTCTCTGGCTACCTGTGGAGGAAGGGGTTCGAATGACGGTGCAGGAGGTGCCACTTCCAGTGTTCGTTCACGCTGAAGTACCTCACGGCCGCCGCGGCACGCCAGAGGGTGATCATGGGAATCAGGAAGCCGAGGCCCATCAGGAAGAGCGTCAGCACCGCCTCCCTGGCGAGGGGCCAGGCCAAGGAGAGAAAGGTCGCGGCGAGAGTCCCCAGGAGGAAGCCGAGCGCGGCCTGAAACAACCAGTGATCGCGGCGCCGGCGCAGGGCATCTCCGCCGAAGCGCTCGGGGTGCAGGGCGGCCATGCGCTCCACGAGCGCTGCGAACGCCGTCATGGTCTTGTCCGAGAGGCGGGTCGAGCGAGGGAAGAGCAGGCGGTACAGGAATGGTGCTCCCCTGAAATCCTGGGTGCGGGTGTGCATGAGTTCGATCCACAGATTGGACAACTCGCGGGCTTCCTGTCGGCTCAGCGCGCGCGCGTTAACCGTCAGGACCCAGCCGACGGCATCCACATGGAATCCGTTCACGGCACACCCCAGGGCAATACCTCCAAACACAAAGGCCCTGGGTCCGCGTCCCCCGCGAAGCTCCAGGGCCCTCTTGGCCGCACCGGGAGCGGGACCATCCGGTCCACCCGGCATTTCAACTCTACTCTAGGTTCGCCCCGGAGCGGCGCCCTGTCAAGTCCAGAGATTTCCCAGTGATTTCCCAGGCACACAAGGGCTCTATTTCGTCCCGGTGCGAGAGGGACACGCGTCGATATCCGACAGCGATTCCCCAAGAGATCCGGCAGGATCCCCCTGCCTTCACGATGGCAGACTTCGCGTAAGGAGAATAAGGAAGCAACGTCCCCCAAATTCGATTTCTTGCGGCGGGGAGGGCAGGCATGGGGTATACTCTCGCGACTACGAAGCGCCACCGCAGCCGTCGGGAAGGGCCGTCGGGCACGCGAGCGGTTGGAGCCACGAGCGAATCCGCCCTCCCCGCGGTTCCGTGTCACCCCCGAGGCATTCTCTCGTCCGGCGTCCGGCACCCCCTCCCGGGCCGTTTCGCCCCCCGGAGCCGAGACGAGGCGGGGCGCTGCGCACCGCGTCCTCGGTACGCGAGCAACGGCGGGCTGGAGGCGATTGTGCCTGCGTCGAGAGGTGTCGGGCCCGCCGGTATACACACAGGGTCGGGGCAATCCGGACGAGAGGAACAGGGATGAATATGAGTCGCATGGCCGCAACCCGGTTGCTGGCGGGAGTCGCCTGCCTGGCCCTGGCCGCCGGGTGCGAGCAGACGCCCCCGCAGGCGTTCGACCGGCCGCCGGCGCCCGTCGCCGTCGCGACGGCGGTGGCGCAGGACGTGCCCGTCTACCTGGACGAGGTCGGCAAGACCGTCGCGTCCGAGGCGGTTTCGGTCCAGCCTCAGGTCTCCGGGCCCATCACGGCCATCCACTTCCGCGACGGGGTCGACCTGAAGGCAGGCGACCCGCTCTTCACCATCGACCAGCGGCCATTCGAGGCGGCGCTGCGCCAGGCCGAGGCGAACCTGGGACGGGACACGGCCCAGCTCCGGCAGGCCGAGGCGGCGCTGGCGCAGAGCCGCGCCGCGGAGGTGCAGGCCGAGGCCAACCTGGCGCGCGACATGGCCCAGCTCGAGAACGCCAATGTGCAGGCCCGCCGCTACAAGCAACTGGTGGATGAGGGGGCCATCTCGAGAGAGCAGTACGACCAGGTCCACACCGCGGCGCTGGCGGCGGAGGCGACCGTCCGGGCCGACCAGGCGGCGGTCACGAATGCCAAGGCCGCGATTGCCCTCGCCGAGGCCTCGTTGGAGAACGCCAAGGCGGCCATTCAGGCCGATCAGGCCGTCGTAGAGACCGCGCGGATTCAACTGGGCTACACCAACATCCGCGCGCCCATCGCCGGCCGTGCCGGGGAGCGGCTCGTCGACGTGGGGAACGTGGTGACCGCGAACAGCAGCACGCTCCTGACCATCCAGCGACTGGACCCGATCTACGCCGACTTCACCGTCACGGAGGGCGACCTCAGCGCCGTGCAGCAGCACATGGCGCAGGGCACGCTGCGCGCGGAGGTGCGTCTGCCCGATGGGCCCGGAGAGCCGCGTCCCGGAAACCTCACCTTCCTGGATAACGCCGTCCAGGATGCCACCGGCACGATCAAGCT
Organism: uncultured Methylomirabilota bacterium; assembly: GCA_963705305.1. Classification (GTDB taxonomy): domain Bacteria; phylum Methylomirabilota; class Methylomirabilia; order Methylomirabilales; family 2-02-FULL-66-22; genus 2-02-FULL-66-22. Next base: position 1,441,291 of record OY970067.1, on the reverse strand, counting down.
GCGGGCCACCATCGGAAACGCCGATCACCGCTTCTGGCCGGGCCGCTTCGTCAAGATTCGCCTCATCCTGCGCGTGCGGCAGGGCGCCGTGCTGGTGCCGGCCGCCGCCCCGCAGCTGTCGGCCAAGGGCCCCTTCGTCTACGTCGTGAAAAACGACCTCACCGCCGAGCTGCGTCCGGTGACGCTGGCGCAGCAGCAGGGGGACCTGGTGGTGGTGGACCAGGGGCTGGCGCCGGGCGAACGGGTGGTCGTCGCCGGGCAGTTGGGGGTGACCCCGGGCGGCAAGGTCCGCATCGAGGAGCCTGCGCCCGCCGCGGGGCCGCCCGGCACACCGCCGGGGGCCAAGTCATGAACTTTTCCGAGCGCTTCATCCGCCGCCCGGTCATGACGGCGGTCCTGACCGTCTCGGTGATCCTCTTCGGCGTGCTCAGCTACCGGCAGCTCCCCGTGAACGACCTGCCGGCCGTGGACTATCCCGTCATCCAGGTCCAGGCCAGCTACCCGGGCGCCAGTCCCGAGACGGTGGCGAACAGCATTGCCACCCCGCTCGAGCGGCAGTTCATGCAGATCAACGGCCTGGAGCTGATCACCTCCAAGAGCACCCAGGGGTACGTGAGCCTTATTCTGCAGTTCGCGCTGGACAAGAGCATCGACGCCGCCGCCACGGACGTGCAGACAGCCATCTCGCAGGCCACCGGCAGCCTTCCCGTCGACCTGCCGTCGCCGCCGACCTTTTCTAAGACCAACCCCAACGACCAGCCCATCATCTACATCGCCCTGACCAGCGACTCGGTCACGCCGGGGCAGCTCTACGACTATGCCAGCACCCAGATGGGGCAGCGGATCAGCATCCTGCCGGGCGTGAGTCGCGTGAACGTCTACGGCACCAAGTCCGCCATCCGGATCAAGGCCGATCCGGCCGCCATGTGGGCGCGCGGCATCTCCGTGGACGACCTCACCCAGGCGGTCCAGAACGGCACCAGCACCGTCGGCGCGGGGCAGTTCGACTCGGCGGAGGGCACGCTGCTGCTCCGCCCCCTGGGCCAACTGGAGCGCGCCCAGGGGTACAACGACCTGATCGTCGCCAGCAAGGACGGCGCGCCGGTGTACCTGCGCGACGTGGCCCGGGCCCGCGACTCGGTGCAGGACGAGCGCATCACCATGCGGTTCTGGGCCCGCGGCTACTCCGTGCCCACGGCCACCGTCATCGTGGCCGTCAACCGCCAGGCGGGCTCCAACGCGGTGGAGGTGGCGAAGCGTATCCGGGGTCTCCTGCCCCTCATCCGATCCGAGCTTCCCGGATCGGTGCGGATCACGCTGATCTACGACCGCTCCCAAACCATCGTGAACTCCGTCCAGGACGTGCAGACCACGCTCCTCATCGCCTTTGTCCTGGTAGTGGCGGTCATCTTCCTGTTCCTGGGGCGAGCCACGGACACCCTGATCCCGGCCGTGGCCCTGCCCCTGTCGCTGCTCCTCACCTTTGTGGCCATGGGGCTCCTGGGGTACAGCCTCGACAACTTATCGCTGATGGCGCTCGTCCTGGCGATCGGGTTCCTGGTGGACGACGCGATCGTGTTCCTGGAGAACACGGTGCGCCGCATGGAGCACGGAGAGGGGCCGATGGAGGCTGCCCTCAACAGCACGCAAGAGATCAGCTTCACCATCCTCTCCATGACCATCTCCCTGGCGGCCGTGTTCATCCCCCTGGTCTTCATGCCCGGGCTGGTCGGCCGCATCTTCCGCGAGTTCGCCGTCACCATTGTGGTTGCGATCTTAGCGTCGGGCTTGGTGTCCCTCACCCTCACGCCGCTCATGTGCGCGCGGCTCCTCAAGGGTCGGGGCCCGGGAGTCAAGCGGACCTGGGTGGAGCGGGTGATCGGCGGGATCGAGAGGCGGGTGCTGTCGGGCTACGGCGCGTCCCTCTGGTGGTTCCTGCGACACCGGTGGATCTCCCTGCTGATCTGGGGGGCCTGCCTGGCCGGCACGATCGGGCTCTTCCTGATCATCCCCCGGACTTTCCTGCCGGTGGGCGACAGCAGCTTCATCTGGGGCGTCATGATCGGCCAGGAGGGCTCGTCGGCCGAGCAGATGCGAGGCCTGCAGGACCGGGCCGACGCCGTGCTCCGGCAGGACCCCGCTATCGGGGCCACGTTCACCATGACCGGGAACAGCCAGTTCCTCTCCTCCAACCAGGGGCTCCTGCTCCTGTTCCTCAAGCCGCCCGGAGAGCGCGCGCCGATCCAGGGCGTGGCGGGCCGGCTGATGGGGAGGCTGGCCGGCATCCCCGGTGTCTTCCCGTTCCTGCGGCCGTTCCCGGTCCTGGAGATCAGCACGGGGGCGACCCAGCAGACCCAGGGACAGTACGCCTATGCCGTCTCCGGGGCGAACCCCGCTCAGGTGTACGACGTGGCCGCGCGGCTCATGGGCAAGTTGCGGGCGTACCCGGGCTTTGCGACTCTCTCCTCGGACCTTTTCGACCACACCCCCAACCTGGACATCGACATCCAGCGCGAGCAGGCCCGCATATACGGGGTCTCCGAAACGCGCATCCTGGCGCTGCTGCGCAACGCCTACGCCGAAAACTACCTGTACCTGATCAAGAAGCCCGAGGACCAGTACCAGGTCATCCTGGAGGTCGAGGACGTCGCCCGCTCGAAGCCCGAGGACCTGTCGCGCCTCTACATCAAGTCCGACGACGGCAAGCGGCTGGTGCCGCTGCGCGCCCTGGTCACCTGGAGGCCCTCGCTGGGTCCCCAGGCGGTGAACCACCTGAATCAGTTCACCAGCGTCACGCTCTTCTTCAACCTCAAGCCCGGGGTGGCCATCGGCGACGCCAGCGAGTTCATCCGCAAGGCCGCGGCAGAGGTTGTCCCGCCGTCCGTGCGTGCGGGCTTCCAAGGCGAGGCCCTGACGTTTGCCGACACGGTCCGCAACCTGACCTTCCTGATGGCCCTGGCCGTGTTCGTCATGTACGTGATCCTGGCCATCCTCTATGAAAGCTACCTGCATCCGCTCACCGTGCTCTCGACCCTCCCCACCGCGCTCGTGGGGGGCCTCCTGACGCTGTACCTGTTCGGCGAGCAGGCCTCTCTGTACGCGTTTGTCGGTATGTTCATGCTGATGGGGATCGTGAAGAAGAATGGGATCATGATCGTGGACTTCGCCATTCAGCGGGTGGCGACCGGCAAATCGGCCGAGGAGGCCATCCACGACGCCAGCCTGGATCGCTTCCGGCCCATCATCATGACCACCCTGGCCGCCGTCATGGGGGCGATCCCCCTCGCGGTCGGGTACGGCGTCGACGGGGCCTCGCGCCGCCCGCTCGGGCTGGTCGTGGTCGGCGGCCTGGTGGTGTCCCAGTTCATCACCCTGTACATCACGCCGGTGATCTACCTGTACCTGGAGCGATTTCAGGAGGGGGTGCTGAACCGCACCTCCCTCTTCCGCGCCGGGTAGCCGCCGCTTCCCCTCGCCGGCGGGGGCAGAGGCGCGCCTATGCCCTCAGTGCCTCAAAGGAAAGTCGTGGGGGGCGGAGACGAGGAGGGGCGGGAACAGCCCCTCACCTGGGGCCCGATCCGGGCACGGCACCGGACGGGTTCAGGCGCTGGAAGATCGCGTCCAGCTCTGCGCGGGAGGCATGGGCGGCCTGGGCCGAGAAACCATAGGAGATCTCCAGGGCCCCTTCCCGCAGGCGCTCCATCACCGCATCGACAAATTCCTCGACCGGCACCCCGGTGGTATGCAGGCCGGGTCCCCCCAGATCCGTGTTCACGGCGGGCGGCACGATCTCCACGACTTGGATCGGCGTCTGGGCCAGCTGGTGGCGGAGCGAGAGCGTGAAGGATCGCAGGGCGGCCTTCGTCGCACAATAGATCGGTACGGCTGCCAACGGGGCGAAGGCCAGGCCCGAGGTCACATTCAGGATGGCCGGCTGCGGCTGCTGAAGCAGGTGGGGGATGAAGAGGGCGGCGAGGTGGATCGGCGCCTCCAGATTGATGGCGATCTCCTGGCGCGCCCGGTTCCACTCCTCGGCCGCGGTGAGCCGCACCCGCCGCTGGATGCCGGCATTGTTGACGAGGACGTTGAGCCGCGGAAATGCCGCCACGGCCCAGCGGAACAGCTCTTCGCGCTCGCGGGCCTCGGCCACGTCGCAGGCCCGGATGGCCAGCCGCGGATGCCGGGCCTGGGCCGCCCGCAGCGTCTCTTCCCGCCGTCCGCAGACAATCACCTGAGCCCCCGCCTGGAGGAGCCGCTCGGCCAGTCCGAGGCCGATGCCCGACGCGCCGCCGGTGATCAGGACCGTGCTCGCAGCGAAGTCCATCGTCGTCCTCTCCTCTTCTGCCGTCCGGGGGATGCCGTGCGAGCTACGCGGATACCAATCCCTGCTTCCGACGGGCGATGGCGTCGTGCATGTGCCCCAGACATAGATAGCCCCTCGCCTTTCAGCCCCAAAAGCAGAGGGGCCCGCCGCCCGTTTTCAGGGGCCACGAGGCACTCCGCTCCCACGCGTAGGGAGTTCTAGTTTCACGATACGGCCCTAAGCAGATGCCTGTCAAACTCGGCCCATTCGAGTAGGGGAAGGATTGACACAAGGCACCTAAGGATTTAGCGTTCCCCGACCGGCCGCGCCATGACATCGACGAGGTGAAGGCACGGGTTACGGCCGGCGGAGACCGGTAATCGCTCCTTGGAGACGTTCTGGCATGGATCGAGCAGGCGAGGCGGTACCCTCCACCTTTAAGAAGTGCCCGCTGTGTGGCCACCACTGGGCCCAACAGGACGAGTTCCTGGCTGATCCCGCCGTGCGCCTGGTGGGCTACATGGCAAATTTCTACGAGCTGGATGCCGGGCAGTTTCTGTTCAATCATGAGGTCAGGTCGTGCGGGACCACCCTGTCCCTTCCCGGAGCGGCGTTCACCACCCTGTATCAGGGTCCCCGTTTCGCCACCCGTCTGACCGGAACGGCAGAATGTCCCGGGTACTGCCTCGCCAAAGACGACCTGCGCCCTTGCCCCGCCCGGTGCGAGTGCGCATATGTGCGGGAGGTCATTCGGGCGATCCTGGCCTGGCCAAAGTCCCTCCCACCCTGCTGAGTCGGAAGGGGGACGTTGCTTCTTTATTCTCCTTACGCCCGCCTCGCCGGACCCCCCCCTCGCCCATACCTCCTCTCCCCCTTGCGGGTACCTACTTGCCCTGATAGTGTCAGGCTGTGGTGGCCCCGCATAGGGATCGGGAGAGGGAGCGTGCCTTTTTCCTATTACCGGCGGCTGACCAGGGCGCAGCAGCGAATCTACCGGCAGAGCGACGAGATCGCGGCCGTCCGGCTTTCCCGGCCGGCAGCGCTGCACGCCCAGGTCCACGTGCTGGAACAGGCTTTGAGTGCGGAGGACCGGCGGGGGACGCAGGAGGCGGCCAACCGGCTGCTGGCGGCACTGGCTGCCGATCTGGGAGTCTCTCCGCTGCGGGTCCAGGTCCAGGCGGCCCGGCCCAGCCGCACCTGGGGCGAGCTGCACGGCCTGTACACGCCCGCGGATGGCGGGACGGCGGCGCACGTCTCGGTCTGGATGCGGACGGCCCAGCGTCATCAGGTGGTACGCTTCCGGACATTCTTTCGGACGCTGATTCACGAGCTCTGCCACCACCTGGACTACGAGCTGCTGGGGCTTCGCGACTCCTTCCACACCGAGGGCTTCTACAAGCGCGAGTCCAGCCTGGTGCACCAGCTCCTTCCCGCCGGCACCGAGGACCGGAGGCGGAACGGTGATTGACGCCGACCGGCTCCGGCGCGCCACCCTGTTGTGGCAGCAGGCCTACCAGCGCCAGATGAACGGCGATCTCGACGAGGCCGTCCGTCTGTACCAGGAGTCCCTGGCGGTGTGCCCGACGGCCGAGGCCCACACCTTCCTGGGCTGGACCTATAGCTTTCAGGGCCGCCTGGACGAGGCCATCGCCGAGTGCTACAAGGCCATCGCGGTGGACCCGGACTTCGGCAATCCGTACAACGACATCGGCGTGTATCTGATGCAGCAAGGCGACCTGGGCGGCGCCATTTCGTGGCTGGAAAGGGCCAAGCGGGCCCCTCGCTACGAGCCCAGACATTATCCCTACCTGAATCTCGGGCGCATCTATCTCCAGCGGCACCAGTGGATGGAGGCGCTCCGCGAGTTCAAGGGGGCCGTCCAGATCGCCCCTCAGGATCCGAATTCCCGGAAGCTTCTGCACGAGACTTTGGCCCGCTTCAATTGAGGCCGGCCGCGATGTCCCGAGTCCGAAATCGTGCGGACGTAACCGCGCCGGCTTCGGAGTGCTCCCGAGGCTCGTGTGCCTCGGCTGACCGACCTCCGGCCGGGGAGACCCGGTGGGGCAACCGGCGATATGCGGAAGATGCCGGACGATCCTCCGGCTGCCGCGGCTGCGAGCCGGGACCATGACTATGAATCGCGAGACACGGGCGACCTGGACCTACCACGACGGGACCAAGCACTCTTTCGAGACCGTGCGCTCCGGCAGCCACGTCCTGGATTTCTCGAACCAGCCCCTGCCGTTCAAGATCTACGAGGATCTGGAGGCCATTCCCCTGCCCCGGGATATGGGGCCGATAACCGTGCCAGCCCTGACTGTCGTGGCCGCTACCGGTCCCGCGGGGCCGGCGGCGGCACCCGACCTTTCGGCTTTGGCCCGCCTCCTCCATCTCGCTGCGGGGATCACGCGGGTGCGGCGGGGCCCCGGCTGGGAGATCGGGTTCCGCGCCGCCTCCTGCACCGGCGCCCTCTATCACATCGAGCTGTACCTCGTCTGCGGGGACCTCCCAGGGCTTCCCGCCGGCGTGTACCATTTCGGCGTCCACGACTTCGCCTTGCGCCGCCTGCGCGCCGGCGACTTCCGGTCAAGGCTGGTCCAGGCCTCAGGACAGGAGCCCGCCGTCGCCCGAGCGCCGGCGATCCTGGCCTGCACCACGACGTTCTGGCGGAATGCCTGGAAGTATCAGGCCCGCGCCTACCGGCACGCCTTCTGGGATTCCGGAACCATCCTGGCCAACCTGCTGGCCGCCGCAGTTGCCCAGCATCTTCCGGCGCGGGTCGTTCTGGGCTTCGTGGACGAGGCCGTGAACGCCCTCCTCGACCTGGACACGGAGCGCGAGGTGGGCCTGGCCCTGGTGCCCGTCGGGGCCGGCGGGACCGCGGCGGAAGCGTCGCCCCCCGTGGCGCCCCTTTACCTCTCCACCGCCCGGCTCTCCCGCCGTGAGGTGGACTATCCGGCCGTCCGGGCCATGCACGCAGCCTCCTGTCTGGTCACCGGGGAGGAGGCGGCCGCCTGGCACGGCGGCGCGCCCGCCGAAGAAATCCCCACGCCTGCCGGCCCCGTGCTGCCCCTCCGGCCCTCGGCCGAGGCACAGGCGCCAGCCGACTCCCTGACCGACGTCATCCTGCGGCGGGGCTCGACGCGGCGCTTCGCCGCCCGGCCGATCCACTTCGAAGAGCTCTCGACCATCCTGGACCGGGCCAGCCGAGGGATCCCCGCCGACTTTCTGGAGCCCCCGGGGACGACGCTGAACTCTCTCTACCTGATCGCGAACGCCGTGGAGGGCTTGGCGCCCGGCACCTACGTTTACCATCGGCGCGAGCGGGCCCTGGAGCTTTTGCGCGAAGGGCTCTTCCGCCGGGAGGCGGGCTACCTCGGCTTGGAGCAGGAGTTGCCCGCCCAGGCCGCGGTTAATATCTATTGCCTGGCGCACCTTCCGCCTATTTTGGCCCGCTTTGGCAACCGCGGCTACCGGGCGGCCCAGCTGGAAGGCGGCATCCTGGGCGGGAAGATCTATCTCACGGCCTACGCGGAGCGGCTGGGCGCCACCGGCCTCACGTTCTACGACGACGAGGTGACGGAATTCTTCTCGCCTCACGCCGCCGGGAAGAGCGTCATGTTCCTCACAGCCGTGGGACGGCCCGCCCGCCGCACCGCGGGCCTGGGATGAATTCCGGCGGCGACTGCCGTCAAGGAGACGTGTGATGACCGATGACCAGGCGGCCCGGACCGCGCCGCGCCACACCAACCGGCTCGCCGGCGAGACGAGCCCCTACCTCCTCCAGCACGCCCACAATCCCGTGGACTGGTTTCCCTGGGGGAAAGAGGCGCTGGCCAAGGCCAAGGCGGAGCGCAAGCCCATCCTCCTCAGCATCGGCTATTCCGCCTGCCACTGGTGCCATGTGATGGAGCGGGAGTCGTTCGAGGACGAGGCCATCGCCTCTCTCATGAACCGCCACTTCGTCTGCGTCAAGGTGGATCGGGAAGAGCGGCCGGACCTGGACGAGATCTACATGGCGGCCACCCAGGCCTTGAATCAGGGCCAGGGCGGCTGGCCCATGACGGTCTTCCTCACGCCGGACCAGAAGCCCTTCTTCGCCGGGACCTATTTTCCTCCCACCGATTCCTTCGGCCGGCCGGGCTTCTCGACCCTGCTCACCCAGATCGCAGAACTCTGGGAGAAACAGGGGAGCGCGCTGGCGCAGCAGGCGGACGAGATCACCGGCTACCTCCGCCAGCGGTCGGGTCTCCAGCCGGGCAGCACCATCGGCGAGACCGAGATCCGGGCCGCGGCGGCCTCGCTGGCCATGGGCTTTGACAAGGCCTACGGCGGCTTCACCCCTGCCCCCAAGTTCCCGGCCGCCACCATCCTCATGCTTCTGCTGCGACACCACCGGCGGACCGGTGATTCCGAGGTCCTGGCCATGGTCGTCAAGACGCTGGACTCCATGGCCCAGGGTGGAATCTACGACCACATCGGCGGCGGCTTCGCCCGTTACTCCACCGACCAGCGCTGGCTGGTCCCGCACTTCGAGAAGATGCTCTACGACAACGCCCTGCTCACCCGGGCCTACCTGGAGGGATTCCAGGCCACACAGAACCCCTTCTACGCGCGCATCGCTCATGAGATCCTGGATTACATCCTGCGGGAGATGACCGGGCCGGAGGGCGGTTTCTACTCCGCCACCGACGCCGACTCCGAGGGGGAGGAGGGCAAGTTCTTCGTCTGGACGCCCGCCCAGGTCGAGGCCGTCCTGGGACCGGAGGATGCCGGCTGCTTCTGCACCTACTACGACATCACCGACGAGGGGAACTGGGAGGGCAAGAGCATCCCCAACACCCCGCGCACCCCGGAGCGCGTGGCATCCCGCCTGGGGATCCCCCTGGAGCAGCTCACCCGCTGCATCGAGACGGGCCGAGCCAAGCTGTACGAGGCCAGGCGGCGGCGCGTCCCGCCGGGGCTGGACGACAAGGTCCTCACTGCCTGGAATGGAATGATGCTGGGCGCCCTGGCCGAGGGATATCGGGTGCTGGGCGACCCGCGTTACCTCGCCGCGGCGCGGCGCGCGGCCGATTTTCTCCGGACCGCACTCAGGCGGCCGGACGGCGGCCTGCTGCGGACCTACCGGGCGGGGAAGGCCCACCTTGGTGCCTACCTGGAAGACTACGCCTTCCTGGCCGAGGGGCTCCTGGATCTGTACGAGGCCGGCGACGACGGCCGCTACCTTGGCGAGGCCCGCCGCCTGGCCGAGCGGATCCTGACCGATTTCGCCGATCCGCAGGGCGGCGCCTTCTACGACACGGCCGCCGATCACGAGGCCCTGATCATGCGCGGCCGGCAGGGCCACGACGCCGCCACCCCCAGCCCCAATGCGGTGGCGGCCACGGTCCTGGCCCGCCTGTCCTATCACCTGGACCGGCCGGACTGGCGCGAGCGGGCCGTGACCGCCGTGTCGGCCTACGGGCGCGCGGTGGCTCGGAATCCCGAGGCTTTCGCCAAGAGCCTGATCCTGGTGGATTTCCTGCTGGAAGGCCCCGCGGAGCTGTCCTTTGCCGGCATGCCCGGCCGGCCCGACTACGAGGCCCTGGTCCGGGGCGTGGCCCGGCACTACCTTCCCCGCCGCGTCATCGCCCACCACGACCCGACTTCGGGGCAGGCGCCCGATCTGCCCCTGCTCGCCGGCAAGGGATTGGTGAACGGCCAGGCGGCTCTCTACGTCTGCCGGAATTTCGCCTGCCAGGCCCCGGTGACCGACCCGGGCGCGATCGAAACGGCCCTGGCCGCGCACGCCGCGGCGGGGGCGGAATCTCTGCGGACCGCCATCAGCCTCCGCCGGCCCGGACGGGCCACGCCCGAGGCCACAGCGGCCCGCGCGGCCGAGTTCGCGGCTGCCGGCCGGCCGCACGGCTACGCGCTGTTGGGGACCACCGGCCTCACCGTCAGCCGCCTCGGCTTCGGCGGCTACCGGGTGGACGACGAAGAGCCGGAGCACCACGACGCGCTGGCCTCCGCGCTCCTCCAGGGGTGCCTGCTGATCGACACCTCCACCAACTACATGGACGGGGGCAGCGAGCGGCTGGTCGGCTCTGTCCTGGGCGAGCTGTTCCGGGGCGGGCAGCTCTCCCGGGAGCAGGTCGTGGTGGTCTCCAAGATCGGCTACGTGCAGGGGCAGAACCTGGCCCTGGCCCAAGAGCGCGAGGCGGCCGGACGGCCGTTTCCCGAGATGGTCAAGGTGATGGAGGAGTGCTGGCACTGCATCCATCCGGAGTTTCTCCAGGACCAGCTCACCCGGTCCCTGGACCGGCTGGAGCTGGAGACCCTGGATGTGTGCCTGCTGCACAACCCGGAGTACTTCCTGTCCGAAGGGGCGCGCCGGGGGGGGAAGGACCTGGCGGTCGTGCGCCAGGAGTTTTACCGGCGGCTGCGCGACGCATTCGCCTTTCTGGAATCCCAGGTGGCGGCGGGCCGCATCGCCTGGTACGGCGTCTCGTCCAACACCGCCGCGGCCCGCCCCGACGATCCGGAGGCCACGTCGCTCTCCCGGATGCTGGAGGCGGCGGCGGGCGCGGGCGGGCCGGAGCATCACTTCCACATCCTGCAGGTCCCCCTCAATCTGTTCGAGTCGGCCGCGGCCTTCCAGCCCAACACCGGACCGGGCGACGCCAGTACGGTCCTGGCGCTGGCCGCCGAGCGCGGGATGGGCGTCCTGGTCAACCGGCCGCTGAATGCTATGACGGGAAACGGCATGGTCCGCCTGGCCGATCTGTCGGAGATCGAGGATACCCCAGCGGGCCTCCCGGACGATGCCATCCGCCGTGTGGCCGCTCTGGAGGCGGAGTTCCGATCCCAGATTGCCTCCCGGCTGCGGGCGCCGGAGGGGGTGGCGCCGGCCGCGGACTGGTTCCGCTGGGCGGATCAGCTGCAGCCGTTCACCCTGCGCCCGCAGAATCTGGAGCAGTGGCAGCAGATCGAAGAGCAGATGATCGGGCCCATGCTCGAGCAGACCGTCCTGATGCTGGATCAATCCCTCTCCGGCCCCGCGGTCGAGACCTGGAGCGCCTGGCGCGATCGCTATCTCGCGGCGATGGATGAACTCCTGGGCGTCCTGCGGGGCCGGGCCGCCCGCCAGAGCCAAGCCGCCAGCAACAGCGTGGCCGCGGCCCTGAACGAGCACCTGCCTCTGGCGCGGCGGGGCGAACCGCTGTCCCGGAAGGCGCTATGGGTCCTGACCAGCACCCCCGGCGTGAGCTGCGTCCTCTTGGGCATGCGCCACCCGGACTACGTGGCCGACGGGATGGAGGTGCTGAGCTGGCCGCCTCTCCCGGACGTCCGCAAGATCTACGAGGCCATGCGCGGGGTGCGGATCGGGTGATGTGGGGTCGGTGCGCGAGGCGGCGCCGCTATGCGGGCCGCCACGGCATGGCGGAGTGGGAGGGACGCAGGGCTCGTCGTTCTGGGCGATGTCCCGCATTACCGAAGCGGAGTCGGGCAGCCGCGAGCTTCTTGACGCGCAGCAACCGTCGCCTCGCCTCTGCCTTCGCCAGATCGTACTGGAGCTGCTGGCCGAGCCAGCTTTCGGCAGTGGTGCCGAAGGCGATCGACAGGCGGACGGCCATCTCCGGGCTGATGCCGGCACGACAGTTCAGAATGCTCGATAGAGTCTTGCGGCTGACCCCGAGAGCGCTGGCAGCCTCCGTGATGGTCAGACCAAGGGGTTCGAAACAGAGCTCCCGAAGGACCTCGCCCGGATGAGGAGGATTGTGCATCTTCATGGGGACACCTCAGTGATAATCCTCGTAATCTACGTCGACGATATCCGGCCCTAAGAAAACGAATGTGACCCGCCAGCTTCCGCTCACGCTCACGGCCCAGGTCTCTTTCCGCTTGCCCTTGAGTGGATGGAGGCGCAGCCCCGGCAGGCCCATGTCCCGAGGCTCTTTCGCGACATTCAGTCGACCCAGGATCAGGCGGAGTCGTTGGGCGTGCTTGGCCTGGATGCCGGCAGTCGCTCCACGGAGGAAGAAGCGTTCAAGGCCCTTGTGCCTGAATCTCAGGATGGCCACGGGGGCATGTTAACACGTAACGTGACAGGTTACAACCAGCGAACTTCCCAACTGACCCCGCGGCGGCTCCGCTCCGCCGCCGCAGGCCACCGAGAGCGACGGGTAGGCCAGAAACATCGAGGCATCGTTGGCGCCGGTGCTGGGGATCGCGTCGGTAATCAGGGATGTTGCCACTTCCGACACGTTAGATGGATTCAGATTGCGGCCCCGTGGGTTCGTGCGGTCCTTCGTCGGACCGTGTAAAACAACGTCCGGCGAAAGGGCAGGAGAGCCGGAGCCCTTGGCGGTTCTAAGGGTTAGGCAGCGCGGACGCGGATCCGCGGCTCGATCTTGGGCCAGGTGGTGCGCTGGGTCACGCGGAGGTCGTAATCCGACTGCAAGTCGAGCCACACCTCGGGCGACACGCCGAAGTACTTGCCAAGCCGGAGGGCGGTGTCCGCCGTGATCGCCCGCTTGCCGCCGACGATCTCGCTGATCCGGTTCGGCGGAACGTCGACATCCCAGGCCAGCCTGTTGGTGCTGATGCGCAGGGGCTTCATGAATTCCTCGAGCAGGATCTCGCCCGGTGGAATCGGGTCCAGCAGCTTCTTGGCCACGGCTCACTCCTTCTTCTGGGACGGTACAGGCGTGGTCCGAATCGGACTGCATGCCGCAGTCAACGTCTCAATCTACGCTCGCGCTTCGACAGGGTCAAGGTCGAGGGGCTGCGACCCGCGGATCGCCGATTGAGGGGTATCCCGAGAGCGTCGCATTGCGCTATAATCTGCCGCCTCTCGGACGGCCAGAGGGCCTGCGGGCTCGTGGCGGCACCCCCAGCCCGCGAGGTCGTGTTCACGAGGTCGTGTTCACGAGGTCGTATTCATGAGCGCGGATCGGAAGGACGCGGAAGCCGCAAGGAGCCGCCTGGTCTATTCCGCGGAGGCGGGGCGGGTCCGGAGTACGGAGGAACCGGGCCGGCGCCCGCGCCCGGCCAAGGCAGGACCGGAGGTCCCCGACGACGGCGTCGTTCGCATCTTCCGCGAACGCGGCGGCCGCGGCGGCAAGGTGGTGACCGTCATCCGGGGATTGCCTGGGACTGCCGCCGCCCAGGTCACCCTGGCGGCAGAGCTGAAGCGCTTGTGCGGCGCCGGCGGGACGGTGAAGGGCGGCTCCCTGGAAATCCAGGGCGACCATCGCGAGCGGGTCGCCGAATACTTGCGGGTCCGGGGTCACCGCGTCAAGCTGGCGGGAGGCTGACCGCTGTAGGTCGTATTCTTGGCGAGCAGAGAGGCTCCCCGGCAGGCCGTAGCCCTCGGGAGCGCTCTGCTCAACCCCCCAATGAGAGGAGTACCACGTGACATCCAAGAGCGGCAGCCCGGCCCCGGCAGCCTGGTCGTGGGACACGGCCCTTTCCGGCGTGATCCCGCCCATGATCTCGCCCCTGACAGCTTCCGGCGAGCCGGACGGCGACGCCATCGCCCTGCTGGTCGAGCACATCGTGACCGGAGGCTGCACGGGGCTGTTCATCCTGGGGGGCTGCGGAGAGGGGGCCTGGCTGACCGCCGACCAGCGGAGCGCCGTTCTCCGTCACGCGGTCCGGGCCGCCGCCGGGCGCGTCCCCGTCCTGGTGGGCGTCATGCTGCCGGGAGCGGGCCCGGCGGCCGAGGCGGCGCGGCGCGCGGCCGATGCCGGGGCCGATGCGGTGGTCGTCGGCTCGCCCTACTACTACGGCGTGGATGCCGGCGCCCAGCAGCGCCATGCAGAGGCCGTCCTTGGGGCCGTGCCGCTGCCGGTCCTTATTTACAATATCCCCCAGGCCACCCACCAGCCGCTCGCCTTTGCGGCCGTGGCCGCGCTGGCCCGGGAGGCGCGCGTCCTGGGCATCAAGGATTCGGCGGCCGATTTCGAGGCCTTCTTCCGGTTTCTGGCGGTGAAGCGGACGCGCCCCGATTTCCGCGTGCTGCAGGGGAACGAGGCCCTGGCGACGGCCAGTCTGCTCCAGGGGGCTGACGGGCTAGTGCCGGGGATGGCCAATTTCGCCCCGGCGCTGTTCGTGGCCTTGCGCCGGGCCGCCGCGCGAGGCGATGCCGCCAACTGCAGCCACCTTCAAGCCCAGGTCGCGGACCTCTGGGTTCTCCACGAGCAGGGGCACTGGCTGCCCGCCCTCAAGGCTGCCTGCGCCCTCTGCGGGCTGGGGAACGGCCTCCCCTCCCCCCCGCTGACCCCGGCCACCGAGGCCCAGCGCCAGGCCATCCGGGCCATCCTGGCCCGGCACAGGCTTCTCCCTGCCTGAACCGGCGGTCTGCCACGGCGCACGGGGTTTACCACATCCCCATCTCTCTCCCCAGATCCTCCATCATCTGGGCTTGGATCTCCGAGACGGGCTTCCCCGCGATCTGGCGCTTCTTGATGAAGCGAATCACATCCGCCGTCTTCTCGGGCAGCTCCCGTGCCTCCGCTTTCTTCAGAAGGGCCTCGAGCATGTCTTCCGGGTAGGGTAGCATCTGATGTCCCCCTCCTGTGCCGTCGCGGCCGCGCCGTCCGCCCGCCTGGTCCTCCGTCGCGACAGCGGCGCGATCACATCATGAAGTTTCCCCCGTTCACGAAAAAGTTCTGCCCGGTGATGTACTCGGAGTCCTGGACGATGAACCGTATGACCCGAAAGACATCCTCCGTGGTGCCCAGGCGCTTCAGGGGAATGCGGCCGACCGTCTCCTGGTAGCTCGCCGGGTCGTGCAGGTTGTAGCGGGTCATGACTTCCTCAGTCTCCATCCAGCCGGGAATCACGCAGTTCACCCGGATCTTCGGCGCCAGCTCCAGCGCCAGGCACTTCGTCAGCGTGATCACCCCCGCCTTGGCGCTGCAATAATTGGCTCCGTTGGTCCGGCCGTGAATTCCCGTGGAGGCGCCCAGGTTCACGATGTGGCCCGTCTCTCCCCTGAAACGCAGGGCGAACTCCTGCGCACAGATGAACGTCCCCGTGAGGCTGGTCGCGATGACCCGGTCCCACTGCTGGTCCGTCATCTGGAGAAACGGGCCGTCCAGATTGAGCCCGGCATTGTTCACCAGGACGTCCACCCGGGCGAACCGTTCGACGACCCGGTCGAACATGGCGCGGACCTCGTCCCGTTTGGCCACATCGGCCCGCATCAGCAGCACCCGCTCCCCGCCCCCCTCCCTGGCCAGGGATTCGCACAGGGCGGCCGCCTCGCCCTCCGAGTGCGCGTAGTTGACGACAACCCGGTGCCCTTCTTTGACGAAACCCGTCGCCAGCGTCGCCCCGATGCCGCGCGACGCCCCCGTCACCAGAATGACCTTGCTCTCTCCCATGGCCGGCGTCCCTCTCGTGGGTAAAACCCCGCACCCCGCCGGATACCCAGCGCAAGACTGGGAGCGCGGCGGCACCCCCGCATCTGCATCCGGGCACAGAATACCTGCAGGGCGGTCTCCGGCGCAAGCCCGGATGGCCGGGCGGTGTCGCGCTCTCCAGCTCGAGATGGGGACGACGAACTTAGCCGCGCAGATGGCTGCCGAAGAGATCCAGTGTCCGCCGCCAGGCGTCGTTGGCGGCCTCGCGCCGGTAGGCTTCCCGCCGCTCGTTGTTGAAGAAGGCGTGGCCGGCTGCCGGATACACCACCACCTCGGCCTCCCGCCCGCGCTTCCGCTGCCGCTCGGCGAAGGCCTGAGACTCGGGCACCGAGAAATACTCCTCCTTCTCGCCGAAGAAGATCAGGCCGGGTGCGGCGATCTTGTCGAGGTCCACCGCTCCGGCCGGCGGGAAGCCATAAAACGCCGCATAGGCGTCCACGCCGGCTACGGCCGCCGCGATGATGGTCAGGGCGCCCCCCATGCAGAATCCCACGACCCCCACGCGGGTTGCGCCCTCGGCCTCCCGCAGGTGCTTGACCGCCCCGGCGATCTCCTTGGCGGCCCGGCCCCAGTCCAGCCCCCTCATCAGGTGCTCGGCCTCCGCGGCCTCCAGCGTGTTCTTGCCGTGGTAGAGGTCGGGCGCCATCGCCAGGTATCCCTGAGCCGCGAACCGCCCGGCCACATCCTTGATATGGGGGACCAGTCCCCACCATTCCTGCAACACAATGATCCCCGGCTTGCCCGCGCCGGGCCGGGCCAGATACCCGCTGGCCTGTCCCGCCTCGGACGAGAATGTCGCGGTCGTCGAAGTCGGCATGGATTCTCCTCCCCTTTCAGGCTGCTCAAAAAGGCCCATCTGCGGCGTTGCCGCGCTCCCGCGACGCTGTGGCGTACGATCTAAGTACGCCTCGCGCCTCGGATCGCGCGGCGCCTTGCATCTGGACCTTTTTGAGCAGCCTGTGCGATAACGAGCATTTCACCGTTCTGTTTGCGTAAGTGTGTGCATCCGGTTGTCGCGCGCACCTTCCCGACGGCGCGGATCACGGGAAGACGCCCAGCTCGAGGTAGCTCCGCGCAATCTTGTAAATGGCATTCAGGAACGCGGCCGTCCGCAGGTCCCGCGTCCGGCGATCACTCTTCCAGAGCTCCCTAATCTGGCGATGGGCGCCGATCATCGTCTCCTCCAGCCCGGAATTCACCAGGTCGATTTCGTCCGCCCCGTGGGCGATCCGGCGGTGCTCTTCTTCGGTGAAGATGCGGCCGGTCGCCTTCTCGATGGCATCCAGCATCCGGTGGAAGGCCGACTCCTCGAACCGCTTGCCCACCCGCCCGAACCGCACGTGGGACAGGTTCTTCACCCACTCGAAGTACGAGACGGTGACCCCCCCGGCATTGAGGTAGACATCCGGAATGATCAGGACCCCTTTCTCCAGCAGGATCTTCTCCGCCTCGGTGGTGGTGGGGCCGTTGGCGGCCTCCGCCAGGATCTTCGCCTGCACGCGCGGGGCGTTCTCGGCGGTGATCTGGTTCTCCAGGGCGGCGGGGATCAGGATGTCCGCGGGCAACTCCATGGCGGCCTGGCCGGGCTGGAGGTTCTTGGCTCCCGGAAAATTCAGGAGGGACCCCGAGGCCTTCATGTGCGCCCCCACGGCCTCCACGTCCAGCCCCTGAGGGTTGACGATCGCCCCGTCGCGCTCGATGATGGCTACGATCACGCAGCCCCCCTCCTGACAGAACTTGGCCGTATAGTATCCGACGTTTCCCAGTCCCTGGACGATCACCCGCTTTCCATCCAGGCCGCGCGAGAGCCCCAGCATTTTCATGTCTTCCGCCTGGTCGCAGGCCTCGCGGAGGCCGAAGAAAACCCCCCGACCGGTCGCCTCCACGCGGCCATTCACGCCCCCCTGCGACACCGGCTTTCCGGTGACGCAGGCCAGCGAGTCGATCTGGCCGGGGTTGAAGGCCGCGTAGGTGTCGGCGATCCAGGCCATTTCCCGGGGGCCGGTGCCGTAGTCCGGCGCCGGCACGTCCAGGCCGGGGCCGATGAAGTTCTTCTTGATCAGCTCCGCCGTGTAGCGGCGGGTGATCTGCTCCATCTCTTCCGCCGAGTATTTCTTGGTGTCAACCCTGACCCCGCCCTTGGCCCCGCCGAAGGGCACGTTCACCGTGGCGCACTTGTAGGTCATCAGGGCCGCCAGGGCCTTGACCTCGTCTTCGTTGACCTCGGGCGCGTATCGGATGCCGCCCTTCACCGGCAGCCGGTGGTGGCTGTGCTGCACTCGCCATCCCGAGAGAACCTCGTAGCCGTGACGACTACGCAGGGGGAACCGGAAGGCGTAGACGCTGTTGCAGACCTTGATCTGCTCCAGCAGGCCCGGAGGATAGTCGGTCAGAGCTGCGGCGCGGTCGAAGTGGACGTTCACGGTCTCGAAGAAACTCAGCGCGGATTTGGCGGTGATCATGCGCCGCTCCTCCTCTCCCCCTCACGTTCTGCCTGGGGTCGTCGGCGACCGTGCCTCCCCGATCGCGTGGCCGGCCGGAGCATCTTTCACGTCTCAAGAGCGTAACATATCAATCTCGGCCGCGCGATGGTCGCCGCTTCTTCGCGGCCGCAGCCGGCATGGCGGCCCCTGATGGGCACCGGCGCATTGGGCGTATGGCGCGAGGCCCAATCCGAAGAAGGGCGGCTTGCGCAAACCCCCAGGGGGGGACGCGTTCGAATTTTCGAAATTGAGGAAGATTGGATGCGGCGTGAGCGCACAATGCGAATCGGGACTAGCAGGCTGCTGAAACAGTCCCATCTGCGGAGACCCGCCCTTTGGGCGGGTACCCCCCGCGCTCCCGCGACGCTGCGACGTACGGGCTAAGTACGCCTCGCGCCTCGGATCGCGCGGCGCCTTGCACCTGGGCCTTTTTGAGCAGCCTCAGTGAAAGCGAGTTTCTCGGCATCCTCCTAAACCGCTCCTGCCGTGCGCCCCCCTGCATTCCGCCTCGCCCGGACCGCCAGGCCCAGGACCGTCAGCAGTCCCAGGCCGCCCCCCACGGCGAAGGCCGCCGGAACACCCCAGAACTCGGCGATGGTCCCCACCAGCAGGGAGCCGAAGGGGGTCACGCCTACGAAGACAAAGGCATACAGGCTCATCATGCGGCCGCGCATGGCGTTGGGCACCGTGAGCTGGAGCGTGGTATTACAGCTGGTCGTGAAGACGATCTGCGCCAGGCCGGCCACACCCAGCAGTACCATGGCCGGCCAGAACATGCGGACGGCCGCCAAGGACAAAATAGCGGCGGCCAGCACGAGGGCCGCCGCAACGGCCACACCGAACGGGAGCTTTCTCGGCCACAGGGCCAGCGCTACGGCCCCGGTGACCGCGCCCCCGCCCAGAGCGGCCATCAAGAGACCAAAGCCGTGGGCCCCGGCGTGGAGCACATCCCGTGCCAGGAGGGGGACCAGGGTATTGTGGTTGATCACCAGCAGACTCACGAACAGGAGCAAGCTCAGGATCAACGCCACGCGGGGCGTGCCGGCTGCGTAGCGGATTCCCGCCTTGATCTCCTGCATGACGGTCGTTCCCTCCCGCGGCTGCGGGAGTCCCCTGGTCTTGACCGCCAAGAGGGCCAGGATGACGGCCAGGAAGCTCAGCCCGTTCAGGAAGAACGCGATGGCCTCTCCGTAGCGGGCCACCAAGAGGCCGGCCACGGCAGGGCCCACGATCCGCGCTCCGTTGAACACCGCCGAGTTGAGTGCGATGGCGTTCAACAGGTCGGTTTCCCCGACCATTTCCACGATGAAGGCTTGCCGGGTGGGCATGTCCAGCGTATTGGCCAGCCCGTAAAGTAGGGCCAGCACCGCCACATGCCAGTAGCGCACATGTCCGCTCCACACCAGGACCGTCAGGCAGAACGCCTGAAGCATGAGCGCGGTCTGGGTGCCCAGGATGAGCCTCCGCTTGGGCAGGCGGTCGGCAGCGACCCCGGCCACGAACGAGAAGCACAGCATGGGACCGAACTGGAGGGCGCCGATGAGGCCCAGGAGGAACGGCGAGTTCGTGAGCTCGAGGACGAGCCAGGCCTCGCCCACGCGCTGCATCCAGGTGCCGATGAGGGAGACGAGCTGTCCCGTCCAGAACAGGCGGAAGTCGCGGTGGCGCAGGGCGCGAAAGCCGGCAGGGGTAGGCATGGCCGTTGAGGTCCTCGCAGAGATGGCGCTCTTCACCCCATCCATCGGTCCCGGGAAAAGGGCGGCGGTCCTGTGGGCCTCTCCGGCGAGACGAACGGACCCTTGAGTCGGAGGGAATTATACGCGCCTTAGCCTCCCCTGTCATCCGTCCCTCCACCCTTCGTTGGCCGATCCGACCCCCAGGGATCCCTGCGCCGAGACCGTGTCCCGTCTCTCTCCCATCAAAGAGGACCTGCGGATCATTGATTCGTCTCTTGAGACAAACCAGACCGGAACGGTGGCCTGCGATTGACGCCGGCAGGCTGTCGACATATCGATACGGGTGCGCACCCACGCCAGTCAGAGGGGACATTCGCAAACTATGCAACTTGTCTCCCCTGCCCAAGGGTCGCGCCAGCGCCGCCAGGATGCCCCTCCGCACCCTAGCAGGTTGTCGTGTGTTTTGTGGGGCCGCGGCGCGGGACTCTGCCGGCCCGTGAGGCGCCTACGGGTGGAACGGGAAAGGGGGTGGGCTCACCCACGACGCAGAACCCCAGGGACGCGCTTTGGTACCCGGATCGCAGTTTCCTGTCACAAAGGAGAGTCGGAATGAGGAAATCGAAAGGGCAGAAGATAGGCCGGATGGGACGGCGGACTTTTCTCTTCGGATTCGTTGCTGGGCTTTTGGTTCTATTGGTTGTGGGCGGAGACCCGGCCGGGGCGGCGACCCCCGCTTCCCCCGCCGCCAGCGGGGAAATCCGGATCGGGGTGAGTGTCTCGACAACCGGCGCCTTCTCGCAGGAAGCTCCGCACTACGTGAACGACGTTCGCCTCGCCGAGAAGCAGATCAACCAGGCTGGCGGCATCAATGGAAAGACTCTCAAGGTGCTCATTTTCGACAACCAGTCGAGCAACCCCGGCGCGCTTAACGCGCTCAATAAGGCAGTCGAACAGGAAAAAGTGCTGGCATACCTCGGCGGGAATAAGAGCACGCAGATTTTGGCCATCTCCGACGCCATCAAGGCCTACGGCGTCCCCACCTTCGTGGGGGGCACCAACGTCAGCATCACGAAGCAGGGAAACCCATGGCTTTTCCGCATGCGGGTAAGTGACGACATCGTGGCCGCGATCCTAGTGAAATACGTGAAGGACGAACTGAAGCTCACGAAGATCGGCATCCTCCACTCGAACGAGGCGTTCGGGGCGGGCGGGGCAGACGCGATCGAGAAATACGCGAAGCAGCTTGGACTCAAAGTGGTCGCGCGGGAGCGGCTCAATCTCGGGGACCGGGACTTCACCGCACAGCTTCTGACGATCAAGCGGGCGGGCGCCGAGGTCATGATCCCCTACATCGTAGGGATGGAAGAGTTCGCCCGGATGCTTGTCCAGTATCGGCAAATCGGCGCTCCGTACAAGTTTGTGGGGCCGCCTGCGATTGCCCAGAAACCCATGCTGGATCTCGCGCGAGAGGCTGCAGAAGGTATCACCGGGTTCGCGGACTCCGTGCCGGGGATGAACGCGGCGAACCGGAAGTTCGTCGAGGCGTACCAAAAGGAATACAACGCCGAGCCGGATCCCCAGGCGCCCTGGAGCTATGATTCCGTGCACCTCCTTGCAAACGTTATCAAGAAGGTGGGGGAAGATCGAGCGAAGATCCGCGAAGCCGTCCTGGCGACCAAGGGCTTTGAGGGGGCCCTGGGGACGTACGCCTTCACGCCGGAAGGGGATGGCCTCCACATGGGGCCGATGGTCGTCATCAAAGACGGCAAGCCACACCTGGTGAAGATGGTCGGTCTGAACTAGCCAAAGGGAAGTGGTCGTTCTGGACACGATGCCGCCCGCGCTGGCCGGGTCGCGGAAGACCCGGCCAGACTCCAGTCGTCGCGGCAGGCTAGGCAGGCCGTCTCCCCGGCTTGGGCGGCGCGAGTCCGTTGGGCAGCCGAACCGGCCCTCGGCGGCCCTCCATCGAGGCCGCGCCCCGGTTCTCCTGTATCAAAGAGGACCTGTGGATCATTGATTCGTCTCTTGAGACAAACCAGACCGGAGGGGCGGCCTGCGATTGACGCCGGCAGGCTGTCGACATATCGATACGTGTGCGCGCCCACGTCAGGGAGGCCAAAGGGGGAGACCGGCCCGTGCGATAGGCCACGCAAACCGGCAGACCCCCCTGAGGAATCCTCCCCGGATGCAACCCTGTCTTCCGTTAGGAGATCGGCCATGTCGAGTACGAACGAGAACCTGAAGGAGGCTTTTGCGGGAGAGAGTCAGGCGAATCGGAAGTATCTGGCGTTCGCCAAGAAGGCGGAGGCGGACGGCTTTCCCAACATCGCCCGCCTGTTCCGGACCGCCGCCGAGGCGGAAACCATCCACGCCCACGGGCACCTGGAGGCCATGGGCGGCGTGGGGTCAACCGCCGACAATCTGAAGGCTGCCATCGGGGGAGAGACGTACGAATACACCCGGATGTATCCGCCGATGCTGAAGGCGGCCACGGAGGAGAAGCATCAGGCGCGACGGATGTTCAGCTATGCGGTAGAGGCGGAGGCGGTCCACGCCAAGCTCTACCAGAAGGCGCTGGAGGCGGCACAGCAAGGTAAGGACTTGGCCGAGACCAAGTTCTACCTGTGTCCGGTGTGCGGGTACATCGAGCTGGGCAGCCCCCCGGACAAGTGCCCGATCTGCGGCGCCCTGGGGGACGAGTTCGCCCAGGTGTAGCCGGGAGGCCCTGCCGGCGATCCGGCAGCGCCTGCCCCAACCTTCCAAAGCCTTCCGAAATGCCGCGCGGCTCCCGTTCGTTCGCCGCCGCCCGTCGCCGAGCGGCCGGCTCTCCGCCCGCATCTTGCGAAACGAGGGCGATGGCGGTCCCGCCGACTTCCGCGTGTCAAGGGGGATCTCCACCGTCAGGGAGCCGGCCGGGGCCGCGGGCAACCCGGGGGCTGTCCGGCAGTGTGGGCGCGCGAAGACAACGCAGGAGGGCCTGCCGGGCCAGCGGCGCGGGCAAGTCCGCGGAAGCAGGTCCAGGGAGGCGGCCGGGGCCAGGGACCCTACTGGAGGCTCTTCTGGATGCCCTTGCCGAGATTCTGGAGGTCCTCGCCCATCCCGCGAACCGTGGCACAGCCCGCGAGCCCGACGAGGAGGAGCAGCGATATGAGGAGGAGGATGGTCTTTCGCATGGCGTCCTAGTCAGACGAAGAACCGTTCTGGGGTTCGGCCGTGGATTTCGATGCGGGCTTGTTCTGGCCGCCGGGCGTGCTCTTGTTCGAGTCGGTCGAGCCTCCGCTGTCCTCGCCCTTTCGAATCAGGTACCCTCCCGCTCCGCCTGCCCCAATCAGGAACAGGGCGCAGCCCGATGTCATGGAAAGAACCAGGGCGCCCAGAAGGCCGCTCAACAGTCTTCGCCTCATGCTCCCTCCGCACGTCTCGGGCCGGCATCCACCCGGCACCTGTGACCCTACCGAACCGGGCGGCGCTGTCAAGGGGGAACGGCGGGAAGGCAGGGGCGCCCCGGCGCAGCGCGGGCTCTTGTCCTGCGGGGGAATGGGCGTGGCGATCAATCGCGGCCGGAAAGCGGGCGCCCTTCCAGGCCGGCCAGGCGGGCGACAAGGTCGGCCTCGTAGGCGGCCAGATCCGGAAAGGCGGGGAAGCCGGAGATGCCCAGGCATGCGTCGCGGCCGGGGTGGGGAGTGGCCCCCGAGGCCTTGAGGACCGTCGCCACCACGCGCTGGAATCCGCGCACTTCCGAGGGCTCGCCCTTCAATTGCGGGAGAGCCAGATCGCGGCCGGTCAGCCGAATGCTCCGGACGATTCTCCCGTCCGGGGTGTCGATTAAGGTCAAGAGCAGGTCCAGCACCAAGTCTCCAGGGGACGGATTGTCCGAAACCGCTCCCCCAATCCGGGCGGCGGCGACGCCGGTAATGCTTCCCCAGAGCAGGAGCGCCGTCTTTTCCTGCCCATCCTGCACCTGGATGCCGCGCCCGTCCATGCCGACGGCCCGCAAGGACACAGGCGAAAGCGTGAGAGGGGGCGGGGGCGGAGGGGCCGGCGCTGCCGGCTCCTCCTCGAGGACGTATCGGTCGTCCGGCGGCGCCGGCGCCGGCTCCTCTTCCGACGGCACCTCGAACACGGGCTCCGCGTGCTCGGAAACCTCCGGCGCCGCACCTGCCGGGGCGGCGACGTTGGGGCCCGGCTCTTCCGATGGAAGCTCATACACCGGCCCGTCCTCCGGCGCCGACTCCGTCGCGGGCTCCGCTGAATCGGAGACCACGAATGTCACGTCATCCGACGCAGAGATCTCGGTTCGGGCCGCCGGCGTGTCGATGGCCCGCTCCGCCGATATCTGCTCTGCATCGAGCAGCGACGGGTCGATGAACGAGTGGTCGTGGATGTCCGCCGTGTCCTGCTGCGAGGCCGGCGCGGCCTCCGGAGAGGCTTTCCTGATCGCAGCGATCAGCTCCTGGCTGGCCTTCGTGAATTCGGGGGTGACCTTTGGGTGGGTGCGGGCCTGCTCCAAGAGGGCGAGGGCCTGATCCGGCGCATGGAGGGACTGCGCCAGCAGCCGCCCGTAGCCGACGAGCGCCTTGGGAGCCAGCGCATCGTCCGGCCACGCCGCGACCGCCTGCCGGTAGAGGCCCGCGGCCTCGGCGCTCTCCCCCTGCTTTTCTCGATGGGCGGCCAGGGCCAGCAGATCCCGCAGGGCAAGCGGAACATCCGGATAGGCCCGCTCGTGCTCTTGGGCCGCGGCCACCGCCCCGATCATGTCCCGCGCACGGACATAGGCCCCCACCAGCCGCGCCGATTCCCGACCGGCGGCGGCATTGTCGTTTTTCTTCGTGTACGCGGCCAGGAGCGCCGCCCGCCCCTCGATGCTGTCCGGTTGCGCCCGGAGCAGCGCCTGGAGCTCCGCGACGGCGCCGTCGGCGTCCCCCTTGTCCAGCCGCCGCAACGCTCCGGTCAGACCGTCGGAGGCGGTCCACGTGGTCTTCTTCTGGATGGCGGGCGCCAGCACGTTCGTCTCCAGGTTGCTGGCGCGGATGAGGAGCGCGGCGACGATCCCCACTCCGAAGCCTCCGATGTGCGCCCACACGGCCACAGGTCCTTCGCCACCCTTCCAGGCCATGGCGAACTGCTGGAGGAACCAGAGGGGCAGGACGATGAAGGCCGGGGCCCAGAAGGTGCCGCGCACCACCAGGAACCAGTAAAAAAACTTGATCCGGGTGGTCGCCAGGCGGACCAGGAACGCGCCCATCAGCCCGGCGATGGCCCCGGACGCGCCGATCAGGGGAACCGTGCTCTGCCCGAGCATGACCGCGTGGGTCATAGTGCCCACGGCGCCGCTCGCAAGATAGATGAGCAGGTAGAGCAGGCGGCCCCAGCGGTCCTCCAGGCTGGCCCCGGCCAGCCAGAGGAACAGCATGTTCCCGATGAGATGCAGCCACCCGCCATGCATGAACATGGAGGTGAAGAGCGTCAGGGGGTGGGGTTGAGCGGGGATGAAGCCGTAGGTGCGAAATACCGAGGACGCGAGCAGTCCACGCAGGTCGCCCACCAGCCGGTCCAGCTCGGCCTGCTCGTCCATGATGGTGTCGAACGAAACCCCCGGCGGCGGCGGCACGGGCTGCACCCCGCGGGCGATATCCGGGGGCAGATGCAGATACGGGTGCTCGCTGGCAAAGGCGACGACCTCTTGCCCCTGGAGGCGGATGGCCTGGGATTGCTTTGTGGCGATGGAGTTGGTGAAGAGGAAGACGGCGATGTTGGCGACCACCAGAAAAATGGTCACCAGGGGGAGCCGCACAACCTGTTGATCCTCGTGTCCGATAGGGATCAGCACTGCGTGCCGCCTCCCTGGCGGGTAGCCGGTCCGGTTCCCGCGCCGCCGCCGTACGTCCGCCCTTGCAGGTCAGATCCCGCGCGTCGATATCGACGAAACCTACCAGCCCGGACCGCCATGTCAAGAAAAATACGGAAGGACGGCGGGGGGGCGGCCGGCCCCGCGGCGTCCCTCGGCCGCGGCCGAGGATCCGACAAACCATTGGGGAGGACCGGGGAGGCCATGCGATCGCCGGCGGCTGGAAAGCGCAGGACAACCGGTCCGGCGTCTACAAGCCTAACACCCGGAAGTTCTTGATCCGACCCATCCCCCCCGCAGACCTGCCGGCTAGTCCATGTGGGCCCGCCATTGTTGATGATGCGGCCGACCTGTGCCTGGCCATGACGGCAGACACCGCCCTCGAAACGAGGAAGGTCCCTTTCAGGTTCACCGCGATGATGCGGTCCCAGTCCTCCGGCGTCGTGCTCGCGACCGTGACCGGCTGGGTGATCCCGGCGACGTTCGCCAGCTAGAGCTTGAAGATGTTCACCTCGACGAACTGCCAGGTCTTCAGGAAATCGCCCGCCCGGATCAGCTTCCGGAACTCCTCCCGGTCGATGGACAGCAGTCGGTCCCAGATCTTCCGGGTCATCCGCGTGTTGGCCTCAAAGGTGCCGACGATATCCCAGCGGGTGGGCGAGGTATCCGACGTCAGGAAGTCGCGGTAGTCGTACTCCTGGAGATAGAAGAGGAACTCGGCGTATTCCAGAAAGTTGTGGGAGGCCACCATGAAATCCCAGTCCCACTTCCCGTTATTGTCGTTGATGTGAACGTAATAGGGGTACCGGCTGTGCGCCAGGGTGGAGACGACTTCCGCCGGATTCTCCCCGCCATACTTGGAATGGCCGAAATCCACCGTGGCGCCCATCTCCCGGATCCCAACGTCGTTCAGGAGGCACAGGGTCTTGGCCGCAGTGTCCACAAAGCAGCGGCCGCGGGTCTCGCTCGGCTTATATTCGATGAAGAGCGGGACCTCGGGCTTGTAGCTCCCCGCCTCGCCGAATGTCTCCACCAGGTACCGCCACATCTGGGCGTAATCGCACTGGAAGGCGAATTCGTAGCCGTCCCCCAGAGGGCAGCAGGTGACCTTGTTGGCTCCCGTCGCCTGCGCGAAGTCCTTCGCGTCCTTGATGAACTGCACCGCCCGCTTTCGGATGGCGGGATCGGTGGAGGTCAGCCCGCCGTTTCGAAACTCCGGCTCGGCCTTGACGTTCACATTGATGGCAGCGACCTCCAGCCGGTATTCGTTCAGGAGCTTCTTCAGCAGCGGGGCGTCGTTCGCCTCGTAGGGGAAGATCACTTCGACCCCGCTCATCCCCTTCATCCTGGAGACGAGCTCCAGCCGCTCGGCCAGCGCCTTCTCGGCATTGTACTCGTGGAACCGGTCTTTGGTCTTGCTGACGAACGCGGTAATCAGGGCGCACTTGACGGGCGTGCTCACGCGCGATCTCCTTTCAGGGGTGTCGACCCGTGTTCTCGCCTGCGCCGGCCCGCAGCTGCAGTCGCCGGGCATCCGCCCATTGCGGACGTGCATTCGGGGCGCCTTGGCAGCGAGGGCCTTTCGGGGCGGGATCCATCGCCACTTCGTGCGCTCATCCCGGCTTCACACGGCGGTGAATCCGCCGTCCACGACGAGGACGCTGCCGGTGCAGTAGCTCGCCTCCTCGGAGGCCAGGAAGGCAACGGCCGGGGCCACCTCATCGAATCGCCCCGCCCGGCCCATCGGGATTTTCGGGATCAGCCGCTTCTCGCGAGCCGCCAGGTCGACGTCCTCGGCGTCGGGCGGCTCTTCCAGGGCCCCGGGGCATACCACGTTCACGCGAATTCCGAGGGGAGCGTACTGAACTGCCAGGGCTCGCGCGAAGGCGTGGAGCCCCCCCTTGCTGGCCGTGTAGGACGGATTGTGCGGGGCCGAGGCGACCAGGGCGGTCACCGAGCCCGTGATCACCACCGCGCCGCCTCCACCCTGGGCCAGCATCTGCTTGATCCCCGCCCTGCATATCAGGAACGCGCCCCGCAGATTGACGGCCTGCGTCTCTTCCCAGGCAGCCAGCGCCTGCTCATGGATGGGCGCGTCCCGCTTGTGCAGCTGGGTGCCGGCGTTGGACACCAGGATGTCCAGGCGATCGAACGCGGCCACCGTCTCCCGCACGGCCCGCTCCGCATCGCCTTCCCTGGAGACGTCACCCGCGATGGGGAGGGCCCGTCCTCCCGCCTCACGGACCTGCCGGGCGGCCCGCTCCACCGTCTTGGCGGTCCGCCCCATGATCGCCACCGCTGCGCCCTGGGAGCCCATCAGCCGTGCGGTGGCCGCCCCGATGCCGCTCCCGCCGCCGGTGATCAGTGCCACCTTGCCCGTGAATCTCATCGGCATCCTCCGCTTCCCCGCCCCCCACCCAGATTGCCAGCCACATCCACGCCGCCGCGATTGCCTCAGGACGCCTTCAGCTCGGTGGTGCAGAAGGCGCAGCGCGTGGCCTTAACGGAGACGGTGGAGAAACAGTACGGACACTCCTTGGTTGTGGGGGCCGCGGGCTCGACGGGAAGGGCCGGCTGTCGCAGCCGATTCACCTGCCGCACCAGGAGGAAGATCGCGAAGGCCACGATCAGGAAATCGATCACGGTGTTCAGGAACAGTCCATAGTTGAGGGTGGGCGCACTGGCGGCCTTGGCCTGTGCCAGCGTCGCGTAATGCGTGCCGGAGAGGTTGAGGAAGAGATTGGAGAAGTCGACCCTCCCGAGCAGCAGGCCGATCGGCGGCATCAGCACATCGCCGACGAAGGACGTGACGATCTTGCCAAAGGCCGCGCCGACCACGATCCCGACAGCCATGTCGAGGACGTTGCCTCGCATGGCGAATTCTTTGAATTCCTTAAGCATGGCTTCTTCTCCCTGTGCTGTAGTCACGTGGCCTGCAGCCACTTGCCGACGCTCCCCTGCACCTCGATCGTCCCACCGGCCAGCCAGGCCTTCCCGGCGACCTGGCCCGTGCGCGCCAGGAGCACCCCGCCGGCAGCCGCCACCGCCTCCCCTCCGATCCGCCCGTCCGGGGTGACCGCCTCTCCGTCGGCCTGCGCGTCGGCCCCCACCCCTCCCTGCAGCGTCACCTCGCGGCCGACGGCGGCGATGTCTCTCTTCACCGCGCCGCCGATGACGACATACTCCCCGGCCACAAGCAGATCTCCGCCCACGTCCGCCTGGACATCCACACTCTTTCCGGCGACGTACAGGTTCTCGGCCACGACCCCGCGCTCGACGACCGCCTGCTTGATCACCTGCGCCATGGCGGGAAAGGAGAGGAGGACCAGGCGGCCCCCAGGAACGATGCCCAACAGATCGGCCGCCGGTGGTGCATGGGTGGCCTCCCACGATCGGATGGGGTTGCCGATGGTCGCCCTCGCCCCGCGCCGGGTCTTCCGGCGAGGACGGCCCAGGGGATGCTATTCCACGAAGCTGGGCGGGGAGCTTCGCCGGGTTCTTCCCGCCTCCCGCCACGCGTCTGCCATGCTCCAAAGATAGACTGCCAGCAGGGCGAGGGTCGCGGCCAGGACCGCCCCGGGGTTGGCCAGGCTGCCAGCAAGGAGGTTCGCGTTTCCGAGCGCCCGACCCCAGGACCATGTTGCCGCACCGCCGGCCAGGAGGAACGCGGTGCCTCGTCCCCACGCCCGCAGGTAGAGCTGGCCCAGCCCGGGGAAGACGCCGGACAGGATCAGGGCGATCCACTGGTGTCGTCGATTGGCCATACGCTCCTCCCGGGCAGGCCGGTGAGGGGGGCTCGCCCTGGGGCTTCCGCAACGTGCCTCACACCCGGGACGCCCCTCCGTCCACCCCGGCCAGGAACGCCGTCACGGCCTGGTTGAAGGCGTCGGCCTGCTCGACATTGGAGAGGTGGGAGGCGGACTTGAGGACCACCATCTCGGCCCCCCGAATTCGTTCCTGGATCGTCCGGGCGGCCGCCACCGGCGTCCCGGGATCGTCCTCCCCGACCACGACGAGGGCCGGGATCGTGATGGAGGAGAGGCGGTCCGTCAGGTCAAGCCCCATGATGGCCCGTCCGCAGCCGATATATCCGCGCGGGTCGGTGTTCCGGATCATGGCCCGCACGGGATCCACGACTTCCGGGTGCCTTTCCCGGCAGGGCGCGGTAAACCAGCGGCCGATGGTCGGCTCCACGTGCGGCTCCATGCCCTGCGTCTCGGCGATCCGGATGCGCTCCTCCCAGACGGGGCGGGCCTCGGCGGGCGTCCGGCTGCTGGTGTCGCACAGGACCAGCCCGCCCAGGATCCCGGGCGATGTGAGGGCCAGCACCTGGCCGATCATACCACCCATGGACAGCCCGATGAAATGGGTCCGCGCGACCCCGAGGGCGCGGAGCAGGGCACGGACGTCCTCGGCCAGCTGATCCAGGCTGTAGGGGCCCTCGGGGACATCCGTCCCCCCATGCCCCCTGGTATCGTATCGGAGGACGCGATAGCGGACCGTCAGCGCCGTCAGCTGCGGCTCCCACATGGCGAGGTTCGTCGCCAGCGAGTGGCTGAGGGTGACGACGGGCGCCGAGGCGGGCCCGGCGAGAGTATAGTTGATTGAGATCCCGTTGGCTGTGACTCGCATCTGCCTGCCTCCTGTTCTCTCCCCTCCCGGGGGGACCCCGCGGGTCGATCCGCTCGACAGCGCCCTCAGCGCTCTTGCCGTGCGGCCCAGGCCAGCAGGAGCCAGCCGGCGATGAGCGCCAGGCCCCCGAGGGGTGTGATGGCCCCCATCACCCGGAGACCGCTGAGACTCAGCGCGTAGAGGCTGCCGGAGAAGAGCGCGATCCCGGCGAGGAAGCACCAGCCGGCAGCCGAGGCGGAAGAGTTCGGCCAGCGCGCCGCCGCCCAGGCCGCCGCCAGAACGGCCACGGCGTGGACCAGGTGGTACTGCGCGCCCGTCTCGTACACCGCGCGCATCTCGGGCGTGAGCCGCGTCCGCAGGGCGTGCGCGCCGAACGCCCCCATCAGGACGCCCAGGGCTCCGGCCAGCGCCCCCAGGATCGTCAGGGTTCGGTTCATGTCTGCCCCCACCCTCCCGGAAAGCCTACCAGGCTGCTGAAAAAGCTCCATCTGCGGAGACCCATCCTCCGGAAGGGTACCCCCGCGCTCCCGCGGCACTGCGGCGTACGGGCTAAGTACGCCTCGCGCCTCGGATCGCGCGGCGCCTTGCATCTGGGCCTTTTTTGCAGCCTGACCGAAAATGAGCTCTTCAACTTCCTGCTACGGGATCAAGACCAGTTTTCCCACGGACTGCCGGGACTCCATGTGGCGATGGGCGTCGGCCGCCTCCGCCAGCGGAAAGGTGTGATCGATTCGCAGCCTGACCTTGCCCTCGCGGAGCAGTGCGAAGGAGCGCTCGATTCCCGCGGCCCAGTCGTCCGGAACATCCAGGATGTGGTAGAGGACGAATCCGCTGACCGCGAGCGACTTGCCGAGCAGGCGCAGCAGATTCACGGGGTCGGGGACGCCCCCGGAGCGCCCGTAGAAGATCAGGTGCCCGCGCGGCGCCAGGCAGCGCAGCCCGTTCTCCACCGTCGGCTTGCCCACGGCGTCCAGGATCAGGTCCACGCCGCGGCCCTCCGTGAGACGGAGCGCCTCCGCCGCGAGATCCTGGGTGGCGTAGTTGATGACCGCATCGGCCCCGGCGTCCCGGGCCCTGCCGATCTTTCCGTCGTCGGAGACCGTGCCGATCACCCGGGCCCCGGCAGCCTTGGCCATCTGCACCGCCAGGCCGCCCACCCCCCCGGCGGCAGAATGGACCAGGACGGTCTGCCCCGCCTCCGTTCGGTGCGCCGTGTGGAGCAGGTGGTAGGCGGTGAGGGCCTGGATGGGAAAGGCGGCCCCCCGCTCGAAGTCGACGAACTCGGGGAGGGGGATCACCCTGGAGGCCTTCGCCAGGCAATAGTCGGCGTAGGCCTTGGTGGTGATCGCGGCCACCCGCATCCCGACCGCGAGCCCCTCCACGCCTTGTCCGAGCGCCTCGATCGTGCCAGCGGCCTCCAGGCCGGGGGTATCGGGACGCTTGGGACGGGTCAGATACAGCCCCCGGCGAAACAGGGTGTCGGCGAAGTTTACGCCGATGGCATGGTTCCTGATGAGGATCGTTCCGGGGGTCGGCTCCGGTCGGGGCAGTTCGCCCAGCCGCAGCACCTCCGGCCCGCCCAACTCGTGGAACAAAATGGCCCGCACATCCGCCCCCTCTCCGGCCGCCCGCGCCCGCAATCAGGGGGACTCCCCGCGGGCATCCATCTGGATTCTATCCGCCCGGGGTTCCACGGGGCAAGGCCCCTTTCTCCGCGGCCAGCAGACCCCGAAGACGGCCCCGGCGTGCCGGCCCCGGCATGCACGAAGGCCGGAGGGCCCGGCCTCCCAGGCTTCTCCGGCCTTCATAACAGGCGGGCCGACCGTGCGGGCGACGTTTAGGCCCGATTGGCCGAGCCCAGCACGTTGGCGTTCTTGTGCTTGATGATCTCGATCAGCTCTTTGCGGGCCGGGCCGAGATATTTGCGAGGGTCGAACTCCTTCGGGTTCTCCACCAGGACCTTGCGCACGATGGCCGTCACGACCATGCGGCCGTCGGTGTCGATGTTGACCTTGCAGACCGCGGACTTGGCCGCTTCGCGCAGCTGCTCTTCGGGCACGCCCATGGCGCCCTCGATCTTCCCGCCGTACTCGTTGATCATGGCCACGTACTTGGGAAGAACGGAGGAGGCGCCGTGCAGGACAATGGGGAATCCGGGCAGCCGCTTTTCAATCTCGTGCAGAATGTCGAAACGGAGCGGCGGCAGGGTTTCGCCCGGCTTGGGCTTGAACTTGTAGGCCCCGTGCGAGGTCCCGATGGAGATGGCCAGGCTGTCCACGCCGGTCCGCCGGACGAAGTCCTGCACCTGGTTGGGGTCGGTGTAGTGGGACTTCTCGGCGACGACGTGCTCTTCGATGCCCGCCAGCACACCCAGCTCGCCCTCGACGGTCACGTCGGACTGGTGGGCGAAGTCCACCACCTGCTTGGTGAGCTTGATGTTCTCCTCATACGGCAGGTGCGAGCCGTCAATCATGACCGAGGAGAACCCGAACTCGATGCACGACTTCGCCAGCTCGAAGGAATCGCCGTGGTCGAGATGGAGGGCGACGGGGATGTGGCTGCCCATCTCTTGCAGCATCCTCATCGCGCCCATGGCCATGTAGCGGAGCAGCGTCTGGTTGGCGTACTCCCGGGCCCCCTTGGACACTTGGAGGATCACCGGCGACTTGCTCTCCGCGCAGCCGATGATGATCGCCTGGAGCTGCTCCATGTTGTTGAAGTTGTATGCGGGAATGGCGTAGCCGCCCTGCATCGCCTTCTTGAACATCTCCCGCGTATTGACGATCCCGATCTCTTCGTACAGTCGCTTCATGGGTCTCTCCTTTTCCGACTCCAGCCCGTGTGTATCCGAGGCCGCCCTCTGACTCAGATTTCTAGATATCCTCGCCAAGGTGTGCGATTTCCGCCGGCTGCCAACATGGCAAGAGAGCTGCCCCGGGCTCTCGCGATAGAGATAGAAAGAATATGCCCGGCCAAGTCCCTCCCAACAACGCCAATTCTGGGCAGGTCCGCTTCTCAGGACCTTTCAGTCCAGGGGGGCCACCGCTCGCACATGGGAGCCCTAATTTCCACGGCGCGCATGCGCACGTCCCTGGGCCGGCGTGATGACTCCGTGAAGTCTCGGTGTCCGGGAGCCACCCTTCGGCCGCCTCAGTGAAGCCCGAAGGTCTCCTCCATCTCCCGCCGGAGCGTCCAGAGCAGCGAGTCGCTTGGGCGCTCGATCATGTCCGCGCTGATGGCGGCTCCGGCTGGAACGTCCCGCACCAAGGTGTTGTCCGCCATGAGATAGAAGGGGACGGGGTTCGCGCCCGCGGCCCTGCGGGCCTCGACGAGCAGGCCCTCCACCCCCTCAATTTCGTGATGATGGCCGGTCGCCGAAAGCCGGGTGCCGGCTGCAAGGGGCCTGGTCGTGCGGCCGACCACGTCGAAGCGCGGCCGGACGTCGTCCGGCCCCGACGAGCGGCCGTGAAGCACCGCCGAAAGCACCGTGGTGGCCGACTCCACCCCCAAGAGATGCGACGGCCGGTAGATCATGGCCGCCTGCCCGGCGCGGCCTACCACGTGACCCTTGGCTCGCAGGACTTCCCAGGACTGTCGATCCTCGCACCGGACGACCACCAGCACGCCGCCGGCCAGGCTGGCCTCGTCGGGGCGTCGCAGCGAGTTCACAACGTCTATCCGGCCTTCCCCGCCCAGAATGCCGCCCATGCTGCCGGGAACGAGGACGTTGGCAACCTCCGGCGTGCGCACGATGGGGGCGTGGAAAGCCGGGACGTCCGGGGCGAGACCGGTGGCGTTCGCGACCAGCCCCATCTCCACCAAGTCCGGGACAGTGTGCTGCGGGATCGCCGCCAAGGCGTCCGCCCTCGCCGCGACGATCGTCCTCGCATCCCGAGAGCCGAGATCCCAGAGCGCGTCGAAGCCGGGGGCGTCCACTGCGCGGTCCAGGCTGGTCACGCGCTCCTCCCGAGGATCGTAGATGAAGTCATACTCGCTGGCCTTCCCCGCACAGAGGATTTCGAGGCCCACGACGCGCGCCCACATCACCAGCTGCATCAGCAGGCCAGGCTGATCGCCGTCCACCGGCGTGTAGACCAGACCGGCGGCCTTGGCGCGGCGATGGAGGAGCGGCCCGACGACGATGTCCGCCTCCTTGGACACCATGGCTACGTGCCTGCCGTTGCGCAGGGCCAGATCGGCGTGGATGGCCGCCGCCTCCGGGGCGCCCGTGGCCTCGACGACGATGTCGACCGGGAGCTGGATCAGCATGGGGGCGTCGGCCGAGACCACCACCTTCCCCGCCTCCAGCGCCGTCCGGGCTTCGCCGCGGGTCTCGCATATCCGGATGGCCTCGTTCGGCACACCGGCATGCCGGAAGGCGGCCACTCCCCGCTCGACGCGCCGGGCGTGCACGGCGGAAACCGCCAGGCCGGGCGTCCGTTGGGACTGGGCGACGAACGAGAATCCGTATTCGCCCGCTCCGATCACCAGCGCGCGGACGGTCCTTCCCTGGGCCGAACGATGCAGGCTCTCCAGATACATACCTGACCTCCGCGGTCGACTGCTTCCCCCGGGTCCACGCCTTCCCCAACTCCCCGCCCTGGCTCCACACGGACTCCCGTCGAAAGGTAGCCAGATGCCGAACGAATGTCAAGGACTGCTCGGGGCCTCAACAGCCCTCGAGCGGCTTTCTTCTTGACGGCTTCCCGGCCCGCACCTAGCCTTCCCACGGAGGTCCGCCGAAGCGGGGAACGGCGGGCGGAGCGGCGGCGGGCGATCGGGAGCGATTCGTCGCCGCAGGAGGAGCCTGGGATGCCCGAAAGGCAAGCCGAGGTCCAGTTGGATGTCGAGGAGAAGGAGTCGTTCGAGGTCGTGCCGGTGGAGGTGTGGACCGAGCGGTACATCATCTCGGGAAGCGTTCACATCCCCACGATCATCAAGGGGGTCGAAGTCAGAGTGTCGGACTTCCTGAGCCTGCCCGCTCGGCAGTTCGTGGCCCTGACGGACGTGACGCTCTCCTCGGTGGACGGGCAGCGGCTCTGGCAGGGGGATTTCCTGTCGATCAACAAGAACTCCATCGTGCTCTTCAAGTCTCGCCACGATTGACCCGGGTCGGGCCGGGGCTGCCGGCCTCATTCCGGCTCGGCCAACACAGGGTCGCGGGGATCGGTGTCAGCCATGGAGAACATGGCCGTCCGGCCCAAGCTGCGGCGCGTGAAGGGAAGACGGTGGATCGGGGGGGTGTGCGCCGGCATCGGTTATTGGCTGCGCATGCCGACCTGGATCGTGCGACTGATCTGGACGGTTCTCCTGTTCGCCTACGGTTTGGGGGGTCTCCTCTATCTCCTCCTCTGGATCTTCATGCCGGCCTGGGATCGGGTGCCCGAGGACTACAACCAGCGAGCCGGGGGCTAGCGGCGAGCCCTGCGCTCCCTGCCCCATCGCCCGCGCCATCCGCGAGGGCCCCTGAAGCGCAGATTATACCAAGATCGGATATTGGCCGTTTGCGAAGGTCGCTTCGCGCAGGGCGTTGAAGTTGGCCAGCGGCACGTATTCCGGGATGGAGTTGCTGGACGCCACGGCGTAGCCGCCGCCGGGCGCCAGATCGTGAATGCGCTGCCGGACCTCCGCCCGGACCTCCTCGGGCGTGCCCCGGGTCAGCGTGTACCCCAGGTCGATGTTTCCCAGCAGCGCGATGCGGGAGCCGTAGGCGCGCTTGACCCAGTTGATATCCATGGCCTTGGGCTCGATGGGATTGAGGCCGTCGAAGCCGCAGCCGAGGATGTCCTCCATGACCTCCTGGAGCGCCCCATCGCTGTGGTAGACGGCCAGGCGGCCGCGGGCGTGGGCCACGCGGGTCATCTCCGCATACCATGGGAATACGTGCTTGCGCAGAATCTCGGGCCGGACCAGCAGCTGCGTGGAGTAGGCGATGTCGTCGGCGTGCCAGACGAGGCCCACGCAGTCGTAGCGCAGCATGTGCTCGAAGACGCGGTACTGAAACTGCCCGACCTTTTTGAACAGCCGGGCCACCAGATCCGGTTCGTCCGCCAGCGCGAAGCTCATCCCCTCCAATCCCATGAGCCACCAGACGCAGGTGAAGATCTTGCCCAGCACGGCCACGACCTTCACCTTGGGCGGCAGCAGGGCGCCGATCCGCTCGAATGCGCTGAAGTCCAGGGCATCCGGGTTCGGCCACCGGAACGCCTCGAAGTCCTCCCAGGTTGTGATCAGCCCCTGTCCTTCCGCGGCCCAAGTGCGCCGTTGCGTGGCGTCCGTGTTCGGGGCGTACCGGCCCTCGAGCTCTTGCATGGCCCGCTGCCGGATGACCTCGGTCAGCTGGAGGCCCTGCTCCACCGGCACGTGGTCGTAGCCCGCCGCCGACCAGAACGCCACCTCGTCCTCCAGGCGCTGCACCGGCCGTCCCAGGGTGGCGGCCTTCAGGAGCGGATGCACGCTGATGTCGCCCAGCGGGACGTAATCGGGCTCGCCGGCCCGCAGCAGCACGGTTCGCAGCCGGTCGAAGTTCGGCTCGATCATCGGGTCCCTCACGGCCGGCCCGGGGCGCCCCGGGCCAGCGGGTGGGTGCCGGGGCCCTACCCGGCCAGCTTCTTTTTGAGCCCCTCCAGGATATCCACGGTATAGGCCGTGCCGAAGCGCCGCGCGCCGGCCTCGTACAGGGCCAGCGCCTTGTCGATGTCGGTGACGAAGGCCGAGGCTTTGACGATGACCTTGGGACCGACGGTCGCCCGCATCAGGCGGATGTCCGCCACGGTGGCCCCGCCCGGCTGCGTGGCGGTCGACGTCTTCACGAAGGCGACGCCCGCCCGCTCGGCGATCCGGCAGGCGGCGGCTTTCTCCTCGTCGGTCAGGAGATATGTCTCCAGGATGGCCTTCACCGGCGCCCGGTATCGGGCGGCGGCCTCCACCACGCCGGCGATGTCGCGCTCCACGAAGTCGTGGTCCCCGGACTTCAGGGCGCTGATGTTGATCACCATGTCCAGCTCCTGGGCCCCGCGGTCGAGAGCCCACTCCGCCTCGTACCGCTTCACCTCGGGTGGATTGAGGCCTTGCGGGAATGCGATGGGAATGCAGAGGCGGACCTCGGAGCCTTCCAGCAGCTTCTTGGTCCGGGCCGCCTGGAAGGCCTTGGGCACGACGCATTTGACCCGGTACGTCCGGGCGATCGCGACGCCCTCCTCCAGGTCCTTCTCGGTTTGGGCCGGCAAGAGGATGGAGTGGTCGATCATCTGGGCCAGATCGATGACGGTCAGCACGGGAGTCTCCTTTCGCTGTCGCAGGACAGCCGCCCGGGGGGTCCGGACGCCGGACGCGCAGACGGCCCGGTGCCTCCCGCGGTGCGGGCTGCACTGTGAGACATACCATCGATCCCTGTCCGATGTCCAGACACCGGACACCCTCGTCCTGCCGCCCGTGCAATCAGCCGGTGGCACCCGTCGGAAAGCGCTTGACCCGGGCTCGACGGCGGGTCGATGATGGGCTGGCGATAGCGCGCGGCGCAGGGCGGGCGCCGGACGCGCGACCAGGAGGATGCGTGGAGCGCAGGCAATGCGGCCGGTCCGATCTTCGGCTGTCGGCCCTGGGACTGGGCTGCTGGTCGTTCGGCGGAGGGGCCTATTGGGGCGAGACGGACCAGCGGGCCGTGGGCGCGGTGGTGCGCCGCGCCGTCGAGTTGGGGATCAACTATTTCGACGCCGCCGAGGCGTATAACGACGGCCGGAGCGAAGAGTCGCTGGGACAGGCCTTGCGGGGGCTCCCCCGCGACCGGCTGCTGATCGGCAGCAAGGTCTCACCTTCGAACTGCTACGCCGACACCCTGCCGCGCCACTGCGAGGCCTCGCTCAGGCGGCTTGCCCTGGACTATGTGGACCTCTACATGATCCACTGGCCCATCCACCCCCACTCCATCCGCCACTTCACCCAGGACGAGCGGGTCATCCGGAACCCGCCTCGCGTCGAGGAGGCCCTGGCCGCGCTCCTGCGCCTGCGAGAGCAGGGGAAGATCCGCCGTATCGGCGTCAGCAACTTCGGCGTCGAGCGGCTGGATGAGGCCCTGCGGCTCTGTCCGGACCTGGTGGTGAATCAGCTGCCTTACAGCCTGCTGGCGCGCGGAATCGAGCGGGCGATTCTTCCCCGCTGCCGGCGGCTGGGCGTGGGTGTGATCGGTTACATGGTCCTGCTCCAGGGGGTGCTGGCGGACCTCTACCCCACCCTCGAGGATGTGCCGCCCTACCAGCGGCGGACGCGACATTTCGCGGCCGAGCGCTCGCCGCTGAGCCGGCACGGCGAGGCGGGGGCCGAGGACGAGACCAACGCCGCCCTGGCGGCGATCCGGGCCGTGGCGAGAGAATGCGGCCTGACCATGCCGGCGCTGGCGACCAAGTGGGCCCTGGCCGGAGAGGGGATCAGCTGCTGCCTCGTCGGCGCGCGGAGCGTGCAGAAGCTCGAGGAGGATGTTCAGGCCGCGGCCGAGCCGCTGCCCCTGGATATCATCCGGCGACTCAATCGGGAAACCCAGCCGCTGATGGACAAGCTGGGTGAAAGCTTCGACCTCTACGAAAGCGTCGCCAACGACCGGACCCGATAGCTCGACGCGCCGGCCAGCGCGGGTGCCCTGCCGCTTCGGGAGCTCCGGAACAGGCGTGGATCCTCCGAACCCGCTCGCGCCTGGAGGGATCAGGCCCCCCCGATGACGCCCTCCGTCTTCAGCTGGCCGATCTGCTCTGCGGAGTATCCCAGGACCTCCCGCAGGACCTGCTCGGAGTGCTGACCCAGGACCGGGGCGGGCGCGTACACCTCCCCGGGCGTCTCGGACAGCTTCAGGGGCGAGGCGCAGATCCGCATCTTTCCCACCACCGGCTGGTCGATCTCCACCAGCATGTTCCGGTGGGCGATGTGGCGGTCCTCGCAGATCTGCTGCAGATTATTGATGGGCGAGTAGGGAATCGCGTGCTGCTCGAAGATCTCGCACCACTCCTTCGCCGTCTTCTTCTCCATCTCCTTGTCCAGGATCGCGATGAGCTCTTTGCGATTGTCGCAGCGCAGCGGGTTCGTCTTGAACTTGGGGGGCGCGATCAGGTCCGGGCGGCCGAGGATCGTGCAGTACTGCGCCCACAGCTTGTCGTTCCCGATGGCCGCGATCACCCACTGGCCGTCCTTGGTCTTGAATCCCTGAAACGGCGTGATGGAGGGGTGCGCGCCGCCCAGCGGGCCGGGGATCTCCCCCGTGTTCACGTACCGGGCCACCGCGTTCTCCAGCACCGAGAAGAGGCCGTCCACCATGGCAATGTCGACGTACTGGCCCCGGCCGGTCCGCTCGCGGTAGAGCAGGGCCGCCAGGATCCCGATCGCCGCCTGATGGCCGGCGATGATGTCCCCCACGGACGAGCCCACGCGGCACGGGGGCCCGCCCTCGGGGCCGGTGATGCTCATGATGCCGCTGTACGCCTGGGCCACCATGTCGTAGGCGGGCCGGCTGCCGTATTCCGGCAGCGAGTCGTGGCCGAAGCCGCAGATCGAGCAGTAGATCGCCCGCGGATTGATCTTTTGGATGGCCTCCCAGCCGAAGCCCAGCTTGTCCATGGTGTCCGGCCGGAAGTTTTCCAGCACAACGTCCGACGCCCGGATGAGATCGCGCAGGATCTCCCTGCCCTTGGCGCTCTTCAGGTCCAGGACCAGGCTCTTCTTGTTCCGGTTCAGGCTGATGAAGTAGGCGCTCCGGTTCTTGTCGTGGCCGCCCACGAACGGCCCGAACTCGCGCGCGTCATCGCCGATGTCCCGCTCGACGTGGATCACATCGGCTCCCAGGTCGGCCAGGAACATGCTCGCCGTCGGGGCCGCCAGCACGTGGCTGAGGTCGACAACGCGGACGCCCTCCAATGCTCTCGGCATGGTATGCACCTCCAGGATGAGTCTGAAGATATTTGCCCGTCAGGCGCCGGGCCGCTCGGGCTATTTCGGCGCATGGTATCATCAACATGCCATCCCAACAACGCCGCACTCGCCTTGACAAGCTTCACCAAACATTGCCCACTCGGTGGCTGCGCGAACGTGCTGCCTGCAATCGTGGCCCCGCCAATCGACTTCCCGGCCGAGCCGGCGTTGCTCGACCGCGGCGTTGCCTCGACCGCTAGCGTTTGCTGCGACGATGTGAGTCAACATCGGAGCCTCTCGCCCAACCCATGCCGTGGGCCGATGATCCGACGATCTCTAACGACGAGGTCTTGTGGCGCAGAATATCACCGGACCCCCTTTGTGCTAAACCCGGCGGTAATGCGACGCCCCACCCCCAGTTGCTGTCGGACCTGGGGGCCCGACATGTTCGAGGCGTAGACAGGGGTGCCCACATCGAACTCCCGCGCCCGGGCCAAGCCCCCCACGATGACCGGATCGAACCGGGCAACGCGGACAAGGCCTGCCGCGATTCTCGAGGGCCCCGGGATTGACCGGCCCGCACTGATTGGTCCATTCAGGGTCTGGGGGCGGGCCGCTTTAGGCTCCCACCGCAAGAGAGAGACGGTCGAGTCTCCCCGGGCTTCCCATTTGACCGAGGACCCAATCCGCCCTTCCTTCCCCGTTGACACCGCCACCCGTGTTCGGCAGGATGCCGGAGCAGTCGGGGCAGCTCTCCGGGGCGGATCTGGCCGCCGCCTACAACAACCGCGGCACCGTGTACGACGAGAAGGGGGAGTACGACCGGGCCATCGCGGACTACGGCCAGGCGCTCCGGCTGAAGCCCGACTACCCCCACGCGTACAAAAACCGCGGCAGGATGCAGTTCTATGGCGGCAACTTCCGGGCCGCAGCGCTGGATGTGGCCAAGGCGCTGGAACTCTCCCCAACGGATGCCTA
The DNA here is from genome assembly GCA_963705305.1 of uncultured Methylomirabilota bacterium. Classification (GTDB taxonomy): domain Bacteria; phylum Methylomirabilota; class Methylomirabilia; order Methylomirabilales; family 2-02-FULL-66-22; genus 2-02-FULL-66-22. The sequence continues at coordinate 1,400,063 of OY970067.1, read as the reverse complement.
CGCGGCCCTCTGGCTCCACCTCGCCCAGGTGCGGGCCGGGCAGGACGGCCGGGTTACGCTGGAAAAGAACGCCCCGCGCCTGGCCCTCCAGAGCTGGCCCGGGCCGGTGGTCTCGTTGTGCCTGGGCCAGAGTACGCCGGAGGCCACGCTCGCGGCGGCGGCCGCTCCCGACCCGAAGCGCCAGCAGGAGCAGCGGTGCGAGGCCGAGTTCTGCGTCGGCGAGCACTTCCTGCTGCGGGAGGCTCCGCCCGTGCCTCTCGGGCCCAGGTGGAACTAGGCCGGGGGATCGCAGGGTCACGGAGATGAGCCGAGTAGCGGGTCCGGACTTGGTGGGGGCCGCCTGTCCCCTCTTCGGCGTCCGGGCCCGCAGCCGTTTGAGCTCTGCCAGGACTTCGCGCCGGCTGACGAGCTGCTTCCGCTCTCGAAACCGGCGCCGCGAACGTGAACGGCGGATCCCGGAACCAAATGGCCGCACGGGTGTCCAAGAGAAGAGAAGAAGGCGGCCGGTAATCAAACGGCTCCGGGCGGAGTCGGGCTACTGTTCGCCAGTCCCGTCTCTCCCGAACGGGGCCTAGGCGCTCGCGGTTGCGCTCTGCGAGGCCGATCACGACCGTGGAGGCCATCATGCATGCGCGCCGAAACGTGACGTGGGTGTGCGCAGTCCTCATCGCTGGACTCGGAACGAGCTGGGCGGGACCGGCGCACGGCGCCCCCCCGCCGGACCGGGCGGCGGCCGCCCAGGCCGTGAACGCGTTTGGCTTCGAGATCCTGCGCCAGGCGGGGCAGCCGAACGAGAACCTCTTGGTCTCGCCCTCCTCGATCGCCACGGCCCTGGCGATGGTGCGGGCGGGGGCCCAGGGGCGGACCTTGGTCCAGATGGACGCCGCCCTCCACCTGGCCGGCATCGCGGGTGTCGACGCGGGATTCGGGGCCATCCAGGGGAGCCTCCAGATTGGCAGCAGCGGGCAGGGAACGGCAGAGGGCATCCTCAGGGCCGCCAACGGCCTGTGGGCGCAGGAGGGGTACCCTTTCCTCCCGGCGTTCCGGCGGACGGCCGAGGGCCCCTATCGGGGGAAGGTCAGCTCGGCCGACTTCGCGAAGGACCCCGAACGGGCCCGCCGGGCGATCAACGGCTGGGTGGAGGAGGTCACCGCCGACAAGATCCAGAACTTGATCCCGCAGGGCGGGGTCGGGACGGACACGCGGCTGGTCCTCGCCAACGCCCTCTACTTCAAGAACAAGTGGGGCCAGCCGTTCGATCCGAACCACACGCACGAGGACGATTTCTTCGTGCGCGGCAAGACGAAGGCCGAGGTCCCGACCATGTCGCGCACGGGGAAGTACCAGTACGCGGAGACCGGGACGCTCCAGCTGCTCGGGATGGGGTACGCGGGGGGCGACTGCACGATGTGGATCGTCCTCCCGAAGGAGCGTAACGGCCTGGCGACCGTGGAGCGAAGCCTGACGGCCGAGAGCCTCTGGACGCTGGAGCACCAGGCCAGGTTTGCGGACGTGATGATCGCGCTCCCCACGTTCACCTTCCGCTCCCAGATGGCCCTCTCCGGGGCCCTGAAGGCCCTCGGGATGACCGACGCCTTCGGGCGGGACGCGGACTTCTCCACGATGACCGGCGGGAAGGACCTCAAGCTCGCCGAGGTCTACCACCAGACCTACGTGGCGGTGGCCGAGGAAGGGACCGAGGCCGCGGCGGCGACGGCGGCGACGATGGAGCTGCTCGCCGCCCGGAAGGACCCCAACCGGCCGAAGCCGATCACCTTCATCGCCGACCACCCGTTCCTGGTGTTCATCCAGCACGACGCGACCGGGGTGACCCTCTTCCAGGGCCGCGTGACCGACCCCAAGCCGTGAGCGCCGCCCTGGTGGCGAGACAAAGGAGACCAAGGTCATGCGACACGGAACCCGCTGCCTTGTCGGAGCCGTGCTCCTCCTGACCGGCGCAGCCCTCCTCCTCCCGGCACCGGCCCTGGCGGGCGAGCCGCCCGCCACCCCGGTCGCGCAGCTCGTCCCCTTATCGCCGCCGACGCTCACGCCGACGATCAAGGATCTCCCCGCTCCGGAGGTGAAGGACGACAAGGGCACCAAGCCCCCCGCAGCGACCGAGCCGCCGGAGGGGTCGAAGGCCTGTCCGAAACCCGGCATCCTCGACTGCATGCCGAAGGTGAACCAGCCGAGCGCGCCCGCCTGCGCCGACTGGCGCTGGATCAAGGACCACTGCTCGGGCGTCCAAGTGGTCTGGTAAGCGCGATGCCCTGGCGGAGGAACACCGTGGCTCGCCGATGGTCGCTCGCCATCCTGCTTGCCGCCGGCCCCCTGCTCTTCGCCCCGTGCGGTGCCAGGGTGGCCGGGGCCGCCCCCATCACCACCGTGGCCTCCGGGCCGCGCATTGCGCTCCGCACCATCCGCCCGCGTACGGTGCGCCGGACGCTCCTCACGGTGGATCCGACCGGCCTGGTCCAGCTCTTCACGGCATCCCACGGAGCCGCGCCCGCCCCCGCGAAGCCGGACCGCTGGAAGCGGCTCTCGCACGCGGACCTGACGCACATCGCGGAGGCCAGCCGGACGGCGCAGACGACGGTGCTCCCGGACGAGGACCGGCCGCCCTGCCTCGGGGCCCGGCCCACCCCCGACGCCTGCGGCCACACGCTGGTGGTGAGCGTGGACGGAGCGTCCCGCGAGTTCCGGTACGGGGTCGTCTCCAGGGCCACCCCCGCGGTCCAGGCCCTCGTCCGGACGATCCAGGACGTGCTCGACCGGCAGCCGTGGAAGGCGGGTCCGGCCACGGGCGCCGACCGGGAGGGCCGGTAGGAGGGTGGCCGGGCGTCCCGGCCCGCCAGAGAGGAGGCCGCACGTGCACCGACGGAGATGCTTTCGGAGACCCTGGGCGGGGGCGGAACTAGGGCTGGCCCTGGGTCTCCGCGCCGGTGCGGCGGCCGCGCAGCCCCCGACCAATCCCGCGCTGTTCGGGACGGGCAACGAGGTGCTGGCGCTCATCGGGCTCCTGTTCTTCACCTGCCCCGTCGTCTGGGTGGGCCTCAACCGGCTGGGGAGCTACCTCTATGGCAAGACCAACAACCCGTCCTGGGGAGTGTTCTGGAGGGACCGCCTAGTCGTCGTAGGGTCGCTGTTCTGGTTCGTCGGGGTGGTCGTGGTCTGGTCGCTGCTCTAGCTGCGAGCGGGCAGAAAGAGCCGTTCGGGGAAGGGGTGTGTCCCGGTGCTCGGGGCACCCTCGAGAGTCGATACGGAGACAGGACAGGACGGCGAGCTCGCCCAGCTGGAGCTGCCCGGGAGTAAGGCGCTCCGCTACACCGACCGGAGTGGCAAGCAGGTCTGGCCCAAGGAATAAGCCGGTGACGGCACCCTTGGCGGACCGCCAGGCAAGTGCCGATATATGGCATGGCGGCGGTAACATGTCCATCGACTTGGTGCGCGGAAAAGAGTACCTGTCCTTCACCGTGTACGTCTGGGCCGAGGTCCTGAAGTTCGCCCAGCTCTACGGGTGGGCGCCGGCGGGGACCCTCCCCGCCGAGGAGGCGGACGAGGAGGAGCGCGCCGCCTGGGACGGGAACTATACGTTGAACGGCAACCAGCGGGTGCAGGACGCCGATGCCCGCGCCCTGGCCGCCGCCCTCGAGCGGGGCCTGCCCGACCTCCCGGACGCCTACGCGGCGGGACACAAGGCCGTCACCGAGGGGCCGGAGGACCGGCCCACGAGCGTCCTGGTCCCGGTCGGGGCGCCGATCTCGCCCATCGAGGCCCTGAGCGGCCCGAACAAGGCGGCCATCCGGGAGCTGATCGCCTTCTGCCGGCAGGGAGGATTCGAGATCCGATGACCACCGGCGCGCGAACTCGCGGCGACCGCGCCTCGCTGGCGGACACGGCGGGACCGTGGCTGGCGGCGGTGGCCCTGCTCTGCCTCCTCCCGTTTTTGGCCGGACTCGTGCCCACCGTGCGCTTCGTCCGCGAGCGGATCGAACGTCACCCTCGCCCCCGACGAGGTCCGCGTGCACGGGGTCTACGTGTACCGGAATCCCTGGCCGGTGCCTGTCGTCCAGGGGCTTGCCGTCCCGTTGCCCGTGGATCGCGAGCACCCGATCCCGACGGAGGTCGCGGTTGCCCGGCTCACGCCGCGCCCGGAGCCCCTCCCGGTCCGCACCGTGCTCGGCGCGATCGGGGCGGAGCTGCGCTTCGGCCCGTTGGAAGAGGTCCAGGTCAGCGTGGACTACCGGCAGCACGCGCCGACCCACGAGGGCCGGTACCTCCTGACCACGACGCGGCCCTGGCGCCGCCCGCTGGCGGCGGCCACCTACACGGTTGCGACCGAGGGCGTGCGGCTGCAACGGAGCAGCTACCCGCTGGAGCGCACCGCGACGGGATGGGCATTCGAGCGGAGGGACTTCATGCCGCCGGACGACTGGCGCTTTGCCTGGGAGCCGCTGCCAGATGTCGCGAAGGGGGGCCATCCATGACCTACCGCCGCAGCCGATTGCTTGCCGTGCTCGGAGCCGTTGCCCTGATCGGACCCGCGACTGCCGCCGAGGCGAACCAGCCGCCCGGCCCCCAGCTCCTGCTGGCCGAGGTGGGCCTCCTCCCCCTCATGATCGTCCTCAGCCTGGCCGGGGGCGCCTACGCGATCCTCCGCGCGCTGCGCCCCACCGCCTGCCGCTGGCGCGTCCTGCGGACCGCGAGCGCCGTCCTCGCCATCCTCCTGTCCGGGGCGAGCGGCGGGATCGCCTTCCTCGTGGCGGCCATCTTCGGGGCCCTTGCGCTCCAGCGCGGCGTCCAGATGGTCCGGTGGGGGCTCCAGGCCCGCCCCGGGCGCGAGCGGCCCGTCCACCTCGCCAGGGCGTCCTCGCACCGCCTGGTGCCCGCGGGAGCGGTCCTGCTCCTTGGGACGGCTTTCCTGCTTGGGCTGGTGGTGGCCTTCGTGGGCTACTGGCCGCGCCCCGACGGCCCCCGTCAGCAGGCCCTTCGGGAATTCGTGGCGTACCAGCTGGCCGTGGCCCGTGAGGAGCAGGCGCGGACGGGACGCGCCCAGGTGCGCCGCATCCCGGGGGACCGCCCGGCCGGGAGCACCTGCCCCGTGCGGCTCCCGGCCAGCGCGAGCATCGAGTACGCTCCCGACGGCAGCGGGTTCACCCTCCTCATGTTTCCGGGCACGCGCTTCCCCTTCTTCCCGTACAACCTCCTCACCACCCAGCCCTCGACCCGGGCGGACGCCTCGGAGAAGATCCGCATGATCGCGGTCCACGACCGGCAGACGCCCTGCCCGCCCGACGCCCCCGTGGTGGCCCAGGTGAGTGAGGAGGAGATCGCGAGGATGCAGCGCCAACTCCCCGGGATGGGGGACTGCCCGTGAACGCCACCAGCCTGCGACAGCTCCTGAGGGATCTGCGGCGGCCCTTCACCCGCCGGCAGCGCCGCGCCGAGGCGCGCCTCCTCGCCCTGGGGGAGGCGGCCATCGAGCCGGTGGCGGCCGTCCTCTTCACCCCCGAGGCCGACGTCTCGACCCAGGGGACGGCCGTCCGGGTGCTGATCGGGATCGGGACCCCCGCCACAATCCCGCATCTGCTCCGGGCGGTGGCCGAGGGGGGCTACGCGGACTTCGCGGCGGCCCGGCACCTTGCGTCCACGCGGGACCCCACCCTCTGGAAAGCGCTCCTCACCATCGCCGAGACCGGCAAGCGGTCTGCCGCGGAGGCGGCCCTGACGGCCCTCGGTGAACGGGCCAGCGCCGCGCTCCTGCCCGACCTCGCCCGGATCATCCAGACCCGCACGGATCCCGCGCGGGCCACGGCCCTGGCCACGGCAGCTCGGCTGGGCGGGCCGGCGGCCTTTTCAATCCTGGCCCCCCTCCTCTCCGATCCAGACGCGGCGACGCGCTATGCGGCGGCCCGCGCCCTGGTAACGAGCAGGCACCCCGAGGCCGCCACCCGCATCGCGGCGGCCCTCCCCGGGGAGAAGGCGGAACTCATCCTTCGGGGAATGGCCGAGTGCCTAGTGGATCTCGGGGCCGCGGAGCACATGCCAACGATCCTGGACGTGATGCAGCGCCTCAAAGACCACGTCCGCCCCCTGGAGGGGCTGCGGGGGGTGACCGGGGTCCGGCCAGCCGCGATCGCCCGGCACCTTGACGACCCAACGCCCGCGCTTCGTATAGCGACCGCGCATCTCCTCGGGAACTCTGGACGCCCCGAGGCCGTGGGGCCGCTCCTCGCCCATGCGGCGGACCCCGATCCCGGCGTGCGGCGCCAGGTCCGGGGGGCCCTCCGGACCCTGGCCCGGGCCGGGGTGTCGGTGACCCTTCCGCCGCTGGGATTCCGGGACCGCCTCGATGCCATCCGACGGCCATTGACCTGGTATTTTCGCATCCCCAGCCGGGAGGGCTTCAGTGCCTACCGGACGGGATGGGTCGCCCACCTGGCGTTCTCCGCGCTGGTTGCGGCCGCCTGCCTCCAACTGGTCTGGTATCCGGCGGTGTGGTCACTCGGCACGGGGATCTGGATGGCCTTCGTGAGCGTGTTCCTGCTCTGGGGCGTGGGCGTCCTGGTGGGCATTCTCAGCCATTACAGCCCCCTGCTCACTGTTGCCGCGCTCGTCGGCCTGGCCTATATCGCTCTCCAGGCCTGGCCCCCGCTGTGGCTCGGCGCGGGCGTGGCCGGACTGGTCCACCTGGCCATGCGCCCCTTCGCCGCGCTGCTGGCGTGGGGGCTGGATACCCGGAGCTAAGGAGGAGGGTGCGTGGCGATTGCGTCGATCCTCGACCGGCTCGACCGGTGCCTGGGCCTCCTCGCCGCCGGTCACGGGGCGATCCCGCAATTCCTTCCCGAGTTCCGCGGGGCCATTGCTGCCCTCAAGGGTCTCCCCTATGCCTGGCGGCTCCGGGAGCGCAGCTTGGTGAACGATCTGGAGATTGCTGCGGCCAGCCTGGAGGAGGACTGCGCCCCGGACCTGCCCGCAGTCCTCTCGTCCTTGCGAGATTTCCTGCGAGAACTCCGGCAGGCCCTCGACGCCGGGCCGGATCCAGCCGCCGGATACGCACGGCAAGCTGTAGGCATGCAGACCGCAGGAATCGGCAGGTTGCTCCAGCCCTCGACGGCCGATAGGACCACCGACGACTTCCCGCGGTTCGGCCTGGTCCTGGAGGACACCCATGCGCGGACGCTTACCCGTACGACGACTCGGCCAGGCTAGCCTCCTGGTCACGCTCGGCATCCTCCTCACCCTGGCTGTCGCTGCTCCGGCCGCCGCCCAGAGCTGCGGCGCCCCGCCCCAGGGCTTCGGCTCCGCCTGGTGGCGGCAGTACGCCCGCTGGTGCGAGTGCATGGGGGGCGTGCCGAACGCCGATACGATCAGCTGCAATGGCGCCGGCAGGAGCGGCGGGGGCGGCCCCCGCTGCGATCCGGGCTGGGTGCTGATGTCGAACGGCGGGTGCATGCCGCCGGGGGCTACCGAGTGCGGCTCCGGGGGGTACTGCGATCCCGGATTCCGGTGCGGTTCCCTGAGTTTGATACTCTCAATTGGCCCCTTTGTGATGCTCTGATTTGGCCCCACCTCTCGACCATCGCCGTCTACTCTGGGCGGGGGCATAGCCCTAGAACGGAGGGACGGTGGAGAGGAGAGGCAAAGTGGAACTGTTCGAGCAGCTGCGCCGAGAGTACGAGTTCGGGATCGGGACCATCCGGGGTGTTGCCCGCAAGTTCGGCGTCCATCGCCGGTTAGTCCGGGAAGCCGCCGCCCAGGCGCTGCCGCCGGAGCGCAAGCGCGCGCAGCGCGCCCGGCCGAGGCTGGCCCCGGTGATCCCGGTCATTGATGCGATCCTGGCCGCCGACCGCACCGCGCCCCGCAAGCAGCGGCATACGGCCCGGCGGATCTTCCACCGGCTGCGCCAGGAACTGCCGGGCTTCCCCGTGGCGGAGTCGACCGTGCGGGAGTACGTGCGGGAGCAGAAGCGCGCGCTCGGGCTCAGCGGCAAGGTGACCTGCATCCCCCAGAGCTATGCCTGGGGCAGCGAGGGCCAGGTCGACTGGTACGAGGCGGTGGCCGAGCTCGGCGGCGTGCGGCAGCCCCTGCAGGTCTTCGGCCTCCGCAGCATGGCGAGCGGCGCTGCCTTCCACCGCGCCTACACCCACGCCACCCAGCAGGCGTTCCTGGAGGCGCATGAACTGGCCTTCCACTACTTTGGCGGGGTCTTCCATCGCCTGCGGTACGACAACTTGCCGCTCGCGATCAAGCGGATCCTGCGCGGCCGGGAGCGCGAGCAGACCACCCGGTTTATCGCCTTCCGCTCCCACTGGCGCTTCGCCGCCGAGTTCTGCACCCCCGGGGCGGGCCACGAGAAGGGCGGGATCGAAGGCGAAGCCGGCTACTTCCGCCGCAACCACGGGGTGCCGATCCCGGTGGCCGCCGGCCTCGCCGCGTTGAACGCGCAGCTCCTGGAGGGCTGCCAGGCCGACCAGCAGCGGGTGCTCGCCGGCCGGGCCGACCCGGTCGGGGTCCTCGTGCAGCGCGAGCAGCCGCACCTCCTGCCCCTGGCCGCCGAGGATTTTGATCTCGCCGAGGTGAGCTTCCCCACGGTGGACGGCCTCGGCTGCGTCCGGGTGCGGACGAACGGCTACTCGGTCCCCCTGCGGCCCGGCACCCAAGTCGACGCCCGCGTCTACCCGACCCGGGTGGAGATCTGGCACGCCGGGCAGCGCGTCGCCACCCACGCGCGCTGCTACGGCCGCCAGCAACAGGTCCTCGACCTCGAGCACTACCTGGACGTGCTCGTGCACAAGCCGGGCGCCTTGGCCGGGGCGACCCCGCTCGCCCAGTGGCGGGCGCAGGGCCGGTGGCCCGCCTGCTACGACGAACTCTGGGCCCGCTTGCAGGCGCGCCAGGGGCACCAGGCCGGCACCCGGGCGATGATCGGCCTCCTCCAGCTCGGGCGGGTGCACGGCTACGCGCGCCTGGCCCCCTGCGTGGCGCAGGCCCTGGCCTGCGGGGCCGCCGATCCCGCGGCGGTGCGGTACCTGCTCACCGCGGCGACGCTGGAGCGCCAATCGCCGATGGCGCTGGAGGTCGGCGGCCCCCTCGCCGCTTATGACCGGCCGCAGCCGAGCGTCGCGCGGTACGATCAACTGCTGGGCGCCCGGGAGGGCCGGCCATGAGCGCCCCCACGGAGCTCCGGCTCGCCGTCATCCGCCAGCACTGCAAGCAGCTCCACCTGCCCGCGGTGGGGGCCCAGTGCGCCGGCCTCGCCACCGAGGCCGCCCTGGCCCAGCAGGATCACCTGACCTACCTCGAGGCCCTGCTCGGGGCCGAGGTCGAGGAGCGGACGCGCCGGCTCATCGACCGCCGGATCCAGGAGGCGCACTTCCCCGTCCTGAAGACCTTGGAGGAGTTCTCCTTCGCAGAGGCGCCCACCATCCCGGCCGCCACGGTCCGGACCTTGGCCGAGGGCGCGTACCTCGCGCAGGCGGAGCCGGTCCTCTTCCTGGGCGAGCCCGGCACCGGCAAGACGCATCTCGCCATCGGCCTCGCGGTGGCGGCCTGCCGGCAGCGGCGCCGGGTGCGCTTCACGACCGCGGCGGCGCTCGTCAACGACCTGGTCGAAGCGCAGCACCAGCACCAGCTCAGCCGCGTCATCAACCGCTGGGCCCGCGTCGAGCTGATCGTCATCGACGAGTTGGCCTACGTGGCCGTGGCGGACCTCGGGGCCGAACTCCTGTTCCAGCTCATCGCCGAGCGGGCGGAGAAGGCCGCGCTGATCGCCACGACCAACCTGCCCTTCTCGGAGTGGACCACGGTGTTCCCCAACGCCCGGCTCTGCAAGGCCCTGCTCGACCGGCTCACTGACCGAGCGCACATCATCGACACGGGGACGGAGTCCTACCGCTTCCGCCGCAGCCTGGAGCAGCGGCAGCCGAAGACCCGATCGAGGCCCCGCCCCCGGGAGAGTCCTCCTCCCTCCGCCTCCGGAGCCGGCAAGGAGGTCCCCATCTCTCCTCAACATGATGCCCGGGAGGCCCGATGAGTGCGCCGAGGCTGCTCTCTCAACGTGTAGGGAACCGGAGGGAATGCTGCTGATGCTCCTGATAGAGGATGGGACACGGATACTGACGTTGTCTCACAAGTACTAATCCCCTGAAAGGAGGTGGGACCAAATCAGAGCATCACAAAGGGGCCAAATCAGGTTGACACAATCAGCGGTTCCCGGTTCCGGTGCCTCGCACCCACCGATGTCGACTGCGGCAACGGCACCGCCTGCGCCGCCGGGTCCACCTGCCGCCCGTACGGATGCCTGCGCCGCGGGGAGGCCGACTGCGGGACCTTTAGCTGCCCGGTGGGACAGCTCTGCGGCTCGGGCGGCACCTGCCGGACGCCGGACATGACCGACTGCGGGAACGGGCGCTTCTGCCGGGCAGGGGAGGTCTGCGCGCCGTCCGGCGGGTGCATTCCGCTCGGGAGCATGGAGTGCGGCGCGGGGCACTACTGCCGCTCCGGCATGTTCTGCGGGTCACGAAACATCTGCATGGACCAGGGCCGACGGGACTGCGGGGACGGCCATTCCTGCCCGAGCGACCGGTCATGCGCCTCGGGCGGCCGGTGCCTGGAGCCCGGATCCACCGACTGCGGCACTTACAGCTGCCCGGTGGGAGACCTCTGCGCCTCGGGCGGGAGGTGCCGGAAGCCCGACGAGGCTGACTGCGGGGACGGCCACATCTGTAAGGCCGGGGCTGTTTGTCGGAAGGACGGCGGCTGCATGGCGGCGGACGCCGTGGACTGCGGGAGCTACGCCTGCCCCGCGGGGAGCCACTGCGGGGCGAACGAGCGATGCGTCAAGAACGGCCCGGTGGACTGCGGGAGCTACACGTGCCAGGCCGGGGAGGAATGCGGCGAACACGGCTGCCGGCCCGCTGGCTCCATGACCTGCGGGGACGGGGGCTACTGCAAGTCCGGGACGAAGTGCCGGAAATACGAGGGGGACGGGTGGGGATGCGTGAGCACCGCCCACAAGCCGGCGGACGCGCCGCCCCGCGTGCCGGTGGAGCGGCGGATCACCGAGTTGGAGCGGCTCGCCAGCGTGTTGCAGACCCTGTTCTATTCCCGGAGTGCCCTGCAGGACCTCACCGCGGCCGTGCGGATCGTGGGCATGCCCTGGGCGGTGGACGTGGCCTTCGCCGACGAGATGCAGCGGGCCGTGGTCGTCGAGCGGACCAAGAGCAAGCTCCGCGATCTCGAGACCAAGGTCCTGATCGAGACGATCACCCGGATGCGTGCCGACGTCCAGAACCTCATCCCGCTCGACTGGGACTCCGAGGCCGTCAAGGCCGAGAAGCGCCGGGCCGTCGAGGAGACCGACCGGGAGCTGTCCCGGATGTTTGCGTCGGGCAAGCACGAGCTGGCCGCCCCGGGGACACTCCAGGAGCGCCCGTACACGCCCCCGTCGACGCTCGGCTACTACTACCAGAAGGCGACCTCCGGATTCACCACCACCATCGACTTCACGCCCGGCCCGACCCTGCGCCGCCTGGAGGAGATCCACCGCACGGGCCGGTTCTGGGATTGAGCCGCCGAGAAGCCGCTGATTCGGGCTCGTACGGGGGGAGGATGACACAAGAATATCGGTGCAGATTTCGGTACAGGACCTCGGGGAATTTGCGGGAATTGGCGGGAGTTAGCGGGAAAGCAACTCGGCCGGACAACCCGCTCTAGGTGCGGGATTTCCGGCCGAAAAGGTGGTGGGCAGGGGCAGAATTGAACTGCCGACACCGGGATTTTCAGTCCCGTGCTCTACCAACTGAGCTACCTGCCCATCCGGAGAATTCTGGTGGGACGCCACATGCGGAAACGAGCGGTACGGTACTGAAATTGGGGGGTGGTGTCAAGGGGAATTGGCCCGTTTGCCTGCCCTTCCGCCACGCGTCCCGCGCCCGCCCGCCCCTTCGCCTGCGCCTCGCAACGGCTTGACACGGCCGAAGCAATCTGCTATTTGCCCTTGCAGAAGGAGGCCCGGATCTCGCAATCATGCCGGCCGCGACGGCGGGTTGGCGGACCGGGCAGGGCGGCTGTGCCCCGTTCGAAGCGGTTGATCAGGCTGCTGCAGCTGCTGCAGGACCGACCGGGGGCCGAGACGGATGTCCTGGCCCGCGCCTGCGGGATCTCGCCCCGGACGCTCCTGCGCGATCTGGACGCCCTGAGCGCCTCCGGATTTCCGGTCTATTTCGACCACGGGTATCGCCTGGCGGCACCCACGCTCCTGCCGCCGGTCACCCTGGCGGCAGACGAGGCGCTGGCGCTGCGCCTGGCGGCCCAGACGGCGGCCGCCCGCGCCGAGCCGGCCACGGCCCGGACGCTGACGTTGGCCGCAGAAAAACTGCAGCAGGCGCTGGCGGTCAAGCCGCCGGATCCTCCCGCAGAACGGCAGCTGGCGTTGGAACTGCCGGTTCGCGACCCCCAAACCGAGGCGTGTGTCGCGGCCCTCACCGCGGCCATCGCGGAGCGGCGGCCGGTGAAGCTGGCGTACCGTCCGCCATCCCGGCAAGACCCCGGCTGGCATCGGGCGGACCCCTACCGGCTGCTCGGCACACTGCGCGGCTTGGAGCTCTTGGCCTATTCCCACGACCGGCGGCGCATGGTGCGGATTCCCGTGTCGCGCCTGGCGGAGGTGAGCATCCTGCAGCGGCGCTTCCGGCCCTTGCCCGCCCGCCTGCTCGAGCGCCACCTGCACGGGGCTCCGCCCGGTCGCGTTGGGCCGCAGCAGGTTCGCCTGATCTGCCGGCCGCCGCTGGCCCAGGCGCTTCGCGAGCGCCCACCCATGGGAATGGTGGCGGCGGAAGAGGGGGCCGAGGGCAGTGTGATCTTTACCCTGGCGGCCATGCGAGCAGAGGAGTTGGTCCCCTGGCTCCTGGCCTGCGGCGAGGCAGTCGAAGTTCTCGAGCCGGCCGACCTGCGCCAGGAGATGCATCGGATCGCCGGGATCATTCTGGGCCGGCACGCCCCTCCGTCCCCCGACTCGTCCGAGCGGGGACGGAGGGGTGCGTGATCCGGGCCGTCCGCGTCGTCGCGCGCGGCCCTGGAGGCCGCCTTGGAGGTGGTGTCGCCGTGCCGATCTACGAGTACCTGTGCCAGGATTGTCGACGCCGGGTGAGCATCCTGGTGCGGAGCATCAATAATCCCGGCACGCCGGCCTGCCCGCGTTGCGGGGGCCGCCGCCTCGAACGCCTCATGTCACGGTTCACGCGCGTCCGATCCGAGGACGACCGCCTGGACGCCCTCGCCGATCCCGGGAAATTCGGGGATCTGGACGAGAGCGATCCCCAAAGCGTGGCCCGCTGGGCCAAAAAAATGGGGAAGGAGCTGGGGGAGGATCTCGGCGAGGACTTCGACCAGGCCATGGAAGAGGCGATGGATGAAGGGGCAGCCGGATCGCCCCCGGGAGGCGGCCCGGGGAACGATCTTGGCGACGACCTCTAGTCTGGCGGGCGAGCCTCAGCGGCCCAGGCGGGCCGCTTCCAGGCGAGTCAGCGCCCGCTGGAGGGCGGCCTGTGCCCGGGCGAAGTCGATGGATTCGTTGCCCCCGGTGTACTCATGGAGGAACCGCTCGGCCCGCTCGCGCGCTCGCTCGGCCCGCCCCACGTCGATCTCTTCCGGGCGCTCGGCGCGCTCTGCCAGGACCAGGACCTTGTCCCCCCGCACCTCGACGTACCCCCAGGCCACGGCCAGATGGCGCTCCAGGCCGCCCTTCCAGTAGCTGAGGACGCCGATCTTCAGCGTGGTGATGAACGGCATGTGGTCCGGGAGCACACCGAAGTATCCCTCGGCCCCCGGGGCCACCAGCTCGCTTACCTCGTCCCGCACCAGCAGACGGTCCGGGGTCACGATCTCCAGCTCAAAGGTGGTCCGTATCGCCTCTGCCATGGGTCCTGCGGCTCCTGTCCGGAAGATGCCGGAAGGCTACTTGGCCTCCTTCAGGCGCTCGGTTTTCTCGCGCGCCTCGTCGATCGTTCCCACCATGAAGAAGGCCTGCTCGGGCAGATCGTCACAGCGCCCCTCGACCAGCTCTTTGAAGCCCCGGATCGTCTCCTTGACGGGCACGTACCGGCCGGGCTGTCCGGTGAAGACCTCGGCCACGAAGAAGGGCTGGGACAGAAAGCGCTGGATCTTCCGGGCGCGGCCAACGACCAGCTTGTCCTCGTCGGACAGCTCGTCCATCCCCAGGATGGCGATGATGTCCTGGAGGTCCTTGTAGCGCTGGAGGATCTTCTGCACGGCGCGGGCCGTGTTGTAGTGGTCCTCCCCGATGAACCGGGGATCCAGGATGCGCGAGGTGGAGGCCAGGGGATCCACCGCGGGATAGATGCCCAGCTCGACGATCTGCCGCGACAGCACCGTGGTGGCGTCCAGGTGGGCGAAGGCGTTGGCGGGCGCCGGATCAGTGATGTCGTCCGCCGGGACGTAGATCGCCTGGACGGAGGTGATGGAGCCCTTCTTGGTAGACGTGATCCGCTCCTGGAGCTGTCCCATCTCGGTGGCCAGCGTGGGCTGGTACCCGACCGCCGAGGGCATGCGGCCCAGCAGGGCCGACACCTCCGACCCCGCCTGGGTGAAGCGGAAGATGTTGTCGATGAACAGCAGCACGTCCTGGCCCGCATCCCGGAAGTACTCCGCCACGGTGAGGCCGGTGAGGCCGACCCGCAGCCGGGCGCCCGGCGGCTCGGTCATCTGGCCGTAGACCAGCGAGGTCTTGCCGATGACGCCGGACTCCTTCATCTCCAGCCAGAGGTCGTTGCCCTCACGCGTGCGCTCTCCCACCCCCGCGAACACCGAGAGGCCCCCGTGCTCCTGGGCAATGTTCCGGATCAGCTCCATGATGATGACGGTCTTGCCTACGCCCGCGCCCCCGAAGAGGCCCGTCTTGCCCCCTTTGGTGTACGGCTCGAGCAGATCGACGACCTTGATCCCGGTCTCCATCATCTCGACTTTCGTCTCCTGCTCCTCCAGAGACGGCGCGGGGCGGTGGATGGGGTACATGGTCTCGGAGGTCAGCGGGCCCTGCTTGTCCACCGGCTCTCCGATGATGTTCATGATCCGGCCCAGGGTGATGGGACCCACCGGGATCCGGATGGGCGAAGCGGTATCGCGAACGTCCATCCCGCGCGTCAGGCCGTCGGTGGAGGAAAGGGCCACGGTCCGGACCCGGCTCTCCCCGAGATGCTGGGCCACCTCCAGGACCAGACGCTCGCTGTACGAGAAGATGTCCTTCGGCCGGTCCACCGTCACTTCCAGGGCATTGTAGATGGCGGGCAGCGTGCCGGGCGCAAACTCCACATCCACCACCGGCCCGATGACCTGCGAAATCTTCCCCATGTTCGCCATCGCTCGACTCCTCTGCCCTCGGGGGATCGGCCGTCACCGGCCGTGTTCGACCGCACAAGGGGCAATGCGTCTTCCCGCGCCGAGTCGTCTCCGAGCCGTCCGTCGCTCGGGCACGGCTCAGCCCCGCGCCTGCCGGAGGGCTTCCGCGCCCCCGACGATCTCCAGCAGCTCTTTGGTGATGCGCTCCTGCCGCGCCTTGTTGAACTGGAGGGTCAGCAGGTCGATCATCTCGGAGGCGTTCCTGGTGGCGTTATCCATGGCGGTCATGCGGGCGGCGTACTCCGCCGCCAGCGACTCCATGAGCGCGCGGTAGATTTGCACCTCCACGTGCTTGGGCAGCAGGCGCTCCAGGACGGCCGTCGGCGACGGCTCGAACACGAAGTCGGCCACGGGGGTTTCCCCGGGCGTGCGGAGGGGCTGGATGGGGAGGAGCTGCTGGGCCACCACCCGCTGCGCCGCCACGGACTTGAACTCATTGTAGACGAGCTGCACCTCGTCGACCTCGTCCTCCGCGTAGGCGGCCACCACCCCCTGCCCGATCTCGGCCGCGTGGCCGTACGCCAGCCGCTCGAAGAAGTTGGCGTACTCGGCCCGCACCGTCACCTGCCCGCGCCGGCGGTAAAAATCCCGGATCTTCCGGCCGACCACGATGAGGGTCAGGCTCACGTCCGGATCCTGCCCCCCGGAGCGCATCACCTCCAGGGAGCGGCGGATGATGTTGCTGTTGAAGGCCCCGCAGAGCCCCCGGTCCCCGCTGACGACCAGCAGCAGCTTCCGGCGGGCCGGCCGCTCCTGCAAAAGGGGGTGCAGCGTGCGCGGCGACCGCAGGGCCAGGCTCGCGACGACCTCGCCCATGCTGGAGGCGTAAGGCCGGGCCTCCTGGATCCGCTCCTGGGCGCGCCGCAGCTTGGCCGCCGCCACCAGCTTCATGGCGCGCGTGATCTGCTGGGTGCTCTTGACGCTGTTGATGCGCCGCCGGATATCGCGGAGGGTCGCCATGGATGCCGCCGACCTGCTCAGGCCGTCCTGGCGGTCGCCAGGAACTCCGCCCTGCACCCGCGGATGCACTCATCCATGCGGCCGCGCAGGGCGTCGGTGATCTCTTTCTTCTCCGCCAGCTCCCGGATGATCTCGGGATTGCGGAGCTCGGCGAACTTGAACAGCGCCTCCTCGAACGCCGTGATGCGCTCGACCGGCAGATCGTCGAGGTGTCCGGCGCTGCCCGCATGAATGAGGAGGACCTGCCTCTCGATCGGCAGCGGCGTGTACTGCTTCTGTTTCAGGATCTCCACCATCCGCTGGCCCCGGTTGAGCTGGGCCTGGGTGGCCTTGTCCAGCTCCGACCCGAACTGGGCGAAGGCAGCCATGTCCCGGTACTGGGCCAGGTCCAGCCTGAGCTTTCCCGCCACCTGCTTCATGGCCTTGATCTGGGCACTGCCGCCGACGCGCGAGACGGACAGGCCGACGTTCACCGCCGGCCGCACGCCCGCGAAGAACAGGTCCGTCTCCAGGTAGATCTGGCCGTCCGTGATGGAGATGACGTTGGTTGGGATGTAGGCGGAGACGTCCCCCAGCTGCGTCTCGATGATGGGCAGCGCCGTCAGGGAGCCGCCCCCCAGCTCGTCGTTCAGCTTCGCCGCCCGCTCCAGCAGCCGGGAATGGAGGTAGAACACGTCGCCGGGATAGGCCTCGCGGCCCGGGGGGCGTCGCAGCAGGAGCGAGAGCTGGCGGTAGGCGGCAGCGTGCTTGGTCAGGTCGTCGTAGATGCACAGGGCGTGACGTTTGGTGTCGCGGAAGTACTCGCCCATCGTGCAGCCGGCGTAGGGGGAGATGTACAGCAGGGGGGCCGGCTCGGAAGCCGAGGCCACTACCACTGTGGTGTACTCCATGGCCCCGGCGTCTTCCAGCACCTTTACCACCTGGGCCACGGTGGACCGCTTCTGTCCCGTCGCCACGTAGAAGCAGTAGACCCCCTTCCCCTTCTGGTTGATGATGGTATCCACCGCGATGGCGGTCTTTCCCGTCTGGCGGTCCCCGATGATCAGCTCGCGCTGTCCGCGCCCGATGGGGATCATGGCGTCGATCGCCTTGATGCCCGTCTGCAGCGGCTCCTTCACCGGCCTCCGGTCCACCACGCCGGGCGCCAGCCGCTCGATGGGGCGGAGCTCCGCGGCCTCGATGGGGCCCTTGCCGTCCAGCGGCTGCCCCAGGGCGTTCACCACGCGGCCGACCACCGCCTCGCCCACCGGCACCGAGGCGACCCGCCCGGTCCGCTTGACCTGGTCCCCCTCCTTGATGGAGGTGTCGTCGCCCAGGAGCACCGCGCCGACGTTATCCTCTTCCAGGTTCAGGACCATGCCGAAGATGCCATCGGGAAACTCCAGCATCTCCATGGCCATGGCATTTTCGAGGCCGTAGATGCGGGCGATGCCGTCACCGACCTCGAGGACGGTGCCGACCTCGGCCAGGTCGATGGCCGCCTCGTACGAGGCCAGTTGCTGCCGGATGACCTGACTGATCTCCTCTGCCTTGATCTGTGCCATGCCTCACCTCTGCCGTCGGACTCCCGCGCCGGCGACCCGGGCGATCCGCGGCCGCATCCTATCCGCCGGCGAGCCGCTCCCGCAGCCGTCGCAGCTGCGTTCGCAGGCTCCCGTCGTACACCCGGCTGCCGATCTGGGCGATCAGGCCACCCAGCAGGCCGGGGTCCTGGCGGACCTCCAGGTAGACCTGCTTCCCGGTGACGCGCCCCAGCTCTGCCCGCAGTCGCGCCTCCTGCTCGGCGTCCAGCGGCGCCGCCGCGGTGACGACCGCCTTGGTGCGACCCAGCCGCTCGTCCATCAGCGCCTCGTAGGCGCGCCGGATCTGATCCAGCGCCGTCAGCCGGTCGTGCTCCTGGAGCATGCGCAGGAAGGTCGCCGCCAGCTGCCGCAGGCCCAGGGTCGCCGCCAACTCGCCGACGGTCCGCAGCTTGTCCGGACGCTGCGCCGCCGGATCTCGCAGATACCGCCACAGGTCCCGATGCTCGCGCAGGACGTCGGCGAACAGAGCGAGGTCCTCGCGGACGGCCTCCAGCTCCTGCTCGCCGGCGGCGGAGGCCACCTCGACCAGGGCCCCCGCATAGCGCTTGGCCAGCGACCCGGCGATCAATTTTTGCCCTCCAGCTCCCGGACGTACTGCTCGACCAGTCGCCGCTGATCGTCCCCGGTGAGGGCGCGGCCCAGCAGGCGCTCCGCGGCGGCCACCGACAGATCGGCGGCCTCCTCTCGCAGCCGGGCGCGGGCCTGGCGCGTCTCCGCCTCGATCTCGGCCCGCGCCCCGGCCAGCAGGCGCTCCGTCTCCTCCCGGGCGGCCTGCAGCAGACGCTGCCGCTCGGCCTCCACGTCCCGCTGGGCCTGCTCGCGAATGGCAGCGACCTCGCGTTGGGCGGACTGGATCTGGGTCCGATACTCCTCCTGCGCCCTGGCCGCCGCCTCGCGGGCGGCCCGCGCCTCCGTGAGAGAGCGCTCGATCCCGTCGGCCCGCTCTTTCAGGAAGCGCGTCAGCGGCTTGAACAGGAACTTCGACAGGAGGGCGATGAGGATGAGGAAGTTCACCGCCTGGATGAGGACGGTGACATTCAGGTTGATGATGCCGGGCTGCTCGTGCGCGACGGCCCCCTCGGCGGCCAGGGCCGCCCCGGGCGCCAGGGCGGCAAGCCACAGGAGCCAGACGGACACGACGCGGCGCGTGAACGTTGCCAGGCCTCTCATGCAGCCTCCTGGTGGTACGCGGGGTCCACGCCTTCGGATTTCCGCCCCCATCCGGATGTCGCACCGGAAAGGCTGGTCGCCAGCCTCGGGCTCACGTCTTGGCCCGCAGGGAGTACACGAGCCAGTGGCCGATCATGGTGGCATGCGTGAGGAGCAGTCCGGCCAGGAGGGCCAGGAGAGCCACGCGGAGTACGATCAGCGCCAGGAACAGCACGGCCCCGACGATGGCAAACCGGATGAGGGCGCCTTTCCAGAGGAGACCGGCCTGCCGGGTCACGCCCGGCTCGGTCAATCGTCCCACGGCGCGGGCGATCAGCTGAAAGCTCCCCAGGCTAACAGCCGCACCGACGCCGAAACCGACCGCCCACGCCCCCCGCCCCAATAGCAAAAGCACGGCTACCCCTGCCGCGGCCACGATCGATGCCCCGACAAGGGTTCCGCGTACAAACGCTTCTCGCTCGTCCAAGGTCAGGAGTGAGGGGTGAGGGTGCGATGCCCGCCCCGGTCCGCCGTCCGCCCAGCCGGCGGACGAGAAGGACCCTCGCGATCATCCGTCCGTGTATTTGAAAACCGGTTATAGGTACCACGCGATTCAGAATGATGTCAAGGGGTTTCGGGGCCCCCGAAGGGCCCCCGCGGCTCCCCGTGCGGGCCGCCAATGCCCGCTCGCCGACCCGCGACATCCCCTCCTGGAGCAGGGCCGGCGAGGCCGGATGCCCCGGGACCCGCGCCGGCGGATCCTCCGGGATCCGGTCCGCATCCGTCCCCTCCGCCTCGCCCTGTCAGGACAGGATTAACCCCAATCCGAAGATATCTCACCGCCAAGGACACCCAACGCTCGCGTTGGGTACCCGGGATTGCACGGCTGGAATGGGCAAAATGCGAAAGGACTGGACTCGTGTCGCATCCCCTGGTGGGGCGTTCCCATGTCTCGAATCACAGCCGCGGGGAACCCTGAACTGTAGGGCCTTGGCGTCATGGCGGTTCAACGTCCCCGTTGCCCTGGGAGCCGGGCCGGCAGATCGTCCCCCCTCCCACGACCACATCCGGAACCGTCCCATCATAGAAGACGGCGATCTGTCCCGGCGCCACCGCCCGCTGGGGCTCGTCGAAGCAGAGCCGGACGCGATGCAGGTCGACAGGGGCGAGTGTCGCCGGCGCCGCCGGCTGGGCGTAGCGGACCTTCGCCAGCACGCGCCGGGGGGCATCGAGCCGCTCGACGGCGATGAAATTGACCGGCTCGACGTCCACCGCGGGGACGAGCAGGTCCCGCTCTCGACCGACAATGACCTCGTTCCGGGCCGGATCCAGCCCGATCACGTAGAGGGGCTCCGGGTTTCCGAGCCCCAGGCCCCGCCGCTGGCCGACCGTATAGAACGGCACCCCCTGATGTCGCCCGCACACGGCTCCGGCGGTGTCGCGGATCGTGCCGGGCCGGATGGCCTCCCCCACACGGGCGCGGAGATAGTCCCGGTAGTCACGGGAGACGAAGCAGATTTCCTGGCTCTCCGGCTTGCCGGCTACCGGCAGGTTCATCTCAGCCGCGATGCGCCGGGTCTCCTCTTTTCGCAGTCCGCCCAGGGGAAACAGCGAGGCTGCCAGCTGGTCCTGGGTGAGAGTGGCGAGGAAGTAGCTCTGATCCTTGCGCGGGTCCAGCCCGCGGAGCAGGCAGTACCGCCCGGAGGCCGGCTCGAAGACCACGCGGGCATAGTGCCCGGTGGCCACCCGGTCGGCCCCCCAGCCCCTGGCGCGAGTCAGGAGCGACCCAAACTTGAGGCGGGCATTGCAGGGCACGCAGGGGTTGGGGGTTTCCCCGTGCAGGTAGGCGTCGGTGAAGTAGCGGATCACCTCGCGATCGAACTCGTCCTCGTAGTTCAGAACATAGTGCGGAATGCCCAGCTGCTGGGCCACCTGGCGCGCATCCTCCACCGCCTGGGGGGAGCAGCAGCTGTCGAACCGCCGCTCCGCCTCGTCGGGGCGAAGGCCGGGCCAGATGCGCAGCGTGATGCCCACCACCTTGCAGCCCTGCCGCACGAGGAGCGCCGCCGCCACGGCCGAGTCAACGCCGCCGCTCATCGCCACGACCACCGGCTGGTCTGTCGGGACCGGCATGCTCATGCCCGCGCCCCCGCCGGCTGGCTGTGCTCCGTGCCGACCCGGCGCATCCGCCTCACGATCGGGGGCAGGATCTCCAGCACGCGATCTATCTCCTGGCGTGTGGTCTCCCGCCCCAGCGAGAAGCGAACCGACGCCGCCACGCGATCCCGCGGAAGCCCCATGGCCGTCAGGACATGGGAGGGCTCCACCGAGCCAGAGCTGCAGGCCGCGCCAGACGACACGGCAATCCCTTGGAGATCCAGCGCCAGGACGAGGGACTCCGCCTCGATCCCGTCGAAGGCGAGGCTGCTGGTGTTGGGCAGGCGCCCGCCCGCCGCCCCGTTGCGACACACGCCGGGCAGGGCCGCCATGAGGCTCGCCTCCAAGTGGTCGCGGAGGGCGCCGGTGCAATCCGCCGCCAGCGCTTCCAGCATGAGACATGCCGCCCGCGCCAACCCGACGGCGCCCGCCACGTCTTCCGTCCCGGCGCGTCGCGACCGCTCTTGCGTCCCGCCGTGGAAGAGCGCCTGCATGCGGGTGCCGCGGCGGACGAACAGCGCGCCCACCCCCTTGGGTCCGTGAATCTTGTGGCCCGAAAGCGAGAGCAGGTCGACCCCCAGCACCTCCACATCCAGCGGGACCTTGCCGAAGCTCTGCACGGCGTCGGTGTGGAATGGAACACCCCGCTCCCGGCAGATTCGGCTCAGCTCCGCCAGGGGGAAGAGGACGCCGGTCTCGTTGTTGGCGTGCATCAGGCTCACCAGGATGGTATTGGCCCGGATGGCTCGCCGGAGATCGTCGGGGTCGAGCCGGCCGTCCTGGTCCACGGGAAGCGTGGTGATCTCAAAGCCGCGCCGCGCCAGATGGTCAGCGGTGTTCAGGACCGCGTGATGCTCGACCGCCGAGATGATCAGGTGTCCGCCGCGCTCCCCAGTGGCTGCGGCCACGCCCTGAAGGGCCAGATTGTCGGCTTCGGTTCCGCCCGCCGTGAACAGAACCGTGTCCTTGTCGGCCGCCCCCAGGGCGCGCGCAAGGCCCGCCCGCGCCGCCTCCAGCGCATGCCGCGCTTCGCGGCCCCAGGCGTGCACGGAGCTGGCGTTGCCGAACCGCTCCCGCAGGTAGGGGAGCATGTCGGCCAGCACCTCCGGGTGCAGCGGCGTGGTGGCGTTGTGGTCCAGATAGACGTTCATCTCGGAATCTTCACCGCCAAGGGCGCCAAGGGGTCGCCGCGCCCCATCCGGCCGGAGGAACCGTCGAAACGGAAGGCTCCGATCATGCTCCAGGATTGCCGGCCTCCGCTCGTCGCACGGCAGGGGTCCCGGTGCGGCCCGTGGCTGCTTTGCGGTTGGTCTGTCCTGTTCGGGTTCATGGCCTCCCGCGAGGCATTCGGTCCGAAGTCGCAGCACACGTCGGGGCGATTGGCTGGAACGACTCGGCCGGGAGGGGGGAAGAACGCAGGCGACAGGTGCCGGAAGAACAGGAAGGGTGCTGATATGCATATCCCGGAGCGCCCGGGCGCCCCGGCGCCTGGACGATCAGGCTCCCGGGCCCGGGCTGTCCGGGGTCCCCTGGGGTGCCCCTTCCGGCGGCTGGGGGGATGGAGCCGTCTCCGTGTCCGAGCCGGGCATCTCGCAATTCCCGTTGAACACCGCCCCCTCGGCCACCACCAAACACGGAGTCCGGATCGTGCCGGTCACCCGGCTCGGCCGCAAGAGCTCGACGCGCTGGCGCGCCACCACGGAACCATGAAGCCGGCCGCTGACCACGAGGGTTCCCACCTCGACATCCGCTTTGACCTGGCCGGGCTCGCCGATGATGAGCACCTCGTCGCCGACGATCTCTCCCTCCAGCTGGCCGTCAACCCGCACCGCGCCGGCAAAGCTCAAGACCCCCTTGAACTGCGTTCCCTCGCCGAGAAAGGCGCGGATTTCGCCAAAGTCCGGTCCGACCCGCTCCTTTTCGCGTTTCAGCACGATCCCCTCCGGGGAGGCACTCCGTGATGAAGACAATGACGCCTCAGCTCTGTGGCGGGACCTGCGCGCCCCCAAACCGACCCCGAGTGGGGTCACGGTAACAAAGCATTTCGGGGCTGTCAATTCCAAAGTCGCCAGTGATCCGCAGCCGCCGCCCCGCCAGTGCCGGGATTATGCCCCCGCTACGGACCCTGTGACCAGACCGGTGGTGAGTTGTCGCCGGAACATGTAGTACAGGATGACCGGCGGAACGGAATACAGGACCGACTCCGCCATGAGCAGGTTCCAGGGCGGATTGTCCGTGGCCAGGAAGTTCCCCATGCCGACAGGAATGGTGGTGTTGGGATCCCCCGACAACATGAGGACCGCGTACAGGTACTCGTTCCACGAGTAGAGGAAGGCATAAGTGGCGATGGCGAACAGTGCCGGCATGATGAGCGGCAGGTAGATCCGGAAAAAGAGAGCCAGGGGGCCCGCTCCATCGATGGCCGCCGCCTCATCGATGTCCGCGGGTATGGTTTTGCCGTAGTCCCACAGGATCCACACAGCGTAGGGCGAGGTGAAGGTGATCATCGCGAAAATGAGTGCTGTCTTGGTGTTGAGCAGTCCGTACTCCGCCATGAGCTTGAACAGCGGGATGGAGAGGAACGAGGAGGGAATAATGTACGTGAAGAGGGCCATCGAGGCGATGGTGCGCCCGCCTCGAAAGCGGATGCGCGCCAGGGCGAAGCTGGCCAGGCTTCCCACGACCATGACGATCAGCGTGGTCGCGAGACCGACGACGACGCTGTTGTACATTTGGGGCCAGAAATAGTTCACGAGGTAGTTGCTCTCGGTAACGAGGGCCCGGTAGTTGGCGAGCGTCGGGTGGGCAACGTAGAGGCTGGGCTTGAACAGATCCTTCTCGGGCACCAGGGCCAGCGACAACATATAGTAGGCGGGGAAGATCGTCCAGACCAGGATGACCAGGCAGGCGGCGTAAAACCCGAAGAGCTTCCAGCCTCCGAGGCGCATGGCCTGCTCCTACTTGACCCAGCGGATCAGGATAAAGATGAAAAGCAGTGTAACCGGCAGGGCCACCATGAACGTCCCGATCCCCCAGCCCAGTTGGCCCATGCGGAATGTGTAGCGATATGCCAGGGTCGCCAGAACGTGGGTGGAGTCACCCGGCGCACCGCCCGTCATGATCCAGATCACGACGAAATCACCCAGCGTAAAGACCATGGAGAGCAATGAGCACATGAGGTACAGGTTCCGCAGCATGGGAAACGTGATGAACCGGAACTTCTGAAGGGGCGACGTGCCGTCCATCTCGCCGGCCTCGTACAGCTCCTTGGGGATGCTGCGCCGCCCGGCCAGGAAGATCAGCGTCCAAAACGGGAGGTACTTCCAGACGTGGTAGACGATGGCAGCGCCCAGGGCCGTGGGCCGTCGAACGAGCCATGGATATCCCGGGAGGCCCACCACGTTCAACAAGTGGTTCACGATTCCCCACTCCCCGTTGAGCATCCACCGAAAGGCAAGGATGCCAGGAAGCGCAGGGATGGCCCAGGGGAGCAGGAAGAGGCCGCTCAGGGCCTTGGCCGCGCGGTGCTCGGTCGAGAAGAGGGCCGAAAGCACCAGGGCCAGGAACATCTTCACGTTGACGCCGATCCCGACGAAGATAACGGTGTTCCACACGGTCTGCTGGAAGATGGGGTCGGAAAAGATCGCCGGGTAGATCGACCAGTCGGTCCCCAGGTAGATCATGTACAGAATGGGAACAATCACCAGGAAGGCGAAAATAAAGATGAGGGGGGAGCAGAAGCTCACCCCGAGGAGCGTGCGGCGAACCCAGTGCTCGCGCCGGACCACGAGAGATGGGGCTGCGGCCGTCGAGGCAGTCTCATTCATAGGGCAAAACCTACTGCGTGCGGGAGGCCGGCCGGCCTCCCGCACGCGTTGCGGCGCAGAACGGATCTGCGGCTGTTTCCAGTTCTGGACGATAGTCTGGACCCGCTTGACGGCCTCGTCTACTGCCTGCTCGTTGCTCCACTTATCGGTCGCCACGCGCGAGATGGCCTTGCCCCAGACGTTCTCTGCATACACCTGCGAGTATGCCGGCGTATAGCTGTAGTAGAACGGCTGGGTGGGGTATTTGTACTGCTGGGTCGCCGTGTAGACGTGCGGGTCCTTTGGATCGTTGAAGAAGGGGGCCGCCGCCACATCCTTGAAGGCAGGGAACCAGCGCCCGTGGGACGCCGTCACGTACCGGGTGAACCGTTCCGGCTGCAACAGGTACAGGATAAACTTCTTGGCCAGGTCCGGATTCTTGGCCGCCTTCGGGACGATGATCGGCTTCACCGCGATCAGGTAGGGATAGCCCTTCCCGTCGATGGGAGACGTCGGCTGGAGGATCGTCACGATGTTGTGGAAGTAGTCGTCCTTGTTGGTGAAGAACGCCGCGGCCGGGATGGAGATGGACGGGTTGGGCGTCATCACCACGGTCTTGTTGCCGAAGTTCACGTTGTTGTCGGCATCCGTCCAGGTCAGGGCGTCCGGCGGAACGTACCCCTCATTGTAAATCCCGCTGAAGAAGGTCAGGTTCTTGATGAGGGCCTCGCGATTCTTGGCCTCTCCCGCCACGACCTTCCCGTCCGGCGAGACGATCTCCCCATGGAAGGCCAGGAGATACTGCTCGAAATCGTAGAAGGTGTCCGTCGAGCGGCTGGACTCGGTCATGCCGATCCCGTAGGTCTTGCCGTACTTGGCCGGCTCCTTCTTCCGCAGGTTGGCTTGCACCTTCTTCCAGAAGGCCCAATGCTCGTTCCATGTCATCGGGATCTTCTTGGGATCCCCGTTCAGACCCGCCGCCTCCACCAGGGGCCTCCAGTACTGGGTGGCCAGTGCCTGTGACTCGATGGGAACGGAGTAGTAGCTCCATTTCTTCTCGCCGTTGTTGTAGAGCCAGCTGGTTTTCAGCATGGACTCGAAGTAGCGGGGCTTGAGCTGGTTGATGATGTCGCTCATGTCCAGCAGCTGGTTCTGCCAGGCGAACTTGGGCGAGATCATCCAGTCGTTGAAGAAGCAGAAGGCAACGTCAGGCACCACCCCCGCAATCAGGGCACTGATGATCTTGGGGCCCAGGTCATCCTGGATTGTGAACGTGAGCTCCATGTCCACGTTGTTCTCGTGGGCGAACGCCTCCGCGATTTTCTGCATGCCCTGATCTTCTTCGGGGTAATACCCCTTGTTCCACCAAACCACCAGCTTTTCCTGCGCTGCGCGCGCCCTCCGCGGCGCACCCAGACCGGCCAGACCGGCACCAGCCAGACCGGTGCCGGCAGCCTTGAGAAACCCGCGTCGGTCCATCTTCCAGGACGCCTTTTTCTTCATAGCGCCTCCTCCTAGATGGGGGGCCGAGGACTAAATGGCCGGGACACCGTCGTCGGCCCGCAAATCAATTCCCGGCGGTCCAACACGTGAGACGAGTGCCAAAGCGATGGAGGGTGGCAGGATTTGAACATACCCCCCATTTGTGCTGCGTGTCAATAGAGTGTCAAGAGCGTCTCAAGAGCGTGTCAAGGACGGCGCGAGCGGGGCTGGCCGCAGGGCTCTGAAAGCCGGCGAGTTTCACGGGGCGTCCGGGGGCAGGTGCGAAGGCCGACACTCCGCTGGAGCCGTCTTAGTAGGTGTCGCCGGTGATGGCGGGCCGCTGCTTCTCGACTTCGGTGGCGGGTCCGATCATCCGGCATCCGGCCGGCCGCACAGGATGTCCAGCATCCGGCGGTAGCCGCTGGAGCGGATGCGGGCGACGATGATCGCCGGCTGCGTCGTTCCGAGGGCATCCTGGAGGGCCGCTCGGAGGCCCTCCTCGTCTTCCACCTCCGTCCCGAGCGCCCCCAGGCCTTCTGCCAGCTTGGGAATGTCGGCATGCCCCAGCGAAGTCCCGACCGGCGCAAACCGTCGCTGCTCCTGGAGCGCGCGGATCGAGCTCAGCGATTCGTCGGCGAACACGAGGATCGTCAGCGGGAGCCCTAAGCGGGCGGCGGTGGCCACCTCGGCGAGATGCGCCAGCAAGCCCCCGTCCCCGACGAAAGCCAGGACCGGCCGCTCTGGCGCGGCCAGCTTGGCGGCGATGGCCGCCGGGATGGCGTACCCCAGCGGCGCCAGACCGGCCGAGCACAGGTAGTCCTTGGGCTGGTATGCCTCCCAGAACAGGTTCGCGGCGATGGCGTGGGCTCCAGTGTCGACGGCCAGCAGGGTGTCGTGCGGGTAGATCTCCCGGGCGATTTGCACGGCCCGATGGGGCGGGATGGCTGCATGGGTCCGGCCGGCGCTCGCCTCCGCCAGGCGCAGCCGGCAGCGGACCTTGAACTCTTCTCCGCGGCCGGCCCAGCTGGCCAGGCTCCATCCGCCGCCCGGCGGCAAAGCCTGGCGAAGCGCCTGGAGGGCTGTCGGCAGGTCGGCGACGACTTCACAAGCCGTCTCGCGCGTTCGCGGACCCACGCGATACTCTTCCAGCGCCACGACGGGCCGGCTGGACTTCCAAGAACCCGGCAGCAGCTCCGCCGGGTCCAGACCTACCGTCAAGATCGCATCGGCCTTCTCGAGCAGTTCGTTTTCTAGGGGGGCGGCCGTGAACACGCCGGCCGCCAGCGGATGATCCTCTGCGATCGCCCCTTTCGCCCGCGGGGTCATCAGCACCGGTGCGCCCAGATGCTCCAGCAGATCTCGGAGCGCCCGGGCTGCCGGCGCCTCCCGGCAGCCGCTCCCGGCCACCACGACGGTCCGGCCCGACCGCGTGAGGAGACGCGCCCCCCAGCGGACGGCGCTCGGCGAGGGCGACCGCCGACGCATCCGCCGGCTCGCAATCGCGCGCCGCCTGGCCGGACGCTGGGCCTCGTCAGCCGGCAGGTCCAGGTGCACGGGTCCGCGGGGAGGCTGCAGGGCGGTCCGCCAAGCCCAGTGGGCCAGCCAGTCCGCCCGCGGGGCGGTGACGGTCGCTCCCTTCTTCACCGCTTCGGCAAGTAGGCGCAAGTGGCTCAGCTCCTGGCGCGCGGGCGAACGGAGACCGGCCTGGGGGGAACGATCCGTGAGGATCAGCAGGGGGGCGCGGTCCAGCAGGGCCTGCGCCGCCCCGCTGACCACGCCGGCCGCTCCCGGTCCCTGCGCAGCCAGACAGACACCTGGTCGCCCGGCGAGGTCGCCTTCGGTGGCTGCCATGATGGCCGCGGCAGCCCCGTGGTGCGCCAGCACAAACTCGATACCTTGGTGCCGGCCGGCCTCGATGACATCCAGGGTGCTTCCGGCGCCTGGGATGCCGTAGATTCGACGCACCCCGGCTGTTGCCAGGAAGGCCACCAGAACCTCCGCTGTTGACGCCATGCACCCTCCGCCCATGCGCGCGCGTCGCGACAGCTCCCCCGCTATCGCTCCGATAGCCGCGATCGAAAGCTTCTCAGATCGCCCTCGCGCACACTTCCCCGAACAGTCGAGCCTGCACCAGGCTGATGTAGAACCAGAGGACCGGCCAGACGACTCCTCCGACATACGGCACGACGGCCACTAGTCCCGCCACGATGTAGGATCCAACGCTCAGAAGATATGCCGCCACGTATTCGGCGAGGACCAGGTTGATCCCGTCCCACACCAGCACCGGATGGAAGGCCGCTTCGATTCTTTGTTGACTGACGTACCGGGCCACGGCCATCGGGAAAAAGAACAGCGTAAAGACGCCGGCGAGCACACCCAAAACCATGAGGACCATGCCCAGAAAGAGAAGCACGCCTCCCTTTACCAGCAACCCAAGACCCACCAAAACCAGCAAGAGCGGAATCATCCCATAGGCAAGACCAATGCCGAAGCCCACGAGGCCCCAGCGAAAAAGCGTGGGCCAGTTCTCCCACGCCGGGACCTCTCCCTCCTCCCATCGTAGCGTACCACGGTACACCTGGAGAATGAAACCGAGCGCCGGAAAGTTGAAAACTGCGACCAGGGGGGCGATCCCGAACGTGGCCTCCTCCGAAACCAGAAATGTCAGACCTACGAATATCAGCTCGATGGCGAGGCCAATGGCTCCGCCAATCAGGAGTCTCTTAATCCAGTCCTTCCCCTTCAACGGAAAAAGGATCGAGGCCTTGATTCGCAACTGCATCGCCTAGCGGCCCTCGAGGATGTGGTCGGCAATCCGGGTTAGGTCGTCGGCCGAAAAGAAGCTGATCTGTAAGATCCCGCCTTTCCCTTCGCGCACGATCCGGACTTTAGTTCCTAGGGCGGTCCGCAGCCGATCCTCCAGCGCGCCGACGTTCGGATCCGTGGTGCGCCGCTTGGACGTCTTCCGCACCGTGCCGTCTCTCCATCGACGGACCAGGGCCTCCGTCGCCCGGACGGTGTGGCCTTTCTTGACAACGAGGTCTCGGACCTTCAGTTGATCGGCCGCTTTCTCCAGGCCCAACAAGGCCCGTGCGTGCCCCTCGGACAGCGTTCCGGATGCCACATCCTCTTGAATCCGCTGCGGAAGTCGCAACAGGCGGAGGGTGTTGGCCACCGAAGAGCGGTCACGACCAAGCCGCTCAGCGACCTCTTCTTGGGTCAGGCTGAACTCCTCGATCAGGCGTTGGTATGCCTCGGCCGATTCCAGCGGATTCAGATCCTCGCGCTGCAGGTTTTCAACCAGCGCCATTTCCAGGGCCTGGGCGTCGCTCGCCTCCCGCACCACCGCAGGAACCCTGGTCAGGCCGGCCAGCCTGGCAGCCCGAATTCGACGCTCGCCGGCAACGACCTGATATCCGCCCGCCACACGGCGGACCACCACCGGGGTGAGGATGCCGTGCTCCCGAATCGTGGCCGCCAATTCCTCGAGGGCCGCCTGGTCGAAGTGCCGGCGCGGCTGAAACGGATTCCTCTCCAGCTCTTCCAGGGGGATCTCCCGGGTCCCAGGACCCAATCCTTCAGCCCCAGGGATGAGCGCTCCGAGCCCCTTACCGAGCCCGCGCTTTTGCACCATCGATCACCTCCCGTGCCAGCTGCAAGTATCCTTCGGCCCCGGGGCAACGAATGTCGTAGAGGATGACCGGCTGGCCGTGGCTCGGCGCCTCGCTCAGCCGCACATTCCGCGGAATGACCGTTCGAAACACGCGGTCCCCAAAATGATCGCGCACCTCTTTTGCCACCTGCCCCGCGAGGTTCACCCGTCCGTCGTACATGGTCAGAAGAATGCCCTCTACCTCGAGTCGCGGGTTCAAGGTCTGCCGGCAGATCCTCACTGTATCCAGGATCTGTCCCAGTCCTTCCAGGGCGTAATATTCGCACTGGAGGGGGATCAGCACCGAGTCCGCCGCCACCAGGGCGTTCAATGTCAGAAATCCGAGGGAGGGTGGACAATCAACGAGGATGTACTCGTATCGCTCGGCTACAGACGCCAGCCCGTGCTCCAGACGACGCTCCCGGTCTGGCAGCTCAACCAGCTCTATCTCCGCCCCCACCAGCTCTCGCTTCGCGGGTAAGACCTGGAGGGCGGGGAGCGCCGTGGGAAGCGCCGCCTCTCGCACCCCCAGCTCGCCGAGAAGCACGTGGTAGATGTGGCGATCGAGCGCGCCCACATCTATGCCGACACCGGTGCTGGCGTTTCCCTGGGGGTCGATATCTACCAAGAGCGTCGGCCGCTCCGCTGCCGCCAACGACGCGGACAGGTTGACCGCCGTGGTGGTCTTCCCTACCCCGCCCTTCTGGTTTGCTACCGCGATGATTCTGGCCACTGGCAGCCTCGGCTTTTTCCCGGGGACCATAGCACATTCGAGGTGCCGGGTCCAAGAGGGAA
Organism: uncultured Methylomirabilota bacterium; assembly: GCA_963705305.1. GTDB lineage: Bacteria > Methylomirabilota > Methylomirabilia > Methylomirabilales > 2-02-FULL-66-22 > 2-02-FULL-66-22. The sequence goes on along the minus strand of OY970067.1, from coordinate 1,369,059 downwards.
CGCGGTGTTTCACGTGAAACGATCCTACCGCGCTGCCTCCTGCACCCTCTTGAGAACCGTCACGTGCCGTCCGGGCTTGCCGGCCGCTGGTGGGACGTCTCGCTGCCCCGCCACCTCGAGTCCGAGCGAGCGCAACCCCTCGAGGTCCCCAAGCGGGAAGTCTTCTCCCGTTTGCGCCAGGAACAGACCGCTCGGGACGAGAAACGGGCGCGCTAGCGCACAGACCTTCAGCGGCGGCCCGACGGCGCGCGCGAAGGCAATGTCGTAGGCGGCGGCATGCTCCGGTTCGGCCGACAGCGATTCGGCACGGCCCTGGAGGACTCGAACGTGAGACAGCTGGAGAGTCCGCACCATGTGGCGGAGAAAAGAGGTTTTCCTGCGAGAGGCCTCGACGAGCGTGAGTTGAAAACGAGGGCAGACGATGGCAATAGGCAGGGCTGGAAATCCAGCGCCAGAGCCGATGTCGAGGATGCGCTGCGTGGTCTCCGGAATGAGCGGAAAGCACACCAGCGAGTCCAGAAATCCATCCCTGACGATATCGGCCGGACTTCGCAGGGCCGTAATGTTGGTCCGGAGAGACCAGCGGAGGATTTCTTCCCGGTAGACCCCAAAGGCTGCAAGCTGCACGCGATCCAGCGCAACGCCAAGCGCCTTGGCCCCCGTGACGAGGAGGTCATCGGGTTGGAGGCTCCCTTCCGGCGCATTCTCCACGCCCGGAACTCCTGGGCCATTCCAGCACACCCTAGGCGGCTTGACCCTCGACCGCAGGGGTCGCCGGCGTCCTGTTGATCAACCACTGCTGGCCGACCTGCAGAACGTTGTTCACCAGCCAGTACAAGACAAGGCCCGAAGGAAAGCCCCAGAACATGAAGGTGAAGACGATGGGCATCGTCCACAGCATCATTTTGGCCTGACGCGGATCACCGCTCGTCGGGGACATCTTTTGCTGTAGGAACATACTGATGCCCATGAGGATGGCCAGAAGGTTGAAGGGAAACGCGCGGCCACCCCAGATGGTCATGGTAAACAACGTGTCCGGCTTCGTAAGATCTCGAATCCAAAGAAAATGTGCCTGCCACATCTCGACAGAGCCACCCAGGGCGTCATACAGGGCGATGAAGATGGGGATCTGCACAAGCATGGGCAGGCATCCCCCCATGGGATTGACACCATATTTCCGGTACAGCGCCATCGTTTCCTCTTGCTTCTTCTGAGGATTGTTCTTGAAGCGCTCTTGGATGGCCTGCACCTTAGGCTGGACGGCCTGCATGGCCTTCATGGACTTCATGCTCTTGACGGTGAGGGGGTGGAACGCGATCTTCTGGAGAATTGTGACGAGGATGATCGCCACGCCGTAGTTCCCCGTGTAGTTAAACAGGAATTTCAGGAGCCACAGGGCCGGTCGGGCCAGAAAGGTGAACCAGCCCAGATTCACTAGCTCGTCAAGGTTTTGGCCGGCACTCTTCAGCAGCTGGAGGTCCTTGGGGCCGCCGAAGACCTGGGCGCGCAGCGTTACTTCGGCCCCGGCGGCCAGATTTTGCTGAGGGAGGGTCAGTCCCACCATCGGGTGCCCGTCAACTTTCTGCACAAAGGCGTCCATCCCCTTTTCTTTCGGGAGAAGGGCGGCGGCAAAATACGTGTCCTCCAGGGCGGCCCAGGAAATGTCGCCGTGGACGACCTTCTGGCCGGAAACCTTGGAAAGGTCCTGTTCGACCCGCTTCCCATCCACCCAGAGCGTCGGCGGCTTGACGCTGTGAGAATTTGCCCCAGCGTCATCGCGGAACCCGGGACCCCACGCCAAATGCGGCTGTATGGTGACTGGCTGCCCGGAGAGGTTCTTCGCAGAGAGGGCAACGTCCACCGGGTACCGATCGGCATAGAAGGTGAGCTGCTTCTGGATTTCAATTCCCGACTCGGTGCTGCGCTTGAAGGTCAGGGTTGCCGATTGGCCTGCGACGGCGAGATCAATGCGATCCTGGCTGGCCCGGAAGGCCGCCCCGGCTTCCGGCTCTCCGTCAACCCACCCCTCCAGCGGCCCTTGTCCTGTCCCCAAGGGCTGCTGCGCCACCAAGTCAACAGGCGCGCCCCCCTCCAGCCGGTACTTCTTCAGTTCCCAATGAACAGCCCGGGCCCCCGCTGTGGAGAAAACGACGTGGTACAGCGGTGTGTCCACGATGATGTCTCTGGCGGGTGTCCCGGCTGGAGGCTCGGCAGGAAATCGCTTGGCCTGAGGCGCCACGGTCTCCGGCCTCGGGAGAGGGGGCGCCGGCGTCGGAACTGCCGCGGGCGCTGCGGCCGGAGTGGGTGCCGAAGCGGTCGTCGTCTGCTCACGCGGGGCGGGGGGCGGAGGAGCTTCGAACTCCGACAGGTACCATTGGTATCCGATGAGGATTGCGATGACGAGCGCCGTCGCAATAATGGCGTTTCGTTCCATGCCGAACTCCGGAAGCCGCGACGCGAGGTTAAGGGACAGGATCCAGTCCGCCGGGATGATATGGGTGGCACTTCAACAAGCGGCGGGTGCCTAACCAGAGACCGTGCACCAATCCATGGCGCAAGATGGCTTGGGCCGCATATTCGGAGCAGGTCGGGGCAAATCGACAAGCCGGCGTCAGGGCCGGGGAAACCCAGCGCTGATATATGCGAATGGTGGCAACAACCATTCGGGACAATCTAAACACCGCCCGCCTCTCCCGTCCGACCGGCTAGCCGCATCGTGGCGCGGGCCAGAAGCTCGCTCAACTCGGCCCGCACGCGCCTGCGCGGCTCGCCGGCCACGCTCCGGCGCGCCAACAGCAATAGGTCTACGGGCGCGGCGGAATCCGCCTTCTCATAAAAGACGCTGCGGGCGATTCGCCGGATCCGGCTCCGCGCAACCGCGCTTCCCGCCGCCCGGCCCAGAGAAACGACGAGTCGCCCGGCACTGCTGCTGCCATGCGCAGCGCAGACCGTCCAGGGCCCGCTGTGAGTTCGAACGCCGGAACGACGCAGCCTCGTCGCCCCCGCTCGTGTGGTCTGTCTTGGCATTCCGGACTGCTTTCTTCTACACCGTCAACCGATAGCGCCCCTTGGCGCGGCGCCGTGCGATCGTCTTGCGGCCGCCGGGCGTGCTCATCCTTTTCATGAACCCGTGAGATGCCTTTCGCTTGCTCCGGTTTGGCTGATACGTTCGCTTCATGGTTCCTCCCTGTTCGCCGGTACCGCAAAGCATCTATCCTATTTCGGACGAGTCTGAATGTCAAGCAGGTCCGCGCACAATCACAAAGTCTTTCCCGGGGCCACTCGGAGCCCTGCTCTCACCGGGGCATTCCCCCTCGGGCTTCTGAGGTCTCGGCCACCGGCGTGTTCCGCGGGCGCTGGGAGCCTGTTGACGCTTCGCGCGGTCGCCCGGAGATGGTTCATCTGATCAGGCTCTCCGCGCCACAGCGTCTTGTTGGGCGGCCACTCAGGCATGCCACTCCACTCCTCGGAGCGCTCAGGCGTTTAAACCCGCAGGCGACCTGTCGGCGGGCTCGATCCTCTCGCCGAGCACCTGACGCGTCCGCATTGGAGGCTGCTTTTGCGGCAGTCTCCAACCTCATACCAATGCCCATGACGCAACAGTAAATATGCCTGTCGGTTTAGCTGATACATGACAAAGATTCGCTACGGCTCGACCATAACCCATTGAATCTTAATGAGTACATTACTTATCCACATCTGTGGAAAACCCTGTGTGTAACCATCGGCTTAAATCGTTTATTCTCGGGACAATGGTGCTCAAAGCGTACCAAAGGACTCGGCGACTTTTTATTGGCGTCTTCCATAACGCCATTTCGTGATCCCGCCGTTCGCCATCCGCCCCCGCGCTCTTTATCAATTATTACCATTCATGTGTTTGGTATATGAGCTGATGAATGGGGCGTCCTGTCCTTGAATGCTCGTGGCCTTCGCTAGAGAATTCGATGGATAGTGTGGGGTTTCTCCGATACCAAAATGCCGCGCCGAAGTCGAGCAACCTCTTGTTGACATTATTGCGTATAATCTTGTAAAATATGTGGTTAGACTTTTATATTTGCCGATCCATTTCCACACATTGGCCCGGTTCTGCCCGGAAAGGTGGTGCGTTGCGAGGCTACCCACACACCATCCACAAACGCCTAAATAACGGGGACCGCGTATTATGCGCGGTTGAGACGCTATCCACACTATTCATTAACCTATGACTCTTACTACTAATGGATTTACTTATATTATTAAAGCTACCCAGAAGTGCGCCACCAGCGTGACCTCGCGCGTGTCGCGTCGCCATACAATCCTCTTCCCAATGTCCGTCAGTTGCTTCACGCATAGGTGAGCGAGGGAGTCTCATGCGAATTCGTGTGGAACGTGACGCATTCGTGGATGCCTTAGGTCCCGTCCAGGGTGTTGTCGAGGCCAAAAAGACTCTCCCGATCCTCTCTCATGTTCTTTTGGAAGCAACGCCTGAAGGGGTGTATCTTTTCGGCACCGATCTGGACGTCGGACTCCGCAGCCAGGTCCCGGCCGAAGTCATCCAACCGGGCACTGTGGCACTTGCAGCCAAAAAACTTTACGAGGTGGCTCGCGAGCTCCCCCAAGCCCCGGTCGAGTTTGCAGCGGATGCGGATCTCCAGGTGACCATCACCTGCGAGCGCTCGAATTTTCGCATGAAGGGGCTCCCCAAGGACGAATTTCCATCACTACCCAATCTCGTGCCGAACAAAGAGGTGGCGCTTCAAGCGGGAATCTTCCGCGACATGGTCCGCAAGACACTGTTTGCCGTCTCATCGGACCAGACCCGCTACGCGCTCACCGGGATTCTTCTCCAGGTGCGCGCCGGCGAGGTCAGTATGGTGGCAACGGACGGCCATCGCCTCGCGCTGGTGCGGGCTGCGCGCGGCGACGGCTCCGAAACAACCCTGGAGGCCTTGATACCAAAAAAGGGGATGGCAGAGGCTGCGAAGATCGCTCGCGACGGGGACGGGGACGTTCGCCTGCACATCGCCGAGAATCAACTCATCCTCCGGCAGCGCACCACGACGCTGGTGGCGCGCCTCATTGATGGCCAGTTTCCGAACTACGAGCAGGTCATTCCCAGCGCCACGGCGAGCCACATCACGCTGGATCGAGACGCGCTCTACGGGGCGCTACGGCGAACCTCGGCGATCATGGGCGAGCGGACCACGCCCACGGAATTCGACTTCCAGCCGGGTCGGGTTCTGGTCTCGTGCGTCAACATGGACTTAGGCGAAGCGCACGAAGAGGTGGAGACATCCTACGCCGGCGACGGCTTCAAGGTCGGCTTCAATGCGCGCTACGTGATGGAGTTTCTCTCGGCGATAGATGCCGCTCAGATTACCGTGCAAATCAACGATCCACTCAGCCCCGCGATCTTTCGCCCGGGCGGCGACGAGGCCTACAGCTGCGTCATCATGCCCATGCGCATCTGATGTTGCCGCCGGCGATCGTCGCCCTCCCCGGCGGATCACCGGTTCCCGGGCGCCCGCGGAACCGACCGGCGGCGAGGGCGGCACGATTCAACGGAAACGTGCGGGCTGACCTCCCCCCCAACGGCAGCCCAAGCCTGTCGGCACGCGGCGCGCCGGCCGCCGGCGCTGATGCTGCGCGTGCGAAGACGGGGCCGGAAGGTCGGGTCTGGGGGGGAAAGACCGGGCCCGCGCAGGACGGACACGGCGAGGACGTATGGCGAAAAGTAAAGACGACGAGCTGAGTCCGAACGGATACGGCATCGACCAGATCAAGATCCTCGAGGGCCTGGAGGCCGTCCGCAAGCGGCCCGCCATGTACATCGGCGGGACGGGTGCGGAGGGACTCCACCACCTCGTGTTCGAGGTCGTGGACAACAGCGTGGACGAGGCGTTGGCCGGTGCGTGCGACCGCATCGACGTCACCGTGCACATGGACAACAGCGTCACGGTGGTCGACAACGGGCGCGGCGTTCCCGTGGACATCCACGAGCAAACCGGGCGCCCCGGCATCGAGGTCGTGATGACGACCCTGCACGCCGGCGGCAAATTCGGCGGCTCGGCGTACAAGGTCTCGGGCGGCCTCCACGGAGTCGGCGTCTCCGTCGTCAACGCCCTCTCGGAGTGGCTGGAGGTCGAGGTCTGGATCGGCGGCAAGAAGTACCTTCAGCGCTACGAGCGGGGGAAGCCCACCGGCGACCTCGAGGAGATCGGCAAGGCGCGTCGCACGGGGACCCGGGTCACCTTCCTGCCGGACGGCGAGATCTTCGAGGACCGGACTTTCAGCCTCGACATCCTGAGCAACCGCCTGCGCGAAATGGCCTTCCTGAACAGGGGCCTGCGGATCACGATGATCGACGAGCGGGTGGGCAAGACCGACGAGTTTTACTACACGGGCGGCATCCGGCAGTTCGTGGAGCTGCTGAATGAGAACAAGACCACGCTACACCCGCGGCCGATCTACCTCGAGGCCCAGCGCGACGACACCATCGTCGAGCTCGCCCTGCAGTACAACGACGGCTACGCCGAGACCGTCTTTTCCTTCGCCAACAACATCAACACCCACGACGGCGGGACCCACGTCATCGGCTTCCGCTCGGCCCTCACCCGAACGATCAACAGCTACGCGGCTGGCCGCAACCTGCTGAAGGACCTAAAGGCCAGCCTGAGCGGAGACGACGTCCGCGAGGGGCTGACCGCCGTCATCAGCGTGCGTCTGCCCAACCCGCAGTTCGAGGGCCAGACCAAGGGACGGCTGAACAACCCGGACATCAAGGGGTTGGTGGAGGCCTTCGTCAACGAGAAGCTGGGAGAGCACCTCGAGGAGAATCCCGGCATCGGCCGCCGGATCGTGGAGAAGGCGTCGGAGGCCGCGCGGGCGCGGGAGGCGGCGCGGCGCGCCAAGGAACTGGTGCGCCGCAAGGGAGCCCTGGACGGGGACGATCTGCCGGGCAAGCTGGCCGACTGCTCAGAGAAGGATCCCGCCCTGTGCGAGCTGTTCATCGTCGAGGGGGACTCGGCGGGCGGCTCGGCCAAGCAGGGACGCGACCGGCGCTTCCAGGCCATTCTCCCCCTGCGCGGCAAGATCCTGAATACCGAGCGGGCCCGGGCGGACAAGATGTTGTCCTCGCAAGAGATCCGGGTGCTGATCTCCGCCCTGGGGACCGGCATCGAGCCGGAGTTCGACCTGAGCAAGCTGCGCTACCACCGCGTCATCATCATGACGGACGCCGACGTAGACGGGGAGCACATCCGCACGCTCCTGCTGACGTTCTTCTTCCGCCACCTCCGACCGATCGTCGACGAGGGGCACCTGTTCATCGCCCAGCCCCCGCTGTACAAGCTGAAGCGGGGCAAGGTGGAGCGGTACCTCAAGGACGACCGGGCCATGGAGGACTTCCTGCTGGAGGCGGGGGCGGAGTCGCTGTCGGTTGAGGCCGCCAGCAACGGGGGTCCGTGGTCCGGCCAGCGGCTGACGGCCGTATTGCGCAAGGTCGTGGCCTGGCAGCACTGTCTCCGGGCGCTGGACAAGCGCGGCCGCAACTCGCACGTGGTGGCGGCCCTGGCCAGCCTGGGGGGGATCCCGCGGGGCAGCCTGAAGGACGAGGACAAGGCCCTGCGCCTGCTCGAGCGCCTGCTCCGCAAGCTGCGCGACGACGCCGCGCAGCTGGGGACGCCGGAGGGAAGCGTGGAGTGGGACGAGGACCAGGAGGCCTACAAGCTGGTCGTGACGCTGGGGGGGCAGCACAGCTGGACCGAGCGGGTCAGCTGCACCATCACGCCGGCCCTGGTCGGCTCGGTCGAATACCGCGAGATCGAGGCGGCCTCGGCCAGCCTCAAGTCGCTGGGCGCGCCACCCTTCGCCATTCGCAGCGAGGCGGAGAGCAGCCAGGCCGACAGCTGGACCCAGCTCTACGAACAGGTGCTGGCGCTGACCAAGAAGGGGATGACCATCCAGCGCTACAAGGGTCTGGGCGAGATGAACGCCGAGCAGCTGTGGCAAACCACCATGAATCCGGAGACGCGGACCCTGCTCAAGGTCCGGGTCGAGGACGCCCTGGCGGCCGAGCGAATCTTCACCACCCTGATGGGCGACCAGGTGGAGCCCCGCCGCCAGTTCATCGAGACCCACGCCCTCGAGGTCAGCAATCTCGACATCTGATGGCTCGCGCAGACCGGGCGCCGGCCGGCGGCAAGCGGCAGCCGCCCGCCCGGCGGCCTGAGAGGACGGACGAGTCGTGCCCGAACAGAACGACGGGATCGCCCAGCAGCGCGTAGGCGAGGTTCACCCCACCGACATCCACGAGGAGATGCGGCGGTCCTACCTGGACTACGCCATGAGCGTCATCATCGGCCGGGCCCTGCCGGACGTGCGGGACGGCCTGAAGCCGGTGCACCGCCGCGTGCTCTACTCCATGGACGAGATGGGGCTGAGCTTCAACCGCCCCTACCGCAAGTCGGCCCGCGTCGTGGGCGACGTCCTGGGGAAATACCACCCGCACGGCGACAGCGCCGTCTACGACACCATCGTGCGCCTGGTGCAGGACTTCTCCATGCGCTACCCCCTGATCGACGGGCAGGGGAACTTCGGCTCCGTGGACGGGGATGCGCCCGCGGCCATGCGCTACACGGAGGTCCGCCTGGCCCGCCTGTCCCAGGAGATGCTGCGGGACATCGACAAGGAGACGGTGGACTTCAGCCCCAACTACGACGAGTCCACGCAGGAGCCGCTGGTGCTGCCCGCGGTCCTGCCGAACCTGCTGATCAACGGCTCGGCGGGCATCGCCGTGGGTATGGCCACCAACATCCCGCCCCACAACCTGGGAGAGGTGGTGGACGCCGTCATCGCCCAGCTGGAGAATGGCGATATCACCATCGACGAGCTGATGCACCACCTGCCCGGGCCGGACTTCCCCACCGCCGGCTACATCCACGGGCGGCAGGGGATCCTGGATGCCTACCGGACCGGGCGGGGACTCATCCAGGTGCGCGCCAAGGCGGTCATCGAGAAGGGGCGCGGCGGGCGGGACAGCATCGTGGTGACCGAGCTGCCCTACCAGGTGAACAAGGCCAGGCTGGTGGAGCGGATCGCGGAGCTCATCCGCGAGAAGCGCATCGACGGCGTCTCGGATCTGCGCGACGAGTCCGACCGGGAGGGCATGCGCATCGTGCTGGAGCTCAAGAAGGACGAGCCGGCCCCCCCCATCCTGAACACGCTCTACAAGCACACGGCGATGCAGTCCACCTTCGGGGTGATCATGCTGGCCCTGGTGGACAACCAGCCCCGGGTGCTGGATCTCAAGCAGGTGGTCGGACACTTCATCGACCACCGGAAGACAGTGGTGGTCCGCCGGACCCGCTTCGAGCTTCGCCAGGCCGAGGCGCGGGCCCATCTTCTGGAGGGCTACCGGATCGCCCTGGACCACCTGGACGCGGTCATCCAGCTCATCCGGCGGTCCCGCTCGGTGGACGAGGCCCGCGAGGGCCTGGTGCAGCAGTTCGGCATGACCACGATCCAGGCGCAGGCTGTCCTGGACCTCCGCCTGCAGCGCCTCACCCAGCTGGAGCGCCAGAAGATCCAGGACGAGTACCAGGAGACCATCCAGCTGATCGCCCGCCTGGAGGCGATCCTCGGCAACGAGGCCTTGGTCCGGGGGATTGTGCGGGACGAGCTGACGGCCCTGAAGGACCAGTACGGCGACCCCCGCCGCACCCAGATCCTGGAGGAGACGGCCGAGATCTCCTTCGAGGACATGGTGGCCGACGAGGAGATGGTGGTCACCGTCACGCACGGCGGCTACATCAAGCGCAGCCCGCTGACGATCTACCGGTCGCAGCGGCGGGGCGGCAAGGGCACCACCGGGATGGCCACCAAGGAAGAGGACTACGTGGAGTACCTCTTCGTGGCGACCACGCACAGCTACATGCTCCTCTTCACGAACCTGGGCCGGGTGCACTGGCTGAAAGTGCACGAGGTGCCGCAGGTGGGCCGGGCCGCCAAGGGCAAGGCGCTGGTCAACTTCCTGCAGGTGCAGCCGGGCGAGAACGTCACGGCCATGATCCCGATCCGCCAGTTCGAGGTGGACAAGTACCTCTTCATGGCCACGCGCGGGGGGGTCGTGAAGAAGACGGAGCTCAGCGCCTACGCCAATCCGCGCGCCGGCGGCATCATCGCGCTGACGCTGGACGAGGGGGACGAGCTGATCGCCGTCCGGCTGACCTCGGAGGGAGACGAGATCTTCCTGGCCACGCGGCAGGGTATGGCCATCCGGTTCGGCGAGGAGGAGGTGCGGTCCATCGGGCGCACGGGGCGGGGAGTCATCGGCATCGCCCTGGAGGACGAGGACAAGGTCGTGGCCGCCGAGGTGGTCCGGCCCGGCACCACCATCCTGACGGTGAACGAGCACGGCTACGGGAAGCGCACCGCCCTGGAAGAATACCGCCTCCAGGGCCGGGGCGGCAAGGGCATCATCAACGTGCGGGTGACGGACAAGAACGGGCCGGTGGTCAGCATTCTCCAGGTCCAGGAGCAGGACCAGGCCATGATGATCTCGCAGGAAGGAAAGGTGAACCGGCTGAATGTCCGCGAGATCAGCGTGATCGGGCGGGCCACCCAGGGGGTGCGCCTGCAGGGCCTGGAGGCCAACGACCGGGTGGCGGCGGTCACCAGCCTGGTGGCCGAAGAGGCCGAGGGCGAGGCGAACGGAAGCGGGTCGGACGCCGAGGAGCCCCAGGGCTAACGGCAGGGCGACGCGACGATGCTCGACGCAAAATTCGTTCGGGACAACCTGGAGGCGGTTCAGCAGCGCCTGCAAAGTCGCGGGCTGCGACTGGACTTCGGCGAATTCCTGGAGGCCGAGGCGGGCCGCCGCCGTCTCCTGGCCGAGGTGGAGCAGCTCAAGCATCGGCGCAACGCCGTGTCGGAGGAGGTCGGCCGGCGCAAGCGGGCCGGGCAGGACGCCCAGGATCTCATCGCCGAGATGCGGGAGGCGGGAGAGCGGATCAAGAGCCTGGACGAGGCCGTGCGACGCTGCGAGGAGCAGGTCAAGCGCTTCCTCCTGGGCGTGCCGAATCTCCCCCACGCCTCGGTGCCGGTGGCCCCGGACGGCAGCGGGAACACGGAGGTCCGGCGCTGGGGATCCCCCCGAAAGTTCGATTTTCCCCCCAGGCCCCACTGGGAGATCGGTGAGGCGCTGGGACTGCTGGACTTCGAGCGCGCCACGCGCATGGCCCAGGCGCGCTTTGCCGTTCTCATCGGTCCGGGGGCCCGCCTGGAGCGGGCGCTCATCAACTTCATGCTGGACCTGCACGTGCGGGAGCACGGCTACACGGAGGTGCTCCCCCCGCTTTTGGTCAATGCGGCCGCCATGACGGGGGCCGGCCAGCTGCCCAAGTTCGAGGAGGAGCTGTTCAAGACCAAGGACGAGTCCCTCTACATGATCCCGACCGCCGAGGTCCCGCTCACCAACCTCCACCGGGACGAGATCCTGCCTCCTGGCAGCCTGCCCCGATCCTACGTGGCGTTTACGCCCTGCTTCCGGCGGGAGGCCGGGTCCTATGGGAAGGACACGCGGGGGCTCGTTCGACAGCACCAGTTCAACAAGGTGGAGCTGGTGAAGTTCACCGAGCCCAACCGATCGTGCGAGGCGCTGGAGCAGATGACGCGCGACGCCGAAGCGGTGCTGCAGGGGCTGGGGCTTCCCTACCGGGTGGTGGTGCTGTGTACCGGGGACATGGGGTTTGCCTCCGCTAAGACCTACGATCTTGAGGTGTGGCTGCCCGGCCAACCGGGCGGGGGAGGCTACCGGGAGATCTCCTCCGTGAGCAACTGCGAAGACTTTCAGGCCCGGCGGGCCAACATCCGCTTTCGGCCGGCCCCCAAGGCCCCGGTGGAATACGCCCACACGCTGAACGGGTCGGGGGTGGCGGTGGGCCGCACCTGGCTGGCCATCCTGGAGAACTTCCAGGAGGCGGACGGCAGCGTACGCATCCCGGAGGCGCTACGGCCGTACATGGACGGGCTGGAGCGCATCCCCAAACCCTAGCTGCCCACATTTCCGCTTCCCTTTGTGCGCGGGGTTTCCTATGATAAGAGGGCCGGCGGGGGCCTGGAGACGTCGCGGCGCGGCACCGAGACGCTCGCCGGAGGGATGGCGGCAGGATCCCGCAGGGGAGGGGTGGCCGAGTGGTTGAAGGCATCCCGCTTGAAACGGGAAGACCGCAAGGTCCGTGGGTTCGAATCCTACCCCCTCCGCCAGCGACGCGCGATGGGGTGTCGCGCGACAACGCGGCCCCGCGCAAAACGGGGGCCCGATTGAGGGGCGCGACCGGCAGATAGACGGAGCATGCTGGAGAGGTGGCCGAGCGGCCGAAGGCAACCGCCTGCTAAGCGGTTGGTCGGGTAAAACTGGCCCCCGGGTTCGAATCCCGGCCTCTCCGCCAACCCAGACAGAACGAGCAGAGAAAGAGAACGGCGCCTGTCGGCCACGCCACGGGCCCGCCGGCAGCCCTCGGGGCAGGGCCGGTTTTTCTATTTGGCTGCGGGGCAGGATCGATGAATTCCACAGACGGGAGCACGCCGAGGCCGTCCACGCGAAGGCTGATCCTCATCGGCCTGGCGGTGGCCGTCCCGCTGGCGGCGGTGGCGCTCTACTTCGCCGTGGTGGCCCCGCCTCCGCCGCCTCCCGCGGCCGCGGGGGGCGAGTCGGCCCAGGCGACGCTGCCCCCCGGCCATCCGCCCATCGGCATGCCGGGCGAGAGCGCGTCGGAACAGCGGCATCCCCCCGTGGGGAGCAGCAGCCGGACGGTGCGGGTCCCCGGGTCGGTCAGGGGCAAGTGGAAGGCCGTGAAGCTCCAGGTGGAGGAGAAGGATGGGGGCGGGCCACCCCGGATCTTCACGGTGCCGCTGGGGGGCGAGCTGGACATTCCGGGGAGCAGCCTCCATGTGCGGGTCGGAGATTTCCTGCCGGCGCTTCGGGTGGATAGCAACGAGATCACCTCGGCCTCGAACGAGCCGACCAACCCCGCCGTGGCGGTGACGGTCTTCGAGGACAAGAAGGAGATCTACCGGGGATGGCTCTTCGCCAAGTTCCCGGATATGCAGCCGTTCGAGCACGCCAAGTACCGGGTCACCCTGATCCAGGGCGTGCCCGCCGGCTAGCGACGCCCCACAAACGCAAACAAGCGCCGGTGTCGGGGAGAGGTACCGAAGTGGTCGTAACGGGCCCGCCTCGAAAGCGGGTTGGGGGGCAACTCCCACGTGGGTTCGAATCCCACCCTCTCCGCCACGCCGTCGACCGCAGGGCGCCTGCCGGGGGCGGGCGGTCCGCGACGCCGGAGAACGCATGACTGACGGGGGGCCACGGAGAGGTGTCCGAGTGGTTGAAGGAGCACGCCTGGAGAGCGTGTGTGGGGGAAACTCCACCCCGGGTTCGAATCCCGGCCTCTCCGCCAGCCGTTGCCTCGGGCTTGGCGGACGCGCCTTCCGGCAGAGCAGTCTGTTAGGCCTTTCGGCGGTCCGGGCCGCCGATCACCCGGGCGCCGGGCGGTTTGAGCAGCGATGAGGATCGGGTCTCGCGCAAGGTAGCCCTGTGAACCCCGCCAGGTCCGGAAGGAAGCAACGGTAAACAGCGAGCGGCCGGTGCCGCGAGGGGTCCCGATCGGAGCTGCCCGGGCCGTCCGGCGCCCCCCCGTTCCGGGGGTCCCTGGAAGCATATGGCATATCAAGTCATCGCACGACGCTGGCGGCCGCAGACCTTCAACGAGGTCGTGGGCCAGCGCCATGTCACCGACACCCTCAAGAACGCCCTGGCCGGCGATCGCATGGCCCACGCCCTGCTCTTCGCCGGAGCCCGGGGCGTCGGGAAGACAACGACCGCGCGGATCGTGGCCAAGGCGCTGAACTGCGCCCAAGGGCCCACGCCCTCCCCCTGCGGCGTCTGCCCCGCCTGCAAAGAGATCGCTGCCGGACGATCCCTGGATTGCATCGAGGTGGACGCCGCCTCCAACACCCAGGTGGAAAAGACCCGCGATCTCCTGGAGACGGTCCAGTACGCCCCCTCGCGAGGCCGGCACAAGGTCTATATCATCGACGAAGCCCACATGCTCTCCACCAGCTCCTTCAACGCGCTGCTGAAGACGCTGGAGGAGCCCCCGGCTCGCGTGATCTTCATCCTGGCCACGACGGAGCCCCACCGCATCCCCGCCACCATCCAGTCGCGCTGCCAGCGGCACGATTTCCGCCTCCTGGGGGTGGCCGAGATCACCGGCCGCCTGCGCGAGATCCTGCAAGCCGAAGGGGTCGACGCCGACGAGGGGAGCGTGACCCTCCTGGCCCGGGCGGCGGGCGGCAGCCTTCGCGACGCCCAGAGCCTTTTGGATCAGGCCATCGCCTGCCTGGGGAGCCGACTGGAGGCCGGAAAGGTGGCCGACCTCCTGGGGCTGGTGCGGGCCGAGGTGCTGACGGAGGCGGCCGATGCGATCCTGGCCCGGGATGCGGCGGCGGCGCTGGGGCTGGTGGACCGCCTCGTGGGCTGCGGGCAGGACCTGCGCCAGTTCGCGGTGGAGCTGGCGGCGCACCTGCGCGACCTGGCGATCCTCAAGGTGTGCCCGGAACCGGGGCACCTGCTGGAAGGGGGACGCGTGGGGCTGGAGGCGGCCCGCCGCCAGGCCGAGGGGGCGACGCTGCCGGAGCTGGAGCTCATGTTCAAGACCCTGCTGCAGGCGGAGGCGGAGATGCGCCGGGCCGCCCAGCCGCGGTACTCGCTGGAGATGGCCCTGATCCGCCTGACGGAGATCCGGCACCTGGAAAGCCTGGGGAACATTCTGGATCGACTCACCGCGCTGGCCGGTCGCCCGTCCGGCGGCCCCGCGCCTGCGCCGGCCGCCGCCGTGGCGGAGCTGCCGCTGTTCGGGCCCGCGGCGGGTGCGCAGCCGCGCCGGGCGCCGGCGGCCCCGGAGGCCCAGCCCCCGCGCGCGGCGGAGGGCGGGGCGCGTCCGCTTGCGCCGGGCGGGCCGGCGGACATGGACCAGGGCTGGGCGGCCGCCGTCGAGCAGCTGCGGGGACGCAAGCGCCTGGCCTCCGTCCTGACCGAGGTCCGTGCCGCCGAGCTGGACGCCGACCGGCTGACGCTGGAGGTGCCCAACGGCAACGCCTACGTGCGGGACACGCTGGAGGAGGCGGAGAGCCGCCGCGTCATCGGGGAGGCGGCGACCCAGGCTTTCGGGCGGCGCCTTCGGATCGAGTACCGGTTCGTGGCCCCTGCCCCCGCGGCGTCGCAGAGGTCGGCGCGCCCGCAGGACCATCCGCTGGTCCGCGAGGCGCTGGCCCTGTTCGGGGGGACGGTCGTTCGGGAAGTCGGGGCGTGAGGAGGGGGCATGAAGGACCTCGGTGAGATCATGAAGCAGGCCCAGAAGATGAAGGCCGAGATGGATCGCATCCAGGCGGAGGCGGCGGGCAAAACCGTGGAAGGAAGCGCCGGCGGCGGGATGGTCACGGCGGTGGCCAACGGCAAAGGCGAATTGCTCTCGGTGAAGATCGACCCCGAGGTCGTACGGGGGGACGACCTGGAAATGCTCCAGGACCTGGTCACCGCGGCGGCCAATGACGCGCTGCGGAAGGCGCGCGAGCTGCTCGCCCAGGACGTGTCGCGGCTGGCCGGAGGCCTTGGCCTTCCGGGACTGTTCTAGCAGGCTGCTGAAAAAGGCCCATCTGCCGAGACCCATCCTTCGGATGGGTGCCCCGCGCGCTCGGGCACTCGCTGCGGCGTACCGGAAGTACGCCTCACTCGGCTCATCGCGCGCCGCCTTGCACCTGGGCCCTTTTGAGCAGCCTGACCGAGAATGAGTTTTTCAGCAGCCTGTCAGTAAGTGGGGAGAGCTGCATGCCACTGATGCCCGCTGCCCTTGGCTCGCTGATCGATCAGCTCGTCCGGCTGCCCGGCATCGGACCCAAGACGGCCCAGCGGCTGGCCTTCCACCTCCTCAAGGCGCCGCGGGAGGACGCCGTGGCGCTGGCCGAGGCGGTGGTGGGCCTGAAGGATCGTACGCAGTCCTGCCGGCGCTGCTTCAATATCGCCGAAGGGGAGCTATGCGGCATCTGCCTGGACCCGCGCCGCGAGGCGGCGGTGCTGTGCGTGGTGGAGGAGGTCAATGACCTCCTGGCCATCGAGAAGACCCGGGAGTTCCGCGGCCTCTACCACGTCCTCGGCGGATCGCTCTCGCCGCTGGACGGCCGCGGGCCCGAGCAGATCCGGGCGCGCGAGCTGGTGGCGCGTTTGGAGGAGGCCGAGGCCCGGGAAGTCATCCTGGCCACGAATCCCAACGTGGAAGGCGAGGCGACCGCGCTCTATCTGCTGCGGCTGCTGAAGCCGTTTCCGGTGAAGGTGACCCGCATCGCGCGCGGGCTGCCCATGGGCGGCGATCTCGAGTACGCCGACGAGGCGACGCTGGCCCGGGCGCTCGAGGGGCGACGGGAGATCGGATAAGGAGCGGCCCGGTGAGCACGCCTCCCACGGACCTGGTGCTCTTCGAGGAGGACGAGCGGCGCCTGACGGCCACGCTGCAGTGGCTGTGCGCCGAGTCCGGCAGCCGTGCCGTGTTTCTCACCGACCGCCACGGGCGGCTGGTGGCCGCGGCCGGTGAGTCCGCGGGCATCGACATCACGGCGCTGGCCTCGCTGGTCGCCGGCAGCATGGCGGCCACGGGCAGCCTGGCCGACCTGATGGGCGCCAGCGGATTCCAGGCCCTGTCCCTGGAGGGCGACGCCGACCGGCTGCACATCACCGCGGTGGAGCGGCGCCTGATCCTGGTCGTGGTCTTCGACCGGCGGGCTCCCATGGGGCTGGTCCGCCTCCGCATCCGGCGGGCCATTGATGACATAGGGCAGGTGCTCGTCCAGATCGACCGGCGAGCCGCCGGGGGCGCCAGCCCCCAGCAGGCGGCCATGCGGGCCGCCCTGGGCGAGATCACCGACGACGACATCGACAAACTGCTATCGAACTGAGGCGCCAGCGTGTCCTTCGTCAATTACGCCGCCCGAGAGATCAACTGCAAGCTGGTCTATTACGGCCCGGGACTCTGCGGGAAGACCACGAACCTGCAGTTCATCCATGCCAAGGTGGATCCCGCCACCAAGGGGAAGCTGATCTCCTTGGCCACCGAGACGGAACGGACGCTCTTCTTTGACTTCCTCCCGCTGGAACTGGGAACCATCCGGGGCTTCAAGACGCGCTTTCACCTCTACACGGTTCCGGGGCAGGTCTTCTACGACGCCAGCCGGAAACTCATCCTTCGCGGCGTGGACGGCGTGATCTTCGTGGCCGACTCCCAACTGGAGCGGCTGGAGGCGAACGTCGAGAGCATGGAGAACCTGGAGGGGAACCTGGCCGAGCAGAGTCAGAAGCTGTCGGATCTCCCCCTGGTGTTTCAGTACAACAAGCGCGACCTGCCCAACATCGTCTCCGTGAGCGACCTTGACTCGGCCCTGAACGCGCGGGGCGTGCCGGCCTTCGAGGCCTGCGCCACCAAGGGCGTCGGCGTCTTCGAGACGCTGAAGGCGGGCGCCAAGCTGGTCCTCGGTGACATCCGGAAGAAAATGACGACCTAGCCGTCCCGTCCCGTAGCGCCGGCTTGCGGCACGGACGAACTGTTGGTATAGTACGCGGCGCCATCCCAGCTTTCCCCGGTAGCTCAATGACGAGCCGAGTGCGGCGGATGAGGAGCAATCTGCCGAAGCCCAGTGAATGGCGCAGCGAACCGGGGAGGTTTTGGGTCTACGTCATCCGCAGCCAAGCAAGCGGAAGGCTGTACGTAGGGCAGACGGACAACTTGGAGGGGCGCCTCAGGCAGCACAATGACCCGGAGAAGAATCGGAGCGTATTTACGAAACGAAGCCCGGGTCCCTGGCTCCTCGTTCATGCTGAACGCCTTCCGTCGAGGCGGGAGGCAATGGGGCGCGAGAAATACTTAAAGTCGGGCCGCGGCCGCGAGTGGTTAAAGAAAGTTTTGGAGCAGGCCCCGCGAGATCAGGTCGAGACAAGATAATATTCCCCGGTAGCTCAATGGTGGAGCGAGCGGCTGTTAACCGCTAGGTTGTAGGTTCGAGTCCTACCCGGGGAGCCACAGATTTGATACGGTTTTTCGACGAAAAGGCCCGCGCGACAAGGAGTTGCGCTGGCCTTAGTATTTGGGGACCGGTACGGTCCAGTACGATGAAATACGGCCAAATTCTGTAGCGAACCGCCACTAAGTTTAGGAGCACCTAAAATAGTATTGGCTCCTGGTGTTCTCTCTCCCGAGCGCGAGCGTTGGCAGGCGAACTCCTGGTAAGGAGCCAGGCACTGCAATGAATCACCAGGCCGATGATGGTGTGTCCTCCAATACGGCCGCGGCGAACTCTGAGTGAGGTCAACGCGCCCATGCAGCCGACCGGACCGACGGCTGGCGACACTTCCTGGCTCAGAACGCGGACCTGGAGTCCGCTGCCATCCCGACAGCCGGCTCGCCGCGATCGTGAACCCCAAATGTAAAGAGCCCAGGACACACACGCAACTGACGCCGCTCCCCAGGCACTCCTACGGCCCGCATTGTGAAACCCTATCCTGCCAGTAGATCAATCCCGATTTGCCGGGGGAGACGTTCTACGAAAGGCGCATGAAGGCAAAGGGCCGGTGTGTGGTGCGTGGGGAAGTAAGCCGGGGCTACGGGGGTTAGCGACGGTGACGCCGAGCGTGATCCTCGATTGGTTCAGAGATCGGTGGGAACATCTCGTGGAAGGTAGCGTGAACGTTCCGGGCCATCTTGACCAAGAGGCCGACCAATCTGTGCGCATCCCTCTGGGTTTCGTGTAACCGCTGCTTTAGCTGTACCGTGGTGTCGCCGGTGTCGTCGAGGTACTTCTGATCGACCTCGCCACCCTTATGCTCGTACACATGCCGGCGATGAAACAGCAAGGCTACGAACTTGCGCTCCTCCTCGCTCATCCCCGCGCACGGGTCAATGTCAAACCAACCCCTGAAAGTCTCCCGTACCTCTTCGAGGTTCTGAAATCGGTGTCTGGAGAGCCGCTCCTTGCGACGTTCTGTCATCGGCACGAGTTCTATCAACTGATTAGCGATTTGGGCCATGAAGGAGTCGAAGGCTGAGACTGCATCTCTAACGCAATCTTCAGGTGCTTGCCCGGCGTTTATTCGCTCACGAACGCTCCGTGCGGTCTGATCTTCAAAGTCTGCCAGATCGTTCCGCGTCCCACATGACGAGCAGTAGCCGTAACGACCCAGAATATCGTTGAATTCACCGCACGCCCGGCAATCGAATTTGCGTTGTTGGCTTTGCTCCGATACGTAGAACGCCGGCTTTTCGCCTTCTTTGCCCACAGCATCCGCGACGGCATCCATATCTATCACCACTTCACTGTTGCCGGCGGCAGCAAGGGCGTCGCTGAGGACGGTACAGTACTGACGGACATAGCGAAGTTGAGCCAGCGAAATGAATTGGTGTGCCTTGCCGCGTGAAGCACAGTATGGGCACAGACCAGGAAACGGCCCACTCCGCCAGTAGCCTTTGCAGGCAGGGCAAACGTGCCCGAATTGCCCTTCCGTGTCGGAAGCGATGAGGACGGCAAAGCACCCAGGAAAGGGCGGCGGGTTCCACGGCTGCCCAATTCCGCCGAGGCGTATCGTCTCGACCGGCACGCCTTGAGGCAAGGCGTAGACTGCCATCAGCGTCATGGGCACAGGCCGACTGCCAGTTAAGCTGATCTGATATGTGGTGCGGCCTTCTTCGTCCGTGTGAATTGTGAAGCTTATCTTTCCTCCGGAGTGCGCGATCTCTTCGAATTCATCGGCCATGTTGTACTCCACGGGCCGTCAAGCGACTTACTGCCAACGCGAGCCCGACTTACGATTTTGTCTCGTTCAGCAGCGCGCTGTTTACCTCAAGCATAATTATCGCGACCTGAAACACGGCTCGCCGGGCGTCGGGCCAACCGAGCGCCTCGCCTTCCTTCTGCCCGCCGTGCTCTTGTCGCTGGATGAGGTCACTTACCGCTCCCCAGTAGGAGACGAGTGCTTCAAGGAATTTCGCTACGCCTTCGCTCCGTCTCCTCGCTTCAATCACCGCTCGGATTCGCTTGATTGTCTTCGCCTTGTCCTGCTCGACATTCGGTGGTTGGAAGCGGTCAACCAGCTCCGTCGCGAATTCTTGCATTGCCTCGCGCAGCAAGTGGCCGATGGTCGTGTACTCTTCCGCACTGTCGCTGCCCCACAGCAGCTCTTCCGCTTTGGCCCATTTTACGAAGGCGGCCGGGTAACGCAATTGAAACCCTGGGTTGCTCAGATAGTCGAGCGTCACCTTCTGGAGACGTTCCATCGGCTCGCCCATCGCCGCCATCAGTTCGGTATAATAGTTGAAGCCCTCTGGCGTGACGTAGAACGAGGGGGTGTTCCCTCGTTGCATGATTGCTATCAGCCCACGCTGGGCGAGCGTGTCGATGTCGCCTTCGAATACCGCTCGGTTGGGATCCTGCCACCCCGCGTGCATCAAGAGAACGCCGGTGGGTATGTTTACTCTCAAGACATAGAACGGTTCTCGCCGCTCGCGCGGCACCCGGCGTTCCGCTTCCACCAAGTCGCGGAAGAGCTGATCCTGCTGTGGCTCAAGAAGGATTTGGCGGCTCATGAGCCCCACCCCCTCAGTCAGGTTTGCATAACGTATGAAAGGCCCGAGGGCCTGGGCAGGCGGAGGTGCGAGCGGTGGAATGCTAACGAAGGCTATCTCTTGCTCTGATCGAAGTCAAGGCCGAGGTCGCCGCGAAGAAGCTGACGGCTGGCGAGACTGAGCGTCAAGCCTCGCGCTGCTCTGTCTCCCCGGAGGCACGGCCGCTTGCCCACGAGAGCCGCAGGAGTCAGCGCAAGCTATTGCAGTGAGCGGGAATTGCAGTCACGTCGGCATCACGGCGAGTCTCGGGATGCGAAGCTTGTGCGGCGAGTGTGGAGGTTGGTAAACTGCGTCAGTTCATCACCTCTGTCCCCGCGTCCGGCCGCATGGACCTCGCTCGCCTGCTGCTCGACGATGCCGTGGAGTGCCCGCAGGTAGTGCGCCGTGGCCTGCTCGCCCGACAAGGCGGCCTTGCGGTTCGAGAAGGAGTTGCGCCTCGAAAACGAGGCGGTCCTACTGCGCCGTGCCGTCTGATGGAGGACCAGCGTCTCCCCGGTGCGAATCAACTGAACGGGCTGCATCGCGGCCTCCCGTGCTTGAGCGCGAGCGAGAAGTCCGCTCGCCAATCACCCGGCCATCGGCCATCCGGGCTCTCAGTCGGGAAGTCGCGCCAACGCCCGGTATAGGGTTGCCCTGGAGACGCCAAGAGAGGGAGCGGAAATGGCAGCCGGAGTTCCCTATCGTTGTGATGATGTCGATCAAGTCGCTCAGCGACCGGCCAAGGCGGTCGAGCTTCCAAACGACAAGAGTTTCGCCGGGCTCCACCGCAGCGAGGGCGCGCTCGAGCCCGGGACGGTTGCGGATCACCCCTGAAATCTTATCCTCAAAGATCTCGGTGCATCCCGCCCCGCGCAGGGCGTCGACTTGAAGGGCTGGATCTTGATCATCGGTGGAGACACGGGCGTACCCAATTCGTCTTGCTGGATTTGCGACTGGATTTTGAGACACGTAAGCCCCCGAAATACAGCGATGGCGATTCTGTCTCAAAAGGGACCGGTTCCCAGACCCCCGACGTAGCCCCCCGCCTTCCGTGTCGCACCTGCTGCAGCTCGGCCCATCACATCTCAATCACGGAATTGAATTGCTCCCTGCCCCGTTTGAGCCGCGTGCCGGCAGCGAGATGAAGCTCTTGTTCCAAGCGACTTGGTCCGGTCGGGGCCAAGAAGAGTGACCGCCGGACTGATTTCGGCCTGCCCAACAGAAATGTGTCCTTGTTTGAATCCAGGGGCCCCATACGCTCGTGCCAGCTTCGATCACGGCAGTGATCAAGCGTGGAGAGCACAGATGGGCGGCCTCGGAAGCGCCAGCGATCCAGTTTGGGCGGCGAGCGATCCAAGAGAGCCGACGTTACGCGAGTCGCTGCGCGTCGTGGATGCGGCCTATTTGCTCGGCGTCTCGGTACGAACGCTAGAAGACCGTCGCTGGCGAGCCAAGCACCGCATTCCGGTGATCCGGGTTGGCCGGTGTGTCATCTTTCGCCGGATCGATCTGGAGCGCTACCTCGCTCGCCATCGTGAACGCATCGCGCAGATTTCGCGCGACACAGCGCTGCCGTAACTCAATCACCAGGTATCCAGTCCGAGACCTCTCATGGCACGGAAGAGCGGGAAAGACCGCGGCCTCTTCTTCAAACCCGATCCCACCGGTCCGGGCGTAGGTCCGAATCGGGAGCCGGGTTATTGGGGTGTGGAGTACTACGACTGCGACCGCAATCGCCATCGTCCCCTCATCGGCACGAAGAGTCAGGCGGTCGAGTTTCGGGATGCCAAGAAGGCGGAGAAGGTCCTCCGCCAGCGATTCCCAGAGAAATTCCTCCCGCCGGTCCATCTGAAGCAGCTGATCAATGAGCACATGACCGCCAAGAAAGCCTCTGGCGACAAGACCGCCGACGTGATCGAGCGCAGGCTGGACGAGGTGCTTGAGAAGCTCGGCGACATCGAGGCGACGGACATCCCGGCCAGCAAGATTGAGCAGCTCAAACTCGACCTGGCCGTTGGCCCACGTACCGAAAAGCGGAAACGCAAGCGGAAGCCGGCGAGTATCAATCGGTTCTTGCAGGACCTGAAGGCCGTGCTGAACCGCGCACTGGAGGCACGGAAGATCCTGCACAGCCCCTTCGCCACCGTCGAGCTGCTGACCGAGAACAACGAGCGCGCGCGAGAGATGACCCCCGAGGAGGCGAAGGCCTTCTGGGCCGGAATCCCCACCGAGCCTCCCGTTCTCCACCCATACTTCGAGTTCCTTGGCGAGACCGGTGCGCGGGCAGGAGAGGCGACCGGCTTGACGTGGCCGAAGATTCTCTGGCGCGATCGCTTGGCTGAGCTGCCCGAAACCAAGGCGGGCAAGAAGCAGTACCTGGTCCTCAGCAAGAAGGCCGTCGCGATTCTTGGGGCTCTCTCGCGCAGCTCCGACTGGGTGTTCTGCTGGCCGGACGGCCGCCCGCTGACCGTCGACTACGCCACGCATGTCTTCCACGACGTTTGCCTCGCCGCGAACATCAAGGACCTGCGCCAGCACGATCTGCGCCACGATTTCGCGATCAAGCGCCTCCGCAACGCCGTGAACCTCGTGGTGATCTCCGGCCTCCTTCGCCACAGCTCCCGGCGCTCGAGTGACCGTTACGTCCACTTCACCCGAGACGATCTCCGGCGGGGCGCCGAGGCCGGCTCAACCGGCGGAACACCCGAGGGCGGCGGGAAGTCGGAATCCCCTGGCCCCGCACCTGAGCCGCCTACTTCACATCCCGCCTAAGCGCCGTTCGGTCTTGAAGACAGTCGCTAACCAGATCGAACGGAACGCCCTGGCCCGATCGCTTCGCGCCCGCTGCCGGATCGCCGACCAAGTGGCCTGCCCGATCACTAGCGCGGCCGGGACGCTCATCCGGGACCCATAGATGTTGACCATCCCATGATAAGGGTACCTGGAGTTGATAGAGCTATCCGTGGCTTCCGCGGCCCACCTGCGAAACAGCTTGACCCCCGCCAGATCCAGTCCCCTGGTCCCCCGATGCACAGCCCCATACTTGCCCTGGGAACAACTCATTCACCACCTTCTCGCCTGCGCCGCGTACGGCGGCTCGTTGACCCGAGCGAGTCCGATGGCGTGGCGCGCCATCACCTCTTCGCTGCACGCGCGGGTTGAGAGAATTGGGGTCCGGTCGCGCCCCCCCTCTCTCTGATGGGGTTGGCGACTGCCCCTGAGAGAGCCCCCCGTCGCGGATCGCCCTCTCCATAAGCGGCGGAGTATGCTTCCCCGTTAGTGGAGGCAGGCACGCTCGCAGCCCTCTCGCTCCTCTTCCTGGCTCTGACCGGATTCCCGGTCCTGTCGGTCTGGCGTCGCAGGCGGTCAGGGATCGAGGCCAACACCCCGAAAGGCTACCGGGTGTTCTCGGCTGACTTGGGTCAGGAGGCCCGAATGGACAGCCGCGGGGCCATCCTGCTCCGGGACAATGAATGGAGCCTCACGGAAAAGGTGGATTTGCTCCTGCAGCACATCGCGACTCGGGCCGTGCTTCCGGTCGAGTACAAGGCCGCAGGACAGGGGTTCGAGCCCGGGAAGGTCCGGCCGAGCCACATCCTCCAGCTCGCCACGGCTCTGGTCCTCTGCCAGGGCGACAGCCGGGTGAGGCAGACGCCCCCCGAGGGCTGGATTCGGTACGTCGATGAACGCGGGGCCCTGGTTCCCCGCGGTGAGGTGCACATTCAGAACACGCCGGAGATTCGGGAGGGGGTCTTCGCGACCGCCCAGCGGATGCGCCGGGCCCTGGCAATCAACAAGGATCTCCATCGCGGACCACCACTCGCCGGCCAGATGTCAGCGGTGCGCGCTACGCCACGTCTGCGATGAGGCGTTGGGCGGATGACATCCAAAGGACCAAAAGGCGGGGCGCTGTGACGCTGGCGACAGCAGAAGCGGGGGGCGTGGATCCCACCGCCGCGGGGGGACCGCCCCGATTTGGGCGCCAACGAATTGGCCGACTATTGCTTCTGCCCCCGGAGCTGGTGGCTGCGACGGACACAGGGGGTGGAGGGCGAAAGCGGTCTCATGTAGGCGGGGGCCTGGACCCACCGGAAGCTCGGATTGACGGTGGCCGAGGCCGTCGCGATGGAGTGGGTTGTGCGGGTGTCCGTGGGCCTGTTCCTCGGGATCGCCGGAGCTGTCATGGGCCTCTGGATGAGTCGCTGAGCCCGCTCTGTCGTGCCAGAGCAGCCGGTCGAACTCGAGATGCGGGCGGCAGCTGCGATCGCCGTCACGGCGAGTGCGGAGGCACCACTGCTGCAGCCCGTCCGGGAAGCCGAGGATGGAGGGGAGCGTGCCGCTTGTGATGCTCCTGGCACTCCCGCTTTGCATCGTGATCCTGGCGGTGCGGAGCCACCGACGAGCAGTTCGCCGCGGCCAGGATCTCGGTGAATTCGACCTCGCGCTGAGGCTCTGGGCGTACGCCACCACGCTTTCGCCGATCATTCTCGCGCTGTGCTTGGTGGCATACCTGCTTGGGATCGTGCTGTTCATGGACCCGCCCGCGCCACCCCAAAGGCCGTGGTAGGCGAGGACGGAAAAGGCGTCAGAGGGGGGGCATGGCTGGCCAAACCGACCGCCCCATGCGACATGGCCGTCGCGGGGATTGGCCCCCCAGCCTCACCCTGACCGTTCTGGTTGTTCCCAGCCCTCTCGGGGCGCTCGGGTGCATCTAGGAAGTCGTCGATTCTCACCGCGCCCTTCCGTGGTGAGGGCGTCGGCGCCTGTCGTTTGCTGCGCCCTGTGCGAGGATCTTGCCCCAGGTCGGTACGCCGGCAGCGCTCTGGACTTGGAGGGCCGGGCCCTCCAGTTCTGTCGTCTCAGCCTGCCACCTGGACTCGGAGCCGAGGCTTGTCCTGCAAGACTACCGGATCCTCTGGCACCCTCTCGCCGCCGGCATCGCCGCCCCTGAATCATCCCGCCCGGTGGTACCAATCGACGCAAAGATCGCCCCTGGCGGCGATGGCTTCGACCGCCCACCGCAGCAGGCGGCTCAGCCTCGTCGTCACCGGCTCACCATCGCGGGTCATCATAACTCACCGTGAATCCTCAGACACTCGAGTGATCGGCCACCCGATGTTGTCTTTCGACATGCACATTTCCGGTTTCGTTCAGGACTGACCGCGAGTTATCCATTTCCTGCTTTCCGACACGCCGTGTTGCATTGGAGCAGGAGTCGGCACCGCTAAGGGTCCTGAGGGAAGCGGTGGCCTCGGTCGATTCCACCCGGATACAGTTGACGGCCGGAAGTCGCGCCATGGCGTGCGTCGGTAACCGCGCGGTTACCGACGCACGCCCAGGATCGCCCCGCCCATCCGAGCGGTCGAATCCACCCCTTTGCCAATGCGGCCCGTGCGGGACCGGAACCTCGCGGATTTGCTGTAGGCGACGTTGCGCCGGTTACCGACGGGCGGTTAACGACTCTGTGGGGCGGCGCGCTAAGTGGGCGATTTTGCTGTTCGATGGTTTGGCAAAAAGGGCTGTCGATTCCACCCCTAGCAATCACTGCGTCTCCCAACACCCTTTTCGCCCATCCCCATCGCGGTCCCCTCCACCAGTCACGAAGTGCACCGCTCTGCAGATTTGTGTCACATGCCGGAGCAACATCGGAGACCTCCGAACGAACTCCGTTGCCGCGTCGAGCGGTCCAGCTTCTGTGAGGTCCAGAGGCTGAAACGACGGCCGATCTGCCTGACGTCTTTCAAGCCGTCGCTGGTAATCCAGTCAGCCCGCTCCACGATGCGGAGGCTCTCGCAAGACCGTGCCCCCTTAACGCCTCGATCGTTGCGAGCGCTCGCGCGCGCCGCCCCCGTTGCCACCACCCGACCACCACGGGTACTGTGAATAGCACCGATCACGATTCCCCCATCTCCGAAGACATCCACCTCGCCGCCGCCCAATCCTTGACACGCCCTGCGCCGCGGCCGTAGGCATCACCCCCCTCTCCCCGGCGATTCCTGTCCCTCCATCCGCTGCTTGTCGACACCCATCGCACCGGCAATTCGATGACCGCTGCCCCTCGTGAATCTCCCGTCGTCGCGATGCCCGCTGAGTCTGCTAGACCTCTGCCGTGCCAGAACCGCTGCCCCGCCGTGCAGCGCCTTTGCTGAGGCGCGCAGCCTCGCCCGTTGCGACCCCCCGTCACGAATGCCTGACCTGTCTCCATCTCGCCGGTCTTGCGCGACCACACCATCCGGCCGATCGCAGGCGCCGGAGCCGCCATCGCCGCCTGTCGAGGCTGCCGCAAGCGCCTCCGGTCCGCCCTACAGTTCTTGCCCCACAATGGGATGACGGCTGCCCTTCGGCACCCTGCGGTCTCGCGGCCCATCCGTGACATCTCTCCGCGGCTCGGCGCCCCCGTTGACCTCGCCTCGCTCTGCTTCCACGGGATAGACGCTGTCCTTGATGCACCCATCCTCATCGGCTGCGACCGAGTCCGGCTCGCTGGAGGCGCAGGGACAGGAGACAGGCATGCGCAGGACGATCATCCTCTCGAAATCCGTCGGCATGACGATCGCCGAGGCGAGGCAAACGCTCCAGCATCTCGGCCTCACCGGCATCGAGCTCCACACTATCGGCCGCTCGACCCCCCGGACGCCGCACAGCCGTGGCGCCCGGACCGGGGACTCCCGCGGAGCTCGGTTCCTCCGGTCCGAGCGCTTGACGCTGCGCTCGTGACCTCTGCCAACCAGCCCACCCCGGGTTGCCGTGCACCTCACCGGGAATCGGCGCGGATTCCGAGGCACTCACCGTTGCCGGCAACCGGGAGCACCCCCAGACGGCCGGGACCTTTCTCGCCGCCTGCCACGATCTCCGAGCATTCTTCGATGCCCGCGGGTGCGCCTCGCCCCCTCTCTACTGAACGCCCTCCTGACTATCGTCCAGGCCTCCGAAGGTGTGCGCGGTAGTGCAAGGGGATGCCCCATGCCCCCGATGCACTGGGACCCCTCGACTCATAGATCCTCCACCCCGGGGCACCTATTCTGACGCCCCTGCCGCCCTCCAGTGGGAGGGCACGAAAGGAGCGGGACCATGGCCTTCACGATGAACAAGCTGTTCGCCGGCGGCAACCTCGTGCGCGACCCCGAACTCCGGTACATCCCGAGCGGGAGCCCCGTGTGCACCTTCGACCTAGCCATCAACCGGGCCTACACCACCCAGGCCGGCGAGAAGCGCGAGGACGTTCTGCTTCCTGACGGTGGTCGTTTGGGGCAAACAGGCCGAGACCTGCGGGCAGCACCTCGCCAAGGGCCGGACGGTGCTGGTCGAGGGGCACCTGCAGCAGCGCAACTGGGAGACGCCCGAAGGCCAGAAGCGTAGCAAGCTCGAGGTGGTCGCCGAGCGAGTGCAGTTCGTCGGGCCCCGGTCGAGCAACGGCACCGGGCCGAGTGCGCCCGAGGCGGAAGCGGGCGCCCCGGCGAACGCGGACGAGGTCCCGTTCTGATCAGGGCCGCCCGTTCCCACCATGCCCGAGACGCATCAGGGACCTCCCCTGGCGCGTCTCGGGCTGTGTCAGGGTGCGCCCACGATCCGCCGGTGTCCCTGACGATCGGATCTCCACTGCCCTCGGCGACACCGAGCATCCGAGCGATCTCGCCGACGGTTCTGTCCCCGTCACACCCGCCGCGCCACCCGGCCGCCGATCCGGCGACCTACTGCGCCGACCTCCAGACCGGCGAGCTCATCCTCCGCAGCTGGCGGTGTTTCCACCCACCGGAGCCCTCGCGCACCTCCCGCCCCTCGTGTCAGGGGACCGCACCCTCCCCTCGGGTGTGGTTCCCTGACTGCCTGCCGGTTCGGACGCATGGCAGGGAAGATGGGGGGCAGGGATCGAGGGGGCCAGGCGATGAGATCCCGCGTCCCCCCTGTGGTCTGGGTCCCCGCGCCGGCCGTCGGTGGCCGCCCATGAGACCAGATGACCGTCCGCGACGCCTGGGGCACTCGACGCCCCGCCGGCCCGTGCTTCGGCGGATGGCCATTTCGCAGCCTGCGGCCGGGGGACGGCTCCGACTGCACGCACCTCCTCCCGGCCCCGGACGACGTCCGCCGGGTCATTTCCCGAGGTTCCCCATGGCCTCTCAGCAACTGCCACTGCTCCAGGACGCCAAGTCCCGGACCGTGCCCCCGTGCGCCTCGTGGGTCCGGGAGATGATCGTCACCTACCGGCATCGGCCCACGGCTGCAGAGGTTCCGGCACGCGTGACGAGCAGCGCCGACGTCGCCCGCGCCTTCGACTTCCTCCGCGACCTGCCCCACGAGGAGGTCTGGGCGCTCCTGCTGTCGGCCGATAACCGGCCCGTCGGTATCTACCTCGTCGGCAAGGGCACCACCAGCGAGGCGTCCGTCGCGCCGCGGGAGGTCTTCAAGGCGGCGATCTTCGCCAACGCCGCGGCCACGATCCTGGTCCACAACCACCCGAGCGGCAACAGCGCCCCGAGCGCCATGGATCGACGGCTTACCGAGCAGCTGATCAAGGCCGCCGAGCTCATGGCGATCCCCGTCATCGATCATGTGATCCTCGGCCTGGAGGACCGCTACTCCTTCGCAGACCACGGGCTCATCGAGGAGTACCGCCGTCGCCTGCCCCGCACGGCAGGGAGTGACTGATCGGACGGTGCGAGTCGTGGGAGGGGAGAGCCTGGTCCCGAGCAGGTGGCCCACGCCTTGATAGAGGCTCCCTCTGCCTCTGGTGCAGCCTTCATCCACCACGGAGCCCATCGATGTCCACCGCCTCGCCCTGTACGGTTCATCGCGTGCTCGCCGGACCCGGTTCCGGCAAGACCCGGCTGATCGTGGAGTGGCTCCTCGCGCGGCTCAGAGCTGGTGCCCCGGCCAGGTCCTTGCTGGGGATCACCTTCACCCGCAAGGCGGCCCAGGAAATGCGGGACCGGCTTGCCAGGCACGGGGTACCCGCGCCGCGCCTCTGCACCCTCCATGCTCTGGCGCGCCGGATCCTGGTGGACGTGAACCGCTGCCCCGACCCATTTGACCTTGACGCTCTTATGCCGCGCTGTACCGAAGTGCTGCGGGACGGGGTCGCCCCGGCCTGGGTGAAGGACCTCACCCTCATCGCCGTGGATGAGGCGCAGGACCTGGACCGGAGCCAGGTCGATTTTCTCACCGCGCTCCACGCGCATACGGCCAACGCGGAGCTCCTCCTCGTCGGGGATCCCGACCAGGCGATCTATGGGTTCCGCCAGGCCTCAGCCGAATATCTCCTCCACGCGGAGCGGTACTTCCCTCCACCCATTCGGACCCTCTGTCTCTCCGAGAACTACCGGAGCGCCCGCCAGATCGTCGAGGCAGCTCGGACTCTCCTCGCCCCGATCGCCCCCGCCGGGGCGCCCTGTCGGACCCTGGCCTCGGTCCGGTTGGAGGCCCATCCCGCCATCCGGCAGATCGCCGCGGCGAGTCCCACGGAGGAGGCCCGACGGATCTTCGAGGAAGTCCGGACGCTCCTTGCCCTCGGTATCCCCGCCCGGGAAATCGCCATTCTTATCCGGACGCATGCCCAGGGGGGCATCCTCCGTCAGGAGGCCCGGCGCTGTGGCGTGAAGACGTACAGCCCACCCTCTTGGGAGGAGCGTGACACCAGTGCAACGCTCGAAGGCCCTCGCCAGCCCGGGACCGCCATCGCGCTTCTCACCATGCATCAGGCCAAGGGGGGTGAGTGGACCGTCGTCTTCCTCGCCGGGTGCCAAGAGGGGATCGCTCCCTCGCCGTTCGCGGCCACGCCGGCAGCGCAGGCCGAGGAGGTGCGATTGCTCTACGTCGCGGTGACCCGGGCGAAGCAACTGCTCTGGCTCTGCCGCCACGGGGCTCCCGCGTCGTGCCTGGTCCCGGTGCTCGCAGCCCACGCCACCCCTGACTCGAGGCCCCACTCGCCGCTCCAGCGCCTCCGGGCGTGGCTTCACCGGACCTGTTAGCACCCGGGGTCCTCGGTGCCGGGGCGCCCCCAGGCAGCGGAGGTCACTTGACGAGGACCTTCCAGCCGACGGCGCGCAGAGGACAGCTATCCACAGAAGACGCCGCCACCATCCACCATGAGCGTCGGCATCGACGACACCCCTTGGGGACTGCCGCCAGACGGAACCCCCGGGTAGGAGATGTCGGTCGCTCGACCGCGACCCCAAAGCCTGCCAGTTGGAATGTTTGAGGGGAGGGATCGTCCTCCGAAGGAGTTGCGTCGTGCGCCTTGCCGGCAAGAGCAAGCTCGGCTATTACCCTACCCCACCCGACGTCAGCGCGGCGATCGCCCGAAGCCTGGTCCCCGCCGCGCCCGGCTTGGTCCGTGTGATCGACCCGTGCTGCGGAGACGGCTCCGCGCTCTGTGACGTCACGGCGGCCCTCGACCCCGTGGAGCGCTTCGGCATCGAGCTCCACCGGGGGAGAGCGGAGACCGCCGCCACGGCGCTGACTCGGGTGCTCCACGCCGACATCCGGGGCGTTCGCGTCACCAATGGGGCCTTCGGCCTCGTCTTCCTGAATCCGCCCTACGACTACGACGCCAAGGCAGAGCCCGATGAGGCCACGCGGCGGCTCGAACTCCTCTTCCTTCAGGCCGCCCTCCGCTACCTGCACCCGAATGGCATCCTTGTCTTCGTCCTGCCGGACCGGCGCCTCGACCGCCGCCTGGTCCCGGTCCTCGCCCAGCACCTGCGCGACCTGCAGGTCTTCCGCTTCCCCGGGGAGGCGTACGACCGCTTCGCGCAGGTCGTGCTCTTCGGGATCCGGAAGGACTCGCCCTGCCGGGATGACGGCGTCGCTCAGAGCCTCCGGGCTATCGGCCACGGGATGAGCATCCCCCCCGACCTGCCGACAGCTCTGGATCCACCCTATCGAGTGCCGGTCGCCCCGGCGGCGCACCCTCCGCTGTTCCAGCGCGTAGCGGTGGACCCTCAGGACCTCGTGGGCGAGATCGCGCAGCACGGCGCCTACCCGATGCTCCTCCGCCTGCTCACCCCGCCGGCTGGCGCAGAAGGATTCCGGCCGCTCATGCCGCTGCGGCGGGGTCACCTCGCTCTTGTGCTCGCCAGCGGCCACCTGAACAACGAGCTGGTCTGCGATCCCCGCACCGGGCACCCCGTGCTCATCAAGGGGCGCACCGAGAAGGCCAGCATGCGGAGCGAGGAGACCCACGCCGACGGGAGCCGGACCATCACGGAGCGGGACACCCTGAAGATCGTCATCACCGCCCTGGACCTCCACACCGGCACGCTTCAGACGGTGCAGTGAGGGTCACTGCGATACGATCCCGGCTGCCCTCGGGGAACCTCCTTCCACGTCCTGTTCATTCCGCTGCCTCAGGAGCGCTCGTGACCCCTCCACCCACGTTTCTCTACGCTGAGTGCCGTGGCGCCACCGCCCTCGTCCACGCGTACCTCGCCGCCCCGGGGGACGCCCTTCGCCTCCTCTCCCTTGGCGGGGCGACCGAGGCCGTCCACGCGATCCTGGCGACCCTCCTCCGGCCAGGCGCGAAGGACTCCATCACGCTCGTCGGTCGTGCCGACACCGACATGCCGTCCTGGCGAGGCCGGCACAAGGTGGGCGTTCTGTCCTCGGAAGCTATTCCCGCTCGGCGGATCGTCCGCCGCCTCCCCTGCGGCCAGGTGCATGGCCTCTATGTGGCGGACTGGACCCCCGCGGCTTCGCCACAGCGATTCAGCCTGCTCCTTCCTGCTACGCAGGCAGAGGACGCGCCGGCCAGGCTCCTCCGCGCCATCGATGCCCGCACCCCGGTCCCTCTCCGCTCATCGTGGGCCCCCTGGCTGTGGCACCACCTGGAGACCGAGGAGGCGTTGCTCCCCCTCCAGGGTGAGGGCCCCTGGCTCGGTTGGGAGGTACTCCACAACGCCGAGCGCCTCGCCAAGGCGGTCACAGCCGCCCTGGTGCAGGGGGCCCTGCCGATCGCGGCGGAGGTGCTCCCCGCTCCTCCGCCCGAGCGCCTCCCACCCCACCGGCCACCCCCCGCACCCGAGCCGATATCAACGGGGGCGGGGTCGCTCGGGGCGCCCGGTTCCAATCTGGCTGCCCCACAGCAGCCGATCGCCGCACCGTGTGCAGGGACGATGGTCCAGCTCTGAGCACCCTCAGGAATCTCGGGAGCTACCCGGACACGCTTGGGCGCTCACTCTTCCAGAATTCTCCTCGGGAGGCCGCGCCATGCCAAACCGCCTCACCAAGTTCCTGGACCGATTCGGGGAGCCGCTCGCCCAGCGGGTGGCCCAGACGTTCCAGATCCTGCACGATCCCCTCCGGGACGCGGGGACGACTCCCGAGTACGATGCGGCCCTCGCCGCGCTCCCTCGGCGGTGCTACCCGGCGCAGGCCGAGGCAGCCAAGGCCATCGCCAAGGCCTTCTTCGTGACGGGCGACCGCGCTGTCCACCTCTGCGGGGAGATGGGGACGGGGAAGACCACGGTGGCCTTGGCGCTCCTGGCACTCGCCCCGCGGCCTCTCCGCGCCCTCGTCATGTGCCCGCCCCATCTCGTGCCGAAATGGGAGCGGGAGGCGAAGGCGGTCCTGCCCACCGTGCGTGCGATTCCCCTGGGCGGGCGCGATGCCCTTGGCCACCTCACCCGGCTGGCCGACGCGATCCGTGCGCACGGGCCGCTCGCCCCCACGGCCCCTGAGGTCTGGATCCTGAGCCGCGAGCGCGCCAAGCTCCACTACGCGTGGCAGCCTGCGGTCTGGCACCGCCGCCGGGCACAGCGCGATCCCGCGAACCCGTCTGCGCCCCTCCAGACATGGGTCGAGCCGGCCTGTTGTGGTTGCGGGGCCATCCTGCGGGACCCGGACGGGCTGCCCCTCACGGACGCGCAGCTCCGCCGGACGCACACCTTCTGCCCTGCCTGCGGCGAACCGGCCTTCGGGCCTGATCCCCAGGGGCCCCGCCGCTACGCGCCGGCCACGTTCATCAAGCACCATCTGCGGGGGGTCTTTGACCTGTTCATCCCGGACGAAGTGCACGAATTGAAGGGGGCGGCCACCGGCCAGGGGCACGCCTATGGATCGCTCGCCGCAGCCTGTGACTGGACCCTCACGCTCACCGGGACCCTTCTGGGCGGGTATGCAGATAACCTCTTCCACGTCCTCTTCCGGGCCAACGCCTCTGCCCTGGTCGCCGACGGCTTCCAGTACCGGAATGTCCAAGCGTGGATGGCCCGGTACGGCATCCAGGAAAAGATCACGCGCCTGGGTCCCCATGAGGACGCCTGCGACGCCCGGACGGTGCGGGGCAAGACGCACTCCGTGAGTATTCGCCGGAAACCCGGCATCTCGCCACTCGTCCTGGGCCGGCACCTCTTGCCACACACCATCTTCCTCCGGCTGGCCGATGTAGCGGATGCTCTGCCGCCCTACGAGGAGCGCGTGGTCAGCCTCAGCATGTCCCCTGACCTCGCCCGCGCCTACCACGGCCTCGCGGACGCTCTCCTCCAGGCGGTGCGGGACGCGCTCGCCGCGGGCTCTCGACACCTCCTCGCTGCATATCTGCAGAGCCTCCTGTGCTACCCGGACCAGGCGGCGTTCCGTGAGGAGATCGTGGTGGACCCCCACACCCAGCAGGTGATCGCCTCCGCCCCGAGGGTGCCCGGGCCCCTGCCGAAGGAGGAAGAACTGGTCGAGTTGTGCCGGAAGGAAGTCCAGCAGGAGGGGCGGCGCGTGCTGGTCTACGTCACCTTCACCGAGACCCGGGACCTCACGCCCCGGATCGCGGAACTCCTCACCTCCGCCGGCCTTCGGGTGGCCGTGCTGAAGGGGAGCGTGGAGGCCGCCCGACGGGAGGCGTGGATCCAGGAACGTCTGGATGCGGGGCTCGATGTCCTCATCTGTAACCCCGAGTTGGTCAAGACCGGACTTGATATGCTCCGGACGCCCACGATGGTGTACCTCTGTCCGGGGTACTCCATCTACACGTTGCGCCAGGCGGCACGACGGGCCTGGCGGATCGGGCAGACCGCCCCCTGCCGCGTATTCTTCCTCACGTACCTGGGCACCATGCAGGACACAGCCCTCCGGCTGATCGCGACGAAACTCGAAGCCTCCCTCGCCATCGAGGGGGAGCTCGGCAGCGAGGGCCTCGGCGTCCTTGCGGACCCTGCCGACTCCCTCGTCCTGGAGCTTGCCCGCGCGTTAGTCCACCGGGTCGGCTCCACCGAATCCGCCGAGGCCGTCTGGGCCCGCCTCCGCAAGCGCGATATGGAGCAGCTCCTCACCATGACCGCGATGGCGCCGGCGCCACCGATCACCGCAATCTCCGAATCCCTGGAACAGATCGGGAGCAAACTCCTCATCGTCGATTCTCATCGAGCACACCCACCCCCGCCGCAAGAAGACCAGCCGAATCGAAGTCACCGCCGACCGCCTGCAGGACCTCCTCGCCGAGCGGCCCCACCTCGCCCAGCTCGCGCTGTTCTGAGTCCAGTCGAGCGTGGGTGCGGTCTGCGATGGAGACGACGCTGCGGAGACACCAGGGAATCCGCCATCGGGTGCGCTGCCCGATGAGACCATCCCCCCCGGCCCATCGGTCTGACGCGTGGGGCGCACGCCTCGCTCAGCCCTGCCTAAATCCTTGAGGAGGCGCTGACTGGGTCCAAAAGGAGCATTCCAGCTCCCGGGGCTTCGACCTATTCGGCCATCTCTCGTCCAAGGCAGCGTTACCCCCCCCAAGAATCATTACCTCTCGGCGCTGCACCCTGGCCATCTCGATCTGCCGTCGGAGGTATGCTTGATGGTCTGTATCCGGAGCCCCTCGTGCTGCCGAGACAAGGTCTTGTAGTTGACAGCCCCTGCGCTCGGCGATACCTTTTCTCGCAAGGTTCACCTGGCGCTCCTCCCGCAATCCAACCGGTAGAACGAGGTATCCCGAAACGCCCGCGAGACTTCTTCAGACCAGCACTTCGACATTGTCTCAGCCACCAACGTACTCAACTGGAGAGGCGCCGACCCCGTTGACTGCTCGTTCGCTGGATGGTCCTCGTCGGAGCATAACGAGCCATGGGGACGCAATACGGCCAGCTGATTCGAGAGTCCAAATCAGCGCAAGGTCGCTGCCACTCGACGCGCTCGGGAGATGCTCATGGCGACAGCACAACAGGTCCGAATTGCGGAGGCCCTCGGGGTGGACGTCTCGGGCGACAGCGAATCGGTTGCCGCCGCCCGAATCCTGGATGAGGTAGCATTCGCGATAGGTGAACGGAACGGTCGCCGGCCTGTGACTGAAAAGCAGCTTGAGTTCGGACGACGGCTGGGGCTCAGCTTAGTGGCTGATAGCGTGCGCGTAGCATCTGCCAAGATTGACGAGGAACTGCGGCGCCGCAGCTTGGACGCCATCAGCAAGCTGAACCTCAAGCCCGGCGATCGGGTGTTAAGGCGCACCGTGTTCGAACAGAACGGCGAGCCACACGAGTACACTCAGGAGTTCGTCATCTCGTCGATACAGCCCAATACACGTGTCTTCTTTAAGGGAGGTAACGGCCAGGGCGCCTGGCCCACGCAGCTTGAGAAGGTCGACATCCAAGGTAGCCAACAAGCACGTCCTGCGGACGGGGTGGGGATGTCGGCTTCAGAGTCAGCGCGGCAGCCGCCGCTCACGCGCTACACGTTAGCCTTCAATCCAGCGAGACAGTCTCCTCCGAAAGCCCAGAATTGCCCTCCCCCGAGAACCAACAAGGACTCGAACCGAGCACGAGCAGAAGAGTAGATTCCCTCCGTCATCTCTTCTGCTTAGCCCTTGCCGGCCTTGGGGAACCACGCACTAGACCTTACCATACCAGACCGACGGACCTCTTGAGCGACTCCTCGGAGCCACCTCTCCCCGACACCGCTAATGAAGTTGTTGGTGACCGCATGGAGCCCGTCATCCCCTTCCCCCCTGTAACACAGGTGATGCCCCTCACATGTTTCGTGCCCCCATGCCTCCGGTATGGCAGGCGCATGGACAGCGATGAAATGCAGGCTGCCCCAGCCGTAGCTGTCTCCCCCATCGACCCCTCTCCGAGGAGCTCGTCATGGCCAAGTCGGTCCTCGCCCCCGTGTTTCCCGTGTCGGAAGGGTACCCGTACCCTATCGTCAAGCGGCTCACCCAGCATTGCCTCACGAAAGGACTGTCGGTCCTGGTCCTGGGCTGCCCCGGTGGCGGCAAGTCCGCGATGGCGGCGGATATCGCCGCCGACTTGCAGCTCCGCCTTGTGGACGTCCGCCTGGCCCAGCAGGATCCTTCTGAGATCGCCGGGATCAACGTGCCCGACCACCAGAATCGGGCCCTGCTTCGCTACGCCACCGACTGGGTCACCGTGGCCTGCGATGAGCCCTGCCTGGTGTTCCTGGACGAGATCAACGCCGCGGTCACCCGCCTCCACCAGAGCGTCGCCTACCAGATCGTCCTTGAGAAGCGAAT
Source organism: uncultured Methylomirabilota bacterium (assembly GCA_963705305.1). Classification (GTDB taxonomy): domain Bacteria; phylum Methylomirabilota; class Methylomirabilia; order Methylomirabilales; family 2-02-FULL-66-22; genus 2-02-FULL-66-22. The sequence goes on along the minus strand of OY970067.1, from coordinate 1,331,940 downwards.
CGGCCCGCACCGCTTTCATCCCCGGACCGTGGTGATGGCGGCCGGCAACCGCGAGGAGGACGAGGCCCTCGCCGTTGCGATGTCATCGGCCCTCCGGAACCGCTTTGTCCACTTCACGCTGCGGGTCGACGCGGATGCATGGATCGACTGGGCCACCCAGAAGAACCTCAGTCCCGATATCATCGCCTACATCGCCTTCCGGAAGGAGCCCGGGCTGTTCAAGATGACAGGGGAGACCGCCTTTCCGACGCCTCGCTCGTGGGCGATGGCCGCCCAGGCCGATGGGATGAACCTCCCTGCGCTGGACCGGAAGCGGATCCTCGCCGGCTGCGTGGGCGAGGCCGCGGCGAACGAGTGGGCCACCTTTCACGCCGTCTACCGCCAGGTGGACGTGGACGCGATCCTCACCCAGGGGAAGCTCCCACCCCTCCAGAGTGCTGACCCCGCCTTCCTCTACGCACTCACCTTCTCGGTCGTGCAGCTCCTCCGGACGCGGGGACTCACCGCGGCGCAAGCTCCTCACCTCCTGGCGCTGATGGAGGCGTCGGGGTATTCTGCCGAGTTCCTCCCCCTCCTCGTGCGGGGGATCGCCGATACCAAGGCCTTCCAGGTGCTCAGCACCAGCAAGGTGTTCGAGCGGATCCGGACCCGGATCATAGCGCTCCTGCAAGCGAGCCAGGGCGGGGCCCTCGCCCAGGCGGCCTGACCATGGCACTCCTCAGGGCACCCCAGCCTGCCGTTCCTGATTTCGACACCCTCCTGGTGCATGAGGCCGAGCGGGTCTCGGCCCTCCGGGCCGACTTCATCGTCCGCCATGCCTTCTGGGCCACCCTCATCCTGCCGATGCGGATCCAGCCGAGCGTGACCCTCCCCACCTTCGGCGCCACCAACGGGATCGACCGCATCTGGTACAACCCGTACTGGACGCGGGTCCTCACCGCGCGGCAGTTCGGCTACGTGCTCCTCCACGAGGTCGGTCACGTCGCCTTCCTCCATGCGCTCCGGGAGGGCCCGCGGGACCACGACCGGTGGAATCTCGCCACGGATGCCGTGGTCAATCTCATGCTCGACGAGATCCAGGTCCCCGCGCACGCCTGGATGCCGAGCAGTCCGATGCGGCCCCTCTACGATCGCCCCGCACACGTCGCCGTGCCGGGTCTCGGGGTCTTCGACCTCGTCCACCTCCCCTGGGCCAAGGGCCTCACCGCGGAAGAACTGTACGACCTCCTCCCCACGCGGGAGCCGGATCTTTGCGCGAGCCCTTCGTCCGTGGGTGGAAGTGGCGGTGGGAACCAGATGGGAACGGGCGGGGAGGGCGGCGCCATCTCATCCGGGGGGTCGCAGCCATCGGGGAAGAATAGAGAGCCCGGCCAGGCGAACGGCGCTGGCGATGGCCCCGACACCCCCGACTGGTCCAGCGGGCACTACCGTCCCGGCCAGACCTGCCTCCAGACCCCCAGCCCAGTCTCCGCCGATGTCCAGGAGCGCCTCGCCGACCGCCTGGTCGCCGCCTACGAGGCCTGGACCGCCTCCGAGCAGCGGGGTACCCTGCCAGCAGGGATCACCCGGCTCGTGGCGCAGCTCCGCCGGGCCAAGGTCCCGTGGCAGCGGGTGCTCCAGCGGTATGCCAGTACCGTCCTCGCGAAGGACGACTACGCTCTCTTCCCGCCGAACCGACGGTGGCTGGTGCAGGCCGACCTCATCCTCCCGAGCCTGCGCTCCGAGCGCCTCGGCCAGATCGTGGTGCTCATCGATGCCTCCGGCAGCATCTCCCGGCCGATGCTGGAGGCCTTCGGTGCGGAAGTCGCCAAGCTCCACACCTACGCCGAGGAGACCCTGATCCTCACGCACGACGTTGAGGTCCACCAGGGCATCTCGACCCGGGAGATTCCGACATTCCTGCGCACACTCAAAATCACCGGGGGGGGCGGCACCTCCCACGTTCCTGCCTTCACCTACCTCCGTGAACATCGGATCGTGCCGGAGGTCGTGATCGCCCTCACCGACCTCTATTCCGACTTCCCCGACCGGAAGCCTCCCTTCCCCGTGCTCTGGTGCGTGCCCGAGGACCACCATGGCGAGAAGCCCCCGTGGGGGCAGCTTGTCGAGATTCCCGTCGGCAATGCCTAAACCGGTACCGGGCGGGGGCCAGCGGCGAGCCCAGCCTACCTGGCGCACCCGCTCAGCCGTTCTTCGCACTTCCCCGGTGACGATGGCCTCCGGAGCCGGTGGGCGTCCGGACCTTCAGAGCCAGAGTCCCGGCTCCTCCACTCCGGTGCCGGCGCGCAGGCGCGACTGGGATCCATTACACTGACTGCCCCCTTACGAGGGATCCGCGAGAGCGGTACCGAGGATTTCCTGGCAGGACATGGTCGGATGCTCGCGGACGAAGTGTTCGCAAAGATGCGGATGGCGAATTCGCTCAAACCGCAGAGCAATGCATTACGGAGGTACCCAGCAGGAAACTCCGTTCTCTTGGCTAAGCGCGCTCCAATTGACCGATCGTTACGGTTCAGTCTCGTACCCGAAGGCATTTGGCATTTGTCGAGAGTCTGCCATATCGAGAGCCTGCCACACTCCACGGTGGTAGTAGCCCGAGAGATGTCATCGGCTTTTGCACAGATGTGTTACGCGAACCAAGCTTTCCTTGGCCAGGGGTGGAGACTTCTATGCTATATTATTTTGTGTTGGAGGGCTTAGGGCACGACGCATTCGTGCGCGGCAGGGTAGCCCTGGCGACCGCTTTCTTGGTGTTAACACAACCGGAGAAGGAGGTGCCACGATGGCGAAAACCGTGCAGCACGAAACCGGTGCCCACATCGACACCGCCCTGGAAGTCATTGGATGGGTCGCTTTTGGTGGTGGGATAGCGGCGGGCCTTGCCGTCCATCCCATTCTTTCAACCTGTCTCATGGCTGTCGCCAGGGTCCTGCCCTAAACCCTCCAGAGATCGCTTTTTCTCACAGGCCATCTGTCCCCTGACCCTCCCGTGACTGGTCCTCGCGGAGCCTTCCCGGATTCATTCCGTCCTGACGTACGATTGTCGTCTGCAAATGGCCCGTACGGTCCCACGAGCTTCAGTTGCAGCAAGGGTGAAATCTGGAGAGAAGGCAGGCGGCGCGTCGCTGAGCGGGACCGAGCAATCACGGCGACCGTTGCCCGAAAGGAGACTTCGCGTCTTCGTCAGACGCGAGTACGGCGCCCAGGAGCATATGAATTGAATGTGAATCGTCCGGTCTTGGATCTTACAACTGCCGAGTGCGACTCCACAGGCGAACGATAAACCGCTCTCCATCTTCGATAAGATCAGGATCCGTCCCGTTATGCTCCTGCATTCCCCTGACAATCTTACGTGGGACGCCCATCCCCATATGCTCCAGGTAGCCGTAGTCGCGCATGACGTTCTTTGAGTATTTGATTGCGCGATGCCCGTGAGCCGATGCGCATTCCCAGTGGGGTGATGCCGTTGGGGAGGCGCCCTGGCGAAATGACTTCTAGCCGATCTTCATAGATCGAGAGTTCAATATTCGTGCCGGACAACAGATAATCACGATGTACGACGGCATTGACCAGGGTCTCCCGCACGGCCTCATCGGGATACTCCCGTCGTTCAACCCGCCGGGCGCCCCCCTCAAGTTCTGCGTCGACTCGTGTATTGCGATGCACAAAGGCTAGTGCTTGCTCAACCAAGCCGTTTTCGACGATGCCGCTAGCTCCAGCGAGAGGCGTTAGGGGCCCGCGAAGTGCCGCACGCTCGCGCGTCGCGTAATCCCTTTGCGTACCGGGATAGGCCGCCGCATCGATGCCCGCTTGAGGGAGAAAACGGTTGGGAACGATTCCGAAGAGCAGAACCCCAGAAACGGTTGCCGGGAGTGTCCCCTCTTGCTCGGCGAGAATCTCCGTATTCACAAGGAGAAGCCGCCAGGCCTCCTCATCCTCGCCGGCGGGTGCAGGCTGTTGTCGGATCCGAGTAAAATAATCACGAAGCCGTCGCAGGTCCAGGTCCCGGACGGATGACCCCGAGACCGGTCGTAATTCCACTCGAAACCCGCCGCGTTGTTGCGCTAGCCGCTCCAACTCCTCCCAGCTGGCCTCACGGCTCTCGGTTCCGACCCGGATGTAATACGTCCGATGATTATCGTGCCAAACATGGTGGACTGTCCATCCTCGGTTGACCCGAACGACAGCAATGTCCTTCCCTGGTTCAAGGTTGCGGACAACTTCGTAGAAAGGGATCAGCTCCGGTCGAATCTTGTCGCGACACGCTGTCATTACCCATTCTTCGAGATTCGGCCGGGCAATGCCCGAGAGTGTGCCATCCTTCTCGACTCCAAGAAGCACCATGCCGCCCTCGAAATTACTGAACGCCACCAGCTCTTTGGCGAGCGCGCGGTTGTCGATTGTGTCCCGCTTGAACTCGACTCCGGAGCTCTCGCCGTTTGCGATGATTTCGAGGAGGTCTGTCTTTGTCATACCCGCATTACCTAGAAGCCATACTTCAGGCGGCGCATCTCGAAGGCAGGCTTCCCGCCCTCCAGGATCTCCTCAACCAACTCCCGAACTCTACGGGAATCAATCGACGCCATATGCTCCACCGGGATTTCCGCCCGGCCTTCTGCCCCTTCACCAGCAGCCCTGAGGCCCAAAATCAACTCAGCATCAGCCAACACAGGAACGTTGGCATTGTGTGTCGCAAACACAAACTGACGGCGCCGTTTTTCCTCGCGCATCTTCGGGACAACACCTTCCGTGATAAACCGGTTGTCCAAATCGTCTTCGGGCTGGTCTACTACGAGAGGGGCGTCGGACTCGAGCAGGAGAAGCAGCAAGAGTGCCGTCGCCTTCTGACCCGTCGACAATTCTTCCAATGTCCGCCACTCCGGGTCGTGTCCCTCTGCGGCGACATTCAGGTCGATGGCGGTTGTGTGAATCAACTCGGTCTCCTCGATCTGCATGACAACTGCAGGCCCGGCCTGCGCCAGGCGCTCAGAGGCGGCGGGAGAGAGGCCAAACTTTCGGACGAGGCTCTCCCGGCCCTCTCGGGTGGCGGAGGCCAGTTCCCGAAGAGATAACTGTTCTCGTCGACCGAGAATCTCGATCGCCTCGGCGAGTCGACCGCCGATCTGCTCCTTGAGGAGGCGGAAGAGCGGGTCCCGATTTCCGCCAAAGCTCACCCGAACGCGCACGCGGCCGCTGAGCTGCTGGCTCACTTTCCGGGCCGCGGAGTCGAGTTGACGGAACTCTTCCCTTTGAATGTCTTCCCACTCGGCTAGGAGATTCAAGCGACGCCTGTCCTGCTCTTGTCGGTCACGTTCAAGCAGTGCTCGCCGCTCTGTCAGGGGGCGCAACTCCTCGATCTGTCGGCGCAAGCGAATGAACTCTTCGCCGTCGATTCGCGATTTCTGAAGCTCCCGGAGAATCTTGTCGTAAGCAGCCTGGACCTCAAGGCGACGCGTATCCCATCGCTGACGGACTTCGCCAATGCCGGTATCGGCCGTCTCGAGAACGCGGGCCATGCGCTGCACGACATCTTCCATTTCCCGGTTGAATCGTTCGAGAACCCGGTCGGCTTCCGCGAGAATCGCCTTGCCGGGCAGATCATCGAGGGCCGCGGCGGAGAGGAAGGCGCGGTCGACGGGAAGTGCTGTCCGAAGGGCCTCGAGGAGCCGACGGAATGGCGCGGTTCGCTCAGGAATGGTCTTGAGGACTCGCTCCTCACGGACGAGGAGACTCTGGTCTTTGAGTCGCTCCTCGAGCCCCGCCTCCTGGAACCGTTTCAGTGTTTCCTCGAGCGCTGGAAGGGCCGCAAGGCGCTCCTCGCTCTGGCTCTGTTCCTTCAGGATGTCGAGCAGACGGATCCGTGAACGTTCGAGCTCCCGCTGGAGTTCGGTCTTGCGCTGAACTAGGCTCGCGTCAGGCTCTCTGAAGCGCTCAAGTAGCCGCGTGCGTTTCTCGGCACTCCTCGCTAATTCCGAGATCTCATGCTGGCCATAAACCTCGACCTGGCGCACCACATCGAGGGGCGTCAATGGCAGCACGGTGCCAGATTGATCTCGAACGATCGGTGGATTCGGAACAGTCCGCTCAATAACGTACTCCCGCTTTGCGGGCCGATGAGAACGCACGAGCAGGGAGATCTTCGTACCACTCCTCAGCACCTGACGAACGATTCCGTCATGCGTCTTCCGGGCTTCGTCGCCGATCGGTTCCAAACCGAGCACATAGCGAAGGCTCTCGACAATCGTCGATTTCCCGGTTCCGCGGCCACCGATGAGGACATTGAGGTTCTCGTTGAGATGCACAGCGACGTCGCGAAGGAAACCTCCCTGCCACGCAATCGCCACGAATTCCGCATGTTCCTCAGGCACCGGATCACTGACTAGCCGAATGCGGGATCCAGGGTCGAGAAAGGCTTGGCGGAGTCCCTCGACCGTGACTTCGGACATCTTGATCCAGCAGGTGGTGCCCGGTTTGGCCAGATCATCGGGGCCATTAACATCTTGGGCGTTGATCACCGCGACGGGCCGTTCGCGGTGATACTCAGGCGTCTTATTCTCAAGAATCGCCCGCAGGCTTTCGGGTGCCGAGTTGACCGGACCAGGGAGCGAGCAGGCCAAGAAATGCTCGGATTTCCACGCATTGATCCGGGGTTGGCCGCTGAGGATGCCAAGGAGACCGCCTCGTGGCAAGTCTACATGCGCCGCGATACAGATTGCCTGCCACTTTGGGGCCTCCGCCAGTAGTTCCAGCGTGTCGTGTGTCCGACTCGCTGCACCTGGCACCTCCTCCTGGATGCCGCACGCACCGATGAACCGGTCAACGATGTCTGGCGGACGAGTCGGGTCGAACAGGCAAAGAAAATGCACACCGTCTTTTGTCTTTGCCTCAAAGCCAGGGAAGACGAGGAGTCCCGCTTCACGCGCTGCTTGGCACAGTCCAGCTCCGCTACGGATGTTATAATGGTCGGTGACAGCAATCACCTCAACATCGTGCTGCTTGCAGGCTTCGACAAGGGCAGTATTGTAGCTGGCCTCATCCGCGAACCGAGTCGGCTTCTTCTCGCGGATGATGTACTCATAGGGATTGACCTGCAGCGCACACCGATAGAAGCGGGCACCGCTCGGTAGGCTCAAAGCGTTCGCAAGGTAATCGGCAGGCGTCGTTATTGCCATTCTCTGAATCGCCCCCCCTATCGACCGACCTCCTACTGGCGAGTCATCTCACCGACGCGCTCATGTCTCCCTGCCACAAGCGCACGCAAATGGAACCGGGCGCCCACAATATATTTTTCAGCGAGACTGTTGTCCTCTTAGCCGGATAGGATCGCCCTGAACGCCTTACAAGTCAAGGCGTTTCACGCTCTTGCCCTTCCTCAGTATTTGAGAAAGTCCGGGGCGCCGAGACGAGATGCGGATCCTGCTTGTCCTGACGCACTACGGTGCTCGGGCTCTCGAGGGGCCCGGGACCTCTAAGACTGGGGCGTGGGTCGGGTCCGGCATCATGATCAGCCAGGCAGCACGTCGCGGCAGTGGCGGGCGGCTGAGGTGCCGCGGGGGAGCGCGACGAGCAGTCAGGTGAGGGCCTGGCCCACGAAGCAGGTGGGCGACAGGATGAGGACCCCCACTGGGAACCCTCTTAGCCGGCGCCGGGTCCCATGGCGCGGCCTGACCCTCAGAATCTCATATTCCGGTGGGAGGCGGCGTGCACGGCTGGCCCGGCCCCAAGGAATACCGCGGGGGTGTAGGCTACCATGGGGATCGGAAAGAGCCGCTCCAGGGGGGGGGGCGATTTCCACTTCGGGGCGGAATGCACGCGGAATCGTGCAGGCCTAATCCCCGGCCAGCCCCACATCGCACTGTCTTGCCTGCCACCCCTTACTCTACGCAACTCGTCTCCCCTGAGCGAATGGCCGCTGCCTCCGGTGAAATTCCCCACGTTTCCTCCTTTGCACACGCGCCACACGTCATGCCTCTTCAACCACTCACCCTTCGGCGGGAGCTTGCTCTTCCCCGGGAGCCCGTATGTCCACTGTTCTCGTCTACCACATCACCAAGAACCCCGGTACCGGCATCGAGCGGATCACGGTCTGCGGGAATGGAGTCCGCCAGATCGTGCTCGCCCTCCCGTCCGGCTGCCGGACCCCCGAGGCGGGCCTCGATGCCGTATCCCCCTTTGGCCGTGCTGCTGAGGTCATTCTCTCCCACTACCTCCGCACGTCCACGCAGGCCGGGGTTGCCGCGGCCGAAACGCAGGCTGCCGGGCAGCGGACCCTGCTCAGCCGGCTTCTCTCGGCTCGCCTGCGGGATGAAACCACCACCACGATCACCGCCACCGACATCGAGCGAAAGCTCTTTCCTGCCCTACTCGGCGTCGCTCAGGATCGGTACCAGGCCCGCTACTCCGTGCCGCGCTCCTCCGGGGACAAGACCTGGACTGTCTCCCAGACTGCCCAGGGCGAGTGGCAGTGTTCCTGTCCGGTCTGGCGCTTCAAGCGGCTCCCCTGTAAACACATCGCCGGCGTCCGGGATGACCCCGATAGCTATCCGTACGCCGGGCGCGACCGCTAACCCTGCCAAGACGGAGGACCTCTCTATGCAGATCGACCTGGCTGCCTACACCAAGGCTGGTTCTCTGAGCTACACCAGCCCGAGAGACCAGCGCTTCTTCACCGCCAAGGCCAAGCGGCTCATCCGCCTCGCACGACGGATCCATGAGGGCCGCTTGTTCATCCCCGAGATCGTGACGGCGCTGCGTGAGGCGGCCAACCAGCTCATCGCGTTGGGCGCTTTCCTCCTGCTGACGGAGAAGGGGAGCGCCTTCCTCGACGACCTGTTCTGGATCAGCTCCGCCCGATTCGCCCCGGAGGGCCTCGATTACACTGTCCAGGAGCGCAGTCGTTTCCGCGAGAACGCCCGCTGCCCCATGTGTCGGTCTCGTCTGGTCTGGCCCGCGCAGATCGTCTGGCGCAAGGGGCTTGAAATTGTCGACGTGTCCAGCCCCATCGGCATCGGGTGCCTCAAGCGAACGGCGGGCAAGCTGGAGCCGCTCATCGCCGAGATCCGGGCCATCCTCGAGCGATACCAGGCCGAGACCCCGACCCCGAACCCCCTCGACTGCCTCGTGATTCCCGACGGAATTCCGGCCACGGGCCCGCTCTGCGGCACCGCGCTGAACGCCCCCGACACTATCCCATACCACCGCGAGATCCTCGCGCCGGCACCCTCGGCCAAGGGTCCGATCGTGCCCCACCGTCCTTCCCTGGTCATCCCAGTCGCTGCCGCACAACTGTCGCTGTTCTGACCCATGCGAGGCGCCCACCACGCTGCGGATTGCAGGTCCTGAACCCATCATGCGTCTTCTCGTTGCCGCCACCCCAACCACCTTCGACCTCTTCGCAGCCGTCAAAGCCTGGGTCAGCATCGGGGAGATGCTCGAGTGGCATGGCCTGCGACACCACGGCCGGTCCATGCAGTGTCCGAACTACGTGGAGCACGGGCACGGTGACCGCTCCATGTCCGCCTGGATCTCCTCCACCGGCCGCACGTGGCGTTGCCATGGCTGTGGGAAGGGCGGAAGCGTGGTGGACATCGTCAGCCTCGTCCGCGGCCTCTCTCCGGGAGACGCTGTTCGCGCTCTCTGCAATTACGCCGGCATCGAAGCGGTCGACGGTTACGACCGCCGCACGGCTCGTGCCGGCCTCCAGGCTCAGGCCATGCTGCCGCGAACCCTGCGAAAGCCCGCGCCCCCTCCCCAGCCGGCTCGCCCCGAGGTCCACACCTTTCTCCGACGGAGCCAGGACCTTCTCTCCAATGATCACGCCCGCCACTACCTCGAGAGCCGCGGCATCCTCCTCTCGGTCGCCCGGGCCGCCGGACTTGGCTACGCCCCGTGCGGCGCCTGGCCCCATAGACGTGGCGCCGGCCAGCCCCGCATCGTTGCTCCCCTCACCACCCCGGACGGCATCCTCCTCGCGCTGTACGGCCGGGCGACGGTCCCCTGCGTCAAGGACCTGCGCCACGACCTGCTGCCAGGCACGAAAGGGATCTTCTACGCTTGGTCGCTCCACGAGGACGGCTGTATCCTCGTCGAGGGCCTCTTCGACGCCCTCGCCTGCCTCGCCGCCGGGTATCCCGCTGCCGATATCAACGGCCTCAGTGTCCGCGAGAAGTGGTGGGCGCAGATGCCCTCCTCCCCCTTCATCCTTGCTGCGGATGCCGACACGGCCGGCCAGCAGCGGGGCGCCGTGCTCGCCGAGGCGGCAATGAAGGCGGGCAAGCACATCCATCGCCTCTGCCCCGAGCACCTCGCTCCCTACAAGGATCTCAACGAGTACTGGGTTGCCACGCAGCACCTCCCAGAGGCACTTCAGTGCGGACTCCACGCCGCGAGCGGCGTGCCCTCCCTATGTCTCTGACAGCGCCTGGAGGCGATCTGCAGACTGTTCGATCAGCTCCCGTTGCATCAGCATGGCGAGAAATTCGGACGGGATGCCCTGGACTCCGAAATACGCGCTGGCGAGCTGGCCCTACACCGCGCCGGTGGTGTCGGCGTCGCCGAGGTTTAACGCCAGGAGGGCGTTCCCCTTGAAGGACTGGCTCTTGTGGAAGACCCAGAAGGCGGTCTCCGGGCAATCGACCACATAGCCGGTGCCCCGGATGGCCGGGGGCCCTTTCTGCTCGAAGCTCCCAGCGGCCATTGTGGCGATCTTGGGGACCAGGGTGATTTGATCCAGAGGTTGGGGACGGGGTTCCAGGGCGGCGCGAGGAGCTCCGCCTTGGGGCGGCGAGCGAGCACCCTGAGGATCGAGCCGGTGTAGTACCGGCAGGCTCCAAACACCCCGGGGCCCCGTGGGTGATTCTGGAACTGAGGGCGGCTTTCTCGATAGCGGCAAGGGGGTCGGTGTGGCGCCTCGTGGAACAGCCAGAACCCTGATGTCGGCACGGGTGCCGGGCGCTGACACTACGCTTCCATCGGACGAGCTGCGGTATAATGCCATGACCGGGGACAGAGAGACGACCGGGCGGGACCTTCGAGGGGCGAGGCAATTTCGTGGATGACGTGACACAGGCCGCACGCATTTGTCACTACCTGGAGACGGGCGAGGCCGACGCCGACCCGCGCGGCTGGCCCGGCGCGAACATCATCGAGCAAGGACGCGCGCAGCATGCGGCCCTGAACGGAGCGCTGATCGCGGAGGTCCGCCGCCGCGGTACCGGTGCCAAGGCCCCACCTTTCCCTCCGGGGCTGGACCTGGCGGCCTTCGCTCGCGGGCGCCTCGCCCCAATGGTGGATGGGCTGTTCCCGGCCGTCGAGCGGCCACTGGTGATGCGCCTCCTGGAACAGGCGGTCGTTGTCCTCACGCCCGAGACCATCGAAGCGGTGTTGGCCGCTCAGCGATGGCCCTACACTGCCTGGCAGCTCGGGAACATTTATCTGGGCGGCCTGGGCCGCCCGGGGCTGCACGGGGGGACTGCCAGCATCGTGGGGCTGAGCCAGGAGACCACCTGCTATATCGCCCTCACCTACTTCACCGATCCGGATACCTTCGCGGACTTCCTCGTGCACGAGGCCGCCCACATCTTCCACAACTGGAAACGCGAGTATGCCGGGCTGCCGCACACCCGGACGAGGGAATGGCTGCTGGAGATCGACTTTCGCCGGCGGGAGACGTTCGCCTACGCCTGCGAGGTGTACAGCCGGATCCTCACCCTGGGCGCCACGCGCCAGGAGCGCATCCGGCTGGTCGAGGAGTACGCGGCGACCGCACTGCCTTCCGACGAGCGAGTCAAGACGGGGGAACGCGTCGACATCCTGCGAGAGGCAGTTGGCGCCCGGAATGGCTGGGCCCATATCCGTACCCACTGTGCGCCGGACCGGCCATTGCGCCGCGCCGCTCACCTCTGACGGCCATCGTACGCGGTCTCCTGTTGCGCCCCCCATGACGCCGCCCCGCCGCCACAGTCCCCAACGGTTCTCATCACCCCCACATTCTGGGGATCGCAGTGATGCGGCTCTGTTGCCTTGGCGCCTGCTGGTCACCAGCGGCGAGGCTTTGGAGACGGCGAGGGGAGGAGCGGTGAGCGCCGAGTGGCCTTGTCCAACTCACGGGTAAAGGCCGAGAACCGCGAGAATTGCTGGCGAACGTTCGAGAGAAGGGCATTGCCCCCTCCGGTGTCCCCGGCCATGATCCGCGCCTCCGCAACGGCGCCCACGAGCATGGCGGCCCGCTCGTACGCACGCCGGTGCTTCTTGTCCAGGATCTCCTTGACCCGTCGTTCCGCAAGGGTCCAGGCCACCTTCAAGAAGCGAGTGCGTTCTTCGGGATCGACCGGTTGCCGCTCGATCTGGGTCCGGAGAAACGGGGTGAGCCGCACCGGTCGGGGCGTGGGAGACGTGTCCGGCCAGGGGGCCTCCGGCTCGTCCTCGAAGTCGCCGTCCAGGGCGTCAAGGTCCCACAGCGGGAAGCGTAATTCGTCGGCATCGATCCCGCGCCACATCTCGGCGAGCGCCGTCCCGGCAGCGGGCTCCGCCCCGCCGGCTGCGGCGCAGAGGAGGTAGGGCATCACCACCGGTCCCGGATGCTCTCCCCCGCTCCAGCCTACGGCCGGGGCCCGCTGCGCCAGCACGATCGCCTCCTCGGTCTCACCGTCGAGTAGGAGGAGCGTCGCGAGGAGGCGCTGCCCCCGCAGCCGCTCCACCGGATCCTGCCCCTTCTGCTTGGACTGCCTCCCCACGGTCGTCCGCACCTGCGCCGTCTCCGCGTGGACCACGGCATTCAACTGCCCGAGGGGCTCCGCCGCCTCGCAGAGATATGAAAGGCGGGCGAGGGTCGGCGTCGCCCGAAATGCCTCCCGGCGGGCGTCCAGCCTTGTGGCCCCGTCGTTGTTCTTCGCTGCCGCTTCTGCGATGAGCTCGGCGATCCAGGCCCGGATCTCTCCCCTGGGGGGGAGCGCGCGCAGCGCCTCCTGGGCGGCCCGTACCGCCTCGTCGGTCTGATCCTCTTCGGCGAGCGCCTGGACCCATTTCCGGTACGCCTCCGGGAGGCGCCGCCCGTCCCGCCGCGCCAGCTCCGCCAACCCCTCGGTCCCCTGGTGTAGTCGTACCGCCTGGAAGAGGAGCCGGCGTGCCTCGGTGATGAACCCAGCCTGGTCCGACTGGCGCTGGCGGAGCAGTTCGATCCAGGCATCCAGGAAAGCTTCTCGATCCGGCAGGGAGGCGCGGCGCGCGCCGATCATTTCGGGGATCCCGACCGGCCCGCCCACAAACTGGAGTTCCTGCAACGTCTTCAGGAGGGCAGAGGGCCGATGCGCCGGCTCGGTCGTCTCGTAGAGCGCGCGAAGATATCGGGCCTTGGCCTCATCGAGATCGGTTGCCCCGACCGGCTCGGACTCCTCCTCATCCGCGTCGAAGCCGTCCTCCCCGTAGGTGGCGACCAGGTCGAACAGTTTCGCGTAGGCCTCGCGTGCCAGGGCCAGGTCGCCTGCGCGAAAGACGGCATCCACTTGCTCGAACAGGGCGTCTATCTTTGCCCTCGGCCAGGTGGCATGCGCCGATTCATAATGATCCCAGTCGTCGTCCTCGCCCGCGTCCCCCTCATCGTTCTCCCGTCCCCCGTAATGCTCCTCTCCACACTGCTCGACCAGGGCTTCGATATCACGCAGCAGCCGCTCCGCGCCCGCGCCCCGCCGCTTTCCGCCGGTTTCGGCCGCGTCATCCGCCAACTCGAAGATGGCCAGGAAGGCCCCGCGTTTCGCCGCTGGCAGCATCTCGGCGTGCGCCATCAGTGCCGCACGGAGTTCGGCCGGCTTCAGGGCAGTCAGCCGCGCATCTAGCGTCTCGAGGAAATCCGCCGCCGAGAGCCGCTTCTTCCGATCTATCGAGGTAGCCATTGCCATTCCCCATGATTCCGCTGCGAACACAGGGGTCCCGCAGGGAGGTCTTACCGAGGCATCTCGTCTCGGGAGATTCTCTTTCAGGACACGCCGAATTTCTTCTTCGGTCGGGACGTTGACATTGGTCACGAGGTACTCTCGTCGCAGGAGCGGGTCGTCCCCATTGGTTGCGGCAATCGCCTCGTCAATGACGGTTCCGACGGCCGAGTCCATGGAGATCAGGAGCGTGATGACAACGTGGTCTGCGTGAACGCGAACCTGTTCCAGGACGGAATCGTAGCGCGCGCATATCATGCGTCATGCCGACACGAGTCTGCGGCGCTGCCCGTCGTCCAGAAGCAGACCGGAGAAGCCAACGGCCACAAGATACCGGAGGCGATGTTCTGCTCCGCCGAGCCCCGTGAAGATCATGCCGACAGGTTCTTCGCGCAGGTCGCCCTCCAGGGACATCCGACACTCCCACAGGGCAATCTTGCTCCATTGCGCCAGCTCAGGATCGGGGCTCTTAGCGTACTGCTCGATGGCTCTATAGGCCTCGACCGTTCCGCACCGCGCGAGCTTGGCCAGCAATTCCCGCTTGAGCTCGAGGGATGCGGTCGGATCGAATAACCGTTGTCGCGCCTCCGGCCCCGTCTGATCCGGCTCACATTGCAAGAGGCGTTCGACATACCTGGCATATTCCGTGCGGACCGCCGCATCGAGTTCTTCCTCGGCGACGATGAACCGGTCCGGAATCTGGGCAGGGTTGTCAGAGGGGCCTTCGCCGTCCGCGTCGTGCGCCTCACCGTCGTTCATGTTCCACGCTTCCTCAGGCACCGCACCCTCTGCGCCACCTGCCAAGACTTGAAATCGCGCATCAAACAATCCAAGGACTTAGCGCTCGAAAGGTGTCCGGTACCTTCTTAGATCGCCTTCTGGAAGCCCTTTCCTGTGAGGATGAGTCTGGTCATGGAGAACCTGCGACCTTGGCTTTGAGTTGGCCCGAGACGGCGCGGCCGACGGCGTCTTGGTTGACGGCCCAAAGGAAGAGGGCTTTGCCGGCGCTGCGGTCCTCCCAGAGACGGCCGATGTCTCTTTTTGCCTGCTCGCTGGCTTTGGCTTCGAGGTGTTCGCCCTTGTACTCGATGAGCATGATCCGTCCGTCAGTGAGCTTGGCGGCGAAGTCAGGGAAGAATCGGCCGGAGGGGACGGGAAGGTTGTAGGCGGACGGGCCGTGGTCGAGGTTGCGAACCCAGCACTCGACCTCGAAGCATTCGTCGATGGCAATGGCGCAATCGAACTCCTCCCCCTTGTGGTCCAGTTCGCCGACCTCGGGGTAGAAGTGCTTGGTGAACCGGCGGCTTCCCTGGTAGTACCCGTGGGGTTGGTAGCCGTCAGGCGGAAACTCGAAGGTGTAGTCGAAGGACGTGCGGACTTCCGCGGCGGGAAGGGCAAGAAGCTGTTGGAACCCTTTGTGGAACGCGGCGTCACGATGCTGGCCGATCTTCTGGTCAATGGCTTTGTGCAAAGAGAAGGCGTAACGCTGGAGATCGGCCAGCGTGAGCCCGCGGTCGCAGGTAAGGTACCGTAAGACGCGCCGCACGAAGGCGCGGAGGGCGACCTGCTTGATGTCCTGGAAATCGGCGACGTGGGACTCCTCGATGTGGCGGACGAGCCACCCGATCAGGTAGTCCTCGGTCCACGGCTCTTCCATGTGTTTCAGGTCGAGGGTCATCTGGGCGCCGAGGTACCGTTCCACGACGCGCTTGCCTTCAATGCCAATCTCGTAGCGCTTCGCTTCGACTTCGGTGGAGAACTCGTCCGATGTGAGGACGGCTGGATAGTCGGCGAGGTCCCAGCCCTCGGGGCCGATGAGATTATCCTGTTCGACAATCTCAAGCTCGCCCTGGATCGTGCGGCACAGTCGCGGAACGATGAAGGTCTTGCCTTTGCGGACGGGAGCCTGGTCGCGCTGGCGCTGGCGGCGGCGGATGGCGAGCGTTTCGCGGAGAGCGTTGCGCTCTCTGGGCTGGAGTTGCTTCTCGACCTTCCGTAGGGCCGATTCCGGGATATTCTCGTCCACGGACAGGGTCGTGGCGCCGTCCTCCTGCTGGTGGACTGTGATGTAGCCTTGCTCTTCCGGTTCGAGGATGGTCAGGTCCGGGGACTCCCGGACGGTGAAGTCGAAGAGCGGGAAGCCGGCGGTCGAGTCGGTCATAGGGTACTGAAGGCCAAGTTGCAGGATCGGCTTCGGGCGCTGTTCGCGGATGGCCTCCTCGGCTTCTATTTCATCGAAGCCCATGTCCACGAGGCGGTCGCGCATCTGCTGCACGGCGTAGGGCCAGCTCGTGGATGAAACGTGCGCATAGGCCCGATTGAGCGCAGGTTGTGACCGCCGCTCGGCGTAGGGCATGCGTAGCACGCGGCCGAGAATCTGCTCGACCTCGGTTTTCGAGTGCACGGTTGCCACGGAACAGAAGACGTAGGCGAAGGAGCAGTCCCAGCCCTCCTTGAGGGCTTTGACCGTGATGACGTGTTCGATTGGGCACTGCTGGGAGAAGAGGTTGATGCCGTCGAGTTCGCGCTCCGTGCCGGTGGCGACGGCGATTTTCTCGCGCGGGATGCTCTCCTCATTCTGGAGGTAATCCAGAACGAACTGCCACGTGACTTCCCTGTCGATGCTCTCGGCCTGGATGAGCGTGATGGGGCGGACGTAGTCCTTCTCCTTCGGGGCGAGTTCCGCGAGCTTCTGACGCTCCTGGACGGCGCTGTGGACGGCCTCCTGCCACGTCGCGTGCTGGGTGAGTTCGATGGGCAGCTTGATCATGCTGGCCGCGTACAGGTCGCCGGCGGACGCGTGGTAGAGAATGTTGCTGTTCGCTGCCGGAGTAGCCGTGAATTCGATGACGCAGGACGGGCGGATGCGGCCCATGACCTCGGTGCTGAGATCGGACGTGTTGTTGTGGGCCTCGTCCACGATCACGAGCGGGCGACACAGGTGAAGCAGGTTGATGAAGGAGAACTTGATGGGCTTCCCCTTCTTCTTCTCGTCGCGTTCGAGGTCCGGTGTCGTATCCGGGATCCCGGAGAAGAACGATTCCATGTTCTCGTTGTGCGCGTACACCTTCCGGAGTTCAGTGTTGTCAACGCGGGCGGTGGCAAGCGTGCTGACGATGATGTTGGCGCGGGCGCCGAGGTCGTGGGGGCGAAGCTGGTCAAAATCCGTGACGGCCAGAACGCGAAAGCGGCCCTTGAAGCGTTCTTCCAATGCGTCGTGATGGATGTTGCCGGGCGTTTGAAGGGCCTTGATCGTCTGGTCGCGGATCGTTTTCGTGGGCACCAGCCAGACCACGAGGGGGAAGTCCTGGTCGAGGAACTCCTTACCCGCAATAGAGATGGCGAGCGCGGCGAGGAGGGTCTTGCCGCCGCCGGTGGGAAGGCGGAGGCAAACGTACGGGGCATCGGCCACGGCATCGCTCAGGGCAATGTACTCGCGGCGCAAGGCAGAGGGGAGGCCCGCGGTGGCGGCCTCGAACGCTGCACTTGGCGCGGAGGTCCGGGCGAGGGAGAGGTATTCTTGAAGGACGGTGAGCGTGTCTTGCTGGTACTTGATGTCTTTCATCGCACTCTCAGCCCATGCGGAATCTTTCGGAATTCGATGTTCTCACGGTGGAGGCGGTCCGCCCCCCACTGGCACGCCTCGCCGAACACGATCTTCGGGCCGGCGTGCGGGGGCAGCTGGCGGAACGTCAAGGTGTTCAACACATTGCCAGCGAGCGGACGCTTGTCGCCGAGAATGCCGTTGAAAAGCAGGTAGTAGGCCGTGCCGTTGTGCTTGCCGAGACACGGGGAATCGCCCTTGCCGGGCCAGGCTGTCCGGGTTTCCGAGAACCAGATATGCGCGGCGAGGGTCGGGAAGCGGATGTCCGGATGAATGGCGCCATCGGGAGTAAAGATCGGGGGACCGAGACGCGCGAAATGGAACCCGCCGCCGCCCTGCCAGTTGACGAGCTTGGAGATGCCGCCCTGTTCGCCGTCGATGACCTTCTTGAGGCGCGGCACGCAGTGCGTGACCGCCTGCTCGCCCATCTCCACGCCGATGTAGCGGCGGCCCATCTTATGAGCCACCACAGCCGTGGTGCCGGAGCCGAGAAACGGGTCGCACACGATGTCGCCTGGATTCGTGGCGATAGTGATGATCTGCCTAAGGAGGCGCTCGGGCTTGGGGGTCCCGAACGGGCTTTCCTCATCGAAGAGGGTGAGAATCTCTTTCTTCGACTCCTCTGTGTCACCCGCGTCAGCGGCCATCCAGATTGACATCGGGACAAGGCCCTTCTCTTCGTTCTCAAACTGTTTGATTCGGGGGCGTCCCGATCCATCGTTTGGGAAGTAGACGCGGTTGGCCTTCTTGTAGTCTATGTAGACCGGTTCCGTGGCTCCCCAGCAGCGGCCCTTCGGTGGGGACACAATCTTGCCGGATGGCGTCTCGATCTCGTACATCTGATTGATTCGGTAGCCCTGTGCCGAGAACGGGATCGAACGCCATGGGCCACGTGGGTCGTCGTCGGGATTACCGTAGCCTTTGCCTGTGCCGGGTAGAAGGTTCCTGTGGTCCTTCCATGCCTTCGCTTCCATCCGGCCATAGACCAGAATGGTGTCATGGGCAGAGCCGATCGCGGCCCGGTTTTCCCGTGATGTTCGCTTCTGCCAAATGATCTCGGCGATGAAGTTCTTCCTCCCGAAGACTTCGTCCATGATGACTTTCAGGTAGTGAGCCTCGTTGTCGTCTATGCAGACCCAAATTGATCCGTCCTCGGCGAGCAGGTCGCGCATGAGTTCGAGGCGGGGATACATCATGGAGAGCCAGGTCGAGTGTTCGAGGCTGTCGTCGTAGTGCTCGAAGGCGCTCCGGGTATTGTAGGGCGGGTCAATGGCGAAGCATTTCACGCGGCTGGCGAAGTACGGCATGATTGCTTTGACGGCTTCGAGGTTGTCGCCCTGGATGATAAGGTTTTCGGCGGAAGGGTCGTCGGCCGAAAGCTTCGGATCGAGGTCGAGAACGCGGTAGGGCACGGCCTCCGCAGCTTTCATGGCGGTTTCCCGATCGAGCCAAGTCAGTATGGGCATTTCCTATCTTTCGTACTGGTGGCCACCTTCCTCCACCCGGAAGCCGATGGGCCACATCTCTATTTGTTGGGAGGAGCCATGAGGCGCGTGTGACGTCGGTCCCGTGCTGAACATCTTGTCCAGTACGAAGAGCACCGACCCTCCGAACCTGCCCTCAATCTCTCTGGGCTCCTCCGCCACGACTTTTCGTTTGCCTGTGCTTGTACCACAAAGCTCCGACGGAGACAACGAAGTGGCCATAATTTGGCGTTGGCCATATCCAGCCAGTATCGGGATCCGCCCGGCGCTCTGAAACGAGCTCCCGGAAGGGTGACCGCGTGAACGATCCACCGCCTAAGGCAATCGGGCGTCTTGCCCCAGTTTGGATCCCGCGGGGCAACGGCGGCAACCGCAGGTCAGATCGGTGCCTTGCGTTGACGGGAGCGGTAAAGGTGAAACGCTCCCGTGATCTTGATGCGATAGGTGACCAGATTCCTCAGACACACCGTATTCTGCCGCAAGTTCCTCGACGGTTTGGCCGTCGTTCACCGCAGGAAAGAAAGTCGACCACGGGAGTAGCGCTGCTGCGCCAATCCCGTAGGCATCCGCCTCCTGCTCTGGATCTAAGTCCCGCACCCGGAGAGCCGCTGAACTGTACGCAAGCCGAGAGGGCACATGTTGAAGATGGGTGTGGGTGATCTCCTCCATCAGGGTGATCTTCTGTCGATGCCTGTTGTGCTTCGGGTTCAGCATGCAAAGACGGGAACCGTTGGGCAAGGCGACGGGGAAGATCCCGCCTGACCAGCACCCGCCGTCTGAGATCAGTTGCTCCCGCTCCTCCACCGGCAGGTTTGCCAGGAAAGGACGCGCATCAACAACCGTCAGACCGACCTTGCCGGCGAGGAGCCACGGATCCAAAGGGTCCGCGAGTCGGACACCCGCCAGTCGACGCAGGCGAAGCCCGACCGGTTCCCACCGCTTGCCTCGCTCACTAAACGGCAGGAACATCACGGCTCTTCCTTGTCACCCGTCTTGGCTAGCTGTTCGTACGCCGTGCGAAACAGGTTCGCGAGGGCGGTAGCGCTCTTCTTGTTCAGCTTCTTGTCCGCGCGGAGATGCAGTTCCACCACGTCGGGAGTCGCTTCGACGATCTTACCGTGGCGGCGCGTGACGGGAGAGGGCGAGCCCGTCAAGTCATTCAGGTTGGTCCCCAACCACTGCGCAAGGCTAAGCAGCGTTCCGCTCTTGAATTCCTTGGCCGCACCACGCTCGATCCGTGAGAGTGAAGGGATACTGATACCCGTCGCCCCTGCGACCTCTCGCAATGTCAGTCGCCGTTCGGTTCGGACTCGCCTGAGTCGATCGCCCAACTGCCCCACGTCGATGCCTTCCGGCATGCAGACCTCCTTTAGCCGCGAGGCGGCTATATTCCGCAACGTCCTGTCATTCTCGCCGACAAGAAATTACTCCTTGACTGTGTCACGTGCAAGAATTATCATACGCGAGAAATTCCCGTACACGATACTGGAGCCCGGCATCCATCATCGAAACGGGGCCCGTCGCCGGGGAGGGGCTCAGCACAGAAGGAGTCTGAAATGTCGAAGGACGATCACCAGGAGCATCCGCACCCCCATCCGCCCCACCCGCAGCACCCGCCGCGACCGGAGCCGCCCGGCGGAGTTGTCCACCCACCTCGGCCGCATGGAACCTGGTGAGGTGGATGACATGGCCAACCTCCCGCTCAACCCGTGGGAAATTGAACTGCTGACCCCCTGGTGGGAGCGGGAGGTCACCGCCATGCACTCAGCCTACCCATCTTTCACTTCAATCGTGCGGCGTCGTCACCGCGACCCGCAGAGAATCATCCATGCCGTCGCCTTGGGTCGCGATTGCATCGGTCAGGAAGAGCCCCAGACTCCGCGAGAGGCGGTCGAGCGCGTACAATGCGGGGAATTCGTGCTCGCTTGGCGGGGCACGATCACCCCGTTTCCCGAAGGGATGGATCTAGAGGAGATCCAGGCCATCGTGGCAGACTTGGATGAAGATCGTCCTGTCCGGGTCATGACGGATGGGGCGCTCGCTCACTACGAGCAGTGCGGAGGGGAACATTTCCCACGTCCGGCACTCCGCCTCGGGCGCCTCTTGGCGGGCGGCTTCCGGATCGAGATTGCATATCGGCGACCACCCGGCTGTCCCATCGCACGGTCACTGTGGCCCCGGATTGACCACCAACATCCGAGCGGACCGCCCCCGCATATGCTCAACGACATCGACGCCCTCTGCGTCCTCTTCCCCGCCGATAGAGCCTGGACATGGCCACTGCGTGGAGTCCGCGAATACGCAAACTACACCGCTATTTGGCTCGGGAAGCACTTGGCGTGGGTCGAGGCGCGGGAGCGCGGTGTCGGGATTGAAGAAGCCTGGCCAGGCAGTGTGGTCGGCCACGAGCCGTCCGAAATCTTGCGATTCCTCGGTTCCAAGGATCCCTGCCGGTGCGGATCAGGCAAGAGCTATGGCCATTGCTGTGCTGCAAAGGACAGGGCAGCCGCGAAGGAGGCCGCATTGTGAACAGATCGGGACACGCGGTAGCAGGCGCCGCAGTCGGCGGCGTCGCATATCTGGGTTTCTGCAAGATGGCAGACGAACAGCCGACTCTTGGGGAATTCTTGGTCGCTATCGCGGCCGGGGCTGCGCTGGCTTGCCTGCCTGACGTGCTTGAGCCCGCCGTTCATCCGAACCATCGGGCGCTAGTCCATGGACTCGCTTTGAACTTCGCTGCCGCCGCCGGCCTCCGCCGCTTGTGGCAACGCCCCGACATCGAATCGAATCAAAAGCGTCTATTGATTTCCCTCGGCTTCGCATTCCTGACGCACCCCATCCTAGACGCGATGACCCCGAAGGGCCTGCCGCTTCTCTCCTGAGGCAGGCGGAATAGCAGAATCAACTTGCGCAGGGCGCGACATCGGCGTAATGACGGTGCAAGGAACGAGACTATGCCTATTCGGTTTCAGGATGTGTTGGACAAGCTCGACCGGGCTTCTGAAGTCTGCCGCTCCGTGGGGCTGGCCGACCTTGTAGGCCGTGGCAGGTTCAGCGAACACCGGCGGAAGATCCAGGAGTTGATTTCGTTGATCGAGCCCGGCAACGTCAACGACATCCCGCCACAGAGGGCGGAGCGACTCCATAATGATCAAGTTCATTTCGCGACGGCCCTGATCGAAGGGCTCGAGTTTGCGGAGGCGCTGGAGCAACTGCGGAACGTGAATCCCGAGGCCCTGCGGCGCAAGCTTGAGATTGTATTGAGTGGTCCTCCGCTCCTCGCTGACGAAAACGCCAGTAGTACCAATGCTGCACGAAACACCCTGTTCGAACTCTACCTGGCATCGCGGATCGCAGCGGGCGGCCTGCCCGTCGAGCTTGGCGAGCATCCCGATCTAACCTGCCGGTTGGGCGTGGCCGAGATCCTCATCGAATGCAAGCGTCCGTTCGCGGCAACCGGCGTTGACCGGGCCATCAAGCAAGCCCACGCCCAACTCAAGCGGCAGATCCCCTCCAGACCGCCAGGAGCCTTCGGCTTGATCGCGGTCTCCGTCGCGCGGGTCTTGAATCCGGGGGACAGCTTCCTCGGCTACTATGACGAGCACCGCGCCTCCGAGGGGTTGAGCCGGATGCTCCTCGCGATCTCGGAACAGGAAACAACGAAAGCGGCGCTCCTCGACGTTGCCAAGGACGGCCTAATTGTCGGCGCGCTCTTCCATGTTAACACAATCGCGCTGGATCGGACGGCGGACCGTTTTACCCTTGCCGTCCAGGTAAACGTCCATCCCCTCGCGCTCGGTCAGGAGGCATTCCGCCACATCGGGGCCGCGATCGCTCAAGGCGCGGAGTATGTCGGGACGACAAGGGTTGGCGGATGAGAAGCTTGTAGCTCTCTTGCCGATCACCCCGGAGGCCCAAATGCGGACCTATGTCCTTGGAGCCGGAGCATCGTTTCCGATCTACCCGCTCGGCGGACAGCTGCTCGAATCCATTGACGGGTACGTCCGGAGCTGCGAAAGGTGTTTCGACCGCTTTCAATACGATGCGGACTGGCCGGCAACACTGGGATGGCTACAGCGCAATGGCAACCCGCTGCTTCGCGAGGCGTATCGGAGCGGAAACCTGGAACAAATCTTCACTGCCTTGGACTTCGCTCACTTCCTGGGCGATGAGGCGCTGCTCAACATCCTGAGAGCAAGCAGGCAAGGCCCCGGCGATGTCGCAGCTGCGGAAGCCAATTACGATCGCCTGACGCCTGACATTGAGGAATACCGGAGGACCCGGCGGATTCTACTCTGGGCAATGGAGGCCTATTTCCAACATCGACATGAAGAGGACCGAGGTCGCTACGGGGCGTCCGACTGGATGGCGCTACAGAGTCTTGGGCAAAGACTCGCCGCAGGCGATGTCGTCGTCACATTCAACTACGACTCGACCATTGAGCGGGCTCTTCTACATCAAGGCAAGTGGTCGGCAAGAGACGGCTACGGGACCACACTCGTATTCTGCGATCCTAGGTGTACTGCTACGCCGGTCGCGCTTCCGCAGTCCGCGGTAAAGGTCTTGCACCTGCACGGGGCCGCGGGATGGTACCGCAAGCCTCACCTTCGCCCTGGCGCGACAGTGGCGGCAGGCGGTGGACCGCTGCCGCGCGAGGCGCTCTCGCCGGCACCGCTTGGCACCGAGATCTCTCTCGACCCGCTGTTCCTGCAGGCGCTCGACATCTCCCTGGTCGATGCCTCAATGCCGGAACGACCCTCCGACCAAGACCAGACTCTGCTTCATCCAAGCTTCCTAAAGGACTACGGCGGCGAGGAGAGCGGCAACACCGTGTTCCGAAGGTTGTGGAAGAAAGCGGCTGACGCACTACGTGCGGCAGAGGAAACGGTGATCGTGGGGTATAGCCTGCCGCCAGCGGATGCGGCGGTATGGACGCTCTTGTTGACTGCCTGCGTGCCTGCGCGGACGACAATCGTCGATCCCAGCGCATCGGTCATCGATCGGTATGCACGGCTGCTCCGGCTGCCGACGGTTCCTCCGCCGACCACCCTCGATCAGTGGCTGCGAGCTCATCCCGTGTCGAATTGAGTGCCGAGGAGGCGCCTCTGCGAGTGGAGACGAGTTTCTTAGACAGGGCAGGACGGGCGACGCCTTGATCGTTTCCCCGGCCGACCTTGCGAGGACGACATGCCCGGACAGGCTGCATTTGCTCCTGATGAACGGTACCGTGATTGGGTGGAGAGGATCGAGCGGGTTCAGAGGTATGAGAGTCCCCGAGATTTTCCGCGCCGGGAGAGGATAGGAAAGGACCGGAGGCCACGATGAGAGTCCCGTCTGTCTTGGTGAACATGTGGCCGGTCGTCACGTGGCTAGACCATGCTCGCTGGTACCGGACGGAGAGTCAGATCCCCGGCCCTGTCTTTGAGCGCCTTCCCCCCGCCGAGCAGGTCTTGACCCATTGGCTCTGCTACATCCTTGATGCCCAGCGCTCGTATCAGCAGGTGTGGGAGAAAGGTGGCCCCATTCTCGCTGAACTGGTGCATGACTACGCGCAGGCGCGACGGCCTCCACTGGCGGTCCTCCACGCCTTCTCCCGCCCGGCCGAGAAGGACCGGAAGGTGGACGTGCTCACCTCCCTCACCCAGCGGGATGGGCAGGACCCGATCAGCGTCGCGCCGCGTTACCCCATGCACCTCTTCTCGATCGCCGCAACGCTCGCCACTCTCGCGCACCACGGTCGGAACGTGATGCGCTACCTTGCCGACCATTCCGCCTTCTGGAGAGCCGCAGCCCAGCACGGTGGGGACGATATGGTACACCGAGTTGCCTACCTGCTCTATCTCCTGACGTACTGGAGCGCTTCCAACAAGCTTCCCACCTCCCGGTCAACTGCCTTCTCGAGTGCCATCGATGCCAGGGATCGCGAATTAGCCGACCTCTTCGGCTCTCCGCACGTGCTGGAGCGGGAGTACCGCCGTTGGATGACATCGGACGACCGGTACTTCAAGCGGGTGTGGGCGGCGTTCCGGGACTACGTGAAGCCGGGCAGTGCGCTCATGCCGCCCTTCCTGGCAGCCCTCCAGACCACAGGGTGTCAGGACATCATCGAGTATTTCCGGGGAGGCGGGCTCACCCTGCTCAGTGCGCTCGAAGTCCCCGGAGACGTGTGGAACAGTTTCTTCTTCACGCACGCCTTCGGCCGGCCTGTGCTGCCCGGAACGCTTCGCGAATGGCACGATACCCTGAAGGCCGACCGGCGGTTGCCGGAGGGGGCCTACCTTGAACAGTTCGACGTGTCCTTCGAGTATGCGGCCGAGATGTGTAATGCCCGGGCCTTCGACACCTGCGTATTCCGCCGCGGTTCCCGAATCCGGGACCTGTGCCCTCCCCTGCAGGGTCGGAATTGGCGAGGGAATAGATGCACGGTCCTTGCGTACCTCTGCGGGTACGAGTCCCCGTGTTCGCCGGACCAATGCCCAGTTCATGCTGGCCTTCCCGAACACCTCTGCCGCGGGTGCGCGCAGAGGATAAGGGAGGGAAGCTAGTGTTGTGTAACTAACGCTGCTTTACAACGATCGACCTTCGTCATGATCATGTCAGCGCTCTTGGTCCAGACGAAGCGTTTGGGAGCGCGGTTGTACTCATCGAGGTACTCCTGGATCGCGGCCAGGAGCTCCTTGACGCTGGCGAAGCTGCCGCGACGGATGCGCTTCTGGGTGATCTCGCGGAACCAGCGCTCGACCAGGTTGAGCCAGGAGCTGCCCGTGGGCGTGAAGTGGAGATGGAAGCGCGGGTGGCGGTGGAGCCAGCGCTGGACCGGGGGGCTCTTGTGGGTGCCGTAGTTGTCCACGATGAGATGCAGGTCCAGGGCCGCCGGCGTCTGCTGATCGAGGGTACGGAGGAAGCGGAGGAACTCCTGGCTGCGGTGCCGGGGCAGACACTGGCCGATGACCTTGCCATCGAGCAGGCAGAGGGCCGCGTAGAGGGTGGTGGTCCCGTGGCGCTTGTAGTCGTGGGTCATCGTGCCGCAGCGGCCCCGCTTCATCGGCAGCCCCGGTTGGGTCCGGTCGAGGGCCTGGATTTGGCTCTTCTCGTCCACCGACAGGACCAGGGCCCGGTCCGGCGGATCGAGGTACAGCCCCACCACGTCGCGCAGCTTCTCGACAAAGTGGGGATCGCGGGAGAGCTTGAAAGTCTCCACCCGGTGCGGCTGCAGCCCATGCTGCTTCCAGATCCGCTGGACCGTCATGTGGGAGAGGCCCTGGGCCTTGGCCAGGGTGCGGGTGCTCCAGTGCGTCGCCCCCCGCGGGGTACTGTGCAAGGTCGCCTCGACCACCCGCTTCACGACCGCAGGCGAGAGAGCCTTCTTGCGGCCTGGCCGCGGCGCCTCCTTCAGCAGCCCGGGCGCCCCGCGGGCCTGAAACCGGCTCCGCCACAGCAGCACCGTCGGGCGACTGGTGCCCAGCCGCGCCGCGCTGGCGTTGTTGGGGACGCCCTCGCTGGCCAGCAGGACGATCCGGGCCCGCAGGGCCACCTTCTGCGGTGTCTTGCCCGAGTTCGCCAGGAACCGGAGTCGCTTCCGCTGATTCTCGTCGATCGTGAGCGCCCGCGCTGGAGTAAACATGAGCCCTTGTACACATACAGCACCTGATTGTAAAGCTATTTCTGTTACAGATCACTAGCTCCCCCACCGTCGCGAGGATCATCGTGGGAGAGCGGCGATCTCCTCATGGTGTCCTCGACCCCAGCCCCGCCCATTTCACCTCGATAATCGAGGGCGCGTCGAGAAGGAGGTTCCTGAAGCCGGTCAACAGGCGCCGAGATTAGTCGGGCAACCGGGGCGGGGGTAGGCGAGGCTAGCCGGCTGCGCCCCGCCTCTTGCAGTGCGCCAGACGCTCCTTGACATGCACCATGGCTATCCCCTAGCTTTGAACGACTTCAAGCAACGGACGACACAATAAGGTGCCTTCATATGTCCATCTGTAGATTTTTCGACAGTATCAGAAATGCCACTCTTCATGAAGCCGGTCACATTGTTGCAGCTTACTTTGCGGAATACTCATGCACTCGATCGTCAATAGATCGTAAGGGAAACGGCCTTACCATAATGGACTACGGAGAGGACAACCTTCTCGCTGGGGCAATCATTAGTAGGGATTCCTGGCAGCTATTGTTCGCCGGCCTCCCGAATCACCTGAAGGCGAATGCACAACCAGTAGCCTACCGCCTGTCCAGCATTCTTGTTGCTGGTGCCATTGCCGAGGCTATTCATAAACATGGTCGCAACTTCGAGGGGAATGCTCTCGTTGATCTTTCAGGCCCCGACCTGTGGCATGCTGTATCCGTTTGTCGCCGATTTCAGATAGACATCAGAAACTTAATCGCAAACCTATACGAGGTCCTCAAGCTCGATGTTCCTTGGCGAACGATCCGGTCCTTGGCCAAGCGCCTTCTCTGGAAGAGTTTCTGGAAGAGGGGCTTGACAAGAGCTGAAATAGAGGCCGTCCTGGCCCGCAAGGGGTATCTAGGGTTCTTAAAACAACTCTGAATGCCGGCCAAACTGACCTGCCCCCCGAGGATTGGTCCAGACGGCGACGTTGTGTCAAAACGAACTGCCACCGAATAAGGAAGCGCGGACTCAGGCCGGACGGTCGCCGTAGCCAGCGCTCCGTAGAGGAGGCTCATGTGATCATGGGAGAACCAGAGAAGGAGACCGACGACTCGACCCAGACCGCGGACGCAACACAGAAGGATGGTATTGGTCTGGCTGAGTCGATCAAAGAGCGCCTTTCTCCGGCGGCTGAGATATGGGTGAGGCTGATCGCCGATGTAATAGTAGAAGAAGTCCTACGGGAGCGCCGAGCAGAGGCTGCTGACAATCTGCGGCCGGATGTCGCGGTGCCGGTGAGCCGGCCAGGGCGGCCGGAACGCACTGGCATCGCGAGAAATGACCACGGAGAGAAAGTGGTGGCACCGCGAGGACGACTCCTCACGATCCAAGAGGCCGCGGATTATCTCGGGCTCTCGCGCACATCTTTGGCGGGGCGAGGCTAGCGGATCAAGAATCGGCTGCCCGCGATCAAGCTGGGCCGGTCCGTGCGCTTTGACAAAGAGGCACTTGACCGATGGATCGACCGGCACCGCGAGCGACTGCCGCGATCCCTTGGAATGGAGGACGAAGGAAGGCCGATCCTCCCGACAAACCCTTGCTGCACGCCCGGAGAGGACCCGGGCGCCCCCGGAAGCACCCCAAACCAGAGGATGTGCCGAAGCCCACCCCACTCCCGCTCGACCCGCGGCTCCTGGACCTCGCTCAAGCCGCACGCTATCTCAGCGTTTCGCCCTGGACGATCCATAGCCTGGAGTGGGCGGGCGTTTTACACCGCGTGCGGATTCCGCTTCCCAATCGCCGCGAGCTGCGGAAGCTGCTCTTTGACCGGACAGACCTCGATCGCCAGATCGAGTTGTGGAAGGATCGGACATGAAGAAGGAAGGCGGCACCCGACCCGAGCGACAAACGGCGACGGACCCACCGCTGATTCTCCACATCGAAGGAGAACCGGACGACGCGTGGTACGAGGAGATGGGACAACTGCTCGTAAATCTGTTGGGGCCGTGGGAGGCCCTCATCCTCAGTAGGCCAGCGATGCTACGGCAGAATGAGCGATGTCGGGGAAGCTCCGGCTTTAGCTCAAACCCTTAACAGATCACGAAATTCGAGTCTTCCAAGAACGCCTAGACGGTGAATCAGGGTGGTCCCCACCTCTTGCGCCGCTCGGTCGCCGCTTCCCATCGCAACCGCCAGAATCGCGCGCGCTTGTTTGTCCCACCCAAGAATACCCCAGCCCTCACGATCGGCCTCAACTAGAGCCGCAAGACACTCCACAGCTTCGCGAGGTCTGCGAACAGCCACCTCGGCCAGCGTCTCGGCGATCATGTGATCAGGCTCAGCCTTCTTCGCTAGTCGTAACGCTTCTCCAAGCTGGTGAATGGCCCATGCTTCATCGAATTTCTTGGACACGAACCACCAACCAAAGTTGGCAAGTTCATCAACAGAATCGCCCGGCCCAGCACGAGCCCGCTCAATCCTCCGCTCCCACAGTGCCGAAAACCGTTGCAGGACGACAGCGGGAATTTGCCCCTTCTCGTCCCGGAGGCTGCGGCCGATGAATTCGATCGCTCGCCCCCGAATCAGGCCAGGCGCCTTTTCAAAGAACCCGGCGAGTAAGTTGGGAGGCGCATCCAAAGTTAGCTTTCCGCGGCCATAGAAGACCATCAAATGCTCAGCAAGGTGCGCCTCGGGATCGCCGAGGTGATGACCGACGCTCCGGGCGGTATCGCCGAGCCGCTCCACCGCCCTCGAATACTCCGGCTCCAGAACCTCGAACACGTTGTCGTACGGTCTGCAAAAGACGATGTATGTCTCCCAGGCAGCGCCCCGAAGGTCTGTCCTATCCGCCGGAAAGATACGAAGTATCTGAGCTGCTGCCCACGCACGATCGAGGAGCACGAGCCAGGGGAACCACTGCCCGTAGACAGCCCGGATGGCCAGGCTCGGGTCGTTCGCTGGATCGAGATGCGCCTCTAGAACTCCACGAACTTCTGGCATTGCCTCGAACCCCGATGCGATAAGCGCCGGTCCATCCGTAAGTTGCTCAATGTGCCGACGAACCCAGAGGGCATAGTGAACGACCGCATGCATAGCTTCGCCGCGAGTAGTGTTGATCGACAGCGTGGCGGGTTCCATATTTGTCCCGCCGTATCGGGCTTCGTACTCCGGCGTCGGGTCAGGATCGTCGGTGAGCGTCCGAAGAACTGCCCATGCACGTTCACGAAGATCAAATGGCAGTTCCGCCTCACCCTGCTCGCATGCAGCGGACAGCAAGCTTCCAATGGCCTTGCACGTCCACTCCCAGTCCGGATCCTCATCCTCGGTGCGGCGGCCCGCCACAGCTTCTCTGGGTTGCCGAACGACCCATTGGCATAGATCAATTACGGGCGGCCAGGCAAACGCGCGGCCCTCCTTGGCTGCGTCTGCCAACCCCTGCACGACAGCACGGACGTACGTGGGATTGACGCCGGCAAAGAGTCGAGCCTCCCTGGCGAATCGCTCAGGATCGGCCTGCACCACTGAGGCAAGTTCACGCCCGAGACCTTCCTTGGAGGGACCAAACCAGTCGCCCGATGGCGTCCACATGTTCAGCAGGGCAGCGATGTCCGCCACCGACATCGCTCGAAGGTCGTCAGCTGACCTCGGACTCGTCGGACCAACCCACCCGCTTTCCATGTAGGCCGCGAACTCCGGATGTTGTGGCTCGCCGACATCAGCGACCAATTCCAGATAACGCTGTTTCCATTCCGGGGGAAGGGCACCGCTCAAGGGCGCAAGGCGGTCTCGACGCCAGATCTTGCCGTAGCGAACAGCATCCCCGTCGCCGAGATCCGCACCCCCTTCCTCGCGATACCTCGCTCGGAAGGCGACCAGGTCCGGCCCCTGGTCAATCCAGTCCAGAAACGTCTGCCGGGCAGATTCGGACACGCGGGCGAACACGTCCGCGGCCATTAGGACGTACTCGTGACGGAATCTTTGATCATCAAAAAGATTCCGGTTCGTGAACCGTTCCTCGACGAGCGTTATCGCGGAGTCCGGGTAGCGCCGCAGGAGATGCAACGCTAAGCGGCGAAAGACCGGCCAATCACGCGCTTCAAGTAATCGGACGAGTTCCGACACGGAGGCTGGCGCGCGACTCGCCAATCCCTCCGCGGCGTCGCGGACGGCACTGACGAGGAGAGTCCTGATCGATTCCCGACGGTTTTGCTCGTGCTCCTCGATCGCCGGCCGCCAGATCCAGGAGTAGTCCTCCGGCGGCGCACCATCAGCACGCCGATGAGATAGCGTGATGGCCGACTCCAGGAGATCGGCGAAGAGCGAGAGCCCCCTCACGCCTGCCGCTTCGGCCAGTTGATCCAAGTGCTTCTTGAGGATCTGTTCATAATCCCAAACGTCGAAGCGGGCCGTCGGTTCAGGCATTAGCCGCATTGCTTCGGGAAGCTCGGCGGCAGGCAGAGTGCGAGGATCAGGCAAGACCGCTAGGAGCGTCCGAGCGAGATCAAGGGCCCCGTCGACGGCCCCGCCCTGGGCGAGGCGCCCCACCACAGCACCCAGTTTCTCCGGCAGGCGCAACTGGTAGCGTGCTTCAGCCCATTTCTTCGCCTTTGGGACTAGCCGAACTGACAATTGCACTGGTAGCGCCAGAGCTACATCCGCAAGATCTTCATGGACGGCGGTATTCTCCGTGTCAGGAATGTTCAGTACGACTTGCAGCACTTCTTCCTGCGCTTCCTGGAGGGTGGCCATCCGCGCCAAGTACCGGGATTCGGGCCAGGGCGGGAATCGAATGGACCCAGTCTTGGCGTCGGATATGGGTGTCAGTGGCTGCCGGAAGAAGCCCTTTTGAAGCAGTGGTCCCAGCCAGAGCGGGTTCTGAAGTCGATCGAAGAAATACCCGTATTGCCCCGGGTGACCGAGGAGGGACACGGCCCGGGACACCTCATCAGGAGTTGGTCTCTTCCAGGATTTCATCCAACTCATCCACGGCTTCAAAGAAGCCCAGTGCCAGCGCCATGAGTGTTGTTTCGAACAGTTCGAACTTTCGTCGGAGGTCCTGTTCCGGGTACTCTTCGTCCAGCAGCTTCCAGTCGTGTGCTTTGCCTACCGACCAACGGCCTACCCCAACCCACTGCCGTATCACGGGCGCCAACATCTCGCGCAAGGCGCGATTCCCCGGTGAAACCGCCTCAAATAAACGCGCTGCGTTCTCCTCGGGTCTCTTACGTCCTCTGGCATGATCCCCAACGAGCGCTAACAGTTTTGCGAACAGGGCGGCATCAACGGGCACTCTTCCCGGCCCTTCTGGCCCCGGTGCTTCACCCGCGTACTCTGATGCGTCGAGCCTAAGACCGCTTCTCTCCCATGCTCCCGCAATCCCGTCCATTCTCGTGGCGTAGTCGAGACGTTCAGTTTCCACACCGCACACGGCGTCGGGCAGACGGTTACAGACCTCCCGTATCGCATGAGCGATAAAGCGAACACGCCCGGGGACGGGAAGACCAAAGATCAGGTGAACTGCCCCGGCATACAGTGCAGATAAGCCGGGCGCATGCCGATACAGCCAGGCCTTCAGCTCGATTCGTGGAGTTGTCCACACGCCCTCCGTGTCGGCCATCGCGACAGGGGCCGCACCCGGCTGGTCCGCCGGGGCCGGGGAAGGCGCCATTGGATTCGAGATACTGGAATCGATTGGCTCTTCCATCGCGTTATGCATCTCGAAAGCAATGTCGGTCCGCCCGGCGCGCCGCCGGGGCCGGCCTTGTCGGGCATCGTTCCCTGTATCAGACGCCTCTTGTACGAGGCAAGCAAAGCCGGTAGCTAAGTTGTAGGCAGGCGGCTCGCCTGCAAGTCGTTACCTCTGCACCGTATGCCGCACCACCTCGGGATCCTGACCGGGCGCCGACCTGAGATCCACCCTGAGGATCTCAGGGTTGTCCTTGCGCAACACTTGGAGGATGGCGACGGGAAATGGGGATGGTGCGGTGCCTCCGCCCTCAAGCCGCCGGACCTCCCCTCCGCCGAACACCCAGAAGCCTGCCTGCTCGATGTTCTCTAGTAGAGCACTCAACCTGAAGGCTGCCTGGACGCGGTCTCCAGCTTCCAGGTCACTCGATAATTCGCCGTAGTCTTGCATCTCCTGGAGGAAGCTGGCGAGAAGTTGTGCCTCTGCCTCCGACGCTGGCTCGTCGTGCTGAAAAGCGTACCCGGACGCGCCATCGACAACTGCAAAGAGATCCCGGCCCGATGTGAGCCGCACGAAATGGCTTGGGATATTCTCCTTCAAGCGCCGCACGCGGACCGGAGCTATGACCTTTCCCTCGGTCAGCGTGGACGCCACCCACCTTTCATGGTTTGCCTTCATTGTTCGAAGCACTTCCGCCGTGTAGGTCTCATGCTGATCGTCCACCATCTTGTGGTGCACGCGGCAGAGCAAGATCAGATTCGCAGGTTCGTCGAGGCAATTCTCCGGGAACGCTGGATCGTGCCGTGGACCCTGACCGGCCGCGGAGACGATATGGCACTCATCGCCGACTACGGAATCGTCGTCTGCAGAGGTTGCGGCGACGACCAACTCGCGCCGGCACATTGCGCACCGGTTACCTGACCGCCCCCAGAGAATCTTCCGAGCCTTATCCGAGATCGCCATCCCGAGCGCCCGACTCGCCCTGACATATTGTGGACGATGCCATGCCTTCGCGCGATTCACGAGAAACACTATCACTGCGCAGGGGAAAGTCAAGGTGGGGCACGGCGAAAGGAGAACCCTCGGAGCGTCAACGCTGGTTGAGCGTTTTCGCATTTGCTGGTCCAGTTGGCGGTCGGGACGGAGTTCGTGAAGTCCGCGTGCGAGACAGAGAGGTCAATTGGCCGCGGATCATCGGAGGGTCACGAGAACCGGAATGCCCGTTCGAGTCGTGGTACCGTCCTCCCCGGCATCGGCCGGTAATTGCTGGTAACTGGTCTAGGCGTGTCGGGTATGTTCGCGCCTCCGAAACATCCAATGTTAGGAGAGATTCGTCGGCTCGGCTTGGACCTCGCCTATGCACTCCGACAACTTACCCGATCCCCTGCGGCTCCGCCGCGCGATAGGATGGCCGCTGTCCCCGGTGAACCCCTCACCGAGGAGCCCTGTATGCTTGCCGATGTCATCCACAAAGTCGCCCAGGCCACCCAAGACGACGAGCAGCCGTACCACCCGCGTCCGTCCATGGCCAGTCCCAGCGGGCCCGACAATCCGGGGCGGTGCATCCGGCAGATGGTCTACCACCGCCTCGACACGCCTGCCGCACCCCTCCCGGGCCGGGTTCTCTTGGTCTTCGACGACGGCAAGATCCACGAGGATCTCACCATCAAGTGGCTGGAGAAGGCGGCCGTCATCGTCCATGGTCGCCAGTTCCCCGTGGACATCCTCCTCCCGCACCCCATCGGCGAGGGCTTCATCTGCACTGTCTGCGGCGAATACATCCCGCCCGACCGCATGCACGGCCACATCGACGCCCTCGTCGATGACCTCCTCGGCGTCACCCGCCTCCTGGAGCTGAAGGCGATCAACCACTTCAGCTTCCAGGAGGCCCTCGCGGGCGTCCCCCCGATGGACTACGTCGCTCAGTGCTGCTGCTACCTCCGCGGGCTCAAGCAGGCGAGGCAAGCCATTCGCGAGGCGATCCTGCTCATCAAGAACAAGAACACCGCCCAGTACGTCGAGTTTCGGATCCAGTACGACGCCGTCAGCGACAGCGTCACCATCCTCGAGGTCATCGCCAGCGAGGGGACCTACCACGCCTCCGGCGAGGTGTTTGACGGCGTCTTCACCGGGGCCGTCGCCAAGTTCGAGGCCGTGGAGGCGTACGCCGCCCACCGCACCCTCCCGGTCCGTCCCTACCGCGCCGACTCGTGGCGCTGCAGCTATTGCCGCTGGGGGAAATTGTGCTGGGCCGCCTACGACCAGGAGGTCGCGGCTCGCACGCCGTCCGCAAAACTCGACGACGAACTCGCCGCTCTCCTCGCCGACTACTACACGGCCAGCCGCGCGAAGTCACAGGCGGAGGCCACCACGAAGCGGCTCCGCCCCGTGATCCTCGGCGCCCTGGAGGCCGCCGGCGCCAAGAGCGGCCTCGGCGGCGGCCACGTCGCCAAGGTCGTGCTCCAGCACCGCGAGATCCTGAACGAGGATCTCATCCCGGCCCCCATCCGCCGCGCAGCGACGATCCCCAAGACCGTCGAGATCCTCAAGGTCGATCCCGTCAAGGTCGCCCCCGCACCCCAGCTGGTTTCCAGCCCCTGACGGCGTCACCCGGCGAAGAAGCGGGTCTCATCGCGCCAGGTGCCCGGGCCCCTCAGGGCACCTCCCCGCAGGCGACCGATCAAGAGCTTCCCCCGACCTCGAGCGTCCAGGGGCGGGCCGCCGTCGCTTCGACGATCAACCTTCACCCGACCAAACTTGCCAACTTGCCACCCTTGGGTTTCGGGC
This sequence comes from uncultured Methylomirabilota bacterium, assembly GCA_963705305.1. Taxonomy (GTDB): domain Bacteria; phylum Methylomirabilota; class Methylomirabilia; order Methylomirabilales; family 2-02-FULL-66-22; genus 2-02-FULL-66-22. The sequence continues at coordinate 1,296,842 of OY970067.1, read as the reverse complement.
ACCGCCCGCGCCCTGCGTGAATCCAAGGGAGCGCGATATTGATTCCCCTGAGAAGTTTGACTCGTGGTTCTTGCGCGCCACCGCAAGAACCAGGGAATAGCAATTGCCCCTGAGGAATCCACCTCCCTCTCACCGCAAGGAGTCCGCCATGCAGACGTTTCCGCGTCACTTCACCGGGATCAAGGGGCTCCGCCCGCACCTCCCCCGCCTCGGGAAGATCCGCCTGGGCGTCAAGGCGCCCACGAGCACCGGCAAGAGCCGCCCCGTCGAGACCAACACGTTCGTCCTCGACGACACGCGGGGGGACCTCAAGCGCGTCTTCGGCGACAGCCCCACCACCCTCACCGATGTGTACTTCCCCACCGAGGACCTCACCCGGGTCTTCGACTGTTCGCTCAAGTGGTACGGGGCGGGCGGCGTCCGCTGCAAGGGGAACAACGAGCAGGCCACCCGCCGCTGGGCCGACTGCGACCCGGAGCAGCGCGCCGCGATCCGGGGGAACCATCCCCCCAACACCCAGGTCACGGTGCCCTGCCCCTGCAACCGGCTGCAGACGAAGGAGTGTAGCCTCAAGGCACACCTCATGCTCTCCATCCCGAAGGTGAACGCCGCCGGGGTCTACCAGATTGACACGGGCTCCATCCACAACGCCACCCGCATCTTGGGGGTCCTCGCCCATCTGCGGAATACCGCCGGGCGGATCAGCGGCATCCCTCTCACCATTCGCCGGGAAGCCTGCGTCATCTCCTGCGAGGGCACGAAGAAGACGCACTACCTCCTGCAGATCGAGTGGGATGGGTCCCCCGAGGCTATCGTTCGCTACAAGGCCCTGCCGCCGCCGATTCCCTTCGACGTGGCCGTGCCGGAGGACACTCTCGCCCCGGTGAGTCCCGATGCAATCATCCATGGTGCCCCCGCCGCGTCCAACCGGGCCCCCGGTAGCACGCCCGCGGCCGGCACCGTGTCCAGTGTTCTTACCATGGACGAGCAGTCGGCCACTACAGGCGCCGTGCTTCCCGAATGCGTCACTTCGCCCCCTGCGCCGGCCCCAAAAGCGGCGACGACTCCCGGCGAGACCCAGCCGAGGATCCCCGAGTCGTCAACGCCCACAACGGAGGCAATGCTCCAGGCCGAGACTGCCAGCGCACCCCAGCCCCCCGCTCCGGCCAAGCCGGCAGAGATTTCCCTGCGCTGCGGCTCCTGTGGCAGCCAGGTGAGCCAGCGCATTGCGGAGTACTCCCGGCGGTTCTTCGCCGGTGCGACGTTCTGCATGGCGTGTCAGAAGCAGCGGGGACAGCGCAGGAAGATGGCGTGAGGGGGGCTATGCCCGGCGCTTGCGTTGCTCCACGGCGCTCGGCGGAAAGATTCGCTCCCCTTTCCCCAGCGCCATGGAGATTGTCTCGCCTCAGCCTGCCTGCGCCGCCTTCGCTTTCGCCCGGTGGACCTTGCTGCGAGCCGTGCCCGACTGAAAGCAGGGCTCGCAGTACTCGCGCTTGCGCTCCCGCCAGAACCATGACTCGCAGAGCCGGCATCGGCGCAGGCGGCTGCCTCGGGCCTCCAGCAGCTGCAGCAGCCCCTGATCCCGCGCCTTCGCGTCCCGGAACCGTTCGACCTTCAGCCCCCGTGCGGTGGGCGACACCCTCGCCACGACCGGGCAGCGAATCGGGATGCCCTTGCTGAAGAGTCGCAGCACCCGCTGGTGAAAGGCCCGCGTCTCCCGCTCCCGGTCCGCGGGTGGCACCGCGGACCATTCTGTGCCGCTCAGTGGCCTGCTAAAGGCCAGCGTCCGCGTGAGCCCCGCAAGGACCTCCCCGCCCGATCCGAGGGGCTGTTGCAGCAACCAGCAGAGCCCCATTGCCTGCCCTTTGGAGATCGCCAACTCCTGCTTCGCTTTGTGCTGCATGACGATAGAATAGCAGGAGGAAGCATATCGTCACAACTGGCGACATCCAGCACAAAGGCAACTGTGTAGAAACATAGCAACTGCGGCTCATCCCCTGACCCTCCGGTCTGGTCGCCATGCAAATTGAGATCCTGACGGATCGTTGCCGGAGGTACGCGCCAACGCGCGCCCGCAAGACAGCCTTTTGTTGCCCCGGCAACACAAGTATGCACAAAGGCTAACGCGAAGAACAAGGCGGAACTTGGAAACCCGCAGGGTCCGCGAGTAAGATTCAGACCCTCAGCCTTCGGTTTTCTCCCAAGCATAGTGGATGGATGGGAAAACCAGTCCAGTTACGATATAGGCGTAGTAAGGCAGCTATCGTTGCTACCGCAATGTGGCAACTGTCTGTTATTACATCCATTCACGTCATCGGAACAATTGGTGTTTGATAGTCTGAGAGGAGGGAAGTTCATGGACCGCCACCCGCGCTGCCACCATCCAGTAGGTCTGTCGAGGATCTTGCAATTACCTGGGCGGGTCGCTCTTTTTCTGTTCACCTCAGAGCATGGCTGGTGTATTCTCTATTCGCGAATGGAGAACAGCCCGATGGTTCTCAAACCGCAAGACGTGCTTGTCCTCCTCAAGCTCGTTTCGCTCGGTCGAGCGCGATGGAGCTACAACGGGCTCGCTGCCGACCTGGGCATGAGTCCGTCGGAAGTCCATGCGGCGGTGAAGCGGGCGGTGGCGGCGCGTCTCGCCACGCCCCGTGACGACCTTGTCGCCCCCGTCACTTCCGCCCTCAAGGAGTTTCTCACTCACGGCGTGCAGTATGCGTTCGTCCCCGAGCGCGGCGCGCCGACTCGCGGAATGCCAACCGCCTACGCCGCGCCGCCGCTCCGTGACGAGCTGGCGCCGTCGAGCGATCTCCCCCCGGTGTGGCCGGACCCGGAGGGTGAGGTGCGCGGGCTTGCCTTTTCCCCCCTGTACAAGGCGGCACCCCGGGCGGCGCGCAAGGATCCGAAGCTCTACGAGCTCCTGGTGCTGGTGGACGCAGTGCGCGGGAGCGGGGCCCGCGAGCGGGCGCTGGCCGTGCGGCTCCTCGAGGAACGACTCCAGGCCTCAGATGCGGCCGACTGATCCGAACCTGGTCCTCATCGCCCGGGCTGTGGCCCACCTTGGACCCCTTGTTGATCGCATGGTCTTTTTGGGCGGCTGCGCGACAGCCCTCCTCCTGACCGATCCGGCGGCTCCCGAGGTCCGTCCCACACGGGATGTCGACGTCATCACCGAGGTGGGGTCGCTGGCGGAGTACTATCAGCTGGCAGGCGAGCTTCGGACGGCCGGCTTCGTTGAGGACCGAACGCCGAGTGCCCCTCTCTGCCGGTGGCGAGCGTCGGAGATCATTCTCGATATCATGCCGACGGACGAGCGTGTGTTGGGCTTCGGCAATCGGTGGTACCGGCCGGCCCTCATCAATGCACAGGCGATCGTCCTCCCGGGCGGCGAGCAGATCCGTGCTGTGACGGCCCCATACTTCCTGGCCACGAAGCTGGAAGCTTTGGCCGGGCGCGGTGGCGGGGACTATCTCGCTAGCCGCGATCTTGAGGACATTGTTACGCTCATCGATGGCCGGGCCGAGATCATTGACGAGGTTGCGCAGGCCAATCCCGAGCTTCGCCAATTCCTCGGTAGGCGTTTGGCAACGCTCCTGGCAACCCCTCTGTTCGTCGAAGCCCTCCCCGCCCATCTTCCCCCGGATACGGCGAGCCAGGCGCGTCTGGTGGTCATTCTCAAGCGCCTCCGGCAGATGGTGGAAGCGGGGGTGTCGGGGGTGTAGACGCCCGGACTGCGAATCGAACCGCCACCGAAACCGCCACCCCGCCCCGAGAAGACTCCCAACTCCTCGATTTACTAGTGTCAGAAACAGTGCCCTAGCGGTTGACAACCGCCAGAATGCGGTCCGCGGGCAATGACGAAGTACGCATTTCTGGCACTGTTATCGAGCCGCCACCGGAACCGCCACTCCGAAATTTACCACCTCTAACCCATCGTAAGACATCTCCCTCCCGAAATTCATCCAAGAGGGAATGATCAGAGGCGGGCAGCTTGCAGCAGATCGTGGGAAAGATCAACCGCGATAGTAATTACCAGTATTCAGGAAGGACAGGACAAATTCACTGAGCATCTACTACAGGCGCGATACGTTGTCTGTCGCTGCTCAGCGATAATGTCCGCCTAACTGGTCAGCAAAAATGTCTGCCCCGAGGGCCGGAGCCAGGGAACCGGAGACGTCACCGGCGCCGCCGCGCCCGCAATTGCCCAGGGTCCGCCGGTGCGGGGGTGATGGCCACGAGCCGGTCGCGGATGTAGACGCGCCACGACCCGTCGAGGCACTGGACGACATCGGCCGCGGCCTTCGCGTAGCTGCGGCGCCCGGGCCCCGGCAGGAGTTGGAGGCGGACCTCCTCGACGCGGATTGTGTTGTCCCCGGCCACGGCCCGCGCGTAATGGAACGCCCAGATGCGGGCCAGATCCCAGCCCCGGGGGGCCGGGCGGGTCCGCGCTCGCGGCCATCGTGGGGGGGACGGCGAACTGGGCGGTGAAAGCGGGCAGGAACGTGGTGGCGAGGAAGGTGGCCCCGGCCGTGAGCGTCGTGATCCCCGCGAGCCGGAGCTCCGCCACCAGGCGGTCCTGCAGGGTGTTCCAGAGCCGCTCGATCCGCCCCTTCGCTTGGGGGCTCTGGGCCACGAGGTGGGCAATCGCGAGCGTGGCGAGCGCGGGGCCGACCTGCGTCGGGTCCTGGTGGCCCTGGAGTTCCTCGGCGAGCGTCCAGTGGGCATCGTTCCGGAGGAAGATCCCGTGCTGGTCGGTGGCCACGGCCGCCGGCAGCCCCACCGTCTGGCCGAGGGTGCGGAGGAGGGTCAGGGCGCCCGCCGCATCCTCCTGGGCCCGGAAGGTGGCCGCGAGGAGGGTCCCTGTCGCGTCGTCGATGGCCCCCAGGAGGCTGCAGACGGGCTGGGCGGAGCCAAACCACGCGTCGGGGCTGCCGTCGAGCTGGCACAGGAGCCCGGCCTGGGCCCGGCGGGCCCGGCGACGGCGATGGAGGGGTGGGCGGCGGCGGCGCGGGGACGCGACCCCGGCGGCCCGCAAGAGCCGGCGGACCGTCGCCCGGCTGACGGGCAGCCCCTCGAGGGTGGTGAGCTTCTCGGTGAGGTGCACATCGTTGAGCCCCGCAGTCCCGGCCCCGGGCGAGGGCGACCACCTGGGCGCGCAGCGGGGCGGCGAGACGATGGTGCGCCGGTCGCTCCCGACTCCGGTGGGCGAGCCCGGCGGGGCCGGCCTGCCGGAGCGTCCCTCGGAGCCGGCGGATCTGGCGGGGGGTGAGCTCCAACGCCTCGGCCGCCTGGGCGGTTGTGATCTGCCCCCGCTCGAGCAGATTGAGGAGATGCAAGCGGCGTCCTTCCTCTGGGGTCAGTGCCGTCTGTCCTCCTCTGCATGGGTAAGAGAGCGGACAGAATGGCTGAACAGTTAGGGGCGGACAAGTTTGCTGAGCAAAGACAGGCGCGCCCCTAATCTCCGGCTAAGAAGTTGAGGGGGATCGCGAATCACGCAGCGGCCCGCAGTGCGCGCGGCCCGCGGGGTTGGCATCGGCCTTGCTTGGTTTCACCCAGTGGGTGCAAACACCACAAGGAGGAGAGCGATGCCCGACACCTCGCCCCGGTTGCCGTTCGAGATCGATGACGCGATCGACCCCACGCTGGTCACGGGCCGGGCCGGGGTCCCGCTCGTGATCGAGCTGTTCCGCCAGCTCGGGGTGGCCCAGGCCGTCGACACCCACGTTGCGGTCAAGCAGCGGCAGCGCGGATTACCCCCCTCGCAGCTCGTGGAGAGTCTCGTCGCGTTGTGGACGAGCGGCGGGGACCGCTGCCAGGACCTCACGACGCTCCGGGAGGATCAGGCCCTGGCCACGCTGCTCGGCTACCCCCTGCCGGCCGCGACCACGGTCCGGGACTTCCTCGAGGCCTTCCACGTGGAGGACGGGCCGCTCTGGGTGGCCGGGCCCGCGGCCACGGTCCCCCTGGAGTCCGCCCCCTTGGCGGGCCTCGGACAGGCGAACCGGACGCTGGTCGCGGGCGTCCAGCGCGGGGCCCGGGCGGCGACGGCCACCCTGGATGTGGACGCGACGCTCGTCGAGAGCCACAAGGACGCGGCGACCGTGGCCTACGACGGGACCCGGGGCTACCAGCCCGTCGTGGTCCTCTGGGCCGAGCACGATGTCATCGTGCACGACCAGTTCCGCGATGGCCAGGTGCCCGCCGGGTGCGGCAACGTGCGCGTCCTCGAACAGGCGGTGGCCAACTTGCCCCAGGGCGTGGACCGCATCTCCCTGCGGGCCGACAGCGCCCTCTACGAGACGGAGGTCCTCCGCTGGTGCGAGGAGAAGAAAATCGCCTACGCGATTAGCGCCGATATGTCCGCGCAGCTCCAGGCCGAGATCCGGCGCCTCCCCGCGGCCGCCTGGCAGCTCGAGCGGGAGGAGCCCGAGGCGATCCGGGCCTGGGCCGAAGTCCCCTACGTCCCCGAGGATGGCGATCACCGGAAGGCGCGGCCGTGCGTTCGCCGCTACCTCGCGGTGCGTATCCAGCGACGCCAGGGGAGCCTCTTCGCCGACGGGAGTAGCGTGCAGTACTTCGCCGTGGTCACCAATCGGCCGGAGGATGGGCTCACGATCCTCCGGTGGCACCGGGAGAAAGCAGGGACCATCGAGCACACCCATCACGTCCTCAAGACCGAGCTGGCGGCCGCCGCGCTGCCCAGTGGGAAGTTCGGGGCGAACGCCGCCTGGTTCCGGCTGAACGTGCTCACCTACAACCTGCTCACCGCGCTCAAGCGGTTGACCTTACCCGGAGATCTCCGGACCGCCCGGCCGAAGCGTCTCCGGTTCCTGCTGTTCAACACCGTCGGGAAGGTCGTCGCGCATGCCCGACGGACGCTCTTGCGGCTCTCGGGCGCCCTGCAGCACGCCTTGCTCGTCCGGGCGCGGCGCAAGATCGCCCGGCTGGCCACCGCTTAGCCGGAGATTAGGGCGCGATACGTTGTCTTGACAGCGTTGATTGTGAGTGCCATACTCTCACTCAAATCTCGGTTGGTACCCCAAAACCTCCTGAGCGCGTAAGCATCGAAAAGTAGAAGCGCATCGGGAGATTCGCCTATCCTCCTCGGGGGTCGCAACCCGAAGAGAGGAGGCCAAGGCCCGATGCGCCTGGAAACGCGGCCCAGGAAATCCCTCGGAATGAAAGCCCATACTGTTACCCACGTGGAGGAGCAACCAGACGGCAGCCTGGTGGCCCAGGTGGAGTGCCTGCCGGGCCGCCGGCTGGCCTGCGGGGCGTGCGGACGGCCCCCGTCCCAGGTAGCCGACACCCGCCGGCCGGCCCGCCGGTTGCATGATCTGTCGGTGCGGGACCAGCCCCTCTGGCCGATCTATGCCCCGGCCTGGGTGCGGTGCCCCATCTGCGGCCTCCGGGTCGAGCGGATCCCCCGGGCCGAGAAGTGGCAGCGGGCGACCCACAGCCTGGCGCGGGCCGTGGCCACGCTTGCCCGGAAGCTCGACTGGCGTAGCGTCGCGGCCCACTTCCGCCTGAATTGGAAGATGGTGGCCAGTGTCGTGGAGGCGGCCGTCCTGTGGGGTGTGGCCCATCGCCGGTGGGTCCCGCTCCATCTGATGGGGATCGACGAGGTGAGCCGCCGGAAGGGCCTGCGGTACCAGACGCTCGACTCCAACCTGGCGCGCCGCCGCGTGGTCTGGGTGGGGAAAGAGCGGGAAGAGGCCACGCTCCAGCGGTTCTTCGCCTGGCTGGGGAAACGCCGCGCCCGGGCGATCCAGGTCGTCTGCTGCGACATGTGGCGGCCGTACCTGGCGGTGGTCCGGCAGGCCGTGCCCTCGGCGATGGTGGTCTTCGATCGGTTCCGCCTCACCCGCTATGCGACTGAGGCTGTGGACACCGTGCGCCGGCAGCTGGGGCGACAGCTGGCCGAGGCGGAGAAACCGGCCTGCACGCGGACGCGGCTCCTCTGGCTGAAGAACCCCGAGAACCTGGAGCGGGCGGAACGGACCCGGCTGTCGGCGCTCGTCGGCCTGAACGCCCCCATCGTACGGGCGGCCCTCCTCAAGGAGGACCTCCGGCGGTTCTGGGACTACCGCTCTACGGCCTGGGCCGCGGCCCACCTCCGGCAGCGGCTCTGGCGGGCGAGCCACAGCCGGCTGGCCCCCTTCGTAAAACTGGCCCAGACCCTCCGCGTACATCTCGATGGCATCCTGGCCTGGACGACCCTCCGAGTCACCAACGGGGCCCTGGAGGGGATGAGCAGCAAGGCGAAGGCGATCAGTCATCGGGCGTTCGGCTTCCGGACGACGTGGACGTACATTTCGACCATCTACCACTGCTGTGCGCAGCTCCCGCTCCCCTAACACTTTTGGGAGAGGAGCCCAAAACTGCTTCCTATTTATTGGACAGTACGGATACGGATGCAAGCCATGCTGAGTTAGCCGAAGGGACCAGCACCCATCGCGATGTCACGTCTGAAAAAGATTACCGCCCCACCCTCGAGAAGGAAGGTCGGAAGGTATTTTTGTTCGCAACTATGAATGCGATCTAGGCAGAGAAGCGGCAAGGGAGGACCCCCTATGGCCTAAGGCGGGAATTCTGATGTAGTCTGCTGGCAAGGGCTGATGGATGGACACAAGGGGTGGCGGGCAATTAGGTAAACTAGCTGGTCTTTAGTCTTTAAGCTGCCCAAGTCCACTAGGCAGAAAGACGGATGGAAAGAAGAATGCTGCGAGAAGGACTCTTGCCTTTTGAGATCACAGCTCTCTCTCGTGGCCACCTGCCAGATGGAGCATTGAGAGAACGAGTTACCATTGACTCGAACGGGTGTTTGTCCTGTCTTTCGTCCTTGGTCCTACCTTACCGCAAATACCCTGCAACCAAGGAGGTTCCGGGGGACCGTCTCTCCGGGTCGCACTCGCGGCAAGCCCACCTACTCCGTTGGCGTGGCCTGCGGATGCGTCATATTCCATAAAGGGGGCATCCCGTCTGAGGGAGCAGTCATGGACCTTAGATTTCTTCCCACGTATGACACCGACGTACTGGTTATCGGCGGCGGTGCAGCCGGAAGTATGGCCGCTCTGGAAGCCAGAATTTGCGGGGCGGAGGTGTTACTCGCAAGTAAGGGATTGGTGGGGAGGACGGGGATCACGGCCTCTACACAAGGAGGGATCGCCGGCGTCTTGCAACCGCCAGACAACGAAGAGTGCTTCGTGGATGACATGCTCCGTTGCGGCCGGTATCTGAACGATCCTGCATTGGTCCGACTCTTTGTCACCGAGATCAAGAATGGTGAGGTTGTGGGTCTCGAAAAGTACGGCGTGACCTTCGATCGAGACGGCGAAGCCAACTTTCGCATCCTGCGTGTCGGGGGCCACTCCTTTCCGCGGATGCTCATGGCCACGTGGCTTAATGCGACAACAATCCTGCGGTATGGTCTGATTCCCCAAGTCGTGCGCAAGGGTGTCCGTATCATCGATCAGATCCTCATCACGAAACTGCTCAGGACTGGGGATCGCGCTACCGCGGCCGTCGGCCTGAATATAAAAACCGGCCGTGTGGAGTTAATCCGGGCCAAGTCCATTGTTCTCACTACAGGTAATGCTGGCCAGCTCTTCGGCGAGAGCGCCGCGGCATCGGCCACGGGGGACGGATACGCCCTGGCATATCGATGCGGTGCGAGGCTACGGGACATGGAATTCGTGTCCTGCACCATAGGCCTCGCATATCCGCCGGGGCTTAGGGGAAAGGTGCTGGGTGAACCATCCACTTTGCCCGGTACCAAGCCCCGACTGTACAACGCTGCTGGTGAGCTTTTCATGGAGCAGCGCTACCCGGAAGCGACTCTTTATACCAAGGACATGTACCTGCGCGGCATTTCGCTGGAGCAGCGAGAGGGACGCGGCTCACCGCACGGCGGTGTTTGGTACGACTTCACCAATCTCGACCCCTTGGGCCCCTCATTCCCGTTCGTCCAGCAGGTGCTCAGGTCAATGAGCGAGACCATCGCCGCAGAGGGAAGAGTTGAAGTCACTCTGGCTCCTTACTTCTTCCCCGGCGGCGTCGTTGTTGACGAACGGCATGAGACGAGTATCACGGGGTTGTTCGCGGCAGGAGAAACGTCGGGTGGACTCCATGGTGCGGAGAGACTAGCGTCGACCGCGATGGCCGAGGCAGTCGTCTTTGGGAAGCGCGCTGGCCGCTCAGCAGCCCTTGCCGCGAAGAGCCGGGCCCGCGAGAAGATTGATGTGGAGGAGGTCGCCCAAGAGGCGAAGCGCCTATTCGCCGTGCTCGAGCAGGAAGGCCCGTACACCGCGCGCGGAGTCCGGCGGAAAATCCAGACGACAATGTGGGAACGAGTCGGGTTTGTTCGAAGCGAGGCCGGATTGCTCGATGCCCAACACACGCTCGAGGAAATCGAACACGTGGATTTGGGGCGCACGCGCATCCGCTCGAAGAATCCGACGGCGAACCTCGAGTGGGTGGAGGCCATCGAGAATGCTAGCTTACTGGACGTTGGGAAGATGCTGATCATGGCTGCGCTGCAACGCCAAGAATCACGGGGTTCTCATTATCGTATAGACTTTCCGAAGGAATCGGCCGAGTGGACGAAGAGCATCTTGGTTTACAGTGATGGAACGCGCATGCGGGGGTGCCTCATGTCAGCAGCGAGAGATATGCGATGAACCGGGGAGAAAATCTGACTGTGCGACTGTTCCGTTTTGACCCTGGACAGGATCCAGCCCCAACCTACCAGGAGTACGTGGTCTCCTATGACGAGCACACCACTGTCCTGGACCTACTGGAATACGTGTATGAGCATGGGGAACCGTTTGCGTTCCATCGAGAGTGTCGGATGTTCAAGTGTGGCATCTGTGCCGTGAATGTCAATGGTCGGCCTGTGCTAGCGTGCAAGGAGCGCGTGTACCAGCGCAGGGAACGCGACTTGCTCGTGATCGAGCCACTGACCTGCTACCCTCTGATTAAGGACCTCATGGTGGATTTCACGGTGGATCTGTACGAGCGTGCTAGCTTGCGGCCGTTCCCCGAGGCAATGGCGGTTGGAGCCCACGGCGGGAGAGCGACTGGACGGGAGTCCGAACTGCTGGGCAAGTACACGGCCTGTATCAGGTGCGGGATTTGCGTCGAGGCCTGTGCAGAGGCGATTAGAAACAGCCAGGAGCAGCTGAATCCCTTGCATATGCTGGATCTCGCCCGTCTCGCCTTGGACCCCCGCGATGAGGCCGATCGTCTACTGGAAGCGATAAGCGAAGGGGTGCGGGCCTGCACCGAATGTCGGCAGTGTAACCAAGTCTGCCCGGTCGCCCTGGATGTGTTTGAGCTCTCGGTCGGCACACTGAGGAATATGCTGCGGGATCGTGGTATCGTGTAACGCCAACACGCGAGGCTCCGCAGGATTGAATGCAGGGCGACAAGCAGAGAAGAGCAATGCGGTGCGACCTGCTCCTGAAAAACGGGCGGGTGATCAACCTGAAGAACAATTGGGACGGCGTCACGGGCGGGGAGCACGTTCGGGGCGAGTGGCAGCGGAACAGGAGTCAATCCCCGCGGAGCAGGCGATGCGATCGTTTCCCCTCAGGGGACACATTGCCGTGCCCGGAATCGTCGATCCTCGCGCCGACGTTTAATGCAATTCCTTTGACATGGGAACAGAGACCGACGAATTGTTTGTACGCGGCACGCGGTGCCAAGGGCTTATCTTGCTATATGTTACATTATTCATACAGCTTGCGGCATGGATCATGAGAGAGGCCTTTCTTAGAACGGCGCCCGGGCTGAGGCGGGCGGCATGCATCAGCGGCGCGAGCGAACTATGGGTGTTCTCGTCCATGCACCTCCCGATGGCCAAGGGTGGCATGGGTACCGTCGTGCTGCTCACCTTCCTTCAGGTTTGGAACGAAGTCTTACTCGCCTCTGCCTTGGCCATCATCCCTAAGATCGCTAACATCAATACTGGCTTGCGCATCCTCGAGGATAAGGGGCAGGCATTTGCATTCGGTACACTCAGTGCCATTCTCCTGATCACGCTGATACCAACCCTTATCGTGTTCCTCCTGCTGCAGCGCGGCAATGTGCGCGGTATCAGTGAGTGTGCGTTCGCAGGTGCCTAGTGCAGTCGGCCCAGTGATGAGATCCGGACTCACGGCTCCGGGTTAAGGACATGCTGAGACGCACGGATGAGGGAATGATCAAAAATCGAGTCAAAAGAGAATTGATTGCGGGGAAAGTCCAGATCGGCACGTGGGTAACCGCCTTGGGCAGTCCACTGCTCCCGCAAGTGCTGGCATCGGCCGGCTTCGACTTCATCTATCTCGATATGGAGCACTCCGGTTTCTCGATCGAAACGGTAGGTAGATTGTGCGCGGCAGCCCTCGCGCGCGACTTGGTGCCTATCGTCCGGCCGCCCGCGAAAGACCCGCACCTCCTCACGCGGCCCCTAGACGCCGGAGCACTCGGTTTGCTAATCCCACACGTCGACACGGAGGAACAGGCCAAGGCGGTTGTCCGAGCCACCAAGTTTCCGCCTTTAGGCGAGCACGGCTTTAATATTCAGACGGTGCACACCGGATTTGTACCCATCGAGGCGAAACAGTTTGCTCGGGTCTTTAACGCCGAAACGCTACTCATCGTACAGATCGAAAGCCGAAAGGGGATTCGGAATCTGGACCGTATCCTCATGGTGGACGGTATCGACGGCGCGGTCATTGGACGGGGGGATCTCTCCAGTGAGCTTGGATTCATCGGGCAGACGAAACATCCAGAGGTCATGCGTCAAGTGGACAAGATGATTAGAGCGTGTCACCGCCGAGGGAAGATTCCAGGCCTTTTGGTTCCCGATCTAGAGTCAGCCATGTACTGGATCAACAAAGGTATTCGGCTTGTTCCGTATTCGAACGAAGTGTCAATACTCATGACCAGTGCGGCAAACACAATTGGTCAAATACGCGCACACGCGACTGCAAAACAACCAAAGATATAACCCCGACCGGCGGAGTGTGCTAAGAGGAGGCTAGGGCGGAGACAGTTGCTGCGGGGGACTGGAGTGCTGCGGCTGTTGCCGTTTTCTTGAAGTCTCTTGTTATGACCGGTGGGGGGAAGCCGACAATTTCCCGATCAAGCTGATAAGGGTGTCACCAAAATGAATGAATACTAGATTTTCCGTCCGAAGAGTGCGGTCCGACCACGGGCATGTAGGATCCAATAGCATATCGAAGACGGCAAGAGAAGAGTGCACCGAGAAATATCGAGGAGATAATTCGGACAAGCGAGAGGAGGCAGCGTAGGAATGGGCACGCATGATGGAGAGAAGATCGGTCTGCGAAGGACTACGTTAGCGATGATCATGGGGTATACTGAGGACGATCTCAAGACGAAGCCGCATATTGCCATCATCAACACGTGGAACGAAGGCAATGTGGCGCATATTGATTTGCGGAGCCTTGCCGAGTTTGTTCGGGCGGGAATCTGGGCGTCAGGCGGCGTCCCATTTGAATACAATGTATACGGGGAATGCCTCGACAACACCCCGTCGCTCGGATGCCTGTCCAAAGTGTCTGGCGAGGACGTCCCCTGGCACGGCGCGGTAACACGAGATGTGCTTGCGGGATCAATAGAGAATATAGCGCAAATGTCTCAAAACGGTCTTGTCTTCATGGGGGGCTGCGACAAGAGTGGACCGGGCCTCTTGCTTGGTGCGGCTCGATGTAATTTCCCGTCGATAATCGTCCCTGCGGGCCCCGCATTGCAGGGACGGTATGAGGACTACGAGTCCCCGATATGTGAATTTCACGGTATGCAATGCACGATCGGCACCTGCGGCAGCTTCGGGTCGGGAAACTCGATACAAATCTTGAGTGAAGGGCTCGGTATGACCCTCCCGCGTGCTTCCACCATCCCGACTGTTGCGACAAAGAGGAAGTGGATTGCCAACGAATCGGGGAAGCAAATAGTCCGACTCGCGGAGAAGAATATCCGGCCGCGGGACATCATGACCAAGGCGGCACTTGAGAACGCGATCGTGCTAATGAACGCGATGGGTCTATCCGTGAACTGTGTGTGGCACATGCTCGCGTTGGCTAGAGAGCTGGATTTGGATGATGAGATCACGATAGAGACGTTTGATAGAATTAGCAAGGAGGTCCCGGTCATCACGAATGTCGCGCCGGTTGGAGGCGCTGGGTATGGGGAGAAGGAGTACACGATCACGGATTTCGATGAGGCCGGCGGCGTTCCGGCCGTTCTGAATGAACTGGGGGAGAGGTACCTAAACCTCGATGTGATGACCGTGACAGGAAAAACTCTGAGGGAAAACATCAGGGGGGCACGGGTGCGTCGGAGCGAAGTCATCCACCCCGTGAACGACCCGGTCCTCGCGCAATCGCTAGTCGTCATGCGGGGCAACTTGTGTACTTCGGGCATATGTCGAAATTCGGTCACTCCTCCCGACATGATGAAATTTCGGGGCCGCGCCGTTGTTTTTGACTCCATCCCGGAGTATTGGAATGGAATTACTAAAGGAAAGGTAAAAAGCGGTGACGTTATTGTCGTGAGATACGTCGGGCCACGTGGCGGGCCGGGCATGCCGCACGTGATGCGGGAAATGGAGGATCGAGTGGGGGTGGGCCGCGAGCATGTATTCATGCTGACGGATGGCACTGTTAGCGGAGGCAGCGGGTATGGGCCCGTTATTACGCAGATCACCCCCGAAGCTGCGGTGGGAGGACCCCTCGCCGCAGTGGAGGACGGAGACCTAATTGAGATTGATGTTGAGGGAAGGATATTGAACATACAACTCGATAACGAGGAGATTAAACGGCGGCTCAGCCACTGGAGACGGCCTCCGCTAAAGACCAAGAGGACCAGCATTTGCAGGGCATGGGAGGTCCACGCCTTGCCAGCGACTAAGGGGGCTGGCCTGGAGATAGCATAGGGTAAACAAGGGATGATTGCCGCTAAGTTGACCTGAATCCGGCATGAAAACGCCCCCTGTGCCGGTATGAGTTAGACACTCCCCCCTTCAGAGTTTAGAGTAGAGGGGAGGGAGACATTGGCAAATGACTGCGCTGCTTTAGGTGGCAGTTCCAAAACCAGACACAAACGAGGTCGAGGTGGTGGCCAAGGCGATGCGGTGACGCTTTACGATGCAGTACAAGCACGTGATCCTCCGGGAAACGGATATCTGCACGGCGCCTGGGGCGATCAGAGCACTGCTGCGGCGGAGGGCTGTACGCCTCGCACCTGACGATCTCGCGGCCGTAGCGGGTGCGCGGTGAACTGACGGGCCTCACCGTGAAGAAGCATGGACCCACTTCCAAGATGAGGAATCTCCTAGGTGGGCGCCGCCACAACATCGTAGACTGATTTCAGAGGCAGTGGACCGCCATAACATCGTAGACCAGTCGGGGTCGTTCCCCATGGCACAGGAGAGCCCGCCGCAGCGAGCAGCACGCCCAACGGTGTGGTGCAGCGAGCGCGGCGGGCGGGCTCCTGGGACTCAGCACCGCCCCCGCGGGAGCGGGTAGAGGGGAAGGACGACCGGCTCGTGGATCGGACAGGAGAAGCGCTTGACCACTCGGCCGTCCAGTTTGACGACGATCTCGCGGCGATGCGTGTAGAGGGTGGCCACCACATACTGCCGGGCCAGGCGCCGCCCGACCCGGTAGGCGCCCCCGGGGAGCGCGATGGTGCCCGTGTCGCCGACCCGGCGGACGAAGGAGATCCGGCCGCGGGCCAGGGGCAGGTGGAGCGCCCCCCGGGCATCCCGGTAGCGGTCCAGGGCGAACCCCGGGGGCAGCGGCCGAAGCAGTGCCTGCGCGGCGGCCAGGACCTCGCCCGGGAACCGCGAGCCGTGGGTGGCGACGGTGAGGCGCCGATGCGGTTTGCGGGTGTGGTAGTACCGGAGGAAGCGCGCACTCGTGCGGCGCACGGCGGGGAGATCGGCGCACCGGTGCCGCCAGAGCACCCGCGCTTGCCAGAGGCCGTTGAAGCTCTCGATGTCCGGGTTCCGGCCGGGCTCGCCGGGGGGAATGAACCACCAGTGGACCCCGCAGAGCAGGCCCAGGCGCACCACTTGCGAGAAGGTGAACCCGTACGGGTTGCCCCCGACGACGCCAAACTCGTTATCCAGTTGGCTGACGGCCGGGACCCCCAGGAGTGTCCACGCGTGCAGGAAGTGCGCACAGAAGGCTTCGGTCCCCTTGGCGCCATAGTAGCTGGCGGCCGCCGCTCGGCTGACGTACTCCAGAGTGTGGAAGGCGAAGAAGCGGGTAACCCCGCGGGGGCCGCGGACATGGCGCGGGCCGACGAGGTCCGTTTGCTGCACGGCCCCCACGGCTGCGGCCCGGGGCGCCGGACAGGGCTGGCCCCGCCCGCGCCGACGGCGCCGCTCGCGGCGGGTACAGCCGTGCGCTTGCAGGAGCCGCTCGATCGTCCGGAGGCTCGGCAGCCGGTGCACCCCGCGCTGCTCCAGCTCCCAGCGGATGGCCTCCGCGCCCCGACCCGCAAAGGCCGTCCGGCGCGTCCGGTGGGCCACCAGCTCCGCGCGAATCCGCAGCACCAGGCTGACCAAGTGAGGTGCGGTCCGGCGCCAGATCCGGTGCGCGGCCCGGCTCCGGTCGTGGAGTCCCACCCGCCCTTCCTGACGGCAGCGCCTCCACCACTTCGCCAGCCAGCTCTGGCTGCGGCCCACCGCCCGAGCCACCTCTGCGAACCGGACCCTCTGCCGCAGCAGTGCAATCGCCTTGCAGCGTCGCGCATAATTACCTGTCTCGTCCACTGCGTCTCCTCCCCGTGTAAGGTTTCGGGGAGTCTACGCAATGGCGAACTATTTCACTCCACGATGCTATGGCGGTAACCCCCTAGGCGGCAAAGCCCTAGCCCTGAATCGGGTGGTGACCGGGTTGATCGCCCGAGCCGAGGCGGCCGAAGCACTGGTTGAGCCCCAAAAAAGTGGCGGAGACCGCGGGGATCGCACCGCTTATGGAAAGCGAAAAGTCTCACTGCCCACTTTCATGGAGTGTGGGCCACTGGCAAAGTCGCTCACTTCTGTGCGTATAGTGAGGATACGGCATGGAGCGTTTTATACGACTTCTACTTCCCCGGAACTATATTGAGCGGCAGCGACAGGCAGGTTTTCTCTTCATCCTGCCAGCCTTCGTTTACTTCTCTCTTGTATTCTTGATCCCGATGGCCCAGTCAATTCTTGAGTCCTTCTATTTTCAGCGATCTGACGGTCTCTCCCAGTTCGCGGGCCTCAGACTCTACGAGCGTGTTCTGACCGATCCCCTCTTCTGGTCCAGTGTCCGCAACACTGTGATGCTGCTACTCATTTCCCTTCCAACCACAGTTCTATTAGCACTATTGATTGCTATTGGGCTCAATAAGTTTGTAAGCCCCCGTTGGCGCAGTCTCTGGGCAGTTATGTATTTCTTGCCATTTTCCGTTTCGCTAGTTGCCGCGGCTCTTGTTTGGCAGTGGATCTACGACCCCGTTTACGGCTTCGCCAACTATCTGCTTGCCCTCATGGGTCTTCCGCAGCAGAAGTGGCTAGAGAGCCTAGAACTGGTCCTCCCTTCGCTGGCCAGCATCAATGTCTGGATTCGAGTCGGCTTTGATACGATGATCTTCCTCGCGGCTCTTCAGTCCATCCCAGCTGACTACTACGAAGTCGCTAATATCGATGGGGCGAATTGGAAACAAGCATTCTTTCACATCACGCTGCCGCTGCTTAATCCACAAATCCTAATGGTTTGTATCCTGGAGTCGATTTATAATTTTCAAGTCTTTGATCAGGTCTATGCAACTACTCAGGGCGGGCCATTGGGCGCTAGTACCACTATCATTGTCTTACTGTACGAGACAGCCTTCAAGTACTTCCGCTTTGGCGAGGCGTCGGTGATGGCCGTGTTCGTGTTTGTTTCCCTACTCATTCTAACCCTGCTACAATGGCGCTTCCTCCGGAGGCCCGTCGAATACTAGCCGTCTTGTAGGGTTATGGTGTGGACGAACGTGTCGGCGTACGGGGTCCAGACAATGCAAAACCTCCTTCCCCCCAAAAGGGGCGGGGGTGAACTGAGCGTGAAGATTCGCGGTTCGTATCCCCGATCGCAGGGACGGGACAGCACGGCGTCGGTGGCTCGAAAAACCCGTCCCCCCGCGCCGAGGGCGTCAACGTATTCTTGCTGTCGTGAGTTCAGCGCCTGCGTACCGGAGGCGACCCGCGGGCTAGAGTCGGTATCAAAGCGACCTCGCTGTCAATCAGTTACTCGTCGGTTTGAGGCACAGCTTCGCTAGTCAGGAGAGGCGGCAAAGATGGTCGGCCATTGGCTATTTTGCCCCAAGGCTACTGCCCGAGCGAAGCGCTTTCAACTTGGTTCTCATAGGCCATCACGCGTTCAAGTTAGTTCAGTCTTCGCACACTGGATCAGCATAGTCCTGGTCGCTTGTGGCGCTATAACTGTTATCTTTCCTCTCTTCTGGATGGCTGTAACTTCAGTCAAGACGCCGCCTGAGATCCAACGTGTCCCGCTTCATATTTTACCTGAGAACTGGAGTAACTTTGCAAATTACGTCGAAGTGTTCAGGCAGGAACCGTTTGCTCGGTTCTTGGCGAATAGTGCACTCCTCGCCTCTATCTCATGCCTGTGTAGTGTTGTGGTATGCTCGATGGCAGGATATGGTTTTGCGAAATTCAAATTTCCTGGCAAGACTATTTATTTTTTCGCGATCATCTCTATCATGATGGTTCCTTTCCAGTCAGTGGTTGTTCCCCTCTATTTATGGGCGAGCCGATTCGGTCTTTTGGATTCGTTCATCGGATTGCTGATGCCAGATCTAGTGAGTGTTTTTGGCATTTTCCTGATGCGGCAAAGTATTGAGTCAGTACCTAGTGATTATATCGATGCAGCTCGCATTGATGGTTGCAGGGAGATTGGCATATTTTGGCGCATTATTCTCCCTAGTGTAAAACCTGCAATTGCGACACTGGCCATCATCAAGTTCATGTGGACCTGGAATTCATTCTTTTGGCCGCTGGTTGTTGTGAATTCACCGAAAATGCGCGTGGTGACCATGGGACTCATAAGTTTCACGAACATGTACTATATTGAGTATAACCTAGTCACGGCGGCGGCGGTAATTAGTGTCGTACCAATCATGATTGTTTTCGTCGTACTTCAAAAGTGGGTGGTCCGAGCGGTGATCATGAGCGGACTCAAAGGTTAGGTGTTGTCATATAGAAATATTTACAAACGCCATGTTGAGGACAGTGGCTGCGATGCGGATTGTTAGGCTGTCGGGTGCGGCCGATGGGTGTGGTTCCAGCTGCCATAGAACGTGTGAGGCGTGAGCTGGGCAGGGGGGGGTTGCGTCGTCCGCGATCTTCACGCCCGACTCGCAGGCGATGGTCCGGAGCACGGATTTGACCTTGGGCGTCCTCTTAGTGCGGGTGCGCCCACTGAGATTGACGAAGCCCTCGAAACCGAGGAGTGGGCTGCCCCGCCAGTGCATGCTGATGAAGGAAAAGAGCGGGTGCTCCACCTTGTTCCACTTGCTGGTGCGTGGCGGGTAGTGACAGACGTCCACCGGAAGCCCGAGCCGATCCGCGAGCGTCTGAGAGTGCACCTTCCACGTCTGGAGGCGCCCGCCTTTTCGCTCGCCGACATCCGCGCGGATGAACACGCGCGGGGCCCGGAGGTACGACTCACGGCCGAGCAGCTGCCCCCACCGGTGGATGCTTGCGCCAGTAAACTTGCCGGTCTCGCGAGTGACCCTCTCCGCCCAAAGGGCGGGGCGTCGTCAGCCGTCGCTCAGAACAGCTGCAGCTGATTGGTGGCCTGCTCCTCCTCGTGGCGTTTGATGTACCGGCGGATCAGGTCGGCGGTAACCCGGTCGCCTACCGTGCGCACCGCGTAGCCGTCCTCCCAGAGTTCGCCCGACCAGAACCACGCTCGCAGCCACGGGAATTGGCGGAAAGCACGGCTCGCGGAGATGCTCTTGAGAATTCCGACTACGCGCGCGACCGAGTATTTCGGCGGGAACTCGAGGGAGAGATGGACATGATCCACTTCGACCGCGAGTTCCTCGATCGCGAACCCGAACTCCTCGGCGATTGCACGAAAGGTCTCCGCCACCCACGCGCGGAGCTCCGCTTCGCCGAGCCGGCGCCGCCGTTTCGGGCACTAGATCAGGTGGTACTTGCAGTCATACTTCGCGTGGCTGCGCGCTCGCCAGACCATAGTGCGAGTATGCCACGACTCCCCCCGGCCATCAAGGAGGAGGATAAAGGGGACTTCCGGCCCCCTTTATAATCCCCCGGCAAGGATTCGATTCCCCCCTGCCCAGAGGGCAGGGCTTCCTCGGCTTCGTCGCGCTCGACGTCGGAGGTCCCGTATGACATAGCCTCCACTACACCAGTACCGGGGAAAGCATGGCCCAAGACGGCATCGGGCTGCCCCGTCGGATGCCAGCTCCGGACCCTCGAGGGTGGCCACCACGACCTCCGAAGATGCCGCGATTCGGAGGAGCCCGAGTCGAGCCTCGCCAAGGCCAAGATCGGAAGGCTCGCTCAGACAGAATCGCCGTCAGATACCACTCTAGGGCCGATTACTACAGTCTCACTTTCTCAGCGAATAAGCGTGTAACAGGCGCGACCACGAGCGACGTTACCCTGAGTGAGCAAGGAATGGAAGTCGCGTTGGGTGGAGGGTCATGGACTCAAGTGGGAAGGAGGATAAAATGGTGCGACGAGTTTGCGTGACGCTTTCTGTGATTTTGGCCGTAGTAGCGATCGGTGTCGTCCATCCTGCCCTTGCGCAGCAGAAGAAGCTTGTGTTGTGGACCATGTTCGAACAGAGTCCAACTTTTGCGCATTGGTACGCAACACGGGGCAAGGACTTCGCCAAGAAAAGCGGGTACGAAGTTGAAGCGGTGATAATTCCGACACAGGGGTATAACGCCAAGTACGTGTCTGCCATGATGGGCAGGACGAATGCTCCGGACATTTTCATCGGGAATACCTTCGGCTGGTGTGGACAGTACGATTTTTGCGACAAGATGCCTCCAGACCTGGCAAAGAGGTTGGAAGAGAATGTCTTTAGTTACTTAGATCCTGCGGGTCAGAGTAAGGACATTTGGTACGGAATGCCGATGGAAGGCGGCAATTTCCAACAACTGTATATTAACGCTGGGATGTTTCAAAAGGCAGGCCTTAATCCAGACAAGCAGATAAAGAAACTCGATGAATGGGTCGCGGACATGAAGAAGCTTACCATTTATGATACCAAAGGGGAACCCGTCCAAGTTGGATACGGAGTACGTTATATGAGCAGTCCGGAAGGGATTACGGACAAGTTCCTCCCATTCGCGCATGCCTTCGGCGCGCGCCTGTTGAGTCCGGACTGTAAAAAAGCATTGGGCTTTGCCAATAGTCCAGAGATGGTAGCTGCTCTCCAGTTCTTTGGCGATTTAGTGAACAAGGAGAAAGTGTCAAGCCTCACCTTCGGCATGCCAGCGGATGCCTTCACCCACAAGCGTGCCGCTATGATTACCCGAGAGTCCTGGTTCTATGGTTGGGTCGAAAAGAACGCACCCGACATCTCTATGAGAGTCCACCCACTCCCCTGCGGGAAGGTCTGTCCTGGCCCAGGATCGCTCTTTCCGTTTTCGGTTATGGTGTACAAGAATAGTCCAAATAAGCAGATAGCCTGGGACTACCTGCGGTTTATTAGCAACGCGAAAGATGATCTAGAGCAGCATGAACTCGACGGGCTCATACCAACGTGGAAGGTAAATCTGGAGTCGGCATACATGAAGGCACGACCTGACTACCTCTCAACCAAGGAGATGCTATCCCGGCCCGCAGCTCCCGCTTACAACCACCCCAGGACGTTGGAACTGGCCGCGATTTTCGGTAAGGCCGTCGAGACGGTCCTTTACGGGAAGGGCCAACCTAAACCTCTTCTGGATGAGGCAGCGGCCCAAATGGAACGCCTTATGAAAGAGTGAGGACTGCATGAATAATGGGATGCTACCCTAAACTGTCTGAAGGTGTAGTGACAAAGAGGAGAATGGCGAGGGTGGGTTGGTCATCCTTCTCTGAAATCGCTATCGAGAGAGCGGAGGTCCAGACCCGATGGGCTTGGAAGGGCTTAACGGGAAATTGCTCGGAACGAAAGAGCATACCGAGGCATAGACCGAGGAGCTCCTTAATGGAGGTCTGATTGCCCACATCGAATGCCTGCCCGGCCCCAAGGTGACGTCGATCCGCAGCCACGGGTATCGCGGGTAGGGACTCACCTCAGGGCACCAGCCTCTCTAGCTCGTCTACGCCCCGCGGGGGGTGAGGTGTCTGATTTGTGGCCTTTGGGTGCAAGCGAGTGCCCTGGGTCGAGAAGTGGCAGCGGGTGACCCACCCACCGGGAGATGTGGCGGCAGCTGGCGGAGCCCGAGTGGCCCACCTGCACGCGTATGTGGCCCCTCTGGCTGAAGAACTCAGAGAATATGAGGACAGAGCGAACTCGTTTCCCGGGGGGCCCTCCACCTAAACCGCCCATCGTGCGGGCGCCACTGCTCAAGGGGTGCCCCGGCGGTTCTGGAACTATCGATTCAACGAGGGCTCCAGCGGGCAGGCTATACAGCAAGCTGCCCCGTTCGTGAAGATGGCAAGGTCCCTCCAAGCATAGCTCGATGGTATCTCAGCGTGGACCGGCCTCCGGTTCGCCGGCGCCGGGCTAGATGGTATGAGCAACAAAGTGAAGGTGACTATTCATTGGGCGTTCGACTTTCGGATGACGTGGATGCACATCGCAAAGATCGACCATTACTGTCCGGAGTTCCCGCTCCCTTGACACTCTTGGGAGGGGAGGTAGGCGAAGGAGCGTCGAAAATGAATGGTGCAGAATCTGCTTTGTTCAACGGAAGGGACCAGGGAAAATGGACCGACATTTTTGATATTCACTCGCACATTGGCGTGTATCAGGGAAAGGAGTACCCGCTCGCTAATGCCTTAGCGCGAATGGACCGTGACGGAATTTCGCGGGCCGTCGTATGCCCGTTTGTGACGGGACTGCTTGATCATGATCAATTCCGGAGAGCGAATGACTATATCATTAGCGCGTTAAAGGAGTGCCCCGAGCGTTTGGTGGGCATGTGCACGGTTACACCGGCCCACGGGGATTTCGCAATCGAGGAGTTCCATCGGTGCCTTCGAGGCGGTGTAAGCGGAATCAAGATGCATCCGGACCTGCATGGGCGGTACAGCTTGGGGGGTGCGGTGATGGAGCAGCTGATGGCCGAGGTTGAGGCCACCGGTGTTTTCATGTTTATTCATTCAGATTTCAACTCCAAGGTATGCTCGCCATATGAGATTGTAGCGCTGGCTCGTATTTTCCCTAAAGCTAAGATCATATTGGGTCACTTTGGATTGGATCAGGATCTTTGCACCCGCGTTCCATCCATTGTCAAAGAAACACCGAATGTTTATCTGGACACCTCACAGACCGCAGACCAACCTGAGGCTATTTTTGTGTCTTCCACAGCGCAGTTAGGCGCGAACCGCGTTCTCTTTGGCAGTGATGGCCCCACGCTGAACGCAGAGGTAAATTTGAAGAAGCTGGCAGTAGCTGTGGAATGCTTTAATCTTGCCCCTGCTGTTGCTGAGGCAATCCTGCGAGGGAACGCTGTGCGGCTGCTTTGTGGTGTCCCGAATGTCCGGGTTCCAATGACAACTTGAAGCTTCAACACAATTGGAGGCTGCGCGCACTCGGCACCCCCCAGGCGGTCATTGCTACCGCCCACAAGTGCAGGGATCGTCTGCCAGCTGCTGGCCACGGGCGAGGCCTGTACGCCGGGAGCTAGCTCGCGCAGGCAGAACGTGTATACCGCCAGCGAACGGAGTCACGACTCCATGCACAAGCCCGGGCCCTCGGCTTCCAACTCGTGCCTGTCACCGGGCAGTCGGTTTTCTTAGAAGGCCAGGAAAGCTCGCCTCTTCCGGTTCGTTGCCCCTGCTTTTTCCCCCGCTCGATACCACATGCGCCCCTGTTTGAACGTCTGAACCGCTATGATATGTTTCTGCCCTTTCATGGTATTATTGTCGGTATCCGTGAACTCGAACTCACCATCCTGCACCTCGAGGATCGCGATGTCTCCAAGTGCGCCGACGCTCAGATGGCCTAGCTCGCCTGCCAGCCCTAGCAATTTCGCAGGATTAGCAGTAGTGCGCAAAATGATCTCTGGCAGCGGCATGCCGAGAGCGAGAAACTTAGACATAGTCGTAGCCAAGTCGAAAACAGGCCCAGACAACGCACTCGGAAGGCTCAGATCGGTCGTGATCACGTCCGGCAGGAAGCCAAGGTCGAGCGCCTTCCGGACGATGCCGAAGTTGAAATGGCCCATGCGCCCATGCGCCGAGTCAAACCACACGCCTCGTTTTTGCGCTTCCCACACCGGTTCGAGAATAGCCGTGCGCGCCTGATTCAGGATGCCATGCGTGAAGTTGTGAAAGGGGTGGGTCAACACGTCCCCGGATCTAAGATGCTCCAGCACGGTGGGGAGCGGCAACGGGCAATTCGTCACATGTACCATGAGGGGCACGTCGGCGGCATCCGCGGTTGCGCGGGCGACCCGCAGGGCTTCCAAGGGGTTCCAAGTGACGTCGGGTCCCAACCGCAGTTTCACTCCGATGAGGAGATCGCGGTTTTGACAGATTGTGCGAACGCAAGCTTCGCGATCGGCGTACTTTGGGTTGGTCAATTCGCCCGCCACCTCGACACCTGTGATGCCGATCAAGGAGAGATTGAGGAACGCTTTGCAGCGGACACGGAGCGCGCGTTCGATCAACTCTCGGAATCCCGGAAATGCAAGGGCACCCGCGCTCCCTCCGTCGCACACCGTCGTGACACCGCTGGGCGCGCATATGATGTCCGTATGCATGCCCAAATCGCAGGAATTGCAGTAGACATGCAGGTGGGCGTCGATGAGACCCGGCGTAATAAATCGGCCGGCGACATCGATGACCTCTACCGCATCTGCCTCAGCAATCACTTTCTGAACCGCGGCAATTCGACCGTCCCGTACGGCGACGTCCAGCCGCTCGTATCGATTGTTCTTCGGGTCTATCACCGTTCCGTTTTTTAGGAGTAGGTCGTATCGCATCGGTTTCCTCCCCTGCCTCTATCCGCCTTTCGTTCGTCGTGGTTGTCGCTCTTTCAATCAATTTAGGGAACGACGAGGGCCATGGCAATCAGGACCGCTACGGTCAGGATCACGCTCGCCACGAACAAGTGTCGCCTCGTTTCCTCCCCCTTTCCCTCTGAGACGCCCGTTCAATCACGGATTCCCCGACCCGAAGGGCAACGAATCCCACGGTTGTCCGATTCCGCACACGACCCGGTCCCGGCCCGGAAGTGCTCGCCCTAGCTTCGCCCACGTCCAAGGCTCCTCTCCAGGCGGATGACTAGCCGGCTTAATTCCTCGGCTTTTTCCGAGCCAATATCGCGGTGATCTCCGGCACCGGCGCGTGCCGCTTGAGGGCGTTTTCCATGCCGCGTTCCACATCGAAAATGGTCGGCAGATGGCCGAGGACCGCCGAAAGTTGACTGGCCGGAATAGACACAACACCATCCTCATCGGCCACGATGATGTCCCCCGGCCGGATGGTCACTCCCCCCACCTCGATGGGGAGATTGACCCCGGTGATCTGAACTTTTCCAATACGCGTTTCCGGTCCCCTGCAGAAGAGCGGGAACCCGATGGCCCGGAATCCGGCCACATCTCGCGCGCCGCCGTTCACGATGACCCCAACTAAGCCCTGGCGCCGGGCGCATTCCCCGTTGTTATCCCCCGTGAAGTTGGCGTCCCATCCGCCCCCATCGATGACAAGCACGTTCCCCGCCGTCTGCTCCCGGATCGTGCCGTACATGCTGGCCGCCGGCGTATCCGGATGCGGCGGGGCTAGAAAGACCGTCGAGGCAGGCCCGATAATCTTGGTGTCCTCGAAGCCGCGAGCCGGCCGAATGCCGACCACGCTGCCCTGGATCCCAGCCAGGGCCAAGGCATCGTTGACCATGCCTGTTGTCGCTTCTTTGAGGAGCGCCATCGCCTCTGCGGAGATCCCTGATGCTTGCACCAAGTTCGGCCATCCTTTCCGCCCGCAAGGGGCCAGTATTACTACGTTAAGTATATGACGTGTCGCACTCTAACCGCGAACCACACTACGGACACCACTCACCCAGCTGGAGGAGCAGCTGCTGGAGCTGCCGCCGGATCTGGGGCAACGTCGGCTGCGAGGTTTTTTTGGCGCGGGCCCGCTCGAGCATGAGGAACGTGTACACCATGCTCACGAGGGTCACGTGGTGATGCCAGCCGGTCCGGGAGCGGCTCTCGAAGTGATCGAGCCCGAGTTCGTCCTTCAACTCCCGGAACTCCTGCTCGATCCGCCAGCGACCTTTCGCCAGGGGCACGAGCCGGCGGAGGCCCAGGGGCTCGCCGCGGAGGTCGGCCACCCAGTACTTGGCCGGGGCGGACCCAGCGGGCGGCCTCGACCACCTCCAGCGGGTAGGTGGCCGCCATCAGGATCTGCGCCAGGAGGGCATCGGGATACAGGGCAATCGGCGCCAGGAGCTGATCCAGCTCTTCCGCGTAGAAGGTCGGCGGAGCCGGGGCACCCGCGGGGGGCGGGGGGGGAGCCTGCGCCAGGGCGCCGGGCGGTGCCACCAGCAACAACACCAGGCACCCCAACAATGCGTGGCGAGCGGCGGCCTTCATCGTCATGCTGCTTCCTCGCTCTCCTCGGTATCGGTACGCCTTGGGACGCGCGATTGGCCCTTCCCCTGACCCGCCCTCGGTGGATGTCTCAAGGGCTCTGCAGCCCCCCGGTCGAGGCGCCGTCGCGCCAGGTGCGGGAAGAGGGGCTCCAGGGCCGGCGACCACACAGCGCCTTTCAGCCCGATGCCTGTAGCGAATCGAGAATACAGAAAACGTGGAGAGATAGCAAGAAGACCTCCTGGGAGTGATACAAAATCACCGCGTGCGACCCTGGTTCTCCTCTCGATTGCTTCCCACCCCGGCACCCAACGGCGGGGAGCGCGAGCCACTACCCCTGGCGCTCCCCAGCCACCGCGGCCTGCTGGCGTAGCGCACCGCGCGGTTGCACATTCGAGTCCCGCATGGCTCCCCCATGAAGGGTGAATCTCCTGTCTTCCAAATAGAATCCGGCTGGATAGAAGGGAAGGTGCGCTCAAAGACCCCCATGTGCCGGCAGGCATAACATTGATCGGGCGCCAAGTCTGGTCCAGCTAGCTGGCCTCCGGTCGGTCGCTCCACCGCCGCGTTCCTCACAAATGAACCACCTCACCGGGAGCACGAAACCTTGCAGGAACATTACTGCAACATTACATCAAAGAAATACATCAAGAAACTGTTGGCCCACCCCCAATTTCATAAATAGAATCTCCGCGCATCTTCGGCCTGAGCATGGGGAATCGACATGACGCTCATAGATCGCGCCATGCTGAAAGAGATGGGGATGGCCTTCGGCCTCGGCCTCATGATTTTCACCTTCGTCCTTCTGACGAATAACATCCTTCGCCTGGTCGAGTTGATCGTCAACAAGGGCGTCGGGATCTGGACGGTCCTCCGGCTCTTCCTGTACATCCTGCCCTACTCGCTGGTGGTGACCATCCCTATGTCGGTCCTGTCGTCCGCAAATAATTGATCCGCACCCCGCGCCGCCCTGCTAAACTTCCCCGCCCTCATTGGTATCACCAATTCACGCCTGAAAGAGGGGAATCCGAGCTTATGCAACCTCTACAGCCATGCGGTCACTGTGCCCGCGTTCTGGTCGGGCTCGCGATCGATCTCGTGCGGTTCGTGCAGACCAGCCTCCGATCGCGGACGGCCTGGCCGCCGAGAATCTTTTCCTCCGGAAACAGCTGGCCCTCTACCGCGAGCGGCCGGGGAACCCCCGGCGGGCGTCGGACCCGCTCCGGCTCACGCTCGTCCTCCTCGCGCGATGGTTCGCCTGGCGCGAGGCGCTCACGATCGTCCAGCCGGCCACCCTGATCCGCTGGCACCGCCAGGCGTTCCGCCTGCTCTGGCGCTGGCGGTCGCGCCCGGGACGCCCCCCGCTCCCCGCGGAGCTGCAACGCCTGATCGCCGCCATGGCCCGGGACAATCCGACGTGGGGCGAAGAGCGGATTGCGGCGGAGTTGCTGCTCAAGCTTGGGATCCGGGTGTCGCCCCGCACCGTCCGCCGGGACCTGGACCGCGCGAGGGGCGGGGACGGGGACCCGGTCGGCGCAAGCGGGCAGCGGTGGCCCACCTTCGTCCGCAACCACGCCCACGCCGTCGTTGCCTGCGACTTCTGCGTCGCGGTGACCGCAACGTTCCGAGTCCTCTACGTCTTCGTGGCGCTTGAGGTGGGCAGCCGCCGGCTCGTGCACGTCAATGTTACCGCCCACCCGACTGCCGCGTGGACCTTACAGCAGTTCCGGGAGATCCTCGCCGCACCGCACGCCTATCGGTTCATCCTCCATGACTGGGACAGCATCTATTCGGCGGGGCTCGATGCCGTGGTGCCCGCGATGGGCGTCCGGGTCCTCCGAACGCCCGCCCAGGCGCCGACGGCGAACGCGCCCTGCGAGCGACTGCTGGGTTCTCTACGCCGGGAATGCTTGGAGTTCCTGATCCCGTTCGGGGAGGAGCACGTGCGCCGCGTGCTTCGCTTGTGGCAAGTCCAGTATAACCGGGGCCGCCCTCATCCATCCCTCGGGCCCGGTTTGCCGGCCCCGCCGCCCGGGCTCCCGGTCGCGCCGATCGCCGGGCATCATCTCCCGCGAGACATGCGGGTCGTGGCGCGATCGATTCTTGGCGGCCTGCACCACGAGTATGGCCTCGAGCGGTTGGTGGCGTGACTCATGTACGAGAATATTTGCGGAGGTCAGGTGGGTGTGCACGATACCTCAGCCGCCGAAATGGAATTGCGCAGGTAGGAACAGAGTGAACCACGGCACTAGCGCTACCAGCAAGACCCCAACGCACAACACGACCACGTACGGAATCATTGCTCGCGCCGATTTCTCAATTGTTGTCTCGCAGACGGCACAGGTAACATAGAAGCCAACACCGATCGGCGGTATAAAGGTCCCGATTCCCATGGCGATTATGAGGACGATGCCATAATGAAGTTCGTTTACGCCGACTTGACTCGCGATGGGCATCAGAATCGGCGCTAGGATGAGGAGGGAGGGTAAGCCTTCGAGAATCGAGCCGGCTATAATAAGGAGCAGGATCGACGCGAGCAAGAACAGCCATTGGCTCTGATGCGCGCCGGTCAGGACGCCGACGAGGCGTTGGGGCAGGTGGGCAATGGTGAGCGTCCACGAGAAACTCGAGGCCGCAGCCAGAATAAAGAGGATCATGCCGGACGCCGTCGCGCAATCTATCGCAATGCGCACGAATGCTCGAACGCCAAAGCCGCGGTAAATGAAGCCGGCAAGCACGAGGCCGTAAACTACCGCGAAGGAGGAGACTTCGGTCGGTGTGGCAATCCCGAGAATGATGCCGCCGAAGAGAATCACCAGCATAAAGAACGGCAACACGCTCTCGACGCCTGCCCTCGCGAGCTCCCGGAGGCTAGCGCGGGGCGCGCGCTGACTCTGTGACCGCCGGGCCTGGAAATAGATCAGCGCGATGAGGCAGATCGCGACTAGCGCCGCTGGGATGAGGCCGGCTAGGAAGAGCGCCCCGATAGAGAGCGTCGTGACTGCGCCGAGGAGCAGCATGGCTATGCTCGGGGGCACGGTCTCGCCCATTGCAGCCGAAGCCGCGAGTACGGCCGTAGCCTGCTCGAGGCTGTAGCCTTGCCGGCGCAGCATCTCGCGCATGACCGAACCCACGGCAGCAATGTCGGCCGACTTCGAGCCAGACAGGCCGGAGACGATGTACATGCTCACAACCATCACCTGGAGGAGTCCGCCACGGAAATGGCCGACACACGCCTGAACCAAGCGCACCAGACGCAGGCTGATGCCGCCCTGCTCCATGATCATGGCTGCAAAGATGAAGAAGGGAATAGCGAGGAGCACGAAGCTACCGACCCCCCTAAGTGTGCTGGTGGCGAGCGCGATCATCGGCACCGTGCCGGACGCATAGATGTAGGCGAGGGCACCGAGGAGCAGCGCAAAGCCGACGGGTAGTCCGATCAGGATGGTGAAGAGGAAGAGGCAGAGTGCAAGGGTGAGGGCGGCGTCGCTGGTAAACCAGGGCCGCCATACATTACGCGCCAGCGCGAGGATGAGGACAAGAGTGGAGAACGCGGTCCCCACAGCGAGCACGGTCGGACGGTGCTGGGCGACAAGTCGCTCAATCGCGGTCACGGCGAGTATGCCCATGCTGGCCACGAGCGGGAGCGCGAACCAAGTCGCGCGCATCCGGAGGACTAATGTGAATTCGTCCCATTGGGCAACGAGGAGTGGGAAACCGTTCAGTCCGGTCGTGATCGCGACCGCGAGGACGAGGAGTTCGACCAGCGCGTAGCAGGCGCGGCGGTACCTAAGCGGCAAGGCGTCGATCAGCATGCGGATGAAGGCGTGTTGACCACGCCGGTAGGCGAAGGCCCCTCCTAAGAAGGCGATCGTCGAGAGGGCCAACTCCGCCACTTCATTGGTCCAATTCCAGGGCCTGCCAAAGAGCGAGCGACTCAGGATGCTGAAGAAGATCACTCCAAGCTCGCTGAGAACTGCCAAGGCCAGAACAGTCTTGAGAGTCACGTCAATCGCCATCGCCGGATGGAAGGAGAGGAATCTGCGGTAAGGTCCACGCTGATTTTCCTGGCCAATCACCTGGCCCTGTTCTACCCTCTCCATCTGTCCCATCGCCATCGCGTCTTCCCCAGTCCGAGCTTCCCTACCCCGGAGAACTGCCAGCAAGTACCCCTTCAATCCAATCTGCGAAGGCGGCCAGAGCAATCCCACGCTTGCCCCGGGGGGCAGACGATTCATGGCCGCGGCCACAGCTTGGCGAATTGCACCCGCCGCTGCAACCGAGTCCTGCAGGACCGTCTATACCTCCTGTCCCTTGCCCGTGGGCCAGTTGATCAACGTGGCCCCATGGGAGGCATGGCCGAAACACACTGCTTAGCACGGGATCCCCTGCAGCCTTTCCAGCAACCGCTGATATGCGGTCGCGTCAAAGTAATAGCAGTAGCCTCTCGGGAAGGCTCCCAGGCCTGGAACGGCATCACCCGTCAGCAAGATCCCTTCCGCCTCCCAGGAGTAGGCCGCATGGCCGGGGCTGGCGGTTTGGACAATGGATGACTTGGAGGACCTCGCCTGTCCTAAGGTCGATGGTATCAGCGTCGTTGAGGAGGACATCCGGGCTCACCAGCATGCCGGCGTTTAGGAAGACGAACTCCGTCTGCTCCTCCACCGCCTCCGGGGGAAACCGAATGGCCCTTACGGGGCCGTGTGGAACTCCACTTGTGCCTCATTCGATTACGCTATCGGCAGACCCCGCCGGGTGGAGATGAATTCAGGCGCCGGAGACAGACTGGATTTCCCGGTTGCTCCCCCCACATGATCCAGATAAGCGTGCGTGTTCAGGATCAGGTCCAATTCCCTGGGGGATAAATCGACCTCGGCTACCGCTGGTTGGATCAGGCCCCCGGGAGAGGCGGCTGCACTGCTGTCGACAAGAGCAGTCCGATCCCCCTTCAGCGGGGGTAGAAAGGCCATCCCCCTCTTATCGAAACGGGTCGTGATTTGACAGATTACCTGCTGGACTTGTTCGAGACTCACGGGCTGCTCTCCCTGGCTGATGTTTGCCTGAAACCCTCGTTTCTCTCGTGGGGAGAAGGCCTCGGGAAGGGCACAGGACCCGACGGAGGCACGTCAAAACTCGGTCATAGCTGCATTGGCGCGAGACTAACCTTGTTGAGAGGCTCCAGACCCTCCTCCGTGACTAGAACCGAGGTCTCGATAAGGAATGGTCCATATTCATACTTCCAAAGTGCCAGGCGGGCAGCCAGCACCATGCCGGGTTGCACGAGTTCCTCTGTCTCGCCGTCCAAGAGGAACCCACCATAGCCCAAGTGGCCATAGAAGAAGGTCCCGATGTGGTGTCCAACCGCACCGTCGTTCTGGAAGTACGGGTAGAACCGAGTCCCCTTCAGGTAGTTGGCCACAGGCGCGTATACAGCCTTGGCCGGGATGCCTGGATGAATTTGATTCATGACGAGCCGGATAGCCTCTGCACCGACCTGCATGATCTCCGCATGTTCCGGGGGCAGGGGTCCCAGGCTCACCATGCGCCCACAGTCGTTGAAGTAACCCTTGTAGCGGCAGTGGAAATCAAGGCGGATGAGGTCACCCTCTCGGAAGTGTCGGGTGCTGGCCCAGCGGCCGGGGATCCCCGGCGGGCCGGCTGCCACCGTGTAATTGGACTCCATCACCTCCGCACCTTTCTTCAAGACGGCCGCCTGGACCGCGGCCCACACGTCGATCTCGGTCAGCCGCTCGCGGTCCTGGGCAATGAGTCCGAAAGCCAGCTCCATGCTCTGGTCGCCTATTTCCGCTGCACGCCGCAGGAGTCGAATCTCTGCCGGGCTCTTGGTCATCATCATCCGGTGTAGCAGATCCGACGCATCCTCGAACTGAGCTCCCGGTAGAGCGGCCTTGAGCCGCCCCAGGACCGGCCAGGGGATCTTGGCCTCGTTGATGAGTCCCATCCGGCTGATTTGCAATTCCCGGAACACCTCTGCCAGAGCGTTGGTATGTTCTGCCTCTGCCGTGCTTCCCCCATACAGATCGCTCAGGAGTCCCCCCACCCAGCGGATCTTCGGGATCCAGGTTTGATTACGAACGCCCTCGAGTTGCCCCCAGGTGGACAAGATGACTGGGTCCGCTTCCAGTGGAAGGATAATGGCTGCAGACGTGGTGAACGGACGGAAGTTCCCCACGTAGAGGGCGTAGGTCGCCTCGCTGTACGAGGCGAAGATGAACAGGCAGTCGAGATTCCTTTGCCGCATGCCATCTCGGAGCCTCGCTGCCCGGGCCTGGAATTCCGAGGCAGGGACATCGTCGAAGGTTGGATTGGCGACTACCTCGTACTCATACATCATTGACTCCTTCTGGAAATTCCAGGATCGGGCGCGTGGGCACGGCGTGCCAGACCGAACCCCCGTGGAATCCTCGCCGACGTGGTGGAGGTCCTACCGCTTGATCCCGTAGAACTTCTCCCACTTGGCCACAGACTGCTTGACCTTCTCATAGAGCGGGGGGGCCGCCGGACCCAGCTTGCTCGCGTAGTCAACCCGGAACTGCTCCACCGCCTTGACCCACTTCGGATAGTCATGTAGTTCGATGAACTCCACCCCCGCCTGCTTCATCTTCTCCGCGTACTCGTTCCAGATCTTGTCCCCGTTCTCTTGGATGTAGGAGAAGGCCTCATCCGCCGACTCCTTGACGGCCTTCTGGATGTCGGGAGGCAGCTTTTCCCAGAATTTCTCGTTGATCAAGAGGTAGTAACCGGGGTCAATGTGCCGGCTCACGGTGAAGCACTTAGCGACCTCCTGAAATTTGGACGGGTAGATCATCTGGGGGGAGGCCTCCATTCCATCCACGGCACCGGTTAGCAGCGCCATGTAGATGTCCGTCCAGGCGTAGAAGATCGGATTGGCGCCCAGGGCCTGGAGCGTGCCGAGATATAGCGGGGCGGGCCCCCGGATCTTCATCCCCTTGAGGTCCTCCAGTCTCCGCACCGGCTTCTTGGTCAGGATCCCCCGCATCCCAATATCCCAGGCGGTCAGCGGGCGGAAACCCTTGGGCACCGACAACTTGGCCACGTCCGGCATGACATCCAGGAACATCTTGGTGGCCACCCGGCTATCCGTGGATGTGAAGGGAAGCTCCAGGACGCCAACCTCCGGCACGTACTGTGCCAGGCCAGTGCCCAGGCTGGCCACGAGTTCCACCGTTCCCACCCGGACCCCCTCCGTAACCTCCTTCTCGTTGCCCAGCGAACCGTCAGTGAACACCTCGATCTTGGCCCGACCGTTCGTCTTCTTCTCAACCAGGTCGGCCATCTTCTTCATGGTAACGTTGGTTGGGTCGTTCCCGGCCAGGTACCCTCCGAAACGCATGGTGTATTCGGGCTTCACGGCCGCGGCCACCCCTTGGCCATAGCCCATGGTTAGCCCCACTAGCATAATGGCCACCAGACACCTGTAGCCCCATCCATACAATCGCTCGCTATTCATGATGGCTCCTCCTTTCTGGGTGAATTGGGCGGACTCTCCCTTCCATCCTCCAGCTTGCGGGTCGCTTGCGCTATCTCTCAGGGGCCCCCCCGACTCACCGACCCAGGTTCAAGACGTGTCGGAGGGAAACGTGGCGGGGCCGAAAAGCTGCCACCCGTACCCAGATGAAAGCTAGATTGCTCGTACCGCTTCGTGCTTGGAGACGCGAGCGATCGCCCACCCCACGTGCAGCCCTCGCCATCGGTCCTGGTTCCTGCGGACTATGAAGCCCCTTGCCCAGAAAAAGGTCCGGTGATTGACATGACTCATTCGGCGTGACGCCGTTGTGGTTCCGGTCTGGCACCGGCTTCACGCTTCGCTCCTTTTCTCTTTGTGGGAGGAGCGATGATCCGTAGGAGTTGCCGCTCTGTCACCTCGAGATGACGACGCATCGCCAGTTTGGCCTTTTCGGGATTTCGGCTCTGGATTGCATCGAGGATCTCTTGGTGATCGAGTTGACCTGTCAACTGACCTTCCTCGAAGCTCAACGTCACACGATGGCTCGCAACGAAGAGGCCGATGAGATTTGCAATGAGTCGCTGCATCAACTTGTTCCGGGCAGCCTTGACGATTGCAACATGGAAGCGAATCCCCGCCTGCACACGCTTCTGGAGGGGAGCATGCTTATCCTGGATGTCGGCGACTGCCTGTTTGATCTCAGCGAGATCGGTCTCAGTTGCCAGCTTTGTCGCTAGCTCCACCGCGCCTGTTTCGAGGAGCTTCCGGACGGCCATGAGTTCGAGCAGGGTGGTCTCGCCGACAGGCAGAGCAAAACCGAGGGGCTCAAAGATCGACTCGTCGAGGGATTGGGCAAGATAGATGCCTTCGCCATGACGGATACGGACAATGCCATAAGCGGAGAGGATGCTGAAGGCTTCTCGGAGAGCCGTGCGACTCACGCCGAACAGGGTGGTCAGTTCACGCTCGGGCGGGAGTTTGGTTCCAGGTTGCCACTGGCCTGAAGCGATGAGGTGCCGGACCTGGGCGATGACTTTCTCTGGGAGACCCTCGCGCTCTACCAGGGGCATCAGCTGCTCCTTTCAAATGTTGTATGCTTATAATATGACCATATGACCCCTGTCAAGTCCAAATGTCTCTGTGACCTTGCCCCCGGAAATTGGTCCAGTGGGTAAGGGAATGCTGTCATATTGAGGTGCCCGAAGGTGCGAGGTGAGGTGGACGACCTGGGTGTCCTCAGATCGTTCTTGGCATCCGCATCCCAAGTCTCCGGGTAAGCCAAGGCACACCTGTGGTTCCCGAAAAACCAAAATACCGCGCTCACGGGGAAAAAACGAACCGCCACTGAAACCGCCACCGACCTTTTTGAATGTTGTAACTAGCTTATTCTAAAGGTTGCTCAACATTGAGCGAGAGGCTGTTAACCGCTAGGTTGTAGGTTCGAGTCCTACCCGGGGAGCCAGCAGGTGCTCGACAGGGACCCGGAGCGTACGCGCTGCGGGTCCTGGCTTTTGGGGGAGCGAGTCCGCCGTCGGCGGATTAACCGCTCGGTTGGGTTGAGGCACCAGCCGAAATCCGCCGCAGGCGGATTCGAGTCCTACCCGGGGAGCCATTTCGACGCGACGGCGGCGGCACCACGGTGCTGCCGCCGTCTTGCGTCTTGCTCAAGGCTCCTCTGGAGCCGCGGCGAAATGGCCCCGAGCGATGTCGAGGGGCCCGATGCCGACCTGGAGCTACGTCCTTCGCCTCCGCTCCGGCGCGCTCTACCCCGGCGCCACCACCGATCTCGATCGGCGCTACGCAGAGCACCGAGCGGGGCAGGCCTGCCGCACCACGCGCCTCGACCCCCCCATCGCCCTCGTCTACATCGAGGAGTTGCCCACCTGCTCGGCCGCACGACAGCGGGAGGCGCAGGTCAAGCGCTGGTCCCGGGCAAAGAAAGAGACGCTCGTCGCAGGCGACCGAGCAACGCTGCGACGCCTGGCACGCTCCCGCGACCACACGGTCTGACGCTTCAGCCGTCCCGCCGCCGCAGTTTCCGAGCGGCCGCTCGTCTGCCGTCGAGTCCGGAGGAGCAGCTCGACGGCCTTGTACGACGTGGCCCCGCGGCGTAGTGCCTGATGGCAGGCTGCCTCCATCTCCTCGACGGCATGCTGGGCCCCCAGTCGGAGAAGGCCCAGGCAGGAGCGATATACCCGCTCGGGGTAGGCCTGGCTCGCCAGCATGGCGGCGACGAGCCGCGCTGTGTTCGGCCCGATGGTGCCCGCCCAGCGGATCAGCCGGGCCGGCCGCCAGGCAAAAGCGTTCATGTCGAGCGGGCGGTGGGCCGGATCGGTGGTGTATCCGCCCGGCCGGGAGGACCGGTTCTCCAGAAATATCACTCTATCACTGGACAAAATTCCTTGCAAAATGTCAGTAACAGCTTGTTTCTATTTAACTTCATCAATTCTCAGTTTTTCAATTTCCCTTCGGATTATTTGCCTTGATTTTTTAAATTCATGTAACATATTACATGTTACATATCTCGTAGCTACAGCCATAAAGATCGAATTAATAGGAGATAATTTTGTTGTCATCTGGCAGTCGCTTCCCTCTCAGCTGGTCCGACAAACATTATCTATCCATGCTGAGTCATCACATGCTCTATGAGGATGACAAGCAAAACGCTCTCTTTGTGTCAGTGTCTTGTCGCGTCGCGACCGCCATCTTGTCGCTTCGCCCCATTGTGTCTCAGCTTATTCCAACACATACATGCCCTTGAGAGACGTGAGTAACTTCCCGGACGCTGTCGATAATCGTCCTGGACCTATGGGAGGGTCAATCAATGCCTACCGTTCTCATCACCTCGCGGGTAATCGGCACCACTGTCATGAAGCCGATCGACATGCTGAAAGCGGCCGCGATGACGATTGCCGAGAACCCCTATCTTCAGGCTGGAAAGAACCTCAAAGAAGACCAACTCATTCAACTCGTCCGGGGCGTTGACGGCATCATCGTCGGCGAAGATGACGTGACCCGGAAGGTGATCGAGTCCGCAGACCGCCTTAAGGTGATTTCCAAGAATGGGGTCGGTGTCAACCAAATCGATGTGGCCGCGGCCACGGCCAAGGGCATCTTCGTCACGAATACGCCGGGCGCGAACTCGAATGCAGTGGCCGACTTGACGTTCGGCCTGATGCTCGCCGTCGCACGGCGGATCCCATTCTCGCACAACGCCACCCGGCAAGGCCGCTGGGAAAAGTTCATCGGGGCCGAGTTATGGAGGAAAACTCTCGGCATCGTGGGGGTCGGCCACATCGGTAAGGGCGTTGCACGCCGAGCGCGTGGTTTCGAGATGAAGACACTCGGGTACGACATCGTCCGAGACTTCGAGTTCGCGCGCCAGGTTGGTCTCACGTACGTCCCGCTCGACACAATCTTCCGGGAGGCCGACTTCATCACGCTACACGTGCCGCTCGCGGCGAGCACCGAGAACCTGGTAACACGGGCACACCTAGGGATGATGAAGCGATCGGCGTATCTCGTGAATATCGCTCGCGGCGGGGTGGTGTCGAGCGCGGATCTGTACGACGCGTTGGTGAAGCAGGAACTCGCGGGGGCCGCCTTGGACGTGTTCGAGCAGGAGCCCCCGGTCGGGAACCCGCTCCTCATGCTGGAAAACGTCGTGACGACCTCGCACATCGGTGCCTTCACGACGGAGTCGATGGAGAACATGGGACAGACCGCGGCCCAAGGCGTGATTGACGTCCTCGCCGGGCGGCGGCCCGCCTTCCCGGTTAATCCCGAGGTGCTCGAGAAGCCGTGACATTTCGCCCACGAACGGAGGCCCATGAAGCCGACGCCGACGGGCGAACTCCGGCAAATCATAGGCTAAGGCTGCCGTTTGTCACAGCGACGTGCCATGCAGCGGAGGCGGTCATGAAGCGCGTTGGGATTCTTGGGTTCGGTGAGGTTGGGTCTTGTTTCGCCGGAGACCTAAAGTTAGCCGGTGCTGATGTGATGGCGTATGACAAGTACTGGGACGTTGAACCGGCCGGGGAACGAATTCGGCGCCGGAGCGCGGAGACGGGGGTGCCACTTGCGCAGACTGTCCAGACCCTGGGCGAGTGGGCCGAGGTGATCATTTCGGTCACGGTGCCAGTTGCAGCCTTGGAGGCGGCCGTCGACGTCGCTCCAAGTCTGCGCTCTGGCCAGATCTTCGCCGACTTCAGCTCAGCCGTGCCGGCTGTGAAACGACACATCGAGCGTCTGGTGGCGGCCCAAGGATGCGACTTTGTGGACGGCGGGATCCTGGGGTCTCCCCGGCTCAGCGGGCACCGGGTGCCGATCGTGGTTTCCGGCCCGCGAGCAGAGGCCCTCGTGTCTGTTCTGAACGGATTCAACATGCAGCTGACGTTGATTGGCCATGAGGTAGGCCAGGCCTCTGCGTTGAAGGTGATCCGGAGCGTGTTCACGAAAGGATTCGAGGCCGTCCTTC
The DNA here is from genome assembly GCA_963705305.1 of uncultured Methylomirabilota bacterium. Classification (GTDB taxonomy): domain Bacteria; phylum Methylomirabilota; class Methylomirabilia; order Methylomirabilales; family 2-02-FULL-66-22; genus 2-02-FULL-66-22. The sequence goes on along the minus strand of OY970067.1, from coordinate 1,258,101 downwards.
TGGAATGCCTCGTGGCTTCGGAGACGTTCGGGATCCGGGAAGCAATCATGCGGTCGCTGGTCGAGTTCTTGGCGGCGCAACCCCCAGAACAGCTTTTCGAGCTTCTGATCACGAGCCACGCAGTCCACGCGCACCGCCGCGCCGGGGAGATGGAGGGCGTGTTCAGGCTGCTCCGAGCGGAGGGGATTGATGCAGTCATGACGGAGGCGACATGGCGGAAGCTGCAGTGGTCGGCCGCACTCCGCGTGGTGGAGCGTGCGACGGAGAAGCCGCGACAGCTCCGTGACGTGATCCCACTCGTCGCGGCCCTGTCACGGGGAGCCATAGCCGATGCTGAGACGAGAATGCCATAAGAACTAGACCCAAGAATGGAGGCACTGTGGTGGAGATAAACCCCCTCGGGGCCGTGGGGTTTTTGAGCAAACGCACGCTAGTCGAGGATACCCTCAAGCGCGCGATCCACGAGGGAGTCTTAGTCGCCGGGCAAAAGGTGAACCTTGACGAGGTTGCCCGGCAGTTGAAGGTGAGCCGAACGCCAGTGCGAGAGGCGTTCCGCACGTTAGAACTGCAAGGCTATCTGCGCGTGGAGCCATGCGTCGGGACAGTCGTGCTCGGACTGGAACCACAAGAAGTGGTTGAGATTTACACGATCCGCATCAATTTAGAGGGACTCGCTACCCGGTTGGCAGTCTCGCACCTCACTGCCGATGCGATCAAAACGCTCAAGGGACACCTCAAGGAGATCTCGATCCTCGAGCCCTACCAAACAGATTATGCGCGGATCGACGCGCTCAACCGCGCGTTTCATTTCAGCATCTACGAACAGAGCGGAAACCGACGGCTGCTCGAGATGATCCGTGGCCTGTGGGACAGCGTCGCCCGCTATCGGGCGCAGAATACACGCGTCGTGGGCTTCATCACCCGATCGACCTCGGATCACCGGTCTATCTTGGAGGCAATGTGCGCTGGCGATGGCGACCATGCCGAGCGGTTGATGCGGGAGCACCTCGAGATGAGTTCGCGAGCCCTGCTCGAACAGATTACCGAACGCGAGACGCCGTGACCGGCGCACTCATATCGTGTGAGCACGTCCTGCTTGATGGCCAGACGGCGTAGGGGGGAGCGGAGGACGAGTCGGAGGATGGCGACGAGCTATGAGAAACGGAAGAGGCGGCGATGATGGATGGCGTGTCTCGGACAAGAAGGTTCCTCCGGATCATCCTTCCGCTGTGCGCTCGAGCTCGCGCCACCGGCGCGTACAACTTCGTGACGTCGTGGGCCATGTTTCTCTACCTGCTCGTTTCATCAGCAGCGATTCGAAACAAGTTCTGCCGATGTTGGTCAGGGGGCTCACCTTCGGCGACGTTAACGACGATTCCCTCGATCATCCTCTTCCTGTTCTTCCGGCGCCAGATTGTCGGTAGGTTCGAGGCCGGCGCGGCCGAAGGGTGAAGGCTGAGAGGTGTGTGAAGATTGGGGGCACGGTCTGGTGGCGCGAAGAAGGCGAGCCGGGGAGCCGGGGAGAAAGATCAGGGCAGCCGATCCGAGGTGAGCTTCTCCGTCCGAGGCAAAGTGGCGTTGGTCACCGGGGCAGCACGGGGGATTGGGAAAGCCATCGCCATGGCGCTGGCGAGGCACGGGGCGGACGTGGCGGTGAACTACCTGACGCACAAGGACCAGGCGAACGGGGTTGCGGAGGCCGTCCGGGGGCTGGGCTGCCGGTCCCTGGCAGTGCATGGAGACGTGTCGAAGGAACTGGACGTCAGGCGGTTCGTCGAAGAGGCAGTCGCGGCGCTCGGCCCAATCGACATCTTGGTCAACAACGCCGGCATTGCCTCCTCCTGCACCCTGCAACAGATGTCGCTCGCCGAATGGCAGCGGACCATCGACGTGGACCTGACGGGGGTGTTCCTGGTGACCCGCGAGGTGGTGCCCTCGATGATCGCACGGCGCGCGGGGCGCATTATCAATATCAGTTCCGTGTCGGCACAGAACTTCAAGCTCGTGATGGGCCTCGTGCACTACTGTGCGGCTAAGGGCGGCGTGATCTCCTTCACCAGGGCCCTAGCGCATGAACTCGCGCCGCATGGGATCACTGTGAATAGCATCGCACCGGGGACCACCTTGACGGAGATCGCCGCGCACCGCGGGCAGGAGTGGCGGCGGCGGCGGAACGCCGAGGTGCCATTGGGCCGTGCGGCGCTCCCGGACGAGATCGCCTTCACGACGGTGCTCCTTGCCTCAACAGCGGGTGGGTTTTACGCAGGGCAGGTGCTGTGCCCGAACGGCGGCGAAAGCATGGTGGGGTAGGAAGGACCGGACCGCGGCAGCAGCAAATAGCGCAGGGAGGTTTGGATGGCCCTCAAATGGATCGACAGAGGCTTGAGCATCGTGGTCTCGATACTCTATGCAGTGATCACCGCCGTGGCCTTTGCGCAAGTTCTCGTGCGCTATGCCCTCGGCGGGTCCCTGGCCTGGTCCGAAGAGGCCGTGCGGTTCCTCTTCATCTCGCTTTCGTTTCTCGGGTTCTCCATTACGATGAACCGGGGGGCACATCGGCGTCGAGTTCTTGGTAGATTTGGCGCCGCGAGCGGTGGAGAGCGCCCTCGCCTTGGCCTCCGACGGCATCATCTTGATATGCGCGAGTTGCAGAGGGTCGTGAGGCCCGTGTACGACGAGTTCACGAAGAGCGTGGGCGGGAAGGATTGGGTGAAGCGGATCCTCGAGGTGAGGTAGGTCATCGGGCGCGCCGAGTGCCAAGCAGGCGCGGCCCCAGGCCGAAGGTGGAGGTGACGGTGCGAGTACTGGTGACGGGCGGGACAGGAGTCATCGGACAGTACGTTATCCAGGAGTTCGCTCAGGCGGGCCATGAGGTGACGAGCATCGGGCGCTCGACCGGCGCAGGTTTGTCCTGCCGGCACCTGCGTGCGGACCTGATCAATGCCGGTGACGTGTACGAGGCGCTGGCCATGTCCAAAGCGGAGGCGGTGGTCCACATGGGGGCGTGGTCGAACTGGGGGATCGTGTCCCACACGCGCACCTACGCCGATAACGTGCAGGGCACCTTCAACCTGTTCCAGGCGTGCGCCGACCTCGGGGTCCGACGGATCATCTCCGCGTCCAGCGCGCAAGTCTACGGCTTTGAGCGACACCCGCCGCTTTACGTTCCGGTGGATGAGGAGCACCCTTTACGCCCGCTCAACCCGTACTCGCTTGCGAAAATCGCTAACGAGCGGGCGGCGGAGTACTTCATAGCGAACCACGGGCTGACAATCCTCTCCTTCCGGATCATGGCGGCGCGTACGCCGGCACGCCTACCTGCCGAGATCGCGCAGCTCGCTCAGCGCCCAGAGACTGGGACCTTTCTGCTCTGGACCCGACACGATGCCCGGGACTGTGCGCGCGCATGCCGGCTGGCGATGGAGACGGCCGACGTGCCGCCTGGATCCTACAATATCACGGGCAGCATCGTGCTCCCCGAGACGGCGGACGAGCTCGCGCGCCGCTACTTCGGGGACCGAACGGAGATCCGGGGGTCCTTGCCAGAGCATGACTCTCTCCTCAGTTGCGCCAAGGCAGAGAAGGCGTTCAACTACCGACCAGTCTACCGCTGGTCTCTCACAGAGAGTTTTCCGGAAGAAGACGGCGCAGCATAGATTTTCGTTGATGTTCACGCTCTCACTCAAGGAGGCTCCCATGCGCGAGAACAAGTTCCGACAGAAACTGCAGTCCGAAGGACCGATCTTCGGGATGGCGGTCTACACGTCGAGCCCGACCATCGTGGAGGTCATCGGCTATTCCGGTTTCGACTTCATCTTCCTCGACTCGGAGCACACCCCTCTAGCGGTAGACGGCCACCTCGAGCACATCATGCGCGCCGCCGACGTATCCGGGGTGTCGGTCGTAATCCGGGTGAAGGGTAACGACGAGCACCTCGTGCGGAACGCTTTTGAGATGGGGGTGGACGGCGTCGTCGTTCCTCACATGCGAACTCGGGAAGATGCTGAGAAGGCGGTGCGCTTCGCCAAGTTCCCGCCGCGCGGTATTCGAGGGGCCTCTTCCGATGTGCGGACTGCCGAATATGCGGCGGCTAGAGACTTCAACTGGGAGGCGTTCGTCAAGAAGACGAACAACGATACAGTGGTGATCGGCCTCGCCGAAGACAAGGAGTTCTTCGATAACATCGACGAGATCTTTCAGGTAGACGGCCTGGACATGATCAATTTCGGACCCACCGATCTGGCAATGTCGCTAGGCCTCTCGCTCCTCTACCAGATGGACGCCCCACCGATTCTGGAGCGCTTTGAAAAGCTGGTGCGCAAGGCACGCGAACGGAGGATCGCGTTGATGAGCCCTGCAGCTCCGCCCACCCTGGAGCAGGTCAAGAAGCTTGCCAACTACGGGGTGAAAGCGATCATCCTCCGGAACGATATCGTCAACTTCCGGAACTTGTGCAAGCAATACATCGACCAGATCGTCACGCCCGTGCGCGAGCGGCGGTGAGCGGACACCTGAAGAGAGACGCCGTGACAAGGAGGAAGAGAGCTATGGCATCCTCTCCAGCCCTTTCTAGCAGGGGGGACGGCGATGAGAGGTGCGTACGCATTCCGGCCGAAGACCTGCAGCGGCTCGCCCAAGCCGCGTTTGAACGCGTCGGGCTCGATCCGGCGAATGCGGGTGCGGTCTCGGACACGCTGGTCCAGGCAGATCTCCGGGGCACCTACTCGCACGGTGTGATTCGGCTCCCTTTCCTGGTCGCCCGCGTGCAGAAGGGGGGCGCCAATCCCAGGCCGGCCGTCCGTGTCGTCCGAGACGACGCCGCGACGGCGGTGGTAGACGGGGACCGGGCGCTAGGGCAGGTGACGGCCATCTACTGCATGCGGGTCGCGGTGGAAAAAGCGCGGGTGGCAGGCATCGGCTGCGTGGTGGCGCGGAATAGCGACTTCATCGGCGCCTGCGCTTATTATCCAATGATGGCCCTCGGCGCCGACATGATCGGGGTTGGCTGGACGAACAGCTTTCCCGGGATGGCGCCGTGGGGCGGACGCACGAATCGGATCTGCAACAATCCGCTGGCGGTGGCCGTGCCGGCCCTTCGCCACCCGCCCGTCGTGCTGGACATGGCGATGAGCGTGGTAGCCGGTGGCCGCGTGCGGCTGGCTGCCAAGAAAGGAGAGACAATTCCGCTCGACTGGGTTGTCAACAAGGACGGAAAGCAGACCGACGATCCGAACGATCTCCCCCGCGGAGGTGCGCTCCTGCCCCTTGGGTACAAAGGGTACGGGCTTGCGGTGATCGGCGAGATCTTCTCTGGCGTGTTGCCGGGCGCCAAGATCCTGACCGAGATCCCGAACTGGTTTTCGGCGCCCGAGTCTGCAGTGGGCAATGGACATTTCCACCTGGCCATCGATATTGCACACTTCGGCGACCTGCGCACCTTCAAGGCGCGGGTTGATCAGATGATCGATCTCCTAAAGGCGACCCCGCGGATGGAAGGAGTTGACGAGATCCTCGTCCCCGGGGAGCCGGAGGCGCGGAAGGCGGAGGAACAGCGGCTGCGAGGCATTCAGGTCCCGATTCCGGTCGTCCAGGACCTGCTCGCCCTGGCCAAGGAGTTGTGCCTTGAGGTTCCCCCTCACCTCGCAGGCGGCCGGATGTAGTCGGGGCCCGGCCTTAAGGAGTCGCTGCGATGGCGATAAAGACTCCCGTAGTTGACTCGCACCACCATTTCGTGGATCCGGACCACTTCGAGTACCCGTGGATGACTGGGCCGAAACTCGTCCTGAAGAAGCGGTTCATGGTGGAGGAGTTTCGGCCAGTGCTCGCTGAGAATGGAATCGACGCGACGATTCTGGTCCAAACGCGGATTCCCATGGACGAGACCCGAGAATGGCTCGCTCTTGCCGCCGAGACCGACTTCATTGCCGGAGTGATCGGCTGGGTGGACCTGACGAGCCGGTCGGTTGCTACTGGCCTCGCGGAACTTCAGAGCGGGCGCGGTGGCGAGTATCTTGTTGGCGTGCGCCACAAGCTTCACGACGAGACGGATCCCAGCTGGATCCTTCGGGACGACGTGCAGCGCGGCCTCGCCGCCGTGCAAGCTGCAGGGATCACATTCGATCTCCTCGTCCGGCCGCGTGAGCTGCCTGCGGCACTTGAAGCCGTGCGTCGCTTCCCTAGCCTCCGGTTCGTGATCGAGCACATTGCCAAACCAGACATAGCGGGACGAGAGATGACAGTCTGGAGCGCCAGGATAGCACCGTTCGCGGAGCAGCCCAACGTGTGGTGCAAGCTCTCCGGCATGGTGACGGAGGCCGATCTGGCCCGCTGGAAGGCAACCGATTTCTCACCCTACGTCACGGCGGTGAGAAACTGGTTCGGTGAAGACCGGCTCATATTCGGCTCCGACTGGCCGGTGTGTCTGCTGGGGGGAACCTATGCCCGGATTAAGGCCGCGCTGGATTCATGTCTGGGAGCCGTATCGTCGGTGGCGAAGGCTAAGATCTTTGGGGGCAACGCGATCAAAGCCTATAGGCTGAGCATCACGTAAGCCAACTCCGACAACCAAGCAAGGAGTGCTGGATGGGCACAAGATTTGCGGGCATCATTCCTCCGATGCTGACTCCACTCTCGCCGGAGGAGCGGATCGACGGGCCGGCAGTTGAACGTCTTGTCAATTTTCTCATAGGGCACGGCGTCCATGGACTCTTCATCCTGGGGAGCATCGGCGAGGGAGCGTTCCTGCGACCCTCCGAGAGGCGGAAGCTGGCAGAAGTGACGGTGGCTGCAGCGGCCGGCCGAGTGCCAGTAATCGCCGGTGTGCTGGAATGTGGTACCGAGCGAGTGATCGAGGAGATGACTCGGCTGGCCCTTCCCGAGATTGCAGCCTACGTTGTGACGACACCCTACTACTATGGTGGTTTCGCTCCTCGGGATTTGCGCGAGCATTTCCGCCGAGTGGCGAGCGCTACAGATAAGCCCATCCTTGCGTACAACATTCCACAGAATACCCACGTCGCGATGAAGGCGGAGTTGATGCTCGAGCTGGCCGCTGTGCCGAACATCGTCGGAATTAAGGACACCGCGGGCGACTGGTTTGAAGATCAGATGCTCCTCCTCCGACAACGCCCGCCAGGTTTCGTCGTCTTCCAGGGAAACCAAGCGTACGCCGGAGTTAGCCTGCTCGCCAATGCCGACGGACTGGTCTCTGGCCACGCCAACATCTGGCCTGATCTGTTGGTTGGTATGTACAATGCTGCGCTCCGAAAGGAGATGGCAAATGTCTGGGCCGCGCAGGACCGCCTCAACGAATTGATGACGTTACGGGCTCGGGCGCCTATCCACACTTTCAAGGTCATCGCCCGCGCCCTCGGACTGATGGGCGACACGGTCGTCGCCCCGCTCCCCCGACTCAGTCCAGAGGAGGCGAAGCAGTGCGTGGCAGCGCATGCCGCAATCGGTTTGCCTCTTAGAACATGAAGTGAGCAGTTAGAGCGCCATCTATCAAAGGGAGCGCAAATTCGGTGTGGTTCGCGACAAACCAAAAGATGCATTTCGGTGAGACATCGCACCACCGGACATCACGCAGCCAACGGTATCCAGAGGGAGGGTCGTGAGAAGCGGGGTCGGAGCCGGAGGAGGGGCTGCTGACGCGGGTGGTTCACCGGTGGCGAGCCTTGGAGCATGTGGTCCATGGTGGGCAGGCAGTCCGAAAAGGGTCTTTATCGCCTCTGAGGGACGGGCCGAATGGCTGGGTGGAGATGGGGCGGCGCTCAGGGAGCATAAGAAGAGGAGAACATGGGACCATATCGGGAATTCCAGGGCGACAGATCTATCGATCTATTGCAGACACCCGCTGTCCGCTCGCCACCAAGGTCTTCGGCGTGCTTTGCCCGAAAGGGTTTGCTGGCCGACATGCAGACAACTTCTCGGCTGTGGGGTCGATAGAATCAAAAGGCCCGGACCTTTGGGCGTTTGGTAGTGAAAGTCGAGCCTCCCGTATGGGGGTGTCAATCTCACCAACTTGGAGACGATCCAACGGACAAGCAAAGGAGGCGGGACCATGAGACGCATCAACCGACGGCAGTTCATCACCCGCAGCATCACCTACGCAGTGGCAGGCGGCGTTGGCTCCACGGTCCTCAACCTTGCTGCACCCCGGGTGGCGCGGGCTGCCCGGCCAATCATACTGAAGCTCGGCCATACTGATACCCCGCAGCATCCAGCCCATCAAGCCATGTTGCGGTTCGCCCAGCTAGTCGAGGAGCGAACAGCAGGTGCGATCAAGATCCACGTGTTCTCGGGCTCGCAGCTCGGCACCACCGTGAACGTTATATCCGGGGTGCAGACGGGAATTGTCGATTTCGTGCAGACAACGACGGGCAGCTTCTCATCCTTTTTCCCGCGAATGCAAGTTTTCGATCTTCCGTTCCTCTTTAAGGATGCCCCCTCCGCGGAGCGTCTTCTGGACGGACCGGTCGGACAGGGACTGTTGACCGACATGATCCCCGGGGGCCTCTACGGCCTCACCTGGGGTACCTTGGGTTGGCGTGACTTCGAAACGCGCAGACAGCCAGTTAAGCAGCCGGCCGACCTCAACGGTCTTAAAATCCGCATCCAGCCCAGTCCCATATTTGCCGCAATGATCAAGGCAGCCGGTGCTATCCCCATCACGCTCGATACCTCTGAGCTTTACATGGGGCTTTCGCAGAACACGGTGGATGGGTGTGAGATGCCTCTGGTGGCAGTGGTCGGCTATAAGCTATACGAGGTCTCCAGGTACATCGCGCTGAGCAACCATGTCTACAACCCGGCTATTCTGGCAGCCAGCAAGGCCAAACTGGACTCTCTCGAGCCCAAGGAGCAGGAGGCAATTCGGGAGGCAGCCAAGGAGGTCCAGCCCATCTGGCGCAAGCTCATCGCGGATGGAACGGAGGAAAGTCGGAAATTCTGCGAGAAGAACGGGATGACGGTCACTGCCACGGATTTCGCAGCCTTTCAGAAAGCGATGCAGCCGGTCTATGCAGAGTTTCGCGACAAAATCGGTGCCGATCTCGTCGATAGGGTGATGAAAATGACGAAGGCTTAGGTTGTCGCTGGAAGCCTTGTTCGTACGCGCTCGGCTGGTCGGAACCGAGCGCAAGGGGGGGCGCGTGCTAGCCAGAACTCGCACCAAACGATAGAACCGGTAATCAAGGGAGGGTGTGTATATAACTCAAAATTGCACGAATCCGACTTTTTCGACACGGGCTTAGACGGAGAGGGCAGCCGGCTTACTTGCAGAAACGAAGGATGCGAGGGGGCCGCATCCGTTCGGTGGCGCGCATCGCCGCCAGGAGCTCGGTCCGGTAGTGGTAATCCCGCGGCAGCTTGACGACAGTCTGCTTGTGCTCGCGCACCAGACGAGCCATGAGCACCAGAAAATCGATGCGGATGGTGCCCAACGTGGTCATGAGGTAGGTGGAGATCAAACAGAGTTGTTTGGGCCAATGGACAATGTCCGCGGCAAGCAGAAGGAGCCGGAAGAAGGCAACATTGGCGGTCCCTTTGTCCGTTGGGATCTTGCCCACCGGATAGTCGTGCAAGAACTCTCGGATGTTCTTCTCGATGGTGGCCAGGGGGGTTGTAAAATCGATAGGTCCACCAGGGGCTGAGGGGCAGGTGGGTCACAAACAGGTGGTACACATACTTCACGTCCTTGGAGAGGGTGATCTACTCCGCCTCGGCTGTGTCCTCGGGGATAGGCCGTCGGACCAGCATGAAGCGAGGGAGTTGCTCTCAGCGGTGCAATTGGTAACGGAACTCCCCTGCCCCCCAGCCGTTCTGGATATGCGCGAACCGAACGGCCTGTGCTCGGGTCTTGATGACGGCATACTCTTTGGCCACGACGATATACCCGCAACTCTCCCACTCGAGGAACTCGACGGGCCGATTGCCGAAGAAGCCCGAATCCATCAGGAAGTGGAACCGGCTCCAAATGATCGTCGGGGGAACCTTGGCTAAGCACGCGCAAAGGAAGGGCACTGCCCCTGTTGCCGCCACCGTGTTCTCGGGCCGCAGGCTCCCACATCAGAATTCATGGCAGTGCGCCTCGAGGCAGAGGATGGGATGATAGGAGCGTCGGCCGGGCTTCTTCCGATTGTAACCGACCCGGGCGCCGGCGGGCCGGCTCTCAGCCGTACCGGCACCACGCGCATCAGTGCCCGCCCCGAGAGCAACGCCAGGACTCCCCACTGCCACAGCGTCCACACCGGAGGCGCTTCCCCACACCACCGGCCGAGCATGGCTAATGGAAGGAATGGTACTTTACCCTATTTTATCATGCGGTCCTACCCCTTGGTGCTAGCGTTTTCCTGTTTCGGCGTCTTCCTGCTTCAATAATGCGGGGGGAAAGGCGAGATGGCTAGCGAGGTCCGATCAGTTGCGAAGGAGGTAGATCCGCTGACTTCCCGCTCTACCACGGGCAACCGGCTGGCATCGCTGGTCGATCGCACGCTCAACCTGATCATCGGTCTGGCCTTCCTTGCAGAGCTTGGCGTGGTATTTTTCAACGTTCTTTTACGGTCGCTCTTCAACGCGCCGATCTTGTGGACTCAGGACGCGGCAAAACTTGCCCTCTCAGTCATGGCATTCTTGGGTGGCGCGGCTGGCTACCGGCGTGGCGGTCACGCGTTCCTCCGGGCGCTGATCGCGGCCTTGCCACTCCCCTACCGCCGGGTTTGCCAAGTGCTCGTCGATCTTCTGGTGCTGACGGTCGCCGTGACGGCTGCACTCAGTTCCTGGCCGCTCCTTGTCACACGTTGGGAAATGCGCACGCCGATGCTCGGACTTCGCGAGACCTGGATTGCGCTGCCTCTGATCGTGGGGATGGTGGTGATCGCGTTCACGGCAATCGAGCACCTTTTCCTCCAGCACCGTTCGACCGCGGTCACCGTGACTGGAGTCTTTCTCGGCATGACGGTACTGCTCGTGCTTACTCGCGAGCAGTGGCTGCCCTTGTTCTCGGGCGACGCCTCAATGGCCCTCACACTTGCTCTTTTCCTTGCGACTATCCTAATTGGCCTGCCGGTGGGTTTCGCTCTGCTCACGGGAACGTTTGTGTACCTCTATGTCTCGGGGGCAGCGCCCATGGTGGCGCTTCCACAAAATATGATAGAGGGCACGGGCATGTTCGTAATGCTCGCCCTTCCCTTCTTCATCTTCGCGGGCATTCTGATGGAGCAGGGTGGCATCAGCAAGCGTCTGATCCATTTTGTGCATGCTGCTGTGGGACACTGGCGGGGCGGGCTCCTGCAAGTCATGGTAGTAAGCATGTACATAGTTTCCGGTCTGTCGGGTTCAAAGGCAGCGGACGTTGCGGCTGTAGGCTCAGTCATGCGCGATACGCTGCGACCGGAAGGATATAGCCTCGAGGAGGGTGCTGCTGTGCTCGCGGCATCGGCGGCAATGGGAGAGACCGTCCCACCTAGCCTCGGCATACTGGTACTTGGTTCGATCACCACGCTGTCAATGGGAGCGCTCTTTCTCGCGGGGCTTGTTCCGGCCGCGGTGCTCGCGCTTTGCTTGATGGCCCTCATTTATGAGCGAGCCCGACGCACGCGAACGTACGCCTCGTCACGCGGCAGCCTGCGGTTGCTCGCTAGCTCCGCGCTCGGCGCGATGCTGCCCCTGCTCATGCCGGTGTGCATCGTGATGGGAATTGTATTTGGCATAGCGACGCCAACCGAGGTGTCGTCTTTTGCCGTAGTCTATGGCCTCGCGCTCTCAGTGATCGGTTACAGAGAACTTGGGAGGGCGCAGTTTATTCGTAGCGTCGTAGACTGCTCGAACATGGCTGGCGTTCTTCTCTTCATTATGGGAGCCGCAACGAGTTTTTCATGGGCGCTTACGATCGGATATCTGCCTCAACGTCTCGTCGAACTCTTGCAAAGCGTGCACGCGACCCAGTGGCTATTCATGCTGGGTTCGGGTGTGCTTCTCATCGTCCTCGGTTCGGTCCTGGATGGGCTGCCAGCCCTGCTCGTCTTGGCGCCGTTGCTGGTACCAATCGCCGGCCAAGTCGGTATTAGCCCGCTGCACTACGGGATCGTCTTGCTTATCGCCATGGGGATCGGGGCCTCCGCGCCCCCGGTCGGGGTGGTGTTTTATGTCACCTGCGCTGTGTGTGATTCCGATATCGATGGGACCATACGTGTCATATTTCCGTTCTTGGTCGTGCTCTGCATCGGGCTGCTGTTCGTAGCGTTCGCGCCCTGGTTCACGCTAGCCCTGCCCAGGGCCTTTAATCTTGGCGGGTGAGCAGCGACTGCGGGCGAGGAGGTCACCAGGGGGCCCACGTCACGCAGGTCGGGCTCGGGGTCTGGGTCCATGACAGCGGTAGAAGCCCTTGCCTTCTGTCTGGATGCGCAAATAGTCCATTCAGTTTCCGCTTGTCCTGTTATTATTTGAGATGACCTTATTGATGACATGAAGCGAGCGGCTAGGGCGTCATCTATCAAAGGCGAGGCAAATTGGGTGTGGTTCATCGCAAGCCAATTGATGCATCTTAGAAAGAGATTGTATCACTGGACAATATGTGACCAACCATCCGTTTCAATGAAACCGAGCATAGGACTGTCCAGTCGATCGGCCAATAACTCGTTAAGGCCTTTCTCTGGGAGATCACACCGACCATGGGGTAGAATCCAACAAAAGAATGTAAGGCGTTGCTCTTTGACATGGGGGGACTAACGCACTTTCGCGAATGGCTGCAAGTTGAATTGCAGCTAGGACTGACGCAAATTCATCCGATATGGGTCAATTCATGTGAGCCATCCGCGACCCGCAGGGTGAATCAGCATTCCGGTTAGCCTCGAAAAGGCCCTTTCGGGATCACGCTTGCACGCCCGAATGCGTCCTCGCGCCAAGGGTTTAGATGGAAAGAATTCACTGGAAGCGCTTCCGCAAAGATGGGTTCCAAAAACGCTGGGAGAAATTGCATAGGTTTGTATGAAATTTTATTGTTAACGTAGCACCATGCTTGCGCACGCCTCCGGATAAGCGGCTTTGCGTGGGCTGCGATAGAGTGGCTTGACCCGCGGCTAGTTCGAACCGAATGGGTGGCTCGGACAGCTCTTTATCAACCGGAGGGAGTGTGTGGGTTCGTTGGACACGCGCGTGAGAGGAGGTGGATCGTTTAGAGCAAGCAGAAAGAGTTGAGGCTAGCGGATCATGGGAACAGTCCTCAAAAGGAGGAACAACCATGGGTACGACTAGACGAGTGTTCATAGGACTAGGTTTTGTCTTGCTCTTTACAGGCGTAGCATCGGCGGGAACTATTCTGGAGTTCCCGAGTCATCAAATCACTGAACCGGGGTTCGCTGATTGGTGGAAGGAGGGGATCGCCCGATTTGAGAGCCAGCACCCCGGCGTCAAAATCCAGGCCGAGCAGGAGCAATTCGAAGTGCATCACGACAAGATGCATGCCCGCTTCGCCGCAGGGAACCCACCCGACATCGTCCACGTGTCCACGCGATTCTATTTTGACTTAGCTGCTCGAGGGCTCCTCGAACCCCTCGACCCGTACCTTGCCAAGGATAACATTCTGAAAGGCTGGCCTCCCCTGCAAAAGACCATGGTGGTGGGGGGGAAGACCTACGGTGTGCTGCTCCTCGCCCATGTGTATGCCCTATACTACAATGAGCGAATGTTCACAGAAGCCGGCGTGAGACCGCCAAAGACAATGGGCGACCTCTGGCAAGCTGCAAAGCGTCTGACGACCGGTCCAGGACGGTACGGGATTTCCCTGGTGACCGCTCCATCGACCGACATGCACTTGGCGCTTACTGACTTTCTCGCTGGGTTCGGCGGCGACTGGACTCCGGGGGGCAAACTGACGGTCAACTCCCCCGAAGCTGTCCAGGCGCTGACCTTCTACCGGAACTTGGTGCAGGCAGGGTATGCCCCGCGCAATCAGCTGGCGGCAAACGCCCGTCTCCTCTTCTTCACTGGGAAAACAGCCATGATTATCGACGGGTCGTTCCTCTTGGCCATGAAGGCGAATGCTCCTGACACAGTGAAACCCTATGTCAGGGTCATGCTCCCTCCGTTCAAGAGGATCCCCATCGGTCAGGCTACCAGCATCAGCATGCCAGCTTCATTGGATCCGGCCAAGAAGGCACTGGTCTGGGATTTCATGAAGATTCTTGCCTCACCTGAGATGCAGAGAAAGCAAGCCGAACTGGTGAAAAGCCCTCCGATGCTTGAGGGAAGCGTCACGCCGGTCATTGTCGCCAAGGTCCCCGAATTGGAGACTTTCACCAAATCGATGAGCATGGCCGATGTCAGTGAATACCCCGTTGGGTACGAACGACCCTTCGAAGTATATAGCAAGATCCTGATCGACCACTTCACGGAGGCTCTTTCGACCAATCGGGACAGCAAAGCCATCCTTGACGACGCCCAGAAGAAAATCGAGGCTGCTTTGAAGTGACCGGGGATCCGAGGCATCCGGCGCTCCTTGCCGGAGGACAATCCAGGGGTGCCGGATACCTCGGTGTCGCAGGTCGCGATGGCACCTGCGTACTTGCTATTCCAGTGCGATGCTTCGTAATCCCGTGGCCATCTACCGGACAGGGAGTAATCCGATGAAGTGGCCAGTCCTCTCTCTTGACCAGCGTAAACGCCTCTTTTGCAGCTTGGTCCTGTTGCCAGAAACGCTTTTCGTCCTCGGTGTCATTCTCTACCCTCTCTATCTCACCTTTAAACTCAGCTTTTTCCAGGTCGATCTGTACGATATTGCCAAGCCGTTGACGTCATCGCCCACCCTTCGGAACTACACGGACATGCTCTCTGATCGTGCCTTCTGGCAATCTCTGAAGGTCTCAGGGCTATACACGCTGTTTGCCACGCCACTTACCTTCCTGGTCGGCCTTGGCTTGGCTCTCCTCCTCGACCAACCTCTCCGGGGCCGACGGATTTTTCGGGTGTTGCTAGCCATGCCATGGGCAATTCCTACGGCGGTGGGAAGCATGGTTTTCATGCTGATCTTCGACAGCTCTTTCGGCGTAACGAATTATCTTTTAATCCGTCTCCATCTTGTCCCCGGAAACATTGACTGGCTCGGCTCGCCGACCACCGCACTTGCAACCATCATTGTCACAACGATCTGGAAGAACTGCCCGTTCTTCATGCTAATGTTGCTAGCGGGCCTCCAAGCGGTTCCCACTGAGTTCTATGAGGCGGCGCGTGTAGACGGTGCCGGCCGCTTACGGCAGTTCACCTCGATCACCCTCCCAGCGCTTCGTTCCCTTATTACAATTTCCCTCATGCTTAATGCCCTCTGGGTCTTCCGGGAGTTTGATACGATTTATGTCATGACCGGCGGCGGCCCGGACCGCATGACCGAGAGCTTAGCGGTCTCCATCTATCAAGAGGCTTTCCGATTTCTTCACGCGGGGCATGCATCGGCGCTCGGGATCGTAACGTTCGTAATCTGCCTAGCAATCGTCCTCGCATGCCATAGGCCTCTGCGTAGGGAATTCTATTCATGAAGCCGTATCGAGCTCTCTCAGTCCGGAGGAGAGCAAGTAGCTTCCAATGGCGGATGCTTCCGATTTATCTCGTGCTCGGTCTCGCCTTGGTACTCGTGCTGTTCCCGATCTATTGGATGTTCCTCACCGCCACCCTCCACGATGATCGACTGCTCTTGTATCCACCTGTCTTTATTCCAAATATATCGAGCCTGTTTTTCTACCCCTTCGTTCGCATATTTGTAAATCGCCCGATCTTTCGGTGGCTTTTGAATTCCACATATGTGTCTGTGCTGACGTCCGTGGTGTCGCTAAGCATCTCCGCACTGGGTGGCTATTCCCTGTCCCGGATTAAAACTCCGGAGTCACGATTCATGGGGGGGATGCTTCTGTTGATCAGGATGCTTCCGGGCACACTTCTCATTGTGCCTCTCTATGTGGTCTTCCAGGGGCTTCACTTGATCGATAATCGCGTGACCCTGGTGATCGCCAACACTAGTTATATCATCCCGTTTGGGGTTTGGATGATGAAAGGTTTCTTTGATGGAATCCCGAGAGAGATCGAGGAGTCCGCTCAAGTGGATGGCTGCACTATCTTTGGAGCATTCGTCCGAGTCACCCTACCCCTATCTCGACCTGGTCTGGTCGCCACGGCCATGTACTGCTTTGTATTCTCATGGGGTGAACTCCTTTTTGCGAGAACGTTGATTAATTCGACGCAGATGGAAACCATGACCGCGGGCGTGACGACATACGTTGGCGACACGACCATCTCATGGAATGACATGATGGCCGCCTCGCTGCTCGCCTGCCTCCCGGTCCTCGTCATCTTTCTCTTTCTGGAGAAGCACCTCGTGCGCGGCCTTGTCGCCGGTTCAATTAAATAGGGCTGTACTCCGCAAAAACCTCCGCTCCGTCATGCTGCTAGCTTCTCCAGGCCGTACTCATGGTGGAGTCCACCGAGGATCGGTCGCGCCACGACGCGCACCTCACGCGGAAGCCGATGGCCGGTGATCGAGGGCGCGGGAAGCCCGGGTGGGGACTCCGGAAGCCCCGGGCCAAGACTCGCGTGAGGGCGGCCGCGGTTGTAATGGAGCCGCCAGACGTGAAGGATCTTCCGCAAATGGTCTTCGCCCAAGGGAATCAGATCTTCGAGGCACTCCCGGCGGAGGCTACCGAGTAGCCGTTCACAAAATGCGTTCGCCGTTAGCGCGTGGACCGGCGTCCGGAGGACGCGGACGCCCATCGCGGTCACGGCTGAGTCCAGCCAGGGCGAATAGATACTGTCGCGATCATGCAGGACGAACCGATAGGCGTGCGGCGCGGCGAGGATCTCTCGGAACTGCTGTAGGGTCCACGCCGCGGTCGGGTGGCTGGTAACATTGACGTGCACGAGCCGGCGGCTGCCCACCTCAAGCGCCACGAAGACGTAGAGGACTCGGAACGTTGCGGTCACCGCGACGCAGAAGTCGCAGGCAACGACGGCGTGGGCGTGGTTGCGGACGAAGGTGGCCCACCGCTGCTGAGCCGCTCCGCGCCCTCCCCCGCGGGGCCCGCGGGCCATGTAGCGGCGGACGGTGCGCGGCGAGACCCGGATCCCGAGCTTCAGGAGCAGCTCCGCGGCGATCCGCTCTTCGCCCCACGTCGGATTGCTGCGGGTCATCGCGATGATCAGGCGCTGGAGGTCCGCCGGGAGGCGTGGCCGCCCCGAACGGGACCGCCAGCGCCAGAGCAGGCGGAACGCCTGGCGGTGCCAGCGGATCAGGGTGGCCGGCTGGACGATCGTGAGCGCCTCGCGCCAGGCGAACCATCGCGCGAGGAGGACGAGCGTGAGCCGGAGCGGATCCGACGCCCGTCGCGGTTTCACCTGGCGCTCGTGGTAGAGGGCCAGCTGTTTCCGGAGGAACAAGTCCTCGGCGGCCAGCGCGGTCCGGGACCGGAGGCTGGTCCCCAGCAACCGCACGAGGTCGATCCCCAGCCCGGTCAGCACCCGGCCAACAAGATGAAGAAACGGCTCGACCCGTTGCATAACCACGCGGACTCCCCCGCTTCAGGTTGGGTCTGGGGCTACACGCCATCGGCAGCGTGGCGAACAGCAGACGGGGGAGTTTATCAGCACGGAATGCCCAGCGGATGGAGTTTTTGCGGATGACACACTGCTTGAAGAGTATATCCAAATTTCGTATCCGGAGTTTCGTACACGGTACTACAGATGTGCCGATGGAGGCGACCGCACCTTGCCGAACGCCGGCGGTTAGGGCCTCCTGCGACCGTGCCCCTGCTAGGTCGGAGGCGAGATGGCCACAGCTGACGTGGGGCTCGCACGAGCGTTCGCCCGTGCCGACCGGATCTCCGATGAACTCCCGAGGAGGATGAAATGCCAGCCGTGACGGATCGGATTCTGAACATGAAACGCTCGGGCATTCGAGCCATCCTCAACCTCGCCAACGAAATGGGGGGGAGATCGTTCATCTGGAGATCGGCCAGCCTCACTTCCCCACCCCGGCCTTCATCGTGGAGGCGGCCACGAAGGCCGCTGCCAGCGGATACATCCGGTACACCAAGAACGAGGGGATCCCGGAGGTGCGCAACAGGATTGCGGAGAGCCTCGTGCGGGACCACCCGATGCTCGACGTGACGGCGGAGAACATCCTCCTGACGGTCGGGGGCGTCTACGGCCTGGCCATCTCGATCGCCGCCCTGGTCAACCCTGGCGAGCGGGTGCTGATCCCGGATCCGGGCTGGCCCAACTACACGATGGAGGCGATTGCCGCCAACGCGATCCCGCGCTACTACCCCATGCGCCCGGAAAATGGCTTCCGACCCCACCTGGACGACCTGGAGCGGGCAGTCACGCGCGACACCCGGGTCATCATCGTGAATAATCCGAGCAACCCCGTCGGCTCCGTCCTCACGCGGGCGGAGTGCCAGGCGCTTCTCGATTTCGCCTATGCCCATCAGCTCACCCTGATTTCTGACGAGGTGTACGACCGGATCGTCTACGGAGTCGAGTTTGTCCCCATGGCGACCCTGAAACATGCGGCATCGCTCATCACGGTGAACAGCTTCTCGAAGACCTATGCCATGACCGGCTGGCGGATCGGCTATGTCCTCGCCGAGGAGGAAATCTGTCGGAACCTGGTCAAGTTCTCGGAGGCCTACATCTCCTGCCCGCCGTTCCTGTCGCAGAAGGCGGCCGAGGCGGCCGTCACGGGCCCTCAGGACTTTACACGCTCCATGGTGGCCTACTACCAAAAGAACCGGGATGTGGCTGTTGAGATGCTCCGCCAGAGCGGCCTCCGATTCGCGGTCCCCGAGGGGGCCTTCTACGTGCTGGTGGACATCTCCCCCTCCCGTCTCGATTCGGAGGCATTTGCCAGGCAACTCCTCTCCACGGCGCGGGTGGCCGTGGCTCCCGGTCGGACGTTCGGTCCGCTCTCGGATGGTTGCATCCGCCTCTCTTTCTGCACGAGCATCGAGGAATTGAAAAAAGGGCTCCAAGGGCTGCTCGACTTTCTGGAGAGGCAACGGTAGAAGGGGGTGAGGGACGGCAACATATTGGCAGGGTCGGGTCCCAGGTCGCAGGTGAGCTGTAGTTGCGAGTCAACAGAGGAGGGCACCGTCGATGAGATTCCGCAATCTTCGAAGCATCCTGGCGATTGCCGCCGGCCTAGCAGCAATGATGATCTCCAGCGCCCAGGCGGGGGAGCCCGCCAACAGCTTGCAGGAGATCCTCAATCGGGGGAAGGTCATCGTGGGTGTGGCGGCATATATCAAGCCCTTAGCCTTTACCAATGCCCAGACGGGCGAGATCGAGGGGCTGCTGCCGGATCTGGTGCGGCTGTATGCCAAGAAACTCGACGTCCAGGTCGAATTGATGGATTACAAATGGGCCGGGCTCTTCCCTGCCCTCGACACGAAGAAGGTCGACTTCCTGGCGGCGCACATCACGACCACGATTCCCAGGACCGCCAAGCTGGACATGTCCCAGCCCTTCCTCTTCACCGGCTCCCGAATTCTCGTCCGCAAGAACGTGAAGGTGGAAAAGCTCTCCGATCTCAACTCGGAGAAGATAACCTTCGGGGAGTCCAAGGGCTCGAACTATATTCAGGTTGTGGAAAAAACCTTCCCGAAGGCCAAGATCCAGCGGTACGACACCTTCGTGGACACCCTCCAGGCCATGAAGGTCGGCCGCGTCGATGCTTCGCTCGACGACGAGACCATCATCCTCTTTGTGGGGCTGCAGGGGAACGAGGACAAGCTGAAGGTTTTGAAGGACAACCTGATGCCCCAGACGTACCGGTTCGCCTGCCGCCCGGGGGACACGGAGCTGCGACGAAGCCTGGACATCTTCCTTGAGGAGATCAAGCTGAGCGGGGAGTACAAAGAGCTGTACGAGAAGTGGTTCAAGGTGAAGTGGGAACCGCGCTACATCGGCGATTAAGGCTCCGGGCCGCCCGTCCTCGCGGCTCTGGCCGGTCCACGCGGGCCCCCGCGGCGGGGGCTCGCGGAGCCGGTCGCCGCGGTGATCGCAGAGGGAGGCTCCATGCATTTTGAGTTCTACGTTCTTGCCAAGTACTATCCGCTGCTCCTGCGCGGGCTCGTCGTCACTGTCGAGTATACGCTGGTCGGGCTCGTGACCTCGCTCTGCTTCGGAACCTGCGTGGCCATCCTGCGGGCGTTTGCGCTCCCCCTTCTGGAGCCCTTATTGATTGCCTACATCAATGTCGCCCGCGAGGTGCCTCTCCTGGTTCAGCTCTACTTCATCTTCTTCGGGCTGCCGTCGATCGGAATCACGCTCTCGGCCCCGGAGGCGGCCATCCTGGCCATCACATTGAACGAGGGGGCCTTTATCGCCGAAATCGTGCGCGGGGGGATGCTGGGTGTGCACCGGGGCCAGTGGGAGGCCGCCCGGTCTCTGGCCATGGGTCCGCTCGCGTGTCTGCGATACATCGTCCTGCCCCAGGCGTTCCGGAAGGTGATTCCTTCTCTGGTCGGCCACAGCTCGTATATCCTCAAGGACACGTCGGTCCTCACGGTCATTGCGATCGAGGAGCTCACCAGCGCGGCCGGCGAGATCAACGACCAGACGCTCAGCTCGCTCACCGCGTTCGGATCGGCCGCGGCCCTCTACATTGCGGTTTTCTGGCTGCTCCAGTACGGGGGCTCCCGGCTGGAGCGCGCGGCGGGACTCGGAGGACTCGTCCGGTGGACCTAGCGTGGCATCTCGGCATCATCAGAGTGCTGTTCCTCAAGGGGTTCATTCCGACCGTGAAGCTCATCCCGACCGCCCTGGTGTTGGCCTTGTTGGTGGGCGTTGTCGGCGGCTCGCTCCGAGTACTTCGCTTGCCCGTCCTGCACCAGGTGCTCGGGGCATATGTCTATGTGATGCGCGGGGTCCCGACCATCCTCTTGATGTTCATCTGCTACTTCGTCCTCCCGACGGGCAGCGATCCGATGGCGGCGGCGGTCTTGGCGTTGGTCCTGTCGAACGGCGCCTACATGATCGAAATCGTGCGGGGCGGGCTCGAGGCCATCGACAGGGGCCAGCACGAAGCGGCCAAGGCGGTGGCCATGTCGTTCTGGCAGAGCGTCCGCTACATCATCCTTCCCCAGGCGGTGCTCCTGGTCCTGCCGGCCCTGGTGGGGCAGGTCGTCTTGTTGGTGAAGGTGACCGCCCTCGCCTCT
Source organism: uncultured Methylomirabilota bacterium (assembly GCA_963705305.1). Classification (GTDB taxonomy): domain Bacteria; phylum Methylomirabilota; class Methylomirabilia; order Methylomirabilales; family 2-02-FULL-66-22; genus 2-02-FULL-66-22. The sequence goes on along the minus strand of OY970067.1, from coordinate 1,236,904 downwards.
GTCATCGGGTACGTGGAGCTGACGAAGATGGCCTTGAATCTCATGGGGACCACAATGGCTCCCCTGCCGATTTTCTTCTACGCCGGACTCTTCTACTTTGTGGTATGCCACCTCCTCAAGATGTTGGCAGATTGGTGCGAGAGGACGGTCAAGGAGCGCATCGTCGGCGTGATGCCCGTCCACGAGTTGGCCTGACGCGGTGCCGGGCTCGCCGTGATGGATCAAGAACATGGCTGACGTTATCATCTCCATCGACCGACTTGTCAAACGCTTCGGCTCCCTCACCGTTTTGGACCAAGTATCGTTCGAGCTCCACCGCCAAGAAGTCGTGGTGGTCTGCGGGCCCAGCGGCTCGGGGAAGAGCACCTTCATCCGCTGCATCAACGGGCTGGAGTCGAGCGACGGGGGGACCGTCTCCTTCAACGGTACGATCATCACCCGGAAGAACCTGCAGGAGATTCGGGCCAGAATCGGCATGGTCTTCCAGTCCTTCAATCTGTTCCCCCACCTCACGGTTCTGGAGAACGCCACCATCTCCCCGATTAAGATTATGAAGCGGCCGAAAGGAGAGGTCGTCCGCGAAGCTACCGCCCTCTTGGAGATGGTCGGGCTGTCGGACAAGATCGACTGCCGCCCCCACCAGCTGTCAGGCGGGCAGCAGCAGCGGGCGGCGATCGTGCGGGCCCTCGCCATGAAGCCCGACGTCATGCTCTTCGACGAGCCCACTTCCGCCCTCGATCCCGAAATGATCAAGGGGGTGCTGGACGTGATGCGGGATCTGGCCAGAAGAGGCATGACGATGATCGTGGTCACCCATGAGATGGGGTTCGCCAAGGAGGTCGCCGACCGGATTGCGTTCTTCAGCCGGGGGAACTTCCTGGAGGTGAAGCGGCCGCAGGAGTTCTTCGAGCATCCCGAGCACGAGGAGACGCGGCGGTTTCTCGGGCAGATCCTCCATCCCTGAAAGGGACGCGGGCAGCCAACATGCTCTTCGACCGAGACCGGTACCTGGATCTCAAGAGGCGGATCGACGCGTTGCCGCGGACCCGCCTGGCTACGCTGCCGACCCCCCTCGAGGAGGCACCGCACCTTTCGGCGCGTCTGAGGGGGCCGCGCATCCTCATCAAGCGGGACGACCTCACGGGGCTCGCCCTGGGGGGGAACAAGGCCCGCATGCTGGAGTTCCGCCTGGCACCGGAGCTGCTCCAGGGGGCGGACGTCATCGTCGCCGGATACGGGATCCAGTCCAACCACGCCCGGCAGATCGCGGCCGCCTGCGGCCATCTCGGCCTCGACTGCTATCTCGTCTTGCAGGCGGAGACATCCGGACGGGAAGGCGGGCCGGCCGGGCCTCAGGGCAACCTTCTGCTCAGCGAGGTGCTGGGGGCCCGGATCGTGACAACGGCAGGATCGGCGGAGGAGCAGATCGCCGAGATGTACGGCCTGGCCGATCGGCTTCGGGCCGCCGGTCGGCGGCCCCACGTCACGGGGGTGGACGACTACGATCTCAGCACCCTCGCCAATGCGGACTGCATGCTGGAGCTCTGTGCGCAGTGCGAGGCGCAGGGGATCGAACCGAACCACATTGTGGTCTGCTCGGATGGGCCAACCCAGGCCGGTCTCCTGGTGGCCGGGAAGTATCTCCGAGTGCGCAGCCGGATCGTCGGGATCGCGCCCATGCATCGGGTCGACCGCCCCGGTCGCGACCCCGACGTGGGGCGGGACATCGTGCGCCTGACCAGGCTGGCCACCCGGCGGATCGGCGTCGACATCGGAATCGGTCCGGCCGATGTGGTCAACCTGTCGAAATATGTTGGGCCGGGATACGGACGCATCGACCGCAAGACTGTCGAGGCCGTGAGAACGGTCGGAGCGACCGAGGGGATCCTCCTCGACCCGGTGTACACGGGCAAGGCGATGGCCGGCCTCATGGACCTGATCCGACAGGGGGAGATCGGCGGCGGCTCCACCGTGGTATTTCTTCATACCGGCGGTTCGCCGCTCCTCTTTCTTTACGCGGAGGAGCTCGTACGGCCAGACAGCCCGCCGGCAGAGAGATCGCGGTCCTAAACCCGCTCGAGCGAGGACTGATAGCGATGTGTGCACAGACCGCAGAGATCGAGATGCCGTCCATTGGCGCAGAGTTCCGGAGCATCACCGAGCAGGTGTATACGGCGCTCCTCGAGGCCATCACGGAGCGCCGGTTCCCCCCGGGGCAACGGCTGGTCCTGGATGACCTCGCCGCCCACCTGGGTGTGAGCCGGACGCCGATCCGGGCGGCGCTCACGCGCCTCGCCGCAGAGGGGCTGGTCCAGGCCGCGGGGCGGACGGGGGTTCGGGTGACGCAGGTGTCCCCCGAGGAATTGATGGATCTGTACGACGTGCGGCTGATGTGTGAGTCGTTCGCCATAGAGCGCGGGATCGAAAATGTCACCCCGGAGCTCCTCCGGGAACTGGACGAGGTGATCATCACTCCCGGCCGCGCCGGCCTCGCCGGACCGAAGCAGCGGCTGGCGCAGGTCCTCCGGGACAAGTTGTTCCACGAACGTATCGTGGGCCTCGCCAAGAATCGCGCCCTGGCCGAGACATACCAACGGCTCAACATCCACGTGCACGGTCTCCGGGTGGGTCCCCTGCCGGTCCCACCCGGGGAGGCGGTGGCCGCGGACAACTCCGAGCATGCCGCCATCATTGCGGCGCTCCGCCGAAAGGATGTGGCGGCGGCGCAGGAGGCACTCAAGGCCCACATCTCGAGCACGGCCAAGCGCGCGATCAGCTCAATGGCGCTGGCGCGCTAGGGGGACGCATGCTCTGGAAGCAGGAGAGGTTCTCGGGGGTCGTGGTGCCGGCGGTGACGCCCGTCACCGAGCAGGGGGATCTCGATGTCGCGGGGGCGCGCCGGGTAATTGAGCATATCATCGGCGGAGGCGCCCATCCCTTTGTGCTCGGGACGACGGGGGAGATGGCGTCTCTCACCGAGACGACCCGGGCACGGCTGGTCAAGACCATGGTTGGCGTGGCCCACGGCCGCGCGCAGACGTTCGTCGGAATTGGCGGCAACTGCCTCGCGGAGTCCGTCAACGCAGCCAAGCGATATTTCGACCTGGGCGCGGACTGCGCAGTCGCCGCCTTGCCATGTTACTACCCGATCACGCCCGATCACATGCTCCGGTTCTACGAGAGGCTGGCCGACGCGATCCCGGGGCCGCTTATGCTGTACAACATTCCCAGTACGACCCACCTGTCGATTCCCCTCGAGGTCGTCGACCGGCTGGGCCACCATCCCAGGATCGTTGGCCTCAAGGATTCGGAAAACGACCCCCAGCGCTTCGAAAAGGGCATTCCCCTCTGGAGGGGACGGGATGATTTCTGCCATTTGGTGGGCACAACCGGGCTCTGTACGAAGGGGCTCCGGCTCGGCTCGGACGGCCTAGTGCCGAGCACCGGCAACTTCTATCCGGACCTGTACGTGCGGATCATGGACGCCGTGGCCGGGGGCGATCTGGACCTCGCCGACCGGCTCCAGGAGGAGCAGAACGAGGTCTCCAGCGTGTATCAGAACTACCTCAGACTCCTCGGTAGGACAGGGCAGATTCTCAGCCAATCCATCGCCGCGCTGAAGTTCGTGATGAGCGAGCTTGGGCTGTGCGGAGAAGCGGTGTTGCCGCCCCTCCTGGCGACCCCGACCGACGCCAAGGTCGTGATCCGGGCGGAGATGGCCCGCCTGAACCTCGAGGCCAGGTGCAGGGTTGCGAAGCAAGGACAACGCACCGATACCTTCTCCAGATCCCGGCGGGGGTCGGCAGCCACCGTCTAGCCCCCGGTCGGGAGTCCTGCGCAGCCAAACGGCAATCGCGGGGAGGGGGCACGGGAGGCAGCATATGGGAGGCCACATGGCGATTTTTCGAGTGCCGGCGCAGATCACGCTTGGCTGTGGTGCTGCCGAGACCGCGGGGGACGAGGCCAAGCGCCTGGGGGCCTCCAACGCGTTCGTCGTGAGCGACCCTGTCCTGGAGAAGCTGGGCACCACCGAGAAGCTTCTCGCCGCGCTGGCCTCACAGTGCATCCGGTCGACCCTCTACGTGGAGGCGGAATACGAGCCGTCGGTCCAGAGCGTCGCCCCTTGCGCCGCCGCCGCTCGGAAGGCACAGTGCGACCTGGTAGTTGGGGTCGGCGGGGGCACATCGCTCGATACTGCCAAGGCAGTGGCGATGCTCCTGCAAAACCCCGGGGCCCTCGAAGACTACCTGGGGATCGGCCTGGTCAAGCAGCGGGGCGTTCCATCGATCCTCGTGCCCAGCACCGCCGGGACGGGGGCCGAGATCACGCCGAACGCCCTTTTCTACGTGCCGGCCGCCCGGGACAAGAAGGCCGTCGTGAGCCCTTACACGATCCCCGACGTGGCGATCATAGATCCGCTACTCACGCTCAGCGTGCCCGACAAGGTGACAGCCGCAACCGGCATGGACGCCCTCAGCCATGCGGTGGAGGCGTATACGTCGCGCAACGGCTCACCCATGACCGATCTCTACGCGCTCGAGGCGATTCAGCTGATCGGGACCCACCTCCGGACGGCCGTAGCCAACGGGAGCGACGTGGCGGCGCGCGAGGGGATGGCCAGGGCCAGCCTGTACGCCGGGATCGCCATCGGGAACGCGGGGACCAACATCGTGCATGCCCTGGCGTATCCGCTCCAGGGGCAACACCGGATCACCCACGGCGTAGCGAACTCCCTTCTCCTTCCCTACGGCCTGGCGTTCAATGCTCTCAGCAACCTTCCAAAGTTTGCCGCCGTGGCCCGCGCGCTCGGAGAGCCGATCGCCGGTATGTCGCCTCGCGCCGCCGCCGCCCAGAGCGCCGAAGCGTGCCGGCTCCTCGCACGGGACATCGGGATCCCCCAAACGCTCCGCGCGGTCGGGATCGTAGCTGAAGATCTCCCGGATTTGGTCGAAGGCGCCATGCGGGTGACGCGGCTCCTCGCCAACAACCCGCGCGAGGTCCGCCGCGAGCACGTTCAGGCTATTTTTGAACAGGCGCTGTAGGCCTCATCCCGCTGGGCCGACCGGCAACCGCCGTCGCTGATTCGGCTGCCGTCCAGGATTCTTTCCGGATCTCTCGCCGATCTTCCGCGCGGCTGGTTGCGGCGGCGCCGGGCGGAGGAATTCACGCTGCCCCTTGGGAATGGGCGGTCCGCCGACGGAGGTGCGCGCTGGCCGGCCCTCTAACTCCTTGACCCTGTAGACGCGGGCTCGCATGTCCCTGGAGTCACACGACGTATATATAAGTGGTATCCCCTCGACGAGTATCCGCCCCTGGACGTAACTCATCGAGAAGATTGAATTTCGATAGAATCCCGCGGGCTGGATTCCGGCTCGGGATATGAACCTGCGTATCGAGTTCCGTGCCGACATTTGGGCCTGATTCCTGGCTAACATGAGCCTCCAAAACAGCCTAGAACAGGCGTGGACAGGCCGAAAGGCGTGGTTCTAACTTACAAACAAGGGATCGCCGGGCCCACATAGGAACCCCTCGAATCTTCGCCTCTACTGAAGTCCTGTCGCGGAATTTAGCGCGAATAGATGGACTGCCACCATAACTGCCTGACAAACCCCGCAGACGCTCTCAACCACGTGGATCTTCAGAATCCCCCTGAAGGCCCTCGTGGTTGACAATCCCTAGGGCCATCAACGCCATTCTTGGGCGCGCGGGTTCGGATCCCGCTGAAAACACCCGCCTTGATTTCAAGTAGTCACAGAACAGGGAGCCTTTATCCATGGACATCGGCTTCCTATCCTCTAGCTAGCTAGCGAACGGCCGTGGGGCTGTCAAATGCGGAAATCGCGGATGGCGGAGAGAAGTGGGTAGGGGCGGGAAGGCGGGCCCCTCGACGTTCTCCGTCCGGATGGCTCCCGCGCATTGTTCCCTCGACCCGGCGTGGCTTTGGCGCCGGAGATATGGGCGGCTCCCGGAACATTCACCCCCGGGGCGCACGGCTGGATCTTGCCTGTTCCTTCTTGTGTGGTCCTATCGCCCTCTTCCGGAAAATGGCTCCGTCGCTCCCTTCGCACCACCGATTCTTTTGCGCACATCAATACCGACCAAGACCCACCCTAGGGTGTGGCAGATCTTGATGGTTTAGCCAATCGATCCGCTTCGTACAGACTTCCATGACGTTCCTGTCATGTATTGGTTTTCTATATTGATATATGGTTTAGAATTGATAGGTTAGCTATCAAATAGAATGGTTAGACGGATTTCAGTATCCCCAGAATGTCTTGTGTTTTGTATGGGGCTTGGACGCCTATTATTCCACCACTCCTCGTTTCTTCATTTTGCTTGACACCTATTAAACTAATGATATCTTACTGAGAAATTATTGGTATGCTTATAGTCAAGTAGAATGTAACTACTGATATATCAGATGGAAGCGAACACGAATCGGAGGCAGTGTTGGCAAGTGCTCGGCTGAAGGTCAGGCCGAACATGAGGAGGGCGCGTTATGCCAGTTGTCCCGATGCAGGCAATCTTAAAGGACGCTTTCGGCAAGCGGTACGGGGTGGGCGCCTTTAATATCGTCGATTGGGTGACCATGGATGCGGTTCTCACTGCCGCCGCCGAAACCAAGTCCCCGGTCATCGTCCAGGTCTCCGTCAAGACTGTGAAGGTGATGGGCGCAAAGCTGATCCAGCTGATGTTCACCGAAATGGCGGGCAAGGTCCCCATACCAACCACTCTCCACCTCGATCATTGTCCCGACCAGAGTGTCATCATGCAGTGCATTGAGACCGGCTGGAATTCCGTCCTCTTCGACGCCTCCAAGCTGACGTACGAAGATAACATGGCGCAGACCAAAGCGTTGGTGGAGCTGGCCCACAGGCGGGGTGTCGCCGTGGAGGGGGAGCTGGAAGCGGTCAAAGGCGTGGAGGACGGCGTTGGAGACGAGTACGGCAGCGCGGTCGTGGCCCTGGACAAAGCCGTGGCCTTCATCCGAGAGACCCGGATCGACAGCTTCGCCCCGGCCATCGGGACGGCGCATGGCCTCTACAAGGGGACGCCGAAAATCAACTTCAACCGCGTTTCGGAAATCGTCGCGGCGGAGCCGATTCCCCTGGTGGTTCACGGGGGAACCGGCCTATCGGACGAGACGTTCCGGGAACTGATCCGGCGCGGGGCCCCGAAGGTCAACATCTCGACGCAATTGAAGATCACCTTTGCCGACAGCTTCAAGGACTACCTGACCGAGAAGCCGACCGAGTACGATCCATCCAAACTGCTGGCGGCGGTGAAGAAGAGCCTGGTGGCCAAGGTGACGGAGTTCATGAGGACCTTTGGCAGCGAGGGAAAGGCGGCATGAAGAGGGCGCTCATTTTCGACTGCGACGGCGTACTGGCCGACACCGAGCGGCACGGCCACCTCCCGGCCTTCAACCAGATGTGGAAAGAGATGGGCGTACCCTGGGAGTGGTCCGCGGAAGAGTATGGGCGGAAGCTCAAGATCGGCGGGGGCAAGGAGCGGATGTCGGTTCTGTTCCGCGAGCCCGAGTTCTTGAAGGCGTATCCAGCGGCTCCCTCGGCGCCGGAGGAACAGAAGGAGATGGTGGCGGCATGGCACAAGCGGAAATCCGCCATCTACAAGGAGATCATCGGTTCCGGAAAGATCCCCCCGCGGTCCGGCGTCAGGCGACTCTCCAGGGAGGCGCTCGGCCGCGGGTGGACGCTGGCGGTGGCCTCGACATCTGCGCAGGAGTCGGTCGAGGCGGTGCTGCGCCACGCGATGGGGGAAGAAACGGCCGGACGATTTGCCTGTGTTTTGGCCGGCGATTGTGTGAAGGCCAAGAAACCGGCGCCCGACATCTATCTGCTGGCCGCTCAGCGGCTGGGCATCCCGCCGGCCCAGTGCGTGGTGGTGGAGGATTCGAGCAATGGGGTCGAATCCGCCGCCAGCGCGGGCATGAAGTGCGTGGTGACCGTGAGCGGCTTCACCCGGGAGGAGGATTTCTCCGGGGCGGCCATCGTCCTGACCTGCTTGGGCGATCCGGGCGACGAGGTCTGCCGGGTGCTGGCCAACCGCTCGGCTGCCCATCCCGCAGCCTACTTCACGGTGGATGACCTGGAGGCGATACTGGCTGGCTAGCCCGGTCGGCGGACGTGGCCGTTCCCGCGATGCCGCGCCGTGGCCTGGTGGATCTATGAAAGATCAAAAAGACAAAGTCTATCGCAGCCTTCGATTCCGGATCATCACCCATGACCTACGGCCCGGAGAGCTGTTGAACGAAAAGGAGCTCCTGAAGGAATACCAAATTGGCAGGTCCCCGCTCAGAGAGATCTTCATCAACTTGCAGCGGGACGGCCTGATCCAAAGATTCCCGCGCTCCGGAACGTTCGTAACGCCAATTGATCTTCGCCTCTTCGGGCAGGTGATTGAAATCCGATTGACCCTCGAAGAATTGACGGGGTCACTGGCGGCCCAGAGAATCACGAAGGACCAGCTCGACTCGCTGACAGAGATACTGGACAAGGTGAAGGAGCTCGGAAAGGGTGCCGACGCCTCCGAAATCATAAAGGCCCTGACGCAGTGCGAATTTGATTTTCATGACACCTTGTACGAAGCAACCCATAACGAGAAGCTGAAAGAGACGCTTTACGAGCTTCACGGTGTGTGCGCCCGCTTTTGGTATTACTGGGTTCTCACGAAAGAGGAAGTGCTGGATCAATTCAAGGAGGCGGAAGAAATATTGGAAGCCCTCAAGAGGAGAGACGGCAAGACAGCGGGGGAGTTGTTGAGGAGCCACGTGCAGACCATGGCCGATACGATAAAGGGCAAGGTCCTCGAGCCTCTCATCGCAGTCAAGGCGCAGCCGGGAGCATTTGCGGAACTCTCCGGGAAGTACGCCGCAGACGTGAAGAAGTTGAACTGAGGTTCGGCTGCCGGGTGAGACGGACGCGCCGGGATTCGAGATCCGTCGATTGACGCATACAGACCAGAGACACGGATGCGGTTGCTCCCCGCGTGAATCCTCCTCCCTTCAGGGCGGCCGGCGCGCCATCCAACGCTGACACCTGTCAGGGGTGTGGCTGTGCCTTCGAATCCCCCGGCCCAGGGAGCGGGCAGGGGGCCGGATCTTCTGCGGTCGGTGCGGCTCCTGTCTGGGAGGCCGGCTGGGCGCGGAACGCTCTTCCACTTGTGGGCTGATGTCAGGCTCCTCGACGGGATCACCTGGTAGCATGGAAAGGAGAAAGGCATGGGACGCACAATAATCATGATGGTCGGGGTGGGCGATCTAGGGGGCCATGTTCTCGAAATGCTGGTCCGAACCCCGGGACCTCGACGAATCATCACAGCCGACACGAATGAGGACTGGGGGTACCGGAAGACCAACATTGCGATGTACGGCGCAAGCCAGATGGGCTTTTATCCGGAAGTCGAATTTACCAAGATCGATCTCTTCAACCTGGATCAGGCAACAGAGACGATCCGCAAGTACAAGCCCGAAATCATCTATAGCGCGGTGAGCCAGCAGGCATGGTGGGTGATCAATTCGCTGCCGAAAGAGGTGTTCGAGCGCCTGGACAAGGCCCGCTTTGGCCCCTGGCTTCCCCTCCAGTTGACGCTCGTCTACAAATTGATGCAGGCGGTCAAGGCCTCGGGCCTCGACATCCGCGTGATCAACTCCGCCTTCCCCGATGGGGTGAATCCGATCCTTGGGAAGGTCGGTCTCGCACCCGCCATCGGAATCGGGAACGTGGCCAACCCCGTCCCGGCCATCAGGGCGTCGATCGCCTATAGGCTGGGAAGGCCCCTGAAGGACGTGACGGTATCGTTCGTTGCCCAGCACTATGTCAGCCACTATATCCCGCGCTTTGGAACATCCGGCGGCGCGCCCTACCACCTGAGCGCGGTGGTGGACGGACGGGATGTCACGAAAGACATCAATGTGGATGAGGTGTTCAAGGACATTCCAACCCGATTCCGTCGGCCCGGCGGCAGGGATGGGCAAATTCTGACGGCCTCCTCCGCCGCAAGCATCATCTTGGCCATGGCAGACGACACGGGCGGCTTCATGCATGCTCCGGGCCCTGCGGGATTGCCTGGAGGGTACCCTGTGAGCGTTGACGGGAAGGGAGGAAAGGTGGTTCTTCCCGCGAATTTGACCCTCGAGAAGGCCATCCAGATTAACGAGGAAGGGCAGCGCTTCGATGGCATCGAGAGGATCGATCAGGACGGGACGGCGCACTTTACCGAGAATGCAGTCGGCATCATGAGGGAGATGATCGGTTACGAATGCAAGGTGATGAAGCTCAGCGAGAGCGAAGAGCGCAGCAAGGAGCTGAGCAGCAAGTTCAAGGAATTTGCCAACAGGTATCGGTAGTCCCCCAGATGGCCGCCTCCCAGCGTGAGGGCGGCGCACGTGCGAGGAGTGGGACTCGGAGGTGAAGCAGCATTTCGTCGGAGGTGAATGACGCTCACATAAGCGACGATCGGAAGTAATTAACCGGACTCCCGCGTAATCGAGTCGCGTACGAATGCGGACGCGGTGCAATTGTCTGTGCCCGACCTGGCGGTGAGATGTATGAACAGCAGCAAAGGCGTTCTCCGGTTAATCGCAGTGACCGCGAAGCGCCCCGGCCCCTTCCCTCCCGGGATCGGTTGCGGCGGACGCATTCCGCCGGCGGACCTGTGGCCGGTCCGGGGAGTGCCGGCGCGTCTTGGAAAGAGGTGCCGCCTGGGAAGAGGCGGTCGAGAGATCCCGGCGATTCCGCCTCGGCCGCATGCACCGCGCCCCCCCCGTACGCATCCCACGACAGCCACGACTCTCGAACCGATTGCTCTGCGACAGCCACTCGCCAGCCGGCCCGATCCGTCGGCGCCTCCGATGAGGAGGCGCGCCCTCCGGGCGGCGGGACGGCCGGCGGCTTTGCGGACGGCGCCGGCCTTCCCTCCTCGTTGCCTTCGGCCCCGCATACCTCATCCGGATCGGATGCCCGCACGGGCACTCCGGCGTCGACCCGTCAATCTGGCTGCGGCGCCTGAAGGAGATCCCACATGTTGCAGCCGAGCTCGATCGGCGCATGATTCGGCCCCCAGTGGGGCCGAGAATGCGCCGCCCCGATCAATAGAGCGTGGTGGGTGCGTGCAGGTGCATTGAGCCATGTTGCCGGTCAGGGAGAGTTGCCCCGAAAAGCAGTCCAGGGACAACACAAAAGGAGGACAGGGTCATGAAAAGCGTCTGGAGATCTCTCTTGTGTATCACGCTGTTAGTCGGATTGGCTGTGCTGGTATCCTGCGCGTCGGCAACAGCAGCCGAAAAGACACTGAAGATCGGGATTGTGGCTCCATACACGGGACCGAATGCGCGAGTCGGGGAAGAGCTGAAAGACATCCACATCATGGCCTTTGACAAGATTGGGTGGAAGATCGGGGATTACAAGATTGTGCCGGTGTGGATCGATGACGAATCCGACCCCGAGAAAGCCGTCCGCGCCTTCAAGGACGCGGTCCTGAGAGAGAAGATCCAGGCGGCCCTGTCCGGCTACCACAGCTCCGTGACGGTTGCCCTGATGGACCTCATTGCCCAGTACAAGATTCCCTACTTCTTTCCGCAGAACGAATCCAGTGTCATCGTGAACAAGTACAAGTCGGACCCGGTCAAGTATGCGTACCACCAGTGGAAGGGCCGGCCGAATCCGACCAAGCTCATCGTGGGGTATGACATTGCCCTCTTCAAGGAGGCTATCGGAAAGGGCATCTGGAAGCCGGCCAACAAGAAGTTCTCCGTGATGTGCGAAGACACCGATTACGGAAGAGACTTCTGCGCCTCCTTCAAGAAGATGGTTCAGAGCAAAGGCTGGGAGCTCGTGGGCGAGGACTACGTGCCGCTGAACGCCACGGACGTCTATCCGATTCTCTCGAAGCTCCAGTCCCAGTCACCGTCCCTGATCTTCATCTCCATGAGCGCGCCGGCGATCGCCACCGGCATCATCAAGCAGGTGAACGAGGTCGGCCTGAAGGGCCTGGTGATTAGCCACGGGCTGGGCTGGATCGGGGAGTGGTATCAGATGACGGGCCCGGCGGGCGACTACATCCTCGACATGATGCAGAAATTCCGCACGCCGCAGCAGATTGCCTATCGCGACGCCTTCAAGCAGAAGTTCAATATCAGCCCCAGCGCCAGCCTCGCCATCTCCTACGATTATGCCAACTTCTTCATCGAGATCTGCAAGCGGGCCCTTCAGGTCCATGGCAAGCTGGATAGCGACTCGATCTTCAGAATCGGCAATGACGAGGTGAGCACCGGCAAGCTGACCTACAAAGGGGGGCTCTGGTACAAGGAATTGAAGTGGGATCGGGATTCGGTACCAGAGATGGTCGTTGGGGAAGGGTATTACCTGGATCCAGTCGTCCAGTACTTCAAGGGCGAAGGGACGATCATCTGGCCCGATTACTTGAAAGAGGGAGATCTGAAGATCAAGAAGTAGCGGGGCGCTCTCTTCCGGAAAGCGCGAAGGGGCCTGTTGTCAGGGCAGGGACGGGAGGCCCTCGCGCCTCCGGGCGGGAGGTGTTGCGCAGGATGGTCGCCGGTGCCTCCGGGGCAACGGTGTCCGGCGGGTCCCCTGGAGGACCGGCGACCGTCCGGCACGCATGATCCGTCGACGGGTGATGGGCTCCAGGCCGTGGCCGGGCAGAGGGCCTCGGTCGAGGCGCTCCACAGTCGGCAGAGAGAAGCCGGATCGGGCGAATGGGCCGAAATCAACCTGACGGCGTGCATCCTGGCTCGGTGAGTACGCATGGAAGGAAATGCACGAGGGGATAGCGGCGGCTCCGTCGCGGCGTTGGAGATAACTGGCTCTCGGCTTCGCAGGGTCGACAGCAAGCCGGCGGCGCTGTTCCGTACCGCAGAGTGCGGGCCGGGCGCCAAGGGGGCCGCTGAGCATCGGGTCCAGGGTCTGTTGACACTCTTTCCGAGGGAAGGTTCTGCATGATCCTCCAGGCTGAAAATGTCACGGTGACGTTCGGGGGCCTCACGGCGGTCAACAAGGTGTCGTTGACCGTCAACAAGGGCGAGGTCTTTGGTCTGATCGGACCCAACGGGGCAGGCAAGACGACCCTGCTGAATGTGATCGCCGGTGTCTACAAACCAAATCAGGGGCACATCCTCTTTCAGGGTCAGAATATCACGGGGTTCACCCCCGAGAAGATATGTAATATCGGCATATCCCGAACCTTTCAGGTTCCGAGAAAGTTTTACAAAATGAGCGTGCTGGAGAACGTCCTCGTGGCCTCCACCTTCGGAGTCCAGCACTCGGACAAGGCACCTGCGCAGCTGGCGAGAGAGGCCCTGGAATTGGTCCATTTCAGGAAATCTCCGGAGACCTCGGCCAACACGCTGAACGCCGCAGAGCTGAAGCGCCTGGATCTCGCCCGAGCATTGGCCTCCCATCCATCCCTGCTGCTGCTGGATGAGCCGGCCTCCGGCTTGACCCCTAAGGAATTAGAGGGCCTCATGATGCTGGTCCGGCAGATCAACGGGACCGGCATCACGATCATCGTTGTTGAGCACCTGATGAAGATGATCATGAACATCTGCCACCGCATGGCGGTATTGGTGTACGGGGAAAAGGTTGCGGAGGGCTCCCCGGACGAAATCGGCACCAACCGCCGTGTCATCGAGGCCTATCTGGGCGAGGAGTATCGAAGAGACCCCATCCTTGGCAATTCAAAGGGGTAGCTGATGCTTGAGGTGCGCGGCCTGCAAGCTGGTTACGGCGATCTCCAGGTGTTATGGAATATCTCCCTGCGGGTCGAGCAGGGTGAGTTCATTGTGCTGCTTGGACCGAATGGAGCCGGAAAGACCACGACTCTCCGCTCCATTTCCGGCGTGGTGAAGCCCATACAGGGCGAGATAAAGCTGAACGGGCAATCGATTGTCGGCCTCCCCCCGCACAAGATCAATCGCCTGGGAATCAGCTATATCACAGAGGACCTGAATCTGTTCCCAAAGATGACCGTCAAGGACAATCTGCTGGTCGGCGCCTATGCCGTCCACGACCGGGCGCATGTCAGGAAGTCCGTAGAGCAGGCCTTTAGCCTCTTTGGCAGACTGGCAGAACGTCAAAACCAGCTTGCCGGGACCCTCAGCGGCGGCGAGCGCAAGATGTTGGCCATCGGGCGCGGACTCATGTCGAACCCCAAACTCATCCTCGTGGACGAGCCCTCCTTGGGATTGTCGCCGGTAATGACCCAGACCACGTTCGACGCCCTCATGGCGCTGAACAAGACCGGAATCACGATCCTGCTTGTGGAGCAGCATCTGGCAAAAGCCCTCGAAATCACCAATCGCGGCTACATCATCGAGCACGGCGAGGTTGTCATGGAAGGCGAGGCTTCTGTTCTGATCGAGAACGAGCGCGTCAAGGAGATATATCTCGGCAGATGAGGGGCAGTCTCGAAAGGGAGATCGAGGGACGGGGGAGGCTCTCAGGGGCCGCAGCGGCCTTCGGCGCGTGCGGGGAGAGCACCTTCCGGAAAGACGACACAAAGGGAGTGTGAGATCAGGAGTGAGGCCATGAGTTTCCCGATAATATGGAACACGCTTCTTGTAGGCCTCTTGCGAGGAGGGTTGTATTCGCTAGTTGCCATCGGCTTGTCCATCCTCTTGGGGGTAATGAGCATTATCTCCATGATCAACGGTGAGCTGTACATGATCGGGGCATACATCGCCTACTTCAGCTTCACCTCCTTCAGGACGGGCCCCCTGGGGGCCATCTTTGTGGCGGCGGTCGGCACCTTCCTGGTGGGCGCGCTGATCGAGATGGGGCCCTTTCGCTACATGCGTCGGCGTGCGGGCGAAGACTGGTACCTGAACACATTCCTGCTCACGGTCGGCCTTTCATTCCTCCTGCGGAATGGGGCGGTGGTGCTATGGAAACCGACGTATCGCGGGATTCGCTGGTATTGGGGAGGAACGATCAACGTGCTGGGAAGCGTGGGAATTTCTGTGGATCGGCTGGTGGCCCTGCTGATTGCCGTCCTGTCGATTGTCGGGCTGCAATTGTTTCTCCGGCGCACGAACGTTGGGCGTGCGATCCGGGCGGTCAGCCAGGACGAGCGTGGGGCCATGCTGGCCGGGATCAATATCGGGAGGATATTCACGCTCTCCTTTGCGATCGCGTGCATGATGGAAGGCATAGCGGGTGCCAGCATGCTGTCTATCACGCCTGCCTACCCATACATGGGGACGGCACCGAATAACTACGCCTGGCTCGTCGTGATGCTCGCCGGCTTCGGAAACGTGGGCGGAGCCATCGTTGGCGGGCTGATCGTCGGAATGGTCGAGGCGATCTCTTTTCAATTGATTGGGGAAGGGTGGCCGGCGGTAATAAGCGCGGTTATCCTCATCCTGGTCCTGGTGGTCAAACCGTCTGGAATATTCGGCAGCGCCGTCAAGGGTGTATGGGAAAGGTAGAAAGGAATGCATAGGGTCATGTCGGTCCGCCCAAAGGAATACGTCTGCCAGCTGGGGCTCCCTTTGTTAGGAATTGTCCTGCTGGCGGGGGTTCCTTTTGTGGTCAGGGACGATTATATCCGTCACCTGACGCTGATAGGGATGCTCTTCGGAGCGCAGGCAATGGTTTCGGACTTCACCATTGGGTTCATAAATATCTCGAATTTCGGCTTTGCGGCGTTTTTTGGTCTGGGGGCATACACGACCGGAATTCTCACCACGCAATTCGGGATCAGCCCGTGGGTGGGGTTGGTGGCCGGCATGGTCATGTCCGGATTATTGGGGATCTTTACCGGCGTTTTGACGATGCGGCTTCGCGGGCTCTACGTGTCGATCATGGCATGGTTCATCGCATTGGCGCTCCAGGCATTGACCCTGGTCATGGTCAAGGTGACCCGGGGTGCCTGGGGGCTATTCGTCAACCCCATGTTTACGTCCGATTCCATTCTTCCGCCCTTCTATACACTGCTGGTGATGACGATACTGATCTACATCGTGATAAGGACCATCATCGAGTCGCGGGTCGGCCTTGCATTCCGCGCGATCGGGATGGATGTCGAGTATGCCCGAGCCTCCGGGGTGAATCCGACGCGATATAAGATGATCGCCTTCACCCTTTCATGTGCGTTTGCCGGCCTGCTGGGCGCTTTCTACGCCCACTTCATTGGAATCTTGACGCCGGACGTGATGGACACGCAACACACGATCGAAATCATCGCACTCAATGTCATCGGCGGCAGAGGCAGCGTGTGGGGGGGGCTGTGGGCGGCCATGTTGGTCATCCCCGTGTTTGAGTATTTGAAATCTCTAATGGAAATCCGCCTGATCATTTATGGTGCCCTACTGGTTACGGTGATGGTGTTCTATCCCCGGGGGATGGCGGGGGTGGTGTGGGCCATCGGGGCCAAGTGTAAGAAAAGGGAAGTTAGGTGAAAATGGCATGAGCGATCCTTCGCAGGGTCGACCGGACGCAGTGAAAAGATACTCAATGGGTATCCATATGATGAATGGCTCTCGTGCACGGACCCAGGTGGGACGATGACGCCGAGTGGGGGCGAGCAGCGGGATATGCAGGATGAGATGCGGCAAGTCATCGGCCGATATCTGAAGAATCTGCCTCCACACGTGCTGGAAGTCGGGAAAAGTCCTTCCGTAGAGGTTTTGGAACTGTACCATGGCGCCTATAATCTCAATTATCATGTGAAAGTTGATGGCGGGGACTACCTATTCCGGGTGAATATCGAACAACAGAGCGGGATGGCTGATCAGATCGAATATGAAGGTCGCGCCATACGCTTCTTGGACAAGCACGGAATTGCCCCGAAATGTTACTATCTTGATAGCACCAGGAAGCACATCGAGCACGCCATCATGATCGAGGAATACTTGCGAGGACCGTACGTCTCCCTTGTCCCGGAAGAGATGCCCGCGATTGCTGAATTGCTGGCGCGACTGCATATGGTGAGACCGGTCAATGTGCCATTGATCATCTGGGCGAACCCGCTGATGGATAACTACGACATGGTGTATGCAGACTTGCGGGAATATGAAGGCAAGAGGACGCGCGATGCGAAGATTGTGACCCTGACCAAACAGTTCATGAGGCAGATCAGGCCGAAGGTGTCGCAATATTGTGGGCTGTATGCGCCTGACGGAATCAACCACACCGATCCAGCGTTGGACAATTTTATCCGTACGAGTGAAGGATTGAAGCTGATCGATTGGGAAAAGCCGCGGTGGGACGATTGTACATACGACGTAGCCTGCTTCCTCAGCGAACCGTGCCAGCTGTGGTGCACGACGGAGCTCCTGTGCCCGCAGGGGCATGAAGTACTGCTGGATACGTACATCCGGCTGAGCAATCGGGACCCCGAACTGTTTCGGCGGAAAGTGAAGATTCGCACCCCACTCGTCTCCATGCATTGGATCCTCTGGGGGGCAAATAGGCTCTGCGATGCAAGAGACAATCTCATGGCAGTCGAGCTGCAGAATTTGCAGGGGGCAAAGATACCTCGCTGGGAAAGAATCGCCGATCCCAAGAACATTGAAAAACTGATGGAGAGCAGCTGAGGGTGTGACGGACGCGGAGGGGGTCCGGTCGGAGCCCGTCCGGGAAGGCGGAGAGGGAAGAGCGATGGAGGAGTCGTTCTCGCGGGACCCGCGTGTGCATCGGGGCGTTCGCGTGCGGCTGTTTGTAGACGAAGAGGAAATAGTCGCGTTCCAGGGGGAGACGGTTGCCGCCGCGCTGCTGGCGGAGGGGCATCGAACGTTCCACCGCACGAGCAGCGGCGAGCCGAGGGGCCTCTTTTGCGGAATCGGGCAGTGCTATGAGTGTCTGGTGGCCGTGGAAGGATTGGGCAATGTGCGCGCCTGCGTGACCCCGGTCCGGGAAGGGATGAAGATCAGCAGATCGACGACGGGCGGATTGTGAGCGGCTGGTCTGGTCCCGTACGGAATGCGGCGGCGGGGATTCCTCGGAACGGCCGGACGAGTATCGGGGGGGGCGGCCGGGGTGTCGCGCGTATGCGATGGTGGGCTACGGGGGAGCGGAGAGACGCAGTGAACGGAATCGGCGCCAGTGCGGGTCGTACAGATGTGGGGCTGGCGGTGTCTCGTCCCGCGAAGTGTCCGGGCAGTCCCTTGCGATGCAAGGGGGCATGTCGATCCGCCGTGTAGGTGTGTCTCGGCCGTCCCGCTTGTACTCCTGCCCCGATTACAGGGGAGACAATGCTCATATGCGAGAAGTAGAGATTGCCGTGCTGGGCGGAGGTCCGGCAGGCCTGGCGGCGGCGCTTGAGGCAAGCAGGATCGGCGCGGAGGTCGTGCTGATTGAGGAATATCATGATCTCGGGGGCCAGTTCTATAAGCACGTGCCGGAGGAATTCTCCTTCGAGGATCGTGGGCAGGCAGGCGACGAGTGCATTGAGAGAGCCGAGATCCTCGACCAGCTGCGCGGAACGCACGTAGAGCTCATGCCGGATACCCTCGTCTGGGGGATCTTCGACGAGAGGAACGTGGCGCTCTTCCGGAACGACCGGGCGGATTACCTGCGGGCCAAGCGACTGATCCTTGCTCCGGGCGCCCAGGAGGTTCCGATCGCTTTTCCGGGGTGGACGTTGCCCGGTGTGATGATGGGTGGGGCGGGCCAGAGCCTCCTGGTCCGGCAGCGCATCCGGCCGGCGCACAGGGTGGTTCTTGCCGGCGTGGGCCCCCTCCAGCTGAAGGTGGCCAGCCAGCTTGTGGAGGCGGGCGTCGACGTGGCGGATATCCTGGAAGCCTCCGCCCGGTTCCCGGCGTCAATCCAGAATGCTCTTCGATCGATGGGGCACTGGGCCAAGCTTCGAGAGGGGCTTGGGTACTGGATCAGACTCAAGCGGGCTCGCGTTCCATACCACCGCCGGCAAGTACCGGTACGGGCGCTCGGTGACGAGGAGCTTCAAGCGGTCGTTGTCGCCCGGGTGGACGAGACCTGGAAGGTGGTCCCGGGGACAGAGCGAACCCTGGAGGCCGATGCCCTGTACCTGTCCTACGGGTTTCTGCCTTCGATCCATCTGGCACGGCTCGTCGGGTGCAAGGTGCTTTTTGCGGAGCGCTCAGGCGGGTGGATTACCTGGCATGATGAGAAGCAAGAGACCAGCGTTGAGGGCGTCTATGTGGCCGGTGAGGCGGGCGGGATTGGCGGCGCGGAAGTGGCGGCGGAAGAGGGCCGGATTGCCGCCCTGGCGGCAGCCTGCTCTCTTGGACGGACCGCCGACGAAGGCTGCCGGCGACGGGAGCAGCAGGCCCGACGGAGGCTCGCGTCAGCCAAGCGATTTGCGGCACTGATTGGGGACATGATGCTTCTCAAGCCTGCCCTGTTCGATCTCATGACCGACGAGACGGTAGTCTGTCGGTGCGAGAGTGTCACTGTCCGCGAGGTGAAGGAAGCGCTCGTTGACGGAGACGCCACCGTGCGGGGGGTGAAGATTCGCACCCGGGCAGGCATGGGCCGATGTCAAGGAAGGATGTGCAGCGCTCTGATCCGCCAGCTTATCAGGAGGGAGACTGGGACTCCCCTGGGTGAAATTCTGCTCGATACGCCTCGGGCCCCCATAAAGCCCATCCCGCTCCACGCGCTGGCCAGACCGGAAGCCGGTAGTGTTACGCTCTTCAAGTGAAGGGATCCGGAGTAGTGAGATGACGCAGATCCTGGGTGAGGCCGAGGTGGTGATCATCGGCGGTGGCATTGCCGGCTGCTCGATCGCCTATCATCTCGCACGAGCCGGCCGGCAGGTCGTGCTGATCGAGAAGGAAGTCGTCGGGTACATGGAATCGGGCCGGAACGCAGGGGGGGTGCGACAGCAGGGGCGCGACTCCAGAGAGCTGCCCATGGCCATGGCAGCCATCAACATGTGGCAGAGCCTGAGCGAGGAGCTGGAGTGCGACACCGAGTACAAGCGGGGCGGCAACCTGATCGTTGCGACCAGCGACGAAGAGGCGAGGCAGATCGAGTCGGCCGTGGCGCGGCAGCGGGCGCTGGGGCTCGCCGTCTTCTTCCTGAGTGGCAAAGAGGCAAGGGAGGTCTGCCCCGCGCTCTCGGATTGCGTGGTCGCTGCGAGTCACTGCCCGACCGACGGGAAAGCGAATCCGATGGCGACCACGATCGGCCTCGGGCGGGCGGCCAAGCGGCACGGCGCCGAGCTCATGCTCCACACGGAGGTCGTGGGTACCGAGCTGGTTGACGGGGAGGTGCGAGGAGTCAGGACGAGCAAGGGAACTGTCCGGGCGCCGGTGGTGGTCAATGCCGCAGGCCCCTGGGCCCGCCACGTCGGAAGGCTGGCCGGGTGCAATGTTCCGGTCATCCACCGGCGGAATCAGATCATGGCCACCGAGGCCCTCCCTCCCCTGTTCGATCAGTTCGTCTCGGGAAGCACGGTCTACTTTACCCAGACGCGCAGGGGGAGTGTTGTCGTCGGTGGCAGCGGTCCCTGGGAGCAGCTGTGCTACGAGGCAGTGAACACCAGCAGCACGATCATGCGGTATGCGGGGCGATCGAGTATGCTCCTCCCTGCGCTGGGAAGGAGTACGGCTGTCCGGGCGTGGGCCGGAATCTCCGGGAGAACGATGGACAGGATTCCAATCCTGGGGTTCGTTGACAGCCCGAAGGGGTTTTGCAATGCCTGCGGTTTCAGCGGGCACGGATTCGCGCTGGGGCCGGTCATCGGGAAGCTCATCGCGGAGCTTATATTGACTGGAAAGCCGTCGCTCTCGCTGGAGGCGTTCCGCCTCGATCGCTTTGCCCCGGACTTCGATCCGATTGCCGCATACGAGCAGGCGCGGGGGCCAGAGCCGTCCATCTTGCCCCGCCTTCACGGCTGAGCGGCCGGGAGAGGACTGTGCGTCGGAGGGCCGCAGAGCCGTCGTGGTCGGAATTGGCGCAGGCCATGCACCTTGACGTTGTCTTCATCCCCTGTGAATTTGCCGGGCGGCCGCGTCCGGAGCCGACGATAGTCGTCGTCGATGTGATCCGGGCCACGAGCAGCATCGTGACAGCCTTCGCCCACGGCTGCCGCACGGTGTTGCCGGCGGAGAGTGTGGAGGAGGCCCTCGCCCTTCAGGCCGCGCATCCGCAGGCGCTCCTCTGCGGCGAGCGCGGGGGGAGGCGGATCGAGGGCTTCGCCCTCGGGAACTCCCCGCGAGAGTTCAGCGCGGAGGCGGTGGCGGGCCGGGAGCTGATCCTGGCGACCTCCAACGGAACCCGGACGCTGCGCGCAGTGGATTCCGGCCGGAGCGTGGCCATCGGCGCCCTGATGAACCGGGGGGCGGTGGCGGCCTGGCTGGTGCGGCAGGCTGGAAACGCGCTCGTGGTCTGCTCCGGCTACGAGGGGATCTTCTCGCTGGAGGATGCGGTGTGCGCCGGGGGCATCGCGGACCGGGCGGCCGAGTTCGGAGTGGCGCTGGGAGACGGGGCGCGGGCGTGCCAGGTGCTCTGGCGCGAATATGGGGGCGATCTCCCGGGACTCCTTGCCTGCACGGCATGGGGAAGGCACATTAGCTCCATGGGGCTGGGTCCGGACCTCGAAGTCTGTGCCCGGCTCGACACGACGGATGTCGTGCCCGTTTTGCGCGATGGCCGCATCCGCATCGGGCCGGCCGCGTAGCCAAGACGGTCTCCGAGTGCTGGATGCGCCGCGAAAACCCCTCCGGCCGGCGGCCCTCCAGGGCTCGCCCCGGGGGCGAGGGCCTCCCTTCCGTGTCGTGGCACGCAGGCGCAATTCACGGAAGAGTCACGGCTGGAGATCGCGGCGAGGCGGTATCGGGCGCGAAGCGGACGCCTCGGGGGAGCGTGAGTCGTCGTCAGCCCGGCGAGCAAGGGGAGGAGCCATGGCGGTATTTGCTGAGCGGTCGCGAATCATCGACACGGAGAACGCCTTCAAGGTTGGGCCCTACATCCGGTTGTTGGAGGAGCAGGGGAAGAAGGTCATCAAGTGCAACCTGGGCGAGCCGGATTTCCCCATCCCCTCCATCATCAAGGACGAGGTGAAGCGGCAGCTCGACAGGGACAACACGCACTACTGCGATCCGCAGGGCATCCTGCCGTTGCGAAAGGCGGTGGCCGCCTACCTTGGCGAGAGCCGAGGGATCCCGGCCGCCCCGGAGCGGGTGGTGGTCTTCCCGGGCGCCAAGCCCCCAATCGGCTTTGCCCAGCAGACCTACTGCGACCCCGGCGACGAGGTGGTGTACCCCAGCCCCGGCTTCCCCATCTACGAGTCCTTCATTCGCTATGTGGGGGCGGTCCCCAAGCCGATCCACCTCGACGAAGAGAAGGGCTTCAGCCTGACGGGCGAGGAGCTGGCGCCGCTGCTCTCGGCGAAGACGAAATTGATCTACCTCTGCTTCCCCAGCAACCCGACCGGCGGCGTCGCCTCGGCCGAGCAGCTCCGGGGAATCGCCGAGGTGATCCGGGCGAAGTGCCGCCCCGGCGTGCGCGTCTACTCGGACGAGGTCTATGAGCACATCCTCTTCGACGGGAGCCGGCACGCTAGCATCAGTTCGTGCCCAGGGATGGCCGAGCAGACGATCGTCGTGTCCGGGGCCTCGAAGAGCTACGCCTGGACCGGCGGCCGCATCGGGTGGGCCCTCTTTCCCACGACCGAGGAGGCCGAGGCGTTCCGCACCCTCAACATCAACTACTTCTCCTGCGTCCCGGCCTACAACCAGGAGGGGTGCCGCGTCGGCATCGAGGATCCGCGCATCGCGCCCGAGGTTGCACGGATGGTGGCGGCCTTCCAGGCGCGCCGTGACGTTGTGGTGGCGGCCCTGAACGGGATCCCCGGCATCCGCTGCCAAAAGCCCAAGGGGGCCTTCTACGTCTTCCCGAACATCGCGGGGGTCTGCAAGAACCTGGGGATTCTCGAGGCGTTCCGATCGCTCAAGCCGGAGGTCAGGTGGCGGACCAGTCCGTCCACCCTCTTCCAGATGTTCCTGCTCTTCGAGTACGGAGTCGCGACGCTGGACCGGAAGTCATTCGGCCGGCTCGGCACGGAGGAGCTGCACTACCTGCGGGTCTCCATTGCGACCGACATGGCCTCCCTCAAAGAGGGGGTGCAGCGCATCGCGGATGCGGCGCAGGATGCGGCCGGCTTTCGCCGCTTCCTCGAGAGAAGCGAGCACCTGTACTGACCGCCGGGCGGTCGAAGGAAAGGGTTCCCATGGCGGACCTCCAGAGGACGGTGCTTCACCCGATCCACACGGGCCTCGGCGCCCAGATGGTGAACTTCGGCGGATGGGAGATGCCCCTCCAGTATCCGTCCGGGTGCGTCACCGAGCATCTGGCGACGCGCAAGGCGGCGGGGCTCTTCGACGTCTCGCACATGGGCCGCTTCGTCGTCCGCGGCCGGAACGCGCTGCCATTTCTCCAGCACGTCCTCACGAACAATGCTGAGGCGCTGGATTTGCACCCCATCGGAGCGCAATACACGCTCATTCCCACCCCGTCCGGGGCGGCCGTCGACGACGCGTACCTCTACCGCTTTGTCGAAGGGGAGTACCTGTTGGTCGTCAACGCCGCCAACCGCCAGAAGGACTGGACGCATCTCACATCCCTGCTCACCGAATTTCCCGGTGTCGAGTTGATCGACCGGACCGAGGGGCTGGCGATGCTTGCCCTCCAGGGGCCGGCATCGCGAGGCATCCTGGCGGGGGCCATCGAGTCCGGGGAGATGCCGGAGCCGACGCGGAACGCGGTGGGCTCGGTCACGATCGCCGGGGTCCCCGTGATGGTCGGCCGCACCGGGTACACCGGCGAGCCGCTCTGCTTCGAGCTCTTCGTGCCCTGTGCGGATGGCCCGCGGGTCTGGTCGCTCCTGGTCGCCAAGGGCGCCACGCCGGTGGGGCTGGCCGCCCGAGACACACTCCGGCTGGAGGCGGGCCTGCCGCTCTATGGCCACGAGTTAGGGACCGACCCCGAGGGGCAGGAGATCCCGATCTTTGCCATTCCGCTCGCCAAGTTCGCCGTCAGCCTATCCCCCCGCAAGGGGAACTTCATCGGGCAGGCTGCCTTGACCACACAGTTCGCCGCATTTGCAAAGAATCTCGTTCGGGACTACTCGGCCATCGGCGATCTCCCGCGCAGCATCAAGGCCCTCGTCGTGGCAAGCAGGGGCATCGCGCGGCCCGGCGCGCGCGTCTTCAAGGGGGGGAAGCACGTCGGCTACGTGACCAGCGGGACGATGGTGCCCTACTGGATCTTCGAAGACGCCGGGTTGCTCTCGCGACGTACCGAGGAGCATGGGTTGCGGGCGCTTTGTTTGGCGTATCTCGACAGCGACCTGGTCGATGACGATCGTGTGACCATCGACATCCGGGGGAAGTCGGTCGACGGGCTCGTCGTCCCGTATCACCTGCGCTCCGAGGCGCCCCCCTACGCGCGGCCCATCGTGTACGACCACCTCTTGCCCACGCAGCCAGCCGGGGCGGCTGCTTTTGCTGCAAAGGTGTCGTCACTCGTGGAAAAGAGCGCGACGAACACCCGATGGCGCCAGGAGGAGTGCGTTAATCTCATTCCATCCGAGATGACAATGTCCCCGCTCGTGCGGCTCCTCTCCGTGATGGATCCCGCCTTCCGCTATGCGGAACACCGGGAGTCGAAGGCGTTCTATGAGGCCGAGGTTTTCTACTACCAGGGCACCGACTTCATTGGCGAGGTCGAGGCGCTGCTCGAGGCGGAGCTGCGGGCGTTCCTCGGCTGCCCCGAGGTCGAAACCCGTGTCATCAGCGGGCAGATGGCCAACGCGACGGTCTTCAGCGCCCTGGTCGATTATCTCAACCGCGCCGATCGCCGGTCCGAGCAGCGGCGCATCCGCCATGTGATGAACAACCACCTTGGTAAGGGTGGGCACCTCAGTGCACAGCCGATGGGGGCGCTCCGCGACTTCGTGGCACGGGATCCGAAGACCGAGCGCCCCGCGGTCATCAATTTTCCCGTGCTGGCAGGGAACCCCTACAAGATGGACGTCGCTGCTAGCCTGGAACTCATCGACGCCTATCGCCCAGAAATGATCATCTTTGGCAAGAGCATGGTTCTCCACAAGGAGCCAGTGGCAGAGATCCGCCGCTTCTTGGACGCGCAGAAGATGACGACCGTCATTATGTACGACATGGCCCACGTGCTCGGGCTCATTGGTCCACATTTTCAGCAGCCGTTTCAGGAGGGTGCCGATCTCGTCACGGGGTCCACGCACAAGACCTATTTCGGCACGCAGCGCGGCGTCATCGGAAGCCGGTTCCGGGAAGACGAGGAGCGCTATGAGTTGTGGGAGGCCGTCCGCCGGCGCGCCTTCCCCGGTGCCGTCTCCAACCACCACCTGGGGACGCTGCTCGGGCTGCTCATGGCCGCCTACGAGATGAATTACTTCAAGGACGTTTACCAGCCGAAGGTCCTGGCGAACGCCAAGGCCTTCGCCCGGGCCTTGAAAGACTACAAGCTGGATGTTGCTGGAGATCCCGAGATAGGGTACACGGAGACGCATCAAGTCGTGGTGCGTGTCGGGTACAGCCAGGGTCCGGTGATCGCACGCCGGCTCGAGGACAACAATATTATTTGTAACTTCCAAGCCTGTCCGGATGAGGAGGGGTTCACCGCCTCCGGCGCCCTGCGGATGGGGGTCGCCGAGATGACGCGGTTCGGCATGACGGCCGAGGACTTCCGCGGGGTGGCCGAGCTCATCAGAGATGTGGTTGTGCACGGCGCACATGTCGCCGAACAGGTCAAGGCCATACGGTCTCGCTTCCGCGAGCTCCGGTTCTGCTTCGCCGGCACGGAATGCGAGCCACTTATCCAGAAGCTCCATGCGTTGATCTAGGACCCATCGTGTGTGGGGGCGACTGGCCAGACGTGGGCGTCAGTCCGCGGCAGTCGCGCGCGGGGTGGTCGTTGACCAGAGGAGGACGCATGTACCCAGCGGGTCTCAGGTACTCCAAGGAGCACGAGTGGGTCAGGGTCGAGGGGACGCGGGGGCGGATCGGGCTCACCCACCACGCGCAGCACGCCCTGGGCGACGTGGTCTTCATCGAGGTGCCCAAGGTCGGCCGGGTCGTCAAGCCGATGGAGGCATTCGGCGTCGTCGAGTCGGTGAAGGCAGTCTCCGACGTCTACGCCCCCGTGGGCGGGGCCGTGGTGGAGGTGAACGCTGCCTTGGAGAGCAGTCCAGAGTTGATCAACAAGGACTGCTACGGCGCAGGGTGGATCATCGTGGTCGAGATGGCGAACCCGAAAGACCTCGACGCCCTGATGGACGTCAAGGCCTACGAGGCCTTCCTGGCGAGCGAGGGGCATGAGGGCGACGTCAAATAGTCAAAGAGCTGAGTAGCCAAGGTGCAGAGCTGTCAACTCGTGTGGTCCTGCCGCATTGACCGGTTGACCTGTGGTTCCCGAATACTCGAAATAGCCCTCCCGGTTGATCCTTACTACGGCCTGCATCAAGGGCCAGCCTGAGATTGTTGTCAGATGACCGAAACCTCGCTCCCATGAAAAACGAACCGCCACCAAAACCTCCACCGACCCTTTTCAATGTTGTAACAGACTGATTCTAAAGGTTCCTCAACATGGAGCGAGTCCGCCGTCGGCGGATTAACCGCTGGGTTGTAGTTCGAGTCCTACCCGGGGAGTCACAGGTTTCATAGGGGTTTTCGAGGAAAAGGCCCGCGCGACAAGGGGTTGCGCGGGCCTCGGCATTTGAGGACGTGTACGGTCCAGTACGATGAAATACGGCCAAATTCTGTAGCGAACCTGTGCTTCCCGAAAACCTATCGCACGTCGGTCCTCACGCGGCCCTCCGTTCATAATGGTGATGTAGCCTACCCACCTCCGGGACCTCGACAACAGCACCCTGCTCTGGAGGCTGCGCGGTTCGCCGATCAGGAGCGTCCATGGCCAACGAGAGGTGCGTGCGCCAGCGGTGATAGCATCGGAAGCATTGCGCGAGCACGCGGCGGAGAGGACCCTCGCTGCAGACGATCGCGTGGTCCAAACACTCCCGCCGAACGCCCCCGATGAGGTGCTCCGCAAACGGATGCTGCCAGGGACTCCGCGGGGCGGTGAGCACTTGCGCCAGGCCCAAGCCCGCCACGCGCTGCTGAAAGGTCTCGCCATACACCCCATCGCGGTCCCGGAGGAGAGCCCGGGGCGCCGCCTCCCACGGGAAGGCCGCGCCCAGGTGCTGCGCGGTCCACTGGGCGGTCGGATGCTCCGTCACGTTGAAGTGGAGAACGCGGCGACGGACATGCGCCAAGATGACGAGCACAAAGAGGACCTTGAAGCTCACGGTCGACACGGTGAAGAAATCGAGAGCGACGAGCTCCGACGCATGATTCTGCAGGAACGCGCGCCAGGTCGGGTCGGACGGGCGCCGCGGGCGGACCCGGTACTTCTCGACCGTGGATTTCGCCACGGCAATCCCCAGCTTCCGCAGTTCTCCCAGGATCCGCGGCGAGCCCGACCGCGGGTTTGCGGTCGAGAGGTCCCGGATCAGCCTCCGGAGTTCTGGGCTGACCGCCGGGCGGCCCGGGGTGGTCCGCCGGCTGAGCCGCGCCCAGTGGTCCCGGAACCGTCGGCGCTGCCAGGCCAGCACGGTGGCCGGCTGGACGAAGACCAGGGCTGCTCGCCACCGGCCCCAATGCCGGGCCAGCCATGCCCAGAAGATCCGGTCGCTTGGGCGGACCTGCGGCCGCCGAATGGTTCGTTGGTAGACCGCGAGCTGGTGCCGCAGCGCCACGATTTCGAGTTGGAGACCAATCCGCGAGCGACACGTGCCGACCACGAACCGGAGCCAGGCATGCACGATGGGCATCATGAGGCAGGATCCTTTGGTCAAGCAGGGGATCTTCGAGGCGGGCCGCTTGCCGCAAATTGAGGGAGAGGTCAATCGGGAAGCTGATTACGGGTTTTCAGGAACGACAGGCGCCCCGTCCCGCGCGACCAAGCAGCGCTGGGCGACGTTCGTCCAGAATCACGCCCAGACGCTCGCGGCGTGTGATTTCTGCGTCGTGGTGACCGCGACGTTCCGCGTCCTCTATGTCTTTGTCGCACTCGAGATCGGGAGCCGCCGCCTACGCCACGTCAGTGCCACGACCCACCCAACCGCGGCGTGGACCCTGCCGCAGGTCCGGGAAATCCTCGCCGAGGCGCACGGCTACCGGTTCGTCCTCCACGAGCGGGACAGCATCTATTCGCCCTGGCTGGACGCGGGCGTTACCGCGATGGGTGTCCGCATCCTTCGCACGCCGGTCCAAGCGCCCCTGGCGAATTGCTCTTGCGAGCGACTCCTCGGAACGCTTCGCCGGGAGTGTCTCGATTACCTGATTCCCTTCGGCGAGGATCACCTGCGGCGAATCCTGGGTGTGTGGAAAGTCCCTTATAATCGCGGCCGCCCTCATGCCGGGCTCGGTCCGGGCCTGCCGGAGCCATCGCCCGGGGTGCCTGCGTCCCTGCTGGCTGGGCATCGCCTCCCGCGGAAGACCCGGGTCGTGGCGCGAGCGATTCTCGGTGGGCTCCATCACGAATACAGCCAGGAAAGGCGCGCAGCGCGACCGGACGAACGAATGAATTTGCGGAGAACAGGGAACCGCCCGAGTCAGTGCACTCCGGAAGCTCCGGCCCTCGCCCGGGCCCGCCGCATGAGGGGAACCAGGGGGACCACGCCCAGGTAGAGGAGCCCCATCAGCTGGAACACCTCGCCATAGCTCAGGAGGGCGGCCTGCTGCTGGACCATGGCGTAGAGGGCGGCGAGGGCCTGGCGGCTGGCCGTGACAGGGTCGGCGTGCGTCTGGAAGACGGACTGCTGCAGCTGGGCGAGGGCCTGCTGGGCCCGGGGATTCAGGGCCGTCACATGGGCGGCGAGCAGGGTCTGGTGGAACTGCGACCGCCGGGCCACCCAGGTGGTGACGAACGAGATGCCCATGCTGGAGCCGATGTTGCGCACCACGCTGTACAGGCTGGTCGCGTAGCCCATCTCCGTCAGCGGGATGGGGTCCATGGTCAGCGTGGTGAGGGGGACGAAGATGAACGACATGCCCACCCCCTGGTTGATCTGGTCCCAAAAGATGTCCCAGGTCCCGGAGTCCAGGGTCATGCGCGAGTAGCCGAAGAAGGCCAGGCTCGTCACGGCGAACCCGAACGCGACCATCTTGCGGCCATCCCACCCCTTGCCCAAGAGATAACCCACCAGCGGCATGCAGAGGGCGGTGCCGACACCCCGGGGGCTGGTCCAGATGCCGGCCGTGACGGCGGTCCAGCCCAAGAGCGTCTGCATGAAGAGGGGAAGCAGCACGAGGCTGCCGTACACGATGAAGCCATGGACCGTGACGAGCAGGATCCCGGCCGCGAAGGACCGGTACTGGACGAGGCGGAAGTGCACGATGGGGTCCGGGACGTGCAGCTCCCAGAGGGCGAAAGCCGTCAGCATGATGGCTGCCGTGATGGCCAGGGTCACGATGAAGTGCGACCCGAACCAGTCCTCCTCCTGTCCCCGGTCCAGCATCACCTGGAGCGCCCCGATCCCGAGGGCCAGCATCCCCAGCCCCCAGAGGTCCACGCGGGTGGAGTGACGCTGGATGTAGGGGGGGTCGTACAGGAACAGGGAGATCATGACCAGACTGAGGACGCCGATGGGCAAATTAATGTAGAACACCCAGCGCCAGGAGTAGGTGTCGGTCAGATAGCCCCCCAGCGTGGGGCCCAGCATGGGGGCCGCCATGATCCCGAGGGACCAGAAGGCCATGGCCTTCCCCCGTTCCTCCACCGGAAACTCTTCCAGCAGGACGGCCTGGGACAGAGGCTGCAGGCCGCCGCCCGTCGTGCCCTGCATGACCCGGAAGAAGATCAGCAGCGGCAGGGTGGGCGCCATGCCGCACAGGGCGCTGGAGACGGTGAACCCCGTCACCACCGCCAGGAGGAGGCGCTTGCGGCCGAAGTAGTTGGCCAGCCAGCCGGAGATGGGCAGGATCACCGCGTTGGCGACGATGTAGGACGTGAGCACCCACGTCGCCTCGTCCACCGTCGCGGACAGACTGCCGGCGATGTGGGGCAGGCTGACGTTCACCACGGAAGTGTCCAGCACCTCCATGACGGCGCTGGACATGACCGCGATGGCCACCGGCCACGGGTTCCGCGGAGGCACGGGCATCTCATCCCTCAGTCGAGCGGTGCCGGCCCCCCCTCCGACTGCAGGAGGGGCCCCCTCGTCGGCGCATGGAGTGTCCCCCTCGCCGCACCGTCACGGGGGGGACCGACATGCCGGGGCTCCGGACGACCCCGGGGTCGAGCCGGGCGTCGCACAGGAGCTTCAGGGGCACCCGCTGGGCGGAAGTCGCCCCCCGGCCTCCTCACGGGCACAATGACCGGGGGTCCCCGCCTCGCGCCCAGGGGCCAGGAGCGCGCCTTCGGGTGCCCCGCCGCGCCGCTGTGCAGCGGCCGTGGCGCCGCACGCCGTCGGAGAAGCCACCGTCAAAGGGCGAGCCACGCTCGCCAGGAGGAGGCCGCCGGCCGCAGCGGCAGGGCAGAGCACCCAACGATGGATGGGGGGGAAGCGTTCCCAAGAAGCCGCGCCCGGACGTTCTAACGGCCTCCGGCCGGTGGGAGCGCACCGCGCAGCAAGACGGGGATGAGGGCTGGGGACACCCTCGCTGACCGTCAGAGCGTGCCCTCGGTCTTTCATCCGAGCGGGGGGTTCCTAACGGCCTCGCCCTCCCCTGCGGCCTGCGCTCCGGCTGGCTTGGCGCTTGGCGGTGGGGCGTATGGGCACCACGGACCGGGCGGTGCCGTGTCGTGGCTCCTTCTGCCACAGGTGCAAATGATCCGGACACGCGGGCTGCGTTCCTGTCAGTTCCCTTGCGCAGTATGGGCATCTGGCCAATGGTGCCTCCTCGAGACGCTCGATGGTTCCGTCAACCGCAGACGGCTTGACCGTTCCCAGCGATTCGCGGGCAGAGGGTGCACCGAGGCCACCCGCGGGGGCGAGCCTACCGCGCGCCTTGCCGCACTGTCAAGCGCCCCGCCGACGCGCCGGGTGGAACCCTCGGGGGCGCGTACAAGGGTGTCGCGATGTCCGCCAGGGGTACCCATCGTTCCCCACCGGCACGGCTCCAGGGGAGGCGGTGTGATAGCGACACAAACGACCTGCCGTGACCGAACGCGAAACGGAGAACCCCTCGGGATCTCAATGAGGTAACAGGGGGTTCTGCGGCGTTGGGAGGCTTGCGCCCCAAAAGCCTGCCCCCGGAGATTGAAGGCGAGAGCCGCTGCCGCCCGCGAGCGTACCCCGCTGGGGACTCGAACGAGAGCCGAGGAATCTGTTTTGCCCAATGGGGGTGCCGGGGGCCCGGCCCCATAATGGAGCGAACCTTTCGATCCGCCTCTGGCCGGCAATGGAAAGTGGCTGGCGCTGGTTAGGAGTCCAGGAGGGCCGAGCTCCTACATGGCCAATGAATATTCTGGAACGCTCGCGACGGAGACCTCGGGGCAAATGGCTACTGGGTGGGCGGCGGCTCTTTCACTTTCTTCCAGGTGTCGTCCGGGTTGTACGCCTCCATGGCGCGCGCGATGTTTCCGGTGTCCGGGCCGAGGTCCTTCTCGTAGACGACAGCCTGGTGGTTCACGAGGAAGGTCATGACCCCGGAGATCCCATATCGCGCCGGAAACGCGACGAGCGCAAACCCGCCGATCATCTTGCCGTCGACGACGTAGTCGTAGGCGCCGCCCGGCGCGGCCGGGCCCTGGGCCGGCAGGATCCGGAAGAGGTAGCCGTGGTAGGGCGTGGGCCTGCGGCCCGACCGCTTGTGGCGGTACCCTTCGGCTCTGGCATTCGCGACGAGCGGGCCCAACGGACTCGGCGTCTCGCCCGCGCGCGTCCGCCAGTAGAGGCCGTTCTGCCTGCCCTTGTCGCTGCGGAACTGCATCGCATACTTGAGCAGCCCGTCGGCCTCGCGCGGCACCCGGGCGTACTCGCGCTGCGCATCGACATAGGCCAGGCAGACCTGCACGGTGTTTAGCTCGTTGCGCCCGATGCGGCGGTTTAGGATTTCCTGTTTCCCCGCGGCGGTGTCGAAGCGCCAGGCATCTCCCTCCTTCACCAGCGGGATCGGCAGCGGCCACTCGTCCTGGCCCAGGACCAAAACCGCCCGCGTCCCGGTGGGGTTTTCCAGCTTGTTCGCCTGCTCATACGCCTGGACGAACCGCTCCCGCGCCTGCGCGTCGGCCACCTTGTCTCCCGACCGGATCAGGGGCCTGCTCCCGGGGCCGAGGATCGCGGCGAGGGCCTTCGTGTCCCCCGCTCTCACGGCCGCCACGAGGGCCTGCACCGCCTCCTCGGGGGAGGCGAAGGTCCGCTGCGCCGGGCTGGCGGCAACCGCTGCCGGGGGGCCGACCGCACCGATGAGGAACACCGCCACGGCGGCGATGGCGAGCCGCCGGGTCAGGGTGAGGCGCGCATGCCGAGTGGGTGAGGACATCCTGGACTCCTCCAGAGCTGCCATGCTTTCAATGCTCCGCACGGGGTGGACGTTGGGGAGCTCATCCCCGGGGCGCCCGCGACACCCTTCACCTGCGCCGTCCGCCCCCGCCGCCCGTCGGCCGCGGCGCGCTGGGGGCGGGCCGGGGCGCCCCCATGCTCTGACGGCTCAGGCGTCCGCGCTCGCTGGCGCTCCGGGTCTCGCTGCCGCGTCCCAGCTCTTCGAGCGCGGCAGGGAAGCCGGGCGCCTGGGGAGCCGGCAGCACGCCCCGACCGCCCGGCGGGCCGCCCCCGGCGCGCGCGGCCGCTCCGCTGCCTGGACGACGCTCGGCGGCAGGCGGCGCCGCGGGCTGCGGCGCCTCTGGCGCGCGGCCGCGGAATGCCTCCCGGGCGTCCACGCCCGGCCGCGGGCCCTGCCCGAACTGCTGCCGCACCCCGGGAGCATAGTAGGGGACATTCCGGCGGTGACTTGGGTCATGGTGCCAAGCGGGGCTTGTGATGGTGGTCCGGTTAAAGGCATTGAAGTTGGTGGCGTTGATGTGGACGCTGTGGTGGCCCCAGTCGAAGCCGCCCCAGAGCGCCGCCCCCACGGCCACGCCGAGGCCGAACGAGAACGCCGGGGCCCCGGCCACGTACCCCGGCAACCAATACGTGGGGGGATAGGCCGGGTACCACCACGGCCCGTACACCACGGTGGGGTCGTAAATAGGCACATAGACGACCTGCGGGTCCGCCGGCTCGATCTGGATGCCCTGGGGCTCGACGTCGACCACCTGCTGAGGGGTACTCTGAAGGTAGCCGGCGGCCTGCGCCTTGGCCCGCAGGAGCTGCACGGTGGCCATCACGTCCTGCGGTTGGGCCAAGAAGGCGTCCCCCACCCTCTGGGTCCAGTCCAGCCTCGCACTCATCATGGCGAGCACCTGGGGAAAGGCCGTCAGCGACTTCACGCTCGGATCCCACGGCTGCTGCTGCATCGCCGCCTCGAGCTGCGGCCCCTGGACGCTGGGATAGGCCTGGACCCAGCGGGCGGCCTCGACCACCTCCAGCGGGTAGGTGGCCGCCATCAGGATCTGCGCCAGGAGGGCATCGGGATACAGGGCAATCGGCGCCAGGAGCTGATCCAGCTCTTCCGCGTAGAAGGTCGGCGGAGCCGGGGCACCCGCGGGGGGCGGGGGGGGAGCCTGCGCCAGGGCGCCGGGCGGTGCCACCAGCAACAACACCAGGCACCCCAACAATGCGTGGCGAGCGGCGGCCTTCATCGTCATGCTGCTTCCTCGCTCTCCTCGGTATCGGTACGCCTTGGGACGCGCGATTGGCCCTTCCCCTGACCCGCCCTCGGTGGATGTCTCAAGGGCTCTGCAGCCCCCCGGTCGAGGCGCCGTCGCGCCAGGTGCGGGAAGAGGGGCTCCAGGGCCGGCGACCACACAGCGCTTTTCAGCCCGATGCCTGTAGCGAATCGAGAATACAGAAAACGTGGAGAGATAGCAAGAAGACCTCCTGGGAGTGATACAAAATCACCGCGTGCGACCCTGGTTCTCCTCTCGATTGCTTCCCACCCCGGCGTGAAGGTTTAACGTAATTGGCATGAGCCGACGCCCAATACCCTCTCCGCACAGTGGAGCCTCCGGCGTTCTGCCCGATGCCGGTGTTAGGGGCACGCTACCTCACGGCGACACTACCGAACTGAATCACAGCGGCTCCCGCGACGATGATGGCAAGCCCGACCCAAGTCGACATGGGGACGATCTCCTGAAAGAAGAAGCGACCGAAAAGTACCGCCGTGACCGCAAACACCGCCACGTACACGCCAAGCAGTCTGGAGAAGTCCCAGTGCACGAGGTTCAGTGTGACGCCGTAGCTTCCGAGCACCACGAAGCCCACCGCGACCAGCACGAGCGTACCGCCCCGCAGACCTCGTCTGATGACCGCGTTGCCGGCGACTTCCAGCACTGCAGCTGCAATCAGGGACAGATAGGTGAGCGCCGAGAATCGCATGGGACCTCCGATTGCCGGGTCGAGCGGGACGGCCCTGGTGGAACTAACTACGCCTATATGGTTTCCGAATAACACCCTCTGGATTGCAGGAGAAAAGGCGAGGAGTTCGGTTGACGGGAGCGTACCGAGCCCTCCGAGTGGTGTCAATCACAAAGCCCCCGTCGCAGTACCACAGGGGGACCGAGAATACCCGGCCGTCTCCCGCCGGTTCGCGTCTCTCGGGAGTTCCTTCCGTCAGTTCCCACACCGCCCGTCGCCTGGCCTGGGCGAGGGCCGCCTGCGCCGGGCGATCCTGTCCCCCGTCTTGATGGATCTTTACACCCGAGCGGGGTGCGCGCCGCGGGGGTCGGCGGCCCCAACGCCCCGCCATTCCTGGCACCGGGGGCACGGCCGGGCGCCCGCCGCCCGCCCGGGATGGTGACGGGTCTTGACGGGTTGGGGCCCATTCTTGCGCGTAACTTTAGTAGGCACCGCGCGGCTGCCCGCCTATCGTGAGCGTGGAACGGGCGGGAGAGCCGCCCGCGGGGCGAGGCCCCAGGAGAGGAAACAGCCATTGCGTGTCGGGAGCCTGTGACAACCGAGGTGGGCCCTGGCCAGGATGCGGCAGGGCGCCCGGGCAGCTCTCGGCCCGCGAAAGAGGTGCCACGACCATGAAACTCCTTGAGACATTGCACCAAGACTGGGACGTGCGCGAAGCGACCCCGACCCTGCCGGCTTCAGCCCCGGCGAATGGCGGGAAGTCGGAGCGGGCCCTGCCGGTGGGGGTGCGGCCCGCCCCCGCGGCCGCGCGCCAGCCCAGCCGGGTCGCGGACGTGATGAACCGGGTTCTGGTGACCGTGCGGCCAACCGATCCCGTGCCGGTGGCCGCCCGGCGGTTGCGGCAGCACGGCCGGACCGGCCTGCCGGTGGTGGATGCGCAGGGCCGGCTGGTGGGGTGGCTGGCCGAGGCCACCCTGCTGGCCCGGCTCCGGCCCCGCCGCCGCAGCTGGTGGCGCGGGCTGTTCGAAGGGCCGGCGGCCGGGGCCCGGGCGTACCAGCTGCGCGCCGGGCAGACCGTCGCGGAGCTCATGGGCGCGGTCCCGGCCCCGGTGGACCCCGCCATGGCGATCCAGGCGGCTGCCGAGGTGCTGGCCCACGACGTGCGCGAGGTCCCCGTCGTCGCCCATGGGAGGCTCGTCGGCACCGTCAGCCGGACGGACCTGCTCCCGGTGGTGGCGGATGCGCCCCAGGGGACAGGGAGCGTCCTGAGCGACGGCGAGCTGGTGCAGGCGATGAGGGCTCGTCTCGCCGCAGAAGACTGGGTGACGAACCGGGGGCTGGGGATCGACGCCCGCGCGGGGGTGCTCCACCTCTACGGCCTGGTGGAGGGCGAGGAGGAGAAGGCCGCGCTCTCGATCATGGCCCGGTCCATCGATGGGTGCCGGGGTGTGGAGAACGGCCTCGTGACCAGGACGCAGCTGCGGGGCGGGGGTGCCTGGGTATAGCCTCCCCCCGGGCCGTCCGGCCGCGGGGGGTGCGCCCTTCCGGAGGCCGGGTGAGGAAAGAGAAGAGGGGCTCAGTGCTGGGGCGGCAGGAGGTTCAGACAATGGCCAAGCTCACCGATGTCAATGTCTGGCTGTATGTGGTGCTCGTGCTGGCCTTGGTCCTGGCCGTGGCCAGCGTCGGCTCCCTGGGGTGGCTCCATGACGCCCTCCACCGGCAGGCCGTAGAGGCAGTCGCCAGGACACGGGGCGAGATTGACCGCCAATTGCGCATGGACTTCGGCCTGTCCGCCTGCAGGCGCTTTCGACTTCCGATTTGCCTCTGCCAGGACCAGGTACGTGCCGGGCGACTCTGGTGGGAGGTTCGGCAGGTCGATGAGGTCCTCGCCGGCCAGCGCCTCGCCCGCTCGCGTTTTCTGTAGGATTTCGTCGATGCGCACGACCTCTCCCCTTCCTTTTTGCATCGCACGGCGCCTCAGGGGGGACCCTGCCCGCCTGCCACCCGGCACCTGCCGGAGCCACACGTCGACTCGCACTCCCCACGCGCCCGGCCTGATGCTCGATGTGTCACCATCCGAGGGATCGATTGCGATACTGCGCGGCCAAGGTGCCGATCACCCGAATACACTGCACGGCATCCCCGTGGCCGCAGATGTCGTGCGTACTCGGGATGTCGATCGCGAGTTCCGCGGTGCGATCGGCGAGACGAACGCCCAGCTCCGAGAGGGGGTCCCCAGTTCGAATCGCCAGGTGAAGCGTCATCGCCGCGTAGAGGTACGAGAGCGCTTTGGCCACCCCAGCCACGTGGACTAGCTCCACGGCCCGCTGGCGGACGAGCTCGGCATGATCTGCCTGATACTGCTGCGCGTGATTCTCGATAAACCGAAATGGCCCATTCAGGGGAAAAATGAGCCGCCACTGAAACCGCCACCGGCCCTTTTGAATGTTATAAGTACCTTATTCTAAAGGCTGTTAAACATGGAGCGAGTCTGCCGTCGGCAGATTAACCGCTATGAATGGGGTGCCGCGTGAGGTTCGGCTCGAGACAGCTTTTCAAGAGGGACAGCTCCGAAGGATCGGATGGGGGACGCCTTGATCGGCGGGCAGGCGACAGGGGTATCGGGGAGGGGAACGCATGGCGCCCTCAGGGCGGCCAGCGGTGAGAGGTCCGACATAGAGAGGCCAGCGAAAGACACTGCCTTCTCGGGCCCCGCGAGAGGCCCGAGAAGGCCGGATATCTACTCAAGGACGGCCTGCAGCACCCCGGACCGAATGGGTTCAGTCGAACAAATGAGCGGGACGCCTTTCCGCAGCTCCATGCATCGCTGGTTAGAAGCGCCGCCGGCCGCCACCACCACCGCCGCGCCCTCCGCCGTATCCTCCCCCGAAGCCTCCGCCCCGCGGCGCCTGCTCGCGAGCCTCATTGACGGTCAACGCCCGGCCGCCCACCTCGCGGCCATTCATCGCCGCGATGGCCGCCTGCGCATCCGCCTGGCTCGTCATCTCGACAAAGGCGAACCCCCGGGGGCGCCCCGTGTCGCGGTCCATCACGATCTTCACCTCGGCCACCTCCCGCCCCCCCTCCTGGAAGAGCGTGCGGATCTGTGACTCATCCACGTCAAACGGCAGATTCCCCACGTACAATCGCGTTCCCATCTGGCTACCCCTTTCGTCCCCGCTTCGGCGGGGCGCTGTCCCTCTTCGAGCGGTTGACTCCCTCATCAATCACTCGCGGTCCGCCCTCACCGCGAGCCGATTGCACCGTCGGTCCCCAGGTGTTCACTCGGGCTGTTCCTTGCGCCAGCCGGCCCGGCCGTCCTCGCCGACCGCGACCTCCAGGGCCGAGGGCGCGCTTCGCGGTCCTCTCTCGATGGAGGTGCGTCCACTTGCACTGGGCCCACAAAAAACAAAAGCGCCACGGGGGGTGGGGTCCCCGCAGCGCGCATCAGCACTGACAGCTGAACAGAACCTTATCCCAGAGGAATCAAGTGTATGCGATGGGCCGCACCTTGTCAAGAACAACCGGACGCTTCCGCTTGACATGGCGCGAGAAACCATATAACTTATATAATTCGTATGATGTGTGTACTGGTCACTCAGGCCGGGGGCAACGGGTCGGCCGGTAGACAGCGGGGCGCGCGATGTTCGAGAAAGAGTCCAGGGTCTTGCTTATTCTCCCCCAAGACGTCCTGGACCGGGCGCGGGCCTTGGCGGGGAAGGCAACCATGACGCTCAAGCTCATGGTCAGCCTGCAGATCGTGCTCCGGGCCCTCATCGAGGAGGGGCTGAAGCGGGGGGGCGATCGGAATCTGCTCGCAAACATCGCGGCCCAGGCCAATGCGGTCCGCCGCATCCGGAGCCTCACCCGCAAAGGGGGAACCGACGGCGAGCGGAGGACGCTCCCCGCCGGAACCCTGCGCAGACCGAGTGGACGCCCACGGCGGCGGGGTGAGAAGGTTCGCGTTTAAGAGGGGCGGTCCTGCGGTGGGAGGGGGCAGACCGTATGAGAAAGGCACCGCGAGCAGCGCGGTGAGCCAGCACTGAACTAGGAACGATAGGCCGGATGGAGATCCGGAAAGGAGCGCTTCTCATGGCAACAGGCACGGTCAAGAAACTGGTCCGAGAGCGGGGCTTTGGGTTCATCCAGGGGCAAGACGGCGTGGAGCTCTTCTTTCACCGATCCGCCCTGCAGGGGGAGGCGTTTGATACCCTGGCGGAGGGACAAACCGTCGAGTTCGATATCGAGAAGGGAGCCAAGGGACCGCGGGCCGCGAACATGAAATTGGTCCCCGCGAGCAGCTAGGCGGATATGGGGTCCTGAGTTTCACGGGGATTGCCCTGGTCTGTTGGGCTCCACGAGCGGCCGGTGCACTCGCCCCGCGGGCACAGCATGAGGACGGCCATGGATGCGGAATGGATGAGCTATCCGTATCAGCAGTACACGATCACGACCCTCCGGGACGAAGGCGTGTGGTGGGCCAAGGCCCGCGCGGCGGAGAAGGATGTGGGGGGCGATCGTGCGGTCCTCGGGGGCCCCTGGAGGAACCAGCGGGAGGCGAAGGCCGCCGCGGAGGCTTTCTGTGACAGCGGAAAGGCGGGCTAACGCGCGACTCGTGGTGGAGCCGGAGGTTCGGGGGCTGGCCCCGGCGGTGAAGAACGCCACGGAGATCGCCTGGTAGGGTCGAGAGGCGAGAGGGGCACCCCGGCAAGGTCGGGCACGGAGCGCCCGCAGGCGCGCAAGAGGCAACCTGAGAGGGACAATGTCAGTACGACTCTTTGTGGGAAACCTGGCGTATGATGTGACAGAAGCCGAGTTGCGAGAGGCCTTCTCCGCAGTCGGACCGCCGCTGTCCGTGCGGATTCCCACCGACCGGGCGACCGGCCAACCCCGAGGGTTCGCGTTCGTCGAGTGGAGCGATGCCGCGCAGGCGGAGGAATCCATCCGCCGCTTCCACCAGCAGGTGTTCAAGGGCAGGCCCCTCGTGGTCAACGAGGCGCGCCCCCGAGAAGAGAGGGGCGTCCCCAGGTCGGGCGCGTTTGCCCAGGGGGGGCGGTCGGGGCCGCCGGGTTCGCCGGAAGGCGCCCTGCGGCCGAACCAGCCGACGCGGACCTTTGGCCCAGATGCGCCGGCGCGCGGCAGGCGCCAGTCCAAGGGGGGCAGCTCGAAGGGAGAGCGGGGGCCGAAGGGACCCATTCGCGAACGCAGCGGGGGCCAATTCTTCGCGGGAGGCGTGGACGACTCCCAGGACGATCCGGGAGGAGATGACACCCCTTTCTGGTCACGTGCGGCAAGAGACACCCAAGAAGAGGAATGACGCGCGCGCCTCGGGTATGGGACCATGGGGAAGCAGGCTGCCCCGCCCCGGGGAATGGCCCGAGAAGTCAACTCCAGGAGTCGGAATAATGGGCAAGAATTCGCGGCCGAGTTTTCAGAAGCGGGCAAAGGAAAAGGCCCGACAGGATCGACGGAAGGAGAAGGACGCTCGTCGGCTTGAAACGAAGGAGCGCCGGGCGAACACCGCCCCGCGGACCGACGAAGACCCCGACATTGCAGGGATCGTCCCGGGCCCGCAGCCATTGCCGCCGCAATTCGACTCGCCCCCACTGCGCCAGAAACCGTAGTCGGGCATGCCCCCCGCACTCGCGCGGGGGCACCGGCCCCATCGCCAATAGCTGGACGGCGGGGGCCCAGCCATTTTCATGCCGCCCGGCATTTGACGAGCAGCGTATCGATCAGCGCCTTGACCGACACGATCTGCATTGCGCGATGGGTGTTCTCGCCGGCCTCCCGGCGGGGAGGCGGCCCGGCGGCGCCTGCGCCTTGCCTGTGACACTGGCGAGCACGCGGCGCTCTCCCAGCCGCAGCCCATTCCCCCAAGGGTCCACGGCGGTACTCGCGAAAGAAATTATATGATTTATATAATACATAGTGATATAAAAGGGCAAGCAGAACGCGCCGCGCCGCCATGCGTGCAACCCAGACGCGGGGGGTCTCAGCTCGCGGCGTCTCTTGTGTTCCGAGACTCACCCGAGGAGGAGCCGTGAGCAATGACAGCGGACGAGGGGAACGAGCGGATGAGGTTCCGGCGAGGCCGCGCTATGGCCCGGTGGAGGTGATCGTCGGTCCGCGCGGCGTCGAGGCGGCGATCCGGCTCTTCAAGCGGTTGGTCCTGAAGGACGGAATCCTGCAGGCGCTCAAGCGCCATGCGCACTATGAGAAGCCGGGGGCGCGCCGGCGGCGCAAGGTACGCGAGGCGGCGCGCCGGCGGCGCAAGCAGGCGCGGCGTACGGTCGCCCGGGACGCTCGCCTGCAGGACCAGCGGTTCTGAGCTCCGCTGGCAGCAGGGCGCGCGCCGGCTCGGCGGCGCGGCGTGTCACGACATCGTGGCCCCTCGGTGCACTGCAGGACAGGGAGGCCCCCATGTTTCCGAAGGACATCCTGCTATGGCTGATCCAGCATGTGGGGAGCGCCCTCCTCTGCCTCTGGTTCGCCACCGTTCGCCTGCGGTGGTCGGGCGGCGACCCTGCCGCTGCCTCTCCGGCTGCCCGACAGGGCACGATCTTCGTCTTCTGGCATCAGCGGCTGCTGTGTTTCGTGTACACGCATCGCTGGCGCGGCGGCCGTGTCCTCGTGAGTCAATCGCGTGACGGCGAGATCATCGCGCGCCTGCTGCTGGGACTCGGGTTTGCGCCGGTCCGGGGCTCCAGTCGACGGGGAGGAGCCGAGGCGGTCCGCGGGTTGCTGGACGCGGTGGGGGATGGGCGCGATGTTGGGATTACGCCGGACGGCCCCCGCGGGCCGGCGAAGGTGTGCAAGCCGGGCGCGGTGTTCCTCGCCTCGCGCAGCGGCCTGCCTCTTGTTCCCCTTAGCGTGACCTACCGCCGCTTTTGGACGCTCCACAGCTGGGACCGCTTTCAGCTCCCGTGGCCATTCACGTCCGCGCTGCTGCATGCGGGCGAGCCGCTGCGGGTGCCCGCCGATCTCGACGCCGGCGGAATCGAGCACTGGCGCCTGCAGCTCGAAGCCGCTCTCGCCCAAGCCACCGCCGTCACCGATGCGGCCTGAGCGGAGGCGTCGCTTCACTGCAGCACGCGGTGGGAAGAGTAAGCCCGCCTTGAGCCGCGGCGAAATGGCGCCGAGCGAAGTCGAGGGGCCCGGTGTCCGCCCGGCTCTCCATGCTCCGCCTCCGCTCCGGCGCGCTCTACCGCGGCGCAGCCGCCGGGATCTCGCCCTCCGCCTGCGCCGCCCTCGCCTTCGCCCGGTGGACCTTGCTGCGTGCCGTGCCCGAATGGAAGCAGGGCTCGCAATACTCTCGCCTGCGCTCGCGCCAGAACCATGCCCCGCAGAGCCGACACCGACGCAGGCGATCGCCCCGGGCCTCCAGCAGTTGCAGCAGGCCCTGGTCCCGCGCCCTCGCGTCCCGGAACCGCTCAACCGTCAGCCCTCGTGGGGTGGGCGACACCCTCGCCACGACCAAGCAGCGAATCGGGATGCCCTTGTTGAAGAGCCGCAGCACCCGCCGGTGAAAGGCCCGCGCCTCCCGGTCCCGGTTCGCGTGCGGCAGCGCAGACCATTCCGTCCCGTGGAGCGGTCTGCTGAAGGCCAGCGTCCGTGTGAGCCCCGCCAGGACCTCCCCGCCCGAACCGGCCGGCTGCTGCAGCAGCCAACATAGCGCCTGCGCCTGCGCCTTGTGGATCGCCAGTTGCTGCTTCGCCTTGGCCTGCATAACGATAGGATAGCATTGATATCCGTATCGTTGCAAGACGCGACACGAAGCGGCGAGGCAACTCCTGATAAACACGGCGGCCGCAGGACATGCTCGATCAACCCGTTTGGTCGCTCGGTACATGGAGGCACAGACGGCTCGTTGCCGGCAGGTGCCGCCAGCGCCGTTTCCGGAAAGACAGCCCTCGGTCCCCTTTGCGGCGCATGCAGGCATAGGGCAGTCGCCAGAAACGACCTTGGCGCCCCTGCACCTCAGCGAGACCAATAGCGGCCGGGGCGATCAGCGAAATAGGTTCGGGCGCCAAGAGCTCACCCCCGGCGATGGGTAGTGGATCAGCCGAGGGTGTGCGGTTGCGTCACGATACATAGCTGTTGACCATGGTTTCGTCGCATCAACGATTGGATATCCTATCGTCATTACAGCTATTGCGCTAGGCGGGACGTTGTTGGCTACGTCGACTAAGGGAAACCGCACAACTGCAGCGGCCCGGCGGGCTCCATACGCCCGGACAGGCGACCCGGTTTTTCCTGCGATACCAAGGAGACTCTTTCTTCTGAAGGCCGAACGCATCCGATAAGGCGGAGATGCCGCAGGGGTGCCGCTCAGGAGATTCGGCAGATAGTGCTGCGCCCCCTCAGGTGCCTCTCAGGGTTGTTCTCGGCGCTCCGGGGCCGGAGTGCGTAGCGGCGAAAAGCGTGGCCGCGAAGAGCTTGACCGAGAGGCGGCAACTGACTATAGTTCCACCCGCCGATGCGTCGCGGCGGGCGCCGGCCCGGCACGGGGTCTGCCGCGGGGCTTTTCAGTCTGTCTACCTGTGTGATTGATTCCGGCCCGAGCAGCCCGCGGCCCTCATGCTGCGGGCCATTCCGTCTTCGAGAAGGGAGTCTCCCGATGCTCTCTCGCGTCACCGACATCAAGCGCGTCGTCGTCGTCCGGATCAATCCGGGGGACGACATCCTGCTGGGCCTCCGGCAGGCGGTCAAGGAGCACGCCATCAAGAATGCCGTGATCCTGACGGGATTCGGATCGGTCCGGCACTCCCATTTCCACGTGGTGATGAGCAACGAGCTGCCGCCCGCGGAGAGCTACCCGAAGAGTATCCAGCCCCTGGATATCGTGGCGGTGGGCGGCATGATCATCGACGGCCGCGTCCACGCCCACATCGATTTCTCCGACGAGCGCAACGGCTTCGGCGGCCACCTGGAGGAGGGCTGCCTCGCCCTCACCTTCACCGTCGTGGCCATCGCGGACCTGGGCGACGTCAAAGTCTCGAGCTGGGATACGTTCAAGGACGAGAGCGAGCTGCGCTGACGCCTCGACCGCCGGTCAGACGCGGCGGGACCCGGCTCATTGCCTCCGGCCGCCGCCCCGGATCCTCGAGCAGACCCCGGCCGGCCCGGGGACACACTCACCCGCACTCCATGCCCCGCCGGCCCGAATCGTCGGGGCGTTCCTGTGGGTCCCCCTCCGAGTCTCTACGGCCGCGTCCCGAACATCAAGGGGCCGGCCGCGGTGTCTCCGATCGGTGCCGAGGGTCGTGGGACGCCCGCCCCCTCGCGGGCGGCCGGCGATTTCCGCTTGACAGGCGGGCCGCGCCCGCGGTTCACTTCAGTACTTCAGCGGGCCCGGGTCGGTGCGCCGTCGTGGGACACCCGGGCGGGGGCGCTGCATGGGACGGTCCAGACTCTTGAAGCCGGAACCCCTGAGGACGGGAGACCGCGTTCGGCTGATCGCGCCGGCCGGGCCGTTCGATCGGGCGCTGCTCAGGGCCGGGAGGAAGGTGCTCGAAGGCCTCGGCCTGATCCCGTTGGTGAGGCGCGACGAGTTCGCGCGCGACGGCTTCCTGGCCGGGAGTGATCGCCGCCGCGCGGAAGCGTTGACGCGGGCCCTGCAGGAGGAGGGCACTCGCGCGGTCTGGTGCATCCGGGGCGGTTACGGGACGGCCCGTCTGCTGCCGTCGCTCGACCTCTCGCGGCTGCGGGGACACCCCAAGCTGCTGGTGGGCTTTTCGGACGTCACCGCCCTGCTCCTGCAGCTGACCC
The DNA here is from genome assembly GCA_963705305.1 of uncultured Methylomirabilota bacterium. Lineage (GTDB taxonomy): Bacteria > Methylomirabilota > Methylomirabilia > Methylomirabilales > 2-02-FULL-66-22 > 2-02-FULL-66-22. The sequence continues at coordinate 1,192,672 of OY970067.1, read as the reverse complement.
GACCCGGCGGTTTCGTGACGATCCATGGCCCGGTCGTGACTCAGCTCCCTCGGCTCCCGGCCACCGATCTCTCCTGGCTCAGGGCCCTGCTCTTTGAGGGGAGAGCGCCGGAGCGCGTGCCGATTGGCCGGACGCGCACGCTGGTCCCGGGGACGGCCGAGGGGAGGCTGGTGGCCGGCAACCTCTCCATCCTGGCCAGCCTGGCAGGGACGCGCTTCGCCCCGGACCTTCGCGGTGCTGTGGTATGCCTGGAGGACGTCGGGGAGGAGGCCTACCGGCTGGACCGCCTGCTCTGGCAGCTCGCCTCGGCCGGGCTGCTGCGACAGGCCCGCGGGGTCGTCCTGGGCGAGCTGGTCGACTGCAAGCCTGCGGGCGCCGGCAGGCACTCCGCCCGGCGCGTGCTGGAGCGGGCGGTCTCTGCGCTCGGGCTTCCCGCCGTCTCCGGCGCGGCGTTCGGCCACGGCCGCCGCAACCTGGCCCTCCCGGTCGGGGTGCGGGTGCACCTCGACGCCGGGACGGGGACCCTGACCCTGCTCGAGCCCGCCGTGCGGGAGCCGCATGATCGAGCCTGAATCCCATCCGAATCTGCTGCGGATGATGGAGGCGGCAGTCGCCGACGGGGTCTTCTCCGGCGGGGCCCTGCTGGTGCGGGCGCGGGGGCGGACCGTCCACCTGTCGTTCCATGGGCGCCGATCGCTCGAGCCGGCCGGCGGTCCGGTGGATGCCCACACCTGCTTCGATCTGGCCTCCCTGACCAAGCCGCTGGCCGCCGCCTCGCTGGTCCTACTTTCGATCCGGCGGGGCCGCCTGGCGCTCGACGAGCCGGTACACCGCGCGCTGGAGGGGTACACCGGCCAGGGGCGGGAGGCCATCACGGTGCGGATGCTCCTGGATCACAGCAGCGGCCTGGCGGCCTGGCGGCCCTACTACGAAGCAGGGGCTCTGGCCCGCGGCGACATCCGCCCGGCTACCGTCGAGGGGCGGGAGGCCGTCCGCCGGATGGTGGCGGCGGAGGCGCCGGAGGCGCCGCCCGGCAGCCGCTCGGTCTACAGCGACCTGGGCTTCATCCTGCTGGACTGGCTCCTGGAGCGCGTCAACGGCCAGCCGGTCGATGCGCTGTTTTCAGCGTGGCTGGCCGATCCGCTAGGGCTGGGGAGCCTGTTCTTCGTGGACCTCAAATCGCCCGCCCGGGCCGCCCGCGCCCGGCAGGGGCGGGAGTTCGCGGCGACCGAGCGCTGCCCCTGGCGCGGGCGCACCCTGGTCGGCGAGGTGCATGATGACAACGCCTACGCCATGGGCGGGGTGAGCGGGCACGCCGGCCTGTTCGGGACCATCCAGGACGTGGCGGCCCTGGCCGAGGTCTGGCTCGGCTCGTTTCTCGAGAGCGGCGGTTTCTTCGAGTCGGACCTGGTCCGCCAGTTCTGGCAGCGGTCGAAGGTGCCGGGCTCGACGCACACCCTGGGCTTCGACACACCGTCCCCGCGCGGCTCGCAGACAGGCAGCCGGTTCGGCCCCCGGACCGTCGGGCACCTGGGCTTCACTGGCACCTCCGTGTGGATCGATCCGGACCGCGAGATGATCGTGGCGCTTCTCACGAACCGGGTCCACCCCACCCGAGCCAACGAGGCCATCAAGCAGTTTCGACCCGCGCTCCACGACCGGGTGGTGGAAGTGATGGAGTAAAGGGCAAGGGGCAAAGAGCAATGACTGGGGAGTGCGCATGAAGGTTCACCTGGTGGGCATTTGCGGGACGGGGATGGGGGCGCTGGCCGGCCTCCTCAAGGAGGCCGGGCACGAGGTCCAGGGCTCCGACCGGGCCTTCTACCCGCCCATGTCCGAGCGGCTGCGGGCCTGGGGAATCCCCACCCGGCAGGGCTTCGACCCCGCCCATCTGGATCCCGGGGTCGATCTGGTGATCGTCGGCAACGTGTGCCGCAAGGATAACCCCGAGGCGCAGGCCGCCCTCCAGCGGGCCCTCGCGGTGATGAGCTTCCCGCAGGCGCTGTCGGAGTTCTTCATCGGGGACAAAACCTCGGCGGTGGTGGCCGGAACCCACGGGAAGACCACCACCGCGGCGCTCTTGTCCTACGTCCTGGTGGAGGCCGGCCTGGACCCCTCCTTCCTGGTGGGCGGAATTCCGCTAAACTTCGGCAAGAGCTTTCACCACGGCCGGGGCACCATGTTCGTGGTCGAGGGGGACGAGTACGACACGGCCTTCTTCGACAAGCGACCCAAGTTCGTGCATTATCGTCCCAGGATCGTCGTGCTGACGGCTGTGGAATTCGATCATGCCGACATCTACCGCGACATGGAGGCCTACCGCGCCGCGTTCGCCGGCCTGGTCTCGCGACTGCCGGCCGACGGCCTGCTGGTGGCCTGCACCGATGATCCAGAGGTGGGGACCCTGGCAGCCTCAGCCCCCTGCCGGGTCTGCTCCTACGGGCTGGGACCGGGCGTTGACTGGAGGGCGGCCGACATCCAGCCCGGAGAGGACGCGACGCGTTTCTCGCTGATCCGCCATGGAAGCCTGGCCGCGAGCGTGATCCTGCCGCTTTTCGGCCGGCACAACGTGGCCAACGCGCTGGGGGCGTTGGCGGCCGCCGAGGCTTTGGGCGTGGGGGCGGAGCGGGCCGCGGGATGCCTGGCCGGGTTTGCGGGCGTGGCGCGCCGGATGCAAGTGCGCGGGGATGTGGGCGGGGTGACGGTGATCGATGACTTTGCCCACCACCCCACCAAGGTCCGAGAGACCGTGCGGGCGGTTCGGGCGCGCTACCCCGGGTCGTACCTGGTGGCGGTCTTCGAGCCCCGCACCAACACCAGCCGCCGGAAGGTGTTCCAGGAGGCCTATCCGGCCTCCTTTGTCTCGGCCGACGAGGTCATCCTGGTTCCGCCCTTCGACGCGGAGAGGATCCCGGAGGCGGAGCGATTCGACGCGGCGGCGCTGGTGGCAACCCTGCGAGAGAATGGCCAGAAAGCGATACTCTTCCCGAATGCCGACGCCGTAGTGGCAGACCTGTCCAGCCGGCTTGGGCAAGGGTCCGTGGTCCTGGTCATGTCCAACGGGGCCTTCGATAACATCCACGAGAAGCTGCTGTCGGCGCTGCGGAGCCGTCGTGAGGGGGGGCAGTAAGAAACAAAAAGCAAACGGCCCGCGTGGCGCATTGCTCACGACCACGCGGGCCGTTTGTTCTTCTCGTCGCCCGCCCCTCGACGATCAGGGTCCTCGATTTGCGGGCGGGGCGGGGTTCCGGAGCGGAGCCTTACCGCTGGATCGAACCGCTTACCACCGCATGCTGTGCCGTCGGCAGGGGATACGGTGGATTGTTGACCTGGTGCATCGTCGCCACACCGGACCAGGCGAAGGAAACCAGGATTGCGCCTACGAAGATAGCCGGCATCCAAGACCGCTTCATGTCTAGTTCCTCCTCAGAGTTGCTCGCCTAGGGTTACCTTAACTCGTCTGTCACTACCTATTTGGTCCGCTTTCTATTCAAACGATTCGCCGGAAGTGCACCCCGTCCTGTCTCCTAATGGTCAGGGAGAAGCTGTAAGTTTAGTTCCCGGATGGGCGGAGGGGAAGATCCGGGCGCCTCCAGCGGCCTGTTCGGCAGGCTTAACCCTTATTCGAATCAGACGATTGAACCTTTTCAAGGGATCCACCCGCAGCTAACTCATGGGTGCGTGATAATTTAGATCGACCTAATCTTCTATTATGGAAAACAAAAAGTCAAGTGCTTTCTTGGTTGAATTTCTGCCGCCAAGCCCGACGATTTCCTGGGTCGAAAGGCGGCAAATCGATGACAGAACTTACTGATATATAGACCATTTCGGTCGGTAGACATCCGGTGCGACGGGCCGGAAGCCACCCGTGGCGCCGGTCTCCGCCATACGACTTCTCCCGCGATTCACTCTCGCAGGATGCTGAAATACTCGTCTTCGCCCAGGCTGCTCAAAAAGGTCCAGATGCAAGGCGACCCGTAAAGGGCCGAGTGAGGCGTACTTCCGGTACGCCGCAACGAGCGCCCGAGCGGGCCAACGCAGCAGATGGGCCTTTTTGAGCAGTCTGCTACGTGCCTTCCCGATCGAACGGCAGCCCCAGGGCGGCCGGCGCACCGGCCAAGCGGCGGAGCTTCTTGGAGCGGGTGATGACCACCAGCGTGGCGATGGTGAATAGATACGGCAGCATGCGGAGGATGTAGGAGGGAATCAGCGTGACCTGCTGGGCCTCGAAGGCAAACTGCAAGGCATTTACCCCTCCAAACAGCAGCGCTCCCAGAACCGCCCTCCAGGGGTTCCAGAGCGCGAAGATCACCATGGCAATGGCGATCCAGCCCTGGCCGGCGGACATATTCTCTTTCCAGCCGGGGGTGTAGGCGAGGGACAGGTAGGCGCCTCCCAGCCCGGCCATCATCCCGCCGAAGGCGGTCCAGGCATACCGCAGGCGAGCCACAGGGATTCCCGCCGCATCGGCGGCTGCCGGGTTCTCGCCGGCCGCTCGAAGATTCAATCCGGGGCGGGTATGGAAGAGGAAAAACCACGCCGCCGGCACCAGCACGTAGGCAACGTAGACCAGCGGGACCTGGTTGAACAACACCGGCCCCAGCAGGGGGATCGCCTGGAGCCCGGGAACCGGCCAAGCCGAAAAGCGCATCCCCACCCTGCCGATGAGCGGCCGGCCGAGAAAGCTTGACAGGCCGGCCCCCAGGATAGCCAGCGCCAGGCCGCACACCACCTGGTTGGTGCGGAGCGTGATGCTGAAGAACGCATGGATCACCGCCAGGAGGGCGCCTACTGCCATGGCCGCCAACAGGCCCAATCCCAGACTATTGGACGCCGCCGCCGCCGCGAACCCGCTCAGGGCGCCCATGAGCATCATCCCCTCGACTCCCAGATTGAGGACCCCGCTACGCTCCGTGAAGATCTCTCCCAGCGTGGCGAACAGCACGGCCAGGCTGGACTGGATGGTGATGGACAGCACGAAGACCAGCGTTCCGGCATCCATCAGCGAGCCCCTCGCCGGGCCAAGCGATACCCGGACAGGGCCTGGCCGCCGAGCACGAAGAGGAGGAGCGCCCCCTCCAGGACCATCCCCACCGAGGACGGCAGGTGCAGGACCGCCTGCAGCTGATCGCCCCCGACCAGGAGGGCGCCGACGCCGAGCGCCGCCAGGGCGACACCGGCGGGATGAAGGCCCGCCAGGCAGGCCACGAGGATCCCGGTGTAGCCCTCCCCCACCGCCAACCCCTGCTGCAGCCGGTAATGGATGCCGGCCACCTCGGCCATGCCGGCCAGCCCGGCCAGGCCCCCTCCCAGGAACATTGCCCAGATGATCTGGCGCCCGACGTGCATCCCGGCGTACCGGGCGGCCCGGGGATTCTCGCCGAGGACCCGCATCTCGTACCCCCAGCGGGTGCGGCCATAGGCCAGGCAGAGCAGCAGGACGGCCGCGAGGCCGAAGGCCAGCCCGAGATGGATCCGGGTGCCGGGGAGCCGCGGCAGCCAGGCCGCCTGGGGGAACATGGCCGTTCCGGGGAATCCCATGCCCATGGGATCGCGCCAGGGGCCGAAGTACAGGTGCTCCATCCAGAAGATCGCCACGTAATTGAGCATGAGTGTGGTGAGGATCTCGTTGACCTCGAGCCGGGCCCGCAAGGCTCCCGCCAGCAAAGCCCACAGCCCGCCCCCCAGGAAGCCGGCTCCCACCATGAGGGGAATCACCAGCGCCCGCGGCAGGGTCGGGGCCAGGAACAGGGCCACGCCCGCGGCCGCCATGCCGCCCAGGACGAGCTGCCCCTCGCCCCCGATATTCCAGATCATGATGCGCGCCGGCACGGCCACCGCCAGCCCGCAGAGCAGAAGCGGGATGGCCTTCACCACCACCTCGGACAGGCTGTACCAGCTGCCGAAAGCGCCCTGCCCCATCACCCGGTAGGCGGCGAAAGGGTTCGCCCCGGCCAGCCAGAACACAACGCCCCCCAGGCCGAGGGCCAGCAGGACGGACAGGCACACCCCCAGGCGCTCGGCCGCCCGGGACGGCGCGGAACGTCGCTCCAGCACCAGCCGCGTCATCGCGGGCGCACCCCGGCCATCATCGGCCCGATCTCGGCGACGGCGTCCTCGTCGTGCGCGGATAGGACGCCCATGATCTCTCCCCGAAACATGACGGCGATGTGGTCGCTCAGGGACAGGACCTCCCGCAGGTCCCCGGAGAACAGGAGAATCCCCGCCTGGTCACGCCGGCGCAGCAGCTCCTCCCAGATCTCCGCCGTCGAGGCTACATCCAGGCCGCGCGTCGGCTGCTCGGCGACAATCAGGCGGGGATTCTTCGAGAGCTCGCGCGCCAGAATCACCTTCTGGAGGTTGCCTCCCGACAGCTGGCGCGCTCGGACGTCGGGGCCGGGGACGGCCACGCGAAAGCGCTCGAGCAGCTCCCGGGCGTGAGCCCGGGCGGCCTCCCGCCGGAAGAATCCCCGCCGGAAAAACCTCGGATAGGTGGTCAGAATCAGGTTGTCCACGAGGGTCAGGCCGGCCGCGGTTCCGGTGCCGATCCGGTCTTCCGGGACGTATGCGATCTGGTCCATCGGCGGGGACTCGTCCGGGCCGAGCGGCCGGCCCAGCAGGCGAAGCTCCCCCCGCGAGATCCGGCTCGCCCCTGTGACGGCAGCGGCCAGCTCGGTCTGGCCGTTGCCGGCCACGCCCACGATGGAAAAGATCTCGCCGCGCCGTACGGCGAAGCTGACGCGCCGGAATCCCCGATGCCCGCTGGCATCCGGACCCGAGCAGTTCCGCAGCTCCAACACCACGTCCCCCAGGGGCACCGGGCGCTTCTCCACGCTCAGGACAACCTCGCGCCCCACCATGAGCCTGGCCAGCTCCCGGCGGTTATCCACCTCCGATCGGGCGAGGTCGGCCACGCGGCGGCCGCGGCGCAGGATGGTGATCCGGTCGGCGACCTCCAAAACCTCTTCCAGCTTGTGGGTGATGAAGACGACCGATCTCCCCGCGCGTGCGAATTGCCGCAGGGTCGAGAACAGCTCTTCGGTCTCGGCTGGAGTCAGAACCGCCGTCGGCTCGTCCAGGATGAGCAGGTCGGTTCCGCGGACCAGGAGCTTCAGAATCTCGACCCGCTGCTGCTGGCCCAGGGAGAGGTCGGCGACGCGGGCCTGGGGGTCGATGGGGAGGCCCGAGGCCTCCGCCGCCTGCCGCACCTCGGCTTCCATCCGGCGCCGTCGCAGGAGCAGGCGCGGCCGGACCAGCCCGAGCGCGATGTTCTCGGCGGCGGTCTGGCGGGGGACAAGCATGAAGTGCTGGTGGACCATGCCGATGCCGGAGCGGAGGGCGTCCCGGGGGGAGCGGAACCGAACCGGCGCGTCCCCCACGCGGATGTCTCCCTCGTCCGGCGCGTAGCGGCCGGAGAGGATGTTCATGAGGGTGGTCTTCCCCGCCCCGTTCTCGCCCAACAGGGCGTGGACCGTGCCCGGCGCGACGGTGAAATCGATCCGGTCGTTGGCCAGGACGCCCGGGAACCGCTTGGTGATTCCCGTCATGCAGGTGAGGGTCCTGGCCATAGCCTTCCCTGGCGGGCTGCCGATCGGAGGCTTCCCGGCCGGACGACCGGATCGGGAAGGCGGACGAGCGAGGAGATGGAGGCGGGCAGCATGCGGGTCCGCCGGCCCTCCTCGGCCGCACAGAAGACCCCCCGCAGGGGGATGCCGCGCGGGAGGTTCTTCAGGCGGGCCACCTGGTCCAGCAGGTCCACCACCCCCATGACCGTGCCCCCGGTCGTGACGACGTTGTCCACCAGGATCACCCCGCGCGTTGCCCGCGCGACCAGCAGGTTGATGTCCCGCTCGTACAGGGCCAGGCATTTCCCCCCGCTGGTGATGGAATCCGCCCCCACCTGGATCACCGGCCGGTCCGCGGCCTCCATGTGGGGCTTGACCCGGCTGTAGGCCACCGCCACATCCGGCAGGCGCAATTCCGAGACCACCACCTGGGCCAGCTGGAGGGCCTTCTCGACCACCGTCATCACGCACAGGCCCCCGAGGTCGGGGAACGCCGCTTGAATCCGACCGGCCAGCAGCCGGCCGAGGTCGTGGTTCCACTCGACCTTGCCCACCAGGTTGAGGGAGGCGATTCGGACGTCCCGCTCTTCGCCGCGGAGCCAGACCCACGGGAGGAGCAGGGGGTAGGAGAGTCCGGGCACTTCCAGCCTGCACAGCTCGCCGCTCTCGAAGAATTCCGACGGCTCGGCCACGGGCATCCCTCAGGTTTCGGGTCGGGCGCGGGCGCAGCCAGCCCGCGCCCAGGCCCCGCCCCGGGCGTCACTCCGGAATCTTTCCGACCACGCCCTCGACGAACCACTTCATCGTCAGGAGCTCCTTATCCGTGGCCCGCATTCCCGCCGGGATGACGATCTTCCCCTGCTGATCTTTGATCGGTCCCAGGAAGGAGTCGTCCCGGCCCTGCTGCATCTTCCGGAGCTCGGCCAGGACCTTCTCCTGCACGGGTCTGGGGACCGAGGGGTGGAAGGGCGACAGCGCGATGAGGTTCTCCTTGAAGCCCCAGTAGATCTCCTGCGGCTTCCAGGTCTTGCTCATGACCCGCTTGACCGCGTCCACGTAGTAGGGCCCCCAGTTCCAGGTGGTGGACACGAGGGCGCAGTCCGCCCCGACCTGCCGCACGTCCGTGCCGTAGCCGATGGCGGGGACCTTCTTGTAGCAAGCGGTGCGGGCGGAATCGGGGGTGTCCGCCATCTGGCGGATGAGGTCGTGCCTCTGGTTGATCAGGGTCTCGGCCAGGACAACCTCGTTGATGGGATCCAGCCATTTGTTGAGCCAGACGACGGCGTTCACCCGCTTGGGGTCGTGGGGGTACTTCCCCTCCCGCAGCCCGCGCAGGAGCCCTAGGGTGAAGGCGTTGATGCCGCGGATCGGCTCCGGGATCGGCTGGGTGGCGACGGTCCCCACGTTCTTGAAGCCCATGAGCCCCGCCATGTAGCCGGCCAGGTATTCGGCCTGCTCCATCCGGGCGAAGTAGGTCCCCATGTTCGGGGCGGTCTTGTAGCCCGAGCAGTGCTCGAACACGGTGTTGGGAAAGTCCCGGGCCACCATCAGCATGGGGTCCATGTGCTCGAAGGTGGTGCCGAAGATGAGTCCGTAGCCGCTCTTCGCGTAGCCCCGGACAACCCGCTCGGTGTCCGCCGCCTGGACGTTCTCGGTGTAGTCCACCTCGATCTGGTTCCCCATCTCCTTCTTCAGGTACTCGATTCCCCGGTAGTGGGCCGTCGTCCAGCCCAGGTCGTGAATGGTGGACAGCAGGGCGAAGGCCACCTTCAGTTTTGCCGGCTGCTGGGCCTGCGCCATCCCCTGGGTGGGCGGCAGCAGGACCGCCAGCAGGCCGAGAGCCAGGATCACCCCAACCCGTTTCGCCATGGAGACCTCCTCCGAGTCGCAAGCCTCCCGAGCGGCCGGCCGCGGGAAGCTCAGGGCAGAAACAATGACCCCCGGCATGCGGGAGACCCCTGCGAGTTGAGTATCACAGGCCGCCCGGCTTTTCAATGCGCGGCGCGGGATTGTTCGGGATTGTCCGGCCGGGGTCGCGACCCCCCGTGGGAATCTTCTGCCTGGCCGGGCCGCTTCGTGTATACTTACGCCTGTGGACGGGGGGCGCCGCCCCTGCGGTCCAAGGCTGGAGGGCGACCATGGAAGAAGCCGAAGGACGAGGCCCTCGCCGCGATGGGGCATGGAGCGCCACCGAGAGCTTCTTTGCACCGGCCGGCCGCGCCGACCCGCAGGAGCTGGACCGGGCGGTCCGGCAGCTCCAGACGGACCCCGTAGTCCAGACGCTCCTGGAGTCGGTGGACGGCGCACTCTTGATCCTCAATGCCGAGCGCCAGGCGCTGGCGGTGAACGCCGCGATCCTGCGGGCGCTCGGCATCGAAAAGCCGGAATGCCTGCTGGGATGCCGGCCGGGAGAGATCCTGGACTGCATCCATTTGGCCGAGGCTCCCGGCGGGTGCGGCACGAGCAAGGCCTGTGCCGAGTGCGGTGCGGTGCTGTCGATCCTGGCCAGCCAGCAGGAGAATGGGCCCGCCATCCGCGAATGCCTGATGACCATTCGCCGAAATAACCACACCGAGGCGCGCGAGTTCCGCGTGCGGTCGTCCCCCCTGCGGATCGGTCCCCACACCCTCACGGCCGTGCTGCTGCGAGATATCAGCGCCGAAAAGCGCCGTGACGCCCTGGAGCAGGTGTTCTTCCACGATCTCCTCAACACCATCGGCGGCCTGAAGGGCTGGAGCAAGCTGCTGGGCGCCCTTCGCGGCGTGAGCGCCAAGGAGGCCGCCCAGCGGATTGTGGCCCTGAGCGAGCGGTTGGCGCGGGAGGTGGAGGACCAACGGATCCTCCTGCAAGCCGAGCGGGGTGCCCTGGCCGTCTCCCCGGTGCCGACGCCGGTGGCCGACATTCTGGAGAGCCTCCGGACGATCTTCTCCGGTCATGAAGCGGCGGGGGGCAAGCGGCTCGAGATCGCGGACGTGTCGCGCGAGACGATCGTCACGGACCCGCCTCTGCTCGTCCGCGTGCTGACCAACATGGTGAAGAACGCCCTGGAGGCGGTCCAGGAAGGGGAGTCGGTGCGGCTCTGGTACGAGCGCTGGAAGGGCCAGCCGACATTCAGGGTCTGGAACGCCCAGGCCATTCCTGAGGCCGTGTCCCGCCAGATCTTCCAGCGGTCGTTCAGCACCAAGAGTCCGAAGGGCCGCGGTCTGGGCACCTACAGCATGAAGCTGTTCGGCGAGCGGTACCTGGGCGGCGAAGTCGGGTTCACCAGCACCCAGGAGGAAGGGACGGTCTTCTGGATCGCGCTGCCGTCCAGCGGACTGGTCGGCGGGACCTCGTAAGCCGCCTCGTCCCCGCCTCCGCCTGCGAGGGCCGCCCCGCCTTTCGGCCGTGTGCCCCGGTGCCCTCGTGACGGCGGCGCTTGGGCCCAAATCTCCGGCTAAGGTACCCATCGCCTCTACGGGGCGCCACCCATCGGGTGCAACCAGGTCCGAGAGGCCCAGCCGGCCGCGAGGCCATGGTTGCGGGTGCGACGTGGGTACGCGAATGCCCTCCCCCGTTAGCCGGAGATTTGGGTTGGGCCCTAATCTCCGGCTAAGCGGTGGCCAGCCGGGCGATCTTGCGCCGCGCCCGGACGAGCAAGGCGTGCTGCAGGGCGCCCGAGAGCCGCAAGAGCGTCCGTCGGGCATGCGCGACGACCTTCCCGACGGTGTTGAACAGCAGGAACCGGAGACGCTTCGGCCGGGCGGTCCGGAGATCTCCGGGTAAGGTCAACCGCTTGAGCGCGGTGAGCAGGTTGTAGGTGAGCACGTTCAGCCGGAACCAGGCGGCGTTCGCCCCGAACTTCCCACTGGGCAGCGCGGCGGCCGCCAGCTCGGTCTTGAGGACGTGATGGGTGTGCTCGATGGTCCCTGCTTTCTCCCGGTGCCACCGGAGGATCGTGAGCCCATCCTCCGGCCGATTGGTGACCACGGCGAAGTACTGCACGCTACTCCCGTCGGCGAAGAGGCTCCCCTGGCGTCGCTGGATACGCACCGCGAGGTAGCGGCGAACGCACGGCCGCGCCTTCCGGTGATCGCCATCCTCGGGGACGTAGGGGACTTCGGCCCAGGCCCGGATCGCCTCGGGCTCCTCCCGCTCGAGCTGCCAGGCGGCCGCGGGGAGGCGCCGGATCTCGGCCTGGAGCTGCGCGGACATATCGGCGCTAATCGCGTAGGCGATTTTCTTCTCCTCGCACCAGCGGAGGACCTCCGTCTCGTAGAGGGCGCTGTCGGCCCGCAGGGAGATGCGGTCCACGCCCTGGGGCAAGTTGGCCACCGCCTGTTCGAGGACGCGCACGTTGCCGCACCCGGCGGGCACCTGGCCATCGCGGAACTGGTCGTGCACGATGACATCGTGCTCGGCCCAGAGGACCACGACGGGCTGGTAGCCCCGGGTCCCGTCGTAGGCCACGGTCGCCGCGTCCTTGTGGCTCTCGACGAGCGTCGCGTCCACATCCAGGGTGGCCGTCGCCGCCCGGGCCCCGCGCTGGACGCCCGCGACCAGCGTCCGGTTCGCCTGTCCGAGGCCCGCCAAGGGGGCGGACTCCAGGGGGACCGTGGCCGCGGGCCCGGCCACCCAGAGCGGCCCGTCCTCCACGTGGAAGGCCTCGAGGAAGTCCCGGACCGTGGTCGCGGCCGGCAGGGGGTAGCCGAGCAGCGTGGCCAGGGCCTGATCCTCCCGGAGCGTCGTGAGGTCCTGGCAGCGGTCCCCGCCGCTCGTCCACAACGCGACGAGACTCTCCACGAGCTGCGAGGGGGGTAATCCGCGCTGCCGCTGCTTGACCGCAACGTGGGTGTCGACGGCCTGGGCCACCCCGAGCTGGCGGAACAGCTCGATCACGAGCGGGACCCCGGCCCGGCCCGTGACCAGCGTGGGGTCGATCGCGTCATCGATCTCGAACGGCAACCGGGGCGAGGTGTCGGGCATCGCTCTCCTCCTTGTGGTGTTTGCACCCACTGGGTGAAACCAAGCAAGGCCGATGCCAACCCCGCGGGCCGCGCGCACTGCGGGCCGCTGCGTGATTCGCGATCCCCCTCAACTTCTTAGCCGGAGATTAGGGTTGGGCCTCGGGCCTACCAAAATACCCGTTAGGGGCGTATACTTCAGCCACTCTTCCTTCCCAGGCGCTCTCATACCCGGACGGGGCACCCGTCGCCAAATACACGAAATACACAGGGTGAAACTCGAGGAACCGACCCATGAACAAGCAGCATCATTTTTCCATCTGGTATTTCCTGGCGGCCTTCTTTGCCCTCCTGTTCATCGAGAATATGCTGATGGGGCCGCAAGCGGAGACCCTGCCCTACAGCCAGTTCAAAGCCCTGGTGCAGGCCGGCAAGGTGACGGAGGTCAGCATTGGGCCGCAGTACATTTATGGTCAACTGAACCCGCAGGGGTTGGCCGGTATCCTGCCCAAGACGACCGAGGACCAGATCCAGAGGCTGGAGAAGCTGGGCGAGAAGAACCCCCGCTTCACCACGGTCCGGGTGGACGATCCCAGCCTGGTGAAAGACCTGGAGGCGGCCAAGGTCCAGTTCTCCGGTCGGGTGCAGAACACCTGGTTCGCCACCATCCTGTCCTGGATCATCCCGGCCGTCGTCTTCGTCGGCATCTGGGTGTGGTTCATGAAGAAGATGGGGGCGGGCGGCATGGGCGGCATGGTGTCCCTCGGCAAGAGCAAGGCCAAGGTCTACGTGGAAAAGCAGACCGGGGTGACCTTCGGCGACGTGGCCGGGATCGACGAGGCCAAGGGTGAGCTGATGGAGATCGTGGATTTCCTCAAGACCCCCGAACGGTACCGCCGGCTGGGCGGGAAGATCCCCAAGGGGGTGCTGCTGGTCGGCGCGCCCGGGACCGGGAAGACGTTGCTGGCCAAGGCGGTGGCGGGCGAGGCCGGGGTCCCCTTCTTCAGCATGAGCGGGTCGGACTTTGTGGAGATGTTCGTCGGGCTGGGAGCGGCACGGGTGCGCGACCTGTTCAAGCAGGCGCAGGAGAAGGCGCCCTGCATCATCTTCATCGACGAGCTGGACGCCCTGGGCAAGGCGCGGGGCATGAACCCCATGGGGGGCCACGACGAGCGGGAGCAGACGCTGAATCAGCTCCTGGTCGAGATGGACGGGTTCGACACCAACAAGGCCGTCATCATCATGGCCGCCACGAATCGCCCGGAGATCCTCGACCCGGCCCTGCTCCGCCCGGGCCGCTTCGACCGGCATGTCGCCCTGGATCGTCCCGATCTCAAGGGGAGGGAGATGATCCTGCGGGTCCACACCCGCGGCGTCAAGCTTGCGCCGGATGTGGACATGGGGTCCATCGCGGCCCGCACCGCCGGCTTCGTGGGAGCGGACCTGGCCAATCTGGTGAACGAAGCGGCCCTGCTCGCTGCCCGGAAAGGCGAGGCGGCGGTCGGGACGCAGGACTTCGACGAGGCGGCCGATCGCATCGTGGGCGGCCTGGAGCGAAAGACCCGGGTCATGAACGCCATGGAGAAGGAGACGGTCGCCTACCACGAGGCCGGCCATGCCCTGGTGGCCGAATCGCGGCCGCACGCGGATCGCGTCTCGAAGATCTCGATCATCCCCCGCGGCATCGCCGCCCTGGGGTACACGCAGCAGCTCCCGACCGAGGACCGCTACCTGCTGAAGAGGGCGGAGCTGTTCGATCGGCTGGACGTCCTGCTGGGGGGGCGGGTGGCCGAGGAGATCATCTACGGCGACATCTCCACCGGGGCCCAGAACGATCTGGAGCGGGCGACCGACATGGCCCGCATGATGGTGACCCAGTACGGGATGAGCGAGCAGCTCGGCCTGGTCACCTTCGAGCACGCCCGGAGCAGCTTCCTGAGCGTCCCGGGGTACACGCAGCGGAATTACAGCGAGCGCACCGCCCAGACCATCGACGACGAGGTCCACCGCATCCTGGCGGACGGACACGTGCGCGTCAGGGAGACGCTCACTCAGCGGCGGGAGACGTTAGAGGCGCTGGCCAAGCTCTTGCTGGAAAAAGAGGTGGTCGACCGGGAGGCTCTGAACAAACTGCTAGGGACCAAGACATAACAGGCTGCTCAAAAGGGCCCAGATGCCCCTCGACTTCGCTCGGGACCGCGAGCCTGTCGAGCGGTAAGGCGGCATCACCCACCCCTCGGGATGGGTACCCGGGGGCGAGCACCCGCCACTGGCGGGTCAAGGCGTACTTCCGGTACGCCGCAGCGAGTGCCCGAGCGTGCCAATCCGCCTGCGGCGGGCAGCCGGGACTTTTTCAGCAGCCTGCTACGAGACGGCCCCCACGGTGGCCCCCCCCGCCCGCAGCAGGGTGTCCAGCGCTCCCGCATCCCAGCCGGAATACTTGGCCCGGCCGTTGACGATGAAGGTGGGATAGCGGCGCACCCAGTGGCGCAGCGACTTCCACAGTCCGGCGGGCGTGTGGGGGTCGATGAGGGTGATGCGGAGCTGGGACCCGTAGCGGATGGACAGCTCGCGCATCATCTCGGAAAGCCGCGCGTAGTCCCGCCACATCTCCTCGGGATAGGAATTCCACTCGTCCTGCAGGACCTTCTGCGAGACCCCCGCATCGTCGAAGAACGTCTGGCAATGCTGGCAGTGCTGGACCCCGGAGACCAGGGGTGCGATGACGTCGAGCGTGACGGTCGGCACGGTGCCCTCCCCGTTCGCCGCCGGGGGCGAGACGCCCCGCCCCCGGCGGCAACACCGGTTGCCGACTAGGCCTGCGCGGCGGCCGGGCGCAGGCGAGCCTTGCCAAAGGCCTGGACGGCATCCCAGGCCAGGATGAGCGACAGGATGACCAGGGCGACCCCGATCACGGCCGCGATCAAATTCCCGAAGACAAACGCGGCGCTGAGGCCGGGCTTGAATGCCGCCTGGAAAGCCATCCAGGCGGTGACGATCAGGGCCGCGACCGTGGTCACATACATGAAAATCGCCGGCCACATAGCCCACTGATACGACTTGCCGCTCTGGGCCAGCCAGATCGTGATCAGGACCAGCGCCAGGCCCACGAACAGCTGGTTGGACCCGCCGAAGAGAATCCAGATCCGCTGCCAGAAGCCGGTCCAGAGGATCACCAGCGTGAGCAGGAGGCCCACGATGGTGCCGAAGTGGATGTTCCGGAAGGCAGGGATGGAGTTCCCCACCAGTTCGGCGCTGGCCACCCGCATGAAGCGCAGGACCAGCTGCATCACCGTGAGGGCCATGATGACCAGGAAGGTCGCCCCGAAGGCGCCACCGAACACCTTGGGAATCCCCAGGACGCTCAGGTATTCGGCCATGCCGCCGGCAAACACCGCGCCGGCCCCCTTGGCCAGCTGGGCCTGGTAGCCGGCGAAGCCGCCGAAGGCGGTGATGGCGAACACCGCCGAGAGGACGCCCAGGACGCACTCCGTGAACATGGCCCCGGCGCCCACCGGCAGGGCGTCGGTCTCTTTCTCCAGCTGCCGGGCCGTGCCCGAGGTGGAGACTAGGCTATGCCATCCGGAGCACGCCCCGCAGGCAATGGTGACGAAGAGGAGCGGCCACATGGGTCCCAGGCCGGCGACACTGAAGCTCGTGAAGGCCGGGAAGTCACCGAAGCTGGGCATGCGGAAGAAGATCCCCACGATGGACCCCACGATCCCCATCAGCACCAGCCAGAACGAGACGTAGTTGACCGGCTGGGCGAACCGCCAGATGGGGAGCACCGAGCCCAGGTAGCAGAAGCCCAGGGCGACGATGCCCCAGAACCATACCGACCACTTCATCGGGCCGTAGGGCGTGGCGTAGAGGATGAAGGAGTCCTTCCCGCCGTTGATGGCGTCCACGATGGCACGGAAGGGCCCCGTGGTCCCCAGCCAGATGCCGATGACCCCGATGGCCACTGTTATCAGCGTCGTCAGGAGCAGGTCCTTGCGCCACTTGTAGGTCATCTGGCCCGCCAGGACTCCGGCCAGGGTGAGGATGATAAACCCGAAGGGGACGTTGGGGTTGGCGAAGATCCCGGCCACGATGGCCCCGAAGGCCCCCATGATCAGCAGCAGGTAGAAGTAGAGGAACGACAGGAGGATGGTCCGCGCTCGGGGCGAGATGAGCTTGTAGCTCAATCCCCCCATAGTCATCCCCTCGTTCCGCATGGCCATCACCGCCGCGGTGTAGTCCTGAACCCACCCGATGAAGAAGACCCCCAAGATCAGCCACAGGATGGCCGGCAGCCATCCCCACTGGACGGCGATGATGGGTCCAACGATGGGTCCCAGGGCGGCGATGGATTTGAACTGGTAGCCGAACAGCACGCTGGAGCTGGCCGGCATGAAGTCCACGCCGTCGTTGTACATCTTGGCCGGCGTCGCCTTGTTGGGATCGACCCCGATCACGGACCGGTCAATCTTCGCGGCGTAGAACTTGTAGCCGACCCAGACCGCCACAATGGTGAACAATATCACTACACTCGCCATGGCAGCATCCTCCTACGAACCTTGCAGTTCACAGGTTAACGGGGTGCGCGCACCCCCCCGCCTTGACGAAGGACAGATTCCCTGTCGCCCTTCGTCCCCCCTCCCTGCGGCCGGCCCGGGCAAATCCGCCACATGAGCGGCCGCGTGGGCTCCGGATACCACGATCGGGACCAGTCGTGATGCTGAGCGAATGATCAGATAGTAGATCGGAGCGATCCCGAAAGTCAAGCACATGTGTACCGTCCAAAATGTACCCCTCCCCCCAGCTATCCAGGCCCCCGAACCCACGCGGGTTGTTTGAGGCTGTTGAGCTCTTGCGGAGGCTCGGAAGATCTCCCGGCGCCGGCCGCCGGGGTTCTTGGGGGCAGGGCACAAGGACAAAGGCTTGACGTATTCTTGGGGCAAGGGCGCAGCAATTCTCCTTGACAGGTCGGGGTGCCCATGTTACAAAACCGCGGAATTGGCGCGGTCGCTGTGAATTGTGAGCGTTGTCGAGCCCTGAGGTAGGGCCTTTTCCGTGGCGCGAGGGGGGCTCGCGACCGACGGCCTCTCCCGAATCTCTCGCCTCCGCGATCCACTCGCCGCCCGTTCCCGGCCTTGCAGGAGGAGATTTCATGCCGGCGGATTACGCCTATGTCGGCTTCTTCTTGATCGTCGGGGCACTGTTCGTCGTCCTGAACATCGAGATCGTTTCGCGCCTGATCCGCCCCCACCATCCGACCCCCCAAAAGCTGACCACCTACGAATGCGGGGAAGAGCCGATCGGGGCCGGCTGGGTGCGGTTCCACGTCCGCTACTACCTCTACGCCCTGGTGTACATCATCTTCGCCGTCGAGACCGTGTTCTTGTTCCCCTGGGCTATCGTCTTCCGCCAACTGGGACTGTTCGCCTTCGTGGAGATGATGGTCTTCATCGGGATCCTGCTGGTAGGCCTGGCATACGCTTGGAAGAAGGGGGCGCTGGAGTGGGTCTGACGCGGGACCCGACCTGCGGCCCCGTCCCGAATGCTCGCCCGAGCGGCACGGATTGAGATGACTGCCGAAGAGATCCTGAATCAGTTGACGCAGCAGTTCGGCGAGGCCTTGCGCGAGACCGAGATCAAGGGGGTCGAGCTGCGCTGCACGGCCACGCCGGAGGCCGCCTGGCGGGTGTGCCGGCGGCTCTGTGACCTCGGCCTCGAATATCTGAGCTGCCTCAGCGGCGCCGATTGGGGGACCCACCTCGAGGTCGTGTACGACCTGGCATCCCTGCAACAGCCCGTCAAGGTGCATCTGCGGGTGCCGGTGGATCGCCAGCAGCCCGAGCTGCGGACCGTGACTGACATCTGGCCGGCCGCCAACTGGCACGAGCGCGAGTGCTTCGACCTTTTCGGGATCCGCTTCGACCGCCATCCGGACCTCCGCCGCATCCTCCTCCCCGAGGACTGGGTGGGTTATCCCCTGCGCAAGGACTACGCGGACGAGCGGCTGGTTCCGTACACGGAATACGGGCTGGAGGAGAAGGTCGCCAAGGCGGAGGGGGCGAAGCCGGGGCCCAAGGCCGCCCCCAAGGCCGCGGCGCCGGCCACGCCATCCGAGGGGGCGAAATCGCCATGACGGCCCGCCCCCGGAACGGTTGAGGCAGAGGAAATGGATACCCCCGTCCCCATCGCCACCACGGTCAGCGCGGAGCGGATCAGCGAGACCATGGAGGAGATGTACGTCAACATGGGCCCGCAGCACCCCTCCACCCACGGGGTCCTGCGCCTCATGCTGAAGTTGGACGGAGAGGCCATCACGGACTGCGTCCCGTACATAGGCTATCTGCATCGCTGCCACGAGAAGATCGGAGAGAATCGCACCTACACGCAGGTGATCCCCTACACCGACCGCCTGGATTACCTCGCCTCCATGGCGATGAACTTCGGGTACGTTCACGCCGTCGAGCGGCTCATGGGCCAGCAGATCCCGGAACGCGCCGAGTACATGCGGGTGATCCTGGCGGAACTCCAGCGGATCGCCAGCCACCTGGTCTGGCTGGGCACCTTCGGCCTGGACCTGGGGAACTTCACCATCTTCATCTACTGCTTCCGCGAGCGGGAGATGATCCTGGACCTGTTCGAGGCGGTGAGCGGGCAGCGCCTGAACTACAACTTCTACCGGATCGGCGGGATGGCCATGGATTTCCCGGACGGCTGGGTGGCGGACTGCCGGGCCTTCCTGGAGTGGTTCAAGCCGCGCCTCCCCGAGTACGACGCCCTGGTCACCGACAACGTCCTGTTCCAGAAGCGGACCCAGGGGATCGGGATCCTGGATCCCAAGGTCGCCGTGGCCTACGCCGCCAGCGGCCCGGTGCTGCGCGGCTCCGGCATCAAGTGGGATCTCCGCCGGAACGACCCCTACTCCATCTACGACCGGTTCGAGTTCGAGGTGCCGGCGTTCGAGAGCTGCGACACCTGGGCGCGGTTCCTGGTCCGGCGCCGCGAGATGGAGGAGAGCGTCAAGATCGTTCAGCAGGCCCTGGATCAGCTGCCGGCGGGCGAGGTGATGGCCAAGATGCCGAAGACGCTTAAGCCGCCGGCGGGCCAGGTCTACGCCCGGACGGAAAGTCCCCGCGGCGAGCTGGGCTTCTATCTGGTGAGCGACGGCTCGCCGAAGCTCTACCGGTACAAGGTCCGGTCGCCGGCCTTCGTCAATCTGAGCGTCCTGCCCGAGATGATCAAGGGGTGCCTGGTGGCGGACATCGTGGCCGTCCTGGGGAGCGTGGACATCGTCCTGGGCGAGGTGGACCGATAAGGCGCCGGGCTGCGGTGCCCGCGCCCGTCGGGGCCGTGTAAAGAGTGATGAGCACACTTGGCAAGCTGGTCGAGGATTTCTACGCGCTGACGTCGGCCTGGGGCCTGCCCTGGATCGTCCCCACCCTGGTGGTGATGACCGTCGTGGTCGGGGTGATCGTGGGCTACATCTCCGTGGCCGCCATGTTCCTGATCTGGTGGGAGCGGAAGATCAGCGCCCACATCCAGGTGCGCTTCGGCCCCATGCGGGTGGGCGGCTGGCACGGCTGGGCCCAGAGCCTCGCCGACGGCCTCAAGCTGCTGCTCAAGGAGGACATCATCCCCGCCCGGGCGGACCGGGTGGTGTTCGTCCTGGCTCCCATGGTGGTGTTCGCGGCCTCCCTGGCCGCCTACGTCACCATCCCCTGGGGGCCCGGGCTCATCGTGCGCGACCTGAATATCGGCATCCTCTACATGATCGCCATCTCCTCCCTGGCGGTGGTGGGGATCATCATGGCCGGCTGGTCCTCCAACAACAAGTACTCCGTCCTGGGGGCCATGCGCTCGGCCGCGCAGGCCGTGAGCTACGAGGTGCCGCTGGTTTTGGCCGTCCTGGGTCCGGTGATGATCGCCGGGACCATGCGCATGGGGGGCTTGGTGGACGCCCAGGGAGGCAGCTGGCTGGGCATCCTGCCGCGCTGGTACATCTTCCCCCAGATCGTGGCTTTCCTGGTCTACTTCATCTGCGCCCTGGCCGAATGCAACCGCCTCCCCTTCGACATCCCCGAGGCCGAGTCCGAGCTGGTGGCCGGCTTCCACGTGGAGTACAGCGGCATGCGCTTCGCCATCTTTTTCCTGGCGGAATATGCCAACATGTTCGTGGTGGCGGCCATCGCCACCACCCTGTTCCTGGGAGGCTGGCGCGGCCCCTGGCTCCACATCCCCGGCCTGTCGGCCGGACTGTCCCACGGCCTCTTCGGGCTGGTCTGGTTCCAGGTCAAGTGCTACTTCCTGATCTTCGTGATGATGTGGCTGCGCTGGACCCTCAACCGGCTGCGGGTGGATCAGCTCATGGATTTCGCCTGGAAGGTCCTGCTGCCCATCTCGTTCGCCAACCTGATCGTCACCGGGTTCGTGGTGACGCTCTGGAAGTAGGGTGAGGCGGGACGGAGGACGCTCGGGGTCATGACGGTACAGCTGGCCATCTTTTATGTCCTGGCGGCGTTCACGGTGTGGGCGGCGGGCATCGTGGTCCTGGGAAAGAACATCGTCCGGGCGGCCGTCGCCCTCATCTTCAGCTTCTGCGGGATGGCGGCGCTGTACGTGCTGCTGGACGCGGAATTTCTGGCGGCGGTGCAGGTCCTGATCTACGTCGGCGGCATCACGATCCTGCTCCTGTTCGCCATCATGCTCACCAGCCGGATCTCCTCCGCCACGGCGCGCGTGATCAACGACCAGGCGGGGCTCAGCGCCGTGGCCGCCTTGGGGCTGCTGATCGGGCTGGTCTACGCCTCGCTGCGCGGCATCGCCGTGCTGGCGGCGCCCCCGCCCCTCCCCGAGACGGCCCCCTTCCTGGGGCGGGCGCTGCTCACCACCTACCTCCTGCCGTTCGAGGCGGTCTCCATCCTGCTGCTGGCGGCGATGGTGGGGGCCATTATCCTGGCACGGAAGGAATAGGGCGCACGCCGCGCGCCGTGGAGTGTCGGAGCGATGATTCCACTCAGCCACTATCTGATCCTGGGGGCGATCATCTTCAGCCTGGGGGTGTTCGGCGCCCTGACGCGTCGGAACGCCATCGCCATTCTCATGTCCATCGAGCTGATGCTGAACGCCGTGAACTTGAACTTCATCGCCTTCGCCCGCTACCTTCCCCGGACCATGCTCCAGGGACAGGTCTTCGCCGTCTTCGTCATCACGGTGGCGGCGGCAGAGGCGGCGGTGGGTCTGGCCATCGTCCTGGGGCTGTATCGCAATTTCAGGACGGTGAACGTGGACGAGATCAACCTGATGAAGTGGTAGGTCCCGGGCGAGAGAAGACGAGCCGCGAGCCGTGAGCCGAGAGGGACGATGCTGAAGCTGATCTGGCTGGTGCCGGTGCTGCCGGTGGTCGGGGTGGTCATCAACGGGATCTTCGGGCGCTGGATCCGGGGTCGCGCCCACCTGCTGGCCCTCGCCACAACGGGCCTCTCGTTCCTGATCGCCCTGGGGATCTTCATCCAGGCCTGGGGCGGGGCCACCTTGGACTGGGACGTCTATACCTGGATCTCCGCCGGGGCGTTCCAGGCCAGCGTGGGCTTCCTGGTGGATCCCCTCTCCGCCGTCATGATGCTGGTGGTGACCTTCGTCGGGTTTCTCATCCACATCTACTCCGTCGGCTACATGCACGGGGACACGGGATACGCCCGGTTCTTCACGTACCTGAACCTGTTCATGAGCTCGATGCTCATCCTGATCCTGGCCAACAATTACCTCTTGATGTTCCTGGGCTGGGAGGGCGTGGGGCTGTGCTCCTACCTGCTGATCGGCTTCTGGTACCAGAAGCAATCGGCCTCCGACGCCGGCAAGAAAGCCTTCGTGGTGAACCGGATCGGCGACGCGGGATTCCTGCTGGGCCTGTTCCTGATCTGGCACGTCTTCGGGTCGCTCTCCTACAGTCAGATCTTCCCGGCCGTCGATCCCATGCGCGAGGTCCTCGCCCGCCCCTCCCTGCTCGGGCTGAGCGTGGTCACCTGGATCACGCTCATGCTCTTCGCCGGAGCCACGGGAAAGTCGGCGCAATTGCCCCTCTACGTCTGGCTGCCCGACGCCATGGAGGGCCCCACGCCGGTCTCGGCCCTCATCCACGCTGCCACCATGGTGACGGCGGGTGTCTACATGGTCTGCCGGTCCAACGCCCTGTTCAGCGCGGCCCCCTTTTCGATGGGGGTGGTGGCTTGGGTGGGGGCGCTGACGGCCGTCTTCGCCGCCAGCATCGCCCTGGTGCAGAACGACATCAAGCGGGTGATCGCCTACTCCACCATCTCCCAGCTCGGCTACATGTTCCTGGGGGCAGGCCTGGGGGCGTATGCCGGGGCCATCTTCCACCTGGGCACCCACGCCTTCTTCAAGGCCCTGCTCTTCCTGGGGGCGGGCTCCGTGATCCACGGGCTCTCCGGCGAGCAGGACATCCGCAAGATGGGAGGCCTGCGCAAGCACATGCCCGTCACCGCCGGGACCTTCCTGATCGGGTCGCTGGCCAACGCCGGGATCTTCCCCATGGCGGGGTTCTGGTCGAAGGACCAGATCCTGCATTCCGCCATCGCGTCGGGACACGTCTGGCTGTGGGCCCTGGGGGCGGCGGGGGCCTTCGGGACCGCGTTTTACATGTTCCGCCTCTACTTCGTGGCCTTCGAAGGCCCCTCCCGGGTGGATCATCAGGTCGCGCACCACATACACGAATCCCCCCGGGTCATGACCGTGCCCCTCACCATCCTGGCCGTCTTCAGCGCCCTGGTTGGGCTGGTGGGCTACTCGCCGGGGCATAGCCCCTACCACACGTTCGTGGCGCCGGTCTTCCGGACCGCGGCGGAGGCCGCGGGGTCGCAGGGTCCCTCCGAGCTCCTGATGGCCCTGGTCTCGACGGTCATCGCCCTGTCCGGAATCGTCCTGGCCTACCAGATGTACATGCGCCGGCCGGGCATGGCGGACCGGCTGGCCGAGCGGTGCCAGGGCGTCTACCGGCTGCTGCTCAACAAGTACTGGGTGGACGAGCTGTACATCGCCGTCTTCGTCGACTTCGGGAAGCGGCTGTGCACTCGCCTCTGGGCGGTGGATGCCCGGGGGGTGGACGGGACCGTGAACGGGGCCGGCTGGCTGACGGTCTTCCTGAGCAACGTGTCCGCGACGTTCGACTTCCGCGGAGTGGACGGGCTGGTAAACGCCGTGGCGGACGTGATCCAGGAGGGCAGCCAGGCCTTCAAGCGCATCCAGACCGGCGTCATCCAGAATTATCTTCTGGCCATGGCCATGGGGATTTTCGTGATCGTGACGTTGTATTTCTTCCTCTAGCCGACGCCCCTGGCGACGCGCAAGGAGCGGCCGTATGACCGTGCAGGGCAATGTTCTGGGCTTTCCGATCCTCTCGCTGATCGTCTTCCTGCCCCTGCTGGGGATCGTTCCACTGCTGTTCGTGGACCGGCAGCAGGTGCGAGCGCTGCGGAACCTGGCCTTCGCGGCCTCCCTGATCACGCTGGGCGTCTCGCTGTGGATCCCGGCCGCCTACGACCAATCCACGGCCGCGGTGCAGTTCGTGGAGCGCGCCAGCTGGATTCCCAGCATCGGGGTCCACTACTTCTTCGGCCTGGACGGGATCAGCCTGTGGCTGGTGATGCTGACCACCTTCCTCAGCCCCATTGCGATCCTGTGCTCCTTCGAGTCCATCAAGCACCGGGCCAAGGAGTATTACGTCTTCCTGCTGATCCTGGAGACGGGGATGCTGGGGGTCTTCGTGGCCCTGGACTTCTTCCTGTTCTATGTCTTCTGGGAGGTCATGCTGGTCCCCATGTACTTCCTGATCGGGGTCTGGGGCAGCGACCGGCGCCTCTACTCGGCCATCAAGTTCTTCCTGTACACCCTCTTCGGCAGCGTGGTGATGCTGCTGGGGATCCTGGCCATCTATTTCTACGCGGGGGCGCAGACCGGACAATACACCTTCGACGTCCTGGATCTGATGCGAGTGGCCTACCCCCACACCCCGGTCATCCACGTCCTGGGGATCTCGCTGAGTTTCCAGGACCTGGCCTGGCTGGCCTTCGCCCTCTCCTTCGCCATCAAGGTCCCCATGTTCCCGTTTCACACCTGGCTGCCCGACGCGCATACCGATGCCCCCACCGCCGGCTCGGTGATCCTGGCCGGGGTCCTGCTGAAGATGGGGACCTACGGCTTCCTGCGCTTCAACCTGCCCATGTTCCCCGAGGCCAGCCGCCACTTCGTGCCGCTGGTCTTCGTGCTGGCCATCATCGCCATCATCTACGGGGCCATGGTCTGCATGGTGCAGCCGGACATGAAGCGGCTGATCGCCTACAGCTCGGTCAGCCACATGGGCTTCGTGATGCTGGGAATGTTCGCCATCAACATGCAGGGGATGCAAGGCAGCCTCTTGCAGATGATCAACCACGGGCTGTCCACGGGCGGCCTCTTCCTGGTGGTGGGGCTGATCTACGACCGGCGGCACACGCGCCTGATCTCCGAGCTGGGCGGCCTCTCGCGGCAGATGCCGATCTACGCCACCCTGTTCGCCATCATCATGCTGGCCTCCATGGGGCTGCCGGGCCTGAACGGCTTCGTGGGCGAGTTCCTGATCCTCATCGGCGCCTTCCAGGTCCACTGGTGGTGGGGCGCCTTCGCCGTGACCGGCATCATCCTGGGCGCCGCGTACATGTTGTGGCTGTACCAAAGGACCATGTTCGGCGAGATCACCAAGGAGGAGAACAAGACCCTCCCCGACCTGAGCGTGCGCGAGATCGCTACGCTGGTGCCCATCATCGCGTTCTGCTTCTGGATCGGGCTGTACCCGGTGCCCTTCCTGAATGCCAGCGCGGCCTCCATCGGGAACGTCATCCAGATCGTGGAGAAGGGGTCGGCGGGCAAGGCGGTCCAGCCCCGGCAGCTGGCCGCGCGCGGCGATCAAGCGCCCGGGCGCTTGGGCAATCTGGCGAGCCAGCATCCGCGCGAGGCGGAAGCGCTGATCGCCCAATTGCCGAGCCGCCAGCCCGCCGCGGCCTCCGAGCGTGAGGGCGGACGATGATGCCGGGGTTCAATCCCGCCGATCTGGTCCTGGCGGCCCCCGAGCTGGTCGTCGCGCTGACCGGGCTCCTGGTCCTGGTCCTGGATCTTGCCCTGCGGGGCCGGGATCGGTCCTGGCTTGGGGGCCTCAGCGTTCTGGGCGTGGCGGCGGCCCTCGTCCTGGTGCTGCGCCAGGCCGCGTCGTCGACCCATGCCGTCATCTTCAGCGGCCTGCACGCCGTGGACATGTACGCCTGCTTCTTCAAGGTGGTGTTCCTGGTGAGCGCCGGCATCGTCCTCCTCGTCTCGGTCAGGTTCCTGCGCGAGCAGGACGTGCCGGAGGGGGAGTTCTACGCCCTGCTCCTCTTCGGCACGCTGGGGACGATGCTGATGGCCTCCGCGGCCGACCTCCTGTCGCTGTTCATCGGCCTGGAAATCATGGCGGTCTGCACCTATGCGCTCTGCGGCTTCCTCAAGCAGGAGCAACGCTGCAACGAGGGGGCCCTCAAGTACCTGCTCATGGGCACGTTCTCCACGGGCGTGATCCTGTACGGCATGGCCCTGCTGTACGGCGTGGCCGGGAGCACCAATCTGGGGGCCATCGCCACGGCCGTGGGAACGGACAACCTGCGGAATCCAGCCGTCCTCATGGCCATGGTCCTCCTGGCGGCGGGATTCGGGTTCAAGATCGCGGCAGTGCCGTTCCACATGTACCTGCCCGATATGTACGAGGGCGCGCCCACGCCGGTGGTGGCCTTCATGGCCGGCGCGGCGGAGCTGGCCGGGGTGGCGGTCCTGGTGCGGGTGTTTCTCCTGGCCATGCCGGGCCTCCGGGTGGACTGGAAGCTCCTGTTCTGGGTGCTGGCGGTGCTCACCATGACCGTGGGCAATCTGGTGGCCATCGCCCAGAGCAACCTCAAGAGGATGCTGGCCTACAGCACCATCGCCCACATGGGCTATATCCTGATCGGGTTGATCGTGGCCAGCCGGATCGGGGTGGCCGCGATCCTGTTTTATAGCCTGGTGTATGCGCTGATGACCATCGGCGCCTTCGGCATGGTGGTGCTGCTCAACCGCGGCACGGTGCGGGGCGACCAGATCGAGGACTTCACCGGCCTGGCGCAGCGGAGCCCGCTGGCCGCGGCGGTCATGCTGCTGTTCCTGCTCTCCCTCACCGGCATCCCGCCCACGGCGGGATTTGTCGGAAAGTTCTACCTGTTTGCCGCGGCCATCGACGCCGGGTATGTCTGGCTGGCCATCATCGCCGTCGTCAACTCTGCCATCTCCCTCTTCTACTATATGCGGGTGGTCATGGTGATGTACATGCGGGAGCTGCCGCCGCAGGGCATCGCTTTGAATCCGTCGGCCACCCTGTCCCTCGCCCTGCTCCTGGCCGCGGTCGGCACGCTGCTCCTGGGAATCTTTCCGGGGCCGCTCCTGGAGTTCGCCCGGGCCAGCGCGGCAGCCATTGTCGGCTGATCCGCGGCCGGCCCCCAGCCGCCGTCCGCCCCGCTCATCCGTTCCTCGCGTGGATTCCACGGGCCGGGGGAGGACTTGACACCGGAGGCGTCAAGGGCTAGAAAGAGGGATATTTCCGGCCACCCGGGGGCGCGCGTTGCGCGAGGTGTGGCATGCCCGACAGGGAGGAGCCGTCGCTCCTCAAGCAGCTTGCCCGTCTCAGCACGATCGGCGTGACGCTGGTGGCGGCGACCGCGATCGGCCTGGGCATTGGGTACGGGCTGGACCGGTGGCTGGGCACCCAGCCGTGGCTCACGCTGCTGTTCACCCTGTTCGGGATCGCGGCCGGCTTCCTGAATCTGTTCCGGGACGTGGGCCTCTGGGGGGGCGGGGATCCGAAGGCAGGGGGGCCCACAAGACCGGAGAGGTAGACCGGGCGCTGCGGGAGGCGACCTTGGCGGACGAAGCAAACGGGAAGCGGGGCGGATGGGGCGTGTGGCTGCTCCTGGGGGGCCTGGCCGTGGTGAACCTCGTGGTGGGGCTGATGTATGCCCCCCGGCAGGTCGAGCTCGAGCACGTCCCCCTGGTCCAGCTTCCCAACGTCCTGAGCTTCCTGGGGGTCCCGGGGGCATGGCTCCCGGGGTACCTCACGACCACCTGGCTGGTCATGGGGGTCCTAGTGGTGGGGGGGGTGGTGGGCACGCGCGCCTTGAAAGAGGTGCCCGGCCCCCTGCAGAATTTCGTGGAGGCGGTGATCGAGGGTTTCTCCAGCCTGCTCGAGCAGATCATCGGCCGGCAGGGGCCGCAGTTCCTTCCCCTCATCGGTGCGGCCGGCCTGTTCATCTTCGCCAGCAACCTCCTCGACATCA
The DNA here is from genome assembly GCA_963705305.1 of uncultured Methylomirabilota bacterium. GTDB lineage: Bacteria > Methylomirabilota > Methylomirabilia > Methylomirabilales > 2-02-FULL-66-22 > 2-02-FULL-66-22. The sequence continues at coordinate 1,164,784 of OY970067.1, read as the reverse complement.
TACCGCTCCCCGGCCTGCCTCCGCCGACCGCCAACCTGAACACCACCGTGGCGCTGGCCGTGACCGTCTTCCTCTCTTACAACTTTTTCGGCATCCGGAAGCACGGGCTGGTGAATTACTTGAAGCACTTCTGCGGGCCGCTCTGGTGGCTGGCGCCGCTGATGTTCCCCATCGAGCTCATCGGCCACCTGGCCCGGCCCATCTCGCTCTCCATCCGGCTCTTTGGGAATATCTTCGGGGAGGAGAGCGTGATCGTCATCCTCCTCGGCCTGGTCTGGCTGGTGATGCCGTACTTCATCTGGCTGATCATCATGCTGCCGCTGAGCCTCTTCACCGCGGCCGTGCAGACCTTCATCTTCATCATGCTGTCCATGGTGTACATCGCCGGGGCCGTGGAGGAGGACCACGGGGAGGAGCGCCACTAGGTGCTCCGGCGGGGAAGCGTCAGCGCGCGTCGCGCCTGCAGGGCAGAAAGGCGCGGGCGGCGGCGGGCGCGTGGGTTTCAGAGTCAGCGGGTCGGACCGGGAAAGGAGGGAGTGGATGGGCGTGCTGAGCATGCGAGTGGCGTGGGTGACGACAGCGCTCTTGCTCTGGGGGGCGGGATCGGCGTGGGCGGCCGACGCGACAACGGGGGGCGGCGGGCTGTCCCTGGGTGTGGTGAGCATCCTCACGGGCGGATTCGCCATGGCCATCGCCTCCGCGGCGGCGGCCCTCGGCCAGGGCCGGGCCATCAGCGCGGCGCTGGACGGCATCGCGCGGCAGCCGAACGCGGCACCGCGCATCCAGGTGGCGATGATCATCGGTCTGGCACTGATCGAGTCGTTGGCCATCTACGTGCTTCTCATCTCGTTGATCATCTTCTTCGTCAAGCCGTTCGGCGGCTAGCCTGACGGGGGGCCCCCGACCGGAGGGGAGGTTGGGGGCCCCTCTTTTCTTTCCGCGTTAATGTGCTAAGGTTCACATGCGTCCGCGTCGCCGGGTCGACCGCGGACCCTACGAGGCTATCCGACGATGTTGATGCCGTATGTACCGATTCTGATCCTGGTGGTGCTGGCCGGGCTGTTCGCGGCCCTCAACATCGTCATGTCCATGCTGTTCGGCCCCCGCCGGCCCAATCCCGAAAAACTCTCCCCGTACGAGTGCGGGGTGGTGCCGGTGGGAACGGCCCGCGAGCGCTTTTCGGTCAAGTTCTACCTGGTGGCCATGCTCTTCATCATCTTCGACATGGAGATCGTCTTCCTGTTTCCCTGGGCCGTGGCCTTCAAGCAGCTCAAGGTCTTCGGGCTGACAAGCATGGGGACGTTCCTGCTGATCCTGCTGGTCGGGTATTTCTACGCGTGGAAGAAGGGCGGGCTGGAGTGGGAGTGACGGCCGCCGGTCTGCCGGCCGGTCACGTCGGACGGGGGGCCTTCATCGCGAGACCTCGACGCCGAGACCGCTCGACCCCTCGTGAGGGCGAGCCGGCTCGCGACGGAATCAGCCGATGAGCGAGCATACACCGACGAGTCCGGATCAGGAGCCCGCGGCGGAAAGCCTGGTCCTGCAGCGGTTGCGAGAGCGGTTCGGCGGCGCCCTGCAGCAGGTGAGGGTCTGGCGGAACGAGACCACGGTGATCCTCCGGCCCCAGGACTTGATCCCGATCTGCCGCCTCCTGCGCGACGACCCCGACCTCGCCTTCGACTTTCTCTCCTCCGTGACCGGCGTGGATCGCCTCAACCTGCCGGAGTCCTCGCCGCGCTTCGAGGTGGTCTACCACCTCTACTCGCTGCAGTTCAAGCGGCGCCTGCGCCTGAAGGTCCAGGTGGACGAGGGGGAGGCGGTTCCCACGGTGACCGGGATCTGGGAAACGGCCAACTGGCACGAGCGGGAGGTCTTCGATCTGTTCGGGGTCCCGTTCGCGGACCACCCCGACCTGCGCCGCATCCTGATGCCCGACGACTGGGAAGGCCACCCGCTCCGCAAGGACTATCCGGTGGAGGCCGCGCCCCGCTGGTGGGAGGAAGAGCCGGCATGACCGCCGCCCGCACCATGACCTTGAACATGGGGCCGCAGCACCCCTCGACCCACGGGGTGCTGCGTCTGGTCCTGGAGCTGGACGGCGAGGTGGTGGTGCGCTGCGTGCCGCACATCGGCTACCTCCACACCGGGATCGAGAAGGGGCTGGAAAGCAAGCGGTACCAGCAGGGAATTCCTCTGACCGATCGGCTGGACTACCTGGCCCCCCTCTCCAACAACCTGGTGTACGTGCTGGCCATCGAGAAGGCGCTGGGCGTCCAGGTCCCCGAGCGCGCCCAGACGATCCGGGTCCTGCTCACCGAGCTGACGCGCATCGGAAGCCACCTGGTCTGGCTGGGAACGCACGCCCTGGATGTCGGGGCCATGTCGGTGTTCCTCTACTGCTTCCGCGAGCGGGAGCAGATCCTGGACCTGTACGAGGCGGTGAGCGGGCAGCGGATGATGTCCAGCTACTTCCGGGTGGGCGGTCTGTTGGAGGACCTGCCGCCGGGATTCGAGCGGCGCGTGGAGGCCTTCCTGCAGGTCTTCCCCGCTCGCCTGGCCGACTACGAGGCCCTGCTCACGGAGAACCCCCTGTGGCGGCAGCGCACGGTGGGGATCGGCGCCATCCGGGCGGCCGATGCCATTACTATGGGGTTGAGCGGGCCGAGCCTTCGGGCCTGCGGCGTCGCCTACGACGTGCGGCGCGCCCATCCCTACAGCGGCTACGAGAAGTACGAGTTCGAGGTCCCCCTGGGCAAGGCCGGCGACGTTTTCGACCGGTACTGCGTGCGCGTGGCGGAGATGCGGCAGAGCCACCGGGTCGTCCGGCAGGCCCTGCAGCGCCTCACGCCGGGACCGATCAACGTGGCCGACCCGAAGCTGGTGCCGCCGCCCAAGCGGCTGCTCAAGACCTCCATGGAGGCCCTCATCCACCACTTCAAGCTTTACTCCGAGGGCTTCTCGGTCCCGGCGGGGGAGGTCTACCAGGCCATCGAAGCCCCCAAGGGAGAGCTGGGGGTCTACCTGGTGAGCGACGGATCACCCCGGCCCTACCGGGTGCACTACCGGGCCCCCTCGTTTGCGAACCTCCAGGCCCTCCCGCGCATGGTGGAGGGCCGGCTGGTGGCGGACGTGATCGCCGTCATCGGCTCCCTGGACATCGTCCTGGGGGAGATCGACCGCTGATCCCGCCCGGGACGGCTCACCGTCCCGGGAGACGGCGCGACGGATGCCGAAGGCATGATCTCCGAGGAAACCCGACGCCGGTTCGACGCGCTGGTCGGCCGCTACCCGGAAAAGCGGTCCGCCCTCATTCCGATCCTGCACGAGGTCCAGGCGGAGGTGGGGCATCTCAGCCCGGAGGCCATCGCCTGGGTGGCCGCCTACCTCGGCCTGAGCAGCGCCGACGTCATGAGTGTGGCCAGCTTCTACGACATGCTGCACCTGGAGCCGGTGGGGAGGCACGTGATCTACGTCTGCCACAACCTCACCTGCTCCCTGCTGGGGGCCGAGCGGCTGATCCGGCACCTGGAAGACCGGCTGGGCATCCGGATGGGCGAGACCACCCCGGACGGCCTCATCACCGTGAAGCGGATGGAGTGCCTGGCCGCCTGCGGCGGCGGGCCCGCCATCCAGGTGGACGGGATCTACCACGAGCGGGTGACCCCGGAGTCCCTGGACCGAATCCTGGAGAAGCTGCGGGACGGGCACTCCTGATCCCGAACGGGGCGACGGCATGGCGCTCGAGAAAGTCCTCACCCGATACCAAGACGTCCCCGGCTACCGCGGGACGATCGAGGACTACCTCGCCCTGGGGGGCTACCAGGCGCTGCCCAAGGCTCTGCGGGAGATGCAGCCGGGCGAGGTGCAGGAGGCGGTGAAGCGCTCCGGGCTGCGCGGCCGGGGCGGCGCCGGGTTCCCCACCGGCATGAAGTGGGGATTCATCCCCAAGGGTGCGGGGGTGTCGAAATACCTCGTCTGCAACTGCGACGAGAGCGAGCCCGGAACGTTCAAGGATCGGATGCTCATCGAGGAGGACCCCCACCAGCTGCTGGAGGGAATCGTCCTGGCCAGCTACGCCATCGGCTGCCACCGCGCCTTCCTCTACTGCCGCGGGGAGTTCGTGGAGGGAGCCCGCATTCTCGGCCGGGCCATCGCTGAGGCAACCGGCCGGGGCTTTCTCGGCCGGAACATCCTGGGCAGCGGGTTCGACCTGGAGTTGGTCCTGCACCGGGGGGCCGGGGCCTACATTTGCGGCGAAGAGACCGGACTGATCGAGTCACTGGAGGGCAAGCGCGGCCAGCCCCGGATGAAGCCCCCTTTCCCGGCCCTGGTGGGGCTCTACCGATCGCCCACGGTGGTTAACAACGTCGAGACCCTGTGCAACCTTCCCCACATCCTGTGGCGCGGGGCGGAGTGGTTCGCCGGCATCGGCCCGGTCAAGAGCACCGGGCCCCGGATCTTCTCGGTGAGCGGCCACGTGGAGCGGCCGGGGAACTACGAGCTGCCCATGAGCGTCACGCTAGGCGAGCTGATCTTCGAGCACGCCGGCGGCATCCGCGGCGGGCGGCAGCTGAAGGCGGCGATCCCGGGTGGCAGCTCTGCCCCCGTCCTCACCGAGCAGCACCTGGACGTGGGGATGGACTTCGACTCGCTGGCGGCGGCCGGCTCCATGGGAGGCTCCGGCGGGGTCATCGTCATGGACCACACCACCTGCATGGTCCGGGTGGGCGAGATCGTCTCGCGATTCTACCACCACGAGTCCTGCGGCCAGTGCACCCAGTGCCGCGAGGGCACTGCCTGGCTGCACAAGGTCCTGCGGCGGATCGAGCAGGGTCAGGGGCGCAAGGAGGACCTGGATCTCCTCCTGGACATGTGCGACAACATGCGGGGGAAGACGATCTGCGTGCTGAGCGATGCGGCGGCCATGCCCATCGAAAGCTACCTCAAGCACTTCCGGGACGAGTTCGAGCAGCACGTGCGGGAGCGGGCCTGCCCGCTGGCGGGTCGGGGCACGTTCTAGCAGGCTGCTGAAAAAGTCCCATCTGCAGCGTTGCCCCGCTCCCGCGGCGCTGCGGCGTACGCGCTAAGTACGCCTCGCGCCTCGGATTACGTGGCGCCTTGCACCTGGGCCTTTTTGAGCAGCCTGAGCGAAGACTGGTTTTTCAGCATCCTGCTAGGGGAAAGAGATTGGGCGCGTTCAGGATAGGGCGATGCCGAGACTGATCATCGACGGCAAGGAGATCGAGGTGCCGGGATCGACCACGATCCTGCAGGCCGCCCAAATGGCCGGGATCGAGATCCCGCACTACTGCTACCATCCCGGCCTGAGCGTGGTGGGGCAGTGCCGCATGTGCCAGGTCGAAGTCGAGAAGATGCCCAAGCTGGCCATCGCCTGCAGCACCCCGGTGGCCGACGGCATGGTGGTGTCGACGCGATCGGCCAAAGTGGAGAAGGCCCGCAAGGCCGTCCTGGAGTTCTACCTGCTGAACCACCCGCTGGACTGCCCCGTCTGCGACAAAGGGGGGGAGTGTCCGCTGCAGGACTACACGCTGCGGTACGGCCCGGGGGAGAGCCGCTTTACCGACGACAAGGTGCAGCGCACCAAGCACCGGGTCCTGGGACCGCACATCATCTTCGATGCGGAGCGGTGCATCCTGTGCACCCGCTGCATCCGATTCTGCCACGAGGTGCCGCAGACGGGAGAGCTGGGGGTCTTCTCGCGCGGCGACCGCTCCGAGATCAACGTCTTCCCCGGCAAGGTCCTGGACAACCCGTACTCGGGCAACGTGATCGACCTGTGTCCGGTGGGGGCGCTCACCTCCCGGCAGTACCGGTTTCAGTCCCGACCCTGGGACCTGGTGCGCCACACCGAGAGCGTCTGCCCGCTCTGCAGCAACGGCTGCAACGTCATCCTGGATGTCCGCCATCGCCAGAACGGGGCAGAGCTGCTGCGCATCCGGCCGCGCGAGAACCCCGCCGTCAACCGGTGGTGGATGTGCGACGAGGGACGCTTCACCTTCGGCGCCTTGCAGGACCCCGCCCGGCTGCGGCTGTCGCGCTGGCGGGAGGGGGAGCGGCAGGTCGAGATCCGTTATCCGGATCTGGTGCAGCGGCTGGCCCGGCAGATGCGGCGGATCGTGGCCCTGTACGGGGACAAGGTGATGGGCTGCATCGTCTCGTCGCGGCACACCAACGAGGAGCTGTTCCTGGCCCGCCGCTTCTTCCAGGAAATAAAATGCGCGCCCCACCTGGACCACCGGGTGCGCCCCGTCCAGCTCCAGGCGGCCGACGGCTCGGAGGATGGGATCCTGCGGCGGACGGACAAGACCCCGAACAGCCGGGGGGCTCGCGACCTGGCCATCCTGCCGGGCGCCGACGGCCTGGATACTCCGGGGATGATCCGGGCCGCGCTGGACGGGAGGCTCAAGGGACTGTTCGTCTTCCAGGAGGATCTGGTGGCGGAGCTGCCCGAGCTGCCGGTGCGGGAGGCGCTCGGCCGGCTCGAGCTCTTGGTGGTGAGCGGCCTGCTCCCCACGCCGACGACCGAGCTGGCCCACGCCGTGGTTCCGGCGCTGGGCTTCGCCGAGCAGGAAGGGAGCTACACCAACTTCCAGGGCCGCATCCAAAGACTGCGCCGGGCCTTGCCCCCCCTGGGGGCGGCGCATAGCCTTTCCGGCTTCCTGCGCGACCTGGCCCGCCAGCTCAGCTGGGACCTGGGGGATCCCGATCCGGCGCACGTCTGGGAAGAGATCGCGGACACGCCCGGACCTTACCACGGCATCCACTGGGAGGACATCGGGCCGCAGGGGCTCGTGCCGTTGACGGCGGAACGCGCGGGACAGCCGGGCGAAGGCTGAGAGCGAAGATGTTCGATACCGTCATGATCATGCTGGTCAAAATCGTCGTGGTGTTCGGCGCCCTGCTCCTGGCCGTGGCGTACATGACCTGGCTGGAGCGCAAGGTGATCGCCGACATCCAGGTGCGAATCGGGCCCAGCCGGGTGGGACCCTTCGGCCTGCTCCAGCCCGTCGCCGACGGGATCAAGCTGTTCTTCAAGGAGGACCTGATCCCGTCCCAGGTGGACCGGATCCTGTTCCTCCTGGCGCCCGGCCTGAGCATCATCCCGGCCCTCATCGCCTTCGCGGTGATCCCCGTGGGCGGCCCCACGACGCTCTTCGGACTCTTGCCCAAACCCGTGCCGCTCTACATCACCGACATCGACGTGGGGGTCCTCTACGTCTTCGGCGTGACCTCGCTGGGAGTCTACGGGATCGTCCTGGCGGGCTGGGCGTCCAACAACAAGTACTCGCTGCTGGGCGGGCTGCGCTCGTCGGCGCAGATGATCAGCTACGAGCTGTCCATGACCCTGTCGGTGGTGGGCGTCCTGATCCTGGTGGGGTCGCTCCGCCTGGTGGAGATCGTGCAGGCGCAGGTCGGGGTCTCCTGGTGGCTGGGCATCCTGCCGGTGCCCAAGTGGTTCGTCTTCAGCCAGCCCCTGGGGTTCCTCGTCTTCTTCGTGTGCGCGCTGGCGGAGACGAACCGGGCCCCCTTCGACCTGCCGGAGGCGGAGACCGAGCTGGTGGCGGGATTCCACAGCGAGTACAGCTCCATGAAATTCGCCATGTTCTTCATGGCCGAGTACGCCAACATGATCACCGCGTCGGCCATGGCCACCACGCTGTTTTTGGGGGGGTGGCTGGGCCCCATCGCGCCGTCGCCCGTCTGGTTCCTGGGCAAGGTCTTCATCCTGCTCTTCGTGTTCATCTGGTTCCGGGCCACGCTGCCGCGGTTCCGGTACGATCAGCTGATGACCTTCGGCTGGAAGCGGCTGCTCCCCCTGGCGCTCCTCAACACCATTGCCACGGCGGTGGTGGCGGCGGGGTGGTGAGATGGAGCTGGTGATATTCGCGGGGTTGGCCCTGGTGGCGGCCGTGGCGGGCCTGCTGGTGGTGGTCCAGCGGCACGCCCTGTACAGCGCCCTGTTCCTGATCGTCACCATGGGCGCCATATCCGGGCTGTACATCCTGCTCTACGCCCATTTTGTCTGGGCGGTCCAGGTCCTGGTGTACGCCGGCGCCATCATGGTCCTGTTCCTGTTCGTGATCATGCTTTTGAACCTGCCCCGCGAGGATGTCCCCTGGGCGCCGCACGACCTGCGCCGCATCCTGCTGGCCTCCGTGCTGGCGGTACTCCTGCTGGTGGAGCTGGTCCTGGCGGTGTCCTGGCGCTTCGCCGCCGAGCCCCAGGCGGCGGCGCCCCTGTCCCCCGGATTCGGGACCACTGAGGTGGTGGGGCGCCTCCTGTTCACGCGCTTCCTGTTCCCGTTCGAGATCACCTCCGTCATCCTGCTGGTGGCCGTCGTGGGAGCGATCGTGCTGGCGAAGAAGCATCTCACCTGAAGCAGGCCAATGAAAAATTTCAAACGGACAACGGACAATGTAAGAGGGAAGGGCAAGCCGCGAGCCGCCCGAGGGTCCCTGGCTCTTGGTCCCGCCATTGCACATTATCAGTTGTCGGTTGACCGTTTTTCATCGAGGTAGCCCATGCAAGTCCCGCTGGCGGCCTATCTGATCCTGAGCGCCTATCTGTTCGTCCTGGGGGTGGTGGGTGTCGCCACGCGGCGCAACGCCCTGATCATCTTCATGTGCATCGAGCTGATGTTGAATGCGGTGAATCTGAGCTTCATCGCCTTCGCCCGCTTCCTGGACTCCATGGACGGGCAGATCTTCGTGTTCTTCGTCATGGCGGTGGCGACGGCGGAGGTGGCCGTCGGGCTGGCCGTCATCATGGCCATCTACCGCAACCGCGAGACGGTGGACGTGGCGGAGCTGAACCTGCTGAAGTGGTGACAGCCGGAATTCGAAAGCGGAAATTCGAAATTCGAAATTGGCTGCCGAGGACGTAGAACCTCGAACCTCGAGCCGGAGACGGCCTTGCGCATGCTGACCGCACTGTGGCTCATTCCCGTCTGGCCTCTGGCGGGCTTTCTGGCCAACGGCTTCTTCGGCCGGCGGCTGCCCAGGCGGGCTGTCGCCCTGATCGCCTGCGGCGCCGTGGGTCTGTCCCTGCTGGCGTCCCTGCTGGCGGCCGGGGAGCTGGCCGGCCTCCCCGAGGGCGCCCGCCGGGTGGAGCAGTTGCTCGCCCCCTGGATCGGTTCGGGTGGCTTCCAGGCGGACTGGGGCCTGCTGCTGGATCCGCTGGCGGCGGTGATGATCCTGGTGGTCTCTGGGGTGGGCTTCCTCATCCACGTCTACGCCGTGGGCTACATGCACGACGACGGAGACTTTCCGCGCTTCTTCGTGTATCTCAACCTGTTCACCTTCTCCATGCTGATGCTGGTCCTGGCCAACAACTACCTCCTGCTGTACGTGTTCTGGGAGGCGGTGGGGCTCTGCTCGTACCTGCTGATCGGGTTCTGGTTCGAGCGGCCGGCGGCGGCGGCAGCGGGGAAGAAGGCCTTCATCGTGAATCGGGTGGGGGACTTCGGTTTCGCCCTGGGGGTGATGCTCCTCTGGACCAGCCTGGGGACGCTCCGCTACGACCAGGTCTTCGCGGCGGCCCCCGGGAAGTTTCTGGTGGGGGGCGGCCTGGTCACGGCCATCACGCTGCTGTTCTTTCTCGGGGCCACCGGGAAGTCGGCCCAGCTCCCCCTCTACGTCTGGCTGCCGGATGCCATGGAGGGCCCCACGCCGGTCTCGGCCCTCATCCACGCCGCCACCATGGTGACGGCGGGCGTCTACATGGTGGCCCGCTCGGCCCCCCTGTTCTCCCTGGCCCCCCTGTCGCTCACGGTCGTGGCCTGGGTGGGGGCGCTCACGGCCGTCTTCGCCGCCAGCATCGCCCTGGTGCAGACGGACATCAAGCGGATCATCGCCTACTCCACCGTCTCGCAGCTGGGCTACATGTTCCTGGGTTGCGGCGTCGGAGCCTACGCCGCGGCCATCTTCCATCTGATGACCCACGCCTTTTTCAAGGCCCTGCTCTTCCTGGGGGCGGGCTCGGTGATTCACGTCCTGGGGGGCGAGCAGGACATCCGCCGGATGGGCGGCCTGCGGCGCCACATGCCCGTGACCGCCTGGACCTTCCTCATCGCCGCCCTGGCCAACGCCGGCATCTTCCCCCTGGCGGGCTTCTGGTCCAAGGACGAGATCCTCTACGGGGCCATCGCCGGCGGCCACGGTCTGGTCTGGGCGCTGGGAGCGGGCGGGGTCTTCCTCACAGCACTCTACATGCTGCGCTGCTACTACCTGGCCTTCGAGGGTCCCCTGCGGGTGGGGGGCGCCGCGGCGCAGCACCTGCACGAGTCGCCGCGCATCATGACCATCCCGCTGGTTGTCCTGGCGGCATTCGCGGCCCTGGCGGGATTCGTGGGCGTGCCGCCAGAGCACGGCTCCTACCAGCGATTTGTGGCTCCGGTGTTCGCCGCCGTGGAGGCCTCGGGCCATGTCGTCGCCGTGGGCCAGCTGCCCATGGCCCTCCTGTCCCTGGCCATCGCGCTGGCGGGGGTCTGGACGGCCACCCGGTTCTACGTCTGGCACCCGGAGCTGCCGACCCTCCTGGCGGAGCGGCTGCCGGGTCTGTATCGCCTCCTCCTCAACAAGTACTGGGTGGACGAGCTGTACGAGGCCGCCGTCGTGGAGCCCATCCGGCGCGGCGCCCTCTGGCTCTGGAGAAAGGTGGACGAGCCGGTGATCGACGGCTCGGTGAACGGCCTGGGGGACCTGGTGCAGGCCGGCAGCCAGCGGCTGCGTCGGATCCAGACCGGGTATGTCATGAGCTATGTCCTGAGCTTCCTTGCGGGGGTGGTGGCCATCCTGGGCTACCTGGCCTTCTGGGGATGAGAGGGAACGGCGTGCGAGCGATCGATGCAGCGGGCGCTCTGGACGCCTGAAAGGGATCGGCACCGGTGAGCGACCTCCCCGTCATTTCCATTGTGACCTTCCTCCCGCTCCTGGGGGCGCTGCTCCTGCTGTGCGTGAGCCGGCGGCGGGAAGCGGCCATTAAGCACCTGGCCTTCGGGGTCTCGCTCCTCACCTTCCTGGCGTCCCTGGGGCTGTACGCCGGCTTCCGGCTTGACGAGCCGGGGATGCAGTTTGTGGAGCGCGCAGCTTGGGTCCCCAGCATGGGAATCCAGTACCTCGTCGGCGTGGATGGGATCAGCCTCCTGCTGGTCCTACTCACCACCTTCCTCACGGCTATCGCCATCCTGTCCTCCTACTCCGCCATCACCACCGCCGTGAAGGAGTACATGGTCTGCATGCTCCTTCTGGAGACGGGGATGCTGGGGGTCTTCGTGGCCCTGGACCTGATCCTCTTCTACATCTTCTGGGAGGGGATGCTGATCCCCATGTACTTCCTGATCGGCATCTGGGGCGGGCCGCGGCGCATCTACGCCACGCTGAAGTTCTTCCTCTACACCATGGCGGGAGGGGTCCTGATGCTGGTGGGCATCATCGCCCTGTACGCCCTCAGCGGGGCCCGGCCGGGCGGCGAGCACACCTTCGAGCTGCTCAAGCTCTTCAGCCTGAGCCTGCCATTCCGGACCCAGGTCTGGCTGTTTCTGGCTTTCGCCGTGGCCTTTGCCATCAAGGTCCCCATGTTTCCGTTCCACACTTGGCTTCCGGACGCCCACGTGGAGGCTCCCACGGCCGGCTCCGTGATCCTGGCCGGGGTCCTCCTGAAGATGGGAAGCTACGGGTTCCTGCGCTTCGCCCTGCCCCTGTTCCCGGAGGCCACGCGCTTTTTCGTGCCGCTGTTCTCCTGGTTGGCCATCATCGGTATCCTCTACGGCGCCCTGGTGTCCATGGTCCAGCCCGACCTCAAGAAGCTGGTGGCCTACAGCTCCGTCAGCCACCTGGGCTTCGTCATGCTGGGGATCTTCGCCCTCACGACGCAAGGGGTGCAGGGCGGGATCCTGCAGATGATCAACCACGGCCTCTCCACGGGCGCGCTCTTCCTGATCGTGGGCATGATCTACGAGCGGAGGCACACGCGCCTGATCGAGGAGTTCGGCGGTCTGGCCCGGGCGATCCCGCTCTGCACGGCCTTCTTCCTCATTGTGATGCTCTCCTCCATCGGGCTGCCGGGGCTGAACGGCTTCGTCGGCGAATTCCTGATCCTGGTCGGCGTCTTCCGAGTCCACCTCGTCTACGCGGTCCTGGCGACGTCGGGGGTCATCCTGGCGGCGGTGTACATGCTCTGGATGTTCCAGCGGACGATGTTTGGGCCGCTGACTCGCGAAGCCAACCGCCGCCTGCCCGACCTGACGGCGCGGGAGGTGGCGGTCCTGGTTCCGGTCGTTCTGCTCATCGTCTGGATCGGCGTCTATCCCCGGCCGTTCCTGAGAACCACGGAGGCCTCGGTGACCCAGCTCTTGACACGCGTCCACGCCGTAGAGCGGCCGGGCCCGCCGTCGGCCCTGGCCCCCTCGCCCCGGGCGAACGAAACGGCCCCGCGGCGGGTCGCGGCGGCTGCGGCCCCGATCCGGCTGGCAGCGGGTGAGGTGACGCATGGGCGTTAGCTTTCCCCTGATTTCGTGGGGCGGCATGATGCCTCTCCTCGTCCTCACGGGGACGGGGCTCCTGGTGCTGATCCTGGACCCGCTGACGGCGCCGGGCCGACGCGAGGGCCTGGTCGTCCTGAGTCTGGGCGGGATTGCCGCCGCCGCGCTGGCGGTCCTGGCGCAGGGCGGGGCGCCCCAGACCCTGTTCGGCGGGATGCTGGCCGTCGATACCTACGCCCGCTTTTTCGACCTCCTCTTCCTGCTGGTGGCGGGCCTGACGCTGCTCCTGTCCGTGGCCTACCTCCCGCGCGTAGGGATAGACCCCGGGGAGTATTCGGCCCTGCTCCTGTTCGCCACCCTGGGCATGATGATCATGGCCAGCAGCCAGGATCTCATGACCATCTTCCTGGGGCTGGAGACCCTCTCCATCTCGCTGTACGTGCTGGTGGGCTTCCTCCGGGAGCAGCTCCGCTCCAATGAGTCGGCGCTGAAGTACCTCCTGCTGGGGGCCTTCGCGTCGGGCTTTGTCCTGTACGGCATTGCCCTGGTCTACGGCGCGACAGGCAGCACCAACCTGCCCCGCGTGGCGGCGGCGCTGGCCGGGGGAAAGGTGGCCAACCCCGCCCTCCTGACCATCGGCGCCGGGCTGCTGATCGTCGGCTTCGGCTTCAAGGTGGCCGCGGTCCCCTTCCACATGTGGACCCCCGATGTCTACGAGGGGGCGCCCACCTCGGTGACGGCGTTCATGATCGCGGGCACCAAGGCGGCCGCCTTTGCGGCGTTCCTGCGGATTCTGCTCACCGCCCTGCCATCTCTCCACCCGGACTGGGGGCGGGTGCTCTGGGTCCTAGCCGTCCTGACCATGACGGTCGGCAACGTGGTGGCCATCGCGCAGTCCAATATCAAGCGGATGCTGGCCTACAGCTCCATCGCCCACGCCGGCTACATCCTGGTGGCCCTGGTTGCCGGCGGGCGGCTGGGCGGGGCCAGCGTCCTGTTCTATCTGCTGGCCTATAGCTTCATGAACCTGGGGGCCTTCGCCGTGATCGTGGCGCTGGCCCGCACGGATGGGGAGCGGGTGACCATCGACGACTACGCCGGCCTGGGCCTCGCGCACCCGGTTCTGGGTGCGGCCATGGCCCTGTTCATGTTCTCGCTGGTGGGCATTCCGCCCACGGGCGGGTTCATGGGCAAGCTGTACATCTTCGGGGCGGCCATCCAGGCCAACTACATCGGCCTGGCCGTCATCGGGGTGCTGAACAGCGTGGTCTCGGCCTTCTATTACTTGCGGGTCACGGTGGTCATGTACATGTCGCCGGCGGGAGCGGAGTCGGCGGCACCGCGGCTGTCCCCCGCGCTGGGACTGGCGGTCCTGGTGGCCGCCGGGGGCACCCTCATCGTCGGCCTGTTCCCATCCCAGTTCCTGGAGGTGGCCCTGCGGTCGATGGGGGCGCTGTTCGGGTGAGTCCTGCCCGGCGAGTCGCGGACCGGCGTGGGGGAAGCGCATGAAGCCAACCAAGATCCCCGAGAAGACGGTCACCCGGCTCTCCATCTATCTGCGCTGCCTGGAAGAACTGGAGGCATCGGGGATCAGCTCCATCTCCTCCAGGGAGCTGGCGGAGCGGTTCGGGCTGAATTCGGCGCAGGTCCGCAAGGACCTTGCCTACTTCGGCCAGTTCGGCGTGCGGGGACTGGGCTACCATATTGCCGAGCTGAAGCATAACCTGGAGCGCATCCTCGGCCTCAAGCAGGACTGGGAGGTGGCGCTCGTCGGCGCGGGGAATCTCGGCTCCGCCCTGATGGCCTACAAGGGCTTTCGGGAGCGCGGCTTCCGCATCGGCCTGGCCTTCGATTCGGAGCCCACCAAGGTCGGCCAGACCATCGCCGGCGTGGAGGTGCAGGATGCGGCTCGGCTGGTTGCCCAGGTCCGCCGCCGGCGGGTGAAAATCGCCGTCCTCTCCGTTCCGGCGCCATCCGCCCAGCCGGTGGCCGATCTCCTGGTGGAAGCGGGAGTCACGGCCATTCTGAACTTTGCCCCCGCACAGCTGTCGGTCCCTGAGGGGGTCAAGGTCCAGAACGTGGACCTCTCGGTCCTGTTGAAGACCCTCTCGTATCACACGGTCCGCACCAGCCGCCCGCAGCCCCGCGGGGTCCCATCGCGCCGGCAGCCGGACCGGTGAGCGGCAGTCCGGCCGGAGCCGGCGGGCCGAGATCTGTTCAACTCCATCACAAATTTCGCCGGATTTTCGCTTGCCGCTTGCATCCTTCCCCTGCTTTTGATAAAGGCTGATGCTCAGCATATCTCCCCCGATATGGAACACGTCCAGGGCCTGCGGGGTGGCCCGGGACCCGGAGGGATCCCGGGCGGCGCGGTTTGCCGGCCTGCGGCGGATTCCGGTGAGGGGCGCCCCCCGGCGCAAGGGATACCTTCGGCGGACGATGAGAGGTGCGTCTCCCTCCGGACCGGATACGCAGGCAGCGGCCCGGAACGCTCCCCGATGGAGGAGGCGTCATGAAGCTGATCCAGATTTCGATCTTCTTGGAAAACCGCTCGGGACGCCTGGCGGAGATCACCGCAGTCCTGGCCGAGGCGGGCATCAACATCCGGGCGCTCTCCCTGGCGGACACGGCGGACTTCGGGATCCTGCGGCTCATCGTGAATCGGACCGAGGAGGCGATGCGGGCCTTCAAGGAGCACGGCTTTACGGTTGCCACCAACGAGATGGTGGCGCTGGAAATACCGGATCAGCCAGGCGGGCTTGCGCGCGTCCTCCGGACGCTGGAGACGGCGGGGATCAACGTGGAGTACATGTACGCCTTCGTGCACAAGGCGGCGGAGCACGCGGTCATCATCTTCCGGTTCGACGAGCCGGAGCGCGCGGCGCAGATCCTCCAGGAGGCCGGGATTCGAGTGCTCACGGGCGACGTGGTGTACGCCCTGTAAGCGGCCGGGCGCGACCGCGAAAGGGAAAGGGAGCGGACCATGCGAGTCATCGGAGGTCTTGGGGCGGTGCTACTGCTGGTCTGGACGCTGGTGAGTCCGGCCCCGGCCGCCGAGCCCATCCGGATCGGCGCCATCTTCTCGGTCACCGGGCCGGCCTCCTTCCTGGGAGAGCCGGAGCGGAACACGGCCAAGATGCTGGAGGCGGATATCAACCGGGCCGGCGGCCTCCTGGGCCGCCCGGTGGAGCTGGTGATCTACGACGACGAGACCGACGCCACCAAGGCCGTGACGGCCGCCGACCGGCTCCTGAAGCGGGACCAGGTGGTGGCCGTGGTGGGGCCCAGCACCTCGGGGAACACCCTGGCCATCATCCCCCGCTTCGAGGCCGCCAAGGTCCCCCTGATCTCCTGCGCCGCCGCCAAGAACATCGTGGATCCGGTGAAGCCATGGGTCTTCAAGGTGCCGGCCAGCGACGTCCTGGCCGCCCGGCGCATCCTCATGGATCTGCAGAAGAAGGGCCTGAAGCGCATGGCGCTCCTCACCGCCTCGGATGCCTACGGGGCCGGTGGCCGGGAGGACATCAAAGAGGCGGCGCCGCAGGCGGGCGTCCAGGTCGTCGCCGACGAGGTCTACGGCCCCAAGGACACCGACATGACCGCCCAGCTCACCCGCATCAAGGGCGCTGACGCCCAGGCCATCGTCGTCTGGGGGACCAACCCCGGGCCGGCGGTCATCGCGCGCAACCGAGTGCAGCTGGGCGTGCGGCTGCCGCTGTACATGAGCTCAGGCGTGGCCTCCATGAAGTTCATCGAGCTGGCGGGCGCGAAGAACGCCGAGGGGATCCTCCTGCCGGCAGGCCGCCTGATCGTGGCGGACCAGCTCCCGGCCAGCGACCCGCAGAAGACCCTCCTCGTAGACTACAGCGGTGAGTACGAGCAGAAGTTCCACCAGCCGGTCTCGACCTTCGGCGGCCACGCCTGGGATGGCATCATGCTGGTGGCCCGCGCCATCCAGGACGCCAAGTCGGCCCAGCCCGCCGCCATCCGGGACGCCCTGGAGAAGATCCGGGGCTTCTGGGCCACGGACGGGCAGTTCAACTTCTCGCCGCAGGATCACAACGGGCTGACCGAGGACGCCTTCGTGATGGTCCGCATCACGAATGGCAACTGGCAGCTGGTCCGATAACCCGCAGTCACGCACGCAGAGAGGGGGTCTCATGCACAGGTCGCTTGTCATGTGTCTGCTGGCCGTGGGTGTGCTGGCGGCCCTGCCGGGTGCGGCCCCGGCCGCCGAGCCCATCCGGATCGGCGCCATCTTCTCGGTCACCGGGCTGGCCTCCTTCCTGGGAGAGCCGGAGCGGAACACGGCCAAGATGCTGGAGGCGGATATCAACCGGGCCGGCGGCCTCCTGGGCCGCCCGGTGGAGCTGGTGATCTACGACGACGAGACCGACGCCACCAAGGCCGTGACGGCCGCCGACCGGCTCCTGAAGCGGGACCAGGTGGTGGCCGTGGTGGGGCCCAGCACCTCGGGGAACACCCTGGCCATCATCCCCCGCTTCGAGGCCGCCAAGGTCCCCCTGATCTCCTGCGCCGCCGCCAAGAAGATCGTGGATCCGGTGAAGCCATGGGTCTTCAAGACCCCGCAGAGCGACTTCCTGGCGGTGAAGAAGATCTACCAACATGCCACACAGCAGGGGATCAAGAGGATTGCCATTCTCACAGTCTCCGACGCCTTCGGCGCGGCGGGGCGGGAAGAGCTGCAGGCCGTGGCGGGTCCGGCCGGGATGACCATCGTCGCCGACGAGGTCTACGGCCCCAAGGACACCGACATGACCGCCCAGCTCACCCGCATCAAGGGCGCTGACGCCCAGGCCATCGTCGTCTGGGGGACCAACCCCGGGCCGGCGGTCATCGCGCGCAACCGAGTGCAGCTGGGCATCACGCTCCCGCTCTATATGAGCCACGGGGTGGCCTCCATGAAGTTCATCGAGCTGGCGGGCGCGAAGAACGCCGAGGGGATCCTCCTGCCGGCAGGCCGCCTGATCGTGGCGGACCAGCTCCCGGCCAGCGACCCGGAGAAGGCGCTCCTCACGGACTACAGCCGCAAATACGAGCAGGAGTTCCACCAGCCGGTCTCGACCTTCGGCGGCCACGCCTGGGATGGCATCATGCTGGTGACCCGCGCCATCCAGGACGCCAAGTCGGCCCAGTCCGCCGCCATCCGGGACGCCCTGGAGAAGATCCGGGGCTTCTGGGCCACGGACGGGCAGTTCAACTTCTCGCCGCAGGATCACAACGGGCTGACCGAGGACGCCTTCGTGATGGTCCGCATCACGAATGGCAACTGGCAGCTGGTTCGCTAGCCTGAATCGACCGCGACCGTCACGCACCCGAGGAGCCGGCCGGGGGTCCGCAGCCGGCCCTTCGGTCTTCGCGCGGTAGAGACCAGGGCAACCGGGGGGCGCGTGGGCTCTGCGCTGCTGCAGTATCTCATCTCCGGGGCGACCGTCGGCGCCACCTACGGGCTGACCGCCCTGGGCTTCACGGTGATCTTCAACACCACCGAGATCATCAACTTTGCCCAGGGGGAGTTCGTCATGCTGGGGGGCATGCTGGCGGTCTTCGCCATCCGCTGGGGGGGGCTGCCGCTGGCGGCGGCGGTTCTCCTGGCGGTAGCGCTCACCACAACCATCGGCGTCCTGGTGGACCGCCTCACCATCCGCCCGGTGCGGGGCCGATCGGCCATCACCCTCATCATCATCACCATCGGCGTCTCCATCCTGTTGCGGGGCGGGGCTATGCTCCTCTTCGGGAAGGACACCTATTCGCTGCCGGGCTTTTCGGGCAACAGCCCACTGGCCATAGGGGGGGCCTCGCTCCTCCCGCAGAGCCTGTGGGTGGGAGGGGTCACGCTCCTCACTGTCGTGGCCATGAAGCTGTACTTCGACCGGACGATCTCCGGGAAGGCCATGCGAGCCTGCGCCTGCGATCGTAAGGCAGCCGCCCTGATGGGCATCAGCGTGGAGACCATGGTCACCTGGTCCTTCGCCTTCTCGGCCCTGGTGGGGGCCCTGGGAGGCGTAATCCTGGCTCCCATCACCCTTACCGCGTACGATGTGGGGATCCTGCTGGGGCTCAAGGGGTTTGCCGCCTGCATCCTGGGGGGGCTGGGCAATCCGTTCGGGGCCGTGGTGGGCGGGGTGCTGCTGGGGATCCTGGAGTCGCTGAGTGCGGGGCTCATCTCCTCCGGATACAAGGACGCGGTGGCATTCGTCATCCTGCTGGCGCTCCTCTTCGTCCGCCCCAGCGGCCTGTTCGGGGCCCGCAACGCGGAGCGGGTGTAAGATGGCCGCCCCGCCCCGCTCCGGCCACCCTCTCGGGCTCGCGGGTTTCGCCGCGGCCGTGGCCCTCGCGCCCTTCGTCCTGGGAAACGACTACTATCTCACGGTCCTCATCGTCGGCGGCTTTAACGTCATCGTCGTGCTGGGGCTGAACCTCCTCATGGGCTACGCCGGACAGATCTCCCTGGGACACGCCGCGTTCTACGGAATCGCCGCCTACGCCACGGGCATTCTCACCACCACCTGGCACTGGCCGGTTCCTGCGGGGATGGCCGCCGGGATCCTGCTGGCCCTCCTGGTGGCGTTTCTCATCGGCATCCCCACTCTCCGGCTGAAGGGCCACTACCTGGCCATGGGGACCCTGGGCTTCGGCATCATCGTCTACATCGTCCTGAACGAGGCCACGGCGCTGACCGGCGGGCCCTCCGGCTTTCCGGGGATCCCGCGCCTGGGGGCGCTCGGCGCGGTCGTCGCCTCGGACCGGGCGTATTACTACGTGGTCTGGGGCGCGGTCCTGGTGCTGTTCGTCCTGGCGCAGAACCTGGTGCGTTCGCGCGTGGGGCGGGCGCTTCGGGCCATTCATACCAGCGAGGCGGCCGCCGGGGTCCTGGGAGTGGATACGGGCCGCTACAAGCTCTTCGTGTTCGTTCTGAGCGCTTTTTACGCCGGGGTGGCCGGCACCCTGTACGCCCACTATGTGACCTTCGTCTCGCCCGGGACGTTCGGGTTCCACGCCTCCATCCTGCTGGTCACCATGGCAGTGCTGGGAGGGATGGACTCCCTGTGGGGCGCGGTCGCGGGGGCGCTGTTCCTCACCGCGCTGCCGGAGCTGCTGCGGGCCGTGGAGGATTTCGACATCCTGATCTACGGGGCCATCCTGGTCGTGTGCATGATGTTTTTGCCCGGCGGCCTGGTCGAGGGAATGGCCCGCGCCGCACGGGCGCTCGGGCATCTCGCGTTGGGCGCGGCTCGGCCGACCAAGAAGGGGGCCGCCCGATGAGCGCGCTGGCGGCCGCCGCCTTTTTCCGGGGGGAGGGAATCCGCCTGCGCTTCGGGGGGGTGACGGCGCTTCACGGGGCGTCCTTCTCCGTCCCGCGGGGGTGTCTCCAGGCCATCATCGGCCCCAACGGCGCGGGGAAGACCTCGCTCTTCAACGTCATCACCGGCTTCTACCGGATGGAGGCGGGGGAGATCTTCCTGGACGGGACGCGCCTCTCCCACCTGCCGGCGCACCGGGTGGCGCGGGCGGGGATCGCGCGGACGTTTCAGAATCTGGAGCTGTTCACCAACATGACGGTCCTGGAGAACGCCCTCACCGGCGCACATCTGCTGGGGACGTACGGACCGCTGGACTACTTCTTTCGGACCCGGCGCTTCTTCCGGGAGGAGCGGGCGCTGCGCCGGCGGGCGGAGGCGGCCCTGGAGTTCGTGGGGCTCGCCGCCCAGCAGGAGCTCCCGGCCGGGCAGCTTCCGTTTGGGGCGGCCCGCCTGCTGGAGATCGCGCGAGCGCTGTGCGCCGAACCCAAGGTGCTGCTCCTGGACGAGCCGGCGGCGGGACTGAACCTGAAGGAGACGGGAGATCTGGGGATCCTCATCCGGAAGGTCGTGGAGCGGGGGGTGACCGTTCTCCTGGTCGAGCACGACATGGACCTGGTGATGCGGATCTCGGACCAGGTTCTGGTCCTGAACTACGGCGAAGTGATCGCCAGCGGGACGCCGCTGGAGATCCAGCAGAACGACGCGGTGATCGCGGCCTACCTGGGGGAGGAGACCCGATGCTGAGGGTCAAGAACCTGCAGGTCTACTACGGGATGATCCACGCCCTGCGCGCGGCGTCGATCCACGTCGGGGAACGCGAGATCGTGGCTCTGCTGGGCGGCAACGGGTCGGGGAAGTCGACGCTGCTGGCCGCCGTCACCGGCATCGTCCGGGCCGCCGCGGGCGAGGTGGCCGTCAACGGACGGGACATCACGCATCTGCGGCCCGACCGGATCGTGCGCGAGGGTGTGGCCCACGTGCCGGAGGGGCGGCACGTCTTCAAGCCCCTCACGGTGGAAGACAACCTGCTCCTGGGCGCGTATCACCGATTCAGCTTTCGGACCCACCGGGCCATCCGCGCCGAGGTCGAGGAGGTCTTCGGGCTGTTCCCGGTCCTGGCGGAGCGGCGGCGGCAGGCCGCGGGGACCCTCTCCGGGGGCGAGCAGCAGATGCTGGTCATCGGGCGCGCGCTGCTGTCGCGGCCCAAGGTCCTGCTGCTGGACGAGCCCTCCATGGGCCTGGCCCCGCGGGTGGTCCGGGAGATTTTCGAGCACATCGCCCGGCTACGGGCGGAGCGGGGGATGACAATCCTCCTCGTGGAGCAGAACGCGCGCGGGGCCCTGGCCATCGCCGACCGCGGGTACGTCCTGGAGACGGGCCGCGTGGTGCTGCAGGGGTCGTCCGAGGAGCTGCTGGCGAACCGGGACGTGCAGCGGGCGTACCTGGGGCGCGAGCGGGACGTCGGCCGGTAGCCAGGGGGGCACCGGCGGGGTCGCGTGTCATTGCGTCTGGGTGCGGGCCCCCGGGAGAGCGGCCCCGGAGGACCGATCGATCCACCGGATTTCAGAGGGTCGCCCCGTGGCGCGGAGGCATCGGGGATTCGGTTCGAAGGAGGACGGCGATGTACTGGGAGCCACAGTTTGAGTGCATGGAGCGCGAGGAGCTGGAGCAGCTCCAGCTGGAGCGGCTACAGGCGACGCTCAACCGGGTCTATAGTCACGTCCCCTTCTACCGCAGGAAGTTCGACGCCCTGGGCCTGTCGCCCGAGGACGTGATCTCCCTCGACGACCTGGCCCGCCTGCCGTTCACGACCAAGGAGGATCTCCGCGACAACTACCCCTACGGACTCTTCGCCGTTCCCATGCGGGAGGTGGTGCGGGTGCACGCCTCGTCGGGAACCACGGGGATGCCCACCGTGGTCGGCTACACGCGCAACGACATCAAGACCTGGAGCAACCTGGTGGCGCGCATTTTGGTGGCCGGCGGGGTCACCAAGGACGACGTAGTCCAGATCGCCTTCGGCTACGGCCTTTTTACCGGAGCCTTCGGCCTGCACTACGGGGCGGAGCGGCTGGGGGCCTCGGTCATCCCGGCCTCCAGCGGCAACACGGCGCGCCAGATCAAGATCATGACCGATTTCAAGACCACCGCCCTCGTCTCCACGCCGTCCTACGCCCTGCTCATCGGCGACACGCTGCGCGAGATGGGGATCCCGGTCTCGGCCATCTCGCTGAAGTACGGCCTGTTCGGGGCGGAGCCCTGGTCGGACGCCATGCGGCAGGAGATCGAGGACAAGCTTGGGATCATCGCCACCGACAACTACGGCCTCTCCGAGATCATCGGTCCCGGGGTCTCGGGCGAGTGCCTGGAGCGGCAGGGGCTGCACATCAACGAGGACCACTTCCTGATCGAGACCGTGGACCCGGAGACCCTGCAGCCGGTGCCGCCGGGGCAGACCGGCGAGCTGGTGATCACGAGCCTCACCAAGGAAGCCTTCCCCATGATCCGCTACCGCACGCGCGACCTCACCCGCCTCCTGCCCGGAGACTGCCCGTGCGGCCGCACGGGGCGGCGCATGAGCCGGGTGATGGGGCGCACCGACGACATGCTGATCATCCGGGGGGTGAACGTCTTCCCCTCCCAGTTCGAGGCCGTGCTGTTCGAGATCGAAGGCACGGAGCCGCACTACCAGATCGTCATCGACCGCCAGGGAGCCATGGACGAAGTGACGCTCTTGGTGGAGGCGGCCGAGTCGATCTTCTTCGACCAGATGCGGCGCCAGCGCGAGATCGTGGAGCATATCAAGAAGCGCGTTCAGCAAGAGCTGGGCATCAGCGTCGAGGTGAAGCTGGTCGAGAAAAAGACGCTCCAGCGCTTCGAGGGCAAGGCCCAGCGTGTGGTCGACAAGCGGAAGCTCTGGGACGCGCCGCAGGCCGAGCGGCGGGGCCCCGCGCCGGCGGATTGAGCCCGCGCCGGCCCTGTCCGAGCGCTCTCCTGCAATCGGGGGCTGACGCCCTCCGTTGCTGTGGTATCATACGTCGGTCCCCCGGGCCGGTATGCCAGCACCCCGCGGCTGGACGGGGCGCGAGAGAAACCATGGTTCAGTTTCTCTTTACATTCAGCCGGGTCTGGGTGGGAGTCGCCGTCACCGCGAACCTGATCGCCCTGGTCGGCAAGATGTCACAGACCGGCAGCTTCCGGACCGCGGCGGCAGGCGTCCTCAGCTGGTTCAACCCGGGAAACACCCACAACTTCATCGCGGAGGTCGTCCTGTTCTTCCCGGCCGTAGGGGCCTACCTGCTGGCCGAGCACCTGTCCGGGCGCTCGCCGCGGCGCTGAGTGTGGCCACCGCCTGCGCCATTCCCATTCCCTCGGTCCGACTCGAGGACAAGGTGAGGAGAGGGTGAGCATGCGCTATCGACGTTTGGGCATTCGGTACGCGATGGTCGTCGCCGGGCGGTCGCATCCCCTGGAGGACATCTGGCAGGGCAGCTGGCAGGGAATCCTGGCCCAGCCGTGCTGGCGCCCGGAGGCGGACGTGTACGAGACGGCGGACGCCCTCATGGTGGTCGTGGAGCTGGCCGGGGTGGCCGAGGAGGAAATGGATGTGCTCCTCTACGAGGACGCCCTGGTGGTGGAGGGTCGGCGGACCCTGCCCGGCTGCGAGGAGGGAGGCCTGTACCACGCGGTGGGGATCCGCCAGGGACCCTTCCGCGTGGAGGTGCCCCTGCGGAAGCCCATCGAAGCCGACACGGTCGAGGCCACCTACGAGCGCGGGCTCCTACGGGTCCGGCTGCCCAAGCCGAAGGGGGGTGGGACGCATGGCCGATGAGGTCCGGGAGGAACAGCAGGCGCCGCAGGAGCGGTTCGCCATCCCCGACAGCCTGCCGGTCCTGCCGCTCCGCAGCACGGTGGTCTTTCCCATGGCCATGGCCCCGATCGCCGTCAGCCTGCCGCGCTCGGTGAAGCTGGTCGACGACGTGATGCGGCTGAATCGCATCCTGGCCGTGGTCCTGAAGCGGTCCGAGGCCCCGGATGAGGCCGGCCCCGCGGATCTGTACGCCATGGGCACGGTGGGGGTGATCCACCAGCTCTCCCGCGCGCCGGACGGAAGCCTTCGTCTGGTGATGCAAGGGCTGGAGCGGGTCCGGTTCGCGGAATTCGTCCAGACCGAGCCGTATCTCGTGGCTCGCGTGCAGGCCGCCCCGGACCAGACCGAACAGAGCACGGAGGGGGACGCCCTCCGCCGCGCCGCGGTGGATCTGTTCCGGCGCCTGGTGGGGATGGCCGCCGAGATCCCGGACGAGCTGGGCGCCGCGGCGGAGCAGCTGACCGACCCCCGGCAGGTCGCCTACTTGGTCGGGGCGGTGGTGCCGATGGAGGCCTCCGTCCGCCAGGAGATCCTGGAGCTGGATCCGATGGATCGGAAGCTGCGGCGGATCATCGACCTGCTGCAGCGCGAGCTGGCGGTGCGCGAGCTGGGCGAGAAGATCACCGCCGACACGCAGGAGCGGCTCAGCAAGACCCAGCGGGACTACTTCCTGCGGGAACAGCTGCGCTCGATCCAGCGGGAGCTGGGCGAGGATCAGGAGGGGGACCAGGCCGAGGATCTGCACAAGCGGCTGGAGGAGGCCAAGCTTCCCGAGGAGGCGCAGCGCGAGGCGGAGCGCGAGCTGAAGCGCCTGAGCAGCATTCCCGAGGCTTCGCCCGAGCACGGGATCATCCGCACCTACCTGGAGTGGATGGTCGACCTGCCCTGGAACGTCATGACGGGGGGGGCCATCGACGTCCCGCATACCCGCCGAATCCTGGACGAGGACCACTACGATCTGGAGAAGATCAAGGATCGCCTCCTGGAGTATCTGGCGGCCAAGAAGCTGCGGCTGGATCGCCACACGGCAGGATTCCCCGGCGCCGCGCAGCCGGCCCCCGCCGGGGACGGCGCCAAGGCGCCGACCCCGGGCGATCAGCCCACCCGCGAGCCGATCCTGTGCTTCGTCGGACCGCCCGGCGTGGGAAAGACCAGCCTGGGCCAGAGCATCGCGCGGGCCCTGGGACGGAAGTTCATCCGCATGTCCCTGGGAGGCGTGCGGGACGAGGCCGAGATCCGCGGCCACCGGCGGACCTACATCGGGGCCATGCCGGGGCGGATCGTCCAGGGGCTCCGGCGCGCCGGCGCCCGGGATCCTGTCTTCATGCTGGACGAGATCGACAAGGTGGGGGCCGACTGGCGGGGGGATCCCTCCTCCGCGCTGCTGGAGGTGCTGGACCCGGCCCAGAATTACACCTTCATGGACAACTATCTGGGGGTGAGCTTCGACCTGTCCCAGGTGCTCTTCATCGCCACCGCCAACACGCTGGAGACCATTCCGGCCCCGCTGCGCGATCGGATGGAGATCCTGGAGCTGTCGGGCTACACGGACGAGGAGAAAATCCGGATCGCCGAGCAGTATCTCGTTCCCAAGCAGCGGGAGGCGCACGGGCTGAAGCCGGAGGAGGTTGCCTTTGAGGCCGAGGCGTTGCGGGAGATCATCCGCGGCTACACGCGCGAGGCGGGGGTCCGCAGCTTGGACCGGCAGATCGCCTCGGTGGCCCGCAAGGTGGCCCGCTTCATCGCCGAGGGGAAAACGGAGCCGGTGCGCGTGACGGCTCAGAACCTGCACGATTTCCTGGGGCGCCAGCGCTTCTTCGACGAGGTGGCGGAACGGACCACCCGCCCGGGCGTGGCCACGGGCCTGGCCTGGACTCCGGCTGGCGGCGACGTCCTCTTCGTCGAGGCGACCATGATGTCGAGCAAGGAGGAGGGCTTGCTCCTCACCGGGATGCTGGGGGATGTCATGCGGGAGAGCGCGCAGGCGGCCGTCTCGTACGTCCGATCCAATGCCGGCGCCCTCGGGATCGACCCCGCACTCTTCGAGGGAAAACGGATGCACATCCACGTGCCGGCCGGCGCCATCCCCAAGGACGGGCCGTCGGCCGGCGTCACCATGACGACCGCCGTGGCCTCGCTGGTCACCGGGCGGCCGGTGCGCAGCGACCTCGCCATGACGGGCGAAATCACCCTGCGGGGCAAGGTCCTGCCGGTGGGCGGGATCAAGGAGAAGGTCCTGGCCGCCCACCGCATCGGGATCAGGCGCTTGATCCTGCCCCGGCGGAATGAGCAGGACGTGGAGGACGTCCCCGCAGAGGTCCGCCGCGATCTGAAGTTTTCCTTCGTGGATACGGCCGAGGAGGTTCTGGCGCAGGCCCTTACGCCCGAGACGGCCGGCGCGGGCCACCCCTGAAGTCGACCATCCGCTCGGATCGCGGCCCACGGGGAGGGGGAGGGGATATGAAGCTCAGCTGCGGGCTCCTGGAGAACCTGATGCTGCGAGCCAGTCTGGAGCAGCGCACCCTGCGGGCGGATGGGCTGGCGGTGGTGATCCTGGAGAGCGGCGAGGCCCTCCTGCCCGATGATGCCGGATTCGGCGATTTCAGCATCGTCGAGGCCAGCGCGGAAGAGCGGGAGGGTTTGCAGGAGGCCGGCTACTCCATGCCGGAATTCGACCCGGGGCGACCCCCGACCGCGACCCTCCGGTCGTTCACCAAGTCAATGGACTGACGAGGCTGCTGAAAAAGGTCCATCTGCCGGGTACCCATCTGATGGGTGCCCAGCCTTCGGCCGGGTACCCGGCGCGCCGCCTTGCCGTTCGACAGGCTCACGGTCCCGAGCCAAGTCGAGGGACATCTGGACCTTCTTGAGCAGCCTGGGCGAAGACGAGTTTTCCAGCATCCTGCTAACCCCCAGGGACCCGACTGTCCCTCGGTCCTTCGTGACCTCCGCCCCCGCAACCCCTTGCGCATCCGCGCCGCTTGCCTTTTGGCTTGACATCCACGGGGTGTTCGGGGCATACCCTCGTGAGCGCGACCCGACACCTGGGACGCATGACCCCGGAGACTCCATGAAAATCACCGACCTCGACACCACGCTGGTGGACACCAGAGGCCTGATCAAGTGGGTGTTCGTCAGGCTTATGACGGACGAGGGGATCGTGGGCTACGGCGAGGCGGGGAACGCCTTCCGCGAGCGGGCCCAGGCCGCCGCCATCCAGGAGCTGAGGCCGCTGGTGGTGGGGCGCGACCCGTTCGAGATCCGCTCGCTCTGGACCCAGGTCTACAAAACTCACCTGGATGTCCGGGGGCCCAGCTCCCTCCACGTCTCGGCCCTGGCGGCGGTCGAGGTCGCCATGTGGGATATCGTGGGCAAGGCCCTGAGCACCCCCGTCTACAACCTCTTGGGCGGCAAGTGCCGGAGTACGGTCCGGGCCTATCTGCACGCACAGACCTGGGGCGGCGAGAAAGAGCCGGGGCCGGAGGTCTACGTAGGGCTGGCCAAAGCCCGCGTGGCCGAGGGGTTCTCGACCATCAAATTCGACCCCTTCTGGTTCGCCGCCCCCGCAGACGCGGGCATCGGCCGGGACGAGCTTCGGCGGGTCGTACGGATCGTGGAGGCCGTGCGCAAGGCGGTGGGGGACGACGTGGACATGGGGATCGAGTTCCACGCCAAGTTCAACACCCCGGCCGCCATTCGGATCGGCCAGGCGCTGGAGGAGTATGACCCGTTCTTCATCGAAGAGCCGACCGGCTCCGAGGACCTGGAGGCCCTGCGCCTGGTGGCCGACAATCTGCGGGCGCCGGTCGCCTCGGGCGAGCGGCTGGTCACCCGCTATGCCTTCAAGCCCATGATCGACCGGCACGCCGCGGATATCCTCCAAGTGGATCCCGGCCGGGCCGGAGGACTCCTGGAGGCCCGCCTGGTGGCCGATATGGCGGAGGTGGCCTGCACCCCCGTCCTGGTCCACCAGCCCTACGGACCGATCTACGACGCCATGGCGGTGCAGCTCGCAGCCATGATTCCCAACCTACTGGCCGTGGAGTGGCCCACGCATTATTACCCGGTAGAGCCGGCCGACCTGCGCGCCCGCCTGGTCAAGGAGCCGTTCAGGGTGGAGCAAGGCTGCATCCATGTCCCCACCCGGCCGGGTATCGGCGTGGAGCTGGACGAGGCGGCGGTGCAGCGGTATCGTGTCGACTGGTAGCAGCCGGTCTGCTGCGGAGAGAGGCTCGCCCCCGCGGGGAGGACACAGCATGTACGCTCTGGTGGTGACCATCGACATCAAGCCCGGCCTCAAAGAGCAGTTCGTCTCCGCCATGCTGGATGACGCCCGGGGATCCGTCGCCAACGAGCCCGGGTGCGTCCGCTTCGACATCATCCAGGATGAGCAGAACCCGAATCGCATCTACCTGTACGAGGTGTACACGGACAGGGCCGCGTTCGACGCCCACATGCAGACGCCCCACTTCATTGCGTGGCGCGACAGGGTGCAGGACTGGTTCGCATCTCCCGCCGTGGTGGGGGCCGGCCCCACCGTCTTTCCCGCCAACGTCGGCTGGGGGAAAAACTGGAAGAGAGGATAAGGAGGTTTCCATGCAGCTCGAAGACGCCGTCCGAGGACGCCGCAGCATCCGTGTGTTTCGCCCCGATCCCGTGCCGCCTGCCATCCTCCGGGAGCTGGTTGACCAGGCGCACTGGGCCCCTTCCGCGGCCAACACCCAGCCGTGGGAATTCACGATCGTGGGCGGAGAGTCGCTTCAGAAGCTCCGCACACGCCTGCGCGAGGCGGCAGCCGCCGATCCCGTCGGCAAGCCGGAGATGGGCTGGCCGGCGCAGCTTCCCGAGCGCTTCAAGCAGCGCCGCCTGGAGATGGGAAACGCCGTGCTCCAGGCGCTGGGGATCGCGGCGGATGACAAAGCCAGGAAGGACGAGTGGTCCCTTGCCGGGATCGGGTTCTTCGACGCCCCCCAGGTCATCCTCCTCAGCATGGAGCGGGCCTTCACAGAGCTGGCGGTTATGGACGTGGGGGCGATCTCTTTGGCCTTGGAGCTCCTGGCGCACGGGAAGGGGTTGGGCACCTGCCCGCAGGCGGCGCCACTCCGCTATCCCTGGATCTTCCACGAGGTCCTCGGGATCCCCGAGAGCAAGCGGGTGATGCTGGCCCTGCCCATCGGCTACCCGGTCACGGAAGCGCCGGTGAACCGTTTCCCGCGGACGCGCGTGCCGGCCGACGAGCTCTTGCACTGGTCGGGCATCACGCCCTAGCAGGCTGCTGAAAAAGGCCCATCTGCCGGGTACCCATCTGATGGGTGCCCATCCTTCGGATGGGTGCCCCGCCCGCTCGGATACTCGCTGCGGCGTACCGGAGGTACGCCTTGACCCGTCTGCGGCGGGTGCTCGGCCCGGGTACCCATCCCGAGGGATGGGTGAGGCCGCCTTGCCATTCGACAGGCTCACGGTCCCGAGCGAAGTCGAGGGACATCTGCGCCTTTTTGAGCAACCTGCGGGGCACCCTGGATGCCGGCTTTCGCCGGCATGACGGCCCCGCAAAAGTAAAGAAGCATTGGACGGATTACACTAGCGGCCTGGGCGATCGGCTGGGAGGCAAGAGCTACAGGGGCGACGCGCTCCGCTTCCCGGCCCGCAGGCCTCAGCTCCTCTGCCCTGCTGTGCCTCAGCGGTCCTTCAGGCCACCCGGTCCACGGGTTCGCGGCCGGCGAAAAACGCATCCAGGTTGTCCAGGGCCCGGAATCCCATGGCGTCGCGGGTCTCCTTGGTCGCGCTGCCGATATGCGGCATCAGGAAGGTGTTGGGGAGCTCCCGATACCCCGGGTGGATGTCCGGCTCGTTGTTGTAAACGTCGAGGCCGGCCGCGTTCACCTTGCCGGATTTCAGCGCGGCGATCAGCGCCTCGTCGTCGATCACCGCGCCGCGACTGGCGTTGACGACGATGGCCCCGTTGGGAAGCAGGGCGATGCGCTCGGCGTTGAGCATCTTCCGGGTCTGCGGCGTGGCGACGCAGTGGAACGCCAGGAAGTCGCAGTGAGGCAGGAGGTCTTCCACAGTCGGATGAAAGATCGCCCCCTGTTCCCGCTCCGGGGGCAGGCGACGGAACGTCGTGATAATGGATCTCCATGTCGAACCCCCGGGCGCGCCGGGCCGTGACCTGGCCGACCCGACCCATCCCCACGATGCCGAGCCGCTTGCCGGTCACCTGGGTGCCCACCATGAAGCTGGGGCTCCAGTCCCGCCACTCGCGGGTGCGCACCAAGCGCTCCCCCTCGCTGGCCCGTCGGGCCGCACCCAGCATCAGCATGATGGTCAGCTCGGCGGTGGCGTCGGAAAGCACCTCGGGCGTGTTGGTGACGACGATGCCCCTGGCTTTCGCCGCCTCCAGGTCGACATGGTCGAACCCCACCGAGAAGTTGGCGATGATGCGGATGCTGTCGGGAAGCCGCGCGATCACCGGGGCCGAGAAGCGCTCGGTGTGGCAGGGAAGGACGGCGTCCGCGCCCGCAGCACGCTCGATCATCTCGTCGCTAGAATAGAGACGGTCGTCGGGGTTGAGCCGTGGGCGGTAATCGCGCCGGAGGCGAGCCTCGACGGCCTCCGGCAGCTTGCGGGTGACCAGCACGACCGGATTCATGGGAACGCTCCTTGTTGTTGAGGTGAGCGGCGGCGAGGGCGCGCCTCGCCCGTGCCTCGATCCCGGAAGATGCCGCCGCCACGACGGCGCCGGCATCGCTCTCCGGATCCACAGAAAAATGTCCTAGCAGCCTGCTGGATGCTTTCGATCATGCCGCGCTGGCGCTGCAAGCGTCAAGGGGAATGTCCGGACGGCGCGGGTCGCCGGCCTTGCCCGCCCTGGATGGGTATGGTAACGTCCAGCCATGACAAGCCGTGTGCTCTTCGTCCTGATCGTCTGCAGCGTGTATCTGGGGATGAACTGGTATGTCCTGGCGCGATTGTTCCGCCTGTTTGGCCTCCGGCAGAGCGGCTGGTTCTACGTGGCGCTCGTCCCGCTCACCTTGTCATTCGTGGTCGCCCTCGCCCTGGAAAGTGCCATCGGCAACCGTCTGACCGGCGCCGTGTACACGCTGGCGATGCTGTGGCTGGGAGTCTGCTTCTTGTTGCTGTGGATCCTGTCGGCCCAGCAGATCCTGTCCCTGGTGATCCCCCTCCCGCAGCGGGCGTGGGGAATCGGTGCCTGCGGCCTCGCCTGCGGTCTCGCGGTATTCGCCTTCGTCAACGCCCACACGATCACGGTCCGCCGGGAGCGGGTGCCCCATCTGCCGCTCAGGATCGCCCAACTCTCCGACATCCACATCGGATCGATTGGGCCCGCGACCCTCGCCCACATCATCGCGAAGACCAATGCCCTCAAGCCCGACCTGATCCTCATCACCGGCGATCTATTCGATAATGCCAACCCCACGACCCGCGCCATAGTCCCGCAGCTTCAGGATTTTGTCGCCCCTGCCGTGTTCACCTCGGGCAATCACGATTCCTACACCGGATACGACAACGTGCGGCAGATGCTGGCGGCCACACGGATTCGCTGGCTGCGCAACGAGGCGATGAGCTTTGACGGCATCCGGATCATCGGGGTCGATAACAGCTACGGCACGGACCTGATGCAGTCCGTCCTCGACCGCACGCCCCGCACGCCGATCTTTACGGTCCTCATGAATCATCAGCCGACGGGATTCGACCTCGCCGCGCGTCACGGTGTCGGGCTGATGCTCTCCGGCCACCTCCACAACGGCCAGATCTGGCCGTTCAATTTCATGGTGGGACTGTTCTATCCATACCTCAGAGGCCTGCATGACACGGGGGGCGCCTTTTTGAACATCTCCACGGGCACCGGCTTCTGGGGGCCGCCGATGCGTCTCGGCTCCCACAGCGAGATCGTGCTTCTGGAGCCGGGGCCATAAACCCGGCCGCCTCCCGGACCGGGTAGCCGCCGTGCGAGGCAGTTCACAGTCCTCGCCGCCACGGCTGCTTCCTTGCATCCAGCCCCCCAGATGCCGCTGTCGGACCAGATCGAAGATCAGCCAGAAGAGCTTGCCCCTCTGCGGGATGTAGGCTCGGAAGAAGCTGTCAGAGTTGCATTACCTGTCATATCTTGCCTTCCCCGGACCACTTCTCCCGAGGAGGGGAGGGACTCGGATGGCGCGCGGCCAGGCCTAGCCCGCCGTGCCGGCATCCTACGGATTTTCCTCCCGCTTTCCCTTGCCCTAACCCGTGGGCTTCTCCTATTGCTCCCGCTGGCCGCAAACGCAGAAGATTATACAAATAATGCTACGTCCCGTACTCGCGTACTACGCACTACCGTCCCGTATTACGGTGATCGAGCCGTGTCTTCCCTCCAGCGATTGGCCCACCGCGTAGTTTTGGGCCAAAAGTAACCTGCCCCGCTGTCGCCCTCACCCCAGTTCAGCCCGGAGTTGCTGCACCTGAGCCTGGTAGGATTGCAGAAGGCGACCCAGGTCCCCGGGATAGCAATTCGAGTAGGCGACGCCCATCTCCCGCAGGCGGGCGGGGGTCACCGGGTACGCCGCGAGGCCCAGCGGGAAGGCCATCCGCGCCTTGTTGACCCGCCGGAGGGTCGCCGCGACATGCTCGATCGTCTCGCGGAGCCGCGGATCCCGCGGATCGCTCACCCCCAGGGCGGCCGAGAGATCGCCCGGTCCGATGGCGATGAGGTCAACCCCCGGTGCGGCGGCGATCTCCGCCACGTCGCGCAGGGCGGGCAGGTCCTCGATCATCAGCGCCAACAGGATTTCGGCATTTGAGGTCGCGAGGTGCTCCCCGAGCGGCACAGTGCCGTACCGTGCCGCTCGCGACGCGCCCGCCATCCCACGCTCGCCGAGCGGCGCGTACCGGACCGCTTTCACGACGGCGAGGGCGTCTGCCACGCCGGCGATATGTGGCACCTGAATGCCTTGCACGCCGGCATCGAGCAGCCGCAGCATGGTTTTCGGATTGTTGTCGGGGACGCGCACGATGGGCGTGACCCCTGCGACCTCGCAGGCGCGGACCATCTCCTCCACCAGGCCGAGCTCGAAGCAGGCATGCTCCATGTCGATGAAGGCCGCATCAAACCCTGCTAGGCCGATCACTTCTACGACAGCGGGATCCGCGAGACCGACGGACGTCCCGATGGCAAGCGTTCCTTGGCGCATCTTCGCCTTTACTCGATTCTCGCGCATCGCACTCTCTCTTTCGAGGGCCGCGGCTGCGGCCGAAGCCGCCCGGGCCCCAACGCGCTACGCCTTGGACAAGAAGGTCGCCGGATGCGACGTATTCGGCAAGCGCGTGAGGGGGCACGGAAAGGCGACATAGACTGCAAGGTCCCCAATTGTCATTGCGCGCATTGATGACGCTGGTGGATCTCACCCGACTCCTTGCCAGGAGCCGTCGAAAGGGCACCGCCGCTACGACCCATCCTTCTCTCGGATCTCCACCCGCCGGATCTTTCCGCTGATGGTCTTGGGAAGCTCAGTCGCAAACTCGATGATGCGGGGATACTTGTACGGCGCCGTGGTCTTTTTCACGTGCTCCTGGAGCTCCGCGGACAGCTCCGGGCTCGGGGAGTATCCCTTGGCCAGTACGACCGTGGCCTTCACCACCTGCACACGATCGGGATCGGGCGCCCCGGTGACGGCGCATTCGAGGACCGCCGGGTGCTCGATGAGGGCGCTCTCCA
Organism: uncultured Methylomirabilota bacterium; assembly: GCA_963705305.1. Classification (GTDB taxonomy): domain Bacteria; phylum Methylomirabilota; class Methylomirabilia; order Methylomirabilales; family 2-02-FULL-66-22; genus 2-02-FULL-66-22. The sequence goes on along the minus strand of OY970067.1, from coordinate 1,131,374 downwards.
CTTCGAAGGGACCGATCCGGTATCCGGAGCTCTTGATCACGTCGTCCGTGCGGCCCACGAACCAGAGGTACCCATCCTCGTCGTGCCAGGCCACGTCACCCGTGTGGTAGATCCCGTCGTGCCACGCACTCCCGGTGAGGTCCGGGTCGCGGTAGTAGCCAAGGAACATCCCAACGGGCGACCGTTTGTCCGTGCGCACCACGATCTCGCCCTTCTCGCCTACCTCGCAGGACTCCCCCTGTTCGTTCAGCAGGTCGATGTCGTATCCGGGGGAGGGCAGCCCCATCGAGCCGGGCTTGGGCTCAACCCAGGGGTAGACCGCGACGGCCAAGGTCATCTCGGTCTGGCCGTAGCCTTCTTTCAGGGAGAGCCCGGTCAGCTCCTTGAATCGGTGATAGACCTCCGGGTTGAGCGGCTCGCCGGCCACCGTGCAGGTGTGAAGGGCGCGGAAGTCGTACCGCTTCAGGTTTTCCTTTATGAAGAAACGGTAGATCGTGGGCGGGGCGCAGAAGGAGGTGACCTTGTACTTGGAGATGACGTCGAGCAGGCTGGCCGGGGCGAAGCGGTCGTAGTCGTAGACGAACACGGCTGAGCCGCAGATCCACTGGCCGTAGATCTTCCCCCAGGCGGCCTTGGCCCAACCCGTGTCGGCCACCGTGAGGTGCAGGCCCCCCTCCTCGACATTCTGCCAGTACCGTGCGGTGAGGATGTGGCCCAACGGGTAGGCGAAATCGTGCTGCACCATCTTGGGCATGCCGGTGGTGCCCGAGGTGAAGTACAACAGACTCGTGTCCTTGCTTTGGGTGGGCTTGCGCTCCAAGGAGGAGTCCGCCTCGTGCATCCCCTCCGACAGACTCAGCCAGCCGGCCCTCGCCCGACCGAGGCTGATGCGGTAGGCGAGGGTAGGAGATTCGGCCGCTGCGGCCTCCACGTTGTCGAGGACACCGGGTTCATCCACGCAGACAATGGCCCTCACGCTTGCCGCGTTGTTCCGGTACACGATGTCCTTTCGGGTGAGGAGGTGCGTGGCCGGAATCGCGATGGCGCCGATCTTGTGCAGCGCGAGGAGACAGAACCAGTATTCGTAGCGGCGCTTGAGGATGAGCATCACCGGGTCGCCCCGCCCGATCCCGAGGGAGAGGAAGAAGTTCGCAGCGCGGCTCGAGCGCTCGGCGATCTCGGCGAAGCTGAAGCGCGCCTCACCGCCCTTGTCATCGCACCACACCAGGGCGGATCGGTCCGGAGCCTCCCGGGCGATCCGGTCCACTACGTCGTAGGCGAAGTTGAACCGCTCAGGGACGTCGATCCGAAAGTTCTGCGCAAAATCTTCATAGGAGGAATAGTTGACCTGGGAGAGAAACCGCTCGAGCATGGCTCCGTTCCCCCTTTCTTCTTCAAAGGATGACGGCGACGAACTTTGCCGGCGACCCGCCGACCGCCATCACCCCATGGGGATGGCTCGAATCGAAGAAGATCGAATCTCCCGGCGCGAGCACCACCTCGTGACCGCCCACCACGACCTTCAGGGTCCCCTCAAGAAGATACTCAAATTCTTGGCCGGGGTGGGAGTTCAGAGGAACAGGGGCGGAGTCGGGGACGGGTTCCACCGTGATGAGAAACGGCTCCATCTTCTTGTCGATGAAGTTGAACGCGAGGCTCTGGTAGTTGTACTCCTTCTGGCGTTCGACGTTCACCCCTCGGCCGCCGCGCGTAACCGAATAGATCCGCAGGCGCGGCTCCTCGCCAGTGAGGATGGAGGACAACTCCACCTGGAATTTCTGGGCGACCTGGTAGAGAAAACTCACCGGCATGTCTATGGCGCCGCTTTCGTACTCTCGGTATCTCTCCGCGGGGATTGCGAGATCCTGGGCGCAGGTCTCGATGGACAGGTGGGCAATTTCCCGCAGGCCGTGGATCCTGTCCGCAATCTGCCTGAGCTGCTCGTTCATGGACCACCTCCGGAAATGCGGGGTTTGAGAAAGAACCGCCGCCATCTTAGCCGAAAGCGACGGGTCGTCAAGGTGGGACACGTCGAACGGCCTAGCCGTCCTCAAGCCGGTAACAGAAGAACGCCGCTGTCGTCAGAGGGGACGTTCCAGTCTTTGTCATCCTCCCTTGCGAGCCGCCCTTGCCGCTATCACTATCCATATCGGCGTAAGAGCGACCCAGACCGCAGCATTCCCGATTGTTCGCCCCCGGGGCGCGGGCGATCGCCACGCTGCTCCCGCAGCCGCGCCCTGTGCTGGCGTTCGGAGCCGGCTTGGACTACCATTACGGGTGCACCCGTCAATGGGCGCAGGCCATATCGACTTCACCATGGAACCGGCGCGGCGTCTCCAGGAACACCGCAGCGGCATACAGGGCGCGCGTTCCCAGGCGCTGCGGCTCGAAGCGGACCTCCAGCGCCTGCCGCGGCCGCAGAAGCTCGCCTGGGGGCGGGAAGCCCACGCCATCGCGGCACCCGGCGAGACCGGCCGGCGCTGAGAGCCGATACGATGTGCCGGCGGAATCGGGGGCCTTCACCATGGCACGCGATGTCTTCCTGAGCCACTCCAGCAAGGACGACCAGGTCGCCGCGCAGGTGTGCGCAGCGCTGGAGCATGCCGGCATCCGCGTGTGGATGGCGCCGCGAGACATCCCGCCGGGCCACGACTGGGGCGGCTCCATCATCGAGGGCATCAACGGCTGCCGCGTGATGGTGCTGCTGTTCAGCGGCCGCTCCAACGGCTCGCCCCAGGTGCTGCGCGAGGTGGAGCGCGCGGTGGCCAAGGGCGTGGACATCATCCCGGTTCGCCTGGAGGATGTGGCGCCAGCGGGTTCCATGGAATATTTCCTAGGCACCACCCAGTGGCTCGATGCCTTCCGACCGCCGCTGGCGCCGCATCTCGAATTGCTGGCGCAGACCGTTCGCGGCCTGCTGGACGGGACAGCCTCCGGAACCGGCAGGCCGTCGTCCATGCCGGTGGCGCGGCGGAAACCCCGCAGACTCTGGATCCCTGTCGTTGTGGTCGCGGCCCTGCTCGTGACCGGCGTGATCGTGTACCGCGATAGATGCCCGCCCGTGCGCATGGTCCATCTCGCCGGCGCACTGAAGACCCATTTCGCCGCCGCCCGGGATGCCATGCTGCAGAACGGCAAGCCCGATTTCACGGCCGTGCAAGCCGATATCCGGGAGCTTCTGGCGCTGGATCCGGACAACGGCCACGCGCTCTACTACCAGGGTGAACTGATCCGGCTGATGAGGCAGGACCTGTTCACGCCGCAAGGCTGCATCCAGTCGAAGACCGCGGCGGCGCAGGCGGACCTGAGCCCGTACGAGAACGACTTCTACCGCTACCTGGACAATGTCCGCGACCTGCCCGCCGGCGAGACCGGCGGCGACAGCGGTGTCACCATCTGCTATTCGCGCCCGCGCGGCTACTGCCCCCAGCGCACGGCCTGGATCGAGCATCTGCTGGCCATCGATCTGCTGGCGGAGGCCGCGGTCACGGACGACGTGACTGTACGCAGGGAAAAACTCACCGCTTCCCTGAAGCATGCCAGGGAGGCGCTCCGATTGTATCCGCCCCACGGGTTCGACCAGTGCCTGCCGACGGAAGCGGTGATCGCCAAAGCGGAGGAAGGCCTGCGTTGAAGGGTGCGCTGACACCTTCTGCAATTTACGCCCCCCTGCCAGCGGCCCCGCCGTGCCGGGGACCGGCGAGGGGGCGGCCGAGGCGCCCCGCGCGCTTAGCAGGCTGCTGAAAGCGCGCCGTGAAAGGCGCTTTGCTCTTGCCGGTGCAAGTCCGGCCTGGGGAGTTGTCGGTACACCCCAGTAGCTACCGAGGCGGCAAGGAGGGTAACCGACTGGCCGAAGCCCTCGGGACAGGGGCCCACCGTGGGTGGGTCCGCAAGCGGACGGGCCGCAACATGCGTGAAGCCTGGGCAAGCCTCGAAAGTGCTGTCGTGAGGGTCGACCTGCTTTTCAGTCAGGGAAGACCGCCGGCTCCGTAGGAGCAACCGACCGATGACGACGGAGTCCCTCACCGGGGTATGGGGCGTGGCACGTCGGCAGAGAGCAGAGCGCAACACGGGAGGCCCAACGCCGCGAGGGGTCGCGCCCCTCGCCCCATCGTTGGGGTGGGGGCGGCTCTGGGCGTCGGAGGGGTCCACAGTACCGCGGGTACCCATCGGACAACACAACCGGTGGGGAGGGAAGGGACCCTGGTTCGGGGTGCGTCGCACCGAGTCAAGGGGTGGGAGATTGGCGTGAGCCTGGCAACTCCAACAAAGCTCCGGCGGCTCCAAGAGGCGCTCTACATCAAGGCCAAGCAGGAGCCGGCCTACCGCTTCTACCTCCTGTACGACAAGGTGTACCGCCTGGACGTCCTGGCCCATGCCTACGCCCTGAGCAAGCAGCACGGGGGCGCGCCGGGCGTGGACGGGGTGACCTTCGCGGACATCGAGGCGGCAGGGGTGGAGCCATGGCTGGCCGCAGTGCAGGAGGCGCTGCGTACCGAGACGTATCGGCCGCAACCGGTGCGGCGGGTGCGCATTCCCAAGCCGGGCGGGGTCGGGGAGCGGCCGCTCGGGATTCCTGTCATCCGAGACCGGGTGGTCCAAACCGCCGCGCTGCTGATCCTGCAACCGATCTTCGAGGTGGACCTGGCACCCACGGCCTATGGCTATCGGCCGGGGCGCACGGCCTTGCAGGCCGTCCAGGCAGTGCACCGGGAGCTGTGCGCCGGGCACTCCGCGGTGATTGACGCCGACGTATCGGGCTACTTCGACTCGATTCCACACGCCGACCTCATGCAACCGCTGGCCCGCCGCCTGAGCGATCGCCGGCTGCTCCGGCTGCTCAAGCGGTGGCTCAAGGCGCCAGTGGCGGAGCGGGCCGACGGCGGCGGGTGGCGGTTCAGCGGGGGGAAGCGGAGCACGCGGGGCACGCCGCAAGGCGGATGTGTCTCGCCGCTGCTCGCCAACCTCTACATGAACCGCTTCCTGAAAGTCTTTCGCCTGCGGGGGCTCGACCGGCGGTACGGGGCGCGGCTCATCTCCTACGCGGATGACTTCGTGATCCTGTGCCAGCATGGGGCAGCCGAGGTCCTCGCGCAGACGCGCCGCTGGTTCACCCAGATGGGGCTGACGCTCAACGAGCAGAAGACCCGGGTGGTCGACGGGCGGCGCGAGCCGTTCACCTTCCTGGGCTACACCTTCGGGCCGCTGCACTACCGGAAGGATGGGCATGGGTACCTGGGGGCCGCGCCCGCCAAGAAGGCGGTGCAGCGGGTCAAGGGGCGCATCCGGGGAATCCTCCGGCCGGGCAACCAGGCGCCCTGGGAGATGATCGTGGTCGATCTCAACTCCGTGCTCCGGGGCTGGGCCCACTACTTCTCCTACGGGACGCGCTGGCTGGCCTACCGCGCGGTGGACCACTACGTCTATGAGCGCGTGCGCGACTTCCTGCGGCGTCGGCACAAGGTCCCCTCGCGAGGGACGCGGCGGTTCCGCCTCGCTCGGGTGTTTGGCGAGCTGGGGGTGTTCTCGCTGCGCGGTGTCCGTCTGGCGCCGCCTGCGCATGCCGGGGTGTGAAACCCGTCCGAGAGCCGTGTGCGGGAATACCGCACGCACGGTTCGATGAGCAGAGTGGGGAAACGGTCTGGTGCTTCGTCGTGGTCTCCAGTAGCCGCGTGCGGCGACCGATTCGAGGGCGAGCGCAGGACCGCGCTCCACTTTGACTCTACAAGGCCCATCTGCCGGGTACCCATCTGATGGGTGCCCATCCTTCGGATGGGTACCCCGCCCACTCGGGCACTCGCTGCGGCGTACCGGAAGTACGCCTTGACCCGCCCGTGGCGGGTGCCCCGCGCTTTGCGGGCCGCCTTGCAGCTGGACCTTTTTGAGCAGCCTGAGCGAAAACGAGTTTTTCATTACCCTTTTAGGGGCTCTGGAGGGCGAGAGAATGACAGGACAGGCGCCGGGACTCTCGGGCAGAGTGGCCATCGTGACGGGCGGCGGACGCGGCCTGGGGCGAGCGATGGTGATGGGGCTGGCGCGGGCGGGGGCACGGGTGGTGGCGACCGCCGCAGAGAGCGTGGCCCAGATCCGTCAGGCGGCCGACGATGCCAATCGGCTGGCCGGGGACGGACGCGCCAGGCCGCTGCTGGCGGATGTCGCCCGGGAGTCGGATTGCCGCGCCGTGGCGGACGAGGCGATGGCGAGCTTCGGCGCGATCCACATCCTTGTCAACAACGCCGGGCGCGGTATGCGGTATATCAGCTCCGCCTTCCTGACGCAGCCGACCCGGTTCTGGGAGGCGAATCCCGGCATCTGGCGTATGATCATTGACACCAACGTCAATGGACCCTTTTTGATGGCCAGGGCGGTGGTGCCGCAGATGCTGCGGCAGGGGTGGGGTCGCATCATCAACATCAGCATCAACCATGAAACCATGCGCCGGGTCGGCTTTTCGCCCTACGGCCCGTCCAAGGCGGCGCTGGAGTCCGAGACCATCATCTGGGCGCAGGAGCTTTCCGGGACGGGGGTCACGGTGAATGCCCTTCTCCCGGGCGGCGCTTCCAACACGGGCATGATCCCCGACGGCCTGTCCGAGGAGGCGCGGCAGCGGCTGCTGGACCCGGAAATCATGGTAGCCCCCCTGCTCTGGCTGGCTTCGGACGCGTCGGCCTCCACGACCGGAAAACGGCTGGTTGCCCTCCGGTGGGACACCTCCCTGCCGGGCCACCAGGCGGCAGAACGAGCGTGCGAGCCCGCCGGGTGGTCGGCATAGCCGGGGCCTGTCAGGCTCGCCGTGTGCGCCCTTCGGCGGCGTTCAGACCCATGCTGCGCCTCCGCGCCTTCCTGGGGGCATATCACGCATCCTCTCGACTTCCACCCTCCAACACCTCGGTTAGCGTGAACGGTTGACACCATCCATTCGGCACCGCCCTGCTCCGTCTTCGTCCGATGCTTTCTTCGTGTGCCGCATCGCGTTGACACATCCATGCGGAGGCACCATCTTATTTGCAGCGAGGCGATTCGCGACGCCCCCCCCAGACCTCCGTTCCTCGGCCGGCCGGTGGGGCCAGGGCGGCTGCCGGGTCTGGGTGGACAGGGGAGCTCGGACGCAGGTCGTCTCTCCAGAGTGGACTCCAGGCCGGTGACCTGCCCTTGCAGCATTGTGGGCGGTCCGAATCTGGCTTTGCGCGGAGGGACACGATGTCAATCATCGCCATTTCCCGGGGGACTTTCAGCAGCGGAGAGGCGCTCGCCAGAGGGGTGGCAGACCGGCTGGGGTACCGCTGCCTCAGCCGGGAAGAGAACCTCGAGTTGGCCGCCAGACGGTACGGAGTTTCGCGGGAGGATCTCACCGCAGCCATGGAGCGGCGGCCCTCTTTCTGGGAACGGGTGATCGGGGAGCGCACCGCCTATCTGGCGGTCGTGCGGGCAACCCTGTGCGAGCAGGCCATGGACGGCAACCTGGTGTATCATGGCCACCTCGGCCATTTTCTTCTGCACGGCATCTCTCACGTCATCAGCGTCCGGGTGATCGCCGATTCTCGGGTTTCGCCTCAAGGTAGCCATGCAGCGGGAAGGCTTGGGAGGCCCCGAGGCGATCGCCTCCATCGAGCGGGTGGACAAGGAGCGACGAGAATGGACTCGATTCCTGTTCGGGGTCGATTGGGATGATGCCTACCTGTACGACATGGTTCTGAACCTGAGCCGGATGAGCCTCCAGACCGGATGCGACATGGTGGTCCGAATGACCGAGCGGGAGGAATTCCGGCCCACGGCGGCCTCGCTGCGGGCCATGCAAGATCTTACACTGGAGGGCCGGGTCGCCGCCGCACTGGCCGTGGACTATCGGACCCGAGATGCTGAGCTGAAGGTAGCAGCCCGTGACGGAGTCGTGACCATCTCCGGCGAGACCCGATGGCCGGAGGTCGTGGACGCGCTGCCGACGGTCATCGGCCAAATCGAGGGATTGAAGGAATTGCGAACCAACATCACGGGCGTGTCGCCACCCGCCGATCTCAGGTGGTACTGAGCCCATTCAGAAGATATCTCACCGCCAGGGCGCGAAGAATGCCCTGACCGGCGGCGCGGGTGCCACGATCCGGCTGTCCCGCCTATCGCGCCGGATGATCCCGACAGGTCGCTCGTGCGTCCGTAGGCAAGAAGCCCGAAAGGAGGCCCGGCATGTCCTCTCCACGATCCACCGGCATTGATCGACGTGCATTTCTGCAGTTCGCGGCCGTCGGGGCGGCGCTCGTCGTGGCCGACCGGGCGGGCTTGGCCGCCGAGGCTCAGAACGCCAAAGCAATCTCGCTCCCGCCGCCGCAGATGGCCGGCGGGCGACCACTGATGCAGGTGCTGAGGGAACGACGGTCGTCCCGCGAATTCCGGCCGGAGAGGCTGCCGCTCCCCGTTCTCTCCGGCATGCTGTGGGCGGGCTTCGGTGTGAATCGTCCGGAGTCGGGCGGGCGGACGGCACCGTCCGCGAGCAATTCGCAGGAAACGGATATTTATCTAGCCTCGGTCGACGGTCTGCACCTCTATGATGCCAAGACGCACGGGCTGGTGCCTATTCTCGCCGAAGACATCCGGGCACTGACCGGCCGCCAGGCGTTCGTGAAGGAGGCGCCGGTGACCCTGGTCTACGTGTCGGATCTGGCAAAGATGGGGCGGGCCGCTCCGCAGGATCGGGAATTCTACGCCGCCGCGCACACGGGGTTCATCAGCCAGAACGTCTATCTGTATTGCGCGTCGGAGGGCCTGGCGACGGTCGTCCGGGCGTCGATCGACCGGCCCGGCCTCGCGCGCGCCATGGGTTTGCGCCCGGATCAGAAGATCACCCTGGCCCAAACCGTGGGGTATCCCCGCGCGTGAGTTCTCTGGAGGGCGGCGGCGGGAGAAACCGGCGCCTGGAGCTCGCCGATGGCGGTGTCCAGATCGGGGGGCTCAGAGGGGGACGCGCAGCTTCTTGGCGTGGGTCTCCAGCAGCAGGACCGCGTTGCTGAGCCGCTGGAGCTTGTGGGCCCGTCGGCGCATCCCGTCGATATCGTGCTCGACGACGGTGGCAGTGCGGACCTCGCGGAGGACGATGTTCAGATTGAGGAACATCTTCTTCAATTCCTCCGGCGTCAACTTTTTGAGCTGGATGACCGTCAGGGGGGCATTGCCCTCGGCGATATCACGGGCATAGCCCAGCGGATTCCCCGGAAGACCTGACATGATCCCTCCCCCTCTCGGTGTGGCGCCCCCCGCCATGCGCAGAGGGTATTCCGGGGCCCAGCCGAACGCGCCGGGACCCGACCGGTGGACGCCGCAGGAACCGGCCAGAAACTCACGGCGTTCGTTCCCCTCGGGACAAAGAAGTACTCGCCCGTTAACGCCATGTCAAGGTGAAAGGCAAAGGGACGAGGCAGAGAGGGCGCGGACGTTCCTCCAGGGATCCCGCGGCTACTGGCGAACGCCGCCTTTATCCTGCGCCGACAGGTGCTCTGCCGTCTCGCCCGTATCGGCGAACGTTCGGGTGACATGGGTGGAGCCGTACACCCACAAGATGCGCATCGGCGTCCGGCCCCGGTTGATGAACCGGTGGAACATGCCGGCGGGCACGACCGTGGTGTCATAGGGCACGAGGTCGTGCCGCTGCTCATTCACCTCTACCGTAGCCTCCCCTTCCAGGAGGACGACCATTTCCTGGGCGTTGTGTTTGTGCAGTCGGAGGGCGGATCCAACCGGGAAAGTGCTCACGCCGCTCACGAAGGACTCGGCGCCCGTCGCCTCGAGGAGGAGCGGCTTTGTCTCCACCCCGCTGCCGCGGGGAACGACGGGGATCTCGTCAAACCGGACGATCGTTGGCTGGGACATGGGAATCTCCTGAGGCGCCGTGGCGCCTGGCCGACGGTTCATACGTCGCCGCCCTGAATCCGGCGACAGGAAAACCCGATCAGCGGCGGAGGCTCTCCAGGGCGCCGACCAACTCTTCGACGCTGATCGGCCGCCGCAAGTTGTGCATGTGGGACCCGGGGCGACAGGCCACCCCGGCGGCTTGCCGAAGATCAGCTGCCGTGGCGTCTCCGAGACCGATCGCGGCCAGCGTGGCGGGCAGCCCCACGTCGCGGTAGAAATCCAGTAGCTCGGCTCGCTCGGCGGCGGGCCAGTCCTCTAGGACGGCTTGGGCCACCACGCCGAAAGCCACCTTTTCCCCGTGGAGGTAGGGGGCCCCTGCCGGCAGGGTGCTGAGACCGGCGTAGAGGCTGTGCGCGGCGGCCAGCCCCCCGCTTTCGAAGCCCAGGCCGCTGAGCAGCGTGTTCGCCTCCACCACCAGTTCCACCGCCTCGCTGACCCGTCCGTGCGTGGCGTCCTCGCGGGCCTGCCGGCCGTGGGCCAGGACCGTCCGGTAGCAGAGCTCGGCAAGGGCCAGCGCCGCAGGGGAGGAGCGGCCCCCCACGGGAGTGCGCCCCCCGGTGGCCGCGCAGGTCCGCGCCTCGGGCCAGGTCGAGATGGCATCACCCATCCCCGCCACGAGGAAGCGAAGCGGCGCCCGGACGATGATGGAAGTATCCACCACAACCAGCGCTGGATTGCTCCGGAGTCGGACCACGCGAAGCTGCGCGTGGTCCTCGGTATAGAGGACTGCCACCCGGCTGGTGGGCGCGTCGGTGGCCGCGATGGTGGGGATCATGACCGCCGGGAGGCCGAGAGCCTCCGCGAGGAGCTTGCCGGTATCCAGCGCCTTGCCGCCCCCGGCGGCGACGACCATCTCGGGCTTCCAGGGACGCGCCGTCGCCAGCAACCCGTCCACCACGCCCTCTGTGCACTCGCCGGGGAACGGCTCGGCCTGCCAGGCGATCCCCTCGGAAGCGCAGGCGGCGGCGAGGACGGGCTCGGCCTGCGCCCGGACGTTGGGATCCACCACGCCGACGGCCCGTTTCCCCAGACGGGCGAGATGGGGTCCGACAACCCCCAGGACGCCGGGACCTTGCACGTAGGTCCCGGGGGCGGCGAAGGTGCGCGGCAGCGTCTCATTCATCCGGCTGCTCCTGCGAAAGGCGAAAGGAACGGCACGTGGCGGCAGCCGCGGTGGGCGCCCGCATGCGGGCGCCGGGCGGCGGTGCAGCGTCCGCCGGGCGATCTCACGCGGGCTTGACCGCGCTGACCACCGAGTCCATGCCCTCACCTCGGCGAAGCAGCGTGGCGTCGACGAATCCCGCGGCCCCCAGGTCGTCCCGCAGCTCGCCGAACGTGAATGTCCCGCCGCCAGGCGTGGCCACCAGCATGTTGACGGCGAAGAAGGCTCCCCCGGGCGGTTTGATTCGAGACTCCTCCATGACGAAGTCGCGGATCAGCGCGCGCCCGCCCGGGCGCAGCGCCGAGAAAATCTTGCAGAACATGGACCGGTTTTGCTCCCGGCTGTTCTGGTGCACGATCGCACTCACCCAGACCAGGTCGGCACCGGCCGGCAGGTTATCCGCGTAGAAGCTCCCCGCCACCAGCCGGACACGATCTGACAGGCCGGCGGCCGCCACCGTGGCCCTGGCCATGGGGATCACGTCCGGCAGGTCGAAGATCGTGGCCCGGGCGGCCGGATAGCGCCGCAAGAAGGGGATCGTCCAGGTGCCTGAGGCGCCGCCCAGGTCCAAGAGATGGGTGAACTCGAGCGGCCCCAGACTCTGGATCAGCGCCGGGGCGACCGGATCGGAGATCTCGTGCATTGCCCGGATGAATGACGCCATATCCTCCGCGGACCCCCGGACGCTGACTTCCCCTTCAACGGGCCTTCCGGTGCGCGTGACGCTGGCCAGCTGTCCCCAGCGGCGCAGGCAGTTTCCCATATGGCGGACCATTCCCAGCATGCAGCGGCTGCCGGACTCGGTGAGCAGCTCTGCAACGGGGTCGGGCACCGCATATGTCCCGTCCCGCTTCGAGAGCAGTCCCATGGCCGCCAGGGCGTCCAGCAGGACCGCCGTGGCCCGCGGATCGCTCCGGAGCCGACCTGCCAGGGCCGCCGCGCCCATGGGCTGCCCGTGCAGAGCGGTGAAGACGTCCAGTTCGGCCGCCGCGATCACGACACAAGCGGGATGGAATCCCCGCACCGCCTCGCTCAATTTCTCTGCCGTCCATTCCCCAGCCATGTCTGGCTTCCCCTCCCTCTCGAACAGGAATTGTCGCGGCCGCCGCCCGCCTCCCTGCACGATCCTACCGCATCTCCGGAGTTTGACAAGCCGAACTTCTGTTCGGGGCGCGAGTTGACCGGCCCCCCGCCGGGCCGGGATCCTGTCGCGGGCGGCCCGCTGGAACGCGTCCCGGATCCTGCCCAAATCGCTTCAGCCGGACGGGCGAATACCGAGACGGGATCGAAGGCCTGTCTCCATCCTCGTTCTGCCGGCCCTGCATCTTGACATCCCGTCCCCCTCGGCGTAGCGTTCGCCTGGGCCCCCCGCCTCGCCGAGGGGGTTCGAGCGTCACACCGGACCGCGCGGGGAGCCGTGCGGCGGCCAGCCAGGCTGTGCCGCAAAACGATCTTTGGACCCGCCGGTGAACCCTTACCGAGGAGAACATGAACCATGGAGCTCCAGGGCTCTGTCGCCGTCGTCACCGGCTGCACCGGAGGGCTGGGGCAGCGCATCTGCCGGACGTTCGCGGAGAACGGTACGCACGTGGCCGGGGTCTACGTGCAGTCCAAGGAGCAGGCCGAAAGTTTCGCCCGGGAGTGGTCGGCGCTGGGGCCGCGTTGCGTCGCCATCCAGGCTGACGTCACCCAGGAGAGTCAGATCGCGGGAGTGGTCGAGCGCGTGCTGGAGGCGTACGGCCGGATCGACATCCTGGTCAACAACGCCGCCTACAACCAGCTGGTTCCGTTCAAGGATCTGGACGGGCTGACCCCGGACATCTGGAGCCATCTCCTGCTCGCCAACCTGACCTCCCCCTTCCTGTGCGTCAGGGCGGTGGCCCCGATCATGCTGCGGCAAAAGCGAGGGCGCATCGTGAACGTGGCCTCGATCGCCGGCCTGGCGCCGCTCGGCAGCAGCATCGCCTATGCGGTCTCGAAGGCGGGGCTCATCCACTTGACCCGCTGCCTGGCGGTGGCCCTCGGACCGGATGTGACCGTGAACGCGGTCGCCCCGGGCACGATGATGGGCACCCGCATGACCGCGAGGCTCGACCCAAGCCTGGTCGAGCGAACCACCAAAAGCGCCGCCCTGCAGCGGCCGGTGGAGCGAGACGACGTGGCCCGGCAGATCATGGAGTTCTGCCGGAGCGACAGCACGACCGGGCAGGTGCTGGTCCTCGACTCGGGGGTGGTCTACCATTAGAGTCGAGCCGGCAGAAACGGAACAAGGCGGGGCAACCATGAAGGAGCGTACGGGCGCATATCTCATTCCGGGGACGGACCTTGCGGCGGCGATCGAGCTGGCGCGCAGGGCGGAAGGCTGGGGCTACGAAAGCCTGTGGGTGACGCACGGCGGCGGGCGTGATGCCTTCCTGGTCCTATCGGCCTATGCCCAGGCCACCACGACCATCACGCTCGGGACCGGGGTGGTCCCGATCTATCCGCGGCACCCGGTGGCGATGGCCCAGGAGGCCCTGACCCTGGCCGAAGTGTCCGCCGGCCGGCTGCGCCTGGGCATCGGGGTGAGTCATCGGCCGTCCATGACCGAAGCGCTCGGCCTGGAGATGGGAAGCCCCCTCAGGACGATGCGGGAGTATGTGACGGTCCTGCGGGCTGCCCTGGCCGGGCAGGCCGACCATGCCGGCGAGCGGTATCACGTACACTGGCGGAGCGCGCTGCCCCGGCTGCCGGAGCCCCCGCCCGTGTTCCTGGCGGGCCTGTCGGCCAAGATGCTGGAGTTGGCCGGCGAGATTGCCGACGGGGTGGTCTTGTGGCTGTGCACGCCGGAGTACATTCGAACGGCGGTCCTGCCGGCCGTGGAGCGCGGCCGGGCCCGGGCCGGGAAATCCCTCGAAAGGTTCGAAGTCGTGGCGGCCGTGCCGGCTGCCCTGAGCCCGGACGTCCAGGCCATCACGGCACTGTTCAAGGAAGAATTGGTTCGCTATCTGCAACTCCCTTTCTATCGTGCCATGCTGACCGCCAGCGGGTTCGGGCAGGCGCTGGCCATTTTCGACCGGAAAAAGAGCGTGGAGTCCGCGCCGGCCCGCGCCGTTCCGGATCAGCTGGCGAGCGCTTTGGGCGGAATCGGGGACGAAGGTGTGGTTCACGCCATTGCCGCTGCGTACCGGCAGGCGGGGGTCACCCTGCCCGCCATCCGTCCCATCGGCTTTCCGGACGCGGGACACTTCCATCCCACTCTGGAGGCCTTCGCCGTTTGAGGGCCGCTGCAATCGGCCGACCGGCCCCGCGACAGGGAATCCGGGTTGTTCCGCCATACCCAAGCCTAATCAGAAGATTTCCAGCCTCCTCGGCCCCGGCATGATCCGACTCCAGGCGGGACCATCTCGGGGATTTCCCTTGCGACGAGGCCGTTCGCCTCGCATAATCCGCCCACTCACTGCGCTGCCAGCGGTCAGGCTGCCGAAGGGACGGGGGTGGAGCATGGGGTCGATCGAAAGCGAGGCGAGGCGGATCTTCGGCGCGCGCGCGGCCCGGTACACCACCAGCGCTGCGCACACGGACCCCCGGGTCCTGGCCCGGGTGGTGGAGCTAGCCGCCCCGCAGGAGGACTGGAGGGTCCTGGACGTGGCCACCGGGACCGGACATACCGCCTTCGCCCTGGCGCCTCTGGTGCGGCGGGTCATCGGGATCGACCTGACGGCCCAGATGCTGGCAGAGTCGTGGAAGCTCCAAACAGCGCGCAACATTTCCAATGTTGCTTACGCACTGGCGGATGTCCAGCGGCTTCCCTTCTCGGCCGGGACATTTCACCTGGTCACCTGCCGGCGGGCCGCCCACCATTTTGCTGACATCGGGCGTGCGCTCGGCGAGATACACCGGGCCTTGCGGCCGGGCGGCCGGCTGGTGATCGACGATCGGAGTGCGCCGGAGGACGATTTCGCCGATGACTGCATGAACCTGCTGGACCGGTACCACGACGGCTCGCACGTGCGGGAGTATCGGGCCAGCGAGTGGCGCCGGCTGCTCGAGGTGCATGGCTTTGCGCTGGAAACCGTCGAGAGCTACCTTCGGCACCGGCCGCTTAGCGCCTTGACCACCGACGTCTCGGTGGAGGACGCGCAGAAGATCCACGCACTCCTCGATGCTCTGACCCCCCAGCAGCGGGCGACGTTCGACCTGCGGACGGTGAACGGCGAGCTTCATCTCAACCACTGGTATGTTCTGTTGTCCGGAACCAGGCGCTAGCCCGCGACGTTCGCCGGCCGCACTCTTTATCCGGCCGTGCCAATCGCCGATTGGGGCCTGGCAGGAGGGGCCGGCGATGAAGGTCCTGCTCATCTCGGCCAACACGGAGCGAGTCAACCTCCCCGCGCGCCCCCTGGGGGCCGCACTGGTCGCTGCGGCGGCTCGCGCCGCCGGTCACGCGACGGTCCTCCTGGACCTTCTGCGTGAGCCAGATCCGGGGACGGCCATTCCGCGAAGCATCCTGTCCGTTCGGCCGGAACGTCATAGGCATCTCCATCCGAAACATCGACGACCAGTGCATGCATCCGCCGCGGTTTCTCCTGGACCAGGTCGCGGGAGTCGTCTCGGCCTGTCGGGCCGCATCGTCCGCTCCGCTGGTCCTGGGTGGTGCGGGATACAGCATCTTCCCGGCGGCAGCCCTGGCGTATCTCGGGGCCGACTTCGGTATTTGCGGCGAGGGAGAGGACGCCTTCCCGGATCTACTGGCGCGCCTGGCGAGAGGGAGGGATCCGTCCGATCTGCCCGGAGTCCGTGCCCCCGGCCGCACCGGCCGCCGGACGCGGGCCTCGGTCCGCCACCTGGACGCCCTGCCTGCCCCCGAAGCCGACCTGTGGCCGGGAGAGGATCCCGCCGACCCGGAGGCGTGGATCCCGATCCAGAGCCGGCGGGGGTGCCCGCTGGACTGTTCCTACTGCTCCACCGCTAGCATCGAGGGCCGGGTGATCCGCGCCCGCACTCCTCGGCGGGTGGCGGAGGAGATGACGCGCCTGGCGCAATGCGGGGTGCGGCGCTTCTACTTCGTGGATAACACCTTCAATCTCCCGCCGGCCTATGCCCTGGACCTCTGCCGCTGCATCGCAGAACAACGGCTGGACGTTGTCTGGCGCTGCATCCTCTACCCCCACCAGGTCCCGGCGGAGCTGGTTCGGGCCATGGGCGAGGCCGGCTGCGCGGAGGTGAGCCTGGGATTCGAGAGCGGCTCGCCGCGAATGCTTCGAGCCATGAACAAGCGGTTCCGGCCGGCGGAGGTCCGCGAGATCTCGGATCGCTTTGCGGATCACGGCATTCGCCGGATGGGATTCCTCTTGCTGGGGGGGCCGGGGGAAACCCAGGAATCGATCGAGGAAAGTCTCGCCTTCGCCGCCTCGCTGGGCCTCGACGGCCTCAAGGTCACGGCGGGGATCCGGATCTACCCGCGCACGGCCCTGGCCCGGACAGCCGTTCGGGAAGGGATGGTCAGCGCAGAAGACGACCTCCTGTTCCCGCGGTTTTATCTGACTGCCGGGCTGAAGATCCCCTCCGTTCCGCCGGAGTCGGCTTCAGGCTAGTGGCCGCCGAGAGTCTAGGGAGAGTCAGCTGCGGCAACCCCGCTATTCTGAACCAAGATGACAGGCCTGGTGGCAAAAAGGCTCTGTGTTGCCACTTTGTCGGATCGGGACTTTCCCGGGCGTATTCCGTGGTCAGGCGAAATGTCGATGGGCACCTGCGACATGGGGTCCCTGAAGATCGAGAGCGTGCCGAGAGACACGTACCCGGGGCTACGCGGGGCGATACGACAGATAAAAGGAGCTCGTCAGACGGAAAGCGGATCCATTTCCACGAAGGACCAGATTGGGGATTGACAGAGAGAGTGGAGCGCGCCATATTAAAGATGACGATCCCGAGAGGTCGGAAGGCCATCCAGGAAACCTCGGAAAGGGAACCGACGGAAGAATCGAGATCGACCGACCGCAAGGAAGGAAGAGACCGAGGAAACCGAGGAAACCTGGACGAGGAAGTCAGGAAGGGCCGGAAGGTCACTCGGGGTCGTCCTTTTTTATTTGCCTCTCGCCGGCGTTCCGCTTTCGAGGCTCCATTCTCTTCCGCCCCCTTTTCTGGTACCATCACGACCAGCGGGTCCTCAAGACCGACCCCTGATCACCGCGCTGGGGCATCGGCTTGCTGCAGGACCTGATCGTCTTTCACGCAGGTCATCGTGCGGGGGGAACCGGCTGTGGGCATCATCACGATCGCCCGCCAGGCTGGCAGCCAAGGAGACGCGGTGGCTACGCAGGTGGCCGAAGGCCTCGGCTTTGCCCTCGTGGACCGCGCCCGCCTCGAGGCGCTCGTCCAGGAGCACGGGTTAACCGGTGCGGAGCTGGATGACAGCGACGAGGAGCGGGGTGGGTCACCCCACGGCACGGCCCCGCAGGTGCACGTGGATTATCTTCAAGCGGTGCTCCTGGAGCTGGCCGAGAAGGAAGATCTGGTCGTCGTGGGGCGGGGGGGACAGTTCTTGTTCCGGGATTGCCCCTGGAGTCTCCACGCGAAGGTGGTCGCCGGTCTCGGCGCGCGCCTGAGCGCCATTCGACAAGACCGCAACATTCCCGAGGCGGACGCCGAGGCCGTGCTGGCGGAGGACGATCGGCAGCGAGCGGAGTGGATCCGCCATAATTATAGTGCGGATTGGGGGGATGCCTCCCAGTACGACCTGATCGTCAGGACCGATCGTCTGGGCTCCGACGCGGCGGCCGCGATCATCCGAGAAGCCGCCTCGCTCCGGACAATCGGGGGACACCTGGACGAGATCGCCGTCTGGATCGCGCATCGCGGGAGCGGTGTTTCGGTAGAGGGGCTGGGGGAGCACCCGGGATTCGTTCATCCCAGTGAAGCCGAGCTGGCCAGGGTCCTGGACTTTTACCGGATCCGCTGGCAGTACGAGCCGACATCGTTCCCCCTGGCCTGGGACGTTGCCGGCCACGTCAGCGAGGCTTTCACCCCGGATTTCTACCTGCCGGACCTGGATCTTTACCTGGAGCTGACCACGCTGAAGCAAAGTCTGGTGACCGAGAAGAACCGGAAGATCCGTAAGCTCAGAGAGCTGTATCCCAATATCCGGCTGAAAATCTTCTACGGGCGGGACTTCCGGAGCCTCATCCAGAAATACGGGGTTGTCTTGCCGCCAGGCATCGCCCCCAGAGCGCCCACTCGCCCTGGCGAGGAGGGCCAGTCGCTATGAAAGGGGAAGAGTTGGGCGAGGTGCTGTTCTCGGCGGATCAGATTGCCGCCCGCGTTCGCGAACTGGGCGGGGCGATCTCCCGGGACTATGCGGGGCGCGATCTGGTCCTGGCGGGGGTCCTGCGGGGGGCGGCCTTCTTCCTGGTGGACCTGGCCCGGGCGCTCTCCATCCCGGCGGCTATCGATTTCATTGCCATCTCGAGCTACGGCCCCAGCAGCAAGGCGGCAGGCGTGGTCCGCATCGTCAAGGATCTGGAGGAGGAGATCGCCGGACGGGACCTGCTGGTGGTCGAGGACATCGTGGACACGGGTCTCACGCTGGGATATCTCCTGCGCATCCTTCGCGAGCGGGGCCCGGCCAGCCTGCGGGTGTGCGCACTCCTCGATCGAGCCGTGCGGCGGATCGTGGACCACCCCATCGCCTATCGCGGCTTCGAGATTCCCGACACATTTGTCGTCGGGTACGGCCTCGACTATCACCAGCGCTACCGGAGCCTTCCGTATATCGCGGCTCTCAAGCCGCCCGTCTAGGCGTCCCTTCGGGCCGTGCGACTGCGGGCAGATGCCCGGCGGGCTGTGAGCGCACTGGACGGATCCGTCGACGCCGGCAGCCTCCAAAGTGTCGTGGACCGGACCGTCGGCGTTGGCGGGGAGGACCGGATGTCCGGCGTGGGCGCCCAGAACTTCCCGGGGAAGCGAGGATGACCCCCATGAGCGACGCACAGATTCCGCTCTTCAGGGCCCCAGACGAGCAGCGACGGCTGGAGCTCGATCTCATGAAACGTCTCCTGGCCACCATCGAAAAGTGGGGGAACGCACTGGGCCAGAAAGATGCGAAGCAGATGCACGAGTTCACGGTGAATGCCCTGCTGCGAACCGTCGCGGCGCTCTGCGTGTACACGGAGCTCTCGTCTTCGAAAATGAGCCCGGAGAGCGTGCAGGCGTTCTTTCGGAAGATCAATCGCGAGGGACCGATCGCGGAAGAGGAAGAAGGGCCACTCCTCGCCATGCGGGCCCGGCGGGATCTGCTCCTGGAGAAGCTGGAGAAGACCGTCCGGGCATTTTGAACGCGCGGCAACCTTCTCAACTGGGGGGGCCAACTGGGGGCGGTCCCGTCGCCCCGAAAGGGCAGCGCATGGACTACGAGATCGTGGCCACCCTCGGGCCCAGCAGCGACACCGACACGATCTGGAGGGCCATGCTGGCCGCCGGGGCGACCGCGTTCCGGTTGAATACCTCCCACGTGTCTCTTCCCGAGCTGGCAGCCTGGCTGGACCGGCTGGGCGCCTGCTTCGCCGCGGGGGAGGCGCCGCCGCTCATCCTCGACCTCCAGGGCAGCAAGTGGCGCCTGGGCGCGCTCCCCGCCGGCGAGCTGGTGGCGGGACAGCGGGTGTCGGTCGTATGTGCGGCCTCCACCCGCCTTCCCGGCGTGCTGCCGGTTCCGCATCCCGATTTCTTTCGGGCGGCGGCCGTCTCCAGCGGGGAGATCGTCCTCGATGACGCCAAGCTCTGCCTCCGGCTGGAGGCGATGGCGGGGGACGCCCTCACTGCCCGCGTGACTACCGGCGGGCCGATCCTCCCGCGGAAGGGGATCACCTACACGGCCTCCGCGTACCGCCAGGAGGCCCTGCACGATACGGATCTGGCGATCCTGGAGCGCACCCGCCATCTGACGGGCATCCGCTATGCTCTGTCGTACGTGAAAGATGCCGTGGAGATGGCCAGCTACCGCAGGCAGATCGGCGGATCGACACCCCTGATCGCCAAGCTGGAGCGCCAGCCGGCGGTGGACGAGGCGCAGCAGATTGCAGAATCGGCCGCCGAGCTGTGGCTGTGTCGGGGCGATCTCGGCGCCGAGCTCGGCGCGCGTACCATGGCAGCGACCGTCTCCCAGTTTTCAGATCGAGTATCCGAGCTGCCTGTTCCGGTGCTCTTGGCGGGACAGATCTTCGAGCACCTGGTCGAGCATCCGAGCCCGACCCGCTCGGAAGTCTGCGCCGCGCACGATGCGCTCAAGCGCGGCTATCGGGGGCTCGTCTTGTCGGACGAGACCGCCATCGGCCGCGATCCCATCGAAAGCTGCTGCGCGGCGGCGCTGTTCCGGGCGTGAGGGATGTTGAAAGGCTGCACGGGTCCAGGGGCGCTGGGGCGCAGGGGAGAGAAGAGCTCAACGGGAGCTGGCGCGCGGAAGGTCGGGAAAGGCGAAGAGGCACGGCAATGCGCGGGAGGGAGGGAACCGTGAGCACGCGCAGGAATTTCATACGATTGGCGCTCGGCGGTTTCGTGGGGGCTGGGAGCCTCGTGGGATCTTTCGGTCCAGCAGCACGGCGCGCCTGGGCGGCGGGCAGGAAGGTTCTCGCCAGGGGCACAAACCAGGAAAGCCTTATCAATGAGAACCCGGCCGACCTGGATGCGACCAACCTGCAGATCACGCCGCTGGAAGACTTCGGAACCATGGGTCCCACGGACATCGCGGTGGACCTCAACGGCTGGCGGCTGGAGATATCGGGACGGGTCAAGCATCCGTTGAAGCTGACCTACGCCCAGCTCACGGCGCTTCCCTCCCTGGAGAGGAACGCGCTGCTGATCTGCCCTGGATTCTTTGCCAATTACGGCCGCTGGAAGGGGGTCTCGATCAAGAGGATCCTCCAGGAGGCCGGATTCGACCCGGCCGCCACCCGCGTTTCCATCGAGGGCGCCGGGCAGCATGTCGCGGGGTTTGCCCTGGCGGACGTCCTCTCCGACACGGTCTTTCTGGCCTACCAGGTGAACGGGCAACCGCTTCCCCGCAGGAACGGATCCCCCCTGCGGGTGGTGGCCGAGGATCGCTACGGGTCCGAGTGGGTGAAGTACGTCGGAAAAATCACCGTGGAAGGGGGGTAATTCCCGCAGGGGCTGCGGTCGAGGCGGGAGTCAGCGCAGGCAAGGACGCTGTCCGTGTGTCCTCGCGAAACACGAGCCCCGCCGGCCCTTTCGGCCGGAGGGGCTCCTCACCGCTCCCGATGCGAGCGGGCTACTCCAGCTGATCCGCCACGTTGAATGTCTTGGCGATCTCGCGCAGCTGCTCCACGACGGCGGGGGCCAGCGGGATGCCGCGCTCCAGCCGCTCGCGGGTCTTGTAGAACTCCATCTCGCCCGGCAGCCAAATGCGGTCCACGCCCTCCATCCGCTCCGATTCCCGGATCTCGCGGATCATCCGGTCCATCTCTTTCTTGAAAGTGTCGGCCGGCTGGAAGTTGTCCACCCGCATCGCCAGGATCGCATGCCCGCTGTTGTTTTTCGACGTGAAGTCCTTGTTGAAGTCCACGACACAGCGGCCGAATGCCGCCCCGTTCAGCACGCCGGCCAGCATGCCGATGACCACGTTCAGTCCGTACCCCTTGTAGGTCCCGATGGGCAGGAGGAAGCCCTCGGAAGCGCGCTTGGGGTCGGTGAGGGGCTGACCCTTCCGGTCGATCATCCACCCCACGGGGATCGACTCCCCCTTCTGGGCCGCCAGCTTCACCTTCCCCTGGGAGGCCACCGTCGTGGCCATGTCGAGGACGATGGGGGGCTCGTCCCCCGCCGGGATAGCCACCGAAATAGGATTGGTGCCGAGGATCGGCTCGACGCCTCCCCAGGGCGGCATATGGTTGCCGTTTGCCACCGTCATGTACATGCAGATCATGTCCTGGGCCAGCGCCATCGTGGTATACACGGCGGCGGCTCCGGCGTGATTCCCGTTGAGGGTCCCGACCCAGGCCAGGCCCGCCTCCGCGGCTTTCCGGATCGCCAACTGGGTGGCGTGGGTGACCACCACGTGCCCCATCCCGCCGTCCCCGTCCAGCAGGGCGGTCACCAGATTCTCGCGCACCGGGTGAATCTTCGCGCGGACGTTGATCGCCCCCGATCGAATCATCTTGAGGTACTGGGGCAGGCGAAAGATGCCGTGCGTGTCCACGCCGCGGAGGTCCGCCTCCGTCATGCGGGCGGCGGAGACTGCCGCATCCCCCTCCGGAAGCCCCGCGGCCGCCAGGGCACCGGCGATGAATGCTTGCAATCGCTTGGCCGGGAATACGCGAACGGACGCCATATGGTACCTCCAGTCTGCTCCTGATTGCCGATCCCCGGGAGAAAGGCCACGAATCGACGGACCGCCGCCCGTTGGATGACCGGGGGCGGGCGCTACCCCGGGTCTTGAAATGGCTGCGGGATTCCCCTCCAAGGTCGCGAAGGAAACGCCGTCAAGGTAAAGACAGCGACCTCTCCCATGGTCGCCGTCGAGCACGCAGGCACGCTACCAAGACCTGGAAACGGGTGTCAAGCGGTGCACCGGAAAGGTACCGGATACCGCATATCCGGTCGCAAGGAGAGACAGGGCGGGGGGAAGGGACAAGGCGCAGGGGAGCGGGGGGGAGCGCGTGGGCGCAGGGGCGAAGAGGCGAGGAGGCGCAAAACCTGAACCGGGCCGGAGCACGGGCGCGGGCGCCCTCGATCTGGGGAGCGCCGGCGGGAAGTGTGGTACAATCAACCGCTTTTGGCGAATCCCAACGGCCAAGTTGCGAAACAAAGAAAGGAGCGCACAGGATGCCAGGGGTGGACAGCGGGATACGGTTTGCTGCGGAGGGGCTGCGCACGTGGACAGAGCAGGTGTTTCGGAAAGTCGGCGTCAGTCCGGGAGATGCTGCAATCCTGACGGATTCGCTGATCGAGGCGAACCTGCGGGGGGTGGACACCCACGGGATCACGCGGATGCTCTGCGTCTACGTGAAACGGATCCAGGTGGGGGTGGTCAGCGCGAAGACGCAGCTGTCCGTCATTCGCGATTATCCGTCGACGGCACTGATCGAGTGCAAGAACAGCCTGGGCCAGGTGGCCTCGGCCTCGGCCATGAAGCTGGCCATCGAGAAGGCCCGGAAGACGGGCGTAGCCTTCGTGGCCACCACGCACTCCAACCACTACGGGGCGGCAGCCTACTGGGCCATGATGGCCCTCCCCCAGGGAATGATCGGCTTCAGCGCCACCAACGCCCCCGCCGTCGTGGCCCCGACCGGCGGCCGCACCCCGATGCTGGGCACCAACCCCTTCGCCGTCGCGATTCCGGCCGGCACGGAGCAGCCGGTGGTGCTGGATCTGGCCACGACCGTCGTGGCGCGCGGGCGGATCCTGCTGCATGCCAAGCAGAACAAGCCGCTGGAGCCCGGCTGGGCCTTCGACGAGATGGGGCGGCCGACCGTGGACCCGCACGAGGCCGTGAAGGGGCTCCTGGCCCCCATCGGCGGGTACAAAGGGTATGGCATTGGCCTGGCCGTGGACCTGTTGTGCGGGGTGATGACCGGATCGAACTACGGGGCCCACTTCCCGGGTTTCCTGGCCGACAACCTCAACGAGCCCACGGATGTGGGAAGCATCTTTGCCGCCGTGAACATCGAGAGCTTCATGGACCTGTCAAAGTTCACGGCCAGGATGGACACGGCCATCCGGGAGATCAAGTCCTCCGAACGGGCGGCGGGCGTGCAGCGCATTTACATACCCGGCGAAATCGAGTTCGAAATGAAAGCCGAGCGGCTTGCCAACGGCATCCCGGTGCCGGAGCCCATCGTCAAGGACTTCGTGGCTTTGGGCGAAGAGCTGGGGGTGCCGTTCCCGCTGCATTCGAAGTGATCGGGGCGCTCCGTTCCGTGATGGCGCAGGGCGGAGAGCCGCGACGGAGACATCTGGCGCACATTCTGCCGGGGGACGAGGATCCTTTCTCGACGAGGTGGCCATGAACCTTCAGGGTGCAGTGGCGATCGTGACGGGCGGAACCGGCGGCCTGGGGCGGCGGATCTGCCGGGCGCTGGCCGGTGAGGGGGCCAGCGTGGCGGTCTGCTATACCCAGCGCCGTGCCGAGGCCGAGGCGGTGGCGGAAGAGGTGGGGAGACAGGAAGGGCGCGCCATCGCCGCAGCCGTGGATATCGCGCGGCCGGAATCCGTCCAGGCCCTGGTCGACCGGGTCATGCGCGAATATGGACGGATCGACGTTCTGATAAACGACGCCGCCTACAACAAGTGGATCCCGTTCGCGCAGCTGCCGGAGCTGCGACTGGAGGACTGGACGAAGATTCTGAGCGTGAACCTGACCGGTCCCTTCGTCTGCACCCGGGCGGTCGCGCCCGTTATGAAGGCCCAGGGGCGGGGCCGGATCGTCAATGTGTCTTCCATCGCCGGCCTGAGTCCGATGGGCTCCTCGATCGCGTACGCGGTCTCCAAGGCGGGCCTGATCCACCTCACCCGCTGCATGGCGGTGGCGCTGGCGCCGGGGGTGCTGGTGAACTGCGTCGCCCCGGGGTACATGGAGGGGACGCGGATGAGCGAGAACCTGGCCCCGGAATACCAGGAGAAGGCCAAGCAGGGCGCGCTCCTCCGGCGCGGCGCGGACAAGGACGATGTGGCGAGGCTCGTGGTGGAATTCTGCCGGACCGACAGCGTGACCGGGCAGACCGTGGTCATCGATGCGGGCCGCGTGTTCCACTGAGGGGCCGTCTCCGGGGCTCCCTCACAGCTCCCGGTCCGGTAGATGCGCGCGGCGGGTGGTCCGTGAGATGGCCACCCCGTGGAGGAGGCGGGCATGGGTGAACGTCAGGGGCTGACGATCACGGTGGAAAACACCGGGCAGGCCTACCTGGAACTGCTGCGGATTCGGGGCATCGACTACTTCTTCGGAAATGCCGGAACGGACTTCGGCCCGCTGGTAGACGCCTTCGCCAAGTTCGAGGCCGAGGGCAAGGACCGGCCGCGCCCGATCACGGTGCCCCACGAGTTCACGGCCGTGAGCATCGCCCACGGCTTCACTATGTGCACCGGCCGACCCCAGGTGGTGATGGCCCACACGATCGTGGGGACCGCCAACTGCGCCGGAGCCCTCATCAACGCCGCCCGCGCCAACATTCCCCTCTTCATGACGGCCGGCCGCACCCCCCTGGTGGAAGCGGGACTTCTGGGCGCCAGGGACCTGTACATCCACTGGGCCCAAGAGGCCTTCGACCAGGCGGGGCTGATCCGGGAGTTTCTCAAGTGGGACTACGAGCTGCGCAACTTTATCCAACTGGAGGCCGTGGTGGATCGGGCCCTTTCCGTCGCCACGGCCAGCCCGCAAGGCATTGCCTACCTCACCCTGCCGCGCGAGGTCCTGGCCGAGGCCCAGACCGCACTCCGGCTGAATGACGCCTCGTCCCGGCTCCCCCGCGAACATCTCCAGCCCGATCCGGCGCAGGTGGGCGCAGCCGCGGCGATGCTGCTCGCGGCGGAGTCCCCCCTCCTGATCACGACGCGCCTCGGGCGGGACCCGTCCGCGGCGGAGGCCCTGGTGCGGCTCTCCGACGCGCTGGCCGTCCCCGTCGTGGAGTTCAATCCGACCCACATGAACTTCCCGTCCAGCCATCCGCACCACCTCGGCTTCGACCCGGCCCCCTTCCTCAGCCGATCGGATGTCATCCTCGTCGTTGAAAGCGACGTTCCGTGGTTCCCCTCGCGGGTGTCCGTCAACGGCGAGGCCCGGGTCATCCACGTGGGCGAGGATCCGCTGTTCGCCCGCTATCCCGTCCGCACGTTCCCGGCGGATGTGATGCTGGGCGGCGACCCCTCCGCCACCCTGACGGCCTTAACCGCCGAGGCGGCGCGACAGGGGAAGATCCACGATTCCAAGGTGGCCATCCGCTCGGTGCAGCTCCGGGCCGAGCACGAGTCCCAGCGGGCGGCCTGGCGGAGAGCGGCGCTTTCGGCCCAGGATGACTCCCCCATCGATTTCGACTGGCTGTCGCAGTGCATCGGAGAGGTTGCGGAGGAGGACGCCATCCTCGTCAACGAATACGACCTTCGGCTGAGCCAGGTGCGCCGCGATCGGCCGGGCTCCTTTTTCGCCCATTCGCCGGCCGGGTGCCTGGGGTGGGGAGTGGGAGCGGCGCTGGGCACCAAGCTGGCACACCCGGACCGGACCGTCATCGCCACGGTCGGCGACGGCGCCTACATCTTCAGCGTGCCGACGGCCGCCCATTGGGTGAGCGCTGCCTACGGCCTCCCCATCCTGGTTGTCATTTTCAACAACGAGACCTGGGGGGCCGTCCGCAAAACGACGGAGGCGCTGTTCCCGAACGGGTGGGCGAAGAAGACGGGGAGCTTCCCCCTCAGCGACCTCCGGCCGTCGCCGGCCTACGAGAAGATCGTGGAGGCCCATGGCGGCTACGGGGAGCGGGTCGAGAAACCCGACCAGGTGCGGCCGGCACTGCAGCGGGCATTACGGGCGGTGCGGGAGGAGGGGCGACAGGCGGTCCTCAATGTGATGTGCAAGCGAGACGCGTGAGAGCGGCCGCCGGGGCACAAATCCGCCGCGCCGCCAGGCTGCCCCATGGGCGGGAGCCACGGCGGAGAGCAGACGGGCCGCGGTCGGGAAGCGAACGCGAAGAGGGGCGGGCGGCAGGCGGGTGGTTGTAGTTGCATTTTAAAAACGGGACGCTAGCCTTTCCCCAGGCGCACCATCGCGCCACCCGGCTTAGCCGAATGCTGAAAAGCCACTTTTCGCCCAGGTTGCTCAAAAGGACCCAGATGCAAGGCGGCGTCACCCATCCCTCGGGATGGGTACCCGGGGCGGGGTACCCGCCACAGGCGGGTCAAGGCGTACTTCCGGTACGCCGCAGCGAGCGCCCGAGCGTGCGGGTACCCGGCCCAAGGCTGGGCACCCATCAGGTGGGTACCCGGCAGATGGGTCTTTTTCAGCAGCCTGCCAGGATCTGTTGTCCTGGGGAGAATGTCCGATGAGAATCGTGGGGATGGCCGGCCTCCTCCTGGCCCTGGCGCTTATGGGGTACCTGGTCGTCTCGTACCTGCACAGGGCCGACAACGCCCAGGAGCTCCTTCGGGCTTTTTCCGGCGCCTCCAGTGCCAGCGGGCCGGTGAATCTCACCAAGAAAGGTCTGGAGCAGCGGCTCGCGCCGGTCCTCGACCAAGAGCGACAGCGGGTCGAGGACACCAACAAGGCGGCGGACCAGTAGCCTTCGGCGGGGGCGCCGGGGGTGGAGAGAACCGATCGGCGAACAGCCGCCGGGCACGGCATGGCCTGTGCTCGGGCGTGCGGGAGACGACACGTGTTATCTCCCGCGCCCCGGAAGCGTCCCGCCGGAGGCACCTTCCACGCCTGATTCAGGCAGCGTCCAACACGGAAACCTCCCGCCTTCCTTCAAGTCCAATCGCCGGCATGCCCCCCGTCTGGAAAAGGCAGTGATGGTGGGGGGGAGGGTTGCGTGGACCATGCAGCCGGGGCCGACGACCCGTGCAGAGCCGAAAGCTCCCAGGGCCTTCTCGGCTTGACATCTTGGGCGGGACGGGTTAGGCGTGAACAGTTGCCGCCGGGGGGCGGTCGGCCCGCTCGCGGGTTCGAGGATCGGACGAGTCATGAGCGACCTCAGCATGGGCATTCTGGGCGGGCTGGGGAGCGCCGTCACGTGGGCCGCCATCAGCATTCTGGCGCGGGCCCTGTCCGGACGGCTGACCCCGGCGGGGATCAATGCCGTCCGCGCCACGGCGGGCGGATTGGCCATCCTGGCCGGGGCGCTGGCGGCCGGATACGGGGGCGAGATCGTCGGCATGCCCCTCTGGGCCGTCGTTGCGCTGTGGTGCTCCATCACTATCGGCTACGCCGGAGGGGATACCGTCTTCTTCGCAGGAATGGCTTCTTTGGGGGTCACCCGGGCCCACACGCTGAGCATGGCCCACCCTCTGCTCTCCACGATCGTGGGGATCTGGCTGCTGGGGGAAGGGGTCACGCTCTGGCGAGCGGTGGGCATCCTTCTGGTTCTGGGGGGCATCGGGCTGATCGTCAGCGGGGAGGGCGAGGCGGACGACGAAACGTCCACGCGCAGACGCCAGGGCATCCGCCTGGTCCTGGCGGCGGCCGTCCTCTGGACAGTATCGGCGGTCCTGCTGAAAGCTCCACTCCGAGTCGTCTCGGCGATGGCGGCGACGGCCGTGCGGAACCCGCTCGCCGGACTGGTCCTCTGGTGCACCCCGTGGACGCGGGGGACGTGGCGGACGGCGCGGGACAGCCGCGGCCGCGAGCTGGCGCGCCTGGTGGCCATCTGCCTGCTCAGCGCCACCAGCTCTCTCCTGTTCACCCTGGGCATCAAGTATGGAGGCGTGGCCGTCGGAACCGTCCTCTCCACGACTTCGCCCCTCTTCACCATCCCCCTGGAGATCGCGGTCCTGGGGAAACAGCCCTCGCGGCGGACCGTGACGGGAGCCGTCACGGCCGTCCTGGGCATCGCGCTGATGAGCTGAGGCTGGAGAGTGCAGACCGACCGCAGAGCGCGCGACGGCTGCAGGGGCACCCCGCATGCCTCGCGCCGACACAGCTCCGCCAAGAGGGGCGGCCTGGAGGCCGCGATCCCGGCAACTCTAATGCCCCGATGAAGGGGAACGGGTCCGTGCGATCCGTGCAGTCTCGGCGGTGAAATGTCTCGGCCGAGACGGAGCAGGCTTCCCGCGATGTCTGCCAAAAATCTGGGTCGGTTCTTGGTCCTGTGTCTGGTCGTCGCCAGTGCAGCTTGCTCGCTGGTCTCGGCCCCCTTTCGAGTTGTCAAAGGGACCGTGAGCGGCGGGGTCTGGATTGTGAAGACCACCGTCCAGGTCACGGCCGGGACGACGAAGGTGGTGTATCGAATCGGCGAATTCACCTATGAGGTAGTGAAGGCGCCGATCGGCTGGGCGCTGACGCACGACGAGATCGAGAGCATGGACGGACTCCCGGTCAAGGAGGCCATCCGCGAAGGGCGGGTGAAGGACGCACCCTATGTCGTCAGGGGGAGGACCTACGTGCCAATGTCCATGGAGGCGGCCCAACGATACCGGGAAGAAGGCATCGCCTCCTGGTACGGGTACGAAAGCGGCCGGATGACGGCCAACGGCGAGGCCTTCGATCCGAGCGGCCTGAGCGCCGCCCACAAGTATCTGCCCCTTCCCATGTTCGTGAAGGTGACGAACCTGGAGAACCACCGGGCCGTGATCGTGCGGGTCAATGATCGCGGCCCGTTCCCGAGCGATCAGAATCCAGGGTCCGGCGATCGCATCATCGATCTGAGCATGGGCGCCGCCAAGCGCCTCGGCTTCTACGCTCAGGGGCTGGCCAGGGTCAGGGTCGAGGCCATCCAGATCCGGGAGGAATGAGCCCCGGCGGGACAACCTCCGGCCGGCCGAAAGGGTCTGGTCCGGATAGTTCACGAAGGGGTTTGTGAGTTATCTGAACAAATGACCAATTGGGATGTGGCCATTCCCGCAGTATTCATGAGCATGGCTCACGAATACTGCGGGCTAGCTGGTCTCCAGCGAGGGAACGGCATCCAGGCTGCGACTGGCCCGATGATCGCTGTTCTGCCGCGGCCCGAACACGCCGAGCCCCCGGCGGCTGGCTGCATCCATGTAGACTTGCAGATACTCCCCGGGGCGGACGGACGGGACCCGAATGACCCGGACCACGTCCTCGCAGTCCCGAACCTCGGGCGCGATGGCGCCCAGAAGGTTCTCGGAGCCCACCACGAACTCTTCGTTGAAGTGGGCGCCGGGGTCGTCGGGGAACAGGGTGGCCACGACGATATCGGCCTCAACCAGGTCCTGGAAGAAATGGGTGCCGTAGGAGACCTCGGGGGTGTAGCCCTCCTTGGCGAAGGCGATCTCGACCAGGAGCTTGGTCTTGTTGATGTTCGAGTAGGTGACCCGAACGCCCAGGTTGATGTCGTTGCTCCCCCAGCGTCCGGGGCCCATGAGTGTGTAACGCCGCCCGGCCAGGTGGCGGTTGAGCACGTTGACCACCCCGGCAATCTTCAGCTTGGCCTCCTGGGTGGGGAGCTGGTCATAGGCCCGCGGGTTGACGTACACGATGAATTCCAGGTCAGGGACCACGGCGTTGGACAGTCCGGACTGGGTGGTAAACAGCACGCGCTCCGGGGGAACCGCCTCGGGCATCTCGACCTTCTCCAGCTCCTTGCGGATGGAGAGAGAGCGGCATTGGAGCAGGTACAGCTTGTCCCCATCCCAGGCGAACTCCATGTCCACGGGCCGGCCGTAGACCGCTTCGATCCGCGAGAGGATCTTGCGGGCGAGCGGGACGAAGGGGGTCTTGGCGAGCAGGTTGTCGAAGGTGAGGCACAGCTCCGGACCGGACAGGTCCTGTGTTTTGAAGAGCGGCGGGGCCAGATGGTCGTGCGCGAGTACCGACACGGCGTAAAACAGGTCGGGGTGGTTGACCGACTTGCAGAGGCTCCGGAAGTCTAGCGTCTCCACGACGTCCGTCCTGAGATTCAGGACGTCCACCTGTCGCTGCGAGTATTTCCGGATCTGGTCGGCGGTCACCTCGGGGCGGAGCTGGGGATGGCTGAGGGGAACCATGCGGGGGTAATCGGAGCCGACCCGATCCACGGCACGGGTGCCCAGCCCGTGAACGAGACGGACGAGCCCCGCCTCTTTATTGATCTTTGGGTTCCAGGTGTGGACGTTGCGGGAGAACATGACCCCCGCCGCGAAGGGGAAGAAGTAGTCGCCGAAGCGGCGGCCGACCACCTTCTGCACGATCATGGCCATGCGCTCGTCGTAATCGAGCAGCCCGTGATCTCGGCGGTAGAGGATAGGATCGGGCCCGAAGATGCTGGCGAAGACCTGCTTGAGGCCGCCGATGAAGCGGCGGAGCCGCGTCTCCAGGTCACCCTGGTTGGCCAGGAACACCGACAGGTACTTGCCGGAGAATGCCAGGCCGAAATTGTCCTCCAGCATGCTGGAGGAGCGGACGATGATGGGGTGCTCTCCGATCTCCGTCAGGATCCGGCGAAAGTCCTCAACTACGTCCGGATCGAAGGTGGCGGCCTTGAACTGCTCCTCGATCCGGAGGAAGTCCTTCTCGATGCTCTCCCGGTCCTTGTACTTGAAGGTGTGGAAGAGGTAGAGGTTGTTCCGGTCCAGGAACTCGGAGAATATCCCGGAGCTGAGGTACCAGGTGTCAGGGACGTGGACCAGCGCTTCCAGCTCCGGGTCTTTCTTCTCCAGGGTGGGCAGGAGGATCTTGTGGGCCAGGATCATCCCGGCGGCTTTCCCGCCGAGCTTTCCCGGCCGCCGGTAGCTGACGAGCGTGTTGCGCAGGAGGGCATCCGTGTCCCGGATCGTGATGTAATTCTTGGCCAGGCTGATGAAGGGGAGCTGGTTGGAGATGAAGCGCGAGATCAGCGCCACCCGGATCCCCTCGGCCTCCTCCTGGGAGATGTAGACCTCCCCCTTGGGGATGTCGCAGAACTCGCGCAGGGCGCGGAGCACCTCCTCGGTAGTGGCCTGATCCCGGTTGGCGACCCGGCTCAGCGTCTGGGCATTCTCCCGTTTGCGCGCCAGATTGATGTAGTTTTCGATGTCGCTGGAATTCAGGTGCTGCGCCACGGCGGTGTCGATGAAGGCTTCGAGATACTCCTGCCGGTTGGCCTCCGAGTCGGGGATCCCGTCCTTGGCCATCTCCTCCAGGGCCCGGGCGGCCAAATGTTCGCGGCTGTCGAGACCCCGCTGCTCAAGCACGTCCAGGAAGATGCTCCGCATGACGGCCACCAGGGTCGGGTACTGGTGCATCCTTCGGAGTAGGCGGTAGACACGTAAGATCTCCACGCTGGCCTCGAGGAGTAACAAGACTCCTAATGGCGGCCCGGACCGCGAACGGACCCAGGTCGCACCGGGCAAACGAATCTATCGGCCCGCCCCGCCCCGGGGGGGGCGGGCCGACGACCCAGGACGCTACACCCAGCCGCGCAGCTTGCAGGCCTCCGCCACCCGGGCCACCGCCACGAGATAGGCGGCCTGTCGCATGTTCACCTTCTCCCGGACCTGCATCTGGTGGACGCCGTGGAAGGCGCGGGTCATCTTCTCGTCCAGCCGCTGGTGGACCTCGGCGAGCGGCCAGTAGAAATTGTACGTGTTCTGCACCTGCTCGAAATAGGACACCGTGACGCCGCCGGCGTTGGCCAGGAAGTCGGGGAGCACGAAGATCCCCTTGTCGTAGAGGATGTCATCCGCCTCCGGCGTCGTCGGTCCGTTGGCCAGCTCGCACGAGATCTTGCAGCGGATCCGGTCGGCATTGGCGGCGGTGATCACGTTCTCCAGGGCGGCCGGGAAGAGGACGGTGACATCCAGCTCCAAGAGATCCTCGTTGCTGATGGGGTCGGCCTCCGGGAATCCCTGGAGGCTGCCCGTCCGCAGCTTGTAGTCCACCACCTTCTGCGGGTCGAGGCCCTTCTTGTTCCAGATGCCCCCCTTGGAGTCGGAGGCCGCCAGGAGCCTGAGGCCCAGCAGCTCGTGTCCCAGCAGCGCGGCGAACTGCCCGGCATTCCCGAACCCCTGGATGGCCATGGTCTTTCCGGCCAGGTCGAGGCCCAGCACCCGGGCGGTCTCGCGGGTCACGTAGATCCCACCCCGCGCCGTGGCGTCGCCGCGGCCCTCCGATCCCCCCAGGGGCAGCGGCTTTCCGGTGATCACGCCGGGGTGGTGGTGTCCCATGAGTGTCTCGTACTCGTCCATCATCCAGGCCATGATCTGGGGGGTGGTGTAGACGTCTGGCGCCGGCACGTCCTTGGCGACAGACAGAATTCCCGCGACGGCCCGCATGTACCCGCGAGCCAGCCGCTGCTTCTCGCCCTCCGACATCGCTTTCGGATTGCAGGTGACCCCCCCCTTGGCGCCGCCCAGGGGAATGTCCACGACCGAGGTCTTCCAGGTCATCCAGGCGGCCAGTGCCCGCACCGTATCGATGGTCTCATCGGGATGCCAGCGGATCCCCCCCTTGTTCGGGCCCCGGGCGCAGTTGTACTGCACGCGATAGCCCCGAAAGACTTTGACCACCCCGTCATCCATCTGCACCGGGATCGTGACGACGAGCTCCTTCTGGGGCCACCGCAGGAACTCGTGCGTCGCGGGATCCAGTCCCAATTTCGCGGCGGCCGTGTCCAACTGTCTCTGGGCAATGGCGAATGGGTTCAGCTCGGTCATGGGATTCCTCCCTCTCGCGAATGACGCGGTCGCCCTTCCCACCCCACCGTGATCACCCCTCCGCAGGCATCCACGGGAGCTGTATGCCCGCTGCCCCCGGAGTGACGGAAGGACGAGCCAGCCGGTTTTCGGAGAAAATCGACAGCATGAGCCTACCGGTCTCGTCCATCGACGTCAATCGGTTTCGCCGCATGGATCGATGCCAGAACATGCCGGGGGGCCGTTCCGCTCCCCCAACGTCATCCGACGAAGACATCCGGCCTGGCGGTCTTGACATTGACGGCTACTCGTGGTGGGGGGTAAGATCTGTCGCTGATCGGCGGGCCCCGGTCCGGGAGGGAATCCTGGCCGGAAATGGGGGCCGAGTCGAAAGACGGCTCGCCGCGGCGTCAGGCTCTCCGGTTCCGTCAAAGAGGGGCCTGCGCCGGACGTCCGTGTATGAGTGGGCTGATCGGGAGGAAAGAACGGATGCGCGTGCGAAAGGGCAGAGCCAGCGTATGGACGGCGGTGATGGCGCTGATCCTGGGGGCGGTGGCACCGGTTCTGGCCGGCCCTGGGGTCCAGGACGTGACGGTGGCGCAGGCCCAGAAACTCATCCAGAAAAACACCGGAAAAGCGGAGTTCGTCGTCCTGGATGTCCGGACGCCACAAGAGTTCGCAGAGGGCCACCTGGCCGGCGCCGTGAACGTGAACCTCTTGGCGCCGGATTTTGAACCCCGGATCGCCGCCTTCAGCCGGGGAAAAACCTATCTGGTCTACTGCCGGACGGGAGGCCGATCCACCAGGGCTGTCCAGATCATGCGGCGCCTGGGCTTCACGTCCATCTACCATATGTCGCAGGGCATCACGGGATGGATGCAGGGGGGACTCCCTCTTACCCCGTCGCCCTGAGGACCTGCCGCAGGCAGCTTCCGTACACGAAGCCCCGGCTGGCTGCTGAGGGCCGAGCCGCAGGCCCCGACCTGTTCCCCGATTGGCGTCCAGCCGCTGGCGGTTGTTGCGGCTCGGGCGCCCTCACCCCTTCAGCTTCTTGATCAGCCAGGCCATATTCCGGCCCAGTGTGCGCATCGTCTGGAGGCCCTCCGTATCCTGCTGCGCCGCCCCGATATCGCGGCCGATGCCCAGGTTCCAATAGCTGGAGCCGACGACGATCATCTGCCCGATGGTGAAGAAGTGATTGAGGGTGTCGAATGCGTGAATGCCCCCTCCCCGGCGAACGGCGACCACGCCGGCGCCGACCTTTCGCTGCAAGAGGTCGCCGTTGACTCGGACGACCATGCCGGCGCGCTCCATGAGCGCCTTCATGTTGGCGGTGATGTCCGCGAAGTAGGTCGGCGAGCCCAGCACGACCCCGTCGGCGGCGAGCATCTTCTGGATGTACTCGTTGACGCTGTCGCCCTCCAGGACGCAGTGCCGGTCCTGCCTGTCCCGGCAGGTGCCGCAGGCGGTGCAGCCCTGCAGCTGGAGGCCGGCAAGCTGGATCAGCTCCGTCCGAATGCCCTCCCGCTCCAGCTCCGCCAGGGCGGTCCGGAGCAGGACTGCAGTATTCCCGTCCAGGCGCGCACTCCCGTTGAACGCTACCACATACATGCTGGCTCCTTTCTTCTGCTGAAGACGCATTCCCCATCGGATAGCGGATCCGGATGCCCGACACTGCCTTATAGCGCGATCTGTTCCCGCCGGTCAATGCGCGGGCCCTCCTTTCTCCGGAAAGGCTACCCGGCGGAGGCGCATCGTGGTATCTTGCCGGTGGGCCGCTGTCAGACGAACGCTCTCCCGTGCCAGCCCTCGCCGACGCTCGGAGACGGCCCGATGGGTGAGGTGGGATGCGATTAGGAATTGACTTCGGGACCACCCGCACGCGGGTGGCGGCCGTCCTCAAGGGCAATTTTCCCCTGGTCAGCTTCCACGCGGAGCAGGGGGATGCGGCGGAGTGGTATCCCTCCCTGATTGCCGCCCGCGGGGGGGAGAT
Organism: uncultured Methylomirabilota bacterium; assembly: GCA_963705305.1. Classification (GTDB taxonomy): domain Bacteria; phylum Methylomirabilota; class Methylomirabilia; order Methylomirabilales; family 2-02-FULL-66-22; genus 2-02-FULL-66-22. The sequence continues at coordinate 1,096,077 of OY970067.1, read as the reverse complement.
GGCGTTCGGCCTGCGCGCCCAGGCCCTGCAGTGGGAACCGGGCTGGGAGCTGCTTTCCTCGTTCAAGCGCCTGCTCGGGGACACCGGCCCCTCCGCCGTGTGGAAGGTGGGTGGCGCGGAGCTCTCCGCTCTGGAGTGGATGACGCGCTTCGCGGCGGCCCTCCGCCGCGACCTGACTAGGCGCAGCAACCTGGAGGTGGCTTCCCGGGAGCGGCTGGAAGTCATGCTGGGCATCCCGGCCAACGCCAACAGCAACCAGCGATTCCTCACGCTGGAGGCGTTCCGGCGGGCCGGGTTCGACCTGATCGGGATGCTCAACGAGCCTTCGGCGGCGGGCATCGAGTACGCCCACCGGTACCGCAAGGTCGGCCTGAGCCGGCGGCGAGAGCACCTGGTCGTCTACGATCTCGGCGGCGGAACGTTCGATGTGGCCGTCATCCACATGGCCGGCACCCGGCACGACGTGATTGCAAGCGAGGGAATCGCCCGATTGGGGGGAGACGACTTCGACGAGCTCCTCCTCGAGCTGGCCCTATCCGATCCCGCGCTGGCGGAGCCGCCTCGGGCCGTGCCGCGGGCCCGGCTGTTGAGCCTGTGCCGGGAGGCCAAGGAGAGCCTCAGCCCCAACAGCCGCAGGCTGACGGTGGATTTCGGGCAGGTCCAGCCGGAGGCGGCGGGGGTGATGGTGCCGGTCGCCGAGTTCTACACCCGGTGCGCCCCCCTGATTTACCGGACCATCCAGGCCACTGAAACGGCGATGGTGGGGGCGCTGGGCAGCGCCGCCGCGGATGTTCCCGGGCTGGCGGCGGTATACCTGGTGGGGGGATCGTGCGAGCTGCCCATCCTTGCGCGCTCCCTGCGAGAGCGATTCGGGAAACGGGTTCGCCGCTCCCCCTACCCCTCGGGAGCCACCGCCATCGGGCTGGCGATCGCGGCCGACGGGGAAAGCGGGTACGTCCTGACGGAACGGTTCACTCGCCACTTCGGGGTCTGGCGCGAGGCGGATTCCGGGCAGCGGATCGCCTTCGACCCCATCTTCAGCAAGCAAACGACCCTGCCGCGGCCGGGCGAGCCGCCGCTCTGCGCCTCCCGTCGCTATCGGCCTGTCCACAACATCGGCTGCTTCCGCTTCCTGGAGTGCAGCGGACTGCAAGAGCAGGCCGAGCCGGCGGGGGACATCGTCCTCTGGAACGAGGCGCTGTTCGCCTTCGACCCCCAGCTCGTGGAGAGGCGGCGCCTGGACCAGGTCCCCGTCCAGCACAGTCCCGCCGTCCAGTCCCACGACGTCGAGGAGCGCTACGAGTGTGATGCCGCAGGCATTATCACCGTCACCATCAGCGACTTGACCACGGGATACCAGAGGTCGTACCGGGTGCGCTGAGAGGCCGCCAACCGCTCCCCCCAGAGGCGCCATACGCCCGCTGCCTCGCTTCCTGACCTTTCCCTCCCCGTGCCGCCCCGACGAGCCGGAAACGACTCCCCCGCGACGACTTCATCCCCACCCCACAGGCGAGAGGGGCTGAACCCGATTGATCAGGCGGCATTCGTAGAGGATCTCCGGCAGGTCGGAGATGCCGACCTCGCGGTAGATGCCCACGATCAGGATGAGGGCAAAATATGTATCCCAGACGATGTGGTAGCTTCAAGGGCGAATTCCGGCAAATCCTCCCGCCCGGACATCGACGCACCCAGCCGCTTCTCGAGGCCATGCGGTGCGGTGGAGACCCATCCGGCGGACCTCCGAATCGGTCGATATCCGCATGCGTGTCCGCCAAAGGTTGAAGGGGTCCGACTGCGGGTAGCGTTTTTTCCATTTTCGTGGTAGACCTCCCTGGAAACACACAGCCAGGAGGTACGGCCTCGTGTCCACACTCGCCGATCGGATCGCCCAGACCGTCGAAGCCATCGCGCTCGTGGACACTCACGAGCACCTGCTTGCGGAGGAGGAGCGGCATCGCGCGGCCCACGACTTCGGCTACCTCTTCCCCCACTACGCCTCCAGCGATTTGGTCTCCGCAGGAATGCCGGCTGCCCTCTTGGAGGCCGTGCGCTGGACCGCGCGCCCGGTGCTGGCCGAGCGCCTGACCCGCATCGGCTGGATCCGAAAGCCGCCGCCACTTGCCTCCCCGTCTGACCCGAACCTTTCGCTCGACCAGCGCTGGGACGCCCTGGAGCCTTACTGGGAGCGGATCCGCCACACCGGCTACGGGGCCTGCCTGCGCATCGCCATGCGAGACCTCTTCGGCATTCCGGACCTGAACCGGCAAACCTACCGCACCCTCTCCGAGGCCATCGCCGACTCTCGCCGCACAGGGTGGTACCGGCATGTCCTGAAGGAGAAAGCCCGAATCGCGGTGAGTATCCAGGACGACTACCGGACCGCCGTGGACAAGCAGTTCTTCGTCCCGGTGGTGCGTCTCGAACACTTTGCGTGCGCGACAACCAGGCAGGACCTGCACGCGATCGAGGCGGACACGCATGCCGCCATCCATTCACTGAACGATCTCGAGCGGGCGATGCACGCCGCCCTTGACCGGTACGTGGAGGAAGGGGCGGTAGGCGTCAAGATCGGCATCGCCTACCGCCGCACCCTCCGGTTCGAGCGGGTCCCCCGCGGAGATGCTGAGCGGGTGTTCGACCGCATCTTCAGCCACCTGGGTGAGGGGCCGTCTTGGGAGGAGGCCCGGCCCCTGCAGGATTACCTGTTCCATCAGATCATCCGGGCGGCCCTCGACCGCGGACTGCCCATTCAGATCCATACCGGCCTCCAAGAGGGGAACGGGAACCTCGTCACCAATTCGAACCCGACCCACCTCCTGAACCTGTTTATCGAATACCCGGAGGCCAGGTTCGACATTTTCCATGGCGGCTATCCTTACACCGGCGAACTGCTGGCCCTGGCAAAGAATTTCCCCAACGTCTACCTGGACCTGTGCTGGCTGTATATCGTCTCACCCACGGCCGCAGCCCGGCTCCTCCACGAAGCGATCGAGACCGTGCCCGCCAGCAAGATCTTTGCTTTCGGGGGCGATTTCATCATCCCCGAGGGGGCCTACGGCCACAGCGTCCTGGCGCGTCAGGTGGTCGGCCGGGTCTTGACGGAGAAGGTGAGGGACGGCTGGCTCGTGGAGGATGAGGTCCCGGCCCTGGCCGGGCTGCTGCTGCGGGACAATGCGGCGACGCTCTTCGGCCTCAAGGTGTGAGCGGAGGCCCACAGACAACGGCTTTGCCTCAGAAGCGCCTCCGGATGGATACAGCCTGGACGCGCTGAGGCGAGGGGGCCTTCGTTGCGACCCGAGCGGTGCCTGGAACGCGCGCTCTGGCCGTCGAGCGGCGCCGGGTCAGTTCCGCTTGACTTGAGAGGCGAGGCGCCATATCTGTTTCGCCGCATGGGCAGCGCAACCCGCAGGGGGAATGTCTGGTGAACCGGGCCGGGGACATCTTGGCGCCCGATCTCGGGATCGGCGGGAAGGTGGCAGTGGTCACCGGGGCCGGACGCGGCATCGCGCGATCGACCGCCATCCTGCTGGCCCGCTGGGGGGCCGACATTGTCGCGGTGGACATCGACGGCGAAGCAGCCGAGTCCGTGCGGAAGGAGATCGTGGAACATGGCCGGCGTGCGGATGCCCTGACGGCCGATGTGTGCTCCGAAGCGGCGGTGGCCGCCCTGTGCGAGGATGTGGTGGCACGCTGTGGCCGGATCGACATTCTGGTGAACGCGGTGGGAGGCGGGCAGCCTGCGACGATTCAGGAGATCACCGCGGGCGCGTGGGATCGGATGCTCGCCTTGAACGCCCGCAGCAGCTTTCTCTGCTCCCGGGAGGCTGCCCGCCACATGATGAGGACCGGGGGCGGGTGCATCATCAACGTGGCCTCGATCGCCGGACAGACCAGCAGCGTCCTGCAGGGAGCGCACTACACCGCTTCGAAGGCCGCGGTGATCGGGCTCACCCGGCACCTGGCGCGCGAGCTGGGCCCCCTCGGCATCCGCGTGAACGCGATTGCGCCGGGCGTCACCCTCACCGAGCGGATCGAGCGCCAGCTCACCCCCGAGCGGCGAGAGGTCCTGCTGGGACGGATTCCGCTGCGCAGGCTGGCCCTGCCCGAAGATCAGGCCGCCGTCATTCTTTTCCTGGCGTCGTCGCTGTCCAGGTACGTGACCGGCGTGACCATCGATGTGAGCGGGGGCATCCTCCTGGAGTAGCGGCGGCCAGTGAAGCGGCGCGTGCGCGGCGGCGGGCACTCGATTCACAGGGCAGGAAACGGGGAGCAGGCGCATGACCGGAGCCGAGTTCATCGCGAGGACGGTGCAGAGCTACGGGATCACCCACGTCTTCTTCATGGAAGCAATCCTGCGGCATACCCTCATGGAGATGGAGGCCCTGGGCATCCGCCGGGTCCTGACCCATTCGGAGAAGGCGGCCGCCTACATGGCCGACGGGTATGCCCGGGCCGGCAGGAAGCCCGGCCTCTGCATGGCCCAGGCGGTCGGAGCCGCTAACCTGGCCTCCGGCCTGCAGGAGCCGTTTCTCGGCTGCGCCCCCGTCGTCGCCATCACCGGGCGTGCCGCCCTCCCGGCCCAGTACCGCCACGCCTACCAAGAGGTGCCCCACGCCCCGCTTTTCTCCGCCGTGACCAAGTCCAGCGTGGAAGTGACCGCGCTCGAAGAGCTTCCCCGCCTCCTCCGGCAGGCGTTCCGCGACGCGACCACCGGGATGCCGGGCCCCGTCCACCTCGACCTCCTGGGCTATCAGGGCCAGGCCATCGAGGGTGCCGAGGCGGATCTGGCGGTGCAGCCGGAGCCCGTCCACTCGAGGATTCCGCCCCATCGGCCCGCTCCGGAGCCGGCGGCGGTCCGCGAGGCGGCTCGCGTTCTGCTCCACGCCGAGCGTCCCGTCATCGTGGCGGGCGGGGGCGTGACGGCCTCCTCGGCCGGCCCGGACGTGGTCGCCCTGGCCGAGCGCCTCCAGATCCCGGTGGCTTTCTCGCTGAACGGCAAGGAATCCCTGCTCGAATCCCATCCGCTGAACGCGGGCCTGGTCGGACGGTACTCCCGCTGGTGCGCAAACCGGGCCGTCGCGGAGGCGGACCTGGTCTGCTACGTCGGGAGCAGCACGGGGGAGATGGTGACCAACGGCTGGAGCGTGCCTTGCCCGGGGACGCCGACGATCCAGATCAATATCGACCCCGCCGAGCTGGGGCGGAGCTACCCGAATGTCGTGGGCCTCAGCGGCGATGCCCGGGCGGCGGTGCAGATGCTGCTCCAGACGGTCCCTGCGCGTCCGGCCTCAGACTGGACGGCGCGCGTGCAGCAATTCGTGGCCGACTGGCGGGCGGAGGTCGCCTCCCTCCGGGCGTCCGACGTGGTCCCGATCCGACCCGAGCGGCTCTGCCGGGAGATCACCGACTGCCTCCCGCCCGATGCGATCCTGGTGGCCGACACCGGATACTCCGCCATCTGGTCGGGCACGCTGATCTCCCTGGCCCACCCGCGGCAACGGTACCTCCGCTGCGCTGGCTCGCTGGGCTGGGGCTTCCCGGGGGCCCTGGGGGCCAAATGCGCCGCCCCGGACCGGCCGGTGGTCTGCTTCACCGGGGACGGGGGGTTCTGGTACCACCTGGCCGAGCTGGAAACCGCGAGGCGCTGCGGCATCCGGGTCGTGACGGTGGTCAACAACAACTTCGCCCTTGGCCAATGCGCGGCCACGATCAGGAAGCTCTACGCGAACCGGCCGGGCAGCCCCGACGAGATGTACCGTTTCGGAGAGGTGAGTTTTGCCGGCCTGGCCCGCGAGATGGGCTGTCTCGGCATCCGGATCGAGCGGCCCGACGGGATCGCCCCGCGATGCGACAGGCGCTGGCCGCCGACGTTCCGTCGGTCGTCGAGGTGATCACCGATGGACGCTGCGCCGCGCCCGAGCCGTGGACGCCGGGACAGGCCTAGGCGCACGGCAGGTCGGCGATCACGGCGCAGCGGCGGATGCCCACCGGCAGACCGCAACAATCTGCCACTGGAGACTTGGATGATCACCGTCGATGATGTGCGGCACGCGGCTGCGCGCATCGCCCCCTACGTCAGGCGCACGCCGCTCCTGGCGGCCTGCTGCCTCAAGGACGACCGGTTGCCCGATGCGAAGCTGCTGCTGAAGCTGGAGCTCCTCCAGGTGACCGGCTCGTTCAAGGCGCGCGGGGCGGCCAACAAGCTCCTCAGTCTCTCCGAGGCCGAGATCCGGCGCGGGATCATCACGGCCTCGGGGGGAAACCATGGGCTGGCCACCGCCTACGCCGGCTGGCTGGGCAAGACCGCCACCCTGGTCTACGTTCCCGAGAACATCTCTCCGGAGAAGGCGAAAAAGCTGGAGGCCTGGGGGGCGACCGTGGTGGTGACGGGCCATCACTGGCACGAGGCGAACCAGGCCGCCCTGGTCGCGGCGGCGCGCGACGGCCTCACCTATATTCATCCGTTTGCCGATCCCGCCGTGATCGCCGGCCAGGGGACGACGGCGCTGGAGCTGCTCGAGCAGGCTCCCGATGTGGACGAGATGGTGGTGGCCATCGGGGGCGGCGGTCTGATCAGCGGAGTCGCCCTGACGGCCAAGAGCCTGCGGCCGGCGATTCGCATCATCGGCGTGGAGCCGACGGGGGCCCCCACCCTGTACGAGAGCGTGCGAGCCGGACGGGTGGTGGAGCTGCCGGGGATCACGACAGCCGTCCCGACCCTGGCGGCGCTCAAGACCGAGCCCATCAACCTGGAGATGGTTCGGCGGTACGTGGACGAGATCGTTCTCGTCAGCGACGAGGACATGCGGGAGGCCGCCCACTGGCTCTGGTTCGAGCTGGGCCTGGCCGCCGATTCTCAGCGGGGCCGCCGCCGTCGCCGCGCTGTGCAGCGGGAAGGTGCGCCCGCGGCCGGGCCACACGGTCTGCGCCCTGGTGTGCGGAGCGGGGCCGGACGGCTGTGTCTGAGGGGGCCGGCGACAGGCTGCCGGTCGACCGCGAGCTGTCGCTGGGAGGAAAGCCGGCGCGGAGCATACCCAGATGAGCAGGAGTGACGACGTTCTCTCCTCGGCGATCGAGGCCATCGGCGAGACCCCCCTGGTCGACCTGTCGCGGTTGACACGGGGGTTGGATGGCAGGATCCTGGCCAAGCTGGAGCACCTCAATCCCGGGTTCTCCAAAAAGGACCGGATTGCGCGCCAGATCATCCAGGACGCGGAGGGAGAGGGACGACTGCGACCGGGCCAGACCGTGGTGGAGCTGACCAGCGGCAACACCGGGACGGGCCTGGCCATCGTGTGCGGGATCACGGGCCATCCCTTCGTTGCCGTGATGTCCCGCGGCAACTCGCGGGAGCGGGCCCGCATGATGGCCGCGCTGGGGGCCGAGGTCGTGCTGGTGGATCAGGCGCCGGGATCGAAGGACGGGGAGGTCTCCGGCGAGGATCTGCAGCTGGTCGAGGCGGAGACCCAGCGGATCGCGGCGGCGCGCCGGGCCTTCCGGGCCGATCAATTCCGGCTGCAGGGGAACGTCCGCGCCCATTGCCTGCACACGGGCCCCGAGATCCTGCACCAGACCCGGGGGGAGCTGCACGCCTTCTGCGATTTCGTCGGGACAGGGGGAACCTTCGCCGGGTGTGCGGCGGCGTTCAAGGAGCACGACCCCTCCATCCGCTGCTTCGTGGTCGAGCCGGAGGGGGCGGCCGTCCTGGCAGGCGAGCGGGCCACCCAGCCCGGCCATCGCATCCAGGGCGGGGGCTATTCCATGCCGGAGCTGCCGTTGATCAATCGCAACCACATCGACGGATGCCTGAAGGTCTCGGACTGGACAGCCATCGAGATGGCCCGTCGGCTGGCCCGGGAAGAGGGGATCTTTGCCGGCTTCTCCTCGGGGGCGAACGTGGCGGCCGCCATGCAGCTGCTCCGTCGCGACTTCGGGGGCAAGACCGTCGTCGTGATCATTTGTGACTCCGGACTCAAGTATCTGAGCACCGACCTCTGGCCGTGAGCGCACATGCGAGCCGGCCGACGGCGGGTGGGGCCCGGGACAAGGGCCTGTGGTTTGGAGGGCGGCTCGAGATGGGCGGCGGCAATCCACATGGAGGGCATGATGGACGGAACCCCTGACTCCGTGGTGCGGCGGCTGGAGCGCGTGGAGCGAGAGAACCGGCGGCTGAAGCGCTGGGGAAGCGTGATGCTCTTGGGGATCGCCTGCCTCACCATGATGGGACAGACACAAAGCGGGAAGACCGTCGAGGCAGAACGATTCGTGGTGCGGGATACGAAGGGAAAGGTCCGGGCCGAGCTGGGCGCGTTCCCGGAGGGCAAGACCGCCCTGGTGCTCTACGATCAGGAGCGGCGACCCCGGGTGGAGGTCCGCATCCTGCCGGATGGAAGAATGGGCCTGGCCATCTCCGATGAGAATGAAAGACCGCGCGCCATCCTGAGGGTGCTCAGTACCGGGGCTGGCGTTATCAGCCTGTTCGGCAGCGACGGGAAACTGCTCTGGCAGAGGCCATAGCCGGGAAGGATCGCGGCCTGGCGAGCGATCTGGGCGAACCGCCGGAGGCCGTCCGGAAGGCGGCGAGAAGCACGGAGGCAGGCATGCGGCTGCTTGCGGGCCTGGTGATCGCCACGGTGACGCCCATGCATGAGGACGGCGCGGTGGATCTGACCTCCTATGAGGCGCACGTGATCGATCTGCTGGCAGCCGGCGCGGAAGGGCTATTCGTGGCCGGGACCACCGGAGAGGGCCTCCTCCTGGACGACGGGGAGCGGCTGGCGGTGGTGAAGACAGCAGTCCGGCTCGCCGCCGGGCGCGTGCCCGTGGTGGCGCTGTGCGGCGGCCTGGCGACGGTCCCGGCGGCCCGGGTGGCGTCCCAGCTTCGTGAGGCCGGGGTGGACGGCGTCGCGGTGCTGGCTCCCTTCTATTACCGGGTGGACGCAGCCGCCATGGAGGAGCACTTCCGCCTCATCGCGGACGCCGCCGCCTGCCCCACCTACCTGTACAGCATCCCGGGCCTGACCGGCGTGTCCGTGCCCGAGGAGGTGCTAGGGGGGCTATGCCGTCACCCCCGGTTCGGCGGCTTGAAATTCAGCGCTTGCGATCTGGTCCAGCTGGGGCAGTACCTCCGGACGGGGGCCCGCGTTTTCATCGGCTGTGATTCCCTCATCACCCAGGCCCTCCGGCAGGGCGCGGCCGGCACCGTTTCGGGAACGGCGGCATGCCTTCCCGCCCCCTTTGCCAGCCTGGTGGCCCGCATCCGGTCGGGAGGCGACACGGCGGCGGAGCAGGCGCTGGCCACCAAGCTGGACGCCCTGACGGCCGGCCTTCCGCCGATCACCGGGTACAAGGCCGTGCTGGTCCGGCGCAGGATTATTGCCTCGCCGGCGGTTCGCCCGCCGCTTCGCGCGCTGACCGCGGCGGAGCATGGCCGGCTCACGACCGCCCTGGAGGCCCTCGGCCTGTAGCCCCCTCCGGAGCGTCCAGGCCTCCCGGATCCGGCGGAGACACGCGGCAGGCCCTGCTCGCCCGCGGCGTCCCGGCGCAAATCCGCCTTCGCGGTTGACAGTCCCCCGAGCATTCGTTAGCCTTCACCAGGGCCCAAAGGGCGCTGGCAGCCGGACAGGGGAGCCGGCGGACCGGGCAACAGGTCGACCCACACGAGACCGTGGGGCAGGGGGCCGGAATGGCACAACGGCAGGAGATGGTCGTGGAGGTCCTCACCATCCAGGGGTGGTACCGAGGCAAGGTGACCCTGCCTGCCGGTGGCCGGTTGGTGGATTACCTCAATACCAAACCTGACATGATCGCCATGACGGGTGTGATGGATCCGAGCGGGACGCCGCGGGAGTTCCTGGCCATCAATACCACCCAGGTCCTGGCCATCCGGCCACACGGATCTGAGTAGTCGTCGTCGCGAGGGCGCGCAGCGGTCCGGGACAAAGGGACGGCGCGGACGCGGCGGGGCGATCCGCCGCGGCCGAGAGGATGTTCGACCAGGGAGGAGCCGTGGGGGTTTGGCTGGGCCGCTGGGGGATTCGGGGCCTTGGGGTGCTGCTGGGCCTCCTGGTGTGGACCGAGGCGGCTCCGGCCACGCTGACGACCCAGGGACTGATGGGAGAATTTTCGAGCGATCATCGGCCGTGGGGAACGGTGGTGTCCGTTCTGGGCACAGCGGAGCTGGTGGTGGTGACCCAGAACGGAACGGCGCTCCACATTAAGCTGCTGGGAATCGAGGCGCCCGAGGAATCACGCCTCCCGCACGACCGGGGGTCTGCGATACCCGGGCAGCCCTATGGCATGCAAGCGGCAAGATATCTTCATGACCTGCTGAAGGACAAGCAGGTCCAGATGGACACCTACGGCAAGGATCGGCGCGGACACATCCTGGCAGTCGTGTGGCTGGGAGACCTCAATGTCAATCTCCTCTTGGTCAAGGAGGGCCTGGCGTGGGTGAGCCCGGGGCTGAAGGAGATCAGGGTTCGTGTCGAGCTGGAGGTGGCCGAACGTCAGGCCCAAGTGGGCAAGTACGGCCTCTGGGCCCAGCCCAGCCCGGAGCCCCCCTGGGAGTTCCGAAGACGCCATCACCTTCCAGCCGAGTGAGCCCCGCGCCGCCGGCCCGGGAATTCCCCTGGCCTCCTGCCGCGCGGCAGATCCCCCGACCGCCGAACCGGCCGCGCTGAGAGGGGGGTGCTTTGGCCGTGAATTCGGAAACCCCTCCCGCGGAGGATTCGAGAGAGCTCAGCCCGGAGAGTCGGGCCCTCCTGGACGCTTTCCGCCGGCGCTACCCATTCCCCCTCGACCCATTCCAGGAAGACGCCATCCGCTGGATCCTGCGGGGCGAATCGGTCCTCGTCTCAGCCCCGACGGGCGCCGGGAAGACGTTGATTGCCGAGTTCGCCATTTACCGAGCGCTGGCCGCCCAGCGACAGGTCGTCTATACGACTCCCCTGAAGGCGCTCAGCAACCAGAAGTTTGCCGATTTCGTCCGCCAGTACGGGTCCGACCTGGTAGGGATCCTCACGGGGGACGTCAAAGTCAACCCGCGGGCGCCCATCCTCATCATGACCACGGAGATTCTGCGCAATCTCCTGTTTCTCCAGAAGCCCCTGGATCTCGCGACGGCGGTGCTGGACGAATGCCACTATCTGGGTGACGAGGGCCGGGGGACGGTCTGGGAGGAGATCGTCATCAATTGCCCCAAGACCGTCCAGCTGGTGGCGCTGTCGGCCACCGTGAACAACCTCCACGAGATCGCAGAATGGATCAGCCAGGTCCACCGTCCCGTCCAGCCGATCTTCCATCCCGTTCGGCCGGTTCCCCTGCACCAGCTGCTGTGCTTCCCGGACGGGGAGATCCTCCCGGTGGAGGCGCCCCCGCGCCCCCACCCCTCCCCGCGGCCGCCGCGCGTCCGCGGTCGCTGGGAGCGGGATCGCGGCGGGGACCGAGGGGCGCTCCATCGGGATCGGCGGCGGCCCGCGAGTCCCAATCGGATCATTCCCCAGCTTCAGGAGCGCCGCTGGCTTCCGGCGATCTATTTCATCTTCAGCCGGTCGGGGTGCGAGCGGGCGCTCCGCCGGTTCCTGGAGGAGGGCGGGTCGCTCTTGCCGCCCGAGCGGCGCGCCGAGGTGGACGAGGCCGTCGCCAACACCCTGCGAGACTACCCCAGCATCATCCCGGAGACCGAGGTGAACAGCCTGCTGCTGGACGGGCTGCGGCGGGGGGCCGGCCTCCACCACGCCGGCATCCTCCCGGCGCTCAAGCGGCTGACCGAGGTGCTGTTCGAGCGCGGTCTGGTCCGGGTCGTCTTCGCCACCGAGACCATGAGCCTGGGAATCCACATGCCGGCCAAGAGCGTGGTCATCCAGGGGGTCCGCAAGCGAAGCGAGAGCGGCTTTCGGCAGCTCACCTTGAACGAGCTGACCCAGATGGCGGGTCGGGCGGGCCGCCGCGGCATCGACCCGGAAGGCATGTGCGTCCTGGCGTTGGACGCGCCGGAGGCCGAAGCCGAAGTGCGCCAACTCCTGGCCGGCGAGCCGGAGCCGGTGCGCAGTCGGTTCCGGGTCAGCTACAGCTCGGCGGCCCTGCTGGTGGACCTCTATCGCGAGCCGCCCGCCGTCCGTCGCGTCATCGAGTCGAGCTTCGGCCAGTTCCAGAACCGGCGGGAGATCCGGCGGCTGGAGCAGGAGCGCGCGGACCTGCTACAGCGGCTGGCCGGGGCGGAAGGGATCGCGTCTCCCTGCTGTCCGCTCACGGACCTCCTGGCGTACCGGGAGAAGCGGGCGTTCCTCGAGGAGGAGCGGGAGCGGGTCCGGCGGCTGGGTCTCGGCGGCAGGCGGAGCGGTCGCAGGCGGAGCGGAGGACCTGACGGCGCCTCGCCCTGGTCGGAGAGCCTGCACGATGCGCGGCAGCGGCTGGAGGCGTTGGCGCTGGAGCTCTCGCAGATTCCGTGCCATCGGTGCCCCCAGCGGACCAACCGCGAGCGGCAGCTCAAGCGCTCCGATCGGATCCGGCAGGTCATCGAGGGGCAGGAGCGGACGCTGCGAACCCTGAAGGAATCCTACTGGGAACAGTGCCTGCGCGTGGTCGAGGTGCTGCGACATTACGGGTGCCTGGCGAACGCCACCCTGGAGCCCATGGGCCGCCTCATCGCCTCCTTGCGTCATGACAACGAGCTGCTCGTCGCCCGGGTCGCCTTCTCGGGCCTCTTGGAGGGGCTGCCGCCGTCCGAGGCCGTGGCGCTCCTCTCGTGTGTGGTCGAAGAGCCGCGTGAGACGGAGACGCTCTACGCCCGTCGGCTCCTCAAGCGGCTGCCGCACCTCAAGCGCCGCCTCCAAGCGCTGGAGAGCCTGGCCGGGGACGTGGAGCGAGTCCAGCAGCGCGTGGGAGTCTTCCGGCCGGTCTCGATGCACACGACTTTCCTGGCGGCGGCCTACGAATGGGCGGCCGGCGAGGACGATTGGATGCTGCTCATCCGGAACACCTTCGGCGGCCACGAGGGGGATCTCATCCGGGCCTTCCGCCGGCTGATCGACCTGTGCCGGCAGCTGATCGATAGCCCCGAGCTGCCGGCCGGCCTCCAGACGTCGCTCCGGCAAGCCGTCAAGATGCTGGACCGGGGGATCGTCCTGGAATCGGCGCTGATCTAGTCGGACGGCATCCTGCCTGCCCCCGGCACTGGCTCGTCGGCCCCGCCTCGTTCGTTCTTTTGCTTGCCTGGCCCTGCGCCCTCTGATATAAGCGAGGTCGGTTTCTTCCATCCATCCCAACGCTCCCCTGGGAGCTCGAATGCGTCGCTATCCTGCCGCCATCGCCGCGTGGCTTCTGTTCCTGTGCCTATCCATATCCGGCCATGCCCAGGCGGATCTCACCGGGGATCTGGAGAATCTCCAGCGCCAGCGCGAGGCGGTGGAGGTGAACGCCCAGAGCCTGGACTACTCCGCCAACGGACGGCAGCTGGTCGCCAGGGGCGAAGTCCGCGTGGTGACGGGCGGCCGGTCGCTGTTTGCCGATGAGGTCAGGCTGAACCTGGACGATAAGACTCTGGAGGCCGTGGGACACGCGGTCCTGATCGACGGTCCGAATCGGCTGGAAGGAGACCGCATCGAGTACAACTACGGGACGAACGTGGGCGTCGTCACCCACGGCGAAGGGCTCCTGCCCCCCGCACTCAGTTTCAGTGGGTCGGAGATTCGCCGCGAAGGCGAAGGGCAGTACGAGGTCCGGGACGGACGGTTCACCCCCTGTCGCGTCTGCCAGCCCGCCCCCCAGATTCCGGATTTTGAGTTCCGGGCGCGGGACGCCACGATCTATTATCAAGACAACTACATGGTCTCGCAGGACACATCCTTCTGGGTCAAGGGGTTCCCGGCGCTCTACTCTCCCTACCTTGCCCTTCCCATCGGGCCGCGCCGGACGGGATTCCTGATTCCCCGGGTCGGCTACGGGAGCAGCGACGGCTTCCGCCTCACCCTGCCGTTCTTTTGGGCGATCTCCCGCTCGCAGGACCTGACCATCACCCCAACGTATCGGACCAAACAGGGATTCGAAATCGACTCAGACTATCGGTACGTCCTGTCCGAGGAATCCCACGGCGAGCTGTCAGGGATCTACCTGCACGACACCGCCGCGGGCTCGCGGTCGGACGAGATCCAGCTGAACTGGGTGCACGATCAGGTCTTGGATCCCACCTGGACCTTCAAGGCGAACGACCACTATCTGAACGATACCGCCATGAATCGCAACCTCACCAACGCCAGCCTGGCGGATCGGTCCGCCCGCACTTTGTCCTCTCAGACGTTTCTCACGGACATGACCGAGCGGTTCATGCTGCTGGGGAACCTCGAAACCTCGGAAGACCTGTCCGAGACCTCGGACACCCGACTGTCCCGGTTGCCCGAGGTTCGTTTCCGGTGGCTTCCTCAGGCGGTGCCCCACCTCCCGGTGGTGGTGGAGGCAGAAAGCTCGGCCGTGTACCTGCAGGCGAGCCAGCAGGAGAGTGCGGGGCGGCTCGATTTCCACCCGAGCGCCTATTTGCCGCTGGCCTTGACCCCGTGGTTGAACACCGCGAGCAGCCTGCGGCTCCGCGATACGGTCTATACGGATGCGGTGCAGCCGGGTGGGGACCGCAATCGGTTCCTGGTCGACCTGGGGGAGCAGGTCAGCACGCGGTTTGGGCGCCGATTCGATGCCCCGGGCTGGGGGCTCCTGCGCCTGACCCACATCGTCGAGCCCAGCCTTGTGTACCAGTATGTCCCCTCGGTCGACCAGCAGGCTCTTCCGCAGTTCGACGGCATCGACTTCATCAGCCCGCAGAATCGCCTGATCTACCAGGTGATGAACCGGCTGGTGGCGCGCTATCAGGGGGCCGACGGGGAGATCCGAACCCGCGAAGTCGCCACGCTGGCCGTGCGGCAGAGCTGGAACCTCCAGCCCCGCACGCGAGAGTTTTCCGACGCCTATCTCGCCGGCCTGACGCCGGAGCGCGTGGACCAGGCGGTGACCGATGTGCAATCGCTGGGCAACGGCTTCAGCCAGGCCCGCGAGCGGACGCTGTCGGACCTCGTCTTCGACGGCACCCTGAGTCCGCTTTCCCATCTGACCCTGTACGGGACGGCAGCCCTCAACACCAGCACGGCCCACACCGACGCGATCAACTCCGGCCTGCGACTGGCCATGGGGGATCGGCTGACACTGGACATGGGCCAGAGCTACATCCGCGACCAGGAAATAAGCGGGGTCGTGACCAAGCTCAGCCTCCAGGCAACCGAGACCATCCGGATGGAGCTGCTGAGCCGCTATGATGTTCACAGCAGCACATTCCATGAGAACACGGTGAGGCTCATCTACAGCAGTTGCTGCTGGGAGGTAGCCCTCCGGTACATGTACCGGATTCAGGGGCCCGGCCAGAGTCCCCAGAGCGATGTCGAGGTCACATTCGACCTCAAAATTCCCACCCAAAACGCTCCCGCCAAACCCGGGGAGCGGTGAGGCCTCGGCCGCCCCAACGGTCTCATCGTTGGCACCATGATGAGATAGGAGTTGACCGACCGGGACGGCCCTGTTTACAATGTGCATCACTTCATCCAATCGGGGAGGGAACCGATCTATGCCAGGGGATTTCGCCCGGGCACCCCGCCTCGTGGCCTGGGAGGTCACCCGGGCGTGCGACCTAGCCTGCCTGCACTGTCGCGCCGTGGCCCAGCCGTACGCTGACCCACGTCAGCTCAGCACGGAGGAAGCCTTTCGGCTGGTGGACGACATCGCCGCCTTCCAGGAGCCGGTGATTCTCATCCTCACGGGCGGCGACCCCATGAAGCGGGAAGACATCTGCGCCGTGGCGGAGCGCGCCAGGGGGGCGGGCCTCCGGGTCGTGATGTCGCCCAGCGGGACGCAGGTGACGCCGGGCAGCGTGAGGCGCCTGAAACAGGCGGGCATCCAGCGCATCTCCGTGAGCCTGGACGGCAGCACGCCGGAGGTTCACGACAGCTTTCGCCGCGTGCCGGGCGCCTTTGCGGAGGCGACGCGATCCCTGGCATATGCCCGGGAAGGCGGACTTCCGTTCCAGATCAACACCACAGTGACCCGCCACAATCTCGACGACCTTCCCAGCCTGCTGCGGCTGGCGGCGGAGCTGGGGGCCGTGACCTGGGATGTCTTCATGTTGGTTCCTACGGGCCGGGGCCGCATCCAGATGGAGATCACCCCTGAGGAGTACGAGCGGACCCTGCACTTTGTGTACGAGGCCTCCCTGACCGCGCCCATTCAGGTCAAGATGACCTGCGCGCCGCATTACAAGCGCATCCAGGTGCAAGAGCGTCGCCGCGGACGTGTCCCGGGCGCGGCGGCGCGGCCGCACGCGGCCCACGGATTCAGCCGCGGGTGCATGGCCGGCTTCGGCTTCTGTTTTGTCTCTCATATCGGCGAGGTGGGCGGCTGCGGCTACCTGCCCCTCCTGGCGGGGAATGTCCGGGAGACCTCCCTGGTCGAGATCTACCGGGATTCGCCCCTGTTCAAGAGCATCCGGGACCCCAACCTCCTCCAGGGGCGCTGCGGCATCTGCGAGTATCGGGTCCTGTGCGGCGGCTGCCGGGCGCGCGCCCTGGGGGCGACAGGCAACTACCTGGACGAGGAGCCGTTCTGCACCTACCAGCCCAATCCCCGGGCCTCGCGGGAGCTCGCCAGCGTGGACGAGATCCTGGCCCAGGCGGTCGCGCACGAGGGCCGGACTGATCTGGCGGCCCACCCGGGACGCATCCCGCCGGCATTCTGACAGCGGGAGGAACGGAGCGGAGCATGCATTACCCCTATTTTCGGCCGCGGCGGCTGCGGGCGAGTGAGACCCTCCGCCGCATGGTCCGTGAGACGCGGCTCTCCGTCGATTCCCTCGTCATGCCATTCTTCGTGGTGCACGGCCAGGGGGTGCGCCGCGAGATCGGGTCCATGCCGGGGAATTTCCAGCTGTCCGTGGACGAGCTGGTGCGGGAGGTGAAGGAGACGGCGGCCCTGGGGATCCCGGCGGTCCTGCTCTTCGGGCTGCCGGCCGCCAAGGACGCCGCGGGGACGGAGGCCTACGCGCCGGACGGCATCGTCCAGCGGGCGGTCCGCGCCATCAAGGACTCGGTCTCGGACCTCGTGGTCATCACGGATGTCTGCCTGTGCGAGTACACCAGCCACGGGCACTGCGGCATTGTGGAGCGGGGTCGGGTCAAGAACGATCCGACCGTGGAGCTCTTGGCCCGGACCGCCCTGTCGCATGCGGAGGCGGGCGCGGACGTGGTAGCGCCCTCGGACATGATGGACGGTCGGGTTGCCGCCATCCGCGAGGCGCTGGACGAGAGCGGGTACGAGGAGACGCCGATCCTGGCCTATGCCGCCAAGTACGCCAGCAGCTTCTACGGGCCGTTCCGCGAGGCGGCGGAGTCGGCCCCGCAGTTCGGCGACCGCCGGTCGTATCAGATGGATCCGGCCAACGCCGAAGAGGCGATGCGCGAGGTGGGACTGGACCTGGATGAAGGGGCGGACATGGTGATGATCAAGCCGGCCCTTCCCTACCTCGACATCCTCTGGCGCGTCAAGAGCGAGTTCGGGGTCCCCGTGGCTGCCTACAACGTTAGCGGGGAGTTCGCCATGGTGAAGGCCGCCGCCCGGCTCGGCTGGCTGGACGAGGAGCGCGCCATGCTGGAGATGCTCACGGCGATCCGGCGGGCCGGAGCGGATATCATCATCAGCTACTTTGCCCGCGAAGCCGCCCGCATCCTTCGCGAGCAGGGCCGCTGAGGCGCCGCTCCAACGCCAAACAGCCGGCTCCTCCGATCCGGCGGCACGCGTGTCGCAGTGCCCGATCCCCGCCGCGGCCCCCCACGGCGGGCCTCCCGCCTCCCGCTCCGCATGCGGTGTCTCCGCCTGCCCACCTCCCTCCAGACCTGGGTGCGTCTCGGAACTTGTGCGCTTCCGCGGCGGAAGGGTTCGCTCCGCTTGACAAGACGGTGCGTGGTCGCATTTAATACGGCCGCCCACCGGTCAGCCCACCGCAGGGGAGGGGGATTCTGCATGGGAGATCGCTCGCGTCAGCTGTTCCAAGAAGCCTCCCGGATCTTCCCCGGGGGGGTCAACAGTCCGGTACGCGCCTTCCGGGCCGTGGGATGCGATCCGTTTTTCGTCGCGTCCGCCAAGGGCAGCCGGATCACCGATGTCGACGGTCAGGTCTACATCGACTACGTGGGGTCCTGGGGCCCCATGATCCTCGGCCACGCGCACCCACGGGTGGTGGCCGCCATTCAGAAGGCCGCTGAGGCCGGGACCAGCTACGGTGCCCCCACCGAGATGGAGACCCGGCTCGCCCAGCTCGTCCAGGCCGCCTTCCCCAGCATGGAGCGGATGCGGTTCGTCAGCTCCGGGACGGAAGCCTGCATGAGCGCGCTCCGGGTCGCCCGCGGGTTTGTGCGGCGGGACGTGATCGTCAAGTTCGAGGGGTGCTACCACGGCCACGCGGACAGCATGCTGGTCAAGGCCGGATCCGGCGCGCTGACCCTGGGTGTCCCCGACAGCCCGGGAGTCCCGGCGGACCTGGCCCGGCACACGCTGACGCTTCCATTCAATGATCCCCAGGCGGTCGAGGCCGTCCTGGCCGGACGGGGCAGGGACATCGCGGCCGTCGTTGTCGAGCCGGTGGCGGGGAACATGGGGGTCGTACCGCCGGCACCGGGGTTCCTGGAGGCGCTGCGCGCGGCGACCCGCCGCTGCGGCGCCCTGCTGATCTTCGACGAGGTGATCACCGGATTTCGGGTTGCGCCGGGCGGGGCGCAGGAGCTCTACGGTGTTCAGCCGGACCTCACCTGCCTGGGCAAGATCGTGGGTGGCGGCCTGCCGGTTGGCGTGTACGGCGGACGGGCGGACATCATGGAGCAGGTGGCGCCTTCAGGGTCCATCTATCAGGCCGGAACGCTCTCGGGGAATCCCCTGGCCATGGCGGCGGGGATCGAGACCTTGAGCCAGCTTCGACAGCCCGGGGTCTACGCCGCCCTGGAGGAGAAGGGCAGGCAGCTGGAAGAGGGCCTGGGTCGAGCGGCTGCCGCCGTCCGGGTTCCGCTCCATATCAACCGGGTCGGCTCCATGCTGACGGCGTTCTTCACCTCCCGCCCCGTGACGGATTTTGCCGGGGTCAAAACGGCGGACACGGTTCGCTATGGGGCCTTTTTCCGGGGGATGCTGGCGCGGGGGGTGAGCTTGGCGCCGTCCCAGTTCGAGTCGGTGTTCGTCTCGTTGGCCCACAGCGCCGAGGATCTGGCGGCTACCACACAGGCGGCGGGCGAGGCGCTGGCCGGAGTCGCCGGGAGCTCGCGGGTGGCGTGAGCATTCGCCGGTGTCGCACCGGCGGGCACCATGAGGACGAGAAATGCTCGACGAAAGGAGGTGAGAGACATGCGCGTAACCTGGAAGTCGCTCCTCGCATTTGCTGTTGTGCTGATGCTGGCGATGTTCCTGGGGGCCGTAGCGGTTCATCAGGCGGCGGCGCAGGCCAAGGGCCCCGAGGATTTCGCGTTTCCCGACGGGGCGATGGGCAAAGTCGTCTTCAGCCACGCAGCGCACCTCGGAAAAGACCTGAAGTGCACATCCTGTCACACGAAGATCTTCAAGATGAACAAGGGGCAGCGGTCGTCCTTCAAGATGGCCGACATGCAGAAAGGGCAAGCCTGCGGGGCGTGCCATAATGGGAAAACCGCCTTTGCGGTGACCGAGGCGGCCAATTGCGCGAAGTGCCACAAGAAGGGCTGATGCCTTTCATCCGAGAGGCCTGACGCCGTCCCGAGGTCCGTCTCGGCGCGTTCGAGATGGACCTCGGGATCCTCGAATCGTCTCGGTTCTCCGGCGGTACTTCGGGCCGCAAATCCTCGATCTTTCCGATCAAGACCAGTGGGAAATAACACATGCGGAGACCCGGGTGAGACATTTCCATCACAACATCGGGGAGATCGAAGACGATCGATTCATACAAGCCTCCCCAGACAGATTGGTAACTGTTGAAATATTCGACATCGACTGGATAAGACTATGGGGAACGTTTATATCTTGTACGATTCAAGTCCGGGTCGGCATATAAGTTGCTCTTAGATTCCGAGACTTCGTGTAGCTGCGGCTATGGCCATTGACCGGAGCGAGGGGTGATGCGGAGACTGCTGGGCATTACTATCGTTGGCCTCCTCCTGCTCCTCGTGACCGGTGTCAAGATCGCGCCTGCGGCCGGTCCGAGCAACGAGGATTGCCTCGGTTGCCATTCAGACAAGGACATGAGGGGCCAGGTCGGAGGCAAGACAGTCTCGCTCTATGTGGATGAGTCCCTGCTGAAGGGCTCGGTTCATAGCGGGCTGCAGTGCACCGCCTGCCACGCCGGCGTCAAGGAAATCCCCCACCCCGAGAAGCTCCCGCCGGTTTCCTGCAAGTCCTGCCACGGGGACGCCGCGGCGGCCTTCAGCCACAGCGTTCACGGGCAGGCCGGCGGCCCTCAGCTCGATTGCCAGACCTGCCACGGCACCCATGCTATCAAACTACCCGCCACCCTGGGGTCTGCGCCGTGCGAGCAGTGCCACGAAGACGTCGTCGCCCGATATCACGACAGCGTGCACGGCAAGGCGGTGGCCAAGGGGATCAAGGAGGCGGCGGTCTGCACCTCCTGCCACGGCAAGGTGCACGACATTCTGAGCCAGGACAATCCCGATTCTCCGATCAATCGGAAGCACGTGGCGGCAACATGCGGCCACTGCCATGGCAACAAGATCCTGATGGAGCGCTTCCAGATCCCGATTCCCGAGGCCTACCAGCTCTACTCGCAGAGTGTGCACAGCCGCGCGGTGGAGCTGGGACAGCCGGCGGCCACCTGCAACAACTGCCACCGGGCCCATGACATCCTCCCGCCAGAGGATTCCCGATCGTCCATCTCCCGGAAGAACATTCCCCAGACGTGCGGGAAATGCCACCAGGAGCCGGCCAAGCGCTATCTCGAGAGCATCCACGGAACGGCCATGCTCCAAGGGGTCGGCGAGGCGCCCGACTGCACCGGCTGTCACGGCGAGCACCGGATTCTGGCCGCTCAGAATCCCGAGTCTCCGGTCAGCGCCAGGCAAGTGTCCAGAACATGCGCCAGTTGCCACGGCGTGGCGCGGATCGTCGCCAAGTTCAATGTTCCGACCAATCGCGTGGAGACGTACTACAACACCTACCACGGGCTGGCGGTGCAGGGCGGTTCCACGGTCGCCGCGAACTGCGCCAGCTGCCATGGGAACCATCTGATCCTCCCGTCCAGCGACCCCCGCTCCTCCATCAACAAGATCAACCTGCCCGAGACGTGCGGGAAGTGCCATCCCGGTGCGAGCGCCAACTTCGCCGAGGGGCCGATGCACCTATCCCCTTCCGAGGGGCAGAATCCCATCCTGTACTATGCCCGCCGGTTCTATCTGTGGCTGATCCTGTTCACGATCGGCGGGATGGCGTTGCACAACGGCCTGGACTTCGCGAACAAGCTGCGGCGGGATTATCGCCGGCGCGGCGGGAGCGGCGCGACCCTGGCGGCCGGCCAGTACAACCACGAGCCCGAGACGCCGGGCGCGCGGGGCTCCCAGCGGTGGTTCACGCGCATGAGCGCCCCCGAGCGCTGGCAGCACGGACTGCTTTTCGTGAGCTTCATCGTCCTGGTGTACACGGGCTTTGCCTTGAAGTTCCCGGAGTCCTGGCCCTTCCACTGGTTCACCCGCCTGGAGAACGGCTATCTGTTCCGCGGCTGGATCCATCGCGGGGCGGGCGTCGTCCTGATCCTGACCGGCCTGTGGCACTTGGGATACCTGGGCACCCGCCAGGGGCGCGCCTATTTTCTGGACATGCGGCCCCGCTACCAGGACGCCAAGGACGCCGTCCTGAACGTCCTGTACCTCCTGCACCTGCGGGCCGAGCCGCCGCGCTTCGATCGCTTCGGCTACGTGGAGAAGGGAGAGTACTGGGCGTTGATCTGGGGCTCCTGCGTCATGATCACGACCGGGCTCATGCTCTGGTTCGTCAACATCACCCTCCGCTTCCTTCCGCTGTGGGTGGTCGACCTCATCACCATGGTCCACTACTACGAGGCCTGGCTGGCCACACTGGCCATCCTCGTCTGGCACTTCTACTTCGTGATCTTCAAACCGGACGTTTATCCCATGAACTGGAGCTGGCTGACCGGCAGGATCTCGGAGGACATGCTGCGGCACGAACACCCCCGCGAGTACGAGCGCCTTTTGGAGAGCGGGCAGCTGGATGCCTCCTCGAGCGGGGCGCCCGGCTCGGAGCTGCCGGAAGATCCGCCTCCGCCGTCCGGTCCGTAGCCGCAGCGGCACGCTTCCGCCGTGTCGGCGGTGACGCATGCCGGCCTCGCCTGACGATGAGCGCGGCCGCCCGCCGGGCGAGCCGGCTACCGGGGGGATTCGTCCAAGGTCAGGAGGCTGTGGCTCAGAGCGTAGCGGACGAGATCGGCGCGGGAGTGGAGGGAGAGCTTCTCGAGCACGTGCGCACGGTGGCTCTCCACCGTCTTCACGCTGACGCAGAGCTTGTCGGCGATCTCCTGGTTGCTGTAGCCGCGGACGAGCCACTGGAAGGTTTCCTTCTCCCGCTTGCTCAGCAGCTCGAAGCGGTCCGCCGGGGGAGTCTCCGACGGTGAGCCCGGGGTCGCGCCGGTCCACAGCGCCTGCGTCAGGGAGGAGTGGACGTAGATCTCGCCGCGCTGGACGGCCCGCAGCGCCAGGAGCAACTCGGCATCCACCGCCTTCTTGACCAGGTACCCGGATCCCCCTGCGCGCAGCGCATCGCGGACGACCGCCAAGTCTTCCTGCATCGTCAGCACCAGCACACGGGCTCCCGGGACTTTCTCCTTTACGACGCGGATGATCGGCAGGCCACCGCCCCCCGGCAGGTTGAGGTCGAGGAGCACGATGTCGGGTCGCAGCCGCTCGGCCAGGGCCAGTGTCTCGCCTGCGTCGCCCGCCTCACCAACGACCTCCATGTCGGCCTGGGC
Source organism: uncultured Methylomirabilota bacterium (assembly GCA_963705305.1). Classification (GTDB taxonomy): domain Bacteria; phylum Methylomirabilota; class Methylomirabilia; order Methylomirabilales; family 2-02-FULL-66-22; genus 2-02-FULL-66-22. Next base: position 1,073,039 of record OY970067.1, on the reverse strand, counting down.
GTTGAGGAGGCCGCGGAGGCCGTTGCGAACAATGGGGTGGTCGTCCACCACCAGGATGCGCATCTTCTTCACCGGGATTCACCCTCCATGGACGAGAGCGGGATCTCCACCACCAGGGTGGTCCCGTTCCCCCGGGCGGACTGCACCTTGAGCTCACCCCCCAGGTGCTGGGTCCGCTCCTCGATGCCGACCAGGCCAAGGCCTGGATCGGCCCCACCCACACGGCGCAGCTCGGTGGGATCGAAGCCGCGGCCATCGTCCTCGACCGTCAGCGCCAGGCGGCTGCCGCGCCGGGCCAGCATCACGGTGACCGAGCGCGCATCCGCGTGTTTGGCCACGTTGGTCAGCGCCTCCTGGACGATGCGAAAGAGTGTGCTGGCCACCTCGTCCGGCAGGGGCAGGCCCTCGACGCCCGGGGCGCAAAAATCGATCCGCAGCCCCGTGGCTGCCGCCTGGACCTGGATGTGGCGCTCCAGCGCGGGCACCAGCCCGGCATGGTCCAGCGCCGTGGGCCGGAGCGCCTGGACGATCCGGTGAACCTCCTCCAGGCTTGCCTTGACCAGGCCGGCGATCTCGCGGGCCCGCCCGCCCACCTCTGCCGCGTCATCGAGCGTCTGCAGGCCTTGGAGGCCGAGCAGCACCGACGTCAACGTCTGGCCCACTTCGTCGTGCAGTTCGCGGGCCATCCGCTTGGCCTCTTCCTCCCGCACGGTGACGATCTTGGCCGAGAGCGACCGAAGCGTATCCCGGTGTGTCCGGAGCTCCTGATAGAGCTGGGCATTCTTAATGGCGACCGCCGCCTGGGCCGCCAGTCGGAGCAGGGTGGCCTCGTCCCGATCCGAGAAGGGGCGCGACGTGCGGTTATAGGCGTACAGAACCCCCTCCGGGAGGTCGGCGCTCTTGATCGGCACAGCCAGCACCGCGACCATGCCCTCGGCCAGCATGCGCTCCAGGTAATCCTTGGTGATGCGGGTGTCCCCGGCGTAGTTGGCGGTCCGGAACGGCTCCCCGCTGACCAGGACGCGGCCCCCGACGCCCTTGCCGGGCTCGATGCGGACCTGATCGTAATCTTCGTACCGGGTCCCGGCGAGGTAGCGGAAGACGAGCGCCCCGGAGTCGGCGTCGCGCAGCGCCAACTGGGCCAAGTCCGCCGCGCACAGTTCGCGGGCCGCCGCGGCGACCTGGGAAAGCACCGTGTCCAGGTCGAGGGACGCGTTGAGCTGGGTCGTGAGGTCGGCGAAGAGCTCCGCCTCCCGCTGCTGGCGTGCCGCCTCGGCGTGAAGGCGCGCGTTCTCAATGCCGAGCGCGGCCTGGCCGGCGAAGGAGCCGAGGTAGGCGAGCTGCTCGGCGGTATATGCGCGAGCTTCCCGCGTGTAGAGGGCCAGCACGCCGACCAGCGCATTTCGGATCATCAAGGGAAGCCCCAGGTAGGTGCGAAACCCCAGCCTCTTGTCGCGCGCGCGGGTCGGATTGCGGGGATCGGCCGTGACATCGGGGCTGAAGATGGGGGCGCACCTTTCGGCGACGAGTCCGGACAGGCCCGAGCCGATCGGACAGCAGGGCCCCGCCGACAGTAGTCCCTCCTCCGATTGCGCTCCCAGCTCGAGCGCGCCCTCCTCGGCGTTCAGCACGTATACCGCGACGGAACTCCCCGTCATCCTGGCGGCTTCGGCGACCAGGGGGGACAGCACACCCGGCAGCTCCAGGGTCCCCATGAGACCCCGGGCCCCCTGCAGGAGGGCCTGGGACTCGTTCCAACGCCGGAGGGTGGCGGTCTGGAGCCGGGCGTCCTCCAGCGCGATGGCGGCGTGGGGGGCGAGAAGCGCCAGCGCCCGGCGATCGTCGCTGGTGAAGACCTGCGCCGGGTCGTCGGTGCCGAGCGCGATGACGCCCAGCAGCCGATCGCCGGAGAGCAGCGGCTCGGCCATCAGGGCGCTCACGCGGGTGTGATCGAGGAAGAACGGAAGGGCCCAGGGAGAGGTGCGGTAGCAATTGACGGTGAGGCCCTCACGGCGCGCGGCCGCCGTTCCCGCGACTCCTTCGCCGAGGCGGAGCCGCAGATCCTGCGGCCACCGGTCATCCGGGGGCCAGACGGAAGGCGAGAGCGTTTCGGCTTGCTCGTCATACACCCACAGCGCAGCCGAGTCCGCACCCAAGAGTTCGCAGGATCGCCGGGGAATGAGACCGAGAAGCGCAGGCAGGTCGGACTCGGAGGTGATTTCCCGACAGAAAGCGCAGACCGCTTCGAGCCGCCGGATACAGAGGCGCGCCTCCTCCTGGGCTGGGCGGGATTCCATCCCGTCATTCCCACCCTGGAGGCAGGGATTGCGCCCATTCGCCTCGTTGCTCATGGGTGGCCCCTTGAGGACATGCCCGGACCACCTGTTCCGCAACTCTTCGCAGCCGCGGCGAGCCGGCGATCGATTTGGCTCGCACCCCTCCTCCCGGCGTCCTTCTAGCAGTTCCAACAACCTCCGTCAAGCGCCCGGCGCCCTTTGTGTGGGCCTCCGAACCGCGATCGCGAGACCTCGTTCAGGGTTCTCCCTGATCTCACCGCAGGGGCTTCCCCCATGAAATTCTCGAAAAATCCGGTGTTCTCCCGATACCTCGTTCCTGCCGGAGGTCCATACTTCCGCGTACAGAAGCACGAGTGGCGCCCAGGGCACGGGATAACGGCCATGACCGTTTTCTCCACGCGTTGGCCATTGCGAGTGCAAGCCTTCCCCGACGAGGCTACGGTCGGGGGTCTTGTTTCCGGGGCGGAGGCTAACGCGTGAAGAACACGGCGAAATTCGGCCGCCGGCGACGATCGGGGGCAGAGGGCACAGTGTGGTTCCTCGGGCTTCTGGTGCTCGCCTTTTGCCTGGCCCTGGATCTCCCGGATTTCGATTCCCTCACCGTCGTCCCGTTTGCCTTGCTTGTCTACGGCCCGGCCGACGCGGCGCAAATCGACGCGGCGCTGCTCGCCCCGGAAACTCCCCGCCGCCCGCTCTCCCCCCTCCACCTGGGCACAACCACGCAGACGGGGAAGCCGGCCAGCCGCCTTCGGTTGGGGGCGGCTTCCCACCCTGAGCGCGCGATCTTTCGCCCGCGGGCCCACCTGCGGGGGCTGGCGGCCGCCACGGCCGCCCCATCGGCCTCCGAGCCTGCTTGAAGGTCTCCGCGCCGGAAGGGGGTCCGCCCCGCCGCAGGGGCTGGGGCGCGTCGCATTGGGCCTGCACGACCAGAAGGAGCTCCAACATGGCGAACGAGGCGAGTTCCACACTCACACGGGATGCCAAGCTGGCAATGGTCTCGCAGATGCTCGGGTTCATGATGGACGCGTACGACATGGCGCTCGTGATCGTCATGGCCCCGATCTTGGTGAAGGTCTTCGCGTCACCCAAAGGCAGCGCTGCGTGGCAGTACATCACCATTCTCTTCACCTACTCCATCACCATGGCGGCGCGGCCGGTCGGCTCGGCCTTCTTCGGCCACTACGGCGACAAGGTCGGCCGCCGCTTCCTGCTGATGCTCACCATCGGCGGCGTCGGCGTGATGTCGGTGCTGGGCGGCCTTTTGCCCACCTACGCCGAGATCGGCGTGTGGGCGTATGTGCTTTTCTGCGTCCTGCGGTTCCTGATGGGCTGCTTCTTCGGGGGTGAGTACGCGGTCGGACACACCTTCGCCATCGAGCACGCGCCGCGCGCCCGCCGGGGGGCGATTGGCGGCTTCGTCCAGTCGGGCTTCGCCCTGGGCTACGTGTTCGCCTCCCTCGTCTTCGCCGCGATCGCCGCCGGACTGGGACGAGAGGCGATGGCGGCATACGGCTGGCGGATCACGTTCATCACGGGTGTCGTGCCGGTATTCCTGGCGCTGTACATCCGGCGGGTCCTGCATGAATCGCCGGAATTCGAGAAGACCAAGAAGGCGGGGGTCATCGAGAAGTCCCCGTTCTTCAGCCTCTTCAAGCCGCCCGCGCTGTGGACCTTCCTGCAGGTCTTCGCCTTCATGACCGGGCTGTTCCTCACCGACTACTCGGTCTATGGATTCCTGCCAAACATCCTGACCCTCCAGGGCCGCGGCTTCGACACCACCACGTACAGCCTGATCTACGGCTTTGCCCTCTTCATGGCGTTTCTCGGGTACAACCTGTACGGCTGGCTGTCGGATTTCACCGGCCGGAAGATCCTGACCCAGTGGTACTGCGTCTTTCTGGTGGTCTTCGGGATCCCCGTCTACTATGTCCTGTATCATGCCGCCGTCGCGCGGGACCTCTGGATGGCGGTCCTGGGCACGACCATGGCAGCCATGCTGAAGCTGGCCTGGGGCATTGTCCCCGCCTATCTCTGTGAGCGGTTCCCCACCCAGCGGCGGGCCGCCGGGGTGGGCTTCGGCTACTCGGCGGGCGCGCTCATCGGCGCCTGGTTCAGCATCTATGTGTGGTGGGCCCACAAGATTCCGTTCATCAGTGCCATCGAGGGGCAGGACATGTGGCTCTCGCCGGCCGTGATCCTGACCGTCGGCGCCGTGATCACCTTCGTCAGCTTGATGTTCTCGCCCGAGACGAAGCACCTCGAGCTGTCGGAGGTCGGAAAGGAAGAGGAGATCCGTAGCCGAAAGACCGCGCCCGCGCACGCCTGACGGCTCGCCGGCCAGGAAGCCGTGGCGCAGCTCGCAACGGGAAAGGAGTCGCCCATGTCGCATCAGCACGACGCCCAGGAGGCATTGGACTACCGCTACCGGCATCGAGGCTTGATCGGGGTGGAGAGCAAGGTCCCGGTCAAGGACCGGGCCACGCTGAGCCTCGTCTACACCCCGGGGGTCGCCGAGCCGTGTCTCGCCATCCACAAGGACCCCCAGGCCTCGTTCGAGTACACCTGCCGCGGCAACACGGTGGCGCTGATCACCGATGGCTCGGCGCTCTTCGGCATGGGCTCTCCGGGACCGCGGGCCGCTTTGCCGGCCATGGAGGGGAAGTCGGTCATCTTCAAGACATTCGCCGGGATCGATGCGCTGCCCATGTGTCTCGAGGTGCGCACCCTCGACGAACTGGTCCAGAGCGTGACCATGCTGGCGCCCACCTTCGGCGCCTTTTGCCTGGAAGACATCGCCTCCCCGAACTGTTTCTCGCTAGAGGATCGGCTGCAGCGGGCCGTGAACGTCCCAATCTTCCACAACCACGCGCACGGCGCCGGCGTGATGGTCCTGGCGGGGCTCACCAACGCCCTGCCGCTGGTGGGGAAGCGGCTGGAGGACGCCCGCATCATCATCCTCGGCGCCGGGTCGGCCGGGATCGGCACGGCGCGCCTCCTGGCGGCCGCGGGGGCCCAGAACGTCGTCGTCTGCGACCGGGCCGGCGCCATTCACAAGTACCGGCCGACCAACATGAACTGGGCCAAGGCGGAGATCGCGCGTCAGACCAACCCGCACGATTTCAGCGGGCCGCTGGCCGAGGCGGTGCGCGGCGCCGACGTGCTGATTGGCCTGTCGGCGGCCGGCGCCGTCTCGCCCGCATGCGTCTCGTCCATGGCGCGGGATGCGATCGTGTTCGCCCTGGCGGTCCCCACGCCGGAGATTACGCCCGCCGAGGCCAAGCAGGCCGGGGCCGCAATCGTGGCGACGGGCCGATCGGATTACCCGAACCAGCTCGACATTGCGCTGGTCTTCCCGGGGGTGCTGCGCGGGCTCCTGGACGTCCAAGCCCGCAACGTCACCACCCAGATGCTGCTGGCGGCCGCCAAGGCCCTGGCCGACTGCGTGCCCGCCGACCAGATGGGTCCCGAGCGGATCATCCCGCCGATCTTCGAATATCGGGTCGCCCGCGCCCTCGCCGTCGCCGTGGCGAAGGTGGCCATGGCCGCGGGCGATGCCCGCAAGACCATGGAGCCGGCCGAGATCGAGGATCGGCTCCAGCGCTTTATCTACGAGGGCAGCTTCCCGGTCGAGCCCCGAGCCGCCGGAAAGCCGCTCACGCAAAAAGAGGAAGCCCTGGACCTGCATCGCCGCTTCCGCGGGAAGCTCCAGGTGGTGAGCAAAGTGCCCATCCGGGACGCCAACATCTTGAGCCTGCTGTACCTGCCCCCCGGCTCGACGCTGCCCGCCGAGGCCATCCTGAAGGACCCGGCCAAGGTCTACGACCTCACCGCCAAGGGGAACCTGGTGGCGGTGGTCTCGGACGGGAGCGCGGTCCTTGGTCTCGGCAACATTGGCGCCCGGGCCGCCATGCCCGTCATGGAGGGCAAGGCCGTGCTCTTCAAGACCTTCGGCGGCGTGGAGGCCTTCCCGGTCTGCATCGCCACCCAGGACGTTGAGGAGATCGTGGCGGTGGTCAAGGCCATCTCCCCGGTCTTCGGCGGCATCAATCTGGAGGACATTGCCGCACCGCGCTGCTTCGCGGTCGAGGACCGGCTCAAGAAAGAGCTGGATATCCCGGTCATGCACGACGACCAGCACGGGACGGCGGTCATCGTGCTGGCAGCGCTCCTGAACGCCCTGAAGATCACCGGGCGGAGCGTGGCCGACGCCCGCGTGGTCCTGAACGGGGCCGGGGCCGCCTCCATCGCCGTGGCCCGGCTGTTCCTGAAGGTCGGCGTGAAGGACCTGATCCTGTGCGACAGCCAGGGGATCGTGGTCGAAGGGCGGCCCAAGGGGATGAACCCGGTCAAGGCCGAGATGGCCTGCATCACGAACAAGGAGCGCCGCAGCGGCGCGCTGGCCGACGCCCTGGTGGGGGCCGACGTGTTCGTCGGGCTCTCGGTGGCCAAGGCGGTGACCCCGGAGATGGTGCGGACGATGGCGAAGGACCCCATCATTTTCGCCATGGCGAACCCCGTCCCCGAGATCTTTCCGGAGGAGGCCAAGGCCGGCGGGGCCGCCGTGGTGGCCACCGGCCGGTCGGACTTCGAGAACCAGGTGAACAACTCCCTGGGCTTCCCGGGCATCTTCCGCGGCGCCCTGGATGTCCGCGCCCGCGAGATCAACGACGCCATGAAGATCGCGGCGGCCCACGCCATCGCGAACCTGGTGAGCGCGAAGGAGCTGAAGCCGGAGTACATCCTGCCCTACATGCTGGACTTCCGCGTGCCGGTGGCCGTCGCCAAGGCGGTGGCCACGGCCGCCATGGAGACCGGTGTGGCCCGGCTGCAGGTTGATCCCGAGGTGATCGCCGAGAACGCCCGGACGTTCATCTACGAGGGAAAGCTCGGCTTGCTCGCCCAGGCGTAGGCCCGACCTCGCCCGGCCACAGGGACCACGGGCTGGCGACATCCCCCTCGCCCCCCGGCGCCGCTCGGGACAGGGCTCCTGGCGGCGCGGATGGGCAGGGGGGTGGCCGGAAGGTCGCACGCAGGCGGCCGCCGATCCGCGGCGCCGAAAAGGAACGGACCCATGCGCAACTTGAGTGCCAACCTGTTGGAGTTGATCCGCCGGACTTCGGCGGAATTGCCGGGCGATGTCGTGGCGGCGATTGGGCGAGGCGCCGCGCGGGAGGGAGACGGCAGCCGAGGCGGGTATGCCATGCACATCATCCAAGACAACATCGAACTGGCCAAGCGGAAGTCGGCGCCTGTCTGCCAGGACACCGGCAGCATCCTGTTCTTCGTCAAGGCGCCGATCGGGTTTGACCAACTGGCCTTCGAGCGCGCCGCAAGCGGGGCGGTCGCCAAGGCGACCGCCGCCGGCTACCTGCGGCAGAACTCGGTGAATTCGGTCACGGGCAAGAATACGGGAAACAATCTCGGGCCCGGGAGTCCCTGCTTTCACTTCCACCAGCATCACGGACGGCGACTGGACGTCCGTCTGATCCTGAAAGGCGGGGGGTGTGAGAACGTCGGAGCGCAGTACTCGCTCCCCGACACCCGGGTCGGCGCCAGCCGCGAGCTGGGGGGCGTCCGAAAGGTCATCCTGGACGCCGTCCTGCAGGCGCAGGGACAGGGGTGCGGTCCGGGGATCCTGGGCGTCTGCATCGGCGGGGACCGGGCGACCGGCTTCCTGCATTCGAAGGAGCAGCTCCTCCGGCCGCTGGATGACGTTAACCCGGACCTGACGCTGGCGGCCCTCGAAAACGATATCGTGGCCACCGCCAACAAGCTGGAGATCGGGCCGATGGGCTTCGGCGGGGCGACGACGCTTCTGGGCTGCAAGATTGGGAGCCTGAATCGCTTGCCTGCCAGCTTCTTCGTCTCTGTCTCTTACATGTGCTGGGCCCATCGCCGGCGCGGCTTCGTCTTGAGCGCGGGCGGCAAGATCGTGCAGTGGTTGTATTGAGGGGCGGCGGAACCTGGCCCGCCTGCGGGAGCCCCCGCGGGCGTCGCGCGCCGGGGCAGGGACCGGGCGCGACTGGATTCCGGTCCCGGCATTCGGCGATACGACAGCCGGGGCGGGCAAGCCTCAAGAGATTCCCGACGCGTCGCATTGCTGGTGCGGCTGACCGCTGATTGCTGACATCTCTCCCCAGGGGGCGATCATGATCCAGCTCGTCGAGCCATTCACGGAGGAGAAAATCCGCGCGTTGAAGATGGGGGACATGGTCAGGCTGTCCGGCGTCATCTACACGGGCCGCGACGCCGTGCACAAGTACCTCTATGAGGGCGGCCAACCGCCGGTGACGCTCGACAACGGGGTGATCTATCACTGCGGGCCGGTCGTGATCAAAGAGAAGGGGCGGTGGGTGGTCAAGGCCGCCGGACCGACAACCTCGGGCCGGGAGGAGCCGTACCAGGCGTCGATCATCGAGCGATATCGGCTGCGCGCGGTGATCGGCAAGGGAGGCATGGGGGCGAAGACGCTGGCCGCCTGCGCCGCGGTCGGCTGCGTCTACCTGCACGCGATCGGCGGGGCGGCGCAGGTGCTGGCCGAATGCGTGACCGGGGTGCTGGGCGTGTGCCTGGAGGAGTTCGGGAGCCCGGAGGCGATCTGGGCCTTCCGTGTGCAGGACTTCCCCGCGGTGGTCACCATGGACGCGCACGGCAACAGCCTGCACGCCGCGGTGCTGGAGCGATCCAGGCAGCGGCTGCAGCAGCTCCTGTAGGGGTGCCGGCCCGGACATGTGTGGAGGTGGACATCAGGACGCAGCGGCTGGCCCACTCCGTGTGCGCCGAAGGGGGGACGGCAGCCGTGCTGCGCCCGGAGCAGGGGGACCCCGTCGACCTGCACGCCTGGGACATGGTGAAGGGCTCGGACTTCCTGGCCGACCAGGATGTCGTCCGGCGATTCGTCACGACCATCCCGAGAGAGATCCTGCCGCTCGATCACTGGGGCATTCCCTGAACCCGGGACGCAGAGGGCCGCGTCGTGCAGCGGCCCTCCGATGTCCCTCCGGCACCGCCGCGGACCGCCTGACGCCCCCTGAGAGGCTGCCATGCCGGCGGCATGCCCGGTCGGCCTGCCGCGAGCGTCGCCCGCCGGCGCCTTGACGCGCGCGGAGAGCCGACGGCGGAGAGATGCCGGGGCCGCCGGCGGGTCCGCCCCGCGGGGAGGGAATTGACCGTGATGTCTGGACCGGGGCGACTTTCACTTGACTCTGTTTTGGAATTGCGCAATCCTCAATCCACCGTGCGTCTGCGAAACCAGACCGGGACGGCGGCCGACGAGTGAGATGAGCTCGGCCGAAAGGTGCTGTGTGCCCGACGGGGCGGCGGCCTCACGAGGCACCGCCCCCGTCCGCACCCACGCGTTGCATCACACAGAGGATCGAGCATGAAGATCGGAGTGCCGACGGAGACACGGGAAGGCGAGCGCCGCGTGGCGCTGGTGCCCGAGACGGTGGGCCGGCTCATCCAGGCCAAGAACGACGTGGTGGTGGAACGGGGGGCGGGCGCGGGGGCCTACGCCCCCGACGACGCCTACAGCGGCGCCGGCGCGGCGCTGGCCGATGCGGCGGAGGTGTGGCGAGCGGATCTGGTGGTGAAGGTGCAGCCCCCCAGCGCCGACGAAGCCGACCGGCTGCGGGAAGGCCAGGTGGTGGTGTCGCTCTTCGGTGGGCGGCCCGACGCGGCGCTGCTGTCGCGCATCGCCGAGCGGCGGGCGACGGCGCTCGCCCTCGAGCGGGTGCCGCGCATCACGCGGGCCCAGGCGATGGACGTGCTCTCCTCGCAGAGCACCGTGGCGGGCTACAAAGCGGTGCTACTCGGGGCGGCCCGGCTGCCGCGCCTGATGCCGATGCTCACGACGGCCGCCGGGACGATCGTTCCCGCCAAGGTGTTCGTACTGGGAGCGGGGGTGGCGGGGCTCCAGGCGATCGCCACCGCGCGGCGGCTGGGCGCTGTCGTATCGGCATTCGACGTTCCGGCCGGCGGTGAAGGAGCAGGTGGAGAGCCTCGGCGCCAAGTTCGTGGCGGCCGAAGGAATCGTGGCCGAGGGCGCCGGGGGCTACGCCAAGGAGCTGGCGGAAGAGCAGCACCGCCGGGAGCTCGAGGTGATCGGCGCCACGCTGAAGGAAATGGACCTCGTGATCACCACCGCGCTCATCCCCGGCAAGCCGGCTCCGCGCCTCATCACCCGCGCGATGCTCGCCGCCATGAAGCCTGGCGCGGTGGTGGTGGATCTCGCCGCCGAGGCGGGAGGCAACTGCGAAGCGACGGAGGCGGGCCGCGACGTGACGGCCGGCGGCGTCACGGTGCTCGGCCCCCTGAATCTGCCATCCACCCTGCCGACGGACGCGAGCCAGATGTTGTCGCGCAACCTGCTCACGCTGATTCGGCACCTGGCTCCCGAGGGCCGCCTGACGATCGATCTCAACGACGAAATCACCGGCGCCATGGCGCTGGTCCACAGAGGGGAGGTGCGGCACCGTGCCTGAAGGCTTTATCACCAACCTGTACGTGTTCGTGCTGGCGGGATTCGTCGGGTTCGAAGTCATCCGGCGCGTTTCCCCGCTCCTGCACACGCCCCTGATGTCGCTCACCAACGCCCTCGACGCGATCGTGGTGGTGGCCGCCATCATCATCTGCGGCCGCGCGGAATCGCCGCTGTCGGTGGTGCTGGGGGCGGTGGCGGTGGCCGCCGCATTCAGCAACATGATCGGCGGATTCCTGATCACCGATCGCATGCTCCGGATGTTCAAGGCGAGCGGGCGGAAGAAACGATGAGCCTCGTCCACACGGCCCACTTGTTCGATTTTTCGTACATCCTGGCCATCGCGCTCTTCATCCTGTCGCTCAAGTGGCTCAGTTCCCCGGCGACCGCGCGGCACGGCGTGCTGGCGGGTGAGATCGGCGCGGCCCTGGCGGTGGCCACCACCTTCGCCCACCCGGAGCTCGTGGAGTACCGGTGGATCATCGTGGCCCTGCTGGTGGGCGTCATGATCGGCATCCCGCTGGGCCTCGTGCAGATGACCGCGGTCCCCCAGCGGACGGCCATGAGCCACGCCTTCGGCGCCCTGGCCGCCGCGACCATCGGGATCTCCGAGTACTACGTGCGGCTCCCGCACCTGAACGCGTTCGGGATGACCGAGATCGCCATGGAGGTGATCATCGGCTCGCTCAGCTTCACGGGGAGCCTGATCGCCGCGGGCAAGCTGCAGGAGATCCTGCCGCAGCGGCCCATCACCTACAAAGGCCAGAACTACGTCAGCTTCGCGGTGCTGGGCACGGCCGTGGTGCTGGCGCTCGTCCTCATCTTCAACCCGCTGCTCACCGCGCTCTTTCCGGCGATGGTCGTCGTCTCGCTCCTCTTCGGCGTGCTGCTCGTGACGCCGATCGGCGGCGCCGACATGCCGACGGTGATCTCCCTGCTCAACTCCTACGTGGGGCTCTCGGCCGCCCTGCTGGGCTTCGTCCTGAACAGCACCGTGCTGGTGGTGGCCGGGGCGCTCGACGGCTCCTCGGGCTTCATCCTGTCGGTCATCATGTGCAAAGCGATGAACCGCTCGTTCACCAACGTGCTCTTCGGGGCCTTCGGCCAGATCCAGACATCGGCCAAGGTTGCCCAGGAGGACCGCACTGTCCGGAGCGCCACCCCCGAGGACGCGGCGGCGATCCTCGGCTCGGCGAACTCCGTGATGGTGGTGCCGGGCTACGGGATGGCGGTGGCCCAGGCGCAGCACCGGGTGCGCGAGCTGTTCGACGTGCTCACCAAGAAGGGGGTGGACGTGAAGTTTGCCATCCACCCCGTGGCCGGGCGCATGCCGGGGCACATGAACGTCCTGCTCGCGGAGGCGGACATCCCCTACGACAAGCTGGTGGACATGCAGACGGCCAACGGCGACATGGGCCAGACCGACGTGGCGCTCATCATCGGGGCGAACGACGTCACGAACCCCGCCGCCAAGACCGACAAGGGGAGCCCCATCTACGGCATGCCCATCATCGAGGTGGATCGGGGGCGCACTGTGATGGTGATCAAGCGGAGCCTGAACCCCGGCTTCGCCGGCATCGACAATCCCCTGTACTACATGGACAAGACGCTGATGCTCTTCGGCGACGCGAAGGCGTTCGTGGGGGACATCGTCAAAGAGTTGTCGGGCGGCGGCCACTGACCCCCTGTGCCGTGGCACCTCATCCATAGAGACTGCCATCACGAAATGGGGTGGTAGCGCACGCGCTGTCCGCCTCCGACGGCTGCCGCTGCATTTCTGTCGTTCCGGCGGAAGCCGTCCACCAGAATCTCCATGCCGCCGGACTTCGAACCCGGGTTTCCGCTGGGAGGGCGGAAATGACGCTCGATTTTCCCGTCTTCCGTGGTTGGCGCCGCCCCCGACTGCTCCTCTCCAGCCTGAAGCTCAAGTTCGTCGCGGCCCTGATCCTGCTGGTGGTCGTGGTCCTGGCGCTGCTCACGCTGTGGAATCTGAGCCTCCTGAAGCAGCATATGCTCCAGGCCACGGAGGAGAAGGCGAAGGCTATCGCCTTGGCCATCGACCGGGGAATCCAGATCTCTATGCGCGAGGGGCGCCACAGAGCCGTTCCGCGCATCCTGCAAGAGGTAGGGCGGGATCCCGATATCCGGCGGGTGGTCATCTTCGACAGCAACGGCAAGATCCTCCAGGCCTCCGCGCCGGAGCTGGTGGGGCGCACGTTGCAGCGGAACCGGCTCTCCCGGTATCTGGAGCAGCCGGACCTGACGGTGGCCGAGTTTTTTGACAACGGCGAGGAAGTCCACTCGGTCGTCAAGCGCATTGAAAACCGTCCGGAGTGCTACCCGTGCCATGGGAGCCAGGCGGCCATCAACGGCATTCTGCACGTGGACATCTCTTATGCCAAAACCTATGCGGATATTGCCGAGATGGAGCAGTCCGCCCTCTGGACCATGCTCTTCACCGCCGTGGTCCTGGCTGGCGGCGGCGCCTTCCTTATGGTCCGGCTGGTGGACCGGCCGGTGGCGGCCCTCGTCCGGGCCATGGCCAGGGTAGAGGGCGGCGATTTGGAGGCGCATGCGGATGGCCGGCGGTGGGATGAGTTCGGCCACCTGGCCCGCAGCTTCAACGCCATGGTGCAGAAGCTGCGGGCGGCCCGGGCGGAGATCCAGGTGTACCACCAGCGGCGCCTAGAGCGGGCCGAGCGGCTGGCCTCCCTGGGAGAGCTGGCGGCCTCGCTGGCCCACGAGATCAAGAACCCGCTGGCCGGAATCGCCGGGGCCATCCAGGTGATGGCCGAAGAGATGCCGGACAGCAACCCGCGCAAGGAGATCATGCGCGAGGTCTTGTCCCAGGTGCGGCGGCTGGACAAGACCGTACGGGATCTCCTGGCCTTTGCGCGTCCCGGGCAGCCCGATGTGGCCCCCTGCGACATCCACAAGGTTCTGGACCGCATCCTCCTGCTTTTGGCCGAGGATCCCGAGGCCAAGCACGTGCGGGTTGTGCGGGATTACCAGCCCGAGGTGCCCCGGCTCGAAGCGGACGGGAAACAGCTCGGCCAGGTGTTCCTGAATCTGATCCTGAACGCCATCCAGGCCATGCCCGGCGGCGGACAGGCCAGGCTGCAGACCCGGCTCCGGGACGGGAGCGGCGGGAACGGGGACGGGCGGGCGACGACCGGCTCGGTCGTGGAAGTCGCCGTGACCGACAGCGGCCCCGGCATCCCGGCCCACGTCCTCCCCGATCTGTTCAAACCCTTCTTCACCACGAAGCACCGCGGGACCGGCCTGGGACTCTCCGTGAGCCGCCGCATCGTCGAGGATCACGGCGGCTGGATCGAGGTCGAGAGTCCGGAGGGACAGGGGGCGACCTTCCGCGTCTGCCTGCCGGTCGACCCGTCGCGGAATCGGATAGAGGATCTGGCGCGATGACGCACGGGGCGGGCACCATCCTGGTGGTGGACGACGAGCACCTGATCCGCTGGTCGCTGGAGCAGCAGCTGCAGCGGGAAGGGTATACGGTCCTTCTGGCGGACAGCGGGGCGGAGGCGCTGCGAAAAGTCCAGGCGGAGCCCCCCGATCTGGTCCTGCTGGACATCCGGCTCCCCGACGCCGACGGCCTGGAGATCCTGGAGCGGCTGCGCGCCGGGGATCCGGAGAGCCTGGTGATCATGATCACGGCCCACGGCGGGGTGGAGTCGGCCGTGCGGGCGATGAAGCTGGGGGCCTACGACTACGTCATCAAGCCCTTCGACATGGAGGAGCTGAAGCTCACGGTCCGCAAGGCCCTGGAGACCCGGACCTTGCGCCGCGATGTGGCCCGCTATCAGGCCGAGGTGCGGCTCGGCTCGTGCCTCTGCGACCTGATCGGCACCAGCCGGATCGTCCAGGATCTTCACGCCCTCATCCCGCGCATCGCGCAGAGCGACGCCACCACGGTCCTGCTGGAGGGGGAGAGCGGCACCGGCAAGGATCTGGTGGCCCGCATCATTCATTACGAGAGCGCCCGGGCCCGCGCCCCCTTCCTGGCGGTCAATTGCGTGGCCCTCCCCGAGCACCTCCTGGAGAGCGAGCTGTTCGGCCACGAGCGGGGGGCCTTCACGGATGCCAAGGCCCTCAAGAAGGGGCTGTTCGAGCAGGCTGACGGCGGGACGGTCTACCTGGACGAGATCGGCGACATGAAGCTGGGGCTGCAAGCGAAGCTGTTGCGGCTGATCGAGGAGAAGACCTTCCGGCGGGTCGGGGGCACGCGGGACTTGAAGGTAGACGTCCGCATCATCGCCGCCACTAACCGGGAGCTGACCCGGGCCCTGGAGACCGGCGAGTTCCGGAAGGATTTGTATTACCGGCTGAAGGTCTTTCCCATCTACATCGCTCCCCTGCGGGAGCGGCCCGAGGACATCCTGCCGCTATGCGAGTGCTTCGTTGCCCGGCTCGGCCGGGAGATGCGGCGCCCCAGCCTGGAGATATCGCCGGAGGCCCGGGCCCTCCTGCAGGCCTACCACTGGCCCGGCAACGTGCGGGAGCTCCGGAATGTCATGGAGCGGGCCATGATCCTGGCCGGCGGCGGCACACTGCGCCCCGAGCACTTACCGCCGGAGATCGACCGGGCTGCCCGGGCGCAGGGTGCCAAACCCTCGCTGCCGTCCAAGCCGGCGCCGGCGGCCCTTCCCGCGGAAGGCCTGCGGCTGGAAGAGGTTGAGCGGGATCTGGTGCGCCAGGCGCTGGAGGCTACGGATGGCAATCAGGTGCGGGCGGCACGGCTCCTGGGGATCAGCCGGGACGCGCTGCGGACCCGGATGAAGAAGTTCGGGTTGCTGTCCCCGCCCTAACCCTCCCACGCTTTCACGCGCGTCAGCGGCTGCGCAAATCCCCGCAGCTCCGTGAGAGTTTTCTCGCAGCCCGAGCCCACCCAAACCCGAAGAACAGCATCACACAAGGCTCTCGGAAGCAGCATCTGGTAAAGATTGCCGGGGGACCCCGCCCCTTCGGGCTCCTGGATGGAACTGTTCTTGCTATGAGCCAAGATGTTTCACCGCCAAGGTGGGGTTTCCTTTGCGGTCATGGGGTGCTCTGCGCTAGAACTGCAGCATTCGGGATTAGAGGGGCCTTTGTCCGGGGACTGTCTATGGAGGCGCCTGTAGTCCTGGTCGTTGACGACGACAAGCTCATTCGCTGGTCGGTGTCCGCCGTGCTCGGCCGTGCCGGTTATTGCGTGGTGGAGGCGTCGTCGGCGGCAGAGGGACTCGCCGCCGTCCGACGGGCGGCACCCGATCTGGTCCTGCTGGATGTCTCGCTCCCGGATGCGGACGGCTTTGCCGTGCTCACCGCCATCCGCCGTTCTCACCCCAAGCTTCCCGTCCTCATGATGACTGCGGATGCCACCAGCGAGACGGCTCGCCAGGCCCTGCTGCTCGGGGCCAGCGGGCATCTGGACAAGCCCTGCGATGCATCCCTCCTAGAGGCAGCCATCTCCCGCGCCTTGCAGTCGTCCTCATACTCATAACTTTCTGCCGGAAAGGATCCTGAGACCTGGCACGCACCGGCGGCGGGGGGGGTGATCAATCGGAGGACGCCTTCTGCAGCAGTGTCCCGCCCTGCGTGGAATCTCGCAGGCCTCCGGACAATCATCGTGCGCGATTTCTCGCAGCGTCGGGGGAAAACAGCATGGTTCGATGGATGGATTGTGAACCCATTCACTCGTAACTGGTCGACAATACTGAGGTTGGTCGTTTGTAAGTCGGATTTGGTGATCCCTCACTGCAATGGCACCATGGTTGCTCTCTCACAAGACCTGCAGGAGATTGTCACGACACTTGTATCGGCAGGCTGCTCGCTTGAGGAATCGAGTTTTCCATAATCACGGTCCGGAGGGAGATCAAATGGAATTGCGCGGCATGCCACGACCGGCAGATTCCCGACGGATGCGCCCCGGGTGGCTCTGGGGGCTGGTGGGTCTGGTCGGCGCCTTGGTGATCGTCTCGGGCTGCGGTGCCCGTCTCGATTCGCTCCTGGCAGCCCCGGCGAAGGCCGAAGTCCCCAAGATCCAGGGGGCGACTTACGTCGCGAATGACGTTTGCAAGGGCTGTCACGAGGACAAGTTCAAGGAGATGGAAAACACCCTGCACGGAAAGCTCCTGGGGACGAAGCTGTCCAAGGGCGCGCTCCAGCCGCAAGGGTGCCAGGCGTGCCACGGACCGGGCAGCAAGCACATCGAAAATCCCGGGCCCACCACCATCATCGTTCTGGGCAAGGGGTCTCCCCTGCCGGCGCACGAGCAGGCCGCGGTGTGCCTCCAGTGCCATGAGCGGGGCAAGCAGATCCTGTGGGCGGGAAGCCCGCACGACTCCCGCGACGTTGTCTGCGAGACTTGCCACTCGGTCCACTCCCCGAAGAGTAAGAAGGCTCAGCTCCAGAAGGAAACCGAAATGGCGCTGTGCGCCCAGTGCCATCAAGCAAAAACCAGGCAGTTCCAGCGCTCCTCTCACATGCCGGCGAGCGACCTCGGAGAGGCCGGAAGCCTCGTGTGCACCAGCTGCCATAACCCGCACGGCTCGACCACCGAGCACCTGATCAAAGCCATCTCCGTTAATGACCTGTGCACCAGCTGCCACGCGGACAAGCGGGGTCCGTTCCTCTGGACGCATCCGCCGGTGATGGAGACCTGCATGAACTGCCATCAGCCGCACGGGTCGAACAACGGGTATCTCCTCCGCCTCAAGCCGCCGCGGCTCTGCCAGCAATGTCATGATACGAACCGGCATCCGACGAACCCGTACGCGCCGACGTCCCGGTACGTGTTCAACGCGGCGTGCCTGAACTGCCACTCGAACATCCACGGGTCGAACTCTCCATCGGGCATCTATTTCACCCGGTGACGGCTCGGGTTGAAAGTCTCGGGAACCGCGAATCTTCTGTGGAGGCGAACATGGGGCAAGCACGAAAATGGGTGAGCGTCGCGCTGGCCGGTCTCGTCGCGGCCTCCCTTTCCCTGGCGGCTCCCGGCCTGTCCCGGGCTCAGCAGGATGTCTTAGATTGGAGGATCGGGGGCTCGGTCGAGGCCGGAGGGATGTACTCGTTCGGCGAGCGCAACTCGTCGAAGTTCGATGAATACCGGGATATGGATAACGGATTCATCGGCGGGCTTTCGCTGCAAGGCGAAGACACGGCCAATCCGTACCATTTTAAACTGGATGTGACCAATCCCGGCCGGGAGGATCAGAAGTATGATGGATCCGTCGGGCAGTACGGGCTGTTCCAATTGGACTTGGATTGGAATCGAGTCCCGCACGTGATCAGCAATGACGCGGAGACGGTCTTCCAGCAGAACGGCTCGACCTTCACGCTGCCCTCGACGTTGGTGCCGTTCACGGCCGCCAATGCCCAGAGCAGGATCAACGCGCTGACACGCCCCGTGGATCTCAAATTCAACACCGACACGGGGCAGGCCGGGTTCAAGTTCACGCCAACGGAGGAATGGACCTTCGATGTGGGCTACGAAAACATCCACAGGCAAGGGTACCAGGCGCTCGGAACGGTGATCGGGAGCCCGGGCGGCTCGCCCACCGAGCTGGCCATCCCCATCGACAACATGACGCAGAATGTGAAGTTCGGCGCGGAGTATGCCCGAGAGGGCTATGTGTTGCAGTTCGGCTATAACGCCTCGATCTTTCGAAACGACTACAGCAGTTACACCTGGGCCAACCCGACAACTGCCACAGGGGTAGGCAGCCTGGGGCAGATCGCCGCCCCGCCGAATAACATCGAGCACACCTTCAACCTCACCGGGTCGGCGCCCCTGCCCCTGCGGTCGCGCATCAGTGGGACCTTTGCCTACAGCCTGATGCGACAGGACCAGACGTTCACTCTCAATAACCCGTCCGTGGCTGCGCCGACAAACGCGGACAGTTCCGGAAGCACGAGCCCGGACACAAAGGCGAACAACGTCCTGGGCAATATCGAGGTGACCAGCCGTCCGCTCGACAACGTCACGACCACGGTGCGGTACCGCTACTTCGAGTACCAGAACGATACGCCGGAGCACATCTTCACCAGTTGCGATCCCGAAGGCTTGGGGACTGCGGCTTCCATTACGACGTGCGCAACGACGCAAGAGCGCTACACGAAGCAGAACGCCGGCGGGGACATCGGGTGGAGGCCGATCAGCTGGGCCTCCCTGAAAGTCGGCTACGACTACGAGCACCGGGACCTGGGGGATTTCGACTCGAGCTCGGACGAGCAGCATACGGGCAAGCTTTCGCTCGACCTGACGCCGATCGAGTGGCTCCTGAGCCGGGTGACGTACAGCTACAGCCAGCGAACGGTCAACAATTACGTGGCTCCGGCAGGCCAGCTGCCGCAGTTCGTGATGTTCGATCAGGCCGACCGGCGACAGAACAAGGTAGATCTGCTGTTCCAGCTCACCCCCTGGGAGACCGTGACGCCTTCCGCCACGTTTAGCTATGCGGAGGACAATTACTACAATTCAGCGTATGGGCTGACGTACGACAACGATCTCTCCGCCGGCTTCAGCCTGGGGTGGACCCCGTTGAACTGGCTGAAGCTGTCGGCCGATTACACCTTCGAATGCGACATGTACAACCAGCAGAACCGGTACATCCCGGTGGTCGGGGCGAACACCGTGTACAACTTTGCCGCCAACGACTGGAAGAGCAGCAGCGCGGATTTCTTCCACACGGTGGGTTTGAACGCTGATCTCGACGTGATCCCGAAGAAGCTGAAGATCACCGCGGGATACTCGATCACCTTTGGGCAGACCAGGATTGACGCCAGCAACCTGGGGACACCGACCCTGGCAACCACGGGAAGCGCCAGCAACCTCGCGGGCGCCTACGCCTCGAACTGGCCGAACGTCGACAGCTTGCTCCAGACCGTCAAGATCACTGCGCGCTACTTCATCACCCAGAAGCTCTCGGCCCAGCTGGGCTACACCTACGAGCGGTACACGGAGCAGAATTTCGCCATGGACTCCATGGCGCCGTACATGGGGAACGTCGACACGAGCGCAATCACGCCGTTCCTGGGGGCGACCGCACCCAACTACGAGGCGCAGATTCTCAGCTTCATGATGAAGTACGACTTCTAGGCTCTTCCCCGGCCCGCCCGAGACCCTCCGGGGCAGGCCGGTCTCTCGTGTCGCCCCGGACCCACATTGCCGAATGGGCCCGGGGCGACGCTTTTTGGGTCCCGCCCGAACACGGCTGGCTGTCCAGCCCCGCAATCGCGCTCGCCTCTCCTGGCTTTGCATGGCGCCCTCCTGCGAGTCATGGTATATTTCGAAATGGCCTCGGCCGGGATTGCCATTCCTGCCGACAGCCGGAAGACAGATCCGCCAGGCGATTAACACTGTTCAACGCCAGGATCAGGAGCGAGCAATGAAGCTGATGGGCAAGGCGGCATTGGTGACGGGCGGGGGGACGGGAATGGGCCGCGCGATCTCCCTGAAGTTCGCCCAGGAAGGGGCGAATGTGATTGTGAACTACTCCCGGCGGCAGAAAGCGGGAGAGGAGACCGCCGAGGCGATCTGCAAGCTCGGCCGCCGGGCGTTTGCCGTCAAGGCCGACGTGTCCCAGGATAGTGAGGCGCGCCGGCTGGTGCGGGAGACGGTTGACAAGCTGGGCCGCCTGGACATCCTGGTGAACAACGCGGGCTGGAGCAAGATTACCCCCCATCGCGACCTCGACGGCCTGACGGAGGAGGTTCTCGAGCGGACCTGGGCGGTCAACGTCAAGGGGCCCATCTACTGCTCGCGGGCCGCCATCCCGCACCTGATCAAGACGGGCGGCGGTGCTATCGTGAATATCACCTCGATTGCGGCCTACCAGGGGGCCGGGAGCTCGATAATCTACGGCGCCTCCAAGGCCGCTCTGGGAACGATCACGAAATCCCTGGCCCGCGCGTTCGCCAAGGACAACATCCGCGTGAACGCCATTGCGCCCGGCTTTCTGGATACGGGTTTCACGGATTGGCCCCGGGAGGTGGTCGAGAAGAACATCCAGGTGAGCCCCATGGGTCGGATCCCCAATGTGGACGACATCGCTAATGCGGCCCTGTACCTCGCATGCGACGCAACCGGCATCACGGCGCACACCCTGCTGGTCGACTGTGGAGTGACGGTACTCCAGCCGGTGGTGTGAAGTCTGCCGCGCTAAATTCCTTCCTTCCGGCGCGATGTTCCTGCCTCCAGTGATGGGAGGCTGAGATCGCTTCGCTCACCTATTCAGACTAGTCTGGTCATATAAGTTTCTATAATTATTGGTCTTGACGCGGCGCGATGTCCGTTGCATATTGTAGGTGTGGTCAGGCCAGCCGACCATCTGGCCATATAACCTTTCCTGACCTACGCACTCCGAATTCCCAATCGGATGACGCGGCGATGGGGGAGTCTCTTTTGTGGAGCCGGGATCCGGGGTTTTCAGGCCGGGTGCCGTGAATGAGATGGCGACCATCAAATCCGTGAGTCACAAGGCCTTCCGCGCCGTTCGCAAGACCAGAGCATCGGAGGAAATCATCGACCAGGTGAGGGAATTGATCACCTCGGGAGGACTGAAGCCGGGTGATCGCCTGCCCGCCGAGCGCGAGCTGGCCCAGACGCTGGGGGTGGGCCGATCGACGGTGCGGGAAGCGATTCGGTCCATGGAGTCCCTCGGGATGGTCGACACGCGGCCGGGGGAAGGAACCTTTCTCGCCGACGGCACGGGCAGCCATCCAAACGGTGCCATTGCCGCCAGCCTGCTTCAGTTCTGGCGCAACCAGCGAAAGCTCTTCGAGGTTCGCCGGGTGATCGAGCCCGACCTGGCCGCGTTTGCGGCGCTCCGGGCCACGCCCGAGCAGGTAGAGCGCATGCGGGAGGCCCTGGCCCGGCAGGAGGCCGACGTTGCGGACGGGAAGACCGGGCTCAAGGCGGACACCGATTTTCATTTCCGGCTGACAGAGGCCGCCGGGAACGAGGTGCTGTTCCAGATCATGACCAATCTCATGGATATGCTGCGCGA
Source organism: uncultured Methylomirabilota bacterium (assembly GCA_963705305.1). Classification (GTDB taxonomy): domain Bacteria; phylum Methylomirabilota; class Methylomirabilia; order Methylomirabilales; family 2-02-FULL-66-22; genus 2-02-FULL-66-22. The sequence continues at coordinate 1,051,254 of OY970067.1, read as the reverse complement.
GACGCGAGAGGCGTCGGTGCAGCTGAACGACCGGCCGGGCCGGTCGCTCCGGAACCACCGGGCCATACTCCGCGCCATCGAGAAGGGCGATGCCGAGGGGGCCGAGCAGCGGATGTACGAACATCTGGAAGAGATGGAGCGGCTGGTCTTCGCCTCGCGGGAAAAGGAGGCGCCGGCCCTGAAAGCTGACGGCCAGCCGGCGGCGGGAGTGGGCGCGTGACCGAACCAGCCACCACCAGCGCCAGCGGCCTGCAGTACCGCGTGCAGGAAGCCTTCACGGACGACGTGGGCAAGGGGATGGCCCGCCTGGACACGGACGATCTCGTGCGGCTGCACGCCTTCCCGGGGGACGTCCTGATGATCACGGGCCGCCGCTCGACCGTGGCCCGGGCGGCCGAGCTGCCCCCCACCCACCGGGGGCAGCAGATCATCATGATCGACGGGACCACGCGGGCCAACGCCCAGATCGGCATCGACGAGTGGTCCACCGTCCGCAAGGTCCCCTTCAAGCCCGCGACCTCGCTGCTTCTGTCCCCCGTCCAGGCCGGCCTGCCGATGCCCAAGGAAGAGGAGGTTCCCCACCTCCGCCACCTCCTCTCCGGAATCCCCGTTGTCCTCGGCGACAACCTGCAGGTGACATTCCTCGGGTCAAGGCCCCGATCCTTCACGGTCGAGGGGGCCTCGCCCCGCGGCGCGATCCTGATCAACGAGGAGACGGTTATTTCCTTCCGGGCCCCCGACGTCTCGGGCGACCGGGCCTACCGGGTCTCGTACGAGGACATCGGCGGTCTGGATCGCGAGCTCCGGCTGGTGCGGGAGATGATCGAGCTGCCCTTGAAGCTGCCGGAGATCTTCGGCCTGCTGGGGATCGATCCTCCCAAGGGGGTGCTCCTGGTCGGCCCCCCGGGCACGGGGAAGACCCTGATCGCCCGGGCCATTTCCAACGAGGTGCGGGCACACTTCATCCACGTGAGCGGGCCGGAGGTCATCCACAAGTACTACGGCGAGAGCGAGGCCAAGCTCCGCCAGGTGTTCGAGGAGGCCCGGCGCAACGCCCCCAGCATCATCTTCCTGGACGAGATGGACGCGGTGGCGCCCAAGCGCTCCCAGGTCGTCGGGGACGTGGAGAAGCGCGTGGTGGCCCAGCTCCTGGCCCTGATGGACGGCCTGGTGGAGCGCGGCGAGGTGGTCGTGATCGGGGCCACCAACATGCCCGAGCTTTTGGATCCGGCTCTGCGCCGCCCCGGCCGCTTCGATCGCGAGATCAGCATCGGTGTTCCGAACCTCGTCGCCCGGCGCCAGATCCTGGGCATCCATTCCAAGCGCATGCCGCTGGCCGCGGACGTGGACCTGGAAGAGATCGCCAAGTTCACCCACGGCTACGTCGGCGCGGACCTGGCCGTCCTCTGCAAGGAGGCGGGCATGGTGGCCCTGCGCCGGCTCATCCCGCAGATCCGGTTCGAGGTGGGCGAGGAAAAGCCGACGCTGGCCGCCGAGACCGTGCAAATCACGCAGCAGGATTTCCTGGAGGCCTTCAAGATGGTGGAGCCCACCGCCACCCGGGAATTCCTGGCCGAGCGGCCCCGGATCACCCTGAAGGACGTCGGCGGGCTCGCCGAGACCAAGCGCACCCTCCGCACCATTCTGGAGCTGATGCGGCAGGGAGGCGCCATCTCGGCCCAGGCGCGCTTCAACCCGCCCAAGGGGATCCTGCTGACCGGCCCGTCGGGAACGGGCAAGACGATGCTGGCCCGCGCCCTGGCCGGGGACCTGGCGCTCACCCTCATCACGGTGGATCAGCCCAGCCTGCTCTCCAAGTGGGTGGGCGAGTCGGAGAAGGGGCTCCACGAGGTCTTCAAGCGGGCCAAGCAGGCCTCCCCCTGCATTGTCTTCTTCGACGAGATCGAGGCGCTGGCGCCGGCCCGGTCCATGCACGAGGCCGGGAGTCACTTCCCGCGCCTGGTCAGCCAGCTCTTCCGCGAGCTGGACGATCTGCACGGCTCGCTGGGGCTGATGGTCATCGGGGCGACCAACCGGCCGGATTTGCTGGAGCCGGCGCTTTTGCGCGCCGGCCGTTTCGATTACGTGCTGGAGCTGCCGCTTCCCACCGAGGCGGAGCGGCGCGAGATCCTCGGGATCTACACGGACGGCATGCCGCTCGAAACGGATATCAGTTTGGCGCGCATCGCCGAAATTACGCCGGGGTGGACCGGGGCCGACCTGGAGCTTTTGTGTAAGAAGGCGGCCATCCTGGCACTGGAGGAACAACGGCTCGGGCCGGCTGCGGCCTTCCGCGTTGCCTGGCGGCACATGCAGGACGCCCAGGCACAGGTGGCAAGTACGGTCGAGTCCACGCGGCCCGGGACGCGGGCCCTGGAGAGGGAGGTGAGGCGCGGGAATTCTGTCGTGTAGGGGACCGGCGCTTTTTCGCTACAGTCCTGCCAAAGGAGGCGAGTATGGCTCAGGTACGTGAAATTACGGTGTGGACATCGGGGGTCGTCAAGGACAAGGAAGGCCGGGACGTCGCCAATGGCTTGGCCCTGGCCGGGGCGAAGGAAGGGAAATTCGTCCAGGCCTTCGACAACTACGTGGACCTTCCGGACCGCGTCAACGTCCCCGTCCGGAAATACGCGCGCATCAGCGACGCAGAGATCGAGATGCGCTACGAGTACGAGAACAAGCATCCCGAGGTGGTGGTGCTGGTCACCGACGCCATCGTGAAGGGGATGAACGTCCTGCTCGGGATGGCCAAGGGCGGCGTCCTGGTGGTCAACACCAACCGGAAGCCGGAGGACATCCTGAAGTTCGTTCCCAACAAGAACTTGCTCAAGGCGCTCGTGTGCGTGGATGCCGACGGGATCGCCGGCTCGAGCACCATCGACTTCTCCGGAACCGAGGGCGGCATTGACGCCACCTCTCTGGGCGCCGGCGTGGCGGCCCCGATCCTGGGCGCCCTGGCCAAGGGCACCGGCCTGGTGAAGCTGGGCAGCCTGGAGCAGGTGGTCGCGAACAAGGAAGCGTTGAAGCGCGGCTACGAGCAGGCCGTGGTGAAGACCCTCAACTAGGGCCCACGTTCTTCCAAAGGAGGATAGGTTATGTTCGTAATTCTGGAGCAAAAGCGGGTGCCGTTCGCCGGCTGCACGCCGGCGCCGGTGAAAGAGCAGCGCATGATGATCACGGGCAACTGGCGCATCTACCGCCCGGTCATCAACCGGGAGGAGTGCAACCTGTGCCTGAGCTGCGTGGCCTACTGTCCCGATGCCTGCTGGCAGTTGAACGAGGAAGGGACGGAGGTTGAGTGGAACGCCGAGTACTGCAAGGGCTGCCTGATCTGCGTCGCCGAGTGCACACACGGGGCGCTCTCCAAGGCCCACGAGCTGGATTTCGAGGATGGCGTCGTCCGACTTGAGAAGCCGTTCTAAGGAGGGAAACCATGGCGAAGGAAGTGATGATCAGCGGATGCGCAGCCTCGGCCCAGGCGGCCAAGTACGCCAAGGTTGAGGTGATCAGTTCTTATCCCATCCGCCCCTACACGGCGGTGATGATGGAGCTGGCGAAGCTGGTGGCGAATGGCGAGCTGGACGCCGAGTTCGTGCATGCCGAGGGCGAGCACGCGCAGCTTTCGGTCGTGTACGGCGCCTCGGCCTGCGGCGCCCGGGCCTTCACCGGAAGCTCCGGTGTGGGCTGCACCTACGCGTACGAGGTCTATTCCCCCATCGCCGGCGCCCGCCTGCCGTTGCAGATGATGGTGGCCGACCGGACCCTGGATCCGCCCGGCGATTTCGGGTCGGAGCACACGGACATCTTCTGCGCCCGCGACATGGGCTGGCTCATGGGCTGGGCCGAGGACCCGCAGGAGGCCTTCGACAACCACCTGATCAACTACCGGGTGGGCGAGGACCCGCGGATCTACCTGCCGCAGTTCGTCTGCCAGGACGGCTACTTCGTCTCCCACATCCCGGGCAAGGTGGTTCTGCCGGACCAGAAGCAGGTGGACGAGTTCCTGCCCCCCCTCAAGATGGACCACCGGCTGGATCCCAAGAAGCCCATCTCGCACAGCCCCCAGATCCGCCCCGACCAGGGCGACGCCCTGGAGCTGGCGCGGGCACAGGCCATGATGGCGGTCCCGGCCGTCATCAAGGAGGCCCTGGATGACTTCAGCCGGATCTTCGGCCGGAAGTACTCCCCCTTCGTCGAGGAGTACATGCTGGACGACGCCGAGTACGCCATCTTCATCCAGGGCGCGCATGCGTCGACCGCCCGCTCCGCTATCCAGAAGCTGCGGAAGCAGGGGGTGAAGATCGGCATGGCCAAGCTCCGGTTCGTGCGCCCCTGGCCGACCGAGGCGGTGGCCGCGGCCCTCAGCAAGGTGAAGGCAGTGGGCGTGGTCGAGACCCAGACCTCGTTCGGCGGCGCCACCATGGGCGGCGGCCTGATGTTCGAGGTGTGCACCTCCCTGTACGACCAGCCGAAGCGGCCGGTGGTGACCTCCTTCATGGCCGGCCTGGGCGGCGAGGTCGTGGAGATCGAGCACTTCGAGTACATGGCGAAGCATCTGGCCAAGGCCGCCAAGGACGGCAAGGCCTGCAAGCGGACGCACTGGGTCGGCTTCGAGAAGGAGTAGCCGGCCAGGATGGCAGATCACGTGAAGGCCTGAACGAGGCAGACAACTTCACGCGTCGGAATAGGCAATAGAAAGGAGTCCACTATGGCGACAACGGTTCAGACCCAGGAACTCCCGGCGATCAAGCGCATCCGGGACATGCCTCGGGAGGAGTACTATGTTCCCGGCCATCGCACCTGCGCCGGCTGCGGCCCGGCCCTCCAGTACAAGCTGGTGGCCAAGGCGGCCGGCCCGAACACCATCTTCGTCGGCCCGACCGGGTGCATGTACGTGGCCAACTCCAGCTACCTGTGCACCCCGTATGCTGTGCCCTGGATCCACGCCCAGATCACCAACGGCGGCGCCGTCGGCTCGGGCATCGAGGCGGCCTACCAGGTGCTGATCCGCAAGGGCAAGTGGCAGGGGCAGCTTCCCAACGTGATCGTGATGGCGGGAGACGGCGGCTCCGTGGACATCGGCCTGCAGGCCATGTCGGCCATGATGTACCGCGGGCACGACGGCCTGTTCATCTGCTACGACAACGAGTCGTATGCCAACACAGGCATCCAGACCTCGCCCACGACCCCGTACGGCGCGAACACCACCTTCACCCCGCCGGGGGTGATGATTCCCGAAGGGAAGAAGACCTTCCCCAAGGATCCGCCCCAGCTGGTCATCGGCGGGCACCCGGCCGTGAAGTACGTGGCCACCGCCTCGATCGCCTACCCGGTGGACCTCATGAACAAGGTCCGCAAGGCGTTGAACTACAAGGGCCCGAGCTTCATGCACATCCACGCGCCGTGCCCCAAGGGGTGGAAGTTCCCCGAGGACAAGACCATCGAGCTGGCGCGGTTGGCGGTGCAGACCGGGATGTTCACGATCTACGAGTGGGAGAACGGCGAGTACAAGTACCAGCACAAGCCGAAGGAGTACAAGCCGGTCAGCGAGTACATGAAGGTGATGGGGCGGTTCGCCCACCTGAAGCCGGAGCACATCGCCAAGATGCAGGCGTTCGTGGACGCCAAGCTGAAGGCCCCCGGCATGCCGGTGGAGATCCCGCTTCCGGCGCCGCGCGAGTAGCGTCGATCGGCACACATGCGGCGCGGCACGCATCGAAGCGCGCGGCATGAAGAGAAAACGGCGGGGCGGGGGAGGATGCGGACATTCTCCCCCGCCCCGCACCCCATCGAGCCTTGCGTTCACGCGTCAGTGTTTGCTAGACTGATTTTGCAGCAAGAGCGCCGAGCGGCCGGAGAAGCCTGAAAACTCCCGCCGTGCTCGATCGCCCGACCGGCTGACGGACCGTGCGGAAGGGCGAGACGGGCACGGCCCCCTCGTCTTGGAGCGTCGCAGTGCATTTCAGTGCGGAGCTCAAACGACGGTCGTGGGTGTTGTGGGGCGCCGTCCTGTTCGCCATCTTTCTGCTGGGCAGCGTGACGCCACAGGATCTCCTGGATCTGGACGACTCGGATCCCAGCACCCCTGTGGCCGAGAGTCCGACGGGGGGGGAGGCAGAGCTCGCCCAGATCCGGATGCTCGGCCGGCCCGGTGACCCTCCACCGCCGCCGACCTCACCACGCCTCGCCCGCCAGTCGCTGCGCCTGCCGACCGCTCCCAAATCACCGCCATGCACCCAAGCGTGCACCGCAAAGCCATTCGCCTCCGAACACATTCGAACCCTATCTCGATCCTGTCTCTTCCGGGAAGCATCCTCCGCGGGCCGGGAGGTCCCCGACCCGGCATGGGATTCCTCTCGGCTCTGCTAGGGCGCGCCGCCTCCTAATCATTCCCTCAAGTGTTTGCTTGACCCCCCGAGGCGGCTCGTGGCCCCTGAGGGCATAAATCTCATCGCAGTCCCCCTGGCAACGGGGCTGCCGGTGGAGGGATTCACAACGGAAGATCGTGAATCGCTGGTGGCGGATAGCAAGATGCCTTCTTCCGGCGGCAACAATCGGCAACCTCCCGTACGCTCGGCGTGGAGGGTCATGCCGGGTGTCAGGGTCGAGATATAAGGGATGGTGAGGGGCCCTCGAAATCCTGGGCGCCGCCGCGGGCCCGGGAGCGGTCGCCCAAATTAATGTCATAAGTCGCGGCGGGCATAAGGAGGAAGGACATGGTAGGAAAGTGCAGACGGACAGTGTGGGTGTGGGTCGCCGTGGCAGCTCTGGTCGTGGCGATCCCGGTCGTGTGGAGCAGTGCGGCGAATGCCGAATGGCAGCCGACGAAGCCGGTGGAATTCAACGTTCCGGCAGGGACCGGCGGCGGGGCCGACATCATGGCCCGCTACATCTCCCCCCTCTTCCAGAAGGACAAGATCACTGACGTGCCGTGGATCGTGGTCAACCGGGCGGGCGGCGCCGGGGCGGAAGGGTTCATGTACATGAAGGGCAAGCCCGGCGACGACAACATGGTCATCATCACCCTCGACAACCTCTTCACGACCCCCCTGGCGACCGGGGTGCCCTTCAGCTGGAAGGACATGACCCCGATCGCGCGCCTGGCCCTGGACTGGTTCGTGCTGTGGGTGAACGCGGATTCTCCGTACAAGACGGCGACGGAATACTTCGACGCCGTGAAGAAGGCCCCGGGCAAGTTCAAGATGGGCGGCACTGGCACCAAGCAGGAGGACCAGATCATCACCGTGCAGTTGGAGCAGGCCTTCGGCCTGAAGTTCGCCTACGTGCCCTTCAAGGGGGGCGGAACGGTGGCAGTGGAGCTGGTGGGGAAGCACATCGACTCGACGGTGAACAATCCGGCCGAGGCCGTCAGCCACTGGCGGGCCGGGAAGCTGCGCCCCCTGGCGGTGATCGCCCACGATCGGATCCACCTGCCGATGTGGGATAAGATCCCGACCCTGAAGGAGGCAACAGGCGTGGATCTGGAATACATGATGCTCCGCGGCATCTTTGCTGCCCCCAAGATCGGCAAGGACGTTCAGGAGGGCTATGTCTCCCTGTTCAAGAAGGTGACGGAGACCGCCTCGTGGAAGGACTATCTGGAGAAGTATGCGCTCAAGGGCGCCTTCCTCTCCGGGGACGAGTACGTGAAGTGGCTGGAAGAGAAGGATGCCATGACCAAGGAGCTCATGGCAAAAGGCGGCTTGCTGAAGAAGTAGCTGAGGGCGGCGGCTTGGAGCCCCGGGGAGGAGGGCCGTTTCTTCCCGGGGACTCCTTCTGAGATCGGAGCAGCCCATCGTGAGTTTGTCGGCAAGGAAGGAGCAGTAATGACTAATAAGTCGGCGGATCTTCTGGTGGCGGCGATCCTCTTAGCCCTCGGCCTGGTGGTGGGCTGGGATTCCTACCAGCTGGGGGCCGGCTGGGGGGCCGACGGACCCCAGGCCGGGTTCTTCCCGATGCTGATGGCCGTCCTGGTCGTGGGCGGCTGCCTCATCATCATGCGGCAGGCCACCAAGGGGACCTCGTCGGTGAAGGGCGAGAAGCGCTTCGTCCCCCCCGGGGGAATGAAGCCGGTCCTCACGGTCTTCATCCCGGCCTGCGGGATGGTCCTTCTGACCGAGGTGGTCGGACTCTACGTGGCGGCGATGATCTACCTGATAGGATACATCCGCTGGGTCGGCCAATTCCGGTGGAGAACCGTGTTGCTCGTCAGCATTCCCATTCCCCTCGTGTTCTGGTGGCTGTTTGAAAAGATCTTCCTCATCCCAATGCCCATGGGGATGTTCGGGGCTCAGATCCTCCGGTTCTGACCTGAGCGGGTGAAAGGAAAGGAGTCATCCGGAAATGGAAATTCTCCCCAACCTGCTGATGGGGCTCAAGGTCGCCGCCGAGCCGTACAATCTCATCACCGCCATCGTCGGGCTCATCCTGGGAGTCATTGTCGGCGTGTTGCCGGGGCTGGGCGGGGCCAACGGCTGCGCCATCCTGATCCCCATCACGTTCGTGATGCCTCCGGTGGCCGCCGTCATCCTGCTCGCCTCCCTCTACTGGGGGGCCCTGTACGGAGGCTGCATCTGCTCCATCCTCTTCAACATTCCGGGTGAGCCGTGGGCCGTCGCCACAACCTTCGACGGCTATCCCATGGCCAAGAAAGGCCAGGCCGGGAGGGCGCTCAGCGCCGCATTTTTCGCCCACTTCTGCGGCGGCGTCCTGGGCACGATCATGCTGACGTTCTTCGCGCCCATCCTGGCCGCCTTTGCCCTGCGGTTCGGGCCGCCCGAGGTCTTCGGCGTCATGCTGCTCACCTTCAGCGCCTTCGTCGGCCTGGTGGGGAAGTCCCCGATCAAGACGGTGGTGGCGACCGCCCTCGGGTTCATCATGGCCGCGGTGGGCATCGACGTCGTGAGCGGACAGCTGCGCCTGACCTTCAACCTGGTGCCGCTGATGGGCGGCTTCAACTTCATCGTCGCCGTCATCGGCCTGTTCGGCATCGGCGAGATCCTGCTCACCGTGGAGGAGGGTCTCCGCTTCGAAGGGGTCAAGGTCCGGATGCGGTGGAGCGACATCACGAGCACGCTGGCCGACATGAAGCGGTACTGGAAAACCCTCGTCCTGGGCTCCATCGTCGGAGTCTGGATGGGCTTCAAGCCGGGCGGCGCAACGCCGGCCTCCTTCATGGCCTACGGGTTCGCCAAGGAAGGCATGAAGGAGGAGGACAGGGCGCAGTTCGGGCAGGGCCATATCGCCGGCATCTTCGCCCCGGAAGCCGCCGCTCACGGCGCCGGGACGTCCGCCATGATCCCCATGATCACCCTGGGGATTCCGGGGTCGCCGACGGCAGCGGTCATCCTGGGAGGCCTCATGATCTGGGGGCTTCAGCCGGGACCCATGCTCTTTGTTGATAGCCCCGACTTCGTCTGGGGCCTCATCGCCAGCACCTGGTACGGCACCCTCCTCGGACTGTTGATCGTCCTGGCGTTCGCGCCCCTGTTCGCGGCGGTCCTCAGGACCCCCTTCGCGATCCTGATGCCCCTGCTCATCTTCATCTGCGCCATCGGCGCCTACGCGGTCAACAACCGCATGATCGACATCTGGTACATGATGGTCTTCGGGGTCATCGGCTGGGCGTTCAAAAAGCTGGATTACAACATGGCGCCCATGCTCTTGGCCCTGGTCCTGGGGGACATGGCGGAGTCGGCCATGCGGCAGAGCCTGATCATGTCCCAGGGCTCGCTGTTGATCTTCCTGCAGCCGCCGATCACGCTCCCGCTGGTCGTTGCGGCGGCGATCATATGCTTCTGGCCCGCCATCAGCTCGTACCGGGCCAAGCGGAAGGGGAAGCCAGCGCCTGCCGGCCACTAGCTCGCCGGTCCCGTCGGGGCCGCAGATCTCGAAGCCCCGGCGGGTTTACATTCGGCACGGGAGGTCGTATCCTTGGCGAGACAATAGAGACTCGCCCACGGTCGAACCGAGATAGGGCACGCGATCCAGCGCAGGGACGTCCGAGAAAACCAGCGCTCCCGGCGGGATCGCACACCTCGGGGCGCCGCCGGAATTACGGCTCTTCGGGGGTGTAACGCATCGAGGTGAGCGAGGAGGTCTTGTGCAATGACGTGGGAGCAGCTGATCGTCGGCATCCTCACCATCATCTATGTGAATTTCATCCTGTCGGGGGACAACGCCGTGGTGATCGCCATGGCCATCCGGTCCCTGCCCCCGCGCCAGATGAAGCTGGGGCTCTTCTGGGGCTCGTTCGGGGCCGTGGCCCTGCGCATCGTCCTCACCGTCGTGGCGGTGCTCCTCCTGGAGGTCCCGGGGCTCCGGCTGGGAGGCGGCCTGCTGCTCGTCTGGATCGCGTGGAAGCTGGTGCGACCGACGGGCGAGCAGGGCGAAGACCACGTGAAGGCCAGCGCGAACCTCTGGGAGGCGATCAAGATCATCATCATCGCCGACCTGATCATGTCCCTGGACAACGTGCTGGCGGTCGCGGCTGCAGCCAAGGGGAGCATGGAGCTGCTCATCTTCGGGCTGGTCATGAGCATTCCCATCATCCTGTGCTGCAGCGCCCTGATCGCCAACCTGATGAACAAGTACCCCTGGCTGGTCCTGCTGGGCGGGGGCATCCTGGGCAAGGTGGCCGGCGAGATGGTGGTGACCGATCCGTTTGTCTCGCGGCAGCTCGGCCATGCCGCCCACCCCGTCGAGCTGGCGGTGGCGTGGGGCCTGGCGGTGGGGATCGTCCTGCTGGCCGTCTGGAAGAAGCGGTCCATGGAGCAGCGGGAGGCGAAGGCGGCCGTCTCGGCCGAGCCGGCCGTGAAATAGCATGCGGATCTTGGTGACCGGCGGACACGGGAGCGTAGGACAGGGCCTGGTGCCTGCGCTGCTCGGCGGCGGGCACTCCGTCGTCGTCTTGGACAAGGTGCCGGGCCCGGCCGCCCAGACCGGCCGGCAGGGCCTCATGTCGGTGGCGGGAAGTGTCGACGATCCGGCGGCGGTGGCCGAGGCCGTCCGCGGCGCTGAGGCGATCGTCCACCTGGCCTGGTCATTCGACGACGATCCCCGTTCCCTTCTGGAACACGACCTGCGGGGGCATGCGCTGCTCTTGGAGGCGGCGCGCGCAGAGCGGGTCCGCCATTTTGTTTACACCAGCACGGCCGTCGTATACGGGAAGCCCCTACACGTCCCGGTCGGCGAGGACCATCCTCTGAGGGTCCTGGAGGCCCGAAAGCCCGCCTACGGGATGGCCAAGGAGTTTGCCGAGAAGCTCACCTTGTTGGCAGCCAGGGGGGAGGATCTGTCGGCGACGATCCTGCGATTCTGGTGGGCCTTCGGGGAGGAGATCGGGGGCCGCCATCTCCGGGAGATGTTGCGGACGGCTGCTGCGGGACGGCCCCTGGTCGTTCCGGCGGATTGCGGGGGGAGCTTTCTGAGCCAGGAGGATTTCAACCGGGCGGTGGAGATGGTTCTGGCCCACCCCGCCGCCGGCCGCGTGTTCAACCTGGCCAGCGCCTACACCACCTGGGAGGAGATTGCGGGGATGGTCGTGGAGGTGACCGGCTCTGCCGCCGGGGTGCAGACGGTTCCCCGGGAGGCGTGGACGGGCGCGGCGTTTCTGGCCGACCGGTGGGAGCTGGACGACCGGCGCATCCGCGCGGAGCTCGGATTCAAGCCCAGCCGCGACCCCTGGGGGGTGCGGGATGGGCTTCGGGAGGCGATCCGCAAGACCTGGCGGCGCCTCCAGACCGAGAAGGCCTGAGGACCCCCCGGTCTACTGTCGAGCGATCGACGAAAGTCGCCGGTCGTTGATAAATCTCACCGTGTTCCCCCTAGTTCTTTGTCTGTTTTCTCACGCCTTCGATCCCTTCCTCCCTTTCTCTCTTGGTGTTCGGGTTCTGCTGTACTAGGCTTGGAAGGTCAGTCGGTGTATGCTGCCGCGGGGTCGAAGTGTGTACGGACCGGAAGGGGAAAAGAGGATGGCGCTGTTGAGTGATCGCGACCGCCGGGAGGTCCAGGCCCAGTTGGCTGGCCTCTCTGGACCGGTCAAGCTGGTCAACTTCACGCAGGAGTTGGGCTGCCAGTACTGCCGGGAGACCGAGTTGCTGCTGCGGGAGGTGGCGGGGCTCTCGGACAAGATCAGCCTGGAGGTGTACAACTTCCAGCTCGATAAGGAGAAGGTCGCACAGTACGGGGTGGACAAGATCCCGGCCACGGTGGTGGAAGGGGCCAAGGATTTCGGGATCCGGTTCTACGGGATTCCCATGGGATACGAGTTCGCATCGCTGCTGGGGGCGATCCAGGACGTCTCCCGGGGGAGCACCGACCTTCAGCCGGACACCAAGGCGGCGCTGGCAGCCATCGGCCGGCCGGTTCATCTGCAGGTGTTCGTCACGCCGACCTGACCGCACTGTCCGGCCGCGGTGCGGCTGGCACAGCAGTGTGCCGTGGAGAGCGACCTCGTCACCGCGGATGCGGTGGAGGCGACGGAATTTCCGCACCTCGCCCAGCGATACCGGGTGCGGGCCGTCCCCCGGACCCTTGTCAACGAGGACGGAAGCATCGAGGGGGCGTTGCCTGAAGCGAAATTCGTGGAGGCGGTGGTCTCCGCCGCGAGCAAGAGCTGAGCGCCCCTCCACCCGTCATCGCGCGCCCGTGAAGTGTCGCGGGTAAGGAGAGTCTCGATGAGCAGAGCCATTGTGACCATCGATGGAAACGAGGCCGCGGCGTACGTGGCCCACCGCACCAACGAGGTGATCGCCATCTATCCGATCACCCCCTCCTCCAACATGGGGGAATGGGCGGATGAGTATTCGGCGCGAGGCATCCCCAACATCTGGGGGACGATCCCCACGGTCGTGGAGTTGCAGAGCGAGGGCGGGGCCTCCGGCGCGGTGCACGGGGCGCTGCAGGGCGGGGCCCTGACCACCACCTTCACCGCATCCCAGGGCCTCCTGCTGATGATCCCCAACATGTTCAAGATCGCCGGCGAGTTGACCTCCACGGTCTTCCATGTGTCGGCGCGGACGGTCGCCACCCACGCCCTGTCCATCTTCGGCGACCATAGCGACGTCATGGCCACCCGCTCGACCGGCTTCGGCCTGATCGCCTCCAACTCCGTCCAGGAGGTGATGGATCTGGCCCTCATCGCCCAGGCGGCCACCCTGGAGGCGCGGGTCCCCTTGGTCCATTTCTTCGACGGCTTCCGCACCAGCCACGGGGTCGAGAAGGTCGAGCAGATCACGCTGGACGACATGCGGGCCATGTTGGACGAGAAGCTGGTTCAGGCCCACCGCGCCCGGGCGATGTCTCCGGATCATCCGGTGCTGCGCGGCTCCTCCCAGAATCCCGATGTCTACTTCCAGGCCCGCGAGACGGTCAACCCCTACTACCTGGCCTGTCCCCAGATCGTGCAGAACACCATGGACACGTTTGCCAAGATCGTGGGCCGGCAGTACCACCTGTTCGACTACCTGGGGGCTCCGGACGCCGAGCGGGTGATCGTCCTGATGGGCTCCGGCGCCGAGACGGCGCAGGAGACGGTGGAGTACCTCACGGCCAAGGGGGAGAAGATCGGTGTCCTCAAGGTCCGGCTCTACCGGCCGTTCTCGGTGGAGCACTTCGTGAAGGCCCTGCCCAAGACGGTCAAGACGCTGGCCGTTCTGGACCGGACCAAAGAGCCGGGGGCGGCGGGCGAGCCCCTGTACACGGATGTGGTGACGGCGGTGAGCGAGGCAGTGACAGCCGGAGCGGCCCCGTTCGCCGCCATGCCGCGGGTCATCGGGGGGCGCTACGGGTTGTCCTCCAAGGAGTTCACCCCGGCCATGGTCAAGGCGGTCCTGGACGAGGCGGCCAAGGCGGCGCCGAAGAACCATTTCACGGTCGGCATCGCCGACGACGTGACCCACACCAGCTTGGACTACGACCCGGCCTTCTCCACCGAGGATCCCAAGACGATCCGCGCGCTGTTCTACGGCCTGGGCGCCGACGGGACGGTGGGAGCCAACAAGAACTCCATCAAGATCATCGGCGAGGATACCGACAATTATGCTCAGGGCTACTTCGTCTACGACTCGAAGAAGTCGGGCGCCCTGACCATCTCCCACCTGCGCTTCGGCCCCAAGCCCATCCACTCCCCCTATCTCATCAGCCAGGTCAGCTTCGTGGCCTGCCACCAGTTCAGCTTCCTGGAGCGGCTGGACGTCCTGAAGGCGGCGGCGCCGGGGGCGACGTTCCTGCTCAACAGCCTGTACGGGCCGGAGGATGTCTGGGATCACCTCCCGCGCACGGTCCAGCGGCAGATCATCGACAAGAAGCTGCGCTTCTACGTCATCGACGCTTACAAGGTGGCGGAGCAGACCGGCATGGGGGTGCGCATCAACACCATCATGCAGACCTGTTTCTTTGCCATCAGCGGCGTCCTGCCCCGGGACGAGGCCATCGCCGCCATCAAGCACGCCATCGAGAAGACCTACGGCAAGCGGGGCGAGGCCGTGGTGAAGAAGAATTTCGCCGCCGTGGATGCCGCCCTGGACCACCTGCACGAGGTGAAGGTGCCCGGGAAGGTCTCCAGCGCCTTCGACCTGCGGCTGCCGGTTCCCAAGGAGGCGCCGGACTTCGTGCAGAAGACACTGGCCAAGATCATCGCCAACGAAGGGGATGACCTGCCGGTGAGCGCCTTCCCCAAGGACGGGACGTTCCCCACCGGGACCACCCAGTGGGAGAAGCGGAACATCGCCCTGGAGATCCCCGTCTGGGATCCGGAGGTCTGCATCCAGTGCGGGAAGTGCATCCTGGTTTGCCCGCATGCGGTCATCCGGGCCAAGCTCTACTCGCCGGAGCTCCTCAAGGATGCGCCGGCCACCTTCAAGTCGGCCCCCGCGCGCTGGCGCGAGTTCAAGGAGATGAAGTACACGCTCCAGGTGGCCCCCGAGGACTGCACCGGCTGCGAGCTGTGCGTGGAGGTCTGCCCGGCCAAGAACAAGCAGGAGACGCGCCTCAAGGCCATCAACATGGCCCCGCAACCCCCCATCCGCGAGACGGAGCGGGACAACTGGAACTTCTTCCTGGGCCTGCCCGACGTTGACCGGGACGGGCTGAACCTGGCCCAGGTGAAGGACGTGCAGCTCTTGGAGCCCCTGTTCGAGTTCTCCGGGGCATGCGCGGGCTGCGGCGAGACGCCGTACATCAAGCTGATGTCGCAGCTTTTCGGCGACCGGGCCATGATCGCCAACGCCACGGGCTGCTCCTCCATCTACGGGGGGAACCTGCCCACCACGCCCTACACCTTCAACCGCCAGGGCCGCGGGCCGACCTGGTCGAACTCGCTCTTCGAGGACAACGCCGAGTTCGGACTGGGGATGCGCCTCGCGCTGGACAAGCAGACGCAGTACGCCCGAGAGCTGTTGGAGCGCCTGGCGGGCCAGCTGGGCGACGAGCTAGTCAAGGGCCTGCTGGAGGCCGACCAGTCCAGCGAGGCGGGCATCAAGGCCCAGCGCGATCGGGTGAAAGCCTTGAAGGAGAAGCTGCAGGGGATCAATACGCGCGAAGCGCGGGACCTGCTGGGCCTGGCCGAGGTCCTGGTAAAGAAGAGCGTGTGGATCATCGGAGGCGATGGCTGGGCCTATGACATCGGCTATGGTGGCCTGGACCACGTCTTAGCCTCGGGCTACAACGTGAATGCCCTGGTCCTGGACACCGAGGTCTATTCCAATACCGGAGGCCAGATGTCCAAGGCCACGCCGCGCGGCGCGGTGGCGAAGTTCGCGGCCGGCGGCAAGCCCCGCCCCAAGAAGGACCTGGCCATGATCGCCATGACCTATGGGAACATCTACGTGGCGCGGGTGGCCTTCGGCATGAACGACATGCACACGGTCAAATCCTTCCTGGAGGCCGAGGCATACGACGGCTGCTCCCTCATCATTGCCTACAGCCACTGCATTGCCCACGGCTATGACCTGAAGCACGGGTTGGACCAGCAGAAGGCGGCGGTCCAGTCCGGCCACTGGCCACTGATGCGCTACAACCCCGACCTGGAAAAGCAGGGCAAGAACCCGCTCGTGCTGGACAGCAAGGCCCCCAGCATCACCCTGGACAAGTTCGAGAACAACGAGACGCGATTCTCCATGCTGAACCACAGCGACCCCGAAGCGGCCAAGCGACTGCTGCAGCAGGCCCAGACGGAGGTGGCGGCGCGCTGGCGCCTGTACGAGCACTGGGCGGCCATGCCGGTCCCGGGCGCGACAGAGGAGAAGGGGCAATGAGCGACCTCACGACAACCTATCTCGGCCTCACCCTGAAGAACCCGCTGGTCGTCTCGGCGTCGCCCCTGTGCGAGGATCTGGGGAACCTGCGGCGCATGGAGGATGCCGGGGCGGCCGCGGTGGTGCTGCATTCCCTGTTCGAAGAGCAGCTGAGCCTGGAGAGCCAGGACCTGGATCAATTTCTCTCGGCCGGTACGGAGAGCTTTGCCGAATCGCTGACCTACTTCCCGGAGATGAAGGAGTATAACCTGGGGCCCGACGGGTACCTGGAGCACCTGCGGCGGGCCAAGGCAGCAGTCGGCATCCCGGTCATTGCCAGCCTGAACGGGGTCTCCACCGGCGGCTGGATCGGCTACGCCCGGAAGATGCAGGAGGCGGGCGCGGACGCGCTGGAGCTGAATGTCTATTACATTCCGACCAATCCCGACGTCAGCAGCGCCCAGGTCGAACAGATGTACGTGGACCTGGTGCGGGACGTCAAGGCCAGCGTCAAGATCCCCGTGGCCGTCAAGCTGGGGCCGTACTTCAGCTCCATGGCCGCCATGGCCAGGCGGCTGGACCAGGCGGGGGCCAACGCCCTGGTCCTCTTCAACCGCTTCTACCAGCCCGACTTCGACCTGGACAGGCTGGAGGTCGTTCCCAACCTGACCCTCAGCCGGTCCGAAGAGCTGCGGCTGCGCGTGCGCTGGGTGGCCATCCTGTGCGGCCGCATCCAGGCCGACCTGGCCGTCACCGGGGGGGTGCACACCGCCCAGGACGTGCTGAAGTGCATGATGGCGGGGGCCAAGGCGGCCATGATGACCTCGGCCCTGCTGGCCAACGGCATCCAGCACCTCTCGGCGGTGCGGGCCGGTGTCGTCTCCTGGATGGAAGAGCACGAATACGCCTCCATCCGGCAGATGCAGGGCAGCATGAGCCAGCGGTCGGTGGCCAACCCCGCCGCCTTCGAGCGGGCCAACTACATGCGGGTGCTGCGGTCGTACATTCTCTCGCGCCGCTAGCGGCCCCCTGCCCGCGCCAAGACCGGTGCGCGCCGGGAGGCTTCCCGGGAATGGGAAAGAGACCTTCGGCGCGCCCCGGCTCTGTTCGGATTTTCGCGCGGATGCGTCCGCCTTCCGCATCCCGCGGTTTGCGAGCCTCATCCAAGAGGCTGTGACGTTCCTGTTCTCGCCGCCCCTCCCGTCGCCCCGACGGGAGGGGCAGGGCGCCGCAGGAGGCCCGCCATGGACTACCCGCTTTTCCTCGTCCCGTACATCAACGGAGGCTGGCTGATCGGGGGGATCGCCATCCTCCACGTAATCCTCGCGCACTTCGCCGTGGGCGGCGGTCTCCTCATCGTGGCGACGGAGCAACTCGCCGTCCGGCGAGGCAATCCCCTCTGGCTGGAGTTCGCCCGCAAGGAGTCCACCTTCCTCGTCCTGCTCTCCACGGTCCTGGGCGCCGTCACGGGGGTGGGCATCTGGTTCACCATCGGCCTAGTGCAGCCGGCGGCGACGTTGGCCCTGATCCATACCTTCGTGTGGGGGTGGGCGATCGAGTGGGTGTTCTTCTTCGTCGAGGTCGCGGCGGCCCTGGTGTACGTCGGCACCTGGGACCGCTTCTCGCGCCGGACCCACGTCGCCGTCGGCTGGATCTACTTTCTGGCGGCCTATCTCAGCCTGGTCGTCATCAACGGGATCATCACCTTCATGCTGACCCCGGGCCGCTGGATCGAGACCCGGGCCTTCTGGGACGGCTTCTTCAATCCGACGTACTGGCCGTCCCTGCTGCTGCGCACAGGCGTCGCCCTGCTGTTGGCCGGCGCCTACGGCTGGGTCGTGGCCGCCTGGATGCCGGATGCGTCCGGCCGGCGCGATCTGGTCCGGTACCTGGCCGCCTGGGGCATCGCTGGCGCGGCCCTGTCGCTGGCAGGTCTCGGGTGGTGGCAGGCGAGGATTCCGGCCGACGCCCGGGCCCTGATCTTTCCAGCCGGCGCGCTGTTGCGACAGACGTACCTGGTCGGTCTGGCGGCCCTGGCGCTCGTGTCCATCCTGCTGGTCTGGGCCGGTTTTCTCTTCCCGCGGACGTTCGGGGTGGCGGCGGCCCTGGCGGCCATCCTGCTGTCGGGTCTGCACCTCGGCGCGTATGAGCGGATCCGGGAAGGGAGCCGGAAGCCGTTCGTGATTTACGGGTACATGTACAGCAACGGGGTTCGCGTGGACGAGGTGGATCGCCTGAATCACCAAGGCATCCTGTCGAAAGCGCACTGGGCCGGGGTCGGTCTGGCTCAGGCTTCGACGAGCCTGGGGGAGCAAGTCTTCCGCGCCCAGTGCCGGATGTGCCATAGCCTGGACGGCTACCTGGCCATCCGGCCCTTGGTGGGTGGGATGGATGCCGCCAGCCTGGCGATGCTCCTCGAGGCCCTGCGCGGCGGCGGCCAGCCGGGGATGCCGCCGATCGTCGGGACGGAGGAAGAGATCAAGAGCCTGGCCACCTATCTCGCCGGGCTGGGGGGCGCGCCTGCATCGGCCTCTGCCGCCGCCCCAGGAGGCGCGAAATGACGCTGCCGCTTCCCGCCCTGGACCCGATGCCGCTGCCGGCGCCGGCCTGGCTCTTTCACCTGCTGCTGGTCGTCACGTTCCTCATCCACATCCTGTTTCTGAGCGTCACGTTGGGCGGGTCGATTATCGCCGCCGCGCACCGCCTCCTGGCAGGCTGGCCCGATGGGCCGGGTAGGCGCCTGGGGCGGCTGGTGGCGGGATTCCTGCCCACGACGATCGCCTTCACCATCACCACGGGGGTCGCCCCCCTCCTCTTCGTCCAGGTCTTGTACGGTCAGGTCTTCTACCCGGCGACCATCCTGGTGGGATGGGTCTGGCTGTCCCTGCTGGTCCTGCTGGGGGCGGGCTATTACGCGACCTACCTGTTCAAATACAAGGCGGGCGGAAAGGACGGTCTCGCGGCCTGGCTCCTGGTGGCCGCTCTCGCATTCCTGGGCGCGGCGGCGATCCAGGTGCTGGTCAACGTCCTGGAACTGACGCCGTCACGCTGGGTCGCGGTCGGCATGGGGGCGGCCGATGCGCTCCGCGATCCGACGCTGCTTCCCCGGTACCTCCACTTTGTCCTGGGGTCGCTGGCAGTGGGGGGCGTGTTCCTGGGGCTGCTGGCCACGGAGCGCGCCCGGCGGGATCCGGACCCCTTCTATCCATGGCTGGCGCAGCGCGGCCTGCGCTGGGCGCTGGTGGCGACCGGCCTGCAGGTGGCGGACGGCTTCTGGTTCCTGTTCGCCCTACCCCTGGGCGTCCTCCAGGGGATCATGCAAGGGCGATTTCCCGAGACCCCGACCTTTGCCCTGGCCGTGGGTCTGGGTGTGCTCCTGTTGATTCTGCTCTCACGGACGATGGATCCGATCGGACAACCCGCTCTCATCCGTCTGGCCGCGGGAGTCCTCCTCCTCACGCTGGCCGGGATGATCGTCCTCCGCGACATGGTGCGGGGCCTGTACCTGGCCCCGTTCGTCCGGCTGCGGGAGGTGCCCAGCGCAACGCAGGGAGACCTGCTCGCCGTGTTCTCGGCTGTGTTTCTCTTGGGGCTCCTCACGGTGGCCTGGATGCTGTGGAAGATGGGCCGGGAGCAGCGGGCCGCGTGAGCCCCCGGGAGAACGGTTGTTCGCCGGGAAACACAAGCTAGATCCCAATGCAATAGGCTGCGACGAGCATATTGACAGCAACAGTCCGATCGAAGTAGCATCCGCCCGCATACGTCGCTGGTAGCCGCGAGGTGAGTCGTGAGGCTCCGGGGCACGTGGCGGCGAGGCTCAACGGCCTGGCGGGTAGGGCTGTATTCGGCCTTCCTGGCGATGGGGCTGTTTGTTGGCTTCGATCTCCTGGACGTGGATGGCTCACGACTGTACGCTGGACTGTCCAGGGAAGCCGTAACGACCGTCCCATCCCTCGTCGACCGGGAATCTCTGCCTGCCAAGGGTCCCTTGCGCCTCGAGCCGATCAGGCTCGACGCTTTCTGGCAGACCCTCAGCCTTCCGACCAACTTTTCCAAGATCTGCATCGGGTTGAAGCCGGCACCGATCGCCCCTCGGTTTGAGCGGGTCCGTCTGCGCTCTCACGCACGCCACATGGCCTTCTCCACACGCCTCGCAGCCGAAGATCCCGCCTAGAGCCCGCTCCCATCCTGTTCAGCGGGACGCCGACCCTGTTTTTACGAGCAACCTCGCCGGTCGTCGTGAAGCCCCTGAGGGATCTGCGCCAGGGCTCTTCTCGCAAGAGCTCCCCGGGGCACGCTGAGTCGCCCTCCGAGAAAGGGGCGATCCCAGTATCCCGTTCCGTCAGCCTGAGGAGGAGACACGATGTATCATCAGAACTACAACCCATTCGGCAACGCCTTCCTCTCGACGATTGTGGCCGCCATCCCAATTCTGACCCTTCTGTATTTCATCGCCCTGCACCCCCACCGGGACAAGCAAGGGGGGAGACATCTCGGTATCAGCGCTCCGTATGCCGCGTTCTACGGCGTTCTGGCCGCCTTCGTGGTAACCACCCTGGCCTTCAGGATGCCATTCGTGTCGGCCTTCTCCGCCTTCTCGTACGGCGCCCTGTCGGGCTTCCTGGCGATCATCTGGATCATCATCGGGGCCATATTTCTCTACAATATGACCCTGATCTCCGGGAAGTTCGAGATCGTGAAGGAGTCCATCATTCACATCTCGTTCGACCGGCGCCTCCAGGTTCTCCTGATCGCCTTCTCCTTCGGGGCCATCATCGAGGGCACGTCGGGCTTCGGGACGCCGGTGGCCATCGCCGGCGCCGTGATGGTGGGCCTCGGCTTCTCGCCCTTCCAGTCGGCCGTCCTGAACCTGCTGGCCAACACCGCCCCGGTCGCCTTCGGGGCCATCGGCACCCCCATCGTGATGCTCGCGACCGTGACCGGCCTCGACCAGCTCACCCTGTCCTCCATGGTGGGCCGGCAGCTCCCCTGGGTGTCCATCCTGGTCCCGTTCTGGCTGGTGACAGCCTTCGTCTTGATGGAAGGGGGAACGTGGAAGGAGGCGTGGGAGGTGTGGCCGGGAACGCTGATGTCCGGCTGCTCTTTCGCCGTCATGCAGTTCATTGCGTCCCAGACCAACGAGTTCCACCTGATGACGGATGTGGTCGCGGGCGTCTTCTCCGTCATCTGCACGGCGCTGTTCCTCCGCTTCGTCTGGCACCCCAAGACCCGGTTCCTGTTGCGGTCCGAGCGGGAGGCCCTGGCAAAGGCCGGCAAAAAGACGGAGACGGTGACCACCGACAGCAGCGAGTGGAAATATCCATACACCGCCGGGCAGACGGCCTACGCCTGGGTGCCCTGGGGCATCCTCATCGTCTGCTGTGCCATCTGGGGCATGCCCCAGTGGAAGGCGTACCTGAATGGCCTCTTCTCCGGGATCACCTTCAAGACCACCCTCCTCGGCTCCACCTTCGCCGGCTCCCTCTCGCTGCCAGTGTGGCAGATGCCAGCGCTCCATAATCTGGTCGAGCGAATGCCACCGGTGGCTCCACTGAACGCCAAGCCAGAGGCGGCTGTGTTTGCCATCAACTGGCTCTCCGCGGCCGGTACGGGTGTGTTCGTTGCCGCCCTCATTTCCGGCCTCGTCTTGAAATTGAACCCAGCCCAGTGGGGTCAGTCCATCACCCGGACCGCCCGCCGCTTGGGGATCCCGATTCTGGTCATCGCGCAGGTGCTCGGGCTCGGGTTCCTCACCCGCTACTCCGGGACCGACGCCGTGATCGGCCTGGCCTTCACCGCCGCCGGCCCCCTGTATCCGTTCTTCTCGGCCTACCTTGGCTGGCTGGGGGTCTTCCTCACCGGCTCCGACACCGCCTCGAACGCGCTGTTCGGCAACCTGCAGCGGATCACCGCGCAGCAGCTGCACCTGAACGAGGTCCTGATCTCCGCCACGAACTCCACCGGCGGGGTCATGGGCAAGATGATCGACCCTCAGTCCATCATGGTCGCCTGCGCCGCCTGCTACGACGATCCCTACGAGCGGTCGCACGCCATGGGGCCGATCTTCCGCACGGTCTTCTGGCATTCCGTCGCTGGTGCCGCGGTGATCGGCCTGATCTGTTTCCTGCAGGCGTATGTGTTCCCGGGCATGATCCCGATCCCGCCTGTTCCATGAGCTGGTAGGTCGGCCGAGCCGGGGGACGGGCCGCCCGTCCCCCGGCACCGCTCTGATCGTGTCCTGACAGATATGGTGCAGCCGGGAGGGCCCTGCATTGCCCCCCTCACCGGCACGGGCGCTCGGGCGGGATGCGGGCGAAACGATTCACTTGACGATCTTGACCTGCGGGACGTATACCTCCTTGCAGAGAGAGAATGTAGATTGGGAGCGCAACCCGGGTGTCCCGGGGGACGATGTTTGCCTTCCGCCTGCCGTTGGCGAAGGAGATGGCGTTTTGCGATAACTCCGTGAAAAGACAGTGGGGTGTCCGATCGGGCGTCTGGTGCGAATCGGTAACAGCACGAGCCGAGGCGCAACCTGCGCGAGAGTAGGCAGGGCAGCGTCCCGCGGCCGGGAAGGCGGCCGGGGGCGAGAGAAAAGGAGGACGTACCATGATCATGGGGAAGATCCTGCGGGTGAACCTTACCACCAAACAGATCACGGAGGAGCCGTACCCGGAGACCCTGTCCCGGCGGTTCATGGGCGGGGCAGCCGCGGCCATCAAGCTCCTATACGACGAGGTGGACCCCCGCGTAGACGCGCTGGGCCCGGACAACAAGCTGATCGCGAGCCTGGGCTTCCTGGCCGGGACATCGGCGCCGGTCACCAGCCGCGTGGCCTTCGTGGGAAAGTCGCCGATGTCGGGAACGGTGGGCTACTCCAACTCCGGAGGCTTTTTCCCCAACGAGCTGCGGGCGACCGGCGTGCAGGCCGTCATCGTGGAGGGGAAGGCCGAGGCCCCCGCATACCTCTGGATCGACGACGGCAAAGCGGAGATCCGCGACGCCCAGGACTACTGGGGGCTCAACACCATCGATACCCAGTTCTACATGCAGCAGGCGCTCCACGACGGTAACATCCGCATCGCGTGCATCGGCCCGGGCGGCGAGCGCCTGGTCAGGTACGCCGCCATCATCAACGAGCGCCGGGCCGCCGGGCGGAAGGGCCTGGGCGCGGTGATGGGGGCCAAGAACCTGAAGGCCATCGCGGTGCGCGGCAGCCAGAAGGTCCCACCCCTGGCCGACTCGGCGGCATTCAAGGAGGCGGTGAAGATCCTCCATACGGCCATGAAGGAGAGCCCGGCGCTGTACAGCCGCTTCCGGAACTTCGGCACGGCCGGCAACGTGGAGCTGACCGTCAAACAAGGGGACATGCCGGCCCTGAACTTCCAGGAGCCGGCGGACGAAAAGTACCTGACCATCGGCGCCCAGGCGGGCACCGGATTCCGGGTTCGCCACTTCGCCTGCGACCAGTGCCCCGTCCTGGCCGCCCAGGTGCGGGCGGTCTCCTCGGGGCCGTATGCCGGCTATGCCAGCGAAGGGCCCGAGTTCGAGTCGCTCTACTCCCTGGGAAGTGACATGGGCATCACGGACATGGGCGCCTGCATCGCCATGGACCGCCTCTGTGACGAGCTGGGGCTGGACACCGTCTCCTTCGGGGCGACGGTGGCCATGGCCATGGAGCTGTACGAGCGGGGGATCCTCACGCGGGGGGATGTGGACGGCCTCGACCTCAAGTTCGGCAACCATGAGGCGGCGGTCGCGCTCCTGCGGAAGATCGCCTACCGCGAGGGAGTGGGCGACCTTCTCGCCGAAGGGAGCAAGCGGGCCGCCGAGCGCATCGGCGGAGAAGCCCCCAAGTACGCCATGCACGTCAAGGGGTTGGAGTTTCCGGGCTACGACCCCCGCGGCCTCAAGGCCATGGGCCTCAACTACATGACCGCCTATACCGGCGCGGACCATTCCCGCGGCCACTCGGAGCAGGAGGTGTTCGGCATCCCCGTGCCCCAGGCCGTGGATCGCCTGGCTATCGAGGGGAAGGCCGCCCTCACCATCTTCAACCAGGACGTGGGAGCCTCCGTCAAGGATTCCGCCATGCTTTGCACGTTCGTCGTCCGCCTGGCCCTCCTCCCCAAAAACCTGGGACCCACGGTCGTCGCCGATCTCTGGCGTGCGGCCCAGGGCTACAACGTGACCCCCGAAGAGGTGGTGCGGGTGGGCGAGCGGCTCACCAACATGGCCCGGGTCTGGAACCTCCGCGCCGGGCTCACCCGGGCGGACGACACCCTGCCGGATCGCCTGCTGATGGAGCCGCTGAAGACAGGCGCCTCTCAAGGGCACCGCATCTCACCGGAGGACCGGGACGTCATGCTGGACGAGTACTACAGCCTGCACGGCTGGGACGCCCGGGGGGTGCCGACGCCGGAGCGGCTGAAGGCCCTGGGCCTGGAGGCCCTGGTGGCGGATCTGCCGCGCGCCTGACGGGTGGCAACAGGAGAGGCGGCATGCCGACGGTGACGGTCCGCACGATGTTCGACTTGGCCCGAATCATGGGGCGGCAATCGGTGCAGCTCGACGTCGCGCCGGGGGCCACGGTGCGGACCGTGCTGGAGGATCTGGTGGCCGCGCACGACGGGTTGAAGGGCCGCCTGTTCGATGGGGGGACAGGCGGCCTCCTCGCCTACCTGTTTGTCGAGCTGAACGGGCGGGACATCCGCGCCTTGCAGGGCCTGGAGACGCTAGTGCAGAGCGGGGACGCCCTCTCCATCCTGATTCCCGTGGCCGGGGGTCGGCCCGCCTGCCATCCGGAATGCGCCAGCGGAACGACAGGCGAACATCCACGCCCGAGATGCCTGCGATGAAGGAGTGAACCGGCTGGCCCCCGAGGCCGGGGCGGGAGGATACAGGGACGCCATGGAAACACGAACGCTCGTGGCCGAGCTCCGACAAATCGTTGGCAAGGCGAATGTCAAGGACTCGGGCGTGGATCTCCACCTCTACAAGTACGACGCCTATCTGGAAGAGCGGCGCCCCGATGCGGTCGTCTTCGTGGGCACCACCGAAGAGGTCGCCAGGGTGGTCACCGCCTGCAACAAGCACGGGGTTCCCTTCGTGCCGCGGGGCGGGGGCACGAATCTGTCGGGGGGCACGATTCCGTTCCGGGGCGGCGTCGTCCTGGAGATGATCCGCATGAACCGCATCCTGGAGGTGGACCTCCCCAATTTGCGGGCCCGCGTCCAGCCGGGTCATTTCAATCTGGAATTCGGCAACGCCCTCGCACCGCTCGGCTACCAGTATCTCCCCGATCCCGCCAGCCAGAAGGCCGCCACGCTGGGGGGCAACGTGGCCGAAAACTCCGGCGGCCCCCACTGCTTCAAGTACGGCGTCACCACGAACCATGTCCTCGGGCTTACCCTGGTCCTCCCCGACGGCCGGATCGTCCGGACCGGCGGCAAGGCGCCGGACGCCCCCGGCTATGATCTTACCGGGGTCTTCGTGGGGAGCGAGGGGACCCTGGGAATCTGCACGGAGATCGTGACCCGCATTGTGCGGTTGCCGGAAGCGGTCAAGACGCTGCTGGCCATCTACGATAGCCTCGAGGCGGGCAGCGAGACGGTGTCGGCCATCGTGGGCGCCGGCATGGTCCCCGCCACGCTGGAGATGATGGACCAGCTGGTCATCAAGGCGGTGGAGGCGTCGATGCCCTGCGGCTTTCCCCTGGACTGTGCGACCGTCCTCCTCATCGAGGTGGACGGGCTTGAGGATGACCTGGAGGCGCAAGCGCAATCCATCGCCGACCTGTGCCGCGCCCACGGGGCCCGCGAGGTCCGGGTGGCGAAAGACGAGGCCGAGCGGGCCGCACTGTGGGCCGGCCGGCGCGGCGCGTTCGGCGCGGTGGCCCGGATCACCCCCAGCTACCTGGTCTGCGACGGGACGGTCCCCCGCACGGCCCTGCCCGCGGTCCTGAAGAAGGTGGCCGAGGTCGGCAAGAAGTACGACCTCCAGATCCCCAACGTGTTCCACGCCGGGGACGGCAACCTGCACCCGCTGATCCTCTTCGACTGGCGAGATGCAGAGCAGAAGGGCCGCGTCATGCGGGCCGGGATGGAGATCCTCCGGCTGTGCGTGGAGCTGGGGGGCACCATCAGCGGCGAGCACGGCGTCGGCCTGGAGAAGATCGAGTCCATGCGCCTCGTCTTCACCGACGACGATATCCGGGCTCAGCTGAAGGTGAAGCAGGCCTTCGATCCCCGAAACCTCGCCAACCCCGGCAAGATGTTCCCCGCCCCGCAGGAGGTGGCTCATGCTGCGTGAGCTGGAGGGACTGCAGCGGCAGGTATCCGAGATCGCCGGCGGGGAGCACCTCGCCGCCGGACCGGAGGCTGCCGCCTATGCCGTGGACGGTGTCGCGCCGCAGCTCGTGGTGCATCCCGGCACGCAAGAGCAGGTGGCGGCCGTGGTGGCGGCATGCGGGTCGGCCGAGGCGGCCGTCGCCCCCTGGGGCGGCGGGTCGACCGTGGGGCTGGGGAATCCTCCGGCTCGGCTGGACGTCGTGATCTGCCTGGACCGACTGGCGCGAATCGTGGAATTCGACGCGGCGAACTTGGTTGTCGCGGCGGAAGCCGGGGTGCGCCTCGGGGACCTCGAGCGGGCGCTCGCGGCGGAGCGGGAATTTCTCCCGCTGGATCCGCCCGGGATGGCCCGGCGGACGGTGGGAGGGGTGATCGCAACCAGCGCCAGCGGGCCCAGCCGGCTTCTGTACGGGACGGCCCGCGACTGGGTGCTGGGCATGCGGGTCGTCCTGCCGACCGGGGAGCGGGTCCGCTGCGGGGGCAAGGTGATCAAGAACGTCTCGGGCTACGACATGAATAAACTGTTCATCGGCAGCCTCGGGACGCTGGGGCTCATCACGGAGGTGACCTTCAAGCTGCTGCCGATGCCGGCAACCCGCGCCACGATCGCAGCGGTGTTTCCGGATCTCGGCCAGGCGGCGGCCGTCGTCACGCGCACCCTGGGGTCGTTTCTCCTGCCCGAGGCTATGGAGCTGCTGGACGCGCCGGCCTTGGCGGGGGTTGCCAGTCTGGGATTGACCGGATCGCGTGGGTATGGGGTGGCCGTCTCGCTGGCCGGCACCCCCGCCACCGTGGCGCGGCAGGTCCGCGATTTCGCCCAGGTGTTCGTGGAGGGGCGGGCCGTGAAGACCTCGACCCTGGCCGCGGAGCAGAGCCCGGCCGCCTGGGGCGAGATCCGCGATGTTCTGGATCGGGCGGTCGGAGCGGCAGAGCGGCTCAGCCTGAAGATCGGCGTGCCCATCAGCCAGACCCTTGCGTTCGTCGCCAGGGCGGAGGATCTGCTGCGCCGCCACGGGTGGCGCGGCGCGATCGCGGCCCATGCGGGGAGCGGGGTCGTCCGGGCGGCCTGCGGCCTCACGGCCGGAACCCCGCCGGAATTGGTGCGGGATGGGATCGAGGCCTTGCGACGCGAGGCCGAAGCGGCCGAAGGGAGCCTGGTCGTGGAAGCGGCCCCCCTGGCCGTCAAGCGCCACCTCGAGGCCTGGGGAAAACCGGGGGAGGCGCTGGCCGTCATGCGGCGCCTGAAGGCGGAGTTCGACCCGGCCGGCATCCTGAGCCCGGGACGCTTCGTCGGGGGAATCTGACAGGGAAGGCGAAAGGAAAAACCGACAACCGACAACCGAACAACTGAAAAGTCACCGGCCGATCGGCTCTTCGTTGACCGGTTATCACTTGTCGGTTGTCGGTTTTGCATTCGCTCAGGAGAGTTTAATGGCCATCCCAGAGCTGCTGCCCCTGCACGAGCTGATCGCGAAGTGCAATCACTGCGGCTTCTGCCAGGCCGGCTGCCCGGTGTTCCGGGTGACGGGCGAGGAGCATTCGCTGTCGCGCGGCCGCCTGGCCATTGCCCGGGGCCTGATGCTGGGCGATCTGGATCTGACGCCGGACGTCATGCACGCCCTGGAGGACTGCCTCCTCTGCCGCGGCTGCACCGCCCACTGCTTCCCGGCCCTGAAGACCGACGAGATCGTCACCGCGATCCGGCATGCCTACCTCAACCGGCAGGGCCAGCCGATGTGGCAGCGGATCTTGTTCCGGTCGGTCCTGGCCGACAGCACGAAGCTGGAGTGGGCCGGGCGCATGGCCGTGTGGGCCAAGCGGACGGGCCTGGCCAGCCTGGCCGAGAAGAGCGGGGCCATGAAGCTGGTGGACGGGCGCCTGCACGGGACGGCCGACATCGTGCCCAGCCTGCCGGCGCAGCCCTTCCGACGCGGCGAGCGGAGCCTGGGGGCCGAGCCGGCCAAGTCCAAGGCCAGGATCGGCTACTTCGTCTCCTGCGGCCTGAGCTTCCAGTATCCCGATGTGGTCGAGGCGACGCTGCGCGTGCTGGCGCGGGCGGGCTGCTCGATCACCATCCTCAACAACACCTGCTGCGGCCGGCCGGCGCATGCGTACGGCGACCTGGATGCGGCGCGGGACATCGCGCGGCGGAATGTGGAGCGCCTCGCCCCGGCCATGGGCTTTGACGCCATCCTGTCCGAGTGCGGGAGCTGCAGCAGCCATCTCAAAGAATACGGCAGCCTGCTCAAGGGGGATCCGGCGTACGCGGAGCGGGCCGAGGCCCTGTCCGGGAAGATCAAGAGCTTCAGCGAATTTCTGATAGCGCTGGGCGTGAACGGTCCACTGGCAGCGCTGGAGGGCGTGGTCACCTATCACGATCCATGTCATCTTTCGAACAGGTACTCCAAGATCACGGCGCAGCCGCGCCAGCTCCTCAAGTCCATCCCCGGCTTGACCTACAAGGAGCTGCCCGAATCGGACTGGTGCTGCGGCGCCGCGGGAAGCTACACGTTCCTGCACCACACCGAGGCCGCCGGGGTCCTGGACCGGAAGATGGGGAACGTGGAGAAGACCGGCGCCACGATCCTGGCCACCGAGTGCCCCGCCTGCATGATGCATCTGTCCTACGGGGTCCGGAAGAAGGGGTTGGCCGTTCAGGTCCAGCACGTGAGCCAGCTTCTGGACCGGGCCTCGGCCGGCCGCGCCTAGGAAAGTGCGGCGCGGCCGGGCGCTCGCCTCTCGTCGGCTATTGCGATCTTTCCTGAAGGGAGAAGATCCGGAGGGGGTCGGCCTCGAACGGAAAGGATCGGCGTGGCGATCAAGGCGCAGCTCTTCATCACCTGCCTGGGCGAGCAATTCTTCCCCGGCGTCCTCCACCGGATGGTGGGTCTCCTGGAGCGGCTGGGGGTAGAGACGGCCTTCCCCCGGGACCAGACCTGCTGCGGCCAGCCCTTCTTCAACAGCGGCTTCCGGAAAGAGGCGCGGGACCTGGCGCGGCAGTGGCTGCGCACCTTCGGCGGGACCGACGGGTATATCGTGTCGCCGTCGGGCTCCTGCGTGGACATGGTCCGCCACCACTATCCGGAGCTCTTCCCTCCGGGCACCCCCGAGCACCGGCAGGCCCGGGATGCCGCGGAGCGGACGCTCGAATTCACCCAGTTCCTGGTGAATGTCCTCGGGGTCACCGATGTCGGCGCCACCTTCCCCCACAGGGTGACCTACCACGCCTCCTGCCACCTCCTGCGCGGCCTGGAGTGCCGGGAAGAGCCCAAGGCGCTCTTACGTCAGGTGCGCGGCCTCACCCTCCTGCCGCTGTCCACCGAGGAGACCTGCTGCGGATTCGGCGGCGTCTTCAGCGTCGTCTACCCCGAGGTCAGCCGGGCCATGATGGAGGCCAAGGTCCGCTCCATCCAGGCCAGCGGGGCCGAGGTCGTCGTCGCCTGCGACGCCGGGTGCCTGATGAATATCGCGGGCGGACTGCGCAAGGCGGGCTCACCCATCCGCGCCATGCACCTGATCGATATCCTGGCGGCGGAAGGAGAAAGCCGATGAGTCAGGCGCCTCCCTCCATCGACTTTCGGGCCAACAGCCGGCGGGTACCCCCCACGATGCCGGCGGCGGTGCAGAAGGCCACCGGAAAGTTCCTGGGCACCCGCGCGACGCTGGTGGAGCTGCTGGGGCAGGAGCTGTGGCAGGCGCTCCGCCAGGCCGGCCACGACCTGCGCCTCCACGCCATCACGCACCTCGACGACTATCTCGAGCAGGCAGAGCGGGCAGTGACCGCCGCGGGCGGGCACGTGCACTGGGCGCGGGACGCGGAGGAGGCCAATCGGATCGTCCTCGAGATCGCGCGACAGCGCCAGGTCAAGAAGGCGGTGAAGTCGAAGAGCATGGCCTCGGAGGAGATCGGCCTGAACCACGCCCTGGAGGCGGCCGGAATCCAGGTGCTGGAGACCGACCTGGGCGAGTACATCGTCCAGCTCCTCGGCATGGGACCGGCTCACATCGTCGTGCCGGCATTCCATCTCTCCAAGGAGGAGATCGCCGACGTGTTCCATCGGAAGTTGGGCGTGGAGGCCCCTTCTGATGCGCAGGGGCTGACCCAGGTCGCGCGCATGAAGCTCCGGGAGGAATTCCTGGCCGCGGACATGGGCATCTCGGGGGGAAACTTCCTGGTGGCGGAGACCGGGACCCTGGTCATGGTGACCAACGAGGGGAACGGGCGCATGTGCACGACCGTCTCCCCCGTGCACGTGGCCGTCGTCGGTATCGACAAGATCGTACCGGATTGGGAGTGCCTCACCGTCCTTTTGAAGCTCTTGGCGAGGAGCGCCACCGGACAGAAGATCACCTGCTACACCTCCTTCATCACCGGTCCGCCCCGCACGGCGGCTGAGGCCGGACCGAGCGAGTTTCACCTCGTCCTGCTGGATAACGGGCGGTCCCGCATCCTGCGAACACCCGAATGCCGGGAGACCCTGCTGTGCATCCGGTGCGGGGCCTGCCTGAACATCTGTCCCGTGTTCAACACCGTGGGGGGGTACGCCTACGGGTATCCGATTTCCGGGCCCACGGGGACGCTCTTCGCCAGCCAGATCCTGGGAACCAAGGCGGCGGGGGGGCTGCCCTTCGCCTCCACGCTGTGCGGCGCCTGCAATGACATCTGCCCCGTGAAGATTCCCATCACGGACATCCTGCTCCACCTGCGCCACCGGGTGGCCGAGGGAGACGAGATGGAGGGGGCGGCGGCGCCGGCCGCGCTGCGGGCCGCCGCGCGGGCCGGCTCGGTGGCCCTCCGCACACCCTGGCTCTACCGCGTGGGGGCCTGGGCGCTGAAGTGGCTACAAGCGCCGCTCGAGAAGGAGGGGTGGCTGGACAGGCTTCCACCTCCTCTCAACCGCTGGACGACGTCCCGGCCGTTCCCGGCCTTCGCGTCGGATTTCCGGCGCTGGTGGCGCCGCCGCCCGCGGGGTGCCAGGGGACAGCAGTAGCAACGGTGTCGCCAAGGAGCGAGGGAAACGTGCAATCGGCGCGCGAAGAAATTCTGGCCAGAGTGCGGGAATCGCTGGGGAGGCCTGCCGGCGCCCAGCCCGCGGGCGCCCCGTCCCCGCTGCCCCCCACGGCCCGCGTGGGCCCCCGCCGGCCCGGGGATCCCGAGGCCGAGCTGTCGCAGCTCTTGACGGAGATCGAGAAGCTGAGCGGCGTCACCCGCCGCCTGACAGGCAGGGAGGCGCTCCGCGCCGCATTGGTCGAGCTGGTGAAGACCGAGGAGGTCAAGAAGGCCACCCTCTGGTCCACGCCGGACCTCGCGGCATGGGAGGCGGCAACGACGCTCGAGGCGCTCGGCGTCGAGATCGTCCCGCCCGAGGCGGGCAAGCGCCGCGTCGCCGAGTGCGAGCTGGGGGTGACAGGCGTGGATGCAGCCCTGCCGGAGACCGGGTCGCTCCTGCTCCGCTCTTCGCCGGAGCGGCCGCGGATCGTCTCTCTCTTGCCGCGCGTTCACCTGGCAATCCTGACGCCCGCCGCCCTGCGGCCGGATTTCCACCAGGCGCTTGCGGAGGCGAAGGACGCGGGGTATTGTGTTCTCGTGACGGGGCCCAGCCGGACCAGCGATATCGAGCTGACGCTGACCCTCGGCGTGCACGGCCCGAAAAGCCTGTACGCCTGGGTGATGACGGAATCCTATTGATTATTGCATAAGTAATGGGCCACTTGAGATTGTGGTGGGACTCGGCCGGGGTGCCCTCGAGCGCCGCGCCCGCGGCCCGGCCGGGTTCGGTCGCCGCGGGCTCCTGGGAACCGCATGGTGTATGGAATAACGTCCCGCGGCGCGACGCGCCCTCTGGGGCGGCGGCGCCGGAGCAAGGCCGGGCGGTTCTCGACGAGGCGCCAGGCGTCGAGAGGGCGCTCCGGCCGAGTCCCAATCGGTCGATCACACTCCTCATGCAAGATTCAATGATCGACATCCTGCCGTGCCGTCTCTCCTCGCGCTGTCCCCCATTCCATCGGAGGCATTCGCATGTCCATCCCTTCCCGCGCGCCCGGTGAGTCCGCTGCGCCGCCCGTGCTGGAGGCCCTGCTGGGACAGCTCATCGACGCGAAGCGGGTCCTCACGCGCCCGATCGATCGGATCGCCTACGCCTCGGACGCCAGCTTCTACCGCCTGATTCCCCGGGCGGTGGTCCTGGCGAAGGGCGTGGAGGAGATCCGGACCATCTTCCGCCTGAGCCGCGACCAGCGCGTCCCGCTGACGTTCCGGGCCGGCGGAACCAGCCTGTCCGGGCAGGCCGTGACGGATGGCATTCTGGTGGAGGTGGCCAAGCACTGGCGGCGGGTGCTGGTCGAGGACGGCGGCCGGAAGGTCCGCGTCCAGCCTGGGGTCATCGGCGGCAATGTCAACGCGGCGCTCAGGCCGTTCGGGGCCAAGATGGGGCCGGACCCCGCCTCCATCAACGCCTGCATGATGGGGGGGATCCTGGCCAACAACTCCAGCGGGATGTGCTGCGGGGTCGCCCAGAACGCCTACCACACGCTGCATTCCCTGACCTTCGTGCTGCCCTCGGGCACGGTCATCGACACCGCCGATCCGGATGCCGACGAGATCTTCCGTCAAAAAGAGCCCCGCCTGGCCGGCGGGCTCCTGGAGATCAAGCGCGAGATCGAGGCGAATCCGCGTCTTGCCGATCGGATCCGGGCCAAGTACCGGATGAAGAACACCACCGGCTACTCCCTCAACGCCTTCCTTGACTTCCATCGGCCGGTGGACGTCATGCGCAACCTGCTGATCGGCTCGGAGGGGACCCTGGCGTTCATCGCCGAGGCGGTCCTCGACACGGTGCCGGACCTCCCGGTGAAGTACACCGGCCTGCTGCTCTTCCCCAGCATCCATGCCGCCTGCGCCGCCATCGCCCCGCTCCGCGCCGCCGACGCCAAGGCCCTGGAGCTGATGGATCGGGCGTCCCTCCGGTCGGTGGAAAACCAGCCCGGCATTCCCCCCACCATCACAGGCCTCCCTCCGGAGGCCGCCGGACTCCTGGTCGAGTTCCAGAGCGCAGAGGAGAAGGATCGCGCCACTTTGGAGTCGCTGGCCCGCGAGGCCGTGGGCGGCCTCCGGCTGCTCGAGCCCGGGCGCTTCACGCACGAGGCGGGGGAGCAGGCGCTCCTCTGGAAGATCCGCCAGGGATTGTACCCGTCCGTGGGGGCCGTGCGAAAGCGGGGCACCACGGTGATCATCGAGGACGTGGTCTTCCCGATCCCGAGCCTGGCCGACGCCACGGTGGAGCTGATCCAGACGGCCGGCCGCCACGGCTATGAGGAGGCGATCCTCTTCGGCCATGCCAAGGACGGCAACCTCCACCTGACGATCACCCAGTCGTACAATATCCAGGCCGAGGTGGACCGATATGCCCGGTTCATGGACGACATGGTCCGCCTGGTGGTGGAGCGGTACGACGGGGCGCTCAAGGGCGAGCACGGCACCGGACGCAACATCGCCCCCTTCGTCGAGACCGAGTGGGGTCCCGAGGCGCACGCCATCATGCGGCGGCTCAAGGCGCTGGCGGACCCCGAGGGACTGCTGAACCCCGGCGTGATCCTCAACCCCGATCCCAAGGCCCACCTCGCCGACCTCAAATCCCTTCCCGGGGTCGAGGAGGAGGTGGACAAGTGCATCGAGTGCGGCTACTGCGAGTCGAAATGCCCGAGCCTGGACTTGACCCTCTCCCCCCGCCAGCGCATCGTGGTGCGCCGGGAGATGGCGCGGCGGAAGGAGCAAACAGGTGACCGCAGCGTCCTGGGGGCGCTGGAGGCCGATTTCCCGTACATGGCGCTGGACACCTGCGCCGCGGACGGCCTGTGCGCCACGGCCTGCCCGGTCGGCATCGACACCGGCCAGCTGACCAAGCGCCTTCGCCGGCTGCAGCACCCAGCCTGGGCGCACCGTGCCGCGCGCTGTGCGGCCGAGCACTTTGCCCTGCTCGAGCCGATGGCGCGCCTCGGGCTGCGCCTCGGGCATCTCGTCCAGTCCCTCCTGGGCGCCGGGACGATGGCCGGGATCACCCGGGTGCTTCGCGCCGTCACCCGCCGTCCCTTCCCCCAGTGGAGCCGGGAGATGCCACGTCCGGCGTGCGCCCGGCCGCCGGCGCCGGCAGGCGCGGCGGCGCAGGCTGTCTACTTCCCCGCCTGCATCTCCCGGGTGCTGGGCCATCTGCCGGGCGAGCCCGAAGAGCTGACCGTGCAGGACGCCCTGGTGGCCGTGGCGCAGCGGGCGGGGGTGCCGGTCTGGATTCCGGGGAACGTGGAGGGAACCTGCTGCGGGGTGCCGTTCTCGTCCAAGGGATACGACCAGGCCCATGCGGTGGCGGCCAACCGGGCGATCGAACGGTTCTGGGCGTGGTCGGGCGAGGGCAGGCTGCCGGTGGTGGTCGATACCAGCCCGTGCACGTACGGGCTGCTCACCTGCCGCGAGCATCTGACGCCGGAGAACCGAGAGCGGTTCGACCGGCTGCAGATCCTGGACAGCACTGCCTTCGTCCACGACCGCCTGCTGCCCCGCCTGACCATCCGGCACCGGGCGGGGTCGGTGGTCCTGCACCCGGTTTGCTCGCTGGTCAAGCTCAACCTCACTCCCAAGCTGGAGGCGATCGCGCGGGCCTGCAGCGACTCGGTCACCGTCCCCGCCGAGGCCGGCTGCTGCGGCTTTGCCGGCGACCGGGGATTCCTCTTCCCGGAGCTGACGGCCGCGGCCACCCGCCGCGAGGCCGCCGCGGCGCTGGCGGCGCCCCACGACGGCCACTTCTCCAGCAGCCGCACCTGCGAGATCGGGATGACACGGGCGACCGGCCGGATCTACCGATCCTACCTGTACCTGCTCGAGCACGCGACCCGGCCCTGAACAGGCCGCAGGCGTCCAGCCGGATGTCCGGGAACCCGGACGAATCCCTCCCGATCGTTCCTCTCCATCTTGACCAAAAGGCGGCACTCTGAAGAATGGGGCGTGAGACCACGCGCCGTCTGCGGCGATGCATCCGCGGACTGTGGGCATGGGCGGATGCCTCGAAGTTTGTACGACGATGCGGAAGGCTGGCCGGGGAGGCGACTCTCCGCCAGCACATCATAGTCGCTTGCCGTAAGACTGGAGGGATGCCATGAAACGACGCTACCTGCTCGCCCTGTGCGCACTCCTCGTGTCGAGCCTGTGCGTCCTGCTGGCGTGGGGAGTCGGCCACGCCCAGCAGAGTCCCCTGCCCGCCTTTTACGGCTCGAAGGAAGGGTCGGTCTGCATCGGCTGCCACAGCCAGCAGAATGCCGCCCTGGTGTATGACTGGCGCCTGTCGCGCATGGGACAGGCGGGGGTCAACTGCTACGACTGCCACCGGGCTCAGAAGGGAGATCCGGACGCCTTCGAGCACAACGGCTTCCTGATCTCCGTGATCGTGTCGCCCAAGAAATGTGGCCGCTGCCACCCGCAGCAAGTGGTCGAGCAGCAGGGCAGCCACCACGCCAAGGCCGGCCAGATCCTGGCCTCGCTGGATAACTACCTGGGCGAGGTGGTGGGCGGCCCGCCGGCGGTCGCGGTCGGATGCGTGCAGTGTCACGGCTCGCAGGTCAAGGTGCTGCCGGGGGGAAAGTTCGATCCGACCACCTGGCCGAATTCCGGCATCGGGCGCATCAATCCCGACGGAAGCTGGGGGAGCTGCACCGCCTGCCATACCCGCCACGCCTTCTCGGTCGCGCAGGCCCGCCGGCCCGAGGCCTGCGGGAAGTGTCACCTCGGCCCGGATCACCCCCAGATCGAGGTCTACCAGGAATCGAAGCACGGGATCCTGTTCGAGGCCTTCCAGGGGCGGATGAACCTGGACCGCCGCACGTGGGTGGCGGGCGTGGATTACACCGCGGCCCCGACCTGCGCCAGCTGCCACATGAGCGCGACCCCCTCCCAGGGTGTGACGCACGATGTGGGCGAGCGCATCAGCTGGACGCTGCGGCCGGCGGTCTCTACGCGGATCAGCATGGTGGTGTTCGAGGACCATTGGAAAGAGGATCTGGCGGAGGGCGCCCCCCTCCCCAAGGTTGGGGAGAACATCAAGACCAAGGACGGCACGCTACGGAAGGTGGCCAAGGTCGTCACGTGGGAACAGCGGCGGCAGTCGATGCGGGATGTCTGCGACCAGTGCCATGCGTCCGAGCAGATCGGCGGTTTCTACAAGCAGTTCGACGATCTGGTCGATCTGTACAACGAGAAATTCGCCAAACCGGCCACGGCGATCATGGATGAGCTGTACAAGGCCAAGAAGCTGACGCCGGCCCCCATGGACGAAAAGCTGGAGTGGACCTACTTCGAGCTCTGGCACCATGAGGGGCGGCGCGCCCGCCACGGCGCCGCCATGTCGGGTCCGGACTACGCCTGGTGGCACGGAATCTACGACGTGGCCAAGAACTTCTACACGGAGTTCCTTCCCGAGGTCCGGGCGGTGGCGGGAGAGCCGCTGGCCACCCAGCTGATGAACAAGTACGTCTACTCTCAGCCGGGGAATCAGTGGCTGAAGCAGGGGATGACCAAAGAGCAGCTCCAGAAGATGCAGGAGTTCTATAAGAAGCGCTACGGACCACAAAATTAACAGGCTGTTGAAAAAGGCCCATCTGCCGGGTGCCCATCTGATGGGTGCCGAGCCTTCGGCCGAGTACCCGCATGCCCGCGGGTCGGCGCCGCAATGTACGGGAGGCCGCACGAGGCCGGCACGGTGCCTGCGCCCGCCTTGACCCCGCCATGTAACCCGGCCACAATGCACCCCGGCCGGGGTGCAGGTGGCGGGCTTGGGTCCGCGGGATGCGGAAGGTCGACACGGACGAACTCCGCGGCCGGAACGGCTTGCGGAAAGGAGAGACGCTGATGGTGGCAGCCACAAAGCGGAAGGTGTTGATTCTCGCAGCCCATTCACGAGGCGGGAATCCGCCTCCTCACCGACAAGGGGATGGAGGCCCGGGTGGCGCCCGATTTCACCGAGGCCACGCTGGTCCGGGAGATCCGCGACTGCGCGGGTCTGCTGGTCCGGACGGCGCCGATCCCGGCCTCCGTCATCGAGGCGGGGGCCGGCCTGAAGGTCATCGCCCGGCACGGCGTCGGCTACGACAACATCGACGTGGCCGCAGCCACCCGCCGGAAGATTCCGGTATGCATCACGCCCCGGGCCAACGCGCTGTCGGTGGCCGAGCACGTCCTGACCTTGATGCTGGTCCTGGCAAAGCGGATCGTGCCGTACGATATCGCGACGCGGAAGAATGAGTGGGAGATCCGGAACAGCTACGCGGCGTTCGACCTGGATGGAAAGGTCCTGGGCATCCTCGGGATGGGGCGCATCGGCACGCTCGTCTGCCAGAAGGCCCGGGCTGCCTTCAACATGGAGGTGCTGGTCTACGATCCGCTGGTCCCGCGCGAGGCCATGGAGAAGGCGGGCGGGAAGGTGGTGACTGCCATCCCGGAGCTGCTCAAGGCCGCAGACTTTGTCACGCTGCACATGCCCTCGATGCCCGAGACCAAGGGGCTGATCGGAGCGGCGCAGCTTCGCATGATGAAGCGGTCCGCCTTCCTGATCAACTGCGCGCGCGGTCCGGTCGTGGACGAGCCTGCGCTGGTCAAGGCGCTCAAAGAGGGGGTCATCGCCGGGGCCGGACTGGATGTCTTCGATCCGGAGCCTCCGGTGGCCGACAATCCGCTTTTCGGGCTGCCCAATGTGGTGCTGAGCCCCCACTCGGCGGGTCTCACGGTCGAGTGCGTCATCCGGATGGCGACCCACGCCGCGCAGGCCA
This sequence comes from uncultured Methylomirabilota bacterium, assembly GCA_963705305.1. Taxonomy (GTDB): domain Bacteria; phylum Methylomirabilota; class Methylomirabilia; order Methylomirabilales; family 2-02-FULL-66-22; genus 2-02-FULL-66-22. The sequence continues at coordinate 1,012,862 of OY970067.1, read as the reverse complement.
TCGTGGACGTCCTGGAGGGCCGCCGCCCCGAAGGAGTCGTGAATCCGGAGGTCTACAAGTAGGCGGCTCGCCCATCACGCCTTCACCGCTCCCCCGTCGGCTCTCGGCGGGGGATTTCTTTTTCGGAGCGCTCCTGTCGCGGTTGCTCTTGGCGAGCGTCCACCGTCTGTGAGAGAATAAGAGATATCGTAAACAGGAAAGGGATCATGGGGGAAAAGACCGCAGCGCTCACCCCCGAAGAGGTCGGGGTCGTCCTGGACTCGGTGGCGGACGGTGTGTTCACCGTGGACGAGGAGTTTCGCATCACCTCATTCAACCACGCCGCCGAGGAGATCACGGGGGTCTCGCGGGAGGAATCCCTGGGCCGTCCGTGCTGCGAGGTATTCCGCGCCTCCATCTGCGAGGCCCGCTGCGCCCTTCGTGAGACCCTTCAGACGGGGCGGCCGGTGGTCAACCGGCCCGTCTTCATCGTGCGGGCCGACGGCGAGCGCGTGCCGATCAGCATCAGCACAGCCGTCCTTCGGGACAGGCAGGGGCGGCTGCTGGGCGGCGTGGAGACCTTCCGCGACCTTCGGCTGGTGGAGCAGCTCCGGGCCGAGGTGACCCGCCGCTATACCTTCGCGGATATCGTGAGCAAGAGCGCCGCCATGCAGCGACTCTTCGCCATCCTTCCGGCCGTGGCGGAGAGCGACAGCACCGTCTTGATCGAGGGAGAGAGCGGGACGGGGAAAGAGCTGATCGCCCGAGCTTTGCACACCTTGAGCCCCCGCCGGGAGCGGCCGCTGATCGCGGTGAACTGCGGGGCTCTCCCGGACACCCTGCTCGAATCCGAGCTGTTCGGCTACAAGGCGGGGGCCTTCACGGACGCCCGCAAGGACAAGGCGGGCCGATTCGCGCTGGCGGAGGGCGGGACGATCTTCCTGGACGAGATCGGCGACGTGTCGCCCGCGCTCCAGGTCCGCCTGCTCCGCGTCCTCGAGCAGCGCATGTACGAGCCGCTGGGCGGCACCGAGTCGGTCAAGGCCAACGTCAGGGTGGTGACCGCCTCGAACCGCCGCCTGGCAGACCTGGTGAAGGCCGGCACGTTCCGCCAGGACCTGTATTATCGGATCAACGTGGTCACACTCGTCCTCCCGCCGCTCCGCGACCGGCGGGAGGACATCCCCCTCCTCATCGACCACTTCGTCAGCCGGTTCAATCGTCTGAAGGGGAAGGACATCAGCGGCGTCTCGCCCGAGACCCTCCAGATCCTCATGGCTCACGATTACCCGGGGAACGTCCGGGAGCTGGAGAACATCCTCGAGCATGCCTTCATCCTGTGTGCGGGCGGGCCCATCCAGGCCGCCCACCTCCCCGCGGGTCTGCGGCCGCCCGAGGCGGCGCCCGCCATCCAGAGCACCTCGACGCTGCGCGACCTGGAGGCTCGATTCCTGTACGAGGCCCTGCGCCGCCACGGCTGGAACCGGGCCGACACTGCCCGCGAGCTGAGGATGCACAAGACCACCTTGTGGCGAAAGATCAAGCAGTTCGGCCTCGACATCCCCCGGGGCTGACCGACGAGCCGTAGGAGGGGACGTCTTTGACTAGGTTGACTAACGCGAACCGCTCAGCATTACCGATCCGGAGGACTCCACATCCCTGAACGCGGGACTTGGCCGTTCCTGGATGTCAAGACGAACCCTCTCGCTGGAGGCCGAACGCATCCTGCTAGGGGGATTGCCTCTCTTCCCACCGCCCACTCCATCGCAGGGTTTGCTAACAGTCAGCTCACCGCTCCGTGCGATCACGTGTGGGTCTGATCGAGGAGATTCGACAGATAATGCAACGTCCCCTATTCCTCATTCTTGTCAGTGGAGGACCGGTAGGTTCCCCGTCCGCGCCTTAAAGATCCCCTCAGGAGCGTCAGGCTCGTGGTTGACCCCACGAGCGGCGCCATCGCCTAGCGTCCGGCCGCTGCGAGTCGGGCGGCGAGCGCCGGCAGCCTTCGGTCCGAGAGGGGCGAAACTACAGACAATCTGACTTCCGTGCGTGCTGCGGGCGGCTGAGTCGGGTAAAATACGTGCAGCCTCGGGGGGGAGTCTCCCTCCGAGGTTTTTATGTGCGCGGTCATGCACAAAAATTCACAAGGAGGATCTCCATGCCAGCCATGAAGACAGTGGAAGTCGAAGCCAAGTTGGGTGAACGCTTCACGATCGAGAGCCAGATCCGCGGACACAAGCTGTTCGTGGATCAGCCTGCCGCCGCGGGAGGGCAGGACGCGGGACCGACCCCCCTGGAGTACCTCTTTCTCTCCCTGGGAGGATGCGTGGGCAGCATCGGCAGGATCGTGGCCAACCAGAAGCGAATCGCCCTGCGTGGAATGCGCGTGACTGTCTCCGGGGCGCTGGATGCGAACACGCTGATGGGCAAGGCGCAGGAGAATCGAGCCGGCTTCACGGGCATCACAGTGAAGGTCGACATCGACGCCGATCTCTCGCGGGAGGAGAAGCAGCAGTTTCTCGAAGAGATCGACCGGCGCTGCCCGGTCTCCGATAACCTTCAAAAGATGACTCCGGTCTCGATCGAGCTCGTCTAAATCCGCTGTCCCCCTCAGCCCGCCCTCGGGCTCTATGCGGCCTCCGCCGCCGCGAGAGCCCTGAGGGCGGCCCAGCTTTTGGAAGCTCCTAATCCCCCGGTTCGTCCTCCCTTAGCGGTGAAATCTCTGGGTTCAAGTCTGCATCGTCAGCAGTCGATTGTGATTGCATATCTGCAATCTCGTGGGGAATCGCTGAGGCACGCGGCTGGCTAACTATCGATAAAAAAAGCATGGAGATGAACTGACCACTGTGGCATGCTTCGTGCCTTGCTGTCGGTTGGAGGGTGAGGATGCGGCTTGCGATCCCAGTCTGGAACGGCCGGGTCTCGCCCGTGTTCGACACCGCCGGACAACTGCTGGTGGTAGACATCGAACAGGGGGGCGAGCGTAGTCGCCGGTCGGAGGAGCTATCCGGAAGCTTCCCCGCCTGGCGAGTGCGACGATTGGAGGAACTGGGTGTCAGCGTCCTCATTTGCGGAGGAATCTCCCGCCCTCTGGCATCCATGCTGGCCGCCGCGGGAATCCGGCTGGTCCCGTGGACGGCGGGGTCGGTCGAGGAAGTTCTGACCGCCTACCTGGGTGGGCGGCTGCCGGATCCGCGCTGGCTGATGCCCGGATGCGCGGGCGGGCCCCCGGGGTCGCAGCAGGGCGGGCGGCGGCGGCGAGGACCCCGCGGGCCGATGGGAAGGGGGCCCCGAGGAGGAGTGCAGTGAAAGTCGCAGTGACAGTGCGAGGGGAGGAGCTCGACGCCGCGGTGGAGATGCGCTTTGGTCGTGCCCCCGGGTTCCTGATCGTGGACACCGAAAGCAACGACTCGGAGTACCTGGACAATGCGTCGGGGGTTGATGCCCCCCAGGGCGCCGGCATTCAGGCGGCGAAACGGATCGCGGATCGGGGTGCTCAAGTCCTCCTGACCGGGCATTGTGGCCCCAACGCTTTCCGCGCCCTCCAGGCAGCCGGCATCCGGGTGTGCACCGGCTTGACCGGTGGGACGGCTCGAGATGCGGTGAGGCAGTTTCAAGCGGGGAGCCTCCACGAGGCCCAGACGGCGGACGTTCAGGGTCACTGGTGAGCGCGTCGATGCTCACCTTGCCGGTGGGTGCGACAGGCCGGGACGGCCTCCGCTCATACACCGCCGAACCATAGAGGAGGGAAGGAACATGCCACGCGGAGATCGCACTGGACCGATGGGTTGGGGCCCCATGACGGGGCGCGGGGCGGGCCTCTGCGCCGGATTCGGCGCGCCGGGATTCATGAACCGGATGGGCAGCTGGGGTGCCTGGGGGCGAGGTGCATGGGGAGGCGGAGGCCGGGGGTGGCGGCATTGGTTCTATGCCACGGGCCTGCCGGGCTGGATGCGGGCAGGCTGGGGGCAGTCCGCCTGGGGAGCTCCCGCGTCTCCCTGTGCCGCTCCGGCGCCTGCCGGCGCCGCAAGAGAGGGGCAGCTGGCTGAAATGAAAGCCCAAGCGGCCGCCCTGCAGCAGTCCCTGGACGAGCTGCGGCAGCATATCCAGGAGCTGGAAGGCGAAAGCAAGAGAGAGTAGCCGGATCGAGGCAGGCCGGGGGAGGCACAGAGCCTCCTCCGGTTCCGGTCGAAGAAGCCTCGACCGCTCCAACGGTTAGAGGAGGAAAGAGACATGCCACGCGGAGACGGAACCGGACCCACGGGACAAGGCCAGGGAACGGGTCGAGGAAAGGGACGCGGCGGCGGCCGCGGGCGACAGGGCGGCTTCGCGTCCGGACCGGGCGGTGGGTGCGTCTGTCCCAAGTGCGGGAAGACTGCACCCCACCAGCAGGGGGTTCCCTGCCTGCAGATGACTTGCCCCGCCTGCGGGGCGACCATGACCCGCCAGCGCTGATCCAGGATGCCATGGAGGAGAGGCGAGCGGGCCGGAGGCGAGATATGCCGACGTACGAGTACGAGTGCACGGCCTGCGGCCGCCGGTTCGAGCGCCGGCAGGCCATCACGGTGGCCCCGCTTGCAGAGTGTCCGGACTGCCACGGCGAGGTGCAGCGCCTGCTCAGCGGCGGGGCCGGATTCATTCTCAAGGAGGCCGGCCGGGGCGGGGGAGGGCCGCGCGGGGGTGGCTGTGCCAGGGAGCGGGAAGGCGTGACCTGCTGCGGGCGCCAGGAGCGGTGCCACCGGCCGCCGTGCGGGGAGGAGCCTTGACCGGCGGTGAGCGCCAGTACGTCTATGGGCCGGTTCCCTCCAAGCGCTTGGGCCGCTCGCTGGGCGTGGATCTGGTGCCATTCAAAACGTGCACCTACGACTGCGTCTACTGCCAGCTGGGCCGGACCACCAACAAGACGATCCAGCGGCGCGAGTACGTGCCCGTGGACGACATTCTGGGCCAGCTGGCATCCAGGCTGCGAACGGGGCCGCTGCCGGACTACGTGAGCCTGGCAGGATCGGGAGAGCCGACCCTCAACGCCCGGATAGGCGACCTGATCGCAGGGATCAAGTCCCTGACGCGCGCCCCGGTGGCGGTCCTGACCAACGGCGCGCTCCTCTGGATGAGCGACGTCCAGGACGCGCTGCTGGAGGCCGACCTGGTCCTTCCCTCGCTGGACGCCGGCGATGCGGCGCTGTTCCGGTTGGTCAACCGCCCCCACGAGGAGATCGGGTTCGACCGGGTGGTGGAGGGCTTGACCGCATTCCGCAGCCGTTTCGCCAAGCCGATATGGCTGGAGGTCATGCTACTGGCTGGCATCACGGGGATCCAGCCCGAGGTCGAGAAGATCGCTGCTATCGCCGCGCGGATCCACCCCGACCGGCTGCAGCTCAACACGGTCACGCGTCCGCCCTGCGAGGCGTTCGCCGCCGCGGTTCCCCCGGAGCGGATGGCGGCCTTCACGAGACTGTTCACCGGACGTGCAGAGGTCATCGGCGAGGAACGAGCCGGGGCCTCAGAAATCGCACCCTCCGGAGCCGCGACGGACCTCGACATCCTGGCGCTCCTGCAGCGCCGGCCCTGCACGGCCTGGGGCGTTTCGGAGGGGCTCGGGCTCCACATCGGAGAGGTCGCCAAGCGACTGGATGCGCTCAGCAGGCAGGGGAAAGTGGCCCCTTTGCGGAAAGAGGGGGCCGTCTTCTACGAGGCGGTGAAGACATAACGCCGGGCCCGGGATTCATCGGTAAGAACAGGGGGGAATGGAGGACAGCCTTGGAGGGTCAGGGTGCGCCGGCTATCTCGCCGGCGCTGATCGAGCATGCACAGTACCCGCGAAACAATAGCCCGCTGGCCGCGTTTGACGGCCATGCCAGGATCACCGGACCCTGCGGGGATACGATGGAGTTCTGGCTGGTGGTCCGCGGAGGGAAGGTTGAGAAGGCTGCGTTTGTGACCGACGGCTGCGGGCCGTCGCACGCATGCGGCAGCATGGCCACCTGTCTGGCAGAGGGCCAGAGCGTTGATCGCGTGGCTGCAATCGGCCAGCCCGAAATCCTGGACGCCCTCGGCGGGCTTCCGCCGGACGTCGAGCATTGCGCCCTGCTGGCGGCCAATACGTTGAAGGCTGCCTGCGAGGATTTCGTCCGGCGCGCGACGAAAGGGGAGCAGATGGGAGCTTCTGAAGGCCGGCAGGCTTGCGACACCTGCAGCGATGCGGCGTGCCCGGCACACCAGCGGCTGGCCAACGAAAGCAGGGAAGAGTTCGAGGAGCGCCGGCGGCTTCAGGCGCGACTCTGCCGAATCCACCGAAAGATCCTGGTGCTCTCGGGTAAAGGAGGCGTCGGCAAGAGCACGGTGGCGGTCAACCTGGCCGTGGCCCTGATGCTGTCCGGCAGAAAAGTCGGCTTGCTGGACGTGGACATCCACGGACCCAGCGTGCCCACCATGCTCGGTTTGGAGGGGGCCAGCGTCCAGGCGGTGGGGGAGGAGCTCCTGCCCGTGGAGGCGGGAGGGCTGAAGGTGTTCTCGCTCGGCTTCTTCCTGCGCAACCCCGACGAAGCCGTGATCTGGCGGGGACCCATGAAGATGAAGGCCATCAAGCAGTTCCTCCAGGACGTGGCCTGGGGAGATCTCGACGACCTGGTGGTCGACTCCCCGCCGGGCACCGGCGACGAGCCGCTGTCCGTCTGCCAACTGCTGGGCAGGGTGGACGGCGCGGTGGTGGTCACCACCCCACAGCGGGTAGCGGCCGTGGACGTGCGGAAGGCCATCTCCTTCTGCCGGCAGGTCGGGGTCCCGGTGCTGGGCGTTGTGGAGAATATGAGCGGATTCACCTGCCCGCGCTGCGGCGAGGTCACGCCCGTGTTACGGTCCGGCGGCGGGCAGCAAATCGCCCTGGATATGCAGGTCCCGTTTCTCGGTTCCATTCCCATGGACCCGAGGATCGCCGAGGCCTGCGACGAAGGACGGGCGTTCGTCGCCTCTTACGCTGATTCCCCGACGGCGGTCATCATGCGCACGATCATCGCCCGGCTCGGCGAGAGCGAGGAGCCGCGGAGGACAGGGGCGACGGAGACCGAGCCGAACATCCAGGCGAGTGCCGGCTCGCCGGCTGATCGGCCATAGGGCGGCGCGGAGCATCCGCTCCGGAAAGGAGGTCGTATGGCGGAACAACCGCAAGGCTGTGCCCGTGTGACCGGAACGATCGCCGGCCAGGAGGCCGGGGACGCGCATCCTACTGAAACCCACAGCGAGAAGAAGGAGGCAACCGTGGCCGCGCGCGTCGGACAGAAAGCCCCCGAGTTCACCGCCCCGGCGTACTACCGAGGCGGCTTCACAGCTGTCAAGCTCTCCGATTATCTGGGCAAGTGGGTTCTGGTGTGCTTCTACCCTGGGGACTTCACCTTCGTCTGAGCGACGGAAGTGTCGGCGGTCGCCGACAAGTACGCCGAGCTGCAAAAACTGGGCGTGGAGGTGATCTCCGTCAGCGTGGACAGCCACTTCGTCCACAAGATGTGGAACGATCACGAGCTCGTGAAGATGGTGGAGGGCGGCATTCCCTTCCACATGGCCTCGGATCAGGCCGGCAATGTGGGACGGGCGTACGGGGTCTATGACGAGGCCCAGGGGATCGAGCTCAGGGGCCGATTCATCATCGATCCGGACGGCGTCATCCAGGCCATGGAGCTTTTGACGCCACCCGTGGGCCGGAAGTTCGCCGAGACGGTTCGACAGGTCCAGGCCTACCAGCGTGTGCGGGCGTCGGCCGGCAAGGAGGCCACGCCGGCCGGCTGGGTGCCTGGGCAGCCGACCTTGACGCCCGGTCCGGATCTGGTCGGCAACGTGTGGAAGGTCTGGAAGCCGTCCATGGAGCAGTAGCCTGCGACGATGCAAGCGGCGCCGGGCCGGGACGACTCTCGTCGGAGCCAGGCAGGGCCAGGAAGCGGAGCACGGTCCGAAAGGCATCCAGGGTGCGCGAGCGGAACGGAGTCATGCGGATCGCCGTGGCCAGCGGCAAGGGCGGGACGGGCAAGACCATCGTCGCCACCAATCTGGCCATCACCGCCGCCGAGTCTGGGCAGGCGGTGACGTGTCTCGACTGTGATGTGGAGGCACCGAACGCGCACCTGTTCCTGCACCCCGCCATCAGTCGCCGGGACGCGGTGACGGTCAGCCGCCCCGTTGTGGACGAGAGTCGGTGCACGCACTGCGGGCGCTGCGGCGAGTTCTGCCAGTTCCATGCGATCGTCTGCCTGGGGAAGGCCGTGCTCACCTTTCCCGAGTTGTGCCATGGGTGCGGGGGGTGCCGGCTGGTGTGCCCCGAGAAGGCCATCGGGGAGATCCCCCAAGAGATCGGCGAGGTCGAGGAAGGGCAGGCAGGCAGGGTCCACTTCGTCCAGGGGCGGCTGCGGGTGGGCCAACCCAGCGCCCCGCCCGTGATCCAGGCGGTGAAGGCCCGGATGCCAGATACGGGACTGGCCATCCTCGATGCGCCGCCGGGGACTGCCTGCCCCATGGTGGAGGCGGTCCGGGACGCCGATCTGGTCCTCCTGGTGACCGAGCCGACCCCCTTTGGCCTGCACGATCTCACGCTGGCCGTGGAGGCCATCCGTGATATGGGCCTCCGGCATGCCGTCGTCCTCAACCGGACGGGGCGGGGTGGAAATGCCGTGCGCCGCTACTGTCGAGAGCAGGGGATTTCGATCGCGCTGGAGATTCCCGAGGACCGACGCGTTGCGGAGGCCTATTCCCGGGGTGAGCTGGCCATGCGGTCGCTTCCCGAATACGCCGCCCGGATGCGGCAGCTCCTGGCCGCGATTGATTGCTGGGTCCCGGCATGAAGGAACTGGTCGTGCTGAGCGGAAAGGGCGGGACCGGGAAAACCAGCCTGGTGGCCGCCCTGGCGGCGCTGGCCGGCGAGACAGCCCTGGCCGATGGGGATGTGGACGCGTCAAATCTCCCTCTGGTGGTGGAGCCGAAGGGTATCCGCCGGGAGGAGTTCTGGGGAGGGCACAAGGCGCGGATCCTCCCGGATCGATGCATGGCCTGCGGGATCTGCGCCGAGGCGTGCCGGTTCGACGCCATCCGTTGCAGCGAGAGGGCGCCGAAGAGGCGGGTGTACCGGGTGGATCCCCTGGCCTGCGAAGGCTGCGGGGTCTGCCGCCACGTCTGTCCGCAGCAGGCGATCGAGATCGAGCCGGTTCGGAGCGGCGAGTGGTACCTGTCCGAGACACGCCACGGGCCCATGGTGCATGCCCGGCTCGCGCCCGGCGGCGAGAACTCGGGGAAGCTGGTGACGCTGGTCCGGAACGAGGCCAGGAACGTGGCAGCAGCGCGGGAGTTTCCACTGGTATTGCTGGACGGCCCTCCAGGCGTCGGCTGTCCGGTCATCGCCTCGCTGGGGGGAGCGGACCTGGCCCTGGCCGTGACGGAGCCGACCTGCGCCGGCCGGGAGGATCTCAAACGCCTGGCCGCTCTGGCTGCGCATTTTACGGTTCCCCTGGCGGTCTGCCTCAACAAGGCGGACCTCAACGAGGAAGTGGGGAGGGCGATCGAGGACTGGTGCCGGGAGCGCGGTGTCCCGTTCGTGGGGCGGATCCCCTACGCCCCGGAATTCCTGGATGCCCAGGAGCAGCGGCGGAGCGTGGTGGAGTTGAATGGCGGTGGTGAGGCGGCGCGCGCGATTCGCGAAGTTTGGGGGCGCATTCGAACGTTGCTGGGGGTCACGGGGTAAGCGTCGGCCGGAACCGGCCGCCTCGAGGTGCCCGTTCGCGGAGTCTGATTGTTCATGAACGCCCCAGCCGCGCCCGCGGCCATGCCAGACTCGTGGTGATGCCTTGTTGCTAGCGGACCACCGACAGGTGTGGCGGTGTCAATGAATCTGGTGGGACGGCGGAGGTCCCGCCGCCGATGAAAGGGACGCCATGCAGGAGCCAGTCCGGATCGGAATTGTCATCTGCGACCGCTATCGCACCTGTGCGGGAGGAAAGTGCCTCCGGGCGCTGCACAACCGGGAGGGGGCGTTCGGCCGCTACCGGGGGCGCGACGTCCAGCTGGTAGGGTACACCACTTGCGCCGGGTGCCCCGGCGGCAATATTGAGTACGCGCCCGAAGAGATGGTAAAGAACGGGGCCACGGTCATCCATCTGGCCACGGGCCTCGTCGTGGGCTATCCGCCATGCCCGTATCTTCCGAGCTTCAAGGCATTCATCGAATCGAAATACGGCCTGCCCGTGGTGGTGGGGACGCACCCCATTCCGCAGAAATATTACCGGACCCACATGGAGCTGAAGACGTGGAGCGCGGCGGAGTGGCAGCCGCTCCTCGAGCCCACGCTGTGCGACGAGGCTACGCGGCTGGCCTACGATTGAGTCGCGCCGGGAGGCGACCTCGCCGTCTCGTTGGCCTATCTCGTTCGGAGCGCAATTCTGCAATGAGTGACAGTCAAGGAAAGGGGGAACCGCAATGAGAGTGAAAAGGGGATTTCGGCCGGCAATCCTGTTCGTTCTGGCCGTCGCCGTCGGGCTGATCGGCTGGACCCCTCTCGAGACGCCCGTGTCGGCGGCGACGTTCACTTTCAAGTTCGCCCATGCGCAACCGGCGACCCACCCTCGACAAAAGTCGATGGAATTCTTCAAGGAAAAGCTGGAGGCGGCCTCCCACGGGCAGATCAAGGTTGAGTTATACGCGGGTGGAGTCCTGGGAAAAGAGTCCGAATTGATGGACATGGTGAAAGTGGGGACTCTCCAGGGCACTCGCGGCGCCCTCTTCGAGCGGGCGAACAAGAAGTTCCTGCTCTACACCCTGCCGTTCCTCTTTTCCAATGTTGAGCAGGCCAAGAAGCTTATCCGGAGCAGCTTCGGGGACCAGATCAATGCCGGCGCCCGGGCCAACGGATTCTATGTTCCGGCCACAGGAGTGGCTGGCGGATTCCGCCAATTCACCAACAATGTCCGTCCCGTCACCTCGCCGGAAGACATGAAGGGCCTGAAGATGCGGACCCCACCCATCGACTCCATCATCCGGACCATGACCGCACTCGGAGCCAGCCCCCAGCAGGTGCCCTATACCGAGACCTACATGGCCTTGAAGACGAATGTCGTGGACGGCGAGGAGAATCCCTGCTCGAACATCGCGGAGATGAAATTCTACGAAGTGCAGAAGTACCTCACGGAGGTGAACTACCAGATCCACCCCGATCCGATGTTCGTCAGCCTGGCCTGGTTCGAGAGCCTGCCCAACGATCTCAAGGCGGTCTTCACCGAGACCGCCAAGGCGGCCATGGCGTACAGCGACCAGATCTGGCTGGATTCCGAAAAGGATTATTTCAAGTTCCTGAGCCAGAAGCTCCAGACCAATTCCATATCGCCGGAGAACCACAAGCTTTTCGTTGAGAAGGTGAAGCCCGTGTGGGAGCATTACATCACGGACGGCTATTTCTCCCGGTCCGAGGTCAACGAGGCCCTGGAAATCATAAAAAAGTAACATCCCTCCCGTGACCTCCAGGCGGCGCTGCGGTCGGCACCCTTCGGTCGCGGCGCCGCCTCCTCCGGACGAGAAAACATGCGATCATTGATTCCGCGCATCACGGAGACCATCGAGGCGGCGATCTCCTGGCTGTTCCTGCTAATCGCCGCGCTGGTCATCCTCCTGGTCATCCTCCGCTATTTTTTCGGGACGACCATCATCGGCGGTCAGGAGTTCATCTCGTTCTGTTTCATCTATACGACGGCCATCGGCGCCGCCGTGGCCCTCGCCAAGGACGAGCAGATCACCATTCGGGTTCTCCTGGATCTCTGGCCGGGTCGCCTCCGGCGGTGGGTGGAGCGGGCCGGCCACCTGCTCGTGGCTTTCCTCAACGGGGCGCTGGTTGCTCTGAGCATTCCGTGGATTCAGTCCGTCGGGTATTTCCCGTCCCCCGTCCTCCGCGTCCCGCAGGGACTGGTCCTCGTCAGCTTGCCCATCGGCTGCGGCCTGGTGTGCGTGTATGCGATTTTTCGCATGCTGGGGATTTCCTGCCGGGACGAGAGTGCGCGAAGGGAGCCGGCATGACCATTCTGCTGGGAAGCCTGGGGGTGTTCCTGCTGGCCGGCATCCCCGTCGCGTACGCGCTGGGCCTTTCGTCCTTCCTCTACTTCCTCGGCGTGCGGCCGGAGTTGATGCTGATCCTCCCCCAGCGGGTGTTCTCGGGCATGGACGCCGAGGTCATGATCGCCCTCCCCCTGTTCGTCCTCATGGGCCTGATGATGAACGCCGGCAGGCTCACCTCGCGGCTCATCGATTTCAGCATGCTCTTCGTGGGGCGGCTGCGCGGCGGCCTGGGCATGGTCACCGTCCTGGCCAGCATGATCTTCGGCGGAATCTCGGGATCGTCGGTGTCGGACATGGCCTCGGTGGGGGCGGTCCTGATTCCCGAGATGGAGCGGCGCGGCTATTCGCGGGAGTTTGCCAGTGGGATCACCGTGGCCGCCTCGACCATGGGGATGATCATCCCGCCCAGCATTCCCATGGTGATCTACGCCTTCGTGGCCTCCGAATCCGTGGGGCGACTGTTCCTGGCGGGCGCCATCCCGGGGATCCTCATCGGCCTCCTGCAGTTCGGGATCACCGCCGTGATCTCGAGCCGGCGGAAGTATCCCGTGGAGGAGGTCCGGCTCACCCCTACGGATGTTCTGGTCCGGCTCCGCCATGGATTCTTTCCGCTCTTGATGCCGGTATTCGTCGTCGGCTCCGTCGTCATCGGCCTGACCACCGCGACCGAGGCCGCCGGTGTGGGGGTGCTGTACGCCTTCATCGTGGGGGTCCTCGTCTTCCGGGGACTGACCCTGCGCGACATTCCACCGATGCTGCGAAGCTCCATCATGAACAGTGCCACCGTCATGATCGTGACGGCTTTCAGCGGCCTCTACACCTGGATCTTGGCGCTCGAGAACATCCCACAAAAGATGGCCTCGTTCCTGCTCGGTCTGAACCTGCCGCTCTGCCTCATTCTGCTCTGCCTCGACCTGATCATCCTCCTGGTCGGCTGTTTCGTCGACGTGGCCCCTTCCATCATCCTCCTGACGCCCGTCTTCATGCCGGCCATGAAGGCGCTCGGCGTCCCGCCGATTCAGTTCGGGGCCATCCTGATCGTCGGCCTGGCCATCGGGCTGGTCACTCCACCGGTAGGCATGTGCCTTTTCGTCGCCTCCTCGATCACACGGCTTAGGATTGGAACTATCTTCAGGGGTGCCCTACCGTACCTGGTGGGCAACTTGATCGTTCTCCTGCTGGCGACCTTCGTGCCCGCCGTCAGCCTCTGGCTCCCCTCGCTGCTCATGCGGTGAGATGCAAAAGGATCGAAGGTGGATCGTCGTTGTCAATGCTGTGGTTGCAGAATTGCAATTGCATTCTTGACTCATGGTTGCAAATGCGAATCATAAAAGCCTGAGAGAAATTTCAAGGGCGTCGGGAATATCCCATGAATTCCACTGTTCCAATGTGTTACGGGCCTGATGTGACTTTCTATGGCTGTGGCATCGGGAATGCTCTAAGCTTCCGTGTGGACATGGATTTGGAACTGCGACAGGGGTCGAGGGAAAACTGGCCGCCGGTGTGGGCGGCGAAGGAAATACATGGGACGCAAAGGAGGAGAACAGTGAAGATCGCCGCGATCACGGATGATGGCAAGACGCTCTCCCGGCACTTCGGGCGAGCCGAGCACTATCTCGTTTGCACCGTGGAGGATGGGAAGATCACGGGGCAGGAGCTTCGAGACAAAGCGGGCCACCATACGTTCGCGCCGCACGAGCCTGTCGCGGGGACCCACGGCTTCGATCCCGCCAGCCGGGGCCGCCACGCGCAGATGCTGGCGAGCATCGGTGACTGTCAGGTGGTCTTGGCTGGTGGTATGGGTCAGGGGATGCTGATGAATCTTCGCGAGCTTGGAATCCGTCCGGTCCTGACGGAACTGTCCGACATTCGTGAAGCGATACAAGCTTTTGTGGAGGGTCGGCTGACAGAGCGTCCGGAACTCGCGCACTGAGGGGGGCTCGGCCGGCTGCCGGGCACGAGGAGGGATGAGAGCCATGAGCGAGCAGGGCCGAGCGCTTGCCAATCCCGGGCCCGCGGAGGTCCCGGCGGAGGTGTCGCCGCCTGAGCACCGGCTGCCGGCGAAACAGAGCAAAGGGAAGCAGGAGCCTCTCCTGGTCGAGCTGGCCTGGCTGATCATCGAGGGGGCGATCGTCTTCCGGCGGCTGGGCGGCATCCTGGCGCGGCTTTGAGGCCAGGCTGGTGGACAGGCGCCGCTTGCGACGGCGGTACTACGACCTGTTCGCCCGGGTGTATGACCGCTTCGTTGCGTGGCACGCGGGCGATCCGACGGGGCCGATGCGCCGCGCGCTGGCCGAGCGCGTGGCCCCACGTCCGCAGGGACGCATCCTGGATCTGTGCTGCGGGACCGGCGCCGTGACCTGCGCCCTGGCAGAGCGGTTCGGGAGTGAATGCCTGATCGTGGGCCTGGATTTCTCGGGGGGGATGCTGGCGCGAGCGGCGCAGGCGGCGCACCGGAAAGGCCTGACCTCGATCCGGTGGATTCTGGCCGATGCGTCGGCCCTCCCGTTCGGGGCGGGGGCGTTTGACGCGGTGACGTGCGCCTACGCCCTGTACGAGCTGAAGGGCGATGGGCGCAGGCGCATGATGCGAGAGGTGGAACGGATCCTCTCCCTCGCTGGTCGGTTCCTGGTCATGGAGCACGAGATCCCGACGCGGCCCCTGCTGCGCCTCTTGCTGTCTCTCCGGCTGGCAATCATCGGAGCGGAAGGGGCCCGCGCCTTCCTGGGCGGAGAGGGGCAAGAGCTGGGGGCGGTGTTTCCTGAGGTAAGCAAGGAGGTAGTGCCCCCGGGCGCGAGCCGGATTCTCACGGCTGTCAAGAGCCCAGGAGCCCAGGCCGGCGCGTGAAGGTCGTTGATAGCCCGCCACCACCGGCGTGGGGCACTCGACGTTAAGAGCGAGATCCACAGCCAGCCAAAGGGGCCGTATCGAGCCACTTGCGGCTTGCCTTCTCTCCGGTACCCTGACAAAATACAACCCTTCGCGCAGGAGAACTGCTCCTCCTGGGGGTGTGGGTGGCTTCAGGACCCGGACCCCCGGGAGGGCGGACAATGCAGGAAGGAATCCGAAAGGAGGGTTCTGTGGAACCGACCATCGAGCAGAAGGCACCGCCCGCCATGCCGCGCCTGGGGGCGCCGGCCCCCGCCTTCCAGGCCGAGACCACCCACGGGACGATCCGCCTGGAAGACTTCAAGGGGAGCTGGTTGATCCTGTTCTCGCATCCCGCGGACTTCACACCGGTCTGTACCACCGAGTTCATCGCCTTCGCCGAGATCGCCCCGGAGCTGAAGAAGCGGAACGTCGAGCTGATGGGTCTCAGCATCGACAGCACCTATTCGCATATCGCCTGGATGCGCAACATCGAGCAGCACTTCAAGGTCAAGATCCCGTTCCCCATCATCGCCGATCTCAACAAAGAAGTTGCGTCGCTGTACGGCATGATCATGCCCGGGGAGAGCAAGACGGAGACCAGCCGCTGTGTTTTCGTGATCGACCCCACCGGCGTCCTGCGGGCCATGATCTACTACCCGCTGACGACGGGACGGAATATGGCGGAGATCCTCCGCCTAATCGATGCCTTGCAGACCACGGACAAGCACGGCGTGGCGACACCGGCCAACTGGAAGCCCGGCGAGAAGGTCATCGTGCCTCCGCCGAAAACAGCCGAGGCGGCCGAGGAACGGGTCAAGGCCGGCTTCGAGTGCGCCGACTGGTACTTCTGCAAGCGTGACCTGCCGAAGTAGGGGGAGACGCGATGCCCTGCTTCAATGCTGACGGGACGATGGAGCCCGTGGCGCGAGCGATCCTCCACGTGCTGCGATCCCCGCGGAAGCCGGAAGAGGTCGCCCAGCAGGTGCTCATGCCGCTCTACCGGATTCGGAGTGGGCTGCGAGAGCTGGTCCAGGCCGAACTGGCAGAGGAGCGAGACGGAGCGTACGCCCTCACCCCGTCAGGGCGAAGCCGGTTGGAGGCCGCCGGATAAGAAGCCTCAGGGCTCCCAGAAAGGCCTTCCAGGCCTGGTCGCCCGCTTCCCCAAGGCGGCGTCGGTCGGGTGTCGCGACACCCCGGTAGCGGCGAGGCCTTTTCTGAATCATTGACCCCGTCCCTGGATCGAACCAAAGAGAGCCCGCAGGACTTTCATGCGAAAGGATCCAGGCGATGACGCACATTCCGCCCCGTCGCATCCTCTGCCCCACCGATATGAGCGAGGTGTCGCGAATTGCCGTCCGCTGCGGCCTGGCCTGGGCGCGGCGATTCGGGGCACGGGTGTCCGGTCCTGGCCCTTCCCGGGAGGATGTGAGCCATGGTGATAAGCGTGCAGGTCAGCCTGTATTCCTTGCGGCAGGAGTCGTTGGCCCCGGGCATCCGAGCTTTCACCGACACGCTCAAAGCCTCGGGGCTGGCGACAACCATCGGCCCGATGAGTACGATCATCACGGGTGAGGGGGACACCCTCTTTGCTGCTCTGCGGGACGGCTTCTCGCAGGCGGCCGAGACCGGCCATGTCGTCATGACCTTGACGGTCTCGAACGCCTGCCCGATCTGAGAGGCAACGGCTGTGCCCTGGACGCCGTTCGAGCGGGAGGCGGCCAAGTACGAGAGCTGGTATGCCTCGCGGTGGGGGGCGCGGGTGGATCGGGCCGAGCGCGCCGCGCTGGTCCGGCTGCTGCGGGAGTTTCCCGGGGCGCAAAGTATCCTGGAGGTCGGCTGCGGCACTGGCCATTTCACGCGGTGGCTGCGGGACGAGGGGTGGAGGGTTGTGGGCCTCGACCGCTCGCCGGCCATGCTTTCGGAGGGTCGCGGACACGAGCCCGGACCGCCCATGGTGCTCGGGGATGCCCACCATCTCCCTTTTCGCGACGGGTCGCTGGACCTGGCGATCTTCGTGACGGCGCTCGAGTTCCTGGAGGACCCCGGGCAGGTCCTGGCCGAGGTCGTCCGGGTGGTGCGCCGGGGCATCCTCCTGATCGTCCTCAACCGGTGGAGCGTCGGTGGCGTCTCGCGCCGGTGGGGACCGCAGTCGCACCAGGCCTTGCTGGGGCACGCGCGGGACTTCTCGCTTCCCCGCCTGAAACGCGTGGTGCGCCAGGGGGCGGGGGATCGCTTGCGGCGCCTTCGCTGGTGGAGCCTCCTGTTCCCGTGGCCCGCGCGGGAGCTCCAGGCCCCGGTCCCGCTGGGGGATGCGCTGGCGCAGGCGGCAACCCTGACGCCCTCTGTGGCGGCGGAGTCTTCACGGCCCCGCTGAGCCGGAGGGCGGGTAGCCGAGTGGAATTCGAGAGGTGAGGAGATGATTCGCGTGGAAGTGCCGGGGCGCGATCCCCTGGAAGTGGAGCACCTGGTCCTCGACTTGAACGGGACCCTGGCGACGGACGGACAGGTGCCTCCCGACGTAATGGAGCGGGTGAGGTCCCTGGCCGCCTCCCTTCAGGTGCAGATCCTGACGGCGGACACGTTCGGGACCGCCGCCGGCCTGGAAGGGCTCGGGGCCCGCGTCGTGCGTCTCGGGCGGGAGGATCAGGTCCGGGCCAAGGCGGCGGCCGTCGAGGCCCTGGGAAGGGCAAACACGGTCGCCATCGGCAACGGCATGAATGACGAGGCGATGCTCCGCGAGGCGGCGCTGGGTATCGTTGTCGTCGGGCGGGAAGGGGCAGCGGTCCGATCCCTGCTGGCGGCGGACCTCGTGGTGACCTCCGTCGAGGATGCCTTGGATCTTCTGCTTCGCCCCAAGCGCCTGGTCGCCTCGCTCCGGACGGCGTAGGCGGCGAGGATGGGCTGAGACATCGCCGTGATCTCGGTTGCGTCGTTATCCGGCAGCGTGAGCCCCGTCTTCTCCGACCCTCCGGGCTGCCCCCTCACATCCCAGGTTCTTCACGATAGGCGGGCCTTCTCCCATGGGGGAGAGAAATCCGCATGATGCAGCGTCTCGAGGGCGGGCCGCCGGCCCGAGAGAGACATGTGCGGTTCGGCGCGCCTATGCGCCGTCCTGAGCCCGCACTGTTGCGATGAGTCCGTCCATGCGGTATAAAGATGGGCGACCATATCCGGGAGAAGATTCCATGCCGCACGACCGCATGAAGACGGAAGGGGGATTCGAGCCGGCTTCTGGCCCTCCTGGCGGAGGCGGAGTAACGACCCGAGAGCGACGGAGCCTCGTGTTCGTCCTGCTCTTCACGCTGGCGGGGGCGGGGGTCGCCGCGTACCTGCTGCACCTGCACCTGGTGATCGCGGGCAACCCCAAGAGGGGGTTGTGCAGCTTTACGGAGACCATCTCGTGCGATAAGGTGCTGGCCAGCCCGTACGCGGAGATTGCCGGAATCCCGGTGGCCCTGATCGGCCTGCTGGGCTTCGCGTTCTTGTTCGGCCTGGCGGCCTGGCGGCTGGCCGGCGGGGGGCGAAGCCTCCACCGGCTGCCGGGCATCCTCGCGCTGACGGCGGGCTGCGGATTGGCCTATGAGCTCGGGATGACCTGGATAGAAGTGTTCGTGATCGGTGCGGCCTGTCCGTACTGCCTGACGGCCCTGGCCTTGCTGGCTGGCGCCTTCGTAGCGGCGGTGCTGGCCTGGCGAGCGGCGTCGGCAACGGGGGAAATCGAGACGAATCATGCGTGACCATCGAATCGAAAGGTCTCTCGAACCGGGCGTGCTCCGGTCGCGCGCGGTCCGACGTCTTGTGCGGCTGGCCGTGGTGGTTGGGGTGGCAATTGGCCTCACCGGATTTCTGCCCGGTTCGGGGTCGGCACTCGCAGCCGAGACCCCGCTGACCTCCGTCCAGCCCTTCGCCACGTGGGACATAGATGGGCATGCCCACACCCTGGAGGAGTTCCTGGGCCGGAAGCCACTCCTCCTGGAATTCATGTCCCCCGACTGCCCCCACTGCCAGGACATGGCGCCCATCCTCCTGCGACTGTATGCGGAGTATGGGAAGCGCATCCAGTTCCTGACCGTGGGGTTCCACCGGGATGTGGCTCGCATCCAGTCCTTTGCCCGGCTGGAAAAGCATCCGTGGCCCTACCTCGTGGGAAACCAAAGCATCGCCGATGCCTACCGTCTGGAGGGAGTTCCCACCTTCTTCCTGGCGACCAAGGATGGGCGCATCGTGAAATCCCAGGTTGGTTCGACCAGCTACGAAGCCATGCGCCAGCTCCTGGAGGACCTGCTGGCGGCACCCTGAGCCCCCGGTCCCGGCCGGCGACCGTTTCTCCTTGACACGGCATTGGTGCTGAAGGATAGTCAAGCCGCTTTTTGACCCAGGGAGAGCCTGAACGTGCGGCACGATCGCCACAAACGCGCTGGGCGGGACCGGCAGGTCGGTGTGGGAGGAGCGCAATTCGCCTGCTTCCCATCGGTCTTTGCACCCGGTCCGTCCCGTGCCGGAAGGGAGCCTTAGGCATCATCGGGCCGTCTGTTGCAATTTCTTGAAGCCCTAAGGCCTCCGGGTCTTAGGGCTTTTTGTCTCCAGGCCCCCGGCGGCTGCCGTGGGTCGAGGCGCCCGCACTATGTCCACGTCTCTGATGCACAGGCTGTTCGATCTCTTCGCCCGCTCGGGATACGAGCTGTACCTCGTGGGCGGGGCCGTGCGCGACCATCTGAGCGGCACGCCGCTGGATGAGCTGAGGGATCTGGACTTTGCGACCAGCGCCCTGCCGGAAGACAGTGCCCGTGTCTTGCGCAGCGGCGGGCTGCCGGTGTTCACGGTGGGCAGCCGCTTCGGAACGGTTGGAACGATCCTGGAGGAGAAGGGAATCAGGCGGGAGGTGCAGGTCACGACCTTCCGCGGTGAGGTGTACGTCAACGGCAGCCGCAGGCCCCGCGTGACGTTCGGCACGGACCTGGAGGCGGACCTGGCCCGGAGGGACTTCTCGATCAACGCCATCGCCATGACCGTGGACCGGCAGTTCATCGACCCCTTCGGGGGCGGGCGGGATCTGGGACGGCGGGTTCTGCGGACGGTGGGCGAGCCGCAGGTGATCTTCCGGGAGGACCCGCTGCGCACGCTGCGCGCCGCCCGGTTCATCGCCACCCTCGGCATGCAGCCCGAACCAGAGCTGGTGGAGGGTGTGCGCGACCTGGCGGTCGAGATCCTCAGCGTCAGCCGCGAGCGCTGGCTGGTGGAGATGAACAAGCTCCTGGTGGGGCAGGCAGTGGATCGTGCCCTGGATTTCCTGGCGGGGAGCGGCCTGCTGGCCCATCTCCTGCCGGCAGTGCACGGGGCGGTGGAATTCAAGGCGGATCAGGGGCGCTTTCACCATAAGGCGCTCTGGCCGCACACGGTGGCGGTGGTGGCGCAATCGCCGGCGCGGCTTCCTGTGCGCTGGGCGGCCCTGCTGCACGACGCCGGGAAGGTCACGACGCGATCGGTGGATGCGGCCGGCGACGTCCACTTCTATGGCCACGAGATGGTGGGGGTCGGGATCGTCGACGATGCGGCCGGCCGCTTTCGATTCGACCGGGCGCTGCACCAGCGGGTGCGGACGCTGGTGGCGCTGCATCAACGGCCGGCCCTGTACGAAGGGGACTGGACGGACGGCGCGGTCCGGCGGCTGATGCGGGACGCGGGGGAGGCCTTCGGGGATCTCCTCGACCTCAGCCGGGCCGATGTCACCTCGCACCGGCCCGGGGTGCGCGAGGGTGTGCTGAAACGGCTGGCCGAGTTGGAACACCGGGCCGCCGAGCTCGCCGAGAAGGACGGCCGGGGTCCCCTCCTGCCCAAAGGCATCGGGCAGGCTATCATGGAGCATTGCGGCATTCCTGCCGGGCCGCAGATCGGCGAGCTGAAAGGGCGGCTCGAGCAGGCGGTCCTGGACGGTCTCGTCCCGCGAGATGCTCCCTTCGCAGACTACCTGGCCTTCCTGGACCGCAGCTCCCGCTGAGGCCGGATCCCTCCGCGCGGCCAAAGATACGCACACGCGGCACATGCATCCTTGCAGCGGACGAGGAGACTGAGGATGGGCGACCTTGTCGCGTTTCCGGACGACGGCTACCGCTACCTGAAGGGCGTGTTCCAGTACTCGGCGGCTGTGGCGGCCGAGCCGGGCTACGAGACCGAGCGCGCCCGCTTCCTGCGCACGATCCCCCTGGAAGAGGGATTCCGCGCTGTGGAGACGCACCTGGCCGCCATCGGCCGGCCTGACGTGGCACTTCGCCCGCCCGCCGGTGGTCGGACTGGACTACGAGATGGACGTGCGCGGCGTGGCGCGGGAGATCGTGGTGGAGCACCCGCTCCCCGCCTGAAGTGTGGGCGGGGGAGAGGGCATCGTCGTGCGGCCCTTCCACGGCGACGCCCGGGGATCCCGGCGCCTCCCTGCCCCGGCGGGCGCGCTCCCGGGTGGGCCATGGGCCCGCGGCGCCGCTCCCCTCCCGGTTACCGGGACCACCACTGCTTGACTCTGGCGGGCCAGTAGCGCGGACTGCGCACCCGCCGCCAGGCGGTCCACAAATCCGCTATCTCCACGGCGTCCAGGCGCATCGCTCCATATGACTCGCGGTTGAAGGCATGCACGATCAGGGCGATCTCCGGTCCTAGCCGGGAGAAGCGGCCGCGCATGCGGGCGCCGAATTCCGAAGGGGTCTCGGTGGGCAGGTGGGGGTGTCCGCTCCGGCGTGCCCAGCTCAGGAGTGCCCGGTAGAAATCGCAGGCGCGCGGGGCACCTTGCTTGCGCTTGGGGATTCCCGACAGCAAGGCCCAGAGCCTGTGAAGCCAGCCAACAGCGGACCGGATGCTCCGGTGTTCCCGGCGGCCGGGTCCGCCGGCCGCCCGGGACAGGAGGTATCGGACCAGGCAGAAGGCTGCCACGGCGAGGACGACGATCCCCGCCAGGATCAGGAGGCCGCCCACTCCCCAGGCCAGGATCTTCTCGATCAGGACCATCCACCACGCCTCGTGCTGCTGGAGGTCGACGGGATGCGGGAGGGTCGAAGGGTGAGCTGCTGTCTCGGGCTCGGGCCGGAGGGAGCGCGGCGCAAAGAGGAACCGGAGGACCGCGAGCAGAAATGGGCTCAGCGCCACGGCCGTCCCTTTCATCACGAACAGACCCGCCCGGGCCGCCAGCGTGAGGTACGGCAGGAAGAAGAGGCTGAGGGTGGAAGCGAAGAGCAGGATTGCCGCGGCAAACGTCAGGAAGACGCCGACCCCCCGGGCGCCGGGGAGGAAGTGCCGCTCGCTGTCTCCTCCCAAATGGGCCATGCCGATGGCCACCAGACCGGCCACGAAAAAGGGATAGACGAACAGGTGAGACACGGAATCGTCCACCGCCCCGCCGTTGGCGGCCGCCAGCCACCGGACCAGGAAGAGGATGAGCAGGGCAGCGGCGCCGGCGTCGAAGCGCGAGCAGACGACCGCATGCTCGACCGGCCGCCTGGCAAGAGCCACGCCGCCCCCCCAGAAGAGGATCGCCCAGACCAGGTTCAGGAAAAGAGTCATCCAGTCGACGGGGGTCCTGGCCGCGTGGAAGAGCGCCGGGATCCAGGAGCGATCCAGGAGGGGGATGGCCGGAAAATAGGTGGCGTGGAGGATGCCGGCGGTGGCGCAGAGCAGCCCCGCGGCCTGCGCCCCCAGGATGCCCAGGACGAGCCACCCCTTGCCCGTGGAAAGGCGGGTGAGGATGAAGGCTCCCACAAACGCCAGCGTCGCCTCGAAAAGCGGGAAGGGGCGGTGCATGGTGGCGATCGTCGCAAACGAGGCCCAGGCGCAGAGCCAGCTGAGCTCCATGCAGTGGGTCAGCACTCGAAACAGCAACAACGCCCCTCCGCTCATTCGGGGGTACCCTCCAGCAGCAGCGCATCCAGCGGGCGGATATCCACCGGCCCACGACCCCTCGCCGCGGCCCCGCCCGCCGGCTTCGAGACGAAGAGAATCACCGGTATCCGGCGGGCGAGGAGAGACTCGACGGCCGGAAGGACGCCGCCCTGCGCGTCGCGGGCGAAGCCGACACAGCTCACCCCCCAGGGGAGCGGGACCCCGCGGCGCATGACATCCAAAAGCGCCGCCGCGGGCTGCCTGTCGAGCCGGGCCAGGACCTCCAGGATGGACGGCAGCTGATCCGGCCCCCTGCCGATGGGCACCGCCGGCGCCTTCCCCCCCGTAACCGTTCCGTTCACGACCAGCCCCACGGCGTATCCATCCCGGTCCAGGTGCACGGCCAGGGAGGCCGCGGCTTCGAGCATCCGCTCGAAATCCTCGGCGGCCTCCTGATCCGCGAACGCTTCCACGTCCACGGCCAGGAGGACCTTTTCCTGCTCGGTGGGCTCGAACAGCTTCTCCTGCAGGCGCTGGTGGCGGGCGCTGGCCTTCCAGTGAATGTATCTGGCCGGCCGGCCGTGCTGGTACTCTCTGGTGCCGAGGATATACACCGGGTCCTTGACGGGGCTTTCGGCGCCGGGAATGCCGAAGAAATCCCGCCGGGGCAGGGGGAGGTGTCTGAGCGGAACGATCCTGGGAAAGACGACGATCTGCAGGACCTCCGTCCCCGTTCCCTCGGTGGAAAAGAAGCCGAAGAGATCGCCGGTCGCGAGGTGATGGGGGCCGAGGAGATGCACCCCCCGGCGGGAGGCCGTCAGATCCCAGCCAAAATCCGCCTTCTGGTACCAGAGCAGGCCCCCTTCCCCGGTGAGCGCCCGGCGCGCGTCGTCGAGGAGCCCGCCGGCCGGCACGGTCACCCGGAGGAGCACCGGCAGGAGCCGTCTGTTCTCCGCCTCCAGCCTGAGGCGAAGGGCTTCCCCGGGAAAGGCCTTCCGCCGGTCAACGGACAACCGGCACACGAGTCCGGCAAAACTCGCTCGCGCCCACGCCTTGGCGGCCGCCGCCGCGCCGAGGACCAGCAGCGACAGGATGATGAGGTCGTGGCGATGATACAGCAGGGCAAAGAAGAGGACACCTCCCGCCAGGACCAGGCTCGGCGGGACGACGATGAGGCTGGGGGCGGCGGGGGGCTGTTCCTTCACGGGGCCCCTCACCGCGCGGGGGCGGGGACGGGGAGGCGGCCCAGGATCTCCTCCAGGATGTGCTCATGGGTTTCTCCCCGCAGCCGCTCTTCTTCCCGGAGGATCAGGCGGTGGGCGAGGACGGGGACGACTAGGCCCTTCACATCGTCGGGCAGCACGTACGACCGGCCCCGCAGGCCGGCCATGGCCTGGGCCGCGCGCATCAGGGCCAGGGACCCTCGGGGGCTGGCACCCAGCCGCAGCGCAGGGCTCGTGCGCGTGGCCCGCACGATGGTCGTGATGTAGTCCCGAACCGGCGGGGAGACGAGGATCTTCCTGCGGGCGTCCTGGAGCGCGGATACCTCGTCCGGGGTTGCGACCGGCTCCAGCTCACGCAGCGGATCCCGGTCCTGAAACCGCTCCAGGATGGCGATCTCCTCCTCCCTCCCGGGATAGCCCAGGCGGGCGCGCAGCAGAAACCTGTCCAGCTGCGCTTCGGGGAGCGGGAACGTCCCCTCCAGCTCGATGGGATTCTGGGTCGCCAGGACGAAGAACGGTCGAGGCAGGGGATAGGTCTTGCCGTCGACGGTGACCTGGCGCTCCTCCATGCTCTCCAGAAGGCTGGACTGGGTTCGTGGGATGGTGCGGTTGATCTCGTCGGCCAGGAGCACATGGGTCATGACGGGTCCGGGATGAAAGACGAACTGCCCCGTCGGCTGGCTGTAGACGTTGAAGCCGGTGATGTCGGCGGGCAGCAGGTCGGGGGTGAACTGCACCCTCTTGAAGTCCACGCCGATACTACGGGCCAGCGACTTGGCGATCAGCGTCTTCCCCAGGCCGGGCAGGTCTTCCAGCAGCACGTGGCCGTCGGCCAGCAGGGCCGCCAGCAGCAGCTCGATGGCGTCCCGCTTGCCCACGATAACCCGGGCGATATTGTCGATGATCTCCTGGCAAAGACTGAACGGCATGAGCGCATCCTCGGGACGGGGCGTCGGCTAGACCACCGCCAGTGGGCGAATGGGACTGGCGGTTCCTCCCCGGATCTTCATGGGCACCAGGACCAGCAGGAACTCGAACGTCTTCGTCCGGCTAAGCTCTTCCAGGTTGGCCACCTCCAGCAGGTGCACCCCCTTCTTCACCAGGCAATGGATGTGGACGGGATGGGTGTTGTTGGGCGTGGGCGTGACCTCCACAGCGAAGTTGTCGCTGCCGAGACACACCGCCCCCTGCCCGGTGACCCAGCGGGCCGCCTCGGCGTTGACCCCGGGCTGTCCCGTCTGGACGCTGTAGTACTTCCGCTGATCCGGCCAGAGGCGAATCCAGCCCGTCCGGATGAGGACGACGTCCCCGGGACGGATCTGAACGTTCGCCGCCTTGGCCGCCGCCTCGAGGTCCTTGGGTCCAATGACCTGTGTGGGCTCGAGGATGGGGACACCCTGCGTGGCTGCCACATCCAGGAGGACACCGCGCTGCCACATGGGAGGCACAGTCTGGATGCCGCAGGTCTTGATGCCCTCCAGCTTGCTCTGTCCCTGATCCGCCGGGATCCCGCCGTGCAGGCAGAGATTCTTGGCAAAATGCCCCAGCCCGTCCAGGTGGGTGCCCGTGTGGCAGCTCATGTTGAAGATGTCGACGGCCGCGCTCACGCCTTCACCGTACATCAGGTCGCCGTGCGTCCGGACCATCTGATACATGAAGGGCGAGTGGAGGGGAACATGCGGCATGCCGGGGTATAGTTCCATGCCGAGGTCGAATACCGTGCGGCCCCCAAGGAGACCGGCAAGCGATTGCGTTGGCATAGGTTCCTCCTGTTTCAACGAGTCAACCAAATCATCCCTGCGGATTGTAGGCGTGCAGGGGGGGAAGTCAAGGAGTTTGGAAGCTGGAAATGTCGGGTGCTCGGCCCTACACTGTATGCGAGTGCAGGTCCTGCCCTGGCCGAACATGCGGCAGGAAGGAGAGATGGCCATGCCGACCTACGAATTCAGCTGCACCAAGTGCCAAAAGGAATTCACGGTCACCATGACAATCCGGGAGCGGGAGGAAAAGAAGCCTGTCTGCCCTTCCTGCGGCTCCACCGAACTCGAGCCCCTCATGACCGGCTTCTTCGCCAAAACCTCTCGAAAGAGCTGATTTTTCGCGAGGTTCCCTGATCCGTCTCGGGTGGGGCATCTTTCGGTTGACGCTTCGGCGGCCAGCGACCTATCATCACGCACGGCCGGTGCGGCCGCTGTGCGGAGAGGAGCAACGGGTCGGGGGAGGATTATCCATGGAAACCGGGGAGACGATTTACGACGAAGATCTGCGATACGAGGACGAGTCCGGAGCGGGAAAGGTCCTTGGTCGGGAGCTGTTCGGCAATCCGATCAGCACGTTGCACCTGCGCGCCCGCCACATCTCCATTCCCTTGGGAACGACGATCGGGGACGCTGCTCGCGTGATGAAGCAGAACCGCATCGGCTGTGTCCTGGTGGAGGAGGCCGGGCGGCTGGTCGGGATCTTCACCGAGCGGGACATCCTGACCAAGCTCGTGGGTACCGGGTATGATCCGGCGGCGGTGAGCGTGGACGGGGTCATGACCCGGAATCCGGAGACTCTTTCGCCGGAGGATCCCATCGCCTTCGCCCTGCAACTGATGAGCGTGGGCGGGTTCCGGCATGTCCCGCTGGTAGATGCCGAACGACGCATCCTAGGCATCCTGTCGGTGAAGGACATCGTTGAATACATCGTGGAGCACTTCCCCCGCGAGGTCCTGAATATTCCACCCGAGCCCGGAAAGCACGCGCGGACTCCCGAGGGCGGCTGACCGCTTGCCGATCGCTGCGCTCTACCCGGCCCGAGACCTTCAGCGGCTGCGCTTCTGCGCGGAGCCCGGAGACGCGCCTCGTCCGCTAAGATGGGGAAGGCGCCGGGCTTTCGCCATCCTCTGGGGCGGAAATCCGGTGGCCATCAAGGTGGGCCTGGCCGCGTACTTCTTGGTAACCCCCCTCTCCGGCGTCAGGGCCGTCCGGAACCCTTGGCTTTCCGAATCTCTCCCAGGACCTCGAAGGCATACCGCACGGACTTGACAGCCAGGGTGCCGCCCATCAGCAAGCCCACATCCAACGCCTCGGCCAGCTCGGCGTCGGTTCCTCCCAGGTCGAGGACCTCCTCGACACGGTGCTCGATTCAGTCAAAGCAATTCTGGGAGATGGCCACCGCCAGGGCCATGAGCTCCTTGTGCTTCTTGCTGATGGCGCCGTCGGCGAAGACCTGCTTCCCCGCCTCCTGAAATCGCGAGTAGACCTGCATGCGGCTTTTCAGGATCTCGGCGTTGAGGCGCTTCTTCCGTCGGGTCAGCTCCGGCCAGTCAACCATGGCTCTCCCTCCTGCCCGGTGGCACGACAGAGCTCAAGGCTCTCGGCGCCCCTCGGGCGCAAAAAATCGTTATCGACGCGTTTGGCGCGCATTTTTTTCTTGCGTCCGGTGAAAGTTCTTTGTAGGGTGGCGCTACAGCAGAAAGGAGGTGATCCAGTGGGCATATTAAACTGGACAGCTGAGGTGATTGTAACGTAGGCGATTCCCCGCTCAGGCGAACGCCCGGGGTTTCGTCTGCGGAATCCCAGCAATCGCCGGGCCTCGAAGTTCCCGGCCTTGTCCACCGGGGCGGCCAGCACGCCGTGAATGCTTCGAGGCCTTTTTCTTTGTCCGCTCGCTTCCGCCCGCCCGCCGGAACACCCTCGTGCAGTCATCTCATCGCCTGGTTGTGCAGCAGGACCCCCAGCCTAAAACTCCCGCATAAAAACTCCCGTTCCTGCCGCTTTCCCCCTCGGCTTTGGGGTGGACAGATCGCCTCCGCGCTTGCTAGAGTACGACCCGTTCATCCCCACTTTCCAGGAGGAGATCATGCCGGCCATCACCGCTCACCTCTTGAAGACCATCAGCCAGAAGCTCTCGCGGGTTCCGGTGGAACCGCAGGATCTGCCGGTCGCCGTGGCGCAGCTGGGCGCCCAGCTCGACGGGCTGGACCGGCTGGACGAGCTGGACCTGCTCGACGTAGAGCCCGCCACCGTCCTGCTGCCTCCGGCGGAGGAAACCCATGGCGCCTGATGCGTTGACCCGGCTCAGCCTGGCGGAGGCTGCCGAGCAGATCCGCCGCCGCGCCCTGTCTCCGGTGGAGCTGACCCGGGCCTACCTGGATCGGATCCATCGCCTGGACGGCTCGCTCCACTGCTACCTCACCGTCCTCCAGACGGAGGCGACCGCCGCGGCCGAGGCGGCCGAGCGGGAGATCGGCCAGGGACGGTACCGGGGCCCGCTGCACGGCATCCCCGTGGCGCTGAAGGACCTGGTCATGACCCGGGGGATCCGGACGACCTGCGGCTCTCGCATCCTGCGGGAGTGGGTGCCGGAGGCCGATGCCACCGTTGCGGCCCGCCTGGCCCAGGCCGGGGCGATCCTGCTGGGCAAGCTGAACATGCACGAGTTCGCGTATGGCCCCACCGGCGTGAACCCCCATTACGGCACGGCGGCAAACCCGTGGAAGCGCGGGCATATGCCGGGCGGATCGAGCAGCGGCTCGGGGGCGGCGGTGGCGGCCGATCTCTGTGCCGGCGCCCTGGGCACGGATACTGGCGGCTCGGTCCGGATTCCGGCCTCGCTGTGCGGCATCGTGGGGCTCAAGCCCACCTACGGCCGGGTGAGCCGGGCCGGCGTCATCCCCCTGGCGTGGTCGCTGGACCACGTGGGTCCCATGACCCGGACGGTGATGGACGCAGGCCTGCTCTTGCAGGTTCTGGCGGGCCGGGACCCGCGGGACCCGTCCACAGTGGACCGGCCCGTTCCCGACTATATCCGGGAGATGGAACGCGATGCCCGGGGCATCCGCCTGGGGATCGTCCGGGATCTGTTCTTCGAGCGGCTGGACCCCGAGGTCCGCTCGGCCGTCGAGGGGGCCGCGCACGCCCTCGAGGCGCTCGGGGTCTCGCTGGAAGAGATCCGGCTGCCGCGGATTCAGCATGCGGGGGCCGCCTCGTTCGCCATCATCGCCTCGGAGGCCACGGCCTATCACGAGCGCTACCTCAAAACCCGCGCTGCAGAGTATGGGCCGGATGTCCGCGCGCGTCTTGGCACCGGCCAGTTCGTGCTGGCCACGCAGTACCTCAAGGCCCAGCGGGCGCGCCGCGTGATCCAGGCCGAGGTGGAGGCCGTGCTGCATCGGGTGGACGCGCTGCTGACGCCCACCACCCCCCTCCCGGCCCCCCGGGTGGAGGAGGAGACGGTGACGTTGGAGGGGGTGCGCCAGGATGTCCGCGGGTGGCTAACCCGCTGCACCCGGCCCTTCAACGTGACCGGACACCCCGCCCTCTCCGTGCCGTGCGGGCTCACGACGGCCGGCTTGCCCATCGGCCTTCAACTGATCGGGCGGCTTTTCGATGAGGGCACGCTCTTGCGCCTCGGCCGCGCGTACGAGACGGCGAGCCCCCTGCGGAATCGCCGCCCGCCACTGGAGGGGTGAGGCTGCTCCTGCAACTGAAACTGGAAAACCGGCGACCGGAAAGGTACCAGGACGGCATCCGCCGAGCCCATTGATTGGACGTTCGGATTTCGACGGGGTCACCCCATGACGACGCCCAACACCATTCCCGGGCAAGATGACGAGGGCGAGGTCGTAGTGCCTATCGAGGACGCGCTGGATCTCCACACCTTCGCGCCCCGTGACATCCCCGGCGTCGTGGAGGAGTACCTGGAGGCCTGCGCCCATCGAGGATTCCGGGAGGTGCGCCTCATTCACGGCCGCGGGACAGGAACGCAGCGGGCCATCGTGCGGAAGATCCTGACAGGCCATGCCCTCGTCGACGAGTTCAATGACGCGCCTCCCGAGCGCGGCGGGTGGGGCGCCACGGTCGTCCGGCTGCGTGGCGGGAGAGCCGCCGAGTAATCAGGGCGCCGCCACCGGAAGTGCCGGATCCCTGGCCAAGGCCCGCGCCGTCCTCAGGATCGCCTCCCGGACCTCCATCCGGAAAACCCGGGCCTGATCCATGGCCAAGAACTCCACCGTGTGCCAGTCGGGCCTCGGACCGTGAAGCGGCGGCCGGCCGGGCCCGTACTCGAAGATCCGCTGGTATCGAAGCCGCCCGTCCGGTGCCCCCAGGATGCGAGCCCGAAGCTGCAGAAAGACGGCGTAGGTTCTTTTCTCCTCCCCGGCCGCCAGGCCGAAGCCTTGCAGGGTGAGATCCAGGACGCCGTCCAGGCCTCGGGTGTGGGCCGCCGCCAGAAACTGCGGCCCCGGCTCGCTGGCGTTCTCCGGACCCTCCACCAGTTCCATCGGGTGATGGAGACGCCGGTCCAGGGCCTCGCGCGCCGCCTCCCGCATCAGCTGGTCGGGCTTGAGGGTGCCGGCGGCTTCGAGCATTGCCGCGCGGTCCGCCGGTGTCACGTGGGACAGCGGTGTCTCTTCGATCTGGCCACCCAGCGCCCCGAAGGTGGTGGCACCCGCGACCATCCCCACAGCCGCCGGCCAGAAGAGCAAAGCCACCGGGGCTGCCTGCAACATGCCGATCCCCATAACGAAACCGGCCATGGCACCTTGGCCGCCGCCGGCATTCGACTTGCCTTCCACCCATGCCGCCTGCCAGGCCGGCGCCTTGGCAGGGATCAGGATTCCCAGGCGATGCAGGGGCGGGCCCGGGACGGCCTGGGCCCCCTCCGATGTTGCGGCGGGGGATTCGGCACGGAAGAGGACATCCCCCTCGCGCTCCGGCCCCCGGGCCTTCTGATCCGGCGCGCAGGAGGAAAGGAGGAGCAGGGCGGCCAGGCAGACGGCCAGCGCCCGGACGATTGACCCGGAGCCGGCGGATGGCCTATTCGGTCGGTCGAATATCCACATGGGCACAGCCGGGCGCCGCGAGGCCGTGTTCGGGCCTCGCCGAAAAAAAGTGGCGAAGTGGCCCCGCGGGCGGACATCGCCCGAAGGGCTTTCGGAACCATACCACGGACATCTTGTGCTGACAACGGTGGGCTTGGCCTCGCCAGGCGGCCAGTCCGTGGTAGTGGGGCCAGGCGGGACTTCGTCCGCGCCATTCCGGCGCACGCCGGAGGCCACGCGAGGCGCCCGTCAAGGTCCACATGGCCCGTGTCATTCTGGAGGATCGACCAGTCCTGGAGCGCGCGCGGCGAACTGGGAGAATGGGGATGGAGGAGCCAGCCTGAGGGAAATAAGTCTATTATCTCTACTACGTCCCCTGATATGGAAAGCCGAATGTCAAGAGTAAAGTGTCAGCGATAACGCTCTCCGTTGTTCGGGCTCGCCCGCGGAGCACGCAGCGTACGGAGCGGGCATCGGTTCGTGGGACGGGGTTCCTGCGGCAGCCGGGGCCGCGCCCGATGAGGCGGCTTCGACGACGAATCACTCTGATATGCGCGGATTGCCCTGCCGGGCCGAGCCGCATGACCGTGCTCCGTCGGGAGCGGCCTCCGTCTAAAGGCGCGAGTCGCCCGGGCCAAGGCCCGAGTGTCGCAAGGGGACGGCGAGGGCTCTCCAATCGTGCCGGCACCGCGCGCGGATCCCTGGCTGCCGCAGGATGGGATGACATGCACTCGCCTCCGAGGTTCCAGCTACGCCGCCAGGGCGACCGGGTCCGGGTGTGTCAGCGCGGCCCAGAGGAAGCCGACCAATTCGCGGGCGCACGCCACCACGGCGACCGGGGCGCGTTTCCCATGGCCGACGAGATGCCGATACCGCCGATGGAGGCGGAGCTGGGCCCGCCACGCGTGGGCTCGAATGGCCGGGGGCTGTCCCTGGCTCCGGCGGGCCAGGGCGGCCCCGAGCCGCGGCGGGTGCCGGTAGTGCCAGCATGCCTCGACCAGGATGCGCCGGGCGTGGGTGTTGCCGGCCTTGGTAGTGCTGCCGCGCCGCTCTCGATCGCCGTACGAGTCTTCACTGGGGACGAGTCCGAGGTACGCCATGAGCTACCGCGGGTGCGGGAAACGGTGAAAGTCCCCGAGCTCGGTGAGCAGGGTCATGGCCGCGGGGGTGTCGATCCCCCGGAAGCAGCGGAGCCACCCCACCGGCGTGCGGTAGGCCTCCGTGTCCGCCAGGCCGGCAAGCTCCCGGTCCAGGTCCGCGACCCGGGCGAGCAGCTGTTCGACCGTGCAGCGGTACTCCGCCAACGTGCGGTCCAACGCCGGGAGGGGGAAGGACTGGCGGCGGAGCCAAGCCCAGTGGCGCTGGGTCCAGTTCCGGCCCTCGCGGTACACCCGACCGTGGCGGGCCAGGAACTTCACCAGGCGATGGCGCCAGCAGAGGAGATCCTCCCGCACGTCCTCCCGACACCGGAGGAGATCGCGCCCCGCCTCCCCCGCCTCATCCGGCACGCGGATGGGCGTGAGCTCGCCAGCCCGGAAGAGGCGGACCAACTTGGCGGCATCCCGCCGATCGGTCTTGATCCGGTCGCCCGGTTTGCGGGGCGTCAGGGCGGGGGCGATGACCTAGCAGGTGACGCCGAGGGCGGTGAGCTGGCGGTAGAGATCGTACCCCGACGGTCCGGCCTCGTAGCAGACCCTCACTGGGCCCTCGCGCTTGAGGCGTTCCACCAGGCGGCGGAGGTGCCGCGGTTCGTTCGGGATCGAGCGCGTCTCCGGCGCGTCCGCTCCGGGCCGGAGGATCCCATCACCAGGGTGCGCTTGCTGTCGTCGAGGGCCACAATATGGTATCCTGTTTCACGACCCGCCTCCTTTCGCATGTGGCTCCGTTCCTCCATGGAACGATCCACGCTATTCTGCGATAGGTGCGCCGGTCTTTCCATATGGTCTAGAATAGACAAATTGGCGTAGTTGACACCATCCTCCAGGGCATAATGCTATGCTCGTTATCAGTCTTTCATTGCTCCCCAAGGCCCCGGCCCTGCTCAAAAGCCAAAGTGCTTGTCGAGGAACTCCTTCCAACTCTTTCCTGTCGTCTGCTTGACATAAGCTATGAGGGGGCTCATCTCTGGGTTGCCACCTACGTCGAGCATCCACTTCTTAATCATAAGGCGGTCAGCCTCCTTCAAGGGAGCTGAGCGCACTCGGTTTACTTCATTTATTGCTTCCTCGTATTGGCCGAGCAAAGAGTCACAGTCGATGAGATTGTAATATGAGGCCGGGATGTCACCTGCCTCACTAATAAGTTCCAAGAACACCTGCTTTGCTTGTCCGAGGACATCTTTAGCGGTTTGACTTAGAACGCCATTGTTGAACGTCCAATCCGATATTGCAATTTCAACCTCAATAGCGGCGGCAAGATTCCTTACCGACCTTGTTAGAAATGCTCTCGCCTCTACAGGTAGATCACCTGGAAAGTTCTTTTCGATTGCTAGCTTCAGGGCTCGCTCATAGTACGTCTTGGCAGCCGCAAGGCTCTCGTTGGTGCACTTGACATCTCCGTGATTGCGGCATCCGACTCCTTTCGCGTGGTACGCCCATCCCAGCAGCCGAACAGTGAACAACGTCTCCTTCTGATTTCCAAGTCGGTCTTGAATCTGTTCAATGTCTGGATTGTTTGGGCTTGACAGGTAAACCTGATACGCTTTTAGGGTCGGCTGAAGCCCTCCCGGAATGTCGGCTGCCTCTGAAATCGGGTTACCGCCATAGCATCGTGGAGTGAAATAGTTCGCCATTGCGTAGACTCCCCGAAACCTTACACGGGGAGGAGACGCAGTGGACGAGACAGGTAATTATGCGCGACGCTGCAAGGCGATTGCACTGCTGCGGCAGAGGGTCCGGTTCGCAGAGGTGGCTCGGGCGGTGGGCCGCAGCCAGAGCTGGCTGGCGAAGTGGTGGAGGCGCTGCCGTCAGGAAGGGCGGGTGGGACTCCACGACCGGAGCCGGGCCGCGCACCGGATCTGGCGCCGGACCGCACCTCACTTGGTCAGCCTGGTGCTGCGGATTCGCGCGGAGCTGGTGGCCCACCGGACGCGCCGGACGGCCTTTGCGGGTCGGGGCGCGGAGGCCATCCGCTGGGAGCTGGAGCAGCGCGGGGTGCACCGGCTGCCGAGCCTCCGGACGATCGAGCGGCTCCTGCAAGCGCACGGCTGTACCCGCCGCGAGCGGCGCCGTCGGCGCGGGCGGGGCCAGCCCTGTCCGGCGCCCCGGGCCGCAGCCGTGGGGGCCGTGCAGCAAACGGACCTCGTCGGCCCGCGCCATGTCCGCGGCCCCCGCGGGGTTACCCGCTTCTTCGCCTTCCACACTCTGGAGTACGTCAGCCGAGCGGCGGCCGCCAGCTACTATGGCGCCAAGGGGACCGAAGCCTTCTGTGCGCACTTCCTGCACGCGTGGACACTCCTGGGGGTCCCGGCCGTCAGCCAACTGGATAACGAGTTTGGCGTCGTCGGGGGCAACCCGTACGGGTTCACCTTCTCGCAAGTGGTGCGCCTGGGCCTGCTCTGCGGGGTCCACTGGTGGTTCATTCCCCCCGGCGAGCCCGGCCGGAACCCGGACATCGAGAGCTTCAACGGCCTCTGGCAAGCGCGGGTGCTCTGGCGGCACCGGTGCGCCGATCTCCCCGCCGTGCGCCGCACGAGTGCGCGCTTCCTCCGGTACTACCACACCCGCAAACCGCATCGGCGCCTCACCGTCGCCACCCACGGCTCGCGGTTCCCGGGCGAGGTCCTGGCCGCCGCGCAGGCACTGCTTCGGCCGCTGCCCCCGGGGTTCGCCCTGGACCGCTACCGGGATGCCCGGGGGGCGCTCCACCTGCCCCTGGCCCGCGGCCGGATCTCCTTCGTCCGCCGGGTCGGCGACACGGGCACCATCGCGCTCCCCGGGGGCGCCTACCGGGTCGGGCGGCGCCTGGCCCGGCAGTATGTGGTGGCCACCCTCTACACGCATCGCCGCGAGATCGTCGTCAAACTGGACGGCCGAGTGGTCAAGCGCTTCTCCTGTCCGATCCACGAGCCGGTCGTCCTTCCCCTCTACCCGCTCCCGCGGGGGCGGTGCTGAGTCCCAGGAGCCCGCCCGCCGCGCTCGCTGCACCACACCGTTGGGCGTGCTGCTCGCTGCGGCGGGCTCTCCTGTGCCATGGGGAACGACCCCGACTGGTCTACGATGTTATGGCGGTCCACTGAAATCAGTCTACGATGTTGTGGCGGCGCCCAGCTAGGGCTTGAACCGCGGAGCTGACGTCCGTCGGTGTATCATCACCGCGAACACGGGATAGGAGAACAACCGCCTGTCTATCATATGTGCTCTGGAGTTCATCGTACGTGTGCTGCAGCGAAACAGATTGTATCACCGTGACTCCAAGAAGGCCGGCTGCGCCGATTAATGTTATTAACTCATGTACCAATGAGCGCATGATCTTGTCAGCGACGTTCTTTCGCAGTGCTAGCCGCCGGACAATACTCCAGGGATTCGTAAGCGTACCAGCCCACGCCCCCACTAGCATCAGAGCCCATACGCCGCAGGCAATAGTGAAAAGAAAGAGCACTGGCCAATACACTGAAAGTAGATAACTTGCCATTGACTTTCCCTCTCCGTTTGGTCTGAAATCGCCTTGAGTAGAATCATCTTTAGGGAGTGGAAATGAAACTCGGGGCTGGCGCGCAGAAGAGTTGCCTTTGCGCTTCGATGCTGATGCGCTCTCGGTGACCGTCGCGTGGAGCGCATCTCGTTCTGAAGACCTTTCATTCCATCCTGCGCGTGTTCGCTCGTCGATCTTCCTGTGTGCGATCCATACGTCCGTCGTGGGGCCACACTACCCGTTACCGCGAGGGCGGTAATGACGCCGGAATACGGGACGTTGCATCCGGACACTCCTGGCGCCCCCGCAACAGCAGGGGATGCGGCAGCATTGCGAAACGGGCGACGAAGTCCGCGGGGTCCGTGTCATCCCGGAAGACAGCGATGCGCTCAGCGCCTCGCACCATCGCGTGGTGGAAGATCCTGGGGGGGTTGAGGGGTGAGTGGGTGAGGCACGGGCGAAGTCTAGTGTAACGGGAAATACCGCTCTCGTTCATTCAGGGCCGATGTTCCGTATGTACACATTGACGTAGTTGGCAACGTCCCTTAATACGTCCCCAAGGACCTGACAAAAACAACGAAGAAGGGATTGCGAAAGCAGACACGACGACTGAATCTTTAGGTCCCGAACCAAAGGCGTATTCCGGAGAAGGAGGGTCAAGCCGATAAGTCGTTCAACCCTTCGCACAGCGCGAGGGTCCAAGCAGTGAACTATGAGGATGCGACCATCCTCCCCGCACCCCCATTGGGCAAACCGCGTAACGGTATCTCGCGACCCCTTTTTGGTACCACCGATGGCACGGCCCACGGCATCGTCGGTGAAGATCTGGTCTTAAGGTTAACAGCCGAGTTGTTCATGGATCCACAATTGGTGCTTGGGTGCGTCATTCCTGCGGGGCGTGTTCAGGATTGCGCCACCTCAAGCACTACGTGGTCCTTCCAGCCCCTCCCCCGTCGACGTTGACCGCAACGCCGCATACAGAGTCCCTGCGTTCGAGCCCGCCTTCCCCGCATGATAGAACACACTCTTTGTGATGTGATATCCTAGCTGCCGATAGCTTTCGAACTGCGATTCACTGAACCACTGGTCGGCCGTGGGCTCGTGCGGGAACGCGGGGTGGGCGGAGTGGTAGTTCTGTATGTCCGTCGGCTCGTCGCCCACGAGCGAAGCCTTGAGGTAAATCAGGATGCATGGGTCGCCCGCGCCGTAGTCGATCGTGCCCACCGCGATGGGTTGCTCGCTGCGCGGCGGATCACCGGTCGGTCGGATCTTCTTCACGTCGATATCGATGTTGATGCCGAAGTCGGTCCTGCATTTCCGGATGGCGCTCGCCAGGCCCTCGAACTTGTAGTCAGGATCCTCCTCGGCGTCACAGACCAAGATCAGACGGCAGCGACGGCGTACCAGTTCATACAGCGCCAAGTTCTCAAAGTGGCCTCCATCAGAGAGGTAAACGTAATTGGAGTCCTCGTCCGTGGCGCCAAATAGTTCCCTCAGCAGGTAGAGAAGATTTAACGGCGGGCTGTCACTCTGCCAGGTGGCGCGGCGCGGATTGCCCATCCACCACCCTAATCGCACGTTGAACACGGTCATCAGGAACGCCACGGCCGCGGACGTGTGGTAACCCATGTTGGGACTGACCGCGGCGCCCGATATGCTCATGGCAGTCCCCAGGTATGGCCCTTCGTCCCTATAGCCGTAATGCGCAGTCGGCCGGTAACCTTCTGGAGCATCGGGCAGCCCGTAGCCGGAGTAGAGTGGCGAGAACAGGAAGGCTGCCGCTTTGCGCTCTTGCCAGGCTAGATCCTTGCTCTTGGTCAAGTTCAACGTGGCGTTCAGTAAGTGGTATGGCCGCTGGTTGGCGAGATTCATGAGCTTCACGTCGTCGTTCCTGTCGTATCCAGTAAAAGGATGGCGATTGCGCGACGAGTTCGAGGCTCCGAGATAACACCGCACCAGGCGCTTGTGATATAGCAGGTGCATCGAGAATTGATTGATGTCCAACTGGTAGGCGCACAGAACCATGAGGACCACGCTGGTCAACCAGATGATCGGGGGCCAATAGACGTGGTGCGCCGACGGCAACGACTCAATCAGTATTTGGATGCCCGCCGCGAGCAGCGCCAGCAGGCCCACGCAGAATACGACTGGGCCCACCCGTGCGACCAGTTCGAGCGCAGTCTTGTTACCTGGCTTCCCGGTCGCACAGCTCTTTCCAGCGAGGACCCCACTCACTGTGGATACCACCCAGCCGACGCTCAGCAGGCGATTCAGCCATGGCAACGAGGCCAACTTGTCCAGGCCCTGCGAAGCGTAGAATGCCAGGCCGCTCACTAGGAGCCAGGCCACCATGAAATTGACAAGATACCCTCCCACGCGCGCCCACCATTCCCGCTTCTCCTCGGCGAAGCAGTTGCCCAACAT
The DNA here is from genome assembly GCA_963705305.1 of uncultured Methylomirabilota bacterium. Lineage (GTDB taxonomy): Bacteria > Methylomirabilota > Methylomirabilia > Methylomirabilales > 2-02-FULL-66-22 > 2-02-FULL-66-22. Next base: position 974,984 of record OY970067.1, on the reverse strand, counting down.
CCCTATGCAGAGCATCAAGAACAGCGAGAACGCCAGGATAAACGCGGGAGGCCCGAACACGTGAGTCAGACGCACCATCTGCAACCCGGTTCCCAGTAGCCTGGAATGCTCCGCTGCCCAGGTGGCCAGCAGCGAATACAAAACCAGCGGCAGCGCCACCAGCCAGCACACCCCTACCGGCCATTCCCACCATCGGTACGGCGGCTTGGTGATACGCGCCACGTTCAGCCACCCCATCCCTACCGCGAACAGAAGCGCGGCAATTGCCCAAAGCCACAGTCGAACGCCGGGGATCGCCTCGCTCAAGTATTCGAACAAAATGGGCAAGAGCAGAACCGCCGTGAACAGGAAGGTCAACTGCAACAGGTTCAACAGCAGGTTGCGCAGGTACGAGATGACAAATGAAAGCGTGTCCGCCGTCAGCAGGCCGATGCGCGGCGTGAGGTAGTTGCTGTACTTGCGCAGCCAGCCGACAACCTTCTCCTCACCCACCGGCGGCGTACTCGGCCGATTTTTCCAGGCCGAAAGACAGCTGCCGATGTAGCCGCCACCCGAAACGGTCGAGACGTAGTCGAAGCAAGGATCAAGGCTTAGCTCGCGCAAAGCTTGAAACACACCCAGATTGAAGGTAGCGCTGCGGATGCCGCCGCCAGAGAAGGCCAGCCCAGTGAGGCCAGCGGCCTGTGCGCGGGAAATGACGTTTCCCGCGCCGGGCTTGCGAAGATTGTCCAGCTCTCCCGAGAGAACGTGTTCAAAGCAAAACGGGCCCTCCGATTGATCTGGCATCATCGTCTTCTCCCTTGGAAGAGGTGAGGGGCAGTTGCTTTGAGCCGGGGCCGCGTGCCTTCGGGTTCGGAGCGCGGGCCAGGCGAGCGTTAACGCACCCGAACATCCCGCGACCGGGGAGTGGCATCAAGTCATTTTCGGGTTGCTCCACGTGTGGCCATGGGGGAGGTGCTGGGTCGCAGTTCGCACGCTCTTTCATCGGACACCTGGGCCAAGAGGGCCGAAGTTCAAGTAAAGGTCCGGGCCAGCCGGCTCTTCGGTAACCCTGAGCGAGTGGAGTGTGCTATTGTCGTTAAACTCGACTGACAAAAGGCCGGACGAGAAAATCCAGCCCCGGTAATCGAGCTTATAGAACCGGTCAGGAGATGCGAGGGCAAGGATTCCGAGATCGGCCACACGAACACGGCAGGAGGCTCCGCGGTCCGACGCAGCGGCGCCGACTCGTCCTGGGTCGACATCACAATTGCCGACGACAACATATACAACGCCACGATAAAGGTGGGCCTGTTTGGCGGGAATGGCATCGCCAAGGGGCTCTACATCGGTTGTAAATGTTAATGCGATGGTCCGCCCGATGTGAATTTCACCGCCTCGGATAAGTGGTCCTGCGCACCCAACTATGAATTCGACTGCAAGCAGAATAGGCAACCACACGCTGGCCCAGGGGATGTCGTCTCGGGGGATCTTCCTATCCATGTGAATCCTACGGCTTTGGCAAAGCGGATCTCTCGGGTCGGACGAAGATGAACACACGTTGTCCGGTATTCCGGAAGCGCGCCAGGATGTCCTCCTCTGTAGGGAAGTCTGCCACTTCTGCTAGGAGTTCCGGGCAAATCACCAACGTGAGGAGGTGGGGTGCCGTTGTTCTATTAGCCCCGCACCTCAGACCCGGAATGGAAGGGCTTGGCTCGACAATCTTCAGTCTGTTGTGGTCAAGGAGCCCTGGGATGAGCCTGACTGTGTAGACCTGTTCGGGATCTGCGACGTTCACAGCACGAGCGCGAACCCTTACGTCCGCCAGCGGGGCACCGTCGTCAAGCTCGACCTCCCATGCGGGCTGTGTGAGGCGGAGCTGGATTGTTCCGTCCGTCGGTTTGCTGGCGGCGGACGGCTGAGATGGTAGCCGAACCACCTCGAGGTGCGCGCAACTGTTCACGAAGCTGCAGAGCACCATGAAAGTCGCCAGTGCAGCCAGGTACCTCGGACGTTGGGTCGCCGTCGTTAGCCGCCTCATTGAGCTTCTAGCTCCCCGGCTTCTGTCCACTCTGCGGAGCGCTCTCAGACGGTAGAGGACCGGACGCGCACTTCAACGAGTTGAGGAGGGTGGTGGCATCGGCCACGGTCAGATTGCCTGCCTTGATGGCCTTTAGAATTTCCGGGAGATAATCGATACATTTCGATTGTGATTGCCAGCGGGCTTTTAATCCGTCAAGTCCGCTCGCGGAAATCGTGAGATACGACTCACCTCCCGCTCCCGTCCCGGAAGCTGCAGGCCCCATGATCTGGGCCGCTTGGGGGATACAAGGCGATTGAGAAGCTTGCGATGGGACGCCCGTGGCCTTATTGGCAGTGTTTCCTGGTGACGCGGGTGAAGTAGCCGTCGCTGACGGACTCGAGGGAGGGGTTGGTTGTGATCCTGCCCCGCTTTGAGCTGGCGGCGAACTTTGTGGAGAGGCGGATGACGCCGCCGCGGCGCTTGGTGGATTCCCAGAGGTTTGGGTAGCATCCCCCTGGGTTTGGGACTGGGTGTTGTCGTCCAAGTTTTGAGGCTGGGTGTTGATGTATGCTCTGGCGCCAGTTGCATCGCTCAGAAAGATACAATCATGGATGCCAACCCTGACGGCCGTTCCATGGCCCAGCTTAATATTCGGCAGAGGCACCATGCCGGTTGAAGGCGACGGGTCGAAGCCAATGGATGTGTAGAATCCTGTGGTGGCAACAACGGCTGGGTCCTCCTTCAGTTCCCTGACGATGGACGAAAAGCTACAACTGGTCAGGAAAACGCAGACAGCCAACGCAAATAGCCAACGGGTGGGCTTTGTCATGGTTCCCTCCTGCGGGTGGTCTCGCTTCGTAATGGGTGAGGTGAGAGGCGTTATGCTGCAAGCGATACAGCACGGAGCATGGTCATAAAAGCCCTTTCTAACCCCCCGTTCTCCTTGGACCCTGTGCGACCCCACAGGGGCTTACCTGAATCGCTGTCGCGGTCTACACCCCGCTGCGCATAAAGGTGCCGTGCGGTTTGGAGACGTTTCCCCCGTCCATCCAGCCGACTTCCGGCAGAGATAGGGCTCTTGCGCAGTGGGTGTCCGTTGCGGTCATTGGGTCGTCCGTCCAGCCTCGCCCTCGAACGGCTGCGCTGCGGGGCTCTTCCGGAACTCGCTCGGGAGGACGTGCTCGAGCTTCCGGAAGACCCGTCCGAAATGGGTGAGGTCCCCAAAGCCCACCGCGCGGGCGACGTTGCCGATGCGCACGCCATCCCCTCGGAGCAACTCCTTGGCGCGGGCGATGCGCTTCTGGGTGAGGAACGCTTGGAAGGAGAGCCCCGTGACGGCCTTGAAGCGGCGGCAGAAGTGGAACTTGCTCATGCCGGCGATGCGGGCGACGGTCTCCAGGGTGAGCCGGGCGTCGAGGTGGGCTTCGACGAACTGGATGGCGCGGAAGACCGAGCGTGAGCGATCGGCATCCGGGTCGGGGCGCCCGGGGGCCGGCTCCGGGAAGTGGAGGTAGGGATCCTGCCGCCGCTCCCGGCCTTCACGGCGGAGGGCGAGCAGCGAGGCCACCCGCGCCTCGAGCTCCGGGAGGCTGAACGGCTTCCGGAGGTAGTCGCGCGCCCCCGCCTGCAGCGCCGCGACGGCCACCTCTTCCGACCCCTGGCCGGTGATCAGGACGACCAGGGTGGCCGGGAAGAAGCGTTTGATCAGCTTGAGGAGGTCGGTGCCGAGCAGATCCGGGAGGCGGTAGTCCAGGAAAATCAGGTCAAAGGTGGTCTCCGAGATCGCATCGATCGCCTCCGCCCCGGTGTAGGCGAGGCGTACCTGGTACTGTCGGCCGAGGGCGCTGGCCATGGCCTCACCGATCGCAGAGTCGTCATCCACGACAAGGATCGATTCTCCCATGGCGTTCCTCCGCGACGGAGACTTGGGCACCCATAATCTAGTCCTTCCTCTCCAGGGATGGTAGGCGAACCGTGCTTTCCTTTCGGCTTTTCTTGCTCTGGGCCACAGCAGGGGACATTCAGGCAACGGAAGAGAGGGTATCTACCTGAATACAGGACGTTACGTCCGGATACCCGTGGCGCTCCCGCGGCAATAGGACATGTGACAGCATTGCGAGGCGCCAGACGGACTCCGCTGGTCTGTGTCGTCGCGGAACGGGGAGTTATGCTCGATTCCCTGCACCATGACATGGGAGAGGCTTCGCGGAGGATCCAGGCAGGTTTGGCGGGGGATGGAGACGGCGCAAGGCCCTCCTCTGCATGGGGATCCGATGCTATGCGGCCCTGTCTTGCAGCGCACCCGCGATCAGAGCTAGAGTAGACCACGCCTCGGAACTCGCCATGAAATTCTAACGGGGTGGCAACCGCGCAACTGACAGGCGCTGTTCGCTCCACCTCGATATCAACCTGCGACCGTCGGGGACGACCGCGCCTTTCCCGGGGACGGGGAGGCCGATTGGACGTGAGAAGGGGAACCACATGAAGCTGCTCCGCGGGATCGTCATAGGCATAGCCGTGGTCGCTCTGTCGGGGACTGGGCCCGCGCAGGCCGCGGAGGCATACCTCCTCGCGAAGGATACGGTGAATCTGCTCGAGTTGCTGGCGCCTCCTCCCGGGCCGCAGGACCCGCAGACCCAGAGGGAGCTCGACGAGCTGCGGCAGATCCAGCAGAGCCGCTTGCCCGCCCGGGTGGCCGTCGCTCAGGCGGATGTCGAGGAGACGGTCTTCAGGCTCACCCTGGTGTTCTCAACGCCGCTGACAGGAGCCCAGGTCCCGCATACGGCGGCGCTGTTCCATCAGGTGGACGTACTGGCGGCCCGCGTCATCGCTCCGGCGAAACAGGGCTTCGGCCGCCCGCGGCCCTACATCCTCGCGCCCGATCTCCGTCCCGTCTGCCCCCGGGCATTCAACCTCTCCTATCCGTCCGGGCATGCGACCGTCGGGTATCTCATGGGGATCATCCTGGCGGCCATGGTCCCGGAGCAGCGGGCGGAGATCTTTGCGCGGACGCAAGAATTCGCCGAGAGCCGGCTGGTCTGCGGGGTCCACTACCGAAGCGACATCGAGGCGGGCCGCATCGCGGGAACGGTGCTGGCCGCGCTGGCGATGAACGATCCGGCGTTCGCGGAGCCCTTCGCCGCCGCGAAGGCGGAGCTCCGGGCCGCGCTAGGCCGGTGAGCCAGGACTGCGGGCACCGGGGCGGGGGCGGGGACACGTGGCGCAACTGCGCCATAAACTAGAGGCACCGGTTGTCCGCGTGTTGACTTTCCCATATAGTTCGATAGGCTTTCACTTCAATTCATCCCCGTTGAACCCGGCGTCCCGCTTGGGACGCTGAACATTGGCGCTCCATCCAGGCGCCCGCTCCGAGAGCGGTTCCCCAGTCGGCGACGAACAAGGAAGGGGAAAATGAGAAAGATTGCGATGCAATTGGCTCTCATGCTGCTGGCAGTGGGTTTCATGGGCGCCTGTGTGCAGTTCGACGGCCAGGCCATGAAGCGTCCGGGGAGTTCATTTGATGCTGGACCAAGCCGACTTGCGAAAAAGAGGCCATTTGCGCAGGGGCCGGAGAGCGGCCCTTCTCCCGCCGCGACGGGCTGGGCGGCTACCCCCACCATCTCTATCACGCAGCCGTTATTGGGAGTCTATAGCCTGCAAGCTCTCATTGATTTCGATTCGCTGGATGGGGCAACGGTTGACCCCGTGACCGGCACAGTCTCCTTGTTCGGTCATAAGCAGAACAGCAATGCCGTCCTGCCGGTTCCCTATCTCGATTATCTGGCAACCGGCATGGAAAGCCAGTCGCCGATATTCAGCCTGGAATGGACAGCCGCCTCCGAGCGACAGGTAGATCGCGCCCTGCAGATGCCGGATAGCGAATTGGTTGACAGGCTCGCGAATATCTTCGATTCGAACGGACGACTGACCCCCATCGGCGAATGGTGGCTCAGTCAGGGAGGGGCGCAGGTCAGGGCGGGCATGACCCGTTACGAGGCCAACAGCCAGGTCTTCGCGGCCCTGGGCCGCACGAAGGAAGCTCGGGCCATCGCGTTGATCGGGGCACGCGACGAGGCTCTGAATCGAGGGGAATCGGGCCGGCAGGAATTCGAGGATTTGACGCGCGTTCTGGGCATCTACGATGCCATCGCGGACGCTGCCCGGCGATATAGGGCGGGTGAAATCTCGCAGGCGCAACTGATGGATACGGCCATGCCGCTCTACATCGGAGGCGTGGCCGGGGTGTTCGGCCAGAACGCGGACGCCTATGTTCAGCAATATCGAATGTTGAGGGGACGAGGCTACGGTTTCGATGAGGCCCTCAACCAGGCAGTCGCCCAGATCGTGACACCGGCAAACCAGAAGGCGTGGCTCAAAACCGCATACGACGAGCTCTTCCGGAAGTACTCCGAAATCCATGTTCCCCCGGCGATCATGAAGCAAATTCTCGGCGTCGAGCCGCGGGTCCGGCCCGTGTTCACGGGGCTTCCCCCAACGTCCCTCTTGGCTCACACGGCCTTCGAGGCCGATGTCTTCTGCAAATCACTTCCCGACAATCCCGAGCTGAAGAAGGCGGTACCGCAGTATCGCACCTACTTCGAGTGGCGGCGAACCAAGGACCGCGCTCCGGCGACTCAAGGACACACGTGGATTTCTACCGGCGCGATCGAAATCGTTGAATCGCAGGACGGCAACGCGATGCGGTTTAGCGCCTTCAAGATGAGGTTCAATCTCGAAAAATACTCAGGTGGTCGGAGCGTCGCCGATCCGCTCCTGAAGGAATACGCCGACGAGCTGAGCGCCCACTATGATGAAATCGCAGGGGCATATCCGATCCTCCAGCAGATGCGTGAAGCCATGAAGACGATCGCCGTTGCGGAGTGGCTCAAGAAGCGCGGCGTCGCGTTGCGGTTTCCGTCCGAAGGCCGTGGGTCTTGGAATCCTCCTGTCGAGTATCCGGGGGTCATCCACATGGCCATTGCGATCAAATCGGGGCCGGTCGGCTCGATTATTACCGCTGCGGGCGGCGTCGATATGCGCGTGGAAGACTGGTGGACGCTGCGAAAGGGAGACCTTCCAGAAGTACCGGTCGTCAACATGACCGTGCCGTCGCTCAAACAGCCCAACGCCGAGCTGAGCGAGGTGTACCGCACCCTCAAGATCGTCGAGCCGCCGAGTCCGGTGCACGATCTGCCGGGATGGGTTGCCCCGGCCCGAGGAGGCCAGCAGGCGCTCCAATACGTGAGCCTGAGGCAAAGCGAGCTCTCGCAAAAGACGGACTCGGTTGAAGTCTTGCTCCAGCTTGAAAAGGTCCGGCAAAAGGCGGAAATGCTCGGTTATTACGACCGCATCATCAACGCTCAAACGAAAGAGCGGATGGGCGCTATGCAGGAACTGACCAGGCTGAAGGACCAAAGCGACCAGAAGAAACAAGAGCTGCTCGACGAAGCCAAAGAGACCGCCTTTTCCCTGCTTCTGAATCTGCGCAAGCTCGATTGGGCAAATTCGCCGGTGATGACTCAAGAGCGGCGGAACGCCGAGCACTTCCTGGAGACCGTCGAGGATCTTGCAAAGCTCAAGGAATTGGCGAGCGGGTATCTCGAGGAAATCGAGAGAGCCAAGCAGGGCACGTCGGATCCGGAACGTTTGATCAAGACTGCGCAAGAACTCGCTGATGACGCAATCACCGTGCGAAAATACTTGATGCCGAACAGCCCGGATTGGGTTCGGGAGGGAGAGGGGTTTGCGCCGCGGCCCGGCCCGAGCATCGGACACAGCCCCGAATGGATTCATGCAGAGGACGTTGCAACGAAATCGTCGGTGGTCGCCGGAGTGGCATTCTCGGCAATCAAAATCGAGATGAAGAGCTTCGAGTATATCGACATCTACAAGACAAACGCCGAGATCGCCGACTCGCTTGGGGACCGCGCCAGGGACCTCGGAGAAGTCCAGAAGATGCGAGCGAGGTACGTTCAGGAGTATAACGCCGAGAAGCGGAAGCTCGAGGCAATGTTGAACCGCTGAACATGCGTTGGGTAGGGGGCACACTTCGGTTGGATTGCGGAGTACGGAACGCCGCGTCGGGACACTCCCGGCGTCCTCGCGACAGGCGAGCACGCGGCAGCGTCGCGAGTCGGGCGGGGAAGTCGAACGTCCCGCTTTACATACGCGTCTCAAGGGAAGATTTGAGAGGCGTTACTTCTCAACCTGGGTCGTCTTGTTGTCCACGCCTGCCACGTAGATGTGGGAAAAAACGGAGTCCGTCGTTGCTCCGTGCCAGTGCCTCTCCCCCGCCGGGAACAGGATAATATCCCCCGGGCCGACGGTTACCTCTTCCGTTTCAGTGGCACAGATGCCCTTTCCTGAGGTCACAATGAGTATCTGGTCGCTGGTGTGGACATGAAACTTGTTCCGGACCCCTTTACCGAAATTGACCTGGCTCGCGATGAACTGCTTGCTCATGTCGCCGGTGATGATCGGCTGGCGCGTGACGGGTCCAGTAAACAGCGTGCCGCTGCCGGGCTCGGCGGGGACCTGGTGTATTTTTACGACCTTCATGGCTCGCCTCCCTTTGGTTCCCGATAGCTCATAGTCATCGATCCAGTGGATATCCCCGACAATCGACGTCACCCTGGCCAAGTTCGATCCAGCGCCCTGTCCCTGGCTGATCCCATGGGGACTCCCCCGTCGGTCGTCACGGGGGGACAGCAGTCCGAAGGGTACTCCCGGCCTCTTTGGCCTGTCAAGAACACCTGAGAAATACCTGAGGAAACCCTGGCCGCCGAGTTGAGGAGCGTGCCGAATGGAAACGAGATGCGGTCGGACGGGGTCTCACCGAAGGAGCGAGGCGTTTGGGGTGCTGTGCCGATCGTCGACCCAACCAGACTGGTTCGATTGGAGGAAAGCCCGCTACGGCTTGAGGAGAAGAACCATGTCTCCGTTGGGGTGCCGGGGGCCCGGCACACAGGGTGTACTTACTGGGAACCATTCACCGCTGATGGTGCCGTGTACGGGAAAATGGGCGCTGGCGGCGTACGACCGATGCCTGGAGAGATTCCCGCTGGGCGACGGCTCAGGCGTTTCGGGTCGAGGTGCATCCGCTGGTGCGCCGGCGCGGAGGAACCGGGGGACCACGGGCCGCCTGGTGAGCGCGGTCCCCCGCACGGCCCGCCCGCACTTCTCCTTCGGCCTGTGTGATGCGCTCTCGTGCTCTCCCTGATCCCGCTGCCTCGGGGGACCCGAAATACCCGCCGGGGCGGCTCGAGGTTCCCGACGGCACTCGGCCCTTACGCCTTGCGCGCGGTCTTCGCAAAGAACGGGGAGAACACCGGCTCGACTTTCTGCGACGCGCACTTCGGGCATTTGATCCGCTTGCGCCCCCGCGCCGTAATGCCCATCGTCATAGAGAACGTTCTCTTGCAGGCACGGCAGCGAAAATCGTATGTCGGCATGATGGCCTCCTCACACCTGCTCCACCCGACCGATCCAATCCTGCACAGGCACTCCGGGGCTGTTGGGGATTCCGCTCTCCGCTACCGTGCGCAAATCACCCAGAACGTCCCGGCCCCCCTCGGTCCGGTATGCGTCACGCACTTGCCCTGAAAGGTGTCGTATCGATCTGGCTGGTACGTGCCGACACGCCGGAGGGCTCTGGCAATGTCCACGTATCCCGCGGCCGTGGCCATGCCGAACGTCTCCGCGAGGCACAGGACGCAGTAGCTCGTGCCCGGTGTGGGGGCCAGGTAATCGAGGCTCCAGACCGGGAGGAGCATCCCGATAAACACCAGGGCTGAGAGGGTGATTACCACGTGGCGGATCCGTTCCTCGTGTTTCACCGCCGCACTTCTCCTCCGTGGCCCCTCAGGCCCCTCACTCTTCCAAATACGAGAATGGCAGGGTGAGTTATTCGGTCTGGTAGCAGGCAACGATCTCCCCAAAATAGAGGGTGTGGTAGTCCTTTTTCGGATAGAGCTCACCGAGATCCTTGTCCAGCATCTTTGGGTCCAGGGCGCTCTTGTACAAACGTTGGCACTCGTAATGGTAGCCCGGGATGGCCAAAACCGGGGAACTGACCTTCTGGGCTTTCCGGGTGGCGAGCTTGCACTCCTTGAGCTTGTCGACCGTCCGGCCGGACATCGAGCCGCAAAATTCAAGTTCCTTGTGCATGTCTTTCGTCGGCACGCTTACCGTAAAGCTCTCGGCAGCCTCCATCAGCCCGAAGGTATGACGGTTCTTGCGCACGGCGACCATAAAGACCGATCGCTGCCAGAGAACCCCGACGAGGCCCCACCCGATGGTCATCACATTCAGCCGGTCTTTAGCCGCGACGGTCAGAAACGCTCCGTCCTCGATGCGCTTCATGATCCGTGGGGCGATGTCAAATTCGTTCACTTTCTTCATGGCAATCCTCCAATCCAGTGTAAATCGACGTTTCGAGCTACCTGCCTTTCTTCTCGCTGCCCATCATCCCCGCCGCCCTCCGCTTCGCCCAGTACGCCTTCATCCGCCGGCTCAGCGCCTTCCGGGCCTTGGCACTCATCGGCTTCCGTCCCGTGGCTCGCCGCTTGGGGGGGACACGCCGAACTGGCCCTCGCTCATCTCCTGCGAGAATCTGCCGAATCCCTGCAATCTGCCGGTCCAAGCGGGCCTGTTCGGTTACCAGTTCAGCCAGGGCTTTCCGTAGGGTGGCGGTGAGATTCGTTGGCATGGATGTGTCTCCTCCCTCCAACAACGGGGTGTGTGGGATGGATGGCAGCCCGTGGTGCCTCGCCGCCCAGGTGGATTGGATGGTCTGAATGCCGGCGTAGCATAGCAGGAAGCACGGCCTGGTTCCAGTGCTTCTGAATGATTATGATTCGTACAGAGGGAAGAGGGATGGGGAAGATGCGATGATCCACCCCTGGCTTGGGACTCTGCCTTTTCTCGGACCGGACCTCCCCCCTCCCCGGTCTTGTATCCGTAGCCCCCCGTGTTACTGCAACGGGGGCGGATGTGATTGACACCCCGCGACCCCCTCGATACGCTCCCGCAGTATTTCTTCCTTTCTCCTCCGGCGGCTCAGGGACTCCTATGCACTAATAACGAGCAAGGCCGACTCTCGCGGAGATGCCGAAATGAAGCGACGGCCCTACAACTCCAAATCGCTGGAACACGCGCACTGGTGGATGGCGAAGGCGCTTGACACGCTGGCGGAAGCCGAGGCCCTTGCACCGAGCGGCCAGACCCGTCTCGGAGCTGTGAACCGGTTGTACTACACCGTCCATCATGTCGCCGTGGCCATGCTGCGCTTGGTCGGAAACAGCGCAAAGAACCACGACGCCATTAGGGGCCAATTTGGCAAGGAATGGATAACGCGCCGAGGCTTCCCGCCCCGGTACGGTCGCCTACTCAGTGTGCTGTACAAGCAACGCGAGAAGGCCGACTATGGCGAGTACGTTCCAACGTACCTGCGGGACGTTCAAAGACACATCTCTTTTGTTCGGATGTTCATCGAGAGAGCGTGGAAAGAGATTCCCCCCGTTTCGACCGCCCACATTCTCGACCTTCTTGTCGCGGACAATCCGCGGATTCGTGATTTCTCTTTTGATGTGTACTGCCCAAAGTCGTACTACCACCACACGCGCCTGACATTCTGGGTGCCCAAAGGGCGAATAACCGACATCACCCTCCGCGACATGCTTAGCGGTGCTATCAAAACGCGTGAGCGCCTCTCCGTTTCGGAAGCGAGAGACTACGTCCTTGGCCTGAATAGCAAAGTCAACCAGTACGCCGAACAACATCTCCTCATGCTGGACTTTGACGACGTCAGCACACTGCCTTATGCAAGCCTAACTGGAGAACCGGGGTTCTTTTTCAGGACTCAGAGCGAATTCCACTACATCGGCGCGAAGCTCTACGCGGCTCCGGCGTGGCGAAAGAAGATGAGGAAATTCTCCAAGCTGGCATCGAGACAACACTGCGAGCTATCTCTGAAGAGAGGGTATGGCACGCTGCGGCTGACCGCCTCCTCAAGGAAGCCAACCAAACCCGCGTACATCGGCAGGAACCCGGCGACGTGAACTCTCCGGACACTGCGTCACATGCACTCGCAGCCAAAGCCTACAATGACCTCCACGCAAACCGGCGCGGCTGAATCGCGGGGCTAGCTTTCACTCCACCGAAATCCTATCCTCCCAGTGCCCATATCTGAAAGCGCTGCTCCGGGCAATACAAATAAAGTGCCGATCGGAAGATACACAACCCCCTCTCGGCCCAGCGCGCCCGAAGGTGGGGCGCAGGGCCGGCGGACGATCCCGCGCGCGGTTGTGGGTGGTTCGGTCTCCCTCCCTACGGGTTGCGGGCCTCGGGTGCCGGTGTCATCGGAACCATATCTTCGCCGTCATCGCGGCATGATGGTGTCCCGGAGGGACGTCGCAATCAGATTCCGAGCGTCTCCCGCTCATGGGCACTTCGCGCTGGTCCCTCCGTGGACGACGCCGGGCGGGCCGCCGGGTCGCGGGTCCGGTTCCCGCTTGGTCAGGATCCAATAGGTGGCTTCCGCCAAGTGGCGCGCGACCGCGCCGATTGCCGTCGCGTGCCCCTTCCGCTGCTGGATGCGCGTATAGAGGCAACGGACGTGGCGGTGCGGCCGGGCGGGGCGCGTGCGGTCGGTGGGACTCGCCGCCTCGACGAAGGCCCACTTGAGGTAGCGAGTGATGTCCACCCGGAGCTGGCCGTAGTGGACGCGGCCCCCGCTGGCGTGCACGCGCGGCGTGGTGCCGGCATAGGCGGCGAGCTGCGCCGCGCGCGGGAAGCGGCGGATGTCGCCGATCTCCAGGCGGAGGACCACGGCCAGCACCCACCCGACCCCGGGGAGCGTCCGGAGGAGCTGGAGCTCCGGGGTGGGCGCAAAGACCGCGCGCCGGCGCGGCTCGAAGCCCTCGATCTGGGCCGACACGACGTCCAGCTGCTCCAGGAGGCGCTCCGTGGCGGTCCCGACTGTGCGGCGCCAGCAGGGGGAGGGCGGTGGTGAGGAGCCACTGGCGCCCGCGGCGCCCGAAGAGATCGCTCGTCCCCTCCAGGCGCAGGCCGGTCCTTGGCCAGGGTGGCGTGGATCCGATTCTTGAGCCGGGTGCGCTCCCGGGTGAGGACCATGCGGGTGCGGGGGAGATCCCGCTGATCCCGGAGGGGGCCGGGCGGGATCCACACCGTGGGGAGCGTCCCGGCCCGCTGCAGCCGGGTCCGCCCCCGCGCGTCGAGCGTGTCGGTCTTGGTCCCCAGGCCGCGCAGGAGCTTCGCCTTGCGCGCGTGGACCAGCTGCGGGACCTGGCCGGCCGCTTCGATCTCGTCCACGATCCAGTCCCAGGTGCCGACGGTCTCGACCGCCACCGGCGAACCCCGCTCGCGGGTCGCGAGGAATTGCTGCAGGGCGCCCCGGACGTGGTCGATCCGGCCCTCGTACCGGCGCTGGCCGTCCTCCGTCTCCACCGAGACCTGGGTGTACCGCTTGTGGGCATCGAACGCGATGTACTCCATGGCAGCGCGCCTCCTCTCAGCGGGGACCCCGCCCGCACCCCCTCCCGGGTCGACCGCAGCATACGCTGCAGTGCTCAGGAGGCGCAGCGCTTTCATAGCATCAGATTCGCCCTGCCCGGGGAGCCATACAGGACTCGAACTAAAGACCCATTAGCTTCTGATGCCGTAGCCCGCCCGTGCCGGGATCACGAGAAGAGGTTGCCCATGGCCACGCCAATGGAACGTGGGAGTGCGGTGCCCCTGGAAGAAGTCGTCCTGGCCCAGGCGTTCGAGTTCGAGGCGCTGCTGAACGTCCTGGAACGCCGCGGGGTCCTCCGGCGGGCTGAGGTGCTGCAGGAGATCAAGCGGCTGTGGCAGACGGCAGCGAAAGTCCAGGGACCCCGGCAGGGGTCATCCTGACAGTGCCCTGCTGGCCCCCACCTTATCTCACTGCAGAACCCTCCGTGCTGCTGCGACCCTTTGGGCAAATGTCGGCAGCCAAGCAAGCCCGATTCATCCGCACTGGGGATACCCCCTGGACAGCCTGACCGCCGACGGGGGTAGCAATGCCCGACATTGTCTTCAATCGCTCCTCGACTGAGGGCCCCCATCCCCCCCAACCGCCGGGAGGAGATCGCCCCTGGACAAAATGGTCGGCAAGGCGGACTATCGTGCAGGCTGAGGCGGTCTCAGAATGCCCCTGCCTTGCCGTCCTGGCGGCCTTTTTGTGGCCGAGATTGCGTCAGAACGGAAAAGGAGTAGGGGAGTAGCCATTGGCAAGGTGCGAACGTTGTGAGGCCGATTTTGAGCCGAAGAATAGCCGGGGTCGGTTCTGCTCGACCAAGTGTCGCAAGGCCGCCTGGCAGGCAAGCCGGGCGGCGGAGCTTGCCCAGGTGGAGGAGGCCCTCACGCGGACGCTGGCACGGGTGCAGGGGTTGCGACGGGGGACGGCGCAGCAATGAGCGTCATGCAAGCGCCAGGCTCGAAAAGGAAGTTCTCCCGGCGGGTGAAGCGGAACTGCTTGCTGTTTGGGACCGCGTTGGTCATGTCTTTCGTGTATGAGGTTCGCCACGACGGGAAGACGCCTTGGACTGACGGGATCGGAGCTCTCCTCTGGTCCTGGCTCCTTTCCTACCTCGTGCTGATGCTTGTTCTCGTTCTCGTCGTGGGACTCTCTGCGGCAACGGGCGGCTTCTTCTTTGGCGGCCAGCGCCAGCGGAGCTTAGACGAGGAGACCCAGCAAATCATTATCTATGGGTGCCTTACCGTCTTAGTGGTGTCGCTCTTTCTGTTCATCTTTCAATAGAGAGGGGCACGGCCATGAGCGCGTATGAAGGGGCACTGGCGGCAGTGGTGGCCCGCCTGGAGAAGGTGGAGCGGCAGAACCGGAGGTTGCGGGGGGCGGGGATTGCGGTCGTGGTACTGGCCGCCGCTGGGCTCCTCATGGGCCAGGCAATGCCGCGGGCGCGGACAGTGGAGGCGGAGGGGTTTGTCGTTAAAGACGCGGCGGGCAAGGTCCGCGCCATGCTGGACGTGGACGAGAATGGGCCGGGGTTGTCCCTGCTCGATGAGAACGGGAAGCCGCGCGTCATGCTGACCGTGGGCAAGGACGGGCCAATGCTGCTGCTGTCCGACGAGATCGGCAAGACCACCATTGGGCTGGGCGTGTCCAAGGCCGGGCCGGTGTTAAATCTGTCCGATGAGAATGGAAAGAACCGCGCCGCATTGGACCTGAAAGAGGACGAACCAAGGCTGCGTCTGTTCGACCAGAACGGGAACATACGTTTGGGGTTGATTGTGCGGGCCGATGTCGGGCGCGATGGAGGGCCGGGCCTCATGCTCATAGATAAGTCTGGAACCCCTCGGGCCTGGTTACTCGTGGCTCCTGATGGATCGCCGGGCCTTCGTCTATTTGACAGTGTTGCGAAGACACGTGCGGCGCTTTTTGTGAGGGGCAACGGTTCACCATTCTTTACCCTGCTCGATGAGAATAGCAAGAACCGCGCCGCGCTGGGCGTGACCAAGGACGGGCCGACGCTGCAGCTGCGCGATGAGACCGGCAAGGAGATCTGGTCGGTGCCATGAAAACGTTTGGCTTGGTTAATTAGGCGGAGACCCTGGAGCGAGCGATGGTGCTCGGGAAAGATTCTGGCAGCTCTCAGTCGGCGCAGGCGTCTGGAGGCTCGGACGGACAAAGAGATCCGTCTTCGGGAGCTGGTGAAGGTGTTGGCCAGGCAGGCGGGCTTAGGGCCGGAGGATTTCGCCTGATTCCTCAGGCGTCGGACCTCACGTCCGCCCGGCGTGGATCCCCACGGGGGAGAGAAGTGGAGGGGACCATGGGCAGAAGAGTCGAGCGCCGCCAATTCATACGCCTCCCCGTCCCGCACGACCTTGGCTGTCCCGAGCCGGGTTTCCAGGCCCCGACCCTCCTGGACCTAAGTATCAAAGGGACGCGCATCGCACACGAGGCGCTCCTCGAGAAGGGACAGCCCTGCACCGTAGACCTCCCTTGGGCCCTGGGTCGGCTACACCTGTCCGGCCGGATCGTCTGGACGCGGCCTTCCACCTGGGAGTACCCTGCCGAACGACCTCAGTCGGAAGAGTACCAGAGCGGTATCCTCTTCAGCGAAATGAGCCCCCAGCAGGTGCGGGGTCTTGCGGCCGCTCTGAAGATCGTTGCCGAGGTGAATACCTGGGGCATGGCGGAGCCGCTCTGCCGGGAAGACCGCGCGAACCGGCTGAGGGAGCTCCTGAAGATCCTGGCAGAGCAGGCGGGGTTGGGTACCGAGGGCTTCGCCTGAGAAGCCTGCCGGACACGAAGAGAGCGCCGGCTCTAACGATGAGGACCAGCGATGACCCCAGAAGCACCCGAGCACAGAGGGCTGACCGCCCGGCTGGACATGATCGTTGACCGCCTGAAGAACGTGGAAGTCCAGGTGCGCGCCCTCGTCACGAGCCGGAAGGTGGAGGCGCGAGAATTTGTGGTGCAGGATGAGCGCGGCGAGATCCGGGCCCGGCTGGACATCGACGCGCACGCGCCACACGTGATCTTCTACGACCGCCTGGGGAAGGAGCGCCTCCGGATCGGCCTTCGGCCCGACGGCTCCCCCTTGATTCAGATCGGGGAGCGGGAACTCCCCTTGCCGGAGTCCTGAGCGGCGTGCTTCGGTCGCTGCCGGGTAGCCCTCAGCCGGCGGAAGCGAAACAGGCGTCAAGCAGCCAAGGAGCAGGACTTGGGATGGCTCCTCGAGGCGACGCTGGAGCGTCTTCGGGACGCGTGATCATTATGACGTTGACCACCGTGGGAGAGGAGGCCCCATGGAAGGCATCGAGGGTGATTTTTAGATCCTCCAGACAGTAATATTCTATGAGGGGCTGCTGCGTGCAAAAAACGGGGAGGCTCCTGAAAATGACAACAATCAAGACCATCGCAGGTGATGCCGGAGCGCAGGACCTATCGGCGGGATTCGATTTTCAATAACTGTCATTCGGTCAGGGATTGATTTTAGCGCGCGAGTGGACATCCTCCACACATCGCTTGCCGCGCGGGAAGAGCGCGGTAAAGGGCTCCCCACAGTCAAACATGATGAGCCGGCATACTTTCAGAGCGCTGTCCTGCAGACGGTGATCGATGCCGCCAAAGAGCACATCAGGTCGCGATATGGACAGATCACTGGGTGGACCGAAACCTAGGGTGCGCGAGCGGCTGGAAGCCCACGGCTATCGGGTCGCCGTGTCCCCAGATGGGTTGGACGGGCGCATGATGGCCAGCAGGGAGCGCCCGGCGCTGGTCCTCCTGGATGAAAGGACACAGAGCAACCATGGCGGGAAAGAAGTGCGTGTTGATCGTGGGTGATGACGCCGATCTGCGGATGGCCATCCGGGAGATGCTCCGCATCGCCGGCCATGAAAGCCTCGAGGCCGCCGACAGGATGGAGGGCCTCACCGCGGCGGCGAGTCTGGCCCCGGCCCTCATCCTGTTGGACGTCCGGCTGCCCGACCTGGACGGCTACGAGGTCTTCCGGCAGCTGAAGGCGAATCCCCTGACCGCGCCGATCCCGGTGGTCTTCCTGACGCTGGGCGAGGACGCCGCCCTGAGCCGCTTTGCCTACCAGTCGGGGGCCGCGGCGTGCCTCGCGAAGCCGTTTCGCCTCGAGGCCCTCCTCGCCGTCATCCGGGCGACCCTCGGGAGCGCGGAGCGCCAGCGGAAGCACAGGATGAAAGCCCAGGGGAGTGGAGCCCGACCCGGGCCCCAAGCCGGCACCGACACGTCCCAGGACCCTCGCAGCCAGCACTGGAAAGCCTAGGCTCAGGCGAACAGGGACGTCCGGCTCGTGGGATCGGTAAAAGTCCCGGCGGGGAAGGCGGGCCTACAGCTGGAGCACCTGGCCTGATCCAGGGACGGATGCGGCGATAGGCAGACGAAAGGTAAAGGGGGAGCTTGACGCGATGGGCGAATCAGGGGTTAACCTCTCACGTAGCTTGACAGAGTGGGGCCTGGACGCACTCCAACGAGACGGTGTCGAGGAGGAGGCCGGCCGGATCCTCAACGCGGCCTTCAGCAAGGCGAAGGCCGAAGGGGGGTCTGTGCGACTGGAGCAAAAGGACAAAGACCAGGTATGCCGGGCGCTCGGACGGGTCGAAGAGCGGCTCACGCGCTATGCTGAGACCGGAGGCGGATGGGACCCGGAGGCCGTTCGTGACAAACTGGCGAAAGTGAAGACGGTGCGCCTCCACATCCAGGCCGGCGGGGGCCATACTAGCCAGGTCCGACTCCGGTAAAGGCGAACAGGCTGCGTGATCTCCGGTCCCTGTCGCAACGACTCTCGAAAGCCTCTAGGGGGAGAGAGAAATCATGAGCGTCTCGAAATCGAGGCTCATGGCGGATGCCAAGGAGTTCGACCGCATCCTGGAGCTGCTCCGTCCGGTCCGCCGCGGGCCTCCGGGAGGCGGCCCAAAGGCCAGAAAAGAAACTGATCCGGCGGGGGAAGCGGGATCTGATGGAGCAGGTGAGAAATCGACAGGAAGCCCAAAATAACCCCTGGAAAGTCTAGAACCAGGGGGGATATTACCAATGGGTATTATCAAGGGGTTCGGCATGCAGCTCCGGAAGATCCGCGAAAAGAAAGGATTGACCCAGGTGCAACTCGCCGAGAAAGCAGAGATCAGCCAAGAGTATGTAGCTCGCCTGGAGACTGGGTCGAAGCTGAATCCGTCTCTTGCCGTGGCCGTCCGGCTGGCCAAGGCCCTCGGCGTGTCGATTGCCGACCTGGTGGAGTGAAGCCGTGAGCAAGCAGGCTCTCACTCCGGAAGGGGTTCTCCCGCGCAAGCGCGGTGAGCCCCTCCGCCAGCTGCAGGCCGCCCGGGAGCACGCTTCCCGCCGGGCGACGGATCCGCTCTGGCCCCTCCGGGATGCCCGGGGTGCCGTGCCGATGGCCGGGGCCCGTCAGATGCCCGCGTCAGAGCTGGAGGCAGAGAGGCGATGAGCAGCGGGGCCAGCGCGGCGGTGCCGCCGCCAAGGTGACGCTTGGCAGCGGCGGGAGGAGGAGGAGCGAAATGGATGAGGTGGAGAGGAAAGAGTTGGCGAAGGCAGAGCACGCTGCCTTTCCCGGGCAGGACGCAGCGGATCGTTTCAACCTCGAACATCCCGGGCTTGGAAGTGAGGCCGCCACAGAGAATCGCGTGGCTGCCTACGACGTCCCGGAGATCCCCTCGCCGCATGCGCCGAACCAACCCATCAGTTTGTGCCACGACTGCTGGGTCCAGGCTGGCCGTCCGGAGGCAGCAGAGCAGACTGACGATGCCACTTTCGACTGGGTCAAGCAGTATGACCGGGCACGCTACGAAGTGCTGACCCACTGCGAACGCTGCGGAGTAAAGTTCGCCTTCGTGAAAGGCTGAAGGTGGGGAAGCCGATGGCTGAGGACCGCAACACGTCCCCCGGCGTGCGGAAAGATTCCTTCCTGCTGACTTTGCCCGCGCAGCTGCGGACCTTCTTTTGCCGAGCGATCGAGGAGGGGAACGCTCAACTCATCCACGACCCATCGACGGGCGAAGAGCGGCTGCGCTTCTTCGATGCGGACCACACCCACGGCGTGGAATTCCGGGCGGCACGCCGGGGGCTGGTTGTGGTCCGGAAGTTTTGAAGGGGCAGCGCTCGCGGCGCGGAAGGTAAGTGCGAGAAGGCGGGGGGAGTTGCCGGCATGAATGAGCAAGGAGGTTCAAGCGAATTGAAGGAGAGTCCAGTCTACAAACAGCACCGGATCCATACCATGGAATTGTCCAGGGGATCCTGGCTCGTTTCCATCGTGAATCTCGGACCGCGGAAGATGCCCACCAAGGATTCCCTGACGGACGCAGCCATGCGGATCCCAGGAGAATACGATTCGGAGGATGAGGCCGTTGAGGCCGCCAAAGAATACATCGACCAGAAGACGGTGCACGAGGAACAAGCGTAGCGGCTCACCGCCCCCCGTGTCAGGCGGACCTGACCGCGGGCCGGACGACGCCGGGAAGCCGTGCGTGACGATCATGACCCCTGCCCAAGACTGAGGAGGCCGCCCGGCAGAGGGGGGCCCGGAAGGAGGGGACCGGATGTGCGATGAGGCGGAGTCAAAGGAGACGGCGTACCGCCGGCTGCTGGAACAGGCGGTCGACGACTGGCCGCAGTTCGACGGGGAGGGCGAGGCCAGTGGGAGCGCCCTGGTCGACTGGTTCGCGACATGGCGCGCGGCCGTCCGGGCGGCGCTGGGGCTCCCGGAGCCCCGGCCGCCGGCGGAGGGCGGCGTGAGGGGGTTCAGGTGTACTCCCCGACCCTCACGCCGCTCGCTGTGCGGAGCCGACAATCTCCAATGCCATTGCATACAACGTCGTCGTTTCGCGTGCGGGAATGGTTCGCCGCTGCTGGGGCACCTCGGTCCGGTTCCTCCACCCCACGGCGAGCAGATACTCGGAGTCGTGGGGGCTGCATCGGGAAGACGGGATACCCGTCAGGGGACATTCCCAGATGCCCTGGTCCCTCTCGAGGCAGTCGGGACAGCGAACGCTTCGTGCCCGAAGCCAGTACGCGGTGCCGTGCGGCCGGTGGATGGCAGCCAGCGCTGGAGCCACCTGCTCTTCGCTCTGCATCCACCCGCTCAGGTCCTCCGTTCCGTCCTCGTGAACAATTCTGACCTGGTATTCACTCCCGTGGTGGTGCGCCATGTGTGTTCCCCCTTGCCTGTGGCCACCGCTGTCTAACCTGTAACCGTTAGTTTGTTCTCGACTTCAGACACGCCGGGAGCTGACCAAGCAGCGTACTCAGCTTCCTGACACTCTGCCAAGTTGCCTACGCTGCCACGGAGAATCACCATTTATCTTGTTCCATAGTCTCCTCCTCCGTGGGTGACGCGGTTCCCTCAAGACCGGCCTCAACCTCCTCGGGCTTCTCCGAACAGAGCCCCCTTTTAAGGGAACATGCAAGGCCGTATCCACTCGGCGCTCCCGTGGCCTCCGGAGGTCTCCGTCGCATAGAATCACGTGGTTGAGGGCGATGCTGCCCTATCCCCTCGGGGGCGGTAGGGGCGGGAATTGCACGGTATATCGGAGCACCTCCGAAGACTCGGAGGGGGAGGGCGACGAACAGCGAGGCTGCGCGAACCGATTGTCCCGTGTGTTGGCACCGCGCCTCAATCGCCGAGTCTCCCGATGAGCGAAGGCATTTCTTGGCGTCTCCAGGATCGGGACTCTTGCGCTTGACCCAGATAGGCGGTGGAGGCTGAGATATGGCCTTGTTGTGGCTGAAGTCCACGGGGGTTAGTCCGCCGTTTGGTGCAGACGGCTGTTTTGCACATTCAGGGTGCCGGGGGGGCGAAGAGGGCATCCCGGAGTCGGGAATCCAGTCTTGGAGCCGCAAAAAGGCTTGACGGCACTGTCAGACACTGTCAGAGATGATATGGTGTTCGCCAATGAGGCTGAATGGCCCGCGATGGTCGCGGGGCGCATGTCGGATGGGAAATGTCGGTTCAAGTGGCCCGCGACCGTCGTGGTTCGGGACGGGCAGGACTACGATCCCTGAAGGGGGGTGGCGGATGGATGAATCGAGGCGGGTGACATGACGGCCGTCGTCGAGGCGCGGCCGATCCCAACGCTCACCGCGCAGGAGGAGTGGCTTGGCGCCATCGAGGCGGCGTTCCAGGTGGCGGTGGCTGCCCTGGAGAAAGGGGAGAGCCCGAGCAAGATTCGACCGACGAGCGAGCGGCTGACCCATGGTGAGTGGCAGGCAGTGCTGGAGGCCGCCCGCCGGGAGGTAGCGAGGAGGTGAGCGGTGGGCAGTTACCTGCTAGCTGCTGCGAAAGCGGTGGTGGCGGATGTGGGGAATACCGATGTCTTGTTTGAGCCTGGCCCGCTGCTCGGTGAAGAGCAGATGCGGAGTGAGGAGCAGGGGCTGGAGCGGGCGAATGAGGCGCTCGGCTGGCTCGCCCGAGAGGTGGGGATCGCCCAGCGGTCCGATCCGGAACGGTGCCGCGGGCTTCTGGAGGAGGCGGTCGACGCATTCCCGCAGTTCGACTACGACATGGACCTGCCGCCCGGTACCCCGGGGTCCGGCTAGGCCGAGGTCAGTGGTGGCGATTTGGTGGAATGGTTCTCGATGTGGCGGGAGAAGGTCCGCACGGCCCTCGGGATCACCACGCGGATGCGGCCGGAGGACGACGCGACCGTGGCATGCAGTATCTGTCACCAGCCCACGCCGGCCAAGACCGCCCATCTCCATCGGAATGAGTGGATCGAGGAGGGTTGTTGGGGCCGCAGTTGAGGAGCTCCGAAGAACGTGAAGGTAGCAGGGGAGGCGTTTCTCGGGCGCGTTCGAAGTGGTGCCCTTTGCATCGACGAACTTGGTCGCGTCTGGCGCACCAAGAAGCGGATTTATATCAGGCCGTACCCATCAAGTCCATAAGGTGACAAGTCAGTGTGTGTTTGTTGATTGGTGGTTCCATGTACTCCGGACGTGCATGGTTCTGGACGGGCGGATTGAACGGGCTCGTTCTATACTCTCCAATAGGGAGGAGGGCTGACGATGGAACCCGCACGGAAGCCGAAGCGTCCTGTTCCCGTTTCGCTTCATCCGATCACGCCTGACGAGGCCGTCTCTGATTTTCTCAAGATCAAGCCACCCCACAGACTGGTAACGAAGGGAGGCAAACCGAGGAAGGGATACAAGAAGAAGTAGGCTGCTTCCAATCCTGCTTAGTACTTATCGGCTTAAATATGGCAACGTATTGTTCCTGCCAGATTATGGCTCCTCGGTTATCCTCCGTGGGCGAGGAGGAGCGCCGAGATGCCACGGCAGAGCCCGTACGTCATCGACCTCTCGCCGCACGAACGGGACATCCTGGAAAGCCGGGCCCGGAAGTATATGTTGCCGTACTTCGAGGTGCTCCGGGCCAAGATGATCCTGCTGGCCGCCGAGGGCTGGTCCAATGCCGAGAGCGCCGCGGCGCTCGCGGTGGGCCGCGATGTGGTCAGCGTCTGGCGCAAGCGCTTCTTCTCCTACCGGTTACCCGGCCTGGCGGAGCGGGCGCGGCCGGGCCGGCCGCGGGGTTTCCCCCCCGGACGTTGGGGTGCAGGTCATGGCCCTCGCGTGTGAGTTGCCCGCCACCCGGGGGCTCGCCCTGTCCCGCCTCAGCTGCGCCGACATCGCGCGCGAGGCGCAACGGACCGGCCTCATCGCCACGGTGAGCGGCACGACCGTGTGGCGTTGGCTCTCCGAGGATGCCATCCGCCCCGGGCAGCACCGTGCGTGGATCTTCCCCCGCGACCCCGCCTTCGCCCGCAAGGCCGGGCGGATCCTCGCTCTCTACGCCGGGGAGTGGGACGGCCACTCCCTGCACGCCGAGGCGTCCCTGTCCCATACTGAGGGCCGAAGCCGTCTATCCTGGGAATGGGAATCGGCCGGCGTAAGGACGCACCCATGCCAGCTCCTCCGCGTCGCGCATTTGCTATCCATGCGGCGATTCGCCAGCTCGGCCGCGCGGAGTGACGGCCCTGATCGACCGCACCTGCTGCATGCCCACGGGCTCAAACTGTTATGCGCAATTGGAGTGCCCGGCGAAACGGACCCATACTGGAGTGGACCCTCCGGTCCGCCACCGGCAGGCAATGGAAGGTGATCGGCACTTAACGTCAGGTGTCAGGCGCGGCGCGGGTGGCGATGCCGCGGGCACTCCTTGGTGAGGTGGTTATACCTCCATCCTATTGCCGAACGCTATCTGGAAAAGCGCTGTCGAACTTTCGCCGCAATCTGCCGATCCGTCATCTTGTCAACTGCTTCAATACCTACGATGCGTCCACCGAGGTTGTTTCTTTCAAGACGTGCTTTCAGCTCGTCTTTTGCCTCACCAGGACCAAATATCAGAATAGATTCAGCCTCACGAATACTCGCAATTACCGCATCGTAGTATATGTTGAGATGCCCCGTCAGCGTTCTCTGGCGGCTATCATCTGCCGGTACTTGCAGTGGTTCATAGGGACCCTTAAGAGGTGAATCACCAGAACGGCGGAGCTGTGTTTCGACCTTCGATATTATCAGTCCTATCTCTTCCCCTTTGTCCGTCACCGCCACGATGGCCGCCTTCCTATGGTCAATCCACACACCTACTTTTGTCTTCATTGCTTTCTCCTCCGTCCATTAGCTCCACCTAACGACACCGCTCAGCCGCCGGGCCGGCTGTGTGGACTTCATACCTTGGAGAGCCATCATGCCAGCCCGGTCGGCTGCAGCGGCTGGTTCGGCGGCACTCAGGTGCGGCCGCTCGCGCTGTTGGTTTGGCCCGCACGAGTACCCATGCCACGTGCTCTCCGTTGCATTCTTCGTCGTGTCGCCCCCGGTCTCAACCGCCAAGCGGCGCATTCCCCTGGCTCCCCTTCCCGCCATTCCTTCCGAGGGCATGGTTCGACGCCCCCGCCCCGCGAATCGGCGCCTTCAATCCCTGGTCCAGCATCTTTGCCGGCAGGTCGGGCTCGCGCGTCAGCCGGCGCCGGCGGAACGGCGAGCCCAGCAGGGTGATCAGATCCCTCGTCTCCATGTGCCGCTCAAAGCTCCGGATGAGCTGGAACGTGCGGATGGGCCGGCTGATGCTCCGCCGCGCAAACAGCGACGCATATCCCGTCATCCGCAGCCGGTTCACCTCTTCGCCCGGCAGCGCCGTCGGATCGATGTCCGAGCACTTGAACCACTTCTGCCAGTCCCGATCGTCATCGATGATCCCGCGGTCGACATACTCCTGCCACAGCGGCGTGCCCCGGTAGGCGCACAGGCGGTTGAAGCCGAACGTGTCGAGTTGCAGCCGGGCGGCGAACCGGAAGCTGGCGCGGATGTCGGCGGCGATCTCATCCGGACAGCCCAGGACGAAGAACCCGTGAAGCCACCTGATCCCCGATCGCTTGGCCTCGCTCACGGCGCGCTCGACCTGCTCCAGGGTCTGATCTTTCCGCAGGCGGTCGAGGATCTTCTGCGTGCCCGCCTCCACGCCAAACGCCAGCGCTCCGCAGTTGGCCTGCTTCATGGCGGGCAACTGGTCGACGGCGCCGGCATCGACCCGGCCTTCGCAGCCCCAGCGGAATTCGAGCTTGCGACTGACGATGCCGTCGCAGATGGCGCTGATGCGCTGGCGGTTGATCAGGAAATGGTCGTCGGTGAGGTACACCGAGCGATAGCCCAGGTCGTTGATCTGCTGCATCTCTCCCAGCACATGCTCGGGCGAGCGGCTGCGCCATTTGCCCTCGGACAGCGACGGAATATCGCAGTAAATGCAGTGATACGGACAGCCCCGCGACGTTTGCATCGTGCAGAATTTGTCCAGCGACAATGCCGCCGGCACATCCAGCGGCAGCGACTCGATGTAGTCGATCGGCAGGCTGGTTCGATCGGGATACGGATAGTTGTCCAGGTCACGCAAGAGAGGCCGCGGGAGATTGCGAATGACCTCCTCTCCGCGGCGCCACACCAGGCCCGCCACGCTCCCGGGGGTATTGAGATGCTCCAGGTACTCCGGCAGCAGCTCCTCACCCTCGCCGACGCCCACGGCGTCGATGCACCGGCAATCGGTGAGGATGCGGTCCGCGTTCACGGTCGCAAACGCGCCGCCGATGATGATCGGAATCTCCGGCGCCGCCGACTTGAGCACCCGCGCCGCCTCCTTGGTCGCCGGGTAAGTCGTCGTGGAGACAAACGAAAGCCCGATCGCATGCGGGCGCTGCCGCTGCGCCTCCTGGGCGATGTGCTGCGGCTTCATCTGCGGATGGCCCGTGTCAAACAGGCGAACTCCATGTCCGCGCTCCCGCAGCACCGGCGCCAATGTCTGGATCCCCAGCGGCGGAAACGCCATGATCTTGACACGCCCAGTGTCCTCCGTGGCTCGATTCAGCCTGTCAGGCAGAAGGCGCGAGTAATTGGCATCGGCGATATGGGCCAGGAATAGATTCATCTCTCCCCTTTCCCGGGGTCCGTGATCGGCTTCGGGACACCACGCTGTCGGTATTCGTCAGGCGCACGCCTGCCCCCATACAACCGACGGATTTCGGGGGGGGGCCTCACGGCCAATACCGCCAAGACGCCCAGGTACATCTTCGCGGCCGGGGAAGTGCGCTGAGTGCCGCCTCACCCTCGGTCGCTGTCTTCGCGTCCATGCCGTGCCGAGGAATCACAGGAGCAACCTCACAACCGGCAAGGCGTCTCTCCCTTCTGCGTCTACTCTTGTTGTCGAGATCAGCGCCTGCGAGGCCCTGCTCGGCACGGAGGTGGGAGAAGACGCGATTGCCCTGGCCCTTCCCGACGTAGAGGGTCTCTCCGTTTCGCGGGTCGATCAGTCTGTAGGCGTGGCACCTCAGCTTGCGCGCTACGTCTGCCGGGAACGACTCGCTCGGTGCTCCCCTCCTTGAGGACTGATGCCTCTCTTGTCCGCCGAACGTTCGCGGTGAGCGGCCGGGGCAAGCGAATGCGAGCCAGCGGTCCGTTCGACGGCGGAGTTAGACCCGCCGTCGCAAACCGCTGCGTACTTCATGGTCTGGCTCGCGCCAGGGCGGCGGCGCTGTCGCGGGGTGGGTCCCCGATGATCGTCCGCACCCTGCCCGCGGTGTCGGCACAGATCCTCAGCGCGCCCTCGATTCGGAACGTGCCGACCCGCGCGATGGCAAGGCGGAGACTCATTCGGATGGGATTGCTCCCTTATCTGCTGCCTCGCGCAGAATGTCAAGGCGCATTTGGGCCACGACGCACCTCGTGCGCCCTCCGCATGGTCGCGACGCCGCGCTCCACCCCGATCCCACCCCAAGCTGATCCGCGCCGCCGGCGCTCCGCCCAGGCGCCGGACCCCCTCAGCATGCCTGACAGGCACGGCCGAGAAGTGGGACCATGGTGTCGGGTGGTGCGACAGATGCCGCCGGGGGAAATCGTTCAGGGGGCGCGAATCCTCGCCGGATTCCCCCGGGGGCGCTCGGTCGGAACGCCCCGCGGCTGCGGCACAGCCACCGGCCAACGGGGAATGTCACGCCGTCGGAATCGGGGAAACGGAGGATCGTCGTTGCCTTCCGTGCAGTAATGCCTGCAATTGCCTTGGTCATGCTCACCGCGTGCTCTATACTATGCTATCTGGGGACCGCTGGACGATCCCGGTGGGGGAGGCCACGGGTGCCGTTGTCCCTGGACGCGCAGCGTCCCGGGACGGCGTGCAGGGCGCCCCGCGGCGAGGGCGACAGGGCGGCGGCGCTCGGACAGTCCAGGCCCGGGAGGGTCGAGCCTCCCAATACCTGGCCAGCCGCGGTCGCACCGAGGCCGACGAAGGGGGAAGGAAGATGCGGAAGTGGCTCATGGCGACGGTCTTGCTGACGACAGCCCTCCTGCTCGGCCCGGCACCGCCGGCGTTCGCACGGGGAGGCGGGGGATGGGGGCACGGGGGGTTCCGTGGGGACGGCGGGCGCGGGGGCGCCGTCGTCATCGGCCCCGGGTTCTGGTGGGGCTCCACGTGGTGGGGACCAGGGTACCCGTACTATGCCGACCCGGACTACGCCTACCCCTACTACGCGCCACCGGTGGTGGCCCCGCAGTCCCCGCCCGTGTACCTCCAGCAGCAGCCCGGGCCACCGCCACCGCCCGCCTACTGGTACTACTGCCCGAATCCCCAGGGCTACTACCCGTACATCCAGGCGTGCCCACCGGGTTGGTTGACCGTCGTCCCCCCCTCGACGGCGCCGCCACGCGGGCCGACTCCGTAGGAGGAGGCCGCGCCGGAGGACGGAGGGGCACCGGCTGCCTTTCATCGCGGGCGTGGGCCTGGCTAGTTGCGCCACGATCCCCACCGGGCCGAGCGTGAGGGTGCTCCCGGGCCAGGGGCAGCCCTTCGCGCAGTGGAGCGGGGGCGGCCGGCGAAGGACCGCCGCCGCGAAGGGACTCAATTGGAACAGGCCAGGGAAGCGCTAGCGCTCGAACAAGGAGGTGAGAGCGATGAAGCGCGGATTCTGGATTGGGCTCATGATCGTCGCTCTGGTGGTCGGCGTGGTGGTTGGCTATGGCGTCTGGGGCACCAAGGCGGCGCAGGTGGCGGACCTCAACTCGCAGGTCCAGCAGCTCACGCAGGAGAATGCGGATCTGAAGGCGAAGCTCGCCGCGGTGCCGGCCCCGGTGCCCCAACCCGCCGAGGCCCCCGCGGCGACCCCCAGCGGGACGCCGGAGCAGAAGTCACAGTGACCCCCTCGGTCGGCGAGGGTCCGAGGTTCCACGGGTCCTCGCCGGCCCTCCGGCCCCCTGCCTCCGCTCGGGAGCACGGCCGGAGGCCCGGGGGACCTCAGCGCGGACAGGCACGTCGGGGAGGTGCGATGACGGGCAGACCGCATCCGGGACAAACCCCCGATGAGAGCAGCGGGGGCCCCGACCTTCCTCTGACGCGCCGGTCTCCAGCCAATGTCCAACGGTGTCCGGGAAGGGCCGACTTTTGCTCAATTGGCGGTCCGGGGGAGCGGACCCACAATTGTGCAAAACGCCCACTCAATGGGGTTCGAACCCTCAGGGGGAATTTTCTCAAATATAGTGGGGTCTGCACTCTGGACCTCACCGTCCCGTTCGAAGGAGAGGTGGCGGCGTGAATGACGGCCAGGAGGGGAGCCGGAGATTGTCACGTAGCCGAGTGACGCCCCGGGAGTGACCTCTTGGGGCGTTCTCCTTTTCCGAACAAACGCTGGATGCCCGGTAGAGGGGAGAGAGAGACCTCTCCACCCCCCGTTCAGCCTTCATGCCTTTACCGTGCCCGGTAACTCCCGGAGATGCAAAGGGATGCGGGCCGGCTGCCCGCCGTTCCCTTCCGGGATACCCGCGGGTGGCGGGGGCGGGGAAAACAGGCAGGGTGCCCGCCAGGGAGCCCCGTTTTGCCCGGAAATCTCCGGCGTAGCACGTGATTTCGAGGGTGATCTTCCCGGGGAGGTAGGGGGTAGCGGGCCAGCGCGCGGAGGTCGGGGACGACCTGGGCCCGCAGAGGGTTCAGGTGGAGGTAGCGGACCAGCTCCAGGAGGTAGGGCTCTGCCTCCACGACGATGGATTTGTACCGATTCTGCAAGAGGTGGCCGGCGCGGCGGTGGCGCCGGTTGAAGGCGCCGGCGTACCCCGTGAGGAGGCTCCGCATGCTCCGGGGCCGCGGGCGTGACCCCGTCCGGACCAGGAGGTGGGCGTGGTTCGGGAGGAGGGCCCAGGCGTAGACGGTGAGGGCTCCAGCCTCCACGAGGGCGGCGAGGCGGGTGACGAAATCGGCCCGGTCGGTGTCATCCCGGAAGATGACGGTGCGCTCGATCCCCCGCACCATCACGTGGTGGAGGGTTCCGGGGGCATCCAGCCGTGCTTGCTGAGGAATGATGGAGGGGATGATAGCAAGATGTGACAGATAATGCAACGTCCCCCATTATGAGCGCGGTATGTGGCCTCCTCACCTGATCCCCAGAATCCAGCCCTCGATCTGCGCCCCGGCCCGCCCGGCCCGGGGGGCCGCGTGAGCGTGAAGACCTCGAACGTCTGGGGGCCGGTCGAGAAGGGGTCGATGCCGCGCACCATGATGTGGTGCTTGCCCGCCCCAGGCGGGGAGGACGCCGGTAGCGTCGAAGCGGAAGCCGCGGGGCATGGGGACCCTACCCCGCGGGCCTCAGCCCCTCCCGCAATAAGCCTATAAGGTCGACCACGGCCCCTTGCCCAGGACGCGCGGCCCCGCGCGCAGCTCACATTATTCCGGCAGGCCCTCGACGATGAAATTGCGCGCCTTCGCCGAGTGCTGACGGATCGGCCTGATCGCCGAATATTCGGGGGAATCGTACCACTTGTGTGCGTCTGCCATGCTCTTGAAGGCGAAGACGATGATACGCTTGGGGGGATCGCCTTCGAGCGCATCCGCCTTGCCCCCGCGGACGAGGATACGGCCGCCGTATTTCTCGACGGTCGCCGCGACACCCGCGGCATAGGTCTTAAACTCGTCCGGATTGGTCACTTCGAAGACCTCGGCGAGGTAGTAGGCGGGCGGGCTGGTCTGCGCGTTTAGCCCCTTGTCCGCGGCGGCGCCAATTGCAACGCCTGCGAGCAGCACCAGGCCCAACTTGTACAGCGATTTCATGGCACCCTCCCTGAGTGTCCACGCCGGTTCAAGGTTCCCCACTCTCGGCCTCGTGTGTTCCCCAGGTTCGGGAGGCCTGAGGACGGCGGCGCGACGGACATCACCTCCCCTCGGTTGGGCCGCGCTTGGGTGCGCGGGCAGCCGGCAGGCCTCGGCCCGGCCGGGGGCTGCGCACTCACGGGAGCTCTTCGAGGAAGTCCTCGACGTAGGCCCCCCAGAGCGTGCCCTGAGTCAGATTCTGGTGTCCCAACGACTTCTCTCCCGACCGGATAGGAAGTTGGAAAACACCCTCGGCTGGACGTCAAGGCCGAAGGAGACGGACCGGCCAGGGGGCGGCCGAACCGAGGTGGGAAACCGCGAGCAAACCCAGACAGTAGGAACTCTACCGCCAGCCGGCTCGGGATGTCAAGGCGATAAACATAAACGGGGGCGCTGCACCAGCGAGCGGTGGGGCCGGACAGGCCAGCCCTGGGGCCTTCCGATCATGCCATCACAAGATCGGGGACGGGGAGGTCGTCAAAGTACGGCTCGTAGGACCAGTCGCGGGGGTGGTCACCCGCCAGGCCGAGACCAGGGCGATGCCGCACTCGACCAGCATCCAGGCGAGGGTGACCACCTGCAGTCAGATAACTTGGCGGGAAGGCGTATGGTCTTGGGACGCGTCACCACAGAGCGGGATTTGTGCTTCGATGTGGAAGAGGCGTATCATGTTTAAACAGTATCACTGGAAGCGATCGTTGGCAACAGCGGGTGCCCGCTCTAACTTTGAAAGCCGGACCCGCCGTCTCGGTAACACGGGGAAGCTACGGATACACGACCAGGGAGGAGGGAGGTCCGGTCCGAGAATCGGGGGTATCCAGACCAGGGCCGAGCGGCGATCGGGCAACCTGAGCCAACGTCGCGCGGCGAATCTCCGGCCGTCGGGCCGCCCGCTCGGAAACTGCGGCGGTGGGACGGGACACACCGGACGCACGGGCTGTCAACCGCAAACGCCCCCCGGTCCATTAACATGGGGGCTGCCGATACAGGAGGGGTGCGGCGCCGAGGACGCCCACCAAAGCCTGGTAGGTCAGGCCGAGGATTTCCGCGTGCGAGACTTCGTCAAGAATACCGAGGAAGGTACGGCCCCGGGTCCCCGATGCGGGGAGATCCCGGGGCCACCTGCTGGGCAATGAGGCGGCGCCTCACATCATGTTCTTCGTCAGCATGTCGGCAAACTTGTCCAGACATTCCTTCGGTCCGAGCTGGCCGACCATCGCCTGCTGGAACAGGGGCACCCCGTCCGAGTCGAGCTTGCCGCCCCACCCCGGGTAGACCAGGTAGGGGACGACGATCGAAAAGGGGAAGGACTTGATGAAGCCCGCGTACGGCGCCCCGTTGAAGGGTGGACGGTCGGTGAGATTCTGCCGGGTGGGGAGCGAGCCGAGGGTCTTGCAATACTCGTAGTGCTGCTCGTCGTCCATCATCCAGGTCATGAACTTCCAGGCCCCCTCCTTGTTCTTCGCCGCCTTGAACATGGTCAGGGTCTCGGCGGAGAAAAAGCTCGCGCGCTTCTTGGCCGGACCGATCGGACTGGGCAGCGTCGCGAAGTTCGCCTCGCCCACGAATTTCTTTTGCTCTTCGATCGAGGCGCAGTTGTGGAGGTACATGCTGGTCACGCCGCGGCCGAACGCCTCGACCATCTGGCGGTAGCCGTCGGTGGGAGCGCTGGGCGGCGTGACCTTCCACTTCCGGATGAGGTCGATGTACCATTCGAACGCCGCCACCGCCTCCGGCGAGTTGATGGCGACCTTGCCATCCTTCAGGACCTGGGCGCCGTTGCCGTACATGAACTCGGTGGCGTACAGGACGGCCCAGCTGCCGGCCCCACGCATCCCGAAGCCGTACTCGTTCCGCTCTGGCTTGGTGAGGCCCTTGGCAAGGGTGAGGAAGTCGTCCCAGGTCCAGTCGGGAGTAGGCATCTTGAGACCGTACTCCTTGATCCGGTCCGTGCGGACGAAGATCGCGTCGTTGGTGAGGCCCAGCGGGAAGGAGATGATCCTCCCCCGCTCCGTGACGCACTGCCACGCCGTGGGCACGGTGGTGGCGTAGAACTTCCACGTCTTCATCCGGTCCGTGAGATCCTCCACGGCGCCCATGCCGTTGAACTGGCCAAGCCAGAAGTCCCACATCATGGTACAGTCCGGCGGGTTTCCGGCGGCGATGGCGGTGATGAGATGCTGCCGCGCCTGCGCTTGAGGGACGAACTCCACCTGCACCTCGAATTCCGACTGGGACTTGTTGAAGCGCTCAACCAACGAGCTGATCAAGGCGATCCGCAGGGGCTCGGGGACACTGAACTGGAACCGCACGGGGGACGCGGCTGAGGCCTTGCGGGGCGAGAGGAACGGGGCCTCCCACCAGGCGAGATCGCTGGCCGCAATGGCCCCCGAGGCGGCCAGCGTCTGCAAGAACTTCCGCCGTGATGCGCAGAACTCCGCGTGTGTCATTGTGTTGCCCTCCTCCTCACCCTCCCATCGGTGTGGAGCATGTCCCCTGCCTTCACTGCCGTTCATTGGGCATCCGCCTCGGGTTTATTGGTTCCTATCCTCTATCAATTCACTGGTTTGGAGTATTCCAGATATGCTTTCGCCTGCCGTTCTGCCTCCTGCGGCGTTTTCGCAGAGAATGCCATTCCTTTCAGGTCGCCCGATCTAGGCGGGACTGGCCTGGCCCCATTGATTGGTCCGCCCGCAATGCTAGCTCAAGCCGGCTCCTAACGCCAGCGCCAGAAGCGGCTGGGTTCAGGCCATAGCGATTTTTAATTTCCCCCCGGCCCTATAGAGGGGGCGCGGGCGGAAATTCGGAGGGTATTCCTGGCTATCCGCCTGATGGGGTGCCCCGTTCGAGTCCGGCGCGGCTCCCCGGACAGGGCGAATCTGCGCACCCGCACTGGGAGGAGAGGATTTGGCTGGTATGAATGTTGGGAGGCTTTGCCTGACCCGCAGTTCGTAAAGCATCCCCGCCATGCATGTTAGCCGCAGAAATACTTATCAAGTCGATCAGAGTCGCGGAAGGCATTCATAAGGGCTGGGTCTTCAAGAATCTTGAACAAGGTCAAGCGGAGCAAAATTTCGGTGCACTCCAATAATTGATAAGTGGGCTAACGACCAGATCATGAGCAAAAGTCCGTGAGGAAAATGGGTGACACTCCGACACCGAGGTTCCCCGGGGGAACCGAAAGGAGTGTGACCCATGGAGAGGATCGGCAAGGCAGGAGGGAGGCGGAAGCAGAGCCGGGGGCCGCGGAAGGCAACGCGGCGGGCGGGTGGGGCGCACCCCCACGTCCACCCGTTCGAGGTCCGGCGCAAAGCGGTGCAGCTCTGCCTGGAGGAAGGGTTCCCCCCCAAGCAGGTCGCCCGCGAACTCGGCGTCGGCTTCAGTACGCTCGGGGCGTGGGTGCGCCGGTATCGCGCCGAGGGGGAAGCGGGCCTGCAGGCGAAGCCGACACGGCCGCACCGGCAGCGCCCGAAAGTGGCCCCGGCGGTGAAGGCGGAGGTCGTCGCCCTCAAGCGGCGCCACCCCGAGGCGGGGATCCAGAAGATCAGCCAGTTCCTGCGGCGCGTGCTGTGCCTGCCGGTGAGCCGGGAGACGGTGCGCCGCACCCTGCACGCGCACCAGCTCCTCAAGAAGCCACGCCCCAAACCCCAGCGGAACCCGGCCCGACCGCGCTTCTTCGAGCGCGCCACGCCGAACCAGCTCTGGCAGACCGACATCTTCACCTTCCGCCTGGGCGGCAAGAACGCTTACCTGATCGGCTTCCTCGACGACCACTCCCGCTACGTGGTGGGGCTGGACGTCTTCCGCAGCCAGACGGCGGAGCACGTCCTGGAAGTGTACCGCCGGGCGGTGGCGGAGTACGGGGTCCCCAAGGAGCTGCTCTCCGACCAGGGCCGGCAGTTCTCCAGCTGGCGCGGGACCACCCGGTTCGAGGCGGAGCTCCGGAAGGATCGGGTGCACCACATCAAGAGCCGCCCGCACCACCCCATGACCCTGGGCAAGCTGGAGCGCTTCTGGAAGACGATCTGGGAGGAGTTCCTGGCGCGCGCCCAGTTCGAGAGCTTCGAGGCGGCCGGCGAGCGGATCCGGCTCTGGGGGACGCACGACAACCACCGGCGGCCCCACCAGGCCCTGGAGGGGCTCTGCCCGGCGGATCGCTTCTTCGGCATCGCCCAGGAGCTCCGGCAGGTGATCGAGCGGGGCATCCAGGAGAACGTGCTCGAGCTCGCGCTCCGCGGGCAGCCCCAGAGCCCCTTCTACATGGTGGGCCGGCTGGGCGAGCAGTCGGTGGTGATCCGGGCGGAGAAGGGCCGCGTGAAGATGCTCGTCGATGGCGAGGAATCGCGACCACAGCAGGAGGTGACCTACGACCTGGAAGGAGGGGCCCGTGAGCACGGAAATCCCAGCCAAACCGGACCCGCTGCGATACAATGCCCAGCAGCGCGTGCAGGCGGTGCTGTCGCTCTGGACCGAGCGGCGGCGCCCGGGGGAGGTCTGCCAGGAGCTGGCGATCAGCCCGAAGGTGCTCGCCCAGTGGGAACAGCGGGCGCTAGCAGCGATGCTCCAGGCGCTGGCGGCGCCGACGCGCCGCGACCCGGGCCCCGCGCTGAGCCCGAAGCTGGAGCGCCTGCTCGCGCGGCAAGCCCTGCAGCAGCAGAGCCGCCTGGCCCGACTGGAGCAGCGGCTCACCAAGCTCCAGGAATCGAAAGCCCCACCGCCGCCCACCAAGTAGAGAAGGCCCGCGGGGCGGGAGGACGCGATGCGCGAGCCGACGGCCAGTCCCCACCAGCAAGCCCTGGCCCGGCAACGGGCGCAGCTGATCATGCAGGCGCGGAGCGGGGTGGTGAGTGCCCAGGAAGCCGCCCGGCAGCTGGGGGTCTCCCGCAAGACGGACTCCAAGTGGGAGCGCCGGGCCCTGGCGGCGATGGTCGCGGCCCTGGGCAACCGGGGCCAGGGGCGGTCGGCGCAGCCGCACGACCTGGAGAAGGCGGCCCTCCGACGCCAGACCCAGGAGCTGCAGGCCCAGCTCACCGTCCTGCAGCAGACGGAGCGGCTCCGGCAGGTGCTCGCGCAGCCGGATAAAAAAAACCCCTGAGGTGGCCGCGATGCTGATCCCGACCTTCACCCAGCTGAAGCACGACGTGCGCTGGCCCTACGAGCGCCTCTGCCGGGTCCTGGGGGTGCCCTATAGGACCTTCCGGCGGTGGAAGCAGCGCCTGGAGCGCGGCCAGCCCGCCCGGCTCCGGCCAGGGCCCAAGAAGGTGGCCCCCCTGACCCTCGAGGAGCTGCGCGGGGAGGTAGCCCGCCTGCACCACGGCCGCCGGCGCAGCCGAGGCGTCGGGGCGGTGTACCGGCAGTTCCACCCGCAGGTCTCCCGCCGCACGCTGCAGGCGCTGACCGCGACGCTGCGGCGGCAGCGGGCCCAGCAGCGCCAGGCCGCCTGCCGCCACATCACCTGGCACGTACCCGGCTTGGTCTGGTCCCTGGACGACGCGGAACTGGCGCGAGGGAGTTCGCCTCTCCTGCGCCTCCAGCAGGTGCAGGATCTCGCCTCGCGCTACAAGTTCCCCCCCTGGGTGGGGGAGCGGATCTTAGGAGAGACCGTGGCGCTTCGCCTGGAACAGCTCTTCGTGCAGCATGGCCCGCCGCTCGTGCTCAAGCGGGACAACGGGGGCAATCTCAATCAGCACGCGGTCGAGGAGGTGCTGGCCCGGTACGGGGTCCTGCCACTCAACTCGCCCCCGCATTATCCGCCCGACACCGGCGGGATGGAACGCGCGGTGCGGGAACTCAAGACGCCGCTGGTGGCGAAGCTCCGCGCCAGCGGTCCGATCCCGGAGTCCCAAGTGCAGAGCTGGGCGGCCCTCTTGGCGCATGACCTGAACCATCGCCGCCGTCGCTCTCTCCAGGGGGACGTGGCCTGCCGGGTGTTTCAGGATGCCAGGCCAGCCCTGAAGGCGTATACTCGCCGCAAGCGACGGGAGGTCTTCGAGGAGATCAATGCCCTGACCCGGACGCTCATGGAGGCCCAGACGGATTGCACCCCCCGTCACGCCGGAACGGCCCGGCGGCTGGCGGTGGAAGCCTGGTTACAAAAACACGGGGTCATAAGCATCACTCAGAACCACAGAGTGTTACCCATTTCCCTCAAAGAAATCGCTCATAATTAGGTTGGCCCCACAGGGTTTCGTCCTCCGAACACAGCCTTTATAATCATCGGGCGTTCCCCAGAACCGCGACACGTCCTTCGTGGTGGCGGCGGCGCCCTCCCTCCGGGACCGCGTCCGCTACCTGCACCTCCACCCGCGCCGCGCGAACGGCGTGCCCGCGCTCCGGACGCTCGCCCGCTGCCCCTGGACCGGCCACAGCGCGCTCGGGGGAACGGGCCCCCGGGCCTGGCGAGACACGCGGACCAGCCTTGGGCAGTGCGGCCCCCGCCCGCGCGCGGCGGATCGCGGGGATGCGCGGATCCGCGGCCGGGCGGCGTTTGCGGCGCAGCGGCAGCCGGCGGGGGCGTCGGCCGCCCCGGTCCGCAGACCCGCCCTCCGGGGGGCGCCCCGCACGGCCCGGGGCTGCCGCCAGGGCGGTCTGGGGCGGGCTGCCCTGGCGGGGGGGCCCCGGCGCGGTGGCGCGCGCCCGGGCCGGCATCGCCTCCCGCTGGGTGGCGGTGGGCGGGCACCCCGCGGGGCCCCGGGCTCCCGTCCTCGGGGTCTCCCCCCAGGCGGTGTCCCAGGCGGTAGCGCGCGGCCGCGTGGAGCGCGCGCGGTGGGAGCGACTGCTCACGGCCGCTCCGTGAATTGCTTGGCAACGTCCCGGATTACTGATTTCGCGCAGAACGTGCTCGACGCGGTCGATGAGGTCTCCCGAGCGCTGGACGCACGGGGTAGGCGCCTCGGTGCGCGCGAACACGGATCCAGGTAACACACTGCGAGCTGCTGTCGGAGAACTATTCGGGCAAGACGCACCCTAGAACTGTCCTAGGATGTCAGCCCACATCGGTGTATTCGAAGCACCGCCGGCTCGGTTGATTGTCACTTTTACCAACTTGCACGCATCGATCAGCCCAGGTGCATCGCCGCCTCCCGCTCCGGACAACGGACAGCGCGCGGAGCCATAGTTCGCTTCCAATCCGTCCAATGGCTCCGTCTCCAATGCATCGTCGAGCTCCTTGTACGATACTTTGCGCCGATTTATCAGCAAGGGACACCGATACGTCGACAGATGTGGCGACACGCACAACGTGTCGTTGTGTGTCGCGGGACATGACAGCTGATGTTCAGCGATGCGCTTCGACTCCAACTCTGTAAGGTACGAAATCGGCATTCTCAGCGCGGTGTAACTTTGTTTGTCGCGTAACTCAACCACTAGCTTGCGCACCAACTCTCGCCAATCAGCCGGCGACAGTTTCAGTGGCCCGAGAAACTGCGGATCTACCGAAATGTCCAACTCGTGGATGTTCAACACCTCAACACCCACGGCGTTACACCACTCGAACAGGCGAGACACCTCGTGCTGATTCAGCGTGCACACCACAGCCGAGATTCGTACCGGAATTCCTTCCTCCTTGCAACGCAGCACGCCTTTCTGAACCAGGTCCCAGCTGCCAGAGAAACGCAGCCGGTCGTTGACGCCTCTATCACAACTATCAAGGCTGAAGGATATTGCCTTTATGTTGCACTTCCGAATCTCACGAATACCTTTAGGGCCCAACGTGCCATTCGTGTTAATAATGACGCTGTACCCGATATCGGCTATTGCCTCAACCACCGTCGAGACGTTAGACACGAGGCCGGGCTCGCCACCAGCGATTGTGACGAGCCTAAACTCATGCTCTTTATATAGACGAGTCAGACCACGGATTAACGCCGACGCGTCAACCGGCTTCGAGCGAGATAGTGATTCCTCAGTCAGGTAACAATAGGTGCATCGCCTGTTGCAATGATCATTTAGCGACACAAAAACGTGCTTGTGTCTATCAAACGAAGCTCTCGAGAAATCCATGACGATCACACATCGCTGTCCGGGGAGAGGGCTGAGGTACGGTGCCACGACCACCCGACTCGCACGTCAAGCAGACAATGCAGGGATAAAGTGAGCTCACGGCCGGCGAACGACCCGGAATCCGAGATTACTGAACCTATGCGCTGGATTGAACCTCCATCGGTACGAACACCGGCAAAGGAAGGCGGTACTTTGCCATGACCCTCCGCGAACCACTCTGCGCTCTTTAGACGTTGGATCTAGTGGATCGCACGCTGCGTCTTTCGTGCGGTAAAAGGGAGTGTCGTCTCCCTTGCTCCACCAATCCCAGCACCACTCGAACACGTTACCGCTCATGTCGTACAATCCCAAGGCATTGGGCTTATAATTTCTGACTACGGTCGTCATGTCGAGCGACTTACCTTGCCTGCACCACCCCGGCGTCCGTTCATTTAGTTCATGCCCGGCGTCGAAATTCATCTGTGCCGGATCAGCCACATCCATTCCGTTACCAAAGCGCTTGGTTTGACCCATCTCTCTCGCAGCGTATTCCCATTCAGCCTCCGTAGGCAGGCGGAAGCCGTTCTGGTCGAAGTCGGCTGTTACGTTCTTTCCGTCTCTCGTGTAGACCTGCTGCAGCTGTTTCCCTCCGACTTCCCCTACTGTCTTCGTCAGCCAAATACAATAGTCAACGGCATCGAGCCACTTCACGTTGATCGCTGGCCTTTCTCCTCGTCCGAATCCGGCGTCGCTGGCAAGCGGGCGGTCGGTCCGCAGACAGAACAGGCCAAACTGCCACCACGTGACCGGCGTCGCAGACATGAGGAAGCTGCTCAGATGAACGTCGTGGACGGGTCCTTCGTCCTCGTAGGCTAGTTCGTCCTCGCTCCCCATTTTGAAGTCGCCGCCCGTGACGTAGACCATCACTGGGTAGAACCGGTCCACCGTTGCGCTTTCGGCCAGCGGCCTCGAGCCGTGCTCTCCTAGCAAGGCGATCGTCTCCTCCAACTCGCTTGTCCAATCGAGATCCCTCAATGGATACGTCAACTCCAGAGCCACGTCCCAGATCCTCTGATCAGGCTCTCCAACTGAGACGGCCTCCTGGAGGTGTCTCAAGCTTTGTTTGAATCGCAGCTGTTGTAGGCACACTTCCGCGTTCTGGATCGCGTCGTGGACTCGCCGCCGCCGCTGATCGCGGTATTTCGACGCGTCTCGTTCCACCTGGAGCATGACCTCAGCATCGATCTTGCCCATGCCAAGTCGACCCTTGCGGATCGTCTCAACGTCAGACTCACTGAACGTCACCTCCCCGGGCTTGGCCTTCACGAGTCTAGCGGCTCGCTGTCCGGGCGCATTCGAACATTGAAAGCGTCGACGAATCACGGGCGCGAGGCAGTCATGTGCAAGCCGAACAGTTCGTCTCTCACTAGTCCCATCGTGCAGTAGCAAGAGCAGGTTCTTCGTCAACCACGCGAAGAAGTCTGGGATGCCTTCAATGTGGCTGTAGCGGTTCTCAACGTCTTGCTCGACCTGAGCCTTGGCGGTGTCCAGGTCGGTTGTGTAGGAATGCAGCACATCCAACGCTAGGCCGTTGGTCACAAATGTGGGCCATGCGGATGCAACTTCAGCCAGCTGATCATCAAGCAGATCATCGAGCGTCCTGCTGCGCAGGGACCTATACTGATCGAGGCTAAGGTCGATCCAGTCGGCGTCGCTTCGGCGTTTCGACCGGGCATCGTCCCACAGCTTGCTTAGCTGATACTGCAGGAGGGGTCCAATGGGCGATTCTAAGCTTTCGTCGTCGAGTAAGTCGGCCACCAGGGCGTCGGCCATACCGTCGCCGACCCTTAGGTGAAAAAGATTCTGCAAATACTGATTTTTCGCAACCCCTTCAATGGCTTCGCGAATCCCTTCGGCATTGAGCGGCAAAAGGTGTATCTCCTGCTCGCTTCTCCAAGAGATCTCGTGCTGGTTGAGGGAATCCCGTACGTCCGCATAATATTCCTTACGAAACGATAAGAGGGTCGTCAAAAACGGGTGGTCGGATAGTCCC
The DNA here is from genome assembly GCA_963705305.1 of uncultured Methylomirabilota bacterium. Taxonomy (GTDB): domain Bacteria; phylum Methylomirabilota; class Methylomirabilia; order Methylomirabilales; family 2-02-FULL-66-22; genus 2-02-FULL-66-22. Next base: position 934,795 of record OY970067.1, on the reverse strand, counting down.
TTGGCCAGTGTCTGCCACAATTCAGCTGCTTCACTCCTCCAGTCGTCCCCCCTATCGATGTAGATTTCCTCCAATTGGTCAAGCACCACCACCGTCCGTCCTCGGCCGAGTGCGGCCAGAAGCGAGGCCAGTTGTTTGTGGTATCCGACAGACTTGTTTCGGGTGAGGCATTCTAGCTTGGTATCGGGTGGGACGCGCGGAACAAAGCCTGCGCGGAGGAGCGAGGACTTACCAACACCGGACTGGCCGTATAGAAGCACCAAAGGAAACCCCTGCACGGCTCGCCAGAGCCTCAGCGTCTCGGCTGTGCGGCCAAAGAACAGCCGCGCGTCCTCCTCCTTGAAATGACCGAGACCAGGGAATGGTGTCAGGGATGTCGTGATCTTGTAGTACTCTTGAAGCGGAAAGTCTTTGGTCAGTTCATCGCGTAGGGGATCTGCCGGTGCCGGAATCGTTGTGTTGATTGGTGCTTGCAGGAGCGAGCGGAGATAGGCGGACAAGTCCGAACGGCTCTCGCCATACGAGACGGCGCGGATGTTGAATCTGCACGTATCGAAGTGTGCCTGAAACTCACACCGCTGAGCTTCTCCGCACACCAAACAGAAGTCCCAATGCTGGGCATTACGAGCGCGCTCGCCGTAGCGTTCCAACAGAAGACCGAAGTCGGGATCGGACAGGCCATTGACGCCGCAGCCGACATACACCCACGTATTCGTATTCCAGAATGCCGCCAAATCTTCGCGGTAGACATCGTTGCGCGTGATCTGGTTATACGATCTCCAATCGAGGATAACGGACTCGGGTTTGCGCCACCAGCCGTGGAGGAAGATGATCTTGTCCGTCTGCCCGTCTCGGACCGCGCCGATGAGGGCGTCGGTTTCTTGCCAAGTGATGGGGTTGAGCGTCGGCGAATCACCAAGCAGTAGGCTGTCGTAGTTGGTCGTGGCTAGTAGATTTCCATGCTGTCGAACCTCATGCAAGGCATCGAGAACACTCCGATCGTGACCTTCGATGGTGCCAATGGTTCGCGCAAGCCAGTCCCTAAAATGATCCGACGAAGCGCCACCCATTCGGACCGTAATGTCTTCGGCTGCGGAAATGAAACGGTGGGTCTTCGGATTCGTCCTGAGCAGCTTCAAGTGGGCATCGGCCTCCTCAGGGTCCATGTGCTTGTGCTCTTTGAGCCACTCCAACCCGTCTTCCAAAAGTCCGGCCCACGATGCCTGGGGATGTGATCGATTCGTCCTAGCATCGACGCTGGCTGCGATAGAGACACCGGTGCCAGCGATGAGGATGGCTCGACCTGCGCGGATCTTAGCTCCTAGATCTGACTTATGATCCATAGGCACAAATGTGCCTCCTAGTCTTGGCTAAGCTAGCGAACACCGTGGGTGGCACGTGAGCACCTCAGAGAGGCTAGCGTTTGATCAAGAGGTTCTCAACCGACGCAAGAAAGGACGACAACACACTCACGTCATCGATCTCTCGGTAGAAATGGACAAATGACATCTGGTGCCAAGCGATCAAAATGGCTTTCTCATCTGTGTCAAGCCCCGACTCCTCAATGCGGCTGACGATCCGGACTAGCGCGTCCCTAATCATCTGACGCAACACACTTCTTATGTCGTACTTGTCCAGGAGAGCGAGGTATTGTTCTCTGCCGCCTTCCACTCCTGACCATAGCTGACGTAACAAGGCTCTGTCTTCTTCAGCGGCCTGACGGCAGAGCAACAACCAGTGGGCGCTTGCTATCTTCTGCTCGAAGTCCTGCAGTTGGTCTCGTTCAATATCGAAGTAATCGTTGATCAATTGACCGATCCGTGAAGAGCGCCTTTGAACATCGCAGAGTATGTCGCGCTTCTCCGGGTCGTAGCCGGTCTCCTCCAACACGCCGACCCACGCAGCTCGCAGGAACTCTGTCCTGTCAGTGCTCTGGCCCAGATAGGCGTCGATGTCTGTTTCAAGGCCATTCTGGCCTCTCTGTTGTAGCACCGATGCGGACTGACTCAGGGCAGAGACTATTTTCGTTACACTTGGTGATGACAGCTCGCCATCGAGCAGGCCCGTCATGTTGTGGAGCGATCTAAACAATGCGATCAATGACGCTCGCTTGCCAAAGTTCAGCAACGCGCTCTTGTGACCATATCTGTGCGATGTCTCATCGTGACAATCATCCAAGAGCGTCCATATTGCAAAACAAAACTCTGGTATCAGAAACAAATAGTTCTTGGCAACGTCGCACCTGGACAAGAGAAATGGCACGACCGACTTGAACTTGCGATATGGCGTGCTGAGTACAATGTACTTGTAGACTTCGATGTCGTTTGTGAGACGGAAGTGCCCAAGATGTGGAGCTAAGTGGGAGTAAAAGATTGACGCGAACACTCTATCAATGATGTTGAATGGGTGTTCACCTAAGTGTGCGCTGATGACTTGGTATTTCGCAATGCACAACATGCTGTCGATAAGGATTCGCTGCGGCAGATCATCGAACGCAAAGAGGCCACACTCTAAAGGACTCGCGTCGTGCGCGCGCGAGCTGTCAAGTATCGACGCCTCGAATAGCGCGATCGCTAACTCCGGCGATTCGTGTACAAGTAGCGCTCGAGAGATATGAACATCCAGGCCTGTCGTCTCCTCCACGACCCTAAGCAACGCCTGCTCACCGCTCTCATGTTCCCGTATCTCTCCCGTTGGCAGCGACCACATCTCATCTACAGCTGGATTGCCTGTCTCTGGTCTGACGAGCAGTACTCGACCTTCTTTGGCTAAGATCCCTCCAGCGAGTTGGCGTTTCATGTGCTCTTTTTCTTGCGGCGCGCAGTAAGCGCTGACACTCGGCTTCCGTCGATTATGAGCGCTGGGGACAGTCTGACTGACGACTGTCCTATTGCTCGCACTTGCTCCGGTCTGGAGTTCCCAGGATTCGGTGGACACCCCGTCACCGCGGTTTCTGGGCCGCTTCGAATTGCTCGTGTGGTACCCAAATCTGCATGAAATGACGCTGCGATATCGATAAGTTCCGCCTCCATTGCAACCCGTTGAGGACAGAGGCGATGGAAACGACCAGCAAGGCGATTTCGACGGTTTTGTCGCGATAAGGCTCGTCTGCTACCTGTCAAGTTCCGGATGATTGGATTCTACAATCCAAGCGTCCGCTGTTGATGGGTTGAGAGGTTCTCTTTGCTGTCATGGTAGGATGCGACAGGAGGGGCCGAACATGATGATTGCCTTGCACAAGAACGCGACGACCACGCCCGCGACACGCGCCGCGATCCAGAAGGTCACGGGCAGCGACTACGAGCTCGCAGCGCAATTCAACGTCACCCGCAAGACCAACGGATAGGAAGTTGGAAAACCGGCCCGGCTTGACAACCACGGCCGGCCAAGCAGGAACGGCCGTGGTGGGGCCAACCCGGGGGAACCACAGCAGGGCAAAACGAACGGCTGGGACGCTAGCACCCCCCGCCCGGCCGCGTCAAGGGGAAATCTGCCAGCCATCTCCCCGTGCGTCGGGACGCTGACCTGTGGCGCACGGCACTTGGCGCAGTCGGGCTGGCGTGTCGTGATTCAGTTGGTCGAGGACGTTCGAGCAGCTTCGGGAGACTCTGTCCGATCTTCCCGCCCCAGGGACCGCCGACCAATGGCGCGTAGCCCGACCAGCCCTCGTCTGCGAACATTCGGCCGAGATACTCGACGGCAGCTTTCTCGCCGGATACATTGAAGCGCATCTGGTGGAACGATCCGTCTCCTGAAATCGTTGCCGCCGCGCTGTTCGACGTGAGGACAACGCGGAGTTCGATATGCGTTGGTTGCTTTCGGAGTCGTTTCGTCCTCTTCATCTCGATGGTCCTTTGACGTGAATGGGCGCTTTCGGCGAGCGTATTCGCTCCGGACCTCCGGCGCGCTATGCCGCCACGACTCCTCGAAATTTCGCAATGCGATTCAGTGACAACATGGGGGTATATATGCTTGGTGTCCCCAGCGGGATTCGAACCCGCGTTTATGCTGCGACCACGTTTTCGCCAATTTAATCATGTGGTTACGGGACGGGGAGTGGTCAATAACTGGGTATGACTAGAATACGGGAGAATGATTTTTGGATCGATAATATGAGGAACTCGGTTCGGGTTGTGGATGGCTCGCCATGCGGGCGAATCCGGATGCTGGGATGAAGAGCTTTCGTTGGAGTGAGGGCTACGTCCGCGATGAGCGGCTACGGTGAGGGCGAATGGTCCAACGGTCAGATCAGTTGCTGTTTAGGCCGACCGGGCGAGTGAATGGACGACCCAATTCCGGAGTCCCTTTTCGAGGTCGGATGAATCCTCGTAGGTCAGGATTCGGGTGCTAGCGAGGTCGAAGGGAATGTCGTCGCTGCTACGGGAGACCATGAGGACCGGCTTTCCCATTGCGTGCGCAATGCCGAGCTCGTACATGACGTTGGGATTTCGACCTGAAATGTTCGCGATTACAAGGCGCGCCTTCGCTACTTGCTTGAGAACGTAAGGCAGGATGTTGGATGAGTGGGGATCGTCATCACCTCTAGTACAGGTGAATTGCTGATCCGTCAGCGCGCGTTTGATAACTTTGTAGTCTTCATCAAAGTCCGGGTGGAACGGCGTAAGAACGAACACAAGGCGGGGATCAACTGAAGCGGTGATGTCGACACCTAGATCCTCGAAAAACGAGGTGGAAACAGCTATAGACGCGGGGTGTTCGCGGCGGCTGCGCTGTGCTTCAAGAAGTAGATGATTCAGGCTCTCAAACCTAGCTCGACTCTGAAGGAGTTGCTCGGTGAGTTGCTGGATTTGCTTTTCAATTGAAAGTCTAAATGTATCGCTGCGATACTCTAACTCTGCTCGGGAGTGTGCGGAGAGGCGAATCGCATAGAAGAGAAGAGCAACTAGGCCAACGACTAGAGCCGGAAGCGTGTATAGAAGCAAGTCATTGGCACTCATGGCCTGCCCTCGACTAGCATGTTGATGCTAAAGACAAGCATTGGAATTGTGATGGCTGAGTTGAGGGCAAATAGGGCGAAAGAAATTTTGATGTCTCTAGCGTTCAGTGCGATTGGTGATAGCTTCCAGATTAGAATGGAGGCGAAGAGCAAGACAAAGAAAATCAAGCAGGTAACAAACGCTGGATTGGCTCTCGTCGGACTGGAAATTACCAAGGATGCGACGAACGACAGGGCAAGAAAACCTATCTCCACGGGAGACTGAAGCAGTTGTCTCCATGTAGCAAGTCCGCTAATTCCTTCCCCGATCCATAGCTTCATAGCGAACTGGAGAAGGAGGAGCACGACAGGCACAAGCCAGAGGGCGTTGGCTGCCACCGCTCTTTCGAAAACCTCCATCGTCACTGACCGAGCCTCCACCCAAGTCGCTTGTATCGAGCAGGCTCAATGCGTCGGCCGGACGGTTTCCTATCTCATGTCGAAACCTTCACGATGCCGAAACCAATAAGCTCCTTCAAGATGTCCATCGCTTTCGCGTCGAGCTGGTCCTTGTCAAAAGAGATGTATCCGATATCTTTGAAGTTGGCCGGGAACGTAACCCCCTCCTCCTTCATAATCACGATTCGATTGTCATACAGGTAACCAGACGCGCCAAGTTCATACACGACATTCTCACTGGGTCGCCAAATCGTTTCACCCGCCTTTGTCTTGAGTTCTTCGTCAGCGGTGAAAACGAGTATTGCGCAGTTGCAGGATTCCATGATGTCCCGGACTTTACCGCTGATCGGCCGTCCGAGATTCGGCTCTTCGATGGCGATCTTGTAGGGAATCTTGAACTGCTCCAGGATCTTCTTCAATTGCTCCAGCGGCTTCTTGTTCTTGCCATGCGCGATGAAGATTCCTTGTCCGGTGCGGGGAACGGTTCCAGCACCGGGGCTAGGCGTGGTGCGGGGTGTAATGTCACCTTTTTCTGTGTCTGGAGTGAGCTGAGAGGTTGTGGTGGCAGCTGGCGTTGAGGTTGGCGCGTCTTTGATGCTCGGCGGCGCAGCACCGACGAATTGGGCGAGTGCCGCAGTATTGAAGCTGAATCTAGTAGGGGCACCGCGCCGGCCGATAATCATCGTACCGAGTCCTGCACCTTCAGCAACTTGGAAAAAGGAGATAGCCTGCAATTTTAGTTGGTCCTCTGATTCACTGGCTTGTTCCTTGAAATGGTCGTGCCAGTGGGAGCCAACGTCTGCCGTTGTGAGGGCGTCTTCTCGTCGATGAGCGGCGCGTTCGATAATGGCTAGATATGCTGGTATGCGGCGGATTACGGCCTGGAGAACGGCCCTCTTGTCGTCTTCGCCTCTGGCACAGCTTCGGCCATCTTCTGTTACTTTGTACCGGCCTTCGTCCTGGGCCTGAATTAAGCCCCACATTTCGAGAGCATTGATCCGACGGGCGTCAGCGAGTTTGTCACCAAGCACACCAGAAATATCCTTTAGTGTTGCGCCCGTGGGCTTGGTAGCGAGATAGGTACAGGTTTGATTCACGTCCTCAAGTGTGGCTCGAATTGGGAGTGCCATTCGCATTCCTCCTGTAGGCTTGCGATCGGATGCAACGCACGCGATGAGGGTTTCGGCGTATTAGCAATGAATACCCTCGCGCCGCACGCGACGCCCGGAATCGGGAGCTGGAATGCAGAATTTAGCCTGCGAGAGCCTATCGAAGGGTTGGGGGAGTGTCAATGACAATTAGGGCGCCGTCTTAGTAACACGGGGGTGCCGATACAGGAGGGATGCGGTGCCGATGACGCCCACCAACGCCTGGTAGGTCAGGCCGAGGGCCTCTGCGTGGGAGACTTCGACAAGAAGATTGAGGATGGCCCGGGGAATGAGTTGGCGAGCGGCGATTTTTGGATTTTCCACCCCGCCCCTATAGGGGCCGGATGGGAACGAAATTCAGACCAGAGGGAGCGCCGCGGTGTAAACAACCGGTCGGTTGTTTTCAAGGGAGACGGTTGTTTATGATGGCTTCGAAGCGCCCTCGGGCCGGAGACCACGGGTCTGGTGGCTTTCGGAGAAGCCGGTTGCTTACGGATAGGCTCACACCAGGACTCGGTGACTGAGCCAAGGGGGCGGGGGCGATCCGGCAAGTCGCCGGGACCCGCGACAGTGGTCTCCAGATGGGTGAGGCTGGCTTCCAACGCGAGGGTCAGTGGCCAAACCAGGGGCGCCGCTCGCAGGCTACCGGCTGAGCGCGGTGGCGAAGAGCTTCTGGAGTTTGGCGATCCGCACTTGGTCGGGCAGGGAGCGTACGATCACCCGCACCGTGAACCCACAGGTCCGGCAGCGCCGGTAGGCGTACTCGTACCGGTCCGCGTGCCGGACCGGCCCGAGGTCCTCCATCGCCGAGAAGCAGCAGGGGCCCGAGCGCGTGGGTGAGATGATCCGCCGGGGGAAGCGATTGATGGGAGGTTTCGCATCCGTGTACGTCACAATCGTGGGCATCGCGGGCTCGTCTCCAGGCTCCCTCCAGGCGATTGCGACTGCTGCCCCGGCCTGGCGGCCCGAGAGCGGCCAGGCCCTGGCCAGGGCCCCGGTCCCCTGCCGCTAGAACGTGTTCGTGTGCAGCCAGCTGAATTCGCGTCGCATCGGCGGTTTCGTGACGGGCCCTGCGGGCACCCCGAACTTCATGATACAGACCAGTTCGTAGCCGGCGGGCAGCCCCAGGAGGGCCTCCACGGCCTTCTTCTCCTCCCCGCCAAAGCCGATGATGCCGCTGCCCAGCCCCTCGGCGACGGCGGTCAGGGAGATGTGCGTGTAATAGGTGTAATAGGGGACGTTGCCATGTTCGTCACGTGCAAGGGAATTCGTCTTGTCCCTGCATCCATAACCACCGTGAGACGGTTCGCTCACGCGGCACCCCGACCTCCATCGGGCTGTCGGCACACTGCCTGGCGCCGACGGATCGCCGTGCACCGGCGCACGTCGGCCACCGCTCCAAAGAGAATCGGCCAACAGGCCGACGGCCTGGCAGACGGCCGGCGCCAGCACGCCGAGGCGCGCCTGGCAGGCCATGGTGACGCTATCCTCACGCAACATGCCATACATGGCAACGTCCCGGATTCCATTAGAATCGATAGATTAGCTATCGAGAGACGAGATCATTGCCGACCACAGGCGGGTAGACGTGATTGAGGACGCCGGAAGGTTTCCTCCAAGCTCCTCACCGGGTTATGGGGGAGGCGGGAAGGGATTCGTCGGTCCCGGTGGCTGGCCTATCGGCACGGGGAACGTCCGGGTGCCCTCCAGGATCTGCGTGAGCAAATCCTGTATACGCCGTTCCCTGTTCTCGTTGTCGACGTATCCGCTTGGGATGTAGGACAGACGCTCAAGGTCCCTCTTGTCGAAGCTGTAGCCGAGCGCCTTTATCGAGCCAATCAGGAGCGGCTAACCGTCCCTTCCCACGTGCCTACCTGCTCGCCTTTCAGGTCTGCGTCGCCAAACCAGTAGCTGGTGACAGCCTTGGTTTCCGTGAAGAACGCGATACCGTCCATCCCCAAGACATGGAGGTCACCGAAGAAACTCTGCTTGTGCCCGCAGAAGGGAAAAGCAGCGAAGGGAACGGGAATCCCCACGTTGATCCCAACCATTCCGCCGTCGATGCGTCGGGCGAATTCCCGGGCGTAATGGCCGCTCCGCGTGAAGATAGAAGCGCCGTTGGCGAAGGCGCTGGCGTTGATCAATTCCACGCCCTCCTCGAATCCCTGGACCCGCTTGACATACAGGACGGGGCCGAATACCTCCTCCCACCCGCAGCGCATCTCTGGAGTCACATGATCGAAGACGGTCGGCCCGAGGAAGTAGCCACCCTCGCAGCCGGGGACGGAGACGCCGCGGCCGTCTAGGACCAGCCTTGCGCCCTCTTCGAGAGATCTCTTGATCCAGTCGAGCACGAAGGCCTTGTGCTCACCGGTGGCAAGCGGCCCGAGTTCGGTGGCCTCCTCCCAGGCTGGCCCGAGTTTCCGCTGCTTTGCGAAGGCGCAGATCGTCGCGACAAGTTCGTCCGCGATCGGTTCCTCGACCGCAATGACCGGGAGTGCCATACAGCGCTCGCCCGCACACCCGAAGGCTGAGTTGATGATGCGCTGAGCCGTCGCCCGGATCGGGGCGTCTCGCAAGACGAGGGCATGGTTCTTGGCCTCTGTCAGGCACTGCACGCGCTTTCCGTGCGCTGCCCCAACCGCGTAGACGTGCTGGCCAACACTGGTCGATCCAACGAACGTCACCCCTCGTACCCGGGGGTGGCTTAGCAGCAACTCTGCCTCCGCGCGGCCTGCGGTCACCAGATTGAATACTCCCGCTGGGAGTCCGGACTGGAGCAGGAACTCGGCCATGCGCATGGCTGTCTGCGGGACGAAGCTGGCCGCTTTCAGGACGTAGGTGTTTCCCGTGGTCAGCGCGAGAGGAGTCATCCAGCCCATGGGAATCATCGCTGGGAAGTTCCAGGGGGCAATACCTACGCAGACGCCGAGGGGCTCGCGGTAACTTACTGTATCGAATCCCGCGGACACGTTCATCAGCGCGTCGCCCTGCATCATGGCCGGGATCCCGCAAGCCAGTTCGACGACCTCGATTGCCTTCAACACGTCCCCTCGGGCTTCCGTATACGTCTTCCCCATCTCAGTGGCCAGAAGGATCGCAAGGTCGTGCAAGTGGTGATTAAGAAGCTCTCGGAATTTGAACATCACATGAACCCGCCGAGTGACCGGCGTGTCGCGCCAGGCAGGGAAGGCGTCAGCTGCCGCCTGGACGGCCGCATCCACCTCGCCAGCAGAGCACCGGGGGACCTCGGCCATGATCTCACCGGTGCTCGGGTTATGCACTGACAGGTATTTGCCGCCCTGGCTATCTTGCCATTCCCCGCTTATCAAGCACTGTAGTCGTTTCACCATTAACAACTCCTTCAGCCGGACAAGAGACTCTTCACACCCACGCGGTGGGCCTCCTTGGCCTGCGGATGACGCGATTGATGCTGGCCGACGGCCGAGAGCTTCCTAACGGAAGCACCCCGGTCCAATTTCTGGCGCATCAGGTCGCATTCGCCCCCTTTCTTTCACACTTCCATGAGTCAATCGGAGGTAGTGCAACATTCGATCCGTCCAACAACAATGTGTGGAGACTTGCACAAGACGGGCGGCAGTATCTTTAAAGTAACACTCCACAAGGAGAAAGTCACTGTGCCGATGGCCAGCACGACATCTCTGGGCCTGGTGTTGTCTTCCGTTTCGTCGCTATCGCGTGCGCCGCTACCTTCCGTAAAACAATCGCGGGGGATGGATTTCATGCCACACTTCATCGCATGCGTCGAGTTCCTCCTGCGAAAGCCGGATTCCGACCGCCGTCAAATTCTCATCTAGCTGCTCGATGGCGCTTGCGCCGCAAACGATTGAGGTAATCCCCCTTTTGTTTAGCACCCACGCGAGGGCAAATTGGGACAAGCTCCTGCCGTGGTCCGTTGCAATCTTCCTCAGCTTAACCACAGCCTCGAAATCGATGTCCGTCCAGAATTTCTCATTGTAGCGGAACCCCCGCGACGACAGGGCGAACCGTCGCCCCTCGATCGGCGGCTTCCCCTTCTCGTACTTGCCCGAGAGGAACCCGGCGGCCATGGGACTGAACACTGCGACACCGACGCCTTCCTCGAGGCAGAGCGGTAGCAGTTCGTACTCGATATCTCGGGCGAGTAAGTTGAAGGGCGGCTGGATGATGTCCCAGCGGGCGAGATTGTGCGAGTCACTGATCCAGAGCGCTTTGCAGAGCTGGAATGCACGGAAGTTAGAGCAGCCCAGATATCTGACCTTTCCCTGACGCACAAGGTCATCCATGGCGCGGAGAGTTTCGTCGAGAGGCGTGTCATAGTCCGGCATGTGGGCATAGTATATGTCGAGGTAATCGGTACGGAGGCGTTGCAGGATCCCCTCGATCGCCTTCATCATATTCTTCCGTGAGAGGCCCGTGTCGTTCGGACTGATGTCTTCGCCTGCCGGCCAGGGATGGAAGGCCCGTGGCCGCGGCAGATCGATCGGGCCCGCGATCTTCTGCTCGCCATACTTCTTTCCCAATCGTCGGATATGCCCCGCCTTCGACGCGATGACAAGCGAGTCCCGCATCCCATGGATCGCTTTCCCGACAATCAACTCTGTCCCGCCGTTGTCGTACATGTCGGCGGTGTCGATGAAGTTGACCCCCGCGTCGATGGCTCGCTGAATGATCCGCAGGGACTCCTGCTCATTCACCTGACGACCGAACGTCATCGTCCCCAGACAGAACGCCGACACCTTTAGCCCCGTCCGCCCGACCTTCCGGTACTCCATCCCAGTCTCCTTCCCCCCGCCCCGATCTGCGCCCAAGAGGCCACGCGCCCCGTCGGGTCAATCTCACTCTCGGCTCCGCTTGTACTCCAGACACATGGATTTTACGGCATCCCACGTCGCACCCGCATTCGCGGCGGTTCGGTTTTCCGGTAGATCAGGGGCAGCGATCCGAGGAGTGAATCTTCTCTCCCACTATATCCCCAAGAACTCTCTCTTCAGTCCCTCGTTCCGATCCAGGTCCTCCGCCGTGCTTTCGTGCACAATCCGCCCGTCGTCGAGGACATAGCATCGGTCAGACACTGCCAACGCCATTACAGAGTTCTGCTCCACGAGCAAGATTGAGATCGCCTTCCGTTTCAACTCCATGATGATCTTCATCACTTCCTTAACGATTTTCGGCGCGAGCCCTTGGGACGGCTCGTCCAAGAGGAGGAGGTCCGGGTTCCCCATCAGCGTCCTGGCAATCGCCAGCATCTGCTGTTCGCCGCCGCTCAGATATTCCCCTTTGTGGCCCCTGAATCTTTCCAGCGTGGGGAAGTGTTCATAAATTTGCTTGAGGTCCCACTCCCGATGGGTACCGTTCTTTTGCGCGATCTCCAAATTCCGTTGAACGGTGAGCGTCGGAAAGATCCTGCGGTTGTCGGGAACCCAGCCGATACCCCTTCGGGCGATAAGATGTGGCAGTAGCCTCGTGATCTCCTCTTCCTTGAACAAAATCCTGCCCTGCTTCGCCGGAGTCAACCCCAGAATGCTCCTCAAAGTCGTGGTCTTCCCCGCGCCGTTCCGTCCGAGGAGCGCGACGATCTCGCCCCGGGCGATGGTTAGCGACACGTCGTGCAGAATCTGCGCCTCGTCGTAAAATGTGTTGATTCGGTCCACACAAAGCATCCTCATAATCCCCCCAAGTATGCCTCCTGCACGTCTGCATTCTGTCGTATCGCGTCCGGCTCTCCTTCCGCTATCACTCGCCCCTGGTGAAGCACGGCAATATGATCAGAAATGGACAGCACGATGTTCATGTCATGCTCGATAAGCAGAATTGTCAGCTCTTTCGCGAGATTCTGAATGAACTCCCTCATCCTGGCAGTCTCTCTGCTGGCCAATCCGCTAGTGGGCTCATCCATCAAGAGCAGGCGCGGCTTCGATCCTAGCGCGATGGCGATTTCCAGCAAGCGCTTGTCTCCGTATGACAGATTCTTTGCAATGATCCGTTCCTTGCCCCCCAGGCCGGTCGCCCTGATAATTGCTGCGGCCTGCTCATTCACTTCATGAAAGCCAGACGAGTTGACGGACGTGAACATTTCGAGACCATGACCCTTTTGCGCCTGAACTGCGAGGCGAACATTTTCCAGAAGGGTCAGTTCCCCGAAGATATTCACAATTTGGAAAGACCGGCCTACCCCTACTTTCACAATCCGATGGGGGGGGTAGGCCGTAATATCGACTTGCTGAAAATGGATCCGCCCCGCATCCGGTTTCATTAATCCCGTCAGAAGATTAAACAGCGTCGTCTTCCCGGCCCCGTTGGGTCCAATCAGAGATGTTAAACAGCCCTGTCTTACTTTCAGACTGACGTTGTTTACCGCCACTAGTCCGCCAAAACGCTTGCTTAAGTGTTGAGTTGTCAGGATGTCCACAATCTGCTCCCTATTTCTCAGGTCCAGTGAGCCTCCGCTTTGTCCAGCCTTGAAAAATGGTCAGCAGTCCTTCCGGCACGAATATAATCACGGCCATGAACAGCAGACCGTAAATCAAGAGCCAATGTTCGGTGATGGTGCTGAATAGGTCTCGCAGGACAATGAACACGGTCGCGCCGAGAATAGGACCGAAAAAATTGCTCATGCCGCCACCCAGAATAATCATCAGGATGACATCACCCGACCTAGTCCAGTGGAGCACGTCCGAGAAGGCAGCATTTCTCAGTAACGCATAGAGGGCGCCTGCGAGCCCCGAAAATGCGCATGAGAGGGTGAACGCGATCCATTTGTAGAAGGCAATGTTGTATCCGATGCACCTTGCGCGCGTATCGTTATAGCGGATGGATTGCAGGGTTCGGCCAAACGGTGAGTGAACAACAATCCAGATCAACACGACGCAGGCAATAAAGATGATATAGACAAAGTAGTAATAATGAAGAATGCTGTCGATACCGACGCTGAACAGGCCCGGAACCCCTACGGGGAGCCGATTAATTCCGAGGAGACCACCTTCACCGCCTGTGACCGAATCCCACCCCCACGCGACGAACCAAAACATCTGACTGAACGCGATCGTAAGAAGCGCGAAGTAGATCCCACGCTTTTTCGCGACGAACAGCCCCACCATGGCGCCACAGAGGGTAGCGGCGAGAATGGCGGCGAGCAGCGGAACCCACATTCCGTGGGTAACGCGGAGTTGGACAATCCCCAAAACGAACGCGCCGACGCCAAAGAACGCACCGTGGCCAAAGGAGGGCAACCCTGTGTACCCGACGATAATGTTCAGACCGAGCGCAAAAATGGACCATATAAGGACTTCCACGCCAAGGTAGGTATAACCGCCCAAGAACGGCAAAAAATATGGAAGAACCAAAAAGAGTGCAAAAACCCACAGCATAGGGTGGCGGACAACTCTCGACGCAGCGTTGTTCACTGGTTCCTCCGTCAGTTCCGTCAATCAAGGATGCTCTTTTCGCCCATCAGGCCTCTTGGCCGAACCAGCAGGATAATAGCCATAAGGATATACATGGTGATACTGGAGGTTCTTGGCATGAACATGACGCTGATGGCAGTCAGCACGCCAACCAGCAACCCGCCAATCACCGACCCCCACAGACTGCCGACCCCCCCGATCACCACGACAACGAAAGCGGGCATGATGACATCTGTACCCATCGTTGGCTTCACGCTCCACAGGGGGGCGGCCACAATGCCGGCAGTGGCGGCCAGCAAGGATCCGAGGCCAAAGACCACGGTCCTCAGTTTCCTCAGGTCGATACCCATCGCCATGACCATCTCGCTGTCGAAGGCGCCCGCCTTGATGAGGGCGCCATAGGGCGTTTTCTCGAGAAAAAGCCATGTCAGAGCAATGAATAGGATCGCGAGGCCGGCGAGGAAAGCGCGGTACTTAGAGTAGGTGATGAACCCGAGGGAGATCGGTCCTTGCGCGAACGCGGGAATCATCATCGAGTAGTTGCCCGGCCCCCAGATTATCTTAACAATTTCCTCCAGGGCCATCGCGGCGCCGAACGTGAGGAGAAGCCCGAAAAGGGGATCCTTGCCGTACGTCCGTCGTACCGCAAACTCGAGCAAGACTCCCATGATGCCAACGATGACGGGGCCGATTAAGAACGCTGGCCAGAAACCTACGACAGGAATAAGCGTGATGGCGAAATAAGCTCCAAACGCGAACAGCATGCCGTGACTGAAGTTGATGACCTCCATGAAGCCGAGAATGAGCATGAAGCCTAGTGCGACCAAGGCGTAAAGCAGCCCCAATACCACGCCGTTCAACAACTGCGTACAGAACTCCACAAAACTTGGCATCGCCGCACTCCTCTTGGGTTCCGGCTCGCCGGCTCCATCGGGGCACCTGCTGATATCGCAAACACTACCGATAAAACGAGCCGGTGCCGCACAGGGGTACAAAGGGATGATGCCCATCAAGGCATGCTTCCGCCGGATGAAGACCACGGGGCTCCGCATCCGGCCTGTCGACCCCTGGACCGCCCACCGGATCCTTAGTCACATCAAACTGTGTGGCCTCGCCCTGCTTCTCGAGCGGCCGGCCGAGATCCGGGCGGGGGACACCAAGCCCAATATCCGCCTGGTCCCGGACGCGCTCAAGGCCGTCCGCTACCGGGTCGTAGAGACGACCTATTGTTCAAAGCACGCATGCCAACCCGGCCGTCGTTGCCTTGCTGAAAACGCTCGAGATCCCGGCCCCGAAGCGCATCCTCGCCCTTGAGCGGTAGTCGCCGCCGCTCCGATCGCGATACATAGAAAGGCCAAAATGGTCGTGTGTAACTATCGATTCATACGTAGGCTTTCGGGGAGCGTGTACCATCATTCTCAAATTCAGGCGGGGCACGAACCCGCTCGTTGATTATCACAACGCTATCCTCCGACCGCGCGACTATAGAGGCCGGGCCACAGGCGGAAGACCGTCCCGCGACCGGAAAGCCGTGCAAACGTCGCGGGGGAGCTCTAAACATGCTTACTCGCAGCCTCTAATTCTTCCAATACACCGGGGTGGCGGCAAGGGCTTCCATTTTACACTTACTATCCGCTGGCTTGATGACCGCTTCTTCAGGCTTGACCATGCCGATGATCTCGCATATATCCGTCTCGTCTTCCATCTTGTCCTTCGGCTTTTGCCGGGCGATGTATATCGTCGCCTGAAATTGGTGATCAAGGGCCCGGATGGTTGTTGGGTCATGCTTCATGCTGTCCTTGATCACCCACCCCTCGAGGGCCTTGATGACCTCGTGATTGCGCGTCGTTCCAGCACGGTCGACAGCTCGCAACAACTCGCGGATCGACATGTAGCCGTTGTAACTCTCGTTCCCGGGAACGGGAACCGACGCATTGGGCCACCGCTTCTTGTATCTTGCGACGAACTCCCTGATCCCCGGGTAATCTTGCTTGTGATACCACGTTAAGCCGAACACCCCGAAGTTTTTGTCCCAGCCGAGGGCCCAAATGATGGGCCAATCCTTGCACGCGAGACACCACTGCACTTTCGTGTCGGCTCCGAACTCCTTCACCTGCGAGTAGAGAGCCGCCGCGTCGTCACCGGCAACTGTCGTCATGACCGCATCTGGCTTGGCCGCCAGGATCTTGATAATTTGGGCGCTGAAATCCCTGGTCCCCATAGGGATCAGCACCTCGCCGAGCTCGACGCCATTCTCGGCAGCCAGGACCTTCCGAAACTCCGCCGTGCCGGTCCTTCCAAAGGTATAGTCGTGAGTGACGAAATACCAGCGCTTCCCAACGTTTCTCGCAACCCATGGACCCAAGGCAGAGATGAACATGTGGTTGTTGGCATCGACGACGAAATTCGTCCGGTGGCAGTGTTCATTCGTGACCGAGTCGGCACTGCTATTGGAGTTGAAGAAGACAACGCCGTTTCGCTGTGCGATCTCGGAGATCGCGTTGGCGCAGTCGCTGCTGCAGGCGCCGACCAGAAAATCAACTTGCTCGCGTTGGATCAGTCGCTCGGCTTTGCGGGCTGCCGTGGAAGGATTCGTTTCCGTGTCCTCATGCTTGTACTCTATTGTTCTTCCAAGCACTCCGCCCTTCTCGTTGCACTCCTCGATGGCCATCAGCATGCCACGTCGCTCATCCGCGCCATCCGGCGCATAAGTACCGCTCGCGTCGCTAGTGAGCCCGATGAGGATCGGCTTCTTTGCCTGGGCGGCGGCGAAGGAGCTTCTTGTCAGTGCCATCATCCCGAGGCCGGCGGAAGCCCCATATTTCAGGAAAACCCTACGTGAAGTTCCCTTGTTCGTGCTTCTCATCGTAAGTCCTCCTTTCTGAGGTCAAGAGGTCGGTGTGTCGCGCACACCACTCGGCGTTCCGCTGATCTTCGAGGGCCGAGTCCGTACAATCAATCCGTCTTTCATCACCATCTTGATCGCATCGGGCCGATGCAAGAGATCAATGTCGCGTAACGGATCACCCTCTACAGCGATGATATCCGCAACCTTGCCTGCCTCTAGTGTGCCGACTTGGTCGCCCAGGCCCACGGCCTCGGCTGCGGTTTTGGTGGCCGCGACGATCGCCTGGGCAGGTGACATCCCCAACTCGACAAACATGGCTAACTCTTTGGCGTTCTCTCCGTGATAAACGTAGGGAACCCCGGCGTCGGAGCCGAAGGATATCTTGACGCCCTTGTCCAACAGCATCCGGAAATTCTCTTTCTTATCTTGCCAGCACGCGACCGCCTTTTGCACCATCCAGTCGGGAAGATCACCAGCGCCCTTGTCCACGATGCCTCGTACATACAGGTTGGTCGACTCCAAGAACACGTTCCGCTTGACCATCAGATCCGCACACTCTTCATCAATCCAGAAGCCATGGACGATCGAGTCAGCACCGGCCTCGATGGATCGCATAATGGCCTTGTGGCCCTGGGCATGGGCCAGCACCTTTTTGCCCATCTTATGCGCCTCTTCAGCGGCCGCGCGCAATTCGTCGAGCGTCGCCTGCGGCGCGGTGGCGAGACCCGGACTGATCACATCGCGACTGGCTACAAGCTTGATGCAGTCGACTCCGTTATAGATCTGCATTCGAGCAGCCTTCCGCCACTCGTCGGGCCCGTCGCAATGCACCGACGATTGCGTTGGGTGGATCGGCATGTTTGCGAGCCAGGGGGGGAGGAAGAAGCCATGCCCTCCAGTGACAGTCAGGTGATATCCAGTGGCAAAATACCGTGGACCGACGATATCACCGCGGAGGATCGCGTCCCGAAGGGCTACCTCCAGCCATCCCCACCCCGACCCACCATCCCGCAGCGTGGTAATGCCCATTTCGAGGGTACGCTTCAAGCGGGGGACTGCCATCATGGCACGCGACAGCGGATTGTCGCGGATCGGCATGGAAGCGAATTCGCTCGACTCCCCGTTAGAGTAGATGTGAACATGACTGTCGATCAATCCCGGCATCACCGTCTTGCCCGTAACCTCGACGATCTCCACACCCTCCCCGCTGGGGACAGGCACCTCTTCGGCCGGACCCACAGATGTAATTCTCGACCCCTCGACGATCACGATCGCGTTCTCAAAGGGGGCTCTTCCCGTTCCGTCAAGTAGTCGCCCGCCTTTTATCACTATCATCTTCGTGTGATTTACCTCTAGACTGTGGGAGGTCTTCGGTGTGGCCATGATGGAGTTGGCTCTCTGTGCCAATATGAGTGAGACACTCCCCGCTTCAGAGTTTAGGGTAGAGGGCGGGGAGGAAGTGGGCGATGAGTGCCCCGAATGGAGTCGTGGTCCCGGGACAGACGGCGAACGAGGTCGAGGTGCTGGCCAAGGCCACTCGGCGACGGTTCTCGGGCGAGTACAAGCTCAAGATCCTGCGCGAAGCGGAGGCGTGCACGCAGCCGGGAGAGTTCGGGGCCCTGCTCCGTCGCGAGGGGCTGTACTCCACGAACTTGACGACCTGGCGCGCGCAACGGGAACGGGGCGAACTCCTGGGAGCGATAGATAAAACGGGCCGGGGACTCGGACGTGTGGACAGTGACGGGTATATCGGGCCGCCTGCCCGCCTCGGGTCCGGAGCATTGTCCGTAACCGATCCCATTGGGCCTCCTCCGACGATCATCACGGCGAGGGGCAATCAGGCGAAGGTTACTCCGGACCGCTCCGGCCGGTCAAGAGAACCTGAAGATGGTGTGCTGGTATGGCTGGTCGGACGTACCTACTTCAGGCAGGAAAGGGCCGGACGGAGTCTTACCGGACAACCCGGATCCACGGAGTACTGCGCCGATCCTCGACTCGACAAGACTGTTCCGGATGGAGGGGACCCTGCTCTGGCTGGAGGAAAGGAACCATGTCTCCATTGGGGTGCCGGGGGGCGGACCATAATAAGGCGAATCGGTGCCGTCCAAAGCGGAAGGCGCTGGAGAGGCAGAGCCGAATGGACTCCTTAGGGCGGCGGACTGTTTTGCACAATTGGGGTGCCGGGGGAAGGAATCGAAGTCTCATGGGTCCATCGGGCTGGAAGATCAGGCCATGCGTCAGGGGGTCCTGGGGAGACCCAGGTAGTCTTGCAGGGCGGCGCGGGTGCTGGGAAAGGCGAGTTGGTCCCAGGGGATCTCGGCCGGGGGAAAGGATCGGGCATCCAGGCTCTCGTCGTCGATGGCGAGGGACCCGCCCGTGACCTCGCCCTCGTAGACGGTCAGGATGACCGGGTTACCGGTGTAGGAATAGGCCCCCAGGAGTCGCACCAGGCGGACGTCCAGGCCGCACTCCTCTTTTGCCTCGCGGATGGCGGCCGCCTCCAGCGATTCGCCGCGATCCACGTATCCTCCCGGGAACACCCACTTTCCGTAGCTGGGCTCGATGGCGCGCCGGACCAGCAGGACCCCGCCGTTCAGCCGGAACAGCGTTCCGGTGGCCACCTTGGGATCCAGGAAGAACACGAACCCGCAGGCCTGGCAGACCAGCCGGGGCGGCTCGCCGGCGCGAAGGACCCGCCGATCGAGCGATCCCCCGCAGCGGGGGCAGAAACGATAGTCCGGCGGAGTGGTCACTCCTCGTCCTCTTTCCGGGCCCAGAACCGGGCGTATTCGTCCAGGAAGGTCAGGGTCTCCAGGCTCTTCATGCGATCGAGGAACATTGTGCCGATCAGGTGGTCATACTCGTGCTGGACCACCCGGGCAAAGAAGTCGCCCACCTTCAGGTGCACGGGCTTGCCCCGGCGATCGGAGGCCTGGACCTCGATCTCGGTGTGCCGCGACACCTTTCCCCGCAGATTCGGGACGCTCAGGCAGCCCTCCCAGTCCTCTTCTTGCCGGTCCGTGACCGGCACGATGCGCGGATTGATGAGGACGGTGGGTGGAGACTGAACCTTGGAAGAGCGCTGGTCCTCGTCCGCCTCGATGGTGACGATCTGGAGGGATCGATGCACCTGGGGGGCCGCCAAGCCCACGCCACGGTATTCGCGCATGGTCTCGACCATGTCATCGATCAGGCGCTGGATGTCCGACGCCTGGACATTCTTCACTGGCTCCGCCGGGACGCGCAGGATCGGATTGCCCAGGACGGCTATCTTGAGGATGGCCATGGAACCGCTGTTCCTTTCTCCTGAGGGGCATTCCTCGAGCGCTCCGGGAGATACCCCCGGGCGCCGCAACGACGCAAATTCTACCATGTCAGCCGCCGGGACGCCATGATGTCGCGGCCTCCCCGCGTTGACAGCCTCCTGCTCAAGGGCATACAATTCGTCAACGGAGCGGCAGAATACCGGAGTGGTGTCGGGCTCTGCCCGTCAGAAGGGAGAGTTCGTATGCGAAATCTGCAGGCCAACCTGTTGGAGCTGGTCCGCCGAACCTCGGCCGAGCTGCCGGACGACGTCGTCCAGGCCGTCCAGCGCGGCACCGCCGAGGAGACGGAGGGCAGCCGCGGCAGCTACGCGATGAACATCATCGTGAAGAATATCGATCTGGCCAAGTTGAAGTCGGCCCCGCTCTGCCAGGATACGGGAAGCATTCTGTTCTTCGTGAAGGCCCCCGTCGGCTTCGACCAGCTGGCCTTCGAGAAGGCGGCGGCCGGCGCCGTGGCGGAGGCCACGGCCAAGGGGTTCCTCCGCCAGAACTCGGTCGACTCGATCACCGGGAAGAACACGGGCAACAATTTGGGGCCGGGGAGCCCCGTCATTCACTTTCACCAGCACCGGGGGACGCGGCTGGAGGTGCGCCTGGTCCTGAAGGGCGGCGGCTGCGAGAACGTGGGGGCCCAGTATTCGCTGCCCGACGTGCGGCTGGGGGCGGGCCGGGACCTGGATGGGGTGCGAAAGGCCATCCTGGACGCCGTGGTCCAGGCCCAGGGGAAGGGCTGCAGTCCGGGCATCCTGGGCGTTTGCATCGGGGGGGACCGGGCCACGGGGTACCTGCACTCCAAGGAAGAGCTGCTGCGCAGCCTGGACGATGTGAATCCGGATCGCGCGCTGGCGGCGCTGGAAAAGGACATCGTCGTCAGCGCCAACAAGCTCAACATCGGGCCGATGGGGTTCGGGGGGGCCACCACGCTGCTGGGGTGCAAGATCGGCGCGCTCAACCGCCTGCCGGCCAGCTTCTTCGTGTCGGTGTCGTATATGTGCTGGGCCTACCGCCGCCAAGGCTACGTACTGAGCCAGGATGGCAAGGTCGTCAAGTGGCTGTATTAGCAGCGGGGGTCCAGGGCGGGCCGGGTCCGACTGGATTCCGGCTTTCGCCGGAATGACGGAAGATGACATCGAGGTGCCGATATGTAGTTCCGGCCCCCGCTTTCGCCGGAATGACTGCCGGGGTGACAGGACATCAAGAGATTTCCGACGCGCTGCATTACCAGCGCCGCTGACCGCTGACCGCTGACCACTGACATCTCTCCCCAGGGGGCGATCATGATCCAGCTGGCTGAGCCGTACACCGAGGAGAAGATCCGCGCGTTGAAGACGGGGGACATGGTGCACATCTCCGGCAAGGTCTATACCGGCCGCGACGCCGTGCACAAGTACCTGCACGAGGGAAATCCCCCGCCGGTGCCACTGGAAAACCAGATGATCTACCACTGCGGCCCGGTGGTGATCAAGCAGAAGGGCAAGTGGGTCGTCACGGCGGCCGGACCGACGACCTCGATCCGGGAAGAGCCGTTCCAGGGCGAATTGATCGAGCGGTTCAAGCTGCGGGCGGTGATCGGCAAGGGGGGCATGGGTCCCAAGACCCTGGAGGCCTGCGCCAAGGTGGGCTGCGTGTACCTGCATGCCGTGGGGGGAGCCGCCCAGGTCCTGGCGGAAAGCGTCACCGAGGTCTTGGGTGTGTATCTCGAGCAGTTCGGCAGCCCGGAAGCCATCTGGGCGCTGCGGGTGAAGGAGTTCCCGGCCGTGGTCACGATGGATGCCCACGGCAACAGCCTGCACGCTGTCGTTCTGGAAGATTCCAAGGCGCGCTTGAAAGAGATCCTGACGGCGTGATCCTGGCGCAGGACAACCGCGCGATAGGGGACGGGACCTCCGTCCCCATTCTCATCATGTGGCCCGGGGGCTCGGAAGCCGAAATGGGAGGCGCCGCGACGCGTTCCGGCGTGCGAACGCGTCGGCACCCCGGCCTGGAGTCGGTATGGGTCGCTTCCTCCTCTTCGCCCTGCTCACCTGGATCCTCGGCAATCCGATCCTGGCGATCCTGGTCCTCGTCCTCCTGTCCCTGCCGGGATGGTGGGCGGGCTCGCGCTGGGCCTGGCGACTCAGCCGAAAAATGCGAGAGTGGGGAGAGGCGGGGCGGCTCCGGCGCGAGCTCGGCCTCAACCCGCACGACGTGAAGGCCCGGACCGACCTGGGGATGATCATGGTCCGGCGCGGACGCTTCAAGGAGGCCCGGGCGGAGCTGGAGCAGGCCTTCCCGCGCGTTGACGACCTATCCGAGGCCAACTACGGGTTGGGTCTGTGTCTGCTGCACGACGGCGACATCGAGCGGGGGCGCCAACTGGTGGAGCGAGCCCTTGAGATCAATCCCAAATTCGGCTACGGGGAGCCGTACCTGCGCCTGGGGGACTTCCGGGCCGAGCGCGGCGAGTGGGAGGAGGCGGCCCAGCGCTACCGTCAGGCCACCGGGATACACGGCTCCAGCGTGGAGGGCTGGTACAAGCTGGGGGAGGCGCTGGATCGTCTGGCGAGGCGGGATGAGGCGCGCGCCGCGCTCCAGGAGGCCTTCACCTCGTACCGGACCGCCCCCTGGTACCGTCGGGCGGAGGACCGCCCCTGGAAATGGCGCGCCTCGCGCCTGAAGCGGACTCTTGGATAGGGTAGGGCCTTCGGAGGTTTCTCGGCGTTGCCATCCCGGGCCCGGCGTTCGCCGGAGCGACAGGGGGGGAAATTCTGGATTCCGGCTTTCGCCGGAATGACGGAGATTCCGCTGGAGTGCAGCCCTTAGCAGGAGGTTGAAAAACCCGCTTTCGCCCAGGCTGCTCAAAAAGGTCCAGATGCCCCTCGACGTCGCTCGGGGCCGTGAGCAAGCCGAACGGCAAGGCAGCGTCACCCACCCCTTGGGATGGGTACCCGGGGCGGGGCACCCGCCGCAGGCGGGTCAAGGCGTACTTCCGCTACGCCGCAGCGAGTGCCCAAGCGCGCGGGGTACCCGTCCGAAGGATGGGCACCCATCAGATGGGTACCCGGCGGATGGGCCTTTTTCGGCAGCCTGTTAGGATTCGACGGTTTCCCCGTCCTCCAGGCGCACCGCGCCGTGCGCGGTCAGGTCCACGCGGGGCGCGATGATGCAGTTCTTGCCCACCATCGTGCCGCCGGGAATCACGACGGTCTTGCCAACCACGCTGATGCCGCAGTCGAGGTGACCGGGAAACTTCCGGTTGGCCACGTCGGCGCGGCCCTCGCCGATGATGGTCCCGGGGCCCAACACGCACCGTTTGTCGATGACCGCGTACTCGACCCGGCAGCCGTCGCCCACCGCGCTGTCGTGCATGATGATCGAATCCCGCACCCGGGCCCCCTTGCCGATGCGCACGCCGGGGAAGATCACGCTGTTTTCCACGCCGCCTTCGATGACACAGCCCTTGGCGACGAGTGAGCGGGTCACCGAGGCGGCGCGGCCCAGCAGGATGGGGGGCCGGTCTCCCGAGCGCTGGACCTCCGGCGCCGAGCGAAGCTCCCAGCGCCGAAGGTCGAGGCCGCTCTCGGCGTTCAGGCAGTCCATGTTGGCCTCGTGGTAGGCCTTGATCGTCCCCACGTCCCGCCAGTACCCCTTGAAGGGGTAGCAGAGCAGCTTCCTCCGGCCCAGCATCCCCGGCACGATATCCTTGCCGAAGTCGAAGCCCGTCCTGGTTCCGACCACGCTCCGGAGCTCCTCCGCCAGCACGGCGTAGCTGAACACGTAGACGCCCATGGAGGCGAGGTTGCTCTTGGCGTCCTTCACCTTCTCCTGGAACTCGACGATCCAGGAGGTTGTGTCGGCCGCGATCACCCCGAAGCGCTGGGTGTCCTCCCAGGGGACCGGCATGGCGGCGATGGTGACGTTGGCGCCGCGCGACTCGTGGGCGGCGATCATGCGCTCGTAGTCCATCCGGTAGATATGGTCGCCCGACAGGATGAGGACCTTGTCCGGCCGGTGCTCGTCCAT
The DNA here is from genome assembly GCA_963705305.1 of uncultured Methylomirabilota bacterium. Taxonomy (GTDB): domain Bacteria; phylum Methylomirabilota; class Methylomirabilia; order Methylomirabilales; family 2-02-FULL-66-22; genus 2-02-FULL-66-22. Next base: position 910,670 of record OY970067.1, on the reverse strand, counting down.
GAACTCCAGGTTCTGGTACACCGCATCGGCCGTCCCCTTGTACCAGTCCGAATCCTCCTTGCCGGTGTGGGGCGGGAGGATCTTCACGCCGCGCTCGCGTCCGATGAGATCCCACGGCTCCCCGCCGCGCACGTGGTCCATGAGGGAGAGGGGGCGGTACTGCGTGAGGAGCCCGACGCGCTCCAGCCCGGAGTGCATGACGTTGGACAGGGTGAAATCGATGATGCGGTAGGCGCCGCCGAAGGGCACGGCGGGCTTGGCCCGCTCGGAAGCCAGGATGTTGAGCCGGCTGCCCACGCCGCCGGCCAGGAGCATCACCAGCGTATCCCGCGCCGATCTCATGGGCCCACCGTCGTCCCGGAGCGGACGTCCGCCCGGGGGAAGTCGGCCTCGCGCAGGCCGGGATGGACGACGCAGCTGCGGCCGATGCGGCGCTCCGCCGGGATGGTGGAGCCCTTACCGATCACCGTCACCCCGCCGGACAGGGTGTGGGCATGCTGATCGTGGGGAACGATCTCCCCCCAGCCCACGCAGGCGTTCCGGCCCACGCGCACGCCCTTGTCCAGGATGGCCCGATCCACGACGGCCCCGGACTCGATCCGGCAGCGGCTCATGATCACCGAGTCGCGCACGACGGCCCCGCGCTCGATGACGACCCCCGGCGAGACGATGCTGTTCTCCACGCTGCCGTCCAGAACGGCGTCGCAGCACACCAGTGAGCCGCTCGCCCGCGCCGATTCCAGGAACAGGGTCGGAACACGGTCGCCCATGGTGCCGGGGTTGAGATTCGTCCGCACTTGCCAGGCCGAGAGATCGGGGCCGCGGTCGCTCAGGATGTCCATGTTCGTGGTGTAGTAGGTATCCAGGGTCCGGGCGTATTGCCAGTACCCGTTGAACACCCACCCGTATACCCGCGCCCCCTCCGCCACCATGCGGGGGATGATCTCCGAGTAGATCTGGAAGTGTGTGCCCTCGCGGGCGTTCTCTTTCAGACGGTCCACGAGGCAGGTCGTGTTGAAGACATAGACGGTCAGGGAGGCAAGGTCTCCCTCCGGGTTCTGTACCTTCTCCTGATAGGTCACGACGCGGCCGGCCGGATCCAGGACGGCCGTACCGTAGAGATGGGCGCGCTCGCGGGGGACCCGCTTGAATGCGATGGTGAGGTCCGCCCCGGTCGCGGCATGCTGCCTCAGCAGGGGGCGGTAGTCCATGGAGTAGACGTGGTCGCCGGACGCCACCAGGACCAGGTCGGGGGCGTACCGCTCGATGAAGCCGAGGTTCTGGTACAGGGCATCGGCCGTGCCCTTGTACCAGTCGGAGTCCTCGGCGGCCTTGTAGGGGCTCAGGATCCGCAGGGCGCGGGAGCGGCCGACGTAATCCCAGGGCTCGCCGTTGGCCAGGTGGGTGATCAGGGAATAGGGCCGGTATTGCGACAGGACGCCGACGACCTCGATCCCAGCGTACATCAGGTTGGAGAGGACGAAATCGATGATCCGGTACATCCCCCACATCGGCAGGGCGCTCTTGGGCCGGTTGGCCGTGAGCACCAGCAGCTCGTCCACCCGCCCCCCCGCCAGGACCATGCCGAGAATCCTGTTCATGATTTGATTGTATCCAGGGACGGAAAGGGCTGTCAAACGGTTTGCCCGAGGCGAGACGGGGACTCAATACTGGTGGGGGTCCAACAGGTCGCGCAGGCCGTCGCCCAGCAGGTTGATGCCGAGGGTCGTGATGAAAATGGCCAGACCGGGGAAGGCCGCCAGCCACCACTGGGTCAGCATGTAGGTGCGCCCCTCGCCCAGCATTCCCCCCCAGGACGGGGTCGGAGGCTGCACCCCCAGGCCCAGGAAGCTGAGAAAGGACTCCTGGATGATCATCCGGGCAACCTCCAGGCTGGCGGTGACGATGATGGTGTTGATGACGTTGGGCAGGATGTGCTTGCCGATGATCCGCAGGCTGGAGAGGCCAATGGCCCGCGCGGCGGATACGAACTCCAGGGCCTTCAGGTGGTAGGCCTCGGCCCGGATGACGCGGGTGTAGATGGGCCAGCCGGTGACGCCGAGGACGATGACGAGGTTGCGAAAACTCGGGCCCATGACGGCCACTGCGGTCAAGGCCAGCAGCATGAAGGGGAAGGCCATCATGATGTTGACCAGGTTATTGATGACCGAGTCCACCAGGCCGCCGTAGTACCCTCCCGCCAGGCCGAGCAGGACCCCGATGACGACGGCGATGAGCACCGCGGAGGCCCCCGTGGCCAGGGAGATCCGCGATCCGTAAATGATCCGGCTCAGGATGTCCCGCCCCACCGGATCGGTCCCCAGCAGGTGGTCCGCGCTCCCCCCTTCGGCCCACACGGGGGGCTTGAGCCGGTTCATGACGTTCTGATCGTAAGGATCGTGGGGGGACACGGAGCCGGCGAAGACGGCCACCGCGGACATCCCGAGCACAATGAGCAGCCCCACGATGCCGGCACGGTGTTTCCATACCTTGCGCAAGGTCACGCCCGGGTCCCCGTTAGTCGAACCGGATCCGCGGATCGAGGAAGCCCACCAGAATGTCGATGGCCAGGTTCACCAGGACGACCATCAGGGCCATCGTCAGGATGGCGGCCTGGGCCAGGGGATAGTCGAAATTCCGGATGGCCGTCACGGCCAGGTTCCCGAGCCCGGGCCAGGCGAAGACCGTCTCGGTGATGATGGCTCCGCCCAACAGGCGACCGAACTGGAGGCCCAGGATGGTCACGATCGGGGTGGAGGCGTTCCGGAAGGCGTGCTTGAACAAGACCAGCCGCTCATGAACGCCCTTGGCCCGGGCCGTGCGGACGTAGTCGGCGGAGAGGATATCCAGCATCTTGGAGCGGGTCATCCGCATGATGATGGGGGCTAGGGCGGCGCCCAGCGTGATGGCGGGCATGACCAGATGCAGGGGCGTGCCGCGCCCGGAAGCAGGCAGCAGATGGAGCTTCACCGACAGGAGGATGATCAGCATCAGGCCCAGCCAGAAGATGGGCATGGCCTGGCCCGAGACCGCCAGCATGGTGCACAGGTTGTCCAGAACGGAGTAGCGGCGGATCGCCGCCAGCACGCCGAGAGGAATGGAGATCAGGATGGCCACCACCATCCCCGCAACAGTCAGCTCCAGCGTGGCCGGCAGCCGTTCCAGCACCAGGCTGAGCGCCGACTCCCGGATGAACAGGGAGTTCCCGAAGTCGAGCCGGAGCAGTCCCTTCAGGAAGATCCAGTACTGGACGTACAGCGGCTGGTCGAGGCCCAGGGTCTTCCGCAGGAGGATGGCGTCCTCCGCCTTGGACTCGATGGACAAGAGCAAGTTGATCGGGTCACCCGCCACGTGCAGCAGCAGAAAGGTGATGACCGAGATGCCGAAGCAGACGACAACGGCCTCGGCCAGACGCTTCAGAACGTACGAACCCATGCCGCGCTAGCCTAGTTCTTCCAGGACGCGCTGTAGACCCGCATCATCTCGTCGCTGCTGGCCTCGTAATTGAGGTCCTTGTTGACGCCCTCGATGGTGTACTGGACGTTGATCGGGATCCAGTAGACCTTCTCGTGCATGAGCTTCTGGGCCTTGGAATAGGCCTCCAGCCGCTTCTTGGGATCGATCTGGGTGCGCGCCGCGTCGAGGAGGGCGTCCAGGTCGGGGTCCTTGATGTAGCTCAGCGGCTCCTTGGAGTAGCCCAGCGCGTAGAGCAGGGCGTCGGCGTCGAAGATGGAGTTGGAGCCCCAGCTGTAGTAGAGCATCCCCTCCAGCTTGCCCTCCTTGTTGGAGCTGGTCCAGAGCCCCACGTCCTCGATGTGGCGGCGTTTGACCTTGATGCCGACCTTTCCCAGGTAGCCGGTGATGGCATCCGCCATCTGGTCCACGCTCGTGATGCTGCCACCGTAGGTGTTGAGAGTGACCTCGAAGCCGTTGGGGTAGCCGGCCTCCGCCAAAAGCTTCTTGGCCCGCTCGGGATCATATGGATAGGGCTTGATGGCGGGATCGTACCCGAAGTGCAATGGGTTCACCCCCGCGGCTGTCCGCTCGGCGTAGCCTCCCAGGATCTGCTTCAGCATCTCGTCCACATTGATGGCATAAGCCATGGCCAGCCGCACCTTCTGGTTCATGAGGGGGGTCTGGCTGGCCCGGCCGAAGCTGTCCAGCATCAGGAAGTTGACCCGCAGGATCTTGGTGGCCGAGATGCGGGCATTGGACGAGCTCTTGATCAGCGGGATCTGATCGGGCGGGACGTTCCGGATGATGTCCACGCCCCCCGAGAGCAGCTCGGCAATCTGGGTCGTGGTCTCGGGGATGGCCCGGAAGACGATGGTCTTGATCTTGGGCATTCCCTTGGGGCTGTCCTTCCAGTATCCGGGGAACGCCTCCAGAATCAAGTGCTCGGACTTCCGCCACTCGACGTACTTGTAGGGGCCGGTGCCAACCGGATTCTTCGAAAAGCCCTCGTTCCCGACCTCCTTCAGGTACTTGGGCGGCACGATGTAGGCCAGGGTCAGGTACTCCGCCGCGGCTGGAAAGGGCTTGTCGGTGATGAGCTGCACGGTGTAGTCGTCGATGACCTTGATCTCCTTGATCCAGGAGAAATTCCCGCGGATGAGGGACTTCTGGGCCGGATCGAGGATGCGCTCGAGGGAGAACTTGACGGCCTCGGCGTTGAACGGCTCGCCGTTGTGGAACTTCACACCCCTGCGCAGCTTCAGCTCCCAGGTGGTCGGATTGAGGCTCTTCAACGAGGTGGCCAGGCAGGGGCTGGGTTTGTAGTTGTCCTTGGGGTCGCGGTACAGCAGGGTATCGTACAGGTGATAATCAACGATGTGGGCAAGGCGGCTGGTGTGCATGTGCGGGTCCAGGGTCGGAATGTTGGACCCGAACGCCACCACCACCCTGTCCTTGGCGGCGTGGGCCGGCCCGCCAAACGGCGGCAGCAGCCCCACCGCGATCACCGAGGCCAGGAAGACCAGGAGCAGTCTCTTGCGCATCATGCGATCCTCCTTGAGTGCTGAGCCAGTCCTCCGTCCGCCCCTTATCTCAGAGTCGGGACGCCTCGTACAGAAAGGCGGCTGTCGTCTTGATGCCGTTGAAGAATCCCTCCAGCATGATGTTCTCGTTGGGCGCGTGGTTGTTCTCGTCGTGGGGGGCGTAGGGGACGTTCACCCGCGGCAGCCCCAGCACTTTGGTGAAGTAGTAGTCCGGATCGCTGCCGCCCATGCACGGCAAGAGCAGGGGCTCCTTGCCGAAGCCGTGCCGGACGGCCGCCACGGCGGCCCGCCCCAGGGGGTGGGTGATGGGCGTGCGGGACGGGTAGAAGCCGCCCAGCCGTTCGATCCGCAGGTCACCGTATCCGTGGGCGCGCGCATGGGCCGTGAACTTCTCGAAGATATCGTCGGGATCTTGGTTCACCACCAGCCGCATATCGATCTTGACCGAGGCCCTGTGCGGAACGATGGTCTTCATGCCCGGCCCGCCGTAGCCGCTGGTCAGCCCGCAGATGTTCAGCGTGGGATGGAACATAACCCGCTCGGGGAAGGAGGGGCCGCCGGACGGCAGCACCTCGCGCACACCCAGATCCCTGAGGACCCGGGTGTCGAAGGGGATTCTGGCGATAGCCTTCGCCTCCACCTCGTTGGGCGGGACCACCGCGTCGTAGAAGCCCTTCACCAGAACCCTTCCGCTCGGGTCCGCCAGGGTGTTGAGGAACTGGACCAGCCGCCAGGCGGGCTTGGGCACGAACGTTCCGAGGTTCCCGGAGTGCACGTCGCGGTTCGCGCCGCTGGCGATTACTTCGACGTAGAGGATGCCGCGGACTCCGAAGACCACGACGGGCTGGTCGGCGGGGTACATCCCACCGTCCGAACAGAAGCAGTAGTCCGCCGCAAGTCTGGCCCGGTTGGCTTCCATGAAGGCCCTGAGGCTGCGGCTGCTGACCTCTTCCTCGCCCTCGAAGAGGAACTTCACGTTCAGCGGGAGGGTGGTGTTGACCTTCAGGATCGCCTCGACCGCCTTCAGGTGGGCGAAGAGCTGTCCCTTGTTGTCGCCGGTCCCCCGTCCCCAGATGCGCCCGTCGCGGATGGTCGGCTCGAAGGGGGGCGATTTCCAGAGGTCAAGGGGTTCCGGCGGCTGGATGTCGTAGTGCCCATAGATGAGGACTGTGCGCGCGGCGGCGGGCGCCCTCACCTCGCCGCAGACCACCGGATGCCCGGCCGTGGGCAGGATCTGTGTGGGGATGCCGATGGTCTCCATCTGCCGCTTGAGCAATGCTGCGCACTCGGCGACGCCCTGGTTCTGAGCGCTGATGCTGGGCTGGCGAAGCAGAAGGAACAGCTCGTCGAGAAACCGCTGGCGGTTCTCGTCGATGTAGCGAAAGACTCCGTCCATGAGTCCTCCCTGGAACCCGCGGATGGCCTGAGAAGGTACGAAGACGCAGCGGCGGGCGAGATCCCTCCCGTCGGGGTTTTTATAATCTACACGTCGGTTTGTCAAGGAAAGGGTTTGGGTCGGCTGGGGCGGCGATCGTTGGCGCGGCGCCCGCAGGACCGTCGCCTGCGGCCGGCCGCCCCTGCTCCGGTCAGCGGAAGGCCTCGTCCACGGGGACGCGCAGGCCGGTGACCAGGCGATTGGTCTCGCTGGCCATGCCGACCACGGCCAGCAGCTCGCCGAGCATCTGGTCCGTCATGCCCCGCTTGCGCGCCCCGGCCGTGTGGGAGGCGATGCAGTACTCACAGCCGTGGGCGACGCTCACGGCGAGGTAGAGCATCTCCTTGACCAGGGGGTCGAGGGCCCCGGGCGCCATGACCTCCTTGAGGCTTTCCCAGGTGCGGCGCAGCGTGGGCGGGTGGTTGGCCAGCACCTTCCAGAAGTTGTTCACGTCGGGGACGTTGCGGGTCCGCTTGATGTCGTCGAAGACGGTGCGCACTTCGGCGCTGGCCTCCGCATACTCGATGAATTTCACCGTGGACATGACTCCTCCATTCCGGCGTTCGCCGATATCCAGAGCCCCCCTCCGCCATCTCCCCTCACCGAGAATCCTGCCGTATCTCCGTCATGCCGGCGGATGCCGGCATCCAGAGTCCCCCCTTGTCATTCCGGCGAAAGCCGGAATCCGGTTGAGCCCCGATCCTGGACCCCGGCGTCCGCCGGGGTGACGAAAGGCCGTCTGGACCGCGGCTGGAATTTCCCCCGATGAGGACCGGGGCCGGGGTGACGACAAGGCCCAGCACGCCAGCCCTTCCCCTCCGTCATTCCGGTGCACGCCGGAATCCAGCCCCTCACAATAGGTCTGTGTACAAGTCGCGCCAGCTCGGATTCGTCTTCTCGATCGACTCCAGCTTCCAGCGTCGCTTCCACTCCTTGATCGCTTTCTCGCGCTGGATGGCCGCTTCCATGGACTCATGCAGCTCATACCAGACCAACATGTGCACTCCATACCGTCTGGTGAATCCGTCGGCAAGGTTTTCTTTGTGCTCCCATGCGCGCTTGACCAAGTCCGAGGTGACTCCGACATATAGCGTCCCGTTTCGGCGGCTTGCGAGCAAGTACACGCAAGGCTGCTTCAATCGCATAGCCTCAGGGTCTGAACTCGGACTTCACTGGATTCCGGCTTTCGCCGGAATGACAGGCCCCCCGTGTCGCCCCACTTGTCCGCCACTCAGGACCGGCCGGCCGCGCCTCGGTTGCCGGGATGGCGTCCGAGGCGTGGAATCGGTATCATTGACGTGAGCCCACGTCAAGCACGGAGCGGGAGGAGCCATGACGACCATGACGCACCGGGAGCGCGTGCAGCGGGCCCTCAGTCACCAGGAGCCGGACCGGGTCCCCCTGGATCTGGGCGCCACCCGCTGCACCTCGCTGGTGGTGGAGGCCTACGAGAATTTGCATCGCCACCTCGGGATCGATGCGCCCCCCCGGATCTTCAGCAAGTGGCTCAACATCGCCCATCCCGGCGAGGAGGTGCTGCGCCGCTTCGACATCGACACACGAAGCCTTAGCCAGGGCGCGCCGGACCGGTCCCAGGACATCACCTTCCCCGACGGCTCCTACCAGGACGAGTGGGGGGTCGTGCGCAGCCGCCCGCCCGGAAGCCTGTACTACGATCTGAGCCGTCCTCCGCTGCGGGGAGATCGGACGCCGGCCGATCTGGAGCGCTACCCCTGGCCGGATCCGCACGATCCGGGCCGCTGCCGGGGCCTGGCCGAAGAGGCCCGGCGGCTGCACGACGAGACGAACTATGCGGTGGTCCTGAACATGCCAGGCGGCATCGTCCACCAGGCGCAGTTCCTGCGGGGCTTCGAGGACTGGTTTTCGGACCTCATCGCCGATCCCGCTTTCTTCCAGGCGCTGATGGAAAAGCTGGCCGACCTCTGGGTCGCCATGGCCGTCGACCTGCTGGAGGCCGCGGGGGATCGCGCCGACATCTGCTTCTATGGGGACGATATGGCCTTCCAGGACGGCCCCATGATGTCCATGGAGCTGTACCGCAAGATGATCAAGCCGCACCACCGGCGGCTCTTCGCCACCGTCAAGTCGCGCACCTCGGCCAAGATCCTGTATCACACCTGCGGCAGCGTGGTGCACCTCATCCCGGATCTCATTGAGATCGGGGTGGACGCCCTGAATCCGGTCCAGGTGTCCGCCAGGGGGATGGATTCGAAGCGCCTGAAGCGGGAGTTCGGCAAGGACCTCGCCTTCTGGGGGGCCGTCGACACGCAGCGGGTCCTCCCCTTCGGCACCCCCGGCGAGGTCGCGGCCGAGGTGCGGAAGCGGATCGACGATCTAGGTCCCGGCGGTGGCTATGTCCTCTGTGCGGTGCACAACATCCAGGCCAACGTCTCTCCGGAAAACATCTGCGCCATGTACGAGACGGCCCGGACCTACGCCCCGTAAGTCCCCGCCTCAGGATGGCGGAGCTTCCAGCATCAGATCGGCAAACACAAACCCGTCCCGCTCCAGCGTCTGCCCGCTCACGGCCGGGATGGATTTCCGAAACATGGGCCCGCCGTAGGCGAAGGTGTGAAACTCCCCCTGCTCGCCGCAGGGATCCACTCCCGCCGGCAGCTCCTCCAGCAGCTTCGCATCGAAGTCCCGCCCGGCAAAGCTCGCGGGCAAGACCTTGGGATCGAGACAGGTGATCTTGGCTTTGAGGCCCCCCGCCACCATTTCCCGCGCGAGCTCCGCGGTCGGGATGCCCCAGAGGGGGAAGAGGGGGGTCAGGCCGGTGCCCTCGAGCTGTCGCTCTCGGTAGGCGCGCACATCGGCGAGGTAGAGGTCTCCGAAGATCACGAACTCGATTCCCTGGCCGACGGCGCGGCGGCAAACCCGCTCCATGATGGCCTCGTACTCGCTGTTGGAGCAGGGCCAGGGCAGCGGGACGGCCCACAGCGGAAGAGCGAGGGCGTCGGCCTGGGCCTCGAGGAGGCTGCGACGCACCGCGTGCATGGCCACCCGGTCGAAGGCCTGGTTGAGCGTGGTGAGCAGGCCGACCACCTCGAGGTCCGGAGCCCGCAGCCGGTGCAGCGCCCAGGCGCTGTCCTTCCCGCTGCTCCAGGATAGCAGGGCTTTTTTCACGTTTGGGCAGCCTCCTCTGTCCCGCCAGGACCGCCCGGTCCGGGCAATCCTGGCGCAGGACCTTCACAGTGGATCATCGGGGCGTCTCGCGTCTCACGACGTCGTTTGCTCATGCGACGCTGTCCTGCGGGCACAGCCGATTATCCCAGCGGAAGGCCGGAAGTCAAGCGCCCCGCTCTCAAGCCCTCTCCGCGTCCTGCAACCCGGCCATCCGCTCCTGCAGTCGCAAGACAACGGTCTCGTATTCGTCTGCCCCGCGCGGCCCGTCGCCCGCAAGGAGCTCTTCCGGCACCGCCACCGGCCCGAAGCGGACGCGCAGACGATGCACGCGGGGAAGCGCCTGGCCGCGAGGCCAGGCGTCGAACGATCCGGAGATGTAGGCGGGCAGGATGGGTGCCCGCAACTCCCGGACGAGAATGCCGGTCCCCTTGCGAAACGGACGCAGCTCGCCGGTGGCGGATCGCTCTCCCTCGGGAAAGACGCAGAGAATGTTCTTCTGGCGCAGGACGCAGGCGGCGGCCCGGAGGGCGCGGACCAGGTAGGTGTCCATGTCCACCGGGATCACCCGGACCCCGCGCCCCCACCAGGCCAGGATCGGGTTGCGGAAGAACCACTCGAACCCGAGATAGAAGAGATGCCGGACGGCCGGCTGCGGCAGCGCGGCGGCCAAAATGAAGGCGTCGAAGTAGCTGCAGTGATTCGCCACCAGGACCAGCGGGCCGCCGGCAGGCACGTGCTCGCGACCCTCGACACGCAGCCGATACAGGGTCCGGAAGATCAGGGCGGACAACCCTCGGGACACGGCCGTCACGACGGCTGCGGAGATTCCCCCGCCGCCCTGGATCCTGCGCGTGATCTCCGCCGGCGGATCGGCCGCCAGGATCTCGCCCCAGCCCTGCCTCCGCGGCGGGGCAGTCGCGGGGGCGGGTGTCGCCCCCTGGAGGGAGCGCACGCGCTGGATCACTTCTCGGACGGTGAAGCACTGGGCCGCGGCCTCATCCGGGATCTTCACGCCGAACATCCCTTCCAGGGCCACGAGCATCTCCACCCGCGCCAACGAGTCCATTCCCAGGTCCAGCTCCAGGTGGTCGTCCAATCTCAGGCTGGGTGCCTGGGCGGTCTCCCGGAGGGAGACGAGGATCCGCTGGGCCACCGGGTCCTCCAGGAGGGCCTGGTCCTCTGCGGAGGGAGCCGAGACATCGCGCGGCTCGGTCTCCCCACGGCCCTCTTCCACGGCCTGCTGCTGCACCAGATAGCGCTGGATTTTCCCCAATCGCGTCCGGGGGAAGCTTTCCTTCACGATGCGGAGGCTCGTGGGCCGCTTGAAGGGGGGGAGATTCCGGCTGATGTTCTCCATATCCCAGCGAATGGTCTCGAAGACGTTGGTCATGTCCTGGGTCCGGAAGTAGTCCAGGTCCGGCAGGACCAAGGCCAGCAGTCCCTCCACGACGGCCCCGCCCCGGTCGGTGGCCTGGGGGATGAGGCAGATCTCCTTGATGTACGGACTTTTGAGGTACTGCTCCTCGACCTCCTCGGGGTAGATATTCTTCCCCGAGCTGAGGACGATCACCTCCTTGGCGCGCCCCGTGATAGTCAGGTAACCGTCTTCGTCCAGCCAACCGAGATCGCCCGAGTGCAGCCACCCGTCCCGGAGAACCTCGGCCGTGGCCTCGGGATTTCGGAAGTATCCGGGGGTGATGTTGGCGCCGCGGATGACGACCTCGCCCGCCCCGTCCGGGCCCCGGTCGAGGATCCGGATCTCCACGTCGGGCAAGGGCACGCCCACCGAGCCCGGGCGGAAGTCATCCAGGGGATTGAAGCAAACCACCGGCGCCGCCTCCGTCAGCCCGTAGCCCTCGGTGAATGTGAAGCCCAGAGCCAGGAAATCGCGGGCAATGAGGGGGTCCAGCCGCGCGCCGCCGCTCACCATGAGGCGGATATGGCCTCCGAAGCGGCGGTGGAGGCTCGAGAATACTGTCCGGCCCAGGTTGACACCCCGGGAATGGAGCGCCCCCGCCAGCCGCAGCAGGGACCGGAACAGCGCCCGGACCAAGAGCGGCCGGCTCTGGAGCTGGTCGAAGATGGATTTGTGCAGCATGTAGAAGAGCTGGGGGACGCCGACCAGAAGCGACACCCCCGTCTCCTCCATGCACGCGAGAAGGTCGGGCCCGCGCAGAGAGGGCGGGAAGGTGATCTGGGCCCCCGAGCAGAGGACGACAAGCTGGACCATGAATGCGAACGCGTGGTGCAGGGGAAGCAGCGCCAGCAGGTTATCCTCGGGGCGAACCAGGCCGAAGCGAAGGATGCTCTCGACATTGGCCAGGAAGTTCCCGTGGGTCAGCATCACCCCCTTGGGGTTGCCGGTGGTCCCGGAGGTATACAGGATGGAGGCCAGGGCGTCCTCATCCACTGCGGGCAGCGCCGCCACTGCATCGTCGCCGTGCATCAGGATGGCGCGGCCCGGCAGCACCCGGTCATCGAAGGCCGACTCCGCGTCCAGGTCGACCACTCGACCAAGCGGTGCGCCGCTGCGTCCGACGGCCACCAGGCGCGGCGTCTGCGCGCCGGAGGCGATCGCCACCCGGCACTCCGCATGCCGCAGGACGTTCACCGCCTCCGCGTCGCTCATCTGGGTGTCCAGTGGAACCGCTGCCGCGCCGGCCGCCGTGATGGCAAGGTAGGCCACGGCCCACTCGGGTCGGTTCTCGCTGACCAGGGCCACCCGGTCGCCGGGGGCCGTCCCGTGGCGGATCAAGACGGCGGCCAGCCGCCGCACCTGCCGGCCGATCTCGAGGAAGGTCAGCCCGCGGTAGGCCCGCCCCTCCTTGATCTGGAGGGCCATCCGGTCGGGCCGCCGTGCGGCCGTCTCTTCAAAGCGCTGGAAGAGATTCATGACAGCAGTTCGACGCTCCTCGCGGGCGGCGGGGAGTCTCCAGAGCTGCCTCTTCGGGCGCCCGGCCGCGACGGCAGGCCAGCTTTGCTGGCCTGGGGCCTCTCGCTCCGGGTCGCCGCCCCGCGTGGGACGAAACTCCTCCACGCCGCCGGTTCGCCAAAGGATCCAGCCAGCGATCTGGATGGACACGGCTGCGGGCCGGGTGCCCCCGACGGCGACCGGACCACCGGCCCACCGCACGGCCGGCTGCCTCGGGGCATCTCCGGAGGCTCCCCGAGTGGCCTAGCAGGATACTGAAAAATCCGCTTTCCCCCAGGCTGCTCAAAAAGGTCCAGATGCAAGGCGGCGCGCCGGGTACCCATCCGCAGGATGGGTGCAGACGCGAGGCGTACTTACGGGTACGTCGCAGCGTCGCGAGAGTGCGCCAACGCGGCAGATGGGCCTTTTTCAGCAGCCTGCTAGAGGAATCGCTGCATCCACTCCAAGCTCAGGCGGACCGCCTCCCGGCGGTGCGTCGTGTCCGTGAGCGAGTGATCGCCGCCGGGGATAATCACCAGCCGCTTCGGCTCACGGGCCGCCCTGTGCAGGCGCCGCGCGTGCTCCACGGGCACCACGTCGTCCTGGTCTCCGTGGATGAACAGGCACGCGCGCGTGCCCCGCGGCACCCGGAGGTACCGTCCGGCCTGGAGGTCGGCCACGAAGGGCGCCCCCAGGCCATATTCGGCGACCGCCTCGGGTCCGACGCCCAGATCGTCCAGGTCCGCCGGCGCGGCCCAGACGGCGACCGCCCGGACGTCCGGCTCCTCGTGGGCGAGGCACAGCGAGATAAAGCCGCCCATGCTGCTTCCCAGAAGCCCCAGGCGTCCGTTCAGGGCGGGGTGCTTCCGCGCCCAGTCCAGGACGGCGCGCAGGTCGGCCACCCACTGCGCGACCGTAGTCTCCAGCAGGCTCCCCCCGCTGTCCCCGCAGCCGCGGAAGTCGAATCGGCAAACGGCGACGCCCGCCCGCGTGAACTCCGCCGCGATGAGCAGGTACTTGTCGCTGTCCTTGGAGCTCAGGAGACCATGCGCGGTGATCACGCACGGCCAGGGGCCCCGGCCGGAGGCGGGGAGATGCAGGACCGCCGCCAGCGCGACGGCATCCACCGGAATGCTGAGCCGCTCTTCGATCATGATAAGCGCTCCGGATGGCGGCGTCAGGCGGCCCCTGCCGCATCCGGGTCGGGGCCGGCGAGGGCGACGTTGACCAGATTCTCGTGGATGGTGCTGCACTCGCCCAGATCGGTCAATCGTTGGGAGGTGAGCTGATTGATGCCGTTACCTCCCGGATGATGCTTGGCCCACCAGATCGACTCGGCCACCAGGACGCCCGGGGGCACGTCGTCGGTCACCTCCGCGTAAAGACGGCATTCGCCGCGGGGATTGTACACCCGGACGAGCGCGTTGTCGCCGATTTCGCGCGGGCCGGCGTCGGCCGGGTTGATCTTCAGGCGGGGCTTCCCCTCGGCGCGCCGCAGGCCCTCGACCCCCCCGAAGCTGGTGTTGAGGAAATCCTTGGAGGGGGGTGTCATCAACTGCAGGGGAAATTCCGGCGTGGCATGCTCGTGCCCTTCGGCCGCCGGCACGTAGGACGGGACGGGGGGCAGGCCCCTGGCCGCCAGGCGCTGCGAGAAGAGCTCCAGGCGTCCCGAAGGCGTCGGGAAGCCGTCGCCGAAGGGATTGCCGGTGCGAGGAATGTTCACCCGGACGGGCCGGCCGGAGGCCAAGCGCTCGAACGACAGGCCGTCCACATCCGAATGCTGCACCGCCAGGAGGTCCCGGATCAACTCCTCGACCGTCTTCCGGAAGATCGGCTCGGCAAAGCCCAGGCGCGCGGCCAGGGCCTGGAACAGCTCCAGGTTGGACCGGGCCTCGCCCGCCGGAGGAATGACGGGCCGGGCGAGCTGGAGGTAGTAGTGCCCATAGCTGCGATACAGGTCGGTATGCTCGAAGCTGGTCGTGGCCGGCAGCAGGATGTCGGCGAAATCGGCGGTGTCGGTGAAGAACTGCTCGTGGACGACGGTGAAGAGGTCCTCCCGGACGAGCCCGGCGCGTACCTGGCGCTGATCCGGGATGTTGGCGGCCGGGTTGGCCTGGTAGACGAAGAGGGCCCGGATGGGCGGATGGTCCAGGCAGCACAGGGCGTTGCCCAGCCGGACCATGTTGACCTCGCGCGTACGGTGGGGTTGCAACTCCTGCCCTTCGATGGCGGCGAAGTTGGTGTGGAAGGCGCCGAAGGTCTCCCAGAGGGCCCCGCCCCCCGGCCGGGCGAAGGCGCCCACCAGGCCGGGAAGGCAGGCGATGGCCCGGACGGCCTGACCGCCGTTGCTGTGGCGCTGGAGGCTGTTGCCCAGGCGGATGAAGGGCGCCCGCGCCCGGCCGTAGGCCCGGGCGAAGGCCTCGATGGCCTCGGCGGGAATGCCGGTGATGGCGGCGGCGCGCTGCGGCGGGAACTTCTCGGCCTCCGCCCGGTAGGCCTCGAAGCCGGACGTGTGCCGCTCGATGTAGGCCCAGTCCAGCAAGCCCTCCCGGATCAGGACGTGGCCCACGGAGAGGGCTAGGGCCGCGTCCGTCCCCGGCCGCGGCATGAGGTGGACATCCGCCAGCTTGGCGGTCCGGGTGCGGTACGGGTCGATGACCACCAGCCGCGCGCCCTCCCGGCGCGCCTGGGTGACAAACCGCATGCCGTGGATGTTGGTGTGGACGGCGTTGATGCCCCACAGGACCAGGAGATCCGAGTTCCGGATTCCCTCCATGTCGGTTCCCACGCACGCGCCGTAGGTGGCCAGCCACGCCTCCTCGGCCGCGGTGTCGCAGATGTTGCGCTTCAGGCGCGTGGCACCCAGCCGGTGGAAGAAGGCGTGTCCGGCCTTGCGCTGGACCAGCCCCAAGGTTCCCCCGTACGAGAAGGGGAGGATGGCCTCGGCACCGCAGTCGCCCGCGATCGCCTGCAGGCGATCGGCGACCTCGCCCAGGGCCTCCTCCCACGAGATGGGCTGGAAGCGCCCCTCGCCCTTCCGGCCCACCCGCCGCATGGGATGGAGGACCCGGAGGGGGGCGTAGAGCCGCTCGGGATAGCGGTGAACCTTGTGGCAGAGAAACCCCTGCGTGAAGGGGTGCTGCGGGTCGCCCTCGCAGCTGGCGACCCGGCCGTCCTCGACCGTGACCAGGATGCTGCAGGTGTCCGGGCAGTCGTGAGGGCAGACTGTTCTGAGGGCCTCAGGAGGCATCCGAATCCCCCGCCCAGGAGGCTCGGTAAGGTCTGTTCAGCAGGCAGCGCATCCCGCGATGAGATGAAAGCGTCGACAATCTTCGGGTGACGCGGGCAAATCCCGACGGGCAGAACAAAGCGGGGAGGTCGAATGACCCAACGTCACTGCGGGTAGTGCACGCGCAGATACAGGTCCCCCGGGACACCGTCCTTGCCGACACGACCCTTGCCCCGCAGGCGCAGGCGGGTGCCCGGCTTCACCCCTGGGGGGATCGTCACGACGATCTCCTCCGTCTCCACGCCCCGGGACAGCCGGACGTGCCGCTTGGCGCCCAGGCGGGCCTCTTCCGGGGTGATGTCGAAGTCCTGGACGAGGTCCTCCCTTTCCGGCTGGCCGGTCCCCAGGGCCAGGCGGGCCACCCGCCCGAGGCCGCGGACGACCCCCCGCAGGGCGCCCCCCAGGCCGGAGAACAGGCGCGGCGCCTGGCGGGGGGTCGAGACCTCGGCCTCGCGACGGCGCTCCCGCTGCGGGCCCCAACCCCCGATGTGCCGCCCGCGGCCGCCGAATCCCTGGAGGTCGCGCGCGCGTCCCCACGTGAAGGGGCCTCCGAAGAAGACCCCGCCGAACGCGACGCCGCGTCCTCCGAAGAAGACGTGCCGGACGAAGCCGTCATCGAAGCGGAACCCCATCCGCTGGAACTCCCGCGTCAGCTCCTGGAAGATCGCGGCGGCATCCTGGTTGCGCAGCAGATCCCGCAGGATGTCCTCCTGGCTGGAGTAGGTGCCCGAACCGGCCCATCCGGCGCCGGCGCTCGACGCCCCGGCGGAGCGGGAGAGGTCGTACAGGCGGCGCTTCTCGGGATCGGTCAGAACGCCGTACGCCTCGCTGATAGCCTTGAAGCGCTCTTCGGCCCCGGCATCGCCCCGGTTCCGGTCGGGGTGATAATGCAGCGCCAGCTTGCGATAGGCCTTCCGGATCTCGTCAAGGGACGCGTCGTCCTTGAGTCCCAAGATGCTGTAATATTCCTTGGTCGGATCGGCACGAAACGGCATGAGGTACCCTCGCGAAAAGCATCAAGTGAATCAGTTTACCCTCCGGATCCAAGGGCAGCAAGGGCTTTCTGGTGGACGGGCCGTCGAGCCGACACGCGGCGGGGAGTCATCCGACCCGGTATTCCCGCAGCTCTTCCGGGATCTCCACCGGGCCGTCGTACGCCTGGGCGGCCTCCTGGCACAGCTCGCCCTCCCGCCCGTGCAGGGCGGCCTGGAAGTGGCAGAGGAGCAGGCGCCCGACCTCGGCCTGGCGCGCCACCTCGCCGGCCTGGTAGCCGGTGGTATGGCCGTCCGCGGCCGCCCGCTGGGCGTCGGCATGCAGGAAGGTCGCTTCGTGGATCAGGACGTCGGCGCCGCGCGCGAGGGCGATGAGGGTCGCGCAGGGACTGGTGTCGCTGCTGTAGACGACGCTGCCGTGTTCGTGCGCCGAGCGAAACTCCACGCGCAAGCCGATGTTGGGAGCCCCGTGCTTGACCGGCGTGGACTCGATGGAAAAGCCCTTGGCCCGCAACAGCCGGAAGTTCTCCTTGGGCGGCACCTCGTGAAGCTGGATGCGGTAGGGCATCTTCGCCTCCAGCGGGAACAGGTCCAGGAAGCCGCGCAGGATCGTCATCGTCTCGGGCAGGGCGTGGACGTGGAGCGTCGCCCGCCGCCCGGCCAGCCCCAGGTTGTGGGCCAGCGACGGGATGCCATAGACGTGATCCACGTGGCGGTGGGTCACGATCAGGGAGGAGACGCGCTTGGGGTCCAGCCCCGCCTGGAGGATCTTCTGGTACGGGCTGCCGGAGCAGTCCACCAGGACGACCTCATCCTCCGAATAGAAGGCCAGCGCCGTGTTGTCCCGGTTGGGCGAGGGAATCGCGCCGGATGTTCCGAAGAATTGGAAAGGCATGCCGTCCTCCGCGCAGGGCAGGTGCTCACTCTTGTTCTTCGCAACTACTGTAGCGTGTCCCGGTCCCCCGGGCCACCCCTCGGACGCCTGGCGCCTCGTCGATGCCGGCTTCGCCCTCACCCCGGGTCGGCCCGCCCCAGAGCGGCGGCCTCCGGGCCGGGGCCGGGCTCGCCCGCGGGCGCGGCGTCTCGGGCCGACCCGGGGGACCAGGGGTTATGCGGCTGATGAATAATTTACGAACTTGGGATTCAATTCACCGGCTTGGCCCGCTGGTACTGGGTGGGCCAGGCGAGGTCGTGCCCCAGCGCCCGCGCCGCGTGCAGGGGCCAGTACGGATTCCGGAGCAGCTCGCGGCCCATCGCCACCAGGTCGGCGCGCCCGTTGCGCACGATCTCCTCGGCCAGCTCCGGCGTCGTGATCAACCCCACCGCCATGGTGGCGATCCCCGCCTCGCGCCGGATCCGCTCGGCGAAGGGCACCTGGTAGCCCGGCCCGACCGGGGGAAGCTGGGGTGTGCTGCCCCCGGAGGAGCAATCCACCACATCCGCCCCGCGGGTCCGCAGCCACCGGGCCACCAGGACCTGGTCGTCGATGGTCACCCCGCCCTCGACCCAGTCGGTGCAGGACAGCCGGACGAACAGGGGCTGCGACTCGGGCAGGACCTTGCGCACGGCGTCCACCACCCGGAGGAGCATGCGGGCCCGGTTCTCCAGCGATCCCCCATACGCGTCCGTGCGGCGGTTCGAGATCGGGGACAGGAACTGGTGGAGAAAATACCCGTGGGCGGCGTGGATCTCGATCACATCGAAACCGGCGGCCACCGCCCGCCGGGTGGCGGCCTCGTAGGCCGGGAGGATGGCGTCCATGTCCGGCTCGGTCAGCTCTCGCGGCGCGACCCAGTCGGCGTCAAAGGGGATCGCGCTGGGGGCGACGGAGGGGAACGGGCCCTTCCCCTTGGTGGGGGTCCAGGCCTTGCGGCCGGCATGCGCGAGCTGGACGCCCACTGCCGCGCCCTGAGCCTTGCAGAGGCGCACGATGCGCGCCAGGGGCTCGACCTGGGCGTCGTCCCAGAGGCCGAGGTCGTTCACGCTGATCCGGGCCCGGGCCTCCACCGCCGCGGCCTCGGTGAGGATCAAGCCGGCTCCCCCGACGGCGCGGGAGGCCAGGTGGGCCAGATGGAAGTCGGTGGCCCTCCCGTCCTGGCCCGCCGAGTACATGCACATGGGCGACATGACGATGCGGTTCCTGACGGCGACAGAGCGCAGAGAGAGCGGCGAAAAAAGCTGGGACATGCGGATCTCCTTGGGTGTGTCCGGGCGGCCGCGTCGGGATGCCATCCCGCCGCGACGCCGTGGGCGGTTCTCTTAACGGGGGCGGCAACCCCGCGGGGTCGTCTTTCCGCTGGCCGCGATCGGCCCCCGGCCGACCGAGCAGCCCTGATGGTAGCAAGGCGGCCGTCCGACTGTCCAAAGATTTCCTGCTGGCCTGCCGTCCATGGGGGGCGAGCGCCAGCGCGAGGGCGTTGGGCTGCACCAAGCCGGTGCCCGCGATGCATCCGAAGAGCAGACCGCAGCGTTCCGGACGGACGCCATGCAGCTCGATGAAGGCGAACGGCGAGCCGGCGATGTAGGCGAACAGCGTCCCGGAGGTGAGGCCGCTGGCCGCGGCGAAGCCCAGGGACCGGCCGTCGGCAAGCAGGTGGCCGTAGGCCCGAAGCGCGGCCGGCAGACCGCCCGCGCCAAATTCGAAGAAGAGCCGTTTCACCGACAGGCGTCAGGGGCCCGAGAGCAACAGGGGTGAAGGGGAGAGAAAGGGACAGGGGGGAGCGGAGACGCGGAGAGGGCGTGCGAGGGAGCAAATGTTGCCTCAGGATCAAATCAGGAGATGCCGCGGTCCCTGTCGCTTCTCCATCGCCGATGACGGCGGGATGTCGCCCCCGACGATTGGGTGGCCGGGGCCGACGCATCCCCGGTCTCGGGGACGCCGAGCTGCCCGATCAACTGACCGTATTGCGCGCCGCGTGGAGATTTTCCGGGGGGGTCCGAAGCGCCATGACACAACCTGGCGCGAGAACGGCCCGCTCCGTTCCCAGTTCCCGCAATAAGGTCCCGGTCTTTGTCCGGACGACCTCTGGTGACGCTGAGACGATCCAGCCGGTCCGATCCAAGCCGCCGACGACGACGCCTGGAAACCGACGGCGCCCCTCGGCCATAGACAGGGAGGTGTCCTCCCAGCTCAGGGCGGGAATCGGGTATTGTGCGAAGCGGTCGAAGAATATGGCCTGGCCATGAAGGTGCAGGAGAGAGAACTCGGAGCGTCCGCGCAGAAGAGCGAGCAGCCTCGACTCGAACGGAGCGCACCAGCGCTGGTGTTCTGCCGCGGTCAGCAGGTTATCTCCGGCGAACTGGGTGGCGAGGAAAATTCCGGTGGCCCCCCGCTCCAGGCAGGCGGTGACGTAGGCTTCTTCCGTGCGGGTGATGGCCTCCAGCGCCGCCAGGACCGATGGCTCGCTCTCCCGGA
Source organism: uncultured Methylomirabilota bacterium (assembly GCA_963705305.1). Taxonomy (GTDB): domain Bacteria; phylum Methylomirabilota; class Methylomirabilia; order Methylomirabilales; family 2-02-FULL-66-22; genus 2-02-FULL-66-22. Next base: position 890,484 of record OY970067.1, on the reverse strand, counting down.
GATGCTCCAAGAGCAGGGACTTGCCGGCCAGCTTGGCGGCGTTGGTGAGGGGGCCGAATACGGTCTGGAGGATCACCGCATCTGGCAAAGCCTTCCGCACCAGTTCGAGACAGCGGAGCTCGCGTCCCCGCGCGCCTTGATCGGGAGGCCGCGGGGTGACCTTTCGCCAGTCCTCGAGGACTCGGATGGGGCCAGACAGCAGTCGCTTGAACCCGAGTTCCGGGTCCGGATCCCCCACCCGGCACCCCCAGTCCTCCACGCCGAACATGCCGCTGGGCATCATCTTGACAAAATCGAGATCGTAGGCGCGATGGTCCCGGACGATGGCCTCAGCGAGGAGATCGGGACGATCGTCGATCTCCGGATAATGCCACCAGAAGCTGACTGGAATTCGATCCACGGGTTTCCCGTGGATGACAGCCTGCATTCGCTCGCGCTTGGTCATCAGCGCTTTCCTCTTCAGGGCCCGACCTACGCATCCAGAGCGGAGCAGCCTTCCCGCGGGCAAGGAGGATCACTCCCCGTTGACGCAAGATCGAGCGTGCCCACGCCGGCGGATAAACCGGACCCGGTGTCGGAGATCAGACTGACGGAGCGACCCGCGGCTCGGATCATCTCCGTCGACCCGTGCGTCTATTCAGAGGACAGGGGCCATCTCTTCTCTGCGCAGGAAGAGAGCGGCAATGAATCCCAGCGCTACGCCGGCCAGCATGTAGTAGGCGGGCGCCATCGGGGATCCGGTAACCTTTATCAGCCATGTCACAATGAATTGGGCAAATCCCCCCGTGATCAGCACGGTGAGGTTGTTCACGATCGACAGGCTGGTGGATCGGCTTCGCGTCGGGAACAGCAAGGCGAAAACGGTGCAGTACGTCCCGATGAATATCGCCATGAAGAAGCACACCGTCAACTCGACTACCCAGAGCTTTGCAATGCTCGGGGCGCCGGTCAGCCATGCGTACAGCGGGTAGATCGTGATCAAGTACCCCAGCAGCGAAAGCAGGAGGATGGTCTTGCGGTTGAACCGGTCGGACAGAAAACCTGAAAGCGGGACAAGACCCAGCATCATCACCGCGCTGATCGTTTGAACCACGAACGCATCGTGAATCGGCAGATTGAGTGTCTTGCTGGCGAACGTCTGCAGGTAGGCAAAGGCGACCCAGAAAGAAACGGTGCTGGCCGTCACCAAACCACAGGCGAGCAGCAGACGGGGAATACCGTGTTGCAGATCGCTGGCGATGCCGAGGCCTTTGGTCGCAGATGCCGTCCTGGCCCGAACAATCTGCTGGAACTCTTCGGTTTCGACCAAGCTTCTCCGGATATAGAATGCAATGGGCACGATGATCAGGCCAAACCCAAAGGCAATGCGCCAGGCACCCGCCATCAACTGCTCTTTTGTGAACATCGCCGTCAAAACCGCGCCCAGGGCGGCACTCAACAAGAACGAGGCAACCTGCCCGGTCATTTGCCACGAGCCGTAGATCCCTTTGCGGTTGCCGGGCGCAACCTCGACCAGCATCGCCGTCGACGGGCCGAATTCTCCGCCCACAGAAAAGCCCTGCAACAACCGGGCAACCAGAAGAATCAGGGGGGCCAGGACGCCTACCGCCATGTATGTGGGAGCAAACGTCATCAGGGCAACCGACACCCCCATGAGTGTCATCACGAGCAGGAGGGCACTCTTCCTCCCCTTCTTGTCGCCGTAGACGCCGAGCACGATGGCGCCGATGGGGCGCATGAGGAACCCGGCGCCAAATACGGCCGTGGTGGCGAGGATGGAGTTGATTTCGCTGCCGGGAATGCTGGGATTGACCGGGAAAAAGACGCTGCTGATTATCGGCGTCATGAACGCGAAGATGCCGAAGTCAAACCATTCGAGCATGTTCCCGATGATTATGGCGATTACGCCCTTGGTGGATGGTCCCTTCGCCTCCATCTCTCTCCTCCTGATCCTGCTCTGGTGTGCTATCGGTACTTGACCCACCGGCCCATGCGGGAGGCCGCGCCGGAGGCTACCCCCGTCCGTTCCGAAGCCCCCTCGACCCCTTGAATCGCCAAGATGGCCCGCCAGCTTTTCAAGGGGCTCTCCTGGAGAGGCGCCCCCCCGAAAGCATGATCCAGATCGAAGCCGCGATTCCGTCTCGATTTTTGGGCGGAAAGTATCATTGCACTAGAAAAACGTCAAGCGACGTCCATGCAGGCGGGAGTGTTCCCGGTCCCATCCGTGAGGCTCTGGGGACCTGAGGCGATCAACGGCTGCCTGATGGCGGGGGCGTCAATTGCTTTGGCGGCCCTGGAGAGACGGGGGGACGTTGAGATCGGGGTAGAGCCGCTTGAAGCAGGTCGGGCAGATACCGTGGGAGAATGGCGTTTCGGGGTAATCCCCGGGATGCACGGGATGCCTAGTCCAGCCGCGGGCGACCTTCAGACGAAAGCAGGAACAGCAGACCACCAGAAGATCGAACAGGGGGAGCTGGAGCGGGAAGCGTCGGCCGGGCCGGGCATCGGATCGCGGGGCCGCCAGGGAACCCGTCAAGGCTTCCTCCGTCACCAGGGGCGTCGGGGGCGACCAGAGCTCCACGTGGCCTGATGCTACCGCTTCCCCTCGCGGGGAGTCAACGGATTTCTCCCTGGCCCGCCGACGCCGTCTCCCGTCCCATTCCCCTATTCGGGGGGTAAGCCTTTCTTGATCCGCTTCAGTTTTTCCGCCTCGGGTCGGCCCTTGTAGAACGGATCGAAGGGGTAGCAACCTGACACCAGACGATTGCGCATCGACGTTGTGCAATCGCTGTCCGTCCGGCAGAGCCGCTTTCGCTGGACCGCCCCCCCGCAAAGCAGATCATGGGGGTACTCCGGATAGGCCAGGGAAAGCCGACCGATGCCCACGAAGTCCACGTGACCCAAGCGCACCTGGGCTTGGGCCACGTGGCTCAGGTATTCCTGCAGGTAGGAATACCCGCTGCCCACGAGGACGAGCTGGGAGAATTCCTGCTTGCAGCGGGCCACGATCTCGATCTGCCTGGAACATCCGATGAGCGGATCCTCAGGGGGCTGATACCCGTCACAGGGGGGGAATCGGGCCGGACGCTGGATGTGAGGGTTGTAATACGGGGATCCGGCGGAAAGATTGACCAGCGTGATGCCCAGCTGGCCACAGAGCCTCAAGAGATCGAACGGCTCGGCCAGGTCGGGCTGTGTGGGGCGCAGCGGATCGACCCCGAAGCCATAGCGGTAGGGCAGGAGATGCTGGTAATCCACGGGTTCGCCGGGTCCGGCAGGATCCGCCGGGGGCTTCTGAAAGGGAACCGTGTCGAATATCGAGATGCGCGTGCCCAGGATGAGGCCGGGGACATCGCGCCTGATGGCGGCCACGATCTCCCGAAACAGCCGGGTGCGATTCTCGAAGCTCCCGCCGTACGGGCCCGGTCGCGTGTGGGCCGAAAGCATCTCGTGCAGCAGATACCCGTGGCATTGCTTGACATCGACGAAGTCGAATCCGGCTTCGTGCGCGAACTTCGCATAGGCCACGAAATCGCCGACGAGATCGTCCAGCTCCATGTCCGACAACACGGCACGATCGTCCTCGACCCCGGAGCGTGCGTCCAACAATGGATGGCGATAGGTGACCCGCGGCTTCGCCCGGAAATCCAGGTCCGGCCGGCAGTACCGGCCGGAATGCGAGATCTGTAGCCCCACCAGCAGATCCTCGGTTGTGCCGAAGCGCTCGCGATGGGCCTGCCGGGTGTCGCGGAGCAGCTTCTCTTGCGACGCCCGGTTGTCCGGGTGGTAGTAGAGCTGGTAAGGGTTATCGCGGGCGTCGGCCCTCACCGCCGCCGCCTCGCCTCCCCAGATGAGCTTGGCGCCCGAGCGCCCGAAATTCACCCACCGCCGGGTGACGAGGTCGGTCACCCGGCCATCGGGGGTGCCGTCCATTCCTCCCATGGCGTGGATGCAGAATCGATTGCCGATTTGACGTCCCCTCCGCCCTGATCGGCTGCGCCAGGACGCTCCGCTGGCGAGGCGCAAGCTCATCGTCGCAGTCGAGATGGATCGGGAGGGTGGCGAGGTGGGCCTTGAAGGCGGCCACGTCCTTCAGGGACCCGATGGCGGGGAACGACACGCGCTTCGACATCGAAAAGACCCCCGGTGAAGGTGTGCTGCTACGAGGCCCTGCGCGCCCTCCTCCGGCTGATCAGCCCTGCATGTTCTGCCAGGCGGCGCAGCTCGGCGCGCTCGGCATCGTCCACCGGGAGCTGCGGGGGCCGGACGGTGGCGTGGGCGATCAGCCCCTGCATCACCAGAACCTCTTTCATCCGTGGCCGGTAGTCGCGGATGGGGGCTCGCCAGCAGTAGCGTGCAAGCGGGCCCAGACGCCTCCAGATCTCGAAGGCGGCATCAAAATCCTTTGTCAAGACGGCCTCGTACATGCGGATGAGCCGGTCGGTGGCCGTCCCGGCGAAGCCGATCAGGGCCCCGTCGCACCCGAAAATCATCGCCTCGAGAATGAAGGTATCGCTGCCGGTCATGATCCCGATCTTGCGGGGGAGCGCCCGGGCCGCGTCGATGGTCTCCAGCGTCTTGGTGGTATCGAAGGAGGCTTCCTTCAGCCCGATCAGCTGAGGGATCTTCACGAGCTCGCGCAGCGTCTCCGGGGGGAAGTCCGGGCCCCACGCCTTCGGGAACTGAAAGGCGATGAGCGGCAGGTCCACGCCGTCGGCAATGGCCTTGTGGTAGTCGTAGATCATCCGGCTGGGCACGGGGTTGCCGAGGAAGGTCGGGAAGGGCGGGAAAATGGCCAGCCCCTGGGCGCCGGCTCCCTTGAGCTCCTTGCCGAACGCCACGGCGTCGGCGGTCGAGCCGACGATCAACCCGGAGACGAGGGGACAGGCGCCGTTGATCACCTCGCGTGACACCCCGATGACTTCGAGCATCTCATCCCGGGTGAGGGACGGCCCCTCGCTGGCGTCCATATTCATGGCGATGGCCGTGGGCTTCTGCTTGGCGATCCAGCCGAGGTAGGAGCGCAACGACTCCCAGTCGATGGAGGCATCCGGACGCATGGGCAGAGCCGGGGCGGCAACAATACCCTTCAGCGCGAAGTTCTTCATGACGTTACTCCTCCCCTGAGGGCGAGAGCGAGAATGTTTTCCGGCGCAGCACGCCCCTCGCCAGGAAGATCTCGGTGATGGTCTCGTGCGCGGCGGCGAACCCGGGCAGCAGGCGCCCCTCCAGGCCGCGGGGGCGGGGCAGGTCGATGGGCAGGATCCGCTCGATGCGCCCCGGGCGCGGCGACATCACCACCACGCGATCGGCCAACAGCACCGCTTCGTCGATGCTGTGGGTGATGAAGAGCACGGTCTTGGGGCGATCCGCCAGCAGGGATTCGAGGTCTGTTCTCATCTGCTCCCGCGTGAGAGCGTCCAGGGCGCCGAAGGGCTCGTCCATGAACAGCACGGGGGGGTCATGGATCAGAGCCCGAATGATGGCTGTGCGCTGCATCATCCCGCCCGAAAGCTCGCGGGGGTAGCTGAACAGGAAATCCCCCAGACCCACCAGCTCCAAGAGGGCGCGGGCCTGATCCCGGTAGCGTCGTGGGTCGAGGCCGCGCATCTCGATCTGGAGCATGACGTTGTCCAAGACCGTCCGCCAATTGAGCAGCACGGGATTCTGGAAGACGATCCCCAACTGCGTCACCGGCCCGGTCACCGGCCGGCCGCCGAAGACGACCTGACCGGCCGTGGCCGGCAGCAGCCCGGCGATGATGCGCATGAGTGTGCTCTTGCCGCAGCCCGATGGACCCACGATGGCGACGAACTCTCCAGCACCGAAGGAGAGATCGATCTCGCCGAGCGCATGGATCTCCGCGCTGCCCTTTCGGAACACCATCCGCGTCCCGCTCACCTGGATACTGGTCAGCGGGGAGCCCGATCGTGGGCCGGCCTGGGCCGATGTGCCGAGGGTCATGCGTCACCTCTGCGCGGAACGGAGGGGCGCGCGGCGCTCCCTCGGAGCTAACGGCCCTGAACGATCCGGCGAGCCTGGCCTCATCATCTGGGCATGAAGTCGTTCGTGTAGAAGAAAGTCGCCGGCTTGTCCGTCTGCAGCCCGCGGTACTTCTTGAGCAGCTCCATGGTGTTTTCCCAGTCCAGCGGTGCGGAATAGCCGATGGCCTTGCCCTGCGAGTTCTTTGAGAACAGCTCGCGCAGGTTCGTCTGCAGCTGGTCCTCGGTGGAGGCGGCGTTCAGATCCGGCTTGACCTTGAGCGCCGCCTTCACGGCCGCCGCCGGCTCTTTCTGCGCGGCCTCCCAGGAGCGAATCGTCGCCTTGACGAATCGCCGCACCATGTCGGGCTTCTCCCGGAGGGTGTCCAGGTGGGCAGCGATGGTCATGCCGATCGTGTCCACGCCGAGGTCCGCATACTTCAATGCCGTCGGCCTGAACCCCTTGTACTTGATGAGCCAATATTGGTCGCTGGCGCCCCCCAGCAGCGCGTCGACCTTCTTTTCCATTACGGCCGCCGGCTTGGCGGGCGGATCCATGAACACCACTTTGATCTTGTCCTTGTTCGCCCCGTTGGTCTCGCAGACGGCCGGAAAGAGCTGCGTGGGCCCGTCCCCGGCCGAGCCGGCGATGCTCTTTCCCTCCAGGTCCTTGACGGACCTGATCCCCCGCTCCTCCAGGGAGATGATGGCAAAGTCCGAGCTGCTGAGCAGCGAGAACACCGATCGAATCGGCACGCCCTTGGTCACCCCCAGCATCAGGCTGCCGGCATCGGACATGCCGAACGTGTCCCCCTTGGCGCCGACGATCTGGACCGAGGCCGGGGATCCCCGCCCCTCATTGATGGAGAGGTCGATGCCCTCGTCCCGGTAGTACCCGCGCTCCACGCCGAGGTAGAACGGCGCGTGCAGGCCGCCCAGATACCAGTTCAGCCGCAGCGAGACCGCATCGGCCGCGGCGGCGGGGCCGCCGGCTCCCAGGAGCGCAGCCAAGGTCAGTGCGCTTGTTGCGAACAGGACGAGGCGTCGCATCGGTGCTCCTCCTCTCTCGTGGCGCCAGAACAGCCGGTTTCCCCGCCGTCCGCCGGCAGGCGCGGCGGCGCCGGACGCGATGTACCCGCTGCCGTGCGTGTCCGCAAGGGGGCGGCCTCACCGCGCAGGGGCCGCCCGCGGGAGGGGCCGGCAATACCCTCGCACTCCGGCTGGCGGCTCACAGATAGTCCGCGTTCCGAGTCTCCTTTTGCGTCGTGACATGCCAGGGGATGAGGATCCGCTCGATCAGTTCCACCGCGTAGTAGACAAGCAGGCCCACGATGCTCAGCACGACGATTGTGGCAAACACCATGGAGGTATTGAGGTTTCCATTGAATTCCAGCAGCAGGTAGCCTAGCCCCTTGTCCGACGCCACGAACTCGGCCACCACGGCCGCCGTCGGCGAGAGCGCGGCGGCAACCTTGAGCCCTGTGAAGATGCTTGGCAGCGCGTACGGCAGCCGGATCTTGCGGAACATCATCCACGGGCTCGCCCCCGTGGAGCGAGCCAGGTCTAATATTTCCGCGTCCACCGACTTGAAACCGGCAATGCTACTGACCACGATCGGGAAGAACGACAGGAGGAATACCAGCAGCAGCTTGGGAGTGAAGCCGAATCCAAACCAGATGATGAACAGGGGCGCAATGGCAATCTTCGGCACGATCTGGAAAAAGACGATGATGGGATAGACCGTTTCTTCCATGAAGCGGGAATGGGCGATCAGCAGCGCGAGCGGGATGCTGATCAGCACCGCCGCGAGATATCCCGCCACGATCTCCTGCGTCGTAATGAGCGTGTTTTGCATCACGCGGCTCCAGCGGGCCAGGAGATCCAGCGCGATGACGGACGGAGGGGGCAGCAAATAGGAGGGGACGCGGAACAGTCGGACCGCACCCTCCCACAGAAAGAACAACAGGACAAAGCTCACCAGGACGCGTTGGCTGCGAAGGAGCCGGCGCAGGCGCTTCGATGCCGCGGGGGCGCCTGCATTGATGGTGGGGGCGGAGCGGAAACTCATGAGCAATCCTTATGCCCGGACGGCGGCCCGCCGGCCCGGGCTAGCTCTATATCCCATGGGCCGCATGGTGTCAAGGGGCAGGGGGGAGGACGCCCCTTCGCGGGGCAGGCCGTCCCCCACAAGTCGGGGGAGCGCTGCCGGGCGTGGCGGGGCGTTCCCTGCCGCGGGCCGGCGGTCAACCCGCCGCCGGCGCGCTTCTGGCTTGACAATTGGGAGATCCCCGCGCATGCTGCCGCCCGGACGGCGGCTGGCGGGCAGCCGCCGGACGACCAGGAGCTTTGGAGAGATTCCTTGGAAAAGAACGATCAGGCCTCCGCCCACACGTTTCCCGGCCACCTTCTCGGCTTGCTGGTGGGTCTGACTCTCGGCTGGGGGTTCAACTGGCCGGTGATGAAGGTGGTCCTGTCGGAGATGGGGCCCATGCACTTCCGGACGGCGTGCCTCCTCTTCGGCGCCCTGGGCCTGTTCGCCATCGCCCGGATCGACGGCCACCGCCTCCAGGTGCCGGAGGGCCAGTGGCCGCGGATGATCCTCATCGGGCTGGTCAACATGATGGGCTGGAACGTGCTAGTGATCTACGGCGTCCGCCTGATGGCGTCCGGACGGGCCGCGATCTTGGGCTACACCATGCCGGTGTGGGGCGTCATGCTCTCCGCCTGGCTTCTCGGCGAGCCCTTCACCCGGCGGCGAGTGGTCGGGGTCGTCCTCGGCTTCTCGGGCATGCTGCTCCTCCTGGCGAACGAGCTCGCCGCCTTCGGCGAGGCGCCGCTGGGGGCGCTCTTCGTCATCGGGGGTGCAGTCTCCTGGGCCCTGGGGACCGTCATCATGAAGCGCTGGCCCGTCCATCTGCCGGTGACCTCCTTCACGGCCTGGCAGATGGCCGTCGCCGTCGTCCCCATCCTCGCCGCCGCCCTCTTTCTGGAGCCGGGCAGCTTCAGCCCCTTTGCGCTGTCGGTCTGGCCGCTGCTGGGCATCCTCTACAACGTCTTCGTGGCCTTCATCTTCTGTTATTGGGCCTGGATGAAGATCGCTCTGGTGGCCCCCGTGGGCGTCTCCAGCCTCGCGGTCATGATGGTCCCCGTGGTGGGGGTGTTCAGCGGCATGCTGCTCCTGGGCGAGACGCCCCACTGGTCCGACTTCGTGGCGCTGCTCCTGGTGGTGGCCTCTCTTTCCACCGTGCTGCTGCCGTCCAAGACAGCCCCGGCCTCGATCCCCCCAGGGGGAGTAAATGATCGTGAGGGGTGCGGACCTGGGAAGGAATATGGTCAATAAAGTCGCAACGTCCCCCAGGCTGGTGCAAGCGGGTGGGTTTACCCGGCGGGAGCTCCGGCGGCTGCAGGCCCTGCGCTCGCCGGTGGGGATCCAGCGGATGCTGGACGCCATGCCCTACCACCTGGCCAAGACGGCATGGTCGCCGCGGCGGGTGCTTCGCGCGGGGACGGCCCACTGCCTGGAGGGGGCCATCTTTGCCGCCGCCGCGCTGCGCGCCCTGGGCTACCCGCCGCTCTTGCTGGATCTGGAGGCGGTGCAGGACACGGATCACGTCATCGCCGTCTACCGCCGGAACGGCCACTGGGGCGCCATTGCCAAGTCGAACTTCTCGGGCCTGCGTTTCCGCGCCCCGGTCTACCGGAGCCTGCGCGAGCTGGCGATGAGCTACTTCGAGGACTACATCAACCTGCGGGGCGACCGGACCCTGCGCGCCTATTCCCGCCCGGTCAATCTCGGCCGCTTCGACGGGATACATCCGGGCTGGATGACCAGCGAGGACGATCTCTGGTTCATCCCGGATTATCTGGTGGATATCCCGCACACGCGCATCTTGACCGCCGCCATGGAAAAGAGCCTCAGCCGGGTGGACCGGCGCGCCCTGGAGGCGGGCCTGGTCGGCTACCGCGCCAAGTGAGCGGTTGGCTCGATTTCGACCTCTTTTCCACACCTTCCCGGCCTTCTCGTTGACAAGCCTCCGCGCCACGAGGCATGCTGGAGCGGTGTGCGGACGCCGCGGCCTCGGCCGTGTCAGAGGGCATGCCCATTCTCGCCGGCGACCCGGCGCTCGGGGTGGAGGAGAGGGCCGCCGCGACGGATAGACTCTCTGCGGGTTGGCGGCGGACGGATTGTTGTGACAGCCTTCGTGAAGGAGGACGGGGAGCCATGGCGGCGAAACGCGCGCTGATCATGCATCCTTCCGACAACGTGGCCACGGCTATGGAGGAGATCCGGGCGGGAGACGAGGTTGCGGTGCCGGCAGGACCGGGCTCACTCACGGTCCAGGCCTGCGAGCTGATCCCGTTCGGATTCAAGATCGCATTGGAGGAGATCGCCCGGGGCGCGGTCATCCGGAAGTACGGGGAGCCCATCGGCAGGGCAGGGGTCCACATCCCGCAGGGGGCGCTGGTCCACATCCACAACCTGGAAGGGATGCGCGCCCGCGGCGACCTGGAAAGGAGCGGCAGGGGATGAGCTTTCTGGGTTACGTCCGGTCCGACGGATCCGTCGGCACCCGGAATTACGTCCTGGTGTTGCCGCAGGGGGTCATCTCCAAGTCCATCTGCGATTTCGTGGCCGGAACCAAGACGATCGTCACCGCCGACCACGGCTCCGGCCGCACCGCCAGTGACCGGGAGACGATCGCCCGCGTGCTGATCGGTTTGGGGAGGAACCCCAACGTGGCCGCCGTGATCCTGCACGCCGCCAGCCCCGGCGTGGGCTACCCGGAGCTCGCGGTGGAGCGGCTGGCCGACGAGATCGCCGACGCCAAGAAGCGGGTGGAGGTGGTGGATCCAGCCAGGGACGGGGGCACCTACGGGGCTATCGTCAAGGGCATCCAGTTGGCCCGGACGCTGGTGTACGAGGCCTCCAGGCTGCGGCGCGAGCCGGTCGGGGACGAGCATCTGTGCCTGGGGGTCAAGTGCGGGTACTCCGACACCACCTCGGGCATCGCCGGAAACCCGGCCGTGGGCTATCTCTACGACAAGGTCGTGGCCGCGGGCGGCACGGCGCTGTTCGGCGAGACGACCGAGATCATCGGGGCCGAGCAGGCGCTGGCGCGGCGCGCCGCCACGCCGCAGGTGGCCCAGGCCATCCTGGATGCGGCGGCCCGCCGGGAGGCGCTGGCCAAGGCCACGGGCCTGGACATCCGCACCGTGAACCCGGTGCCCTCCAACATTAAAGGGGGGCTCAGCTCCTTGGAAGAGAAGAGCCTGGGGGCGATCCACAAGGCGGGGACGGCGCCGATCCGGGGCGTGCTGAAGTACGCCGAGCGGCCGGGTGGAAAGGGCCTCTACTTCGTGGACAACTGGATGGGCCATCTCTCCATCTTTGCCGGGTACGCCGCGGCGGGAGCCAACCTGGTCCTGTTTCAGCTCGGCGGCGGCGGCGTGGCCGGGCGGACGCTCTTGGAAGGCTCCCCGTCGGTGGTGGCGCCCTTCCTTTGGACCACGGCCAACCCGCATACCTACGCGGCCGCCCGCGACAGCATCGATTTCTACTCGGGCACGGTGATCGAGGGTTCCGAGAGCCCGGAGGCGGCCGGCGAACGCCTCTACCGGACGGCCCTGGACGTCGCCTCGGGCACCCTGTCCCGCAGCGAGACGTTGACCTATTCCGAGCCCATCGACATCTACGTGCAAGAGTCGCGGTTCTGACGGGACGGCGGTCGGCGGCGAGAACTTTCCCCCCGTCCGGCGGCGGGAAGAGGCGGGGGATGCCTTCGGAGGAATCGGGTTCGAGGAGGACCATGAAATCCATCTTCGTGAACGCAGAGCGGTGTGTGGCGTGCAAGAGTTGTGAAATCGCCTGCGCGCTGAACCGGGGCTCGTTGAGCAAGAGCCTGCCGGAAGCGATCTACGAGAACCCCGCCCCTCTGGCCAGGGTGCGGGTGGAGGATACGGGCACCGAGAACGGCTTCCCCGTGCAGTGCCGCCATTGTCAGGACGCGCCCTGCCTGGACGCCTGCCCTGCCAAGGCACTGTACCGAGAGGACGGTGGGCTGGTCCTGGTCAACGACGAGCGGTGCATCGGCTGCTGGATGTGCGTGATGGTGTGCCCATTCGGGGCACCCCAGCCCTTTCGCAGCTTCCGGAAGATGTTCAAGTGCGACCAGTGCACCGGGATGAGCGCGCCGTTCTGCGTCGAGAGCTGCCCCACCGGCGCCCTGGTGTTCCTGGATCCGGAGGAGGTCGCCCGGGGAGCGGTGCCGGTCCGCAAGGGGGCCAGGCTGACAGGGCTGGACTTCACGGCGGCGAAGGGGCTGACGAAATCATAGACTCCCGCGAGGGAGTGCGAATGGGTGGCTCGACCGCGCGGTATTCCTCCACGGGTAACGATCCGGACATCCTTTCGGGAAAGGGCTGGAGAGCGATGGATCGAATTCACAAGAAGAGCGCACTGGCGGACACGTCTCCCCTCTTGCTGGCGGCACACGACCTCGGGGCGCAGCTCTCCTGGGAGCGCTACGAGCGGCAATTGCCGCTCTGCGCCTTCACCAGCAACGGCCTGAGCTGCCGGAAGTGCTTCCAGGGGCCGTGCCGGATCAATCCCTTCGGGGACGAGCCGAGCCAGGGGACCTGCGGGGCCGACCGGGACCAGATCGTCATGGAGACCCTCTTCCAGGCAACCCTGGAAGGCGTGCTGGAGTCGGCCCGGGCCGTGCAGCTTTTGGGAATCGCCGGGGCCGGCCAGGAGCTTCCGGATCTGGCCGCCGCCCTGCCCGCGGCGACCGCGGAGGGCCTGACCAAAGCGGGACTCCTCCCGGTCCGGAAGGCGGACCTGTTCTCGGTGCAGAACGGCTTTTTCTCGCACAAGGGCTACCTGGTCCAGACCCTCCAGGACCTGGCCCGGCTGGGCCTGATCCAGTACGGCCTGCTGTGCCAGGCGGCCGCGGGGCTCGCCCGCAGCGAGGCAGGTCTGCCGTTCGATCCGGGCGGGATCAACCTTTTGATCGTCGGGCAGGCCCCCGAGGGACTCGTCCGGGCCTTCGATCAGGCGGGACTGCGGGCGGAGGGGCGGAAGGTCAACCTGTTCATGCAGGGGGGCGGCCGGCTGCCATTCACCCTGGCGGCTGCCGACTACGGTTCGCCGGAGCTGGCGCTAGGGATGAACGTGGACGCGCTGATCCTCGCCCCCAACGCTGGCTGGCCTGGGCTGGAGATGCTGGCGGCGAAGTACGGGGTGCCCGCCTTCCTGGTGGACGGGAGAGCGCCCTTCGACCGGACGGCCGCCCAGGTGATCGACCAGGCGGCCCATCACGCCCAGAACGCCTTCTACGGGACCACGTCGCGTCGGCTCCAGGCCGGCGCCGGCAGCCTGGCCCTGCCGCCGGCGCACGCACTCGCGGGCGCGCTGGAGGCGGGCCGGATCCGCGGGGTGGCGGTCCTGATGGGAGAGAGCAACGCCAAGCAAACATTCTTCGAGCGCACGCTGGCCCTGATGGAGGCGGCGGTGGGGGCGAAGGCCCCGATCCTGCTGGGCGGAGACCTGGGGGCCCACGCCGAGGCGCTGGCCGCCGAGCTGGACAAGCGGACGGGCGGCCGGCTGGCCGCCTTTGCCGCAGAACTCGGGAAGGACGGGCTCCAGCCGATCGTCGCCTTCGGCTCCGCCTTCCAGCTTCCCCAGGTGGTCACATTGCTGCTCGGTCTGCCCCGGAGGAATGGCGGCACCCCGGCGGTCGCGGCCTTCCCGGAATTCTCGCGGGCCGCCACCTGGGCCAGCGCGGTCGGCCTGTTCGCGCTGGGACTCACGGTGCAGATCGGGGTCCGGCTGCCCTTCTGGGGAAGCCCGTGGCTCGCCGAGGTCCTGCCGGCCGAATGGCAGCGGATCACGGGGGGCAGGCTTTTGGCGGGGCCGGTGCTGCCCGAGCCGCGGGAACAGGCCGAGGAGCTGGCCGCCATGCTGGCGGCCGGAGGCGCCCGCTAGGCAGATGCCTCCAACGCTTCCGCAGTTGCGCGGGGGCGTCATGCCGGCGAACGCCGGCATCCAGAGCTGCCGTTCCGTCATTCCGGCGAAAGCCGGAATCCAGTCAGACCGTATTCCTGGACCCCGGCGTTCGCCGGGGTGACGAAACGTCAAGAGATTTCCGGCGCACGAGACGAGGCATGGATAGCCAGATGAAGCCGACGACACGGCAGAGGCAGCCGGTTCGATACGTCATCCTGGGGAACAGCGTGGCCGGGACCGCGGCCGCCCAGGAGATCCGGCGGCACGATCCCGACGGGCAGATCGCCATCGTCTCGGACGAAAAGCTCTTCGGCTATTCCCGGGCTATGCTGCCCCTCTACATCGCTGGGAAGAAGACCAAGCAGGATCTCGTCTTCGCTCCCCGAGGGTTCTACGCCGCGCAGCGCATCCGGCTGCTCCAGGGTATCGCGGCCGAGGGGGTGGATCCCCGCGGGCGGCAGGTCCATCTGGGCCGCGGCAAGAGCCTGCCCTTCGATCGGCTCTTGGTGGCCACCGGCTCGTCCTCCCGGCTGCTGGCGGTGCCGGGCAAGGAGCTCGCGGGCGTCTTCCCGCTCCGCAAGATCGTGGACGCCGAAGCGATCAAGAAGGCGGCGCGCACAACGCGCGGGCCGGTGGTGATCGTGGGCGGCGGGTTGGTGGGGGTGAAAAGCCTGGAGGCCATGGTCGGCAGGAAGAAGGCGGTCCATCTGGTGATCTCCTCCGACCGGATCCTGTCCCAGATGCTGGACCGGACGGCTTCCGATTTCTTCCTGCGGGCGTTCGAGCGGAACGGGGTCCGGGTCCACTTTCACAGCGACGTCACCGCGTTTCATGGGCGGGAGCGACTGGAGGGAGTCTCGCTGTCGGACGGGAGCCAGCTTCCGTGCGAGCTGGCCATCATCGGCAAGGGGGTGGACCCAAACGTCGGCTGCCTGCGGGACACGGGTGTGATCCTGAGCCAGGGCGTGATCGTGGATGACCACATGAGCACGAGCGTCCCGGGGATCTTCGCCGCCGGGGACGTGGCCGAGCCGCTGGAAGTCCTCCAGCGGAAGAATCTCCCCAGCGCCATCTGGCCCTCGGCCACCGAGGGGGGCCGGATTGCAGGCCTGAACATGGCCGGCGTGCCGGCGACGTTCTCGGGTGCGCTGCGCATGAACTCGGTGGAGATCCTGGGGGTGCGGGTGATCTCCGCCGGCCTCTGGGAGGGGGGAGAGGCGCTCACGACCATGGACAAGGACAGGCCGCTCTACCGGAAGCTGATCTGCGCGGGCGGGCGCCTGGACGGCTTCCTGCTGTTGGGCGACGTGCGCTGCGCGGGGGTCCTGACCGCCCTGGTGAAGAACCGCACCGAGGTCTCGGCCGGGGTGCTGGCGCGGGACGTGGAGCGGGGGATCTCGTTCCGGCCGCGACTGTACGCGATGGGCGGCGCGTGCCGGGCGAGGGAGCTGGGAGGGATGCGGCAGTGAGAATCGATCCTGAGAAGTGTATCGGGTGCGGCAGCTGCCGCTCGTACTGCACCATGCTGGGCGGGATCATGCACTTCGAGCGGGACCCCAAGAACCCGACCCGGATCACCTACGTGATCGACGAGGACGAGTGCGTGGAGTGCAGCGTCTGCCTGCGGAGCGGCTGCTGTCCCACCGAGGCATTGTACCAGCCCGAGCTGGTCTGGCCGAGGACGGTGCGGAAGAACTTCAGCGACCCGCTGAAGATTCACCCCGAGACCCGTATCCCGGGCCGGGGCACGGAAGAGATGAAGACCAACGAGGTCACCGGCCGGTACCGGTGGGGGAAGTACGGCATGGCCTGCGAGCTGGGCCGGCCCGGCGTGGGGACCCGGTTCCGCGATGTGGAGAAGGTGGCCATGGCGCTGGCCAGGCTGGGGATCAGTTTCGAGGAGAACAATCCGGTCACGAAGCTCATGGTGGACCGGGCACAGGGGCGGATCAACCCCGAGGTCCTCGACGAGAAGGTGCTGTCCGCCATCGTGGAGTTCATGATCCCGATCGAGCGGCTGCCAGAGGTCCTGGAAGTCCTGGACCGCGTTTCGCAGGAGATCGACACCGTGTTCTCCGGGGACATCATCAGCCGGGTCGGCGAGGACGGCTCCGTTCCCTACGTGCGGGAAATCCAGGGGCGCGGCCGCTTCCTCTCCATTAACGGGAAGAGCAACGTCGGCCTGGGGAGACCGCTGGCCGCCGTCTGACGACTGGTCGAGGAGGAGTGGGGTGACGCATACACTGCACCGCCGGGGGGATCGGGAGAGCCTGAGCCAGGACTACATCGTCTTCACCATGTCGGCCAAGGGACTCAATGAGGAGGGCTCGGCCGAGCGGATGAAGCAGTTCCTGGGCATCCTGTTGCGCCACCGGCCGGTCAACTACGGAGACATGGTGACGGGGAACTGTCACGTCAAGTCCCGGGAAGAGATCCTCGGGAACATCCAGAGCACCTCCATCGTCCATGGGGTCTTCACCGACGAGGCGGAGGTGGTCAAGATCCTCGCGGAGCTGAAGGAGGCCGATCTGGGGATGTCGGTGGTGGTCACGGGGATCCACGAGGAGACCGAGAAGGGCTGCCGCGAGAGCGGCCTCGCCAAGCACACGGTGGAGAATTCCCTGGGCATCTTCGGCCAGTACAGGAAGCTGCCGGCGGACGAGGTCCTCCAGCTGACCACCATGTGCGGGCACGGCATGGTTCCGGCCAATCTGGTCGAGCGGATGCTGGCCGAGATCAGGCGGGGGAAGAAGACGGTGCGAGAGGCGGGCCTGGAGCTGACCCGGCCCTGTCACTGCGGGATCTACAACCCGGTGCGGGCCGAAGCGCTCCTCCAGCGGATGCTGCCGCTGGTGACCGTGGACGCCTGACAGGCTGCTGAAAAAGGCCCATCTGCTTCGTTGCCGCGCTCCCGCGGCGCTGCGCCGTACGCGCGGAGTACGCCTCGCGCCTGCACCCATCCTCACGGATGGGTACCCGGCGCGGCGCCTTGCATCTGAGCCTTTTTGAGCGGCCTCGTCGAACGGTAGTTTCCCAGCACCTTGTGAAACCCGCGGCCGAGGGAATGAAGGGAGATCGGAGGACGCGCATGCGCCTGGAAGGCCGCGTGGTGGTCATCACGGGCGGCGGGCGGGGGATCGGGGCGGCCACCGCCAAAGCCGTCGTCGCCGAGGGAGGGAAGGTCGTCCTCGGCGACATGCTAGAGGCGGAGGGCCGGGCCGTCGCGGCCGAGATCCGGTCGGCCGGCGGCGAGGCGACCTTTGTGCGGACCGACGTCCGTCGCGAGGAGGACTGCGTAGGGCTGGCGTCGGCGGCCGTAGAGCGGTGCGGCCGGCTGGACGTGCTGATCTGCTGCGCCGGGATCCTCAAGGGCGCCATGCTCCAGGCCGATGCGCTGGAGGAGGCCACCTTCGAGAGCGTCCTGGACGTGAATTTGAAGGGCGCCTTCTTGACCGTGAAGGCGGCGCTGCCGCACCTCCGCAAGGCCAAAAAGGGCGTGGTCCTGCTCTTTGCCTCGGAGGCCGGCACCAAGATCCCCAGCTCGTCTCTGGCCTATGGCGCCAGCAAGGGGGGCGTGCATGGGTTCGCCATGACGCTGGAGGCGCAGCTCGCCCCCCACGGCATCCGGGTCAACGAGGTCTGTCCGAGCAGCATCGCCACCCCCATGCGCATCGAGAACCTGGTGGACCGGGCGCGGGCCGCCGGCCGCGACCTCGAGCAGGCCCGGGCCGAGGCCGTCAGGGAGGCGGGCGATCCCATGGGCGTGGCCCGCATCCTGGCCTTCCTGGCCTCGCCCGACGCCGACTACGTGCGGGGCGCGATCTTCACGCGATGACGGGCGGCGTGCCGGCCCTCGCCGCCGCGTCCGGGAGGGGACCCACGATGAACTGTCGGCAGCGGGCGCTGGCCGCCCTCGACCATCACGAGCCGGACCGGGTGCCCCTGGATTTCGGCGGCCGTCAGACGACGCTCCATTTCGCCGCCCACCAGGCGCTGATGAAGCATCTCGGCCTCCGCGGGCCGGAGCCCGCCATCCGGAGCTACCACACCTACCTGGTGGATCCCGACCCGCAGCTCCTGCAGCGCTTCGAGCGGGTCAGCGCGGCGTTCTTCCCGAAGCCTCCCAGCGGCTACGTCTTCAGGATCGATCCCGCCACCAACTCCTACGTGGACGAGTGGGGCACCACCTACCATATGCCTCCCGGCGGCTACTACTACGACATGGCGGCCGTGCCGCTGCCCGAGGCCGAGTCGGAGGCGGACCTCGAGAAGTACCGCTGGCCGAATCCGACCGACCCGGCCCGCATCGCGGGCGTCCCCGAACAGGTGAAGGCGGCCTTCGAGGCGGGCGAGAAGGTCATCATGATGTGCGGGGCCATGCCCGGACTGTGGGAGCATTCCTGGTACATGTTCGGGCTGGAGCAGGCGTTCATGAACCTGGCCGGCAGCCAGCCGCTCATGGAGGCCTTCACCCAGCGGATCATGGAATGGCAGATCGCCTACTGGGACATGGTCCTGGCCCGGGTGGGGCCCTATGTGGACGTGGTCCAGCTCAACGAGGACCTGGGGAGCCAGCACGGGCCGATGATGGCCCCCGCCACCTTCCGGAAGATCTACAAGCCCCGGCTCCGGCAGCTCGTCGCGGCCATCAAGCAGCGGACCAAGGCCCGCGTGTATCTCCACTCCTGCGGCTCCATCTACCGCCTGATTCCGGATCTCATCGAGGTCGGGCTGGACATCCTGAACCCCGTGCAGGTCAACGCGGCCGAGATGGACTCGGCGCGGCTCAAGCGGGAGTTCGGCAAAGACCTGACCTTCTGGGGCGGCGGCTGCGACCCGGTCGTCATGGGGACGGGGACGGTTGCCCAGGTGGTGGAGGACGTCAAGCGCCGCATCCACGACCTGGCGCCCGGCGGCGGGTTCGTCTTCGGCTCGGTGCACAACATCCAGGCCAACGTCCCGCCGGAGAACATTGTGGCCATGTTCGACGCGGCACGGGACCTCGGCGGATATCCGATTAACGTGTAGGGGTGCAGGGGGTCTGCAGACGCGGGAGGATGAGAATGATTCAGGGGTCGATATACGCGTGGCGGGGCCTCCAGGGGATCGAGGGGCTGGAGGCCGGGTTCGAGTTTCTGGAGAAGAGCGTTCTCGGCAGTCTGCCGCCGGGCAAGCATCAGATCCTAGGCGACGCCGTGTACGCCATGGTCATGCGATCTCCCTCCCGCGCCCCCGAGGAGGGACAGTTCGAGTCCCACCGGGATTACATCGACATCCAGTACCTGGTGTCGGGGGAAGAGATCATCGGCCTGGCCCCGGTCGAAGGCCTCCAGGTCGTGACGTCGTACGATGCGGCCAAGGACATCGTGTTCTACGCCGCGCCCGAGAATTACCGGCGGCTGGTCATTCATCCGGCCCATTTTGCGGTGTTCTTCCCCGAGGAAGCCCACCTGCCCATGTGCCATTATCAGGGCCCGCACGACTTGCACAAGGTCGTGGTCAAGGTAAGCCTGGCGCACCGAGAGGCCCACCGGAAGCGCGGTTGACAGGGGGGGGCCGGCGGAAGTGCAGTGCGGTCGGTACGGGCAATGTGCTGAAGTTGGCAACGTCCCCTCTGGTGCAGAGGAGATCGTCAGATGACCCTCCAAGACGGAGTCGTCGAGCCCATTCGCGAGGCGGGTGCCGGCAGCGAAGCGCGGATCATCATGGAGCTGCGGACGCGGTTTCCGGGACTGGGGGGGACCATCGTGACCCAGGAAGGCGTGGCCTCCGCCCTCCGGATCGAGTACAACCAAGCCCCGTTCGTCGGCCACGAGATGTTCATCCGCCACCTCGTCGCCAAGAAACTGGACGATTTTTTCTACCGGTCGGGGGTCTACGTGTTTGCCCACGTGCCCCGCGTCCTGGGCTCATTCAGTGGCGGCGAGCGGGAACCGCGCGAGGCATACCTGTACGAGTGGGCCTTCGGACGCGACGGTTTCTCCTGGCTGCAACCCGGCGGGAACGACCCCGTCATCCTCCGCGACTGGAACCCGTTCGTCGAGCACTTCGCGAGTGCCGGGGTCGACCTGGGGTACGACACGACCGACGCCGACGACGCGCGCGTCTCCCAGAATGTCGTGCATCAGTATCCGGAGAGTCTCCAGTCGGGGGAGATGTGCTCGCTGTGGAAACGGATCGACTTCGGCTTCAGCAGCATTCGGATTGACCTTGACCGCCTGTCGGCTTACGTCCGTGATCGGAAGACGCAGCTGACGGCAACGCTGCGGTATGAGCGATACGAGATGCTGCGCCTCGCAGTGGCCTACCTCCGCCATCGGAAGTACAAGGAATTCATCACCCACTATGACCTTGGGCGGCTCGAGCAGCTGATCTGCGACTTCCGCCGATCCAGCCTGAGTCACTACGCCTTCGCCTCTGCCAAAGGCGACGTCGAGCTGGCCGGAGATCCCCAGACGCTCTTGCAGTGACGCAGCGCCCGGGTGCGGGTCGCCTCCCTCACCCTCTGCCTGCACGCCCCGACCGACTTCAGCGCCACCTGTCCAGGCTCCAGGCACGCCCGCGGGGCTCGCCGACTCGGTCGATCGTCTGCGGATTCAGTTCGGAAGGCCGACCAGCGGATTAGGCGGGCAGGCGTGCTTCCGGCGACCGGGTTGCCGCCGACAGGCTCGCGGGTCATCCCGGCCTCCCGCCCTCAGATCGGCCGGTAACACTCCCGGCCCGGCATACGGTCACTCTCGGGCCTCACAGCCCATCGATGAAGCGCTCCATGCGGCGGCGCATGGCCGCGTCGGGCAGCCGCCCGCGCGCAGCCCCAAGGTTATCGACGACGTACTCGACCTTCGCGGTCCCCGGCACGGCGCAGGTCACCGCCGGGTGGGAGACGATATACTTCAGGAAGAACTGGGCCCAGCTCGCGCAATCGAACTCCGACGCCCATGTCGGCAGGCGCTGGCCCTGCACCGCCCGGAAGAGCCGCCCCCGCCCAAACGGCAGGTTGATCATCGCGCCCATTCCCCGGTCGGCCGCCAGCGGCAGGATCCGTTCGTCCGCCTTCCGATTGTCGAGCGCATAGTCCACCTGGATGAAGTCGAGCGCCTCGGCCTTCATCGTCTGCTCAAATTCCGGAAACTGCCGCTCGAAGGATGTCGTGATCCCGACGTATCGAATCCGACCGGCCCGCTTCCACTGGCGAAGGGTGGCGAGCTGCGTCAGGGTGTCCTGCAGGTTGTGCACCGCGATCAGGTCGATGGTGGGTGTGCGCAGGCGCTTGAAGGACTGCTCCAGCTGCTCGATCCCGGCCTCGCGGCCGTAAGCCCCGAGCTTTGTCGCGATGAACAGCGACGCTCGAATCTCGAGCTCCGCCGTCAGATCGCCCACCACCGATTCCGCGGTTCCGTACGACGGCGCGGTATCGATGACTTTCCCCCCCAGCTCCTTGAATCGGCGCAGCGCCTCCCGGAGGGGGGCCCGCTCCGCCTCCGTGGCGACCGCCTCGTAGCGACGGGCCGTCCCGATTCCGATGACCGGCAGGCGCTCGCCGGTGGATGGAATCCTCCGCTGGATCAGGGAAGCCTCCTGGGCGCGCGCGCTCGCGGAGGACAGGAGGATCGAGGCCCCCGCAGCGATGCCGGCTCCGAGCAGCTCGCGACGGCTCATTCGCACGATGACACCTCCAGCCTCCTTCGAGACAGCAGTATGCACGCCGGCAGAGCGTCCAGACACTCTTGCGAGGACCGTCGGCAGGAGCGCCTGCAAATCAATTGATGGATCATGGGCTTCCTCGCCATCGAAACGGGCGGAGGCAAGAAGAGAGCCGGCCGCCACGCGAGGCGAATACTCCCAGCATAGCGTGTGGCCGTCAAGGTGTTTCCGGACTGCTGGAGTCCTGTTAGATGCGCAACCCATCGCCGATTCCGGGAGGAGGAAGCCCCGGGCCTTGGCCCGAAGACTGGCGCCGGACGCGATCAGGACCTGGCCCGGGCCCAGCAGCAATCCAGGGGACGCAGGTCACTTATGAAGCGCATTTGTCTGCGATGTGAAAGAAGCGGGGGTGATCCAGCCGCATTTCGTCTGGACGGACGCGCAAAGCGCAACGGTAAAGCAGGGGACGCTGCAATATGAATTCCGTTGTTTGATTCTGGGCCGCCGAGGGAGAGGCGGCTTGTCGTCCCCTGTCGTGCCGTCCCCGGGCCGGAACGACGGATCCGCGCGGAGGCATCCCCGGCAGTCCGGACACCGAGGAGCCCCGGCCCGCACGCTCGCGCCTGCGGGGCCTGTCCGGGCGGTCAGGCCGGGGATTGCACCAGGCGCACCTCCCGCGTCGGGAACGGGATCGGGATCTTCTCCTGGCGGAAGCGCTCCAGGATCGCGCGGTAGACCTCGTACTGCACCCGCCAATAATCCTCCGCCTTGCACCAGGGTCGGAGGGCGATCTGGATCCCCGACTCCGACAGGTGCACGATGCCCACGTCGGGCGGGGGGTTCTTGAGGACGCGGGGGTTCTCTGCCAGGACCGCCTGCACGGCGCCGAGCGCCTTGTCGAGGTCCTCGCCGTACCCCACCTCCACATAGAGGGTGACCCGCCGCTCCGCCGTGTAGTTGTAGATGACCTCGCCGAGGATCCGCCGGTTGGGCACGATCACCTGGGCGTCCTCCAGCGTGCGGAGCACCGTCATGCTCAGGTCGATGGAGGTCACCTGCCCCCTGACGGCTCCGATCTCGATGTAATCCCCGATGCGGAAGTAGCGGGAGAACATGATGCTGACCCCCGCCGCGAGGTTCGCCAGGACGCCCTGGAGGGCGAGGCCGCCGGCGAGGCCCGCCACGCTGATGCCGGCCACCAGGGCGGTCACCTGAACGCCGAACTTGTCGAGGGCCACGATGACCGTGAAGGCGAGGACCAAGAGCTTTCCGGCCCGCACCACCAGGCGCTGGAGATGCGCCTCGATCGGCGTCCGGCGGAGCGAGCGCTCGATGAACTGGCCGGTCCAGCGGGCACACAGGAATCCCGCGGCGAGGATGGCCAGGGCGGCGAGGACCTGGAAGCTGTAGCGGACCAGGAGGTCGGTGATGAGGTTCAGGATTACGGATGGGTCCATGGCGTCCTCCTTTGGAAGCGGCGATGGCCGGCCGGATGCTGCGCGGAGGATAGCCGGGAGGCGGGAGGGGGTCAAGTCGCCTGGACCATCCCGCCGGGATGCTGCCGGCAGAGGCGCCGGCCGGGCGGGTGAGGCGACGGGGGAGCCCCCTCGGCCGGTGGAGCGATGCGGCTCACCGGCGCTGGAAGCGGTGGATGCCGTCCGCGCCCACCATCCGTACGGCTCGGCCTTGCCACTCGAGGTAATGGAGGTGGGCCAGCGCCTCACCGATGGCGAAGCCGAACTGGTGGATGTCCAGCTGGCGCTCGAAGAGGATGGGGAGGAGGTCAGCACCGGTTCTCGGCTCGGCCAGCGCATCCGCCGTCCGGGCCAGACGCTCGGTGTGGTGGAGGCGAAGAGAATCGAGCCTGGCATGCAGCCCGCGGAAGGGGAGGCCGTGCGACGGGAGCACGAGGGTGTCTCCGAGCATGGACCGAAACCGCTCCAGCGATTCCAGGTAGAGCCGCAGCGGGTTCTCGAGCGGCTGAGCGGGCACGACGCTGATGTTGGTGGTAATGACGGGCAGAACTTGATCCCCGGAGATGAGAACGTCGTCCCCGGGGGCGTAGAGGCAGAGCTGCTCGGGGGAATGGCCGGGGAGCGTCAGGACGCGCCATTCGCGTCCCCCGATGGCGAGGGTGTCCCCCTCGCGGAGGCAGCAGAATTCCGGAGCGATCGAGGGGACGACCTGCCGGTAGGGATGGCCGCGGCGGCGGAGCGCCGCCAGCATCTCCGGGCCGACGCCGGTGCGCCGGTAGTGTGCCAGGCGCTGATCCAGGTCGTCCACCTGCCAGGCGAGCTGAGCCGCAAGCCATTCGGCCTGGGGACACCAGAGAGCGACGCCGAAGCGGGCGGCCAGCCAGTGGGCGCAGCCCATGTGGTCCGGGTGGAAGTGGCCGACCACGACGCGCGTTACCGGCCGGCCGTGGAGCTCCGCCCCGAGGACGCCCCGCCACAGCCTCTGCGTCTCGTCCAGTCCGATTCCCGCGTCGACGACCGTCCAGCCGTTCCCGTCCTCAAGGAGCCAGACATTGATGTGGTCGAGCTGGAAGGGCAGGGGCATCCGGAGCCAGACAATGCCGGGGGCGACGGTCACCGCCTGTCCCATTGCCGGCGGCTCGGGCTGGGGATAGGAGATTCCATGGGTATCGGGCATGACCTGCGCCTCGGCTTTCGGTCGGGTTCCGCCTCCCGCCCTGCGATTTCTCCAGCCGCCGCGGTGATCTCTCCGCCGCCGGCACCTGGTAGAACCCGGCGAAAGCTACACTTGCCCGCCCCCCGAAGTCAAGCCGAAGATGGGGGTGTTCCGCCGCTCCGGACACCCATTCCGCCGCAGCTGGAAATTTCCAAGGGTGCCCCGGACATGTCTTGGATGCGTCCATGAATCTTGAACCCGTAGCCCGAATGGCGGCCGACCGTCTCGCGAGGGTCGCGGTCGGTCGGGATCGCGCCCGGCGCGCCGGCTCCGCCCGCCCCGTTTTCCCTTGACAGCGCCGGGGCGTGCGCGGCATGCTGCTCCGGCTTCGAGCTGTGCAGCGGGATCCGTCGTCCCGGGCCTTCCGAGCTTCGCGGCCGGGCGCCGGGACCTGCAAGGGGTTCGCAGCATGATTCAGACCAGAGCCTACGCCCGGGCGGGGCTGATCGGCAATCCGTCGGACGGCTACTTCGGCAAGACCATCTCCTTCATCATCCGGAATTTCAGCGCCCGGGTGACCCTGTACGAATCTCCCCGGCTGACCGTCCTGCCGCAGCGGAGCGACCGGCTGGAGTTCCGGGATTTCGAGGACCTGTCTGCGGACGTGCGCCTGCACGGGTACTACGGCGGCGTCCGCCTCATCAAGGCCGCCATCAAACGCTTCGGCGACTACTGCAACGCGTCGGGAGTGCCCCTCGCCCGGAACTTCAGCATCGAGTATGAAACCGACATCCCCGTCCGCGTGGGTCTGGCCGGATCCAGCGCCATCATCACGGCCACGGTGCGGGCCCTGATGCAATTCTTCGGCGTGGACATCCCCCAGCCCGTCCTGCCGGGGCTCATCCTCAGCGTGGAGCTGGACGAGCTGAAAATCGGCGCCGGTCTGCAGGACCGCGTGATCCAAATTTACGAGGGCGCGGTGTTCATGGATTTCGACCAGGAGCGGATGGCGCGCGACGGGTACGGCCGGTACGAGCAGATGGACCCCCGACTGCTGCCCCCGCTGTTCGTGGCCTACCATGACTGCCTGGCCGAGGGAACGGAGCTCACGCACAACGATCTCCGCAGCCGGTATCGGCGCGGCGAGCCGGAGGTGCTCGACGGCATCAAGCGATGGGCGGATTTGGCCCAGCAGGCGCGGGATCTGCTCGCCGCGGGCCGGGGGGCGGAGATCGGCCCTCTCATGGACGCAAACTTCGACCTGCGCGCCAGACTCCTCAACATCAGCCCCGGGAACCGCAGCCTGGTGGAGACCGGGCGAGCGCTCGGCGCCTCGGTCAAGTTCGCCGGCTCCGGCGGGGCCGTGGTCGGATGCTACGATGGGGACCCGAAGCGGCTGGAGCGCCTCACCGCCGCCTATGCCGCCATGGGGGCCAAGCTCATCGTGCCGGAGATCCTGTGAGCCGGAGCCGTTGGTCGGGCGCGGGCGGAACGGTCCGCCTTTCGCCATGGAATCGTTCCGCGACGCCTCCGGGATGGTGAACCCATGACCACCCCCCGCCCCCACTTCCCAGCCTCCCCCGCCCCCCGGACCGTGCGCAAGGCGGTCATCCCCGCCGCGGGCATGGGCACGCGATTCCTGCCGGCAACCAAGTCCATGCCCAAGGAGATGCTGCCCATCATCGACAAGCCGGTCCTCCAGTTCGTGATCGAGGAGGCGGTGGCCAGCGGCATCGACGACATCCTCATCATCACGGGCCGGGGCAAGCGGGCCATCGAGAACCACTTCGACTTCAACCCGGAGCTGGAGGCCTTCCTGGCGACGACGGGCAAGCACGACCTCATCGAGGCGGTGCGGGACATCGGCGAGCAGGCCCAAATCCACTACATCCGCCAGAAGCAGCAGCTGGGGCTGGGGGATGCCATCCGACTGGGACGGGACCACATGGGCGACCAGCCGTTCGCGGTGCTCCTGGGGGACACGATCATCGACCCGCCGGCGGGCGAGCGGCCGGGGCTGCGCCAACTGCTGGACGTCTACGAGGCCACGCAGTCCGCGGTGGTGGCGGTGGAGCGGGTTCCGCGCGACCGGGTGACGCGGTACGGCGTGGTGGGCGGCGACCCGGAGCCGGCGAACCCGAACGTGCTGCGCCTGCGCGAGCTGGTGGAGAAGCCTCCCGTGGATCGGGCACCAAGCAACCTGGCCATCGCCGGCCGCTACGTCTTCACGCCGGCGATCTTCGAGTGCATCGACGCGACAGGGCGGGGCGTCGGCGGGGAGATCCAGCTCACCGACGCCATGAATCTCTTGGCCCAGCGAGAGCCCATGTACGCCCTGGCATGGCAGGCCAGGCGGTACGACATCGGCAACCGGGTCGAGTACGCCAAGTGCTTCATCGATTTCGCCCTGCGCCGCCCGGAGACGGCCGGGGCCGTCCGAGCCCACCTGGCAGCCGTCCTGCGGGAGCCGTAGTCTCCGGTCCCTCGGCAGGGCCTCCCCTCCTGTCCCCCCCGTGGCCCGAACCTTCTGAACGACGGCCCTTTCAAGGGGGTCCGCACGGACCGAAAACCCTTGCCAGTCCAAAAATGGGGCGCTAGCATCACGGCGCGTGGTTGTGCCGCCGCCCGCGGATTCGCCGGGGATGCCGGCGAGGCGCCGTCGGCGGCCGGGGCGGGAGGTTGGTTCGTACCGATGAACGCGGCCGGATCGATTCAGAAACTCCAGGCCAGCATCGAGCAGGTCCTGGTCGGGAAACCGGAGGCCGTGCGACTGGCCGTCGTCGGCCTTTTGGCGCGCGGCCACCTCTTGATCGAAGATGTGCCGGGCGTGGGGAAGACCACCCTGGCGCAAGCCTTGGCACGCTCGCTGGGCCTCAAGTTCCAGCGTATCCAGTTCACCAGCGATCTCCTGCCCTCGGACATCCTGGGAGTGTCCATCTTCGATCCGCGGAAGGCGGAGTTCGAGTTCAAGCCGGGCCCCATCTTCGCCAACATCATCCTCGCGGACGAAATCAACCGCACCACGCCCAAGACGCAGTCGAGCCTGCTGGAAGCAATGAACGAGGCTCAGGTATCCCTGGACCACCACACCTATCCGCTGCCCCGGCCATTCATGGTGCTGGCCACCCAGAATCCCCGGGAGTACCAGGGAACGCATCTGCTGCCCGAGTCCCAGCTGGACCGGTTCCTGCTGCGCATTCGCATCGGCTATCCCGACGAGGCGCACGAGCGCCGCATCCTGCGGGGAGCGGGGGCGACGGCGCTGGACCGCCTGCAGCCCGCCATGGATGGAGAGACAATTCTCGGTCTCCAGTCCCAGGTGGAGGCGGTGAAGGTGGAGGAGAGCCTCCTGGGATACGTGATGGCCCTGGTGCAGGCCACTCGCAACCACCGGTCGCTCGCCCTGGGCGTGAGCCCGCGGGGGGCGCTGGCCTTGCTGCGGGCCGCGCAGGCCTTGGCCATGGTCGATGGGCGCGCCTACTGCATTCCCGACGACGTCAAGCAGCTCGCCGTTCCGGCGCTGGCGCATCGGGTCATTCCGCGCGCGCGCTGGGATCCGGCCGGGGACCAGCGGGAAGACGCCGAGGCGGTCATCCGGCAGATCCTCCAGGAAGTCCCGGTTCCCCGGTGAACGCCGACAGCCGACAGCCCAGATCCGAGACGCCCAAGCCTTTCTCCGGGACCCCGCCCACCGCCCCACCGCCCCGAACCCGCTACTGGCTGCCTCGCACGATCCGTCTCACACGGGAAGGCTGGTGGTTCATCGGCACCACCTTTGCCATCGGACTGGCCGCGACCAATACCGGCAATAACCTGCTCTACATGATCCTAGCAATGCTGCTGTCGTTCCTGGCCATCTCGGGCATGCTGTCCGAGCAGACCATGCGACGGGTGATCGTGCGGCGGGAGGTCCCGCGCCGGCTGTTTCGGGGCGTGCCGGCCACCTTCGGCGTCTGGCTGTTCAACGCCAAACGCCGGCTGCCCTCCTATGCGCTCCATGTGACGGAGGCGGATCCCTGCGATGGCTCCCCGCAGAGCCACTTCTTCCTCCACCTGGGTCCCCAGGCGCGCGAGGCCTGGCAGTATTCCCTGACGTTTCCCCGCCGCGGACGGCACTGGCTGCCCGGGCTGCAGATCCTCACGCGATTTCCCTTCGGCCTGTTCACCAAGATCAGTCGCCCGATTCTCCGCGATCCCGTGCTGGTGTACCCTGCCATTCGGCCCCTGACGGCGGCCGAGGTCCCGGCGGCCCTGGATCCCGGCTGGCGCGCGCGGGACCGGCGCGGCCAGGGAGCCGGCCTTCATAACCTGCGCCCGTACCGGGCGGGGGACGATCCCCGCCTGATCCACTGGAAGACCTCGGCCAAGACCGGCGATCTCATGGTGAAGGAGCTGGAGGACGAGGATCGCCCGCGGATCAGCCTGCTGCTGGAGGATCCGCCGCCGGGCGCCACCGAGGCCCTGGTGGAGGCAAACCTGAGCTACGCGGCCTCGCTGGCCGCCCATGCCATCCGGCGGGAGATCTCGCTCCGCCTGATCACCGCCGAGGGCACGGTCGAGTATGGGCAGGGCGAGGCCCATCTGGACCGCGTCCTGGAGCGGCTGGCCCTGTACGAGACTGCCTCCGGCCCGCGCGCCCTCGAACTGCCCGCGGACGTGGGGCGGACGGTGCGGGTATTGCTGGGGGCGCCGCCCCCTGCCCCGGCGGAGGGCCAAGCGTGCTCTTCGGACTGTTCTTCAAGCTGATCATCTACCTCCTGGTGCTGGACGTCTTCGACGCCCTGTACCTTACCCACATCCTCGCCGGACCGGTCCTGGCGCTGACCCTGGCCGCCGTCCTGGGAAGCTGGTGGGCCGACGACCTCCGTCCCCGCATTCCCAACTACCGCCGCCTGTGGGACGTCCTCACCGGAATCTTCCTGGTCTACGCGGTGTTGGACCTTTTCTTCCTGGCCGAGTCCCTCATCGCCGCCCTCATTCACTTGCTGCTCTTCCTCCTGGCGTACAAGCTGTACAATGCCCGGCACCATCGCGACCTTATGGAGATCGTCGTCCTCACGTTTCTGCTGCTGGTGGCCGCTGCCACCTTGACGGTGAGCTTCGGCTTTCTGCTGGTCTTCTGCCTCTACATGATCCTCGGGATCTGGGCGCTCCTTTGTCTGCACCTGAAGCGTGAGACCGAGGCCGCGTACCCGGAGCGAAGCCGGGAGCTCTTGGCCAGATCGCGGATGGTGGCCCCCGCCTATCTCTTGAATAGCGTGATCGTGGCCCTCGGCTCGCTGGTCCTCACGCTGGCTATCTTTCTGGTGATCCCCCGCGTGGGGTTAAGTTATCTGCCGCTCCGGGCCCAGATCGGCACCCTCTCCACCGGCTTCACCGATCAGGTCGACCTGGGCGCCTACGGGACCATCCAGCAGGATCCCACCATCGTGATGCGGGTGAGCTTTCTCGAGGGCCCCAGTCATCCCGACCAGCTCCCCAACCTGCGCTGGCGCGGGCTGGCCTTCGATCGCTTCGACGGTCGCACCTGGTCCCTGTCCGACCCCAGAACCCTGCCGGCCCGCCAGGTCCGAGAGAACTCCTTTGTCGTGTCCCCGTATCGGGCGGGCCTCCCGATCGTGCCGTACGAGGTCTTCCTGGAGCCCATCGGCACTTCCGTCCTGTTCGGGCTCCCGCGGATTGTATCGATCCAGGGCCGGCTGGCCGGTCTCGGGGTGGATGCCGGTGATGGGATCACGCTTCCCGGCCCTCCGTCGACGCGCCTACACTACCTGGCCGTCTCCCAGCCGGAATCCTTCAGGACAGCCATGCTCGACCGCGTGTTTGCGCGCGACGACTACCCCCCGGAAATTCGGGAGACATATCTGGAGGTTCCTCCGCTCTCCCCGCGCCTGCGCGATCTGGCCCGCCAGCTGGCGGCCGGCGCGGAGACTCCCTACCGGGTGGCCCGTCGGGTGGAGGCATACCTGTCCGAGAACCTGCGGTATACCCTGGACCTGCGACCGGGGTCGGGTGAGGATCCGCTGGACGACTTCCTGTTCGTCCGGCGGGCAGGCAACTGCGAATACTTCGCCGCCAGCATGGCGATCCTGCTGAGGGCCGTGGGCATTCCGGTACGTGTGGTCAACGGATTCCAGCGCGGGGAATGGAACGAGGTGGGGCAGTACTTCGCCATCCGGCAGCGGGATGCCCACTCCTGGGTGGAGGTGTATTTCCCAGGGGCGGGATGGGTCACCTTCGACCCGTCGCCGCGGGCGGCGTTTGAGGCCCGATTATTCGGGGAAAGCAGTTGGGCGGGAAAATACTTCGATGCCCTCCGGATGCGCTGGAACCGCTACGTGATCGACTACAGCCTGAGCGACCAGGCCGTCTTCGCCATGAATCTTGGCCGGCGGTCCGCAGCCTTCCGCCGGGGCCTCGGTGCGACCTGGGACGCCTGGTCTTTCCGGATGAGCCTCCGGCTGCGCCGGCTGTGGCGGGAGTACGGCAGCGGCCTGGCATTCCTGCTGGCGCTCGTCGCGGCGGCGGGAACGATCCTGCTGCGGCGGGCCGGCGACCGGGGAGTTGCCGGGGCCTGGTTCCTTCGCACCCGGCTGCGGCAAAGCGGTGTTCCCTTCTATGAGCGGACTCTGCGGCTGCTCCGCCGCCGCGGCCACTCCAAGCCGCCCGCCGCCACCGCCAGGGAGTTCGCGACCGGCCTCCCCGACCGGCGCGAGCTCAAAGCGCCGGTGGAAGAGCTGACCGCCTTGTACGAGCGGGTACGATTCGGCGGCGAGCGCCTCACGGCCGCCGAAGAGCGGCGGGTCGCCGCCCTGCTGCAAGAGCTGGCCCGCGCCCGCTGACCGTCCCTCGCCTGATGTTTCAGGCGGGCTCGTGCCTGTCCTCCCGCCTCCGCGGTTTGACACCCGGAGCCCAACATTCGTTGATCGCTCGGAAACGTCATTGGTCGCGCCCATGAAGTGTGTTGGAGCGCCCGGACCAAATAAAGCAATTAAAGATACTACGTCCCCTAGGACGTATGGACAACGACATGCTCGTCCGGGGGATGGTCGAGCGGACCCGCGAGACCTGCCTCGCGGCCGTGCGAAGCCTGGCCAATGAGTTCATGGCGGTGGACAACGCCCGCCCGATCCCGCCGTGTTCCGATGCGCGACGCCCGGGGGTGGAAGGGGGTCACGGGTGCTCGCAGGATCTTGGTCCACCTTCGCAAGGTGTGGGGATCCAAAACGCGCTTCTGCGACTCCGGCAGGTCCTCGCGGTCATCCCGGTCTCCAAAAGCACCGGGTGGGCGGGCGGTCGCCGCGGGACCTTTCCGAAGCCGATGCGGCTATCAGCGTGAACAGTCGCCTGGCGGTGAACCGACAGGGAAGCTGTTCTTTTCGAGCACAACCGTTGGGATTCCCACCAACGGGACCGGACAGACTTTAGGCATAACACGAACATAGCTCCAGGGAACGCACACGGGACACTCACTCCCGTACGCGGGCATGGGGACGGGGCTGTACGAGGAGGTTAACGGACGTGGAACCATTCGTTGCGATCCGAGAGGCGGCTGCCCACCTGGGCGTGAAGGGGAGTTGGTTGTACGAGATGGTTCGTCTGAACAAGGTGCCTTCGTACAAGATTGGCCCGTTCAGGCGCTTCCGACTGTCGGAGCTGCAATCCTGGGCCAGCGGGAATGGGCGGCCCGCGGACCCCTTGCCCCCGCAGCAGGGGGACACCCCGATCGGGGCGCAATACCAACAGCTTCACGGGGCCCGGCAAACGCCAGCAAACACCCCGAGGCCCCACCATCCCACCCGCTGGCCGACCATCCAGCCGGCCGCGGGAAGGAGAGCGACCATCGCCAGCATCCGGAAGTTCCCCGGCCGGCGCAAGCCGTTCGGGGTCGCTTGGCGCGAGCCAGAATCCAAGAAGCAGCGCTGGAAATACTTCGCCACCAAGCGGGAGGCGAAGGCGTTCCGCGATACCGTGAGCACGGAGCTCCGGCAGGGGACCTACGTGGACCCGCGCCCGAAGCCGTTCAAGCCCTACGCGACGGATTGGCTGGCGCGCACCCAGCCGACCGTCAGCCCGAGCACGCACGCCTTGCACGAGTGGGCCGTGAACGGCTACCTGATCCCCGCGTTCAATCGGACGCCCATCCAGAGCCTCAAGCCGGACCGCATCGAGCGGTGGCAGGCGGACCTCCTGTCCCGGGGCAAGCCGGGACGCCGAAGCGTGCAGATCGTCCGGGGGGTGCTGCACACGATCCTAGAGGATGCCCGGGCCAAGGGGTACCTCTTCGTGAACCCGCTGGAACGGGTCCGACGTTTTGACGTCCCCGAGCGAGAGTTGCACTACCTCGGTGTCGACCAGCTGAAGCAGTGCTGCGAGGCGGTCGGGTCATTTTACGGCGTGCTCTTCCTCGTGATGGCATTCTGCGGGTTGCGGATCGGGGAGGTCACGGGACTGCAGCGGGCAGACCTCGACCTCGAGCGATGCCGCGTCTTCATCCAACGGCAGGTCATCTGGCGTTCGAAGAAGGACTGCCCGCCGGGGGAGCCGCGCTGGAAGCTCGCGGAGCCCAAGTCGCGGGCCGGCAGACGCGTGGTGGAGATCCGGGGCCCCTTGGTCCCGTTCCTGGTCGCGCACCTCGAAGATCTGCGTGGACCCAACCCGCTTGACCTGGTGTTCCCCAGCCAGACAGGCACTCCATTGTACCCAAAGAACATCCGCCGCCGGCACTTCGCCCCGGCGTTGCGGGCGCTGGGGATCACTGGGATCCGCCAGCATGACTTTCGGCGAAGCTTCATCGCCTTCCATGTGGAAGCAGGCACCCACCCCAAGCTCGTGCAGGAGCGTGTGGGCCATAGCAGCATCAGGCTGACGATGGATGTATACGCGAAGATCGCCGGGACGATGGCGTTGGCGCAAGAGCAGGAGGCGCGATTAGACGCGCTGGCAGCCAGGGCGCTCCCAGCGTTTGTCCCGGCCAAGCCGGGGACGAATTCCCGCACGAACACCGCCGCAGGGCCCGACGCCGAACTCACCAAGGATGCCGATCGTTAAAAAGTGCTGTAACGAGAGACAAGAACAGAGGTAAGACATTGATTCTCAAAGGATGCTTGACACATCTAACCTGTCTGGGGTAACATCACAGATACGGAACTGCCCCAAACAGGAGACGCTCTGCCTCTATGAATGCACGGGGCTCCCCCGATCGTTCCGGTTGTATGGCAGCGACTTGCTGCCGACGAGTCTCATTCCGATGTCTGATGTTTTTCAGCTCTGCGGTCGGCTATGCCGCCCATCTACCACATCACTCATGTAGAGAATCTGCCGAGCATCTTGAAAGCAGGTGGCTTGGCATGCGATTCTATCATGGCGGCGGCAGGGAACTCTCCCGTCTGCATTGCCCATTCGCATATCAAAGAGAGGAGAGCGAAGAAGCAAGTGCCGGTCGCGCCGGGAGGGGTGGTGGCAGATTACGTTCCCTTCTACTTCACCAATCGCTGCCCCATGCTCTATGCAATTCACACTGGCTACGTAGAAGGATACATTGGCGGGCAGGAACAGGTCATTCATCTGACCTCTTCTGTCGAGACTGTGGCCAAGCAAACCGATGCGTGGTGCTTTACTGACGGTCACGCCGTTCAAGCTATGACAGACTTTTTTGAGAAAGTAGAGGATTTGAACCATGTGGACTGGAATGTAATCAAGAGTAATAGCTGGCATGATCGTCCTGGCGACATTGATCGCAAACGTCGAAAGCAAGCCGAATTCTTGGTATATAAGTTTTTCCCTTGGCAATGGGTACAAGGGATTGGCGTGCTAAATACCAATGCGAAAGCAAAAGTCCTCAGCATGCTGCAAACAAAGCAGTATTGCCCCCCTGTGGCGGTCAAGGCAGATTGGTACTACTGATGGGGGATTTCGATGATTGAACTAAAGAAAGGCAATTTGCTGGAGGCAGACGCCGAGGCTCTCGTGAATACCGTCAACACTGAAGGTGTGATGGGGAAAGGCGTAGCACTTCAGTTCAAGAAGGCATTCCCGGACATGTTTGCTGCGTATAAGGCGGCTTGTAAGGCCGGTGACGTTAAGTTAGGGCAGATGCATGTCTTCGAGCGCCGCACCCTTACTAATCCTCGATACATTATTAATTTTCCAACCAAAAAGCATTGGAAAGGCCGTTCGCGCTTAGTTGATATTCAAATTGGGTTGAATGCTTTGGTTGAAGAAGTTCGCCGCCGTAATATTCGATCCCTTGCACTACCACCATTGGGCTGTGGGCATGGGGGTCTGCAATGGGAGAATGTGTTCCCGCTAATTGACAAGGCGCTCATGGCTCTTCCTGGAATTCAGGCGTTCGTCTACCCGCCTCAGTCTCCTCCTGAAGCTGCACGAATGTTGAACCGGACGGAACGGCCACATATGACTCCAAGCCGTGCAAGTGTCTTGACTGTCCTTGCTCAGTATTGCGTGCTGGGCTATGAACTTACGCTGCTAGAAGTGCATAAGCTGTTGTACTTTCTTCAGGAGGCAGGTGAGCCGCTCAAACTTGAATTTAAGAAGGGAACTTACGGCCCGTATGCCGATAACCTGCGCCATGTGTTGAATCTTTTTGAGGGGCACTACACGTCGGGCTTCGGTGATGGAAGGAATAAACCAGACACTCGAATTCAATTGCTGCCGCAAACCGCAGAAGAGGCCAAAGCTTTCCTTGAAAAGCGTGAAGGAGGCTATAAGGAGAGCCAAGGCCGAATGCAGCGGGTTACAGATCTCATCGAAGGTTTCGAGTCACCCTATGGAATGGAGCTTCTCGCAACAGTCCACTGGATCGTAAGGCACGATAAGGCGGCGAGAAATGCCGAAGATACTGTGCATGCAGTACAGTCCTGGAACGAGCGGAAACGGCGCATGATGAGACCCGAACATATTCGGCTCGCCTGGCGAACGCTCAACGAGAAAGGGTGGTTGGGCTAGATCTTGATTGATCAAGAATAGCTCGTTGCAGAGCCGACAGAGCATATTTGGTTGGCGCCAAAAATCGCGTTCATGACGTAGAGGGCCTCAACGGGAATCTGAAAATTGGGTTAACGCGAACCCAATTCAGGGACATGCTGCATAATATTCTCGATCCTGCCACTAGACAGGCAGTCGCGTTGCGCCTTGCTTAGGCTCTGACAGCACCACTTTACCACTGGACCAATGTTCGGAGGGCAGGCCAGTTATAGGGGGTCCGGCAGCATGATTTTAACCGGAGCTTCAGTATCCATGTCGAAGCGGGCACCCACCCCAAGCTCACCCAGGAACGGGCGGGCCACAGCACCATCGGGTTGACGGTGGATGTGTACGCGAAGATCGCCGGGACGATGGCGTTGGCCCAGGAGCAGGAGGCGCGGTTTGAGGCACTGGCAGCCCGGGCACTCCCTGCGCCTGTCCCGGTCGAGCGGAAGACGAATTCCGGTGCGAGGACCGCCACCGACTCCGAACCCAAGCCCACCGAGAACGTCGACCCTGAAAGCGCCACCTGACGAGATCAATACTTCGATCAATCCTTTGTCGCTCTGTACCTTGACAGCTGGCCCGCGTTGGAGGTACGCTCCTGGCCAGTACACCTCCCCGGGACGCCCGATGGAGGAGGCCAGATGGCGGCGGTCAAGGACAGCGTTCTGGACCGGAATCGAGCCACTGGCGCGGTTCGCCCGCCCTCACCAGCCCACATGCAGCCCCCTCCCCCCTCTGGCCTCGTGCCCGCAGTGCCGTCCCGAGCCTCAGGGGTGTTCTCGACGTCCGGTGTAACCGTCTCGCCGCTCGTTCTCGCCCCTGTCGGTGCCCCCCCGCCCAGTCGTCAGCCCAAGCTCCTCGACCGCCTGCGCGAGGCCCTGCGCGCCCGCCACTACAGCCCGCGGACCGAGCAGAGCGACTGCCACTGGGTGAAGCGGTTCATCTTCTTCCACCATGTCCGCCACCCGGCCGAGATGGCCAAACCCGAGATCAACGCCTTCCTGACGCATCTGGCCGTACAGGAGCAGGTGAGCGCCTCGACGCAGAACCAGGCCCTCAGCGCGCTGCTCTTCCTCTACCGCCATGTTCTCGGCCGACCGATCGGGAACCTGGGGGACGTCGTTCGGGCGCGGAGCCCGAAGCGCCCTCCCCGTGGTGCTCACCCGCGCGGAAGTGAAAGCCATCCTTGGGAACCTGACCGGCGACAAGTGGCTCATGGCCAGCCTCACCTACGGCGCGGGGCTCCGCCTGCTGGAGTGACTCCGCCTGCGGGTGCAGGAGGTCGACCTCGCCGCCGGTCAGATCACGGTCCGCGATGGAAAGGAGCTCCAGGACCGGCGCACGGTGCTGCCCGAGGCCCTGAAGGCTCCGCTCCAGGAACATCTCGCTCGTGTGCGCCAGATCCATCAGCGAGATCTCGCCGAGGGATATGGGCGCGTGGCCATGCCCTACGCCTTGGCGCGGAAGTACCCGAATGCGACTGCCACGTGGGGCTGGCAGTGGGTCTTTCCCCAGGAGCAGCACTGGAGGAATCCGGCCACCGGCCAGCAGGGCCGCCATCATGTCGATGAATCCCTCGTCCAGCGGGCCGTGCAGACCGCGGTGCGCAAGACCGGGAGTCCAGCGCGTGCCACCTGCCACACGTTCCGGCACTGCTTTGCCACGCACCTGCTGGAAGCGGGATCCGGCCTCCGGACCGTGCAGGAACTCCTCGGCCACAAGGATGTCAAGACGACCATGATCTACACCCATGTGCTCAACCGGGGCGGGCTGGGGGTCCGGAGCCTTATGGATGCCCTGCAGGGGTTGAGCCGGCAGTTTAGGCTGAAACAGCCTATAATTATCCCCGCCCCAGTCCCGTATGCTAACTGTCCGCTACGGCAGGTGTCGCGGCAATGTGGCCTGGGGGCGCTAGGCTGACAGGCAGTCACATTTGGGGTGCTAGGCTGAAACAGCCTACTCATTGTTCGGCAAGAGGAGATGAGACGACATGAAACATCTGTGGACATGGGGTGGCACCTTCTTTGGCCATCGTGACGGGGACGAACTCTGGACCCACGACGGTCAGCATGTCGGCCATTTTCATGATGACGAGGTCTATGGACCTGATGGATGGTACTTGGGCGAGATCAAGAGTGACAATCGGCTGATCACGTGCTTAAGCAAGAAGTCATGGCGGAAAGGTCGATTCTCCTCGTACGCCAATCGGGTTGGCTTCGTCCCATACGTGGATTATGTCGGCTACGCGATGTACGCCGGATACCAGGATTTTCCGTCCTCGGAAGAGATCAAGAAAAGATGATTGCCGAACTAGGTGTTGGAGCGGATCGCCCATACTGCGGGCTCCCGCTCAACTTCCCGTTAGATGGCTGTGATTCAGGCTCTGCAACATGACCGTTTCTAGCAACGTACCGGCGGTCAAAAAGGTCGAAGTGGACCCGTCTGTCGTTCGCACCTTCAAGAGCGAGCACGAGTACATCGGCCTAAGTGTCGAGCTCTTGATTGAGGCAGGCTCATATGTGTGCATCGCCGCGAATATCGTCCCGCCGGCACGGAAGGTTTGGAATCGACACGAGGCCGTTCTGGTAGGGCATCTGGTCCGCTTATACAAGCTTATTTCGGCTTTACTGGACCAAACGTGTCAGCACAGACGAGAGACTTCGTTCATTTTTGCGCGGCTCGCTTTTGAATGCATCGTGAACACGATGTTCCTCATCAAGAACGATCGGCCTGAGATCGTACAGTCCTATATTGAACATTCAATGGGGCACGAGAAACGGCTCCGCGACAGGATTCGCGCGAATATCGCTGCGCGAGGCGGTGAAGTATGGCCGATCGAGAAAAGGATGCTGGCCTCTATCGACAGATCAGCGAAAGATTCCGGCGTGGATCTTGATCGTATCGATCCGCCGAAGAACTGGGCAGGAAAAAACCTGTTTGAGAAGGCGCAGGATGTGGGCTTTGAGGAGGCGTACTTAGGTGCGTTCGCGGGTCCGTCTCATTCCGTTCATGGGAACTGGCGAGACTTGCTTGAGTACCACCTTGAGGCTGAGGATGACGGGTTCTTACCGGATTTCGAGTGGCACCCGCCCCGTCCCCAGTTACTAACGACCGTAGCCCATCTAACGATCGTCACCCTTGGTGAATTCTTCTCCGAGATTATCGGGCCCGCGGGAAACGCCGTTGCAGAAAAGCTTCCAGACCTGCATGAGCGCGTCCAACGACTCGTACACCTACACGAGGAATTCTTGGCCTCGCGGATGAACGCGCAACAGCCATCTAACCCCTTAATGCAGCCGACCGGCCAAGAGCGGCCGGCGGCTGATTAAGCACGTTAGACACACCATGGACCTTTCGGTGCACTATTTCGCGTACGGTTCGAATCTATGGCAGCCGCGCCTGGAATGCCGGGTTGGCCGCGTTCGCCCGATCGGCGTCGCCCGACTGGGCGGGTACGTACTGCGTTGGCACAAGCGGTCGGAGGACGGCTCGGGCAAATGCGACATCGTTCGCAAAGATGGAAGCGAGGTCTTTGGCATCTTATATGAACTCGATGCCTCGAAGCTCCCAATTCTCGATAGGATTGAAGGCGCGGGGATGGGTTACGAACGCTCCGCCGTCACTGTCGAGATTGACGGCACCGAGGTTGAGGCCACGACCTACAAGGCCACGTCGATCAGCGCCGACATTCTACCGTACGATTGGTATCGGGACCTGGTAATCGCGGGGGCGCGGTGGCATCGCTTGCCGAGCTCCTACGTGCAATTGCTTGAAGGCCAGCAGACCCGTGCAGATTCCGATGCGGTACGTGCCGGCCGTGAGCGTTCGCAGCTTGAGCTTCGCCCGCAGGGTGTCTAACGAGGCGCTGCTGCTGATGGCGTTGGGTGCGGAAGCGGCTGGCGGCCTGCGGCCGCCTGCCGCCGTTATTAGCGAACGCCGCAGCAGAGCGCCGCGACGTTAGGTTGTACATCGCACCGAGGGCACCATGTGAGTAAGAAGTACAAGGGTAAAATCTGCGTGTACTGCGTCGAGGCGCTCGCGACTGGACGGGATCACGTGATCGCCCGTGAGTTCTTCGCCGAGCGCCGGCGGGCAAACCTCCCGCAGGTCCCGGCGTGCGATGCCTGCAACTCCCGCAAGGGTCGGCTCGAGACGGTGTTCACAGCGCTGCTCCCGCTGGCATCAGACCATCCAGTAGCGGTGGAGATCAGCTCCCGGGCCCTGACCAACCGCCTTGCGAAGAATGCGGCCCTTCGCCGAAGCGTGTTCGATAGCATGCGACCAATCTGGCGGGAGATGCCGAGCGGTTTGCTCCTGCCTAGCGGGATGTTTCCAGGTCACGGCGAGGAGTTCGAGGAGCTCTTCGATCTCATTGTGCGCGGGCTCAGCTGGCACGAATGGCGGGCCTTCATCCCCAAAGACTATGACGTCCGCGTGGGGATGGTTCCGCCGGAGGGGAGGGATGGTCTTCGGCCCATCCTCCTGAGTTGCGGGCTAGAGTACACCGTGATTCGACGATACGCGGATGGTGGGTTCGTCTACACGGCCGCGCGTAACAAGGACAGCCCAGCCCTATCGATGTGGGAGCTCGCCTTCTACGATGGGCCTCAGCTGGCCGCCCCGCGCGGAAGGAAGATAGTGCCGCTATTCGTCTTCGCCCTCGTGGGCCCTCGGGCTTTGATCGAGCGAGAGGCCCACACGGCAACCTAACTCACGCTTGCACCCGACGGCCCGCGCTGACGCGCGACTCCGTCGGGTTGCGGTTTCAATCGGGCGGGCCGCGGGTGAAGCGCAGCATTAGACGCCAACAGGCGGAGACATGATGTTTATTGAGCCGCTACAATGTAGCTCTTGTGGTCGAAGGGGCCGCCCAGGAGAGGAGGGATTCCAGTCATCAATGGAGGGTGGAGAGGTCTTCGTGCACTGCGAGTGCAAACATAAGTTCGCGGTCGAGTCGCCCCGCGATCAACAGATCCTTTCGGGCAACGAGTTTGTTCGCCTTGGCGCTGCCTCGAACTATTCGGAAGGGGGGAGTTTGGCGCTACTCCCCGGGACGGCGGCCGAGGTGAAGTTCAGCCGGCGGATCGACTTTCCGTGCAAAGTGTACTTTACGCCCGTGGGTTCGCCTATTGTGGCTAAGGAGGTATTCCTGCAAGGCAATCAGATGACAGTGGTGTCCTCGATGTGGCCTGGGCGATCGCTTACGTCTGAACCCGTAAGGGTTAATTGGCTCATCTATGGTCTCATCGACATCGAAGCTCTGCCCACCTGGTATATTCACTTCTATAGCGCTATCACGCAAGTGAGCAACGGATTGTACAAAACCGGCTTGTTTGACTACGCGGTATCCTTCGAGACTTTTATTGAAAGCTTTCTCGCCGAGCGCTTGGGGCAGCGGTACGACAGCGAACTGTCCGAGTACCTACTGCGGCGCATATGGCGAATCGAAGACCGTTGCAAGGAGCTTCTGCAGCTCGCAGTTGGTCGTCGGTTGACCGAGCGCGATGACGTGTACCAGCCATGGGACAGGTATGTACGCGAGATACGCAATCGCCTAGCGCACGGGGAAAGAATAGCGGTCGATCGGGGGGCCGCGGAACGGGCGCACGACGCTGTGTATCAGGCGATCAGGTGGATTGAATCAGTTGCTTCTTGAGTGACGGTCTAACCATCGGGTTGAGAAGGACGCGCGGACGCGCCTCTCACCCTAAACGTTGGCAGAGAAGGCGCAGGAAGAATGCGGACACGCGGAGGGAGGAGGGGCGAAGCGGAGAGGGGCGGTGTGTCGGCAAACCGAGAGGAGGGTGCGAGTGTGGCCAGAGTGCTGATTGTGTATCACTCCTTGAGCGGGAACACGAAGGCGGCGGCGGAAGCCGTGGCCGAGGGGGCGAAAGCGGGCGGCGCTGAGCCCATTCTCAAGGAAGGTCTGCAAGCGGGTCCGAAGGACCTCCGCGCCTGCGATGCGATTGCGATAGGCACCCCGGACTACTTCTCGTACATGGCGGGCGGCGTGAAGGATTTCTTTGACCGCTCGTTCTACCCAACGCAGGGGCAGGTGGCGGACAAGCCATGCGGCATTTTCGTCACGCACGGGGGCGGCGGGAAGGCGGTGGAGAGTGTGAAGAGCATTTGCGCCACATTCAGGTTCAAGGTGGTGGCGGCGCCCGTGCTGGTGCAGAACCGGCCCGACAAGGCCGCGGCGGCGCAACTCAAGGCGCTGGGCAAGACCCTGGCGGCGGCGGGCCGGAAATAGCGGGACGCGCGTGAGGGTTCCCCGCCGTCCGCGGCCGCCGGCTTCTGTGGCAAGAGGGAGCCGGGCTGGACCTTCGATCTTTTGGCTGGACGCATGGCGAGCGGGATGCGAACAACCGCCTGAACCCTCTCGTCGCTATCGCGCCGAAGGGTTAGGCGGGGCGTTAGGCAAACAGTATGAGGGCTGCGGCGATGAAAAGGATGCAGATCAGCAAAGCATTCACTTTGATGGAATCAGGCCCAGTTGTCTTCATTACGACAAATGATGGAGAGAAGAACAACATAATGACTATATCATGGACCATGGTGGTGGACTTTACGCCGATATTTGCCATAACTACAGGCCCCTGGAACTATTCCTACACCGCACTCAGGAAATCTAAAGAATGCGTAATTGCAATTCCCACGGTGGATCTAATTGATCAAGTCGTTGGTGTGGGAACATGTTCCGGCGCCGACACAGACAAATGTGAAACGTTTGGACTAACTCCTGTGAAGGGAAAGCATGTCAGGTCGC
Organism: uncultured Methylomirabilota bacterium; assembly: GCA_963705305.1. GTDB lineage: Bacteria > Methylomirabilota > Methylomirabilia > Methylomirabilales > 2-02-FULL-66-22 > 2-02-FULL-66-22. The sequence continues at coordinate 848,462 of OY970067.1, read as the reverse complement.
CCCTGATTAAGGAATGCCTGGCAAATATCGAATGCAGAGTTATCGATATCGTCAAAAAGCACAATATCGTTGTGCTCGAAGGCGTCGCTGCGTACTTCGATAGTTCACGAAAAGAGAAGCGAACCATACACGCAATTGGTGATGGCACCTTCGTGGTGGATGGGCGCAAGTTGAATCGAAGGAAAATGATGCAGTCGAAGCTTCCAGGTGGTGTGTACTCTTTGGTGGGTTAGGTGGGCGCCGCTGTCGGCCCCGCGTGTGGTCATTTATATGTCATGCTTCTTAACGGTTTGCCTTACAATTCGTTGCAGTGGACGGCCCTGACGGGCCGCCACTGAGCTCAAACGTTAGGCCCTGGAAGTACAGAGAAAAGAGCACGATGAGCAGCGAACAGGTGGCACCTGAGACGAAAGGTGTTACGGTGAAGTTACTTGCAACAGTTGACCTTGGCCCTGAGATCGAGGGCATGGCAGGGCGCCAACTTCGAATGCGTATGGTGACTATCGAGCCTGGAGGCGTCTTCGGCCCGATTCACGACCATAAAGACAGACCAGGCACCGTCTACATACTGCAAGGAACAATCACTGACCATCGAAATGGAGTCGCTACGGACTATGGGCCGGGAGTGGGCTGGCCCGAGGATAGGAACACCACACACTGGCTTGAGAACAGAGGAACGATTCCGGCGGTGGAGATCTCGGTCGATATAGTCAGGCAAGAGTAAGCTCAGGCCCGACATCTACCACGGTCGGGCCTGACACGCGGCTCAACCGGACGCGCTTCAGTCGGCTTCGCCCCCTTTCGCGCGCCGGTTAGCCACAACGTTAGGCATTTGAATATGAATACAGCACTTATCAGCGCAGTCACTGTTTTGGTAGCAGTATTAGTTGGCCCAATTGTTACGCTTTACGTAGCAAGAAAACAGATTAAATCGTCGGTTGTCTCTGCAAACCGGCAAGAGTGGATAAATCGTTTACGAAACGAGATCGCAAGCTTTGTACAGGAGGTCAAACATGTTCCCTCTGCGTATTCAGCAGATGCAATCACCGTTGAACAGGCAATTGAGAAGCATGGGGAAATCACTTTAAAGGAGCAAGTAGTAAAGCTACTCCTTAATCCAAACGAGAAGGACCATCAAGAGTTACTTGCACTAATGTCTACTGCGAGCAAAAAGGCACTAAATGCCATAAACACAAAGCGTGGCCTGTCCAATATTCTGGATGAAGCGACTGAGCCAGTTATCCAACAAACCCAGAAGATACTTAAGGCAGAATGGGAGCGCGTAAAGCGTGGCGACTAAGAGGCAAATGCCTAACTTCGCGTTCGAGGCCGACGCGGTGAAGCAGCGCGCGGTTTCCTGTTGTATTCGTGCCCCGCGCGGCTCAACGTGGCGTTAGGCGCCTGCACGCAAAAGGACTGGTCTGATGGTTTTCCCGAACTGGTTTAAGGTGATTTGGTGGGCGGTCTTACTCGCCAGCGCGGGGTCGGTTCTCTACCTCAGATTGCCGGCCATTACTTCCGGGACGGCAGCTCCTATGGACCTGGTTGTCCTCCTTCTTTTCGTCGCGCTCTTTCTCGCTCCGGTGTTCAAGGAAGTGAATCTCTTCGGTCTCAAGTTGAACCAGCAGATAAAGGAGTTGAAAGACGAGGTATCTGGCCTCCGCAGCGACATCCGCAGTTCAGTCGATGTCCGCACCCAGATTAACCCAGTATTCCATGCCCCTGCACCACCTCCCGACTCACAACTCCCGGCACTGGAAGGGCAGCTCCGCGGTGTGATGACCGAGGTGCTACGAGAATACGGCATCGAACGCCCTCAGCCCAGAGCAGATATTCCTCCAGTCTCAGACGACGTCGCCTTTCTCTTCAGCGCCAGGTATCATATTGAGAAGGAACTCAGGCGCATCATGGCCGATCGCGTCCAAGCAGAGGAGGTAAGGCGGCCCATTCCTGTCCTTCACGTCACCCGTATGCTGGCAAACGAAGGTCTCCTCGATCCTCGCCTCGCCAATGTAGTGCGGGAGGTAAATGCCGTGGCTTCCCCTGCTGTCCATGGTGAGCCGGTGAGCGACGCCAAGGTCGCTTTCGTCCGACAGGTAGCACCAGAACTGATCTCTGCGCTCAAAGCGATCCGCTCGAACGGAGGCGTCTAACCCACCGGTTCCAGCCGTCCCGCAAACAGCGGGGGCGGCTGAACCGGAAGTTGGGCCAACAACAAGGCTCAAGAGGCTGGGAGGAGGCCGTGGCTGACGTTCCGATAATCGCCGCTTGGGCGGACGCACGCCCATACCTCCAGGGTCTGAAGGGCACCGTGGACGGCGACATCCGGCCGCTTCTTGCGACCACTGGCGCCGCGCCCTTCGCGATCAGCCGTGAGGTCTTGAGCTACGTCGATCATCTGGGACACCTCTACACCGGCAAGGCACAGGTTGGTCAGCGATCGCGCGACTACCTCACCGACGTGATGTCGCGCATCGACCGGCGCTACGCCAAACGGGCGGGAGAGATCTACGAAATGTACCGCTGCGGTTCCGTGCACGAGTTCGATCCGAAGGTCATCACGAACAGCAAGGGCGAGTCCCTGGGCTGGCTCTGTTACAGGGGACCGCGAGTTGCTCTGACCCAAGTTGAGGGTCGTGAGATTCCTGTGACCCACCTTGAACCAGCCGCTTCGATCCAGGCCGGTAGGTTCTGGTTGCCGGTCTCGACGGTATGCCTCATCGACGATCTCGAGGCGTCGATCGATCAGTTCGCTGCAGCGGGGCCGAAATCCGACCGCGTGGCGGCCTGGAATCGCGCCGCTCAGCAGCTCGCAGCACCTGTCAGGTATGAATTTGTCATCTAGAACGCGTCCCAACTTCGCAGTCGAGCAGCCCGCGGGCTCGCATTCGCTCGCTCGCGGCTGCTCACCGCCCCGTTGGGCAGCACAGCAAAATGTAGCTCGGAGGGAATATGAGTGACGAGCGTCACATGCGACGAGCCCTTGAACTCGCTCGAACTGCGCTGGAACTTGGGGAGCTTCCGATTGCCGCCGTACTGGTCTCCGGCGACCGCGTGGTAGAGGAAGCACACAATCGCGTTGCCGGCGACCGCAACCTACTCGCGCACGCTGAGTTCCGGGTTTTAAGCGCTGCGGCCCCATCCATCTGCAACCTCAAGCGCGCCGCGCGGCAGGAACACTGCGTGTACGTCACTCTTGAGCCGTGCATGATGTGCTTCGGCTTGATCATGAACCTGAATCTGGGAAGGCTCGTCTATGGTTTGGAGTCGCCTGGTGATGGGGTCATGGAAATCGTGCAGAAATGGGAGAAGAAGAGCGAGCAGCTTTCCTTCTACAAGGCGCCTGAAACGACTCCCGGTTTCATGCGCGACGAAGCGGCTGCTTTGTTCCGGGAGTTTGCGGATAGGAACCCAAAGAGCCCGTTCGCACAATGGACCAGGCAGCTCGGCAATCTCGTCAGGTTCTTGAAGTGAGCGACGTGGACTTGGTGGTGCTGCCCAACAAGGCGTTCGATCCGTCGGCGGGTATGCGCGTGCTTACTAGATTGAAGCCTCCGTTTCCCCGCCGCGGCTCAGCGGCACGGCGGGGTGCTAGTACTTGAGGCGCCTCTGTGGTTGAAGACCTTCTGCGACAAGGGATCTGGGAGTTTGCTGAAGCGCAAGCTGAAGCGGCGTGCTCGCTTCCCCCATCCTCAATATGGGCAACGTCTCGTTTCTCCCGGGTCCCTCAACCCGCGGCGCTCTGGGTGAAATCAAATGGGAGGATACGCGGTCTCACGACGCCGCAGCTTTGAGCTAGTCCTTAAAGCTGCTCTCGGCTGAGTGAACGAACAACGGCATGCGGAAGCGAGTATCCATTCACAAGGATGTTGAGACACGGCTTCTTGTGGAAAGCCGACGCCGTTGTTGTCTGTGCTTCTCTCTTGACGGCGACCATGGTCCGAAGAAGGTACAGATTGCCCATATTTCGAGAGACCGAAATGACAGCCGATACGACAACCTTGTTGTGTTGTGCCTCCGGCATCACGATGAGTACGACTCCACGACGAGCCAATCGAAGGGATTCACGCCGGAGGAAGTACGATACTGGAAGCGGTCCTTGGTTGTACAGATGCAGAAGCTCGTCCCCCTCCCCGATCTGATCGCGACGGACGTATCGTTCCCCGTTGTATCCGCCAGATGCGACGAGAATCAGGTTAATCGTCCTATCGAGAAGGAATTGCCAAGAGCAACCGAGGTTTCGGAGGTAAACGGACGTCTCTTCGTGACCAATGTCGACAACGCCCGCACCGAGATCTCGGTTGATGGACGGATCGCACATCCTACGTTTTCTCCCGACCGAACGAAGGTCGCCTTTTTGCTATTCAGCGCGCGTCCGAAGATAGATGTGGGAGCCGGAGCGGCTGTTGCGAACGACATCTGGATTGTTGATGTGGATGGGCGAAACGCTCGCTGTCTCGTGCAAAGTACCGCACACTCAGACCCGCAAAAGGTCCTGGCGGGATTACAGACTCCTCAATTCTCACCAGACGGAGTGAGCCTGTTCTTCCTCAGCGAGGCGTGGGCTACATCAGGCGCCATTCACCGGTTGGATTTTCGAACGGGTCAAGTCAGCTTCACTTGTCCCGGGATTACCCTGAACGTCGTCGCCTCAGGCGAGTTTGAGGGGTATTTGGTCGTTCAGCAACACCGCTACTTCTGGGGAGGCGGGACCTATTACTGGTACTGGTTGGTTACTCCGGATGGCAAAGCCACCGAGCCTGTCGGGCCGGAGTTCAGCAATGTAACCGCGTTTCTCGAAATGACGTCGCGGCGCACAATGAAGAGGCACTTTGCACACTTGAAGACGTAACCACGAATTGGCTAATCTCACATCTGGTCGGTCTAAAGAACAGGAAAAGGCCGAGCAAAATAGAGATTCGCAGAGGGCGTTTGGACAGGTGCAATGACTGACACGGGCCGAACGAACGCGTGGAGCCGATGCCTGAGAAACGGCGCGGCTCACGCTGAGCGTTCGAATAGGAGCGTGCGCCCATCTCAGGCGAAATTTCTGGCAAACATCTGGCAAACACGAGCGCCCAAAACAGGCCAAATTGGGGTTGAGCAGGCTGAAAGGGTAAACGCATAATTCCCTGACAACATTGAGTATTCTGGAATATCCGGTAAGAGACTGAAAGCTCTGGCTTTACCTTACAAGCAGTGGGTCGGTGGTTCGAAACCACCTTCGCCCACCGCAGAGCCAGGCGAGTTCGCAGGCCTCGATCGAGCGCCGGTCGGGGCCTGTGGCGTTTGCGGGCCCGGCCGGCCGACATCCTGCACGCGGCCGGTTCGAGAAAATGCGGTAGGCGCAGGATGGTGTGGACGGCCAGATTGGCGGGGACAGGCCGCGGGGTCCGCTGTATTGCGTTGAGTAAGGAGAAGCAAAAAGCACCTCAGTTCCCCATGGCTCTCGGGACAGCCGGTGTGTCGGCGAAATGGCAGCGCGCGACGCTAGTAGCTTCCCCGCGAGATGGTGACTTCCTTCAGGACCACGTCTTTGAGGGGGCGGTCGTTCCGGTCGCGGGGAACGTTGCCGATGGCGACGACGACATCCTGCCCCTTGACAACCTCGCCGAAGACCGAATGGTGGTCATCGAGGTGCGGCGTCGGGGCCAGGGTGATAAAGAACTGGCTGCCGTTGGTGTTGGGGCCGGCATTGGCCATGGACAGGATCCCCGCCTTGTTGTGGCGGAGCTCCGGATTGAATTCATCGGCAAAACGATAGCCCGGTCCGCCCCGCCCCGTTCCCAGGGGATCGCCGCCCTGAATCATGAAATTCGGGATGACCCGATGGAAGATCGTTCCGTTGTACAGGGGCCGCTTGACCTTCTGGCCCGTCTTGGGATCGGTCCACTCCTTCGTTCCCGTAGCCAGGCCCACGAAGTTCTCGACGGTCTTGGGGGCCTTGTCCTCGAACAGGCGCACCACGATGTCGCCCATGCTCGTCTTGAAGGTGGCGTAGAGGGGTCCCTGCATGGTCTGCTTCTCCTTTTGGGCTGTGGCGGCCGGTCCCGTCAGGACGACGAGAAAGGCGAACAGTGCTCCGATTCCGGCAAGCGTCTTTGTCATGGCGACTCCTCTTCTCGGCCGTCTCGCTCCAGGGGCGGGAGCGTCGATGCCGGGAGCGCATCCTATCCGGCGGAGCGTCCTCTGGCAATAAGATTTCAGGAGAGGAAGGTTTTCCGCAGCGTACCTTCGCCGGGCTCCGACTTGACAGCCGGCAGCCGTCGCGGCGATCCTCGGAGCGGCGTGTCGGGACACGCGGCCTGCGAACGGACGGTTCCCCACCGGTTTCTCTCTCGTAATCGAGAGGAGTGCTCCATGCTTCAGACACCCAGAGCCATGCGCGGCATGGTGGTGGCGCCGCACCACCTCGCGGCGCAGGCGGGACTGGCCGTGCTCCGGGAGGGCGGCAACGCCGTCGAGGCCATGCTGGCGTCCGCGTCCAGCGTGGCCGTGGCCTACCCGCACATGAACGGCGTCGGCGGGGACAACTTCTGGTTGATCGCCGAGCCGGGACGGGACCCGGTCGGCATCCTGGCCTGCGGAGGGGCCGGTGCGAAGGCAACGGTTGAGCTGTTTCGGAGTCACGGACTGGACGCGATACCTCCCCGGGGCCCCCTGGCTGCGAATACCGTGGCGGGAGCGGTCTCGGGCTGGCAGGCCGCCCTCGAGATCGGCCGCCGCTGGGGAGGGCGCCTGCCCATGACCCGGCTCCTCGCCGATGCGATCGAATACGCGCGAGCGGGGGTGCCGCTCACCCGGAGCCAGCACCGGTTGACGGTGGCCAAGCTGGAGGGCCTCCAGGCGATGCCCGGTTTTGCCGGCCAGTTCCTGGCCGCCGGTCAGCCGCCGCTCTCCGGATCCGTCTTCCGGCAGCCCAGGCTGGCGGACACCCTGGAACGCTTGGCCCACGCCGGGCTGGACGACTTTTACCGGGGAGAGATCGGTGCGGCCGTGGCCGCGGAGCTCCACCGGGTCGGGAGTCCGGTGACGGCAGCGGATCTGGCGGCACACCGGGCCGTGGCGACGAAGCCTCTCTCGGTTTCCCTCGCGCGCGGCACGGTCTTCAACCTGCCCCCGCCCACCCAGGGGCTGGCCTCGCTGATCATCCTCGGCATATTCGACCGGCTGGGCTGCCAAGAGGCGGAAGGGTTCGCGCACCTCCACGGTCTGGTCGAGGCCACCAAGCAGGCATTCCTGGTGCGCGACCGCATCATCACGGATCCCGCCTCCATGCGGGAGGACCCCGCCGCCTACCTGACGGAGCCGGCGCTGGCGGAGATGGCCGGCCGCATCCGGCCGGACAGGGCCGCCCCCTGGCCGGCTGCCGCCCAAGGCGGAGACACGGTGTGGCTGGGGGTCATCGACGGGGAGGGGCGGGCCGTCAGCCTGATCCAGAGCATCTACTGGGAGTTCGGCTCGGGGGTCGTCCTGGCGGATACGGGGGTGCTCTGGCAGAACCGGGGGATGAGCTTCTCCCTGGCGGAGGGAGCGCTGAACGTCCTGCGGCCCGGCCGCAAGCCGTTCCACACCCTCAACCCCGCCATGGCCCGCCTGGCGGACGGCCGCCTCATGGTGTATGGGACGATGGGGGGCGAGGGCCAACCCCAGACGCAGGCGGCCGTGTTCAGCCGCCACGTCCTCTTCGGTCAGGAGCTTCAGGCCGCCGTGACCGCCCCGCGCTGGCTGTTGGGCCGGACGTGGGGGCAGGCCAGCACCACCCTCAAGGTGGAGAATCGCTTCGCGCCGGGCCTGCTGGAGGCGTTGCGCCACGCGGGGCACGACGTCGAGGTGATGGCCGACTTCAGCGATCTCATGGGGCATGCCGGCGCGCTGGTCCGGCACCCCTCAGGCGTGATCGAGGGCGCCGCGGATCCGCGCGGCGACGGGGTGGTGGCGGCGTATTGAGGGGGCCGCGAACCCGCCACCGAGATGATTTCCTTTTTGCGCTATTCGTGGTAAATAGACAGCCACTCCGGTCGTGCGCCTGCCTTCGAGAAATCGCCGGTGTGACTCACCTGGGGGGTGTTGTGGTTGCGGGTGCCATCCCGCCAAGGAGGCTTTGATGCGACGCGTTTCGGTAGTGCTGATCGTCTGGCTGGCCGCGCTGGTCTCGTTCCTCCCATCGGCCCCGGCCCGGGCCCAGGAGCCGATCAAGATCGGCCTGGCGGCGGCCATGTCCGGCGGCTCCGCCACCTCGGGGGAGGCGATCAAGCGGGGCATCCAGATAGCGATGGACGAGATCAACGCCCAGGGCGGGTTGCTCCAGGGCCGCAAGCTGGAGCTGGTGATCCGGGACGATGAGGGGAACCCGGCCAAAGGGGTGACCATCGCCCGCGAGCTGATCGAGCGGGAGAAGGCCGTGGTGGTCTTCGGCGGCCTGCACTCCACCGTGGCGCTGGCCGAGGTCCCGGTCTGGCAAGAGCTGAAGACGCCCTACATGGACCCCTGGGCGGCGGCCACCAACGTGACGCAAAACGGCCAGAAGCCCAACTACGCCTTCCGCGTCTCGGCCAACGACGACTACGCGGACAAGTTTCTGACCCGCTACGCCCTGGAGACCTTGAAGAAGCAGCACCCCGGCCTGCTGCTGGAGAACACGGCCTGGGGACAGTCCAACCAGGTCGGCCTGCTCAAGTGGCTGGGGGAGAAGGGCGTGAAGCCGGTGGGCATCGAGAAGTTCAACTGGGGCGATCCCGATATGAGCCCGCAGCTGCTGCGGCTGAAGGAGGCCGGGGCGGACGTGGTGATCCTGGTGGCCAACGCCCCCGAGGGGGCCCAGGTGGTGAAGTCGCGCGCCAAGATCGGCTGGAACGTCCCCATGGTGTCCCACTGGGGAATCTCCGGCGGCCACTTCGCCGAGCTGACAGGTGACCTCTCGGACGGTGTGGCGTTCCTCCAGACCTACTCGTTCTTCGGCAAGCAGAACGCCCGCGGCCAGGCCGTCCTCAAAGCCCTCAAGGACAAGTACAGCGTGAAGGGGCCGGAGGACGTCATCGCCCCCGTGGGGACGGCCGACGCCTACGACGGCATGCACCTCGTGGCGCTGGCAATACAGCAGGCGGGCTCCACGGAGGGGCCCAAAGTTCGCGACGCCCTGGAAAGCCTCAAGGCGGAGTACGTGGGGCTGGTCAAGACCTACCACCCGCCCTTCACGGCCGAGCAGCACGACGCCCTGACCGACAACGACTACATCATGGTGGTCTGGAAACACGGGAAGATCGTTCCCGTCGGAATGCAGTAGGGTGCTCGTCCAGCTCATCGTCACCGGCATCGCCCTGGGAAGCATGTACGGGCTGGTGGCCCTGGGATACCAGATCACCTGGGTCACCAGCCGCACCATGAACTTCTCCCAGGGGCAGTCGGTCATGGCCGGGGCGGTGGTGGCGTACGCCTTCTTCGTGGGGCTGGGCTGGCCGTTCCTGCCGTCCTGTCTGGCGACGCTGGTGGTCCTGGCGGGCCTGGGGATCCTCATCGAGCGGGTGGCGGTGCGGCCCTTCTTCCGCACCGCCTCCCTGGCCTGGCTGCTCTCCACGATCGCCTGCGGCATCATCGCCGAGAACGCGGCCATGCTGCTCTTCGGGAAGGACGCCCGCGCCTTTCCGTCGGCCCTGACCCAGCGGCCCATCCTGTTGGGCGGGGCCGGCTTCTACCCGCAGGAGCTGCTCATCCCCGTCGTCGGCCTGCTGCTCATGGGAGCCGTCCAGTTCTTCTACCACCACACCCCCTACGGCAAGCAGCTCAAGGCCGTGGCCTTCAATCCCGAGGCGGCGGGCCTGATGGGGATCCACATTCCCCGCGCTGTGATGTCCGCCTACGCGCTGTCCGCCCTGCTGGCGGGCGTGGCGGGGATCCTCCTGGCGCCGATCCTGAACGTGGCCGCCACCATGGGGACGATCATCGGCCTCAAGGCCTTTGCCGTGGCCATCATCGGCGGCCTGACCTCGGCGCCGGGGATCGTGGTGGCCGGGCTGGGCTACGGCCTGGTGGAGTCCCTGGTGTCCGGCTACATCTCCACCGGGGTGCGGGAGATCGTGGGGTTCGGCCTGGTGATCCTAGTTTTGGTGGTCCGCCCGTGGGGGCTCTTGGGCGCCCGCCCGGCGAGGCGCGTCTGATGGGCAAGCTCGGCTGGGGCGCCCTGGCGCTGGCCGCCGTGGCCCTCCCCCTGCTCACCGCCAACACGTACTACCTCTATGTCGCGGCCAGCGTGGGCCTCCTGGTGATCGTGACCGCCGGCCTCAACGTCCTGGTCGGCTTCAGCGGGCAGATCTCCCTCGGCCACGCCGGCTTCTACGCCATCGGCGCCTACGCCGCGGCCGTGTCGGCGACGAGACTGGGCTGGCACCCGCTGGCCGCGGCGGCGCTCGGCATTCTCCTCAGCAGCCTGGTGGGGGCCGGCGTGGCCGCGGCGGCCCTGCGCGTCTCGGGACCCTACCTGGCGATGGTGACGATCGCCTTCGGCATCATCGTGGAAGGGGTCCTGATCGAGTGGGTCTCGGTGACGGGCGGCCCCGGGGGCGTCTTCAACATCCCCAAGTTCTCCCTGGAGCGCTCGTACTGGATCATCGCCGGGTCGGCGGCCCTGGCCCTGTGGCTGACGGCCAATCTGAGGCGCTCCGCCTGGGGGCGGGCCTTCCTGGCGGTGCGGGGGAGCGAGGTGGCGGCGGAGTCGCTGGGGCTGTCGTCCTACTACGTCCGCATCGTGGCCTTCACGGTCTCGGCCGCGTTCGCCGGGGCGGGCGGCGCACTCTTCGCCTTCCTCAACGGATACGTCTCGCCCGACAGCTTCACGCTCCAGACCTCGATCGTGTTCCTGCTGGTGCTGCTCTTCGGCGGCCTGGGGGAGATTGGCGGCCCGGTGGCCGGCAGCCTGGTCCTGACAGTTCTGCCGGAGCTGTTGACGAGCCTCGAGGACTACCGCCTGATCCTGTACGGCAGCCTGCTCCTGGTCTCGATCTATTGGCTGCCGTCGGGCGTGGTGGGGGCGTTCGCGCGGGCATTCCGCGGCCGGTCCGCTCCCGCGCCTGCCGGGGCCGCGGCGGCGCCCGGGACGGCGGAGGCGATCGGCGCCTCCGGCCTGCCGGCGGGCGACCAGCCCCTCCTTCGCGTGGAGGAGGCGAGCATCGCCTTCGGAGGGGTGGCGGCGCTGGCGGGGGTGAGCCTCACGGTTTCAAGCCGGGGGATTCACGCCGTCATCGGCCCCAACGGGGCGGGGAAGACCACGCTGCTGAACGTGCTGTCGGGATACTATGCGCCGGACGCCGGCGCCATCCGGCTGCGGGAAGAGTCCGTGGCCGGGCGCCCCCCGTACGCCATCGCCCGGCGCGGCGTGGCGCGGACCTTTCAGACGGCCCAGCTCTTCGGCGACCTCACGGTCCAAGAGAACGTGGCCGTGGGCGTGGCGGGGCGGCGCCTGGGGAGCGTCCTGGCCGCCCTGGTCGGGGCGCCCTCGGCCCGGCGCCGCGAGCGGGACCTCCTGGTCCGCGCCCGGGACCTCGTCCGGGGCCTGGGGCTGGCGGAGTGGGGGGATCGGCCGGCCGAGTCGCTGCCTGCGGGCCTGCGGCGGCGGCTCGAAATCGTCCGGGCGCTGGCCACCCGTCCCCGACTGCTGCTCCTGGACGAGCCGGCGGCGGGGCTGTCCCCCGCCGAGATCGAGGTGCTGGATGCCGAACTGACCGCCCTGCGCGACCGGGGTGGACCGGCCATCGTCCTGGTGGAACACCACATGGATCTGGTCATGGCCGTCTCCGATCAGGTGTCGGTCCTGGATTACGGGCGGGTCATCGCCAGCGGGCCGCCGGAGGTGGTCCGGCGGGACCCCGCCGTGATCGAGGCGTACCTGGGGGCCGCCACGTGAGCGTCCTACGCGTGACCGGCCTCACGGCGGGGTACGGCGCCGTCCCCGTCCTGCACGACCTGGCGCTGGAGGCGCGGGAGGGCGAGGCGGTGGCCATCGTCGGGGCCAACGGCGCCGGCAAGACGACCCTGCTCAAAGTTCTGGCCGGGGTCCTCGCGCCGACCGGCGGCCGCATCCTGCTGGACGGCCAGCCCATCGGCGGCCGGCCGTCCTACTGGGTCGCTCGACGCGGGGTGATCCTCGTGCCGGAGGGCCGGGGCATCTTCGGCGACCAGACGGTGCGGGACAATCTGCTGCTGGGGGCGCTGGCGCGGCGGGACGGCCGCGATCCGGCGGCCGTGGCGGCGGATCTGGAGCGCGGCCTGGGCCTGTTCCCGGCCTTGCGCGAGCGGTTGGAGCTTCCGGCGGGCGGCCTCTCGGGGGGACAGCAGCAGATGCTGGCGCTGGCCCGGGGTCTCATGGCGCGTCCGCGGGTCCTCTTGCTGGACGAGCCCTCGCTGGGCCTCTCCCCCCTGCTCATCCAGCAGATCTTCGAGGCCATCGGCCGCCTGCGGAGCGAGGGGCTCACCATCCTGCTGGTGGAGCAGATGGCCGCGCAGGCTCTGGCCCTCGCGGACCGGGCCTACGTGCTGGAGCGCGGCCGCATCACCCTGGAAGGGCCGTCCGCAGACATCCGGCAGAACCCCGCGGTGATCCAGGCCTATCTGGGACGAACCCGGCGGCCCTCCGGACGGGAATCAGGAAGAGCCAACGGGCGCGAGGGAGCGGAATGAGCATCAAGGCGGCCAATCAGGCGGCGCTGGAGCGTCTGGTGCAGGGGCACCCGGTCCTGGTGGACTGCCTTCCCGCCGGGCAGGCGATGGACCTCGGCGGGCGCACGGTCCTGCATGCGGGGCCGCCGCTCGATTGGGAGCAGGCCTGCGCCACCATGCGGGCGGCGATCCTGTGCGCCATCCGGTACGAGGGCTGGGCCCCGGACGACGCCGCGGCGCTGGACCTCGTCCGCACGGGAAAAATACGGCTGGGCCCGTGCCACCACCATGGGGCGGTCGGACCGATGACGGGAATCATCACGCCGTCCATGCCCGTGTTCATCGTGGAAAATCGGGCCCAGGGCAACCGCGCCTGCGTGACCATCAACGAGGGGATGGGCAAGGTGCTGCGGTTCGGGGCCAACGACGACAGCGTGCTGGAGCGGCTCCGCTGGCTGCGGGACGAGGCGGGCCCCCTCCTGGGGGCGGCCGTCCGGGCGGGCGGCGGGATCGATCTCCGTGGCCTGATGGCGCAGGCCGTCCGGATGGGCGACGACATGCACCAGCGGAACGTGGCGGCGTCCGGCCTCATGCTGCGCGCGCTGGCCGCCCACGTGGCCCGCGCGGGCTCGAATGCGGCGGCCGTCGCGCGCGCGCTCGATTTTGTGGCCGGCAACGATCAGTTCTTCCTGAACCTGGCCATGGCGGCGGGGAAGGCCGCAACCGATCCCTGCCTGACCGTCGCCGACTCGACCCTGGTGGCGACCATGGCGCGCAACGGCACGGACTTCGGCATTCGCGTGGCCGGCCTGGGCGACCGGTGGTTCAGCGCGCCGGTGGAGATGCCCAAGGGGCTCTATTTCCCGGGCTTCGGGCCGGAGGATGCCAACCCCGACATCGGCGACTCGGCCATCGTGGAGACCATCGGCCTGGGGGGATTCGCCATGGCGGCCTCCCCCGCCGTCGTCCGCTTCGTCGGCGCGGGGGGGTACCGGGATGCGGTGAAGGCCACCGAGGAGATGGCGGAGATCTGCCTGGGGGAGCATCCCCACTTCAAGATCCCCACCCTGGACGAGCGCGGCACTCCCGTGGGCATCGATATCCGGCGTGTGGTCGAGACGGGAATCACGCCCATGATCAATACGGGCATCGCCAGCAGGCAGCCGGGCGTCGGCCAGATCGGCGCGGGAGTGGCCCGGGCGCCGCTCGCCTGCTTCATCCAGGCCCTGGAGGCTTTTGCGGTCAGGTAGGCGTCTCCTCCGGACCCTTCGTCGGATCCGGGAGCGTCAGGAGTCTTTTCGAATTGACGGAAGGTGAAGCGGATGAGCCAGCCGGTGGAACCCGACCCCTTCGATCTTCTCCTGCAGGATTGCCGCCTCCCGGACGGGAGCCTGGCCGATATCGGCTGCCGGGCGGGCCGCATCGCCTGGATTGGAGAAGCCGGCGAACACGCCGCCGAGCGCCTCATCGCCTGCGACGGCCGGGCGGCGACCCCGGGGTTGGTGGAGGCCCACCTGCACCTGGACAAGGGGCTGCTCACCGAGCGCGCCCCGGGGACGGAGGGAACGCTCCAGGAGGCCATCCGGGTGACCGGCGAGGCCAAGCGTCACTTCACCGTGGAGGACATCCGGGCGCGGGCCCGCGCGGTGCTGGACATGGCCGTGAAATGCGGGACCACCGCGATGCGAAGCCACGTGGAAGTGGACCCGATCGTCGGCCTCAAAGGCCTGGAGGCGCTGCTCCCCCTGAAGCGGGAATACGCGGCGGCCCTGGACCTCCAGCTCTGCGCCTTCGCCCAGGAGGGGATCCTCCAGGCGCCCGGCACCGAGGCGCTCCTGGTCGAGGCGCTCCAGGGGGGCGCCGACCTGGTGGGGGGCTGCCCGTACAACGACTCGGATCCCGTCGCCCAGATCGACATCGTCTTCCGTCTGGCCGCCCGCTTCGACGTGGACGCCGACTTCCACGTGGACTTCTTCGACGAGCCCACCCACCTGCACGTGCGGGAGATCGCCGAGCGAACCCTGCGACACGGCTGGCAGGGGCGGGTGGCGGTGGGGCACGTCACGGAGCTGGCCGCCCTCCCGCCGGAGGAGCAGGAGGCCATCGCCGGCAGGCTGCGGGAGGCTGGGATCGGGGTGATCGTGCTGCCCGCCACCGATCTCTACCTGATGGGGCGAAAGGATGTGCGGAACATCCGCCGCGGCCTGGCGCCCGTGAAGCGGCTGCTGGAAGCCGGGGTGCCGGTGGCTGCGGCCTCGAACAACGTGCGGAACGCCTTCACGCCGGTAGGGACGGCCCACCTGCCCCTGATGGGATACCTGCTGGCGGTCGCCGCCCACATGGGCACGCCGGCGGAGATCCGGCAGGCTCTGGCGATGCTGACTGAGTACCCGGCGCGGATCCTGCGCCTCGCAGACTACGGGCTGCGCGTCGGGGCGCAGGCCGACCTCGTCGTGTGGGAGACCCAGCGGGTCGAGGAGATCATCACGGCGCTGGCCCAGCCCCGGCTGGTGGTGAAGCGCGGCAGATTGAGCGTAGAGCACACCCGCGCGGTGGCGGAGCCCTGGCGAGAGGTCCGCTATGACCGATAGGGAAGGTGTTATCGAGGAGATCCGCCGGGCCTTCGAGGGAGCCCCGTATCCGGGCGACGCCTCTCTTCTGGGAAGCTCCGAAGGGTGCGAGCCCGCCGAAGAGGTCATCCCCTTCAGGGGGCAGCGGGACTGGCGCGCGATCGGCGCGGATCTGCTGGACGCCCATTCCTCCGCGCTCGGCTTCTTCTCCGAGGCGGGATTCCGCTTCTTCCTTCCCGCCTTCCTCGTCGCGGATCTGTTGGGGATGCTGAAGTCGGCCGATCCGCTCTTCCACCTGACCGGCGGATTCCATGAGGTGTCGGTGCGGGTCCCGACCAAAACCCGCGTCGTGGTTCGCAGGGCCGGCGGGGCCGTCCCGGTGAATCCGCGGCGCTACGGGGCGATCACCTGCGAGGATCATGCCCGCTTCCGTCTGTCGGTCTTCAGCCGGGAGGAGGCCAAGGCCATCGTCGCGTATCTGACCTGCCGGCGGGACGCCGACGTTGACGGCATTCACACGGCGGCGATCGACGCGGCGTTGAATGCCTTCTGGCTGGAGCGGGCCGAGCGAGCCCCGTCCGCGGACAGCTTGGACCGACATCTCCGGGAGGAAGAGGAATACCTGGCGGACATCACCGGCCGTCCGAACGGGGGGGCCGAATACAGCCCCTTCTGACGAAGGACGGGCCTGGCTCGCCGCCTGCCGGCTTCTTCAAAAGGACCGGCCCTCCAGCCCGTACTTCTTCATCTTGTAGCGCAGGACCCGCTCACTGATCCCCAGCTCTTCGGCGGCCTGGGTCTGCACCCCTTCGTGGCGGTCCAGGGCGGCCCGGATGGCCTGGCGCTCGATGGACGCCACGACCTCCGGGAGGCTGCGTGGCTCCGGCTCCGGCGCGGATCCCTCGCGGGGCCGGACAGCCACCGGGAGGTCGCCCAGGTCGATGACCTGGCCCCGGCACAGCAGCACCGCCCGCTCCACGAAATTCT
The DNA here is from genome assembly GCA_963705305.1 of uncultured Methylomirabilota bacterium. Lineage (GTDB taxonomy): Bacteria > Methylomirabilota > Methylomirabilia > Methylomirabilales > 2-02-FULL-66-22 > 2-02-FULL-66-22. The sequence continues at coordinate 832,254 of OY970067.1, read as the reverse complement.
CCAGCTCGCGCACGTTGCCGGGGTAATCGTACCGGAGCAGGGCGTCGCGCGCGGCGGCGGTGAGGCCGGTCACCTCGCGGTGGTTCTTCCGGGCGAACTTCGGGAGGAAATGGTCCAGGAGCGGGGGGATGTCGTCGCGCCGCTCGCGGAGGGGCGGGATCTGGATGGTCACGACGTTGAGGCGGTAGTAGAGATCCTCGCGGAAGGCGCCGTCCCGCAGGGCCTGCTCCAGGTCCCGATGGGTGGCGGCCAGGATGCGCACGTCCACCGAGAGGGTCCGGGTGCCCCCCAGCCGCTCGAATCGGCGCTCCTGGAGGACCCGCAGCAGCTTGGCCTGGAGCGGGAGCGACAGGTCGCCGATCTCGTCCAGGAAGATGGAGCCCCCATCCGCCAGTTCGAAGCGGCCCTTGCGTTGGGCCGCGGCCCCGGTGAAGGCGCCCTTTTCATGGCCGAACAGCTCGCTCTCCAGGAGGTGCTCGGGGAGGGCGGCGCAGTTCAGGGTGACCAGGGGCCCTTTGGCGCGCGGCGAGTTGAAATGGATCGCCCGGGCGATCAACTCCTTGCCGGTGCCGCTCTCCCCACGGATGAGGACCGTAGCATCCGCGGGGGCCACCTGCCTCACCAGCGCCAAGACCTCCTGCATGCGGCCGCTTTCGCCGACGATCCCCTCCACGCGGTGCCTCTCGGCCAGTTGCGCTTGGAGGTCCCGCACGGCGGTGCGCAGGGACAGCTGCTCCGCGACCCGGCCGATGCGGAGGAGAAGCTCCTGCAGGTCCAGCGGCTTGGTGAGGTAGTCCGCGGCGCCGTCCTTCATGGCCTGGACGGCTGTCTCCACCGTGCCATAGGCGGTCATCAGGAGGAAGGGGATCTCGGGATTCATCGCCTTGACGGCCCGCAGCAATTCGACCCCCGACATCCCCGGCATTTTGAAGTCGCTCAGGACCAAGTCCACCCGCTGCTGGCGGATCAGGTGCAGGGCCTCCTCGCCGCCGCCGGCCGCGAGGACCTCGTGCCCCTGCTTGCGCAGGAAGCCGCCGATCAGCTCGCGCTGGGATGTCTCGTCGTCGACCACCAGAATTTGAAGGCTGTCCATGGCTGTGGCCCCTCGCTCCGGCACGCGGCTACACTTGGCCGGGTGTCACCGGCAGACGGATGGTGAAGCTCGCGCCGCCTCCCGGCCGGCTCTCCGCCTGGATGCTGCCCTCGTGCTCCAGGATGCCCTTCCGGGCCAGGGCCAGACCCAGGCCCGTTCCCCCCTCCTTGGTGGTGAAGTAGGGCTCGAAGATCCGCTCCAGATGTTCCGGCGAAATGCCCGCTCCGCTGTCCGAGATCCGGATGCAGGCCTGCCGCTGCGGAGCATTTGAGGCGGGCTCGACCGCGGCCTGGATCCCGAGAGTCCCGCCGTTCGGCATGGCCTGAAGGGCGTTCAGCAGCACGTTCATCAGCGCGTGGACGAGGGCCTGCCGGTCCATGCGGACGCGGGCCGGCCCCAGACGGAGATCGGGCGCCACCGTGACCCTCTGGGCCTCCGCTTGCGAGGACAGCAGCGTCAAAAGATCGGTCAGGACCGGCGCCAGCTCCTCCTCCGCCAGTGTCAGACGCGACGGCCGCGCCAGGGCGAGAAAACGATCCACGATGCCGTTGAGGCGCGCCACCTCGGCCTGCATGATCTCGGTGAACCGGGAATACTCCGCCTGGGTCTCCGGGTCCGGTTGGGCGAACTCCAGGCGCAGACGCTGCAGGCCGATGGAGATGGCGTTCAGGGGGTTGCGGATCTCGTGCGCCACCCCGGCGGCCAGGTTCCCCACGGCCGACAGGCGCTGCTCCCGTGCCATGGCCCCCTCCAGCGCGCGGCGCTCCGCCAGGTGGCGCGCCTGGACCCAAAAGATTCCCGCGGCGCCGACGACCCCGACCGCCAGGAGTCCGAGGCTGTACCAGAGGATGCTGCGCTGAGCCTGCCGGGCCACGGCGGTCAGGCCGGCCATGCTCATATCGAGGCGGATGAGGCCGGCGTGGCCCTCCTGCAGCGTGAAGGGCTTCACGACCTCGTACGCCTCACGCCCGTCCGGCAGCCGGAGTTGCCGTCCCCGCACGGCGCCCGCCTGCCAGACCGTGCGCAGGAAGGGGTCGTCCTCGCGGCGGCCCACCACGGCAGAATCGGTACTGGCCAGCACCGTGAAATCCCGATCCAAGAGCGCCACACCGGCCACGCCGGACTGGTGGCCCAGCTCCTCGATGAGGTGCTCGACCCCTACTTGGCGGCGGAAGTTGACCAAGTCATCGGCATCGGCATGGACGGCGATGATCCCCCGGAAGCTCTGGGCCGGGATGGCGACTCCGAATCCGCTGCCCTCCCAGAAGCGCCGGATCTTCGCCCCTTTGGGAAGGGAGGGGAACAGGACCGAGGGATCGGCGTGCATCCCACCCCACCAGCGGTCCCCCCACATGAAGGGCATCCCGCCGGCCCGCGGCCCCCCCGGACCGCGCGGCCCGCCTTCCGCGGGTGGGGCCATCATCCCGCCCTGCATCATCTGTCCCATGCCGCCGCGGAAGCCAGGAGGGACCGAAGCCGGCCCGCCTTCCGACGCGCCACCATGTCCCCGCCCGAAGCCTCCCCTGGAAAAGGGGCCGCCCTGCCCTGCCCAGGGTCGGGCCAGGGAGGTCTGGATGCGGGAAATGGGAACGGGACGCCCCTCGGCATCAAGCAGTTCCACCTTGGCAAGCCGGTTCTCGGCGACGAGGCGCTGGATCAGCTCCGGAGCCCGGGGGCTTCTACCGAGCAGGAAATCCACGAACCGGGCGTTGTCCAGGAGCCGCTGGGCGAGGAGCTCTTCCAGGAGGGCGTTACTGGCAATGGCGTTCTTGCTGGTGGCCTCGAGGACCCCGATGAGGGCCACGGCCCGGTTCTGGAGCTCGTGGGCGAGACTCGCTTGCAGCCGGCGCGACTCCACAAGGGTATAGCCGCCGAAAAGAAGGATGAGCAGCAGGACGGTGGCCAGCAAGGCCGGCCAGGCCAGGGCCGATCGGAGGCGGGGATGTGTTGGAGCGGCCATGGAGACCTCCAGAGCGTGCCGGCCACCAAGCCTAACATACTCTTCACGGTCTCACCAGCCGGGGACGCGGCCGGGACGGATGACAGGGTCCGCTGGCGGTGACGCAACGGCGTGGCGGCCGCGGACCGAGGAGGCCAGGCTCGCAAGGCGTGGCTGCCGGGGGCCGGAAAGTCATCGGCCCCCGGCGGAGTTCGGCCTCACAGGGCGCGGCCCATCCCGATGGGGAGCACGTACCCGAAGGGATTGATGGTGAGGTAGCCTACCTCACCCTTGGGGCCCTTGACCTCCACCTGGTACATCGGACCGCGAGGCCGCTCGAAGCGGACCAGCTTCTCGACGGTGTAACCGGGCAGACTCTTGCTCACGTAGTCGGAGGCGATCTCCTTGGCCTTGGCTTCGTCGATGGCGGGGGCGTTCACCCCAGCAGCCCCCTGATTCCCGCCCCAGCACGGGCCGCCCCCAGGACCATATCCACCGCGTCCCCAGCCGCCCCGCGGACCCATTGCGCCGGGGCCCCACCCGCCGCCCTGCTCCGGGAAACCGTAGCCCATCATTCCCGGCCCATAGCCGTAGCCCATTCCTGGCCCTCCCCACCATGCCATGGCTGCTCCGCCTGCACCCAGCACCAATACCGCCGCCAGCGCCACACCCAGGATTTTCTTCATTTCGAATCCTCCTCCTTTCGTGAACGAGGCCAGTGATCGGCCATTCTCGTGAAAGCTCGCTCTGCACACAGAGAAGGGCAATCCGCGTGCCAGAGGCCTTCGGCCGCGCCCCATGCCACAGGGACTTGCGATCATCATTGCGTATTCAATGGGTTACGCCTCCTGATTCACCCACCGATCCTGGCCTCCTGACCGAGGGCAGCCGCATGACCTCGACGAAATATTCGAGAGCCTCGACGATGTTGTCGAACCGGCCCCTCCATTCTTTGGGTCGGCGCGCGAATCGGATGGAAAGCCATGGGCGGAGCTCGATGGAGAAGCCCCGGGAGGGCAGCCGCCCACGCTCCGTGAGCCGCACGCCGGCTCTGGCTGGAACAGGATCGCCACTCAGGACGAAGAATGGAAGTTTCCTTGGCGCTCGCAGGGTCGTTGGGGTATCCTACTTTTAGCCTGCCGCGGTTGTTCACGGACGGTTTCGATTTTCTTGTGCGACCCCGGATGGACCGGGAAGGAGGGGGCTCATGGCCAAGGACAGCGTGAGTATTACCGACAATCGTACCGGCAAGACCTACGAGGTTCCCATCCACTACGGCACCTTTCCGACGTACGGTGCGTCCATCCGGGGCGCCGATCTCCGGAACATCAAGGTGTCGGATGATGACTTTGGCCTGATGAGCTTCGATCCCGCGTTCCTCAACAGCGCTTCGTGCCGGAGCGCCATCACGTTCATCGATGGGGAGCGGGGCATCCTGCGCTACCGGGGCTACCCGATCGAGCAGCTGGCGGAGCAGAGCAATTACATGGAGGTCGCCTATCTGCTGGTGCACGGCGAGCTGCCCACCAGAGTCCAGTACGGCGACTGGGTGCACCACATCATCACCCACGAGATGGTGCACGAGAACGTGAAGAAAATCCTGGACGGGTTTCACTACGATGCCCATCCCATGCCCATGCTGGTCAGCAGCCTGGCAGCCCTGTCCAGCTTCTACCCCGACGCGCGCGAAGTGCAGAACGCCGAGAACCGGCGCCTACAGATTTACCGCCTCATCGCCAAGGTGGCCACCCTGGGTGCCATGGCCTACCGGCACACCAAGGGTCTGCCGTACGTGATGCCCGATAACGATCTGAGCTATGTCGGGAACTTCATGAACATGCTGTGGCGGATGGCCGAGTGCAAGTACACCCCGAGCCCCGTCCTGGAGAAGGCCCTGGATGTGCTCTTTATCCTCCATGCCGACCACGAGCAGAACTGCAGCGCCAACGCCATGCGGGTCGTGGCCAGCGCCCAGTCGGACCCCTACTGTGCCGCCGCCTCCGCCGCCTCCGCTTTGTTCGGGCCGCTTCACGGCGGGGCCAATGAGGCGGTGCTCCGGATGCTCCGACAGATTAGCTCGAAGGCGAACGTGCCGCAGTTCATCAAGGACGTGAAGGAGCGCAAGGCGCTCCTGATGGGGTTCGGCCACCGGGTCTACAAGAACTACGACCCCCGGGCCAAGGTGATCAAAAGACTGGCAGAGGAGGTCTTCGAGGTCACCGGGCGGAACCCGCTGATCGACCTGGCGATGGAGCTGGAGCGGATCGCGCTGGAGGACGACTACTTCGTCTCTCGAAAGCTGTTCCCGAATGTGGATTTCTACTCCGGGATCATCTACGAGGCCATGGGCATGCCCAGCGAGTACTTCACGGTGGTCTTCGCGGTGCCCCGCATGGCCGGCTGGGTGGCCCAGTGGGAAGAGATGATGAACGATCCGGAGCAGAAGATCGCCCGCCCCCGGCAGGTCTACACGGGGACGGCGATCCGCGACTTCGAGCCCATCGAAAAGCGGACGGTCAAGGCCTAGCCGGGGCGGGGATGCCGCCGGGCCGCGTGATGGACGGGGTGGGGGGAAATTCCCCTCACCCCGTTTCCCTCCGTCTCCTGTCTTTGCGGGTGTCCCCCGTTTCCGAGGGTGCCGATGGCCCGCACATCCACCGTGCTCATCGCCGGGGCCACGGGCTTCGTGGGCCGGTCGCTGGCCGCGCGCCTGGCCGGCCGCTGCCGGGTCATCGGCCTGACGCGGTCGCCGATCGCGCCGCCCCCGCATCCCGGCATCGAGTGGCGGCGCTGCGACCTGTTCTCTCTCCTGGAGTGCGAGGCGGCGCTGGACGGCGCGGACCAGGCGGTCTTCCTCGTCCACTCCATGCTGCCCTCGGCTCCGCTGACCCAGGGCGCTTTCCAGGACTTGGACCTCGTCATCGCCGATAACTTCGCCCGGGCTGCGGCCCAGGCCGGCGTGCGCCAGATCGTCTACCTGGGGGGGCTGACGCCCGACATCCCCGGCCTGTCCTCCCATCTGGTGAGCCGACTGGAGGTTGAGGAGACGCTGCGCGCGCGCGGGGTGCCCGTGACCACGCTGCGCGCGGGCCTTATCGTCGGAGCCGGGGGCTCCTCCTTCGAGATCCTGGTGCGGCTGGTGCGACGCCTTCGCGTCATCCCCTGCGCCCGCTGGGCCCGCACCCCCACGCAGCCCATCGCCCTGGGCGACGTGCTGGACCTGCTGGCCTACTGCCTCGACCATCCCGGCGGCGAGAGCCGGCACTTCGACGTGGGCTGCCGTGAGGTGCTGTCGTACCGGCGCATGCTCGAGCGAGTCGCGGCGCTCTGCGGCCTGCCGCGCACCTTCCTCGAGCTCCCGCTGCGCGGGACGCGGTGGTGCCGGTACTGGGTCGCGCAGGTCACGGGGGTCCCGCCGCAGCTCGTCGGCCCCCTGCTCGAGAGCCTGCGGCACCCGATGGTCGTCCGCGATCGCCGTTTCCAGGAGGCGGCGGGTGTGCCGGGCATGGACTTTGACGCCGCGGTCCGAGCGGCGCTGACGGAGAGAGGCGGGGGGACGACCCCGGCATGGAGGGCCTCCGGGGTCCGGCGAGGAGGGGCGTTCCACGTCCGGTCCGTCCAGCGCCTGCCGCTGCCGGCGGGGAGGAGCGCCCGCTGGGCCGCGGAGGAGTATAGCGCCTGGCTGCCCCGCCTCCTGCAGCGGGTCATCCGGGCCGAGACGGATGCGGAGAAGAACGTCCGGATCGTGCTGGTCTTCCCGCGGATTACCCTGCTGGAGCATCAGTTCGCGCGGGACCGCAGCCAGTCTTCCGATCGGCAGGTCTTCTATATCACCGGGGGTCTTCTGGCTCGGAAGGTCGAGCTCGCCACCCAGCGCCCGCGCCTGGAATTCCGCGAGCTGCTGCATGGCTCCTGTCTCATCCTCGCCATTCATGACTATCGGCCCCGGCTGCCCTGGCGTCTCTACGAGCTGACGCAGGCCCGGGTGCACGTCTGGGTCGCGCGGCGTTTCGCGCGCCACCTTGCCCAGGCGGGCTGAGCCGCCCCGGGCGGCGGCCGGTGCGGTCCGGCTTTGGCCTTGACACCGCAAAACCGCCCGCGCGATGCTTGGCCGCCTCGACCCGACGGGCGAGGCGTCCGGCCTCCCGGCGGTTCCGGGCGCACGGAGGACACGTCCGGCGGCAGCTCCGCGGGCGGAGAGGCGACCCGCGAGGGGGTGTGGGATGAACACGGTGCGATTGACCATGGCGCAGGCGCTGGTGCAATTCCTCGACCGTCAATATCTTGAGGCGGACGGGGTCGAGACGAAGTTCGTCCGGGGGGTGTTCGGGATCTTCGGCCACGGCAATGTGGTCGGGCTCGGCGAGGCGCTGGCGGACGGCTCGCATGGGCTCACGTATTACCAGGGGCACAACGAGCAGGGGATGGCGCACGCCGCCATTGCCTATGCGAAGCAGCTGAGGCGCCGACAGATCTTGGCCGTGACCAGCTCGATCGGGCCGGGGGCGCTCAACATGGTCACGGCCGCGGCCACGGCCACGGTGAATCGCATCCCGGTGCTGTTTCTCCCCGGCGACACCTTTGCCTGCCGCCAGCCGGATCCGGTGCTCCAGCAGGTGGAGCAGTTCTACGATCCCAATGTCACGGCCAACGATGCGTTCAAGGCCGTCAGCCAGTACTGGGATCGGATCACCCGGCCGGAACAGCTCATGAGCGCCTGCGTCAACGCCATGCGGGTTCTGACGGATCCGGCCGAGACCGGGGCAGTCACCCTGGCCCTCCCCCAGGATGTCCAGGGAGAATCATATGACTATCCGGAGTCATTCCTCCGGAAACGCGTGCACCATCTGCTGCGCCGCGTCCCCGATGCCGCGGAGATCGAGCGGGCGGTCGCGCTCATCACACGGCGGAAGAAGCCGCTCGTCATCTGCGGGGGCGGCGTGCGGTACTCGGGGGCGGAGCGCGCCCTGGGGACGTTCTGCGCGGCGTTCAACATCCCGTTCGCCGAAACCCAGGCGGGCAAAGGGTCGCTGCCCTGGGACCACGCCTTCAACCTGGGCGGCATCGGGGTCACCGGCTCGCTCGCCGCCAATACCATCGCCCGGGAGGCCGATCTGGTCCTGGCCGTCGGGACGCGGCTGGGGGATTTCACGACCAGCTCCAAGTGGTTGTTCCAGAATCCCACTGTGCAAATTCTGGACATCAACGCGAACGGCTTCGACGCCCACAAGATGAACGCCATCCCTGTGATCGGCGACGCCCGGGCGGCGCTCACCGCGCTGACCAGGGCGCTCCGCCGGGTCGGATATGCATCCGCCTACACCCGCCAGATCCGGAACGCCAGGGCGGCCTGGATGGCGGAGGTGGATCGCCTATACGCAGAGGATGACCCCGCGGGCCTGTCCCAGACCCGCTGCCTCGGCGAGCTGAACGAGCGGCTGCTGCCCAAGAGCGCGATCGTCATCGGGGCCTCCGGCAGCCTGCCGGGGGACCTCCAGCGGGTCTGGCGGCCCCGCGCGACGGACACCTACCACATGGAATACGGCTTCTCCTGCATGGGATACGAGATTGCGGCGGCCCTGGGGGCGAAGATGGCAGAGCCGGATCGCGAGGTGTTCGCACTGGTCGGCGACGGCAGCTACGTGATGCTCCACTCGGAGATCCTCACCAGCATCATGGAGGGGCTGAAGATCAATATCCTGGTCTTCGATAACAACGGCTTTCAGTGTATCGATAACCTTCAGGTCAGTCAGGGCATCACGAGATTCGGCAACGAATGGCGGTTTCGCGACCGCCGGACGGGGCGGCTGACCGGCGGGTACGTCCCGATCGACTTCGCGCGGAACGGGGACAGCTATGGGGCCCGGGGATTCACCGTCCGCACGGTGGAGGAGCTGCGCAGTGCGGTGCGGGAAGCGTTGCGGGAGGGCCGGTCGACGGTCATCGACATCAAGGTCACGCCGAAGTCGATGACGCACGATTATGCGTCGTGGTGGCGGGTGGGCACCGCCGAGGTGTCGGCGAACCGGAAGGTCGTGGCGGCCAGCCGGCGGCAGCGGGTCGAGATCGCCCGGGCCAAAAAGCTCTGACGGAGGCGAGTTCAAGGGCCGCCGGTGATGCCGTCCGTCCGGGGAGCCGGGTGGACGGCATCACTGCTTCTGGATCCTGCCCGTCCTGAAACGCAAGAAAAGCGACCCGCCCTAGTGTCCCGTCCACGAGAATTGTGCGATATGTGCGCCGCCCGCGGACGGGCGCGTCGCGCCGTGGGCGAGGGAGGGCTGCTGACGGCGCTCCACAGGCGGCCACGGCGCCCCGGAACCGGCCGACGGGTACCCAACCGCCAGGTTGGGTGCGGTCCGGGCTCTCGGGTCGTCCCCGGGGGCTTTTGACTTGTGATGCGAACTATTGGGAATGGACCCTAGGTTATCACACCAGACCGGCGAGCGGAGGACGACGGAACTCTCCGGTTCAGGGGGCTGCCGGTCGGGGGGCGGGGGAGGCTTCCCGGGCGTCCGGACGCCCTCTGGCCTCGGGTGCGGGCTGAGGTGCCGTAGATGCGGACGAGGGCCGGAGTCCCGCCAGCATCTCCGAGATCGTGACGATCCGGTATCCTTCCGCCTGGAGGGTCTTCAGGACCTCCGGCAGGCCCTCGTGGGGCCGATCGGTCCGGCGGTTTGAATTGAGGTGCATGAGGACGACCCCGCCGTTCAAGCCCTCGGGCCGCCCCCGCCCGAACGCCAGGATCTGTGCCGCGATCTCCTGACGGGTGTGGTAGATGCGGGACGAGCGGTCGGCGACCCAATCGCGGGTGTCCAGATCCTCGGCAGTGCCCGCCCCGCGGGTCCAGGAGATCAGCCGGTAGCCGGCCTCGGCGGCCCAGGCGCGGATCTGGGCGTTGTGCTCGCCATAGGGGGCGCGCCAGTAGGGGGCCATCGGCCTGCCGGTCAAGGCGCGGAAGCTGGCGTCGGCCCGGCGGAGCTGCCCGACAAAGAAGTCCCGCGTCACGGTGGGGAGGGTCTCCTGTCGGTGGTTCTGGGCATAGGTCGTGAGGTGGGGATGCGTGTCCGAGTGGTTTCCCACCTCGTGGCCCTCGGCCACCATGCGCCGGACGATGTCGGGGAATGTCCGGATGAACCGCCCCGTGAGGAAGAAGGTCGCGTGGACGTTTCGCGCCTGCAGGATGTCCAGGATCTCGCTGGCGACGTTGGCCTCGCTGCCGCCGTCGAAGGTGAAGGCGATCTCCCGGAGCGCGGTGTTTCCCCGCGTGAAGTCGCTCGTGGGCAGCACCGGGGCGGCGGGCGGGGTGGGGACTGCGGGATGGGGCCGAACCTCCGGGGCGCCCGGAAAGGGCGGGGGCGGCGAGACCAGCAGCCGATCCGCATCCAACCGCGGCGGCGGCGTCGGCTCCGTCAGGTTGGAAAAGTCTGGCGGCCGGGGTGGAGGGGTCAGGGCAATCTGGCGCGGAAGGGTGACCGGCCTGCGCTCGGGCGATACCATGGCCCGGGTTTCGGGCGAGTGACCCCCCACCAATCCGCAGGCCACCACGGCCAGGAGCAGCCCGGCGGCAGCCCGGCGGGGCGGCAGCCAGAGCCAGGGCAAATTCTCGGCATGGGGTCCAGCCTCCAGGCGCCGGTCCAGGCGGCGCTGGGCCACCCAGGCTTGAGCGAACGCCAGGGCCAGCCGGCCTCGATGGCGCGGGCCGCGGGCCCCTCGCCGGAGGCGAAGGGCGGTCAGGTTCCAGGCGGAGCGGGAGGCCTCCTCGGCGATCCAGGTGATGGCGCAGGACTCGCTGCAGAAGGTGCGAGCGCCCACCAGACGGACCGCGCTCCAGTGGATGGCATCGCCGCACTGTCGGCACTGTCGGTTGCGGATGTTCGGTTCCATGGCAATCCTGCACGGAGGCCCGGCGGCGGGATCTCCCCGTCAGCCTCGCCCGCTCTACTGCTAACAATAATTCCGGCAGGAGTCAAGCAGTCGGACGGCCGATCCCCGGAGGGACGCTCTTCTGCGGAGGGGGGTCATAAATCCACGGCGGTATCGACGATGTAGCCGCGCCGCAGCAGCCAATTCGTCTCGGCGACGGCGATCTGCTCCACGGCCTCGAGGGGGACGCCGGCGGCCGCTCCCACCTCTTCGACCTCCAGCGCGGGGTCCATGCCCGCCGTGGGCGCCTCTTGGGAGACGTGCTGGCGATGACGATAGACCTCGCTCATGACACGGTCCACCGTCTCACGATCCAGCTCGGTGGCCAGGCAGATGTCCCGATGGAGCTTGTCGAAAATGACATAGAGATCGAGGATCGTGTGGCGTATCTCCTTGCCGCAGGTGTCGCACGGCCAGAGGACGGGATGGCCGACCTCGGGGGTGCCCACCGGAGGCAGGGCCTCCGTGTCCCAGACCGTCTCGGAACCACAGGCCGTGCACTGGAGGAGGAAGTCAGGAGGCATGGATCCCCGCGGTTCATTTCCGGTTAGAATTCGATATCCTTTTCACCCACGGATGCAGCCGCTCGCCTGGCCGCCTGGCGGCGCTGCCGCAGAGAGTCCACGAAAGAGAGCACGGCAAGATCCAGCATTGCCCCGGACCAGGGCCACACTCAACCACTACGCCCATGGGATATTGTGTGCTCTCCAGAAATCCTGATCCTCCTCGGTGGTTCGAGGAAAACGTCCAGAGGTGGGTGTCTTTTCCGGGGGTGTGACAAAGTGTATCGGGGAGATCGACCCGAAGTCAAGGAGGAGAAGCAATACCCGCCGCGTTCCGAGAGCACCCAGAGCGATTCTCTCCCGTTCGAGAGCGGCGATCCGGTGGACGAGTGAGAGCCCGCAATGAGACGGGCGGCGCCCGGCGGCCGCTCTGTCGAGTTCCCGTCCGAATCCCAAGGCCGCTTGCCCTCTCATGTGCTGTGGATTCCCCGCATTTCCCGTTGCAAAGGGGGACAAAAGTCGTTAGGCTCTACGGCCAGATGCCTGGGGAACTGGGGGAGAAAGATATGCGAGGGGCCGTGCCAGGTGTCCAGGCAAACCGGACATGATCCAGCTCTTCCACGTCCACAAGACGTATGCCAGGGACGTTGAAGCCCTCGTTGACATCAACTTCCAAATCCAGAAGGGTGAATTTGTCTTCATCGTCGGGCCCAGTGGGGCGGGGAAAACGACCCTTCTTCGCCTGATCTTCCGTGACGAATTGCCCACCTCGGGCCAGATCCTGGTCAACGGCAGGAACGTGGTGAAGCTCCCCGGCCGCGCCATCCCACAGCTCCGGCGCAGCATCGGGGTCATCTTTCAGGATTTCAAGCTGCTGCGGGATCGGACGGTCTGGGAGAACCTGGCCCTGGTCTACCGGGTTCTCGCGATCCCGCCGGCCGCCGGCAAGCGCAAGGTCGCCACCGCCCTGAAATTGGTGGGCCTGACGCATAAGGCGCAGATGACCCCGTACAAGCTGTCGGGCGGCGAACAGCAGCGGGTGGCGATCGCGCGCGCCTTGATGAGCGACCCTTTGCTTCTCCTGGCGGATGAGCCCACCGGCGATCTGGATGCCGATCTGGGCATGGACGTGATGCAGCTGCTTGTCGACATCAACACCAAGGGGACGACGGTCCTGGTGGCCACGCACGATACCAACCTGGTCCGAAACATGGGCCGCCGGACCATCGTGCTGAAGGCCGGTCGGATCGTGGAGGAGCGTCTCTAGGCGCCTGCGGGGTGGCCGAAGGCGGGTGGGCTACCCGGGAGAGAGCCGGCATGGATCGGTTTCGATACATCCTCGAGGACGCCCTGACCAGCATCCGGCGAAGCGGCTGGGGCGGGCTGGCCTCCATCGGAACGATCGCGGTCTCCTTCGTCATCGTGGGGATCTTCCTGGTCATCACCGGCAATCTCGGGGCGGTGGTGACGGAGTGGAAGGAGCAGTTCCAGGTCACGGTCTTCCTGGACGATGGGATCACCGCCGAGCAGTTGGCCCTGCTCAAGAAGCGCATCGAGAGCGAACGGGCGGTCACGGCCATGACGTACACCTCCAAGGAGGAGGCCCTTCGGCAGTTCAAGCGCGAGCTGCGCGGCAAGGAGGCTCTACTGGAGGGCCTGGGAGAGAACCCCCTGCCGGCTTCCTTCCAGCTCCGAATCGACGAGGCTTACCACACCCCGGAAGCCCTCCGGCAGCTGGCGGCGTTCCTCGGCAGACTGGAAGGGGTTGAGGATGTCCAGTATGGACAGGAATGGGTGGATCGGCTGACGGCGATCATTCGGCTGCTGCGGCTGGTCGGCCTGGGGGTGGGACTGGCGCTGGGGTTTGCCTCGCTCCTCATCGTCAGCAACACGATTCGGCTGGCCGTGTACGCCCGGGCGGAAGAGATCGAGGTCATGCGGCTCGTGGGGGCCACCAAGACCCACATCCGTGCGCCGTTCCTGCTGGAAGGACTGATCCAGGGTGCGCTGGGGGCGGGGCTCGCCCTGCTGGCCCTGTACGGGGCCTACCGTGCCACGCTCTGGCAGCTGCGGGTCAGCCCGGGCCAGATCCTCGGCATGGGGGTCGGCAGCTTCCTGGATCCCCATTGGGCTGCGGCCCTGATCCTGGCCGGGGCGGTTGTGGGGGGGGCTGGCAGCCTGATCTCGGTTGGTCGGTTCCTGCGCGTGTGAGGTGCCGGAGGAATGTCTCGGCTGGATGACAGCCGCCGCGACCGGGGACCCGGGTTCCCGCTGCTCCGTTGGATTGGCGCTGGGGTGGGCCTTGTCGCGATTCTGATCGGGCCCGGGGCCGGTCTGGGGGCGGACAGGGAGGGCAAGGCCCAGCAGAGCCGCCAGCAGCTCAAGGAGGTCCAGCGCGAGCTGGGCCGCGAGCGCGCCAAGGCGCAGGAGGCCGGGCGGAGAGAGGCGTCGCTGACGAAGGAGCTGACCAAGCTGGAGAATGACCTCAAGGCCAAGACGGCCGCCCTCCAGACACTGGAAAGGAAGCTGAACGGGAGCAGCCAGCGGATCGCCGCGCTCTCCCGGGAGATCGGTGCCACCGATGGCCGACTGGAGCGCAGCCGCAGCCTGCTCAAGCGGCGACTGCGGGCCATGTACAAACAGGGCCAGTTCGGGTATGTGCGGATGCTGCTCTCGGCCGAGGACTTCGCCAGCGCGGGCCGGCGCATCAAGTATCTCTCCGCCGTGGCCGGGGAAGACCAGCGCCTCATGAAGACATACAGCGCCACCCTGGCGGATCTGTCCCAGAAGCGGGCGGAGCTGGAGCGGTACAAATCGGAGGTGGCGGACGCCGCGGAGGCGGCCAAGGCGACCCGCGCCCAGATAGAGGAGGAGCAGCGCCAGCGGCGGGTCCTCCTGGCCAGCACCCGAGAGGAAAAAGCGGGCCATCTGGCCGCTATCAAAGAGCTGGACAAGGCCGCCAAGGATCTGCAAGCTCTTATCGTCCGGCTGCAGAGCGAGGAGGAGCGGCAGCGGCGCGCCAGCCGTCCGGCGCCCCGCCGGGAGACCCCCCGCGGGGAGGCACCCGGCGGCGGGGTGACGCCCGACATTCGCGAGGACGGGCGATTCGCGCAGTGGAAAGGGAAGCTGCCCTGGCCTGCCGACGGGACGCTGGCCTCCACGTTCGGACGGCAGGAGAATCCGCGGTTTCATACGGTGACGTTCAACCGGGGGATCGAGATCACCGCGCCCCAGGGCCGAGATATCCAGGCGGTTGCAGACGGATCGGTCTTGTACGCCGACTGGTTCAAGGGGTACGGTCGCCTGATCATCCTGGACCACGGTGGAGGGTACTTCACGCTCTACGCCCACGCGGCCGAGATCCTGGTCAAGGCCGGGGAGGAGGTAGCGCGCGGGCGCGTAATCGGAAAAGTGGGCGACAGCGGCTCGCTGGAAGGTCCGCAGCTCTATTTCGAGCTGCGTTACAAGGGGAAACCGGAGGATCCGCTGGTTTGGTTCATGCCCCGCTAGACCCTGCCGAGTGTCCGCCGGTGGGCATGGGGCGCGGTAAAATTTCCGGGCGGGAAGGGTCGCCTGCCCGGAGTCGACAGCTCTTCTGAGGAGGGAGAAGATTCATGTTCCCCACGCGACGCGGCGGGAAGTCGAAAGGGCTCCTCATCGTCGGGACGCTGGTGCTGCTTCTGCTCACGGGCGGGGTCCAGCATGGGACCACGGCCGTCGAGGGCACCTACGAGAATCTCAAGGTTTTCACCGAGATTCTCTCCCTCGTGGAGTCCAGCTACGTGGAGAAGGTCAACCCCAAGGATTTGATGTACGGGGCCATCCGGGGCATGCTGGAGACCCTGGATCCACACAGCTCCTTCATGCCCCCGGACATGTTCAAGGAGATGCAGGTCGAGACGCAGGGCAGCTTCGGGGGGCTGGGGATCGAGATCACGGTCAAGGACCGAATGCTCACGGTGGTCGCACCCATCGCAGGCACGCCGGCCGATAAGGCCGGCATCCAGCCGGGCGATCGAATAGTCAAAATCGAGGGCCAGCCGACCAAGGACATGACCCTGATGGAGGCGGTACGGCGGCTGCGCGGGCCCACGGGATCCAAGGTGACCATCAGCATCCTCCGCGAAGGCCACGCGGAGCCCATGGATGTTACGCTGGTCCGCGAGGTCATCGAAATCAAGAGCGTCCGCAGCAAGGATCTGGGCGACGGGATCTTCTACGCTCGCATCACTTCCTTCCAGGAGCGCACCTCCAAGGATCTCGAGAGCGTGCTGGACGCCGCCGTGAAGAAGGGGGCCAATGCCCTGGTTCTGGATCTCAGGAACGACCCGGGCGGCCTGCTCAGCCAGGCGGTGGCAGTGAGCGATATGTTCCTGGATAAAGGGCAGCTCATCGTCTATACCAAGGGCCGCCAGCAGAACCAGGACCTGCGGTTTACCGCAGAGCACAATAGCGACCTCCCCAGGCTGCCCATGGTCGTGTTGGTCAACCACGGCTCGGCCAGCGCGTCGGAGATCGTCGCTGGCGCCCTGCAAGATTGGCAGCGCGCCCTGATCCTGGGGACCCAGACGTTCGGCAAGGGGTCGGTGCAGACGGTGATCCCCCTCTCCGACGGCTCGGGACTGCGTCTGACCACGGCCAAGTACTACACGCCGAAGGGACGCTCCATCCAGGGGGTGGGCATCACGCCGGACATCGAGGTGGAGATTCCGAAAGTTGCAGCCACGGCTCCCGCGACGGGGGAGCAGCAAGCGGGAGAACAGAAGACCGGAGAGCAGCTCCTGGAGAGCAAACCGCCGCAGGAGCCGAAGATCGGCGAGCAGGAGGGCCAGGGAGTGGAGATCGGCCCTCAGGACGTGGCCAATCCCGCCAAGGACATCCAGTTGCAGCGGGCCATCGAGCTCCTGAAGGCCATGCGCATCCTGGAAAAGCCCGAGGGGCAGGCCAAGAGCTAGTCTGAGCCTCCCTGCCGGCGCGCGCGGCGGGCGAGCGCCGGCAGGGGTGCGGCGATGACTCCGCACCGGTGCGCCATTCCGATGGAGTTGATTCTCGGCATCGAGACATCGTGTGATGAGACGGCCGCCGCCGTCCTGGAGGACGGCCGGTGTCTCCGCAGTAGCGTGGTGGCCTCCCAAACGGAAGTGCATGCCCCGTACGGGGGAATCGTGCCGGAGCTGGCCTCCCGGCGGCATCTGGAGGTGATCACCCCGGTCCTCGACCGCGCTCTGGGGGACGCGGGCATCACGCTCAACGAGGTGACCGCCCTGGCCGTCACGGCCGGGCCGGGTCTGGTGGGCTCCCTGCTGGTCGGCGTCTCGGTGGCCAAGGCGATCGCCTACAGCCGGGGCCTCCCCCTGGCGGCGGTGAACCATCTGGAGGGGCACATCGCGGCCGCGCAGCTGGAGTCACCCTCCCCCACGCCCCCCTTCGTGGCTCTGGTGGTGTCGGGGGGCCACACCCATCTGTATCACGTGCCGGCCGAGTGCACATACCGGCCGCTGGGTCGGACGCGCGACGACGCCGCGGGCGAGGCGTTCGACAAGGTGGCCAAGCTGCTCGGCCTGGGCTATCCCGGCGGTCCGCTCATCGAGCAGGCGGCCCGGGAGGGCGATCCTGAGTCGATTGCCTTCCCCCGCGCGACCTTCAGCGACGGCAGCTTGGATTTCAGCTTCAGCGGGCTCAAGACGGCGGTGGTCCACACCCTGCGCAGTCTGGGCGAGCCGGGCCGAGTCCCCTCCGAGAAGATCCCCGACATCTGCGCCAGCTTCCAGCAGGCCGCCGTGGACATGCTGGTAGGCCGGGTGATGCGCGCGGCGCGGGATCTGGGGGTGGGACGGGTCGTGGTGGCGGGCGGCGTGGCCTGTAACGGGGCGCTCAGGAAGGCGCTCAAGGCCGAGGCCGAGGCCGAGGGGTTCCAGCTGTTCATCCCCACGCCCGGCCTGTGCACGGATAATGCCGCCATGATCGCCGCCGCGGGGGCGGTCCGGCTTCGCCGCGGCGAGCGCGCCGGCTGGGACCTGAATGCCGCAGCCAGCCTGCCGCTGGCCTGAGAGCGCCATGGCCATTCGACCGATTCTGTCCTATGGCGATCCCATTCTTCGACAGCCGACCCGGCCCGTTGGCGAGGTCGACGCGGCGCTCCAGCAGCTCATCGACGACATGGTGGAGACGATGTACGCGGCGCCGGGGGTGGGGCTGGCCGCCAACCAGGTCGGGAGCCCCCTGCGACTGTTCGTCGCCAATCCCTCTTCCGAGCGGCGGCCGGACCAGCTCCTGGTCGTGATCAACCCCGAAATTCTGGGCAGCGAGGGGGAGATCCTCGAGGAGGAAGGCTGCCTTTCCGTGCCCGACATTCACGAGCCGGTCCGCCGGCCCCGCCGGGTCCGGCTGCGGGGACTGAACCGGCACGGCCGGCCCGTGGAGCTGGAAGGCGAGGAGATTCTCGCCCGCATCTTCCAGCATGAAGTGGATCACCTGGACGGCTTGATCTTCGTCGACCGCCTGAGCCCCGCCAAGCGGATCCTCCTCTTCCGCCGCCTCAAGAAATCGGCGCACGCACGATGAAGGCCTGAGACCGTCCCCCCGTCGGAGGGGCGCATGCTCCGTGCACATTCCTCCCGGCTCGCATCACGGGGTGCGGGCCGGCAGGGGGGGCCGCATGCACTATGTATGGATGGACTTCTTCAGAAACGAGGAGGACCTCGTCTATATCCGGGAGCAGCACCGGCCGGTCACCCGCTGACCGACCCGGCAATCATCCGGTGATCGGCCTCTGCAGGGGAGTGCAGAGCACGGGATCAGCGATGCGGACTGAGAGGAGGAGCGACCATGCAAGTGCGCGTCTTCGAAAATGCCGACCTGATGGCACGCGCTGCGGCCGAGAGAGCCGCCAGTACCCTGCGAGAAGCGATCAGGCAAAAGGGGGCCGCGACCTTTGTCGCGGCGACCGGGGCATCCCAGTTCGAGTTCCTCAAGGATCTCGTCGCCGAGCCCGATCTGAGGTGGGAGGCGACGACAATGTTTCACCTGGACGAATACATCGGCCTTTCCGCCGACCACCCGGCCAGCTTTCGGCGGTACCTCCGCGAGCGGTTGACGACGCGTGTGCCCATCGGCACCGTCCACTTCATACAGGGGGATGCGGGGAATCTTGCCGCGGAGGTCGGCCGCCTGAATCGCCTCCTGGCAGCGACCCCGATCGATGTGGCGTTCGTTGGAGTCGGGGAGAACGGCCACCTGGCCTTCAACGATCCGCCGGCAGACTTTGACGTTGAGGCGCCCTACATTCTGGTCAATCTGGACGAGGCCTGTCGCCGCCAACAGTATGGCGAGGGCTGGTTCGCCTCCTTCGACGATGTCCCCACGCGCGCAATCTCGATGAGCATCAAGCAGGTGCTGAAAGCCAAACGGATCATTTGCACGGTGCCGGAGCGGCGGAAGAGCGGCGCGATGAAGGCGTGCCTGGAAGGGGAGATCGGACCGATGGCCCCCGCCTCAGTTCTGCGGACCCACCCGGATGTCTGCCTTTTCTTGGATCGGGACGCGGCGAGTCAACTGTCGCCATCGATGCTGGCCAGGCACGACCGGGGCATGTAGCCCCCGGCAGGCGGCGGCCGGTCTCGCCGCCCCCGGGGCTGTGGCTTATGATGCGAGCCGCTGGGACGGGATACCAGCAGGAAGGCGAAAAGCCCATTTTCACCCAGGCTGGTCAAAAGGGTCCAGATGTCCCTCGACTTCGCTCGGGACCGTGAGCCTGTCGAACGGCAAGGCGGCGTCACCCATCCCTCGGGATGGGTACCCGGGGCGGGGCACCCGCCACATGCGGGTCAAGGCGTACTTCCGGTACGCCGCAGCGAGTGCGCAAGTGCGCCAATCCGCCTGCGGCGGACAGATGGGCCTTTTTCAGCCGCCTCTTACGGCTTCACCAGGATCTTGACACCCTTGCCCGCGCGTAGCGCCTGAATCGCAGCCTTGGTCTCGGCCAGCGGATAATCCACGCCCAGGATCGGCTGGAGGTTCAAATGCGGCAGCCAGCGGACAGCCCGGGCGAAGGTGTAGGGCCGGAGGATTGAGCTCATAATCTTCACCTCTTTTTCAAAGAGGCGGTACGGCCGGATCGAAGCGATGCCTTCCGGATCTGCCACACCGACGACAAAAACCGTCCCCCCCTTTTGAACCAGATCGACCCCCTGCTCGAGAAGCTTGGCGTTTCCAACGCAGTCAAAGATGTATTCCGGTCCGAGTCCGTTCGTCTCCCGCTTGAGAATGGCGGGCAGGTCCTCGGTCTTGGGATCCACCGGGATGGCCCCCAGCTCCTTGGCGATGACCCGCCGGTGGGCAACCGGCTCGGACAGGATGACCTTGCAGATGCCGCCATGCAGCAGCAGCTGCGTCATGACGCAGCCGATCGTCCCGCCGCCCTGCACCAGGGCGATGTCACCCGAGCGGACCTTCACGATATCGAGGACCCGGAGGGCGCAGGCCACCGGCTCGGCCAGGGCCGCGACATCGAAGGAGAGGCCATCCGGTAGCTTGTGGCACATCCGCTCGAGGACGCAAGTGTACTCGGCGAAGCCGCCGGGGTGGGCGAAGCGGCTTTCGCACAGATTCTCCCGGCCGTCGCGGCAGTAGTAGCAGCGACCGCAGGGCAGGCCCTGCTCCACGGCGACTCGGTCCCCGGGCTTGAATTTCGTCACGGCACTTCCCACGGCGGACACGGTGCCCACATATTCGTGCCCGATCACGCGGGGCGGCGTGAACATGGGGAATTTCCCATCCAGCATGTGCACGTCCGTGCCACACACGCCGCAGCTAGCCACCTTGACCTGGACCTCGAATGGATCCTTGACCGAGGGAATCGACATCTCTTCAACGTCGAGCTGTTCGGGGCCCTTCCAGACCGCTGCCTTCATCGTCTCAGCTCCTTTTCCCCTCGCCTGCGTTGTCACACCTCGATCCCTCTCCCGAGCAAATGGGCGAGAAACCGCCGCTCAGTTGCCTGCGTGCCCTGTTCCATATCTGGAACCCAGTTTATTATATGGACACTACTTATCGCCGCCCCCCGCTGGTTGTCAAGGGGTTTTTCCCTGGCAGAGCCATAAGGGAGGAGATCTTAGAGCGGGGCATTGATCCTGTGGGCAGTGGCGTTCGCCGGGTGCATTGGCGTCCCGTTGGCGACTCTGTGGCAGAGGATGCCACAGGCCCCTCGTAGAATCAGGCCGCACACGGCCAGCCGGGGGAAGGGAGAACGTCTCCTCGGTTATGACATTGATTCTCGGATGAGGGCCGGCGTTCCGTATACGGCGGGGGAGCCCCCTCGCTCTGCCCGGCGGCCAGCTCTTGAGTGAAGACGAGAGTTGATCGAGATTACGCGGGTTGTCTCGGAACCATTGGTTCCCACTGCGAAAAGGTAATTAATGTTCCAACGTCCCCTTTTCCCACACCGCATGCAATCCCTCGAATACCCGCTCGGCGGACAGACCGCCCAGCCCGTCCGGATCGCGCAGCAGCATGACCCGGGGACCGAGAGGACGCCAGACGGCCTCGACCGAGTCGCCCCACAGCACCACCCCGGGCAGGCCAAGGGCGGCGGCCAGGTGGGAGATGCCCGAGTCGTGCCCGATGAAGGCCGTGCAGGCCGCCAGCCGCTCCGCCAGCTCCACCAGGGGCAGATCCTGGGCCAGCTGCAGGCGCGAGGCCGGCAACCCGCGGGCCAGGCGCTCCAGCCGGCCGCCCTCGGCCTCCCCCCCGATCAGGAGCAGCCTGACGTCAGTGCAGCGGATCAGCCGGTCGAGCAGCGCCGCCCACTGATGCTCCGGCCAGTTCTTCCGCGGGCTGCCGCTGCCGGGATGTGCGGCCAGGGTGGGCGGGGCCTCGCACCGGTCCCGAGGTGCCGGCCCGTCGCCCGGGGACCGGTGCAGGGTCAGGTGCGGTATGGGATCCGCACCGAAGATCCCGAGACGCCCCAAAGGCTGCAGGAAGACCTCGGTGGCGTGCTGCGGCCGGGACTCGTCCGGACGGTGCGGCCCGAGAATGAGCTCGGCGCCGGAGCACTGGCGCAGGTTCCCGTGGAAGATGCCGTCGGGGTCATGCAGATAGGAGACGATCAGGGCGAAGTCCCCGAAAAAGCCGACCCAGGCGGGATCGAGGGGAACGTCGCGGACAAAGAAGGCGGCCAGGGCCCGCGCGTCGAGTGAGCGGACCTCCTCCGCCAGGCCGCCCGCGGCGGCCAGGGGGGCGATGTGGGGACGACCCAGCACCGCCAGCCGGGAGGCGGGGAAGCGTCGGCGCAAGGCGCGCAGGACCGGCAGCGTCAAGACGAAGTCGCCGATAGCCCCGCCCCGGATGACCAGGATCGGGCGGTCTCCGGAGATCTTGATGGAATCAGGACGCCGGATAGCGGACGCCGGTCTCGCCATGGCCGCAGTACCCCCAGGGGTTCTTGGCCAGGTACTGCTGGTGGTAGTCCTCGGCATAGTAGAACTCGGGCGCGTCGGCGATCTCGGTGGTGACGGCCCCGAGCCCGGCCTGCCGGAGGGCCCGCTGGTACTTCTCGCGGGAGATTGTGGCGGCCTCTCGCTGGGCGGCGGAACTGCAGTAGATCGCGGAGCGATACTGGGAGCCGGCGTCGTTGCCCTGGCGCATCCCCTGCGTCGGGTCGTGGTTCTCCCAGAAGAGGCGAAGGAGCGATTCGTAGCCGGTCGCCGCCGGGTCGAAGACCACCAGCGCGACCTCGGCATGCCCCGTCCGGCCGCTGCACACCTCCTCGTAGGTGGGATTGGGGGTGAAACCCCCGGCGTAGCCGACCGCCGTGGAATAGACTCCCTTCTGCTGCCAGAACAGCCGCTCGGCCCCCCAGAAGCAGCCCATGCCGAACAGGGCGGTTTCCAGCCCTTGAGGGAAGGGCGGCTCCAGCCGATGGCCGTTCACGGTATGGGCCGCGGATACGGTCATGCGCTCGGCGCGGCCGGGCAGCGCCTCCTCCTTCGTCGCGGGTCGCTCGCTCTTGTGCGTGAAGAACCACATCACGTTCCCCTCCCCGAGCGGGCCGCGGGCCACCCCCGGCGACTCCTATGCCAGCGCCTCCGCCAGCACCTCCACCAGGTGGCGGGCCCGCCGCCCGGTGCCATGGGCGATCTGCTGCCGGCAGGAGATCCCGGCGGCCACCACGTCCCAGTCGGGGCCCTTGGCCTTGACGGCGGGGAACAGGCGGCGGCTGCCGATGGCCAGCGAGAGATCGTAGTGCTCCTTCTCGTATCCGAAGGAGCCGGCCATGCCGCAGCATCCCGAATCCACCTCCTCCACCGTGACCCCCGGCAGCATGCGGAGCACCTGCAGGCTGGGGGCGGTCCCGACCAGGGCCTTCTGGTGGCAGTGGCCGTGCACCAAAAGCGACTTGACGCCCCGGGCGAACGGCAGGTCGAGCTCCCCGCGCTCTTCCAGACCCACCAGAAATTCCTCCATCAGGAGGACGTGCTTGGCCAGCTGCCCGGCGCGCGGATCGTCCAGGAGGTCGGGGTACTCGTCGCGGAAGGTCAGGATGCAGCTCGGCTCGCAGCCGACGATGGGGATGCCCTGGGAAGCGTACCGGAAGAGCCGGTCCACGTTGTACGCGGCATTGGCCTTGGCCTGCCGGATCAGCCCCTTGGAGATCAGGGGGCGGCCGCAGCATTTCTTGTCCGGGAGGATCACCTCGAAGCCGGCGGACTCCAGGACCTTGACGGCGGCCTTGCCGATCTCCGGGTAGTTGTAGGTCATGTAGGTGTCGTTGAAGAGGACCACCGGACCCCGGCTCGCCGCGGGGCGGCGGCCGCCCCTGGAGGCGAACCAGCGGTCGAAGGTCTGGGCGGCGAAGGGCGGCAGGCGCCGGTTCCGGTGGATGCCCAGGAAGCGATCGAGGGCCCAGCGGGCCGGCGCGCTGCCCATCACCCAGTTGGACACGGGGGCGAAGGCGCAGCCCAGACGGTTCAACCGCTCGACATTCCCGAAGACCCTCGCCCGCAAGGGCGTCCCGTGGCGCGCGTAGTACTGGGCCAGAAACTCGTACTTGAGCTTGGCCATGTCCACGCTGGAGGGGCACTCGGCCTTGCAGCCCTTGCACTCCAGACAGAGATCCATGACCTCGTACATGCGCCGGCTGGTCAGGGCCTCGGCCGGCAGGTGGCCGTTGAGGGCGGCCCGCAGGGCGTTGGCCCGCCCGCGCGTCGAGTGCTCCTCCTCCAGCGTGGCCATGTAGGAGGGGCACATGGTCCCTTCCAGCTTCTTCCGGCACACGGCCGCCCCGCTGCACATCTCGATGGCGCGATCGAGGCCCCCCTCGCGCGCGAAGCTGAAGACGGTCTTGAGCTGGCGCGTCCGGTACTTTCCCCCGTACCGGAGATTCTCGATCATGGACGGCGCGTCCACGATCTTGCCGGGATTCATCAGCTTCCGGGGATCGAAGGCGGCCTTCAGCTCGCGGAAGGCCTGATAGACCGTGGGGCCGAACAGCTTCTCGTTCCAGCAGGAGCGGGACAGCCCGTCCCCGTGCTCGGCGCTCATGGCCCCGCCGAACTCCATCACCAGGTCGCACACCTCGGTGCAGATGGCGCGGAACTGCTCCACCTCGAGGTCCTGCTTGAGGTCGATGATGGGCCGGACATGGAGACAGCCCACCGAGGCGTGTCCGTAATAGGCGGCCCGCGCCCCGTGGCCGCGGATGATGCCGTCCATCCGGCGGACGTACTCCGCCAGCCGCTCGGGCGCCACGGCCGTGTCCTCGATCCCCGCGATCGGCTTGCGGTCCCCCTTCATCCCCAGGAGGAGCCCCATACCCACCTTGCGCACCTTCCATACCCGCTGCTGCTCCTCGGCGGTCAGGGCCCGGGTATAGGCGATGCCGATCTTCTCGCGCCGGAGGCGGGATTCCAGCCGATCCAGCTTGGCCGCCAGCTCGCCCGGGGTCTCCCCGGTGTACTCCACCACCAGGAGCGCCCCGGGGTCGCCCTCCACGAAGGTCAGCTGGCGGGCGTACTCCAGCGTGGAGCGGCTGAGGTCGAGGATGTACTTGTCCGTGAATTCCACCGCCGACGGGCCCGTGGTCAGGATCTCGGGGCCGGCGTCCAGGGCCTGGAACATGTCCGGGAAGTGGACGACCATCAAGGCGGTCTCGGTGGGCCTGGGGCGCCGCACCAGGTTGATCCTGGCCTCCAGGACCGTGGCCAGCGTCCCCTCGGAACCGACCAGGATGCGCGCCAGGTTGAACGGCTTCCCGTTGACGAACTCGTCCAGGTTGTAGCCTCCCACCCGGCGCATGATCTTGGGATAGCGCCGCAGGATCTCCTCGCGGTGGGTGTCGGCCAGACGCCGGACCGCCCGGACGATGTCCCCCTCGCGGGTGGGGGCCTCCAGAGCCCTCCCGAGCTCGTCGGCGGAGAGGCTGCGCGCCGCGATGCGGGTCCCGTCGGCCAGGACCGCCTGCTGCTCCAGGACGTGATCGATGGTCTTCCCGTACACGATGGATCGGGCCCCCGACGAGTTGTTCCCCATCATGCCGCCCAGGGTGGCCCGGTTGCTGGGGGAGACATCCGGCGCGAACCAGAGGCCGTGGGGGCGGAGCTCGGCGTTCAGCTCGTCCAAGACCACGCCGGGCTGCACGCGGGCCCAGCGCGCTTCGAGGTTCACCTCCAGCACCTTGTTGAGGTACTTGGACATGTCCAGGTGAACCGCCCGGCCCACGGATTGGCCGCTCAGGGCCGTCCCGCCCCCGCGGGGGAGCATGGGCACGCCGTAGCGGGCGCAGATCTCCACGGCGGCGAGGACGTCCTCCGTCGTCCTGGGAAGCACGACCCCCAGCGGCTCGATCTCGTAGATGCTGGCGTCGGTGCTGTAGAGCACCTTGGTCATCGGGTCG
Source organism: uncultured Methylomirabilota bacterium (assembly GCA_963705305.1). Classification (GTDB taxonomy): domain Bacteria; phylum Methylomirabilota; class Methylomirabilia; order Methylomirabilales; family 2-02-FULL-66-22; genus 2-02-FULL-66-22. The sequence continues at coordinate 806,905 of OY970067.1, read as the reverse complement.
AAGCGGACCTCGCCCGTGATGTGCTTCGTGAGCTCGTGAGTCAACGCCGCCATCTCGGCGGCGGCCGTATCGGGCATGAACGCAACCTCCTCCGGATCTTCGGGCGCCGGGCGCTCTCCGGGCGGCGCAGGGATCAGCTGGCGGGCCAGGGCAGGCGGTAGATGGCGTTTCCGCTGGTGATGTACATGGTGCCCCGGTGGTCGCAGGCCAGCCCCACCAGGTTCTCTCCCGCCACGACCAGCTCGGCCGCGCCATCGGATCCCAGCCGGAAGATCCCACGCTCGCCGCGGTAGATGGCGACGACGAGCAGGTCCCCCTCCGGGTCGAACGCCAGGCCCTGGGGCCTGGCCAGATGCTCGAAGAAGCGCGACACGTTCCCGGACGGACTAATCCGGTACACGGGGTCGTCGTTGGACAGAGTCGGCGCCGTGACGTACAGGCAATCGTCCGGTCCGAAGGCCAGGTGGTAGGCCGCCACGCTGGCCGGGAGCTTGGCGAATCGGCGCGTGGAGCCTTGCGGCTCCACGGCAAAGATTCCCCCGCTGCGGTCCCCCACATAGAGCGTTCCGGCCCGGTCGAAGGTGATACCGGTGGCGATCCCCATGCCGTCGATGACCTGCTCTGTCTGGCCCGGGGCCACGACCTTGCGGATGGTCCCATCGTTCCGGCACGAGATGAACAGCGCGCCCTGCGGATCCACCGCCAGGCCGGTAGGGTTCATGAGGTCGCTCAGGTAGGGCTCGGAGCCGCCCTCCGGGAGGATCCGGAACACGGAGACGCCCCCCGGGGCGGCCTGGCCCCGGGTTCCGCTGAAGGTGGTGTAGATGTTCCCCTGCGGGTCCAGGACCGGATTGGCCACGGGGTGCAGCTCGTCGGCCAGCTTTTCCGCGATGACGACGTTGGGGCCGCCGACGACCGTCTCCGGCCAGGCCAGGGAGAGGGCCCCGGACGTCGCCCCTTCGGGGATGGGAGCCACGATCCTGGCCGCCGTGGCAATCCGGGGGCGACTCTCGACGCCGTTGAAGCGCGGCACCGGCTGGCCCACCTCGGGCTGGCACAAGCCTTCGCCCAGGATCGACACCCATCCGCCTTCGACGCCGGCCCGGGGATGCACGCGGGAGATGCGAGAACGTGTCACGATGGTCTCCTGTCACTAGCCGTCGATCCGGTGAATGCCGCGGGGGCCGGGCCGGCGCCCGACGCTCCCGGCGAAACGCTCAGTCCACCAGCACGCCGCGCAGGCGCTCTGCGGCCTCCTCCGGGGGGACGGGATTGACGTAAAACTCCTCCTCCCGGTGCAGACGCGCCACCTCCGCCCGACGCGGCAGGATCTCGATGTGCCAGTGAAAGTCCAGCGGCAAGGACTCCCAGGGGAGGCCCCAGATGGGCGGGGACTGCTCGTTGGGGGCCGTGTGCAAGACGACGCTGTGGTCGGGGAGCATCTGCTCCACCCGGGCGAGCGTCCGCCTGAAGATGGCGGCCAGCCGCAGGAGCGCCGCGTCGTCCTGATCCTCGAAGCGGTGGGCATGGGACACCGGGAACAGCCAGGTCTCGAAGGCGAAGCGCGGGGCAAAGGGGCAGAAGGCGACGAAGTCCCCGGTCCGCTCCACCAGCCGCGCCCCCTGCTCCAGCTCTTGCCGGATCATGTCGCAGTACAGACACCGCTCCTTCAGGTCGTAGTGCTGCTTGCTCCACCGCAGCTCGGCCTCCAGGCGGCGGGGCAGGACGGGGGTCGCCACCAGGTGGGCGTGGGCGTGCGAGATCCGCGACCCGGCCAGCCGGCCCTGATTCTTGAAGATCTGGATGTAGCGCAGCCGCAGGTCGTTCTTCAGATCCCGGATGCGCGTGCGGAACATCTGGAGGACGCAGGAGACATCCTCGACACTGAGGTGGGGCAGGGTCACGGCATGCTCGCGGGTCTCGACCACGACCTCGTGCGCGCCCACATTGCGCATCCGGTCGTAGAGGCCCTCGCCGGCCCGGTCCAGATCCCCCTCGACCTGGAAGACCGGCCGCTTGTCGGGAAAGGCGCGGACGCGCCAGAGGCCGTCGCTGCCGGTGATGACCGCCACGGAGGGCGGCGTGTGCGCCTCGTTGCCGGGGCAGAACGGGCACAGCTCGGAGGGCGGGTCGGGCGGGGTCGCCTGCCCCGACTGTCCGATCAGGATCCAGTTTCGCGTGGTGGGATCCTGCCGCATCTCGATCATCATCACCCCCGCTGGCGCCGGGCCCCGCCCAGGAGCCCTCGCAGGCGCGCCAAGTTCCGCCGATCGGCGGCGATGAAATCCCCGTCCTTGGGGGTCTCCAGAATCATGGGGAGGCCGCGAAGGCCGGGATCGTTCAGGAGGCGGCGAAACGCCCCCAGCCCCAGCCGCCCCTCGCCGATGTGCGCATGACGATCCACGCGGCTGCCCAGACCCTGCTGCGAGTCGTTGAGGTGGACAGCCTTCACGCGCGACAGGCCGAGACAGTCTGCCAGCTCCCGCATGGTCCGGCGATATCCCGCATCGGAGGCCAGGTCATAGCCGGCGGCGAACAGGTGGCAGGTGTCCAGGCAGATCCCCACCCGTTCCGCCTCCTCCACCCCGTCCAGGATGCCGGCCAGCTGCTCGAACCGGTGCCCCAGGCTGCTGCCCTGGCCGGCGGTCGTTTCCAGCAGGACCTGCACCCGGTGCCGGGGCAGGGCGGCATGCAGCACATTGAGCGCCTCCGCCACGCGGGCGGCGCCCTCGGCCTCGCCGGCGCCGCCGTGCGAGCCCGGATGGGTGACCAGGTATGGGATGCCCAGGCGTTCGGCCCGATCCAGCTCGATGCGAAAGGCGGCCACGGACCGCTTCCACACCGGCGCGCGCGGCGCGGCCAGGTTGAGCAGGTAGCAGTCGTGCGCCACCACCGGGTGGATGCCGGTGGCGTCCAGCGCCGCCCGGAAGGCCGCCACCTCCCGCTCCGCCAGCGGCTTGGCGCGCCACTGCCGGTTGCTTTTGGTGAACACCTGGATGGTGTCGCAGCCGACCTCTTGCCCGCGGAGCAGCGCCCGGTCCAGCCCGCCGGCGATGGACATGTGGGCCCCCAGTCGGACGGCCGCACGGGAGGCCGGGCCGGGCCGGATGACGTCTCCATCGGCGGGGCCTGGCGAGAGCCGCCGATCGGCGTCCAAGGCATTGCGGGACTGGTGCCCTGCAGCGGGCTCCGCACGCATCCGGCCACCCATCTAGCCGCGCCCCGGGCCGCCGCGGCCGGGCGCGTCTTCCGGATACCCGTCAGTGCAGCCGGTACCGCTCGGCGAGGAGTCGGCGGAATCGCGGAAGATAGATCAGGTCGAATGCCAGATCTTTTCCCGGGAACAGGCGGAGCGCCAGACCGCGGGCGGCCGTCACCATCTCCTGGGCCTGCTCCAGGCTCATGTCGCTCTGCGCGATCGCGCTCAGGGCGAGACCTACTGCGACCCGCAGCTGGCGGATACGGCAATCTTCCTCCTCCAGTTCCTCTGCGGTCGGCATCTCCCCCTCCAGCGGCAGGTTGCTAGAAATGAACTATAACATCTCAAGTAGGGCTTTCCAAGGCTAGGTGGGAATTGCACTTGCCCAGGCCCCCGTGGCTTCCTAGAATAGAATCCACGGGGTCTCGCGTGTCGAGGGCAGGGGCAGGGATGCCGCGGGCCGCCCGCAGGCGGACGAACTGCGGATGAGAGACGGCGAGACCGCGAGCCGTCGGCCGAAGCCGGAAACGAGGCCAGGATGACAGAGCCAGAGCCGGAGGAGGTGCCGCTGGTAAGCCTGGAGGAGGCCGTGGCGGAGGTGAAGCGCTGGTTGGAGGTGGAACGGGTGGACCCGGACCGGGTATTTGCCGCCTCCGGAGACACCACCATCCGCTATAAGGACCTCATCGACCACCTCCAGCGGGAGACGCCGGACGGGCGGCTCCTGCGCTTTGCCATCTCCCGGGGGCGGCTCTTGCGACAGGGCCGGGAAGAGGCGAGGCGGGCCCTCCTCCAGATCACCGACCCGCCGGGGAAGCCGCACCTCCGGCGCACGACCGAGGATCCGCCCGTCTCGTGACGCCCTGGGGATCCGTGCGCTTCCGGAAGGAAGGCGCGTCGGGCCCGGGCGAGGAGCATCATGGCGACCACCTTGAAAGACCTGCTGGATCAATGGACGACCGAGGGGGAGCTGTACGAGCGGCTTCCGGATCGGCGGGTCCGCTGCTTTGCCTGCGGGCACCGCTGCCTGATCCCGGAGGGGCGGGATGGCGTATGCAAGGTGCGCTTTAACCGGGAGGGCAGACTCTACGTTCCCGCCGGCTACGTGGCCACCTCCCTCCAGCTCGATCCGATCGAGAAGAAGCCCTTCTTCCACGCCCTGCCGGGGGCGGCCACCCTCTCGTTCGGGATGCTGGGCTGCGACTATCACTGCGGCTACTGCCAGAACTGGCTCACCTCGCAGGCCATCCGGGATGTGGAGGCCGTCGCGCGTCCGGCCCGGGTCTCGGCCGAGGAGATCGTCCGGCACGCCGTCCGCGCCCGCGCACCGGTGATCACCAGCACCTACAACGAGCCCCTGATCACGAGCGAATGGGCGGTCACGGTATTCAGGGCGGCCAAGGAGCAGGGCCTGAAGACCGCCTACGTCAGCAACGGCAACGCCACCCCGGAGGTCCTGGACTACCTCAAGCCGTGGGTGGACCTGTACAAAGTGGACCTGAAGGGGTTCGACGACAAGCACTACCGGAAGCTGGGCGGAAAGCTGGAGACGGTGCTGGAGACGATCCGCCTCCTCGTCCAGAAGGATTTCTGGCTGGAGGTGGTCACCCTGATCGTACCGGGCTGGAACGACAGCGAGGCGGAGTTCCGGGGGATCGCCCGCTTCCTGGCGGGAGTCTCGCGGGACATCCCCTGGCACGTAACCGCATTCCACCCGGACTACAAAATGACCAACCAGGGGTGGACCCCCGCCAGAGCGCTGGCGACGGCTGCCGAGATCGGGCGGGCCGAGGGGTTGCGCTTCGTCTATGCCGGGAATATCCCCGGGCGGACGGGCTCGCTGGAAAACACCTTCTGTCCCGCCTGCGGGTTGCTTCTGATTGAACGGCTGGGATTTCGTGTCCTGGCCAACCGCCTGGCCGGGGCCGGCAGCTGTCCGGGCTGCGGAGCGGCCATCCCGGGGGTGTGGTCCTGACGGCCACTGCTCCTTCGCCGATAGGCCCGGCCCTGCCGTGTCCACAACGAGGCGGCGCGGGAGCATTCGGCCCAGGCGACAGGCGTCTCACCCCCGCGTCAGGGAGTCTGCGGCTCCTGCGAGTCCTCGGGCGCGGGCTTGGGCGCCGCATCCGCTGTGGGGCCCGCCTCGGCGGCCTCCCAGTCGATGGGGGGACCGCCGCCCACTGTCTCGGACTTCCGTTCCGCCCTCCGTTCGCGCTTTTCCTTCTGGCGGGCCTGTCGGTCGAGCTCCTTGCGGCGCTTGACGCCTTTGTGCTGGCGAGAGCTGGGTGCCATATCGCCTCCTTACAGGATCCTCGCAGCAAAGGAGGGAGACGCCGTGTCCGCTGCCCTCCTTGTCCGCACCACGTTACCTCAGCGCCGGAAAAACCTCTAGCGATTTTTCGGGCGCCCGGACGATTTAGACCACGCCGCTGAAGACCTTGACCGCTTCCAGCATGGCCACGATATTCTGCACGGGCGTGTCGGCCTGGATGCAATGGATGGCGTTGAACACGAACCCGCCCCCCCCTGGATAAAGATCTCGCACCGCTCCAAGACCTCTCGCCGCACCTGGTCGGGGGTGCCGAACGGCAGGGTGTGCTGGGTGTTGACGCCGCCCCTGTAAAGATGGGTGGGGGGCATTGGCCTGTATTCCCCTTGACAATCCGTTTCATGTGGAGCCATCGTTTGCGCGGCGGGAAGGAATGACGTCAAGGCGGGCAGGAGGCCGGGGCCGGTCGCCATCCCTCCGGGTGGGGACGCTGCCCCGGGTGCCCGGAAGCTGCACTCGAGTGCAGGGGGAGAGCCTGCCGCAACGTGAACCAGGGGAGGCCGGGACATGGGGAGCATGCGGGCGATCGTGAAAGTGCGGCCGGAGCCGGGCCTCCGGCTGGAGGACGTTCCGATCCCGGAGCCAGGGGTCAACGACGTCCTCATCCGGATCCACAAGACCGCCATTTGCGGCACCGATGTCCACATCTACGAGTGGAACGACTGGGCCCGGCGCACGATCCTGCCCCCGCTGGTGATCGGGCACGAGTTCGCGGGGACGGTGGCGGCGGTCGGGACCAATGTGCGGAGCTTCAAGCCCGGGGACGTGGTCAGCGGCGAAGGGCACATCGTCTGCGGCCTCTGCCGGAACTGCCTGGCCGGGCGGCGGCACCTCTGTGCGCACACGGCCGGGGTAGGCGTGAACCGGCCCGGAGCCTTTGCGGACTACATCTGCATACCGGCCGCGAACGTCTGGGGCGCGGCCCCCGGCATCCCCCTGGAGCTCCTGGCGTACTTCGATCCCCTGGGGAATGCCACCCATACCGCCCTGTCCTTCGACCTCGTGGGCGAGGACATCCTGATCACCGGGGCCGGACCGATCGGCTGCATGGCCGCTGCCATCGCCCGTCACGTCGGGGCCCGCCATGTCGTCGTCACGGACCTCAATCCCTACCGGCTGGAGCTAGCCGGGCGGCTGGGGGCCACCCGCATGGTGGACGCCCGGCGCGAGAGCCTGCCGGACATCCAGCGGGAGTTGGGGATGCACGAGGGCTTCGACGTCGGCATGGAGATGTCCGGCAGCCCCGCCGCCCTGGCCGGCATGCTGGCCAACATGGCCCACGGGGGTCGCATCGCGCTCCTGGGCATCCTCCCGGGCGGAGCGACCATCAACTGGGATGACGTCATCTTCAAGGGCTTGTTGATCAAAGGCATTTACGGCCGCGAGATGTACGAGACGTGGTACAAGATGACCATGATGCTGCAGAGCGGCCTGGACGTCAGGCCGGTGCTGACCCATCGGTTTCCCGCAGAGCGCTTCGAGGACGCCTTCGAGGTGATGCGCACCGGCAGCTGCGGGAAGGTGCTCCTGGAGTGGCTGTGATCAGGGAGCGGACGCCGCAGCAGCGCGTGGGGGGATTCCCATGGACGAAGCGATACGCGAATACCTGACCCGGCAGCTCGAGGAGATCCGCGCCGCCGGCCTGTTCAAAGTCGAGCGACTGATCGCCTCGCCGCAGGGGGCCTCCATTGTCCTGGAGGACGGCCGCAGAGCTCTGAACCTGTGCGCCAACAACTACCTGGGGCTCTCCGGACACCCCGAGCTGGTTGCCGAGGCGCAGGCGGCCCTGGCCCGCTGGGGGTACGGCCTCTCTTCGGTGCGGTTCATCTGCGGCACCCAGACCCTGCATCGGACGCTGGAGCGGCGCCTGGCCGAGTTTCTCGAGGTGGAGGATGCCATCCTGTACTCCTCCTGCTTCGACGCCAACGGGGGCCTCTTCGAAGCGCTTCTCACGGAGCAGGACGCGGTCATCAGCGACGAGCTGAACCACGCCAGCATCATCGATGGGATCCGGCTCAGCAAGGCGCGGCGACTCCGATACCGGAACAACGACATGGCGGATCTGGAGGCAAAGCTCGCCGAGGCGGCCGACGCACGCCTCCGGCTGGTCGCCACGGACGGTGTCTTTTCCATGGACGGCATCATTGCCGATCTGAGGGGGATCTGCGACCTGGCCGAGCGATTCGGAGCGCTGGTGATGGTGGACGACTCGCACGCCGTGGGCTTCCTGGGGGCCGGCGGCCGCGGGACTCCCGAATACCGCGGAGTGAAGGGACGGGTGGACGTCCTGACCGGAACTTTCGGCAAGGCCCTGGGTGGGGCGTCGGGAGGGTACACGGCGGGCCGGCAGGAGATCATCGACACCCTGCGCCAGCGCTCGCGTCCCTACCTCTTCTCGAACAGTCTGGCCCCCGTGGTGGCCGCCACCACGCTGAAGGCGCTGGAGCTGGTGGCCTCCCAACCGGAGCTGCGGGCCCGCCTGCTGCGGCATACGCGGCGCTTCCGCGAGGAGATGGCACAGGCGGGGTTCCGAATCACCCCCGGCGAGCATCCCATCGTGCCCGTCATGCTGGGGGACGCACACCTGGCGGTGCGCGTGGCCGAGGCGATGCTGGCAGAGGGAGTCTACGTCATCGGCTTCTCGTACCCCGTGGTGCCGAAGGGCGCCGCACGGGTGCGCGTCCAGCTGTCGGCGGCCTTGGAGGATGCGGACCTCGACTTCGCCCTGGAGAAGTTCGCAAAGGTCGGGCGGGAGCTCGGCGTGGTCTGACTCCATTTCGAACATATCTCACCGCCCAGGCGCCAAAGAAGAAATTCGAATTTCGAAGCTGGCCTCCCCCTTCCGAGGCCTCTTGCCGGCGGTTTTGACTTGACACCGATTCTCTGCTTGCGCCATGCTCCTTCGGCCTTTGAGCGCTCGCGACCCGAACGCGGGCGACTGCCCCATGGGGGGCAGTCGCCGCAGGCATGCAGTGTGACCAGCACGTGCTGCCCCCGCGACTATGACGTCCCCGACGGCCCTGGGGGTCAACCCATTCTCCGGGAGGAGCGGCCATGCGTCGGGTAATGATCCTGACGGTGTGCATTCTCGTGGGACTGCTCGTTGCCCTGACGCTGCCGGCGAGGGCTGCCCAACCCCATAAGACGACCCTCGTCGTCGCGCTCAACCAGGACCCCGATATCCTGGATCCCAGCCTGTCCCGAACCTACGTGGGCCGGATCATCTACGAGCACATGTGCGAGAAGCTGTACGAGGTCGACGAGCACCTGAAGATCTTCCCCCAGCTGGCGGCCGAGCTGCCGACCTTCAACGACGGCGGCAAGACCGTGATCATCAAGCTGCGCAAGGGGGTGAAGTTCAACGACGGCACCTCCATGGATGCCGAGGCGGTCCGCTATTCGCTCGACCGGCACCTCACCATGAAAGGCTCCGCCCGGCGTAGCGAGCTGGAGCTGGTGAGCGCCATCGAGGTCGTGGATCCCCTGACAGTGCGGCTCCGCCTGAAGGCGCCGTTCTCCCCCATCGTGGCGACGCTGGCCGACCGGGCGGGGATGCCGGTCTCCCCCACCCAGGCCAAAAAGCTGGGCGAGAAGTTCGGGACCCAGCCCGTATGCGTGGGCCCCTGGGCCTTTGCCGAGCGGGTGCCCCAGGATCGAATCGTCCTGGTCAAATCCAAGTACTACTTCGACCCCAGCCAGGCCAAGTTCGACCGGCTGATCTTCCGCATCATCCCCGACGACAATGTCCGGCTGGCCAATCTGCGCTCGGGCGACATCGACATGATGCACCTGGTGGCGCCCACGGACGCGAGCAGCCTGCGCAAGGAGGGCCAGTTCGTGGTGTCGAGCGTCACCGGCCTCGCCTACCAGAGCATCACCATCAACCTCCACAACAAGAATGGGAAAGACACGCCGCCCGCCGACCTGGGGGCCCCCCTGGCCAACGACCCCCGGGTGCGCGAGGCGCTGGATCTCAGCATCGATCGGGACGCCCTGAATCAGGTGGCCTGGGACGGGCAGTATACGGCGGGCTGCACGCCGATCTCCCCCGTGAGCCCGTTCTATGACAAGAGCCGCAAGTGCCCGACCCGGGACGTGGCCAAGGCCAAGCAGCTCTTGGCCGAGGCCGGCCTGCCGAACGGCTACAGCTTTGACTTGACCATCGTCAACGATCCTCAACAGCGGCGGGTGGGAGAGGTGATCCAGGGCATGGCCAAGGAGGCCGGGTTCAATATCACGCTCAAGCCGGAGGAGTTCGCCTCGGCCCTCAAGGACGATGACGCGGGCAATCTGCGGGCCTTCCTCATTGGCTGGAGCGGGCGAGTAGACCCGGACGGGAACATCCACCAGTTTCATACCTGCGGCGGTAGCCTGAACACCACGGGCGCTTGCGACCCGGACATCAACGTCCTGCTCAACAAGGCGCGGGAGGTGACCGACTTCTCCCAGCGTGCCGCCCTGTACAAGGAGGCCATCGACAAGATGGTTCTGAGCCGACGCAACCTGATCTACCTGTACCACCAGAACTACATCGTGGCCTACCCGAAGAACCTGCAGCATTACGTCGCGGTGCCGGATGGCCTGATCCGCCTGAAAGGGGTGTCCTGGAAGTAGCCTTCCGGAACGGGTCCGGCGCCGCGTCCGCCGAGGACGCGGCGCCGGATCGGGGATGATGCGTGCTCGAGTTCCTGATTCGGCGGCTGGCGATCTCTGTCCTCACTCTCTTCCTGATCACCCTCATCGTCTTCACGGGCGTCCGCATGATCCCCGGGGATCCCGCCCGCGTCATGGCAGGGACGGATGCGGACGAGGCCGGACTGCAAGAGATCCGGGCGAAGTACGGGCTGGACGACCCCGTCCCCGTCCAGTACGTGCACTGGCTCCGCCTGGCCCTGCGGGGGGATCTGGGCGAGTCGATCCGGACGCGGGAGCCGGTGGTCAACGTGGTGGCGATGAAGCTCCCCATTACGATGGAGCTCGCCTGTCTCTCCCTGCTGATCGCCGTCGGGATCGCCATCCCGGCCGGGATCTTCTCGGCCCTGCGCCGCAACACGGTCTGGGATCTGTTGGCCAACGCCGTGTCGCTGTGCGGCGTCTCCATCCCGAGCTTCTGGCTGGGGATCATGCTGATTCTCTTTCTCTCCGTCCGGCTCCACCTGCTGCCCGCCTCGGGCTTCGTCCCGGTGTTCCGGGACCCCCTCGCCAACTTGGAGCGGATGCTCATGCCCGCCTTCGTCCTGGGCGCGTCGCTGGCGGCCGTGCTGATGCGCCAGACCCGCAACAGCATGATCAACGTCATGAGCGCAAATTACGTCCGGACCGCCTACAGCAAAGGGCTGGCAGCGCGGGTGGTCGTGTTCCGCCACGCCCTGCGGAACGGCCTCATCCCCATCGTCACCATCCTGGGGCTGCAGATGGGGGCCCTCATGGGGGGCGCCGTGGTCACCGAGCAGATCTTCGTCATCCCCGGCTTTGGGCGACTCATCGTGGAGGCGGTGTTCACGCGGGACTACCCCCTGGTTCAGGGAGTCGTCATGATCACGGCCAGCGCCTATGTCCTGATCAACCTCCTGGTGGACGTGTCCTACTCGCTGCTCAACCCGCGGATTCGCGTCAAGGGGTCGGCCGGTGGATCGTGAGGGTGGGAAACGGCCACAGGCGAACACCGTCGGCGAGACCGGCGCACCCGCCTCCCGCCGGCGGCGCACGTGGCGCCGCGCCCTGCGGCGGCCCCCGGCACTGGTTGGCGCCGCGATCGTGCTTCTGTTCCTGGTGACGGCGATCGGCGCGCCGTGGATCGCAACGGCCGACCCGCTCCAGACCAACTGGAGCCAAATCCGCAGGCCCCCCTCGGCCGCCCACCCCTTCGGGACGGACGATCTGGGGCGGGACGTGTACTCGCGCGTGATCTGGGGGGCGCGGATCTCGATGGAGGCGGGAGTATTCTCCATCATCCTGGCCATCGCGTTCGGCGTCCCGATCGGCCTCCTGGCCGGCTTTTACCGCGGCGTTATCGATCAAGCGATCATGCGGCTGACCGACGCGTGGCTGTCCTTCCCGTTCCTGATCCTGGCCATCGGCCTCGTCACCATCCTGGGGGCCTCGCTGCTGAACGCGACCGTGGCCATCGGGATGGCCGCCACTCCCACCTATATTCGGCTGACGCGGGGCCTGGTTCTGTCCACGGCGGCGGAGGATTATGTCCAGAGCGCGCGCGCCCTGGGCGGCGGGGACCTGCGCATGATGCTCCAGCACATCCTTCCCAACATCTTCAGCGTTCTCCTCGTCCAGGCCACCGTCTCGATCCCCAGCGCCATCATCGCCGAGGCCATCCTGTCATTCCTGGGACTGGGGGTACAACCGCCGGCCCCGAGTTGGGGCACCATGCTCAACACCGCCCAGCAGTTCCTCGAGCAGGCCCCCTGGATGGCCTGGTGGCCCGGGCTCGCCATTTTCTCTCTGGCCCTGTCGTTCAACCTGGCCGGCGACGGCCTGCGGGACTTCCTGGACCCCAAGGACTACTGAGAGGCCGGGGGGGACCCCCGGCGCACTCTGGCGCGCCGCCTCCCCGCCCGATGCAGGAGGAGTTGCCGTGAGTCAGATGACATCGCGCGAGCGTGTGATAGCGGCTCTATCCCACCGGCAGCCGGATCGCGTGCCGATGGATCTGGGCGGGACGCGCAACTCCAGCATGGTGGTGGAGGGGTACGAGCGACTGAAGGCCCATTTCGGGATCGGGGCGGGAACGCGCCTGGTGGATCGCATGATGCGCATCGCCGAGATCGACGAGACCGCGCTGCGGGCGCTGTCGATCGACACCCGGGGAGTCTCGCCCGGCACGGCGACGCGAGGGGTGTTGGCGGAGCTGGGGCCGCGCGCCTACCGAGATATGTGGGGGGTGGAGCGGGTCCAGCCCGAGGGCAGCTACTACTACGACCTCAAGGGCTCGCCCCTGGCGGGAGAGATCACCACTGGCAACATTCTGAAGTACCCCTGGCCGGACCCCGACGATCCCGGCCTGGTGGCCGGCCTTCGGGAGCGCGTGCGCCGGATCCGGGAGCAGACGGATTGCGCGGTCGTCCTGAACGTGTCCTCGGCTTTCGTCCACATCAGCCAGTACCTGCGCGGCTTCGAGGACTGGTTCTGTGACTTCGTGGTGGATCTGAGGCGGCTGGAGGTCCTCTTCGATGCCGTCCTGGAGGTCACGATTCAGATCACCAAGAACCAGCTCAGGCAGGTCGGGCGGGATGTGGACGTCATCGTCTGCTCGGACGATCTGGGGACCCAGATGGGGCTCCAGGTGAGCCGCCAGCACTACCTGAAGTCCATCAAGCCGCGGCACCGCAAGTTCTTCCAGGCCGTGCACGACCTGTCGCCTGCCAAGCTGGTCTTTCACTCCTGCGGATCCGTCGCCGACATCCTCGAGGACCTCATCGAGATCGGGGTGGATGGCCTCAATCCCGTCCAGCCCACCGCCGCCGGGATGCAGCCCGCCGAGCTGAAGCGGAGGTACGGCGGTCGCCTGGCCTTCTGGGGAGGCACAGAGAATCAGCATATCCTGCCCCGGGGGAGCCTCCGGGAGGTAAGGCGAATGGTGGAAGAGCTGATCGAGGCCATGGGCGAGGGGGGCGGCTATATCTTTTCCTCCTGCCACAACATCCAGCCCGATGTGCCAACGGAGAACGTCCTCGCCATGTTCGAGCACGCCCGCGAATACGTCCCGACCTTCGCGCGGTAGGGAGAACCCACCGCCGGGGGAGCCGGGGACCGCTCCCGGCGCGCCGCCGCCCACCCGTCCGTCCGGACTCAGCGCTTCAAATCGCCCTTTTCGAGATCCTCCCTGGCCCGTGCCTCGATCAGGAAATGCTTCTTCTTGCCGGTCGCCGTGAGCGGAATCTGATCGACGAACTTGAAATAGCGGGGTCGCTTGAAGAGGGCCAGCCGCGGATGGTGGGTCAGGAACTGGAACAGCTCCCGCGTCGTCAGGCTGGCGTCCTTGAGGACCACGTAGGCGGCCACCGCTTGCCCCTTCACGGCATCCGGGACGCCGACGACGATCGAGTCGGCGACCTTGGGATACTCGTTGATGATGGCCTCGACCTGCGCCGGGTGGATGTTCTCCCCCTCGGAGATGATCATGTCGTCGCGGCGCCCGCAGATGGTGACGTAGCCGGCCTCGTCCCAGCAGCCGATGTCCTTGGTATAGTACCACCCCTGGTAGTAGTTCCTGCGCTCGTCTTCGGGCTTGTTGTGATAGCGGTAGGGAGCCTTCAGCGTCTGGATGATGACCTCGCCTTCTTCCTTTCCATCCCTGGCCACCAGATCATCCGGCTCGGCGTGTGTCCTGTCTTCCGGGATCTTGACCACCCGCACGATATCGTCGGTGCACGAGCGACCCGCGGAGCCGGCCTTGGCCGGAAGGTCGTACGGGCGCAGGAATGTGTTCCAGAACGTTTCGGTGGTCCCGTACCCGTTGAAGATATTGGGGGTGAGGAGCTCGTGGTATCTCAGGCAGGCCTCGCGGCTCAAGGGGGCCCCCATGGTGACGATCCCCTTCAAGCTACTCAGATCCCGCGGCTCATTGGCCTGCGCCAGGGAGAGCAGCTCGAGGCTGGTGGGGGCCCCCACGAGGAAGGTGAGCCGGAGCTTCTCGACGGAGTCGAGAACCAGTTTGGGACTGAACGCCTTCAGTCCCACGCTCTCCGCCCCTGCGTGGAGGCTCGGGCAGGGGCCGGTGTGCACCCCGCCTGCATGGAACCAAGGGGTCATGTTCATGACCTTGTCGTTGGGACTCAAGGGGAAGTGCATGATCACGTCGTAGCTCCGGAGGAGGTTGTTGACGTTGGTCAGCGGCACCCCCTTGGGTTGGCCGGTGGTTCCGGAGGTGTACAGCCTGAGGATCTCGTCGAAGGGACCCTTGCGACAGACCCCCACATCGTCTTCGGCCTTGCCCGCGACAAAGTCGGCGTAGGCGAGGGAACCCCGCGGAGTCTCCCCCTCTCCCACCATGATCAGGGTCTCGGGCGGGTGCTCCGTGCGTCGGACGGCCCGCTGAATGATTTCCTTGAGGTCGGCATCGTACAGGAAGAGCTTCGGCGAGGAGTCCTCGATATGGGCTGCGATCTCCCCCTCGGACAGCCGGAAGTTGATCGGCGAGAACACCGCGTCCATTTTCTGGGTCCCGATCCAGCAGAATACGAACTCCGCCGTATTGAACAGGCAGGCCATCACCACGTCGGTCGGTCCGAGCCCCCAGTCGAGGAAGGCACGGGCCAGCCGGTTGCACTCGGCATTCAACGCCCTGTATGTCCAGGATTCTTGCCGGGTCGTGCAGGTCAAGGCGTACCGGTCGGGGTAGCGAGCGACATTCTTCATGAAGGCTCGCAGGTAGGTGAAGTCCCGCGCAAAGAGCTCGCCGAAGTCACCCATGGCAACCCTCCCTTCTCCGCGAAGCCTCACCCCGGCTCCGCGGAGCCCACTCACCCGGTGAATCGGCGGAAGACGAGGGATGCGTGCGTGCCGCCGAAGCCAAAGGAATTGGACAGCACGACGTCGACCCGCGCCTGCCGGGCCGTATTCGGCACGTAATCGAGATCGCACTCGGGGTCGGGTGTCTCGTAATTGATCGTGGGAGGAACGATGCCGTCCTGGATGGCGCACAGCGAGAAGATGGCCTCGATGGCCCCGGCCGCGCCGACCGCGTGGCCGGTCATGGACTTGTTGGAGCTGACCATGAGCCGGCGACTCTGGTCTCCGAAGACGCTTTTGATGGCCTTGGTCTCTACGATGTCGTTCAATGGGGTGGATGTGCCGTGGGCGTTGACGTACTGGACGGCGGCGGGGGGGAGATTCGCGTCGGCGAGCGCCCGCGTCATGCAGCCGATGGCGCCAGTACCGGCCGGGTCCGGGCCCGTGATGTGGTAGGCCTCGCACACGGAGCCGTAGCCGGCGATTTCGCCGTAAATTCTGGCTTCCCTGTCGACCGCTGTCTGCAGCTCTTCCAGAACAAGCATGCCGGCCCCCTCCGCCGGAACGAACCCATCTCGGTTGCGGTCGAAGGGGCGCGATGCCTTCTCCGGGAAATCGTTGCGGGCGGTGGTGGCCTTCATGGGGTGGTAGCCCGCGAACATGACGCGGCTGATAGCCGCCTCCGTGCCCCCGGCCAGGACCACATCGACCTCGCCGGACTGGATCAGGCGAAGTCCGGAGCCGATGGCATCCGATCCGGACGCGCATGCGGCATTGATGACAAGGCACGGGCCGCGGATGCCCAGCTCGATGGCGACGAGGCTGGAGGCCATGCTGGGGAGCATGCCGGGCACGAAGAAGGGGGAGACCCGTCGCTCCCGGCCCTCGGCGATGAGGCGGAAGCTGTCCTCGAGCAGCATCACGCCCCCCAGGGAGTTGCCGACGATCACGCCGATGCGGCCGGAGTTCTGGGGGGTGATCTCCAGCTTGCTGTCCCAGACCGCCATGCGGCTGGTCGCCAGCCCGAAGGTGATGAAGCGATCGAACCGCTTCTCGAACCGGGGGTCCATGAAATCGGCCGGCCGGAACCCCTTGACCTCGCCGGCGATCTTGGTGCGGAGGTTTGTGGTGTCGAACCGCGAAATCCGCCGGATGCCGGAGACTCCGCGGCAGAGCGCCTGCCAGCTTTCCTCCACCCCGATACCCAGGGGGGTGAGCGCCCCCATTCCCGTGACAACCACTCGGCGCTTCGGCGCCGGCTGCTCTTTCATGGGGTGCTTCCTCCGGCGTTCCGGGGGAGCTCCGGGCCGCCGCGCTACGACGATCCCATCCCTCCGCCCGGAAATTCGCCAGCCCTTCCGGGCGCACACAGATCCGCCCCTCGCCTCGCCGTAACAGAACGGGGGGAGGACGGCCCGATCCTGGACGCCCGGGGAGGAATGATACCCGCTTCGCCCCCCTGTGCGCAACCCTGCAGACAGTGCAAGGCGCGGCGGGCGCCCGGTCGAGGCTCCTGGCAGGATCGGCCCGGCGTTCGCGCCGGAACGCGGCGCAATAGGCCTTGACAGTGGTGCGAACCCTGGAGGATGCTGCAGTGGGCACGGGCGCCGCGAACAGCCAACGGTGCGGTTGGTCGTCGGATGCCGGTTCCGCCCGCGGCGCTCCCTCGGGTAGCCCATGCTTCGCCGGAGGCCGGTCGACACATTCACCGCCGAGGAGGATTCCCATGAGCCGGGCGCGCATCGAGCAACAGGTCGACAAAGCGGTCTGGTCCCAGCCCGTCAGCGATCTCCACACCCACTCCTATCCTCCGGTGTTCGGGGCGTCGCCGGCGCCGGGGGCGCTGCTGCTCTGGGGGGTGGGCGAGCTGGTGACGTACCATTACCTGGTGGCCGAGGTGTTCCGGGTCGTGCCGGCCACGCAGTTCCCCTATGAGAAATTCTGGTCCCTGGGCAAGTCGGCCCAGGCCGACCACATCTGGAAGCACCTGTTTGTGGAGCGCGCGCCCGTCAGCGAGGCCTGCCGGGGAGTGCTCACGGCTCTGGAGATGCTGGGATTGGATCCCAATGAGAAGTCGCTGGCTCCTTACCGGAAGTGGTTCGCCCGGCAGAACCCCGACAAGTATATCGACAAGGTGATGCGGGCCGCCAACGTCGACCTCATCACGATGACCAATCCGGTGTTCGACGACCACGAGCGCGGCCTGTGGGAGAAGAGACCGAAGGGGGCCGGCGATCCGCGCTTCGCGGCGGTCCTGCGGATCGACCCGCTGCTCCGGAACTGGCCGGAAGCGTGCGCCAAGCTGGCCGGCTGGGGCTACGAGGCCCGACCGGACTTCTCCGGGAGGACCGTCGAGGAGGTGCGGCGCTTTCTCGCGCACTGGCTGGATCACATGCGGGCGGTCTATGTGGCCACAAGCCTCCCGCCGGAATTCCGCTATCCGGATCCTGCGAACCCGGCCGGCGACCGGTTCATCCAGGAGGCGCTGATGCCGGTCCTGGCGGAGCGGCGGACCCCCTGGGCCCTCATGATCGGCGCCAGGCTGCGCGTCAATCCCGGGCTGCAGGAGGGCGGGGACACGGTGGGAGCGGCGGATGTGATGTCGGTGGTGAATCTCTGCCGGGACTTTCCCAGGAACAAGTTCATAGTGACGATGTTGGCGCGGGAGAACCAGCACGAGCTGGCCGCGTCGGCCCGGAAGTTCGGGAACCTGCTGCCCTTCGGCTGCTGGTGGTTCCTGAACAATCCCTCCCTGGTCGAGGAGATCACCCGGATGCGATTGGAGCTGCTGGGGACCAGCTTCGTCCCCCAGCACTCGGATGCCCGGATCCTGGATCAGCTGCTGTACAAGTGGGAGCACAGCCGTCGCACGCTGGCCAAGGTGCTGGCGGACAAGTATGTGGACTTGGAGGCCACGGGCTTCCGGGTGACGGCCAAGCACATCCAGGCGGACGTGGCGCGCCTGCTGCGGGACAACTACCGGGAGTTCGTCGCGCGGTAGCCCGTCAGGTCGGCCGGTCGCGGCGGGCGCCGGGAGGAATTCCGGGGGGCCGGCTCGCCGTCGGGTGCTCGGTCGGGTCGCGCGTCCCCGCGGCGCTGGAGTAGCCCTGCCAGGGGGCGTCCCCCGTCCCCCTGCCTGTCCGAGAAAAGACCGACGCCCGGCTCCGTAAGGTGGAGCCGGGCGTTCGTCTTCCTGACAGGCTGCTGAAAAAGTCCCATCTGCCGGGTACCCATCTGATGGGTGCCCAGCCTACGGCCGGGTACCCGCGCGCTCCCGCGACGCTGCGACGTACGTGCTAAGTACGCCTCGCGCCTGCACCCATCCTCACGGATGGGTACCCGGCGCGGCGCCTTGCACTTGGGCCCTTTTGATCAGCCTCAATGAAAGCGAGTTATTCAGCACCCTCCTAAAGAGCTGTGCCGCGGGGGTCCCCGCCTCCCGGCCGCGGACACGCGCCTGGGCCCGCCCGGCGGCGCGGGCGCCTACCGACCCAAGACCGGCGCCAGGTGCTGCATGGCCGTCTCCACGTCGGCGACGAAGCTCGTCCGCACGTTCCCCTCGATGGCCAGCTTCCCCTGGTAGCCCAGTCCGTCCAGGATCCCGATGATGCGGGCGAAATCCAGGGCTCCGAAGCCGGGGAAGTACCGCGTGTTGTCCGAGAGGTGGAGGGAGCTGAAGCAGGCCCGGTGGGTTCGCAGGGCCTGCTCCATGTTCGTCTCCTCGATGTTCATGTGGAAGGTGTCCGGAAGGATCTGGACGAAGGGGCTTCCGGCGCGGCCGGCGATGCCCCAGGTGTCCGCCAGGCTGTGACCGACGGGCGACTCGTACCGGTTCACCGCCTCGATGAGCAGCGGGGTCCGGAGCCGGTCGGCGACCGGGGCGAGCTCCAGCACGGAGGCGGCCAGCCGCTCCAGCGCCGCCGGGTCGTTTTCCTGGGGCGCGCCCTTGAGGAGGCCGGCAATCATCCCCGCGCCGAACTCGTGCGCGTACTCCAGGAAGCGGACGCTGCGCCGGACCGCCTCGCGCCGCCGCCCCTCGTCGGCTGTGGCGAGGGAAAGCCGATAGGTCTTGGCCGTGAGGCCGGAGGCGAACATGGAAAGGACCAGGCCGAACTCTGCGAGGTGCGCCTTCAGGCGACCGGGCTCCACGGACTCCGGATCGCGGATGTTCAGCTCCACCCCGTCGAAGCCGAGACGCTGCAGCGCCTCCAGGTTCCGGCGGAACTCCGCGTCTGCCGTGTAATCCTCCGGCAGCCGCGTTTGAATGGCCAGGAAGTACCGATAGCGTCCCATGGGTGCGCCACCTCTGGCAGGCGGAGCCCTGCCCGGCGAGCGATCAGCAATCAGCGGTCAGCCGACATGGACGGCTGGGCTCGCTGCCCAGCCGCGGGACAGCCGAGTCCCCCCCTCTGAAAAAGCGCGACGAGCGGGCGCTACCGCGGCCCTACCAGCGGGAGTCCGTAGACCGATTTCCACCCGGGGCTCATGGGCTCCTTGAGGTAGGGGGCCAGCTCGGCCGGATCGCGCAGGCTGGTCTTCTCCACCGGCGGCAGCGTGCCGGCGGGGAAGGCCGCCAGGATCTCGTCCTGCACCAGGGTGAGGTAGCGCAGGATCGCGACCAGCGGCCGCTTGGCCTTCTTGGGATCGGCGTGGGTCGCTTTGCCGACGACCCCTTCGGGGGTGCCCTTGATCTCGATGGCGAAGTGGCCCTCGCCCTCGCTCCAGCGGTGCGGGCGGTGATACATGTCCACCGAGGTGTCGAAGTGGCCGCCCGGCAGGAACTGGACCGACTCCGTATCCACCGCGCGGGTCATGTCCACCATCTCGGGGGTGAGGTAGAGGGACAGGGAGGTCTCGGACTCGTCGGCGTGGATGAAGGGGGTGTCGTACTGTCCCCCTTTCTCCACCGTCCGGAAGAACTCCCGGACGGCCCGGTGCCAGTCCATCACCCGGTAGATGCCGGGGAGCTGGTAGCGCTTGCAGAACTCCTGCAGCGCGGATTCCAGCATCCAGAGGTGGCCGTGGTTGTTGATCCAGATCTGCTTGCGGAAGCCGTCGTTCCAGAGGCCGAGCATGACGTCGATCATCAGCTCCCGCACCACCTCCTCTCGCAGGATGACGGTCCCGGGCATGCCCAGGTGGTGGTAGGGGTGGCCCCCGTAGCTGAAGGGAGGGAGCACCAGGCTGATCGGGGCGCCCTGCTTGGCGGTGTAGCGGCGTACCCCCTCGCAGATCATGCTCACGTACAGGGTGTCGGCGGCGCTCACCATGTGCTGGCCGTGATTCTCGGTGCAGCCGACCGGGACGAGCACGATGTCGTTCTTCTTCCGGTTGGCCTCGACTTGGTGGCGGACGGTGGTCTGGATATAGCTGCCGGGCGTGGCCCACTCGCAGCCGTGGGCTGGGAACCCGTATTCCTTCAGCCAGGCGTCGATCTGGGCGTCGGACGCCTCCCAAATCTCCTTCTTGAGCCGGCCGACGGCGTTGTCCTCGAACCACAGGTCGGGCTGCTTCGTCTCCAGGACTCCACTCGGTATCTTGGCGCTCATGGCGATTCTTCCTCCTCCGCGGTCCGGAGCTGCCACGTGTGGCGGGCCGGCTGCGGCGATGCGGATGGTTGGCCCCAATCCAAAGAACTCTCACCGCCAAGGCGCCAAGGAAAAAAATTCGAATTTCGAAGTTGAAAGGGGCTGCCTTGGCATCATGGCGGTTCAACAGTTCTTTCGAATCACGGTTAATTCGGCTTGATGAGGATCTTGCCGTCGGTCCGGCTGCCCGACCGCTTGATGGCCTCCACAACCTGGTCCAGGCGGAAGCGGGCCGTGATGATCTTCCGGTTATCCACGGCCCCGCTGGCCATGAGTCGGATGACGTTGGGGAAGATGTCGTCGCCGGAGTGCCCCTGCGACCCGAAAAGCTGCGCGTGGCGGACCTGGAACTGATCCAGGTAGACCGGCACCCGGTCGGCCGCCCGCCCGACCTGGGCGATCTTCCCGTTCACCGCCAGGACCCGCTCCATCTCGGGGAAGGTGTGGAGCGGGGCGCCCGCCGCCTCCAGCTGGAAATCGGCCCCCTCGCCGTGCGTGAGGTCCAGGACGACGTCCGACGGCCGGGTGCCCTGCTTGGTCAGCCCCACCGGATCGAAGACGTGATCGGCCCCCATGGCGGTGCAGAGGGTGCGCCGCTCCGCCACCGTCTCGAAGACGATGACCTTGGCGGCCCCGGCGGCCTTGACCATGGCGATGGCGGTCAGGCCGATGCAGCCGCCGCCGTAGACGACGACGTAGGCGCCCGGCTTGAACCCGCCCCCGCGGACGAAGACCGCATTGTAGGCGACGCTGGTGGGCTCGACGGTGGCTCCCAGCTCGTAGACCGTCTCGGGGTCGGGATACCGCTCGGCGATCGCGTCCAGCTTCCAGCAGTACTTGCTCCCGAGGGCGATGTACTCGGCAAAGGCCCCGTCGATGGTGAAGCCGATCTCCTCGAGGTTCACACACTGGTTGACGAAGCCGCCGCGGCACGGCTTGCACTCGCCGCACCAGATCATCTCCTCGGCCGTGACCACGTCGCCGGGCTTGAGGTCGCGAACCTCCTTCCCCACCTCCTGGACGACGCCCGAGAATTCATGCCCGGTGATGCAGGGGAGCTTCATCAGTCCCGGGTACATGACGTAGCCCTGGGCATCCGTCTCATACATGTGAATGTCCGACCCGCATACCCCGCAGGCCTTCACCTTGAGCAGCACGTCCTTCGGGCCGATCTTGGGGACCGGGACCTCGCGCACCACCAAGCTGGGCGCCTTATAGACGCTGTTGCCGGTGACGGCCTTCCCGGTGCGCTTCTCGAACTCACTCACCTGATACCCTGGCTTGGGGTCCCACTTTGCCTCCAGCAGCAGCCCACGCATTGGACACCTCCTCCGTCCCTGTACACCGAGACCTGATTCACCCCACGCCCCAGCTCGGCGGTTCCACTCCTCCTTTTCGACCCCCGGCCCGGCGCCCAACAGCATTACTCTCGGTGCGGGGGGCCGCCCCTGTCAAGGCCCACCTCTGGACCCCGCCACCTTGTTCAGATAGAGTAACGTTAGCGCTAACAGCCCTTCCAAGCAAGCCCGATTCCTCCAGGCGGGGAATCCGGCGGCGGGGGCGCTCGGTCGAGCCGGGACGGGGGGCTTGCAGGGGGCCTCGCCAGGGGCTCGCCGACGGACAAGGCCGGCCTTGCGCGGGCGAGATACATCGGCTAGTGTATATTTCCTCGCCGTTTCCCTCTTTGGGGACGGCGCTGCGGAGAGCGCGGCATGATCCGAGTGGCAACGGCACCCATGAACTGGAACAGCGATGACCTTCCCGACCTCCGCCCGACGGTCCCGATCGAGCAGGTGGTGGAGGAGATGGCCCTGGCCGGGTACGAGGGGACCGAGTACGGCACCGGCCTTCCGTCCGACCCCCGGGCCCTGCGGGCCCTGCTGGCGCCGCACGGGCTGGCGCTGGCCTCGATGTTCTGCTGGGTATCGCTGGAAGAGCGCGACCAGCAGCCCGCGGAGATCGAGCGGGCCCTGGGCATTGCCCGCACGCTCTCGGCCATGGAAGTGTGCGAATTGATCCTGGGGATCCGCGGCACCCCCCGGCGCATGGCGGTGGCGGGGCATGTGCCCACGGACGGGAGCGCGGGCCTGACGGACCGGCAGTGGGGCATCCTGGGTGACGGAATTCACGTCCTGGCGAAGCGCTGCGAGCCGCTGGGCGTCCGCGTGGCGGTGCATCCTCATGCCGGATCCTTCGTCGAAACCCGGGACGAGCTGGAGACCCTTTTGCGCATCACGGACCCCCGGGATCTGGGCCTGTGCGTGGACGCCGGGCACCTGGTGTACGGCGGCGGCGACCCGGTGGAGGTGGTGCAGACCTACGGTCCGCGGGTGTGGTACGTCCACATCAAGGACGTGAACCCGGCGATCCTGGCCCGGTCCCGGCAGAACGGCCTCGGGTTCCTGGGCGCATTGAAGTCCTACATCTTCTGCCCGCTGGGTCGGGGCTGCGTAGATCTGCGGCGGTTCATGGAGGTCCTGCAGGCTGTAGAGTTCTCCGGATGGATGGTGATCGAGGAGGACACGTCGCCGCTGCCGCCGCTCTTGGCCGCCCAGATCAACCGGTGTTACGTGCGGAATGCCTTTGGCGTCTGAGGCCGCTCGCCCGACCGGGGGCGGGGAGGCATGGGCGGCACAATCATCCGGCCTGTGTCCATCACAGTCGAAGGAGGGATTCATGCCCATTGATGCGGCGTTCAAACGGGACCTGCAAGAGAAGGCGGTCCGGGCTCGCAAAATGATCCTGGAGGCCGTGCACACCGCCGGGGCCGGCCACGTCGGCGGCCCTCTGTCCATGGTGGAGATCGCCATCGCCCTCTACTTCAAGATGCTGCGGGTCGATCCCAAGATCCCCCAGTGGCCGGAGCGGGATCGGTTCGTGCTCTCCAAGGGCCACTCCTGTGTGGCGCTGTATGCCGTGCTCGCCCTCAAAGGCTTCTTCCCGCCGGAAGAGGTCAATACCTACGACGCCATCAACTCGCGCATGCAGGGACACCCCGACATGACCAAGACGCCCGGAATCGATATGGCCTCGGGCTCCCTGGGGACCGGCGCCAGCCCCCCGCTCGGCATGGCTCTGGCCGCCAAGCGCCTGGGGAAGGACTTTCACACCTGGGTCCTCTTGGGGGACGGGGAGATCGAGGAGGGACAGGTGTGGGAGATGGCCTGGGTCGCCGCCTACTACAAGGTGGACAACCTGACGGCCATCGTGGACTACAACAAAGTCCAGCAGTTCGGGTTTCCGAAGGACGGGAACCTCCGGCACCGCGTGAATCCGTTGACGCAGGTGGCCGACAAGTGGCGCGCCTTCGGCTGGCATGTCCTGGAGTGCGACGGGCACGATTTCGATGCCCTGATCGCCGCGATGGAAGAGGCCAAGGCCACCCGGGGCCGCCCCACTTGCATCGTTGCCCATACCGTGAAAGGAAAAGGGATTTCCTTCATGGAGGGGGACTACAACTGGCACGCCAAGGTGCCCAGCAAGGACGACCTGACCCGCGCCTACGCCGAGCTGGAGGCGCAGCGACCGCGGTAGGGCCCGGCGCGTTTCAACCCCTGTCCACCTGGCGGGCCGTCGGGCCTGCCGGCCGAGGCGATGGAGGAAACTGATGGGGAAGATGGCCGAAATGCGGGCAGCTTGGGGCGATGCGCTGCTGGGGTTGACCAAGACCCACCCCAATCTGATGGTCTTGGACGGGGATCTGGGCAGCTCCACCATGGCGCAGACCGTGGCCTACAACGCCCCTGATTTTTACATGAACATGGGGATCGCCGAGCAGAACCTGATGGGGGTAGCGGCCGGGATGGCCACCGTCGGCCTGATCCCTTGGGTGAGCACGTTTGCCTGTTTTCTGTCGAGCCGGGCCCTGGATCAGCTGCGCATCAGCGTGGCCCAGCCGAACCTTCCCGTGAAGCTGGGCGCCGGCTACAGCGGTATCCTCACCGGCAAGACGGGCAAGACACACATCGATGTGGAGGACATCTCCATCATGCGGGCGATGCCCCACATGGCGGTGGTGGCGCCGGCGGACGGCGTGGAATGCCGGCTGGCGACCTTGGCCCTCACCGACATGCCCGGACCGGCGTACCTGCGCATCACCCGCGACGCCACCCCGGTCATCTTCGGCGATGACTACCGGTTCCAGTTCGGCAAGGTCGTCACCCTGCGCGAGGGAAGGGACGTCACCATCTTCGGGACCGGCGTGCAGAGCGTGCGGGCCCTGGAGGCCTGTGACCTGCTGGCGAGGGACGGCATCAGCGCCCACCTGGTGCACGTCCACACGATCAAGCCCATCGACGTCGACGGCATTGTGGCGGCCGCCCGAAAGACCGGCCGGGTGCTTACGACCGAGGACCACACGATCATTGGCGGCCTGGGCGGGGCGGTGGCCGAACTCCTGGGCGAGTACCTGCCCACCCCCATGAAGATCCACGGGCTGCAGGATTGCTTCGGGGAATCCGGGCCGAATGACGCCATGCTGGAGAAGTACGGGCTGACGCCCCGCCACGTGGCCGAAGCAGCCAAGGCCCTGCTGAAGAAGGTGGGCTAGGGGGGTCGATCCGGGACCGGGATGGTCTCCTTCGTCACGGAAAGTGAGGCTGCCCCTTGATTTCTGCCCCGCATATAGTCTAGGATGCGGCCCACGCGAAGCCGTCTGCCGGCCCGGGGCGAAGGGTCCGGGATTGCAGGCTCTCGTGCGGGGAGACCCAGACGTGATTCTCAGGTTTCACGGCGTTCGGGGCTCCATTCCCACCAGCGACCAGCGAACCTGGCGCTACGGGGGGAACACATCCTGTATTGAAGTGGAGACCCCGGCAGGGCACCGGATCATCCTCGATGGGGGGACGGGTCTGCGCTCGCTGTACCGCTCCTCCGGGTGGGTCGGTTCGCCCGACCCCGTCCGCGCCTTCTGGCTGCTGACCCATTACCACTGGGATCACATCCAGGGCCTCCCGTTCTTCCCGCCGCTGTACGACGGCCGCAATCACTTCGAATTCTTCGGCCTGCGCCCGGAAGGGGGCGAAGGAATCGAATCGGCCCTCCAGGGCCAGATGTTCCGCCCCTATTTCCCCACGGAGTTGTCGGCCCTGGCGGCGGCCCGGTCCTTCACCGTCGTCGAGGAGGGCCACCGCTGGCAGCTTGGCGACGCCACCATCGAGGCGGACCGGCTGAACCACCCCCAGGGCTCACTGGGGTATCGCATCGAGACCGAGCACGGGGTGGCCACCTACGCCACGGATACCGAGCCGGGGGACGCCCGCGGAGACGCGGCGGTTCGCCACCTGGCCCGGCATACGGACGTCCTGATATATGACGCCCACTTCTCCCCCGAGCTGCTCGTCAAGCGGCGAGGCTGGGGCCACAGCTCGTGGGAGCATGCGGTCTCGGTGGCCCAGGACGCGGACGCCCGGTGCCTCGTCCTCTTTCATCACGATCCCGATTCGGACGACACCACCGTTGATCATTTCCTCCAGTCGGCCCGGGAGCGGTGGCCGAACACCTGGGCGGCGGCCGAGGGACTCCAGGTCACCTGCCGCACGCCGGTGATCGAGATGGAGATGGGAGGACCGCGGGCCGGTCCCCGCCTGGTGACGCGGCTCCCCGTCCGCCTGCGCGGACGGCGCGCCGACGGGTCCGAGATGGAGTTGGCGGGAGTGATCACCAACCTGACTCTGCGGGGGGGTTACCTCGTCGCGCCCGAATCCCCCGGCCTCTCTTCCGAGATCGAGATCAAGCTGGATGACCCTCCCGAGGGGGGCACGACGATCACCGGGGAGGTGGTCCGGGCCGCCGTGGATGAGGAGACGGGGCAGCAGGGCATCGGCGTCGTCTTCCACCCCGAGGACCGCCCCCCCCCGGGAGCCCCCGAATCGAAGAGGCCGGCCAAGGGTCGACGCAAGCCGCGGTAGCACTCCGGCGCCTGGCCGTCCCCGGCCGGAGGATCGGTCTCCGTCGGCGTTTCCCTGCACGAATAGCCGGTCCGCTCACCCTGCGGTCAAGTACGTCACCACCGATTTCCACATCAGGAAGAAGGACGTAGCGCCCGGATCCTGGTGACCCACGGTGCGATCCGCCAGCCAGGAGGCGCGGCCGATCCTGGACTTGAGAGGGATGGTGGACTGCACCCCGTCTTCCGCGGCGGCCAGCGACCGTGTCAGCCCCTCGGCGAGCGGCGCCCCCTCGTCCGCGGCGGCCCGCAGGGCCCGCACGGTTGGCACCAGCATGTCCAGCACGGTCTTGTCGCCCACCTCGGCCTTCCCCCGCTCGCGGATCCCTGTCTCGGCCGCCTCCGCCATCCTGGCCACCTCGGCTAGGCCGATCTCCTGCCGGCCCTTGGCCTCGCGGCCGGCCCGCATGCAGGCCGTGGCCAGCAGGGCCCCGATGGTCGAGGCGGCAGCCCCGTTGAAGGTCAGCCCGCTCTTGGTGACGATCGTTCCGATGTCCTGGCCCCGCAGGCCCTCCAGGGCACCCCGGATGGCCCGGAAGCCGATGGCCATGGTGACCCCCTGATCGCCGTCCCCCACGGCCCCGTCCAGTTGGCAGAGGAAATCCTTCGCCGCTTCCAAGTCGTCCGCCATCCTCTCCAGGATCGCGATGAGGTCGTCGCTCGTGATGGTCGTCCGCATGTCAGGCTTGCTCCACGAACGGGGTGGACGCCGGGGCGTCGAGCAGGGTCTTCAGCTCGCCATCCAGCTTGCACAGGCTCACGGATGCGCCCGCCATCTCCATCGAGGTGGCGTACTCGCCGATATACGGCCGGTGGATCCGGATTCCCTGCGCCGCCAGGATCTGGTGGACGCGGCGGTACATCACGTACAGCTCTTCCTTGGGCGTGGCCCCCAGCCCGTTTACCAGGACGGAGACCTCCTCCCCGCGCTTCAGCTCCATGTCGGCGAGGATCGCGTCCACGAGCATGTCCGTGATCCGGTCGGCCGGCTCCAGCCGGCCCCGCCGCACGCCGGGCTCGCCGTGGATGCCCATCCCGATCTCCATCTCGTCGTCACCCAAGGTGAAGGTGGGCCGGCCCGCGGCGGGGACCGTGCAGGGGGAGAGAGCCACGCCCATGGACCGGGTGCAGGCGACGGCCTTCTCGGCGATGCGCTTCACCTCGGAGAGGCGTGCCATGGTCTCGGCCTTGGCGCCTGCCAGCTTGTACGCGTAGAAGATCCCCGCGACGCCCCGGCGGCGCGCCTCCTGGCCTTTGGGCGCCGACGCCACGTCGTCGGCTGCCAGCACCGTCTCCACGTGGATCCCCTCCGCCTCGGCCATCTCGGCGGCCATGCCGAAGTTCATGACGTCCCCGGAGTAGTTGCCGAACAGGTACAGCACGCCGGCCCCGCCGTCGATCGCCCGGGTGGCGGCCAGCATCTGCTCCACGGTGGGGGAGGAGAAGACGTTCCCGATGGAGCAGCCGTCCACCAGCCCCTTCCCCACGTAGCCCATGAAGACGGGGAGGTGTCCGGAGCCGCCGCCGGTGGCGATTCCCACCTTCCCCTTCACCGGCGCGTCGGCCCGGACGACGGCACGCTTGTCCGCGCCGACCAAACGCAGCTTGTCGGGATGCGCCAGGAGAATGCCCTCCAGCATCTCGTCCACGAAGGCGAAGGGGTCGTTGATGATCTTCTTCATGGGGAGCCTCCTTTGCGGGTTCGTGTGGGGGGTCCGGCAGCCGGAACTATATAGCAAGCCGGAAACGTGTCAAGGTCGACCGGCCGCCCCGCCGCCCTCGACGGCCGGACGGGAGGGCCGGCCCCCGGCGCCAGCCGGGCCTGCCGGAGAAGCGACCTTGCGAAACGGGCGATTGTGGGTAAGAATGAGCCACAACATCCGCAACGGTTACCGGCCGCGGCGCGCCTCGTGGGACGGATCCGCGGCCGGACCGCTGGCGGTGTCGAGAGGGCACCCATGTCATCGTCCTCGATCCTCAGCGACGTCTCCATTCAGCCGGCGCCCTACCAGCGGCCCGAGCCCTGTACGCTGGTCATCTTTGGGGCGTCGGGCGATCTCACGCGCCGAAAGCTGCTGCCCGCCCTGTACGCCCTTGCTCACGATAACCTGCTGCCCGAGCAGTTCGGGGTCATCGGATTCGCGCGGCGGGAGAAGAGCGACGACGCCTTCCGCGAGGAGATGCGGGCGTCGCTGGAGGAGTTTTCGCGGCTTCGTCCGGTCGATGCCGCCATCTGGGATCGGGTGGCGCGGGGGCTCCGCTACGTCTCCTCCACCTTCGAGGACTCCGAGGGCTACGGGCGTCTGGCCGGTCGCCTGGACGAGCTGGAGCGGGACCTCGGCACCGGGGGCAACCGGGTGTTCTATCTGGCCACGCCGCCCGGCGCCTATGCCACCATCGTGGACCGGCTGGGCGCCGCCAAGCTCGTGACCGGGGCGGGGGAGGCCTCCGAGGGGGGCGGCGCGGGGTCCGGCGAGGGGTGGAGCCGGGTCATCGTCGAGAAGCCGTTCGGGCGGGACCTGTCCACTGCCGTGCAGCTGAACGCGGAGATCCACCGGGTCTTTGAGGAGCGGCAGGTCTACCGCATCGACCATTACCTGGGAAAGGAGACCGTTCAGAACATCCTCACCTTCCGGTTCGGGAACAGCATCTTCGAGCCCCTGTGGAACCGGCGCTACGTCGACCATGTGCAGGTGCTGGTGGCGGAGGACCTGGGCGTGGAGGGGCGCGGCGGCTACTACGACACCGCCGGGGCGGCGCGGGACATGGTGCAGAATCACATGATGCAGCTGCTCTCCCTGGTGGCGATGGAGCCCCCCGCGACCTTCGGGGCCGAGGCGGTGCGGGACGAGAAGGTGAAGGTGCTGCGGGCCATCCGGCCCATTCCGGCGGCCGATGTCGCACGGGCCGCGATCCGCGGCCAGTACGTCCGGGGGACGTTGCGGGGGAAGCGGGTCCAGGCGTATGCGGACGAGGACCGGGTCGCCGATGGCACGACGACGGAGACGTATGTCGGGCTGCGGCTGGAGATCGAGAACTGGCGCTGGGCCGGGGTGCCATTCTACCTCCGGACGGGCAAGGGCCTCCCCAAGCAGGTGACGGAGGTTACCATCCAGTACCGGCAGCCGCCGCTGCTCCTGTTCCAGCACGCCGAACACCCGGGCCACAAGCCGGGAGACGAGCTGGAGCCCAATCGTCTGACGCTGCGCATCCAGCCCGACGAGGGCATCTCGCTGCGGGTGGGCCTCAAGCCGCCCGGCCCGCGGATCCAGCTGGTCCCCGCCCATCTCGGGTTCGCCTACCGGGAGGCCTTCGGGGTGGACCCGGCCGAGGCGTACGAGCGGCTGTTGCTGGACTGCATGCTGGGGGATTCGACCCTGTTCATCCGGCGGGACGAGGTGGAGACAGCCTGGGCGCTGGTGACCCCCATCCTCGAGACGTGGGCGGGGGCGGGGAGCCAGGGGTTGACCTATTACCCGGCGGGGACCTGGGGGCCGGCGGAGGCCGATCGCTTCATTCAGGTGGCCGGCCGGATGTGGGCGAACCCATGACGATGACCGCGCAGCGCCAAGCACGGATAGCCGAAGTTGCTGAATCTTGCATAAGTAATGTGATCGACCGATTGGGGCCAGGCCGGGGCGCCCCGGCCTGGCCTACCTATGCTTCAAATGATCCATCACTTATGCAATAATCGATAAAGAAGGAACGACACCAAGTCCGCCCTGCCTTGGCTACCCCTGACCGGCAAACGCCGGGAGTCCGGGCCGTGTCCGATCGCGCCCGGAATCGCCGGCGATCCGCCTGCGGAGACCGCCACGGGGCGCCGCCGCGCACCGGGACGGCCCGACGGGCTGGACAGGCAGCCGGTCCTGGGGTAGGGTGAGTCGCACCCGCAGTTTCCCCCGACCCTTCGCGGCGGGGAGAAAGGAGTGCCATGAGTTCCCATGCCGGTCCGCCCTCCCGCCTCACCATCCCCGACATCGCCGCCCGGAAGGCTTCCGCGGGTCGCGGCGAACCCCTGGCCATGATCACCGCCTACGATGTCGTCTCCGCCCGCCTGGCGGACCGCGCGGGCGCCGACCTCTTGCTGGTCGGCGACTCGCTGGGCATGGTGGTGCTGGGACGGGAGAACACCCTCTCCGTGACGGTGGAGGAGATCCTGCACCATGCGCGGGCCGTCGCCGCCGCCAGGCCGCGGGCGCCGGTGGTGGGAGACATGCCGTTCCTCTCGTACCACGTGTCCGTCCCCGAGACGATCCGGAGCGCCGGGCGGCTCGTCGCCGAGGGGGGGTGCCAGGCGGTGAAGCTGGAGGGAGGCCGGCGCTGCCTCCACGCCGTCGAGCGGCTGGTCGCCGCCGACATCCCGGTGATGGGCCACCTCGGCCTCACACCGCAGTCGCTGCACCGGATGGGCGGCTTCCGCGTGCAGGCGCGGCAGGCCGAGGCCGCCCGGGCCCTGCTGGAAGATGCGCGCGCGCTGGCGGGGGCGGGCGCCTTCGCCATCGTCCTGGAGGGGATTCCGGCCGAGATCGCAGAGGTCGTGACAGCGGCGATTCCCATCCCCACCATCGGCATCGGGGCCGGCCCCCGGTGCGACGGACAGGTGCTCGTCTGGCACGATCTCCTCGGCCTCAGTGAGGGGGTCAGTCCGAAATTCGTCCGGCGGTATGCGGATGTGGGTGCGGCCATCGAGAAGGCCCTGGCGGACTTCGTGGGCGATGTCCGGTCGGGGGCCTTCCCGTCCGCCGACGAGAGCTACCATGCGGGCGCCGATGTCGTGGCGGCGGTGCGGCAGCAGGCCGCGCCGGCCAAAGAGCAACCTTGAACCGCCAAGGCGCCGAGGGCGCAGGAGGGAACGAGGGGGCGCAGGGGCGCGGGGGAGCAGGGGAGAGGCGGAGCCGGGACAATTCGAATTTCGAAGTTCGAATTTCGAAATTGAAGAACGGCGAGCTTAGGGCAAGAGTCAGAGCGTTCTCACGCCAAGGGCGCAAAGGTCGCAAAGTAAAGCCGAATAGGAGGGTGGATGACAGGACTACTGACTTCTGCCTACTGCATACTGGAGATGGCGGCTTGGCGGTGAGAGTTGGGAGGATGCGCATGCAGCAGCGAAATCTTGGTACATCCGGCCTTCAGGTATCCCTGGTCGGCCTGGGCTGCAACAATTTCGGCGGGCGGATCGATCTGGAGGCATCCCGGCGGGTCGTCCACCGGGCCCTGGATCTCGGAATCACCCTGTTCGACACGGCGGACATTTACGGCGAGCGCGGCGGCTCGGAAACCGTCCTGGGCCAGATCCTGGGTGATCGGCGCAAGGACATCATCCTGGCGACCAAGTTCAGCGGCCCCATGGATGACGCCGGGGTGCTCAAGGGGGCCTCGCGCCGCTACATCCTGTCGGCGGCGGAGGCCAGCCTGCGGCGGCTCCGGACCGACTGGATCGACCTGTACCAGCTCCATTATCCGGATCCCGCGACGCCGATCGAGGAGACCCTCCGCACCCTGGAGGACCTGATTCGCCAGGGCAAGGTGCGCTACATCGGCTGCTCCAACCTCCCCGCCTGGCAGGTGGTGGAGGCGCAGTGGACGGCCCGGCACCTCCGCGTGAACGGCTTCGTCTCGTGCCAGGACGAGTATAGCCTGGTCGTGCGCGATCCAGAGCGCGAGCTGGTACCGGCGATGGAGGCGTACGGGCTCGGCCTGTTGCCGTACTTCCCGCTGGCCTCCGGCCTCCTCACCGGCAAGTACAAGCGGAATGCACCCCTCCCGGAAGGGACGCGCCTGGCAAAGACGCAGCGGCTCGCCGATCGCTACCTGACGGCCGCGAACTGGGAGATCGTGGAGCGACTGGAGGCGTTCTGCGCCAGGCGGGGCCATAGCCTGCTGGAGCTGGCGTTTAGCTGGCTGGCCGCCCGGCCGCGGGTGTGCAGCGTGATCGCCGGCGCCACGCGCCCAGAGCAGGTGGAGCAGAACGTGAAGGCGGTTGAGTGGGCCCTGACCCCGGAGGAATTGGCGGAGGTCGACAGACTGACCAAGAAGGCGTGAACGGGACAGGCCTGATTGCGCTACTTCAAAGAGCTTCGATCGGGTGCCACCGAACCCGGGAGACCTGGGTAGTCCTCGGGTTTGGCGATTCTGAAAAGCATCGTCTTATGAAGGCTTGCCTCGCTCCCCCGCCCCCGTCCATTTCATCTTGACTAGCCCCTCTGGTGAGAGATAGGGTCTTGCGCGGATAATCTTGATGCCCAGCTAGGCGGCCTGAAGGAGGCGAAGGTGCCGACCAGGAAAGCTCCTGGCGTGCGAACCTGACGGCCCCCGGTGGATCTCCGGATCCCCGGGGGCTCTTGTGCTCTTGGGGATCGATGCCCTCGAGGGGTGAGGGTGTGGTAGGTGTGGCGGGATCGTTCTCCCCGCAAGGTGACGAGTTTGGCAATGCCCCCCATTACATAAAGGAAACACGCATGAGAGAGTGGTCAAATGGCTTTGTGGCGGACTCTGCGACGTCCTTCGCCTCGTCTGCCGCGCAACGCGCTGCGTCGCAGATCGATCATCCGACCACCGCGGACGCCGCGGTGGACTCGGCGTTCCCCCCCACCATGGAGGGGTTGTCATTCGAGAGCGGCGGAAGCAAACTCAATGGGCTCATGTACGTGGCCAACGGGCCCGGTCCGCACCCGACGGTCATAATCCTGCACGGCTACCCCGGCAACGAGCGGAATCTCGACCTGGCGCAGGCTGTGAGGCGAGCCGGCATGAACGTGCTTTACTTCAATTACCGGGGCACGTGGGGGAGCGGCGGCAAGTTCTCGATCGCGCACGCGCTTGAGGACGTGGCGACGGCCGTGGAGCGAGCGCGGAGTGAAGCGTGGGCGTCGGCGTACCGGGCGGACCCCGACCGCGTGGCGCTGGCTGGCCACAGCCTCGGTGGATTCCTCGGTGCGATTACGACCGCCAAGGACGAGCGCATCGCGTGCCTCGCCTTCCTAGCCGGGGCCGATCTTGGCTGGATGGGTCTGCGGGCGCGCGAAGACGCGAGCGCCCTCGCAGGGCTGGAGTCCCTCTTCCATCAAGGCATGGATGCGAGGGGTGGTCCCGTCCACGGAGATCCGCGGCGCGTTGCCAGCGAGATAGTGAGCCATGCGGAGGCGTGGAGCGTCCCATCCCGCACGGCCGATTTGGCGACCCGACCCCTTCTCCTGGCGGCGGCCGCGCGTGATGGACTAACGCCGAAGGCCGATCACCACGACAGAGTGGTCGCCGCTTTGCGTCAGGCACGCGCGGAGCGGTTAACGGAGGCGGTCCTCGACGACGACCACGTGTTCTCTGCTCATCGAATCGAGCTGGCGAGGCGGCTCGTAGATTGGCTGCGCGCGGAGTGTTGGCCGGGTGTGAGCGGTATAACAGGCGGTCGAAGCTGACAGTCGCCTTCGGCGCCTGCACCTTAACGGCATGGCATTGGGCGGGCGTGGCACGCGGTTGCCCTGGAAGCTCTGGCTCGCAATCGGAGGCGTGTGAGGTCAAAGGCTCCATGAGGACCCACCCGCGCGCGCAGCAGATCAGATTACCTGCCAGTATGCTCCATATCGCCCTGGTTGGGGCCCCGTTTCCGTCCTTTCCATCCCGAGCGGCTCCGGCGGGCCACAAAAGACCCGCCGGAGCCGAGCTCTCATCTTGAGGTCATTTCCCGCGAGCAACCTCGCCTCTCTACCCGGGTAGCTTGCGCCAAGCGGCTACGCCTCGGGTACAATCGCACCGGGCCTAGCCGCCGGGACCTCCGCCCCGGGCCGCATGCCCTCCGCACCGGCGTCCCACGTGGCGCCGCAATGCCCCCCTGCGGATGCCATGCCCGCCAGGACGAGAGCGCCTGCCTGCTCCCTCTCCCTGGCCTGCGGGACGAGAGAGGCATTGCTCGCCGCCCGCTAGTGCGACTGAACCGTGACCACCTTCAGGAACTTCAGGTGACCCCCCTTCTCGACCTGGATGATGGTGTTTGCGTGCAGGCCATCCCCGTTAGGGGTGAAGTCGAAGGTGCCGACGGCCCCCCGGTAGCCGTGGAGGTTGAGGATGTAGGGCATGATCTTGGCCCGGTCTTCGCCCGCCGCGCCGATGGCCTTGGCGAAGATATTGATGGCGTCGTAGTTAAAGGCCGACAGCGCATCTGCCGGCTGACCGTACTCCTTCTGGTATGCCTCCTCGTACTTTTTGGATTCCTCGGTCACGCCGGGCATGAAATCAATAGCCACGTAGATCCCCGCGGCCGAGTCCTTGGACAGAGCCAGCGTGTCCCGTTCGGCGTTGGAGGCGGACCCCATGTACTTGTAAGGGAGGGCCAAATCGTGGTACTGGCGCTGGATGAGGGCGCCATCCTCGGGGCGGGGGACGTAGGTGCAGAGGATCTGCGCTCCCGCGTCCTTAATTGCCAGGAGTTGGGCGGTGTAGTCCTTGGTGTCGCCGGTGTACCCCAAGTCCTTGACCACCGTGATCCCCTGCTCCTTGCTGTACTGCTCCAGCAAGGCCGCCCCGCCAGAGCCGAAGGCATCGGTGTCGTGGAGAATCCCGACCTTGGTGAGCCCCAGGTCGTTCTTGATGAACTGGATCATGGCCGCGGCGGAGATAGAATCGTCCGGCCGGAGGCGGAAGATCCAGGGGTTACCCATGTGGGTGTTCTTGACGGCCGTGCCGCCGGTGGCGAAGGGCACGCCCGCGTTCTTGTCCGTCTCGGACATCGCCTGGATCATCGTGCTCAGGGACGGTCCCAGTACGACCAGCGCCTTGTCCTTCTCAATGGCCTTGTTCAGTGCGGCAAGCGCACCAAAGTTGCTGGACTGGGCGTCTTCCGGGATCAGGTTGATGCGCTTGCCGTTCACCCCGCCCGTAGCGTTGATCTGCTTCACGGCCAGCTTGGCGGCATTTCCGAAGAGCACGCCCTGCGAGGCGGTCGGCCCGGTGATGTTGAGTGTGGCGGCGATGGGGATCTCGGCGGCAGCGCCGCTGGCCGCCGCGGCTGCAACCAACACGGTGGATACCAAGGCAATCAACACAACACGCCTGACGTCTCTCATTGTCGTCTTCTCCCTTGCGGTGTTAGGGACCCGTGCGTGGGGCGTCTGCCCCTTCGCCAGGCGGCTTCGGAGCCGGCAAGCGGTGCGAAGCCGTCGTTCGCCTTGTCGTGCCCAAACCTTCCCGCTCTTTTGCCGGCGGCGAATGGTTTCGCCCCATGCCGGCGGACAGTACCCTTAACGCATCCCCTGGACTGCAGGCTTCCACCTTGCCTCGGTTGAGCACGCGCGTGGGGATCCTCGGGGCGTTGCCGTCCTGGCGGCCGGGACGCCCCGCCACGGCACGGATGTCACTGCCCGCTTCCACGGGTGGGGTGGCCGCGCAACGGGGGGTGCGGGAAAAGTGGGGGAGGTCCGGAAGGCCGGTCAACGGCGACGCACTGGAGAGAGGCGCGGAAGCCGGGAGGCTGTCGCAGGACCGTGCCGAGATACCCCGGGATCCGGAGGAGGGCGGCGGCTCGTGGCTCGAGAGGGGACAAAGCCACCCGTGGGCTGGCACTAGCAGATGGGCCGCGCCGCCGGCTTGGCTCGCGTTCGGGGAGCCGTCCCGCGCCGACCCCATGGAGCCTCCTTCATCCGCCAACACAAGGGTGGGCAACGGGCCGGAGGCTACTCCTGACTATTTCGCTCTGTCAAGGCCGATGCTTCCGGGGTGTGGTAGCTCAGCAAACTTGTCCGCTCGAACGGATCAGGGATTCTGTCCGCTCCTTTAACGGAATACGGAACAGGACGGAAAGAGCGTAATGACGGAATAGGGGACGTAAAAACGGAATAGGGGACGTTGCCAAATAGAACAATCACGACTATCCTCCCGCTATGCCTCACGGACCCCGGCTGGATGCCCCCGGGATCCTCCGCCACGTGACGGTGCGCGGCGTCGAGCGCCGTGTCATAGTCAGGGATGATACCGGCCGGGCCGACATCGTCGCCCGCCTCGCAACCCTCGCGGAGAACAGGGCCCTCGCGGTGTACGCCTGGGCCCTCCTCCCGAACCACGCCCACCTCCTGGTCCGGACGGGCCAGCGCCCCTTGCCCCGGAGCATGCGAAGCCTCCTCACGGGCTACGCCGGCGCTTTCAATCGGCGCTACAAGCGCGCCGGCCACCTCTTCCAGAATCGGTATAAGTCGGTCGTCGTGGAGGAGGAACCGTACCTCCTGGAATTGGTCCGCTACCCCTGGACCGACCACAGCACCCTCCTCGGGAGCGTCCCCCGGATCGGGCAAGACACGGGGACCATCCTGGCCCAGTTCGGCGCCAGCCCGCGCCGCGCCGTCCGGTGGAGGCGGACATTTTTGCTGACCTGCGACAGGCCTTTTGTCTTGACATCTGTACTGTCAACATATACGTTAACAATACAAGCAACGGGAAGGTGGAGAAGGTGCCCAAGATTATCAGCATCAGCGGCCTCCGTCAGGGCGTCACCCAGGTCGTCCGTGAGTTGCGTGAGCACAGGCAGCCGTGGACCTTGATCCAGCGGTCACGGCCCGTCGCGGTCTTGCTTGATTATGAGACCTTCGAGGCCATGCAGAGCCGCCTGCGAGAGCTGGAAGAGGAACATCTGCTGCGCGTCGTGGCAGAAGGCCGTGACGAGCACAGGCGGGGGAAGACCCGCAGGATTAAGTCCCTGGCAGATCTCCGGTGAAACGCCCGATTGCAACCATCCGGGTCACCTCGCATTTCGCCCGCCAGTACAAGGGTCTGACGCCCGAAATCCAGGAGATCGCCGAAGCCCGAGAGTGCCTCTTTCGCGCGGACGCCTTCGACCCTCCCTTACGCACCCACAAGCTCTTGGGTCGACTGCAAGATCTCTGGGCTTTCTCTGTGACGCGGGATGTCCGAGTTGTGTTCGAGTTCCTTGGGGCCGACGAGGTCCTCTTTCACAGTATCGGCCCTCATTATGTCGTCTACGAATAGCCAGAACCCAGCCGCGTCGCCTCCTCTTGCTCTCCCTCGTCATCACATTCAGGTTTATTGAAGGGGAGGTTGTGAAGGGGACGTTGTGGCCTAATTGTCCTAACCTTTTGGCCGGGTGTGCGGGGCGTTCCTCGAAAGCGTGAATTCTGCTTGGCTGCCCTCCAGCCCCTGGGGACTGAAGGCTAGGCGGAGGGCGACCGCGGCCCGGAACCCTCACCTCGATACCCCCGGGACCCTCCACACATGGTGGTGCGCGGCCTCGAGAGGCAGGCCGTCCTGAAAGGTGCCGTCTCGTGAGGCTTCGCCTCCCTCCCCCGTCCGCGTCTCTTTCATCTTGACTAGGCCCTCTGGTGAGAAGTAGGGTGTTGCGCGGATGATCTCGGTGCCCAGCGAGGCGGCCTGAAGGAGGCAATGATCCGACCGGACAGCTCCTGGCGTGCGAAGCTGACGGCCCCCGGTGGACCTCCGCATCCCTCGGGGGCTTTTGTGTTCCTGGGGGCCGATGCTCCCGAGGGGCGAGGGTGTGTACGGGATTGACCCTCAAGAGCTGAAGTCTGGCAGCCGGGAGGACGGCGATTCCACGCGCAACACTCAAGACGGGAGAGCCGACATGAAGGGTGCAGCAGCCGTCGCGAGTATCCTCAAGCAGGAGAATGTCGAGCATCTCTTCTGCTTTCCCATCAACCACCTGATCGACGCCGCCGCGGCGCTGGGCATCCGCCCCATCATGGCGCGGACCGAGCGGGGAGTGATCGGCATGGCCGACGGCTACGCCCGGGTCACCGGCGGGCGGCGCATCGGCGTCTGCGCAGTCCAGCACGGCCCGGGCGTTGAGAACTCCTTCGGGGGATTGGCGCAGGCCTACTCGGACTCGAGCCCCATCCTCTTTCTGCCCGGCGGCATTGCGGAGGCCCGGATGGGCGCGAGGCCCAATTTCGAGGCCGTCCCCAATTTCCAGGAGATCAGCAAGTGGGTGGCGCGCGTCAATCGCGCCGACCGCATCCCGGAATTCCTGCGCCGCGCCTTCACCTACCTGCGGACCGGACGGCGGGGGCCGATCGTCCTGGAGTTGCCCACCGACCTGACGGCGGCCGAGTGTGACGATGCGGCCCGCTCGTATACGCCCGTCAAGGGGGCGCGATCCATGGCCGACCCCGGCGACGTGGCAGCCGCGGTCAAGGCCATCGTCGCGGCGAAGCTGCCCCTCATCCACGCCGGGCACGGGGTGCTCTACGCGGAGGCGTCGCCGGAGCTCCAGGAGTTCGCCGAACTGCTGCAGGCGCCGGTGATGACCACCCTGTCCGGCAAGAGCGCCTTCCCCGAGAACCATCCCCTCAGCATCGGGTGCGGCGGCATGGCCTGGCCCCGGGTGGTCACACAGTTCCTGGCCGAGGCGGATTGTATCTTCGGTGCCGGAGCCAGCCTCTCCATTTCCCCCTTTGCTGCGCCGATCCCCCGGGGAAAGGTCGGGGTCCAGCTCACGGTGGACGACCGCGATCTGAACAAGGACTACCTGGCCCAGCACCTCCTGACGGGGGATGCGAAGCTCACCCTGCGACAGATGATCGAGGAAGCCAAGCGGCTCCTGGGCCCCGATGGCCGCAAGGGGAATGACCGCGTTGCGAAGCAGATCCGGGGGATCAAGGAGGCGTGGCTGGCCGAGTGGATGCCGAGGCTCACCTCGGACGAGACGCCCGTGAATCCGTACCGGGTGGTCCATGATCTCCAGGAGGCCGTGCAGGGGCGCGACATGGTCGTCACGCACGACG
Organism: uncultured Methylomirabilota bacterium; assembly: GCA_963705305.1. Classification (GTDB taxonomy): domain Bacteria; phylum Methylomirabilota; class Methylomirabilia; order Methylomirabilales; family 2-02-FULL-66-22; genus 2-02-FULL-66-22. Next base: position 767,634 of record OY970067.1, on the reverse strand, counting down.
CCGGGAACCCGCGCGACCAGATGACGCCCTTCTGGAGCGCCGTGGAGCCGAACAGCTACCTCGGCTGGGGGCGCTCAACGCATCTGGGCTACAGCCTGCCCCTTGCCATGGGCGCCAAGGTGGCCCGGCCCGAGGCGACCGTCGTGCACGTCCTGGGCGATGCCGCCTTCGGCCAATGCGGGATGGACCTGGAGACGGCGGTCCGGAACAAGATCGGCATCGTGACCGTCCTCCTCAACAACTCGTGCCTGGGCGGCTACGACAAGCATCTCAAGGTCGCCACGGAGCGCTATGGGACTCGCTTCCTATCGGGGAGCTACAGCAAGATAGCGGAAGGCCTGGGGGCGTGGGCAGAGGTGGTGGAGAAACCGGCGGAGATCATCCCCGCGGCCCACCGAGCGCTGGCCGTCGCCGACCGCTGCCGCCCCGCCCTGCTGGAAGTCATCAGCAAGGAGGAGCCGGTATTCTCGAAGTGAGGAATCCCCGGCACGGGTGGACACGTAGGATTTAGGGGACGTTGCTTCCTTATTATCCTTGCTGAATTCCTGCGGAAGTGAAGGACGTAGGTAGGATAATGAAGATATGTATTGGCAGCCCTCCTGGCACAGCATAAGGGGTCCCCATGCCTCGGGGGCCCCGGCTGGATGCCCCCGGGATCCTCCACCACGTGACGGTGCGCGGCGTCGAGCGCCGTGCCATAGTCAGAGATGATACCGGCCGGGCCGACGTCGTCGCCCGCAGAACGCGTCTCGGACTGGGGCGCAGGGCGCCGCCACCCTCGAGCGGCAGCGCCTGCTGGGCGCAACGCGTTAAGCGTAGCAACGTCCCCAAAAAACGTCTCGCTGGCAGGCCGAGATTCCGCGATGGTTTCGGTGAAGAGATTCGACAGATAATGCAACGTCCCCTAGGCGTCCCCTAGATGGCTCCGTGAGGGGGCTCATACTCGGAGGTAGCCAGAGCCATGGTGGAATCATTCGAGCTCGGGTCGCTGTTCCTGGGCCGTTCTCGCTACTATCTCGCAACCGAGTACCGAACGAAGCTTCGTTGCGCGGTGGAGGTCCTGCCGGCCGGCACGATCTGGTGGCGACCGAACGAATCGTCGAACAGCGTTGGCAACCTGCTGCTTCACCTGATCGGGAACGTGCGCCAATGGGTCATCAGCGGTGTGGGCGGCACGCCCGACTCGCGAAACCGCGCCGCCGAGTTCGCCGCTCGGGAGGGATCATCGGCCGCCGAACTCCTTACCGAACTCGAGCGCGTGCTGGCTGCAGCCGATAGAGTCCTGAGCGCAGTGACACCCGAGGGCCTGTGCGAACGTCGCATCATCCAGGGCAGGGATGTCACCGTATTCGAGGCTATTCTGACCGTCGTCCAGCACTTCTCACAACACTTGGGGCAAGTCGTCTGGATCGCCAAGCTTCACGCGCCGGGGGCCATCCACTTCTTTGAGGACGCCGGCGGACTGGCGCGGCCCCTCTGGCTCGGCATGGTTCGGCCGCCTCAGGTGTCGTAGTTAGCGGACGCCGCTTCCTTGTGCTCCTTGCCGAATTCCCGCTCTAACAGTGTGCCGGCATAAGAGAGAGGTTGTGGCCCAATTGTCCTGGCTCTTGACGAGCTCTCCGCCGGCCGCCGGATTGGGGGACGAATTCTCTTCCGCGACCCGACGGCCGATGGGGGGGCGAGCGGCGCACAGTCTGCCTCCTCCTCTCTGACCTCCCTCTGGCCGGGCTCAAAGGCGAAAGCGCCACACGGCAATGGTCCACGTCACCAGACATGCGCAGGCTCGCGTGTTGACGCTGGGGGCGCCCCCCGCTAGATTCCACGCCAGATTTCGGACCCTGAAGACCGGGGGGAAGGACCTCTCAGGATGAATGGACCTCCCGAATCCGAAGGACCTGCTTTCCCCGCAGCAACCCCAACTCACGCATGGCGCTGGGCGCTCACCCACCTCGAGGAGGTCCTCACGGCGATCCTGCTTGCCGTGATGCTCGGCTCCATCGGCCTCAGCGTCCTCTGCCGGTACGTGCTCCACATGCCCTTGGCGTGGACGGAAGAAGTCGTCCTGCTGTGCCTGGTGTGGCTCGTCTTTCTGGGCGCCAGCATCGCGACCAAGCACAAGGAGCACATCATCATCGACATCGTCGTGACCCTAGTTCCGAGAAGACTCGCTCGGACCATGGAGTGTGCGTCCCTCGTGGTGGTGATGGCCGTCCTGGCCATGCTGGTGTGGCAGGGCAGCCTGCTCGTGGATGTCACGCAGGATGTGACGACGACTGCACTCGGCATTCCCACCATGTACATCTACGCGGCGGTCCCGGTGTCCGCATTCCTGATGCTCATCCATAACGCCCGGCACCTGGTCTCGCTCTTGCGGCACCGATAGGGGATGGAGCATGGCCACCCTCACCATTATCGCGGTTATGCTGATCGCGTTCCTGGTTGGGGTGCCCGTTGCCTACTCTCTTTTGGTCCCTGCGGTCATCTACCTGGTCCAGCAGCACGTTCCCCTGTACGCCATCGCCGAGAAGATGACGAATGGCGTCGAGTCCTTCCCGCTCCTGGCGGTTCCCTTCTTCATCGCGGCCGGAGAGACGATGAACACCGGCGGGGTGACCCGCCGGCTCGTCAGCTTGGCGTCCACCGTGGTGGGACACATCACGGGCGGCCTGGGGCACGTGACGGTGGTCGCCAATATGATCATGGCCGGCATGTCCGGCAGCGCCTTGGCCGATGCGGCGGGGACCGGACGCGTTCTCATCCCCGCCATGGTACAGGAGCGATTCGACAAGCCGTTTGCCACTGCCATCGTCAGCGCCGCAGGGACGATTGGGCCCATCATTCCCCCCAGCATCGCCTTCGTGCTCTACGGCTTCATTGCCTCCACCTCCGTGGGGCGCCTCTTTCTGGGGGGCGTCATTCCCGGGGTCCTGATGGGGCTATTCCTGATGGCCACGGTCTACATCGTGAGCCGCCGCCGCGGGTATCCGCGCCATCAGCGGTCGACACTCCGGCAGGTCTTCCTCGCCCTCAAGGATGCCTCCTGGGCTCTGTTCATGCCGGTGCTGATCATCGGCGGGATTCTCAGCGGGATCTTCACCCCGACCGAGGCGGCGGGGGTTGCGGCCTTGTACGGCCTCTTTGTCGGCTTCTTCGTCTACAAGGAGATCACCCTTAAAGATCTCCTGGCCATCTCGACACGGATCGTGACCAGCACGGCGGTGGTGCTGTTCATTGTGGCGGCGGCCAATGTGCTGCAGTTCATCTTCACGCGGGAAGATGTCGGGGAAACGCTCCAGAGCGTGTTCCAGCCTTTCTATGCCAATCGCGTGGTCGCCTTGATCTTCATCAATGTCCTCTTCCTGTTCCTCGGCTGCATCATGGAGACGACAGCCCTCCTATTGCTGTTCACGCCCCTGTTCCTGCCCACCATTGATAAGCTGGGCATCGATCGGGTGCACTTCGGGGTGTTCTACGTGCTGAACCTTATGATCGGCACGATCACCCCGCCCGTCGGCACGGTCATGTACGTCGTGCTCAACATCTCGAAGGTCACCATGAGGGAGTTTGCGAGCGAGGTGTGGCCAATGGTCCTGGCCCTGATCGCGGTGCTCTTCCTCATCACCTTCTACCCGCCGCTCGTCATGTTCATTCCCAACCTCCTCATGGGGGTGGCCAAGTGACGCGAACGACACCTCTGGTGCGCCCGTCCCGAATGGTGTTCGCCGGCTCCGCTTCACCTGGAATGCCCGGGGTACGAAGAGCTTCGAAGCCCAAGTCTGGGGCTTGTTTTCCGGTCGAGACAACAGGCGGCGTCCCTCTTTCGTTGTAACGACAATTGCGCGGGGCCCTCAACACTTCGTGAAGAGGCGGAAAGGAGAGGGAGAACGATGGGCAAGCGGTTGGCAGGCGGGCACGATCGACGCACCTTCCTGAAGATCTTAGCGGCGGGGGGCATGGTAGCGACCTCCGTGCCGGGAGTGGCGGCGGCCCAGGCCAAGAAGGTCACCATCATCCGCACGGGACACACGCTGGCGCCCGAGCATCCGGCCACGGAACTGCTGACCCGGTGGGGAAAGAGCTTGGCCGAGAAGACAGGCGGAGCCTTCGAGGTTCAGGTCCATGGGGGCGGCGTCTTGGGCAGCGGCCGGACGGCCCCCGAAGGGGTGGCCATCGGCACGCTCGAATCCTACTATGTCGACCCCTCGGAGTATGCCTCCTTCAATCAGGCCCTCAATATCCTGAGCGCACCCTTCATCTGGAAAGATCGGTATCAACTGCAAAAGGCCGTTCGCGATCCGAGTATCCTCAACCTGCTGTACAGTCCGGTCATCAAGAAGGGCTTTCGGGCCCTGGCGGTCGGTTACATCGGCACCCGGCATCTGACCACCAAAAACACCCCGGCCAAAGAGCCGGCCGATCTCAAGGGCCTCAAGATTCGCGTGCCCGAGATCCCCGTATATCGCGACATGGTGGCCGCCTGGGGGGCCACCCCCACGCCCGTCCCCATGGCCGAAGTCTTCATGGGGCTTCAGACGGGGATCATCGAGGGACAGGAAAACCCCTACGCCCAGATCCTGTCCAACCGGTTTTACGAGGTCCAGAAGTACCTGATCCAGACGGCCCACATCATCCAGTGCGGATCCATCATCTTCAACGAGAGGCTGTATCAGCAGCAACCGAAAGAGTACCAGGCCGCCCTGAACGAATCCGCCCAGGAGGCAATGGACTGGTTCTTCGAGTACCTGACCGCCCAGGAAGGCAAGATGCTGGAACAGCTCAAGGGGCACGGGATGACCGTCATCGAGCCCGACCGGGCCGCCTTCCGCGCGGCCATGAAGCCGCTCTACGAGAAGTACGACAAGATATGGACGAAGGAGCTGCGGGAGAAGATCCAGGAGTACAAGGGGTAATGCGTCACGGGGCCGATCTGACCGGAAATCCTGGCCCAGCGGAGGCGGAGCTCCGAGGCGTGGCCCGGGGGGTACCGAGGCCGAGGAGAGAGAAATGGGCGAGATGAATAGCCGCGAGCGGTATAGGCGGGCCATCACCTTCGCCGGGCCGGACCGCGTGCCCGTCATGCACCGCACCATCCCCGGAGCATTTCGTAAGCTGGGCAGGCCTCTGGAGGAGCTGTACGCTCGCTACCCCAGCGACGTGCTGCTCTCGCCCTCCACCCGGGCCTGGTTCGCGTTCAAGCGCGGCGTGGCGGAGGGGAGCGGGGCGCTGCGCGGGGTGAAGGATGAGTGGGGCTGCGTCTGGGACAGCCTGACCGACGACCACCTGGGGCAGGTGTTCGGCCACCCGCTGGATGAGTGGGAGAAGCTCGACGGCTTCAAGTGGCCGGAGCCCGCCGTGGGGATCCAGGGGCTCGAAGAGCTCGTGGCGGCGGTGAAGGCGGATGGCCACCGGCATTACGCCCTGATCGAGGTGGGGACCCTCTGGCACCTCACCAACTGGCTCCGCGGCTTCGAGAACTCCCTGGTGGATGTGGTGGAGGATTGCCCCGAGATGTGCTTCCTCCGGGACCGCATCACCGAATTTCTGCTGAAACGGGTGGAGCTCCTCCTCCGGCAGCGGGAGCACATCGACGGGATCCTGGTCAACGACGACTGGGGGACCCAGCAGGCATTGATGATCAAACCCGGCCACTGGCGCAAGATCTACAAGCCGGCCTACGCGAAGATCGTAGCGGCCATCCGCAGCGGGGGGTGCTTCGCCCACCTGCACACCGACGGCGTTACCCACGAAATCATGGACGACCTCATCGAAATCGGCTTCAACGAGCTGAACCCCCAGATGTCCTGCATGGACATCGAAGACGTGGGGCGGCGGTTCGGCGGCCGGGTCTGCTTCCGGGCAGACATGGACCGGCAGTACACCCTGCCCTTCGGGACACCGCCGGAGGTCACCGCCTACGTCCAGCGACTGGGCCGGGCCTTCAGCCGGCCGGCGGGAGGCTACGTCGGCTACGGCCAGGTCGGCACCGACGTCCCCCTGGCGAATGCCGAGGCCATGTTGACGGCCTTTTGGCAATTATGATACCCGGCAGGGAACCCTGCGAATTAACCCTGAGGCGAAAGAACCGCTCTACCGTCATGACGCCAAGGCCCCACTTCAACTTCGAAATTCGAACTTCGAAATTCGAATTTTCCCCTGGCGCCTAGGTGGGGGGATTTTTTCGAAGATGCCCCCCCGCCAGCGAAATTGCGCGCGGGCGCGAGTGCCGTGTCCCGAACAGCCCTGTCGAGTTGAGGATCGGCCCAACACCCCACAGGATCCAGCGCCCCGATGAGACTCCGCCCCGCACTTCCCACTGAAAGTCGGTACGTCCGACCAGCCTTGTGAGCAGGGTATCGGCCTTCTTGACAGGCCGAGCGGCTCAGGAGTAACCTTCAGTCGGTTGCCCCTCCTGGTAACGACGGAGGAGGCTCCATGAGGTCGGCCCGGGATAGCTCTTGGGACCTGACTCTGGCAAGCGGCTCGCCGTACTCGCTCCTCCCCATCCGTCCGCTCCTCGTGCATCCTTCTGTGTTCGTCCCTACCACCTCGTGTATGTCCCGGTATTCCTGCGGGGGAAGGGAGACGCTGGCCCAAAAGGCTGGTCCTTGAGCCGAACAGGAAAGGAGGCAGCGATGACCAATGTCCTGATGATCCATCCAAACAAGTGTACTGGGTGTCGGAGCTGCGAGCTGGCCTGCGCCTTCACGAAAGAGAGCCAGTTCCGGCCGCGCGCCGCGCGGGTGCACGTCTTCACCTGGGAGCGGGAGGGGATCTCCGTGCCGATGATGTGCCAGCACTGCGATCCCGCCCCCTGTGTCAGCGTCTGCGTCCCCGGCGCCATGCGGCGTAACAGCGCGAGTGGACTGGTGGAATGGGAGGCCAAGCAATGCATCCGCTGCCGCATGTGCGTCCAGGCCTGCCCCTTCGGGAATGTCGTGTACGATACCCTGAGCAACAGCCTCTTCAAATGTGACACCTGCAACGGCGAGCCCGAATGTGTCGCCTTCTGCCCGAACAAGGCGCTGGAGTTCACCGAAGATACGCTCGCAACCCGCTCGCGCAAGAAGGCGTTCGCAGCCAAGTTCAAGGAAGCCTTTTAGGAGGTGATTCCCATGTACGGCTGGATTGGGACGATCCTGCGGGTGAATCTGACGACCCGCACCGTGAGCAAGGAGCCCCTGGATCCCAAACTGGCGAGGCAGTACATCGGGGCGCGGGGCCTGGGGACCAAGATCATGTACGACGAGGTGGACCCGAGGGTGGAGCCCCTTAGTCCCGAGAACACGTTGATCTTCGCGCCCGGCCCGCTCACCGGGACCTTCGCGCCCTCCGGAGGCCGCTACAACGTCGTCACCAAGGGTCCGCTGACCGGCGCCATCGCCGCTTCGAACTCGGGCGGGGAGTTCGGGCCGGAGCTGAAGTTCGCCGGGTACGACCTGCTCATCGTCGAGGGCAAGGCCAGCAGCCCCGTCTACCTCTCCATCTGGGACGACAAGGTGGAAATCCGCGACGCGGGGAAGGTGTGGGGGAAGGACATCCCCGACACGACCGACATGATCCGGGCCGAAATCGACGACTGCGCCAAGGTCGCTTGCGTTGGCCCCGGCGGAGAGCGGCTGGTGCTCTTCGCCAACGTGATGAACGAGATGCAGCGGGCCGCGGGCAGGAGCGGCGTAGGCGCGGTCATGGGGTCCAAAAACCTCAAGGCAGTCGCGGTGGTGGGCGGCGGCGCGGTGAAAGTCGCCGATCCCGACGGGTTCAAGGCCGCCGTGAAGACCGCCCGCGAGAAAATCCTGTCCCATCCGGTGGGGGGCCAGGTGCTCAAGGCGTACGGGACCGACGTGCTGATCAACATCATGAACCAGACCGGAGGCCTGCCCACCCGCAACTTCCGCGAAGCTACCTTTGCAACCGCCGACAAGGTCGGCGGGGAATCCTTGGCCGCCAATCTCCTGCTGCGCCCCAAAGGCTGCTTTGCCTGCGTCATCAGCTGCGGGCGGGTGACCGAGGTCAAGAACCCGAAGTACCAGGGTGCGGGCGAAGGACCTGAATACGAGACGGCCTGGGCGTTGGGCCCGGACTGCGGCGTCGACGACCTGGAGGCCATCACCAAGGCGAATTACCTGTGCAACGAGCTGGGGATCGACCCCATCACCATGGGCTCCACCATCGCCTGCGCCATGGACCTGTACGAGGCAGGCGTCATCACCCTCAAGGACACCGGCGGGATCCCGCTCAACTTCGGCAACGCCGAAACCATGGTGGAGATGGTCCGCAAGACCGGGTTGCGGGAGGGCTTCGGGGACAAGCTGGCCCTGGGCTCCTACCGGCTGGCCGAGAGCTACGGGCATCCCGAATACAGCATGACAGCCAAGAAGCAGGAGATGCCCGCCTACGACCCACGGGCGGTCCAGGGCATCGGCCTCCAGTACGCCACCAGCAACCGGGGCGGCTGCCACGTTCGGGGCTACACCATTGCGGTGGAGGTCCTGGGGAACCCGGTGAAGATGGACAACCTGACCACCGAGGGCAAAGCCCAGGCCGCCATCGCCTTCCAGAACCTGACCGCCGCCCTCGACTCGACGGGGGCGTGCCTCTTTGCTACCTTCGGCATCGGCGTGAACGAGCTGGCCCAGATGTTGAGCACGCTCACCGGCGTCTCATACCCGACCGAGGAGCTTCTCGCGGCGGGCGAGCGCATTTGGAACCTGGAGCGGCTGTGGAACCTGAAGGCCGGGCTCAGCGCCAAGGATGACACGCTGCCCGAGCGCCTGTTGAAGGATCCGCTTCCCAGCGGCGGTGCAAAAGGGTACGTCAGCAAGCTGGGGCAGATGCTGCCCGAGTACTACCAGCTCCGCGGCTGGGACAAGAACGGCGTTCCGAGCGAAAAGAAACTCAAGGAGCTGGCGCTGGCATGAGCCGGCCCGCCCTCGGGTCGGGGCGCGGCGGTTCCTGGGTGTAAGCGAGCCGGGTGTCCTGGGTCAGTGGGGGCCCGCCTTCGTGGCGGGCTTCGACTGGCCCAGGATCCAGCTAGCGGCGGCGGAGCGGATCGGTCAAGGGCACCTATGCAGATTCTCTTCTTCGCCACTATTCGAAGCTGCACGGGCGCGAGGGAGATCCGCTGGGATGAGCCCGCAGCCACCCTGCGGGAGCTGCTCCAGGCGCTGTCCGCGCGCTACGGGCCAAGCTTCCGGCGCTGGGTCCTGAAGGGGGACGATCTGGGCGACGCCGTCATCGTCGTGATCAACGGGCACGATTCGCGGCATCAGGGTGGCATCCATGCCCCCCTCTGTCCTGACGACACGGTCGCGATTTTCCCAGCGATCGCGGGTGGAGGTGGGCGACCTTGATGGGGGGTCCGATCCCCCGAACAGGCATCATGTAAAGAAAATCATCAACGACCCCTCGCCTTCGTGGACGAGATGCTGGCGGCCACCCAGGCCATCGACAGGGGGGCAGGTGTGCTGTACCTGCAGGCCTGACATACGGACGATCAGAATGAATAGGGATGTGCTCGCCCTCCTGGGGAGGGCCTGGGTGCAGGCGGCCTGGTTTGCAGATTGAACGGCCGGGCATCAAGATCCGCGCGTAACCTCGCTCTATCTGATGCGGAAGTCGGCGGTCGAATCGCTGAGGGAGGCGAGACGTTGCAGTCAAGACTGAGAGGGTACTCATGACGCCTTACAGTAGGCGATGAGCTGGATGTTGGGAGGCTGTTGACAGCGGGCATGCCCGTGATGGCCTGCCAGAGGTACTAGAGAAAGGCGGAGGCGATGGACGGATATGCAGGACGGTTGCTCAGGGTGGATCTGGACCGGGGCACGACCTCGGTCGAATCCCTCGACGAGGTGAGAGCGCGCCGCTACCTGGGCGGCAGGGGCCTGGGGGCGCGCATCCTGATGGATGAGGTCCCCGCGGGGTGTGACCCGCTGGGGCCGGAGAACCGGCTGGTCTTTGCCATGGGCCCCTTGGCGGGAACCTTCGCCCCCGGTGCGGGTCGCTACGTAGTCCTCGCCAAGTCCCCCGCGACCGGCGGCTTCGGCGAGGCCTACACTGGCGGCTTCGTGGCTCACGAGCTCAAGTATGCGGGCTACGATGGCATCATCGTGCAGGGCCGGGCCCCGGCCAAAGTCTACCTTGCCATCACCGACGAGCACGCCGAGTTCCGGCCGGCCTCCCATCTCACGGGACGAGGGACCCTGGAGGCCGAGGAGCAGATCAAGGAAGAAGTCGGCGACCCCGAAGCCCGGATCGTGAGCGTCGGCCTGGCCGGGGAGAACGGCGTTCGCTTCGCCTGCATCATGAACGACACCGACCGTGCGGCGGGGCGCACAGGGCTGGGGGCCGTGATGGGCGCGAAAAACCTCAAGGCGATCGCCATTCGCGGGACCGGCCGGGTCACCGTGGCCGATCCGAGGGGGTTCCGAGACCACGCCCTGGCCAACCTCGCCAAGATCCGGCAGCACCCAGGGCTGGTAGGAGGCCCTGGCAGCCTCAGCCAGCTTGGCACCGCGGGCGGTGTCGAGGACCTGTCCAGCCTGGGCATCCTGCCGACCCGGAACTGGGAGAGCGGCGCCTGGGAGGCCGCCGACCGGATCAGCGGCACCGCCATGCGGAACACCATCCTCCTCGGGCACCGCGCCTGCGAGGCCTGTCCCGTCGGCTGCACGCGGGTGGTCCGGGTCAGTGACGGCCCCTTCGCCGGTGTCCAGCCTGAGTATGGCGGGCCCGAATACGAAACCGTGGCGGCCTTCGGCTCCCTCTGCGACAACCGGAACCTCCAGGCCATCGCGCTGCTCAACCAGAAGTGTAACGCGTATGGCCTGGACACGATCAGCGCCGGCTCGGTCATTGCCTTCGCCATGGAGTGCTTCGAGCAAGGGCTGCTCAGGGAGAAGGAGATCGGCTTCCCGCTCCCCTGGGGCGATGCAGCGGCCATGGTCCGGTTGCTCGACCTGATCGCCCGGCGCGAGGGGGTCGGTGACCTCCTCGCGGAGGGCACGCGCCGGGCGGCTGCCAGGATCGGCCGCGGGGCCTCGGAGCTCGCCGTGGAAGTCAAGGGCCTCGAGCTGGGCATGCACGAGGCCCGCGGCAAGAAGGGGCTCGGCCTCTCGTACGCCACGGCGCCGCGCGGCGCGGACCACATGGAGGGCTTTCACGACCCAATGGTCGCCGGCCCCGGCGCCTGGCCCGAACTGGGCGTCACCGAGGCCATGGACCGCTTCGCGCTCGATGGCAAGCCCCGGGTGGTGCGCCTGGCGGAGGACTACACGTCCTTCATCAACTCGCTCCCCCTCTGCTCGTTCATGAGCCTTGCGGTCGGGGGGCTGCATAACTGTGACGAGATCACCGGTATGCTCGCGGCGGCCACGGGCTGGCAGGACCTCTCCCTCGACGAAGAGATGGCGATCGGCGAGCGGGCCTACAACCTCGCGCGGGCATTCACTCTGCGGGAGAGCGGCGGTCCCCCCGACGACCGGCTGCCGGCGAAGCTGTCCCGGAGCCTGCGCGAGGGCGCGTCCCGCGGCCGGATCTTCACCGACCAGGAGTTCTCGACCGCGCTCCAGGCGTACTACCGGGTCCGCGGGTGGACCGAGCGCGGCGCGCCCACCGCATCCAAGCTCCGGGAGCTGGGGCTGGAGGACGTGGTGCAACAGCTCGCTCCGAAAGGAGGCGGCCGATGAGCCGCATGCTGGTCGTCGATCCCGCCAAGTGCACGAACTGCCGCCTCTGCGAGATGGCGTGCTCACTCCAGGCGACCGGCGCCTTCGCCCCGACGCAGAGCCGCATCAAGGTCTATGTCTTTGCCGAGGAGTTCAGACACATCCCTCTCGCCTGCTTCCAGTGTGCAGACGCCCCCTGCGTCAAGGTCTGCCCGGCGAACGCCCTCCAGCAGGGCGACGGCCTCGTGCGCTTCGTGAAGGAGGCGTGCATCGGCTGCCGCATGTGCATGCTCGTCTGCCCCTTCGGGGTGATCGCCTTCGACCCCGCGGCACGCGTGATCGCCAAGTGCGACACCTGTGGCGGGGACCCGGAGTGCGTGCGCTTCTGCATCGCCGGCGCCCTCGAGTTCCGGGAGTCAGCCCTGGCCGGGGTCCCCAAGGGGCGCGAGTTTGCGCGGCGAGTGGCCGAGGCGGCCAAGGGATAGCCGCCCGCGGAGCCCGGTGACGGGCCGCCCGGGCAAGGAGTTCCGATGTCGCCGCGAATCGTCATTGTCGGCAACAGCGCCGCCGGCCTCGCAGCGCTGGAGAGCATCCGGCGCCTGGGTGGCCAGTGCCCGGTCACGCTGGTCTCGGACGAGCCCATCCCCGCCTACTCGCGGGTGATGCTGCCCTACCTGCTGAGCGGGGAGCGCCGCGACCTAGCGCTTCGCCCGCCCGATTATGTTCAGCGGATGGGCGCGCGGATCCTGCTGGGCCGCCGGGCCGTGCAGATCGACGCCTCGGCGGTCGGGCTCGATGACGGGACGAGCCTGCCCTTCGACCGGCTCCTGCTGGCGACAGGGTCGCATGCCACCATCCCCGCCTGCGATGGGATCGAGACGCCCGGGGTTTTTCCCCTCAAGACCATGGCCGACGCGCTCCGGATCCGGGAGCACCTCCCGGGTGCCCGCCAGGCGGTGATTCTGGGCGGCGGGCTCATCTGCCTCCTCGTGGTCCGCGCGCTGGTCAAGCTGGGCCTCGCGGTGTCCATCGCGGTCTCGTCGGGGCGGTTGCTCTCGCGCATGATGGACGAAGGCGGCGCGGCGCTCGTCCAGCAGCGCCTGGCGGCCGCCGGGGTGCGCGTGCTCCTGCACACCGACGCCGCGCGCATCGTGGGCCGGAACGGCCGCGTCCGCGCCGTGGTGACCGCGGCCGGCGACGAGCTGCCGGCAGACCTCGTAATCCTCGCCAAGGGAATCCGGGCGCGCACCGAGCTGGCCCAGGTGAGCGGGCTGGCGACCGGTCGCGGCATCCTGGTCGACCCGTACCTCTGTACGAGCCGGCCGGAGATCTTCGCGGCCGGGGATTGCGCCGAGGCCCCCGATCTACTCGAGCGGGGGAAAAAGACGATCGCCGGGACGTGGTGTGAAGCCGTGGCGCAGGGCGAGATGGCTGGTGCCAACATGCTGGGGCTGTCCCGGCCAACCGCCGGGGCCCTCAAGATGAACGTAATGGAGTCATTCGGCCTGGCGGTGGCCTCGATCGGGATGATCGAGGCGCCGGATGCCAAGGCGCGGGCCGCCGTGCGGGGGCGGGCTGGCGTCTACCGCAAGCTCGTGATCGCGGGCGACCGGTTGGTCGGGGCCGTCCTGGTGGGCGACGTGTCCGACGCGGGCCCGATCGCAATGCTGATCCGCCAGGGGCGCCCGCTCTCCGCGCTTCCGCGGTTCGACCCCGCCCGGCCCATCCGCTATGCCGGGCTGGTGCTGCCAGGAGGCGGGAGCGGCGGGGACCCGGCGGCTGCCCTGGCCTGAGGGACGCCCTCCGCATTCGGCGAGGCCCATCTGGTCGGAGCCGATCTCCACGGCCAGAAGGAGATTCTTTTCCCCGCCCCTGTTCGTCCGTCTTGGCCGGGTGGGAGGTCGTGTGTGGTACCCGCCTGGTTCCCCTTGATTACCTCAACTGGTCAGTGAAGGGGGATGTGGGCACATGATGCAATCCGTGGCCGTCCCCTGTATCCATCCTGTCTACCGCGTGGCGGCCAGGTGGTCGGCCAGGCGGTGGGCCAGCGCCATGATCGTCAGGGTCAGATTCTTCTCTGAGATCTCGGGCACGACGCTGCCGTCGCACAGGTACAGGTTGGCATGGTCGAAGGCTCGGAGGCAATCATCGACCACTCCAGCGTCGCGGGAGGATGCCATGCGACAGGTGCCGGCATAATGGATGCCCGCTCCCGGCCGGGGGTCGGTGAAGACCGAGATCGCGACAGCCCCGCACTTCCGCAGGATCCGGCGACCATACCGGATCATACTGTCCTGCATCCGCAGATCGTTCGGATGGAAGGCGTACCTGACATCGACTTGCGGGACCCCGTGTCTGTCCCGCTGCGGGCTGGGGAACACGCAGTTATCCTCTCGCGCCTCTGGCTTGCCGAAGAAGTAGAGGGCGACAAGACTGCGGAAGATGAGCCGGGCGACCCGCGGCTTAATCCGGCCCGGGACCCACCGGATCTGATCGAGGTAGTAGGGCCGCTTAGGTAGGAAGTGGCAGTACTGGGCCTGGTAGCCTCCCCGGAATCCCTGATTGTCGAAAAGGAATCTCGGGATCAAGAGGGCGTCGGCCGCGCCCTGCGGATACCGCTCCCTCGTGCCGAGGAGCGGCGCCAACGATGCGCCGAGGAGGGCCCTGACGTTATCCTGGAGATAGCGCCCCAGGAGCCCCGAGCTGTTGGCCAATCCGTTTGGGAAGGCGTCGTCCCTGGAATTGAACAGGATGCGGGGGGTTTCCAGGGCTCCGCAGCACAGGATAAAGGCGCGCGCCTCGACCTGGACGGCCCTCCCGGTGGCCAGGTCCAGGCATTCGGCCGCCCGGATCCGGCTCGTGCCGGCCTCGCGGAGCAGGCGCACGACCTTCAGCCCACAGCGGAGGCGGTAGTTCCCTCGCCCGATGATCCGTGGCTGCAGCCGGCTGGAAAACTTGTAGACGCTCCCGGCCTGGCAGCCGTAGACGCAGTCGCAGCAGCTGCGGCAGTGATTGGGCTGCTCGAGGCGGGTCTCAATGGCTTTCCGATTGGGGATGGCACTAATCGCCGCTCCGCGCAGCCTCTTCACCGCCTCCAGCAGGATGTGATCCGCCGGGCGAAGCGGGAGGGGGGGCAGGAACTCCCCATCCGGCACTTGGTCCAGCCCTTCGCGGGTGCCGCAGACGCCAATCAGCCGCTCGACGGCCGCGTAGTGGGCGGCGAGGTCCTCATAGCGGATGGGCCAGTTGGCGTCGGAATCTCCGTACTCCCTGCCGAGGAAATCCCGGGAGGAGTACCGGAGGCTTGTGCCGCCCCACAAATTGGTCTTGCCGTTCAGCCGGAACACCTGCCGATTCACGAACACCCGGTGGGAGGCGGCCGTGGTGGAGGTCTCGTCATCCCGTGCGTAAAGGGCGTGCGCCTGGGCGTCGCCGTAGAAGTAGTGATCGTTCGGGTCGATCGGCCAGGGCATATCCGGGGCGATGCCGAACAGGGGGTCGTGTTCGGGATTGAGCTCGTTGGTGAAGTAGCTGTCGGCGATGGGCTGACCCTGTTCCAGGGAGAGAACCGAAAAGCCTTCCATCGCCAGGCGGTAGGCGAGGATGCCGCCGGCCGCGCCGGTCCCCACGACGCAGAATTCACCGCCCTCGATTCGCGGGAGATCCCCCATCCGCTCAGTCAACCTCGCGCAGGAATTCGTCGGAGGCAAAGTACAGGTACTCGAAGAATCGGTTCAGAAGCTTGCGATCCTCCGCCAGTTGCTTGGCGCTCGCGACGGACTCCGCTCGCCCGCCGCCCAGAGCCGCCGCGAGTAATCGCGTCAAGGCCGCCTGCAGTTGGTGGTTCGATCGGCAGATCGCGTGTACACGCCCGATCCGGGCCAGCAGGAAACGCGAAAAGGCGTTCTTGGCCGCCAGTTGTCTCAGGAACACAAGCGCCGGAGCATCCTCCACCGTCAGGTCCTTGACGAAGTCCAACTCTGAAGGCAGCAGCCCCCTGGCGTGATAGTAGCGCAGGGTGTCGAGGACAGTCGCCTCGATGGGCGTTATGGTATAGGCGAGCTCGCGAATCGCTTTCCGCGAGTCGCCGTAGTAATACAGGCCTTCCCCGCGGACGAATGAGCGGTGAACGGGGCTCTTAAACAGCCCGGCGGAGAGGGAGGCGAACCCGTCATGCAGTGCTGTCACCACGTACGCGACGCCGCGGGGCACTCCCCGCGGCGGCCGCAGGCCGCTGAGAAGAGCGACGCGCTCGTAGAACTCGCTCCGCTCGAGGCAATGTCCGCCCAGCACATACCGCTGGCCGCTGCGGCCGCAGGCCAGCGCCGCCACATGGCCGCGGGCCACGTCGCGCACGTCGCTGTAGGTCGTCCCGCCGCGGACGAAGAAGGGAGCCTTTCCCTGGCACACCCAGAGCAGCACGAAGGCCGATGCCAGGTTCGAGCCGGGATGGGCCCCCGGCCCCAGGAGCTGACCGGGGTTGAGGATCACGACGTGATTCCCGCGCCGGGCGGCATCCAGCGCCATCTGCTCGCAGACGATCTTAGCCCGGGCATACGGGTTGAGCCCGCGCTCGCAGACCTCACGCCGGCCGGAGTCCTCGGCGAACAGATGGGGCATCCGGCTGCCGGACAGTGTGGCGAGCGACGAGGTGAAGACGACGGGCAGGCGTGGCCGGTGCCCCAGCGCCTCGAAGAATCGCCGGGTGATCTCCACGTTTTGCCGCTGGTACTCGGTGACGTCCAGGCCGGGCTGCCAGGTGCGGCCGGCCGCGAACATGGCGGCATCGGCCTGATCCAGGGCGCCGCGCACGAATGCGCCGTCCAGGAGATCCCCCTCGATCACTGTGATGCGCGGCGACGAATAGGCGTGGCCGGAGCCCGAACGCTGGGCGGCCAGCACGTCGCAACCGCTGGCAGCCAGCTGCTCGACGATGTGCTCGCCCAGGAAGCCTCGGGCGCCCAGGACCAGGACCACTCTCGGCAGGCGACCGCTTTCCATGCGCGTGCCCGGTTCGTCGCTGGGCCGACTACCCTGCGCCCCGCCGCCTCGCCTCGCCGCGGCGCCGACGCGGGGGGCTCAGCGATTCGAGAACAGGTGGCGCGACCCGTACAGGCCGAGGTCGTGGACGGTACCCGCGGGAAGCGTCGAGATGACGCTCCGGGACGGAAGCCGCTGGGTGACCAGGAATACGCGCCGTTCGCCCTGCCAGAGGCGGGTGAATTCCTGGCGGTCGAGGAATACGCCTTTGGCCTCGGGCAGCCGCGACGCGAAGGCCAGGTCGCCCCTCCGGCCGTCAACCACCAGCACCCGCCGCCCGGCATACAGCGGCAACGCCCCGCTGTACTCCAGCATCCCTTCGTGGACCACAACGTCGGCGGCGGCGGCGCGTTCGCGGATGGCTAGGCCGACGGCCCGGGCGGAGTGGTATGGCTGGATGACATGCAGGAGCAGAAGAATCAGAGCCGCGATGCCGGCTGCCGTGAGGACCAGCGCCCCGAAGGCGCCGCGCGGCCGCGACCGCAGCCAGCATGCCACGGCAAGGCCCCAGCCCACCAGCAGTGTGACGCCGAGCCCCTGCAGGAGCAGCCCGAACGGGCGGGGAGAAGCGAACGGCAGCGGAAGGCCCTGATTGAGCAGGATGCGGTACTGGACATTGAGTTCCGCCAGCCCCCGCAGGGCTTGGCTGGCTGTGAGCGTGGCACCCGCGGCGAGCGCCCATATCCCCACCAAGGCGGAGCCCGCCGCGCCCAGCAGCAGCCAGATTCTTATCCCGCGACGCCAGGCCCAGGCCGAGCCGGCGCAGAGCGCCAGGGCGGGAAAGGCAGGCAGCGCGTAGTACTCGAGCTTGGACCGAGACAGGGCGAAGAAGCCGATCACGACCAGCGTCCAGATTCCGACCAATGATCGGGAGGCCGGCGCCTGCCTCCGCTCCCCGCGGGCAAACACGAACACGCTCCAGGGAAAGGCCAGGAGAAAGGTCACCAGCAGGAACGCGAGGGCGGACATGGGAACGTCGTCCTCGACGACGCCCCGCCAGTTCAGAAACCGGAGCACCTGGTTGTCCATGAGGTAGAACCAGAGATGCGCGGGGCTCCGCCAGGCCACGGCGAGGTGCCACGGCAGCGCCACCAGGGCGACGAGCGCCATGCCCCACCCGAGGTTCAGCTCGCGCCAGGACGGTCGCCGGGTGCAGGCGAGCCAGATGCCGAGGATGAGGAGTGGGAAGAGCGCGCCGATGAGCCCCTTGCTCAGGAGGCCCAGGGCGATGCCCAGGTAGCAGATGAGGAAGCGCCCCCTGCCGGCCGGCCGCTCCAGGTCGCGGACGAAGCCGTAGATGGCGAGGGTAAGACAGAAGACCGTGAGCAGGTCGGGGGAGGCCCGCCTGGCGAGCTGCACGAAGCCGGGAGTCGTCGCCAGCGCGATGCCCGCCAGCAGACCGGCGTCCCCGCCAAAGAGGCGCACCCCCAGTCGCCACGTGAGGAGCGCGCTCCCCAAGGCCGGCAGGGCAGACCACAGACGGGTCGCCCACTCGGCGGAGAGGCCGAGCGCCAGCGTCGCGGCCGACAGCCAGAAGTAAAGGGGTGGCTTCTCGAGGTAGGGCAGGCCGTTGAAATGTGGGAAGACCCAGTCGCCGCCCCTGAGCATCTCGCTGGCGACCGTCCCGTACAGGCCCTCACCCATGTCGAGGAATGGAAACCCCAGCTTGAAGAAAAGAAACGGCAGGCAGATCGCGAGGAGCAGGGCGAACTCAGCCCGGCAAGCGCGTGCGCTCGAAGGGGACCCGATGGCCGGCTCCTTGGGAGCCGGGGTGAAGTTCGCGTTGTCCACTCTGGCCGACTGCGACCGGGGGAAGATGCCGTCGTTCACATCTGAGCCGTCGCCGGTAGTCAATGGCCCCCGAGAGGAACTCGGCGGCGAGTTCATTTGACCCTGCCACAGGTTCAGCGTTGGAGTCAAGCCAAAAGGGGCCCCCCTAATCTCCGGCTAAGCGGTGGCCAGCCGGGCGATCTTGCGCCGCGCCCGGACGAGCAAGGCGTGCTGCAGGGCGCCCGAGAGCCGCAAGAGCGTCCGTCGGGCATGCGCGACGACCTTCCCGACGGTGTTGAACAGCAGGAACCGGAGACGCTTCGGCCGGGCGGTCCGGAGATCTCCGGGTAAGGTCAACCGCTTGAGCGCGGTGAGCAGGTTGTAGGTGAGCACGTTCAGCCGGAACCAGGCGGCGTTCGCCCCGAACTTCCCACTGGGCAGCGCGGCGGCCGCCAGCTCGGTCTTGAGGACGTGATGGGTGTGCTCGATGGTCCCTGCTTTCTCCCGGTGCCACCGGAGGATCGTGAGCCCATCCTCCGGCCGATTGGTGACCACGGCGAAGTACTGCACGCTACTCCCGTCGGCGAAGAGGCTCCCCTGGCGTCGCTGGATACGCACCGCGAGGTAGCGGCGAACGCACGGCCGCGCCTTCCGGTGATCGCCATCCTCGGGGACGTAGGGGACTTCGGCCCAGGCCCGGATCGCCTCGGGCTCCTCCCGCTCGAGCTGCCAGGCGGCCGCGGGGAGGCGCCGGATCTCGGCCTGGAGCTGCGCGGACATATCGGCGCTAATCGCGTAGGCGATTTTCTTCTCCTCGCACCAGCGGAGGACCTCCGTCTCGTAGAGGGCGCTGTCGGCCCGCAGGGAGATGCGGTCCACGCCCTGGGGCAAGTTGGCCACCGCCTGTTCGAGGACGCGCACGTTGCCGCACCCGGCGGGCACCTGGCCATCGCGGAACTGGTCGTGCACGATGACATCGTGCTCGGCCCAGAGGACCACGACGGGCTGGTAGCCCCGGGTCCCGTCGTAGGCCACGGTCGCCGCGTCCTTGTGGCTCTCGACGAGCGTCGCGTCCACATCCAGGGTGGCCGTCGCCGCCCGGGCCCCGCGCTGGACGCCCGCGACCAGCGTCCGGTTCGCCTGTCCGAGGCCCGCCAAGGGGGCGGACTCCAGGGGGACCGTGGCCGCGGGCCCGGCCACCCAGAGCGGCCCGTCCTCCACGTGGAAGGCCTCGAGGAAGTCCCGGACCGTGGTCGCGGCCGGCAGGGGGTAGCCGAGCAGCGTGGCCAGGGCCTGATCCTCCCGGAGCGTCGTGAGGTCCTGGCAGCGGTCCCCGCCGCTCGTCCACAACGCGACGAGACTCTCCACGAGCTGCGAGGGGGGTAATCCGCGCTGCCGCTGCTTGACCGCAACGTGGGTGTCGACGGCCTGGGCCACCCCGAGCTGGCGGAACAGCTCGATCACGAGCGGGACCCCGGCCCGGCCCGTGACCAGCGTGGGGTCGATCGCGTCATCGATCTCGAACGGCAACCGGGGCGAGGTGTCGGGCATCGCTCTCCTCCTTGTGGTGTTTGCACCCACTGGGTGAAACCAAGCAAGGCCGATGCCAACCCCGCGGGCCGCGCGCACTGCGGGCCGCTGCGTGATTCGCGATCCCCCTCAACTTCTTAGCCGGAGATTAGGGGGCCCCTACTGTAGTTCAGCAACAATATCCTCGTTACGGGTGAGCAATCACGTCCACACCCCAGCCCGCACCCCTCCGCCAGGCACCCCCGCCTCACCGGCTGCGCGGCGCTCCTCCATGGGTGCCATCGCCGGGACGCGTTCCACCTGGGGAGGTTTTCCGCCTTGACACGCCGGTGGAGAATTGGATATTGTATCCATTATCCAGCTGCCGGGTAAAGCCGGCCTGAACGCTCGGACGCTCCGAAACCGGAAGATCGGCCAACCCGGTCGACGAAGGAAGATCGCGCATGGCGGTGGCCTATCGGACCATGCAGGAGATCGCCTACGACACCATCCGGGACGCGGTGCTCAGTGGCCGCTACCCGGCGGGGAAACGCCTCATCGCCGACGAGGTCGCCAAAGAGCTCGGCGTGAGCCGAATGCCGGTCCGGGAGGCCCTCCACCGGCTCGGGGTTGCAGGCCTGATCACCATCACGCCTCACCGGGGCGCGGTCGTCAGCGAGCTGTCGGAAGCAGAGATCGTCGAGATCTATCACATCCGCGCCGTCCTGGACGGGCTGGCTGCCCGCCTGGCAACCCCCCATCTCACCCCCGCCGACCACCAGCGGCTGAGCGACCTGTTGGACGACATGCAGGCCGCCGTCGGCGTCCGCGATCTCAAGGCGGTGCTGGATGCGAACCGCAAATTCCACCGGATCATCTGGAAGGCCGCTCGAGCGGCTCGACTCCAAGAGCTGCTGGAGAACCTGTACGCCGCCAGCCAGCGCTTCCGCAACATCAGCGTGCTCATCCCGGGACGGCTGGAGCGGCTCACGCAAGATCACCGCTTGATTGCGAGGGCGCTGGCCCGGGGCGACGCGGCGGCGGCCGAGCGGCATGCGATTGAACACCATGAGGGGACGGCGCGCCGGCTCCTGACCTCGATCGGCGCAGAGCGCGAGCACCCCGCGAGGTAATCCGTGCCATTCTATGCCTGGCGCGAGGTGGCCCGGGACCTCGTGCCCAACGCATCCCTCCCCGCCGGCATGTCCCGCCAGACCATCCTGGGCGAGCGGGCCATGCTGTGCCTGCACGAGGCCTTCCCCAACCTGAAATGCACGGCGCACCGGCACGAGGCGGAACAATTCAGCCTGGTCCTGAAGGGACGCATGCGCTTCGTGATCGGAGGGGAGGAGCGCGTGCTCGGCCCCGGCGAGATTGCCCATATTCCCAGCCAGGTCCTCCACTCGATCGAAAGTCTCGAGGAGTACGTGCAGGTCCTGGATGTGTTCGCCCCGCTCAGACCGGACATCCTCGCCCGCTTGCAGGCGATGGAGCAGGAGTGAGCGAGAGCGCGTCGCGCGCCGGATGGGCGGCGCGGCGGGACATGTCGGAAGCGCGTGCGTGCAGAGGCGGCCGCAACGTTTTGTGCGAAGGAGATGGCAGATGAGAGTGCCGGCAGGAGTTCTCGTAGTTCCGCTCCTCGTGGGTGCCTTCCTGGTCGGCTGCCTGACGCCGGGGCCGGCCCGGGCCGCGCAGCCCAGCTTTGCCTTCCCGACCGACAAGATCACGCTGGAAGTGTGGTGGCACGAGTACGGGCCGTTCACCGCCTACGTGAAAGAGCTGATCGAGGCCTACAAGAAAGTGCGGCCGAACGTCACCATCAATCCCACCGTGGCCTCGTCCACCGACATGAACCAGAAGCTGACGGTGGCGCTGGCGTCAGGCACCGGCCCCGACATCATGGATGCGGATGCCTCGTACTACGTGGCCTACTACGTCAAAGGGGTCCTGGAGCCCGTCAACCTCAACGTCTTCGGGGTCAAGACGTACCGCGAGCTCATGGCCCACTACGTGACCGGCGGGCTGACCTCGGGCACGTTCGACGGCAAGGTGTACACGCTGCCCTACCAGGGAAACTCCATGAGCCTCTTCCTCAACAACAAACTGTTCGCCGCCGCGGGCCTCGACCCTCGGAAGGACGCGCCCAAGACCTGGAAAGACCTCATGGCGATCTGCCCGAAGCTCCGGAAGGTCGAGGGCCGGCGGACCATCCAGAAGGCCTTCGAGTTCCCCTATCACAGCCCCCGCTGGCAACTGCAGGACCTCCAGCCCATGACCGAGCAGTTCGGCGGCAAGATCCTGAGCGACGACGGGAAGACCGCCTATCTCAACAGCCCCGAGACGGTGAAGGCCCTCACGCTCTGGCGCGACGTCACCAAGGCGTGCGGGGATCCCAAGACCACCAAGAACACCGCCAGCGACCCGAACCAGGATTTTCTGGACAGCTTCACCGCCATGTGGGTCACCGGCCCCTGGGCCACGCCGCAGGTCGTCAAGTCGCCCATCAAGAACGACTTCACCGTGGTCGGATTCCCGCAGGTCGATCCGGCCAAGCCGCACACCATGGTTTACGGGTGGGCCTGGGGCGTGAACAAGAACCGGCCCGAGAAGAACAAGATCGCCGCCTGGGACTTCGTCCGGTTCATGCTGGCCAAGCCGGACGAGTGGCTGGCCAAGGCGGGCTTCGTGCAGCCCGTCAAGGGCCTGGCCGAGACCGAGGTGGCCAAGAAGTTCCCCTTCTTTGACGTGCACATGAAGGATGTCGCGACGGCCAGCTGGTACGTCCGGTCGGAGGATGTCAACGAGATCGCGCAAGCCGTCGGACGCGCCGTGGACAGCGTGGTCTACGACAACGCCGATCCGAAGGCGGCGCTGGACGCCGCTCAGGCGTCGGTCGAGAAGATCCTGAAAAAGTAGGGCAGCCGTCCGGCGACGGGCCCCGCATGGCAGGAAACTGCGGGGCCCGTCGGCCGCGGGAGACTCGCTTGCACGACCTCGCATCCGCCCGCCCGCAGGCCGTCCGCCGGAGGCTCGGCATGAGCCTGGCGGCCAAGCAGGCATTCTTCGCGTATGCCATTCTCTTCCCGACGCTGGCCATCATCGTCCTCTTCCGCTTTCTCCCCATGCTGCAGGCGTTCTACATCAGCTTCCAGGAGTACGACTTGCTCCGCCCGCCGAAATTCATCGGGCTGGCGAACTTCGTCGACCTGCTCCAGGATCCCCTGTTTCTGCACTCGGCCTGGGTCTCGGTCGCCTACGTGGTGTTCAGTTGCGTCCCCGTCTGGGTGCTATCGCTGGCCCTGGCCGTGCTGTTCAACCGGGAGATCCGGGCCAAGAACCTGTTTCGCTCGGCAGCCTTCATGCCCGTGGTCATGCCGGCGGTGGTAAACGCGGTCGTCTGGACCTTCATGTACAACCAGGACGGCGTGGTCAACACCATCTTGGGCTGGTTCGGTCTCGATCCCATCCCCTGGCTGCGCAGCAGTGTGTGGGCGCTGTGGGCGATCATCATCATCGGCATCTGGCGGGCCACCCCCTATTACATGGTGATCTTCCTAGCCGGCCTCCAGGCCATCCCGCGGGAGTACTACGAGGCGGCCGAGATCGACGGCGCCGGCCCCTGGGGGCAATTCCGCCACATCACCCTGCCGCTCTTGAAGCCCACGACGCTGCTCGTCATGGTGATGAGCGTGATCGTCGCCATGAAGGTGTTTGCCGTCCCGCTCATCATGACCGGGGGCGGGCCGGCCGACGCGACCAGGGTGTTGCCGCTCTTCATCTACCAGACCGCCTTCGAGTTCTTCAAGATGGGACGGGCGGCGGCCATGAGCGTCTTTCTCTTCGCCGCCGTCATGCTCTTCACGGTCTTCCAGATCCGGCTGTTCTCGCAAGGGGAGAGTTGAGCATGGGCCGGTCCGCTCGCCTCCGGGCGTTCGTCCTCTACCCGCTCCTGATCCTCATCGGGCTGATCGGGCTGCTGCCCTACTACTGGATGGTGTCCTGCTCGTTCAAGACCAACGCCAACATGTTCGCCGTCCCGCCCCAGTGGGTGCCCCACCCGGCCAACTGGAGCGCCTACGGCGAGGCCTGGCGGGCGCAGGACTTCACCCGGTACATTTTGAATTCGACGGCGGTGTCCGTGGCCATCACCGTCGGCAACCTGCTCTTGGCCTCCCTTGCCGGGTACAGCCTCAGCAAGTTCCGCTACTTCGGGCGTAACTTCCTCTTTCTCCTGATTCTGAGCACGATGATGCTGCCGCTGGAAGTGACGATGGTGCCCCTCTTCCTGATCATCAAGAAGCTGAACTGGCCCAACACCTACTCCGGCCTGATCGTGCCGTTCCTGGTGGAGGGCTTCGGCGTCTTCCTGATGCGGCAGTACCTGCTGGGGATCCCAAACGAGTTGATCGAAGCGGCACGGATCGACGGGGCGTCCGAGCTGCGCATCTACGCGCAGATCGTGCTGCCGCTTTGCAAGCCCGCGCTGGCGGCCCTGGGGGTCTTCACCTTCCGAGAGGCCTGGGACATGTACATCTGGCCGCTCATCATCGTAACGAAGGATTCCCTGCGCACGCTGCCGCTGGGCATCTCGCTCTTCATGAGCAGCTTCGGCACGGCCTGGGATCAGCTCATGGCCGTTGCCGCCATTGGGACGCTCCCCATGATCCTGCTGTTCTTCTTCCTCCAGCGGTCGTTCATCCAAGGGATCGCGATCACGGGGTTGAAGGAGTAGCCATGCCGGAGAGGATGCGGGCCGTCCTCATCGCCCGCTACGGCGGCAGCCTCGAGGTGGGAGATCGCCCGGTGCCGCGCCCGGCCCCCGGCGAAGTGGTGGTCCGCGTGCGGGCCAGCGGCCTGTGCAGCACGGATCTGCACCTGCTGTCGGGGCGGCAGCCCCTGGGGGAGCTGCCGCGCGTCATCGGCCATGAGCTGGCGGGGGACGTGGCGGAGCTAGGAGAGGGAGTCGGCGGCTGGCGCGTGGGGGATCGCGTGACGGCCGCCATCGATGTCACCTGCGGCCGATGCCGGGACTGCCAGGCCGGAGAGACGCAGCGCTGCCGGGCCATGCAGCGGATCGGATTCGAGCGGGACGGCGGTCATGCGGAGTACGTGGCGCTGCCGGCGGCGAATCTGGTGGCGCTCCCGCCCCGCCTTTCCTACGAGGCTGCGG
Source organism: uncultured Methylomirabilota bacterium (assembly GCA_963705305.1). Lineage (GTDB taxonomy): Bacteria > Methylomirabilota > Methylomirabilia > Methylomirabilales > 2-02-FULL-66-22 > 2-02-FULL-66-22. Next base: position 742,482 of record OY970067.1, on the reverse strand, counting down.
CGATCCTTCCCGATGCGGTGGCGTGCATGTACCACAGCCTGCTCCACCAGGGCCGGGTGGGCGAAGGCCAGCGGGTCCTGGTGCTTGGGGTGGGCGGGCTGGGGATTCACGGCGTGCAGATCGCTCGCCTGGCCGGGGCCCGCGTCCTGGCGGCCAGCCGCCGCCCCGAACGGCTGCGGCTGGCCGAGCAGTATGGCGCCGTCCCAGTCCAGACGGGCAGCGCGTCGCTGGAAGACGCCGTCGCCGACTTCACGCAGGGGGAGGGTGTTGACCTCGTGGTGGACAACATCGGCAGCCGGGTGAGCGTGCAGCAGGGGCTGGCCGCGCTCCGGCCGGGGGGCAAGCTTCTGATCGTCGGATACCTGGACGAGACGTTCGAGGTTCCCTCGCTTCCGTTGTTCAAGACCGAGCTCCAGATCATCGGCTGCCGAGGCAGCACCAAACAGGACCTGGTCGATGTCGTGCGCCTGGTACGGGAGGGGCGGTTGACACCGGTCGTCGGGGCCCGCTATCCGCTGGAAGCGGCCGGGGAGGCCGCGGCGCGCCTCGAATCGGGAGATCTGCTGGGCCGCGTCGTCCTCACGCGGCCGGGCGGGGCGACGCCATAACCTGTTGCTGGAGGAGATCCCCATGTTGGAAGGCATCCCGACCACCATGCGTGCTCTGGTTCTCCCGTCGCCCGGCGCGTTCGCCGTGCAGACCGTTCCGGTCCCCGCCCCCGGGGCAGGTGAGGTCCTCTGCAAGGTCCGCGCCGTGGCGATCTGCGGGAGCGACCCGGAGATCCTTCGCGGCGACCTGGCCGGGACCTGGCCGCCTGCGTACCCGTTCATCCCGGGCCACGAATGGGCCGGCGAGATCGTCGCCCTCGGCCCCGAGGTCGTGGACCTGCTGGTCGGCGACCGGGTGGCCGGCCAGGCGCATCGCGGCTGCGGGGTGTGCGCCAACTGCCTGGAAGGGCGCTACACGCTCTGCGAAAACTACGGCCGGCCGGAGGCCGGCCATCGGCATTATGGGTTCATCACCCCGGGCGCTTACGCACAGTATGGAGCGTTCTCGGTCAAGAGCGTGAATCGCATGCCGGCCGACGTGAGTTTTCGGGAAGGGGCGCTGGTGGACACCGCCGGGGTCGTCCTCCACGGTCTGGAGCTGTCCGGGGTGACCCCCGGGGGGACGGTGGCGGTGATCGGCCCGGGACCGATCGGCCTCATCGCCATGCGCGTGGCGCGGCTCCTGGGCGCTGCCCGTGTGATCGTCGTCGGCCGCGGCTCGCGGTTGGAGGCCGCCCGGCGCGCCGGTGCCGATGCGGTGGTGAATTTCGAGACGGAGGCCCCGGTGGAGGCGGTGCGGGCGACCACGGGCGGGCGAGGGGCCGACGAGGCGATCGAGTGCTCGGGCGCGCCCGGGACCTTCCGGCAGGCCGTCGAGATGGTGCGCAAGGGGGGTCGCGTGGCGTTGGTGGGCGTGCCCCCGGGCCACGTGGTCGAGCCGCTTCCCTTCAAACACATCGTCCACAACGAGATTGCCATCTTCGGCTCGCGGGCCAATCCGAACGTCTCGCGCAAAGTCATCAACTGGATCGCGACGAAGCAGTTGCAGGTGACGGATCTGATCACGCACACCTTCCCCCTGGAGCAGTTCGCGACGGCGCTGGATACCTTCGTGCACCGGCGGGAGAACGCCATCAAGGTCGTGGTCGAGCCGAATTAGGTAATCTATTCAGCGATCACCCGATTGGTTCTCAACAAGGATGGCCGAGCCATGACAGACGCATTGCTCGTATATGTCGGGACGTACACCGAGCCGATCCGGTTCGGCAGCGGGAAGGTCCTCCAGGGAAAAGGCGAGGGGATTTACTTCTTCTGGATGGATCGGTCCTCAGGCGCGATGGAGCCGGCCGGACAGGCGACCGGCGTCGCCAACCCCTCGTACCTGGCATTCGATCCCACACGGCGTTTCCTCTATGCCGTCAACGAGCTGAAGACCTGCGAAGGCAGGCCGGGCGGAAGCGTCAGCGCCTTTGCCGTGGACCCGGGAACGGGGCGTCTGGGGTTCTTGAACAGGCGGCCGACCGGGGGGGCCGATCCCTGTCACCTCGCGATCGACAGGAAAGGCGCATACGTCCTGGTAGCGAATTTCATGAGCGGGAGCATCTGCGTGCTGCCGGTGCGCGCGGACGGCAGCCTTGGGGAAGCCTCTCACATCGTCCAGCATCAGGGCTCGAGCATCGATCCCCTCCGCCAAAGGGGCCCCCATGCCCATTCGGTCACGCTGGATGAGGCAAATCGATTCGCCTTCGTTCCCGATCTAGGGCTGGACAAGCTCATGGTGTACAGGCTGGATGCCGGTCGAGGAAGGCTCGAGCCGCACGACGTTCCCTGGATCGCCGTGAAACCCGGGGCCGGTCCCCGCCACCTGGCCTTCCACCCGAGCGGCCGGTTCGCGTATCTCATCAACGAGCTCGACTCGACGATCCTGGCCCTGTCCTATGACGGGGAGAGCGGCACGCTCAAAGCGCTGCAGCGGATCTCCACGCTTCCGGCGAACTTCTCGGGAGAGAGCACCTGCGCCGATGTGCAGGTCGCTCCATCGGGAGGCTTCCTGTACGCGTCGAACCGGGGTCACGACAGCATCGCGGCCTTCCGAATCGATCGGCGCACCGGGGGGCTTACCGGCGTCGACCACTGGCCGACCGGGGGGAAGACACCGCGCCACTTCGGCATCGATCCGAGCGGGAGGTTCTTGCTTGCGGCCAACCAGGATACCGATACGATCGTGACATTCCGCATCGACGAGCAGACCGGGTCGCTTCGTCCCACCGGACACGTCACGCAGGTGCCGACGCCCGTGTGCGTGAAGTTCTTCCTGCGTGACGGGAGCTAGCCCGCCGTTCGGAGGATTGCCCGTTAGCGCAGCTTGCGACACGCCAACACCAAACGGAAGCGGGCGCCGAGCATTGAGACGGGGACGGAATAGGACGGAATAGGGGACGTTGCCAAATAGACCAATCGCTGCTATCCTCCCCGCATGCCTCGGGGACCCCGGCTGGATGCCCCCAATGTCCTGCACCATGTCATGGTGCGCGGGATCGAGCGGCGCGCCGTGTTCCGGGACGACCGAGACCGGGAAGACTTCGTCGCTCGCCTGGCGGCCTTGGCGGCGGCAGGCGCTTGGACGCTGTTCGCGTGGGCGCTCCTGCCGAACCATGCCCACCTGCTCGTCCGCACCGGGACGCGCCCCCTGGCCCGCAGTATGCGCAGTCTCCTGACCGGCTACGCCGGGGCCTTCAACCGGCGCCATCGGCGGGCGGGGCACCTGTTTCAGAACCGGTACAAGTCCGTGGTCGTGGAAGCGGAGCCGTACTTCCTCGAGCTCGTCCGCTACCTGCACCTGAATCCAATCCGGGCCGGCGTCGTGGCAACACTCCGTCGCCTCGACCGGTACCCCTGGACCGGCCACAGTGCCCTCCTGGGGACCGTCCCCCGTTCCTGGCAGGCAACCGAGGAGGTCCTCGGCCGCTTCGGCCCCACCCGTCGCCGCGCCCGGGCCGGCTACCGCGCCTTTGTAGCGGCCGGGGTCCCGCAAGGCCGTCGACCGGACCTGCAGGGCGGGGGGCTGATCCGCAGTCTGGGCGGCTGGGCCGTCGTGGCAGCCCTCCGGCGGGGGCGGGAAGCCTATCTGGGGGACGAGCGAATTCTCGGAAGCAGCGAGTTCGTGGAGGACCTCCGCCGCCAAGTGGAGGCCCAGTCGCCGGCGTCGGCCCGAGGCCTGTCCTTGCCCCGTCTGGTGGGACGGGTCTGCCGGGAGGCGGGAATCACCGCCCAGGCACTGCAAGGCGGGAACCGGCGGGCGGCCGTCTCCCGCACCCGGGAGGGGATCGCGTATCTCTGGGTCGCGCGCGCCGGCCGCGCCGCTCGGCCTCTGGCCCAGGTGCTCGGGATCTCCCCCAGGCCGTCTACGCCGCTGTCCGGCGGGGGCAGCAAGCCACGGCCCGATGGGACGCGCTCTGGAACAAATTGCTGTAGTTGGCAACGTCCCCTAAATGGTGCTGCATCTCCGAGACTGCCGGCGAGCGGCCCGGCCGTCGCCCGCAGCCTGGGGCGGCAGCCTACCCCAATCGCCGACGTTTTCCTCCATTTCGGGTACTCCATCCGACGCGCCTCGGCATCGGCCCGCCCTGAGACTCGTTCCGCGGACCGGCCAACTTTACCTCCGATCGCGGAGGCAATGCAAGCACGGGCTAGGCCCGGCCGTAGGGGGCCAGCGGCATGTCGGCCGGAGCCCAGAAACCAGGGACGTCTTTGACTACGTTGACTACCTCCTGCCCGGGTGCGTGAGGAACCCCCCCGCGGATTCCTTGCTGAATCCCCATTTTCGCGGTGCGCGCCGACAGACCATGCAATCGGCACTCGCGCCTGCTCGCGAAATTGTGGCGTCCGGGGGGCTGGCTAGCGGTTGGAATCTCTGGCGGCCTTCTCAGGAATCAGGTAGACGAGGCAGTTCGCGGCAAAGATGGTGGAGGCCAGGAAATAGAAAGCGTACAGGATGCCGAAGCGGTCCGCGATGAGGCCGCAGATGGCCGGGGAGAAGCCGGCGAAGAGGGATTGCATCCCGAATAGGGCGCTCACCGTGGTCCCCGCCAGGTTCGCCGGGGCGATGTCCATCATCCAGGCCAGGATGACGGGCTGTAGGGAGAACAGGAAAAAGCCGAGGACCGCGAGCACGCCGACAAAGAGGAGGCGCAGCTTAAGCGCGGCCAGGGTGATTAGGAGAAGGCTGGTGACCACAAGGCCCGTGGTTAGGACGGGGCGCCGTCCTCTCCGGTCCGACAGGACGCCCGACACCGGGGAGGCGAGGATCCCCGCGCCCTGGACGACCGTCATGTATGCCCCTACCAGGGCGGGGGAATATTGCAGCTCGTGAGCCAGGTAGATGGGAAGGAATGTAAAGAGGCCGATCGAGGTCATCGCCCGGAGCCCGCCCAGCGAGCACAGCAACAGGATACCCTTGTTCCGGGCCATGGTCCGAACCGCGCGGCCGTACTCGTGGAGGGAAAGGGCGGTGCGGTCCCCTTCTTGGCGGGCCATCTCGACCGTGGCGAGAAGCCGCCACAGCACGAATCCCATGGGCATCCCCACGAGGAAATTGGCCAGCAGGACGCGACGCCAGACCATCACGGTAAGGGCTAAACCCATAGCCATGGGCGCGCACGTGCTGCCCACGTTGCCGCCCATGGTATGCAGGGCCATCGCCAGTCCCTTGCGGCTGGGGTAGCGCCTGGCGAGGAAAGACAGGGCCGCCGGATGCCAGACATTGCTGCCGATCCCGACGAAGGTAATGCAGAGGATGGCGGCCGCATAGCTCGTGCAGAACCCCAGAAGGGCGTAGGGAAGGCCCGTCAGCGCCACGGCCACCCCCAAGAGCAGTCCAGTCTTGCCGACCAGATCGACAATGAGGCCGCCGGGCAGATTCACGAAAAAGCTGGTGAAATAGTTCCAGCCCATGAGGACGCCGATCTGACTGTAGGTGAGACCGAGGTCCGTTGCGAGATAGGGCAGGATGATGAAGAGGCTGTTGGGAAACCAGTCCGTCACCGTGTGCCCGAGGCTCACGGCCACGAGCGTCCGATCCGCTTTGGTCTTGCTGACCCAGGAGAGCCACCCGCTCTTCGCGTCCAACGATTCCCCCAATTCGCAGGACTCCTTCGGGCGTCCCTGCGCTCCGTCCGTCTCCCCGTTCGGCACCGCGGGAATGAGGAGCGCGACGCCCCAGGAGACTACTCTGCGCCAGAAGGGCGGTCAAGGAGGACCGGGCGCGCACCCCGACCTTGACATAAACGAGGCGCAGTGATAAAGAGAGCTCATACCTTCCAAATTCCCAGCGTGTGCGGATCGCACCCAAGTTGCGGGAGCCAGCATGGGGATTTGCCGCCAGCTGTTCCTCCAGCGAGTCTCTCATGGGCAGCGCATGGGAGGCGATCCCACCGGCAGGATTAGGCCCTTCTGCGACCGACAGGCAACTCTCCATCCGGGCCTTTCTCTGGCGAGCGACCTGCGAGAAAGGAGGGGACCATGAGAGTTCTCTTGGGGCGTGAGGGCGTGAAGAATTGGAAGGGGTATGTGTCCTGTGGGAAGCATCACGATCACGAAATGTCGGGGTGCGGGGCGGTTATGGAGGTAGAGGAAGACGACTTGATCTTGATGTATTGGGAAGATGGATCGTCGGAACATTTCTACCCAGCGGTGCGCTGCCCTCTGTGCGGGAAGTATAACGAGGCGAGGGACGTTCCGAGGGCCGTCTTCCAGAGAATGATCGACTCGCTGAAGAAAGGGAAGGCGGTATTCGACGGCCGCAGCCAGATGGACAAGGCGGAGACTGGCGCAGAGAAGGTCGTGACCGCCGCACGCTGACCGCGGAAGGAGAAAAACAAATACCGGTTTCCCACCTTCACCGCACCACCGTCGCCGGGATGTTTCCGGCACCCGCGACAGCGTGAGGGTGCCGGGGATGGTGCGACGCCACATCCTCACAAAGACCAGCGATCGGACAAGCTTCGTCACTGCCAGGCGACGCCGCCGCGGGCGTCCGTGCCGGGCGCAGCGGAGAACCCACGTCCAACGACGCGGCTCGGAGAGCGGGAGGATTCCAGGGGCCCGTTGACAGTCATCCGGGTAGCGGCCCTCCGACGCGTGTACCGTGCCCCTCTCTTCCAGTACGCCGCAGCGAGTGCCCGAGCGGGCCAACGCCGCAGATGCCTTTTTCAGCAGCTTGTTAGGTCCGCGTGAGCGGCCGGTAGCGGATGCGGTGAGGCCGCTCGGCCGCGGCGCCGAGGCGGCGCTTGCGGTCAGCCTCGTACTCGCTCCAATTCCCCTCGAACCAGTATACCCGGCTGTCCCCCTCGAACGCGAGGACGTGGGTCGCGATGCGGTCGAGGAACCAGCGATCGTGCGAGATGACCAGGACGCACCCGGCGTACCGGTCAATGGCGTCCTCGAGGGCCCGCATGGTGTTGACGTTGAGGTCGTTGGTCGGCTCGTCGAGCAGGATGACGTTGGCCTCGCGGCGCAGCATGCGCGCCAGGTGCAGGCGGTTTCGCTCGCCCCCCGAGAGCGAGCCAACCTTCTTCTGCTGGTCGGGGCCGAGGAAGTTGAAGCGCGCGGCGTAGGCGCGCGAATTGACCATGGTCTTCCCCAGCGGGATCTGGTCCTGCCCGCCGGAAATGGCCTCCCACACGGTCTGTGTGGGGTCGAGCCCGCTCCGGGCCTGATCCACATAGGCCAGCGCCACCGTCTGCCCGAGGGCGAGCGTTCCCCTGTCAGGCGTCTCCTCGCCGGTGAGCATGCGAAACAGCGTCGTCTTCCCCGCACCGTTCGGCCCCACGACTCCCACCACCGCCGCCGGCGGAACGGTGAAGGTCATCTCGTCGAAGAGGACCTGATCCCCGTAGGCCTTGGCCACGCCCTCGGCGCGGATTACCGCGTCGCCCAACCGCGGCCCGGGCGGGATGCAGATATCGAGGTCCCGCGCCAGCCGCTCGTGGTCCTGCTGGAGGAGCGTCTCGTAGGCGTTGATCCGGGCCTTTCCCTTGGCGTGCCGCCCCTTCGGGGACATCCGGATCCATTCCAGCTCGCGCTCGAGGGTGCGCTGCCGCTCGCTCTCCGTCTTCCCCTCGCGCTGGAGCCGTTCCTGCTTCTGCGCCAGCCAGGAGCTGTAGTTCCCCTTCCAGGGGATCCCGTGCCCGCGGTCCAACTCCAGGATCCACCCCGCCACGTTGTCGAGAAAGTAGCGATCGTGCGTGACCGCGATGACCGTGCCCTCGTACTGTCGCAGGTGCTCTTCCAGCCATGCCACGGATTCGGCGTCGAGGTGGTTGGTCGGCTCGTCGAGCAGGAGGATGTCGGGCTGCCGGAGCAGGAGGCGGCACAGCGCGACCCGGCGCAATTCACCGCCGGAGAGGAGTCTCACGGGTGTGTCGCCCGATGGACAGCGCAGGGCATCCACGGCCAGATTCAGCCGGCTGTCGAGATCCCACGCGCCGGCCGCATCCAGCCTGTCCTGCACCTTCCCTTGTTTCTCGAGCAGCGCGTTCATCTCCTCGTCGGCCATGGGCTCGGCGAACCTGGCGCTGATCTCCTCGAACTGCTTCAGCAGGTCGACGGTCTCCTGCACGCCTTCGCGCGCCACCTCGAGGACGGTCTTGGCGGGGTCGAGCTTTGGCTCCTGCTCCAGGAAGCCGATGGTGTAGCCCGGCGCGCAGTGGGTCTCGCCGATAAACTCGGTCTCCTCCCCGGCCATGATCCGCAGCAGCGTGCTCTTGCCGGCGCCGTTCAGGCCAAGGACGCCGATCTTGGCGCCGTAGAAGTAAGAAAGGGAGATGTCCTTCAGCACGTGCTTCGTACCGTACGTCTTTCCCACGCCGACCATGGAATAGATGATCTTGTTCGGCTCTGCGGGCTCCGCCATGCCGTACTCCTCGACCGCCTTACCCCTTGACGGCGCCGCGAGCCAAGCCTTCCACGTAATACCGCTGCAAGAAGAGGTACAGAATGATGGTGGGAAGGCTTCCGATCAGGGAGGCGGCCGTCAGCATGGGCCACTTGATGATGAACTCGCCGACAAGGAAGGCCACCCCCAGAGTCACGGTGCGCTTCTCGTCGATGGAAATGAGGCACAGCGCCCAGAGAAGGTCCTGCCAGGCCAGGAGGAAGGCGAAGAGCAACGTGGACACGGTGCCGGGAACGGCAATGGGGCAGATGATCCGTAGGAAGATCTGCAGGCGCGAGGCTCCGTCCACCAGGCCCGCCTCGTCCAGCTCCCTGGGGATCGAGTCGAAGTAGCCCTTGGACATCCAGGCGGCGAAGGGCAGGCAAATCGTCACATAGGCGATGACCAACCCGGTGAGCGTGTTATACAGCTCCACCGCGGCGAGGATCTGGAAGTAGGGGCCGATCACCAGGATGCCGGAGATCATCTGGGTTGCAAGGAAGAAGGCGAGAAGGCTGCTCCGGCCGCGAAATCGAAACCGGGAGAAGCCGTAGCCGGCCAGAGCGCCCACGACCGTCGACACGAGGGCGGTGACGCCCGAGACCACTATGCTGTTCCAGAAATAGGTCCCGAAGGGCTTGAGGGTCCACATCTCGAGGTACGCCTGTACTGTGGGATGCTGCGGGATCCAGTGGACCGGCAGGCTCAGGGCCTCGCCCTCGCTCTTGAAGGAGGTGGAAAGCATCCAGGCGATGGGGAGAAGTGCGAAGAGCGTGGACAGGGCGAGGAGGCTGTACGACACGACCCCTTCGATCCGCCGCTCCTGCCGCTCCGAGGCCGCCATGAAGCTCTTCACCGCTCCCTCCCCACGAGGATGATGTAGGGCAGGCTCAGAACGAAGAGCACCGCACTCATCAGGATCGCCATGGCCGACGCGTATTCGAAGTTGAAGAACTGGAAGTAGGTCTTGTACACCAACGTAGACAGAACCTCGGTCAGCGTCCCCGGGCCGCCGCCCGTCATGGCCACGACCAGCGCAAAGCGGCGAAATTCCCATACCATGTCCAGGGCCAGCGCGATGACGATGATGGTGCGGAGGCCGGGAAGCGTGACGTGAAAGAAGCGCTTGACGCGCCCGGCTCCGTCCACGGCGGCGGCCTCGTACAGCTCTCGCGGAATGGCCATCAGGCCGGCCAACAGCATCACCATCACCAGAGGATAGCCACGCCAGACATTGGCCAAGATCACAGAGGGAAAGGCCAAAGTTGGATTGGAGAGCCATTGGAAGTCGGCCGGGAAGCCCGGAATCAGGGAGTGGAGCAAAGGATTCAGGCTGCCGTTGATGGGGTTCAATACCCACCGGAAGATGATGCCTGCGACCACATCGGGGATCGTCCAGGGGATGAGGGTGATCAGCCGGAAGAACGTCTGGCCGGGGAGCGCCTGGTTCAGCGCGAGCGCAAGGCTGAGCCCCAGCAGGAAATGGCCGGCCAGGCTCCAGAAGACGAAGGCGAAGGTGTTCTTGAACGTCTGCAGCAGTACCGGATCGTGCGATGCCTTCTGGTACTGGACCAGCGTGAAGTGCCAGCCGCTGCCCCCGTCGGGCGTGACGCTCGCCTTCAGCGTGATGAAGGCGGGGAAAATCAGGACCGCTGCCAGCAGGAGCGTGGCGGGAAGAACGAAGAGGTATCCGAGATGGCGATCATGCCAGGCGCGGCCTGCACGCATTCCCAACTCCCCCAAGCGGACGACGAGCCAGGGAGGGGATTATTCTCCCTGGCTCGCGCCAAGTCAACAGGGAATCCGCGACTACTGGCCGCTCAGAGCCCGGTTGGCCGCGAGGTGCGCGTCATGCAAGGCTTGCTCGGGTGTCTTCACACCCGTGAAGGCCTCCTGGACCGCCGTGATGACGGCGTCCCCGATCTTCGGCCACTCCGGGATGCGCGGGTCCAGCTTCACGAACGGGGTCTGCGCGGTGTAGACCTTCGCGAACTTGTCGTTTCGCATCTCCGGCCCGTTCTTGACGTCGAGGCGGGCCGGCAGGACGCCGGCGATCTTGTAGTCCATCAACTGCACGTCGTGGCTGTACCAGGCCTTGTAAACCTTCCAGGCAGCCTCGGGGTTCTTGGTGAAGGCGCTGATGACGAACACGCCGTACTCGACCGCTGTCACCTTCTTCTTGCCGACCGGAACCGGCGCAGCACTCAGCACCTCATGGGCTTTCAGGTTCGGGTTGAGCGCATTGATGATCCGCCAGGACTGCGGGACCGCGATGACCATGGAGACCTTCTCGAACGCCATTTGCGTCCGGACCTCCTGCGCTCCCTGCTCGACCACCCCCGGCGGGACCACCTTGTGCTTCGTGAACAGCTCGACGTAGAATTTGAAGCCCTCCAGCGCCTCCGGCGTGTCGAGCGCGGAGTGCTTCTCGTCCGGGGTGAGGTACTCTGCGCCCGCCCCCCAGAAGAGCGGGTTGAAGCGGAGGAATAGTCCTTCCTGGCGGGCGCCGATGAGGCCCACGCCGTACCGGGAGCCCGTCGTCAACTTCGTCGCATCCGCGATGAACTGGTCCCAGGTGGCCGGCGGCTTGGTCGGGTCGAGCCCCACCGCCTTGAAGTGGGCGGTGTTGTAGAGCAGCGCCATGGGGTTCACGTACTCGGGAATGCAGTAGATCTTTCCCTTGTACTTGCACACCTCGAGCGCGGCCTGATCGAACTGCGCCAGGAACTTTTGGCCGCCCTCCTTTGCGATGAACGGATCGAGGGCCAGAAGATAGCCGCGCTCCGCGAAGAACGGGATGGGCCGCTGGGTAAACTGCGCGAGGTCGGCCGCAGCCTTGGCCTGGGACTGCGCCGTGTAGACGGTTTCCTTGTCGGCGTACCGGCTCTCGTCGCGGACGACCTCGATGCCGGGATTGGCCTTGTTGAACTCCTGCTGGAAGTTTTCAAAAACGTGCACCGTGGGCGTCTCTCCCCAGTGCCAGCTCTGGAATCGGATCTTCACTTGGGCCGCCGCCGGGCTGGCAATGAAAAGGACGGCGATCCCGATAATCAGTGAGGTTGCTGCCCACCTTCGACTGCCGCGTGTCATGGCGTACCTCCTATTGGGGTGATGGAGAAAAGCCGGTCCGCGTATCTGCGCACCGGACACCGCGAACACTGCCCCGGGCATGGAGAGGCTGACAGGGAAAATCTCCTGACCGCGGATACTCAGGCTAGGAGGCCTCGGCCCGCCACGCACTTCCCCGACAAAAAGGCGACCTGAGAGCTCTTGCGAGCGATGCCCACCGCCGCCCAGTCTACCGCCACCGTGGTCCCGGCACACCTTGCCTCTCGCAATAGGACAGCCACCTCTGCATCAAGCATTGCGTCTTCACGCCTGGGCTGGCCCGGATGATCCTCGGGGCCAGCCTCGCCCAGCCTGCCGCCGGAGACCTGCCTGCTCAGGGCTGTGGCTTGACTGTGACCACCTTGAGCAGCTTGATCTTGCCGCCCGGCATGACCTCGACCACGCTGTTCGAGTGGAGCCCGTCTCCGTTCGGGGTGAAATCGTACGTGCCGCACACCCCCTGCCAGCCGTGCGTGTCGAGGATGGCCTTGATGATCTGGCTGCGGTCCTCCCCGACCTTGCGGATGATGTCGGCGAAGAAGATGACGGCATCGTAATTCCAAGCGGACAAGGCATCGGGCTCCGAATTGTACTCCTTCCGGTAGGCATCCACGTACTTCTGGGAGACCTCGGTCGTCCCGAGGACAAAATCCACCACGGCATGGATCCCGGTCGCCGCCTCGCGCGAGAGCGCCAGGGCATCCACCTCGGCGCTGGAGGGAGAGCCCAGGTACTGGTAAGGGGCGCCCAGATCGTGGTACTGCCGCTGGATGAGGGCCACGTTTTCCGGGCGGGTGGCATACACCACCATGACCTCGGCGCCCGCGCTCTTCAGGGCGAGCAGTTGGGCGGTGTAGTCCTTGCTGTCGGCGGTGTAGCTGACCCGCTTGACCATCGTCAGCCCCGATTCCTTGGAATACTGCTCCACGAGATTTGCGCCGCCCGTCCCGAAGGCGTCGGAGTCGTGCAGGATGCCCACCTTGGTCAGGTGCATGTCATTCTTGATGTACTGGACCATGACGCTGGCCGCCACGGAGTCGTCGGGTCGCATGCGGAACAGCCAGGGATTCCCCATATGGGTGTTCTTGACCGCGGTTCCCCCGGTGGCCATGGGGACCCCGGCTTGCTGATCCGTGTCGGAGATGGCCTGGACCTGGGTGCTGAGGACCGGGCCGACCTCCACCAGCACCTTGTCCTGCTCGATGTTTCGGGCGAGCGCCGCCAGCGCGCCAGGGTTGGTGGATTGGTTGTCCTCGATATGCATCTTCACCATCTTGCCGTTGATCCCCCCGGCCGCATTGATCTGCTTCTCCGCCAGCAGGATGGCCTTGCGGAAGAGCGCGCCCTGCGACGCGGTGGGGCCGGTGATGTTCAGGCCGGCGCCAAAGCGGATCTCGTCTGCCGCGGCAGGTGCCGCGACAGCCGCCAGCAGAAGGACCGCCATTGGAAGTGATAGCCAGGCTCTGAAGCGTGAAGTCGTCATGGATCTCCCCTCCCTGCCGTGGCGCCTCGGGCCCACTGAGGCATCATCCGGCAGATGACAGATTCGCCCCCACGATCATCTCCGGGGGTCAGGCCCAGCCAAGATCAAGACACGGGAATCTCCCGGGATAGCTGGCGCTCTAGACACGCGATGGGCGGGCGGCGCGCGCGACGTGCGGGCCGCCGACAAAGGGGTATGACCGTGATCGGTACCCGCGAGGATGCGGTGCAAGACCACAGCAGACCTCACTGGCAGGGGGGTTACCGGGAAAGGGGATACCTTCCCCTTCTGCTCCGGAGCCCTCCATGGCGCACAGACGAACACGCTGCGGCCGCAAATCGTCATCGGCCGCCATACTCGCCAAGCACAGGGCCGGGTCGCGCCGGCTCCGCCCCCCTACGCACGCTCTGGTTCGCCGGCTCCAAAGGCATCCGGCCCTTACCGGACAGCTGTCCCGAAGTCGAGGCCTCACCTCGTCCGCGGGCCGCGCAAGCGGCCGCTCGGGGCCGGGGCCTGTCGCCGCGCCCAAACGCGCTCGACGAAACCCCAGATTCCGACCGGCATGAAGATCGTGAAAACGATCAGCAGGGTCCCGTAAATCGTGTTCGCTGCGCCGATGAACCGGGTGCCAAACAGGATGCGCAGGAACTCCGTGAGGATGATGGTCAGCGCAGCGCCGACCGTCGGCCCGAGGGCCGTGTACATGCCGCCGACGACCGCCGCGTACAGCATTTGCAGCGACACCATCACGCCGGAGAGCGTATCGGGGTTGAGGTACATGAGGTACTGCGCCAGCAGCGATCCGCCGAGAGAGGTGAGCGCCGCCGAGACCGTCAGGACCTTGAGCTTTTCGGCCGTGACGTTGATGCCGACCGCCGCCGCCGCGTCCTGCTCGACGCTCAACGTCAGGGACAACCGCAGCATCGCGCCGTTGACCTTGTGCCACACCCACAGCCCGATCAGCCAGGACACCAGGGCGACGAGGAAGAACTGGCGCTTGTCCGGGAACTGCAGGGCCAAGAACAAGGGCCCAGATGCGGGGTTAGGGGTCAGGCCGAGGGAGCCGCCAGTGATGTCGCGTGCCGCGACGATGCCGCGCGCCGTCACCTCCGACAGGGCCAGCGTCACCAGGGCGAAGTAGTGGCCGACGACGCGCAAGCGGAAGCACGGGAAGCCGATGGCCACCGCCACCAACACCGTCAGCCCCATCCCGAAGAGGATACCGATCCACGGCGTGACCCCGTAGTAGTTCCAGAGGAGCGCCGGCACATAGGCCCCGATCCCGAGGAAGGCGCCGTGGCCGAGGGACATCATGCCGAAGCGCCCCATCAGGGCCCAGGCCGTGTACACCATGCCCCAGAGGAGGATCTGGACGGCGATGTGCAGCAGGTACACGGGCATCCCGAGGAAGGGGATGGCAGCCAGGGCCGCGGCCATCGCGAGGCAACCGAGCAAACGTTTGCTCATTGCGTAAAGATCCCCCGGGGTCGCCAGAACATGAGGCCGATGAAGATTACGAACGCCAGGACGTAGGAGAGGTCGATGGAGACATAGACCCCGCTCACCGCGATGATCTCGGAGATGATGAACGCGGCCGCCAGGCCGCCCAGCATGTTGCCCAGCCCGCCGAGCACGCAGATGATAAAGAGGATCGGGCCGAACGACAGGCCGATGAACGGATGCACGTCGTACTGCAGAACCAAGAGGCAGCCGGCCAGGCCGGCGAACGCGCCGCCGATCGCCGAGGTGATGCCGTAGACCTTCCGCTGGTCGATCCCCATGAGCCCGACGATCTCGCGGTCCTGCGCGATGGCGCGGATCGCCACGCCCCAGTAGGTCCGGGTCAGGAACAGGTACAGGCAGCCGGCGCCGATCAGCGAGACCCCGAACGCCAGCAGACGGGCCATGCTGATGAACATACCCGCCACCTCCAGCGTGGGCAGGCGGACGCCGAGGTTCCGGAACTCGGTGCTGAACAGGAGCGTGGCAATGCTCTGTAGGAAGAACAGCAGCCCGCCCGTGGCGAGCAGCTGGTTGATCGGAGGCCCGTCCAGAATCGGGGCGATGATGAGGAAGTGGGTGAGCACGCCCATGACCGCCACCATCGCTATCGCCGCCGCCGCCGCACCCAGGAAGGGCCAGTGGTACCAGGTGTAGAGCCAGAACATGGCGTACATCCCGGCCATCATCAGCTCGGTGTACGCGATCCAGACGACATCAATGACGCCGAAGATGAGGTTCAGCCCCAGCGCCAGGAGTGCAAACACGCCGCCCAGCAGCAGGCCGTTCACCATCGCCTCGATGAGGAAAAGCCACATGGCGCGTCTCACATCCCGAGGTAGGCCTGGCGCACGAAGGGATGCTCGCGCAGCGCAGCCGGCGTGCTCGTCAGCCTGATCGTGCCGACTTCCAGAAGATAGGCACGGTCGACCACGTCCAGCACGCCCTGGACATTCTGCTCGACGATCAGCACCGTGAAGCCCTCCGCGCGAATGCGCTGCACCAGGTCGAACACCTGGCCCACCACGACGGGCGCCAAGCCCGCCGACGGCTCGTCCATGAGCAGGAGCTTCGGGCCGGACATCAGGGCGCGGGCGATGGCACACATCTGCTGCTCGCCTCCCGACATGGTCCCGGCGAGCTGGTTGCGTCGCTCCTTGAGCCGCGGGAACAGCTCGTACATCCGGGCCAAGCGCTCGGACAGGTGCAGACGAGCGGCCGGCAGGAAGGCGCCGATCCTGAGGTTTTCCTCGACGGTGAGCCGGGGGAACAGCCGGCGGTTCTCCGGCACGTGGGCGATGCCGGTGGCGACGACCTGGTAGGCGCGCATGCCGCCGATGCGCTGGCTGTCGAAGACGATGGAGCCGGAACGGGGCCGGAGCATACCGGAGATCACCCGCATGAGCGTGCTCTTCCCGGCGCCGTTCGGTCCGATGACCGCCACGGCCTCGCCGGCCTGCACCGACATGCGGATATCGAACAGCGCCTGGAAGGCGCCGTAACCGGCCGAGACATCCTCCAGCTCAAGCACGAGGCACCGCGCGGGCGTCCCGCCGCCCCAGGTAGATTTCGGCCACGCGCGCGTCGGCCGCGCACGCCGTCGGCGAGCCCTCGAAGATCTTCTCGCCGTAGTCGAGGACCACCACTCGATCCACTACCCGCATCAACACCCCCATGATGTGTTCCACCCAGATGATGGTGATGCCCATCTCTTTTCGGATCCGCGCCAGCAGGTCCGCCGCCTGATCCATCTCGGCGGCATCCAGCCCCCCCAGCGACTCATCCGCGAGCAGCAGCGTTGGGCGGGTCGCCAGGGCTTTCGCCAACTCGAGCTTCTTCAGCCCGGAAGCCCCCAGCCGGTCGATGGGGGCGCGCGGATCGATCGGCAGGCCCACGAGGCCGAGGGCCGCGAGCGCGCGCTCGTGCGCGGCGCTCGCGGTGGGCCGCTCGGCGGGCCCGAAGAAGGCCGCCGCCGTCACATTTTCCAGGATGGTGAGTTTTGGGAAGGGGCGCGGGATCTGGAAGGTGCGCCCGATTCCCAGCCGGCACACCTGGTGTGCCGGCTGGCCGCCGATCTCCACTCTCTGGAATCGGATGGAGCCGCCGGTCGGCTTGTACATGCCGGAGATGACATTGAAGATGGTGCTCTTGCCCGAGCCGTTGGGCCCGATGAGCCCAAGGATCTCGCCGCGGTCGACCTGGAAAGATACCCGGTTCACGGCGAGGAATCCGTTGAAGCTCTTGCTGAGATCCCGGACCTCGAGCATCGACCTCACCGGGCCGCGTACGGCGAGCTGGCCGGCAGCGGCAGCACGGGCGCCACCGCGCTGATGTGGGTCGGGTAGACCAGCGTCGCTTTGCCGTCCTTATACTGCACCATCACCGCGAAGGCCCGCAGGTTCTGCCCCGACCAGGGATTGCCGGGTCCCTGGAACTTCACCCCGAAGCCGGAGATCGTGCCGCCGTCCGGGATGTCGAGATCCAGCGCGGCCTTGCGCAGCGACTCCGAGCTCCAGTCGCCGTACTTTTGCAGCGCGTGCGGCACCACCTGGGTGAGGAAAACCCAGGTGAAGTTGAACCCGGAGGTGGCCTGCGGCGAGACTTGCGAGATCCCGGTCTGCTGCTCGTACCGCTTCATGAACTCCTTCGCAAGATCGCCCACGCCCGGGGCGAGCTTCTGGAGGGCCATCCACTGGACCGAGGGCGCATCGGCGTTAAAGAGATAGTCAACGTCGCCCTTGAAGGTGTCGTACAGCTTGTCGATCTGGGAGTAGCCGGCGCCCTGGCCGATCAGGGCCTTGAAGCGCAGCCCCTGCTCCCGGGCCTGGCGCAGGAACAGGGTGATGTCGGGGTTGTACCCGGTGTGCAGGATGACGTCGGGCTTCGCCTGGCGGAGCTTGCTCACCAGGGCCGAGAGGTCCGGGGCCGTCGCCGAATACCCCTCCTTGAGGACGAGCTTCAAGCCGAACTCCTTGACGCCCTGCTCGTTGGCCGTCGCCATGGCGGTGCCGTACGGACCGTCCTCGTAAATGATCGCCACCTTCAGATCTTTCGGCTCGATGCCGAGCTTCGCCTTGGAATTCTCCGCCAGGAATTTGGGGGACAGGCCGCCGATCAGATCCGAGTAGGGCAGGCAGCGGAACACATAGTGCAGGTTCCGATCTTTGATGACCGTCGCGGCGCTGGGAACCCCCAGCCAGAAGATCTTCTTTTGCTGGTCCACCCTCCCCACCAGCGGCACGGCCTCAGAGCTGGCGTAGATGCCCACCAGGGCATCCACCTTTTCGGCGTCGATCAGCCGTTCGGCCTCATTGATCGCGATGTCGGCCTTGGACTGGGCGTCGGCGGTGATGGCCTCAACCTTGTGGGTGCCCAGGATGCCCCCTTTCTCGTTGACCATCGCGACGGCAATCTCCGTCCCCTTGGCCGCGGCGACCGAGCCGCCCGCGGCGAAGGGTCCAGAGTAGTCGTAGATCACGCCGATCCGAAACGGCTTGGCCTGGGCGTGAGCGGGAGCCGTGGGGCAGAGAAGACATGTCGCGGCGGCTCCGAGGAAGCACGCCAGGACCACCGTGCCGACGCGCCCTTTCGAAGATCGTGCGCTAGCCATCGTTCCCCTCCTTGTGCTATGTTGTCCGACCATCTCCCGATCCTGGTATTGAGGCCCCTGCGTCTTGCCCCATCCGCCGGTTCAGTCCTCCGCCGATTCATACCCGAGGCGAGCCGAGAGGCCGGCGGCCACGGCAGCCAGCGGCTTTCGGATCTCCGCGAGGCGCCGCTGGGGCAGGCGGCTGGCTGGGCCTACGACGCAGAGCGAGGCGCACACCGCTCCGGAATGGTCCCGGACGGAAGTGGCAATACAGCGAATCCCGTCGATGTGCTCCTCGTTGTCGACGGCGAACCCGGTGGCCCGGATGCGGGCCAACTGTCGCCGCAGGGCGGACGGCGTGGTGATGGTGCGGGCCGTCAGGGGCTCGAACGCGGTGCGGCCGATGATGCGGTCGAGCTCGGAGTCGGGCAGCCACGCGGCCAGGGCCTTCCCTACCGCCGTGCAGTAGATCGGCCGATGGGCCCCGACCTCCTGCACGACACGGACGGGACCTTCGGACTCGCGCTTGGCGACGATCGTCACCACCCCGTCCCGCAGAACCGCCAAGCTTGTGCCCTCGCCGGTCCGCTGGCTCAGCGTGTCCAGCAGCGGCATGGAGATCTCGGCGAGTTGCTGCGCGGTCCAGCGGCTTCTGGTCAGCCGAAAGAGCTTGGGGCCGAGCCGGTAGGAGTGTGCGCCATCGTCCTGCGCGAGGTAACCGAATTCCACCAGCGCGCGGAGGATGTGGTGGGCCGTGCTACGGGGCAGCGCTGTCTTGCGCGCGATCTCGGAGAGCGTTGCCGAGTCGCTGATGGCGGCGGTGGCCTCGATGATCCGGAGACCGCGCTCGAGGGACTGGTAGACCCGGGAGCTGCTGGGTCCCATCCTCTGCCCTTTCAGTTTCATAGAATGAGACAAGCCTTATGACGCTATCTCATACCCCAAAAACGTGTCAACCCCCAAATTCAGTCGGCCCTGCGTTCGGTACAAGAAGCGTCCGCTGGCCGCCGCCAGGCACGGTCTAAGGCCGTTGGTCGGCGCGGCGAAGATTGATCGGCAGAGCGGCCGCCGGCCCGGGGCGGGCCGCTCCCGGGGGCGGCCCGAGGAGGCTGATCTGCCCGGCCGTACCATGCTGGATGCCGGAAAAGAGAGACTTGACATTTGAGGGCGTCGGCGGTAGGAATGCTCCACCTTGTGAACAGAGTTCCATATATGGAGCGGCGGGGCGCAGCGTGTTTTTCTGTCGGCGAGTTCGGCCGGGGCGATGGAGCCCAGGGCATGAATAGCGTCGCCAAGATCTTCCAGATTCTCGAGACGGTCGCCGCCCACCAAAAGCGAGGCCTCACCTATTCCGAGGTGGTGGCCCGGACGCACCTGGCCAAGGCGACCGCCCACCGGTTCCTCAAATCCCTCGTGGCCCTCGGGTATCTCCGCTTCGACCGCGAGGCGGGCCGGTACTTCGGCGACTTGAAGCTGGCCGTTCTCGGCTCGGCGGTGACCTCCCACTTCGATCTCAAGGAATACGTGCGTCCCTATCTCCAAAAGCTGCATGCGGACACCCGGCAGACCTGCCACCTGGGCGTCCGGAACGGCAAGGTGGGCGTGTACGTGGAGAAGCTGGAATCCCCCGAGGGGTTCGGCTTCAAGCTGTTCTCGGCCGTCGGGAAGAGCTTCCCACTGCACTGCACGGCCATGGGGAAGATCCTCCTGGCCGGATTGGGGCCCGGCCAGCGGACACGGCTCCTCCCGGGGAAGCTTACCCCCTACACCCTGAACACGATCACTAGCCGCGCCGTTCTTGCCAAGGAGCTGCAGGCCGTCCGGGAGGCCGGCTATGCCGTCGACCGGGAAGAAATCACGCGAGGGATCATGTGTGTGGCCGCTCCGCTGATGAATCACGAGGGAGAGGCCATCGCGGCCATCAGCCTCGCTTTCCCGGCCTATGTCGCCAAGGATCGAGGGATTGGCCGGGAGATCCAGGCGGTCAAACGCTGCGCCGCCGCCATCACCGAGGCACTCCGAACCAGCCGAGCCGCCTGATGCGCAGCCGGCGGAGGCATCAGCTCCGCCGGACGGACCCGAAGTCCCGGAACCTAGAAAAGGAGGAGTGGAATGCCAGAGTCAAAGCCGAAGTACTACTACCGGATTGCGGATGTTCCCCTGGTCCCGCTGACGGCCCAGGTGGGGACCCGGTTCATCGCCGGGCAGAACATCCTCTGCAGCTTCATCGAGCAGCCGCCCGGGGCCACCTTCCCCATCCACAGTCATCCGGCAGAGCAGATTCTCGTCATCCTGGAGGGGGGCGAGGAGCATGTCTGCGGGGGCGAGAAGTTCACCATGAAGGCGGGCAACGTCTGCGTCCATCCGCCCAACGTCCCCCATGGCGGTCACACCCCCACCGGGTTCAAGGGTATCGACATCTTCGCCCCGCCGCGCGAGGACTATCTGGAGCTGATGCGGAAGCACGGCTTGCTAAAGTAGCCGGAGCAAGGAATGGAGAGAGTGAACTCGCAACCGCAGGGCATGAGTGTGGAAATCGAACCCCTTGCCGGCGCGGCAACGGAGGTCCGGAGGGCGAGGCCGGGGCTCGCCCTCCGGATCATCGACACCGCTGCCGACACGGTGCTCGTGGTCGCCCTCCTAGGTGAACTCGGAATTGTGTTCGCCAACGTACTGGCACGGGCCTTCTTCACCACGTCCTTCCTGTGGGCCGACGAGGTAGCCCACTTGGTGCTCTCAACGCTGGCGTTCGTCGGCGGCGCAGTGGCGTACCGTCGCCGCGAACACGCCTTCGTCCGCGTGCTGATCAATGTGTTCCCGGAACGGGTGCAACGCGTGTGCTTCGCCTTCGCCGATGTCCTGGCGCTTTTCCTCGCCGGCGTCACTGGCGTCGCGTCGATCGAGTTCATCACGTCGAACTGGAGCCAGCTGACGCCCATCTTGCGGGTGCCGACAGCCACGATCGCATTCCCGCTCACCGTGGGCCTGGCGCTGATCGCCCTCTACGCCGTGGACCATCTGTGGCGCGAACACGGGGTGAGGGCTTGGGCGGTGGGGGGATCGCTCGCCCTGGTGCTGGTGCTGGCGATGGCGACGCGCCCCGTCTGGCTGCCATGGTTCACGGGCGACACCGCCATCGTCGGCACCTTGGCCCTCTTCTTCCTCACGATCCTCATCGGCGTGCCCGTCGGATTCGTTCTGCTGCTTGCCACGGCGAACTATCTCTGGACCACAGGGGCCGCCTCGCTGGTGGCGCTCCCGCAGAACATGGTGAGCGGCACCGGGAACTATATCCTGTTGGCGGTCCCGTTCTTCATCTTCGCCGGGCTGATCATGGAGCGGGGTGCCATCAGCCTGCGGCTGGTCCGCTTTGCCCAGATGGTCGTCGGGCACATGCGGGGGGGCTTGTTGCAGGTGGCGGTGGTCAGCATGTACATCGTCTCCGGCCTGTCCGGCTCTAAGCCCGCGGACGTGGCCGCTGTCGGCACGGTGATGCGTGAACAGCTGACCGAGCATCACGGCGCGGGCGAGGCCACCGCCGTGCTGGCCGCCTCGGCGGTCATGGGCGAGACGGTCCCGCCCAGCATCGCCATGCTGATCGTGGGGTCGATCACCCAAGTGTCGGTGGCGGCGATGTTCATCGGAGGCCTCATCCCCGCACTGGTGATGGCCCTCTGTCTTATGGCGCTCATCTATGTGCGGGCCCTACACGCCCGCATACCGCGCGCGCCGCGCGTCCCGATCCAGCAGATGTTCCGGGCTGCGGTCACCGCGGTGCCACCGCTCTTGATGCCGGTGATACTGCTGGTTGGCATCCTCGCGGGGATCGCCACCCCGACGGAGGTGGCGACCTTCGCCGTCCTCTACGGCCTCATGCTGGCCATCTGGGCCTACCATGCGATGGACTGGCGAAGCTTCGTGCGCACGGTGATCGACACCGCGTCCCTCACGGGCATGCTGTTGTTCATCTTTGCCGCCTCCTCGGGCTTTTCCTGGACGCTCACGGTGGCCTACCTGCCGCAGCGTCTCGTCGCACTGCTGCACGCCATGCGGAACAGCAACACCATCTTCATGGCGGGGTCGATCGTGCTCCTGATCGTGGTCGGCGTGCTCCTCGAGGGGCTGCCTTCGCTCAACGTGCTCGCGCCGTTGCTGATTCCCATCGCCGGGCAGGTCGGGGTGAGCCAGCTGCATTACGCCCTCGTGCTGATCATCGCCATGGGCATCGGCGGCTTCATGCCGCTGGCGGGCGTGGGCTTCTACGTCTGCTGTGCCATCATGCAGACCGGTGTCGAGGAGGCCTCGCGCGCCATGGTGCCCTACCTGATCGTGGTGATTATTGGCTTGCTCATCGTGGCGTTCGTGCCAGGCTTCACCCTGTTCCTGCCGCACTACTTCGGCTTCCGGGGGTGAGCCGCAGAGAGCGAGAATGCAGAGGAGCCCCTGCTCAAGTTGGGCGGGGATTGATGATACGGGCAGGTGGGTGTGCCCGGGCCGCGGGCGCGACCCGGGGGGAGACCGGAAGCACCATCATCACAAAGGAGGGTCACATGGACCGCAGGACGTTTCTCAAGAGCAGCGTAGGCGTGGCCGGACTGGCGCTGGGGGCGCCGTATGTGGCGAGGGCCGCGGCGGCGCCGCTCACACTCCGCTTCGCACATTTCGGGGCGGTGGACCATCCCTCCAACATTGCGGCCAAGCAGTTCGCCAGCCGCGTCGAGGCCCGCACGGGGGGTGCCATCCAGATCCACATCTTCCCGAACAACGAGCTCGGCGGCCCGCCGGAGCAAGCCCAGCAGATCAAGCTCGGCACCATCGACATGGGGCTGCCGACGCAGGGTCAGCTGCAGGACTACGAGAAGGCCTTCGCCACCGTCATGCTGCCCTTCATCTTCGACAACCGCGCGCATGTCTACCGGGTTCTCGACGGCCCGGCCATGAAATGGTTTGCGCCGCTGGCGGAGAAGCAGGGCTTCATCCTGCTGCGGAACTGGGAGTATGGCTTCCGCAACCTCACCAACAGCGTGCGCCCGATCAATGTTCCCGATGACGTGAAGGGACTCAAGATCCGCACCCCGCCCGAGCTCCAGATCCAGGCGGCCATGGAGGCGCTCGGCGGCGTGGTCCAGGCGATCGCGTTTGCCGAGCTCTACCTGGCGCTCGCGCAGAAGGTGGTGGACGGCGAGGAGAACCCGATCGCGGTGATCTTTTTCAACAAGTACTACGAGGTGCAGAAGCACCTCGCCACCACGCAGCACGTGTACAACAACATGATTCACACCGTCAGCGCCATCACGTGGAAGAAGCTGACCCCGGAGCAGCAGACGATTTTCTACGAAGAGAGCAAGGCGGCGGGCGATCTCATGCGCAAGCTCATCGGGGATGAGGAGGTGGGCCAGATCAAGAAGCTGGCAGATCTCGGCATGACGGTGACGCGCCCAGACCTGGCCCCGTTCCGGGCCAAGATGGGTCCGGCCTATAAGCGGGTTGGGGCTTTCGCCGGGGAGGACAACGTGAAGAGGTTCCAAGAGCTCGCGGAGCAGGAGCGCAAAGGCTGATGGTGTGACGTGCCTCAGAAGCGTCCAGCTCCGCCCGGCATCCTTCTGCTCTCCCCAAGGAGAGCAGTCCGGTCGCTTCTGAGGCGGTCCAACTCATCGTCCGTGGGACGCAAAAGGAGCCGATCATGAAACGATTGTTGGCCATCACCATTTCTTGTGCGCTACCCTCTTCGCGAGTAGCGCCCTCGCCGCCGAAAAGATCGTGCTGAAGCAGTACCCCAACGTCAAGCTGGGATTCCTCAACGTCAACTTCATCAAGCAGTGGCCAGACACCTTTAAGAGGGCGAAGAATGCCATCGATTTCGCCAACGAGCAGGGGTACTGGTGGACCGAGATTCGCGATCCGTTCGCGGACCTCACGCTGGCGGAGGCCAAGGAGCTGGCGGCCTACGCCGAGCAGCGGGATGTCGAGATCGCCTATGCGATGAACGTCGGGATCTTGGATCCGAACTTCTGGGAGGTCTTCTCGCGGGGGGTGGCGAACGCGGCCGTCTTCACGAAGGGGCCCCACACGGTTCGCGGGGCGATCACCGGCCTCGAGTTCGCCATGGACCCCCAGAAGACGACTTGGACCTTCGCCGAGTTTCAGAAAGCGGTGACGAGGGCCAATCAGGCCGCCAATTTCGCCAAGATGTTCGGGCTGCGGTACGTCGTGGAGAACGGGCTGGAGGCAATCAGGGGGAACGGCGTCAATTCCTTCGGGACGGAAGATCTGTTCGGGAACGCCAATGCCAACCTCGGCCTCCAGTTCGATACCGGCAACTTCTTCTGCGTCTCCCGGGTGTGGACCAAGCCGGCAGATGCCCAGGCGTTCATCGAGAAGTACGCGAACCGTATGGCGTATATGCACCTGAAGACCTCCAAGGATCACAAGATTCAGCAGGTCGCCGGAGACAACGAGCTGGACTTCAGCACCATCTTCGCCATCGTCGCCAAGGCCAAGATGAATTACATCGGCTTCGAGCTGGATCAGCCGGACACCCTGGCGCAGGCCATCGAGAACCACAAGAAAAGCGTGGAGTACTTGCAGGCCAAGTTCGGAAAATAGGCGAGGTGTAGAGGCGGCGCCCGCCGCCGATTTCTGCCAAGGACGGTCCGGGTATCTGCTCCGGAGATTTGTCCCATCCTTCAGACAATCTCGACGGGGCATTGCCCTGACTGCGGAGTATATGGCAGAGTCATCCTTGGCGGCGAGGCGCCGCCTCGCCAACATAGCGGGGCGGCCGGATCGGAAGGGAGCAGTGGTCTCATTCTGCACATGAGCATGGAAAGGAGGTGGAAGCGCACCAGCGTATGCCGGACATTTCCTTACAGGGTCGGCCGGTAACCTGGCACGGAGAAAGGAGGCGGTCATGCTGCGAAAGTATGCTCTTATCGTCGTCGGACTCTTCGCCCTCGTTTTGGTCCTTCCTGTCTCGGCGTCGGCGGCGGGCTTCCCGGAGCGGGACATCACCCTGGTCGTGCCGTGGGCCGCGGGCGGCGGCACGGACACGCTGGCCCGGACATTGGCCATGCACGGCAAGAAGTATTTCGGCGTCAACATTAACGTGGTGAACAAGGTCGGCGGGACCGGGGCCGTCGGAATGAACTCCGTGGCCACCTCGAAGCCGGACGGCTATACCGTCGGCGTGATCACCTTCAATCTCAGCACGTATCGGATGATCGGTCTGGCGAACCTCGGCTATGAGGACTTCGATCTCATCGCCCTCCTCAACCGCAGTCCGGCAGGCTTCTCGGTCAAGGGGGATTCGCAGTTCAAGACGATGAAAGACCTGGTGGAATACGCCAAGGCCAATCCCGGCGTCGTGACGATAGGCCACGCGGGCCCGGGCCAGCCCTGGCACCTGTCGGCGGCCCTGCTGGCCAAGACCTACAATCTGAACCTCACCTTTGTTCCGTTTGACGGGGCGGCCCCCACCCGCGTGGCCCTGGCTGGCGGGCACATCACCATGGCCTCCACTGGGATGGACGAGATGCTCCAGTTCTACAAGACGAAGCAGGTTCGGATCCTGGCGGCCGTCTCGCCGACCCGCAACCCGTTCTTCCCCGAAGTCCCGACCATCGCCGAGGCCGGCTATCCGATCGAGAATCCGATCTTCGACTGGCGCGGGCTCGGGGTGGCAAAGGGCACGCCCCCCGAGATCCTCAAGGTGCTCCGCGACGGCTTCCGCAAGGCCGCGGAGGATCCGGAGTACGTGAAGCTGATGGATGGCCTAGCCCTCCCCCGCACCTACATGGAATACGACAAGTTCGGGGAGTTCCTGGCGGGCATGGAAACGTCTCTGAAACCTGTCTTGGCCCAGGTGGGCCTCCTGAAGAAGTAAGCTCGACGCACGCGACTGCGGACGGGGGGAGGGCGAGTGCCCTCCCCCCAGAGCGGTTGCCGGGCTGCGCGCTCCGGGGTGTGCTATGGCCAATTTGACCATGAAGAAGGCCGACATCATCGTTGCCCTGCTCGTCATCCCGATCTGTCTCTATGTCTTCTACGAATCCACCACGTGGCCGGTGGTGGCTTTGCTCGGCCGGCCCTTCGTCATCCCGAGAGGGGTGGCGAGTCTCCTCTTGCTGGCCGCCCTCTTGCTCCTCTACCGGGCGCTGACCGGCCGGGCGCTCTCGCTGGAGAAGCGACTGGAGGGCGTAGACCTCCGGCGCGTCACGCTGGTGGCCGTCCTGACGTTCGCCTACCTGTTCGCCATCGTGCGCATCGGGTTTGATGCCACCACGTTCCTGTACATGCTGTGCTTCCTCTGGATCCTGGGCGAGCGTCGGTGGCCGGTGCTGATCCTGGTGGCGGTGCTCACGCCCCTGATGGTCTACGCCATCTTCGACACGGTTCTGCACGTGCCCCTCCCACGGGGACCCGCCGAGGACGTCGTGAACTGGCTCAGCTTCGGGCGCATCCGCTAGGTCTCTCCCACGGAGGGTGTGGCATGGTCGATCTGGGGCTCTTGTATAAAGGCTTCGCCACGGTGCTGTGGGGGCGCAATCTCTTGGCGCTCGTCCTGGGCTCCTTTTCCGGGATCATCATCGGGGCCATCCCGGGACTCACTGCAACCATGGGAATCGCCCTGCTGGTCCCGTTCACCTTCGGCATGGATCCGTTCACCGGCATCGTGATGCTTCTGGGCATCTATACGGGGGCGATCTACGGTGGAGGCATCGCCTCCATCCTGATGAAGACGCCCGGGACTCCGGCCGCTGCGGCAACAACGTTTGACGGATATCCCCTGGCCCTGAAGGGCATGGCCGGCAAGGCCATCGGCATGTCCACCATTGCTTCGGGCATTGGCGGCATGTTCACGGCACTGTGTCTGACCTTCTTTGCCCCGATCCTGGCCAACTTCGCCCTCCGCTTCAGCGCCCCCGAGTACTTCGCCCTGGCGGTCTTCGGCCTGTCGGTCACCGTGAGCCTGACCGGCAGGTCCCCCCTGAAGGGCATCATCTCCGGCTGTCTCGGCCTTCTCATCGCGATGGTCGGCCTGGATCCCATGGGGGGCTTCCCACGGTTCACGTTCGGGACGACGCAGCTGACCGGCGGCTTCTCCTTCGTGCCGATGCTGATCGGCCTCTTCGCCCTCTCGGAGTGTTTCCGCCAGGTCGAGGTCGTCCTCAGCGCGCCCCGGGTGAGCGCGGTTCTGACGAACATCATTCCCCGGCTCCGAGAACTGAAGGAGTGCACGTGGACGTTTGTGCGCGCTGGCATCATCGGCCTGATCGTGGGGGTCACCCCGGCCATCGGGGCCGAAACCTCCTGCTTCATCGCGTATAGCGAGGCCAAGCGGACCTCCAAGCATCCGGAGCTGTTCGGCACGGGCATCCTGGAGGGGGTGGCGGCTCCCCAGTGCGCCGAGAATGCCAGCACCGGTGGAGACCTCCTGCCCATGATGACCCTGGGAGTGCCGGGGGATGCGGCCACCGCCGTTCTGATGGGGGCCATGACCATCCACAACCTCCAACCCGGCCCGCTCCTCTTCGTGGACCATGCGGACCTGGTCCACCAGATCTTCGCCGGGATGATCATGGCCAACTTCGTGTTCGTGATCCTGGGGTTGACCTTCGCCCGGTTCTTCGCCAAGGTCATCAGCGTGGATCGCCGCTTCCTGGTGCCGCTGATCTTTCTGGCCTGCATGGTGGGCTCTTACGCCATCGACAACGATATCTTCGACATGATCACCTGTGTGGCGTTCGGGTTCCTTGGCTATATCCTGATCCGGTACGAATACCCCGTCTCGCCCATGGTGTTGGCCCAGATCCTGGGCGTCATGCTGGAATCCAACTTCCGCCGCTCCATGGCCATGTCGCGAGGTGATCTCTCGATCTTGGTGACCCATCCGATCGCGCTGACGATCCTGCTCCTGGCCGCCTTCACGACCGTCACGGGAATCCTGCGGCAGAAGAAGTCGCTGGAGATGGAGGCCAGGCTGGCGGCCGAGGCGGCCGCCAGGGCGGCGGCGGCGCTGGGGACGGCAGTAAAGTAGCAGAGGCGAGGAGGGACGCATGCGGCTGGTGAGGGGTGTGTGGCGGAGGGAACCCGCAGGCACCCGGAGGAGCGCGAGGCTATGATCTACGAGCTGCGGACCTATCAACTTGTCGTCGGCGGGCTCCCGGAGTACCTGGAGCTGGCCCGCACCAAGATTCTGCCCTGCATCGCCGAGCATGGGATCGCGCCGGTCGGTTTCTGGCATACCGAGATCGGGCAGCTGAACGAGGTGGTGCACCTGTGGGCCTACGCCGATCTCAACGAGCGGCAGGCGAAGTGGGGGGCCTGGGCCAGGGACCCGCGCCGGGCGGAGGTGCTGGCGCGCCTGCGCGCCATCGTGGTCAGCCAGAGCAACAAGATCCTCTCGCCGACGGAATTCTCGCAGATGAAGTAGGAGAGCCGGAGGACCGGACGGCATTCCGGCTGCCTTCCCGGTTGCGGAGCGTTTTCTGCTGGCGCGTATCTATCCGGCGTCAAGCGCTTTCGGAGGGGCCGGAGATTACCGCTTCCGTGCTCGCGGTCTCCCCTTTGGCTTTTCGGCGCGCAGCCACTGGGCGGCTCCCGGCGTCGCCTGCCATGCCCGGCCCAGCTCGTCAACCGTGATCACTGCCTCTTCCATGCTTCCAGAGTGACCGATGGCCTCGTCCGTGCGCTCCAGATCTTCCAGGCAACGGGCCAGCCCGAAGCGGGCGCGCATGTAGGGCCGCGTTTCCGTCACCCCCCAAAAATGGCCCGCTTCGGTCTCGAAAACCTCGGGGCCGAGGGCCCGCTCGCCCGCCGCCACGCCCTGGACATAGAGCTCGCGGGCCGCCTCAGGATCGGGCGACTCCTCCGCAAGACGGGATGGGTGTCGTCGCCCGCGACTGGAAGCGCGTGCTCTTCCCAGAGCTCAACGTCGCCAAGAGGGAGGTCCGCGATGGGTCCGTACAACACCGACCAGCGGCCAAGGAGGGCATCCGAGCCGCCCCCTGCGAGGAGCATGTCCAGGGCCTCCGGCCTCTCGTAGAATCCGAGGCCGAAGGTCACGCCGGCCCCGCCGAGCACGGTGAGATATCGGAGTCCCGGATCCACCTGCGGGGCCTCGCCGTAGGACCGACCCGAAAGACAGTCGGACGAGGCCACAGAAGTTATTGACTGGTCTCTGAGAAATGACTATATTGGTCACATGGAAAAGGCCACTATTTCGGAGATCAAGAGCCGCCTGAGCGCGTACCTGAAAAAGGTCAAAGCCGGCCAACCCATCCTGATCCTGGATCGGGATCAGCCGGTGGCCCGGCTCGACCGCGTGGAGGCCGCGGCCCATCCGGAGGGTCGCCTTGCCCGCCTGGAGCGCGCGGGACTTCTGCGGCGGGCGACGGGGCCGGTATCGCCCACGACGCTCCGGGGGCCGGTGCCGAAACCTAGGCGGAGTGTCGTGGAGGCGCTCCTCGAAGAGCGGCGGGAGAGCCGGTGATCTTCTGGGACAGCTCCGCCATCGTTCCTCTGCTGGTTGACGAGTCGCCGCGGGATGCTCTCTTGGATCTGCTTCGACGGGACGCCGGGATGATCGTCTGGTGGGGCACTCCCGTCGAATGCGCCTCGGCCATCGCCCGGCGGGAGCGCGACTCCGCCCTCGGCGTGGCCGAGGTCGGTCAGGCCCTGGAACGATTGCGGGCCGTCGGCGGGGCATGGCACGAAGTGCTGGCCACCGACGCCGTCCGGACCGCCGCGCAGCGCATGCTCCGGGTCCATCCGCTCCGCGCCAGCGACAGCCTCCAGCTCGCCGCGGCCCTGGTGGCCGCCGAATACGAACCCGCCAGCCTCGATTTCGTCAGCCTCGACGACCGCCTCGTTGAGGCCGCCAGCCGAGAGGGGTTCCGCATCATCCGCCTGTAGCCGAAAGTCGTACACCTCACCCGCCGCCGGTCCCGTCCAGCCGGGGCTAGGCCACTTCCCGCGTCACAAGGACCTCCTCACCCAGCATATCGGTAATCTTGACGGCGATGGTCGTCGGACCGGCTGGAGCGGGGAGTTCGTACCGGCCGGCAACAAGGTCGGCCTTGCGCTCGGGGATGTCGGTGAGGGCGACGTTGAGCACCTGGCCATCGTAGGCGGTATCAATCATCACCGAATCCACCATCGCCCGCCAGCCGCCCACCCGATCCTGGATAGCCTCGTAAAGGTGCCGCATTAGGAATCGTATACTTCCAACCGGCGGCAAAGTCAACACGCGCTTGAAGGTCTATGAACGCGAACGGCAGGAGCTGGTCGCACGGGTCGAGCCTCTTCTCCCTCAAGCTGACGCCGCCGACTCCTTCCGCGCATTCCCGCCCTCCGAAAATGCTGCCAAGACAATTGGCGGGGAGCGGTGGCCGCGAAAAAAGGGGCTTGACATTGTTTTGCTGATTAAACTATGTTCCATATGCTGAACTTGATCTCTCCGGCTGATCTCAGAAGGCCTTTCCGGGTTCAAGCTCCGCCTTGTCTGAGGAACAGGTTGACAAGGACTCGCCATGCCAAGCCTGAACCGACCCACCCGTTACGCCGCGCCCGCCGTCGAGGGGGCCCTCTCCATTCTGGAGACCCTGGGGGCGGTTCAGTCGATGAGCTTGACCGAACTGTCCAAGAAGGTGGGTCTGGGCAAGAGCTCCGTGTATCGGCTGCTGGCGACACTGGTCCGCCGGGGCTACGTCGAGAAAGATCCCCGGAGTGACCAGTATCAGCTCACCTACCGCCTGTTTGCTCTCGGCAGTCGCGGGGCCGATCGGTATGGACTCAGAGAGGCCGCCCACGCCGTCATGGAGGCTCTCGCCGCCGAGACGGGAGAAACCGTGAATCTGGGTGTCCTGGATGGGACGCGGGTGGTCAACCTGCACAAGGTAGAGAGCCCGGGTCTCGTGCGCCTGCGGCTGGACGTAGAAGGTGGGGTGCCGGCCCATGCTACGGGGCTGGGGAAAGTCCTGCTTGCCGCCCTGCCGCCGGACGAGCTGATGCGGCGGCTGCAGGGGCAGCGGCTCAAGCGCCTCACCCCTCGAACAGTTGGAGGGTTCCGAGCGCTCCAGCGCATGCTTGCCCAGATCCGCCAGCTGGGCTTCTCCATTGATGATGAAGAGTGTAGCCTTGGCCTCCGCTGCGTGGCGGCCCCCATCTGCGACCACCGAGGTGTGGTGGTGGCTGCGCTGAGCATCTCGGGCCCCCGGCAGCGGCTGCCCGTGCGGATCCTCTCGCGCCTCGCCGAGCGCGTGCAAGCCGGGGCGCGGGAAATCTCTGCCCGGCTCGGGTTTGTGGGTGAGATTCTCGGGGGAGGGGGGTGAGGCCAGGCCGCTCCAGGTGTCTGAATCGTGTCCCGGGGCGGCGCCTGAGGAGAGAGCGGGCGACGGCCGTCAGCCGGACGGCCTAACCTGCCTGCGCAACGTCTTCGACAGGGAAGGAAGGTGAACGGATGAGATTCCAAGGAAAAACGGCCTTGATCACCGGGGGAGGGCGGGGAATTGGCGCCACCACCGCCCTGCTGATGCTGGCCGAGGGCGGACAGGTGGGGGTCATCGATCTGAACCAGGATCATCTGACCAAAGCGAGCGAAATCGCCAAGGCCAAGGGATACACGCTCAGGACCTTCGCGGCAGATGTATCCAAGACGGATCAGGTCCGGAGCGCGGTGGATGGGTTTGTCAAGGAGTTCGGCCGGATCGATATCCTGGTGAACAACGCAGGGATGACCATCCCCAGGCCCTTCATGGAGAAGACCGCGGAAGATTGGATCAAGACGCTGGAGGTCAACCTCGTCGGGGTATTTCTCTGCGCCCAAGCGGCGGCCCGGCACATGCTGTCCCAAAAATCGGGAAAGATCGTCAACATCTCCTCGATCCGGGGTGTTCCCCACTGCGGCCGCGAGGGGGTCATGGACTACAGCGCCGCCAAGAGCGGTGTGATCAGCCTCACCAAGACCATGGCCAAGGAGCTGGCGCCGCACATCACCGTGAACACCGTGGCGCCGGGCCACACCTTGACGGACCTGACCGCCCCTCTGCCCGATGCCGTCAAGAAGGGGATGATCGAGGGCTCCTATCTGAAGCGGATGGCGCAGCCCGAGGACATCGCCAAGGCCATCCTGTTCCTGGCGTCCGACGATGCCAACTTCATCACCGGGCAGATGATCCTGGTGGATGGAGGATTCAGCTTGAAGGCGGGATGACGGGAGGAGGTGAGATGCTGCCATGCCGGTAATTACGATTCGCCTGTTGGAAGGACGGACGCTCGAGCAGAAGCGGGAGCTGACGAAGGTCGTCAGCGAGGCGGTGTCCCAGATCGCCAAGACCCCCCTGGACGGTGTCCACGTGATCTTCGAGGATGTCCCGCGCGCCAGCTGGGGGCGGGGCGGCATCCTGTTCGCCGACCGGGATCCCCGCTGAGGGATCCGGGGGCGCAGGGGAATTGCCAAAGGAGGGCGTCACATGCGGAAAGCACTGGCACTCGTGGCGGGGGTCCTGCTGGTCATGCTGGGGTGGCCGGCGCACGGAGAGGCCGCGGCGCCGGTCGTGAAGATCGGCGTGGTCGAGCCTCTGAGCGGCAACGCGGCGGCGGCCGGTCAGGCCACCAAGGCGGCGATCGAGGTCGCCGCCGACATCATCAACCACGGCTATCCAGAGATGGCACGGCTTCCACTGGGGAGCACGGTCGGATTGCCGAATCTCGGCGGGGCGAAGGTGCAGGTGGTCTTCGCGGACAGCCAGGGCAATCCGTCCGTCGGGCAGAGCGAAACCCTGCGGCTGATCACCCAGGAGAAGGTGGTCGCCCTGCAGGGCGCCTACCATTCGTCCGTCACCATTCCGTGCACGGCCATTGCCGAGCGATACGGCATCCCCTGGACGGTGGGCGACTCCTCCTCGCTGCTCATCAACGCCCGCGGGTTCAAGTGGATTTTCCGGAGCACGCCGATCGGATCGGATTACGCCGCGGCCTACCTCGGGTTCCTGACGGACCTGCAGAAGGCCGGCACCAAAG
This sequence comes from uncultured Methylomirabilota bacterium, assembly GCA_963705305.1. Lineage (GTDB taxonomy): Bacteria > Methylomirabilota > Methylomirabilia > Methylomirabilales > 2-02-FULL-66-22 > 2-02-FULL-66-22. The sequence continues at coordinate 709,300 of OY970067.1, read as the reverse complement.
TCAAGACCTTCGCGGTGGTCAACGAGAACACCGAATACGGGACGTCGGTCGGCGGGGAGATCCGAGATGTCCTGGTGAAGGGCGGGTTCACCCTCGCCGCGCAGATTGCGTACAGCGCCAACAGCATCGATGTGTCGGCCGAGGTGTTGCAGCTCAAACAGAAGGACCCCGATGTGGCGATCTTCGTCAGCTACACCTCGGACGCGCTGCTGTTCACCAAGACCATGAAGACGCTTAACTATTCGCCGCGCATGGTGATCGGGGACGACACGGGCTTCTCCGATCCGTCGTACATCAAGGACGTGGGGGATATCGCGCAAGGGGTGGTCAACCGCAGTGCGTGGGATATCGGCAAACCCGGCAGTGCAACCTACAAGATCAATGAACTGTACAAGGCCAAGACCGGCGTGGATCTGGATGACACCAGCGGGCGCAACATGCAGGGATTCTTCGCCTTGATGGAGGCCATCAATCGCGCCGGGTCCACCCAGCCGGAAGCCATTCGCAAAGCGCTGATGGAGACCAACCTCACCCCCAATCAGCTCATGATGGGGTACCGGGGCATCCGTTATGATGCCACGGGGATGAACACACTGGCATCCACGTATGTCAACCAGCTGCAGGGGAAAGAGTACGTCACCATCTGGCCCGCCTCGGTGGCGCATGGCTCCCTGATCTGGCCCTTCAAGGGGTGGAGGTAATCTCCGGTGGTGTTCCTCCAAGTGGCCGTGAGCGGCCTCCTGTTGGGGGCCGTCTACGCCCTGTTCTCCTCGGGCCTGACGTTGGTCTGGGGCATGATGAACGTCGTGAACTTCGCCCACGGCGATTTTGTGATGCTGGGGATGTACGCCGCATACCTGGCGGTGGTGGCGCTGCACGCCGGCCCTCTGCTGTTCACCCTGTTGACGGCCGCGCTGATGTTTCTGCTCGGGGCTGTCGTGTACTACTTGCTGATCCGGGAGGTCATGCGCGGGCCGATGCTCGCCCAGATCATCTCGACCTTTGGGCTGGCGCTCCTGATGCGGTACACCATCTTCTGGTTTTTCTCCGCCACGTTTGTCACCCTTCCCGGCACGGTGCTGGGCGGCAGCGTGAACCTAGGGGGGGTGCTGATCGGCTTCGCGCAACTGGTCGCCGGGATACTCGCCATGGCCCTCACCGCGGGCATGCACCTGCTGCTGACCCACACAACGCTCGGCAGCCAGATTCTGGCGGTGTCCGAAGACCGCCAGGCCGCCATGCTGATGGGCATTCGTCCGGACCGCATGCAGGCGCTGGCGTGGGGCTTGGCCTCCGCCAGCGCCGGCATCGCCGGCGCCCTGATTGCGACCTTCTACTATCTGACCCCCACGGTGGGAGAGTCCCTGGTCTTGATTGCGTTCGTCGTCGTCTGCTTCGGAGGATTCGGCAGCGTGCCGGGGGCGATGCTGGCCGGTCTCATCATCGGGCTGATCGAGGCAGGATCGGCCTATTATATCGGCTCGGTGTATAAGGACGTGGTCGTCTACGCGCTGTTCGTGGCCGTCCTCTGGGTCCGGCCGCAGGGTCTCATGGGGACAGCCTGATGCGGTGGGCATGGGTCGTCCTCGGAAGCCTGCTTCTCGTTGTTCCCTGGACGTTTCAGGATCCGTTTTACGAGCGCATGATCGCCCTGGCGCTGCTGTGGGCGGTCCTCGCGTCGGCATGGAACATCGTCGGCGGGTATGCAGGCCAGGTCTCCTTCGGGCACGCCATCTTTTTTGGGGTGGGAGCGTACCTTCCCCTGCTCGTCTACACGCACTGGCAGGGCGCACCCGTGCTGGGCATCCCGGTGGGCATTGCCGTGAGCGTCGGCATCGCCGTCCTCGTCGGCATCCCCACCTTTCGATTGCGCGGCCATTACTTTTCCATGGCCACGATCGCCGTCGCCGAGCTGATCCGCCTCCTGGTCACCAACTGGGAATTCGTCGGGGCGGCCAGAGGGCTGGGCGGCCCGGCCATCGGACGGACGATCTGGGATCTCTCCTACCGAAGCTCGATCCCCTACTACTACATTTTCCTGGTCGTGCTGGCGTCGGTATTGGGCTTTACCTGCTGGATGGAGCAAGGCCGGATGGGATACTACCTGCGGGCGGTCAAATCCGGAGAACGCGCCGCCCGCAGCCTTGGCGTGCCCGCGCCGCAGTATAAGTTGTATGCGATGATCGCGAGCGCGGCGTTCACCTCGCTGGCCGGCTCTTTGTATGCCGTCATGCTGGGGTTTGTCGATCCGGACAGCGTGTTTGGCATCATGGTGTCTGTGCAGATGGTGATCATGGCCGCCCTGGGGGGCGCGGGCACCCTCGTCGGGCCGCTGGTCGGAGCCGCGATTCTCATTCCCCTGCAGACATTCGCCAACAGCATGTTCGGGGGGGAGGGCACGGGGCTGACATTCATCATATACGGGGGGATCATCATCCTGCTGTCCCGATTCGAACCGGGCGGATTGATGGAGATCTGGGACCGCTACGCGGCCTGGAAGGGCCGGAAGGGGCGCGCCGAGTGGATTCGGCCCTCTTGCTGAAGGCGCAAAAGGTCTCAAAGGCGTTTCAGGGCTTCCTGGCTGTCGCAGGCGCCGATCTGGAGATCAGCCGCGGGGAGATCGTGGGGATCATCGGCCCCAATGGGGCCGGGAAGTCCACCTTCTTCAACTGCCTCAGCGGAGAGCTGACGCCCACCGGCGGATCCGTGATCTTCGAGGGGGAGGATGTCACCCGGGCCACCCCCGAGCAGCACGCCCGGTTGGGGATCGGACGCACCTACCAGGTTCCGGCGACCTTCGAGGACATGACCATCCTCGACAACGTCATGGTGGGGTCTTTTCTGCGCCACGCGCGTCCGGCGGCGGCGCGCGAGGAGGCCAGGCGGATCCTGGAGTTCACCGGCCTCGGAGGGCAGGCGGATCATCGGGCCAAGAGCCTGGGGACGCCGGGCCGCAAACGGCTGGAAATCGCCCGGGCGCTGGCGATGGAGCCGCGCCTGCTCTTGCTGGACGAGGCTCTTTCCGGCCTCACGCCGCTCGAGATCCAGCAGGCGATCGCGCTGGTCCGGCAGATCCACCAGCAGGGTGTCACGCTGGTGATCGTGGAGCACATCATGGAAGTGGTCCTGACCCTGGCCCGGCGGGTCATCGTGTTCAACCACGGGGAGATCATCGCCGCGGGCAGCCCGGAAGATATCGTGGACGACCCGAAGGTCGTGGAGGCGTACCTGGGGGCCGGGAGAAGATCCCGCCGAGCGGCGACCCCGGACGGGGCGGGCGGGCGCGGTGCGTGACATGGGAAGCGGTGGCGGGCGCGCGGGGGCACTGAGCGTTCAGCATCTGCAGGTGCGCTACGGGGATCTCGTGGGGGTTGCCGACGTGTCCCTGCAGGTTCCCCCCGGCAGCGTGGTCGCCTTGCTCGGCTCCAACGGGGCCGGGAAGACCACGACGCTCAACGCCATCGTCGGACTGGTGCGCGCCACCTCGGGCACGATCGAGTGGAACGGCGAGCGGACCGAGCACCTGGACGCGTATGCCATTGTCTCGAAGGGTCTCGCCCTCTCGCCCGAGGGGTGGCGTCTTTTCGTCGGCCAGACCGTGGAGCAGAACCTCCGACTGGGCGCCACAGCCCTTTCCGATCGAGGGCGCATCCCGCTCCTGCTGGACAGGGCGTATACGCTGTTTCCGGTCCTGGCGGAGCGCCGAAAACAGCGGGCAGGGACGTTGAGCGGAGGGGAGCGCCAGATGCTGGCGCTGGGCCGGGCGCTGATGAGCGAGCCGAAGCTGCTGCTGCTGGACGAGCCAAGTCTCGGGCTTGCCCCCATGATTGTGGAGACGCTGTACGATACCCTGGAGCGCCTCCATCGGGAGGGATTGACCCTCCTTCTGGCCGAGCAATCGGTGCGATTGGCACTGGAGTTTGCAGACTACGCGTATCTGCTGCAGACCGGGCGCACGGTGTTGGAGGGTCCGGCCTCCCAGCTCGAGAACAACCCACAAGTCCAGAAAGTTTATCTCGGCATCGGCGGGGGAACGGTCGGAACGGGAGCGTCGAACGCGCTACATTAGCTTTGGGCCATCAAGGCGCTCCACTCGTCCGGGACAAGCCCGTCACAGGCGAGGATGAAGAGCAGCGCCAGGGTGCACAGCGCGGCCAGGGTCAGCACGAAAATGGCCACCTCGGGCCGGGCGGCCAGGAACGCCGGACCCCAGCGCCTCTCCCACCAGGCGGTCAGTCTCGACGTGACCTCCAGGAGCGCATACCCCAAGAGCCCCAGCGTCCCCACGATCAGGAGAGCAAGGTAGAGGCCGGCGACGATGTGGCTGTGCGGCTTGAGCAGCTGCCATAGGAGCGTCGAGAGGGAATCCATCCGCGCAACCCCCAGAATTCCGGATGCGCAGATTCCGGGCCGCTCGCCCTCGTGGTGCCGGCTTGACGGCGACGGGACTCAGGGCCAGGTCTGCTCGTAGGTGAGCCGCTGGCGCTCGATGAGACCGCCAAACTCCGCGTCGAGCTTCTCGGCGATCTGCTTCCGGTAGTCCGACTCGAAGAACCGCCGCAGAGCGGCCTCGTCTTTGAACTCGACGACGGAAAGCAGCTGAAAGCCGTCGTCGCCCATGACGGCCCGGTAGCGCCGGAAGCTGACCGCCCCCGGGAAGGCCAGGACGTCCGGGATATGAACCTGCTCGTAGAAGGCGTTGAACTTCGCCTCGATCTCCTTCGGAATCTTCATCTTCACCATCAGCACCGCGACGGACATGGTCGGGTCTCCTCCGAGAGGTGCGGCCTACGTGGAGTGCCCCTGGAGCTGCCTGGCGATTTCGCCGATCTCGGCGGGGGTCCGGGCGATGTGTGCCCCGGCCTTCTCCAACGCCCGCACCTTGCTGGCCACGCTCCCCATGCCGCGCTGGACGATGGCCCCGGCATGGCCCATGCGTTTTCCCTCCGGCGTGTTGCGGCCAGCGATGTAAGCGATAACGGGCTTCGCAAACTTCGTGGCGATGTACTCGGCGGCCAGCTCTTCCTGGATACCCCCCACCTCCCCCACGATGGTGACGAAGTCGGTGGCCGGGTCCTCGCCGTACAGGCGGAGCAGCGCGGACAGGTCGGTGAGGACGACGGGGTCCGCCCCCATCCCCACCACGGTACTCGGCGCTGCGCCGGCCTTGGCCAGAATCCCGCCGACCTCATACGCCAGGGTGCCGCTGCGGGAGATGACGCCGGCGCGCCCACCGATCTTCGGAAAGAGGTTCCCGGGAATGATTCCCATCTTCGCCTCGCCCACGGTGAGGATCCCCGGGGTGGTCGGTCCGAGGAGGATGGCGCCGGCCTTCCCCGACTCGGCCCGCATCTCCATGGTATCGTGGACGGGGATATGCTCCGTCACCACCACCACCAGCTTGACGCCGGCCTCCAGGGTTTCAAAGACGGTGTCCTTCACCGATCGGGCGGGAACAAAGAACACGGACGCCTCGGCGCCGGTTTCCCTGACCGCCTCGGCGACGCTGTCGAAGACCGGGACCCCCTCGACCGTCTCGCCGCCCCTGCCGGGCGTGACGCCCGCCACGATCCGCGTGCCGTACTCCACCATCCACTTGGTCTGGGCCCGGCCGATCTTACCGGTGATTCCCTGGACCAGGACCCGCGTGTTCCTGTTGAGGAGAATGCTCATAGCCTGCTCCGTCGGCGGTGCGAGGTGCGGCGGTTCACGGTTCGAGGCTGGCAAACACAGACGACCTCGGACGTCGGACCTAGGACCTCGGACTCGCTTCCAGTGCCGCGCACAGGGCGTCCACGGCCGCCTCGGTGGTGATGTCGGTCACGACGATGACCCCGGCCTCCTGGAGGGTGGCCCAGGTCTCCTCCTGGCGATTGCCCAGAGCCTTGGCCACCACCGGGATCTTGACCTGTTTCTCCTTGAGGGCGCGGACGATACCCTTGGCCCCCTCGTGGATGGGGTTGATCCCTCCGTACAGGTTGATGAGGAGGCCGCGCACGCCGGGCTTCTGCAGGACCAGATCAGTCACCTTGTACATCAGCTCCTCGGTGATCCCCCCGCCGGTCTCCAGGAAGTTGGCCGGGCGGAGGCGCTGGCCCACCACGTCCATGGTGGCCATGCCGAGGCCGGCGCCGCTGCTGATCAGGGCGATGTCCCCGTCCAGGTCCACGTAAGAAACGCCGATCTGCTTGGCCGCCCGCTCCAGGGGCTGCTCGATCCGGGTCAGGACGTCCTTGGGCATCTCGGGGTGGCGGAAGAGGGCGGAGTCGTCCACCTCCAGCACGGCGTCCACGGCCCAGAGGGCGTCGTCGGCGGTCACCACCAGGGGGTTCACCTCGGCGATCAGGGCATCGTATCGCCGGAAGGCCCGGTAGAGGCCGACCAGGGCATCGCCGATCTTGACCATGAGGTCGCCGCGGAACCCGGCCTGCCGGGCCAGCGCGCGCGCCTGGTGGCCACGGAGGTCGGCAGGCGGAATCACGGTAGCCCGAAACAGGGACTCGGGCTGCTCTCTGGCCGCGGTCTCCACGTCGATCCCCCCGGCGGTTCCCAGGATCGCCGTGATGGCGCCGGCCGCGGCGTCCACGGTGACCCCGGTGTACAGCTCGCGCGCGATGGGCACCTTCTTCGAGACCATCACGGACTCGACCGGCAAGCCGCGCACCCGGCTGCCGAGCATCGCGCCCGCTTTCTCACGGACCTGGTCCGCGGTCTCGGCCACGACGATGCCGCCGTGCTTGCCCCGCGAGCCCACCAGGACCTGGGCCTTGATGACGACGGGGAGCCCCACCGCGTCCAGCGCGGCCACCGCCTCGTCGGCCGAGCGGGCCACGGCGAAGGAGGGAACGGGGATCCCGGTTTGGCGAAACAGGCTGGCCGCCTCGTGCTCATGCAGTCGCATGGCTCACCGGCTCCTGGATGAGGGCCTGCCCGCCGAGCTCCAGCCCCCGGCGAAAGGCCTTGAGGTTCAGGTCGATGGTCTTGGGGGGGACGTTTTCGCGAATGGCGGCCTCCATCCCGGCGGCGCTCACGATGCCGGTTTTGGCGACCAGCACCCCCAGCATCACCAGGTTGGCCACGATGGTCCGGCCCAGCTCCTGGGTGGCGAGGTTGGAGGCCGGAATACCCAGGAGGCGCAGGTCGTCCCGCTTCACCTCTTTCACCAGGTCGCTGTCGATCACGAGCAGGCTGCCGGGCCGCATGTCCGGGCCATACTTCTTCATGGCCTCTTCCGACATGGCGATCATGAGGTCCGGGTGCGTGACGCGCGGGTAGGTGACGGGGTCATCGGAGATGATCACCTCCGAGCGGGCCCCGCCGCCGCGGGCCGCCGCGCCGTAGGACTGGGTCTGGACGGCCCGCCGGCCGTCGGCGACGGCGGCGGCGGTCCCCAGGAGGACCCCGGCCAGGACTACACCCTGGCCGCCGAATCCCGCGATGCGAATCTCCGTGCGTTTCACGTCGTTTCCTCCAGCGGGGCGGGCGCTACGCTCCTCCTGCCATCGCCTTGGCCCGTACCGCCGCCAGCGTCTCGATCAACTCCGGTTTCTCGATGTCCACGAACTCGCCCACCACGATCTTGCCCGTCAGCTCCTCGGGACTCATGGTCTTGGCCTTGGCCACTGAGACCGAGTTCTTCTTGTAATGCTCCAGCATCTGGACCGTGTTGCCCATCCCGGTCTTGCGCCCGAACTCGACCGGGCACTGCGAGATGACCTCGACGAAGGCGAAGCCCTTTTTCCGGATGGCCGCCTTGGCGGTCTTCACGATCTGCCGCGGATGGTAGGTCGTCCAGCGGGCCACGAAGGAGGCGCCCGCCCCCTCCACCAGCTTGCAGATGTCGAAGGGATTCTCGGCGTTGCCATACGGGGTGGTGACGGTGAGAAGGCCGATGGGCGTGGTGGGGGCCACCTGGCCGCCGGTCATCCCGTAGATCCCGTTGTTCACGCAGAAGACGGACATGGCGATATTCCGCCGGGCCGCATGGATCAGGTGGTTCCCACCGATGGCGGTGAGGTCCCCATCGCCGCTGATCACCATGACGTGCTTGTCCGGCAGGACTGCCTTGATCCCGGTGGCGAAAGCGATGGGGCGCCCGTGGGTGGTGTGCAGGACATCGGCGTAGAAGCTGGGGCTGGGGATCCAAGCCGAGCAGCCGATCCCCGAGACGAAGACGAAATCGTCCAGGGACAGGCCCAGCTCGTCGATGGCCTGCAGGATCGCCTGCGCCAGGATCCCGTTGCCGCACCCGGGGCAGTTCGCCGTGGTCTTGGCGGAGGGGCGGATGTACTTCGCCAGCGGATGCTCGTAGGTTGCCAAGCTCATGCGTGCACCTCGCGGACCGCCGCCAGGATGTCCCCGATCTCGTGCATCTCGCCGAGGATCCGGGGCGGCAGGAAGCTGACCCTGCAGTGCGGGGCGACCGCGGCCTGAACGTAGGGGAATAGCTGGCCGAGGTTGTTTTCCAAGACGATCAGCCGCTTGGCCGTCTGCGCCGCGGCCCGGAGGGCCTTGTCGGGGAAGGGCCAGATCGTCCCCAACTTGATCCAGCCCAGCTTGAGGCCGCCGGCCCGGCCCGCCTCCACGGCGGCCTGCGCGGCGCGGAAGATGGAGCCGTAGCTCACCAGGACGACCTCGGCCCCCTCGGTGTCCGACGCCACCCGGACGATGTCGTCCTGGTGATTTTCGATCTTCCCGTTGAGCTTCTTGATGAACACATCCAGGGCCGAGGCGTCGATGACGTTCCGGCGGCCGTAGGCATCGTGGCAGGAGCTGGTCACGTGGGCCTTGTGGCCCCCGCCGAAGACGGGCATGGGGGCCACGTCCTCGTCCAGGAAGGCGGGGAGGCTCTCCACGTCCATGCCCTTCGGGAAGCGCCTCCGGTCCGCGAGCGGGATGGCCTCCGGCGCAGGGATGACCAGCTCCTCCCGCATGTGCCCCAGGAAGGCATCCATCAGTACGAAAACGGGGGTTCGATACCGCTCTGCGAGGTTGAAGGCCTCCACCGTGTAGTCGAAGCACTCCTGCACCGAGGAGGGCGCCAGGGCGATGATCTGGTAGTCGCCGTGGGAGCCGCGCCGCGCCTGGATGACATCCCCCTGGAGCTCGACCGTGGGGATCCCGGTGGTCGGTCCTCCGCGCATGACGTTCACGATCACGCAGGGGGTCTCCGTCCCGACGGCGAACCCGATGTTCTCCAGCATCAGGCTGATCCCGGGGCCCGAGGTCGCGGTGAGCGACTTCATCCCCCCCCAGGAGGCCCCGATGATGGCCGCCATGGATCCGATCTCGTCCTCCATCTGGAGGAACGTCCCGCCCACGGCGGGGAGCCGCTCAGCCAGCCGCTCGGCCACCTCGGTGGCCGGCGTGATGGGGTAGCCGGCGGCGAAGCGGCACCCGGCGGCCACCGCCCCCTCGGCACAGGCGATGTTGCCCATCATGAAGTGACGTCCGGTCAGAACTGCGCGATTAGGCATGAAACGCTCCAATGGAAGATTGAAAATGCAAAACCGACAACCGACAATTAAAAATGGAAAGCCAACAGCCGATCCGCCCTCGGCCGAAAAGCTGATCGATTATCGGATGGGTTGTCCGGTTTTCCATTGTCGGTTTGACATTTTTCATTGCTGCTGCTGCCCCGCAGCAGCAGCCGCTTCCGGCACCTCGTCGAGTCGCACGACGATGGCCATGTCCGGGCAGTAGATCATGCAGTTGCCACAGTTGGTACAGGCCGTGATCTTGTCGATCTGCGGCGGCCGGATGCCCCGGCTGGTCAGCCGCTCGGCCACCTTGAAGACATCCTTGGGGCAGAGGGCCAGGCAGATGCCGCAGCCGTCCGCCCCCTTGCAGAGCTTGTCGTTGATGGAGATCACTACGGGTTTTATCGCCATCGGGTTCCTCTCCCATCCCGTCGCCGTCACGGCTGACTCTCGACGTTCAGAACGACTTGATCCGCCCGTTCGTGTCGAACTCCAGTGGGTGCGCCTCGCCCAGGACGGCAAGGCCGAGCTTCCTGGCCTCGGGCAGGAGCACCTCCGAGATCTCCAGCTCTTCCAGGTGCAGGGTATTCAAGACCCGGACGAAGCGGACCTGGTCCAGGGGTGTCTCGCCCACGGCCACCTCGACGGCCTCGCGATCGGTGTCCAGGATCAAGGGCAGGCGCCCGGCCGACCACAGCCGGGTCGTCATGACATTGGTGTAGGTGGCCTTGTAATCGATGGCGTCCACCACCCGGCGGGTGGTGAGATCGGCGAGGCCGATGCCGTTGGCGTTCCCGTGGGTCTCGCGGGTGAGATCCAAGACGACGACCGCCGAGACGGCCGGCGTTCCCATCGTCATCTTCCCGGCGAGACGGCCGCCGATCCCGATGACGTTCGTGTCCATGCCGGTCCCGCTGATATTCTTGCCCATCTCGTCCACCACCAGGACGTCCAGCGGATCGAACGGGATGCGGGGGATGATCTGCCAGGCCCGCCTCAGGAGCGCGATGTCGGTGGCCTCGAACCGCTCCGGGGGCACCACGTGGACTTCCATGGTCTCATCTAGCGAGTTCTCCAACACGGCCACGCCGGCCAGGACCGGCGCCTTGGCCAGGATGACCCGGGCTGTCTCCACCATGAAGGGCTGGGTGCCGATCGCGTGGATCTGCTGGGCCCCCTTGTGTTTTCCCAGGCCCACCGCCAGCATCTTGCACAGGCCGCTCTCCACCTCACCGCGGAAGATGGTGTGGAGCTTGACCCGGTTGATGGCGATGATGCCGTCGGCATGGAGGGCGTTCCTGTCCAGGTAGACCGGAGCACCCGAGGGGGTCTTCCCGATCTGCTCGACCTGCAGGGAAGAGATGACCGGGCAGCCCATGCCGGCCTCGGAGATGCCCAGGTCCGCCAGGAGGCCTTTCTGGCCCTCGTCGGTCGCGCCTCCGTGGCTGCCCATGGCCGGGACGATGAAGGGCAGGCCGCCCGCGTCTTTGACCCAGTCCACGGCGGCGCGGGTCATGGCCACCAGGTTCTGGATGCCGCGGCTGCCCGCCGTGATGGCGATCCGGGCGCCGGGCTTGAGCTTTGCCCCCAGGCCGAGGGCGGTCAGGCCGGAGATGACGGCTCCGCGAGCATCCTCGAGCCGCGTGCGATCGAAGGCTTGGCTCACTCGAACAACATTGGGCAACGACATGAATCATCTCCTCCCCTGCCGCGTCAACCGCGCAGGTCCGATCCCCGCTTGACAGAAGATTGTCTTCACCATACGTTACTTTGGATCGGAAGGCACCTACGAAGTGGGTCCTTGGCTGCAATTTCGGACAACTCGGCGAGGGGGGACCGAGACGCAGGACGGTGGCGCCACAGGTCCGGTCGAGCAGTCAAATGACGATTCAGGCTGGCCTCGCGTCGAGTCGTGGGAGATAGTGACCGGCGATCCGGAGAATGTGCGCTCCGGGGTTCCTCACCTGACGCGTGAAGGGGGCTGCCATGGACTTGAATGCGTTGAAGGAGGCCGTGATCGCTGGCGATGCGAAAGGGTGCACCGTCCTGACGGAGGTGGCCATTCAGGCGGGCCACCCGCCGGAGAAGATTCTCAACGAGGCCCTGGTTCCTGGCATGCAAGTGGTCGGGGAGAAGTTCCGCTGCAACGAGGTGTACGTTCCGGAAGTCCTCGTCGCGGCCCGGGCCATGAAGAAGTCGCTGGCGATCCTGAAGCCGCTGTTGATCCAGCGCGGAACCAAGCCGGTTGGCGTGGCAGTGGCGGGGACCGTCAAGGGCGACCTGCACGACATTGGCAAGAATCTGGTCTGCATGATGTGGGAAGGGGCCGGGTTCGAGGTCGTGGATCTCGGGACGGACGTCCCGCCGGACAAGTTCGTCCAGGCGGTCAAGGATACCAAGGCGCAGATCCTGGGCATGTCCACCCTGCTCACCACCACCATGCTGGGGATGAAGGACGTGATGCAGGCTCTCGAGCGCGCCGAACTCCGCTCCAAGATCAAGGTGATGGTGGGCGGGGCGCCGGTCACGCAGAGCTTTGCCGACGAGATCGGGGCCGACGCCTACGGCGAAAGCGCCGGCGTGGCGGTGGAGAAGGCCAAGAGGTTGCTGGGCATCGCCTGAGGCGCCGCGCTTGGATCGTTCAAGGGCTGGACTGTTCGACCGTTCGCGGTGTCTGGCCGAGACTCCCGAACGGTCGAACGCATTTCAGCCGGCTCGGAAGGGTCCGCCATGACGAATCGAGAGCGGGTGCTCACGACGCTCAGACGCCAGCCCCCCGACCGCGTGCCCGTGGATCTGGGCGGGACGCTCGCCAGCACCATCAACGTCCACGCCTACCGGCGCCTGATGGCCTTCCTCGGATTCGAGGGAGATCCGTCGGTCGCCTACCTCTCGCGCCGATCCAACAGCGTCCTCCCTGATGAGCAGCTGCTTCAGCGCCTGGGCGCGGCCTGCCGGGCCGTGATCCTAGGCGACCCCGATGTCAATCCCGAGCGGCAGCTGTCCGACGGCTGCCTGTTCGACGAATGGGGCATCACCTGGCGGCACGTCGGCGAGGGACAGCACTTCATCAACGCCGATGGGCCGTTCTACCACCAGGAGCCTGACCTGGCCTTGCTGGAGAGATTCGCCTGGCCGAACCCCCTGGACCCCGGCCGGTTCCGCGGCCTGCGCGCTCAGGCCGAGGCCCACCGGCGGGTCTCGGACGCCGCCGTGATCCTGGTGCTGGGCGTGGGCCCACTCCATCAGCTCCAGTTCATGCGAGGCTACGCCGCCTGCCTCGAAGATCTCATCGCCGCGCCCGACTTCGTTCAAGCGTTCCTGGAGCGGTATGTGGACTTCTGGGTCCGCCTGACCGAGCGCGCACTGGAGGAGGCGGGCGATCTGGTGGATCTGGTGATGTTCGGGGATGACCTGGGGACCCAGCAGGGCCCGGTGATGAGCCCGGCGCTCTACCGCCGGCTGCTGAAGCCCACCCACGGCCGTCTTGTCCAGACGGTGAAGCGCTTCGGAAAACCCATCCTCCTGCATAGTTGCGGGTCCATCGCGGCATTCATTCCGGATTTCATCGAATCGGGCTTCGATGCCGTGCACCCCGTCCAAGTATCTGCCAAGGATATGGACAGCGGCCGGTTGAAGCGGGAGTTTGGTCGGGACATCGCCTTCTGGGGCGGAATCGACACGCACCGGGTCCTGCCCCAGGGCTCGCCGGCGGAGGTCCGCGAGGAGGTCCGGCGACGGATCGCCGACCTCGGTCCCGGCGGGGGCTATATCCTGGGGGCGGTCCACAACGTCCAGGCCGAGGTTCCGCCAGAGAACATCCTGGCCATGGTGGAGGCGGCCCGGGAATTCGGAGCATACTGAGTCCGGGCCGGGATGGCGGTCGGTTGCCGACTTTTCGTTCTGGATTTCCAGATTGTGGAACGTCATGAGTAATGATGTGGGGCCCTCCTGGGCAGCCATCCCTGCCGCGAAACGTCACCTGATCGCCTGCGAGGTCTTCAGGGACGAATTCGAGGAGGTTGCGCCAGCCGGCCTGGTGCGCACCTACCTGCCGCAGGGTCTCCACCGCACGCCGGGCAAGATGCCGGCCGCCGTCCAGGAGGTGGTGGACGGCCTGCCGCCGGACGTCCAGCTGGTGATTCTGGGCTACGGGTTGTGCAGCAATGGCGTGGTCGGCGTCTCGGCCCGCCGCGCGCCCATCGTCATGCCGCTGGTGCACGATTGCATTGCCCTGCTGTTGGGATCGCGGGAGCGGTACGAGGCGGAGGTGCGGGCCTGCGCCGGCACCTACTACATCACGCCGGGTTGGGCCAAGTACGGCACCACCTCGCTCACCTGCTACAAGACGGAGTACCTCCCCAAGTACGGTGAGGAGGATGCGCGCTACATCTCGCGGGAACTCCTGAAGAACTACCAGCGGGTGATCTTCATCAATCACGGGGTGGGCGACATCGCGCTGGGGCGGGCCCACACCCGAGAATTCGCCGAGGTCTTCGGGCTCGAGTCGGGGGAGATCGCCGGATCGCTGGACTACCTGCGGCGGCTCGTGTCGGGTCCCTGGGGTGCGGCCGACTTCCTGGGGATCGGGCCCGGCGCGTCCGTCGGCCCGTCCCCCTTCCTCGGTTTGCACGCCATCAGCCTTTCGTAAGCGGTGTGACCATGACCGCCCAGCCCGCTGCCCCAATTCGATTCGCTGTCATTCCAGGGGAATTCGCCATCTGCCGGCTGGCGTCCCAGGCGCCTGTTCCTGCCTGGGCGGAGATTGGCGACTTCTGCTCCGTCACCCGCACCACGGACGAGCTGTCGGTCGTCTGCCGGGCTGGGGAGGTACCACCGGAAGTGCGGGCGGACTCCGGCTGGGCCCTCCTCGGGTTGCGAGGGCCACTTCGGCTCGACGGCATCGGCGTGCTGCGGTCGATTCTCGATCCTCTGGCCGAGGCCGCAGTGAGCGTGTTCGTCGTCAGCACGTACGACACGGACTATCTCCTCGTCAAGCAGGCCACGCTTGGCCGGGCGTTGGACGCGCTAATTGCCGCCGGACACGTTCGGGTGAGGGAAAGGCAAAGAGGTAATTAACGTTACAACGTCCCCTTGGGGGGAGGAGACAACATGCAGATCGAACGGGAGTTGGAAAAGCTGGGGTTTATTCTCCCCACGCCGAAGCCGTTGGCGGCCTACGTCCCGGCAGTGCGAAGCGGCGACCTGGTCTTCACGGCCGGCCAGGGACCGACGGTGGATGGAAAGCCGATGTTCACGGGGAAGCTCGGCCGCGAGCTCACGGAAGAGCAAGGGTACAAGGCCGCCCAGATCTGCGTGATCAACTGCCTGGCCTGCGTCAAGAACGTGATCGGCGACCTCGACAAAGTCGAGCAGGTCGTCAAGCTCTTGGGGTTCGTGGCCTCCGTGGACGGCTTCACTAGGCAGCCCTGGGTCATGAACGGCGCCTCGGAGCTGCTCGTCAAGCTCTATGGGGAGAAAGGTAAGCATGCCCGCTCGGCGATCGGCACCAACCAGCTCCCCTTAGACATCCCCGTGGAGGTGGAGATCGTGGTTCGCGTTCGCGACTGAGGATCTCGCAGCTCCCACCAACTACCAGCTGCAAATACAATTGGTTACGGCCGGTAGGGTAATTCTCCCGCCGGCCGTTGCCTTCTGTTCCAGAGGTTGTGTGATTAGTCCGGATAGGTTATTAGCCAAAAATGCATTGCAAGCCACTTTTGGTATGTGATATAAGACCTTGATTTTACACAGTCATATGTTTGTGACGATGGGGGCAGAATAAGCCGGCATTGCGCGGCCTCAGGCCGCCCCAGGGTTGGATGATCCAGGACCACGCGCCCAAGACAAGACGAGAACGACGCGCCGGCTCCGGGAGAATCCCCCGTTGGATCCTGGTAGGCGTGGGGGTCCTGATTGCAGTCCACCTTGCGATCGGGGTCAGTCTCCTGCATGGCAGGTCTCACCGGAACACGGCCCCGGTCGTCTTCCAAAGGTCCACCCCCGCAGGCGTCTCCCCTCCCGCCCCAACATCGATCACGCTCAGCAAAGGCCGCACCTTCACTGAAGCCCTGACAGCACACGGCCTTCCGCGGGAGCTGGCACACAAGCTCGCCCAGGCCTTTCGGGACCACTTGGATTTCCGCCGACTCAGACCCCGCAACGACATCGAGGTCCACAAGGATGCGGCCGGGACCGTGACCAGGGTCGTCGTCCGGCAAAGCCCGGTGGACATCGTCGAAGCGCAACGAGACGGCGAAAAGTGGACGGCCTCCAAGCGCGACGTCCCGGTCGAGCGCCGGGTGGCTCTGGTGGCCGGGACTCTGGAGGGGAATCTATTTGACAGCATCGAGACGCTGGGTGAACAGGCCCAGCTTGTTCTCGACTTTGCCGAGATCTTCGCCTGGGACTTCGATTTTGCCGCGGATTCCCAGCCCGGGAACCGCTTCCGGATGCTGGTGGAGAAGGTCTACACGGGAGATCAGTTCGTGAAGTACGGTCGGATCCTGGTTGCCGAGTACGAGGAAGAGGACGGCAGAGTCCACACCGGCATCTACTTCCGGGAGAAGAAGCGCGGAGGCTACTACACGCCGAGTGGAGAGTCGCTGCGGCGGGCGTTCCTGAAGGCACCCGTGGAATTCACCCGAATCAGCTCCGGGTACACTCACGCCAGGCGTCACCCCATTTTGGGGGGAGTCCGCCCGCATCTTGCCATTGACTACGCGGCCCCTACCGGCACGCCGGTCTGGGCGGTGGCGGACGGAACGGTCGAGTTCGTGGGGCGGAAGGGCGGAAACGGCAACACCGTCATGCTGCGGCACCGGGCCAACTTCAAGACGATGTACAACCATCTCTCGCGATTTGGAAAGGGAATCCGTCGGGGAGGCCGGGTCAGGCAGCGACAGGTAATCGGCTATGTGGGCTCTACGGGGCTGGCCACGGGTCCACATCTGGATTACCGGGTCGTCAAGGACGGCAAGTTCGTCAATCCGCTGAAGCGGACCTTCCTGCCGGGCGTGCCCATTTCCCGATCCTCCCGGCCGGCCTTTCTCGCCGCCCGAGACTCGCTCCTCCAGCAGCTCCACTCCGCCCTGCAGGCGCAGGCCGCTTCGGGCCGCAAGTCCTGAATCCGACCGTCATCGGTCGCCTACCCTGGCACTGTCAGCGCAGAGGCCTAGAGGCCGCGGGCCTGGCGGACTTGTTTGTCGTCTGGCTGGGGATCGGAATTCTTCCTCGCTCAGGGGCGGGTCGGGCGTGCCTCCCCCTTGCGGCCCGGCCGAGATCCGAGCGACCAGCGCAACCCGACCGGGGCCACGATGGTGGTGACCAGGACCATGAGGACGATTGCGGAGAATAGGCTCTGCGAGAGGATGGGACGGCCGTGAAGTGTCAGGCTGGTCCCGATGCCGGCGAAGATCAACCCGACCTCCCCGCGCGGGATCATGCCGATGGCCACTGCCAGCCGGCTGACCCCTTCGGCCAGAATCCCGACGGCGCAGGCCAGTTTTCCCGCGATGGCGCAGAGGATGAGCACCGCGGCGAGTCCGAGCGCCGCGGGGTCCGCCAGGCTCGCCAGGTCCACCTGGATGCCCATGAGGACGAAAAAGAGGGGCACGAAAAGGGTGGCGAGGGGATGGAGGAGCTCGGTGAGCGTGGCATGCTCGTCGCCGGTCCGGACCCCCTCGCCGTAGGGATCCAGGAACAGCCCGGCGGCGAAGGCGCCCACGATGTCCGCCAGACCCACCAGTTCCGCCGCATATGCGAGCGCGAAGCAGAGGCACAGACCGATGACGAGCATCGTCTCGGGATGTCCGGTGCGCCCGGCCAGCCGGACGATGGGGGACGACAGGAAGTGCCCGAGCCCTACGATGAGCGCGAGGAAAAGCGCAGCGCGCACGATGATCCCGGCCACGCCCAGCCCGGAAAGCGGGGCGCCCCCGGCGGCCGCCGTTACCATCCCGGTGACAAGTGCCAGGACCACCAGGCCGAGGACGTCATCAAGGAGAGCCGCCCCCAGAATGATCTGACCTTCGGGGCGCTGGGTCGCGCCGAGGTCCTTCAGCACCCGGGCGGTGATTCCCACGCTGGTCGCGGCCAGCGTCGTCCCCACGAAGGCGTGCACCAGGGTCGGACTGTCGGGCAGGAACCATGCCGCGGCCGCCCATCCCAGTCCGATGGGTACGACGATCCCGATGAGCGCCACCAGCAGGGAGGACAGCCCTACGCGAAAGAGGGCGCGCAGGTCAGCCTCCAGCCCCACATCGAAGAGCAGGATGAGGACGCCGACCTCCGCCATGACGGTGAGTGTCGGCTCCGATCGAACGAAGGCGATTCCCGCCTGGCCGAAGAAGGGACCAACGAAGTTCCCCAGGCCGATGCCGACCAGCAGCTCTCCCAGCACCGGGGGTTGTCGCAGCCGCTCCGCGACCAGGCCGCCGGCCTTGGCCGCGACCAAGAGCATGGCCAGGGCGAAGAGGATCGGACCGAAACGGGGGGAGGATTCCCCGGCGACCGCCCAGGCCGCCGAGGCAGCGCCGAGGAGCAGGGCCGTGCACGCCAGCCCGATGAGCGGGGCGTGGCGGCCGGGCCGGCGGTTGTGCGGGGGCCCGGCAGGGTCGGGCGCTCCTTCGGCCCCTCGGTCTGGATGGAGCATTCCTCGATTCGGCCGTATTCCCATCCTTTCCCCGCCCCCTGCGGGATCCGCCGGCCACCCATCCATTCGTTGCCTTCCTCCATTCGACGATCGGCTGCACGAACTCCGTCGGCGAACCAGCTGAGGCCGGGCGTCCTTTCTCCTGGCGCCGTCCGCGGCGGGGGCCGGCCCCGTCACTCCGCCTCAGGGCGCCGCCCGCGCTTCTGCTTCAGGGCGGCACGAGCCTTCTTGGCCCGGAGGCGGGCTTCGCGCACGGCCGCCGGCACGCGGGTGGGGTGACGCCGCTTCGGCTCCCGCAGGGCCGCCAGGACCAGGCGCCGGACCTTCTGGCGGGCGTCCTCCAGGTTCCGGGCCTGCTCGCGGGAGGCCTGGCTGGAGACGACGAGGTACCCGTCGCGGTCCAGGCGGCGGCGGGCCAGGGCGCGCAGCCGCTCGCGGGCGGCCGGGGAGAGGCCCTGGACGGCGTCCAGCTCCACGCGGAGCACCACCTTCGTGGCCAGCTTGTTGACGGCCTGTCCCCCTGGTCCGGAGGACCGGAGGGTGCGGATGCTCAGGCCGCGAGGCGGGATGCGGACGGTGTCGGTGACGTCGAGTGCGCGAGCCATGTTAGCAGTGTATCATCGAGACAGGGGAGTCGTCACGCCGCGTTGTCAGAAAAGCGGGAGCGAGGTCGCACCCCTTGTGAGGGGATGGAATGTGATGAGCGAACACACGCGTGTTCAGTTCAGGTGCTCCAATTGCGATCGTCTCGTCGCGACCTTCCCGGAAGGAGAGTATCCGGAGGAGGAGCTGGTCTGCCCGGGGTGCGGCGCGAGGTTCGCCCGCCCGGCATGATCAAGCGGATCTCCGACAAGATCAGTGGGGGGTTGAGCGGGTCGCATTCGGACGAGGACCATTCGGGTGAGAGGAAGTAGTTGCGGCGCTGGTGGTTCTTGGGAACAAGAAATGAGCGCCCGATCCGATGGGCGGAGCGGGTCGGACGGGAAGGGGGAAGACGGATCATGAACACGACGCAGCTGGAATCCGTTGCGCGCAGTCTGGTTCTGAAAGGCAAGGGGATCCTGGCGGCGGACGAGAGCATGGGAACGATCGGCAAGCGGTTCAAGGGGGTGGGAGTGGAGTCCACGGAGGAGACGCGGCGCGCCTACCGGGAGATGCTGTTCACGACCCCCGAGATCGAGCGGTGGATCAGCGGCGTGATCCTGTTCGACGAGACGATTCACCAGAGCGGCCCCAAGGGGACTCCGTTTCCCGCACTGCTGGCGGGGCGGGGGATCTTCCCGGGCATCAAGGTGGACAAGGGCACAGCGCCGCTGGCGGGATTCCCCGACGAGAAGGTGACGGAAGGGTTGGACGGACTGCGCGACCGGTTGTCGCACTACCGCGAGCTGGGGGCCAAGTTCACCAAGTGGCGGGCCGTCATCACGATCGGGGCGGGCATGCCGAGCCGCGCCTGTCTCGAAACCAATGCGGAGAACCTGGCCAGATTCGCCGCCCTGAGCCAGGAGGCTGGCCTG
The DNA here is from genome assembly GCA_963705305.1 of uncultured Methylomirabilota bacterium. Taxonomy (GTDB): domain Bacteria; phylum Methylomirabilota; class Methylomirabilia; order Methylomirabilales; family 2-02-FULL-66-22; genus 2-02-FULL-66-22. Next base: position 689,651 of record OY970067.1, on the reverse strand, counting down.
GTTCCCATCGTCGAGCCCGAGGTGCTGATGGACGGCGACCACGACATCCGGCGCTGTGAGGGGGTCACGGAGGCTGTCCTGCGCGCGGTCTTCGGGCGGCTGGGAGAGCATCGCATCCTGCTGGAGGGGATGCTGCTCAAGCCGAACATGGTCATTTCTGGCAAGGCCTGCAAGGAGCAAGCGACGCCCGCGCAGGTCGCCGCAGCGACCCTGGAGTGTCTCCGCCGAGCGGTGCCGGCGGCCGTTCCGGGGATCGTCTTCCTCTCCGGCGGGCAGTCCGCGGAGCAGGCGACGGAGAACCTCAACGCGATGAACGCGATGGGGCCGCATCCCTGGCAGCTCAGCTTCTCGTACGGCCGCGCCCTGCAGGAGCCGTCGCTCCAGGCGTGGCGGGGGAACGCCGCCAACGTCCGCCAGGCCCAGCAGCTCTTCGCCCGCCGGGCCAGCTGCAACGGGTCCGCCCGTTTCGGCACGTACTCCAAGGAGATGGAAACGAAGGCCGCCTAGGGGCAGTGCGCGCGGCCTTGGGGCGAATGAGGGCTCCGGGTCCGCAGGGGGGAGCAGGCCCAGCGGCAGCGGCCAGGGGGGGCGCGGGGAGGCAGAGGCGCAGGGGCGAAAAGGCGCAGAGGGGCAGGGCAGAACCGAAAGAGAAAATTCGAATTTCGAAACTGAGGACAGATTAGTTGGCGAGGAAGCTGATGCGCCGCAAATCCTCCAGCAGTCGATTCAGCGTCACGGCCCCGTACTTTCCGACGAACTGGACCGCTTGCTGTGTGAGCATCGTCCGCTCTTCGGACGAAACGAACTTGCCCGAGAAGGCGATGATGGGCGCCGTTTCCATCCCCGGGATCCGGCGGAGCCGGTTCACAACTTCGAATCCGCTCAGCCCCGGCAGGTGCAGGTCTAGCAGGACGATGTCGGGCGGATCCTGCTCAGCCCGGCGGAGGGCCTCGTCGCCATCCTGTGCCAGCCAGATGGTGTGACCCTCCTTGGCCAGCAACGCCTCCAGGGCCTCCAAGACGGCCGGCTCGTCGTCCACCACGAGGATGCGGAACGAGCGAGTAGGCACGCCCAGCTCCCGGCAGCGCTGCAGCGCCGCCATGAGCCGGTCGTGATCCAGCGGCTTCAGCAGCCAGTCCACGGCCCCCAGGCTGAGCCCGAGTCGCCCCTGTTCCTGGGCGCTGACGATGAGGACCGGGATGTCCTGCGTTGCCGGATCGCGCTTCAGGCGGTAGAGCACCTCCCATCCGTCCAGGTCCGGTAGGCCCAGGTCCAGGATGATGGCCTGCGGCTGCAGGCGCTTGGCCGCCCCCACCCCCGCGTGGCCGCTGGCGACGAGGGCCACACGGTAGCCGCCCCGCGTCAGGTGGGCCCGGATCATCTCGGCCGTTTGCAGCTCGTCCTCGATGACCAGCACCAGATGCCCCGGGGTCCCGGAGGCCTGCGGCTCGCCCTCGACGGCGGAGGCGCCCGGCATCCGGACTTTGAAAACGCTGCCCTGCCCCACCGCGCTCTCCACCCAGATCTTTCCGCCGTGCAGCTCCACCAGCCGCTTGGTTATGGCCAAACCCAGGCCGGAGCCCCGCTGCTGCCCTTCCGGCGTGCCGGCCTGCTCGTAGGCCTCGAAGATTCGCTCCTGATCCTCGCCCGGAATGCCCGGCCCCGTGTCCCGGACGGTGAATTCCTGCTCCAATCCGATCTGCTGGGCTGCGAGGGCGATCATGCCCCCATCGGGTGTGAACTTGAGCGCGTTGGACAGGAGATTGTGGAGGACCTGCTGAAGGCGAACCCGGTCCACCAGCAGCTCTCCTAGGGGAGAGCCGACCTCCAGCGTGAGGGAGATCCGCCGGTCCTGGGCCTGTTTCCGGAAGAGGGCCAGCACCTCCTCGAGCAACGGGGCCACCCGGCAGGGCACCGGGTGAATCTCCAGGCGGCCGGCCTCCACGCGCGTGAGATCCAGTATATCGTTGATCAGATCCAGCAGGTGACGGCTGGCGTTCGCCACGTGGCCCAGATACCGGCGCTGGTGGTTCGTCAGCGGATCGCCGTGAGCCGTCAGCAACAGGTCGGTAAATCCGATGATGGCGTTCAGGGGCGTTCGCAGGTCGTGGGACATGCGGGCCAGGAATTCCGATTTCACCTGCGAGGCCCTGGCCAGTTCCAAATTGGTGGACTTCAGGATGGCCGTGCGCTCGGCCACCTTTGCCTCCAGGTTGTTATACAGCTCCTGGAGCGAGGCAGCCGTGCGGTTGAAAGCGGCCGCCAGGTCTCCCAGCTCGTCCTGGCGGTTCTCAGGGAGGCGAGCGGAGAAATCCCCGTCGCGCAGCCGCGAAGCCGCCTCCTGGAGCCTCAGGATGGGTCGCGAGAGATGACGGGCGGCCAGCGTTCCACCCACGACGGCCATGACGAGCACGACGAGGAGGGCCGGCAGGATGCCGGGGAACGGATCCGAGAGGGCGGAGAGCCAGGAGCTGGCGGTCTGCGTGTAGACCAGCCCCCAGCCAAGCTTCGGGAGAGGCGCGAACACGCTGGTGCGGCCGGTCCCATCGGAGGCCGTCCAGGTGACGGAGCCCTGGCGGCCGGCCAGGGCGGCGCGGGCCCCGGCGTCGTTCTCGGCCACCGGGGTGGCCCACTTGGCGGGGTCGGAGTGGGCGAGGATTGTTCCAGAAGGCGCTACGAGGTAGATGACGCCGCGGTCGGTGCGGCTCTGCCCGCCGCTACGGTGGGGATCCAGCAACTGGCTCAGATTTTCCAAGGCAAAGGTGGCAGCCAGGACCCCGCGCAGGTCGCCCCGGGGACCCAGGATGGGAGCGGCAACGGCCAGGGAGGGAATCCGGGTCGCCCCCGCCTGAAACGGCACCGGCGAGATGTACGGGCTGTGAGACCGCAGAACCCCCTGGTAGTAGTCCAGGTACCGAAAGCCCTGGCCGATCGCGCTTGCATCCGGACCGCTGGCCAGCAAGACCCCCGATGCATTCAGGACCAGGACCGAGGCCAAGTCGGGGTAGTGTGTGCGGATCTCCCGCAGCTTGAGGCCCAGCATGGCCCGATCGTCCGCCGCCGCCATCCGCCGCAGATGATCGTCCTGGGCGGCCGCCTCCAGGATCCAGAGGCCGTTCCGCAAGGTCGCCGCCACGGCCTCGGCGGACAGGGCGATGAGGCGCTCCTCGCTTTCCAGCCGGGCCGCCTGGGTGGCCCGCAGGCTCTGCCGGGCGCCCAGCAAGCCTCCCGCTGCCGCCGGAACAAGTCCGACGAGAAGGAATGCCAGCATGAGGCGGCTGCGAAGCCCGCCTTTCCCCGTCGGTCGGTCAGTTCGCATGTCGGTTCTCTTCTCCCCGGGGCGGACTCCTTCGCCTGCGGATCACATCCTCTCCATCACGCGCCGAGCAGGGCCAGGGCCTTGGTCAGCGCCTCCACGAAGAAGTAATCACCCCACACCACCGACTCGTCGACCCCCAGACCTTTCCGGGTGTGGTAGACCCCATGCTTGAGGATGCCTTCCCACCCGGGGGCGCTCTGCGCCAAGTACTCCTCCTCCGTCAACGTGTCCAGGATCTGGAGTGCCATGTCGCGATAGAGGCGCGTCTTGGCCCGCGAGGCCGTGAAGGAGGCAAGGTCGAGGAGGCCGGACGCCGCGATCGCCGCCGCACTGCTGTCCACCTGGCCTCCCTGCGCCGCAGCGGCGTCGTAATCCCAGGGGGGGACGCCGTGGGGTGGGGTCTGGTCGAGGTAAAAATCCGCGTTCATCTCCGCGGTTTCGAGGAACCGGCGGTCGCGGCTGTACCGGTACGCGGTACCGAATCCGTACAGGGACCAGGTCAAGCCGCGCGACCAGGTCGAGTCGCCCCGCAGGCCCTGATGCGTGCTCTGGCGAAGGAACTCCCCCGTGCTCAGCTCGAAAATTCCCTCGTGGGCGGTCGAGCCGTCTCCGCGGACCAGCACCCGGCGGGTCGTCAGGCAGTGATCCATGGCGGTCTCTCGGAGGGCGGCGTCCTGGGTCTCGCGCGCCGCGTAGAAGACGATGCCCACATTCATCATGATGTCGATGAAGAGCGACTGGGGCCCGATGAACGAGGACAGGTATCTGCCTGCCGGCTGGAAGCGCAATCCCATGGTCCGGCCCGCCTGGATGAGGACGTCGCGCAGGGCCGGATCATGCGTGAGGCGGTACCAGTGATGGTACGTGGACATGAAGATGAAGCCGAGATCGTGCACGTCCCGGTCGTGTTGCCTGGGCTCCAGGGGGCGGGAATAGCGCTCCGCCTGCTCGCGAAACCATGGCTCGCCTGTGTGGATGTGGATCAGCCAGAGCATGCCCGGCAGGAAGCCGTCGCACCAGTGGGTCCAGGTCTCCCCCTCGTGCTTCCATCGCCCCTGGCGGGTATACATGGGGGAGAGATCCGGATAGCGCTCGACGATCGCTTTGACCTGGGCGGCGGCGAATTCCAGGGCATCCTGTAGCTTGGCGATGAAGCGGCCGGTGTCCAGCATGCCGGAAGCCTCTCCATACCCGGGGGCCCGATATCCGCGAGAGTCGGTGAGCCCGGATCACACGTCAGCCAGGGCACAGTAGCAAGAAGTCGGAGACGAGGTCAAGTCTCGAAGGCATCAGGAGCCGGCAATGTCTGCCATGCCAGGAGAATTCGGCTGCAGCGGGCCCTCTCCTTCTCCGCCCGTCTGATGCCCGCGGAATTTCCTCAGCCCACGATGCCCTGGTACACATCGGTGCTGGCCACCACGTTGATCCCGGCGGCCTGAAGGCGCTGGATGGCGGCATCCGGCTTGTCGAAGCGAAAGATCAGGACCGCCTTGTCTTCGCGCCCAAAGGTGAACGCGTACATGTACTCGATGTTGACGTTGCACTGCTCGAACGCCTCCAGCACTTGGGCCAGGCCGCCGGGCCGATCGGAGACCTCCACCGCCACGACCTCGGTGACGTTCACGACGTAGCCGGCGTCCCGAAGGACCTGCTGTGCCCTCTGCCAATCGGACACGATCAGGCGGAGGATGCCGAACTGCTTGGTGTCCGCCAGGGTCAAGGTCCGGATGTTGATGCCGGATCGCGCCAGCGCCAGGCAGGGACCGATCATCTGGTCCGGCTTGTTCTCCAGAAACAGGGAAAGCTGGTGTATCTTCATGTCGGCTCCGTTTCCCGAGCGTGGATCGCCCGGCTGGAAGAGCCCCGCCCGCGGGGTGCCCGGGGCTCAGTGACCGTTTGGCCCTTGTCCGTCACTCACCCGACCCCAGCCGCATGGGGCGGGAGGACCCTGGATCCCCCCAAGATCACGCGGGAAGCTGCGTCTTGGACATGGGCCTATTGACCGAGGTTGCGCTGATCGATTACCCGCTTGGCCTTGCCCTCGCTGCGCGCGATGGTGTGAGGGGCCGCAAGCCGAACGCCGCTCCGGATCCCGAGGGTCTGGAACAGAGCGTGGGCCAGGGCCTGATGCAGCTGCTCCAGCGCCCCCACCTTGTCGCTGAAGACCTCCGGGGTGACCTCGATCTGCACCTCCATCTCGTCCAGTCCCTTCTCCCGCGTCAAGACGATCTGGTAGTGGGGGAGGGTGCCTTCCACGGCCAGCAGGGCGGATTCGATTTGTGACGGAAAGACGTTGATGCCGCGGATGATGAACATGTCATCGCTGCGCCGGGTGATGCGCCTGACCCGGCGGATGGTGCGGCCACACGCGCAGGGCTCCGGAATCATGGTGCTGATGTCCCGGGTCCGATACCGGATCATGGGCATGGCGTGCTTGCTGAGCGTGGTCAGAACCAGTTCGCCCTCCGTGCCGTCGGGCACCGGCTTGCCGCTGTGGGGGTCGATGATCTCGGGGTAGAAGTGATCCTCGAAGACGTGCAGGCCGCTCTGCTCGGCGCACTCGGAGGCCACCCCCGGCCCGATGATCTCCGAGAGGCCGTAGATGTCGTAGGCCTTGATCCCCCCGGCGGCCTCGATGTGGCGGCGCATGGATTCGCTCCACGGCTCCGCCCCGAAGACCCCCGCCCGCAGGGGCAGCGCGCGGACATCCACCCCCAGCTCGCCGGCGCGCTCTATCAGGTGGAGGAAGTAGCTGGGGGTGCAGCAGATGGCCGTGACCTTGAAGTCCTTCATCACCATGATCTGCCGGTCGGCGTTGCCGCCGGAGATGGGGATGACGGTGGCGCCCAGCGCCTCCGCCCCGTAGTGCGCCCCCAGCCCTCCCGTGAAGAGCCCGTACCCGTAGGCGTTCTGAATGATGTCGCCGCGGCTGAGCCCGCAGGCGGCGAGGGTGCGCACCATCACGCTGGACCAGACGTACACATCCTCCTGCGTGTAGGCCACCACGATGGGCTTTCCCGTGGTACCGCTGGAGGCGTGCAGCCGGACCACCTCGTGCATCGGGCTGGCGAAGAGCCCGAACGGATAGGTGTCCCGCAGGTCGGCCTTCACCGTGAAGGGTAGGTGCGCGATATCGGCCAGGTTCCGAATGTCCTCCGGGCGAAGCCCGCGTTCGTCCATGCGGGCGCGGAACAACTCTACATTGGCATAGGCGCGGCGCACGATGGCCTGGAGCCGGGCCAGCTGGAGGTCGCGCATCTGCCGCACCGGCACGTAGTCCGGCGCGCTGGCGGGGTGGAACTTTCCGGCGGTCTCTTCCCAGGTGTCTGTCATGGCCTCGATCCATTCGCTGGGGGTTATCACTGGACGCCCGGGGGCCCGGCGCCCCCCGGCGTCGCTCCAATGCTAGCGACCGGCGCGTGTCAGGGCGACGGCCGCTAGCAGGATGTTCTTCGCGCCGACCGGGATGGGACCCGTTTCAATGTACTCGTCCAGCCGGTGCTCGTTGGCCCCCTCGGTAATGGAGATGCAGACGCCGGGCATGCCGATTCCCAAGGGGACATTGGCGTCGGTGCTGGAGGCTTCCGTGAACGTTGCCAGGCCGAGGGCCTGGTGGATCGCCCGGCAGGTCTGGACCAGCGGGTGATCGCCGGGGATGGAGCCGGCCGGCCGATCCCCCACCAACTCCAGCTTGACCCGCCCGTCCCCCTCCCTGGCGGCCTTCTCGACGATGGCCAGGATCCGGGTCTCCAGATTCGCCAGCGACCGCTTGTCGACTGAGCGCATGTCCACCAGCATATCGGCCTCGGCGGCGATGGTGTTCACCGTCGTCCCGCCCTGGACGACCCCGACGTTGTAGGTCGTCTTGGGATCGGTGGGCACCTCCAGCCGCGAGATGTCCGCGATGGCGCGTCCCATGAGGTGAATGGCGCTGGGGGAAGGGAAGTGACCCCAGCTGTGGCCCCCGCGCGCGGTGAAGGTGATCTTGTAGCGGCGGCTGCCCACGGCGACGTGGATGAGGCGATTCAGCTTCATCCCCTCCACGGCCACGGCGGCCGCCACCCTGTCCTTGACGTCGGCCATGAAGGCCTTCATCCCCTTCAGGTCGCCCAACCCCTCTTCGCCGGTGTTGGAGGCGAGGTAGAGATCGCCCGCCGTCTGCACTCCTCCGGCATTCAGGGCCTCGACCATGGCCAGCAGGCTGGCGATGGCCACGCTGTTGTCGCCGATGCCCGGGGCGGCCAGGCGGCTCCCTTGCCGCTTGACTTTCACGTCGGTGCCGCGCGGAAACACCGTATCCAGGTGCGCCGCCATGGCCAAACCCGGCCCGCCGCCGGTGCCGGGACGCCGCCCGCGCGCGTTGCCGCCCGCGTCGATGGCGACATCCTGCAGGCCCAACTGCTCGAACCGGCCGCGGACGTAGGCGGCGCGGTCTCCTTCATCGAAGGTGGGCGCCGGAATCTCGCAGATCCGGACGGTCTCCTCTGCAATCCCTGCGGCGTGGGCGTCAATCCAGGCCAGGGCCTTCGCCACCGCCGCATCCCGCATCAGAGTGGTCATATCCATATGGCCTTCCTCCTCTTTCCCCGCTCCGGCCGGTCCGTCCTTGTGGCCGGGGGCCGGTGCGCCCCTACAGGATCAGCATGACCGCGACGGCGGCCGCCAGCATAGGAATGGCATTGCGCTTGGCCAACTCGAAGGGGTTCACCCCGGCGAAGCCGGCGGCGATGATGCCGGCGGCCGCCACGGGCGACATGCTCCGCCCCAGGGCCCCGCCGATCCATGCCAGGTTGCCCAGGTCCACCGGGCCGATGCCGAACTGCGCGGCATGGGGTGTGACGGCGGTGTTGAACGCGATCGTGGCGGCATCGCCCGATCCGCTCAGGAACGCAACCAGCATGGGCCCGAAGGTGGCCAGAAACGGCACGGCGGACTTGGAGGCCTTCAGACCCTCGATCAAGGCGTCGATCACACCCGCCGCATTGAGACCGCCAATGAAGACGCCAGCCGCGATGATGATCCCGATCACGAAGCTGTAGGCCCGGCCCATGGCGTCAAAGAATTCGATGAGCGACTTGGTGGGGCTGGTCCAGGTCACCAGCATGCCCAGCGCGCTTCCCAGGAGCATCGACTCCAGGACCGACATGCCCTTGGGATAGAGCTTGGGCGTCAGGCCCAATTGCGGCGCGGTGAGGATCAGGAGGGCCAGCGGGACCATGGGAATGAGAGCCCGCACCACGCTGACCTTCGCGGCAGCGGCGCGGGTCCCGGCCGGGGATTCGCTCAGGCTGGCGCCGGCCTTCTCGCGGGTCCAGTCCCGATCCTGCCGGAAGAGGCGCGCCTCGATGAACAGCAGGACAGCCACCAGGAGGGCAGCCAGGATCGAAGCGGTCTTGTGAGCCAGAATGACGTTGATGACCGAGGTATTGGCGATCTTGGCGATCATGGCCGGGTGGGGAGAGCCGGGGCTCCAGACCGAACCCCAGGTGCCCCCGAACACCGCGGCGGCCGCCATGGCGGGATGGATGCCGGCGGCCATCATGGCCGGGATCAGGATGACGCCTACGGCGGCGGTGCAGCCGGCCGCGCTGGGGATGGCCATGTTGATCACAAAGGTGACCAGCATGGCCCCGGGGATCACGATCATCTGGATCTTGAGGAGCGGTTGGGTCAGCAGCCTGACCAGGTGGCTGTTGCAGCCCGTCAGCTCCATCACCGCGGCAAAGCCCATCACGGGAAGGATGACGCTGATCAGGCCCGCTATGGTCATGCTGCTCATGAAGGCGTCGAAAAAAGCTTGCGGCTTCAGGGAGATCAGGGCCATGACCAGGCCCCCGGTGAGCAGGGCCAGACGCACCTCCGCCTTCCGCACGATGGCGCCGAACGTCAGGACCGTCACCACCGCAGCAATGATCTTGAGAGTCACCCTCCGGCTCCTTTCCGGCCGAGCGGCCGCATGAAAACGAACGTCGACTGGATCCGAGGTCTCCCTATGAATGGCATCGCCGGACGGCCGTTTGAGCGGTCAGCCCCTCCTGCGCATTGGCGGGGTCGATCACCGTGCCGTGCTTCAGCAGGATGTCATGCCGGTCGGACATGCGCAGGCTCTCTCAAGTCATCCGGCACGGCGGAAGGTGTTGCCGTGTCCCACCAAGCCGTTGGGCAGTCGGACGGAGTGGGCCGGGTCGGCCACGGCCTGGCCCAGGCGATAGGCCTCCAGGGCCAGGTGCCGGCAGGCCTCCAGGGTCCGGTCGGCATCGGCCGCAGGGACGACCAGGCAAAAACCGATCCCCATGTTGTAGACCTGAAACATCTCTTCATCGCTGACCCCGCCCAGCCGTTGCAGGAGAGAGAAGACGGGCTGGGGGGCCGGGAGGAAATCCAGGACGTAGCCGATAGGGGACTGCACCCGCAGCAGGTTGGTGAGGCCGTCGCTGGTGATATGGGCCATGGCCTTGATCTCGATGCCGGAGCGGGAGAGCTCCAACACCTCCCGGACGTAGATCCGGGTGGGCTCCAGGAGCTCCTCGCCCAGGGTGCGGCCGAACTCCTCGACGTACTGGTCGGGGCGGTACTTGGCCCGCCCGAAAAAGACGTCGCGGGCCAGCGTCAGCCCGTTGCTGTGAATCCCGCTGGACCGAAGTCCGATGACGGCGTCGCCCGGCCGGATATCCTGTCCGACGATGATGCGGTCCATGGCCACCAGGCCGACGCAGGCCCCGGCCAGGTCGAAGCCGCGGCCCTCGCGCACCCCCTGGATCAGTTCTCGGACCTGGGCGATCTCGCCGCCGGGGATGGAGATGTTGGCCCGTCGCGCCCCCTCGTAGAGGCCCTTGCCGATGGCCTCCAGCATGGCGGGATCGGCCTCCTGGACGGCGATGTAGTCGAGCATGCAGAGGGGCTCGGCGCCGACGCACAAGAGGTCGTTGACGTTCATGGCCACGCAGTCGATGCCGACGGTATCGTACCGATCCAGCATCTCGGCCACCAGGAGTTTGGTGCCGACCCCGTCGGTGGACAGGGCCAGGCCCAGGTTGTTGCCGAGGTCGAGCACGGTGGCAAAGTAACCGAAGTCCAGGGCCGAGCGATGGCGTCCGAACTCCAGCGTCCTGCCGACCCAGCGCAGCAGACCGGCCAGCGCCGCCTCCTCCTTCAGCGTGTTGACGCCCGATGCGGCGTACGACGGATCACTCATTGGCTCCTCGCTTCCTGTGTGCCGGCCGGACGCGCAGCCGGGGTCGGGGGAGGCGGCGATGCGCCATTCTCATTTTACCGGCGAGCCGGGGGTCGCCGGCCGCTCGGGGGTCACCAGCACCAGCCGGCCGTCGGCGCCCGAGGCGGCCAGCAGCATGCCCCGCGACTCCACCCCCATGAGCTTGGAGGGCTTGAGGTTGGCCACGATGACGATCTGCTTCCCCACCAGATCGGCCGGCGGGTAGTCCAGGAGGATTCCGGCCACGATCGTCCGCTCCTCCGCGCCGGTGGAGACCCGGAGCTGCACCAGTTTCTTGGAACCGGGAACCGCCGCGGCCTCCAGGACAAGCGCCACCCTCAAATCCAGGCGCCGGAACTCCTCGATGGTGATCTCGCCCGCCTGGGCGGCCGGGGGCGGGGGCGCGGCGGGCGCCTCCTCCATCGAGAATTCCGCCCGCGGAAACAGGGGATCGCCCTGGACCGCCAGCCCCGGGGGCTCCGCCCCCCACCGGCCGGCCTCCGCCAGCCGCACCTCGTCGGCCCGCCGTGGGATCCCAAGTCGCGCCCAGATCTTCTCAGCGGTGGGAGGCATGAAGGGCATCAGGTGCAGGCCCACCAGGCGAAGGGCCTCGCAGGTGTGACCCAGGACGCGGGCCAGCGCCTGGCGGTCCCGCTTGGCCAGTTCCCACGGCTTCTGCTCATCAATGTACTGGTTGGCGGCATCCAGCAGGAACCAGATGGCCTCCAGGGCCCGGTGGAAGGCGAACACCTCCATGGCTTCGGCCACCCTCGCCGCGAGGCCCTCGGCGAGTTGGCGCAGCCGCCGGTCCGCCTCGCCGAGCGGATCGCCAGCAGGCGGCACGCGGCCCTCCAGGTAGCGGCCCACCATGCTCACGCTCCGCTGCAAGAGATTGCCCAGGTTGTTGGCCAGGTCGGCGTTGAGCCTGCCGACCAGCGCCTCCTCGCTGAAATTGGCGTCCAGGCCGAATACCATCTCGCGCAGGAGAAAATAGCGCAGGGCGTCCAGGCCGTACTTGTCGGCCAGCTCGATCGGGGAGAGAGTTCGCCCGCGGCTCTTGGACATCTTGGCCTCGTCCATCAGCCAGTAGCCGTGAACGTTCAGGTGCTGGTAGGGAGGGATGCCCGCCGCCCGGAGCATCGTCGGCCAGTAGATGCCATGCGGTTTTAGGATGTCCTTGGCGATCAGGTGCTGCGCCACCGGCCAGAAAGTCCGGAACAGCTCCCCGTCGGGGTAGCCCAGGGCGCTGGTGTAGTTGATGAGGGCGTCGAACCAGACGTAGGTGACGTACCGATCGTCGAAGGGCAGCGGGATGCCCCAGGTGAGTCGCGACCGGGGGCGCGAGATGCACAGGTCCTCCAGGGGGTCGCGCAGGAATCCCAGCGCCTCGTTTCGATACCGCTCCGGTCGGATGAAGCCGGGGTGGTCTTGAATGTAGCGGATCAGCCAGTCCTGGTACTGGCTCATCCGGAAAAAGTAGTTCTGCTCCTTGACGTACTCCAGGGCCGTCTGGTGGTCGGGGCATTTTCCGTCCACCGCCTCCTTCTCGGTGTAGAAGCGCTCGCAGCCGACGCAGTACAGCCCCCCGTACTCGCCGAAGTAGATGTCCCCAGCATCGTAGATCTTCTGCAGGATGGCCTGCACGACCCGGGCGTGCCGCGGCTCGGTGGTGCGGATGAACTGATCGAAGCGGAGGCCCATCCGCTCCCAGGTCTGGCGGAAGGCGCCGCTGATCCGATCGGCATACGCCTGGGGCGTCTCGTTGGCTTTGGCGGCGGCCTGCGCGATCTTGTCGCCGTGCTCGTCCGTGCCGGTCAAGAAGAAGACCCGCCGTCCGGCCAGCCGGTGGTAGCGGGACACCGTATCGGCCACGATGGTGGTGTAGGCGTGGCCCGAGTGGGGCGGCGCGTTGACATAGTAGATGGGGGTGGTGACGTAGAAGAGGTCGGTGGACATAGGGGCTCCGCTCTCTGTCAGGGCCGGGTGGGCCGGCCGGATGCCTTCACGGATCCTCGAGGATTGCGATTTCCGGCGGGGTGTCGTCGGAGTTCGCGGCCGGCTCATCGGCTTCCGCCGGCGCCGGCTCCGGCCGGGCGCTCTGTGCGGGCCGGGACATGGAGGTATGGGATGCCCCCCTGCCCTGGTCGCGGTCGGCGGGTCGGCCGGCGTCCCTTCGCGCGTGGGGGCGATGTCGCGGGGGCGGCTCGCTGCGGGGGCGGGCCGTCACCTCGCCGGCCTTGAGTGTGACCTGTCCGCCGGTCTCGAGACCGACGAGGAGCGTCTGCTGAAGGATGTCCTGCGCCCGCACGGTCCCGGGCCCCCGGGAGGTGTCGACGGGGGCTCCAACCTTGGGGAGGGATCGCTTCAGCTCGGCGTACAGCGGATGCTCATAGGCCAGGCAGCACTTCAGCCTCCCGCAGATGCCGGAAAGCTTTCCGGGATTCAACGCCAGGTTCTGGTCCTTGGCCATCCGGATGCTGACCGGGGCGAAGCCCTGCAGGAAGACCCGGCAGCAGCAGGGGCGGCCGCAGGCCCCGGTGCAGCCCAACACCTTGGCCTCATCCCGCACCCCGATCTGACGGAGCTCCACGCGGGTTCGGAGATGCTGCACCAGATCCTTGACCAGCTCGCGGAAGTCCACCCGGCCGTCGGCGGTGAAGTAGAACATGGCCTTGCTGGAATCCAGCCCGATGCGCACCTCGGTCAACTTCATGGGGAGCTGTCGAATCCGGATGCGTTCGAGGCAAAAGGCCCGCGCCTGCCGCTCACGCTGGGACAGCGCCGCCCGCCTGGACAGATCGGTCGGCGTCGCCTTGCGGAGGATCGGTCGAACCATGGGGGACAGGATCTCGGCCGGGAATTCCTCCAGGACGGCTCCGACCTCGCCCATCCCCACGCCCCAGTCGGTCTCCACCACCACCATCTCGCCGGGCTGGAGGGTGATGCCCGGGGCGGAACAGTATTGAAACCGGGAGGGATATGTGAACTCCACCCGGATCACGCGGGTTGTTTTCATCGGCCTCATCCTTCCCCGACCGCCGTCCGCATCCTGAGCAGCATGCGTTCGGCGGTCAAGCGCGGGTGGGCGTATCGGACCAGGGCCTGCTGGGCGTCAACCTGCGCCGCATGAATCGCGAGCAGCGCCTCCAGGGAGTGCGCCGCCGCGATGCGCTCTGCCTCGGCCTGCCGCTCGGCGTGCGCCAACGGGACGGGCGCCCGCAGCTTGACCAGGGCGAGGTCCCGGGTGAACCCGGCCAGGATCTGAAGAGCCTGCTCGAGGCCCGCTTTTTCTTTGGCCAGCCGGGCGGCTTCCTCCAGGAGGGCCGGCAGCGAGCCTAGGCAGCCCCAGACCCCATCCACCAGCCGATCCCGGAGGGCGCGCGCCTGCTCCACGTCCATCTCCAGAGCCTGCTCGGCGCTCCCGCCCGCCATCGCCGCCGCGGACGCCGCCTCCTGAGGGGATCGGCCGGCGTCCTCCAGAATGCGGCGCAGGCTGGCCTCGCCCAGCGGCTCGAACCGCAGCGCCTGGCAGCGCGATTGGATGGTGGGCAGCAGGGCGCTGGGACTCGCCGTCACCAGAATGAACAGGGAGACCCCCGCCGGCTCCTCCAAGGTCTTGAGAAAAGCGTTGGCGGCCGGCTCCTGCATCCGGTCGGCCGGATCCAGAATCCACACCTTGGCCGCGCCCTCGTAGGGGCGCATGCCCGCCCTGGCCGACAGGTCCCGAATCTGCTCGATGGTGATGACCGTCTTCTCCTGGGGGGTCAGGAGCGTCACGTCGGGGTGCACCCCCGCGGCGATTCGCCGGCAGGCGCGGCAGCTGCCGCAGGCATCCGCACCCGCCCCTGCGCCCCTCGCCGTGGGGGCGAGGCAGTTAAGGGCCTGGGCCAACGCCAGGGCGGTCGTACGCTTCCCGACACCCGTGGGACCGGTGAAGCAATAAGCTTGAGCCAGCCGCCCCCCGATCCAGGCCCGACGGAGCCGATCCACCGCCTCTGGCTGTCCCAGGACGTCGCGAAACGGCATGGCCTCACCCAGACGCCGCAGCGTCCCGCGCCGAGCCGCGGTCGGCGGAGGCGAGCAGCCGCTCCACCCACCGGGAGACCTCCGCGGCCAGTTCCAGCGCCCCCCGGGAGGCATCCAGCAGGACCACCCGATCCGGCTCGGCCGCCGCGATGGCCTGGTAGCCGTCGCGAACGCGCTGATGGAACCCGAGCAACTCGGCCTCGATGCGGTCCTCCTGCGGGCGGCCGGAGTCCTGCCGCCGGGCCACCCTGGCCAGCCCCTCGGCCGGATCCAGGTCCATGAGGAGGGTGAGATCCGGGCGGAGCCCCCCTGTGGCCAGGGCATTCAAGCGGCCGATCAAGTCCAGATCCAGTCCTCGGCCGTAGCCCTGATAGGCCGTCGTGGAATCGGTGAAGCGGTCGCAGACGACGACCCGGCCCGCCTGCAGGGCGGGTCGGATGATCTCCCGCACCAACTGCGCCCGGCTGGCCTCATACAGGAACAACTCCGCCATCGGATCCATGTCGGCGTTTCCCCGGTCCAGAAGCGTCCGGCGGATCTGCTCGCCGATGCACGTTCCGCCCGGATCGCAGGTCTCGAGCACCTCGCGTTCTGTGGACCGGAGATGGGCCAGCACGGTCGACAGCTGGGTGGACTTCCCCGACCCCTCGCCCCCCTCGAACGTGATGAAAACCCCCCGCATGATCTAGTGCCCGCCCGCCGGGGTCACCGGCCTCTGGCGACGCTCGATCACCGACTGGGCGGCGCGCGCCACCACGGCAGGGACGTTCCGATCCCTGGCCAGATCGCTCAACTCCCGATCCGAAAGGCTGCCGATCCCCAGGCTGAGGCTGACCCCCACCGGCGTCTTCGGATTGTGGAGCAGGCTGAGGACGATCTGCCGGTTCTGCCGATATTTCCGGTTATTGGCGATGTAGCGCAGGATCTTGTCCGAGATGTCCCGCATCTGGGCGACGGACAGGATCTCCCCGTCGGTGATCCGGGTCGAACTTACGACCTCCAGCGCCACCATCTCGTTGCTGTCCTTGATCAGGACCATCCGGACGTCCTTGTTCCCTTTCTTGGCCAGGGCCAGGCGCTGGCCGACCGGGAGATCCTTGATCATGAGGAGCAGGCTCTTCTTCTTCCGGTCGCCCTCCATTTCCCGTTTCCGGGCAACCTCCAGCTCGTGGCGGATGGTCAGCTTGCGAACCTCCGCCACGGCGGGGTTGGCGAGCAGCGCCTCCAAGACGATCGGCCAGCGAGCGATGCGCTGCAGCCCCCCCAGCAGAAGATCCAGCAAAGGTCCCGTCGCCCGCTCCGCCAGCCGAGCCATGGCCATCCCTGGAGTCTGGGGATTCCGGAGCAGGGCCATGAGCACTTCGGGCGGCAGCTCCGGCTCGTCCAGGATCTTTTCCAGCGCCTCGGCAGAGGCCTTCTGGTTCTGGGCGATGACCAGGAGATCGGTCGATTCGGATGCCGGGGCCTGCTCGTCCGCGGTCATGCCCTTTCTCTCCTCCGGGCGTCCCGAAACGCCTCTTGCAGGGCGTGCAGGAGCGCCCTCTCCTCGGCCTCTGCCACCGTGCGGAGATCCACCAGGATCCGGTCGGCCTGAATGCGAACCAGCACCGGGGGCCGACCCCGCCGGAGGCGAGCCTCGAAGGCCGCGGCCCCCTCGGGCGGGGGAGCCAGCACCAGCAGGCGGGTGGGAACCGGCTGGAGGGGCAGGGCTCCGCCCCCAACCTCGGACAGGCCATCCTCGATGCTGCAGACGATGTCCGGCTGCGCGGCCCGGAGGGCGGCGGCGGCCGCCTCCGCCCGGGCACCGATCTGGTCCGCGGAAAGGCTCAACATGCGGAGGATGGGGATCTCCCGGCGCGCCCGCTCGGGCTCCCGCGCGAGACGAAGCGTGGCCTCCAGCCCGGCCAGGCACAACTTGTCGATCCGGACGGCGCGGGCCAGCGGATTCCGGCGGATGCGCGACAGCAGGTCCCGACGACCGACCAGGACGCCAGCCTGCGGCCCCCCGAGCAGCTTGTCGCCGCTGAACGTGACCAGGTCCACGCCGGCGCGAATGGCATCCGCGGCCAGCGGCTCGCGGCGGAGACCCAGCAGGCTGAGATCCAGCAGGGCTCCGCTGCCGAGGTCCTCCATGGTCGGCAGCCCGCGCTCTCGCGCCAGCGCCACCAGATCCGTCGTCTCCACATCGGCCGTGAACCCCAGGAGCCGAAAGTTGCTCCGGTGCACCTTGAGCAGTAGGGCCGTCTCGGGGCCGATGGCCTCCGCGTAATCCCGGAGGTGGGTCCGGTTGGTCGTGCCGACCTCCCGCAGGCGACCCCCCGCCCGCACCATGACGTTGGGGATGCGGAAGGAATCGCCGATTTCCACCAGCTCACCGCGGGAGATGACCACGTCCTTCCCGTCGGCCAGGGTGTTGACGGCCAGGAGCACGGCGGCGGCGTTGTTATTCACCACCAGAGCCGCTTCGGCCCCGGTGATGGTGGACAAGAGACGCTCCACGTGGACCTGGCGCGACCCCCGGCTGCCGCTGTCCAGATCGAATTCCAGGTTGCTGTACCCGCGCGCCGCGGCCTCCACGGCCTGGACCGCCGCCGGCGCCAGCGGGGCCCGGCCCAGATTCGTATGGATGACGACCCCCGTGGCGTTCAGGACCGGCCGCAGGGACGGCCCTGCCTTCTCGACGGTCAGCGTGGCCACGTCGGCCCACAGGGCCTCCGGCCCCAGGATGGCCCCGGCTGCCTCGGGGACGACATCCCCATGCACCAGGCGCCGCCGCCGCTCCGCCAGCACCTCGCGCAGCGCCTCCAGCACCGCCCAGCGAGGGTGCTGGGCCAGGAGATCCTGCGCGCGAGGGGCGGACAACAGCTCGTCCACCGCGGGAATTTGCCGCAGCGTGGCACTCACCTGGGGCGGAACGGTATGTCGCATGTCGGCCTCGACAGATACGGTGACCAGCCTCTTGTAACACACAAACCCCATACCATTCAACGCCTTTCGCCTCGGCGGCGGGGCGTGGAGCGGCCGCAAAAACAAACCGGGCCGGGGATCCTCCGGCTTCAGGCGACAGGACCCCCGGCCCGGTGGTCAACAGCGGCGCGCGCTACTCGCGCATGCCGGTTCCGCGCCGCAACTGGAAGCAGGTGCGGCAGTACACCGGACGGTCCGAGGTGGGGCGGAACGGGACCGTCGTCTTCTGGCCGCAGGAGGAACAGACCACCTCATACAGCTCCCGCGATCCCGCCCCCTCCCCCGGGGAGCCGCCACCGGTCCGGTCCCCCGCTCGTTTGACCGCCTTGCAGCTCTTGCATCGCTTGGGGGCGTTCTGGAATCCCTTCTGAGCGAAGAATTCCTGCTCGCCGGCGGTAAAGACGAAAGTCTGGCCACAATCCACGCAGGTCAGGGTCTTGTCTTGGAACGGCATGAAAGGTCCTCCTCAGGTGATGATGCTCCCCGTGCGTTGCCCCCTCTGGCCAATGGAACACTGCTCGATGGTGTGCCGGGATGCCCTCCTGTCTCCTGTAGGTCACTGCACCGTTACAGGCCATGATGCGGGAAAATTGCGTGTTGTAGGCGCCCGACCTGCTCCTGTGCGAACACCCACGCCCGCGCTCGATTCTGCGGCTCCGGTCCAGCATCTTCGTCCCGGATGCGCGAGGCCCGATACCCTCGCTGGTGAAAGGGGATTCGGAAGTCGTCGGGCAGTTGGTCGGGAATCTCCACGCCATTCATGATGGCCCACGCCAAGGTCCATGCCCGCGGGACGGCGTCCAGGTTATACCCGCCCCCTCCCAGGGCGATCCACCTGCCGGCGTGCGCTTTCAGGCGGCGCACCGCCTCACCAAAACCCTGCACCGTCAACGCCAGGTGCGTCAGCGGGTCAGCTCGATGCGTATCGACGCCGAGCTGTGTCACCACCAGGTCCGGCCGAAAGGCCCCCAGGAGAGGCGGAACCACCTGGTCGAAAGCCCACAGGAAGATCTCGTCGTCGCTCCCGGGCAGAAGCGGTACGTTAGCGGAAAACCCGCGTCCGGCGCCCCGGCCGATTTCCTCGACATTGCCCGTTCCGGGAAACAGCGTTTGCCCCGTCTCGTGGATGGAAATGGTCAGCACCTGGTCCGTATCGTAAAAGCCGAACTGGACCCCGTCGCCGTGGTGCGCGTCGATATCCACGTAGGCCACCCGTCGCCCCCGGCGGCGCAGCAGCGCGATGACGATGGCCGCATCGTCGAGGTAGCAGAAGCCGGACGCCCGGCAGGGCGCCGCATGGTGCAGGCCGCCGGCGATGTTGAAGGCGCAGCGGACGGCCCCGGAATCGACCTCTTCCATGGCCGTGAGCGACCCGCCGGTGCTGAGGAGGGACCACGCGTAGACGCCGGGAAAGATGGGATTGTCCCCGGTCCCCAGCCCGTACCGCCGAAGCCCGGGCGCCCCGGGATCGTCTTCCGCCGTCCGCAGGGCGGCCAGATATTCCGGCTGATGGAACGCCAGGATCTCGTCCTGGGTGGCCTCGCGAGGCTGCAGGAGGCGGGCATGGGGGAGGTTGAAGAGGCCGTAGGCGCGACAGAGGTCGGCAGTAAGTGCGAGGCGCTCGGTGCGAAAGGGATGCTCCGGCCCGTAGTCGAACGCCGCGTACCGCTCGGAGTACACAAAGGCAATGTCCGGAGTGTCGCTCATGCAGGGTCAACGGATTGCAGGGCGAGCGCTGGGACGAGCCGGGTCCGTCTCATTCCTCCGTCATCGGGGGCGCCTCGCCCCTCCGCCGGTAGGTCCCGCTTCGTCCGCCCGCCTTGAACACCAGACGAATCTTCCCGATGACCATCTCCTTGTCCACACCCTTGCACATATCATAAATCGTCAGGGCGGCGACGGAAGCCGCCGTGAGAGCCTCCATCTCGGCCCCGGTCCGGCCGGTCGTCCTGACGCGAGATTCAATCTGGATGCCCGAAGGGCGTCGGGTCGGGCGAAAGTCCACCTCGGCGGCGGTAATGAGGAGGGAATGACACAGCGGAATGAGTTCGTGGACGCGCTTGGCAGCCAGGATGCCGGCCAACCGCGCCGTCGCATACACATCGCCTTTGGGGATGGAGCGGTCTTGGATTAATTCGAGCGTGTTTGGGTGCAAGCTGACGAACCCGCGGGCAACGGCCTCACGTGCCGTTTCCTGTTTGGCCCCCACGTCCACCATGCGGGCCCGGCCACGGTCGTCAAGATGTGACAGCCTGGTGCGGGTCATTCTGATACTGTCGCATGATGGCGTACATCTCGTCTTTGATCTTCAATTTGAGCTTTTGGAGTTCCTTGCGCTTTCGTTCCTGTTCGCTGGTGAGGTAATAGATGCGGTCGTACTCGCTGATCTTGATGTCGAACTCACGGTGCTTCTCGGCCAAGCGGCGGAACTCTGAGTTCTGCTCCTTGAGCCGAGTGAAGAGCTGTGCTTCCGTGTCGCTCATCTTTGACCTCCTTCCGGACAGTATGGTCCGGTCCGCGCCCTATGAACGCGGTCAGATGCCCGTGGGAAGGTGCCGGATCCAGGTTGATAGGCTGCACTGGGGGATGAGAAGCGGAAGAACTTCGGCACGGGGCCTTCTTGGCCCCGGATGTAGTGGCAGACGATCACCATATTTTTGACCTGATGATTTTGAAAACTAGCATATTCTAATTACCCTTCCCCGTCAAGGTCAAAAAATCCTGCGTGTAGATGCTCAGTGAATTTGTCCTCCCCTAACTGCTCAGTGATTCTGTCCCTTCAGGGGCAAGGGACCACTGGCTCTGTGGCACGTAACGAGGAATGGCTCACTCGGCACTCGGGACCAGGCCGACGCCTCTCGACCGCCTCCATCGAGGGCGCGGGCACTCCGAAGCTCCTGACGGCACCACCATCCTATACCGGGCCAGGCGCGCCCAACGGTGTGGCGCTAGGCCCGGGGTGGACATTTTCACTGAGCACCGACAGGTCAAAAAATCCTGCGCTTGCAAGTGTCAAAGATGAAGACCGGCCTAGGGCGCCGGAGCGCGAAATCCTGGGTCCCGATGCGCGTGCCGACCGGGCGGCGTGCTTTTGACTGCTCCAAGTCCCTGTGGTACATTCAACCCTCCACCGGACTGTCTCTTCCGGTCCATTCCCGAAAGGCGACATGAGCGGAGGATGGAAGACAGGCGTCGTGGTGGGACTGGGTCTCTGGGCGGGACTTGTCACCGGCTGCGGGACTCTCCCCAGGCAGACCTATCAGCCTTCTCCTCCCCGGCCGGTGGAGGGGGAATTCGACCAGGTCTGGGCGATGGCCGTCCGAACGCTGACGGAGCGTGGCTATCGGATTCTGTCGGCCGATTGCGCCGCCGGAACGATTGAGACCGAGTGGCGGCCCATGAACCCCGCCTATGCTGCGACCGTCTTTGTGACGCGGTCAGAGGATCGGTACAGTGACTGCGGGAAGCCCAGGCTCGGATTGGCGTACCGGGGAAAGGATGTTCGGGTCCACATTCAACTGTCGCCCCTGAAGGCCGACGAGGTTGCCCTGCAGGTCCAGGCGATGTTTCAAACCCAGCGCGTCTCCAACTTTTTGTTCTGGGCGGGAGGACCGGCGGGTGAAGCGATGTGCGCCTCCAGGGTCCGCCTGGAAGAAGAGCTGGCCCTGGAGATCCGGCTGCGCGTACTCGGAGAGCGGCTGGAGCGGCTGCGCCGGAAGACCCCTTAACGTCAGCGCGGCGCCGAGAAACACGGCCCGAGAGGAGAAAGGCCAGGGTGGACACGCCGCGGAAGTATGCGCCCCTCGACCCCGCGGGGGTGAGAACGTATCCCCTCGCCTCGCGCCCAAGCAAGGTGCGTATAGAGGATGCGGGCATTCCCTGGCGGGCGGGCGGGAGCTTCAAGAGTTACCTCGAGTCCCTGCCCAACCACCTGGGGGTGCAGAGCTTCCGCGAGGTGGTGGAGGCAATCCTCGCGGCGCGGCGTCGGGGCAAGCCCGTGATCCTGGCTATGGGGGCGCACGTCATCAAAGTGGGACTTTCGCCCATCCTCGCGGATCTCCTGAAGCGAGGCGTCGTCACCGCGGTGGCGCTCAACGGCGCCGGCGCGGTTCATGATTTCGAGCTGGCGTTCGCCGGGATGACCTCGGAAGACGTGGAAGCCCAGCTGGCCGGCGGAGAGTTCGGGATGGCCGAGGAGACCGGGCGAATCCTGAACGAGGCGGCGGCGGACGGGGCGACCCGCCAACTGGGATTCGGGCGGGCCCTGGGGGAGCGACTCCTCGCCATGCGCCCCCCCCACCTCTCCCACAGCATCGTTGCCACCTGTGCGCAGCTGGACCTTCCCTGCACGGTCCACGTAGCCTTGGGGACCGACATCGTCCACATGCACCCGAGCTGCGACGGGGCCCGGGTGGGGGCGGCCACCGAGCGGGACTTCCGGCTCCTGGCGGCGGTGGTCTCGGATCTGGAGGGTGGCGGGGTGTACCTGAACGTCGGGTCGGCGGTGCTCCTGCCCGAGATCTTTCTGAAAGCGCTGACCCTGGCTCGGAATCTGGGCCACCGGGTGGAGGATTTCGTCACGCTCAACCTGGACTTCATCCAGCACTACCGCCCCACCCAGAACGTGGTGCGACGGCCGGTCGCCCGGGGCGGGCGCGGGTACGCGCTCACGGGCCATCACGAGCTGATGATTCCGTTGCTGGCCGCGGCGTTGGTCGAGGGGTGGGAGGGGTGAGGACCGCCTCCCGGGGAGATCGAACGTCACGGCGCGAACGAGAACCGTCGCGTGTCGCGCGCGGGCCGTCGGCCCGTGAGGCCGGAGCGCCGGGTCGGATGCGCAGCGGACCGGCCAGAACAAAGGTCAAATCCCTGGCCGGTGTCGTCCGAGTTGTGCGCCAGGCCCAGGCGGCGGGCCGGCGGGTTGTCTTCACCAACGGCTGCTTCGACCTCCTGCATGTGGGGCATACCCGCTACCTGGAGCGTGCCCGGACCCTGGGCGACCTGTTGGTGGTGGCCGTCAACAGCGACGCCTCCGTGCGGCGGCTCAAGGGGCGGGGGCGTCCCGTGGTTCCCGCCGCGCGGCGGGCCGAGGTACTGGCGGCCTTGGGGGCCGTGGATCTCGTCCTGATCTTCGACGAGCTGGATCCGGCGCGCGTGATCCGGGCCGTGCGGCCGGACGTGCTGGTGAAGGGCGGGGACTGGCCGGTGGATCAGATCGTCGGTGCCGACTTCGTCCAGGCCGCCGGGGGGCAGGTGCGGAGCCTCCGCTACCTCGGCGGGGCCTCCACCTCGGCGCTGATCCGTCGCATCGCGACGGCTGCAGCGCCCCGCCGCTGACCGCGCTCGTTGCACTCCTCCGAGACTCGCATGGCTCCATATCTCCCGGTTGTCTAGATGCTGGCAGAATTTCTCTGGCGCGAGTGTGCGCTGGGCGAGCTCTTCGAGGACCTCACGGCCCCCGCCACGGTCCGGCTGTCCGGGCTGCACGGACCGGCGCGGGCCCTGGCCCTGGCCGCATGCCGCAGCGGGACGCGGCGGCCGATCCTGGTCGTCTGCCGGACCGACGAGGTTGCGACGGCCCTGGCCGGGGACCTGACCTTCTTCCTGGGGAGCGAGGTGGCCCTCCTGCCCGAGCGCGAGGCCGACCTCGAGGCGCGGGCGGGGCGGGTGGCGGCGCTTTCACGTTTCCGGAACGGCCAGGCCGTCGTTCTGGTCGCCTCCGTGGCGGCGGCGCTTCCCCGCACGATCCCTCCGGCAGTGTTAGAGGCGGCCGTCATCTCGCTGTATCCCCGGCGGATCATCGCCCGCGACGACCTCCTGCGCACGCTGGCCTCCGGCGGGTATCGCGCCGTGGCCCAGGTGACGGATCCGGGAGAGTTCGCCGTCCGCGGCGGCATGCTGGACTGCTTTCCGCCCCAGCTCCGCCAGCCTGCGCGCGTGGAATTCTTCGGGGATGAGGTCCAGTCCCTGCGCAGCTTCGACCCGGAGACCCAGCGGTCGCTCCATCCCGTCTCCCTGGTGACCCTGCTGCCCCTGCAGGAGGTGATCATGACCGAGGCGGCGGCCGCGCGGGCGGAGCAGCGCCTGCAGCAGGTCGCCCGCCGCCAGGGCGTGCGGATCCCGCCGGCGCTCCTGGAGGCGCTGGAAGTGCGGCGGCCGATCCCGGAATGGGACGCGTTCCTCCCGGACTTCCAACCCGAGACGGCGACGCTGCATGCCTACCTGCCGGCCGAAGCCATCCTGGCGTGGGATGAGCCGCTGGCACTGGCCGATCGGGCCGCCGCCGTCCTCCGCGAGGTGGAGGACGAGGTGACCCGGGAGCCCGATCTGGCGGCACTCTTCCCGCCGCTGGAGGAGCGCTGGAGCACCTGGGAGGAGTTTCGCCGCGGGGCGGAGGCCTGGCCGGGGATCGTCCTGGATCCCTTCCCCTCGCCGCCGGGCGCGGGGGGGGCCACCCCATCCTCTTCCGGCCCGCCCGCGCGATCCATTCCCGCAGGGAGCGTCGACAACTACCATGGCCGCGTCGGCGCGTTCCTGGAGGATCTGGATGGCTGGCGGACGCGGGGCGAGCGGATCACCCTGGTGGCCCGCAGCGAGGCCCAAGGCCGGCGGCTCCAGGAAATCCTGCGGGACCACGATCTGGGGGCGCGTCTGGGGCGGGAGCTGCCGGAGCCGGGCGGCATCGCCCTGTGGACCGGCGAGCTGAGCGGAGGATTCCGCCTGGAGGTCCCCGCGCTCCGCCTCGTCACGGAGGGGGAGATCTTCGGCGCCCGGGCCCTGCCCCGGCGGCGCGCCCGACCCAAGGAAGCCCTGCCCTTCACCTCCTTCGAGGACCTCCGGGCGGGCGATTACGTGGTCCACGTGGATCATGGCATCGCCCGGTACCTGGGCCTGCGCCAGCTCACGGCGGGGGGTTCCGAGGGGGATTTTCTCCACCTCCAGTACGCCGGCTCGGACACGCTGTACGTTCCGGTCTCCAAGCTGCACCTGGTCCAGCGCTACGTGGGAGGGGACGCCGCCGCGGGACCGCCCCTGGATCGGCTGGGCGGGACTACCTGGGCCAGGGCCAAGGAGCGGGTGCGGGCGAGCGTCCGCGAGATGGCAGGCGAGCTGCTCCGGCTCTACGCCACGCGCGAGATCCTGGCCGGACATGCGTTTGCGCCAGACGCCCCGTACCAGAAGGAGTTCGAGGCGGCGTTTCCCTACGAGGAGACGCCCGACCAGCTGTGCGCCATCGCCGATGTCAAGCGCGACATGGAGCGCGCCCGGCCCATGGACCGCCTGGTGTGCGGGGACGTGGGCTACGGCAAGACCGAGGTCGCCCTGCGAGCCGCCTTCAAGACGGTGATGGACGGCAAGCAGGTGGCCGTCCTGGTGCCCACCACGGTCCTGGCCATGCAGCACCACCAGACCTTCAGCGCCCGCTTCTCCAGCTTTCCGGTGCAGGTCGAGATGCTGTCGCGCTTTCGCCCGCCGGCCGAACGGCAACGGGTGCTTCGGGCGCTGGCGGACGGCACACTGGACATCGTCATCGGCACACACCGGCTGCTGCAGAAGGACGTGCAGTTCCAGCGCCTGGGGCTTCTGGTCGTGGATGAGGAGCAGCGGTTCGGCGTGGCCGCCAAGGAGACCCTCAAGCAGCTCAAGCGGGAGGTGGACGTCCTCACGCTCACCGCCACGCCCATCCCCCGGACCCTGCACATGACCATGCTGGGGGTGCGGGACATCAGCACCATCGAGACCCCGCCGGAGGAACGGCTGGCCATCCGGACCTACGTCACCCCCTACGACCCCGAGGTCATCGCCGAGGCCATCCGGCAGGAGCTCCGGCGCGGGGGGCAGGTCTTCTTCGTCCACAACCGGGTGGAGAGCATCCACGCGGCGGCCCGGCGGCTGAAACAGCTCGTTCCGGAGGGCCGCTTCGCCGTGGCCCACGGACAGGAGAGCGACGCGGCCCTGGAGAAGGTGATGGTGGACTTCTACCTCAAGCGGGTGGACGTCCTGATCTGCACCACCATCATCGAGTCCGGACTGGATGTCCCCTCGGCGAACACCATCATCATCGACCGCGCCGATACCCTGGGCCTGGCCCAGCTCTATCAGCTGCGCGGCCGAGTGGGCCGGGACCGGTACCGGGCCTATGCCTACCTGTTGATCCCGGCGGAGGGGGGGATGACCGAGGTGGCGCGCAAGCGCCTGCAGGTCCTGGCAGAACTGACCGAACTGGGCTCCGGGTTCAAGATCGCGGCGCGGGACCTCGAGATCCGCGGGGCGGGGAATCTGCTGGGAGCCGAGCAGTCGGGCCACATCGCAGCCGTGGGCTTCGACCTGTACATGCAGCTGATCCAGGAGACGGTCCGCGAGCTGAAGGGGGAGGTCCAGGAGCCGGCAATCGATCCCACCATCCGCCTGCAGGCGGAGGGGTATCTGCCGGAAGCCTATGTGGCTGATCCGGCACTGCGCCTGAACCTCTACAAGCGGCTGGCGGCCATCACCGACGCCGACCGCCTCCGGGACTATGCGGAGGAGTTGGCGGACCGCTTCGGGCCCCTTCCGCCGGAGGTCCAGTGGCTGCTCAGGGTGGTGGAGCTGAAGATCCAGGCGCGGGCCCTGCGGATCCGGGAGGTGGATGCCCGCCGCGGGGCCGTGCGCGTGGTGTTCGGGCCGCAACCGCCGGTGGCCGGGGAAACCATCCTGTCCCTGCTCCGGGAGGAACGGGGACGGCTTCGCTACATCCCGGAGGATACCCTGGAATACCGGGCTGGCGGATCCAGTCCGGATGCGCTTCTCGCCGCGGCCAAAAAGCTCTTGCAAAGGCTCACAATGGGTGTTACCGTTTCCTGATTTTCCTGTGAAAATACGGGCTTTTCCATTCTCGCGGCAAGGAGCAAGACGTGAAGATCATGGGATGGAGACGTGTGGCGCTGGCCGGATGCGTGCTGGCCCTGGCGGCCTGCGGCAGGGGAACCGCCAAGGAAGGGGCCACCGGCCCGGTGGTGCTCAAGGTCAACGATCGGGCCTACACCACGGGCGAGGTGGAGAAGGAGATCCTGCGCGAACTGCCCCGCATGCCGCAGGAGATGCGGTCTCTGCTGGCCACCAAGGAGGGGCAGGCGCAGATCCTGGAGCGCATCGTCCGGCGCGAACTCCTCCTGCAGGAGGCGGAAAAGCAGAAGATCGGCGATCAGCCCGACGTGGCGGAGCAGCTGGCAGCCTTCCGGCGGGACCTCTTGGTCCGCAGCGTCATTCAGTCCGAGATCGTAGGCAAGGTCAAGGTGGAGGAGGCCGAGGTCCAGGCCTATTACCAGAGCCATCCGGACGAGTTCTCGGGAGACAAGGTTCGGGCCCGGCACATCCTGGTTCCGACCGAGGAAGAGGCCAAGGTCGTGTTGGACCGCCTCCATAAGAACGAGCCCTTCGAGGAGCTGGCCAAGACCCTCTCCAAGGATACCGGCAGCGCCTCTCGGGGCGGAGATCTGGGATATTTCTCGTGGGGACAGATGGTTCCGGAGTTTGCCAAGGCCGCCTTTGCCCTCAAGCCGGGCGAGGTGAGCGATGTGGTCAAAACGCCCTTCGGCTTTCACGTGATCAAGCTGGTGGACCGGCAGAAGGGGCAGCCGCTCGCGTACGAGCAGGTGAAGGATCAGATCCGCCAGCGGCTGCTGGAGGAGAAGCAAGGGGAGCGATTCCAGTCCTGGATGAAGCAGCTGGAGGGCGCCGCCAAGATCACCCGCAACGACGCCCTGCTGCCCCTGGGGAACTTCGGCGCACCGGCAGCTCCCGGCACCCCTCCGGGGGGAACCACGCCATGAAGCGCTTCGGCCTCGCCGCCGTCGTGGCCATCCTGCTCTTGACGGTCGGGCACGCGTCGGCCCAGAGCGCCTCCGGCGAAGGGGCCGCTCCGCTGGTCCCGACCAACATCCCGGCGGCCCCGCATAACGTCTCGAAGCCCGCGGCAGACACGGCACCCCAGGGAATGATCCTGGACCGCGTGGTGGCCTCGGTCAACGACGAGGCCATCACGCTGAGCGAGGTGCAAGAGGACGGGCAGCCGGTGATCCGCAAGATCTTCCAGGATTTTGTGGGGACGGAGCGAGAGCGGCAGGTCGAGGAGGCGGAGAAGAAGGTCCTGGACGATCTGATCGACCGGCGACTCATGTACCAGGTGGCGAAGCGGGAGGGCACGCTCCCCTCCTCGGCGGAGGTTCAGGGCGCCATTGACGAGCTGAAGCGCAACAACAATATCAAAGACGACGCCCAGTTCCGCGCCTCGCTGCGGGCCGAGGGCCTCACGCTGGAGCAGATCCAGCGCAGCATCGGCGAACGATTGGCCATCGGGCGACTGCTGGCCCACCAGGTGCGATCGTCCATCATCATCTCCGAGGACGAGGTGAAGAAGTATTACGAGGCGCATCAGGACAAGTTCGCCCGCACGCCGAGCGTCCACATTCAGCACATCCTCATCGCCGTGACTCCCGACACCGACGAGGCCAAGGCCAAAGCTCGGGGGGAGGAAGCCCTGGCCAAGATCCGGGCGGGGCAGGATTTCGCCAAGGTCGCCCAGGAGTATTCGGACAGCCCGACCAAGGACCGGGGAGGAGACCTGGGGATCGTCCATCGCGGTGATCTGGCGGCGGAGATCGAGAGCGCCGCATTCGGATTGCCGGTCGGAGGCGTCAGCGGCCTCATCCGGACCGCGGCGGGCTGGAACATCATCAAAGTCGAGGCGGTCCACCTGGAGACGGTGGCGCCCCTTGCTGAGGTCCGGGATACGATCCGCGACGAGATCTTTAGGGAAAAGTTCGAGGCCAAGCGGAAAGACTGGCTGGCCGAACTGCGGAGCCAGGCCTCGATCCACATCATGGTGGAAAAGGGGACCCTGATGGGAGCCGCGAAAAAGACGCCGTAAGCAGGCCACCGCCTCATCCTTCATTGCCGTATTCCTGCCAAGGCCGGTTCCCGCCCTGCCGTTCCCCTCTGGAATTTTCTGCGTGGCTCCCGTCGTGGATCGAGAGTAGAATGAGATATATGGGTGCTCCACCTGTGGATGCGCGCAGGCGTGAGCGTTGCGAGGAGGGCGCCGATGAGCACGCCCTTGATCGTGCGGGGACGGCTGGAGGGTGCCGGGGATCCGATCGACGTGGCGATCGAGGATGGACGGATCCACGAGATTCGACCAGCGCAGGGTGATGCCGGCCCCGTCCTGGGCAGCCCGACCGCTGTTGTAAGCGAGGGATTCCTGGATCTGCAAGTGAACGGCTTTGCCGGCGTGGACTTCAACCGGCCTGCGCTGACCGCCGACGAGCTGCAGCACGCCATGCGCACCATGTGGCGCCACGGCGTGACGCGCTTCTTCCCGACCGTGATGACGGCGCCGCTGCCGGCGATGCGGGACGCCTTGCGCGCCATTGCCCGCGCCCGGCAGCAGGACGCCGCCCTGGCCCATGGCATTCCGGGCATCCATCTGGAGGGTCCATTCCTGGCCCCTGAAGACGGGCCGCGCGGCGCGCATCCCGCCCTGGCCGTCCTGGATCCGGACTGGGATGTGTTCCGGGGGCTCCAGGAGGCGGCCGAGGGTCTCATCCGGCTGACGACGCTGGCCCCAGAGCGACCCGGAGCCATCGGCCTAATCTGGCAGCTGCGAGACGCGGGGATCGTGGTCGGGATCGGCCACACGGACGCCTCGACGGCCGACATCGATCAGGCAGTGGCGGCGGGGGCACAGGTCTCCATCCACCTGGGAAACGGATCCCATGTGCTGCTGCCGCGCCACCGGAACTACATCCAGAAGCAGCTGGCGATGGATGCCCTCATGGCGACCCTGATCGCGGACGGGCACCATCTGCCCGATTATGTGGTGAAGAACATGATCCGCTGCAAGGGGACGGAGCGGGTGGTTCTGGTGACGGACGCCATGGCGGCGGCCGCGGCGCCGCCCGGGACCTACCGGCTGGGAGAGGTCTTGGCGGAGGTCGGGCTGGACGGCTACGTCCGGCTGCCCGGCACCCCCTATCTCGCCGGGTCGTCCCTGACCATGGACCGGGCCATCGAGAACGTTGCCCGGTTCGCCGGCCTGCGCCTGCCCGAGGCTGTTCGCCTGGCCACCCGGCAGCCCCGCCGGCTGTTCCCGGGACTGGGGGCCGGTGTGGCGCCCGGTGAGATCGCAGATCTGGTCGTGCTGGAAGAAGGCCCGCCGCTCAGTGTGCTGGCCACCGTCGTGATGGGTGAGGTGGTGTACCGGCACGGCTGAGGCCAGGATTCCCGGCGTCCAGGGGACGACGGGCCGAATCCCCCGGCGGCCTGCGGCGCGTGCGTCCGGGGAATTGTTCCGGAGAGGGTGGGGGTGGCGATGTCAACAGCCAAGAGCAGGAAGCAAGCCAGCAAGCCGACGGTGCCCTCGCGGGCCCGATCCGCGCCCGCCGGGGCCGGCCTGCCGGACCGCATCGCCCTGCTCACGATGATGGTCCGGATCCGGGCCTTCGAGATGAAGCTGGCCGAGTTAGTGCGCACCTTCGTGATCAAGGGGACCCTTCACCCCTACGTCGGCGAGGAGGCCGTGGCGGCCGGCGCCTGCGCAGCGCTGCGCCCCGACGACTACATCGCCAGCACCCATCGGGGCCACGGCCATGCCCTGGCCAAGGGCGCCGACATGAACCGGATGATGGCGGAGCTGCTGGGCCGGCACACCGGCTACTGCAAGGGGAAGGGCGGCTCCATGCACATCGCCGACCTGGACCTGGGGATGCTGGGGTGCAACGGCATCGTGGGAGGCGGCATGGGGATCACGGCGGGCGCGGCCCTGTCCGCCGCGCTGCGGGGGACGGACCAGGTGAGTCTGGGGTTCTTCGGCGACGGGGCCGCCAACACCGGGATCACCCACGAAGCTATGAACCTGGCCGCCACCTGGCAGCTGCCGGCCATCTTCCTCTGCGAGAACAACCAGTACGCCCTCTCCATGCCGTACGCCAAGGCGGTGCGGGCCCCGGACATCGCCCTGCGGGCCGCCGGGTACGGGATGCCGGGGGAGGTCGTGGACGGGAACGACGTCCTGGCGGTCTATGAAGCCACCCGGCGGGCCGTGGAGCGGGCCAGGAAGGGCAAGGGGCCCACCCTGCTGGAGTGCAAGACCTATCGCTGGCTGCAGCATAGTCTCCGCGTCAAGGGGCCGGACCGGCCGGCGGACGAAGAGGCGGCCTGGCGCGCCAAGTGCCCCATCGCCCGGCTGCGGGGGCGGCTCGCCAAAGAGGGGCTGCTGGACGATGCCGGGTTCTCCGCCGTCGAGGCGGCGGCCGCGCAAGAGGTCGAGGATTCGCTGGCCTTCGCCCTGAACAGCCCGGAGCCGCCGCTGGAAGAGCTGGAGACGGACATCTACGCAGGGAGGCTGGTCGAATGAGCCACCAGACGCAGGGGGGTTCGGCAGGGGCTGCACCGGCGGACGCCGAGCGCGAGATCACCTACGCAGAGGCCATCGCCGAGGCCCTCCGGGCGGAGATGCGGCAGGACCCCCGGGTGTTCGTGATGGGCGAGGATGTGGGCCTCTTCGGCGGACTGTTCGGAGGCACCAAGGGCCTGCTGGAGGAGTTCGGTCCGGAGCGCGTGCGGGACACGCCCATCTCCGAAGCGGCGCTGATCGGGGCGGGCGTGGGCGCGGCCATCACGGGCATGCGGCCCATGGTGGAGATCCAGTTCATGGATTTCACCGCCTGCGCCATGGACCAGATCGTGAACCAGGCGGCCAAGATCCGGTTCATGCTGGGAGGCAAAGCCCAGGTACCGTTGGTCATCCGGACGCCGTATGGGTCCGGGCTGAAGCTGGCCTCGCAGCACTCGCAGAGCCTGGAGGCCTGGTTTGCCCATGTCCCCGGCCTGCTGGTCGCCATGCCCTCGACCCCGGCGGATGCCAAGGGTCTGCTGGTGACGGCCCTGCGGGATCCCAACCCGGTCATGGTCCTGGAGCATAAACTCCTCTACCCGACCCGGGGTCCGGTCCCCGAGGCGCAGTACACGATCCCCTTCGGGGTGGCCGACGTGAAGCGGGCGGGCACGGACGTGACCATCGTGGCCACCGGCCTGATGGTCAGTCGGGCGCTGTCCGCCGCCGAGGCGCTGGCGAAGGAGCGCATCGAGGCCGAGGTGGTGGACCCGCGCACCCTGGTCCCGCTGGACAAGGCGGCGATCATCGAGTCGGTCAAGAAGACGGGACGCCTGGTCATCGTGCACGAGGCGGTCAAGCGCGCCGGATTCGGCGCCGAGATCGCCTCCATCGTCGCCGAGGAGGCCCTCGACTACCTGGACGCTCCCATCAAGCGGGTGGCGGGAATGAATGTTCCCATCGCTTTCAACGAGACCCTCGAGAAGAAGGCCGTTCCCGGGGTCGAGGACATCGTCGCTGCGGCCCGATCGCTGATCCGGTAGGCCCCTTCGCCCTCGTTCGGGGTGGCGCACTGCACAGCTGCTGTCCTGGGCTTAGCGCCGGCCCCTGCTACGCTAGGCACAGTAGCTGCCCGCCAGTTCAATCCCTTTCCAAAATTAGCCTTGACATATCAATGTCATTACAACTAGGCTCCTACCTCGCCAACCCACCGGAGGCATCCGTGCGAGCCCCCGAGCGTTTCGTCCCCTGCTACTATCGGCTTGAAGAGCACCTTCGCGATCGCATTCGGAACGGCACGCTCAAGCCAGGCGATCCCATTCCTCCGGAACCCCGGCTTTCCCAGCAGTTCAGCGTCAGCCGGACAGCGGTCCGTCAGGCGCTGTCGCGCCTCGTCTATGGCGGCCTGGTGGTCCGTCACCGGGGTCGCGGCAGCTTTGTGGCCGAGCCCCGGCTGGAGCACACCAAGACGTTCCCGAGCTTCGAGAGATGCGGGCCAAAGGGGCCCGCCCCGGCATCAAGCTGCTGGACATGCGCACCGAGCCGACAGAGGGGAGGGTGACGGAGAACCTGGGGCTGTCCCCGGGCACCCCCGTCATCGTCCTGGAGCGGCTGCGCCTGGTGGATGGGCTGGTGGTCGGGTACGAGATCCGCTATCTTCCCGAACCGATCGGCAAGGCCTTGACCGAGGAGGAGATCCACACCCAGCCGCTGGTACCGGCGGTGCGGCGCGTCCTGGGGAGGCCCCGCACGCGTTTGGCGCTGCGCGTGACGGCGTCGGTGGTCCGCCGGAAAGAAGCCAAGGTTCTGGAGACGAAGATCGGCGCGCCTGTCCTGGTCCGGGAGCACACCTGGTACGTGGACCCCGATCGGCCGGTGCAATATGGCAAGTCCATCTTCCGGGGAGACCGTTACCAGATGTCCCTTGGGTTCACATCCACCCCCCGGCATGCAGCCGAGGAGTGACGGCGGGCGGCCGGATCGACAGACGGCCTCGCAAGGCCAGCGTTACCGGAAGAGGAGCCGAGGAATGGATGTCATGAAGGCCATGCGGTTTCCGGAGGCGGGACGGGCGGAGCTCGTGGAGGTGCCTGTGCCGACGCCACGTGAAGGCGAGGTCCTCATCCGGGTGAAGGCGGCGGGGATCTGCGCCAGCGACGTCGCGGCATTCAAGGGGACGCACACGTTTCGCCGGCCGCCGGTGATCACGGGTCACGAGCTGGCGGGAGAGGTCGTTGCAGCGGGACCGGGCGTCGCCTCACGCCGGATGGGGGACCGGGTGGCCGTCGAGCCGCACCTCGGCTGCGGCCGGTGCAGCCTCTGCCGCCAGGGCAACTATCACGAGTGTCCGGACAAGCGTTTCATCGGCGTAGGGGACTGGATCGGAGCCTTCGCCGAATACGTCGTCGCTGCGGAGAGCATGTGCCATCCCATGCCCGCCCGGATGCCCTTCGAAGAGGCCGCCATGCTGGAGCCCTTTTGCGTGGGGCTGCACGCGGTACGCCGGTCCGACCTTCGGACGGGCGAGACGGTGGCGATCCTCGGCGTGGGGACGATCGGCATGATGACCCTCCTCGCTGCCCAGGCGACCACGCCGGGATGGACCGTGGCGACCGACCCGAGCGCCCCCAAACGGGATCTGGCTCTCCGCTGCGGGGCCGATCTCGTGATCGATCCGTCCCGGCAGGATGTGGTGCAGGCGGTCCTCGGGGCCACCGACGGGCTGGGCGTAGACGTGGTCTTCGTGGCGGCCGCCGCCCCGGATGTGCTGGCGCAGGCCGTCGCGCTGTGCCGGCGGATGGGGCGCCTGGTCATCATCGCCTCGTTCTTCACGGGCGGGGGAGTCGAGGCGCGGGTGATCCAGGCGCGCGAGCAGGCCGTCCTGGGCACCTCGATGTACACGGCGGTCGATTACCGGTTCGCCATCCGCTTGTGGGAGCAAGGGGGCCTCCATCAATTCCCATCGCTCGTCTCCGAGCGGATCCGGCTCGAGCAGGCGCCGGAGATGGTGGCCGCGCTGGCCGCGGGGAAGCTGCCGGACAACGTCAAGACGATCATCCAATTCGGGGATGGATCGGAGATGTAGGGCTTCGTGTCGCGAACCCTGGGCGCCGGGCCTCGCGCTAGACCAATTCTCTTACGCGGAGCGCACATGCGAATCATCGACCTGACCCTCGAGCTGCACGACAATATGTCCACGCACCCCGCGCATGCGCGCTGCGTGGTGCTGGAGTTCGCCAACCACGCCGGGACGGCGCCGCGGTTCGCACCCCCGTGTCGGGGGTTCGCCTCGCGCATCCTGATGTTCTCCGACCATATCGGGACGCACGTGGATGCGCCCTTCCACTACTTTCCAGACAAGAGCACGATCGAGGCCGTGCCCCTGGAACAGCTGGTCGGGTCGGCGGTCTGGCTGGACTTCTCGGACAAGCCGCCGGAACAGCGCATCACCCCCGAGATGCTGGAGGCGGCCTGCGCGGCCGCCGACGTTTCGGTGGAGCGCGGAGACATTCTTCTCTTCCGCGCCTGGCCGGGCCACCATACGGACGACGGTTTCATGCGCTGCGCCGGCTTTGGCGGGGCGGCGGGCGAGTGGGCCGTGGCGCGGGGCATCAAGGCCCTGGGCTGCGACCTGGCGACGCCGGACGATCCCCGCGATATGAGCCGTCCGGTGCACCTTGCGCTGCTCGGCCGCGGCATTCCCATCATGGAGCACGTCATGTTCCTGGAGACCGTGCCGGTGCACCGCTTTCAGTTCGTCGGCGTTCCCCTGCGCATCAAGGGGGCAACCGGATCGCCCATCCGTGCGATGGCGATCCTCGAATAGAGGAGAGATCATGAGCGTGCCAGCCGTTGCGATTACCATGGGCGACCCCGCCGGGATCGCGCCGGAGAT
Source organism: uncultured Methylomirabilota bacterium (assembly GCA_963705305.1). Lineage (GTDB taxonomy): Bacteria > Methylomirabilota > Methylomirabilia > Methylomirabilales > 2-02-FULL-66-22 > 2-02-FULL-66-22. The sequence continues at coordinate 654,859 of OY970067.1, read as the reverse complement.
CGTGGCCCGCGCCCTGGGGGAGACGGAAGTCCGCCAGGCGTGCCGTCCCGTCGTCGTCGGCGACCCCCGCGTGATGGCCCGGGCGGTAGAGCTGGTCAAGGTGGGGCTCCAGGTTCGTCCCATCGCCTCGGCCCGCGGCGCCGGGGAGGATCCGAAGACGCTGGACGTGCTGCCCGCGGGGGAGCTGCCGCCCGACGCGCTGAAGCCGGGGACGCTGGATGCCCGCTGGGGCGAGGCGGCTGCGGCCTGCTGCCGCAAGGCGGTGGTTCTAGCCAAGGCCGGCGAGGTAGCCGGAATCGCGTCGGGTCCGTTCAACAAGGAGGCGTTCCACCTGGCCGGTTACAAGGCCATGGACGACATGACCTACTTCGAAGAGTGCTTCGCGCAGGGGGCAGCCTACCAGGTGGGGGAGGTGGCCGGCATCTAGACAACGCCGGTGACCTTCCACGTGTCGTTCCGGGCGATTCCCGACCTGATCACGAAGGAGGCGGTGCTGGCCAAGATCCGCTCGCTGCACAGGGTATTGCAGGCAGCGGGGGTGGAGCCCCTCAGCATCGGCGTGGTGGCGTTGAACGTGCACGGAGGCGAGGGGGGGATGTTCGGCCGGGAGGAGATCGACGTGATCGGGCCGGCCATCCGGCAGGCGAAGGGCGAGGGGTTCCTGGTCACCGGACCCCTGCCCCCGGACAGCGCCTTTCCGCTGGCGCTGCGCGGCGACTTCCGGGGCCTGGTCCTGATGTACCATGACCAGGCCAACATCGGACGAAAGATCATCGGGCGCGACCGGCCCGGCGTGAGCCTGTTCCTGGGAATGCCGGCGCCCGTCGTCACCGTGCCGCACGGGACGGCCTACGACATTGCCTGGAAGGGCGTGGCCAAGCATAACATGATCGTGCGGGCCATCACGATGAGCGCCGCGCTGGCGGGCAAGGGGCTCTGACGGCGGAAGGGAAAATCAGGGAGGGGGACCGGTGAGCGCCGGCCGCATGGAGGCCCCAGCCCGGGTCGTGGTCTCGCTGGTGCTCCTAACAGCGCGGCTCCTGGTGACGGACTTCACCCGAGAGCGCGGGATATTCCTCCTGGCCCTGGTTGAGGTGCGCATGCCGGTTACATACGCTCGATGGACGGTGACGTATCTGCCGGATCTGGTGATGGGCCGCTGAGAGCCGACCTGGGCCGGCCGCAGATCGCCGCGAGAGGACGAACATGCCGCAGACAATCAGCTTCGCGCGGGGAGGTCGTTGCGGCATGAACGCGAGGTGCGTGCAGGGATCGCCGGAAGGACGGTCCTTTGACTCCGTAGAAACAGCCAGGTCCTGAATGGTGGAGTGCCAAGAGGGAACGCCCGCAGGGTCCCAGCCAAACAAGTCAACGTAGTCAAAAACGTCCCCCCACTGACCTGCGTCCGGCGCCAAGAGTTCACTGCCTCAGCGACAGCGGGTTGAAGTCCGTCTCGTAGTCATAAACGTCCAGCCCCTCTTTCCGCTTCAAGAATTTCACCACGGTGTATGTGAGGGGCGTCGCGGCCGCCTCGTAGGCCGATTTCGCCAGCCACTGGGTGATGACGACGGAGATCAGCCGATCGAAAGGGATCGTCCCGATGAACGCCAGGGTGATGAACACCAGCGAGTCCAGCGCCTGTCCCACCAAAGTGGAGCCGATGGTGCGTGTCCACAGCCAGCGCCCTCCCGTGGCAATCTTCATCTTGGCCAGCACCAGCGAGTTGGCGAACTCCCCCACGAGATAGGCGAGGAAGGAGGCAGCCAGCAGACGGGGGGTGTAGCCCAGGATGCGTGAGTAGGCGGCCTGGCCGTCCCAGAACGAGGCGGCGGGCAGCACCTGCCCCAGCCAGATGGCTGCCACGACGATCACATTGCAGAAGAAGCCCAGCCAGATGACCAATCGCGCCTGGCGGTAGCCATAGACCTCGGTCAGGACGTCGCCGATGATGTAGCTCATGGGGAAGATGACGATCGCGGCGGGGAGAACGAATCCAAAGGCGTCCACGAGCTTGACCGCCGTGATGTTCGCGCTGATCAAGCAGGTGATGAAGACGGCGACGAGGATCACGAAGTAGTGAGAGTATCCGCCGCAAGAAGGAGTTGACTGGCTCGTTCGTGCGGACATTTTCCGCGCCTCTTCCTCGCTGCTGGCTGTCCGGGCCACGCCTGCCGCGTCCACCCTCCGGGTAAGAATGGCGGCCCGCAAGAAGTCTTGCGCGGGGAACCAGCCATCCCAGCGCGGGGAGGGCTATTGTACTCCGCCAACCCGCTCCGCCGAAGGGGTTCCGGAAGAACGTGCCGCCCCCGCGATCTCTTGCCGGTGGAAACATTCGGGGGCATTTTCCGGCCAAGAGAATGGGGCCTGACATCGAAAAAGCGGCAGGTTGCCAACCGGACCTACGGTTCAGTCCTGGACGGCCAGCTCCGCCAATTGCCCTTTGCTCTCCTGTCGCCGGTCCCGCAGGAACCGCAGCGCCATCTGGTACGAACGGCGGCAGCCCTCGATCGTCTCGCCGACCACCTGGATCTTCGACAGATCGCCTTCTCCGATCCCGTGGTCCCAGAGATAGTTGAGGTAGCGGATCTCGTCGAAATCCACCCCCATGACCTCCGTGCCCACCCGGTCGACGGCCACGAAATCCGTCCCGGCGAGCGCTACCCGGTGGTCCACCGGCTCGCCAAAGACAGGCCCCTTCCCCTGCATTCCCTCCCAGCCGTCCAAGACGCCGAGGTCGATGTGGAGGTGCCGCATGACCGTGAAGAGATTATAGTCGAGCACCCGATTGCCAGCCTCGCTCGGGTGCATGCGGTACTTGTCCATGACCAGGATAGCGCCCATGATCACGTTCTTGGCCGTCAGCGTCACGCCGACCTGCAGGTGCGTCTTGAGCCGGGTGAGGGAGATGATGTAATTCTGCGGATCCATCATGACCGGTGACAGCTTCACCGGGTGCGGCTTCATATCGGGGTGCACGACGTGGACCGTCGTCCAGGAGTCGGAGTCATTCAGGTCGATCAGCTCCACGCCGTACTCGCTCGCCAGCTCCAGGTACCCGTAGTCGCGGAAGCCCCTCGGGGTCGTCCCCCAGGCGGCGCCCTCGGCGATGGCGATATCCCGCTCGCCGTGGTCCCGCAGGAACTCCACGACGGCTCGGGCTGCATCCACATGGGTCGCGCATAGCGGCACGTACGTCGACACGAAATTGACCTTGATCACCGGCCGTCGGCCCCCAAGGTTGATCTGGTCGGCGATTAGGTCCAGAGCCCTCCGGATGTTCCGCGGCCGATCATCGCCCTTCACCAGCGCCACGCGCACCATCGTGTCTCCTTTCTCCCGTGACGAGTTTACAGGCCGAACGGTCCAGCCACGCGCCCGTCGAGCGTTCACACCTGGCAGCTGTGTGAGAGATCACCCGATCATTCTGGAGCGCCCGACTCCTGTACTGAGGAGCCTCGCCGTGCCTCCAGTCGTTCGGCCATCTCATCCAGGGCGGCAGCGAGCTGGCCGACCTCCGAGGCCGTGTGCGGCAACCCTGTGCGCGCAGCGAGGTCCCCGGAGCCGAGCCGCCGCATGGCCTGCACTAGCGCGGTCACGGGCCGTAGGATGAGCACTCTTGACCCAATCGCCGTGGCCAGCAACGCGAATACTAGCACGATTCCAAACCCGACGAAGGTCTGGTTGTCAATCTGGTTCACCTTGGCAAAGGCGCTGTCGCTGGGGATGCCAACGTACACATAGGCCATTCGTTCTCGCCCCCCGGCCAGAAGCGGGGTGAACGCGTAAAGACGCGGTGTGCTGTCCAGACCTTGCCCCTCGACGGTCCCTTGATCCTGCTGAGAAATAGCGGCCCTGACGAACGGGGCGTCGGGAAAAGACCTACCGACCCACTGCCCCGGGTCAGGGTAGCGTGCGAGGACCTGCCCCGCAACATCCACGACCGTGATGGTCGAATTCTCGGGCAACCGGGCCTCAGCGAGGAGGCGGCTGAGCCACGACAGGTCCAGTCCCGCATACACGACAGCCGTGACCTGGCCGGTGCCGTCGAGGACGGGGTAGCCGAAATTGATGACGGCCTTTCCGGTGATCTGGCCGATCCGGTATTCCCCCGGGGCAAAATCCTTCCGGTCAACGGCCCGTTGAAAATAGGGTCGGTCAACAATGTTGGCGACGCCCTCGAACGGGACGGCGCTACAGAACACGTTCCCGTTCAACGCGGCCGCACCGAGATTTGAAAAGTGGGGATAAGGCTTCAACAGGTCCGCAAAGAGCTTGCTACACGCGGCGGCATCCTGCCTGCGGACCTCGGGGAGGCGCGCCAGGACGGTCAGGATCTGGTGGGTCCCCTCGATCAGCCGTTCCCCCGCGGCGGAGGTGATCCGGGCTAGCCGCATGGCGTCTCGCAGCGCTTCCGTCCGGGCGGCCTGGCGCATTTCCCAGGTCGTGTAGATCCCCAGGCCGCGGGCAGGGATAAGGGACACCAGGACAAGGAGAAGCAGGCGTGCGCGAAGGCTCGATACGGAAGACCACCTCATGGATCCGACCTCCCCGCTCGGTTGGAGGACGCTGAGACACGTCGAAGGCCAAGCGATACGGCCTGGTCCATTTTGCATTGCATGCGGATGCTCCCGGTATGGCGAGGGTGCCCGCTGGGAAGAGGGGGCTGGGGGTGCGGAAGCACATTTCGAATCGCGGATTGGGGATCCAGGAATGACGCGCGGGAACGGAAGGACTGCATGGGCACACCGCTATACTCGGTGGTGGAGGCGCAGAGGCGGTCGTCCCGGCCTCCTCCCGGTAGATCGCAAGAAGGTGAAGGTCTTATAGCACCGACGGGCTCCTCCGGTCAAGGTGGGCGCGGCACGGAACAAGACCGGAGCAAGAGGGGAGCCGTCTGCGACCGGAGCCCGACGCAGCCCGTACTGGGCGCTTGCTTTCCAGGTGGGCGGGCGATAAGCTTTCGAAAACGAGGGGAGTGCCGGAGGCGGGGAATCCTACTGGATTGCCCGGTTCGGATGGCCGGCTTTTCGGTGAGAAGCTGCGGCACGGCCACTCCGCCGAGGATCGGATGATCCGATGACTGAGACGCGCTGGCACACCGGCCTGCGGGAAGGGCTGCGGCGGCACCTTCGACGCCTCGGAGGTCTTCGCCCCCGCATGCTCATCCTGATCCTGGCGGTCTACGTCGCCACCGGCGTCCTGATGGTGCTGGGCTTCGAGGCCGTCCTCACCCGGGTCACCGAGCGGTTGGGGACCGTCATCGCCCGGATGCAGGTCCTGGCGAACAAATCGCTCATCCGGGAGCCGGTCACCCGGGAGATCGCCCTGGCCCGGCAGATGGCGGCGTCCCCGCTCCTCCGCAGCTGGGCCGCCGACGAGGACAATCCGGCCCTGCGGGCCCAGGCGCTGGCCGAGCTGGAAAGTTTCCGCCTCCGGCTCTCCAGCGGCACCTGGTTCTATGCCATCAACCGGACCCTGCACTACTACTTCAATGACGCCCAAAACAGCCACGCCGGCAAGGAGCTGGCCTACACCCTGAAACCGTCCCGCCCATCCGATGCCTGGTACTTCGCCACCCGCCAGCGCGTGTCCGATTACGCGCTGAACGTCAGCCCCAGCGAGCAGCTCGGCCTGGTGAAGGTCTGGATCAACGTGGTCATGCGCGATGCGGCCGCCCGCCCGCTCGGCATCGCCGGGTCGGGGATCGACCTCTCCGACTTCCTGCGGCGATTCATCGACCGAGGCGACCTGGGCGTCGAGAATATCCTGGTCGACCAGGATCTGTACGTGCAGGCCCAGCCCAATCGGGCACTCATCGATTTCGACTCCGTCACGCAAAGGGAGAGGTCGCGGGTCCGGCTGGACAGGCTGCTCGGCGGTGAAGCGCTGGAGCGGCTGCAGCCGATCGTCGCCCGCCTCGCCGACGGCCGGGCCGACGCCGCAGTCATCCCACTGATGATGGATGGACGGCGCCAGGTGGTCGGGGTGGCCTACCTGCCAGAGCTGAAATGGTACGCCCTGGCAGTGGTGGATCTGGCCAAGGTCATCGACCGGCGGGCGTTCCTGCCGCTCTTGGCCCTGGCTGCCGTGGCGATGCTGGCATTCGCCGTGCTCGTCGGATGGCTGATCGACCGTCTCGTGCTGCGCCGGTTGGTCCCCCTGGCCGAGTCGGCTGGTCGGCTGCAGCGAGGGGACTACTCGGTGCAGCTCTCCTCTGACCGACAGGACGAGATCGGCAACCTGACCTCGGCGTTCTCCATCATGGCGGCCGCCGTGCGGGAGCACACCGACCAGCTCGAGGGCCTGGTGGCCAAGCGGACCGAGTCCCTGGTACAGCAGACGGAGGCCCTCGACCGGAAGAACCAAGAGCTGGAGCAGACCCTGGCCCACGTACAACGGCTGGAGGGTCTGCTGCCCGTCTGCTCGAGCTGCAAGCGTATCCGCGTGGATCCCCCTCAGCCGGGAAGGCCGGACCGCTGGGTCTCCCTCGAGGACTACATCCGGACCGCCACCGCCATCCAGTTCTCCCACGGCATCTGTCCGGAGTGCATCCGACGGCTGTACCCGCAGTACGCCGACCGGCTGCTCCGCGACGCCCCCCAGGCGGGGACCGCCCCGGAGCCACGCGCCGATCCCGGGCCGCCGGGCGGGCACCCCGCCTGAAGCCGGAGAGGGCCTTGTCTGTTCCCTGGCAGCGGGGGATCCGGTCGTTTTCGTGTTGTCAAGGCAGATCCCTCCTTCCAACGACAGCCCGTCGTCCGACTGCTTCTCTCGGATCCAGAGTCCCCCGGGAGGCCCATGTCGGCCGGGTCGGCACTGCCGTAGGCAGGCGGAGCATCAGACACCCTGCTCCTACCTATGTTGAGGCGACTCTCATTTTTTATACTCGACTCGAAACAGTTGCGATTGCCATAGAACCTGTAGCAGAATGCGGTCCACGCTGTTGGGCCACCCCTTCGTACGCGGACGCCGGGGCGGGGACGAGGGGCGGAGAAAGAACCTATGGATCTTCAGTTGCAAGGAAAGGTCGCATTGGTGACTGGGGCGGCGCGGGGCATCGGGCGGGGGATCGCGCTGACGCTGGCCCGGGAAGGAGCCCGAGTCGCGGTCAATTACGCGAGCCGGGCCGACGCCGCTGACGAGACCGTGCGGGCGATCCGGGACGCCGGAGGGGAAGCCGTCCCCATCCAGGCCGATGTGGGCAGCTACCCGGATGCGGAGCGGCTGGTGGCGGCCACGCTGGAGCGGTTCGGCCGGATCGACATCCTCGTCAACAATGCCGGGATCGTCAGCCGGAAGCCCATCCTGGACGTCTCGCTGGAGGAGTGGGACCGGGTGGTCCACATCAACTTCTACGGCTGCTTCCACTGCTCGCGGCTGGCGGGGAGGCACATGGTGGCGCGGGGCGGCGGGGGGAAGATCGTCAGCATCTCGTCCATCCACGGCCGCGTGGCCAAGGCGGCCATGGGTCCCTACTGCGCCACCAAGGCGGCCATCGACATGTTCAGCAAGCAGCTGGCCGTGGAGCTGGCCCCCCACCGGATCAACGTGAACGTGGTTGCCTCAGGGACCATCAGCACCGACATCAACATCCCCCTGTACAAGAGCACGCGGCCGGAGGATATTGCGCTGCGCCAGGCCGTGCTGGCCCGGGTACCCTGGGGCATGATCGGCGAGCCCGGGGACATCGGGCAGGCCGTGGCATTCCTGGCTTCGGACGCTGCCCGATACATTACGGGGGCCGTGCTCTACGTGGACGGTGGCTACACGGCAGAGGGAACGCCGCGGGTCTCGTCCGGGGCGCAGGTGCCGTAGCCCCATGGCTGACAGCGCGGAAAATGGAAAATGAAAAACGGGCAACTGACAATGCAAAACTGAGCAAGCCGCAGTTGGCCGGTTGTCGGTTGTCCGTTGTCGGTTTTCAATTGCATGGACTGAGGGGGGCCTGGCGTGAGCGAGTGGACGATCACGATGCTGGATACGGGGACGCAGACCCAGGACAAGGGATACATGACCTATCTGACCGACATGGGCCAGCGGATCGAGATCCCCGTCCCCATCGCCTTGATCGAGGGGCCGCAGAAGATCCTGGTGGACACCAGCTTCCAGTCGGTGGAGAGGACCTGGGAGGTCCGCCGCCGGAAGATTGTGCGGACCCCGTCCCAGGAGGTGGCGTCGGCCTTGGCCGCCGCCGCCGCTCGCCCGGAAGAGATTGCCATCGTCATCCACACTCACCTGCACTACGACCACTGCGGCAACAACCGCCTGTTCCCCCGGGCGCGATTTTTCGTCCAGCGGGAGGAGCTGCGATACGCCCTGGCGCCGACCAGCTTCGATGCCTCGGCGTACTTCGCGCCCAGCCTGGGGATCACCCCCGATTTCCTGGGGACAAAATTCGAGCTGCTGGACGGGGACGCGGAGATCGCGGAGGGGGTCCGGGTGATCGCCACGCCGGGCCACACGCCGGGCCACCAGTCGGTCCTGGTGGAGACCGCAAAAGGGCTCTATTGCATCGCCGGGGACGCGGTCATGTGGTACGAGAACCTGGAGCGCCAGATCCCGCCGGCATTCACACCTCCATGATCGACTGCATGACCTCCATGGCCCGGATCGCCCGGAAGGCGGACCACGTGCTTCCCGGCCATGACGCCAAGCTCTTCGAGCGCTCGCCCGCGCGGTTTCCGCAAGCAGATCGCTGAACATCGAGGAGGCGGGGAGGGGACCGAGGTCCTGCATTGCACATGAGAGATTTGCACGCGCCCTTGGTGGGTTCTTAGATGACAGGAGGAGGCACATGAAGAAGGGATTAGCACTGGCGGTCGCCGTAGCCGTTATCTCAATGATATGGGTCGCATCAGGGACAGGTCTAGCTGCCGACAAGATCATCATGAGGGTCGCCACCGGTACCGCACCCGACCATCCGGAGAACGTCGGTGCCAACAAGTTCAAGGAGATCCTCGAGAAGAAGAGCAACGGCCGAGTAGAGGTTCAGGTCCATCCCGCTGGCCAGCTCGGCTCGCAGCGGGACTTTGTCGAGGCATTGCGCTCGGGCACGCTGGAAATCACCATGGTCACGATCGGCTTTTACTCCGCGTATGATCCCCTGTTGAACATTTTCGAGTTGCCGTACCTGTTCCGCGACCGTGATCATGCCTATCGGGTGGTCGACGGACCGATCGGTGCCCAGATCAAAGACCGGGTCGACAAGAAGGGGGTCCACGTGATGGCATTCTGGGAGGCCGGATTGCGCTACGTAACCAACAACGTGCGCCCCATCTATAAGCCGGACGATCTGAAGGGCCTCAAGATCCGCGTTCCAGAGTCGAAGGTCAACATCGACACATTCAAAGCGTTGGGGGCGAATCCCGCTCCGCTGCCCTTCACGGAGGTCTACATGGCCTTGAAGCAAGGTGTATTTGACGGCCAGGAAAATCCTCCGTCTAACATTTATCGCTCGAAGCTATACGAGGCACAGAAGTACCTCTCACTGACGGGACACCAATTCTTGGTCCACATGTTCATGTATAGCGGTCCCCTGTGGGACAAGCTGCCGGCCGATATTCAGAAGTTGACTGAGGAGTCTGCGATTGAGGCCGGAAAATTCCAGCGCGACTACACCTGGTCGGAAGACACCAAGTTGGTAAATGCGCTGAAGGACGTTGGGATGCAGGTCAATCAAGTCGACAAGCAGGCGTTCATGGAGAAAGTCAAGCCGCTGTACGCCGAATACGCAAAACTGTACGGGGCCGACGCTAAGAAGTTCATCGAGGAGATTGAGGCAACCAAGTAACGAGTTCTGGGGCGTCCCCGCCGAATGTAGCTCCCACCTGGATGTCGCGCCCGCGGCTGAGCGCGCTCAGTCGCGGGCGCGGAGCATCGCGGACTGATGCCAATCCGGGGGTGAGAGTGCGCAGACCGCCTCCACCGCATAGCTGCTCCAGCAGGAGGTCGAAGTGTCCAAGGTGAACGTGGACGGCCCACTGCCCGCGGCATTTGTTGCTGCAGGGGCCCTCGGCTGGGTCTGGCGACGGATCATTCTACTGCTCGACGTGCTGGTGGTCGTCGCGCTTCTTGGACAGTTGGTCATCATGTTCACGAATGTGGTCACGAGATATGCGTTTGGTTACCAGACCATCTGGGGGCAGGAAATCTCGATGATCACGTTAACGATGCTTGCCTTTATCGGAGGAGCAGTTGCCTACGCGCGGAACAAGCACATGGCTGTCGAGGTGATCACGCAACGGTTTCCGGAGGGCTGGCAGCGGTTCCTTGCGGCCGCGGTAGACTACCTCATCCTCATTCTCGCCGCCATGATCGGCTGGCTCTCACTTCCCCTGGTGAAATCGCGTTGGGAGATGCTATCACCGATCATCGGCATGCCAGAAGCCTGGTTCATGGTTCCACTGCCTGTCGGGATGGCCTTGATGGCAGTCATCGCTGTCCAGAAGTTGTGGGCTCGGCCAAGGCGGAGCATGATCGCCGCAGGCATCACGGTAGCCGCGTTGCTTACCGTACTCATCACGGCCCGGAACTTGTCGGGCCCTTGGGGTGTGCATGCGTTGGCCCTGTGGCTGACGTTCGGCGCATTTTTCGTTTTGCTCGCCATCGGTGTCCCCATCGGCTTTGTGTTGGCGATGACAGCGATGTTATTCCTCTATCTTTCAGGGCAAGCCCCCATCAAATCGGTGCCCCAGACTATGTACGGCGGCATTTTGGGGTATGTACTTCTTACCATCCCGTTCTTTGTCTACGCCGGGTTTATCATGACCGAGGGCGGGCTGAGCCGTCGGCTGGCGGAATGTGTCATCGCCATGATCGGTCGTTTGCCAGGCGGGTTGTTGCAGGTTATTGTCGTGGCTATGTACATTGTGTCCGGGATTTCCGGTTCCAAGGTCGCCGATGTGGCGGCGGTCGGTTCCTCGATGAAAGGGATGCTGCGAAGGGGCGGATACGACATGAGCGAAGCGGCAGCCGTCCTGGCTGCGTCCGCCATCATGGGGGAGACAGTTCCGCCGAGCTTCCCGATGCTGGTTTTGGGATCGATCACGGCACTGTCGGTCGGGGCTTTGTTCATGGCCGGTCTGCTGCCAGCCGCTTTCATGGCAGTGTGGCTCATGATTCTCATTCACATCCGTGCCCGCAAGTTCGATATGCCAGCCGGCATGAAGGTGCCGGCGAAGGAGGCGGTGCGTGCAACGCTGATCGCCCTTCCATCGCTTGCTGTACCGATTTTCCTGATTGGTGGCATCATGGCCGGAGTAGCGACTCCCACGGAAATATCATCCGCGGCTGTTATCTATGCGCTGGCTCTGGCAGTGATCTTTTATCAGGAAATGGGGGTGCGGTCGTTCTGGGTAACTGTGGTCCAGACTTGCACAACCTCAGGGATGATCTTGTTCATTATTAGCGCCGCCTTCGGATTCTCCTGGTCCTTAGCGGTCGTGAACTTGCCAGACAAGATTGGCTCCGCGCTCCTGGCCGTGGGCGGCCAAGCCTGGCTCTTCTTGTTGGGGTCAGTAATCACCCTTGTCGTCACGGGAGCGCTTCTCGAGGGACTCCCGGCGCTGTTGATATTCGCGCCGATGCTGATGCCGATAGCGGTCAAGCTGGGGATTCACCCGCTGCAATATGGTATTGTCCTCATCATTGCCATGGGATTTGGGACCTTCACCCCCCCGATCGGCATCGGAATTTACGTTACCTGCGGCATAGCTGAGACGAGCATGGAAGAGATCACCAGGCGCATGATCCCGTACTTGATTGTTCTCTTCTTCGGTATGCTCGCGGTCACCTTTGTTCCATGGTTCAGCCTAATGGTGCCTCGGATGCTGCACATGGCCAATTGAGGAGCGTTGCCAGCAGGAGACCACCTGTGGATCGTATCGTGTCCGTCAGCACGATGGCCTTCGACGGCTACTCGCTGGAAGTGGCCCTGGACGAATTGGCGGCGCTGGGGGTGAAGATCGTGGAGCCGGCCAGCGTGGACAAGATCTTCCAGCACCTGGTGGAGGCCGACTTCTGCGAGGCGCAGGCGGCCTGGCTGCGGGGGCTCCTGGCGGCGCGCGGTCAGCGCTGCGTCTCGCTCTCCGCCCACATGGATCTCACCCAGCCAAACTCGGTGGAGCGGTTCCGCCGCCGCCTGGAGTTCGCCCGGGCCATCGGGGCCTCGGTGGTGAACACGATCGCCGGCCCGGCGGGGCACCTGGAAGGGTTTCGGAAGAACATCCCGACCATCGCCGGGCACGCGGAGGGGCTGGGGCTGGTGCTGGCGCTGGAGAATCACGGGGATCTCCTGGACCGGGACCGGCAGATTCTGGACTTCATCCGGGCGGTCGACCACCCGGTGGTGCGGGTGAACTACGACACCGGGAACGCCTGGTATTACTCCAAGGGGACGCTGGACCCTGTGGCGGAGCTGTCGCTGCTGGCGCCGGTGGTGGCCCATGTTCACGTCAAAACGCCCAAGATCGAGGACGGGATGCTGCGGTGGGTTGCCCTGGGGGATGGGGCGCTGGACCTCCCGGCGGCCGCCCGCGTCCTGAAGGAAAAGCTGCCCGGCGTGCCCGTGAGCTACGAGCTGTCGCCCCGCCAGCGCTCGCGCGATTTTGAGCCGCGCTGGCGGACACCGGAGATCCCTCCACTGGAGCTGATCCGGACCATGATCTTCCAGTCCCTAACGGCGCTCGCCGCAGCACTGGAGTAAGGCGAATCGGCCGGCAGGTCGGTCCGGATCAGAGAGGTGGGCTCGGGATTTCCTGCCGGGCCGGCATCCGAACAGCGCGGGAACATCCCACAGAGGAGGCGTCATGGGAAGTCCGTCCGGTTCCGGCACGCCCCCGGGCAACCGGTTCATCGTCGCCTACCGGATCCGCGTGGGAGACGGTCGAACGATCGAGGAGCACGCCGCGGATATCGCCATCGAGCAGACGGTCGAGACCCCGCCCGACTGCATTCCCCAGAAAATCTATGACGCGGGGATCACCGGCCGGATCGAGCAGATCGAGCGCCTGGCCGGGTCCCGCGACAGCTACGCCGTCGAGATCAGCTACCGCTGCGACATCGTCGGCGGGAGCATCCCCCAACTCCTGAACGTCCTCTTCGGCAACATTTCGCTCAAGTCCAATATCAAGATCGTCGGCCTGGACCTACCAGAGAACTTCCTGGCCGCCTGGCCCGGGCCCGCCTTTGGGATCGACGGCCTGCGCACGCTCACCGGCGTTGCCGGCCGGCCGCTGGCCTGTGCGGTGCTCAAGCCCATGGGGCTCACTACGGCGGAGTTGGCCGCCCTGGCCGAGGACTTCGCCTGCGGCGGAGCGGATCTCATCAAGGACGACCACGGCATTGCCGATCAGCAGTTTCACCCCTTCCGGGAGCGGGTCCCACGCTGCCAGGAGAGTGTGGCGCGAGCCAACAGCCGGTCGAACGGGAATGCGCTGTACCTTCCGATGATCTCAGGACGGTTCGACGAGCTGGAGGCGCAGATCCAGTTCGCCGTGGGCCAGGGGGTGCGGGGAATCCTGATTGCGCCGCTCCTCGTCGGGCCGGACGCTGTTCGCTCTCTCTCCGAGCGGTATCGATTGGCCATCATGGCCCACCCGGCGATGACCGGCACGCACTTTCACGATCCGGATCACGGCATGACGCCGGCGGTCCTCCTGGGCACGGTCTTCCGGCTGATCGGCAGCGATGTCTCGGTGTTTCCCAACTGGGGAGGGCGGTTTCCCTTCAGCCGGGAGGACTGCCTGGAGCTGGCGGACGCCCTTCGGCGGCCGCTGGGCGGGCTGCGGCCGGCCTTCCCCTGCCCCGCGGGCGGCATGACGCCCGGGCGCGTGCAGGAGCTGGCAGAGGCCTACGGCCGGGATATGGTTCTCTTGATCGGCGGGGCACTCTTGAAGGACCGGACCAACGTCGCCCAGAGCACGGCGGCCTTCCTGGACGCTATCCGGGCGGCATTCCCGTGACGGAACATCGAACGGCGAATCCCGCCGTCAGCCGCGTCCTTCCCGCTCGGAGGCGAGGCGGTGCAGGATCTCGCCGGCGTGGTCGACGAAGAGGATCCCCTGATCCTCACGCCCCTTGTACTCCTCTAGGCGGACGGAGGCGGGATCCAGGTACCCCAGGTTCACCTGGCGGCATTTCGCCTCGGGGATGGCGGTGGCCAGGGCGACCTCGATCCGGGGTGTCTCGATGCCGTTCTCGTAAACCCCCAGGCCCTTCACGTGGGTGGAGTGGGCCAGGACGCCGCGGGGGACGTTGCAGAACCGGTCCATCTGCTTCAGGAAGTAGTCCCGCACGTGATAGCCGATCCGCGTGAGGTGCGGGCCCCAGGTCGAGGAAATCTCCCGGATGTGCGGACCGTAGATGATGAGGCGGCCGCCTTCCGCCACGACCGGCTCCAGCTTGTACATGACCTTGCCGGCGACCCAGATCTCGTCGTACATCTCGGGGGCGCGCCCCAGAACGGTGTGATACGACCGGTCCTTGTAGGTGATGTGGATGCGGGCCGACAGGTCGGCCGCCGCCGACCAGGCGTCCTCGGGACTCCCCGCAAAGAGGCCGGCCAGCGTATTCTCGGGTCCCACCACCATGGCCAGGCAGTGTCTGGGCACCTGGACCATCCGGGCCGCCCGGTCCACGACCTCCCGCACGGGCGTGCGCTTGTAGCCGATGGTCTTCCAGCAGGTGATCACCGCCCCCAGCCAGTGGAAGAAGTGGAGGAAATCACCGCCGGAGATGCCGGGAAAGAGGTACTTGTTCCCGCCCGAGATCCCAACGACCTCGTGGGGAAACACGGGGCCCAGGATGAGGATCAGGTCGTAGTCGTAAATCGTCCGGTTGATATCCACGTCTACGGCCTCGCGGAAGAGGCCGCCGGTGAGGGCGGCGATCTCGTCGGCCGTGATCGTCCCCAGTTTCACCAGCGTCCCGGGAATGTCCCAGCGGTGGTTCAGGAAGCGGGTCGCGGCGAAATCCCGGGCGCGCGCCTCGGGGGTGATGCCGTAGAGGGCCAGGATCTGCCCCTCCGGGAGCGGCCGGTGCGAGCCCAGGGCGACCATGAAGTCCAGCTGCCTGGCCAGCCCGCCGAGGGTCTCCCGGACGGCACGGACCATGCGGGGGAGCGGACAGGTCCGGGTCGTGTCCGGGGTCAGGACCAGCACGCGCTTGCCCCGCACCAGCTCCTCCGGGGTCCCCTGGGCGATGATCCGCTGGGCCTCTTGGAGGCTCAGGTCCCAGCCTGGATTTCCTTTCTCGACAGCCATTCTATCCTCTAGCCCGCGGTCCGCGGCCTGCCGACGGGTCCGCTCACGGCTCTCAGATGTTGTGGACCAGGTATCCCCCGTCCACGGGGAGCGAGATGCCGGTGACGAAACCGGATGCCTTCTCGCTGGCCAGGAACAACAGGGCGCCCGCCAGCTCGGACGCCTCACTGAAGCGGCCGAAGGGGGTGTGAGCGATGATGGCCTTGCCCCGCGCGGTGAGCTCGCCGGTCTTCTCGTCGATGAGCAAGGCCCGGTTCTGCTTCCCGATGACGAATCCGGGCGCGATGGCATTGACGCGAATGCCGTAGGGCGCGAACTCCTTGGCCGCCGCCTGGGTGAGGTTGAGGACGCCGGCCTTGGCGGCGCCGTAACCCCACACCCCGGAGAGCGGAACATAGGATGACATGGAGGTGATGTTGATGATCGAGCCCTTGATCTTCCGTTCGATCCAGTAGGCGGCTACCAGCTTGGTGGGGATCATCAGGCCGGCGATGACATTCAACTTCAGGACCGACTCGAAGATCTCCATGTCCGTGTCCGCGAAGGCCGACTTGCCCTTGGGGCCTCCGGTGCCGCCCACTCCGTTGATCAGGAGGTTGGGGGGTCCCACGGCCTTCTCGGTTGCGGCGAGGGCCGCCCGGACGTCCGAGTCCTTTCCAGTATCCGCCTGAAACCCCGCCAGCCTTTCCCGGCCTTCCGGCACGACCCCGGAGAGCCGCTGGACGGCCTCGTCGATGGTACTCTGGCGATGCCCCCACAGGGCCACCGTGGTCCCAGCCTTGAGCAAAGCCTCGGCGAAGCCGCCGGCGATGGCGCCGGCCCCGCCCGTGATGATGGCCCGGGTTCCGGAGAGATCAAACATCTCTTCGACGTAGCTCATGGTCCGCCTCCCAGCTCTAGCAGCCTGCTATATCTTCATCCACTCGGTATGAAAGCTGCCCGCCTTGTCCACCCGCTCGTAGGTGTGGGCGCCGAAGTAGTCGCGCTGGGCCTGGATCATGTTGGCCCAGAGGCGGCCGCTGCGGTAGGCGTCAAAGTAGGTGATGGCCGACGAGAGCGCCGGCACGGGCACGCCCAGCTGGATGGCCGTAGAGGTCACCTGGCGCCAGCGGGGCTGATTTTCGATGACGATCCGGCTGAAGTACGGGTCCATGAGCAGGTTGGCGAGGCCGGGGTTCCGATCAAAGGCCTCCTTGATCTTGGACAGGAACTTCGCCCGGATGATGCAGCCGCCTCGCCAGATCATGGCCATCTCACCCATCTTGAGCTGCCAGCCGTATTCCTGGGCTGCCGCCCGCATCAGGGCGAAGCCCTGAGCGTAGGAGCAGATCTTGGAGGCGTAGAGGGCTTGGCGGATGGATTCCACGAACTCCTTCCGGTCCCCCTGAAAGGTCCCCGTGGGGCCCCGCAGGACGGCCGCGGCTTTGACCCGCTCCTCCTTGACGGCGGAGATGCAGCGCGCGAAGACGGCCTCGGCAATGGTCGGGGCGCTGATCCCCAGGTCCAGGGCGGATTGGCTGGTCCACTTCCCGGTGCCCTTCTGTCCGGCCTTATCCAGGATGACCTCCACGAGCGGCTGGCCGGTGTCCGGATCCGTCTTGGAGAGAATATCGGCGGTGATCTCGATCAGGTAGGAATCCAGCTCGCCGCGGTTCCACTCCGCGAAGGTCCGCTGCATGTCCTGGTGGTTCATGCCTAGGACGTCCCGCATCAGGGTGTAAGCCTCACTGATCAACTGCATGTCGCCGTACTCGATCCCGTTGTGGACCATCTTGACGTAGTGCCCGGCGCCGTCCCGCCCGATGTAGGTGCAGCAGGGATCTCCCTCCACCTTGGCCGAGATCGCCGTAAGAATGGGTCCCACGGCCTGGTACGCCTCGGGAGTCCCCCGGCATGATGCTGGGGCCGTGCAGCGCACCCTCCTCGCCGCCGGAGACCCCTGTGCCGATGTACAGGAGGCCTTTGGCCTCTGCCCCCGCGGCGCGCCGGCGCGTATCCTGGAAGAAGGAGTTGCCGCCGTCGATCAGGATGTCGCCCTTCTCCAGGTGCGGCGCCACCAGGGCGATCATGTCGTCCACGGGCTTCCCGGCCTTGACCATGATCATGATCCGGCGGGGCTTCTTCAGGCTGCCGAGGAACTCTTCGAGGGTGTAGCCGGGGACCACCTTCTTCCCCTTGCACCGCTCCTCGAAGAACTCCTTGGTCTTTTCGGTCGTTCGGTTGAACACGGCCACGGTGAATCCCTTGCTTTCCATATTGAGGGCAAGGTTCTGGCCCATGACCGCCATGCCGATGACCCCGATGTCCGCTTTCATTGGCGCTCTCCTTCCTGGTTCTTCACGGCCCTTCCCGCCGGCGGGGAATTTCGCCTGGAACACACAGCGCGTCGGGTAGAGGTGCGGAGCGGCGAGAAGTATATCGCCATCCCTCGGCGGTGCGCAAACACAGAAACGTGCCGCGTCCGGTCTGTCTCACCTTCGGGACACGGCCGACGAATCGCCTCCCGTGCCGAGCTCTCGTAATTTCCCCGACCGAAGGGTACAATAAGGGGGTTCGGCGCTCCCCTATCATCGGAGGGACTCCCATGTTCGGACGGATGGGCAAGCAGGCGGCTATGGTGGCGCGGGGCGGCATCAAGGTGACCCGGCTGGTCGGGCAATGCCAGAAGCTGCTGACCGAGCGCGGGCAGGCGGGAAGCCTCTCGCTCTCGCGCGAAGCGCTGGCGCTGTGCGGGGAGCTCGACCGGCGGCAGCAGGCGGCATTTTTCCAGTTCCTGCTGGAAGACTTCTCTCCCGATCCGGCGGAAGTCCTGGAGGCCGCCCGGCAGTACGCCGATCAGCCGAACGCCGAGCGGCTTGCGCGGCTGAATGCGGCGGCCGAGGCGCCGCGCCAGGAGCTGCTGCGGCGCCTCAACCGGGTGCCGGGAGGAACGGCGGCTATCCTGCGGATGCGCGAGCAGCTGCTCCATTGCGTGCGCGAGCAACCGGCCCTGGCGGGACTCGACTGGGATTTCCGCCACCTGCTGGCGTCGTGGTTCAACCCGGGATTCCTGCAAATCGTCCGTGCGGACTGGCGATCTCCCGCCTACCTCCTCGAGAAAGTCATTGCGCACGAGGCGGTGCATGAGATCCAGGGCTGGGGGGACCTCCGCCGCCGCCTGGAGAGTGATCGCCGCTGCTTTGCCTTCTTCCACCCGGCGCTGCCGGACGAGCCGCTGATCTTCGTGGAGGTGGCACTGACCGACGAGATGCCTTCCGCCATCGCACCCCTGCTTGACACCCGGACGACACCTCGGGATGCGAGCCGGGCGACGGTGGCCGCACTCTATTCCATCAGCAACTGCCAGCCCGGCCTTCGCGGCGTATCGCTCGGCAACTTCCTCATCAAGCAGGTGGTTGATCTTCTCTCCGCGGAGTTTCCGCGGATCCGGCGATTTTGCACGCTGTCGCCGATCCCCGGCTTCTCGCGATGGCTCTCGTCACTGGCGCGCACTCCGGAGGCGGAATATCCGGCGGCGCTGGCCGCGGCCCTGCGGGACGTCGTGCGGGGGATCGGGGCGGACCCCGCCGGGATCGCCGCCGATCCTGCGGCGGCATGGGATCGCCTGAAGCCGGTCGAAGAGCCCCTCAAAGCCCTGTGCGCCGCCTTCTTGCTCAGCCCCGGCGCGGAGGCCGAGCCCGCGCTGGATCCGGTGGCCCGCTTTCACCTCAACAACGGGGCGCGCCTGGAGCGGCTGAACTGGGCGGCGGACCAATCCAAGCAGGGTCTCCGCCAGTCGCTCGGCATCATGGCGAATTACGTCTACGACCCCGGCGCGATCGAGGCCAACCACGACCGCTTCGTCCACGGCCGCCTGGCCGTCTCGCGGCAGGTGGCCTCCCTGGTTCCGAGGGAGTGAGGGGCGGCCCGCGGCGAACCTCTTTTGCCGGCCACCGCAGGCGCGGTCGAGAGCGGTCTGGGCCGCCTGCCGGAACCCGCAGCGGCGCAGCTGGTTGAGCACGGGAATGACCAGCAGCGCCATCCCGACGACATCAGTCCTCCAGCCGGGAATGGTCTTCCGCACGACCCCGCCGATCGCGGCAAAAGACGACGACAGATTGATCATATCGGCGATCCAGGGCGTCCGCACCGGCGGGAAAGCCGCTGGCCCTCGCGCGACGTTCCCGAAACAGGCAGTGCGGACCCGGAGATCCCCCGGAGCGACGTGGAGCCGACACCGGGAGTGTGGTATAGTCGCCAGGTTATTGCTCGGAGATCGAACCGATGGGTGACGCCGGGGGACCCACGCCCTCGGGCGTGATCCATGCGGCGGACAGCCGCCTGAAGGACAGTCAGTTCATCACGCAGGTGGGGGCCTTCTTCGGCGGGTGAGCTTTGCTCACCCGGATTTTGCCGGGGTGCAAACGAGGTCGGGATGGAACCATTGAAGATCATTCTCCCCTTCAATTGCGATTGCCTGCACGAAACGTTCGTCCCCGGGAAGAACATGAACCTGCCGGCGGATCGTTCGGGGCTGTGGCTCCTCATCCAGGAGCAGGCGCTGCTGGTCGTGGAGAACGGCGCCGCGGCAGAGTGGCAGCTTCCCCGGGGCGGGCTTCCAGACGGGCTGGAGGATCGCGTCGAGGATGTCGTGTATCTCGGTACCTACCGGGATGTCCCCTGCTGGGCGGCCTCGATCGCCTCCGGCGGGGAGCTGCCCGCCGGCCTCCGGCTGGAAAGCCTGCTGCCGGCGCGCACCCGGTTGACTGAAGACGTGCTGTCGCTGGGGGGCCTGGCGCTCCAGGCCGTCCACTGGCAGGTCATCAGTCGCTTCTGCCCCCGCTGCGGGGAGCGGACGGCGGCCATGCCGGGCGAACTCGGGAAGCGGTGCCCCGGCTGCGCCTACGAGCATTATCCGCACCTGCACCCGGCGATCATCGTCCTGGTGCGGGATGGGGACCAGCTGCTCCTGACCCGGAAGTCGTTCTGGCCGGCGAACCGGTACGGCCTGGTGGCGGGCTTCGTGGACGCCGGGGAATCGCTGGAAGGGGCCGTGCAGCGCGAGGTCCAGGAGGAGGTCGGTGTCCGGATTCGTGACCTCCGCTACATCACCAGCCAGTACTGGCCCTTTCCCAGCCAGCTTATGGTCGGGTTCACGGCGGCCTATGCGGGGGGCGACCTTCGCGTGAACACGGAGGAGTTGGAGGACGCGCGCTGGTTCTCGGTCCGCGCATTGCCGGACCTCCCGCCCAGGCTGAGCATTGCCCGCTTTCTGCTGGACGTGTACGGGCGTCCGCGAGATCCGTAGCAGCGTTTGCCCCCGCTCCCCCACGGCATCGGTCCGCGGCAGCAGGCCCCGGACCGCTTGACATCCGCGGCCTGCTGTTGATACGTCTTCCGCGTGCGGGAGATCGTGAGACGAACCCTACAACCCCTAGCGAGGTGTGAATCGATGCCACTCGTCGTGATTGTGGACTGCGATCATGGAACCATTGCCCAGGAGGAGGCCGTCTTGAAGGCGGCCGGCGTCGAGTTTCGGTTGGAGCAGGCCAAGACGGAGGAAGACGTCATCGCCGTGGGGCGAGAGGCGGACGCGATCATCCTCCAGGCCGCGCCCATCACAGGGCGCGTCCTGGACGCGCTGCCACGCTGCCGGGTGGCGGTTCGGTACGGTGTGGGCGTGGACACTATCGACCTGGATGCGGCGACGGCGCGCGGAGTGGTGGTCGCCAACGTGCCCGATTACTGTCCCGAGGAGGTCTCGGACCACGCCATAGCCATGCTGCTGTCACTGTGGCGCGGTGTGACCTACTATGACCGGGCCATCCGCGGCGGGACGTGGGGCGCCACGGGAAAGCCCCCCATGCCGCGGCTGGCCGGGAGGGTCTTCGGGGTGATCGGCGTGGGCCGCATCGGATCGCTGGCGGCCCGCAAGGCGGCCGGAGTGGGCATGCGGGTTCGGGGCTACGATCCGTACTTGACCCACCTCCCGGCGGGCATCGAGCAGGTGACATTGGATGCCCTGTTGAGACAGTCGGACGCGGTGTCCCTTCATCTCCCTCTCGTGGCGGAAAGCCGGCACCTGATCAACGAGGCCGCGTTGCGAAAGATGAAGCCCACAGCGCTCCTGGTCAACACCGCCCGGGGGGGAATCGTGGACACCTCCGCCCTCATCCGGGCCCTGCAAGAGGGGCGGATTGCCGGGGCGGCGCTGGACGTCCTGGAACAGGAGCCGGTGCCGCAGGATTCCCCGTTGCTGTCCATGCCGAATGTCATCCTGAACCCGCACGCCGGCTGGTACTCCGACCAGTCGGTCGCCGAGCTGAAACGCAAAACCGCCGAGGCGGCGGTGGCGGTCCTGCGGGGCCAGCGCCCGGAGTCCCCGGTGAACTCCCAGGTGTACGACAGTCCGAAGCTTCGGGCTCGGAGTGCGCTCCTATAGTCCAGGTGCCACGGAGACCGGCCGGTCGGATGGAGGCCGGGTCGGGAGGTTGCGCATGTCGCGTGCAACGAAACCGCTGGGCCTGGGATTCATTGGGAGCGGCCGGATCGCTCGGGCCCATCTGAAGGCCGCGGCCGATCTCCCCGATCGCGTGCGCGCCGTGGCCATTGCCGGCCGCCGGCGCGATCGGGCGGAGGGGGTGGCGCGCGAGTTCGGGATTCCCCGCGTGACGGAGGAGTACCGGATCCTCCTGAGGGATCCCGCGGTCCAGGCCGTGGTCATTACCACGCCCAACGATTCCCATGCGGCCATCGCCTGCGATGCCGCCAAGGCGGGGAAGCATATCCTGGTCGAAAAGCCGATGGCGCTGGATACGCATTCGGCCGAGGCGATGGTCCGGGCGGCCGAGGTCGCAGGCGTGACCCTAATGGTGGCCCAGAGCCGACGCTTTTCGGATGCGATGCAAGAGCTGGTCCGCCGGCTTCCGGAGATCGGCACCATCCTTCGCTCCCACATCCTCTTCCTGGTTCCCTTCGCCTCGCCGCCCACCGACTGGTGGCGGTCGGCCGCGCAAGCCGGCGGCCTGGTCATCCTGCTCCAGGGGAGCCACTCGCTGGACAGTCTCTACTGGTGGCTCGGCCGCGTCCCCGACCGGATCTACGCTACGGCGCGGCGCACGAATCCCGCCTGGGAAGGCGAGGACGAGGCGGACATATTGTGCACCTTTCCGGGAGGAGTGACGGGCTCCGTTCACCTGTCGCTGAGCACGAACCCTCCCCTGCATGAGGGCCTGGTGGTGGGGACCCGGGGGCATCTGCGCCTGATCGAGCGGCCGGCCGGGCCCCCGTTTGAGAACGTGTACCGCCTGGAGCTCAACGGACAGGTCCTACGGGAGGGGCTCCAGGCGCCCAGCCTGTATGCGAATCAGCTCCGCGAGTTCGCGGGTGCGGTGTGGGACGGGCGGACCCCTCCGGCCTCGGGCCGGGAAATCGTCGACGTCATGCGGATGCTGGATGCCGCCCGAGCCTCGGTCCAGAGCGGGGTCCCGGTGGCGCTGTAGCAGGCTGCTGAAAAGCGCCCATCTGCCGGGTACCCGCACGCTCCCGGGGCGCTGCGACGTTCGGAGTAAGTACGCCTCCGACCCACCTCCGGTGGGTACCCCGCGGATCGCGTGGCGCCTTGCATCTGGGCCCTTTTGAGCAGCCTGAATGAAAGTGGGTAGCTGGCCGGATTAGTCCGCGGGGTGATCCGCCGCGGCGCGCGGCGTGCGACCGGCGCCGAACATGGGCGGCCGGAACCCGCGGCGATGGAGGTGAATTCCATGAGTGCATTTCGTTTGGATGGAAAGGTGGCGCTGGTGACCGGCGGCGCGTCGGGGATCGGGAAGGCGATCTCGCTGGCGCTGGCCGAGGCGGGCGCCCAGGTGGCCGTTCACTACCTCAGCAGCGAGGCGGGGGCCGAGGAGGTGGGCAGGGCAGTCCGGGGCATGGGGAGGCAGCCGTTCCTGGTGAAGGCCGATCTGGCCAAGCCGGCCGCCGCGGATCGCGTCGTCAGCGAGACGGTGATCGCTCTGGGGGGCCTGGATATTCTCGTGAACAACGCCGGGAACCTGGTGGAACGCTGTCCCGTCCCGCAGATGTCGGACGAGCTCTACCGGACCATCATGGACGTCAACATGACCTCCACATTCGCCATGTGCCGCGCCGCCCTGCGCCACATGCTGCCCCAGGGTTCTGGCAGCATCGTCAACATCGCTTCCGCAGCCGCCTTCGCCGGGGGCGGGAGCGGGGCGACGGTCTATGCGGCGAGCAAGGCGGCCATCGTCGGGTTCACCCGGGCATTGTCGAAAGAGGTGGGGCCCAAGGGTGTCCGGGTGAATGCGATAGCACCGGGCCAGATCGGCACCCAGTTCCACGACCGGTTCAGCACGCCGGAGGGACGGGCGGCCACCGTCCGCACCATTCCGCTGGGACGGGAGGGAACGGCCGATGAGATCGGGCCGGCCGCGGTCTTCCTCGCGTCCCCGGCGGCCTCCTTCATCTCGGGGGAGGTGCTGGGTATCAACGGTGCGATGTGGTTCCACTGAGGCCACCACGAACCAGTAAGCAGTATGCAGCAGGCAGTAGGCAGCCTCGGTTGTTGCTGACCGCTGATTGCCGATCGCTGATTCGGGAGGGGCGGCCTGACAGTGGAAATTCCAGCGCTCGATAAATCGGAGCTCCTGGCGGCAGTGATCGGGCAGGTGGAAGCCAAGCTGGAGGAGCTGCGGGCCGGGTACGAAGCGGCGCGCGACGCCACGCTGAGCAGCCCGCACGTCATGAAGGGCAAGCGGGAGGTCTTCGGCCAGGAGTCGGCGTATCTGGCCAATGCGCTGGGGCTGAACATCCAGGAGCGGGAGTACGAGCTCCGCTCGTTGCGAAGTCTGCGGCTGCCGGAGCGCCCGGGGCGGGCGGCGCTGGGGTGCCTGGTCGGCCTTGCGGCCGAAGACGATGCGGAGGAGACATTCTACTTCTTGCTTCCGGTTTGCGGCGGGATGGAGATCCGGCTGCCGAATGAGAAGCCGGCGGTGCGCGTGGTTACACCGGGGACCCCGGTGGCCAGGGCCATACTCGGAAAGTCGGTGGGAGACGAGGTCAGTCAGCCGACCAGACCGCCACACAGGGCGACTGTCCGGGTGGTGCGCTAACGAGCATAGGGCACGTGGCACAGGGCGTAGGCCACGGACCACTGCTTACTGCCTACCGCTTTCTGACTACTGACCAATAGTCGGCACCGAAGGAGGCGCGGGATGGACAGAGTTCGGATCGGGATGGTGGGTGCGGGGTTCGGCGCCGCCCTCCACCTGCAAACCCTGGCGGCGCTGCGGGGGCGGCAGGTGGAGTTCGCGGGCATCTGCTCCCGCACGCGGGAGCGCGCCGACACCATGGCGCAGCGCTTTGGGATTTCTTTCGTCACCACCGACTTCCGCGCCCTGCTCGACCGCAAGGACGTGGACGCGGTGGACCTGTGCGTGCCGCCGGCAGTGCACCACACCATGGCGATCCAGGCCGCCCAGGCGGGGAAGCACATCATCGTGGAAAAGCCGCTGACCGGGTATTTCGGCGAGCCGGGCGACCCCGAACCGATCGGCGACCGCGTGGGCCGCGCCAAGATGCTGGAAGGGGCCCGCAAGAATGCGGCCGCCGTGGTGGAGGCGGTCCGTCGGCACAAGGTGAAGCTCGGCTATGCCGAGAACTGGGTCTACGCCCCGCCGGTGGAGAAGCTCCGCCGGCTCATCCGGGCGGCCGGCGGCAGCATCCTCGACCTGCGCGCCGAGGAGTGCCACTCGGGATCGCACTCCGCGTTTGCCAAGCAGTGGAAGCACACGGGCGGGGGATCGCTCGTCCGGATGGGGGTGCATCCCCTGGGCACCTGCCTTCACCTGAAGGCCTTCGAAGGGCAGCTGCATGACGGCCGGCCCATCCGCCCGGTGTCGGTGATGGCGGAGGTCGCCCCCTTGATGCGGCTGGAGGCCGCGCGCCGCGGCCCGCGCAAATGGATCGCGGCGGAGCCGGAGGACGTGGAGAACTGGGCCAGCGTCCTGCTGGCGTTCGAGGACGGGAGCCGGGCCGTCGTCACCGTGACGGACGCGGGACTGGGCGGCCTCCAGGAGAAAGTCAGCGTCTACATGACGAACGCGGTGCTCCACGCCAACCTGGCCCAGAACACCGCCGTGCAGGCGTATGCCCCCGATGGGACGATCTTCGGCGAGGAGTACTTCACCGAGAAGATCGAGACGAAGGCGGGCTGGACGTTCCCCAGTCCGGACGAGGAGTGGTTCCGCGGCTACCAACAGGAGATGCGCAACTTCGTGGACGCCATCTTGGAGGACCGCGAGCCGCTGGCGGGGGTGGAGTTGGCCGCGGACTGCATCGGGGTCGTCTACGCGGCCTACCTATCGGCGCAGGAGGGACGGCGGGTCTCGCTGCAAGCGCCGAGCGCCTAGCAGGCTCAAAGGTGAATGGTTCCACACAGGAGTTGCAGAGCCGAGACCGCCTGTGGGATACCACCTTCGGGTGGTTCCTGGTGCAATATTTCCTCTGGAACGTGGGTCAGGGGGCCTTCACCCCCCTCCTGCCGAAGGTCATGGAGGATCTGGGCCTGACCTTCGCCTCGAGTGGCCTGCTGGGGAGCGGATTTGCCCTGGCGCGGTTCTTGGTAGATCTGCCGGCAGGAGTCCTGGCCGAGCGCCTGGGGGTCTCCTGCTTGGTGCACGGCGCCTCGGGACTCCTGCTTCTCGGCGGGCTCCTCGCCGCCGTCGCAGGCTCATTCGAAGCCATGCTGGCGGCCCAATTCTTGGCGGGCATAGGCTCGGGCATGGCCAATATCCTGGCCGTCCTGTACCTGATGCGCCGGTCCGCTCCCCGACAGGTGAATCGCCGCGCCAACATGTACGAGCTGGCGGTGATCGCCGGAATGGCGGCGAGCGCCTTTGCGGCGGGCGAGGTCGCCACGCGCTGGCACTGGCGCGCCAGCTTCGGTCTGGCCGCCGGGGTGCAGACCGTGACGTGGATCGTGGCGGCGCGAGGGGTCCTGCCGGGACTCCGGGGAATGCTCCTGGAGGAGAGCCGGTCGCCCGCATCCCCCCCGATCCAGGTGCCGCCGCGAGCCTCCTGGGGGCCGATGGCGGCAGTCTTCGTGGCGACTTTCGCCCAGGCATTCGCCTGGGGGGGCGGGATCTCGACCCTGTTTCCGCTATACGGCGGGAGCGCCCTGGGCCTCTCGTCAGCGGCCATCGGACAGTCGCTGGCCGTGGCGTTCTGGATCGAAGTCTGCCTGCTGGTGCCCGTCGGCTGGGCCGCGGATGTGTGGGGAAAGGCCCGCATCATGGTTCCCGGGTTCGGCGCCATGCTGCTCGGGACGATTCTCGGGCCCCTGGCCTCGGGCGTCCTGGGATTTGGCGTGGCCTATGTGCTCCTGAACGTTGGGATGAGCGTGTGGATGCTGGTGCCGGCACTCCTGGCAGAGCAGGCGAGGGGCGCCTTCGGGGGCCGGGCCGCCGCGAAGTACCGGCTCGTGACCGACCTGGGCTTCATCGTGGCGCCGGCGACGGTGGGATGGATGATCGGTGGATGGGGGTTTACCGCCGCCGCCCTCCCGATCGTGGGCGTCCTGGTCATCTCCATCCTTCTGAGCCTCAGGTTCCTGCGCAGCCCTTGGACCGTATGATCCCTCCCTTGTCAGTCTGAGTCGGTCATAGATCTTGTCCCCTTCGGGGCCGCCACGTGCCGGCCGCAGGGAGAGGTCGGCCTGGACCCGGATGCGTCCCCAATTGCCGCGCTCCGGAGGTCGGCTATGGGCGCGGCGGGGCGGCCCAGGCGATGGCCTCGCGGAGGGCTGCCACGAGGTCGGGGACGGCCGCGGCGAAGAAGTGGTTGGTGTCCAGCACCCGGATCCAGGGCGAGCCCGGCAGATCGGCCACGAGTGCCGCAAAGCGGTCCCCGTCGCAGTGCTCGTCCCGGGCCGCCCCGATCAGGGCAATGCGGCACGCCGCCGTATGCAGAAACCCGAAGTCGTACGAGCCGAGAGGGGGGGCCACGCCCAGGTAGAAGTGCACCGCGGGGTCGGAGGCCGCCACGCGCCCACCCACGAAGCTGCCGAATGAGTAGCCCGCCACCGCCTGGAAGCGCGGCGCTCCTCTCAAGGTCTCGACCAGGTATGCCAGGGCCCCGCGGACATCGGCAGCCTCGCTCCGGCCTTCCCCATAGACTCCCTGACTGCCGCTGACCCCGCGGAAGTTGAATGCCAGCGTCGTGTAGCCGGCCTCCTGGAAGGCCTGCTCCACGTGCATGATGATGGGGGTGAGCATGGAGCCGCCGTAGAGGGGGTGGGGATGGCAGAGGACCACGGCTCGCTCCGACCCTGCCGGCGTGAAGCGCCCCTCCAGCCTGAGCCCGTCGGGAGAAGGAAAATGGATCAGTGTCGTGTTCGGAGAGAAGCGGATGCCCATCGGGAGGTCTCCATTCTTCGATCAGTTGCGGTGCAAGTCCTGCCGGACTGTTCCTTGAACTCCTCGCCAGTGTACGGCTCTGGATGGATTCTACGCTATGAAATGGTCTTTGGGCGAATCTGCTTTCCCCCTGGAGGCGAGAACCTGCAGCCGACGGTCTCTCGGCGACCCGCCGAGCGATCACGGCGGCCATTGGGACTGAGCGTGTGCCCCTCGGGACTTCCGCCTCGCCCGGGCGCTCACGGCCATCGCGGGCCGCGTCGATCCCGCTACCCTGGGGCGGCCCCTAGCCGAATGGAGCTCGGTCAAGACGCTCCCCTCCCTGTACTCGTTGCTGTAGCGTCTCCTTACCGGAATTTCGTGATATAGTAAGAAAGTATGACCGGCGGGCGCGCCGGCCCCAGACGGATAACCCATGACAGCGAGGATGTCCATGGCAGGCAACGACGTGCGGGTGAAGGCAGAGGATCTGAAGCGGTTCATCAAGGCGGTGTTCGAGAAGGCGGGCTTCACGGCCGAGGGGGCTGAGGCCCAGGCGGACGTGCTGGTGTGGGCGAACCTCCGCGGCGTGGACTCGCACGGAGTGCAGCGGCTCTCCTGGTACCTGGAGCTCGTGGACAAGGGGCACATGAAGCCCCGGCCGAACATCCAGATCCAGAAGGAGACGCCGGCCATCCTGCTCGTCGACGCGGACTACTCGCCGGGGCCGGTGGTGACCGTGATGGCTATGCGGAAGGCCATCGAGAAGGCGCGGAGGGTCGGCATCGGGTGGGCCGTGATCCGCAACACCCTCCACCAGGGGGCCATGGGCTACTACTCCCTGATGGCGGCCAAGGAGGGGATGGCGGGGATCGCCATCGTCTGCAATCCGCCCAACATGGCTCCCCATGGCGCCCGGGCCGTCGGCGTGCACAACAGCCCGATCGCCATCTGCGTGCCGGGGAAGCGGCATCGGCCCCTGATGCTGGACATGGCCACCAGCATCGCCGCGCGCGGCAAGATCGACGTGGCCGAGGACAAGGGGATTCCCATTCCGCTAGGCTGGGCGCTGGACAAAGACGGGAAGCCCACCACCGACCCCAAGCAGGCCGCCGTCCTGCTGCCGGCAGGGGGCGGCAAGGGGTCCGGCCTGGCCATGCTGTTCGAATGCCTGACCAGTCTCTTCGTCGGCAACCCGCTGCTGACCCCGGCATTTCAGGGGCAGCCGGGCGCCATGACCCACCGGCAGAACAGCGTGGTGGCGGCCATCGACATTGCGACGTTCACCGACCTGGGGCAGTACACGACCAACGCCGATGCGATCGTGGACGGGATCAAGGCCTTGCCCACGGCCGAGGGCTTCACAGAGGTCCTGGTGCCCGGCGAGCCCGAGGACCGCGTGCACGACGAGCGCTCCAAGAGCGGGATCCCGCTTCCGGAGGGGACGATCCTCAAGCTCCGGAATGCGTCCCAGCGATTCGGCCTGCCGCTGCCGGCCGGCCTGTAGAGATCCACAGCAGCCGCGACCACGGCGGCGGAGATGCGCGCTGAACGTCTCCGCCGCCGCTGTCGAACCCTTTTGAGAGGAACGCATTGAGGCCGCGCATCACGCTGATCCATGCCATTCCCATTTCGATGCCCCCGATCCTTGAGGCCTTCACGCAGGGATGGCCAGAGGCCGAGGTGGCCAGCCTTCTGGACGATGACCTGCTCCCGGCACTGGGACGCGAGGGCGGCCTGACGCCGCACATCGTGCAACGGATCTGCGATCTGGCGGCATACGCGGCGCGTGCCGGCGCCGATGGCATCCTGTTCACCTGCTCCGCTTTCACTCCTGCCATGGATGCGGCCAGGCGCCTCGTATGCGTCCCCCTCCTCAAGCCGGACGAGGCCATGGTGGCCGCCGCCGTGGACGCGGGCACGCGCATCGGCGTGGTGGCGACCTTTCCCGCGACGATACCCCTCCAGGAGGAACAGCTGCGGGCCTCGGCGAGAGGGCGGGGACTGGAGCTTCAGGTGAGAAGCGCACTGGCCGCAGGGGCCATGGAGGCGCTCAGCGCCGGGGATGCGGCCAGGCACGACCAGTTGGTGGGGGAAGCCGCCGGGCGGTTGGCCGGTGCCGTGGACGTAATCTGTCTGGCACAGTTCTCCATGTCCAGGGCCCGACCGGCGGTCCAGGCGAGAGTCGCCGTGCCGGTACTCACCGCGCCGGAAACCGCTGTGGCACGCCTGAAGGCGCTCCTGGGCGGCTGACATTGAGCCGACGGGCGAGGAGCCGCCGCGAGACAAGTCGCCGTGCCGCCCCACCTCAATCTGAAGATGTCAGCCTTCCTGATCGGTGCTATGATACTGCGGTTCGTTTCGCCCTGAACGGTGCGCTCTCCCGATTCCCAGCGCGGCACAGACGCCTCGCGGGGAATTGGCGCCTTCCAATCTCCAGGAAGAGGAGCAGCCCATGCCGGCACTCGTTCGCCGCTACGACAACAGGAACCAGCCGATCGTTACGGAGAAGACCGGGACCCTGTCCCTGACGTACTTCAACCTGGTCCGCCTCGGACGCGGGGAGGAGTACCGCGCAGCCGCCCCGGGATTCGAGGCCGTGTACGTCGTCCTCTCGGGGCAGGCGGACATCCAGGTCGGCGGCCAATGGTTCAAGGGTGTGGGACAGCGGGCCGATCTCTGGTCGGGGAAGGCGGATTCGGTGTACGCAACCAGCGGGGCCCCGGTCGAGGTGCGGGGCAGCCGGGCCGGGACGGAGATCGCCGTGGCGGGCGGCCGCTGCGACACGAAGTTCCCGCCGTTTCGCGTGCTCCCCGCCGAGGTGGAGGTGGTGGATATCGGCTCCGCCGAGAGCAAGTCGCACCGGCGGATCTTCCATGTCCTCGGGCACAACGGGGCGAGCCGCGCGGGAAATCTGCTGGTGAGCGAGCTGTACTGCGACGAGGGCTGCTGGTCCGGCTATCCGCCCCACAAGCACGACGAGGAGCAGGGTTCTGCCGAGACCGCTTTCGAAGAGCTATACCATTACCGCTTCCGTCCGGAGAACGGTTTCGGCGCCCAGCTCAGTTTCCAGCCCGACGGCTCGTCGCAATGCTTCATGACGCGAAACGGAGACACCTTCCTGCTGGACCGGGGGTACCACCCGACAGTGACTTCGCCTGGGCATGAGGAGTACATCTTCACCGTCCTGGTGGGCAAGCACCAGCGCTCGCTGGTGCAAAATTTCAAGGACGAGTACCGGCATATCATGAGCGGGATCCCCGGCATCCAGGACATGGTGGACAAGTTCAAGTGACCGGCCGATCCGGCCGTCTCCACCGAGACACCATCCGATTGCGGAGGAACGAGGACACATGCCGACGACAAATCCGCTCTTCGACCTGACCGGAAGGGTCGCCCTGATCACCGGCTCGTATCAGGGGCTGGGAATGGCCATTGCCCGCGGACTGGGGCAGGCCGGGGCCCGGCTCGTGCTGAACGGCCGGAGCGAGGACAAGCTCCACCGGGCCGTCTCGGCCCTTTCCCGGGAGGGGCTGGAGGTCTCGGGCTGCTGTTTCGACGTGTCGAAGGCGGCCCAGCTCCAGGAAAAGATCCCGGCTCTGGAAAAGGCGGTCGGTCACATCGACATCCTGGTCAACAACGCCGGCATCCAGCGGCGGAGCCCCCTGGAGCAGTTCGAGGAGGCGGTGTGGCGGGAGGTCCTGGACATCAACCTGACCGGGCTCTTCCTGGTGACCCGGCAAGTGGTCCAGGGCATGATCGCCCGCAAGGCGGGCAAGATCATCAACATCTGCTCCCTGATGTGCGAGATGGGGCGGCCCACCGTGGGGGCCTACACGGCGGCCAAGGGCGGCGTGAAGATGCTCACCAAGGCCATGACCGTGGAGTGGGGAAAGTACAACATCCAAGTGAACGGCATCGGTCCCGGCTACTTCACCACCGAGATGAATCGGCCCCTCTACGAGGACCCCAAATTCGACGCGTGGATTCGCGGGCGAACGCCCATGGGGCGCTGGGGAGATCCGTCGGAGCTGGTGGGGGCCGCCGTCTTCCTCTCTTCGCGGGCGTCGGATTTCGTGAGCGGGCAGATCATCTACGTGGACGGGGGGATTCTGGCCGCGCTTTAACGGGCTTCCAGCTTTCAGCAGTCAGCCGTCAGGCAATAACATGGTGCCGAAATGAAAGATTTTCGCAAGCTGAAAGTCTGGCAGAAGGCTCCCCATCTGACGCTGAAAGTGTACGAGGCCACGCGGAAATTCCCCAAGGAAGAACAGTACGGCTTGATTGGCCAGATGCGGCGGAGCTCCAGCTCCATTGCGAGGAATATTGCGGAGGGCTGCGGGTGAGGGGGAGATGCGGATTTCGGCCGGTTCCTCCAGATTGCCATGGGATCCGCCAGCGAACTCGAGTATGACCTCCTTCTCTCTCGTGAGCTTGCCTATCTCGATCTGGACGAGTATGAGGGTCTGAGCCGGGGCACCGCTGAAGTGAAACGAATGCTGGCGCGTTTCATTCTGAAGCTGAGCGCTGAAAGCTGATTGCTGATTGCTTCTCAACGAGGTACCCATGAACAGGCTGCGCGTTCTCGTCTTGGGCACAGGGTTCTTTGGCAGAAACTGGCTGCGCGAGCTGTCGGCCTGTCCGGAATGCGAGGTGGCGGGGCTCGTGGGCAAGCATCCGGACCTGCTGGCCGCAGTCGGGGAAGAGTTCAAGGTTCCGGCGGCTCGCCGCTTCGCCACCATCGAGGAGGGCTTGGCTCGCTCGGAGGCTCAGGCGGCGATCGTGGCTCTCCCCGAGATGGTCCACAAGGAGGCGATCGTCGCCGCGCTGGCTCGCGGCCTGCACGTCCTCACCGAAAAGCCGCTGGCGATGACCGTTGCCGAAGCCGGGGAGGTGATCCGGGCCGCCCGACGGGCGGCCGGATCGGTGGTGATGGTGGATCAAAACTACCGCTGGCGGCCGCAGACGCAGACACTGCGCGCGGCGCTGCGCGACGGGCGGGTCGGGACGATCGCCTCGATCGGCTACGAGTTCCGGCAGGCCATCACGCGGACAACCACGGATGGGTGGCGGGAGAAGATGGCGCATCCCTTCCTCCTCGACATGGCCCCGCACCACATCGACCTCATGCGCGCCTGCACCGGTCTGGAGTGCCGGCAGGTCATGGCAGTCGGCGTGCGCCCCCCCTGGAGCTGGTACCAGGGCGTTCCCGGCGTGGATGCGATCCTCTCCTTCGAGCAGGGGATGAGTGTGGCCTACACCGGGACGATGGTGGGGCGCGGCCCCGGCACCCCGCAGGACGGGATCATCACGGTGATGGGAGAGCGGGGGATGCTCAGGCTGGAGGCCGATTCGCGGGTACGCTGGTACGACGAGACGGGGGCGTCCGAGGTGATCCCTCCCGTCCCGTTGTCGTTCACCGACCAGGCCTATGCCCTGCGGGAATTCCTGACGGCCATCCGTGAGGGGCGGAAGCCGGAGACGCACCTGGAAGACAACGTTCGGACGCTGGCCATCATCGAGGCGACGATTATCTCGGTGGAAACCGGGATGCCGGTTGCGGTCGCCCCGCTGGTGGCGGAGGTGCTCAAGGCCTAGTCGCGACCAGGAGCGGCCAGGTGGTATTGGAGTGGCCCACAGGTTGTTGTGGGTCCGTTTTTTGGTACTCAACCGGGCTCACCACCCTTTACCCGCCATGGGACAGAACTGCTAAGCTGTTAGCGGAGGAGAGAGGAGAGAATTGTTGAATTGTAATGTCTAGACATATAGGTATTGACAGATAGGTAGGGATGTTTTTATTATAAAAATACGAGGCAATCGATGGGGACCCGGGCAAAGTACTGGGTTATCGCAGAAGCGCTGGAAGAGCAGATGCTGGGCATGGGCCCTAATTCGCTCCTGCCAGCAGAGCAGCAACTGGCCCGGCGCTTCCAAGTCAGCCGGGTGACGGTCCGGCGTGCGCTCTCCTGCCTCGAGCAAAAAGGGCTGCTGTCCAGAGAGCGGGGGCGGGGGACCATAGTCAATCCTCCGAAGATCACCCGCCACCTCCTCCCGCTCACCACCATCGAACAGGATCTGCACGATCAGGGCCTCAAGCTGGAGACGCGGGTGGCGCAATGGCAGCCCGCGACCACCCCCCCCGACCCGATCCGCCCGCGCCTCCGCCTCGCGCCACATGAGACGGTCGCCTGCCTTTCGTTGATTCGGGCCGTGGACGATCGCATCTTCTGCCTCGATCAGCACTACATCCCCTCCGCACTAAGCGCACAATTCAACCCCCAGTTGGTGGCTACCAGCCCCGTCTTGCACCTGCTGGAGAAGCTGGCGGGCCTGAAGATCGTCTTGGATACCTGGGAGACGGAAATCACCCCCGTGACCTACGAGGTGGCTAGCCTCCTGGGGATAGTCCCCGGGGTCCTCGTCCTCGTCAATACCTCCACCCGCTACTTCCAGAACGGGCAGCCGGCAGAAGCCGGGGTCATGTCGTATCGGATTGATCGCGTGAAGTTTGAGTCCGCGGCAACGTGCCGTCTGTGATGCACCGGTGGCCGCTTTTTGAGGGGATCATCTGGTAAAGGAGGTGATCGGTTCCTGCTCCAGGGGCTTGATCGTTCCGCACAGTGGTGGTTTCCGCTTTCGCCTTGCAACCGCGTGGGAGGTCCTGAACAATGCGACACTTTGTCTGGCAGCGAATTCCTCCGACCCTTATTCTCTTGGCTCTCGCCCTGTGCCTGCTGACCCCGACAGCGCCCGCTGCGGCCGCTGCCACGGTCATCCGCCTGGGGGATACGGGCACCGAGCAGAATCCAGAATTCTTCGCCCATCAGTTCTTCGCCAAGCGGGTGGCTGAGCTCACAAACGGCCGGGTCGAGGTCAAGATTTTCATGAATGCGCAGCTCGGTGGCCACACGCAGATGAACGAGCAGGTCGCCAGCGGCGCGCTCGAGATTGCCAAGACCGGGGGAGCCTTCATGAGCACGTACGATAAGCGGCTCTCCATCTGGAGCCTGCCTTATTCGTTCCCCAGCCTTGAGAAGCTCTTTGCAGCTTTCGATGGCAAGCTGGGACAGACGTATGGGGCAATTGCCGAGAAGTACGGCTTCAAGCTGCTCGGCCTCTATTACTCGGGCACGCGGGATTTCTACAATAAGAAAGGGCCGATCCGCACCCCCGATGACCTGAAGAGGCTGGGGCTGCGGATACGCTCCATGCCGGACCCCGTCATGATCGACACGTTCAACATCCTTGGGGCTCAGGCGACGCCGATGGAAGCCAACGAGGTTTACAACGGCATCCAGCAAGGGGTCATTGACGGGGCCGAGAACTCCATCACATGGTACCTGACCATGAAGCACTTCGAGGTGGCGCCCTACTTCTCCCTCACCCACCACTTCTACAGCGTGGATCCATTGTTCGTCAGTGTGAAGTGGCTCAACCAGCAGACCCCCGAGATCCAGAAGGCGATCCTCCAGGCCGGCAAGGAGACCATTCCCTTCGAGCGGAAGGCCTGGGCCGACGACGAGCAGAAGAACTACGAGAAGGCAAAAGCCCTTGGCGTCAAGATCAACGACGCCGACATCCCGGCTTTCCAGAAGGCCGCGCGCCCGGTGCTGGAGAAATACGGCCCCAGCCTGGGCGAGCTGTACCCGATCTTGAAGGAATACCAGTAGGCCATGCGTGCGGCCCCCGCCGGGGGGGCGCGCCGGACTGCACGGCGCCACGGAGGGGGGGCGTGATGTCCCCCTCCGTGGCGCCGTGCGCAACCTTCCAACCTCGATCGCCTGTGGGGGATTCTGGCATGGAACCGACCGCGGCCAGCTGCGCTCGACCCTCCTCTTCCCTCGGGCGCACCATCGATCGTGGGATTGCGCGGTTTGAGAATGTGCTCGGGATCGTCCTCGTCATCACGGTGGTGACGGTCGTGATCCTCCAGATCATTTTCCGGTTTTTCCTGCATCAGCCTCTGTCCTGGTCCGGGGAAACCGCCACGTATCTCCTGCTCTGGATCACCTTCCTGGGGATGGCCGTCGCCCAACGGGAACGAGCCCATCCGGCCATGCAGGTGCTGCCGAAGTTGCCCAGGGCGCTCCAGCGGCCCGTGGACTGGATCTGCTGGCTGGGGACCGCCGGGATGTTCCTCTTCTTGGGCGTGGGCGGGCTGGAGTTGAGCTTCCTCCAGCACGTCCAGCGGTCACCGGCCACGGGGCTCCCGATATGGGTGGTCTACTGCGGGCTGCCGGTCGGCGGGACGCTGGGGCTCTGGCACACGCTCCGGGATCTGCCGGGGCTGCTCCGTGGAGAGGAGGCGCCGAAGGCATGGCACTAGTCCTCACGGTCGCGTTCTTGGCCTTGCTGCTCCTGGGCGCCCCCATCCTGGCCGCCATGAGCGTGGGAACCTGGACTGCCCTGGTGACGTACGAACGGCCGGCGTATCTGCTGGCGCAGACGGCCTTCTACGGCATGAGCTCCTTCACGCTGCTCGCCATTCCGCTCTTCGTGCTCGCCGGAGAGATCATGGACAAGGGCGGGATCTCCGCCCGATTGGCGAAGTTCGTCGTCATGTTGGTGGGCTGGCTGCCTGGGGGCTTGGGCATCTCGGTCGTGGTCAGCACCATGATCTTCTCGGGCATCTCGGGGTCCGTCAACGCCGATGCCGCCGCCATTGGGTCGGTGATGCTCCCTATGATGCACGAGGCCGGCTACCGGAAGGAATGGGCCTCGTGCATCGTCGCGGCCGCCGCCGGCACTGGCATTCTGATCCCGCCCTCCATCACCATGATCGTGCTGGGCACCATCGCGAACCTCTCCATCAGGCAGCTGTTCTTGGCCTCCCTCTTTCCGGCCGCCCTCATCGGCCTCTCCAAGGCGATCGTCATCTGGTACAAGGCCAAGATGCGATGGGAGCCAAGCCATGAACGCATGACGTTCTCGGGACGCCAGATGGTAGGCGCCTGTCTCGGGGCGATCCCGGCGCTCATCGCCCCCGGGATTATCCTGGGCGGGATTCTCTCCGGGGTTTTCACGGCGACAGAGTCTGCCGCGGTGGCGGTTCTATATGCGCTCTTGGTGAGCGTGCTGCTCTACCATGAGCTCACCTGGGAGAAGGTGAGGCGCGTACTGATCTCGACCGTCCGGCTGACCGGGATCGTGATCGGGCTGGTGGGCGCCGCGTCGGCCATCGCCTACGTGATGGCGTACACGCAGGCCTCTAACGATCTGGCCGCGCTTGCGGCGGGGGTCCTCAATAACTACCTGCTCTTCATCACCTTGCTCACGGTGGTCTTTTGGGTACTGGGTGCCATGCTCGACGGCATCCCCGCCCTAGTCATCCTGATCCCGCTGTTCATGCCGCTGGCCGAGAAGGCGGGGATGCACCCCATCCATTTCGCCATCTTTTCCCTCGCAGTGTTCGGCATTTCGCTGGTGACCCCGCCACTGGGGACCGCCTGTTTTGTGGTGACCTCGCTGGCCGGGGTGAACATGAAGCGGCTGATCCGGCCGATGCTGCCCTTCCTGGTCATCATGTTCGGGACGATCCTGCTCCTCTCGTATGTCCCCTGGTTCTCCCTCGCGCTGCCTAAGCTGTGGGGCGGGCTGCTTATCATGCCCAAGTGAACCCGCCTCCATGCGGGGAGGGCATGGCTGAGAGCGAGCCTGTGGGCTACCGGGGAGTGCCCGAAACGAAGGAGGGGTGGAGCGCTAGTCGGCTCTCAACTCATTTTGGCTGAACAGCGGGGTCATGCACGATATCCTCACTTTGTCCCAGCGATGATGGATTGACCGGGTGCCGGTTGTCCGATGTCGGTCTGCCGTTGGCTCTTGGAAAGGGGGCGTCATGGATCTGGGCCTGAAGGATCGGGTGGCCATCGTTACGGGGGGCAGCAAGGGCCTCGGACGGGCCGAGGCGGAAGCCCTGGCGGCCGAGGGGGCCGCGGTGGTGGTGGTGACGGCCAAGAGTATGGCCGAGGCGGACCAGGTCGTCCGGGGGGTGCTGGACAGAGGAGGGCGGGCCATCTCGGTGCAGGCCGATGTGAGCCGGGGGGACGATGTTCAGCGGATGGTGGAGACGACCCTGAAGGCCTTCGGCCGGCTGGACATCCTGGTCAACAACGCGGGCACGACCGGGCCGCACCTCAACACCCCCCTGCTGGAGATGCCGGAAGAGCTCTGGGACTTCATGGTGGGCAATCATCTGAAGAGCGTTTTTCTCTGCATCAAACATGCAGCCCCCCACATGGTCCGGCGGGGGTGGGGGCGGATCATCAATACCTCCTCGATCCACGGACGGGTCGGCGGGCGCCCCACGCTGGGACACTACGGGGCCGCCAAGGCGGGCGTGGTCGCCCTCACCATGACGGCGGCGCGCGAGCTGGGGCCCAAAGACATCACCGCCAACGTCATCGCGCCGGGATTCATCGGCACCGAGACGGTGCGTGGGATACTGGCACCGCCGACGGTGGAAAAGCTCCAACAGCAGATCCCGCTCGGTCGCATCGGCGAGCCCCCGGAGATCGGCCGCGTCGTGGCGTTCCTGGCCTCCGAGGCGGCGTCCTACCTGAACGGGGCGGTCGTGGACATCAATGGGGGAAGGCTGGAGTACTTCTTGTAACCTGAACCGGGAAACCTCTGGGCGCCCATGGCGCCAAGGGACACGGGCGATTGAAAACCGACAATGAAAAACCGACAACCGATCAATGCAGTCACAAGTGATCGGTTTTAGATTGTCAGTTGTCGGTTTCTACTTGACCGTCTTGGCAGTTGAAATGGGGTGAGCGTGTGAGCGGAAAAGTCACCAGCGCACGAGCGGCGATCGACCTCGTCAAGTCGGGCGACACGCTGGCCATCCACGGAGCCGGCGGCGGAAACGTGGAGCCGGATCTGCTCATCCGCGCTCTGGCGGAGAAGTTCGCGGAAACGGGACGCCCGCGGGATTTGACCATCTTCCATGTGTCCGGGCTGGGGGACTGGAAAACTACCGGCCTGAACCAGCTCACCGGCGAGGGGCTGGTCCGCCGGAACATCGGCGGCCACTACGGCATGTCCCCCAAATATGCGCAGCTCATCCTCGACAACAAGATCGATGCCTACAACTGGCCGCAAGGGGTGATGTCCCAGTGGCTGCGCGAGGTGGCGGCCGGTCGGCCGGGCCTCGTCACCCATATCGGGCTAAAGACCTTCATCGATCCGCGGCTCGAAGGCGGCCGGCTGAACGGCCGGACCACAGAGGACCTCATCGAGGTCGTCAGCCTGGCCGGTCGCGAATGGCTGTTCTATCGTGCCTTTCCGCTGAATGTTTGTTTCATCCGGGGGACCACGGCGGACGAGAAGGGAAACCTTACCCTGGAGCAGGAGCCGGCGTTCCTGGAAGTGCTGCCGATGGCGATGGCCACCCGGAACTCGGGGGGGATCGTGATTGCCCAGGTGAAGCGTCTGGCCCAAGCGGGGACGCTTCCGCCCAAGATGGTCAAGGTGCCGCACACCATGGTGGACCACGTGGTGGTGCATCCAGAGCAGTGGCAGAGCGTGGAGAGCGAGTACAATCCGGCGTACAGCGGCGAGGTCAAGGTGCCGATCTCCAGCCTGACCCCCATGCCGCTCGACGAGCGGAAGATGATCGCTCGGCGGGCCGCCCTGGAGATCGTGAAGCTGCCCCGGGCCGTCCTCAACATGGGCGTGGGAATGCCCGATGGCGTGGCCTTGGTGGCGGCGGAAGAGGGGATCAGCGATCGGATGACCCCCACCATCGAGCAGGGGATCACGGGCGGAATCCCGGCGCCGGGGGTCATCTTCGGCATGTCCTCGAATCCCGAAGCCGTCCTCGACCAGGGATATCAGTTCGACTTCTACGACGGTGGGGGCCTGGATCTGGCATTCCTAGGCATGGCGGAGGCGGACGCGCAAGGAAATGTGAACGTCAGCAAGTTTCAGGGGCGCATGCCTGGCGTGGGCGGGTTCATCAATATCTCCCAGGGCGCCAAGGCAGTGGCCTTCTGCGGCACGTTCACCGCCGGCGGCCTGGAGGTCGAGATCGGCGATGGCCGGCTGCGTATCGTGAAGGAGGGCCGGTTCAAGAAATTCGTGCCGCATGTCGCCCAAGTCACCTTTAGCGGCGAGTATGCCGCGGCGCGGGGCCAGCGTGTGCAGTTCATCACCGAACGGGCGGTCCTGGTCGTCACCGGTGAGGGGGTGATGCTCACGGAGATCGCCCCAGGCGTGGACCTGGAGCGCGAGGTCCTGGGACAGATGGCGTTCCGCCCGAGGATCGCCCCCGACCTGAGACCCATGGACGCCCGCATCTTCCGAGCCGGCCTGATGGGGTTACGCGCAGGAGATTGAGCGTGCAGCCAAATGCGATCGAGCGGATTCGGGCAGAAGGCTTGATCGTCATCCTGCGGCCCGAGCGGTCGGAGGATCTGCTGCCGGCGGCGAAATCCCTCCGGGAGGCGGGCCGCCCGGTGGTGGAGATCGTGGCGACCCATCCGGAAATTCTCCGGGGGGTCGGGCGGATTCGCGCCGCCATGGGAAACGATCTGTTGATCGGCGTCGGAGCCATCCCCACGGCCGAGGCCGGACGCGAGGCCATCGGGGCGGGGGCGCAGTTCTTGGTGACGCCCTACATCATCGCCGACCTCATCCGGTTGGGCCGCGAGACGGACGTGGCGGTCATCTCCGGCGCGTTCACTCTCGGGGAGATCGCCATGGCCTGGGAGCATGGGGCCGCCCTTGTAGAGATGTGTCCGGCGGGCGCCGTCGGCCCTCGGTACTTCCAGGCCGTCCGCCGCGCCGCAGATTCCTCTGGTCGCTGCCGGGGGCATCACGCTGGCGGATGTCGGAGCGTTCGTTCGCGCCGGGGCGCTGGCGGTCGGGGTGGGCGGCGCCCTGACGGAGGGCGATCTCGTGCGTAATGGTCGGTGGCATGAAATTGCGGGCCGGGCGCGGGAGTTCTTGGACGCCGTCCGACGGACGCGCGGAGAGGCGCAACGGCCCGTTCCCCCCGTGAAACCGATCGAGGGGCCGGACGCGCGCTAGGCTTTTGTCCATCCGGCTCCGAAAGAAATGGGCCGCACCCGGAGATCGGGTGCGGCCCATTCGGTCTGTGATCCCAGACAGGAACAGGAGAGCTTCGCCTTGGCCTCAGTCCGCCGCGTGGGGAGCGGGACGGGTGCCCCCGGCCAATTTCATCGTCTCTTGGACGGTCCGCCGGGCAAGGGGCTTGAGCAGGACCAAGGCCAGCACTGCATCCACCCCGCTGCAAATCACCATGGCCCAGAAGACAGGGACCCAGGACCCGGTTGCCGACTTGGCCAGGGCCGCCACGGGCCCGGCAAAGATCGAGGCCAGCCCCTTGGCGGTGTAGACGATCCCGTAATTCGTCGTGGCGTACTTCTTCCCGAACAAGTCGGCGGTCACCGAGGGGAACAGGGAGAAGATCTCCCCCCACGAGAAGAACGCCAGACCGGACAGGACCACGAACCACACCGGCCGGTGAATGAGCTGCAGCAGGGCGACGATCGTCAGGGACTGCAGCCCGAAGGCGATG
Source organism: uncultured Methylomirabilota bacterium (assembly GCA_963705305.1). Taxonomy (GTDB): domain Bacteria; phylum Methylomirabilota; class Methylomirabilia; order Methylomirabilales; family 2-02-FULL-66-22; genus 2-02-FULL-66-22. Next base: position 613,670 of record OY970067.1, on the reverse strand, counting down.
AACATCGTGTTCTCACGGCCGATATGGTCGGAGACCCATCCCCAGAAGGGACGGGTGATGCCGTTCAGGATGCGCTCGATCTGGATGGCGAGGACCAGGGCGGTCATCCCAAAGGCGATCACGACCTTGTCCACGTGGTAGAACACGGCAATGGGGTTCACCTGGGCCGTGATCACCAGACCGGTGAAAGCCATCAGGGTCATCATGAAGTAAATGACCCAGAAAGAGCCATGCTTGACCATCTGCCCCGGGTGCAAATCGACTGTCGAAGTGTTGATGTGCGCCCGGATGGTCGCCTCCTTTTCCGCCCAGCCCGCTGGCGCCCAGCCAGCCGGGGGCCGGATGATGAAGAGGCCCATCACCAGCACGATGATCCCCTGGATGAACCCCCATACCACGAAGGTGTGGGCGTAGCCCGAGGACTTCATCATGGCTGCAATGGGGGCCACCGTGACCGCGGTGCCGATCCCATATGCCCCGGCGACGAAGCCGGCGCACATGCCGCGGTGATCCGGGAACCACTTCAGGGCGTGACCGATGCAGGCGCCATAGACGGCGCCCGCTCCGACACCGCCCAGGATGTACCAGAAGTACAGCCCTCCCAGAGAGCTGGTCAATCCCGACCCGATCCAGCCGAGCCCGACCAGGACGCCTCCCACCATGATGATCACTCGCGGGCCGAAATAATCGACCAGAGCGCCCTCGAAGGGCACCAGCCACGTCTCCGCCAGCACGAAGGCGGCGAAGGCCACCTGGACGGCCGCGAGGCTCGCATTCAGGCTTTGGGTGAGGGGTGTGGTGAACAGGGTCCAGGCATACTGCAAGTTGGCAATGGCCATCATGGCGATGATCGCGGCCACCATCTGCCACCATCGGTTGACCGGGGCGGCCACGCTGCGGTCAGAAGATGCGCTTGGGGTGGACATGACTCGAATTCTCCTTCCCGTTGAGGAACCAGCGGGGCATACAACCTATTTCGTCAATCGACGGCGCTCGACCGATCGCACACTAGGATCCGCTCATGAGTACCGGATGCGAGCGAGGGTCTTTCAGCGGTGTGCCGTCGAGAGACGGACCACATGAATCCGTCCGTCTCGTCTGGCAAGGGGGGTCAGGCAGGATCAGCGGAGAGGGAATTTGAGGCTGTCAATTCGGAGGCCAAACGTATTCGGGCGAGAGTCGGGGCGTGGCGAGCACGCGTCAAGCCGGTGCTTATGGATGAGGCGCCCTGCTGACTCTGCGCATTGAGCCACTGAGAGAGGTGGTCGTCGGCGGAAGGAAGTGATCGCTCTGGTGGGACGATCTGTGGTGGACGACAACTCGATGGTTCGGCCGACTCGAGCGCGGTCAGATTATTCGCCAAGTCCCACGAAGCTAGCTCCGAACCGTCAATGTCCAAAACATCAAAGACCACGTATGTCCCGATTGCCAGGAGTCCAAACAGTACCACGTACCACCATTTCCATGACTGCTGCTTTTGTCGCCTGAACAACCGCATGCGGCGTCCCCCATTCAAGGACGACGACGCCGGCATCCTACAAAGAAATGAAAATTTCGTCAAAGAGAATTCGCACCACTAATCGGCAGGGCTCAGCACGTGGACAATCGCCCTTCAATATGCCCGAAAGAAAAGGGAACGGTTGCGATCGGATGGTAGCCGTGGAGGGAGGAGATCGGGCCGGGCGCCGCCCCTGCCGCGCCCGGCAACGCGATCAGCATGAACGTCAGGGCTGCCACAAGGAGGGCAGCTCCGCCATGGCTGAAAAGGCAGGCTCGCATTGCCGCTCGAGCTGTCTTGCCCTATGAGTCTTGCCTGGGCCGTCCCGGACAGGGCGTGATCATTTCACACGCCTGTATCCCGCATGAGGCGCAGGGAAGGGGGGACGACCCCCCTTCCCTGTTGCCAACTCAGTCCGCCGCGTGGGGGGCGGGGCTGGTGGCACCGGCCATGGCGAGGCTCCTCTGCGCGTGCCGTTTCGCTAGGGGCTTCAGCCAGACCAGGGCCAGGACCGCATCCAGGGCGCTGCAGAACACCATGGCCCAGAAGATGGGCAGCCAGGAGCCCTCGGCGACAGAAACGAGGGCGGCCACCGGCGCGGCGAAGATGGAGGCCAGGCCCTTCGCGGTGTAGACGATCCCGTAGTTCGTGGCGGCATGCTTCCGGCCGAAGAGATCGCCCGTCGCGGCGGGGAACAGGGAGAAGATCTCCCCCCACGAGAAGAAGGCGAACCCGGACAGGAGGATGAACAGGATCGGGTGGTGGATCCACTGCATCAGCGCCAGGATGGTCACGGACTGCAGCGCGAAGGCGATGCACATGGTGTTCTCGCGCCCGAGGTGGTCGGACACCCACCCCCAGAAGGGCCGGGTCACCCCGTTGAGGATCCGGTCGATCTGGATGGCCAGGACCAGGGCGGTCAGGCCGAATGCCACGACCACCTTGTCCACGTGGTAGAACACGGCGATGGGCTTGAGCTGGGCGGTGATGACCAGGCCGGTGAAGGCCATGAGGGTCATCATGACGTACAGTGCCCAGAAGGAGGGCTGCTTGAGCATCTGCCCGGGGTTCAGGTCAACCGCCGAGCGGTTCACACGCTTGCTGGTGGCCTCCGCCTTCTCGTCCCAGCCCTCGGGCTTCCAGCCCCGGGGCGGGGCTAGGACGAAGTAGCCCGCCACCAGCACGATGGCCCCCTGAATGAAGCCCCAGACCACGAAAGTATGCGCATACCCCGAGACTTTGATCATGTGTGCAATCGGCGCCACCGTGACCGCCGTCCCGATGCCGTACGCCCCAGCGACCAGCCCGGCGCACAGGCCCCGGTGGTCCGGAAACCACTTCAGGGAGTGGCCGATGGAGGCGCCGTACACGGCCCCCGCCCCGATGCCGCCTAAGGCGTAGGAGATGTACAGGGTCGTCAGAGAGTGGGCCAGGCCGGAGCCGATCCAGCTCAGGCCGACCAGCACACCACCCGCCATGATGACCAGCTTGGGCCCGAAGCGGTCCACCAGGACCCCCTCGAAGGGCACCAGCCAGGTCTCCGTCAGGATGAAGGCCGCGAAGGCCACCTGGACGGCCGCCAGGGAGGCGCCGAGAGTGTGGGTGAGGGGGGTGGTGAACAGGGTCCACGCGTACTGGAGGTTTGCGATGGCCATCATGGCGATGATGGTCGCCACGAGCTGCCACCAGCGGTTGACGAGAGGTTCGGAGCTTTGACTCAACGATACGGCCTTGTTTGGGGTGGCCATGGCTCGAATCCTCCTCCCCACCGGAGCGATCCGGCGGGGTCTCGAAATCCTATCGGACATCGACGGTTGACAGGCACCGAGGGCTTACGCTCTCTCGTCCACAGGTGAATTGGCCGCGAATCTGCTCCCGGGAGGCCAGCGCCCCGCCTCCCCCCCGGGGGAATGCCGGTCGAGCAGCAGACAGGGTGCAGAATCACCTGGAGACGAAGGACGAGGCCAGGGCATGCCACCGCCGGGAAACACTACGCCGTGGCTCGCCCGGCTCGTTATGGTCGAAGGTCAAGCGGGATCGGGGGTTGAAGGGCGCGTCGAGGACCTCTCTCGGATCAGACCTCCCCGCGGGAGGATCGTGTGGTCTTGGTGAGGGGAGGGCGTTCCCGGGAGCGTGGAGAGCATGAGCCCGGGAGCTTCGAGAGCGGCATCAGCAAGCAGCAAGGGACTGGCAAGGTGAAGCGGATCCGTCGATGCGAGGGAGGTTCGGAGGAGACGGTCCGCGTCAAGATCCGATGTGTCAACCGCGGCGACGCCATTGTCGGCGCAGCGGGCGGCAAATCTTGTTCCGTTCAGGTCAAGAACATTGAAGATGAAATAACTCCCACATGCCAGGAGAGCTACAAGGACTAGAACCCACCAGCCCCTGGACCGCTCGCTCTCTACGCATTTCGAATGCCCCTCCAGGCCGCCATCGACTCTCCGGAGGCATCAAGACAATATAAGGGTAACAGGGCTCCGTCCGCCTGTCAAATTCCGGCAGCTCATTTCCGGCCAGGCCGGCCTTTGATCAGTTGAAGGATGAAAACCAGCCTGCTCTGCCTGGGGCCAGACCAAACGATGTGAAGAGGCCGGCCAAATGGTCAGACCAGTTCCATCACATGGGTCGAATCGAGGCATGAACAGGCCGGGGAGGCGGAGTCGCAGGAAGGCCAGACAGCGGAGACAGAGACGGCGCGGAAGGCAAACGGGGCGTTCCCTCCGGAACGCCCCGTTTGCCGCACCTCCCGGTCTCTACTTGGCGGAAGCCAGCTCGGCCTCCGACTTGGCCAAGGTCTTGCGGATGTCGTCCGACAAGGTGAAGGCAGCGACGCCGGGCAGCATCCACCGCTCCCACATCAGGTCGATCTTCTTCTGGAAGTAGTCGATATCCTCCTCGGTGAAGTGGGCGAAACGCCCCTGCTTGAGGAGGTACTCCCGGACGGGCTTCCGTTTGCGGCCCTGGGCGATGGCCTTCGACTTGCCGTAGAACCGAAGAACGCCGTCCTCGACCTCGAAGAGCGGCCAGACGCCGGTCTCCACGGCCAGCTCGCCCAGCTCGTGAGAGATATACGGGTCGTAATCCCAGCCCTTGGGGCAGGGGTCCAGGGAGTGGATGAAGGTGGGGCCGCCGATAGAGAGGGCTTTCCGCACCCGGTTCATCATCTCCAGGGCGTAAGAGGCATCCACGGTCGCCACGTAGCGGCACTCCGGATGGCCCGCCGCCAGCATGCCGGCGACGTTCTTCTTCCAGCGGGTGTGGAGGAGCCGCCGGGCTTTCCCCGGGGGGGAGAAGGTGGTGTTGGCCCCGTAGGGGGTCATGCTGGAAAGCTGGATGTCCGTATTGGCGTAGGATTCGTTGTCGTACATCAGGATCAGGAAATTGTACTCCGGGTAGGTCAGGGCCGCCGAGATGGAGGACAGCCCCATGTCCGCCCCCCCGCCGTCGCCGCAGAAGGCAATCACGTTGATCGGCTCCTGCTTGATGCGCCCCTTGCGCATGAGCACCTTCAGGCCCGCGGCGGTGCCCATTGCAGCCGAGCCGGAGGCGCCGAGCTGGGTGTGCATCCAGGGCACCACCCAGGAGGTGGAGTAGTAGGTCGTGTTGGCCACGTACATGCAGCCGGTCGAGCCCAGGACGATGGTTCGGGGACCGGCAGCCTTGACCATCAGCTTCATCACCAGGGCGGACTCGCAGCCCTGGCAGGTGCGGTGCCCCGAGGTGAAATACTCCTCGACGCTGACGTTCTTCACGCCCTTGAAGGGCTTCAACATCTGGGTCGGAACTACGGTCAGTTCTGTTCCTGTCGCCATGGCGATTACCCCCTCACCCCAATCCAGTAATTGGGCTGTTCCACCTTGCCGCTCTTGGCGATCTTCAGTAGGATCTCGCTCATTTCGGTCACGCTGTCCAGTGTCACCTCCCGGCCGCCCAGACCGCAAATGTAGCTGATCACGTGCGGCCGCTGATCCAGGTCGTAGAGGGCAGAGCGGACCTCGTTGTAGAGCACCGCCCCGTGGTTCGGCGACCCGAACGAGTAGTCGCGGTCGATGACCCCCACGGCCTTGGTCCGCCGCAGGGCGTTCTGGACTTCCGGGGTCGGGAACGGGCGGAACCAGCGCAGGCGTACGAAGCCGACCTTGTGGCCCTGTTCCCGGAGCTTCCGCACCCCCACCTTCACCGGCAGGGACAGCGTGCCCTGGCCGAACAGGATTACCTCGGCATCCTCGGTCATGTACTCTTCCACGAAGGGGTTGCCCTCCTGGCGGCCGAAGATCCGGTGATAGTCCTGGTACGCCTCCTGGATCACCCCGCGCGCCCGGCGCATGGCCTCGTCGTTCTGCTTCCGGATCTCCATCACCCAGTCCTCGTTGGCCTGGGGTGCCACGGTGATGGGGTTGTCCGGGTGGAGCAGCTTGTCTCCCCGGTCGTACTTGGGAAGGAAGCGATCCACCTGGTCCTGCGTGGGGACCTTCACCATGGCCTCGGAGTGGGTGAGGAAGGCCCCATCCGCGCCGATGGCGCAGGGCAGGAAGACGCGCGGATCCTCCGCCACCCGGTAGCAGATCAGGGCGGTGTCCAGCGCCTCCTGGGCGGTGTCCACCCAGGTGAGCATCCAGCCCAGGTCCCGCACGCAGAGGGCGTCGTTGTGCTCGCAGCCGAAGGCCCCCGGGTCGTCCAGGGCCCTGTTTCCCACCAGCGCCAGCAGGGGGAGGCGCAGGGCAGGCGTCACCGCCAGGGCTTCCATGGCGTACATCCAGCCCACGCCGCTGCTGCCGCAGAACACACGGGCACCCACGGCGGAGGCGTGCTTGACGATCTCGAACTGGTCGTGCTCGCTGGAGGCCACGATGTACTCGGCATCCAGCTCGCCGTTGGCGATCAGCTTGGCCACCGCCTGCATCACGGTGTCGTAGGGACGGATAGGATACGCGGTCACGACATCCAGGTTGGCGAGGCGCAAGGCCTGAGCGATGGCGGCACAGCCGCTCATCAACATCTGTTTCTCGGCGACGGGCGCCGATACGGTCGCTGTGCTCATTTCGTCACCTCCATGGTGATCCCGATACGTCGATCCAGCGGCGGGTGCCGGTCCGGAAGAACCGAACGGACCGCGCCGCCCCTCTCCACGAGGTCCGAGCGGTCAGTCGCCGGCCCCCTCGCCGCGTACGGCCGCCTCGGCGATCTCCTCCTGATACTGCCCCGGGTAGCGGAAGCCGTGCTCCCGGTGGGTGACGGTCTTATTCTCGATCGCCTGCTTGACCCAGGCCTTGTAGGCCTCCCTGTCCCTCTCGTAGGCCTCGAACTGGCTGGCGTTGTCCTGAAAGACCTGCTCGTTCACCATGGTGACGCAGTGCTCCACCGGGCAGACCGCCTCGCAGACGCCGCAGCCGCAGCACGCCTCCATGTTGGCGTCGTAGTGGCCGCTGGGCGTTACGTCGAAGCAGGAATCAGGACACTGCAGCCAGCAGAGCGTGCACTTGGTGCAGATGTCGAAGTCCACCACCGGCCGCATGGTGCGCGTGGAGAACTTCTTGAAGGTGGGATTCCGGCCCGGGCGATAGCCCCCGTCCCACCCTTCGACCTCCTGCTTGACGGGGATGCCGGGGATGACCAGTCCCTCCTTCATTTCCTGCCACGTGAGCAGCCGGAACTCGTACGGCTTCTCGGCATTGCCTTCGTTCGGCCCGACCCGACGGCTCTGGACCCGCTCGTATGCCTTGCGGGCCGAGGCCACCTTGAGCTCGTCATTCCACTCGTCCCGGATGGCGGCCTCTACCGATTCGAGCTTGACGACGTGCGGCGCCAACTTGGCGATGGCCCCCAGCACCCGCACGTCGGTGTGGTCATCCTTGTACACCCAGAGCCCCGAGAAGCTGGCCGTTCCCTTGAGGACGGCCAGGTTCCACTCCGCGTCCTTCCGGTGGCAATCCTTGATCAGCTCCTCGGGGGCCTGGATCGAGGTGACGAGCACCGTTCCGCCGGGACGCGTCAGCTTGTTGATCGGCTGCAGACCATACCAGGCCCAGGACTCGACCCCTTTGCACAGGGTGTCATCCACGGCGACCGTGATGTCGTTGTTGTTGGGTTCATATCGGGCCAGGTGCGCCTGGAGCTCCTCTTCCGTATCCGCCACCACGGCGAAGCTCTTCGCCGGGATGCCGTTTCGCTCCGGCGAGTCTCCGTAGCGCCCGAAGGAGATCCCGACCTTGCCTTCCTTGACGGCGGCCAGGACCACCGCGCGGGTGATGCGCTGTCCCAGGTGTTTCTGGAAGATTCCCCGGTAGACGACTTCAACCGAGCCGGTCATATCCATTCCTCCTCTTCCGTGGGAGCCCTTCGATTCCCACAGCCCTCCCGCTAGATGACCAGGACCCGTTCTTGGCGGTTGCCGCCTCCTTCCTGGTGTGCGTGGTTGGTTTGAACAGAATGCTCTCTTCGATGGTCTCAAGGTGCGCCAGCATGGCACGCTTGGTCGCGTCCGGGTCCTCGGCCTGGATGGCTTTCAGGATCTCGCGATGACCCGCCAGCGATCGGGCGGCCCGGCCGGGCGTCTGCAGATACTGCCTTCGGGCTTCGATGAGACTGTCGACGATCGTGTCGTTGAGGCGCAGGAAGAAAGTGTTCTTGGTGGCGTGGGCCAAGGCTGAGTGGAACGCATTGTCGGCTTCCACCCCGGTGCCTCCAAAGGCGATAGCCTGGGCTTGCTCTCGCAAGATGCGGGTCAGATTGCTGACCTCCGCCGGCGTTGCCCGCTCGGCCGCTATGGCGGCGATTTCGGGCTCGAGCACCTTCCGGGCCTCGAAGATGTGGATCAGGGTGTCCTTCCCTTTCAAGAGGGCCGCTGCCAGCGGGGCAAAGATGGCTTCGATGCTGGTCGCGACGTAGGTTCCTTCGCCCGACCGGCTGGTCACCAGCCCCATGGATTCCAGGGCGCGGATAGCTTCCCGGACCGAAGCCCGGCTGACCTGGAACTTGTCGGAGAGCTCTCGCTCGGGGGGGAGTTGGTCCCCCGGCTTTAGGTGTCCATGGGCCACGAGCTGCCGGATCTGTTCCACGATGTCTTCGTAAATCCGCGTCTTCTTGACGACCCGGAGACCCATCGTGTACGATCCTCCTGGATGATCTGGTCTGATGGTTCAGGTGTCAGACCATCCCTAAATTTATATTACCCCCTTAGTGGAACCGGTCAATCAATTTGTATCGTCTTAGTCCGCTTTAAGATCGCCAGCGCTTGCGTGGCTCGGGGGGCTTTCGATGCAGGAAGGAACGATCCGACGACGGGGGACCTCTCAGGTAATCGGTCGCTGGCGAGCCGATCGGCAATCCCTTGCGGTCGAGACTGATGATCCAGATCTCAGGGCGGCAGCCGACGAGGTTCTGAAAACGCCACAGAGCATCCCCGTCCACCCTCCGGAGCACCTTGAATGGGCAGCACAGGCGGAACCGAGGGTGGAGGCCCCCTCCACGATCAGCCTCCTCGCCCTGTTCGCCCTGGAATTGGAGGGGCGTGGGTACGAGGTGGATCCCGCGGAGGAGGATGGATGAGATTGCGAGAGGGCCGGCTGGCCCCGCAACGCGCGCTCCCGGTCCCCCCTGCCACGCCCTTCTCTCTCGCGAGAGGAATTCCGACTACAGCCCAGGCCGACCGGCGAGGTTCGCCGCCATTCCATTCTTTTCGAGCACACCCCTACAATAATTCTTCAGGGCGGGGTATAATGCCCCGATCAATCCGCCCGGCCCGGTAGAGCGGATCGAGACCGGGCCGCCGGACAGCAGTCACAACGGGAGTGCGATGGCGCGACCCGCACCGCAGCAGCCAGTCCTCATGGCACCCGGAGCCGGGAGCGACGCGGAATCTTCCACTTTCCGCCGGACAACCAGCCCGAGCCGGGGGAAGCTTTACCTCCACAGCCTCGGCGTCGTCACAATCTGCACGGCCGTCGCCTGGATAATGTTTCATCACTTCTCGCACGCCAACCTGATCATGGTGTATCTCTTAGGGGTGGTGGTGGTCGCGCTGAGGTATGGACGCGGGCCCGCCCTCCTAGCGTCCGCCATGAGCGTAGCGGCCTTCGACTTCTTTTTTGTCCATCCCTACTTCACGTTTGGCGCCTCCGATACGCAGTACCTGCTGACGCTAGCGGTGATGCTGGTTGTGACCGTCGTGATCAGCGACCTGACGGCTCGCGCGCAGGCACACGCGGAGGCCGCCGAGCTGCGCGAGCGGCGCACCGCGGCCCTCTACGCGATGAGTCGCGATCTGGCGGGCGCCCGCAGCGTCGAGGACGTGTCGCGAGTGACCCTCCGCCATATGCATGAGGTGTTTCCGCTGGATAACCTCCTGCTGCTGGCGGATGCGAACGGTCGCTTGGCCGAAGAGCGCAACGGGGGGGAGGGCCCGTCGTTGACTCCGGACGAGCTGGAGGTGGTTGAGTGGGTGTATCAGAACAGCCAGCCGGCTGGGTCCGGCACGAAGCGCTTCCCCGCGGCGCGGCGAACCTGCGTCCCCCTCACGGCTCCGCGAGGGACGATCGGCGTCCTGGGCGTACGGCTGGCGCAGGCGCCGCCGGCCCTGACCTCCGAGCAGCTGCACCTGCTGGAGACCTTTGCAAACCAGACAGCGCTGGCCATCGAGCGCGTCGCCTTGGTCGAGGAGGCCCAGCAGGCCCGCATGCGCGTCGAAACCGAGCGGCTGCGGAACGCTCTGCTCAGCTCGGTGTCGCATGACCTCCGGACGCCGCTGGCGGCCATCACCGGTGCCGCCAGCAGCCTCCTGGAAGACGAGGGGCGCCTGAATCGTGAAACGCGTCGCGAATTGACCATCATGATCCAGGAGCAGGCCGACCGGCTGGCGCGGCTGGTCGGCAACCTCTTGGAGATGACCCGTCTGGAAGCGGGCGCCGTCAAGCTTCGCGCCGAATGGTATCCGTTGGAGGAGGTGATAGGGGCCGCGCTGGCGCAACTGGAGCGATATCTCCGGGATCGGAAGCTCATCACCCGCCTGCCATCGGACCTGCCGCTGGTCCGCCTGGATGGGCTCCTGATCGAGCAGGTGTTGATCAATCTCCTGGACAATGCGATCAAGTACTCGCCGCCGGACAGCCCCATCGAGCTCGGAGCCGCGGTGGCGGACGGAACGATTGTGGTCGAGGTGCTGGACCGTGGTCCCGGGTTGGCGCCCGCGGAGGAAGGGCAGGTGTTCGAGAAGTTCTATCGTGGGTCCTCGGTCGGGCGCCGCGGCGGCGCCGGGCTTGGACTCTCCATTTGCCAGGGCATCATTCAGGCGCACGGTGGGCATATCTGGGCCGAGAACCGTCCGGGGGGCGGCGCGGCGTTCCGTTTCCGGCTGCCGCTGGTGGATGCCCCGCCGGACATTAGGGTGACAGATGATTGAGAATGCGAAGTCCATGACATCGGATGTGCCGGACCAGGCGTCGCCTCAAAGCCTTGAGGCGGGCAGTGGGGCGGCGGTGGCCGTCATCGAGGACGATGAGGAAATCCGGCGATTCCTCCGGGCGGCCCTCACGAGCCAGGGATTTCGGCTCTTCGAGGCGGAGACGGCCGAGGCAGGGCTGACCCAGGTCGCCACGTGCACGCCCGACATCATCATCCTCGACCTCGGGCTCCCGGATATGGACGGGCTGGAGGTGATCCGGCGGCTGCGGGAGTGGACGAGCGTGCCGATTATCGTCTTATCGGCGAGAGGCCTCGAGCCTGACAAGATCGCCGCGTTGGATGCCGGGGCGGATGATTACGTGAGCAAGCCGTTCGGGATCGGGGAGCTGCTGGCGCGAATGCGGGTCGCGATGCGCCACGCTGCCCAGGTCGGCGAGGACCCGGGCAGCTCCGTCTTCTCCATGGGGAACATCGAGATGGACCTGGCGTATCGGCGCGTCCGGGTGAATGGACAGGAAGTCCACCTGACTCCCATCGAATACCGGCTCATGCATACCCTCTTGCAACACTCCGGGAAAGTGCTGACCCACCGCCAGCTGCTGAGCGAGGTCTGGGGGCAAACCTATACCGAGCAGACGCACTACCTGCGGGTCTATATGGCTCAACTCCGCCGGAAACTGGAAGCGGATCCGGCCCGCCCACGTTATATCCTGACGGAACCCGGTGTGGGGTATCGCCTGGCATCCGAGTGAGCGCAATAGCCCGCCGCAACGACCCGCCGGCGGCCGGCTGAGGTCCGGCGGCAGACGGACGGCGGCATGCGCCTATTCCAGCCGTGCAATCCTTGGCGCCTTGGTGGTGAGATATTCTCGGATTGGGGCTAACTCTCTGGACGAGACCGGGAGTGCTGCGCCAGGCGCCCGGGGGGCGCCTGCTGAAGGATCAGGGGCTGGACGAGCTCGAGCGCGGCCAGGAACTCCGCGTAGAAGTTCTTGGAGGCGAATCCGAACCGCGGCCCCGAATACCCCGCGATGATATCCTCGATGGCGTCGCTGCCGACCGCCTGTCGAGCGGTGCAAACTCCCTGGGTTCCATGGTTATAGGCCAGGATGGCCAGCGGCCAGGAGCCGAGGGTTTCGTAGTTGTGTCGCAGCAGGTGCGCGGCCGCCTCGGTGGCCTTCAGAGGATTTCGCCGGTCGTCGCGGCGACGCGTGATCGTGAGGTATCGCCTCCCGGTGGACCGGAGGAATTGCCAGAGGCCGACGGCCCCGGCTTTGGATCGGGCCGCGGGATTGAAGCTGGATTCCACCAGGGGAAGGGCGGACAGCTCCGGCGGCACACCGTGTTGATGCAAGATCGCGAGCATGCGGGGGAGCAGCGTCCGCGCACGACGCAGGCCCTCCTCCACCCGCTCGCGGAGTCCCTGCTGAACCCGGATGTTGGAGGCAGCCCGGAGCAACACATCCGGCGCGCAGGGGCATCCCCATAGCCGGGCGACTCGTTGCCCGGCGTCGCCCAACTCCTCCGGGGGGGTGCCATCCGCCAACCTGGCGAAGACCGTCTCGTACTGCGAGCGGAGCCGATCGATTTCCGGTTTGGCCGCCGCCGCCGCGCGGGCGGCATTCCTGCTTTCACGCACCCGCACCACCCCGTAGATCACCTCCAAATTGTCGCGGTCGTGCAGGACGAAGTCGCCGACGCCGAACTCTGAATAGATCTGTCTCCAGAACTCGACGTTGGCCCGGAGCGTCGGCGGATTCGGGAAGGAGGAGGCGGCGGGCACGTGGTCGGCGGCGCCGGCCGGCGCGGCCGGCGGCAAGGAAAGCAGCGCAGTGAGAAGGAGACATGTCGCCAGAACAACCCGGAAATGGACCCCGCGCATCTCTCCTCCACGTTGGAGGCCATGAAGCTGAGAGAGCCGCAACTACCTTCCAATCTTTATGTAGCAGACGGGCAAGGCGGCGACAAGAAAATTCCGCACCCCCTTCTCTTGCCTGGCCGAACCGGACGAGTCCTCCGTCACTCGGTGGCCCCCAGCCAAAGGCGCTGGAACTCCCGCTGAAAGTGCCCGACCACCTCGGGATCGTCCAGCACTACGAGGTTCTCGTAGTTGGCACGTTCGGCGCTCTGGGTCCAGTTATAGCTTCCGGTCGCGGCGAGCCGGCCATCGAAGATGGCGAACTTATTGTGCATGAGGCTATGTTCGGGGACCCCGAGCGCGCGCACAGGGATACCGCTTCGTCGCAGGCGGCCGATGGTCGCGTTCCCCGCATCGAGGTTCTCCCGGTCCATGAGGATGCGAACGGAGACGCCGCGCGCCTGGGCCGCTCGAAGAGCCTCCGCGAGTTCGGTCGAGGTGAGATTGTAGATGGCGAGGTCGATGGTCCGCCGGGCATCCTGGATTGCCTGCAGGAGCCGCTGGCGCACGCCCCCAGCCGGGGAGAAGAACACCTGGGGGGCGGGGAAGGCAACGGCCGGGAGCAGACAGAAACAGCAGAAAGTGGGAGCGAAGACCATCCGAGCCCGGCGGGCCCGGCTGGCGGCGCGAAACGGGGTGGCGAAGGTGCTGGAGATCACGCGAGGATTCTACGGAGCGCGACAGCCCGGGTCAAGCCCGGGCTCAGGTGCGGGGACGGTTGCGGGTGGTATCGTCGGGTGCTAGACTCCCCGCCGTACCGACGGGCCACGATTCCGTGAGGAGAAAGAAGGCCGCAAGGGGTGGCATCCAGTGGGACATTCCGCCACCATAAAGGAGCAAGCCCCGTGTCGTCATCGCCGGAACAAACCGCCAAATCGGTCGCGGTGCACCCCACGACCCAGACGAAGGTTGTCGTCGCCACGTCGGTCATGCTCAGCTTCATCTCGTTCTGGCGGGCGGCGGCCATCGTTTTGAATGATCTCGCATCCTCCGCCTTCTATGCCGGTGGCATCGCTGAGCAGGCTGTAGGCCACGCGGCACCCTGGTTTATCCTGGGCGTGATGCTGTTCTCTTACGCTGTCCGGGCTGTCTATGTCGAATCCTGCGCCATGTTCACCCGCGGTGGTGTCTACCGGGTGGTCAAGGAGGCCATGGGCGGCACGCTGGCGAAGCTCTCGGTCTCGGCGCTGATGTTTGACTACGTGCTGACCGGGCCGATCTCGGGCGTTTCTGCCGGGCAGTACATCGTTGGCCTCGCAGCCCAGACGATGACCTACTTCGGCCACCCGTGGGAGCCCCCCAAGGACAGCGTCAACCTCCTGGCGGCGGGTATCGCGGTGCTCATCACCTGCTATTTCTGGTGGCGGAATACCCGGGGGATCCACGAGTCCTCCACGGATGCCCTCAGGATCATGTACGTCACGACGGTGATGGTGGTCATCATGATCCTGTGGAGCACGGTCACCATTCTCACCCAGCCCACGGCGCAGAAGCTCCCGCCTCTGCCGGTAGCCTCCAACCTCTCCTTCAATACTGACGCCGTGGGCTGGATGCCGCAACTCCTCCCGGGGACATTCCGGCCCCAGGCCAGCGAAGCGCCCAAGGCCGACGCCGCCTCGGCGACCCCCGGGCAAGAGGGGCCGCAGTACGGGCTCGGTCCCAAGGCGGGAATGCTCCTCGGCCTCATCGGCATCCTCATGGCGTTCGGCCATTCGGTCCTCGCCATGTCCGGCGAAGAGTCCCTAGCCCAGGTCAACCGCGAGCTGGAATACCCGAAACACAAGAACCTCATGCGGGCGGGGTTGGTGATCTTCGTGTACTCCCTGCTCTTCACCTCCCTCGTCTCCTTTTTCGCCTTCGCCATCATCCCCGACGCCATCCGGCCGCAGTACTACGATAACCTGATCAGCGGGATCGCGATGCACGTGATCGGACCAGTGCCCTTGAAGCTTGTCTTCCAGGCCTTCATTGTGATCGTGGGTTTCCTGATCCTGGCCGGCGCGGTCAACACCGCCATCGTCGGCTCCAACGGCGTGTTGAACCGAGTGAGCGAGGATGGCGTCCTGACCGATTGGTTCCGGGCTCCCCACAAACGCTTTGGGACGAGCTATCGCCTCATCAACCTCATCGTGATCCTGCAGCTCGCGACCATCATCGGCTCCCGGGGCAACGTCTATGTCCTGGGGGAGGCCTACGCCTTCGGCGTGATCTGGTCCTTCGCCATGAAGGGGTTGGCCGTCCTCGTTTTGCGCTACACCGACAAGCGGCCGCGCGAGTGGAAGGTCCCGCTCAACCTACCGCTGGGTGGAATCGAGCTGCCCCTCGGCCTGGGGATCATTACAGCCCTGCTCTTCTCCATCGCCGGGATCAACCTGCTGACAAAGCAGGTGGCCACGGTCAGCGGGGTGGCGTTCACCCTGGTGTTCTTCATCATGTTCGAGGTGTCCGAGCGGATCAATCTGCGCCGCTTGGCGGGTCGCGGCCACGTAGAGCTGGACCAGTTCAAAATCCATCCGGAGGAAGAGATCTCGCCTCAGATCGTGGGGATCCGTCCGGGGAACACCCTCTGCCTGGTGCGGGATTACAACAACCTCAGCCACGTGGCCAAGGCGCTGGAGTTCACGCATACCGGCAAGAAGAACCTGGTGGTCATAACTGTGCGGGTGGCGCGAGGTCCAGACATGGGCTACAAGAATCTGGATGTCAACAGGCTGTTCTCTGCCTACGAACAGCAGTTGTTCACTCGTGTCGTCGCCCTCGCCGAGAAGGCGGGGAAGCACGTGGACCTCCTCGTGGTCCCGTCATCCGACGTGTTCCAGGCGGCCGTGGTGACTGCATACCAGCTCGACTCGTGGGAGATCTACGCCGGTCGCTCGGGCGTCATGACGTCCGAGGAGATGGCGAGGCGGATGGGACGGGCCTGGGAGGCCCTCCCGCAAAAGCCACAGCACACCGTTCGCTACCGGGTGGTGCAGCCTGACGGCCAGCTCCAGGACTTCTACCTCGGGGCGCACACGCCGAGCTTGACCGCAGAGGACATCGACCTCGTCCATCGCCTGTGGCTGGAGGTCACCGAGAAGGCCGGGGCCGAAGGGGTGCACCACCGGGATATCGTTGCGGAGGCGCTCGCGCGACTGGCGGAAGAGCTCAGCGGACCGAACCGAGAGGAATTACTCCGCAAACTGGCAACCCGCAGGCTGGAGTCGGCCGGGACGAACGAACAGCGGCCCCCGTGGAAGAATTGAGATTTATAACGTGCGCCCGAGCCGCCATACCGCCTCGCCCTGCAGCCAGCCAAGAGCCCTGACCGGGCAGCGCGGGTTGCAGGAAGCGCCGAATCTGCCGTTCTTCCCCCGGCGGAAGACCGCCAGGCTTGATTGCCGGCCGGTGCGGCCGAAATCCCGCTTCGGCGGCCGCCGTCAATCGCCCTCGCTGTCCCACGCCGCGGCGACCTGCAGGTGATTCCGACTAACCTGATGGATCGTTAGTCTCCCGCCGGGAGGGACCCGGCCCTCGATCCAGAGAAAATCGTTGAGGGCGCGTTCCGCCTCCCAGGTCCAGAAGCTGCTGTCGGAGGGGAACTGGCGGTGGGTGGCGTGCTCGACCGCCCGGATCGCGCCGGGGTCGATCTCCACGATGACCTCCTGCTCCTGCCCGTCCGGCTGCCGGACGGTGAAGCGCCGGACACTGCTCCCGGACGACCGGAGACCCGGCGGCTCCGAGATCGGCCACAGGCGGAACCCGTTCAAGGTCAGTCGGCTCACCACCATGGGGGCCTGCTCGGGGGCCTGTGCGGGGGCCGTCGGGCGAGCCAGGGCCACGCTGACGGCGTTGCGGACGGTCTCCGGCGTCATCGGCTTGCGCACGAAGTCGGTCGCGCCGAGCTTCATCGCGTCCACGGCGAGCTCGATGGAGCCGTAGGCGGTGACCATGATGATGCAGGCATCCGCCTTCCGACCCTTCATGCGCCGGAGCGTCTCCAGGCCGTCGATGCCGGGCATCCGCTGATCCAGCAGCACCGCGTCCCAGGTGGAGCCGTCGCCGAAGGCCTCCAGGCCGCGCAGGCCGTCGGCCGCCTCCCCCACCTCGTAGCCGGAGGCCTCAAGGGTCATGCGCATGACGCGCCGGATATGCGCTTCATCGTCGACGATCAGTATGCGCGCGCTCATGCTGCTCCTCTCACCCGTGGATCGGGGGCGCGGCGGCGGGTGGCTCAATCGCCCGCAGGGTGAAGGTGAACGTGGTCCCGTGCCCCGGGCTTGATTGTACAACAATCCGGCCGCCGTGGGCCTCCACGATCTGCTTCGAAATGGCCAGGCCCAATCCGGCGCCTCCGGACGGGGCGTTCGGCACCCGGATGAACTTGTCGAAGATCCGGGGGAGGTACTCGGGGGGAATCCCGCGACCGGTGTCGGTCACCGAAACGGCGACGGCATCTTCCCGGCGGATCGCGCTGATGCGGATCTCGCCTCCCGGCTCGGTATGGCGGAGCGCGTTGCTGACCAGGTTAGTGATGACCCGCTCGATCTGCCCCCGATCCGCCGCCACGCAGGGCAAGTCTGCCGCCGCGTCGAAGGTCAGCCGCAGCCCCTTGGATTCGATCTGGGGCCGGAGGGCCTCCGCCACCTCGGTGATCAGGCTGCCGGCCGGGGTGGGAGACAGGTGCGGCGCCGATTCCCCGGCCTCGATCTTGGAGAGGTCCAGCAGGTCGTGCATGAGTCGCTCCAGCCGGTCGCAGTCCTCGCGGCAGTCCGCCAGCAGCTCCCGCTGGCTGTCCGAGAGCGCCCCGGCGGCCCCCTCCAGCAGCAGGTGGACGCTCATCTGGACGCTGGTGAGCGGTGTGCGGAGCTCGTGGGAGGCGGTGGCGATGAATTCGGATTTGAGGCGGTCGATCTCGCGAAGATGCGTGATATCTTCCAGCAGTGTCACCGCTCCCAGCAGCGCTCCCTCCTCGTCCCGCATCGGGGTCGTGCGCAGGCGAAACGCGTGCTCCGCACCGTCGACCACCAGCGGGAACACCGAGGCGGCCCCCTCGCCGGCCACCGGCTGCTGTGAGCTCAAGGTTTCGGCGACGGCGATGGTGATCCGGCTGTCGGGAGCGATCTCGCGCACGTGCTTCCCGAGGTGCCGGCGCTCCGGTCCGAAGAGCTCTTCGGCGGCGGGGTTCAACTTGGTGACCGCGCCCCCCGCATCCGTGACGATGACCGGATCGTAGAGCGAGTCGATCGCCGCTAGGGTAGTCTGCTGGGCGACCAGCAGCTTGCCCAGATCGGATCGTCGGAGCTGCCGGATGCGCTCGGCCATGCTGTTGAACCCCGCAGCCAGCGTCCCCACCTCGTCTTGCGAACGAACCGGCGCCCGGGCATCCAGGTCGCCGCCGGCAACCCGGGCCATGGTCGAGGTGAGCTCGCGGATGGGCTGCACGATCCGGTCGGCCAGAAGCACCGCCAGCCCTATCCCGGCGACGATGAGCGCCCCCGCGATGCCCAGGGTCGCCAGCACCCACCGGCGGGCGACGCTGGCCGCCGCCTCGGACTTCGCCACCATGGCCTGCTGGTTGAGCTGGATCAGGCTGTCGCAGTCCTGCTGGAGCTGGTGGAAGCGGCCCTCGAGGCCCAGCACCCCCGTTCCCGCCTCTCCGCGGTCTGGCCGGGCCGCGTGTGCGGGGATCGAGGGTCCGCGGGGGAGGGGTCGTGACTGAGCGAGCAGGCCGTCCACGCCGCGGGAGAACGCGTCCCGATCACGGCGGATCGCGTCGATGACGTCCTGCTCGGTCGGCTCCGTGATGTTGTTGGCCGCCGTCTGGAAAAACGTGTCGAATCGCCTCCGCTCTTTCGCCAGCGTGTTGAGCGCCGTCTCGCGGTGCCCCAGCGCGACAAACAGGATGGCCGACCACTGGCGATCGAGGCTTTCCCGCATACCCTGAGCCGCCACCACCGAATCGTAGTTATTGGCCAGGATATGCCGGGAGACCCCGCCCATCTCCAGCAGGCCCCAGGCGCTCCAGGCCCCCAGCGCAACCAGGGCCGCCACGAAAAGTAGATAGCCGATGATCAACTTGGCGCGCAGATTCACGGCGATCCCCCCGGGGCGTCCGCCAGCCGGTCCGCTGGCGCGGCATGCCGCACGCCGGAGGGAAGCGGGTGCCCCATGTTGGCGAGGGGACCCCGGCGGGCCAGCGGCTTCAGCCGGCCAATGGCGAACCGGCGCACAGACCCTACTCCTCTCCCAAATGGTAGGGAATGCTGACGGTGATCTTGCCGTGCCGGAAGAGCAGGGCCGCCTTGATGAGCAGCGCGGTCTGATTGTGGAGGAAATGCTCCCACCAGTGGGACGGGACGAATTCGGGAAGCACGATGGTCAGGTAGCGTCCCGCACCCTGCCGCTCCATGCGATCGATGTAGTCTAGGACGGGCTGCAGGACGGAGCGGTACGGAGACTCCAGCACCACCAGCGGGACGTCGGGCGCCCATTCGGCCCAGCGCCGCCGTAGCTTAGCGGTCTGGGTCGTGTCCAGATCCACCGTGAGCGCGGTGACGTCGGGTGAAATGGCCTTGGCGTACTCCAACGCCTCCACCACCCCACGGTGGATGCCCCCCACCAAGATCACCACGGGATTCTTACCGATCCGCGGACGGCGGGCTCCCTCCAACGAGAGCTGGGAAGCGACGAACTGGTAGTGCCGGTGCACCCGCAGGAAGCCCAAGACGATGAGGGGGATCAGGACGATGACCATCCAGGCCCCGTGGGTGAATTTCGTGGCGGCAATGACCACCGTGACCACACCCGTGCACAGGGCTCCCAGTCCGTTCAGGGCAATGTGGTGGGGCGCCGGATGCTCGTCCTGGAGCTTCAGCCAGTGGCGGACCATCCCGCTTTGGGACAGGGTGAAAGAGAGGAAGACTCCGACGGCGTACAGGGGGATGAGCTCGTTGACGCTGCCCTGAAACATCACCAGGAGAACGATGGAGAGGATCGCGAGGATCAGAATGCCGTTGCTGAAGACCAGCCGGTCCCCCCGATTGGCCATCTGGCGCGGCATAAAGCCGTCGCGCGCTAGGATGGAGGACAGGCGCGGGAAGTCCTGATAGGACGTGTTCACCGCCAGAAACAGGATGAGGGCCGTGGCGACCTGGATGTTGTAATAGAGCAGCCCGTCCCCAAACACGCCGTGCGCCAGCATGGACACGATGGTTTGCGTCTCGTGCGGGATCACCTTGTAGACGTGGGCGAGGAAGGCGACGCCAAGCGAGGTGCCGCCGAGGATCGAGGCCATCCACGCCAGCGTGACGCTGGCATTGCGGGGCTCCGGGGGCCGGAAGGCGGGGATGCCGTTGCTCACGGCCTCGATGCCGGTGAGGGTGGCGCACCCCGAGGCGAAGGCCCGGAGGATCAGGAAAACGGTGAGCGCATGCGTCGGCGTGACGTTCTCGGCCGGGAGCGGGTGGACCGTCCCGCTGGCCACCCGCCAGAGCCCGGCGAGGATGAGCAGGATAATGCTGCCGATGAACCAGTAGGTGGGGATGGTGAAAAGGCGCCCCGATTCCCGCACCCCCCGCAGGTTGGCGATGGTCACGGCGATGACGCTGAGGACGCAGAAGGCCACCCGCCAGGGATACAGCGGAGGGAAGGCCGACGTGATGGCGGCCACGCCCGCCGCGGTGCTCACGGCCACGGTCAGGACGTAGTCGATCAAGAGCGCCGCCCCCGCGATGAGGCCGGGAAGGGTGCCCAGGTTGTCCTTGGCGACGATGTACGCGCCCCCGCCGGACGGGTAGGCGTGAATCGTCTGCCAGTAAGAGCTGGCCACGATGGTGACGAGGGCGACGATCCCGATCATGATGGGCAGGCCGAGGGTCAGCGCCGCCGTTCCGGCAGTCACCAGAATCCAGAGGATCTCCTCCGTTCCGTAGGCGACCGACGAGAGGGCGTCGGACGAGAAGACCGCCAGACCGGCGATCTTACCCAGCCGCTCGTGCCGCTCTGCCAGCGTGGTCAAGGGCCGGCCGAGGATCATGCGCTTCAGGGAACTTGCCATGCAGCCTCCACCGAGCGGACCGCCCAGGTGCCCCCCAGTTCGGGGCGAATGCTATGCTAGCTCCTGGAGGGTGTCAAGGGAGCGGCCCGGCTACTGGTCGAGATGATACGGGATGCTGATCGCCACCTTCCCTCGCCGGAAGAGCAGGGCGGCCTTGATCAGGAGGGCCGTCTGATTGTGCAGAAGGTGCTGCCACCACTTGGCCGGAATGAACTCCGGCAAGATGATGGTCATGTAGTCCCCGTCCCGCTGCTTTTCCATCTGATCGATGTAGTGCAGGACCGGCTGCAGGATGGATCGGTAGGGGGAGTCCAGCACGACCAGCGGGACGCCCGGAGCCCACTCGTCCCAATGCCGCTGGAGCTTGGCGGTTGCGGTGGGATCCAGGTCGACGGTGATGGCGGTGACATTGGGCGAGATGGCCTTGGCGTAGGTCAGGGCCGTGACCACTCCCCGGTGAATCCCGCCCACCAGGACCACCACCGGATGGCGGCCCAGCTTGGGCGGTGAAAATCCCTGCAGGGTGAGCTGGCGCCCGAGAGAGTCGTAGTGGCGGCGGATGCTCAGGAACGTGAGAACCAGAAGCGGGATGACGATGATGACGATCCAGGCTCCGTGCACGAACTTGGTCGCCCCGATGACAACGACGACGACCCCCGTCAGGACGGCACCCACGGCGTTGACGACGGCGTGAGACCGCCAGCGCGGGCCCTGCTCTTTTCGCCAGTGCTTGACCATGCCGGCTTGGGACAAGGTGAAGGCCGTGAACACGCCGATGGCGTAGAGGGGAATCAGGGCGTCGACGCTGCCGCGAAACACGACCAGCAGGACGGTGGAGATGCAGGCGAGAATGATGATCCCGTTGCTGAAGACCAGCCGGTCGCCCAGATTGGCGAACTGCCGCGGGAGGAATCGATCCTTGGCCATGATGGAGGCCAGCATGGGAAACCCGGCGAAGCTGGTGTTGACCGCCAGGAGGAGGATCACCGCGGTGGCCGCCTGGATCATGAAGTAGATGCCGCCCCGCCCGAAGACTTGGCGGGTCAGAATGGACACTACCGTCTCCTCGGGGTGCGGGACGATATGATAGGCATGGGCCAGGAAGGTGACCCCCAGAAAGGACAGGGACAAAATGCTGGCCATCCAGATCAGGGTGATGCCGGCATTGCGGGATTCCGGCGCCCGGAAGAACTGGACCCCGTTGGCGACGGCCTCCATCCCGGTGAGGGCGGCGCAGCCCGACGAGAAGGCCCGCAAGAGCAGGTAGATGGTCAACGGCTCCTGGATCGGCACGGCCGGCGGGGGCGGCGGGGCGCCCCGGGTGAGCAGGGCATACAATCCCCCGGCCATGAGAAGGATCAGGCACCCGATGAACCAGTAGGTGGGAACGGTGAAGAGCCGGCCGGTCTCCCGGATGCCCCGCAGGTTCGCGGTCATGACCAGGACCACGAAAACCACGCACATCGCCACGCGATGGGGAAAGAGCGCGGGGAACGCCGAGGTGATGGCGGCGACTCCCGCCGCCACGCTCACCGACACGGTCAGGACGTAGTCCACGAGAAGGGAGGAGCCGGCCACGAGCCCGGGCAGGGTGCCCAGGTTGTCGTTGGCGACCACGTAGGCCCCGCCCCCGGAGGGATAGGCGTGGATCGTCTGCCAGTAGGAGGTGGCCACCATGGCGGCCAGCAGACCGATACTGATGCCAATCTCGGGCGAGTACTGGAGGGCGACCGTCCCCCCCAAGACCAGGATCAGCAGGATCTCCTCCGTGGCATAGGCGACGGAGGACATCATGTCCGAGGCAAAGATCGCCAGCGCGGCGATCTTCCCCAGCCGTTCGTGGCGGGACTCTGCGGTCGCCAGCGGACTGCCGACGAAGAGCCGCTTCAACGCTGTGGGCATACGCGTCCCTGTCAGGCAGGTCCGACCAGGATGGCCTTCAGGGGCTGTTCGGCGGCCACGGTGCTCACCGCCAGGATCTCATCCCCGGATTCGAGTCGGGTGTCGCCGCGCGGGATGACCAGTTTGCCCCCGCGGATGACGCTGACAATGACGGTCTGGGGAGGCAGGTTGAGCTCGCGGATGGCCTTCCCCCGGCAGGGAGAGTCCTCGGGCAGGAACAGCTCAACCAGGGCGGCCTCTCCCCGATTCAACTTCAGAAGCGTGACCAGTTCGCCCAGGCCGATTTGCTCCTCGATGACCTTGGCGGTCAGGTGGACCTGGCTAATGGCCACGTCCACTCCCCAGTCCTTCGTATACAACCATTCATTGCTGGGATTGTTGACGCGGGCGATGACCCGGGGGACCCGGAAATGGTGCTTGGCCAGGCGGCAGACCACGAGATTATCCTCGTCATTATGGGTCAGGGCGACCACCAGATTTGCCTTCGCCGTCCCGACCTGCTCCAGGACCTGCGGGCTGCAGCCGTCACCGCAGATCACATCGCCCTCGATCTCCTGGCGCAGCTTGGCCACCACCTCGGTCCGGCTGTCCACCACCGTGACCCGATACCCCTGGGCCTGAAGGTCGCGAGCCAGGTACGAGCCGCCCCGTCCGCCACCGACGATCACCGCCAGCATATGGTACTCCTTCTCCTCAGTGGGCGAAGAGCTTCTGCAGTTTGTCGATCGCCGTCACCGTGGCCACGAGGTGAAGGATGTCCTCGGGCTCCAGGCGGGTATCGGGGGCGGGGATCATCGCCTGGCCCTTCCGGACCAGCACGCTCGCCTGGGAATGGGCCGGGACGATGAAGTCCTGGACCGTCCGCCCGGCCATGGACTTGGGGATCTCCACCTGGAGCAACTCGACCTCGCCGCTCCCGAACGCGGCCTGGGTGATGAAGTGCGGCTGCACGATCATGCTCTTCATGATGTTCGCGGCCTGCACGGTCAGACTCACGGTTGGAATGCCTTCCCGCCGATAGATCTCCGCCGCCTGCGGGTCGTAGATGCGCGCGACCACGTGCGGAACCTTGAAGGTTTCCTTGGCGGTTACGGCCACCACGATGTTCACGTTATCACTGTCGGTGGTTGCCGCCAGCGCCTCGGCCCCCTCGAGATCCCCCTTCTGAAGGATGCTCCGGTCGAAGCCGATTCCGGTCAGCATCCGGCCGCTAAAGTCCCGCGACAGCCGGGCAAACGCGCGCGGGTCGCGGTCGATCACCACCACGTCGTGCCGCTCTGCGGAGAGCGCGTTCGCAAGGTTCGATCCCACCCGGCCGCAGCCTACGATCACAACCCGCATGCCGGAACCTCCTTCCCCATCACATAGAATGCGGGGCCTCCAGCGCCAGGCCCCTAGGACTCGAAGCGGCGCGCCTCGGTCCGTTTGACCGGCGGAGAATGCTACGGCTGCCCCCGATCCGTGTCAAGGGGAGAAGCGGGCGCGTCCGCCGCAGGGCCCGGTTCGGAGGAGCCGATGGGCTCGGGCGACCCGTTGGGACCGCACGCAGTGGGGGAAAACAGGGAGTCGTGTGCGAACACGGAGAAACTGCGCGCTCCCCGCAGGTAGCGCGTCAGAAGTATGCCGGCCAGCGCCAGCGCCGTCAGTGGCGCGCCGACGAGAAAGGCGGGGGGGAAGAGATCCCACCCCTGAATGGTGATCATCTTGACCACAAACCAGGTCGCGAGGAGCAGGAGGACCAGGGCCAAGTTGCCGGCCGCCCGGGCGGGCGCGAGCACGGCGGCCCAGGCGTGCCGGTACACGGCATACCGGGCCCAAAAATCGGGAGAGGCCGGACCCGTCGTCGGGAGTCCCGGGAGGGCGGCTGCCGGATGCCGGCCGTCCGGCCGGGTGCGCGGCAGCCCGAGCCATCCCTCGCCCACCACCTCACGCACGGAGTCCACGATCAAACCGACGGGAAACGCCATCAGGATCGCCAGGAGGAGGAAAGACGGAAACAGCCCCTCGGTGGCCAGGATCTCCTGCAGCAGGCTGGTGTAATACGAGCCGTCCTCATGGTAGATCTCGTACATGAGCGCCCAGCCGATGATGAGAACAAAGCCCGAGAGCGCCTGGGCGATCAAGAGGTCCTCGGCGGGGAACAGGCGAAAGGGCCGCCCTGCCGTCACCCCGCTGTCCGGGGCGGCGTGGGGACTTCCATGAGACTCAGCTCCCATGTGTCGGTTCTCCCATCATGACGCAGAATGTACAGGATGCCATCGTCGCCGACCAGCTTGAAGTAATTGTGATCCTCCCCGAACCAGCGGTCCACGAGCTGGCGCACGAGAATGCGCCGTTCCCCCAGGTGGAACGCGACGGGCCGCTCGTCCGCCCGATATCCCGAGTAGCCCTCAACCCGAAGTGGAATCCGCCCGCGAGCGCTCATGCGCCGGCCTCCAGGGCGGCAATCTATCACCCCGCTTTTGGCGGGTCAACGGGCCCTTGCCGCGCCCCGCCACCCGAAGCAGGCGAGCCCCGCCACAAAGGCAAAGGCCCCGGGCGGGATCGCCGCCCGGGGCCTGTATTCCCACGGGACCGCGGGTGGTTCATCACGTCGTGCGGCCCCGTTCCCGACTGCGTCGTGCGGTCGGTCTAGTACATGTCACCGCCACCGTGCGGTGGCATCGGCGGCGTCTTCTCCTTCTCGGGGATCTCGGTGACCATGCACTCGGTGGTCACCATGAGCCCCGCAATGCTGGCCGCATTCTGAAGCGCGATGCGGGTCACCTTGGTCGGGTCGATGATCCCGGCCGTCATGAGGTCCTCGTATTCCTCAGTCTCGGCATTGAAGCCGAAGGCCCCGGAGGCCTCGCGAACCTTCTGGACCACGATCGAGCCTTCCACCCCGGCGTTCTCGGCGATCTGGCGGATGGGCTCCTCCAGGGCACGCCGGACGATGTCCACGCCGATCTTCTCGTCGCCGCTGGCCTTGACCTTTTCCAGGGCTGCCAGACCGCGCACGAGCACCACGCCGCCGCCGGGCACGATGCCCTCCTCCACGGCGGCCCGGGTGGCGTTCAGCGCGTCCTCGACGCGGGCCTTCTTCTCCTTCATGGCGATCTCGGTGGGGGCGCCGACCTTGATCACGGCCACACCGCCGGCGAGCTTGGCCAGGCGCTCTTGGAGCTTCTCCCGGTCGTAGTCCGAGGTGGTCTCCTCGATCTGGGTGCGGATCTGCTTGATCCGGCCCTCGATCTCCTTGTCCTTGCCCGCGCCCTCGATGATGGTGGTGTTCTCCTTGTCCACGACCACCTTCTTGCACTTGCCCAGGTCATCCAGCCGGATATTCTCCAGCTTGATTCCCAGCTCCTCGGAGATCACCTCGCCGCCCGTGAGGACGGCGATGTCCTTCAACATCTCCTTGCGGCGGTCGCCGAAGCCGGGAGCCTTTACCGCGCAGCACTGCAGGGTGCCGCGCAGCTTGTTGACTACCAGGGTGGCCAGGGCCTCGCCCTCGACCTCTTCCGCGATGATCAGGAACGGCTTGCCCATCTTTGCGATCTGTTCCAGGATGGGCAGCAGGTCCTTCATCCCGCTGATCTTCTTCTCATGAATCAGGATCAGCGGGCTCTCCAGGATCCCCTCCATCCGCTCGGGATCGGTGACGAAGTAGGGGGAGATGTAGCCCCGGTCGAACTGCATCCCCTCGACCACCTCCAGGGTGGTCTCCACTCCCTTGGCCTCCTCCACGGTGATGACGCCGTCCTTGCCCACCTTCTCCATGGCGTCGGCGATGAGGTCGCCCACGGTCTTGTCATTGTTGGCGGAGATGGTGGCCACCTGGGCGATCTCTTTCTTGCCCTTGGTGGGCTTGGAGAGCTTCTTGATCTCCTCGACGACCGCCTCCACAGCCCGATCGATCCCCCGCTTCAGGGCCATGGGATTGGAGCCGGCGGTGACATTCCGCATGCCCTCCCGGATGACCGCCTGGGCCAGGACCGTGGCCGTGGTGGTCCCGTCGCCGGCCACGTCGGAAGTCTTGGACGCCACCTCTTTGACCATCTGGGCGCCCATGTTCTCAAACGGATCCTCCAGCTCGATCTCTTTCGCCACCGTCACGCCGTCTTTGGTGATGGTGGGGGCGCCGAACTTCTTGTCCAGGACGACGTTGCGCCCCTTGGGGCCCAGCGTGGCCTTCACGGCGTTGGCCAACTTGTCCACGCCGCGGAGGATCGACCGGCGAGCCTCCTCGTCAAACATCAGCTGCTTGGCTGGCATTCTGTCTCCTCCTTACCCGTGTAATTGCGTGAAGCGTGTCGTCAGATCGGAATGGAACGTGTCCAGTTCTCGCTTACTGCAGGATGCCGAGGACGTCCTCCTCCCGCATGATGAGGTACTCCTCGTTGTCCAGCTTGACCTCGCTGCCCGAGTACTTTCCGAACAGGATCTTGTCTCCGACCTTCACCGACATGGGCTGGAGCTTCCCGTCATCGGTGACCTTCCCGGGGCCCACGGCGATGACCTCACCCTCCTGCGGCTTCTCCTTGGCGGTGTCCGGGATGATGATCCCGCCCTTCTTGACCTCTTTCTCCTCCAGGCGCTTTACCAGGAGCCGGTCCTGCAGTGGCTTGATCTTCTTCATGGACTGTCACTCCTTTCGATAATGGGTGGTGCTGCCGGGTGCGCTCCGCGAGGCGAGTCCCGGCGCGCGTTGCCTCGGGGCAGCGCGCATGAGCTCGCCTCTTTTCGATTGATTTTGGAAATTGAGTCTAGGTATGCTTGCAGTAAATGCTCGCCTTTTCCTATCCTCATCCACGCACTAGCACTCACTACAAGAGAGTGCTAACAGGGATGAAATCTAATCTGGTTTCGCAATCATTGCAAGACATTTATTTCAGGAAAAATGAGATAAAATCGGGATGTTTATGACTACCATTATTAAACATAAGAGTATATCTCGATTTTTTGCCATATTTTACTCTTAAAAATCTAATATTATCCATTGTCAGTGCAGATGATGGCTCTAATAATCCAAGGCGTCAGGCATCCTGTAAGCGAGTGCTGAGCTGGCGACCCAGGGGATGAGTCGCCGAGAGGACTGGAAAATGATACGACCAACCCGCGTAGAGATCGACTTGGAGGCTATTGCTGGTAACGTTGCCCTAGCCTGCAAGCTGGCCGGTCCAAGAACCGCTGTGATGGCCGTAGTCAAGGCCGATGCATACGGCCACGGAGCGGTACCGGTCGCCCGGGCGGCGTTGGCCTCCGGTGCGACCCGGCTGGCAGTGGCCATCCCGGAAGAGGCGATTCCCCTGCGGGCGGCGGGCATCCATTGCCCGATCCTTGTGTTGGGGCCTATTCATGGGGAGCAGGCGGAACTGACGGTCTCTCACCGATTGGATCAGTGTGTCTCGGACTTCTCGCAGGCCGAGCCGCTGGATCGGGCCGCTCGCGCCATCGGCGGGTCCGTCCCCGTTCACCTCAAGGTGGATACCGGCATGGGCCGCGTGGGCGTCACCCCCAAGGAGGCCCCTCGTCTGGCCGCGGCAATCCGAGGGCTGAGCACGCTCCGCCTGGCCGGAATCATGACGCATTTCGCGGAGGCGGACGCCGCGGACCCCAGCTTCACCCGGGAGCAGCTTGGACGCTTCGGCGAGGCCATCGACCTTCTGCGCGCCTCGGGGATTCCGGTGCCCGCCCGGCATGTGGCTAACAGCGCGGCGCTGCTCGGTTGCCCAGAGGCCCGCCTGGACCTGGTCCGTCCCGGGATCATGCTCTACGGCTGCGATCCGCGGGTGGGGTGGCGCCCGGCGGATCCGGCGCTCCGGCCGGCCCTCAGCTTCCGGACGCGCATCAGCCAGCTGAAAGACCTGTCGGCGGGCCGAAGCGTCAGCTATGGGCGCACGTTCGTGGCCCCCCGGGACATGCGCATCGCTACACTGCCCGTCGGATATGCGGACGGCCTCGCGCGCGCGCTGTCCAACCGGGGGCAGGCGCTGGTCCGAGGTCAGCGCGTCCCCATCGTCGGTCGGATCTGCATGGACATGACCATGGTGGATGTTACCGGGGTGGCCGGCGTACGGGCGGGCGACGAAGTTGTGCTGATCGGACGTCAGGATTCGGAAGCGATCACCGCCGAGGAGATTGCGGGCGTGCAGGGGACCATCAGCTATGAGGTCCTGTGTCAGATCAGCGGCCGTGTTCCCCGCGTCTATCTCCCCATCGGGTCGCCAGCCTCGTAACCCCGCGGCAAACGGGCAAAGTTCCTTGACAAGCTTCGTGGGCCCCGCCTATAGTTCGCGTGTGAGCCGGGGCGGGAACGGCGCCAGGCGGAAGCGGCTCGGGGCGGAGAGACGACTCCGGCGACCCTGTTCGTGCGCGTCGGGGCTGGGTGTGGGCGGGTCCCGAGGCATGAGGGCGGAAGCCGCACTCTCGGGGTCGGGGAAATGCTGTCGCGGGGGAGGGGGATCTAAGGGGCCGCGGGCGCGATAGTTGACTTCGCCTTCGGCGGCGAGGGTCAGTCTAGCGATGAGCACGGCGACGGGCGGAATCAGGTTCGGGGCCTCCGGATGGCATGGGATCATCGCCGAGGATTTCACCTTCACCGCGGTGCGGGCAGTCGCCCAGGCCATCGCCGAGCACGTTCGCACCCTGGGGGTGGGGGCCGGGGACCGGGGAGTGGTGATCGGTTATGACACCCGGTTCCTCTCAGAGGCCTTCGCCGCTCAGATCGCCCGAGTGCTGGCGGCGCAAGGGGTCAGGGCGTTCCTGTGCGCCCGGGACACGCCGACCGCCGCGGTGGTCAACGAGGTCCTGAAGCGGGAGGCGTCCGGAGGAATCGTGGTCACCGCCGGGCGCGCCCGGCCCGAGTACAACGGGATCAAGTTCTTCGCCGCCTGGGGTGGGCCGGCGACCCCCGAGGCGATTCGCCAGATCGAAGATCGGGCCAATACCGTGATGGCCGGGCCCCGGGTGAGGGAGCTGTCCATGGCGGAGGCGGAACGCCGTGGCTTGATCCAGCGGATCGATCCCTGGGACGGCTACCTGGACCGTCTACGCACCCTGGTGAATTTCGAGACGATTCGCGAGGCCCACCTGCGTGTGGTCGTGGACGCTCTCTGGGGGTCCGGGCAAGGGTATTTGGACGCGATCCTGCGCGAGACCGGGTGTACGGTGACCACCATGCACGCCTGGCGGGATCCTGGCTTTGGGGGACACTCGCCGGACCCCACCGGGGAGCAGCTTCAAGAGCTGTCGTTCCAAGTTGTGGAGAACCGCGGGCACTTGGGACTGGCCACAGACGGCGATGGCGACCATTTCGGAGTGGTCGATGCAGACGGCTCGTTCCTGGAGCCAAACTGCTTTCTGGGTCTCGTGCTGGCGCACCTCGTGCGGGTCCGCGGCTGGACCGGCGGGGTGGCCCGCTCGATCGCCACGGGCCATTTTGTAGATGCCGTGGCACGGCACCTGGAGATTCCCGTTTACGAAACCCCCGTGGGCTTTCGATACATCGGCGAGCTCATTGCCAGGGATGCGGTGGTGCTGGGGGGTGAGGAGGATGCCGGCCTCACGGTGAAAGGGCATGTTCCGGAGGCGGACGGGATCTTGGCCTGTCTTCTGGCGGCAGAGCTGGTCGCCTATCGGAGAGGCGCGCGTTTGAAGACGCTCCTTCAAGAGCTGTATGCAGAGGTTGGCACGTATCTGACCAAGCGCCGAGAGTATGCCCTGGACCCGGGCATGATGGACCGGCTGCAAGACAAGCTGCAGGATCCGCCGGGGAGTCTGGCGGGTCTGGCGGTGATCGAGGTGAAGCGGCAAGACGGCGTGAAGATGATCCTGGAGGATGGGAGCTGGCTCTTCCTCCGGTCATCCGGCATGAGTCCGGAAGTCCGCCTCTACGTGGAGGCCAGCACGCCCGAGCGGGTGGAGCGGCTCGTGGCGGCGGGGGAAGCCCTCCTGGCCGTATAGGGGATGGCGGACCGGTGCGGCGTTGCGACTGCCGCCGCACGGGGTGATGGCCCCCCGGCGAGGCCGGAGGGGAAACAGACGAGGCGGGCCGAGAGCATCCTCTCGACCGAGGACGTATCTCGCCAAGGGAAAATGGAGCCCATTCATGAGCGAGATCAGCGAGGTTCGCGCACGGGAGATTCTGGATTCCCGCGGGAATCCGACGGTGGAGGTCGAGGCGGTCCTGGAGAGCGGGGCGTTTGGTCGGGCCGCGGTTCCCTCAGGGGCCTCGACGGGAGAGCGGGAGGCTCTGGAGCTTCGGGACGGCGACAAGAGCCGCTACCTGGGTCGGGGTGTCACGCAGGCCGTGGCGCACGTCAACCGCACGATCGCACCGGAGGTGGAGGGTCTGGAGGCCGCCGACCAGGTGGTATTGGATCAGCTGCTGTGCGAACTGGACGGGACACCCGACAAGCGCAAGCTGGGCGCCAACGCCATCCTGGGAGTCTCCCTGGCGGTGGTCAAGGCAGCGGCCGACGAGGCGGGACTGCCGCTGTACCGGTACCTGGGGGGAGTGAACGCCAAGGTGCTGCCCGCCCCGATGATGAATATTCTCAACGGGGGCAAGCACGCGGACAACACGGTGGACCTGCAAGAGTTCATGATCATGCCCCTGGGCGCCCGGCAGTTCAGCCAAGCTCTTCGCATGGGAGCAGAGGTCTTTCACGCCTTGCGAGGCGTTCTGCGACAGAAGGGTTACAACACGGCGGTGGGCGATGAGGGCGGCTTTGCACCGGACCTCAAATCCAACGAGGAGGCCGTGCAGCTCATCCTGACGGCGATCGAGAAGGCCGGATATCGGCCGGGCGAGGATATCTTCCTGGCGCTGGATCCCGCCGCCAGCGAGTTCTACAAGGACGGCCGGTACGTGCTGGAGGGAGAGGGCGGCAAGCGGTTGACCTCCGATGAGATGGTGGAATTCTACGCCCGCTGGGTGAAGCAGTATCCCATCGTCTCCATCGAAGACGGAATGGCGGAAAACGATTGGCAGGGGTGGGCGGCGCTGACCCGGCGGCTGGGGGAACAGATCCAGCTGGTCGGGGACGACGTGTTCGTGACCAACCCTGCCATCCTGCGCGAGGGGATCGCCAAGGGTGTTGCCAATGCCATCCTGATCAAGGTGAACCAGATCGGCACGCTGACGGAGACGCTGGACGCCATTCTGACGGCTCATCGTGCCGGGTATGCCGCCGTGGTGTCGCATCGCTCCGGAGAGACGGAGGACACCACCATTTCGGACCTGGCGGTGGCGACCAACGCAGGCCAGATCAAGACGGGGTCGGCGTCGCGGACGGATCGCATTGCGAAGTACAATCAGCTGCTCCGAATCGAGGAGGATCTGGGGGATGCCGCGGTCTTCTGGGGGCGCGAGACGGTGAGCCGCCTGCGGCGCACCGGGGTGTAAGCGACGCGGCGGACGGCGTTTCCGGCGTCAGGCTGGCGGGCCTTGTGTGATCGTGAAGATTGTGGCGGCGCGGATGGCCGGCGGCATCCGATCCGTCGGCGTGGATGATGTCGGGGGGATTCATGGGGCTGTTGCCCGGGGAGAACCGGTTGCGTGTGTTCCGCACCCTTCGCGTGGTTGTGATCTTTCTCTTGTTGCTCGTGGCCGCCTCGGTGATGGGCAACCGAGGGCTGTTGCAGTTGTATCGCATGCATCAGGAGAAGGCGGCCCTGGAGCGAGAGATCGGGGATCTGAATGCGGAGAACGCGGCGCTGGCCGATGAGGTCCGCGCCCTCCGCACGGATCCCTTCAGGATCGAAGCCATCGCCAGGGAAGAGTTGGGTTTGGTCAAGCCGGGCGAGCTGGTGTATGAATTTCGACCGGCCGCACCGCTGTCGCCCTCTCCCGGAAATCGCTAACTTCTCTTCCCATAAGACTTTTCTGCCGTGAGGAGGCGACCAAAACTGCTTGCAGGCGGTTGCTCCTTCTCCTATACTTAAAAACCCGCTCCCGAAACGGCTGCACCAGGATCAGATCTGTCCGTTTTTTCAAGTCGGGAGGCAATCCGGAGGCGAGTTCCCGGTTGCGACAACCGCCGAGCCGGCCCACCGGGGGGCTCGGAAGGAATTCTCATGAAGCGCCTGGCAGTCTTAGGGTCCACGGGCTCCATCGGCACCCACACCCTGGAGGTCGTGGCGGCCCATCCGGAGCATTTCCAGATCGTGGGCCTGGCAGCGAATTCGAGCCTGGACATCCTGGTCGAACAGATCCACCGCCACCATCCCCGCTTGGTATCCGTGGGGACCGAGGCCGGAGCACGGGAACTCGAGAGGCGACTTGGATCGAAGGCCCCCGAGGTGGTGTGGGGCACGGAAGGATCGATCCAGGCGGCCGAAGCGTCCGGGGCTGACGTGGTGGTTTCGGCCATCGTCGGCGGGGCCGGACTCCTCCCGACCATGGCGGCCATCCGAGCCGGCAAGGACGTGGCACTGGCCAACAAGGAGACGCTCGTCATCGCGGGAGAATTGATGACCGCGGAGGCCCGGGCCCGGAAGGTCCGCATCCTGCCGGTGGACAGCGAGCATTCCGCCGTCTTCCAATGCCTCGCGACTCACGGCAGGCCGGACGTGCGCCGGATTGTCCTCACGGCCTCGGGCGGACCGTTCCGCACGCTGCCCCTCGCCGCCTTCTCGCAGATCACGCCGGACGCGGCGCTGAGACATCCGACGTGGCAGATGGGCCGAAAGGTGACCATCGACTCTGCCACGCTGATGAACAAGGGGCTGGAGGTCATCGAGGCCCACTGGCTGTTCGATATTCCGGTCGATCAAGTGGACGTGATCATCCATCCCCAAAGCGTCGTCCACTCCATGGTCGAGTTCGTGGATGGCTCCATCCTGGCTCAGTTGGGGGTGCCCGACATGCGGGTGCCGATCCAATATGCCCTCACCTGGCCCCAGCGCCGCTGGAGCCCGGTCGAGCGTCTGGATTTGCTGAAGCTGTCCGGTCTCACGTTCGAGACGGTAGACCACGAGAAATTCCCCTGCCTCGATCTGGCCTACGAGGCGACGCGGGCCGGGGGATCCTGGCCGGCCGTGCTGAATGCCGCCAACGAGGTGGCCGTGCAGTGGTTCCTGGATCGGCGCATCGGTTTCGACGAGATCCCGGGCGTGATCCGCAAGGCGCTGGACCTCCACCCGCGACGGCACGTGCAAAGCATAGAGGACGTCCTGGAGGTGGACCGGGAGGTCCGGTGTCGCCTGGCGGAGGGATAACGCCAGCACGCGGGGCGCCCCACGGTGCGCGCATGGAGTTGGGATGAACATTCTGGCAGCGATTCTGGTGCTGGGCCTGCTGATCTTCGTCCACGAGCTGGGTCACTTCCTGGTGGCCAAGCGGTCGG
Source organism: uncultured Methylomirabilota bacterium (assembly GCA_963705305.1). Classification (GTDB taxonomy): domain Bacteria; phylum Methylomirabilota; class Methylomirabilia; order Methylomirabilales; family 2-02-FULL-66-22; genus 2-02-FULL-66-22. The sequence goes on along the minus strand of OY970067.1, from coordinate 579,582 downwards.
GGGTCGGGGTCCTGAAGTTTTCCCTGGGGTTTGGGCCTAAGTTGGTCGGCGTGAAGAAGGGGGAGACGGAATATCTCCTTTCCGCCTTGCCGCTGGGCGGCTACGTGAAGATGATCGGAGAGGACCCGAGTGATGAATCGGCCGAGGCCGCCGACCCGAAGCGGTCCTTTTCCCTGCGACCTGTCGGGATCCGCTCGCTCATCATTCTGGCGGGTCCGGCTGCCAACTTTATTCTGCCCGTCCTGCTCTTCTGGGGGGTGTTCGTCTTCGTCGGCCAGAGCTACTTCCCGCCGGTTACAGGGTCGCCCGATCCGGGGTCTCCGGCGGCCCAGGCGGGCCTGCTCGCCGGAGATCGAATCGAGGCCGTCGATGGCGCCCCGATCAGCCGCTGGGATCAGATCGATGCCTCCCTCCGGGCGTCCACCGGGCGCGGGCTGACCCTGACCGTTCGGCGCGACGGGCGGGAATTGACGATCCCGATGGCGCCGCGGGCACTGGAGACGAGGGACATCTTCGGCCAGCCGACAAAGATCTGGGACCTGGGGCTGCACCCGCTCGTCTCTACCCGCATCGGTCAAGTGATGCCCGGGCAGCCAGCCGAGCGGGCCGGTCTCCAGCCCGGCGATCGGATCGTAGCCTTGAACGGGACGCCGGTGACCGAATGGGAGCAGCTGGCCGCGGCGATTCATGCCAGCCCGGGGAAGGCCATGCGCGTCACGGCCGAGCGGAACGGGAAGCAGTTGAGCGTGGAAGTGACGCCGCAGCCGACCCATCAGATGGGGCCCCAGGGGGAGGAGAAGATCGGCCTCATCGGGATCGGGCCGGCGCCTGACTCCCGCTACCGGCGGCTGAACCCGGCGGCAGCTCTGGTGGCGGGGATCCGAAAGACGGCGGACATGACCGTTTTGATCGTGCAGGGATTCATCAAGCTCATCGAAGCCAAGATTTCGCCCCAGACCATCGGGGGGCCGATCCTGATCGTCCAGCTGGCAGGGGAGGTGGCCCATCAGGGGTTGGTGGAGCTTTTGTCTTTCGCCGCATTCCTGTCGGTGAATTTGGCCATCTTGAACCTGCTGCCGATCCCGGTGCTGGACGGCGGACACCTGCTCTTCTCGCTGATCGAGTGGCTGCGAGGGAAGCCGGTCAGCCTGCGCAAGCGGGAGATCGCCCAGCAGGTGGGCATGTTCCTGCTGATCGCTCTCATGGTATTCGCGTTCTACAACGATATCTTCCGCTGGTTGGGGCATCCATGAATACTGCAGGAGTCTCCGGCATCGGGGAGCGCGAGGCGGTGGACTTCGCCCCCTTCACTGAAGTGCCAACCCTTTCGATCGCGCCGGCTCGACGCTTCGCCCGGCGTCCCACCCGTCGGATCCACGTAGGGAAGATCGCAGTGGGCGGCGATGCGCCCATCTCGGTCCAGTCGATGACCAAGACCGACACCCGGGACGCCCAGGCGACGGTCGACCAGATCTGGGCCCTGGAAGCGGCCGGCTGCGACATCGTCCGGATCGCCGTGCCGGACGCGGACGCGGCGGCAGCGGTGCCGGCCATTCGGTCCCAGATCCGGATCCCGCTCATCGTGGACATCCACTTCGACTATCGCCTGGCGCTCCAGTGTCTGGCGGCCGGCGTCGACTGCCTGCGCATCAATCCCGGCAACATCGGAGCGACGTGGCGCGTGCAGGAGGTCACCCGGGCGGCGGCGGAGCGCAAAGTACCGATCCGCATCGGCGTCAACGCCGGCTCGCTGGAGAAGCACCTCCTGCAGCGATTTGGAGAGCCCACGTCCGAGGCCATGGTGGAGAGTGCGCTGTTCCACATCCGGATCCTGGAGGACCTCAACTACCCCGAGATGAAGGTCTCCCTCAAGTCCTCGGATCCCCGGATGATGATCGAGGCGTACCGGCTGCTGGCCGACAAGGTCCCGTATCCGTTCCACCTGGGTGTCACCGAGGCGGGAACCGCCTTCGCGGGGGCCATCAAGTCCGCCGTGGGGATCGGAACCCTGCTGGCTGAGGGGATCGGCGACACGATTCGGGTGAGCCTGACCGAGGAATCCACCGAGGAGGTGCGGGCCGGCTTCGAAATCCTGAAGGCGCTGGGGCTCCGCAAGCGGGGACTCAATGTCATCGCCTGTCCCTCCTGCGGTCGCGTGGAAATCGACTTGGTGAACCTGACCAAGGAGGTGGAGCGGCGCCTGGAGGGGCTCAACATCCGTCGCTCCCTCAATGTGGCGGTGATGGGGTGCGCCGTGAACGGACCGGGGGAGGCGCGGGGTGCCGACATCGGGATCGCCGGGGGCAATGGGGTGGGGATCCTGATCAAGAAGGGAAAGATCGTGCGCAAGGTCAAGGAGTCGGAGCTGGCGGACGTGTTGGTGGAGGAGGTTCAGGCCCTGGCGGCGCACGCCGAGGAGCCGTAAGGGGCGCCCCGCAGGGCGGGCGGCCGACCGGGGGGCATGCGCCCTCCTCTTTTTGTGCCTCGGGACGCCAACCGCCGGACGGAATGATTCGGCCTCGTGCCAAAGGAGTAGCGACGCGATGCGCTGGTCACGGTCTCTCATCCCGACCCTCAAGGAAGATCCGGCCGACGCCGAGGCGATCAGCCACAAGCTGATGATCCGGGCCGGGCTGGTCCGCCAGCTGGCGGCAGGCATCTACGTCTACCTGCCGCTGGGGCAGCGGGTGATGGGCAAGATCACGGCCATCATCCGGGAGGAGATGAACGGCATCGGGGCTCAGGAGATCACCATGCCGGTCATCCACCCGGCGGAGCTCTGGCAGCAATCGGGCCGCTGGGACACCATCGGCGGAGAGATGTTCCGCCTCAAGGACCGGAACCAGCGCGACATGTGCCTGGGGATGACCCATGAAGAAGTGGTGGCCTGGCTGGCGGCGCGCGAGGTCCGCTCCTACCGGGACCTGCCCCAGTCGTGGTACCAGATCCAGACCAAGGAGCGGGACGAGGCCAGGCCCAAGAGCGGTGTCCTGAGAACGCGGGAGTTCGTGATGAAGGACTCCTACAGCCTGGACCGGGACGAGGCCGGACTGGAAAAGCAGTACGAGGCCCACCGGCAGGCCTACTGCCGCATCTTCAAGCGGTGCGGCATCACCGCCTACGTGGTGGAGAGCGATCCCGGGATGATGGGCGGGGCGGGCTCGCACGAATTCATGGCTCCCAGTCCGGCCGGCGAGGATCAGGTGGCCCTGTGTTCGTCCTGCGGCTACGCGGCCAATGTGGAGCTGGCACGCTCGCATGCGCCGCAGCCGACCTTCCCTGCCTGGCCCCTGGAAGCGGTGAACACCCCCCATACCCGCACGATCCAGGGGGTGAGTAGTTTCCTGGGGATCGATCCGGCGCTGACCATCAAGTCGTTGGTGGTGGTGGCGGAGAGCGGGCCGATGCTTGCGTTGGTGCGAGGCGACCAGCAGCTCCATGAGCGGAAGCTCCAGCGGGTGGTGGGGCCGTTCCGCCCCGCCCAAGGAGACGAGATCCGGGAGGCCACGGGGGTGGAGGCGGGCTTCGTCGGCCCGGTGGGCCTCGCCATCCGCATCATCGCCGATGCCTGTCTCCGGACCGGCTGCTACGTAGCGGGGGCCAACAAGCCGGATACGCACCTGCGGGGCGTGGTTCCTGGCCAGCACTTCCAGGCGGAGTTCGTCGACCTGCGCGCCGCCAAGGCCGGGGACGGCTGCATTACGTGCGGGGCGAAGCTCAGGGTGGAGCCGGTCATCGAGGTGGGGAATATCTTCAAGCTCGGCACGAAGTACTCGGTCCCGCTGCGGGCGGTCTACCTGGATGAGCAGGGGCAGGAGCGGCCCGTCGTCATGGGGAGCTACGGCATCGGACCGGCACGCATCGCCGCTGCCGCCATCGAACAGGGGCACGACCAACACGGCATCATCTGGCCGGACGCCATCGCCCCGTTTCAGGTCCACCTGCTGGTGGTCAACAGCCGGGATGCCGCGATGAATGCGCTGGCCGAACGGGCCTACGCCGACCTGTGCCGCGCCAACCTGGAGGTCCTCTTCGATGATCGCGATGAGCGTCCCGGCGTGAAATTCAAGGATGCAGATCTGCTGGGCATTCCCCTGCGCGTGACGGTGGGCGGTCGGGCGGTGAAGGAAGGGGTGGTGGAGGCCCGCCGCCGCACCGGGGAGGAGAGCACCGCGGCGCCGGCGAATCTGGTCCCGCACGTCCAAGCGCTCCTGGCGCATTCTGCCTGAAAACCAGGACGGGGGGCGGGCCGTAGGACCGGGGAGCCGAGGAGTGGCGCGCCGCGGTTAGACCTCGGATTTGCTGGCTGGGGTGGTGGTCTTGGAAGCGGAGGATTCAGCCTTCGAGCCGTTACCGTCGCTGCCGGCCTGCCGCTCCTTCTTCAGTCTCTCCGGCTTGGCGTAGTCGGTGACGTACCAGCCACTGCCTTTGAACATCAGGGCGGGGGGAGACAGGACCCGGTGGATGGGTCCGCCGCACTGGCTGCACTTTTTCAAGGGTTTGTCGCTGAACTTCTGGATGACTTCGAATCGGTGCTGGCAGGACTCGCACTCGTATTCGTAAATCGGCACGTGCATCACCCTCCTTCTCATCCAGGGACATCCGATGAACGATATTGGAGGAGAGGGTATTTGTCAAGGTATTTGACTTTCCTGATCGCCCGGGTTAGGGTATCAGGTCTGGTTCAGGGCAATCGCGGGAGGCCATACGGCAAGCGGCGGAACTGCAAGACGATGCAGCATGACCGGCTTCGGTCGCGGGGAGGCCGGCGGGGCCCGGCGGAGCTTCACCGTGGAGGTCCAGTCCGTCAATCACCGATTCCTGGAGGTCCGCTGCCGGCTTCCCAAGCGCCTGCTCAGCCTGGAGCCGCGTGTCCAGCGGGCAATCCAGCAGCGCTTTGCCCGCGGCCACTTTGAGGTGGCGGTGCAGGAACAGGCCCTGGAGGGCTCCGGGCGGACGTTGCGGGTGGATCTGACCCTGGCCCGCCAGTACGTTGAGGCCCTGCGCACGCTGCAACGCGAACTCGATCTTCCCGGCGATGTCACCCTGGAGCAGCTGGCGGCCCAGCGGGAGCTCATCACCGTGGAGGAGCCGGAGGAGTCCCTGGAGGGGGCTTGGACCGAGCTGGCGCCGGCCGTGACCGCCGCCCTGGATGCTCTGGAGGCCATGCGGCAGCGGGAGGGCGCGGCCCTGGCGGCGGCCCTCGAGGCTCACCTGGGGGAGGTCGAAGCGACCGTTGCTCGCCTGATTGCCCGGGCCCCGTCTTTGGTGGCCATCCAGCGGGACCGGCTGCGCGAGCGGGTGGCGGAGCTTTTGGACGGGCGCCTCCCGGATCCCGTGCGGCTGGAGCAAGAGGTGGCTCTCCTGGCAGAGCGGAGCGACATCGCCGAGGAGTGCGAGCGACTGCGGAGCCACGTGGCCCAGTTCCGGGAAGCCCTGGGCCAGGCCGGGCAGCAGGGCCGCCGGTTGGAATTCCTGCTGCAGGAGATGCACCGGGAGGCCAACACAACCGGCTCGAAGGTCGGTGACGCGGCGCTGGCGCACGAGGTGGTGGGACTCAAGGCCGCCCTGGAGCGCCTGCGGGAGCAGGTCCAGAACATCGAGTAGTCGGCCCGGAGGTCCGGAGGGAGCCGGGATGCGGATGCGCCGGGCGATGGGCCGTCGGCAGGGGGGCGCGGAGAGACACGGATGAGCGCGCTGTCCGGGGAGATTCTCAATATCGGATTCGGCAACGTGGTCCTCCGCTCCCGGGTCGTGGCCATCCTGAGCGCCCGCTCCTCCAAGGACTCGAAGGCCGTCTTCTCCGAGCCGATGAAGCGCCTGCGGGACGACGCGCGGGAGGGGGGACGGCTGGTCGACGCCACCTGCGGTCGCCGGACTCAGACCCTGATCGTGACCGACAGCGGACACATCATTCTCTCCGCCATCCAGTCGAGCACCCTGGCCCAGCGCCTGGGAGGGGTGGAGGAACCACGGGACCGCGGCTGAGGTGGGTGCGGGAGAGGCGGAACGCGTGAGACCCCAGCCGTTGCTGATTGTGGTCTCGGCCCCGTCGGGTGCGGGGAAGACGTTCTCTCTGCCGGTGGCTGGTTCACGAGGTGCAGGGGATCGCCCACTCGGTCTCCTACACCACGCGGCCGCCCCGTCCGCACGAGGAGAACGGCCGGGATTACCGTTTTGTGACCGAAGCCGCTTTCCGGCGGATGACCGAGCGGGGCGAGTTCGAAGAGTGGGCCGAGGTCCACGGGCACTTGTACGGGACGTCGCGGGCGCTCCTGGAGGAGCATTGGCGCGCGGGGCGGGATGTCATCCTGGACATCGACACGCAAGGCGCCTCGATCCTGCGGGAGAAGCACCCGGACGGGGTTCTCGTTTTCGTCGTGCCGCCGTCCTGGCAGGAGCTAGGAGAGCGACTGCGCCGGCGCGAGAGCGATGCGGAGGCGGACATTCAGCGCCGGCTCCGCAGGGCGCGGGAGGAAGTCCGGCACTATCGCGAGTACCAATATATCATCGTGAACGATGTGTTCGCCCGGGCCGCCGAGGAGCTGCGAGCCATTCTGGTGGCCGAGCGCCGTCGGAGCAGCCGGGTGGACCTGGGGTTCCTGGACACGTGAGCCCCCCGACGGGGGGCGACGAGGGGAGTCGCAGGCATGGCGCAGCTACCGATCGAGGATCTGATGGAGCACGTGGACAGCAAGTATCGACTGGTCATCGTGGCTGCCAAGCGAGCCAAGCAGTTGGGGCGCGGGGCCGCTTCCCTGGTGCAGGCGCGCAACGTCAAGCCCACCTACCAGGCTTTGGAAGAGATGGCCGCCGGCAAGCTGGGCTACGAGATCGAGCCTATCGAGGGCACCATGGCGCGTGAGCTGAGCGAGGCGGCCGCCAAGCCCACCTGGTACCGCAGTCTCAGCGCCGAAGAGGTGGTGGCGGAGGAGGTGCTGGCCGAGGCGGAGGTGGCCACCGAAGAGGAAGAGCCGGTCGCGGAGGCCCCGGCGGCGGAGAGCGCGGCCGAGGACCTCCTTATGAACGAGTTCGAGGAGGAGGGGCTGGAGGATCTGGGCGAGATCGATATCATGGAACAGGAGGAAGAGGAGTAGTCCCGGCAGGCGGTTGCCACCCGTCACCGCTGCAGCGCGAGCGGCCCGTGATTCCCATCCTTTCGATTGTCGGCCGGTCCAATTCCGGCAAGACCACCCTACTGGAAAAGCTCATTCCGGAGCTGCGCCGTCGCGGCTATACGCTCGGGACGATCAAGCACCATTCCCGCGGACCGGTCGCGGTCGATACTCCCGGGAAGGACTCCTGGCGCCACAAGCGGGCCGGAGCCCGCACGGCGGGCCTGGTCTCGTGCGACAGCCTTTTTGTGGTCAGCGATACGGAAAAGGAGTGGTCCCTCGAGGCCATCGCGTGCCTGCCCCTGCTCGAGGTTGACCTGCTTCTCGCCGAAGGGTTCAAATCCTCCTCCACGCCCAAGATCGAGGTGATCCGGACACCCCCGGGAGGGCCGCCGCTGTGCGGGACCGAAGACGGGTTGGTGGCCGTGGTCTCGGACGCGCCCACGCCGGTGCCGGTCCCCCACTTCGGCCTGGAGGAGATCGGTCCGCTGGCAGAATTCATCCAGCGGGAATTCCTCGCGGACCTCTGTCCCCCGCCCGTGGACGTGCTGGTAGGAGGGCAGCGCGTGGTTCTGGACGAGGCCACGGCGGAAGTCCTGGCTCGGACCGTGCGCAGTTTGATTGGCGGCGCCGATCCGGGCGGCGGCCCGCCGATCGCACTCCGCATCCGCGGGCGGACGCAATGACGGGGCCGACGCCCCCCGGAGAGCCTCCGGCTGTGACGGGGGCCATCCTGGCGGGAGGGGACTCCCGGCGCATGGGCAGGAACAAGGCCCTGCTCTCCATCGGCGGACGGTCGATCATTCAGACGATCCTGGCTGCCCTCCAGCCTCTCTTCGCGGAACTCCTGGTCATCAGCAACGATGCCGAGGCCTTCACCGAGCTGGAGGTGCCCATCCGGCCGGATCGGCTCCAGGGAAGGGGGGCCCTGGGGGGCATCCACGCCGCGCTCTTTTACAGCCGGCTTCCGCAGACCTTCTGTATCGGCTGCGATATGCCCCTGGTCAACCCTGCCGTGGTCGCACACCTCTGCAATCTTGCGCCGGGATACGACGTGGTGGTGGCCCGGTCGGGCCGGGGCTACGAGCCCCTGCACGCCGTGTACGGCCGGGCTTGCCTCCCCCGCATCGAGGCCATGCTCGGACTGGGGCGGCTGAAGGTCGAGGAGCTGTTTGCCGACGTCCGGGTGCGGGAGGTGTCGGAGGAGGAGCTCCGGACGCTGGATCCGGAGCTCCGGTGCTTCGTCAACGTGAACACCCCCGAAGAGCTGGAGGCGGTCCGGCGGCTGGTGGCGGCAGAGGGCGTCGGGGAATCATGCGCATCCTGACGGCCCGCTGGGTGTTTCCGGTCGCGTCTCCCCCCATTCCGAGCGGGGCGGTGGCCGTCGAGGCGGGGGCGATCGTCGAGGTCGGCCCCGCCCGTGCGGTGACGGCGGCCCGGCCGGAGGCGGAGTGCTGGGATCTGGGGGAGGCCGCCCTCCTGCCCGGGCTGGTGAATTGCCACACCCACCTGGAGCTGGCGAGCCTCCCGCGTCCGGTGGGGGAGGCGGGTTTCGTCCCCTGGGTCGTGGCGCTGGTGGAGGGCCGGCGCGAGATCACTCCGGAGGCTCGGGAGGCGATCGCCGGGAGCGGCGCCGGGGCGCTGCTCGCCTGCGGGACGACCAGCGTGGGCGATGTGAGCACGGCGGGCCAGAGCATCCCGGCCCTCCGACGCCTCGGTCTCCGCGGCGTCGTGTACCGGGAGATCCTGGGGCTCCATCCGGACGCGGCGGAGCATCGGCTCCGGGCGGCGCAGGAAGACCTCCGGGCCATGCAGGCGCAGGCGGCCGAAGGGCGCCTGCGGATCGGCCTCTCGCCCCACAGCCCGTACGGGCTCAGCGAGCTGCTGTTTCGCGGCTGCGACAGCCTGCTTCTCCAGACCGGCATGCCCGTGTGCATCCACGCCGCCGAGTCGCCGGAGGAGGTGGAGTTCCTGGCCACGGGAGGCGGGGCGATTCCCGGACGCCTGTATCCGGCGGTGGGCTGTCCGGACCCGCCGCCGAGGAGGCGGGCCAGGAGCCCGGCGGCCTATCTCGAGATGGTGGGGGCGCTGGCATGGCGCCCGCTCCTGGTGCACGCGGTGCACGTGGATGCGGAGGACATCCTGCTGATGGTCCGCCGAGGCGTCAGCGTGGCTCATTGCCCCCGGAGCAACCTCCGCCTTTCCGGGGCGACGGCGCCGGTGCCCGCCTGCCTGGCCCGCGGTCTGCCGGTCGGATTGGGGACGGACTCGCTGGCCAGCGCCCCCAGCCTGGATCTCTGGGACGAGATGCGCGCTGCGCTGGCGCTGCATGCCGGGAGCCTGACGGCGGCCGACATCCTGTCCCTGGGAACGCTGAGGGGAGCCCGCGCGCTGGGACTGGGAGCCCAGGTCGGAAGTCTGGAGCCTGGGAAGCGGGCCGACTTGGTCGCCGTATCCGCGGCCGGCGTGACCGCTGCGGACCCGGAGAGGTCGCTGCTCGAGACGACGCGGGGAGACAATGTGCTGCTCATCCTGATCGACGGGGAAGTCCGGCACCGCCGGCTGGAGGGCCGGGCATGCCACTGAAGCTCGGACGGGTCCGATACATCAACTGCGAGCCGGTCTACTACGCCCTGGAGCGCGGCGTGGTCGCCGCCGACTGCGAGATCCGCGATGGAACGCCAGCCGAGTTGAACGAGCAGCTGCGCAGCGGAGCGCTGGATATCTCGGTCATCTCGGTTATGGAGGCGGCCCTCCGCCCGGACGCCTACCGGCTGCTTCCTGACCTTGCCATCGCGTGCGACGGGCCGGTGGAGAGCGTGCTGCTCTTGAGCCGCTGCCCGCTGGAGGAGCTCGGGGACGCTCCGGTGGCCCTCAGCCGCCACTCCTTGACCTCCGTGTACCTGGTGAGGCTGCTCTTGGAGAAGGTCTACCACCTCCGGCCCCGGTTTGTCCCCGACCTACCGGGCGACGATGCGCCGGCCCACCTAGTGATCGGCGACGAGGCCTTGCGCCGCCGGCCGCAGGCAGCCCACTGCCTGGACCTGGGGCAGGCGTGGCGGGACCTCACGGGGCTTCCCTTCGTCTTCGCCGTGTGGGCCGTCCGGGCGGAGGCCTGGGCTAGGGCGGAGGCGGAAGTCCGGGCGCTGCATCGCGCCCTGCTGCTGGCCAAGGCCTATACGCGCGAGCACCCGGAGACGATGCTGGACCTGGCGCGGGCACGGACCGGCCTCTCGCCTGAGGCCTGCCGCCGGTATCTGACCGAGCGGCTCTCGTTCGATCTGAGCCTGCGCCACCTGGACGGCCTGCGCACGTTCCTGAAGATGCTGGCCGATGCCGGCGCGCTGCCGGCGGTTCCGGCGCTCCGGTTCATTCCGGCCTGATGTGTCGATGGGAAAAGGGATGGGGGGGCGAGAGGGTCCAGTCGACGGAGGCAGTGAACTGCCCCGACACCCTCCGGCGGCATGTTCGAGGAAACAGACGTTCAGGCCCTTCCTCTTGACCCCCGGCCCTGCTCCGGGTAATTGGAAGGACTAGAATGCCCACCAACATAGGCTGCGTCTGGGGACGGGCGTCGCGGTCGCGGAGCGGCGCGCGATAAATCGCAGTATTTACTATGGGAGGTTCTTCGATGAAAAGATGCTGGCGGTTCATGGTGGTGGCCATCGCGGTCCTCGCGGCCTTCGCCTGCGCAGCGGGGAGTGCGGCGGCTCAGGACAAGAAGATCATCGCCAAGATCGCGGACATCCTGTCGCCGGATCATCCCCATTCCATGACCATGCGGTTCTTCGCGGAGCGGGTGAAGGAGCGGACCAAGGGTCGGGTGGAGTTCCAGGTGTTCGACAGCGCCCAGCTGGGGCAGACCAAGGACCTGTTCCTGGGGGTCCAGACCGGCAGCATCGAGATGGCCAAGATTCCCGCCTCTTTCGCCGGCGAATGGATTTCGGAGGAGAAGGTCTGGGATCTGCCCTACCTGTTCAACAGCCGGGACGATCTCTGGCGGGTTATCCGCAGCAAGGTGGGGAAGAAGTTCGTCAACGAAATTTTTCCCGAGCACGGGCTGGTGGGCGTGTTCTGGGTGGACGACGGCGGCCGGAGCATCTTCACCAACAAGCCGGTGCGCGAGCCCCAAGACCTGAAGGGCTTGAAGATCCGGGTGCAGCCCAGCGACATCCAGATCCAGGCCATGAACGAGATGGGCGGGATCGGCACCCCCCTGGCTTTCGGCGAGGTGTACCTGGCCCTGCAGCAGCACGTCCTCGACGGCGCCGAGAACTCCCCGGTTCTCTACTGGACCTCCAAGCAGTGGGAGGTCTCCAAAGTGTACTCCTTGACCGAGCAGTTCTGGTCGGTGAGCACCTTCGTGGCCAACAAGAAGTGGTGGGACGGCCTGCCCAAGGACGTCCAGGGCGGGATTGCCGCGGCCGGCCAGGACGCAGAGCAGTACTTCCGGAAGGAGTACGTGTCCTTGGAGAACAAGGCCATCGGTCTGTTGAAGGAGAAAGGGGTAACCGTGATCACGGACGTGGACAAGCCGGCGTTCGAGAAGCGGATCCAGCCGGTGTACGAGACGTTCATCAAGAAGTACCCCTTCGGCAAGGAGCTGCTGAGCGAGGTTCAGGCAGCGGTCAAGGCCAAGTAGAGGCGCTCGGAAGGGAAGCGGTGTCGGGCGCGGCACCGCTTCCCTTTTTCTTTCTGTAGGGAGGACCTCGCCATGCTCCTGTTCCAATCGACCTGATCGTCATTGCTTTCTGGCCCTGGCTGATCCTGTACCTGCCGACGGTGTTCAAGCTGTAGCGGGCCGGGGCCCCGGCGGCAGAAGCCGGGCAGCGGCGACGGAAAGCGGATTGCTCCGGAGAGGCGATCATGGACAAGATCGGCATCGGCTTCATCGGTTCGCGCTTTGCGGCCGACCTGCACGCGCACGCGCTGAGCAGGCTGCGTGGGAGCAGCTGCGAGATCGTCGCCGTCTGCTCCAAGACCAGGGAGAGCGCGGAGGCCTTTGCCAAGAAGTTCAATGTGCCGCACGCGTACACGGATCACCGGTTTTTGCTGGAGCGGAAGGACATCCAGCTGGTTACCCTGCCCGTGGTGACCAGCCTCCACCACGTGCTGGCCGTCGATGCGGCCGATGCCGGCAAGCACATTATCGTGGAGAAGCCGCTCACCGGCTGCTTCGCCGAGGCCCGGGCTATGTCCCGGCCGGTCATGTTCGCCGAGGCCATGAAGCACGCCGACAGCGTGGCGGAGGCCTGCCGGCGGAACAACGTCCGCCTGGGGTATGCCGAGAACTTCGTGTATGCCCCTCCGGTGGCGAAGCTGCGGCGGTTGATGGATGCCAGCGGGGGGACGCTTCTCGACCTGCGGGCCGAGGAGAGCCATTCCGGCTCGCATGCCGCCTACTCCCGGCGCTGGGCCACGGCGGGCGGCGGCTCCATGCTGCGCATGGGGTCGCATCCCATCGGGGCGGTCATTCATCTCAAACACTATGAGGGGATGAAAAGAACGGGGAAGCCTATCCGGGTGAAATCGGTCCTGGCCGATACGGCCCAACTGACGAAGCTGCCGGCGGTACAGGCGGCGCCAAAGCAGTGGGTGGTCGCCGCCTGGGAGGATGTCGAGGACTGGTCGGCAGCCATCCTGACCTTCGAGGACGGGACCAAGGCGACGGTCTTCTCGACCGACGTGAGCCTGGGAGGCGTGAAGAACTTGGTCACCGCCTACCTCACAAATGCCGTCGTCCAGGTGAGCATCAATCCGAACACGAGCCTCCAGGTCTATGCGCCGGACGGAGGGATCTGGGGAGACGAGTACCTCACCGAGAAAGTGGAGACCAAGGAAGGATGGCAATTCCCCAGTCCCGACGAGGACTGGATGCGAGGGTACCCGCAGGAGATGGAGGATTTCGTGAACGCCGTCCGCGAGGACCGGGAGCCGCTGTCGGGCCTCCTCCTGGCCCGGGAGACGGTCGAGGTGATCTACGCCGGCTACGTCTCCGCTGCGGAAGGCCGGCGGGTCGATCTCCGAAGGTGAGAGGTGTCCGTCGATCCGGTCGAGCCGGCAGGCGTCCCCTTCTGTCCGCCTCGCCGTCAATGCGAGACGGGGGGGTCCGAATGCGGCTCCGTCCGGCGGGGGGTGTGGTCCGGTGGCTCGGCCGGGAGCTTGAGGAGGGCCGTGGCCAGGTTGATGAGGTCGCGGGGGCGAAGCGGCTTCTGGACGTAGGCCGCACAGTTGCGCCCCATGGATCGGGCCTGCTCACCCATGATGTCGTAGCCGGTCATGGCCACCACGGGGATGTGCCGGACGGTCGGATCGCTCTTCAGGGTCTCTACCACCGAGATGCCGTCCAGGTCCGGAAGCTGGATGTCCATGAAGATCAGATCGGGGCGATGCTCGCTCGCAATCTGGAGGCCCTGAACCGCGTCGGCAGCCTGGAGAACGGCGAACCCCGCCAGGCGGAACGCTTCGGCCAGCGGCCGGCAGACACCCGGGTCGTCATCGACGATGAGGATGGTGGCCCTGGCCATGGCTGATCTCCCTGGTTCACAGACGTTCACGCAGGAAACGCTGTATATTATGTCCGGAATAGCCGCTGCACAAGGAGTTTTCTCGGTCCTTCGGATTCACTTGTCCAACCGGCAGCACGCCTGCTGAGGGAGGAAGCCCGATGGGTATCCTGGATCGATTTTCGCTGGCGGGAAGAATGGCGCTGGTGACCGGCGCCGGCAGGGGACTGGGGCAGGGCATGGCCCTGGCTCTGGCAGAAGCAGGGGCGGACATCGCCATTGCAGAGCTTGACCTTCCGGCAGCGGAGGAGACGGCCGAGGAGGTGCGGAAGCGGGGGCGAAAGGCCTTGCCGTTCAAGGCGGACGTCACCGATCCGGAGTCGGTGGAGAGCATGGTGTCCAGCGTGATGACGGACGCGGGCCGGCTCGACATCCTCGTCAACAATGCCGGGTACGCCCAGCCCCTCTCGGCGCTGGAGATGGGTATCCAGGACTGGGAGCGGATGCTGGCGGTGGATCTCAAAGGAGTGTTCGTCTGCTGCAAGGTGGTGGCGCCGCGGATGATCCAGCAAAGCGGGGGGAAGATCATCAACATCGCCTCCATGTCCGCGTTCCACGTGAACCGCGACGCCGACTACTGCCATTACAATGCCGCCAAGGCGGGAGTGGTGATGCTGACCAAAACCCTGGCGGTAGAGTGGGCCCGGCACCGCATCTACGTGAACAGCATCAGCCCGGGGTACTTCCGGACCCCCGGAAACGCCGCGCGCTCCGATAATCCGGCCATCCGGGCCATCCGGGTGGACCAGGGGGTGATCAAGCGGTACGGGCAGGCCTATGAGGACCTGGGGGGCGCCGTGGTGTATCTGGCCTCCGACGCGTCCAGCTTCACCACCGGCTGCAATCTGGTCGTGGACGGCGGATACAGCCTGTAACCGATTCCAGCCGCACCATCAGGCGCGCCTTCCCTTGCCGTCGCCGCTGCAGCGGCGCATGCGGATGCGTGCCGCGGCATGTCCTGGCGGGCAGGGGGAGAGGCGCCGAGCGGTCCGTCGAGAACCCACCATCCGGAGGCGCGAGGACGCATGGATCTGACGTCGCTCCGAGCCTTTGTCTTTGACCTAGACGGCTGTGTCTATACCGGGAACACCCTGGTTCCCGGCATCCGGGAGTTCCTGCGCGAGTTGCGGCAGGGCGGACGGCGCATCCTCTTCCTCACCAACAACTCGCGGGAGGCGGGAGCGGAACTGCAGGCCAAGCTGCACTCGCTGGGCATCCAAACCGGGACCGAAGAGATCCTCTCTGCGGCGGAGATCGTGGCCCCCTATGTCCGTGATCGGTTCGGAGCCTCGCGGATTCTGGCGGTCGGATCCGTGACCCTGCGCAGGCTGCTGACGGAGGGCGGACACGAGCTGGTGCCGCTGGAGACCCCCCGGGAGGCCGGGGTGGCGGTCGTGGGCCACGACTTCGACTTCGATTACCGCAAGCTCATCGGCCTCGCGCGCGCCGTGGCGGCGGGGGCCGCCTTCCTGGCGGTCAATCAGGATCCCCGGCTTCCGGTCGAGGGGGGCGAGTTCTATCCGGGCTGCGGGGCAATCGTGGCGGCGGTCGCAGCCGCAGCCGGTGTTCGGCCCGAGGTGATCGGCAAGCCCCGGCCCCATATCTTCCGGGTGGCGCTGGACCGAATGCACGTGCTGCCGGAGCAGGCGGCCATGATCGGCGACAGCCCCATCTCGGATATCCAGGGGGCGCAGAGCGTCGGGATGCGAACGATCTGGCTGGCCCCGCCCGGGGCCGTCCCGGGTGAGGTGCGGCCGGACCTGACGATCGGCCATTTTGCCGAGTTGCAAGGGCGGATCTGATCTCACGCCAAGACTTCTCAAATTCGAAATTCCCGGTTCTCCCTTCCCCCCCTTCCCCTTGCTCCCCTTTGCGCCCTTTGCGTCTTGGCGTGAGGAAGAATCCGGGCCTGATCTCACGCAAAGCTCGCCAAGACAAGCACTTCAATTTCGAACTTCGAAATTCGAATTGTTCCGTCTCCCCTTCGCCCCGGCTCTCCTTCGCGCCCCTCGCATGCTTTGCGTGAGGAAATCCCCCTCTGATCCCACGCCGAGATCGCCAAGGCGGGCGTGGGTATTCGCCGGCCGAAGGGCCTTTGAAGTGCGATGATGGAATCCGGTCCGAGGCCCCGGGCCCTATTTGACCCTGCGGTCTTGGCGCCTTGGCGGTGGGATAATTCCGGAATGGGGCTAGTACATGAACCGCCGCATGCGAATGTTGAGCAGCAGCCCCAAGCTCAGCATGGTGACGAGGAAGGAGGAGCCGCCGTAGCTCAAGAGCGGCAGCGGGATCCCGACGACGGGCAGCAGGCCCACCACCATGGCGATGTTGATGAGGACCTGCAGGGCGAGCATGGTGGAGATCCCGGCCGCCAGCAGGGTGGCGAAGAGGTCGGTGCACTCCTGGGCGATCTGGAGGCCCTTCGAGATGAGGTAGAAGTAGGCCAGCAGGATGACCAGGCACCCGACGAAGCCCCACTGCTCGGCGAGGACGGCGAAGATGAAGTCGGTGTGGTTGAGGGGAAGAAAATTCAGTTGGCTCTGCGTGGCCCCCAGCCAGCCCTTCCCCAGCAGGCCACCGGAGCCCACGGCGATCTTGGACTGCGCGATGTGGTAGCTGGCGCCCAGGGGGTCGAGGTCGGGATTGAAGAAGACCAGGATGCGCCGCCGCTGGTAATCCTTGAGAAACGTCCAAAGGATGGGGGTCAGCAGACCCCCGCCCAGGATGGGAGGGACGAGGTAGCGCCAGTTGAGACCGAGGAGCAGCATGGTGGCCAGCCCGATGAAGACCAGAAGGAGGGCGGTTCCCAAGTCGGGCTGTTTCAACACCAGGACGGCGGTTCCCAGCGTGACCCCGGCCGGGACGAGCATCGTTCGGGGGTGGTGGAGGGCGTCCCGGTGATCGTCGAAGTACCTGGCGAGAAAAAGAACCAGGGCCAGCTTGGTGAATTCCGAGGGCTGGATGGTGATGCCGCCGATGTGGAGCCAGCGTTGGGCCCCGAGCCCGGTCTTGCCGATGACGAAGACCACCAGCAGCAGGGCGACGCTCAGCCCGTAGATCACGTACGCGAAGCGGGCCAGGCTCCGGTAGCTGACCGTGCAGGTCAAGAAGAGGACCAGGGTGCCAGCCCCCACCCAGGTGAGCTGCCGCAGGTACAGGGTCTTGCGGAAGGCGGAGGTGGCCAGGATGTTGGTGCTATAGATGGTGAGGATGCCGAGGATCGCCATCCCCAGAATGGAGGCTGCGAAGGGCCACTCGAAGTGTGTGACGAGGCGTCGATCGAACATCGTGCAGTTCCAGGCGTGAGACCCGCGCGCGGGGCGGCCCGCATTCCCGAGCCCGGTCATCCGGCTGCCGCTCAGTCGTGGATATCCGACTCCTTGGCGTGGGCGACTCCCGTCGTGCGGGGGGAGGGCGAGCCGATCCCGAAGGCGGCCTGGTAGATCGCCTTGCCGACCGGCGCGGCGACCAGGCCGCCGAACCCTCCATTTTCCACCAGGACCACCATGGCGATCTGCGGGTTGTCGGCGGGCGCAAACGACGCGAACCAGCCGTGGTCCTTGAGCTCGGGGTGGCCCTTGGCATCGCTCTTCCTCACCACCTGGGCCGTCCCGGTCTTCCCCGCGATGGGGATCCCCGGAATCTTGGCCTGCATTGCCGTCCCCTGGTCCACCACGCCGACCATGGCCTGACGGACGAACGCCAGGGTCTCCGGATGGACGGGGAGGCGCCGGACCACCTGGGGCTCGTACTCGTCCAGGACCTCCCCCGAGAGCGAGGTGATCTTCTTGACGATCCACGGTCGGTAAATCGTGCCCCCGTTGGCGATGGCAGAGACCATGAGGAGCAACTGCATGGGCGAGGTCACCACCGGCCCCTGGCCGATGCTGGAAATCACCGTGTTCCCGGCGGTCCAGCCGGGCTGACCGTGACGTCTGGGCTGCGGATTGGGAAGGTGTCCTTTCGCCTCGTCCCCCAGGCCAAGCCCCGGCGGCTCCCCCAGGCCGAACAGGCGGGACCAGCGCACGATCTCGTCGATGCCCACCCGGAGCCCGGCCTGATAGAAGTAGACATTGGCGGAGTGGATGATGCCCTGCCGCAGGTCCAGCCAGCCGAAGCCGCCCTTCTTCCAGTCGTCGAAGCGGTGGTTCCCCAGGTAGAAATACCCTGGGTCGTAGAACTTGGTCTCGGGCGTCAGCGCCCCGCTCTCCAGACCCGCCACGGTGACGACCAGCTTGAAGATGGATCCGGGAGGGTACTGCGCCTGGAAGACCCGGTTCTGCAGGGGGTGGCTGGGATTGTCGGCGATGGCCTGCCATTCCTGGCCGGTCAGGTGCTGGGCGAAGAGGTTGGGATCGTAAGAGGGGCGGCTCACCATCGCCAGGATCTCGCCCGTGGTCGGATTCATGACCACCACGGCCCCCTTCTTCCCGGCGAAGGCCGCCTCGGCTGCCTCCTGGATCCGCTTGTCGATCGTCAGGTAGACGTTGGAGCCCGAGCGGGGGTCGGTCCGGCTGACTAGCTGGACGGCGCGTCCGCGCGCGTCCACCTCGATCTGCTCGCCGCCGTCCACGCCGCGGATGAAGGCGTCGTAGCGGCGCTCCACCCCGGCCTGCCCCATGTTGTCCCCCGGGCGGAAATCCCGGAACTCCTCGCGCTCCAGCTGGCTCTGATTCACCTCGCTCACGTACCCCAGGAGGTTGGCCGCCATGCCCCCCCCGGGATAGGCCCGCACAGGCCGGATGCGGAGGTTGACCCCGGGCAGATCCAGGCGGCGCTCTTCCACGGCCACCATCATGGCCTCGTCCAGGTCTTTGCGGAGAAGCAGCGGCTGGTACGACCGTCCCTGTCCCTCCGCCAGGCGCTCCAGGATGCTCTCCGCATCCGTATGGAGGATGCCGGCCAAGATGGAGGCGACCTCTCGCGGGTTCTTGACGTCCTCGGGCGTGGCGTACAGGTCGAAGGTCGGCCGATTCTCCACCAGGATATCGCCATGACGGTCCAGAATGTATCCGCGGGGAGCCTCGACCGCACGGACCCGCAGCCGGTTGTTGGTGGACAGGGTCAGGTAGAGATTGCCTTCCAGGACCTGGAGGTACCAGAGTCGCAGCAGGAGAACGAGGCAGGCGATCCCGATCAGCAGGATGGTCTTTCGGATTCGCTGCGTCAATCCCTGGGACGGGGGCGAGGAAAAAAACTTCGCTCTCATCGGATCTACGGGAAGACTGCTCGATACATCCGGGGCACCCAGAGAAGCGCCAGGCCGACCACTGCGCTGTAGAGCGCCTCGGGCAGAATCACCCACGTCAGTGTCGACAGCAGCGGCGGCGGGCCTAGAAAAAATGTCAGCAGCGCCAAGGTCAGGGCGCCGGTAGCGGCGCAGCCTCCCAGCAGCAGCCAGAACTGCGCCAGGGCCTTGTCGGTGTAAAGCTTGTGGCTGAGCCGCGCGATGAGGAAGCCCAGGAGGCTGTACGTGAAGGCGCGAAGGCCCAGGGGGCCCCCAGACAGCGCATCCTGGGTCAGGCCGATGGCGAATCCCTGCAGGGTGGCAAGCTCGGGGCTCGCACCGGGGCTGAGGAAGAACACCAGCAGCAGGAACAGGTCGGGCCGGAGCCCCCAGACACCCACGGCCGGCAAGAGCGCGACCTGTGCCGCGGCCCCCCCAAGGAGGCCCGGCAGGAACCATTTCATGGCCGCCCCCCGCCCCCCGTTTCGAGCCCCTCCCGCGTCTCGGTTTGCGTCAGCAGCAGGACCTCCTCCAACCGGGACAGGTCCACGGCCGGGCGCAGGGTCGCCTCCTGGAAGAGGGCGCCGCTCCGCCGCTCCACTGCGGTGATCCAGCCGATGGGGATTCCCTTGGGAAAGACGCCGCCCATACCGGAGGTGATCACCTCGTCCCCCACGACGACATCGGCCATGAGGGGGAGGTACTGCACGTGCAGGCCGGCCCCCAGGTTGCCGGAGACGATGCCGGTGACGCGCGTCCGCTGTATCAGCCCCCCGGCGGCGCTCAGCGGGTCGGTGAGCAGCTGGACCTTGGAGGAGGTCGGCGTCACCTCCACCACCCGACCCACCAGCCCGTCCGGGGCCACCACCGGCATGTTGCGGCGCACCCCGTTCAGGCTGCCCCGATCCACCAGCAGCGTCTGGAACCAGTTGGTGGCATCTTTGCCGATGACCCGGGCCGTGAGAAAACTGGTGGGAGATGCCGCGCGCAGATCCAGCAGGCGCTGCAGCCGCTGTGTCGCCAGCGCCTGCTCCGTGAGCCGATCGATGCGCCGCTGCAGCAGGGTCACCTCGCTCTGCAGGCGGATGTTCTCTTCCCGGACATGGCGGAGATCCACGTAGTCATGCCAGACCTGGCCGACGCTGGCCACCGTAACGGTCGTGATTTTCAGGAAGGGGGAGACGACCAGCAGGATCGCCTGCCGCGTGATGCTCACCACCGCCTGCTCGTGCCGCACCTGGAGGGTCATGAGGAGAAAAGACAGGAGGAGGGCGGAGGCCAGGATGGCCGCCCGACGATGCCGGGTCAGGAGGCGCCAGAGACCGCTCACAAGCCTCGCCCCGTGCGCTGCTCCCGGGCCGTCCCGATTCCCTCATCGGCAGGGTCGCATTCCCCCGCGAGCCGGACGGGCGACCGGGAGGAGGTCATGATTCCAGGCAGACGGTCTTGAGCAGGTCCAGCTCGTCCAGGACCTTGCCCGTCCCCAGGACGACACACGACAGCGGGTCGTCGGCGACCCGCACCTTCAGGTGCGTCTCCAGGGCGATGAGGGTGTCCAGGCCGTGGAGGAGCGACCCCCCGCCCGCCAGGACGATCCCCTTCTCGGCAATGTCCGCGGCCAACTCCGGAGGCGTGCGCTCCAGCGCGGTCTTGACCGCGTCCACGATTGAGTACACGGGGTCGTGCAGCGCCTCCCGGATGTCGCTGTCATTGATGGTGAGGGTCTTGGGAATCCCGTCCACGAGATCCCGCCCCTTGATCTCCATCTTGCGCGGCTCGTCGAAGGGATAGGCGGAGCCGATCTGGATCTTCACGTTTTCCGCCGTGCGCTCGCCCACCAGGAGGTTGTATTTTCGTTTCAGGTACTGGCTGATGCCCTCGTCCATTTCGTCGCCGGCGATGCGCACCGACTGGCTGTACACGATGCCGGACAGCGAGATGACCGCGACTTCGGTGGTGCCGCCGCCGATGTCGACGATCATGCTGCCGCTGGGCTCCTGGACGGGGAGCCCCGCCCCGATGGCGGCGGCCATGGGCTCCTCGATCAGGTAGACCTCGCGCGCGCCGGCCTGCTCGGCCGAGTCGCGGATGGCGCGCTTCTCCACCTGGGTGATGCCGGAGGGAACGCCGACGATGATCCGGGGGCGCACCAGCGTCTTCCGGTTGTGGGTCTTGACGATGAAGGCCCGGATCATCTGCTCGGTCACGTCAAAGTCCGCTATGACGCCGTCTTTCAGGGGGCGGATGGCCACGATGCTGCCCGGCGTGCGACCCAGCATCTCCTTGGCCTCTTTGCCCACCTTAAGCACTTGATTCGTGCCCTTTTTGATGGCCACCACCGACGGCTCGCTCAGGATGATCCCTTTCCCCTTGACGTAGATCAGGGTGTTGGCCGTCCCAAGATCGATGGCCAAGTCATTGGAGAACATCCCAACCAGCCAGTCGAACAGCATCGTATCTCCTTTCGGACCGCCTGTGCGGGGACCGGGAAAAGCCAAACGCAAGCGTGACGATTTTTGTCTTTAACATACGGTAGGAGAAAAGACAAGTAAATTTGCGTTTCCGCAGCCCCGAAACCCCTTGCCAACGTCGCCTCCAATGCAGTATGGTCTCGGTCGGACATTCCTGTCATAGGAGAGGGTAAAGGCATGCTCAAGACCATGCGAGAAGGCAGTGCGTACTTCATCAAAGGGGTGATGCTGGTCATCGTGATCACCTTCATCGGGACCATCTTCGTCGTCTGGGGAGTGAAATCCACGCCGGGAGATCTGGCCAGCCGCGGCGTGGTAGCCACCGTCGCCGGAACGGACATCTCGATGCAGGAGTACCAGCAAGCGCTGCAACGGCAGATCGAATCCTACAAGCAGGTTTTCGGGGACAAGCTGGATGACAAGCTGATCAGCGCCCTGAACGTCAAACGGCAGGTGCTGGAGGGTCTCGTCCGTCAACTGCTCATCCTCCACTACGCCGCGGACCAGGGGATCGGGGTCAGCCCGGAAGAGTTGGCGGATCATATACGCAGCATACCGGTCTTCCAGAGCAAAGAGGGCTTCAGCCGGGCGCGGTATCTCGACGTCCTGCGGGCCAATCGCTTGAGCCCCGAACAATTCGAGGCCGAGATGCGCCAGGAGCTGATCGTGCAGAAGGTGGAGGCCCTGGTCGAGGGCGCGGTCAAGGTCTCGGATCCGGAGCTGCGGGATGCCTTCGACCGTGTTGAGCGCCGGCTGACGGTCCAGGTCGTCGAGCTTCCGACGGACGAGAGCGGCAAGAAGCTGGCCGACGCGATCACCGTGGCGATGGGCAAAGGAAAGAGCCTGGGCGACGCGGCTACAGAAGCCGGCGTTTCGGTCGAGCGCTACGGACCGTTCCCTGCGGCCGTTCCGCCCAAGGAGATCCCGGATCCGGACGCCTTTCGACAAGCCGTGAACGCTCTCAAGATGAACGAGACCAGCCCGCTGGTCACGGGGCAGAAGTCGATGTATCTGATCCACCTGATCGGGCAAGAGGCCCCGCCGGAGGCCGAGTTCCTCAAAGACAAGGAGGCGTTTCGGGCGCAGTACCTGCAGGTCAAGCGCCAGGCGCTCATGGCGGACTGGCTGAGCCAGCTGCGCCAGGAGACGAAAGTCACCGTGGACGCGCAGAATCTCTGATGAGAGAGCGGCGCATACGGCGGCCTTTTGCCATCAGCCGTGGCGATGGAGAGCGAGGGCAGGCGGCAGAATGCAGTCTCCGGGCCGATCACGGATGGCCGACCGCCGACAGCGAGGGTGGTCGCTGCCCGTATGGTGTGGTAATTGCGGCGAGGGGCCGTCAGCGTCCGTGCAGGTGGTAGATTCGGTCCCAGGCCTCGTACTTGGTGATGATGACCTTGGTTGGAGGCGACAGATCCGCCTTCAGATTGTGAATCCGCTCCAGATCCTGCACCCATCCAACCAGATAGGTCATCAACAGGCCTGTGAGAATGATCTGAGCGAGCGTCCAGCTGTGCCGAGTGAGCGTGACGGTCCGAACCGGCCGATCGCCCGTGTTGGCAAGGTTGATCCGGGTCCTGCGGGGAGTCGTTTCAATGGGCATGGCCAACGTCTCCTGTCCCTCCAAGGCTGGCTCCTGCTCGCCGAAGGGGCGAACGGGGGAGCCCTGAGGGGGGCATTGCCTGTTGGCGTGTGGCGTTTCTACCGGGTGTATCCCGCGAATCAGTCGGTATCCCGGGTTCGGGTCGCCGGGATACTCCTTGCGCGGGTGCCTCAACTGGATGAAAGGACGGGATAAATCCTAGAAATACTCGAACGTTGACGAGGCAGCCCTGCGTGGTAGATCGCTTTGATTGGAGGCCCGGGGCTTCTTCCCGGACGGACGGCAATGTACTCGGTCAGAGAGTAGTCGTCAAGAAAAAACTGTTCGTTTTGCGTTCTTTCTCTACTTTATCTTGTATTTTTGGGCCTTATTATCCACAAGAGGTTGTATTTTCCGGTATTTGCCTTTGTGGGACATCATCCCGGGTTCCTCCGTCTGCTCGTCCTGGGTATGCGGACCAGCGTGGAAAGGGGGGGGGCGGGACGGACAGATCGTCCCCGGCTCAACATCATGACCCATGAATCAGGCGAATGGGTTGAATACCCTCGCCTTCGCCCCGTAGATGCCTTCCCGGTCGACATCGAAGGCCGGCGGCACCTATGCCTCCGAGACCCACTCCACTATTCCGACTCGGTTGTCTCCGTTGGGATGCAAGTAGCCGCCATTCTTGGGTTACTCGACGGAAGGCACTCGCTCCTGGATATCCAGGCCGCCTTCGCACGACACTTCGGAACGCTGCTCTTCCGGGAACAGCTGTTGGAGGTCATCCACACGCTGGATGAACAGCTGTTTCTGGACAGTCCACGCTTTGCCGCCCACCAGGCAGAAATCCGGGCGGAATTCCTTCGTGCCCAGTCCCGGCCGGCCAGGCTGGCTGAGAAGAGTTATCCAGCGGAGGCCGAGGCTCTGGCAACCATGCTGGATGCGTATTTCCGCGCCCCGGAAGGCCCCGGGGAAACCCGCCCGACCCCGTCAGCCGAGCGCCTGGCGGGGCTGATCCTCCCCCACATCGATTTTGCGCGGGGTGGCGCCTGCTACGCATGGGGGTATCGGGAGGCGGAAGCGCTCCCGACAGTGGATCGCTGGGTCATCCTGGGCACGGCTCATGCCCCCATCGAGAAGCCGTTCGCCTTGACGCGGAAAGACTTCGAGACGCCGCTGGGGCGGGCGGAAACCGACCGGAGCTTCGTGGACCGACTGCTGGCCAGGGTGGGAGCGGGATACCTGGAAGACGAATTTGCCCATCGGGGGGAGCATTCCATCGAGCTCCAGGCCGTATTTCTTCGGCATCAAACCCCACCGAACCGGCCCCTGCAGATCGTCCCGGTGCTCTGCGGCTCGTTCCATCGCTTCGTGGAAGAGCGGCGATCCCCGGAGGACGACCCGGGGGTGGCCCGGCTTTTGGCGGGGCTGCGAGAGACGCTGGACGAGTCGGGAGGGCGGACCATGATTCTCGCCAGCGCCGATCTGGCCCATATCGGCCCGCAGTTCGGCGACCCCTCGCCGGTGACGCCGGGACAGCTGCGGGAGATCGCAGACGCCGATCGGGAGGCCCTGGCGGCGGTCGAAACCGGGGACGCCGGGATGTTCTTTGCGGCGGTCGCCCGGGACGGCAACCGGCGGCGGATTTGCGGGCTGCCTCCCATCTATTCGGCCCTGTGGGTCCTCGGGGGGGCGCGGGGGCGCCTCCTCCGCTATGCCCAGTCGCCGGACCCGCATGCCGTGGTGACGTTTGCAGCGGTGGGCCTGTATACTCGGGAAGTTCGAAGTTCGAAGTTCGAAGTTCGAAGTTGAAGAAACATGGACATCCGGTGGCGGTTCAAGCGGTGGGTCTGGGGCAAGGGGCGCGGCGTCCGGTATGTTTTCGTCCACCCCACGTGCGGGCAGGCTGATGTCGAAGCTGGCTACCTGCCGGAGTGGGGGCACCCCAAGTTCCTCTGTCGTCGCTGCGGCGTCGCCTTCGATGTGGCGCAGGTGCGGCTGGAATGGCAGGGGGAAAATAATCGGTCGCCCCGGTGAGAGCAGGCGGGGTCCGCGGCTGAGCCTGGGACCTGGTGAGGACTGACCGAATGCAGCCGGAGCCGGAGAGCATGCGAAGGGATTCGCTCCACGCGCGCGTTGCCGAGCTGGAGCGCCTGCTTGCCGAACATGGCCGCGCTGCGACCGCAGAGGAGCTGCAGCGCTACCAGATCCTCAAGGATGGGGCGCGGGATATCGTGCTGTTCGTCCGACCCGATGGGAGAATCCGGGAGGCCAACGCCGCCGCCGTTCAAGCCTACGGCTACTCTCTGAAAGAGCTGCTCTCCCTCACGATCGATGACCTGCGAGCCCCCGAAACGCGGGCCGCGACCGCCCATCAAATGGCCCAAGCCGACCGGGAAGGCATTTTGTTCGAAACGGTCCACCGGCGAAAAGACGGCAGCGTCTTTCCGGTGGAGGTGAGCTCGTGCGGGACGACCTGCGCAGGTGAACGGGTTCTCCTCAGCGTGATCCGG
Source organism: uncultured Methylomirabilota bacterium (assembly GCA_963705305.1). Classification (GTDB taxonomy): domain Bacteria; phylum Methylomirabilota; class Methylomirabilia; order Methylomirabilales; family 2-02-FULL-66-22; genus 2-02-FULL-66-22. The sequence continues at coordinate 554,105 of OY970067.1, read as the reverse complement.
GACATCAGCGACCGGAAGCGGACGGAGGAGGCGCTGCGCCAGAGCAACGAGTCCCTCCAGGCCTTGGTCGCCGCCTCGCCCCTGGCGATTTACGCCGTGGACCCCGACGGCATCGTGCGGCTGTGGAACCCCGCCTGCGAGCGGCTGTTCGGGTGGCGAGCCGAGGAGGTGCTTGGCCGTCCCAATCCGATCGTCCCGCCCGACAAGCAGGAGGAATTCCGGTCCTTGCGGGCGCAGGTCCTGGCCGGGGAAGGTTTCACGGGGAGGGAGCTGGAGCGCCGCCGGAAGGATGGGACGTCCGTTCTGATCCGCCTGTCCACCGCCCCCCTGCGGGACGCCCGGGGAAACGTGTGTGGCATCATGAGCATCGCCGCCGACATGACGAGCGAGCGCCAGATGGAGGCCGAGCTTCGCCAGGCGCAGCGCATGGAGGCCATGGGTCGCCTGGCCGGCGGGGTTGCTCACGACTTCAACAATGTCCTGATGGCCATCCTGGGCCAGTGCGACCTGCTCCAGCTCCGCCTCCCGCCGGGCGACCCCTCCCAAGAGCTGATCGGAGAGATCCTGAAGGCGGCGGATCGGGGCGCGGCGCTCACCCGGCAACTCCTGGCCTTCAGCCGGAAGCAGGTGCTGGAGAAGAAGGCGCTGGACCTGAACACGCTGATCGCCGGCCTGGAGAAGATGCTGCGGCGGCTGCTGGGCGAACACATCCGGGTGGAAACCTTCCTGACCCCGACCCCCGCCTGGGTGCTGGCGGACCCGGGCCAGCTGGAGCAGGTCATCCTGAACCTGGCCGTCAACGCTCGGGATGCCATGCCCCAGGGCGGCAGGTTGAGACTGGAAACGGCGGTCCTCGATTCGGAGGAGACCCCGCCCGGTCCGGCGAAGCCCACCGTGCGCCTCACGATTTGCGACACCGGCTGCGGCATGGATGCCGAAATCCAAAACCATCTCTTCGAGCCCTTCTTCACGACGAAGGAGCGCGGGAGGGGGACGGGGCTCGGGCTGGCGACGGTGTACGGCATCGTGCAGCAGAGCGGGGGGCGGATTACGGTCTCCAGCCGCCCCGGTGTGGGCAGCACCTTTACCATTTGCCTGCCCGGCATAGAGGCGCCGGCCGCTCCGGAAGCCGCCGTCCGGGTTCCTCACGTCCCCTCGGCCGCGACGCAGGAGGCGATCCTGGTCGTGGAGGATGATCCCGGCGTGCGCGGGGTGGTGTGCCAGGTTCTGGAGATGTTCGGGTACGAGGTCCTGGGGGCCGGCCGAGGAGACGAGGCGCTGGCGCTGGTCGGCCGGCACACCGGTCCGATTCACCTCATGATCACCGATGTGGTGATGCCCGAGATGAGCGGGCCGGAGCTGGCGACTCGTCTGCGCGCCATGCGCCCTGACCTGAAAGTGCTCTTCATCTCCGGGTACCCCGAGGCGTTTACCGACCAGCAGGGTGGCATGGACGCCCAGTCGGCTTTCCTACAGAAACCGTTCAACCCGGACGTGCTGATCGAGCGGGTGCGGCGTCTGCTGGAAACCGCGAAAGGCTGAGGCGGCAAGAGGCAGGCCGGTCCCGGCCGGGGTCCGGCGGCTGGACGGGACGGGGGCGCCCGGAAAAACCGAACGGGATCGGCGGACCGATCCCGTTCCTCGAGCGATCGTGGTGGAGCTGAGGGGATTCGAACCCCTGACCTCCTGACTGCCAGTCAGGCGCGCTCCCAACTGCGCCACAGCCCCAGAAATGCCAAAGAGCTGAAGGTCATTCGGCGTCCAGCCGCGGCCGCTTCGCCCTCAGCCCAAACATCTTATACCCAGCCAGAACCCGGCGCGTCAAGGGAAAAATCCGCTCGGGCGCGGCAGCGGCGCCGGCGGCCTGATTCGCCTTGACACCTTCGGGGGGCTGGCTTAAAAAGGTATCGCTTTTCACGCCGGGGTGGTGAAACTGGTAGACGCACGGGACTCAAAATCCCGCGGGGCTTGCCCCATGAGGGTTCGATTCCCTCCCCCGGCACCCCGAAAAAAGCCGGTAACCCACGACAAGACGATGGGTTACCGGCTTTATGTTTCAGGACTCGTCAACAGTCGTTTCCGTTCGTCAGGCCCGGTTTGGTACAAGAATGGTACAACAGTGGTACAAGAGAACTGCCCCCGGGAGGCGATCCGATGAGGAGCGAGGGCATGGTCCCGGAAACCGCCCCCGAAACGTCTCCAGATACCGTTTCTGCCGGCAACCCTTTTTATCCCGGAGGGTTTGCCACATATTCTGCCCCCCGACTGGATTCCGCTTTGCTTCCTTCCCGTCGGCTCCCGAAATTCACCCGCGCGAAGTCCTCCTGGCGGCCACCGCTCGTCCTCCAGGAACGCGACTTCACTTTCCTCCAGGCCGCGGCCGAGTATCGTCTCTTGTCCACTCCTCAATACCTTCTCCTTTTCCCGGAAAGCCGGGATGCCGTCTATCGACGACTCCAGCTTCTCTTCCATCACGGGTATCTGGACCGACTGAGAGGAGACCCAACTGCCCCGATGGTCTACGCCCTGGGTCGGAGAGGAGCGGAGATCCTCGTGGAGCGGGGAGTTCTGCAAGACATCGGGGAGTGGCGGAAGAAGAACCAGGATCTCCAAGAGCGCTACATCGCGCACCAAACGATGATCGCGAACTTCCGGATCGCGCTCACGCTCGCGATCCGAGAGCGGCCGGATGTTCGGCTTCTCTTCTTCACGCCGGAAAGCCACGCCCTCCAGGATCGCGTGACCGTGGGCACAAGCGGGAGATCCCAGACTCTCCCGATCAACCCGGACGGTTTCTTCGGCCTCCAGTTCCCCGAGCTGCCCGAAGGCCGGAACCGCGCCTTCTTCTTCCTGGAGGCCGATCGGTCCACGATGACCCGGGGGCGGTTCCTACAGAAGCTCCTCGGATACTGGGAGTGGTACTCGCAGGGCGGGCACATCAGGAAGCTCGGGATCAAGAGCTTCCGCGTGCTGACAGTGACGAAGTCCGAAGAACGGATGAGGAGTCTCCTCATAGCAGCCGCTGAACGGGGGTCGCTCCGCGACGGTCTTCGGATGTTCTGGTTCACCAGCGAAAAGCGGCTTCGTTCTGAGCGGCCACAATCAGTTTTTGAGTCGATCTGGAAAACCGTGGATCAGGGAGAAGCCGGTCAGTCCCTCCTTCCAATGGTGTCCATCAGGGGCGACTCAGCAGGTTCTGATGCTTGAACCGCTGTGCCTAGCTCGGCCCCATCTCTGGCAAGCGGAGGCTCATGACGCGCTTCTCGGTTGACATCTGGAGAGCCGTTCACTAGCGTGATCGTCTACTGCCCGGCGCCATGGCTCCGAGCAAGACGTTCGGCCCCCCAGTCGTGCGTGAGAGCTTAGTGCGATGGGGCCGGACGGGTCCTCTCTTCGGATTGATTTCGGGGACACTACCCACCATCCGGCAGAGAGATGGGCATGATGAGTAATGGAGCCACCCCCCGGAGCCGAGAAGGCGAGGTAGGCACGGCTCCGCCATCGCGTCTCGCCACGCGCCAAGATCCGCTTCTCGCGGCCCCCGACGTGAGCCGCGGCGCGGTCCTCCAGGAAATTGCGGACCTCACCGGGGTCAGTCTGGAATGGGCGGCAGAGATTCTGGACGCATTGGCCTCGCGCCCCGCGCTCGCGAGCGAGCCCCTGTTCCGCCGGATCGCCGAGGCCTGCTTGGCGGGCCATCGGGAGGAGCCCTCGGGGAACCACTCCCAGGGAACCACCGGTCCAATCACCCGCGGGGAGTGACCCGAAGCGGCCGGCCAGGCCGGGGAGGGCGCACGTCAACCTCCGGCCCCTCGCGCACATCGAGGGCTGCGGTCTGGCCCGCTCATTCGGCCCCCGGCACCTTCCGGGCGCGATACTCCTCGTAATCGAGCATCAGCCGGTCATATTCTCCATCCATGAGGGGGGAGGAGATCATGAAATCGGCCGTGGCGCGGTTGCAGGCCACGGGAATGTTCCAGACCACCGCCAGCCGCAGGAGCGCCTTGACATCGGGATCATGGGGCATCGGTTCGAGCGGGTCCCAGAAGAAGATGAGGAAATCGACGCTCCCTTCCGCAATCTTGCCGCCGATTTGCTGGTCCCCGCCCAGGGGCCCGCTCTGGAGCTTGGTAATTTTGAAGCCCAACTCCTCTTCCAGGATCTTGCCGGTCGTGCCGGTGGCATACACCGTGTGGTGCGCCAGGAGATCCCGGTTATACTTGGCCCACTCCACCAGCTCCCGCTTCTTGTTGTCGTGGGCGACCAGGGCGATCTTCTTGTCGTGCTCCATCGCGATCTTCGTGTACCCCATGGACCTGTCTTTCCCCTCCCCCGCAAGCGCGATCGTGGCATCGGCGGGAACCCAGCGACGACGTTGACCCGGTGCCCGCTTACCCGGAGTCAGGCACCGGTTTTCGGCTCGTCCTCCGCGCTCTGCCCCTTCTTCACAGGGGTCAGCGGCGGAGTCTGATCCCCCGGCATCCTGATTTCCCCGTGGACGAAGCAACCCTCGGCCATGATGAGCGTGACGCAGCGCAGGTTGCCGAGGATCCGGCCGCTGGCCCGGATGTCGATCTTCCCGGAGGACTCGATATCCCCTCGGACCTGGCCTTCCACGATCACCTCGCGGGCCGTGACCGTGCCCTGGACCTCTCCGGGCCTCTCAATCCAGGCCAGGCCTCCGATACTGATCTGCCCTTCCAGAAAGCCGGCGATGCGCACCGTGTTCCGCCCCTGAATGCTCCCGTGAACCGTCGAGCCGTGGGCGATCACCGTCTCCGGCACGTCGACCTCAGCCTCCCGTGTACGCTGGGGGAGCTCCGGGGGCTCCTCGCCCGGTCGCTTGCGGAACATGGGCGGTCTCCGTGGATGTATCTCGGCAGGGGTGGCGACAGGAGACTGCGGCCCCACTCTGGACGGGGCCGGCCACCCCGCCCCCGGTCCGCAGAGCCGCGAAGAGAGCCCGGGTCGTCGCGTTCGTGCCCTCGTCGGCCGCCAGAGCCGTCTGAAACCGAGCGTACATTGTCCAGGATGCCTGCCCGATGATGGCCGCGTCAAGGACATTCCCCGGTCGGTTGGGAGAGTCCACTCTCTCGAATGCTCTGGGGCAGCGCACGCCCCCGGCTTCTTCTGGCCTGCGTTCCTCTCTCTTTCCGGACCTCACCGACCTCTCATCATTCCGGCATCTCACCGGGCGATCCACCAGGCGAGCACCTTCCAAACGAGCCACACGAGCGTCAAGATTGCGCCCAGGGCGATGCACACCATCGCCACGTGTTCACTATCCCATTTTGAATTGTGCTGCGCCATGGGGGATCTCCGGGGTCTGAATGCCGTGGATATGGGTCCGAGCTTCGTGCCCGCCTCCGAGAGGGCCACCGGGATGAGGAATGTAGGGTCAGGTTACCTCCCGGCTGGGGCCTTGCGCTTTGCCGCCTCCGCCCTCCACTTCGCCCAGTAGGCCTTCATCCGTTGACTCAAGGCCCTCTTGGCTGCCGCGCTCATGGGTTTGCTGGTCCGCTTGGGCCGCGACGCGGCCCGCCCCCTGACCCGCGGACGCCCTGACCGCTCAGCGGCTAGCACCTGCTGGATGGTTGCGATCTGGCGCGAAATCTTTGTCCGCTCTGCCTGGAGTTCCGCCAACACCTTCCGCAAGGTAGGTCTCAGATTGATGGCCATGCGTCCTCCTGTAGGTGCGGACCTTCGGTTGTTGGATACTTGGGCTGGGCCGCAGGCAGGTGACCCATCCGAGCTGGAGATTACCAGCAACCGGGTCCCACCGCCAGATTTTCTGCCGGACTTTTTGGTTGACAGCGAGGGGAGACAGGAAGTACTTTAACTTTCTAAAGAAGTGTAGAGGGGGGCTCACAGCGTGTCCGACGAGAAGCCCCTGACCACCGGGGAGGTCGCCCGGCTCCTGCACGTCACCCGAGTCGTGGTCTACGACTGGGTCCGGACCGGGAAGCTCGGAGCCTACCGGGTCCCGCGGGGCCGGTACCGGATCCCCCGGCCCGCCCTCCGCACCTTCCTCGCCGCGCGCCGCATCCCCGCCACGCTGACGGGTCCGCCCCCCAAGCGCATCCTGGTGGTGGATGACGAGGCGGTGGTCCGAGAGGCCTTCGAGGCCGCCCTCACCGCCCGGGGGTACCAGGTGGCCCTGGCGACCGACGGCCGGGAGGCTCTCCGGTGCCTCCGCAAGGCGCACTTCGACCTCATCTTCCTCGACATCCTCCTGCCTGGGATCAGCGGCGCCTCCCTCCTCCAAGCCGTGAAGCGACGAGACCCCGATGCCCTCGTCGTGCTGATAACCGGCTTCCCGGATCATGAGAAAACTCTCGCGGCCCTGGAGTACGGGCCGGCCATGCTCCTCCGGAAGCCGATCAAGCTCACGGACATCCACGCCGTCCTGGAGATCGTCTTCAAGGACGACCGCCTCCGCTGACGGCGGAGCAGGGGGGTCTCCGCGTGCAGTCCCCGCCCGACGAGCGTCCGGATGGTCCCGGGCTGCCTCCCGGTGACAACCTCCGGCGGCTCCGCATCCTCATCGCGGCGGAGGACCCGCTCCTCCGGGCGCTCCTGGCGGAGCTCATCCGGACTCTCGGCTGCGAAAGCGAGATGGTGCGCGACGGTCCGAGCGCCCTTACTGCCGTAGCCGCTCGCTCGCCCGATCTTCTCCTCTGCGATGTGGCCATGCCAGGCTTAGACGGTCTCCATGTGTGCCGGGCGCTCAAGGGAGACCCGCGCACGAAGGCCATTCCCGTGCTCCTCCTCACGGGAGCGGGGGACGAATGCTTCCTCGCTGGAATGGAGGCGGGGGCCAACGGCGTGCTCAAGAAGCCGGTCGACGCCGAGGAGCTACGCCGAGCCATCGCGGCACTTCGGCCGCGACCGTCCTCCGAGACCCGGCAGGAAGGATCAGGTCTCAGCGGGATGGCCCGTTGACAGGGAGAGCGATGGGCGAGAAGACTGGATTCCTGCGGTGCGAAACAATGTCAGAGACGGAGAACGCATCCGCCTGTTCCGGACGGCGTGAGCGTCGATTCCGACTTTGGAGAGCGGGAGCCCTTGATGGTGGGTAACAGCTCAGACTCGGAGCGTCGCCGGCTCCCCCGCTATGTGACACGGCACCGCGTGGACGGGGTCTCGGTGAGCCCGCCCCTCGCCTTCCGGGGGGTGCTCTACGACCTGTCGGGGAGCGGCTGCTGCCTCTTCCTGGACACCCTCGTGCCGCCGGAGAGCCTGATCGAGGCCCGGTGCAATCTCCACGGCCTCGGCCTCCGGCTCCGCGGGGTGGTGGTGTGGGCCGAGCGACTCGCCGGGGGCGTGCTCCACGGCGTCATGCTGACCGGATTTGGCAGCAAGGAGGACACGCTCCTCCATCGGCTGTACGTCGGACGCCTGGGACGCCAGGCTGATGCGAACGGGGAACGACGCAGCGCGGAGGAGGGGGCGCCATGATTACACTCAAGAGAGGCCGAATCGTCGGGCAGTGGCCGACCGTGCTGGAGCCGTGCCAAGGCCAGGCCGAAGGGATGCTCCAGGCCATCGAGGGGAACCTCCAGAAGCACAACGCCCCCAACCGAACCGGGCGCCGCGAGCGTGTCGCATGCGGCTGGCCCAGGGGCGTCTTCGGCAAGCGCCGGGATTTGCTGCCGAATCCCGCGCGCCGGTTGCCAGCAAGCGGCGGAGTTCCTTTGACATTGGCTCAATCGGGTGGGGTATATTCACTTCACTCTTGGCCCCAGGTAGGGGTGGAGGGCCGGGCATGATCACCCTGATGCGACAGAAGGTCCAGGAAGAGTGGGGGACGATCCTGGAGGAATGCAACGGGGAAGGGGAGGGCCTCCTCCAGGCCGTGGAGGCCCACCTCACGCGGCTCCACCCCCCGGACGCGGCCTGGCGGCGGGAGAGTATTGCCCCGAACGCCGTGAAGGGCCTCGCCGGGAAACGCCGCGACGGCCTCGTCGTCGCGAACGCGCGCTTCCGGGACCACCTCCTGTGCGTCTTCGCGCGCGACTACGGCGCGACGCTCGACGTCTGCTGGCACCTCTCGGGCTCCACGCGGGGATTGATCCTCGCCCTCCTGGCCCGCATCCCTATCCTGAACCGGCTCCTCAACCTCCTGGGCATCCTCCGGAACCCGGATGTGTTCGACCTGCAAGACCTCAAGGCGTGGACGACCGTCGTCCACGAGGCGGTCCGCAGCGCCGTGGAAGAGATCAAGGCGAAGCGCCACCTGGAGGTCGCGACCGACTGGAAATCGAAGGGGATATTCGGCCTCTCGTAGCGGGTTCCCCGCGCGGGACCCCGGGGCCGCGGGGGTCGTCGTCCTCCGGGCCGTGGTCCTCGCCGGAGGGACGGGCATGCACTTTCACTTCTGGGCGAAGCGCGAGAGAGAGGATGCGGCCCGGCGCCAGCAGGCCCGGGACGCCTACGAGCGACAAGAGCAGGAGAAGGCAACGGCGGCGATCCTCGTCGACCTGGACCGCTATTTCCCCTTCCTCCGGGCGCCCTTCCGTGCTGGAGTTGAGGCAGGCAAGAAACCGGAAGACGCGTTCGTGGATGCGCTCTCCGAGGTCCCCGCCATCCGGCTCGGGACGACCTTCTACCGCTTCCCGGCGCTCCTCCCCCTCGACGAGCGGCGGAAGCACCTGTACGTGGTGGGGAAGACCGGCTCCGGCAAGACGACCCTCCTCCTGCACCTGATCGCGGAGGATCTGGAGGAAGGCCGGGGGGTCGGGGTCATCGCCCCGGAGGCCGAGCTCTTCCGCGACTGGCTCCTCCCCCTCGTCCCGGCGGACCGGGCGGCGGAGGTGATCTACTTCGCGCCGGGGCACCCCAAGAACCCGGTCACGTTCAACCCGCTCGCCGTGGAGAATGGGGATGACCGCGGGCGGGCCGGGGAGGACCTCTTCGCCATCTTCAAGCGGGCGGTGGGGGAGGACGAGTTCGGCGCCCGGATGTCCCCGATCCTGGCCAACGCCTTCGCCTGCCTCACGGGCAGGCCGGAGGCCACCCTCTGGGACGTGAAGCGGCTCCTGGAAGATTCGGCGTACCGGACCGAGATCGCCCAAGGCATGCCCGACGAGTACCTCCGGGACTTCTGGCTCAAGACCTACCCCAGCTACCCGAAGGGAGCGCACCTCCCCCTCGTGAACCGCCTCGACCAGTTCCTCCGGCCGCTCCCCGTGCGCCGGGCCCTCTGTTCCCCGGCATCGAGCTTCTCCCTCCGGGAGGCCCTGGCCGAGGGGAAGATCCTCTTCTTCGACCTCTCCGGCCTCGCCCCGGACAGCATGCTCCTCCTCGGTCAGATGCTCCTCGCCAAGTTCCAGCTGGAGCTGATGCGGCGGGAGAGCATCCCCCAGGAGGCGCGCACCCCCTTCTACCTCTACGCCGACGAGTTCCAGACCTTTGCCGGGGTGGCTGAGGGGACCTGGCGGGAGCTCCTGTCGCGGGGCCGGCGCTACGGCCTCGCCCTCACGCTTGCGCATCAATTTCCCTCGCAACTCCCGCAAGGGCTCCAGGATGAGATCTTCGGCAACGTGGCCTCCATCGTCGCCTTCACCCTGAGCGCCAAGGATGCCACGGCGGTGCGGAAAGAATTCCTGGAAGATCCGCTGACGGGAGATCTCGCGCGGCCGGTCCCCCTAGAGAACCTGGTGGCACTGCGGCCCGGGCAGGCGATGGCCCGGCTCGGTGGCGGGGCCTTTGCGATACCCCTCCGGACGCCGGAACCGATGGAGGAGCCGCCGGCGTGGCGGGGGGAGAAGATCCGGGAGGCCTCGTGGAGGACCTACGGGGCGGTGCCGATCGTGGAGTCCCAGGCGCGCAATGATCAGAAGAAGCCGACACCGGGAACAGGTGACGACTTCCTAGAATGAACAGGCGGCCTCACGTCGGTAGCTCCTCCTCCTGCTAGCCGAAATTCCACGGTGCAGTGACCGACCTGAACGCCGCGGCGAAGAAAGTACGTAAGCAGGCGATTTCGGAGGGCGGCTGGCGAGGATTTGGCGGCCGTTACCGCCTGCCAGGGCGGCCGGGGTGAGACGAGATTTTGGAAGTCTCGATACCTCCTGACGCTCAACAGGTAACGGGCGCACTCTCCCTCTCCCCTCTACCGCGTCGGGGTAGGGGGGGCCAAGGGTCGACGGTGCCGAACGAAGGCCGGTTTATCCGGAGGCTCCCCGAACGGGGGGCGGAATCCGCGGGGAAGGCGGTCATGCCTACCCTGGATTCCTTCAGTCCGGAGACGTGGTACAGCGTCAAGGAGGTCGCGGGGATGCTCGGCTTTTCCCGGGACACCGTGATCCGGCAGATCCGCACGGGCCTCCTGAAGGCCTTTGTGCTGCCTGGAAAGTCGTCGGTGCGCCGGCGCGTGTATGAGAGCCGTCGGATCCAGGGCTCCGAGATCCTCCGCTATGTGCGGGAGCACATGGTGTAGACACCGGGAGCGGTCGTCGCAGCCGCCACCTTCGTGTTGCCGTGGCGTTCCCTGGCCGCGCCCTCCGGCGAGAGCGCTCGGTGGGGGGCTCTGGAAAGCGGGTCACGTCCGAGACGGTTGACGTTTGAACTGGTCGCCGATCGCCTGCGGCTCGGCGACCGCCTGCGCCTCAACTGTTCAGCTCGTGCGCGTTCCTTGGTGCGCTTTCGGGGGCGGGGCGCTAAGTTACTTTCGCCGTTAGAGAAGCGACTCGACGATCTTCGCCGCTTCTTCGGCCGTGTTCGCCGTCAAGACCTTTGTCATGGCTTGGTCGTACTTCCTCTCGATGTCGCGCTCCGTACCGAGCTGTTTGCGCACGCGCCCGTCGATGGAGTCCTTGAGGGTGCGTGGCGCATCGTATCGCAGCGAGACTTCGCCGTCATCGGAGTCAGCGTTGAAGCCGAACCCTTCGAGCGTGTGCTCTTGGTCCGCTTGACGCTTCTTCAAGTCGACGATCTCCCGCGCGATTTCGACCGCACCGCACTTCTTCGCTTCCTCATCGATGAGCGATTTGCGCAGGTCAGCTTCCGCCTCGCGGAGCGCCGACATGGCGCGTTCCCTCGCTGCGCCGTTGGGCTTGAGCAGTTCGGCAAACGCCTTCCGCTGCTCAGTGGTGATGGTTGTTTGTGTTTCTCCTTTCATAGTTTTGTAGGTTATGCCCCGCCCCCTGAGAGCGCAGGCGGCTCCGGCTCTCTGCGCTGCTGGCGCTGGACGTCGCCGCCAAGACCGAGCATCGCCCAGGCGACGGGGAAGGTAGAGGGGGCGCGATACGCAACATGCGCGCCGGTCGGGAGTCGTCGGGGTTGGTCGCTCCCGGGGAAGGAGCTTGTGGTGCGCGGACCTCGCTGCCCCGGATCGTCATGGCGCGTCGTGCACGTGGGCGCGAGGCAGCCTCCCAGGATAGACGGGCTATGCTATCTTGACGCCGACGGGGTCCCGACAAAGGATTGCACCGTCTTCGCACTGAACGGCTTCGAGACCACTCCGTCCACCATCAGTCTCAGGTAGATGTGGTAATTCGGGAGCCCGACCAAGTCCAGCGCCGAGAACTCCGGCCGAAACTCCTTCTCCAAAATCTCCGCATCCGCCAGTCCCACCCTGAAGCAGATGATCGTCCCCACGTTCCCCAGGATGGCATCTCGCACCTGAAGATCGAGCTGCGAGAGGTACTGGTGGGATAGGATCATTCCGACCCGGTACTTGCGCAATTCAGACAGCATGTTCGCGAGGCTCAGCGTGGTGAAGCTCTGGAACTCATCGAGGTACAGGTAGAAGTCCCGCCGTTCCTCCTCCGGCACATCCGCCCGACTCACGGCGGCCAGCCCGATCCTGGCCACCAACAGGGCGCCGAGCAGCGCGGCTGTATCCCCGCCGATCTTCCCCTTGGCCAGATTGACCAGCAAGATCTTCCCTTCATCCATCGCCTGTCGGAGATCAAACGCACTCCGGGGTTGCGTCAGGATCCGGTGTAGGAGCGGGTCGGCCAGGAACGCCCCCACCTTGTTCTGGATCGGCGCGATGGCCTCCGCCCGGAAGCGCGGAGGGTAGTTTTCGTACTCCCGGAGCCAAAAATCCCGGACCTGCGGGCTGGCGACTCGGGAAGCCGCTAGCCGTCGGAAGGCGCGGTCATCGAGCAGGCGCAGAATGTCCGCCAGCGTCGCCTCCGGCTGTTCCACGAGGGCGAGGAGGGCATTTCGCAAGATGTGCTCCAGCCGGGGGCCCCAAGAATCGGCCCAGATCATCTTGAAGACTTCGAGGAGCCCGGCCGCGGCCAGGGACCGTTTCCGGGGTGGGACCCGCTCCAGGGGATTGAAGCCCAGGGGGCGGGACGCATCCGGGACGTTGAAGTAGATCAAATCTTCCTTCCTGCTCCCGGGGACCGCCCCCAGAAGCTTTTCGACCAAGTCACCATGGGGGTCCAGGAGCGCCAGCCCGCGGCCGGCTTCAATGTCCTGCCGGACCAGCGTCGCCAGGAGCGTGGATTTCCCTGTGCCCGTCTTCCCGATGAGGTACATGTGTGCGCGCCGGTCCGCCTGCTTGATGCCAAACACCTTGCCCCCGCCACGGAAGTCCGTGCGGGCGAGGGCGGTAATCGGGTTTGTGTCCTGGGTGGCCATTCCGTCAATCGTCTAATCCAATCAAACGCCTGCCAAGTCGCTCAATCTGGCCGCCGCCGGCACCTTTCCCCGCCTTGTGGCCTCCTGTCCATTCCCTACCCTGAGGGCAGATCTTTCACAACCCACCACTTAGAAAGGAGGTCACATGTACAGCCCCCAGATTCGAGACGACCTGATTCCTCGGATCTATCACGCGGCCCGGGCAGCCGGCGTCGCCATGACGACCTGGGTGAACCGGGTGGTCGAGGCGGCCCTCGCCGACCGGCAGCCGACAGGAGGTGAAGACGCGACGACGGTCGCCAGCGAGAGAGTCCCGACCCCGATCCGATCAGCACAACAAGGAGGATTACGCCGATGAACGGAACCCTGTCCCACAGCAACAGCCAGCTCGTCACCCGGACGGAACTCCTGACCATCCCGCCGCCCGTAGGAACATCAACCTGGAAGCCCGTCGCCCATGGGGACCTCATCGAGGCGATCGACCGGCAGCTCATGGTGCGGCGCATCTCGATTCTCAATGAAAAGTTCGCCATCCAACGGGACGGCGCCCGGCTCTTCGGGGTGCTCGACCTCTCCATCGAGGGCGACACGCCGGAGTGCTGCGCCGCCATGGGGATCCGGACGGCGAATGACCGCTCTATGGCGCTCGAAATCGCCGTAGGGGTCAAGGTCTTCGTCTGCGATAACCTCTGCTTTTCCGGGGACCTCATCGCCCTCCGGCGGAAGCACACCGTCAAGTTCAACCTGAACGCGGACATCAGCATCGCCATCGACCGCTACCAGGAGCATCTCACCACCCTCAGGGGGCAGATTGCGGGACTCCGCGAGCGAGCCCTGGAGGACCAGGAGGCAAAGCTCCTCGTATTCGAGGTCTTCGCCCAGGAGATCCTCCCCATCCGGTTCTTCCCCTGGGTGACGGCCGCCTACTTCAAGCCCAATCCCGAGCAGATGCCGGATGTCGAGCCTCGGACCGCCTGGGGCCTCCACAATGCCTTCACCCGGGCCATCCGGGAGATGGCGCCGGCCCCGGCCTTCGCGGCCACGACGAAGCTTGGCAAGTTCTTCGGCCTGCACGCGTCAGCGAACTGACAACCCCAAACCCTAGAGGAGGACAACGCCCATGGGCAAGCTCTGGAAGGTGACGCTCAAGAACCCGGACAGCACCCCGTTTGCCGTGCTCCTCGCGGAGGTGGAGGAGTTCACCGACGCCCCGGTTCCGGCCAAAGAGGCCCGGGCGGCCGGCGGGAATAACTCGGGGGGGAGCAACGAGGAGAAGATGACCGACCCCCAGAAGCGGTACCTCTTCCGGCTCCTGGCCGCCCAGGGCATCGAGGGCACGGCGGCGGAGACGCACCTGAAGGACTATTTCAAGGTGCCGTCCCTCAAGGACATCCCGAAGCTCGCCGCGAGCGGCTACATCGACCAGCTGGCCAAGGGCCGGAAGGAGGCGTGAGATGCCTCTCGAAAGCCTGAGCCCGAGCCAGATCGGCCTCTACCTCACCTGCTCGCTCAAGTACCGCTTCCAGTACATCGACCGGCTCCCCAAGCTCACCCAGTCCGCGAACCTCGTCTTCGGGGGCGCGATCCACGCCGCCCTCGAATGGCTCCACAAGGCGCGAAAGACGGGCCGGCAGCCGCCCCTCGACGAGATCCTCCGGGTCTTCGAGGGGGACTGGAACGCCCAAATCTTGGGTGCGTCCATCCTCTTCGCGGACAACGGGGACGGGGCTGAAGCCCTGGTCCGGAAGGGGAAGGAACTCCTGTCCCAGTTCTACCACCAGTTCGCCTGCACCGTGACGGAGGCGGAGCTGCGCTTCCAGCTTCCGCTGGTGAACCCCAAGACCGGCGAGGTCCTGGACATACCGCTCCGCGGGGTGATCGACCTGGTAGAGGACGGCGACATCCTCGACGAGTTCAAGACCTCCCAGAAGAGCTGGTCGGTCTCTGACCTCCCGGACAACGTCCAGCTCACGGCCTACGCCTACGCCTTCCGGATGCTCTACGGCCGACCGCCCAAGACACTCCGGATCATCAATCTCGTCCGGACGAAGAACGTCAAGATCGAGCCGATGCCGGCCGAGCGGGGGGAACAGGACTACGCCCGCCTGTTCCACCTCGGCAAGGAAGTCCTGAAGGGCGTGACCTCCCACGTGTTCATCCCGAACCGGGGGTGCTGGCTCTGCAAGGACTGCGAGTACGAGGCGGATTGCCGGGAGTGGACGGGGAACTAAAGAGAAACACTCAACCCCAACGGGGCAGCGATGAGCAATTGCTGCCCTTTTTCATTCTTGTCCTGGCCAAGTAGGTCTTTCCATGGAAGGAGATGATGGCGGATTCAGATCCCCCTGGGGGGAATTGCGGGACATGTACGGTACACCTGGAAGCGTTGCGCAACCACCCCTACTTTTCTGTGTTGTTAGGTGGGTCGCAGCGTAACTCATCGCAAATACAGCCTCGGGGGCTTCTTGCTAGGGGTCTGGTGGCGAGGTCGGGCATCATATTCGGATTTCATGAGGACGAACAGGGAAGGCCGTTCGGAAGTTGTTGCGGGATGGACTGGGTGACGTTAGCCAGGAGCCCCGGCTTCCCCTGGACGCCGAGGTGGGATCGGAGGCACCCGGAAGTCAACCGGCACGCGCCCCATGACCCCTGAGGGCGTACCTCTGGGGAGACACGGTTTTTAATTGACAAAGCCCTCCGGCATCAGTAAGAGAGGGTTGGACAGCACGGCAGCCTACAAGCGAATGCGTCCCGAGGCGGGTGACCCCCCTCCCTGATTGCGAGGCTATGGGTACTGGCGGGCCGCCGTGCACCCGGGGTCTCGTTACTTGGGGCCATGGAGCGGCGATACCTTCCCACGGCTCATTGACCGCGCGTTGAACTGCCTGACCAAATCGCGCGTGAGGGGATGAACGTCCAAGAGTTCCGTCTGAGGGAGGACGCCAATGCGCAAGAGAGTCCGCGCTGACTTCTTCCGGGTTCAACTCCCCACCGGTGCCCCACCCTTCACAGAACTTTTGAACCGCGTCCTGACAAATCGCCCAAGGCCCCTTGACCGGAACATCGAAATCTACGGCTACACGTACCGTCTTCATCTCTTGGAGCGGATTAGGAACCTGTGGTCTGGGTGCTTTATCCGTATCCGTATGGATGACTTGCCGAACGTGGCAGAACTCGACGGAGAGCTGCGCGACCTCCCGCTTGAGGCAGATGAGGGGCTGGGCGAGGAGACCTCCTTTGTCTACACCCCTGGGTATGGCGTGATGGTCATCCAGCGCAACTTCCAGGCAGTCCGTCCGGGCACCGTGGAAACCTACCTCGCCAGGCTGACCGAAGTTGAGGACTTGTTATTGGAGCCTGTGATCCAGGCCGATGCCCTCGAAAAGTTACAGCGAATGCAGGTGGTCAGGAACATAGATTTGAGCCTCGCCACCCCGACCGACCCAGGTGTATACAGGAGGTTGAGGAGCGTAGCGGGCGCCCTTAACACAGCCCGGTATGTAGGCGCTGCGCGCATCAGTGTGTCGATGGGCATGGGGCGGCGGAAGGGCTCACTTAACGCAGCGAGGGCCATAGATATTGCTCGGCGACTCTTCCGCGTCCATAGGGACCAAGGCCAGGAAGTTCAAAAGATCGTCGTGAGGGGCAGCAGAGGGTTTGCAGACGAACCCATGGAAACCATCGACCTCCTGAGCTATCGTTTAGTTGAAGAGTTCGGGGTCGAAACCGCAGATCGCCAGCTACGGGGACCAGCCGTGCGGCAAGAATTGGCTCAGGCATTGCGACGCCAGGACGACGATCTTCGAAGGCAGTTTGGTAGGGCCTGAGGAGAGAGGGGAGTCCCATGATTGAACGGTGGTACCCGGTAGCCATCGCCCTGATCGGTGGGATCGCGGCCTTCTTGCGGGCATCGCCCGGCCTTCTTCACAGCGAAAATGCGCTCATGTTTATTGGTGGGCTTGGCGCAATCGCGATCGGGTTCACTGGCACCGGCCTCACCATTCTCATCGCTATTGAGGATCGTCCGCTCATTTCCTGGCTACGTCGAGCGCCGGGGGACTGTTATGATCTCCTCCTGCGCTACATGCTGGCGGTGCTGCATTGGTGGTTCGTCGCCCTTCTGCTGGCCAGCGCAGCCTTCATCACTGACCTCACGAAACTGCCAAGTGGACTGCCGATGGTGGCAGTCGCAGGACTCATCGCATTCTCTCTTGGGGGGATGGCGGCATGGTACCGGGTGGGCCGGCTTACAGTGAGTTTGTTGCGGAGTAGCATTGCTCTCTCACAGCGCAGGCTCCATCCGGAAGATGACCCAATGGGATGCCGGCAGCCGACCCCTCGTGAAGCCGCACAGCAGCAACCAGAACCAGGACTTCCCTTCCAGCAACGAGAACGGTTTTCATCGGATGTTTAAATCGAGCTTTCTAGCTCCGTGGGTGGACTAAGGTGTGGCCCGCGAGCGGTCCTTCAGCCCCCTCGGTGACCGCATCCACCAGCAAGATCACCAGCTACTGCCTCGAGAGCGGCCACTTTGTTCGTGCTTACCGACATCGTTAGAATCGAGGACCGAGTCCCTCGGTAAAAACACCAAGGCATTTACATAACAAGATCATTGGAAGGCGTAGGGATGACAGACCATTTTGGGAGACAAAATGCTCCTTCGATAGAGGACATATTGCGGCAATCCCCATGGCGTCCATTGGAAGTTCACTTGGACGACCTCCGGGAACGCATAGATGCCTCGATCAATCGTTCCAATAATCTCCGAGCGCAGTACCGAGATGAGTTGCTAGCGAATCAGCCTGGCTTACGGGAGCGTGTCTCCCGTCCCTCGGGCGAGGCGATGGCGCGAGCGGAGAACTTGCTCCGATCCGGAACTGTTGCTGCGGCGGACGGAACTATATCCCCCGTGCCTTTGCTCGGCGGCTCGAAGATCCAAGTTGGAGTTGTCATTGTATTCAATTCGGGCGAAGTCGTGGACCTTGTAACGAGGGTGTTCGAGGCCGAGCTCGCGCCCGAGGCAGCGACAGCCACCGAGCATTTTGTCAATCTTCGTGCCAGCCGATCGTTTTCAAATCTCTTGTCGCGGGCAATAATGTTGTTCGGTGAACGTCGTCTATTGCTGGAACAGCAAGCAGACTGGCGAATGCTCCACGGCGAACTGTTCCCCCATGAGTTGAGGACCGGCGCTGGTCGGCCGGCCCAGAATCTCGGTCCCGCCTTCGATGTCGTCAATGCGTACGTTCGGAGTGAGAAATTCATGGCGGTTACAGAAGGATCGGACGATATTGACATTCTCAATGCTGCTATCCTACTCGAGCCTGGCGAATATATCGTCATCCGGACAATGGCTGACACGCTGACTACGTTTCTTACTGGAGATCCTACCACAGGTCAGGCGCGTGCGAATTTTACTCATAATGATCGGGGGCGATTTGAGGAATTCCTCCGAGCCGTTGGACCTCAGGTATCAGTGGTCTTAGTTAAGGCGGCGAACAAGCCGTTTATGGTGGAGTGCCACAGCACACGGATTGAGGAGGCAGTATCTCTTTTTTTGATCGATTCTCTCTGGACCCGTGGTCTTCCAACTGATGGCTCCGCCCTCGCCGTGAGAGGGTTCCCCTTCCACATCGATCTTGCTGACCAGGTCGCGCGGACCCTCTTTAAGGGGGCAGAATTCCGCTCGTTTGTCGAGAGCAGATTGTATGACTTGAGCGTCGACTCTGGGGTTTTCGATGTCGATCCACGGAGGGCAAGGGCATGACGAATGGATCATCTGTTGAAAATGACCGAAATGAAGAGCCAGATGAAGACGTTGAGGTGATTGAAAGCAACGTAGCCATCGAATCTCCGGAACGTGACGCTCAGGGCGCCGCCGAACAGACGATTGAGCCGGCCGCCGGCACCTCTGAGGCAGTCTTTGGCTCTTTGGTGAACATTGGCTTCGTGAACTTTGACGTCGGAAGCGTGGAGAATGCCTCCACCGGAGCCATGGTTTCGGAGGACCGGAGACGGCATTTTCGGCGGGACGTCTACGTCGGCATTCGCGACCGGGAGCAAGGCATTGATTTTCTGGGTCGGATCGTCGAGGGACCCTTTCACGCACCCCATGAGATCGGACCTGACTCAGCTATCACGCGGACCACAGTATTGCATCCGGAACGCACTCGTTTTCGCCCCGTCTATTATGTGTATGGAACCATCGAAATCCTCGGCCAATTGACCCCGGAGGAACGAGTAGTTCCGACTTCGACGCGTCCACGTCCCTACTCGGAGATATACATTTTCCCGCCGGATCGCCTTCGGGCGCACCTGGGTATCGAGGGCAACTTCTATGTCGGCCATTTGATGGGGTACGAGGGCGTGCAGGTGCACGCCAATGCTGAGAGCAAGAATTTTCTGCCGCGGAACGTGGGAATCTTCGGTACCGTCGGATCGGGTAAATCGAACACAACTCAAGTGATAACGGAAGAGGCGGTGAGGCAGAATTGGGCCGTTGTCGTTGTCGACGTGGAGGGCGAATACGTTCGGATGAACGAGCCCAGCGACGACGCCCATATGGTCGAACTTCTCCGCAGGGACCACGCCCTCGATCCAGCCGGAGTTGCCGATTTCCGGGTGTACGTTCCATCGTCGGGTCACTCCGAGGCAATCAATCCGCGTCCCTTTAAGGTGCCAATCTCCAGCCTTCAGGAAGAGGTCATCGCCGACATCCTTGAGTTCTCGGAACCACAGATGAGAATGTTCGGAGCAATTACGACCCGTGCGGCGCGTCAGGCAGGTCAGGGTGCGGGGGCTGGACGGCTTGGTGTTCTCGGCGGCACCGCTGGGCAAGCGGCTCAGCAAAGGCCATTCGATCTTCAGACGCTCATCGATGGTCTCACAGAAGACGGGAATGGAAATATGCCGCTCTTGCCTCAAGTTGGGAACACTGAGCGCCCCACAGCGCACACCTTACGCTCGAAGCTGATCCGCCTTGGTCGCTCCGGTATGTTGGACTGGAATGGTACGCGAGCTGTCCCCGAGCTTCCTGTTAGGGATCTGCTGGTTGCTAGAAGGCTATCGGTTTTGGACGTATCGGAAACGGACGACCGGAGCAGAAACATTGCGATTGCCTATACGCTTCAGGCGCTCTTTGATGCGGTTATTGAGACCGCTGCAGGGGAAGCCATGTCGACGGGCGCTACGCGCCCGCGTGTCCTTGTTGTGATCGAGGAGGTGCACACGTTTGTCTCGCGCGCTCCGGCGGATTGAGGTAGAGGCCGACGATGTCGCGGACCTTCTCTTCGAACCGCGGATCGGTGGAGAGTTTGAAGTGCTCCACTCGGTGGGGCTGAATCGCATGCCGTTCCCAGACCCGCTGGACCATCATGCGGGACAGGCCGAGCTGCTTCGCCAGGGTCCGGACGCTCCAGTGGGTGCCGGTGAGGGGGCGCGTCTTCAGGGTGGTGTCCAGAATGCGCTGCTCGACGCCCGGGGTCAGCACCCGGCCGGTCCGGTGGCGCCGGGGCCGGTGCCCGAGGGCGTCCACGCCGCCCCGGGCGAAGGCGGCTCGCGCGGCGAGCACGGTGGGGCGCGAGAGGCCCGTCTGCTGGGCGATGGCGTGGTTCGCCACCCCGTGACTGGCGAGCAAGATCACCTGGCAGCGCCGGGCCAGCCGCTGCGGCGTGGTCCCGGCCCGGACCAGGGCCTCCAGCTGCTGCCGCTGGGCAGCGTCGAGCGCCACCGGGGCCGCGGGGATGAACATGCCCCATAGAAACACCGATCGGACGCATTGTCAAGTATTAAATGGGACGGGACACTAGCGTTCTTTGAAAGGAGCATATCGATGCGTTCGCGGGGTGTCAATCGCAATCGCGACCCAGGCCAGCGACACGGAGCGCTGAGAAAACAAGCCGATGGCTTCGGAACCGCTCCGATTGAATCTAGGGAGGCAGGACACCTTTCCAGGTCGTCTTACCACCGGAGTCGGGATTCCAGACGGTGACTGTCACAGGGTCCCCCGGCGCAGCTTCCCACGATCTTGCCCCATACGCACCCGAGAACCCAGCAACAACAATTCTGTCTGGCCCCCAAGAAACGTAGTTCAAAGTCACGGCGTCCCAGTTCGATGCAGTGACATTGCCTGCCTCGAATTTGCCGTTATTAAATGCAAAGTAAGGAAGGTTACCCGTGAACGGCATCCGCCTTGGAGCCTGTCCAAATCCGTGTCCGCGAACATCAATTTGTAAGTGTTGGCCGCCACCCGACGAGAAGGTGACATTCTCGATTACGATCCTTCCTTGAATGGTGTTTGCTGGTACAGATGATTCAGATGATTTGAAAATCTTAAAGATGTCGTTCACACTAAAATCCCGGTTAAGAAAGTCTCAATCGTAATGATTGCTGCGATGAAACAAATCACAGCAACCCACTTATTGTGTGCGTTCATAGACTCGATACCATTGATGATTATTGAACCCGTGCTATTGAACCTCACGGATGCGTTATTTGATGCGATACGACCTTAGGACCAGGGCCCAAGAGCGCTTCTATCATGGACGAACTCGCTTGCGCGGGCGGAATTTCTCCTTGTCCACAACCCTAACCCTAGGTTAGCTTTATGGACAATGGCCAGAGGCCTCCAAAATTTGCGGATCGCGTTCGACGAGCCGCAGCTCACCCACTTCGCCTGGATGGCGCTAATCCACGCTTTCTGCGCGCGCCTCGGTCTCAAGCGGCTGCTCCAGAATGCGCTGCGCCCGGGGCCCCGGTCCCGCACCTACCGCCCCGCCGACCTGCTCCTCGCGCTCCTCTACGGCATCATCGTCGGGCTCGACCGCATCAATGCGACCCAGATCCTGCAGTACAACGGCGCCTTCCAGCGGATCGCGGGCTTCCGCCAGTTCCCCGATGCGACGGCCCTGCGCCGCTTCCTGAAGCGCATGCGCCCCCGCCACATCCGCCAACTGGTGCGCCTCCACGACCAGCTCCGGCAAGCCGTCTTCGCGCGGCCGCGGCCCCGCAGCAGTCTGGTCTTCGACCTCGACTCGGTGGTCCTCGTCCTCTACGGCCACGCCGAGGGCGCGCGGGTCGGCTACAACTTTTTCGGGTTCGTCCGAGAGCATGACTACACGGACGGCGAGATCAGGAAGGTCGCCTATCATCTCGCCAACAGGTGTCTCTTCCACACTCGCGAGGAGGCGGAGCGTGCCTACCGGACCTACCCCCTAACTCTGTAGACCAGCTAACATCGGCTTCCGACGGCCGGCCACTCCGCCCCTCTTGGCAATCAGACCATCAACACCTTTGTGCAGCGGGTAGGACGAAACTCTAGGCGTTCCACAAAGGTGTTGATAACTGTCTGCGATTCGCTGGTAAGACATCGAAATCAAAGATCGGAAAGGAACGGCTGACTAGAGAAGAAATCTTTTGCAGCCCCACCATCGCACGAAGGTACCGTAACATGCGCCAATGCCTGGGCAGCTGCACCTCTTGATAATCAGATCTTCAACACCTTTGTGGAACGGCTAGGACGAAACTGGGCACTGGGAGGAGAGGCTGTCGATTGAGCAAAAGTTACTGTGAGAAGCCGGAGCTGCGCGTCCGCTTCTACGGGACATTCGGCGGCCCGACCATGGGCAGCACTCGCGCGACGTGGATCCATTGGCCTGTTGCAAGTGTCGGAAACAGTTCCTGGTGGTTCTCGTCGGCGGATACTGACAGTGCCGGTGCATGAGCAGGCGGGTGGTCGTTCAAGTAGGTCTCAATCCCGGCAAAGCGATCTCTTTGGCGCGTCGTAAACACCTCCCACTTGCCTTTGCACTCCACGAACCGGAAGCGACCCGTTCCCGGCTCAAAGACAATCAAGTCCGGCGGCATCCCGCCCTGTTCGGAGTTCGGCGCGATGGCATGTACTGCCTCATCTCCTCCGAGCAATTGGCAGAGTTTTTGGTAAGACCTCTCATCCTCGACTTTCCGATAGTACCACAGGACCTCGTAGCCAGCTTCGATATAACGGATGGCCATGAACAATTCGTTGAAGCCTCGCACCTCCGCAGGCTTGTCACGGGGATAGCGTGGATCTGCAAGCATTCGTTCACAGAACAGGAAGCGCCCATTGTACTTCTTAACCCAAGAGGACAATAGTTTACCTTCCTTGTACTGAGTCCTCAGGTCTGGGGAATACTCACATCTAACCTCAGGCCAATGGGTTTCTTGTTTGAGCAATATAGTCAAGCGGTCCTCCTTTCGTAACAGCATGCACCGGTCATTCTTCGGGAGGGTATCGAAGGCCTTGCCAGTTGTCAAGAACGAGCGCTCCCGTCTCAGTAACACGGGGCCATAAGATACAGGGGCGGCATCGAACGCACTCGGCACGCAAGCCGCGTCTGGCGGTGGCAAACACGGCTGCCCAGAGACCCACCTCAGCGAGCCCAAAGTACGCGGGTGGACATCGGGGAGGTTGGGGACTTTGAAACGGGATGGCTTGCAGGCGACCTTCCAGTAGCGCAAGCTAGAACGCACTGGGCTTCCTGTACTTAGCCTCCGGGCGAAACCCCCGTAGAACATCCCCCAAGTCCCCAATGTCCACCACGCTGCCGTTGCTGATGAAACATTTTCATGGATCCGTCTCGTATTCAAGAGGCCGGCTGACATGCGGTATACTATCCCGTAGGACCATGACAGATGAGCAGGACGGCTGTCCGGCGATTCAGCCGTCCGTGACCCGAGAAGCGCTGTGTGCCGAATCTCCCCGATTCGGCTTTTTTGGGTTTGCTGCTCTCGGCAAGTTTCCCCGTCTTGGAGCTGCGGCCTCTGTCCGTATGCTGAGGCTATAACCCCGGCAAAGTCTGCCGGCCCCGCTCTCACTCATACCCTCCCCATGCCCTCCAAGCTCCCCAATTATCTCCGGACCGCCCGCAAAGCCGCCAGCCTCACCCAGGCGGAGGTGGCCTACCTCCTGGGCGGCCGAACCGGCGCGAAAGTCTCCCGCTACGAGCGGTTCCGCCAGCAGCCGCAGCTGGAGACGGTCTTCGCCTACGAGGCGATCTTCCGGATTCCGGCCCGGGAGCTGTTCGCCGGGGTCTACCAACAGATCGAACGAAAGACCCGGCGGCGGGTCAGAACCTTGAGCCGCCGGCTGGGCAAGGTCCCTCCCGACGCGGCCCTCCGCCGGAAGGCGGAGTTCCTCAGGGTGGTCTCCCTTGGCCCCAGGACCGATCCGGACCAACCATCGTGACGAGGTCCCACGCCAACACGACGCGCCTCCTGGCCCTTGACCCCACCAGCCGGGGGGTGGGCTTCGCCGTCCTCGAAGGGCCGGAGAGGCTGATCGACTGGGGCGTCAAAGAGACCCGGGGTACAAAACAAAACACCTTCCTGCGCCAGCTCGACGCGCTCCTCACCCGCTACCAGCCGGAGGCGCTCGTCATGGAGGACTGCGCCGCCCGCGGGGCCCGGCGCTGCCCCCGGGTGCGCCGGCTCCTCCAGGCGGCTGCGGTCCGGGCGGCACGGCGCCACGTCCGGCCCCAGCGCGTGTCCCAGGCCGCCGTGCGGCAGGCCTTCGCCTCCAGTGGGGCCCGCACCAAGTATCAGATTGTCCAGGCGATCGCCACCCGGTTCCCGGAGCTGCACCCGCGGATCCCCCCGCCCCGGAAGCCCTGGATGAGCGAGGACTCCCGCACGAGCATCTTCGATGCGATCGCCTTTGCGCTGGCGGACTTCCATCGGCGAGACCGGCACCGGCGCCACCCGGACGTGTCCAACCCCGTGAATTTACACAAAGAATGACAAAGCGAACGACGCAGAGGATCCTGGCGTGGTCCTACTGCGCCCCCGCGTACAAGGCCACCACCTCACGAACGCCGGCACAACGTGCCAGCACAGTTGCCTCTGGGCGGTTTGCGCCGACTCGCATGCAAGAGACAAGCCTCCGGCACAGATGGTGTGGGGCGCGTCGCCACGCAACCCCCCGTCTCCCCAGGAGGGTTTTTTCATCCTTGTTCCAGTGAAACGCGCCCTGGGTTTCGCTGCCGGGCTAGTTGTTGACTTCCAGGCGCACGGTCCCGTGGCCCTGGACTCGAAAGGCGTAGATCCCATACCACCCCATGCCGAATCCCGTCGAGAGCCTCCCTGGATTTTTCGTGGGCAGGCCGATCGGATCGGTCTCTTTCTGTGACGACAAGAATGCGACCCATCCTGCCGCCGTGGTGGCATTCCGAAACTTCCAGTAGGGCCGCCAGCGATTCGTATCCGGGAGGATCACGAGCGGCCCGTAGCACCCCTCCGTCAGAGGAACGACGATGGTTTCTTTGTCGATGTCGACGGCGTAGTTCAGGGTTTTCCGCTCGTCTCCCCGACACACAACCCCAGGGTTGAAGGTGATGGTCGTCGGTGGCGTCACCTCGAGGGCGGGCCCCACGCGGTCCGATGGTTCCGAGGGGGTCGCGGGAATTGTGGTGTGCGGGGCGGGCGTGCCGGCGCGTGTTTTTTCCTCCTCGGCTCTCGCGGCAACCGCCCGTTCCCGTTGGGCAAGCGTGTCCTGCTGGTCGCGGAGCGCCGCTTGCTGCCGGTGGAGTTCCGCCTGGGCGGTCGCGAGCTGGGCTTGTTCCTGGCGAAGCACCTCGGCCTGCTTCAGTTGTGCTTCCCGAACGCCCTGTTGCCTGCGGTATGCCTCACCGGTGGCGGCATCGAGAGGCGCCAGCTTCGCACCGGTCAGCGGGTTGAAGCGGTACTCCTTCGGGAAGAGCGCGATGGCGCCGGTCGGGTCCGTGCCATAGGAGTAGTTCGTCTCTCCGCTCTCCGGGTTGAAGAAGTAGTCGGCCGGGCGCAGCCCGGCGAGGAGGTAGAGCGACACGATCCAGAGCGACACGGCGCCCGCGATGGCGAGGACCGCTCGGTGCCGCCGTGCGCCGAAGGCGAACAGGGAGAGCAACGCCGTCGGTCCCGCGATGATGACCGCGGCGACGCACCAGACGGCGGCGGCCGAGGCGAGGGCGTTGGGGAGCACGCCCACGCCTTGGATCCGGCGGAAGAACCAGCCGTACAGCGCCCAGCCGAAGAGCAAGTCGCCGAACCGGATGACAACCCACGACAGCGCGAGGGCTGCCAGGGTCCACGCGGAAATCTTCACGACGCGGTTCATGATGTCCTTCCTCTTCGTGCGACGAGGTACGTGATGGCCACCGCCACGATAGGGATGATCGCGCCGATGACGAACCACAGGGTCGGGTTCCGCCCCTCGCCGCCCGCGATCCTCGCGGCGAGGAGGCCGGAGATCAGGGGGACACAGAGACCAACAACAAGCAGCTCTGCCACGATGGCATCCTCCCGTGCTCGTTCGTCTGAGCCCCGTGCTCCCCAGGCACGTCTCAGGAAGAGTCCCCCGTACGACATCGCGGTCCGCACGGCGGCGATCTGGTTCAGGGACTCCCCGATGGCCGGACCCCCGGAGATGCGGGCCTGCATCCGCCCGTCGGGGGGCGATCCCGATCCTCCGACGCGTACGCGCCGCTGTTCTGTTCGATGAACGCGTGAGTGTCCATGATTAATGCTGCGTGGGGTCGGCTGCGTCTCCAGGGTCCCCACGGCCCCTCGGCTGCGGGGGAGAGGGCGACGGGCCCCGGAGGGCGGTGAGGACCTGCTGCACCGCCGGGTCGTCGTGCCGCCGCGACAACAGCTCAAGAATCGCCAAGACCACGGCATTCTCGTCCAGCTTCGCGTCCAGGAGCAAATGCCGGTCGCCCGCGGGTTCGTCTGGGAACCGGGCGCCGGTCACCAGGCGCATCCCCAGGTCCTTGGTGAGGGGGCCGAGCGCCGGACGCCCCGTGGCGCCGGCCCCCGCCACAATGCGAAAGGCCCGTCCCACCTCCATGGGGTACGCCGTCAGATCGTGGAGCATGTGGCTGGAGGGATATCGATCATTGGCCTGCAGCACCCGCAGCAGCGGGGCCATCAGGGCGTTGGGCAAGCCGAACGCGCCCTGGATGTCCCTCCACTGGTCCACCGTCTCCGGCGACGAGGGCGCCAGGGGTGCGGCCCACGGAGGCAGGGCCCGGTGGAGGGGCCGGACGCCCGTCGCGGCGACGGGGGCCGGATCGCTCTGCCGGAGAGGGGGAAGCATCTGCCAGGCCAGCAGCACCACGGCCAGCAGCCCCGCCGACGCCAGGAGCACGCGCCCAGGGCGGCCTCGCCCCCGGGCTCGGGCGAGGCGACCGGCCGCCGCGGGCTGGGCCGCCTCCGGGGGGGCCACGCGGAGGGTCTCGGTCCCCGCCGGGAGGACTCGCCGACCCGGCCCCCGGTCCTGGGGTCTCCTCCCTTCCGCCAGCGGCCGAAAGGGGGCCACAATTTCCAGGCGGTCCCGGGTGAGGACCAGGCGGGCCTCCGTAAAATGGCGCGCCAGGATAGGGAGGAGACTCTCCGCCACCGCGCGGATCGCGGGGACGGCCGCCTCGGGGAATATCATGTATGTCCCCGCAACGGACGCCTCGTTGGGCGACGCGGGACGGTCGGGCTCGACGGGGGACACGACCTCCAGCGGCCCGCTCACCGGGAGATCCGGCGGATGCGTGGAACGCGGGGCCCCGGGCGGGGCCGGCGCGACGGCAAAGCCGGCGAGCCACCCCTGGGGGGCCTGGTCGGGCTCTGTGCCCCGCACCGGCCGGCACGGCCGCAGCCAGACGAGCTGGAGCGGGACCACGGTCTCCCGCCCCTCCCGCTGCCAATGCAGCGTGTACGGCCGGCCCGTGGGGGGCGGCTCGCGCACCCACAGACACACCCCGCCGGGGCTCACGTTGATCAGCAGCGGCTGACTGGCCCCCGCGTCTCCCCGTTCTGTCGGGGGCCCGACCCGCGCACACCGGGGAAACCGTCGCCTGTCCTCTCCAGCGTTCACCGTGCCTTCCTTCGATCCGGCTCCCCGCATAAACAGCTCCCCGAGAGTCCTGCCCGGCAACGACGTTCCTCCGCGCTCCCTCCCCCCCGTGCGGGTGGCAAAGTTTTCCTACATCCGAACGCGGCTTACGCGCCGCCGTTCTGTTCGATGAACGCGACCACCTGCTCCGCCGCCCGCGCCAGGGCTTGGTCCGTGGTCCCCGCGAAGATCGTCCCGCCGGAGGATTTCCCGGTCACGTGGAAGCGGCTCACCTCGGCGCCGTGCGCGTCCCGGAGCACCACGTCCGCGTCGACGGAGGCCTGACCGGCCAGCGCGCCCCCGATGAGCCGGGCGGCCCGCGGGACTTTATAGACATCGGTCAGGGTGGCCGTCAGCACGAGGTCCGGGTTCTGATCGGCCACCTGCCAGCGTCCCGGTTTCTGCAAGCCCGCGACGATCAGCGCCTGCAACCGTGTCGCCTCCTCCTGGGTGTCGGCGAGCCGGGACTCGACCGTGACGGAGACCGTCTTGAACCGGCCCAGGCCCCCGGCGGGCGGGACGGCGCCGGTCAGGACCCCGCTGGACGCACAGCCTGCCAGGACCAGCGCCACGCTGGTGATGAGCCACAATCGGCCCCTGCATGGTCTCATTGCTGTCCCTCCGTGCCGCGGGTGGCGCGGCGAGCCCGGCGCCCCCTCAGGGAGTGCGCGTCAGGGTGAGGTACCGCGGCGCCTCGCCCCCGCCCGCCCGTTTGCCGACGAGCTGCCCGGCCACGAGGTGCAGCTCCACCCGAATGGTGTTCGTGGAGCCGTTCGGCAGCTGCGACAGGTACGTGAAGACCAGGGTGTCGGCCGTCAGCGCGACCACGGTGGCCTCGGCCGCGCCGTTGAGCGCAATCTGAGGCGCCCAGGCCGCGTCCACCCCGTAGGAGACCTGCCCCGTCTCCGTGATGGTCAGCACGACGTTCTGGAGGGCGCTCCCCCCGGCGGCGGTGCCCTTCCAGACCCCGGCCAGGGGCGGGGGCGCCGTCGTGCCTCCCGCTGTTTGCGCGGCGGCGATGCCCCCGATGCGCAGGACCCCCGTTAGCAGCACGACCACGAGCAGAAGCGTTCGCATCGTCCTTCCTCCTAGGCCGCAACCCCGGCCCTTCTCTCAGAAGTGCCAGGCCAGGCCGCCCACGAGATGATTCACGTCCCCCGTACCCTTGTCCGTCTCCTGGTAGCCCGGGCCGCTGAACGCGAAGGAGTGGCTCGCGTGGGTGAACTTGTACTCCGCAAACAGGGCCAGGTGCCGGGTCAGAAAGAGCGTGACCCCACCCAGGACCTGCAGTGCGGCGGCGGTATCCGTGTCACTGCTCCCCTCCAGGGTGGCCCGGGCAATGTCCGCCCCCCCGCCCAGGCCAAGGTAGGGGTACCATCGGCCATTCGGCAGTTCAGGCGTGACCCCCAGGGGCCACCGGACCAGGGCGTTGAGCCCGACGAGCGTGCTGCTCACCCCCACCTTGGGCCAGGGGGCGCTCACGCCCGACACGGGGAGGCCGCCGATGGTCCCCGAAATGGAGGCCGTCTGCGCCTTGATGTCCGGGTAGAACCGGGTGATATCCAGCCCCGCCCCGAAATCCAGATGGGTCCGGGGGCGCAGGCCCGTCCACCAGCCGGTGAGCTTCCCGCCGAAGGAGACCGAGTCCTTCAGAGTGAGATCTTTCGCCGTGAACGAGAACGGGAGGCCCCGGGTCTGGCCGCTGCTTTTGACGTCGGTATCGAAGGGCAGGGCGCCGCCCACGAAAGCACCCAGGGACACATCCCACGGCCGGACTTGACACCGGGCGGGAGCCGGCAGGATGATCATCACCACCACCATGAGTGCGCCGACGAGGACTACGCGAAGGTTCATGACACATGCCCTCCTTGAGGAATGAGGTTCCCGTTCCGGTCCTAGGTCCCGCGGACTTGACATGCCTGCTGCCTCTGGCAGAGTGAGAAGCGGGTCGAGCGCCGCTTTACAAAGAGGCGCTAGGCCAGGTCGAAACATGATTCTGAGGAGGCATGGAGCGGAAAAAGCACACGGTGGCCTACTGCCGCGTCTCCACCCTGGAGCAGAAGCGGCGGGGCTACGGCATCGATATCCAGATCCGGGACGTGACCCTCTTTGCCGAGCGGCAGGGGATCTTCATTGAGCGGTTCTACAAGGACGAGGCCGAGAGCGGGATCGCGGAGAATCGGCCGGGCCTCCGGCGGCTCCTCCGGGACTGCCAGCGGGGCCGGATCGGGGCGGTGGTCCTCCCCTCCCTGGACCGGCTCTCGCGGGATCTCCGGCTGGCCGAGAACCTGTTCTATGAATTCGAACGGTTAGGCGTGGACATCCTCATCGCCGACATGCCGAACTACAACGGGAAAGACCGGAAGGACGTGCTCATCCGGCAGATCCGGGGCGCCATCGCCGAGGAGAACCGGAAGGAGATCATCGAGCGGCTCTGGAAGGGCCGCCAGGAGCGGGTACGCCGCGGGCTCCCACCGGGAGGCAATACCCCCTACGGGTACCGGCGGAACGGGAACGGGCTGGAGGTGGACCCCACGGAGGCGGAGATCGTTCGCACGATCTTTACGCTCGCCGGCCGGGGCCAGAGTGGCCCGCGTATCGCGCAGATCCTGACCGAGACGGGGTGGGCGCGGCGGAACGGGAAACCCTGGACCCAGCGGCAGGTGGCGGCGATTCTGGGCCGCGCGCGGTTCTATCAGGACGGGGTCTTCCGCTACGGCGAGGCCAGGGGGCAGAATAAAAGCCTCGAGCTGTGGGGGCAGTCAGATTAAGGGCGGCCGGGGGTTGCTCCGAGGGCCGGATGAGCGGAGGTCTCCTACCGAACCACGAGCAAGGCGAACTCGGCGGGGCTCACAACCTTCGTCCGTTCAAAGGCCGGCCGCGGGAAGTGTTTCTTATTGCCGGTCACGAGGTAGTCAGCCTGAGCCGCGAGGGCGCACTCCAGGAAGCGATTGTCGGCCTCGTCGGGCGCCTCGCGCACCCGTTCTGAGGGGCGGACAGTGACGGCGGCTTTGTGGAGATCCCGCAGGAAGGCGTCAATCCGTATGGGGTCGAGGCGAAATTTAGGCCGTCTGAGGACGGCCGCGTACTCGTCGAGAATCGCCAGAGAAACAAAAAGCCTCACTCGTCTGGTCATGGCCAGGCTGACGAGTGAGGCGGGCAAGCTGCCGGGCTTGAGGGCAGCCGAGACGATCACGTTGGTATCATAGACCACCCGGAGGGTCATGCTTTGGCGGCGGTCTTGGCCCGGCGAACTTCGGCGATCTCGGCCTCGATCTCCTCAAGGGTGAGGCGGTCGCTCCCGCGCTTTTTCGCCTGCGCCTGGAGCGCGGCGAGGGACTTCGGGGTCTTGACCACGGACCGCAGGAAGTCCTCGACGCCGAGGATGACGGCCTTGGCTTCGCCCTTCTTGGTCACCACAAAGCGGTCCCCCCGTTGGGAGACCCGCTCCAGGATTTGCCCGAACTGGGTCCGGGCGATGAAGGCAGGAAGATTCTTGGTCATGGGTGCACTGGCCGCTTTGGGCATGGTCTTCCCTCCGGGGAGAGATGACTAATCAATCAATTAGTTGACCACCTTCAGCATAGGGGATGATTCGAAAACTGTCAATGCCGGGACGGGGGGTGTGGAAAACCAGGGGGGGTAGCGTCGCTTTGTAAAGCGGCGCCACGGAGCTTATAGCATGGGCCTAGGAGCCAGCGCAAGAGTAAGATTCGGCCTGGGAGTTCAAACGGTGAGATTCGGACCCTGGGACGATGCAAGGGCCTTCAGGTCGTCAGCCCAAATCCGAGCAGGGTCAAGAAACACATCACCGGCAACGGCCACGCGAGCAAGGCCGACGTGGCGAAGGCCGTGGTGGCCAGGTACCCGGAGCTCAAGGTCTATCTGACGCAGGACCGGAAATGGAAACAGGCGCACCACGAGAACATGTTCGATGCGGTGGCGGTGGCACTTAATATGCCGCTAGCAGGCCGCCTCCGAAAGGAAGGAAACCAGTGCCAGTTCCAGTGATAAGACGCGGCACTTCCCGGACCGCTCAAGTGCCAGCCAGCGGAATCAAAGACATGAGAGAAGACGCTTAGAATGACGAGGAGGAGGGACAAAACGTAGCGCCGCTGTATTAAGGAGAAAATGGGAGAGCTTGTAGCATGAAAGGTGAGATGCCCGCAATGGAAATTCGATTGAGGCAAGAGGTTCCTTTCGAAGAAGTGTTTGAGCAAATTGCCCCCGTTACACCAAGCAGTTTACGCGGAATCGATTGCTCGGATCGTCGGGAGGACAGGAAGGCCCCCCGGCACTCTCGAATCGTGCCTTCGGGGCGCCCAATCGCCTCCGGCGGCCTAGAACCGGAACAGTCCCGTGCGGCTCCTGCGACAGACTCGGGAAAGTGTCCAAAGAAGTCGGACTCCCGCAACCTATCACGAGGTCCCAATTCGAAGCTGCAACAGATTCGGGGTAGACCTGAACTTTCGGCTTGACAGACCGGCAGATCTCGATATTCTTATGCCTATGCTTTGACCCGAACCGAGAGGTTTGGCTTCTTCCCTCGAGAGAAGCCGGGGAGATGCCACCCATGGGCGACGCGGAGTTATTCTGGTTTCACCTCCCTGAAAATCAGCAGCTCCTACGTTCCAGCCCTTTCTCGTCTACCGACCAACGAACCTCGTATATCGCTGTTCCCCCAGCTGGATCGACCGAGCGTTTCCCATCGTCGCTGCAATCAAGAGTGACCACCAAGCTACGGTTACAATCGAGCGCACCCAGGTGTAATGACTGCTCTAAGTGAGTGAGAATGGGCTTAACTCCTCTGACGTGGGATGGCCACGACCCAGGGAAAAACTCCATCCGATCAGAGAGCTACCCCTAGTGGTTTTTGAACGTATGCGGAATCACAATAGTCAGCCCCAACTAAACTTCGGGAGGCGCCTGATTTCTGAGGATGAAGTGAGGAGCCTTCCCAAAATTGATCTTCACCGACACCTTACAGGCGCGATTCGCCCTACAAGTGTATTAGAAATCGCTAGGGAACGTAATATAAGATTGCCTGCAGAAAACCTAACACAGCTGACGACCTACATGCAGGTTGACAAGCCCGTCAATGGCTTAGCCGAATTTTTCCGGCCGTGGAGAGACATTCTCAATCATTTATTTGTCGATGCAGAAGTGATTGCCAGGGTCATCTATGAGGCGGCGGAGGACGCGTCAAGAGACAACGTCTTATATGTCGAATTCCGGCAGTCCCCCTTTGGGGTTCTGAATGGGGGTTTGTCTTTGGAGGAGTTCACCAAGGGCGTCGAAATGGGGATCAGTCGAGCCGAGGACAACTTGCCGATTAAGGTTCGCATGGTGCTTAGTCTAACCAGGCACTATCTTCCGTACGTGCCGGAGGTTACGCGACGGCACTACTACGGGAGGCTGTTGAACCATGTCATGCATATGAAGAAGGATTGCATTGTCGGCTTCGACTTAGCTGGGAAGGAAAAGAGGCATCCGCCGCGGCTGTTTGCTGACTTCTTTCACCAGGTTAAGCAGCTGGGTTTTCCAGTGACAATTCATGCAGGGGAGTTCTCTGGACCGGAAAATATCAAGGAAGCCATTGAAGTGATTGCCGCGGATAGGATCGGGCACGGACTCTCAGCCGTTCGGAGTCCGGAGCTCATGAGTACTCTTCGAGAGAAGAAGATTCCTCTGGAGTTATGTCCTACGTCGAATATTTTGACTTCCGCTGTGCAAAGTATTTCGTCGCATCCAGTTCGTACACTGTACGATGCCGGCATAGTGGTGACAGTCAACACAGATGATCCTTCTGTATGCAATACCACCCTGTCAAAGGAATTCACCATTCTAGTCCAGCATTTTGGCTTTAGTAAACAGGATATACATGCAGTCACGATGAACGCGGTTACTGCAGCATTCTTGCCCGCCGAGGAGAAAGAGGAGCTTCTGGCGAAAATCCGGTGAATGGACGGAGGTTGTGTCAATGATAAGTCTGGAATCTACTCTGCTTCTAAGGGCAGGTGGGCGAGCGTTCATACTTGGAATCTTTACTTTCCTAGGAGTGGCCGGCGAATATCTTTTTCATGAGCAGGATATTTCGAAGCCCGTCTGGGCGGTGTTTGTCTCAGGCTATGTACTCCTATTATTCGGCCTCCCAGTTCTATATGAAGGGCTGAAGGCTCAAAGAGGAGAAGCAAGGACTTGGAAGCAGGCATATGAGCATGAGAAGACTCAACGCGAATTAGCCGAAGCACAACGAGAGTACATGTTACTGTCGCGAGCATTGGACGGTCTCGTTGATGTGATAAAAGACAGCTTGGCAGCCGTCCATGCTACAAACTCCGGTTTAGAGGCACGGACGGATACGAAGGCGGAACTATCCTCTTCTCCTGATCGAGGGCTAGATGTCAATTTGCTTGTCAGGCGACTGATGGGTAAATTATCTGATACATTCGCGGCTGACCCACCTGCAACAGGAGAGATGAGGAGCAGGCACAATTACTTCAAGAGCACCTTCTATGAGCCAGTATCGGAGACTGGCGGACACGTTGTGCTTAAGCGAACAAACTTCTACTACCCCCCAGCGATGTATCCAAGCCCTGGTTCTGAATATATTAAGGAGGAGGATCATCCTAGAGCGACGGCGATTCTTGCATTCAGACAGGAACAGTTGGAAGTTATCCAGGACGTTCCAGCAGAGATGAAAAAGGAGCCACCCAGCACCAGGCGGTGGATGGAGCTTTACGCGGGGCAAGCGGCGAACTTTAAGTCTATGTTCAGCTACCCCATTATCAGGGGGAAGCCGAGACTGGATCCTGATCGGAGGATCATTGGGATTTTGACGATCGACACGAATCGGGCCAAGTATTTTCGTGAGGATATCGAGGCTAAAGCTTCCTTGACTACTCTCCTTCACCCATACGCTATCTTCATTGCACTCTTGTATGAGATTGAAAAGCAGCAGCGTCTTTTGGGGGGATTAGAATTTGAATGAAGACCCTGCATAGTTTCCAAGATTAGGAGTGTCTCGGGTGGTTTGTCCGAGCAAGTGTGGTCGGGTGAAGCCACTGGGCGCTGTCCTCGCTGGCCAACGAGCGATTCTCCGTTGCAGGCATATCCTTTCACTCAGGTAAGCCTAACCTCCTGAAAGCAGTCGCTCAGGTGTACGAGAAAGTGTAGTGCGTATCTGATCAGGTGGATAATCGTGCTCGGTCGCTGTCCCGTCAAAGATGCCTCTCATTCGTCGTTTGACATTCACTCCAACCAACCCCGACGAACGCTGAAAGTCAGTCGCTTTTCCCTTGACTCCCTTCTTCCCCAGTAGTATCTGGGATGTGAGTCGGGGACACCCGCCGGATATCCGGCGGCTCCCCTGACTCTGGTCTCGCCGGCACCGCTCACCGAGAGATGGCTGCGGCGGGGCCGCAGTTGACCCTGAGTTCGCCTCCGGCGACGGAGGTGGCCATGGGCCAACTCGTTGGGCTGGCGGAGGTGGCGGAGTTTCTCGGAATTACCTCCAGTGGTCGCAGGCCGGGCAACCGCCTTTGGGAACTCCTCAAGGCCGGAAAGCTCAAAGGCCTGCCGTACCTCCGGATCGGCCGGCGGTACCGCTTCAACCTGGCCGATGTCGAGGCCTGGGTGAAGCGGCAGATGGCCGGGACCGGCGCGATCGGCACGAGGTCTCCCTTCCTCCGCTAGGACCACTCAGGCCGGGGTCTTCGGGCTCCGGCCTGAGCCGCCTTTGAAGCCCGATGACGAAATCTCGCGAAGGCGGAATCAGCGAAAGGAAGTCATGGAGCCCTCTTGACATGCCTATGCGCCGGCGGTAAGATGTTCATACAATGTATTACAAGAAGAGAGGGGGAGACCGCATGGCCCTACGAAAACTGATGACAATTTCAGTGCCGCCCCAGCTCCTCAAGAGCGCGGAGCGCGTCGCGGTGCAGGAGAATCGGACCAAGTCGGAACTGGTTCGGGAAGCCCTGCGCCTGTATATCGACACGAGTGAGGTCCGACGCCAAGCCACGCGGGAGCAGCTCGCGGCCCTCCTGGACCGCGTCCAGGCGCGCACTCGGGGGGTCCCGTCGCTTGAGATCCGGCGGCTCGTCCGCGAGGCCGTGGCGGCGGCCCGCCGCGCAACGCCCCCGGTCAAAGCATGAGGGTGGTCCTCGATACCAATGTGGTCGTCTCGGCCACGCTCATTCGCGGCGGTAACGAAGGTCGCCTCCTCCGGGCCTGGCAGCGCGGCACTTTCGAGTTGGTGCTCTCGCCGCCGATCTTGGAAGAGATCGGGCGGGTGCTTCTCTATGAGAAGCTTCAGAAGTTCCGCTGGATGTCCGAGGAGGAGATCGTCTCGCTCCTTGAAGCCCTCGGTGAGGAAAGCATCCTCGTTCGGGGAGACACGACTCTGAAGGTGAGCCGTGATCCTGCCGATGACAAGTTCCTCGCGGCGGCAATCGAGGGGCGGGCGCAGTACGTGGTATCCGGCGACAGAGATCTCCTGGCGGTGAAGGCGTACGGAGGGGTCCAGGTTGTCCGTCCATCCGCCTTTCTCGCGATCCTCCGGCGAGGCGAGAAGCGCAAATCGTAGGGACCGTCCGCCAGGGACAGCCAGACTGGAAGGCGAGACGAGACGAAAGGAGGTGATCCGACATGAACCTGTGGAAACGCACCTGGAAATGGAGGGGTGAGCGCCGGACGGCCTGGCGTGTGGACTGGACCGATCCGACGGGCCGGCGCCACCAGAAGCAGTTCAGGACCAAGCAGGAGGCCGAGTTCTTCCGCGATAAGGTGATCCGCGAGCGCTACGCCAAGGAGTACGGCGTCCTGCTCGACGCCTCGTTCAAGGAGTTCCAGGAGATCTATGAGGCGAAGAAGCCCTGGCGCACCGACAGCTACCGCGAGCGGGTGATGCGAGCCCTCAAGCTGATGCCGTTCGAGCGGCTACCCACCGCCGAGGTCATTGAGGCGTACCGCGATTCGAGGCTGAAGGCGGGCATCAAGCCCTCCACGGTCCGGCAGGACCTGGCCGCCATCCACGACTGCCTGAAGTGGGCGGTGAAGCTCCGGTACCTGGCCGCGAACCCGGCGAAGGAGGTCGAGCGGCCGTCCCTCCCGGTGAAGCAGGACGACCCGGCGGCCTTCATCCCGTTCGAGGAGTTCGAGAAGCTCCTGAAGGTCTCGGGGCGCGACAGGCCCATCTTCCGGTTTGCCGTCTGGACGGGCCTCCGCATCACGGAAGTCATCAGCCTCAAATGGGAGGATGTCAATCTGCGCGACGGGTACGTTCTGGTCAAGCGGGGCAAGGGGCGGAAGCAGCGAATCGTGCCCCTTCTCAAAAATGCCCGCGTGGCACTTCAGGAGATTCCGAGGGCCACCTTCGCCCCTGAAAAGGTCTTCTGGTGGGCGACCAGTCGCCACGCGCTCTTGGACCGTCTCCAGTGGCGCTGCAAGTGGGCCGGCATCCCGCGCTACACCTTCCACAGACTCCGCCACACCTTCGGCTCCTACGCCGCGATGTCGGGTGTGGACTTGGAGGTGATTGCCCGCTGCATGGGCCACACCTCACCGACCGTGACAAAGCTCTATGCGCACCTCCATCCCGACTATCAGCGGAAGCAGCTCGAAAGGATGGAAGGATTCGGTACAAGAGTGGTACAATACCAATGTAAGGTGTCGGAAAATGTGGGAAGTTGACGATCCTCAAAATCCCGCGGGGCTTGCCCCATGAGGGTTCGACTCCCTCCCCCGGCACCACATTAGATTCAATATGTTATCTGCTTTCTGCCAGTCTTGTCCAGACCTGCGAAACTGCCCGATTGTGCTAGAACTGTGTCAATTCTTCTGCGACTTCAAGGACGGCCCGCATTCATGAGGGTTCGAGTCTCTCCCCCGTCCCCGCTCATTTCATCTTGACTAGACCCCCTGATGAGACGTAGGGTCTTGCGCGAATAATCTCGATGCCCAGCTAGGCGGCCTGAAGGAGGCGAAGATGCCGACCGGAAAGCTCCTGGCGTGTGAACCTGACGGCCCCCGGTGGATCTCCGGATCCCCGAGGGCTCTTGTGTTCTTGGGGGGCGATGCCCCCGAAGGGTGAGGGAGTGGTGGGTGCGGGGTTGTCGTTACCGCCACAAGTTGACGAAGTTGGCAACGTCCCGCATTACGACCGGAGTTACCAACAGGGAGTTGCGGCAGCGCGAGGGAGTGGATTCAAGAATTTCGGTCACCGAATCTTCCTTGACTTTCTCGCGTGCCTTGAAGTACGCTCCAGAACGTCTTAGGCTCTCCTCGAACCGTCCGTGGGGGGAAAATCCATAATAATTTCCCTTTCTTTTTGCCATGGCGTCCTCCCAAACAGACGTGCCGTCTTACGGCTGAGGTGAGAAGCATGTCGACAGACAGTGCCCAGATGTCCCCAGACGACCTTGAAGTTCTTACCAGTATTCTGTCATATTTACGCAAGCTAGACCGGCCAAATCAAGAGCGAATATTGGCAGCAGTTGCTGCCTTCCTAGGCATTCCCCTCACTGCGCCTGCACCCCTGAGACTTTCGACAATCGAGCAACCCACCCCTATTGGCCCGGATAGCTTCTCTGCCGATCGGTCAATATCCCCCAAAGACTTTCTTCTCGATAAGCAACCCTCGTCTGATGTCGAGAAGGTAGCATGCCTCAGCTACTACCTCACGCACTATAAAGGCATGCCACACTTTGAGACTGTCGACATAAGCAAGCTCAACACCGAAGCAGCCCAGATGAAGTTTTCTAACGCGGCTTACGCTGTGAATAACGCGATGCAGAGTGGTTACCTCGTGCCAGCCCCTCAAGGAAAGAAGCAGTTGAGCGCGGCAGGCGAACGTTTTGTACAGGCGTTGCCTGACCGCCAGGCGGCGAAAGCTGCTATGGCAAAGGCACGTCCTCGACGTGCATCAAAAAAGACGCCCACCCCAGAGGCAAAAGATTAGCCCAATGAAGACGAATCAGACGAGCCGCCACCACGCCAAGCGAATTACCGTTTACAACCATAAGGGCGGTGTCGGTAAGACGACATTAACGATTAATCTTACGTTCGCCCTTGGCGATCTTGGATACAAAGTCTTATTGGTGGATTCCGATCCACAGTGTAATGTGACGGCTTATCTTCTGGACGATGTTACACTTGACTCTCTCTTAGACAAATCGGACGCTGACGATGGGCAAACTGTCTGGTCGGCGCTGAAGCCAATAGCTGACGGGACGGGCCTTGTTAAGATTGTGGGGCCAACCTAATTATGAGCGATTTCTTTGAGGGAAATGGGTAACACTCTGTGGTTCTGAGTGATGCTTATGACCCCGTGTTTTTGTAACCAGGCTTCCACCGCCAGCCGCCGGGCCGTTCCGGCGTGACGGGGGGTGCAATCCGTCTGGGCCTCCATGAGCGTCCGGGTCAGGGCATTGATCTCCTCGAAGACCTCCCGTCGCTTGCGGCGAGTATACGCCTTCAGGGCTGGCCTGGCATCCTGAAACACCCGGCAGGCCACGTCCCCCTGGAGAGAGCGACGGCGGCGATGGTTCAGGTCATGCGCCAAGAGGGCCGCCCAGCTCTGCACTTGGGACTCCGGGATCGGACCGCTGGCGCGGAGCTTCGCCACCAGCGGCGTCTTGAGTTCCCGCACCGCGCGTTCCATCCCGCCGGTGTCGGGCGGATAATGCGGGGGCGAGTTGAGTGGCAGGACCCCGTACCGGGCCAGCACCTCCTCGACCGCGTGCTGATTGAGATTGCCCCCGTTGTCCCGCTTGAGCACGAGCGGCGGGCCATGCTGCACGAAGAGCTGTTCCAGGCGAAGCGCCACGGTCTCTCCTAAGATCCGCTCCCCCACCCAGGGGGGGAACTTGTAGCGCGAGGCGAGATCCTGCACCTGCTGGAGGCGCAGGAGAGGCGAACTCCCTCGCGCCAGTTCCGCGTCGTCCAGGGACCAGACCAAGCCGGGTACGTGCCAGGTGATGTGGCGGCAGGCGGCCTGGCGCTGCTGGGCCCGCTGCCGCCGCAGCGTCGCGGTCAGCGCCTGCAGCGTGCGGCGGGAGACCTGCGGGTGGAACTGCCGGTACACCGCCCCGACGCCTCGGCTGCGCCGGCGGCCGTGGTGCAGGCGGGCTACCTCCCCGCGCAGCTCCTCGAGGGTCAGGGGGGCCACCTTCTTGGGCCCTGGCCGGAGCCGGGCGGGCTGGCCGCGCTCCAGGCGCTGCTTCCACCGCCGGAAGGTCCTATAGGGCACCCCCAGGACCCGGCAGAGGCGCTCGTAGGGCCAGCGCACGTCGTGCTTCAGCTGGGTGAAGGTCGGGATCAGCATCGCGGCCACCTCAGGGGTTTTTTTTATCCGGCTGCGCGAGCACCTGCCGGAGCCGCTCCGTCTGCTGCAGGACGGTGAGCTGGGCCTGCAGCTCCTGGGTCTGGCGTCGGAGGGCCGCCTTCTCCAGGTCGTGCGGCTGCGCCGACCGCCCCTGGCCCCGGTTGCCCAGGGCCGCGACCATCGCCGCCAGGGCCCGGCGCTCCCACTTGGAGTCCGTCTTGCGGGAGACCCCCAGCTGCCGGGCGGCTTCCTGGGCACTCACCACCCCGCTCCGCGCCTGCATGATCAGCTGCGCCCGTTGCCGGGCCAGGGCTTGCTGGTGGGGACTGGCCGTCGGCTCGCGCATCGCGTCCTCCCGCCCCGCGGGCCTTCTCTACTTGGTGGGCGGCGGTGGGGCTTTCGATTCCTGGAGCTTGGTGAGCCGCTGCTCCAGTCGGGCCAGGCGGCTCTGCTGCTGCAGGGCTTGCCGCGCGAGCAGGCGCTCCA
This sequence comes from uncultured Methylomirabilota bacterium, assembly GCA_963705305.1. Taxonomy (GTDB): domain Bacteria; phylum Methylomirabilota; class Methylomirabilia; order Methylomirabilales; family 2-02-FULL-66-22; genus 2-02-FULL-66-22. Next base: position 513,804 of record OY970067.1, on the reverse strand, counting down.
GCTTCGGGCTCAGCGCGGGGCCCGGGTCGCGGCGCGTCGGCGCCGCCAGCGCCTGGAGCATCGCTGCTAGCGCCCGCTGTTCCCACTGGGCGAGCACCTTCGGGCTGATCGCCAGCTCCTGGCAGACCTCCCCCGGGCGCCGCCGCTCGGTCCAGAGCGACAGCACCGCCTGCACGCGCTGCTGGGCATTGTATCGCAGCGGGTCCGGTTTGGCTGGGATTTCCGTGCTCACGGGCCCCTCCTTCCAGGTCGTAGGTCACCTCCTGCTGTGGTCGCGATTCCTCGCCATCGACGAGCATCTTCACGCGGCCCTTCTCCGCCCGGATCACCACCGACTGCTCGCCCAGCCGGCCCACCATGTAGAAGGGGCTCTGGGGCTGCCCGCGGAGCGCGAGCTCGAGCACGTTCTCCTGGATGCCCCGCTCGATCACCTGCCGGAGCTCCTGGGCGATGCCGAAGAAGCGATCCGCCGGGCAGAGCCCCTCCAGGGCCTGGTGGGGCCGCCGGTGGTTGTCGTGCGTCCCCCAGAGCCGGATCCGCTCGCCGGCCGCCTCGAAGCTCTCGAACTGGGCGCGCGCCAGGAACTCCTCCCAGATCGTCTTCCAGAAGCGCTCCAGCTTGCCCAGGGTCATGGGGTGGTGCGGGCGGCTCTTGATGTGGTGCACCCGATCCTTCCGGAGCTCCGCCTCGAACCGGGTGGTCCCGCGCCAGCTGGAGAACTGCCGGCCCTGGTCGGAGAGCAGCTCCTTGGGGACCCCGTACTCCGCCACCGCCCGGCGGTACACTTCCAGGACGTGCTCCGCCGTCTGGCTGCGGAAGACGTCCAGCCCCACCACGTAGCGGGAGTGGTCGTCGAGGAAGCCGATCAGGTAAGCGTTCTTGCCGCCCAGGCGGAAGGTGAAGATGTCGGTCTGCCAGAGCTGGTTCGGCGTGGCGCGCTCGAAGAAGCGCGGTCGGGCCGGGTTCCGCTGGGGTTTGGGGCGTGGCTTCTTGAGGAGCTGGTGCGCGTGCAGGGTGCGGCGCACCGTCTCCCGGCTCACCGGCAGGCACAGCACGCGCCGCAGGAACTGGCTGATCTTCTGGATCCCCGCCTCGGGGTGGCGCCGCTTGAGGGCGACGACCTCCGCCTTCACCGCCGGGGCCACTTTCGGGCGCTGCCGGTGCGGCCGTGTCGGCTTCGCCTGCAGGCCCGCTTCCCCCTCGGCGCGATACCGGCGCACCCACGCCCCGAGCGTACTGAAGCCGACGCCGAGTTCGCGGGCGACCTGCTTGGGGGGGAACCCTTCCTCCAGGCAGAGCTGCACCGCTTTGCGCCGGACCTCGAACGGGTGGACGTGGGGGTGCGCCCCACCCGCCCGCCGCGTTGCCTTCCGCGGCCCCCGGCTCTGCTTCCGCCTCCCTCCTGCCTTGCCGATCCTCTCCATGGGTCACACTCCTTTCGGTTCCCCCGGGGAACCTCGGTGTCGGAGTGTCACCCATTTTCCTCACGGACTTTTGCTCATGATCTGGTCGTTAGCCCAGGTTCGCGTCCTTCATATTGAGGAGGGCGTGACCATTCTGGTAATTGACATATACGATTTGACCATTCACGAAGGGGGTGAGCAGGTCGGTAATAACGTGGTCTCTAGACATGTTCCACCAATAGTGTTTTGCTGGACCGTAACTCAGGCTCAGGATAGCGTGGTAAAACATCTCGATATGCCCTCATATGTATTGCTGGCCAATACTGCCTGAATCGCAGAATCAAAGGCGAGGAGATAGTTTAGAGGACTGTATCGAAGGTCTTGGGCGGTGTCAATCGGAAACGCCCCCCGTTCCAGTAACACGGGGGGGCTACGGATACACGACCAGGGAGGAGGGAGGTCCGGTCCGAGAATTGGGGGTACTGCAGACCAGGGCCGGGCGCCGATCGGGCAGCCTGAGCCAACGTCGTGCGGCGAATCTCCGGCCGGCGGGCTGACACCTCCGAAACTGCAGCGGTGGGACGGGATAATCCGCGTGCACGGGCTGTCAATCGCAATCGCCCCCGCCGGAGCAACAGGGGGCTGCCGATACAGGAGGGATGCGGTGCCGATGACGCCCACTAAGAGGTGACCGGTCAGGCCGAGGGCCTCTGCATGGGAGACTTTGGCAAGAATACGGAGGGGGGGGCCGGGTCCGGAACCATGAGCGGCGATTTTCGGATTTTCCGCCCCGCCCCTAAAGGGGTCGGGCGGGAACGAAATTCAGCCGAAGGGGGCTGGCGGTGCGTCGGAAACAACCGTCCCTGCCAAAACGGGCGTAAACAACCGAGGGGTGGTTTCCGTGGCAGCGCCCTGATACCTGTTGGAGCCTAGGGCCGTTTTTCCTCTGCCCTTTACTCCGGCTCTTGGCTTTCTTCAGCACCACCATCGTATGAAAGCACCGTAACATACGATATTGACTGGGCAGCCGCACCTATTGATAATCAGACCTTCAACACCTTTGTGGAACGGCTAGAGCAAATATGGGTCCTGGAAGGATGGCGTATCGCTCATATGAAATCAAACGCCTGAGGCACCCGCGAGTGTATTAAAGGGTTCAACTTTCAAAACCAGGATTCTCTTTTGTGAACCATCTTTCCTTGGTTCCATCCCACCCGTAGTGTTTCGCATGAAATTGCGCCATTGCTGCCTCGTATTGCGCGATTATCAGAACCGCATCGCTATTCGTTGGTAAGGTTTCGTCGTCCAAAAGATCAAGGAACACCCGAGAAGGATCATCGTTAAGCACGTCTGTCTTAATCTGGGAGAGAATCTTGTTAACCTTTCCTACCTTCAGCTTATTCAGGGGGTCATCCTGTTTCTTCTTGGACAGTTCCTTGATCTCAAAGAGAGCAGATTTTAGAAGTGGATAAAGGAGCGCATACTTCTCGGCTTGAGAGTTGGTCGGTAAACCTTGGCTTGCCGTGCTTTTGATCGCCACGATTCTTACCTCCCCTTTAGTTTCTTTGGCGGCGCCGTTCTGTCTAATGTTACTTTGCCATTAACGACCCAGTACCATTTTCCGCCATAACCTGATTCTTTAATATTCTCGCTCCTCAGATTCTCCATACAGTTGAGATACTGAGCAAGGATGAATGCCACGTCGCTGTTGCTCGGAAGGGCGACTTCATCAAACACTCCGAAGTCGTCAAATGGCTTGTGTTTATCGTCAAGAATCTGGTTGGCATCTTCGAGTATTCTGTTTACAAGCCGAAGCTTAAACTTATTTACCCCATCGTTTGGGGATTTCTTCGAAAGGGCTGTGATTTCCTCATATACTCCTTCCAGCTGCGCATTAACTCTTTCATAACGGCCCACATCCAGTCCCTTCACACCCGTCTTTCCCATGAGCATGTCCTCCTACCCAGGGCAATCTCTGCTGAATTCTACGTATTTTTTCTTTAATACTTCTATTGGCCGTCTTTGCTTAGACTCGTAGAGTGTCCCCATCAATGCGATGTCTTCATCGCTTAGAACCAGGATACATCTTCTCTGGCCTGACCAGAGGTCAATTGTGTTCTTATAGACTGCTTTCGGAGCAAGGTGTCTTGTTAAGATGATCCCACACCTTCCGAATTCCTCCTTCATGTATCTATTCAGCTGGTCGATGTGGTCGTTGTTCAGAGCAGCGACATTTTTCATTTCCATGACCATCTGTCGTGATTCATACAGCTTATGAAGATCAATGGTTATGTCGCACGACCGGTTGTTATAGAATATTAGATCGCGTATGAGTACGTTAGATACGGTTCGACTCTGAGCAGCGGCGAAATCTAGCTCGGGATACATTGCAGACGCAAGCAAGGGAGCCATCAGTCGTTCGTACTCCTTGTCCGCATTATCTGTTTTGCCCGCCTTCAAAGCCGATAGAGCGTGAATCTTCCTCTTCATCGAAATTACTGAAATAGGCCGAAAGAGAAGATCATTGGTGCAGTCATTTCTGGCACCTTCCCGTATGGCCTCGTACGCTAGTACCATGCCGTAGTTGTGTCGATTGTAGTCTAAGATCGCCACTCGATCCCGGAAGCGCTCCGCATCGGCGTGTTCTGCGAAGTAATGCTCCTGAAAGTCGGAAAAGTTTATCCAGGGCACAAACCTAAGCCATCTCTTAGGCACAAGCACGACAGGACGCTTGGTCTCCGGATTTATAGGCAAATCAACGGCCTCACACCCGAACTGGTTTAATTTGCAGTTGTAGATGTTTATCCGGCTCTTTGCTGTAGGTATTGACCATCGGCTGCACTCATCGATTGTGTAATCGACGAGAAATGACATGAGGAGATTGCACGCAATGTCACTTATTCGGTCGTGCGCGATATCTTCAACCAGAAGTTGAATTTCCTCAAAATGGGTAAATCCCGATGTCTGGACCTGGGGAATGTCTTGGAACAGTGAGAGAATCTCAACGGCAGTCTTTCGCCCAATCTTCACACCGTGTCGAGACATGGAATGTCCGAACCCCACTTCATTGCACTCGGAAAGTTGGATCAGTAGGATAACGGCTTCATCTTCTCTGCCTTTCTGGACAAGCGTGCCAAGATAATTGAATGAGTTTATGATTTGAGCATGCAACGAATTGTCCTGCTGAGAAGGGGATTTCCAGAGCAGAAAGGGGTCAACGTAAAGAGGCAGGTCTTCATCTAGGAGAGGGATAGCAAAGCTAACTTGCTCTTGAGAAAAGGGTAAATCATAATAATCATTTAGCCGAGGTCTTACGAGTGCCAAGGTAGGGCCTCCATGAACAGAGAATTCTCCCCTGGAGGCTGCTGGATCTGGCGCACAATATTCGTGTCGACAGTCGGTTCGCCCTTGCCGAAGCCGTGGGATAGGACCGCTGAGGCCGTGTAGTCGCCGACACTCGGGATCGCCATCAACTTCTTCCGATCAGCCGGGACGTCTCCGCCGAATCGCTCGACAACCTGCCTCGCGATGGCTACCAGTTCTGCGGCCCGGTACCCCAGGCCAAGCGGGGCGATTGCAGTCGTGACTTCAGCGGGGCGCGCGGCCGCGAGCGCTTGCGGTGTCGGCCAGCGCTCCAGGAACCCCCCGTAAACTCGGGCTACAGTCGAGGCCCGCGTCTGCCGGAGCAGGACCTCGGCGATCAGTGTCGGCCAGGGTTGGCGCATCTCCCGCCACGGGAACTGCCTCCGGTTTCCCGCGTACCAGCGGCGAATCGCGCGCCGGAATCCCGCCAGCCAGGAAACACCCAGCGATGGGGCGGCGCCGGAGGAAGCGAGGAAGGACCGCCGCCCTGAGACCCGTTTCATGGCGCCTAGGATACCGCGAAACGTTGCTCACGGGCTACCCTAATCTATGGCGGTAGCGCTCCTCCAAACGCAAAGAGCCGGTCCTCTCCCGAGAGGCAGCCTAAATAAGAACCCCTCCGCCCCGTGCGACCTTTCCGCGAGGCTTCACACGGTCGTAAACAACGGGTCCTCCCATAATAGGGGACGTTGCATTATCTGTCGAATCTTCCCATCGACACCACTCATAGAAAAGACGGGCGCTGGTAAAAAAGAAAGCCGAGAGCTTGTCTGGTGCTGTGGCAATGGGGGATAATGCCGAGACGCGCACGGCTGGACGCGGCCGGTGTCGTGCACCGCATTGCATTTCATCCGGGATGGAGGAAAGGGCACCGCCTGCGAGGACGGGTACCGGCCTGTAGAATAATATGTACTTTCTTACCGGCGTGCCCCTGCGCTTCATACGGCCGTCGTTGGGGACATGCGGCCGGATCATGGGGCCGTCGCGGATCCGTGGCGCAGCGTGAGATTCCCCTCGCGAAAGTGGGGATGCCGTGAGAACACCGTCCTTTGGACGACCCGTCTTCGTCCTCTGTGTGGCTTTGTTGGTCCTGGCGTCGTGCAGCAAGCCAGCATCGACACGCATCCTCTTCATCGGCAACAGTTACACATATGTCAGCGGCGGCATCGACAAACAGCTGGAGGGCCTGGCCCCTTCAATCGCGACGTCCCGGCAGACGGCTGCCGGCTACACGTTGGAACGGCACTGGAAGGACGGGGAGGCCCTTCGAGCAATTCGTCGCGGGGGATGGCGCTACGTCGTCTTGCAGGAGCAAAGCCAAACACCGGTCTGTGACCGGCAGAAGTTCTATCAGTTTGCCAGAGAGTTCGATCGAGCAATCAGGGCCGGCGGAGCTCAGACCATTCTTCTCATGACGTGGGAACGGCCTGATAGCATTGCGTATGGAGTGACCACGGCGAACCTTGCCGCGGCCTACGACGCTCTCGGGACAGAGCTGGGAGCGGAGGTGGCCCCGGCCGGTCTAGCCTTTGCGCGGTCACTCCACGAAAGACCCGATCTCTTGCTGTACAGCGCGGATGGGCATCCCACCCCTTCCGGGACCTATCTGGCCGCATGCACGCTCTACGGGACGATCCTCGCGCGCAGTCCAGTCGGGAATCGGTATTCAGACGCAAACACCACTTCGGAGGAGAGGGCCTATTTCCAGCGCATAGCGGCGGAAAGTCTAGGGTATTGACTGTGAAGCCGCAAAAGCGCGCCTAACCCGCGCGTGCAGTTGATCGGCTGCGCCGGTGCACGGCCCGCCGGCAACTGACGCGCTCCGTTTCCCTTCACACCAGCGAAACCCTCTCCACCCAGTCCCCAGATTCACCCTACCCGCTACACAAAGGTGTTGAAGATTCGCTTGTCAATAGGCGCGATTCCTCTGTGGTTACAGCGCATTCCGTCCTTTTCGGATTGAGCTGACATCGAGGAAGATTTCTTCCCCGACAAGGCGTTCCGATTCGGTCAACCAATTCATGCCGTTACTAGCGAAACGCCGACCGTTATCAACACCTTTGTGTAACGGCTAGAGATTCACCCTCTTCGGGGAGACATGTGTTCCTCGAACGGGGCGCCCCTTCAGATCACCAGCCAGGAATACCCTCCGAATTTCGCCCCCGCTGCTCCCGCTATAGGGCCGGGGGGAAATTGAATAATCGTCGTGGGCTCAGCCCAACCGCGCCCGGCGCTGGCGTTAGGAGCCGGTTTGAGCTAACATTGCGGGTGACCAACCAAGGGGGGCAGGCCAGATGTCTGAATGGCATCCGGTCTTTCCTGCTGACTCAGGACAGCTAACCCACCTGTTGGAATGGAGGGTGATATGAAATACGAAACAGGCGACTGGAAAAGATTTCGAGACCTCCCTGGACCAATCGAAGTGGATTTTCATTGGTCAGAACATGGCCCCGTGAGATGCCCTACTGGGAGGCGATGGAGGAGGTGGAGCGTGTTGCCATGGAAGCATTGAAGAAAGCCCACGCCGACCCTGCCGTATCGTACATTATGTTTACACAAGGATGGTCAACGTCAGGACCGTTCAAGACGACCGCTCGATCAGTCATTCGCGGACTGATGCGTAGCAAAGCATCTACCCCATATATCGTGAAGGCTCGAAGCATCCAACACGAGAGCGTATTCGTTGCCGCGTTGAGGCGTGAGCGAAGGCGATCACAGAGGAAGAGGCCGAGCGGGAGCTTGCAGTCAACATCCCAGCGTAACTTTGGCTCCGGATGGGGCGGGCGTGTGCCGGGAAGGTCTCAGGGACGGCGGGGAATGGCCGGTCGATCGTCGAAGATCAGACCGTCAGGACATCGTGATGCAAGAGCGTGTCGACGATGACGGGCATGCTGACGACCTCGCCAGCACCCAGCTTCCCCTGGAGGTTGTAGAAGTTCACGCAGGTCTTGCAGGCCAGGATCTCCACGCCGAGGCCGTGGAGATCCTGGAACAGCTGGACCACGCGGGAATCCGCAGTGAGGAGCTTGACGCCGGCATTCCAGCAGACGACCGTCTCCGGGCGGAGCGGGTTTCCCACCAGGGTTTTGAGGAAGTTCTCCAGCAGGGTCAGGCCGAGCCGGTCGTCCCCCCGGCCCATCCCTTCACCTCCCAGCAGCAACACGCGCTTCGGCGGCGCTTCCGGCATGGCAGGGCTCCCTCCCCCCTCTGAGCGTCAGACGGTCTGGATGGCCATCTGCGGGACGACCTTTCCGATCTCCCAGACCGCCTCGCCTGCGGCACCAACTCGCATTTCGAGACAAAGCTCTACGGACGGCGGATTACGGCAGCCATCTTGGTCTGCGTCTCCACCGTCCGCCTGGCACCAGCCACCCCCGTCACAGGCCCGACAGCACCGCGAACTCCCATTCACTCCCGGATGCGCTCCCTACGTCTTAGATTTCGCCTTCTCTGCCCGCCGCTTCGCCCAGAACGCCTTCATCCGCTGACTCAAGGCCTTCTTGGCTGCCGCACTCATCGGCTTGCGTCCCTTGGCCCGCCGCTTCACGGGGGCACGCCGGACTTGCGGGCGCTCATCTCCTGCAAGAATCTGCCGGATCCCCGCAATCTGCCGATCCAGCCGTGCCTGCTCTGCCTGTAGCTCGGCAAGGGCTTTCCGCAGGGTGGTGGTGAGATCGGTTGGCATAGATTGGTCTCCTCTCGTCAGCAAGAGGTTGGGTGGGGCGGGTCGAAGCGCGCCGTGTGTCACTGCCCGATTAGATTGGATCGTCTTAAAGACGGCGTAGCATAGCAGAAAGTCTGAGCTGGTTCCAGTGATTCTGAGTGATTATGATTCATAGAAAGGGCAGAGGTCAGAGCAAGATGCGATGATCCATTCCTACCCCGTCTTGATTCTTGACTGGCCCCCAGGCGAGGAGTACGCTCCCGCTCAGCCGCCTGATTGCGCCATCTCCCAAAGGGCGGCCTCACCGCCCCAGCCGACGTGTCTCCCGGGCTCACCCTGGCCCGTACACTTCTTGCCTTGGCCTACGCGGTAGTGATCGCCGCCACAGCGGAGGAGCTGGAGTGGACGGATCCGCGATTGATCTGGACCAACGCGTCCGGCTGGCGGCCTTCGGCTTCCTCACGGAGCAGACCCAGCTCCACGGGGAGGTTCTACCCCGCACCACTCTGGCCACTGGGTTCATCTTCGATGGCACCCGGGTTCCCCTGATTGGTCCGCAGGGCATTTTCAAGCCGGGTCTCCTCCCTGTGATGCCGCTCAGCATCGCTACCGCCCCCGTGATCGAGGGAAAGCCCCGCCCCGAAGGTCATGCTCGGGGGTGCGAAGCCCGCCTGAGCGCTGAAACGCGAAGCCGTTCCTATGTCCCGCGAACGGGCGCGGCAATCGGAGCGGCGCCATATGGGCTGCCAGACGCGATGCGATCTCGGGCGCTTCTGCGCCAGCGTGGTGGACTCTCCTTTCCCAGGAGGTGTGCTGTGAAGCGGAACCGGCGCTGGTTGTCCCTCGTTCTCATGCTGCTCACCCTCTTCCTCGTCGTCTCCGCCTGCCCTGCCGCGGCCCAAGTGAAGATCCGATTCCAGAGCTGGCACTGGGGAGAGACGCCCACGGTGCACGTTTTTGAAAACTTCCAGCAGGAGTTCAACAAGGCCAATCCCGGCATCGAGGTCGTCCGCGACGAGAGCCGGTACGCCGACAAGGAAACCGTCTACACGGCGCAGTCCCAGGCCAAGGCTGCGGCCGACCTCGCGCAGTTTACCCAGCGGCCCATCCCGTTCTTCGCGGAGCGCGGCTATCTTCTGGCCCTCGATCCGTTCATCGCAAAGGAGGGCGGCCAAAAGTTCCTGGCGCAGTTCGATCAGGCCGCGCTCGAGGTGTGCAAGTACAAGGGAAAGATCTACTGCATTCCCGAGTACGTGAACCCCATGGCGCTGCTCTACAACACCGCCCACTTCAAGGCGGTGGGGCTCGACCCGACCAAGCCGCCGGCCACCTGGGACCAGTTCATCGCGGATGCGACGAAGTTGACGACGGGCTCCCGGTACGGCGTGGGCCTCATCGGCGCCCGCCAGGAAGGACTATTCCTCCGCTTCAACCCGCTCTTCTGGGGGGCGGGCGCAGAGTACCTCACCCCGGACGAGAAGCACTCCGCGCTCGACACGCCGGAGGCGCTGGAGGGCTTCAAATTCTACGTCGAGCTGTTCACGAAGCACAAGGTGGTCCCGCCGGGGGTGGTCGAGCAGGGAGCGCAGGAGGTCCGGACGCAAATGGCGTTCGAGAAGGTCTCCATGGTCATCGCGGTCCCGCAGTCCTGGCGGATCATCAATGCGCTCAACCCGAACCTGAAAGCCCATGAGGTGCTGAGTGCTGCGCCGGTTCCGGTCGGCAAGAAGAAGGTGACAGCGGTCGAGTACGGCGTGTTCGTCATCAGCGCCTTCACCAAGAACCCCGAGGCTGCCTGGAAGGTTTACAAGGCCTGGTACAGCCACGACGTGCAGTTGATGGACTACAAGATCGCCGGCGTCCTGCCGGCCCGCCTCGACGTCAAGAACGGGCCGGAGATGCGAAACGACAAGTTCGCGAAGGTCTACACCGCGCAGACCCCGTTCGTGAAGCTGGACCCGCGCATCCCGGAGTGGCCGAAGATCGGGGACGCCGTCATCACGGCGGTCCAGGAGGCCTTCACGGGTGTGAAGACACCCGAGCAAGCCTTGCATGACGCGCACCTCGCGGCCAACCGAGCCCTCGGCGCCCAGTAATCGCAGATGCTCGGTTGACTTCGAGAGGCCTACGGCAACGGAGTGGGCCAGAGAGAGCGCTTCTTGAGGAAGGCCTCTCGCTGGCCTTCTGTAAATTGCAATCTGCCGCCTTCGACCGACATATCCTCGGCGTCCGACCTGATCTAATCGTGGAGTAATAGGGGACGTAATAGGGGACGTTGCATTATCTGTCACATTTTGCTACCATCCCGTTGTCATGCCGCGGCAAGCACGGCTGGATGCCCCCGGAACCCTCCACCACGTGATGGTGCGGGGGATCGAACGGACCACGATCTTCCGGGACGACACCGACCGGGCCGACTTCGTCGCCCGGCTCGCCGCCCGCGCGGAGAGCGGGGCCCTCACCGTCTACGCCTGGGCCCTCCTCCCGAACCACGCCCACCTCCTGGTCCGGACGGGCTCGCGCCCCTTGCCCCGGAGCATGCGGAGCCTCCTCACGGGGTACGCCGGCGCCTTCAACCGGCGCCACCGCCGGGTGGGCCACCTCTTCCAAAACCGGTACAAATCCATCGTCGTGGAGGCAGAGCCGTACCTCCTGGAGCTGGTCCGCTACCTCCACCTGAACCCAATCCGGGCCCAGGTCGTCCCCGACCTCCGGACGCTGGCCCGCTACCCCTGGACCGGCCACAGCGCCCTCCTCGGGAGCGTCCCCCGCCCGTGGCAGGACACGGCGACCGTGCTCGCCCAGTTCGGCGCCAGCCATTCCCGGACCCCCGCCGCCTACCGCCAGTTCGTGGCAGAAGGCCTCCCCCAGGGGCACCGCCCGGAGCTCCAGGGCGGGGGCCTGGTCCGCAGCCTGGGGGGCTGGCAGGCGGTCCGGGCAGCCCGCCGGCCGGGGGCCCGCGTCGAGGCCGATGCGCGGATCCTCGGGAGCGGGCCGTTCGTCACGGCGGTCCTCGGGGCCGCCCCCACCGGGGCGCCGCCGGGAGGGCTCTCCCGCGTCCCCCTCGAGACGCTGGCCGCCCGGCTCGCCGCCGCCCTGGGCGTCCGTTGCCCCGTACTCCTCGGGCACACCCAGACCCGGGCGGCGGTCACCGCCCGGCAGCTCCTCGCCTACGTCTGGGTGGAGGTGCTCGGCCGCCCCGCGAGTGCCCTCGCGCGCACCCTCGGGCAGACCCGGGGGAATGTCAGCCTGGCCGCCCGGCGGGGGGCCCACCATGCTGTCCACTGGCAGGCCGCGATCCCGCGGTGGTGCCGATGAAGAGATTCGACAGATAATGCAACGTCCCCTAATCCACAGGACGATGAGCACGAAGAGCACCTTGAAGCCGACCGTCGGGACCGTGAAGAAGTCCAGGGTGACGACCTCGGCCATGTGATTCTGCAGGAACGCTCTCCAGGAGGGAGAGGCGGGGCGCGACGGGCGGATGCGATACTTCTCGATCGTGGATTTGGCCACCGCAATCCCGAGCTTCCGTAGTTCCCCCTGGATTCGCGGCGAGCCCCAGCGCGGATTCGCGGTCGAGATGTCCCGGATCAGCGTCCGGAGTTCCTGGCTGGCCGCCGGGCGGCCCGGGGTGATCCGTCGGCTGAGCCGCACCCAATGCTCCCGGAACCGTCGGCGTTGCCAGGCCAGCACCGTGGCCGGCTGCACGAAGCCCAGAACCTCGCGCCACCGGCCCCAATGCCTGGCCAGCCATGCCTAGAGCATCCGGGCACTGGGGCGGATCGCCGGCCGCCGGATCGACCGGCGGGACCGTGCAAGCTGGTGCCGCAGCGCCACGATTTCAAGTTGGAGACCAATCCGCGAGCGAAACGTACCGACCACGGCGCCGAACAGTGCATGCACGATGGGCATCATGTGGCAGGATCCTTTGGTCTAGGAGAGAATCATCAAGGCGGGCAGCGTGGCGCAGATTGAGGGAAAGGCCAACCGGAAAGCTGATTACGAATTTTCAGGAACCACAGGTTGCTGCACACTAAATTGGAACCTGGAGTGTCTCATTCTTGTTGAAACCTTCCGCCTTTTGATAGAAAATCCTATTTTCGATTGAGGAGGAATCCAAGCATGGCATTTCAGATTGATCTGGGGCAGAGGGTGGCGGTGGTGACGGGTGCCGGGTCCGGTATCGGAAGGGCCGTGGCGCTCGCGCTGGCGGCGGCCGACGCCCGTGTCGCTGTTTGCGACATGAACCGTGAGGCGACCAATCAGGTCGCGGAAGAGATCCGCTCCACAGGGAAGACGGCCATGGCCATTCCTATGGACGTGACCAGCCGGGTGTTGGTGCACGCAGCCTTCGAGCAGATCACGAGAGCTTGGGAGGAGCCTCGCATCCTGGTGACGGGTGCAGGCGTTGTCGGGACGACGCGGCTTCTCAACCTCACAGAGGAGGAATGGGATCGCGTCCTCGCGGTAAACCTCAAGGGAACTTTTTTGTGTGTGCAGCGGGCGGTAGAAGGAATGCACCGTGCAAGGGATGGGCGGATCGTTACTATTGCATCAGATACGGGAAAGCGGGGAGGGGGGAGGATCTCTACATCCCACTACGCAGCCTCGAAGGGCGGGGTTATCGCGTTTACCCGCTCAGTGGCCCGGGAACTAGCCGGCGGGTCGATTCGGATCAACAGTATCTGCCCGGGTCCGACCGATACGCCGATGCATGCTCCCCTGGCTGCCGACAAACGAGACCAGGTGGCCAGGAGCATCCCCCTGGGGCGCTTTGCCCGGCCGGAAGAGATCGCTGCGGCGGTGGTGTTCTTGGTGTCCGATGGGGCGAGCTATATCTACGGGGAGACCCTAAGCGTCGATGGCGGGGTGCTGATGGATTGAGGGGACAGGAGGTGCTGCATGGAAAAGCTTAGGGTCGGGATTGTTGGATTGGGGAGGATATCGCCCGCGCATATCCGAGCGGTGAAAGCGTGCGCGGACCTAGCAGAGCTTCCCGCGGTCGTGAGTCGGCGACGCGAGTTGGCTCAGGCGGTGGCACGGCAACATGGTGTCGGTCGAGTCTATGGGGATCTTGAGGAAGCGCTCGCAGGCCGGGCACTAGATGCGGTCGTTCTCTGTTCACCGAATCACCTGCACGCCCCTCAAGCCATCGCGGCGGCCGCGGCGGGGTGCCACGTTCTAGTGGAAAAGCCCCTGGCCAACACCGTTGCCGAGGCGGATGCGATGATCCGGATCGCCTCCCAACGTCAGGTGGTCCTCATGGTGGCGCAATGCCGTCGTTTTACGAAGGCGGCGCTACGGGCCAAGGAATGCCTCGCCGAGATGGGCCCAGCTTTGAGCATTGTCCACACCTTGGCGGTCCAGTTCCCGGGAGTCCTGACCGAATGGTGGCCGTCGGCCGAGAAAACAGGAGGCCTCGCGCTTGGATTGAACGGACCGCACGTGGTGGATACGATCCTGTGGCTCATGGACAGTCGTCCCGTGCGGGTGCAGGCCACAGTGGCGCGCCATAACACCCAGTGGGAGGGAGAGGACGAGGCAGCCCTCCTGCTGGACTTCCCGGATGGGGGGATCGGGGTCGGACACCTGTCCTTCAACGCCGTCCCTGGATTCAATGAGCGGTTCATCGTGGCGGCGCGCGGCACTATGCGCATGACGGATGACACGCGCCTGCTCGTCAATGACCAGGTCACGGTGGATGAGTCGTACGGGCCGTACCTGCAGGGCGGCCCGAACTTTGACGCACAAATGCGAGAGTTCCTGACGGCGATCCGAGACGGCCGAACGCCGCTGGCCTCGGCCATGGAGGTCCGTGCCTGCGTCGAGGTGCTGGAGGCGGCACGCCGCGCAATCGCGGAAGGAAAGGCGGTCCCCATCCCCGCGGCTCCGATGTGATCGACAAACGGCCGCGAGATGTCGCGTGAAATTGAGGCCCTGCCTCTTGCCTGCATGGGTCTGGAGCAGAAAGGGCATCACAACTCGAAAACGTGTTGCGGACCCTCGATCTTTCTGTGATAATCCGTTGCCCTGTCCAAATTAGCCCGCGTTGAATGCTGAGCCTCACCCGGCTCTAGGGGAGATCGGTCGGAGACGCCGCTTCACAGCCGGAGAGAAGGCGCAACGGCGATGTGTGTCGTGAGCGTGCCCAGTCAGGTGCTCCGGATCTTCGCCCGGGAGGAGTTCCGGCGGGTTGCCAAGGAACACCGCGCGGAGCGCTATGCCCGGGGCCTCCGGAGATTCCTGTTCGAGCACTCCCCCCGGTCTCCGGACTCCCCGGCCATTGATCTTTGCACTTCGGTGTTCGGCCTGGGCACGTTCCGCCGGACCAAGGGGTCCGTGAAGTTCCACCTCTCGCCAGACCTCACGAACCAGCCCACCCCCGCCCTCACGCCCATTGCCCGGATCTACCAGGACTGCTGGCAGACGGAATGCCTCTCCAGAGCCCGCAAGCGATACCTCAAGGTCGAGGCGTTCATGGGGACGCGTAGCCAACGCACTCCACCTCCAGCACTGGACGGCGTTGATCGCTCTCCGGGTCCTGGTGCCCCTCCAGCTGCCGTCCATCTTCGGATGGGCCCTGTCGAACCCGGCGCGGCTGGTCCATCCAGTTCCTGTTTTTTACTCATCGGGGTCTCCAGGCAGTGTTCAGCTCGCTTGAATGGCAGTGGAGAATAGGCCACCCGACACGCCAGATCTGGAGTCACGGGTAGGAAAAGAGGATTCATGTGCCCGTCGGCCCGACCATTGTTCTTCCGGATCTACCGCGCTATGCCGGCCGCGACGGACTTGACAGGTGGGTTTTCGATGAAGCGGCCCTGGGATATCCAGGTGGACCGCTGACGTGGCGCCCCCCTGGAGGGGGGTGTCACCGTGGGCTCGCATTTTCCTGGACCCTTATGACACAAGGAGATCAATCATGTTGACGAGACGTTCCTTCCTGATCCGTTCCGCGACCGTGGGGGCCGCTGTGGCAGCACCGTGGGTAGTGCGAAAGGCCCACGCGGCCGGATCCGCCCGAAGCTTTACCTACGGCTATGACGAACCTCACGAGACCGGATACGGATACATGGCCGACACTTTCGACCACAAACTGCAAGAGTTGAGCGGCGGCACCTTCAAGATCCGGCAATTCCCGGATGCGGCACTCGGCCAGGAGCCCGAGATGGCCCAGAAGGTCCGGACGGGCGACATCGACTTCGCCAGCATCACAAGCGCCAACACGGCCACCGTGGTCCCTCAGTCGGGCGTCTTCTCGCTCCACTATATCTTTCGAGACGACGCGCATCTCGAGAGGTGTCTGAATGACCCGGGGATCAATGCGACGTTCAAAAAGATGATTGCAGAGAACACGACGGGCGCCCGATCGCTCGGCCTGTCGACCCTGGCCTTGCGGAACATGTACTCGAAGTTCCCCATCTCGAATGTCCGTGACATCAGGGGCAAAAAGTTTCGGGTCCAGGCCACGAAGACGGAAGATGCGTTTATCACTACTTACCACGCCATCCCGGTCCACATGCCCTTCGGCCAGGTGTACACCTCGCTCCAGACCGGACTCGTCGACATCGCCGAGAACGGGAACGACATTTACCTCAAGAACAAGCACTACGAGGTGGCGCCGGTCCTCTCGAAGACCGAGCACGAGGCCGCTAACTTCCACCTCTGGGTGAGCGATAAGGTCTGGAACAGCCTGACGGATGAGCAGCGGCAGTGGGTGCAAGGGGCAGCCGACTACGCACGACCGCTGGCCACACGAAAATCACTGGAGTATGCAGCGGAGGCCGTCAGTGCCCTGAAGGGGCTGGGCGTGACCTTTCACGAACAGGTCGATAAGAACAGTTTCGAGACCCTGGCGGCCCCGCTGCAGATGAAGGTAGCCGAGGATCTGGGGAAGTACGCCGTGCAACTCCTGACCATGGTTCGGAAGCTCGCATAGCGGGGAGCCAATTCGAGACAGGCTTATTCGTTCGTACAGTTTCCGAGAACAGGGTGGCGCTCTCGGGGAGGGGGGTGGCGTGAAGGGTCTGCGCAGGATTGGGCTTTCATGACGGCAGGGAGGCCGGCCGTGGTGACGAGACGATTCTTCCCATGTCGTTCAGAGGCAACCAGGAGGTTGCAGAAACGAGGGGGGGCCGCCCACACCAAGGTCGACCAGCCGGTCTTCGCCCAACTCACGGCCCCCCTTGAGACGCCTTTGGTCGAGGACGGGGGGGAGTACGCCGTCCAGCTACTCGGCCGTCTTTGGAGCCCCGAGTAACATGGCTGTTCCAAAACAGCCCGAGCGGCTGGGGTCACGGATCACAATCCATGCGTCGCCCCATCTTAAGTGGTCCGCGCTGAACTATCTCGAGCGCGGCCTCATGGTCTTGTGCGCCCTGTTGCTCCTCGCCTTTACCTTGAGTGAATTGGGCGACGTCCTCTTCCGTGACATTGGTCATCCCTGGCTCGACGCGGAGGAGTTTTCCTCCGGGTTCTTCGTGTGGGGGGTGTTCCTGGGGGCGGGGGTGGCGGTCCGGCGCGACCAGCACTTCCGTTTGACGGCCGTCGGCGAGTTCCTAACTGGACGGAAGCGCTTTGTGGTCGAGATCATCAACCGCCTCGTCATGCTAGTGGTGGCCCTTTGCATGATCGTGTTCGGCTACCAAAACTATCTAACTGGGTTCGGTAGTTTCCTGATGCCCTCGCTCACACCCATCGCATACCTATATGCTGCCATTCCCGTCTCCGGCGTATTCGTGGCCCTCTTCACCATTGAGGAGCTCGTCAATGGGTGGCGCCGCGGCTTCGCTGTCCCGGGGGAGACCGGGGTTACGCCGCGCATCTCGGTGACCTGACGATAGGCTAGTTATGAGCATGAATGCAGTCGCTGTGGTGGTGATGATTGCGGCTTTCCTCTACCTCGGCTACCAAGGGGTTCCCGTCTGCTATTCCCTGATCGCCGGCTCCCTGTTGGCCACGGCCCTCTTCACCCCGATCTCGCTTCCCTCCATCATGGCCCAACTCTTTAACGGGATCAACCAGCTCGAGTTCCTGGCCATCCCCTTTTTCCTCTTGGCCGGGGACATGATGACCTCGGCCAATCTCACCGAACGGCTCATCCGGTTCGCCCAGGTTTTCGTCGGCCATTTCCGCAGCGGCCTTGCCCAAGTGGTGAGCCTATCGAGTATGATCTTCGCCGGCATCTCGGGATCCATGACGGCGGATGTCACGGCGATCAGCACGGTCGTTATGCCCTACATGGAGCAGGAGGGATACGATCCGGCTTTCTCCGCGGCACTGGTCGCGGCCGCCTCCAGCATTGCCGCCATGGTCCCGCCCAGCATCATGGCCATCGTTTATGGCGCCATCGGGAATGTTTCCATCGCGGGGTTGTTCCTCGGGGGCACCACATCAGGGCTGATGGTCGGTGCCGGTCTCATGATCTATAGTTACTTCTTCGGCCCTGTCGGGATCCACCACCGACGGGCCTCCTTCCACCAGATGTTCAAGGCGACCCAGGCAGCGGTCTTGCCGCTGATGATCCCCATCATCATCGTCGGTGGCGTCCTCACCGGGTACTTCACGCCAGCGGAAGCGGGCATGGTCGCCGTGGTGTACATCCTGGTCGTCCTGATCCCCTTATTGAATCGAGCTCACATCCGGAACCTAGCGCAGAACTTCATGGAGGCGGCGGTTCTCTATTCGCTCCCGATGGCCGCGGTGGCCAGCGCTTCGGCGGTTGGATGGATGCTGGCGTACCTTGGCGGCCCAGATATTGTGAAAGGCTGGATCGAAGCGGTCGCGGGCCACAACCGGATCTTTATCATGTATCTCATGGTGGCCGTTTTGACGATTGCTGGAGACTTCCTGGATGGGGTTCCCGCCATTGCCATTTTCATGCCTATCATCACGGCCCTGGCGCGGCTCGGCCACATCCACCCAATCCACATGGGTGTCCTCGTCATCGTGAGCTTGGCCTTCGGTCTAATCACCCCCCCATACGGCCTGATTCTGCTCTTGGCCTCGACCTTGGCGGGTGTGCCGTTCCTCAAAGCGCTTCGCCAATCGATCCCGCTTTACCTGATTTTTTTCATCGTGATCACGCTGATCATCCTATTTCCAAACCTAGTCCTCTGGTTACCCCGGCTCGTCCTTCCCCAGTCCGTCGGGTGTTTCATCGGCCTACACGGCAAGTACATCTGCCCATCACTCTAGCCAGGAAATTCCTGGCTTGATTTGAGATTGGAGGGTTCTATCGTCCAGGTCTGGCCGCGCGATGATTAGTCAATCGTACGATAGGAGGCAAGTGTGCCTGAGACAAAAGTGGCGACGGTGACGGGGTGACGACATCGCACCTACGGACGAGGGGAGAAAATATGAGTGAGCCGGGAATGAGTTTGGGTCGTATTCAAATCGGGGACAAGGTAACCTTCAGTAAGACGGTCGGGGAAAGTGACGTTTACCTATTCGCTGGAATAACAGGAGACCTGCATGGAAATCATGTCAACGAAGAGTACATGAAAGACAGTATCTACAAACATCGGATTGCCCACGGTGCTTTAATCGTCGGTTATATGTCTAGCGCTTCGACCAAATTTGTTGAGACGATGCATGTGCCTCGATGCGTGTCGTATGGATACGATCGGATCCGATTTGTTAAGGCTGTGCGCATTGGTGACACCATCTCAGTAGAGTATAAGATAATGGATAAGGTTCCGGAGAAGTCCCAAAGCTTGGCCCAAATAACAGTGACAAATCAGGACGGCGAAGTGGTCGTCGTGGGTACACATATTCTTTACTACTTTTGAGGTACTCTACAAGGAGAAGGCAGCATAAGATAGTTCAGTCCATTGAGCAGGCAAGATCTGAAGAATGTCGATTTTCTGTCGTGGGGTCATCAGGTGTGCGCCAAATGGACCCCATCTATTTTTGCCAGAATGATCCTTTACAAGGGGATGTGTCTTTCGTCAACTGTGCCGAAGTCTCACCTTATCTTTGGACGCGCACCGTAGAAAGGCGCTCTGTTCTTGCCGGTGCAAGGCGACCATCAGGATGGCGGGGACACTGTGCCGGAAGGATCCGGAGGCGCTCGCCAACCGGTGGGCCAAGATTCGAGAGGTGGGGGACTTTCTCGACTGCACCGCGGTGAGCATGCGTTGAAGGGACGGGAGCTTGGACCAAGGCGTGGCGGGCTTTGGGGCGAAGAACCACAAGTTGCCCTATTGACTGCCAGCCGAGGCACACATTCGGGGGTCGAACCATGGGTGGGCCGCTAGAAGGCTTTCGGGTGCTCGATTTTGCCCAGATGATGCAAGGGCCGTGGGCTGCACAGATGCTGGGTGACATGGGCGCGGACGTGATCAAAGTGGAGGTTCCCGGAATCGGCGAACGGGGACGGAACTCCGGGCAATATTCGAAGGGCGGCCAGAAGGCGATGTTTCTGGCGATGAACCGGAACAAGCGGAGCCTCGCGCTGAACCTCAAGGCACCCGAGGGCGCCGCAATCGCCCTGAAGCTCATCGCCACCGCCGATGTGCTGGTGGAGAATTTTCGACCGGGGGTTATGGACAGGCTGGGGTTGGGGTACGCGCGAATACGAGAGGTTAACCCGAGAATCGTCTATGGTTCTGCCACCGGGTACGGGGGAAGCGGCCCGTACTCGAAAAAGAGGGGGCAAGATCTGCTGGCTCAAGCGCTCAGCGGGCTCATGACCCTCTCCGGGGGGCCGGGCGAGCCACCTACTCCCGCGGGCACCTTCATCGCGGATGAGCACAGCGCATCCCTCCTTGCGTATGGAATAGCCCTGGCCCTGCTGCACCGCGAGCGCAGTGGAAGGGGACAGAGGGTCGAGGTGGATCTCTTGAGTTCCTCCGTCGACTTGCAGACTCAGGAATTCGCTGCGTTCTGGAATGCCGATGCGCCGATCACGAGGGGATCCGAGAGGGGGCACGTCCACCTGGGGGGCCCGTACGGCGTGTTCCGCGCCCAGGACGGCTATTTTGTTCTGGCCGAGATTTCCCTCAAAGGCCTTGGGGATGCGCTGGGGCTTCCGCACCTCGCCGAGAAGTACGTGGACAGAGGAGTGGCTTTTCAGCGCCGGGATGAACTGAAGGCGGAGATCGAGCCGATCCTGACCACGCGGCCCGTGGCTGAGTGGATTCGGGAATTCGAGGCACGGGACGGCTGGTGCGCGCCGGTTCTCACCTATGCCGAGGTGGCCGCGAATCCGCAACTGGGAGTCAACGGCATGCTTGCGGAGGTCGAGCATCCGTCTTCAGGAACTATAAAGGTTACAGGGATTCCTGTGAGGTTGAGTGATACCCCCGGGAGCATCAGGCTGCCGCCTCCGCTCGTCGGGGAACACACCGAAGCGATCCTCACCGAGTTGGGGTACACCGCCCCGGAGATTAGTGCCTTCAGGAAGGCTGGCGTCATCTGATCCGGGACTGAAGTGCGACAAGGGTTAGGAGCAAGCGGGGTTAACCGCGCTGGGCGCCGTCGAGACCACGTGTGAATGTTCTGGACAAAATTATCACTTTCGGGGGCACCACGCCGGGGGTGATGGAAGGCATTAGCTTTATGATCTACAGTTACTTCTTCGGCCAGCCCGGGATCCACCACCGGACCTTGCGCTTGCCGCGAAACAGTCTGGCGGAAGCGTCATTGCGCAAGTCAAGCAACTCGTTGAATTGGGGAGTATCCATCCTCGCCGACTGTCGTCCCGGGCCGCCTCGTCGACGTGATTGTTGTCGATTCAAATCGGCCGCAGACGGCGCACGGCAAGTATGGCGAATTCACTGGAGAATTCCGGAACCTTCGTTAGCCTTCAAAGTCTGGTACCAGCGCCCGGAGCGTTGCGGGGCAAGAGGGCAGACGGGAGGATGCGATGAGCTGGATCGTTGAGACGGAGCGGAGGGTCCCGGTCACGGCGGAGGCGGATGTGCTCGTGTGCGGTGGCGGGTTCGCCGGGGTGGCCGCGGCGGTCTGTGCGGCGCGAAACGGCGCGCGCCCACTGGTGGTGGAGCGCTACGGGTTCCTCGGCGGCCTCGTCACCGGCGGTCTTGTCATTACGACGCCGCCCCTCGACAACGGGATCAATCGAGAAATCAGTGCGCGGCTCCGGGAGATGCAGGTGTACGCCCCCTTGCAGCATCCGGGCGCCGAGATGGTCGATCTCAAGATGCACGCTCTGGACCCAGAGGTGCTGAAGTTCGAGCTGGTGCAGATGCTACGGGAGCAGAACGTTCGCCTCCTACTACACTCTCTGATAGTGGGGAGCATAGTGGAGCAAAATGCTCTAAGAGGCGTCATCATCGAGAATAAGGCGGGGCGCCAGGCCATCCGGGCGAAGGTGGTGGTGGATGCGACGGGCGACGCGGACGTGGCCGCCTTTGCCGGCGCACCGTTTCGGGTAGTGCGCAAGCCGATTACTTTGATGTTCAACATGGCGGGGGTCGATGTGGACGAGGTACTCGCCCATCTCGGCAATTGGAGCAATCTTAGGCGGGTCGTGGCCCAAGCGATTGCCCGGGGCGAACTCTCCTATGAACTGGGTACCACTGTGGAGTGGGGCGCTCCAGGCGTCCATGCGGAATGCCTCCTCCATCCCGGCGAGCTCAACGTCTGGTCCGGGAATCTGGGCGGCCGAGACGCCCTCGACCCGGCACAGCTCACCGAGGCGGAGGTGATCACCAGGGAGCACGTGATTCGGTTCGTGGGCTTCTTGCGGCGGCACGTTCGGGGCTTCGAGGGAGCCTGGGTCACAGAAACGGCGCCCTTGCTTGGCGTGCGGGCAACTCGGCAGATCCTGGGGGGCAGCTCGCCCACGATGCAAGAGGTGCGGACGACCCGTTTCGGCGACACGGTGGTCAAGCCGTACGCCGAGGAACCCATCCGGCTCCCGTACGGCTCGCTGCTGCCACAAGGGGTGGACAACCTGCTCGTGGCGGGGCGCTGCATCTCGGCCGACGAAGAGGCCATGGGCCAACTCCGACTGATCCCCGTCTGCTCGGCCACAGGGCAGGCGGCAGGGACGGCGGCGGCGCTGGCGGTACGGGCGGGCACCACGCCTGGTAAGATAGATGTGGCCGAGCTGCAAAAGGTCCTGGTTACTCAAGGCGCGGAGTTAGGTCTGTGACAATACGAGGGCGTGAAGGAATCAATTATTTCCGATGTCCCTTTCGTAAGGATTCAAGTGGAGTCGCCATGGATAAGCATCGGCGTCTTTGAAGTGCATATATAATCCGGGACGTTGCCAAGTAAACCAAGGTGTGCGAGCCGCAACTCCATCAGGCCACGCCAGCCGCGGCTGGAGGCGCCGGACACGCTGCACCAGGTGAGGGTGCGCGGGATCGAGCGCACCAGGCTCTTCCGCGCCGACACCGATCGGACGGACTTCCTCGTCCGCCTCGCCGCCCTGGCGGAGCAGGGGGCCCTCACCGTCTACGCCTGGGCCCTCCCGAACCACGCCCACCGCCTGGTCCGGACCGGGACGCGCCCCCTGCCCCGGAGCATGCGGTCCCTCCGGACCGGCTCCGCCGGGGCCGTCAACCGCCGCCAGAAGCGGGTCGGGCACCTCTTCCAGAGCCGCGACACGGCCCTCGTGGTGGCGGCGGCGCCCTCCCTCCGGGACCGCGTCCGCTACCTGCACCTCCACCCGCGCCGCGCGAACGGCGTGCCCGCGCTCCGGACGCTCGCCCGCTGCCCCTGGACCGGCCACAGCGCGCTCGGGGGAACGGGCCCCCGGGCCTGGCGAGACACGCGGACCAGCCTTGGGCAGTGCGGCCCCCGCCCGCGCGCGGCGGATCGCGGGGATGCGCGGATCCGCGGCCGGGCGGCGTTTGCGGCGCAGCGGCAGCCGGCGGGGGCGTCGGCCGCCCCGGTCCGCAGACCCGCCCTCCGGGGGGCGCCCCGCACGGCCCGGGGCTGCCGCCAGGGCGGTCTGGGGCGGGCCACCCTGGCGGGGGGGCCCCGGCGCGGTGGCGCGCGCCCGGGCCGGCATCGCCTCCCGCTGGGTGGCGGTGGGCGGGCACCCCGCGGGGCCCCGGGCTCCCGTCCTCGGGGTCTCCCCCCAGGCGGTGTCCCAGGCGGTAGCGCGCGGCCGCGTGGAGCGCGCGCGGTGGGAGCGACTGCTCACGGCCGCTCCGTGAATTGCTTGGCAACGTCCCGGATTACGGCTGTCAAGGCACCGGGCGACCGTGACCTGCGCCAGGGCCAACTGGCTCCTCCTTTACACTCCGTCGCCGCCGGAGTTACTCGAAGCCCCCCGATCCGGGAGCCAGAGTGGTCAACAACCCCCCCTCAGCTCGGCGGTAGGGACGGCGTCGGACCGCTCGGGGCCGCGGCCGTGGGCGGGACGACGGTCAACCAGCCGGAGGGGCAGTGCTGGACGTACGGGTAGTACGCTCGGGCCTCCGGGCAGTAGTACCAGTAGGCCGGCGGGGAGGGCTGGACGACCACGGGTGGGGCTGTGTAGTCGGGGGAGGTGTCGTCCGGGTAGGGAGGCGCCCACCACCACGGAGCATTCCCCCAGAGGTCGGGCCCGAGGACGATAACCCCGCTGCCTCCACCGTGCCCGTGAAAGCCTCGCCGCCCATGCCAGCCACCCCAGGCGTGGCCCACCCCAGCGCCCGCGTGCCCGTGAAAGCCCCCGGCCTCCCGGGCGACCGCCAGCGGGGGCGGGACCAGCAGGAGGACAATCATCAGCAGGACGGTAGCCAGAAGCCCCGTCCGCATCTTCCGCATTTCCCATCTCCTTCGGTCTCCCCCCGGACCCTCCACGAACCAGATCAGCCACGGGGGGAATGCCGCTTCCTCAATCGGTGCCATGGAGGGTGCCGGCCGCTCTTGCCACCCGGATCCCTGGCGGCCGCCCCAGCGGCATCCCCAGGGCGGCAAGACGACTCCGCCCGCCCGGCGCCGCCAGGCCCTACCGCTCCCTCGGGTCTAGTATATGCCACGGAGGAGCCTGCGGACAGAGTGTGCGGCACGCCCACACTCGTGCGGGGCCCATCCGCGGTCAGCCGCACCCATGGGCCGCCCCGCTCGGACACGCGGGAGAGGCTCTGGCGCGGATCCATGAATCCATGGTGGGGTCCTCCCAAGACCGCGCATATGGAGCTAACGCAGCCATCGATAGTGAGCTTAGCCGCTGTAGCTAATGGTCCGTTGGCCTCCTGGCTCGCGCATGGTTGACCATCAAGGTGTACGACGGGAGTTCGACGGCCACCGCCTGCTGGAGCAGAACCGGAGGGCGTCGCCACCGACCCGCGTGGACAGCATCCCCCGCCGCGCCGGTGTAGCCGGAACCGAACCTCCCGAGACCACTGCCGCAAGAAAGGCGACCTCACACTGCCGGGGGAGCCGACAGAGTACGCCGTGGTCGTCATATGCTGGGGGGGAGCTGTCCGAGTCAACTGGAGACCCCTATCGTGTGTTTCAAAACTCGGGCTTTGAGGGCGTCCAGGCCGAAGAAGAACACGGCGCAGCATGCGAGGATTGTGAGGACGAGGGTCAGCGGAATCGCAGCCATGAGGATCCCATCGGTGGCGAGCAGCGCGACAATGCAGAGGTCCAGCACCGACGCCAGCAGCATCCACCGGCTGGGAAGCGAATGCCAGAAGTGTCTCCGCTCGCGCACCAGGTAGACCGTGGCTTGACCGGTGAACACCAGGGTGATGAAGACAACCGTCTGCAGTCGCGCGAGCGGAAGGTGCAGGGAGAACCTGCCAACACCGAACACGGTCAACGAGAACACGAGGATGAGGCTGCCGAGCAGCAGTCCGGCCGCGACCAGCCGGCCCACGGGCCAGCGGTCAGGCGTGCGCGAGAACGACACGCGGTCGGTTGCGATCGACATGGTGACGAAGTCGTTCGTGAACAGCAGGAGGACGATCAGGAGCGGGGTGATGATGAGGTGCCCGGTCGCGACCACCCCGATGCTCACAAAGAGCGCGATCTCGACCGTCTTGATGATCTTGTTCAAGGTGTAGGTGAGCATGCGCTGGTAGATCCGGCGGCTCGCCTCCACGGCACGCACGATGCCGCCCAGACCCGGCGTCGTCAGGACGAGGCTGGCGGCGGCCTTCGCGACATCCGTCGCTCCCGACACGGCAATGCCCACTTCTGCTTGCTTCAGTGCCGGCGCGTCGTTCACCCCATCGCCGGTCATCCCAACGATATGGCGGGTGCCCTGCAGCCCCTCGACCAGATGGAATTTGTCCTCCGGCAGCACCTCGGCAAAGACTGCGTACCGATCTACTCCCTTGGCCTGGCTCTGCCGAATCTCTTCCGCCCGGCCTGCGGGGCCCTCAATCCCAAGTCGGGCGGCGATAGATTCTGCCGTTGGCAACCCATCGCCGGTCACCATGCGGACGCGCACCCCCAGGCTCTGCAAGTCCTGGATGAGCGTGCGGGAGTCCTCCCGCGGCGGATCCTCGAGAGCCAGCAGGCCGATCATTTCGATTCGGTCTTCCGCTCCCGCCGCGACCGCGAGGACGCGGTATCCGCCTGATGCCAGGCGCTCGACATCTTCCGCCAGCGTGGGAATGGGCTGCGCCCGCGCGGCGACGGCGTTGGGCGCCCCCTTAATCACATGGATGGCGCCGTCCGCTCCCTGCACGGTGGCCTCGCAGAGCTTGCTGGCGGGATCGAACGGTGTGAAGGCCAGCCGCGCCACTGTGGGAATCGACCCAGCCCGGGAGTGGGCGGCCTCCAGAATGGCGAGATCGATCGGATCCTGGGTGGCCGCATCACTGGCAGCCGCCGCCCAGCCCAGCAGATCATCTTCATGCGCCCGGTACAGATGCGTCCCGGCCAGCGCGAGGCGATTCTGAGTGAGTGTCCCGGTCTTATCGCTGCACAGCACATCCATGGCGGCGGCCTCTTCGATGGCGGAGAGCCTCGCCACCAGCACGCCCGATTCCGCCAGCTCCTGCGAGCCCAATGCTGCCGCCAGCGTGAACGTGGCGGGCAGGGCAACCGGGACCGAGGCGACCAGGAGGACCAGCCCGAACGGGAGGACGTCCCCAAGCGGCATCCCGGTCCCGACGGCATAGGCGAAAAGGCCGAGCACCAGCACGGCGTCCACCAGCACCAGGTATTTCACGATCTGGAAGATGATCGTCTGCAGGTGGCTCTTCGTGGCGGCCTTTCCCACGAGTTCGGCGGTCCTGCCGAAAAACGTGCGCGATCCGGTCGCCAGGACTTCGCCGCTGGCCTCGCCCCGCCGGACCACCGCGCCCGCGTAGGCCGTCGCGCCAGGCCCGTCGTCCACGGGCAACGATTCGCCGGTCAGCGCCGATTGATCCGCCAGAATCGTGCCTTCGAGCACACGCACGTCCGCCGGGACCAGATCCCCCATGCGGACGTGGACGAAGTCACCGGGCACCAGTTCGCGCGCAGGCAGCAGGCGCCACTGCCCGTCGCGCATGGCCCGGGCCTGGACAACCAGCTGGCTGCGCAGCAGCGCCAGCGCCTTCCCGGCGCGCCCCTCTTGCACCAAGCTGACGGCCGCATTGAAGGCCAACAGGAAGCCGATGATCACAGCCTCCGCGTCGTGCCCCAGCAGCACTTCCAGCGCGATCGTGGCTTCCAGCATCCAGGGCACCGGGTCCCAGAACTTCCGGAGGAACACCACGAGCGGATTCGGCTTGGTTTCCGGGATCTCATTGGCCCCGTATGTTGCCAGCCGCCCTCGGGCTTCTGCGTTTGACAGGCCGCGCGAGTCGGCGGGGTGGGCCACTCCAGCTGCGGATCGGCTTTCTTCCTTCACCGCATTATTCCCCGTGCTGGTATCCATATCGGCACCGTCCACCCAAGTGCGGCCTTCCCCGCTCCAGCGATCAGGCGCGAGACGGAGTACTTCACGAAGAAAGAGTACAGGACGGCGAGGGGGAGCGAGCCCAGGACCGCCGCCGCCATCAGCGAGCCCCAGAACAGGACGTCGGCCTTGATCAGGTCGCTCACCACCCCGACCGGGATGGTCTTCATGTCGCCGGAGGATATGATGAGCAGGGCGTAGAGGAACTCGTTCCAGCAGAGGGTGAAGCAGAAGATCCCCGCCGAGAGCACGCCCGGCACAGACAGACGGGCAGGCAGTCCGATGTGCCCACTGCTAGTTTTCCCTCCGCATCCATCTCCTGTCTCCACCGGCGAGGCCCGGCTGGCTTCTTCAACCAAACGGGGCTCGCCGCGATCCTCGGGGACCGTGCCCCTTCGAAAAGCCCCTCCAAAGCGTCGCCACCATCCGCCCGTCCTGCCGCCAGTCGAGTGTCCCGGCCACTTCATCTTCAAGCGCGTCACCAACGCCGGGACAGTCGGGGTCGGGAAGCGGCTTGTGTTCATTGCCAAGCCCCTCAAGCAACTCCCCATCAGCTTTGAGGAGGCCGCCGATGGCATCTGGTCGATCTACTTCTGCCAGGTCCTGTTGGGCCGGATCGACGAACGGGACCACATCATCCGCGGGTATGCCAGTGTCACCCGTGTTCCCGGTAGCACAAAGAGACAGCACCCAGGTCCTAGCCGCAGTCCTCATGCTCATCACCGCCCTCGCCGGGTAGCCCGTGCCCGCGTTTGCTGTCGCCGACAGTTCTACCGAATGAGCACCTGTGGCCAGGCGTTGTCATGTCTGACCTCCTGTGCAGAGTCGGGAGACCCGAGCTCACGGCACCAACGGCCACGGGAGCACGGTATTGTCCTGGGCCGGGTGTCAGGAGCGTGTCTGATCCACAAGACCTCGATCCAGTGTTCTTGAACGGGGTTCCTCGCCTTCTTCTGGCTTCGCCCCCCTCGAACGCCGCGATGCTGGCCACGGTTATTGTGGCGGTCGGAATGGCGCGCAACAACTCTCCCGCACGTGAGGTGTTCCCTTCTTCTCTTCCGGCTTCAAATCTTCCGGCTTCAAATCTGAACAACGGTGCGCCGAGTCGAGGTCCCCCCTCGTTCGCGACCGGGACCCCACGGCCTAACTGTCATGGGGTCCCCTTGGGCGACGAAAAGCCGCCGCGCCCAAGTCCATCCTTCTATCCCTGCCCCTTCAAAGAGACGGCATAGCTGATCGTCTGCTCCCGATATGTGCTGGGGACATAGGTCATGTCCAGGCGCACCGTCTGGAGATCGTTGGCCTTGAGAGCGCTCCTCGGGAAGGGAACATCAATCGTCTGCGAGGTCTCCTGACCTGGATCGAGCCGTTGCGTTTCGAACGAGCTAAAGGTGAAGCTCGTGTCGCTCCGATCCTTGGCGATCGGAATCGGCTGCCCCTTGGCATCCAGGAACAAGAGCTTCCCCCCGATCAGCCGGGCCGACTGGTCCGCAGAAACGTTCTTGAGCTTCAGGGTTCCTTGCAGTTTCGGTAGATCCACCACGGTGCCGGTCTTGGGATCCACCCGCTCCGTAACGGTGAGGTCCTGCAGTTGGCCTGTCAAGAAATCCACCTTCATCGGTGCATTGCTTGACGTCAAGGTGAAGGTCTTCTCGACGGGCTGCGCGCTGGCGGCGGCGGATGTTCCTGAGTGCTGGCTACACGCGGCAACCGCGAGGGCCGTAAGAGCCGGCACCACACACATCATCATCCTGGTAAAGGGGCGAGTCATGAGGTCACCTCCCTGTGGGGGCGTGCGCTCCCGGGTGAATGGTGGCTAGGGCCCCTGTTCCTCTCCACGGCGCGAGACCGGCAGAGATGGGCCACGAACACAACATCCGCCGGCCATGGCCGGCGTCATCGCGTGGGAAGCGGCGGCCAGCCCCGCCTCTCTCATGCGGCTATCCCTGGGGAAGCATTGCGGGCGCCTGCGCCCGAAGGATCGTCCCGCGGTTGCGGGCCACCTGGCTGGCGCTGAGGTAGAGCCCCCCGCACTGCATCCGAGCGGCCCTAGCTCTCGTAGATTTGCCGGAGCTGCTCGGTCCCCCACTTGATGGCCGCCGCGGCGTCACCGGACTGCACCGCCCGGGCGAAGGTGTCCACGATGACGTACTTGGAGTAGGCGAGCGACGCTTTCGCGTTCGGCGGGCCCGCATAGCCCAGGTCCCGGCCGTACTTCGGCTGGTCGCGGAAGACCGTCATCTTGGGGTCCTTTTCCCACATGGGGTCCTTCGCGTACTTGACGGTCGCCTGCAACTGGTAACCTCCCTGGAGGTGGAACCACGCCCCGTACTGCGGATCCTCGAACCACCACTGCAAGAACGCCTTCGCGGCCGGGATGTTCTTGGAGCTCTTCAGGATGGCGAAGGTCCGGCTGCCAAGCCAGTAGAACCGGCCGGCCGGTCCCTTGGGGTACAGCATGTGGTTCATGTCCTGTGCGATCGCCGGCTGGTCCTTCTTGGCCACGGTGTAAATGCTTGAGCCGTTGATGGTAGCCGCAATCTGCCCTGCCAGGAAGGCCCGGTTGTTGCTGCTGTCGTCCCAGGAGGTGCCGGTTTCGTCGTAGCCGTCCTTCCACGCCTGAATGAATCGCTTCATCCCATCCACGAACTCCGGCTGGTTGAACCGGACCGTCTTGCCGTCCTTGGCCACTTCCATGGCTCCGTAGGACCACATGTAGGCGTAGCAGAAATTCGGGGGATCCCCCGTGCTGTGGCCCAGGGCCTGGCCGAAGGGGTGTCCGGCCGCTTTGCACTTCTTGGCGACGGCGTGGTACTGGTCCCAGGTCATGTCCAGCTTCCGCCCGTCCTCCGCATTGGCAACCCCGGCCTCCTTGAACCAACTGATGCGGTAGTTGACCCCGGTATTGGACTGCCCGTCGGGGATCCCCAGGTACCGGCCATCCACTCGGGCCGAGTTCAGGACGTAGGGTTCGTAGCCCCCGTTGCGCTTGCCGATCACCTCGGCCATGTCGGTCAGATCCACCAGGCTGTCTCGGTAGAGCCAGTTCCAGGACGGCCACAGCTCCACGATGTCCACCCCGCCGGCCTCGATAGCCGCCGCGATCTTCGGCTGGAGGTCCGGCCAATTGAGGAACTCGGTGCTCATGGTGACCCCATTGGCCTTCCCCCACTCCTGGGCCTGCTCCTTGTACAGATCCTGGGCGGCTCCGATGAAGTACGTCCCCTGGAGGATGGAGAGGCTGGTCCCCTTGATGACAGCCGGCGCCTGGGCGGCGAAGGCCTGTCTGGGCAGGTTCCCCAGGGCAGCGGCAGTGAGACCGGCCATCCCTCCCTTGAGGACCGTCCGCCGGCTCACATGGCGGTGCAGCAACTCGCCAACTCTCTCCCGTGCCTTGCTCATGCTTCCCCCTCCTTTCGGGTAGCCCCAGCCACGTGGGCAACCCCCAGCCACATCGGAATGAAGGTCCTCGCGGCAGGCCGCTGGGCATGAACCCCACGGGAATCCACCGGACGCCGCGAAGCCAGAGGAGCGTCGCGGTCGGCGCACACTCCTCGCATCATCCCGTTTTCGGATGCCTCTCCCCCGCCCGGCGCAACACCGCCGGGACCTTACCCCTCCCGACCGCCTCTGGGCCTACCGTTGCCCCTCCCGGGCAGGCTTCGCATTCAATCGGTCCCACCAGCTACTCTGATCGAGCATACGCATACGCCGTGCCGGAAGAGGCGGGGCTGGGGCAATCGCAAGGAACGCCCCGGAAGACGATGTCGTATGGAGTCTTGCGTCCGGATGAGAACCTACGACGCCGGGCTGGGGTGTGACAGTACCGACCGTTCCGGTGACCAATGGAGAATCCAACGCTTTGTTTCTGTGGAACCGCACGCCGTTGGATACTTCTGACAACTCTTGGTTCAGAATGTCACATGCGGCCAAGACTGACGGACCGTTCCTCGGACTCCTCGTCGTGCGTCAGTTGGCCGAGTTTCCCACCCTCCCGGGCTCAGCGCGGGCCGGTCGGGGACGGCGGCCAGTGCCGGGTGATCATGGCCCCGGCTTCCCCGAATTGCCTCAGCGCATCTGGGGTATCCGATCAACCACCGCGTCGATGAGTGCCAGGCGTCCCCGCTCGCGCTCCACAGTGGCAAGCACAGTCTCGAGCTGCCCCTCGGTGCGGACCCGGACGCCCCCTCCGCCCGCCCTGAGAACCTCGGGTTCCATTCACCACCAGAAGGCTCTGGCTTGGCCCCGAGCATCAGCGTCCCATCCGCGACCACCACGATCTGGGTGACAGATTGGTCGACGGCCTCCCGGACCTGCCTCGAGACTCTGCTCTGGAGTTTCTGGGTGATGCCCTGCAGGTGGTGCTGAAGAACGGCGGAAGTCAACTGAACCACGCCCGTCGGTTGGCCCTGCTCCAGTGGGGTCAGCTCCGCCCGCAGGGTGACCCCACGGCTCTCGGCCCCGGTCAGCGCCGTTTAGAATAGGGGATGAGAATAGGGGACGTTGCATTATCTGTCACATTTTGCTACCATCCCGTTGTCATGCCGCGGCAAGCACGGCTGGATGCCCCCGGAACCCTCCACCACGTGATGGTGCGGGGGATCGAACGGACCACGATCTTCCGGGACGACACCGACCGGGCCGACTTCGTCGCCCGGCTCGCCGCCCGCGCGGAGAGCGGGGCCCTCACCGTCTACGCCTGGGCCCTCCTCCCGAACCACGCCCACCTCCTGGTCCGGACGGGCTCGCGCCCCTTGCCCCGGAGCATGCGGAGCCTCCTCACGGGGTACGCCGGCGCCTTCAACCGGCGCCACCGCCGGGTGGGCCACCTCTTCCAAAACCGGTACAAATCCATCGTCGTGGAGGCAGAGCCGTACCTCCTGGAGCTGGTCCGCTACCTCCACCTGAACCCAATCCGGGCCCAGGTCGTCCCCGACCTCCGGACGCTGGCCCGCTACCCCTGGACCGGCCACAGCGCCCTCCTCGGGAGCGTCCCCCGCCCGTGGCAGGACACGGCGACCGTGCTCGCCCAGTTCGGCGCCAGCCATTCCCGGACCCCCGCCGCCTACCGCCAGTTCGTGGCAGAAGGCCTCCCCCAGGGGCACCGCCCGGAGCTCCAGGGCGGGGGCCTGGTCCGCAGCCTGGGGGGCTGGCAGGCGGTCCGGGCAGCCCGCCGGCCGGGGGCCCGCGTCGAGGCCGATGCGCGGATCCTCGGGAGCGGGCCGTTCGTCACGGCGGTCCTCGGGGCCGCCCCCACCGGGGCGCCGCCGGGAGGGCTCTCCCGCGTCCCCCTCGAGACGCTGGCCGCCCGGCTCGCCGCCGCCCTGGGCGTCCGTTGCCCCGTACTCCTCGGGCACACCCAGACCCGGGCGGCGGTCACCGCCCGGCAGCTCCTCGCCTACGTCTGGGTGGAGGTGCTCGGCCGCCCCGCGAGTGCCCTCGCGCGCACCCTCGGGCAGACCCGGGGGAATGTCAGCCTGGCCGCCCGGCGGGGGGCCCACCATGCTGTCCACTGGCAGGCCGCGATCCCGCGGTGGTGCCGATGAAGAGATTCGACAGATAATGCAACGTCCCCTAATCCACGTCCCCTAATCCAGTGATGACCGCCACCTTGCCGTGTAAGCCGAGTTCCGTGCGTTTCGCCTCCGGCACGCCTCAAAACGACCAATCGCGAGGGAGAATCCCCATCCCGAACTTCCCCCCGACCTCCCGTCCCCCGGCCCTCCCGTTAGAGGCGGGGCTTGCAGAGAATCTCCTTGACCCGGGTGTCGAAGAATCGGTGGGCATTGGCGGGTTGCAAGACGACGGCGGTATCGGCCCCGCGCCCTTCGGCGCCCGTCCCGGCGACGGCAATCACGTCCTCATCCGTCCGCACGAGGCCGGCGTCCGCCGCCATCGCCGCGATCTCGCAGACCACCTTCATCCCCTGCCCGAACACCCGCAAGGTCTGCGCGACGATGTCGATCCCCGCCCCGATTTGGCCCGGTTGCCCCGTCACCTGATTCATCGCCCGCACCAGCCCGCCGAGGGCGTGGGTCGTCGTCAGGAGGGTGCCCCCGCGCCGTTCGACGATCTTCCGGTTCGTTTCCGTGAATTCCTGCGTGTTCGGGGTCCTCGCTCCCGTGGCGAGGGTGACAATGATTACCCGCAGCCCCGTGAAGACGTCCATCGCCTTGGCCGCCGTCTCCCCGCTGGTGGAGGCAACAAGGATCTTTGTGATCCCGAGTTCCCGCGCCCGCTTGTTGGCCAGGCGGAGCACGGCCTCCGTATTCTCTTTGCCGGGCCTGTCAAAGTAGACGATCGTGTGTTCCGTCATGGTTTCCTGCCCTCCGGAAGAGTAGGGGTTCGGGAGTGTGCTCCCATCGTACTGCCAAATTATCTTTGGACCCAATTGGGGGAGCACCCAAAGGCGTCTGCGACTCCTTTACCGCGGGCCCAATTCTCGGGAGGCAAATGACTTGCCCCCCGAGCGGCAGTGTCCATATTTATTTGCCAGGAGCGGATCCCCCGGCAGTAGATGTCTCCATTGGATGCGCAAGGCATCCTGGGACGCGCCCCCGGCTCCAGGTCCTGACGCCTATCGAAGTCGAGCGCGTCCACCATCGCCTCCGGGGATGCGGCCGTCGCCTTTTCCGGTGCAGCCTGTTAGCGCGACACCACCTTGCCGATCGTCAATTCGCCGGTGACCGCCTGCTCGTGCCGCTTGGGAACGCAGATCGTCAGAATCGTCGTCATCAGCACAAATGCCGCGGTGATGTAAGTACCGGCGATCGTCGAGTGTGTCAGGTCCGCCAGGTAGCCAAAGATTTGCGGCCCGAAGTACCCGCCAAGGTTTCCGATCGAGTTGATCAGGGCAATCCCGACGGCCGCCGTCGCCTCTCCCAGCAAGGCGGTCGGTAAGGCCCAGAAGACGGCCACGAAGCTGTAGATCCCGCTGGCGGCAAAGGAGAGAAGAATGACGCTCAGGACCAGATTGTTGGTCAGCGTCAAGCCGATGAGGGCAAACACCATCACCGCCATCGAAAGGCCTGAGTGCCAGCGCCTTTCCATGGTCTTGTCGGAGTGCCGAGCAATGATCACCATGGCGACGATGGCACACACGTAGGGGATCGACGAAATCCAGCCTACCTGTGTGTTGGTGAGGACGGACGAGAGGCGCTTCAGAATCTGGGGGACCCAAAACAACAGCAGGTTCATCGCAAAGGCGTACCCGAAGTAGCACAGGGTGAAGTACCAGACCCATCCGTTCTTCAGGGTCCCCCACTTCGACATGTGAACGACCTGAGTTCGCGCTGCGTGTTCGGCCGCCAGCCTCGCGGCCAGCCATGCCTTCTCATCGGCGCTCAGGAATTGGGCCTCCTGCGGCCGGTTGACCAAGATGAGCAAGGTGGCCACGCCGCATACCATGGTGATGACGCCCTCCATGATGAAGATCCAGCGCCACCCCGCCAGCCCGAACCACCGCCAGTTGTCCAGAATCCAGGTTGCGAAGGGACCCCCGACGATGTTGGCGATGCCCAGGCCGACCAGGAAGAGCGAGACCGCCCGCGCGTGATGTTTCGCCGGGAACCAATAGGTGAAATAGAGGACGATACCCGGGTAGAAGCCCGCCTCGGCGGCACCCAGGAGGAAGCGGCAAATCGCGAGGTCGGTCACGTTCCGGACGAACCCGGTGAGCAGCGTCACGACCCCCCAGCTGATCATGATGCGCGCAATCCATATTCGGGCGCCCACGCGGTGCAGGATGACGTTGCTGGGAATCTCGAAGATGAAGTACGAGATGAAGAAGATTCCCGCAAGGGTACCGAACGCTGTCATGCTGATCCCGAGATCCTTGTTCATCCTCAAGGCGGCGAAGCCGATGTTCACCCGGTCGATGATGGTCACGATGTACAGAAACATGACGAACGGGATGATCCGCCAGCGGAGCCGGGTCATCAATTGCGCTTCGTTCACCGCGATCTTCGCCATCTCCGGTCCCTCCTCGTGTTGCGTTCCGACGGTTTCCGCGCGGCCGGTCGCCGCACTCCCTCACCTGAGAGCCCGCGCCGTGCATTCCACCGCCTCTGGCGTGAGGGGGAGCTCTGCTTTCTCCAGTACGGAGGTCAGCGCACATAGATTCTCGTTGGAGACCGGGTTCTCGGTGGACATCTCGACCGCGAACCGGTCCCCCGGCACGGCTGCCACGAGCAGATTCAGCATGTGCTCCCGCGTGGCCTGGGGCCCCATCTGAAAGACCGAATCGGGGAAGCCCATCCAGATCACCTTGTCCTTCCAGAGGGTGAGGGCTTCGGCCAGCGGGAGGTCGCCCATCGGCAAGGGATGGAAGGCTTCGATGATGTCGATGGGGGTCCTGGGAATCAGGTGCTTGATATTGTCCAGGCGGCCATCCATGTGGACGGCCATGAGCTTGTCGTGCCGGTGCAGGATCTGGGCCTGCTTCTCGTACTCGGGCATGCAGTATCGTTCAAAGAGCCGCGCCCCCATGAGCCCCCCGTCGATGTTGTCCCCGCAGAAGGACACGGGGGCCGCCGATTTGGCGGCAATCTCGTACATGGGCTCCCGACTCCTGGAGACGGCGCGGAGGAGATCCTCCACGAGGTCTGGGTAGTCGGCAAGATGCAGGAAGCAGCGGCCCCCCTCGCTCCCCACCCAGAAGATCAGGAGCATCTGGA
The DNA here is from genome assembly GCA_963705305.1 of uncultured Methylomirabilota bacterium. Classification (GTDB taxonomy): domain Bacteria; phylum Methylomirabilota; class Methylomirabilia; order Methylomirabilales; family 2-02-FULL-66-22; genus 2-02-FULL-66-22. The sequence continues at coordinate 477,897 of OY970067.1, read as the reverse complement.
GCGGCGAGTGGGGGAGGTTGTCCAGCACGATCCCCTCCTCGCCGAGCCACTCCGTCGCTTGATCGATCGGGAAGTAGTCGGCGACGTATTCGGTATTCTCGGCGATGTACTTGACGACCTTGTAGTCCTCAGGCTCCTTGATGAGGTGCGAGGTCAACCAGGGCGTGACGCTGCGCCAGCTCCGGTTGGCGTGCCATTGGCCGGTCCCCGGCTCGCGAAACTCGTCCTCGAAGACCGCCCCGACGGGCGTCGAGTAGGTCCGGCGAATGATCGATCGGCCCCCCACCACCGCCCGGGCCTCGGTCACCTCGACCCCGTGCATCCGGGTGACATAGGGAGGCCGGAGCCAGGCGATCCCCATGCCGCGGTTCCGGCACTCCCGCTCCGCCCAGCCCGTCTGCATATGGCGCCACCAGTGGAAAAATGGGAGCTTATCCGCCCGTTGCTTATGGGCGGAGGCGAGGATTCTCTCTCGGCGTGTCATTTCAGGCATCGGGCGTTCCTCCTTCTTTGTGGCCGCCGGGGGACGCCCAGAGTGCCGAGATGGCTGACCCGCCGATAGTATGCGGCATGGTGCGGCACCAGGGCCGAGGCGGGCGGGGCTGACCGTGGGCAGGCAATGCGGCCGAGTACGGACACCCCACGCCTCGGAATCCGTGCAGCATCGTTGTGATCATCCGGCTCTCTGTGCCGAGGATCATGACCCCCTGTACCGGAAGCAGGTAATCGTGCCGTCCTGCGGGGGGGCTCGTGGTCCGCCCTGCCATGATCGGCATCCCCGCGACGCGCGCCATACCGCTCGTAGCATTTCTGCGCCGACAACAACGCCTTCGCCTGCCCCACGGCTCCGGTGGCGTCGGCCGCGTAGAAGTCCGCCCCGATCTCGTCGCAGAACCGCTGGGTGACGGGGGCCCCGCCCACGCCGACCTTGACCTGGGAGCGGACGCCGGCGACCTCCAACTGCTCGATCGTCGCCTTCATGGACAGCATCGTCGTCGTGAGCAGCGCGCTCATCATCACGAACTGGGGCTGGGAGGTCGTGACGGCCCCCACGAATCGCTCGGGCTTCACGTCGGCGCCGAGGTCCACCACCTCGAAGCCGCCGCCCTGGAGCATGAGGCCCACCAGGTTCTTCCCGATGTCGTGGAGGTCCCCTTGCACCGTCCCGATGACCACCGTGCCCCGCGGCTTGCCGCCCTGGGCGGCCAGCCGCGGCTTCAAGATCGCGATGCCCGCCTGCATCGCCCGGGCGGCGATCAGCATCTCCGGGATGAAGAACTCCTGGCACGAGAACTTCTGCCCCACGAGGTCCATGGCGGGGATGAGGCCCTGGTCCAGGACCTCCTGGGGGTTCGCCCCCGCGTCCAGGGCCTGCTGGGTCAGCTCCTTCACCTGGGCCATACGGCCACTGATCACGGCCTGCTTCAAGGCTTCGTGCTGGGCCATGGCCGGCCCCCTCGTGCTGGTTCATGGGGTTGCCCCCACGGGGGTGGAGAGCAGCAGACGAACCGTGGGGCTGAGTTTGCAAGGACAGGCGAACCGCTGGGTGGGCGCGCGCCCGAAGGCAGACGGCGCAGGAGACCGTCTGGGGCGACGGAAGAACCGCATTATGCCGGGTCTCAGTGGATATGCCGATGCTGGGAGCATCAGCCGTTTCCCCGCACGAGCACTGGATGCCCGAATGGCGTCACCCTACCGGAGGAGGGAGCTCCAATGCAAGGCCATTCTCTGAACGGGCTGATTTCCGGACAGCCCACCCCCGCAGAGCGACAAAGCCCTGTCCCCTGGCGGCCGAGCGCTCTTGGTTCGCCCGGCGGTGCTTACTGCGTGAGGCGCCGGGGAGGGAATCAGACTCGCATGAATCCCTTAGGTGGGCATCTCAAGCCAGGCCTGCGTGGACAAGCCCGAGGTCACGGGCGTTATGGCAGGGGCCAAGCGATATAAAAAGACCGGTCGCTACGAGAAAGAGTTGATCAGGAACTCGCGCGCGAAATGGGTTTTCGCCTGCGCACGGACAGCGATGAATGTCCGGCGCAGGCCGTGAGAGGTGATACCGGACGTGCCAAGCTTCTCCATGATCGGTGCAGCGTGGCGGCGCCGGACATTGCGAGGGTACAGTGGCGTCCCGACCTCGTTCGGGAAGGGCAGGTCGGTCCACAGAGTTGGGACATCGACGGGGGTCCGAGGGCCCGACCGGAACCCGCAGGCCAAAGCCAATCATTTCTGGAGCCAGGCAAGCAGCCTCTGCGACGGGCGAAGGTGTTCGAGGAATTCCTCGACCGGGATGCACCAGACCTTCTCTGTGAGCAGTCGTTCTCTCCCGCGGTACAGGAGGATCGGCGTGCATGCCGGGTAATCGGCGACAAAGGCCTTCAGGGAGCGCAGATCCTGCGGATGGACGCGGGCGGCATTCTTGACCTCAATGGCCCAGAAGCCCGCTCGCCCGTAGACTACGAAGTCGATTTCCACGCCGGACCGCGTGCGCCAATAGCACAAGTCGGCCGGGGTGGGCGAGTAGGCCAGCCAGGCGCGGAGGTGCTGGGCGACCAGGCCCTCCAGCGCGGCGCCGTCGATCTCGGCGGGCCGGTCGAGGGGGCCGTGGGGCCGGAGCGAGCGGTAAACGCCGGCATCGAAGAGGTACAGCTTCGGGTGCGCCGCCACCTCGCGCCGCGCCCGCTTCGTGAAGACCGGCACCCGGAAGGAGAGCAAGAGATCCTCTAGCACCTCCACAAAGCCCGCCACCGTCTTCCGCTCGATCTGGCACTCGCGGGCGACGTTGCTCACGTTCAGCACACTGGCATGGGAGAAGCTGATCACCTCCAGGAAGCGGGCGAAGTTTCCGACATTTCGGGTGAGGCCTTCAGCCCGCACCTCTTGCTCCAGGTACAGGGAGGCGTAGGCACCCAACGTCTCCTCGGGCTTGGCGGAGGCGACGACGAGAGGCAAGAGTCCGCGCTGGAGCGCCTCCTCGAGGCGGAACCGAGGCAATTCTGCCGCCATGAAGGGGTGGAGGGTCCGGAGGAGCGCGCGTCCGGCCAGGAGATCCACCCCCCCACGCCGCAACTTCCGGGCGCTCGAGCCGGTGAGCACAAAGCGCTTCCGCTGGCGAGATTCGAGGAGTTCATGGACGACATTCAGCAACTCGGGGATTCGTTGGACCTCGTCCACTACCACCGTGTCGCGCTCGGGGGCCCCGAGGACGAGCTCACGCAAGCGCTCCGGGCGGGCGCTCAGCTCGCGGTAGACTTCGGGCCGGAGGAGGTCCACGAAGAGCGCCCCCGGGAGCTCGTGCCTGAGCCAGGTGGACTTCCCTGTCCCCCTCGGCCCAAAGAGGAAGAAGCTCTGGGCTGGGAGCTTGAAGAATCGACTCTGAAATTCCATTTTTCGACTCAGATTGGGTTAAATTATTCCTGAATGTAGCAGACTCCGAAGGACGGGGCAAGGGGGAATCCTCCTGAAAGTCTCAGGGCCAGACGAGACGAAAAGGGTGGGGGCGGCGGTGGTGAGCGTGGTGACCGAAAAGCAGAGACAGTGGAGTGGGGTCTTGAGAAACAGGCAGGAGGGGGAGTCTGTCCCTTTGCGCCGCGGGTCCGATCTTCCAGCCTATCAATAGGTTCAAGCGGCGCCGCAAGGCAGGCCGAAGCCCTGCTGTATAAGGTGAGCACCGTCGGCTACGGCCGATAGGGCTTGCGTGCCTCCGCAGTCTTGAGGTACTCTCCTGGGTGCATCCTCCGGGATCAAGCCGTCATGACATGTGCAAGAGAGGCTCCGCCACCCCATGAGGCTTCACCTGCTCCGCCAAACGCCGACGCGCGATCAATTGCAGGAGATGCTCGAGGCCCAAGGAAGCTATATCAAGCTGGCGGTCGATGTGCCGCAGGCGGTCGTGGTCGGTGGCGGCGAGTATCACGCGGACTGCGAGGAAGTCCTCATCGAGCGGGGGAGCCAGCAGGAGGACATCTGGGGGGCCGATTGGTACCCGGAGAGTCGAACCGTGACTTTCGGTGCCTTGGTCAACATCCGGCCTCGGCAGGGCAACGGTCGATGGAGGTTCAGGATCCGGCCCTGCGGGCAAGGATCGAGCGCGTCGTGCGGGCCGTGTTTGAGGGGACAGCGCGTTGACGAGAGATGTCTCGGCTCTTCGGGAGCGGTTTCTGCGGGATGGACGCGACCGCCGGCTGGGCAACATTGCGTCGAATCTTCTGCGGATGAGCCACTGGCTCCAGATGGGCCGGGATCCTGAAACCGTAGTGGGATTGCTCCAGGAGACGGCCTCGATGATCGAATGGGCAGGAGAGAGTGCCACCGAGGACCTGGTGAACATCCACCGGAAGCTGTGTCGCTGGCACCGGATCTGGCCGGTGGAGGCGGCTCGGAGCTTGTTTGCCTTCCGCGCGAGGCAGATGTCCGATCGGGTCCTCGAGCTATCGGGCCTCGCTGAAGATCCACCACGATGACCGACGGGGCTGGTATGGGTAAAAGCCGCGTGACCCGCCCGAGCGCATGGTCGTCCGACTGTGTCAAAACTGTGTCAGAACGATCGGTCACCATCGGTGAACATGGGTTTTCACCCTTGAGCGTCCTTCCGCTAACAGCGTGAATTCGTTAGAATCAGGCCCCAAACGAGGTGAGGCGAAACCGGGCGTAGAGAACTCAAAATCCCGCGAGGGCAACCTCATGAGGGCTCGATTCCCTCCCCCGGCACCCAAGGTATTTTTGCGCGCCCTCCAGGGCCGCCCCGCCGTTTAACTGCCCCTTCCACCAATAGCCGTGGACCTCGGGCAGCGGCTCCATTACAATGGGGCCGCCGGAACCCGATCCCCGTGGGCCGGACTCGCGCCTGTTGGTTGAGGCACTCACGTGGGTATCAACAGACCCCTAAATGCCCGAGAACTCGGGCTAATTCGAACCACGGAGGCCGAAAATTCAACTTTTTTTGGACCAGCTTCCGGGGGCACCTCAGAGGCCGAAATCCTCAACTTTCACCTGGACCAGTTCTTGGGTTTTGGGTCAAAAACCCCCGTGCGATCGGCGATATGCTGCCACCGACGGTTCCCCTGACTTCTCTCCGGCAATCCAGGGGGTGTTATTCCGTCCCATTCTATATCTCCATGATTTGCCAGGGCCAGAATAAGGCCAGGAGGCAAGGGCTAGTGCTGATCCGATGCAAGATATGTAGTCCGACAAATATTGAAGTGCCGCCCGGGAATCTTCTTTGATTACATCTCTTTTAATTCTGGCAATCTCTTTCACCGCGACGCTGCTAAGCTCAATGAGTGGTGCGGGATCCGCACTCATTACAGTTCCGGTATGGCTCATGCTGGGCTATTCGCTTCCAGCCGCGCAGGCTGCCAACAAGGTGAATGGTGCCGTTTGGACGCCAATAGCCGCGTGGAATTATTTGCGATCTCGGGACGTTGATTGGAGACTTCTTGCCGGTTTGGCCGTCTGTGGGCTTTTAAGTGCTTATCTTGGAAGCATTCTCTTCGTCAGCGTTGAGTCGCAGCTTCTGCAGCGAATTATCGGCGGGGTTATTCTCTGCCTCGTTGCGTTTGCGCTCATTCACAAGGAATTTGGAGTTGAAGTGAAGGCCCCTGCAGCATCCCGTGTACTCGCTTCTTTGCTTGCCATTCCCCTCGGTTTTTACGAGGCTTTTTTTGGCTCGGGCAATGGCATCTTTACCTCTTCTCTGCTCGCCAAAACCCGGGGATTCGACCTCGCGTTGGCGCTTGGTTACTACTATTGCATTTCCTTTGTCTGGTGCCTTTTCTCTGCCGTTCTCTTCTTGCATTGGGGGTTTGGGGACATCGGACTAATCGTTCCCTCCACTCTCGGTGGTGTGGCGGGCGCATACCTTGGTTCGCTCGTTGGTCGACGGAAAGGAGCTAGATTCATAAAGTATCTCTTTGTCAGTCTGGGCGGGCTGTTGGGTTTGAAGCTCTTGCTCGCCATTTAGATCGCGGGAGCCGCATAACAAACGACTCAACGCGCCGGTTGGCCTCGCGGCAACCCGCGCGTTGTCCTAGCCGTTACGGGTTGTTTATGAGCCAATTGAGGCTGGCACGACAGGCTCAAGAGGACGTACGTAATCCAATCGACGTAGCGCGGCCCAACGAGCGCAACCATTATCTTGAAAAATTTATTTTGCTTCCCATACGAAGGAAAAGGGGGAGCAATCCTAAGAAGAAGATTCCGAGAAGCATCAATGCCGAGGAGAAAGAAAAAGCCTCCGCCCAATAGCCGATGGCAGTAGGCGTAAGGCCTCCACCCATGAGAAAGGCAAAGAAGAAGCTGAGCGAGACGGCGGAGCTACGCCGGGGGTTAGGGAAAGTGAGGGAAAGGATCGTGTAGCCGATGGGAAATAGAGAGGCCCCGGCCGTGGTCTGAAGAAAGAACATGGGGATGATCCATGTCGAGTCATGAAAGAATCCGAGGGCGAGGGTTAAGAGGCCGGTCATGCTCAAATAAAAGGTCATCGCTTTCTTCGGGCCAAAGCGGTCTGTCAACAGGCCGGCCCCAAAAAGGAGGATGGTAGCAGAAATGCGCGAGATGGCGATGAGGGTATTGGCCCATCGTCGTTCGAGTCCGACCTCGCTCACTAGGAAAAGTGGCATCATGGAATACACGCCGACACTGGCTCCGATCGAGATGGTGAAGAACGCGATCAGAACCCAGAGGGTCGGAGTTCTGAGAATTCCCTGCATCGTTTCCCAGCGAGGAGGCTCTCCTCTGCCTTCTCCACCCCGGCCCAGGAGCAAGAACAGGAGTCCCGTGAATACCGACAGGACACCCAGGGCCGCAAGAGCCCCCCGCCAGGGGAAGAGCCGTATCAATCCTTCGGCAATCAGGGGAGCGGTGATGTAGCCCAAATTCGGGCCCAGCTCATGGATGGACATGGTTTTCCCCCAGCGTTCCTGGGAGGCTAAATCCGTCAAAGCGGCAACCCCGGAGGGAAGATAGAATCCGGCCGGGAGTCCCAGGAGCATCAGTTCCAGGCGCATCGCAATGACTGTGCTGGAGAGAGCGAGGGCAATCAAGGATGCCCCCACGAGAGCGCTCGACAGGGCGAGGGTGCGGTGATGATTGAGACGGGAGGAGACAGAACCGGCAAAGAGAAGCCCGAGGCCATAGCCTACGGCTATGTAAAGGAAAATCGAGCCGGCCTGTCCGTGGCCCCAGGCCATTTCCTTCTCGATCACCGGCAAAAGGGGACCCATGATGATCCGGGAGACAAAAGTCAAATAGAATATTGTCGTGACGAATAGAATGGGAAAGAGCGGAAACGGCTGGGCGTTCTCGCTTGACATACGATGCAAGGTTGAAGGTCCAATTATAATCCGGGACGTAGGTTCTAAAACAACTTGTCAGAGGCGGCGCAGGTCCGGTACTTCCGATCTACCGCGGGACGCCCTGCAATATTCACATAGCCTCAGCTGACCCTGCCATGACCCCGGGCGCTGCGTGCCCTGCGTTCCCCGATCAGTGCAAAAGAAGGTCTCGGAATCCTCCAGAGCAACGGCCTCGCCCGATCCATCCTGGCAATCCGGGTCGTTGTGTTTCCGGTATCCGGATGCGTGCTCCGAGGCGAGTTCCCCTCGTCGGACCGGGCGGATTGCGTTGTGCGCTGAGTGGACTGACCGCATGGGGGATGGACGCCATGGCGAGGAACGTCGGGCGCCGAGCGATCGGATCAGGCCGCGGGGCGGAGACGCACCTCCAGGACCAAACCGAGAGCGGCGGCATGTCGCGGGAGCACGCACAGGGACGGCTGCCGCCACGTCGGCTCGAGCGGTTTCTCCAGCCGGGCGATCACCGGCTGGCTGACCCCCATGCGCTCGGCGAGCGTCCGCTGGGAGACGCGGCGCTTCTGTCGCAGCTCGACCAGTTCCAGCACGGTGCGAATGGCCAGGACCCGCTCATCGTAGGACGCACGCTCCTTGGCGGTCATGCCGGTCCGGAGCGCGGCGAGATGCGCCAGCACGTCATCTGTCCCTGCCTGACGCCTTCCCTTCATCGCAGCACCTCCTGCATCCGGCGCCGCGCGATCTCTGGCTGCCGCGCCGGCGCTTTCTGGGTCTGTTTCCGATAGGCGTGGAGCAGCACCATCTCCTCCTGGCGGAGCAACACATAGAAAACCGGTGGGGGCCGATCCGTACCTCCCAGAGCTTTCCCTCGATCTGTCGGAAGGTCACACCTCTGGCCTCGAATCCCCGCTCCGCGATTTCGGTGAGTGCCGCCGTCTCTGTAATCCGGGACCGTCCCCCCATTACGCGTGATTCCGGGGAAGGCGCCCGGTGGAATCCGCCCGACACCTCTCGGGAAGCGGCGGGTAGGCGCAGCGCCGCTCGTCCGCAGGCGACCCGCCTCCGCAGGAGGAGTCGAAGCCTCGGATTACCCCTGCGGGGCCGGGGGTCCGCCGGGGCTCGACGGTGGCCGGGGCCCCGCCGGCGCCGGGCCGCCCGGGGACGGGCTCCACTGCCCGATCGCGTCCAGTTTCTGCAACTGCGCCGGCGTGAGGAGCGCCTCCCCCGCCGCGACCGTCTTGATCGCCGCGAACTGCTGGTCCGCCTGCAGGGTGGCGACCTCATGCACTTTGGCGTCGATGGCCGGCAGATCCCACTGGTCCTGCTCGAGGAGGGCGTTCAGGGCGCCCTGCGCCGCCCGGATGAGCGCGCCCCGGGCGACCGCCTCCTTGTCGAAGGCCGTGCGCAGCTCCTGGAGCTTCTGGAGCTGGTCCGGGGTGAGCCCCAATTCCTGCCCGTGGGACAGGACGAGGGTGAGGAACGGCACCTGGTAGGCGAAAGCGCCGGACGGCGCTGCCGGGGTTCCGGGCTGGCCGGCCGGGGACGGGGCCACGGTCATCCAGCCTGGCGGGCACTCCTTGACGTAGGGGTAGTAGCCCGGGGGGTTCGGGCAGTAGTACCAGTAGGCGGGTTGCTGGGCCGGGGGCTGCTGCGCCTGCACGGCCAGCGTCCACACGGTCAGGGCCAGAACGCATCCGCCTGCCACTCCCAGCAGTCGTCGCATGGCACGACTCCTTTCGTCCGTGATGTGGTCCGCAAAGCTGCCGCCGCCGCCCAGAGCTCGAGCCGGATTCTACGCCATGAGCCGTACCTAATCAATGGGTCAGAAGATCCTTCCCTCGACCCCCGAGGTCAGATACAATTCGCATAGCCTGTAGGCCAGTGGTTCAGTTCAACCCGACGTACCCGGCGGGCCCGCTCGTCCCGTCGCGGGGGAGAGGTCTTGATCGCCGGGGAGGCTGACTCCGGCATTACCGAGGCAACGGCGGCGGACGCTCGAGTCGTCGCGTTGCGATAGGCAGGACCGGGAGCACGGGGATAATGGGTTTCGGGCGCGCAGGGGGGTCCGTGGCGGGAATGCTGGGGATTCTGGCTTTCTGGGGAGGCATCGGGATGGCGGGGTGGGGCTACCCCAGCGAATTCGACTGGCGGTACCTGACCCTGTCCACCCTCCTCTCGGCCAGCCGCAATCCGGCCGGGCACCTGTGGGGGGCCGGGGGGCTCGTGGTCAGCGGGTGCTGCGGTGGGTGCTGGGCCCTCGCCCTGGCCCGGCGCTGGAGACGGGGATCGGCGGAGCGCCGGCCCTGGGGACTCTGGGCGCTCGGGGGAGGGAGCGTCTGCATGGCGTGGGTTGGCCTGCTCCCTCGCCCGGTGCCCGGGCTCCGCAAAGGACATGAGCTCCTCACGCTCCTGGCCTTTGCCGGCGTGTGCCTGGGCATCATGGGCCTGACCGCTCAACTCGCCAGCCGGGCTGTCCCGCGTCCGGGCGCTGGCGGGGCCCGGCTGCATCGGCTGGTCGGCATCGCCCTGACCAGCCTGGCGGTGCTCCCGATTCTCCTGGCCGGCTGCGCCCAAGTGTACATCTTCTACGTGCTCCCGGACCTGCACTGGGTGAGTCTCGCCTGGCGCACGCAGGGCGTTCCAGTGTACCTCAGTTTTGCCGTGTGGGAATGGGTCACCTGTGCGGTGCTTTCCGGGTACCAGGCAATCCTCTGGCTTGCGCTCGACCGGCCGCTGCGAGAGACCGCGTCCTGAACTGTGGCCCGTGTGGAGCCGGTTGACCTCCCAGGTTCCCCCCTGGAGGGGGGCTTCCGGGTCCCGCGGGAGGTCCCGGAGCTCCCGAATCGGCGGCGGCGCGAGGTTCCTCCGCAGGAGCCGCGCTCAAGGATGACGTTGTCGGAAGCTAAACTTCACCCCGGGGAGACAGTGAATGCAGGGGACACCGATGGAAAGCCTTGCGTTCTTCCTCGTCTGGTTCTTGCTGTGCATCAGCATCCGGGCGATCGGGAAGCTCTTGGCCGACTGGATACGCATGCGATCCGCTGTCAGCTTCGTACGGGAATCTTGCAGGCGGCTTGGCGAGTTACCGAGCGAGGGCGACCTCGATCGGCACCCTCGTGCCCCCGTATTCCTGCACCTTGTCGCGGCCTACCAGGAGCCCGAAATCGCAGGGACCGTGAAGGCCCTGCTCGCCTCCCGGTATCCAGGGACGAAGCTCCGCGTCGTGGTGATCACCAAGGAGGATGAGGAGCGGACCCCTCATCCCTCCATGGGGGTGAGCACCGCCGAACTGGTTCGCCGGCTGAGAGGCACCCTCCCGCGTTCCCAGCGAGAGCAGGTGCACATCCTCACCATGCCTGGGCCCGGTCGAAAGCCGCATCAACTCAACTGGGCGCTTCGTCCCGAGGCGCTCCGCGAGATCCTCGGCGACGGTGTGGATCCGGCATGCGTCTTCGTCGGCGTGAGCGACGCCGATTCCCAGCCCCACCCCGACACTTTCCGGTGGATCGCTCATCGGGAGCTGGCCGGACAGGGCATGTGCGCGTATCAGGGGGTCACCCTTTCCTTGGCGAATTACGCGACGCTTGACCGCCTCGGAAAGATCTCGGCCATCCAGCAGTCGTCGGTCTTCCTCCGCATTTCCATCCCCCGCCTCCTGAGCGAGTTGGCGCGGATGCGCCTCCTCTCCCGGCTCTGTGCATGTTCTCCGGGAGCCGGTTCGGTGCTGCGACCGGTGTTCGACGCGCTTCTCCGCCGCTCACACATTCTCCTCGGGCACAACCAGTTTGTGCGACTCGATACCCTGCAATTGGTGGGCGGATTCCCGGTGGCTGGGGCAACCGAGGACTCCACGCTGGGGTACGCCTTGGGCCTCCATGGCATCCTGATCCAACCGATGCCAATGGTCGAGCTCTGCGAGCTCCCCGAGACCTCTGAGAAGGTGATCCAGCAGAATGCGCGGTGGTACAAAGGCGTGCTCGATGACACCGTCCACCTCTGGCGTGCCTGGCAGAAGGACCCGTCCCCCTTCAATCTGGCCCAGCTCATCCGCCATGCGGGCAGCAAGGCCGTCGAGTGGCCCGTCGCCGCCCTCCTCTACCCGGTGGCAGGTCTGCTCTGCGGACAACTGTGGCGTTTCTACCCGGAGGCCCGGACCCTATTTGTGTTTTCAATCGCTCTGCCGACCCTCTCGCTCTTCCTGAGCATCTGGGTCGGCGGGGTCAGCACGCACGCTGCGCTTCAGGACCTCCTTCCTTGTTTTCCGCATGCGGTGGACCTTCGCCGCGTGGGGTGCACGGAGAGGTTCCTCGGCATTTTCCGCTGCCACCGGTACTGGCTGCTGGCCAGCCGGGGTGCGTGGCGTGTGCTTGGAAGCCTGCTCCGCACCGGACACTACGAGCCGAGAAAAACTGACCGCCTGATCCGCCCACCCATGACGCCAGTCCCCAACGTCGCGAGGCACCACCAGCTCAGCTCCCCTGAGGTGGAATCTGGACCTCGGCTACTCTTTGCGGATCCACGGCCGAGTGTTCACCAGTTCCCGCCGCCGGCCGTGATCCCAGCACCCCAGCAAGTTTCACCTCCATCCCCGCGAGGAATTCCACCACCTTGCTGACACGCTGGATTTGTAGGAGTGGGGGACCCGGGTGCTTGATCTGGAGGGAGGCGCACCCGAGGACCGCCAGCTACGGTGCCTCAACGGGGAGGGCGTAAGCCCGCGTGATATCGAATCGCCGAAGACTCTCATTTCGCCATCGGATTCGGATAAATATCGGCATATCTTCCCCCTGGTCACAGATCTCTTCAGGGCGTGATTGCCCCGTGAAAGGTTTTCCGACCGGGCGGGAGGAGGGCAACGCGGTCGCGATGAAAAGCCCGAGATAGGTGGTATCGGCTTCCCCCCCCCGGCTTTCGCCCGACGAACCAGATGCCCAGGTATCTCCGGCGAGGAGGGGACTCTTGGTCAATGTGCGGTCCGGTCTCTCGGGACCCTAATTGCGCAATGGATGTTTGAGTCGATAGGCTGTTCTGATCAGCCCGGCGGACAGATAATCTTCAGGCTGTTTAACAAGGCACCTTCTCTTGACAGGCTTTTCGCACCCGTGATAGGTTCCGCCTGCTTACAGCGAAAATCTCCGACCACTCCATGGCAGGTTCGCCGTTTCAGCGTGCCTCAGGCGTTTTCTATTCGGGAACCCGCCGTGTCCACTGCCAGGGGGATTTGAATTCCTGGGAGGCTCCGTTTGTGAGCGCCAGGGGGCGGGGATGGCCAAGCGGTTCTGCACGCTCCTAATACTCCCCGACGGGACCTCACCCGCTTGGAAATTCCACATCAACAGTACCATCGTCGCGGTAGTGTCGGCGGGGATTGCGGTCTCTGTTCTCGCCTTCGCTTTCTGCCTGTACCAGTACGCGCATCTAAATCTCCGCATGCCGGAGCTGCAGCAACTCCGCCAGCAGGTCAGGAGCCGGAACATCGTGGCCGCCAAGGTGAGCCAACTCGAAGACGAACTGGCGCGACTGCGCGACCTGGATCGGAACCTGCGCGTAATGATCGGTCTGGAGGCCAGAGGCGACCGGGGAACCGGACTGGCCCAAGGCGGATCCGAAATATCCAGCCAAGCCGCGCTCCGGGAGGCCAGGCACAAGGGCACCGGCCACCTGGCCGGCCGGATGGGGCCGGATATGGAGACCCTGGGGGACGAGATCAGCTCGCGCGAGAAGAGCTTCCGCGAGCTGGAGGATCTCCTCGAGACGAAGCGATCGCTGCTGGCCTCAATGCCGAGCATCTGGCCGGTCCGGGGGGTGATGACGTCCGGATACGGCTACCGGGCGTCGCCATTCACGGGGCAGCCGGAGATGCACGAAGGGGTGGACATCGCCGCCCCCATGGGCACCCCTATCCTGGCCACGGCCGACGGGGTCGTGGTGTTCGCCGGCCCTCGGGGCAACTATGGCAACATGGTCCTCATCGACCACGGGCATGGGGTGGCGACCCTGTACGCGCACACGAACACCATCAGGGTAAAGGAAGGTCAACTGGTGAAGCGAGACCAGATCATTGCCTCCATCGGGATCTCGGGCTTGGCGACGGGGCCGCACGTCCTGTATGAGGTCCGGGTCAACGGTGCCGCGGTGAATCCTCTCAAATATATTGCCGATCCAACAGGAGTGAAATTTGCCACCCAGGGCGAGGCGGGCGAGGTGAGGAGTTTCCGGAGCCCTGCCCAGCTTCGGATTGGGGGCTAAACGGCTGCGGTTCGTGTGATCTTCCAAATCCGGTCGGCGGGAGAGACGACCCACTGTTCTATGAGGAGACCGGTTCTCTATCACCTCAAACGTGGGTCAACCCATGTCTCCAGTGTGGGTCTGTCCCGCCGGTACTCCAATCGAGCAAAAACATTCCCCCTGCCTCCGCCTATTCCGATCACACGTCTGCCAGCGCACCGGCTGGTGTGAGACCGATCGCTCCATAATAGACCGTATGGAAGACCGGCCACACCTAGGCAATAGGGGACCCTGCAAGTCTCGTCGTCGAGGAGCAGGGGAATCGCGCTCTCCGTCGAGTGATTCCCATTGAGAGCCTGTTCCTTCCGGAGACCGCGCTCCTACAGAAGAGTCCAGATCCGCCTCCTCCCTACTTCCCGGTCGACGCCTTCCCTTTCGCCGCCTCGGCTCTCCGCTGCGCCCAGTACGCCTTCATCCGTTGACTCACGGCCTTCTTGGCTGCCGCGCTCATCGGCTTGCGGGCGGGCTTCATCCGCGCTGCCGAGCGTCTTCGCCTCTGTGGACGTCCCGGCCCCTGGGCGGCCAAGAGCCGCTGAATCATCGCCATCTGTCGGGAGAGCTTGCTCTGTTTCGCCTGGAGTTCCGCCAGCGCCTTTCGCAAGGTGGTTCCGAGGTCGATGGCCATGTGTCCTCCGGTGAGTGGAGACCTTCGTTTGGCGGGTAATTCGGTTGGGCCGCAGACAGGTGGCTCGGGCAGGCTGGAGCTTACTCGCAGACGAGCAGCGCTTCCAGCTCTTTCTGATTGACAAGCTCGGGCGAAAGTAAGAGTGTTAAATCCGTTAAGAGGAGCAAGGAGGTCATCTCCGTGCCCGACGAGAAGCCGCTCAGCACCGGCGAGATCGCCCGGCTTCTGCACGTCACCCGGGTCGCGGTCTTCGGTTGGATTCGCGCGGGGAAGCTCCAGGCCTACCGAATCCCAGGGGGGCATTACCGGGTTACCCGGGCGGAGTTCCGCCGGCTCGTCGCCGAATATCACATCCCCCTGGCGCTCGAACCTCCCGCTCTGCCAAGGCGCATCCTCGTGGTGGATGATGAGGCCGTGGTGCGCGAAGCGTTCGAAGCGGCCCTCACCGCGCAGGGATACCAGGTGGCTGTAGCGGCCGACGGCCGGCAAGCCCTCCGGGTGCTCCGGCGGGACCACTTCGACCTGATCTTCCTCGATATCCTCTTGCCTGGCATCAGCGGCGCCTTCCTCCTCAAGGCCGTGAAGCGACGGGACCCCAACGCGCTCGTCGTCTTGATCACCGGCTTCCCCGATCACGACAAGACCCTGGCCGCCCTGGACTACGGGCCGGCTATGCTTTTGCGGAAGCCGATCAAGCTCGCGGACATCCAGGCAGTTCTGGAGATCGTGTTCAAGGAGTCCTAGCCCGGCCAGGCGTGCGGCGATCCCCATCGTGCCCGGCCGTCAGCGAGAAGGAGGTGGGTGAGGACGGAAGAAACCAGGGTCTCTCCTGCGCCTGCCGCCGAGCCCGCCCGGCCCGATGAGCGCATGGAGAAACGCGTGAGGCGCCACTGGCTCTCGCGGCTGCGCATCCGCTTGCTCGTTCTCGTCCTCCTCGCCGTGGTGCCGGCCGCGGGCGTGATCCTCTACGCGGGGTGGGAGGGGCGCGACCAGGCCACCCTCCGGGCCCAGGCGGATCTCCAGCGGCAGGCGCGCCTGGCGGCCAGCCAGGGCGGGCCCCTGCTCGAGGGGGCCCGGGAGCTGCTCCACGCCCTCGTCGTGCTCCCCCCGGTGCAGCAGGGGGACGCCCAGGCCTGCAGCGCCCTGTTCAACACCCTCCTCGCGCAGTACCCCCAGTACGCCAATCTCGGCGTGAGCCGGGCCAACGGCGACGTCTTCTGCAGCGCCCTCGCACTGCCGGGCCCGGTGAGCCTCGCCGATCGCGGCTACTTCCGCCGGGCCCGGGCCGACCGCACCTTCGCCGTGGGCAGGTACCAAGTGGGCCGCATCACCGGCCGGCCCGGCCTCAACTTCGGCCTCCCCGTGGTCGCGCCGGCCGGGACGGTCGCGGGGGTGGCCTTCGCGGCCCTGGACCTCGCGTGGCTCAACGCGCTCGTGGCGCGACTGGAGCTGCCGCCGGGGACCACCCTCACCATCCTGGACCGGCAGGGAGTGCTCCTGGCCCGCGGCGAGGGGGCCGGCGCCGCCACCGACCTGGACGGCACGCCGAGCCTCGTGGCCTTCGCGCCCCTGGGCGCGCCGGCCGCGCCCAGGGGGGTCTTCGTGAGTATCGGCGTCCCCCAGGCGCTGGTGGTGGCGGCGGCCAACCGGCTCCTCCGCCGCAGCCTCATCTGGCTGGGGGTCGTCGCCGTCCTGGCGCTCGCCGTGGCCTGGACGGGGGGCGACCTCTTCCTCCTGCGCCAGATCCAGGCGCTCCTCGCCGCCGCCCGGCGCCTGGCCGCGGGGGACCTCCGCGCCCGGAGCGGGCTGCCGGCGGGGCCGGGGGAGCTGTACCAGTTGGCCCGCGCCTTTGACGAGATGGCCGCGGCCCTGGAGGACCGGATCACCGCGCACGAGCGATCGGAGACTCGGCTCCGCCGGGCGAACCGGGCGCTTCGCGTCCTCAGCGAGTGCAACCAGCACCTAGTCCAGGACACCACGGAAGCGGCGTTGCTGGAGGCGGTTTGCCGCATCCTGGTGGAGACCGGCGGATACCGAATGGCCTGGGTCGGCGTGGCGGAGCCGGACGAGGGGAAGCGCGTCCGCCCGGTCGCGCACCGCGGCGATGTAGAGGGCTATCTGGAGGCCGTGACCATCTCCTGGGCAGACACCGACCTTGGTCGGGGACCGACCGGCACGGCCATCCGGACCGGCGCCCCGTCGGTGGCCCGGGAGATTCTCACCGATCCCCGCCTGACCCCCTGGCGCGCCGAGGCCACGCGACGCGGGTACGGCTCCGTAATCGCGCTCCCGATCGGTGTCGAAGGAGCCCGGTGGGGGGCGCTCACCGTCTACGCGACCGAGCCCGACGCCTTCGACGCTGCGGAGGTCCAGCTCCTCGTCGAGTTGGCCGACGACCTGGCCTACGGCATCCAGGCCCTCCGCACGAAGGCGGCCCACGGGCGGGCCCTGGCCGACATCGAGAGCCTGGCGCGGTTCCCCGGCGAGGACCCCAATCCCGTCCTGCGGATCCGGGAAGACGGGGCCCTGCTGTACGCCAACGAGCCCAGCGGCCCCCTCCTCCGGCTCTGGGGGACCGCCCCCGGCAGGCCGGTCCCGGCGGAGTGGGGGGCGAGAATCCGGCGCGCCCTGGAAACGGGTGCAGACGGGGCCACTGACCTGGCGTGCGAGGGGCGGATCTTCTCGATCGACCTGGCGCCCTTCCCGGAGGCGCGGTACGTAAACCTCTACGGCCGGGACGTCACCGACCGCAGGCAGGCGGAAGAGTCGCTGCAGCTGCGGACCCGGCAGCTCGAGGCGGTCTTGCAGGCGACACGCTCGGTCATGTCGGGCCTCGCTCTCGAGCCGGTTCTGGAGAAGATAGTGCTCGAGGCTGCCCGGGTCAGCCATTGCGAGAACGTCAAACTCCTCCTTGTGGACAAGGAGTCCCAACTCCTGCGGATTGGGGTGCTCCGGGGAATGACGCTGGCCGACGGCTTCCCGATGCCGATCGGGACGGGACTCTCGGGGCACGTCGCGAAAACGGGAGAAATCCTGTACGTCCCCGATACCGGCAGCGGCCAGGGGGGCGTCTTGGCCGCCCAGGATCGACAACCGGGCATGCGCACCTACCTCGGCCTCCCGATCAAGGCCCGGGGGGAGGTGCTGGGGGTCCTTGCCTTCAATACGGTGGAGCCCCGCGAGTACCGGCCGGAGGAGTTGGCCTACCTGACCGCCTTCGCCGATCAGGCGGCCGTCGCCATCGAGAACGCGCACCTGTACGCAGAGGTCCAGCGGCGCGCCGCCGAGCTGGAAGAGCGCGTCCAGGACCGGACCCACGCCTTGGAAGCCGCCAACCAGCAGCTCCAGGACGCCTCACGCCGGAAATCGGAGTTCCTCGCCAACATGTCTCATGAGCTGCGGACGCCGCTGAACGCGATCATCGGGTTCTCGGAGCTCCTCCTGGACCAAGGCGGGGGCCCTTTGACCGAGAGGCAGGCCCGGTACACGGGCCATGTGTACAGCAGCGGGAAACACCTCATCCAGCTCGTCGGCGATCTCCTCGACTTGAGCAAAGTAGAAGCCGGGAGATTCACTTTCCAACCCGAATCCCTGTCCGTAGCGAACACCCTTGAGGAAATTCTGGTCATCGCGCGGGGCTTGGCCGCCAAAAAGCGGCAGGTCCTCACAGCCACGATCGCTCCGGATCTTTCCCCCCTCGTGGCTGATCCGGTCCGGTTCAAGCAGGTCCTGTTCAACCTGCTGAGCAACGCGGTGAAGTTCACCCCAGCGGGCGGGCAGATCACTCTGACCGCCCGCCGAGTCGAGTGGTCAAATGGGCAAGAGGTCGATTCGTCGAGGCCAATTGACGCCGCCCGCGACTGGTTGGAGGTCGCGGTGCGGGACACCGGCGTGGGGATCCGGGCGGAGGACCTCCCGAAGCTCTTCCAGGAGTTCACCCAGCTCGAGACCACCCGCGCCCAGGCCCAGGAGGGCACCGGCCTCGGCCTCGCCCTCACCCGGCGCCTGGTCGAGCTCCACGGCGGCCGGATCTGGGCCGCCTCCCCGGGCGAGGGCCAGGGGAGCACGTTCACGGTGGTGCTGCCCATGGGAGCGCCTCCCGCATGAGGTGCCGGCCGGCGTGGGCATTCCCCGCCGTGTGTTCTTTGCCGGTCCAGACTGGTGATTCACTGCGGCGTGGCTGCGGTCCCCCAACGGCATGAACCTGCAATCCTCGCCTCGATCCCGCAATACCCCTCTCAAGCGGCAATCATAGAGGGTGTTGGCTCTGCGTGAACTTGACGGGTGTTTCCCCGAGCGGTACGCTCCGCCCATGCCAGGCCCGGCTCGATGCCCCGAGCTCCCTCCGCCACGTCGTGGTGCGGGGGATCGAGCGCACCGCCATTTTCGGCGATGACACCGACCGGGAGAACGGATCGCAGTCCGGGAAAGGGAACGTTGTGGCCCAGTTGTCCTAACTTGTCACGGGTGCTGCGCGGGCTGCAGCCTTCGTCTTCGTGGCAGGACGAAGCAAATACGCAGATCAACTCACCTCCGTCCCCATGCCTCTTGACAGGCCCATGAGGGCGGAAGTAGCCTTCGCAAGGGTGCCCCCAGTACGTGCACTGGCCGCTGTACGGCGACGCCTTGGGTGATGTGCGAAGGCAGCGCAAGAGATGCGCCGGTGGCAAGGAGCCGTGCAGCGATCGTAGGCTGCGGGGAGAGAGGGCGGGATATGGCCTATGACCAGTGACGTCCTTGGCGGGATCGGGCAGACCCCCCTCGTGGAGCTCCACAAGGTGGTGCCCGCCGGCTCGGCCCGGCTGGTCGCCAAGCTGGAATGGGCGAACCCAACGGGCAGCATGAAGGATCGGATGGCGCACGCGGCGATCGTGCGCGCGGAGCGTAGCGGCCGGTTGCGGCCAGACGGCACCGTCGTGGAGTACACCTCGGGGACGACCGGCATCTCGCTTGCATTCGTATGCGCGGCGAGAGGGTACGGCCTGGAAATTGTCTTTTCCGATGCCTTCAGCGGCGAAAAGCGCCGGACCATGCAGGCGTTTGGCGCGCGCGTGACCGATGTGCCGAGTGACGGGCAGGGGATTACCGAACCGCTCGTCAAGGAGATGATTCGAACGGCGGCGGTCATCAGCGAGCGTCCGGGCCACTGGTACTGCGATCAACTGAACAACCACGACGCAGTTGCAGGCTACGTGCCCCTGGGCGAAGAGTTGTGGCAGCAAACGGCGGGACGGCTGACGGCGTTCGTACACGCGGTCGGCGCGGCGCACTCCATTCACGGGGTGACGGAAGCGCTGTGGCGGCACAACCGCGAGATTCGAATCGTGGGCGTCGAGCCGGCCGAGTCACCGGTCTTGTCCGGCGGCCAGTCCGGATCGCACACGATCGAGGGGATCGGCATTGGATTTGTGCCCCCGCTCTGGCGGCCGGAGCTGGTGAACGATGTCTATGCGGTCACGACGGCGGAGGCCAAGGCGATGGCGCGTCGCCTGGCGCGCGAGGAAGGGATCTTTGCGGGCGCGTCGTCAGGGGCAAATGTGGCAGCGGCGCTGCGAGTGGCGGCAGAGCTGGGGCCGACGGCGACGGTGGCGACGATCATTGTTGACTCCGGGCTGCGGTACCTGAGCACCGATCTCTATGCCGACAGCCCGGCGCCTGCCTAGAGGTTGCAGATGCCGGCGCGTCCAGCCGACGAAGAGCGTGGCGGAGCGAAGGAGGCGAGTCGAATGGCGATCCGAGTCGTACGGTTGGGAAGCCCGAGAGTGCCCGGCGAGGGGCTGCGCCTGGGGACCGTACGCCGGCCGCCGCGCGGTGTGCCCAAGGCCGCGCATGCCTCCTGCGATTTTTACGACGTGTGGCTTCCGGATCTGGCGCCCTCGGAGGGCCTGGTCAAGGAGGCACTACATGCGCCAGATGAGCGGGCGTGGCGGGCATTTGTCAGGCGATACCGTGCTGAGATGAAGCGACCCGAGGCCGCACACCTCCTCGCACTTCTGGCGGCCCTCTCGCACCAGACCAATTTCTCGGTGGGTTGTTACTGCGCGGAAGAAGCGCACTGCCACCGCTCGGTGCTGAAGGAGTTGTTGGGGGAGCGCGGGGCGATCCTTGCCTGATCGAGGGCAGGCCGGTCGGAAGGCAGGGACGCCGATCAGGGCGATGAGGCTGGCGAGGGGCAGCCGGCAGCGGGCCGGGCATGAGGCCCGAACCGCAGCAGCATCGACGGGTGCGTCTGTTGGCAGCTATGCCCCCATGCGATGCGAGGAAATGCGCATGACCTCCGCACATGACCCTGGCAGGATGAATGACCCATACGATCTGGCCCGATTCGTGCATGCGCAAGAGCATGACTACGCGCAGGCGCTCTCGGAGATCAACAGCGGCAGGAAGCGCACGCATTGGATGTGGTACATCTTCCCGCAAATCGACGGCCTGGCCTTCAGCGCGACGGCAAAGTACTACGCGATCAAGAGCGTCGCGGAGGCCAAGGCGTACCTGGATCATCCAATTCTGGGGCCGCGGCTCCTGGAATGCGCAGAGGCGGTCGTCCGCGTCGAGGGCCGATCCGCGACGGATATCTTCGGGTCTCCCGACGATTTGAAGCTGCGGTCGTGCGCGACCTTGTTTGCCTGCGTGGCGCCCCGGGATTCGGTGTTCGACCGCCTGCTCCGGAAGTACTATGGGGGTGGACGGGACGGCAGGACGCTCCAGCTGCTGGGAATGGCAGCCGACGGGGGGTAGATCACCGGCGGGGCTGGACTGCTCTGGAAGGCACGCCGTGCGCGGACGCGCCGGACCGGGCACGGCACCTGAAGGCGACCGCGAGCGACCTTTCATGTTCTGCAGCAGGAGGTTGGATGGAAGTCCTGACTGAGATCCCGTTTTCCCTGGATGCGGACTCGGTGATGACGCAGGCGCACGTGAAGCCGGGGTCGGACGATGCGGCGGAGCTGCGAGCCCTGGTCGATTTGGCCGTGCACGTCGGCAAGCCAAAAGCCGCCTATGCCGTGTCGTTTGTGGAGCTCAGAGACGGCGACAGGGTACGAGTCGGAGGCGTCTCGTTTACGAGCCGCACACTGCGCGTGAATTTGGAGTCGACGGAGCGCGTGTTCCCTCTGGTTGTAACCTGCGGCCACGAAATGGACGAAGCGTTTTCGGCGAGGGGGGATGTCCTGAAGGAGTTCTGGTGGGACCTGCTCAAGACCCGCCTGCTTGGCGCGGCCAACCAGCACCTCACCGATCATCTGCATCGCCGGTTTCGCCTCGGCAAGACGGCGACGATGCGGCCGGGGTCCGGCGATGTATCGGTGTGGCCCATCGAACAGCAGCGCGAGCTGTTTTCCCTGCTCGGGGACGTCCGGGCGGCGATCGGCGTCCGACTGACGGAGTCATGCCTGATGATCCCGAACAAGACAACGTCGGGCATGCTGTTCCCGACGGAGAGGGATTTTCGGAGTTGCGAGGTGTGCCACAGGGACGATTGCCCGTCGCGCCAGGCACCGTTCAACGCGCGGCTGTGGGAAGAGATCGGGCCCGGCTGAGCGGCGGCGCGGGGCGGATGCGGGCGATACTCGTCGGCGGGCGCGATGAGCGCCGTTGGGGGTCATTGGGCACGGGGCGCACCCTGGCGAGAGCGGCCGGGGTTGCGCCGGGGCAGACATTCGCGGGAGGGTTGGCCATGCCGCTGGCACGCGTGAACGGGGTGGATCTCTATTGGGAGGAGACCGGCCAGGGGACGCCGCTGGTTTGGCTCCACGAATACGGCGGCGATTACCGCTCGTGGGAGCCGCAGGTCCGATACTTCTCCCGCCGGTATCGCGTGGTCACGTACAACCACCGCGGCTACCCCCCGTCCACGGTTTCGCGCGCTGCCCGCGCCTACTCCCAAGATCTTCTGGTCGAAGATCTCCATCAGCTGCTGGGGCACCTCGACCTGGGTCCGGTCCATCTCGGCGGGTGCTCGATGGGGGCCAACGTCGCCCGGGACTTCGCCCTTGCGCACGGGGGGATGGTGCGGAGCCTGGTCCTCGTCGGCGCCGGCGCCGGCTCCGTCAACCGGGGGCAGTTCCTGGAGAGCCAGGAGGCGACCGCGGCCGGGCTCGAGCGTGAGGGCATCGCGGCCCTGGTCAAGAGCTTCGAGCACCTGCCGACCCGGGCGCCCTTCAAGGCGAAGGACCCCCGGGGGTTTGCCGAGTTCCTGCGCCAGGTGGGGGAGCACGACGCCCCCGCCTGCGCCCACCTGGCGCGCGAGGTGATCGCCAAGCGCAAGACCGTCTTCGACCTGGAGACCGAGCTCAAGTCCCTGCGCGTCCCGACCCTGATCATGGCGGGCGACCGCGACGCCCCGTGTGTGGAGCCCTCGCTTGTGATGCGCGGCTGGATGCCGCACGCCGGGCTGGTCCTGTTGCCGGCCTGCGGCCACACGCCGAACCTCGAAGAGCCGGGGCTCTTCAACCTCCACGTCGCCGAGTTCCTCGCCGCGGTCGAGGGCGGGCGGTGGGCTGGCTGGTCACGGTAAGCCGCTCGGGGACGTTGCGTCCTTGCTCCAGGCTGGAGTGCGCCCGTTTCTCCCGCGTGGACACCCCCTCGCGATCTCGAACAGCTGCCGGGCGACCGGTCCGAAAGGGTCCCGCCGCTCAACTGCGGCAAAGCGGCCGGTGACTTGGTGCCGCCGGATGGGACAAGTGAGACTCGGGCCTTGAACTCTCGGCGGCGCTCTGATAGAAGCAGGGATGTGTGTAGGCGCCGGATGGATGGACGGCAGGCGGCACGCGTCTGGACGGGGGAGCCGAAATGACAGCGGAGAGCCATGGGCGCACCATCGTCTACATCGGCAACGCCGAGAGCAACGATATTCACGTCTATCGGCTCCATGGCGCGAGGGGCGATCTGGAGCTGGTGGACACGGTGGCCATTCCGGGCGTCTCACAGGCGGGCATCTCGACGCCGCTCGCGATCAGCCCGGATAAGCGGTTCGTGTTCGCCGGGATACGGGGCGAGCCGAAATTCGCGGCCAGCTTCAAGATCAATCCAGAAGACGGCCGGTTAACGTATCTGGCCAGCGGGCCGCTGGCCGACGGGATGGCCTACATTGCCACCGACCGTACTGGCAGGTTCCTCCTCAGCGCCTCCTACACGGGTCACAAGGTCGCGGTCAACCCGATTGCGCCCGACGGAAGCGTGCAGCCCCCGCTGCAGGTCGTTCCAACCGAGCCGCACGCGCATGCGATCCTCCCCGATCCAGCCAACCGGTATGTCCTGGCGACGAGCCTGGGCGGCGACATGATCAAGCAGTTCAGGTTCGATGCGGCGACGGGAAGGCTCTCGCCGAACGAGCCTGCTGCAACGCGCGTGAAGGAGAAGGCCGGCCCGCGGCACTTCGTCTTTCATCCGAACGGGAAGCTGGTCTACCTGCTCAACGAGCTGGATGCGTCGGTGTGCGTCTTCGAGTACGATCCGGTGGGGGGTCGGCTCGAGCACCGGCAGACGGTGAGCGCGCTTCCGCCCGATTTCACCGGATCGCCGGCTGCCGCCGATGTGCATGTCACGCCCGATGGCCGGTTCCTCTACGCCTCGGTACGCGCGTCCAGCACGCTGGCGGCGTTCAGGGTGGATCCGGCCACCGGTGCCCTGGCCCCCCTCGGCAGCACGCCGACCGAGGAGCAGCCGCGCGGCTTCAACATCGACCCCTCCGGGCGGTATCTCCTCGCGGTTGGACAGCGGTCCAATTGCATGTCAAGCTACGCAGTCGATCCGAGCTCGGGGGCATTGACACGGCTCACGCGCTATCCGATGGGACGGAACCCGAACTGGGTGGAAATCCTCAATCTGCCCTGAAGGGGGCAGCGGTATCATCACTCGCATTGCCATGGCAACCTCCAACGCCAATCGGGGAGGCGCCGGCCTCCCTGTGCTCCAGGGCATCTTCCCCCTCGACGGCTCGCACGTGCCGGTCGACATCATCGCCGGCATCACCCTGGCGGCCCTGGCCATCCCCGAGGTCATGGGCTACGCGAAAATTGCGGGCACACCGGTCATTACCGGCCTCTACACCATCCTCATCCCGATGGCGCTGTATGCGCTGTTCGGGTCGTCCCGGCACCTCGTAGTCGGCGCCGACTCCGCCACAGCCGCCATTCTGGCCTCCAGCGTCGCGACGATGACATCGCCGGGATCGACCGAATGGCTCGCCCTGGCGGGCCTCCTCGCGCTCATGGCGGCGGGCATCCTGTTCCTGGCCCGCCTGGTCCGGTTGGGGTTCCTGGCGGACTTCCTGTCGCGCACCGTGCTCATCGGGTTTCTCTCCGGGGTCGGCATCCAGGTCGCCGTCGGTGAAATCACCGGGATGCTGGGGCTGCCGGGAGGCGGGCACGGAACGATCCGCAAGTTTCTGGCCGCCCTCCAGCAGGTCAGGCAAACGGACTTGGCCACGCTGACGGTGTCGGCCGCCGTGCTCGCGGTCATTGTGGGCTCCCGGAAGATATCGAGGAAGATTCCGGGGGCCCTGATTGCAATCACGGGGGCCATCGTCGCCAGCTGGGGGCTCAACCTGGAATCCTACGGGGTCCGCGTCCTCGGCACGATCCCGAGCGGCCTTCCGACCATCGGTCTGCCGCCGGCGGCCCTGAGCTGGGCGGGGATGCAGACGCTCTTGCCCACCGCCTTTGTGATGTTCGTGGTCATTCTGGCTCAGAGCGCGGCCACATCGCGCGCCTATGCCGCCCGCTACAACGAGAAGTTCAGCGAGAATATCGACCTCGTGGGGCTGGGGCTGGCCAACATCGGCGCCGGCCTGTCGGGGACCTTCGTGGTGAACGGCAGCCCGACCAAGACCCAGATGGTGGAAAGCGCCGGCGGGCACAGCCAGCTCGCGCAGCTCACCACGAGCGTCATCGTCCTCATGGTCCTGCTTTTTCTCACCGGTCCGCTGGCCTACATGCCGGCGGCCGTCCTCTCCGCCGTGGTGTTCCTGATCGGCCTGGAACTGGTCGATATGAAAGGAATGAAGAGGATCTACGCGGAGCGGCCCTGGGAGTTCTGGGTCGCCCTGATCACGGCCGCGGTGGTCGTCGCTGCGGGAGTCGAGCAAAGCATCCTTCTGGCCATCGTCCTGTCGCTGGCGGTCCATACGCGGCATGGATATCGGGTGAACAATTTGCTGATCGTCCCCGACGCGGTTCTCGGCTGGCGGCAGCAAAGGGTTGGCGCACGGGCGCAGGCCATGCCCGGCCTCATGATCTACCGCTTCACGCACAACATGTACTATGCCAATAGCCAGGTCCTCAACGACGAGGTTGCCGACCTCGTCAGGGACGCCAGCCCACCCCTGTCCTGGTTCTGCATCGATGCGGCTGCGGTGAACGATGTGGACTTCACGGCGGCCGAAATCCTGCGGGGGCTTCATGGCATTCTGGCGGGGCAGGGAGTCCGGCTGGTGTTCTGCGATG
This sequence comes from uncultured Methylomirabilota bacterium, assembly GCA_963705305.1. Lineage (GTDB taxonomy): Bacteria > Methylomirabilota > Methylomirabilia > Methylomirabilales > 2-02-FULL-66-22 > 2-02-FULL-66-22. The sequence continues at coordinate 452,236 of OY970067.1, read as the reverse complement.
TGGTGGACGAGGTCCGGGCGGAGCTCGACCGGTCCAAACTCACCGACCTGTTTGGCAGGGAGGCATTCTTCCAGACACCCGCTGCCGTTGTGAACGCGTACAGACAGAGGGGGACCATCGGCGTTGCGGACTCCCCATCGAAGCGGTAGGCATCGTCGAGAGGGGGAGGCGGGGGAAAATCCCCTGCGGAAAGCCGCAGGCCGGCGCTCGTGAGGACGGGCGGCGGCGTAGGGCAGGACTGCCGGGCATTGTGTTCGAGCGGACAAACCGTGGCAGGCTCCGAGAGAGGAGAGATCATCGTGCGAACCGCAGCCGAGTTGGAACAGCAGGCCGTGCGTCAGGCGATCGAGTTGATGGCGGCCGCCGCGCGCACGGCCCCCAAGACGCGCGGCGTCGACAACATCCGCGTGCTGGCGATCGAGGATGAGGCGACCAAGCAGCAGCTGATCGCCAAGATGCAAGAGATCGCGCGGGTCGAGAACCGGCCGACCGTGGAGCGGGACGCCGGCAATCTCGCAGGCGCGCCTGCGGCCCTGGTCGTGGGGGTGGAGTCCAACCCGTCGAAGCTGAACTGCGGGTTCTGCGGGCAGGCGACCTGCGAGGCGCTGGAGGCTGCCCACGGCGTGTGCGCGTTCAACGCGATCGACCTGGGGATCGCGGCCTGCTCGGCTGCGGCGGTCGCATCGCAATGCCGGCTGGATAATCGCCTGATGTTCTCGATCGGCCGGGCTTGTCTCGCCCTGGGGTGGTTCCCCGGCACGGTCCGGCAAGCGCTGGGCATTCCCCTCAGCGTGACGGGCAAGAACCCCTTCTTCGACCGCAAGCCGTTGTGACGCGCCGCGCCACGGCGCGCCGGGCGGGGCCAACGCGTCCACACGGAATGGCGATGCTGCACGGGGAGGGGCCCCGCGATGCCTCAAAGCCCCCGATTGTTCGCCCTGGCCCCGTGTGCTGCCGACCTCATGCGCCCAAGGAGTCTCGGCTGAGAAGGCTCGCATGAGGTCCGCATAGATCCGTGAAATAAAGGGGGCACCATTGTCCGGCATTTGCTTGACGCGCATCGGCATTTCAGCCTTGCAATTTCGAAAATCCAGCATATATTGTATGCGAAATTGTATTCAAAAAGAGCCGCAGTTCAAGTATGGACTCTCACCGAGCATACAGTTATCTGAGAAAGGCGATTCTCCTCGGCGAGTTGAAACCGAGAGAGCGACTGGTCGAGTCCGATTTGGCTGAGCGGATAGGTGTCAGTCGGACGCCGATCCGAGAAGCGTTACGCGGTTTGGCGGAACAGGGTTTAGTCCAGATATTTCCTCACCGGGGTGCTGTTGTTTCTGACCTCTCGCCGGAAGAAGTAGAGAACATCCACGCCGTACGGATCTGCCTCGAAGTGTTTGCTTCTCGACTTGCGCTCTCCTCGATTACCCCCGAACGGCTCAAGGAGATCTCAGGATTAGAGGCGGCCTGTGCAAGGCTCGCGTCTGGCAGGGACATCCTCGCTCTGATCGACGCAGATGAGCGCTTTCATGATGCGATTTACGCCACCGCACGGAACCCGCGCCTCTTAGAAATTATCCGGCAGCTTAGGCAGCGAATAGCTTTCGTGCGCTTTATCGGGTGGTCTATACCCGATCGGGTTGTACACAGTGTGGCGGAACATCGGCAAATGGTGCATATGCTCCACACGCAAGACCGGGTCCGCCTGCTGAGGTTGACTCGAAGCCACATCCAAGTCGCCAAGGACGTCTACCTCGCGCATCTAGCATCGGGATCTCCAGGACTGCTTGATCGAGGGAGGCGCACGAGGATGGGCGTGCGTCTTGAAAAGGGGAGAGGGGGAGAGGGACGAGAAAGAAGAGCGTGACGCGCGACGGAGTGACGATCTGAATCAGGTCTAACGACGAGCTGATATTCGCAGACGAACAAGGGAAGATCATCCTCGATCGCGAAAATCCTGGAGAATTTCAAGACACTTCACGGCGTACCAATTCGGGTTCAAGACGTGAGGTTGACCCGTGGATTCTTCCCGCGCGTTCACCTGCCTTGAAGAAGTGATTCTCAACGGTAAGAGCATGCCGAGAGAGCGACTGTTAGAGCACGCTCTTCCGGATTGCCTTAGAGCCAATCGGAACCGTGTCCGAGAATCGATGCGTCGCTTGGCGGACCGCGGTCGAGTTCATACCCTGCCCCACAGAAGAGCTGTTGTTTCCGACCTCTTCGCAAAGAATGTTGCAGTTCTTGCCGTCCAAAAGCACTTAACAGTTCTCGCCTCTTGGCTATCGCCCTCCACCATCACATTACTTCTGCAAGGATCAATCAGAACGTGGCCGAGGAGCTGCGAGGGTGGGGTGTTTCGGGAAATTATCCCAATACCGGCAGGAAAGGAGAATGAAAATGGTTGAAAACAAATGGGGATGGATTGGATTGATTGGTTTGGCAGTCTTGCTCATGGCTTCTTCCCCCGCTGGCGCGGTGAACCGCGATTTTAGCAAGGCCGATACAATAAAAATAGGGGTTGTGAGTGAACTACAATTGTCCACCGGACAAGGGATCGTCAATGCGGCGAAGATGGCAGCAGAGGAAATCAATGCCGATGGCGGGATCCTGGGAAAGAAAATTGAGCTCTTTATCGAAGACTCGGAGTTAAAGCCCGAAAAGGGCGTGATCGCGATGAAGAAGCTTGTCCTGGATGACAAGGTTAACGTCTTGATAGGAACAATGAGCAGCGGGGTCGCTCTGGCCATCCAGCCCTTTCTCTCCGAATATCAGATTGTCTTCATGACGACCGGGGCTGCCTCCCCAGATCTTCCGGGCAACGTTCTGCGCGACTACAATAAGAACAAATACTTTTTTATGGATATGGCCAATGCCAATCGGCAGGTCCAGGCGACCCTGCAATTTGTCCTGGATTTTGCGCACCCCAAACTGGGGGCCAAGAAGTTCGCTATGCTGGCCGAAAACGCCAAATGGTCTGAACCGTTCGGATCACTGAAGGGAGACCTGGAGAAGGCCGGCCTGGAAATGGTTTTCTCCGAGCGCTTTGACACCGATCTAAAAGACTTTTCGCCCACTTTCGCCAAGATTAAATCGTTGAAGGCCGATTACATTTTGCATGTTATCAGCCATGCAGCGGCCATTCCCCTTATCAAGGCCTGGGCTGACATCAAACCCGCACCCATGGGTGCCATTAATGCAGATAGCGGTGATTCAAAGTTCTGGGACATGACGGGCGGCGCGTGTCTCTACGAAGTAAGCTTCAACCATCTCGCCAGGGCGCCATTAAGCAACAAGACGATCCCATTCTGGGACAAATACACGAAGATGTACGGGGGCGTCCCCGTTTATACCAGTGGCTACACCTATGACGCCGTATACATGATTGCGAATGTAATTAAGAAGACGAAGTCTCTAAAAACTAATGACATCATCAAGGGGCTGGAAAAGATTTCGTATGATGGCGTGCTCCATCCGCAACTCGGTTTTGACCCGAAATCTCACGATCTTCTGGAAGGGCGAACCGTTCTTCCCTTTGGTCAATGGCAAGAGGGCGCGAAATATGTCGTTATTTTCCCGGACAAATATAAGACCGGCGAGTATGTAAAGCCGGCGTGGTGGAAGAAGTAATTTTGGAGAGAGTTGCACGCCAGCAGGGTTCAATGTCGGGATTCACCCGGCATTGAACCCTGTGCTTAGCGCCAACATGCAGACTCAAGGGCTGGGGAAAGGTTCACCCTGTCGATTATGGAAGAAGAAAAATGAAGGGAAGGTGTATCGCGTAATCGAACGGGTGGATCGTGGCCGTTTCAGGTTTCCGCCAGCATACAGATGAGGATCTTGAGGCGCAGATGCTCCTGGCCCCGCAGACCCCCGGTTGGCCGTTGGTTGATGCGGCTCTTAATGTTCAGGCCTCCCACGAACCTCAGGGGAGCCTTTTCCGTTGCCCGGCAGGACGCCGGGATGCCGTCCCAGTTGCGTTCCGCCATGGCTGCGAACTTTTCGAAGGGGGCGAGAGCTTGCCCTTGCGACGAGTTCCGCCAGGGTTCATAGTTGCACCGGGCCCAGCCGATCCACCGCTACCCCCGTGGCTGGTCCAACGACTTCATGGGGGGATAGGCAGTGTGTTGCCGCTGGCCGGCGGCGAGCGGGTCGCCCCCCCGGCCTGTGGCCAACGCGCGATCCGTGTTCGCCAGCGGGCGGTAGGCGGAGCGGCGCCCGGTGGCGAAGGCCCCGGCCAGGTGCCGCGCTACGCGGCACGTGTCGAACAGGATCGCCGCTTCCCGCGCGTGCGCCCGGGTGAATGCCTTGAACGCCTCCTATCCATCCGTCCGTCACCGGTCATGCAAAATCCCCACCTGCGCTATCCGAGACTCCCCGGCCGTCACCCTCTCGAGAAGGAGAAGAGGCGATGGCGAAGAGAGGGAAGCGGCATAGAAGACTCCCTACCCCAACCTCAAGCGGGGAGACGCCGATGCGGGAAGAATTGCCCACGCTTCTTCTTGAAGAGCCGGATAAGTTGAATGGAGTGAATCTATGAGCGCAGCATTAAACATCCTTGTCTTGGGGACGATCTGGGGGGCCATCTACAGCCTCATTGCTGTGGGTTTCACCTTGATTTTAGGAGTCGCCGGAATCGTCAACCTTGCCCATGGGGCCTTTTACATGATCGGGGCATATCTCGCCTATACGTTCATGACCATTTTGAAACTGAATGTAGCCCTGTCTGCGCTATTGGCAGTCGCGAGTGTCGCTGCGATCGGCATGATCCTTGACCAGGTGGGCATCCGGCCTTTTCGGGAAAATCATGCCTATCAAGTCGTCGTTACCCTGATATTTGGCGAAGCGTTTTGCAGACAGGTAATATACGCGGCCTATGGCGCCGATGGCAAATCGGTTCAGAATTTCATCAACGGAGACATCCAGCTGGCAGACGTGTATATATCGTATCAGAAATTGCTTATCCTGTTTGCGGCAGTTCTCGTCGTCTCTCTCCTGTGGGTGTTCATCAAGAAAACCAAGATCGGGAAGTCCATCGCTGCAGTGGAACAGAATAAGCTGGCATCCATTCTGATGGGGATCCGTTACGAGAGAGTCTACATGATCACCATGGGGATTTCGGCCGCGCTGGCGGCGTTTGCCGGAGTGTTGGCCTCTCCCATAATAGGGGCCGAGCCCGGCATGTCGTCGTTCCCTTTATTTAAGGCGTTTGCCATCGTGGTCATCGGGGGGCTGGGAAGCATGGGGGGCGCGATTATTGTCAGTCTATTCCTGGCGTATTCAGAGACCACGGTAAGCTACCTTATCTCTGCCAATTATTCGGATATGGTGTATCTGACGGCCATGATTCTCATTCTGGCCGTGCGACCGACCGGACTTTTGAAATCGGGGAGAATAAAATAACAATGAATTCCTGCCAGGACTTGTTCGGTCTCACGATATTATACCGGCGGCTCAGGGGTTTGGTGCTTTTCAGCGCGATTGTCCTCATTGCCCCTCTGGTGGTGAAACAGGGCTACTTTATGGAAGTCCTGATTCTGTGCAACTTCTATGTGGCCCTGGCCTGCAGCTGGGATATTCTTGCCTACACCGGCAAGGTTAATTTCGGCCACTCCCTTTTTGTAGGCGCGGCCGGATATGCAGCGGCCGTACTAAACTTGCACCTGGGCTGGGGGCCCTGGCTGACCCTTCCCCTGGGAGGGATCATTGCGGGTCTATTCGGCCTATTTATCGGGGCAGTCACCCTGAGGCTTCAGGGTCCCTACTTCGGCGGCGTCACTTTTTGCTTCGCGATGTTGCTCTATAAATTGTTATGTGTCAGCCCAAAAACATTGGGCGGGGAAGAAGGGCTCGACGGGGTCAGCCCTCTCATGAGCTCGGTTCTGGGCAATTACTATTTCTCAGCTATATTCATGTTGGCGGTTGTCTTTCTGCTCTATTTTGTCTCGAGATCCTACTTTGGCATCATCCTCCGGTCCATCGGAGAAAATGAGACAGCCAGCGAAGGCTCCGGGATCAATACGACTTTCTATAAAGTGGCTGCCTTCACCATGTCCGGAACGATTGCCGGAGTGGCAGGCGCGATGTACGCCCATATCATGATGAATGCATCACCGGCGATGGCGGACGAGGCTCTAGGGTCTCTGGTCTTAATGATGGCAGTGGTCGGCGGAATGGCCTCGATTATCGGCCCCATCATCGGCGGGTACATTTTAACGATCATCAATGAAGCGTTCCGCTTTATGGGCGACCTTCGCCTGTTGATTTACACCGGCCTGGTCTTGGGCATGTTTCTCGTTGCCCCAAAAGGACTCTATGATATTCTCCTGCGCGTCTTTCGGCGTGTAGTCGTTAGAACGTAACAAAGTCGGATACGAGATGGCGCGAGGGAAAGTGCTATGGCCTCGGTGTTATTGGATATTCAGAGCATTTCCAAGGTATTCGGCGGATTACAGGCGGTCAGCAAGTTTGATCTGCAAGTCAAGGAGAAAGATATCATCGGGATCATCGGTCCGAACGGCGCCGGGAAAACCACGCTCTTTAATCTCATCACCGGCTTTATACGGCCGGATTCCGGAGAGGTGTTGTTAAAAGGGGAGAACATTACCCGCCTGAAACCTTTCCAGATTGTAAACCGAGGGATGTCTCGGACATTCCAGCTGGTGGACTTATTCAAAGAAATGACGGTGTTGGAAAATATGCTGATTCCCTGTTTTTCCAAACGGGCTCGGCACCTCAGGCGAAGGAGCTCTCTGCCGGGGCAAACGGAGGAAAAACCCCACATCGCGGCCATGAGATTCCTGGAGGCAGTGGGGCTGGCGGATCGATTCAATGAGAAGGCCAAGAACTTGGCGTTCGGGGAGTTGCGCCTTCTGGATATTGGTCGGGCCATGGCCACCCAGCCGGATATCCTCCTTCTCGACGAACCGTTCTCGGGGTTGGACGTAGCCGATTCGGAGATTCTTGCAGCAGCCATCCAGAGGATGCATCAGCAAGGCCAAGCCATGATTATTATCGAGCACCGGTTACGGGAATTCATGAAACTGGTAGAACGGGTCGTGGCCATCGTGTTCGGGGAAAAGATAGCGGAGGGCACCCCGCAGGAAATAATGAACAATCAGAAGGTGATCGAGTCCTACCTGGGAGATACGAGGGGATAAAATAAGCCACAAGGAGAGATGGAATTGCATCTGCTGGAAGTGAAGTCATTAAAGGTCCTTTATGGAAAGGCCATTGCCCTGAACGGTCTCAGCCTGAACATCGACGCAAGAGAGATGGTAGGAGTGGTAGGGCCGAATGGGGCGGGAAAGAGCACCCTGCTGCGAGCCATTTCTGCTGTGGTTCCGAAGGAGGGAGAGATATCGTTCATGGGCGAGCGCATTGATCATTGCCCTGCCCATGAAATCGTCCTCAAGGGAATCATTCATTGTCCGGAGCGTAGGCAGCTGTTTGTGGATTTCACTGTCGCGCAAAACTTGGAGATGGGGGCTTTTCGCCGGAAAGACAAAGGAAGAATACGAGAGGACCTGGACTCCGTCTATCGACTCTTTCCCGTCCTGGCAGAGCGAAAGAAACAGCTGTCAGCTACTCTCAGTGGCGGAGAACAGCAAATGCTGGCTATCGGCAGGTCCATGATGAGCAGCCCGAAACTGCTCATGCTGGATGAGCCTTCCATCGGACTTTCGCCCTTGATCAAAAAGAGCTTGATAGAAGGGATTCGGAGTATCTGGAAGAGCGGAATAGCGGTCCTCATCGTTGAACAGGATGCCAGTTTAGCCTTAGACCTTGCAGAACGGGTATACATACTCGAGCATGGAAAGATTGGAATGGAAGGGAGGAGCAAGGATTTGATACACAATGAAGAGGTTAAGCGGACCTATTTTCAGTTAGGCTAACGACTTACTCGCTGACTTTTACGCTGGAATTTCTCGACCGGCGGCAGGGTCGAGACTTTCCATTTCAAGGGGAGCAGGATAGGAGGTCGGATCAGGCGCGGCCGCTCCCGAGCACCTGCCGCGCCGTGGAGGAGGAGCATCCATGAAGATGAAGGCGGCTGTTGCGGTGAGTCCCAGGCGGATCGAAATCCAAGAGGTCGAAGTGCCGGCGCTGACCCCGACCCAGGTGCTCGTGCGGATCACCTCGTGCGGGCTCTGCCATAGCGAGCTGGGGCGATACCAGGGCCAGGGCACGATGTGGCTGGGAGAGCCGCTCAGCTACCCGCTCAGATTGGGCCACGAGCCGGCGGGCATCGTCGAGGACGTCGGCAGCGCCGTGGAAGGCTTCAGGCCCGGCGACCGGGTGACGGGCATCGGATTCAAGAAGTGCTTTGCCGAATACGGAGTCATCGACCTGGCCAGCAAAGAGCTGGTCACGGGGATGGTCAAGGTTCCGGACGGCATCCCCCTTGAGTACTGCGTCAGCGAGCCGATAAAGTGCTGCACGGGCATCGTCCGATACTCGCAGATCAAATTCGGCGATTACGCCTTCGTGGCGGGCTGCGGCTTCATGGGGCTGCTGGTCATCGCGAACCTGGCATCCCGGGGCCTCGGGGAAATCATTGCGTGCGACATCCTCGACAGCAGACTCCAGCTGGCGAAAGAGATGGGGGCGACCATCACGCTCAACGCCGGCAAGGTCGATGTGGCTGCCGAGGTGACGGCCATCACCGGCGGCCGGCTGTGCGACGTGGTGTTCGAAGGAATCGGCAATCCCGCCGGGGTGGCTCTGGCGGGCAGGGCCATCCGGACCAGTCCGCCTCCGGGAGTCATCGTTCTGTACGGGTACCATGCGGTGCCGGACACCTACGACCTCAGCCTGTGGGGTCCCAAGGCGCCCGTGATCCTCAGCCTGCACCCCGAGCACTCCCCGGACCAAAGGCGGGACCTCGAGATCGCCATGCAGGCCATCGCCAAAGGCCTCTACCCCCTGGAGAAGCTCATCTCCCACCGCTACTCGCTGGAGGAAACCGGGAAGGGGCTCGAGGCGCTCGCGCATCCCCCGGAGGGGTACATCAAGGGGATCGTGGTGCCCTGACGATCCGGCTGACGGATCCGGCGGCGCCGTGGACCGGGGTCCGAAGAAGCGGGGCAGCACCTGGTACGGCGGGTCGAGGACCCCAGGGGTCCGGAGGCAATCCAGTGGACGCCGGGCTCGCCTCGCCGCTCCATCGGAGGAGGAAGAGGTGCACATCGTCCTCAATTCCAAGTTCTTTGCTGCCCTCGGCGTCTCAGAGCTCGCCGTGAAGGCCCGGGAGCTGGGATTCGATGGGGTCGACGTCAATGTCCGGCCGGGCCATCCGGTCAACCTGATCAACGTCGAGGCTGCGCTGCCGCAGGCGGTTGCGGTCTGGAGGGAGCAGCGGCTGGTCTGTCCGCTGGCCACGGCACCGGTGACGCTGACCAACCCGGACGCCCCGGAGGTCGAGCCGTTGTACGCAGGCTGCGCGGCGGCGGGGGTGCCGCGGGTGAAGATCGGCTTCTTTCCGTACACGGCCGGCGAAGATTACTGGGCGCTGGTGGATGCGGCGCGCCGGGCACTGGGGGGATTCGCGCGGGTGGGGGAAAAGTACGGAGTCCAGACGGTGTATCAGGTGCACAGCGGGCCGGTGCTGGGCTCGAATTGCGCGGGGATGATGCATCTCCTCCGCGGCCTGGATCCTCGCTGGGTGGGCGCGTATCCGGATCTGGGGCACATGGTGCTGGACGGCGAGGACTATCCGATGGGCTTGGCGATGGTGCGGGATTACCTGTCGATTGTCGCCGTCAAGGATGCCTACCATGCCCCGCAACCCGCAGGGAGCGAGCCCCCGTTCGTCCCCCGGTTCGTCAAGCTGGGCAGTGGCGCGGTCAACTGGCGCCGGGCGCTCGGCGCGCTCAAGGCTCTGGGCTTTAGCGGGGCATTTTCGGTGCACACGGAATATGATTTCGACGAAGCCATCATCCGCCAGGTCGGCTATGCCGACACGGCCCCCCCGCACCTGGAGGAGTGGGCCCGAGCCGACGCGGCATTCCTGCGGAGGGTCTGGGCGGCGGTGTAGCCTCTGGCCAGCCTTTGCGGGCTCCCGGCTACCCCCTCCGCCGGAGAGGTCGCAGGAGCGACTGAGGCAACTGCGGCTTCCGGAGGCTCGGACCCAGCCTACTTCACAGGACAGAGCGGCTTTTGCGGATTGCAGTCGTAGAGCTCGTACTCGACGAACTGCCCGTTCTCGACCTTCCAGTGCACCAGCGGGGGAAACATATCGCCGGCGGCATCCCACCCGTCCGAGATGTACGCGCCGTCGTAGAAAATGGGCTTCCCTTGCCCGATCAACCGGACCGCCAAGGCAAAGTCGTCGATGGTCGGCCGGATCTTGGTGGCTGCCGGGGCGCTGAGCTTGGTGAGACCCTCCCGGATGGCCGCCGGCGTCACCTCGCGGGGCTGCTGGACATTTCCCGCCGCCTCTATGGCCGCCAGCATCAAAGTGACGGTAGCGTCGTACGCCCCTGAGCAGGTCATTTCCGGCTGGTGCCCCGTGGCCGACTTGAAGGCGCTCACGAACGCGCGGCCGGATTCGCTGTTGGCCGCGAGCTGCACCGAGCTGCCCTCGAGGCCGTTGGCCATGGTTCCGATCTGCTCCAGGATGTAGTTGCGGCGGAAGCTGTTGTTGGATTGGATCGGAATGGTGTACCCGGCCTGCCGGTAGGCCTTGAACCCTTCCGTCACTCCCTCGGGCAGCATGGCGAGGATCACCAGATCGGGCTTGCCGTTGACCACCTTCTCCCAATCTGCGCGGAGGTTCGCGAGTATTGAGACATAGGTCACCTCGACGGAAGACCCGGCAGAGAACTTCGGCAGGAGGTCCGTGACGGCGGCGGCCAGCGACCGGTGCCCGCCATCGGCCAGGATGCCCACCTTGAACGGCCCGTTCCCCTTCTTGTTCTGGAGGGCGATTTGCACTTGGACGGCCGCCTCGTAGTTGGCGATGTAAAACACGCGGAACAGCCAGTTGTCGAGATCGCGCTCGGCCGCCTGGGTGAGGGGGTCGGACTCGACCGTCGTCGGGTTGTTGAGAAATCCAGACGAGCACTGGAAGCAGGTGAGGGGTACCTTCGCATTGGCAGGGCTGGCGGTATCGTAGTTGAGCTTGTTCACGGCGACGGTCTCGCCGCTGCTGGCGCTCACCAGCGCCTTTACTCCCTCCTGGTTGATCAGACGGATCGCCTCGCTTTGGGCCAGCGGGGGACGGCTTTTCGTATCACCGTAGACGATCTCAAATGCCAGGCGGCTCCCGCTCTTGGCCAGGGCCTCGTTGACCTGGTGGACTCCGAGCTCCACCGCCGCGCGGTAGAGGGCCGTTGTGCTCCCTCCCGTCTGGTCCAACAAGGCGCCGATGCGGATGACCGTCTTGTCGGTGTTCGCCCCCGCAGCCAAAGCCAGGCTACCCGCGTCCATAGCGAGAATGCATACCGACACCGTCAACAGGAGGATTCCCAGCCGTCCGAGAGAACGCCACATGGCTCGCCCTTTCCTGCATCATGCAGATGGATCGGACATAGGTCACAGGCCCGCCCTCGTGTACCGGACAGATGCTCTTCCCGCCGAGCGGGGCGTTCACCGGCCGGGCGGAATCATAGATACCGCAAGCCCCGATCGCGTGTCAAGGGGCCTTCGGGAAACGTCAAAGCCCGAAAAAGCCGGGGAAAACAGTGGCTCAGACCTCCGGCAAGGCCCCAGTCCCGTGTCCACCCGCCTCGTCGATCGGGCGTATCCGAGGCAATGGCTTGGTCGCACGACGGATATCCGGTTCGTAATGGCATGGAATGGCGTGGTTGCGTACTATAGCCATCCCGGTCTCGACAAAACGTCTTAAGGAAGTATATTGTCCGGTTGACGAACAGCGCTTCAAAGAGGGGAGGACCGGCTCGCATGCTCCGGATCCTGGATCACCTCGTGGAGGCGGCGTGCGCCCTCGTGAGCGTGGCGCTGGCCGTGACCGTCTTCATCCAGGTCTTCAACCGCTTCGTCCTGCAGGCCCCCCTGGCGTGGTCGGAGGACCTCGCCATGCTCCTGTTCCAGTGGATGGTCTTCCTGGGGGCGGCCCTCGGCGTGAAGCGGATGCGCCACTTCGGGATCGAGCTGGTGGTGCGGCAGCTCCCGACGCGGGCGCGCCGGGCCCTGGCACAGGTGGTCCCCCTCATCATCGGCGTCGTCGCCCTCATCATGGTGAGCCAGGGGCTCACCCTCCTCCGCTTCAACATGACCCGCATGTACGGCACCATGAACCTCTCGTACACCTGGGCGTACCTCCCCATCCCGGTGAGCGGCGGCCTCATCCTCCTGTACCTGATCGAGCTGGCAGTGCAGCGGTGGAGAGGCACCTCCGAGGGGGGGGCGGCGCGATGACCACGGGCATCCTCCTCCTCCTCGGCGGGTTCATCCTCCTGCTCGCCATCGACGTGCCGGTGGCCTTCGCCATGGCCCTCGCCTGCATCCTGACCCTCGCCTGGCAGGGGACCATCCCCCTCTCCACCGTCACCATGAAGTTCTACTCCGGCATCGACAGCTTCCCCTTCCTCGCCATCCCCCTCTTTATCCTGGCCGGCGGCATCATGGAGCACGGGGGGATCTCCCAGCGGCTGGTGCGCCTCGCCCGCAACCTGGTGGGGCACATCAAGGGGGGGCTCGGGTTCGTGGTGGTGGTGGCGACCATGTTCCTGTCGGGGATCACGGGCTCCACGATCGCGGAAGCCTCGGCCCTCGGCAGCCTGCTCCTGCCCTCCATGGTCCGGGCGGGGTACCCTCCCGAGCGGGCCTCGGCCATCGTGGCGGCCTCCGTCGGGATGGGAAAGATGATCCCGCCCTGCCTGAACATGGTGATCCTGGGGGCTATCGCGAACATCTCCATCGCCGGCCTGTTCATGGGCGGCTTCCTGCCCGGATTCCTCATGGCCCTGAGCCTGATGGTGGTGATCTACATCCAGTCGGTCCGCGGAATCCTGCCGGGGGCGGAGTCGGCGCGGCCACACCTCAAAGAGGTGTTGGCGTCCCTCGCCAACGGGGTCATTCCCCTCCTCATGCCGGTGATCATCTTCGGGGGCATCTTCGGCGGCATCTTCACCGCGACCGAGGCCGCGGCGGTGGCGACCATCTACGCCTTCATCGTCGCCTTCTTCATCTACAAGGAGATGACGCTCCGGGATTTCTACAAGACTCTGGTCGACTCGGCGGTGATGACGGGGGTCACCTGTCTTCTGGTGGGGGCGGCCACGACGTTCGCCTGGATCCTGGCCACCTACCAGGTCCCCCGGCTGATCGGCAACTGGATCCAGGCGGTGGGTGGCGGCAGGGAGGTGTTCCTGCTCCTGAGCATTGCGGTCTTCCTGGGGTTCGGCCTGATCCTGGACGGACTGCCGGCCATCCTGATCTTCTTCCCCATCCTGTACCCCATCGCCACCGCATTCCAGATCCACTCGCTGCACTTCGGGATCCTTGTGATCGCGGCGGTGGAGATCGCCATCGTGTCGCCCCCCCTCGGGCTCTGCCTGGTGATCATCTGTAGTATCGCTAAGATCCAGCTCTCGGACACGATCCGACCTTCGATCCCGTACATCAGCATCCTGGTCGCGGATCTGATCGTCATCGCCTTCTGGCCGTGGCTGGTGCTGGTCCTCCCCACCCTGTTCAAGCTGTAAGTCTGTCCCCCTTGGACGGATAATGTTGCCTTCCGCTTTGTTTCCTGATATACGCCACCACGGGCCTGCGGTCGTTTGACTGCGAGGTGCAGCCGGGTTCAGGCCTGGCTGCGGAGGCACGACGTATCCCGTGAGTTTCTTCCTCGGATTCAGCCTGCACGGCCTCCGGGTGCTGATCAGCCACTGGGGCTACGTGGCAATCTTCGCCTTCGTCGTGCTCGGGAACCTCGGGCTGCCGATTCCGGAGAACTCCGTGCTCTGGATCGCAGGCTTCCTCGTGTGGAAGGGCCGCCTTTCCCTCCTACTCGTCCTCCTTGTCGGGGTCGTTGCAGCCGTGGCGGGTGATAATCTCGGCTACTGGATTGGCCGCCGCTACGGCCAACCGGCGGTCGACCGGCATGGTCGGCGCCTCTATCTGACTCCCGAGCGCCTCGAGACGATGCGGCGTTTCGTGCACCGCTACGGCCCGGTGGGGGTGTTCATCGCCCGGTTCGTCATCGGCTTGCGCTTCATGGCCGGTCCCCTGGCGGGAAGCATGGGCCTCTCGCCGTCCGCTTTCATCGTCGCCAACGTGCTAGGGGCGCTTGTCTATGTCCCCGTGACGGTCGGGGAGGGCTATGCCGTCGGCTATGGCCTCCGCAGGTACGTGAAAGGATTCTTGCTGGGGGAAGATACGCTGGAGAAACTCCTCCTGCTCGGAGTGATTGCTTTGGCACTCGTGTTCCTGACGTACCACGCCGTGCAGCAGTGGCGCAGGAGGGCGTGAGGCAGCCGGTTTTGGATGCGGGCGACGCGCGCCACACGGGCCGTCGCCGGCTTCCGGGGGGAGGACATGACGCGGACCGCGCCATCCCGCCAGACGCGCCGCCGGCTTATTGCCCTCGCCATTGCAATGGTGGGCCTGGGGGCGGCGCTGGGGATCTACCTCACCGCCGCCCCCGCTCCCTCGAACCCCCTGGGGTATGACCCGGCTGACCGCAAGCAGTACCTCCGCGAGATTGAAGTCTACGGGGGCAAGGCCAACGAGCTCGCGGGGGCCTTGCGCGAGTGGGTGGCCAGCCTCTGGCACGGCCGCCGACTCGCCGTCACCGTGCTCGGGCTGACGGGGGTGGTCCTGCTCTGCTTCTGGATCGCCTCCACCCCCCTGCCTCCGCCGGCCGACCCCTCCCCTCCGCCTGGACCGACGCCCGACTGAACGGGGCCGTAAGAGGCCGGCAGGTCGCGAGAAAGCGAAAAAGAGGGGCAGGGCATTCCAGGATCGTGGAGGTCGGGAGGTCTCCGGTCAAAGGGACGTGTTGCCGTATCCTCCCGCAGCACCTACGCCTGAGCGACGCGCGACCGGGGCCGGCGGGAGAGCAAGCCAGGGACCGATCGGGCCGGATGTGCCATTGTCCGCAAGTAGGAGACGAGATTGATCGGGCGTCGGGTGAGCCCGAGTTTCGCCCGGATGTTGTTTCGGTGGAAGGTGACGGCATTCCGGGACACCCTGAGCAGCCCTGCAATCTCTTTTGTGCGTTTCCCCTGCCGCAAGAGGTCCGCAATCTGGAGCTCCGTGGGAGTCAACTTCGCCCTCCACGAATCGAGCTCGTGGGTGAATGACGACGTGATGTCCCGGAGGTTTGCCTCGATCACCTCGATGAGTGCACGCTGCCCCGACTCCAGCGGCGTGGCCTTGAGCTGGCCAAGGTATGCGAGAACGAGATGTTCGAGGGTTGCCCGCACCCCGGCGAGTCGTCGCTGGCCCTCTTGGTCGCGATGCTCCAGCAGCGTGGTCAGGGCATCCTTCAGCTTCTCCAGCTTCGCAAGATGCAGCGCGATCTCCCGCTCCTTTTCGATCAGCGCCTGCTCGGCGCGCACCGTGGCGGTGATGTCCCGAACCACGCGAAGCGTGCAGATGGCTCCGCGGAACTGGATGGCCCTGTGCACGCTCTCGATGTCCACCATCTCGCCGTCGATCCGCACGATCTTCCCGCGCTCGGGCGCCCCCGATCGTTCTTCATGAGCCATCGCGTCGGACCCGGGCAGGAACTGGAAGAGCGAGCAGCCGTGCAGCGCCTCAGCAGTCTCCGCCCCGACGAGGCGGGCCGCCGCCGCGTTCGCGAAGGCGATGCGCTCTTGCGCATCGGACACGATCGCGGCCTCCGGGAAGGACTTGAGGAGGACGCAGTACGACTCCTCCGCCTCGCGCCGCGCCCGCTCGGCGAACCGGCCCTCGGTCTCGTCGACGAGGCGTCCCCGGATGCGCGTCAGATCCCCGTGCTGGTCAAACTCTCCCGCGGCAGTCTCGATCACCCTGATGACCACGCCATCCCGGCGTCGCCGGTAACATTCGTGCTGCTCGACCGCCCTGCGGAGTCGGAGCTGCCCCACGAATGCATCGTGTGCCTTCCTCTCGGCCCACAGATCCGCCATGTTGATCGCCAGGGCTTCCCGCCGCGAGGTGATGCCCAGGATGGACAGGAAGGGGCGATCGCAGTCGAGAATCGTCCCGTCCGGAGACGCCAGGTAGTGTCCTATCAGATTGTCCTCAAACACCTGCCATCCCTCCTTCCGCGGCGACGAGGGATTTCCGGCGCGGCGGGCCTCACTGGTTCAAAAACAGCGACAGCGTGCTGCGCTCCGTCCCGCCGGCGTCCGACTCGGCGAGCAGCGTGGTCCCGGCAAAGCTGGGGGCCGCCGCCCCCATGACGATCAGGTCGGCTTTCCGGTGCGTCGCGAAATCGAGCAGCTCCTCGCGCCGCCTGGCCGGCTTGTGACCCACCTCCACCGCCAGGCCGTGGCTCCGGCAGTAGGCGCTGGCCTGGCCCAGCAGCTCCTGGGTGCCCTCGCTCTCCTCGCCGCACCACACCAGATGGGCGCTGACCTCCGGCCACGGGCTCAGCTGCAGGAACTGTTTCATCGCCATGGTCGACTCGACCGAGCCGTTGTACGCGATGACGACCTGGCGAATCGTCTGCGCGTCGGGCGCGACGGCGATGAGAGGGCGCATCCCCCGCTTCAGCAGCCGCGCCAGCGGATCGCGAGGCTCCTTGATGACCCCGTGGTAGAACTGGAACTGGACGCTGAGAACGACCAGGTCGTGGTAGCGGGCCTGCGCGGCGAACGTCTCGAACGGATCTCCGGCGATCCGTTTCGCCTCGTAGCGGACGCCGGCGGCGCGGCAGGCGGCCTCGAATCGTGCGAGGGCACCCTCGCACTGGGCGGCGCTCAGCTTGAGGCGGTGCTCGCGCAACTGCTTCGCATAGTAGCTTCCCCCAATAGGGATCGGCCCCACGCTTTCCAGGGCCCGTACGTCCTCGACGACGAGCCCGGTGAGCTGCGCCTTGTGTCGCTCCGCGACCTGAATGGCCTGCCGCACCGCGGCGTCCGTATTAGGCGTGTTGTCGAGCCCCACCAGGATTCTCGTCAGCATCTTGGACTCCTCTCTCTCCATGATCGCCAGGAGGTCGGCGCCCCTCGGAGGGGCGAGGTAGTCGCCGAGCTCGTCCACGGCGGTCGCGGCCGCTAAGGGATAATCGCAGACGTATGCGGCGCGTGCCAGGAGATGGGTGGCAGCCGGCGCGGTGAGGAATTGGAAGAAGACGGCGAGGATCCCCCGGAGCCAGATGTCCTGCCCGCTGCCCGCGAAGTGGACCACCGCCCCCAACACGAGGAGGACCACGCCGAGCGTGCCGGCCTTCCCTGCGGCGTGCATGCGGCAGAACACGTCGGGGAAGCGGATCAGGCCGACCCCGGTGAGCACGATCAGGAACGTGCCGGTGAGGAGCAGGGCGGCGGTCAGGATCTCGTGGGGACTTGGCATCAGAAGATCCTTCCCTTCTCCAGGTACTTGGCGATGGAGGCCGACCCCAGGAAGCCGACCAGCATCAGGATCCAGACGGCGTCGAAGTAGAGCACCGAGCTCCACTGGATGCAGAGCACGCAGATGATGCCGATGAAGATCATGGCCAGACTGTCGAAGGCCACGGCCCGGTCGGCGGTCGTCGGGCCGATCAGCATCCGGTACAGGCACAGCAGCCCGCTCAGGAGGAGCGCGGTCAGGCAGAGGGTCACGACGATGGCGAGAAATGGGCTCATGGCATACACCCTCAGCGCGTAAAGCGCAGAATCGGGGCCTCCAGGGCGTCCTTGGTGGCCTGTCGCAGGACGTCCAGATCCTCCCCGACGTTCGATGGCATGCATCACGATGACCCGGCGGTCCTCCGGAACGAATACCGAGATCGTGCCGGGGGTCAGCGTGATGGAGTTGGCGAAGCTGGTGATTTCGAAGTCCGTCCGGGCGGTCAGGGGAACCGCCACGAATCCCGGCCGGAGCCGGGCGGCCGGCGAGAGGACCAGCTTGGCCACCTGGTAGTTGGCCAGGGTCAGCTCTTTCAAGAACCGGAGGAAATAGATGGCGAAGAAGATCAGGCGGCGGAGCATCAGTGCGCCTCCTCGCGGCGTGCCAGCAGCGCGCCGTCGAACCGGGCCAGGGCCGGCTGGCGGTTCTGCTGTACGCCCAGGACGGTCCGGATATACTCGTCGGGCCGGGTCAGCGTGTCGGCGGCGCGCGTTGCCAGGCCGAGAAACGGCTGGGCGAACAGGCCCATGGCGATGGTGAAGGCGACCAGCGCAGCCGTAGGCGCCATCATGCCCCGGTAGCCTCGCGCCTGCCCCCGGTTGGGCGTGCGCCAGAAGGCGTAGGCCCAGATCTTGCTCATGGAGTACAGGGTGAAGAAGCTGGTGATGACCGCGACCGCGACGATCACATAGTGCCCGCCGGCCAGGCCCGCCTGAACCAGCAGGACCTTGCTGAGGAAGCCGGAGAAAGGGGGCATGCCGGCCAGGGACAGGGCGGCCACGATGAAAAGGCCGGCGACCCCCGGAGCCAGGTCCAGGATGCCCCCCATCTGCTTGAGGTGCTGCGAGCCGCTCACCCGCTCGGCGATCCCGCCCACCAGGAACAGGCACGACTTCACCACGATGTGGTGGACCACGTAGAAGATCGTGCCGGCCACCGCCAGTTGTACCACCCGCGGGTCCGGGCTCCCCGCCAGGCCGATCCCCATGACCATGTAGCCCACCTGGCTGATGATGTGCCAGGAGAGGATGCGGCGGATGTCCCAGCGACACATCGCCCCCAATACCCCCAGGAGCATGGTCAGCCCCGACAGGAACAGGAGGACGTTCAGGGCGAACTGATGTCCTTCCTGCCGGAAGCACAGGACGAAGACGCGCAGCAGGGAATAGACCCCCACCTTGGTCAGGATGCCGGCGAAGTATCCGTTCACTCCCGTGGGCACGACCGGGTACGAATCCGGCAGCCAGTAGATCAGCGGGAACGTGGCGGCCTTCAAGGCAAAAACCAGAAGCAAAAGCATGGAGGCGGCGGTGACCATGCCGGCGCGCTGCCCCGTCATCTGGGCGGTGCGGGCGGCCAGGTCGGCCATGTTGAGGGTACCCACGGTGGCGTAGATCACCCCGCAGCCGACCACGAACAGGGTCGAGCCGATGCTGTTGATGGCGATGTACTTCAGGGTCTGGCGGACCTGGGGCGGACTGGCGCCTACCATCATGACCCCGTAGGAGGCCATCAGCATCACTTCGTAGGCCACGAACAGATTGAACACGTCGCCGGTGATGAAAGACCAATTGACGCCGAGGAGCATGGCCTGCATCAGGGGGTAGAAGAAGTAGCGCTGTTGCTTTTCGGTGACGGTCCAGAAGGAGTAGAGCTGCACCAGCGTCCCCAGCCCAGTGGAGAGGCAGAGCATGATGGTTGTCAGGCGGTCGGCGACGAACGCGATGCCCCAGGGAGCCTTCCACCCGCCGATGATCGTGGCCTGGACGCCGTGCGCGTCCACGTAGAAGAGGAGCCAGAACGCCCAGACCGTTAACCCGAGGCTGGAGGCGAGAGCCATCGCCTTCTCCAGGCGGGAATGGCCGTTCAAGAGCGCCAGGATGATGGCGGTGAGGAACGGGACCAGGATCGCGAGAATCAGGTTATTCATCGCCGCTCCACCGGTTGGTCCCGCATAATTCCTCCCGTCTCCGGCCGCCCCTCTTCACGCAGGAGGAGGCGGAGCGACCGGGGCATCCGCCCGCGGCCGTCGCGGCGATCCGCCGGACTGCTGGCGAGGGCGGAAAGCGCGTCTGCCGATTGACCGAAGTCGTCGTCTACCGGGAGTTCCTGGGGGTTGTCGGTGCCGTGGTCCAGGTACACGCGGTAACACACGATGAGCGTCAGGGCGCCCACGGCAAAACTGATGACGATGGCGGTGAGGATGATATCCGGCGGGAGGGGGTCCATCAGCCCCGCCACTGTCCGGGTCTCCGGCCCCACGAAGGGGGCGCTGCTGGTGCGGGTATATCCCCCGACGGTGATCAGCAGGAGATTGGTGGCGTTGGAGTACAGGCCGAAGCCCATCACCAGCCGGATGAGGTTGGGCCGCAAGATCAGGGAGGTCCCGGCGGCAAACAGTATTGCAATGACCGCCGCCATTGGCAGCTCCATTAGTGTCCCTCCTCCTGGGCCAGCTCTACGAAAATGGTCATCAGGGTTCCCACCACGATCAGGTACACCCCCAGGTCGAAGAACGTGGCCGTGGGCAGCTCATAGAGTCCGATGACCGGCGGGTCGAAGTGCCAGATGGCATCCTGCATGTATGGCCGGCCCATGAGCAGGGGCACGGTGCCGGTGGCGACCGACACGAGCAGCCCGAAAACCGAGACCTTCCACCACCGATACCGCGCCGCCCTGGCCGTCCCGAAGGCCAGGAGATGCATGGCCCCCGCGGCCCCCGCCATGACCCCGGCGATAAAGCCGCCGCCGGGGAGGTTATGTCCCTGCAGAAAGATCACCAGGGAGACCCAGAGGGTGAGGGGGACTGCAATGCGGGCCACGGTCCGCAGGATCGGATCTTCGCTCATGTCGCCCTCCGCCGCGTTCGCAACAGGCCGTACACGAGAAGACCCACCAGGACCAGGACGGTGACCTCCCCGTTGGTATCCATGGCCCGGAAATCCACGATGATGACGTTCACCGCGTTGGCGCCCCCCGCCTCCGTGAAGGAGCGGCGAAGGTAGTCGATCCCCAGATTGTGGACCGCCCGGAACTGCGGGCTGGTGCTGAGCAGGATGAAGCTGAACATCACGGCGCCCACGCCCACGGAGACGGCCAGGTTGACCAACCGCCGGATGGAGGGAAGGCCCTCGGGACGGAAGGGGGGCATGAAGTACAGGATGAGGAGCAGGAAGATCGTGGAGACGGTCTCGATCAGAATCTGGGTGAGCAGGATATCGGGAGAGCGGTAGACCACGAAGAGCAGGGCGGTCAGGAAGCCGTTCGACGTGAGCGCGATGGCGGCCCCCAGGCGAGAGGCGGAGCGGGCGACCAGGACAGCCGTCATCCCTAGCATCACGCAGAGCGTGAGACCGTACCACGTCATTTCCCGGAGGCTGATGGGCACCTCGAGAACGGAGATTCCGGCCCGCTCGAACGCGTACCCAGACAACCCAACGGCAAACACCAGTGAGCCGGCGAGGTACCAGCGCAGCGACCCGCTCTGCCAGCGGACGCTGAAGGCCACGGCGCCCTCGGTGATCTTCTCCAGCAGTCCGTCCCACACACGCTGCATGGTGGGCAGTGTGGCCCCCTGCCACCAGCGCACAGCGGCGCGCCGGCCGGCGTAGATCCCGATGCCCAGGGCGATCGTCAGTAGGGAAAGCGCCAGCGGCTCCAGGTGAGCGGGGACGAGGGAGAGGTGCACCTCGGCCCGCGGGTCCGAGGAAAAGCGGCTGACGAGGCGGCCGGCGGCGGGGGCCATGAGGCCCAGGAGGAGCGCACCTCCCGCCAGGGCCGCGGCCGGAAGCCACAGGCCGGGGCCGGCTTCGTGGGCATGTTCGGTATGGGCGGTCGGCCGGCCCAGGAAGACCTCGATAACCAGGCGGCATCCTGCGGCAAAGATGAAGGCATTGGCGAGGACGCTCAACCCGAGGACAAGCATCGGGGGGACCCATCCGCGCAGGGCGGATGCGTGCAGGAGCGTGGCGTACAGGGACTCCTTGGCTAGGAAGCCGAACAGGGGCGGCAGTCCGGCCATGGACAGGGCCCCCAGCAGGCAGAGGGCGAAGGTCACGGGCATGCGCCGTCGCAGGCCCCCGAGCTGGCGGAGGTCCCGGGTGTGCGTGACGTGCTCGATGATGCCGGCAACCAGGAACAAGGCGCCCTTGTAGGTGGCGTGGGAGAGGATCTGGAGGACATCCTGGGCGGCCCCTCCCAGGCCGTAGAGCATGGTGATCATCCCCAACGTGGAGACCGTGGCCCGCGCCAGCAAGCCCTTGAGGTCGTCCTCGTGAACGGCCTGGACGGCACCCAGCAGGAAGGTGGCGAGCCCTACGGGGACCAGCGCCCCCGCCCAGGCCGGGCTTCCGCCGAAGATGGGCAGCATCCGCCCCAGCAGAAAAATGCCCGCCTTGACCATGGTGGCCGCGTGCAGGTAGGTGGAGACCGGTGTCGGAGCCACCATGGCGCCAGGCAGCCAAAAGTGGAACGGCCACTGGGCGGATTTGGTCATGGCGCCGATCAGCACGAGGAGCAGGGCCGGGAGGCAGAGGGAGGACTCGGTCAGGCGCCGCGCAAGCTCCGCGTGCTGCGTCAGCGCGCTGAGGCTGAACGTCTCCGTCGTGATTCCGATGATGAGGAAGCCGACCATCATCGTCAGGCCGCCCAGGACGGTGACGAGGAGGGCGGTGAGGGCCCCCTTGCGCGCCGCCTCCTGCTCGTGCCAGAAGCCGATCAGCAGGAAGGAGGTCAGGCTGGTGATCTCCCAGAAGATGAAGAGGAGGATCAGGTCATCGGCCAATACCACGCCGAGCATGGCGCCCATGAAGGCGAGCAGGGCGGCGTAGAACTGGCCGAGACGACTGGGGGCCAGCCTGGGCATGTAGGCGATGGAATAGATGCCCACGCAGGCCCCGATCCCCGAGATGAGCAGGGCGAAGATCAGACCGAACGGATCAGCCCGCAGGCTCAGGGCCACACCGAGCCCGGGAATCCATGGGCGGCTGAAACCGACCGGGCCGTGCACCGTGGCGAGGAACAGGCTACCGCCAAAAGAGGCCGCAGCGCTCCCGACCATGAGCAGTCCGGTGCGCTGTCCTGCCGGACGGCCGATGGCAAGCGCCACCGCGGCGAACACGAAAGGAGCGAACACGATGACGGGGAGCAGCAGGTCACACTGTGGCATCATCCCTTCCCCGAGATACGACGGATGGCGGGGCACCGGCGCCGGAACGGGTCCACCTTCCCTCGCTTCACATGTGGCATCGCCTGAATCCGCCGCGTCGGAACCCAGAGGCCGCCATCTCCCGGCTGCCCGTGAAATACCACGGTTAGCGTCATCCTATCGAATCTTGAAAAATTCTTGTTGAGTAGGTAAGGTCAGGGGAAGAGTAGGTAAATCCTCATACTAAATGCTGTAATCAACGATAACTGAGCATGTTCATGTCTCGGATGGACAAATGAGTGTAAAAATAGTATAAAGCAAGAGGTGTTTCCTACTATTCACTGCTCTAAGTACCAGTTGTATCAATTGGAGCGTCAGGTGAGACAGTCAGCCTCGCGTGAAAGCCTGCTGGGGGAAATCGCCGCGCTCCAAAAGAAACTGGCCCAAGCGGAGGCGTGCGGACGCCGGCTGAGCAAGTCGGCGCGCGCAGAGCAGGCGCTTCGGGAAAGTGAAGAGCGGTATCGGCGACTCTTTGAAGACGACCTCACCGGCGATTACCTTGCCACCCGGGAGGGGAAGATTCTAGACTGCAACCCCGCCTTCGTCGCGATCCTCGGATTTGCGAGCCGGCAGGACGCGCTTCGGACGAACCTGCGGGCGCTGCATCCCCGCCCCAAAGACTACGACAGCTTCCTTGCCGCGCTCCGCACGGGGGGGAAGCTCGAGCACTACGAATGCGTGCGGCAGCGACGCGACGGCGTCTGCATCCACGTGGTCGAGAACGTGGTGGGCGTGCGGGACTCGCACGGGGACCTCACGCAGATCCGCGGCTATCTCTTCGACAACACCACGGCGAAACTGGCGGAGCAGGAGCTGCGCGAGGCGGAGGAGCGCTATCGCAGCCTCATCGAGTTCCTCCCCGATGCCGTGATCGTGTCGGACACCGGCGGCCGGGTCGTCTTCGCAAATCCGGCGGCCACCCGCCTCGTCGGCGCCCTGCGCCCGGAGGATCTCGACGGCCGCTCGGTGCTCGGCCTCTTCCATGCCGACGATCACGAGGTGCTCCTCACGCGGACGCGCACGGCGCTCGAAACCGGCCTCCCGGATCCGCCCAGGCGCCAGACGATGGTCCTCCCCGATCGGTCCCGGCTGATCGTGGAAACCGCCATCACGCCGATGCGCTACGATGGGAAGCCATGC
The DNA here is from genome assembly GCA_963705305.1 of uncultured Methylomirabilota bacterium. Classification (GTDB taxonomy): domain Bacteria; phylum Methylomirabilota; class Methylomirabilia; order Methylomirabilales; family 2-02-FULL-66-22; genus 2-02-FULL-66-22. Next base: position 428,166 of record OY970067.1, on the reverse strand, counting down.
GTGCTCTGTGTCAATCGCGACGTGACCGCCCGCGTGCAGGCCGAGGAGGCCCTCCTGCAGAAGGATCGAGAGATCTCGCTTCAGCTGCAGAAGATCGAAAAACTGAATGCCGCCTTGACGACCCTGATGGAACACCGGGAGCATGAGGCGCAGCTGCGGCTGGCGGGCGTGCGCACCACCCTGGAAGAGCTGGTTTTGGCGTACGTGGCGAACCTCAAAACGACTCCCCTCAGCACCGATCAGCGGGTGTTGGTAGAGGTCATGGAGGCCAACCTCCGCAACGTCACCTCGTCCTTTGGCGAGCAGGTGGAATCCTGGAGGATGCGGCTGACCCCGACCGAATTGCAGATCGCGGACCTATTGCGGCTGGGCAAGCGGACCAAGGAGATCGCCGCGATGCTTGGAGTGTCGCCAAGCGCCATTGCGTTTCACCGGAAGAACATCCGCGCGAAGTTCGGGCTCACCCGGCAGCCGATGAACCTGGTCTCGTATTTGCGGGCGACGAAAGGCAGGGGCGTGGGCTCCGCGGGGCTGTCGCGCCAGCGCGGAACGCCAAGAGCCGGGACCGCCACGGGGCCCTTCTGATCCGACAGGAAGACGATCGTGGCCCGCCACGAGGGGCCTGCCGGGACGATCGGACGGCGTCGGGGGATCGGTAAGCAAGCGGGCGCCGCCTCCTGCCCCACATCCCGAGCGTCCAGCTCGATCCTCGTCAGCACGGGTCAGTCACAGGCCGACCTGCTTGTCAGGGAAGGCCTGCGGCGAGTCTTCCTTGGAGGGATTCCCCTTCGGCTCCGCGACCCACACCCTTCTCAATCCGATCGACATCCCGGCCTTTCGCGATCACTGACCCAATCCGAAGCTCTCGCCGCCAAGGCACCGAGATGGCCCTTTCAATTTCGAAATGACCAGGGTTTCGGGCGGCGTCGAATCACCCCGGCTGACCCGGCGGGTGCTATCGCGCTGTTCGAAAAGCCATACCTTTGCACGATCGCCTGCACCCCCCCGTTGACAGGCCGGCCGAAACCGCTGCAAACTCTTTGCACACAAGCGGACTAATGCAAAAAGGTTTGCATGAAGAATCCCAAGCTCGCCTTCACTGAGCGCATCCACCGGGCCCGCGGCTCCCTCTCGCCCAGCGACCGGAAGATCGCCGATTACCTGCTGCGCTCGTATCCCACCGGACTCCTCGAGAATGCCTCGTCGATTGCCAAGGCGCTCAATCTGAATGTCTCCACCGTCTCGCGCTTTTTCCCCAAGATCGGGTACGGCAGCATCAAGGGTGCCCATGAGGATGTTCGGGAGGCGGTGAATTTCCTCATGGCCTCCCCCCTGGCGCGCACGCCGGCGCGGATCAGGCCGGTCAAGGACGAGACCGCGCTGTTCCAGCAGGTTCTGCATCTCGATCTCAAGAACATCCAAGAGACCTTCAAGGACCTGTCGCTCGCCGATGTTCGCAAGTTCATGAGGCTTCTGCTGGATCGAGAACGGTCCGTGTTCGTGTTCGGCGCCCGGAAGCACTTCTCGCTCTGCCTCTACACCTTCATCCAGCTCAACGGGGTGCGGGAGAACGTCTTCCTGGCCCCGATGGGGAACTTCTATGTTGCCGATCTCCTGAGTCGGGCACGGTCGGGGGACATCCTGTGGCTCTTTGATTTCCGCCGTTACCCACGGCTCAGCGGGAGGGTGGCAGAGTACTTTCGGAAGGTGGACGGTCAGGTGATTCTTTTCACCGACTCGGCCATGGCCCCCCAGGCTCCGTTGGCGGACCTCAGATTCATCATCTCTACCCGGGGGGCCTCGTCGTTCGACTCGTACACGGCCGCCACTTCTCTCGTAAACGCGGTCTTGGCAGAGTATGTCAGGTTGGCCGCCGATTCCGTGAGGGAGCGCTACGCGGTTCAGGAGCAGCTCTTCCGCCATTTCGACATTTTCACGTGGCATGAGGGGATTCCGGTTGGTCAGGGCCCCAGGTGACGGGACGGCCGGTCGTCTCCTCGACTTGCAAGGAGAGGGAACGGAGAGAGCCATGCTGGACATGCTGATCGTGGGAGATGTGGTGTGGGATGGGCGAATCGCCTCCGGGGCGGGGATCGGGGTGCGCGATGGGCGAATCGCCGGATGGTTCGCGCCGGGATATGAACCGCCCGCCCGAGAGCGGGTAGACGCCGCCGGCCTGCTGGTCTTCCCCGGCTTCATCGATGCCCACGTCCACTGCGCCAGCACGCCCTTCGAGGGAGTACCCGCCGCAACCGCGGCGGCGGCGGCGGGCGGCGTGACCACCATCGTGGACATGCCGTTCGATGCCCCGGCCGGGATATCGACCACGGACCAGTTCATGGCAAAGCTGGATCGGATCCGAAAAGAGACCCGCGTGGATTGCGCCATGCTGGCGGCTGTCAAGAAGGAGACCCTGGACCAGGTCGCCGGCCTGGCGGCAGCCGGCGCCTGCGGATACAAGATGTCCCTCTTCGATACGGACCCGGTGCGCTTCCCCATCGTGCCGGACCCCTTTCTGCTGGAGGCCTTCCGGCGGGTGGCCCGGACAGGGTTGCACGCGGGGGTTCACGCGGAGAACGATCGCATCGTCCAGGAGACCGTCCGGCAGCTGCGCGCTGCCGGCCGCACGGCGCCTCGCGACCACTGCCTGAGCCGGCCTCCGATCTCCGAGGTGGAGGCTACCCTCCGGGCCTGCGAGTTTGCCCTGGAGACGGGCGTCCGCTTGCACATCCATCATGTCTCGCTCCCCCGTTGCATCGAGTTGGTCCAGCGCTATCGGCGGGAGGGAGCCCGGGTCACCGCGGAGACGTGCCCGCATTACCTCGTGCTGACGATCGACGACATGGATCGCCTGAAGGCCAAGGCAAAGATCAACCCGCCGGTGCGGGAGCGCGCGGACGTGGAGGGGTTGTGGGCGGACCTGGCGGCCGGCCGGATCGACCTCGTGGCCTCGGACCATGCCCCCTGGCCCCCAGAAAGCAAGAGCAAGCCGGACATCTTCGAGAACGGCTCCGGCGCCCCCGGCGTCCAGACGCTCGTCCCGCTGCTGTACAGCGAAGGGGTGGCCAAAGGGCGGATCAGCCTGGGCCGCTTCGTAGAGGTTCTGAGCCGGAATGTTGCGCGGGTCTTCGATCTGCCGCCGACGAAAGGCGAGCTCCGCCCGGGCGCCGATGCGGACCTCGTGCTGTTCGACCCCAAGAAGCGCTGGGTGGTCCGCGACGATCAGATGTTTTCGCATGCCCGGTGGAGTCCGTTTGCAGGGATGACGGTGCAGGGGGCGGTGGTGGCGACGCTGGTCCGTGGGGTGTTCGCGTACCGGGACGGGGAGCTCCTGGCGAAACCGGGAGACGGCCGGTTTGTGCCAGGGGCCGCGCCGGGGACTGCCTGATCTGCGGCCCGGCGGCACGCGCCGGGGCCGTCAAGGGGCCGCGCAGCGGCTGCCGGTGAGGGGCGGTGCGTCATGTGCGGCAGGCAATGCATCCCTCAAGGAGGAGGGCACGATGGCAACGACGAAGCAGTTCACCATTCCGTTGGCCAAGATGTCCGCGAAGGCTTGCCCGGGGCGGGTGGATTCCAAGGGAATCGTAAGCGCCATCTTCCTGGCGCTGGCCATGATCGGCCTCCTGCAGTTTGCAGAACGGCTAGATACGCTCCTCTTCGGGGGATTGTTCCCGGTGTCCGGCCGCATCATTTCGATGACGATGATCGGGCTGGGGACCATGCTGTACGGCCTGGTGCCCGGGATCATCGTGGCGGACATCAACCCCCTGATCGCCACCGCCACCGGCACGAGCCCGATCGCCCCCTTCTGGCTGATCACCAATGCCTCCCAGGCCTTCAGTGCCTGGCTGGTGGGGCGGTATTTCCGGAACATCATCTCCTGGCCCTACGTGATCGTCTATTCGATTACGGCCGCCCTCCTGCTGGTGGTGCTCTACATCCCGCTCCACGTGTTCTACTTCAAATTGCCGTGGCATAAGATGCTGAATCTGTATGCGTTTCAAACCGCGGTCTGCATCCCCGTTCCGGCCATCTTCCTGCGGGGACTTCTCAACGTGGTCCGGAACGCGGGCTTCGTGGAGGAGTAGGAGGCCCCATCGTATTATGGCCCGATCGCTTTACACGTTTGCCCTCGAGGGGCGCTCCTGGACGACCCGGCTGCACCCGATGACGATGGCGACTCTGGTGGTGTGCGCCACGGTGATCGTTTTCTCGACCCTCCATCTGGGGGTCATGGGCGCCACCCTCGCGGCGCTGCTCCTGTTCATGGTCGTAGGGCGGCTGCCTGCCCGGACGGTCCTGGCGCCGCTCATACTCATCTTGCCCCTGTGTTTCTTCATCACGCTCATTCAGACGGTGACGCAGCCCGAGCAGATCGTCGCGAGCTGGCACATCCTGGGCCGGGAGATCACCCTGTCCGGGCAGGGGTTCGTGCTCGGGCTGCGCATCACCCTGCGCGTGGTCCTGCTGGCGATCACCCTGACCATCTTTTTCGTGGTCGTTCATCCGGCGAAGTTCACGAAGGCCTTATGCGACCTCGGCATGCCGTTCAAGTATGCCTACAGCTTTACCTTGGCCCTGCGGTTCCTGCCGCTCATGCTGGAAGAGCTGACCACGATCAAGAACGCGCAGCAATGCCGCGGCTACGACATCGAGCGCGTGAACCCGCTGCTGCGCGTCTTTCGCGTCTTCCCCCTGATGGTGCCGCTCGTCCTGATCGCGCTCCGGCGTGCGTCCACGATCGCGCTGGCGCTGGATTTGCGGGCCTTCGGCGCACGTCCGGACCGGACGTTCTTCGTGGAGGTGCAACGGGGGGCGCTGGATATCGGTCTCCGGGCGGCGGCAGTGCTGGCGGCCGCCGCCGTCCTCGGCGCGGTTCTCGGCGGGTGGCTCTGAGGGCATGATGCCAATTCTCAGCGTGCGCGATCTGGTCTTTCATTATCCCTTGGCCTCTGAACCGACCCTCGGCGGGGTCAGTTTCGACCTCGAGCGGGGAGAATGCCTGGCGGTGTTCGGCTCTGCCAAGAGCACCCTCTGTCTCTGCCTCGTGGGGGCCATCCCGCACCTCGTCGCCGGCCGGATGGAAGGGGAGGTCATCGTGGAGGGCGTGTCCACCCGCGCCGCGCGTCTCGCCGAGCTGGCCACGAAGGTCGGAATGGTCCTGCAGGATCCGGAGAACGCGCTGTTCAATCTGACCCTGGAGGCCGACGTGGTCTTCGGGATGGAGAACCTGGGGGTGCCCCGCGAGGAAATGGTCTTTCGCCTGGAAACGGTGCTGGGGCTCGTCGGCCTGCAGGGGTTGGGGGGGCGCATGTCCCAGGAGCTATCCGGCGGGCAGAAGCAGCGAGCATCGGTGGCCGCGATCCTCGCCATGCAACCCACCATCTTGATCCTCGATGAGCCGACGCGCGAGCTGGACCCCCTGGGGACCGAGGAAGTGTTCGGCCTCCTGGCGCAGCTGAAGGCGCGGGGGACGACCATTGTGATCGTGGAGAACGATCCGGACCGGGTGGCCCCGTTGGCCGATCGGATGCTCCTGCTGCGCGAGGGCAAGGCGGCGGTCCTCGCGCCGCCCCGCGAGTTTTATGCGTCCATCCGGGACGACCCGAAGATCCGTTTCCCGCAAGTCACCGACCTGTATCTGGCGCTCCAGCAGCGGCTCCACCTCACCGGCCCCGTCCCTGTCACGCTCGAGGAAGGAATCCAAAGCCTTGGTGCACTCTATGGACAGCACGCCCGCCATTGAGGCGGCCGACCTCCGCTTCGCGTACCCGTCCGGCGTCGAGGCCCTCAAGGGGGTCACCGTGACCATCCGGTCAGGGGAGTTCCTCGGCGTGGTCGGCCAGAACGGATCGGGCAAATCCACCCTGGTAAAACATTTCAACGGCTTGCTGAAGCCGACCAGCGGGGTGGTCCGCCTGCTGGGAGTGGACACCCGCACCCAGGGGGTGGCCGAATTGGCTCGCCACGCGGGCTATGTCTTTCAGAATCCGGATCATCAAATCTTCTGCAACACGGTGCACGAGGAGATCATATTCGGCCCCCGAAATCTCGGGATGCCGGCCGCCGAGATCGAGGCCAGCTGTCGGTATGTCGTAGAGCTCCTCGACCTTCAGGGGCTGGAAGACCGCCATCCCTTCCGGCTGAGCCGCGGCGAGCGCCAGCGCCTGGCCATCGCCTCCCTCCTCGCCATGCGCCCCCCCGTCCTGATCCTGGACGAGCCCACGGGCGGCCAAGACCGGCAGCAGGTCAGTCGGCTAGTTGGGACGCTACGGCAGTTGAATGCGGCCGGCCACACGCTCGTCCTCGTGACCCACGACATGGAGCTCTTGGCGGAGTGCGCCAGCCGCACCCTGGTGATGTTCCGGGGCGAGCTGCTGTTGGATGGCACCCCCCGAGAGGTCTTCCGAGAGGTGGAGGTCCTGCAGCGGACCGCCCTGGCGCCGCCCATGATCACCCGGTGGAGTCTGGGGGTGGGCCTACCGCGCCCCGCCCTCACCGTGGCCGAGGCTGTTGCCGCCTTCGAGGACGGTGAGACCGGATCGAGCGATTCCCGAGGACAGGCGTGATGTCGGCAGCCCCCGATCGTGGAAGCGCGTACGATAGCAGAGCCGGGCGGTCGCCCGTGTCATCCAGTACTGACGGGGGCGGATGGCGTCGCCCGGCGACGGCCGGGTGGTGCCCGACGCCGTGCTCATCAGAGGGCTGTCATGCAGCGGGGGAGCGATGACTCCTAAGATCAACGCCGACCGGTTGTGGGCCGATCTCATGGCGGTGGGAAAGATGGGATTCACGCCGGGCCGCGGGGCGAGCCGAACGGCTCTGTCCGACGCGGATCTCCATGCCAAGGAGTGGCTGATCGGCAGGCTGCGGGAGGCTGGCCTGGAGACGTCCGTCGATGCCGCGTACAACGTAGTCGGCCGCCTGCCATCCCGAACAGCGGGCGCGGGCCTGGTGGCCGTGGGCTCTCACCTGGACTCGGTGCCGGGAGGAGGGCAATTCGATGGCGTTCTAGGGGTCCTCGGGGGCTTGGAGTGCATCCGGACGATTCGAGAGCGTGGCATCGAGCTTCCCTGGGACCTGGAGCTCATCAATTTCTGCGACGAGGAGGCCGCGCACAATGCTGGCACGGTGGGCAGCCGGGCCATGATGGGCAGCCTTGCCGACGGCGAGATCTTCCAGCGGATCGGGCAGGGCCGGCCGTCCTTCGCTGATGACCTCAGCAAGGCCGGCAGGAATCCGGAGCGGATCGGCGAGGCTCGCCGGGATCCCCGGGCATTCACCTGCTACCTGGAGCTCCACATCGAACAGGGAGCGCGGCTGGAGAGCCAAGGTATCCAGATCGGCGCCGTGACGGCGATCGTCGGAATCTACCGCTACCTGGTGAGTGTCGAGGGCGAGCCGGCCCACGCCGGCACCACGCCGATGGCCCTTCGGGAGGACGCCCTGGTGAAGGCCGCGCCGCTGTTTACCCTGCTTCCCGAGTGGGTGAAGGCGCGCGATCCGGACATGGTGGGAACCATCGGCCGGTTGGAGCTTCAACCCGGCGCCACCAATGTGGTGCCCGGCCGTTGTCGCTTCACGGTTGAAGTGCGCTCGCAGAAGCGGGAGGACATGGTCCACCTCCGCGAGGTGCTCAAAGCCCACGCGGCGGCCCGGAGGGGCTGGAAGGTGGAGACAATCTTCGAGAAGGACGGCACCCCGTGTGCCGAGCATCTCATCCAAGCGGTAGCCGATGCGGCTGCCCAAGAGGGGCTCTCGTGCATCCGCATGCCCAGCGGCGCCGGGCACGATGCCCAGAGCTTCGCTGCGGCGGGGGTCCCCACGGGGATGATCTTCGTCCCGTGTCGGCGAGGGGTCAGTCACAGTCCCGACGAGTGGATCGAGCCCGACCAGGCCGCGCAGGGCTGCCAGGTGCTGCTGGGGACGTTGCTGGGATTGGCTGGCCGGATCTGAGACGGGCGCGCGCCTCATCCTCTCCGGTCCGAAGCCGCGTGCGGCTTCGGAGGCGAAGACATCCAAGCGAGGGGCCCGTGGATACGGTGGGAATCCTCACTATCGGACAGACTCCCCGGCCGGATTTCGAGAGAGTGTTCCGGCGCCACTTGCCGCAGGTGCAGCTGCTCGTGCGGGGGGCGCTGGACGGCCTGTCCGAGGAAACGATCGACCGCATGGCGGCGGCCGGCGGCGAGTACCCCCTGTTCACGATCCTGCGCGACGGCACGACCAGGGAGATCTCGCTGTACCGCCTCAAGCCTCTCCTGGACGAACGGGTGTTGCAGGTGGCCGGGGAGGGAGCGGTCATGGCGGCGGTCATGTGTGCGGGCGATTTCCCGGCGCTGCAGAGCCCCATTCCGGTCCTCTATCCCGGCCGGCTGCTCCCGTCGATGGTCAGGGGAGTATGCTCCGGAAACCGCATCGGGATCGTGATCCCCAATGCCGGCCAGACCGAGTGCGCCAAGGCGCACTGGCAGGGGAGGGGGTTTGAAGTCGAGGCGGCCGTGGCCTCGCCAGCGAACCCTTCCGATCTCCCGCGGGCGGCCAGGGAACTCAGCCGGCCCGATCTGGAGCTGATCGTCCTGGACTGCCTGGGCTTCTCTCCCGAGGAGGCCCACCGGATGCGGGTCTTGTCCGGCAAACCCGTGCTCTGCCCGCAGACCCTGATTCCCCGCATCATGGCCGAGATGCTCGGGGTGTGACTGACGGTCCCGCGCTGAACGGGCGCGTAGGGGCCAGCCCGCGGGACAGCACCGCGACTTCCGCGGGCGGAGCCCGACGCTCGGGGCGGGGCGGCGACAGCTGAGGCATCCCCCATGGAATTCCGGTTTGGCGACCTGGAGCGGCCAGCACGGTACAAGCTGCTGATCGGCTTGGTCTACCCACGCCCCATCGCCCTGGTCTCGACCATGAGCGCCTGCGGAGTGTACAACGCCGCTCCATTCTCGTTCTTCAACGTGCTGGCCGACGAGCCCCCCATGGTGGTCCTCAGCTTCAATCGGCGGAGCGACGGCCAGTTGAAAGATACGGTGAGGAACATCCGCCGGACAAAGGCCTTCGTGGTGAACCTGGTGGACGAAGGTATGGCCAACGCGATGCTGCTGACCGCCCAAGAGCTGCCCGAGACCGAGAGTGAATTCGTCGCGGCGGGATTCACGCCGGCGCCCAGCGTCATGGTGAAGCCGCCGCGGATCCTGGAGGCTCCGGCCAGCCTGGAGTGCCGGCTGACCCGGCGCCTCACGTTCGGATCTGCCCGGGAGGTGGTCCTCGGTGAGGTCCTGTACGCGCACGTCCGAGAGGGGCTCGTGGATCCCGCCACCTGGCGCGTGAGCGAGACCTACCGTCCTATTGGGCGCCTATACGGCGACCGGTACTGCACGACTCGCCAGCGCTTCGATCTGCCCGGCCCGCTGCCCCACGAGTGAGGGATGCGGAAGATCTCCGGCGGGGTGGCCCCGTGTCCATGGAGGCGCTCCTGGTCGAAGCGAAACGCCCGGAAATATCACCGGAGTCTGCTTGCCGCCGGTGGATGGCTTGACACGGCGAGGGGGCCCGTGATCCAATCCAGCCGTCTACGGGGCCGTTCCCCTCTCAATGGAAAGGCCTTGGCCGTGCGGGAAAATGCGGAAGCGCCTTTTTATCCCGGCCAGACGGCCTTTCCGTCGGCGGGAGGCCGGAGCGGGCACCGCCCCGCGCTCCCGCCGTGTGCCGCTTCCCTTCGATCATCTCCCCGCCTTTGCATCCGGCCAGACCCGGCTCGTGACTTCCCTCGCCTCCTGCGGGAACCGCGCTGCCACGCGCGGCTTCCCGATGCTCTCAGATTCCAGCACCCGGATCCCGATGACCTGACCGGTCGCGGGATCCCTGCGGCCCAGCGCACGGGCGTCCGGAGCCCCGGCTCCGGGGCAGGCCTCTCGCATCCCGCGTCCGCTCCCGCCCGGCACCCCGACCACTCAGGAAGATCCCTGACGATGGTCCGCCTGCGGCGGCCCGGCCCGAGAGAGAGGCTTTCGATCACGGCGCTCGCCCTGCCGCAAAGCCTGACGGGAGGAACGGTATGGCCATCGAGAGGAGGGAGTTGACGCGTCTCTACGAGACCATGGTTCGCATCCGCGTCTTCGAGCAGCGTGCCGAGCAGCTGTTTCTGGACAAGAAGATCCCGGGGTTCATCCATCTCTATGTCGGCGAGGAGGCGATTGCCGCGGGGGTGATCACCCAACTGCGGACGGATGACTACATCACCAGCACGCATCGCGGCCACGGGCACATGCTTGCCAAGGGGGCCGACAGCAAGCGGATGATGGCGGAACTGTTCGGAAAAGCCACGGGCTACTGCAGGGGAAAGGGCGGGTCCATGCACATCATGGACTTCTCCCTCGGTGTCCTGGGGGCAAATGGGGAGGTTGCCGGAGGGATTCCCATTGCCGTTGGCGCCGGAATGGCGATCCGGCTGGTGAAGAAGACCGATCAGGTCGTCGCCTGTTTCTTTGGCGACGGGGCGTCGAATCGCGGGGCGTTCCACGAAGGGCTGAACTGGGCCGCCATCTACCGCCTGCCGGTCGTGTTCGTGGTCGAGCACAACTGCTATGCCTCGACCATGCCCACCGTCGAGTCCACCTCCGTGAAGGACATTGCCGCGCGGGCGCAGTCGTACAGCATGGAAGGCCTGTGCGTGGACGGCAACGATGTCCTGCAGGTCCATCGGGCTGCGCGCGCGGCCATCGAGAAGGCGCGGCGAGGGGACGGGCCGACACTGATCGAAGCCAAGACCTACCGCCTCAAGGGACACTTTGTCGGGGACCCGCAGAAGTATCGGGACCCGCAGGATGTTCGGGCGCGCTGGCAGGAGGAGCCGATCGGTCGGCTCGAGCGGCACCTGGCCGATCAGCAGATGCTCAGCGAGGAGGAGCGGGGCGCGATCTGGCGGCGCTACGAGGTCGAAACGGACGAGGCGACCCGATTTGCCGAGGAGAGCCCCTATCCCAGTCCCTCCGAGGCCCTGGGCGACCTCTTCGTGAGTGACGCAGGCTACGATTACTAAGGCGGTGCAGACATGCCGATCGAGATGACGTACGCCAATGCGATCTGTCGGGCGCTCAAAGAAGAAATGGAGCGGGACCCCACCATCTTCACGTACGGCGAGGACATCGCCAAGCAAGGGGGGATCTTCGGACAGTACAAGGACCTGCTCGGCTCTTTTCAGGATCGGGTCATCGACACGCCGATCTCGGAAGAGGTGATCTACGGATCGGCCGTCGGCGCGGCCCTGGCGGGCTGTCGTCCGGTGGTGGAGTTCCATTTCGCCGATTTCCTCTTCACGGGCATGGGGGCCATCATCAACCAGATCATGAAGATCCGCTACATGTCGGGGGGCCAGAGGGCGCTGCCCATCATCCTGCGGGGCCCGGACGGGCGGGCGCGCGCGGCGGCGGCCCACCATTCCCAGAGCGTGGAGACGCTTTTCATGCACATCCCGGGGATCAAGGTGGCAATTCCCTCGACGCCCGCCAACGTCTACGGCCTCCTGAAAACGGCCCTCACCGGCCAAGATCCTGTCATCGTCTTCGAGCACAAGATGCTCTATGGGCTCAAGGGGATGGTTCCCGAGGAGGAGGCGTACGTGCCGTTCGGCCGGGCGGAGGTGAGGCGGGCCGGTGTCGACGTCACGCTGGTGGCAACCAGCCGGATGGTGCACGAGAGTCTCCACGCGGCGGCCACGCTGGCGGCCGAGGACGGCATCGAGTGCGAGGTCCTGGACCTGCGCACGCTGGTGCCGTGGGACAAAGAGGCGGTTCTTGCCTCCGTGCGGAAAACCGGGCGGTTGATCACGGTGCACGAGACCTGGCGGAGGGCGGGCTGGGGCGCCGAGGTTGCCGCGGTCGTCCAGGAAGAGGCTTTCGATTTCCTGGACGCTCCCGTCATGCGGATTGGGGCCAAGAACGTTCCGGATCCCTTCAGCCCGCCCATGGAAGATTTCGTGATCCCCGGCAGGGAATGGGTGGTGGCCGAGGTCCGGAGGCTCCTTGGGAAGGCGTAGGCGGTGCGGCCGGCCGCGTCGGTGAATCGGGGATAGCGCGAGCGGGGCACTGGAATGTGAAAGGGCGCGCGATGAGCGATCGGATGCGCGGGAAGGCGATCATCGTGACGGGGGCCGGCTCGATCGGGCCCGGGATGGGGAATGGCAAAGCGTCCAGCATCCTGTATGCGCGCGAGGGCGGCCGGGTACTGTTGGTCGACCTGGACCTGACCGCCGCGCAGGACACGCGGCGGCTGATCGTTGCGGAGGGGGGCGAGGCCGTCGCCCTGGCCTGCGACGTGACATCATCGGCCGACTGCCGGCGCATGGCAGAGGCATGCCTGGAAGCCTTTGGCAGCGTCGACGTTCTCCATAACAATGTCGGCATCACCATTCCGGGCGGCCCGGTGGAGCTTGCCGAGGAGGACTGGGACCGGATCATGCGGATCAACGTGAAGAGCATGTTTCTCACCTGCAAACACGTCCTCCCCCACATGGAACGACGGGGTCGGGGGGCGATCGTCAACATTGCCTCCGCCAACGCCATCCGGAGCCTGCCGGCCATCGCCGTCGCCTATGCGGCCTCCAAGGCCGCGGTCATTGCACTGACGCGTGAGATCGCGATCCAGTACGCCGCGAAGGGCGTTCGTGCGAACGCAATTCTCCCCGGCCTGATGGATACGCCCATGGTGAAGGCGCAGTTGACCGGCGCCTACGGAGGCGACGCGGAGAAGATGCTCATCCGGCGGGCAGGAATGTGCCCCATGGGAAGGCAGGGGGACGCCTGGGATACGGCCCAGGCGGCGCTGTTTCTGGCCTCGGATGAGGCCGCGTACATCACCGGGACGGCGTTGATGGTCGACGGGGGGCTGACCGCTCAGGTGAGGTAGACAGCGGGATTCCTGCGAATGGACCCGGATGGTGCTGACGACGGATCCACGGGCGGGGCTGGAGGCAAAGCGTGGTGAACATGAAGGCCGTCCTGAAGACCGCCGAAGGGCCCGGGGTCACCCGGGGGAGCGTTCCCGTCCCCGACCCGGGACCGGAGGAAGTCCAGGTGCGCGTCAGAGCTTCCGCCGTGTGCGGGACTGACCTACACATCGCGCAGTGGAACAGCTGGGCTCGGGGTGCCGGGATCCGGCTGCCCCTGGTGATGGGCCATGAGTTCTGCGGCGAAGTCGTGGGGATCGGAAGCCGGGTCCGGGCGCTTCGGGTCGGGGATTATGTGGCGGGGGAGACTCACCTGCCATGCGGAGCGTGCTACCAATGCCGAAACGGCCTTCAACACATCTGCAGGAATCTGAAACTCTTCGGCATTCACCGGGACGGCTGTTTTGCGGAATACACGACCATTCCCGAGCTGTGCGCCTACCGACTGCCGCCGACGATCCCGCCACGGGTGGCGGCCATGCTGGAGCCGCTGGGCACCTCGCTGCGGGCCGTGCTGGAGTTGAACGTGGGAGGCAGCACTCTTGCGGTGGTCGGCTGCGGCCCCATCGGCCTGTTCGCCGTGGCCTCCGCCAGGGCCATGGGGGCATCGCGCGTCATCGGCCTGGACGTCCGGGACGAGCGGCTCGTCCTGGCCAGGCGGATGGGCTGCGAGATCGCGCTCGACCCGCGGCAGCCTGATACGGTGGATCGCATCTTGACCGCCACGGGCGGGGTGGGTGTGGATGCGATCGTCGAGGCGTCGGGAAGCGCGGCGGCGCTGGGGAGTGCCTTCCAGTACCTGCGGAAGGGCGGGAAGTGCGTCCTGATAGGGCTGCCTCCTGATCCCGTCCGCTTGAATCTGGGGCCGGACGTGGTCTTTAAGGAGGCCACCATCATCGGGATCCACGGGCGAGAGATGTTCCGCACCTGGACGCGGATGCTGGACCTTCTGGCCTGCGGCCTCCTCAGTGTGGAACCGGTGATCACCCACGAGATGCCGCTCGAGCAGGCGGAAGAAGCACTGGCCCTCCTGGAGGCCGGCAAAGGAGGCAAGGTGATCCTCGTTCCGTGAAACCATCGACGGCGCTCGCCGAATCTCCTTCGTGCGGGGGGTTTTCACTTGACACCCGTCCCCGTGGCTGCGGTATTCTTCGCTGCCCATACGGTCTCGTTTCGCCCCCCGATCCGGGTGGACCAGGAGTGCATGCGCGCCGCCTGCAGGGGATTCTCCCGCCCGATTCCCGTATGCGGACGCACTGGCAGGCTGCCGGCACACGGGACGGGCAGCACGGAGGCCTTCCGGGGTTATCAACGGGAATGCTGTGAGTGTTCTGGACAGCGCGGGACGCCACAGAGTCGTGATAGGGCCGGCGGTTTCGATGGCGTGATCGGAGACACTTCAAGGGAGGAGTGAGTCATGGGCTCCATAACTCGCAGGCAATTCGTGGTCGGGGCGGGGGCAACGGTTGCGAGCGTCGGGATCCTGCGCGGCAAGGCCCGGGCGGCCGAATTCACCTACAAGTACTGCAACAACATGACGATGACGCACCCGATGAACATCAGGATGGCCGAGGCCATCAAGGCGATCAAGGAGGACTCCAACGGACGCCTGGAGATCCAGGTCTTCCCCAACAGCCAACTGGGCGGCGACACGGATGTGCTCTCCCAGCTGCGCGCCGGCGCGGTCCAGTTCTTCCATCTCTCCGGCCTGATTCTGGCGACCCTCGTTCCCGTCGCGTCCATCAATGGGGTCGGGTTCGCCTGGAAGAGCTACAAGGAGGTCTGGCCCGCCATGGACGGGGACCTGGGCAAGCACATCCGGGGCGACATCGCCAAGGCCAACCTCTACACGTTCGAGAAGATCTGGGACAACGGCTTCCGGCAGATCACCACCAGCACCCACCCCATCGTCACCCCGGCCGACCTGAAGGGGTTCAAGATCCGCGTGCCGGTCAGCCCGATGTGGACATCGATGTTCAACGCCTTGGGCGCGGCCCCCACAAGCATCAACTGGAACGAGACCTACTCGGCGCTCCAGACCAAACTCGCCGAGGGGCAGGAAAACGCGTTGGGACTCATCGAGCTCTTCAAGCTGTACGAGGTCCAGAAGTACGTCTCCCTGACGAGCCACATGTGGGACGGCTTCTGGATCCTGGCCAACGGGGACGCCTGGGGGAAGCTGCCCAAAGACCTCCAGGACATTGTCATCCGACGGTTCAACGAGGGGGCGGTGAAGCAGCGCGCCGACGTGGAGGGCCTCAACGACAGTATTGCCAAGAAACTCGTGTCGCACGGGATGATCTTCAACACCCCCGTCACGGGCCCGTTCCGGGACGTGCTCAGGAGCGCCGGGTATTATCGGGAGTGGAAGCAGAAGTTCGGCGAGACCGCATGGGGTGCGCTGGAGCGGTATGCCGGGCAACTCGGATAGGAGAGCTGCATGGACAGCGGCGTCTCCGCGGACAGTCCCGCGCCCTCCGCGTCCCGAGCCGGCCCGCGATGGGTGCAGGTTGCCGATGAGGTCCTGCGCTGGAGCACGGAGGTACCGGCAGCCGTCCTGGTGCTGGTCGAGTTCGTCCTCCTGTTGACGGGGGTTGTCGCCCGGTACGTCTTCGGCCGCCCGCTGTTCTGGGTGGACGAACTTGCCGCCACCCTGTTTGTCTGGTTGAACATGCTCGGCGCCGCCGTCGCGCTGCGTCGGGACGAGCACATGCGGTTGACGGCCATCGTGCAGCGCGCCTCGCACAGGTGGCGCGCCTGGATCGATGTCGCGGTGCTCGTGGTCATGGCGACCTTCGCCCTGCAGATGCTCGGCCCCACCAGAAGCTTCTTGATTACCGAATCGGCCATCACCATGCCCGCCCTGAACGTATCCGCGGCGTACAGCGTCTCGGCAATCCTGGTCGGGATTCTCTTGATGCTGGTCATCACCCTCGTGCGGCTGGCCGGGACCGCCTCGCTGCGGATGTTTGTGGGGGCCCTCCTGCTGGTGGGAGGGGTAGGCCTGGCGGCGGTCCTCGCTGAGTCGTCTCTCGCCCGCCTGGGCAACGTCAATCTCATCCTATTCTTCGTCGTGCTGGTGGGTCTGCTCGTCTCCTCCAGCGTGCCGATCGCATTCGCGTTCGGCGTCGCAACCCTCGCTTACCTGGCCCTGACGACCCAGATGCCCTTGTCGGTGGTGGTGGGCCGGATGACCGAAGGGATGTCCACGCTGGTGCTGCTGGCCGTGCCCCTGTTCGTGCTGCTCGGCCTGCTCATCGAGATGGCCGGGATCACGCGGAGGCTCATCGACTTCATCGCCGCATTGATCGGCCATGTGCGTGGCGGGCTGGGCTATGTCCTGCTGGTGGCCATGTACTTCGTGTCGGGGATCTCCGGCGCCAAAGCCGCCGACATGGCGGCGGTTGCCCCGGTGCTTTTTCCTGAGATGAAGCGCCGCGGATGGGAGCCGGGAGAGCTGGTAGGAATGCTCTCGGCATCGGGCGCGATGGGTGAGACGATTCCGCCCAGCCTGGTGGTGATCATCATCGGATCGGTGACAGGGGTGTCCATCGCCGCCTTGTTCACCGGAGGGCTGATGCCGGCCGCCATCGCCGCGCTGTCCATGGCCGCCATCGTCTTTGTGCGGTCCGGCCGGGAGCGGTTGAGGGGGACGGCCCGCCCAACCGTCCTGACCATCCTGAAGAAGTTCTTTGCCGCCCTCCCCGCGCTGGCGCTGCCGTTTCTCGTCCTGGGCGCCGTGATTGAAGGGGTCGCGACGGCGACGGAGGTGTCGACCGTCGGCATCGCCTACGCCGTTGTTATCGGTCTCCTGATCTATCACCAGTTCGACTGGCGGCGGATCTATCCGATGCTGGTGGAGACCGCCTCGCTGTCCGGGGCGATCCTCCTCATCATCGCGACGGCGACGGCAATGGCCTGGGCGCTGACCCAGTCCGGCTTTTCGCAGGGGCTCGCGAGGCTTCTGGCCGGGGTCCCCGGCGGCCGCGGCGGCTTCCTGGCGGCCTCGGTCGTGGTATTCGTCCTCCTGGGGAGCTTTCTCGAGGGCATTCCGGCCGTGGTGCTCTTCGGGCCGCTGCTCTTCCCCGTCTCCCGTCTGATGGGCGTGAACGATGTCCACTACGCCATGGTGGTGATCCTGGCCATGGGCGTGGGGCTCTTCGCGCCGCCGTTCGGCGTTGGGTTCTACGCCGCGTGTGCGATCGGCAAGGTCTCACCCGACGAGGCCATGCGTCACGTCTTCCCGTACCTGGTCGCGGTGATGGTCGCGCTCGTCGCGGTTGCGGCTGTCCCGTGGCTGTCGACCGGGTTTCTGCGGGTGCGGTAGATCCGCCCACCGCTTCTCTTCGCCCGTCTGTTCCCGTGAAGGCGTCCTCCCAGGACCCCCGTCCGGGGGATCGGCCGTGCTCTCGCAATGCAGGCGTGCGAGCAGCTCGGGCCTGCGCCCGCGCACGCAGTCGGCAGCCGTGAGAAGAGCTCGGGCGGAGCTCGAGCCTTTAGTTCAGGGCGACGCCCTTGAGCGTCAGCTCCGCCGCCCGGTGGCAGCTCACGAAGTGGCCCGGTGCCACCTCCGCGAGCTGGGGGGTCGCCTCCCGGCAGCGGTCCACCGCGTAGCGGCAGCGCGGGTGGAAGTAACAACCCGGGGGCGGGTTGGCCGGGTCGGCCACCTCCCCCTCCAGCACGATGCGCTGCGAGCGCAGCCGCGGGTCCGGCTTGGGGACCGCCGACATCAGGGCCTCGGTGTACGGGTGCTTGGGCGCGGCAAAGAGCGGCGCGGTCGGCGCCATCTCCACGAGGCGGCCGACGTACATGACGGCCACCCGGTCGCTCACGTGCTTCACCACCGAGAGGTCGTGGGCCACGAACAGATAGGTGAGCCCCAACTGCTCCTGCAGCCGCAGCATGAGATTCAGGATCTGGGCCTGGACCGATACGTCCAGGGCGGAGACCGGCTCGTCGGCGACCACCAGGCTGGGATTCAGCGCCAGCGCCCGGGCGATGCCGATGCGCTGGCGCTGGCCGCCGGAGAAGGCGTGAGGGTACCGGCGCATGTATTCGGGTCGCAGCCCCACCAGCTTGAGCAGTTCCGCCACCCGATCGATCTGCTCCCGGCGGCTGCCGACCCGGTTGGCCACCAGGGGCTCGGCCACGATGTCGAGCAGCGTGCGCCGCGGGTTGAGCGACGAAAAGGGGTCCTGGAAGATCATCTGCATCTGCCGGCGCAGGGGCCGCAGCTGCCCCTTGGAGAGCGTTGCCACGTCCACCACCGACCCCCGCTCGGGGCGGAAGAGGATCTCGCCGGCCGTGGGGGGGATCGCCCGCAGGATGCAGCGCGAGGTGGTGGTCTTGCCGCAGCCGCTCTCTCCCACCAGCGACAGGCACTCCCCTTTCTCCACGAAGAAGCTCACGTCGTCCACCGCGCGGACCTGGCCGACCATCCGCCGCATGAATCCGCGGCGGATGGGGAAGAACTTCTTCAAGCCGTTGACCTCCAGCAAGCGCGCCGCCGATCCCATGGTCACGTCCCCTCTCCGAGAAAGCAGCTCACCGCCTGCCCGTCCCCCACGGGCCGTAGCGCCGGCTCCGCCCGATCGCACGTCCCCGGCATGAAGTCGGGGCAGCGGGGGTGGAAGGGACAGCCCGCGGGTCGGTTGTAGGGGTGGGGGATGGAGCCGGCGATGGTGGGCAAAAGCGTGCGCGCGGTGGAGCGGATGCTCGGGATGGAGCGCAGGAGCGCCTGCGTGTACGGGTGGCGGGGGGCATGGAAGATGGAATCCACGGGACCCTCCTCCACCACACGCCCCAGGTACATGACCACGACCAGATCGCACATCTCGGCCACAACGCCCAGATTGTGCGTGATCAGGATGATGGCCATCCCCTCGCGCTCTTGCAGCGCCCGCAGGAGGTCCAGGATCTGGGCTTGCGTGGTGACGTCCAGGGCGGTGGTCGGCTCGTCGGCGATCAGGATGCGCGGCCCGCAGGAGAGGGCCATGGCGATCATGGCCCGCTGGCGCAGGCCGCCGGACAGCTCGAAGGCGTACTCGTCGACGCGCCGCTCGGGCTTGGGGACCCCCACGGACCGGAGCAGGGCGATGGCCCGCTCCTGCGCCTCCAGCTTGCTCAGGGGATGATGCAGGCGGATCGTCTCCACGATCTGGTTGCCAATGGTGTGGACCGGGCTGAAGGAGGTCATGGGCTCCTGGAACACCAGGCCGATGTCCCCGCCGCGGATCTGCCGCATCTCGCGCCCTTGCGGATCGAGTTGGGTCAGGTCTACCTCGCCCCCGTCCCTCCGGAGCAGGATGGAGCCGCTCACGATCCGGCCGGGCCGCTCGACGATGCGCAGGATGGACCGTGCGGTCACGCTCTTGCCGCAACCGCTCTCGCCCACGATGCCCAGGGTCGTCCGAGGCAAAAGGTCGAAGCTCGCTCCGTCCACCGCCTTGACGGTCCCTTCGTCGGGAAAGAAGTAGGTTTGCAGGCCGCGCACAGAGAGGATCGGCGGCTCGGGTTGGCGCATGGCTGCTGGCTGTTCGTTCACGAGGCTCGTCCCGCCGTCTCGGCGCTCAATGTCCATACGGATCTGCCGCGTCCCGCAAGCCGTCACCCATGAAGTTGAAAGCCAGGATGGCGACGATCACGGGAACGGCCGGCAACAGCAGCCAGGGCGAGATGGCCAGGGCCTGGATGGTCTGCGCCTGCTGCAGGAGCACCCCCCAGGAGATGGCCGGGGGCCGCAGCCCCAGCCCCAGGAAGCTCAGGGACGTCTCGCTGATGATCATGGCGGGGATGGCCAGCGTGGTGGCGGCAATGATGTGGCTGAGGAACGAGGGCACCAGGTGGGTGAAGATGATCCGCATCTGTCCGCAGCCGCACAGCTCCGCCGCCATCACGAAGTCCTCCTGCCGGAGCGAGAGGAACCGGCCGCGGACCACGCGGGCCAGCTCGGTCCAGCCGACCAGGGAGATGATGACGGTGATGGCGAGGTAGACCTGCCCGACGGACCAGTCGTTGGGCAAGGCCGCCGCCAAACCCATCCACAGAGGGATGGTGGGAATCGAGCGCAGGATCTCGATGATGCGCTGGATGACGGTGTCCATGACCCCGCCGTAGAGCCCCGAGATCCCGCCCAGGAACACCCCCAGCACCAGGCTGAGGGCCACCCCGACCAGGCCGATGGAGAGCGAGGTGCGCGTCCCGTACATGAGCCGGGACCACATGTCGCGCCCCTGCTCATCGGTGCCCATGAGGAAGAGCGACTCCTCGGGCGTGGTGCCCTCCACGCCGATCAAATGGAGGTCCGTGGGGATCACCCAGAAGAGGGCGTATCGGAATCCGTGCGTGAAGAACTTGACCGGAATCTTCTGCTCGGGATCGGGTGCGTACACGCGCTTGAAGGTCATGGGATCCCGCACCCCCTTCAGGCCGTATACGTGGGGAGCGAAATGGCCCTCGTCGAACCAGTGGATCCGCTGCGGGGGCAGGAGGGACCGCTGGGCCTCGGAGGCCAGCGGGTCCGAATAGGCGAGGAAGTCGGCGCCGGCCACCGCCAGGTAAAAGAGCAGCACGACCACGGTGCTTACCATGGCCAGGCGGTGCTTCCTGAACCGCCACCACATGAGCTGCCACTGGGTGGCGACCGAGACGCGCTCCTCGGTGGTCGAGGCGGACAGTGTCGCTTCCTCCTCGGCGGCCGGACCGGGGCGAACCTCGGCAGCGCTCATCACTTCCCCTCCAGCCGGATGCGGGGATCGATCCACATCAGGAGGAGATCGGACAAGAAGGTTCCGATGACCGTCATCACGCCCAGCAGCAGGACGATGGTTCCCGCCAGGAACATGTCCTGGGCGATCAGCGCCTTGAGGAGCAGCGGGCCCACCGTGGGCAGGCTGAGGACGAGGGAGACGATGATGCTCCCCGACACCACGAAGGGGAGCAGGTAGCCGATGGTGCTGGCAAACGGGTTCAAGGCCACCCGGACCGGGTATTTCAGGATCAGCCGCGTTTCGGGCAGCCCCCGGGCGCGGGCGGTCACGACATACGGCTTCCCCAGCTCGTCCAGGAGGTTGGCCCGCATGATCCGGATCAGTTGGGCCGTGCCGGCCAGGCCCAGGATCACGGCCGGGATCGGCAGGTGCCGGGTCAGATCCCAGATCTTGCCCAGCGTCCACGGGGCCTCGGCGTACTGGTCGGAAAAGAGCCCGCCGATGTTGGCGTTTAAGTAGGTGTAGCCCAGGTACATGACGATGAGCGCCAGCAGGAAGCTGGGGACAGCCAGACCGATGAAGCCCACAAAGGTGGCCAGGTAATCGCCCAGAGAATACTGTCGCACCGCCGAGTAGATCCCGATGGGGAGGGCGAGGATCCAGGTGAGGATGATGGCCGCCACGGAGACCACCATGGTGAGCCAGAGGCGGTCGCCGATCACGTCCGAGACGGGCCGCATGTACTCCAGCGACATCCCGTAGTTCCCCCGGACGACCATCTCCATCCAGCGCAGGTACTGGATGTAAAGCGGCTGGTCCAGCCCGTACTGGTGGCGGAGCGCCTCCGCCTCCTCCGCCGAGACACCGCTCCCCGAGGCGGACATCTCGGCGATGTAAGACGTGATGTAGTCGCCCGGCGGGAGCTGGATCACCACAAAGGAGAGGACGGAGACGGCCCAGCAGGTGAGGATGGCCAGGATCAGCCGGCGGATGAGATAGCCAAGCATGGTTCGCTCCCGTGGCGGGAACCGTTGCGGCCGCCCCGGAGGCTCCGGGGCGGCCGCTGATGGCGCGCGAAGCGCGCCATTACGCCTTGAAGAAGAAGGTGGACGGGTGCGAGGTGTTGGGCGTGCGGGCGTGCTGCGCGTTGGTCTGGCGTGCGGGGATGTTGCCCATGGTGTTCTTGACGATCCGCACCCCCATGAACGCGGGCGACAGTCCCACCGTGCCGATGACCCAGCACTCCTCCAGGATGATCTTCCAGATCTCCTGCGCGATCTTGACGCGCTCGGGCTCCTTCTTGCCCGCCGCCGAGCGGTAGAGCTCGAAGGCCCGGAGCATCTCGGGGTTGGTCGGCTTCTTGCCCTGGGTCCCGTTGCTGGCGTACCAGCGGGCGAAGGGCATCCCGATATGGCACTCGGCCGGATCCACGGGGAGGACGTGGCGCGGGAAGAGGTAGAGGTTCTCCGATCCCCCCACTGTCCAGAACATGATCTGGTGCTCGGCGTTGGCCGTTTTGGTGAAGGCCAGGCCGCGCTCGGTCTCCTTCACATCGGCGTCGATGCCGATCTTCACCCACTGCTGCTTGATCATCTCGCCCATCTGGGTGTAGGGGATGAATTGCCCGCCGACCGACATCAGCTCGATGCGAACGCGTCCCTTGCCGTCGGTGCGCAGCCGGTACCCTTCGCCGTCCTTCTTGGTCAGGCCGATCTTGTCCAGCAGGGCGTTGGCCTGCTTCACGTTTAGGACGGCCCACTTCTTCCGGTATTCCTTCCCCGGGCTGATGGGCACATCCTCGGCCGGCGCGCACGAGCCGGGGGTCCCCAGGCCGAGCCAGAGGGCCTCGTTCAGCTGGTCGCGGTCGATGCCGAGCGCCATGGCGTGGCGGAAGTCCTTGTTGGTCAGCCACTTGGCGATTTCCGGATCGGCCTCGTAGGCCGTGTTGATCAGCAGGGCCGCATCACAGCCGCTCTGCGAGGTGTCCAGGTGGATCCTGTAATCGCCCTTCTTCTGATTCTCGATGAACACGGGCATCTTGGAGAGGCTGACGTGGCGCGCCTGGAAGTCGTACTCGCCCGCGATGGCCCGCAGGTTCAGGACCTCCAGGTTCTCCGCCAGGCCCATGGCAATCCGGTCGATGTACGGCAGTTGATTTCCCGCCGTGTCCACCGCCCAGTAGTACGGGTTCCGCTCCATCCCCCAGGTGGGCGTGTTGATCGGGCTCACCGTCTTCCAGGGACCGACGATGGGCAGCTCCACGTTGAGCGCCCAGTTGGTGCGGTTCCGGACGTAACTCACCCAGCTGTCGAAACCGGCGGCCTTGGCCTTTCGCGTGGCCTCATCCACCGAGGAATACTTGGGCAGGAACTGCTTGACGTAGTGGGCCGGGGCGTAGCCGCCCATGAAGGCCGCGCGCGCCGCCCCCGTCGCCTGCCCGCCGCCGATCAGCGTGTCCCCGGCCAGGATGTCCACAAAGAGGAAGTAGGGCTCGGGGAACTCGAAGACGAGGGTGTAATCGTCCTGCTTGAACATGCGGCCGAGCTTGCCATTGATCTGGAGCTCCGGCATCGGCGTCGGCACCAGCTCCTTGTTCTGGTAAATGTCCTCGTACCAGAAGAGGAAGTCGTCCGCGGTGAACGGCTGCCCGTCCGACCACTTCATACCGCGGCGCAGGGAGATGGTGCAGACCTTCCCGTCGTCGCTGAGGTGCCAGTCCTTGGCCAGGGCGGGCGCGATCTTGTTGCCGGTATAGTCGAACATCAGGATCTTGTCGGTGGAGACGATGCGGTTGCCGTTCTCGTTGTCGGCGGGCCCGGTGAATCCCCGGCGCCAGCGGCCGCCGTACTTCCCGATCTCCTTCAGGGGCTTGATCACCATCAGCTCGGCCGGCTCGGGCAGGCGCTTGTCCACGGGCGGGAGCTTGCCAGCCTTCACCAGCTCGGCCAGCATGGGAGCCTCCTTGAACGCCTTGGGGAATTTCGCCGCGTCGCGGAGGATTTCGGGCCCTTCGAGCTTGCCGATGAATCGGGCCCCGAGCTTGGCCTCCGCCGCCTCGCCGGCGCGGATGAGCGGCGGGTACAGGCCCGCCAATGCTACCGCGCTCGAGGCCAGTGCCGTCTGCTGCAAGAACTGCCGTCGGGTGATGCCGCTCCGTTTTCGAGACATAGATGAATCCTCCTCCTAATGATGCCGGGCACGGGAACGGCGGTCCGCGCGCCAGGCAGCCACCAACCGTTGCCCCCGCAGACCCAGAAGGACGACAGTAGACTTGCAGTGTATGTGTGACGGGAGCGGGCTGTCAACGGCAATCTCGCGTCTGTGCGTCCAAGTAGGAATTCGTCCACATTCCGAAATCTTCGATCGGTGGCGAGGCCGAGATGCCGCGGGCCGCAGGTTTCGACTTGACGGCCGCATGGCGGCGGGAACATCATGATGCCACCGTCCGGCTGCGGGGGCGCCCGATCGCGTGGAGAGGTGCGGTCGACCGTGGGGCTTGGCGGCTGCGCAGCGTCACCCGCAGGCAGAAGGGGCTCTTGTGCGATCGCTTTCGCCGGCGGAATCCCGGTCCCGCGAACGACGCTTCGCGGGTTGCCACCGGGGAAGCAAGTCCGCAGGGAATGGCACATACGGAGGTGATGGCCATGCATATCGAGTTGCTCCGGCAGGGCGTCTATCAGATCCGAACTCCTTTCGACGGGACGGGAACCGTTTTCCTCTACCTCCTCAAGGGTGAGCAGGCGGCCCTCATCGACACCGGAGCCTCGGACTCTCCCCAGACGGCCCTGGAGCCGGCGCTGGCAGAGATCGGCATGGCGCTCAAGGACGTGGCGTTGATCCTGAACACGCACGCCCACCTGGATCACTCCGGCGGCAACGCGGAGGTCAAGCGCCGGTCCGGGGCGCGCATCCATGTGCATGCCATGGACCGCCCCATGGTCGAGTCGAACCAGGCCCAGGTCGAGTTTCATACGGCCCCCCTGCGCGCCCTGGAGTTCCCCGCCGCCGCCCTCCAGGAGCGGATTGACCACGTGCTCCGGAACGCCGGCGAACCTGCCGGGGCCGATGTGTTCCTCGCCGACGGAGACCGGGTGGACCTGGGGGCCGGCATCAGTCTCCGCGTGCTCCACTGCCCGGGACACACGCCCGGCCACGTGGCCTATTTCTGGGAGAGCGAAAGCATGCTCTTCACCGGCGATGCGGCCCAGGGACAGGGGGCCCGTCCCGGCGGCTACCCCTACTACTTTGACGCGCCCACGTACCGGCGGTCCCTCGCGAAGCTGGATGCACTGGATGCCCGGACGCTCTGCCTGGGGCATGCGTACCATGGCGGAACACTCGTGAACGGGCCGGTTCGCCGCGGAACGGAGGTCCGGGCCTTCCTGGGCGCCTCCGGGAAAGTGGCGGATACCATCCACGGCGCGGTGACCACGGTGGTCCGGCGCCTGCCAGGGGCGAGCAGGCGGGAGATGGCCCTGGCCGCGCTGGATGAATTGCTCTACGAGATTCCCCAGCTCCGGCTTCGCCTCACCGGGATGCCGTTGCTGGCGGGACCGACCTTGCTGGCCCACATCGAGGCAGCCCTGGCGGGAACCTATCCGGCGTGATCTCCATCGCAGGCGTTCGGTCGGCGCCCGTGAGGATTCCACCCGGTCGGCTGGAATCTCTATAGAGACTGGGCCCGGCACTCCTGGCGGACGACCAGGCCAGGTCGGCTCTGGGACCCCGCCTCACCTCTCAGTTTTGTCCAGCAGCGCCTGGAATTCCTTGTCGGCCTGGGCCATGACCTCCTCTGCCTTGGCCCCCTCAATGGCCTTCTGGATGGCCACACCGATGATGTCCCGGTACTGGGTCACGTCCATGATTTCCGGCAGACCCGGCCGGGCGATCTTCAGGCTCTCCGAGTAGGTCGCATACCAATCGGCCGGCATCTTCCGCTTCGCCTTGATCTCCGGGAGGTTCCAGGTCGAGCCCCGCCCCACCCCCACGCCCGAGAGGAGTTCCCGCGCCGCATTCTGCTTGTCGGTGGACCACTGGATGAACAGGTAGGCGGCCTCCTTGCGGCGGCTATGGGCGGTAATGGCCATGCCGTTCGTGAAGGTCGGCACGATGTGCCCTCCGGGGCCTGCGGGCAGCACGGCGTAGCCCACCTTCCCGGCGATCTTGGATTTCTCCCGATCCTCAAACTGATTGGCAAAGTTGATGCCGTCGAAGTACATCCCGACATTCCCCTGCATGAACGCCGAGCTGCATTCATACCAGTTGAAGTTCAGAACACCGGGCGGGGCAAATTGCCGCAGCAGCGTTGCGTAGTAGTCGACGGCCTTCACCCACGCACGCGTATTGAGGGCCGACCTGCCATCCGGCGTGAGGTACGTCCCACCCATCGCATAGAGGATGCAGGCGATGGCGGCCGCATTCGCATTCTTCAGCCCGCGCGCGACGATCCCGTACATCCCGGGCGGGGTGGTGAGCTTCTGGGCGTAGTCCTCCATTTCCGCCAGGGTGCGCGGGGCCTTCCAGCCCTTCTGCTGGAAGAGGTCCTTGCGGTAGAACAACGCGAAGAAGTCCACCATCGTCGGAATCGCGCTGATGGTGTGGTCCGGCTGAGTGACTGCTTCCTTGGCCCCGGCGACGAAGTCGTCCCAGTCGTAGTCGGGCGCGGTCAGCGTCTTGTCTTCCAGGAAGCGGTTCAGCGGCTGGTACCATCCCGCCTTCCAGAATCGGCGCTTCTCCACATGGAGCGCTGTGTGGAATGCGTCCACCCCGCCCGTGCCGGCCGTCAGCTCGACAGTGAGCTTCTGGCGCCCTTGAATCTCCGGCAGCATCTCATAGTTGACTTTCATCCCCGACAAGGACTCGAACTCCGGGATGTGCGTCACCATCTCATCAATCCAGGGGTGCCGGGTGAGAATGAGGAAGAGTTCCGTGCCGCGAAAGCGCTGCCAGTTGAAGCTCTGGGCGCGGGCCGGGGTGATTATGAACGGCCCTACCGCCGCCCCGGCGGCCGCGGCGGCGCCCACCTTGAGAAGATCCCGGCGGCTCACCCCGCGCATCCCAGCCGGTCTGTCCATTCGCTCTTGCTTGCTCATGAGACCCTCCTGTTCTCCCTCCCTGGCGGACTCGTGAACACGGCACACTCGGTTTGCGCCTTCCCGCGCTCCGCGCGCCCACATCCAAAACGTGAGTCGAAAGAGGACCTGGATCGGACCGGAGAACCCGGCGTGGACCTACGCCTGGCCCTCTCCCCCTTCACGGGCGACGCCGAGGACGCTCTCGCGAATTTCTTGTTCCGAAGACAGCGTTTTATCCTTGAAAAGTTGGATGAATTTCATATAATGATACTAGAGTTTATATGTTGAATTAATTTGAAGTTCAATAAGAAAAAATTGCCATATAGTTTCATATACTGAACCTTTTAGATTAAATATGCGTAATTCAAAAAAAAATCTGCCGGAGGCCCAGGGTAGTCCCTACCTTTCCACCACGATCCAGAAAGGGTTGGATGTCTTGAACCTTTTCAAGGATCAGCCCCGCCTGTCGTTTGCGGAGATCAAGGATCGCCTCGGCCTGAACAAGTCCACGCTGTTCCGTCTGCTGTATACCCTCGAGAAGAACGAGTACCTGTCACGCAACGATAGCGGGCGGTATTCCCTCGGGCTGAACATCTTCATATTGGGGAATAGCTTGACGCGGGAGAGTGTCATCCGACGGGTTGCCACTCCCTACCTGCGGGAGTTGTCCCAGCGGATCGGCATGACGGTGCATCTCGGGATTCTCGAGGGCACTTCGGTCGTCATCCTGCAGAAAATCGATCCCTCCAATATGATCAACATGTTCTCCCGAGTCGGGATCGTCGTCCCCGCCCACTGTACCGGACAGGGGAAGACCCTATTGGCCTTCTCCCCGCAAGAGACGGTGGAGCAGGTCATCAACACCCACGGTCTCACCCGCTTCACGCCGAATACCATCACGACCGCCAACGGGCTCTTCGAGGAGCTGCGCGCCATCCGAGAGCGCGGATATACCATCGACAATTCGGAGCACGAGAAGCATATCAAGTGCGTCGCCGTGCCCATCCTGAACGAGCAGGGGGGGATCGAGGCGGCGCTAAGCATCACCGGCTTGGTCGTCGATTTTCCGGACGAGGAAAGTCTCCGGCGGCACGCGGGCATCCTCCAGGAGGCGGCCCAGAAGATCCGCAGGGACCTCGGGTTCTGTTGAGGCCAGCTCGCCGGCCGGGCTCTCACCCGACTTCTCACTGACTTCCAAGGAGAACGCGCCATGCAGAAGGTTGTCGGTGTTATTCCCCCCATGGTAACCCCCTTCACGCCGGACGGGAGCGTGGATGAGTCCAACTTGGCGAAATTGGCCGAATTCCTTTGCCAGCACGTACACGGGCTATTCATCTGCGGCTCTTACGGGAATGGGCCGCTCATGTCGGTGGAGGAGAAGAAGCGAGTCGTCGACGTGGTCGTCAGGCACGCCCAGCCGCAGATCCAGGTCATCGTCCACGTGGGCTCGACCAACGTGCGGGATTCCGTAGCCCTGGCCCGATACGCTCAGGACGCAGGTGCCGCAAAAGTGGCAGCCGTCCCTCCCTACTACTTCCACCACACCCGCGAGAGCATCAAACTGTACTTCGAACGGATCGTCCAGGCCGTGCAGATTCCGGTCTACTGCTACAACAACCCGCGGTTCACCGGCGTGGCTGTGGACGTGCCCATGCTGCAAGAGCTGGCGGACCTGGGTGTGGCCGGCGTCAAGGACAGCAGCTTCGACATCATGGTACTGGCTAACTTCGTCCGCAAGATCCGGCAGCCCGATTTCGACGTGGTCCTCGGGACGGAGGCGATGTTCCTGTACGCCGCGACCCTGGGGGTACAAGCCTTCATCCCGGGCCTGGGCAATGCTTTTCCCGAGCTGTGCGTGGACCTTTTCCAGGCCGCCACGAGCTTCGACATGGAGCGGGCCCGGGCCCTCCAGGCGAGGGTGAACGAGCTCCGCGACATCATGTACCTCGCCAAGTCGACCGTGGTTGCAGTCTACGCCCTGCTCAAGATCCGGAAGGTCTGCGAGGCGTATCCCCGCGAGCCGTTCATCCCGCTCTCAGATCAGGAGTGCGATCGGATGAAAGCGGAGCTGGCGGCGGGAGGGTTCCTCTGTTAGACGCCCCAAACAGACGGGGCGGTGTGCTGCACACGCATCAGGGGAATCGAGACCATGCATTTCGCCACCATCGATTGCGGAACGACCAACTCTCGGGTCTTCCTTCTTGGCGAGACGTGCACTGTGGTCGGGAAGGGGTCGCGCAAGATTGGCGTGAGGGACACGGCAGTCCACGGCTCAAACCAAGTCTTAAAGGCGGGCCTCTCGGAGCTGTTCGAGCAGACCGTCATGGCCGCGGGGCTTGCTCTTTCCGACATCAGGTTCGCGATTACCTCCGGGATGATTACCTCGGAGATTGGCCTCCGGGAGATTCCGCATCTGTGGGCGCCGGCCG
Source organism: uncultured Methylomirabilota bacterium (assembly GCA_963705305.1). Taxonomy (GTDB): domain Bacteria; phylum Methylomirabilota; class Methylomirabilia; order Methylomirabilales; family 2-02-FULL-66-22; genus 2-02-FULL-66-22. The sequence continues at coordinate 399,011 of OY970067.1, read as the reverse complement.
GGCTGGCAGAGCTCGCCGAGAGCCTCACTGTGACACAAGACCCCACCGTTTTCCCGTTGGATCTCCCGCTAGTGTTCATCCGGGGCATCAAGAACCCCTATCCGCCCGAGACCACCTACGAGGACATCCGCCGGATCGATTTCATGCGGGGCGAGGAGACGCAGATGATGGGGCTCCTGACCCGCCAGGCCCTGCCGCGGCCGCCGCTCACGGCGGTCGTGCTCAGCTCGCATACCAAGTACATTCACGTGCGCCAGGACGGGTGCATCGCCGGCTCGCTCACCACCTTGAGCGGACAGATGTTCGAGGCCATTCAGCAGGCCACCTCCATCGGCAAATCGATTGCGGCGGAGGGGGAGCCAGAACCGGAAGACCTGGCCCTCGCCGCACGGACCGCGTTTGATGCGGTGCGACACGCGGGCTTTCTCCGGGCGCTGCTCATGCCGCGATTCATGGATGTCCTGTTGGGAGTCCCCGCGGAGGTCCGCCGGACCTTCGTGGAGGCGGCCATCGCGGCGGAAGACCTGCAAGCCATGCAGGATTTCCCGCTGGTGCGATTCCCGCGAGACTGCCCGATGGTTCTCATCGGTTCGCCGCGGCGATGCCGCGTATTTCGGGAGCTGCTTGTGCGCGCGCTCCCGGCCGTGGCCGTCAGGGAGATCAGCGATGCAGAGGCAGTGGACCGCCTCAGCATCGACGGTGCCGTTGCGATCGCCCGGCGAGCAGGGTGGCTGACGGGAGGGGCGGATGTTGCCTGAGGTCCTGGTCGCGGATCGCTAGCGTCCAGCCCTGGTTCGGTGGCCAGGGAGGCTTCACAGCCGATCGTTGGCTCGGCAGATCTCCTATCAACGGATAACAACTCTCAGTGTCGGGGACAGGGAGCCACAAGGAGGAAAGGCGCATGCGGATTGTTCGTTTTCAACAAGGGCAGCGCACGGCGTATGGTGTCTGGGAAGGCGATCTGGTGCACGAGATCCTCGGATCCATCTTCGGGGAATTCACACGTAGTCAGGTGACCCACCGGGTCGGTAACGTTCGCCTCCTGGCGCCCGTGGAGCCGACCAAGATCCTCTGCGTCGGGCTGAATTTCCGCGATCATATCGCGGAGATCAAGTTCGAGACCCCCAAGCAGCCTGCCCATTTCTTGAAGCCGCTCACGACCATTGCAGGCCCCGACGAGCCGATCGTGATCCCGCGGGTCGCCGAGCAGGTCGACTACGAGGGGGAGTTGGCAGTCATCATCAAGGATCAGATCAAAGACGTGTCGTTAGAGGATGCCGCGCGGCACATCCTGGGGTACACCTGTTTCAACGACATTACCGAGCGCCCGCTCAGTGTGGCTCAGGGGCAGCTCACCCGCTCGAAGGGTTTCGACACCTTCGCACCCTTTGGTCCCTGTATTGCCACAGGACTGGATCCCTCCGCGCTGACCCTCCGGACGATGCTGAATGGCAAGGTGATGCAGGAGGCGCGCCTCGCCGAGATGATCTTCTCGGTGCCCTATCTCGTCCACTATCTTTCCCAGTGCATGACGCTGTTCCCGGGAGACATCATCAGCGCGGGAACCCCCCGGGGAGTGGCCGCCATGCATCCAGGCGATGTGGTCGAGGTGTCCATCGACGGGATCGGTGTCCTGCGGAATCCAGTCCGGGCGGCCTGAGCGATCTGGTGCTGTGTGCGGCCAAGAACGGGAGGAATGAGCAGATATGCGCGAGGCCGGACCGGTTCGGCGGGGGATGAGGCGGAATCAGGAGCAGATGAAGGCGGCGAGCAGGTGGCGCGGTGAGGCATGACGATCTCCGCGAGGGAGGAGTCGGTGTCATTGAAGGTCGTAATTACGGATTACTATTACCCGACACTGATCGAGGAGCAGCGGGTATTTGCGAATACGGGGATCGAGATTGTGGATGGGAATGGCCGCTGCACTGGCGAGGACGACATCCTTGCCCTGGCACGCGACGCGGACGCCCTCATCGTCCAGTTCGTGCGCATCAGCCGGCGGGTCATCGAAGGACTGACGCGCTGCCGGGTGATCGTCCGGTACGCGATCGGCCTGGACAACATCGACATCCCGGCGGCGACCGCAAAGCGGATCATGGTGGCCAACGTCCCCGACTACTGCATCAGCGAGGTGTCCGATCATGCGCTGGCCCTGATCCTGGCTCTTGTCCGCAAGGTAAAACTGATGGATGCGGAGGTCCGGCAGGGGATTTGGAGTTACCGGAGGGCGGTTCCCGTCCGGCGCCTGTCGGAAATGAGCCTGGGCTTGATCGGCTTCGGAAACATCGCCAGGCAGCTGGCTCGGAAAGCGCATGCGCTTGGATTCGGACGAGTCCTGGCCCACGACCCGTATGTGCGGCCGGATGCGGGGATGCCGGAGGTCTCACTCGTTCCGCTCGAAGAGCTCCTCCGGGAGTCCGATGTGCTTTCGGTGCATGCACCGGCCACCGGCGAAACCCGACACCTGCTGGACCGGGAACGGCTGGCCCTGCTGAAACCGGGCGCCTTCCTGGTCAATACATCCCGTGGCGCGCTGATCGCCGAGGACGCTCTGGTGCAGGCGCTGCACGCCGGCCGTCTGGCCGGGGCGGCCGTGGACGTTCTGGAGGATGAACAGCGCATTGCCAACCATCCCTTGCTCCAGTTCGACAACGTGATCCTGACACCTCACATGGCCTGGTACTCCACCGATTCCATCCGGGAGCTCCAGCGCAAGGTGGCAGAGCAGGTGCGAGACGCCCTGCTCCACGGAAGGCCCAAGTATTGGGTGAATCCGTTTTGAGTCGTCATCTTCTGGACGGTCTAGGAGGGCGGGCTGCGCCCAATCGGGCGCGAAAGGAGGCCAAGGTCATGCGCAGACCCATACTAGATCCTTACGGAAAATGTGAACGGCGACCCCCCCGCCCCAACTCGTATTGTCTTTGTCGGGCTCCCATCCCGTCGCCGTGAGAAGGTCAACAAGAACGCGGCCAGCGGAGCTCGCTGGCCGCGATCACGAACTCCACGACGCCTGCTACTTGAACACACCGGCATCCCGGGCCGGTTTGCCGTACTCCCATGATTCCTCCGGGCGGTAAAACTCGCGCCAATCGGGGTAGCGGTAGCGCCCGATGTCGCGGTCCCGTGGGTACATGATCATCCCTCCCGGCTGCATGATGATCGCCTTCATGCTTGGGTTCCGCTTTGCAAAGACCCACTCCACCTCGCTGGGGTCGGAGGCCACGTTTCCCCAGGTCTCCCAGTGGAACGGGATGAACCGTTTGGCTCGCAAGGACTCCATGATCATGTAGGCGTCGTAAGGCGTGGGCTTGTCTTTGCCCCCTGGCGCGTTGTTGCCGATGTTGAAGATGGCGAGATCGATGTCGTACTTGCGGCCGAGGGTCACATAGGCGTTGTGGTAGAGGGTGTCGCCGAGGAAGAGAATATTCGCCCCCTCGGTTTTGAAGAGAAAGCCGACAGCTACCTCGTGGAAGGGCCGCGTCTGGCCCGGCCGCTTCGCGAAGGTATAGGTGGCGATGACGTTGAAATTCTCAGTCGCCTCGATCTCGACATCGTCCGCTGCGATCGTCATCCCGGGTTCCGCAAGATCGATCCGCGCCTCCGGGACCCCAAAGATGCGCATCCGCTCCACCGTTGACATCGGCCCGACGAAACGGCAGGTTGTCGTCTGGGCGTAGGCCTTTAGGCTGTACAGGTCACAGTGGTCGGCATGCTGATGGGTGCAGAGGGCGTAATCGAGCTTCGCGAAGCGCCATGGGTTAAACACCTGGGGGTAGAGGCGGAACCAGTTGATGTACGGGGCTCCTGTGGTTCGGCAGACGCCGCAGCTTGCCTCTTCGGTGTAGTGGGAGGGGCCAGCGTAGCTGTCAATGATGAAGACGCGGCCGGCGGCACTCTTGATGAGGAACGTGCCCGCGCCGAACCACCAGAGTCCCACCTGTCCTTTCTCGACCGTCGTCATCTCCACTTGTCGGTTGAGGAAGTGCCCCCACTCCGGGAAACACTCTTCCCGCCAGCGTGCCTCGTCCATCGGCCGGTCCTGGGTCAGCAGGTAACCCCCGCGCATGATCCCCCGGCCGTCGTTCTTGGGATCCGCCTGCACCATGGGATCGTCAACCATCGCAGTATCCTTTCCTGTCAGCGTGGCCCGGATGAATAATTGGTGCGCGAGCCTCTGGAGCCCACGCCACTAGGTGTACGGCCTGGCGGCTTCGCCGTCGGCGGCAAGGCTGCCGGTCGCGGCGGCCATGATGGCCTCCTCGGTCGCGGCCGCCCCATCCAATTCCGCTGTCAACCGGCCCTCGTGCATGACGAGAATGCGATCGGCCATCCCGAGGATCTCGGGGAGCTCCGAGGAGATCATCAGGATCGCGGCGCCCCCGTCGGCGAGCTGCCGCATGATGCGGTAGATCTCTGCCTTGGCCCCCACGTCGACACCCCGCGTGGGCTCGTCAAGGATGATCAACCTGGGGTCCCGCACCAGCCACTTCGCAAGTACGACCTTCTGCTGGGTGCCACCGCTCAGGCTGAAGACCGGCTGATCGACGCTGCTAGCGCGGATGGAGAGCTGGCTCAACCAGTGTCTGGCTGTTGCCAGTTCCCGGGTGCGCCGCACGAAGCCCCACCGTCGAAAGAGGTCGAGGTTGGGCAGCCCGATATTTTTCCGAATGGAGATTAGCTGGATCAGCCCCTCCAACTTCCGGTCCTCGGGAACCAGAACGATTCCGGCCCGGACGGCGTCGTGGGGGCTCCGGATCCGCAGCGGCTTGCCCTCCAGCTCGATCGTTCCTGCGTCGATCGGATCGGCGCCGAAGACCGCGTGCGCGAGCTCCGTGCGGCCTGCACCAACCAGTCCGGCGAGGCCGACAATCTCGCCTGCGTGTACCTCCAGGCTGACGTCGCGGAGCACGCCCCGCCACCCAAGGCCACGCACTTTCAACACCGGCGCATGGCAGTGTGCGGTGTGCGGCGGGAACGTCTCGGCGAGGCTTCGACCAACCATCATCTGGACGAGGTCGCTCCGCGTGACCTCCGAGATCCGGCGGCTACCCACCAGCCTCCCGTCCTTGAGCACCGTCACCCGGTCGGCGATCTCGAAAACCTCGTTCAGCCGATGAGAGATATATATCACGGCGACCCCCCGCCGCTTCAGGTCGCGGATGACGCGGAACAGGTACTGCAGTTCGTGCTCCGTCAGGCTGGACGACGGCTCGTCCATGATGACGAGGTCGGCGTGCAAGGAAAGGGCTTTCGCGATCTCGACGAACTGGCGCTGGGCCACCGTCAGGTCCGCGATCAATTCCGCCGGTTGCAGGCGGACGTGCAGGCTCTCGAGCAGCTCTTGGGACCGTGCGCGGAGAGCCCGGCCGTCGATCACCCCGAGACGGCTCATCGGCTCGCGGCCGAGCCAGATGTTCTCCTCTACGGTGAGGTAGGGCAGGAGGTTCAGTTCCTGCATGATGATCGCAATGCCGATATGTTGCGCTTGCCGTGGACTGGAGATTTGCACGGGGCGGCCCCGGAAGACGATCTGTCCAGCGTCGGGTTGGTAGACGCCGGAGAGGACCTTCATGAGGGTAGACTTGCCCGCTCCGTTCTCGCCTACCAGCGCCAGCACTTCGCCAGCGCGGCAGTGAAGCGAGACGCCGTCGAGCGCGGCCACCCCAGGGAAGCGTTTGGTGATGCCCTCCATCTGCAGCATGACATCCATGCCCGACACGGCCTGATCCACCATGCGAAGTCGCTCCTCCCTACCGGGACCGCCGCACCTGGTAGACGCTGATGGCGAGCACGATGATGGCGCCCTTGATCACGATCTGGGAGAACGGAAGGATATTCAGCAGGTTCATCAAGTTGCTGAGCACCGCGTAGAGCAGGACGCCTCCCAGGGTTCCGCCGATGCTGCCTCGGCCCCCCATGATGTCGGTTCCCCCGATCACGACGGCCGAGATGGCATCCAGGTCGAAGCCGACGCCGACCAGCGGGTCCCCCACGTTCATGCGCGCGGCAAGGAAGAGCCCCGTGACAGCGGCGCCGGACGCGGATACCAGATAGGTGAGCGTCTTGATGCGCCGTGTGGCGATGCCGGAAAGCCGGGCCACCTCCTCGTTCCCGCCCACGGCCAGGGCGTAGCGCCCGTACCGGGTGCGACGCAGCGCGAAGTGCGCGGCAAGGAAAACGGCCGCCGCGAGCAGCACGGGCACGGGCATCGCCCCCAGGTGGCCTTCCGCGAAGACCCGGAAGCCGCCTGGAACAGACCCCACATGCTGCTCCTTGGTGTAGAGCAAAACGACCCCGTTGATCACCGCCATGCTGCCAAGCGTGACGATGAACGGATTACCCCTCCGCTGGGCCACGGCGAATCCGTTCAGCAGGCCCACGGCACTCACGGCGGCGGCGACCACGCCCAAAGCGGGCAGGATGCCCGCGGTGCGTCCATCCATGGTCCCGGCCGCCAGGCAGGCGGTCAGGCTGATCATTGCCCCGACTGAGAGATCGATACAGTCCGCGATGATGGCGAACGTCTGCCCAACGCTCACGAACGCGAGCGCGGTGGCTTGGCGCAGGACGTTGAAGATGTTGACAAGGCTGAGGAACTCGGGCGCAAAGAGCCCGCCCACGATCCCGAGGAGGGCGAGCACGAGCCACACCGTGTGCTGTCCAGCCAGGGCAGCAACCCGCTCTGCGGTCCCTCTCAGCCGTACGTGCTCTGCCTGCCCATCTACCATCTGAGGCATTCCTGCCCTTCGCAGATTCCTTCCGTCCCCGCTGAGATGGGCGGGTGAGCGGGCAGTCCGCTCACCCGCCCAGGCGCCTAGCGTCCTTCGATCTTCCAGCTGGCTGGCAGGATGCTCGGGTACCACTCGTCCGAGCGGTCCGGGACGACAATCTTGCCGATAGTGCTTGCATCGTACATCTGGCTGGGAATATCCCACCGCTTCGGCACCGGCTGTCCGTTTAAGATCATCAGGGCGGCGACGATCGACGCGCCGCTGCAGTAGGTCGGGTTGGTGGAAACCATGCCCGCCTTGTTCTTGGCAATCCACTTCATCCACCCGTTGTAGTCGTCGCCCGTAATGGGCACGCTGGTGGGCTTGATGCCGGCCTCGTCCAGGGCCTCCACGATTCCCATGGACATCATGCCGGCCTGGCTCAGGATGCCATCGATCTTCTTGAAGGACTGAAGGTAGTCCTCCATGGCGGTCTTCGCCTCGGAGCGAGACCAGTTTGTCGGCTTGCGCGCCAGGATCTCGATCCCCTTGTACTTGGACAGAACCTCCTCCGCACCCTGGAAGCGCTCGACCTGCGGGCCGCTCCCCGCAGGCCCCTCGATGGAGATGATCTTACCCTTCCCGTTCAGCTGCTTCGCCAGCCAGAGGCCCTGGTTCCGCCCGATGTCGACGGCCGGTGTCGTGTTCTGCGTCACGTACTGCGTCGCTTTGGTGTCGCGATTCGATACGATGACCGGGATATTCTTACTCATTGCCTTCTCGATAGCGGGGACCGCCGCGTCGAGCGTGCAGGGCCGGATGATCAGAGCATCTATACCCTTGGCAATGAGGTCCTCCACATCCGACAGCTGCTTGGCAGCGCTATCCCCGGCATCGGTCGTGTAGAACTGGGAAATCTGCTGCGAATGCTTGGCCACCTCCCATTTCGCGGTCTCCCAGAAGAGGACGGCCCACGCATTGGTGGTAGAGCAGTTTGAGAAGCCGATCTTGTAGGGACCGGGCTTCTTGTATTTGGCCGTCTCCACCATCTGGGGATTCGTGCCGGCGGGCCAGCGGTAGACGTCGGGGATCTTCACGAGTTGGCCGCCGCCGGCCGCCGCGGCCGGGATCGGAGCCACGGCCAAAAGACAAGCCAGCGTGCCGATCGATATACCCGCTGAGACTACCCTGAACTGACGCCCGATGAGTCGCATCGCTCCTCCTCTCGCGTGCCAAGCACGCCGCCGGGATCACATCCGAACTGGGGTGCCAACCTACCGGGTGCGGCGGAACGCCACCCTCTTTCGAGACTGTCGCAGGGTTACTTCTGCTTGATAGACGCCACTGCGGCGATAATGACAATCCCCATGGCGATGAGGTACGCGTAGGGGCTCACGCCCAGGATGTTCAGCAGGTTCTGCAACACGGTCATCATGAGCACACCCCCGACCGTTCCCGTGACGCCGCCCTGCCCTCCGGCAAAGGAGGTGCCCCCGATGACGACGGCCGCAATGGCGTTCAATTCGTAGCCGTTGCCCATCACGTTGTCTGCATTTCCCGACCGGGCGCCCAGGACCAATCCGCCCAGCGCAGCCAGCACGCCTGAGAGCACGTAGGCGAGAATCAGCACTCGGTCGACTTGCACCCCCGCAAGGCGTGCCGCCCGGGCATTGCCCCCCACGGCGTAGAGCTTCCGGCCGAAGACGGTCCGCATGAGCACCAGCCACCCCAGGAGGGCAACGGCGGCCCAGATCAGTACCTGGCCTGGAATGCCGAGCACATAGGTTTCGCCGAGCACCGCGCGGAAGAGTGGCGTCGTGTCGCCCTGCGGGGCCCCTTTCGTGAACATCAGGGCCAGGCCGAAGACTATGGTGCGCGTCCCAAGGGTCATGATGAACGGCGGGACTTTGACCTTGCTGACCATGACCCCGTTGCCCGCGCCGATGAGTCCGCCGAGGGTGAGACAGAGGAGGATGACCGGCACGATCAGCGCGTTGTTGCCTCCGAGGTACTTGAACGCCACCACGGCGCTGAGTGTCATTACCGTCGCCTGGGACAGATCCGCGCCGCCGGACAGCACGACCATTGTTTGCCCGACCGAGATGACCCCAAGGGTGGACGCCTGCCGCAGGACGTTGAGCAGATTGCGAGTGCGAAGGAACGCGGGCGACAAGACGGAGGCGACGACGACGAGCAGCAGCACGACGAGCCAGATGACGATCGCCTGGCTCTCCTGAAAGACCGACCGGCCGGGCCGGGCGCCTGCCAGCGCGCCCGAAGCAGGTCTCGCGTTCACAGCGACGGCTCCTGATCTTGACACACTCAGCAGATGAGTGAATGATGCACTATATCACTTCCAAGTCTGGCGTCAAGAGTCGCCATGAGCCTATAATGCTTGTAAATTCCGCCATACAAGTACTCGATGGTCCTAAATCTGCTTGACAAAGCTTTCGAATGCCAGGAACATTCGGTCAAAGTCATCTGCTCTCTTTAACCATAAAGGATCGCGCGGCGTGCGGAGAAGAGCGGCAGAGGTCCCAGGGCATGTCGGGGCGGAGCGGCGGAAACGCAGCAGCCTCGTTATCGACCGGATCATTGCATCGGTCGTCGGGGGGCGGCTCAAGCCGGGAGACCGCATGCCGTCGATCGAGGCCCTTGCACAACAGTTCGCGGTGGGGAGGACCTCGGTGCGCGAGGCCCTCATGGCGTTGGAGCTGGTGGGGATCGTGGAAATCAGGCATGGGCGCGGGACCTTTGTCCGGGAAGACACCTCGGGCTTCTTCCTGAAGCCCCTGAGCTGGAGCGCCCTGCTCGACCAGTCCAAGATCGCGGCGCTTGCCGAAGCTCGTCGCTGCATGGAGAGCGAACTGGCCGCCATGGCAGCCCAGCGCGCGACGGAGGAGGATATTCTGGCGATCGAAAGGGAGCTCCTCCGCATGGAAACCGTCTGCCATCAGCCGGAGGAGTACGTGAAGATCGATCCGCAGTTTCACCTCGCGGTGTGGCGGGCGGCCGGCAACGAGGTCATGCTCAACATGTTGACTTCGATCCTGGATCTCCTTCGACGAGTCATTGCCGCGGCGGTCTCAAACGCGCCGGCCTCCATTGCGGCGGGCCTGCGGGCTCACCGTCAGACCTTCGAGGCCATCGCGAGCCGCGACCCCGAAGGGGCCCGGTTCAGCATGCGGCGGCACCTCGAATATGTCGGGCGGCTCGCACTGGCTGCCCCCCCGCCGCAGGCGTGATTGGAGTTTACACGTATTCGGATACCGCGAGGTGCCTCGCCAGCGAGGAGCACGATGCCGGCCTTCGATATGCCTGCCTGCGGCGGCTGCAGGACCTGTGAGATGGCCTGCTCCTTCCATCACATTCAGGAGTTCAATCCATCCGTCTCCAGCATTAAGATCCTTAATGTGGAGGGCGCGGCCCCTTTCCGGGTGTGGCTCGTCCGGGAGGGCGAGGCGCAGGGGATCCCAGGGATTCCTTGCGATGGGTGCCCGGATCTGCTGGAGCCCCTCTGTCTGGAGTTTTGCTGCAAGAGGGACGAACTGAAGGCGATTCTTGATGAGTTTCGCTGTGCCCCCGGTCGATGAGATGTGCATCACTCTTGGCGTGAGGACGGCCCATGCAACACGCAGCCGAAGTAATCCCGCGGGCGTATGGCGGGAAGATCTTACGCGTCAATCTCAGTAACGGGCGAGTGCGGACGGAGCCGACCGGGAAATATGTGCCCGAGTGGATCGGAGCCTCCGGGATCGCGGTCAAGATTCTGTATGATGAACTGCGGACCTGGGTCACGCCGTATGACCCCGCGAATCGACTGGTTTTCGGGGCGGGCGCCCTGGTAGGGACGCCGGCTCCTGGTGCCTGCAAGATGAACGTCAGCACCTTGGGGCCCATGACGGGTGGATGGGCCACCAGTTGCAGCGACAGCTACGTCGGCGGTGAACTGAAGAGCGCTGGCTATGATTCCATCGTGTGCGAGGGGAGATCCCCGGTGCCGGTGTATATCTGGATCCAGGATGAGGCGGTCGAAGTTCGAGACGCCTCGCATCTCTGGGGAAAGACCACATGGGAGACGCTGGACATCCTTCGCAATGAATTCCAGGATCCAAATCTGCACGCCATGTCCATCGGGCCGGCGGGGGAGCATTTGGTCCGGGGGGCGTGCATCATCCAGGACAAGGGACGAGCGTTTGGACGCTGCGGGACAGGTGCAGTCATGGGGGCGAAGAACCTCAAGGCCATCGTAGCCAAGGGGAGCCGCGGGATCCGGGTGGCAGACCCGACCCGCTTCATGGAGACCACCATCCGCGTGCGGAAGATGTTCGAAAAGGCAGGCCTCCGAGAGAAGTTTCACCGGTACGGAACGCTATTTGTGCTGGCGCGCAAGCAAGAGGTTTGTGGCATCAACTACAAGAACTTCCAGGAGTGCTGCCTTCCCGAGGAGATGCTGCACGCCATTGACCCCCGGACCACGCTCGACAGGTACACAGTGGGGAATCAGAGTGCCCCCGGGTGCGTCATCGGCTGCGGCCGTCATTTGGACATCACCGAGGGGCCCTACGCCGGGCTCAAGACGGAATGTAACCAATGGGAGGCTTTCGGGACCCTTCAGACCCGCCTGGCCATGCGGGAACCCACGTTCATGTTGAAAGCGAATGCCTACTGTAATCAGCTCGGCATCGATGTGGACGCCGCGGGTGGGGCGATCGGCTGGGCGATGGAATGTTACCAACGCGGGATCCTGCGCGAGGCAGACACGGATGGGCTGAGACTCGAATGGGGCGATACGGACGTTGTCTTGGAGTTGATCCGGAAGATCTGCCACCGGGAGGGGTTCGGCGATGTTCTGGCGGAAGGCTGTGCACGAGCCGCCGACATCGTTGGCCGCGATAGCGGCTACTACGCCCTGCATATCAAAGGGCAGGACCTGTATGAACCGTGCCGGGGATCGAATGGCTGGCTGCTCGGCACCGCGACCTCCACTCGAGGCGGCACGCATACCACCGGGGCGCTCGTGATTGAAACGGTCCCGGATCTGAATTCCGAAAAGGCGCACCTCGTGTATGGCGCCGCCGGCCTGGACAGGCCGCTGGAATACGATGGGAAGGCCACGATGGTTACGTATATGGAGGCCGTGTCCCGAATGGCAAACTGCCTTGGGATATGTCTCTACACCACGACCTGCCTGGACATTGACCAGACGGACCTCCCGCAGATGGCGGATCTGTATTCGGCGGCCACTGGCTGGGACACGTCGGCCGAGGATCTGCGGCGACACGCCATGAAGCAGCTCAATCTGGAAAAGGCGCTCAATTTGCGATTCACCAGCTTTGACCGCAAGGACGATATGCCGACGGCTAGGGATCTAGCTGAGCCGATTCCATCCGGGACCCTCAAAGGCTGGAGAATTGACAGAGCGAAATATGACGCGATGCTTGATGAGTACTATGATCTTCACGGATGGGATCGCGAAACCAGCTACCCAAGACGAAAGACCTTGGTTGATCTCGGGCTGGACAGCGTGGCGGATGATCTTGAAAAGATAGGCAAGCTGCGCTAGCAGCAGCTCGGGCGTGCGAGCATCAGACCCCAGGATCTATGCCAAGGTCGCCAAGGATGACATGCTCCGAGCTGCCAATGCCTTGACGAAGACCTTTCGGAGTCCCCAATGGAACGGGAAAACCGGTGCGGGGTCGCCCGGGCGGGCGGCCCGGAACTCCCGAAGCCCCATCAGGAATTGTTGACAGTTCCCGGCTCACGCTCTCGACCACAGAGCTCCTTCCATTGCTTGGCTGCCGCCTCACGTGCGCTTGCGTGCCCCCAGGAAGCCGGCCGCCACGATGAGCCCCGCACCGATCCAGGTGATGAGGGGAGGAAATTCTTCGACGAGGATCATGCCGGCAAAGATGGTAAACGGCACCTGGGAGAGCGCCAGCAGGCTCGTTTCGTGCGCCTGGAGGAAGAGGCCCGCGAGGTTGAGGAGGAGAATCGGTCCCGCCGTGCACAGCGTGCCGTAGATCGCGAGGGTCACATAGCCGCGCCCGTCAATGCTTTGGGAAAATGTGTGGACCATAAGGGGAGACAGCAGGACGGAGAGAATCAAGAATTGCCAGATGGTGCTCGTCAGCACGGCCGCATCGCGTTGTGCCACTTTTCGCGCGATGACGAAGTACCAGCCGTACAGCAGCCCGCCGATCAACGCGAGGGCGTTGCCCAGGGGGAGGTTTGGAGAGAGCGGGGTAGGCGGCCCTGCCTTGCCGAGGTACGAGCCGAATGCCAAGATGCAGACCCCGGTGAAGCCGATGGCGATCGCCAACAGGTGAGTGGCGCGGATGGTCTCGCGGAGCAGCAGCCACGCCAAGAGCGAGGCGAAGAGCGGCGCGGTGAAGATGAGCGCCTGGGCATTGGCCACGGTCGTGAAGAAGTTGCTCCAGGTGAAGGCCGCGTTGACCCCAAGGATGCTGAGTGCCAGCACGAGCGCGGCGGAGAATCGCTTTGCGTCAATGCGAAGAGCCGGAGGTTTCGGCAACAGCCGAGAGCAGGTCACCAGACAGACGAGGCCGATGGGGTAGCGCCAGGAGAGAATGTCCGCCAGCCCGAACCCGTGTAGCCGAAGAATCTTGGTCAGTGGGCCGGTCGCCGCCCAGAGGGCGGACGCCGACAGAACGAGCGCAATCCCCTTGGTCCGACTGCTGATCGCCATACCCCTCACGCTCGTGGCGTCTGCGCCAGGCCGCCAATTCCATGTTCCATGCCAAGAAATCACCGGAGCGGTCCCGGCGGGTTCCGGTGTCGGCGCTCTTCGGGTCCACGGTCCCCGGCGTGGGGAAATCCGACACCCGCTCCAGGGGTCAGTTCTGAAGGTGGCGCCCAAGGAATTCCGGCACCCGCTCGAGGGCGTCCGCGCGCGCCGCCGGATCCATCCCGGTGATCGGCACGACGCCGGAGTGCGTCCGATATGCCGCGATTTCGTGCCGTGGGAGATTCGGCCAGTCGAAATCGTGGTAGGCGCCCGGGTAGATCTGCATCTCGATCGCCGCGCCGCGCGCCACCGCCCCGTCGACGAACGTCTTGCACGGACCCGCGGGCGTCCAGTTGTCCTCTTCCCCCACCAGCACGAGCAGGGGAATCGTGCTCGTCCAGGCCGTCTTGTGGGATGCATCTCGGCATGAGGCCGGATAGAAGGCGACGGCGGCGCGGAAATCCCCGTTCGGCAGCTCGGCGGGGCGCCCCAGGCTGGCCGTCCGAATCGCCAAGAGTACTGTCCCGCCTCCCTGCGACCAGCCGATCAGTCCGATGCGGTCCGGACGCACGAACGCCTGTCCCTGTAGATACCGCAAAGCGGCGTAGGCGTCCTTCGGCCGCTCCAGATACACGGACGATCGGTAACCACCCTGGGAGCACATCTCGCCCTGGCCGCGCGCACCGAAACTGTCCACCATCAAAACCACGTAGCCCCGGGCCGCCAGCCGCGCGGCCCAGTCAGCCTGGCGAGCCTCGAGCGCGCCCTTCCTGGTCAGCAATCCGCCGCAGCCGTGGAGAAAGACCAGCGCGGGATGCCCGCCTTCCCCTTCCGGCCGGACCAGGTAACCGTCGAGCAGGGGGGGCCGGTCGTCCAAGGAAGGAAAGTGGATCTGCTCCGGTGCGGCTGCCCGCGCACAAGGCACGATCAGGGCGGCCGCAAACCAGAGCTGGACGGCCAGCCCGGCCACCCGGCGCGCCCAGACGCCGAGCGCGAGACTGTCTGCTCCTACCTGCGCCTTGCCCGCTGAAAGCTTGTTCGACATGTGGCACCTCTCCTGAGGGCGAGGGCCCAGGGCCGAGCGAATGTATTGCAGTTCCCTCGAGACGTTAATCCCTCGATTTCCCCGCTTCTCCGCCCACGTCGGGGCGAGCCGGGCAATCTGGTTCCGCACCCGAACGGGCTGGACGGGTGGGCCAGCCCGGAGGGGGGGGCGTCCGCGATCGGGAGCCAGCCACCCCTGACACTCCGCATGCGGGGGCTCTCGGGAGGCAGGAAAACAAGGGAATCGATAGCGCACAGAAGGGCTGTTCGGGGAAAAGCTCGCCGGGCCGCCGCGCCCCAAAGCCCCGCAACCGATGTACGGATGATCAACTTCTGCGTTTGACAGCAGCCCCGGCGTATGCCCATAATTTCACTGGTCTAATTATTAGATCCCGATATAATCCCAATATTGCCGCTCCCTTTCGCGGGTTCTCAAGAGCGAGAGGGGGGGGGATTTCGGTGAGCGCGGCGGACCCTGCTGAGCGCTGCGCCCAGACCGTGAGGGATGACCAGCGGCATGCCCGGCGAGGCGCCCGAGATAAAGACGCGGCGGAGGAATTCCGCGCCTTTGACGGCGGCCTTTTTCGGGATCGCCCGGCAGGCGGGGCGGGCCTGGACAGGGATCACGTTGTCCCGCCCCAAACAGATGCGGGTCCTGAAAGGAATGGCCCTGGTGCGAGGGCTATACCCGGGCCCCGTGAGTGAGGATGGCTGCCAATGAGCCGAGCCAGCGTCGGAGTGCGCGCGATCCGCCCCGCGCGTGCAGAGAGATCTAAAGGATCAGCCATCCACACACCCCTGTTATGGTGGAACAACGAGGACGCAGGGACGCCGGGTCGGCTCGCGACAGTGCGCGCACGAATGGACGGGGGAGATCTTTGGGGTCCTGTGGGTCAGGGGCTCGCCGCCCGCCATCGGCAGGCAGGCCCCCTGAGACTCAAGGCCACGTCTCATGGGGTGGCGCTGCTGGCGGCCTTGCTGCTCGCGGCCTGCTCCAGCGGCGGAAACGGTCAGGCCCAGGCGAAGGCGGTGAAGGAAGCCGTCCCGGTGACCGTAGCCGCCGTACTTAGCAAGGCGGTTCCGGTGCAGCTCGGCGCCATCGGGAGCGTCCAGCCATACACCACGGTGACGGTCAAGAGCCAGGTGGATGGAGAGGTTGCCCGCATCCACTTCACCGAGGGACAAGAACGTCCAGAAGGGTGACCTCCTCTTCACCCTCGATCAGCGGCCCTTCCAGGCTGCCTTGGACCAAGCCGAAGCCAATCTGGGGCGGGACATCGCCCAGCTCCAGCAGGCCGAGGCGGCGGTCTTCCAGAGCCTGGCGGCGGAGAAGCAGGCCGAGGCCAACCTGGCGCGAGACCAGGCGCAGCTGGAGAACGCGACGACGCAGGACCGCCGCTACAAGGAGTTGATCGCCGAGGGGGCCATCTCGAAGGAGCAGTACGACCAGGTCCACACCACGGCGCTGGCGGCGGAGGCGACGATCCAGGCGGACCGGGCCGCCATTGACAGCGCCGAGGCCTCCATCCGGGCGGCCCGGGCCACCGTGGAAAGCGTCCGGGCGGCTGTGAAGGCAGATCAGGCGGCGGTCAAGAACGCGCAGGTTCAGCTCGGCTATACAAGCATCCGCGCCCCCATGGATGGCCGGACGGGGAACCTGCTGGTGCAGGTGGGCAGTGCCGTCAAGGCCCGGGATGACACCGGGTCCATGGTGGTGATCAATCAGATTCACCCGACTTACGTGAGCTTTGCCGTGCCTGAGCAGTCGTTGGCGGACGTCAAGAAGTATCTGGCCGCCGGCAGCCTCCAGGTCGAGGCCATCGCGCCGGGCCAGGAGGGCGTGCCCGCGACAGGGAAGCTCACCTTCGTGAACAACACCGTGGACACCACCACAGGCACCATCCAGCTCAAGGCCACCTTTCCGAATCTGAGGGGAACTCTCTGGCCGGGGCAGTTCGTTAACACGATCCTCACGCTCACTGTCCAGCCCGGCGCGGTGACGGTTCCGGCACAGGCCGTTCAAACCGGCCAGCAGGGCCAGTATGTGTATGTGGTGCGATCCGACTCGACCGTGGAGTCTCGCCCGGTCACGACGGGGAGAAGGGCAGGCACCGAAGTAGTTGTAGAGAAGGGGCTCGTTCCCGGGGAGAAGGTGGTGACAGACGGCCAGCTTCGCCTCGCCCCCGGCGTGCGAGTCCAGGCGAATGAGCCGATTGCCGCCGGCGCGTCGGGGCAGGCGCAATGAACATTCCGGAGTTGTTCATCCGGCGGCCGGTCATGACGACCCTCGTCATGGCGGGCATCCTGCTCTTCGGATTCATGGGATACCGCCTCCTTCCCGTCAGCGATCTGCCCAGCGTCGACTTTCCGACCATCCAGGTGACCACGCAGTTCCCCGGGGCCAGCCCGGAGACCATGGCCTCGTCGGTGGCCACCCCCCTGGAGAAGCAGTTTTCCACCATCGCCGGCATCGACAACATGACATCCAGCAGCGTGCAGGGGATCGCGTCGATCACGCTGCAGTTCGACCTGGACCGGAACATCGACGGCGCGGCCCAGGACGTCCAGGCGGCCATCGCGGCGGCCCAGCGGTACCTGCCGCCGGAGCTGCCCAGCCCGCCCACCATGCGGAAGGTCAACCCCGCCGATTCGCCAATTCTCTATCTGGCCTTGAGCTCGCCGACCATGCCTCTCTCCGCCGTGGACGAGTATGCCGAGACCCTCATGGCGCAGCGCATTTCCATGGTGAGCGGCGTTTCGCAGGTGCTGGTCTTCGGCTCCCAGCAATACGCCGTGCGGATCCAGGTGGATCCAAACGCCCTGGCCTCGCGGGGGATCGGGATCGACGAGGTGGAAGACGCCATCGAGAACGCGAATGTCAACCTGCCCACGGGAAACCTGGACGGGCGCCATCAGACCTTTTCCGTCGAGGCCAGCGGGCAGCTCTTCAACGCGCCGGCCTACCGCCCGCTGATCGTCACCTATCGAAACGGCTCTCCCGTTCGCCTGGGAGAGCTGGGCCGGGTGATCGACAGCGTGCAGAACGACAAGGTCGCGGGCTGGCGGAACGATGCACGCGCCATCGTCCTGGCCATCCAGCGCCAGCCCGGCACGAATACCGTGAAGGTGGTGGACGCCATCCGGGAGCTGCTGCCCGTGTTCCGCGCCCAACTGCCCTCGGCGGTGTCCCTGGACATCCTGTACGACCGATCCCAGACGATCCGCAACTCGGTTGCCGACGTGAAATTCACCCTGCTGCTCACCATGTGCCTGGTGGTCCTGGTGATCTTCCTCTTCCTGCGAAACGTCTCGGCCACGGTGATTCCCAGCCTGGCCCTGCCCATGTCCGTCGTCGGCACCTTTGCCGTCATGTACCAGCTGGGCTATAGCCTGGACAACCTCTCCCTCATGGCCCTCACTCTCTCGGTGGGCTTCGTCGTGGACGACGCCATTGTCATGCTGGAGAATATCGTGCGCCACATGGAGGGGGGAGGAGACATTCGCGGCGGCCCTCAGCGGCTCGCGCGAGATCGGCTTCACCATCCTCTCCATGACCCTGTCGCTCGCCGCGGTGTTCATCCCCGTGCTCTTCATGAGTGGGATCGTCGGCCGGCTGTTCCACGAGTTCGCCGTGACGGTCATCGCGGCCATTTTGGTCTCGGGCATCGTCTCGCTGACCCTCACTCCGATGCTGTGCAGCCGGTTTCTGCGCCCGCCCGGCGAGATGCGGCACGGCCGCTTCTATGCCGTCACCGAGCGCTTCTTCCAGGGCATGCTGTCCACCTACCGCTGGACGCTGGAGCGCAGCCTGCGGCACCGCGCCATGGTCATGGCGGCCTCGGGCCTCCTTCTCCTCGTGACGGGCGGCCTGTTCTGGGTGGTGCCAAAGGGGTTTATCCCGAGCGAGGACACCGGGCAGATCGTCGGCTTCACCGAGGCCGCCCAGGACATCTCTTTTGACAGCATGGTGGAGCACCAGCGGCAGGTGGCGGCCATCGTCCGTCAGGATCCGAACATCGAGTCCTTCATGTCCGCCGTCGGCGTCGGCGGCGCCAGCCCCACGGAGAACACGGGGCGCCTGGGGCTCATGCTGAAGCCCCGGGGTGAGCGGGCGCTCTCCGCCGACGAGATCATCCAGGAGCTGCGCCCCAAGCTGGCGGTGGTGCCCGGCATCCGGGTCTTCCTGCAGAACCCCCCCGTCATCCGCATCGGGGGGCAGATGACCAAGAGCCTCTATCAGTACACCTTGCAGGGAGCCGACACGGGGGAGCTCTACAGGCTGGCGCAGGCGCTTCAGGCAAAGGTCGCGGCCCTTCCGGAGGTCCAGGACGTGACCAGCGATCTGCAGATCGCGAGCCCGAAGGTCCACGTGGAGATCGACCGGGACAAAGCGTCCACCCTTGGAATCACCGCGGCCCAGATCGAGAATGCCCTGTACGACGCCTACGGGACCAGGCAGGTTTCGACGATCTATACGCCGACCAACGAATACTGGGTCATCCTGGAGCTGGATCCCCGGTACCAAGAGAACCCGCAGGTCCTCTCCCTGCTCTACGTTCGGTCGGCTGCGGGCAGCCTCGTCCCCCTGAGCGTCGTGGCCAAGTTGACTCCGGGAATCGGGCCGCTCACGGTGAATCATCTCGGGCAGCTCCCCTCGGTAACGCTCTCCTTCGATCTGAAGCCGGGCGTCTCCCTGGGGGATGTCGTAGCCCAGATTGACCGCCTCGGGCGCGCCATGCTGCCACGCACGATCGCCGCCAGTTTTCAGGGAAGCGCTCAGGAGTTTCAGAAATCACTGACCGGCATGGGGATGCTGCTGCTCATGGCGGTCCTGATCATCTACATCGTTCTGGGCATCCTGTACGAAAGTTTCATCCATCCGCTGACCATCCTGTCGGGTTTGCCGTCGGCGGGGGCCGGCGCGCTCTTCACCCTGCTTCTTTTCCACCACGACCTCAATATCTACGCGTTCGTCGGGATCATCATGCTGGTGGGCATCGTCAAGAAGAATGCCATCATGATGATCGACTTTGCGCTGTCGGCGCAGCGGCAGGGAAAGAGCGCCGCGGAGGCGATCTTCGAGGGCTGCCTCATTCGATTTCGCCCGATCATGATGACGACCATGGCGGCCCTGATGGGCACGCTGCCCATCGCCCTGGGTGCCGGGCAGGGGGCCGAGGCGCGCCGGCCCCTGGGCCTCGCCGTGGTCGGCGGCCTCATGGTTTCGCAGCTCCTGACGCTGTACATCACGCCGGTCACCTACATCTACCTGGACTCCTTCGGCCAGTGGCTGCGCCGACGGGGAAAGCTGCGCGTCCCCGTTTCGGAGGGCCAGATCCCGGCGGCGGGATTTCCCGAGTCATAATTCACAGTTGGGGGGGCCGCGATAAGCTCCCGCACGTCAGCCAAGCGATTCGAAAGGAGTCTCCCCGTGGAATATGTTCGCCAGGTTGATTTCGCGGCGATCGAGAAGAGCGGCGTCGACGAGCGCCTGACCCAGAGCCTGCTGGATCACGCCTCGGGCGCCACAACCTGCACGATCAACTGCATCAAGACGCCCCCCGGGAGCGGCTCGCCGGCCGGCATGCACGTTCACGACGTTGATCAGATCTTCTACATCCTGCGGGGCACGATGAGCATCGACATTGAAGGCACGCGGTACGACTGCGGTCCCGGCTCCCTCATCATCTTTCCGGCAGGCGTGCGGCATCGCAACTGGAACGGCGGCACGGAGCCGACCGTCCACCTGGCCTTCAACACCCCTCTGCCCGATCCCAACAAGCCGTTCGCCAGGTCGGTCAGCTAGACGGCTGACGGTTCAATTCGAGAGATCGCGGATTTGCCGGCTGACCCACGCGAAGCTCGACGGCAGAGCGCGTCCGCCTCTTGACACGCGGCCATAATCATCCCGCCCGCTCACACCTCTCCCGCTCGGCTCGCTCGAATTATACTTGACCAAGGCAAGTATATAGTTGACAATGTTAAGTAACACGAAACCGATGGCACAGGAGGGACACCCATGGCCGATCGCCTGCTCGACCAGCGCGTGGCCGCCGTGCGGCGCTTCAACCGGTTCTATACCAAACAGATTGGTGTATTGCATGAAGGACTGCTCAAGAGCCGCTTCTCCCTCACGGAGGTGCGGGTCCTGTACGAGCTGGCGCACCGCCAGGCCCCCACGGCTGTGGAACTGCGGAAAGAGCTGGCGCTGGATGCGGGATACCTCAGCCGCATCCTGGCGAAATTCGAGGGGCGCGGCTATCTCAAGCGGCAGGTGTCGAAACGGGACGGGCGGCAGAGTCTCCTGCGCCTCACGCCGGCGGGTCGAAGGGTCTTTGCCCCGCTCGACAAGCGCGCGAGCGAGGAGGTAGGCCCCATGCTGCGCGCCCTGTCCGAGGCGGATCAACGCCGCTTGGTGGCGGCCCTCCACACCGTCGAGCGGCTGCTGGGCGGCTCCCGCGAGCGCCAGCGGCCGCCGATCCTCCTCCGCCCTCCGGAGCCGGGCGACATGGGCTGGGTTGTTCACCGGCACGGGGCCCTGTATGCCCAGGAGTACGGCTGGGACGAACGCTTTGAGGCGCTGGTGGCCGAGATCGTGGCCAAGTTCCTCACCGAGTTCAATCCGAAGCGCGAGCGCTGCTGGATCGCCGAGCAGGAGGGGGAGATCGTCGGCTCCGTCTTCATCGTCCGTCTGTCAGATGAGGTTGCCAAGCTGCGGCTGCTGTACGTGGAGCCGTCGGCTCGCGGCCAGGGTCTCGGCAAGCGGCTGGTGGAGGAGTGCATCCGGTTCAGCCGCCGGGTGGGGTACCGGAAGATCGTGCTCTGGACGAACGACGTGCTGGCCGCCGCCCGCCACCTCTACGAGCAGACCGGCTTCAAGCTGGTTCGCACCGAATCGCACGCGAGTTTTGGAAAGCCCCTGGTGGGAGAGACGTGGGGGCTGGATTTGTAAGCGGCCGCAGTCGCTGCCGGCCTCGGATGCGTGTATCAAGTGGGTGGCGGGTCCACAGTGGTAAACGCAGCGGCACCTGAGCGAACCAGGCTGGCGGCCGGCGCGGCGGCCGGCACCGGAATCCTGGTGGGCGCCACCATGGTGGCCACCCGTGCCGTCGTGCACGAGACCGGCCCGGCCTCCCTGGCCCTCCTGCGGTACGTCATCGGGTTCTGCTGCCTCCTCCCGCCCGCCCTCATGGTCCGCCGGTTTCGCTTCGAGGCGCGGGATGTGTTTCCCATCGCCCTGCTCGGCATCATCCAGTTCGGAGTCTTGATTGCGCTCCTCAATTACGCGCTCTGCTTCATCCCCTCCGCCCGCGGCGCCCTGATCTTTGCGACCGTCCCCCTCCTGACGATGCTGCTCGGCGCGGCCCTCGGGCGCGAGCGGCTCACCGTGGCAAAAGCCGTGGGCGTCATGCTGACGATCGCGGGGGTCGGGGTCGTCCTGGGGGAGGCAGCCATTCGGCGCGGCGGGGACGGCGCCGCCTGGATCGGGGACCTGGCGGCCTTCGGCAGCGCCGGATGCGGCGCGGTGACCAGCGTCCTCTATCGTCCCTATCTGCGGAAGTATCCCATCCTACCCGTAAGCGCCTTCGCGATGCTCGCCTCGGTGGGGTTCCTCGCGCTGCTCGCGGCCCGGGAGGGCTTCTTCGCCGCCCGCCCGTCTTTCTCGCCGGCTGTGTGGGCGGCGGTGGGGTTCATCGGTCTTGCCAGCGGCGTGGGGTACTACCTCTGGCTGTGGGCCCTCAACAACACCACACCAACCCGGGTGACGGTGTTCCTTGCACTGAGCCCGATCACAGCGGCGGGGCTGGGGGCAGCCATCCTCGGCGAGCGGCTCTCGGCCGGCACCCTCCTGGGGGTGGCCTGCGTCACACTCGGTCTCCTCGCGGCCCACCGCAGGACGCCGGGCGCTCAGCACGACTGAGGAGGCCCTGCAGCGCATGCGCGCCCGGCAGGGCGATGTGCCGTCTGGAGGTGTACGGAATGCCGGGCGGCCGCGAAGGGCAAAGAATCACGCGAGGAATCGAGCCCGCATGGGGAATCCGCCTCGCTCCATTGTGGTGCCGCTCCCCCGGCACCATTCGAGTCCAACAATGAAGATGAGTAGGACTCGGCGGCTGAAGTAATCCGTCCCACCTCAAGGTCAAATTCCACCGCCTACCGCCCGCAGATCGAATCCACTGTTCCGTTAGCGCGGGCACCGGGGCCCGCGCTTCTTGAGGGAGGGGTCATGGGTGGGGGGCTTCACAGGGGTTCGTGATCACCCGGCTGAGCGGTCACCCTCTGGTGACAGTCACGACAGGAACCGGCCCGGGACTCCTTCGGTCGGGCGGCGCGTTCTCCGGTGTGCGAACGGAATGATGGGCGGCCTCGCGGGTCGCACGCGTCGGGCGCATCCCCCTCGCTCTGCTCCCCCTCAAGGCCGTTCCGACCCGAGACGCCGTTTCCATCGCCACACGCCGACGCCCAGCACCACCATAAGCCCCACGAGGCCCGCGAGCACAAGCCAGCGCTCCCCCCGGTGCACATCGGCCGCGATGGCTGTGATCTCCTCGGTGAAGAAGTAGGCCAGACCGAACAGGAAAGGGACGCCGAGTGCGGCGGCGCCCGCGTCGGCCACGACGAACTTCCAGAATGGCACGCGCGCAATGCCCGCCATCAGAAACGCCGCGGCGCGGAGTCCCATGATATACCGCGCCGTGACGACAGTCTTCAGGGCATGCCGTCGATACGCCGCGTTCAGCCACTGCTCACGCTTGAGCGTCAGTACCAGCCGCACCACGCGCCAGTTGAGGACGGCCTCGCCCCAGTGCCGGCCGACCCAGTAGAGCACCATATCGCCGGAGAGCGCGCCCAGGAGGCAGACGGGGAGCGCCAGCCACCACCGGATGAGACCCGCGTGGCTCAGGACGGCGGTCGCGATGATGGCCATCTCCTCGGGGATTGGCACCCCCAGGCTGCCCAGGACGAGCACGGCGAAAATGCCGAGGTACGTAAAGTGCCCGACGACCCCTTGGAGTGCCCCCACGTGCATCACCCACCCCGGACCAGACGGCCCGAAGGCGAATTCGACCTCCGTATCCCCGTACGTCGCAGCCGCCCGGCCTCAGTGGAAACCCCTCACCTTTAGGCGAGTCACATTGGGCGATAGAGGGCCCCATGCTCACGCAGTCTTCAGCCCTCGCACTCAGGTAATGGCGCCCCTGAGTCCCGGTGTGTCCCCGACCCAACCCAGGTCGACTTCCAGTTGACCGAGGGACGACGTTGATACGTGGTACCGTTGTACACCACTCAGCCAGAGGTGCATTCCGAGCCTAGCGGCTTGAAGTCAGTAGTAATTCAGGTTCGAGCAGCGGTTAGTTGAAGTCGCAATCCCCTTTGAGCCGGTCTCGCCTCCCTCTGATCTACTGCCTGCTGTTGGCGTGGCCGTCCACGCAATAGGCACGGAGTTGACCGGGTCGAATCCCCTCAATCCAGACGTGCCACACGTCACCCGTGCGGTTGCGCGCGGGATCCAGATCAGTCACCCTGCCGGCCGCCGCATCTTCGGGATGATCAAACAACTCCAGCCGAACGCGGCTGGCGTGCCGGCTAAATAAGGCACAGTTCACGCCTTCGCCGCGTGCATAGGTTCCCAGAGGCAATGGCACACCAACTCGCACATCAGTCCGCTCCGATACCTCTGCCCCATAATCATGCAGCGGGCGTTCGGACGTAGTGAGGTCTGTGGTCGCGTCCGCCTTTTCTGCGGCCTCGCCTGACACGGACCGTGTCCGCCCTGTTGGCTGTCGCATTCTTTTCGGTCTTTTTGGCTTTTGCATAGGTCGTCTTCCTTTTTCCTACTCCCATTCGAGGGTGAATCATCGCTGCCAGAGAATGGGATCAGCTTCGAGAGGAACCGCAATGCCGTCGCAGCGCGGTATCACTCGCGCCGTTTACTCTGTCGTCGGGCGTGGTGCCGCCGCCAACGGGCAATAGACGTAACCGTTGGCCGCCCCCGCTGGTTGTCGGACGCGGCAATGTGATTACGAGTCTCGACACCACTCATCGTACATTGCCGTCATTCTTGTTTTCTGAGTTCGCTTTCCTTCTCTTTGTTTACGCGCTCCTGGCCCAATCCCATGGTCAGCGCAGTCACCCCGGCAATACTCCCGAGTTGCATGGTTTCCACGGCCGTGCTGGGTACAATGACGATCGTGGCGTTCTCCTTCAACCCCTCATACAGCATGTTCATCGCCCGCAAATGCAGCGCGATCGGATTGTTGGCGTAGGTCTTGGCCGCTTCTCCAAACTTCTCCGCCACCTGGCGCTCCGAATCTCCCAGGATCACCCGGGCCTGCCGTTCTCGTTCCGCCTGGGCCTGCATCGACATCGCATCCTCCAGGGCCGAGGGAATCAGAACATCCTTGACTTCCACCGAAATCACATTAATGCCCCAGGGCTCGGTGCGCACATCGATGATCTTCTGCAGCTCCTGACTAATCTTTTCCCTGCCTTCCAGCATGTCCGACAGCATGGTCTTGCCGATGACATCCCGCAGCGCCGTTTGGGAGGCCCAATTGATGGCGCTTTGATAGTCGGCGACATCCAGGGCCGCCTTCTGGGGGTCTACCACTTTCCAGAAGAGCACGGCATCGACATCCACCGGCACCGTATCTTTGGTCAGGGTCTTTTCCGCCTTGAACGACGCGGTGATCACGCGGGTGTCAATCCAGTACGGGATCGCGTCGAGGACCGGGAGAATGAAAAACAGTCCCGGGCCCTTGAGGGCGCGGAACTTGCCTAACCGCAAGATCACCGCCCGCTCCCACTGATCCGCCACCTTAATGGCGAGCGACACAACGAGGGCGACCACAAACGCTAGGGTGCCAATCCAAGCGCTTGCCAGGTTCGCCGTGACTCGATACAGGGCAAAGGCTACTCCACCGCCAATGCCAAGAATTACGATGAAGATCAATGCGGCAAACGAGCTGCTTTTTCGCATGTCGATTCCCTCCATGAATTAGGCACCTGAATGCGCTGACCGCGACGTGTTATCTCTGCACCTGCTTGTCAATTCGCAATCCTCCAGTCACACACCGCTCATCGCTGCCACAGGATGCCTGCGGCTTCCAGAGGAACTGCAACGCCGCCGTGCTGCTTCGGCGACTTGGTTACCCTCCTTGCCGCCTCGGTAGCTACTGGGGCGCACCGACAATGCCCCAGGCCGGACTTGCACCGGCAAGAACAGAGCGCCTTTCCACGGCGCGGGCGAAGAATCCAGGCTCGCATCCTCGCAGGAGGTGATTCGTCGTGCCGCTCTCCGCTATTACCCCATGGGAGACGTTCGGAGCATACGCGTCTCCGGCGGGCATCCCCGGCGGGTAGCCGCCGGGGATGCCATGCCCCACACAAGGGGGAAAGCCTCCTGCGACCGTTTAATACATGCCCCCCATATCCCCACCGCCCGGCGGCATGGGCGGAGTCTTCTCTTTCTCCGGAATCTCGGTGATCAGGCACTCGGTCGTCACCATGAGCCCGGCGATGCTGGCGGCGTTCTGCAGCGCGACCCGGGTGACCTTGGTGGGGTCCATGATCCCGGCCGTCATGAGGTCCTCGTACTCCTCGGTCTCGGCGTTGAAGCCGAAGGCTCCTTTGCCCTCCCGCACCGTCTGCACCGCGATGGACCCCTCGGCGCCGGCGTTCTCGGCGATCTGGCGGATCGGCTCCTCGAGGGCCCGCCGGATGATGCTGGCACCCGTCTTCTCGTCCCCGGACAGCTTGAGCGCATCCACCGCCGACATGGCGCGGAGGAATACCACCCCACCCCCCGGCACGATCCCTTCCTCCACTGCTGCCCGGGTGGCGTTCAGGGCATCCTCGACGCGGGCCTTCTTCTCCTTCATGGCGACTTCCGTGGGCGCCCCCACCTTGATCACGGCCACGCCGCCGGCCAGCTTGGCCAGGCGCTCCTGAAGCTTCTCCCGGTCGTAGTCCGAGGTGGTCTCCTCGATCTGGGTGCGGATCTGCTTGATCCGGCCTTCGATCTCCTTGTCCTTGCCCGCACCCTCGATGAGGGTGGTGTTCTCCTTGTCCACCAGGACCTTCTTCGCCTTCCCGAGGTCCTCCAGCTTGACATTCTCCAGCTTGACGCCCAATTCCTCCGACAGGACGGTGCCGCCGGTCAAGATGGCGATGTCCTGCAGCATTTCCTTCCGCCGGTCTCCGAAGCCTGGGGCCTTCACGGCGCAGGTGTTCAGGGTCCCCCGCAGCTTGTTGACCACCAGGGTGGCCAGGGCCTCCCCATCCACCTCCTCCGCGATGATCAGCAGCGGTCGGCCCAGCTTCGCCACCTGCTCCAGGAGGGGCAGGAGGTCTTTCAGGGTGCTGATCTTCTTCTCGTGGAGCAGGATGTACGGGTCCTCGATGACGGTCTCCATCCGGGCCGGATCGGTCACGAAATACGGGGAGATATAGCCGCGGTCGAAGCGCATCCCCTCGACCACGTCCAGGGTGGTCTCCACCCCCTTGGCCTCCTCCACGGTGATGACGCCGTCCTTGCCCACCTTCTCCATGGCGTCGGCGATGAGGTCCCCCACCGTCTTGTCGTTGTTGGCGGAGATGGTGGCCACCTGGGCGATCTCCTTCTTGCCCTTGGTGGGCTTGGAAAGGGCCTTGATCTCGGTCAGCACGGCCGCCACCGCTTTCCCGATCCCGCGGTTCAGGGCCATGGGGTTGCTGCCGGCAGTCACGTTCTTCATGCCTTCCCGGATGATCGCCTGGGCCAGGACCGTGGCGGTGGTGGTCCCGTCGCCCGCCACGTCCGAGGTCTTGGAGGCGACCTCCTTCACCATCTGGGCCCCCATGTTCTCAAACGGGTCCTCCAGTTCGATCTCCTTGGCCACGGTCACGCCGTCCTTGGTGATGGTGGGGGCGCCCCACTTCTTGTCCAGCACGACGTTCCGCCCCTTGGGACCCAGGGTCACCTTCACGGCGTTGGCCAGCTTATCTACCCCGCGCATGATGGCCCGCCGGGCCTCTTCATCAAACATCAGTTGCTTGGCTGGCATGCTCTGTCCTCCTTCGTCCATTCTTCGTCCGTTGTGATGAATCCAGCGACTGCGATTCCGCGCCTGATTGCATGCGAATTACTGCAGGATGCCGAGGACATCCTCCTCCCGCATGATCAGGTATTCCTC
The DNA here is from genome assembly GCA_963705305.1 of uncultured Methylomirabilota bacterium. GTDB lineage: Bacteria > Methylomirabilota > Methylomirabilia > Methylomirabilales > 2-02-FULL-66-22 > 2-02-FULL-66-22. Next base: position 371,334 of record OY970067.1, on the reverse strand, counting down.
ATCGTTCAGCTTCACTTCGCTCCCCGAGTACTTGCCGAAGAGGATCTTGTCGCCCACCTTCACCGCCATGGGCTGGAGCTTTCCATCGTCGGTGACCTTGCCGGGACCCACGGCGATGACTTCGGCCTCCTGGGGCTTCTCCTTGGCGGTATCCGGGATGATGATCCCGCCCTTCTTCGTCTCTTTCTCCTCCAGACGCTTGACCAGGATCCGGTCGTGCAATGGCTTCATCTTCTTCATTGTGCTTCGCTCCTTTCGACAACGGATGCGGAATGATCGGCGCACCCGTGCAGCCGAGCACTGCGATGGGGTCGGCGCCTCGAGGTTCCCACGGTGCGAGCACCGCCTGAGCGGAGACGCCGTGAGGCTCCGGACGGCCTCGAGGCAATGCACACACGAGCGCTCCTGCTATTCATTGACAGGTCTTCCCACGTTCTCTCATCACTCACACTGCAGCACTAGGCCGATGGCCGCGCCGCTTTCCGCGGTGAACCGACCCGCCGAGGTGTGCGGTGCGTGCCGCTAGGCGGGCACGGACCAGAACTCACGCTGGGCGCCGATCACGAGGACCGCCCCGATGAACGCGACGACGACCGCCATGAAGAGCCCCGCGCCGGGAGAAACCCCCAGGGCCCGGAAGATCCAGCTTCCCAGGAGGCTGCCGACGAGCCCGAGGACGATGTCGCCGATCAGCCCGTAGCCGCCGCCCTTCATGACGAACCCGGCCAGCCAGCCGGCCAGCAGCCCGACGAGCACCCACATCGCAAACAGTTCCAGCGTCCTGGCCCTTCCTCCTTCACCGACTGCGCCGGTCTTCCCCCGGCCCCTCGCGCCGTCTCGCGGGAGGGGCCGCCCCTCCGGTCCGGGCCCCGCGACGCCCACCGATGGGAAGTGCCCAGCCCGGGCCGGCTGTGCCGAGGATGGGTGGGGACCGCCGTAGACGGCCCCCAGCCGCCCCCCGTACGCCGGCGGCTCCCTAGATCAACCGACCGGGCCCGACCGCTACTTGTCCTTGTGGCTCTGGAACGGCTCCTTCAGCACCACCTTCACGCCGGCGATCGTGCCCGTCACGGCGTTGCGCACCTGCGCCGCAGCCGCCGAGCCGATCTCGCCCGCAGCCTTGAGCGCCCCCGTCGCGGCGGCCGCGGCGGCCTCCTCCGCGCTCAAGCCGACGGCTTTCGCGCCGGCGATCGCACCCTCGACGGCGCCCTTCGCCGCCGAGCCCAGGTCGCCGCCGACCTCGGCCGTGCTCTTGACCAGGGCGGCGGCGGTTGCGCTCACGGCGTCGAGCGCCTCGCCGCCGACCTCCTTGGTGCCGCGCAGCACGCCGATCACTGCCCCCTTGGCCGCGCTGCCGATGTCGGCGCCGATCTCGGTCACGCCCTGGACCACTCCGCGCACCACCGCCGAGATCGCCCCGGTGAGCGCCGCGCCCATCTCTCCGGTGCGCGTGACCGCGTTGACCAGGCTGCCGCTCACCGTGTCGACGACGGCGTCCGTGATCTCACCGACGCCCTTCACTGCGGAGACGATACTGTCCTTTACCGATTTCGCCAGGCTCTTGCTCTCGTCCGGCATGGGAGGCCCCCTTTCTCAGACGATCCCCTGACTTGTGATGGGCCAAATCGCCTGCTGTCGGTTCGCGCCATCAGCGTACCCCCCCCGCGTCGTGGTGAGGGGGATCGAACACTACTCCATCTGGCCGGAAAGCCGCGGCCGGGCCAAGTCCGTTCAGGAGCGGGGCGGTCCAGCCCGGAAGCAGAGCCTTCGAGGCTTACTGGCCGCCAATCGCCACGGTGAAATTAACGCTCTCCACCTTGTACGGGGCCGGGATGTACGCGAGTTCGAGGCGGATCTCCTTCAGCGTCTTCGCCTTCAGGGCCTCGGCGGGGAAGTCCACCTCGAGGGACTGGGTCGCCTCCTTCCCGGGATCGAGCGTCTCGGCGCCGTACGTGGCGAGCGTGATGGTCGGTTCGGTCTGTGCCGCACTGACCTTGATGGGCTGCCCCTGCGCGTCGATGTACTGGATCTTCCCGGTAATAAGGCGGACGGTCTGATCCTTGGAGCTATTCGTTAGCTTGAGCGTCCCCGTGAGCTTCGCCGGAGCGACGACGGTGCCGGAGCCCTTCTCGACCCGCTCCGTGACCTTCATCTCCGTGATCTCGCCCGTGACGATCCCCGCCTTCACCGTCACCGAGGCCGGTGTCACCGTGTAGGTCTTGTCCTCGATCACCACGTGCGATCCTGAGGGCTGGGAGCAGCCCAGGGGCATCGCCGCCACCATGGCCACCATCATGAGCCCTAGCCATTTCCACATCGCCGTTCCTCCTGCGATCGCCCGGCTGCCACCGTGCGACCGTGTGTGAAGCCCCCACCGCCAGGGTTCCCGTCTCCCGGCTCCGCCGCGCTCGCGCCGCGGCGAGCGGTCGGCTCTCCGTGAACGGGCCGGGGGGCCTGGAGGTGCACGCTCCGGGGGAGCCCCCTACTTGACGAGCAGATCGTTCTTGACGGACCGCACGCCGCTGACACCGCCGGCCACGACGGCCGCCCGGCTCCGGACCTCCGCCGAATTCACGAAGCCGCTCAACTGGACGGTCCCCTTGAACGTCTCCACGCTGATGTCAAACACCTTCAGGGCCGGATCCTCAAGAATCGCGGCCTTCACCTTCGCCGTGATGGTGGAATCATCCACGTACTGCCCCGTGCTTTCGGTCGTTCGGGTCGCCGCACAACCGGCGATTACCACCATCACCAACAGCATCAACATCGACTGCACGATCGGTCTCGCTGTCTTCATGTGTCCTCCTTCCTTGCAATGTTGGTTCGTTCAGGCGCCCCGTGTGCCACGCTCCTCGCCCTCCGGGCCATCCCTGTCTTCCGGGTGGTCGGCCTGGAGCGCGGTGTGCGCTCGGTCCGCACCACGTTGGCGGGGTCCTCACCGCGCCGCTACCCTCGGGCCGACTCGATGACCTCTAGGCCCGCGCGGCTGAGGACCGTGTCGACGTACAGCACGGGGTGCTCTGGCGACAGCTCGATCGCTCCCAGGATGGCACGGGAACCCTCGGAGCCTAAGCGGAGGCGCAGAGCAGCCTCGGATTCCCACTCCTCTACCAGGGTGATGGCGGCGCGATTCTCCACATCTTGGTAGAGATCGCACCGAAGGCAGGCCGGTTGCCCCCGCGTCGGACCCAGTTGCGCGGCGAGGATCCTAACGACCTCGGTCCGGGACTGGGGCGTTGTGAGAATCCGCAGCGTGGAAATAATCATGGTCACTCTCGCCCCCGTTCGCGCGGATTGCGACTCGGACGGAATTGCCCGTCCTGCGTGTAGCAGCATGCAACAACAGATCCACCCGGCCCGGCAGGTGGCGCGAGGCGGATTTCGCCCTATCGAACCGCGGGGTTGAATGGGAAGCGACGGTGGAACCTCGGGGGAGGCACCGGCGAGAACCGTCCGATATGTCGGAGCGGCTCCGAACCATTGGAGGCGGGGCCAGCCGCTCAGCGGGGGCGTTCGAGGCCGAGCTTCTTGATGCGGGACTCGAGGGTGGTGGGCTTGAGGCCGAGCAGCTTGGCGGCTCCGGCCGGGCCGCGGATGTGCCAGCCGGTCTGCTCCAGCGCGGCCACGATCTGCGTGCGCTCGGCGTCGGCGAGGGTCGGTGGCGCGGCCACACTCGGGCCGGCGGTCGCCCCTAGCGGCACCCGGAGAGTCGAACCCTCGCTGAGGATGACTGCGCGCTCGATCACGTTCCGCAGTTCCCGGATGTTGCCGGGCCAGGGGTAGCCCTGGAGCGCCGCCATCGTCTCCTGGGGGATCCGCTCCACGGGCTTGCCGAGCGCCTGGCCGAATTGCTTGGCGAAGGTCCAGACGAGCAGTGGGATGTCTTCCTGGCGCTCCCGAAGCGGCGGCACGGCGATCGGGAAGACATTCAGGCGGTAGTAGAGGTCCTCGCGGAAGGTGCCGTCCGCGACCCGCTTGGCGAGGTCCCGGTTGGTCGCGGCGATCACCCGGACATCCACCGTGAGGGTCCGGGTGCTGCCGATCCGCTCCAGCTGCCCGTTCTCCAGGACCCGCAGCAGCTTGACCTGCAGCTCCAGCGGGAGCTCGGCGATCTCGTCCAGGAAGAGCGTCCCGCCGTGCGCCAGCTCGAACCGCCCGGCCTGGCGGGTCAGGGCCCCCGTATAGGCGCCCTTCTCCCGCCCGAACAGCTCGGCCTCGATCAAGGTCGGGGGGAGGGCCGCGCAGTTGACCGTGACCATCGCACGGTCCTTTCGCCGGCTCCGGCGATGGATGAGCTGCCCGAGCAGTCCCTTGCCGGTGCCGGTCTCCCCCAGCAGCAGCACGGCGGTCTCGGTGGGGGCGACGTGGTCCGCCTGGGACAGCACCTGCTGCAGCGCCGGCGAGTTCCCCACGATCTCGCTGGGTTGCGCCTGGGCCGCCTCGCGCAGATAGGCGTTCTCGGCCTCGAGCTGCTGTTTCAGGCGCGTGGCATCGTCCAGGGCGCGCCGGAGCGCCTGCTCGCTCCGCTGGCGCGCCAGGGCATTGGCAAAGATGTCCGCCAGGAGCTGCAGGCGCTGCACCAGGACGTCCGGCCACTCGCGCTCGGTCCGGAGCGTGCCGAAGGAGAGCGCCCCGAACACCCGCCCGCTCGCGGCCAGCGGAAAGATCAGGTTGGACTTCTGGTGGATCTTGCGGAAGGAGACCTGGTCACGCGTGGCCTCGGGGGGGAGCTCCGCCAGCGTCGCGAAGCGCACGGTCCCGCCCCGCAGCAGCGTCTGATGCACCCAGGGGAAATCCCGGATCGCAAAGAGCCCGGGCTGGGCCGCGAAGTCCGGCACGGCCCAGGCGTGTGTGATGACCAGGTCGTTCTCCGCCTCCGCCCGCTGCAGGAGGGTGCTGCGGTCCACCCCCAGCGCCTCGACGATGCGCCGCTGGGCCTCCTCAATCAGCCGGTCCACCTGCTCGGCCGGCACGTGGACGAAGCGGGCCGAGAGGTCGGCGAGAAGCGCCTCGAACCGCAGCCGCTCCTCCAACTCCGCCCGCAGGCCCTCTTCCGCCCGGGTCATGGCGGCGTCTCTCCCGTCACCGATGTCCGGCCCCCGGTACCCACCCCCGGGCCAAGACACGGCCCGTCCCGACCGCCCTAGACGTCCGCGATTCCAGGAACCACGAGGTGGGGATGCCTCCTGCACGAGGCCGTCGCACGTCCCCTTCGCGCCCCCAGATAGTACAAAACCTCGGCTGCCATTTGCAAGCGCCATTCCCTGCGGGTCGCTCCGGTCCCCCCGCGGCAGCGGCGCCCCCCGATCCCTCCCACCCCCTCGGGAAGGCGAGCGAGAATGCCGGCAAGAATACAGAACAGCAGGTTGGCTCCCTGAGGTCAGGGAACCGGACCGACGGGCGGTGGGCGTCGCGCCCATTCGAGGCGGTGCCCCTTCCTAGTGCTCCGCAGCGGAGAGTATTGGGGCACCGTGAGGACGGATTTTGAATGCGTGCGGAGCTCAGCCAGACCGAGAAGTTGTGCAGTGGAGACACGGGCCGAGGGCGGGGGACAATCCGAGTGATGATCGAAAACACCATGGTGGGCGAGGATGGGAAGGTAACGCCCGGCGTGGAGCCGGAGGCCCTCTTGGGGGCCCAGACAATCATTGCACATTCAGGGAGCCGGGGGAGCGGACTGCCAATTAAGCAAAATTCCCAATCCTAAGTCTTCGACTAGTCCCGGTGGACGGACCCAAAATTGGCAATGGGTCGCATCTCAGAGTGGTCGACGCTGGAAGATTCTTTTACAATCAAATGGTTCCGTACTGATCAAAGCGTAGAATTCGACTCAAGGCATGGGCAACATCTGAAGTTTTTGCGGGCCGGCGTGTCCAGCGAAGGCTGGCATGTTCAGTGGGAGGCAGTCCCACCGGGGGAACAGTCAGACCCCCCGTAGCTTGGGTTGCCTCCGCGGAGGAAACGAAGCGGAGGAAGCCAACCGACAAAGCCATCATCGGGATGGTGAGCGAGTCACCGGGCCGTAACGCAAGTGAACCCACCAGTGGCCTCGAAAAAATGACCCCGAAGGCCGAGCCCTTTGGTCCGGGGCGAAGGCAGCATGACAGGCGGCAAGCTGACTGACGCCGCATGCCACTTCGGCGGGGTGGTAGGGACAGCACGGTGACACAGGACATGCCGAGCAACTGGAGAAGCCGTCCTCGTCCCGTCGCGAAAGCGGCGGAAGCTGGGTACGTCCTATAACCGGGAGTCCCTCGGGAAAGGGGCGGACGACGAGACGGTGGCGGATGGGTCCGGAGTAGCGACGAAGGCGGGTAATGCCGCCGGAGCGAAGGGACCCTGCTGTTCGTGTTCCTCCGCCTACACGGGAGGCAGAGACGCAATGACAATGGCGTCTATCGGGCTGCAAGACCTGCAGCGGAGGATTTACGCCAAGGCGAAGGCCGAACCGTCCTGGCGGTTCTGGGGCCTGTACGTCCATGTGTGCAAGCTGGAGACGCTCCGGGCAGCGTACGCAGCAGCGAAGGCGAACAATGGCGCCCCAGGCATTGACCGGGTGACCTTTGCCGCCATCGAAGCGAGCGGCGTCGAGGGGTTCCTCCAGTCGCTCCGGGACGCACTGGTCTCGCGCACGGACTCGGCCCCTGCGGTGCCGGAAGCAGGCGATCCCGAAGGACAACGGCCGCAAGGTCCGAATCCTCTCGATCCCCGCCATCCGCGCCGCGTGGTCCAGGGCGCGCTCAAGCTCGTCCTGGAGCCCATCTTCGAGGCTGACTTCCAACCCGGGTCGTTTGGGTACCGCCCGCTGAAGTCGGCGCATCAAGCGGTGGACCGGGTGGCCAAAGCGATCAGCCAAGGCAAGACCAGGATCATCGATCTTGATCTCCGAAGCTACTTCGATCGCGTGCGGCACGATGTGCTGCTCGCGAAGGTGGCCCGGCGCGTCAACGATCTGGACATCCTGGCCCTGCTCAAGCAGATGCTGAAGGCTTCCGGGAAGATGGGTGTTCCTCAGGGTGGGGTGATCTCCCCGCTGCTCAGCAACCTCTACCTCACCGAGGTGGACCGGATGCTGGAGCGCGCCAAGGCGGTCACCTGTTTCCACCAGTACACGGCGCTGGAGTACGCGCGGTTCGCCGATGATCTGGTCGTCCTGGTGGACGCCCATCCCCGCCATGCCTGGCTGCTCGACGCGATCACCAAACGGCTCCGCGAGGAATTGGCGCTCCTCCATGTCGAGGTCAATGAAGAGAAGAGTCGAGTCGTGGACCTGGTGAAGGGGGAGACCGTGGACTTCCTGGGCTTCACCCTCTGGCGCGTCCGCTCCAAGCGGGGCGTCTGGTGGCCGCTGCGGACGCCGCAGCTGAAGAAGCGCGCGGCGCTGCTGCGGACGCTCAAGGAGATCTTTCGGCACCTCCAGTCTCAGCCCGTACGGAAGGTGATCGCCGAGATCAACCCCGTGCTGCGCGGCTGGGTCCAGTATTTCGCCGTGGGCCACGCCAGTCGGTGCTTCTCCTACGTCCGGAACTGGGTGGAGCAGAAGGTGCGGCGGCACCTGATGCGGGCACGGAATCGTCCGGGCCTCGGGTGGACGAGGTGGAGTCGGCGGTGGCTCTATGCGACGCTCGGGCTGTATGGCGATTATCGCATTCGGTACCGCGCGGCGCCCCGCTGACAGCGCTCCCCATCCGATAGGTCCCATAACCCTTGGGGTGAAACGGGCAGGAAAGCGGAGTGCGGGAAATCCGCACGCTCCGTTTGATGCGGCGGGGACTGGAGACGGGCTCACGGCCAACCTAAACGGGCACGAAGCTGGAAACGGCGGACACGGCCAAGGGGAGCCTAAGGGGTGCCGCGCCAGTCCTCGACCCTACCAGGAGGCGCAAGGCGCGGGCTGGGTGCGCCAGCGGGTCTGGGCGCCAGGCCGTCCGATATTTTGGAGCCTCTCCGAAGGGTCGTGGGTTTTCAGTCTGTCCATCCCCTGGTTCTTCGCCGCTGGTTCAATTCAACTATTCGATTCACCAGCGCTGAGATCCCGTGGGCCACCCAAGAACGGGGGTGGATCTGTTATTGCACCGATATCTGTTTGAGACGGGCGTGGCACGGAGGGAACATGATCTTTGCACCCACGGCCGAGCGCACGAAAGGAGTAGGCTATGGACATCAATTTCTGGCTGGGAATCCTCATTGGGCTCGTTGCCGGAGGCGGGGCGGTCTGGTACTTCAAGGTGCGGTCACTCCAAACGGCCGTTGTGACCATGACCGGTGAATACCGGAATGCCGAGAAGGGGCGGAAGGAGCTCGAGGCGAAGAGCAGGCAGCATCCAGAGCCAGCGGCGAGCTAAAGGCGAGACCCGGTTCGAGACGGGGGCAGCCCGGCCTCCGCCTCGGGCTTGGTCGCGCCGGTGCCTCCAGCAGGCCACGGCGGGTCTGGAGCTTGCGTGGGCAGACGGCCACGCAAGCGCTTTCCCTATCGGTTGCTCGCGTCCCGGCCAGAGACTGACCTCGATGCCGACGACTTCGATGGACCGGCGGCCGCAGACACGCCAGCGGGTACGAAGAACAGCCATGCGGTGGCCCCCCGTCACCCGTGTCGCTGTCCTGGCCCTGCCCCTTTCCCCTTCGGCGGCGTCCGGCATCCGACCCTACCAGATCTTCTGGAAGAATCCGAGCGCGCCTGATACGGTCCTGTGCAGTGCGCGGAAGATCCTGTCCACAACGTTCGAGCGTTACAGTCCCGAGTACTGACGCGGTGCGGGTTCGTGCCGCAACCACCTCCCCTCCGGGTCCATCCGGCGGGGCCGGCGGCGGGGGGCAGCCACAAGCCCCACAGGAGGGTGCGATGCTCCGGAGCATGAAGGCGCTCCACGGGTTCACGATCGGGGCCACCGATGGGGACATCGGCACGGTCCACGACGGCTACTTCGACGATGTGAGCTACACGGTGCGCTACGTCGTGGTCGAGACGGGGGGGTGGCTGTCGGGCCGGAAGGTGCTCCTCTCGCCGATCGCCGTCCGCGCGATCGACTGGGCGCAGAAGCGACTCATGGCCGCGCTGACGAAGGCCCAGGTGGCGGAGAGTCCCCCGATCGACACGGAGAAGCCGGTCTCGCGGCAGCACGAGACCGCCTACCATGGCTACTATGGCTACACCCCGTACTGGGCGGGGGCTTATCTCTGGGGCGCGTACTCCTATCCCAGTCTCGGGGCCGGGCCTACCCGCTACACAAAGGTGTTGAAGATTCGCTTGTCAATAGGCGCGATTCCTCTGTGGTTACAGCGCATTCCGTCCTTTTCGGATTGAGCTGACATCGAGGAAGATTTCTTCCCCGACAAGGCGTTCCGATTCGGTCAACCAATTCATGCCGTTACTAGCGAAACGCCGACCGTTATCAACACCTTTGTGTAACGGCTAGAGCTTCGCCCTGCTTGGGGAGCCGTGCAGGCCTCGAACGGGACACCTCATCAGGCCACCAGTCAATACCCTCCGAATTTCGCCCCCGCTGCTCCCTCTGTAGGGCCGGGGGGGAATTAAATGATCGGCTCCGAGTAACCGCAGTGGTGAGCCCCGCCGCCAGCCGGGCGGATCCAGGGCTATCCGGAGGGTCCCGGAGATGCCCTCGAAACCCCCCGCCTAGCCCACCAGGAAGCCCGAGGATGGGCGATCGCTTTCCAGGGGAGCTTTGCCCCCCCTGGACGCCCTGTGATGGGCCGAAAACGGGTGGGAAGGGAGCAGGCGGAAAGCGGGGATCTCGCCAGGTAAAATGCAGGGATCAATTCTCTAAGTCCTTGACGGGACAGCAGCGGTCTTCATGAGCCCCCCGGCACGCCGACTGATCCTGTGCCTCCCTCGCCAGCTCTCCGCCCCAGTTCCTCCCTGTTCCGGGTTCACCCGGCCGCTCTCACAGGTCCGAGCATTCCCCCGTGGCGGTGGAGGGTCCGGAGGACGCTACGAATAGTCCCGGGCTGCCAGCGGCCGCCGTGCTTCGCCAGGTTGCCCCTGGCATTCAAGTCCGTCGCGATCCGGGAGAAGCTGAGATTGAGCCGCTCACGCTTACGCTGGATCAGCGCGAGAGTCCGCTGCTCCTCGGGGACCTCCACCAGCGTCTTGCGATCCCGTGCCAATTTGAATCCGTAGGGGATCGCCCCCGCCCGCTTGCCGTCCCGCCGCTTGTGGGCCAGCGCCTCCCGGGTCCGTTCCCCGATGACGCCCCGCTCCCACTCGGAGATGACGGTCACGAGGGTGTAGAACATCTGCCCCGTCGCCGTGGACGTGTCCACCGCCTCTTGGATGGAGACCAAGGCTACGCCATGCTTCCGGAGGAGTTCGGTCAGCCGGATGAGGTCCCGGACCGACCGGGTCAGCCGGTCCAATTTGGCCACGACAAGGGCGCCCAATGGGCACCCCTTAGCCTCCAGCTCTGCCAGGAGGCGTTGGAGCGCCGGGCGCCGGAGAATCCTTCCCGCTGTACCCGTCGTCTTCGAGGATCTCGACGCACTTGTAGCCGTTTGCCTGGCAGTACTCCCGAATCCGGTGCCGCTGGGCCGCCAGGCTCACCCCGTTCTCCGCCTGCTCGTTCGTGCTGACCCGGATGTACCCCAGGACGTTCATCGGTGTCCCCTTCCTCCCCGTCCCGCGCCCGGTCCGGCATTTGACGGGGGTCCGGGCGGCGAGTATTCTCAGGCCGCCCATTGACCCTGGAAGGGGACAAGCAGCTCCGGGGGAACCGCAAAAATACCCTTAGGTTCGCCCCCCCGGCACCCTGAATGTGCAATGGCTGCTTGAGGCCAAGGAGCCAATCCATCTTGACTTCTATCGCCAGCGTCGCGTTGTCGTCCGCCGCGACCCCGTCCAGCCCCGAATACTCTCCTGCAAACGCCTGGGATTCATGACCTCAGCGGACCTCCTGTCTCAAGTGCGCGTGTCCGATGAGTCTGGACGTGCCTCCCCTGACCGCGGGGGAAACAGAAAAAGGCCAGGGGGAAGCACCCCCTGGCCAGCACCTCGTGCGAGCCCTGTTCAGGGCATCGTTTACCTTGCGTTAGAATGTGTTTTTGTGCAGCCAACTGAATTCGGGTCGCATCGGCGGTTTCGTGACTGGCCCTGCGGGCACCCCGAACTTCATGATACAGACCAGTTCGTAGCCGGCGGGCAGCCCCAGGAGGGCCTCCACGGCCTTCTTCTCCTCCCCGCCAAAGCCGATGATGCCGCTGCCCAGCCCCTCGGCGACGGCGGTCAGGGAGATGTTCTCGACGGCGAGCCACGCGGAGGCAACATCACCCCCCTGGGTGCAGACGGCGACGACGCTGGCATGCTGGAACCACTGCTGCTGGTCGCGCGCCCGCGCTTCGACTTCCTGCTGGGTCTCGCCCGGGCCGGGCGAGAACTTCCGGTTGTACTGGTACTTCAACTCGGCGATTCGGTCCACCCGGGCCCGCTCCGGGACCAGGATGAACTCCCAGGATTGCCGGTTGCGCGTGGACGGCGCCTTGGCGCCCGCGGCCAGGAGCGTGCGGAGCTGGGCCTCGGTCGCCCCCTCCTTGAAGATTCGGATGGTTCGCCTCTTCTCGATGGCTTCGTGAAGCTCCATAAAACCTTCCCTCCGGTTAATGAGATGATAGACATATGTTGCTGGAGGACCGCCATGCGACGGGCCCTCCCCGCTGGCGCGGCGCCCGCACCTGGACCCGCCGGCTCGACCTCGGGCTGCCCGTGGTCGCGGCTTGCGGCCTTCTTGGGGCTGCATGGAGTATCCGGCGGACCAACGGTGGGCGTCAAGGGGAAAGAGGGACACCGGGGATAGGACCAGGCGGACCCAGGCGACCTCGGCCCGCGCCAGTCCGATCCTTCCAGCTGTGATCGGGGAATCCATTGCCATGTACGGCATGTTGCGTGAGGATGGCGTCACCACGGCCTGCCAGGCCGTCGGCCTGCTGCGCGATTCTCTCTGGAGCGGCGGCCGGCGTGCGCCGGTGTATTGCGATCCATCGGGGCCAGGCCCTGTGCCGACAGTCCGTCGGAGGTCGGGGTGCCGCGTGAGCGATCCGTCTCAAGGTGGTTATGGATGCAGGGGCAAGACGAGTTCCCTCGCACGTGACGAACTTGGCATCGTCCCCAATCACGGTGGCAGGGCGATTTCCCGCGGTGGTGTAGCTAAGCAGATTCGACAGATAATGCAACGTCCCCCATGACAATCACGGGGGGAAATTAAATAATCGCCATGGCCTGAACCCAACCGCGCCCGACGCTGGCGTTAGGAGCCGGTTTGAACTCAACGACCCTCGGCTGCAAGCCGAGGGGTTGACCTCATGGAACCGTTCTCTGAACTGTATATGACCTGGCCACTTCCAATAGGAAGATTGGGTCGACTGGAAGTCGACTCCGCATGCGCACAAGATCTGCGGCGGGCTCAGGGGCACCACTACGCTGATCGCATGAACCTCGCCGATCGAAACCTTGTGGCGCCCCTATCGCCCAGCGTGCTCCGCCTGAAGGCGGGGGATTTCCACCATCCCCGAAGGGGACACTAACCTTGCGGGAGGACCAATCAATGGGGCAGGCCACCTCATCCGCCGCCCTGCCAAGGAGCCAACGGGCTTGACAGGCTAGGGCGGCCAGGCGTAACCTCCGATCCGTTGCCCCTCCTCGTGGCGACCGACGGAGGAGGCTCAACATTCTGGAGAAATCAAATGCGTAAATTATGGGTGGTCCTGGTAGCGTTGGTTGCGCTCAGCGTTTCCAGTTGCGGCTACAACACCTTCCAGACCGGCGAGGAACAGATCAAGGCGAGTTGGTCGGAGGTCTTGAACCAGTACCAACGTCGTGCTGACCTGATCCCCAACCTGGTGAAAACCGTACAGGGCTTCGCCGCCCAGGAAAAAGAGGTGTTGCTGGGTGTCACCAACGCCCGCGCGAAAGTGGGCAGCATCCAGGCGACACCGGAGCTTATCAATAACCCTGAAGCATTTGCGAAGTTCCAAGCCGCCCAAGGAGAACTGTCGGGCGCCCTCTCCAGGCTGCTGGTGGTGACCGAGAACTATCCGCAATTGAAGTCAGACGCCAACTTCCGCGACCTGCAGGCACAGTTGGAAGGCACCGAAAACCGTATTGCGGTGGCGCGCAATCGGTACATCAAGTCCGTGCAGGAATACAACGTCACGGTGCGCTCCTTCCCCTCGAATCTCACGGCGATGGTGTTCGGGTACAAAACGAAGCCCAACTTCACCGTAGAAAACGAAGCGGAAATCTCCAAGCCGCCGAAAGTTGACTTCGGGTCGGCGCCGATCAAACCCCAAGGCGAGGCTCCAGGAGCCGCGAAATGAGACCGATCCCTGTGGCAAGAGCTGCATGTCTTGCGTTCACGCTTTGCTGGGTTTGTGTCGCTGGAGCAGAGGTCCCGGTTCCGCCCTTGGTAGGACGCGTCACCGACCAGACCGCAACGCTCACGGCCGAGCAGAAGGCCGCCTTGGAGCAGACTTTGCAAGCGTTTGAAGCCAGGAAAGGCAGTCAGATCGCGCTCCTTATCGTTCCCACCACCGCTCCGGAAACGATCGAGCAGTATGCCCTGCGCGTTGCCGAGCAATGGAAACTGGGGCGGAAGAAAGTGGATGACGGTGCAGTCCTTGTCGTTGCCAAGAACGACCGGGCCCTGCGCATCGAAGTGGGCTACGGCCTGGAGGGGGCGCTCAATGACGCCACCAGCAAGCGCATCATCAGCGAGATCATTACGCCGCGCTTCCAGCAAGGGGACTTCTATGGGGGCATTGCGGCCGGGGTCGACCAGATCGTCCGCGTCGTCGACGGCGAGCCGCTGCCGGAACCCACAGGACAGCGTGGCGGCGATACCGTAGGCATTCAGCAGTATCTGCCGGTTATTCTTATTCTTGCGTTTGTGCTGGGTGTGGCGCTGCGCTCTGTCCTGGGCAGGTTTCCCGGCTCAGTCGTGACCGGGGGGATCGTGGCCGTGATCGCGTGGTTCTTGGTAGGTACAGCCTTCATTGCGATTGTCGCGGGCGTGATCGCGCTCTTTTTCACGTTGGTGGGTGGTGGGATGGTCGGGCCAGGCGTCGGCGGTTATCGTGGGGGATTCGGGACGGGGGGATTTGGTGGCGGCGGTTTCAGCGGAGGCGGTGGCGGCTTTGGCGGTGGCGGCGCTTCGGGGCGGTGGTAACGATGAACCTCAAACGCATTGTGAGGCATCTTCTGGCGACCCACTGGCAGGTGAATCGAGCTTTTCCCCGCCAAGCTTTGATTGCGATTGAGAAGGCGATCAAAGCGAGCAGGGCCGAACATGTTGGGGAAATCCGTTTCGCGGTAGAAGGAGCACTGCACAGTTCTCCGCTCTTCAAGGGGCAATCCGCGCGAGAACGCGCCATTGAAGTATATTCGCAACTTGGTGTATGGGATACCGAACACAATAACGGCGTGCTGATTTACCTGTTGCTCGCCGACCGCGCCGTTGAAATCGTTGCCGATCGCGGGGTTCACTCGAAGGTGGCCTCGCAAGAATGGGAGCAGATTTGCCGCAAAATGGAAACCGCCTTTAAACAGGGAAACTATAAAGGGGGCGTGATCAGCGGCATTCAGGCGGTGACGCAGCATCTGAAAGAACATTTTCCTGCTGTCGCCGATGACCGGAATAAACTGCCCGACAAGCCCGTGGTGCTTTAGCGTGCATCGAGACAATCACTTTCGCCGAGCTTGTTGTGTAGCTGGCGGGGATTCAAGAACCTAGGAGTCTCGTGCCAAGGTTTCCTTTAACATACTAGGGGACGTAGCATTATTTGTATAATCTCCAGCGTTTCGGGCCAGCGGGGGCAATAGGGGAGCCTGCGGGTTTGGGCAAGGGAAGGCTGACGGGAAACCCGTAGGATAGGGGCACGGCGGACTAGATCTGGCCGCGCGCGCCATCCGAGTCCCTCCCCTCCTCGGGAGAGGTGGCCCGGGAAAAGCAAGATATGACAGATAGTGCAACGTCTGACTCGTCGTCTTCCCAGCTTGCGGCCACACGCCGAATCTCCAAGAGCCGGAGCTCTTCAACCTTCACGTCGCAGAATTCCTTGCCGCGATTGAGGGAGGACGCTGGGCCG
The DNA here is from genome assembly GCA_963705305.1 of uncultured Methylomirabilota bacterium. Lineage (GTDB taxonomy): Bacteria > Methylomirabilota > Methylomirabilia > Methylomirabilales > 2-02-FULL-66-22 > 2-02-FULL-66-22. The sequence goes on along the minus strand of OY970067.1, from coordinate 356,244 downwards.
AGTGGTCGCGCTAAGTATACCGCTCCCGGTTTCCTGGACACGGGCTACGCACGCCCAGCAGAATCTGATGCTATGAAAGCGCTGCGCCTCCTGAGCACTGCAGCGTATGCTGCGGTCGACCCGGGAGGGGGTGCGGGCGGGGTCCCCGCTGAGAGGAGGCGCGCTGCCATGGAGTACATCGCGTTCGATGCCCACAAGCGGTACACCCAGGTCTCGGTGGAGACGGAGGACGGCCAGCGCCGGTACGAGGGCCGGATCGACCACGTCCGGGGCGCCCTGCAGCAATTCCTCGCGACCCGCGAGCGGGGTTCGCCGGTGGCGGTCGAGACCGTCGGCACCTGGGACTGGATCGTGGACGAGATCGAAGCGGCCGGCCAGGTCCCGCAGCTGGTCCACGCGCGCAAGGCGAAGCTCCTGCGCGGCCTGGGGACCAAGACCGACACGCTCGACGCGCGGGGGCGGACCCGGCTGCAGCGGGCCGGGACGCTCCCCACGGTGTGGATCCCGCCCGGCCCCCTCCGGGATCAGCGGGATCTCCCCCGCACCCGCATGGTCCTCACCCGGGAGCGCACCCGGCTCAAGAATCGGATCCACGCCACCCTGGCCAAGGACCGGCCTGCGCCTGGAGGGGACGAGCGATCTCTTCGGGCGCCGCGGGCGCCAGTGGCTCCTCACCACCGCCCTCCCCCTGCTGGCGCCGCACAGTCGGGACCGCCACGGAGCGCCTCCTGGAGCAGCTGGACGTCGTGTCGGCCCAGATCGAGGGCTTCGAGCCGCGCCGGCGCGCGGTCTTTGCGCCCACCCCGGAGCTCCAGCTCCTCCGGACGCTCCCCGGGGTCGGGTGGGTGCTGGCCGTGGTCCTCCGCCTGGAGATCGGCGACATCCGCCGCTTCCCGCGCGCGGCGCAGCTCGCCGCCTATGCCGGCACCACGCCGCGCGTGCACGCCAGCGGGGGCCGCGTCCACTACGGCCAGCTCCGGGTGGACATCACTCGCTACCTCAAGTGGGCCTTCGTCGAGGCGGCGAGTCCCACCGACCGCACGCGCCCCGCCCGGCCGCACCGCCACGTCCGTTGCCTCTATACGCGCATCCAGCAGCGGAAGGGGCACGCGACGGCAATCGGCGCGGTCGCGCGCCACTTGGCGGAAGCCACCTATTGGATCCTGACCAAGCGGGAACCGGACCCGCGACCCGGCGGCCCGCCCGGCGTCGTCCACGGAGGGACCAGCGCGAAGTGCCCATGAGCGGGAGACGCTCGGAATCTGATTGCGACGTTCCCTCCGGGACACCATCATGCCGCGATGACGGCGAAGATATGGTTCCGATGACACCGGCACCCGAGGCCCGCAACCCGTAGGGAGGGAGACCGAACCACCCACAACCGCGCGCGGGATCGTCCGCCGGCCCTGCGCCCCACCTTCGGGCGCGCTGGGCCGGGCCAGGCGTGGTCTATCCCCAATCCTGCCGCGGGGCTCTTGCGCAGCGAATGTTATTGGCCTTGCCCGGAGTAGCGCTTTCAGATATGGTACACTCGTTTTGGGCAGACGTGAAGGAGGCCAGTGGGCAAAACGGGACTGAACCAAAAATCGAACCAACGACGCTGGAAGTACCTGAATCTAAAGACTCCAAAACGTTTCTCAAAATCCCGCGAGGGCAACCTCATGGGGGTTCGATTCCCTCCCGCGGACCGCCAATTGCGTAAGAGTCTTCCATTCCCTCGACTTGGTTCTTCTAGCCGGCATCGCACACCCGAGACTGACCATCCAGGTTGACCCTGCTTCCCAAACTCGGCACGACCCGCCCTGGACTGCTCCCATTTCAAACTCCCGGACAGGACCCTCTTTTGCCTGCGTCCGCAGCCCCCCGGTCGCCGGCCTGGGCGCGCTTTGGGTTGACAGCCCGTGGTCGCAGGCATACTCTTTCGGCGACGCTTCGCCAGGCTTCTCTCCTGCAACCCAGGGGGTGTTGATCGGCATGGGGGCAAGCCGGTGACGGTTTGGTGTTTATGGGTGGCTCCACCAGGGACCGGAGCTGACGCGGATTGCTGGAAGCCGAAGAGAGCGGGGGGAAGAGATGAAATGCCCTAAATGCAATGCGGATCTGGCCTCAACGAAACGGCATGGAATCGCAGTCAACTACTGTCAATCCTGTAAGGGAATGTGGTTGGAGTATCAGGAACTCGAACAACTGGAGGATGAGGTCTTTGACTTCGGCGACGACGAGAAAGGAACCCTAATCTTCAGTTCCACGGCCACAACCGCTAAATGCCCCGAGTGCAACGCACCCCTCAGGAGATTTCAGTACCGCCTTTACGACCTCGAATTGGAGTTTTGCGAGAATCAACACGGGTACTGGCTGGATGAGGACGAAGACACAAGAGTCTTGGAACTAATGAGAAAGGAAGAAAAGGATTTCCAAAGAAAGCTTCTCGCAGAAAACAAATGGGCTGCAATCCTACACCGTATGCGCTCCCCTGCTTTTCTCAGCAAAGTCCGTGGTCTATTTCGCTAAGATGGGAAGGCTTCCAACAACCGCATGGACACCTATGCCTCCCGGTGACGGACCGGACGGTTCGCTCCGTTGTGGGTCCGGTCCCCCGGCACCAATGGCGTGCGCACGGTGTCTTCGGTCGCCTCTCCGCCATTCCCCAACCGCTTCCCCTCTCAAGAACTCAGGGGCCGTAAGTCCCGTGCAAACCCGGCGGGAACACATCCGCCGGCTGGGTCATCTCCTCGAGCCCGCGGGCGCTGACAGCCTGTTCCCTGCTATCCGAATCCGCCGCCGGCCGAGTCGCCGATGCCCGGTCCTCGAATCGCATAAGCCGCACGAGGACGCGGCGCCTCAGTGTGCTGCAGAGGCCCCGGCACGCGCCTGGGACCGCCGCATGAGGGCGACCAGGGGGATCACGCCCAGGAAGAGCATCCCCATCAGCTGGAACACCTCGCCATAGCTCAGAAGAGCGGCCTGCTGCTGCACCATGGCGTAGATGGCGGCGAGGGCCTGGCGGCCGGCCATGATGGGGTCGGCGTGCGGCTGGAAGACGGACTGCTGCAGTCGAGCCATGGACTGCTGGGCCCGGGGATTCAGGGCCGTCACATGGGCGGCGAGCAGGGTCTGGTGGAACTGCGACCGCCGGGCCACCCAGGTGGTGACGAACGAGATGCCCATGCTGGAGCCGATGTTGCGCACCACGCTGTACAGGCTGGTCGCGTAGCCCATCTCCGTCAGCGGGATGGGGTCCATGGTCAGCGTGGTGAGGGGGACGAAGATGAACGACATGCCCACCCCCTGGTTGATCTGGTCCCAAAAGATGTCCCAGGTCCCGGAGTCCAGGGTCATGCGCGAGTAGCCGAAGAAGGCCAGGCTCGTCACGGCGAACCCGAACGCGACCATCTTGCGGCCATCCCACCCCTTGCCCAAGAGATAACCCACCAGCGGCATGCAGAGGGCGGTGCCGACACCCCGGGGGCTGGTCCAGATGCCGGCCGTGACGGCGGTCCAGCCCAAGAGCGTCTGCATGAAGAGGGGAAGGAGGACCAGGCTGCCGTAGAGGACGAATCCCAGGACCGTGACGAGCAGGATCCCGGCCGCGAAGGACCGGTACTGGACGAGGCGGAAGTGCACGATGGGGTCCGGGACGTGCAGCTCCCAGAGGGCGAAAGCCGTCAGCATGATGGCTGCCGTGATGGCCAGGGTCACGATGAAGTGCGACCCGAACCAGTCCTCCTCCTGTCCCCGGTCCAGCATCACCTGGAGCGCCCCGATCCCGAGGGCCAGCATCCCCAGCCCCCAGAGGTCCACACGGGAGGAGCCGCGCTGGATGTACGGGGGGTCGTAGAGGAAAAGCGAGATCATGACCAGGCTGAGGATGCCGATCGGCAGATTGATGTAGAAGACCCAGCGCCAGGAGTAGTTGTCGGTCAGGTACCCCCCCAGCGTGGGGCCCAGCACCGGGGCCGCGATGATGCCGAGGGACCAGAAGGCCATGGCCTTGCCCCGCTCGTGCAGCGGGAACTCTTCCAGCAGGACGGCTTGAGAGAGGGGCTGCAGGCCGCCGCCCGTCGTGCCCTGCATGACCCGGAAGAAGATCAGCAGCGGCAGGGTGGGCGCCATGCCGCACAGGGCGCTGGAGACGGTGAACCCCGTCACCACCGCCAGGAGGAGGCGCTTGCGCCCGAAGTAGTTGGCCAGCCAGCCGGAGATGGGCAGGATCACCGCGTTGGCGACGATGTACGACGTGAGCACCCACGTCGCCTCGTCCACCGTCGCGGACAGGCTGCCGGCGATATGCGGGAGACTCACGTTCACCACCGTCGTGTCCAGCACCTCCATGACGGCGCTGGACATGACCGCGATGGCCACCGGCCAGGGGTTCCGCGGGGGCACGGTCATCTTAGCCCCCGGTCGCGCGGGGCCGGCCGCCCCTCCGACCGCAGGAGGGGGCCCCTCGTCGGCGCATGGGTTGTCCCCCTCACCGCACCGTCACGGTGGGCACCACCGACATCCCGGGGCCGAGGACATGTTGCGGATCCGGCGGGTCGTCGAACACGATCTTCACGGGCACCCGCTGGACCACCTTCACGTAGTTTCCCGTGGCATTCTCCGGGGGCAGGAGGCTGAACGCCGCACCCGAGCCCGCCTGGATGCTGTCCACGTGTCCCCGGAACGTCCGGTTCGGGTAGGCATCCACCGTGATCGCGACCGGCTGCCCCGGCCGCATATAGCGGAGCTGCGTCTCCTTGAAGTTGGCGATCACCCAGAGCCGGTCTGGAACGATCGACAGCAGCGCCTGCCCGACCTGCACATAGTCGCCTGCCTGCACGCTTTTCTGGGTGACCCACCCGGCCACGGGCGCCACGATCTTGGTGTAGGAAAGCGCCAGTTGGGCCTGGCGGACAGCCGCGTCCGCCTGGTCGATCTCCGCTGCCGCGGTCTGCACCTGCGAGCGGCTGTAGGCGATCTGGCTCGGCGCCGCGTTGGCGCTGGCGAGGCGGGCCTTCGCCTCCCCGAGCTGGGATTCGGCCTGCCGGAAGCTGTCGCTGGCCGCCTGCTGGGCCTTCTGGGCCGCCTCGAGGGTGGCGGCGGTGCTCGTGCTCAGCGTCGCGGTGTTGTCACGCTCCTGCGTCGAGACGGCGTGATACTGGAGCAGCCGCTCGTACCGCTGCGCGTCGGCCTCCGCGCGGGTGGCCTCTGCCTGCGCGACCGCCACTTGCGCCCGCGCCTGGGCCAGGCGGCTCTGCGCGGCGTCCACCTGCCGCTGTGCCGCCTGGACCCCCGCTGCGGCCTGCTCGACCCCGGCGCCTGCCGTCGTGTCGATCACGCGCACGTTGATCTGGGCGCTCCCATGCCGGGCTCTGGCCGCCTCGAGGTTCGCCTGAGCTTGGGCGAGCCTGGCCTCGAAGTCGCGCGGGTCCAGCCCCACCAGGGGTTCCCCCTGCTTCACGTGCTGGTTGTCGTCCACGAACACCGTGGCCACGCTGCTGGCCACGCGCGGGCTGACCACCACGACATCCCCGGCGATGAAGGCGTCATCGGTCGACTCATGCGAGAGGCTGTAGATATAGTAGTGCGCCACGACCAGCCCGACGATCAGGATCGCCACCGCCAGCAGGGCCACCCGGAGCGGATGCTGCATCCACCGCCGGCCGGCGCCCCGCAGGGCCGTGACATCGGCTGCCTCCTCTCCGTTCGGCGCCGCCGGGAATGGCTCCAGCACCTCCGGGGAGTCCGGGGGGGGTTGCTCGCTCATGGCTGCCTATCCTTTCCATCGGGCGAGGGCATCTGCCACCCGCCCCCGAGGGTCTTGTAGACCTGCACCACCGAGACGAGCTGGTCCCGGAGGGCGGCGCTCAGGTCCGTCTCCGCGACGTAGAGTTGGCGTTGCGCGTCGAGGACATCCAGGTAGGAGGAGACGCCGTTGGTGTACCGTAGTTCGGCCAGCGTCAGAGCCTGCCGCTCGGCCTGTACACGCTGCTCCCGCTGGAGGCGGATCTCGCGCACCTTCGCGTGGAACACCAGGGCGTCCTCCACTTCCCGGAAGGCCTCCTGGATCGTCTGCCGGTACTGACTCAGTGCCTCGGCTTGGCGCGCCTCGGTCGCCTCCAGGTTGGAGCGGAGCCGGCCCGCCGTAAAGAGCGGCAGGGTGACCGCCGGGCCGGCCTGCCAGATGCGCGAGGGCCCCGTGAAGAGATTTCCGAGTTCGCCGCTCTGTACCCCGAAGAGGCCGGTGAGCACGATCTGGGGGAAGAAGGCCGCCTTGGCCTCCCCGATCCGGGCCGTGGCCGCCGCCAGCCGCGCCTCGGCGGCCCGGATATCCGGCCGGCGCTCCAGGAGCGCCGAGGGGAGGCCGGGGGGAATCTCCGGCGGTGCCTGCTGGTGGTCGAGCGCCGCCCCGCGGGGGATCGGGCCGGGATTCCGGCCCAGGAGGAGGCTGAGGCGGTTTTCCGTCTGGGCGATCCGGCGCTGGACGTCCGGGACGCTGGCGGCGGCGGCGGCCGCCTCCGCCTTCGCCCGATCAACGTCCAGTTCCCCTGTGAGCCCTTCCTGGAAGCGATGGGTCACCAGGTCGAGCGAGGCTTGGCGAGAGGCCAGCGTCTGCCGGTCGATCTGCGCCTGACGGTCCAGCTCCAGCAAATCGAAATAGGCCTGGGCCACGTCGCCCACGAGGGTCATGACCACCGTCTGCCGATTCTCCTCGCTGGCCAGCAGATCGGCCCGCGCGGCCTCCGTGGTCCGGCGCAGCTTCCCCCAGAGATCGAGCTCGAAAGAGAGGAGGCTCACCTGGGGCTGATAGTAGTTGTGCGCGAGGTTTTCGCCGGGCGGGATGGCGGGAAAGTTGTAGGCGGAGTAGCGCTCGCTGGTGTAGCCCACGCCAGCGTCCACCTCGGGGAATTGGGCGGCCCGGGTCACCCCCAGCGCGGCGCGCGCCTCCACCACCCTCTCCACGGCCGTCTGGAGGTTCTGGTTTTCGGCAAGGGCCGTCCGGATGAGTCCTTGAAGGGCCGGATCCTGGAAAAGGTCCCACCAGGCAAGGTCGGCCAGCGACCCGGCCCCTTCGGCCGCGGTGCGCCACGTCGTCGGCACGGCAACCTGGGGTCGCCGATAATCCGGCCCCACCGTGCACCCCGTCACGAGTGCAAGGGCGAGCAGCCCGGAGGCGCATGCGCGCCAAAAGCGGCCCGGACGGCTCGTGGCCCGGGAGGGTGGGCCCCCAGGGTGCGCTCGGCAGCCACCTACCGATGCGGGATCGCCCATCATCGGCGGCCCTCAGCGGATCCCGGAATGCCCTCGACCGTGAGACGGCGGATACGATCATCCAGGCTGGCGCTGAATCGCGCCAGGAGGCGAGGGGAAATCTGCGAGAGGGCATCGAGCTCGGTGGAGGAGAGGTCGAGCCCGGCGCAGAGGGTGGCGCCTGCCGGGTCCTCGAAGAACCGCCCGCGAAATGTCGCGTCCGTAACGAGCTTGCCGATGGCACGTTCCACGGCGTGCTGACTCATATCGCTCCTCCCTCCGAGACCTTCCATCAGGGCCGGAATGGAAGAGAGCAAGATTGCGGCCAACTGTCTTTCGATGGGTAACTGTCGGAAATTATTTTGTTCTCAGCAGCATGGAAACAAGCGATGGAGGGACGTGGGTGTGCTGTCGGACAACGCCTGATCAATTTTGGACGAAAGTGTCCATGGCTGGACACTCAGGCCCGGTCGAGCCCATGGTGTCGCAGGCGCGTATAGAGCTTCGTGCGTGTGATGCCAAGGGATTTGGCGGCACGGCTCTTGTTGCCATGCGCCCGGTCCAGAGCCTCCAGGATCGCACCCCGCTCGATCTCGGCAAGCGGCTCGGCCGCCTGGCGGCGCGGCGCGGGGACGAGGGGCCCTTCGGGGCGGGGCGCAGCAGTCGGAGCAAGCCCGAAGTGTGCCGCGATGAGAAGCCCGCCATCCGAGACAATCAAGGCCCGCTCGATCGCGTTCTGCAGCTCGCGGATGTTGCCGGGCCACTGGTGGGTAAGCAGCAGGGCGCGCGCATCCGCACTGAGCCCCGGCTCCCCCCGTCCGATCTTGGCGCCCAGCGTGCGGACGAAGTGATCGGCCAGGAGGAGCACATCCTCCCCTCGCTCGCGCAGGGGCGGCAGGTGCACGCGGAATACGTTGAGCCGGTAGTAGAGATCCTCGCGGAACCGGCCGGCCGCGACCTCACGCTCGAGCTCGCGGTTGGTCGCCGCGATCAGCCGGACGTCTGCCCGCAGGGTGGCCGTGCCTCCCACGCGCTGGTACTCGCGCTCCTGGAGGACGCGCAGGAGCTTGGCCTGCACGGCAAGGGACAGCTCGGTGATCTCGTCCAGGAAAAGCGTGCCGCCTGCCGCAACCTCGAACCGCCCCGGTTTCTGGCGGTCCGCCCCCGTGAAGGCGCCCCGCTCGTGCCCGAAAAGCTCCGACTCGACCAGGGTATCGGGCAGGGTGGCGCAGTTCAGCGCCGAGAAGGGAGCGAGCGCGCGCGGGCTGGCGGCGTGGACGGCCCGGGCCACGAGCTCTTTCCCCGTGCCGCTCTCGCCGCTGAGGAAGACGGTCGCCTCGGTGGGCGCGACCTTAGCGGCCCGGCTCAGCGCCTCCAGAAGCGACGGGGCCCGACCGATCAGCCGCTCGAATCCGTACCGCTCGCCGAGCGTGTGCTGCAGGGATGCCACGCGCTGCTCCAGCTGCTGGGCGCGCCCCTCGATCAGCGCCAGCCGGCGCTGGTCATCGGCCATGCGCTGGTGCTGGATGGCCATCACCACCTGGGCGGCGATCGCCTCCGCGATCTCCGCGTCCGCCGCACTGAACCAGTACGGCCGGTCCTTGCCGAAGAACAGCAGCCCGCCGACGTGCTCGCCGAAGCGGAGGGGCACGCAGAGGGTGGAGCGCACGCCCTGATCTAGGATCCGGCGGTCGCCCGGTCGCCCGGGATCCAACTCGCGGCTGGCATCGCGGATGCGCACCGTCTCGCCGGCTTCGACCTGCGCCCCAAAGGAAAAATGGTCCAGCGGCTCCCGGGCCGGACGGCCGGCCCGCGATACGCGGCTGGTGGTGGCGAGGAATTCGAGGTCGCGGCCGCTGGGGCTGAGGAGCGACGCCGCCATGACGGAAAACTCCAGGATGGGGCGCGCGGCCTCGGCCAGGCGAGTGAAGATCTCCTGGACATCCAGGCTGGCCCCGAAGACCCGGACCAATGCCGCCGCGTCGCGCAGGCGCCGCCGTCGCCGTCGCTCCCGGTGCAGCCGCACGATGTTCTCCACAAAGGGTGCGATCAGATCGGCCACGTGCCGGCAGATGGCGACGTGCCGATCGTCATACGCCCTTTGGGCCCGGCTGCCCACGAGGAGGCCGCCGATCACGCCCCCGCCGCTGTAGAGGGGGACGGCGACACGCGACCGCAGGCCGACGCGGGCGGCGATCCGCTGGCGGAGAGCGGGGGAGAAATGCGGATCGGTGTGGACGTCTTTGGTGAGCAACACGTTCCCGGCGCACACGGGCCCGATGGCGAGATCGTCCGGGGCGTACCGGCCGGCGGGATCGAAGTCGATCGTGTACCGGCCGTCATGGAGCAGAGAGCCCCGGACGGCGTGCTCTGCAAAGATGGAGACCGTCTCGCCTCCGTCCTCGAGGTAGGGAATCAGCAGCCGATCATGGGGGATGAGGCGCTGCAGCTTCATCGAAAACTCGGCGAGGAAGCGTCGAGGATCGAAGGCCTCCTGCATGGAGTGGCTGATGGCGGCCAAGGGTGCCAGCAGGTCCTCGAAGCTTGCATTCAAGGGGGCTGTGCGAGAGCGTGGAGGCGCCTCCGCCGGCGTTTCGGTCGCTGGCACGCTTTCCTTCATCGAGAGAGCTCTCCTCCCTTGGGGATCGGTAGCCGGCATGGCCACCCCCGTCCACGAAGCGCTCGGCCACCGCAACAGAGCCGCCGCCTGCGGCAGGGGGCTGCCGTCATCGAGATCAGGAGATAGAGTAGTATAGCAGACAAACTGTCACCGTAGGGTCTTTTGGAGCAAAGAGCCAGAGGTTTGTCCCGGCTGGGGTAGACGGCGCACCGGACAGATTGCAGTTTCAGGTTGACCTGGAACAGGATCGCACGTAAGGTTTGTTAGGAAGGACAAACTACCTGTCTCCGTCGCGCTGGATCGCGGGAGGATCTCCGGCCGCCCTGCATCATCGGCAGGTCGGGGATCCGGCCATACAGGGGGTGAGCTGCCGTGGAGCGGATCGGGAAATCTCGGCTCCCCCGCAGACCGGGAGGATCCGGCGGCAAGAGGACGCGGCTCTCCGGGGCTGCCCGCCGTCGACAGATCATCGAGGTCGCGGCGGACCTCTTCTCGCGGAAGGGCTTCGGGAGAACGACCACGAAGCAGGTGGCCCAGGCCATCGGCGTGAGCGAGACGACCATCTTCAAACACTTCACCAGCAAGGATGAACTCTACGCCGCCATTCTCGAGGCCAAGATCGGCACGGAGGAGATCCTGGATCGTGTCGCGCCCGTTGCCGGCCGGCAGGATGATGCGGGTGTCCTGCGGGAGCTTGCCCGGGAGATGATCGCCCGCATGCAGCGGGACCCGACCCTCATGCGCCTGCTCCTCTTCAGCGCCCTGGAGGGCCACTCCCTTTCGGACCTGTTCTTCCGCTCGCGGGTGCAGCGGATCGACGATTACCTCAGCCGGTACATCGCTGCCCGCGTGGCCGCCGGAGCCTTCCGGGTGGTGGACCACGCCCAGGCCGCCTGGAACTTCATCGGCATGGTGACGCAGTACATTCTGCTGCATGAGCTGTTCGGGCAAAAGCCCCCGTCCCGCCGTACCGTCGATCAGGTCATCGACGACATGGTCAGCCTGTTCCTGGAGGGCGCGCGAGCCTCAGCCAAACCTTCCCAGTAGATTGTACCGCTTCTCGATGCGCCGCGAGCTCTGCGGCGAATGCTGTGCGGCCTGGGACCAGTGTGGGTCTCGTCCGGTTGGCCTCGGCCCCGGGAGGGCAGATCCGAAGAGGAGGAGGATTCGGGAATGGCATGGAGACAGAGACGGGGGGCCTTCTGCCGCGCAGGAATACTCCTGCTCGCCGGCATGCCCCTCCTGCTGCTCTCGGGATGCAAGGGAGAGCAGGGCGAGTCGGCCCCGCCGCCGCCCATCGTCGAAGTTGCGGAGGTCATCCAGCGGGACGTTCCGGTCTATGCAGAATGGATCGCCTCGACGGATGGCATGGTGAATGCGACGATCCGCGCCCAGGTCCAGGGCTACCTCGTCAAGCAGAACTACAAAGAGGGGGACCTGGTCGAGAAGGGGCAGGTGCTCTTCGAGATCGACCCGCGACCCTTCCAGGCGACCCTCGATCAGGCCGCTGCGGCGCTGAGCCAGGCTCAGGCCGCCCTGGCGCAGTCCCGGGCTACCTTGGAGCAGGCCAGGGCCGAGGTGGTGCGGCAGGAGGCGCTGTGGGTCAACGACCGGGCCACCTATTTCCGGATCAAACAACTCACAGAAGAGGGGGCGGTCAGCCGACAGGATCTGGACAATGCGACCGGGGCCGAGCAGTCCAGTCGCGCCGCGGTGGCGGCCGCCAAGGCCGCCGTCGGTTCCGCTCAGGCCAACGTAGGCGCCAATCAGGCGGCGGTCGCTGCTGGTCAGGCAGCCATGGAAAAAGCTCGACTGGACCTGGGCTTCACCAAGATCGTCTGCCCCATTGACGGCATCGCGGGCATCGCGAAGGCGCAGATCGGAGACCTCGTGGGCCCAGGCTCCACGCAGGAGCTCACCACCGTGTCGACCGTCAACCCAATCAAGGTCTATATCCCCATGAGCGAACAAGGGTATCTTGCCCAGGCAAAGCAGGGCGACGGCGCCATGCGGTACACCTCGGTCCAGCTCATCCTGGCCGACGGCGGTGTCTACCCCCACCCGGGAAAGCTGGTGTTCTTCGATCGGCAGGTGGATGTCCAAACTGGGACGATCAAGGTGGCCGCCCTCTTCCCCAATCCAGGCAATCTTCTCCGACCGGGACAGTTTGCTCGGGTGCGGGCGCAGCGCGAGATCAAGCGCGGCGCCCTGCTGGTCCCGCAGCGTGCGGTCGCGGAGCTGCAGGGTGTCTATCAAGTAGCTGTCGTTGGCACAAACAACACGATAGACATCCGGCCGGTCCAGGTGGGCGAGCGCGTCGGCAGCCTCTGGGTGATCGACGAGGGGCTGAAGCCCGGGGAGCGGGTCGTCGTGGAAGGGATCCAGAAGGTCCGACCGGGCACGATCGTGAATCCGAAGTCGTATCTGAGCCCGCCTCAGGCCGCGGTCGAGGAACCCTCAGCGCCCGGCAAGGCCCGCTGACATTCGAAGGCCGGCTGAGGCCGAGCAGAGGCAGATCGCACCATGTCCAAGTTCTTCATCAACCGTCCGATCGTGGCGATGGTGATCGCCATCCTTACGGTGATTGTGGGCGCGGTCACCATCGCGAGCCTGCCCGTCGCCCAGTTTCCCAACATCGTCCCGCCTGAGATCAGATTGCAGGCCACGTACGTGGGTGCGGACGCGCAGACCCTCGAGCAGGCCGTGGCCACGCCGATCGAGCAGCAGATCAATGGCGTGGACGACATGAGCTATATGTATTCGTTAAACGCCACGGCCAACTCGCAGACGACCATGGGGGTTGATTTTGACCTCAAGACGGACCCCAACATCGACCTGATTCTCACCCAATCACGCGAGAATCTCGCCGCCACGCAGCTTCCACCCGAAGTGAACAACTATGGGGTCACCATCAAAAAGTCAACGAGCGCGCCGCTCATGCTGGTCGCCTTCTTCTCGCCGCACGGCACTCACGATGCGAAGTTCCTGGCCAACTATGCTTACATCAACCTCAATGACCCCGTCGCACGCTTGTACGGTGTCGGCCAGACGCAGGTGTTCGGCGCGGGGCAGTATGCCATGCGGCTGTGGGTAAAACCTGACCAACTGGCGAAACTGGGCATCACCGTCACGGATATCGTCAACGCGATCCAAGCGCAGAACACGGTGAATCCGGCTGGTCAAGTCGGCGGCGAGCCGGCTCCCGCGGGCCAGCAATTCACCTATTCCGTCCTCGCGCAAGGCCGCCTGACATCGCCCGACCAATTTGAGGACGTCGTCGTCCGTGAAGCGCCGGATGGCGGAATCGTCCGCGTGAAAGACGTCGCCCGGGTCGAACTGGGCGCAAATGATTACAGCATTGTCAGTCGCCTGAACGGCGAGCCCGCCGCGATCATCGCCATTTATCAGTTGCCCGGCTCCAATGCGGTCCAAGCGGCCGCAGGCGTCCGAAAGCTGATGGCCGAGATGAAGCCGCGCTTCCCACAAGACATGGATTACGCCGTATCGCTTGACCAGACGCGCGCCGTGACGGAAGGCATGAACGAGATTATTAAAACCCTGTTGATCGCCATCGCGCTGGTGCTCCTCGTGGTCTATCTGTTCCTGCAAGACTGGCGCGCCACCCTGATCCCGATGCTGGCCGTGCCCGTCTCGCTGGTGGGCACGTTTGTTCTCTTCCCCCTGTTCGGCTTTTCCATCAATACCCTTTCAATGTTCGGACTGGTGCTGGCCATCGGCTTGGTGGTAGACGACGCTATCGTCGTCGTGGAAGGCGTCCAGCGCCACATCGAGGAAGGGCTGGCGCCCAAGGATGCGGCTCGACGAGCCATGGAAGAGCTTTCCGGGCCGGTCGTCGGCATTGCCATGGTCCTCTCGGCGGTCTTCGTGCCGACAGCCTTCATCCCGGGGATCACCGGCCGGCTCTACCAGCAATTTGCCCTGACCATCGCGGTCTCGGTGGTCCTCTCGGCGTTTAACGCCCTCACACTGAGCCCGGCGCTGGGCGCGCTCCTGCTCCGGCCAAAGAGGGAGAGCCGCGGACCACTCGCAATATTCTTCGGGTGGTTCAATCGCATGTTCGGGAGCGGGAGGGAACTCTATCTTCGGTTGTCCGGCGCGCTGATCCGGAAAGGTGTGTTGGCGCTGGTGGTGCTCGCGGCGTTCGGCCTTGCCGGTATTGTCTTCGGCCAGCTCCTGCCGTCGAGCTTCCTGCCCGACGAAGACCAGGGCTATGTCTTCATCAACATGCAGCTTCCGAATTCGGCTTCGCTGGAGAGGACGGCCGCAGCATCGAGAGACGTCGAGAAAATTCTGAGCGCCACGCCTGGGGTTCAGTACTACAGCAGCGTCATTGGCTTCAGCCTGCTCAGCCTTGTCCGGACCAGCTACAACGCCTTCTATTTTGTCGCTCTGAAGCCATGGAGTAGCCGCGAAACACGAGCGGAGCAGTATCAGGAAATCAAGGCGCGCTTGAACGAGCAGCTCAGCAAGCTTCCGCAAGGGATCGCCTTCAGCTTCTCGCCGGCAGCCATCCCTGGGGTCGGCACGTCCGGCGGATTTCAGTTCGTGCTGGAAGACCGGGCAGGACGGGACATTCAGTTTTTGGGGCGAAACCTGAACGAATTCATGGCGGCGGCTCGCAAGCGTCCCGAAATTGGCACGATCAGCACGACGTTTCTCCCGAGCGTGCCGCAACAGTTCGTACGCGTGGATCGGGAAAAGGTGCTGAAGCAAGGCGTGGCCATCGGCGATGTGTACCAGACCATTCAGGCTTTCATGGGCGGGTTGTTCATCAACTACTTCAACAACTTCGGCCGTACCTGGCAGGTGTACGTGGAAGCGGAAGCTCCGTACCGGTCGGACGTGGCGAACATCGAGCATTTCTACGTGCGCAACAACAAGGGGGCAATGGTGCCGCTTTCCACGCTGACGAAGCTCGAGTCGCGTGAGGGCCCCGAATTTACGATGCACTACAACGAGTACAGGTCAACGCAGATCAACGGCAGCGCGGCGCCAGGCTACAGCGCAGACCAAGCGACGGCGGCCCTGGAGGACGTCTTCAAGCAGACAATGCCCGGCGAAATGGGCTTTGATTACATGGGCATGTCTTATCAAGAGCAGAGGGCACGGCAAGGGGTCCCGGCGTCGGTCATCTTCGGCTTCTCGCTGCTGTTCGTGTTCCTCATTTTGGCTGCCCTCTATGAAAGCTGGTCGCTCCCGTTCAGCGTCCTGCTGAGCACACCGGTCGCGGTATTCGGCGCCTTTGGAGTGTTGTGGCTGCGCCGGGCGGTGCTCGGCGCATTCTATCCCGCGTACATGGTGCAAATCGAGAACAACGTGTATTCTCAGATCGGTTTGGTGATGCTGATCGGCTTGGCGGCAAAGAACGCGATCTTGATCGTGGAATTCGCAAAGCATGAATACGAACAGGGAAAGTCCCTGGCTGACGCTGCGTTGGCAGGAGCCAGGCTTCGGCTGCGCCCCATCCTTATGACCTCTTTCGCGTTCATTCTGGGTTGTGTGCCGTTGTGGATAGCAACGGGCGCGGGCTCGGTGGCCCGTCAGATCATGGGCACGACCGTCATCGGCGGCATGGCAGCCGCGACTGCGATTGCTATCTTCATCATTCCGGCACTGTACGTCTTGGTCGAGCGTTTGGCGAAGCGCTGGAGGGGAGAGCCGGAGGAGCGCGCGGAGACGCCCGGAGGAGGACACCCGGCATAACGCCACAGCTACGGTCTGCCGGGGCCTGCCTGCATCTTGCAGTTGTGTACGGTTGAAACGAGAGTTCCACGGGCTTATAATGCCCGGCTACGGCATCCTCGGGTACCCGGAGTACCCGCCGGCTTTGCCGTATTTGGCCGAGGGAACCAAGGCATTCTCGACATCGTGAAGGATGGGCGGTGTTTGTACAGAGCAACGGCAGCCCTTGCTGTAAGTCTTCATGAAACCTCCTCCTCTCGCCATCCGTATAAAGGAAGAGGATCACCGCAGGGAGATGGGGCGTATTGCCCGAAATGAAAATGGCCGGCGTGTTGGCCGCTTTTCGGAGCAGACTGCCACGACCGTGACGAGACGACACGAACGCTTGACAACGGCATAGGCCGGGCATTTGGCGGACTCATCCATTGTGAGGCAATGATCATGGCGTCCATGGAGGAAACCCCAAAGAACCACGCACCGGAAGAGCCTCGTCTCGCTCCCACGCGCAGGCGCTGGTGGCTCTGGTTGCTGGTGCTCTGTCTTCTGGCCGTCGGGGCGTACGCCCTCTGGAGCACGAGAGGCCGGGCCCAACCGCGTGCGGTCCCGCCTGCGACCCCTGCCGCCCGCCCAGTTGCTGTGACGGCCGCGGCCGTCAAGCAGGGAGACCTTCCCATCTACCTCACCGGAATCGGGTCGGTCACCCCGCTCAACACGGTGACCGTCCATACCCGCGTCGACGGACAACTGATGAGCGTCGGATTCCGGGAAGGCCAGCTTGTCGTCAAGGGAGACCTGCTGGCCGAGCTCGACTCGCGCCCATTCGAGGCCCAGTTGATTCAGTATGAGGGGCAACTGGCGCGCGATCAGGCCCTGCTGGCGAACGCGCGGATTGACCTGGAGCGGTACCGGGTGCTTTGGGGACAGGATTCCATTCCCAAGCAGCAGCTGGATACCCAGGAATCGCTGGTCCGGCAGTACGAGGGGGCAGTGAAGAACGATCAGGGCCAGATCGATTATACCAAGGTCCAGCTTGCCTACTGCCACATCACCTCGCCCATCAGCGGGCGCGTGGGTCTCCGCCTGGTGGATCCCGGTAACATCGTGCACGCGGCCGATGCCAACGGCCTGGTTGTGATCACGCAGCTCGAACCGATTGCCGTGATTTTCTCCATCCCGGAGGACAATCTTCCCCAAGTGCTTGCCAAGCTCAGGGCCGGCGACCGCTTGCCCGTTGAGGCCTACGATCGCGCACAACAACGAAAGCTGGCCACGGGATCGTTGCTGACGGTCGACAACCAGATCGATCCAACCACCGGAACGGTCCGTCTCAAAGCCGAGTTCCCCAACGCCGATCACGTGCTGTTCCCCAATCAATTCGTCAACGCCCATCTCCTCATCGAGGTGAAGCGCGGTGCGATCTTGGTGCCGAACGCCGCTATCCAGCATGGCTCCCAAGGCGCCTTCGTGTACGTGGTGAAGGCAGACCAGACGGTGTCGATGCGCCCCGTTACGGTCGAGGTCAGTCAGGGGGGCGAGACATCGGTCAGCGCCGGGCTGGTCTCGGGGGATGTCGTTGTGACCGATGGCGCGGAGAGACTCCGAGAAGGCGCAAAGGTGGAGCTGCAGGCGCCGTCGGGCAATAGCGCACGAAAGAGCAACTGATGAATTTCTCCCGGCTCTTCATCCTACGGCCTGTCGCCACCACGCTGCTGATGGTCGCCATTCTGCTGGCGGGGGCCGTGGCGTACCGGGAACTGCCTGTCTCGGCCTTGCCGCAGGTCGATTACCCGACGATCCAAGTCCTCACCTTCTACCCTGGTGCCAGTCCGGACGTCATGGCCTCGTCGGTCACCGCTCCATTGGAGCGCCAGTTCGGACAAATGCCCGGATTGAACCAGATGATGTCGACCAGCTCCGGCGGCAGCTCGGTGATCACGCTCCAGTTCAGCCTGGACCTCAGCCTGGATGTCGCCGAGCAGGAGGTGCAGGCCGCCATCAATGCCGCCTACACCTTTCTGCCAGCGGATCTCCCCAATCCTCCCGTCTACAATAAGGTGAACCCGGCGGATGCGCCGATCCTGATCCTGGCCCTGGCGTCGAACGCCATGCCGCTGCCGCAGGTTGAAGACCTCGCGGATACTCGCTTTGCGCAAAAGATCTCCCAGCTCTCGGGGGTGGGCCTCGTCAGCATCAGCGGGGGGCAGCGACCGGCCGTCCGCATCCAGGCCAACCCGACTGCCCTGGCGGCATACGGCCTCACCCTTGAGGACCTGCGCGCGGCGGTGGCGGCCGCAAACGTCAATCAGGCCAAGGGCAGTTTTGACGGCCCCCACCAGGCCTATGTCATCGGCGCGAACGACCAACTGCTGACCAGCGGCGAGTACCGGCCCCTGATCGTCGCGTACCGCAACGGGGCGCCGGTCCATTTGTCCGACGTGGCCGACGTGGTCGACGACGCGGAGAACGTGAACCAGGCGGCATGGATGAACGAGACCCCGGCGGTGATCGTCAACATCCAGCGGCAGCCGGGCGCCAACGTCATCGAGGTGGTCGACCGCATCAAGCGCCTGCTCCCACAGATCGAGAGCACATTGCCCGCCTCCGTGAAGGTGTCCGTACTGACCGACCGGACCACGACCATTCGGGCCTCGGTCCAGGACGTGCAATTCGAGCTCATGCTGGCCGTGGCGCTGGTCATCATGGTGATCTTTCTCTTTCTCCGCGTCGCCTCCGCCACGGCCATTCCGGCTGTGGCCGCCCCCCTGTCGCTGATCGGGACGTTCGGCATCATGTATCTGCTGGGCTTCAGCCTGAACAACCTGTCCCTGATGGCCCTCACGATTTCCACCGGCTTCGTAGTGGACGACGCGATCGTCATGATCGAGAACATCGATCGATTCATCGAGCAGGGGGAGCCTCCGCTGCAGGCCGCCCTCAAGGGCGCCGAGCAGATCGGATTCACCATCCTGTCCCTGACCGTCTCGCTCATCGCCGTGCTCATCCCCCTGCTTTTCATGGGTGATGTGGTCGGCCGGCTGTTCCGCGAGTTCGCCATTACCCTGGGGGCCACCATCCTGATCTCGGCGGTGGTGTCGCTCACCCTGACGCCGATGATGTGCGCGCGGCTGCTCCAACGCACGCCCGAGGAGGAGCAAGGGTGGTTCTATCGGGTATCGCAGCGCTGGTTCGACCGGATCATCGCGTTCTATGGAACGACGCTGCGCTGGGTCCTGGGCCGGGAGGGGGCGACCCTCCTGGTGGCGATCGGCACCCTCGTACTCACCGTCTACCTGTACAATGTCGCCCCAAAGGGCTTCTTCCCCGTCCAGGACACCGGGGTCATCCTGGGCATCTCGGAGGCCCCCCAGACGATTTCGTTCGCGGCCATGGCCGAGCGGCAGCAGGCTCTGGGCAGGGCGATCGTGCAGGATCCGGCCGTGGAAAGTCTGTCGTCGTTCATCGGCGTGGACGGGACGAACACGACCCTCAACAGCGGGCGCATCCAGATCAACCTGAAACCGCTGGCTGAGCGAAAGGTGAGCGCGAGCGAGGTCATTCGCCGCCTGCAGCCCAGGCTGGCGAGGGTGGAGGGAATCACGCTGTACCTCCAGCCGGTGCAGGACCTGACCGTCGAGGATCGGGTGAGCCGTACGCAATACCAGTACAGCCTCGAGGACCCGAATGCGGACGAGCTGAACCACTGGGCGCCGAAGCTGGTCGACGCCTTGCGCGCGCTGCCGGGGGTGGTCGACGTGAGCAGCGATCAGCAGGACAAGGGGCTGCAGGCGTCCCTCCAAATCGACCGCAGCACGGCATCCCGGCTCGGCATCAACACGCAGCTCATCGACGACACCCTCTACGATGCCTTCGGCCAGCGGCAGGTCTCCACGATCTTCACGCAATTGAACCAGTATCACGTCGTGCTCGAGGTCAAGCCTCCCTTTCGGCAACACCCGAGCGGGCTGCAGGCCGTGTATCTCCGCAGCGCGGGCGGCGGGCAAGTGCCGTTGAGGGCAGTGGCGAGCATCAGCGAGTCGACGACGCCTCTCGCCGTGAGCCACCAGGGCCAGTTCCCGGCGGTGACCCTCTCGTTCAACCTGGCCCCGGGGGTGGCCCTCGGGCAGGCGGTGTCGGCGGTCGAGGGGGCCACCCGGCAGCTGGGCCTGCCGGCCAGCATCCGGGGTAGCTTCCAGGGCACTGCCGAAGCGTTCCGGGCCTCGCTGGCGAACGAGCCCCTCCTCATCCTGGCGGCGCTGGTGGTCGTCTACATCGTCCTGGGGGTGCTGTACGAGAGCTACATCCACCCGATCACGATCCTGTCCACGCTCCCCTCGGCGGGGGTGGGCGCCATTCTGGCCCTCCTCCTCTGCCGGGCGGAACTCAACGTCATCGCCCTCATCGGCATCATCCTCCTGATCGGGATCGTCAAGAAGAACGGAATCATGATGGTCGACTTCGCCCTGGAGGCGGAGCGCAAGGAGGGCAAGTCTCCTCGCGAAGCGATCTACCAGGCCTGCCTGCTGCGCTTCCGGCCCATCATGATGACGACCATGGCCGCGCTCCTGGGCGCGTTGCCCCTGGCCCTCGGGAGGGGGGTCGGATCGGAGCTGCGCCGCCCGCTGGGCATCTCCATCGTCGGGGGGCTGCTGATTAGCCAGCTGCTCACACTGTACACGACGCCCGTCATTTATCTCGCCTTCGACCGGCTGGCCAGGCGCCTCCGCGGGTCGAAAGGCGGGGAGCCAAGCGGCGGCGATGCGGGGATGAGGCCGGCATGAACATCTCGCGCATCTTCATCGGCCGGCCGGTTGCGACGACGCTCTTGACGGCAGGGCTGTTGCTGGCCGGTGCGATCGCGTTCCGCCTGCTTCCCGTGTCCGCCCTCCCGGAGGTGGATTTTCCGACCATCCAGGTATCGGCGTCGCTGCCGGGGGCAGATCCCGAGACCATGGCGACATCGGTGGCCACGCCGCTCGAGCGCCAGTTCAGTCGCATCGCGGGCGTGACCGAGATGACCTCCACGAGTTATCGGGGCTCCACCGGGATCGTCCTGCAATTCGACCTGAGCCGCAATATCGACGGCGCAGCCCGGGACGTCCAGGCGGCGATCAACGCCGCGCGCGGGTACCTGCCTTCGAACTTGCCGAGCGAGCCGACCTACCGGAAGGTGAATCCGGCGGACGCGCCCATCCTCATCCTGTCGCTCACTTCCGACACGGTCAGTCGTGGGCAGATGTACGACGCGGCCTCGACTATCTTGTCGCAGAAGCTCTCGCAGGTCGAGGGGGTCGGGCAGGTGTTCGTAGGGGGCGGGGCGCTGCCGTCCGTCCGCGTGGAGCTGAACCCCACCGCGCTCAGCAAGTACGGGCTCGGCCTCGCGGATGTGCGTACCATGTTGGCCGGCACCAACGTGAATCGGCCCAAGGGGCAGCTGACGGACGGTGCCAAGGTCTGGCAAATCTGGACGAACGATCAACTGCATCTCGCCGAGCAGTATCGGCCCCTGATCGTCGCCTACAATGGCGGAAGCGCTGTTCGACTGTCGGATGTGGCCGAGGTCCGGGATTCGGTGGAGGATGTGCGCACGATGGGGCTGGTGAATGGCAAGCCGGCTGTGATGATCATCGTATTCCGGCAGCCCGGCGCCAACATCATCGAGACGGTGGATCGCGTCCGGAGCCTGCTGCCGCAACTGGAAGCCACCGTGCCCGGCAACGTCAGCCTGTCGGTCACCCTGGATCGCACGCCGCCGATTCGCGCCTCTCTGCGCGATGTCGAGCGCACGCTCCTGATCGCCATCGGGCTCGTGATTCTGGTGGTATTCGCCTTCCTGCGGAACGTCCGGTCGACCCTCATCCCGGGCATCGCGGTTCCGGTGTCGCTCGTCAGCACCTTCGGGGTGATGTATCTCTGGGGGTACAGCCTGGATAATCTCTCGCTCATGGCGCTTACCATCGCCACCGGCTTTGTTGTGGATGACGCCATAGTCGTCCTCGAGAACATCACCCGGTACATCGAGCAAGGCATGACCCCCCATCAGGCCGCGCTCCGGGGGGCGCGAGAAATCTCCTTCACCGTCCTGTCGATGAGCCTCTCCCTGGTGGCGGTGTTCACCCCAATCCTTCTGATGGGAGGGATCGTGGGCCGCCTGTTCCGGGAATTCGCCGTGGTGCTCTCGGTGGCCATCGCGGTGTCCCTGCTGGTTTCCCTGACCACGACCCCCATGATGTGCGCGCGGCTTCTGCAGCCCCAAAGCGCCCGCGGCCATGGCCCGATCCACCGCGCCAGCGAGCGGGTATTCGACTGGATGCACCGGCGCTACGACATCACGGTGTCGTGGGCGCTTCACCACGCGCGTTTCATGCTCGCCCTCACCCTGCTGACCGTGGGGGTGAACATTTACCTCTTCGTCGTTATCCCGAAGGGATTCTTCCCACAGCAGGATACAGGGCGCCTGGGCGGGAGCATCCAGGCGGCCCAGGACATCTCGTTCCAGGCCATGCGGGACAAGCTGACGGAGGTGGTGAAGATCATCCAGAGCGATCCGGCGGTGGACCAGGTGGCCGGTTTCACGGGGGGGACCGGGGGCGGAGGGGCCACGACCAACACCGGCCGCATGTTCATCGCTCTGAAACCCCAGGGGCAGCGGTCGGTGAGTGCCGATCAGGTGATCGGCCGGCTGCGGCAAAGGCTCGCCGCCGTGCCGGGTGCCCCGGCGTTCCTCCAGGCGGTCCAAGACCTTCGGGTCGGGGGCCGGCTGAGCAATGCCCAATACCAATACACGCTCGAGAGCGATCGAGTGGCGGACCTCACCGCCTGGGCCCCGCGGGTCGAGCAGCGGCTGCGCGCGCTGCCCGAGTTGCGCGACGTGAGCAGCGATCAGCAGGACCGGGGGCTGCAGGCGACACTGGCAATCGACCGCAGCACGGCGTCCCGGCTCGGCATCAGCTCGCAGCTCATCGACAACACTCTCTACGACGCTTTCGGCCAGGAGCAGGTCTCCATCATGTACACCCAGCTCAACCAGTACCACGTCGTGATGGAGGTTGCCCCGGAGTACTGGCAGCGCCCGGAGACCCTGCGGGACATCTATGTCCGGCCGCCGACAGGGTCCCCCGTGCCGCTCAGCGCCTTCACGCATTACCAGCCCACCACGACGGCGCTTTCGGTCAACCACCAGGGCCAGTTCCCGGCGGTGACCCTCTCGTTCAATCTGGCCCCGGGGGTGGCCCTCGGGCAGGCCGTGACGGCGGTCCAGCAGGCCACGCGGCAGCTGGGCATCCCGGCGAGCGTCCGGGGGAGCTTCCAGGGCACCGCCCAGGCCTTTGAGGCCTCGCTGGCGAACGAGCCCATCCTGATCCTGGCGGCGCTGGTGGCCGTCTACATCGTCCTGGGGGTGCTGTACGAAAGCTACATCCACCCGATCACGATCCTGTCCACGCTCCCCTCGGCGGGGGTGGGCGCCATCCTGGCGCTGCTCCTCTGCCGGACTGATCTCAGCGTCATCGCCCTCATCGGCATCATCCTTCTGATCGGGATCGTGAAGAAGAACGCCATCATGATGATCGACTTCGCTCTGGAGGCGGAGCGGAAAGGGGGGAAGCCCCCCCTCGAGGCGATCTACGAGGCCTGCCTGCTGCGCTTCCGGCCCATCATGATGACGACCATGGCCGCGCTCCTGGGGGCGCTGCCCCTGGCCCTCGGGACGGGGGTCGGGTCGGAGCTGCGCCGCCCGCTGGGCATCTCCATCGTCGGGGGGCTGCTGATCAGCCAGCTGCTCACGCTGTACACGACGCCGGTGGTGTATCTGTACCTGGACCGGTTCCGGCTGTGGGTCGAGCGGCTGCGGGGCAGGCAGAGACCGCAGGTTACTCGCGATACGGCTCCCCGTCCGGCCGGCCTGTGAGGTGCCGGAGGAGCCGCTCGGGACGCTGGTCCATCCCCCGGGCGAGCTCGGCCTGAAGCAGGCCGGGCAGCGGGACCCGGGGAGTGAGGTGACGGTCTAATGCTTCGCATGAACGTCCGGTGGATCGCACTCCTAACAATCAGCGGGGTACTCACCCTGTGTGCCGCCTGCACGGTCGGCCCCAAATACATGCGGCCGCCGGTCGCGTCTCCTCCTGCCTACAAGGAGTTGAAAGACTGGAAGGTGGCGACACCGCAGGACGCGAC
The DNA here is from genome assembly GCA_963705305.1 of uncultured Methylomirabilota bacterium. Lineage (GTDB taxonomy): Bacteria > Methylomirabilota > Methylomirabilia > Methylomirabilales > 2-02-FULL-66-22 > 2-02-FULL-66-22. The sequence goes on along the minus strand of OY970067.1, from coordinate 332,516 downwards.
CCTCCGGGGGGCATGGTGGGAGATCTTCCACGATCCGTTGTTGAGCACCCTCGAGGTCCAAGTCAGCCTCTCCAACCAGACCCTGGCCGCGGCGGAGGCCCAGGTCCGGCAGGCTCGCGCGGCGGTCCAGGCGGCACGGGCGAGCTACTTCCCGTCCCTTTCCGTCGGAATCGGGGTCACGCGCTTGCGCCAGCTGACCATCGGCGGCCAGGGATTATCGACCGCCCAGACTCTCACGGAATACTCCTTGCCCCTCGACGCGTCGTGGGAACCCGATCTCTGGGGGCGGATTCGGCGCACAGTCGAGTCCCAGCAGGCGACCGCCCAGGCGAGTGCGGCCGACCTCGAATCCGCCCGCCTGAGCGCCCAGGCTACCCTGGCCCAGAGCTACTTCACCCTGCGGGAACTCGACGCTCAGCGCCAGCTCTTGGATGCAACCGTCGCGGCCGACCAGAAGGCGCTCCAGCTCACGCAGAATCAATACGCGAGCGGGGTGGCCTCCAGGGCGGATGTCGTCCAGGCAGAGACGCAGCTCAAGACCGTCCAGGCCCAGGCCATCGATGTCGGCGTGCAGCGGACGCAGCTCGAGCATGCCATCGCGGCCCTGATCGGAACGTCCGCATCCACCTTCTCCCTCCCGGTGGCGCCCCTCGCGGCCGTGCCGCCGCCGATCCCTGTCGGCGTCCCCTCCGAGCTCCTCGAGCGCCGGCCGGACATCGCCGCCGCAGAGCGGCAGATCGCGGCAGCCAACGCCCAGATCGGGGTGGCCCAGGCGGCCTTCTACCCAACCCTCACCTTGGGCGCATCCGGAGGGTTCGAGAGCTCACGATTCTCGGATTGGCTTTCCTGGCCCAGCCGGCTCTGGGCGATCGGGCCGGCGATCTCGGAGACCGTCTTCGACGGGGGGTTGCGCCGGGCCGAGGTCATGCAGGCGCGGGCGGCCTATGACGCCACGGTGGCGTCCTATCGTCAGGCCGTGCTTGCCGCCTTCCAGGCGGTCGAAGACAATCTCGCCGCTCTTCGCATCCTGGAGGACGAGGCGCGGGTCCAGGATGAGGCGGTGAAGGCGGCCCGGGAGTCGGTGGTGTTGACCACGAACCAATACAAGGCGGGGACCGTCAGCTACCTCAACGTCATCGTGGCCCAGACGGCGGCCCTGGCGAACGAGAGCACCGCCGTTGCCATCCAAGGTCGCCGGATGGTGGCCAGTGTCCTCTTAATCGAAGCGCTGGGCGGGGGCTGGAACGCGTCCGCCATCTCCTCGGCGGCTGGACCCGAGGGGAAGTGACGAGGCCGGCGGCCCCCGGGGGAATTGCAGACAGTAACGCTTGTCATAATCGCTAACATCCCGTATGATGCGACACCAATCTTGAGCCGACACACCCCTCGAGCTGGCAAGGGGTTAAGACTCCACAGTCCACGAAGCCCACCGGCTTTGATTCGAGGTACCGGAACGCCCCCGCAGGGCCGGCGGGGGCCGAGAACAGGCCCTAGGTCCTGATTGCAAGGAGGGAAGAGATGACAGCGTCAAAGTCCCGAGGCAAGTCATCAGCGCGACAGTATACTCGGAGAGACTTTCTGGCCACCGCAGTCGGGGGCGCCTTCGCCACAGGGGTGCTCGCCCCGCGCATCGCCGGGGCCGCACCGCCCGCAGTCAACATCGCCGGACTGTATCCGGTCACCGGAAGCTTCGGACAGATCGGGCAGGACTGCGTCAACGCCGCCAAGCTGGCCGTCCAGATGGTCAACGACCGCGGCGGGATCAAATCGCTGGGAGGCGCCAAGCTGAACCTGATCCTCTCCGACGTGCAGAGCGATACCACGGTGACGCGCACAGAGACGGAGCGGCTGATCACCAGCTACAAGCTCTCCGCCGTTCACGGCTCCTACGCCAGCGCCCTGACGCTGATTACCAGCGAGGTGGCCGAGCGGCACAGGGTGCCGCTCCTCACCGGCTCGAGCTCGGACCAGCTCAATCAGGGAGGCCGCAAGTATACCTTCACCCCCTTCGCCCGGGCCTCCCAGTTTGCCAAGGCGCAACTGCAGATGGCCAAGCTGATCAGCGACAAGCCCAGGGTGGCGGTGGTGTTCGAAAATACCGCCTTCGGAACTTCGACCTCCAACGGTCTCCAGCAACAGGCGCCCGGCGAGGGCGTGGAGATCGTCATGTTCGAGCCGTACTCGGCTGGCTTCGCCGATGCCGCCCCGCTCATCAACAAGGTCAAGGCCTCCGGCGCCAGCATGCTGTTCGCCGTGTCGTATCTGAATGACCTGGTCCTCATCGTCCGCACGATGAAGCAGATGGGGGTCAACATCCCCGTCAACGGCGGCTCGGGAGGCTTCGTGCACCCCGACTTCTACAAGAATGCGGGCAAGGACGCGGAGGGGCTGCTGGGTGTGGCCCACTGGAACCACGATGTTACGGCCGATGCGAAGGCCGTGAATGCGGTGTACCAGAAGATGTACGGGAAGTTCATTTTCGAGTATGCGGGCGGCTTGGTGGCCCAGACGTTCATGATCGCCGATGCGCTCGAGCGGGCGGCGTCACCCGATCCGCAGAAGGTGCGGGATGCGTTGGCCGCCCTCGACGTTTCCAAGGGCTACGCCGCGATGTGTCCGGGCGGGAAGGTGAAGTTCGACCAGACCGGCAAGAATATCTACGGCCATCCGGTAGGCGTCCAGTGGCAGAAGGGCGACCTGGTGAGCGTCTTCCCCAAAGAGGACGCCCGAGCCCAGTTGATAAAACCGTAGCGGCTAGCACAGGGATCGTACGTGGCAACTGTCGTCGCTCAGGCCCTGGTGAACGGCCTGCTCATCGGGGGGATCTACGCCCTCGTGAGCATCGGCGTGACGCTGATCTTCGGCGTGGTGAAGATCGTCAACTTCGCCCAGGGCGAGTTCGTGATGATCGGCATGTACATCAGCTACTGGCTGGCCTCCCGCATCGGGCTGGACCCGATCGCGTCGTTGGTGGTCTCGATGCCGATGCTGTTCGTCGTCGGCGTGCTGCTGCAGCGATTCCTGATCCGGAGGGTCCTGGGGCTCGGCGACATGCCGCAGATCTTCCTCACCTTTGCGCTGTCGCTGCTGCTCATCAACCTTGCGCTGCTGCTGTTCACCGCCGATTATCGGACTGTCACCACGAGCTTCACGGAGTCCGCCATACGCATCGGACCCGTGTACGTGGGGGTGGCCCGGCTGATCGCCTTCGGGCTGGCCATGCTGCTGAGCGGCGCCCTGGAAGTTTTCCTGCGCGCCACCGATCTGGGGAAGGCCATGCGGGCCGCGGCACAGAACCCGGACGTGGCCATGCTGATGGGCGTCAATCCGTATCATGTGTTCGAGATCGCCGTGGGCCTGTCGCTGGCATTGGCGGGCGCCGCCGGCTCGCTGATCATGCCCTTCTACTCCGTGTATCCCTCGGTGGGGCAGGTGTTCGTGCTCCTGGCGTTCGTGGCCGTCGTGCTGGGGACGATGGGCAACGTCAAGGGCGCGCTGATCGCCAGCCTGATGATGGGGATGGCGGAGTCGCTGGGCATTCAGTTCGTCGGGGCGGACTCGGGGCTGATCGTGGTGTTCGCGGTGCTGCTCCTGACCCTGGCCATCCGGCCCAGCGGCCTCTACAAGGGACGGACCACATGAAGCGTCGGCTGCGTCCTGCGGCCGGGATGGGGCTCGCGGCGGCGGCGCTGGGTCTCGTCCTCCTGCCCCAGATCGTGTCGAGCCCCTTCGCCGTCGACATCTTCATCCGGGTGCTGCTCTTCTCCTTCATCGGGGTGGCCTGGAACCTGCTGGGCGGTTACGCCAAGCAGCTGTCCCTGGGGCACGCGGCGTTCTTCGGCCTCGGAGCCTACACCTCCACCATCCTGCTCATCCGGTACGGCGTGTCCCCCTGGATCGGCATCGTGGCCGGCGGCGTGGTGGCGATGCTGGCCAGCCTGCCGATCGGCATCCTCTGCTTCCGGCTGCGGGGCGCCTATTTCGCCATCGCCACGATCGGGGTGGCCGAAGTCTTGATGCTGCTGTTCCTGAAATTCCGCGATTTCGCCTGGGGCGCCGAGGGCACCACCATTCCCAACCTGGGCAACTCCCCCTTGATGATGCAGTTCGACGCCAAGGCCGCCTATTACTACATTGCCCTTGCCCTGCTGGCGATGGCCCTGGGGACCACCCACTGGGTCGAGCGATCCTGGATGGGCTATTACCTGGTCGCCCTGGGGGAGGATCAGGATGCGGCGGAGGCCGTGGGGGTAAACGTCCCGCGGATCAAGCGGAACATCTTCCTGATCAGCGCGTTCCTCACCGGCCTGGCCGGGACCTTCTACGTGCAGTACATCTATTTCATCGACCCGAACACCGTCTTCAACTTCAACGTCTCGGTGGAGGCGGCGCTGGTCGCGATCGTCGGGGGGATTGGCACGCTGTGGGGGCCGGTCATCGGCACCGTGCTGCTGGAGCCGACCTCCGCTCTGATGCAGAGCTGGCTTGGCGGGGCTCATGGCGGCGTGCAGTTGACGCTCTACGCGATCATCCTGATGGCCGTCATCCTGTGGCGGCCCACCGGGCTGTTGGGAGTCCTGACCGGCGCCTACGATCGCCTGGTCGGGGCCGCCCCAGGCGGCAGCCGGGCCGCGACGGCCGCCGCGCAGAAAGGGGCTCCGCTGGATGGGTGAGGTGCTGGCGGTTCATGGGCTCAGCAAGCGGTTTGGCGGCTTGCGCGCCGTCCAGGACCTCTCCTTTTCGGTGGGGGAAGGGCAAACCGTCGCCCTCATCGGGCCGAATGGGGCCGGCAAGACCACGTGCTTCAACCTCATTACCGGCTACTATCGCCCCGATGCGGGGTCGATCCTGGCCTTTGGCCACGAGCTGGTGGGCCTGCGGCCGTATGACGTGTGTGTGCGCGGCCTCGCCCGCACCTTCCAAGTGGCCCGGCCGTTCGGCAAGATGACGGTGCTGGCGAACGTGATCACCGGCGCGCTGCTCCGCGACAAGAACCTGCAGGCGGCCCGCAGGCGGGCCCGCGAGGCGATCAAGTTCGTGGGGCTGTCGGCCATGGAAGACCGCCTGGCGTGCGACTTGAACGCCATCGACCAACGGCGGCTGGAGCTGGCCCGGGCGCTGGCGACAGAGCCCCGCCTCCTTCTGCTGGACGAGGTCATCGCCGGGCTGAACCCGGCCGAGACCGACCAAGCTGTCGCGCTGGTGGGGCAGCTCTCGAGGCGGGGACTGACCATCGTGATCGTCGAGCACGTCATGCGCGCCGTCATGGCCGTCGCCCAGCATATCGTCGTCCTGGATCACGGACGGAAGATCGCCGAGGGCGGCCCCAGGGATATCGCCGCGGATCCCGCGGTGATCAGCGCCTATCTGGGGAGCCATTACTCGCATGCCTGAGTGTGAGCGGCGGGGCGGCTGCCGTGGCGGAGCCGCTCTCGCGCTCCTTCGTCAGGGTGGCGTCGCTTCCGGAGGCCGCAGGTGCTAGCGCTGTCTGGAGTGAGTGCGAGCTACGGGTCGGTGACGGCGCTCGCCGACATCAGCATCACGATCGGCGAGGGGGAAGCGGTCGGCCTGCTGGGCGCCAACGGGGCCGGCAAGAGCACCACGCTGCGGGCAATCTCGGGGCTGATACGCCTCCGGTCGGGGCGCATCACGTTTGAGGGGGCGAGTATCGACTCCCTGCCGGCCTACAAGGTCCCCGAGCTGGGGATCGCCCACGTGCCCGAGGGCCGCCAGGTGTTCACCGAGATGACCGTCCAGGAGAATCTGGAGATGGGGGCGTACACGCCGCGGGCCAAAGCGGAACGGCGCCGCACTCTGGACCTGGTCTTCTCCGTCTTTCCCGTGCTGGCCGAGCGCCGAAGCCAGGTCGCGGGCACGATGAGCGGCGGAGAGCAGCAGATGCTCGCGATCGGGCGCGGCCTCATGCTGAAGCCGCGGCTGCTGATGCTGGATGAGCCGTCGTTGGGGCTCGCCCCGGTCGTGACCGATGCCACCTTCGATGCGATCCAGAAGATCCACTCCATGGGCACGGCCATCCTGCTCGTCGAGCAGAACGCCAGCCGCGCGCTGACCCTGGTCCGGCGCGCCTACGTCCTCGAGAGCGGCAAGGTGGTCATGGACGGCACGAGCGCCGAGTTGGTCAACAACCAGCAGGTGCGGGCGGCCTACCTCGGCATCGATGCGCCCTCCGGTGCGTAGCCCGGCCAAATCGAGAAGGCGTCGGATCTCCTCCGGGCAGTCACACCAGCCCGTCTGAGCCCTGAATTTGCCATGGACGGGTCGGCCCATGGGGGCCCACCCGGCTCGCGTGTCCCACACGAGTCGCGTGGCTCCGGGCATCGCACTCCCCTCGAGCACTCAGGCCCCCGACGGCGGCTCGGCGAGGGGATCAGGTGACGCGGCCCACCCCCGCCGCCCCAGCAGGCCGAGACCCCGACCCAGTCCGCGGTCGTGCCCACGAAGAGCGCCCCGAGGGGCGTGCTGCCGACGAACACGAAGGCGTAGAGGCTCATGACCCGGCCCCGCATGCGGTCCGGGACCACCAGCTGGAGCGTGGTGTTGCAGGCCGCCACGAACACCATCTGCGCCAGCCCCACCCCGGTCAAGGCGAGCAGGGCCGCCCCGAAGGAGCGGATCCCCGCGAGCGCCAGCGTGAGGCCCGCGGCAGCGCCGGCCGTGCCCAGGAGCAGGGCGAAGGGCGGGCGGCCCGTCAGCAGCGTCGCCAGGGCCAGCGCCCCGAGGATGGCCCCCGTGCCCACGGCGGCCATGAGGGGGCCGAAGCCGTGGGCCCCCGCGTGGAGCACGTCCCGGGCCAGCAGGGGCACCAGGACGTTGTGGTTGGTGACGAAGAGCCCCAGGGTCAGGAGGAGGCTCAGGGGCAGGGCCACGAGGGGGGTGTGGACCGCGTAGCGCAGGCCGGCGATGGCGGGGCCCACCATCCGGGCGCCGCTCACCATGCTGGAGTTGAGGGCGATGGCGTTCGGGAGGTCCGCCTTGCTCGCCATCTCCACGACGAACGCCTGCCGCGTGGGCATATCGAGGGTGAAGGCCAGGCCGTAGCAGGTCGCCAGGAGGGCCACGTGCCAGTACTGGACGACGCCCGCCCCTACGAGGACGGCCAGGCAGTTTGCTGCCGTCTGCCTGGTGAGGACGGGTGTTTCGCTCCAGTGAGGGTCCGCTCCCCCGGCACTCCGGTCGCTCGGGTCGCCCCTGCCGTCTCCCGGCTCACCCCAGTGACCCGTTGGCCTCCGGGTCACGTATGACCGCAAGGCCCTTCCCTTGGCCCCAGGGTTTGGATACAATCCCGCTTGCCGGTAGGCCAGCGCTCTGGTTCAAGACGGCTTCCCTTGCGGGTTTGGTTCCGCCACCGTTGGCCTCTCCTGCGCGTGATCGGCCGGAAGGGTTTATTCGCTGGGTGGATTTTTTCAAAACCGGCCCGCGAAAGGATACGCGAATCTCTGCGGCAATGTGCACTCTCCCAAGGAGGTGGGGACCCGAAGGCTGTTTCATAGATGTCGGACCCGGGCATGGCATGAATCGACCTGGCCGGCGATGCCGCCCTGTGTTGTGATAGCAACCATTGCGCAGGCACCTACAGGGGGAAACTACGATGGCTGCCACTGATCAAGCAACATTCATCCGGGGCCTCCAACGCGCCTGGCAGAAAGAGCAGGGCAGCCAGCGCATATACCGGGCGCTAGCCCGACGCGAATCGAATGAGGTCCGGCGCAATGTGTTGCTGGCCTTGGCTGAAACCGAGCAGCGCCATGGCGAGCGGTGGGCCGTGCGTCTGCGCGAGCTCGGCGCGCCGCTGCCGCGCGATCGGGAGTCGCTGCGCGAGCGGGTGTGGCGGTGGGCGGTGGTGCAGAGTGGCACCGACAACGCCCTGAAGCGTATCGAGAGCAACGAGGACGATGATACGCAGATGTACGAATCTCTGGCGCAAGTGGCCCCGAGCGACGCCGATCGCGCGGCAATTCAGGCCGTCGTGCACGACGAGAAGGTACATAGCGGCACGATGCAAAAGATCAGCGCCCCAGCCTCGAGCGTCCCGCTTGGGCCCCAGGCGATGCTGGATGCGATCCTGCATCGCGAGAGCTGGCACCGGCGGGGCGGCGGCTGGATCGGGCAGGCCATCTACGGGGCGAACGATGGGCTCGGCTCGGTGTTTGGCATTGTCTCGGGCGTGGCGGGTGCCACCGCGGGCGGCCCCGCGGTGCTGCTCGCCGGACTCGCCGGGATGCTGGCCTCCGCGTTGTCGATGGGATCCGGGGCGTATCTCGCCACCAAAGCCGAGCGCGAAGTGAACGAGGCGGAACTGCGTCGGGAGCGACAGGAGCTGGAGCAGCACCCGGAAGAGGAGCAGGAAGAGCTCGCGCTGTTCTACCAGCTCAAAGGGGTGCCGCCGGATGAGGCGAAGACGCTGGCCGCGCGCTTGATGACGCAGCCGGACTCCGCGCTCAAGACGCTGGCGAGTGAAGAGCTGGGCCTGTCGGCGCAATCCTATCCCAATCCGTGGACGGCCGCCTGGTCGGCGTCGCTCTCGACGGCGGTGGGCGCCTTCATCCCGATCGTGCCGTTCTTCTTCACCTACGGGTATCGCGCGATCATTGCCTCGTTTGTGATCAGCACCGTGGCCCACTTCGTGATCGGCGCGGCCAAGACGGTGGTGACCGGCTTGAGTCCGTGGCGCAGCGGCGCCGAGATGACCCTCGTCGGCTTGGGGGAGGCCCTCATCACGTACGTGTTGGGCCTGATCTTTGGGTCGATGGTGGGGTGAGCCCGCTAGGAATGCTGCAAAATGGGCCTCCGACCAAGCGTTGCACCGGACCCGCGCGCGCGTCACAGCCGCTACGCTCGCGAGGGCCGGTGAACGCGGCCGCGAAAGGAACATCGATGACAGGCCGCGGTTCCATGGATGAACGGCCGTGGGGTACCGTAATGTCACCCGAATTCACGAGGCGGGTTCGGGGGCTGGACGTTGTGAAATGAGCGATCATGCCCATCTTTCCCTCGGGGGCAGGACGCGGGCGCTGTGGCCGAATCGATGGGACATGGTGGCGGTGCCACTGGTTCTCGGAAGCTTGGCCCTGGCGTTCATCGGGGTCCGGCAAATGGCAGCCCCCCTGGAGGTCGTGCAAGAAGCAGCCGTCTCCCTGGGCCCAAGCAACCTGCCCGGATACGCGCTGCGGACCGTGTTGCGCATGCTGGCGGGATTGGTCGCGTCGCTGGTCTTCACGTTCAGCTATGCGACCGTGGCAGCCAAGAGCCGCCGGGCCGAGCTGGTGCTGATTCCGATCCTCGATGTCCTCCAGTCGGTGCCGATCCTCGGCTACATTTCCTTCACCGTCGTGTTCTTCATGTCCCTTTTCCCCGGCAAAGTGCTGGGGGCGGAACTCGCGGCAGTCTTCGCCATCTTCACGAGCCAGGCGTGGAACATGGCATTCAGCTTCTATCAGTCCCTCCGCACCATGCCCCACGACCTGGATGAAGCGTGTCGCGGGTTTCAGGTCTCGACCTGGCAGCGGTTCTGGCGCCTGGAGGTGCCGTTCTCCCTGCCGGGCCTCGTGTGGAATATGATGATGTCGATGTCTGGCGCCTGGTTTTTTGTCGTCGCGTCGGAGGCCATTACCGTCGGGGACAAGCAGATCACCCTGCCCGGCATCGGCTCCTACGTCGCTCGGGCCATCCAGGAGAAGGACCTCGGGGCGGTCGGTTGGGCCATCCTGGCCATGACGGGGGTGATCGTGCTCTACGATCAGGCGATGTTCCGTCCGCTGGTGGCCTGGTCCGATAAATTTCGGGTCGAGCAGACCGGGGCGCAATCGGTCCCCGAGTCGTGGGCCCTCGACGTGATCCGGCGCGCCAGGGTCCTGCGGCTGGCGGCTGCCCCCATTCGCAGGGCCTTCCGCTTCTCGCTGCGGTTCCGTCTGCCGGTCAAGGGAATGCGGATCGCCATGCCGGTGCCGACGCGCTTGATCGACACGGTGTGGTACGCGATCGTGGCGGCCGGGGCGGCCTACTGCGCGTGGAGCGTGGCGGCATACCTCAGCACCACATTGTCCGGGGCCGACCTGGGCAAAGTGCTCCTGCTCAGCGCGATCACCATGCTGCGAGTAGCGATCCTGATCCTCTTGGCCAGCCTGGTCTGGGTGCCGCTGGGGGTGCTGATCGGCCTGCGTCCCCGGTGGGCGGAGAAGATCCAGCCGCTGGCCCAGTTCCTGGCGGCCTTTCCCGCCAATCTGCTGTTTCCGGTCGCCGTGGTGCTGATTGTCCACTTCCGGCTGAATGTCGATGTCTGGGTCAGCCCGCTGATGATCCTGGGGACGCAGTGGTACATTCTCTTCAATGTCATCGCCGGCGCCTCAGCGTTCCCCACCGATCTGAAGGAGGCGGCCAGCAACTTCCGCATGCGGGGCTGGCAGTGGTGGCGCGCGGTCATCCTGCCCGGCATCTTCCCGTATTTCGTCACGGGCGCGATCACAGCCTCCGGCGGGGCCTGGAACGCGAGTATCGTGTCCGAATATGTCAAGTGGGGGGACACCACCCTCACGGCGCACGGCGTGGGGGCCTTCATTGCGCAAATGACCGAAGCGGGCGACTATCCGCGCATCGCCCTCGGCATTGTCGTGCTGGCCATCTTCGTGATGCTGTTCAACTGCGTGGTGTGGCGGCCGCTGTACCGTCTCTCCGAGCGCCGCCTGCGCCTGGATTGATCCGAGGGGGGCTTTCAGCATGCCCATCATCGAGAAGACCGGGGCGCTCGCCGGAACGCTCCTCACCGTGGAGAAGGTGCGCCAATCCTTTCCCAAGCCGTCGACCGGCGAAATTGTCGTGCTCGCCGATGTCGACCTGGCCCTTCGTGCGGGCGAGATCGTGGGGTTGCTCGGTCGCTCGGGCTCGGGCAAGTCGACCCTGTTGCGCATCGTGGCGGGGCTCATCAAGCCGACCGGCGGAATGGTCGCGTATCAGGGGCGGCCGATCGTGGGGCCTTGCGAGGGCGTCGCGATGGTCTTCCAGACGTTCGCGCTGTTTCCGTGGCTGACGGTGCTCGAAAACGTCGAAGTCGGGCTGGAAGCGCTCGGGGTGCCGGAGAAAGAAATGCGCCGCCGCGCGCTGGAGGCCATCGACCTGATCGGCCTGGACGGCTTCGAGTCAGCCTACCCGCGTGAGTTATCCGGGGGCATGCGGCAGCGCGTGGGCTTCGCCCGGGCGCTCGTGGTCGATCCCGCCATCCTGCTCATGGATGAGCCCTTCTCGGCCCTGGATGTGTTGACGGCGGAAACCCTCCGGACCGAGTTCCTGGATCTATGGAATGGCGGAAAGCTTCCCATCCAATCCGTGCTGATGGTGACCCACAATATCGAGGAAGCGGTGCTGATGTGCCACCGTATTCTGGTGTTTTCCTCCAATCCCGGGCGGGTCGTCGGGGAGATCCAGGTCGCGCTGCCCCAGCCGCGCGACCGCTTCGGCCCGGGCTTCCGCAGCATGGTCGACGACATCTACGCCCGCATGACCGCGCGAAAAGTCCCTGCGCATGAAGAAAAGGGCAAACCGGTCGGTCCCTCGATTGGCGATCGGATTCCACTGGTCTCGACGAACAGCATGTCGGGCTTGGTCGAGCTCCTGGCATCCCCGGCCTACCATGGGCGGGCAGACCTCCCGGAGATCGCCAGCAGGCTGCAGCTCGAGGTCGACGATTTGTTCCCCATCGCAGAGGCCCTGCAATTGTTGGGTCTTGCGGAACTCGCAGTCGGGGACATCCACCTGACCCCCACCGGGCATATCTTCGCCGAGTCCGAACTGGAGAACCGAAAGCGCATCTTCGTGGAGCGTCTGCGAAGCAATGTGCCCTTGGCAGCCCATATCCGACATATCCTTGATGAGCGGCCCGGCCACCGAGCGCCCCTCGTGCGGTTTGAGCCAGAACTGGAGGACTCCCTCACGGAGGGCGCCGCACAGGAGACGCTGCGGGCGGTAATAACCTGGGGGCGCTACGCCGAACTGTTCTCCTATGACGACGAGACCGAAATGTTCAGCCTGGAGAACCCCTCCTCCTCACCGTGAGCCGAAAGACCTCTTGAGCCAGCATGACGGCCAGCCCCCCGGCACCTTCGTACGACCAGGGAAGAGAGGGTATTTCAGTGGGCCGCCGGCGGGGCAGCGGGATTCGCGCCGCGGGCATTCCACTCGGTGATCCAGATCTCCTTGCCCGGCAGGCGGCGTTCGAGGTCGTGCAAGAGCCCCTCCGTGCCGGCGTCGACCCGAGCCAGCATCGCCGTGAGCCGCATCATGGCATTCGCTGGCGTGGGGGGCGTTCTCCCGGCCTGGGGATCGCCCAGCACATCGCGAAGCCGGGGATAGAGATGCACCGTCACCGCATCCAGGTATTGCTGCATGATCCGCATGCTGGTGGGCGCATCGGGCCAGCGCGCCAGGCTGGCCGGGTCATTGCCCATCGCGACCCAGAACTCGTTCCCCCGCTCGATGCGCTGCGGCACGATCCGTTCCGCGGCGAGGCGTTTGAACCATGCCACCTGCTCGGCGAGGCTCGAGGATTCCAGGTTTGGCATCAGGATCACCTGCGCGCCGATCGCCCGAGACAGCGCGGCATACCGCTCCAGCATAACCCCGGGGGGCATGCCCCGGGCGATATTGGCGGCCGCGCGGGCCCAGAACGGGGCCCTGCAAGGGTCGCGGTTGTCCGACCGCTTGCAGGGTGAGCGTCTCGGCATGAGCAGGAAAATGAGCCATCAAGCCTGAGGAGACCACGGTGGCATCCTCGCGTCCTCCTCTTTGCTGCAAGAGAACCACGCGACGGTCGAAAGCTCAACCTCAAGGTGGAGCAGTTTTTGGGTTGGCTCAATGTCCATTCGGTCCGGAGGTTTCTCATGCTCAATTGGCGGTCCGGTCCCCCGGCACCCTGAGGGGGCTGTGGTGCCATCCGCGTGCAGAGGCCCGGGATCGTCCGAGAGAATTCCAATGAAAAAGGGCGGAGAAACCCGCTCCGGCGAGGCGCAGGGAGAGAAAGGCCTTACCAGTTGGCGAGCAGCTGCAAGAAGTCTCCGAGGTCGAACTTCCACTCAGCACCTTCCTTCCGAGCCTCGATCGTCTCGCTGAAGGAATTGCTGGTGGCGTCCCACGAGTTCTCGAGGCTGAACCGCACATCGAGCTCGACGTAGCGAGCGGAATGCGGGTCGGCCTCCAGGGCCTCCACCTGCTTCCCGGCAGCAGGTTTGATCTTCGAGGCCCGCAGGCGGTCCGCAAACTCATTTTGTCCGATGCCCTTGCGGCTGGCCTCGGTCCCCATCTCCCACATCCGCCAGTGCTGGTCATAGGCCCACGCCTCCATGAAGGCGCGAAAGGCCGTCTCGGCATCCCGAGCAGCCACTTCCAGGGATGCATCATCCGTTGCGCCGCTGTTCGGTGGCTGGTTGGGCCGCGCCACTAAACCTCCGGGCGAGTCCACGCAGGTGGCGGCCACCGCGCCTTCCCTCGTCATATGTTGCACCGCATCGCCAGCCTGCTTGCCCCTGCAATCCTCATAGGCTTGAGGCGGCGGCCCCTGGCCACCCGGCGGCGGGATTCGCAGCGGCTGTTCCTGCGCCATCGCGGCCCATGCCCACAAACTCGGGATAAGCGCGAGGACCATCGTTCGCGTTTTCATGATTTCGTGTCTTGATCGAAGTTTGGGTTATGACGGGTTATCGCTAGTTGAGAAATTCAAGCCGTATTCTCCATCCCCCATTCACCGTTCGGTGAACAGGTGGTTGCTGTGGGCGAGAGACAGCGCCTGAGAGTTCATGTCCAAGATGAGCGAGTCCACCGGCTTGGAGTTCCTTGCATATCATCGCGCCTCAATTTGGGGGGTTCCTACTTGCCGGCGTCTTGCCGGATCTCGCGGCTGATCTGATTCTCCTGCTGGTTCATCCCGCCCTGCTGCCCCCGGGTGATGTAGCCGCTGCGGACCGTGCCATTCTTGCTGTTGGCCCGGGCGTCCGTGTAGTCTTCCTTGCGCTCGCTGCGGATCTGTCCCCGCAGCTGGTTCCGCTGTTGGGCGGTGATCTTCCCCTGCCTGTAGAGAGTGTTGACGCGGTTCCGCTCCCGATCCACGCGGTTCAGCACCTGCGTCTGGCGCGGGTGGTTCTTCTGAAACTTCGGGTCTTTCTCCGGGCCGGCCCAGGCCGGGGACGCGGGGGTGAGCAGGGCGCCGGCGAGCAGCACCCCGCAGAGTGCCGTCAAATACTTCATCGCGGCTCGCCTCTTTACAAAGCCCCCGGGGGCCCGCCCTGGGCGGGTGGGGCCCCCGGGGGTGGATTGCCGGTCGTCCGATGCCGCTTACTTGTGGCTCTCCTCCGCGTGCTCCTCATGCCGCTCGTGCCGGGCGTGCCGCCGGTCGGCATGCAGGTCCTTCCGGTCCTGGTGCCGGGTCTGCCGGGCCTGGTTGAGGGTCTGCCGGTCCTGCTGGGCCGTCTGCCGGGCCTGCTGGAGGGCCGCCCGGTCGGCGGTCACGGCACTCTGGTTCCCGGCCTTCTGGTCCGCCTGGAGCTTCTGCCAGTCCTGCTGGACCGTCTGCCGGGCCTGCTGGACGGCCGAGCGATCCTGCTGGACGGTCTGGTTGTCCTGCCGGAGGTTCTGCCGGGCCTGGTTGAGGGTCTGCCGGTCTTGTTGGACCGCCTGCTGAGCCTGCTGGAGGGCCTGCTGGCCCTGCTGAGTGGTTTGCGAGCCCGGCGCGACCGTAGTCGAGGTCGAGGGGGTCGTCGCGCTGCTCGACGTGCTGGAGGAGGTGGTCTGGGCTTGGGCCAGGGGCACGCAAAGCGCCAGCCCCACAAGGCATCCCAACGCGTAACTCATCTTCGGTTTCATGTTACGGCCTCCCGTGTGAGTGGTGGAAGGATATGGTGTGTTTGTTCTGCTAGATTGGATTCCTTTCAAGGGAAAAGGTTGAATGTGCTCCACGCCATCCCCCGAGACGCAAGCTCTGTGCCACCGGGGAAACTGTCGCCCGAGGCGGTAACCCATGGAAAAATGGGCCCATCCATCGCTCGAACGTCCGGCCGGGCGTGTCCGCGGGGCAGGGCCCGCGTGTCACCCTGACAGCCGGCAGGGATAGCAGGGGGGCCGGCTGCTTTGAGGAGGACCGTTCGATCAACCTTAGATCCAAGCTGCCTTTAGCTCTTCTTGACAGGCCGAGGAGGCCGGGAGTACTCTGCGGACTGTTGTCAGTCGCTGAGATCATCGACGAAGGAGATTCCATGCGGTGGGGCAGGGTCAGCGCTCCGGACCCGAGCCAGGCCAATGGCCGGACGCGCCCGCTCTTGTCTCATCATCCTTCTCCCCGCGCTCCTGCCAACAAGGAGCCTGGCACCTTTTCCCGCCCCCCGGGAGACCCGCCAGGATCCTGCCATGCCGTCCCGGCGGCCTGATCGCCAAGACCTCGGCTGAGATCGATGCTCCGGCTCGGCCGGTGGACCAGCCGCTCACCGGGCGAACAGGACCCACATGTGAGTATAGGAGGGGGTCTGAGCCAACAACCGGACACGGGAGCGGGGGACAAGGAGGCGTAAATGATGCGGCATCTGGGGCGTATGTTGTTGGTCGGCACCATCCTTTTCGCGGTCTGCGGGCTCCTCGGCGCGCCGGCCCCGACGAGCGCACAGGAAATCAGGCTCGGCTTCACGCCGCCGCTCACGGGAGCCTCGGCAGCCCAGGGATCGTACCAGAGCAAGGCCATCAAGCTGGCGCTCAAGCAGATCAATGAGGCGGGCGGTGTGCACGGCAAGAAGATCGACCTTCGGATCGAGGACAACCAGTCCACCAACCCCGGGGCGTTGGCGGCGCTCCAGAAGGCGGTGGAGCAGGACAAGGTGCTCGCGCTGGTCAGTACGGTGAAAAGCACGCAGATCCTCGCCATCTCGGATGCGATCAAGGGCTACGGCGTCCCCACCATCATCGGCGGGACGAACGCGACCCTCACCCGGCAGGGCAATCCCTGGCTGTTCCGGGTGCGGCCGGACGATTCCATCGCCGCCGCCGCGATCGTGAAGTACATCAAGGAGGACGCCAAGCTGACCAAGGTGGGCATCCTGCACGACAGTGATGCCTTCGGGACGGGAGGCGCCGATCTGGTGGAGGCGGGGGCCAAGCAGGCGGGCCTCACGGTCGTGAAGCGAGAGAGGTACACGACCAAGGACAAGGACTATACGGCGCAACTCCTGTCGATCAAGAACGCCGGGGCCCAGATCCTCGTCCTGTACGTGACGAACCCCGAAGATGCGGCGGTGGTCCTGCGCCAGTACCGCCAGCTCGGCTCGCCGTACCAGTTCATCGGCACGCCCTCCAGCGTCGAGCGGGACTGCCTGAACCTGGCCAAGGAGGCTGCCGAGGGCATCCTCGGCGTGACCGACTATGTGCCCGGCTCCAGCCCGGCCACGCGCCAGTACGCGGCGGCCTACCAGGAGGAGTACCACGAATCCTTCGACCCGACCTCGGCCTGGACCTATGACGGGCTGAACATCCTTGTGAACGCGATCCGGAAGGCCGGCGAGGACCGCGCCAAGATCCGCGAGGCCCTCCTGGCCACCCAGGGCTACCAGGGGGTGCTGGGCGCGTTCAACTTCACGCCGAACGGGGACGGCCTGTCCGAGGTGAGCGTCGTGCGGATCGAGCAGGGCCAGCACAAGCTGATCAAAGTCGTCAACGTCCGGGCGAAGTAGACCCTCGCCGAATCCAAGGACTGACGGTTCCTTCCGACTGACCCCCCGCGGTCGCCCGCGGGGGGTCATGCATTTTCAGGCAATGCGGCATCGATCGCCTGGCGTCATGTCCCCCGGGGCATGCGGGTCATCGGGCGACCGATCCTCGGCTGGCTCCAGCATAGGGGCGGCTTGAAGCTTGGTGTCGCGATCGGGCGGAGATTGCTGGAACCCCGCCCTTCTCTCTGAGATACTCCACTTGACAGCACCTGAGGTGAGGCGTACATTATTGCTTCGTTAGAAATAATTCTTTCAATGTAAGAATCCGCTATGTGGAGGAAGCCGGCCATGGGGAAGAGGGAAATCGTCACGACGCCGAAAGCCTTCGTCTCCAAGTCCCCGTTGAGCCAGGCCATCCGCGCGGGGGGCATCCTCTACGTGTCCGGCCAGCTCCCCTACGATCCCGAGCGGGGAGAGTTCGTTCGGGGGGACATCCAAGCGCAAACCGAGCAGGTCCTCAAGAACCTCAAGGCGATCGTGGAGGCGGCGGGACTGTCCCTCTCCAGTGCGATCCGCGTCGGCGTCTACCTTACCAACATGTCGTGGTTCGAGCCGATGAACGAGGTCTACCGACGGTTCTTCCCGACAGAGCCGCCCACCCGGACCTGCATCGGGGTCAAGGAGCTGCCGCGAGGCGTGGACGTGGAGATGGATCTTGTCGCGCTCGCGGAGTGAGTGGGGCGGCCAAACCGGATCAGCATGTCTCAACGGCCCATCAAATCGGTCGCCAAGGCGGTGGACCTGCTTTTCGCCTTCTCCACCGACCGGTCTCGGTGGACGCCGGCGGATCTCGCGGACGCGCTGCGATTGCCGCTCAGCACGACGTACCGGTATCTCGTCACCTTCCGGGATCGCGGGGTCCTCGAAGAGGATCCCCAGCACCGAACCTACCGCCTCTCCCCCCGCTTCCTGCAGCTGTCGGAGGCCCTCGCCGCCGATCTGGGCCTGGTCAGGCGGGCGCGCCCGCTCATGGAGCGCCTCGCCCAGCAGACCGGTGAGACCGTGCAGCTGGTCCTCCGAAGCGGCGACTTCGGGGTCTGCGCCGAGCGGGTCGAGAGCCCGCATCCTCTCCTCGTACGGCCGGAGCGCGGGCGGACTATCCCGCTCCACGCGGGGGCATCCATGCGGGCGATCCTGGCGTTCCTCCGCGCCCAGGATCAGCGGAGGCTCCTCGGCCGCCCCCTGCAGCGATTCACCGAGCACACGATCACCGATCCGCGCGCGCTGCGTGCGGAGCTTCAGAAGACCCAAGAGCTTGGATATGCAGTCAGCCTCCAGGAAATCTATCCGGGTGTCCGGGCGGTGGCCGCACCTGTCCTCGATGCCGAGGGCATAGCCGTGGGGAGCCTCGCGATAGCCGCGCCCGCCGAGCGGCTCCCCGAGACCCTGGCGCATCGCCTGGCGGGCACCCTCATGGAGGCGGCGCGGGAGCTGAGGCATGCATCCGGAGGGGTGGCCGCGCCTAACGGGGTCCGGCAACCCTGGGCGGCTCGAGGCGCGGCGAATCGGATTCATGCCACTGCTCGGGCCGCCAAGCCGGCTCGAGGCGCGCGATCTCATCGCTAGCCTGCGCGGTGCACGTCATCCTGGGGCGGTCAAGAAGGAGGAGTAACCATGCAGATCCGAAGCTTCAAGTTTTTCCTCGTGTGCCTGGGGATCTTGCCGGTTCTGCCGTTAGCCGCTCTGGCGGCCGGCCCCCCGGTCCAGATCGGTGTGGTCCAGCCTTTGACCGGCAACGGCGCGTACCAGGGAACCAACCTCCTGGACGGCATCAAGGTGGCGGTGGACGAGATCAACGCCAAGGGCGGGATCCTGGGCGGCCGGAAGATCGAGATTACGGTTGAAGACGGCGCGTGCAACCCGGCCCAGACTACGGCGGTCACGAAGAAGCTGATCGCGGCGGGCCGCCGGATTCTCCTTGGCGAGCTGTGCAGCTCCTCGACCTACGCCATGCTGGAAGTGACCAAGAAGGAGAACGTGCTGCAGATCGCCCCGCTGTCCTACGCGCCGGGATTGACCGAGCAGGGGGCCCGCTACTTCTTCCGGACCTCCAGCAACAGCCTGATCATCGCCCGGGGATTCGCCGAGTTCATCGCCGGAAACGAGAAGCCGGGGAGCACCATCGCAATCCTGGTCGTGAATGACGACTGGGGGCGCTCGGATGCGGCGGCCTTCGAGAAGGAGTTCCAGCGGCTCGGGAATCCCAAGGTCGTCTTCACCGGGACCTTCAACTTCCAGGACACCGACTTCTCCACCGTCCTCACGAAGATCAAGGCCCTGAACCCCACCGCGATCTACATGGTGGCCCGCGATCCGCAGAATTCGCAGATCGTAAACCAGATGGCCGCCCTTGGCATGCTGGGCATTCACCTCTACGGCTCGGAGAACAACTACAGCCCGAGCTTCCTGAAGGGCGCCGGGCAAAACGCCGAGGGCTCCTATGCGGTCGTGCCCTGGACGCCGGACCTCACCGACCCGGCCTCGATCCACTTCAAGGAGGAGTACCGGAAGATGTTCGGGAAGGACCCGGCCCAGACCTACTCCCACTCGGGCTACTGCGGCATGTGGGTGGCCGCCCTGGGAATCGACAAGGCGGGAACGGACACGAATCTCGACGCGATCCGCACGGCGCTCGAGAGCCTGGTTTGGGAGGGTCCCGGAGGGACTTGGAAGTTCGATGAGAAGCACCAGGCGCAGGTTCGACCGCACATCGTTCAGGTGAAGGGCGGACGCTACATCACGATCAAATAGCCGGCACTCCTTGCACGAGCGTGAGGCCTTAAGATGGCCATGCTTTTTTTCCAGCAGGTGGCGAACGGGCTGGTGCAGGGCGCGATCTATGCCCTGATCGCCATCGGACTGACCCTGATCTTCGGGATCATGCGGGTCATCAACGTGGCCCAGGGCGCCTTCTACATGCTGGGGGGCTTCACCACCTTCGTCGTGCTGAAACGGCTCGGCTGGGGGTACGGGGCCACGCTGCCCATCGCCGTGGTCGTCGTCGCCGCCGTGGCGATCCTCTGTGAAAGGCTGGCGGTGCGGCCCCTTCGCGGGCGCGGCGAAGTCGTCAGCCTGCTGGCCACCTCGGGGGTGGCCGTCGTCCTCGAGAATCTCGTCCAGCTCGTGTTCGGGCCGAACCCCCAGACAGTCCGAACCCCCATGGCCTACGCGCCCGTCGTGCTCGGCGGCATCTTCCTCACGCAGCAGAAGCTCCTGGTGCTGCTGATGGCCTGCGGTCTCAGCCTGGCGGTGACCGCCTTCATCCGTCACGGCCGCTGGGGCCGCGCCATCCGCGCGGTCGCGCGCGACCACGAGACGGCGGCGCTCATGGGCGTGAACGTGGACGCCACCTACGCGCTGGTCTTCGCTCTGGGAGGGGCGTTGGCCGCCCTGGCGGGCGCCCTGCTGGCCCCCCTCTACGACGTTGAGCCGCTGATGGGGAATTTCATGCTGATCAAGGCGTTCGTTGTGATCGTCATGGGCGGCATGGGGAACATCGTGGGGGCTTTCGGCGGCGGCCTCCTCCTGGGGGTTGCGGAGAGCCTGGGCGGGGGGTTCATCAGTATCGACTACAAGGACTCCTTCGGGTTGGTCATCATGATCCTCGTGCTCCTGTGGCGGCCCGAAGGCATCTTCCAGCGGGTGCGGCGCGCATGAGGACCAACCGGCCCCTCTGCGCGGTCGCCCTCGTTGCCTTCCTGGGGATCCTCCCCTGGCTCAGCGGGAGCAGCTACTACCGCTCCATCCTGAACCTGGCGGCCATCTACCTCGTTGTGGTGATGGGCCTGAACGTGATCCTCGGCCTGGTGGGCGAGCTCCCCTTCGGGTACACCGCCTTTTTCGGGCTGGGAGCCTACGCCTCCGGCATCGCCACGACGCTGTACGGGTGGTCCTTCTGGGGCGGGCTCGGGGCCTCATTCGCCGTCAGCGCCGCATTCGGCCTCCTCATCGGCTATCCGTCGCTCTACCTCCGGGGACCCTATTTCGCGCTGGTCACCTGGGCCTTCCAGGATATCCTGGCCCTCGTCATCCGCAACTGGGTGGAGTTCACGAGGGGACCGCTGGGCATCCCGGGGGTTCCCTCCCCGGCGGTCGGGATTCCCGGTCTCTTTCACTTTGAATTCCGCTCGGATCTTGCCTACTACTACCTTGCGGTCACCTTTGCCGCGCTGGCCACCCTGGTGGTCAAGCTGATCCGGGATTCGCGGGTCGGCCGCGCCTTCCTCGCGATCCGCGAGAACGAGGCGCTCGCCCAGGCGCTGGGCGTGGATGCGTTCCGCTTCAAGCTGCTGGCCTTCGTCATCAGCGCGGTCCTGGGGGGGATGGGCGGGTCCCTGTTTGCCCACTATGTGGGCATCGTGAGCCCGGATCTCTTCAGCTTCTACTACATCACGCTGCTCTTCAGCATGGCCATCATCGGGGGCATGGGTTACATCCTCGGCCCCATCCTGGGGGTCGTATTCTTCACGGCGGTCCCGGAGTACCTTCGGGCCGCCCAGGATCTCCGTATGGTGCTCCTCGGCGCCGTCATGGTGGCGGGCATCGTCTTCATGCCGCGAGGCTTCGGCGGCCTGCTCGAGGCACTTGGCGACCGGTTCCTTACACGGCGGTGTGAATGCCCCTCCTCGAAGTAGTAGCGCTCGGCAAGCGGTTCGGGGGCCTGGCGGCCCTGGACGGCTTCGACCTCACAGTGGAGCCGGGGGAGATCCTCGGCCTCATCGGGCCGAACGGCGCCGGGAAGACCACGCTCTTCAACGTCATCACGGGGTTCGAGCGCCCCAGCGCCGGCCGGGTGGCCCTCAATGGCCGGGACATCACCGGGCTGCCGCCGCACCGCGTTGCGCAGGCCGGCATCATCCGGACCTACCAGAAGACGAGCGTGTTCCCACAGCTCACCGTGCTGGAGAATCTGCTTATCGGCAGGCACCGCCGGACGGCGGCCGGGTTGGCCGACGCGCTGTTCCGAATGTCCCGGCATCGCCGCGAGGCCGCCGCCACCCTGGCCCTGGCGGGGGAGACCCTCGCGTTCTTGGAGCTCGATGCCGAGCGCGACCGGCGGGCGGCCGCCCTGCCCTACGGCCTCCTCCGCAAGCTCGAGCTGGCCATCGCCCTCATGGCGGAGCCCGCGCTCCTGTGCCTCGACGAGCCGGCCGCGGGACTCAATCCCACCGAGAGTCATACGCTCCGGGAGGCCATCGTCCGCGTCCGCGAGCGGGGGGTGACGATGATTCTGGTCGAGCACAACATGGACCTCGTCATGAACCTGTGCGACCGCCTCGCGGTCCTGCATTTCGGGCGGAAGCTCGCCGAGGGGTCCCCGGCGGCGATCCAGGCGAACCCGGAAGTGGTCAAGGTCTATCTCGGGGAGGCCGTGGCCCTTGCTTGAGTTGCAATCCCTCACGGTGCGGTACGGACGTGTCGAGGCTCTCCAGGGGGTCTCCTTCCGTGTGCCGCCCAACGGGGTGACGGCCCTCATCGGCTCCAACGGCGCCGGGAAGTCCACCACCCTGAAGGCCATCTCGGGGCTGGTGCGGCCCGGCCAGGGAACCATGCATTTCCAGGGGACCTCTCTCGTCGGTCTTGCCCCGCATCGCATCGTTCGCCTGGGGATCGCCCATGTTCCCGAAGAGCGCAAGATCTTCCCGGACATGACCGTGGAGGAAAACCTCCTCCTCGCGGCATTCACCGTCACCCAGCGTGGGGAAATTGGCAGGCGCCTGCGCGGTGTCTACGATCTCCTGCCGGTCCTGGCCGAGCGAAAAGCGCAGCTGGGCGGGACCTTGAGCGGCGGAGAGCAGCAGCTATTGGCCATCGGGCGCGGCCTCATGGCCCGGCCCAAAGTGCTGCTCCTCGACGAGCCCTTCCTGGGGCTGTCGCCCGTCAACGTCCAGGCCGTGGCCCGGATCATCCGCACCCTGGCGGACCGGGGGATCGCCATTCTCCTGGTAGAGCAGAACGCCCGGATGGCCCTGGTGTTGGCCACCTGGGGGTTCGTGCTGGAGCGCGGGACGGTCGTCGCCAGCGGGTCGGGAGCGGACCTGGCCCGGGACCCGCGGGTCCTCCAGGCGTTCCTCGGCGGGATCCGCTCCGGGCCCTCGAAGAGCGAGCCGCCGGAGGGGCAGGCATCCGGACGACCTTAAAGGAGGCTAGCCATGGCAAGATTGCAAGAGATGACGTGGGAACAGGCGCGAGACGCGCTGGCGGCCGGGGAGGTCGCCCTCATCCCCGTGGGCGCCCTCGAGCAGCACGGATATCACATGCCTCTGGGATCGGATACGCTGTCCGCCAGCACGGTGGCCGAGCGGGTGGCCGAGCGGTCCGGGGCCGTCGTGCTCCCCGCCGTCCCGTACGGGGTTTCGGAGTGCCACATGGCCTTCCCGGGCACTATCACGGTCAGCCCGGACACCCTGGCCCGCGTGCTCGTCGAGGTGGGCGACTCCCTGTGCCGGCACGGTCTGCGGAGGATTCTGTTTATCAACGGGCATGGGCACAACGGCCCGGCCATCAAGATCGCCATGGAGGAGCTGAAGAAGCGGCACCAGGCCTTCACCGCCTCCGTGGACTGGTGGGACCTGGGCTTCCAGCTCACCAAGGAGCTGTGGAGCTCGCGCCCCGAGGATCTCCCGCCGGGCCACGCCTCCGAGGTCGAGTGCGCCGGCCTCCTGGCCGCCCACCCCGATCTCGTCCACATGGAGCGGCACGAGCCGGGGTTCCTGGGGAGTCTGCAGGGGACCGGGATCGCCGCAAAGAAGTCCACCGTCCTGCGCCTGGGGACGAGGCCCGGCGAGATCACCTCGGCGCTGGACTTCGACGAGATCACCAAGAGCGGCGTGGTCGGCAATGCGGCGGGGGCCACCAAGGAGAAGGGGGACCTCCTGCTGGAAAAGGTTGTGGAGTACCTCGTTGCCGTGGTCGCAGAAGTTCGTAAGCTGCGCTGCGAGCCTTGACGCACGAGAGCAGTGATCGGGCGCCGGTCGGCGCCGGTTGCACACCCAATCGCATAGATCGCACGCCCGCCTTGCCGGGGATCCGCGCTGGCGAGCCGGGGCAGCATTTCAGGAGGGAGCCATGAGGGAAGACTTGGCGTTGCTGCAAGGGGCCATCGATGTCCACATCCATTCGGCACCCAGCCTGTTCCCGCGACTCGTCGATCATGTCGAGGTCGCCGAGGGGGCTCGGGCCATGGGGATGCGCGCCGTCGTGCTCAAAGAGCACCACGGCTATACCTCGGACCGGATGTACTTCGTCCGGAAGCTCGTTTCCGGCATCGAGGTGTTTGGCGGTGTGGCCCTCAACAATGCCGTAGGAGGGATCAACCCCTTTGCCGCCGATGCGGCCATCAAGCTGGGCGCCAAGTTTGTGTGGTTTCCCACCCTGTCGGCGAAGAACCATCTCACGCAGATGGGGGCGCCGGACTTTGGCGGATCCATGAAGCAGGCCGGCGCGGTGCGCCTCAAGGAGAGGCCAATCACGGTCTTTGACGACGAGGGCCACCTGAAACCCGAGGTCCATGAGGTGATCGACGTGATCGCTGCCGCCGATGTGGTTCTCGCCACGGGTCACCTGTCGATTCCCGAGGCCCGCGCGGTTCTCCGGGCGGCCAAGGACCGGGGGGTGAAGCGGTTGTACGTAAACCACCCGGAGTACATCATCAACGGTTCCATCGAGGAGCAAAAGGAGCTGGCGAAGCTGGGGGCTTTCATCGAGCACCTGGCCATCTTCATGTTCCCCATGTGGCCGACGAAGGCCGGAATCGACGGCGTGGTCGAAATGATCAGGGCGGTGGGGCCGGAGCGGACGGTTCTGGCCACGGACCTGGGACAGGTCCACAATCCGCCGCCCGCAGAGGGATTGCGGATGTTCGTCCGGGTGCTCTTGGAGAAAGGCATCCCGGCCGAGCACATCAAGACCATGATCCAGGATAATCCGGCGTTCTTGCTGAACCTCTGAGGACCGCGCTCGGCACGCGCCTCGTCCGATCTGCGGCAGCAGACCCTCCGGAGCTCCAGGCACGTTCACGAGAGGGGCCGGCTTGGCGCGACGCTCCTAGCGCCTTTTCGGCAGGGGGGCGGACCAGCGCACGGCCCCGTGGGTGCTGCGATGGAGAGAATCGCGGAGCAGGCCGGCAGCCTGGCGGATGCCGACCACCGGCGTGGCGATGGGGGCGACGAAATCCGTCGATGTCCTCGCGGCCGACCGCTTGCCGTCCGAACCTGCGCACCATCGCGTAGCGCGGGATCCCTGACGCATCGAGACGTGGTCGCGGAGGCGGGGCACTCGGGAGCCCGGCGTTAGGAGTGTCCGGATGCAACGTCCCTTACTTTACAGGTCCGTTGCTTCTCTACCACCGGAGCTATCCCCGCGGACAGATCACGCAAGCCGTGAGTCGCGAGACAGAATCGAGGCGCGAGTTACGGCTTGGTCGGCGACCCCCGCTGACCCCCCTGCTGCTCGTGGGTCCGGTCCCACGCCAGGCCGGCCCGCAGTTCCTCCTCGGCCTGTTTGATCAGCTCCATCGCCTTCACCCGGTGCCCGCCATAGTCGTGGGCCGCCTCCTGCAAGTGCCGTTCGGCGTTCATGAGGGCCTGCATCGCCGCCCGGATTTGGGGGTGCCGTTCGCCACGCTGCAGCATCTGCTTCTGGGGCGGCGCCGACTGCCCGCTCGGGGGCTGCTGCGCCTGCACGGCCAGCGTCCACACGGCCAGGGCCAGAATGCATCCGCCTGCCACTCCCAGCAGTCGTCGCATGGCACGACTCCTTTCGTCCGTGAGGTGGTCCGCCCATGCCCTCTGCGTCCGGGCGATCTGAGCGCGACTCTCCTGGTTTGATGCACGCCCCTTGTTTATCGGGGCAGAGAATTCCCGGGAGATCGGCGACAGTGAGTCTTTCAGCGGCCGGCTCCGGGATGAGCACCTGAACGTGGGGTGCTTCTTCTCGCCCCCCCATGCGCAGCGCGCGCTTGAATGCTGGCGGGACGATTACAACTGCGGTGTCACCCGCTCTTCCACCATGCTGATGGACTGCTTCGGGCAAACGTCGATGCAGGTGGAGCAGCCCTTGCACAGCTTGGGATCCACGTAGGCGACGCCGTCGATCATGGTGATGGCGTCGCAATGGCCGATCTCGACGCACTCGCCGCAGCCCGAGCATTTGGCCGTGTCCACCCGGGCGTAGCCGGCCCACAGGGTCAGCTCGGCGGCCGACTTCAGCTCGGGCAGCAAGAGGTCCCGGATGTCCCGGGCCGTCTGAAAGCCCATTTTCTGCATGTAGTCTTTGAGGGCCTTCATCCAATGCTCTAGGAAGGCGAAGCCCCGGAGCATGGTCTCCGTGCAGACGCCGATGGTGTCGGCGCCGCACATCATCATCTGGACCGCGTCGGGCATCGAGGCAATGCCGCCGGTGCCGTTGATGTGCGGGCCCGGGCCCAGGAGCTTGCGCATCTCGAAGACATCCCGCATGGCCAGCGGCCGGATCCAGGGCCCGGACAAGCATCCCAGGGTGTTTTCCCCCTGGAGGTTGTAGATGGGCTTCCGGTAGTTCCAGATGTCGATGGGGGCGATGCCGAGCCGGTTGGCCACGCCGCTCACGGCGTCGGCGCCCGCATCGATGGCCGCCTTGGCCACCTGGCCGATGCGCCCCCCCTCGGGGGTCAACTTGGCGATGATGGGAATGCCGAGCGCCTTGCGGAGCCTCCCGACGACGGCCGTCACCTGCGCCTCCTCCTGGCCCATACTGGCACCCGACGAGACGCGCTGCTCCCTGTGCGCGGGATCCGAGACATCCACGCTGAAGGACATGTTGGGGCAGCAGAAATTGAGCTCCAGAATCTGCGCGCCCGCCGCCTCGAAGCGTCGGGCCCCTTCCTCCCAGCTGTCGAGGTTGTCGCCGCTGTCGGAGTAGTTGGCGATGATCACCAGGTCGCGGCAGGCTTTGCGCGCCCCCTCGACCAGCCGCAGGCCGGTCTCCATGTCCAGCCGGTGCTCGGCGGTGAAGATGTGAAGCTTCTCCTTCTTCAGCCAGCGGTAGCGGGGGTCGTAGCTGATGTAGGGCCGGGGGTTGTATGTCTGCTTGGTGGAGGCCGCGCCCCAGCCGCATTGCTCGATGAGCCTGAGCTGCTCCAGATTCTTCACCGTCGGCCCCGAGCCGACGATAAAGGGGTTCCGCAGCGTGACGTTTCCGATGCTGACGGGAAGATCGAACAGATCGGCCTTCATCTATATTCCCCCTCGGGCGCGACGCCTACGCGGTTGCGGACACGGCGATCTTCCGCCGCTCCTCCATGGACACGTAGCCGGCGTAGACCACCTCGACCACCTGCTTGGCCAGCTCCAGCCCGCTCGCGGGCGCCCGGTCATGCGCGACGGCCTCCATGAAATCCTGGATTTCTTGCGGGTAGCCCAGCATCCATTCCTCATCCGGATTGGGGAAGGAGAGGCCGGCCTTGGTCTCCTGCTTCTCATTGAAGTAAACGTCCTGCACCGGTGTTGGATCCACGGTGAAGAGCTGGCAGACGCGGACCGGCAGGAAGTCGAGCTTCAGCCGGGCGTTGCTGAGGCGGATGTCCACCGTCGATTCCATGCCGCCCAGCAAATCGTCGGCGCCGAGGAAGATGCCCCGGCTGCCATCGGAGAAGGTGACGGTCGCCTGCGCCCAGGTCTCCACATCTCCCCAGCCGGTCACCAGGGGGGAGCCCTGCGCCGAGGCGAAGGCGGGGGTCTTCGTGAGATCGACGCCGTCGGCCAGCACCTCGACCGGGAGAATCGGCCGCCCCGTCTTCTTCCTCCCTTCGACGTGTTTGAGGAACAGGCCCAGCCCGATGGGGTGGGCCGCCAGCCGCGCCAGCGAGCCGCCCCCCGCGTGGCGCCACCACTTCGAGTACTCCGAGTGGGAGCCGCTGTGAGACTCCTCGCCGCGGATCTCGAGAATGGATGCGGTGGACGCGAAGCGGTCGAGGATCTCCAGGGCCTTTCGCACGGCCGGCGCGTAGACCCAGTTTTCCGCGTAGCAAAACTTTACCGGGTACTCCGTCGTCACGCGGGTGACCTCGGCAAGGTCGGCGCGCACCTTTTCGAGCATCACCCGCTTGGAGGTGGCGCCCACCTTCGCCTCCCCCTGGCCGAAATACCCCGTGAGCGGTTTTTCGCAGATGACGTGCTTGCCGGCCTTGGCGGCCTCCAAGACCAAGGGAAGGTGCAGGGCATTCGGCACGCAGAGATCGATGACGACGATGGAAGGATCGTCCAGGAGCCGGCGGTAGTCGTCGTGCACGGTCGGGATGCCGAACTGCCCCGCCAGGCCTTCGGCGCGGGACCTGGTCCGGCTCGCTAGGGCGGCGATCTGTACGGGGACGCCCTGCACCTGCCGGTAGGAGCGCAGGTGAAACGCCGCGGAGAACCCCGCGCCCACCATACCGACGCGCACCGGCTTCATCGTGCAATCTCCTCTTTAGGCGTCGGCGACCCGGCGCGAAGGCGGTTTCCCGGGATCCAGGCGAGAAACGGCAACGGAAGCGCCATCGGAAGCGGACTCTCCTGCGCATCCAGGAGAAAACAGCAGGCGCGGCGTTCCGGGCCAACGTGCGTGGCGGCATTATTACCTTCGCAGAGAGGCGGGGGTCAAGACGAATCTTGCGAATGGGCGCCCATGCGGGCGAACGGGGCCGGGAGGCGGGAGGCCGCGACTGCTCGCGTGCGGGAGAAGTGTGCGCGTGATTCGAGGGGGAGGTGTGGGGCTCGAGGCCGATCGGGCTCGCGGGCTCCCGCTTGATGTTCAGGGGGGTGGCGGCCGGTCCGCCACCCCCCTGAACGCGCAGGATTGGGGTCACGCCGCGGATCTGAGGTCCCGCTGCGACGGGCCGGGCTGGCCCGGTTTCGTCTGCTCGCCTCCGATGATTACCTGGAGCTCATCCGTTGCGAACCCGCTGGCCACCCCCCAGTAGTACGCGACCAGGCCCAACGTGACCTCCAGCAGATCGCTCACCGGGAAGGGGATCGGCGCGGGCTTGAGCGGGCCGTACTCGCCGTAGTAGGAGAGGAGGAATGTCCCCAGCAGCATGAACAGCAGCCAGGTCGAGCGCGCGACGTGCTGCCGTCCGGTGGAGCTGCTGAGCCACCACAAGATCGCGGAGAAGACGATCAGGGTGGCGGCGAACAGCGCGAAGTACGCCGGGAAGCTCAGGGAGCCCGGCGCCGCGCTGGAGCCCGTGTTGAGGATCCAGCCGCCCAGCTTGTTGACGGCGACCCAGACGACCAGGAAGGCGATTCCCAGTGCTGCGCCGGCGCCGCGCCCGATCCACCCTTCGTTCGGCGCATAGAACCAGACGAAGAGGCAGAGCCCGACGAAGACGGCCGCGAACACGTTGACGAGGGTCGTGAAGCCGGCCCAGTACACCACCATCAGCGCCGCCAGGAAGCTGAGCGGCGAGATGAGGTTGGCGACGGGGAGCCGGAAGGGCCGCGCCAGTCCGGGAGCGGTCCGCCGGAGCACCGGCAGCCCGATGCCGCCCATGATGTAGGTCAGCACCGTCGCCGAGGTGATGAACCCCACCAGGGTGTACCAGCTCGGCAGGGGAATGAAGAAGAGGCATCCCACGACGGCCGCCGCGGCCAGCGAGACGACCGGGATGCGGAAGCGGTTCATGACCTGCAGGGTGCGCGGGAAGTAGCGGTTCACGCTCAGGCCGTAGAAGGAGCGCGCGCCCGTCCCGAGGTAGATCCAGCCCGTGCCCGACGGCGAGATCGCCGCGTCGATCAACAGGATCGAGGCGAACGCGCCCAGCAACCCGATGCCGGCGGCATTCAGGGCGGAGTAGAGCGGCCCGCTGGCCCAGCTGCTCCCCTTGAGCTGTCCCCAGGCGCCGGCCGGAATGCCCGCCTTGCCGAAGTCGAGCGCGCCGGTGAAGGCGATTTGGAGCAGCACGTAGAGGGCCATGCCGATCAGCACCGATAGGATCGTCGCGAGGGGCACGTCGCGCTGCGGGTTCCGGGCCTCGCCCCCGAAGTCGAGCGCCTGGCGGAAGCCCAGATAGGCGAACACGATGCCGGAGGTCGCCAGCGCCTGGAAGACCGGCGCCGTACCGAGCGGGGCAAAGCCCCCGTACGCCGTGAAATTGGATCCTTTGAACGCCAGGAAGAGCAGCAGGAAGGTGAGCGTCGGGATGATCAGCTTCCACCAGGTGATCCAGCGGTTGAACTCGGAGAGGAAGCGGACTCCCGCATAGTTCACGACGAAGAAGAGGGCCATCAGGCCCACGGCGAAGCCGATGCCGTTCGGCCAGGTGAGCACCTTGACGCCGTTCTCCGTCGCGGTGAAGTTGGCGCCCTGGAACTTCGAGGACAGGTAGGTGACGACCGCCTCTGCCTCGATGGCCGCCACGGAGACGGCAGCCAGCAAGTACGCCCACCCGAGGATGAACCCGGTGTAGGCCCCGTGGGTGAGCGCCGGGTAACGCACGATCGCGCCGCTGCGGGGCAGCATCCCCGAGATCTCCGCGTAGGTGAGGGCAATCAGCAGCACAAATATGCCCCCCAGGACCCACGAAAGGACCGAGGCGGGCCCCGCGGTGGAGTCGGCATCCAGGACGGCGAACAGCCAGCCCGATCCAATGATGCCGCCGAGGGAGAGGAACAGCAAGTGTTGCAGGGGCATCGTCCTGCGCAACTCACGATCCGCAGATTCGAAATCGACGACCTTCAATTTCCGGTCAGCCATGGCCTATCCCCCCTGCCTGTCAACGGCCGGATGAAACTCGGCTGTCGTCAGGCGCCAGTGCCGGAAAGGGTGATCCGGACTTGGACCCAATCCAGGGTCACTGAAATAGGTGTGAAACACGATCTAGTTAGTAGGCTATTCCCCCAGGGTCGGTCTGTCAAATCCGGGAGGGTAGGACCAAGGTGCCCGTCCCTCCAGGGGGGATGCGGGCGATCTGCGCCCAGTGCCGGCGGCCCGTGAAGATCTTCCGGCGGGAACGCGTCTCCGTTTGGAGGCGCACCTGGGCGCGCGGCCTGGCGATCTCCGCCGTGGCGTCGCATGGGGATCCGGCAGGGCTGGTGGGGGTGGAGAGACCGCGCTTCCACCCATCAATGCGCCGCCAGCGGATAAATTACGGGCTTGACATGTCCGGGGATTCGTCGAGTATATCCGCAATCATGCGAAGCAGGGGCGAGGGGACCGCCGCTCCGCACGAATGTTTTCGGCGGGCCGAGACGTCCGCCGAAGGGATGGAGCCCCCGACTCATGGTGAAATCGCTCATCGTTGATCCCGCCGAAGTCCGCCGGTCGGAGACCCTCGACCTGGGAACCATCCCGGTCAACCAGTACGCCAAGAGCCTGGCCGCGGAGATCGCCGAGGGGCGCCTCTCGGCGGCGGATGCCGTGGGGCTGTACCGCGACATGGCCCTCATCCGCGAGTTCGAGACCATGCTGGACGAGATCAAGCGGCTGGGCCGCTACCGGGATGTTGCCTGCGTCCACGCGGGGCCCGCGCACCTGTCCATCGGGCAGGAGGCGGCGGCCGTCGGGGAGGCGTTCCTCCTCGGGCCGGAGGACCATATCTACGGCAGCCACCGGAGCCACGCCGAGATCCTCGCCAAGGGATTCTCCGCCATCCGCCGGCTTTCCGAGGGGGAGCTCACCCGGATCATGGCCGGCTACCTCGGCGGCGACATCCTGCGGGCGGTCGAGCGCGAGCCGTCAGAGGGGGTGAAGGATCTGGCCGTCAGCTATCTGCTCTACGGGCTGCTGGCCGAGATCCTGGGGCGGGCCACCGGCTTCAACCGGGGCCTGGGCGGCTCCATGCACGCCTTCTTCCCTCCATTCGGGATCTTTCCCAACAACGCCATCGTGGGGGGGAGCGCCGGCATCGCCGCCGGGGCGGCCCTCTGGAAGAGGGTCCGACGCCAGCCCGGGATCGTCGTCGCGAACATCGGGGACGCCTCCGCCGGCTGCGGCCCCGTGTGGGAGGCCCTGCACTTCGCCACCATGGGCCAGCTCTGGAGCCTGTGGGAGCCGGACTACCGCGGGGGGCTCCCGGTGCTGTTCGCCTTCATGGACAACTTCTACGGAATGGGGGGCCAGACCCGGGGCGAAACCATGGGATTCCAGCGCCTGGCGGCTCTCGGTGCCGGCCTCAACCGGTGGAACCTGCACGCCGAGACCGTGGACGGGAACAACCCGCTGGCCGTCATTGACGCCCTCCGGCGCAAGCGGGCCGTGCTCGCCGCCGGGGACGGCCCCGTGCTGCTCGACATCATCACCTATCGTCAGAGCGGCCACTCCCCCAGCGACGCCGGCTCCTACCGTACCCGGGAAGAGCTCCAGCTCTGGAAGGACGCGGATCCCCTCCAAGAGTTCCGGGCCCAACTTCTGGCCGACCGGGCCGCGACCGAGGCGGAGCTGGATGGGCTGCACGCCTTTGCCGCGGGGAAGGTCTGCCAGGCCGTCCGCCTGGCCGCCGATCCGGCGGTCTCCCCCCGCCTGAGGGAGGAGGCGATCGCGCGGGTCATGTTCTCCCGCCGGACCGTGCCCCCCGGGCCGCTTGTCGCCGGCGGCGCGGTGTGTAAGCCGATGGCGGAAAACAGCCGGCTCCGGCAGATCGCTCGGAAGCGCCGGTCCGGGATCGACCCGAACACCGGCGAGCGGCTCCCCGAGATGAAAGCGGTGTCCGTCCGCGACGCCCTCTTCGAGGCGGTCCTCCACCGCGCCTACCACGACGATCGGCTGATCATCTACGGGGAGGAGAACCGGGACTGGGACGGGGCGTTCGCGGTGTACCGGGGACTGACCGAGAGCCTCCCGTACCACCGGCTCTTCAACGCCCCCATCTCCGAGGGCGCCATCGTTGGGAGCGCGGTAGGCTACGCCCTGGAGGGCGGGCGGGCCCTGGTCGAGCTCATGTACTGCGACTTCCTGGGGCGGGCGGGGGACGAGATCTTCAACCAGCTCGCCAAGTGGCAGGCCCTGTCCGCGGGCGTCCTCGAGCTGCCGGTGGTCCTACGCATCAGCGTGGGGAGCAAGTACGGCGCCCAGCACTCCCAGGACTGGAGCGCCATGACCGCCCACGTCCCCGGCCTCCAGGTGGTGTTTCCGGCCACCCCCTACGACGCCAAGGGACTCCTGGCCGCGGCCCTGGCGGGAAGCGATCCGGTGGTCTTCTTTGAGAGCCAGCGCCTGTACGGGGTAACGGAGTGGTTCCAGAAGGAGGTCCCGGCCGGCGACTACGCCATTCCCCTCGGCCTGCCGGAGGTGAAGCGATCCGGGGCCGACCTCACCGTCCTGACCATCGGGGCCGCGCTCTACCGGGCCCTGGAGGCCGCCGACCGGCTGGAGCAAGAGTTCGGCCTGGCCGCCGAGGTGATCGACGCCCGCAGTCTGGTCCCCTTCGACTACCGGCCGGTCCTGGCGTCGGTGCGGAAGACGGGCCGGCTCCTCGTGGCCGGCGACGCCTGCGCCAGGGGCGGCTTCGCCCACACCTTGGCGGCCACTGTCCAGGAGCTGGCCTTCGACGCCCTGGACGCGCCCGTCGTGACCGTGGGGGCCCGGAACTGGATCACCCCGGCGGCGGAGCAGGAAGCGCTGTTCTTTCCCCAGCCCGAATGGCTCCTGGACGCCGTCCACACCCGCTTGATTCCCCTGCGCGGCTACACGCCGGGGCGGGACTGTTCGCAGGAGGCGCGTCTCGCGCGGGAGCGGGAAGGGGTGTAGTCAACTCCGCGGAAGGGTCGGGGTACCCGGATCAACCGGCTTCGAGGCAAGCGGCATGGGGAGATGTCTTCTGGGCGCACCACTGCCGGGCCGGCTCAGAGCAACCACCGCGGGGGAAGAGCCGAGGCGACAATGACCGCGAAGGAATGCCGCTCGGCCTCGGGCCTATCGAACTGCCGGAGCGGCAGACGCCGAGCCCCTTCCGAAATGTCCGGCGTCGGCTCATCGAAACGCACGAATTTCCCTTGCGTGTTTTGCCGTCGAACTGCAGTATACGATCTCGACAACGGCTGCGGACGGCGGGGGGCGAGACCGGCTTTAACCTGGTTTCCGCGTGTGCTCCCGAGCGGTGGAGGACCTCATGCGGGCATTGGTGGCAGTTGCGGCAGTTCTGCTGTTCCTGGCGACCCCGGCCCGGGCGCAGGACTCGGCCTCGGGGGCGGTGGTGGGCAGCGTGGTCTCACAGAATAACGTCCTCCTGGAAGGGGCGGACGTTGATCTGGAGGGTGTGGGCGACGTGCGGAGCGACAGCCAGGGACGGTTCACCTTCACTCGCGTGCCTCCCGGGAACTACCGCTTGAACGTCTCCAAGCAGGGCTTCACCTCTTCCAGCCGGGCCGTGGCCGTGCGGGCCGGACTCACGTCGCAAGTGGACGTGTCCCTGGGCGGTTTTGCCGAGCTGCCCAGTTCGCAGGGGGGGACGGTCGCCGTGCCGCTCATCCGCGCGAGCAATGCCTTTCTCGTGCGCGCCCTGCTGAACGGGCGTCGTGAGGCGCTGTTCGTCCTGGACACCGGCGCCAGCTTCACCACCATCTCGACGGCGCTGGCGCAGGAGTTGGGGATCTCCGTCGGCGCCGGCTCGCCGACGGTGACCATCGCCACCGCCTCGGGCATCATCCGCGCTCCCATTGCCAGCGTGGGGTCCATCCGGGTGGGCGGGGCCGAGGCGCGGGACGTGCAGGTCGCGGTGCTCGACCTTCCGGGCGTCGGTCAGGTGGTGGGCTTGCTGGGCAACACCTTCCTCTCCCGGTTCCACGTACAGCTTGATCCCATGCAGGGAGTTCTGACGCTGGGTCAATAGCCCGCGGGAAATTCGCTCCCCGGAGAATCCCTCGGCAAATTGAACAGTTAGCAGGGGCGCTTATATTCCTCGGCCGCTCCTGGTTGTTGCCGGGGGAACCATCGCCCTTCGACCGTAGAACCCTTCCCAAACCACTGCTTCCCAGACGCGGGCCTGACCCCATCTATCCATTAATCTGGACCCGCTCCCCCAAAATACGCTTTGATGTTTTTTAGGAGTTGACACGTGTGATTTATTTAGATATAAAAGTCTAAAATAGACTAAAATATTTTAAAATAGCGGAGAGAATTGGCAATGAAAGCTGGCGTAACTGAAGAGAGAGAAAAGCTGCTGACGGTTCGGGAAGCGGCCCAGTTCCTGCGCCTCGGGGAGATCACGGTGTATCGCCTGGCCCAGCGCTGCAAGATCCCGGCTGTGAAGGTCGGGGGAAGCTGGCGCTTCAGCCGGGGCCTGCTCGAAGAGTGGTTCCAGGGCGGAGGCTCCGCCGGGGACCGACAGATACTGGTCGTGGATGATGATCCGACCCTCCAGCGGACCCTCCAGCGGGTCCTGAGCCTCCATGGCCACCCGCCCGCGCTGGCGGGAAGTGTCCAGGAGGCTCGGATCCTTCTCAAGGAGACCGCCTTCGACCTCGTCTTCCTCGATGTCATCCTTCCGGACGGTTCCGGCGCCGACGTGTTTCGCGCCCTCCGCGCCGCCAACCCCGGAGCGCTGGTGGTGCTGATGACCGGCTTCCCGGATCACCCTGCGGTGGCGGAGGCTCTGGCCCTCGGACCGGTCATGCTCATGCGGAAACCATTCGGCACTCGCGAAGTGGATGAGGTGTTCCGCATTACGGCGCGGCAGGGGAGATCCGCGGCGATCCCGCGAGTTCGCCCGCGCGCCTGAGGAATTTCCGGTGGACCTCCAAGGTCTTCGGCGCACCTCGCCAGGTGCGTCAGCCGGACGGCTGCATGAACCCACTGGGCGCCGGGACGATCTCCGGGAGGAGATGCGGAGTCACCCCATGGTTGTCGCCCATTTTCTGGATGGTCAGATTCTCAAAGGCTTCGCTCTGGATTTTCGGCCGTCGCAACATTTTTTTCTGCTCAGACCGCGCGGCGCGGGTGATCTGGGGACAAACATCCGCGTGCGGCTGGTTGAGCTGAAGGCCCTCTTCTTCGTCAAAGATTTCGAGGGGGACCCGAGCTACCGGGAGCGGGCGGATGCGGCCCGGTCCTCGCTGCTGGGGCAGCCGGTGAGCGTACGGTTTCGCGACGGCGAAGTGCTGCGCGGCACGTCACCCAGCTACAAGGTCGATGGAGCCAGCTTCTTCCTCGTGCCCATGGACCCTCGAAGCAACAACCGCCGGATCTACGTCGTGAGGACGAGCACGGTGGCGTGTCGCCTCGAGACGGGAGGAGGGCCGTGACCGCCGGGGCCTTT
This sequence comes from uncultured Methylomirabilota bacterium, assembly GCA_963705305.1. GTDB lineage: Bacteria > Methylomirabilota > Methylomirabilia > Methylomirabilales > 2-02-FULL-66-22 > 2-02-FULL-66-22. The sequence continues at coordinate 296,555 of OY970067.1, read as the reverse complement.
CCCGGGGCGTCGCCGACGAACCGGCTCCGGGACGAACGGCGCGGGGGACGGCCAACAGCGTGCCTGGCCGGGATAGGCCGGGGGTGAGAGAGCGATGTCGGTGCTGGTGGTCGATAACGACCGGTTCTTCCGCGAGCTGCTGCAGGAGATCCTGAGCGATCTCGGCTACGACGTGGCCACTGCGGCCGATGGCCTGGAGGCGCTGGAGGCGGTCGTGCGCGAGCCGCCCGACCTCATCTTCCTGGATCTGGTGATGCCCAAGATTGGCGGGGACCGCGTGTGCGCCTACCTGAAGAGCGACCCGGCCACGTCGGGCATCCCGATCGTCATCCTGTCCGGCACGGTCGCGGAGGATCAGGCCAGGGTCATGGCAATGGGCGCCGACGCCTACATCGCAAAGGGGAAGGTAGACACCCTGCGCGCCCATGTGAAGGCGGCGCTCGATCGTTTGGCCGGGGCCGAGCGCCTGGCCGCGCCGCGACCCGGCGTTTTTGGCGTGGAACGCGCGCACCCGCGCGGGATGGTCGTGGAGCTTCTGGCGTTGAAGCGGCACCACGAGGCCATCCTGGCAGAGATCGCTGAGGGAGTCATCGAGGCGGACGCGGCGGGCAAGGTTACCTACATCAACCCCGCCGCCCAGCAGCTTCTGGTCCGCAGCGAGCGCGAAGTGATCGGCCAGGAGCTGCCGGACCTGTTCGAGCCGGACACGGCTGAGAAGGTGCAGGCCGCCCTGGCACAGGAGGGGCAGCCGCTCGATCTCACCCTGGCGGCCGGCGGGCGGATGCTCGTTCTGCGGGCCAGCCCGCTCGCCGGCGAGGGCCACGAGGCGGGATGGCTGGTCGTCCTCCAGGATCAGACGGAGTTGCGGGAGAAAATCCAGGAGCTGTCGGTCCTGAACCAGCGCCTGCAAGCCCTCGACCAACTCAAGTCCGATTTCCTCGCCATGGTCAGCCATGACCTGAAAACCCCCCTCACCTCGATCCGCTGCAACCTGGATCTCCTGGCCGATCCGCGTCTCCCGGCGGCGAGCCGCGAGGACATCCTGCATGCCGCCGCCCAAGATAGCGACCAGCTTGGCCAGCTGGTGGGCGACCTGCTGGACTCGGCCCGCATCGAGGCAGGGAAGCTCGACCTGCATCGGGTCTCTCTGCAGGTAGAGGAGGCGCTTCGCCGGGCGGTCGAGCGGTTCCGGGCGGCCGCCGCGGAGCGGGCGCTGCAGCTTCAGGTCGAACTCCGCGGAACGCTGCCCCTCGTGTGGGCCGATCCGGGACGTCTCGACCAGATTCTGGGAAACCTTCTGAGCAATGCCATCAAAGCCGTGGGACCGGGCGGACGCATCGTGCTCAGCGCGCGCACCGGTCGCGTCAGCGAAATCGGCCCGGCGCCGCCCGGGGTATCGGCGGATTCTCCAGGGGTGCAGCTGGCGGTGGCGGACGATGGGCCGGGAATCCCCAGCGAGCATCTTCCCCATGTGTTCGAGAAGTTTTACCAGGCGGGCGGCATGAAGGGGGCGGGGCTGGGGCTCTACATCTGTCAGGCCCTGGTGGAAGAACACGGGGGGCGCATCGTGGCGGAGAGCGCACCCGGGGCGGGAACCTGCATTCGGTTCTGGTTGCCAGCCGAGAATCCCAGCCCGCCCGAATCACGAACCGGTTCGCGGGTAGTGCGGAAGTGACACAGCCCCGATCTGTCACCGGCGGAACGAGCGCGCGGAAGCCTCCGCTCCGTCCTGGGCAATTGGGTGTGGGTTATTGGTCCCGGAGAGTTCACGAATCCCCTCGCGAGGAACCGGGCATGGGGCCGACCTGCAGGAGGATCAACACATGGAGACGGCCCTGATCGTAGATGACGAGCAGTTCTTCCTGACGGTCATGGGAGATTACGTCAGTCAGGAGCTGGGCATGCGTGTCTTGACGGCTGAGGACGGAGACGCGGCACTGGCGCTGCTCGAGCGGGAGCAGGTGGACCTCGTTTTCCTGGACATCCTCATGCCCGGGATGGATGGCCTGGAAGTCCTGCGCCGGATCAAGGCGCGGCGGCCCGCCCTCCCGGTCATCATGGTGACGGCGTCCGCCTCGATTGACAACGCCATCACTGCCCTGCGTGAAGGGGCGAACGACTTCTGCACCAAGCCGGTGGAGCTGGACGACCTGCTGCTGTGCGTGGACCGCGTCCTCGGCAAAGGCCGGATCGCTAGGCGCCCGCCCCTGCTTCCCTCTCCCTCCGGCAGCGAGCGACGCCGTGCGCGCCGCGTTCGGTTGGAGTTCAGATCGTCGGCGCAGCTCCAATTCAAGGAACGTCTACCTCATGGACATCAGTCTCTCGGGGGCGCTGGTCGAACATCCCGAATTGGTGAAGCCGGGGGAGATCTACCACCTCAGCTTTCCAGTCGAAGGGAGAGAGGTGCGGGTGCTGGCCCGCGCCATTCGGACTTTTGCCAGTCATCGCACGGCGCTGCCGGGCGACGAACGACGGATCGTATACCGGACGGGGATGGAGTTCGTGGGGGTCGAGAGGGGCGTCGCCGAGAGAATCTCCCACTACGTGAACAGCCAGAGGAAGTTGACTCCCGGCGACGGGACGAGCTGACTTCCACCCTGCAGCGGAGACGCGCCGAATCCTGGCCGGCCGGGATGAGCCCCCCGGAGGGAGCCAGGGCGGCGGGAAGAGATCGGGCGCCTCGCCCCAGCGCACGCAAGGGATGTCGCGTGGATGAAAGGCTTCCGATGGGCCGCCGTCACGGCCGCCTTGTTTTCAGAGAGCCGGTGAACGGCGATGTCACCGCGACGCATGAGGTCCGCATCGCGGATCTCAGTCTGAGCGGGGCGCGCCTCGAGCACACGGCCATCCTGCGGCCGGGGAACACCTGTTATCTCCGCAACCATTTGAGGGGTCAGCCCCTCACCCTCATATGCCGCATCGTCTGGTCGACGGCGGTCGCACGGTCCCGGGAAGAGAGCCGGGGCCAGCTCCTCTTCCACAGCGGCCTCGAGTTCGAGGCCCTGGCGCAGGATGCCCAGCGGGTGCTGGACGAGTTTCTGAAGGCCCGGAGCGCGTCGCCCGGCAACGGCGGGACGCCTGCCTGGGTCGAGCCCGCCACATAGGTTCGCTTTGCCGCGGAGCCCGGAGCGGCACCCGGACAATTTCCGCATCCCCGGCGGCTTCGACTCCCCCCCGCGCGAATCCCACAACCGACTCCGCGCAACCCTACGCGGCCGCGAGGGCCTCTCTGAGGCCCGCCGGGCCGGCCCACATGAAAGGGTCTTGGAGAAGGGCTCGGGTCAGGGTAGAATCCCCCGGGCTGCTGAAGGCCCTCCTCGCGGAGGATCGTGGGTGCGGTCGTGGAATTGACGTATGGCTTCCGCCCGGTGAGCCGGTTTGTGACGCCGGCCCCTGTTCCGTACATCGCCACGGAGAAGGAGCTTCCCCGCAACCACCGCATCCTCGTGTTCCTCCCGCATTCCGATGACGGACGGTATTGCGGCGCCACGCTGCACCTGCTGAATCCGGGGAACAGGATGGCCATCGTCATCATGTCACCGGGATATCAGGGGGTCGATCAGGACATTCCGCTGGAGGCGAAGGCCGAGGTCCGGTGGAGCGAAGCGAGGCGCTGGGCGGAGGTGCTGGGGTTCACGGAATCCCAGTTGATCAATTTTCGGGCGGACCAGACCTACGCCAGCCAGCAGATCGACCCCGGCGAGCTGGATCGGCTGACGCAGCTCGTGCTGGCCGAGCGCCCCACCATGGTGCTCGTTCCGCCGCTGGCCGACACCGCCCAGGCGATCAACTACAACATGCGGGCCATGGTGTTCCGGTCGCTCCTCCTGCGGGTGGAGCAGGAGCGCCGAACCGCCGGGGCCGCGTACCGGCCGGTGATCGTGGTGGAGTACCCGACCAACCATGTTCCGATCCTGCCCCCCTCGGACAAGAACTTCGTACTCTTCTTCACGGACCCCCGGGTCACCGAGCTTCGCCGCCAGGCCAATCTCGAGCACCAGAGTCAGAACCCGGCCCACTTCCAGTTGACCGAGCGGATGGTCGAAGCCATGCACGCGATCGCCGAGGCCGATACCCTCCGCTACCTCCAGAAGCGGAGGCACGTCGCGGAGCGGCTGGTGGGTGTCTGCATCGACCCGCGGACCTCGCGCGGCGAGCACTTCGGGGTGACCCGCCTGTGCGTGGCGGGCGACCCCCCCGTCATCGTCGAGGAGCGGATGGCCTTTCCGCTGTCGGACGCGGACAGGGCGCTGTGGAGCGGCGACGTCCCGATGCCGTAAGGAGAGAGTTCATGCTGCTCGAACGAACCACGCTCGACGCGCTCCCCGGGGCCGTCCGTCAGCTCGAGGACGCCTTCGCCGACCTGCCGCCGTTCGACGCCGCAATCCCCGGAGCGGATCGGATGGCGGAGGTTCTGGGCGAGGTTGCCCGCCGCCTGGGGGACAACTATCCATACTTCCATCCCCGGTATGCCGGCCAGATGCTGAAGCCCCCGCACCCCGTCGCACGTGCGGCATACGCGCTGGCCACATGGATCAATCCGAACAATCACGCGCTGGATGGGGGGCGAGCCAGCTCGGCCATGGAGAAAGAGGCCGTGGCGGAGATCGCCTCGCTGTTTGGATGGCAGACGCACCTCGGGCACCTCACAGGCGGCGGCACGCTGGCGAACCTCGAAGCCCTGTGGGTGGCGGGCAGGCTCCAGCCGGGCAAGAAGATCGTCGCCTCGGCCCAGGCGCATTATACGCACGAGCGCATCAGCGGTGTGCTTCGGCTGCCGTATGAGACCGTGCCGGCCGATGCGCGGGGGCGGATGGATTGCGCGGCGCTGGAAGAGGTGCTGCGCCGGGACGATATCGGGTGCGTGGTCGCCACCATGGGGACCACCGGGGCCGGCGCGGTGGACCCCCTTCCGGGCATCCTGGACCTCAGCCGGCGCTGCGGATGCCGGGTCCATGTGGACGCGGCCTACGGGGGCTACTTCACGCTTGCCGACAATCTAGGGCCCGAGGCGCGCGCGGCGTTCGACCGGATCGGCGAGGCGGATTCGATCGTCGTCGATCCGCACAAGCACGGTCTGCAGCCGTACGGCTGCGGCTGTGTCCTGTTCCGCGATCCGCAGGTGGGCATTCTGTACAAGCACAGCTCGCCGTACACCTACTTCTCGTCCAAAGAACTGCATCTGGGGGAGATCAGCCTGGAGTGCTCGCGGGCGGGAGCGTCGGCCGTCGCCCTCTGGGCGACGCAGCGCCTGCTGCCCCTGGCCCGCGGCGGAGAATTTGCCGAAAGCCTGGCGGTGTGCCGATCGGCCGCCGCGGCCTGGGCAGCCCGGCTGGCCGCCGATCACCGGTTTGTCGTGCCGTTCCCGCCCGAGCTCGATATCGTCGTGTGGGCAGTGCGCGCGGGTTCCGCCGGCGCCGCGTCCGCCCTGGCGCAGCGAATCTTCGATGAGGCGGCGCGGCGACAGCTCCACCTGGCGCTGGTGCAGCTGCCGGTGTCTTTCTTCCGCCGCGGGTGGCCGGATTTGCGGGCCGATCAGGAGCAGATTCTGTGCCTGCGTTCGGTGCTCATGAAGCCGGAGCACGACGCGTGGGTGGACCGCAATTACCGGGTGCTGGACACGGCGGCCGCCGCGGCGCTTGGAGGGCCTGCGGGGCGGCCGTGAGGCCAGGCGCATATGCGCTAGGGCCGCGGGGCTATGCTACGGCGGGGGGACTCTCGGAGCCGCTCGAATGGGAGGCCTGCCGCCACGCGCTGGCCAGGGCGGCCTCGATGACCGCGAGCAACGCCTCGCGGCGGAACGGCTTGGTGACACAGGCGACCGCACCGGCCTCGTAGGCCAGGCGGTTCAGCGCGCGATCCTCCACGGCCGTGAGGAAGACGACCGGGATGGCGCTGGTGGCCAGGTCGCCCTTGAGCCGCCGGCAGACCTCGTAGCCGTCCATGCCCGGCATCCTCACGTCCAGCAGGATCACGTCGGGCTGGAGCGTGGCCGCCCTGGCGAGCCCCTGGGCCCCGTCGACCGCCTCCAGGACCTCGTAGCCGAGCAGCCCGAGCATTTCCCGGAGCGCCTGCTGGAGCGACTGGTCGTCCTCCACGATCAGAATCCGTTTGGCCGGCATGATCCTCTCCCCGCCGGAGCGACCGGACGCCCCGACCCACCTTCGCTCCGCCCCGAGATCCGCTCTCTGTCGGAAATCCTACCACAAGCGGACCAGGAACTGCACGTCCGATTGCGACAGGGTGTCGGGTGAATTCGATGGGGCCCGCCGATGCCAGGCGGGGGGCACACCCAGGTGTCCTCTCGCCCGTGCGAGGGCCGCTGGACGTGTCGGGGAAGCTGCCGTAAGATTCGGCATGGCCCTCCCCTGGGGAGTCTGTTCCGCGTCCTCCGGGATCACGTCCGGGGCCTGTGTGCGGGGGGCTCGATTCGGGCCGGACACGGGCGGAGCCGGATTCCGAAGGGAATCGGAGGCCCGTCCCCCCGGCCGGACGCGGTGACGGGCCATTCCATTCAATGCATCGGGGGCCACCCAGGCCGGGAGCGATCGAGTCATGGAGCGGCTGAACCAGGATCAACTGCAGGCACTGCGCGCGGCAGGGGCTTCGCCGGCGGCGGTCGGGCGATTTGCTCGTGCCCTGGAAACCCTGCGCCTGTCGCGCAGGCCGAGCGCAACGAGCCTGGCGGCGGATGCCCGGAAGGCCCAAGCCGTCTATCGGACCGGCGAGGCCCTCCTGGCGGCCTGGCGCCCCAAGGCCGAACGGGATGCCGTCCAGGCAGGCGCCGCAGAGTCCGTGAAGGGTGTGCTGCGGGCGGTGCGCAACGCCTTTGCGCGCGTCTACGTCGCCCCCATCTACCGGAAGGTGAGCGACGGCTATCGCCGCTTTCTCCGGGCCGAGGAGCTGGTGCACGCGGTGGCCAAGATCTGTCCCGGCCTGTGCCCGACCCGGGAGGCGGTGGAGGCCGAGCGCGGGCTCCCCTTGGCCGCCAAAGAGGGGGTGGAGATCCCGCAAAGCGATTTCCTCTCGCATGTCCTGGCGCACGAGGAGGCGGGGGGTCATTTGCTGCACGCCATGCTCCGGCCGCTCCCGCGTGCGCAGGAGCTGCTGGCACGGCTCCGTGTCGAAGGGTCCCTGGATCTCGGGACCGTGCAGATCGAGCGTCGCGGCGCGCTGGGGTGCGTCTACTTCAATAACCCGCGCTTCTTGAATGCCGAGGACGATACCACGCTGATCCCGCTGGAGACGGCGATCGATCTGGTACTGCTCGACCCGGACGCCCAGGCGGGCCTGTTGCGGGGCAACCCGGTCCGGCACCCCAAATACCGCGGCCGGCGCATCTTTTCCTCCGGACTCAACCTGACCCATCTCTACCAGGGGAAGCTCCCCTTGCTGTTCTATGCGACGAGAGACTTGGGTCTCGTCAGCAAGCTCTACCGCGGGCTGGCGGGCGATACCGATGACCGCGACGGGCCCGAGACCACGCTGGAGAAACCGTGGATTGGTGCTGTGGAGGGCTTCGCCATCGGCGGAGGCTGCCAGCTGCTTCTGGTCCTGGATTATGTCATCGCCGAGGAGGGATCCTTCTTCAACCTCCCGGCGCGGAAAGAGGGGATCATTCCCGGGGCGGCACCCCTGCGGCTGCCGCGCTTCGTGGGGGAGCGAGCGGCCCGCCAAGGAATCCTATTCGGCAAGACGTTTTCCGCGGATTCCGCGGAGGGGCGGGCGCTCGTCAACGAGGTGGTTCCTGCCGGTCAGATGGACGAAGCCGTCCGGCGTGCGGCGGCCATCGTCACCGGCGGCGGCGTCGTCGGGGCAGGGGCCAACCGCAAGGCCATCCGCCTCGGCCACGAACCCAGGGACCTCTTTCGGCGGTACATGGCGCTGTACTGCCGGGCACAAGCCGACTGCCACTTCAGCCCGGCCCTGATCCGAAACCTGGAGCAGCACTGGCATGCCGCCGATCGGGCCAAGGAATAGTGCGGCGAGAAGGGCTGGGAAATAGCCCATACTATTGCCGGATTTTCGAAGATTCCTCTTGACGATGAGTCGGCTAGCACGGCATGTTATGCGTGCAGCAGATTCGCCAGGGAGCGTTACGGGCGGAGATTTCCGGTTTTCAGGCGGACCTCCCGAGGAGGCGGCCCGCGCGGAAGGATACGATGGTCCTGTGTTCCCGCCGAGGCGGCGGTGGGAGGTTGGGAGAAGGAGCACCTCAGGGCTTCGGTCGGTCAATTCTGGTCGGCGGATTCCATCATTTGCGCCCGCGTCGTGCGCCTGCCGGTTCATTAGCCGCTCAATAGCCTGAAGAAACGGCCGTTGGTAGGGCGAAGGCAGCCGGAAACCGTCCGCAGCTGCCGTGTGCAACCTGCCCGGCTCCGCCTGCAAGGTGGCGCCGGTCTTGCGGGAGGACCGACGCGAGGCCGGGGAGGAGCTGGACCGGCGCATCGCGAACGCCGGGACCGATTGCGACATGCCGAGTGAGGGGGTTGAGGATACTCGATCGGAAGGAGCAGTTATTCGGCCCTCCGGGCTGCCCGGAAGGGCCCCATCATTTCCAGAGTGAAGGAGGAATTGCGCATGCCAAGAGTAGCGGCTAACCTGACCATGCTGTTCACGGATGTCCCGTTCCTGGATCGCTTCGCCGCCGCGAAGCGGGCGGGGTTCAAATACGTGGAGTTCCTGTTCCCCTATGAGCATCCGGCGGAGAAGGTCAAGCAGGCGCTGGATGCGAACGGCCTGCAGGTCGTCCTGTTCAATCTGCCCTCCGGCAATTGGGCCGCCGGCGACCGCGGCATCGGCGCCAGCCCGAACCGGATCGAGGAATTCCGGGCCGGCGTCAAGACCGCCGTCTCATACGCCAAGGTTCTCCGCGCCCCGCGCCTGAACTGCCTGGCTGGCAAACTGGTTCCCGGTTTCTCCCGGGAGGAGCACCGGAAGACCCTCGTGGAGAACCTGCGGTTCGCCGCGGACGCCCTCCAGGAGATCGGCGTCAAGCTCATCATCGAGGCGATCAACCACTACGACATTCCCGGCTTCTTCCTCAACCGCGTCCAGGAGGTCGTGGACGTGATCGCCGAAGTGGGGCGGCCCAACGTGTTCGTGCAGTACGACCTCTACCATGCCCAGCGGGAGGAGGGAAATCTGGTCCCCACGCTGCGGGAGCATCTTGCCAAGATCGACCACATCCAGATCGCGGACAACCCCGGGCGGCACCAGCCCGGAACGGGCGAGATCAACTATCCGTTCCTTTTCGCGGAGCTGGACAATCTCGGGTACGGAGGCTTCGTCGGCTGCGAGTACGTCCCGAATCCCGACACGATGCACTCCCTGGATTGGATCAAGGAGTACGGGTGCCAGCTGGCCTGACACCGGAATTCTCATCTGGAAAGGAGGCACAGGTATGGCAAAGATCGGATTCATCGGATTGGGAATCATGGGCAAACCCATGAGCAAGAACCTCTTGAAGGCCGGGCACGAGCTGGTGGTGTACGACATCGTCCCGGCTCCTGTGAAAGAGGTCGTGGCGGCAGGGGCCAAGGGGGTCGACTCCCCCAGGGCGGTCGCCGAGCAGTGCCCGCTCGTCATCACCATCGTGCCCAACTCGCCGCACGTGAAGGAGGCGGTGCTGGGGCCCAAGGGCGTGATCGAGGGGGCGAAAGCAGGGTCGCTGGTGGTGGATATGTCCTCCATCGACCCGATGGTCGCCCGCGAGGTCGGCGCCGCGCTCGAGAAGAAGGGCGTCCGCTTCCTGGACGCGCCGGTCAGCGGGGGCGAGCCCAAGGCCATCGACGGCACCCTGTCCATCATGGTGGGGGGCGCCCAGAAGGATTTTGACGAGGCGCTTCCGATCCTGAAGAGCATGGGGGCCAGCGTGGTTCGCTGCGGCGACATCGGCGCCGGCAACGTGACCAAGCTGGCCAACCAGGTCATCGTGGCCCTGAACATCGCGGCCATGTCCGAGGCCCTGGTGCTGGCGACCAAGGCGGGCGTGGATGCCGAGCTGGTGTTCGACGCCATCAAGGGCGGCCTCGCCGGCAGCACAGTGCTCAACGCCAAGGCCCCCATGGCCCTGGCGCGGAATATCAAGCCCGGCTTTCGGATCAACCTGCACATCAAGGACCTGGCCAACGCCCTGGCGGCCGGCCACGCGGTGGGCGCGCCGCTGCCGCTGACAGCCGTGGCGATGGAGATCATGCAGGCGCTCAAGGTGGACGGTATGGGTGATGCAGACCACGGGGCCATGATCCGCTTCTATGAGAAACTAGCCCAGGTCGAGGTCAAGAAGCAGGCCAAGTAGGTCGCCGGCTATTCGCGGGCGGCAACACGGGGTGGGGCGCCGGGCCGGGCGCCTCACCCTTTTGCTTTCCGGGGAAAACCTTCACAGAGCAGAAACTATTTTGTCACACCTCCCGCGCATAGTGTATACTACCCCAACGATTGAGGGGTCAGAACGCACGACGGCGCCGGGAGGAGCCCAACGAACCTTGATCAAGAATTACATTCTTGACACGAACGTCCTGCTCCACGATCCCCACTCCCTTCTCAGCTTCCAGGAAAACAGTATTCTCATTCCCATCGAGGTCATCGAAGAGATCGACCGCTTCAAGCGGGAGTCCAGCGACCGCGGCCAGAATGCCCGGGCCGTCTCGCGGCTCCTCGATTCCTTGCGGGGCCAGGGACGCCTGAGCGAAGGCGTGGCCCTGCCCGCCGGCGGCCGGATCCGCATCCTCCTCCACGGCCGGAACGGCAACCCCTCCGTGACGGTGAACGGCACCACCGTGGACGACCGGCTGATCGCCCTGACCCGCGACATCCAGCAGGCCGATCCGCTCGTTCCCACCATCCTGGTGACCAAGGACATCAACCTCCGGATCAAGGCGGACGCGGTGGGCCTTCAGGCGGAGGACTACGAGACCGACCACGTTCACATCCAGGACCTGTACAGGGGCGTGTTCGAGCTCCTGGTGGGTCCCGAGGCCATGGCGGCCTTCCGGGTCCAGGGGGAGCTTCCCTTGAACGGCAACGGGCCGCACAGCCCCAATGAGTACTGCACGCTCACCGACGAGACCAATCTGAAGCGGACGGCCCTGGCCCGGGTGGGGAGCCTGGGCGACCGGCTGGTGCCGATCCTGGACAGCCGGGAAGGGGCGTGGGGCGTGCGTCCCCGCAATCGGGAGCAGCACTTCACCTTCGACGCCCTCCTGGACGAGCGCATCCGGCTGGTCACGCTGATGGGGAAAGCCGGCACGGGCAAGACCCTCCTGGCCCTGGCCGCCGGCCTGCGTAAGACCGTGCAGGATCGGGACTACCGGCGGCTGGTGGTGGCCCGGCCCACCATCCCCATGGGACGGGAGCTGGGGTACCTCCCCGGCTCCCTGGAGGAGAAACTGGAGCCCTGGATGCAACCGATCCAGGACGCGCTGGAGATGCTGAGCGACCTGAACATGGGGAACGAACAGCGCCGAGCGGGGGACCTGATGCGCTCCGGGACGATCGCCATCGAGGCACTGAGCTACATCCGCGGGCGCAACATCGCCAACCAGTTCATCGTGGTGGACGAGGCGCAGAACCTCACCCCCTTGGAAGTCAAGACCATCATCACGCGCGTGGGCCACGGCACGAAGATCGTCCTCACCGGCGACCCCTACCAGATCGACAACCCGTACGTGGACTCCTCGTCGAACGGCTTCAACTACGTGGTGAGCAAGTTCCGTTCGCTGCCGATCGCCGCGCACATCGAGCTCTTGAAGGGCGAACGCTCCGAGCTCGCCGAGCTGGCCGCCAATATCCTCTGAATTCCGGTCGCCAATCTGCGCAGGCCGGACGCCGCCGGCCTCTCCACTCCGGGCGGCGGGTCCCCTTGCCTGGATGCGACCGCTCCGGGACCTCGCCGGGGGGCACATGAATCGATCCACAGGTGTGAAAGGAGGCGGGAGCATGGCACGGGGGACGGGCAGGGCCATCCACGTCGTCCAGACGGACAAGGCGGGTCCGCCGGCGGGGCCATATTCGCAGGGGATCAGGGCCGGAGGCTTCGTCTTTATGACGGATCTGGGCGAATTTCACAAGATGAACGCGATCTACGCCGAGTATTTCACGGCCAGCCCGCCGGGCCGAACGACAGTGGAGGTGAAGGGGCTCCCGGCCGGCGCCCACGTGGAGATCACCGCCACCGCCTTGGCCGGGGACGGATCCTGATCCCACGGCGCCGCCCCTTTCCGGGCCCGGTGTCCCGGAACTCGATTCCCTATGCGCCTTGACACGCCCCGCCGCGTTCGCTAGGGTCCCAGGCGGGTGCCCGGTCGGCGTGCCGGGCCGGGGCCCGCAGACCGGTCCAGCCCCCAGAGGGAAGGACCCGGGGAAGGAGGCTTGCCATGGATGTGCGAACGCGCTGCCGGCTCCGGTGGGGTCTCGCCATCGTTCTCTTTCCGCTGGCCCTTCTGGGCGGGGGGCCGAGCGCCGCGGGCGCCCCTGGTCCGGCTCGGCATCAGGATGCCATCCACGAGGTAGGGCCGGGGGACAATCTCCATCTGATAGCCGGGTATTACTATGGAGACAGCCGGCAGTGGGAGCGGATCTGGGAGGCCAACCGGGACCAGCTGCCGGATCCCAACCGCATCACGGAGGGGATGTTCCTCCGCGTGCCCGATGTCTCGATTCCCACGGAATCCTACGCCGATTTCCTCAACCGGACCCGGCCGGAGCCTGCGCCCCCCAAGGGATCGACTGCAGGGCCGCCGGCAGCGCCTGGCAATCCCGCACGTTGACGCGGTCCCTCGTTCCGGCCGGCACGCAGCCCCGGCGGCAGGGCCGGCCTTCTCTCGCTCTGCGAACCGGCCCGGCGATCCTGGAAGAGCTGGACGGCCGGCGTCGGGCTCTCCTGAGTAGATCATAATCAGGCGCGGTGCAGGGGACGATCCGCCTCCGGTCTCCCCGGAGCACACCAGACTCTCCCCCACCGGACACGGGTCCAGTCCTTTGGCTGCCGGCGCCGCATTTCCCTTGCCAGGGGCGCGCAATTTCAGCTATGAATCAGGCTCGTTTTCGCGTCGAGGAGGGGGCAGAATCCCTCCGCCGATGGGGTCGGTCCACGATTTCATCCAGTTTGGATTCTCGGGGCTCACCAACGGGGCCATTTACGCCATGGTGGCCATCGGCTTCGGTGTGGTCCACAACACCATGGGGATCGTCAATTTTACCCAGGTGGACTTCGTCTGCCTGGGGGGGATGCTGCTCTTCGCCGCGCTCACGTCCGCTCGGCTTCCCATGATCGTGGCGCTGCCCGCGGCGGTGGCCGGAGTCACCCTGGTCGGGGCCCTGGTGGAGCTTCTGGGCCTGCGACCCTCCCGGTCGCGTCATCATCTCGTCCTCATCTTCCTGACCGTCGGCCTGTCCATCATCCTGCGCGGCGGCATCGAACAGATCTGGGGAAAGTACTCCCTGGCCATGCGGGGGGTGGCCTCGAACCCGGCCGCGGCGGCCATCCTGGGCGGGATGCTCTTGGGTCTCCTCGAGTCCCTGGCGCGGCCTACGTGTCGAGCGCCTGGAAGGATACCATCGCCTTTGTTGTGCTCCTCCTGGTGCTCTTCGTCCGGCCCCGCGGCCTGATGGGAAAGGGGGAAGCGTGACGCGCAGGGTCCTCATGGGCAACGAGGCTGTCGGCCGCGGCATCGTGGAGTGCGGCTGCTCCGCGGCGGCTTCCTACCCGGGCACGCCCGCCTCGGAGATCCTGGAGGCGGTGGTTGCCTTCTCGCAGGAGACCGGGCACCGCATCCACGCCGAGTGGTCAGTCAACGAGAAGGTTGCCTACGAGACCGCCCTGGCCGCCAGCTACACGGGCAAGCGGGCCGCCGTGTCCATGAAGCAGGTGGGGCTGAACGTGGCCTCCGACCCATTCATGCGCTCGGCCTACCTGGGGGTCAAAGGGGGGTTTCTGGTCGTCTCGGCGGACGATCTGGGGCCCCACAGCTCCCAGACAGAGCAGGACAGCCGGTTCTTCGCCATGTTCGCCAAGATCCCGGTCCTGGACCCGTCCAGCCCCCGCGAGGCCAAGGAGATGGTCCGGCTGGCTCTGGAGCTGTCGGAGGCGTACGAACTGCCGATCATGCTGCGGTTGACGACCAGGATCTGCCATGCCCGCCAGGCGGTTCCGCTGGCCGAGCCGGTGCGGGAGGCGCGCGCGGCCCGCTTCGAAAGGGACCCGAAGCGTTGGTCGGCCACGCCCCGCTACGTCCTGGAGCTGCACCGAATCCTGAGCGAAAAGCTGCACCGGCTGGCCGCCGACCCTCGGGTGGCCCCGCTCCGCGTGCCGGGCGACGGAACATTCCCGCGAAGCTGCATCATCGGCTCGGGCGTGGCCTTCGCGCACACCCGGGATGTCCTGGACGAGATGGGGCTCTCCGGCAGGGTGGATCTCTATCAGGTGACGGCTCCCTATCCGCTGCCGGTGGAGGTCACGAACGCGATCCTCCCCGGCTACGAGCGGCTGCTGGTCTTCGAGGAGGCGTACCCAGTGATCGAGATGCAGCTTCCGAGCCCGCGGGTCGCCGGCAGGCGGTCGGGACTGGTCCCCGATGAGGGAGAGCTGACGCCCGAGGTCATCCGGCGGGTCCTGGGGAAGTTCCTGGGCCTGGAGGCGGCGCTCCCGGCCCCGACTTCGCATGAAGCCGGCGCGCGCCCCACCCTGTGCGCGGGCTGCGGGCACCGCGCGGCCTTCTACGCCATCCGGCAGACGTTCCCGCAGGGAATCTTCCCCGGGGACATCGGCTGCTACACGCTGGGCGTGAACCTCGGGGCGGTGGACACCTGCCACTGCATGGGGGCGGGGGTCAGCCAGGCGGCGGGCTTCTATCACGCCTACGCCCAGGACGGGAAAGACTTCCCCACCATCGTGGCCAGCATCGGCGATTCGACCTTCTTCCACTCGGGGGTCCCGGCCCTCGTGAACGCCGTGTCCCAGGGGGCGCGGTTTATTCTGGTGATCCTGGACAACGGCACCACCGCCATGACCGGCCATCAGCCCACGCCGCAGCTGGGGCGGAACGCCTTCGGCCAGCCCAGCCAGCCCGTCCACATCCAGGACATAGTCCGGGCGGCGGGTGTCACGTTCCTGCGGGAAGTGGATCCCTACGACGTGCAGGGTTTCACCGATTGCCTCCGCCAGGCCGACGGCCATATTCGCAGCGAATCCGGAGGGGTGGCGGTGATCATTGCCTCCCACCCCTGTGTCCTCCAGGCCAAGGCCGGGGAGCCGGAGACGCTCCAATCCGTGCGCGTGACCGACGAGTGCACCGGCTGCCGGGTGTGCCTCACGGACTTCGAGTGCCCCGCCATCGGATGGGACGAGGCCGCCGGCATGGCCCGCATCATCCGGGAGGCGTGCCGGGGATGTGGCGTGTGCCTCGCCGCCTGCCGGGCCGGGGCCATCGTGGCCGATCCGGGAGGCCCGGCGTGAAACAGCGGATCATCATCAGCGGCCGGGGAGGGCAGGGGGTCCTCACCCTGACGCGCGTGCTGGCGGAGGCGGCCGCCGTGGCGGGGCACGAGGTCATCACCTCGGAGACGCACGGAATGGCCCAGCGGGGAGGGGCGGTCGTCTCCATGGTCAAGGTCGGCCCGTTCTTCGGCCCCCTCATCGCCTCCGGAGAGGCGGAGGTCGGGCTCTTTCTCGACGCCGGCAATCTTCCCGTGCACGGCCACTATCTCAGACCGGAGGCTGCCGTCTTCGTCAACGCGACGAATTCGTCGGGGGGCGCCGCGGCGGACGCTTCCGGTCTGGCCAGGCAGGCGGGGGCGGCCGTGGCGGCCAATGTGGTGCTGCTGGGATTCGCCGCCGCTCGGGGCGGGTTGTTTGCCGATCCGGCGTCCTTCGAGGGAGTCCTCCGGACCGTCGTCCCGGCCCGGCATCTCGAGCGGACCCTGGCGGCCTTCCGGATGGGCTGCGAGGCATCCCCGTGACCGCCCGGGGGCGGCGTCGAAGGATGTTCCCGCCCGCAGCCGCTGGGGGGCCGGCGGACTGACCGACATTCGATTGGAGAAGCCAGACATGAGCAGAGTGACGTTCCTGCCGTCCTTTCGCTCCGAGGAAGAGCTCGCCGCCCACCAGCTCACCGGCCTGCGGTGGACCGTGCGCCACGCCCGGGAAGGCTCGGCCGGCTACCGGGCTCGGCTAGACGGCGCAGCCGTCCGGCCGGAGGACATCCGCTGCCTGGAGGACATTCAGCGGCTCCCCTTCACCACCGCGGAGGATCTGCGGGAGGAATACCCGTTCCCGTTGCGGTCGGTGCCCTTCGAGCAGATCGTGCGCGTCCACTCCTCGTCGGGCACGACCGGGAAGCGGAAGATCCTCTGCTACACGCGGAAGGATGTGGACGACTGGGCCCGCCTCTTCGCCCGCTGCTACGAGATGGCCGGGGTGACGCCCCTGGACCGCGTGCAGATCGCCGTTGGGTACGGGCTCTGGACGGCCGGGATCGGCTTCCAGGCCGGCTGCGAGCGGTTGGGGGCCCTGGCCGTCCCGGTCGGGCCGGGGAACATGGAGCTCCAGTGCGAGCTGCTGGTGGATCTCCAGCCGACGGTCTTCTGCTGCACCGCCTCCATGGGTCTGCTCTTGGCGGAGGAGGTCCACAAGCGCGGCTTGGCGGAAAAGATCAATCTTCGGAAGATCATCTACGGGGCAGAGCGCTCGTCGGTGTCCATGCGGAAGAAGATCTCGGACCTGTTGGGCGGCGTGGAGCTCTTCGACATCCCGGGGCTCACCGAGCTGTACGGCCCGGGCACGGGGATCGAGTGCCCCCACCACGACTGCATTCACTACTGGGCCGACTACTACATCCTGGAGATCCTGGACCCGGAGACCCTGCGGCCGCTGCCGCCGGGAGAGTGGGGGGAGATGGTCGTCACCAGCCTGGCCAAGGAGGCGGCCCCCCTTATCCGCTACCGGACCCGCGACATCACCCGGATCATCCCGGGGCCCTGCACCTGCGGATCGATCCTGCCGCGCCACTCGCGGATCAGCGGGCGGACGGACGACATGTTCAAGTTCCGGGGAGTGAATATCTATCCCTCCTCCGTGGACGCCGTCCTCTCGGGCATCCCCGGTCTCGGCTCCGAGTACCAGATCCGCCTCGTCCGCGACGCCGAGGGACGCGATCACCTGCGAGTCGTGGTGGAGCGGGGCCAAGGGGTGGAGGGGGGGCGGGGCGGGGAGCTGGCGCGGGAGATCGTCCACACCGTCAAGCACAGGCTGTTGGTGACGCCGGAGATCGAGGTGGTGGACTACGGGTCGCTGCCCCGCTCCGAGCGCAAGACGAAGCGCGTATTCGACAGCCGGATCCAGGATTCCGTGATCTAACGCGCGCGCCACCCGACCTGGACGATCGGCCCGTCGGCCTCAGGCGAAGACCCGGCGGAGGGCCGCGGCGCACTGGTCGTACGCGGGGGTGGTGCGATCCATGACCGCCCCCAATCGCAGGAAGCCATGGATCATTCCCCGCTGCCGGATGAGGTGGACGGGGGTCCTGGATTCCCGGAGGCGCTCGGCGTAGGCCGCGCCCTCGTCGTGCAGGGGATCGTACTCGCAGACCATCACCAGAGCCGGGGCGGCCCCCGATAGGTCGCGGGCCCGAAGCGGCGACGCCTCGGGGTGATCCCAGGGTGTCCTGCCCATGTAGTGGGCCCAGAACCAGCGCATGGCCTCCCGGGTGAGGCCGTACCCGGTGCCGTAGGTCCGATAGGACGGCCGGTCCAGGTCGCAGTCGGTGACCGGGTAGAGCAGCAACTGGAGGCGGAGCGGCAGCACTCCGTCGCGGGCCCGCATGGCGACCACGGCGGCGAGGTTGCCGCCCGCGCTGTCGCCCCCCACGGCGATGGCGCGGGAGTTGGCCCCCACCGCCTCGGTGACCGCCCAGCAGTCCTCGAGGGCGGCCGGGAAGGGGTGTTCGGGGGCCAGGCGGTACTCAACCGACACCACGCGACAGCCAGCCCGATGCGCCAGTGCCCGGCAGGGACGGTCGTGGGTGCGGACGCTGCCGATCACCCAGCCGCCGCCATGAAAGAAGAGGAGGGTGGGCGGATCGGCGGTGTGGTGCGGCTCGAAGACTCGCACCGGAACACCGGCGATGGTGGCGTCCTGAACGCGCACGTCCTCGCCGGGACCGGCCTGGGCCGGGGCGCTCTCTTCCATCCGGCGCCGGGCCTCCTGGGGGGTCTGTTCGTGGATGGGTGGAATGTCGAGTGTCGCCTGTTGCTCGAGGTACGCAACCGCCTGCGGGTCGAGCGTCATGGGACGATCCTCCGGGAGAATGTGGCGGACCCTTGCGGGCCCTCTTCCCATGAACCGAAAGAGTTCTTGAACCGCCATGACGCCAGGGTCCCACACTCCACGGAGTTCGGCTGGCTTGACTCCGCGCTCCGGAACGCCCCCTCCGGGGAGCTCGACGCGGCTCGAGTCACGGGGTATTTCGCCCATTCCAGCCGTGGCACTCTTGGCGCCTTGGCGGTGAGATATTCTCGGAATGGAGTTATACTAGTGTAAACGGAGCGCAGAAACAACCGATGGCTGGCGGAGAGGGTGCGAAATGACCAGAGTGTCCATCGTCAGGGCCGGGGGACGCGATCGCGGCCAGGTGGCCGCCGCCGTGCGGCGGGCCGTGAGTCTGACCGGAGGCCTGGCTGGCGTGGTCCGGTCCGGCATGCTGGTGATCGTGAAGCCGAACCTGGTGGCGGCGCCGGCATCGGTAGAGGCGGGGGCCTGTACCAGCGCCCTGGTCTGCCAGGCGGTGGCGGACATGGTGCGCGAGCTGGGGGCCCGGCCCGTCATCGCCGAATCCTCGGCGAGGGGCGCGGACACCGAGGCCGCCTACCGGATCATGGGCTATGAGGATCTTCGGGATCAGGGCTACGAGGTGGTGGACCTGAAGTCGGGCCCGACTGTGCAGGTGCCGGTCGTTGGCGGACGGGTCCTGACCGAGATCACGACCTTCGAGCTGGCGGAGCGGGCGGATGCGATCATCAGCGTTCCGGTGCTGAAGACCCACGATCAGGGGCAGGCAACATTGGCCCTGAAGAACCTGAAAGGCCTGGTCACCGACGGCGATAAGCGCCGGATCCACCTGCTGGGCATGTTCGAGGGCGCGGTGGATCTGGTGGCCCACTTCAAGCCGGTGTTTGCCGTGGTGGACGGCCTCATCGGTCAAGAGGGCATGGGGCCGCTGATGGGCCTGCCGGTGGAGATGGGGCTGATCCTGGCGGGCCGCGACCTGGTGGCCGTGGATGCCGTGGCGGGCGGGGTCATGGGCTTTCAGCCGGAGGAAGTCCCGATCACGGCGGCCGCGAGCGAGCGCGGGCTGGGCTGCATGGACCTGGGGCGGATCGAGGTCGTGGGCGAAGCCGTGGCCGGGGTGCGGCGGCGCTTCGTTCGCTGCGAGGAGGACCACCGCATCGACCAGGCAGGCATCCGCATCGTTCACGGAGAGGGGACCTGCACGGGCTGCCGGAACGGCCTCTTGAGCTCCCTGTTCGACATGCGCGCGGATGGCTCCCTCGAGCGCGCCCGCGGTCTCACCGTCGTGGCCGGACCGACGCCGATTCCGGCGGGCATCCCGCAGGAGCTGCTCGTCAGCGTCGGCACCTGCGGGCTGCCCGAGGCGCGGCGCCTCCCGCGCCACGTGCGGGGCTGCCCGCCCAACAACGTGGACATCATCCAGGCCCTGACGGCGAAGTAGCGACGCCGGCGCCCCATCCGGGCGGCGCCGCCGGTCTGCAGCGTGCGGCTAGCGGCTTCCCGTGATGTAGTTCTCCAGTTGCTTGATGGTAAAGTCCTTCTCGTCGAGGCTGGCCTTGACGAGGTCCCCGATCGACACGATGCCCACGACCTTGTCCCCGACCATCACCGGCAGGTGGCGGAACCGATGCTCGGTGACCAGCGCCATGCACTCCTCGACCGTCTGCTCAGGCCGCACGAAGAGGACGTGCCCGGTCATGATCTGTTTGACCGGAGTCTGCAGCGAGGATTTCCCTTTCAGGATCACCTTCCTGGCGTAGTCGCGCTCCGAGAGGATGCCGACCAGCCGCCCCCCTTCGAGGACCAGCAGGGCCCCCACGTCCTTGTCGGCCATGAGCCTCAGCGCGTCAACCACCATCGTATCCGGCGCGACCGACCAGAATGTGCCCCCCTTTTGATTCAGGATCTGCTTTACAGTTCGCATGCCGCCCCCTCCCGCGGATCCCCGCACCCCGATGGAAAATTGTCCTTGGCTCCGGCGGTCCCGGTGCCGTCCGCTTACGCTATGCGGGGAGGAGAAGGGTGTCAAGACCTTATCGATTCTTGATTCTGCCCGCTCTCCTGGCTCGCCGGGTACCCATCCGGAGGATGGGTGCGACGCGGTGCTGGCCTGTCCCGGCCTTGTTCATTCGGCAGATTGTTTCGACTGCGATGCTGTCGACTGCGATGCTTGACAGGAGGAAGGCTCGGGGCCAGCATTGGCCCGCGCCGGCACGCCGGGCGGCCGTCCTCAGTCATCGGCCGGGACATCTCCTGGCCTCTTGCCCGCGGGAGGAATACCGAATGGCGAACGCACTCTTTGATCTGACCGGCAAGATCGCCCTGGTCACGGGATCCGGACAAGGGCTGGGCTTTGCCATCGCCCGGGGACTGGGCCGAGCGGGCGCGAGCCTCATCCTGAACGACATCGACGCGGGCGTCCTGGAAAAGGCCAAGGCCGCATTGTCCGGGGAGGGCCTGACCGTATGCGCCGCCGCCTTCAACGTCACCAGCGCAGAACAGGTCCGGCGGCAGATCCCGGCGCTGGAGCGGGAGGTGGGGCCCATCCACATCCTGGTGAACAATGCGGGGATCACGCGCCGCGGTCCGCTGGAGGTGTTCGAGGAGTCGATGTGGCGCCAGGTGCTGGACGTGAACGTGACGGGGATCTTCCTGGTGACCCGCCAGGTGGTGGGCGGCATGATCGCGCGCCGAGCGGGGAAGATCATTAATCTCTGCTCGGTGATGAGCGAGGTCGGCCGCCCGACCATAGCCCCCTACACGGCCTCCAAGGGGGCCGTGAAGATGCTCACCAAGGCCATGGCCGTGGAGTGGGGGAAGCACAACATTCAGGTGAACGGGATCGGCCCCGGATACTTCCTGCACGGCATGGGCGAGAAGCTCTCCAAAGAGCCGGAGTTCAATGCCTGGATCTGCTCGCGGACGCCCATGGCCAGGTGGGGGCACCCGTCGGAGCTGGCGGGGGCGGCCGTGTTCCTGGCCTCGCCCGCCTCGGATTTCGTGACCGGCCAGGTCGTGTACGTGGACGGCGGGATGCTGGCCGCGCTGTGAAGCGCGGCGGCCTCTCGGCAGACACCAGACCACCCAGGTCGCGCCCACGGTCCCGTCTCCCTTGACAGCCGGCGGAGGCTGCGCGACCATGAGGTCTCACCGAGCTGCCGGCTTGACAGGCGCCGGACGATAGACGGCGAGCAGTCGGCGGCACCAGAGGGATAGGACATCGCGATTCAGCGCTCTCGGACAGTTCGATCGCTCGGAATGAAAAGGAGGAGCTTCATGTCAGGCAAAGTGGCGGCGTTCAGGGTTCCCGGGCAGATCATCCTCGGCTCCGGCGCGGCGGAGGCGGTGGGGGCGGAGGCCCAGAGACTGGGGGCCACCCGCGCCTTCGTGGTGAGCGATCCCAATCTCCAGAAGCTGGGCACCACCGACCGGATCCTGGCCTCGCTGGCAGGCAAGGGAATCCAGACGGCCGTGTACACAGAGATGGAGTTCGAGCCCTCGGTGGCCTGCGTTCCGCCCTGTCTCGTCATGGCGCGCGACTGCCGCTGCGATCTGGTGGTGGGGCTGGGAGGCGGCACGACCCTGGATACGGCCAAGGCGGTGGCCGTGCTGCTCAGGAACGATGGATCGCTGGAGGACTACCTGGGGATCGGCCTGGTGAAGCAGCGCGGAGTCCCCTCGATTCTCATGGCGACCACATCCGGGACGGGGGCCGAGATCACGCCCAACGCCCTCTTTCTCGTCCCGGCGCTCAAAGAGAAGAAGGCCATCGTGAGTCCGCACATCATCCCCGATGTGGCCATCGTGGACCCGACCCTGACGCTGACGGTGGCGCCGAAGGTGACGGCGGCCACCGGCATGGACGCCCTGAGCCACGCCGTGGAGGCCTACACCTCCATAAATGCCTCTCCCCTCACGGATCTGTATGCCCTGGAGGCGATCCGGCTGATCGGCACCCACCTTCGCACGGCCGTCGCCAACGGGAGCGACCTGGAGGCGAGAGAAGGAATGGCCAAGGCCAGCCTGTATGCCGGGATCGCCATCGGCAATGCTGGAACCAACATCGTCCATGCCCTGGCCTATCCCCTCCAGGGACAGCACCACATCACCCACGGGGTGGCCAACTCGCTGCTCCTGCCCTACGGCATGGCGTTCAATGCGTTGAGCCATCTGCCCAAGTTCGGCCGGGTGGCCGAGGCCCTGGGCGAGCCGGTCGCCGGCCTGTCGCCGCGCGCGGCCGCGGCCAAGAGCGCGGAGGCCTGCCGGCTGCTGTCGGAGGACGTGGGAATCCCGCAGAAGATGCGCGAGGTGGGGATCGGCGCCGGGCACCTGGATGCCCTGGTGGAGGGGGCCATGAAAGTGACGCGGCTCTTGGCCAACAATCCGCGGCGGGTGCGGTCAGAAGACGCCCGGGCGATCTTCGAGCAGGCGCTCTGACGGCGGACGGTCACGACGCCCTCTATCGCCCCGCCCCCTCCGGGGGGCGGGGTTCCTTTTTCCCGGTCGGGGCGCCTTCCCGGCATGCCTGCGGCGCCCCTCCGGGATCCATCGGCGGGCCTTCCGGGGGCGCCGCCTGGTCGCGGCGGGGGTGGAACACGCCGTAGGGATCGTGCTCGAAGTGGAAAAGCTTGGCGACTTCGACCTCGAATCGGCCGAGCCATCCCATGCCGTGGGTCCCGACCGCCAGCATGGTTCCCAGGGCGGGTCCCAGCCAGTACACCCACCACCCCTGCCAGTCTCCCGAGATCAGTGCCGGTCCCAGGCTTCGCGCCGGATTGGTGCTGGTGCCGGAGATGGGGGCCTCGAGATACACCATGACGGCGTACAGAAATGGGAAGAGGAGCGGGGTGAAGTGGCGGATTTCGCGCCGGCTCAGGAAGAAGAACAGCCCCACGATGAGGGCTGCGGTGGCGACGGTCTCGCCCGCCATGGCGACGGACGGTCCATAAGCGGCGCCGGGCACTGTCGCTCCGAATTGCACGGCCTTGCCCATCCGGCCCCACAGGAGCAGAGGGAGGGATCCGAGGACGGCGCCGGCGAGCTGGGCCAGGACGTAGCCGACGGCGTGGCTCCCCCGCATCCTTCCTCGCAGCCAGAACGCCAGTGTCACGGCGGGGTTGATGTGCGCGCCGCTGATCCGACCGACAGGCGAGACGGCGACGAGCACCCCGATCGTTCCGAAGAGGAACCCCGTCAGGAGGCGGCGGGCGCCCGGGCCGGGCAGTAGGGTCGCCACGGGGCTGCCGGGAGCGAAGTCGAGGATGACCACCGACAGACCCACGGCCACGAGGAGCGCCGTTCCGGCCAGCTCCGAGAGAGCGACGGGCCAGGGGAGCCTCCGCCTTCGCGCATCGCGGGGGTGTCGCGTCTGGGTGCCCGGGTCTCCTTCGAATGCCCGTTCGGTTCGGTTCATGGAATGGTCCGGATAATGCGCCGGAGGTGATCGGCCGGCGGACCCGGCAGATTCTATCCTGGGGTGCCTGGGTCCGGGTGTCAAGCGCCCGGGAGGGAGGCAGCGGTCTTTACATGCCCTGCGGCTGCACTGCACCATTCGGGCTCGCGGCGGCGCGTCGCCTGCCCGCGGGCGGGGCCACTCCAGGCCGGCCCGTCACGACGTTCGGCCGAACACCTTTCTCACGGCGGCGACGATGCCGTCCTCGTTGGGAATCACGGCATCCTCCAGGGGTTTGCTGTAGGGGATGGGGACATCCGGCGCCCCGACCCGCTCCACGGGCGCGTCCAGGAAGTCGAAGGCCTCCTCCTCGATCTGCGCCGCCAGCTCGGCGCCGAAGCCTCCCCGGCGGCAGGCCTCGTGGGCGACGACCACACGGTTGGTCTTCCGGACCGACCGGAGGACGGCCTCCAGATCCAAGGGGACGAGCGTCCGGAGGTCGATGACTTCGACGTCGATCCCCTCGTCCGCCAGCCGGTCTGCAGCCTTCAACGCCTTCAGGACCATGTGAGAGATGGTCAAGAGAGTGGCATCCTTCCCCGGCCGCTTGACCTCGGCCTGGCCCAGCGGGATGAGGTATTCGCCGTCCGGGATCGGGCCCTTCGTCGCATAGAGGAGCTTGTGCTCGATGAAGATGACCGGATTGTCGTCGCGGATAGCGCTCTTCAGCAGGCCCCGCGCGTCGCGGGGCGTGGACGGAAGGACGATCTTCAGGCCCGGGATGTGGAGAAAGAGGGACTCCAGGCTCTGCGAGTGCTGTGCGGCGTTGCCCCTCCCGCCGCCCTCGTGCGTGCGGATGACCAGGGGGATTCGGAGCTTCCCCCCCGACATGTAGCGCATCTTGGCGACCTGGTTCAGGATCTGGTCCATGGCGCAGCCGGCGAAGTCCACGTACATCAGCTCGGCTACCGTGCGGGTGCCGGTCATGGCCGCCCCCAGGGCCGAGCCGATGATGGCGGATTCGGAGATGGGGGTGCTGCGCACCCGCTTCGGGCCAAACTGCTCCAGAAGCCCCTTGGTCACCCCGAAGATCCCGCCGAAGCGGCCGATGTCCTCCCCGATGAGCATGAGAGAGGGATCGCGCACCATCTCCTCTCGCAGGGTCATCCGGAGCGCTTCGACAAACGTGACATCCGGCATGGCGCTGTTCCCTCCCACCGCCTCAACAGAAGAGATCCTGCAGAGCCTCGTCCGGGGACGGCCACGGGCTGTCCTGCGCGAATTGGACCGCCGCCTCGATGGCGGCGCTCACCCTGGCCTCGATAGCCCGCTCCACCTGGGGGGCCATCCATCCCTGGCTCCGCAGCCAGTCGCCGAACCGGCGCAGGGGGCAACGAGCCTGCCACTCCTCGATCTCGTCCCTGGTCCGGTACGCGGCACCGCGGCCCGGATCGCCGGTGAAATGGCCGTAAAAGCGGTAGGTGAGGCAGTCCAGAAGGGTCGGCCCCCCGCCGGCCTGGGCGCGGGCGACCGCCTCCCTGGTCCGGGCATGGACCTTTAGGACGTCGTTGCCGTCCACGGCGTGGCCGGGGATGCCGTAGGCCTTGCCCCGGTCGGCAAGCTGCGGGTGGGCGATGGACTCGCGAACCGGCGTGGAGAGGGCGTACTGATTGTTCTCGCAGACGAAGATCACGGGGAGCTTCCAGAGGGCGGCCAGGTTCAGGCTCTCGTGGAACGTGCCCTGGCTGGCGGCCCCGTCCCCGAAGAAGCAAATGGCGACCTGGTCGGTGCCGCAGTTCTGGATGCTGATGGCCGCCCCCACGGCGATGGGAAAGCCGCCCCCCACGATCCCGTTGGCGCCCAGATTGCCGCCCTCGAAGTCGGCGATGTGCATCGAGCCGCCCTTCCCCTTGCAGTACCCGGTGGCCTTTCCCAAAAGCTCGGCCATCATCCGCTTCACATCGGCCCCCTTGGCGAGGCAATTGCCATGGCCGCGGTGGGTGCTCGTCATGTAGTCCCGTGGGCGCAGGGCGGCGCAGACTCCCACGGAGACGGCCTCCTGGCCGATGCAGGGATGAACGTTTCCGCGGATGAGCCCGTGCTCGAACAGCTCGATGGCCTTCTCCTCGAACCTGCGGATGGTCAGCATCTGCTCGTACATAGCGAGACACAGTGCTCTGTGGGCCGGCATGTCTTCCTCCCCGCCATTCCCCGGCACCGGGTCACAGGGCCCGCGACGCCCGCCCGTCAAGCCCTAGCAGGCTCCTGAAAAACTCACGTTGCGGCAGGCTGCTCAAAAGGGCCCAGCTGCTAGGCGGCCTCCGGGGTGCACAGGCCCAGCCCCACCTCCTCGTCCATCCTGCGAACCATCCGGACGCCGGCCGCCTCCGCGATCACCCCATCCAACGTGGCCAGGACGGGATTCTCGCCCGCCACCACGTGTCCGGCGTACACCTTCCCGGTCTTGTCTGAGAAGGTTCCGTGGAGGTGGAGCAGCGTCTCGCCCTCCTCCGACTGGAAGATCACCCCCTGGAGACTGAGGATTTCCACCGGCCCGGGGACCAGGGTCGGGTCCGTATAGCCGGCGCCGAGCTTCGTGTCCGGCTTGGGGGTCAGGACCTGGTAGCTGAGCCGCCGAAGGCTGCCGATGCCGATGAGCACCGCCCCGTACCGGAGGCCGGCCTCATCGCAGACCTTCTTGAGTCCATTGGTGAGATCCGTGCCGGTCCGGAGGCGCACCGGCAGCATTCGCCCGAAGTGTCCGCTTGCCCAGCGTGCTTCGTCGCGTACCATGAGTCGTCTCCTCCTGGGTAGGTGTGTGCCGCCTGCCGGATCCGGGGGCGGGGAGCGGCTCCTCTGTGGGCCGCGGCGTGATGGCCGTCGCGATGCCCCCCGTCCGCGAGCAGGGTCGTTCCCGTGTTGTCTCGCGGCGATTCTTTTCTCGACGCGGGCGATTGTCAATCCAGAAGTGCTGGCCGGTCGGAAGCGGCAGGAGAGGCGGGGGCGGGCTCGCGCTCACCGATTCGCGAGGGCAGC
The DNA here is from genome assembly GCA_963705305.1 of uncultured Methylomirabilota bacterium. Taxonomy (GTDB): domain Bacteria; phylum Methylomirabilota; class Methylomirabilia; order Methylomirabilales; family 2-02-FULL-66-22; genus 2-02-FULL-66-22. Next base: position 269,841 of record OY970067.1, on the reverse strand, counting down.
CTCCAAACCGGGGACATTCCCGGCGCCCGTCGGGACGGTGATCGTGGACCCCTCGAAGTCCCTCCCGACGGGCTCGAAGCGCCCGCCCAGGTGCCGGCTGAGAAAAGCCTCGACCACCGCGCTGAACGACATCCGGTTCTCCGGCCGGACGAAGCCGTGGCCCTCATCGGGGTAAAGGACGTACGTGACCGGGATCCGCCTCCGCTGCATCTCGGCCACGATCTGGTCCGACTCGCTCTGTTTGACTCGAGGATCGTTGGCCCCCTGGCCGATCAACAGCGGCCGTCGGATCCGGTCGACGAACGTCAGCGGCGAGCGACTGGTGAGGAAGGCCCGACCCTCCTCGGTGCGATGGTCGCCCACCCGGGTCGTGAACATGGCGATCCCCGGCTCCCAGTAGGGGGGGATGGTGTTGAGCAGCGTGACCAGGTTGGACGGCCCGACGATGCTTACCCCGCAGGCGAAGACGTCCGGCGTGAACGTGAGGCCCACCAGGGCGGCGTACCCGCCGTAAGAGCCGCCCACGATCGCGATCCGGGCGGGATCCGCGATCCCCTCGCCTATCGCCCAGCGGACGGCGTCGATCAGGTCGTCGTGCATCTTGCCGGCCCACTCGCGAGTGGCGGCGTTGACGGTTCCCTTGCCCAACCCCGTGGATCCCCGGTAGTTGACGCTGAGGACCGCGTAGCCGCGGTTGGCGAGCCACTGGTGCTGGGGGTCGAATCCCCACGTGTCGCGGGCCCAGGGCCCTCCATGCACATTCAGAACCAGCGGCAGGGGAGCGGCGGGGCGCCCGCCGGCGCCCCGGGCCGCGTCCGCCGGCAGCGTGAGGTATGACACGAGATCCAATCCGTCACGGCTCCTGATCACGACCGGCTGCATCTTGGCCAGGGGCAGGCCCTCCAGGTCCCGGCGATTGGTGAACAGGAAGATCGCTTGGCGGGCCTGTCGGTCGTACAGGTAGAAATGCACCGGCCCGTCGTCCGGGAGGAAGGCGACCGTCCACTTCGTGTCATCCAGCGTGCGGCTGGTGACGGTGACCTCCCCGTCCGCCAGCGTCCCGAGGTACTCCAGGTCGGGACGGATGGCCGCGTCCAGGACCGTCCACTCGGGCCGCGTGTAGTTGAAAGCGACGGCCTGGACCGTCTCCTCGGTCGGGTGCACCAGCAGGCCGGCGACATCCGAGCGGGGGTCTGCGGCCAGAACGCGGAGGGCCCCCGTGCCGAGGTCGAGCCTGCTCAGGACCGCCGTGTCCCGTCCGCGGGAATCCACCAGGTACAGGGCCTGCCCCGACTTGTCGAATCCCACCGGGTGAGTCGTCAGGGAGTCTTCCAGGCCGACACGAAGGAACGGCTCCCAGCTCTGGATCCCGGCCTGATCCCCGGAGGCGGGTTGCAGGAGTTCCGTGCCGCCGTCGGCGGTCATCCGGCTGGCGAACCGGACGCGGTAGTCGTTGTCGGTGACGAATCCTGCAAAGTCGGGGTTTGCCTGCACCAGGGCCATCTCGCCGGTGATGATGTTCACCCGGTAGACGTCATGGTAACGGGTGTCGCGGTTATTCAGGCCGACCAGGATGGTGTCCGGAAACCGGTGGCTGACGTTCTCGATGCGGGCCGCGGGCCGCATGGGCTGTCCGCCGGGAAGCGTGATCGGCTTGCCATCGGGGCCGGGGATGGTCTCGAAGGGGGTGAGGTCTCTGGATTGTGCCGTCGAGATGTCCACGGCGTACACCTTCCAGTTTTCGTCGCCCCCCTGGTCCTGGAGGTACAGGATGTGGCGGTTGGTGTACGCCCAGAAGTAGATGCGGATGCCGCGTCCGGTGTCCCGGGTGATCGGCTTCGCCGCCTCGACCCGACCCGCCGGCGCCACCCAGACGTTCAGGACTCCGTTGACGGGGGCCAGGTAAGAAAGGTGCAGGCCGTCCGGGCTGATGCGAACGGCTGCCCGGTCGGGGTTGCCAAAAAGAATGGCCCGGGGAATCAGGTCGGGTAGACGGGCGGCGGACACCGGCCGATCGGGCGCCCTCGCCCCCGAGGCATCCGGTGCGTCGGGGCCGGTTCCCGAGAAGGACATCCGGCTGAGCGAGGCCGGGTCACGCAGGTCGCGAGGCTTCATCGAGATGCCTCCAGGGTTCGCTGCGGGGAAATCGGCGCAGCCTCCCGCCGCCTGAGAGAAGGATCGTCACCGGCCGCCGTCGACATGCGGCGATGGCTCCGGAAGACAGCGTCGCTCCTCAGCGGGGTCGGTCCACGCCGGGGGCGCAGACATTCGCGATCGTGAACTCCTTAAGCACGGGAGGCACGGGCGGAAGGGCCCGGGAAACCACCTGGACCCGGTATTGGTAGACGAAATCGAACCGCTCTTCGGCCCCGGTCGGCTGTACGTCGAGGTGGAATGGGACGCGGTCCCCCGGATAGAGCACGATGTCCGGAATGCCCGCTCCGGCCTGCAGGATCCGGTGCTGGACCGAATCCAGTCCGTTGACCTGCAGCAGCAGGGTGCGGACCTCGCCTTTGCCCACATTCTCCACAAAGCCGTCCACCCGCAATCTCCCGGGAGTCGGCTCGCAATTCCAGTACAGCTTCAGGTCCTCGGTGGTTCGTTCGTGCCGATAGGCTCTCGGGGGAGGAGCCGCCGCCTCACCTACCGGATGCCACATCGGCCTCTCCGCCGTGCAGGCCGAGAGGAATACTCCGACGAGTATCAACATCGATGCCTGGAGTACTTTTGTCCACTGCATGGTGGGGTTGCCCGCTCTTTTTCGTCAGCCGTTTTTCTCGGGGATACCCTCCGCCTCCTGCACAGGCCCACGGGGCATCGAGATTCACCGAGTCTGCCGCTTAGTTTAACACGCTATCAGCGGCGGCACACCCCGTGCTTTGATCGTTGCATGAAGGTGCAGTCACGCTGGCCTACTACCGGAGGGGTATCATGGAGGAAAAAATCGGCAGGGCGATGGAGATCGGTCTGCTGCTGGGCGAGGCTCCCCCTTGGGTGCGCCCGTTCGACCGGGCGACTGTTCACGCCCGGGACTGGGCCGCGGCGCGTGGCCTCGTGAGGCGGGACGCCGACAGGATTCACTTGGCTTACGTCCCGGCGTGCCCTTCAACGGCCGGGCGGATTTAGCCGCGCGGCATGCGTCCTGACGGGACCCGCGAGGTGTAATGGTGGGCCACTTTGCCGACGCCGTGGGCTATCTCTGCGATATCGTCCTCGGTGAAATGCTCGTAGATGTTCATGGTGATCCAGGTGTCGAAGGCGGCTTCGGCCACCGGGCAGTCTCCCCGCCGGTACGTGCGGCCCGTACCGTCAGGGCGCGTGAAGGGGAAGGTACTTCCGGGAAAGGCGGAGCGGTTCCGGAAAATGTCGTACAGATAGACGGGGCGGCCGCCGGTGATCAGATGCGGCTTGTTCGGGATGCCCTCGGCAGCGAGCGTCTTGGAGAACTCGTCGGCCGTGCAGCCCAGCACGCTCAGGTCCAGCCGGAACAGGTAGAGGAAGAAGGCATGCTTCCGGCCCTCGGGCGTCGCCTGCGGAACCACGCCCGGGATCTCCGCCAGGTGCCGATTCAGCAGGCTCCCCAGGCGGTTCCTGGCGTCGACGATCCCCTGCACCTTTTCCAGCTGGGCCAAGGCCACGGCACCCTGGAGCTCGGTCATCTGATAGTTCGGGGCCAGGAAGAAGGGGTTCCGGATGCCCTCCTCGCGCTGGAAGCACTTGTCCAAGAACAGGGAGGCTCGGTAGCGCAGCCGGTCGTCATCCGTGAGCACCATGCCTCCCGACCCGCAGGTGATGTGTTTGAAGTGGTTCAAGGAAAAGGCGTTGATGGCGCCCATGGTCCCCGCCAGCTTGCCCCGGTACGTGCAGCAGTAGGCCTGGGCGCAGTCCTCGATAAGGGGGAGTCCCGTCTCGCGGCCGATCGTGAGGAGGGCGTCCATGTCCGCGGCCAGCCCGCTGTGATGCACGACCAGGATGGCCCGGCTGCGCTCGGTGATGCGCTCGCGAACCGAGGCCGGACTCATATTGAGCGTATCGGGCTCCACGTCGGCAAACACGGGCACCAGCCCCTGGTAGAGGATGCCGGTGAGTGAGCCCATGTCGGTGATGGCCGGCGTGATCACCTCGCTGCCCACGGGTAGTTCCAGGGCAGCCACGGCCATGTGAACAGCCGCCGTCCCGCTGGAGCACGCGATGCAGTGCCTGACCCCGTACATCTCGGCGAAGCGCCGCTCGAAGTCGCGGACCTTGGAGCCGAAGAAGTAGAAGAGCATGTCGGCGTCGATGACCTCGGTGAGGTACCGCTTCTCCACATCGCCGTGCCGCTTTCCGGCGGGGAAGGGGGTCCGCTTCGCCTGGGGGCCGCCATGGACTGCCAGCTTCTCGGTCATGTCGAACCGCATGGTTCACCCTCCTAGCGCCTCGGGGCGGGATCCCGCCGCGCCCACCGTCCACGGAAAGCATCGGCATCCCGTTGGAGTGTGGCGAGCCGGGGCCCGCTTTCGGCGGATCATAGCACCCTTCACTCTGCGTATCAACGCACCCGGCCGGCGCACTTCGATTGTTCCGCGCGCGTTTCGTCTTGACAGCCCACGGGATGGTGATACGTTTCAATTGCGACTCCCCGTCGCGCGTGTTCAACTCTCGCTTACCTCACTCAGGAGATGGCCGATGGGAAAACTGGATGGGAAGGTTGCGCTCGTTACCGGGGCGGCCGTGGGCATCGGCCGCGCCATCGCCGTGGCCTACGGCCGGGAGGGGGCCAAGGTGGCCGTGAACTACTCCCGGTCAAAGCAGGAGGCCGAGGAGACCGCCGCGCTGGTGGCGCAGGCCGGCGGCAAGCCGTTCCTCGTCCGGGCCGACGTGGCGTCCGACCCGGCCGTCAAGGCCATGGTGGCGGCGGTCCTGGAGAAATTCGGCGCCGTCGATATTTTGGTGAACAACGCCGGCATCACCCGGTTCGTGGATTTCGCCAACCTCGACGGGCTCACGGACGAGGTGTGGGACCGCCTGTACGCGGTGAACGTAAAGGGGACCTTCTTCTGCTGCCGGGCCGCGGCGCCGGCCATGAAGAAACAGGGGGCCGGCCGGATCATCAACCTGGCCTCCGTGTCCGGCCTCGCGCCGCAAGGCAGCTCCATCGCCTACTGCTGCTCCAAGGCGGCGGTGATCCAGCTCAGCAAGTGCCTGGCCCGGACCCTCGGCCCGGAGATCCAGGTGAACGTCATCGCCCCCGGCTTCATCGCGGAGACCCGATGGAACGTCGGGCGGCCGGATCTGGAGGCAATCGCTCAAAAGGCGGCCCAGACGGCCCCCCTCAAGCGCGTCGGGGCGGCCGAGGACATCGCCGATGCCGCCGTGTTTCTGGCCATCCGCGGCGACTTCATGACCGGCGACGTCATGGTCGTGGACGGCGGCCGCCTGCTGGGCTGACGCACGAACCAGTGCAGAACGGGGCGGCGCCTCCGCCGGGAGGCGCCGCCCGGCGCACCCATCTAGCGATCGCGCCGGGCCGGCCGGGGCCCGGCCGGACTTGCTCCCCAGTTTGTGACAAATTCCTAGCCGTTACACAAAGGTGTTGATAACGGTCGGCGTTTCGCTAGTAACAGCATGAATTGGTTGACCGAATCGGAACGCCTTGTCGGGGAGGAAATCTTCCTCGATGCCAGCCCAATCCGAAAAGGACGGAATGCGCTGTAACCACGGGGGAATCGCGCCTATTGACAAACGAATCTTCAACACCTTTGTGTAGCGGGTAGGACAAATTCCGATCCTGGGCTGAAAGACCTTGACGGCGCCGTCCCATCCCGGCGATAAGAGAGCGTCGGGGCAGGGGCTGCCGTCCTGGGGGCGCAGCCGGAACCCGCAGGGCACCCCGGCGGGATCCGCACGTCCGCACGCCTTCCGATCTCGCCGGATCGGAACGACTTTCCCCCCAACTCCACAGAGAGGAACGCACTCATGGAAACCGGTGTGGAGCGGAGCAGTCCAGAGGCATTGCGCACGCTTCCGGGTGACGACGTCCGGCAGATCATGTGGCGCTTCACCGATCGGTACGATCTCCAGATGCTGGTGCAAGCCGCCCGCTCGGTGGCCCGCGGCATCGTCGCCCGGCTGGTCGCCGAGGGAGCGCGGAACTCCCATGAGTGGAACGACCAGAAGGCCGTTCTGCTGAAGGCCTTTGACGAGTCGGGCCTCACCGCCCTCTTCATGGACCCCGAGCAGGGGGGGTTCATCGGGGGTCCCAAGAACCTGGCCTTGGCCCTGGTAGCCTTCGAGCTGTCCTGGGTGGATGCGGGGGCCACCACCTGCAGCCTGGCCGGCAACCTGGCGCTGTCGCCGATCCACGAGCGGGGCACCCCCGAGCAGCGGGACACCTACATGCGGCGCGCCCTGCCGCCGCAGCCCGGCGAGGATCGGCAGATCTGGCGGGGTGCCTTCAGCCTGACCGAGCCCCTGCCCTACGTCGGGGTGGAGACCGGCCTGCTGAGCGGGAAGGTCCGGGTCGCGGAGTGGCGGGACGGGGAGGAGCCGATCCTGCAGGTGGACAAGCGCGGACGCTTCATCACCAACATGGGCTTCGCCAACTTCGTCACTGCCGCGGTGGATTCCGGGGACGAGCGGATCAAGGGCAGCTGCATGATCATCCTGGAGCAGACCGACCCCGGCATCTACGACCGCGGAACCCCCACCAAGAAGCTGGTGCACCAGCTCTCCTCCACCTGCGATCCGGTGTTCAGCCTGCGCGTCCCCGCCGGGCGGATCATCGGCGGCTACACGGTCAAGGACGGGGTGATCGTTCCCCGCTACAGCCACGGAGAGATCATCGAGGCCGTCTTCCGGCGCACGCGGGTGACGGTGGGGCTGATGACCGCCGCCAAGCTGCTCTCGGCGGTGGAGCCGGTGATCCGCTACCAGCGGGGGCGGTTCCGCGGCGGCGAGAGCATCGCGCCGGGATCGCCGCGCTACGAGCTGGGGCTGCAGCAGAAGGAGGACACCCTCCACCGCCTGGTGGATGTCTGGGCGGCCGGGGAGGCGGCGGCATCGCTGGGATTCGCGGCCGCGCGCCTGTTCGACGAGCTGGATCCGCTGGAGCGCAAGAAGGACGAGATCTTCGCCGCGCAGGGGGTCGGGGGCGGAACGGCCCAGCTGCGGATCTTCCGGCGTCTCCAGAAGGACGCGCTGGAGTCCATCGACCTCGCGGGCAAGCCGGAGGGGGAGCGCGATGAGGCGCGGTATTCCGCACTCGGGGGCGACACCCTGGTCCAGTTCCTGGTGCTGGACGCCCTGGCCAACGTTCTCTGCCCCGCCTGCAAGCTCTGGAACACGGGGCACGGCGCCACCATGATGCGGGAGGCCGTGAGCCTCATGGGGGGCTACGGCATCACGGAGGACTGTCCGGGTTTCCTGGGCCAGAAGTGGATGGACGCCCAGCTGGAGGCCACCTACGAGGGGCCCGAGGCGGTCCAGCGCCGGCAGCTGTCCGTCACCATGACCAGCGAGCTGTTCCTGGCCCAGTTCAAGCAATGGATCGCGGAGATGCGGCGCATCGCCGCCCGGCGGCCGGGCACCGGGGCCTGCACGCTGGCGACGGCCATGCAGATGTGGCTGTGGAGCCTGATCCACCTGCAGGGCGCCGCCGACGCGGACGGCGGGAAGCTGTATCAGGGGGCGCGGCAGGGAGTGACGTTCCCCCTGGCGGATGCGCTCTGCTGGCTGCTGGCGGCCCGCTGCCTGATCCTGGATGTCCTGGAGGTGGAGGCCAAAGGCCCCGACAATCCGGTGGTGGCGGAAGGGCTCCCCGGCCTGCTGGCGTTCCTCACGGATCTCTGTCACGTCCAGGCGGCCCGGGCCGCCGGAGAAGTCGGGCGCGTCTGCGCCGAGCTGGTCTTCGGCTACAACCGCCATCCGGCCTGGGATGGCGACGGGGCGGCCTGCCGGGCCGCCGAGGCGACCGACCCGCTGGCGGCCGTGATTCCCCTGGTGGGGGTGCCGGGTCAGCCGCACGCCGGGGAGGCGGCCGGTGTCGGGACGATCAAGGCCGGCCCCTGCGTCTGCTTCGACGGCCTGGAGCCTTTCGTCCGGCTGCGGTTGAAGCTGGATGGATGCCTCACCGGCGCACGCTTAGCCAAGGACCGGGCGGCGGCCGCCCTGACCAAGGTCATGATCCCCGAGGCGCTGGACTACCCCGTCTGAGAAGAGCGGCATGACACCTTCCACACCGGATGCCTCCATGCCGGTTGCCGAGCGGCAGGGCATGGAGGCCGACATCGTCTGCGTCGGCTTCGGGCCGGCCATGGGGGGGTTTCTGACGACCCTGTCGCGGAGCCTGCTCCGCGAGGACGGCACGCCTCTCATCGAGAGCCGGACCTGCCCCGGGCTGCCGCCCCAGGTGATCTGCTACGAGCGGGCGGACGACATCGGCTTCGGCGTGTCCGGGGTCGTCAGCCGGGCCCGGGGCATCCGCGCGACCTTCCCGGACCTGGATCCCGCGCAGATCCCCATGGCGGCCCCCGTGGTCCACGAGAAGGTCCTCTACCTCCTGGACCCCATCGGGGCCAGCCGCCGGTCGAAGGCGCTGCGCCTCGCCGACGCCTGCATCCGCGGGCTCCGCGCCGTGCTTCCCTACGAGTACCACGCCCTGTCGCTGCCCTACCTCCCCCCCTTCCTCCGGAAAGAGGGAGGGCTGGTCCTGTCCATCGGCCAGTTCATCCAGTGGGTCGGCGGCCAGGTGATGGGCAGCGGGACGGTGCAGATATGGCCCGGCACGCCGGTGGCTTCCCCGCTGGTCGAGGACGGGCGCGTGGTGGGGGTGCGCCTCCTGGACCAGGGAACCGACCTCCGTGGGAATCCCGACGCGGGCTTCATGCCGGGCATGGACATCCGGGCGGCCCTCACGGTGGTGGGGGATGGGCCGGTGGGGCCCATCGGGCGGCAGTTGGACGAGCGCTTCGGCCTGCCGGTGGGCCACCATCGCCGCGAATGGGCGGTGGGCGCCAAGATGGTCGTGGACCTTCGGGAGGATGTCACCCTGGCCCCCGGCACGGTCCTGCACACCTTCGGCTTTCCCGAGCCGGAGATCTTCGGCTTCCTGTACGTCCATCCCGGACGCGTGGCCTCGCTGGGGATCTTCGTTCCCTCCTGGTTCGACAGCCCCGTGCGGACCTCCTATCGCTACCTCCAGCACTGGATGCTGCATCCCTACCTGTGGAGGTACCTGCAAGGGGGAAAGCTGCGGTCCTGGGGGGCGAAGACGCTGCTGGAGGCCGGACGCCGGGGCGAGCCGTTCCTGGCGGGCGAGGGATACGCCCGCATCGGTGAGGGGTCGGGCAGCACCAACGTGCTCACGGGCTCGGGCGTGGACGAGGCCTGGACGACGGGCACCCACCTGGCCGAGGGGATCCTGGACCTCCTGAAGGAGGGGGCGGCCTTCACCCGCGAGAATCTGGAGCGAGCCTATGTGCGCCGCCGCCGCGCCGGCTGGGTCGAGGCCGAGGGCCGGGTGGCGGAGCGGGCCCGCGACGGCTTCCAGCGGGGCGTCGTGAGCGGGCTCCTCGGCATGGGGCTGGCGGGCCTGACGGGGGGCCGGCTGGCCGTTCCCGGACGGTCGGTGCCGCCGTACGCCCGGATTCCGACCGCCGAGGAGTATTATCGCGGCAAGATCCCGGCGGCCGAGATCCGGCGGATCCGGGAGGAATGCGCCGCCCGGGGCGTCAGGGTGCACGACGCCCTGATGGAGCGATGTGGCTGGCCGGCCATTCCCTACGACGGGAGCCTCCTGGTCTCCCACCAGGATGCGCTGCTTCTGGGCGGCAAGGTCCAGGCGCCGGCGGGATACGCCGATCACGTGGTGTTCCTGTATCCGCATCTCTGCGAGCAGTGCGGGACCAAGCTGTGCATCGAGGTCTGCTCGGGCCAGGCCATCACGCCGGGCGAGCGCGGTGTGCCGGCCTTCGACCGGGAGAAGTGCGTGCACTGCGGGGCCTGCACCTGGAACTGCGTCCAGCCGCACCCGGAGGATCCGGAGCGCACCAACATTGAGTTCCGGGCGGGCACCGGCGGCCTGCACTCGGCGGAGAACTAGGTGCGGAAACGCCGGGGGCGCACAGAGAAGCAGGGGAGCGGGGGAGCGGGAGAGTAGGGGCGCACCGCTTCGCTCGGGCGCAGGGGCGGAGGAACAATTCGAATTTCGAAATTGGAGAAGGCCTGTCTTGGCGATCTTTGCGTGAGATTAGGCTCGGGCCATTCCTCACACGAGGACGCAAAGGGCACCAAGAGAAACACAGGCGAGCGGGAGGCGTGGAGTGTCAGCCATGAGCACAGGATATCAGATCGTCGTCTGCGCCGGCATCGTGCCGGATCCCCTGCAAACCCTCGAGCCGATCGCGGGACCGGCCGGCCCGGCCCTCAAGAACGAGATGATGCTGCCGGTGGTCCTGGATCCGTGGGCCGCGCACGCCCTCTACGAGGCGGCTCATCTGGCCAAGAACGTGCCGGGGAGCAAGGTCTGGCTGGTGAGCCTCGGCCCCAAGGCAAAGCTCCAGCAGTTGATGATGACGGTGGCACAGAAGGTCCCCTTCGAGCTGGTCCCTTTGGACGCTCCGGGAGGCGGGTTCACTGAGCCGCACGAAGTGGCCGCCGCGCTGGCCGAGGCCATCCAGGCCATTCCTGGGCTGGATCGGTCGCGCCTGCTCGTCTTCGGCGGCTGGGAGTCCGCCTCGCGCGGGGCCGGCGTCACGCTGCAGGAGGTGGGGGAGCGGCTGGGCATCCTGGACCAGTTCCAGGGTGTGGATGAGCTCACGGTCTCCGGGGACGGGACGTTCCGCATCCTCGAGCGGATCGAAGGGGGCAAGCACCAGGTGTCCACCTGCGCCGGCCCTCCGGCCGTCCTGGGGTGGGCCACGGGGAATCTCCCTGAGCCGCCCAACAACCCACAGATCGGCATGGCGAACATGCAGACCATCATGCCGGCGCTCCAGCGGGCCAAGGCGGCCAAGGTGGGGGCCGGCGGCGTCAGCTTCCTGGGCGTCACCCTGCCGAAGCAGCTCCGCGAGACGCGGGTGGTGAAGGACATGACGCCCGACGAGATCGCCAGAGAGATCGTAGCCTGGATCACGACGGATTAGTGTCCCGAGTTAGAAATCCGGTAACGAACTCCGCGACCCACCGGGCCACCCCTCCGAGCGCCGGACCTCGTCGAGAACCGGCCCACCTTGCTCCGGCGCCGCCGTCCCGGACGGGACGCGTCGCGCCGTGGGCGGGTGTGGGTGGCTCACGGCGAGACCTAGATAGCCACGGCGTCCTGAAACCGGCGGGCCCGCGGGTCCGGCGCGCTCGGGGTGCCCCGATGAGTCTTGGATCTATTCATCGATTTTAACTCAGGACACTAATCACGGGGGTTTGAGGACGAAAGCGGCGGCCGACAAGGGACGCCGTCGGGCAGGGGAGTGAGCATGGAAAGCATCCTCGTGCTGGTTCACACCGAGTCGGACGGGACACTGTCCCGCGCGGCCCTGGAGGCCGTGGGGTGCGCCAGGATCCTGGCGCAGGCTCTAGGCGGCGCAGAGCTGGCGGTGGGCCTGGTGGGGGCCGACGTGCAGGAGGCGGGCAACACTCTGGCGGGCTGCGGCGCCCACCGGTTCCTCGGCGTCGCGGGACCGGCGTTTGCAAAGCCGCGCTATGCCAGCGACGCGGCGGCCGCCGAGGCCGTCTGCCGGGCGGCCTCGGCCGGCCTCGTGCTGGCGCCGGGGACCTCGCGCTGGAGCCGGGCGCTCCCGGGCGTGGCGCTCCGGCTGGGCGGCCGGGCGGATACGCATGTCACCGGCCTCCCGATCGAGAGCGGGTCCCCCGCCGTGAGCCGCTGGTACTATCGCCAGCGCATGGAGGCAACCGTCCGGCGGGAGCAGCGGCCCTGGCTGATCCTTTTGGATCCGGGCTGTCTCGAGCCCTGGCGGGGCGATCGGGGAACAGCCGCGATCGAGGCCGTCGGCGCGAGTCTCCCGGAGACCTCGCTGCGCACGAGCATGACCGGCATCCAGGCGCCACCGGCCGACGAGCAGACGATCCGCCCCGACGCCGCCTTGCTGTTCGTGGCTGGCGCGGGCTGGACGAAGGTGCAGGCCGACGGCGCCGCGCACGTGGCGGAGGCGGCCGGGCTCATCCGCGAGTTCCTGCGGCGTGCGCAGGCCTCGCTGGGGGGCAGCAAATCCCTGGTGGATCTCCAGGGGGAAGGCCAGGCTGTGCTCTCCTTCATGACCCATCTCAACCAGATCGGCCAGACGGGCGCGACCCCGCGCCATCCCCGCGGGCTGTCCACCTGCTGTCATGGGGAAGAGCCTCATACCGTGGGCTGGCGGTTCATCAGCGAGCGGCGGGCGGTGAACCTCGATCCGAACTGCGGCTGGGCTCGGGGAAAGGCCGACGTTCTGTACGTGGCGGACGCTTTCCAGGTCATGGGAAAGGTGAACGCACTGTTGGCCGAGGCAGGGCCGCACGGGGGCGGGCAGCGCTAGCAGGCTACTGATGAAGGCCCATCTGCCGAGACCCATCCTTCAGACGGGTACCCCCGCGCTCGCGTGGCGTTGCGGCGTACGAGCTAAGTACGCCTCGCACCACGCCGGGTACCCATCCCGAGGGATGGGTGACGCCGCCTTGCATCTGGGCCTTTTTGAGCAGCCTGGGCGAAGACGGGTATTTCAACATCTTGCTAGACGGGCGGGAACCCGAGAGATCACGGCAAGACCGGGGGGGCGGACAGCCTGCTGGGCGCCGCCCGGGCTCAGGCGCGCGCCGCTTTGCCCCTCTTCCGTGCGGCCAGGAGCCGCACGCACTTCCGGACGGTTTTCAGGGCGTGGTCGGCATCGTCACGGGTCATGGCGAGGCCCTGGCCGATCTGGCGCTTCGGGTGGGCCAGGGTCCCGTATTCTTGAAGCGCCGGGCCGAGAACCAGGGTTCCCACGGCGAGAATGCGGCGCCGCACGGCGGCCTCCAGCAGCTTGGCCAGCGGCCAGCGATCGGAAGGGCGCGGGGCGGGGCGGGTCTTTCGGTCTGCGGGCCGGCTTGCCGCCGGCTTGCCGCGGGCCAGGGCGTTCAGGAGCATTCCCTCCAGGATTCCGCCGGCGAGGAGGACGCAGCTCTTCCAGCACCGCACCTGGTAGACCTCCTGCGCCTCATGCCAATCCATGGCCAGCTGCCGGCTCAGTGCGGCATCCTCGATGAACCAGAAGACACTGCGCGGGGCAGGCGGGGCCGCGAGCGGCTTGGCGATGCCACGCGAGGCCTCCGGCAGGAAATGGCTGGTGACGTGGTCCTGAATATAGGCGCGCAGATCGGTCCGGGGCATGAGGTCGTCCACGTCGACGGGCACGCCCACCGTCCATTCCCGCTCGGCGAATCCGCCGCCGCCGCCCCACCAGTGGCTCAGGCGGATCAGCCGCTGCAGGAAGCGCGAACGCTCGGGGCTCAGCCCCAGGGCTGCTTCCACCTCGTGGCTTGTCACCCACTCGACGCGCGGGTCGCGCCTGACACGATCCCGGATGTACTCCAGGTAGCGGGCCAGGAGCTCTTCGGACTCCGGGCCCTGATCGGTCAGGAGCACGCCGAGGAAGGTCAGACGGTAGAGCTCTTCGCCGTCCTCCTCGCAGGGGAGGAGGATGGCACCCAGCAGGGGCTGGATGGCCGCGCCGACGGCGGCAGGCTGGAGGCGCTCGTGCAGGAGGCTGCGGGGCATCCACCGGTTTTGATCAAGGTGGTGGGCCCACACGGCGTTGATGACGTCCCGCTGGGCCGCCGTCAGCTGCCCCCGCAGCGATTCCAGCTGGATTGCCTTGGCTGTACCCATCGGTCGCGACTCCTGCGCGCAGGGTGTCGCCCCGCCCGCATTCCCGTCCCCGGCAAGACGCCCGTGACGACGCGGATATTCTTATCACAGGGTGGCCGGGGTTGTCCGTGGCGCTTTAGGCGTCGGCCGGGGTTGTCACCCACACCGGACATGCCGTCGATCTGTGAGCGCGCGGGAGGCGCATGGCGCGGGACAGGGAGGTGACTTCGGCATCGTCAGAGGATGAGCCGCCCTTCCCCAAGATCCTCCCGGGGGAGCAGGTGCGACAGGATCTCGTCGAGGCCGCGCTGCTGCTCCGGCGTGAGTCCGACGAACATCACCCCGCTCTCGTAGCGGAGGAGCCGCTCGCCTGCGCTGCCGGAATCCGTGCCCACCACCGTGCTGCGGGCGACCCGCACGGGGAGGACGAGGGGGCCCAGGGCGGCGGGGAACTCGAGGGTGCAGGTGAATCCGGGCCGGAGGACGTTGAAGTGCTCGATCCGGGCCCCGCTGGTGCTGAGATCGAGGAGGCGGGCCTCCAGGGTGACGCGGACGCGACCGCCGGGGCGGCCCGCGATGGTGATGCGGCGACCTTGCCGCCGTTCGGGGGCTTTGCTCATGTCGGACGCTCCATCCAGAGGGAAAGAGTAGGCCGGCGCATGTCCGGCTGACGGCCTGCAGATTAGGCTTCCGGTCTCGCATCTGTCAAGCGTTGTCGCGCGGTCGGGGCTTCCGATCCGGGCGCCGAGGTCGGCAGGCGGGGCGCGCTCGACCCAGCTGTGCTGGGTGCCTCCGGGCGATCCGTGGAAGGGCGAAGAAACATCAGACATGAGGACAAGCCAATGTGGGGACCCAAGAGAGTCGACCAGCGATTCTTCGATGCCTTCTGCCAGCACGCGGCGCTGACGGCCCGGGCGGCGGCGATGCTCCTGGAGCTGTTCGAGCATCCCACCCGCGCCGATCTGCCCGTGCAGATCGAGGCGGACGAGCACCAGGGGGACAAGATCCTGCACGATATGGTCCGCACGCTGCGAGCAACCTGGATCACCCCCTTCGATCGGCAAGACATCCAGGATCTGATTTCGCGGCTGGACGACGTGCTGGACCTGATCCATGCTACGGCCAAGCGGGTGCTGCTCTTCGAATTTCAGACGACCCCGCCGGAGGCTGTGGCCATGGCCCGGTTCATCCTGGTGGCGTCCCAGGCAATGCATCAGGCCGTGAGCCTCCTGAATGACATGAAGCGATCCGAGGAGATCCTCAAGCTGTGCGAGACCCTCAACGAGATCGAGAACGAGGGCGACGAGCTGTACCGGCAGGTCCTGGGCAGGCTGTACCGGAGGGAGAACGACCCGCTCGAGGTCATGAAGTGGCGGGAGGTCTACGATCATCTGGAGACGGCCTTGGATCGGTGCGAGGACGTCGCAGACCAGATCGGGGGACTGGTTCTGGAGTACTCATGACGCTGACGCTGATCGCCATCATCGCGCTGGCCCTGGTGTTCGATTTCATCAACGGGTTTCACGACGCCGCCAACTCCATCGCCACCGTGGTCTCCACACGGGTCCTCACTCCCCGGATCGCGGTCGTCTGGGCGGCCTTCTTCAATCTCGTGGCCTTTCTGGTCTTCGAGACCCGGGTGGCGTCCAACATCGCCAAAGGGGTCGAACCCAGCGTGGTGACCCTCACCCTGGTGGCCGCGGGACTCACGGGAGCCATCGTCTGGGACCTGCTGACATGGTTGTGGGGGCTGCCGACTTCCTCCTCCCACGCCCTGTTGGGCGGGCTGGCCGGGGCCGCTATCGTGAAGGCGGGCGTGGGCTCTTTGGACGCCCCTTTTTTCCTCAAGACCGTGGCGTTCATCGTCGTCTCCCCCATGCTCGGCCTGGGGCTGGCCGTCCTGGTGATGCGGGCCCTGGTGTTCTTCCTGGGCGGGCATGCGCCGGGGCCGCTGGATCGCACGTTCCGCAAGCTGCAGCTCGTCTCCGCGGCGCTCTATTCGCTCGGCCACGGGGCCAACGACGCCCAGAAGACGATGGGGATCATCGTGGCGGCGCTGGCCTCCCAGGGACTCTACCAGTACGCGCCGGGCGGGGGGCACGCGCCTATCCCGCTCTGGGTCGTCCTGTCGTGTCACGCGGCCATGGGGCTCGGAACCATGAGCGGCGGCTGGCGCATCGTGCGGACGATGGGTATGCGCATCACCAAGCTGGCGCCCATCGGAGGCTTCTGTGCGGAGACGAGCGGCGCCGCCTCGCTGTTCCTGGCGACGACCCTGGGGATTCCGGTCTCCACCACCCACACGATCACGGGGGCAATCGTGGGCACGGGGTCCGTGCGCAAGTTCTCGGCCGTGCGTTGGGGGGTCGCCGGACGCATCGTCTGGGCCTGGGTCTTGACGGTTCCCGGGGCTGCGGCCATCGGCGCGGCGGCCTACCTGCTGTGCAAGGTAGTGGGGATTCCGGGTTAGTAGGATGCCGAGAAACCCGCTTTCCCCCCAGGCTGCTCAAAAAGGTCCAGATGCAAGGCGACGCGCCGGGTACCTATCCGTGAGGATGGGTGCAGACGCGAGGCGTACTTACGCGTACGTCGCAGCGTCGCGGGAGCGCGTCAACGCCGCAGATGGGCCTTTTTCAGCAGCCTGCTGGGCCCGGAAGGCGATCCTTGACATCCGCAGCGGGTTTGCGTAGCCTCGCCGAGGCAGCCCTCCAGGCGGATGGAGGCGAGATTCCACGGTGTCCGGACACGGACGAACGGCGACGCAACTCAAGACAGGAGCGGCGAGACGATGACCGACGACGTCAAGACCCTGCATCACATGATCACGGTGTGGAACGCCTTTGGCACCCCGACGGTGATTCCGCCGCACATGCTGCGAAACCTCGGCGACTACCTGGTGACCTTCCTGAAGTCGGCCGAGGGGGAGAAATACCTCCGGACCCTCGGATACGTGCGCGCAGAGATGGCGGTCAAGCAGGGCTAGCGGCCTGCGTCCCCCGCCGCGGGCGCCGGCCGCTGCTCTCGCGTCGGGAGGCCTCGAGCGCGCATGCAGCGTCCCGGACGAAGCACCCTGATCGGATTGCTGGCGGCCGCCGGCCTGGCGGGCGCGATCATGGGGGGCACCGCGCTCTTGAGCGGCCGGCACGGATCCGCCCCCGGCCCGTCTCCCGGCGGGCGGGCGCTGTACGCCGAGCATTGCGCCGAGTGCCACGGCCGGTCGGGGAAAGGGGATGGTCCAGCCGCCGCGGTGATCGGGCAGCGCCTGCCGGACTTCAGCGATGCCGCCGCCATGCGCAAGGTGGACGACGCGTTCCTGGCGGCAATCATCAAGAAGGGCGGGTCCCAGTTCGGCCGATCCAACGCCATGCCGGCCTGGGGGATGAAGCTTTCCGACGCGGAGATCGGGGCCATCGTGGCATACATCCGGTCCCTGGCGCAGCCGGCGTCCTCCGCTTCGCCGAGCGGGGGCTGAACGGGAGAAGGAATGGCCAGCGGTGAGCCGATGGAAGAGTACCTGCGCAACTGCCTCGCCGCCACGGCGATGGGGTCGGATCAGCTGCATGCCCGGGTGCAGTTTCCGTCCGACCTCCAGGGCCCGCCCGAGACGGGGCACGGGGGCGGAGTGGCCGCCATGCTCGTGGAGCTGGTGCGCCTCCTGGCGGGCGAGCGGGGCGGGGAGGTCGTTCTGCCCCGACCGCTTCGCGTCGATGTCACGCTGCACCGGGCGCTTCCGCTGGAGACGGCTCTGGAGGTCGAGGCGGCAGCCACACCGGCGGGATGGGTCAGTCGCATCCTGCGCGACGGCAGTCCGATCGCGGAGGCGGAGATCTCTCCGGGAGCCGCTTCGCTCCCGGCCCCCGCGCCGGAGGCGCCCCGCGGCTGGGAGGCATCCCGCCACGACGCGTTCGAGGTGCCGGCCTACGAATTCTGCCTGGGGTGCGGCCAGCGCAACCCGCGGGGGGCCCAGATCCGCTTCGCGTACAATGACGAGTTCATGTGGAAGCGGCTGGCGCCCCAGGGCCACTTTCGCTGCCGCGACGGCAGCCTCTTTCCCGGGTATTTTGCCATCGTGTGCGACGAGCTGGGATGGTGGCTGGGGGCGCTCCGTCAGGGGGAGTGCGGGCTGTCGAACCGAGTGTCGCTCCTGCTGGGGCCGCCGGTGCCGCACGAGGCGCCCCTGCTGGCACTGGGGGTGCGGTCCGCGGTGCGAACGGACGATCCCAAGGAGCGGGTGTGGCAGACGCAGGCAATGGTCGTGACGCCGGACGGGCACCCCGTGGCGTCTGCGGGCGTGCAATTCGTCGGCAGCCGGGCTTTCACCAAGGTCATGCTCCCCCGCTTCCTCTGGGCCGAGGACCTGGCGGCCGTGCGCCGCGTCTTCCCCCGCTACGCGGCCGAACTGGCCGATCGGGAATTCACCGGGGGCGGCGCGCCCTGATCCAGAGTGCGCTCTCCTGCGGTGGCTCCCGTGCGGCGAATCGGTGAGCCGGGGAACCGGTGAACCGGAGCAAGAGCTGCGACCGTGAGGAAGAAACCGAGCCTGATCTCACGCAAAGATCGCCATTTCCAGTAGGCAGGGGTCAGTAGTCAGTGGTTCTGTAATCCACCTTCCTGTTCAGCTTCTCTTTGCGACCTTTGCGTGCTTTGCGTGAGATACGTGTTCTCCAATTTTGAATTCCGGAGCTCCCCAGCGCCTCTGCGCCCGAGCGAAGCGGTGCGCCCCCTCGCCCCCGCTCCCCAGCGCCCTCGCGTCAGGCAGGGGGGATCGGCGGATCGAAGACCCCGCTCAGCACTTCGAGAATCGTGCGGGCAGCCAGAACGGCGGTGCGCCGGCTGGGATCCAGGTAGGGGTTGACCTCGACCAGATCCATGCCCCGGAGACGGAGCCGGGACGCGAGCGTCCGCACCAGACGGACGACGTCGCGAAACTGCAAGCCCCCCGGCTCGGCAAAACCGGTCCCCGGGGCGGCGGCGGGATCGAAGGCGTCGATATCGATGGTGAGGTAGGCGTCCCCCTCCAGGTCGGCGCACCAGTCCCCCTCCCGTCCCTCCAGGACCCGGGCCGAGGTGATGATGCGATTCCCGGCCGCCCGGGCGGCGTCGTAATCCTCGGCCCCGGACACGATGCTGCGGATGCCGATCTGGGTCAGGCTGCGCACCTGGGGCAGCTCGCGGGCGCGGCGCATGGGGCTGGCGTGCGTGGCCGAAGCCCCGCCCAGCCGGTCCACGAAGTCCATGTGGGCGTCGATCTGGATCAGGTGCACGGGGATGAGCGCGAAGGCGGTCAGGATGTGCGGGGTGACGCTGTGATCGCCGCCCAGACAGATGGGGAAGATCTCGCGGCCCAGCAGCGCGGCGGCCGCTTCGGCGATCCGCGCGCCGTTCTCGCGGGGGAGGGTGGGAACGATCTCCACGTCCCCGGCATCGCGCAGCGTGAGGTCGGCGAGCATGGGACGGCTCCGCTCGGGATCGAAGTATCCGCCTCCCCGCTTGAAGTAGGGAAACTGGGTGGAGGCGTCCCGGATGGCCCGAGGGCCGTAGCGCGCGCCCGGGTGCTGCGTGGTGGCCTCGTCGGTGGGAATCCCCAGGACCGCCGCCTGGGGGGCGGGGGCTTCGCCCGGATCGTAGCGGGGGACCTGGACGAACGTGACCAGGCCGCCGAAGGGCAAGCTCACGAAGCGGCCTCCGTCGTCAGCCGGGCCAGCAGGGCGTCCTGCAGGTGTTGGCGGTTGCGGGAGGTGAGCCGGTACAGATCCACGCCGGGGCGTCGCTTCAGCGCGTCCGTCCATGGGTGGGGGGCCTGGAGGATCGTCCCCAGGATCGGCGTGGGGGAGGCCAGCGCGGCCTCCAGGGTGGCGATGAAGCGGGAGGAGCACAACTCCATCTTCCCGATCTCATCCACCACGACTAGGTCGGCGTCGCGCGCGGCGGCCTCCAGGGCCGCCACCCCCACGGCCTCGAAGGTCGCCACGTCCACGTAGTAGGGTCCGACCCGGGGTCCCGCACCGCCCTTCACGTGGGCCATCATCCCCGTGCGGCCGTCCAGGCTGGTGACGCGGAACCCGACGCGCCGGTCGTTCTCGCGGATCTCCTCGGTGAAGAACCCTCCCGCCCGCACGGGCAGCTCGGCGACCAGGCTGCGGACCAGGGTCGTCTTCCCAACCCCCGGTGGGCCCGTGATCAGGAGGGCGGAGCCCATGGCCGCCTCCAATGTGCGCCTTGCCCCGATCGGCTCAGGCGGGCGTCCCGCCCGCCCGGCTCATTTCGTCTGCGGCTCCAGCACCCGAATGTTGTGGGCCGCCGCCGCGGCCTTGGGATCCTCGGGCGCGTACTGCTGGAACAGCCGGAACTGCTCCAGGGCGAGCTGGAGCAGGGCGCGCTTCTCCTCCACCGGGCTGAGCTGCGCTTTCTCGATGTAGGCCACCCCCAGGTAGTAATGGGCGTCCGCCTGGGTCGGGCGGAGGGCCACGGCCTGGCGGTAGGCCTCGACCTTTTCGTCCACCAGGTTGCGGATCTTCTTTCCCATCACGACGCCGAGGTTGAAGTAGGAGTCGGCGTCCTCTGGACGAAGGCGGGCGGCGGCCTGGAAGGCCCGGATGGCGGGGTCGATCTCGCCGGCATCCGCGCAGGCGAGTCCCAGTTGGAACTGCGCCGAGGCGTCGTCGGGGTTCAGGCGTGCGGCCTCGCGGAATTGGTCGATCGCCAGCTGGGGCTCTTTGATCTTCCGGTAGAGGTCGCCCAGGGCCAGGTGGACCTGCGGATCATCCGCCTTCGAGGGCAGCACGCGGGTCAGCTCCGCGATGGCGCGGTGGAAATTGCCGTTGCCGCGATAGGCCATGCCCAGGCCCAGGCGGGCCTCGATGTGGTTGGGATCGAGCTCCAGGGTGTGGGTGAAGGCCTCGATGGCCTGGGGGAACTGGCGGAGCTCCAGCAGGGTGATGCCCAGGTTGTGGTAGCCCTCCACCATGGCGGGATTCAGGCGGACGGCCTGCCGGAACTGATAGAGCGCATAGTCCAGGTCGCGCCGCTGCAGGGCCGCCACCCCCGCATTGTAGCGCTGAATGGCCTCTTGCATCTGCGGGTCGATCTTGGCGGGCGGCGGCGGAGACTCGGCCGGGGGCTCTGCCGCCACTCCCGTCGTGGCGGACAGCACGACCAGGAGCAGCCCGATAGCCCAGCGCCTCACAGCCTGCTCCCCCGCCTCGGCTGCGACTCGCGCGGGCTCTGGGAGTGGGCGAAGACCGGCTCGGCCGCCAGGATGGGGGCCCCCTCCCGGAGGGCCAGGGCGATGGCATCGCTGGGGCGGGCGTCCAAGACGACTTCCCGTCCCTCCGCGTTCAACAGGACCAGATCGGCCAGGAAGGCATCCTCCTTGACTCCGGTGATCACCACGCGCTTCACCTTGGCCTGGAGGCGGTGGATCGCCTCCAGCATCAATTCGTGGGTGTACGGCCGCTCTGTCCGGCTCCCTTCCAGGGCCAGCACGATTCCCTGGGCCTCGAAGGGGCCGATAAACATGGACAGCTGCCGCTTGTCCTCTTTTGCCCGGAGGAAGAGCACGGGCGCGCCGGACTGCGGATCGGGCGCGACCCCCAACACCTCCATCTGGTAGGTCGGGGGACCGGCCTGGGCGGGTGCGCCCGCCGCGGGCAGCACGGGCAGCGTCAAAAGCGCGGCCCCGATGGCGGAGACCGGCAGCCACCAGTTGCGATGCATGGCCACCTCCTCAGAAGAACGTTATCCGGACCTTCTCGCCCTTCTCCACCAGGTCGACGTTGGCTGGAATCTCGATGTAGCCCTCGGCATTGGCCATGGAGGTGATGGCCCCGGACTCCTTGAAGACCGGGACGACCTCGCCGCTCTCCACCCGCACCGGCAGGAACTGGTGGCGGCCGATGGTGGAGGTGTACCGGCGCGACATGGGCAGTTCCACGCCGCCCGTCCGGGGCGCAGAAAGACGGGCCAGCTTCCACAGGGCGGGAGCCAGCAAGCCGTAGCCGTTGGTGAGGCACGAGGTGGGATACCCCGGCATCCCCAGGACCAGCTTTCCCTCCACGAGGGCGCAGAGGGTGGGCTTTCCGGGCTTGACCGCAATCCCGTGGAACTTCACCTCGCCCATGCCCTCGACCGCCTCGACCATCACGTCCCGCTCGCCGACGGAGCTTCCGCCGGACAGGACGATCAGGTCGCAGGCCAAGGCCTCGCGCAGGGTGCGGCGCACGTCCTCCAGCGTGTCCTTCATGACGGGGAAGAGCCTGGGCGTCCCCCCCTGCTCTTGGATCAGGGCGGAGAGGGTGTAGGAGTTGATATCGTAGATCTTCCCGGGCACCAGGGGATCGCCCGGCGGCACGATCTCGTTGCCCGAGGGGATCACGGCCACCGCCGGCCTGGCGAAGACCGCGACCTCGACGATGCCCAGGGCGGCCAGCACGCCGATCTTGCTGGGGTGCAGTTGAATGCCGACCGGCAGGACCTCGCACCCGGCCTGGATGTCCTGGCCCTGGGGCGAGACGTTTTGGCGCGGATAGACCGGCTTGTAAACCTTAATCGTCTCCTCCGCCGGGGAGTCTCCCTCCAGCTCGGTGTCCTCGACCTGGACCACGGCGTCGGCCCCCGCCGGGATGGGAGAGCCGGTGGCCACCTGGATGCAGGTTCCCGGCGCGACCTCGCGCTCTGCGATCTCGGCCGCGTGAATCACCTCGATCCGCCGTAGGCGGGCTGGGTTGAAATTCCCAGCCCCGAACGTGTCCTGGGCGATGACCGCATAGCCGTCCATGGCCGCCCGCGGGAACGGCGGCACGTCCATCCCAGCCACGACGGGCTCCGCCAGCACCCGGCCGGCGGCCTGGCCCAGCGGGATGCGCTCTGTCCGGGAGACGGGCGTCACGCACTCCAGCAGGATGCGCATCCCCTCGTCCAGAGAGATGAAGGCCTTCATCAATTTCATCGCCATGGGGTCTCTCTCCGCAGAAACAAATGCCCCGGGCAGTAGCACCTGGGGCAGAGCCAGCGCTCCCCACCAGCGGCCGGGGACTCTCCGGGGCGTCGGTCGTGGAGCTGCGCCTTCGCCAAGGCGGGTGGTCTATCCGCCTATTGCGGATTGATGCAGCGGACCAGACGCCAGCCGTTCAGCAAATTGACCCGATACAGCCGCTCGGGGCGCAGGGACACCCGTTCCAGGAGCGGCTTCAGCTTCAAATCGGTCTGGAAGCCGATCCGGGTGCACACCGGGGCCAGCATCTTCTCGAAGGCTCCGATGATCGGATTCTCGCTCTTGAAATGGTTCAAGATCACCAGATGGCCGTTCGGCTTGCACACCCGCTGCATCTCCAGCAGGGTCTTCACCGGATCCGGCACGGCGCTGATGACATAGGTGGCGATGACGCGGTCGAAGCTGTTGTCGGGGAACTCGAGCTTGGATGCGTCCATCACGGTGAGCGTGGCGTTGGTGAGGTCCAGGTCCCTCACCCGCTCCCAGGCCTTCTTGAGCATCCCCTCCGAGATATCGATGCCGACGATTTCGCAGTTCTTTGGGTACAGGGGCAGGTTCAGGCCGGTGCCCACGCCCACCTCCAGGACCCGATCGCCCGGCTTGATCTCCAACAGCTTGACGGCCTCCACCCGCCCGGGATAAAAGACCTTATCGAACAGAAAATCGTAGACCGGCGAAAGCATGGCGTAAGCACGCTGAATCGTCTTGTAATCCATCATCTCGCGTCAACCGCCTCCCTGGGGTGCTGAACCGAGATTGGTGCGATCCGCCAAGAAGATTACTTCGCCTAACGGCCGTCCGTCCGCAGGGGACGGATTATATCCGAATCCCTCTCCCTGCGACAATATTTTTTCCCGAAACCGGACCGGAAGTCTGGCCGGCCGACCCTGGTAGTCCCGGTAGAGCAGATAGCCGTGAGTGTGGCCGAACTCGAACAGCCGCCGGGTCAGCTCCACGTCCGCCTTGCAGTATTCCAGGACCTTTTCCGTCTCGCCGGCCTTCCACCAGGCCAGGCTTTGCAGGCCGTCCGCCAGCTTGGGAGCCCCCAGCGTCTCCTGGGCCAGGTGGTTCAAGCTGAGCCGGAATCCGAGGCCGGCGTGGACCTCCTCCAGGATGTCCAGGGCCGGCAGGGCCGCGTAGTCCATCTGCCGGTACCCGCGGAGGACGGTGAAGTCGAAGCGCCGGATGTTGAACCCGATGATGCAGGCGGCGGCGGACAGCGCTTCCAGCAGGGCGTCAACCTGCGCCTCCGTGTACACCCGCATCTCGCCGGTGGCCAGATCCGCCGTGACGGCCACGGCCAGCCCCATGCGGTCGGCATGCTCCCAGCCTCCGACCTCCTCCGCGCTCCGCTGGGTTTCTAGGTCCAGGACCAGGATGCGGGGCGCGGCCGGCAGCGAGGCGGCGACTCCGGCCGGGAGCGGGCGCTCGGCGGAAGCCGGGGCAAGCAGACGGTCCGGCGGCGGCGCCTCGACGGCCTCGGGGATCTCGATAAAGCCCAGCAGGCCCTGCAGGATGAAGACGGCCGCGGCCTTGTCCAGTGGCTTGTTTCCCGAGCCGCACTTGGGCGAGTGGATGCAGGACGGGCACCCCGATTCGCAGGGGCAGTCCAGGAGCAGGCGCAGGGTGTGGGCCAGGAGTTCCTCCAGGACCCGATAGCACCGCTCGGCCAGGCCGATGCCCTCGGGGTAGCCGTCATAGATGAAGATGGCCGGGCGCCCGACCTGGGGGTGAAAGGTCTGGGAGATCCCTCCCACGTCCCCCCGGTCGCAGAGGGCGAAGAGGGGGAACAGCCCGATCGTGGCGTGCTCGATGGCGTGGATCCCCCCCATGAAGTGCAGGCCGGGCCGGGGACCGTACTTCACGTAGTCGCGCAGCACCTCCGGAATCTCGAACCAGAAGCCCTGCGTCTCGAAGGTGTGCGGGGGCAGGTCCAGCGGGTAGCTGCCGATCCGGTCCTGGCCGAAGATGCGCCGCTTCTCGAAGCCGGTGATCCGCTCCGTCACCTTCAGGCGCCCCAGGCGCGCCACGGTCCCCCGGACCTGCCGGAATTCCTGGCAGTGGAGGATCTCGGTCTCCTTCTCGCCGGTGGTCTGGGTGTAGTAGTCCACCTCCACCGGACGGGCCCGCACCTTCCGCTGGGCCAGGTCCAGGTCGGTAACCTCGAACTGCCGCCCCTGGTGCAGATAGACTGCGCCGGGGTGGCACTCGCGCACGGCGCGGAATCCGTCCACGCTGCCGACGCTCTTTCCGGCCGGGTCCAGGATGGCGAAGGGCTCGCCGACCGAGCGGATGCTGATCTCGCGGGCCGGATTACGGCGGCGGGCGTACCACTCGCTGCCGTCGGCGCTCTGGACCAGGCGCCGCTCGTCGGCCAGATCGGCGATATGCCGGCCGAGGTCCGGGCCGTAGTGGATCGTGTCGGTGGGGCGAAGGGGCAGCTCCGCCGCGGCCGCCACCAGGTGGTCCTGGAGGATGCGCCGGTTGCCGGGATCCACCACCGCGGCCTCTGGGGAGCGGGCGAAGAAGTCCCCGGGGTGCCGCATGAAGTACTGGTCCAGGGCGTCGGGGAGGGCCACCAGGATGATCAGGGCCTCCTGCCCGCCCCGTCCGACGCGGCCCCCGCGCTGCCAGGTGCTGGCGATGCTGCCCGGGTAGCCCACCAGCAGGCAGGCGTCCAGGCCGCCCACGTCGATCCCCAGCTCGAGGGCTGAGGTGGAGACCACCCCCGAGAGCCGCTCCTGA
This sequence comes from uncultured Methylomirabilota bacterium, assembly GCA_963705305.1. GTDB lineage: Bacteria > Methylomirabilota > Methylomirabilia > Methylomirabilales > 2-02-FULL-66-22 > 2-02-FULL-66-22. The sequence goes on along the minus strand of OY970067.1, from coordinate 244,288 downwards.
AACAGGCCCTGCTCGATGGCGCGCCGCTCCTCGGGGCGATAGCCCGCCCGGTAGGCGCGGATCTTGGACGCCAGCTGGGGCGCCGCCTGGTGCGCCCACATGGTGATCAGCTCGGCGATCTTGCGCGCCTTGGCGAAGGCGATGGTCTTGTAGCCGGCCTGGATGCAGTGGAGCAGAAGCTCCGTGGCCTCGCCGTACGGGCTGCCGGTCGGGTTGACGAAGACGAAGCGCTTGCCGCGGGCCGGCGATCCGTCGTCGGACACCGGGACGAAGGGCCGGCCGACCAGGGTCTCGGCGAACTCGGCGGGGTTGCTGATGGTGGCGGAGCAGGTGATGAACCGGGGCCGGCTGCCGTAGAAGGCCGCCACCCGGTGCAGCCGGCGCAGGACGTGGGAGATGTGCGATCCGAAGATGCCCTTGTAGGTGTGCAGCTCGTCCAGGACTATGAAGCGGAGCCGCTCCCAGAAGCCCTTCCAGGCGGCGTGGTGGGGCAGCAGGGAGAGGTGCAGGATGTCGGGATTGCTGACCAGGATGTGGGGGAGCGTCTCCCGGAGCTGCGCGCGGCGGTGGGCCGGGGTGTCGCCGTCCAGGATCTCGGCCCGGATGCCCGCGCCCTCAGGGATGAGCTCGCGCAGGGATTTCAGCTGGTCCTGCTCCAGCGCTTTGGTGGGGAAGAGGAAGAGGGCGCGGGACTCCGGCTCGCGGAGGAGCGTCTCCAGGACGGGGAGCTGGTAGGCCAGGCTCTTCCCCGAGGCCGTGCCCGTGACCACCAGAGACGTCGCGTCCGGCCCGGGCGTGCTCCAGCGCCTCCACCTGGTGCGTGTAGAGCCGGTCGATCCCGGCGGCCCGCAGGGACTGCTGCAGCGGCTCGGGCAGCGGGGGATCGGGATCGGCGTGATGGGGCACACGGGTGGGAATGCGCTCGACGTGCACGACGTGCCCCCGGCTCATCTCCCGATGGAGCAGGGTCTGCAGAAAGCCGTCGAGCTCTTGAAGGGCGCCGGCCTGCGGAAGGGCGGCGGGGACGAGCGGGCGCTTCACGCCCGTTCCAGTCTCACCTGCGTCCCGGAGCGGACGGCCTTGAACGCCGCGGGATCCCCCTGGACCTTGCCGAGGATGTTGACCGCGCTGGCGGCGCGGGGCCGCTCGTCGGTGCTGGCCGGGGTCCGGCCGAAGAAGATGCAGAAGGCGCTGCCGGGCGGCCAGTAGCCCAGCTCGCCCACGGCGACGATGTCGCGGGCGTCCTTCTCCTGCTTGGCCTGCACCGGAATGGAGAAGTAGATCTCGTCCCCCCAGGTGTTGGCGCGGCCGTCGATGGGCAGGGCCTCCCAGATCTTTCCGGCGGTCGGCGAGTCGTTCAGGACCGCCTCCGCGCTCACCTGGCCGGCCGTGATCCGAATCTTGCGCTCCGTCGCCATGCGCGAGCCCTCCTGTGAAGTGTGCCGGGCCGAATCTAGCGCATTCACCCGAAGGGGTCAAGCCGGGCCTCGGCCCGGGAAGAGACCCGGCCGCCGCCGGGGCGCAGGACATTACGGGACCAGAAAGCGCTCGACGCCGGGTCCTATCGCTCGCTATACTATTCTAGAAGATGCAGTACCGCTGACGCCGTTGCGAAGCGGGGGGCCACATGGACACGCCGTGGGAAAAAGCCGAGGTGAGCTGCCCCAACTGCCTGGAGATCCTGGTGCTGCGGCCGGGCCTGGAGGAGATCTGGTGCCAGCGCTGCGAGGAAGGATACGACGTGATGGAGAGCCCCAACCCCAGGGACCCCGAGCGTACCGTGCTGGTCCTTTCCAAGAAGCGTGAATCTCCCGACCGCGCCTAGCCGTATGACCATGCTGCCCCGTGATGAACCGGACCCCGGCCGCCTGCCGGGGTCTTGGCTTTACTGAATCCTGCAAGAGGAAAGTGACGGCCAGACCGGAGTCGGGCCGTGGCGCCCTTTCGACGCCTGGCGCCTGCACCCACCCTTCGGGCGGGTACCCGGTGCGGGCCAACCTTTGAGGCAGGAGGCCGACGATGCGCGATGCGTTGCCCCGAGTGACGGTGGCGGTGGTGCAGGCCGCGCCGGTTCTGTTCGACCGCGAGGCCTCGATCGCCAAGGCCTGCGACCTGACGGCCCGGGCGGCAGAGCGGGGGCCAGGCTGGTGCTGTTCCCGGAAGCCTTCGTCCCCGCCTACCCGCGGGGCCTGAGCTTCGGCACGGTGGTGGGCGGCCGCACACCGGCGGGGCGGCTGACGTGGGAGGCCTATTGGAAAGGGGCGGTGGAGGTGCCCGGCCCCGCCACCCGGGCCCTGGGGGAGGCGGCCCGCCGGGCGGGCGCGTACCTGGTCGTCGGGGTGATCGAGCGGGACCGGGACTTCGGCGGCGGGACCCTCTACTGCACCCTGCTCTACTTCGGGCCTGACGGGCGGCTCTTGGGCAAGCACCGCAAGCTCAAGCCGACCGCGGCCGAGCGCCTCATCTGGGGCGAGGGGGATGGCAGCACGCTGACGGCGGTGGAGACGGAGTTCGCCAAGGTCGGGGGCCTGATTTGCTGGGAGAACTACATGCCGCTGGCGCGGATGGCCATGTACGCCAAGGGCGTGGAGATCTATCTGGCGCCGACTGCCGACGCCCGCGACTCCTGGCAGGCGACCATCCGCCACATCGCGTGCGAGGGCCGCTGCTTCGTCCTGGGGTGCAACCAGTTCGTCACCAAGGCCATGTACCCGCCCGACCTGGAGGGGGTGGCGGATCTGGCGGGGCAGCCAGAAATCCTGTGCCGCGGAGGAAGCGCGATCGTCTCGCCGCTGGGAGAGGTCCTGGCCGGCCCCGTCTACGATAGGGAGGAGATCCTGGCGGCCGAGCTGGATCTGGCGGACGTGGCCCGGGCCAAGTTCGATTTCGACGTCGTCGGCCACTACGCCCGGCCCGACGTGTTCCAGCTCGTCGTCAACGAGCGGCCGCTTCCGCCGGTCCAGGCGCGGCCCGAGGAGGCGCGGTGAGCCGTCCGATGGCTTCAGGCTACAGAGAGGGAGAGAGGGGGAGAGCGGGCGAGGGGGAGCAGGGGAGATGGAACAATTCGAATTTCGAAGTTCGAATTTCGAAATTGAAGTGCTTGTCTTGGCGATCTTTGCGTGAGATCAGGCTCGGATTCCTCCTCACGCCAAGGCGCAAAGGTCGCAAAGGAAAGCCGAATAGGAAGGTGGAATACAGGACCACTGACCACTGACCCCTGCCTACTGCATACTGGAAATGTCGATGGGCCTTGCGGCCTCTGCCGAAATTGCGTATTATGCCGCCCGCCTGAGAGGAGTCCGATGGGTCAGGGAAAATTCCGGATCGGCATCGATGTGGGCGGCACCTTCACGGACATCGTGGTCTGCGACGGAATCGACGGCAGCCTCTCCCTCCACAAGGTTCCCACCACCCCCCACGACATCGGGCTGGGACTCCTGGCGGGCCTCCGGGCCTGCGGCGCGCCCGCGGCGGAAATGGAAGAGATCGCCCACGGGACCACCGTGGCCACCAACGCGGTCCTGGAGCGCAAGGGGGCGCGGACCGGCCTCTTCACCACGACCGGGTTCCGGGACCTGCTGGAGCTGCGGGACGCGGGGCGGCGCGGCCTGTGGGCGCAAGAGCCCTCCTTCGAGCCGCTGATCCCCCGGCAGTGGCGCTGGGAGATCGCGGAGCGGCTGGACGCCGGCGGGAAGGTCCTCACTCCCCTGGACGAAGAACAGGTCAGGGCGGCCGTCGAGATCCTCCGGCGGGAGGGCATCCAGGCCCTGGCCGTCTCCTTCCTGCATGCCGATCAGAACGGGATCCACGAGCGGGGCACCCGGGAGATCCTGAACGGCGTCTGTCCCGGCGGTCCCGTGGTCCTGGGCGGCGAGGTCTGCCCCTTTCCCGACGAGCGGCTGCGCGCCGCCACGGCGGCGCTGGCGGCCTACCTCACGCCGCTCATGGCGGGGTACGTGGAAGGCCTCGGGCGGGTCCTCCGCGAGGTGGGAACGGCCGCCCACTTCCGCTTCATCGAGTCGGCCGGCGGCTCCTGCCGTCCGGAAGAGGTGCGCGAGCAGCCGCTCCAGACCATCCTCTCGGGGCCGGCGGGCGGCGCCCGGGCCGGCGCCAGCCTGGCCGAGCTACTGGGCCTTCCCAGCGCCCTCACCGCGGACATGGGAGGAACGAGCTTTGACGTTGCGGTCATCCGCGACGGGCAGCCGGGGCTCCGGGGGGACCGGACGCTGGAGTTCGGCCTGACCGTCGCGGTCCCGTCGGTGGACATCCACACCGCGGCGATCGGCGGGGGGAGCCTGGTGTGGGTGGACGAGTCCGTCGCGGGCGGGCTTCAGGTGGGGCCGGAAAGCGCCGGCGCCCATCCGGGACCGGCCTGCTTCGGCCGCGGCGGGCGGCGGCCGACCGTCACGGACGCGAACCTCTTGCTCGGGCGCCTCCTGGGCGAGCGGACGGACCTGGGCCTGCCGCCCTTGGATGCGGCGGCCGCGGGGCGGGCCATGCTGGACGAGGTCTGCCCGGGGCTGGGGCTGGACCCGCTGGCGGCGGCCCGCGTGGTGCTGGACGTGGCCGAGGCGCGCATGGCCTCTTTCCTGCGGACCCAGCTCGCGGCCTGCGGGGTGGCGCCCGGCGAGGCCTCGCTGATCGCCTTCGGCGGCGCGGGACCGATCCAGGCGGCGGCGGTGGCCCAGAAACTGGGCGTCCCCCGGGTGGTGATCCCGTACCTGGCCTCCGGCTTCTCGGCCCTGGGGTGCCTGCTGTCGCCCCCGGCGCGGACCGCCATGATCGCCGTCGAGGAGACGCTGGCCGCCCTGGGCCCCGGGCGGCTGCGCGAGCTGGTCGAGCGGGCCTTCCCCGGCCCGGCGCAGGGTCGGCTGCGGCTGCACCTCATGCTGGTCCGCGGGGACAATCCCCAGGCGGATCTTCTGGCCGTGCGGGATCCCCTGGAGTCCGCCGGGGCGCGCGTCGCCCGCTACCACGCCTTCACCCGGAAGGCCTACGGCATCCAGCCGTCCCCCGAGTCGGTGCGGGTGATCCGCCTGCTGGGGGTCCTGGAGGAGGGCGGCTCGGCCATCGCGCTGGAGCCGGCGCTGCGGGCCACCTTCGATCGCCGGCGCTCCGGCCCCCGGGCGGTCGAATCGGCCGCCGGCAACGGCACCCCGCAGATCCCGGTGGAATCCCTGGAGGTCGGGGCGAGCGCGACCGGCCCGGCCCTGGTCGTCCTGCCGGGGGCGACGGCCTTCGTGCCGCCGGCCGTGGCCTATCGCGTGGACCGGTGGGGGAACCTCACCCTGGAGATCGGATCGTGACGCTCATGGACATCCGCGGCGAGGGGGAGATCCCCGCCGAGCATCCGGCAGAGCCGGTCCCGCTCTCCGAGGCCCCCATGGGAGGGCTGACGCCGGGCATCCTGCTGGCCGTGCGCCAGCAGCTGGAGGAGGCCGCGGCGGCGATGGACGCCACGCTGCGGAGGGCGGCGGTCTCTACGGGGATCGCGCGATCCGGCGGGACGGCGGCCGGCTTCTACGGGCCGACGGGATCGGTGCTCATCGGGGGCCGAGAGAGCCACCCCCTGCTCTTGGAGGCCGCGGGAGAGGCCCTGGGACATCTGATCCGCCGGGAGGCGGCGGAGGGCCGGGCCCTGGCCGCCGGCGCCATCTACTGGACGAACGACCCGCGCGCGGCGGTCGCCGGGCTGGAGGACCTGCTGCTGGCGGTCCCGATCGTCCGGGAGGGCTCGGCGGTCTGTTTCGCGGTGCTGTCGGCGAGCCATCCGGCCCTGGGGCGATCCAGCCTGGGGCCCGCTCCGAGCCTGCGGCGCGAGGGGCTGGTCCTTCCCTGGACGTGCGTCGGCCGCAACGGCGCCGTCCGGCCCGAGATTCTGGAGGTCCTGGCCGCCAATGCGGAGCGGCCCGAAGAGCTGCTGGAGGATCTGTCGGCGCAGCTCCACGCCCTGCATCAGGGGCGGGCGGTGATGGAAGAGATGCTGGTTCGCTTCGGGCCGGGGGTTGTGGCGGCCATCCGGTCGGCGCTGGAGGATGGCTGCCGGCGGGGCCTGCAGAAGTTGCTGGACCGGCTGGAGGTGGAGAGCATCCAGGGCCGCGTGGCCCCCTTCGCCGTCCGGATCTGGCGCGAGGCCGACCAGGCCCGCGTGGCCGTCGAGCACATCGCGGAGGGCCGGGGGCCGGATCTCACGCCGGCCGCGGCGCGGGCAGCGGTCCGCGCGGCCTTCCGGCGGATCCTGGCGGCGGAGTCGCCGGCCCAGAGCGTGCTGGGGGGCGTGGCCGAGGCGCTCTCCATCGAGATCGGCTGGGGAGACGAGGCCGGAGAGGGCGCGCCCGAGCGGACACGCCAGGGGGCGGCGCAGGCCGTGGCCGAGGCTGTCCGGGCCGCCTTCGCCGACACGCTGGCCCAGCTCTCGCAGGCGCCGGACGCAGGCTGCTGCCTGCTGGACCTCCGCGGCGAGCGGGCCGACGGCAGCCGCTACCGCATCCGGCTGGGGCTGGGCGGGGGGTTGGGGGCCTCGGTCTTCGGCGACGGGTTGAGCCACGCGGCTCCGTCGTTCTCCCCGCTGCGCGTCCGTCCCGTGGAGGAGATCGAGCGGGCCGTGCCGGTGCGGATCTCGCGCCTCGAGCTGCGGCCGGATTCGGCTGGCCCGGGCCAGTACCGGGGCGGCCTGGGCGCGCTGCTGGAGCTGACGCTCTTGGAAGGACGGGCGGAGGCGGACGTACTGCTGCCCGGGCGGGCCATGGGGCTGCGCGGCGGGATGCGGGGGGCCGAGGCCCGCCTCGCGCTGTGGTCGCCGGAGGAGGGGACGCGGGAAGAGGTCGGGCCTGCGCGCATCTCGTGCGGCCTGCGGGCCGGGCACCGCCTGACCCTGGCGAGCGGCGGGGGCGGCGGCTGGAGCATGGGCTTCCAGCGCTCGCTCATGCGCCTGGAAGAGGATCTGGCCCGCGGCCTCATCGGCCGGGACCAGGCCAAGAACTGCTACGGTCTGGTGCTGAAACCGGGCAGCCTGGAGAAGGACGATCACCTGACCTACCGGGTGCGCCACTACCTCCTCAGCACCCTGGCCGCCGAAGACATCATCGCCGGGGAGGAATTGCTGGAGTAGCTTCCTTTCAATTTCGAACTTCGAATTGACTCGTTTCCCCGTTTCCCTCCATTTGCCCCTTTTCTACTTTGCGCCCTTTGCGTCTTGGCGTGAGGAAAAATCCGAGCCTGATCTCACGCAAAGATCGCCATTTCCAGTATGCAGTAGGCGGGGGTCAGTAGTCACTGGTCAGTGGTCCTGTAATCCACCTTCCTATTCGGCTTTTCTTTGCGACCTTTGCGTGCTTTGCGTGAGATACGTGTTCTCCAATTTCGAATTCCGGAGCTCCCCAGCGCCCCCTCGCCCCGCCTCTCAATTCCCCTTGCCCTTCCCGCCGAGAGCGTAATAGGATGTGTAGATAACGCTCCACCGGCAGGTGAGCCGTGGCCGAGATCTTTCTCGACGTGGAGACGCAGCGACTGGCCGAAGAGGTGTCCGGCGGCTGGGACAACATCCGAGCGTTCGGCCTGACCGTGGCCGTGACCTGGGACGAGGCGAGCGATTTCCGCGACTGGTACGAGGCCGACGCCGGCCGGCTGATCGGCGAGCTGCGGACCTTTGACCGCATCGTGACCTTCAACGGGCTGCGCTTCGACCTGGAGGTGCTCTCGGCCTACGGCGATGTCCGCGAGCTCAAGACCAAAAGCCTGGACCTGCTGCAGGATCTGAAGCGACGCCTGGGCTTTCGCGTGAGCCTCCAGGCCCTGGCCCAGGCGACTCTGGGGCAGGGGAAGACGGGCTCGGGGCTGGATGCGGTGAAGTGGTGGAGATCCGGCGACCCCGCCCTGCGGCAGCGAGTGGTGGACTACTGCCGGATGGATGTGGAGATCCTGCGGAAGATCGTGGTCTATGGCCGGCGCGAGGGCTTTGTCAAGGTGCCCTCGCAGGGCCGCGAGATGACGGTGTACGTGGCGTGGGACGCGTGAGGCGACGGCCCGAGGGGCTGTGCTGGTCACCAGGGGAGGGAACCGACAGGTGGGACAGATGACGGATCTTACGGCACTTTTCGACGAGATCGCGGCGGCCGCCGACCGGCAGGGATTTCTGGTCTTTCCCGGCTACATCGGGGAGGAGATGCCGGAGGTCTGGTGGCAGGGGGATCCCGACAACTGGCCGGATTTCCTGGGCATCGCCAAGACGGAGGGCGTCCGGACGCTCTTCGTGGGCCGGGCCGGCCTGGAGCCCGACGACCTCCACGATCTGGCGGACTGGGTGGAGGAGCACAGCGGGCCGGGGTCGGCCAACGGCGACCGCGCCAAGCTGCGGGAGTTCGAGCGCTACGTGGGGGCCGTCGGGGAGATCCGCATGGGCTGGATCAAGGACGGCATCGCCTTCCTCCTGCAATACCGGACCGACTGGTACCAGGATTTTCTCAATCTGATGGAGGAGGTCGAGAGCGAGGAGGACGAGGAGTGAGGCGGCCGTGATTCGGGAGGGGGCCGACGGGGGGCTCCGCAGGGCGGCCGGGGTATGAGCGAGGTCTTCACGCCGGAAGAGACGGCGATCCTCCGTCCCTACGTGACAAATGTAGAGCGGCCCATCTTCGCCCTGAAGAATCTCCCGGAAGAGGTGGTGGCCGTCCTGTTCGCCTATTACAGCCGCAGCCGGGAGAGCCTGCGGCGGAATCTCCTGAAGCTGATCCAGGACCGGGACCTCGACCTGGCGGAGCGGCTGACCTGGGCCGCCACAGGGCAGGACGAGCTGGCCCGGGCCCGGCAGAAGGCCAAGGAGTTCCACGAGAAGTGGGTCGTCGGCTACGGCCACGCCTCGGTGGCGGAACACGCCGTGGCCCACCTGGCCGTCGAGGACGTCTCCATCGTAGCCAGCAAGATCATCGAGGACACGCGCCTCGCCTCGTACACCGAAAAATCCACCCGCTACGTCGTCTTCGATCGGGGCAAGTTCTACCGCGAGCCGCGCCTGACCGCGTCCAGGCACGGCGCCCTCTTCCGGGAGACCTGCGCCTTCCTGCTGGAGACCTACACGCGGCTCATCGAGCAGGTGACGGCCGCCGTCAAGGCGGAGGTGCCGCGCGAGGCGGGGCAGAGCGAGCGGGCCCACGAGGCGGCCTGCCGGGCCAAGAGCTGCGACATCCTGCGCTACGTCCTGCCCGCGGCCACCCTGACCAACATCGGGATGACGATCAACGGGCGCCTCCTCGAGCACCTGATCGTGAAGCTCCTCTCCCACCCCCTGGCCGAGGCGCAGGAGGTAGGCGCCCGGCTGAAGACCGAGGCGCAGCAGGTCATTCCCACCCTGATCAAGTACGCCGACAAGAGTTCCTACCTGGCCGAGACGGCGGAGGCGATGGAACGCTTGGCCGCCGCGGAGCTCGCGGGGACCGCCCCCGCGGAGGCGCCGGCCGTGTCGCTGGTCCGGTATCCCGAGGACGCCGAGGTGCAGCTCGCGGCCGCGATCCTGTACGGCTACGGCCATCTTCCCTTCCGCCAGGTGCAGGCGCGGGCGGCGGCGATGGGCGGGGAGGCGCGGGAGAAGGTCGTCGAGGAGTACCTGGCGCGGCGGGGGCCGCACGACGCGCCCCTGCGGGCGCTGGAGCACCTCACCTACACCTTCGACATCCTGGTGGACTTCGGAGCCTTCCGGGACATCCAGCGGCACCGCATGGCCACCCAGATCCCGCAGGAGTCCACCGACCTGCACGGCTACAGCACGCCGCCCGAGATCGCCCGCTACGGCCTCACGGCCCCCTACGACGAGTGCATGGCGCGCGCCGAGTCGGCCTACCGGACGATCGCGTCCGGCTTCCCGCGCGAGGCCCAGTACGTCCTGCCCCTGGCCTTCCGGAAGCGGGTCCTGTTCACCTGGAACCTGCGCGAGATCTACCACTTCGTCGAGCTGCGCTCGGGCAAGCAGGGCCACCCCTCGTACCGGCAGATCGCCCAGGACGTCTTCCGTGAGCTGGAGCGCGTCCAGCCCCTGCTGGCCAGGTACATCCGCGTCGACCTGGAATCCCACGCCCTCTCCCGGCTGTAGATCTCCTTCCGTTCTCCCTGCCTCCATTCCGTTCTGTGTCCGCCGGGGATTGGACCGCCTCGCCCGTTTTTGGTATGATTCCAATTGTGCCTGACGAAAGCCGGGAACAGCTGGAGGCGATTCGCGCTGCTTTCCGCTCGGGCCGCTACGAGATCTCTCGGCATGCGGTAGGTCGCATGCTTCGGCAGGGAATCCGGACGGACGAAATCGAGCAGGCGATTGCCAATGCGGAAGTTGTCGAGGAGTACCTCCAAGATAAGTACGGTCCAAGCCTCTTGTTGTTGGGTTTTACTGAAACGGGCCGGCCGCTCCACATCCAGATTGCGCTCGCCCGGACGCGGATTGTAACAGTCTACGAGCCCGATCCGCATGAGTGGTCGAACTGGCGGAGCCGGAGGATTGATAATGGATAGTAGGTGTCCGGTATGCGGAGGAACCGAGGATTCCAGGCGGGTGACCTTCACCGCCGACGTTCACGGAAAGCTCGTCTCGATTGAGCAGGTGCCGGCGCTAGTGTGCAGGCAGTGCGGGGAGGAGACGTTCTCGGCAGAGACGGTGAAGCGCATTGAGGCCCTGCTGGCGTCCGAGCCGACCCCCAGCCGTGTCGCGGAGGTGCCCGTTTACACCCTGGATGCGGCCTAGGCGCTGGAATCCACCCAATTCGGCCTGTCGTCAACAACCGGGGGATTGATCGAAACGTACCATGAAAATCGAACATGCCATGATGGATTTTCATGGTAGCCTCCACGTAAGTTGAATAAATTGCGTACGTCCCCCTGTTTGGTCCCTCTCCTGGCTGGAGGCCCTTTCCCCTCTCTGGCCCGTGGTCAGTAGTCAGTAGTCTGTGGTCATCCTCTGGCCGTCTCCCCTCCCTCGTCTCCGGTCCTCGGTCCCCTGTCCCAGGTCCGTGGTCCGTAGTCATTCCTTGGCTGACCCCCGACCCCCGACCTCTGACTCCTGACCTCTGTCTCCCGTCTCCGGTCCCCCGTCCTCTGTATTTTTCCCTTGCCTTCCCCCTCCGGTGAGAGGTAGCGTCTTGCCCGAATGAATTCAGACACCAGCTAGGCGGCCTGAAGGAGGCGAAGATGCCGACCGGAAAGCTCCTGGCGTGCGAACCCGACAGTCCCCGGCGGATCTTGGGATCCTATGGGGTTGTTGTGTTTTTGTAGGAACGGGAACCTGGGAGGATGGCACGCGCCCAGCGATGCATGATGCTTGCGGCAACGTGACGAAAGTGGCAACGTCCCCCATCAAATACGCGTCCCCTTAAACAAGGGCTAGGTAGTGGGTGCCATACGCCAGCGGACGGTCAAATCGAACGGCCACCGGTCGCCCAAAGGAGTTCTGATCTAATCGTTCGGGTCCGCCGCAGCCAGACGAGGTCAGCATGAGCAGGAAGAGGAAAAAGGCCCCCCCGAAGCCTCAGGCGATCACGTCTGCATCCAGACGGCGCAGCGTATATCTGCGCTGGAAGCGCTGGCTTCGGTGCATCTATGACGAGATTGTCGAGATGGCGCTCGACCGCCACGTGTACCGGGAAGTCCAGGCAATGATTGCCTCCAATCCCGAACTTCAGGTGCCCAGCGTCTTCTACAGTTGGATGAACCGCGCGTACGTGGCTGACATGGCGGTCGCCATCAGGCGACAGACGGACAAAGACAGCCGCTCAATTTCACTACTCAGGCTAATCCAGGACGTCAGAGACCATCCCGAGGTAATTAGCCGGCGCCGCTATGTTGGCCTCTATCGCTCGGGACGGATGCGGACGTTGGGGAATCGATCCTTTGAGCACTATGCAAAAAGGGGTACGGACCAAATCAATCCTGCTGTAGTTCGCAAACACGAGCGCGAACTCCTTGCGGCAGAAAGAAAGCTGCGACGCTTTGTGAACAGGCATGTGGCGCACCGCAGTATGCACCCAATGCGGCACTTGCCGACCTACGGAGATCTTGACGCGTGTCTCGATCTTTTGGAGCGCCTTTTGAAGGACTACAAACTTCTTATTGAAGCTGCTGGTCTCTCTCGGGTGGTTCCGGTAGTTCAGTACGACTGGCAGAAACCATTCCGGGTGGCCTGGATTCATTGACTAGGAACGATCCGATCGGGTGAATGACAGGGGAAGTTGCATTGTTTGTCGAATCTTTCCATCGACACCAGGGCGTGGTCCCGGCAAGCCGCCAGGAAATGAAGTCCGCGCGGCCCGTGTTCTCCCAGGAAATGATCCGAAACTCCAGTCCTGGCACCATCACGCCGTAGAGGGCTAGCTGGCCATCCATCCGCTTGGTGGATCCGACAAAATATGACAAGTAATGCGACGTCTCTCACCATAGGAAAATTCAATGAAAGAATTAGTGCTTTCGAGTTGGGAGGACTTTGGGCGCGCGGTCGGTGAGGTTTTGCGTCGGTATTCGGAGACATGCAAGAAGGCTCCGGGTCTCTATATCCCCCCGCCTCTATTTCGGGGGCAAGAGAAGGCCTCCTGGCCGCTAAAAACGACGCTAGAGAGGTATACGGACCACCCGTATACGACGAAGGAATGCTGGAGGGTGCTCCGCAACTTTCTCCAGAAACCCGTCGAGTCTGTGACGGAGAAACGCTGGGACATCGGCGCATACCCAGAGGAGGGGCCGGAACCTTACCAGGCACCTTTTGGATACGAATTCATGGTCTACCTAAGACATCACGGATTCCCGTCTCCGCTTCTCGACTGGTCGGAGTCTCCATATGTCGCTGCTTTCTTTGCTTTCCGATCGGCAGCATGTGCAAAGAGGACCCACGAAGATCCTGATGAGGAAGTCGCCGTCTATTACTTTCAGGAATATACGGGGGAAGCGAAGATATGGGATGAGAATGAGCCACATATTATGGGGCTGGGGCCCAATATCGTAACTACTCCCCTGCATTTCCGGCAGCAGAGCGAGTACACGATTTGCAGGGTCATCCGGAATAGTTGGTGCAGTTACGCTAGTCACGAGGAAGTGTTTCAAAAAGCCGATGCCCATCAGGATGTTCTTGTGAAATATCGGCTCCCAAGAAGTCAGCGCGGTCCCTTCCTTGAGAGACTTTCGCTCATGAACATTGACGCATATACCCTCTTTGGCACCGAGGACAGTCTCATGGAGGCGCTCGCCTATAAGGCGATCGCAGCAAAGGCTTTAGCACGAATTGCCTGAAGATAATGGGTTGATTCCTGTAATGGGGGAAATAGCATTATCTGTGGAATCTTTCCAACAGCACCGAAGTGGGATCCCGGCAGGTCGCTAGGGAACGAAATCCGCGCGGCCTGTGCCCTTTGGCAAACGATCCGCGGATCCAGTCCTGACGCCATCACGGAGTGGAGGCATTACGTGCCATCAAGTCCTGTCTAGAAGAGCCTGGTAGGCGGGCGGCGGCGGCATATTACAAATAGTGCGGCCTCCCTCAGCACTGCTTTATTGGTATGCTCGACTCCACCCGGCACCGGTCGGGGTGCTGTTCTACGTGCAGCTTGCCACGCAAAGGATTATTTTTCGTGGAGTTGGGGCGGAGGATTGACGGCCAATGACTGTCAGAGAGCGTTCTCTCATGGCTGGGATGACTGATTACACCGGTGTCTCCATGGACACGATCCTTGCGCACATCCGAGATTGGCGGGCTGAAACTGCCAAGTGCATCGAGACCCTCAAGGGACTCCAAGGTGAGGTGCAGTCTCATCGTGCGCATCTCGATTGGCCGGATAATATAGCTGCCTACGTCGGATTCTTTATCGATCTCTTCGAGAGGTATTTGGGTGACTTCGACAGACTGCTAGCCGAATTGCCCTTGTCCGTCACCGAATCTCATGAAAAGGGGACGTTGTGGCCTAATTGTCCTAATCACTGACGACCTCCCCGCGTGTCGCCGAAAGGGGAGACGTAGCATTCTCCGTCGAATCTTTCCATCGGCACCAGCGCGGGGTCCCGGCTTGCCGGCGGAGAACGAAATCTGCACGGTCCGTGTCCTCCCAGAAAATGGTCCGAAACTCCAGGCCTGGCACCATCACGTTGTGGAGAGCTCGCAGGCCGTCGAGTTGCGCCTGGCGCGGGCTGGCGGGACGGGCGCCGGCAGGACAGATAATGCAGCGGCCCCTATTGCGGATGGAAGATGGCGCGCCAGTACGTGCGGTGGCGGTCTCGCTCCCGCCGCCCGGTCATCACGGCAATCGTGATCTCGACTGCCATGCACTGCGCCACCCGATCCACCGGGAGATCGGGCGCATCGGGCCGGTAGCGGCGGTTGAAGGCGTTCAGCGCGGCGGCCCGCTCCGTGAGGTCCTCGAGGAGCCTCGCCCGGCCGTAGCAGATCACGCTGTCGCTGTCGATGTGGCAGGGGGCGCCGGTGTGGTCCCGCATCTCCCCCCGCTGCCGGCTGACGGTAAAACAGACGTGGGGATTGCGGCGGATGGCGTCGAGCTTCTGGCCCGCGAGCGCGCAGTGGAACAGGATCCTCCCGGCCAGGTAGGCGTAATTGACGGGCACCACGTACGGCTGCCCGTCGCCCGCGAGGCCCAGGTGACCCAGCACCTCCTCCCGCAGGATCTGCTCCATCTCGTCCCGTGACTCGATGAATACCGGTTCGTCCATGGGCGCCCTCCAGTAGGAATGGGCCGCAGATTTGCCGGGAGTATAGCAGATGCGGCCGGGGAATTCGCCAGGCCGACTCCGGTCGCTCTGCGGTTGCGGGAAGTCTTGAGCCATCGAATAAGGCCGTAGGTTCTGAAGCAGCTTCTCGAGGGGAGGCAGCCTCCCGGCCCGGGGCGGGCCCTCACGCATTCTCGTACGCCGGAATTGTCCGATCCGGGGTTGCGCGCAGACACAGCAGGGCGCCCAGCGCGGCCAGGCTCAATCCCGCCGAGACCAGGATGACTGCAAGCCCCATGGCGTCAAACAAGAGCCCGAACACCAGCGGGGCGCACGCCTGGGCGGCGCGGGCGGGGGCGCCGAGGAGGCCGGTGCGCTCGCCATAGCCGTGAGGACCGAAGATGGCGAGCGGGACCGTGCCCCGAGCGATCGTTAGCAGGCCATTCCCGGCCCCGTACAGGACAGTAAAGCTCACTGTCCCCAGGGGGCCCGGACAACAGGCCAGGGCGACCGCGCCGATGGGGTGGAGCGTCGTCGCGATCCTCGCCGAGACCACCGGGTGTGTCCGTTTCAAAAGGAAGAACTCGGCCAGCCGCGCGGCGACCTGGGCCGGCCCGACCAGCGCGGCAATGGCGACCGCCCGGAGGGGCGTCGCCCCCGCCCGTTCGAGGAGGCGCGGCAGGTGGGCCGCCATCGAGCCGGTGACGAACCAGGCGGCCCCGAACACGAAGGCGAGCAGGAACATCTCCCTGCGCGGCTTCCACCCCACCCGGGCTCCCGGCACGCGGCGCGGAGGCGCCTGCTCCGTGGCGAGCGGCACGAGGAAGCGATTGAGCGGAAGGCAGATTCCCAGGTTGAGGGCGGCCCAGACGAGGCAGGTCTCGCGCCACCCCAGCATATCAATCAGGAGCGAGGACACCGGCCAGCTCACCGTCGACGCGAAACCGGCGAAGAGGGTGATGCCGGTAATTGGGCCGCGGGCCGCGCGGCCGTAGAGGTTTGTCAGCGTGGCAAACGCGGCGTCGTACAGCCCCAGCGCCATCCCGACGCCGAGCACCGCCCAGGCCCCGAAGAGACTGAGGGGGCCCGTGGCCGCGGCGAGCGCGAGCAGTCCGCCGGCGAACACCAGGTTCGAGAGGACGAGCACGCCCCGCCCCCCGTGGCGATCGATCCCTCGCCCCACGACGGGGCCGGCAAGGGCGGCGATGAGCAGGGCGGCCGAGAAGGCCGCGAAGACCCACGCGTGCGGGACGCCCAGCCCCGCGGCAATCGGATGGGCGAGGATCGCCGGCAGGTAGTAGCTTGACGCCCAGGCCAAGGTCTGGGCCGTCCCCAGGGCGGTCACCACGACCGCCCGGGATCGGGCCGGCCCCGGGAAGGCGGGCGCTTCACGCATGCCGGCCGGTCCCGGGGATCCCGCCGGTGGCGGCCGCAGGCGAGGTCGGATCGGCGGGCGGCGCATCGTCCCTCGGCCTCAGTAATGGGGGACGTTGCATTATCTGTCAAATCCTCCCGACGAGACCAACGTAATACGGGACGTAGGTTCTGAAACAACTTCTCGGAGGGAGGCAGCCTCCCGGCACTCCGGGCGCCCCGGCGGCAGAGGAGCCTGCGGGCGTGGGGTCCGGGGCCACCCCATGCAGAGTCAGCCGCGCCTCCCGGCCCGGGGCGGGTCCTCACGCGTTCTCGTACGCCGGAATTGTGAACCGCGTAAAAGGGACGTTGTGGCCTAATTGTCCTAATTGCTAACGACCTCCCCGCGTATCGCCGAAAGAGGAGACGTAGCATTCTCCGTCGAATCTTTCCATCGGTACCAGCGCGGGGTCCCGGCTTGCCGGCGGAGAACGAAATCTGCACGGTCCGTGTCCTCCCAGAAAATGATCCGAAACTCCAGGCCTGGCACCATCACTTTGTGGAGGGCTCGCAGGCCATCGAGTTCTGCTTGCGGGAACCTCGCGAGGCGGACGTTGGCAAAGTCTGGGAGGGAATGCGGCGTCCCGTATTTCTGAAAGCCGATTTCTGGCCCCCGCATTTCCATCTTGACTTCGCCCTCCGACAGGCGGTAGCGTCATGTCGCAATCAATTCGCTCTCAGCTAGGTGGCCTGAGGGAGGCGAAGATGCCGACCGGAAAGCTCCTGGCGTGCGAACCCAACAGCCCCCGGCGGATCACGGGATCCCAGGGGGCTGTTGGGTTCGTAGAGGCCGGTGTCCCTGAAAGATAGAGGCGCGGTGAGTGGGCGTGACCGTTGCCGTCGCGAGTTGACGAAATTGGCAACGTCCCCCATTGCGTCCATTACGAGCAAGAACGCTCGCGGCCATGAAGAGATCCACAAAGGCCCCTTCCGACGGTATAATGGCCCCGTCCGGCACCCCGCACGCCGCGCCAGGACACATCGGGGCCACTCCCAGCAGAAAGGACCGGCGCATGCAAGCTCAACCCACGCTTACCATCGAAATCGTCTCGGACATCGTCTGACCCTGGTGCTTCATCGGCAAGCGGCGCCTGGAAGCCGCACTGCGGCTATACCAGGAGCGCGTGCCCGATGGGGGAAAGCCGGCCGTGCGCTGGCTGCCGTTCCAGCTCAACCCGGACCTGCCGGACGCGGGCATGCCGCGCCAGGACTACCTCGAGCGCAAGTTCGGCCCCGGCCACGCCCACAGCTACGCGCGCGTGGCGGGCGTGGGCCGGGAAGTCGGTATCGACTTCGCCTTCGACCGCATCACGGTGCAGCCGAACACGCTGAACGCGCACCGGCTCATGCTCTACGGTGCGACGCAGGGGCATGAAGACGCGGTCGCGGAGCGGCTCTTCCGCGCCTATTTCCTGGATGGCGCCGACCTCACCGACCAGGCGGCGCTGGCGAGCGTCGGCGAGCGTGCCGGCCTGGATCGCGCCGCTTTGGCCTCCTACCTGGCGTCCGAGGACGGCCGGGAGGACGTGTTGCGAGTCGACCTCGAAGCCCGGCAGGCCGGCATCAACGCGGTGCCCTGCTTCATCTTCAATCGCCGCGCCGCGGTGTCCGGAGCGCAGCCGCCGGAAACGCTGCTCCAGGCGATGCTGGATGCCTCAGCGCGGAAGGGCTGATCTAGCAAAATCATATCTTCAGCGGCACCAAAGCGAGTTTCTGGCAAGCCGCCGGGAAACGAAGTCCGGGCGAAAGGGGAGAAAGAAGGACGCGGGAGTCATGAGGACCGGTCCCCTGGGAGGGGGGGAGGCTGACCCCGAGGAGCCCTTCAGCCGGATCGAGGTTTCGGACGCCCGACCCCTCATCGAGACGGGCGGGGCCCAGGTGGTGGATGTGCGCCTGCCGGGGGAGTACGCCCAGGGGCATATCGCCGGGGCCCGGAACCTTCCGGTAGACGAGCTCTTCAAGCACCACGCCGAGCTCGCCCTCGAGCGCGACATCGTGGTGGTCTGCCGCATTGGAGCAATCAGCGCCCTCGGCGCCGAGGTTCTCGCCTTGCTCGGCGGCGAGCGGGTCTACAACCTCGAAGGCGGCATGGAGGCATGGGTGCGATGCGGGTATCCGGTTGAGCGGTCGGCGGGTGCCGACGCCGATGTGAAGCCCCTGCCGCGGATGTGATGAGAGACGTTCTCTTTATTTGTCAAGTATCCTCAGCGACAGTGTCCTCAGCAACAGCGAAGCAAGGCCTTGCCAAGCCGCCAGAAACCGAATTCCGCGCGGCCCCGATCGTCTCGGAAGATGATCCAGCACTCCAGCCCTGGCACAATCACGGTACGGATGCCTCGCAGGCCGCCGCATTCCGCGTACCGAAGCCTGGCGAGGCGGGCGGCGGCAAGATATGACAATTAATCCAACGCGCCGTATTGCTTGCACTCGCACCGGGTGCGGGCTATGCTCTCGCTCGCGTCCAGGGAACGCCTCGTAGGATGACGTGAGCTGTGCGCGGTGCACGGCCCCACAGGGCTTGCCAATTCTCCTGGAACTGCCACCCTCTTTGAGTCACCCGGCAGGGCGGGCGCGGCACCCTCCGAATGGCGGAGCCGGTCTCGCCGCGTGCCGACGGGCAACCGGTCGGGCCCCCCGACGAACCACTTTCGAGCCCCGCGGTTCATGGCGGAAGGAGCACTTGGATGACAGACGCGACAGCCCAGAGAAACCTCAAGATCACCGGGATCGAACTCTGCGAGTTTGAGCGCGAGAGACGAGACTTTGGCACGCTGGAGACCCGAGAAGTGTACGAGCCCGGCACCGTGACTCGTCGGAAGTCGCACGCCATCAAGATCCATACAGACGCCGGCATCACGGGAGAATACGTATCGACCTTCACCGTCATCGAGCCAGCCGCCATGGCGGGGATTGCGTCAATTGTCATTGGTCAGAACGCGCTAGAGCGGGAGAAGATCTACAACGAGGTCAACCGGATCCTCAGGCATCTCGGACGCATGGGCAGTGCGCCGGTGGATATCGCGCTCTGGGACATCGCGGGAAAGTACTATGGCGCGCCGATCTACGAGCTGCTGGGGGGGTTCCGACAGAAGCTCCCCGTGTATGCGAGCACGGCTTTCGGCGATGAGCGCGGCGGCCTGGATTCTCCAGAGGCCTTTGCCGATTTCGCCCAGGTCTGCCTCGAGAAGGGCTACCGCGGGTTCAAGATTCATCCGTGGTGGCAGGGCCCGATTGCCCGCGAGGTCGCGCTGATCCACGCGGTCGGGAAGCGCGTGGGGGGCCGGATGGACCTGATGCTCGATCCGGCCAATGCCTATGCGACCTTCGGGGAGGCCCTGAAGGTCGGGCGGGCCTGCGACGAGGAGGGGTTCTTCTGGCTGGAAGATCCCTTCCAGGACATGGGGCAATCCAACTTCGCGCACCGGAGATTGCGCCAGATGATCAAGACCCCCCTCCTCCAGGGAGAGCATGTCCGCGGCGTAGAACAACGGATGAACGTCCTCCTCGCCGAGGCGACGGATTTCGTGCGGGGCGATGTGAGGCTGGACGGGATCACCGGGACGATGAAACTCGCCCACGCCGCCGAGAGCCTCGGCATCGATGTGGAGATTCATCTGGGGGATCCCCCGACCCGCCATTGCCTCGCGGCAATCCGCAATTCCAACTACTACGAATGGGGGCTGGTCCATCCGAAGATCGACCGGCATTCGCATCCCTTTTACACCGAGGGCCTGTACACGGACGGCTACGCGGACGGGGATTTCGACGGGATCGATGCAGCGGGTTGCGTTCCGATTCCCCAGGGGCCCGGTCTGGGAGTCTCCTATAACTGGGATTACATCGCCAAGCACACCGTCGGCTCAATCCACTATAAGTAGAGGAGGAGGGGCGAGTCGAAAACCGCCCCCCATTTTCGAGGGGGCAGGTCACTCGACCGGAAATGGAGGGCGTTGCACCCGGACACTCCTGGCGCGCCGGCGGCAGGGGATGGACGCGACGGCACCGCGAGGCGGACTACGAGATCCGTGCGGTCCGTGCCATCCTGAAGGATGGCGCGCCGCTCTAGCCCCGGTAGCATCGTCCGGTGGAGGGCGCCCGGACCGTCCAAGCGGCCTTGACGGGGCATGACGGGGCAGGTAGTACCGTCATTTGATAGACGATGCTGCGTGCCCATCTGCAGGCACGGAAGACGGGTTGCGGCCGTTTCGCCAGCAAGTTGGTGAAATTGGCGACGTCCCAGGTGATAAGCGACGGCGAGTGAGCGCGGTCGGTAGGTGCACATGTTCCCACGTGCAGTTCTAGCCTTCCTCGCACTACCAGGCGTGGTCGGGATCCTTGTTCCCCTCGCCTGGCTTTGGCGTAGCTCACACACTGCGCTCCTTCATCCTTTGGGCTTGATCCCGCTGGGCATCGGCTTTCTGGCGCTTCTCTGGTGCGTCCGCGATTTCTATGTCTCGGGCAAAGGGACACTCGCCCCGTGGGCGCCACCCAAACACCTGGTGACGAGCGGCCTCTATCGCTATTCGCGGAACCCCATGTACATTGCCGTCATCTTCGTCCTTCTCGGCTGGTCGTCCGCGTTTGGGTCGCGCGGATTACTCGTCTACACGGTCTTGGTGGCCTTCGCCTTCCATTTCCGCGTCATTCACGCCGAAGAACCTTGGTTGGCTCGTACGTTTGGCTCAGCCTGGGTTCATTACAAGAATGATGTACGGCGCTGGCTCTAGGGAGCGCGCGTCCATGGCGCACGGAACCCATCGTTCAACTCGGGCCCGACCGGTGGTGTCGGGTTTCATGTTTCCGTCCTTCACCTTTCTCTTCTCCACCCATCGCCCGGTCGCCGGGTGGGCCGGTTAACTTCTTTCGTTAGCCGTCATCTCCCAAACGGAGGGGCACAGATGCGGGCACGATCCCAAGATGCTGTGGCAAGGCAGTTCATCGGGGTGTGGCGCCTGGTTTCGACCGAACAGCTCATGGCCGACGGGACGACGCGCCCGAGCCCCGATCTCGGCCCGAACGGCGTCGGCTACTTGATGTACATCGATGCCAAGCGGATGTGCGCCGTCCTCATGAATCCGGCTCGACCAAAGTGGGTGATCCCAAGCAATCCCGCCGAGCAGGAGATCAGGTCAGCCATGAACGGTCTTGTGGCCTATTGTGGCACCTACGACGTAGACGCCGGGGAGGGATCCGTGGTCCACCATGTGGAGCTCGACAAGGTCCCCAACGCGGTCGGGACGGACCGGAAGCGGCTCTTCACCTTTACCGGCAATCGGCTGGTGCTACGGCTTGCGCCTCCACTGCCCGTGGGTGTCCTCGAGTCCTCGCTCACATGGGAGCGCGTCGAGAGCTGACGAACGGCAGGGGATGAGGCCTCACCCGGCCGTGAAAAGGGGACGTCCCCCAGCACCTTGACGATAGTCAGCGGTCCGTGGTCATTCCTCGGCTGATGGCTAACCGCTCACGGCTGATCTCTGACCACTGACGGCTGATCAGGGACCTCTGACCTCCGTCTTTCCACATTTGCACCTTGACTTCCCCCTCCGATGAGCGGTAGCGTCTGGCCCGAATGAATTCGGTGCCCAGCAAGGCGGCCTGAAGGAGGCAACGATGCCGGCCGGAAAGCTCCTGGCGTGCGAACCCTACGGCCCCCGGTGGATCACGGATCCCCAGGGGCTGTTGTGTTATTGAAGGCCGGTGTCATCGGAGGATGGAAACGGCAGGTGTCGCGCGGTTAGCGCTGCCGCAATTTGCGCGAATTGCCAGGGCCCTTCATTGATGAGAAACTCAGGGAGATCGGAAAGAGCATTAAGGATAGGGCGGCGGACATATCGCAAGATCTGGGGGGTTTGGGTTCCTGAATTCGGTGGCGCCCTCGCCCTCGACCTGCCGCAAGGAAAATCCCGGTACTACAAGGATTAGCCAATCCCCAGGCTGAACGCAACTATGAAGCTATCGAGGAGTTGCCGGCTGCAAGATAGATCGGCAAAACAGGGCGTGGCATCGCTCGCTGCCGAAATGCACGTCGCTACCATCTTCTATCGCTCCTATTCTCCTTCGGGCCAATGTTCCCGCCATGTCAGATGCCAGGCCCCCTGGGACTACAGAGGACCTGTGCACGACTCATTTGTCCTCGCATCCGAGACCATATGTTTCGGTAGGGCTCGAGATCGACCCTCTTAGGGTCGACTTCGACGCTGGTCGTTGACTTCCATGTGCAGGTACGGATGCGCGTCGTTTTTGGAGGTTTTGCTTCGCTTTCAATTGTTTCTCCTTCGGTTTGCGAAGGGTTTCGGGGCGGAGGTGCTCTCGATCAAGTCCTGAGGACTTGAAAGGAGGCCGGTCATGGTGAACGGGACCACAGGCCGAATCGAGGCGGTTGCAGCGACAGGCCAGGACCTCGCAAAAGAACTCTTCGGTTCGTTTAGGGGAAACCGGGTCGTGCAACTGTGTGCCGGGGTCATTTCGATGATGGTGATATCCAACTATCAGTATGCGTTCACCCTCTTTACACCGGGTCTAAAACAGCAGTTTGCGGGGGTCCCGTACTCCGAAATTGCGGTCATCTTCTCCCTGTACATCCTCTTTCAGACTTGGCCAGTCCCCATCGCTGGGATCCTGGTAGATCGATTCGGGATTCGGACGCTCATGGCGATCGGGTCGTGCATGATCCTCGTCGGGTGGCTCCTCGGCGGCGCGATGGTCCAGTCGGTATTTGGCCTCTACCTCTGTTACGGTTTCCTCACGGGCACAGGGGCAGGGATCATATATATTGCAGCAGCCGGCAATGCCGTCAAGTGGTTCCCGGATCGGCGGGGACTGGCAACCGGCCTCACAAGCGCTGGATTTGGCGGGGGGGCCGCCCTGACCATCATTCCCATTTCCAAAAGCATCACTACCCGCTACACAAAGGTGTTGAAGATTCGCTTGTCAATAGGCGCGATTCCTCTGTGGTTACAGCGCATTCCGTCCTTTTCGGATTGAGCTGACATCGAGGAAGATTTCTTCCCCGACAAGGCGTTCCGATTCGGTCAACCAATTCATGCCGTTACTAGCGAAACGCCGACCGTTATCAACACCTTTGTGTAACGGCTAGAAAGCATCACCTCCATGGGCTGGGCGCACGCGATGGCAATCTGGGGGGTGATCTTGGGAGTGGTCGCCTTCGCCATGGCGATGATTCTGCGGCATCCTCCCGAAGGGTGGACACCGGCCGGGTGGGTACCGAAGGCGTCGGGCAGCGTCCTCCAGTCCAAGGTGAACTACACCTGGCAACAGTCGCTCGGCCGGCGGGAGTTTTACATCATGTACTTCCAGTTCCTCGTGATGACCACGGGTGGCCTGATGACAATTGGGCACATGTCCGAGCTCGCCCGATCGCTCAACGTCCAGAGCGTGAAGCTGCTCGGGATCTCCCTCGTAGCCTTCACCGCGACGATCGGTGGGGTCGCCAATTCGCTCTCCCGGATCATGTGGGGGTCAGTATCCGATAGGATTGGCCGGGAGAACACGATGGCCATCGCCTTCTCCCTCGAGGGACTGCTCATTCTGCTGGTCACCCAGATTACTGGCATGCCCATACTCTTCGTCGTGCTTCTACCCATCGTGTTCCTGTCCTGGGGAGAAACCTCCGCGCTGATCCCCGCGTGCCTCGGCGATGTGTTCGGCCCCAGGTATGTCACGGCGACCTATGGGATCTTGTACACGTCAAAGGGATTCTCGGCCATTCTCGGAGGCTGGGGGGCCGCAGTGCTGGTTGCATTCCTTGGGGGCAGCTTCCAGGTTCCGTTCTATATCGCTGGCATCTTCGACATCATCGCGGGCCTGCTTGGGCTCGTTGCCCTGAAGCCTGCGGTCAGGCGCGCACTCACGCAGGAGCAGAACGCGTGAAAGGAATCCGACCCATTCATTCGCATGGCGGGCCCGCAGGTCGTCTGGTCGACGCGAAGACGGAGAGGGCGCCTAGACCACATTCGGGAACGAACGATCCATTGCCGACTGAGCAGCGGTGGGCGCAAAATGCCACAGGCGGCCTTTAGGCATGCGGACTCACCTGCTTTCTGAGCGGATCAGGTGCCGGCCTCAGAAGGAGACCCGACGGCCTCGCTTACGCATCGCGACCGCATCATGCGGGCTCTCGATCATCAAGAGCCGGACCGATTCCCCGTCGACATTGGGGGCACCTATGCCTCCAGCATTGCCTCGACCGCGCCCGGTCGCTTGCTTCGATACTTGAACATGAAAGGCGAAGCCGCCATCATGCGGAAATGGGCCAGCGTGGGCCGCCCAGATGAAGCCCTCCTTCAGCGCCTTGACATCGACACGCGGATGGTGGTGCCCCGCCATGACCCTGATTGGAACGAGTACTGGATGCTCTCGTCGTTCCCCGACGGCGTGACCTACCGGGACGAATGGGGCGTCCTCTGGACGGGGCCGGAGACCGGGCCAGCCTTCATTGCAAAGCATCCGCTGGCGGGTGAGATCACCCTGGCGGACCTGGAGAAATACCCGTGGCCTGATCCCGACGTCCCAGAGCGGTACGCCGGGTTGCGGGAGCAGGCTGAGCAGTTGAAGACCAACACCGACTATGCGGTGGTTGCCATGTTTCCCCGACCGATCGTGTCCCTGAGTCAGTTCCTTCGGGGGCACGAGGACTGGTTCGTGGACCTGAGCATCAATCACGAGCTGATCGTGGCCCTCATGGATAGGATCCTGGAGGTCGACCTCCGGATCGGGCGCAAGTTGCTGGATTTGATCGGAAAGTACGTGGACATCGTCTTTTTTCACGACGACTTGGCCACCCAGGCGGAGTTGATGTGCTCTCCGGAGATCTATCGGAAAATCATCAAACCGCGCCACCGGCAGATCGTGGACTTCATCAAGAGCCATAGCCATGCGAGGGGTGTCTATCATTGTGACGGCGCGATCCTGCCGATCATTGGCGATTTTATCCAGATCGGTGTGGATGCGCTGAACCCGGTTCAGATCTCGGCCAAGGGGAGGGATAGCAAATCCCTGAAATCGCAATTCGGGGATCGGCCGGCGTTCTGGGGAGCCATTGACACTCACACTGTTCCACCCAAGGGCACGGTCGAGGAGGTGCGGCAGGAGGTTAAGGCCCAGATCGGTGCCCTGGGGATGAACGGTGGCTACGTTCTCGCTGCGGTGCACAACATCCAGGACGATGTCCCACCGCAGAATATTGTGGCCATGGTAGAGGAGGCGCGAGAGTTTGGCCGGTATGGATGAACGAGCGGGCTCTGCGTCGTCAGAGGGAAAGAAGGGATGGCCCAAGATGAATCGGCGGTGGAGAGCACGCTCGTCTCGGTGATGTAGTCCGTGAGCTGTCCCTCGTAGACCGTAGATGCTCAGGGGGATCTTCGTGGGGCTAGCGCTTTAGGGAATGGGGAACCGACAACGCCATAGAGCCCCCACATGTCCGGATCTGTGGAGAAAGGCACGACCAATCATGGTTCTCTCCTACTTCTAGTGATCTGTAACAGAAATAGCTTTACAATCAGGTGCTGTATGTGTACAAGGGCTCATGTTTACTCCAGCGCGGGCGCTCACGATCGACGAGAATCAGCGGAAGCGACTCCGGTTCCTGGCGAACTCGGGCAAGACACCGCAGAAGGTGGCCCTGCGGGCCCGGATCGTCCTGCTGGCCAGCGAGGGCGTCCCCAACAACGCCAGCGCGGCGCGGCTGGGCACCAGTCGCCCGACGGTGCTGCTGTGGCGGAGCCGGTTTCAGGCCCGCGGGGCGCCCGGGCTGCTGAAGGAGGCGCCGCGGCCAGGCCGCAAGAAGGCTCTCTCGCCTGCGGTCGTGAAGCGGGTGGTCGAGGCGACCTTGCACAGTACCCCGCGGGGGGCGACGCACTGGAGCACCCGCACCCTGGCCAAGGCCCAGGGCCTCTCCCACATGACGGTCCAGCGGATCTGGAAGCAGCATGGGCTGCAGCCGCACCGGGTGGAGACTTTCAAGCTCTCCCGCGATCCCCACTTTGTCGAGAAGCTGCGCGACGTGGTGGGGCTGTACCTCGATCCGCCGGACCGGGCCCTGGTCCTGTCGGTGGACGAGAAGAGCCAAATCCAGGCCCTCGACCGGACCCAACCGGGGCTGCCGATGAAGCGGGGCCGCTGCGGCACGATGACCCACGACTACAAGCGCCACGGGACCACCACCCTCTACGCGGCCCTCTGCCTGCTCGATGGCAAGGTCATCGGCCAGTGTCTGCCCCGGCACCGCAGCCAGGAGTTCCTCCGCTTCCTCCGTACCCTCGATCAGCAGACGCCGGCGGCCCTGGACCTGCATCTCATCGTGGACAACTACGGCACCCACAAGAGCCCCCCGGTCCAGCGCTGGCTCCACCGCCACCCGCGCTTCCATCTCCACTTCACGCCCACGGGCAGCTCCTGGCTCAACCTGGTCGAGCGCTGGTTCCGCGAGATCACCCAGAAGCGCATCCGTCGCGGCAGCTTCGCCAGCGTCAAGGAGCTCCTGGCCGCGATCCAGGAGTACCTCGATGAGTACAACCGCGCTCCCAAACGCTTCGTCTGGACCAAGAGCGCTGACATGATCATGACGAAGGTCGATCGTTGTAAAGCAGCGTTAGTTACACAACACTAGCTCTTGCCTCGGGGGACACCCTTGAGGTGAACCAGCGGGTAGGGAGAGCAGATGCGACTGGACGGAAGTCCACCGGGGATGTGGCGCGTCATCTGCCACCAGGAGCGACAGAAGTCTTGGCTGTGACGCGGAAGGATCCCCCGCCGCACCTGGCTGACTGTGCGCCGGGAGAGGCTGACGACCGAGCCGTTCATCGACAGGCTGAAATACCGCACGCGGCCAAAGATGACGAGGTGTCTAGCAGCCTCCGCCGGGAGGATACGGTGGGACTCCGACCGCGTGCGACACACCTTGGTGGGCGCGCGAGCCAATTCGGCTGGAGGCGGAAAAAAACGAATGGCGAGCAGGCTCGAGCCGTTCGATGCAAGACAGAAAAACTAGACTCCGCTCGGGATGCGTGCGCGCCCGGTGCGGAGTCGACGAAGGCTCTTGTTTCCCCGGCCGAAAGACCTCCCGGTCACTAGGCCCCACAACGCGGAGCTAGAGGGGAGCAGGAAGTCGGAATGAGGGCCTTGGCCTGCTGAGCGGTTCACACTTACACGCGACTCAGGGTAATTTCCGTTCGTATGACGGAGGTTTGACGTTCAGGGGCTCCTCCTAGTCTAGTGTGTCATAAATACGGTGACTTATAGTACGTACTCTGGTATGCTCCTCGGTGAGGAGGAGCAAGCCATGCGTGTGGCGGTGCCGATTGTGCTGAGCCCGCAGGAACGCACCATCTTGGAACGCTGGGCACGGGGGCGGCGCACCCCCGCGCGCCTCGTGCGCCGGGCGCAGATCGTCCTGCGCGCGGCGGCGGGGCAGCGGAACGACGAGGTCGCCCGGGCCCTGGACACGGATCGCGAGTGTGTGGGTCGGTGGCGGACTCGCTTCGCCCAGCAGCGGCTGGCCGGGATCGAGCGGGATGCCCCGCGCCCCGGCCGGACGCCCGCCATCGCCCCGGCGGTCCTGCAGCGCATCGTCACCCTGACGACAACCAGCGCGCCGCCCGCCGCCACCCACTGGAGCACGCGGACCCTGGCGGCCGCGGTCGGCGTGAGCCCGAAGACCGTGCACCGGGTCTGGCAGGCCCACGGCCTGAAGCCGCATCGGGTCCGCCCGTTCAAGGTGAGCCGCGACCGGCGGTTCCTCGAGAAGCTGACCGATGTGGTGGGGCTGTACCTGAATCCCCCTGAGCACGCGTTGGTGCTGTGCGCCGACGAGAAGAGCCAGATCCAAGCGCTCGACCGCACCCAACCCGGCCTCCCGCTGAAGAAGGGCCGGTGCGGCACCCTGACCCACGACTACAAGCGGAACGGCACGACCACGCTCTTCGCCGCCCTGGGGCTCGTGACGGGCCAGCTCATCGGCACGTGCCTGCCCAAGCATCGGCACCAGGAGTGGCTCCGGTTCCTCCGGCTGATCGACGCGCAGACCCCGCCCGACCTGGACCTCCACCTGATCGTGGACAACTACGCCACCCATAAACACCCTGCGGTCCAGCGCTGGCTCGCCCGCCACCCACGCTTCCACATGCACTTCATTCCGACCAGCAGCTCGTGGTTGAATCTCATCGAGCGGTGGTTCCGGGAGCTCACGACCAAGCGGCTCCGCCGGGGCGTCTTCAAGAGCGTCGCCGACCTCATCGCCGCCATTGAGGCCTTCATCGCACACCACAACCGCCACCCCCGGTCGTTCACCTGGACGGCCAAGGTGGAGGACATCCTGGCGAAAGTCGAGCGGGCTCGAGCAGTGCTGCATAAGATGGCATCTGTGTGACACGGTAGACTAGTAACTGATAAATTGAATGGAGTGGCTAGTAGAAGGTAAAGTCGAACGCTAGCGCGGAGGGTTACGATGATCTACGGAAATCTGCTGTCGAAGGGTCCTCAGAAGCCACCAGTGAAAGTTGGGATCATCGGAGCCGGCCATTTTGGAACAGCCGTCATCACACAGTCCCCGGTAATCCCGCAGTATGCTGTCACGTGCATTGCCGATACGAACGTCGAATCCGCAAAGAAGGCGTGCCGCCTTGCTGGGTGGGACGAGGGACGTCTTGCTGTCGCAGAGAAAGAATCAGAGGTGCGCGACGCCCGACGCAGCGGCAAGGTGGTTCTCACGGCTCGCCCGGAACTGATGGCCGCCTGCGATGTCGAGGTGGTGGTCGAGGCGACCGGCCAGGCGGAGGCGGGAGCTATCCACGCCGTCGCGGCATTCGCGCAGGGCTGCCATGTAGTCATGGTCAACAAGGAGACGGATGCCGCCGTTGGGCCGATTCTCCACCGGAAGGCGGAGAGGGCCGGCGTGGTGTACACGCAAGCCGATGGTGATCAGCCCGCGGCCATCATCGGCCTGTGCGATTGGGCGAGGGTACTCGGGCTCGAGATCATCGCAGCGGGCAAGAGTCATGACAAGGAGATCGTCCTGGACGAGCGAGCCGGAGAGGTTCGGATTGGGGGAAGGAGCCTACCCATCCAGCCGACCTGGGTCGAGGCAGCCCGGCCGATCCGGGATGATGCCGCGGCGAAAATCGCGGCCCGCCGCAAGTGTTTCGGAGAGACGGGGGCTAACTATGACCGGATGGAGATGATTTGCGTGGCCAATGCCACTGGGCTAGACCCGATCACCGGACCGCATGCCGAGCCCATCCTCCGGACCCTTGAGATTCCGGAGTCATTATGTCTGAAAACCGACGGGGGAACCCTGGAGCGCCCTGGAATGCTGGATACGGTCTGCTCGCTCATAACACCGGAGATCCCGACCATGGGGGGAGGCGTGTTCGTGGTGGTCCGCTGCGAGAACACCTACTCGCGTACGATCCTGCACACGAAGGGTTTGGTTCCGAACCGCGCCGGGACCGCGGCCGTGATTTACCGGCCGTATCATCTCTGCGGGGTGGAAACCCCCATTTCCATCCTCACGGCGGCGAGGCTCGGGGTTCCGACAGGAGCACGCGAGAGCCGCCCGCGATGGGACCTCATCGCGGTGGCGAAGCGTGATCTCAAGCAGGGGACAGCCATCGATCGGAACCTCGAGCTGACCGACCAGCTAACCTCGAGCTACGAGTCTTGGGCCGAGGCGCGCCGGGAAAAATTAGTCCCCTTGACATTGTGCGCGGGGTTACGGCTGATGAAGGATGTTGCGGCCGGAACGCCCCTTACCGAGGCGATGGTGGAGATTCCCCAAGATTCCTACCTGTGGGAGCTCCGCCGCGAACAGGAGGCGGCCTTCGGCAAGCAGTGATGCCAGCATTTACATCAATGATGAAGGTCGAGCGGGTCACGGGCGATGACGGGTTCATCCTGACGATCCCACGGCATGGGGGGAGGATGGCCTCTCACGCTCCTGACCGACGGCCACAGCTGCACCCGGTCAGCCCACGGGGCGTTTTGGGTATTGGGGAGCAATGGCACAGAAGGTCGGCTTAAAGATTCCGGAACAACCTACGAGGGGCTTCTCAAACTGAATCCTGCGCCGAAACGAACCGAACGCCGAAAGGGTGCATGGAAATCACGAGGACGTCCTCCAATCGAGAAACATAGGAAGTTCGCCGGTATGCCGAAACGTGTCGCAGTGCGGTGATCCTCATCCAGTGCGACGGAATACTAAGCGCCACTCACCTGCTCACCGAACGGCCTCACGGCATGGAACCAGGAAATCTAGGTGAAACGTCAGGGCGAGGGGGACCGCTACGGGCTGGCGGTACCCTGTCGCAGAGGAGAAACGGAGAATGAAGCCAAGGATTGCGTTATTGCTGGGGGATCCAACTGGGATCGGTCCGGAAATCGTAGCCAAGCTCCTTGCGACCACCGACGTTCAGGAGCATGCGGCCCTAGTGGTGATCGGGGATCGTCGTAGCTTTGCAATGGGCCAGAGGGCGGCTGGCATCTCCCTCAGTGTGCAAATCGTGCGTCGCTCGGAGGACGTACGCTTCGACAGCGGATCGCTTCAATTCCTGGACTTTTCGGGCCCATCTCCTGACGAGTTCACGATTGGACAGGTCAGCCCTAAGGCGGGTAAGTCGGTCCTAGATGTGCTGGCATTCACCCTCGACTTGGCACGGGGCGGGAAGCTGGACGCCATCGTCTTCGCCCCGCTGAATAAACAGGCCATGCACCTTGGCGGCTCCCCCTTCCCGGATGAGTTGCATTACATCGCTGATCGGCTGCAATGGAAAGGGTACATCTCGGAGATCAATGTACTGGAAAACCTCTGGACTTCCCGCGTGACCTCGCATGTGGGCCTCAAGCAAGTGAGTGATCTCATCACCCCGATAGCAGTGCATGACGCCATCGTGCTAATCCACGACGCGCTACGCCTATCGGGCGTCGCGAAGCCACGAGTGGCGGTGGCAGCCTTTAACCCACACGGTGGGGAAGGTGGGCTATTCGGCGACGAAGAAATCCGGGCGATCGCCCCAGGTATCCAGGAAGCATGTTCGGAAGGAATCCAGGCGGCCGGCCCGTTCCCGGCAGACACCATCTTTCTTCGGGCTAAGGCAGGGACCTATGATGCCATTGTGGCCATGTATCACGACCAGAGCCAGATTGCAATGAAGCTGATGGGCTTCGAGCGAGGAGTGACAGTCGAGGGAGGGTTACCAATTCCGATCACCACGCCGGCCCACGGAACCGCCTTCGACATCGTCGGACAAGGGAAAGCGAGCTCACAGGGCCTTTACGAGGCGCTCAGGGTGGCGTGCCGGATGGGCACCATTCTCGCTGATCGCCGAGGCCAGCATGTGTGATGTGCCTTCACTGAAGAAAGCAACAACTGTGCTCGCTGTGACCTACGAGAACGCGATCTGGTTCCCGACCCTATGGCTCCTTTCTGCCTCGCACTAGGCGGCTGGGGCCATCAATTGAGGCCATGGCACCCACCCTGGTAGGGAGGAAAGCGCTCCATGCCAAAGTTTGCGGCTAATCTCGGGTGGCTGTTTACGGAGGTCCCGTTCACGGACCGGTTCGCTGCCGCCAGGCAGGCCGGCTTCAAGCAGGTTGAGTTCCTCCTCCCCTATGAATATCCGGCGGAAGAGCTCAAGGGATTGTTAGAGGCGAACGGTCTTCGGGCTGTTCTTTTCATCCTGCCCAGCGGCAACTGGCCAAAAGACCGTGGCATCGCTGCCATTCCGGACCGGGTGGGGGAGTTCCGTGCGGGCGTCAAGATCGCGATTTCCTACGCAAAGATCCTCGGCGTTCCTCGCGTAAACTGCATGGCAGGCAAGATGACGCCAGGATTTAGCCCGGAGCAGCATTGTGCGACTATGATTGAGAACCTTCGGTTCGCGGCGGATGCCCTGGGCGAAATCGGGGCCAAGGTGGTCATCGAGCATGTGAATCGCTACACCATCCCGAGCTTCTTCCTCAACCGCGTGCAGGATGTGCTCGATGTGATCGCCGAAGCAAAACGGCCAAATCTCTACGTTCAGTATGACCTCTACCACGCGCAACGAACAGAGGGGAATCTCGCCCAGATCCTGCGTGAGCACATCGCACAAATCGATCACATTCACGTTGCGGACACCCCCGGGCGGCATCAGCCGGGGACCGGCGAGATCAACTACCCGTTCCTCTTCAGCGAGATGGACAAGCTCGGCTACAGGGAGTTTGTTGGATTGGAGTACGAACCTGCCCCCGACACCCTGAGCTCCCTCGGCTGGATCAAGGAATATGGCTATGAGCTAGCCGGGTGAACTGGACAAGAACTGTCGGGGAAGAAGGCCGGGTGGAGGATCTGCCAGCGCTAGGCAAAGACCTCCCGGCTGTGGCAAGATCTCACTGTGCTTCTGGCGCAAGAGGATTTACGCCCCGGCGACGACCGAGTGGGCATGTGGAGTAGGCGGGGACTCTTGGAGCCCCGGCTGAAAGCCCTCCCAGTCGCGAGGTCCCATAACCCGGGGCGCGAAGGGAGCAGGAAAGCAGAGTGTGGCCCCCACCTATGGAAGACCCAGGGGATCGGATGGCCATTTCCTTCGGTGAGGGTGCTGGGCCCCGGAGCCACCGCCTGGGGAGCAGACCCGTCCCCCTGTGGGCCATGCAGGGGCTGGCCTGGGCTACCAGCGCACACCGCCCACACAGAGGGTCTCTCCGTCCGATCAGAGGAAACGCTACGAGGGTTGTTCCACTCCGTCAACGACGTCCTATCGTTCAGGGTCTCAACGCAGAATTTGTTGCAGTGTTCTATGGGACGTGGATCCAGGGCTGCACCGGATTAGAACCCAAACGGCGCCGTCCTCGGCTCGGGCCGAGTATGTCAGCTCGGCGGTGGAAAGCCATAAAGAACTTCCGGGTTTTCGACAAGAATGCGATGGCGGGTTGCATCGTCAGGCGCCCACGTCGCCAGCAGGTCGAAAAGCAAGGCGTCGTCCGGCTTTTCCGTCTCGGTAGGGTGCGGCCAATCGCTCCCCCACACCATCCTCTGCGGGGCGATGTTGATGTAAGAGCGGGCAACCCTGCTCGCATCCGCGTAGGTCGGCGGGCCGACCGTGCTGTCTTGATAAATACTCGACAACTTGACCCAAGTCTGCCCCTTGTCGATGAGCCGGCAGAGCACCCCGAAGGCAGGGTGGCCGATGCCAATCGGCTGCGGGAGGCGCCCCATGTGGTCGAACACTAGCGGCGAGGAGAGGCGCCACAGTAGGTCAGCCGCCTCAACAATTTGATCGCTCCGCATGTGGATCTGCAGGTGCCAACCAAACTCGTTCACACGCTTGGAAAGCGGTTCGATCATGTCGATTGTGGTGGCAGCCGTCTTGGGGTCAAACAAGGTAAAGCGCACACCGCGGATGCCGGCCTCGTGCAGGCTCCTTAACTCAGCGTCTGTGACAGTGGGGTGGACAACAGCCACACCTCGTGCGGTGTTCAGGCCAAGTTGGGAAATTGCGTCGATGGTGGCCCGATTGTCCGTTCCATACGAGGAGGGAGTAACGACCACAGTCCGGGTCGTCCCGATTCGTTTCTGCAGAAGCCGATAGCTTTCCACGCCGGCATTTGTCTGATGCCGTGCTGTCGGTCCGGCAGGGGGAAAGCGCTCGTCGTAGATGTGGATATGGCAGTCACACGCATTCGGAGGTGCCGTGAGCTTGGGAGCCTCGATGCCGGAGGAATGCGGTACAATGTGTCGCGGACGACTCTCCGGCATGCGATCCATGGTCGTCGCGGCTGGCATTGTGACTCCATTTGTTTTCATGCCGGTCCGACGCTTGGTCAGCTTGTGATTCATGGGCTTTTTCCTTGACGATGCAGGCTATCCCAGGAGGCGGCCGACGATTTAGGAGACACCCCTACTCATCCGAGTGCATCTCCTCGTCATTCAGGACCGGTTGCTGCCCCTCCCGCTATTCAGCATGGTGAGAAAAGCAACCCACCGGACGAGGGGCGCTCATCGAATTACGCGTGCGGCGAGCTCTATGGCACATGTTTACTGCTTGATAAGCTCACTTGGCAAGAACAATCGCGAGCTGCGGGCCTGCCTAGTCTTCACTCTTTGCGAGGCAGATCTTGCTAGGCGCATCCCGCCGGAGCCCTCTCTCGTTCATGACCGCATCTCTCTTCCGCTGCTTACTGGGACTTCCCCAATGGTCGATTCTTCAGACAATGCGCGTGCCTTTGCGTGTTCCAGCGAAGCGTGCGCTCCAGAAATATTTGACGTGATCTATAGGAGACAGTGGACGTATTTCAGAATAAATATGCTAACAAGTGTGCTCGTATTGAGCCATGTAATCATCCTAAGGTCCCAGGACACTCGAGAGGCGATTCTCGTCGGAATGTGTGAGATCGCCTTTTCCGCTTCCGGTTCGTTGCAAGGCGTTCGGAGAGAGTGAGAGGCGTCAGGCGAGCGGCGACAAACTATAAGGAGGCAGGCCATGGCCGAGCACATCGGGTACTTTGGGCCGGGGTTGATGGGGCGGGGCATCATCATGACGCTGTTGACGAAGGGATTTCCGGTCACCGTATTCGCACATCGCGACGGGCTTGATCTCGGAGAGCTGATGCAGGCGGGGGGGAAGGCCACCCGCTCGCTCGCCGAAGTGGCCTCATCCAGCACGGTGGCGGTCCTCACGCTGCCAACGTCGAAGGAGGTTGAGGCAACGGTTCTAGGGACACCCGGCCTCCTGGAGC
The DNA here is from genome assembly GCA_963705305.1 of uncultured Methylomirabilota bacterium. Lineage (GTDB taxonomy): Bacteria > Methylomirabilota > Methylomirabilia > Methylomirabilales > 2-02-FULL-66-22 > 2-02-FULL-66-22. Next base: position 209,467 of record OY970067.1, on the reverse strand, counting down.
ATCTCAAAGAGGGCTCGGTGGTGATCGATCTCGGCACGAGCTATCCCGCTTCCACTCGGATGTTGGCCGAGAGGCTGCGCGCGCGGAAGATCGCCATGCTGGACTCCCCGATGACCGGCCGACCTGCCCAGGCCCGGTCGGGCGAGTTAAACTTGATGGTGGGTGGCGATCAAGCCGTTTTCGAGCGCTGCTGCCCCATCTTCCAGGCCATCGCGAAGAACGTCTTCCATGTCGGACCAGTCAGCCATGGGAATATTGTCAAGCTCGTGAACAACTTCTTGAGTCAGCTCGGCAACGCGGGCGTGGCCGAGATCCTGCCCCTGGTGGTGAAATGCGGCGTCGATCTCAAGTCCCTATACAACGTCATCCGCGTCAGCGGTGGAAACAGTCGAGCGTTTGAAAGGGCGGTCCCCGAAATCGCCAGAGGAGACTTCGCGGTGGGCTTTCAGCTCGCCCTGGCCCACAAGGACGTGTCGTATGTCAGCGCGCTCGGGAGGGAGGAGAACGTCCCCCTCCCGATGGTCAACTCGCTGCTGAGCGTGCTCGATCTGGCCAAAGCCACGGGTCTGGGTGGGGAGAACGTCACGGCGCTCGTCAAGATGTGGGAAAAGATCGCGGGCGCGGAGGCCCGCAGCGAGAAGTTTGGTAAATAGGGGCATATCCACATCAGGAAAAGGGAACATTGCATCCAGAGACTCCTGGTGCTCCGGCGGCGGGGGGTGCGCCGGCGGGGGCCTCCCGGTGGCAGGCCGGACGGCTCAGTACATTGTTGGCCCGATCCCCGGGACCAAAGGTATTTGTTTCTCCCCTTCCAGGACTGCGCCGACGTCTCGCTCGCCCTTCCGGTCGTATCCATGCACCTCCAGAGCGGTTCCATGACGACGGGGCTAACGACAAGCTTTCGCAAGATCTGACAGGCGCGAACGGGTTCCCCGTGAGGACCTCCCCTGTGGTGTGAGAGAACCACGCGACGGCCGAATCCGCAACTTCGAGGCGGACCGGCCGTCGAGTATTGGGTCGGATTGGGCTTGACATCCTAACCGTCTTTTGATATTAAATTTAAAATTTAATATGGGATAGAATTGGGTAATGTGACCTTTCACAGGGAGACGGTCATGTTCCGACGTGCGGAGATGTTACAGACCTCTCTCGACATGTGCCGCTCGTGAGTGCCCCCGCGAGTTCCCCGCCCAACCCCCTGGATCAGTTCATCGAACGCGAGAATCTGGACGACACGATCTACACGCGTATCCGGTTGATGATCGCCGAGCGGCGCATCCTGCCCGGTGAGCGGATCAACATGGATCGTATTGCCCGGAACCTCGGTGTCAGCCGCACGCCTGTGGTAAATGCGCTCAAGCGCCTGCGGCAGGAGCGCGTCGTTGAGTGGGTGCTCCGACGAGGGGTCTACGTCAAGCAATTCACGACCCGGGAGCTTGCCCTTCTTTTCGAGGTCCGGGAAATGCTTGAAGGACTGGCGGCCCGGCGCTCCGCCACCCGCATCAGCCGGGACGAGGTGGATCGGATTGCCGCGAAGTTCCGGTCCCTCGATCTGACTCCACATGGACGGGCATTGGAGCGGTATATCGAAGAGGACCGCGCTTTCCATCTCCGGTTGCTCGCGTTGGCCGACAACGCCTACCTTACGCACGCCATGGAGTCGGTCAACCTCATGATCTTTACCTATCAAATGGGTCTTGCGCGCCCCCCGGCCGAGACGGTCAGGGAGCACTGGAGTATTTTGGCCGCCCTCCGGAAGCGAGACCCCGACGCGAGTGAGGCGGCGATGCGGGTCCATCTCCGCCGATCGCGTGAGCGGTTGGCTGGCCAAGCGGACGCCGAGGAGCACCAGGCGAAAATTCCAGAGGGGCCTCGGAATGGAAGCCGGTCCCGGCCGACCAACCCCCGTCTCTCAAGACGCACCAAGAGGGCGCAGCCCGTCACGCGCCCATACCCCTTTGAAGGCACAGAGGAGGAGTCATGATTTCGCGCAAGCTCTTGAAACGAGAATCGGCAGGGAATCCGATCAAGGTTGGCTGGGTCGGTGCAGGCCGCATGATTACGGGGGCCATCTGCCAGACGGCCCAGATGAAGGGGATGAGCAATGCCGTAATCTGTGATGTCCGGCCAGAGGCCGCCGTCCGGGCCTACGAGATCAACGGGTATAAGCGCGACGACATCGTGTTTTCAGAAGATGTGGGGACGATCAACGACGCCCTCCGAGGCGGGAGGCCGGTCGTGACCCGGGACTGCAACCTGATGCCCGCGCTCGAGGTGGACTGCGTCGTAGAAGGCACCGGCGTGCCAGAAGTCGGGGCGGCGGTGGCGTATCGCTGTATTCAGGGCCGCAAACACATCATCATGTTGAACGTCGAGTCCGACGTCGTGATCGGCCCGATCCTCCATCAGATGGCGCAAGCCGCCGGCGTCGTGTACTCCGTGTCGAGCGGCGATGAGCCAGGGCTGATTACGGAGCTGGTGGACCGCTGGGGTGGGCTGGGGTTCGAAATCGTGGCGGTAGGCAAGACCCCTGCCAGCCTGGGCAAGATGGACCTGTACTGCACGCCGGAGACGCTCGCCGAAGAGGCCAAGCAGCTCAAGGTCAACCCCCATTTCCTGGTGACCTTTCGCGACGCCACCAAGACGGCGATCGAAATGTCGTGCATTGCCAACGCGACCGGCCTGATCCCCGACGTGCGGGGGATGCACGGTCCACAGGCGGGCATCTACGAGATGGCCAATTTCTTCCGCCTGAAAAAGGAGGGCGGCATCCTCAAGAACCGCGGGGTAGTGGACTATGCGCGCCCGCTGAAGCACGCGGACGGTTCAATCGATTTCCTGCGCAGCGTGACGCCCGGCGTTTTTGTGGTCGTCCGGGCCGCGCATCCCCAGATTCAGCAGGACCTCGGGTACTTCGACGTGGTCCATACCGGCGAGTACTACACGTTCCATACCCCCTACCATCTCGTCACAAACGAAATTCCCCTCTCGATCGTCTGGGCGGTCGAGGACAAGGAGCCGACCGTCGTGCCCCATCACGGACTCCTGGCCGAGGTGCTGGGGGCCGCCAAATCCGCCCTTGCCCCCGGCACCACCCTCGATGGCGGCGGCGGGTTTACCCTCTATGGTGTAAATGACCTGGCCTGCATCGCGAAGCAGGAAGGGTGCGTGCCACTCGGACTGCTCGACGGGGCCAAGCTCGTCAAGCCCGCCAAGCGGGACCAGGTGATCACATACGACATGGTGCAGCTCAAGACCGACACGATGCTCTATCATCTGCGGCAGCTCCAGGAAGCCGTGATACCGCCCACGCAAGTGAGCCGAAATTGATGCGGGCCGTCCAGAAACGGAGGTGCGCGATGAAGAGATGATTGGGGCTGCTCTGTCCGGTGTGTCGGGCCATGGCCGGCGGGCTGCCCTCGGCCGGCGCTGCGGATGCACCGGCAGGGAAGCCCAATTGACACGGGGTATCCTGAATTCACGTACCGGAAACGTGCACATGGAGCGTCACTCATCCACCACGGGGCACCTAAGAGGAGGATAACATGATGTTGGGACACCGGAAACCCACGGCCAATCAGGGGCCACGCACAGGCATGACGCGGCGGCAACTGCTCAAGACGGCCGGACTCGCCGGCCTGGGCGTCGCGACTTCGAGTGTCTCCCCGCGCACAAGCTTCGGCCAAGCGCCGGCTGCGATTCGGGGGACCAAGCTCACCATTCTCCAAGGGACGTACTTCCTCGCTGCGGCTCAGGATCTGTACAAGCGGCAAGCCGTCGAATGGGGCAAAGCCCAGGGCGTCGAGGTCGCGGCCGATTTCCTGAACTGGCCCGATCTGCAGCCAAAGATCGCCGTCGCCGTCCAGACCGGCGGCGTAGACATCGTGGAACTGTGGCCCTCCTGGAATTTCCTGTACCGAGACAGCCTCGTGGATCTCACTACCGAGGCCGAGGAATTCGGCAAGCGAAACGGCGGTTTCGAGGCCTACGTCTTGAATTCGGCCCGCGTCAGCGGTCGGTACCTCGGCATTCCCCACGGACAATCCAATACCACCATGAATTATCGGATCAGCTGGTTCAAGGACGCCGGTGTGGCCAACGCCGAAGACGGCCGGAAGCTGGACATGACCTGGGAGGAATATCACGCCGTGGCCAAGAAGTGCAAAGCGGCCGGGCACCCCTTCGGGCAGGCGTTGGGCCACAGCACCGGGGACCCCACGAACTTCTGCTATCCCTACATGTGGAGCCACGGGGCCATGGAGGTGGACAAGGAGGGGAAGACCGTCCTCTTCAACAAGCCGGAGTTCGTGGACGGGATGAAGCGATTCATTCAGGCCTGGAAGGACGGCTACGACGAGACCGGCACCTCCTGGGACGACAGCAGCAACAATCGGGCCTTCCTGGCGGGGCAGATCGCCGCGACCCAGAACGGCTCGAGCATCTATTATGTCGCGAAGAGAGACCAACCGGCCATTGCGAACGACATGAACCACATGCTGATCCCGAAGGGGCCGACCGGCCGGTTCTACTGGCTGGGTACCCGGACGTTTGCCATCCTCAAGAGCTCGAAGAACATCCCCGCCGCCAAGGAGTTCTTGCGGTGGTGGTTCCAGGATGAGCAGTACGTGGCGTGGTGGCGGCTGCAGGAAGGCTATCAGATCCAACCCGTCATCAAGCTCGCCAAGGACCCGATGTGGGACAAGGATCCGAAGATGTCGGTGTTCCGCGAGATTTCGAAATACGGCCGCGACCTCGGCTACGCGGGACCGGCCAATGACAAGGCGTCGCTCGTCTACTCGAAGTACCTCATCATCGATACCTTTGCCCGCGCCGTGCAATCCGGCGATGCCACTGCCGCAATCAACTGGGGTGCCGACCAGCTGCGGCGAGTCTATGGTGCGTAGTCCGCGTCGCCCCCTCGCCATCCGACAGGCTGGCGAGGGGGCACGTTGCTGCCCGAATGGCCTCAATCTGCCCGCTAAGAAAATGGCTGTCGCCCGAGCTCTCACGCCGATCGGGCTCGCCTCCAGGTGACCCGAGCCCAGCTTTTCGAGGAACCAGACGTGCCCCCGGGTCGCACGCTCAAAAACGCCCGAATCAGCGTACTCCGAGCCGAATTCCCGGATATACAAGGGGACCTTTTGACAAGAATTGCTCTTTTCGTGCCGGGCTGGCTGCCCCCGTCTCTACACCCCCAGCGTTCCGGGAGCAGGGGGGCACGACAGGGTGAGGCCGCCGGGTGGCGCACCCGGCGGCCTTGGAAACGGAAGAAAGACGCGCGGTCCGTGCCGACGGGCGGCTACGCCCGGGCGGCAACCTCCTTCATCTGCTGGCGCCGGGCGGCGACGCGCTGCTCGACGAACTTCAACCGCTCCTGGCTGGCCTTGGACTTCTTGATGACGGCCTCGACGTTTGCCAGTAGGCGCGGGTTCTGCATCTTCTCACGCACGTCCTTCAGGAAGGGACGGAGCTTGGCGAAGATAAGGAACATCTCGCCGCTGAAGGCCGGCTCCAGGAAGAGTGTCTCGTTCAGGGTGCCGTGCAGGACGAGGGACGCGGCCAGGTCCCAGTAGCCGATCACCTGGCGCAGCCAGTTGTTTTCCTGCGTGCCCATCGCCTGGACGACCTTCATGAAGTCGTCGGCGTTCTCGGGCCAGAAACTCACCAGCCACCAGTTGCGCGCCTTGCGGATCTCCGCCTCGCGGCGCAGATCGTAGAGCTTGAGGATCAGTTCGGCATCGGCCGGGGTCGGCTTCTTCGGCATGGAGACCTCCTCGGGAGGATGGCTGACCTCCCTTGACGAACACAACAGAGCGCGGCGCCGCGCGCTCACCACCAGACTGCCTCCACCCGATCGGAGGGTGGAGCCTGCGCATGCCTGGCAGGGCCCAGGGCCCGGACGCCGGAGCCCCGGGCCACTCGAACCCGGGCCGGAAACCCCCATCCAACAACGGATGATCGACGGGGATCCAACGTCGGCGCGAACGCTAGCACGAGGAGGTTGGGGCGTCAAGCAGCCAGCCCGCCCCCCGTCCAGAGCTTCTCCACGGATGCGCGAATTGACTTCGCGCCGGTCCCTCCCTATGATCACGTCGGTCGTCCTTCAGGCGCCGACCGAGAGGGGCGGTGACAGGGGGCGCCGGCTTCCCGGGGGCTTCCCCGAGAGTGGGGCTCCAGGATCGTTCGAGACGGCCTGGCGGGAACGACGAGAGGTTCGTCCGTGGAGCATGAGGGGGATCGATCAGGAGGTCGAATGGACGCGGGACTCGCCGACCTGCTGTCCTCGTTGACGGCGATCGGCCACTCGCTGCAGGAGACGTTTGATCCTCAGCGCTTCCTGGCGGAGTTCTCCGCGCCGGTGCAGCGGTTGATGCCGCACGACCGGCTCATGATCGCCCACCTCGAAGAGGGCGGACGGCTCTCCGTGTTCGCCGAGCATGCCCGGCAGGGCCCCCTGGTCCACGTGGGGCACTACACCATTGACTTCGATCCGGCCGGGTACTACGACCCCGATGCGCAAGTCCTGAGTTCCGTGCTGGCAGGGGAACCCATGCGCGTTCAGGACATCCAGGCGGATCCCCGGTTCGCCCAAAAGGGAGGCGAGCCGCCGAGGGTGCGCCAGGCGGGTCTCCGCTCGCGACTGGCGGTCCCCCTGCGGTGCGGGGGCCGGATCACCGGGACGCTGTCCGCGACGAGCTATACCCCGGGGCTCTACACCGACCTGCACCTGCAGGGGCTGCAGCACGTGGCGGACCTCATCGCGCCCTTCATCCAGAACGTCGTGCTCCTCCACCGCGAGCAGCGCCGCCGCCGTCGGCTGGCCGCCCTCTCGGACCTCGCCAGCGTCTTCGGCGCCAGCCTGAACATCAAAGGGCGGTTCGACCAGCTGGCGGAGGCCGTGCGCCCGCACCTGGATTTCGACGTCATGGGGGTGACGCTCGTGGGAGCAAGCGGGCGGGACCTGGAGATCATCCGGCGGGTGGGCAACGATCATCCCGACTCGCCCCTCCCGGACCGGATCCCCCTGGACCACCTGTCGTTCTTCGGCCGGGTCGAGGCGGGGGAGGCGGTCCTCATTCGAGACGCGCGAGCGGAACTGGACCCCAGCCGCCCGGGGGATCGGGTCATCCTGGAGCACGGGAACCGCTCCGGCCTCCTCCTTCCCCTCCGGTCTTGCGACCAGGTGACCGGCTGTCTGTTCTTCGGGAAGCAGTTGCCCAACTGGTTCGACTCCACGGATGTCGAGATCGGCGGCGCCATTGCCGCCCAGGTCGTGGTGGCCCTCCAGCACCAGCGGCTGGCCGAGGAGCGCGAGCAGCGCGCCCGGGTCGAGGGACGCGCGCGCCAACTGGAGGCGCGGATCACCACGCTCCGGCAGACCCTCGGCGAGCAGTATGGGTTCGACCGGATTCTCGGCCGGGCCCCCGCCATCCTGGAGGCGCTGGACCGTGCCGCCAAGGTGGCGCCGACCGAAGCCACGGTGCTCCTCACCGGCGAGAGCGGGACCGGGAAGGAGGTGGTCGCCCGCGCCATCCACGTCAGCAGCCCGCGGGCCGAGGGGCCGTTCGTGGCCCTCAACTGTGCGGCCCTCCCCGAGACGCTGGTGGAGTCGGAGCTGTTCGGCCACGAGCGCGGGGCTTTCACCGGCGCCGACAAGCAGCGGCTCGGCCGCTTCGAGCTGGCCGCCGGGGGGACGCTCTTCCTGGATGAGGTCACCGAGCTGCCGCTCAGCGTCCAGGCCGCGCTCCTCCGGGTGCTCCAGGAGCACGAGTTCCAGCGCGTGGGGGGGACCGCCACCCTGCGGGCGGATATTCGGCTCCTCACCGCCACCAACCAGGACCTGGACCGGGCGGTCCAGGAGGGGAGGTTCCGCGAGGATCTCTTCTACCGCCTGAACGTCTTCAGCATCCACCTGCCCCCGCTGCGTGAGCGGGGGGAGGACGTCCTGCTTTTGGCGCACCATTTCGTGCGCGAGCTGGGGGCGCGTCTGGGCAAGGGAGAGCCGGGGTTCAGCGCCGACGCCCGGGACGCCCTCCTCACCTATCGTTGGCCCGGCAACATCCGGGAGCTCGAGAACGCCATCGAGCGCGCGCTCATCATCACCGAGGGGGGCCTCCTCACGGCGAGGCACCTGGGGCTCGGTGGGGGAGAAGAGGCGCGACCGGCCGTCCCCGATGGGGGGGCGACAGAGGCGAAGGCGGCCCCCGAGCCCCTCGCCACCCTGGAGCAGCGCGCCATCCTGGCCGCCCTGGAGTCCACCCGCGGCAACAAGACGCAGGCCGCAGCCCTCCTCGGCATCACCCGGACGCAGCTCCACACCCGGCTGAAGCGGTTCGGGCTTGCCGCAAAGCCCACCGTGTAATTCTGCACGCTCCGTCCACCATTGCGCAGCCAGCCGCGCATCCATACACACCTAATTCACTCGCAGTCTATCCATTTTATATCCAGTTAAATATTTCCAACAAGTTAGCGATGCGGTGGCAGTTGGCATCGGTGCTGCAATCTTCACAGCCGAAAGCCACCCCCATAAAGAGCATGGGGGACAAAGCGGCCGGCCCCCTCCCCCCAGGGGGGCCACAAACCACAGCTTGCCGGCATCCTGGGGGCGTGGTTGGGGTCCGGTCCGGGTACGCAGATCCGGCAGAGGTCGGGCCTGATCGATTCGCGGACCGGGCGGCACGACCGGCAAGACACGACGAAAGCGGAGGGGCCGGACCCGAGCGAACGGGTCGCGCGGTGCCTCCGGCAGAAAGTAAGAGAGGAGGATCTCTCATGCGGCACAACGGGGAGTCGAAACTGGCTGAGCTGATCACCCTGTCCTTGATGTTCATTGTCGCCGTGGGGCTTCGCCTCGGCATGGCCTGGGAAGCGCTGCTGCACTAGGGCCTCGGGGAGCCGAGCGAGCACTGCGGCCCAGGCGCGACCCAGCGGGGGGCGCGCAGGCGAAGAGAGTCAATTGGGCGCGGGCCGAAGGGATGATCGGTGGGCCTGCGGGCAGGCCCGAAGAAGCGCCCACTGGATGGTGGAGCTAGAGAAGACAGAGCGCAAGACCCCCGGAGATCAGGAACGCTCCCGGGGTTTCTCGCCAAGATAGACAAGATGGAGAAGACGATATGGAAACGGCTCTCGGGTGGAACACTCATGCGATCGAGGTTGTGCAATTCCTGCTGATTCTGGGCCTGGTAATCGCCGGCCCGACGGTTCTGGTCGATTGGTGGCGGAAGCGGAATGAAGCGACGATCCGGCATCAGATCGCGCTGACCGATGCGATTTACGAGCGGTTCGGGGCGATCGCTTCGCCCATCCTGACCGCCCCCCTGTGGGGTCCCCGCCGGATCCTGCTCGCAGTCCGGCCCGGCGCGGTGAACAAGGCCCTCGTGGCAGCGCACGAGGTCTTCTCCGCAGCGAACCGGATGAAGTTGGGTCGCTACGAAATCGTCCTCACTCTGCCGGAAGAGTCTGTGCGCAAGGCGCAGGAGACCGACGCGGTTCAGCCTCCAGTCGCGCGGCCTTGGGAAACCAAAGCCGCCGCCTGAAGAGTTCTTTGCGACGGAGGGGCCGCCGTTTCCGGCGCGGTTCGGCGGCCGTGGCCACGACGGCATAGGTTCACGGACAGAAACCGGAACCCGGTCCCCTCTACGGTGTCAAGCCGGACCCCTCCTGTGTAGGCGAACGCATCCTGCCTGATGGACTGCCTGCCTCCCCGGGCGCCCTCCCGGGCGAGCCGCCGCCCAGTGCGGCTCGCCCGGGAGGGCGCCCGTCCGCAGCGGGTGTACGAGGTTCCGCCCCACCACACGCCCCAGACAAGCCGGAGCACCTTCGCGGGTAACGCAACGATCAGTGGACGGGGCGTCGCATCCGGACACTCCCGGCACCACCGCGGTGAAGACTACGGGGCCTTTCGGCGGAAAAGCCCTTCCACCGGCACTGGGGTTCGGATACAATCTCCGCGCCGTATAGGGCCAGGCGGTTCGTCCGGCCCCTTTCCCGGCGGCTCTGCGCAGCCGGGGGAGGAGAGATGGGACGGATCGGCTGTCGGTCGACCAGGACCGGCGAGAACAACAGACCAGGGAGGCACACGCTGATGCAACACGTTCGGTTCGGCCGCACGGGCTTGCACGTTTCCCGCCTCTGTCTCGGCACCATGACGTTCGGACTGCAGTGCGACGAGTCGACCTCGCACGCCATCCTGGACGCCGCGGCCGACCGGGGGATCACCTTCCTTGACACGGCGGACGTGTACCCGCTCGGCGGCGCCCTGGAGACCAAGGGCCGCACGGAGGAGATCGTGGGCCGGTGGCTGCGCGGGAGGCGCGAGCGGTTCGTCCTGGCGACGAAATGCAGCGGGCAAATGGGCCCCGCGCCCTGGGACCAGGGGACGTCGCGCAAGCACGTGCTGGCGGCAATCGACGCCTCCCTCAGGCGGCTCGGCACCGACTACGTGGACCTCTACCAGGTACACCACTTCGATGCCAAGACGCCGCTCGACGAGACGCTGGAAGCCCTCGACGCCGTGGTGCAGAGCGGCAAGGCGCGCTACATCGGCGTGTCCAATTTCCCGGCCTACCGGGTCGCGCGGGCGCTGGGCAGGGGCGAGGCGCTGGGGATCACCCGCCTGGTGTCCGTCCAGCCGCGCTACAACCTGCTGTTCCGCCAGATCGAGCGCGAACTGCTGCCGCTGTGCGAGGAGGAGGGGCTCGCGGTGATCCCGTACAACCCCCTTGCCGGCGGGCTCCTCACCGGCAAGCACCAGCGCACCGCGCCGCCGCCGGCCGGCTCGCGGTTCACGCTGGGCACCGCCGCCACAACCTACGTCCAGCGCTACTGGAAGGAGCGGGAATTCGACACCGTGGAGGCGGTGGTCAAGCTCGCAGGGGAGCAGGGACTGGAGCCCGCCACGCTGGCCGTGGCCTGGGTGCTGGCCCACCCGGCGATCACCGCGCCCCTCATCGGCGCCAGCCGGCCCGAGCAGTTGAAGGCGAGCGTCGCCGCGGTTGACGTCCAGCTCGCTCCGGCACTCAAGGCGCAGCTCGACGCGCTCACCCACGACTACCGGATGGGCGACGCGGCGCGCTGAGCCCGCCGGCGGCAAGGGAGCGCTGCATTCGCGTGTTCCCTGAGGCGCGGGCGTCCAGAACATCGTAACAATATCGATCTCCCCTCGCTGGATCAGTCGGTCTTCCCGTTCCGCACCATCGAGGAACCTCTCCCTGCGCGCCGCCCGAACCTTCCCAGGGAAGTTTCCCCGCTCCGCCCGGATGCGTCCCCTCCAGGGGGGTGAGAATGAACAGATATGTGCACATGCGCCGAACATGTCCTTGACTTTCTTTCGTCATTGGGTGTATTCGCATCACCGGTCGCCATCAAGCCGAATGGGGTTGAGATGGCGCCAGGGCAAATGGCCGTCGGGGAGCAAGAAAAGATCATCTGCGCTCTGGGATGGGGCACGCGGTGCTGAAGCTGGAAGACCCCGACCCGGCCCCTGGCACGTCCTCCACGGCCGCTCCACGGGATCGCAAGTCCCCAGCGAGTGTCGAGTGGCTCAGAGGGCCTATGGTTGCGTTGGGGCAATCCAACAAGGGGCCACTCCGTCTCACCGGTTGGGGGACTTCCTCTCCGGAAAGGCATCGCCGCCATCATTTACTGGTTGCCGGCCGCCTCGACGGAGGCGACCTCGCAAGCCCCACGCGGATCCTCCCCCTTGGAGGAGGGGTGAGGGTCGGGGAGTTGTGGGTCACGGCCGGCCATCCTCACGAAATACTCCGCAACATCAAGGCCGGCGCGTTTTGCTTGGGGGCGGCCGGTCTCTCCCCGACGGCCCGGCTGGCCTGCGCGTTCCCGCGGAGATCCGGGCCCGGCGGCGGGCAGCCTGCAGGGCAGGCGGAAAGGAGGACTCCTCCCGGTTCTGATCCCCGCACCAAATGGGCAGACGACATTGAAGTGAGAGTGAGGAAGGAGAAAAACAGAGTCGGGGAGGGGGGTAGGCCGAAGGGATCAACGCAACACATGGAGGAAGGCATTATGGCTACGCGGACCAAGGTGTGTTTTTGGTCGACCCTCTTCTGTTGTCTCCTGTTTGTCCTAGCGGTTTCCTCCGCCTCCGCGGCCGAGAAGATCTTCAAGATCGGCGGCCTCGCGGCGCTGCAGCAGGGATTCGGCCAATCGATGCAGGCAGGAGCGAGCGTGGCCGTCGATGAGATCAACGCGGCGGGGGGTGTCGACGGCTACAAGCTGCAGATGGTCTGGTATGACGATGAGCTGTCTCCCTCCATCGGACGGACGCTGGCGCAGCGCCTGGTCTTCAACGATCGCGTGGATGCCATCCTGGGGTGTCATGCCAGCACCGTCGTCCTCGCCACGGCCGATCTCATGATGCAGAACCAGATCCTCGACATCGCCATGGGCAGCGCCCAGAAAGTGACGGAGCTGAAGAATCCCTGGATCGTCCGCGTCCGCGAGAACGATCTGCTGACCGGGAAGGTCCTGGCCAATTACATGGTGGACAAGGCGGGCCTGAAGAAGATCGGGGTGATCTACCAGTCGGACCAATACGGCATGGGCGGCCGTGACAACCTCATCGCGGCCTTGGCTCCCAAGGGCCTGAAGCTGGTGGCGTCGGAGGCCCATAATGCAGGCGATAAGGACTTCACCTCGCAGCTACTCAATGTGAAGAAGGCGGGAGCCGACGGCGTGGTCCTGATCTCCGGGGTGCCCGATCTCGGCATCATGGTGAAGCAGGCCCGCCAGCTCATTCCTGAGGTGAAGATCTTCATGTCGTCGGTAGGGGCAACCAAGCCCTTCATGGATGTCGCCGGGGACGCCGCGAACGGCACGTTCGCCGTCGTCCCATACACCGAGACGAACCCGGATCCGAAGGTGCAGAAGTTCATCGCGGCCTTCAAGGCCAAATTCGGCACGCCCCCCCTCGATTTCTTCTCAGGGCTCTCCTACGATGCCATCGAGATGCTGGCCCAGGCCACCAAGGAGGCCGGCGGACCCGCCAATCACCTCAAGATGCGGGATGCGTTCAGGGCGATCAAGGGGTATACGGGGGGGACCGGCCTGACGTACAACGTGTCGCCGAACGGCGAGACCATCCACGAATTGATCCTGATCACCTACGTGAAATTGAAGCAAAAGGTCATCATGAAGGTGTCGGGAGAGTAGTCAGGATCCTGTGCCGGCAATGCGGCGTCGGGGGGGGGCGGTTGGCGGGCGCCCCCCCTCTTCTCGCCCGCGGAAGGGACCATGGGAATCTTTTTGCAGCAACTCGTGTCGGGGCTGGCGCTGGGCTGTGTCTACGGGCTGATCGCCCTGGGGTATAGCTTCCTGTACAACGCCGTTGGCGTGATCAATATCGCCCAGGGCAGCTTCGTCATGATCGGGGCGTTCATCTATGGCGTCACGCTCACCAACCACCTTCACGCCTCCTTCGCGGTGTCGCTGCCGGTGCTGATCCTCAGCATGGGCCTCTTCGGGATGGTGTGCGAGCGCTTCTTCTTCCGCCCGTTCAAGCGGGCACATATTCGGACAGTCCTGGTGAGCCTGGTGGCGCTGGGGATGCTCCTCGGGAATCTCGCCCTGATCGTCTGGGGCGCCTACCCACAGGGGACGACCGGCCTCTTCGGCCAGGCAACCTTCCACATCGGGTCGATCGCCATCTTCCATCAGTCCGTCTTCATCATCGTGGCCACGGGCTTGCTACTCCTCCTGCAAAATTGGATGTTCAAGCGCACCATGGTGGGCAAGGTCATGCGCGCTGTTGCGCTGGACAGGGACACGGCGGCGTTGATGGGGATCGAGACGGACCTGACCATCTCGCTGATCTTCGCCTATAGTTCGGTCCTGGGAGGGCTGGCGGGGACGCTCATTGCCCCCTTCTATTCCATCGACCCCTTCCTGCAGAACATCGGGTTCAAGGGATTTGGGGCGTGCATCATCGGCTCCTTCTCGAGCATCGGAGGGGCGATGGCCGGCGGCGTCCTGTTGGGACTTGTCGAGACTCTGGGGGCCGCCTACATCTCTTCCCTCTACAAGGACACCATCGCCTTCGTCGTCATCATCGCGTTTCTCCTGCTCCGGCCGGAGGGACTCTTCGGGACGCGCGCGGAAGAGAGTGGCCTCTAGGGAGGTTGGGCGTGATCAGGACCGGCGTCCGGAACGGAACGACCCTCGCACTTTTCCTCCTCCTGGGGCTTGTGCCGCTCGCCACCTCCGCCCCCTACGTCATCTTCGTGCTGAATACGGTGGCCATCAACATCATCCTGGTGTTGGCGCTGAACTATATCCTCGGCTTCGCGGGCCAGGTCTTTCTGGGGACGATCGCTTTCTTCGCGGTGGCGAGCTACACATACGGGATGCTCTTCATGAAGCTTGGCTGGGGATTCTGGAGCTCGCTGCCGTTCGCCGTCCTCGTTACGGCCCTGCTGTCGCTCCTGATGGGAATCCCGACCCTCCGGGTGCGGGGCGCGTATCTCGCGCTCATGTCCATGGGATTCATCATCGTGGTGGGGGATGTCCTGAAGAACTGGATGTCCTTCACCGGCGGCGTCTGGGGGATCCCCAGCATCCCACGGCCGGCGCTGGGAAGCTTCGTGCTCACCCAGAACCTCCACATGTTCTATCTGTGCTGGGCGTTCGCCTTTGCCCTGGCTTGGCTGACCATCCTGGTGGAGGACTCCCGGTTTGGGCGGGCGTTCAAGGCGGTTCGCGACGATGAGCTGGCGGTGGAGATGGTGGGCGTCTCCTCCACGTATCTGAAGGTGCTGGCCTTCGTTCTGTGCGGGCTCTACACCGGGATTGCGGGGGCGCTCTTTGCCGCGTTCAATGTGTTCATCAGCCCCGAGATTTTCACCTTCAACTACAACTCGATCTTCCTCTGCATGCTGGTGGTCGGCGGCCTCTCGTCGGTCCCGGGTTCCGTGCTGGGCGCAATCCTCTTGACGGGGGCCATCGAGGTCCTGCGCCCCCTGAAGGAGAAGTACCTGACAGTCTTCGCCCTTTTCATCATCCTGGTCATGCTGTTCGAGCCCGGCGGGCTGGTCGTCTTCATCGAGAATGCAGTCCAACTCTGCCGCCACCTCTGGGGCTCGTCGAAGAAACCATCTCCCGCCGGAGAGGACGCCCGTGGCTAACCTCCTCGAGGTCAGCCAGATCAGCAAGCATTTCGGCGGCGTCAAGGCGGTGGACGAGCTGTCTTTCGGCATCCCGCAGGGAGGGCTTCAGGCCATTATCGGGCCCAACGGATCCGGCAAAACCACCTGCATCAACCTGATCACGGGATGTTATCGATTGACGGCGGGCACCGTCCTTTTCGGCGGACAGCGCATTGATGGGCTATCGCGAGAGCGGATCGTGCAGGCGGGACTGGCCCGGACCTTTCAGAATCTCCGCCTCTTCGAAACGCTGACCGTGCTCGACCATGTGCTGATGGGGCAGTTCCTCCACAGCCGGGTGGAATTTCTCCGGACGATCCTACGAACCCGGGCCGGCCAGCGCGAGAACAGAGAGGCGCTGGAGCGCTCCTGGGAGTTGCTGGAGCTGGTGGGGCTGCAGGACAAAGCTCACATGCTCGCCAAGAGCTTGCCCTACGGCCCCAGGCGGCTGCTCGAGATTGCGCGGGCGCTGGCCACTCGGCCGAAGCTGCTCTTTCTGGACGAGCCCGCCGCCGGCATGTCGGAGGAGGAGATCGACCGGGTGATCGACCTAGTGCACACCATCCAGAAGCGAGGCGTGACACTCCTCCTGGTCGAACATCGCATGCGGCTGGTGATGAACGTCGCGGAGCACATCATCGTCCTCAGCTACGGGAAGAAGATCGCAGAGGGCTCCGCTAAGGAGGTCCAGGAAAACGCGGAGGTCATCACGGCCTATCTCGGAGCCCAACACGAGAAAGTAGGGTAGATTGAGATGCTGAGCCTTCGGGACGTGGAGGCCGCCTACGGAAGTGTCCGCGCCCTGTTCGGGCTTTCGCTGGAGGTCCGTGAAGGGGAAATCGTGTGCATGATCGGCGCCAACGGCGCCGGCAAGACCACGACCCTCCGAGTCGTCACCGGCGCCTTGCCGGTGACGCAGGGCGAGGTGGAGTTCCTGGGGCAGGCGATCACCCGCCTCCGGATGTCGGACATCGTGCGATTGGGAATCTCCTGCGTCCCGGAGGGTCGCAAGGTCTTCAGTGCCATGACAGTGCACGAGAACTTGGAGATCGGGGGCTTCATCCGCCGCCGCGACAAGCGCTGGCTGGCGGAGACGGTGGACCAGATCTTCGGCTATTTCCCGATCCTGCGCGACCGGCGGACGCAACTGGCAGGAACGCTTTCGGGCGGCGAACAGCAGATGCTGGCGTTGGGGCGAGCCATGATGTCCCGACCCAAGCTGCTGCTGCTGGATGAGCCCTCGATGGGCCTGGCCCCCGTGATGGTGGAGCGGACGTTCGATGCGATCAAGAGTATTGCCAAGTCCGGCACTACCATCCTGCTGGTCGAGCAGAATGCCCGCATGGCGCTTACCATCGCGGACCGGGGCTACGTCGTGCGGATGGGACAGACCGTGCTCTGCGATACGGCGAGCGGGCTGCTCCGGAACGACCTGGTGCGGCAGACCTATCTTGGGATCGGGGCGCGGAGGAACTGACCGCGGATCCGGCCGGCGGGCCAGTGAGTCCGGACCTACCCAGCGAGGGCGCCCGCCGGCGTCACGGGCGGCGGACGCCGCCCAGGAAGAGCGCGACTATCTCCTCGACGGCCTGCTCCGTGGTCAGGTGGGAAGGAAGTTTCTGGCCGAAGAGCTCCCGCAGCTGGACGTGGTAGGCCACCATTCCCATGAAGTTCCAGGTTGCCAGCGTGGGATCCACCGGGCGAAAGGCCCCGGCGGCCACCCGCTCGGCGATGTAGCTGCTGAAGAAGGTGTTGAGCTGTTGGAAGCGGGAGCGGAAAAACATCTCCGACAGCGAGTGGCCCTCCAACGCGCTGAAGGTGAGCAGTCGCATCAGGGTCGGGTCCGCCTTGGTCCGGTCGATCATCGCGCGGGCCAGGGTCCGCAGCAGGTGCGCATCGTCCCGCTGGCCGGAGGCCGACATGGCGGGATCCAGGATCTGCCGGGTCTGGGACTTGGCCTCGATGATAGCCGCGTATAGTTCTTCCTTGGTGGCGAAGTGCTTGAAGACCGTCGCCTCGCTGACCCCCGCAGCGCGTGCGACCTCCCGGGTGGTCGTCCCGCCGAATCCCTTTTTCGAGAACAAGGCAGCCGCCGCCTGGATGATCTGTCGGCGTCGCTCCGCGCCAGACAAACGTGGCTTCATGCTGGTATCTCCCGTGAAAGGGCCTGACGAGAGCGCCCGCCGGGGAAATCCTCCCACATAGTGAGTATTTGCTTACCATGCCTTAGCCCCACTGTCAACTGCCGATCGGCCCCGAGGAACCGGGGGACCGGCGCGGACGACGCTTGCGCCGAGCCCTGCTCTGCCCCTGCCGGGAACCCCCTAATTCCTGTTGACGCTTCAGCCGCAGAACGGCAACATGGGCACCGTCGCCAGAGCAGGGCGGGCGGATTCCGGGCCACCGGGAAGGCCGGGGAGAGATCCGGCGCCGAGAGAAGCGGCCCGCGACCGCACGGAGCATCGGCGGACTTCGGCCTCCGGAAACGGGAAGCGCCAACGGGTCCCGGGCATGATTCGATTGGTCGGTGTGTCCAAGATCTATGACGGCGCGGGGGCCAAGGTGGCGGCCCTGGCGGGGATCTCGCTGGAGATCCTGCGCGGGGACTTCGTGGCGCTCATGGGGCCCAGCGGCTGCGGAAAAAGCACGCTGCTGAACCTGATCGCCGGCGTGGACGCTCCCACGGAAGGACTGATCTGGGTGGACGGCCACGAGCTGTCCCGGCTTTCGGATCGGGCCCTGAGCCGGTTCCGGCGGGACCGGGTCGGGATCGTCTATCAGTTCTACAACCTGCTGGCGACGATGACCGCCCTGGAGAACGTGACCCTGCCGGCCCTGCTGGCAGGGAAGAGCGCACCGGCCGCCAAGAAGCGCGCCGAGGAGTGCCTGGGCCTGGTGGACTTGCTGCCGCGCAAGGATCATTGGCCGCACGAGCTCTCCGGCGGGGAGATGCAGCGGGTGGCCATCGCGCGGGCCCTGGCGAACGAACCTGCCATCCTGCTGGCCGACGAGCCGACAGGGAACCTGGACTCCAAGGCGGGCCGGGAGATCCTGGAGCTGCTGGCCCGGCTGAACGCCGAGCGGGACATGACCATCCTTCTGGCGACCCACAGCCTGGAGGCCGCCAGCTTTGCGGGGCGCCTGATCCATCTGAAGGACGGCGTCATCTCCGGCAGACGGTAGCACACTCGGCGCCGTCGCGACGGCACAGGAGCGCCGGGCCGGCCGGCGGCGCACGATCGCCCCGGGGGCCGAACCGCCGCGCGGGCGGGCCGTCGAACCCTCGAACGTCGGTGACGCATGGGCGCACTCTTTCATCTGATCCGCCTGGTGGCCTGGCGGGCCCTCACGCGGGACCGACTGCGGAGCTCCGTCACCATCCTCGGCGTCGCGCTGGGGGTGGCGGTGGTGCTGGCCATCAGCCTGGCCAACGACGGGGTCCTCGATTCCTTCCGCCGGAGCATCGATCACGTGGCCGGCAAGAGCCGCCTGCAAGTGACCGGCGGCGACGCGGGGATCGACGAGAGGCTCTTCCCCCGGCTGGCCCGCACGCCGGGGGTGGCCCAGGCGGTCCCCCTGGTTCAGGCCATCACGCCCGTGGCCGGCGGGGACGGGGATGCGCTTCTCGTGCTGGGTGTGGACATCCTGAACGATGCCAGCGTCCGGGAGTACCAGGGCCCCACGCCGGACATTCGGGAGCCGCTGCGCCTGCTGACCGACTCCGACGCCATCCTGCTGACCGAGCGGTACGCCCGGACGCATGGCCTCCAGCCGGGGGATACCATCCGCCTGCTGACGCCCACGGGGGCCAGGGGATTTGTGGTCCGCGGGCTGCTGGGCGACACGGGGCTCGCGCGCACCATGGACGGGCAGGTGGCGGTGATGGACATCGCGGCGGCCCAGGTCGTCCTGGGCAAGCTGGGCCGCCTGGATCGCGTGGACCTCTTGCTGAAGCCCGGGGCCGACCCGCTGCATGTGACGGCGCGAGTGCGCCCGAGACTTCCGCCCGGGGTCACCGTGGAGCGGCCGGAGGCCAGGAACGCCCAGGTCGAGCAGCTGCTGCTGTCCTTCCAGCTCAACCTGTTCGTGCTGAGCCTGGTCGCGCTCTTCGTCGGCGTCTTCGTGGTGTACAACACCATGTCGGTGTCCGTGGTGCGGCAGCGGCGGCAGATCGGCATCCTGCGCTCGCTGGGGGCGAGCCGCACCGGCATCCTGCTGGCGGTGGCCAGCGAGGGGGGCCTGTTGGGCCTGCTGGGGTCGCTACTGGGCGTCGCTATCGGCCTGCTGCTTTCCCGGGTCGCCCTCGTGGCCGTGAGCCGGACCGTCTCGTCGCTGTATGCCTTCGTTCGGCCCGAAGCGCCCTCACCGTCCCCGCTGGCCCTCTTGGAGGCGGTTGTCCTGGGATGCGGGATGGCCATCGCGTCGGCGGTCCACCCCGCCCTCCAGGCGGCCGCCACCTCCCCCCGCGAGAGCCTGGCGGCGGCCCTCCTGGAGCGGCGCTTCCGTCCCTGGTCCGTCTCGCTGGCCGGCCTGATCCTGGTGCTGGCCACGTACGGCCTGGCGCGGCTGGGCCCGGTGGACGGCCGACCCCTCTTCGGCTATGCGGCCTCCTTCAGCCTGCTGCTGGGGACGACCCTGCTGTGTCCGATCGTGCTCCTGGGCGTTCAGCGGCCGCTGGCGCGGCTGCTGGCCGGCTCGCGGCTCCTGGGGACGCGGCTGGCGGCGGGGAACCTCGCCCGTGCGCTGCGGCGGAATGCGGTGACCGTGGCGGCCATGGCGGTGGGGCTGGCCATGCTGGTGAGCGTCTCCACCATGATCCAGAGCTTCCGGCGGACGGTGGAGGTCTGGATCGACCAGACCATCCGGGCCGATCTCTATCTGTCGCGGGGGAGCCGATTGATGCGGGGCGCGGACGCGCGTCTGCCCGCGGACGTGCTGGACGAGGTCCGCGCGATTCCCGGAGTGGCCGAGGCGGGAGGCGTGCGCAGCCTCCGCGTCAACGACCGGGGGGGCGGCAGCTTCATCCTGGGGGCGGCCGACTTCGATCTGCTGGCCAAGCGCGGCCGCCTATTGTTCCGGCAGGGCGACTCGGCCACCATCCTCGAGCGGGCGCGGGCGCGCCGCGCCCTGATCGTTTCCGAGACCTTCGCCGAGCGATACCACGTCCGCGAAGGAGACAAGGTGATCTTGCACCCGCCGGGGAAGACCCTCCGCCTGCGGATCGCCGGCGTATATTACGACTACACGACGGAAGGCGGCCTGGCGGTGATGGATCAGGCGCTGTTTCGGCAACTGTGGAAGGATCAGTGGTTGAACTCCGTCGTCATCTACCTGGAGGGCGGCGCCGACGTCGGGATCGTTCGGCGGGAGATTCTCCACCGGCTGGCCGAGCATCCGGACCTCGTGATCCTGTCCAACCGCGCGCTCCGGGAGCGGATCCTGAACATCTTCGACCAGACCTTCGCCATCACCTATGCCCTGGAGATCATCGCCCTGGTGGTGGCGGCCCTGGGCATCCTCAACACGCTGATCGCGTCGGTCTTGGAGCGCACGCGGGAGATCGGCATCCTGCGCTCGGTCGGGTTCACCCGCGCGCGCATCCTCCGCACCATCCTCTGCGAGGCGGGGTTCATGGGGGCGGTGGCGAACCTGCTGGGGGCCGCCGCCGGCCTGCTGCTCTCGCTCATCCTCATCCACGTGATCAACAAGCAGTCCTTCGGCTGGACGATCCAGTTCGCGCTCTCCGGCCGTCTGATCCTGGAGTACGCCTTGCTCACCCTGGGGGCCAGCCTGCTGGCGGGGATCCTGCCCGGGTGGCGCGCCTCGCGACTTCCCATCGCGGAGGCGGTGCGCTATGAATGAGGGGGAGGCCGTGGCGCGCAGGGGCCCGCACGGCCGCGCGGACGGCGGGCGACGGCGGAGCGGAGCGGGGCGCATTCGGAGGCACCGTGCCGTTTGAGTTCTGGGTGTGGCTGCTGACATCGACAGTGACCTTCGGCCTGATCACGATCTATGGGGTGGCCACGCTGCAGTATCGTTTGGGAGAGCAGGCGCTGGAGATCGTGGCGCTGGGCGTGCCCTTCCGCGTCATCCGGTATGCCGACATCACGGCCGTCCGGATGGGCGGCTCGCTCTGGTGCGAGCACTGGGTGACCTTCCGCCTGGGGAATCGGATCACGCTGCATCTCCGCGAAGGCAGACGGCGCGAGATCGTCATCACGCCGCCGGACGCGGACGCGTTTTTCCGGAGGCTCCGGTCCCACGTGCCGTCCGCCGCGCCGCCGGAGGCAGAGGCGTCCAGTCCATGAAGGCGGCTTTCCGCGGGGTGCTCCTCACCGCTCTCGCGCTCACGGCCGCCTGGCCGCTCTCGCCCGTCCCGAGTGTCCGGGCGGCCGAGTTCCGCCAGGCGCTTCCCGGCTATCGGTTCGCCTTTCCGCGGGACCATTACTCCCACGACGACTACCGGACCGAGTGGTGGTATTACACCGGCCACCTGCGGACGACGGACGGGGAGGAGTACGGATTTCAAGTGACGTTCTTCCGCAGCGGGCTGGCCGAGGCGCGGACGAGCCCCTCCCGCTGGGCCGCCCGAAACCTGTATCTGGCCCACTTCGCGATCTCGGACATCCCGCACGGGACTTTCCACTGCTTCGAGCGGGTCGGACGGGCCGCCATGGGCCAGGCCGGGGCCAGCCAGACGGAGCTCCACGTCTGGGTGGGGGGCTGGGAGGTGACGGGGGACGGGGTCACGCACCGGCTGAAAGCGCAGGAGGGTGCCTACGGCTTGGAGCTCGGCCTCGTCTCGCAAAAGCCCCCCGCGATCAACGGGGAGAACGGGGTGAGTCAAAAGGGGGCGGGGCGCGGGCGCGCCTCGCACTACTATTCGCTGACGCGCCTCAAGACCGAGGGGAGCTTGACTGTCGGCGGAAAGACCCTAGCGGTGACCGGCTGGAGCTGGATGGATCACGAGTTTGGCTCGACCCAGCTCAATCCCGACCAGGTGGGGTGGGACTGGTTCAGCCTCCAATTCGACGATGGAACGGAGCTGATGCTCTACCTCATCCGGGGGGCCGACGGGCGCCCCGATCCGTACTCGGCGGGGACGTGGGTGGCGCAGGACGGGAAGGCGACCGGCCTGAAGCGGCGGGACTTCCAGGTGGAGGTCCTGGATCGATGGCAAAGCCCCCGGACCCGGGGGACCTATCCGATGAAATGGCGGCTCCGTGTGCCGAGCCTGGGGCTCGAGGTCGCGGTGACGCCCGCCTTCCCCGACCAGGAGCTGGACACGGCCAAGAGCACCGGGGTGATCTACTGGGAGGGAGCCGCCGCCGTCCAGGGCATCCTCGCCGGCCGCCCCATCACGGGCCGGGCCTACGTTGAGATGACCGGCTACGCTGCGCCGTTCCGCAAGCGGCTGTGATCCGCGCGCCCGCTCGGGCCGATCGTTCTCTCCCGCACCGGCTCCCTTCCCTTCGGGCCTCCGGCGCCACGCCTCGCGCCGCGAGCCGGGATCGGCCCGTAGGCCCCGGATGTTCTCCTGCGCAGGACCCGCCCAACCGGACGTTTGGCCGGTTGGGCTGGACAACCGGAGGTCCCCGTCACATAATCCGACGCGGCCCGTGGAAGAGGGTGCCCGACCGGGGCGAGCGCGGCCGGGGGCGTGTCCGACGATGATCCCGGACGGGACGGGATTTCGAGAGACGGCCGGCGGGTCCGCGGAAGCGGGCGCACGAAGGAGCAACCCGAGGGAAGGAGCGCAGAGACATGGTCTACGGCAAGGGGAAGTACCGGTACGAGCTGGCGCCCGGGTGGGCGAAGCTCCCTGAGGGGGAGTCGTTCGTGGACGTCGGCGGGGTGTGCGTGGATTCCGGCGACCGCGTCTACGTCCTCAGCCGGGGCGCGTCCCCGATCACGATCTTCGATCGAGACGGCGCCCTGGTGTCCAGGTGGGGCAAGGGCCTCTTCGGCCGCGCTCACGGCAGCTGTGCCGGACCCAACGGCTCGATCTTTTGCACGGATGACCGGAAGCACACGGTGAGGCAGTTCACGCCGGAGGGGAAGCTCCTCATGACCATCGGGACCGAGGACAAGCCCTCCGACACGGGTTACCGGGAAACCCCCGATCTGTTCGAGCGCATTGCGTCCATCACGCACGGCGGGGGACCGTTCAACCGGCCGACCGGGGTCGCGATCTCTCCCAAGGGAGAGATCTACGTCTCGGACGGTTACGGGAACGCGCAGGTGCATCGATTCACCGCCAAGGGAGAGCTGATCTCCTCGTGGGGCGGGCCGGGGCCCGGGCCGTCCCAGTTCAGGCTGCCCCACAATCTGCGGGTCGACAAGGCAGGCCGCGTATGGGTGGCCGACCGCGAGAACAGCCGGATCCAGATCTTCCGCGAGGACGGCAAGTTCATCAGCCAGTGGACGGACCTCATCCGGCCCACGGACATGTACGTCGGCGACGATGTCGTCATCGTGAGCGAGCTATGCATGCGGATCAGCATCTTCACGCTGGGCGGCGACCTGCTCGCCCGCTGGGGGAACGAGGGGCACGGGGCCGAGGATCGACTGTTCTTCGCCCCTCACACCCTCACCGCGGATTCCCGGGGAGATCTGTATGTGGGCGAGGTGTCCGTGACCCACGCCAAGATGGACCGGGGGGCCCGCACCATCCAGAAGTTTGCCCGGCTGGCCTAGTAGGCTGCTGAAAAAGGCCCATCTGCCGGGTACCCATCTGATGGGTGCCCATCCTTCGGACGGGTGCCCGCGCGCTCGCGTGGCGCTGCGACGTACGAGCAGAGCACGTCTCGCACCGCACCGGGTACCCATCCCGAGGGATGGGTGACGCCGCCTTGCTTCTGGACCTTTTTGAGCAGCCTGAGCGAAACGGGTGCTTCGGCAGCTTGCTGGACGGTCGGGGGGGTGTGCTGGCGGTCGGCGGCCGGTCCCAGATCCCGGAGCCGTGCCGGGCCGGCGCGATGCGCTCTTTCCGGCCGGCCATGGGAAGACGGGAGAACCGTTCGGAACGGACCGTTTCGGTGGGATGATCGGGCGGCCCTCTGGAGGCAAGCCTTTTAGGGGGCCGCGGCTTTTGCACAGGGGCGGCGAAGGACGGAGCGGGCGGGAGGCCTGTAAAGATGGGAAGCGCACCAGATCCTCACACCGGAAGGAGGAGAAGATGAAGGGCATGGTGCTCTTCACACAGATCTTGGGAGGACCGACGTTGGACGGATGGCGACAAAGAAAGCCCCCTTCGCCTTCGACGTGGGGCGCCGCCAGATCGCCGGAATAAAGACAATAAAGTCGCAACGTCCCCTATATTCCACGCAGTGGGGGAGGATGAGATGAGGCTGCGGGATCGCATCGGCATCGACCTGGGGCGGCGCATCCGGCTGGAGGAGGGGATCCAGTGGGCGGCCGGCAACGGCGTTCGCTACATCGACATCCAGCTGGACACGGCGCAAAACGCCATCACGACCTTCGACGCCGCCCGCGCCGCGGCGGTGCGGGCGGCGGTGGAGAAGCACGGGATCCACCTGGGGCTGCACACGCTGTCGGCGGTCAACGTGGCGGAGTATTCGCCCTATGTGTCGGAGGCGGTGGACCAGTACCTCCGGAGCTACGTGGACATCTACCCCAAGCTGGGGGCCGGGTGGATGGTGGTGCACGGAGGCTACCACTTCACCGCCGACAAACGGATGCGCACGGACGCGGCCGTCGAGCGGCTCCAGCGGCTCGCCGCCTACGCCGAGAGGAAGGGGGTGCGCATGCTCCTCGAGAATCACAACGCCGAGCCGGAGACGGCCGAGGTACACTACATCCCGGCCACCTTGGAAGAGTGGCGCGCCTTCTACGAGCGGATCCAGTCGCCGGCTTTCCGGCTGTCTTTCACGGTGAACCACGCCCACCTGGTGCCCGAGGGGGTCGGGGGCTTCTGCGACGCGTTGGACTTCAGGCGGGTGGACGAGGTGCGGATCGCCGACTGCTTCCGCCTGGGACACGAGCTCCATCTGAAGCCGGGCGCCGGCGACCTGGACTTCGTGGATATGTTCCGGCGCGTCGAGGGGAAGGGCTTCAGGGGCCACTACACCAACGCCTTCGGCAGCCTCGACGACATGCTGGCCGGCCGCGAGTACCTGGTGGCGCGGGCGAGAGAGGCCGGCGTCGCGACCGAGTAAGAGCGCGAAGAGGTCCAGGGCCCTCTGTTCCGGCGCGACTTCTTTCGGTGATGCCGGGGAGAGGACAACCGCGAGAGCGGGGACAGTCTTCCTTGACAGGGGCCGCGACGGCACCCACAATGCTCCCACCCCCCGGGGGGGTGGGAGAGGACCGCGCGAATGGAAGATCGGGCGAAGCGCTCCGAGAATGGGGTCTGGTTCCGCTACAAGTTCTCCTCTGTGCAGGGGAGGGCGCGGGAGGTTACCGTCCGCCTGGAACCCCGCACGCTGGCCCTTATCCCCGCGAAGCGTCGGGCCTACCCCGACTGGACTTGCCTCACCTATCAGCAGTGCACCATCTGTCCCCTCCGGCCGAACACGCACCCGCGCTGTCCGGTGGCGGCCAACCTGGTGGAGGTCGTCGAGCATTTCAAGGATGCCTTCTCGTACGAAGAGACAGACGTAGAGATCTCCACCGAGAACAGGACCTATGCCAAGCGGGTGCCGCTCCAGGACGGCCTGAGCGCGCTGGTGGGAATCTACATGGTCACCAGCGGCTGTCCCGTGCTGGACAAGCTCCGGCCCCTAGTGTACACGCACTCGCCCTTCGCCAGCCTCCAGGAGACGACCTACCGCGCCATCGCCATGTACTGGCTGGCCCAGCTGTTCCTGAAGAAACGGGGCAAGGAGCCGGACTGGGAGCTGGAGGGCTTGGCCAAGATCTACCAGGAGGTCGTGACGGTCAACAGCTGCTTCCACCTGCGCATTCTTGAGGTGCACGTGGGGGACGCGGGCCTGAACGCCCTCATCCAGCTCGACTGCTACGCCCAGTTCACCAACATGCTGCTGCTCCGCAAGGGCCTCGGGGAAATCGAGCAGATCTTCCACGCCTACCTGACCGACTGACCGCCCGTCTCGCCTCTCCACCATCTTCCCCGGCGGGCTCGCGCCGTCCGGCATCCCGCTCGTCGCGCGCCAGGAGCGGCGGCGGTCCCGGCCCACGCGGATGGAGGAAGATTCGCTGTCGGGGTATGATAGGCACGCTGGCTGGAATCCGGTTCAGCCGGATTCGCCACATAGCATGGCCGCCCCCGACTCGGATCGAGACACACCGGCAACCTGGCTCCGGCTGGCGGAGTGCGCCGCGGGCTTCTTCGTGCTCCCGCCCTGCCTGTACTTCGTCCGGCACCAGCTGGCCTGGCGGATCTCCCTGCTGGCCCTGGCGCTGGCCCTGGGGGCCGTCCTGTTCCTGGTCCGCGCCGAAAGGTTCGACCGCCGCAGCCTGTGGTCCACGGCCGGGCTCCCCCGGCACCTCCGCGCTATCCTGCTTTTGTTCCTGCCGGCCGGCCTGCTGCTCAGCATTCTCAACGCCGTCTTCCTGCCGGATCGCTTTCTGATCTTCCCGCTGGAGAGGCCCGGAGCCTGGGTGCTGGTGATGCTCCTCTACCCGATCCTGGGAGTGTATCCGCAGGAGCTGCTCTTCCGCGCCTTCTTCTTTCACCGCTACCGGAGGCTCTTCCACAACGACGCGCACCTCGTCCTGCTGAACGGGCTCAGCTTCGGCCTGGCCCACCTCGTCTACGGCAACTGGATCGCCTTCACCCTGGCCACGCTGGGCGGGATCATCTTCGCCTACCGGTACCTCCGGACGGGATCGCTCCTGGCGGCGAGCCTGGAGCATGGGCTCTGGGGCGATTACGTCTTCACCATCGGGATCGGATGGTATCTTTACAGCGGCGCCATCCGTTGAGTGCTCCGCCTTTCCCCTTGACTTCTGCCACCCCGAAGAGGTAGCGTCCTGCCGGTCTGCAATGGTCCCCAAATCGGGAGAAGAGGGGGCTGGGATGCCGGCTGCGAAAAACCTGCGGATGGCCACACCTGCGCGGCCTTTGGGGGCGGTTGCCTCCCCAAGGGCTGCGCTGTTTCCGGGCCCCGCATGGCGTGATGGGATGCGTTCGGGGCACTCCGGAAGCCTGCCGGATACGCGGTCGCCGTGAGGGTTGTTGCCGTCCTGGTGGAGAGACGGCTGCGCTCTCGTCGCCGGCCCGCCTTCGGCATCCTGCTCCGAGGGGACACTTTTGCACACGGAATTGTCGAATCTCACAGAAGTGTGGACACCCGCGGGCACCCGGAACGGCCGGCGCCCGCAGCTTGAACTGAGGGAGGACGCAGGGCGGAGGGCGTCATCGGATTGTCCGGGGAGGGAACTACTCTGTTTGGCACCCCGATTGCTTTTCCCGCCCCCAGCCCCGAGGCATGCGCGATCATACATGCTGGCGGAGGGCTGTGGGCGGCCGGGCCCTCTGATGGTCAAGTCCGTCCGGAAGGAGGTGATTGGCAGCAGGAGGTGGCGCTCGGTGAGGGCGCCGAATTGGAACGAAGAGCGCATTGAGCGGAGAAGGAGGGGACAATGAGTCGAAAGCTTTTGGCCGTAGCCTTGTCGGTGTTTCTCATGGGCTTCGCGCTGGCCGCCGGGACAGCCGCCCATGCGGCGGTCATCAAGATCGGGATCAACGCCCCCCTCACCGGGGACATCCCCAAGGTCGGAGAGGGGACCAAGTTCGCCGCCCAGATGTGGCTGGAGGATGTCCAAAAGGCCGGCGGCTTGAAGGTGGGCAGCCAGACGTACAAGGTCGAGCTGGTGATCGAGGACAACGAGTCCAAGGCCGAGTCGGCGGTCCTCGCCAATACCAAGATGATCACCCAGGACCAGGTCCTGGTGATCGTCGGCCCCCAGGCCTCCAAGCAGGCCGTGCCGGCCGGCGAGGTCGCCAACAACTATGAAACTCCCATGGTCACCCCGTGGTCCACGAACCCCAATGCCACGCTCAATCGCCCCTGGGTCTTCCGCGCCTGTTTCCTGGATCCGTTCCAGGGGCCGGTGATCGCCAATTTCGTCACCGACCAGTTCCACTTCACGAAGGCGGCGGTGTTGTACGACATCGCCAGCGACTATCCCAAGGGCCTCGCCGAGTACTTCAAGAAGGCCTGGGAGGACCTGCATGGGGCCGGCTCCGTGGTCTCCTTCGAGAGTTTCACCACCAAGGACAAGGATTTCAGCGCGCAGCTGACCAAGATCAAGGACTCGGGCGCCCAGTTCCTGTTCACCCCGCAGTATTACGACGAGGTGCCCCTGATTGTGAAGCAGGCGCACCAGCTGGGCTTCAACAAGCCCATCGTGGGGAGCGACAGCTGGGGCTCGGCCGAGCTGATGAAGCTGTGTGGCAGCGACTGCGACGGCCTGTACTTCAGCACGCACTACGCGGCCGCCGGGGCCACAGGCAAGACCAAGGAGTTCATCGATCGCTACAACCAGAAGTACGGCTACGTGCCGGATGACGTCGCCGCCCTGACGTGGGATGCCCTCGGAATCGTTCAGACAGGGATCCAGAAGTGCGGCAAGATCACCGGGAATATCAAGCAAGATCGGAAATGCGTCCGGGACGCCATCGCGACAATTCGCGACTTCAAGGGCATCACGGGCAGCATGACCTTCCACGAGGGGAGCGGCGATCCGTCCAAGTGCGCCGTCATCGTCAAGATCAGCAACACCGGGGACTTCACCTTCTTCAAGCAGGTGTGTCCAAAGTAGGACACGCGCCGTCGGACCGCCGTTGCCCGTTGGGCAGCGGATGATCCGTCGCGTTGCAACCCACGCGGGAACCAGAAAGGTCGGGCGCGGGGCCGCGAGGCTCCGGGCCCGACCTCTGTAAGGAGCACACCCGATGGCGTTTTTCCTGCAGAATGTCATCAATGCGCTGCAGTGGGGCAGCTTCTACGCCCTGATCGCCCTGGGCTACTCGATGGTCTACGGCGTGCTGATGCTGTTCAACTTCGCGCATGGCGACATCTTCATGTCGGGAGCTTACATCGGATTCTTCATCTCCATCGGCCTGGTCGCCGCCGCCGCGACAGGGGCCCTGCCGCTGCCCG
This sequence comes from uncultured Methylomirabilota bacterium, assembly GCA_963705305.1. GTDB lineage: Bacteria > Methylomirabilota > Methylomirabilia > Methylomirabilales > 2-02-FULL-66-22 > 2-02-FULL-66-22. The sequence continues at coordinate 180,222 of OY970067.1, read as the reverse complement.
GCTGGCTGATCCTGGTGCTGACGATCGTGTTCGCCATGATCGCCACCTCCGTCCTGGGGATGATCGTCGAGCGGATCGCGTACCGGCCCCTGCGGAATGCGCCCCGCGCCTCGGCCGCCGTGACGGGATTGATGGTGGGCATCATCCTCGAGACGGGGAATCTGGCGCTGTTCGGGGCCGCCCGGCGGAATTTCCCCGCCCTGATTGCCACCAAGACCTACCAGATTGCCGGGGTGAGCATCACCAACACCCGGATCATCATCGTGCTGGTGTCCGCGCTGCTCATGCTGGCGCTGCACCAGTTCGTGCGCCACACCAAGTGGGGCATGGCCATGCGGGCCATGGCCTACGACTACGTCGTGGTCCCGTTGATGGGGGTCTCCAGCAACTCCGTTGCCGCGATGACCTTCGCCATCGGTTCGGCGCTGGCCGCCGCCGCGGGCATCCTCTACGGCATCGCGTATCCCGTGCTGGATCCCTACATGGGCGTCCTGGTGGGCTGGAAGGCTTTCGTCGCCGCCATCCTCGGCGGGCGCGGGTCCATCCCCGGCGCGGCGCTGGCCGGGTTCCTCCTGGGATTCATCGAGATCTTCGTGGCGGCCATCCTGCCGTCCACCGTCCGCGACCTGGTCGCCTACTCGATCATCCTGGTCATCCTGACCTTCAGGCCCCACGGATTCTTCGGCGAGCCCTACAGCGCCCACCTGAGGCTCTAGCACGATGCGGCATACCCGGTGTCGCCCAGGCTGTTCAAGGAGGTTCCGATAAAGATGCGAATTGAAGGCGGGGAGCTTCCTGCAGAGCGTCCGCGGGGTATGGCCCTTTGGGGGAGGGTGCGCGCCCCCTTTGTCCGGGTCCCGCTGCTGGGCTGGCTGCTGGGCGCGCTGGGGGCGGCCGGGGTCGAATATCTGGTGGGTGCCCACCTGGTGTCGGCCCTCGGCATGGACGATATGCCCGCGCTCTTCGGTTTGGACGTTGTGTTCAGCCGGCCGGCCCTCATTCCCCACACGCTGCTGTATGTCGCGGCGGTCTATATCCTGCCGGTCGGCCTGGTGGCCCGGCTGAGCGCCGCGCCGGCAAACTGGCTGGCGGCCGGATTGCTCCGATTTCCCCGCTGGGCCTCCCTGATCGTCCACCTGCTCCTGCTCTATGCCGTCATGAGCGTGTGGGCTGGGCTCGGGGATTACCGGGCGCTGGTCCTCAAGCTGACCCTGATCGCCATCATCGTGACCCTGAGCCTGAACGTGGTCAACGGCTACATGGGGGAGTTCTCCTGCTCCCACCCGGGCTTCATGGCCCTGGGCGCCTACGGCGCCTCGGTCATCACCGTGGTGTGCTTCGTCCAGAACAAGATCCTGGGCGCACCGCTGCTGCCCGCCGCCCTGGCGCCGATTATTTTCCCCTTCTCTCTCATCGCCGGGGGATTGGTGGCGGCATTCGGAGCGCTGTTCGTCGCCATCCCGTCCTTCAAGACGCGGGGGGACTACCTGGCCATCATCTCCCTGGCCTTCACCTTCATCGTGAAGAGCCTGATCGAGAATCTGGAGATCGTGGGCGGGGCGCGCGGGTTCATGGGGCAGCCGGATTTCGCCAGCCTGCCCGTGATCTTTGCCGTGACCGCCCTGGGCATCCTGGTCATCAACAACTATGTCCGCTCCACCCTCGGCAAGGCGCTGAACGGCGTGCGGGACGACGAGACGGCCGCCGACGCCATGACCGTCAACACCCGCCACACCAAGATGGTGGCGTTCCTGTTCTCGGCCTTCTGGGCCGGCGTGGCCGGGGGCCTCTTGGCGCACGTCATCCGGTACGTGAATCCGGGCTCCTTCGGCATTCTGAAATTGAGCGAAGTCCTGGCCATGGTGTACCTGGGCGGGCTGAACTCCGTGGTCGGCTCCATCGTGGGCGCCGTCGGGCTCAACTTCCTCATCGAGGCCCTGCGCCCGCTGGAGATCCTCCGCTGGATCGTCATTCCGGCGCTGCTGATCCTGGTGATGATCTTCCGGCCGACCGGGCTGGTGGCCTTCCGCGAGTTCAGGGTCGAGGAGATGATCAAGCCCAAACTGACACCTGCCGGAGAGGTGTAGCATGGCGCTGCTTCAGGTCCGGAACCTCGCCGTCCAGTTCGGCGGCCTGCGCGCCGTCCGGGACTTCAACATGGAGATCGAGCCCGGCCAGATCCGGGGCCTGATCGGGCCCAACGGGGCCGGCAAGACCACGGTCTTCAATCTGATCACGGGCATCATTGCCCCCTCGGCGGGGAGCGTGACACTCGAGGGCGAGAGCCTGATCGGCCTCCAGCCCTACCAGATCGCCGCCCGGGGCCTGGGCAGGACCTTCCAGAATCTCCGCCTCTGGAGGCACATGACCGCCCTCGAGCACGTGAAGCTGGCCCGCTATTCTCAGCTGACCTACGGGCTCATGGGGGCCTTCTTCGCCACGCCGCGGTTCGCCCAGGAGGAGGCGGAGACCAATGCGGTCGCGCGCGAGCTGCTGGCCACCATGGGGATTGCCCGCCTGGCCGACGAGGTGGTGACGAATCTGCCGTACGGCGTGCAGCGCAAGGTCGAGATGGCCAGGGCGCTGGCCATCCGGCCCAAGGTGCTGCTCCTGGACGAGCCGACGGCAGGGATGAATCCGGAGGAATTGAGCGAGATGGTGCGGGTCATCCGGCAGGTCCGGGATCAGTTCGGCCTGGCGATCTTCCTCATCGAGCACCGGATGAAGTTCGTCATGGATCTGTGCGAGAGGATCCAGACCCTGAGCTTCGGCGAGGTGATTGCGGAGGGGACCCCGGAGGAGATCCGGAACAACCCCACGGTGATCGACGCCTACCTGGGCAAGGAGGTGGAGATCTGATGCTGCTCTCGGTGGAAAACCTCCGCGTGTCCTACGGCGCGATCAAGGCCCTCCACGGCTTGAGCTTCCAGGTGGCCGAGGGGGAGATCGTCTGCATCATCGGGGCGAACGGCGCCGGGAAGAGCACCACGCTGCGGGCCATCTCGCGGCTGATCCCCGTGCAGCCGGGAAGCCGCATCACCTACCAGGAAAAGGACCTGCTCAAGTACCGGCCGGACCGGGTGGTCAGCGCGCTGGGGATCTCCCACGTTCCGGAAGGGAGGCGTCTGTTCGGCAACCTCACGGTCATGGAGAATCTGAAGCTGGCCACCTTCGCCCGCAAGGACAGCCCGCGAATCGAGCAGGATCTGGCGCGGGTGTTCTCGCTGTTCCCGCGCCTGGCCGAGCGCCAGCTGCAGAAGGCCGAGACGCTGAGCGGCGGAGAGCAGCAGATGCTGGCGGTCGGGCGGGCGTTGATGAGCGGCCGGAAGCTGATGCTCCTGGACGAACCGTCCATGGGGCTGGCGCCCGTCCTGATGATGACCATGTTTCAGGCGCTGCGCGAGATCAACAAGGAGGGGACCACCATCCTGCTGGTGGAGCAGAATGCCCGCATGGCCCTCCAGTTCGCGCAGCGGGGCTACGTGCTGGAAAGCGGCAACCTCGTCCTCCAGGGCAGCTCCCAGGATCTGCTGGCCGATCCCGGCGTCAAGAAAGCCTACCTGGGCGGCTGAAGAAGCGCCCGTCCGGCAATCCTTCCATCCGACCCCTGCGCCTGTTCGGACGCGCCCCGCTGCCCTCCGCCGGCCCGGCGGTCTACCTGCCGCCGAAGCAGGACGGCAGGACCATGTCGCGCATCGTCCGCAGGCCCGGCGGGGCGGTCAGGATCTTGGGGATGGTGTTGACGACGATGGAGGCCGTGGCGACGTCGCCGTGAAACCCTCCCTCGACCCGCGAGGACAGATTCGGCTCCCCCGTGATCGTCACCTCGTCGTAGGATTCCGGGGCCCCCAGGTACGCCTCCATGTGCAGGGTGATCAGGGGCTGGCCGTCCCGCCCGTAGCCGACGCCGGTCTGAATAATGCCGCAGACCAAGCCGGGCTCCACGGTCAGGAACTGGCTGGAGACCTGCCGGTCGGCGATCTTGGGCAGGATGGTGTCGGTGATCTTCCCGATCTTCCACCCCAGCGCGCCGGCGATCATCGCGACGGACTCCGTGAGCCCCACGTGCCGGACCGTTCCGGCGCGCACCTTGTCCTGAAACTGGTCGACGGTGAGGCCGGAGCCGATCTTCTTCTGGAAAGGGAGCCGCCGTCGGCCGGCATCCTGGACCCGGTCGACGCGGATGGAGTCCACCCGCCCGCAGACCGCAGTCAGCATGATGGGCAGGGCATCCATGACGAATCCCGGGTTGACGCCGGTGCCGACCACCGCCACCTTGGCCTTCTTGGCCAGCTCGTCGATCTTCCGCGCCAGCCTCCGGTTGGAGTAGAACGGGTAGGACAGCTCTTCGGTGGTCGAGACGATGGGGACGCGGAGCCTCAGCATCGTCTCGATCTGCGGCATGACGTCCTTGAGCGAGCTCAAGGTGCACAGCATCACGACGTCGGGCTTGGCGGTCTTGATCGCCGCCACCGGATCGCCGGTGACCTTGACGCCGAGCCGGCGATCCAGCCGCGCGATCTCGCCCAGGTCCACTCCCAGCTTGCGCGGGTCGATGTCGACGCCGCCGACGACCTTGAATCCCTTCCGCGTCGCGACCTGGTGAAGCACCGCGGCGCCGATAGGCCCCAGTCCGAAATGCATGACACGAATTGGCATGTGGGTCACTCCTCTCTCAGAGGGAACATACGGGATGTGCGATGCATGAGCAGTTCGGGGATGCAGCGGTCGCCACTGGGTGGCCTCCCCCGCAAGCGGGCCCCGCGGTCCCGGGCTCAGGCGGAGGGCCGCGCCCCGCTCTCCGGCTCGGGTTCGCCCGCCCAGACCTCCACGTCGAAGCCGGGCCGGATGAAGGCCCAGGCCTTGGGGAAGCACGCCTCCACCTCGCGCCGCATCCGGTCGAGGGCGACCAGCAGCGGCAGAATGCGGTCTTCTTCCTCGGGCAGCTGGCGGAGCAATTCGGCCCAGGCGGCCAGGGAGCGGTCGGTGCCGATGAGGGCCACCTTGGCGGATCCGTCGGCATCACTCCTGTCGAGCGGCTCTTCCTGCCCGGCTTCCTGGCGTGCGGAAGCGGCCGCCCGCATCAGCTTGATGACGATCTGAGGCTGGTACCAACGAATGACCTCGACCGCTTCCCGCAAGCGCCGCGCGACCCCCCCGGGATCCGCGCCAGACAGCTCCATCCGCTCCTGATGCTTCAGCGCCTCCCCGTGGGCCGCCAGGCAGGCTTCCGCCTGCTCGAACCACCGGTCGGCCGCCTTCCGGTACGCCTCCGCCGCCGCCACGGACGGATGACTCCGGGCCTCGTCGTGACGCCGGCGCGCCCGGGCCCAGGCCTCGACCGCATCGGCCGGGTCGACTTCGATGCCGTGCTCTTCCAGCAGCTCCTGGAGCATCTCCTGGGCCTCGCGAAGCGTCTTCTCCAATCGGGTCCAGAAGGCCTGGTTGCGGATATCCCCCGAGGCGGAGGCCTCCGCCGCACCGTCCTCCCGCTCCGTGGCGTAGACGAGGCAGCGAGAGGTCAGCGGGCAGCGCTCGCACCAGCGGTCGCAATAGTTGTACACGCCCGGGATGAATCGTGGGTCCTCGGCCAGCTCTTTGAGGCTGCGTCGTTCGGCCATGGTCTCTCCCGACTCGCGCGGCGAGACATCTCCTATATCGCCTTCCTGTCCCGCGCGCAACGAGAATCATTCGGACCGCGGCCGGCCGGCCCGGCCGGGCCGGTCGAATTGTTTCGCCCCTCCCGCAGGAGAATGGGGTAGAATCAACCGGCCGCCCGAGGCGGGGCCGGGCGCGGGATCGACCCACGGTCGCGGTTCGGCCGGACGGCCGGCTTGCATCCCGCTGCCACCTGGCGTATCCGGCCCGCCCGGTGTGGACGCCGGGATTCTCCCCGTCTCCCGTCCGGCGCCCCCGGCCGAGGCGATGCAATCTCATGCGCAGACGCTACCTGCTGCTCTTGTTCATCAGCATCTGTCTCACCCTGGTCGTTCCCGCCATCTTCGGGGGCGGCGAGGTCTTCCGCCAGGTCCTCCACCTGAGCTGGCCGGCGGTGCTGCTGCTGCTGGCGCTCAGCCTGGTGGGCTGGGGATTCAACGCCGCCCGGGTGCAGCTGCTGCTGGGGGAGATGCGCAGGCCGGTGGGGATCGTGGAAGGAGCGCTCATCACCATCGCCGCCGAGTTTGCCGCCGCCGCCACACCCGCCGCCTCGGGCATGCCCGCCACCTACATCTTTCTGTTCAGCCGGACGGGGGTCCGGCTGGGCAAGGCCGTGGGCCTGGTCATGATCATCATCCTGCTCGATGTCCTCTACTTCTGCACCGCCATGTTCCTGGCTGCGCTGGTCATGCTGGTGGTGCGCAACCCGTTCGGCACCCAGCTGGTGATCGGCGTGGCGCTCCTCCTGGTAGGGGGGGCCGCGGTGCTGATCTGGCTGCTGGTTCGGTACTTCCGCCCCATGCTTCATGGGCTCAGCAGACTCATGGCGCGCTTCGCCTGGCTGGCGAGGCGCCGCTACCGCCTGGCCCGGGGGGCGGTAGACCTCCTGCACGCCCTGCGAGCATTCCGTTCCCTGCCCTGGCCGAGGCGAGCAGCCCTGTATCTCTTCTCCGTCGGGTATTGGCTGCCCCGCTACCTTGTCCTGGTTGTTGCGGTCTCCCTGGTGGCCCGACACGTCCCTGTTGCCTATCTCTTCCTTATACAGGGGCTGCTGAACCTGGGAGGCCAGATGCTCGTCATTCCCGCCGGCGGCGGCGGGGTGGATGCGGGCTACCTGGGGTTGATGGCAGCCTACCTGCCCCATGCGAACGCCGCCTTTACCCTCATCATCTGGCGTTCATTCACCTTCTACTGGTACCTGATCGTGGGCGGCCCGATCTTCCTGCTGAAGACCGGCAGGGAGGCCCGGGCGCTGCTGCGCGCCTCCCGGCCGGCCGTTCGCTGAGGCCCTCCCGTTTCCGTGTCTGTGCGCCGGCCGGGGAGGCGGCGGGAGAGGGCGAGGCGGGAGGTCCCGGCTGGGAGCGGCTTCCCGCCGGAGGTCAGGTCGGACGCTGGGGCTCGGGCAGCTCGGCCCAGGGGGCGAGCGGCGGCTCCGGACGCGGGGCCATGGGCGTGCCGGCCCTGATGGTGGCCCGGTTCACCAGTCGCAGGGTCCCGCGGCGAGCCGTCATGAAGACGTCGTGGAACGTGTAGGCCCCCTGCTCCAGGGCGAACAGAGCCACGTCGGCGGGCGCTCCCGGCTTGAGGCTGGCCAGGTCCGGACGACGGGCGGCCCGGGCGGGCCGCGCCGTGGCCCGCTCGACGGTGTCCGGCAGGCTCATCCCGAGGTTCAGGAACTTCGAGAGCGTGGTCGGCATGTCGAACATGGGGCCCTGGATGCTCAGTTGGTGGATGTCGGTGCTGATGACATCCGGGGGCATCCCTGCCGCCAGCATCCGCTCGGCGACCTCGTAGCTGAAGCTCCCCGTCCCGTGCCCGACATCCATGATCACGCCCGCATCCCAGGCGCGGCGGACGAAGTCGCGCAGCCGCCCGCCGGGCTCCAGCAGCCGGTTCGCCTGTCCCGTATAGCAGTGGGTCAGGATGTCGCCCGGCTTCATCAGGGGGAGGATATCCTCCAGGAGGGGCGGCGGCTTGGCGATGTGGACCATCAACGGCAGCTCGACCTGGTCGGCCAGCCGGCGCGCCTGCCGCATGGGCTCGAGCCCGACGCCCCGGGTCGTGTTGGCGTCGATCCGGGCCTTGATGCCCAAGATGACGTCCCGGTTGGCCTCCACGATCCGCCGGCCAAGGCCGAGGTCGCAGTAGTCCGGGTTGGCCAGTTCGTAGGTGGGGGCGACGAGGCCGATGCAGGAGACGTTCAGGAGCGCGAAGACGCGCGCCCGGCTGGCCTCGATGATGTGGCGGCGGAAGCCGGGGAAGCCGTAGCCGCCCGCCGTGCCGGCGTCGAGCCAGGTGGTGACCCCCGTGCGCGCGGCGACCGGATCGGGCTCGATCCCCCAGTAGGTGGCCCCCCAGTAGACGTGCGTATGTAGGTCGAAAAGCCCCGGCGTGACGATCTGCCCGGCGGCGTTCAGCGTCGCGCCGGCCCCCTCGACCGGCAGGGACCGATCGACCGCGGCGATCAGGCCGTCGCGGATCCCAATGTCCATCCGTCCCAGCAGACCGCTGCCGGGGTCCACCACCTCGCCGCCCCTGATGACCAGATCGAAGTTCATTGCTCCGTTCCTCTTTACCCGGAGATCCCCTTGCGCCAGCGCAGCCCTTCCTCGATTTTTCCGCTGTGAAAGTCGCGGAGGAATTGTGCCAGCGCCTCCACGGCTGCCCCGATCAGTCGTTCGCCCTTCTCCGCGGTGGCGGCGGACGGGTCGCCGAGGGCGCCCGGTGCCCACTCCGCCTTGTCGGCCTCCACCAGCTCGGGCTGGAGATGCATCTGCACGGAGGTCTCGAACTCGCCCGCATGGCCGATGAATCCCCGGTCAGTCGGGCACAGGGTCCGCATGGCCTCAGGCATCCCGGGAATGGTCCAGTAGTCCTGCCCCACGACGGAGAACCCGTCCTCGTATTCGAGCTTCGTCCGCATGCCGGCCACGACGGGGGAGTTCTCGCCGTGTCCGTTCAACAGGAGGATCTTCTTGAAGCCGTGGGCGTGGACGCTGGCGGCCACCTGCGTGAGGAGGTCGACGAAAGTGTGGTGCTTCAGCGTGACGCTCCCGGGGTAGGCCATGTGATGGGGGGAGTAGCCCGTCCAGACGGTGGGGAGGACCAGCACCGGGAATGCGTCGATGGCCCGGGCGGCCCGCTGGGCGATGGTGGATACGATGCTGGAGTCGGTGTTGACCGGCAGGTGATTGGCGTGCTGCTCGAGGGAGGCGATCGGAATGATCACCGCCGCTCCCGCCTTCGCGGCCTGCCCGATCTCGATCCGCCTGAGCCGTTCCCACAGCACTTCTGGCATGACAGCACCTCGCCTCATCCGGCGTTCGGTTTCACGATCCTCACCCGGCCCGGCGCCCAGCGGTCCCGGGATCGCGGTCGGGGGCCGCGGGGAGCGCGGGGGGACGAATACGGAGCACGGCCGGGCCGGCGGATACGGGAAGGGCGTAGGGGGATCTGCCGGGCGTTCGAGGGTGCCGGCGAGAAATGGGAGACAGCGCTGAAACCCGGGCAGGCACCATGGCATTTCCCCGACAGCTGGATTTCGAGGGCACGGCAGCATTCTCCGGGCAAGTACTCGAATCGGCGGGAGGCTATCAAGGGGTGGGATTGGTGTCAAGCGACACTCGAAGGCTCATGACCCCCCCTGGCGGAGGCGGCGGGGGCGATCAGTCCGGCCTGCTCTTCGCTGATCACCCCCTCTGCTCTTGCCCACCGCGCGATTTCAGCCCAAGTTGGAACATCCCGTGCGGTCGCACATGAGGCCTGCGATCGGTCCGCACACAGGCGCTGATATACGTGGAAGGCCAGCCGCTCCGAACCGGTCTCGATGAGCCTCTGGACAAGGATCCAGCGAGGCGGCGGACAATGAGGAGGGATCGGGATCGGATGCCGAGTCGCCGCCTCGGGATGCCCCGCGAAGAGCACCACTGGGATGTGCGCGGTCTCCGGCTGGCTTCGAAGCCGGTCCACGACCTCCGTGCCGGGAAGATCCGGCAGCCACTGGTCGATCAAGATGAGATGGATATCGGGGATGTCGAGCGCCTCCTCCAGGACCGTCCAGGCGTTCTGGGCGACGACCGGGATGTGGCCGATGCGGCGGAATGTTCGGGCCATTTTTCGAGCCACCGCTGCATTACCTTCCGCAATCAGAATCACTGCCATGGTGCACCTCCCAGGACCTTTCGCGCGCAGGATCCACGAGTTCGACGGAGCGCTGGGGAACGCGAAATGGCCCGGCCGAACCGGCCGGCCCGGGCCCTAGGCCAGGGAGTCGGCGGGGGAGGCGGAGGAGTCCGAGGCGGAATACTCCCGTCCCAGCTGCGCGCGGGGACGGGAGCCCTCAAAGCGGGAGGAAGCGATCACGGGGACGGCACCGGGAGCGATCCGGAGCGATGCGAAGAACATCTCGTGGAAGAAGGGGGCCCGGGGGATGTCCGGCGGATCCGGGAGCGTCGGCGGCCGAGGGAGAATGTGTCGCACATCGGGCTCCGCCGCCATCGGCGCCAGCGCGACGTTGTTCAGCAGGCGGTGCAGGTTGGATCCGTCCAGGCCTAGCACGTCGAAGGCAAGATAGCATCCTATCGCCAGCGAGGCGCAGAGGAACAGCCCCCACCAGGCCCTGGATCGTCCCCGAGAGCATCCAACCATCTCACGACCCCGATGCGCGGACACAGACTCCTGATTGCAATATAGTTCAGGGAAGGGGCGCTTGCAATATCTGGATGGCCGCCCCGGCCGTCCCCGGAAAGAATTCTGGCGGCGGTCTCAAGGAAGCGTCAAGGATGGGCGGGCGGGAGGGCCGGGAGCGTTACTAGCCGTTACACAAAGGTGTTGATAACGGTCGGCGTTTCGCTAGTAACAGCATGAATTGGTTGACCGAATCGGAACGCCTTGTCGGGGAGGAAATCTTCCTCGATGCCAGCCCAATCCGAAAAGGACGGAATGCGCTGTAACCACGGGGGAATCGCGCCTATTGACAAACGAATCTTCAACACCTTTGTGTAGCGGGTAGGGAGCGTTACGGCTTGGGGAGCTTGCCCTGGATTCCCTCCACGTAGAAGTCCATCTTCTGCATGCCGTCGTCGGACATGGTCTTGCCCGCGGGCACGCGAATGCTGCCGTCCTGGTCCTTCACCGGTCCGGCGTAGGGATGGAACGCGCCGGCCACGATCTCCTTCTCGATCTTGGCCACCTGATCCCTGACGGCGGCGGGCACGGCGGGATTGAGCGGGGCCAGCTTGATCATCCCGGCCTTGATCCCGCCCCAGATGCTGGTCGGCTTCCAGGTGCCGGCCAGGACCTCTTTGGCGTTCTTGATATACAGGTCCCCCCACAGGTGGGTGGTGGCCGTCAGCTGATGCTTCGGGGCATACTTGGACATGTCGGAGTGGTAGGCGATGGCCCAGACCCCCCTCTCCTCCGCAGCCTGCACCACGGCGCATCAGGGGAGGAGCTTGACCCCTGCATCGGATTGTGGCATTCTCGCCCGGGCTTGTTTCACCTCTTCGTTCTTCGCCGGACACATGAGGGAGTCCATGGTGCGGCGGCGGTCGATCTGGCGATCGGCGTGGGTCCTCGCTTTCGCACTGCTCTGCGTTTATCTGGCCTTTGATGTCCTCGACCTGGACGGCTCGGATTTTCCGCGGCAATTGGAGTCCAACGTCATAGCCTCCGTTGGTGTCACGCTGGAAACGGACCGGCTCTGCGCTGCCGCCCTTCCCCTCCCAGACTTGCGCCTCCAGGATCCGCCGGCTGCGTCCAACGGGCTCGAGCGAATTCATCTCCCTGCCTTCCAAAGCAATCACCCGGGAGCCCGCCTCCGCTCCGGGCCCATCCTGGCCCGAAGACAGCTATCCATGACCGGGACAACCTCAAGCGGACACCCGGCCGATCCTGCCTAGCCTCGGCCACCTCAGTGTAGGCCGGTCTGCTCCTACTCTGGGCGGCAGTCCTCGCGCACGTCTGTCCTCCCGCGCACCGCGGGAACACCAGAGACTCCTGAAGGGTTGAAGGGGCGCTGCACATTGGCCCGAACGGGGCTGTCCATAAGGAGAAAGGGAATGGAAGCGGAACGGGGGGACCAGGTGGTTGGGCTTCGCGTTCTGATTCTCCTCGCCTTCTCCGCCACGGCGGGGGTGCTCCTCGAGTTTTACGATTTCTTCATCTACGGATACGCTGCGGCCAGCGCCTTCCCAACGCTCTTCTTCCCCAAGCTGCCCCCGACCCAGGCCCTGGTGTTCTCCTACCTGGCGTTCGGGGCCGGGTTCCCTGCCCGGCTCTTGGGGGCGTTCATCTTCGGCCACTTCGGGGATCGGGTGGGCCGAAGGTACTCGTTCATGATAAACATCTTGATCGTGGGGGCGGCCACATGCCTGACAGGCCTGCTGCCCGGGTATGCCACCCTGGGAGTCGCAGCGCCGGTTCTCCTCGTGCTCCTGCGCATCGTCCAGGGCATCGGCCTCGGCGGCGAGTTCGGGGGGGCATCGGCCTTGCTCGCCGAATTCGGGTCGAAACGGCGCTCCCGCGCCTTCTGGATGTCCCTGGCGAACCTCGGCATCCCGCTGGGGGCCATGGCGGCCAGCGGGGCGATGCTGCTGTTGAGCGGGAGCTTCACGACGACCGGCTGGCGGGTTGCCATGTTGCTGTCCGCCGTGATCGTGATCCCCGCCCTCCTGGCACGCTACAAGCTCGCCGACAGCCCCCTGTTCGAGCGGCTCAAGCAGCGAGAGCAGCTGGCCCGGATGCCGAGCTTCACGGTGTTTAAGGAGCACGCCGGCCCCATCATCCTCCTCGCCCTGGTGTCGGCCTTCCAGCAGATGGACGGGTACGTGAGCGGCACGTATGTCATCTCCTTCATGCGCTTTGCCGGCATCCCGCTGGGCGTGATCGCCACCATCATCCTGCTCGCCCGGATCGGAGACATCCTGGGGGTGGTCCTGAGCGGCCCGCTCTCCGACCTCTTCAAGCGACGGCAGGTGGCGTACCTGGCGATCGCGTTCACCACCCTGCTCTCGTATCCGTACGTCCTGGCCATCCTGGGGAAGCGAATCCTGCTCGTCATGGGCTTGCAGTTTCTCGTCACCTTCTTCGGGATCGGGCTGATGCACGGACTGGCCCCGATCCTGACCTCGGAGAGCTTCCCGACAAAGTTCCGGTACTCCGGCGCCGGCATCTCGTACAGTCTCTCGGCCATCATGGGGGGAATGGTCGCCCCCTCGCTGCTGGCGGGGGTGATCGGGCAAGACGTGCTCCACAAGTGGTATTATATGCCCCTCGTCTACGCCGTGTACTGCGCGGTAGCCATGCTGGCGCTGCTCTTCATCCGGGAGACGCGCGACTTGAAACTGGAGGAGATGGATCGGGAAGGGACCGCGCCGGCGGGTGCAGGGAGTCCGTAGGCGGAAACGGTCCGCATCGTGCGCCCCTGATGCGCTATGTTCGAGGCAAGATCCCGCGAACTGTCTCCGGTTGATTCGGACGCGGGGATAGGCCTATAGTGACCCCGGCGCGGCCCCGTCCGAAGCGGCCGCGGCCGCATGAAACACCACCTGACGCGAGGAGGAAGGTACGATGATTCACTTCGTGGTGCACGACGAAACGGACTCTGTGGGCGTCGTGGTCGTCGAGGGGGTGAAGGCCGGTCAGGATCTGAACGGCTGGATCATGACCCAGGACAAGACCCTCACGATCAAGGCGCGAAGCGACATCCCCATCGGGCACAAGCTGGCCCTCCGCACCATCGCCAGCGGGGACACGGTGATCAAGTACGGCCACGACATCGGCCGCGCGGTGGCGGGCATGCAGCCCGGCGACCGCGCGCACGTCCACAACATCAAAACGAAGAGGTGGTGAGAGATGACAACCCGAACATTCATGGGCTACCGCCGCGAGAATGGCCGCGTGGGCATTCGCAGCCACGTCGCCATTCTGCCGGTCGATGACCTGTCCAACGCCGCCTGCCAGGCGGTCGAGAACAACATCAAGGGCACTCTGGCCCTGCCGCATCCGTACGGCCGGCTCCAGTTCGGGGCCGATCTGGAGCTGCACTTCCGCACGCTCATCGGCACGGGGGCAAGTCCCAATGTGGCCGCCGCGGTGGTCATCGGCATCGAGCCGGGCTGGACGCAGCGCGTCGTGGACGGCATCGCCAAGACCGGCAAGCCGGTGGAGGGCTTCAGCATCGAGCTGAACGGCGATCTCAAGACGGTGGCCAGCGCCGGGCGCGCGGCCAAGGACTTCGTCCAGCGGGCCACCGAGCAGCAGAAGGTAGAGTGCCGGGCGGACGAGCTCTGGGTCTCGTGCAAGTGCGGGGAGTCCGACACCACCTCGGGGATCGGCTCCAACCCGACCGTGGGCAACGCCTTCGACAAGCTGGAGGCCATGGGCTGCACCCTCCTCTTCGGCGAGACGTTGGAGATCACCGGCGGGGAGACCGTGGTCCGCGACCGGTGCGCGACCCCGCAGGTGGCGGCCCAGTTTATGAAGATGTGGAGCGACTACAACGACTTCATCGTGGCGAACAAGACCGACGACCTGTCCGATTCCCAGCCGACCAAGGGGAATATCATCGGGGGACTGACCACCATCGAGGAGAAAGCCTTCGGGAACATCCAGAAGATCGGGAAGAGGGGCAAGATCGTCGGCTGCCTCGAGCCGGCCCAGGCGCCTGCGGGGAAGGGGCTCTGGTTCATGGATTCCTCGTCCGCGGCGGCCGAGATGGTCACGCTGGCGGCGGCGGCCGGATTCGTGGTGCACTTCTTCCCCACCGGGCAGGGGAACGTCATCGGGAACCCCATCCTGCCGGTCATCAAGCTGTCGGCCAACCCCCGCACCGTCCGCACCATGTCCGAGCACATCGACGTGGATGTCTCGGGGCTGCTGCAGCGGCAGTTGACCTTCGACCAGGCCGGCGACAAGCTGCTGGAGACGATGTTCCGCACCTGCAACGGGCGGTTCACCGCCGCCGAGGCGCTGGGGCATCGGGAGTTCGTGCTGACCAAGCTGTACCGCAGCGCCTGAGCGACGCCGGCGGCGGTCTCCGGCGTTCCGTGGGCGCCCGATATGCCGGTCGCGAGGGGAGGGAAGGTGATGACGCTTCCGGAGCAGATGCACCACATGGAAGCTGTCGGGGCGGGTGGGCCGGATGTCCTGCGCCTGACCACGGCCCCCGTACCCCGGCCGAGGCCGGATGAGGTCCTGATCCGCGTGCAGGCGGCCGGGGTGAATCGCCCCGACGTGCTGCAGCGCCAGGGGGTTTACCCGCCGCCGCCCACCGCCAGCCCGATCCTCGGGCTGGAGGTGGCGGGGGAGGTGGCGGCCGCGGGCGAGGCGGTGACAGGGCTCAAGCCGGGTGACCGGGTCTGCGCCCTGACCAATGGGGGCGGGTACGCCGAGTATTGCCCGGTTCCGGCGCCGCAGTGCCTGCCCTGGCCAGCCGGCTACACTCCCGTCCAGGCGGCGGCGCTGCCGGAGACATACTTCACCGTCTGGGCCAACCTGTTCCAGATGGGGCGCCTCGCCCGAGGGGAGTCCGTGCTGGTGCACGGCGGCACCAGCGGGATCGGGGTCACCGCTATCCAGCTGGCGCGCGAATTCGGCGCCCGCAGCTACGCCACCGCAGGCAGCCGGGACAAGTGCGAGGCGTGTCAGAGGCTGGGGGCGGCGGCGATCAACTACCGCGAGACCGATTTCGTGGAGCGGATCCGGGAACTCACCGCCGGCCAGGGGGTGAATGTTGTGCTGGACATCGTCGGCGCCCCCTACACGATGCGGAATCTGGCGTGTCTCGCCATGGACGGACGGCTGATCCAGGTCGGCACGATGCACGGCGCGAAAGTGGAGGACTTCGACCTGACGGCGGTGATGCGGCGCCGCGCCATCCTCACCGGCTCCACCATGCGCCCGCGCACCACCGCGGAGAAAGGCCGGATCGCCCAGGCGCTCCTCGAGGCGGTGTGGCCGGTGCTGGGAGCCGGGCGGTGCGGCCCGGTCATTCATCAGGTCTTTCCGCTTGCAGAGGCGGCGGCGGCGCACCGGTTGATGGAGCGCAGCGCGCACATCGGCAAGATCATGCTTGCGGTCGCTCCGTGAGCGACGGCGTTTCCAAACACCGGACCGTATTGACTCGCAAGGTTGTTTGTGCTATCCGTACTCTGCCCCTCGAGAGATATGCCGTTTGGACGCGTCTGCGTGGCAGGAACTCCGGCCTCGTGCACGACCGGACAGCCCGATGCGCCGTCGGCACCATCCCGACGCCGACGACCTGTCACACCGATGCCGCTTGTCGGGTCGACCAGAGAGAGCGACCGCCGGCGATCGTGCTCGCCCCGGTCCACACCACGGGAAAAAGGAGGGTGACATGGATACCAGGAAAGCACGGAGATCCTCGGGACCCTCGGCAGGCCATCTGACCCGGAGGCAACTGCTCAAAGGCCTCGGCCTCAGCGCCCTGGGCGCAGCCGTCTTGGCGCCGCCGGCCCGCGTCTTCGCCGCCTCCGGCGGCTCCATCAAAATCGGCGCCATCTATCCGCTCACTGGCGACATGGCGCTGCTGGGTGAAGAGAGCTGGCGCGGCGCCGAGGTCGCCCGCATCCTGCAGAACAAGAAGGGGGGACTCCTCGGGAAAGAGATCGAATTCGTGAAAGGCGACGCGCCCGATGCCAATGCGGCCGTCTCCCAGGCCAATCGTCTGATCTCCAGCGAGAAGGTCCCCATCCTCATCGGCACCTATTCCAGCACGCTGTCCATGGCGGCCACGCAAGTCGCGGAACGGAACCAGGTGATCTATTGGGAAATGGGCGGAATCTCGGATCCCATCGTCGAGCGCGGGTTCAAATACCTGTTCCGCATCACCCCCATGGGCTCCATGTACGGCGGCAAGGCTGCCGACTACAGCAAAGAGGTGCTTGCGCCCAAGCTGGGCATCGCTCCAGACAAGCTCAAGGTATCGATCGTTCACGAGGATGCCCTCTACGGCACCACCGTGGGTGCCGGGGCCGAGAAGCGAGCCAAAGAGATCGGCCTGAACCTCCTGGGGAGTGATCCGTACAGCTCCAGGGCCACCGACCTGTCTCCCCTCATCCTGAAGTTGAAGGCGGCCCAGCCCGACGTGCTGATCGCCACCTCGTACATCCAGGACCTGCTGATCTTCTGGAAGCAGGCCCGGGAGCTGGGGTTCTGGCCCAAGGCGGTGATCGGGACCGGTGCCGGCTACGCCCTCACGGACTTTGCCAATGCGTTGGGCGATGACGCCACCGGCGTGTTCAACGTCGACAACACTCAGTACCTGATCAATCCCAAGTTCGCTCCGGGGGCCAAGGAGGCGGCGGAGGCGTACCAGCAGATCTTCAAGGAGGCACCTCACTCCGGCCACTCCCTGATGAACTTCATGGGCGCCCAGGTGCTGTTTGATGTGATCTCCAGGGCAGGCTCCACCGACGCGGAGGCGATCCGCAAGGCAGCCCTGGCGACGGACATTCCGGATGAGCATACGCCGATGGGGTATGGGGTCAAGTTCGCCCCCCCGGCGACAAGGACGCCGGGCAAGACATGCGAGCGTTCCCGCTGATATTCCAGTGGCAGAAGGGCCAACTGTTGACGGTCTGGCCCAAGGCGGCCGCGGTGGCCGAGGCCATCATACCCTGGCCCGCCTGGAAGAAGCACGCGGGGTGAGCTTTAGCCGGTGAAGGATCGTGGGCGGTGCGGGGGGAGCCGGACGGATCTGAGTGAGGGCACCTCGGCGAGCACCGCACAGGGTGGGTGATGGGGGGCGCTCCCGCTGATCGAGTTTTCCGGCGGGGGCGCCCCCCCGTAATTCCCGGCTTCGCAGTGGGGGTGATCCCGATCGCAGTCGGCCCATTTGCGGCCGTCACCCCGACCTGCATCGTCCTATTCGTCCTTGGCCAGCCCGAGGGTTGACGCAACTTCAGGCTGGCAGGGGTCGAGACTTTGCAGCGATAGCAGGGGGTAGCTCTCAACCCGCTCGTCACGCCGCCCCATCGTTGACGAAAAGTTTCTGCCAAGAATAAGGTGTCGCCATGGGAGTCATCCTGGCTCAGGTCGCGGTGTCCGGCATCCTCTTGGGCGGCGTCTACGCACTGATCAGCATCGGACTGACCCTCATCTTTGGAGTCCTTCGGGTGGTGAACTTCGCCCATGGCGAGTTTCTCATGGTCGCCATGTACGCCTCCTTCTGGCTGTACCGTCTGTACGGACTGGACCCGTACGCATCCATCCTGCTGGTGGTGGTCCTCTTGTTTCTGGTAGGTCTCGTTGTCGAGTTCCTGGTGATCCGGCCGATCCTGAAGGCTTCATCCTCCATGCAGATCGCCGCCACCGTCGGCCTCTCCATTCTCTTGCAGAACTTGGCCCTGGTGTCGATGACGGCCAACTACCAGTCGGTGCAGACGCAACTGTCCCGAGCGGTGATCTCCGTCGGTCCCCTGGTGCTGGGGGTATCCAGGCTGTTGGCCTTCCTGGTGGCGCTGGCCATCACGGGCATCCTCTTTCTCTTTCTGCAAAAAAGCTATCTGGGCAAGGCCATCCGCTGCGCGGCCCAGGACAGGACGGCGGCGCTGTTGATGGGGATCAACATCGATCGCGTCTATCTCGTCACCTTCGCCATCGGATCGGCGCTGGTGGGCGTCGCCGGGGCGCTGCTCATGCCTCTCTACCCAGTCTTTCCGACGGTCGGCACCTACTTCGTGCTGGTGGCTTTCGTGGTGGTGGTGCTGGGGGGCTTGGGGAACCTGACCGGGGCGCTCCTGGGGGGGTTCATCATCGGCCTCGTGGAAGCATTCAGCGGCTTCTACGTTCCCGAGCTGAAGGAGGCCGTGTACTTTGTAGTATTCATCGTCGTGCTCCTCATTCGTCCCACGGGGCTCTTTGGAGTCGTCGGAGCCGAGGAGGTAGGCCTCAAATGAGCACCGCGACTCAAAGGAGGGGCACGCCGCTCTCCGGCTGGCTTGGGTATCGGTCCATTCCCAGCAGCTCCCTCTGGACGCTGGCTGGCCTTGCCGTGGTGGCCGCCGCGCTGGCCTTCCTGGTGAAGGACAAGTTCTACCTGCATGTGTTGATTATGATGATGGTCTATGCGGCCGCCAGCTCTGCCTGGAACATCGTGGGAGGCCTCGCGGGGCAGCTGTCGCTGGGTCATGCGGCCTTCTTCGGCATCGGGGCCTACACCTCAACCCTGCTCTTTATCGACCAGGGGATTTCCCCCTGGATGGGGATGGTGATCGGGGGCGTCCTGGCCGCCCTTGTCTCGGGCGCCATCGGCTACCCCAGCTTCCGGCTGCGCGGCCCCTTTTTCGCGCTGGTCACCATCGCCTTTGCCGAGGTGCTCCGCATCCTGACACTGTACGCCCACAACCTCACCGGGGGCTCCATCGGCCTCAGCGTGCCCTTCCAGCCCGCGCTCGGGAACTTCGTCTTCCGCGGGCTCTCCGCCTACGCCTGCGTGGCGCTGGCCTTCATGGTGATCACGGTCCTGGTGAGCCTCTGGATTGAGCACTCTCGCCTGGGCTATTACCTAGCCGCCCTCCGGGAGGACGAGGACGCAGCCCAAGCGCTGGGGATCGACACGGCTCGCTACAAGCTGGTGGCGACGCTCGTCAGCGCCTTTCTTACCGCCTTGGCCGGCACCTTCTACGCCCAGTACATCTTTTACATCGAACCGTTCGCCATGTTCTCCCTGGACTTTTCGGTCCTGCTGGCCATGATGGCCATCATCGGCGGGATCGGGACCGTCTGGGGTCCGGTGGCCGGCGCTTTCCTGGTGACCCCCCTTCAGGAGGTTCTGCGAGCCAAGCTGGGAGGATTGCAGGGGCTGGACCTGGTGGTCTACGGGGCCGTCCTGATCGCCGTGGTCATCCTCCTGCCGCAGGGCATCGTGCCTTCTCTTGCGGCATGGTGGAAGCGAGTGCTCGGGCAGCGGGAGGGGCGGCCTGCTCCATCACTGGAGGGGGACGCATGATTTTGCAGGCCGAGAACCTGACCAAGACCTTCGGCGGTCTCGCCGCCCTCAAGGAGGTCAGCTTCGGAATAGCAGAGGGAGAGATTCTGGGACTGATCGGCCCGAACGGGGCGGGTAAGACCACGCTCTTCAACGTGGTCTCCGGCTTTTTCCGGCCCGACCAGGGCCGGGTGACCTTTGCGGGCGAGCCGGTCAACCACCTGAGGGCTCCCCACCTGTGCCGGAGCGGGCTGGTGCGCACCTTCCAGGTGGTGAAGCCGTTTGGAAATCTGACGGCCCTCCAGAATGTGATGGTGGGGAGTTTCCTGCGGACGGCCGATCCGGGCCTGGCTCGAGAGCGGGCCCTGGAGGTGATGGATCTGGTGGGGCTCTCGGACTGCCGGGACAAGGCGGCGAAGAGCCTGACCATCTCCGACCGGAAGCGGCTGGAAGTCGCGCGGGCGCTGGCCACCCGGCCCCGGCTGCTGCTCCTCGACGAGGTGATGGCGGGGCTGAACCCGACGGAGCTGGCCCACATGCTGGAGATCCTCAAGAAGATCCGGGACCAGGGGGTGACCCTCCTGGTGATCGAGCACATCATGGCGGCCATCATGACCATCTCCGACCGGATCCTGGTGCTGCATCACGGAGAGAAGATCGCCGAGGGGATGCCCAAAGAGGTGGCAGGGGACAAACGGGTGATCGAGGCCTACTTGGGAGAGGAGTACCTCCTTGCTTGAAGTCCGCGACATCGACGTGGCGTACGGCGACGTCAAGGTGCTCCATGGGATGTCGGTGACCGTGGAGGAGGGGGAGATCGTCGCCCTGGTTGGAGCCAACGCCGCCGGCAAGACCACCACCATCAACACCCTCTCCGGCATGATGCGCCCGCGACGAGGCTCGATCCAGTTCCGGGGGCAGCGCATCGACCACCTCCCGCCCTATGAAATTGTGGCCCTGGGTCTGGTGCAGGTACCCGAGGGCCGGCGGCTCTTCCCCTACATGACGGTGCTGGAGAACCTGGAGCTGGGGGCCTATTCACGGGAGGCGAGGCAGCGGCGGGCCAAGAGCCTGGAGACAGTCTTCGGCCTGCTGCCGATCCTGCAGGAACGGCAGACGCAGCTCGCGGGCTCCCTCTCCGGCGGAGAGCAGCAGATGCTGGCCATCGGCCGGGGGCTGATGGCCCTTCCTCGGCTGCTGATGCTCGACGAGCCCTCCATAGGGCTGGCCCCGCTCCTGGTGAGGCAGATCCTCGAGACGGTGCGGGATGTGAACGCCCAGGGCACCACGGTGCTCTTGGTGGAGCAGAATGTCCAGCACTCGCTGCGGTTGGCCCATCGGGGCTACGTCCTGGAAAACGGGAGGATCGTGCTCGAGGGAAAGGGAGCGGACCTGCTGGCCAATCCGCACCTCAAGAAGGCCTATCTGGGGATGTAGCCCATTCGCATGGGGGTGCAGCGCCTGATTCGCGGCGCCTCCATCCCGCCGCCCGCCGGTCGCCGTCCCCGAATTCGCCCCGATCGGTGCCTCCGACAGCAGCGCTCGATGGCCCCTCTGAAGGGAATCGGGATCGCGACTGCCGGTCGCGATCCGCTTGCCAGGGCGAAGCAAGCGGAGGTCAGCGAGACAAGGAATGGTGTTCGATTGACAATTGGGGGCCGGGTCGCTAAGGGTAGCAGGGAGAAAAGCTGCTGGAAGAGGAGGAGCCCGGATGAACGAAGAGCCCACGGCAGCGGGTCGCCGGCAGACGGTCCTCTGTATTGACGATGACCGACTCGTGCTCGGGGTGTGCACCAACGTCCTGGAGGCTCGGGGCTATCGGGTGGTCATGGCCACCCACGGGCGCGCGGGAATCGCGATCGCCAAGAAGGAGCGGCCGGACCTGATCATCCTGGATATCATGATGCCCGGCATGGATGGGTTCGAGGTGTGCAAGCAGCTGCGGGCCGACCCCGGGCTCTGCCACACCCCCATTCTCATCATGACGGCCATGAGCCTGCCCGATCTTGAGGCCAAAGGCATCGAGGCGGGGGCGACCCTGAGCATCCGCAAGCCGTTCAATCCCGATCAGGTGGCCAGCACGGTCGACCAGGTCCTGGGCCGAAGCCTGCCCGCTGAACACCCTCCTTTGTAAGTCCTGACATCCGCCGCTTCCTGCCCTGCGTCACTGTGTGGCGCTTCATCCGGAGCGCTCGGCCCCGCCCCGCACCCGAAGCCTTCGACCGGCAAGTGTCAGGGTGGCTGATTGCTGGGTCGACTTCCAGGCCGGATTGCGGGACAGGAATCGACCGAGGAGGTGTCGGAGGTCTTGAGGCCACATCCAGGCGTGGCGAGGCGACCCCCGGAAGCAACCCCGTGCCCCGGACAATCGCCTTGACAGACCGCAACTGTCAGGGATAGCGTCGGACCCGGCCGGCCGGGCTCCTCGTGCGGGCCAAGCGCGGTGCGCGCGGATGGCGAATGGGGCATTGAAGGCAGCCGTTGCCGGAGGAGCATTCGACACCCCGGGAGGCAGGCGCATGATCCAGAGCACGCTGGCGCTGGGCAAGGTCACCCCGCGGGCGCGGCGGGGAATGGTGGTGGCGGAGCACCCGCTGGGCGCCGGGGTGGGCGCCGGGATCCTGGCCCGCGGCGGCACCGCCGTGGATGCTGCCGCGGCCACCGCCTTCGCCATGAATGTGATCGAGCCGTTCATGTCCACACTGGCTGGCGGCGGGAGCTTCCTCGTTCACCTGGCCAAGCGCGGCGAGACCGTGGCGATCGACGCCAACGTCCGGGCGCCGTCCGCCTGTCACGAACGGTGCTACGAATTGGCCGAGGGGAACATACAGGATCTGTTCACGTGGCGCAGAGTGGTGGATGACGCCAACATCTACGGGGCCCGGGCTGTGGCGGTGCCGGGATCGGTGGCGGGCCTCTGCCTGATGCTGGAGCGGTACGGGACGATGGACCTGGCCGATGTGCTGGCCCCGGCGATCAGGCTGGCCGAGGACGGCTTCGTTCCCGACTGGTACCTGGCCCTGACGACGGCCATCCATTCGGAGGAGGTCCGGGCATTCCCCGAGACGGCCCGCACCTACCTGCGCAACGGCCAGGACATCTTCCGTCCGCCGTTCCTGGCCGAGGGCGATCTTTTCCGCCAGCCGGAGCTGGCCAGAAGCCTCCGCCTCATCGCCAGGGATGGGGCGGCGGCGTTCTACCGCGGGGAGATCGCCGAGCGAATTCACGCCCACATGCGGGCCATGGACGGCTGGCTCACGAAAGATGACCTGGCGGGGTATCAGGTACAGGCAGTCCAGCCGCTGTGGGGAGGCTACCGGGGGGTTGAGCTGGCGTTCACGCCGGGCGCGACGGGTGGGGTGACGGCTCTCCAGATCCTGGCATTCTGGGCGCAGTTCTCCCCGGCCCGAGTAGGGTATTCGACGGCCGGCGGACTACACCTGCGCGCCCAGGCGGTGAAGCGAGGGTTCGAGGATCGCCTGCGCTACCTGGGGGATCCGCGCAGCGTGGACGCGCCGTGGGAAGGTCTGGTGTCGGACGGCTACGCCGCGGCCTGCGCAAAGGGGCTCAAGGCCGGCAGGCGGCAGAGTGCCGGCCCGCCCGATCCGTGGTCATACGAGGCGCGCCAGGCCGGAGCGCCGCGACCTGCAGGGGGGCGCGTCCGGATCGGAAAAGGCGGCGATTGCACCACGCATCTCGGGGTCATCGACCGGCAGCGCAACATGGTGTCGCTCACTAACACGGCGGTGGGCCTGTTCGGGTCGCGCCTGGTCGTCCCCGAGACCGGGATCCTGCTGAACAACGGGATGATCTGGTTCGACCCCGAGCCGGGAAGACCCAACTCTGTCGGCGGGGGAAAGTGCCCGCTGGTGAACATGGTGCCCGTCCTGGCTTTCCACCGTGGGGGACCCTATCTCACCCTGGGCGCGCCGGGCGGCCGGAGGATCGTCTCGGCCGTTCCTCAGGTGCTGTCCAACCTGCTGGACGCCAGGGAGCCCATCCAGGCCGCAATCGAAGCGCCGCGCCTGCACACCGAGGGCACCGACCTCTGGGTGGATGACCGGGTGGGGGAGACCAAGCTGGCCGCGCTCGGGAAGCTGGGACACCGGGTGATCCCGCGGAGGGTCTCCTTCAGCACGCTCTACTTCTCGCGGCCGGTGGCCATCCGGATCACGCGTCAGGGGTTGGAGGCGGGCCTGGATCCTTTCAGCCAGGCCAGCGCGGCCGGGATCTGAACGCAGAGGCGGGCACTTCCCTGTGCCGGCGTGCCCCAGTATGATGGAGAAGTGCCTCGCGGATGGAATCGCGAGACGCGGCCGCGGCGGTCGGACGGGCGTTGCGGACGGAGGCCGCCGCCCCGGCAGCACGCCAGCGCCGGCGCCCGTTTCACCGGAGAGAGGAGAGCGGACTATGAGTCTCGCCGATCACAAGTGCGTCCCCTGCCGGGGGGGCATTCCCCCGATGGAGTGGCCAAAGATCCAGGAGATGCTCTACCAGCTCAAGCCCGGCTGGCACGTGAGCCCGCAGGGTCACCTGGAGCGGACCTACCACTTCCCGGACTTCGCCAGGGCCCTGGAGTTCGCCAACAAGGTCGGCGCGGTGGCGGAGGGAGAGGGGCATCATCCGGACCTGCACGTTGGCTGGGGGAAATGCACGGTGGAGATCTGGACCCACAAAGTGGGGGGCCTCACCGAGAGCGATTTCTACCTGGCAGCCAAAACAGACCGGGTGATGGAGACCACGGCAGCCTCCGCACCCTGACCCTCGCGCTGTGCCGCTTCGATCCCCCTCTCCCGCCGGGGACGTTTGCGCCCCCGCGCCGCATCATCTCCCCGATTTTTGTTTGACTTCTGGCATATGGTTCTCCTTCATAGGGGATGGAAACCTGTCTGCCCGCCATGCCGCACGTGTTGATCTCAGCCTGGGAGAGATGAACATGCGTCTCAAGACGCTTCTGCTTGTCGCCGCCGCCTCCATCCTGGTGGCGCTCGTGGCCGCCGTCATCGCCATCAAGTCCATAGACTTCAACAAGTACAAGGGCCTGATCGCCCAGCAAGTGAAGGCGGCGACCGGGCGGGATCTCGCCATTGCGGGCGACCTCCACGTTGCGATCGGCCTGTCCCCGACCCTCGCAGTCAACGGCGTGTCTTTCGCCAACGCCTCCTGGGGGACCCGGCCCCAGATGGTGACAATGCGGACGTTCGAGGTCCAGGTCGCGCTCCTGCCCCTGATCTTCCGCCGCATCGTGGTCGAGCGTCTGGTTCTGCTGCAGCCGAATATCTGGCTGGAGACGAATGCGCGAGGTGTCGGGAACTGGTCTTTCGGGGCGGCCCCGGCGGCCTCCGGAATCCAGAAACCGGGAAAGGCCGGGCCGGGCCTGACGGCCCTGGCGGTGCAGAGCGTGCGGATCGAAAAGGGCACCCTCACCTACCTGGACGGCAAGACCAAGCGAGCGACCACCCTCACCCTCGAACGACTGGATCTCCAGGCCAAGGATCTCTCGAGCCCGGTGCGGATCGATCTGGCGGCTGCCTATGACCGCAAGGCATTCACCTTGGCCGGGACCGTAGGCCCCCTGGCCGAGCTGCAGGCGCCGTCGCGCCCTTATCCGGTGGCCCTCGTCCTCAAGTCCGGCGGAACTACGGTTAATCTGAATGGAACCGTGGCGGAGCCGATGGAGGTCTCGGGACTTGACCTCAAGGTGGAGGCCAAGGCGCTGAATCTGGCGGAGGTCGCCAGGCTTGCAGGGGCGTCCATTCCCGCTGTCGGGCCGTTTGTCTTGGCGGCCCGGGTGGCCGGATCGCCCTCGGCGCTGTCCGTCACCGGCATGAACGCCAGTGTCGGCAAGAGCACGCTGACGGGCAAGGCGAGCATCCGGATCGGGACCCCGCATCCGAGAATCGAAGCGACGCTCGCATCCACGCTGCTGGATCTCGCAGACCTGCTCCCCCAGGGCGGGACGGCGAGGACCGGCGCTGCGGGCTCGGGCGCTGCGGGGCTCTTTCCCGCCGAGCCCTTGCCCCTGGCTGCTCTCCGGCTGGCGGACGCCAATGTCGAGCTGCGAGCGGACCGGGTGGTGCTGCCCGACAAGATGCCCATTGAGGCCGTGGTTGCGCATGTCCAGCTTGCCGACGGGCGGATGCTGATTCAGCCCCTGAGCAGCCGGGTCGGGGGCGGGACGGTCAGCGGGCAGGTTGGGCTGGACGCATCCGGCGGTACGACCGCCATCCTCACGGCCACGATAGACGCCAAGGGCGTCCTGCTCGGTCAGGTGCTCGCCGAGATGGGGCGCCCCGAACTCGTCAGCGGGGTCAAGACCGACGCGTCCATGGACCTCAAGGGTAGCGGCGACTCGATCCGGAGCCTGCTGGCCGGACTCGATGGGAGCCTGCTGGTCGTTCTGGGCGACGGGAAGATCCATTCGGGATTCGTGAACTGGCTGGGGGCCGATCTGGTGACCGAAGTGGTGAGCAAGCTGAACCCGCTGAGCAAAGGGGGTCAGTCCACAAACCTGAAGTGCGGAGTGGTTCGGTTCGCGGCCAAGGACGGCATTGCCAGAACCGACAGGGGGATCGCCTTCGAGACGGATCAGATGAACGTCGTCAGCAGCGGCACCGTCGATCTCAAGAGCGAGGCCATCGACTTCTCCCTGCTCCCCGAGGCCCGGCAGGGCATCGGCATTGGCGCCGGCCAGTTGGTGAACCTCCTGCGCGTTCGCGGGACGCTGACCCAGCCCACGGTCGGCGTGAACGAGGTGGGAGTCGCCCAGATGGCGGCGACCATCGGCGCGGCGGTGGCGACGGGGGGATTGTCCTTCCTCGCGCAGGCCCTGATCGGCAAGGCCATGTCCGATGCCCACCCGTGCCAGACAGCGATGGGCGCCGCCCCAGGGAGGGCCAAGGGCGGAGCCGCGCCCTCCGCCGGGTCGGAGGTCCGCCAGGAAGGGTCAAAGGTCGGGACCGGTATCCAGCAATTCTTCAAGGGATTGTTTGGGAAGTGAGCCGATCCCTTGGGCGGACATCCTTTCTCTGCTTGAAGCCGCCAGTCTCCAGCGGGCGCGCGCCGGCCTAGATCGCCGCGGGGGAGGGGGTCCGCCGCTCAATCCGCCGGCCGGCCAGCGCGTAGGCCGCGAAGCCGAACAGGAACGTCGGCAGCGTCGCGCCCATCCACGGGGCCAGGCCCGGCAGCCCGAGCTCCGGCAGTCCGGCGATCACCAGGTACAGGACGATCCCCAGCAGCCACACCCGCACGGCCACCCAGTTGACGCCGGTCCCGTACCAGTAGCGGCCTCCTTCGCGATAGATCTCCTCCACGTCGTATCGCCGGTGCCGCAGGACGAAGTAGTCGGCCGTGATCACCCCCAAGAGCGGGACGAAGATCGAGCCGATGAGGAGTAGGAAGCTTTCGTACTGGACCAGCGGAATGGTCGCCGCCAGCACGAACACGACGGCCGAGACGGCCAGGGTGAGCGTGCGCTGACCCGTGCGAGCGAAGATGTTCTGCGCCGAGACGGCGGCGGAGTAGATGTTGGCGAACCCCTCATCCGTCTCACCAAAGAGGAGGATCAGGAGAGAGACCCATCCGGCGGTGAGGCCGGCGATGGCGGCGAGCAGCGGGTTGATCGGCGCACTGGGGTCCGTGGCGACCGCGGCCGACAAACCGAGCAGGACGCCGAGGGCGTAGAACCAGACCTGCGAAACAAAGTAGCCGACGCCCGTCCCCCAGAACGCCCCCCTGCGGCTCCGGGCGAAGCGGCTGTAGTCGGCGACGAGGGGCACCCAGGAGATCGGCATGACTGCCGCCAGATCCACCGCCAGCCAGAAGGACATCTCGCCCGTGGCCGGCTTGGCCCAGAGGGCGCGGAGGTCGTAGGTGGTCAGCACCGCGTAGGTCACCCACAGCATCGTGACGATCACACCCCAGACGGCGAACTTCTCCATCCACTGCTTGACGACGAGTACGGGGCCGCCGTACGCCATGAGCGCCGAGAGCAGTGTGAAGAAGACCACCCACCCCAGATAGTGGCCCATGCCGAAGAGCCGCTGGCTCAGCAGGGCGGCCGCCTGGGCCATGACGATGATCTCGAACGTGGCCCAGCCCAGCAGCTGCAGGATGTTGAGGACGGTGGGCACGTACGAGCCGCGAAGACCCAGCACCGGCCGGAACAGGACCATGGTCGGAACGCCGGTGTCGGCGCCCATGGTCCCCACCAGGCCGAGGAGCAGATTGCCGATCAATGAGCCGACCACGATGGCGGCGAGTGCCGCGCCGAGGCCGAGCCCCGGCACCAGGAACATGCCGACCACCATGACCAGCAGGCTGATCCCAAGGTCAGCCCAGAGGACGAACGTATCGAACCCGCTCAGGTGCCGGGCATCCGGAGGCACCGGCCGGATGCCGTGAGCCTGGGCCTGCCGAACGAGATCCACCATGGATACCCCCCCTCGTTCTTCGACCCCCCGTTGCAGAAGGGCGCGTCGTCTGTCCTGCGGCCGGGAGCCTCCGCGGCACCCGCTGAGCGGCGCTCAGTGTCGCCCGCGGCTGCGGCCCTCGGTCACAGGGTGACGGTTTCCACGCGCGCGGAGTCGAAGCGGGAAGCCCAGGAAGGGACGGAGGATCACGGAACCGGCCGGCAGGCAGACAGAGGAACGGATTCTGGTGGGGGAAGGAATCGAAGGCATGCCGGTCTCCCTACGCTGGCATTACCCAGGTCAGGTTCCGACGGTCGGCGGCAGGATTGGCCGCCCTCTCAGCCCGGCTCCACCGGACTCCCGCACTGGCGAATGATACGGTGCCGGGGGGGCCGCGTCAAGTGGCCTCGCCGCTCGATGCCCTCGGGAACCGCGCAGGTCGGCGGGCGGCCCGCGGGTGCGCAAGGCGAGCGGGCCGGAAGCAGGAGGAGTGGGAGGCCCCGCCGAAAGGCGAGGGGAAGGGTCTCACGCGTCGGGAGGCAAATCCCCGGCGGCCGCTCCGTAGCGACCCAGCATGCGATAGAGGGTGCGTCGGTCCACGCCGAGGATCTCGGCGGTCCGCTTCTTGTTCCCGCCGGTGGCATCGAGCACCCGCATGACATGTCCCCGGATGAGATCGTCCAAGGGCAGCAGGGGACCGAGCTCCGGCTCGCTCGACTGGCCAGCCGACCCGGCCGGCGACACGAGGTGGGTCGGGAGATCGTCGGGGAGCACGATGGGATGGCTGCTCACTGCCACCGCCCGCTCCACGGCGTTCTCCAGCTCCCGCACATTCCCGGGCCAGGGATACCGCTCGAGCAGCGCCATCGTCTCGGTCGCGAACCGGTCCAGGACCTTGCCGTTGGCCGCGGCATACTTTCGGAGGAAATGCTGGGCCAGGGCGGGAATATCCTCCCGCCGCTCGCGCAGGGGCGGCAGGTGGATACCCACCACGTTGAGGCGGTAGAAAAGATCCTCGCGGAAGCGGCCCTCACGGATCTCGGTCAGCAGGTCCTTGTTGGTGGCGGCAATCAGCCGGACGTCGATGTGGACCGGCTGGTTGCCCCCCACCGGCTTGACCTCCTGGAGCTCGAGGACCCGCAGGAGTTTGGCCTGGATGTTGGGCCCGATGTCGCCGATCTCGTCCAGGAAGACCGTGCCGGTATGGCCGGCCTCGAAGAGTCCGCGGCGGGCCGTGGTGGCTCCGGTGAAGGCCCCCCGGACGTGGCCGAACAGCTCGCTTTCCAGGAGGCCCTCGGCCAGCCCGCCACAGTCGATGGTGACGAAGGGGGCGCTGGCGCGCGGCCCGTTGAAATGCAGCGCCCGGGCGACGACCTCCTTGCCGGTGCCGCTCTCGCCGGTGATCAGGACCGTGCTGCGCGAGGCGGCCACCCGGGCGATCAACTTGAACACCTCGATCATGGAGGGGCTGACGCCGACGATGTTGGCCAGCTGATAGCGGTCCTGGAGGACCCGGCGGAATTCCAGGTTCTCCTGGATGAGCCGGCGATGGGCCAGGGCCCGCCGCACTGTGAGCAGCAGCTCGTCCAGCCGGAGCGGCTTGCTGACGTAATCATAGGCTCCCTGCTTGATCGCCTCCAGCGCGGCCTCCACGGTGCCGAAGGCGGTCATCAGGATGACGCTCAGCTGGGGATGGGTCTCGCGAAGGCCGCGGAGCAGGCTCAGGCCGTCCAGGTCCGGCATCCGGATGTCCGACACGACCACATCGAAGATCCGCTCGCGGCAGAGCGCCAGCGCCGCCCGCCCGCCCGCCGCCGTCTCAACCGTGTAACCCTCGGCCCGCAACGCCTCGGCGACCGCCTCGCGGGATGCTGTGTCGTCATCCACCACCAGCAGGCGGGCTGCGTTCATCAGGGTTCCTCGCCGGAGTCCGCCGGAAGGCGCACCTCAAAGGTCGCCCCGCCTCCGGGCGTGTCGGTCACACGGATGGCGCCTCGATGGGTCTCCACGATCTGCCGGCAGATGGCCAGGCCGAGGCCGGTCCCCCGACCCTCCGCCTTGGTGGTGAAGAAGGGCTCGAAGATGCGCTCGCGGTCCCGGGAGGAGATGCCGGGGCCGGAATCCGCGACGCGCAGAACAACCCCCGCATCTTCCTGGGCGGTCTCGATTCGTAGCAAGCCGCCGTTGGACAGGGCGTCCACGGCGTTGGTCAGCAAGTTGAGGACCACCTGCTGGATCTGATTGCCGTCGGCCTGGATCTTGGGCAAGGCGTCATCCATTCCGAAGGAGCAGTCGATGCCCTTGGAGGCAAAGACCGGGCTCATGAGGTCCGTGATCCCGCAGACGAGCTGGTTGAGGTCGATCGGCTCCGGCCGCCCGGCCTCTCCCCGCGTGGCCGCCAGCAGCTTCCGCACGGTCTGCACCAAGCGCTGGATCTGCCCGTCGATGGTCACGAGGCGCTGCCGGTCCTGCTCGGTGAGGCCGGAGCTGCGGGTCAGCAGCTGCAGGTGGACGGCCACCGAGTTGAGCGGGGTTCCGATCTCGTGGGCGATGGTGGCCGTGAACTGCCCCAGGCTGGCCAGCCGCTGGGCCCGCCCGAGCTGCGACTGGAGATCGAACAGCAGCTCGCTGGCCCGGCGCAACGCCTCGTTGCGGGAGGCCAGCTCCCGGGTGGCCTCGTCCACCCGCGTCTGGAGCTCCTGGTTGAACCGGTTGATCTGCTCCAGCAGCCGGACGTTCTCATCCGAGCTCTCGCGAATCCGGTGCAGCATGCTGGAGAGCCCCTGCGCCAGCCGCCCCATCTCGTCGCGCCGGGTCACCGCCGGCTCGGCCGAGAGGTCTCCACGCTTGACGGCGGTCATGGTGGCCAGCAGGGCCCGGATCGGGCGGTTGATGCTGTACTCCGTGAACAGTGCGAGGCTGGCTACCACGGTCACCCCGGCCAGCGCCAGCACGAAGAGCAGCTGCTGGAACAGGCTGACGGCCAGCCGCTGGGCCCCTTCGGGGGAAAGGGACAGGACGACGGCCCCGCCCGTGGCCCCGTGAATGTATATGGGGGCCGCCGCGATCCAGGCGCCCTGGTCATCCCTGGTGCCCATCTCGGTGACGGTCCGGCGGCTGTTCAGCGCACGGACGGCCAGCGCCGGGGGCGGGAGCGGGACTTGACGGCTGGAGGCGACCCGCACCAAGCCGTCGGGTCCGGTTTCGTAGATCTCCAGCCACCGCAGGGTGGGACGGGCGGCGAGGATGTTCCGGATCTCAGTCTGGAGGAGGCGGGAATTGGTCAGCTCCTCGGTCGTGGCGATGCCGGAGGCGATCTCCGAGGCAACGCTGGCGGCCCGGTTCCGGATGTCCTCCTTCAGCGCGTGATAGGCCATCCACCCGTGGACGGCGCTGGCCACCAGGCTGCTGCCGGTGATCAGGGCAACCACGAGGCCGATGATCTTGAGGCGAAGCGACCAGACTTTCATCGGTCGGACCGCATAGGCCCTTCCCGGGACGATATCTTAGCTCAATGCAACCCCGGTGTCATCCAGAGTGCTTTCGGTGACGGATGGATCGACCCTGGCTGCCGCGGGCAGCATGCCGACCCCCGAGCGTTTGCCCTTTGCGTGCAGTAATGGACAAGGTATAGTGCCCCAATGGGCGAAGCTGTGACCCACATTCAAACCCGCGCTTGCGCAGCTTCCTGGCCCCGGATCGCCGGCGGCCGGGGCCCGGACATGGGCGGGTGTGCCCGCTGCGGAATCGCCGCCGCCCTCCTGCTCGCCCTGGCGGGTTGTGCGGCGAGCGGGGCCTCCGTCCCGGACGTCCGGCAGACGGTCGTGGACCGGATCGTGGCTTCGACCGCCAAGGTCCTCGTCGAGCGCGGCGGGCGCCGGGTAGGCGCGGGTTCCGGGGTCGTCGTCGCCTCCAAGACCGAGGATCCGGGCTCTCAGCCGGTGTCGTATATTCTCACGTCCGCCCATCTCCTGGATGGGAAGGACGACGCGCAAGTGTTCGTCCGCTTCACGGGGGCCGTGGCGCCCGGGCGGAAGCTTGGGGCCGGCCTGGTCCTGAGGGGAAACTCCAGCACCCAGGATCTGGCGCTGCTCCGTGTCCCGGGAGTTGCCGCCCCGCCCGTCGACATCGGCGATACCGAAGACGCCCGTCTGGGAGAGGATATTCTGGTGGTGGGCTTCCCCTGGGGGAGGCGATTGGGGCTATTCAGCGGCATCGTGAGCGAGGTCCCTACCGACAGCAAGGAAAAGCAGGAAGCGGCCGCCGGCGAGGGGACCGAGGACAGCCTGATGGTGGACGCGGTGGCGGCGAACGGCGTGAGCGGCGGAGGAGTATTCCGCGCGGGGACCGGAGAACTGCTCGGCGTGGTGGAGGGGTTTGGAACGGCGTCGGTCGCCGTCCGCGAAGGAGGGGGGAACTATTCGGTTCGGGTGCCCATGCCGGGCGAGACCTTCGTTGTTCCCCTGGCGAAGATCCGGCAGTTCTTGAAGGCTGCCGGCGTGGGGAGCGACTGAGGGCCATGGCCGGTTCCTGCAAGAGCGGGGCATTGGGGGAGCCACTCCCGCGGCGGGCGGCGCCACAGCCCGCGCGGATGACCATCCCTCATGGGGTCCATGGGGATGGAGACACCGGCGGGGCGTCTGGGCCCAAGGTGCCGGCGCCGGAGGCAGGACGCTCTCCGCGCCGGAAAGCGTCCTGCCAGGACCGCGTCCGCTACTCTCCGCTTACCTCGACGCTGGACGCCACGTTCTTTCCGTCCTTCTCTTCATAGCTGGCCTTCACCTTGGTCCCTTCCTTCAGCTCCTCCAGCTTGGCTTCGTTGCCCCCCATTGTGATGGTTGTGTTCTCGTCCGTGGTCAGGGTGGTCCCGTCCTGGAGGACGACCTGGCTGTTGGCAGGATCTACGGACTGGATCGTGCCCTCGATATCCGCGGCCGCTGCCAGGCTCACCATCGCAAAGAACGTCGCCAGCAACACCACCAGCATCTTCTTCATGGTTCCCTCCACAGTTGTATAATCCCCGCCGATCGGGGATCAGGGGTTTCACCGACCGCGGATCCCTGCGTCCGGCACATCTCCATCACCTTTCGCAGGACCCGCACCAGGGATGTGCCTTGAATCGGCTTGGGGAATACGTCGATCGCGCCCGCTCGCAAGCCCTCCGCCCAGACGGCTTCGTCGGCGAAGGCGGACACGAGCACGACGGGGATCGCAGCAAAGTCGGCCTTGATGCGGCGGAGCAGCGCAATCCCGTCAAGGCCCGGCATGCGCATATCCGCCACCACGATGTCCGGCTGGACCTCTCGGGTCTTCAGGGCCTGCCAGGCCGCCTCCCCACTCTCGTAGGGAAGCGAATCGAAGCCCTCGGCTGCCAGCAGCTCACTCAATACCCGGCAGTTCTCGGCGTCGTCGTCCACCACCAGCACCCGAGGATTCATCTAATCCCCACAGAACTTCAAAGCCAACCTTGCGGCCAATAGCACTCCTGCCAGGAGCACCTGCCGTGCCAGCCTGAACTGAGGCCGCCGGCTAGGAAGGGACTCCTGTTATAATCATGGGTTAGCCTGGCAGGGTAGACTTGATGGCAGCGCCTTGGCGCCTACCATGTGGCAGCGTGCCACATAGGTGTGGGCAGGAGTGAGGTGGCATGGTACCGGTTTTGGCGTCAGGGCCTGCGCAGGGGACGGTGACCCTGGGCCTGCCGCGCTGGCGAGATCGACCTCACCGCGCTTCGTTCCACGTCATGGCGGCGCAAGGCGGAAGGAGGAAAAAAGGGGAAGGGAATCATCGCGAGTCCGGATGCATCAACGTCTGGGCGGGCCCCCACCCCATCGGACGGACGGTCGAATATCCCTCAGAGGCACGGGTAGAATCCCTCGGTGACTCGCCGCAGGCCCGCCGGATCCTCGATCACCAGGCCGCCGTCCGTCTCGCTGATCAGGCGCTCCTCCCGCAACTGGCGGAGGGTTCGCGACAGAGTCTCGCTGGTCAAATTCAGGTGGCTGGCAATGTGTTTCTTGAGGCCGGGGAGCGCGATGACCGATCCCTGCTCGGCATGGGCCTGCAGCAGGTAGCCGGCCACCCGTCCGGCCGCATCCCGTAGGACGATGCCCTCCAGAAGGGTGACGAATGAGCGCACCCAGACCGCCATGCTGGAGAGGATCTGGAGACACAGCCGGTGATCCTCGCGCAGGGCCTGCAACAAACTCCGGGCGGGGAGCAGGACGCAGGCCGTCTTCTCCAGCGCCTCGGCAAAGGCGGGGCAGGGGAACTCGCCGAGGACGGCCACCTCGGCGAAGGTCATCCCGGCGGATGCCAGATGCAGGACGTGCTCCTTGCCGCTGGGGGCCAGCCGGTAAATCCGCACCAGCCCGCTGGCCACAACGTAAAGCCCCGGCACGGGCTCTCCCTCCCGGAAGATCGCCTCACCCTTGGCGAATTCCTTGAGGACGGCCATGCGGATCAGACGCGTCCGGCTGGCGCCATCCGCCTGCGAGAAGAACGAGCAAGCTGCCAGGACATCGGACGCCTCGCGCGGCACGAAACCTCCCTGTCGGCGGCGGGTTGTGAGACTTGATACAAATCAAGGACCGGCCGGGGCAGCTGGAGCATTATATGCCAGCCAGGGAAGAACAGCAAAGCGATCCTTGGAGGAAAACCGGCCGGTGGGAGAAGGAGCCCGACGATGGCGCTGCGCGAGGTGATTCGGGTCGACGAGGAGAAGTGCGACGGCTGCGGGGAGTGCGCGACCGGCTGCGCCGAGGGGGCCATCGCGATCATCGACGGGAAGGCCCGCCTGGTGAGCGAGGTTTACTGCGACGGACTGGGAGCCTGCCTGGGGCACTGTCCGCAGGGGGCCATCAGCATCGAGAAGCGCGAGGCCGAGGTCTTCGACGAGGCTAAGACTTACGCCCACCTGGAGCGCCTGCGACCCCGACAGGTCCGGCCGCCGTCGATCCCGGTTCTCTCCAGCCCCCCCGGCGGCTGTCCCGGCTCCATGATGCGAAGTCTCGGCCGTCGGGCGCCCGCGCCCTCCGGCGGGGATGGCCTCGCGGATCGCCCTGCGCCGTCCGAGTTGATGAACTGGCCGGTCCAGATGGCGCTGGTCTCCCCCGCGGCGCCCTATTTCAAGGGCGCGGATATCCTGCTGGTGGCGGATTGCGTGCCGTTCGCCTGCGCCGACTTTCACCGGCGCTTCCTGCGAGGGAAGCCGGTCATCATCGGCTGCCCCAAGCTGGACCAGACCGAGCCGTATGTGAAGAAGCTGGCCGACATCATCCGGACGGCGGAGCCCGCCAGCCTCACCGTCGTCCACATGGAGGTCCCCTGCTGCTCGGGCCTGACCCGGATCGCGCAGTCTGCGATGGAGATGGCCGGGAGTGCGCTGCTGCTCGCGGACGTCACCATCGGCATTGGCGGAGAGGTGGCGGAAGGCAGCCAGGCGCCGGCCCGGACGGCGAGAGCATAGGACGGACCGATCGGGACACGAAGCGTACGAACCTCGGAAACAACGGAGCAGAGCATGAGCGAGCTGATCAACAACCGGATGCATCGCATCCAAACCATGAAGGGCATCATCAAGCACCTGCACGGCGGGGGATCGCCGGCCGACGTGCGGGAACAGCTGCGAAGCATGGTGCGGGAGACCAACGCGTCGGAGATCGCGGCCATGGAGCAGGAGCTGATCGCCGAGGGCATGCCCGTACAGGAGGTCCAGTCCATGTGCGACCTCCATTCCTCGATCCTGCGCGAGATCCTGGTCCAGATCGAGCCGGCCACTCCCGAGGTCCCGCCGGGCCATCCGGTGGACACCTTCCGGCGCGAGAACCAGGCGCTCCGCGAGGCGGCGGGCGGGATGCGCGCGGCCATGGGCCGCGTGGCCGCCCTGCCGGACGGGGCCGTTCCAGCCGACGAGCTTCTCGCCTGGCGGCAGAGCTACAACGCGTTGATGGACGTGGACAAGCACTACCGGCGGAAGGAGTATCTCCTGTTCTCCTGCCTGGAGCGGCATCAGGTCACCGGACCATCCAAGGTCATGTGGGGAAAGGACGACGAGGTCCGGGGCCTGCTCAAATCCCTGGGCGAGGCCCTGGCGGCCCGCGACGCCACGGCGGCCGAGTGGCGGATCGTCATCCAGACGATCGCCGAGCCGGCCCTGGCGGCCGTTGAGGAGATGATCTCCAAGGAAGAAAACATTCTCCTGCCCATGGCACTGAAGACCCTGACCGAAGACGAGTGGGCCGAGATCTGGCAGCACTCGGCGGAATTCGGCTGGTGCCTGGTGGAGCCGCGCGAGGGCTACCAGCCTCCCCCCGCCTCGCAGCCGGACCGGGTGGCCTCCGTGGGGGCGAATGAAAGCCTGCTCTTCCCGACCGGCGCCCTGACGCCCGGCCAGGTTCGCGGCATCCTCCGGACCCTACCCGCGGACATCACCTTCGTGGATGCGGACGACAACGTGCGGTACTTCTCGGAGGGGCCGGAGCGGATCTTTGCCCGGACCAAGGTGATCCTGGGGCGCAAAGTCCAGCATTGCCACCCGGCTTCCAGCGTGGATGTCGTCCGGCAGATCCTCGACGACTTCAAGAGCGGACGGCGGATGGTGGCCGAGTTCTGGATCACCTTCCGGGGCAAGTTTGTGCACATCCGCTACTTCCCGGTGCGCGACGAGCAGGGCGCCTACCTCGGCACGCTGGAGGTGACGCAGGATCTCACGCCCCTGCGGGCCCTGGAGGGGGAGCGCCGCCTGCTCCAGTACGACGAGGACGCGGGAAAGGCCGCATGAGCTGCCCGATCACGCCGCGCACGAAGGTGGCGGACCTCTTGGACGCCTACCCCCGGCTGGAGGAGGTCCTTGTCGCGCAGTCCCCCCATTTCACGGCCCTGGGGAATCCGGTCCTACGGAAGATGGTTGCCAAGGTGGCCACGTTGGAGAAGGCCGCCCAGATGGCCGGCATCCCCGTCCGCCGACTGGTGGCGGTCCTGCGCGACGCCGCCGGGCTTCCCCCGGGCGAGGCACTCGCCGGCGAGAGGGCGCCGGACGAGGATGGCCTGCTTGTCCTGGAGACTCCGCCGGACTGGGTGCGGACGGCCCGCATCAGGACCAGCCTGGACGCGGACCGGCTGCTGGAGGCCGGCCGGGTGCCCCTGGTGTCGGCTCAGCAGGCGGCCGGAAGCCTGGCCGGCGGCGAGCTGCTTTGCATCCAGAGCACCTTCCGGCCCACGCCACTGATCGAGGCCCTGGAGGCGCGCGGCTTCCGGACCTGCATCGTCCAGGCCGCGCCGGATACCCTTCACACGTACGTTGCCCGCCTGCCCGCCTGAGTCCCTAAGGAATTCGAGGGTTCCAGTCGAGATCGGAAACAGCCGAGGTACGCGGATAAGCGCTCGCCGCCACTCCGGAGGCGGGAGTGTGCCCGCGGCATTCAGGTCAAAAACGGTCTCGATCTGGGGTGACGGAATGATCTTGGGCTGGACGGGAAGGGGGTTGCGGGAGGATTATACACAGGCGCCCCCTCGGTCCTGCCGGGGCGCTCGGCGTGCGATGGAGTCCCCATTGCCATTGGCCATTCGATCCGATGATGCGGCGACCGCCCTCGCGAATTCTCCGGGCGAATCGCTGGGTCCGTGGCGCGGCGCGGATAGTCAGGGGGCGACGTGGAAGAGATCTATCGTAAGGACATGAGCCATACTACATGGGACGCGGTCTTCGAGCGGCAGAGCCGGCGCGCCGACCTGATCCGCGAATGGATGGGCGACCTCGAGATCGGGCCCGGGACCCGCGTGCTGGACCTCGGGGCGGGACCGGGGTACGCCAGCCTGCTCCTGGCCGAGCGGGTGGGGGCGGGCGGACTGGTGTACGCGGTGGACCGGTCCGCCGACGCATTGGCGTTTCTGGAGCGGCAGCAACAAGCGCGTGCCCTCGGCAATATCCAGCGCATCCTCGCCGACGGCGCCGCCCTGGACCCGGAGGCGCTTCATGCCGAGGCCGCCCTGGTAGCCATGGTCCTGCATCACGTCGACGACGCGGCCGCGGTTCTGGCCGCCGTGGCCCGGGTTCTCCCGCCGGGCGGCTTGGCCGTGGTGGCGGAGTTTCACCCCGAGGGGCCGTGCGCGCACGGCCCGCCCAGGGCCGAGCGGTTCATGCCGGATCGGGTGCGAACGTGGTGCGAGGAGGCCGGATTCGCCGTCCTCAGCTACCGACGGCAGACGCCGGAGCACTATCGATTTCTCGTTCGACGTTCCTGACCCGCCGGCCGTCGGAAGCCGCTCTCCGCGACGCCGTCCCCTCCCCCGTCCGAACGCCGGGAGAAGGAGCGTGTGATTCTCGGATAGCTGCCAGCCCGGCAGGGTGCTCCCCCTTCCCGCCGCGGAAGTGTCCACCGGCGGACGGGCGGAGGTGGGGTGGCGACGGGCCATCCCCTGACCGAGTCCCGGCGCCCCCTGCGCGGCCCCGAAGATTTTGGAGTTGACAGAGCAGTTTGTTAGTAAGTAGTTTATCTTCACTAAAAACGCAAAGGAGGTCTGCCCCATGCCCGACGAGCGGCCCTTGAGCACCGGGGAAGTGGCGCGGCTGCTGCACGTCACGTCGGTGGCGGTCTTGGGCTGGATCCGCACCGGGAAGCTCAAGGCCTACCGGGTCCCCGGCGGCCGTCACCGGATCCCGCTGGACGAGTTCAGAAGGTTCTTGGCCGATAACCAGATTCCGCTGAGCATGCCGTCATCCTCTTCGTCTCCGCGGGTCCTCGTCGTGGATGATGAGGCGTCCGTGCGGGAGGCCTTTGAGAGTGTCTTGCGGGTCAAAGGCTGCGAGGTGACGCTGGCCTCGAACGGTCGACAGGCTCTCCAGACCCTTCGTGAAAATCATTTCGACTTGATCTTCCTCGACATCATCCTTCCCGGCATGAGAGGAGCCTCCCTCATCCGAGCCATCAAGCGGCGGGACCCTGAAGCCGTCGTCATCATTATCACCGGATTTCCTCACCACGAGGAGACCCTGGCTGCCTTACAGCTGGGGCCGGCTATGCTCTTGGCGAAGCCGATCAAGCTCGCCGATATCGACGAGGTTTTCAAGGTCGTCTTCAAGAAGGAGCGGAAGTCTGCCTGAGATTGCGACGCGCTGGGCGTGCTTCCGACCGAGCACCCGCAGGCGGTGCGCTTGAACGGCAGCCCGGACAATCCCAAGCCTTGGAGCGGAGACGTGACCACACACTCCGGGACGGAACGTCGGCGTCATCCCCGATACTCGATCCAGCATCCCATCGAGGGGGTATCCCTGGATGCCCAGAACGTGTTCTGGGGTATGCTCCGCGACATGTCCAAGGAGGGGTGCGGCCTTATTCTGGATATGCAAATTCCCCCGGGAACCTCCATCGAGATCCGGTGCAATATCAGCGGCATCGGCCTGCGGCTTCGCGGTCACGTGGTCTGGTGTGTCCCGAAGGCCGATAGAGTCTCGGGGGGCGCTCTCCACGGTATGCTGGTGACAGGCTACGCCTCCGATGAAGATGCGCTGTTCCACCGAGTGTACATTTCCCGCCTGTCCCGCAGCGCCGGATCGTCTTCCTCGAAAACGCAGCATCGCTCTGCGTGAGCCCGGCCGTACCGGCTATGCGCCGTCCGTGTGCAGGCGCCGCCCGCGATCATTTCTGGGCAGTCGGGATCTTCCGGCATCCGTACCAGGGGGGTAAGTCATGGGGATATTCTCGCGGCAGCCGCAGAAGGACGAGCCTCCGGTGGAACCCGGGCAGTACGTCAAGTCGGCATCCGAGCGCGGGGGCATGCCTGCCGCCGGGCCATCAGGGCACAGGGAGGAGCGATCAATGGCGACAACGCAGCCAAACCGGACCGAGTCCATTCTGGCCGCAGGCCTGACGATTGAGGGAAAGATTGAGGGAGAGGGAAGCATCCGCGTGGCCGGCAAGTTCAAGGGCGCGATCAATGTCAAGGGCGAGCTGGCGATCGATCCGGGTGCAGTGATCGATGGCGAGACGAATGCCAACACCGTCCTCGTCGGCGGCGAGGTCCGGGGCCATATTGCGGCCGGGTCGCGGGTCGAGTTGCGGGAGTCCGGCACGATCATCGGCGATCTCAAGGCCGGCAGCCTGACTGTGGCCGCGGGCTCCAAGATGCGCGGAAAGGTTGAGTTCGGGTGGAAAGAGGGTGAGCTGGAGTCGTCGTATCCAACCGAGAATCAGCCGGGGGCCGTGCGGTGAGCGTCGGAACAACCGGGGAGTCATGGGACTGCCCTCACTGCGGAGAGCGGATCCTGCGAAGTGCGGCGATCTGTCCGGCCTGCAACCGCCGGTTGCGGGCGGAAATTGCCCCACCCCCGCTGCCTACCGGCAACACGGTCTGTCCCCTGACGGTCGATGGAACGGTTCGTCACCCGGGCTGCGATGAAGCCTGCGAGTATACCGTCCTCGTCGAGGTCCAGGACGGCGAGGGAGAGCTGCTGGCACGGCGGGCTGTGGGGCTGGGGGCGCTGAAGCCGGGCGAGGTGCGCAGGGTCATCCTGCGAATGGAAGTGCTCGTTCCGGAGCAGTCGCCGCCCAAGGCAGCTCGCTGAGAGCCGGTTTCCTCTGTGGGCGTCCGGCAGCGCCTCCCGGCGAGGCCTGTTCGATTCGGGGCAAGGAAGGGCGGTGGGTCGCCGGCAGCCCGTTCATGTGGAACATGGGTGTCGGTTTTCTGGCGAGGCTCCTGCTCTGGTACGCGCTCCAGGGGAGTTGGCTGCACGACTGAAGGCTGCCGGAGTTTTCCCTCACGCCGCCGGGTAGACGGGATGGTCCAGCACCCGCAGGTCGTGGCTGGGCAGGATGACCTCGGCGACGGCCCGCATCCGCTCGAACGAGCGGAGGCAGGCGGCCACATCGATATGGATTCCAGGCGGAATGGGATCGCCGCCCCTTCCTCCAAGATTGGCATACAGCGGCAGGGCGTCGCTTGCGATCAGATGGACGCCGGCGGACGTCTCGACTGCCACCCCCTGCAATCCCGGCGTATGGCCGGGAAGCATCACGGTCCGCACCCCCGGAGCCACCTCGATATCTCCCTGGATCACCTCCAGCCGATTGAGCGCCGTCAGCCAGGGGGGAGTCAGGTCCGGGATCCCCACCTCGTACGGGATCCGCTGGGTCGGGAGGGGATGCACGGCAGTCCTTAGCTCCTCCGCCTGCACCAGGAACCTGGCGGCCGGGAAGCACTCCAGGTTGTAGCAGTGGTCCCAGTGCAGGTGCGTCAGGATGACAAGCCGGAGCTGTTCCGGATCCACCCCTGCCGCCTGGAGGGCGGCAGCAGGGGCCTGGTGGGGCGCCCGCTGGATGGCCGTGTGCCAGCGGTTGGCGACCTCGGGGGCCGACGTGCCCGTATCGACCAGGATCGCCTCCGGCCCAGACCGGAGCAGCCAACCCAGAAGGGGCGCTCGGATCTTCTCGCCGGCGTCCCGGTTGTAGGTGAAGACGGATTTTTCGAAGCGCGGGAACTCGCCAAAGCAGAGCGGTCGGATCGTCCACTGACCTGCCACGTCGCCTCTCCTTCCCTTTCCGTGCGGTCCGGACCTGGCTGCCCGGCCTGTGAGGCGCCGGAAGCCCGGGTCGGGTGCTCCCGGGTCTTGGCCAGGCAGGGGGGGTGAGCCAAAAGCCGCCCTGCCCGGCGTCCCGGTGTGCAGGACCGAACGATCGCCCCAAGTCTGTCGGCGATGCTGGACAAATACAAGGCCGGCGGCCAGAATCTGCCGCCGGCCCTGCGGTCTTTTCACCGGCCGCACGTGAAGACCGAGCCCCCCGCGTCACTCCGCCAAAAGCTTCTGGATCCGCTGCTCGAACTCCGCCTTCTCCATCTCCCCCTCGTGGCGCTCCATCACCTTCCCGTCTTTAGCGATGAAGAGGGTGGTGGGTGTCTCGTCCACTTTGTACAGGTTAGAAATCGCCCCTCCCGAGTCGTAGCCCTCCGGATAGGGGATGTGGTGTTCCTCGACGAACCCCTCGGCGTCGCTGGCAGTATCCCAGCTCACACTCACGCCGACGAACTCAAGTCCCTTGGCGTGGTACTGCTCGTAGAGCTCTGCGAGAACGGGAGCCTCCCGTTGGCAGTGCGGTCAGCCGGACGCCCAGAAATTCAGCACGACGGCCTTCCCTCTCAGACTGGAAAGGTTGAGGCTCCCCCCCTTCAACAGATCGAGGGTGAAGTTCGGGGCGGTCCGCCCCACGGAGGCCCCTGCTTTGCTGGTGAAGGCCCAGTAGGTTATCCCCCCACCCAGCACCACCAGGACCCCGGCCGCGACGGCCCAGAGCTTCCACCGGGGTTTTGCCGGGTACTTCTCCCTCGCGGCCGCCGGCTTTCGCGTCTTGCGCTTCCCCATGGCCACTCCTTCTTCAATGGAATCGACCCGGAGACTCTCTTGTTGCCCATCATCTTTACAGGGAGAAGGAGCAAAGCGCAAGGCCCGAGTTCGGCCGTTCGACATTCGGAGCCCGGGGCGGGTCATCCAGGAGTTCGATACGCGGGGATTCCCGATCCCGCCGAGCGGAAAAAGGACTTGACCGGGTGGCCGCCTTTGATTACCGTGTGGCACGACGTTCCACGGGGACGCGCTCGGCGGGCGGCAGGGTGCCGCTACAAGGCCTATACCCGCCCTGTTCCGGCCTCGGATCGGCCCCCCGGGAGATCTTTTCTGCTCTAGTCGATTGAAACTCCCTCGTCCTTTCCTGGGTGCCGGACGCATTCGCGCGGGCTGGCGCGTCGTGAGGCGGGGGCGATTGCATGGTCTTGGTGACGGCCGGAATCCTGATCGACGGGGGACGCGTCCTGGTCTGCCAGCGGCGCGCGGGGAGCCGTTTCGGCCTGAAGTGGGAGTTCCCTGGCGGCAAGATCGAGCCGGGCGAGTCGCCCGAGGCCTGTCTCGAGCGGGAGCTCATGGAGGAGCTGGGAGTTCGGGTTGCCGTCGGCCCGGAGGTTCACCGGACCGATCACCGGTATCCCGACGGATTCGCCGTCCGGCTGCTGTTCTTTCGGGTCCCCCGCTATTCCGGGATCCTGCAAAATCTGGCCTTCGAGCGGATCGAGTGGATCTGGCCGCGGGATCTGCCCGTCTACGATTTCCTGGAGGCCGACCGGGCGGTGGTGCAGCGGATAGCGTGCGGGGAGATCGCGTAACCGTGGGGACGACCCGCCCGTATCGCCCGCGCCTGGATGTGGCCGAGACCCGACGATTCCGATCGCGGCTTCTCCTCTGGTTCCGGCACAATGGGCGGGACCTGCCGTGGCGCCGGACCCGCGACCCCTACAAGATCCTGGTCTCGGAGGTGATGCTCCAGCAGACACAGGTGCAGCGGGTGCGGGGCTACTACCGGCGCTTCCTGCGGGAGTACCCGACCGTCCAGGAGCTGGCGGCGGCCGAGCCGGCCCGGGTGCGCGAATCCTGGGACGGGCTGGGCTATTACGCACGGGCGCGAAACCTTCACGCCGCGGCGAGAAAAATTGCCGAGGAGCACGGGGGGCGTTTTCCGCGGCGACTAGAGGAGGTTCAGGACCTGCCCGGGGTGGGGCGGTACACGGCCGGCGCCGTGGTGAGCTTCGCGTACGGGACGCCCGCATCCATCCTGGACACCAACGTCCGCCGCGTGCTGAGCCGGGTCTTCGTGCGCCGCCGGCCGGCCGGAGCTGCCGCGCTCGATCGCCGGCTCTGGGCGCTGGCCTCCGCGCTCGTGCCCGAGGATCAGGCATGGGCGTTCAACCAGGCACTGATGGATCTCGGCGCCCTGGTGTGCACGGCGCGCAGCCCGGCCTGCGACCATTGCCCCCTGCGCTCGCTGTGCGCCTTCTACGCTCGGGATGCGGGGCGGGGGCGGGAAAAGGGATGAGGGAGGGGTTGGCGTGAATCCTATTGCCAGAGGAGAGACGATGATCTACGTGATTGCGACAATCGAGGTGAAGCCGGGAAAGCGTGATGCGTTCCTGGCGGAGTTCCACCGGAATCTGCCCAACGTCCGCGCCGAGAAGGGCTGCATCGCCTACGGGCCGACCGTGGATGTGAAGGCCGACATCCCCCGCCAGATTCCCCCGCGCGAGAATGTGGTGACGGTCGTGGAGCAGTGGGAGAGCCTGCAGGCGCTTCGGGCCCACCTGGCGGCGCCGCACATGGCCGAGTACCGGGAGCGGGTGAAGGACCTCGTGGCGGGGTCATCCCTTCAGATTCTGGAGCCGCGCTGACAGCCGGCGCCGCGCTACGGCCGGGGCCTCTGGCCCCGGCGCCCACGGGGATCGAGGCGGAGGCGGCAGGACCATGATGCTGACAGCGCTGGGAGCCTCGGAGGCGGCGGAGGCCATTCGCTCGGGCCGGATTACATCGGAGGAGGTGGTCGGGGCCTGCCTGGAGCGCATCCGGGAGCTCGAAGGGAAAGTCGGTGCGT
This sequence comes from uncultured Methylomirabilota bacterium, assembly GCA_963705305.1. Lineage (GTDB taxonomy): Bacteria > Methylomirabilota > Methylomirabilia > Methylomirabilales > 2-02-FULL-66-22 > 2-02-FULL-66-22. The sequence goes on along the minus strand of OY970067.1, from coordinate 135,796 downwards.
GGGCGTATCTGGATCCCGCCCATGCGCTGAGCCAGGCCCGCGCCCGGGACGCGGCCCGCAAGGAGAGGCAGCCGCTCGGCCCGCTGCACGGGGTTCCGGTGGGCGTCAAGGACATCCTCGACACCAAGGACATGCCCACGGAGAACGGCACCGTGCTGCATGCCGGGCGGCAGCCAACCAGGGACGCCACCGTCGTCCGGTTGCTGCGGGAAGCTGGGGCGGTCATCCTGGGGAAGACCGTGACCACCGAGCTGGCCGTGTACTTCCCGGGAAAGACCCGAAATCCCCACGATCCCGAGCGAACCCCCGGCGGGTCGTCCAGCGGGTCGGCTGCCGCGGTGGCGGCCTGCATGGTGCCCCTGGCCATCGGTACGCAGACCAACGGATCGGTCATCCGGCCGGCGGCCTATTGCGGAGTGTACGGGTACAAGCCCACGCACGGCCTCATCTCTCGGCATGGCATTCTGGCCCAGTCGCGGCCGCTGGATCAGGTCGGGGTCTTTGCCCGCTCCGTCGGGGATGCGGCGCTGCTCGCGGGAGAGCTTGTCGTCTCCGATGAATCGGATCCCGACACGGAGCCCCGGTCGCGCGCGCCCCTGGCGGAGGCGGCTGCCGAGGACCCCCCGGTGCCTCCGCGCCTCGCGTTTGTGAAGACGCCGATGTGGGATCAGGCCGAACCGGAGACGCATCGGGCCTTCGGAGAGCTGGTCGAGCACCTGGGGCCGGCTGCCGGAGAGGTCGAGCTGCCGCCGGTCTTCCAGAAGGCAGTGGACTGGCATCGGACCATCCATGAAGCGGATCTGGCCCGCAGCTTTGAGCGGGAATATGCCCGGGGGCGAGACAAGCTCAGCCCTGGCCTCCGGGAGATGATCGAGCGCGGGCAGCAGACGAGAGCCGTCGATTACAACCGTGCGCTGGGGCAGATCGCGGTGGTCAATCAAGAGCTGGACGGATTGTTCGAGGAGTATGACGCGGTCTTGACCCCGGCGACGGCGGGGGAGGCTCCCCGGGGACTGGAATCCACCGGCAGCCCCATCTTCTGCACCATCTGGACCTTCTGCGGCATGCCGGCGGTGACACTTCCCATTCTCCAGGGCCCGCACGGAATGCCCCTGGGCGCGCAACTGGTCGGCAGGCGGGGGGACGATGCCAGGCTGCTGCGCACCGCCCGCTGGCTGGACAGGAGCATAGAAACGTAGTCCGCCGAGTCCGCCACACGCCGGCCCGGGCTTGGCGCATCCTCCCTTCCAGACCCCGAAGACCCCGGGAAATCTCCTTGACAAGCCGCGTTGCTGGTCTAGCATCGGCCCGGGAGTCATAATCCGTTCGTATCCGGACGTCCCCTCTTCCCTCGGCGTGCTCTGATCCCATCCCGCTCCTTCGAAAGAGACGACCATGGAACGCGCACGACTCATCCGGGAACTGCGCAAGGTGGTCGGGCCGGAATATGTGATCTCCGACCCGGCCGAGCTCAAGGTCTACGAGACGGACGGGCTGACCATCTTCAAGGCGGCGCCGGACATCGTGGTCCTCCCCGGGCGGACGGAGGAGGTCGCCGAGGCGGTGCGGCTGTGCGCCCGGGAGCGCATCCCCTTCGTGCCGCGCGGGGCCGGGACGGGACTGTCGGGCGGGGCGCTGGCCGTGGAGGGAGGGGTGGTCATCGGCCTGAACCGCATGAACCGCGTTCTGGAGGTGGACTACGCCAACCAACGGGCGGTCATCGAGCCGGGGCTGGTGAACATCTGGCTGAGCAACCACGTCGGGCCGCGGGGCTTCTACTACGCGCCGGACCCGGCCAGCCAGACCGCCTGCAGCATCGGGGGGAACGTGGCCGAAAACTCGGGCGGCCCCCACTGCCTGAAGTACGGGGTCACCACCAACCACGTGCTGGGCCTGGAGGTGGTCCTGGCCTCGGGCCAGGTGGTGCAGATCGGCGGCTGGACGGCGGACACCCTCGGCTATGACCTGACCGGCATTTTCGTCGGCTCCGAGGGGACCTTCGGGATCGCCACCAAGATCGTGGTGCGGCTGCTGAGGCGGCCGGAAGCGGTGCGGACCATGCTGCTGGTCTTCGAGACGATCGCCGACGCGAGCGCGACCGTGTCCGGGCTGATTGGCCGGGGGATCATCCCGGCGGCGATCGAGATGATGGACAGCCTGAGCATCCAGGCGGTCGAGAAGGGGACGCACGCGGGCTACCCGACCGATGCCGGGGCCGTGCTCCTGGTCGAGCTGGACGGGCCGCGCGCCGAGGTGGAGGCATTGGCGGGACCGGTGCTGGCCGTGGGAGAGGCGAACCGCATGCGCGAGGCCCGCGTGGCCAGGGACGACGCCGAGCGAGCGCTGCTCTGGAAGGGCCGCAAGGCGACCTTCGCGGCCATGGGGCAGATCAGCCCGGAGTACTACGTGCAGGACGGGGTGATCCCCCGGACGCAGCTCCTGAAGATCCTGGGCGAGATCGAAGCGCTCAGCCGGACCTACGGCCTGCGTGTGGCCAACGTGTTTCACGCCGGCGACGGGAACCTGCACCCCCTCATCCTGTATGACAACCGCGTGGAAGGGGAGGTGGAGCGCGCGGAGGCCATGGGGGCCGAGATCATGCGGCGGTGCATCGCCGTGGGGGGGAGCATCACCGGGGAGCACGGCGTGGGCCTGGAGAAGCGGGACTTCATGCCGCTCATGTACTCGCCCGCAGACCTGGAGGCCATGGCTCGCCTCAAGCACGTATGGAATCCGGACGGCTTACTCAACCCCGGCAAGATTTTTCCGACGTCCAAGTCCTGCGTCGAGGTGGGCAGGGCCAAGGGCCCCCGGGATATCGGCTACACGCCGCACCGCATCGAGCGGGAAGGACTGGCGGAGCGACTTTAAATTCGAATTTCGAAGTTCGAATTTCGAAGTTCCGAATGTGGTTATGGACGAGCTCCTGAAGCGACTCGAATTCATTGCCGGGTCGGAACACCTTCTCGTGGGGGAGGCGGCGGCCGGCTATGCGGTCGACGGCGTGCGCCCCGCGGCGGTCGTCCATCCCGGCAGCGTGGAAGAGGTCTCGGCCGTCCTGGCCGCATGCAGCGGGGCGGGGGCCGCCGTGGCGCCCTGGGGCGGGGGCACGAGCATGGGCCTCGGCGGGGTGCCGGAGCGCGTGGATGTCGTCCTGGGCCTGGGACGCCTCAACCGCCTCCTCGACCACGAGCCGGGCGACATGACCTCCAGCGTGCAGGCGGGTGCAACGCTCGACGCCTACCAGGCGATCCTCGGTCGTCACGGTCAGCAGCTGCCGCTGGACCCGCCGCAGCCTGCCCGATGCACCATCGGAGGCGTCCTGGCGGCCAACAGCAGCGGTCCGCGGCGGATCCGCTACGGGACGGTGCGGGACCTGCTCATCGGGCTGCGGGTGGCCCTGGCGGACGGAACCGTCATCAGGGGCGGCGCCAAGGTGGTGAAGAACGTCACCGGCTACGACATGAACAAGCTCTACGTCGGATCGCTGGGAACGCTGGGCGTGATCGTCGAGACCACGTTCCGCCTGTACCCGATCCCGCCCGCCGAGGGCACCTGGATTGCGGCGTTCTCTTCGGCCGATGCGGCCGGCCGGGCCGTCGCCCGGATCCTGGACTCGCCGCTCGTGCCGAGCGCGGTGGAGCTGCTGAACGCCGCCGCCGCGACGGAAGCCGGACGGCGGAGCGGCGTTTCTCTCCCGTCCGGGGCGGTCCTGCTGGCGGTGGCCGTGGCCTCGGTGCCGGAGGCAGTGGATACCCAGCTCGCGTCGGCGGCGGCCTGGATCCAGGAGGCGGGGGGAGGCGACGGGGGGCGCCTGGAGGGCAACGGCCATCGGGCGTTCTGGGAGGCGGTCAGGGATTTTGACGGTGGTGCGGGCTGTCCCCTGATCCTCAAGGCCAGCCTACTGCCCGCCGCGGTCCCCCAGGCGATCCGACAGGGGGAGGACCTGGCGGCCGGGCGCGGCCTGAGCGTCTCGGTGGTTTCGGAGGCGGCCGCCGGGGCGGTGCGCTACTACTTCCAGGCCCCGGCCGGCACGACGGGCGATTCGGCGCTCCCGGCGGAGCTGATCGGTCTGCTGCGGGATTTCGCCGTCGCGAATCGAGGAAGCCTGGTAGTGCTCAAGGCTCCGCCGGAGGCGAAGCGGGCGGTAGATGTCTGGGGGCCGGCGGGAAACGGCTTGTCCTTGATGCGCGACTTGAAAGCGCAATTCGACCCGCACCGCATCCTGAACCCGGGCCGGTTCGTAGGCGGGCTGTGAGACCCGGGTGAGGATTGTTCCCTAAGCGGCGATCGGACGCGGAGGGGTGCAGATCCCATGGCCCGGAGCGTAGAAACAGGGGAAGCCAAAACGGTGCAGACGGAGGCGCGGCAGACAGGCGTCTTCGACGCGCAGGATCCCCCTTCGATGGAGAAGATCCTAGACTGCGTCCATTGTGGCTTCTGCCTGCCCAGCTGTCCAACCTACCGCGTGCTGGGCAACGAGATGGACTCGCCGCGGGGGCGCATCTACCTCATGCGGGCGGCCGCGGAGGGGCGTGTCGAGATCGGCGACAGGTTCGTCAAGCACATGAACCTGTGCCTGGTCTGCCGCGCGTGCGAGACCGCCTGCCCGTCGGGCGTCCAATTCGGCCAGCTGATGGAGGCCGCGCGAGGGCAGATCGAGCGGCGGCACGCGTACCCGTTGCCGGAGCGGATCTTCCGGAAGTTCATCCTCGAGACGTTCACCAGCGGCAGGCTGCTGCGCCTCTTGCTGGGCCCCCTACGGGCCTACCAGCGGCTCGGGGTCCAGCGGCTGGTCCGGGGAAGCGGCCTGCTGCGGGCGCTAGGGCGCTGGGGGGCCATGGAAGGCCTCCTGCCGGTCCTGCCGGATCGGGCCGCCGGCCGCGACTTTCCGGAGGAGACCCCGGCGGTCGGCCGCCGACGGGGGCGCGTGGCCCTGCTCCTGGGCTGCGCGCAGCACGCCTTCTTCCCGGAGGTCAACCTAGCCACGGTGCGCGTCCTGGCCCTGAACGGCTTCGAGGTGGTGGCCTCGAAGGAACAGGGATGCTGCGGCTCTCTCTTCGCTCACGAAGGCGAGCGGGAGAAGGGAAAAGCTCTGGCCCGGAGGGCCGTCGACTCCTTCGAGGCGTCAAAGGTCGACTACGTGGCCGTGAATGCGGCCGGCTGTGGCTCCGTTATGAAGGAGTACGGCGAACTGCTCGCGGGCGATCCGCGCTACGCCGGGCGCGCCGCCGCGCTGGCCACGCGCGTGCGCGACGTTTCGGAGATCTTGGCGGAGGCGGGGCTCTGCGGAGAGCTTCGGCCCGTGAAGCTCCGCGTCGCGTATCACGACGCCTGCCACCTGGCCCACGGGCAACGGGTCCGGGCCCAGCCGCGGGCCCTCCTGGCGGCGATCCCGGGGCTGGAGCTGGTGGAGCTGCGCGACTCGGATTTCTGCTGCGGCAGCGCCGGGATCTACAACCTCCTGCACCCCGCCGAGGCGCGGGAGTTTCTGGCGCGAAAGCTGGACTGCCTGGCCGAGACGGGCGCCCAGGTGGTGGTGGCCGGCAATCCCGGATGCCTGCTGCAGATCGCCTCCGGCCTGCGCGAGCGCGGGATGGCCATGCGCACCGCCCACACCGTCGAGCTGCTGGACTGGTCCTACCGCGGAGAGACGCCTTTCTAGCCCGTTCCCGAGAACGTCATCACCGTCAAGGCGCCAAGACGGCCCTGCCAATTTCGAAATTCGAACTTCGAAATTCGAATTTCCCCTTGGCGTCTTGGCGGCTGGAGATCTCTTTCGAATCAAGGCGAGGCGGGTCGGCAGCCACTGCACGGTCGGTAGCCGTCGGCAGCAGCGTCCGCCGCGGCGCGGAAATGGATGCGGTCGTCCGGCCGGATCGCCCGTTCGCAGGGGCACCCTTTCCGGCAGAAGATCCTGGTTGAAACACACCCGACGTAAGGGATGACGGCGCGCTCGAGGCAGAGCAGCGCCTCCTTGCGGGCCAAGCCGAAGGAGTAGCCGCCCAGCCCGCCGTCGGTCCTCACTACGCGGTGGCAGGGGACGATGAGCGGCACCGGGTTTCCCGCCATGGCGCCTCCCACCGCGCGGGTCGCATCCGGCCTTCCCAACCGTTCGGCAACCCACTTGTAGCTTCGCGTTTCTCCAAAGGGAATCCGCGCGGCCGCCTCCAGCGCCGCCCGGTCGAACGGTGAGAGCCGGGACAGGTCTGCGGGGACGGCGAAAAAGGTCCGTTCGCCGACGAGGTACTCGGCCAGCTCTTTTCGAGCCCGATCGAGGAGGTGGGCGATGGAGCCCGTGACCTTGGAAGGGGGCCCCCCGCTCCTGCGCAGGAAGACCCGGGTGATTCCGGCCGGCGACGCCGTCAGACCCAGCCGGTCCACGAGATTATCGAGTCGAGCGATCGGCAGTCGGAGATCGAGCTGATCCATCGTTCGGTTCGCAAATTCCGGGCCGTCCGGCGCCCGGCCGTGGTCCGCGGGAAACCGCCGCCAGCCTGATCGGGTTCGTGCGCGGACCCGCTTAGCAGCGGTACTGAAAAACCCGCTTTCCGCCAAGCTGCTCAAAAAGGTCCAGACGCGAGGCGTACTTACGGGTACGTCGCAGCGTCGCGGGAGCGTGCGGGTACCCGGCCGAAGGCTGGGCACCCATCAGATAGGTACCCGGCAGATGGGCCTTTTTCAGCAGCCTGTCAGAGCTTGCCGTGCCGCCGATAGACCTCGGAGACGCTCACGCCGCGCGCCAGCTCCGCCCGCATGTTGAACTCGCTCGCGACGTTCTCCTCAGTTTTGAGGAGCACCTCCACCGTGAGGTCCTTCGGGATCACCACCACGCCGTCCATGTCCCCGAAGATGAAATCGTCGGGCCGGATCACCGCGGTCCCGATGGTGATGGGGATCATCCACTCCCGAACATCCCATCGCCCGACGGAGCCGACGGCGGAGCGGAACCGACTGAACACGGGGAAACGCATCCCCAGGATGAACTTCGTATCGCGGATGCCCCCGTCCAGGACCGCGCCGGTGCAGCCGTGCTCGCGGGCCGCGCTGCTCATGATCTCTCCCCACAGCGCCAGCTCGGTCTGCACGGAAGAGGACCACACGGCGACGGTGCCCGGCTGGATGCTCTCCATCATCCGAAAGCGGGTCATGGAATCGTCGCTGCCGGCGTCGTCGGTGGGGACCCCCAGGGCAGTGAAGGCGGGCCCGGCGACCACCATGTCCAGGGTGACCGGCGTGATCTCGTGCGGCAGCATCTGTCTGCGCAGTCCGAGGTTGTCCAGAACATCCGAGACCGCGGCCGTGTAGAGGTCCCTGTAGCGCCGGCTCACTTCCTCCGGCGACAGGCTCTTCAGGCTCATCGGCGACCTCCTTCCGGACGAGCGGATGTCGGAGGCGGGTGCGGAATGTCCGGAGCGGCGCACCCGCCGATGGAATCCCCGACGGGCACGGACCGGGGCCGGGCGAAACCCGGCCCCGGTGGGCCTGGAAGGTCTGGTCTACTTGACCGGCACGTACGGCTTGAACTCTTCCTTGAACTTCCGGAGCGACTCCCGAAGCGTGTCGGGGTCCCCCGGCTTCTTCCGCTCGCTTACCAGCTCCAGAGGAGCCGACATGCCCAGGACGGGGCAGTACCCGCGCTTGCGGATCTGCTCCTGGAAGCCGGGCCCCGTTTTCACGTTGACCCCGCCGGTGGGCATGATCATCCTGCCGTTGTGGCGCTCGCGCTGGTAGGGGGCCAGCAGGGCGCCCACGCCGCTGGGACCGTAGACGCTGGCGTTGAAGATCTTGATGCCGTCCGGCTCCAGGCCGTCCTCCCGCTCGAGGAAGTAAGCGAACTCGGAGGGCGAGAAGCTGCCCGGCACACCGAAGACGCCGGCCGCGCGCACCATCCGGACGAACTCGATAGGCTCGCGGCAGCCGCCCATGCCCGAATCGGGACCGACCGCCATGTCGAAGCCCATCTGGATAGCGGCCTCCAGCTCGCGGGGGTTGATGACGCTCCCCACCCCCAGGACCATGGGGTCGTTGGGGCGGGTCTTCAGGCTCTCGTCCCGCCGCCTGCGCAGCTCGCCCATGGCCTCCTTCAGGATGCCCTCCGGGATGCGGAAGGTGACCTCTGCGATGAGGCCCGCCTCGTAGATGGCCTGCACGGTGTTGATGACATCCTGGGGGTTCCGGGCGTGGTCACGACCCATGACGACGACGATCCCCTTTTCCCGGAGCGCCCGGTCCACCCGCTTCGGGTCCCGGGTGTATTCAGGCATGTGTTCTCCTCCTTTGATCTATGTGGCCTGTTGCATCATCCGAGGGCCGTCTGGCCCGACGCACGTCAATGCAAAACCGACAACCGACAATTGCCAACCAGTCGAGTCCTTCATTGATCGGTGGTCGGTTTTTCGTTGGCGGTTTTGCATTCCCTCCGGTCAGGCCTACCGCAGGGCGACGACACCGCCGCCCTTCTGACCGCGCTTCACCTCGGCCTCCACCATGGCCTGGGTCGCCATGGTGGTATCGCCGGGGGTCTCTTGCACCAGGATGCCGTGGGCGGCCCCCCATTCCGCCGCCTCCTGGAGGGTCTTCCCCTTGAGAAGGGCGGAGATGACGCCCGCGGCGAAGGAGTCTCCGCCGCCGGTCCGGTCGGCGATCTCGACATTGCGGCGGATGGGCGCCTGGTACAGCTTGTCCTCGGCGACGTCGTACAAAACCGCCCCCCAGTCGATCCGGTCCGCCGAGTGGGCGCCGCGAAGCTGGGTGCCGATCAGCTTGAGATTGGGGAAATCCTTGGCCACCTTCCGCAGCAGCGTCACGTAGCATTCTAGGAACTGCTCCATGCCGGCGTTGCTGGGGACATCCACGGTGTAGCCGAGGGCATCGTCAAAGTCGCTCTGATTGCCGACCAGGAACTCCACGTTGGGAACGATGCGGCGGTTGATTTCCCGGGCGCGCTCCTTGTTGGGCTCGACGTTGGCCCGGTAGTTCAGGTCGGTGGACCGCAGGGTCCCGTACCGGCCGGCCGTCTTCAAATACTCCACCGCCGCCTCCGCGGTCTTGGGGGAAAGCAGCGAATAGATCCCGCCGGTGTGGGCCCAGCGCACCTTCTCCTCGCCGAACAGGCGGTCCAGGTTGAAATCCGGCGCGCCCACTTCGCGGATGGGGGTGTGGGCGCGGTAGTACTCCGTCTTGGAGGGGATCACGCCCTTGCCGCGGAAGGTCGCGTTGATGCCGTTCATGAGGCTTCCCTTCTTGTCGGTGGCGTACTTTCCCTTTCCGCTGTTGCTGAACCAGATGATGTGGCCGGCGTCGACACCGGTCTCCTTGAACTGGCACTCGATGTTGCGGCCGTAGCCGTCATCCACCAGGGCCGTCAGCACGGTGGTGCGCAGGCGGAAGACGTAGGACATTCCCTCCGCCACGTTGACCTCTCCTCCGCCGTGCCAGATGCGGCAGGTACGCGCCCGCTCGAAAGGCACATCGATGGGATCCAGACGAAGCATCACCTCGCCCAGCGCGACGCCGTCCCAACGACATTTGTCTTCGGGGAGTAGGTTGAAGGTTGCCATGGTGTGTCCGCTCCTCTCTGTCGGTTATTCGGGGAAGGCAAGAGACCGTATGCCAGCCGTTTCATAAAGAATCGTGCTGCAGCCCGATCTGCCCGCGTGGTCTCATGCTCCCCACAATCGCCCGGCGGGGGCAGCCGCGGCCGCGAGGCTCCGAGCGCAACCCCATTAAAATCAAGGACGATCGCAGTATATGGGAAACCCCCGGAAGTGTCAAACCGCCCCGCCGGGCGCGTTTCTCCCTGGAACGAATGGAGATGCGCGGGTATAATGCGCCCCGTTTTGGCCGGGACCGCGGGTCCGGGATTGAGCCGGGAAGGCCGGCCGGGTGGCCAAGAGATGGGGGAGTTGTATGGACCTGGGGCTGAGGGGAAGAGTGGGCATCGTGGCCGCGGCCAGGGGGCTGGCGGCCGAAGGGGCCCGGGTGACGATGCTGGCCCGGAACGAGTCCGGGCTTCGCCGGGCGGCCGAGCAGATCCAGCAGGATGTGCGACCGGGCAGAGGGGCTAGCTCCCCTAATCTCCGGCTAAGAAGTTGAGGGGGATCGCGAATCACGCAGCGGCCCGCAGTGCGCGCGGCCCGCGGGGTTGGCATCGGCCTTGCTTGGTTTCACCCAGTGGGTGCAAACACCACAAGGAGGAGAGCGATGCCCGACACCTCGCCCCGGTTGCCGTTCGAGATCGATGACGCGATCGACCCCACGCTGGTCACGGGCCGGGCCGGGGTCCCGCTCGTGATCGAGCTGTTCCGCCAGCTCGGGGTGGCCCAGGCCGTCGACACCCACGTTGCGGTCAAGCAGCGGCAGCGCGGATTACCCCCCTCGCAGCTCGTGGAGAGTCTCGTCGCGTTGTGGACGAGCGGCGGGGACCGCTGCCAGGACCTCACGACGCTCCGGGAGGATCAGGCCCTGGCCACGCTGCTCGGCTACCCCCTGCCGGCCGCGACCACGGTCCGGGACTTCCTCGAGGCCTTCCACGTGGAGGACGGGCCGCTCTGGGTGGCCGGGCCCGCGGCCACGGTCCCCCTGGAGTCCGCCCCCTTGGCGGGCCTCGGACAGGCGAACCGGACGCTGGTCGCGGGCGTCCAGCGCGGGGCCCGGGCGGCGACGGCCACCCTGGATGTGGACGCGACGCTCGTCGAGAGCCACAAGGACGCGGCGACCGTGGCCTACGACGGGACCCGGGGCTACCAGCCCGTCGTGGTCCTCTGGGCCGAGCACGATGTCATCGTGCACGACCAGTTCCGCGATGGCCAGGTGCCCGCCGGGTGCGGCAACGTGCGCGTCCTCGAACAGGCGGTGGCCAACTTGCCCCAGGGCGTGGACCGCATCTCCCTGCGGGCCGACAGCGCCCTCTACGAGACGGAGGTCCTCCGCTGGTGCGAGGAGAAGAAAATCGCCTACGCGATTAGCGCCGATATGTCCGCGCAGCTCCAGGCCGAGATCCGGCGCCTCCCCGCGGCCGCCTGGCAGCTCGAGCGGGAGGAGCCCGAGGCGATCCGGGCCTGGGCCGAAGTCCCCTACGTCCCCGAGGATGGCGATCACCGGAAGGCGCGGCCGTGCGTTCGCCGCTACCTCGCGGTGCGTATCCAGCGACGCCAGGGGAGCCTCTTCGCCGACGGGAGTAGCGTGCAGTACTTCGCCGTGGTCACCAATCGGCCGGAGGATGGGCTCACGATCCTCCGGTGGCACCGGGAGAAAGCAGGGACCATCGAGCACACCCATCACGTCCTCAAGACCGAGCTGGCGGCCGCCGCGCTGCCCAGTGGGAAGTTCGGGGCGAACGCCGCCTGGTTCCGGCTGAACGTGCTCACCTACAACCTGCTCACCGCGCTCAAGCGGTTGACCTTACCCGGAGATCTCCGGACCGCCCGGCCGAAGCGTCTCCGGTTCCTGCTGTTCAACACCGTCGGGAAGGTCGTCGCGCATGCCCGACGGACGCTCTTGCGGCTCTCGGGCGCCCTGCAGCACGCCTTGCTCGTCCGGGCGCGGCGCAAGATCGCCCGGCTGGCCACCGCTTAGCCGGAGATTAGGGTAGCTCTCACGCGGCTTCACTGAAACAGGTATTCGTGGTACTCTAGTCCTCCCAAGAGGACCGGAGATTCGACCGGATCGAAAGGAATGGCTCGCGCGGACCGCCCATGAATGCCGTAATCCGAATACCGATCTTCCCCCTGCCCGACGTGGTGCTTTTCCCCCATACGCTGCTGCCCCTGCATATCTTTGAGCCGCGCTATCGCGAGATGGTCCGCGAGTGCCTGGCGGGCGATCGGCGGCTGGCCATGGCGCTGCTGCGCCCGGGCTGGGAGGGCGATTACTACGGCCGGCCTCCGGTCTATCCCGTCGCGGGAGCGGGGGAGATCATCCAGCATGAAGAATTGGCGGACGGGCGCTTCAACATCCTGCTGCGCGGGACGATGCGTGTGGGCATCGCAGAAGAGCTTCCGGCGGAGAAATCGTTCCGGATCGTCCGCGCTCGGCCGCTGCCGGATCGCTATCCCAAAGAGGGGCCGGGGGTGCTGGCGCCCCGGCTGGAGCGACTGAAGGTGTTCTACCTGCGCCTCCTGGCGGAGGTCCAGAAGGGGCAGGGGGAAGTCGCGAAGATTTTCAGCGGCGTGAAGGATCCCGGCATCATCGTGGATCGGATGGCGGGCGCCGCCATTCCCGACACGGAAAAGCGACAGCAGGTCCTGGAGACGGTCGATGTCTCGGCCCGGCTGGATCTCATCCAGGACCACCTCGTCAAGGTCCTGGCCCACCTCTCCGATCGCAATGCTCCCGCCGAGCGGGCCTCCGGCCGCCACAACTGACCGAAATCTCGCGCCACGGATGCGCGGACAGCCGGGGGCGCACCCGGGCAGGAACGAGCCATGACCACATCCAGAAAAGTCCAGCCCCGGCATCGGATCTACTGCGCCGGACCGCTGTTCAATCGGTCCGAGCAGGTAGAGATGGCCGAGATCTCGCGAGCCCTGGAACATGCCGGCTTCACAACATTCCTGCCCCACCGAGACGGATTCCTCTTCGCGGAGCTGTCCGGGGAGCTTCTGCGGGGAGGGTACGACGTTGGCGAGGCGTCGCGGATGGCCCAGCAGGCCATCTTCTGGCTGGACATGTACGAGGTCCTGGAGGCCTGTGAGGGGCTGGTCCTGAATCTGAACGGGCGGGTGCCCGACGAGGGGGCCGTGGCCGAGGCGTCCGCGTCCTGGCTGGCGGGAAAGCCGATTGTCCTCTACAAATCCGACAGCCGGAGCCTCATCCAGGGCAACGACAATCCTCTGGTAGCCGGTCTGGGGAACTTCGTGAAGGTCTCCACTATCCCGGAGATCGCCTACGCGTTTGCCCAGCTCTTCCGCGCCTGGCGGCCAGGGAAGACCCTGTCGCTTCCGCAGCCGGCTCGCCAGGACGTCCTGCGCGGTCGCCGGCTGGCCCGGGCCCTCCGCACCGGCAAGTCCACCGCCGACATCGTTTCGGCCGTCGTCGCCCTGACGCGCGCCGCGGCTCCCCGTCTCCGCCGGTAATCCCCGCTTGGCCCGCGGCCCATCCGGATCGGTTGGCCTTATTCCGCGCGGGTCTTTCTTCCGCTCGTCAATCGAGAAAAACTTCAGCGTCCGGCCGATGCGCCTGCCCCACTACGAGGCGAGGCGCTTCGCCGGTATTGGAGTGCGTGCAAACTCTCGGACCACCGAGAGAAACACCTGCAGGGCTGGGGACTTTTCGTCCTTGCGCCACGCCACGGCCACTTCGACGGTGGGGTGTATGCCGCGCAGGGGCCGGTAAGCTACCCCTGTCCGTCTACTTTGCTGAACCGATGCGGCAACCAGGGAAACGCCCAGGCCCGCGGCAACCAGACCGAGGATGGTCTGTTTTGGCGACGCTTCCTCCACCACCCTTGGGGTGAAGCCGGCCCCCTTGCACAAGGCTAGAATACGCTCATAGACGTGAGGATTCAGGCGGTACGGGCAGAGAATGAAAGACTCCGAGGCGAGCGCCTGGAGGGGGACGCTGCGCTCCCGCAGCAAGGCGTGGCTCTCTGGTAGGACGGCGACGAGGGGCTCCTCGCGGATTATCTCAATGCAAAGGAGCTCATCCTCGACTCCGGGGACAAGGATACCCGCATGAAGCCGACCGTCCCGCAACGCCCGAACCTGCTCGGCCGTCGTCAGCTCCTGCACCTCCAGCTCGACCTCTGGATAACGCTGTCGGAACGCACGAAGGACGTCCGGGATCAGCTCTGCGTTGGCGAATCCAACGCTGAGATGCCCGCGCTCTCCTCTGGCGACCTTCTGGGCGGCCTGTACCGAGCGCTCGGTCTGTTCGACCGCGCGTCGCGCCTCCTGGTAGAATGCGCGCCCGGCCTCGGTCAACTCCACGCGCCGCTTCGTGCGCGACAGAAGCGGCACGCCTATTTCCCTTTCAAGATCGTGGATTTGGCGCGTAACGTATGGTTGGCTGGTGCGAAGGCGTTCCGCCGCGCGAGAGAAGTGCAGCTCCTCGGCAACCGTTACGAAGAAGCGAAGATGGCGAAGCTCCACGGGGCGGTGATACCTCTCCGGCATTAGTCGCCGCTTATTTGGTATTGGACAGGAAAACAGGACTCTTACCATATTACAAGGGGTGATCTCCTGTCAATTGGACCTCCCCCAGGGTCGCGTCTGAAGAGGTCGGGGGCGGGGTGGGTGTGAGATTTCTTGGGACGGTTGCGGTGCCGCAATATTCGGGCGGTACGCAACACTCTGTGGTGTGCTGCAGGAAAGGCGCCGACTCTAGGAATTGTCCTCCCCGCGACAGGTTCGGCGCCTGACCCTCCTCTGGGCGATCCGGTCAATGCGGGGAACGAGGCCCGTATGGTCCGTTGGCTCGCCTATGTAGCCGACGCCGCCGACAAGCTGACCCGGGTCCTGGTGGTTGTTTTGACTATCGCCATCACCGTGACCATCACCCTGGAAGTCGTCTTTCGCTACTGTCTCCGGCTCCCACTGATTGGCAGTGAGGAGCTCGCCACCTACATCATGATCTGGCTGGCCATGCTCTCGGCGGCCCTGGCCGCGCGGGAGAAGGCCCACGCAGCCATGGGGGCCCTCATCAATCTCGCCCCGACCGGTGTTCGGAAAGCGGTCGGGTACCTCAATTCTGGCCTCCTGTTCCTCTTCCTGGCTTTCCTCGTCTACTGGGGGGTGGTCCACGCCCTTGCCGTCGTCCCTCAGAAATCTCCTACCCTGCGCATCTCCATGGTCTGGCCGTATCTGGCGATGCCGGTTGGCGGCGGGCTGATGTTCATCCAGTTCTTGGCCCTGGCGTTTGGCGTGGGCGAAGCGGGGCCATCATCCGGGGAATCGTCCTGAGAGGAGGAGAGTCATGCCGAAGAAATTCACGAGTATCCTGTGCCTACTAGTTGCCGCACTCTTCCTGATCGCTCCCGACGCCTGGGCAGCAGGCAAGTATACCATCATCTTCAACGGCCCCATGCCCGAGAGCCACAACCTGACCAAGGCCGAGCGGATGTTCGCCAAGCTGGTCGAGGAGCGGACGAAGGGCGAGGTGGCGGTCAAGCTCTACACTGGCGCGGTCCTCGGCGGGGGCCGCGAGGCGATGGAAGCGGTCCAGGTAGGGACGCAGACCATGGTCGACGCCGCGCTGGCCCCCATTTTCGGGATTGAGCCAGCCTTCGGCGTCCTGAATCTGCCCTACCTCTTCACCAATCGGGCGCAATGGTACGCCCTCTTGGACGGGCCGCTCGGCACGGAGCTGCTGGCCAGACTAGAGCAGCACGGCCTGGTGGGTCTTGGCTACCCGGAGAATGGTATTCGCCATGTCACCAATAATGTCCGGCCTATCACGAAGCCCGAAGATCTCCGAGGCATCAAGATCCGAGTCATGCCGAGCCCGGTCTTCATCTCGACCTTCAAGGCGCTCGGCGCCCTGCCGACCGCCATTCCCTGGGCTGAGCTCTACCCGGCCTTGCAGCAGGGGGTGGTCGACGCACAGGAGAACCCGGTCGTCAACATCTACGGCTCCAAATTCTACGAAGTCCAGAAATTCCTCTCCCTCACCGGGCACACCTATGATCCAAACATCTACTTCATGAACAAGAAGTTCTTCGACGCCCTGCCCAAGGAGGACCAGGCGGTGCTCCGCGCCGTGGCCAAGGAGGTAATCGCCTGGCAGCGGACCGAAGCCCAGAAGGACGAGCAGGTGCAGCTGGCGGAGCTGAAGACCAAGATGAAGGTCAACGAGGTCGCGAAAGACCAGCTGGCAGCCTTCCGCCGGGCGTGTCAACCCGTGTACGCGGAGCAGGCAGCCACGATCGGCCAGGGTGTGGTCGACAAGTGGCTGGAGGCGGTCGGCAAGTAGCTCCCCGCTCCGCCTGCGGTGGTGAGACGAGGTGCCCCGGGGCGAGCCGCGCCGCCCCGGGGCACCTCGGAGGACCGGAATGATCACCCTCCTGGTCGTGGTGTTCTTCAGCCTCCTGCTGATTGGGCATCCTATCGGCTTCTGCCTGGGACTGACCTCCCTGGTCCTCCTCGTGGTGGATGGGAGCCTCCCGCTCAACGCGGTGCCGCAGTACATGTTCATGGGACTGGATTCCTTCCCCTTGATGGCCATCCCGTTTTTTATCCTCGCGGGCGAGATCATGGTCGAGACCGGCATCTCCCGCCGGCTGGTGGATTTCGCCATGGTCTTGCTCGGGCGCATTCCCGGTGCCCTCGCCCAGGTCTCCATCGCGACCTGTGTCTTCTTCGCCGGCGTAACCGGGGCCGCCGTGGCGGACGCGGCCGCCGTCGGCTCCGTCCTCATCCCGGCCATGAAAAAGGAGGGGTATCCGGCTACCTATGCCACGGCGTTGGTCGCCGCGGCCTCGGCGATCGGCCCCATCATCCCCCCCTCCATCATCCTCGTTGTGTACGGCGTCGCCGCCTCGACGTTCGATCGCGAGCCTCCTCATCGCCGGGGTCGTCCCCGGCCTGCTCATGGGGCTGGCGTTGGGTGTCACGGTCCACGTCCAGGCCAGGCGGCGCCACTTCCCCCGGCGGGCGGCCACGCTCTCCGTGGGCGCGATTCTGGCGTCCTTCTGGCGAGCGCTGCCGGCCCTGATGATGCCCGGGATCATCGTGGGGGGGATCGCGTTCGGGATCTGCACCCCGACGGAGGCCGCGTGTGTGGCCGTGGTCTACAGCGTCTGTCTTGGGTTCTGGACCCGCACCTTGCCGCTCAAGCAGATTCCCGCCATCTGCCAACGGGCAGGGGTCGTCACCGGGATGGTGCTTTTCATCATTGCTGCCGCCAAACTCTTCTCCGTTCTCGTGGTCATGTACGACATCCCAGTCCGGGTGACCACCATGGCCTTGTCACTATTCCATAGTGTCTACCCGATTCTCTTGATCATCAACGTGCTGTTGCTGATTTCCGGTTCGTTCATGGAGATTCTCGGCGGCCTGCATCATTCTTGTTCCAATTCTGCTGCCGGTGGTCACCAAGCTGGGCGTCGACCCGGTCCACTTCGGGATCATCATGGCGGTCAACCTGGCCATCGGGCTGATTCACCCGCCGCTCGGCCCCGCGCTGTTCGTCACCTGCAAGATCGGCGGGGTGACGATCGAGGAGACCACGATCCAGGCCCTCTGGCCCTTCCTCGTGAGCTTAATCGCGGCCCTGCTCGTCTGCACCTTCTGGCCGGGCCTGGTCTTGTTTGTGCCCCGGCTGTTCACTCATTGAATTCCACCCGGCGGTTCGGGGGATAGTTGCGTTCGGGAAGAGCTGTGGGCTCGTTCGAGGGGATGCGAGGATCCCAGAGCGGCTGGAATGGAGTGGTGAGGAATGCCGACCTATAAGGTGTACGTCAGCGATTACGACTATCCCGATCTGGCCATCGAACAGAGCGTGCTCGATCCCATCGGCGCGGTGGTCATCGGCCTGCAATGCCGGACGGGGGCAGGGCTGGCCGAGCAAGCTGCGGATGCCGATGTGATTCTCCAGCAGTACGCGAAGATTCCCCGCGAGACGATTGCAAGGCTGAAACGGTGCAAGGCCATCTGCCGCTATGGGATCGGGGTGGATATCGTGGATGTCCAGGCTGCCTACGAACATGGCATGGTCGTCACCAACGTTCCAGATTATTGCCTCGATGAGGTTGCGGACCACACCATCTCCATGGGGTTCCTGCTGATTCGCCGAATCCCTATGTATGCAAGGGCATGCCGCAACGGACAATGGCATTGGAGCGCTGGCGGGGGTCCGGTCATCCGATTCCGCGGAATGGTCTGGGGATTCATCGGCTTCGGGCGCATCGCGCAAAATATCGCCCGGAAGCTTGCGGCCTTCGGTTTCTCCCTCCTTGCGTTCGACCCGTACGTATCCGCCGGCTTCATGAGCAGCTGCGGGGTCCGCGCGGCTCGCCTGGAGGAGATCTTCACGGGGTCGGACGTGGTCAATATCATGTGCCCGTATACCCCGGAGACGCATCATCTGGTCAACGAGAGTGCCCTCCGGCAAATGCGACGGCACGCGGTCCTGGTCAATTGTGCCCGCGGCAAGATCGTAGACAACCGCGCGCTCTATCGTGCGCTGGCGGAAGGATGGATCGCTTCGGCGGGCTTGGATGACATCGAAGAGGAGCCTGCAAAGCTGGAGAATTGGACTCCCGGAGGAAGCCCCCTCTTCAGCCTGGAGAACTGTCTCATCACACCGCACATAGCCTATGTTTCGGAGACCTCATTGCAGGAATGCCGCAAGATCGCGTCCGAAAACGCCCGCGCTGTCCTGCTGGGTGAGCCCCCGCCCAATCGCGTCCGCCCCTAAGGGCTCCGCGACCCCATCTGGTGAACCAGGGCGAGCCGGCAGGTATCTCTAACAGGTGGACGCTCCTATGGAGGAAACGAACGATGCCCGGAACCGAGCCGTACGCCACCGAGGAAGAATTCAAGCGACGGATCACTCATTACCCCGATATACCTCTCACCGAGCTGGTCCCTGGGACCACCAGCCACATCATCTCGGGCGAGCGGGCCTTGGTGAGTTTCCTGACCATGTCGGCCAACTCTGTCTTCCCGCCGCATCGTCATGAGGCCGAGCAGATCATGATCGTCGTTGAGGGATACATGGACGAGATCATCGAGGGAAAGCTCTACCGCGTGAAGAAAGGAGATGTGATCGTCCTCCCCTCGAACATCGAGCATGGGGGATACATCCGCGAGGTGGACTGTAAGGCCATCGATATCTTCACTCCACCGCGGCAGGACTACCTTGGGAAACTCCAGAAGACCCTCGCTCTGCATCGGGCCGGACAGGCATAAGCCTGCCGCACCCGAACCGGAGACAGAGTCTCCGGCGCCGATCCCCGCCCGGGGAGCTTGGATGCCCTGTGGCGGGGATCGGTCGTCGAGAGATCGCGGTCGCTGGCCAGCTCGGGGGATGCTCTCTCCTAGGCTCCGAATGAGCCCGCGCAGGGCTCTCGCAATGCCGTCTCAGCCCCCGGCCTATCCGGATCCGGTGGCCCTTTTCCGCATGGCGCGGATGCTCTCCAGGATCTCTTCCAGGCTGCGGAGCCGCTCCTGGAGCTTCTCCAGGAGCGGCTCCATGTCGTAGAGGATGAGCTGCGGCTCCTTCCCGGAGTCGCGCAGCGACGAGACGCGCTGCAGCTCCTCCACGTAGATGGAGATGGAGGCAAAGGGCCGCTCGATCTCGTAGGTCGTGGCGGAGATCGATTCGGCCGCGGCGGCTCGTCGCTCCTGTCTCACCAGGTCCGCCTGGAGCATGCGGAGCTCCCGCAGGGTTTCCCCCAGCCGCCTGTTCTTCTCCTCCAGCTCCTGGCCCCTGTCGCGCAGAACCTGCTCCGCCTGCCACATTCGCCGCCGGTCGCCGACGAGCAGCGAGGTGAACACGGAAGCCAGGCTGAAGCTGAAAAATCAGGCCATGGCGCTCCAGTAAGGATAGACTAGCCTGGCGGGGTCGGGGGTCCCGAGAACATCGGCTGCCAGGAACAGGAGCCCGGCCAGACCGGAGTAGAACAGACAGACCTGCCAGGATTCGAACAGGGCCAGGCCCAGCAGGATCAGGATGTAGAAGGGGGTGAAGGTAATCCGCGGGTCCGTGACGTAATCGAGCCAGGCCACCAAGAGCAGGAGGAAGAAAACAACCGTCCGCCGGAAGCCGGGCGAGTCCTTGAAGTGACCGATGGTTTCCTCCCATCCCCGCACCAGCGGCTGCAGGATCCCATCCATGGCGCCCGCCTCCTTCCCGCGCTGTCGTTTACAGATCCTTCACCCACTTGTGGTCCGGGTCGTCGTGGAGGATGTAGTTGCGCGGCTCTCCCGCCAGAATCCAGAGGTAGTAGAGGGAGTACCCCGGCGCCCCCACGACCGGATGAAAGCCGAGGGGCAGCTTGGCCAGGCTATTGTCGCGGACGACGAAGACGTCGTCCAGTTTGCGCTCCGGGCTGTAGATGCGTTGAAAGCCAAAGCCCTGGGGGGGCGTGATCCTGAAAAAGTAGATCTCCTCCATGCGGGTCTCATCGGGCGGGTTCATGGTGTCATGCTTGTGGGGCGGGTAGCTGGACCACTTGCCGGGCGGGTTGAAAGTCTCGCCGACCAGGAGGCGCTTCGACGGGAAGTTGGCGTCGATGATGTCGTGGATCTGGCGTTCGTACACGTCCTTCCCGCGCGTGGAGACCTTCACTTTCTCCGGCCCGATGAGGACCGGCTCTCCGGCCAGGTCACTGGAGGCCCGGGCGACGACGGCCTCCAGTGCCCCCACCGCTTCCACCTTGAACTTGTGTCCCGGCGGAATGTGTACCGCGGTGGCCCGGCCGGCAAAGACATTGGCGCGACTGCCGATGGAGATGAAGGCCTTGTCGCCGGCGGTCACGTTGGCCAGCCCACCCAACAGGACGATGCACACCTCGCTTCCCTCGCTGCCGCTCCGGTAGGTCTTGCCGGGCGGCAGGCGGAGCACGCCCTCTTCCAGGTACTCGATACCATCTTTGCCCGGCTTGGCCAGGGCCGTGTAGCCGTCCTTGGGGGTGTACTGCTTGAACAGATTCATGGGTGAGTCCCTCCTCTGTGCGGGTCGTGCGGTGGTGGGGCCTTCACGAGAAAACGTATCATCGCTGCCCCCCCAGTGTCAATGCGGCGTCCGGAAGCCCGTAAGAATGCAGGGTCACGGGGTCCGCTCCGGGCACAGAATTCCCTTGACAGGCTCGGGCTGAAGGTACTAAGTGGTAATCAGGACGTCCGGAATGCGAACGTCATGTTCGCAGTTCGAACAGGGGGACCTGGGTGGAAAACCGATCCCTGGTCAAGGCGCTGTCCCTCATCGAGACGCTGGCGGCCAGCCCCCACGCGCTGACCGCTGTCCAGCTCAGCCGGCGGCTGAAATTCACCCGGCCGGCCGTCTACCGCATCCTCCAGACGCTTGCCAGCCGGGGATTTGCCATCCGCGAGGAGGGCGAGAGCGCCTACCACCTGAGCTACAAGCTCCTGGAGCTTGGCCATCAACTGCTGGAGCGATCCAACCTCCTGGAGACGGCGCGGCCGATCCTGGCACGACTCCGGACACGGTCGCAGGAGACCGTGCATCTGGCCGTCCCGGAGAACGGCCAGATGGTTTACCTGGACAAGCTGGAAGGCGCGGGCCCGCTGTTCTGCGTCCACTCGCGCCTGGGCCGGCGCGTCCCCATGCATTGCACGGCGCTGGGAAAGGCCGTCCTGGGGTTCCTGCCGGCGGAGAGGGTCCGGGCGCTCGTTGGCTATCAGGGCCTGCAGCAGTATACCGGAAGGACCATCGCCACGTCGGCCCGGCTGGAGCGCGACCTGGTCCGCGTCCGCCGCCAGGGGTATGCCATCGATGACGTGGAGTTCGAGGAGGGCGTCCGCTGCGTGAGCGCGCCGATTCTGGACCAGCGGGGGATCCCGGTCGCGGCCATCAGCCTGAGTGCGCCGGCCTCGCGCATGCCTGTTGCCCGGGCGCATGCGGTGGGCGTGCTGGTGCGGGAGGGGGCCGCGTTCATCTCGCGCGCATTGGGCTGGCGGGCCACACTCTTGCCATTGCCCGCCGTGCGTTCCCGCGTTCCCCGAGGGATCAGGACGCCTCGGGCGAAATCTCCAGTGAGCCGGATCATCCGTCGGAGGCGCGGGGCCTCCGCATCTGTCAGAGGCGGATGAGGTTGTGGTGAAGGGCCCTGGGAGGCCTCCCAGGGATGCACCTGCGAAACGGCGTTCGGCCTCCGAGCCACGCGACGGCCCGCGAGGTCCGGGCCCGTAACCGGGGATGTCCCGACGAGTACGACAGCCAGGGCGCCGGACCCGCATCGGCGACCGGCGCCGCGGACAGACATCCCGGATTCGGCGGTTGCGAGGGCACTCATGAGGGAGGACCGGCGCAAGCCGCGACAGAGACACCCACAGAAAGGGGGACAACAATGAGCGAAAAGTGGCATTTCTCGCGCCGACAGTTCCTGGAGACGCTGGCTGCGTCGGGCGTGATTGCGGCCAGCGACCTCGCCTGGTGGGAGGCTCCCTACCTCTCGCCGCGCAAGGCGGCGGCTGCCGGCAGCACCGTCCGGTTCCAGTTCAGCGTCCCCGAGCCGCTCCGCATCTCGCTGGTCGAGTCCCTGGTGGATCGGTTCAACAAGTCCCAGTCGGATGTCGAGGTGAAGGTGGAGTTCGTCCCGCAGGCCCAGGCGCGGCAGAAGCTCATCACGGCCGTGGCTGCTGGGAATCCGCCGGATTGCGCCCAGGTCTGGGACAACTG
This sequence comes from uncultured Methylomirabilota bacterium, assembly GCA_963705305.1. Taxonomy (GTDB): domain Bacteria; phylum Methylomirabilota; class Methylomirabilia; order Methylomirabilales; family 2-02-FULL-66-22; genus 2-02-FULL-66-22. Next base: position 113,491 of record OY970067.1, on the reverse strand, counting down.
GCTGGGCGAGTTCGACGGCATGGGGGCCATAGAGGATCTCACGAGCCAAATGAAGGCGTGGAAGTACTACGCGGCCACGGTTCCGACGGCGTGGCAATGCGTCACGCTGAACGGGAAGATCCTGTCCTTCCCCCTGGACGTCACCAACGACGCCATCTTCATCCGGACGGACCGGGTGAAAGAGTACGGCCTGAAGATGCCCTCCTTCGACTGGACCACGGACGATTTCCTCACCCTGGCCAAGGGCTTCACCAAGCCGGCGCAGAACCAGTACGGTTTCGGGCTGCGCGGGGGCGGCACCTGGGCCGTCCTGTACGCCACCGAGTTCATGTACGGGAACGGCGCGCAGGTGCTGAAGGACGGCAAGGTCGTCATTAATTCGCCGGAGGCCGTGTCGGCCTTCGAATGGTATGTGGATCTCATCCGCAAGTGGAAGGTCACGCCGCCCAGCGCCCCCACCGACGCCTACCGCCAGATCGTAGAGGGATTCGGACGGGGAGTCACCAGCATGTACCTCCACAACTCCGGCTCTATTGAGGAGCAGAAGAAGTTCGTGGGCGTGCCCAACTTCGCCACCCTCCCCATTCCGATCGGCCCGGCAAAGAAGCGCGCCTCGTTCTTCTTCGCCGAGACCCTCACCATGTTCAAGGCGGCCAAGAACAAGGAGGGGGCCTGGAAGTTCATGACCTGGATGATGGACGACGAGCAGCATTACAACTACTGCAAGGCGCTGGGCCTCCTGCCCACCCGGCAGAGCTTGGCCGACCGGCCGCCTTACACCGAGCCGTCGTATGCGGGCTTCGTCAAATCCCTCCCCTTCTCCATCGTGAGCCCATACCTGGTCTACCCGAGCTGGGGCGGCAAGCTGGATTCTGAGGGGGTGCCCATTTTCCAGCAGGCGTTCGTCGGCCAGCTCACGCCGAAGCAGTGTCTGGACAAGTTCGCGGAAATGCTGACCAAGAATATGGCCTGACGTCTACCCCTGTCCGGGTATCAGCCTGGGGCCCGGTCTTTCGGGCCCCAGGCACCGCCGTCACCCTTACGCGCGCGTAGGAGCCTGTTAGGTGAACAGAGAAGCCGATATCGCCACCCCTGCGCCGCGGACGTTTCTCTCCCGGGCGACACGGGAGACCCTCGCCAATTATACCTACCTCCTGCCGGCGGCCGTCTGTCTGGGCGGCACGGTCCTGTTCCCGATTCTCAAGTCCATCTACATGAGCCTGTACTACAACGTCCTCTCCCGCCCGCAGGACTATCGCTTCATCGGCTTGGGCAACTACGTTCGGATGATCCACGACCCGGTATTCTGGCTGACGCTGAAGAATTCCTTCGTCTGGGTCTTCTGGTCGGTCAGCATCCAGTTCGTGCTCGGCTTCCTCGGGGCGCTGCTCCTGAACGCCGAATTCAAGGGGCGGGCGTTCTTCCGGACCCTGAACCTCCTGCCCTGGATCATTCCTGGTGTGGTCGTCGGCCTGGTATGGGAGTACCTGTACCAGCCCAATTACGGACCGATCAATGACATCCTCAGGCGGCTGGGGCTGCTCAGCGTCCCGGTCGCTTGGCTGAGCGAACCCTCCGTCGCCATGCTCAGTGTGATCTTCGCCAATATCTGGCGGGGCATCCCCTTCTTCAGCATCATGATCTTGGCCGGCCTCCAGGCCATCCCGGACGACGTGTATGAGGCGGCGACGGTGGACGGAGCCAGCGTCACGCAGCGGTTTTGGCACATCACTCTGCCCTTGCTGCGCCCCATCATTGTGGTCGCCACTGCGACCCGCATCATCTGGACGTTCAACTACGCCGACCTCATCTTCGTCATGACAGCGGGTGGCCCGGCCAACGCCACCCAGATCACCTCGACCTACACGCTCATCAGCGCGTACACGGACCTGGACTTCGGCTACGCCGCGACGCTGTCGGTGGTCCTGCTAATCATCATGCTGGTCTTCACGACATTGTATCTGAAATTCACGAAGGGTGTGGAGTCGGTGTCGGGATGAAAAAACATCGTTCTGCCGATCTCCTCGATCAGATCCTGGGTGGCCCGGTCCTCTGGATTGGCTTGGCGATCATGACGCTCTTTGCCATGGGACCATTCCTGTGGGCCCTCTCCGCCTCCCTCAAGACGCGGCTGGAGCTGTACGCCACGCCCATCACCTACATTCCTGTCCACCCCATCCTTAGGAACTATGTGGAGGCCTGGACATCGCGCCTCACGCCGTTCAGCATCTTTTTTGCCAACAGCCTGTGGGTCTCCTCCGTCACCATGGTGGCCACCATCGTGATCTCCACCTCGGCAGGCTATGCCCTGGCGCGCTTCCGGTTCATAGGCAAGAACACCCTGATGCTGGTCTTCCTGGCCACCCAGATGTTCCCCGCTGTCTTGCTCATCCCCCCCCTGCTGTCCCAGTGGTATTCCCTGGGTCTGATCGATACCTATCAGGCCCTCATCTACTCCAACTTCTCCTTCACCGTGCCCTTTACGGTCTGGATGCTGGTCGGCTACTTCGAGAGCATCCCCAAAGAGCTGGAAGAGAGCGCCATGATCGACGGCTCCAGCCGCTTCGGTGCCATGATCCGGATCATTGTGCCCCTCGCCGCGCCAGGAATCGCGGCCACTGCCATTTTCGCGTTTGTCTCCTCCTGGAGTGAACTCCTCTTCGCGACCACGTTCACCAGCAGCACCAATATGCGGACGCTGTCGGCCGGCCTCCTCTATATGGCCGGGCAGTACGAGGTCCAATGGGGCCAGCTCTCCGCCGGTGTCATGATCAGCACCATCCCCGTGGCTATCCTCTTCACCTTCCTCCAGAAGCATCTCATCAAGGGGCTCACCGCGGGGGCGCTGAAGGGGTAGGCGGTGTGGTGTGGGCGGGTCCGGAGAAGTTGAGATCGACCGGTTGCGATATATGCTAAGATCCTACCGGTCTGTCAGGTATGAGGGATGTACCGTGAAGGGAGGTGAGGGCGATGGCGTGCGCGCCGAAGAAGAGCGCGAAGACGGGGAAGAGCTGCAGCATGGGTAAGGCCAAGACGAAGAAGAAGTAGTCGGACGCGAGCGATTTTCAACTGCGAACTCCTCGGAGACGGTTTGTGAACGACCGAAGCCCCCTCGATAACCTCTCGAGGGGGCTTCGGCCTTGTTTGGGAACGCCCCCGGGGATGCCTCTCGGCGGCGTTTTCCGACTTGACAGGCCGGCCGGGACGGCGGCATGCTGTCTGCCGAGTGAGGGGAGGAACGAAATACGGAATTGGAGACGCCTGCCGGCGCGTTCAAGGCAGGCCGTTGCGGTGATCACCCGCAAAGGGAGACGGCCGATGGAACTGGCGAAGTACAGCATGGGCATCGGTGACCGTTTTGGCCGCCAGGGGCGGGCGCAGCTCAAAGCCGTCATGGACGCCAAAGCGCTGGGGGTGGAGGCCGTCCCGGTCTGGAACAAGTCGAACCGGGAGCATCTGATCGTCCACACGCACCCGGACAGCGTGCGAGCGGAGGCCGATGCCGCGGTGAAGGCGCTGGGCTGGAAGGGGCCGTACCACGTGGACGCCGACCACATCGGCCTGAAGACGGTGGACAATTTCATCGGGGGCAGCGACTTCTTCACGCTGGATGTCGCGGACTTCACGGGCCAGCCGGCCCCGGAGGCGGACGTTCAGGACTTCGTGGCCCGGCACAGGCAATACGCCACAATCCTGAAAATTCCCGGAATTGCCCAGACCCTGGATATCTCCGCGCAAGACGTTGCAGGCATCGCACGGAAGTATCTGCTGGCGATGAAGGAAGCGGGGGCCATCTACCGCCACATCGAGGCCGCCAAGGGACGCGACCAGTTCATCACCGAGGTTTCCATAGACGAGACGGACAAGCCGCAGACCCCCATCGAGCTGTTCTTCATCCTGGCGGCAATCGCCGATCAGAAGATCCCGGCGCAGACCATCGCCCCGAAGTTCACCGGGCGATTCAACAAGGGGGTAGACTACGTCGGTGACGTGGCCCAGTTCGAGAAGGAGTTTAACGAGGATCTGGCGGTGATCGCCTTCGCGGTCACGGAGTTCGGGCTGCCCGCCAACTTGAAGCTGAGCGTCCATTCCGGCAGCGACAAGTTTTCGATCTACGGGCCCATGGCCCGCGCGATCCGCAAGCAGGACGCCGGCCTGCACCTCAAGACCGCGGGCACGACCTGGTTGGAAGAGGTCGCGGGGCTGGCGCTGTCGGGCGGGGACGGCCTGAAGATGGCCCAGGAGATTTATGCGAAGGCCTACGGACGGCTGGAAGAGCTGTGCAAGCCGTACGCCGCCGTGATCGACATCGAGCCGGCCAAGCTGCCGGACCCCAAGACGGTTCGCGGCTGGTCCGGGGCGCAGTACGCGGCGGTCCTGCGGCACGACCAGAAGAATCCCGCCTACAACCGGCACTTTCGCCAGCTCGTCCACGTGGGGTTCAAGGTGGCGGCCGAGATGGGCGAGGCCTACTACCAGGCGCTGGAGGCGCACGCCGGGACGATCGGCCGCCTGGTCACCGAGAATTTGCTGGAGAAGCACATCAAGACGGTGTTCGCGGGGGGCGGCCGTTAGCCGTCAGCCGTCGGCGAGATCGGGTCGGACGAAAAACGGTCCGGCTCTCTGCCGTGTGCGCAAAGCCCCCTCGAGAGGCCTCCGAGGGGGCTTTGCTTTCCTTCTTGCGCTGATGGCTGAGCGCTGACGGCTGACTGCTCCGCCGAAGGAGTTCACATCGTGAAGACCATCGGACTGCTGGGCGGGATGAGCTGGGAGTCTTCCATCGAGTACTACCGGATCATCAACGAGGCGGTGCGCGACCGGCTGGGAGGGCTGCACTCCGCCAAGGGCCTGATGTATTCGGTGGACTTCGCCGAGGTCGAGGCGCTGCAGCGCGAGGGACGCTGGGACGAGGCCGCCAGGGTCATGGTCGACGCGGCGCGGAGCCTGGAGCAGGGCGGCGCGGACTTCGTGGTCATCTGCACCAACACCATGCACAAGCTGGCGGACGAGGTACAGGGTCGGATCGGCATTCCCGTATTGCACATCGCGGATGCCACGGCGGAGAGCGTCCGGAAGTGCGGGATCCGGCGGGTGGGCCTGCTGGGCACGCGCTTTACCATGGAGGAGGACTTCTACCGTGGGCGGCTCGTCCGCCGGCACAATCTCGATGTCCTGATTCCGGAGGAGACCGACCGCGCCATCGTGCACCGCGTGATCTACGAGGAGCTGGTCGTGGGGGCCATCAAGCCGGACTCGCGGGAGGAATTCCGCCGCATCATCGAAGGGCTGGTCCGGCGAGGTGCCGAGGGGATCATCCTGGGGTGCACGGAGATCGGCCTGCTGGTGAAGGATGAGGACAGCGGGGTTCCCCTGTTCGACACCACCCGGCTGCACGCCCTGGCGGCGGTGGAGCACGCCCTGCGGGGGGCGGATCAGGGGGAGTGCAAGCGGGGATAGAGGGGGAGGAGGGCGGCGTAGACGTTGTCGAAGAGCCGGCGGCGATCGCGGTAGAGCCGCGCCGCCTCGGGGCGCGGCGTGAAGGTGTCGACGGCGGGGTTCCAGGCCCGCGCCGCGGCCACGGGATCGGCGACCAGACCGACCGCCGCCGCGGCCAAGACGGCCGCGCCCAGCGACGCGGCCTCGGTGCGACAGGGGCGGTGCACCGGGATGCCGAGGATGTCGGCCTTGATCTGGCCCCAGAGATCCGACCGGGCGCCGCCGCCGATCACCATCAGCTCCTCGATCGCGATTCCAATGTCCCGCAGACCGTCCAGACAGGTGGCCACCTCGTAACCCACTCCCTCCATCAGCGCCCGCACGATGTCGCCGCGCGTGTGGCCCAGGCTGAGCCCCAGTAGCAGGCCCCGCGCGTCCGGGTTCCAGCGGGTCGAGCGGGCGCCCATGAAGAAGGGAAACATCAGCAGATTGCGCGCCCCTGCGGGGACCTGCGCCGCCTCGCGCTCCAGCGTGGACATGGCCTCGGGCGGCAGCCCCAGCAGCTCGCGGAACCAGCGCACGGCTGACCCGGTGGTGGAGGCCCCCAGCTCGAAGAGATAGTGGCCGGGAACGGCGTGAATGCCGCAGGGGACGCGGCCGAGGTCTTCGGGGAGCCGGTCCGCCACCATGGACACCTGGCTGGCGGTTCCGGTGGAGTCCGACGCGCGGCCCCCGGCCAGGCCGGCCCCCACGGCTTCGCAGGAGCGGTCGCCGCCCCCCAGGGACACCGGGATTCCGGGCGGCAGCCCGAGGAGACCGGCTGCAGGTCCGGCGAGGCGATGCGGGGCGTCGGTCGAGCGGTAGAGCGGCGGGAACTGGTCGATCCGGGTGCCCACCCGGCGGAACATCTCCGGCCACCACGCCTCCCGGCGCAGATCGATCATCATGGTTCGGGACGCCAGGGTGTAGTCGGTCGCGGGGGCGCCGGTCAGGCGGAAGTAGAGGAAATCCCGCGGCTGGAGGAAGGTCGCGGTGCGCCCCAGGAGATCCGGCTGGTTCTCCCGCAGCCAGAGGAGCTTGCACGCGGTGTAGTTGGGGTCGGGAGCCACGCCGGTATGCCGGTGGAGGAATTCGGCGCCGAATTCCGCCTCGAGCGTCGCCGTCTGGGGGCGGCAGCGGCGATCCATCCAGATGATGCAGCGGCCCAGCGGGGCGCCGTCGCGGCCGAGAGAGACCACCCCCTCGCGCTGCGAGGAGAGACCCACGGCAGCGATGCGGCCGCCCGCCTGGCCCTCCAGGCACTGCCGTCCCGCCGTCACCGCGGCCCGCCACCAATCCTCGGGATCCTGTTCGGCCCAGTCCGGCTGCGGATGGTGGATGGGATACCCGGCCTCGGCCGAGCCCAGCAGGCCGCCCTGCAGATCCCAGAGGCAGACCTTGCATGCGCTGGTGCCGAGGTCGAAGGTGAGGATCGAGTCCACGAGGGCTTCCTGAAAAATTCGTTTTTGCTCGGGCCGCTCAAAAAGGCCCAGATGCAAGGCGCCGCACGATCCGCGGGGTACCCACCGGAGGTGGGTCGGAGGCGTACTTTGCCCGTACGCCGCAACGCAGCAGATGGGCCTTTTTCAGCGGCCTGCTAGGGCTTGACCATGATCTTCAGCCCCTGGCTGTGCCGCAGGGCGTGGATGGCCTCCTTCGTCTGCGCCAAGGGATACTCCACGCCGAGGAGGGGCTGCAAGACCAGGTGCGGCAGCCAGCGCACGGCCCGGTGGAAGATGTACGGCCGCAGGAAGGCGGACTTGATCTGGATCTCCTTATCGAAGAGCTGGTAGGGTTTGACCTTGGCCACCGCCTCCGGATCGGCCACGCCCATGACGAACACGGTCCCGCCCTTCTGCACGAGGTCGATGCCCTGCTCCAGGAGGGCGGGGTGGCCCAGGCAGTCGAAGACGATCTCCGGGCCCAGGCCGTCGGTGTGCTCCGTGACGAAGGCCGCCAGGTCCTGGCTCTTCGGATCGACGGCAATACCGCCGACGGCCTTGTTGATCTCGCGCCGGTGGGCCTGCGGCTCCGAGACCAGGACCTTGCTGGCGCCGCTGTGGAGGAGCAGCTGCGTCATGAGGCAGCCGATGGTACCCCCGCCCAGGACGAGGGCGACGTTGCCCGAGCGGACCTTGGCCAGGTCGATGGCGTGGAGGGTACAGGCCAGCGGCTCGGCCAGGGCAGCCACCTCGAAGGAGAGGCCGTCCGGCAGCTTGTGGACCAGGCGGTCGGGGTACAGGGCGTACTCCGCATACCCCCCCGGGTGCGCATAGCGGTGCAGGCACTGGTGCTCCCGCCCGTCTCGGCAGTAGTAGCAGCGATCGCAGGCCAATCCGGTCTCCACCGCCACCCGATCGCCGACCTTGACCTTGGTGACCTCGTTCCCGACCGCGCTCACGACCCCGGTGAACTCGTGGCCGATGACCCGCGGCGGCTTGAACATCGGGAACTTGCCTTCCAGGATATGCACGTCGGTGGCGCACACGCCGCAGGCCACCACCTTGACCTGGACCTCGCGGGGGTCCTTCGGGTCGGGGATGGGGAGGTCGTCGATGTCCAGCTGTTCGATGCCTTTCCAGACGGCTGCCTTCATGGGGTGAACTCCTCTAGAGTGGTATTGACGGATGTCGCACCGGGCCGGCGGTGAGGAAGGCTCGAACCTCCTCGACGCGCGGGATGCCGGCGCGGCCGCCCAGTTGTCGGCACTTCAGCGCCGACACCGCGTTGGCGAAGGCCAGTATATCGCCGGGCTGCCAGCCCTGCAACAGGCCGTACAGGAAGGCGCCGTGGAACACATCTCCCGCTCCATTGGTGTCCACAACATCCACCCGGAAGCCCGGCGCCTGCGCGGTCTCGCCGCGGAAGCGCAGCATGGAGCCGTCTTCGCCCAGCGTCAGCCCGAGGACGGGCGGCCCGCATCCCTCCAGGCCGCGCAGGATCGCGGCGGGCTCGTCCGTTCCGGTGAGCATGCGGCCAAATCGCCGGCCCACGATGAGGATGTCCGTGAGGCGGAACAGCTCGTCGCGACGCTCGGTGGGCTCTTCCGCATCCATCGAGACGGGGATGCCTGCCTCCCGCGCCCAGCGGCCCGCCTGCACCGCGGCGTCCCCCTCGTAGCCGTCCAGGTGCAGGATCCGACCCGCGCAGACCGCCTCGCGGGACAGATCCTCGGGGCGAAGCCGGATCCGTGGGTCGTACCGGCGCACGATCGTCCGATGGCCCGTGGTCTGCTCCACCAGGACGATGGACAGCCGGTGTGGCGTCCCGGCGGCCTGGACCGCCCCGCCCAGATCGATGCCCTCGGCCTCCAGCTCCTCGCGGGCCAGGCGTCCGATCTGATCGCTGCCGAACTTGCCGATGTAGCGTGTCCGCAGCCCCAGCCGGGCGCAGGTCACCATGGCCGTGGCGGTGAGTCCCCCGCCCTGGGTCGAGGAGGTCAGGGCGTCCACCTTGGTATCCGGCTCGGGGAACTGCGAAACCTGGAACAGGTAATCGATGACGTTGATGCCGACGCCGACCACGTCGAAGGGCTTGTCCGACGGAACGGAGATGTCAAGCCGCATGGCAGTCCCGGAAGCAGATGGGCCTTTTTCAGCAGGCTGCTAGTTCAATTGCAGCCCGCCGCACACGTTGTAGGTCTGGCCCGTGATGTAGCCGGCCTCGTCCGAGGCCAGGAACGTGTACACATTGGCCACGTCCTCGGGGGTCTCGATCCGGCCCAGGGGAATGGCAGCCACCCGCGACTGCTTCATGCTGCCAGTGGGCTTGCCCTCCAGGGCCGACCACTCCCGATCGATGTCCATCCACATGTCCGTATCCACGATTCCCGGCGCCACGGCGTTGACCCGGATCCCGTACTTGGCCAGCGCCAGCGCCAGCGCCTGGGTCATTCCGATCACAGCGAACTTGGACGCGCAGTAATCCACCATCATCGGCTTGCCGGAGCGCCCGGAGATGGAGGCGGCGTTGAGGATGACCCCGCTGCGGCGCTTCGCCATCTCGCGGGCCACCGCCTGGGAGCAGAAGAAGACCGCCTTGGCGTTCAAGGTCAGGGTGCGGTCCCAGTCGGCCTCGCTGAGCTGGAGCGGATCCCGCACCAGGGTGACGCCCGCGTTGTTCACGAGAATGTCGATCTTCCCGAGCTCGCGGAGGGCCGTCTCCACCATGCGCTGGATGTCCGCCATCCGCGTGACATCCATCTGCAGGGGGAGGCCTTTGCGCCCGAGGGCTTGGATCTCCCGCGCCGTTTGCTGGCTCATCGCCAGATCCAGGTCCGGCGTGAGAATATCGGCCCCTTCCCGGGCGAACCGGAGAGCGGTCGCCTTGCCGATGCCGCGGCCGGCCCCGGTGATGATAGCGGATTTGTTGGCGAGTCGCATGGGTGCCTCCTTCTGCGGGGCCGGAGACCAGCAGCCGCCTGGCGCGGACAGGCCCGGGGGAGCCGGGCGGCCTCCGGCCGATCCCCTATCCCTTCAGGGCTCCAAGGGTCAGGCCTCGCACGATGTGCTTCTGGATGAAGAGGGAGAGGATAAGGACCGGCAGCGTGATGATGGTGGCGGCCGCCGTGAGGCCGCCCCAGTTGATCTCTTCGTAGGACAGGAAGTTGTAGACGGCGATGGGAAGCGTGCGCGTCTTGTAACCGGCGATGATCAGCGAGAACAGGAAGTTGTTCCAGGAGAAGATGAAGCTCAGGATGGCCGTGGCCACGATGCCGGGTTTCACCAGGGGCAGGGCGACGCGCCAGAAAGCCGAGAAATTGGAGCAGCCGTCGATGCGGGCCGCCTCGATCAACTCGCCCGGGACGTCCTCGAAAAAGCCGATCATCACCCAGAGCACCAGGGGCAGGGCTACGATCAGGTGCGTGAGGATGAGCGCCGTGTAGGTGTCGATCATCTTGGCCTTGGTAAACAGGATGAACCAGGGGATGAGGTAGCCGATGCCGGGGGCCATACGCGCGCTGAGGATGGCCAGGGCGATGCCGGTTTGCTTGAAGCGGGCCACGACGTACGCGCCGGGCAGGCCGAAAATCAGGGCCAGGCCGGTGGAGCCGGCCGCCACCACCATGCTGTTCCAGGTAAAGGTGAAAAAGGGGTTCCGGATGAAGACTTCGCGGTAGTTGTTGAGCGTGGGGGTAAAGATCCAGACGGGCGGATAGGCCGTATTCTGCACCTGGGTTTTGAGGGACGACAGGAGCATCCAGGCCAGGGGGAAGAGGAATGGGAGCAGAATGACGACCAGCAGGACGTATGTCCAGGGACTCTCCGCCGACCGTGTCAAGGTGCGCATCGGACCTCTCGCTGATGCCGCTTGGAAGACCGGCTACTGCCGGCTGGCCGCCGCCGAGCGCAGCCGGCCGGCATGACGTGGTTCGTTGTCGGTTTGTCGGTGTCGCCCACTGGCGACTCTTACCAGGACCCCCGTCGAATCTTGATCAGCACCAGGCTGACGCCCACGACCAGCGCGAACAGGATGACCAGCAGGGAGCAGGCGTAGCCGATGTGGAAGTAAAACAGACCCACCTGGAAGGTATAGACGTTGAGCGTCTCCGAGGCAAAGCCCGGTCCCCCGGCGGTCATGACGTAGATGATGTCGAAGGTCTTGAGACAGTCGATGGCCCGGAACAGCAGGGCCACCATGATCGCGGGCCGGAGGAGCGGCAGGGTGATCCGCCAGAACATCTGGGCGGGCGTCGCCCCGTCGATCAGCGCCGACTCGTATGGCTCCAGGGGCAGGGTGGCCAGCCCCGCCAGGGTGATCAGGGTGATGAGGGGCGTCCACTCCCAGGTGTCCACCACCGCCAGGGCCGGGATCACGATCCGGACGTCGCTCACCCACTTGTAGGGCCCCAGTCCCACCATGCCGACGAGGTAGTTCATCACCCCCAGCGTGGGGTTGTACATCATCATCCAGACCAGGGCGATGGCCACGGGCGTGGCCACCATGGGCAGCAGGAAGATGGAGCGGAAAAATCCCTTGCCCCGGAAGGGGCGGTTGAGCAGCAGGGCCAGGGCCACCCCCAGGACGACCTGCAGGCCGGTGGCCAGGACGGTGAAATAGACGGTCAGCCAGAGCGCGTTCCGAAACCGCTCATCCTCGAAGAAGGCCCGCCTGAAGTTCTGCAGCCCGATGAACTCCGGGGAGGTCAGGCTGCTGGCGTACCAGGAGTGGAGGCTCATGTAGAAGGTGTAGCCGACCGGGAAGACCATGAGGATGAACACCACCACGGCCGCCGGGAAGGTGAAGACGAGCACCGGATGCTTCTCGACGAAGAGCGACCATCCGGACGTGTACCAGGTTCTACCGCGGGGGCTGCGGGTGTCGGTGCGCATGAGGGCTCAAAGGATGCCGGAGGAAGCCCGGGCGGGCCTCCTCCGGCATGGTCTGCTCTGGATGGAGCGCTGTTCTTACTTCTCGGTCTCGGCCATGATTCGCTTCACGTCGGCGGCCGCTTTATTGACCGCGGCCGGGACGTCGCCGCCCTGGATCGACGTCACGATGGCCGCGCCGATGGCGTCGCGCACCTCGGCCACAGCCACCACGGGCGGGTTCCAGAATGGCGTCCCGATCTTCGAGCCTTCCTTCAGCGACTCGGCGAGATCGGCCGGTACCTTGGCGCGTCCTTTCGGGTCGTTCCACACCGACTCGCGGCAGCCCAGGACGCCCCGCTCGGTCTGGACCTTGAAGACTTGGTCGTGATTGGTGGCCCACTGCAAAAAGAGCCAGGCGGCCTTCTGGTTCTTGCTGGTCTTGGGGATGGCCAGCCCCCACACGGCCACGGTGGAGCCGGGCTGACCCTGAGGACCCTTCGGGAACAGGGCGTAGCCCACCTTTCCCTGGACCTTGGATTTCTGCGGATCCTCCACCACGACCCAGAGGGAGTTGGCATCGAGGTACATGGCGGCCTTGCCCTGCGAGAAGATGGAGGATGCCTCGTACCAGTGGTTGTTCTCGGAGCCGGGGGGACCGTACAGGCGGAGGAGGCGCCCCCACATCTCGAAGGCCTGGATCCCTTGCGGCGAGTTGAAGACCGGCTCGCGGTTGGGCCCGATCCACTCGGCGCCCATGGCGTACAGCATGCCGGCAAACATAGAGGTGGCCGCCGCGCGCTTGCCGCGGGCGACGATGCCGAAGCCGGGCTGCCCGTCGTCGGTCATGATCTTGCCGTTTAGCGCCTTGGCGGCAGCCTCCACCTCAGCCAGCGTGGTGGGCACCTTCACCTGGTACTTCTGGAAAACGTCCTTCCGGTATATCAGGGAGACGTTTTCCACCTGGATGGGGGGGCCCACCAGCTTGCCTTCCACCGTCATGGCCTCGCGGGTCTTGCTCAGGAAATCGTTCCAGTTGTAGTCCGGGGCGGTGAGGGACGGATCTTTGAGGTACTCGTCCACGGGCTGCAGCCAGCCCGCGCGCATGTACTTGAGTCCCTCCTGGGCGGGCATGCTCATGAACACGTCGATGCTGCTGGCCCCCGAGGTCAGCTCCACCAGGGTCTTGGCCCGGAACTGGTCCTCCGGATAGACCTCGGTGACAAGCTTGATGCCCGTGAGCGCCTCGAAATCCTTCAGGTGCGGCTCGATCGCCTGCTGCCATGGGTGCTTGTTCAGCAGGATGCGCAGTTGGGTGCCCTTGAACTGTTGCCAGTTGAACTGGGCGGCCTGGACGGATGGGGCGACCATCAACCCCATGATCAAGGCAAGGATCGCGATCTTCAACGCGCGGCCCATACGAGACCTCCTCTCAACGTCGTACAATCTCCTGTTCCTGCGGCGCACAAAAAAGGCGACCCGATGAGGCATCGGTAGACTGGATTCGTACCACAGGCGGCCATCGGAATCAAGGCCGGGGCGCCGTGCACGAAGGGGGTTGTTTGGCGGAGGGAATGATTCGGCGCCCCCCGTCCGCCGACAGGCGGCAGGGAGGCGCCGGAAGTCAGGGTTCCCGGCCGGAACGCTACCGGGGCTCGGTCAGCTGGAGGATCTGGGTCAATCGTTTGGCTGCGGCATCCGCCGCGGGCTGGATGCCCTCCCCGCGGATGGCGGCCGTGACCGCCATTCCCACGGCCTCCCGGGCCGATGTCACCGCCACCATGGGAGGGGCCCACAGCGGATTCCCGATCCGTCCGGCCTCCTGGAACGATTGGGCCAGGTCGTCGGGGATCATGCCGTAAAGGGAGTGGTCTTTCCAGACCGACTCGCGGCCGACCAGGACTCCCTTGCCCAGGGCCTCCCGCACCATGTCCTTGGTGCTGGCCCACTGCAGGAACAGCCACGCGGCCTGCGGGTGGGCGCTGTCCTTTGCGATGGCCAGGCCCCGCACGGCAATGGACGTCCCCGGGCCGCCGGGACCGCCGGGGAACACGGCGTAGCCGACCTTCCCGGCGATCCAGGAGTTGCCGGGATCCTCGATCAGCGGATAGATGGAGCTGCCCTCGATGTACATGGCGGCCTTGCCATCGAGAAAGACGTTGGAGGCCTCTCGCCAGTCAAAGCTGGAGACGTTGGGGGGAGCGTAGTGGCTGAGAAGCTGCGAGATCAATTCCAGCGCCTCCAGGCTCTTGGGCCCGTTGATGGCGGGGCGGTGATCGCCGTCGAACCAAGTCCCGCCATACGCGTGCAGGATCGCGGCGTACAGGGAGGTGGCGGTAGCCCCGCTCCCCCGGCACACCAGGCCCACGCCGGGCTCCCCCTTGGGCCCCATGGGCTTCATGTGAAGCAGCCGGGCGGCCGCCTCCAACTCGTCGAGGGTCCGGGGGACAGCCACGTGGTATTGCTTGAACACATCCTTTCGGTACAGAATCGCCAGGTGCTCACCCATGACAGGCGGGCCCAGGATGGCCCCCTCGATTTCCATGGCCTCACGGGCCCGCGGGAGGAAATCCTGCCAATCGTAATCCGGCGCGGTCAGGTGGGGATCCTTCAGGTATTCGTTCACGGGTTGGATCTCGCCGGCGCGCAGGTAGCGGAGACCGTCGAGGCCGGGGACCGTCATGAACACGTCCACGCGACCCGGCTCCGCCAGGCCCTTCTCCAGGGCATCCCAGAGCTGGCCCTGCGGATAGACCTCGCTGACCAGCTTTATCCCGGTGAGCTTCTCGAACTCCGGAAGGTGGGGGGCGATCACCTGCTGCCAGTGGCTCTTGCTGAGGAGCACGTGCAATGTCGTGCCCTCGAACTGGTGCCAGTTGAAGGCGGGCGCCTGGGCGGCCTGCCCGCAGGGCGCCCAGAGCATGGCCGCGACGAACGGAATCGTGACAAGCAGCAGCCGGGCGGGACACTGGTGATGGCAGCCGGAGGTTTTTCCAAGCGGTGTCATAGCATGCCCTCCTATCTTCAACCAGGAAACGAACCCCGGGTCTGGTCTCCCGCCTGCGGTCCAATGGCCGAGGCGTATGCTGCCTGGCGGATCTCCGGCTGTCAACCCGGATCGGACGATGCCGCCGGAAGACGCGCCGTCAGCTTGGCTCCCCGCCGGGAGGGCGACGGAGACCCTCGAGGGGATAGGCGGTTCCGCGCCATTCGACGGAGCCGCGGGAGAGGGTCAGGAAGGCCGAACGGAGGAGAATATATATGAGGACGGCGATGGCCATGGGATGGAAGAACGCCGACCAAAAGGGGAGGCGCGCCTGGCGCGCGTGAATGCCCTGGATCACGATCACCAGGAGCGCCGCCGCACCGCAGAGCATCCGGGTCCCACCGAGGAGCACCCCCAGGAAGGGACCGATCCCAACCAGGGCTACGCCCAGGCTCAGCCCCAGCGCGCGGACCAGGGAGTAGCCGACACCTGCGAAAGCGTTCTTCTCCAGCCCGGACACCACCCCGCGAAAGCCCACCTGCCAGCGCACCGACAGCCAGTCCTCTCCGCGCGCCACAGCCTGGCGCAGGCCCTTGGCCTTTACCAATCGGCCCAACTCCAGATCGTCCAATATCGAGTTGGCCAAGGCGCGGTGGCTTCCGATGGCCCGATACGCCGACCGCCGAATCAGGTTGAATGCGCCGATGCCTATGTGGGCGGAGGAGCGCGGATTGCTCACCCGCCATGCCCGCAGGGCATAGCCGAAGAGCAGACCAAAGCAGCCCACCAGGACCGCTTCCCAGAAGCCGGCGGTCACCGCGCGAGGGGTCAGGACCAGATGGTCTACGCGGTTCGCCTCGGCATAGGCGATCGCCGCTTCCAAGCAGCGGGGATGGAAGACGACATCTGCATCGGTGAACAAGAGCCACTCGCCCTTCGCGGTCTGGCTGCCCACGAACAAGGCGTGGGTTTTTCCCAGCCACCCCTCGGGGAGGTCCTGCACGTGGACGACCCGCAGCCTGGAATGTTCGCGCGCGAGCGAGTCGAGCGCTTCTCCGGTGCCGTCCGTAGAGCGGTCATCCACGGCGATCACTTCCATATCGGGATAGGTCTGGCCGGCGAGCGATGGAAGAGAGGACGGCAGTGCGGCCGCCTCATTGCGGGCCGGGACGACCGCCGAAACGGCCGGGTGCGGGCCGGGGAGAGGCAGCCGAACGAGGCGGGGCATGCCCCTCATGGCGGCCGTGCCGACCAGGGCCAGGAAGAGCCAGAAAGCCAGCACGGCGACGGCGAGACACGTCTCGAGATTGGCAAGCACGTTTGAGTCGGACCCTCCCGGAACGCTGTTGCGCGGTCCGTCGCGAGGCGCCTCGTGCAGTATAGTCGGTGGGAAACCGGCCTGTCCACCCTGCGGCCGGCCCCGTTCAGGATCGGCTGTGATTCGGAGCCGGGATCGACGGCTCTCGCATGCGGCCCGGGCAGGTCATGGGCGGATCACGCGCACAGATTAGCCGGTGTCGGTAGTGAGTCTCCAACTTGGGACCCCCGGGGTGCCTGAAATTCTCTTGCGCCAAGTCTCGATTGACGCTATAGATAATTGATTATCATGCGTTTGCGCCGGACGGTGCGTCCGCGGCGGCCGCCGGGAGAGATGGACTCGCCATTGGGGTTTGGCATGTACTTCGGCTATGCGGGGGTCCGCCACCTCTTGATCTGAAGGTACCATGACAGCCGAAGGCACGAGAGGCCCGGCAGCCGTTGCCGGCATCCTGTTCGATATGGACGGGGTGGTCGTCGAGCAGCAACTGGATTTTCTCGCCATCAAGCGAGAGATATTCGGCACGACGGAAGGGTTCATCCTCGAGCGGATGGAGGCTCTTGCGCCGGCTGAGCGGCGGCGCGCCGAGGTCATCCTGGAACGACACGAGACAGCCGCGGCCTCGACCGCCAAGCCGGTGGCCGGGGCGATGGCGATCCTGGATTGGCTGGAGGCTGGGGGCCTCAAGCGAGGCCTGGTGACTAGGAACAGCCGGAAAAGCGTGGACATGGTGTTCGCGCGACTGGGGCTGCGCTTCGATGCGATCGTGTCCCGCGAGGACGCACCGCCCAAGCCGGCACCGGACCCGGTATGGCTGGCCTGCCGACGGATGATGCTGGCCCCGGAGGAAGTGCTTTTCGTGGGCGACTACGAGTTCGACATGCTGGCAGGACGCCGCGCGGGCGTCCGCACGGTGCTGTTGAGGAATCCTGTGGCTCCGGCCTCGGAACACGCCGATTTTATTGTGGATTCCATGTTTGAATTGCGGGAATTGTTGGAGACGATCTCCACAACCTCCGGCATTCGCCGAGGGAGCTGATCCGGAGATCTTTCAGGACCACAAAAGGGAGACATAATTGTGCGGGAGATGGCGCGATGGTTTGGAGTTGCGACGTGGACGGCAGGGACGGAAGGCGCGAGGGCCTCGGCCATCATCGGCGTTCTGGCCTTTGTGCTGATGACCACCCTCGGGGCCTACGTTCGAATTCCCCTGCCCTGGACACCCGTCCCTGTCACCCTCCAGACGTTTTTTGTCCTTCTAGCCGGAGCCACTCTGGGACCTGCCCTGGGCTCTCTCAGCCAGGCCACCTATCTTGTCCTGGGGGCTGTTGGGCTGCCGATGTTCGCTGGAGGCGCCGGCGGCCTGGGCTACCTCGTCAGCGGCGCCACCACGGGATATCTGATCGGTTTTGTGCCTGCCGCGGCTCTCATCGGATGGATGATCCGGCGGCCCGAACGTCCCGGAACCGCCTGGATCTTCCTCAGCATGGTGCTGGGGCATCTGACGTTGCTTGCCTTTGGCGTGGCCTGGTTGGCATGGAGTCTGCATTTAAATGCCACGAGTGCCATAGTCAAGGGATCGCTCCCGTTCCTGGCGAGCGATGGGCTGAAGGTCTGCGCGGCGACCGGGCTCTTCCGCGGATATCGACGCCAGGCCTGATGCGTACGCCCCCCAGAGGGATGGGCGGCGCATAGGATCCGAGGGGATCAGGCACTCCATGGAGTATGTAGCCGCTGTCCGGACGGACGTGGGACGCAAGCGGTCAGGCAACGAAGACAGTTACTGCCTGGCGCCCGATCTCGGCCTCTTCGTGGTTGCGGACGGAATGGGGGGGCATGCCGCCGGAGAGGTGGCCAGCCGGCTGGCCGTGGAAACGATCCAGAAATCGGTGGCGAGCCTCTTGGAAGAACCGGAGGAGGCCGGGACGGAAGAGGCGACCTGCTCACGCCGGGCGACTTGCCTGCTTAGCAGCATTCGCCTGGCCAACCAGGCCATCTTCCAGGCGGCTCAGGCGCACCAGGAATATGCCAACATGGGGACCACCCTGGTGGCGATTCTCACCGACGGCGAGCGGGTGGCCTTGGCACACGTGGGGGACAGCCGCATTTATCGCATCCGGGAGGGAGAGATCGTTCAGGTTTCCCGTGATCACTCGGTGGTTCAGCAGCAGGTGGAGTGCGGGCTCATCTCGCGGGAGGAGGCGCACCATTCGCAGTTTCGTCACCTGATCACCAGGGCGTTGGGCCTCCGGGAGGCGGTCGAGGTGGACATCGCAGAGGAGGCCGTTCTTTCCGGAGATGTCCTCCTTCTCTGCTCCGACGGTCTCTCGGACTTGGTCGAAGACGAAGAGATGCTGGCCGCAGTGCTGGAGCACGGGTCTGACCTCGAGCAGGCTTGCCAGGTCTTGGTGGACCGGGCCAATTACAGGGGCGGGGACGACAACATCACCGCGCTCCTGGTTCAGGCCCGGGCGGAGAAGGGGGCCGGGCGGGAACGGTGAGTGCGGCCGGGACAGAGGACCCGATCCGGACCGGGACCACGCTCTCGGCCAGACTTGATCAGGTCGGCTTCATCGCAGGAAGCCCGGGGTGAAAAAGCGCGATTGCAGCAACCCCGAGGCGGAGGAGGCACGATGCCGAGTCCCAGATTCCCAGCTATGTCAACGCTCCTGGACTCGCGGGTGTGCCCGCTGATCAAGTTCGATGCGCTCTTTCTCAAGATCACCCAGGAACGGCGAATTCTGGACGGCTACTTCCTGCAATCCTTTCCCGATGAGACACGGCTGCTTTTCGTCGTGAACGGGGCTCCCTATGGAGCCGGACGCATCGCGGGGGGATCGCGCAGCTTCCTGGAGATCCACGAATTCTTCGCGGCCTATTCGGAACAGCCGGAGGCTCCGCTGTCTTTCTTGGTCGCCGACAAGCGCCTACTCCTCGGCTTGATGGTGCTGTTCCAGCATCGGCCCGTGCTCACCCACCCGGTAAGCGGGGGAAACGTGACCGAGCTGCTGGAGAAGCTGGCGGCTCGGGACCGCGACGCCATCTTGGGTCTCGCTTCGCCGGGGGGGGAGTGGGGGGTAAGTATCTGGACCAAGGGCCGACTGGCGGCAAACTACTTTCCTCCCTCCGGGACCGAGGCCGCGAAGGAAGGCTCGCCCGACCAGCAGCTCCAGGCCTATGCCAGCATGTGTCCGGACGGCCTCACCATAGAGGTGTATGACCAGACGCGGGCCCAGCCGGCGGAGGATGTGGGCCTGATCACGCCGGAGACCCGCGGACGCCTGAGCGAGGTCTTCCTTCAAGTTGCCTTCAAGGTGAAGGAGGCCGAGAGCGGGCCCCAGCTGGAGCTGGAGGTGACCCCCGAGCCTTCCCAGGTCGTTCCGGCCGCGTCCCCGGCCGGGGAAACCGCGCCGGCTCCGGCCATGGAAGCCGCGCCCGCGGCGCCCGCACCCGAGCCGACGATGGCTGTGCCCGAGCTTTCCCGGCCGAGTCCGGCGCCGACCCCCCCGTCCGTTTCCAGGGGGCCGGTACCCGAAATCGTCCTGTACACGGGGGACAGGCAGCTGGGCGTGTTCTCCCTGGCGCAGGGAGAGCTCACCATTGGGCGGACGACCGGGAATGCGATCTTCATCGACAATCCGGGCGTGTCGCGTCGGCATGCGGTGATCCGCATGGTGGGCGACAGTGCTGTCATCGAGGACTTGGGGAGCGCCAACGGGACCTTCGTCGGCGGCGAGCGAATCACCCGCCGGGACCTCAAGGACGGGGATGAGATCACGCTGGTGAAACACCGGCTGGTCTTCCGGGTGCCGAAGGGTGCGGAGACCGCTTCCAAGGTTGAATCGGCGGCCGACGCCGGGCAGAAGACCATGTTTATCGACCAGGCGGCCGTCGCCCAGGCTATGGCGGCGCGGCCGGCCCCCCGCGGAGAAGGGGCCACGCCGGTTCTTCGACCACGCCTGATCCTGCCGGACCTCAAGAAATTCGCCCTTGAGTCGGAGGAGGTCACGCTGGGGACCGGCGCGGATTGCCAGGTTCAGCTCTCCGGAATGTTTGTGGCCAAGGCCCACGCCCGGATCATCCCCCAGAAGGAAGGCCGGTACAAGATCGTGCATCTGGGCGGCCTGCTGGGCACGCGGGTGAACGGGGAAAAGATCTCCGAGCACACCCTGAAGCACGGCGATGAGATCGAGATCGGTAAGCAGAAGCTGCTCTTCCGGTTGGAGCGATAGTCAGCCGGCCCGAAGCCCGCGGGGGCCCTCGGGCCGTCCTCCGAGCCGATCCTTCCATCCTGCGGACTGTCATGCGTCTCGACGTTCTTGTCCTCCCGGATGAACTGGCCGGTCAATCTCACCCGGAGCCCGCGGCGGTCGTCATCGACGTCATCCGGGCGACCACCAGCATCATCACCGCCTTCCAGCACGGCTGCCGATCCATCCTCCCTTTGGCAAGCCCCCACGAGGCCCAGAGCGCTCTGACGGCTGCCCCCGGCGCCCTGCTGGCGGGCGAGCAGGGCGGGGAGCGGATCCCCGGCTTCGACCTGGGGAACTCGCCCACCGAGTTCGGACGAGCGACAGTCGAAGGCCGGCAGGTGATCATGACCACCTCCAACGGGACCAAGGCCCTGCGGGCCGCCGGCCCCGGACGGACGGTGGCCGTCGGCGCGTTTCTCAACCGCGCCGCGGTGGCGAGATGGCTGGTGGCCCGGGGGGAGAACGGCGTCGTCGTCTGCTCGGGGTGCGAGGGTCGCTTCTCGCTGGAGGATGTGGTGTGCGCGGGGGCCATCGTGGATTGGGCTGCGGGCCTTTCCCCGCTCCTCACGCTGGGAGACGGCGCCAGGGCCTGCCGGATTCTCTGGGGGCGGTACGCCGTCGATCTGCCGGGGCTTCTCCGCGAGACGGCGTGGGGGCGTCGAATTGTTGAACTGGGGCTGGAAGCCGATCTCGACTTGTGTGCCCGGCTGGACGTCACCGACGTGGTGCCCGTGATGGCGGGGGACCGGATCACGTTCGGAGAGGCGGGACGCTAAGAGACACAGCAGGGAGGGGGGAGTCGTGGAGCCATCCAGGGAAGAGCAGAGCGCAAAGATTGATGTGCGAGAGCACGGGGCCGGCCAGCAGACGTCCGACCGGCGTCTGTTCATGCAGCTTCAGGTTTTCACCGGATGTACCGATGTGGCGCCGTTGATCAGACCGCTCGAGGCGGGCGGAATCGAAGGGGTCCTGTACCTCGACATCAACGACCCCCGGGGAGTGGGTCTGCTGACCATGAGCGAGGATCCCGCATTCTTCGTCACGCGCCTACGGGACCTCCTCAACGCCCCCCCCTTCGCCGGACTCCTCCATCGGCGAGAGCTCGCCATGCTCGGGCGGACCTACGCGTCGGGGTTCGAGCCGAACCTGGAGGACTGGCTCCTCCGCCGGGCGCGCCGCGCGGTTCGCAACCCCGAGTGGCCGTGGGCCGTGTGGTATCCGCTGCGGCGGACCGGAGCCTTTGCCCGCCTATCGCCCAAGGAGCAGGGGGCCATCCTCAAAGAGCACGGGATCATCGGCCGGGCCTATGGAGAAACGGGCCTCGCCCAGGACGTCCGGCTTGCCTGCAACGGTCTCGATACCAACGACAACGACTTCGTCATCGGACTCGTGGGTCCCGATCTTCACCCTCTGTCCCACCTGGTTCAGGCTATGCGGAGGACGATTCAGACTTCCGAGTACATCGAGAGGCTGGGGCCGTTCTTCATCGGGCGGGCGGTTTGGCAGCGGGTCTGACACGGACCCACCGCTCTCTCTGTCATTCCGGCCCCGGTTTTCACCCGGGTAAACTCCGGCCGGAATGCCGATGAAGCATCGAGAGCCTTCCGACGCGCGACGTCAGCCCAGCGGGGCGGCGGGCACTTGCAGGGCCCGCGAGGCCTGCAAGGCCTCCCGGGCGACCTCCCCGGGATCCCGCGCCCAGGCGGAAGGGTTCGGGGCCTCATAGCTGAGGAAGCCGCTGTATCCCTTCTCCTCGAGCAACTTGAAGAGCTCGCGAAACGGAACCGTGCCTCGGCCGGGGGGGAGCCGGTTGGTAGTGATGTGCGGCTCCGGGATGTCCCGCGGGACGTCGCTGTACTGCACGTACGCAATCTCCACCGGAGGCAGGTTGCGAAGAGCTTGGGGGGAGGCCCCGCTGCGCTGGAGATGGTAGCTATCCAGCAGGATGCTGCAGTGCGGATGGCCGGCGCCGGCCGTGACCTCGCGGATCCGATCCAGCGTGTTGAACTGCCGGGCCAGACAGTTGAACTCCAAGGCCAGCCGCACCCCGTGCGCCGCGGCAATCTGCCCCACTTCGCGCACGCTGGCGATCGCCTGGGCCAGGTCGCCCGACCCGGGGTCGACGGGACTCATAACGGTGGGGCAGCCCAAGGCCGCGGCCCATTGACAGGACTCGGCGAAGGCCTGGAGCAGCCGCTGCCGTTCGCTGCCGGTTGCGAACATCCAGCCCAGCTCGACACCGACGCACGCGACGGGGAGGCCGCTGGATCGCACCATCTCCAGGACCTGCTCGGGGGACCGGCCCTCCCGGCCGGCCCGGGCGAAATCCAGCCGGCGGAGCTCGATGGCGTCCCAGCCGGTGCGCCGCGCCACCGCCAGCACGGTCTCCAGGGGCGTCGTATCCAGCGTCCAGGTGTGCAGCGCAAAGCCGCGCGGTCTCATTTTGCCTCTCACTCTTGCGGCATGGGGTTATCGAGAATGTGTGCGCCGGTCCGGCAGCGCAGGGTGCCGCCGGGGGGCGAGCGACTGGCGCCTAGTGAAAGCGGCCCGCCACGGTCTTCCCGCCGAAAAACTCCTCCAGGATCTCGTCGTCGTCCAGGAAGTCACCCAGCCGGTGGTAGCGGCGAAGGCTGTCCACGCCGACGGTGAACCCGACGTAGAACGCCGTGGCCTCCGGGATCGTCATGGATGTCCGCTGCGCGATGGTCTGAATTGTGCGCTGCATGTCCGGGAAGGACTCCCGGCATCCCTCGCAGGTCCCCGCGAAGCGGATCTCCAGCTCGCCCTGGAGGGTCCGTCCGAGGCTCACGTGCTCGTCATCCTCCCAACCGGGAAGATAGGGGCGCGAGAGTTGCCCTCTGATCTTTGCCATATGTTCTCCTTGATGGGAAATCGAATTCTCCCGGGCCTATTCTAGCCTAATGCCGCCCCGGGCGAAAGCCGTCTCCTGACCCAATTCCGAAAATCGCTCACCGCCAAGTCGCCAAGGGTTGCATGGGAGGCGGCAATCGTCCGTGTCCGGCCTGCGCCGGCGCCGTCACGGTTGCGCGCCGGTCTTGGTCTCGAACGACTCGGCCATGCGGATCCGCTCGGCCACCGGGGGATGCGTGTAGAGCAGCCAGACCAGGACGCGGGGCGGGTTCAGATCGGCCAGATTGGAGCGCGCCAGATCCACCTCGGACCGGATGAACGCCTGAGGGTTCCGGGTCAGCTCGAGCGCGGTCCAATCAGCCTGGCG
The DNA here is from genome assembly GCA_963705305.1 of uncultured Methylomirabilota bacterium. Classification (GTDB taxonomy): domain Bacteria; phylum Methylomirabilota; class Methylomirabilia; order Methylomirabilales; family 2-02-FULL-66-22; genus 2-02-FULL-66-22. The sequence goes on along the minus strand of OY970067.1, from coordinate 89,913 downwards.
CTCGAAATAGCGCGAGACGCCGGTTTGGATTGGCAAGCTCAACAGGCTCAGGATAAACAACGTGAGCAGGAAGAGGGGGAGGCCGGCCACGTCGGCGGGTCCCGCGATATGGAAGGCGGGCCGCTTGACCGCCCAGGCCAGGACGCGGGCGCAGCACCAGAGACCGATCCCCATGCCCAGGATGGTGAGGGCCAGCCCCTTCCAGATGTGGGCATGCTTCCAGTGCCCCATCTCGTGGGCCAGGACCAGCTCCACCGCCTCCGGATCGCTCCCGGCCAGGAGCGTGTCATAGATGACGATGCGCTTGGAGGCGCCCAGTCCGGTGAAATAGGCATTTCCCTTGCGGGTCCGGCGGCTGGCGTCCGAGACATACACCTGGTCCACATGGATGCCGGCCCGCTGGGCCAAGGCCAGCACCCGCGCGCGGAGGGCGGGGTCCTGCAGCGGGGTCAGCTTGGTGAACAGCGGATCGATGACCACCGGGGCCAGGGCCACCAGCAGGACGGCCGCCACGCCGGCCAGGATCCAGGTGGGGAGGACCCAGCGGGTCGGGCAGCGGCGCCACAGCAGGACCAGGAGCGAGCCCAACGGCGCGGCCAGGGCCAGGTCGAGCAGGGCGGCCTTGAGCCGGTCCAGCAGCCAGCCCCCCGGCGTCTGTGTGGAGAGGCCGAAAGCGTGCTCTCGCACGAAGCCCACATAGTAGCTCAGCGGGAGCATCAGCAGCTCGAAGAGAAGAACCAGGAATGCGATGTATAGCGCCACGGCGATGGCGGGCCGGGTGGGCGACAGGCGCACCGCGGCATTGCGGAGAGCGGCCGAGGACGGGGTGAGGACCAGAAGCAGGAGCAGCGCCAGCCGGAAGGCGATCCCAGCCGCGACGAACCAGTAGCGCCCTTGCATGTAGGCGTGTCCGCGGGCCACGTCCTGCGGAGTGAAGTAAGTGGCGATCTCTTTGGGGACGGCGCCGGTCGCGGTCCCGGCCCAGGCCGGGGGACCGGGCATTGCACGGAACAGCACCAGGGCCGCCGCCAGGGCCAGCAGCACCGGAAGGGTTTCGGACATCCAGCGGGTCATGGATGATTGCATTCTGGGGGGGGCCGGGAGGAGCCGGCCGCCGGTCACTCGACTCTGAGGTTCAGGAGATGGCCGTCCAGGGCGACCTTGAAGCGGGTCCGGACGCCCGTCCGGTCGAAAGCAAACAGCGAGATATGGTCGGCGGCGGCCCGGAACCGCGGGGGTGGCGCCTGCACGAAATAATCGCCGTCCTCCTTCCAGAAGCGGAAGTGCTCCGGCAGCAAGAAAATGGGGCGAAGACCGCTTCCGTCCGTCTTGACGGCGTACAGTCCCGGCGGGACATGGACGCCGTGCTCGTCCACGTCGCGGTAAAAGTAGATCTCACCCCGTGTCTCGTCCAGGATCGGATACGATCCCGCGGTCAGCACGCTGTGACTGTGGCCGTTAGCCGAGAACTTCTCGATCACTTCCACCGTCCGGTCCATGGACTGGTCGCTGACGGGCCGGCCCGAATCCGTCTCACACAGGAACCAGTCGCCGTGCCCCCCCCAGACCGGTCGGCCCCAGATAGTGGCCAGACGCCGCGTGTGCTGCCAGTCGTTCTGGATCAGCCAGAGATCGCGTGCGACAGAACCGTCGGCGGTCGACCGCAGGTTCAGGAAGAGGATGGAATCCCCCCGGGGCGAGCGAAACTCTTCGTGGGCGACCGACACGAGATCTGTCCGGACGAACCCTGTGTCCCCCCCGCCGACCTGGACCTTCACCCACAAATCACCCCGCCCGTCCAGCGCGTAGAGGAGTTGGTCCTTCTCCCCCTTCCGCGGCGCTACCGGGAACGTCTGCCCCGGCTCCGCCCGACGGACCACCTGAGCGGCCGGTTGGGGTGCCTCACGGACGAGGACCTCCCGCCCCAGGACCAGGGCGTCCATCGCCAGGGCTCCGCCGGGGCCGAGCACTGCGGCCAGGAACACCAGCGTGAGGAGGCACTGCTTCCTGTGCAAGTGGGGGCAGGGGCATAAGAATCGGTACGGCAGGTTGGGCGGTCGTCTTCGCATCGAAGCGCGAGATCCCCCTCGAGCATTTTCCAGCGCGGTGTCTAGTTTCGGCCCACCTGATAGGATGGCGGAAGGATCCAGGAAAGTCAATTCAGATCAGCAGGTCTCGGCGATCGCGGGATTTGGCCTTGAACTACAAAAAGTATCGAACCGCCATGGCGCCAAGACGGCCCTGCCAATTTCGAAATTCGAACCTCGAAATTCGAATTTCCCCTTGGCGTCTTGTATGTTCGTAGGGGCTTGGCGGTGAGATATGCTCGGAGTGGGGTTAACTTCCCATCATCATTCGCTTGAACGCCTCTTCCTCGAGAAGGGTCACACCCAGCCGCCGCGCGTCCTCATACTTGGATCCGGGATCTCGCCCGACGACCACGTAATCCGTCTTCTTGCTCACCGAGCCGGTGACGCGACCGCCCAGGCGCTGGATGGCCGCCCGGGCCTCGTCCCGCGTCACCCCCTCCAGGCTGCCGGTCAGGACGAACGTCTTGCCGGCGAAGGGTCGGGGGCCAGCCGCAGTCTCTGCCTCCTCCGTCCGCACCCCGGCCAGGCGGAGGGCAGCGATCAGCCGGCGATTCTCGGGCTGCTGAAAGAAGAGGACGACGCTGGCGGCGATCCGCGGGCCAATGCCATGGACGGAGGCCAGCTCCTCTTCCGTTGCCTCGGCCAGCTTCTGCATGCTGGGGAAATCCGCCGCCAGGATGCGGGCCACGTTCTCGCCCACGTAGCGGATGCCCAGCGCAAAAAGGAGCCGGGCCAGGCCGCGGCCCTTGCTCCCCTGGACGGCAGTGTGAAGGTTGGTGGCGGACTTCTCGGCCAGCCGCTCCAGCTCGGCGAACTGCGGCACCGTGAGGTGGTAGAGGTCGGCGAAGGTGTGCACGAGCCCCCGATCCACGAGCTGGTCGACGGCCGCCTCGCCCAGGTGCTCGATATCCATGGCTCGCCGGCTGCCGTAGTGGAGCAATCCCTCCTTGAGCCGAGCGGGGCAGGCGGAGTTGCTGCACCGGGCGACCACCTCGCCCTCGGGGCGGAAGGCCGCCGACCCGCAGACCGGACAGGCGGCGGGGAAGACGAATCGCCTGGCGCCGGCCGGGCGCTTCTCCGTGAGGACCTGAAGAATGTGGGGGATCACGTCGCCCGCCCGCTCAACGACCACGGTGTCCCCTTCCCGGACGTCCAGGCGCTCGACCTCGTCGGCATTGTGCAGTGTCGCCCGGCTGATGGTGGCGCCGGCGATCTCCACCGGATCCAGGTGGGCCGTGGGGGTGAGGGCGCCCGTCCGGCCCACGCTCACCTCGATCTTCCGGACGATGGTGGTGGCGTGCTGGGCCGGAAACTTGTAGGCCAGGGCCCAGCGCGGGTGGTGGGTGGTGGAGCCCAACCGGCGCTCTTGGTCCAGGGCGTCCACCTTGATCACCACGCCGTCGGCGTCATAGCCCAGCTGGGCCCGGTCCCGCGCTATCTCGGCGCAAGTGGCGATGACCTCCTCGATGTTCGCGCAGCGTCGCGAGCGAGGGTTGCGCTTGAAGCCCGCCTGCCAGAGCGCCTCCATGGTGTCCCAGTGGCTGGTGAAGGGGTTCGGCTCGGCATAACTCACCCCATAGACGAAGATGTCCAGGGGGCGCTGCGCGGTGATGCGCGAATCCTTCTGCCGGATGGAGCCGGCGGCGGCGTTCCGCGGGTTGGCAAACGGCTCTTCGCCGGCCTCCTCCAGGGTCTGGTTCAGCCGCTCGAAGGCCTCGTGCGCCATGTACACCTCGCCCCGGACCTCCAGGCCGACGAGATCGCCGGGCCGCCCGCGCAGCCGCAAGGGGATGGTCCGCACCGTCTTCAGGTTCGTCGTCACGTCCTCGCCCATGCGGCCGTCGCCGCGCGTGGCGCCCCGCACCAGGACCCCCCGCTCGTACCAGAGCGCCACACCCAGGCCGTCAACCTTGGGCTCGCACACGTAGGTGAAGACCTCGCCGGGGAGCTGGCGCTGCAGGCGGGCTTCGAACTCGCGGATCTCCTCCTCCGACGTGGCATTGTCCAGGCTCAACATGGCCGCCCGGTGCTGGACGGAGGCGAATCCCTCCGCCACGGCCCCGCCGACGCGCTGGGTGGGGGAGTCCGGAGTCACCAGCTGGGGGTGGGCCTCCTCCAGCGCCCTGAGCTCCTTGAACAGCCGGTCGTACTCGGCGTCGGAGACCTCCGGCCGGTCCAACACATAGTAGCAGTAATCGTGATGGTGCAGGAGTGCGCGAAGCTTCTCGGCCCGACTGGCGGCATCCGGCGTCTTGGGCATGGGCGGCCTCCTCTGCCTGCCTTGTACCAGAACAGACCCGCCTTGACAAGGGACGCGGCTGTACTTTTCGCCCATTCCAACCATACGATTCTTGGCGACTTGGCGGTGAGATGTTTTCGGAAGGGGGCTAATGCTGGCCGTCCTTGTGACGGCGCCGGGACCAGAGGGGCGCTACAAGACTTCCGAGACGTCCCGTCAGGGGTGCTCCCTCCAGGAGGCGTGCGGGCCACGGGCGCTCGAGCTGAATGGCCTGGTTGGGGCAGAACTCGTGGCAGCAGTAGCAGCGGATGCAGGCGGCGTCATCCACCTGCCGGGCGGCGGGCGCCCCGGGGTGGATAGCGGCGGGGGAGACGGGGCATCCGTCCTCGCAGACGCCGCATTCCATGCAGCGGCCATCCACGATCCGGGGCCTCGCCGTCCACTGGTTCCGGATCCAGCCCAGAACGCTCGCCGGCAGCGGGACGATGCGCAGCACGTCCTCCAGCTTGGACACCTTCTCGAAATCGGTGGCCTGCAGCCTGGGCCAGTCCTCGCCGACGATCTCCATCTCTTCAAGGGCCGTCGCCCCCAGTCCCTGGCTGCGGGCGGCCTCGAGGACCGGCACGAGCCGGGGGTCCAGGCGGATGACGTGGCAGGCCAGCGTGTCCACCGCCGCGAGGTCGCGGCCGGCCAGCAGGGCGCCGAGGAATCTCGGCCGGCCCCCGCTCGGCCCCTTGCCCTCCATGGCGACGACGGCATCCATGATTGCGAGGGCCGGGCGGGCGATCCGATGGATGTCCAGGATCAGGGCGGCCAGCCACTGCGGCCGCTGGAGGCGGAAGTGCCACTGGCTCTTCAGGGTCCCGGGGATCAGGCCGTACTGGTTCTTGAGGGCCCCCGTCATGGTCATCTGCCCGTGAGTCTTCAGCTTGGGAAGTGAGATGATGACATCGGCATCCTTCACCGCCTTGGCCAAGACGAGCCGCCTGGCCACCCGGCCGTCCGGGGATTCGAATTCCACCGGGGTCGAGAAGTCGGCCAGCGCGACCCCCGTCTCTTCCAGGACCGGCGTGAGCCCGCAGGCCCTGGCCGCCATGGCCGGACTCCCGACGCCCGGGCTGTCTCCCACCGTCACCTCGGCCCCGGCCTCCTGGGCGAGGAGGATGGCGGCCCGCAGGACGGCGGGGTGCGTGGTGACGGCCCGCTCGACCGCGAAGGGGCCCAGCAGGTTGGGCTTCAGCAGGACCCGCTGCCCGGGCCGCACCACGGCGCCCATGCCGCCCAGGGGGGCCAGGCAGGCCCGCATGCCCTCCAGGACGCGCTGGGGGTCGTAGTCCTGCACCCGCCGGATGCTGACAAGGCTTGGTGTACTCATGATCGTCCAGGACGTGCGCCGGTCGAATCCTCGAATCTGGTATCGCGGGTCAGGATAGCAGGCCTGGCGCAGGTTGGGAATAGGACTTGACCCGCACGACCATCTCTGGGTAGCCTCGGCCCGACACAGGCCGCTTTCGCTGTGGCCTGGTGAACCCCTTGTCCTCACGGAGGATGCCATGCAAATCTGCCGAATCTACGGAGCCGAGGACCTGCGGATCGAGAGCGTGCCCGAGCCCGATCCGGGACCCGGCGAGGTGCTCCTCAGGCTGGGGGCGGGCGGGATCTGCGGCTCCGACATGCATTACTTCCAGCACGGACGCGTCGGGAGCTTCGTCATCCGCGAGCCTCTGATCCCCGGCCACGAGATCTCCGGGACGGCGGTCAAGGTCGGGGCCGGCGTGACGCGGGTCAAGGAGGGGGACAAGGTTGCGGTCAACCCCTCGCATGCCTGCGGCGTGTGTCAGGCCTGCCGGGCCGGGCGTGAGAACCTCTGCCGCCACATGCGATTTCTGGGGAGCGCCAGCATCTTCCCCCACATGCAGGGGATGTTCCGCGAGGCCTTCGTCATGCCGGAGCGGCAGCTCACGCCTGTGGCCTCGGTGGTCGGCCTGGCCGAGCTGGCCTTCGCGGAGCCCCTGTCGGTGGCACTGCACGCCGTGAACCGCGGGGGGAATCTGCTGGGCAAGAGCGTCCTGGTGACGGGGGCTGGCCCCATCGGCTGCCTGATCGTGGTGGCGTCCCGGCTGGCCGGCGCGGCGTCCGTGACGGTGGCCGACGTGGTGGACCGGCCGCTCGCCGACGCCGGGCGCGTGGGCGCGGACCGCTGCCTACGGGTGGACCGGGTTCCGGGAGGACCGGAGGCGGCCGCCGCTGCCGTGGGGGAGACGGACCTAGCGTTCGAGGCGGCCGGCAACCCCGCCGCCCTCGGCACCTGCCTGGCTGCGGTCGCGCGCGGCGGGCGGATCGTGCAGGTCGGGACACTCCCACCGGAGGGGGTGCACTTCCTGGCGAATCAGGTCATGGCCCGGGAGATCGACTACGTCGGCACCTTCCGCTTCGGGATGGAGTTCGACTGGGCCGTGCGCTTCCTGGCCGAGGGGCGAGTGGACGTGAAGCCGCTCCTCTCCGCGCAGTATCCCCTCCAGGAGGCGGTGACCGCCTTTCGGGCCGCCGCCGACAAGAGCAAGAGCACCAAGGTGCAGCTCGTCTGCGGCTAACCCGCCGATCAGGCCGGAAGCCCTGTACCGGGCCGCTTGAGATAGGCCGGCGTCGCCTCTCCGGGCTGCCGGCGGCGGACCTCTTTCCGTCCTGTGCGCTGACCAACACGAGGAGGCGGAGTATGGGCAAATCTACGGATGTCCGTGTCGTCCAGACCTCCCTGTTTTTCCTCGAGGTGAAGAATCGTATTCCGCTCAAATTCGGCCCGGAGATCACGACCGAAGTGACCTGCGCCAGGGTGCGGGTCCGCGTGGCGGACCGGGGTGGGCGCACGGCTGAGGGCTGGGGGGAGACGCCGCTGAACGTCCAGTGGGTGTGGCCGAGCGCGCTCGCCTACGGCAGGCGGCACGAGCGGCTGAAGGCGTTCTGCCTTCGGCTGGCCGAGGCCTGGGCGGCCATCCCCGTGCAGGGCCACCCGATCGAAATCGGCCATGAGTTCAAGGAAGGTCGCCTAAAGCAGCTGCTAGATCATACGGCGGAGGCCGACGGAGCACAGGGCGAGGCGATGCCCTGGCTGGCAGCTCTGGTCTGCTGCTCCCCGTTCGACATCGCCGTGCATGATGCCTACGGTAGGCTCGCCGGCCGGCCGGTGTACGAGACCTACTCGGCCGAGTTCATGAGCCGGGATCTGTCTGCGTTTCTCACGCCGGCTCCGGGCTCCCGGGTCTCCTTCGCCGGAAAATATCCCCGGGATTTCTTGATGGCCACCGCCCCGGCCCGGATCCGCGCCTGGCATCTGGTGGGCGGCCTGGATCTCCTCGATCCATCCGAGCGGACTGGCCAAGAGCCGGACGATGGGTACCCGGTGGTCCTTCCCGATTGGATCGCGCGTGACGGCCTCCGCTGCCTGAAGATCAAGCTCCGCGGCACCGACCCCGCCTGGGACTATGACCGGATCATCCGGGTGGGCCGGATCGCCATCGCCCGCGAGGTGGAATGGCTGAGCGCCGATTTCAACTGCACGGTGACCGAGCCGGACTACGTCACTGTGCTGCTGGACCGGCTGCGGGACCAGGCGCCGCGCATCTACGGCATGCTGCTCTACGTGGAGCAGCCGTTCGCCTACGACCTAGAGCGGCATCAGATCGACGTCCGGGCTATCTCAGCGCGCAAGCCCCTCTTCCTTGACGAGAGCGCCCACGACTGGCGACTGGTTCGCCTAGGTCGCGAACTGGGGTGGTCCGGGGTGGCCCTCAAGATCTGCAAGACCCAGACCGAGGCTCTGCTGAGCTGTGCCTGGGCCAGGGCCCATGGCATGACTCTCATGGTCCAGGATCTGAGCAACCCCATGCTGGCGCAGATCCCCCATGTCTTGTTGGCGGCGAACGTCGGGACTATCATGGGGGTGGAGACGAACGGGATGCAGTTTTACCCAGAGGCCTCTAACCTGGAGGAAGCCGTGCATCCAGGCCTCTACCGCCGCAGCGACGGCATGGTGGACCTGTCGACCGTGCATGGCCCGGGGTTCGGCTACCGCCTGGAGGAGATTCGCCGCCCGCTGCCCCCGCCCGCCGTGGAGTGCGGCGGCTGATTCGTCCCCCGGCATGCTCCAGAAGACGCTGGGGGCCTGGATGGGGCTCCTCCCGCATCTCCTCGCGCCGAAGGGCGGCTCAGTGATCGACGATTCCCTGGGAGAAGAAGTGTGTGCGGATGGACTGGGCCAGGGCGGTGAATTGCGGCGTGCCCATGTCCTGGAACGATCGCGGGCGGGGAAGGGGGATGTTGTAGATGGCGGCCACACTGCCCGGCCGCTCGGTCATGACCAGCACGCGATCGGAGAGGAAAACTGCTTCGGGGATGGAGTGGGTAACGAACAGGATCGTCTTCCTGGTGGCGGCCCAGATCCGCTGGAGCTCCAGATCCATCATCTCTCGCGTCATGGCATCCAGGGCCCCGAAGGGCTCGTCCATGAGCAGGATGCTCGGATCGTGGAGGAGGGCGCGGCAGATGGCTACGCGCTGCTGCATGCCGCCCGAGAGCTCCCAAGGATACTTCCGCTCGAAGCCGGCTAGGCCGACGGTCTGGATGAGGTCCAGCGCCCGCGTCCGGTAGGTCTGAGCGGGGAGCCGGCGGATTTCGGCCTGCAACATGATGTTGTCCAGGATGGTGCGCCAGGCCAACAGGACCGGACTCTGGAAGACCACCCCGATCCCCATCGGCGGCCCGTCGATCTGAGAGCCCTCGAACAAGACCTCCCCGCCGGTGGCCGGCAGCAGGCCCGCCACGATCTTCAGCAGTGTGCTCTTGCCGCAGCCGCTGGGGCCGACGATGGAGAGAAACTCGCCGGCCTCCACATCCAGCGTGACGGCCCGGAGCGAGTGCACCAGGCCGTCACGGCTGACATACACCTTCTCGACACGCCTGAGTTGGATCAGGGGCGCCGTGTCGGACCTGCGGACAGGATCGGTCAAGGCAGGAACTCGTTGGTATAATAGTCCCCAGGCTTCCCCTTCACGGCCGGATCCACGCCGCCGTACTCAACCATGATGTCCAGGGTGGCCTGCATGTCGGCCGGGGCGACCCGGAAGGGCCGCTGTCCCTCGGTGCGCTTGGTGTGGTAGAGAGGGATCGTCGCATTCAGGCCGGCCAGGAGCAACTCGCGCTTGCCTGCCTTGGGATTGACCTTGAGCAGGTCGTCCGTGGCCTCCTCGGGATTCTGGACCGCACCCTCCACGGCGCGTGTCGAAGCCCGCATGAAGCGCCGGATGAGGTCGGCCTGCTTCGTCAGCATGTCCTTCTGCACGATGATCCCGTTGTTGACCGGGTTGACCCCGTAGTCGGCATACCGGATGGGGGTGACTTTCTTCCCCGTTACATCCTCGATGAAGATGCTTTGGTCATTGATGTGTCCGAGCATGACGTTGGCCTGCCCGTGAATCACGGCATTGCGCTTGGTGGTTGCGTCACCGCTGACGACCTTGTAGTCGCTCTCCTTGAGGCCGGTGGCCTTGGCAAAGGCCTGGAAAATGGTGTCCACCGCCCCGCCCGGCGTCATGGCGATGGTCTTGCCAATCAGGTCCTTCGGCGCTTTAATATTCTTCTCCGTGAACCCGATGACCGCCATCGGGCTGGTCTGGACCAGTACGCCGACGATGAAGACAGGAGCGCCCCGGGTGACGGCGCGAATCGTCGTGCCGACATCGGCGTATCCGAATTGCGCCGATCCGGCGCCGACCGCCTGGATCGTCGGTCCGGAGCCCCGACCCTCCTGGATTTCCAGGTCGATTCCCTCCTCCCGGTAGTAGCCGCGGGCCAGTCCGAGGTAGAACGGCCCGTGCTCCCCGTAGTTGTACCAGTTCAGCAGCAGCACGACCTTATCGCGCTGCTGGGCCTCTGCGGCTGGTGCCGCCATCAGCAGCGCCAGCAGGATGAGGAGCAGCGTGCCAAACCGTGTCGGTTTCATGGCCGTCCTCCCCCGTGGAAAGTTGGTCCTGGTTGTGGATGACTACAGTGTGCTCGTCGAGAGGTCCACACGCTGCGAGACGTGCCACGGGACGCACACCCGCTCTGCGACCTCTACCAGGATGAACAGCAGGACTCCGATGAGGGCCAGCACGACCAATCCCGCGAACATCAGCGGGAGGTCGAAATTCCCGTTGGCCATCTGGAGCAAGTAGCCCAGACCGGAATTCGATCCTACGAACTCCCCCACGACGGCCCCCACCACTGCCAGCGTGACGGATACTTTCAGCCCGCTGAAGATGAAGGGCATGGAGTGGGGGAGGCTGATCTTCTGGAAAACCTGCAGGCGCGTCGCCCGCATCGACCGGGCCAGATCCAGCATGTCCCTGTCCACGGACTTGAAACCGGTGACAGTTGCCACCACTACCGGGAAGAACCCCAGCAGGAAGGCGGCGATCACCTTGGGGATGGCCCCAAAGCCGAACCAGACGACGAACAGCGGCGCGATGGCGATCTTCGGGATGCTCTGCGAGAACACCAGGATGGGGTAGAGGAAGCCTTCGATTGTAGTAGAATACGCAATGGCGATGGAAAGGGGAATCCCAACGAGGACGGACAGCAGGAAGCCGCCAAGGGCCGCATAGGTCGTGGCGACCCCCTCCCGGAGGAGCCGGAGCCAATCACTGACAAGCTGCTGCACGACGGCGCTCGGGGCGGGGATGAGATACTTGGGGATGCCGAGAACCGTGACGCCGATCTGCCAGAGGACTAGGACCGCCGCAATCAGCACCAGCGGGCGGGTGGCGTCTGATTGAATGATGAAACGGACCACCTTCTTCAGGAGCTGCCCCATGCCCTGATCTCCGTCCCCGCCTGCACCATCCCCCTCCCGGTCTCGCGTATCATACCAAGAGCCTCCAGGGATGTACAGCCTGAGGTATCCGAGATGCACGCAGTTGGGCACGTACCAACGGCCGCCCCAGGTGAATCCAACAAGAGCCTCCTTATGGGCGATGGTCACTTGGGTCGAATGGCAGGCAGTCCTCGAAATGAAATACTGCCCTTGACAGAAGACGTCTGGAACGTTTTACATTATATGTGCATTCAGCCGGAAAGGAAGGACATGGTGGCCGAGAAGAGACGACCCGGTGAAGTGAGGGACGCAATCATCAGTGTGCTGGCATCAAGTCCGGATGGGGCGACAATTTCGGAGATAGAGGAGGGGGTGCGACAGATTATCGGTCCGGCCCCGGCATCGAGCATTCGCTCATATCTGCGGTTAAATACCCCTGCTGCATTCGAGCGGACAGGGCGCGGGCATTACGCGCTTCGTGGGGCGGCCGGAGTTGAGGAGAGCCAAGCGCTCTACCGGCGGACATCCGCCGAGGAGCATCTCGACTGGCCTTCAGTCTCGTTCGGGAAGGGCACGCTCTTTCATGCCGACTGTTTTGATTGGCTCAGGCGGCAGTCCCCGAATTCGATTCATGCAGTTGTGACCGATCCTCCTTACGGGCTCTTCGAATATAGCGCCGAGCAGCAGAAGAAGATGCGGGCGGGACGAGGCGGTGTGTGGCGCATTCCGCCGTCGTTTGACGGTGTAATTCGGTCGCCGCTCCCGCGCTTTACCGTTCTCAGGCCCGAGGATCTTCTAGCGCTTGAGCGGTTTTTTGTGGAATGGACTCGCCTTCTCGTTCCCGTCCTTGTGCCGGGTGCGAACGTGATTGTGGCAAGCAATCCCCTCGTCTCGTACCTGGTATCCGGCTCACTCGTGAGGGCGGGACTCGAGCGTCGGGGAGAGCTGGTCAGGCTCGTGATGACTATGAGAGGGGGAGACAGGCCGAAGGCTGCGCACGACGAGTTCCCAGGGGTCAGCGTCATGCCGCGGTCTATGTGGGAGCCATGGTTAATTTTTCGCAAGCCCATTAATGGTCGAGTTCAGGACAACTTGCGCAGGTGGAAGACGGGAGGATTCAGAAGGCCCTCTGCAGATCAGCCGTTTGGGGATGTCATTCCCTCCAGCCCAACCCATAAGTCTGAACGCGACCTCGCCCCGCATCCCAGCTTGAAGCCGCAAGGATTTCTTCGAATTCTGGTTCGAGGGGTCTTGCCCCTTGGAGAAGGCACGATTCTCGACCCCTTTGCGGGCTCGGGATCAACTCTGGCCGCAGCCGAGGCCGTCGGTTATGCGTGTCTCGGGGTGGAGAAAGACCCGGTCTATTTCGAGATTGCGAAAAAGGCTATCCCGCGCCTTGCAGCGTACAAGAACGGTCTCAACTACTCGCTCAACCTGTAAATCCAGTTCCGCCGCAGTTTCTCGATGCCTTCCTTGTGGAGGGTGGCTGTCCGTGTGCCCAGTTCTCCGCGGGGGTTTCTCCTGAAATCGGAGGTTGTTACCTGACCAAGGTAAATCTCAAGGAAGGTCATTGGGGCGCGATCTCTGGCCGGCTCTGTCACAGTGTCAACATCGTAGACGAACACGCACATCCATTGGTCGCGTGCCCCATGTGTGTCGACGGCGCCCCCGTGCTTTCGGGTTGTCTTGACCTCTACGCCTTCCGAGCCCGCTTTGACGCGATTGTCCGGATACACACCCCGCACAACAAGATCAGGGTGGCCGTTAAAATAGCAGTTGATCGTGAGTGTCCGCGAGTGCTTGGCGAGGCTTGAAGTGAGCATGTCGGAGAGAAGACCGGACATGATGGCGGGCCGGATCATATCATCGAGACGCTCCAGGCCCCGTTCCACAAGCCCGCCGTTCACATCAAAGAAGAAGTCGTAAACGTCCTGCATGGCCATTTCGAAGTCGCGGAGTCTCAGTTCGTATGGCAGGGTTGCATGTGAGTTGAACTTCGTTCGATCAACCGAATTCTTGGCAATAGCCATGGAGGTATTCCCTCACCAAGCTATTTGCGGCGAATGATGTCCATGCTCCATCGGTCTGAATGGCGGCTACTCGCCCGTCCCCGTCTTAGCGGGGCCGCCGCCAGATCATGAGGGTGTGGGTGCCTTCCTGGACGACCTCGCCCCGCTGGTTCATCATCTGCCCGCGCTCCACGATGATCCCGCGGTCGGCCCTGGACTTGCTCTCCCGCATGGTGTCGATCCGGATCTTCACGTGAACCGTGTCCCCGATCAGGATCGGCCCCGCGAATTTCCAGGTCCATTCCAGGGAGGCGATGTAGCGGGTTTCCGCGAAGGCCGGGATGCGCTTCTTCAACCCCTCCACGACGGCCAAGCCCAGCATGCCGTGGGCAATGCGGGTCTTGTAGGCAGAGTGATCCTTGGCCCAGTGCTCGCTGGTGTGGATCTCGTCGTAGTCGCCCGACAGCATGGCAAACATGGTGACGTCCGCCTCGGTGATGGTCCGGCTGGGAGTCGTCCATTCCTGCCCCACCTGGAAATCCTCGTAGTAGACCGCCATTGCGCGCCTCCATTGGCAGGCTGCTGAAAAAGGTCCATCTGCGGCGTTGCCGCGCTCCCGCGGCGCTGCGACGTACGCGCAAAGTACGCCTCGCGCCTCGGATCGCGCGGGCCTTGCATCTGGGCCTTTTTGAGCAGCCTGAGCAAAAACCAGTCTTTCGTCACCGTGCTAAAATTGTTTGCGTGAGCCTCGGTGGCTTCACTCTATCGCCGAGGGCGGGCCGAGTCAATTGTGGAGCAGGGATTGTTCTGCCGATGCCGTTGCGACTCGCGCGACCCAAATGGCTTGACGGGTTGGCCCCGACTGTCGAGAATGGGCGGGTCGAATATCCTGCAAGCCATCGAGCGTTTCGAAGAAGGAGTTCGCCGACATGAGCCTGCCGGAGTTCAGCCTGGATGGAAAGATCGCCTTCGTGACTGGGGCCGGGCGCGGCCTGGGGCGCGCCGGGAGCCTGGCCTTCGCCGGGGCAGGCGCGCACCTGGTCCTAGTGAGCCGTACGCGAAGTCAGCTCGAGGAGACGGCCGCCGCGGTGGAGGGGCTGGGACGGAAGGCGCTGATCTTCACCGCCGACACGCGCAGCAGCGCCGAGGTCGAGGCTGCCGTAGGCGGGGCGGTGGAGGCCTTCGGGCGGATCGACATCCTGTTCAACAACGCGGGGACGAACGTGCGAAAGCCGGTGGTCGAGATGACCGACGAGGACTGGCGCACCATCATGGAGACCAATGTGAAAGGGGTCTTCGTGGTGGCGCGCGCCGTTGCCCGCCGGATGATCGAACAGAAGGGCGGGAGCATCATCAATATGTCCTCCATGTCCGCCGTATCGCCGGAGCGGGACAAGGTGGTTTACGCCTCCAGCAAAGGTGCGGTCATGCAGTTCACCAAGGGGCTGGCCCTGGAGCTGGCGCCGCACGGCATCCGGGTGAATGCCATCGCGCCTGGCTACATGATGACCCCCCTGGTGAAAGGGTATCTGGAGGCGGATGCGGAGCGGCGGCAGCGCATCCTGTCGCGCATCGCGCTCGGGCGCGTCGGGCAGCCCGAGGAAATCGGGGGCGCCTTGGTGTTCCTGGCCTCGGACGCATCGAGCTTTATCACCGGAGCCACGATCACCATCGACGGAGGATGGACGGCCTCCTAACAAGGCTGGCCCGCTCCATATCGCGTCCGGCTATCTTTCAGTCGCAGCGGTCTGCCACCGATGGTCTCGTAATCGATCCGATCCTCGACTGTCGACCCTCTTCGTCATCCTCGATAGCCGAACGATATTTTACGTAAGATATTGAGATATAAGTCATTCGTAGATTTGATTTAAGAGGACTTGACAAGAGCGATTTAGTTGCTAAAATAATAATTAGCAATACCGAAATATGCAAACCTGATATGCTTGGTTGACCACAAGAAGGGGATAGGCTCGGGAGGTTGAAAATGGACAGGATGGCATGGTACGAGCGAGAGGACGTTCGGATGCTGATTCGCGGGTCGCTTAAGGCGCTGCGGGCCGCAGGAAGCATGCTGGGCCTGATGGTGGGCCTGGCCGTGGCCTACGCCGTCCACGTGGTCGCCCACGTGTAGATTTCTCCGGCCATTCGATCGCTCCCGATGAAATGCCGTCCGCCTGGCCCCTGTGACCGGGCGGGCGGCTGAATCAGACCCCGCCCTTGACTCTTTGCCTCGCATTCCCGCCCTGAAGACGGCCGTCTCACCCGAGCAACGTCAAGGATCGTTCTTGCGCTGTGGCGGCGGACTGGTTACAATCCCGTCGCCATTCACGCGCCAGCCTCGGTGACACACCGCGCCCTCATGCTCGGATCGGCCGGCCGGATTCCAGCAATTGTGCAAAGCGCTCGGGGGGTTCGCGGCCTTATGTTCATCGTGCCGGCGATTGCACGGAGCCGTGCCGCATGAACCTGCTGATCCTACTGTGCTTGGTGTCGGGGACAATCCTGGGTATCCTGCTGCGCCGGCAGCGCCCGATCCTCGCCACGGTGGACCGCCTGACGATGTGGGCGATCTACCTGCTGGTCTTTTCCCTGGGGGCCGCGGTGGGCGCGAATCCGGCCGTCATCGGGAATCTCGGTCGACTGGGATGGCAGGCCGTGCTGCTCTGCGCGGGGGGGATCCTGGGCAGCGTATGCCTGATCCGCCTGGTCGGCCCTCGACTCGTCCCCCCGGCGTCCCATGAGAAGTAGTCTCCCTAGCCGTTACACAAAGGTGTTGATAACGGTCGGCGTTTCGCTAGTAACGGCATGAATTGGTTGACCGAATCGGAACGCCTTGTCGGGGAAGAAATCTTCCTCGATGTCAGCTCAATCCGAAAAGGACGGAATGCGCTGTAACCACAGAGGAATCGCGCCTATTGACAAGCGAATCTTCAACACCTTTGTGTAGCGGGTAGGTAGTCTCCTCATCCTGGGGTGCTTCGTCGCGGGCATCCTGGGGTCGGCGCACGCCCTCCTGCCGGCTGTCCTGGTCCGTTCCGAGTTCACCACCGCGACGCTACTCGTGCTGCTCTTCCTGGTGGGCGTGGGGGTGGGGGGAAACCCGCACGCGGCAGATTTCGTGAATCGCTTCAGCCTGCGGATGATCCTGGTGCCCCTCATGGCGGTGCTCGGCACGCTCTTGGGGGTGGCCGCCTTCTCCATCGCGCTCCCGGGCATCCGGCTGCGCGAAGCGCTGGCGGTGGGGTCCGGAATGGGCTACTACAGCCTCTCCAGCGCGCTGATCACACAGCTTCGCGGGGAGAGCCTGGGCGTCCTGGCCCTGCTGGCCAACATCCTGCGGGAGATCGTCACCCTAATGGCCGCCCCACTGCTGGTGCGCTATTTCGGGAGGCTGGCGCCCGTGGTCGGCGGCGGAGCCACGGCCACCGACACCACGCTTCCCGCCATCGTGAAGTCCTCGGGGGCGGAGTACGCCGTCCTGGCTGTGTTCAGCGGCATGGTCATCACCTTCCTGGTGCCCGTTCTCATCGGCCTGCTGCTCTAGCTTTGGTCATTTGATCACTTCCCATTTGCCATTGGTCATTTCCTTTTGGCCATTGATAATTCCTCGCTGGTCATTGGCCGTACCCCAGTCTCTTGTTCCGAAATGGCGGATAGTGGAGTAGACTCAATCCCCGCCTTCCCGGACATCGTGCGGCGCCGAAGAGTTCGAGCCGGTGGGCAATCGGCGGGCTTCTTAACGGTTCGGCGCCTAGCGAGAGGCTAAAAAGGCCGCTTTTGCTCAGGCCGCTCAAAAAGGCCCAGATGCCACGCGCCACGTGATCTGAGGCGCGAGGCGTACTTAGCCCGTACGCCGCAGCGCCGCGGGAGTGGGCGGGTACCCGGCCGAAGGCTGGGCACCCATCAGATGGGTACCCGGCAGATGGGACTTTTTCAGCGGCCTGCCAGGGGAGTGACGTGGCACCTCCCACTGCCTGGTCCGCGGCCGATGAGCTGACCGCGGTCCTGGAATCGGCTGCAACGGGAAAAGGTCTCTCCCGCGAATCCGCCATCCGCCTCCTGGAGGGCGCCCCCCCATTGGAGCCGCTGCTCCAAGCGGCGTCCGCGCTGCGCGACCGGGGGAAGGGCACGACCATCACCTACTCGCGGAAGGTGTTCCTGCCCCTTACCAACCTGTGTCGCGACCGCTGCGGCTACTGCACGTTTCGCAGAGATCCGGCCGAGCCAGACGGCTGGATCATGCGACCGCAAGAGGTGCTGGCCGTGGCGGAGGAGGGGGAACGCCTGGGTTGCACGGAGGCACTCTTCAGCCTGGGGGACGCCCCCGAGGCGATTTTCCCCGAGGCCGGGCGGATCTTACAGGATATGGGACACCGCCGGACGCTGGACTACCTCCGGGCCTCCTGCCGGATGGTCCTGGCGCGCTCCGCCCTTCTCCCGCATGCCAATCCGGGCCTCATGTCCGAGATGGATCTCCGCGCCCTCAAGCCGCTGAACGCCAGCCTGGGCCTCATGCTGGAAACGACCAGCCTTCGCCTGCTGGACGCCGGCGGGCCGCACCACGGCGCGGTTACCAAGCATCCCCGCGCCCGCCTGCGCGTCCTGGAGGCGGCCGGCCGGCTCCGGATCCCGTTCACCACAGGCCTTCTCATCGGCATCGGCGAGACGCCCGCGGAGCGCGTGGACTCGCTGCTGGCCATCCGCGCCCTCCACCTGCGGTTCGGCCACGTGCAGGAGGTCATCATCCAGAACTTCCGGCGCAAGCCCGGCATCCCCATGCGCGACCATCCGGAGCCTTCCTTGGAGGAGATGCTGCGGACGACGGCCGTGGCCCGGCTGGTCCTGGGACCCTCTATGAATCTTCAGGCCCCGCCCAACCTGAGCCAGGACTACGGTCAGCTGCTGGATGCGGGAATCAACGACTGGGGCGGCGTCTCGCCGCTGACCCGCGACTTCATCAACCCCGAGGCGCCCTGGCCGCAGCTGGCGGCGCTCCGCCGCGCCACCGAGGCGCGGGGCTTCCGCCTGCGCCAGCGGCTGCCGGTGTATCCCGAGTACATCCTGGACCACCCGGGCTACCTAGCCCCCGAGCTGGCCGAGCGGATCCGGACCGCGGCGGGAAGTGACGGACTGGTCTCCGAGGAGGGCTGAGGGGGAGACAGGGTGAGGGGGCGAGGGGGCGCAGGGGTGCAGAGGATCTGGGGTGCAGGGGTGACGGAACAATTCGAATTTCGAAGTTCGAATTTCGAAATTGAAGTGCCTGTCTTGGCGATCTTGGCGTGAGATATCGGGTCGCCGTTCATAAGAATGCAGAGGACGTGAAGGGAACTGAGCATCGGCGGAGAGAGAAGAAGGAGTGGTGATGACGAAGGTGCTGTTGCCGTGTGCGGCGGAGACGGCGGCGGGCCATGCTCGCCCGGCCATAGCCCGCATTTTTGACCGCGCCCTGGAGGGGCGAGAGTTGAGCCGCGAGGAGGGGCTGGTCCTGGCCGAGGTGGGCCCGGATGCGCTCGACGCTCTGACGGCTGTCGCCGACGAGGTTCGCCGGCGGCGCACGGGAGACCTCGTCACCTACGTGGTCAACCGGAACATCAACTTCACCAATATCTGCATCATCGGGTGCAAATTCTGCGCCTTCAGCACCGGCCCCAATGCTCCCGACGCCTACGATCTGACCTTCGAGGAGATCGCCCGTCGGGCTGTGGAGGCCCGCGAGCGGGGCGCCACCGAGGTGTGCGTACAGGGCGGGCTTCCCCGCGAAATGCATGGGTTTCACTACCGCGACATATTGCGGGCCATCAAGCGGGCCGCGCCCGAGCTTCACATCCATGCCTTCTCGCCCATGGAGGTCGTCTACGGGGTGGAGAAGACGGGCCTGCCGCTCGTGGAGTACCTGGGGATGCTGAAGGCCGAGGGCTTGGGAAGCCTTCCCGGCACGGCGGCAGAGATTTTGGACGACGACGTACGCCAGATCCTTTCGCGCAAGAAGGTGACGGTCCAGCAATGGGTGGAGGTGATCACCACGGCCCACCGGCTGGGTATCCCCACGACCTCGACCATGATGTACGGCCATGTAGAGCACCCCGTCCACTGGGTCAACCAGCTCTGCCTGCTGCGAGATATCCAGCGCGAGACAGGAGGCTTCACCGAGTTCGTGCCCCTCGGCTTCGTCCACTTCAACACCCACGTGTTCCAGGAGGGTAAGACCCGGCCGGGACCCACGATGGCGGAGCACCTGAAAGTGCACGCGCTGGCCCGGCTCATGCTTCAAGGGCGCATCAACAACATTCAGGTCTCGTGGGTGAAGCTGGGCCGAGAGGTCTCCCAGCGCTGCCTCCAGGCGGGGGCCAACGACTACAGTGGGACGCTGATGGAGGAGAACATCTCCCGCTTGGCTGGTGCCACGGCCGGCGACTACCTTCCGCCCGAGGAATTTCACCAGCGCATCCGCGAACTCGGCCGCATCCCGGCCGAGCGCAACACGCGATACGAGCTTCTGAAGATCTTCCCGGCTGAAAGCGCAAACTGACCGGGCCGTTCGTGTCGTTACCCCGGTCCCGGTCTTTACCGGAATGATCTCTAGTCGCGGTCTAGCCCGCCTTGCGCCGCCCCGGTGGAAGCCGGGGCGGGAATGACGGAGAAGGCGGCGGCGGCCGGCCCCCCGGCTCGGCTATGGCAAAGAGCCATATGGTTGCATTGCACCAAAACTAAAGGACGCGCCATGCGCATTGCCATCGTGGGCGGAAGTGGGAAAGAGGGCCGGGGGCTGGCCACCGGGTGGGCGCGCGCTGGCCAGGAAGTGATCATCGGCTCCAGGAAAGCGGAGCGGGCGGCGAAGACGGCGGAGGGGATCAATGCCGCCGTGGGCCGCCGGGCGGCCGCCGGGCGCATCAACCTCGAGGCGGCGGCAGCCGGCGAGATCGTAGTGCTCACCGTTCCCTACGCAGCCCACGAGGAAACGCTCTGGGACATCCGGGACGCGGTACGGGGCAAGATCCTGGTGGACGTGACGGTCCCCATAGACCCGGCGAATCCCCTCTGCCTGCGGACGATGCCGGGCGGCTCGGCCGCCGAGGAGGCCCAGCTGCTCTTGGGGCCGGAGGTCCGCGTGGTATCCGCCTTCCAGAATGTGTCCCAGACCCACCTGATCCAGGGAGGCCCGATCGACTGCGACGTGCTGGTATGCGGAGAAGATGAGGAGGCGCGCCGGCTGGTCGGCGGGCTGGCGGGGCTGCTGGGGCTGCGGGCGGTGGATGCTGGCCCGGCGCGGAACGCCCAAGTGGTGGAGGGCCTCACCGTTCTGCTTCTCGAGATCAATCGCCGCTACAAGATCAAGACCGCGGGAATCCGCGTGACTGGGCTCCCGCAGATGGGCAAAGAAGAATGAAGAGCCGACAACCGACAACGGGCCAATGCCCGGAAATGAACCTTGAGCCGACTTGAACCGCCATGACGCCAAGATCACCCCTTTCAATTTCGAACTTCGAACTTCGAATTTTCCCTTGGCGCTTTGGCGGTGAGATATTTTCGGAATAGGGTGAAATGACCGGTTGTCCGTTGTCCGTTTTCATTGGCCCTGTTGTCCGCACTGTGAGGAGAGGTGGTAATCCATGCGCATCGTCGTTCTGGCCGGCGGCGTGGGAGGATCGAAGCTGCTGTGGGGCCTGGCTCAAGAGCATTCGCAGGCGCTTCTCACCGCCGTCGTCAACACAGGCGACGACATCCGGCTTCACGACCTGTCCATCTCGCCCGATGTGGACATCGTCACCTACACGCTGGCGGGGCTGGTGGATGTGGAGCGGGGGTGGGGCTTTGCGGGCGACAGCTTCCACTGCCTGGAGCTCTTGAAGCGGTACGGCCAGCCCGCCTGGTTCAACCTGGGGGACCGGGACATCGCCACGCACATCTTCCGCACGCAGGCCCTGCGGGCGGGACGACGCTTGACCGAGGTGACCGAGACTGTCCGCCGCGCGCTGGGAGTCGAGGTGCGCATCCTTCCGATGACGGACGGTCCGGTGGGAACATACGTGCTGGTCGGCGACGGGACCATGCGGTCCCTCCACTTTCAGGAGTATCTGGTCCAGCGCGGCGCCGTTGACGAGGTGCGGGGGGTGGAGTACCGGGGGAGCGCCCGGGCCCGGCCGAGCCAAGAGGTGCTCGCCGCCATGGCCGAGGCAGAGGCGATCGTCATCGCCCCCAGCAACCCCGTGGCCAGTATCGGACCCATGCTGGCAATCCCCAGGCTGCTGGATCGCCTGCGGACGCGCAGCATCCCGCTGGTCGCTGTGAGCCCGGTGGTCGGCGGGAAGTCGCTCAAGGGGCCGACCGATAAGTTCCTCCGCTGGGCTGGTGTGGAGGTGTCGCCGCTGGGGGTGGCGCGCTTCTACACCTCCATCCTGGGCAAGCTGGAGGGCATGCTGATCGACCAGGCGGATGCGCGGCAGGCCGCGGAGATCGAGGCGCTGGGTATCCGCGTGCATGCGGGGGACACGGTCATGCGCGGCCCGGACGAAAAGCGGCGGGTGGCGCATCTCCTCCTGCGGCTTCTTGGAGAGCTGACATGACCCGCACGGCGGTCCTGGTTCCGGTGAAGGCCACGGCCCGTGCCAAGGGGCGCCTGGCCGGGATCCTAGACCAGGCCGCCAGGCAGCGGCTGGCCCTCACCATGCTGGAGGACGTCCTCTCGGCGGTCATGCCGGCGGTCGGGACCTTGGTGGATGCCGTCTACGTGGCCACCTCCGACCTCGAGGTCGTGCGCGCGGCGCGCCGCCACGGAGCGCTGATCATCGAGGAGGCCGAGCAGCGATCGGAGAGCTATTCGGTGGATGCGGCCTCCCGCGTCTGCGCCGAGCAGGAAGTGGAAGCCCTCCTCACCATCCCGGCCGATGTCCCCGCCATCCGCACGGAAGACCTCGCGGCCATTCTGGAGCAGGCGACGGAGGGGCGCTCCGTCATCCTGGTGCCCTCCAGGGACGCCAAGGGGACTAACGCTATCTGGCGCCGGCCGCCGGAGGCCATTCCGTCGCGATTCGGGTTTGACAGCTTCCGCAAGCATCAGGCCGAGGCGGACGCGCGGGGACTGGCCTGGTGCTCCTTGACGCTGCCCCGGCTGGCGGTGGACGTGGACGAGCCGGAGGATCTCGCCGCCCTCCTGGCCCTTCCCGGGACCACCCGGACGCGGGCGTTTCTCGAGGCGGCAGGCGTGACAGGGACGCCGGACCGGGGAGAGCAACACGGAATCGTCTTGGTTGGGCTGCCCGGCATCCCCGAGGTGAAAGAAGGAGACGACCTGGCAGGATTGATCCTGGAGGCCGCGGCCCGGCGCGGGGACCGCCTGCTGACGGGCGATGTCCTGGTGGTGGCCCAGAAGGTGGTCTCCAAGGCCGAGGGCCGGCTGGTCTCGCTCCGGGACGTCGCCCCCTCACCCCTGGCGCGCCAGTTCGCCGAGACGTGGAGCAAGGACGCCCGTGCCGTGGAAGTCGTCCTGCGCGAATCCCGCCGCATCGTCCGGATGGACCGGGGGATGATCATCGCGGAGACCCGCCACGGCTTCATCTGCGCCAATGCCGGTGTGGACGCCTCCAATGTGCCGGGGGAAGAGCGGGTCTGCCTCCTGCCGCTGGAACCGGATGCCTCGGCCGAATCCCTGCGCAAGGCGCTGGCCGAGCGGGGCGGCGCGGAGATCGCGGTAATCGTCTCCGACACGTTCGGCCGCCCCTGGCGGGAGGGGCTGACCAACGTGGCAATCGGGGCGGCGGGCCTGGCCCCACTGGTCAGCTACATCGGGCAGTACGACCCCCACGGGCACCTCCTGCGTGCGACGGAGCTGGCAGTGGCCGACGAGCTGGCCGCAGCCGCCGGCCTGATGATGGGCAAGCTAGAGCGCATCCCGGTCGTGCGCATCCGCGGCTACCGCTTCCCGCGCGGCGACGGACGGGCCAGCGCCCTGGTCCGCCCCGCCGAGCGGGATCTCTTCCGGTAGCGGAACCGGCGATCTTCAGCCAAGCGGCGAGGGCCTCCGGCGGACTGCGGGTCGTGCCGGAATCCCGGATGAAGACCTAACCGATCAATCTTGCAAGCCTCGGAGCCCCCTCCGTTCCTTTTCCACTGTTGTGGGCTGCTCTTCGATGGCCTGCGCCGGAAATGGCTGGACTTCCAGTCCAGATTTCAGGAGGGCTGCTTTCGGCTCAGGTCCATGACAAGGGCGCACGGCAGACCGCCCAGCCTGCCGAACTCGTCCCTCTCCCGGCTCCCGCCCGGCCTGCCGGCGACGTTGAGCGCTGGCCATCGGCTCCGCCAGGGATCCACATCGTGTGGCGTGCGATTCCCGGCGGGCTCCACCCTGGGTTCGGCCTGGGAAGGTTAGCCGCCTGACAGGGAGCGACACGATTCGTGGAGGAATGCCGGCCCTCGGGCCCATGGGTGGAAATCCGGACCTTCACGTGCGGTGGAAGGGGTGCCGCCATCATCATCCATCGCCGAGTACAAGATGTTTTTTTGATAAGAAACTCCTTGACACGAGGAATGGTAGCGGTATCATCCACCCGCCATGCTGGCCAGCCGCAGTCACCGGAGCCGTGTCGGCTCTGCAGCAGTGACTTTCCCGCTTCACCCGCGCCGCGGCGGTCTTACGATGGGCAGCGGGAATATGAACATCGCCCCCTCCCTCAAGCTCACCCGGCGGCACATCAGTTTCGATCCGCATCCCGGCCTCGTTGGGCCAGCCCGAGATCGGTGGAGAAACTGGAATCGCCTGACAGATGAGACGGCAGCGCTGGTGGTGAAAGACAAGGGGCACACGAGGGCCCACGGCAGGGTCGAGGGGCAGGCCGATCGACACGGCACGCGTCGGTCGGCGGCGAGCATCGCTCCTCCGGTCTCTTCCTCAGCCAGCGAGGCGACGGGCGGATGCCGCGGTGGATCCACCTTCCTGCCCGTCGCGGTCTGGGCGTGGGCGTATGGACAGCGGTCCGCAAACCATCCATAGGGGATGCGGGAGGTGCGGGGTGCCGGAGTCACCGCGGGCTCCACCGCGCGCCGCCGATGGTGGTCCGGCGGGACATGGTCGATGCAGCGGGAATCCGTTCGGGGTCGTCGTGTTCTGGGCGGGAATCGCGAGGAGGGATAGATCAATGCAGAAAAAGAGTGCGGTCATCGTAGGCATTCTTGCCGTCGTGTCGATTGCCTTGGGCGCAGTTCCAGTCTGGGCGGCCAGTGCCCCTCCCCTCAGGATCGGCTGGCCGGTGGCCCTGACCGGCCCCAACTCCACGCCGGGGATCGGCCAGGACCGTGGGATCCGCTATGCCGTCGACGTGATCAACAAGGCCGGAGGCGTCATGGGCCGGAAGATCGAGATCGTGAGCCGGGACACCCAGGGCGATCCGACCAAGGCGGTCAATGCCGTGCTGGAGATGATCAACAACGACAAGGTGGAGTTCACGATCGGCCCCACCAACTCGGGGGAGTGCCTGGCAACCCAGCCCGTGATCGCGCGCTACAAGGTGCCGAGCCTCCCGATCGGGGTGGTGGACTCGCTCATCGACGTCGCCAAATTTCCCTATTCCTTCCGCGTCTCCAACGACAACATGCAGTGGCAGGAGGCGGTGCTGACGTACGCGCTGAAGATCCTGAAGGCCAAGAAGATCGGGATCATCGGCGACAGCACCGGCTACGGAACCATGTCGGTGAACCTGTCCGAGCAGCTGCTGAAGGCGCGGGGGGCGAATATCGTCTACAAGGGGCTCGTCGAGGCGAGCCAGACCGACGTCATGGCAGACCTCCGCAAGGCCCAAAGCTCCGGTGCCGAAGTCATGATCGTGTGGACCGATTCCGCCGGCCTCAACTCCCGGCTGATGAACGGCCGGGCCGAGCTGAACTGGAACGTGCCGTTTGCGGGGCACCCGGTTCTGGGCGCCGGCGCGGTCAAGCCGCTCCTGGCCAAGCCGGAGAACTGGAACAACGTGTACAACGTCGGCTACCGTCCCATGAGCTTTGATGCGAACGGCAACCTGCCGCCGAAGACCCAGCAGTTCGTCGACGAGGTGAGCAAGGCGGGCGTGAAGCTGGACGACACCATGCTCTGGTGGGTGGGGCTGGGGATGGATTCCATCGAGCTCATCAAGCAGACGGTGGAGGAGGCCAAATCCGCCAAGCCGGAGGACTTCAAGCGCGCGCTGGAGGCGGGCAAGCCTTTCCACGGCGTCTACTGCACGAGCTGCACCTACTCCCCGACCAACCACAACGGCTACCCCACGGATGACGTCGTGATGAACCAGGCCAATTCGTTCCACGCGGGCGCCTACGCAATCGCCCCCGGGTACGGGAAATAGGGGGCGGAGGGACGCGCGATGGTCATCACCATTCTGGTGGCCGGGATGGCGATCGGCGCCATCTATGCGCTGATAGGAATAAGCTACAATCTGATGTATGCCACGTCCAAGGTGGTGAGCTTTACCCCCGGGCAGCTCGGCATGATCGGCGCCGTGTTCGGGGCGTGGTTCCTGGGGGTGCTGGGGTTCCCGCTCTGGCTCGGATTCCCGGCCGCCATGGGCGTGTCCATGGCGTACGGCTACCTCACCGAACTGGTGGCCGTCCGGCCCGTCCTGAAGAGCATCGAGCAGCATCTGTACGTCCTCACGACCCTGGCCGCGGCACTGATGATCCAGCAGGTCGTGGCGATCTGGTGGGGGACGGACCCGCGTCCGTTCCCCACCCTGTTCGGCGTGGGGGAGGGGCTGGCCAGCGAGAAGTACTGGCTGCCGGTGGTCGCCTGTGTGGTGGTCTTCCTCGGCCTGGAGCTGTTCTATCGCAAGACGTTGTGGGGGGCCGCCTTCGTCGCCGTGGCCGAGGACCCCGACGCGGCCCGCGCCCTCGGCATCCCGGACGTCCGGATCCGGGTTGTGAGCTACTGCCTGGCGGCGCTGGTCGGGGCGCTGGCCGGCTTCTGGGGCGGGGAGCTCCTGCTCGCCTTCTTCGCCCTCGGCGCGACCCTCACGTTCTACGGGTTCGTGCCGATCGCCATGGGGGGACTGGGCAGCAACCGCGGCGCGCTGATCGGCGGCTTCTTCCTCGGCATCCTGCAGCAAACGGCCAACTATTTCGTGGGCGGGATCTTCGTGGGGGTCGTCACCTTCGTGGTCTTCATCACCCTGCTCCTCCTCGTCCCCGGCGGCCTGTTCGGCAGCGCGGCGGCACGGCGGGTGTAGCCATGTCGAGCGGACTCGAGGCGGTCGCCTCCCAGGAGCTCCCGCCGGTCACGCGCCGGCCGCCCCGCGTCCTGGGCAGCGCCGCGGCCGTGATCGGGCTCGCGGTGCTGCTCCCCGCGGGGGTGAACCAGTACTGGATGCAGATCGGGACGCTGGCCTTCATCTACTGGGTGCTGATCGCCGGCCTCGACCTGATCATCGGGTACGCCGGGCAGCTCGCAATAGGCTACGTCGGGCTGCTGGAGATCGGCGCCTACACGGCGAGCATCCTGTGCGAAAAGGCGGGCTGGCCGGCCTTCGCCGCCCTGGGGGCGGCCGGCGCGGCCGGGGCCCTGTTCGGTTTCCTGGTGGGCCTGCCGTCGCTCCGGCTGAGGAGCTTCTACTTCGCCATGGCGACGCTCGGATTCTCGACCATCGTCACCCAGGTCGCCCTTGGATGGGAGCATCTGACCGGCGGCGGGGTGGGCCTGCCCGGCCCGCTGTTCCCGCCCCCGTTCGACTCCCCGCTCGGCTTCTACTACCTGGCGCTGGCGCTGGCGGTGCTGGCCACCTATCTGCTGCGCAACATCGCGGTCAGCAACTTCGGGCGGGGGCTGGTGGCCGTGCGGGACGCCGAGGTGGCGGCCGAGGCGATGGGCGTCCCGATCACCCATCTCAAGCTGGTGACCTTCACGCTGAGCGGCATCCTGGCCGGCATGGCGGGAGCGCTGTTCGCCGCCCGGCAGACCTACATCACCCCCGACGCCTTCACCTTCGATCTGTCGGTGCTCTTCTTCATCGCGGTCCTGATCGGGGGGCGCGGCCGGATCGTCGGCCCGATGATCGGGACGGTGATCCTGACGCTGCTGCCCGAGATCGCGGCGCCCCTGGTGATGTGGTCGAATTTCCTGTACGCGGCCCTGCTCCTGCTGGTGGTGCTCCTCATGCCCGGGGGGATTGCCGAGCTCCTGGAGCGGATCTTTGCCAAGGGGGCGAAGGGCCAGGGGCTCGAGCCGCCGGCGCCGGAGCGGCTGGATGCCGTGCTGGGCCGGCACGCCGCCCCGCGGCCCCTGACGCTCGAGGGGGTGGCGCTGCACTTCGGCGGGGTCCGGGCGCTGGACGGCGTGGACCTGACGGTGCGGCCGGGAACCGTCCACGGTCTGATCGGCCCGAACGGCAGCGGCAAGACCACGCTGCTCAATGCGGCCTCCGGCTACTATGCCGCCGACCGCGGCGGCATCCGCTTCGGCGAGACCGACCTCGCCGCGCGCGCCTCGGCCGAGCGCGCGCCGCTGGGCATGGGCCGAACCTTCCAAACCCCCCGCGTGGTGGGCAACCTGAGCGTCCTGGAGAACGCCATGCTGGGGGCGTACCGCCAATTCACGACCGGCTTCCCGGCCGTCGCGCTGGGCTCGTGGCGCGGGGCGGCCGAGGATAAGGCCGTTCGCCAGCGCGCGCAGGACGCCCTGGCGGCCGTCGGCCTGCGGCGCTTGGCGCACCTGAAGGCCGGCCAACTCCAGCACACCGAGCAGCGCTTCCTGGAGATCGCCCGCTGCCTCGTCATGCAGCCGAGCCTCCTGCTGCTGGATGAGCCGGCGGCCGGGCTCGCGCACGACGAGATCGGCCACCTGCAATCGCTGATCGAGCAGATCCGGAGCCTGGGCGTCGCGATCCTGCTGGTCGAGCACCACGCCGACCTGGTCTTCCAGGTGAGCGATGAGGTGACGGTGCTGAACCTCGGCCGGGTGCTGGCTCATGGGACACCGGCCGAGGTCCGCGCCAACCCGGAGGTCATCAATGCCTACCTCGGCACCTGAGCCGGACGGGCGCCTCCTCACCGTTCGCGGCCTCGCGGCCGGCTACGGTGCGATTCGCGTCCTGCAGCAGATCGACCTGGTGATGCAGGCCGGGGAGGTGGTGGCTGTGGTGGGGCCGAACGGGGCCGGGAAGAGCACCCTGCTCAAGGCCCTGTCGGGCATGCTCCCCAAGACGGGCGGCACGGTGACCTTCGCCGGGCAGGACATCACCCGGTGCACCCCGCGCGCCTGCGGCCGCCTCGGGCTGGTGCACGTGATCGAGGGGCATCGGGTGCTCCCCTCGCTCACGGTGGAGGAGAACCTCCTCCTCGCGGCGCTGGACCAGCCGGCCGCCGGCCGCCGGGCCCGGGTCGAGGAGGCGTGCCGGGTCTTCCCGGAGATCGCGGGGATGCGGGCGCTCCGGGCCGGGACGCTCTCGGGCGGCCAGCAGCAGATGCTGGTCATCGCGCAGGGCATCGTCCGGCACCCCCGGCTGCTGCTCTTGGACGAACCGTCGGCCGGCCTGGCGCCGATCCTCATCGACAGGGTGCTGGAGGTGGTGGCGGAGTTCCGCGCCCGGGGGACGGCCGTGCTCGTGGTGGAGCAGGCGGTCGAGAAGGTGCTCCGCATCGCCGACCGGGCCTACGTGCTCGTGCACGGCCGCATCGTGCTGGACACCGACGCCCAGTCCGCCCGGGCCCCCGGCGTGCTGGAACGGGCCTATCTGGGGGCGGCACAGCCCACCTAGATCCCACCTGGGGGATCGGGGCTTGCGGGAAGACGAGACAGATATCGATCCACCAGATTCGCGGTGGCGTCTTCTGCAATTCCGCTTGACAGCTTGGGGGGAACCGCTGCAAGAGAGCAGGACTATGGGCGAGCGGATGTGGCGAATACCTCGTGGAATGATAGGTGTGTGACGATGGATGGCCGGATCGGCGTTTCCCTTTCCCCCGCGTGCCGGTGGGAGAAGGACGCCCATATGAGGCGGTTTCTCCCGATCAGGTGGTTCCGCGCTCCATAATTTGAAACCCGACGTTGATGATCCGCTCCCCCGTCTGCCCCTCGAGTCTTCCCAACAGCACTTCGGCAGCCAGCCGACCAATGGCGGCCCGATCGATTCGGACCGTGGACAACGGCGGGGACGTGTGCGCCGCGAAGTCGAGATCGCCGAAGCCGACGATGGCGAGATCTTGCGGCACCGAGAGTCCGCGGGCCTGCGCCTCCACGAGGGCGCCGTGGGCCATGGTATCCGAGCTACAGAAGACGGCACGGGGCAGGGGCGCCTGCGCCAGCAGGCGGGCGAGTCCCTCACGGCCCAGTTGAAAGGAAGAGGGGGCGGGCATTAGGACAGTCGGCGTGTCGGCGACGCCGTGCCTCGAGAGGGCAGACTCGTATGCGCGTCGCCGGATTTCCGCCCGCGCGTCGTCCGCCGAGACCACCCCGAAACTGCGGTAGCCGCAACCGAGCAGGTACTCCGCCACGGCCTGTCCGACCTTCTCGTGGGAAAAGCCGACCAGCATATCGACGGGGGTCGGGGTCAGGTCCCAAACCTCAACGACAGGAATCTTTGCGGTGATCAGGCGCCGGTGGCTCTCGGCGGAGTGGGAGATGCCCGTGAGGAAGATGCCGTCGGGCCGCCGGCTGATGATGGCCGTGAGGAGGCTTTCCTCCCGTGAGGTGGGGTACCCCGACGTGCCCAGCAGGACCTGGTACCCGCTTTCCCACAAGCGGTCGGTCAGGGACTGCAGGGCTTCGGAAAACACCTGGTGGGAGAGCGCCGGAACAATGGCAGCGACGAAGTGGGTCTTTCGGGAGGCGAGTCCCCCAGCAAGCAAATTCGGCAGGTAGCCCGTGCGATCGATGACGCGGCGCACATGGTCGATCGTGTTGGACGCCACCAGCTCCGGATGGTTCAGCACGCGGGAGACGGTGATCGGCGAGACACTTGCCATCCTCGCGACATCCCGCAACGTCACCACGCCGCTTGTAGGACGGCTGCCTCTCGAGGAAGTCGAGCGAATCTTCGATTTTACTCTGTCGTTAGACGCAAGCGAATGAGGAATGGCAAGACCTCCGGGTGAAGACGGTTACTGCCGCCAGCCGCCATATCGGGGAGGCCAGAACGGCAGCAACATCCCGTCTGCGCTGGCCTCGCATTGCTTCGTCCATATCAAGTCGGGCACGAAGGTACCTGGTGTCCGATGACGTTGGACAGACGCCGCATCCGAGCGCCGACCCTCCCAGCGAAAGCGCTGGCAATAGAACAGTCCGGGGGCGACGGAGCAGCACCCGAAATTATGCTACATGTATACCACAATGCAGTGAACTTGCTGATGAAAAAGTCGTCTTGACAAAAGCGATGATAACGGTATCATTCCTTCGCCTTGCAGGCCGGACGGCGGCCCGAACATTCACCAGAAGGAGATCGTGGCAATGAGACCGAACAAGCTGCGTGAACTGCTCCGCGCGGGGAAACCGACGCTCGGGACCCGCGTGATGAGCCCTTGGCCGACAGTGATCGAGGTCCTGGGACAGGCGGGGCAGTACGACTACGTCGAGTTCCTCGCCGAGTACGTGCCCTTTGACCTTCACGACCTGGAGAACGTGTGCCGGGCGGCGGAGCTGGTCGACGTGACTCCCATCATCAAGATCGACCAGGCTTCCAGCGACTATGTCGCGCAGCGCGCCGTCGGCGCCGGCTTCCAGGGAATCCTGTTCACCGACTGCCGCTCCGCCGAGGAGGCCCGGCGTTACGTCCAGTGCGTCCGCCCGGAGACTCCGCAAGATGGCGGCCTGTTCGGCTCCTCCCCGCGGCGGTTCAGTCCCCGGGCCCAGGTCGGAGGGGCCGACTACCTCCAGGCGCTCCGGGATGTGGTGGTGATGCTGATGATCGAGAAGCGGGAGGCCGTCGAAAACCTGGACGAAATCCTGGCCGTGCCGGGAATCGATATGATCCAGTGGGGGCCGGGTGATTACACCGTGAGCATCGGCAGGCCGGGCGCCCGGCTGGACCCCGAGATCAAGACGGTGGAACGGAAGGTGATCGAGACCGCGCATCGCCGGGGCATCCCGGCGCGAACCGAAATCGTCGCGCCCGAGGATGCCAAATACTACCTCGATCTCGGCGTCCGGCACTTCAACCTGAACGTAGATCTGTGGATCCTGCTGCAGTGGTGGACGGCTAATGGGAAGAAGCTGCGGGAATCGCTCTCCGTGTAGCGGCGCCGATCAGGCGGCAGCCAGGGCCGCGTGGTGGAACCCCCATTGTGCAGGGCGGAATCCCTGAGTAATGCGAGGGTCGCTGGCCCCAAGGCAACTTGCCGCTGTGGCTTGAGAAACCGGGAAGCCGCTCGCTGCCCTTGAGCGTCCGCCAACCTCTCGAGATGAAGGGGGATCCGAACCAGGCCGGTCGCCAGCTGGCGGGTCTTCGCCTGCACTCGAAGCAAGCCGCGTGGCTGGACGACCGGCACGCGACCCCGTGCGGTGCCAGGCCGAGATTCCCCGGTGGCGCTGCCGAGCAGATTCGACCCAGATTGAAGGTCTCTCAGGATGAGCTTCGCCGATTTCGGCAGGACCTGACCCTGGGAGTAGCCTCGACTTCAAATTCCCTCGAAGAGACGCCCTCTTGGAAGAAAGAGTACCCCATCACTCTCCATTGTGCTAAAATCTTTTCGCCGGTCACAAAGGGCCGGGAGTCCCCTGGTATCCCAAGCTGCCAGCCTCGCTTGGGGCGACAGGGCGAGCGTGGACAACTTTCTCTGCCGGTGCTGTTGGAACGGGCAGTTTGGCAGGGTGGGAAAGGCAGGTGTCGGACGTGAGCATGCCGTTGGATTCACGGATTGAAAGCCGGGGGTATGCCCGAAGCGAGATCCTGGTGTCCACTGACTGGGTCGCCGACCACCTCCGGGATCGCGAGGTGCGGATCGCGGAGTCGAACGAGGACCCGCTGCTCTACCCGTCCGGGCACATCCCGGGGGCGGTGGAGCTCGACTGGATACGCGATCTCAACGATCCGGTCCGGCGGGACTACCTGGATCGAGACGAATTCAGCCGCCTCATGAGCCGCCTCGGGGTCGCGCCGGATACCACCGTTGTGCTGTACGGGGACAAAAATAACTGGTGGGCGACCTACGCCTTCTGGATCCTCCAGCTCTTCGGCCACGCGAAGGCCCGCATCATGGACGGGGGGCGGCTGAAGTGGGTCCAGGAGAAGCGGCCCCTGTCCACGGAGTTCCCCCAGGTCCCCGCGGAACGGTACGTGGCGCGTGCGCGGGACGATGCGCGAATCCGCGCCTTCCGCGACGAGGTACTGGCGCACGTGGGGCGACAGCGGGCCCTGGTGGATGTCCGGAGCCCCGAGGAGTACCGGGGCGAGCGGCTCCACATGCCCGAGTACCCGAATGAAGGGGCGCTCCGCGGGGGGCATATTCCGGGCGCCGTCAACATCCCGTGGTCGCGGGCCATCCATCCCGAGGACGGCACATTCAAGTCGGCCGCCGAGCTGCGGGCGATCTACGTGGACGAGCACCGGCTCGGGCGCGAGGACGAGATCATTGCGTACTGCCGGATTGGGGAGCGGAGCAGCCACACCTGGTTCGTCTTGACGTACCTCCTCGGCTTCTCCCACGTCCGCAACTACGACGGGAGCTGGACCGAGTGGGGGAACCTCGTCGACGTGCCGGTGGAGAACCCGAGCGCTCAGCCTCGCCGATGAACCGACTGCCTGAGAAGCTGGAAGAGGTGCGGCGGCTCCTGGCCGGGCTCGATCGGAGCGGGCGGATTCAGATGCTCATCGATCTCGCCGGCACCTTCACGCCAGTGCCCCCGCGCATCGCCACGCGGCCGTACCCCCCGACGCACCGCGTCCCGGGGTGCGAGTCGGAGACCTACATCTGGTCGGAGCCGGGCCCGGACGGCACCCTCTGCTTCCACTTTGCGGTGGAGAATCCGCAGGGTATCTCGGCGCGCGCACTGGCGGCCATCCTGCAGCGGACCCTGTCAGGGGCGCCGCTGGAGGCGGTGGCGGAGGTCCCGCCCGACCTCATCTACGACCTCTTCGGCGCCGAGCTCTCCATGGGGAAGTCCCTGGGGCTGATGGGCATGGTGAACATGGTCCGGGCGATGGCACGCCGGCGTCTGGCGATCGCCGCCCCGGCGGGAGCGGGGGCGGTGGCCGACGGAGCCCGGAACGGCGAGGAGTGACCCGGGGGCACTTCGTTCCTGACGGAACCCTCAATCAGGTCCCGGTCCCCCGTCCGCGCATCGTGGCCCAGTCACCCGATTTCAGCACTCGGGAGTGATCCCCCCCGAACCCTCCCCTGTCTTACCCGGGCGCCTTCTCTTCCCGTCTTGTATTTCAGGGCTGCTCGTACGCCTCCGTGAACTCCTCGGTTGTGGCCCCGGCCGGCAGCCGGCCGTACCGGTTCCGCTCCCGGAACATCCGGACGGCCAGGTAGACCACCGGCAGGATGCCGCCCAGGATGAACACGAGATCCCCCGGCAGGCGCAGCCACTCGATCACCCGGACGGCGGTCTGCTGGAAGAACGCCGGCGCGCGGGCGTGCCAGTAGCCGTTCTGGAAGCTGTCGTACAGCTGGAGGATCCCGATCGGCACCAGGTTGAGGCACAGCATCAGCAGCAACCCGATGTTCAGGCTCCAAAACGAGATCCGCATGGCCTGCTCGCTCCGCCGGTCCGGGGGGATGAAGTAGCGGGCGACGAACATGAAGAACCCCATGGCCAGCATCCCGTAGACGCCCATCAGGGCCCCGTGGGCGTGGTTGGCCGTGAACTGCGTCCCGATCTCGTAGTAGCTGACGATCGGCAGATTGATGAGGAATCCGAACACGCCCGCCCCCAGGAAGTTCCAGAAGCCCACGGCGACCAGGAACATGACAGCCCACTTGTGGGGGAACTCGGCCGCCGGCGTTCCCAGGACCGACGCCTGGTGCGGGCCGGCCCCCAGCCGCATGAACTGCCACGCCTCGTAGCTCAGCAGGACCAGGGGGATGACCTCCATGGCCGAGAAGAACGCCCCCAGGGCCATGTGGATGGCCGGCGCGCCGCTGAAGTACAGGTGGTGCATCGTGCCGATCACCCCGCCGACCGAGTACAGTATGATGTCCAGGTACACCACCCGCGTGGCCGTGGTCTGCCGCACCACTCCCAGCAGCACGAAGATGTAGGCGACCATGATGGTGGTGAACAGCTCCAGGAAGTCCTCCACCCAGAGGTGGACCACCCAGAAGCGCCAGAAGTTCATGACGGCGAAGTTCACGTTCTTGCCGAACACCATGCCCACGGCGTAGAAGAGGGGGATGGACAGGGCGCTGTACATCAAGAGGTAGGGCAGATTCCCCGGGTGCTCGCCGGGTAGGCGCCGCCACATGCCCCGCAGCAGGATGACCAGCCAGAGGACCAGCCCCACCGTCAGCAGGATCTGCCACAGCCGGCCCAGGTCCAGGTACGGCCAGCCTTGGGTCCCGATCCAGAACCACGGACCGCTGCGGGGAATGTAATCCTTCAGGCTCGCCGCCTCACCCAGGAGGCTCCCCACCACGACCACCACGAGGGCTGCGAAGAGGCCGATGGCCAGCTTGTCCTGATGGGGCGGCTCGCGTCGCGCGATCATGGGCACGATGAAGATCCCCATGGCCAGATAGCTCGCCGTGACGAAGAACAGCGCCAATTGGACGTGCCACATCCGGGTCAGGTTATAGGGGAACCAGCGCGCGATGTCGATCCCGTAGAAACCGCCCGGCTCCACATGGTAGTGCGCGGTGGCCCCGCCCAGCAGCCCCTGCATGAGGAACAACCCGGCCACCACCAGGAAGTACCAGGCCGTGGCGCGCTGGGCGGGGGTGAGCCGCACCTGGTCGGGCGGCCGGAAGCTCACCGGCCCCGTCGCGCCTGCCTCCTCGGTCCGATGCCAGCCCAGCAGGTCGTAGCGGCCGAACAGAAAGAGGATCACCCCGACCCCGCCCAGCAGGGCGATCAGGCTGAGCACACTCCATAGGAAGGCGTCGGCGGTCGGCCGGTTTCCCGCCATGGGCTCGGGCGGCCAGTTGTTGGTATAGGAGTAATCCGTCCCCGGCCGCTGCGCCGCCGCCACCCAGGCGGCCCAGGCGAAGTAGGCGGTCAGTTGGCGCGCTTCCGACGCGTCCAGGGTCGGCCGGCGGAGGCCGGTCTGCTCGTCGGGGCGCCCGAACCATGTCCGGTCGTCCCGCGCGACCTCCTCGAAGGCGTGGACCTGGCCGCCGGTAAAGGTCAGGGTCCCCGTCCCGGCCTCATAGCCGTTGTGTTTGAGCTCCTGCTGGACTCTGGCCGCCGCGTCGGCCGCTCCCAGGCCGGCCCCGCCGTAAAACGCGCGCATGGCGATCCCCGCTTGGTGAAGATACCGGGCGGTGAAGTCCGGGCCCAGGTAGGCGCCGTGGCCGAAGATGGTCCCGAACTGCATGAGGCCGTACTTCTGGAACACGTGCTGCCCGCCCATGACGTCGTCGCCGGTGAATAGGACCGTCCCGTCGGGCCGCAGGACCCGCTGCGGGATGGGCGGGTGCTCGGCCGTGATGAGGTAGGCGAGGATCCCCAGGACGGCGAACCCGACCAGGAAGGTGAGGATGGCGACCTGGAGCCAGAGCGGGGAGACGAGCATCGACCGCGACCGCCCGTTCATGAGTGCCTCCTTCCGGCTTGCCGCCGCACTACCTGATCGGACGAACCGTGACCCCCGGCGCACGCGTCCACCGGGACATCGCAGGAAAGGAGCAGTGGCTTGCCTGAGGACTTGACCTATGAACATCGGCCGCCCCGGGGCGGGCGCCGGCAGATGGCCGGCGTCTCCTCGGCCGGACCAAACCATCCGGTCTGGGCTGGCGCCATAGAAAAACCGGGCTCGGCACGGCTCCTCCCCGCGGAGAGGGGATCGGAAATCGCGGCTGGGGTCGAGAGAACAATCCCCTGTATGGTACTCCAGCGGATCACGCTTGTCCAAGCAAGCTCGCCCGGAATGCTGAGCCTCCCCGGGCTCTGGTGGGAAGCGGTCGAAGTTCCCGAGCCCTCCCCGGCGAGGAGGGCCGATGGTGAATCGTGTCGTGAACGTCTTGCGTCAGCTGCTCCAGTTGCTCCTGCGTGTGGCGTCCCCGCAGGTTGGGAAGGACCACCCCGCAGAGCGCCATGCACTGCCGCCATTTTGGCCGGACGAAGTCACCACGTGAGACCGGCTGAAGCCCGGCGTGCGCCAAGGGGAAGCTCAGTCCCCACTGGGTCACGACCCAAGCCGGTCCACACGGATGAGGCCAGAAGGAGGGAGGGCTACTTGATGGTCATGTAGACGCCGACGCAGATCAGGAACGGGGCGAACAGCCGCTGCACGGCTGGCTTGGGCAGCCGGCAGGCCAGCCAGATGCCGACCGCCCCGCCGACGAGCCCCGGCGGGAGCATGGCGCCCACGAAAGGAAGGTCCACCCAGTACTGGCTGGTGGCGCACCGGACCGCGCGATCCATTATGGATCCGGTCCCCAGGCGCCATTCAGATAGATGCGTTTACGCTCTATAGCTCCTCTCGCGAGTTCTGGCCAACATTCCGTCTGCTCACAACTGTGCCAGGAATCTCGATTGCGCGCCCGGGTTCTTCCAGGAAGGCGTATGAAATAACTCCTGTATTATTTGACAAGCATATCTTGCGATGCTAAACAAGACCTAGATGGTCCGATTGTTCAGATATAGGCATCGGCGGTCGGACCATCCCCGACCATGAGCACACTGTGGCAGCAGAATAACGTGTAGATCGTCGGAGTGGAGGTCCTCTTCCCATGCGAAGAGACTTCCGTTGCTTCCGGAAATCCCAGCCATACCTCGCCACGGATCAACCGCACCTGCCAGCACCCGCTGCCACACCCGGACATCTGAAGACCGAAGGAGAAGGAGGGAGTCAGATGGACACGTCTCGCCGTGCCAAATCCCGTGCCGTCACTGTGAACCGCCGTAGCTTCATCAAAATGGGAGGCGCCCTCGGCGTCGTCGCCGCTGCGGGCGGGCTCGGAGGGATCCTGTTGACCAAGACGCCACCCGCCTACGCCCAGGGGACCACGCTGCACTGGGTGCGCTGGGTGGACTTCATCCCCGACGCCGACGCCGAGCTGAAGCGGCAGATGCCCGAAGCCTCTAAGGACCTCGGCGCACGGATCCAGCTTGAAACCATCAACGGGAACGACATCCAGGCGCGTATCACTGCGTCGATCCAATCGGGCTCGGGGGCCGACATCTTCATGATGATGTACAACTGGCCCCAGCTCTATGCCAGCGCCTTGGCGGATGTGGGCGACATCGTCAAGGCCGTGGAGAAGGACCAGGGGGCCGTCTATGCCATCTACCCGCCGTCGGCGGACGTGAACGGCGCCTGGCGGGCGGTGCCCTACTCCATCGTGGGCAACGCCATCGCCTATCGAAAATCTTGGTTCAAGGAGGTGGGGGTGCCCGATCCTCGCACCACGATCAAGACAATGGAGGACCTCCATCGCGCGACCACCCCGCTGAAGAAGCAGGGGCGACCCTACGGGCAGACGCTGGGCCATACCTTCGGCGACGCTCCGACGTGGACCTATCCGCTCACTTGGGACTTCGGGGGCGCCGAGACCGGCCCCACCGGGAAGCACGTCGTGCTCGACTCCAAGGGGACGCAGGAGGCCGTGAAGTTCATGACGGCGTTCTGGAAAGACAGCTGCGATGAGGGGGGCCTGGCCTGGGACGATACCGGCAACAACCGGGCGTTCTACGCCCTGGAGATCTGCGCCACGCTGAACGGCGCCTCCATCTACATCCAGGCCAAGCGGCAGAAAGACCAGATCCTGGATGAGCACGGGAATCCGCTGTACCTGGACATCGACCACATCATTCTCCCGGCAGGGCCGGTCAGCCAGGAGCAGCTGTACCTCAGCATGTCCGACGGGGTGATGAAGTACTCCAAGAACCAGACGCTGGCCAAGGAGTTCCTGCGCTGGATCCATCAGAAGCCGCACTTCCGGCAGTGGCTGCTGGCCTCGGGCGGATACAACGTGGGGGCCAACACGTCCTGGGAGGACGATCCCATGTGGCAGACCATCGACGAGCCGTTGAAGATCTTCCGGACGGCCGCCCGCAAGACCCGGGTCTTCGGCTACGCCGGTCCGTCCGATCCCCAGGCCACCGAGGCGTTCTCGAAGTATATCGTCACCGACATGTACGCCAAAGCCGTCCAGGGGATGACCCCGGGGGATTCCGCGAAGTGGGCCGCCACGCAATTGAAGAGCGTCTACGCGGCATAGCCCTGCTGGACGCGAGATGAACCATCAGCTTGTGGAGGAGGTGGGGAGCGCCATCAGGGTGGAGGCGCTCCCGCACCCCCGCGTCTCTCACCCCACGCTTCCGGCTCCACGCACTCCGCTGCTGGAGAACGAGAGCGTCCTGGCCGCCGTTCTCATGGCCCCGGCGCTCCTGCTGCTTGTCCTCTTCATTGCCTACCCTTTCATGATGGGGATCTGGCTGGCGGTCAGCAGCACCAGCGTGGGGAACCCCGGCCATTTCGTGGGGCTGCAGAACTTTGTCGCGGCCTGGAACGACTCCATCTTCCGGACCGCGTTCCAAAACACGGTCATCTATACGATTTGTGCCGTGATCCTCAAGCTGGCCCTGGGGATGTGGCTGGCCCTCCTGTTGAACCGGGACTTCCGCGCCCACCGCTTCGTGCGCGCCATCGTCCTCTTGCCTTTCATTGTCCCCACGGTACTCTCGACCTACTCGTGGGAATGGATGTTCGACCCGACCTCCAGCGTCCTGAACTGGCTCCTGTATCACGGCGGCTTCATCACCCATCGGCTCCCCTTCCTGACCAACGGCACCTGGGCCCTGGGCTGCGCTATCGTGGTGAACACCTGGCGCGGGATGCCTTTCTTCGCCATCTCGTTCCTGGCGGGACTCCAGACGATCAATCCCGACCTGCACGAGGCGGCTGCCCTGGACGGCGCCACCGGATGGCAGCGCTTCTGGTACGTGACCTGGCCCCTGCTGAAACCGGTGACGGTCGTGGTGGTGGTGTTCTCGATCATCCAGACCTTCGCCGACTTCCAGCTCATCTACGTGTTGACGGGCGGGGGCCCGGCCAACGCCACCCAGGTCCTGGCGACCTACGCATACGATGTGGGGGTCTCGGCGGGCCAGCTCGGCATGGGGGCAGCCATATCGCTGTTCATGTTCCCGGTCCTCCTCTTCGTGGTCTGGTTTCAGCTCCGGTACGTGCGGCACCTGGAGGGCGTCTGATGGTCGAGCCGCGATGGCGGACGTGGGTCTTTTTCTACATCCCCCTGGCCATGTTCCTGATCGGGATCCTCTTCCCATTCTACTGGATGCTCGTCACGGCCGTGCGACCCGATTCGGAGCTGTACCGGTCGTGGCGCGCCGTGAATGATACGCCCCTGTGGACCCTTCACCCCACCCTGATCCACCTCGAGAAGCTGCTGGCCACCACCGTGTTCCCGCGCTGGGTTTGGAACACGTTCTTCATCGCCCTCCTGTCCACGGCTGTCTCCCTATTCTGCGGATTGCTGGCAGGGTATGCGCTGGCCCGGCTGCACTTCCCCATGGCCGGGACCCTGGGGACGAGCATCTTCGTGACCTACCTAGTCCCGCCGACGCTCCTGTTCATCCCCCTGGCCACCATCATCCGGAATTTCCAGCTCGGCGACACCCCCTGGGCGCTCATCCTCACCTATCCCACGTTCCTGATCCCGTTCTGCACCTGGCTGCTCATGGGGTATTTTCGCACCATCCCGCGGGAGCTGGAAGAGTGCGCGCGCATCGACGGGGCCACCCGCATCGGCGCCATGGTGCGGATCATCTTCCCCATCGCCATCCCGGGGATTCTGTCGGCGGGAATTTTCGCCTTCACCCTCTCCTGGAACGAGTTCCTCTATGCCCTGGTCTTCCTCTCTTCCGCCGCCCACAAGACCATCTCCGTCGGCGTGGTGAC
This sequence comes from uncultured Methylomirabilota bacterium, assembly GCA_963705305.1. Classification (GTDB taxonomy): domain Bacteria; phylum Methylomirabilota; class Methylomirabilia; order Methylomirabilales; family 2-02-FULL-66-22; genus 2-02-FULL-66-22. The sequence continues at coordinate 49,738 of OY970067.1, read as the reverse complement.
CGAACTGATCCGCGGGGACATTTTCTTTTGGGGGCAACTCATGGCCGGGGCCCTGCTCGGCTCGGTTCCGATCGCCTTTATCTACTCCTTCTTCGTGGAGTATTACGTGGCCGGCCTGACCGGGTCAGTGAAAGGCTAGAGAACACCAGTGTCTGCCCCCCGGTTCCCCGCCTGCCCAGTCTTCGCCGCCGTTCACGACCCCCCCGGCCTACGAATCCCGCTGGCCGCACCCCGGAAAACAGACTTTTCAGGCTCCTCCATCCTGCTGTCCAACTTACGCGACCTCCAGGACGAGCTGCGCGGGCCCCTCGATGGCGGGCGGCCCCGCGAACGGCTGGTTCAGTTCGGCGCAGGTCAAGCCTCCGCCGACCTCGCGGAACGATTTCGCCCGGCCAGGTTGGACGAAGAGCAGGGCGATGAACTGCCCAACACGGAAGGCCCGATTTCGCTGCTCCTTTGCGATCCGGATCAAGGATACGAGAAACCATGAACGAAACGATCAGAATAAAAGACCGGCTGTCAGATTTCACCCGAGACGTTCGGGTTCTCGTTCTCGCTGCGATGGCCTTGCCCATCGGGGCCATGAGCGCTTTCGTCGCCTACGCCTTGGTGTGGCTCATCGGCGCCATCACCAACCTGTCCTTCTATCAACGCCTGTCATCATCCTTCATCTCTCCCGACCATCAACACATGGGGGTGCTGGTGATCCTGGTTCCCGTGGTAGGCGGGCTGATCGTTGGGGTGATGGCGCGGTACGGTTCGGAGAAGATCCGCGGCCACGGGATTCCCGAGGCACTGGAGGCCATCCTCATCGGCGAGAGCCGGATGGAGGCGAGAGTGGCGGTCCTGAAGCCTCTTTCCTCCGCCATCTCCATCGGTACAGGCGGGCCGTTTGGCGCAGAAGGCCCGATTATCATGACGGGGGGCGCTTTCGGATCGCTTTTCGCGCAATGTTTCCGCCTCAGTGCTGCCGAGCGGAAGACGCTCCTGGTCGCCGGGGCCGCCGGTGGGATGGCAGCCATCTTTGCGTCGCCGGTAGCAGCCGTCTTGATCGCCGTTGAACTGCTCCTCTTCGAGTGGAAGCCGCGCTCCTTGATTCCGGTGGCTCTTTCTTCCGTCGTGGCGGCGGCCCTACGCGTGCCCCTGCTCGGCAAGGGGCCGATTTTTCCGGTTACCCATCACGCCCCGCTGAGTGGGGAGGGGCTTGTGATATCCCTAGGGGTCGGCATCCTCGGCGGCCTCATGTCCTGGATCCTCACCGGGCTGGTGTACGGCTTCGAAGACCTTTTCTACAAGCTCCCCGTCCATTGGATGTGGTGGCCCGCCATCGGCGGCCTCGCCGTCGGCATCGCCGGATGGATCAACCCCCAGGTACTGGGGGTGGGGTATGACACGATTCGCGCCCTCCTGCACGGGGAGATCGTGGGGCCGGCCCTCTACGCGCTGCTCATCGGTAAATCGCTCGCCTGGTCGATCGCCCTGGGCTCCGGCACCTCGGGGGGCGTCCTGGCGCCGCTCCTGATCATGGGCGGCGCCCTGGGGGCGGTAGAAGCCCATTGGATCTCGATAGGGGACCCAGGCCTCTGGGCGCTGATCAGCATGACCTGCGTCATGGGCGGCACCATGCGCTCGCCCTTCACCGCCATGATCTTCACGCTGGAGTTGACACACGACCTCAACGTCCTGCCTGCCTTGCTCGTGAGCTGCATCGCCGCCTACACGGTGACGGTCTTCGTGCTGCGCCGTTCGATCCTGACGGAGAAGGTCGCGCGCCACGGGCATCACCTGATGCGCGAGTACAGCGCCGACCCGCTGGAAATGCAGCGCGTCTCCGAGGTAATGATCACCCGGGTCCCCACCGTCCCCGCCGAGACCCGGGTGCAGGAGGTGGCCGACCGGATCGAGCAGGGCGATGAGTGGCTCGTCCACCACCACGCGCTGCTTATCGTGGACCGGGACGGAAACCTCGTGGGTGTCATCACGCGCGGCGACGAGGCGAGGGCCTTGCGGACGGATCCGACTGGGAGCATGACGGTTCTGGAGGCAGGGACCCACCGGCCCATCGTGACGTATCCAGACGAAACCGTCTATGCCGCCGTGGTGGAGATGCTAGAACACGATGTGGGCCGACTCCCTGTGGTGAGCCGGGAGAATCCCCGCCGCCTCGTCGGTTATCTGGGCCGCGCCAGCGTGTTCACCGCGTTGCTCCGCCAGATCGAGGAAGAGCGGGAGCGAAAACCCGGCTGGCTGGCCCGGCTGGCTCCCTTGGGCGCGAGGTGGAGGAGAAGGGATTCACCTTAGCACGATGAGAACGACCGCGCCCCTTCGACCTCCCTTCGATTCCGCCGTGAAGTCCGAGAGGTTCCGGAACGGGCTGGCGTCGGCAGATACTCGGTGAAAGCGGCTATCGGCGCCCGTCGGGCATCCACATCCCGCACAAGCGCCAGCCCGCTGTCATACGGGGACCTCGAATCCGGGCGTAGCCTCTCTTCCGGTCAGGACGAGGAGTGGGCCGTCCACCAGAGATTCGCGGCCAGGCATACGACGGCCGCCAGGGCGATCGTCCCCGACAGCCCGAACGCCGCTCGGGCCAGCGCCGCGCCGCCGGGCACCGCATGGAGCAGGGCCGACGGCAGGAGCAGGGGGAGCACCCGGAAGATCACCGCGGTATTCCCCAGCCAGATCGTGGCTTCCACCAAGCCGGGAGAGGCCACGGCCCTCTTCTGCAGGAACCCCGGCAGCATCCGGACGGCGACGCCCAGGATGAGGAGGGTGATGAAGCCGAGGAGATAGATGTGCCGGAGGAGGCCCGGGTCCACGGGACCCGCCTGGCCCGCGAGCGCCATGGCCCCATCGAGGATCTCGTACGCGGCGGCCAGCACCAACCACACGTACGCCGGGTAGACCAGCAGCTCGAAGCGGCCGAACTCCCCGAAATCCGGGAGGCCCGGCCGGGTGGGTGCCCGGTCCGGGCCGGTCAGAAGAAAGCGCGCGGGCCGCTCCACCGAGCGGCGACGGGTGAGCAGGTCCAGCTTCCACACGAACCAGAGGAGCACGAGCCCCTTGCACAGTCCCCCCAGCCCGCCGAGGGACTCGGCCAGCCGTGTCGCTAGCCCGGAGAGCGGAAGGAGGCGCGCGAACAGCTGTACGCCCGCCGCCGCGAAGTAAGCGTAGCCGGTGGCCCGCACCGGCCAGAACGCCGCCGAGAGCGCCAGGAACATGGGGAGCAGGCGAACGGAAAAGGCCATGGCCACGGGCAAAAGCACGAGGGCGATGAAACAGTCGATGGCGAATTCATTCCAGGGAACATTCGCCACGGCCGCCTCGTGCCGGGCCATGGCCAGGACCAGGACGAGGTTGACGCCACCGTACAGGGTCCAGCCCGCCGCCATCATCCCGAAGTACGGCCGGACGGCCGCGAAGGCCGGCTGGCCTTGGAGGTCCCCCGTGCCGCGCAACGTCCCGATCAGCAGGAGCAGATAGAGCGCGATCCCGGCTCCCTCGAGCACTCCCGAGGCGGCCAGCAGGCTCGCCAGAACGCCCCGGACGGCACCCGGCCAGAGGTACGCGAGCATCGGCTGGGTGCCCGCCCGCAGCAGGAGACCCGCCGCCATCAACCACAGGATGAGGCCGACCCAACGGGGATGCCGCAACGGCGCGCTGGCTAACCGGGGGATGAAAAAGAGGCTCACCCCCATGACGAACAACCCCGCCCAGCCCACGAGCTGGACGTGGCCGTGCGTCTGGACCAGGGTCGGAAACGCCGCGCCCAGCGGCAACCCGAAGCCGAGGACGAAGCTCAGGTGGGCGGCCAGGCCGAAGCCCGCCAGGATCGCTGCGGCCAGGGCGACCCAGAGGAATCCGGGGTGAAAGTCAGTGTGCCGTCCTCCGGAGCGATCGCGGAGGGTGTCCGATGGCGCCATCCTGTTGCCTCGCTGCCACGGGGGCGGTCTCCCGCAACAGTTTCTCTGGCAGAGATCTCCTGGAGGAAACTATATGGGAAGGCGGTGGCGTCAGCACTGTCTTTTTCTCCGTCACTTCGCCAGCGCTGCGTTCAGGTGAATTGGGGTTCCGGCCAATGCCTTCGACACGGGACAGGTCTCTTTCGCGACTTGCGCGTATTTCTGAAATGTCGCGCTGTCCATGCCCGGTATGTCCGCCTCGGTCTTCAACTCGATTCGTGTGATGGAGAACTGGTCGCCCACCTTTTCGAGGGTCACTTGCGCCTCGGTGTGGATGCGCGTCGGTTTGACGCTTGCGCGCGACAGCTGCGCCGTGAGCGCCATCGTGAAGCACCCGGCGTGCGCCGCGCCGATCAGCTCTTCGGGATTGGTGGCCGCCTGGCCTTCTTCAAATCGGGACTTGAACGAGTAGGGGCCGTCAAAGGCCCCGCTGCCCACTCGCAGCCGCCCGCCACCTTCGGCGAGGTTGCCCTTCCACTCTGTCTCGGCTTTCCGTGTCGGCATGGATCCCCTCCTCTCATCCGGTCGCCCTCATCCGCTTGCTCCGCGTCCTTCCACCCGGATCGGCCCCTCACCATTCAGCCAATCAATGGGACGGACTGCCTCGCCACGCGCGATGGTGCCCATCCTTTCGGTTGATTGCGGCCCTGGCCTGCCTGCCCTCAGACGGCCTGTCATGATGTCCCTCGGCTTCCGCAGGCCTTCCGGTCTCCGCGACCGAGTGGCGCCTGACTTCGGATCCTGCGACCCACAGAGTGGTCGGAGCACTGGGGGTCACGGGCCGATCGAGCATTCACCCCGCGCTCAGAGGAAGACGCGGGTGGGGAGTGCGGAGACGACATGAAGGAGGTCGGGCAGCATGGCGCGCGGGTTGGCAAGGCGCTGGAAGCGTCCCGACGGAAGCCCCTGTGCGACGAAGCCGCGGTCAACATACAGGGCTGTGAGCGTCATCGGGTCGGCGAAGAGGGCGATCACAACAACGGGGTCGGTGCCCAAGGACCAGATGTCGGTGCCGTTGCGGGCGTCCAGGGCGACCAGGACGGCCCCGGGCGGGGTCGTGGCCCTGTGGACGAGCAGCAGCAGGGGGAAGTCGGGATTGCCCTGCAGGCCCCCCAGCCGGGTGAGCCCAAATCTCCGGCTAACCTGTGCATCGCCTCTACGGGGCGCCACCCGTCGGGTGCGACCAGGTCCGAGGCGGGCAGCCGGCCCCGCAGCCATGAATGCGGGCGCGACTCATGTGCGCTACCGGCCTGCGACGTTAGCCGGAAATTAAGGGTGAGCCGGTACTCGGCCAGCACCGCCGGATCGAGCAGGTTGGGCACGCCTGCCGGGAATTGCGGGCCTGCGGCCCGGACGGGGCCGGCCGTGAGAAGGAGGCAGGCGGACAAGATCCCCAGAGTGCAGCTGGAGGTCAGGATGTTCCCGGCTCGGATGCGCTGCAAGGATTTTACGGAATCCAGACGATGGTTCAACCGCCCGGCCAGCCAGCCAGACCATGGGGCGGGGGCTACCCGCTCGGGCAGAGTGTTGTGCGCTGCGGTAGGCATGGTTGATCCTCCGGAGGCGCGGGATTTCTGGTCAGGCGCCCATGGGAGAGGTCATGCAATCATCGGGATTCCCAATGGCCGGAATATAAGATTGTAGTGGTGCCAAATCAAGAATCAAGTCTTGTTCCCCTTTTTGGGTTCCACGGCCGCGGAGGTGAGCCGATGACGGACGCCTCGGAAGGGGAGCGTTGATTGTGAAGTGATATGCCGATCTTGCGCAAAAGCGCGCGAAGGGGCTCGCTGTTCCTGACCACTCGCCAGGAGATGGGATCATCCTTTAGGTAAATCGGGCAGGTACCCTCTCATTGGTGTCCGGTGCCGCCTCCAGTAAACCCCGATTTGCCGGGGACAGGTTGGCGGGCTACACTCGATTCCCCAAACCCCGAGAGGGAAGCAGCCGGCGAAAGACCCGAGCGTATTCCTGGGCCTTCTCGACCGCGTGGAGGAGACTAATGAAGCGCAGCATCTTGCTTGCGATAGCCTTGAGCCTGTTTCTGGCCGGGGCGACTCTAGCGGAAGCCCATGCCTATCTGAAGCGTGCCAGCCCCCGAGCGGGGAGCACTGTCAACACCTCGCCGACCCAGGTGCGGCTCTGGTTCACTGAGCGACTGGAGCCCGCCTTCAGTCGCGTCCAAGTCATCAATGCAGCCGGCCAACGGGTGGACAAAGGGGACGTCACGGTTGACCCGTCCACCCCCAAGCAGCTTTGGGTCTCGGTCCCCCCGCTGCCTCCGGGAAGCTACAAAGTGACCTGGCGGGTCGTGTCAGTGGACACCCATGTCACTCACGGGAACTTCGCATTCCGGATTGCGCCATGACCGACCTGCTGGCGCTTGTCCGGTTCGTCCACCTGGCGAGCAACGCCCTGCTCGTGGGAACGTTCAGCATCCTCCTGCTGGAGGTGGGGTGGGTGGTTTCCGGCCCGCCCGCTCTTGTGGACCCCGAGTCCGTACACTTCCGTGGCCTGCTCCGCCGGCTTGGTATGGGGAGCCTCCTAGTCGCCCTTGGCTCGGCATTGGTCTGGCTCGGCGCGGAGGTCGCCCTGATGAGCGGACGCCCCCTCGGGCAGGCACTCACGCTGTCGATCATCGGAACCGTCCTGACCCGCACCGCCTTCGGCCGCCTCTGGTCGCTCCGCCTGGCGATCTTCCTCCTGCTGGGCCTTAGCCTCGCCTCCCCCCGTTTGCGGCAGGCCGGCAGCCTTGCGCGCCTCCGTCACTTAGGAGACGCCCTGCTCGCCGGAGTCGCGATGGGAGCCCTCGCCTGGACCGGGCACGCGGCCGGGACCGAGGGGAGCGCCCGGCTGCCGCATCTCGTCGCGGACGTCGTCCACTTGCTCGCAACGGGCCTGTGGCTGGGCGGCCTTCTCCCACTGGGCCTCTTCCTTCGCTCGGCCGGGCGGTCGCTCACTCCGGGCCGGGCGACGGCAGCCTGCCGCGTGATCGACCATTTCTCCGCCCTCGGCCTCGGGTGCGTCCTCGGCCTGATCCTGACCGGCCTGGTCAATACCTGGGTCTTGGTTGGGAGCTGGCTGGCATTTGTGGGGACCCTATACGGGCACCTGCTCTTGCTGAAATTGACGCTCCTGGCTCTCCTGCTGGCGGTGGCGGGGCACAGCCGGCTCCGGCTCCTGCCCCGCCTGAGGGCCGGGCAGCCGGCCAGCCCCGACGCACCGCTTGCATTGCTCCTCCGCCGCCTTGGCTGGAACGTCCTCGGCGAGACGGTCCTAGGAGCTGCCATCCTCTTGGTCGTGGGGTTCCTCGGGATTACCCCACCACCCCCTCCATGAGCCGCCGGTTAGGAAGGGATGCCTGGCTTCCGCATTCGGCCCGCACGGCGATTGCGGCCACGGATGCGTTGGCGGTCGCGCGGCTGTTCAAGCTGCCGGAAGGATACTGGGCGCCCATCTCCGCGATCATTGTGATGCAGTCCACGCTGGGGGCCGCCTGGGCTGTTTCGAAGCGCCGCCTGATCGGCACAGGGCTGGGGGCGGCCGCCGGAGGGGTGCTGGCAAGCTATTTCCGGCCGCATACGTTCACGTTCGGGGCGGCGATCTTTGGACTGGGGGTCGTGTGCGCCCTGCTGCGCCTCGACCAACCGGCCTATCGATTCGCGGGCGTTACGCTGGCGATTGTCCTGCTCGTGACACGCGGGGAGCCGCCCTGGCGCATCGGCCTGTACCGCTTCGGGGCGGTAGCGCTGGGGATCGCGGTGGCCCTTGCCGTCACCGCACTCTGGCCGCCGCGCGAAGGCGCAAAGGACAGCCGGTGATCTTGGCACAGTGGTGTGGGGCTCGAACGCATTCCTCGCCTCCACGACGGCTCCGGCCGAGCCGACCTGGATACCCGGCTGGCCACGAAACGTCTGTCAGGGCCTCGACGCCGGCGAGTGGCAGCACCTGCGCGATGGCGCATGCCGGATGCGGCAATGTCGTTCCAGCTATACCGTCGGGAAGGTCGTGGCGCGCACCAGGCGGTCAAGGCGCAAATCACACCCGCTGTCAGCCGAGATCAGCGCCTCGTTTCTTGGACCCACGGACTGTGCGGTGCGGGCTCTTTCCAGCGTCGGGCTGGCAAGCGGCCTCGGCAGGTGGCGGCCACCTGCCGAGGCCCGAATCGGTCGCGTTCGCGGAAGGGGGGAGACGATCACTTCGACCCGACATTGACGATCTTCAGGAGCTTCGGCTGGCCCTTCTCGATCTGGACCACGCTGACCTCATGCAGCCCGTCCCCGTTGGGGGTGAAGGAGAAGGTGCCCAGGACACCCTGGTACCCCTGCGTGGCCAGGATGGCCTCCCGGATTTTGGCGCGATCCTGCCCGGCCTTCTTGATGGCGTTGACCAGGATGTTCAGCCCGTCGTAGGTCCAGGCCGAGAGGCCGTCATACTCCTCGCCGTATTCCTTCCGGTAGGCGTCCGCGTAGGCCCGGTTCGCCGCGGTCTGCCCCGGCACGAAGTCGGCGATGGCCAAGAGGCCCTCGGCCGCGCCTCCGGCGAGGTTGATCGCGTCCTTCTGCTGGTGGGCGGGGGAACCGAGGAACTTGAAGGGGGAGCCCAGTTGGCGGTACTGGCGCTGAATCACCGCCCCGTCCTCGGGGTTGGTCGAGTAGGCGATCAGGATCTCCGCCCCCGCGTTCTTCGCCGAGAGCAGCTGGGCGGTGTAGTCCTTGTCCTTGGTCGTGTACCTGTCGCGCCGGACGATGGTGAGCCCGTACTGCTTAGCGTAGGTCTCGACCAAGTCTCCTCCGCCCGTGCCGAAGGCATCGCTGTCGTTCAGGACGGCGATCTTGCTCAGCTGAAGGTCTTCCTTGATGTACTTGATCATGGCCAGCGCCGTAATCGAGTCATCGGGTCGGACCCGGAACAGCCACGGGTTCCCCTGCCGGGTCAGGGTGGCGTTGGTCCCGCCGATGAAGGTGGGGATGCCATACCCTTTGATTGCGTCCGAGGTGGCCAGGATCTGCGTGCTCTTGACGGAGCCGATCAGGGCCAGCACCTGCTCCTGCTCCACCGCCCTCTGGAGGGCCGCCAAGGCCCCCGGGTTCGTGGACTGGTTGTCCACAATCCGGAGGTCAACCTTCCGGCCGTTTACCCCTCCGGCGGCATTGATCTCTTTCAGCGCCAGCTTGATCGCTTTGAGCTGAAAAGCGCCCTCCGATGCGGAGGCGCCGGTGACGGGGGGCGTAAAGCCGATCCGGATGTTCTCCGCGGCCGTTGCCAGCCCGGCCGTCGCGACCATCACGCATGCCAGAGCCACCGAGACCACGCCTTTCCGACTCCTCATGGTTGCCTCCTTCTTCCAGAGTTGTCCCCTTGCCGCATCCGGGAAATCCGGACTCACGCCCCCCATCGCTCCCGGGGCGGTGGGACGCCGGTCGCCGCCAGCCGGTGCGATGGCAGCCGTGCTCATCCCTCCAGGCACCGCCCAACCTAAACTCTTGGGGGAGGGAGACTTCCGGCCTTGTTCCCGGGGGTGTTGGCCTGTTTCCGGGATAGCCGACAGGAGAGCTCCTCGGCCGGGGAAGTTGAGGCTGAGGATGCGTTACGGGATCCCGCAGATCGCGGATGAATCCGGTGGCGAACCTGGACTCCTTGCCGGTGACCAAATGAAGATGCCGACGGGGGCGCATGGATAGGCGAGTCGACCTGCGGGTCTGACCCGCCTCAAGAGCGCGCTCCCTGGCCGACCCCATAGGGGCCTCCTCCGTCGATCCTCACGGGGAGGGGAAACGGCTCGAAGGGTACCTCCGGTCTCTCTGCCCTGTCAAGGGCATCCACTCGCGGCCCTCTGTGAATCCGGGACGTTGCCAATTTCGTCAACATCTCCCGCGGATGCGGACCCTTGCTGGGAGTGACACAGTACCCCTGAAGAATCGCTCGCCTGCGGCCCAACTCAGCGTTGCCTCGCGGCGGCCACCGCGTGGAGCCGGGCGGAGGAACGGTCGGCTGTCCTTGACAGCCGATCGGGCCCGGCGCTAGCATGCCCCCGGAATGTGCCTGGCTCCGGGTTCACCCGGTGACGGAGGATATACGGTGCACGCCAACGAGCCTCTCGCGCGCCACGTCCTCCGCCGGCCCTTTGGGGTGTGCCCACCCAAAGGGCCTTCGTGTTCATGAATTGGGACGGCGGCGCGGGAGCCGCGACCGCCGGGCTGCGTGCGACGAGAGAGAGGTGCCATGGAAGATGAGAGCTGGCCAAGCATCGCCGTGATGGGCGCAGGCGCCGTCGGGTGCTACTTCGGCGGTATGCTCGCGCGTGCCGGCGCCCCTGTCATGCTGATCGGACGCCAACGGCACGTGGATGCCGTCGTCCGAGACGGCCTGTTCCTGGAGGGCATTCAAGTCCGGGAGCACATCCCGGTCTCGGCCTCCACCGATACCGGCGCCGCCCGAGCAGCGCGAATCATCCTGCTGTGCGTGAAGACCACCGATACGAAGGAGGCGGCACGGGCCCTGGCCCCCCATCTGGCGGGTAATGCCGTCGTTGTCAGCCTTCAGAACGGCGTGGACAACGCAGAGCGGATCCACGCCGCCACGGGCATCGCGGCGGTGCCGGCGGTGGTCTACGTGGCTGCGGAGATGGCGGGCCCGGGGCACATCAAGCACAGCGGTCGCGGCGACCTCGTCATCGGCGATCTGTCGGGGCGCGGCCCGATGGACGCCGCGCGTCGCCGCCAGCTCGAGAGCCTGGCCGCGCTCTTCGCCCGCGCGGGGGTTCCGTGTCGCGTCTCGGAGACCATCGAGAGCGATTTGTGGACGAAGCTGGTCATGAACTGTGCCTATAATGCGATATCGGCACTGAGCCGTACACGGTACGGCCGCATGGCGGAGAGTCCGTGGGCGCGCGAGGTGATGCAGCGGATCATGGACGAAGTGTTCGCCGTGGCGCAGGCGGCCGGAATCCGCCTGGAGAGCCGCGAGATTGCCGAGGCGACATGGAAGCTGGCGAAGGGGATGCCGGGCGCCATCTCCTCGACCGCCCAGGACATCGCCCAGGGCAGGCGCACCGAGATCGATTCGCTGAACGGATACGTCGCCCGCCGTGGCGCCGAGCTCGGGATCGCCACGCCGGTCAATCAAACACTCCATGCGCTCGTGAAGCTCCTGGAGGAAACCGCATGACCTCAGTGGAGAGGCCGTGAATCCGCCGCCGGTCGATCAGCCTCTCAGGGCGCTGTTCGAAGCCCACTTCCGCGAGCCGGTCGAGGCGGCTGTGCCGCTCCGGGGCGATGCGTCGGCCCGCACGCTCTTCCGCCTGTCTTCGGCCACGCGGACGGCGATCGGTGCGATCAGCCAGGATTTCCAGGAGAACCGGGCGTTCCTGGGGTTCTCGCGCCATTTCCGCCGGTGCCGTTTGCCGGTTCCCGAGATCTACGCGGAGGATCTCGATCAGGGAATCTACCTGGAGGAGGACCTCGGCGACACGACGCTGTTCGAGTTTCTGGAGGCGAATCGGGTCGGGGACAAGCTCTCGGACAAGACGCTCGAGCTGTACCAGAGGGCGATCGAGACCCTGCCGCGCTTCCAGATCGAGGCCGGCCGGACCCTGGACTACGGCGTCTGCTACCCCCGATCAAGCTTCGACAAGCAGTCCATGCTGTGGGACCTCAACTACTTCAAGTACTACTTCCTGCGGCTGGCGAAGATCCCGTTTAACGAGCAGGCGTTGGAGGACGACTTCGAGCGGTTTGCCGACTTCCTGCTGCGGGCCGATCGGCGCTTCTTCCTCTACCGGGACTTCCAGTCCCGCAACATCATGGTCAGGAGCGAGGGGCCGTACTTCATCGATTATCAGGGCGGCCGCCGGGGCGCCCTCCAGTACGACGTGGCGTCGCTCCTGTTCGACGCCAAGGCCGACCTTCCGGTCGAGGTCCGGGACGAGCTGGTCGAGCGGTACCTTGAGGCCGCCTCGCGGCACGAACCGGTCGATCGGGCGGCCTTCCTGGCCCACTACCCCGGCTTTGTCTACATCCGGATCATGCAGGCGATGGGGGCCTATGGCCTGCGCGGGTTCTACGAGCGAAAGCAGCACTTCCTGGCCAGCATTCCCTACGCCGTCCGGAATCTCGAGTACCTGCTGCGGAAGTGCGACCTGCCCATCGAGCTGCCCGAGCTGACGGGGGTGTGGCATCGCCTCGTGGCCTCCTCGTCCCTCCGGCAGTTCGGGGCGGCCTCGCTCGGGCTCACGGTCAGGATCCAGAGCTTCTCGTACGGGGATGGCGTGCCGACCGATGAGAAAGGGCATGGGGGCGGCTACGTGTTCGACTGCCGGGCTCTGCCCAACCCCGGCCGGTACGAACAGTACGCGGCCCTGACGGGTCGCGACGATCCCGTCATCGCCTTCCTCGATGGCGAAGCCGCCGTGGGCGAGTTTCTCGTGCACGTGTTCGCGCTGATCGATCGGACCGTCGAGAATTACCAGCAGCGCAACTTCACCGACCTCCTCGTCGCGTTCGGCTGCACGGGCGGCCAGCACCGCTCCGTGTATTGCGCCGAGCGGCTGGCCGCCCATCTGCGCGAGAAGCTCCGGGTGAGCGTAGAGGTGCGCCACCTGGCCCAGGAGACCAGCGCGAGATGAAGGCGATGATCCTGGCTGCCGGGGTCGGGAGCCGCCTCCGGCCGATGACCGACAAGACCCCCAAGGCCCTGGTGGATGTCGGCGGGGCCCCGATGATCGAGCGGGTGATCGGCAGGCTCCGGGCCGCCGGCGTGACCGAGCTGGTCGTCAACCTCCATCACATGGGCGAGCGCATCGCGCGGTTCCTGGCCTCGAAGGGCAATTTCGGCCTCCGCATCGAATGCACGCGCGAGGCGGAGCTGCTCGACACCGGAGGCGGGCTGAAGAACGTGGCGTGGTTCTTCGACGACGGGCGGCCGTTCCTCCTCCATAACGTGGACGTCCTGAGCGATATCGACCTGTCGGGGCTGCTCCGCTTCCATCGGCAGGCGGGGGCGCTGGCAACGCTGGCGGTGCAGAGCCGGCCCAGCTCGCGCCAGCTCTTGTTTGACCGGGACGGCCGGCTGTGCGGCTGGGAGTCGCCGAAGGGTGTGGGCTGGGCGATGGACCCGGTCAATGACGCCGAGCGGGTGGCCTTCACCGGCATCCACGCGGTAGACCCGGCGATCTTCCCCAGGATGACCGAGACAGGCACCTTCTCGATCATCCGGACCTACCTGCGGCTGGCCGGGGAAGGGGAGCGGATCATCGCCCACCGGGTAGATGGGGCCTACTGGCAGGACATCGGCTCGCCGGAGGCGCTCGAAGAGGCGCGCAGGCATGCGGGGGGTGGAGCCCCCCGGGCGGGGGTGGAGATACCATGAGGCGGAAACCTCCGGCGCTGTCCTTTTCGACATCGTCTTCCCCTCCGCGACGCCGGACCTGGATCGGCGCCTCCGCGCTTGGGTCCAATCCATCCGGAAGAAGGCGTGGCCGCGGCTGGCCAAGGAGGCCGAGCTGTATGTCCGCAAGGAGCACAGCACCTACGATTGGGTGATGGAAGGGCTTCTGTGGCAGGCGGGCTTTCGGGTCTTGCAAAAACTGACTGACGCGGGCTTTCAGGCCACCTACGTATGCACGCGGATGTGAGCCGGCGGCACAGCTCTCCCCCGCGCGGGTCGACGCGCGCAGGGCACCGAGGAGAGAGCGACTAGGTGCGACAGCGCGCCGAGGAGAAATGAATGCTGAATGCGAAGCTGGATTTTCGCAGCGACACTGTGACCGAGCCGACCGAGGAGATGCTGGAGGCGATGCGGCGTGCCAGGCTGGGGGATGATGGCCGCGAGGGCGATCCGACCGTCCGTGAGTTGGAGGAGTACTCGGCGCAGCTTCTCGGCAAGGAGGCCGGTCTGTTCGTGGTGAGCGGCACCGCGGGGAATCTGGTCTCGCTTCTGGCCCACACGACTCCCGGCCAGGAGATCATCATGGAGAAGGACGCCCACATCTACTGGTACGAGGTCGGCGGGATGGCGGCGGTGGGGGGGCTGGTCGTCAACAGGGTTCCCGGAACGGACGGCGTGATGGCGCCCGTGGACGTGGAGGACGCCATCCGCGGCGACAACGTCCATTTTCCCCAGACCGGACTCATCTGCCTCGAGAACACCCACAACGTCGCCGGCGGAACCTGCTGGAGCGTGGCGCAAATGGCGGCCGTCAAGGCGGTGGCGGCGCGGCGCGGCATCCCGGTCCACCTGGACGGAGCTCGCATCTTCAACGCGGCAGTGGCCCTGGGCGTGCCTGCCAGGGAGCTCGCGGCCCAGACCGACTCGACCACCTTCTGCCTCTCCAAGGGGCTGAGCTGCCCGGTGGGGGCGGTCATCGTGGGCGCCCGGGATTTCATCGCGGCGGCCAGGAAAAAGCGGAAGATGCTCGGCGGCACCCTGCGGCAGGGAGGGGTCATTGCCGCGGCGGGCCTGGTGGCCTTGCGAACCATGGTCGATCGCCTGGCGGAGGACCATGCCAACGCCAGAGATCTGGCCGAGAAGCTGGCGAGGATTCCTGGTGTGGCTGTGGACGTGTCCAAGGTCCAGACGAACATCGTCCGGTTGAAGGTGTCCGGCCTCAGCGTGCCGGCGGCCGCGGTGGCGGAGAAGCTGGCGGCCCACAACGTGTATGTGCTGGCGCAGCAGAAGGACACGCTGCGCTGGCTGACCCACCGGCACGTCACGGCCTCCGACGTGGAGGAGGCGGCCGACGCCATGCGGAAGACAGCCGACTTCTTCCGCCGGTGAGGGAGCCGGCTGGATGTCTCGGCGCTAGCCGCCGTACTTGCACTCGGCGCCGGGCGCCAGGGCCATCCCGTGCCCCGGCCGGTCGGGCAGCCTGAAGTGACCGCCCTCGCAGCGCGGCATCTCCTCGAACAGATCCCCGGGCGCCCAGTCGATGAATTCAGCGAGGAAGCCGTTGGCCAGCGTGCCGAGGATCTGGATCGAGAGTTCGTGAACCACGTGGGGCGTGACGGCGACCTGGTGGGCCGCCGCCAGGTGGCCGATGCGCAAGGTCTCGCTGAAGCCGTTGGCCCGGCAAACGTCCGGCATCAGGTAGCGCGCCGCCTGCCGCTCGATCAGCTCGCGGAACTCGAAGCGCGTCTGGTTGTTCTCGCCGGTCGCTACCGGGATCCGGATGGAGCGGGCCACCTCGGCGCAGGAGGCGATATCGTCGGCCAGCACCGGCTCTTCGAGCCAGACCAGGTCAAACTCCTCCAGCATCGCCGCCTGGCGGATGGCCCCCTGAACATCAAGCTTCTGGTTGGCGTCCACCATCAGTCGCATGTCGCCCCCCACCGCCTTCCACACCGTCTCGACCCGCTGGCGATTGACCCGCGGATCGGGATCGTGAATCTTCAGCTTGTAATACCGGCAGCCCATCGCGGCGTATCGCGCAGCCTCGCCGATCACGTCCTCGACCGGGTAGCTGGGCCAGCCGCCGCTCCCGTAGGCGGGGATGCGGTCTTTCACCGCGCCCCAGAGCTTGTATAGCGGGAGGCCGGCCGCCTTTCCCACCAGATCCCAGAGCCCGATGTCGATGGCAGCCACCGCGTATCCCGCAATGCCCTGGCGCCGGATGCCGCGATCCGCCCGGTACATACGCTCCCACAGTCGCTCGATGAAAAGCGGGTCCTGGCCGAGGAGCAGCGGCTTGAGCCGGGTCTCCAGGTAGGCCCGGACCGCCTCGGCCCCGCCTCCGCCGAAGACGAGACTATAACCCAGGCCGCCCACCCCTTCGTCGGTCGCGATGGCGGCCGTCACCAGCGCGTGCTCCGGAAACTCCAGGGAGATCGGCCGCGGAGTGGGAATGCGCAGCAGATGGCATTCAATCGATGTGATCTTCATGGCTGTCTCCCGTCCGTCAATCCTTCCCCTTCTCGCGACTCCGGCTAGTCCCCGATCCGCGCCTTCATCCACTCGTTGGTGTTGTGGAAGTCGGCGACGGCGTTGCCGGGGTGCACCAGCGCATCGAGCAGCGGCCGGTCGGCCTCGTCCAGCTTCCGGTCCAGCACCGCCAGCCCGGCCTCTAGGTGGGCGAGCGTCCGGGGGCCGAGGATGGGCGAGGTGACGCCGGGCTGGTCCTTGACCCAGAGGAGGGCCAGCTGCGCCGCCGTCAGCCCGCGCTCCCGCGCCATGGCTGCAAGCCTGGCGGCCACGTCGAGCGCCTTCCGGCTGACGCGAAATTGAAACCGCTCTCCCCAGCGGGCAGCCCGCGAATCCGCGGGGGTCCCGCCTTCCCCCGGATAGCGGCCCGCCAGGATGCCGCCTCCCAGGGGCGACCAGGGGAGGATCGCCAAGCCGTGCTTCTGACACAGCGGAACCAGCTCGTTCTCGACGCGGCGGTCGAGGAGGTTGTAGGGGGGCTGCTCGCTGATGTAGCGGGCCAGGCCGTACCGCTCGCTGGTGGCCAAGGCCTCCATCACCATCCAGGCGGGGTGGGTGGTGCAGCCGATGTAGAGCACCTTCCCCGATCGGACCAGATCGTCGAACGCGCGCAGGGTCTCGTCCTGCGGGACGGTGAGTGGCGGCCGGTGGAGCTGGTACAGGTCAATGTAGTCGGTCTGAAGGCGGCGCAGGGAATCCTCGCAGGCCCGCAGGATGTGGTAGCGGGAGGTCCCCCGGTCGTTGGGGCCCTCGCCCATCTTGCCGTGGACCTTGGTCGCCAGGATCACCTGGCGGCGGCGTCCGCCCTCCTTGAGTCCCTCGCCGACGATGCGCTCGCTCTCGCCGGCATTGTATACATTGGCCGTATCGACGACGTTGATCCCCGCCT
This sequence comes from uncultured Methylomirabilota bacterium, assembly GCA_963705305.1. Taxonomy (GTDB): domain Bacteria; phylum Methylomirabilota; class Methylomirabilia; order Methylomirabilales; family 2-02-FULL-66-22; genus 2-02-FULL-66-22. Next base: position 32,974 of record OY970067.1, on the reverse strand, counting down.
CCAGGGCCTGCCGGATGATCGCCAGGGATTCCTCTTTGCCGGTGGGTGTGCCGAAGTTCATCGTCCCCAGGCACAGGGGGGACACCATCACGCCGGTCCGTCCGAGCGATCGGTATTCCATGGGGGCTGCCTCCTTCCGTGCGGGACGCGCCGCGCGGGGAAAAAGGATCACTCCGCCCGCAGCCAGACGGCGGTGTCGTGAAAGACCGCGCCGCCGCCCGGCAGGCCCGGCTCGGCGCTCACCAGGGCATTGATGCCCAGCCCCTCGCGAAAGGCGCCGTTGGGCCAGATGCCCTCCACCACCACCACGCCGGGCTGCAGCCCGTCGAAGAGGCGGGCGTGCACCAGGACGCTGGCCCGGTCGTTGCCGATGCGCACGAGCGAGCCCTCGCCCAGTCCGAGCGCGGCGCAGTCGGTCGGATGGATGAGAGCCGTCGGGCGGCCCTCGCGAGCCAGCGAGCCGGGCGTCTCGGTGAACGTGGTGTTGAGAAACTGGCGGGCGGGAGCGGTCACCAGGCGGAACGGTCGCCCGGGCGCGGCCGCGTCGATCACCGCGCAGTGGTCCGGGAAGCGCGGCAGCCCGGCGCCGGCCGGACCCAAACTGGACCAGTCGGGGCAGAAGTGGAACTTCCCGTCGGCCGTGCCGAAGCCGTCCAGGAAATGGGCCCGCTCGAAGGGCAGCGCGCAGTCGACCCAGCGCAGACGGGCCAGCGTCTCGGCGTCGGGGAGGCCGGAGGCCCGCAGTGTCCAATCGATCAGCTCCCAGGCGCTCAGGGCAAAGCCGGGATGCGCGGCCCCCAGCCGCCGGGCCAGCTGCTGGAGGACCCAGTGGTTGTCGCGCGACTCCGCGTACGGCTCGATCGCTTTCCGGCCGAGCTGCACGAAGGTATGGCCGCCGCCCTGGTACACGTCGTCGTGCTCGAGGAAGGTCGTGGCGGGCAGGACGATGTCGGCCAGGGCCGCCGTCTCGGTCATGAACTGCTCGTGTACCGCTACGAAGAGGTCGTCGCGCAGGAGCCCCCACCGCACCTTCAACGTCTCCGGGGCGACCACCGCCGGGTTGGAGTTCTGGATCAGCATGGCGGCCACCGGGGGTCCGCCGGCGAGCGCCTGCGGATCGCCGGTAAGGATCGGACCGAGACGGCTCATGTCCAGCTCGCGCACGCTGCGATCCAGGCGGTCCAGGCCCTCGATCATGGTCTTGTTCCAGGGGTAGATGGCGGCGTTGGAGTAGAGGGCGCCGCCCCCCCGGTGCCGCCAGGCCCCGGTCACCGCGGGCAGGCAGCTGGCCGCGTGCATCTGGGCGGCGCCGTTCCGGCTGCGGGAAAAACCGTAGCCCATCCGGAGGAAGCTGCGCTTGGTCCGGCCGTACAGCCGCGCGAACTTCTCGATCTCTTCGACGGCGAGCCCGGTGATGGCGCCGGCCCAGGCCGGCGTGCGTCCGGCCAGGTGCTGCTCCAGGACCGGGGTGTAATCGGTGAACGTGGCGAGGTAGTCCCGGTCGGCGTACCCATCCCGGAACAGGACGTGCAGGACGGCGGCGGCCAGCGCCCCATCAGTGCCGGGACGGAGGGCCAGATGCAAGTCCGCCGCGGCCGCGGTCCCCGTGCGGTACGGGTCGATCACCACCAGCTTCGCGCCGCGGGCCTTGCGGGCGCGCGTCAGGTGGGTCATGACGTTGACCTGGGTGGCCACCGGGTTGCCCCCCCAGACCACGATCAAGTCGCTCTCCGCCATCTCGCGGGGATCGGCGCCCCGCTTCGCGCCATGCCCTGCCAGCCAGCCGGCGTCGGCCAGGGCCGTACAGATGGTCTTGGCCTGGCGGGAGTAGCGCATGACGTGGCGCAGCCGGTTGATGCCGTCGCGCATGACCAGCCCCATGGTGCCGGCATAGTAGTAGGGCCAGACCGACTCGCCCCCCTGCCGCTGCGCCGCCCGGACGAAGGCCTCGGCGACGGCATCCAGGGCGTCGTCCCACGAGACGGCCTGCCATTGGGCGGCCCCCTTGGGGCCGACGCGCCGGAGGGGCGTCTTCAGGCGATCGGGATGGTGCACCCGCTCGGCATAGCGGGCCGTCTTGGCGCAAATCACCCCGGCCGTGTAGGGGTGGCCGCGGGCGCCGTGCACGCGGCCGACGGTCCGGTCGTCGAGCCGCTCCACGTCCAGGGCGCAGGTGCTGGGGCAGTCGTGCGGGCAAACCGAGGGGACGATTTCGGGGGCCATGACTCTTTCAAGACGCCGTCGCTCTTGGCGCGCTGGGGATTCGGGTTACGGGATCAGGGCTGGCCGTCACTCACGTCGCAGACCCGAGCTCCGGTGACGGCCAGAAGAAGCTCGAAGGTCATCGGCACGCCCGAGGCGTCGGTTCCGGCGGCAGGGTAGATGGCCTCATAGGCCCGGAGGCTCTCATCGACGAATATGTCGAACCCCTGAATGCCGAAGGGGCACACGCCACCGGGGCTGAATCCCGTGGCGGCGAGAGTCTCCTCCGCCGTGGCCATGCGTGCCTTCACCCCCCCCAGCAGCTTCTTCACCTTGGGGGAGGAGAGGCGCCGGTCACCCGCCAGGACGATCATGCGGGGCTTCCCGTCCTTGCCACTGAGCAGGATGGATTTGGCGATCTGTCCCACCCGGACGCCGATGCGCTGGGCGGCGAGCTCTGCGGTGGGAGTGCTTCCGGGCTCGAATTCCAGCGGGCGAAGCTGATGGGCCTCCAGGACTGCTCTCACCTTTTCCGGAATCATCGGTCGGTCCGTACGTCGTGGCTGTTAGCGATCGCGCGCGCCTCCGCGTCCAGCACGCGGGCCCGCCGGGCCGCCCTATCAACCAAGCTCAGCGCCCGGCAGGAGGGAACATCGCCCATCTGTGGCCGAGTGTCAAGGGAAACTCCCCTCCCGGGCCGTGCCGGCGGACCTTCACGGGAGGAGCCGGAAACGTCGAAATGGCTTGACACCGCCGCCGCCTTGCCCTACCGTGACGGAAAGAATCTGTCTGGCGGGTACCCGTGACGCCCCACAGATGGTCTTTCGCGGAATGCACCCCCAGAGGCCTTCTTGGGTCTTTGGGGTGCAATTTTTTCAGGGGAGAGCCGATCCCAACGGGAGCGAGGCGGATCATCCTACCAGGAGAAGCGTGATGGCCCTGCGGATAATGGAATCGAATATCGTCCTGCCCTCGGACCCGATGGAGGGGGGGAGGATTTTCCCGGCCTCTGTCGCATCTGCGGGGGAGTCGTTCCCCGGGCCAACGACCCGTCGAGTTGCACCGCCAGCGTGTGCAGCGAGCAGTGCCTGGCCAGATACATCGCCGCCTACTGGGCGGAGTTCGGCGTGCAGGCAGAGGTGAACCTGCGGGACGGATTCGCCCGCCTGGAGGCCGTGTCGGGAATCTTTCCCGGGCACTGATCGCAACCCACCCCCCTTGGTCAGCGCGCGCTCACGCCGCCGTCAATGACCAGCTCGCTGCCCGTCACGTAGCTGGACTCGTCGGACGCCAGGAAGAGGATGCCGTTGGCGATGTCCTGCGGCTGCGCCAGGCGGCCCAGCGGCGTCATGGCCGTCCGCTTCTCCCGGACCCCGGGCTGGGCGTGGAACTCCCGCGTCATGGGGGTCTCCACGAATCCCGGGAAGACGCCGTTCACCCGGATGCCCTCCTTCGCATACTGTATGGCCCCCGTGCGGGTGAGGCTCCGCACCGCTCCCTTCGAAGAGGTGTAGGCCGTCCCGAAGTCATCCCCAATGATGGCATACACGGACACCATGTTGATGATGGAGCCGCCTCCGGACCGCCGCATGGCGGGGATGGCGTGCTTCATCCCCAGCATGGTCCCCTTGGCGTTGACCGCAAAGATGGTGTCCCATCCTTCTTCGGTGGTGTGCTCGACCACCGGACGCGAGATCGGCCCGCCCCGCCCGGCGTTGTTGACCAGGATGTCCAGACGGCCGTAGCGCGCGAGGGACGCGGCCACGGTCTCGACCCACTGCGCCTCGCGGGTGATGTCCAGCGGCTGGAACATGACCCGGCCTCCCGCCTGGGAAAGCTCGGCCTCCAACGCCCTGCCGGCCGCCTCGTTGAGGTCGGCGATGACGACTCCCAGGGCCCCCTCACGGACAAACAGACGGCAGGTGGCCTCGCCGATTCCCGACGCCCCGCCCGTGACGATGGCAACCTTGCCCGCCAGCCGGTTCCCCATAGCGTATCTCCCTCTGTGTCGTGTGCGCCCTCTCCGGATTCCGGCCGAAGGCCTGTTGGTGGATGTGCCGGTTCCTGTTCGAAATTCGGAGCCCGGTCCGGAGTTCCCGGTCTGCCGGCCTCCCGCGCCGAGCCGACGCTCAGCCCCCGCCCCCGCGCCGCTCCGCGGCCTGCCGGTACAGGGCCTCGTACTCCTTGGCCGAGCGCTCCCAGGAAAAGTCGCAGGCCATGGCGTTCCGGATCAGCCGCCGCCACTGGTCGGGGCTTCGGTAGAGCGCCACCGCCCGGCGCACGGTCGCCAGCAGGGCCGCCGCTGTGGCCTGGGCAAGCTTGAACCCGTTCCCCTTGCCGGTCTCGGGGTCGAAAGGCTGGATCGTATCGTCCAGACCTCCGGTGGCGCGGACAACCGGGATGGTTCCGTAGGCCAGGCTGTACATCTGGTTCAGCCCGCAGGGCTCGTAGCGGGACGGCATGAGGAACATGTCGGCCCCGGCTTCGATCTTGTGGGACAGGGCCACGTCGAATCCCAGCTTCAGACCCACGCGCTGGGGATGGCGCTCCTTGGCCCTCTGGAAGGCCTCGTGCAGGGCCGGCTCGCCGGTGCCCAGCAGGACGAACTGAGCGTCGAGCTCCAGGATGGCATCCAGAGTCTCGGCGATCAGGTCGATGCCCTTCTGCTCGGCCAGCCGCGAGATCACGGCCAGGACCGGCACATCCGGCCGCTCCGGCAGCCCCAGCGCCCGCTGCAGATCGGCCTTGCACACCGCCTTTCCGGCCGGATCCTCCCGGGAGAACCTGGCCGCGATGTGACCATCCCTGGCGGGGTGCCACTCGTCATAATCCATGCCGTTGAGAATGCCGTACAGATCCTTGGCGCGGGCGTGCAGGACGCCCTCCAGGCCACACCCGAACTCCTCCGTCTGGATCTCCTGGCTGTACTTCTTGCTGACCGTGTTGATCAGGTCGCTGAAGACCAGCCCCGCCTTGAGGAAATTCACCTTGCCGTAGAACTCGATGCCAAAGGGATTGAAGATGTCCTCGCGCAGCTGGGCGGTGGCCAGGGCCTCCCGCTCGAAGAGGCCTTGATAGCCCAAATTGTGCACTGTGAAGAGCACGCCCGCCCGCCGGAGCTCGGGGACCTCCTGCAAGCCGGTGCGCATGTAGGTGGGGATCAGGCCGGTCTGCCAATCATTGCAGTGAAACACGGCCGGCTGGAAATCCACGAACCGGGTCAGCTCGAGGACGGCGCGGCTGAAGAAGGCGAACCGCTCGGCATTGTCGGGATGGTCCTTGCCGTCGATCTGGTAGAGCCCTTCCCGATCGAAGTAGGCGTCGTGGCGGATGAAGTATGCGGGGACGGGCCCGATGCCGCCCTCCCACAGGCCCGCCGTCTCGGTCCGCCCCGTAACGGGAACGGAAAAGGCGGCGGCGGTGTCGCGCAGGCCGTGCTTGGCCACGTCCACCATCCGGTACTTGGGCAGGACCACCCGGACGTCGTGCCCCAGGGAGTGCAGGGCCTTGGGCAGGGCGCCGGCCACGTCAGCCAGCCCGCCGGTCTTGGCAAAGGGGGCAACCTCGGAGGACACCAGCAGGATCCGCATCACGTCACCTCGCGAAGGAGTGGGTTCGATTGTCTTCGATCGGTCCGCGGGCCAACAGCCGGGGACCGTAAACCTGCAGGGCCGTCCGCCACAGAAGATTCCGTCGCTGACGCCACGGCAGCTGCCGGGCGGCTTCCACGCGCGGAGAGTAGGCGGCATCTCGCCAGGCGCGATAACTGGCGAACATGAGGCGTTGAATCCCGGCGGCCCGGAGAAGACCGAGGAATGCCGCCGACCCGCCGGTCGGCATCGGCCGCGGCGGCGAACAGGTCACTGCCATGAACAGGTTCGGAAGCCGGCGGAGCAGTCGGGGCAGTTCGGCGCTCCAGCCTCCATCGATCAGAAGTCCGACCACCTTGAGGTGCGGGTAGATCTGCGCCAGCACGCCGAGGGCCAGCGGGGGGCAGGGCTCCCGCCCGGGGCCGGCCTCGGTGAGGAACTGGATCGGCAACCCGTCGTGGGCGCAAAATTCGTACAGGGGGCCGAATTCCCGCTGGCGCGGATCCTGACCGAAGACGGGGAAGGCGGTGACCACGCCCCGGAACAGGTCCGGAGCCTGCCCGCGGAGCCGTCGAATGCGCTCCAGCCCTTCCTGCGGCCGGGTCGAGTCGAAGACGAGCTGTCCGAACAGGCGCCCCGCATGGCGCGGGGCCACCTGTATGAATTCTTCCGCCTCCCCGGCCAGGACGACCAGGCTGCTGGCGACGCCGGCACGGTCCATGTCCGCCACCAGCCCTGCCATCCGTTCGGCCAGGGGCGGCCGGCCGGCCGCGGCCTCCCCGCTCGGCGAGGCCATTCGCGCCGGGAGGGGCGGATCGGAGACGTGGACGTCCACGATCGGATCGGGCATCCACGGGACTCGCATGGGTGCGGTCCTCAAAAGCGGGGCGGGCGCTTTTCCAGGAACGCCGCCACGCCCTCCCGGACCGCCTCGGACTGGAACAGCTCGCTGATGGCGTTGATGGCGATCTGCTGCGCCTCCAGGAGGTCCATGGCCATTCCCCGATCCAGGACGCTCTTGACCGTTCGGAGCGTCGTTTCGGAGCGCTCTGCGATCATCCGGCCCAGCGCCTGGGCGGCGGCCAGCGCCTGCCCCGCCGGGACCACGCGGTTGATCAGGCCGATCCGCCAGGCCTCCTGCGCGTCCACCGGCTCGCCGGTGTAGATCAGCTCCCGCGCGCGCGCCTCCCCGATGAGGCGAGGAAGCCGCTCGGTGCCGCCCCCGGCCGGGAAGACGCCCAGCTTCACCTCGGGCAGGCCGAGGCGCGAGGTCTGGCTGGCCACGCGCAGATCGCAGGCCAGCGCCAGCTCCAGGCCGCCGCCCAGGCAGAAGCCTTCGATGGCGGCGATGGTGGGGACGGGAAAGAGGTCCACCCGGTTGTGCAGCGTGTGCTCCTGGACCGCCCGCAGCCGTCCCAGCCGGCGCGCCGCGACCTCGGGAAACTCCTTGATGTCCGATCCGACGGAGAAGGCCTTGCCTCCAGCGCCGAACAGGACAAGGCAGCGAACGGCCGGGTCGGCGGCGATCTCCTCCAGGCAGGCGGCGATCTCCTCGCGCGTCTGGTAGGAAATGGCGTTGACGGGGGGCCGCTCCAGGACGAGGGTGGCCAGGCCGCCCTCGCAGCTCCAGCGGACATACTGACGGGCTGACTGGGTGCCCATTCTGGTCCCTCCAGATACGGGGTCTGTATGGTGCCTGCAAAAATGCCCGACGACCTGCGCATCCTATCTCGGACACCCCGCCTGGATCAAGTCCCGTGGACCAGCTTCCGTACAGCAACCGTCGGTTTGCACCACGTGGAGGGCGGGCAGACGGTGCAACTACCGCATTTTCCCTTGACATCCTCCCCAGGCAAAAAGTATATATGGCCCGTATGACACAACATGTTCCCGCATTGCGCAACCAAACTCCTACCGGGCATCTGGCCTTTCCCTACGCCGTCAGGGCGGTGGATAAAGCCCTCCGCATCCTGGAGACTCTCGGAGGGGAGTCCGGAGATTTCGGGTTGGTAGAGCTGAGCCGACAACTCGCGATTGAGAAGAGCACGCTGCATCGCCTCCTGGGCACCCTGGAGGCGCGGGGCTTCGTCCGCCGGGATCCGCTCTCCTTGCGCTACTCGCTGGGAATCCGGATGCTGGAGCTGGGCACAGCCGTCACGGCCCGCAGCGCCTTGGGGCGCGCGGCGGCCTCCGCTCTGGACCGGCTGGCGGTGCGATCGCGGCAGACGGTGAATTTGGCGGTTCTGGACGGGGACGAAATCCTGTATGTGGCCAAGCGGGAATCCCCCGATCCTCTCCGGCTGACCGTTGAAGTGGGACGTTGCCTCCCCGCCTACTGCACGGCCCTCGGCAAGGCGATGCTGGCTTTCCGGCCCGCCGCCGAGGTCCGCCGGCTCTTCGGTCGGAAGAAGCGGTTCCGGCAATTTACGTCCAACACGATCATAGATCCGCGCCACCTGTTGGAGCAACTGGACGAGGTCAGGCGCACCGGCGTGGCCGTGGACCGCGAGGAGCTGATTCTTGGCCTGCGCTGTCTGGCAGCCCCCGTCCTGGACTTCACTGGCCATGCCATCGCCGCCATGAGTATCTCGGCTCCGGCCATGACCCTCGGCGACGAGCGGTCAGCCGAGGTGCGGTCTATGCTAATGGAGGCCGCAGCTCAGGTTTCCAAGGCCCTTGGGGGCCCCGCGGATCCTCGGCGGGTTGCAAGCTAGGTCAGCTGGACCCGAAACGCGCCTCAGGCCGCGGTGGAAAGTGGGGAGCGCGCTTTTGGCGATCCCAGGAGGAAGCAGGCCATGGACCCTGACGATCGGCGACACGGCTTGCTTCCGCAAGAGGGTGAGGAAAGCGGGCGTGTACGCCCTTGCCGGCATCACGGAGGATACGTGCGGGATCCATGTGGACGAGGAGTTTGCTAAGGCAACGCGCTTCCGCGGGCGCATCGCCCACGGCGCCATGGCGGCTGGCTTCGTTTTTACCGTGATGAGCCAGATGGCTGCCCGGGTCCATCCGCGGCGCCGTCTCGTACCGGTTGACGTTACCTTGACTACCCCTATCCGGTTCGGGGACACCGTCCTGGCCGAGATTGGGGTGGCGGGCGAAGATCCCGAAAGACACGAGGCTGTTCTCGACCCGCGCTGTAGCAACCCGCGCGACGAGACGGTGGTGAAGGGGACGCTGAGCCTGAAGGTCGCCTGAAGGCCGTGGGGCAGATACCTGGTGGCCGGAGCGCTGGCCATACCGTGGGAGGCGCCCACGGGCGGACACCCGAAGGGGCCTCGGGCGTCGTCGAGGAGGCAAGCGATGGATTTCGATCTCACCGATGCGCAACGGATGATCCGGGACCTGGCCCGCGAGTTCGCGGAGAAAGACGTGAAGCCGCTGGCTGCCGAGATCGACCGGACGGACGAATTTCCCTGGAAACTATTTACTCGGATGGGGGAATTGGGACTTCTCGGGATGACCCTGCCTGAGGAATATGGCGGGTCGGGAGCGGATTCCGTGAGCTGGTCGCTGGTGGAGGAGGAGTTAGCCCGAGCCTCCGCCGCGGTGGCGGACGCGCAGCTCTTGAGCAAGCTGATGGGCGACATGATCCTTCGGAACGGGACAGAGGCTCAGCGGAGGAAGTATCTCCCTCCCCTGGCTCTAGGGGAAAAGATCTGTGCCATCGCGCAGACGGAGCCGGGCGCCGGCTCCGACGTTGCCAGCGTCCAAACTACCGCCCGCCGCGAGCGGGGAGGGTACGTTTTGAACGGGACCAAGCGCTTCATCACCGGGGCCGGCGTCTGCCATATGGCCATCGTGGTTGCCACCGTGGATCGCACTAAGGGCAATCGAGGGATCTCCCTTTTCATCGTTGAGGAGGGAACCCGGGGATTTGCTCGTGGTGCCAAGGACCACCTCATGGGCGTTCGGGGATTGGCCACGGGCGAACTCGTCTTCGAGCAGTGCTGGATCCCGGAAGAGAATAGGCTTGGGTCGGAGGGGGAGGGGTTCAAATTGGCCATGGTCTCCCTGGACAGCGGGCGGATCGGCATCGGGTCCCAGGCCCTGGGCCTGGCCCAGGCAGCACTGGATGAGGCGATCCGGTACGCCAAGGAACGGGCGGCCTTCGGCCAACCAATCGCCAACTTCCAGGCGATCCAGTTCATGATTGCCGACATGTCGATGCAGATCGAGGCGGCGAGAATGCTGCTCCGCAAGGCCGCCTTCCTCCGGGATCAGGGCCGGCCGTTCAGCCGTGAGGCAGCGGAGGCGAAGCTCTTCGCATCCGAGGTCCTCGTGCGGGTGGTCTCGGACGCCCTTCAGATCCACGGAGCATACGGCTACTCCATCGAGTTTCCCATCGAGCGCATCTACCGGGATGCGAAGTTGTATCAGATCTGGGAGGGGACGAGTCAGATCCAGCGAATTGTTATCGCGCGCCATCTGCTGCGATAAGGGGGGTGACCTCCAGTGGGGGCCGCCGCCCATATCGGAGACCGAGGACGGTGAATGCGGTTCGCCCAGTTTGCGGTGCCGGTCGTGGATATGCTTGCGAGGCGCAGGGACCGTCCGAGCAGAGACGGGCACGAAGGGAGACTCAGTTGGCAACACGATCTACGTATTCTTGCGGACGGGCAGAGGGTTCGGCAGATGATCCTTGGGAGGGAGATTGATGGAACTGTTCCTGGATGCGCTTGTCAATGGGGTCGCACTCGGGTTGCTCTATGCCATTGTGGCGATCGGATTGGCGATCATCTGGGGCGTGATGGAGATCGTGAATTTCGCGCATGGCGACTACTTGATGGTGGCCATGTACTTTGCGTTCTTCGCTTTTCGCCTTTTGGGCATCCACCCCCTGCTGTCCATTCCCTTCAATGTTACGACCATGGCGGTCTTCGGCGCTCTTACGTACCTCATCATTATTAAGCGAGTGCTCAAGAGTAATGTCCTACTCTCCCAGATCGTCGTTACGTTTGGCCTCAGCGTTCTCCTCGAGAACTTTGCGCAGTTTCTTTGGTCCCCCAACTTCCAGTCGATCGACGAGGTCCCTGGGCTCTCGGGCTCCATCCATCTGGGGGAGGTTTATGTGTCCAAAACGCTGCTCGCGATGGCGGCGGTGAGTGCACTCACCTGTTTAGCGCTGTTCTATTTCATCCACCGCACCACGACTGGCAAGACCATCTTGGCCGTGGCCATGGACAGAGAGATGGCGCAGTTGGTGGGTGTGAACACGAAGAAAGTGGAACTGATGGCCTTCAGCCTTGGAATTGGAGTCCTCGGGGTTGCCGGCTCGGGGCTGATCATGGTGTCGTACGTGTCGCCTCGGGTGGGCTTCCTGTATGGTCTTATCGCCTTCGCGGTTGTGGCCCTCGGAGGGTTTGGGACTTTGGCCGGAACCCTTCTCGCGGCGTTGATCGTCGGGGGGACGGAAGTCTTTACGGGGCTCTATGTTGGCCCAGAGTACAAGTACATGGCGATCTTCATTGTCTATCTGCTGGTACTCATATGGCGCCCCAAGAAGGGGCTTTTGGGGTGGTAAGGGGTAACGAGACCATGGACTGGAGAAAAATCCTTGTGGGGGGAATTCTCGTTGGGTTGTTGCTCTACCCCTTCTTTCTGACAGGGTCGTTTGCTCAGTACATTATTATCATGACCTTTATGTATGCCACGCTCAGCCTGGCCTGGGACATCCTCGGGGGGCACGCGTATCTCTTCTCATTTGGCCAAGCTGCCTTCTTCGGGGTAGGAGCGTATACGTCGACCATGCTCTATGTGCGGCTGGGGATCACCCCGTGGGTCGGCATGCTGGCGGCCGGACTCGCAGCCAGTCTCATCGGTTTGGTTGTGGGCTTTCCGACCTCAAAGCTCCGCGGGCACTATTTCGCGATCGCCACCCTGGCTTTGCTTGTAGTCGTGCAGACCTTTTTCACAAACTGGACTTTTGTGAATGGTGCGCGAGGCTTGTCCCTGCCAGTGATGACGACGAATCCCTGGTTCAATTTGCAGTTCAATCAGAACAAACCTAACTACTATTTCATCATGCTGGGCCTGTTGGTAGTGACTATCCTCACCAGTTGGCTCCTGACCCGTTCCTATATCGGCTTCTACCTGCGGGCCCTGCGCGAGGCTCCTGATGTGGCGACCAGTTTGGGCGCCAACAATATGCTTTACCGCCTTCTCGCGATCGCGGTCAGCGCGTTCTTTACCGGAATGGTAGGTTGCCTGTACGCACAGTACGTGTTGTACATCGATCCGGAGAGTGTCATGTCCCTGGACCTTTCGATCCTGATCGTTCTCATTGCGGTATTTGGCGGAAGCGGAACGCTCTGGGGACCAGTATTAGGGGCGGCGATTCTGGTGCCGGCAATGGAACTCGCCCGAGTGTGGCTGGGAGGGGTTGGCCTCGGCCTTGATCATATGTTGGTTGGATTGTTAGTGGTCATTCTGTGCCTTCTCCAGCCGGACGGCGTGATCAAACTGCTGGCGCCGGCCGTAAACCGATTGTTCTCGCGGAGGAAATCGAAGAAAGGGGTGGCGGCCTATGGCGCTCCTTGAAGTCGACCAATTGACCAAATCGTTTGGGGGATTGGTCGCGAACGATCGGATCAGTTTTACAGTCGATGCAGGGATGATCATGGGGATCATTGGACCGAATGGCTCGGGGAAGACCACGCTGTTCAATTGTGTATCCGGTTTCTACCTTCCCTCAGCCGGACGCGTGCTGCTGGATGGCCATGACATTGCCGGATACCCTGCTCATCGAATATGCCGGCTGGGTTTGGCGAGGACGTTCCAGATTGCCGAGATCTTCACACGGATGACTGTGCTGGAGAATGCCATGGTCGGGGCGTTTAAGCGCGACAAGCGGCTCGGCCCGGCAAAGGAAATGGCGATGGCCTCCTTGGAGCTCGTGGGTCTATCCTCCCAAGCTGCCGCGCCCAGCAAGGGGCTGTCTCCTCCCGAACGCCGGAAACTGTCGCTTGCCATGGCTCTCGCGACTGGTCCAAGGGTCTTGTTGCTCGATGAAACCATGGCGGGATTGCTCCCGGAGGAGATCGCGGAGATTCTCGACTTGATCCGCCGGATCCAGCAGGGGGGGATGACGATTCTCCTCATCGAGCACGTCATGGATGCCATGCTGAACATTGCTGAGAGGATCGTCGTCTTGGAGGAGGGAAAGGTGATTGCCATTGGGGCGCCCGAGGAGGTGTCCAACAATGAGCGGGTGATTACCGCGTATCTCGGACCGGGGTACCGCCATGCTTAGGGTCGAATCGCTCCGGGTGGGCTATGGGGACTTGATAATCATCGATTCACTCTCGCTACGTGTGGAGCGGGGTGAAGTGGTGGCGTTGATCGGGACCAACGGGGCCGGGAAGACGACGCTGCAGAAGGCCATCTGTGGTTTGGAGCCCCCACGGAGTGGGCGCGTGCTCTTCGAGGGAAAGGATCTGTCGGGAATGCGGACGCATGAAATAGTGCGCCTCGGCCTCTCGATGCTTCCCTCCAATGCGCGAGTATTCCCCAAATTCACCGTCAACGACAATCTGTTGATGGGCTCTCTCGCGAGTCCCGACCCGTCCAAGAACTACGCCGAACGCATTCAGCGCATCTATGACCTTTTCCCGATTCTGCGTGAACGATCCAAGCAGATGGCCGAGACCTTGAGTGGCGGGCAACGGCAAATGCTGGCGATGGGTCGGGCATTGATGGCTGAGCCCAGATTCCTAATGCTCGACGAGCCTACGGCTGGCCTTGCTCCAAAACTGGTGGAAGACGTATTCGACTTTCTGGGGCGCCTACGCGATATGGGCGTCACTCTCCTGGTTGTCGAAGAGAAGGTAGAACATGTGCTGAAGATTGCCGATCGGGCGTATGTGCTCCAAACGGGACGGATCGTCTTCGAGGGCACCGCTCAGGAGGCCCGAAGTTCAGGCGCAATCCTCAAAGCATATACGGGGGGGGTGGCGAAGCCGAAGGAGCAACCCGCATCCTGAGTGCCTCCTCATCCGATAGCCCCCTGAGGGCAGAGCCTCAATTGGCAAGACGAGTCACGCCGGTGATCGCCCCTGGTAAGAGGAAAGGAGGTGAGCAGACCGTAGGTGAGATGGAAGCACGTGATGTTCTTAACAACCTGATGTGTCAGGGGGGAGAGCGACGATGAGACCTTCAAAAGCGATCGGATTGATCGGGGGGATCCTGTTTTCTGCTATCCTTCTGCTGCCCTCCTCGGCACCGGCCGCAGAGAATGAAGTGAAGATAGGCGTTCTCGCTCCTTTCAGTGGCGTACTGGCCGAGACTGGACGATTGAATCGGACCGGGATCGAGTTGGCCGTGGATATTATCAACGGTAAGTACCCCAACCTGGATCTTCCCTTCGCGAAGCCCGGAGGAATCCCCGCGCTGGGGGGAGCCAAGCTCAAGCTCATTTGGGCCGATACTCAGGGGGACCCGAATGTCGCCCGTGCAGATGTCGAGCGGCTGATCGAGAACGATGGTGTGGTTGCGATCATGGGAGCATGGAGCAGCGCGGACATCAAGACCGGCAGCCAGGCCGCCGAGAGATTGCAAACTCCGTATGTCAGTGGTTCAGGAAGCTCCACAGAATTGACACGTCGGGGGCTCAAGTGGTACTTCCGTCTGAATCCGCACTTGGGTATCACCGCGAACAGCTTCTTCCATCTCATCGAAGACCTCAATCGGGACTACCATGGTGGGTTGAAGACTGTGGGCATTGCCTATGAGAACTCGGAATACGGGTCGGTCGCGTTCCAGCAATTCAGTGCTGTTGCCAAGGAAAGGGGATTCCCGGTCGTTGCCGAGATCCCATACCCCAAGGAAACCGCCTCGGTCCTCTCGGAGATCATGAAGCTGAAGTCGGCGAACCCGGACATCTTCATCAACGCCGGATACCTCTCCGACGCCATCCTCATGACCAAGACTATGCGCGATCAGAACTTCCTTCCGAAAGTCTGGTTTGGTCTGTCTGGCTACGACGACCCCACGTTCGTCAAGAGTGTGGGACGGGTGGCAAATGGAGCGATGCTTCGTGGGGTCTTCAACCCGAAGCTCCCGAAGAAAGTCGTCCAGGAAGTCAATGCGGTCTACATGGAGCGCAATCACGGGACGTCCATGGGCGAGGCAGCGACGAATGATTTCGTGACACCCTTCGTCCTTGCCGACGCCATCAACCGGGCGAAGTCCTTGAACAAGGAAGCGATCCGGGAAGCATTGGAAAGCACCAACATTCCAGGCGACAAGACGATAATGCCGTGGTCATCCATCCAATTCACTCCGTGCGCCCCTCCACCCGGTGAGTGTCACGACAACAAGAACGGTCGGAACATTATCCTGCAGATCCAGAACGGGAACGTCGAGATCATCTGGCCGGGAGAATTGCAGACGGCCAAACCCATTTTCCCACTCGTGCCGTACGACAAGCGATAGGCGGCCGTGGGTTCGAGGGAAACCTCCGGCTCTGCAGGGTGACTTCCAGAGTCTGACAGGTCCAGGAAAATCGGAAAGCCTCTCGCGCGGTGAATCGCTTAAATCGCGCAACGACGAGAGGCTTTCGATGGAGGAGGCCCACGCGTAACCCACCCCAGACGGCCGTTCGAATACCATATCGTTTGGATCGCGAGGTACAGCTGGAAGGTGCTGTACGGGCAGTTCCGACGTCACCTGGGTGGTGTGCTTCGGGAGCTGGCGAGACAACGGGAATCCTCGGTGGAGGAAGGGTGCACGCTGGCCGAGCACGCCCGCGTTCTCCTGTCGGTTTGGCCGAAGTATGCCGGTGCGCAGATCGTGCGGTCCATCAAAGGGAACAGCGCCATCCACATCGCACGCGGTTACATCGGGTGACGACAGAACTTCACAGGTGACCACTTTTGGAACATTTGGGCACGGGGTCTACCGGTCTCCACCGTGGGGCGAGACGAGGCCGCCATTCGGGGGTACATCCGAAGGTAAGAGGAGGAAAACCAGCGCCTCGACCAATTGCGCATGCTCGAAGGGCAGTGCTGCCTTCAGGCAACACCAGGGTTACCAGCCGCTTTGAGGGGTTCATGTCTTTGAACCCACCGGCTCTGCCGGTAGTGGCTGACTATCTGATCGGCTATGGTCCTAAAGGAGGCAAGTGTGCCTGAGACAAAAGTGGCAGTGGTGACGGGGGGTGCGGCAGGGATCGGATTCGCGATCGCGTCTCGATTGGCGAAGGCGGGATACAATATTGCAGTTGCCGATCTGGATAAAGCTGGTGCAGAGCGCGCGGCCGGCGAGCTGTGCCGGGTGGGGCGCAAGGCAGTGGCTGTGGCCGGAGACGTGAGAGAGCGGGCGGACGCGTTTCGGATGATGGAGGAGGGGGTCCGCGGCTTGGGCAAAATCGACCTGCTGGTAAACAATGCGGGCGTCGCACGCCTGGGACCCTTGGTGGATTTTCCGGAAGCGGACTGGCGCGAGCTGTTCCGGGTGAACGTGGATGGTGTCTTCTTCTGCTCGCAGGCGGTACTCCCCGGCATGATCGGGCGGCGGCACGGGAGCATCGTGAATATCTCATCCTGGAACGGCAAGCTGGGGGCGCCCAACTTCGGGGCCTACAGCGCGACGAAGGCGGCGGTCATCTCGCTCACGCAGGCATGGGCCCGAGAAGTCGCCCAGTTTGGCGTCCGCGTCAATGCGGTCTGCCCAGGCATCGTTGCAGGAACCCCCATGCGGGCGGAAGTGGAGCGGCAGGGGCTGGCGTTCGGACTGCCGCCGTCGGCCGAGCGGGCGAAGACGATTCCGCTGGGCCGGCTGGCCACGCCAGAGGACATCGCCAACGCGGTAGCCTTCCTGGCTTCCCCCGAGGCCGCCTATATGACCGGCCAATCCATGAACGTCACCGGGGGGTTGTGGCTGCATTGAGGTCGCCGCTTCGATAAAACCGCCCGGCGCCCGCCCGGCATGCCACTCCATAGCTGCTACAACCGGAAGGCGGGTTGGATACCGATCATGAGATCGTGTGGGGGGATTGCTTCTTGCTCCAGTCCCTTGGCGCCTGGGTCCGCCAGGGCTGATGCGTCGATTCGGCTCCCTTGATCGAAATTTCCGAAGGGCGAAGAGGAGATCGGGGATGGCGCCACGAATTGTCACGGCGGCGGATGCTGCGCACCTGATCCCGGACGGCGGGACCGTCGCGTTGTGCGGCTGCCTGTCCATGCTTGAGCCGGATACGGTCCTGCAGGGGATCGAAGCCCGCTTTCTTCAGGACGGCCACCCGCGGGATCTGACCGTGATCCATCCGGTGATGGTGGCCGGCCGGAAAGGATCTGGCATCAACCGTTTCGCCCATGACGGCCTGATGCGGCGGGTGATCGGGGGCTCGTTCAGCATCTTCGCCGACTACGAGATCACGAGCATGATCAGGCAGGACCGGGTGGAGGCCTATAACCTGCCCATTGGCACGATCTTCCACTGGCTGCGCGAGAGCGGGGCTGGGCGGCCAGGCCTGCTCACCGACGTTGGGCTTCACACCTATCTGGATCCACGAGTCGAGGGGGGGCGGGCCAACGGGGCGGCCAAGGGGGCGCTCTGCGAGGTGGTCGGATTGGCCGGCCGGGAATGGCTCTTCTATCCTAGCCTGCGGCTCGATGCGGCCATTATTCGCGGCACGTCGGCAGACCCGCAGGGAAACATCTCGGTGGAACATGAGCCGGCCTCGCTGGGGATCTATACTCTGGCTGTAGCCGCCAGGCATTTCGGGGGGAAGGTCATCGCGCAGGTGAAGCGGCAAGTGGAGTCAGGGAGCGTGCATCCGCGCCTGACAGCGGTTCCGGGACGGCTGGTGGATGCGATCGTGGTGAATCCGGCCCAGCCGCAGATGGTCAGTGGCGAGCGGCCGGAGCTCTCCGGAGAGGTGCGGGCCCTCCTGCATCCGGATCCGGTGCCGCTGACCGTTGGATCGGCTATTGCGCGGCGCGCGATGCAGGAGATCCGGGACGGACAGCTGGTCAACCTTGGCTATGGGATTCCCGCCATGATCCCCGCCTTGGGGTTCCCGCGAAGGCTGCACGAGCGGGCCGCATTCAGCATCGAGCACGGGCCGGTGGGGGGCCTGCCGGACGGGATGGACACGTTCGGACCCAGCGCCAACCCCGACATCCTGATGGACTCTACCTTCGTGTTCGACCTGTATGACGGGGGCCTCCTGGACATCACCCTTTTGGGGCTGGCGCAGGTCGATCAGGAGGGGAATGTCAATGTCAGCAAGTTCGGCCCCATGGTGCCGGGGAGCGGTGGCTTCTGCAACATCTGCCACCGGACGAAGAAGATCGTCTTCTGCGGCACCTTCACGGCCGGCGGGTTGGAAGAGGAACTGCTCAACGGGGAAGTCGTCATCCGCAAGGAAGGAAAGGTGAAGAAGTTCGTCCGCCACGTGGAGCAGATCACCTTCAGCGGCAGGGCCGCCCTAGAGAAAGGGCAGCAGGTCCTCTACGTCACGGAGCGGGGCGTGTTCCGCCTGACCCCGCAGGGCTTGGAGCTGATTGAGATCGCCCCCGGCATCGATCCCGCGGTCCACATCCTTCCCCAGGCGGAGTTCCCTCTCGTCGTCCCTCCGCGGATCCCGGGCATGGACCCGCGGCTTTTCCAGCCTGAGTGAGTGCGGCCGGGGCCCGCACCGACGCACGGGAAAGCGCAGGCCGTTCCCTGGCCACAGCCATAGGCCCACTCATGATTGAGGTTGACAGAGGGTTTCGTCCAGTCGTATAGGTCTGCGGATCGTTCCGAGGGGAGGCGCTGCCGCGTGCTCTCCTCCATGGCAATGCTGTATCCCGGGGAATCCATCCGCGAGAGAAGGAGGCACGTCATGAAGCTCGAAGGGCAGGTGGCCTTGGTCACGGGAGGATCGCGCAGCATCGGTCGCGCCATTGCGTTGGGCTTCGCACGCGAGGGGGCGCACGTGGCCGTGAACTACGTGAGCCACAGTGAGGAGGCGGAACGCACGGCGCGGGAGATCGAGGTCCTGGGGCGGCGGGCGCTGGCCGTCCGAGCCGACACCTCGCGACAGGACCAGGTCCGAGCCATGGTGGAAGAGGTCACGAACCGGCTGGGGCCGATCAACGTCCTGGTCAACAATGCCGGGGTGCAAAGGCGGGTCTTCTTCCTGGACCTGGAGGAGGCGGACTGGAGCTGGATGCTGGACGTGAACCTGAAGGGCTACTTCCTGGTCGGCCAAGCGGCGGCCCGGAAGATGAAAGAGCGGGGGCGCGGGAAGATCATCAACGTGTCCTCCGAGGCGGCCGGCTTTCCGGCCCAGCGGATGACAGCGTACTGCGTCTCCAAGGCCGGGGTGGCCATGCTGACGAAGTGCATGGCCCTCGAGCTGGCGGCGCACGGCATCCGGGTCAATGCGCTGGCGCCCGGAATCACCCGGACCGACATCAACCGGAAGGACCTGGACGACGAGAGTTTCCTGAAGATGCGGGTCGCCCGCATCCCGCTCGGCAAGGTGATGGACCCGGGGGACCTGGTCGGCGCCGCCGTGTTCCTGGCCTCGGCCGATTCGGACATGGCGACGGGGATCACGCTGCAGGTGGACGGGGGGCGGGGGATCGCCTAGCCCCATTCCGAAAATACCTCACCGCCAAGTCGCCAAGGGAAAATTCGAATTTCGAAATTGAAAGGGGCGATCTTGGCATCATGGCGGTTCAACAGTTCTTTCGGATCAGGGTTAATCCGCGCATTGTCCGGAATTGCATAACCCCGCCAGTCGGAGGTTGACCCGACAGGCCGAACGCGGAAAACTAGACACGGTCGGTTCCCTCCAGGTCCAGCCAGAGGGCCGGTCTCCCTTGCAGGGATATCCCAGCGGCATGCGCGGGGACTGCTGTGTCCGGCAGGGCCCCGACCGTTGTGCGGGGCGACCCTTCGTTTGCTTTGAAGAAAGGGGTATCAAATGACGGCGGTGGAATCGCGGGTAGAGCCGGCAGCCGTCCTCGCGGAGACGAACCGCGGGCGGAAGGCGGCCATGCTGCAGTACCTGGCGCAAAAGCTGCGTCTGGACGTGTTCGATCTCCTGCACGAGAAGGGGACGGGGCACTGGGGCGGCGCCTCCTCGGCGGCGGAGCTCCTGACGACGCTCTATTTCGATGTGATGAACGTCAGGCCGAACGAGCCGCGCTGGGCCGACCGCGACCGGTTGGTCCTGAGCAAGGGCCACGCCTCGGCCATTCTCTATGCCGTGCTGGCCAACCGGGGGTTCTTTCCGGTCCACGAGCTGAAGACCTTCCGGCAGCTCGACAGCCGGCTGCAGGGCCATCCCTGTATGAACGAGACGCCGGGGGTGGACATGTCCACCGGGGCCCTGGGCCACGGCATGTCGGTGGGGCTCGGCATGGCCCTGGCCGCCCGTCTCCAGGGCAGGAGTTACTGGACCTACGTCATCATGGGCGAGGGGTGCCTAGACGAGGGGCAGACCTGGGAAGGGATCATGGCGGCGGCCAAGTTCAAGCCGCAGCGGCTGGTGGCCCTCATCGACTACAACCGGTTCCAGCTGGACGGTCCCAGCAGCGAGATCATGCCCCTGGACCCCATCGTCAAGAAGTTCAAGGCGTTCGGCTGGAACGTGTCGGCCAAGATGTGGAACGGGCATCGGATCCCGGAGATCCGGCAGTCGTTCGAGTGGATTCGCGAGCAGAAGGATTGGCCTGTCGCGGTCGTCTACAAGACGGTGAAGGGGCGCGGCATCTCGTTCACCGAGAACACACACAAGTTTCATGGCGCCGTCATCGATCCGGAGACCTATGCCAAGGGCCGACCCCAACTCCTGAAAACGCTGGCGAAACTGGAGGCCGTCCTGTGAATACCGCGATCAAAGCCGTTGCTATGCGCGACGCCTTCGGCCAGGCGCTGGTGGACCTGGCGGGAGAGTTCCCCGAAATGGTGGTGCTGGATGCGGACGTGTCCGCCAGCACCAAGACCAACGCCTTCGCCAAGGCGCACCCCAGCCGGTTCTTCAATGTGGGGGTGGCCGAGGCCAACATGGTGGATATCGGGGCGGGGATGGCCACCTGCGGCCTGCGGCCGGTGGTGAACACCTTCTCGCTGTTCCTGACGCTGAAGGGAGCCGACCAGATCCGGAACACCATCTGCTACAACAACCTGCCCGTGGTGCTGGCGGGAACGTACGGGGGCCTGTCGGATTCCTACGACGGGGCCACCCATCAGGCCATCCTGGACGTGGCCATGATGCGCCCCATGCCGAACATGGCGGTGGTGGTCCCGGCGGACGCGGTCGAGGTGCGTCAGGCCCTGGTCCTGGCTCTCCGGCGGAACGGCCCGACATTCCTCCGGATCAGCCGGAACGAATCCCCGGTCCTATTCGAGGGCGCGCCCCCGCTGGAGCTGGGGAAGATCCGCAAGCTGCGGGACGGCGCGGATCTCACGATTGGGGTCAACGGCGTCCTCACCGCCATGGCCATGGACGCCGCGGACCGGCTGGCCCAGGCGGGGATCTCCGCGGACCTCTTGGAGATCTCCACGCTCAAGCCCCTGGACGTCGAAACCCTGGTGACGTCGGCCCGGAAGACCGGGAAGCTGCTGGCCGTGGAGGAGCACACCCTCTACGGGGGGTTGGGCGGCGCCGTGGCCGAGGCGCTGGCCAAGCACGCCCCGACGAAGATGGATTACGTGGCCGTCCAGGATCGTTTTACGGAGTCGGGCGAGTACGGGGCGCTCCTCGCCAAGTACGGGATGTCGGTGGATGCGATCGTCCAGAAGGCCCGGAGCCTGGTCGGGCGCTAGCGCCCGCCGCCATACCTTGAAGTCATAGACGAAAGGCCACCCGCAGTCCGGGTGGCCTTTCGTTGTTCCGGGAGCCATTGAGCCGAGGGCCGCCCGCCAAGAATTGAAAGCACCTTCCAAGAAATTCAAGCACTTAGCTTCATAAAGGTGTCCGGTATCATTTTCTGTATCATTTTCTCCGGCGGACGTTGTGGCGCTCGCGGGTGAGCCGCGGAGACCGGAGGGGGCTCGGCTCCCGAGAGACGACCACGGAAAGAAGGTGCCATCGCCACGAGAACGGGTCCTGACGATCCAAGGGGCGACCGAGTACCTTGGGCTCTCCCCAAGGTCTTTGGCCGGACGGGGCTGGCGGATGAGGAACAGGCTCCCCGCCATCAAAGTCGGCCGGTCTGTGCGCTTTGACAACGGTCATATTCATGATAGCATTAAAAAATACCGTGGGCATAATCAGACTTCCTTTTCAAAGGGGGTAAAGAGATGAAAAAGCTTCTTTTGGCAGCGGTGTGTCTGACTGTCGTCGCCGCATTTGCAATGGCAAATGCCCAGGGCGCGACAGCGGCAGCAGCAAAGACCTTCGTGCTGAAATACAATCAGCTCGAAGCTCCAGAGCATCCGCAGGGCATCACCCAATCGGCATTCGCCAAGAAGATTGAAGAGCTGTCCGGCGGCCAGATCAAGGTGCAGGTCTACGCAAGCGGCACGCTCTTCACCCAGCAGGGCGAAGTCGCGGCAATCATGCACGGGGATCTGGACCTGTCGACTCTGGCTTTCCAGGACATGGGGCCCTATCTCCCTGCAGCCGGCATGTTCGCAGCGCCGTACATCTTCACGAGCTATCGGCACATGGAGAAGGTCTTTGCGCCGGATTCAAAGGTCGCGGCGGACTTCTACAAGAAGGTCTCTGATGCGTGCGGGTATACACCCCTAGCAGCGATGACGCAGGGCTCGCGGGTGATCAACACGAAGTGGACGAAGCCGATCATCACTCCGGATGACATGAAGGGTATGAACCTCCGCATGCCCAACCAGCCGGACTGGATCAACGCGGGCAGGTCGCTTGGCGCGAACGTCACCCCCATCGCCTATGCTGAGACCTACACCGCTCTGCAGACTGGCACGGTCGACGCCCAGGACAACCCGCTCCCCGGCACCTATGCCATGAAGTTCTACGAGGTTGCCAAGCAGATCAGCCTCACGAAGCACATCATTGACGTAAAGCTCCTCTCCGTCACCAACAAGGTTTGGAACGCCATGACGCCGCAGCAGCAGCAGTGGATGCGCGAGGCGGCGCAGGGCAACAAGGCCACCTATGACCAGGAGGCGAAGCTCATCGACACGCTGAAGGGCCTCGGGGTGACCTTCACGAACCCGGACGTCAACGCATTCCAGCAGCATTCCCTGAAGTACTACAAGGACAACGGACTCACGAAAACCTGGGACATGGATCTGTACGCAAAGGTCCAGGCCCTGAAGTAGCACAGAGATCGCAATCAAGAAAACAGGCGCTGCAGAGCAGCGCCTGTTTTCTATAGGCAAACGGACAGAGAGCAGGCGTATTGGCGATGAGCTACTTGAAGAAAACCGCTCGGCTGGCTGTCGACAGCATCGAGGTGTACCTGCCGATCGCAATGTTCATCTTGCTGTTTCTCGCGTTCCTGGCCAACGTCTTCTTCCGGTATGTCCTTCGGGATCCCCAGAACTGGATGTTCGAGTTCTGCGTTTACTCTTTCGTTGCGATCGGGCTCCTGGGAGCCAGTGCTGCCTATCGAAAGGATGACCACGTCGTTTTCGACCTGGTCTACAACAGGCTGTCTCCCCGAGGCCAGAACATTTTCCGCCTGATCGGGAGCGCGATCGTGACTGTGTTCTTCGTCGCGGCACTCCCCACGTCCACCCTGTACATCATGGAGCTACCCTCGAAGACCTCGATCATGAGGATACCGGAGCAGGTTTTCTTCGTCAGCTTGATCATCCTGATGGTTTCCACCGTGATTCGCTTCGTCTACTACTTTGTCCTGGACGTTAAGGCCTTCAGAAATCGCACGTACGTTCAGACCTACCATACTGACAAGAAAGACACGGATGCACTGATATGAGCTGGTACCTCGCAATCCCCTTTTTCTTCCTCATCCTTGCCTTCGTCCTGCGAATGCCCATCGGGTTGGGCCTCATCGTGGGCTCAATGGCCTATTTTGTCGCCAAAGGGGTGAACCTCAGCATATTGGTCAATTCGATATGCTATGGCCTCGTCGACGCCTATATCCTCATTGCCATTCCCCTCTTCATTTTCACGGCCAATGCAATGAACGCGAGCATGGTGACGGACAAAGTGTTTGACTTTGCCCGGGCCGTGATCGGGCGTCGGCATGGCGCAACCGGCTACGTCTGCATCCTGGCATCCCTGATCTTCGCAGGGATGACCGGGAGCGCGCTTGCCGAGGCGTCCGGGCTCGGGGTGCTCGAGATTGGGCAGATGAAAAAGGAAGGGTATGACGTTCCTTTCGCCTCTGCGCTCACCGCCGCCACGGCAGTGCTCGGGCCCATCTTCCCCCCCTCCATTCCCTTCGTCATCTACGCCATGCTCTCCGGGGCTTCTGTGGGCAAGATGTTCCTGGGCGGCATGGTGCCGGCGATCCTCCTCTGCATCGTGATCGGCATCTACGTCTGGTACATCGCCCGCAAGCGCAACTACCCGCTCGGCGAAAAGGTGGCCTTCAAGCATTTTGCGCACAGCACCTTTAAGGCCATCCCGGCGCTTCTCACGCCGGTCATCCTTCTTGTCGGGATCTACACCGGCGTCATGACCCCGACGGAAGCTGCCGCGGTAGCGGGCGCCTACGCCCTGCTCGTCGCATTCTTCTTCTACCAAACCCTGAGCCTGAAGGCTCTTGGCAAGGTCCTGCTGGACACCCTGAGAACGACCGGAACGATCTTCCTGGTGATCGCAGGGGCCTATGGATTCAACTACATCGTCACCTCCGAGCAGGTTTCGGTCCAGGTCGTTGCCTTCATGAGCAGCGTCGTCCACAGCCCGGCGGTGTTCCTCCTCGCGGCCAACATCCTCTTCCTCATCCTCGGATGCCTCGTGGACGTGAACGTCTCCCAGTTCGTGTTCCTCCCGATCATTCTGCCGCTCGTGCACTACTACCACATCGATCTGGTCCATTTCGGCGTCGTGATCGTTCTGAACATGATGATCGGTCTCCTCACGCCGCCCTTTGGAATGCTGCTGTTCGTCACTGCCAACGTGGCAAAGGTTTCGCTGCAGAAGCTGATCAAGGAGGTCGCGCCGTTCATCGTCGCGGAGATCGTTGCCCTCGCGATCCTCACGTACGTTCCACAGTCGGTCCTGCTCCTGACCGGCCTGATGAAGTGAGGAAAGCCGCGGGAAGTAGGGGACGTTGCAAGTTTAGTCATCTTGTGCTAATACATCTCAGGCATGCCTCGCCAAGCGCGACTCGATGCCCCGGGGACCTCCACCACGTCATGGTGCGGGAGATCGAGCGCACTCCCATCTTCCGTGACGACCGGGACCGGGCCGATTTCGTGGCGCGGGTGGCCCGGTTGGCCGAACGGGGGGCGGTTGCCGTCGCCGCCTGGGCTCTCCTCCCGAACCATGCGCACCTCTTGGTCCGCACCGGGACGCACCCCTTGCCGCGCAGTATGCGGTCGCTCCTCACGGGGTACGCCGGCGCCTTCAACCGGCGCCACCAGCGCGTCGGCCACCTCTTCCAGAATCGCTACAAATCGATCGTGGTGGAGGAGGAGGCGTACCGCCTAGAGCTCGTCCGCTACCCCCACCTCAACCCGCTCCGGGCCGGCGTCGTGCCCACGCTCCGCGCGCTCGACCGCTACCCCTGGACCGGCCACAGCGCCCTCCTCGGGACCGTGCCCCGCCCGTGGCAGGACACGCCGGCGATCCTCGCGCAGTTCGGCCCCACACCCGCCCGGGCGCGTCGGGCCTACCGGGCTTTCCTGGCGGCGGGCATCCCGCAGGGGCGGCGCCCGGAGCTCCAGGGGGGCGGCCTCCTGCGGAGCCTGGGGCGCTGGGCGGGCCTCGCGGCCCTCCGGCGGGGGCGGGAAGCCTACCTGGGCGATCCCCGGGTGCTCGGGAGCAGCGACTTCGTCGTGGTAGTGCAGCGGGAGCTCAGCCCGGCAGTGCGGCGCCTGGTGCCCGCCGACGCTCTGGAGACGCTCTGTGCCCGGGTGTGCGCCTACGTACGGATCCCGCCAACCGCCCTCCGGGGCGGGGGCCGCAGGCCGGCCGTCTCACGCGCCCGGGCCGGGATCGCCTACCTCTGGGTGGAGCGGCTCGGGCACCCGGGGCGCTCTCTTGCGCCCCTCCTAGGGATCCACCCCGCCGTGGTCTACCAAGCGGCCCGCCGGGGGGCGGCGCAGGCCCGCGAGTGGGATCGCCTCCTGGGCAGTGTGATCAAGACGACGTAACTTGCAGGGTCCCCTATTTCACTCAAGGTGACGGTAGGGGAGCTGCTGGAATGAAAGACCAAGGAGGCTCAAGCGAATTGAAAGAGAGTCCAGTTTACAAACAGTACCGGATCCACACCGAGCGATTGCCCAGCGGGCTCTGGCTGGTTCAAATCGTGAATGTCGGATCCCGGAAGATGCCCACCAAGGATTCCCTGACGGACGCGGTCATGCGCATCCCAGGAGAATACGATTCAGAGGAGGCGGCCATTGGGGCCACCAAAGAATACATCGACCAGAAGGTACGGCACGAGCAACAGCTCTATAAGCACACCGCCCCGGCGCCAACGGGGCCTGACCGGGGGACACGGAAGGAGGGGTGAGGCATGGGTTACTTGTACCGGCCGATGCTCAAGGCTAAAGAGCCGAATTTCACGCCGACCCCCGAAGACCTGGCCTTGAGCCGAGGCGACGGAACCGACGCCCACAAGTGCCACCACCCCGCACACGGCAGGGCCGCCGTGTGTCCGGGCTGTGGGGCCCGGTTCGGCAAGGTCTGGTGGGCGAAGTACTACGTGAACGGGAAGGCCACGCGCGAGAGCACCGAGACCGAGAAGGAGACCGAGGCCCGGCGATTCCTGAAGGACCGCGAGGGAAAGGCGGCCACGGGGCAGCCCGTGCTCCCCCGCCTCAACCGGATCCTGTACGAGGAGACAGCCGAAGACCTCCGCCGGCACTACCAGACGACCGGCGAGCGGGACCAGGAGGAGGCCGAGGGCCGGCTCGCGCACCTCGACGCCTTCTTCCACAGCAAGCGCATCGCCAGCATCGGGCCGGCGGACGTGACCCGCTACATCGCGGCCCGCCAGGTGGAGGGCGCCGCGAACGGGACGGTCAACCGAGAGCTGGCCGTGTTAGGTCGCATGCTCCGACTCGCCTATGACAACGGGAAACTGCTGCGGCTGCCGCTTATCCACAAGCTGAAGGAGGCCGCCCCGCGGGCGGGGTTCTTCGAGCGTTCGCAATTCGAGGCCGTGGATAGAAGTAGGGGACGTTGCATTATCTGTCATATCTTGCTCCCATCCCCTCCAGCATGCCTCGGCAAGCGTGGCTGGAAGCACCGCGGATCCTCCGCCGCCCCGCGCCTCGATATGCGGCCGCAGAACGTGTACCGGGCCGCCACGTGGAGCGCCGCCGTCCTTCAGTGGCGACGCCTGCTCGAAGAAACATGCTAAAGGTGGCAACGTCCCGCAGTCCGGGTGGCCTTTCGTTGTTTTGGCACTAATCCGGGACGTTGCCATGTATGGCATGTTGTGTGAGGACGTTTTGACCATGGCGTGCCAGCAACGGGTGCGAGATTTCAGGAAGGTCTGGAAGAAGGCTTGCCTAGAAGCCATGCCGGGGGGTTTGGAAGGCGAGGAGCGGGCCAGGCGACGGTCCGAGCTAGAGGCAGCAGTTGCCAGGAAGGAGAAACCGGGACTCCTGAAGATGCTCCGCCACGACTTCCGGCGGACGGCTGTGCGGAACATGGTCAACCGCGGGGTGCCCGAGCGTGTCACGATGAGGATCACCGGGCACAAGACGCGAGCTGTCTTCGACCGCTATCACATCGTCAGTCCCGCCGACCTCCAAGAAGCCGCACGAAAACTCACGGGCACACCTCCGGGCACACCGGCCAAAAACAGTCAGGGGGCTGCTCTCGCAACCCCTTGAATCCCCTGGCGGGGCCGATTGGAGCCCCGCGGAGATCCCGCGTCCGCGGGACGGGACTCGAACCCGCGACCTCCGGCGTGACAGGACAAACCCGGCCATGGTACGCTCCAGCGCGTACCAATAAGCCCCGAGAAAATCTCTCCTCTCCCTCAGCCTGTCTTGGGGCTGATTGGTGCCTGTCCGCACTAGCTCCCGCACAAAACCCGCACACTGGTGGAGGCGACAATGGAGATGGGCTTCGGAGAGTGGATTATTCATTACGGGTTCTGGTACGCAGGGTTCGCGTATTTCGTGACGGCTATACTCGCTACCATCCTAAACTGGCTTATCGCGCTGAATTCCTACTAGCGCACCGCTGGTGTCCCAAGCCGGTGTGCCCGTGTAACCCCGCGGTGGGCTGGGCTTTCCGGCCTGCTGTGCGGGGGCTGTGCGGGGCCATCCAGGACGTGTCCGCCAGCTTCCCGCGATACGGCATGGCAAGCTGTCCTGGTGTCCTGGGGCGGGGCGTTGACGCGATATGCTCAACGGCCCTGCGATTCTCAGCGAGCTCTGGGGGCGAAACGGCGAAACGCGGCCTGCCGTGTAAGCCGGATGCACGGCGCGAGCGGGGGGCCGGCCAGGGGGTGGGGGAGCCCCCCCAGCGGGCTCACGCGCATGGCGGAAGGCGCTGTTCAAAGCGCGGATCAACTGGCGAATCGAAAATCTGGTGCGGCACGATGGACCATTTACCACGCTCGCTTCGCTGCTATCCAACAGGAGCAAGGACTCCGACGGTTAACCCAGCAAAAGGCCTTCAACAGTTGCAGGTTAGGGCGCGGGGAGTTGAGCGAGCGGTTCAGCGGAGGTTACCGTGAACACGCGATTAACCCGCCCCCAGGGCCGCCGGGGGGGCCGGATCGACGACAAGGCGCTGTATCGCCTCCTGGTGGAGCGGGGCGCGAGCCAGAAGCAGGCCGCAGAATTCTTCGGTGTGTCCGAGGCGGCGGTCTCCAAGCGGCTGAAGCTCTTGAAGTGGAACCTGACCCGGCACGTCGGCCTGGAGCGGGCTAGGGAGGTCGCAGACCGGGGCCTCGACGTGTTCGCGCAGTTGCAGCGGATCAACCACACGATTCGTGATGAGCTGGCGTGGGCGACGCAGGCGGCGCGGGAGCCCGGCGGGGACCGCAAGGGCCTCCAGCAGGTCATCGTGGACTTGGTCAGCGAGATTCGCAAGCAACTGGGGTTCCAACTCGACGTGCTCCGCTCGCTGCACGACATGCGGGCCGTCGCGGATTTCCAGCAGGAGGTGCTCGATGCCATCCAGGAAGCCGCGCCCGAGGTTCGGGAGCGGATCGTCCAACGACTCGCTGAGAGACGAACTCTTCGACGGACTGTTAGCGTCCCTGCGCTCGGGGGGTGAGCCGATCGCCACGCCGGAGGAGTACCGGCAGTGGCTCAACGCATGGGCGGCGGCGCATCCCGGCAAACGTATCCCGGACGTGGAGGAGCCAGGCGCAGAGGAACGCATGCCCTGGCCGATTGCACGGGTGCGTGCGCTTGAAATCGTACGGGTCTTCGATTTCGCGGCCTATGCCCGCATAGAAGAGGTCGTTCACGAGTGCGAGTCGATGAGGCCGCCGGACCGCGGACAACTATTCGAGCGTTGGCGTCGCTGGAGGGAAGGCCTGATTAAGCGATACATTCTGGCCGGCTACGTGCCTCCCGAGACAGAACGCGAGTGAATGCAAGAGCCTTGGTAAGCTCCTTGACATTCCCAATCCCCAGGACTACTCTTTGCCCGTCCCCGCCCTCATCGGTTCTCCTCGGGGGTGGTCCTCATGCGACTGGGCCTTGAGACGTTCTCCTGCCGATTTGCCGAACGAGTCCTGAGGAGCAGCGCAGCGATCAACCGGGAAATCGAAGACGTTCTGCCCATCCATCGATCGATAAACCGACCCTATCCTATCCGCATTTCTACACGGTTCTCGTCAGCTTCTTTGTCGACAAGTCACGGCGAGGGGACGAAATGACCGACGAAAAAGCATCTCAGATGGCCGAAAATATCGGGAAGCGGGTTAAGTACTACGTCATCTTATTTGCAATCTTGATTCTTTTTCTTATTTGGGGCAATACGATCGTCGGCATGGTGACCAAGAGTATTCTTGGGGCGAAGGAAGAGGCAGAGCTGGTTCAAAAGATAATTGCGTCAGTTATCACAGCTATAGGGGCTCTTGCGCTTGTTCTTGTGAACCTCGGCAGAGACATAGATCTCCACAATGTCATCGACAGGCATCTTTTCAAGGTGAGAAGCACAACTAACACCCTTATTCATAACACAATGATTGAGGCTGCCGAGTCCGTTAAGGCCAACGGATGGAGAAACATGCCGGGTAAGCCGACGGAGGTGCTCTATCTGTTTTATCATTTCGCAAACGAGCAAACGACGCTACGCAGCTTGGCGTTTACTTACTGGGAACAATACTTTGTAAACATCTATATTCTTTGCCTTTCCTCTGTAGGGCTACTTATCTCAGGACTGATCGTCCTATTCCGCTGGAAACTCGATTTTACACTCTTCTCTCCAATTTTGTTTCTCATCATCGTCCTAGCCATAGGCTTATCCACGAGGTATTCCTTGTTGAGCAAGATCTATTCCTTGCCCGTTCAACAAATTGAGGAAATGCGAAATTCAAAAGCGGCCGAACTCAAAATGGAAGTAGAAAGGCGCTTCGGAGGCCTGACCCCTTAGGAGCGGCCGAGTGAAGCCTCAGTATAAAATTCAAGTTGAGAACTCTGCGCCGTCGCAGACAAGGGTTGCGAGATCTGTTGTCTGGGCTTCCGAAATATTGTCGACGATTGGCGTAACCCGTGTAGCCGATTTGGGTTGCGGGAGATTAAGGAATTACCCGGTCTTGCAGAAATATTTTCCAAATATTACATTAGTCGATACCGAGCTGCAGTGTAAGCGCATCGCAGATCTTGTCCCTAAGAGGCCAGGCGTTATATTATTACACGCCGGTGAATTTGAGGCCAGGCAGCGCAAGTATGAAGCTATATTTCTTATCTCAGTACTACATGTTATAGACAAGCCAAATTACAGAAGGCAACTTCTAAATGTGGCTCATATAAGCCTAACAACGAAGGGATATCTTGTAACAGATGTACCAACCGGCGAAGCGTATTACCGCAAGAAATGTACGCCGGGGAATGTGCATGGTGATGGCTGGTGTATCGGGAGTGGCAGTATAAGGACATTTTATAAGAATTATTCAGCCTCAGATTTCGACCGACTCATCACTTCCAGCAATAGATTCACTTTGTATAAGAAGGTGTGGAACGACCATCATCTTGTTCGGATATGGCAGAGGACGGAGTAACATCGACGGCCGCTTGCGCTAGTTCAAACGTAGCGATACGACTCCCAGCTGACGTTTTTATAGGAGGTCGATGCGACGGGGATCGGTAGGAGACGCGGCCACGGTTCTAAGAACACCCAGTCATTTTCTGCGAGGGGGGCTCATGGCAGGGCGAGTTTTCATTAGTTGTGGCCAAGCGTCCGGAGAGGAGAGACGTGCTGCGCAGGAGATCTCCGCTCTCCTCAGGAACAGGTTCGGTCTTGACCCATATTTAGCATTTGAAGTCCAGAGTCTCAACGATATTATGCGGATCACGGCGGAATTGAGAGCATGCGATTACTACCTGTTTGTTGACTTTTTTCGCGCTCATGCGAACCCGTCCGTTTCCGTGTTTACGCACCAAGAACTGGCGCTTGCTCACCATGTTGGATTTCAGGAACGTCATTGCCCTCCAGCAAATTGGGGCGCCAATGTTAGGCTTCCTGCGCTATGTCCAAGGCAATCCCGAACGATTTTCAGATACCACTGACCTCTTGAAGAAGATCGAGGCATTGGTGCGATCTCGGGGGTGGACACACACGTATTCTCGGAATCTCGTCGTCAGCCAGCTCGGTTTTACGCCGCTATTCCAGTACAGGGATTACACGGGGACAGCGGTGGCCCCAAAGAGCTGGACAGGAATCGGGGCGCGATAAGTGAAACTCTGCCGGGGTCACGTTACGCCGCCTCGAGCTGAGGCCGCGAGGCAAAGTAGACCATATCGGGGGTCTGGCCGTCCAGCGCTGTGTGAGGCCGGCCTTGGTTGTAAAAAGTAAAATAGGCGACCAGGTGCCGCTGGGCGTCAGGCACCGAGTCATAGGCATGCAGGTACACTTCCTCGTACTTGACGGTCTTCCAGAGGCGCTCAACGAAGCAGTTGTCGCGCCAGGCCCCCTTGCCGTCCATGCTGAGGGCGATGCCGTGCTGCTGGACCAGGGCGACGAAGGCCATGCTGGTGAACTGGCTCCCCTGGTCGGTGTTCAGGATCTCCGGGCAGCCGTGGGCCCGGATCGCGGCCTCCAGGGCCTCCAGGCAACCGTCCCCGGTCAGGGTGTTCGAGAGGCGCCAGGCCAGGACCCGGCGGGTCGCCCAGTCCAGCACGGCCACCAGGTAGAGGAAGCCCCGGCGCATGGGGAGGTACGTGATGTCCATGGCCCAGACCTGGTTCGGGGCCGTGATCGCCAGGGTGCGCAGCAAGTACGGGAACCCCCGGGGCCCCGGGTGCGGCTGGGTGGTGCGGGGGTGCCGGTACAGCGCTGCGATCCCCATCCGCCGCATCAACGTGGCCACGTGCTTCCGGCCGACGGCCATGCCCCGGAGGCGCAGCAGGTCCCGGAGCATCCGGCTCCCAGCGAAGGGATGCAGCAGGTGCAGCTCGTCGAGCTGCCGCATCAGGGCCAGGTCCCCTGCGCGGACGGGGCGCGGGGTGTAGTAGACCGAGGACCGAGTCACGGCCACCAGGCGGCACTGGTGCGTGACGGGCAGGGGGTGCTGGCGGTCGATCATCGCTTCGCGCTCGCATCGGGGATGCGACCGAGCGCGCCGGCCAAAAAATCGTTCTCCAGGACCAGCTGGCCGATCTTCGCGTGCAACGCCTTGACATCCGGCACGCTGGCCTGGCGCTCGGCGGACGTGGCGAAGAGCTCCAGCGCCCGCTCCAGGAGCTGGGCCTTCCACTGCGTGATCTGGTTGGGGTGGACGTCGAACTGCTGCGCGAGCTCGGCGAGGGTTCGATCGCCCTTCAGGGCAGCCAGGGCGACCTTGGCCTTGAAGGCGGGGGCGTGGTTCCGTCGGGACCGTTTCATGGGCTGCTCTCCTTGTGGGACGGCGATGCGTCCCGTCCAGTAGAGCAGAGTTTTCACTTAAACGCCTGTCCTATTTTCCGGAACCGGCTCTGTGGACCTT